>NZ_CAKKMS010000022.1 GCF_918698245.1 Pedobacter sp. Bi126 | reverse complement strand
GCACCTACCGCTAAACTTGCGATCGGGCCACCAGAAATCGTAGCGTTTACATCGGTAACCGTCACATTTGTCAAGGTTACGTTACCTGTATTGGTCACCACGAAAGTGTAGTTGATACGGTCGCCCGCATCTACCTTACCGTTCGTGTTGAAGTCATTGTAAGAACCGTCTTTCGCCAGGGTCATTGCGCCTGTGTGTACAACCGGTGTAACTGTACAGCCTGGGCATGCAGGTGTTGGCGGTGTAACCGGATAGTTCGGATCGGTAGGCGACAATGGTGTCGGATCCACTGAAGTGGTCGTAACCGGTTTGTCTTTCGGATCTTTTCCGGTAGCGGTCGCCACGTTGAACACACCGCCGTTATCGATCTCCGCCTGGGTAAGCGTATGGAAACCGGTGAAAGTGCTGTTGTCTGAAGCACCTACCGCTAAACTTGCGATCGGGCCACCAGAAATCGTAGCGTTTGCATCGGTAACGGTCACATTTGTCAGGGTTACGTTGCCTGTATTGGTCACCACGAAAGTGTAGTTGATCCGGTCGCCCGCGTCTACCTTACCGTTCGTGTTGAAGTCATTGTAAGAACCGTCCTTGGCCAGGGTCATTGCGCCTGTGTGTACAATCGGTGTAACCGTACAGCTTGGGCATGCCGGTGTTGGCGGTGTAACCGGATAGTTCGGATCGGTAGGCGACAATGGTGTCGGATCCACTGAAGTGGTCGTAACCGGTTTGTCTTTCGGATCTTTTCCGGTAGCCGTAGCCACGTTGAACACACCGCCGTTATCGATCTCCGCCTGGGTAAGCGTATGGAAACCGGTGAAGGTTGAGTTGTCTGAAGCACCTACCGCAAGTGATGCGATCGGGCCACCAGAAATCGTAGCATTTGCATCGGTAACCGTCACATTTGTCAAGGTTACGTTACCTGTATTGGTCACCACGAAAGTGTAGTTGATACGGTCGCCCGCGTCTACCTTACCGTTCGTGTTGAAGTCATTGTAAGAACCGTCTTTCGCCAGGGTCATTGCACCTGTGTGTACAATCGGTGTAACTGTACAGCTTAGACATGCAGGTGTTGGCGGTGTAACCGGATAGTTCGGATCGGTAGGCGACAATGGTGTTGGATCTACCGAAGTGGTTGTGATATTGTTATTTTTAGGGTCTTTTCCGGTAGC
>NZ_CAKKMS010000021.1 GCF_918698245.1 Pedobacter sp. Bi126 | reverse complement strand
TACATGAGTTTAATTTCCAGCAATATTTCCAAGGAGAAACATATCGTTTCTCCTAAAAAAAACATGTGATTTTATTCAAAAAAATCCGACCCCTGAGAAGTATATTACCAAAGCAAAGTTTTTCATCAGAAAGCGCTCACTTACCTTTCCTATCGTAGTTACCTCAATTTTGAATCTATTCAAGGAATCTGTTGAGTACAATATTTCAACTCTATTGCCCAAATTCAAAGTCAAAACAGTTACTGGGGCAGCTTTCTCACTGGCTCGTTATAAGGTCGAAATTTCATTTTTTAAGGATCTGAACAGCATACTTGTGGATTTTCATCAACGACACTATGTTAGACGTTGGAAAGGCTTTCAGTTGATCGCCGGCGATGGCTCAACGGTCTCGCTGCCTGCATCACCGGGTATAAAAAAACACTTTGGCGTTTATTCTGAAAATGAAAATGGTGCCAAAAGTTGTCTTGCCCAATTGTTTATGCTTTTTGACATCAACACAAAGACGGTATTGGCGAGTCGGATAAGCGAGATGAAGAACTCAGAGAGAACTCTTTTCAAGGATTGCCTAAACAACCTTGCCGTCAATAAGGCTATTTTTATCTTAGACAGGGGATTTGGTTACTTCAATATATTCAAGAGGCTTATCGAACAGAAAAGTGACTTTTGTATCAGGGTTAGCTCATCGAATTCTACCTTTGCCAAACAGGTAATGAATAATCCATCTGAGGATTTTATTACGGAGTGGCAACCAAGTTTAAGGGAAAAAAGGACCTGTGCCGAGCATGGGCAAGATTGCGAACCCATAAAAGTAAGAGTTTCGAAAATCAAACTAACAACAGGTGAGATCGAACTATTGATATCCTCACTTGAGCCTAAGAATATCAGCTTAGCAGATATTAACCAGCTTTATACGCTCAGATGGAGGATTGAAGAGGGTTTTAAAAAGCTCAAGCCCAAAATGAAACTCGAGCAGTTTGGTAGCCGTAAGCCAGAAGGCATAAACCAGGAATTTGAGGCCCATATTTTCATGATGAATCTCGTTGCTTTACTGGGGATTACCGCACAGGACAAGATTGAAAAAAACATGGATAAAAGAAGATACGGTTATATCTTCAACTGGCAAAATGCATTCAGATTTGTTAGGAACAGCCTAATTGAGTTAGTAATGGGATCAAAACTGAAAACAATAATTAAACAGCTAATAGAGCAAATTTCTAAAACTGTAGTTGCGGTAAAGCCAACAAGAAGCTTTCCCAGAATTAAAGTTCGGCAAAATAAAAGCAGGTTGCACCAAGCATATAAATAGCTTAACTTAATAGCATTG
>NZ_CAKKMS010000020.1 GCF_918698245.1 Pedobacter sp. Bi126 | reverse complement strand
GGATCAAGCGGAAAAGTTGGGGGGAATTAAATAATTTCTTTCTTTTGTAGTTTACAACAATTACGAATCCCCTTGAATCAAGCCGAACAGACCCTTATCAGTTTTTTATTACCAGGAGGTATCCTGGATTATTTCGAAATACTCAAAGTAGAAAAAGAGTTAAAAGAACTTCAAATTTATCTTGAAGAGAAGAATATAGCCCCTTCAGGCTATCAGATAACGGAGCTCGAATCAAAGGGCTTTCTTCCGGAAGTTGCCATTCAGGATTTTCCTATCCGCGGGCAGAAAGTCGCCCTGCGCATAAAAAGACGTAGGTGGACAGTAAAAAAGACTGGCGATATCATCAGTAGAGATTGGGATTTAGTAAGAAAAGGGGCTCGGATGACTACGGAATTCGGTCTTTTTTTAAAAGGAATATTTGGATAACCATCCCATTAGCTGCTATCATCTAGGACATTATTTCCAGATTGACGGCAAACAGCTCCAGGAACAATATAAAGAGCATATCAGTGATTATAGCAGTTGGGACCAGAAAGGTCATGCGGATGATTGGATGCTTTTTGCAAATAACGTGAGCCCCAGGCTCAGTATTGATGAAACAGCTTTGTCCAATGGTGAACTTTATACTGTTGTGACCAATAACGAAGCCAAAGGCAGAAAGGGTGCTATTGTGGCCATGATCAAAGGCACAGTGGCCGAAAACATTATATCTGTACTGAAAAAGATTCCGGAAAGACTAAGAAAACGGGTGCGGGAAGTAACCATGGATATGGCTGCGAACATGCAATTGGCCATAAAACGGTGTTTTGTAAACGCACATCGGGTAATTGACCGTTTCCATGTTCAGAAACTCGCTTATGATGCAGTTCAGGAAGTTAGGATAAAGTATCGTTGGAAGGCTATCGATGCAGAAAATGAGGATATTGCAACTGCAAAAAAGAACAAAAGTGCTTACCAGCCAGAAGTATTGGCCAATGGAGATACGTTAAAGCAATTGCTGGCACGGAGCAGATATCTTTTGTTTAAACATCCCTCAAAATGGACTTCGAATCAGGAACTTAGAGCAGCGCTACTTTTTCAAAGGTATCCAAAATTAAAGAATGCATATGATATCGCCCAGAAACTGGGGGATATATTCAGGCTATGCAAAAGTAAGGAACAGGCCTTTAAGAGATTGGCAATATGGGTATAATGAGATAGAAGCATGCGGAATTGATTCCTTCAGGACTGTTGCCAGATCAATTCAATCGCATTATCTGTACATCCTTAACTTCTTTATCAACAGATCCACGAATGCCTCCGCAGAATCTTTCAATGCAAAGATCAAAGCTTTTAGAGCAACATCCAGAGGCGTTAGGGATATCAAGTTCTTCTTATTCAGATTATCGAAAATATATGCCTAAAGAATCCCCCAACTTTTCCGCTTGATCC
>NZ_CAKKMS010000019.1 GCF_918698245.1 Pedobacter sp. Bi126 | reverse complement strand
CGGGCGACCGGATCAACTATACTTTCGTGGTGACCAATACAGGTAACGTAACCTTGACAAATGTGACGGTTACCGATGTAAACGCTACGATTTCTGGTGGCCCGATCGCAAGTTTAGCGGTAGGTGCATCTGATAACTCAACCTTTACCGGTTTCCATATCTTAACACAGGCGGAAATTGATAACGGAGGTGTGTTCAACGTGGCTACGGCTACCGGAAAAGACCCTAAAAATAACAATATCACAACCACTTCGGTAGATCCGACGCCATTGTCGCCTACCGATCCGAACTATCCGGTTACACCGCCAACGCCTGCATGCCCAAGCTGTACGGTTACACCGATTGTACACACAGGCGCAATTACCCTGGCGAAAGACGGTTCTTACAACGACTTCAACACGAACGGCAAGGTAGACGCGGGCGACCGGATCAACTACACTTTCGTGGTGACCAATACAGGCAACGTAACCTTGACAAATGTGACGGTTACCGATGCAAACGCTACAATTTCTGGCGGCCCGATCGCAAGTTTAGCGGTAGGTGCCTCAGACAACAGCACTTTCACCGGTTTCCATACGCTTACCCAGGCGGAAATTGATAACGGAGGTGTGTTCAACGTGGCTACCGCTACCGGAAAAGATCCGAAGGACAGACCGGTTACGACCACTTCAGTGGATCCGACACCATTGTCACCTACCGATCCGAACTATCCGGTTACACCGCCAACACCTGCATGTCCAAGCTGTACAGTTACACCGATTGTACACACAGGCGCAATGACCCTGGCGAAGGACGGTTCTTACAACGACTTCAACACGAACGGTAAGGTAGATGCAGGTGACCGTATCAACTACACTTTCGTGGTGACCAATACAGGCAACGTAACCTTAACAGATGTGACGGTTACCGATGCAAATGCTACGATTTCTGGCGGTCCGATCGCAAGTTTAGCGGTAGGTGCTTCAGACAATAGTACTTTCACTGGTTTTCATACCTTAACACAGGCGGAAATTGATAACGGAGGTGTGTTCAACGTGGCTACCGTTACCGGAAAAGACCCTAAAAATAACAATATCACAACCACTTCGGTGGATCCGACACCATTGTCGCCAACTGATCCGAACTATCCGGTTACGCCGCCAACGCCTGCATGTCCAAGCTGTACGGTTACACCAATCGTATACACTCCATCGATGAGCCTTGCAAAATCGGTGAACGGCACAGTACCGAATACAGTTGGTGCTGAACTTAAATACAACTTAGTCGTTACCAATACCGGTAATGTTACCTTAAGCAATATCGCAGTGAGCGATGCCAATGCTGTGGTTACAGGTTCTCCTGTAGCAAGCCTTGCACCGGGCGCTTCTGTTACCTTGACTGCTGTGCATACGATGACCCAGTCGGATCTCGACGGTGGTAGCGTGACCAACCAGGCTAAGGCTACGGGCAAAGACCCTAAAGGTAACGGTGTGGACAAGGATTCTGATGATCCTTCAACAGGAACCCCTGACGACCCTACGGTAACCATTATTCCGGCTGCTCCATCGATGAGTCTTGCAAAATCGGTGAACGGCACGGTACCGAATACTTTGGGTGCTGAGCTTAAATACAACTTAATCGTTACCAATACCGGTAATGTTACCTTAAACGACATTGCAGTAAGCGATGCCAATGCAGTGGTTACAGGTTCTCCTGTAGCGAGTCTTGCACCGGGCGCTTCTGTTACCTTAACTGCTGTGCATACAATGACCCAATCGGATATTGACGGGGGAAGTGTGACCAACCAGGCTAAGGCTACGGGCAAAGACCCTAAAGGGAATGGTGTGGACAAGGATTCTGATGATCCTTCAACAGGAACCCCTGACGATCCTACAGTAACCATTATCCCTGCTGCTCCATCGATGAGCCTTGCAAAATCGGTGAACGGCACGGTACCGAA
>NZ_CAKKMS010000018.1 GCF_918698245.1 Pedobacter sp. Bi126 | reverse complement strand
CCAGGATACCTCCTGGTAATAAAAAACTGATAAGGGTCTGTTCGGCTTGATTCAAGGGGATTCGTAATTGTTGTAAACTACAAAAGAAAGAAATTATTTAATTCCCCCCAACTTTTCCGCTTGATCCTATATCTTCTTGATGTCCTTGATCCCTTAATGGTGAAAGGGGATTGTAACAGCGGTTATTTCTGCCATTAAAGGGATTAAGATGGGTTAAGGGCCTGTCCCCGCAGATTATGCTGATCTCCCCTGAGTTTTACGCCTTCCGCCCCAGGTTCACTAGCCCTGATGGCAGCGGAAATCCCTTTTTGGCAGCGGTAGATTGTCTATCCCAAGGGTTTCCAAAAAGGATTGCAGCGTACAGCAGGACGGAACCCAACCTACATGTTACCGTTACTGCGCTCCAGATCATCAAAATGAAGGGTTCTGATTATGCTTAATAAATAAGTTAACGCTGCATTTAATTATTTAAGAAGATGTTTTTTACGATTATATTTCTGATACCGGGCACATTAATAGATTTAACCAGCCCTGTCTATAGAATACCGTTTAGCCTAATATAGCTTAAAGATTTAAATATGATTGTTCGAATCTGGAAAGGATTTGATATTTTGCGGCATAATTGATTTTAGATATGGCTTCAGGTTTTTTTGCAATTTTGGATGATATTGGTGCTTTAATGGACGATGTAGCGGTAACCGCTAAGGTAGCGGCCAAAAAGACCGCGGGGATTTTGGGAGATGATTTAGCCGTAAATGCAGAAAAATCAACTGGTTTTCTTTCTTCAAGAGAATTGCCGGTACTATGGGCTATTACTAAAGGATCATTTGTGAATAAGCTTATTATTGTTCCAATTGCGCTATTACTCAATTTCTTTTTTCCGGTAGCGATTAAAGTGATCTTGGTACTAGGCGGATTGTACCTGGCGTATGAAGGGGTGGAGAAAATTGTTGAATATTTTATTCATCGATCAAAGCCCACACATATCGAAGCAAAAGAGGTCATCCAAGAGGGGGAGTTGGAAGAAAAAGCGAAGATCAAATCAGCTATTATTACCGATTTTATTTTATCAATAGAAATCGTAATTATAGCTTTGGGAAGCGTACTCGAAGAAAAGCTGCTTATACAAATTATGACAGTGTCAGCTGTGGCTTTGTTGGCTACAGTTGGTGTTTATGGAATCGTAGCTGTTATTGTTAGAATGGATGATGCTGGATATCGCTTAATGAAGGCCTCTGGCGAAAAAGGTGTATTTTCATTCATTGGAAACCTATTGGTTCGTTCTTTGCCAATTATAATAAAAATATTAAGTGTTGTAGGAACAGTAGCATTGATCTTGGTTTCAGGGGGGATTTTTGCACATAATGTTGGCTTTCTACACCATGTTCTTCATACTTTACCTTCGATTCTTAGAGAATTTGCTTTTGGATTAGCAGCTGGACTAACCTCAGTGTTTATTTTAACTGTGGGTAAAAAGCTTTTGGCCATTGTCAGAAAATAAAGTATTGCCAGTATGCTATTTGCAGAGTGGATTTTTAATCTTTTTTAGCAAAGCAGGTTCTGTGCTACTATACAGGTTTGTTCCCGCCATACGCTATAGTCCCGATGAAGAATCGGGAGCTGCCGCTGCTGTCGGGTTTAGCTGGCAGGGTCTTCCGGAGTTTTAAACGGCCGGGCGCAGGGAAAACCCGGTAAGCCTGAAGAGACTAGACAGCTACAAACAGCTGTTCCTTCAAAAAGTTTTGCTGTCTGTCAAACTTTTTCTGTCTGAAAACCATGTTGTTATCTCAAGTCCTGCAGTTATCGGCAGAAAACCTTTGGATATGCATTAAAAATCCTTACTTTTGCATCCCGCTTCGGAGGAAGGGTTTGATTGAAAAGATGGCAGAGCGAGATGGAGGGCATGATTTATTTTAAAATAAATATTGCGGGAGCGGAAAAGATTGCTACCTTT
>NZ_CAKKMS010000017.1 GCF_918698245.1 Pedobacter sp. Bi126 | reverse complement strand
TAACTGTACAGCTTGGACATGCAGGTGTTGGCGGTGTAACCGGATAGTTCGGATCGGTAGGCGACAATGGTGTTGGATCTACCGAAGTGGTTGTGATATTGTTATTTTTAGGGTCTTTTCCGGTAGCGGTCGCCACGTTGAACACACCGCCGTTATCGATCTCCGCCTGTGTTAGGGTATGGAAACCGGTGAAAGTGCTGTTGTCTGAAGCACCTACCGCTAAACTTGCGATCGGGCCACCAGAAATCGTAGCGTTTGCATCGCTTACAATAATGTTTGTTACAGGAACAGTTCCTGTATTCGTCACTACAAAAGTGTAATTAATTCTATCGCCCGCATCTACCTTACCATTTCCATTAAAGTCGTTGTAATTACCCTCTTTCGCTAATGAAATTTTCGGATTGTAAACCGTAATGTTAACGGTAATCGGATCAGATTTTACGCCATCTGGAGTTTCTAAAATATAAGTATAGGTATCGTTACCCACATAACCATTGTTTGGCGTGTAGGTAATAGATTTGTCTGGATTAATGGTAATCGTTCCGTTGCCCGGGTTTGTACCTCCAGGTATAATGGAAGTGCCGACACCGCTCGGACCGTCGTTCGCAGTAACAATTGTGGTCGTAGCTGTATTAATCGGAGTAGTATCGGTATCAGTTGTACCAACAGGCTTAATGCTGATCACAAAGGTTTGTGTAGCAGATTGATCTACCCCACCATTCGTTGTACCTCCGTTGTCTTGCACGTATACCGTAACTGTGGTTTTACCATACTGGCCAGCAGCTGGGGTGTAGGTTAAAACACCAGTCGGACTAATACTCGGTTGCGTAGTAAATAGACTGTTTTTATCATTGGTAACCACAAAGTTTAAAGTCTGTGAGCTTTCATTTGCTGGCCCACTACTAATTGCTGTTGCCCATGGTGTTATGGTTTGAGCTGGTGCATTAATTGTAACTACCTGATCAGCTCCTTTGGTAAACGAAGGAATGTCATTCACTGGAGTTACGGTAATGGCAAGTGTGCTTGCAGCATTTCCGCCATTTCCATCACTAATGTTATAAGTAATCAGAGGAACAGTTCCGTTATAATTGACTGCTGGTTGGAAGGCATAACTTCCATCAGCATTGATGGTTATTGTACCAACGCCGGTGATGACAACCGGAGTACCAACAATCTGCGTACCTCCTACACCGAATATGCTGTAATTCGTTACAGTTAGGGTGTTTCCTTCAACATCTGTATCATTTATTAGGATATCTCCTGCAACTCCTGTCGCACCATCTGCAACATTTAAGTTAGTATCTTCTAGCGTCGTATTGGTATTGGCTACGGCAACAGGAACATCGTTTACCGGAGTAACCGTGATGTTTACAGGTGCGTTCGAAACTGCATATGCCGTACCGTCGCTGCCGTTCCAGTTGAAACTGGTCGAGCCGTTCCAGTCTGCATTCGGAACAAAAGTAATCTTGTCCAGATCTGCTGCAATGATCTCCTGGCCTACCGTAATGGCAACGCCGTTAAGTTGCAGGGTACCGTTCAACGGAAGATCAACAATGCGGATCTTGGTTAACGGGTTGTTATCCTTGTCTGTAAATTTCGAAGTAAAGTCTATAGCGGCAAAAGGTATCGGGCTATCTTCTACACCGCTCTTGCTGATCGCGGCAACAACTGGAACATCGTTTACCGGAGTAACCGTGATGTTTACAGGCGCATTCGAAACTGCATAAGCCGTACCGTCGCTGCCGTTCCAGTTGAAACTGGTCGAGCCGTTCCAGTCTGCATTCGGAACAAAAGTGATCTTGTCCAGATCTGCTGCGATGATCTCCTGGCCTACCGTAATGGCAATGCCGTTAAGCTGCAGGGTACCGTTCAACGGAAGATCAACAATACGGATCTTGGTTAACGGGTTGTTGTCTTTGTCTGTAAATTTCGAGGTAAAATCTGCAGCGGCAAAAGGTATCGGGGTATCTTCCACACCGCTTTTGCTGATCGCGGCAACAACCGGAACATCGTTTACCGGAGTAACCGTGATGTTCACAGGCGCGTTCGAAACAGCATAAGCCGTACCGTCGCTGCCGTTCCAGTTGAAACTGGTCGAACCGTTCCAGTCTGCATTCGGAACAAAAGTGATCTTGTCCAGATCCGCTGCAATAATCTCCTGACCTACCGTGATGGCAACGCCGTTAAGCTGCAGGGTACCGTTCAACGGAAGATCAACAATACGGATCTTGGTTAACGGGTTGTTATCCTTGTCTGTAAATTTCGAGGTAAAGTCTATAGCGGCAAAAGGTATCGGG
>NZ_CAKKMS010000016.1 GCF_918698245.1 Pedobacter sp. Bi126 | reverse complement strand
TAAGCTTCAAAGCTCAAATGTGGAGAATAACGGAGTCGAACCGTTGACCTCCTGCGTGCAAGGCAGGCGCTCTAGCCAGCTGAGCTAATCCCCCAAAAGGATTCAAATGTGTAGTCCCGTCCAGATTTGAACTGGAGACCCCTACATTATCAGTGTAGTGCTCTAACCAGGCTGAGCTACGGGACTTTGCTTTTGGCAGCATCTGTATGCAGTATATAGTATCTTACCGCTACCGCTTTCCTTTGCTAACCTCAGCTGAGATCCGTTATGCTTGTACCTTTATAGGCCGCACTCCGTTGTCTTCTGGGTGTTTCTTTTTTCTCTTTTTAGTATAAAGTATCCGGTATCATGTATCAGGACAAGCCTTTCAGCTTTGGTCTTTATGCTTTAACCTTATACCTTAATTAGAAATATCATGTTGCGTGGCGAGTAGGCGGTGCTACTCCAGAAAGGAGGTATTCCAGCCGCACCTTCCGGTACGGCTACCTTGTTACGACTTAGCCCCAGTTATCGGTTTTACCCTAGGACGCTCCTTGCGGTTACATACTTTAGGTACCCCCAACTTCCATGGCTTGACGGGCGGTGTGTACAAGGCCCGGGAACGTATTCACCGCGTCATTGCTGATACGCGATTACTAGCGAATCCAACTTCATGGGGTCGAGTTGCAGACCCCAATCCGAACTGTGAATGGCTTTGTGAGATTCGCATCATATTGCTATGTAGCTGCCCTCTGTACCATCCATTGTAGCACGTGTGTAGCCCCGGACGTAAGGGCCATGATGACTTGACGTCGTCCCCTCCTTCCTCTCTGTTTGCACAGGCAGTCTGTTTAGAGTCCCCACCATGACGTGCTGGCAACTAAACATAGGGGTTGCGCTCGTTGCGGGACTTAACCCAACACCTCACGGCACGAGCTGACGACAGCCATGCAGCACCTAGTTTCGTGTGATTGCTCACTCATTTATCTCTAAATGATTCACTAACTTTCAAGCCCGGGTAAGGTTCCTCGCGTATCATCGAATTAAACCACATGCTCCTCCGCTTGTGCGGGCCCCCGTCAATTCCTTTGAGTTTCACTCTTGCGAGCGTACTCCCCAGGTGGAACACTTAACGCTTTCGCTTAGCCGCTGACTGTGTATCGCCAACAGCGAGTGTTCATCGTTTAGGGCGTGGACTACCAGGGTATCTAATCCTGTTTGATCCCCACGCTTTCGTGCCTCAGCGTCAATAAGACCATAGTAAGCTGCCTTCGCAATCGGTGTTCTGAGACATATCTATGCATTTCACCGCTACTTGTCTCATTCCGCCTACCTCTAGTCCATTCAAGCCCATCAGTATCAAGGGCACTGCGATAGTTGAGCTACCGTCTTTCACCCCTGACTTAACAGGCCGCCTACGCACCCTTTAAACCCAATAAATCCGGATAACGCTTGGATCCTCCGTATTACCGCGGCTGCTGGCACGGAGTTAGCCGATCCTTATTCTTCCGGTACATTCAGCTTTCTACACGTAGAAAGGTTTATTCCCGGATAAAAGCAGTTTACAACCCATAGGGCAGTCTTCCTGCACGCGGCATGGCTGGTTCAGAGTTGCCTCCATTGACCAATATTCCTTACTGCTGCCTCCCGTAGGAGTCTGGTCCGTGTCTCAGTACCAGTGTGGGGGGCCATCCTCTCAGATCCCCTAGTCATCGTCGCCTTGGTGGGCCGTTACCCCGCCAACTAGCTAATGACACGCATGCCCATCTCAATCCCATAAATGTTTGATCATTGGATTATGCAATCCTGTGATTTTATGCGGTATTAATCCGGATTTCTCCGGGCTATCCCCCTGATTAAGGTAGGTTGCATACGCGTTACGCACCCGTGCGCCACTTTCGATAAGAGCAAGCCCTTATCTATCGTTCGACTTGCATGTATTAGGCCTGCCGCTAGCGTTCATCCTGAGCCAGGATCAAACTCTCCATTGTAAAATGTGTTGTAAGATGCTGACCAGTTTTAACTATTGTTAAAAATAGTCTTCTTTTTTGTTATGTTGTCTGTTAGACACCACCTTTAAAATAAAGCTACGTAATCATGTACTTTGATCGGTACTCCATTACCTCGCTACGCTACATTGACATCTCTTTTAAGAACTTGTTGACCTGGTAAGCCTCACGGCCGGTCATCTATATATCGTTAAACTTCAGTTCGGAAAAGTCTTGTTCGTCTCTCCGTGTTTCTGTTTATCTCAATCTTGTTTTTGTTATCTTCCCGACATCCGCCGTTCCGATTTTTCCCTTTCCTCTCGGTTGGGAGTGCAAAGGTAAGGATCTTTTTTAAACTTCCAAATAAAATAAATTTTATTTTTTCAGCCTTCTTTTCTCCTGCTCCCCTCTTTTCAATACGCTGATGTTATTCAGCTTTCCGTCATTCCTGAACGGGCTGCAAAGGTAGCAATCTTTTCCGCTCCCGCAATATTTATTTTAAAATAAACATGCCCTCCATCTCGCTCTGCCATCTTTTCAATCAAACCCTTCCTCCGAAGCGGGATGCAAAAGTAAGGATTTTTAATG
>NZ_CAKKMS010000015.1 GCF_918698245.1 Pedobacter sp. Bi126 | reverse complement strand
AAAAAGAAGAGCAAACAACAATAGGCGACTGTTGTGTTTGTGCTCACCGACCCTAGAGGCAACTCAAAGGAAGGTATGAGACATCATAACAAGAGCAAAAAAAGCATACCATACGGCGCAAAAGGCGTATGAGTAGAAGAAAGTAATAAAGAGTACACGGGGGATGCCTTGGCTCTCAGAGGCGATGAAGGACGTGATAAGCTGCGATAAGCTTCGGGTATTTGCAAATAGGAATTGATCCGAAGATTTCCGAATGGGGCAACCCGGCATGTTGAAGACATGTCACATATAATGAGCAAACCTGCCGAACTGAAACATCTAAGTAAGCAGAGGAAGAGAAAATAACAATGATTTCCTAAGTAGTGGCGAGCGAAAGGGAAAGAGCCCAAACCAGTCTTGTTACGGCATGACTGGGGTTGTAGGACTGCAACATGGCATCAGCAAACAGAAGTGGAATGGGATGGGAAGCCCAGCGATACACGGTGATAGCCCGGTACACGTATAGAATGCTGGCCTAGCAGTATCCTGAGTACCGCGAGGTCGGAGACGCCTTGTGGGAATCTGCCGGCACCATCCGGTAAGGCTAAATACTCCTGAGAGACCGATAGTGAACCAGTACCGTGAGGGAAAGGTGAAAAGAACCCCGAACAGGGGAGTGAAATAGAACCTGAAACCGTGTACTTACAAGCGGTCGGAGCATCCAAGTGGTGTGACGGCGTGCCTTTTGCATAATGAGCCTACGAGTTACTCCTCTCTGGCAAGGTTAAGTGCTTCAGGCACGGATCCGAAGCGAAAGCGAGTCTGAATAGGGCGTATAGTCAGAGGGGGTAGACGCGAAACCTTGTGATCTACCCATGGACAGGTTGAAGGTGCGGTAACACGTACTGGAGGACCGAACCGATAAACGTTGAAAAGTTTCCGGATGATCTGTGGGTAGGGGTGAAAGGCTAATCAAACTGGGAAATAGCTCGTACTCCCCGAAATGTTTTTAGGAACAGCGTGGATATTAAGTTTCATAGAGGTAGAGCTACTGATTGGGTGCGGGGGAGTCAAATCCTACCAAATCCAGACAAACTCCGAATGCTATGAAATATGATCTGCAGTGAGGCGCGGGGTGCTAAGGTCACGCGCCGAGAGGGAAAGAACCCAGACCATCAGCTAAGGTCCCCAAGTGACAGTTAAGTTGAACTAACGAGGTCCGATTGCACAGACAGCTAGGATGTTGGCTTGGAAGCAGCCATTCATTTAAAGAGTGCGTAACAGCTCACTAGTCGAGCGATCGGGCATGGATAATAAACGGGCATTAAACTGTTCACCGAAGCTATGGGATTGAAATATATCGGTAGGGGAGCATTCTAGCGGCAGCGAAGGTATCTGGTAATGGGTGCTGGAGCTTCTAGAAAAGCAAATGTAGGCATAAGTAACGATAAGGCGGGAGAGAAACCCGCCCACCGAAAGGATAAGGTTTCCTGATCAACGCTAATCGGATCAGGGTCAGTCGGGACCTAAGGAGAACCCGAAGGGGAAATTCGATGGACAA
This sequence comes from Pedobacter sp. Bi126, assembly GCF_918698245.1. Lineage (GTDB taxonomy): Bacteria > Bacteroidota > Bacteroidia > Sphingobacteriales > Sphingobacteriaceae > Pedobacter. Next base: position 1,723 of record NZ_CAKKMS010000015.1, on the reverse strand, counting down.
CTGGTTAATATTCCAGTACTTTTTATAACTGCGATGTGGGGACGGAGTAGTGACACTGCCGCGATCTGACGGAATAGATCGTTAAAGACAGTAGGTATTAGAACGGTAGGCAAATCCGCCGATCTAGCTGAAAGTCGATAGTACCGCAAGCCTTCGGGTAAGCGGATAGCGCAGGTAATCAGACTTCCAAGAAAAACCGCTAAGCTTCAGGTTATAAAAACCCGTACCGCAAACCGACACAGGTATCCGGGAAGAGGATTCTAAGGTGCTCGAGTGAATCATGGCTAAGGAACTCGGCAAAATGGCCCTGTAACTTCGGGAGAAGGGGCGCTTGCAGCAATGTAAGCCGCAGTGAAAAGGCCCAGGCGACTGTTTAACAAAAACACATGGCTTTGCAAAATCGAAAGATGAGGTATAAGGCCTGACACCTGCCCGGTGCTGGAAGGTTAAGAGGGGATGTCATCCGCAAGGAGAAGCATTGAATCGAAGCCCCAGTAAACGGCGGCCGTAACTATAACGGTCCTAAGGTAGCGAAATTCCTTGTCGGGTAAGTTCCGACCTGCACGAATGGTGTAACGATCTGGGCGCTGTCTCAGCCATGAGCTCGGTGAAATTGTGGTCCCGGTGAAGACGCCGGGTACCCGCAACGGGACGGAAAGACCCCATGCACCTTCACTACAATTTAACATTGACATTGGATACAGGATGTGTAGGATAGGTGGGAGGCTTTGAAGCGGCGTCGCTAGGCGTCGTGGAGCCAACGTTGAAATACCACCCTTTCTGTATTCGGTGTCTAATCCCATAATGTGGGAGACATTGTTTGATGGGTAGTTTGACTGGGGTGGTCGCCTCCAAAAAGGTAACGGAGGCTTTCAAAGGTAAGCTCAGTACGCTTGGTAACCGTACGCGGAGTGCAATAGCATAAGCTTGCTTGACTGTGAGACAGACAAGTCGATCAGGGTCGAAAGACGGATATAGTGATCCGGTGGTTCTGCATGGAAGGGCCATCGCTCAAAGGATAAAAGGTACGCTGGGGATAACAGGCTGATCTCCCCCAAGAGCTCATATCGACGGGGAGGTTTGGCACCTCGATGTCGGCTCGTCACATCCTGGGGCTGGAGAAGGTCCCAAGGGTTCGGCTGTTCGCCGATTAAAGTGGCACGCGAGCTGGGTTCAGAACGTCGCGAGACAGTTCGGTCCCTATCTGTTGTGGGCGTAGGAATTTTGAGTGGGGCTGACCTTAGTACGAGAGGACCGGGTTGGACTAGCCTCTAGTGAATCTGTTGTTCCGCCAGGGGCATTGCAGAGTAGCTACGCTGGGAATAGATAAGCGCTGAAAGCATCTAAGTGCGAAACTAGCCACGAGATGAGAATTCCATATAGGACCGTAGCAGACTACTACGTTGATAGGCTACAGATGTAAAGGTGGCGACACCACAGTCGAGTAGTACTAATCATCCGAAGCTTTCAAAGCAAACAGACTGTTGTTTGTTCTTCATAATAACTTCTTTCAATAATATGTCATTTAAGCGGAAAGCTAAAAGACTAAAGACTAAAGCGGAATACAGTAGCTTTAAGCTTTGAGCTTTATCCTTTCAGCTCAAATAAAAACATTTAGGTGCCTATATCGGTGGTGTCCACCTCTTCCCATTCCGAACAGAGAAGTTAAGCCCACCAGAGCCGATGGTACTGCGGTAACACGTGGGAGAGTAGGTCGGTGCCA
>NZ_CAKKMS010000014.1 GCF_918698245.1 Pedobacter sp. Bi126 | reverse complement strand
GCTAATAGAGCAAATTTCTAAAACTGTAGTTGCGGTAAAGCCAACAAGAAGCTTTCCCAGAATTAAAGTTCGGCAAAATAAAAGCAGGTTGCACCAAGCATATAAATAGCTTAACTTAATAGCATTGTTAGCGTCTCGCTAAGACCGAAGTTTAATTCTTTTTTACGGCCTGGGCGTTGTAAAGGCGCTTCGACTCCGCTACCATTGACGTTATTTCGCAAACCACTATTAATCAGTATTTTAATCGCTTTTGTATTTCCGTCCAGCTAGGCCATAGCACGGTATCTCCGTTCTACTTAAACCCGGCCTAACAAATTTTTCGGGCTGCACTGTTCTAGCCGCACAGCTGCCATCAAAAGAAAAATTTTCAGCCGGCATTTTTTGTTTCTTTTTGATGCCAAAAAGAAAGAGCCCTTCGGCGGCGGCGAGCCGAGGCAAGCCTATGGTGTATGGAAAAGAAACAATTGTACGTCACTCATATTGATTTTAAACAATTAATTACCCCTCAGCGTGACAACCCAAGGGAGAATTATCAACTGGCCTTAGCGTATTGTTAAGCATTTTTTTGTCACGGAAACACAGAGGGCACGGAAATTAGGCAAGAATTCAGAACCTCTTATCTGGCCTCAGTGTCTCGCTAAGACCGAAGTTTAATTCTTTTTTACCGCCTGGGCGTTGTAAAGGCGCTTCGACTCCGCTCAGCGTGATGACCCAAGGGAGAATTATCAACTGGCCTTAGCATCTAGCTAAGTGCTTTTTGCCACGGAAACACAGAAGACACGGAAACTAAATAGGCTTACACAGCTGCCACTTATCTCACATTTTTCCGGTAATCGAAACCAATGTTTTTATATGTTGTACCCAAAGAATAGACCTGATGGATTGAAAATCCCTTTTGGGCATTGGATAATTATTTTTATCAAAATTTTCCCAAAAGGATTGTAACAAACAGCAGGACTGGACCCTACCTATATATCACAGACTTTGCTCTTCAAGAAATATTCGACTCCGCTTAGGAAGAGAAAACACACAACATCTCGAATACCTTACACTTCATCTTTTTTTCGAAGCCTAAGAACAACAAACATCACCAAAACCGAGATTAAGATCATGATTAAGTAACTATAGCTTAGGTTACGCTCATCTTTAGCGGGGATCAGATTTACGATACCATAACTCAAAAAAGAAACGATAACATAGGTTATCCCTCCTGTTAAGCCGCCGGCAATCCCAGCATTTTTCGGGAATTTGCTCAGGCAGAAAGTGAAGTAATTATTAAAGGTAAAGCCTGCCCCTACATGGATTAAAAAGGCAAAGAAAATTAAAGACCAGAGGTTAGAAACAAAATTTAAGCTTACAATCATCAGGACTACAAATGCTACCTGAAACAGCGAGTTGATCATTAATCGTTTAAAGAAAGGTCTGTTAATGGTGGCCTTGCCAATAAAGCCCCCTACCATCCAGGCAAAACCTAAAAACAGGGAACTATAACCTGCAATAACGGGTGAGAAGTTGAAATGATGCTCAATGATAAATGGTCCAGTCATGTTGTAAACCATCACCATACAATAGGCTAAACCCAACATCACAATACCTAAGGTAAAGCTTGTTGTTTTAATCATTTCGATATAAATACCCGTTATCTTTTTCAGTTGAAAATCGGTAAAGTGTTTTAATGTTTCGCCACTGAACAAGAACTCCAGCACGGCGAAAACAAGTGCAAAACCAGCTAAGAAATAGAAATTAGATTCCCAACCAAATAATGTTTGCAGATAACCACCAATAAAAGGTGCTATAATTGGTCCGGTAGACCAGATAATAGAAAACAAACTCAGATAATGTTTTAACTGATCGCCCTCAAAAAGATCAACAAAGTAAGCGCGTTTAGCCACTACAATTGCACCTACAGTAAGACCATGGATAATGCGCATTAAATAAATAAGGTAAATGTTATGGGTAGTTGCAATGATGATACTTGCTGCAGCGAAAATTAATAATGCGTATAAACAGATTTTATATCTTCCAAAACTATCAAGCACACTACCAATAAAAAGTTGAGCAACCCCATAGCTTATTAGAAAAATGCTGAGTGTAAGTTGAACCTGAACATTGCTCACCTGCATTTCGCCAGCCATGGTAGGTAATGAGGGGATATAAATATCGGTAGCAAAACCCGACAATGGAATTAATGCAAAGGCCAGTAGAGTAGCCAAACCCTGGTGACGTTCTTTAATGTATTTTATTTGTGCTATATCTGCATTCATATTGGTAATGTAATGGTATATAAATATTCCAATCAAACAAGACCTATGTCGTTTTATGCGCCCTGCTGATTATTTACAACAAAATTAACTGTTTCACTTATCCTAAAACTATGCGAATCAAACAAAGGATTATTCAGGCCAAATAATTTCATTTTTTTACTTTAATCTAATAATTACACTTTTTTCGACGGCAATTACCCACTAGCGCGTGGCGTATTGAAAATTATATCTTGCTTTAAACGTTTTTAACCAAACTTTTTATAAGTTTGAGGAAACAAGCAAACAAAAGATGTTCGAAAAGCTATTCAGAAAAAAATCTATTTCCAAGATATTACAAGATGCGGCAAAAGGCTATGGCGACCATGAAAATACATTACATAAAACACTCGGAGTACGCGATTTAACAGCTTTTGGAATTGCAGCAATTATTGGAGCAGGGATTTTTAGTACGATCGGCAAGGCAAGTGCAGACGGAGGTCCGGCGGTAATCTTTTTATTTATTTTTACAGCAGTAGCCTGTAGTTTTGCGGCCTTTGCTTATGCAGAGTTTGCTTCAATGGTACCTGTTTCGGGTAGTGCCTATACTTATTCTTATGTAGCTTTCGGCGAACTGGTGGCCTGGATTATCGGATGGTCGCTCATTATGGAATATTCTATCGGTAATATTACGGTAGCCATTTCCTGGTCTGATTATTTTACAGGATTACTCTCAACCATCAAAATACCTCCCCTCGGCATAGAGGGCATCCATGTACCCGATTGGATGACAATGGACTATTTAAGTGCCTATAACGGACATAGACATGCTGAAGCGCTTCTGGCGGCTGGCAAAAACCTGGCCGATTTAGATTCGGCTACAGCCTTGGCCAACAATGCATGGCTTACTGCTCCAACAATCGGTAGTTTTCACCTTGTTGCAGATATTCCTGCCCTGGGCATTATCATTTTAATTACCTGGTTAATTTACCGTGGAATGAAAGAAAGTCGCAATGCCAGTAACGCGATGGTGGTGGTTAAACTTGCGGTAATTCTTTTGGTATTAGCGGTAGGTATATTTTATGTAGACACAAAAAACTGGGATCCATTTGCCCCGAACGGTGTTGCTGGGGTTTTAAAGGGCGTTTCGGCAGTATTTTTTGCTTATATCGGTTTCGATGCCATTTCTACAACGGCCGAAGAATGTAAAAATCCACAACGCGATTTACCCCGCGGCATGATGTGGGCGATAATTATTTGTACCATCCTTTATGTGGCTATTGCACTGGTTTTAACTGGTATTGTTAAATCGGATACCTTAGCTGTGGGCGATCCATTGGCATTCGTTTTTGATCAGATTAACTTAAAATTGATGAGCGGTATTATTGCCGTAAGTGCGGTATTTGCCATGGCCAGTGTACTTTTGGTTTTCCAAATGGGTCAACCACGTATCTGGATGAGCATGAGCAGAGATGGCTTATTGCCAAAATCGTTTTCAAAAATTCATCCTAAATACAAAACGCCTTCGTTCGCAACCATTGTGGTAGGCTTTGTAGTGGCTGTACCATCGTTGTTTATGAATCTTACTATTGTTACCGATCTCTGTTCTATCGGAACACTTTTTGCTTTTGTACTGGTTTGCGCAGGGGTTTTAGTATTACAGAACAGGCCTGATGTACAGCGTGGAAAATTCAAGATACCTTATGTGAACAGTAAGTTTATTGTACCTATTGTTTTAATTGCAACTATAGTTTTTGCATTCACAAAATATGGGAAAGAAACAAAAGCATTCTTTTTCAATTCCCCTAAAACAATCCAAACGGTAACTTTTGTTACTTCTTTAAGCGGCGATGAACTTAAAATTGTTAAAGAGGAAATTGTTAAAAATGCCTCGCCACAAATTGTATTGGCCGAAAAAGTAGATGCAGAATCTTATTTAAGTGCATTACCGGCCGATCGTTATGAACAGTTTATTTCAGCCTCAAAGGTACCGATAGAAAAGAAATACGAAAGCGGATGGGGATTGTTTAAGCACAAAATTCCGATGTGGATTTTCCTGATCATCTGTGTGATCATCACCTACTATTGCATTACTAAAAACTTGTCGTTAATTCCGGTTTTAGGATTGATTAGTTGTTTGTACATGATGTGCGAACTTGGCATTTCGAACTGGATCGGTTTCGGCATCTGGCTGGTAGTAGGCCTCGTGGTTTATTTTGCCTATGGTTACAGGCATAGTAAACTGGCAAAAATTGAAAGTTAATTATAAATGAAGTATAATCCTTTAATACATCATCGAAGATCGATCAGGCTAAAGGATTACGACTATTCAAATGCAGGAGCCTATTTCATAACAATCTGTTGTGAAGATAGAATCCATAGATTTGGAAAAGTTTCAGACAATAAAATGATCCTAAATGAATCTGGAACTATCGCTTACAATGAATGGATAAATTTATCCGTTAGATTTTCAAATTTCGAACTTGATGTTTTTCAGATCATGCCGAATCATATGCACGGCATAATAGTATTATCAGATATTTCTTCTTTTTCTACTGCTGTCGGGGCGACCCTTGTGGTCGCCCAAGAAGAAGATGAATTAAACAGGGTGACCGCAAGGGTCGCCCCGACAATTTCCGACATTGTTGGCGCATATAAATCAATTGTTTCTAATGCGTGCCTGCAACTATTCAAATCGCACGATAAAACAATGGGAAAGCTATGGCAAAGGAACTACTATGAACACATTATTCGTGATGAAAGAGCATATAATAACATCTCGAACTATATTATAGATAATCCCAGTAAGTGGGACGAAGACAAATTCCATTTATAAAACAAAAAAATCCCCTTTCTTTAACAGAAAGAGGATTCAATTATTTCTTCTTTACAAAGGCCAGCGCAGTAATCATTATCAGCCCGAATGCAGATGCAATCATATAATTATTGGCATGATCGAAATGGTACAGCTTAGCTATGGGTCCAGCTATAAACAAACTGACCCCCAATATTAAAATCGCAGTTCTCATCAATTAAACAGGTAACCTGTTCAATTCGATATCATCTGGTGTAACGAAAATCAACGGAACTTTCTCTACATCAACATAACTGCTATCCAAGCCAAAACTCCGCTCTTCTGATAAACTTAATTTTTTAAGGATAAAGTAATAATCCATAATCTGTCTTTCATAGAAACTTAACTTGGTGAACTTAGATAAATGTTTTTCTAAAAGAACAAACCTGAAATCGCCAGCAATTTTATGCTTGTTTAACGAAGTGTACTGACTGGTAATATCGATTTCTCCGTTCTTCACCAGCTCTTCAACTACTTTACGATACAATAAGTTTACACGCTGCTCAATCCTGAAGCCTAATCTAAAATCAATCCTGATCAGTTTTCCAGGGATCAGGAATTCAACTTTATAATCTAAAGTATAAGGCTCGTCCATTACATCAACATGCACCAACCAGTACACATCGGCACGTTTTGGTTCCTTTTGTATAATGGAATAGATAATTTTCGATTCAATCTCCGTTTTAAAGTTCGCACTGGTTAAATAAACCAGTTGAGACGAGTATTTCGGAACCGATTCATCTCCGCTCAGTTCAGTTAAAATCTCATAATAATCCTCAATTTCGACATATTTAACAAAGCGGTTTTTGATTTTTCGGGCTACAAACCAACTCCACATCACTGTAAACAATAACGAACCAATTAATACAGTTACCCAACCACCATGTAAGAATTTAGTTAAATTACTGATCAAAAATGTGCCTTCAATAATTACATAGGTAAAAAAGAATATCGCAACTAAATATTTCGGGAAACGTCTACTTCGCAAATAAAAACTAACGAGAATGGTGGTCATTAACATGGCTATGGTGATAGATAAGCCGTAGGCCGCATCCATTTTCTCTGCCTTTTGAAACAACAACACAATACCACAGCAACCAATCCATAACATCCAGTTAATAGAGGGAACGTATAACTGACCTTTAGAAACCGATGGGTAAACAATTTTAATTTTAGGCCAAAGGTTTAAACGTACTGCTTCAGCAATTAGGGTAAAAGACCCACTAATTAAAGCCTGACTCGCAATTACTGCCGCCATAGTGGCCAGTATAACCATCGGAATTTGAAACTGATCAGGAACGATCTGGAAAAATGGATTCATTTTTGCACCTGGAACATAACTTCCACTGTTCTGCAAAATCCAAACGCCTTGCCCTAAATAGTTTAAAATAAGGGTTAATTTCACGAATATCCAACTGATTCTGATGTTATTTCTACCACAGTGGCCTAAGTCAGAATATAAGGCCTCAGCCCCTGTTGTACACAAAAATACACCGCCAAGAATTAAAAACGCTAGTTTATTGGTAACCAGTAAATGGATGGCGTAATAAGGGTTAAATGCCTTTAGGATAGTGAAATCTTTAACAATAAAAGACATACCCAATACACCCAAAACAGCAAACCAAACAAACATTACGGGTCCAAAAAGCTTTCCAACCAAATTGGTTCCAAACTGCTGGATAATAAATAAGATGGTTAAAATAGTTAATACGATTGGAATAACCTGTATATCAAACTTATTAGTAAGCCCTTCAATTGCTGAGGTAACCGTAATACTTGGTGTAATAATTCCATCGGCCAGTAAGGCACAACCTCCTACCACAGCCGGAACCACCAGCCACTTCGCTTTTTTCCGAACCAATGAAAATAAAGAGAAAATACCACCCTCACCTTTATTGTCGGCCCTTAAGGTAATAATAACATACTTAATGGTCGTTTGTAGTGTTAGCGTCCAAATAATACAGGATAGTACACCAAGAACGTTTGTGGGATTTATATCCTGTTTACCGCCTAAAATGGTTGTAAAAATTGCATTTAAGGTATATAATGGAGATGTACCAATGTCACCGAACACAATTCCTAAACTGATTAGAACCCCGCCGGCGGTTAATGCGTTGACATTTTTATGATTTGACACTTCGTTGATTATTTTAGTGCGGCAAAAGTAAACTAACTATAACAATTTAACAACCAAATTATTGTGTATTTTTAACACTATGAAATTTAAATTTTATTGTTAAATTGTGTTAAATTATGGGTTTTAAACAAAATGTTTAATTTCTTTGTTTTAAATTAATACATTTGCTATACCAATTTGATGAAACTCTACGCTAAGATAACGTTCCTCACAAAACTTGCATGCACATTGTGCATTGTCTTACTGTGCGGCGTAAATTCTTGGGCACAACAAGCTGATAGTATTCGCATTAGTTTAAAAAACAGAACAAAAAAAGTAAGCAGAATTCCTGAAATTAAAGCCAACATTACGCCTTATAAACCACTATATATGACAGTTGGCGGCTCTGGAATGTTCAATACTTACTCCACAACTCCAAAAAATACAACGGTTGTAGCAAAAGATAAATTGTTAACCATCGTAAAAATATATCCAAATCCTGTAGAAGATCAATTAAATATTATCTTATCTATCGGAAAAGATGGCACACAGACTACGATCAAAATCATCGATTTATTGGGAAATGAAGTGGCAACACTTTCAAATGAACGCCTAAACGCTGGCGAGCAGACCAAAAGCTTCGTCATTCCAAACAGGATTAATCCTGGCATTTACTTTTTGAGGGTTATTGCCGGTTCCGAAAGCCAGGTAAAACGGATCTCAGTTTTATAACACCATTTTCTTTTCTATTTTTGATTGATGTGGATTTAATTCCCGTCTATTTTATCATATTTCATAGTCTTAAGAATGAAAATCATCGCCATTGGCAGAAATTATGCCGAACACGCAAAAGAACTGAACAATCCGGTTCCAACCACACCTGTAATTTTTCTAAAACCAGATACAGCCGTTTTAAAAGACAATAAACCTTTTTACCTCCCTGATTTTTCTGATGATATACATTACGAATTAGAAGTGGTATTAAAAATCTGTAAAGAAGGAAAACACATCGCCGAAAAATTCGCAGCGAATTATTATGATGAAGTGGGATTAGGTATCGATTTTACCGCCCGTGATATCCAGAGCAAACACAAAGAAAAAGGATTGCCTTGGGAACTTGCCAAAGCTTTTGATAACTCGGCACCCATCAGTATCTTCCATCCCAAAAGTGATTTTGAGGATCTTTACAACTTAAATTTTGAGTTGAAAGTAAATGGAGAAAGCCGCCAGGTAGGCCATACTAAAGATTTGTTATTCTCGTTCGAGAAGATAATCAGCTTTGTTTCTCAATATATTACTTTAAAAAAAGGCGATTTAATTTTTACCGGAACACCACAGGGTGTAGGAAAAATAAATAAAGGCGATAAATTGGAAGCCTGGTTAGAAGGAAAGCAACTTTTAAATTTTGATGTAAAGTAACGAATGATTAAAAACCCGATCCAGTATAAGTTTAAATTTTTGGTTTCAATTTGCCTTTTATTTGCTTCAACTTTTATTCAGGCACAACAGATTTATAGTACGAATAAATACCCGATTACAGATTTCAGACAACCTTTAGATATTAGTCCTCCTGCCCTTGCTGGTTCTTTTGGCGAAATCCGCGGCAATCACTTTCATTCTGGAATTGATTTCAGGACCAACCAACGCGAAGGTTACCCTGTTTATGCCGTTGCAGATGGATATATTTCGAGGTTAAGGGTTCAGAACAGTGGTTTCGGACAGGCACTGTACATCAATCACCCTAATGGTTTCACTACCGTATATGGCCACCTTCAACGGTTTGCTCCCAAAATTGCAACCATTGTTAAAAACCTTGAATACGAAAAAAAATCATTTGAGATTGATGAGTTTCCCGATGCCACATTAATTCCCGTACATAAAGGCGAGATTATTGCCTGGTCTGGTAACCGTGGTAGTTCTGGCGGTCCGCATCTGCATTTCGAAATCAGAGATACCAAAACAGAAGAGACCATAAATCCTCAGTTTTTCGGAATCATCATACCCGATAATATTCCACCTGTTATTCATGGTTTGTATGTATACCGTTTAAATGGCAAAACCTTTAACGAAAATACACCTAAACAAGCCATCGGCATTAGTGGAGCAAATGGCAATTATAAAACCAATGCCCCCATCAGCTTAACTGGCGAGGTTGGCTTCGGCATCGTGGTAACCGATCGGCATAATGGTTTATCGGGCACCAACGGGGTATATTCAATCCAACTGGAGGTTGATGGAAAGAAAATATATACTTCTGCCCTTGAACGCTTTGCGTTTGAAGACAGTAAGGCCATCAACTCGCACATCGATTACCCAACTTATTTAAATACAAAAAGAAGCATTCAGAAAAGTTTTGTTGAACCTGGCAACCCTTTAAAAATTTATAGCGGTTTGGTCAATAGTGGCAGGATTAATTTCAATGACGGTGCTTCACACCAGCTGCGCTACATCATAACAGATTCGAAAGGGAACTCGTCTGTTCTACCTTTTACCGTAAATGCAGGCACTGCACCTATTGCTGCACCGGTTATTCCCGCCGGAATAATTTATCCTTATAATAAAGTGAATGAGTTTAATAACGATGATATTAAAGTAGTTTTCCCACTCGGGACATTGTACAGCGATTTAAATTTCGCTTATAAAAAGTTGCCTAAACCAACGGGAAATGCCTGGTCGGCTGTACATCAGATTCATAATAAATACACACCACTGCATATCGGTTTCAATATCTCGATCAAGGCTGATAACTTACCGGAAAACTTAAGAAGTAAAGCCCTAATTGTAAATAACAACGGTTCATCTCAGGGCGGTTTTTTTGAGAATGGTTATGTTAAGGCTACTCCGAAAAACTTCGGCAGTTTTTATATCGCTACTGATACCCTTGCGCCAAGGATAATACCTGTAAATATTGCTGAGGGGAAAAACATGGCTGGTTTATCTAAAATATTTTTCAGGATCAGTGATAATTTATCAGGGATAAAAAGTTTTAATGGCTATATCGATGGCAAATGGGCATTAATGGAATTTGATACCAAAACAGCAACGCTTTGGCACAGTTTTGACGAAAGGACAGCTTCAGGAAAGCATACATTGGAATTAATAGTAATGGATATGAAAGAAAACACTAGAAAATACACAGTAACATTCTTTAAATAGGAACAGGATTTTTAAGATTTAAGGGTTTTATGATCGAATTGCTACCAAAAACATATAAAAAAGCTAAGAAATGTCATCTTTTAACATAAATAGAACAGTATAACAAGTTAAAACGTTTAAATTGCGTATAATCTTAAGTATTTAATCATTATAACATTCAAAATTCAATCATTATAAATATGGCAGCGTTAAAAGAAGGTGATCAGGCACCGGCAATTACATCAAAAGATCAAAACGGCATTGAAGTTTCTTTAAGCGATTATCAAGGCAAAACGGTTGTTCTGTATTTTTACCCTAAAGATGATACACCAGGCTGTACTGCCGAAGCTTGCGATTTCAGGGATAACTATCAGGGCTTACAGGCAAAAGGCATTGTGGTTTTAGGTGTTAGCGTTGATGATGAAAAATCGCACCAGAAGTTTGTCACCAAACATAACTTACCATTTACCCTGCTTGCTGATACCGACCAGAAAATTGTAAACGACTATGGCGTTTGGGCAGAAAAAAATATGTACGGCAAAAAGTACATGGGTACGGTACGCACCACTTTCATTATAGATGGTGATGGAAAAATCACCCACATCATCAAAAAAGTTGACACAAAAAACTCAACACAACAAGTACTCGATTTAATTAATAACTAATTATGATATAGCGGGTAAAATATTACCTTTGCTATGTAACAACAACCTCTTATTTTAATGAAACATACAATTAAAGAGCTAGAAGATATTGCCTCTCAAATTAGAAGAGATATCGTAAGAATGGTTCACGGATGTCAATCAGGTCACCCAGGCGCTTCGCTTGGTTGTGCAGATTTTTTTACAGCTTTATATTTTGAAGTATTGAACCACAAAACGGACTTCACAATGGAAGGTGCTGGCGAAGATCTTTTCTTCCTATCGAACGGACACATTTCTCCGGTATGGTACAGTACATTAGCTCATGCTGGTTATTTCGATAAAAGTGAACTGGCGACTTTCCGTAAACTAGATTCTAGATTACAAGGTCACCCTACTACCCATGAGCATTTACCAGGTATCCGTATTGCTTCAGGATCTTTAGGCCAGGGCCTATCAGTTGCTATTGGAGCAGCTTTAGCCAAAAAATTAAATGGTGATAAATCTCACATCTTTGCTTTATTAGGTGATGGAGAATTACAGGAAGGACAAAACTGGGAAGCAGCAATGTTTGCCCCTTTTAATAAAGTGGATCATTTAATTGCATCTGTTGACTATAACGGACAGCAAATTGACGGGCCAACAAGCAAAGTACTTGCCTTAGATGATTTACAAGCTAAATTTGAAGCTTTTGGCTGGCACGTAATCAATACCGATGGTAACGATATGCAAGCAATCGTTGAAGGCTTACATTATGCTAAAACACTAACCGGAAAAGGCAAGCCAATCTTAAATTTAATGAGTACTCAAATGGGTGCTGGTGTAGATTACATGATGGGCACGCATAAATGGCATGGTACTGCGCCTAATGATGAGCAGTTGGCAGCAGCGTTAGCGCAATTACCAGAAACTTTAGGGGACTATTAAACTGATTTGAGACAATAGATATGAGATTTGAGACGAATTGTCGCCTGATCTCACGTCTAAAATCTCACATCTCATAGCTAAAAACAAAATGAAAAAATATACATATACAGAAAAAAAAGATACACGTTCGGGTTTTGGAGCTGGTTTACATGAGGCTGGAAAGAAAAACGAAAATGTGGTTGCCTTATGTGCCGATTTAGTTGGATCACTTAAAATGGATGCTTTTATTAAAGATTTTCCTGAGCGTTTTACACAGGTTGGTATTGCAGAAGCAAACATGATCGGTATTGCCGCAGGCATGACTATTGGTGGTAAAATTCCTTTTACAGGTACTTTTGCCAACTTTTCTACAGGCCGCGTTTACGACCAGATCCGCCAATCTGTAGCTTATTCTAATAAAAACGTTAAAATCTGTGCATCTCACGCAGGTTTAACCTTAGGCGAAGATGGTGCAACCCACCAAATTTTAGAAGATATAGGTTTAATGAAAATGTTGCCAGGAATGGTAGTAATCAATCCTTGCGATTACAACCAGACTAAAGCAGCAACTATGGCTATCGCCGAGTATGAAGGCCCGGTTTATTTACGTTTTGGCCGTCCGGTAATCCCTGTATTTACAGATCCAGATCAAAAATTTGAGATCGGTAAAGCATGGATGGTTAACGAAGGAACAGATGTTACCATTATTGCTACAGGCCATATGGTTTGGAAAGCAATCGAAGCTGGTGAAAAATTAGCTGAATTGGGTATCGATGCTGAAATTATCAATATCCACACTATTAAACCTTTAGATGACGAAGCCATCTTAAAATCAGTTAAAAAAACTGGTTGTGTGGTTACCTGCGAAGAGCATAATAAATTTGGTGGCTTAGGTGAAAGTGTAGCACGTTTGTTAACTACCGAATTGCCAACACCACAAGAGTTTGTAGCCACTAACGATACTTTTGGCGAAAGCGGAACACCAGATCAATTAATGTCTAAATATGGCTTAGATGCTGTAAACATTGTTGAAGCTGTTCAAAAAGTAATTGGCAGAAAAAAATAGATTTAAAATTTAACCACAAAGACACCAAGAACACTAGGCATAACCAAACCTTTGTGTACTTAGTGTCTTTGTGGTTTTATAATCATCATAAATGAAACAAGTTGAAGATTCAGAAATTCTTGCAATGTTCGCTGTTGAGCGTACGCGTAATGAAGCCTTTAACCTGTTGCTGAAAAAATATCAGCAAAAAATATATTGGCATATCCGCAGGCTGGTTTTAAACCACGATGATTGCGACGATCTTTTACAAGAAGTATTTGTTAAAGTCTGGAAAAACCTCGATAAATTTAGGAGCGATTCTCAGCTTTATACCTGGATTTACCGTATTGCCACCAACGAATCCATCACTTTCTTAAACAAGCAAAAACAGCGGAACAATACACCTTTGGATGAAGTATCATCCGAGCTTGCCGATAACTTAGTTGCCTCCTCTTATTTTAACGGCGATAAACTTGAGCTTAAACTGCAAAAAGCAATCCTTACCCTGCCTGAAAAACAACGGATTATATTCAACATGAAATATTTCGACGATATGAAATATGAAGAGATTTCGGAAGTGTTAGGTACCTCCGTAGGGGCTTTAAAAGCATCATTTCACATCGCTGCAAAAAAAATTGAAGCTTTTATTACAAATGATGAAATAGACTATTAAACCTTTTCACTTTAATTGTATCATATATCTGTGATGAACGAAAATATAGAAAATAACGATTGGATGAACGAAGCCCCTGCACTTGCAGCATTGGGGAAACACAATCCTTTCTCCGTTCCTGATGGATATTTCGAAAATTGTGATGAGGCCATTTTTTCTGCTGTCTTTTTAGATGGATTGAAACAGAAAACGAGTGACAATAATTTTGAAGTTCCGCAGAATTATTTTGAAGATCTAACGGAACGCATACAAACCAAAATTGCGCTGTCCGAATTGCCAAAAGCAGAACAGGCCTTTGCAGTACCCGAAAATTATTTCGACACCCTACAAAGTAGAATTGCTGATCGGATTGCGGCATCGGAACCTAAAAAGGAGGCCAAAATTATTCCTTTATGGAGGCGCAACATTGTTAAATATGCAAGCGTGGCCTGTTTCTTATTAATGGCTTCGTTTGGTGTTTATTTTTACCAGAACGGCTCTACCAATGCGGTTCAGCAAGTACAATCTGCAGAAGCAATGAACGAACAGCTATTATATGATATTGACGAAAGTACGATCATCGATCATTTAGAAGCGCAAAATACTACATCATCTAATATAAAAACGGCTTCTGCGTCAGATACAGAAATGGAAAACTACATCTTGAGTAATTTCTCATCAAGTGATTTATCTCAGGAACTAAATAATTAATTAAGGAACCATCATGATTTACCGAATAAAATACATACCAAATCATGATAGCTTCATCACTATTGAAAACAATAACAAATTGATGAAAATGAAGAATTTACTTTTTGTTGCTTTAATGTTTTTATTACCCACTACCTTATTGGCACAAAAACCAAGGGGGGAGGAAATAGAATCACTTAAAATAGCTTTTTTCACTCAAAAACTGGACCTATCACCAGAAGAGGCTAAAATTTTCTGGCCGATTTATAACGATATGCAGGCAGAGCAAAACGCCTTGCGCAAAGAACGTATGCAGAAAATGATCTCTTTCAGAAAAACGACTGAAATAGATAACCTAACCGATGCACAGGTGCAAAGTTTAATTACCAGCGAATTCGACTTCAAGCAAAGAGACCTCAATCTCGATAAAAAATATTACAACAAACTTAAAGCGGTATTGCCGATAAAAATTGTTGGAAAGTTTTACCGGGCACAGGAAGGTTTTAAACGCGAGTTACTCAATAGATTTAAAGGCGGCCCAAAAAAGCCATAAAGAAAAAGACTTACAGCAATGTAGGTCTTTTTTGTTTTAAAGCACTCTTTCATTTCCGTACTTTTGTGCATGCTTACCCAACGTCAGTTGTTTTTACAACACAATGCACAAACCTCTCCTGAGCCGCTTATGCTCGAATTTGTAAGGGCTAAAGGAATTTACATTTATGATGCCCAAAACAAAAAACACATCGATCTTATTGCCGGTATCGGCGTAAGTAATGTTGGCCATTGCCATCCCGCCGTAGTGAAAGCTATTCAAGAGCAGGCAGAAACCTACATGCACCTAATGGTTTATGGCGAATATGTACAAACGCCTCAGGTAAATTTTGCCAAAGCCCTTGCTGATATTTTACCTGAAAGCTTAAGCTGCACCTACTTTTTAAACTCAGGAACCGAGGCTGTAGAAGGTGCCATGAAACTAGCCAAACGTTATACTGGCCGTAAAGGATTTATTGCCTGCAAAAATGCTTACCACGGGAGTACGCAGGGTGCCGAAAGTTTAATGGAAAGTGATTTCTATTCCTCCGGCTACGGCCCGTTCTTGCCACATGTAAGTTTTATCGAACATAATAACATTGCTGATCTCGAAAAAATCACCTCAGAAATTGCTGCTGTTTTTATCGAACCCATTCAGGGTGAAGCCGGAATCCGGGTAGCCGATTTAACCTACATGCAGGCTTTGCGGGCAAAATGCACAGAAACCAGAACTTTGTTAATCTTCGACGAAATACAATCTGGTTTCGGCCGCAGCGGCAAGATGTTTGCTTTCGAGCATTACAATATTGTACCAGATGTGCTGCTCTTGGCGAAAGGAATTGGTGGTGGAATGCCAATAGGGGCTTTCATCAGTTCACTGGAGATTATGTCGGTATTATCGCATACGCCAATTTTGGGTCACATGACTACTTTTGGCGGTCATCCGGTTTGTTGTGCTGCTGGGTTGGCTACCTTACGTACTTTAGTTGATGATCATATTGTTGATGAAGTAGAAGAAAAAGGACAATTGTTTAAACAGCTCCTTCAACATCCTGCCATTAGAGAAATTAGGGGAAAAGGTTTAATGTTGGCGGTTGAATTTGAAAATTTCGAGATCAATAAAAAAATCATTGATGCCTGCATTTTAAATGGTGTGTTATCAGACTGGTTTTTACATTGCAGCAATTCTATGCGCATTGCCCCTCCTTTAGTTATAACCAAAGAAGAAATTGAAGAAGCTTGTGCGATCATCTTAAAAAATATTAACTTAGTTTTAGAGACTAAAGCATAAAGCTGAAAGACCAAAGAACATTAACTAAATTAAAATGAACGTACTCATAGTTGAAGATGAAAAAAGCCTGGCGCTTGAAATGGATGAATTCTTGAGCAAAGAAGGATTTATTATAGAGCATGCCTGGAAAAAATCTTCTGCGGAAGAAAAAATATTTGTAAACAATTATGATTTCATTTTACTCGATTTAGGTTTGCCAGATGGTGATGGTTTTGAAATTTTAAAACAGTTAAAAGCCATGAAAGATCGTGATGATGCTGTAATTATCTTAACCGCACGTAGTGCTGTAGATGACCGGATTAAGGGGCTTGATGAAGGCGCAGACGATTATTTACCCAAGCCATTTTCGCTAAATGAACTTTTAGCACGTATGCATGCCATTACCCGTAGAAAACACAAGTTAGAGAAAAATGAGGTAAACATCCATGATTTTTTGCTCAATATCCAAAATAGGACCGTTTCTTTCGGTGATGAAAGATTAAACCTTACCAAAAAGGAATTCGAGATATTTAACTATCTAGTGTTGAACAAAAACCGCGTGGTATCGAGAATGAGTTTAACTGAACACGTTTGGGGCGATATTTTAGAAGTCAATTCTGATTCCAACTTCGTTGATGTTCATGTTAAAAACCTACGAAAAAAACTTGCAGCAGTGAGTGTAACAGATTGGTTTGAAACCGTAAGGAGTATTGGCTACAGGATTAATTGCTAGAGAGTCGGGAAGTCGGGGGTCTGAAGTCAGAAATTAAGCGTCGATCTACCAATGAACCAATGACAATTGAACCAATGAACCACTAAACAAAATGAAGTTACAGGTTAAGTTTTCTTTATACAATGCAGTAACCAAAATTGCCATTATTCTGGTATTGGGGGCTATCATTCTATTTTCGTTGGATAAACTTGCCTACAACCAATTTGACAACCGTTTAATCAAAAAGAAAAACAAAATCATTAAAAACTTAAACGATAATGAGATCGATAGCCTTTTAAACAAGGAACAGTCTTTTACCGATTACAATATTTTAAAGGAAGAATTTATCGTTTTAACAGATATCCCTGATAACCAGAAAGACTCTACAGCAAAAGTATTTACAGAAAAGAGGGAAATCGAAGGCGATATTGAGGTATATAGAATCCTCAATTATAAATTTTCTTATCATACAAACTGGTATAACCTGGAGATTGGAGAAACGATGACAGCGCTCCAATCCATTAAAAATTCGATCCGTTTTTATATGCTGATTGTGTTGGTTGCCGCCTTACTTATTACTTTGGTAGCAGATTTTACCTTCTCAAACTTTTTATTAAGGCCTTTTTATCTCATTATCGACAAAAAGATCAATCTGGTTGATGATCCTTCACATTACAATTACCAGAATATACCAACTACTACCAACGATTTCAAAATCCTTGATAATAGCATAAACTCTTTAATGCGTAAAATAAATACGCTATTCGCTTTAGAAAAGCAGTTTATAGCTAACGTTTCGCACGAGTTGCTTACCCCCATTTCAATTTTAAGTACGCGCTTCGAAAATATGCTCAACACGCCAGATATTCCGGTAGAGCACGAAAACAAAATCTACGCCTCTTTAAAAACCTTAAACCGCTTAAAGGTAATTATCAACAGCCTGCTGCTCATTTCGAAGGTAGAAAACAATCAGTATCTGAAAACCGAAGAAATTAGCCTCAAACAGGAAATCGATGATATATATGAAGATCTGGAAGATCGAATAGCAGATAAAAATATCAGTTATAACGCTCACCTTTCAAATGATTTTCATTTTACCGGAAATAAAGCGCTGATACATACCCTTCTAATCAATATTATCAATAATGCAATAAAATATAATATTGAGGGGGGTACCATTGCCATAACAGATAAAACCGAAGCCGAAAAATATATCCTCACCATCAGCGATACCGGATCTGGTATGAGCGCAGCACTGGCAGAAAATGCTTTCGATCGGTTTAAAAGGGGAAATACCGAAGAAAACGGCTTTGGCCTGGGGCTGGCCATTGTACAAAGTATTGCCCGGTTCCATAAAATAGAGGTCGATATTAAATCTGAAGAACACAAAGGAACCAGCATTTCGTTGTTTTTTTAAAACGAAACTTCACTGATAAGTTTATCACATAGCGCATATATTTAGTATAAACTTAATTCCGGTGCAAGATCGGTACAGGTTTAAGAATCTTTTTGGCAGGGGCTTTGCTTAATAATAAAAAACCAATCCGATAAGAAAAGAATATATCCCAATGAAAAACATCATCCCAATACTAGGAGCAGCCGCCTTATTGATGGCATCGTGCCAGGGCGGCACGGCAAAAAAAACACAGGCTAAAATAGATTCCACCATAGTAACCAATGCAACTGCAAGCCCCGATTCTATTCGGTGCTACCAGTACATTAAAAACCGAGATACTGCCACCCTGTCGTTAAAAACAGCGGATCATAAGGTAACAGGTACGTTAGGTTATAATTTATACGAAAAAGATAAAAATGCAGGCACTATAGCCGGAATTGTTAAAGGCGATACCATAATTGCTAACTATACTTTTCAGTCTGAAGGCAAAACATCAATTAGGGAAGTGGCTTTTTTGAAAAAGGGCGATCAGTTAGCTGAGGGATTTGGCGATGTACAGGAAGTAAAAGGGGAAACCAAGTTCAAAGACCTAAGCAAACTAAAGTTTGATGGATCGATGACTTTTGACAAAATTGATTGTAAATAATCCCGAAGAACCGTCATTCCCAACTTGATTGGGAATCTTAATGCCTAACAAAAATGCTTTAAGATTCCCGCATGCGCGAGAATGACGATTTTTCTATAATTTGAACTTTATTTAGTTACTGCGTCCTTCGCTGCTTTCGTCCATTCTTCGCTTAACTTAAGCATATAATCAGAGTATTTTTGTATTTCATCTGGCTTTAGCTTGCTTGCCCAGCCTGTTGCCTGATTTGCCCAAGCCTTGTATTTATCACTTAACGCTTTAATTTCTGCAGCATTTTTACTTTTCACAGCTGCAACATATTCGTCTTTAAGTTTAGCATATTCAGCAAGCCCTTTGTTTACCTCTTCACTTGAGAAAGTTGGAATTTTAGCAGGAATAGTCTCACTTCGAATTGTCGTTGTTGTCTCACTTGTCGATTTACTTGTAAAAGTTGTATCGCCGTTTACAACCGTTGTGTCATTTGTAGTTTCTGTTTTTTTAGTGCTCTCACACGAAACCAGTGTAGAAGCCAATAAGCCTGCTGCAGCGATAGATAAGATGATGTTTTTCATGATTAATTTGGTTTTAGTCCTGAACAGACGAAATATGATGCCAAATCATAAAAAATCCGATCAAATAATAAATATTGTGACCGGATATCTTAATTATATTAAATATTGTTGTGCTATAAGTCTTCGAAGCGTTCCCAAAAACCATCAACAGGCAGCTTGGCAAATATATTTACGGGTTCTTTTTTAACCGGGTGTATAAACTGTAAGCGGCGGGCATGTAGGCAAATGCTTCCTTTTCTGCTTCCCCGGGGATAGCCATATTTATTATCACCCATAATCGGGCACCCCATTGATGAGAGCTGAACCCTGATCTGGTGCGAACGTCCGGTTAAGGGATCTACCTCCAAGAGGTAATAATCGCCAACCTTCGCCTTTACTTTGTAAGAAAGCTCCGCACGCTGACTACCAGTAACCTCTGTATTGTAATAGGAAACCACATTTTTCTGTGGGTTTTTAACCAGCCAATGGATCAAAGTAGCCGACTCTTTCTCTGGCTTGTTCTTCACCACTGCCCAATAGGTTTTCTTTACTTCTCTATTTTTAAAAACGGCATTCATCCGTTCCAAAGCCTTACTCGTTTTAGCAAATAAGATTACGCCGCTCACCGGCCGATCTAAACGATGTACTACACCTAAAAAAGCACCATTTGGTTTATTGTACTTTTTAGCGATATACTTTTTTACTTGTTCATCCAAAGGCTCATCACCGGTTTCATCAACCTGCACAATATCACCTGCCCTTTTATTAATGGCGATTAAATGGTTGTCTTCAAAAAGGATGTCGTTATCGGTAATTGGCATTAGGGTAGTTCATTGGTTCATTCGTCATTAGTCCATTTGATAAGGCAAATCGTCTATTGCGAAAGTTATTGGTTAATCGGTTAGCTGTTTAATTGTTTAAAATTGGATAGTTTATCTGTGCCTTGAAAAGAATGCCAAACTCAAAACGCCCAACTCCAAACTTAATACTGTTCTTTTTCGTTCGGGAAATCGTTTGCTTTTACATCACGAATGTACGATTGTGCTGCGCCTAAAATTTCATCGTATAAATTAATATACTGACGTAAAAAACGTGGTTTAAACCCTTTTGTTAAACCAATCATATCATTTACAACCAAAACCTGGCCATCACAGTCTTGTCCGGCACCAATACCAATAGTTGGGATATTCAAGCTTTCTGTAACTTCTTTACCTAAGGCAGCAGGAATTTTTTCCAATACGATAGCAAAACACCCCGCAGCCTGTAAAGCCAAAACATCTGTTTTTAACTTATTTGCTTCTTCTTCTTCCTTAGCGCGAACTGTATATGTTCCGAATTTATAAATCGATTGCGGCGTTAAGCCCAAATGCCCCATTACAGGTATTCCTGCTGTGATAATACGTTGAACCGATTCGATAATTTCTTCGCCGCCTTCCAATTTAACACCGTGGGCGCCCGATTCTTTCATAATCCTTATCGCTGAGTTCAAAGCTTCCTTTGAATTTCCCTGATAAGAGCCAAAAGGTAAATCGACAACAACAAAAGCACGTTTAACTGCTCTGATTACCGAGGCAGCATGGTAAATCATCTGATCTAGTGTAATAGGCAAAGTTGTTTCATGACCAGCCATTACATTAGAAGCAGAATCACCTACAAGTAGAACGTCTAATCCTGCATCATCTAAAATGGTAGCCATCGAGTAATCGTAGGCCGTTAACATAGATATTTTTTCACCACGTTGCTTCATTTCCTGTAAAGTGTGCGTGGTGATGCGTTTGATTTCTTTATGTACCGACATGGGATTTGTTTTGTGTTGCCAAAAGTATTGTTTTTTCTTTAATTAAGCTGAAAGGCCAAAACATGAAAATAGAAAAAGCTTAGCGCTAAGATTACAATTTATTATTTAAGCATCGTAATGAAGTCTTACTTTTGTTGAGTTTGGGATTAAATTTTGTATTTTTTTAAATATGGTATTGTTTCCCACTTTATTAAGGAAATCCTCATCTTCAAAACTTCGAATTGATAAGGCTAAATCTTTATGGTAAATAATCTCTTCAAACACTAATGTCAGTATTAACTGCTCCTCATCATCGCAAATACGCGGACGTGTAAACCGGGTTAAAACAACAATTAAACTATCTTTATCACTACTATGAGTTTCTATACGCAGACGATCATAACCAAATGGCACCTCATCTCCACTGTAATCATATAAAATTTGACCATTATCTACTAGTTTATCATGATTATATAGTTCGACAAATACGTTTAAGATATCAATTAGACATTTTTTACCATTCCTCGCTGCTTTCCATATAGCGAAATCAGTTCCATTTTTTTTATTGGTACTCATGAAGTAAATGTAATTATTAAACCAAATAATTTACGGCATATAAAAGAAACATATTCAAAATTAAACACTATCATAAATCCATCATCAGATAAGTTGATAAAAATCTAATAAAAAGCTTTTAAAACCAATCTAAAACTCTATCTTTGTACCCCGAAATGGAAGGGATATATTCATCTTTTTTTGCACCCAGCAAAAACGGCTTTAATGCCGAAAGCCATTCTTTTTTCAACTCTTTTTTAAATCAAAATCCATATTGTAATTACCATGACTAACTACACCAAGTTACCTGCGATTTTATTACTGGCCGATGGCACAGTTTTTTACGGCAAAGCGGCCGGAAAAATTGGCACCACTACTGGCGAAATTTGTTTTAATACCGGGATGACAGGTTACCAGGAAATTTTTACTGATCCAAGTTATTTTGGCCAGATAATGGTTACCACCAATGCGCATATTGGTAATTACGGTATCCACAAAGATGAAATCGAATCAGGTTCGATTAAAATTGCTGGTTTAGTGTGCAAAAATTACAACATCGTTTATAGCCGTAAAGAAGCAACAGAATCGATTCAGGATTATTTTCAGAACGACAACCTTGTTGCCATTTCTGATATCGATACTCGTGCATTGGTTCGCCACATTAGAGATAAAGGCGCAATGAATGCGATTATTTCTTCTGAGATTACGGATTTAGAAGAATTAAAACAAAAATTAGCCCAAGTACCTTCAATGGAAGGTTTAGAACTTTCATCTAAAGTAAGTACAACTGAGCCTTATTTCTATGGCAACCCTGAAGCGAGCTTAAAAGTGGCGGCTTTAGATTTAGGTATCAAGAAAAACATTTTGCGCAGTTTCGAAAACCGAGATATCTATGTTCAGGTTTTCCCGGCTAAAACTACTTTTGCAGAAATGGAAAAATTCAGCCCTGATGGTTATTTCATTTCTAATGGCCCTGGCGATCCATCAGTGATGCCTTACGCTGTAGAAACAATCAAAGATATCCTAGCGGTAAATAAACCAATGTTCGGGATCTGTTTAGGTCACCAGTTATTGGCCGAAGCTAATGGCATCGGCACCATGAAAATGTTTAACGGTCACCGTGGATTAAACCATCCGGTAAAAAACATTATCAAAAACCACTGCGAGGTTACTTCACAAAACCACGGTTTTGGTGTAATTCCTGATGAGGTTAGAAACTCTGATAAAGTAGAGATTACACACGTTAACTTAAACGATAAATCAATCGAGGGTATCCGTGTTAAAGGTAAAAAAGCATTTTCGGTTCAATATCACCCAGAGTCTTCACCAGGTCCACACGATTCGCGTTACTTATTCGACGATTTTGTTGATGTAATGAAGGGCGAATTAACCTGGTAAACTACAAGTCTTTTTATTAAAACATTAAAACACTGCTCAATCCTATTGGCAGTGTTTTTTTATTTAAATTAAAACATGTTGAAAAATCTTTTTATTGCGTGTATTGCTGTTTCATTGTGTTTGTTCAGCGCCTGTATTTCCAGATTGTCGAGACCGGCAATTACAGGCACCATATTGGATTATCAGAACAACCCTATTGTTGGCTGTAAGGTTGGCGAAACTATTACCGATGCAAATGGTAAATTTTACCTCAAAGAAATCCGTTACAATAAGTTTTTCATACCCGAAATCTTCATGATGGAGGCCCCTCCCCTTCACTTTTCTGAAACTATAAAAAAAGAAGGATTTTTGAGTTACAACATAGAAGGACATAATACTTTTGGTGGTGGACAGAGAAAGGGAACAGCTGCTAACATCGACACGATTTACTTAAAAAGAATAAATGAAGTACTTAACGCTAAAGATTACATTTATGCGAACTGGAAATTTGCCGCAAATAAAAACTTAGACACCCTCTATGGCACAAATGCCAATTTCAGGATTCAAAATTCAGTAACCAATAACAGGGAATTTGTAGAGAAAATACAGTATGGGTTAATCTATAAATTTAACGCGACAAAGAAACCGGACACCGCATGGAGCGCTGCATCGTATGATCTAAAAACTACGTACTGGATATCGCTTAAAACCAATGGAATCTTTGCGGGAAAAAAGGTACGCGAATACCAAAATCCCTGGAAACACAGAATGGAATACGATCGCACTTATAGAGAATCTTATGTTATTCCTGCCGATAGTATAAACACAAAAGGAAAGTTTAGTTTTCTAAAAGATCAAATTGTTTTCGACGAAGCTTTTAACAAGGCAAAAAACACTTATAAAATAGACTCGATTGATCGCGATGTGATCATTTTAACCAAAAAGAGGACCAATTAATGTTTTCACCTACTACAAACATCATTTTACCGACATTTTTGGTTATCCATCTACAAATTCATTTTCTATTCATTTAAAGCTGCTTACATTCGCAATATGGAAACAAAAAAAGCCATTATCAGCGTTAAAAACCTGGTAAAAAAATACGATGATTTCGTGGCCGTTCAAGGGCTTAGCTTTGAAGTTTACGAGCATGAGATTTTTGGTCTGCTTGGCCCTAATGGCGCCGGAAAAACCACTACCCTCGAAATTATTGAAACCCTAAGGGATAAAACCTCCGGCGAAATTATTGTTGATGGCTTTTCTGTCGACAAACAGCCGCAGGATATTAAACAGATTATCGGTGTACAGCTACAGGCAGCTGGTTATTATCCAAACCTGAATCTGATCGAACTGATCGAACTTTTTGCCGGTTTATATGGTGCCAACATCAAACCGATGGAAATGCTGGAGAAAGTAAACCTTCAGGAAAAGGCCAAAGCCAAATACAAAGCACTTTCTGGCGGACAGAAACAGCGCTTCTCTATCGCCACTACATTAATCAACCAACCCAAAATTATTTTTTTGGATGAGCCCACAACAGGCTTAGATCCACAGGCCAGAAGAAATCTTTGGGATCTGATTATCGAAATCCGAAATGCAGGCACCACCGTTGTAATTACCACCCACTATATGGACGAGGCTGAGCAACTTTGCGATCGTGTTGCTTTTGTAGAACGCGGACAGATTATTGCGCTGGATACGCCTGATAATTTAATAGATAAATTAGTGAGCAGTGGTTTTGAGCGCAAAAAAGAGGTTAAGAAGGCCAATCTGGAAGATGTTTTCATCAACCTTACTGGCCAGGAATGGAGAGAATAATTTATTTTTTTTTGAAAAGCAAGGACAGCATTACAATTAACGTTACTCCCGCTTTCCGTTACAATCTTTTTGTAAATCTATCAATAGGTAATAAAAACATCTAAAACAAAAAGGATTTACACTACAATCGGGTTTAAGAACATAAAAACAGTACAACTATTAATCAAATAGTAAATGAAAAAATACAATAACCTTACAGCAACCCTTGCCCTTGCCAAAGCGAGTTTCCGGTCAATTATGCGGAGCCCATCGGCAGTGGTATTTACGCTTGCTTTTCCTTTGATATTTATTTTAGTCTTCGGATTTTTAGGTGGTGGAGGAACACGCATCGATGTAGGCGTAACACCAGGCGCTGATGTAAACAACCCGGTAATGGGCATGTTAGAAAAAACAGGAATGATCCGCCTGGTTAAAGATAAATCGAAAGCTGAGTTTGACAAGCTGTTAGAAAAAGGCAATGTTGATGCCATGATTGATGTACATAGAAAAGTAAATTCTACTGCTTATTCGGTCAACGTAGTTTACACCTCCGCATCAAGAGATAAAGGCGGGATTTTAAAATCGGTTTTAAACAATATTTTTTACGATAAAACATTAAAGCCTACAGTTGCAGAGATAAAAGAAAGCACCATTACTGGCCGCGAATATAAAACCATCGATTTTATACTTCCTGGGCAGTTAGGTTTCTCGCTATTAAGCACGGGTGTTTTCGGAACTGCATTCGTTTTTTTAAGTCTGCGCCAAACCCTGGTTATTAAACGCTTTTTTGCAACACCAGTAAGGCGTTCAAGCATTGTAATCGGCGAAGGTATTGCCCGTATCGGCTTTGCGTTAATCGGCGCATTATTTATCATTTTGATTGGCCATTTCTTTTTTGGCTTCACACTCGTCCATGGTGCGCTCACCGTCGTCAATATGCTTATACTGGCCACCCTTGGTGTGATTGTTTTTATGGGCTTTGGTTTTATCATTTCAGGTATTGCTAAAAACGAAAGTATGGTACCACCCATCTCGAACATCGTTACCTTACCGCAGTTTTTACTGTCAGGAACATTCTTTTCTATCGAGGCTTTCCCAAGTTGGTTACAGCCCATTAGCAGGGCTTTGCCGCTCACTTATTTAAACGATGCCTTGCGTAAAGTCGCTTTTGAGGGCTTGGGCTTATGGGACGTTAAATTCCAGATTATGATCTTATTGCTTTGGGGCATTGGTATTTATGCTGTAGCCGTAAAAGTATTTAAATGGGAATAACTGAAAAAAGGAAGTTTTTAAATGGTAGCAAATCAGCTATCATTTTTTTTGGATAAAAATCTTTAATATCGGATAAGTAAATTTTTAAATCCAACCGATAATTATTATATTTGGTTATGTGGGAATTCGATTTAAGCGATTTAGAAGAACTGCTACCTCAAATAGATAGGTTGTACGAAAAAAAAGCCAGGTTAGAAACCTCAAGGCCACTGCCTAATAGCGCGCTACACCGCATCAAAGAAGACCTCACTTTAGAATGGACTTACAACTCCAATAGCATAGAAGGAAACACCTTAAGTCTGAAAGAAACCCAAATGGTTTTACAGGAAGGCATGACCGTTAAAGGGAAATCATTGAGGGAGCATTTCGAAGCCTACAATCATGAAAAAGCCATCGATTATCTCTATACCTTAGTTAATAAAAACTATGCGCTTAGAAGTATCGATATTTTATCGCTTCATGGATTAGTGCTCAGGAGCATTGAAGATGATTATGCAGGCCGGCTAAGAAACGGCGGTGTTCGCATTGTTGGTGCAAATTTTACCCCGCCCAACGCTAACAAGGTTTCTGATCTATTAGATGAATTAGTTGACTTCGTTAATGATAATCCTTTAGACTTAAATGACATTTTACTGTCAACTATTTTTCATCATAAATTGGTTTGGATTCATCCTTTTTTTGATGGAAATGGCCGTACAGTGAGGCTTGCCATGAATTTACTGCTCATGCGCAAAGGTTTCCCACCAGCCATTATCCTCAAAAACGACAGAAAGAAATACTACGAAGCACTTAACCAAGCCAACAAGGGTAATTACCATAAGCTTTGTTTGTTAATGCTGCAGGCCATAGAGCGCTCGTTAAACATCTATATAAATGCATTGCCAGGAAACACGTACGGAGATTACGAACCAATATCGAATATTGTTTCAGAACCTGATGTTCCATACGGGCAAGAGTACGTGAGTTTGTTAGCGAGGCAGGGTAAAATAGATGCTTACAAAGAAGGTAGAGATTGGCTTACTACAAAATTGGCAGTACAAAGCTATATCAAAACACGAAAAAGAAAACGTTAACCTTTTTTAACTTTTTACAGACTGATATTGATGTAATTTTACCGAAAAATATTTAATGAAAAGCTTGATTATCTTTTGCAGTATTTTATTGATTGCCAATACTTCGAAAGCACAGTTTAAATTCTTAGCCAATAACAGTTCTGACCAATACAAGGCCAAAATTTTTGTTGATAAATGTGAAGGTAACGCTTGCAGTGGAAAAGCTACAATTATTATTTACGATAAGGCCACAGATAGAGAAGTAGACACCTTTCATTCTGAAGATTTGGATTTTGGCTTAACTGAAACCCAGAATGCCAAACTTGGATGGCTCGATCTGGGCAAATACCAAACACCTTTAATTTTTGGCGATTTTAATTTTGACGGCTCTGAAGATATTGCGATACGAAACGGTAATAATGGCGCTTATGCCAGTCCATCATACAACATTTATTTATCATCAAAAGAAAACAAGTTTCTACTTAACAAAGAACTTACCAAACTGGCTAGCGAAAACCTGGGCATGTTCGATATTGATAAAAAAACAAAGCAGATTGCCATCCACCAAAAAGATGGATGCTGTTTTGACAAAACCATCAATTATAAATATGATACTAAAAATGTACTTTACGAAGATTCATCGGTAATTGAAGATTCGAGTATTGCAGATAACGTTACAGTAATTACGCAGAAACTTGTTGATGGGAAAATAAAAAGAACTGTGCAAAAATTTAAGATGAAAGATTATTATAATTAATAAGTCGAATTTTTAACCACAGGCGCACACAGAAAACACAGATTTCTGCGTTCGTTCCCTATCATTTTCTTTTGGTAGCGTCGAGTTACGACATACCAATAAGTTTATTTTTTAGTGTCTTAGGGGGATGCTAACAATGCTATTAAGTTAAGGGTTTTTGGATTTTGAGATAGTTTTTTTTAGTATATTTATATACAATCAAAAAAGATACATGAGTTTAATTTCCAGCAATATTTCCAAGGAGAAACATATCGTTTCTCCTAAAAAAAACATGTGATTTTATTCAAAAAAATCCTACCCCTGAGAAGTATATTACCAAAGCAAAGTTTTTCATC
>NZ_CAKKMS010000013.1 GCF_918698245.1 Pedobacter sp. Bi126 | reverse complement strand
CGGTTGGTGCAGCACTTAAATACAACTTAGTCGTTACCAATACCGGCAATGTTACCTTAAACAATATCGCGGTGAGCGATGCCAATGCAGTGGTTACAGGTTCTCCTGTAGCGAGCCTTGCACCGGGTGCTTCTGTTACTTTGACTGCTGTACATACGATGACCCAGTCGGATCTCGATGGGGGAAGTGTGACCAACCAGGCTAAGGCTACGGGCAAAGATCCTAAAGGTAACGGTGTGGACAAGGATTCTGATGATCCTTCAACAGGAACCCCTGACGATCCTACAGTAACCATTATCCCTGCTGCTCCATCGATGAGTCTTGCAAAATCGGTGAACGGCACGGTACCGAACACGGTTGGTGCAGCACTTAAATACAACTTAGTCGTTACCAATACCGGCAATGTTACCTTAAACAATATCGCGGTGAGCGATGCCAATGCAGTGGTTACAGGTTCTCCTGTAGCGAGCCTTGCACCGGGCGCTTCGGTTACCTTAACTGCTGTGCATACGATGACCCAGTCGGATCTCGACGGTGGCAGTGTGACCAACCAGGCTAAGGCTACGGGCAAAGATCCTAAAGGGAACGGTGTGGACAAGGATTCTGATGATCCTTCAACAGCTACACCAGATGATCCTACGGTAACCATTATTCCGGCTGCTCCATCGATGAGCCTTGCAAAATCGGTGAACGGCACGGTACCGAACACGGTTGGTGCAGCACTTAAATACAACTTAGTCGTTACCAATACCGGCAATGTTACCTTAAACAATATCGCGGTGAGCGATGCCAATGCAGTGGTTACAGGTTCTCCTGTAGCGAGCCTTGCACCGGGCGCTTCGGTTACCTTAACTGCTGTGCATACAATGACCCAATCGGATATTGACGGGGGAAGTGTGACCAACCAGGCTAAGGCTACGGGCAAAGACCCTAAAGGAAATGGTGTGGACAAGGATTCTGATGATCCTTCAACAGGTACGCCAGACGATCCTACGGTAACCATTATCCCTGCTGCTCCATCGATGAGCTTTGCAAAATCGGTGAACGGCACGGTACCGAATACTTTGGGTGCAGCACTTAAATACAATTTAGTGCTTACCAATACCGGTAATGTTACTTTAAACAATATCGCAGTGAGCGATGCCAATGCAGTGGTTACAGGTTCTCCTGTAGCGAGCCTTGCACCGGGCGCTTCGGTTACCTTAACTGCTGTGCATACAATGACCCAGTCAGATCTCGACGGGGGAAGTGTGACCAACCAGGCTAAGGCTACGGGCAAAGACCCTAAAGGTAATGGTGTGGACAAGGACTCTGATGATCCTTCAACAGCTACACCAGATGATCCTACGGTAACCATTATCCCGGCTGCTCCATCGATGAGCCTTACGAAGACAGCAACAAATGTGGCGACTAAAGTAGGGGATGTAATTAATTATAAATTAATTGTTACCAACACCGGTAATGTGACTTTAAAGAATGTCACCATTACTGATGCAAAAGCAGATCCGGGAAGCATTATTCCTTTGGGCATCGCGGTGTTGCAGCCAGGCGCTCAGGTTACTGTGACTGCAAGGCACACCCTTACTCTTGCTGATGTAAACAGCGGCCGTTTTGCCAACCAGGCTACCGCTTCAGGAACAGATCCTAAGGGAGGGACAGTGGTAGTTGATTCTGATGATCCATCAACTCCTGCAGCTGGCGATCCAACTGTGACAATAATTACTGCAAAACCAGCAATTTCACTGGTGAAATCTGGAGTGCTAAGTACAGATGGAAACAATATTGTTTATACGTTTAAGATCAGAAACACAGGAAATGTTGAGCTGGCACCTGTTACGCTTACAGATAATAAACTGTCGTTGAATGTAATTGTAGCAACCAGACTGGAACCTGCAGCCGAGGTTTCATACCAGTACTCTTATTTGGTAAGCCAGGCAGACAGGGACAACGGAAAAGTAGAGAATACTGCTGAGGTTACTGCCAGTTCACCTTCAGGAGACAAGGTGACAGACCGCTCGGGTACAGCTGAGGATAATGATCAGCCTACACAAACCCTTATGCCACAGCGTTCGTCCATCGCGCTTGTTAAAACAGCGGTGGTATCCGGTAATTCAATCAACTATACCTTTACAATCACCAATACAGGCATGACGACTTTAACTTCGGTTACACTGAATGATGCCAAGGCTGGAATTTCAGGTCTTTTATTGCCGCTGCCTACAGGGCTGTTACCTGGACAATCGATCAGCCATAGCGTGGTTTATAAATTGAGTCAGGCAGACAGAGATTTAGGTAGCGTGAGTAATACGGCTAAGGTGGATGCGCTAACTCCGGAAGGCACACATGTAGGTGATGTATCTGGTTCTGACAGTACCAATGACAAACCAACCGTAACCCCTGTAACTCCATCTCCGGTAGCGGTGGATGATGTTGCCTCTACCAAGGCAAATCAGATCGTGAAAATACCGGTGCTGGGCAATGATGATGCTAAAAATTCAGGTTTTGACCTTAGCAGCATTGAGATTACTGCTCAGCCGAAAAACGGCACGCTAAAAATCAATTCTGATGGTACGATTAGCTATGAGCCACGTGCAGGATATACAGGAGGCGACGAGTTTACCTATAGGGTGAAAGATAAAGATGGATATTATACCAATATAGCTTCAGTTAAGATAACTGCTGACTTTAATGCCATCAAGGTGCCAAACCTGTTTACGCCAAATGGAGACGGAATTAACGACACCTTCGAGATCATCGGCCTGAACCAGTATCAGTCTAGCGAACTTACAATTGTAAACCGCTGGGGCAATGAGGTATTCCATGCCAAAGGCTATAACAATACCTGGACAGGAGAAGGATTGAACGAAGGAACTTATTTCTACCTGTTACGTGTAAAACGGACTGAGGGAAGTGAAGTTGAGGTATTTAAGGGATACATCACATTGATCAGGGCCTTTAAAAAATAATAAGAAGTTGAGGAGCCGGCATTGCCGGCTCCTAAGATAAGACAATGATGAAAAGAATTATTATATCAATAACCTGCGCACTAGTGCTGGTTGCCGGAACAGTTTCAGCACAACAGGATGCTCAGTACAGTCAGTACATGTTCAATGGGATTTATATAAATCCAGCATATGCCGGCTATAAAGAAGTACTCAATGCGCACACTTTTTACAGGAGCCAATGGACAGGCATCAACGGTGCGCCCAAAAGTCTTGCATTAGCAGTTGATGCAATTGCCAATAGTGGTAACGTTGGTCTTGCCCTTCAGGTGGCTTCCGACAAACTTGGTGCACAGAACAACCTGAGTATTTACGGAAACTACGCCTATCGCATCAAAATGAACGATGACGGAAGTTCCAGGCTTTCACTGGGGCTTGGTGTGGGCATGGTGCAGCTTGGTATCGATGGCGCAATGCTCAACCCAAATAACCCTGAACCCAACCAGCCTGTAGACGTTCAGCGTACGATAGTACCCGATGCGCGTGCAGGGGTTTATTTTGCCAATGACCGTTTCTATGCCGGGTTATCTGCTGATAATCTGATCGCCAGTTATGTTAATATCGACCGCTATGCGTTTATTCCACAGCCCAAGCCACATTTTTACCTGACGGCCGGAATGTTACTGCCGCTGAACGAATCCTTTCAACTCAAACCTTCATTTTTGATCAAAGATGACAGAGGAGGTCCTACAAGCCTTGACGTAAATGCATTTCTGATGATCAAGGATGTTTTCTGGGTGGGAGGTGCTTACCGCACCGGAGTAAAGCTTTATGACAAAAGCCATCTTCAAAAAGATCTGAGCATGCGCAATTCAGCTGTTGCCGCATTGCAGTTCTTTCCGTCGGAAAAGATACGGATCGGTTATGCATACGACTTTTCAGTCGGGCCGCTACAAGGCTACAGTGGTGGCACACACGAGATATCCATTGGATACTCCTTTATCAAACCGAACATCAGAATGGCCACCCCAAGGGTATTTTAATCACTATTTAGCAAGGAATCATGAACAACAAACACTTACTGGCCTGTTTTGCAGCTACGATAATCACCCTTACGGTTATCCACCCGGCATCAGCTCAATATATCCTCAAGCAGGCCGACACGGAATATGATTTATTTAATTTTAGCAAGGCGGCAGATTTATACGAGCAGGCCTACCGCAAGAAAGCAGTTCTGCGCACGGCAGAACGGTTGGCTTCGGCCTATGGGTACATGAACGATTACAAACAGACGGAAAGCTGGTATGCGATTGCCTCTGCCATGCCCGGAAGCAATGATCAAAATATCCTGAAATACGCCAGTGCCCTACAGCACAACGCAAAATATTCTGAAGCAAAGTCCCAGTTTCAGCGTTACATAGACCGCCATAGCGAAGTGACTGAACGGCAGCGCAACTTATGGCTGGGCTCGTGTGACTCTGCACTAAAATGGATGCGCAATCCAAGACCCATTGAGCTTATGAATGTATCTGCGCTCAACTCTTCTCAGTCTGACTGGGGGGCTGTTCAAAAATCCGGGCAGATTGTTTTTGCATCCGACCGCAATGCTCATTCAGAAACAACAGCGGCAAACAGGCCGTTTTTAAAGTTCGACGGTGCAAAGCGGCCCGATAAGGATATTTATGGCTGGACAGGAAACGGATACCTTAAATTATATGCGCAGCATATAGGGCAGGATAGTGTAAAAGTGATACCCATTTCCGGTAGTTCTGAGTATCATGTAGGGCCGGCAAGCTTCACAGGAGATGGAAAACTTATTTTCTTTACCATGACCAGGATCCCAGAAAGGACTAAACGGAGCGGAAAGGAACCTGCTACGATAAATGTTGAGCTCTACTCCTCACAAAGTGATGGACAAGGCGGCTGGCAGAAACCAATTCCTTTTCCCTTTAACAACGTAGCCGAATACTCACTCAGCGACCCCTACATTTCAGCTGATGGGCAAAGTCTTTATTTCTCCTCAAATATGCCTGGAGGAAATGGCGGAGCAGATCTTTATGTATGCACTAAAACGCAGTCAGGAGACTGGGGCAGGCCGGTGAATTTAGAGGAAATCAATACAGCTGGGAACGAGCGAACAGTTTCGTTTGATGAGCACAACAATATGTATTTTGCAAGCGACGGATATATTGGAATGGGCGGGCTTGATGTTTTTAGGGTTATTACTCATGCCGATAAAATAACAAGTATTCAAAACCTGGGATACCCGTTTAATTCTCCGAAGGATGACCTGGCTTATTTTCCGTCCAGCGCCCAATCGCCAGGATATCTCTCCTCAAACCGCGACGGAGGAAAGGGAAGTGATGATATCTATAGCGTGTCAATACAGATGGGTTCAACCTATTTAATAGCAGGAAGAGTTTTTGAAAAAGGAACTGGCCGGATTTTGCCAGGAGCAGTAGTGACTTTAGTTGGTCCCGGCGGCAAACGACTGTCTGTTGAATCAGCCCAAGACGGATCTTTTAGTTTTGAGGTTCCACTGGCCAGCTATACAATCAGTGGCGAGAAAACAGATTTCCGGAGCGAGGTCAAAACTGTGATGGAACCTTCGGCGCATGAGCAAACTGTTCGTATAGACCTAAATCTTGAGCGTATAAAACTTAACCAGGGCATCCGGATCGAAAACATTTATTATGATTTCGATAAATCGAATATCCGCAAGGATGCTGCTTTGGAATTAGATAAACTTGTACAGATCATGGAGGAAAATCCAACCATCTGGATCGAACTTGGATCGCATACCGATAGCAGAGGGGGCGACAGATATAACCAGCAGTTGTCGCAGCGCAGAGCAGAATCGGCGGTTGCCTATATTATTTCGCGGGGAATAAACCGTAACCGGATTACTGCCAAGGGATATGGTGAATCTGAACCTGTTAATAACTGCAAAAATGGTGTGGATTGTTCAGAAGAGCAGCACCAGCTGAACAGAAGAACTGAATTTAAGATTACTAAATATTAATGGATGCGACAGGTACTGACTGGTGTGGTTATTGTGTTTTTCGCCGCCATGATTTTACTATATGTGAATTTCATAAGATCAGAATGGGACAGTAAAAAGCGCCGTAGAAAGCGTTGAAGATTTCTCTCATTCGCAAAATACCTTCTGAGACACCTATAAAAATGGTCATAAAGCTAAATACAAAAACATAGCTTCTTGAACGTACCCTAATGCTGAATTTACGATTAATGGATAGCTACCTGATTTTTTAGGTAGCTATCTTTTTTCACTAAAGTTAATATAGCTAAATTTTTTCTCTCACACTCATTTAATTGTTTCATGTTCAAAATCAATTTGAATTTTATGCGAAGGCAGACGTATGTAATCAAAAAAAACATGACAGATCATGATTTTCTCATGCGGATCAGGATAGGGGACCTTCTTATAGATGAAAGTGGTAGAAAAGGAAGAGTCATCGCTATTGACAGGTATAATCGTATAGGGGAAGTTCATTATTACTTTCGACGAGACAAAGGCGGTACCATACTTTGCATTATATGATTGGGCTATTTATTAAACTTTTCAAAAGGTAAATCCCATTTTTAATAAGCAGACCAGCTAGAAACCGAAGTTATCAGAAAATGTGTAACAGCAATTTATCTGAGCCACCTTGCCAGCTTACATGCATAGTAGACTGTTCCAAAAATAAGTTATCACTATTTTAAAGGATTTACCAGTTGCAATTTGTTAATAATTTAAGATTTTAATAATATTGATCCCCCATTTGGTTATGGCCTAATGGCCAATATAGATACCTACCCATCTTCCAGCTAATTTTTCCTCTTATCAGGAAGTTCTTGTCCAGTTTGCCCGTTGCTAAAAAATCAATCAATATTTGCATTCCTCAGGCGCAGGGAATTGAGGATAACAGAAACGGAACTCAAACTCATTGCGAGGGCTGCGATCATTGGCGAGAGCAGTATCCCAAAAAAAGGATACAGCAGGCCGGCAGCAACCGGGATGCCCACAATATTGTATCCAAGTGCAAAAAAGAGATTGCCTTTGATATTTGCCATTACTTTATGGCTTAATAGCCTTACTTTCGCAATTCCATTTAAATCTCCTTTCACAAGGGTGATCTCGGCGCTTTGTATGGCCACATCGGTTCCTGTTCCCATGGCTATGCCGATATCAGCCTGGGAAAGAGCGGGGGCGTCGTTAATGCCATCTCCCGCCATTGCCACTTTCCTGCCTTCAGCCTGGAGACTTTTTATTTCCTTTAATTTATCTTCAGGAAGCCTCTGGGCTTTATAGCCGTCTAATTTCAGCGTTTCGCTAACTGCTTTAGCTGTATCGTCATTGTCGCCGGTAAACATCATGACCTTTATGCCCTCATTTTGGAGTTTTTGAATTGCAGATGCACTGGAAGGCTTAATCTTATCAGAAATCACAACATATCCGACAGCTTTTTCTCCTACAGACAGATAAGAGACCGTCTTGCCCTCTTTTTGAGCAGCCTTAACCTGCTCTTTTAATTCAGGATCTATTACCGCTTTAATCTGCTCCATTAATTTCTGATTGCCTAAAGCCAGTGTCTCCGATCCCAAATTGCCTGTTACGCCCATTCCCGTGATGGCCTCAAAGCTTGTTAGGGGCTTGACCTCTATCTTGTTTTCTTCGCCATAACGTAAAGTTGCCTGAGCCAGTGGATGCTCACTGCTGCTGTTCAAAGCCACAATTTTTTCAAGAATATCCTTTTGGGTAAAGTTTGAATTTACGCTAACCACTTTTTCAACCGAAGGTTTACCTTCGGTTACCGTTCCGGTCTTGTCGATGACCACTACATCAATAACATTCATTTTCTCCAGCGATTCCGCGTTTTTTATCAGGATGCCTGAATGTGCACCCTTGCCAACGCCCACCATTACAGACATAGGTGTCGCAAGCCCCAGCGCGCATGGACATGCAATGATCAATACCGCTATCGCATTTACAAAGGCATAAACATAAGCCGGATCGGGACCGTATAATGCCCATAATAAAAATGTTATAATGGATATGAGCACCACAACCGGAACGAAATACCCGGAGATCTTATCGGCCATCTTTTGGATGGGCGCTTTGGAGCGGCTGGCGGAATTTACCATTTCGATGATCTGGGATAAGAGGGTCTCCGAGCCTACCTTTTCCGCTACCATTACAAAAGTCTTATTTCCGTTGATTGTTCCCGAAGTTACCTTTTCGCCTGTTTTTTTCTCCACAGGAACCGGTTCTCCTGAAATCATCGATTCATCAATTACGGCTTCTCCGGTCTCAATGCTGCCATCTACCGGAATGCTTTCTCCAGGCTTTACCCTCAGCAGATCTCCTTTGTGGATGTCTTCAATGGGTACCGACACTTCCTTACCCTCAACCACTTTTGTGGCGGTGTTTGGGGCTAGTTTCAATAGTTCCTTAATGGCACTATTGGTTTTTCCATGCGCCCTGGCCTCTAAAAGTTGTCCGAGCAGTACCAATGTCAGGATAACCGTTGCGGCTTCAAAATAAACAAAGACCGTCCCGTGGTGCGTTTTAAACTGGGCAGGAAAAATATCGGGGAAAATCAGTGCGACCAGACTGAAAAGCCAGGCTACTCCCGCACCTATTCCTATAAGGGTAAACATATTCAGTTTCCAGGTTATCACCGATATCCAGGCACGCTGAAAGAACATCCAGGTAGCATAGAAAACTACAGGAATGGATAGTCCAAACTGAATCCAGTTCCAGTATTTAAGTTCCAGCAAATCAAACAGTGGGTTATTGGGAATCATTTCCGTCATTGCGATGACAAAAATGGGTATAGTAAAGGCTGCTGCAATCTTAAACTTTCTGAGCAGTGAATCATAAGTTTTATCTTCTTCATCCAGAACAGCTCCGGTAGGAACCAGATCCATCCCGCAGATCGGGCATGCTCCTGGCTTATCCCTGATAATTTCGGGATGCATCGGACAGGTAAACTGTGATGACCGGATCTTTACAGGCTGTTTCACCAGGTCCATTCCGCATACAGGGCAATGCCCCGCTCTTGGATAAGTCTTTTCGCCCTCGCAATGCATCGGACAATAGAACACTTCTCCTCCTTTGTTTATATTGTTTTTTTTAGCCGGTGAATTATGTTTGTATGCTGATGCTTGATGAACACTATATATTTGCTCAGGTGTCTTTGAAATCTCTTTTTCATGAGATCCCATCTCAATACTGTAATTTCCCACCGCAGATAGTGCCTTTTGCAATTTCTCGGTTGGGACATGTTTTTCCATGCTAATAATGGCTTCAGCCGGCTCAAGGGATACCTTTGCTGAAATGCCATCAATCGAGTTTAGTGCATTTTCAACTTTTGCCCTGCAGCCCTGACAGCTCATTCCGGTTATTTTATAGCGATGTTCCATGTTTTTAATTCTTAAGGATCTAAGGTTAATAACTGAGACTAGCACATACTATTCAATTTTACTCAAGTCACCAGTCTGCCCCCAGGGTTTTTTAGTCCTGTCGGATATATTTACGTTCAGCCGGTTCCGGCAATGTAGTTAGCGGGAACCTACATTTAAAAGCGCTCAATGTTAATTTTTACATCACAAATCTATATAAGGACCTGCAATTAGCCTTACACAATTTTCCTTATCTTTTATATAATTATAATAGCTTCTTATAAAAGATTTCATTGCCATAATTCTACGGGATAGCAGTAAGTTTATGGCTTGGCACAACCGCCTCATGGGTTGTGCTCAAAGTACCACAATGCAAATTATCGGGCTGTTGTGATGGATAAACTCGCACTAATAAAAGCAATTTTTCTCTCCTAAATCTTCCCATGTTCCAGATGCAGCTTTAAATTGCAATTTGAACCCTTTTTTTGCATCTTGATCTTTTAAACAATAAATCGTGAGCGGATGATATCCCTCATCAAGTGTGACAGCCCTTTGAACGGCTTCCCCGGTTTTATAATCAAAATCAGCATCTAGCAAATTAAATTGATGAAGCTTGACAAATGCACGGTTGTCAGAAACAAGTTTAAAGGTATATAATCCTCTTTTTGGGATTTTGATAAAGGTTTTATACATGATCATTCCTTTTGCCGTTTTAATTGGAACGGGTGATTTAGTAAGACCAGATTGATCAGCACTTTGAGCATTTAATAACGGTATAAATTGGAAATCTCCTTTGAAAAACGACCATTTTATGCCTTTTTTCGTGTTTTTCGGAACAGCTATACCAGGTACCGGTGTACCATCATAAGGACGCAATGCATCTGGATCTGAAATTCTTATCTGCAATACCTTAGCTTTCATGTTAGCTTGCAGCTTCTCGAAACCGTTTTGACCGGCCAGGTTATTTTTTTCTTTTGGATCTTTTACTACATTATAAATTTCAAACTTATCATCCGCTGATTTGATATTATATCGCACCCCCACAAAATCTCCTATTCTGATCAGCTGCATCTGATTGCGTTTTCTGCCAGCATGTCCAGGTTCGAATTGATCAAAGTCCGGTGTATTACCAGCCTCAAAATATTCACTATATACCAAAGCTTTATCCTGCTTTCCGATATTGGTTAATGAAGGAAGCAGGGATACACCAGTTGTCCTTACCGGTGCAAAGGTTTTAGCGGCTCCTGCAAAGGTGGGTAGCCAATCGGAGAGCATTGAGGGAGTGTTTACCACTTTGCCTGCGGGAATGTGTTTCGGCCAAACCGCTAATGAGGGCATACGCACCCCACCTTCCCAACAATCACGTTTTATTCCATCAAAAGGACCATAGCTACTGAAAAAAGTGGGTTTAACAGCTACAAAAGATTTGGGTAGATAAGATTCTATCGATGGACCGTTATCAGAGGTGAAAACAACCAGTGTATTATCATCGATTTTTAAATCTGACAATAATTTTCTGATATCGCCAACGGCATCGTCAAGACGTCTTACCGCTGTTGCATATCTTTTATAGGTATCTGGCCATGGAACCTTCGGGGTATTTGGGTCTTTATCATCATCATAAGTAGCAGCTGCATAATCAGAATGAACATAACTATCAACAGTGCCAGAAGCGGTATTGATCATCTTTCCCTTTTGACCGGTCCATTGCAGTCCTCCCTTTAACCCACCACCTGTTGGGTACCCTTGGGTTGGCAGCTCGAGTACTGCATGTGGTGCATCGTAAGCCAGATACATGAAAAAAGGTTTTTTCTTCTGATTATTCTGCTCAAAATTTATAATGAAATCCTTTGCTTTTGCAGTCCATAAATCGGTGGTATAACACTTTTCCAATCCTTCGGAAACTTCTTTATAGTTGGCCCAAATTTCTTTTTTGCCTCTATATATGCCTTCTACAGGATAGTGCTCATGGCCATCTGCATGGCGCATATATCCGAAATAATCATCAAAACCTCTTTTTAAAGGATGTGCAGGCCAGTTTGGTTTTTGTTTTTCATCGGCTCCCTGTAAACCCCATTTCCCTATGGCAACAGTGGTATAACCTGCATTTTTTAATACCGTGGCTATGGTATGATTGTTTTCCAAAGCTTTATCGAACTGATTATCCCGGATGGTGGCATTACCCTGGTTGACGCCAGTTATTAAAGATGCCCTTGATGGTGCACATACCGGAGCATTTGCATAATGCTGAGTCAATATAGCTCCCGATTTTGCCATTTCATCTAAATGTGGGGACATTAAAGCAGGAAGGCTTTTGCCCCTTTGATTCTGAAACAGGATGCCAAGATCGCCATATCCAAGGTCATCCACTAAAATGTAAATGATGTTTGGTTTTTGCTGGGCGCATACATTAGCATTGATTGAGAAAAATGAAATGATGAGGAAACTAAAAATCAGTGCTTTGCTTTTACGGTTTTTCATATTAAGAATAAAGGAACGAAAATAAAAAAGACAATAAATGATGTATGAAGAAAGTTACCGCCATAAATTTAATGGGCGGTAATTACTGATTGTTGGATTATTTCCATCCTGGATTTTGCACGATTTTTGAATTGAGCACAATTTGGTTTGATGGAACCGGATATAATTAATCGTATTCTGGAAATGGACTTGGGATATGCCCAAATAGGAGATATAACCTGCAGTTGCTCCGTTCTGAATGGAAATGATACTATTGGCAGGGACGTCTGTTCCCTTTATTGCTAAGACTAAACTCAAAACACTATAAATTTAGATTAAGATAGTTATTTTAATGATTATGATTTATTATTTTTTATTGATCGCTAATTGCCTTGAATAATAAGGTCTATAGCAGTTTGTATTCAAATGCATAATTATTTCTGTTTTTTTTGATCTGATTACCAGTATATCTAACCTTCAGGTAAGTACCCAACTAACCAGTAAGTACTTGTTCGATAGTGATATATAGGCTTACTTTACAGAAAAACTTAAATATATGATGCCGAAAGAAATTATTACTGCTTATTTGGAAGCCTTAGGTAAAGGCGATATAGCTGTTGCATTTTCCTACTTTAGTACAGATGCGCAATGGCACCAGCCAGGATCGCATCAATTTGCCGGATTAAAAACTGGTCCTAAAGAAATTGGTGAAATGGTTGGTGGAATGATGGAAGCTACCCAAGGCACTTTTGCCCTAAAACCAATCGGGAACCTGATGATCAATGGCAATATGGTAGCGTTACCTGTTAACTTTACTGGTACTATCGAAGATC
The DNA here is from genome assembly GCF_918698245.1 of Pedobacter sp. Bi126. Taxonomy (GTDB): domain Bacteria; phylum Bacteroidota; class Bacteroidia; order Sphingobacteriales; family Sphingobacteriaceae; genus Pedobacter. The sequence goes on along the minus strand of NZ_CAKKMS010000013.1, from coordinate 38,011 downwards.
GGACTATGGATATGACAGGCGTAGATCTATTCGAGGTAAAAGATGGTAAAATCATAAATGTATGGTTGTTTTCTGATGATCAGGAGCTTGAAAACAAGTTCTGGGGAGAGTAATTTGGCGCGCTATTTTATTACGACCGAAATTAAAGAGGGCATTTCTATTGAATGCCCTCTTTTAGCACACCCAAATTCATAAAGCTTTTAATTAAGGGGATGTGTTCCCATAAGAATAGCCCTTAGGGGCTAACTTTATTTGCCTATAACTGGTTAAATTACTTCTAATGATCCTATTCCTAAGCAATAATTGTTTATTAGGTAAAACCATAGATTTAATGTAACATTGTTGCATCAAAAGACTCAGATCTAACTGATAGATAGCGGCTGTGAAGCATGTATGCTGCCGGTTTAACTACCAGACATAAAAAAATAACTTATTACTTTTAATGAAAAACACGATTTTAAGCCTGAAAACAATCCTATTGGGATTGACTACATTACTTTACCTTCAGCATTCTGCATCTGCCCAGAATGTCAAATCAGCCACGCCCGTAAATGAAAAGCGATCAAAGACTGATACCATAAAATGGGATAATGACCATTACCTGGTCGACCGTGATTCTGCATTCAAAAATCCACTCCTTGCAATAAAAAAACTAATGGGAGGAAACAAAAGATTCGTCGAGAACAGATCTACCCGCCCTAGGCAAAGTGCAGAAACCATAAAAAAATTGGGCTTTGGACAAAAGCCTTTTGCAACCATCGTAGGCTGTTCTGATTCTCGGGTTCCCAGCGAAGTGGTTTTTGATCAGGGTTTAGGTGATCTTTTTATCATAAGAACTGCCGGACAGGTTTCATCAGCAGCATCTTACGGTAGCATGGAGTATGCGGTACTTAAATTGTATACCCGCTTAATTGTGGTTTTGGGCCATTCAGAATGTGGCGCAGTAGCCGCTGCAGTAGAACGGCCGGAAAATGTTCCAGGCCATATAGTTACCTTGATAAATGAAATTAAACCAGCTGTAGCAAAAACCGCAAAAATGGCTGGAAATCCGTTGAATAATGCTGTGAGGCAAAATGTGATCGATCAGGTAAATGTATTAAGGGATCTAGATCCAATCCTGCACAGCAAATATTCAAAAGGAGAAATTTTGATTGTAGGGGCCGTGTACGATATTCATACAGGAAAAGTAGAATTTTTAAAAGAAACGATGCAGAACCTTCCCGGCAAAAAACGCTAAATAATCTAAGTTCGTTTACTTTATAAATACGGGAATATTCATAAGCCCCGAGGCGTACCTCGGGGCTTATCTAGATTTTTGAATCTTGACTTCGATTTCAGGACTTTAAGCTAGAAAACGATAACGGCCGCCTGGCTCAGGAATTACCGCTCATCTATTGATTATTGGTGTCGGAAAGGCAATTGGCTGAGTTTTCTCAATTTGTCAACCAATTCACCTACACTGCCTTTCCTTTGGTTCCTGAAAGCAAGGTCCGTATATAGTGTTGCACAATACTTGCTTTTACTTTTTAAATTTCTCCATTCTGCCCAGAGCGAATCATAGTGCTTTATCGATTTATGGATTGCATTATTATCCATTTTTCCTTTGGTTTTCAATTTATGGGCTTCCAGCATGAGGCGCCACATTTCTTCTATTAGCTCAAATTTTATCCGTCCATAGGTACAAGAGACACGAACTGCTTCCTGATTTTCTGCATTTGGAAAGGTTATTTGATTGGATAAGCTTTCAATCTGTCTCCAGATGGCAGATGCTTCTGATTTTTCCCAAAGTACTTCTGGTTCTTTATGTTTTTCGATGATCTCTGCAATCACCTCCTCATTAGCTTTGGCAGAAAAATACTGGTCACGGCTCCACCAAACCTGATTGGAGGCATAACTATTGAGCTGACCCTTGCGAACTCCTTCAATGGTGAGTAAGTTCAATTGTCGGAACAGATCTGCTTGATAACCCCGAAGGCCCAGTTTTTCGGAAAATTCGTTAAAAATTGCTTCCTCCGTTTTATTGGGATGTAGTGCCCATTGCGAAACCACGTAAGTGTTTAAATCTGTCCAGATTTCGCTTTTGGTATAAGGACCGTCCCAACCTCCACCATTAGACCAGGTGAGCACCCCACTGAGCAGTCCGTTGCTCAACATCTCCCTTATACCTCTTGGTTTAGACCGATCGTTCTCTCTGCCTGTAAATTTATGGCTACCAAAGGCGATCTCGTATTTTGTTTCAGGCCAGCCATCAATAACGCCTTTGGCTGTATAATAAGGATGTGCACCCTTTCCATAAGCTTCCATCCTGGACTGTGCTTCTACAATCTGTTGATGATTTCCTATTCCTATCGTCGGATTGAAAGGGGTCATCCTATGGAAGTCATCCTGTTGATACTTGATCACAAAAATAAGGTTTGGATGGGGCTTTACTTTGTTGGTTACCGCCAGATAGTATTCCGGGTTGGTATGAAAGTTATATCCAAAATCCCAGGTGCGGTAGAAAAGTTTTTTGTTCCTTTTTTCGCATACTTCCTCACGAAGTAAATTTAGCATCGTAATCTGGTCATCAATGCCTTCCTTGCCGTTTCTGATAGGCCCACCGCCCATATGATAAGGAGTATCCTGTAAATAAGTCTCGCCAAAGCGAAGGGTGAGCCCGCCTAGATCAGGGAACCTCTTGAAAATTCCGTCTATCTGAGCACGCAGAAGTTCCTGGGTCCGCCTGCTCTGCATATCTGGTTTTGCAGAACGTTCAGCCATTCCTCCTGTACCTTCTACTGTCCCGGTCCCCCTGATTTCTTTTCCAAAGCGGTCCCAAACCGATTTTGGAAATACAATGAAATCGGTAAAAGGATAAACCTGGATCCCTGCTTTTTTGCAAGCCTGTAACTTACGGTCTATCTCGGCAGCTTTAGCTGTAACCCACTTTCTTTCCTGCGCTCCTAAAGGCAGCAATCCCTTCTGATAATCGTCATAGGTGATGGCACAGTTTACAAACCAGTGGGTTACCATTCCATTGAACCCGTTTGCTTTCATAACCAAAGGGTCATTATACTTGGTTTTATACGGTTCCTCACCTGGATTGTTATGCACCATATCCATAATATATGTCAATGGAGCATGTTCGGTCTGGCCGTAAGCCTGTTTGCAAAATGCAAACAGGCACGGTAGTAGATAATATATGATTTTTGTACTGAACATGGTTAGTAGCCTGGGTTTTGTGTCAGGATTGCATCCTTATTGCGTTCGATCTCCCGCTGGGGAATAGGCCAAAGGTTATTGAATGGCTGAATGTTGGCGGCTAATGGATTTTTGGCAATATTTACGGTACGTTCATAGACCATATTAAGTCGCGACAGCGTCAGCCTGCGTTTCTCTTCAATCCCTAATTCTCTCATCCTTTCATCCAGGATGTAATTGATGGTAACATTACCTTCCAAAACAGGGCTGGCATTTGCACGAGAACGTATCGCGTTAATATCCTCAGCGGCTTTAGTTTTATCCCCAGTGCCCAGGTATGCCTCAGCGCGTATAAGATAGGTTTCTGCCAGTCGGAACATATATTGATCTGTGTAAGTGCCGCCTGCTGCAGGGCTCAGTAATAGGGTTGCTTTATTTGAAAAAAGGCCATCGGGATGTTTTCCAGGAGTGGTGCATTTTGATTGGTAAGCGTAGAAAGCTCGGCTAGGAACGGTAACCCCGGCAGGAGGCGCTTCGGTTGAGACCGTTTTGCCAAAATAGGCCGTCTTACCTGGATCGTTATAAACGTACGTTCTAACAAAATTAAAATTTGAGTTGCGCATATCATTGTTAAAGTCACTCGCCCATATTGTATTTGAGAAATAGGTTGTGGATATTGCCCAACCGATTCCCCGCCCGCCAGTATAATCTGATACTGGCCATAGAAATGGCTTGGTACCATTGCTAAGTGTGACATCCCTGATCAAGGGTGCAATCTGTCTTTCTAATCTGTAACTGCCTGCGATATCCGTTGCAGTGGAAGAGCCCCCGGGAATATCATTTTCAAATTGGATTACCCAGATGGATTCTTTATTGCCACTTGTCCTATTCTGGTTTTTCGGCCTGAATAGATCCCAATAAACATCTCCGGGATCTGTAGCCTGAGCGCCAAACCTGGTTTTCATCAAGGCCATGTTACTGTTGTTAATAACAAGGGAAGCAGTTGAAACCGCATCATTGAACTGACCGGCAGCAAGATACACCTCTGCCAGTAAGTGCTGCGCGGCTACATTACTGATCTGTCCCTCCTGCACAGTTGTGATGCTGGGAAGATTGCCAGCAGCAAACTTCAGGTCTTCAATAGATTGTTTTAGCACTTCCTCGCGGCTGGCCCGTACATAATCGGTCTTCGGGCTTGTCACCTGGTGCAATTCGATGGGAACCCCGCCATAAAGATAGGCAAGCGTGCGGTAGGCAAATCCCCTGAAGAACCTGGCATTGGCCTGAACGAAAGTTATATCATTGCCCGCTACCTGCGATGCGCCTAACTTATCCAGAATGGTGTTGCTTTCTGAAATTATTTTGTATAAACGGCTCCAGTGGCTTACCAGATAAGTACTGGTAGGGTTCGTGGAGGTGGTGTAGTTACTAAAACGTTGTGGACCACTTGGCTGTCCGTCATATACTAGGTCAAGGCCATAGATATAATCAAATGGGTTATTCTCATCCGAGGTATAGAACTCGGTACGCACAATGTTGTATATGTTGTAGATAGAAGCATTAAAATCCTTAAGCGTATTGAAGGAGTTTGTAGTACTTGTGAAGTCCAGGGGCTTTTCATCCAGAAATGCTCTTTTGCAAGAACCGGCCGTCAAGAATATAATTAAAACAAATATTTTTAGTGAATTTTTCATAACCATCGAATTAGAACGTAACATTTAAACCAGCAGAATATCCCCTTATAATCGGACTGGCTCCATAAGCCAGGCCTTGCAGTGTCTCCGGATCCCATCCACGCCATTTGGTCCATAGGGCAAGATTTTTTCCGCTTACGAAAACCTGTAGACTGTTCAGGCCTAGCTTTTTAGTGATCCGGCCGTCAAAATTGTACCTTAATGATACTTCCTGTAGCCTGATGAAATTTCGTTGCTGATAAAGCTGTGGATCTACTGCAGGTACGCTGCCCGTAATCCTGTACTGTGCACCGGGATTTGATGGTGTCCAGTAGTCGATTTCCTTGAACCAGTTGTTCCTGATTGCATTATCACCCTGTTGGATCCCCAAATCAGTCCATGGATTGTTCACATTCATATAACCGTTTTTTCCACCTTGTACAGCATTAAGAAAAACAAAAAGGGAAATATTTTTGTAACTGAAAGTATTTCCGAAACTCACCCTGTAAGCAGGTTCCGTATAACCAAGGAATGTCCGGTCATTCGCGTCTATCTTTCCGTCACCGTTGAGGTCTACCAGCTTATTGCTTCCAACAGCATAACCTGAAGGAGGTGTTTCCCCTAACTGCCATAATCCATTAGTCTGATAGTTGTAAATTGTACCTATTGAACGGTCAACAAAAAGATTGCTCGCAACCAGGTCCCCGGTACCAAGGAGCTCTTTTATCCGGTTTTTATTGGTGGCGAAGTTTATAACAGAGTTCCATTGAAAGTTCTCTAGCTTTAAGTTAATGGTGTTCACATTTATTTCAGTCCCTGAGTTCCTGATCCTGCCCACGTTACTTGGTATAGACGAAAAGCCTGTTATTTCCGGGATATTGATGTTATATAGCAGATTGCTTGTAATGGTGTTATAATAATCTACACTGCCGGAGATTCTTCCTTTCAGTATAGAAAAGTCCAGTCCTGTATTTATCCCAACCGTTTTCTCCCAGGAAAGATCATTGTTTCCCATCGAATTTACAACCTGGCCAAACAAGGTCGTTCCACCATCACCAAATACATAAGCGGCACCCTGGCCAACTGTTGCAAGCGAAGCATAACGGTTGGTAAGATTCCCATTGGCGCCATAGCCTATTCTCATTTTTAAGTTGTCCAGCCAGCTAAAGCGCATAAATGATTCATTGCTTGCCACCCATGCAAATGCTGCTGACGGGAATATGCCCCATTTGTTGTTGGAGGCAAAGCCCGAAAAGCCATCCCGCCTAACCGTTGAGGTGAGAATGTATTTCTGGCGGAAGCCATAGCTCAGCCGCGCCGTTTGGTAATTGTATGTTTCGCTGTAAGCGCCCGAGGATATCTTTTGTATTGTTGCCTGGTCGAGTTTGTTATAGCCTAAAACAATATTGTTATATCCGGTACCATTGGCATTGGTGGTCTGGTAACCTGTTGATCTGGATCCATACACCATGGTGAGGTCAAGGGAATGGATATTATTTAAAGTTCTCTTGTAGGTGAGGATGTGATCCAGCGTACTGTCATAGGTATTATCATTTGTCTTGGATGCTGCTCCCGTAAAATTTGCAGCATACTGATTAGCGGAGTAGTTTTGGTTCCAGAAATAATTGTTACCATAGTTTATACGGTAGGAAAGTCCCGGAATGAACGGTAGATTCAGAATGCCATAGAAATTGCCCGAAAGATTGTTCCTGCGGTCATAATTGTTTCCCAAAGTAGCCAGGAAAGGATTGTTGATGGAGGCATTTGGGGTGAGTATGATATTTCCAGCTGCATCATAGGGTGTGTTCAATGGACTGTAAAGCATGATATCCCTCAAATTTGGCGATAGACCGGAATAATCAGCGAAGGAGGCGAATGCATTTGTACCGACTGTTAACCAATCAAATACCTTTGTTTCCAGATTCAATCTTACCGATTTCCTATTGAACTGATTATTGATGATAAACCCTTTCTGCTTGGTATATCCACCTGATAAGAAAAAGTTGGTCTTTTCGGTTGCATTGCTGATGCTTACCTGCTGGTCATATAAAAATCCGGAATTCGTAGCGGCACCGTACCAGTCAAAATCAGTACCATTATCATAACCAGCCTGTTGTGTGGGGTCGAGTGCGGAGCGAACATTAAAGGCAGGATTAGGGGTTGTATACTCAGGAGCCAGATATGCCGTACGCCAATTGATGTCCCTGATCTTCTGGATGAATTGTTCCCTGTTAAGGGGATGCAGGATATTTGCAGGATTCTGTGTAGCATAAGATGAAGAAAAATTGATGATCGGCTTGCTACCGATTTTCCCCTTTTTTGTAGTGATCAAAAGCACTCCATTTGCAGCGGTGGCACCATATATTGCCTTACTGCTTGCATCCTTTAGTACATCGACAGATGCTATATCATTGGGGTTGATCCTGGAGAGATCGCCAGCATAAACGATACCATCTAAAACGATCAGAACGCCTTGAGAGCCACTTAGTGTAGATTGCCCCCTGACTTGTATGCTTGGGGTCTGCCCGGCAGAGGTTACCGGCCCAACATTCAAACCAGGAACAGCGCCCTGTAGGAGCTGGGCAATATTTGAATTTGGGGAAGTCCGGAAAGACTCCAGATCTGCCCTGACAATCGATCCGGTGACATCTGATTTTTTTTGGGTTCCATATCCAACAACGACCACCTCATCCAGATTTTTTGGTGTCGGAACCATTTTGATGACGATTGCGTTTCCCTCCACATTTTGATATTCCTGGGTTTGATAGCCAAGGTAGCTTACGACTAAAACGGCATCTTCGGGCGCCGAAATGGCAAAATTTCCGGATGCATCGGTTGCCGATATGGTCTTGGTGCCTTTGACGCTTACTGTAGCGCCGACGATAGGCCCACCGGTTTCATCGACGACCTTCCCCTTAACTTGGACGGGAGATACGGCACTGGGTATAGTTTTAGGGTTTTCGGTTTTACGCTTAAGCACTACCGTTTTATCGATAATGCTGAAAACAAGGGGCTGGTTTTCAAGAATGATGTTCAGCGCTTTGTCCAGCTGGACATCTTTTATCGAAACAGAAACCCTGAGGTCTTTTACAGAAGCATCTTTGTAAAAAAAGGTATAGCCGGTCTGTTTGCGCAGCTCATCGAAGACCTGGGATAACGGTGTGTTTTTTTTAGATATGCTCACATTTTGAGCATACCCTTTTACCGATAACAATAGGCATGTACTAAGAAGTAGGAAAATGGCTGATTTTGTTATCGAAAATCGTATGGCCATAACCGTCCATGTGGACGGCGTTTCCGCACATGAATTTAATTTCATAATTTTGGTTTGATTTGGTTAGTTGAAAAATGCATTTGTTGGCTGGCTCGATCAAAGCCGGAAGTGTTTGCAGCACTTTCGGCATTTTGGCCCTGATTAATAGTGTATTTGATTCGTCATAGTCATTTATTAAGGGTTTTACATTATTTATTTAGGGTAATACAATAAGCTTTCTGTTTTCAAGTTTGAAATGTATATCGCCAAAAGCCAGGATTTTGAGTGCCTGGTTAAGCTTGATATCCCGGCGGATCTGTCCCTGGAAGAAATCATTTGGCACTTCACCTTTATAAACGATATCGACATCATACCATCTTGAAAACTGTCTAAGCAACGACCTAAGATCGGTGCGGTTGAAAATGAAGTACCCGTTTTTCCAGCCCACGACGTCGGAGGCATTGACCTTTATAATCTGGATTCCATTTGCCTGGGAGAGTGCCTGCTCATTGGGATGGATTACTTTAAACCCATTACTGTTAGTGCTGGCTACCTTCACCTTTCCCTCAAGCAGGGTAGTCTTGGTTACGGTTTCGTCCTCATATGCACTCACATTGAAATGGGTTCCGAGCACTTCTACGGTTTGTTTAGGTGTAACGACCAAAAACGGTTTATGACGGTTTTTGGTAACTTCAAAATAAGCTTCTCCTGTAAGATAGACTACACGCTCCTTATTTTCGAAAACCTTCGGGAAGCGGATAACAGAGCCAGAATTCAGCCAAACGTGTGTGCCATCAGAGAGTGTTAACTGGAACATACCCGAGCGTGGCGTGCTAAGCGTATGATAGACCGGCTGAGAATGGTCAGTTGAACCAGGGCGGCTCAGTTGGCTGTAGACCAACCTGTTTCCCGAAATTTTGCTGACCTTTGTTGAAATGTCGGTCTTGAGGTCGCCATTGCGGGCATGGGCAAGGTCGATTTTCTCGCCGTTATCAAGGGTTAATGTCGCCCTATTCGATCCCGGTAGCGCATCATATTGTATTGCTGACTGAACGGGTGCAGCCACTTTTGGGGTCAGGTATATCTTTGAAAGAAGGCCAAGACATATAAGAACGGTAATAACGGCCGCCGCGGAAAATAATGCTATTCTGCCATAGGATGGTCGTTTGACGACATTAGGAGTGATTTCCTTGAGGATAGAATCCAACATTCTTTGTTCTAACCCATATTCATCAGCGCCCTTATCTTTTTCCAGGTGCTTATGCGATGAATTGTACCATCGATCAAATTCTTCCCGTTCGGCCAGACTTATCGTATTTTCCTGCCATTTTTTGGCAAGTTCCATCATCCGTTCGATATTTTTATCACTATTCATCAAGCCCGTTTTATATACAGACAGCGCTGGAAGGAAAATCCCTATTTAAAAGATTAATTTTTTATCGAAAAGAACAAAAGCGCGAACAGCAGGATAGAAATAGATTCTTTTATTGTTTTTCTCGCCCTGGCCAGGTGGGCTTCAACTGTTTTTTCGGATATCGATAGTTCCTGCGCTATATTTTTTTGAGAGTAGCCGCTGACATATTTTAAATTAAAAATAACGGCTGATCTACTAGGGAGGACACTTAATGCCTTCTGGATGTGTAGCTGCAGTTCGGAATAACTGATCTGCTGCAGGGTGCTGTAATCCGCTTCAGAATGGGTTTTTTTAGCCGTTTCCTCGTACCGGAGAATCTTCGCCTTTTTTGCCAGAAAATTGATTACCTGATTTTTGACTGCCACCGAAAAATAGTTGTCGAAGCCCTTAATAATTTCAAAGTGTTCACGATTACGCCATAGGTTACAGAAAATTTCCTGAACGATTTCCTCGCACGCATACGCATCGTTGATGCGGCTTTTGGCCGCGGAGTATATTTTTTTCCAGTATCTGGTATAAATTTCTATAAATGCAGATTCTTGCCCCAATCTTAAAAGTTTGGATAACTCATCATCGGTCAGCTTTCTGTTTAGCGGCATAGTTTGATACTACAATTCAGATAAATTCTATTGGAAAAAAATTAATTGCTGGTAAACCTTATAAGCCTTCAAAAAGCCAGCATATCAGGGACTTCCATTATAATTACTTTTGCGAATGTAATTTTTTTTCTCAAAAGTGCAAATTTTTTAAAGACAAGTATTTGATTTCTCAGTATCTGGAAGTTGCGTTTCGATCATAGGTAAATACTAAGCTCCTGCATGCCAATAGCAGTACCTCCGTGAGATTTTCTGTGAAGCAAGTTTAATAAAATCAAGCTTTTGTGGGAAAGTTGACCAACAATGGTTTGTTATGTGCCCATCTAAGTGACAAATAAAGTTTGGCCGACTCGCTCATTTTGATTATTGCCTCACCAAGTATTAAAATGTCTTTAAGGACCAATCTTCCGCGACCGGATAGATACGAAAAACCCCAGTCCTGATCATTATCCAGGGTACCCAACTTTCAGGAGTGATAATCAGGAAGGATAATGTACCTACCGTCATCAAAAATACAAGAAGACATGCAATCATGCTGCACAGTGGAGTAAATCTGTAGAGCCCTACAAATATGCCTGTGATGATTAGAAATAATCCCAACCTCATTGTGATTTAATAAAACTAAAAAGGTTGAGAGGCAATATCGAATAAAACCTGAGAGTCTTTTGAAATTATATGGTTTTCTTAGTAATATAAATTAGTTACTTTAATGCTTGATGGTAGTGCTCAGCTTTGATTTAATCAGAGCTGGCTAGATGACAAATAGGAATCTTTCTAATTATTTAACGGTACAATTAGAACATAGGGTTGTTATTGCCACGTTCATCAGGCATCGGCATCATTGCATCCCAATGTTCAGCTAATTTCCCATCTTCTATTCGATAAATGTCGATAAATCTCCATTCTTTTCCAGCCATTTCATAACGGGAATGAAGAAAAACAGTATCACCTTCCGCAACAACATGTTTAAACATGATTTTTTGTTTGGGAACACCTTGTGAAATAAGCATTTGGAGAAGCGCTTTCACGCCCTCGGGCCCATCGGGTGTTGTGGGGTTATGCTGTATGAAAGTGCTGCTCATGTATTGATCTACTCCTGTGGCATCCAAGTCGCCAAAAATTCTTTGATAAGCGGTAATAGCCAGCTGCTTGTTTGTTTCTTCCTGTGACATAAGTTTATATTTTAGAAATTACTTGTACGAAGGTAGGCTAACGACTACCTTCGTACAAGTACATACCAAATGGTTAGGTACTTACTAAATGGTTAGAAACACTGGGTGTCAATGGAAAAAAATCAGAAAATTATTTTACAGTCAGATGAAAACTGTCCGGTAAGGAAGTCGTTGATTATATTGAATGGTAAATGGAGACTGTTAATAGTATTTCAAATAAACGAACGCGTATTAAGATACGGAGAACTTAAAAGAGCTATTCCCGGTATCAGCGAAAAAATGCTGATTCAAGAGTTGAATTTTTTGGTAGAGCATAAATTTGTAACCAAAAAATCGTTTCCAGAAATCCCTCCAAGAGTTGAATATAGTTTAACCAAACTTGGCCTGGATACATTTCCTATTATTGACAAACTTGCAGCATTTGGATTGGAAAACTTATAACCATCTATCACAAATAACTAAGCTAGTAAAATCCATTTCGAAAAAGCAGATCCTTTGACCGAAAATTGCCTTTGCCGTGCCCGGGATAAATGCAGTTGATTATTTTTGCATAAAAATACCCGCAAAAATGAGTCAAATACTCTTTTTGGGCGGTGTATTTTCGTTTTCTGATTATTTGGTCAGGGTAAAAATCTCCGTATCCTTAAGGATCACCAGTTTGTTCTTACCAACGCCATTTTTTTTTGCTTCCTCGCTTAATGTGAGTCTTGTGGTACGGCAGTGGTCAAGCGCATCCATATGCACTGCAAGTATTTTTGCCTTTCCGCTTGAGGATATAAGTTGCATAACCTGTTTTTCATCCATAATGATCGGCACATTTTCAAAACCCTTGATCTGCGCTCCTCCTGAGTTAACCACAATAATATCAGGTTTGATGCTTTTGATATTTGCTTTGATGGTGTCGGTCCATATAGCATCACCCATAATATAAATTGTCGGTCCACCTTTTGTTCTTAATACGAAGCCTGACGTTTTGCCCATCATCTCCAACACTTTGCCTGATCCATGTTCCCCATTTATCCGCTCTATACTGATATTATCCCACTTTGTCTGGTTTTCAAGGGTCTCGGCATTGATGTAGCCTTTCGAACTGAAGAATACCTTATCTGCCGGCTGATTAATAATCTTTATAGATTTTTTCAAAATATTATTTGCAGCATCATCAAAGTGATCAGCATGCGTATGGGAGACCAATACTAAATCGACACTATCGGTAATTTGTTGCATTGGCATCCGTATATCCACTGTCGGATTTCTTGCAATACCGGCCCATGACTCGATTGCACCTTTGGCAGAGAGCATGGGGTCAACCAGAATCTTGTGGCCACCATAATGAATGATCAATGTAGCGTTCCTTACAAGCTGAATGCTGGACTTTGATCCGGACACTTTCTGTCCAAACGACGCTATCGCTGTCAATGACAAGACAGCTGTTACTAATAATTTTTTCATAACTTAAACTTTACTTTTTTTGATTCCTCTATCTATGGCAACAAAGGTCGATAGAAGGCGTCGGTCATGGGATATCAAACCTGGTTTAAAAAGTGGCGTTTTGATAACCATTGATCAGCAGTAGTGGTAGAATCGGTTTATGAGCACTAAGCTGAGCTATTTGAAACCGGTATTATACACGAGAAAACATTCAGATCAAATGGTTACAGGAATTTTAGTAATTTTAGCCGGATCGAAAAAATTGAAAACAATAAAATTCCATAAAGGCGAGTGCGGTGTACATTTTCTACTGAATGTATTAACAGAAAAGGATATTGACTATAGCCTGACGGCAACATTTAATACTGATTACTTTGAAATTCTATTTTTTAAAAAAGCATCGGGAATTGTTTTGCTTAATGAGAAGCAAATAAACATATCAGATAATTCAATCATATTCATTTCACCCTATCAAAAGCGTAACTGGCAACTCGATGTCGAGCGTCTGGAAGTTACGACATTAATATTTCAGGAGGAATTCCTAAACGACTTTTTCGCAGATAAGCTGTTTACCTATCGTCTGCTGTATTTTTACCAGCTCAGCTTCCCATTGTCCATTACAATTGATCATGAGGATCTTCGAAAATACTGTAAGTTTTTGACCGAAATAAAAACGGAGCTTATTGACAGTAAATTTGATAGTTCGCACATCATCCGATCTTTGACATATTATCTTTTACAATCGTTGAACCGTCAATATGCCAGCCAATACGGACTGCCTTTAAACGTTGATGGAAATACACAGATCCCATTTTTGTTTAAGAACCTGATCGAACTTCATTTCAAGGAAAAACAGCGGATCGGAGACTACACGGAAATGCTTGGTGTCAGTAGGATTTCACTTAATAAAGCCGTAAAAGCTCAGTTTCAGATAACAGCAAGCCAGCTGTTAAAACAGCGGTTGTTATTTGAGATACAGGACCAGATCCTTCACTCTAATAGGACCATCAATGAAATTGCATATGATCTGAATTTCTCTGAGCCGAACAATCTGATGAGGTTTTTTAAAGTTCAGACTGGTATGACAACTTCAGAATTTATGGCCGGAAAAATTTTCATTTAAAACAATAATATTTAAACGGAGCCGCATAGCTTGAAGATTCCGGTCAGCTCCGTTCTATTCGACAGCTATTCTCCCCAAAACTCGTCGTCAACCGGCTGGTCTGCTGAAAACGTCCACACGTGGATAATCTTGTCCTCTTTGATTTCAAATAGGTCTAAACCTCCAAGGTTCATTGTTTTGCCTTCCTTTTGGGCGCTAAACCAAACTGGAACTGCCACCAGACCGGCATTTTCCATCATTTTTCCGGTTGGTGCCACAGTCATATGCCCCAAGGTATCACTCATAATGCCTTCAAACATTTTAATAATTTCACCCAGGTTGCTTTTAATTCCTGCAAATTTGTTTCTGCCCGGTTGGTCCCATTTGGCCTCAAGGGCAAAAAACGAAAGTGTCCGCTCCATTTCGCCTTTTGCCAATGCATCAAAGTATGATGCTACAATATCTTTTGCATCCATATAATATCAACATTTATTTAATAAAAAAATCCTTGTTTATTTTGGCCCACTGGGCCAGCGATGTCATCTTTACAGGCAGCTTCTGCAATATTTTATCCATTTCAGAATTGAATTTCAGGGGATATTTATTGCTTTCCTGAAGGCCTCTGTAATATGAAGCTACCGCGTCAGCTGCAGCATCACCAACAAATGGCGCCAAAATTCCTTTAAACTCTTCAGTAGGCTGTGTGTAGTAATCTATCTTCTCACTAACACCTTGAGAAAAGCGTTCCGCAAGCTCATCTCCCTTAAGATTTTCAAGCCCGCTTACCTGAAAAGTATCCGCAGTCAGATCGGCGCTGTAGATAGCTTCAACGACTAGCGCACTCACGTCCCTAGAGGCAATCCAACCGATTGGCATAGGCTCAGGAGTCGGATAGGCGAGTTTTTTCTTTTCGGAAACAAAAGGTGCACAGAAAGCGCCCATCATATTTTCCATGTAAATGGTGGGTTCGATTATTACGTACTGCAACCCGCTTTCCAAAAGATAATCCTTGACATCCAGTTTTACATCATCCGTGGGCATACCTGTCTTTTGGTCCGGCAGCCAACCGCTGGTATTCCAAACAATTTTTTTAACACCGTTCGCTTTGGCCGCGTCGATAACATTTTTTGAAAATTGGAATCCGTCAAGAGGGTTGGGCAACGAAACTGGAATCATAAAGGCAATTGCATCAATATCTTTTGTGACCTCTAGCATTTGCGCAGCGTCGCCCATGTTTCCAAACAAGGGAACCGCACCAGCATCCTTTAACTTGGTAGCACCTTTCTCATTACTTGTTACAGCAAATACCTCTGCGTTTTTCTTTATTGCCTCAGGTATGATATTGAATTGTTGGGAGCCTGTGGCTCCAAATACTAATATTTTCATTTTTTTTATTTAAGGTTAACTAGAGCAAAATTCAATATTTACATACCTTTGTACAAGTACTTACCAAAAGGTTGGGCACATACCTTTTGGTTAGAATTATTGATTATCAATGGAAGAAAAAGCACAAAAAATTATTCCTTGCGACAAAGGATGTCCCGTTAAAGCATCATTAAGGCTTTTAGGAGGCAAATGGACACTGATGATAATTTTTCAGATCAATGATAATGTGATAAGGTACGGTCAGCTGAAAAAGGCAATTCCGGATATCAGTGAGAAAATGCTCATACAGGAGTTAACGATGCTGGTCAAAAATAAACTCGTCAGTAGAAAGGCTTACCCTGAAATCCCTCCAAAAGTTGAATACAGGCTGACCGACCTAGGAAAGAAAACCCTTCCGGTTCTTGATAAATTAATCGAATTCGGTCTGGAGAATTTGGTGTAATGCTGAAGGAAGGATCATTTGGCCACCAAAGCGAGCGAGTTCTGTAGACGGTTTTGGATAAGTCAGGCAAGTTATCGAAATAGAGTTCGCTCGATCATATGGATTGTTAACAAGGCTTATAGGATTGTTGCCTGAGTAAAAATTATGGCCATTAGGGTAAGTGAAGGATGTTCGAAAAGTCGGATTTTTATAAAAAAAAGTCATTTTTTTATAAAAATGTACCTGGTCACATCGATAAATTTGTTTTTGTATTAGATCATGCTGACCAAATGTATATGAACCGTAGAAAACTTATCCAAAGCCTTAGCCTAGGTTTGCCTGCAATATTGCTTTCCAGTAAACTTTCTGCCCTGGCAATAAACAGGGATGCCGCAAAAGAATTTGTTGAAAAAATCTTAGCTGGACCATTTTCTCCAACTTGGGAATCGCTCTCCAACTATCAGACGCCTGAGTGGTTTAGAGACGCAAAATTTGGAATGTGGGCTCATTGGGGACCACAATGCCAGCCGGAAGCAGGAGACTGGTATGCAAGGAACATGTACATGGAGGGCAATTGGAAATATAAATACCATGTCGAGAAATATGGGCATCCGTCTAAATTTGGATTCAAAGATGTAATCAATATCTGGAAGGCAGAAAAATGGGATCCGGAAGCATTGGTTTCCCTATACAAAAGCGCAGGGGCAAAATATTTCATGGCACTCGCCAATCATCACGACAATTTAGACTTATACGATAGTAAATATCAGAAAAACTGGAATTCGGTAAAACAAGGACCTAAAAAGGATATCATCGGCGGCTGGGCCGCCGCCGCAAAAAAACATGGGCTTCCTTTTGCTGTAAGTGTCCATGCAGCACATACCTGGAGCTGGTTTGAAACTGCTCAGCGAGCTGATAAAACGGGCCCGTTGGCAGGAGTACCCTATGATGGAACCCTTACCAAAAAGGATGGAAAAGGCAAATGGTGGGATGGACTTGATCCACAGGAACTTTACGCCCAAAATCATGAGCTCAGTAAAAACAGCGAAGATGATGGCATGATCCATAAACAATGGCATTGGGGTAATGGCGTAACTCCACCTAGCAAAGCATACATCGATAAATTCTTTAACCGGACAATCGACCTGATCGATAAATACCGCCCGGATATGATATATTTTGATGATTCACAGTTTCCAATGTGGCCCATTAGTGATGCCGGTTTGAAAATTGCTGCTCATATGTACAATAAAAGCATTAAGGACAATGGTAAACTAACCGCAGTTATCACCGGTAAGATCCTCACCCAAGAGCAGCGGAAAGCGATGGTATGGGATATTGAACGCGGGCAGAGCAATAGTATAGAGCCTCTGCCATGGCAAACTGACACCTGCATCGGTGACTGGCACTACGATAGGGGGATATACGACAGGAAGGCTTATAAAACCCCAAAAACGATTATCCATACCCTGGTTGATGTGGTGAGTAAAAATGGAAACCTGATGCTGAATATTCCTGTTCGGGGTGATGGCACAATTGATGAACTGGAACGCAAAATTGTTGAAGAAATCGGTATCTGGATGAACGCAAATGGAGACAGTATCTATGGAACGCGGCCGTGGAAGATATTTGGAGAAGGACCGGCACAGAACCAGGCCGCTTCATTAACTGCACAGGGGTTTAATGAAGGTAAAGGAAAGCCTTTTAGTCAGCAGGACATACGCTTCACCGCAAAGGGAAACGCGCTTTTCGCTACTGTGATGGCCTGGCCAACTGACGGATCTGTGCTTATTACAAGTCTAGCGATAGATAGTTCATCTTATCCCCAAAAAATAAACAGTGTACAGCTTGTAGCAACAGGCCAGGAACTGAAATTTGAAAGAAATGCAGATGGCCTTAAAGTTTACTTTCCTGATGTTAAGCCATCGGCTTCTTATGCCAATCCACTAAGAATTGCTTAATGGTATTGTTCTCCGGTTTTAAGAGATTGATAATAGCCTCAAGCATGGTGGGTTGTATCAGTAGTGTTTACATAACCGGAGATTTACATCGGTCAGCTTACTTTACCCCATTGTTGGCTTGAAGACTTACAATAAATGCCAAGGTTTAGAAAAATCTATTCTGCCCATCAGCGTCTCAATTGCAAGCCAAAGAACTTTCAAATACACCTTTAAATATGAAAAAATACGCCCTTGCGCTTGATCTAATTGATGACGCTGCGCTCATTGCAGAATACGAAGACTACCATAAACATGGCTGGCCGGAAATAACGGCTAGCATTATTGATTCCGGAATTTTAAAAATGGAAATCTATAGGGTTTCAAATCGGCTATTTATGTCGATGGAAACCACCGAAGAGTTCAGTTTCTCACATAAGGCGCAGATGGATGAGAAAAATGAAAAGGTCCAGCAATGGGAAAAACTCATGTGGAAGTTTCAGCAACCTTTGCCCTTTGCCGACGAAGGAGTGAAGTGGGTACTTATGGAAAAAATATTCGAATTGGATTGCGCAAAACAAATTAAGTAAACGACCAGCCATTAATGAAAGCAGCGCTATGCCTCTTCCCGCTAACCGCTAGAAAAAGACCTTCCTGATGGTGTACTGCATCTTATTCTGATGTGGCTTTTGAGATAAGAAATCTTAAATGGGATCAAAAGACATCTTGGTCTGATTACAAAAATGAGCCCATTTAGATAGTCTGAGACACGTGAATTTTTATCGCCCTGTATGATATCCGCCTTTAATGTACTAAGTTTACCCACCAAACCAAGTATATTATGATGATTGCCATCAGAATGTTTTTTTCATTTTGTCTGATCATAATTAGCTTTCATGCTGCTTTTGCCCAGTCTATAAATGACGAATCCGTCAGCAAACGATGGTTAACTGCCAAAAACTATACGATAGCCAATGGGCTTCCCTCAAAGAGCACTACTGCTACATTACAAGATAAAAAGGGGTTTATATGGGTTGGAACCGAAAATGGCCTGTGCCGTTTCGATGGCTTTAATTTTAAGGTATTTTCAAAGAAAATAGGTGATAGCACCTCCATTACAAATAATTATATCAACGCACTCTGTTTGGACCGTCAGGGCCGGATATGGGTGGCAACAATGGACGGGCTCAATCTGTTCGATCCGCTTTCTGAAACTTTCAAAAGATTTTTCCACAACGAAAAAAAGCCAGGCTCTTTAAGCAATAATAAGGTATGGTCTATTTTGTGTGATAGGGAAGAAACCGTTTGGATTGGTACCGATGATGGATTTAATCAGTATATACCCGATCGGCAACAATTTCGGATTTATAAGCCACATCCCACAAGACCAGGCAGTATGGTAGGCAAATCTGTTAACGCGATCATCCAGGATGACGGCAACAATTTATGGCTGGGGAATTGGAGCGGGGGGCTTAACAAATTTGATAAAAAAAGCAGGCTCTTTACCAGCTTCCGTCAATATCACGTCAATGGAGAGAAAAATCCAAATGACATTTGGTCCCTCAGTTACGCTTCAAATGGAAGTATATGGGTTGGAACCTATTGGAACGGTCTTTTTAATTTCGACGTAAAAAGCAGTAAATTCTCTAAGATTCAGCATCCGGAAAATGAAACATATTCCGTCTTCAGTATTATGCCCTTGGATGACAGATCGCTGCTCATTGGGGGTAGCAACGGTTTTTATCGCTATGGTATACTGTCAAAAAAGTGGGAAAAGATCGGTAGCATAAAAAACTATGCCAACGGTGAGTCGTATAAAGACATGAACGGTATCGTGTGGATAAATGCAGTAAACGGACTGTACAAAATAGATCATCAGCGTTATAATTTAAAAATTAAGCCACTGCCGTTTGGAAACAGGGGTATCAGCAGTATGCTTGTAGGAGATTCATCAATTTGGTTCGGCACTGATAATGGCCTTTTTAAAGTTGAAAGAAAATCTGGAAAAACACAGCTGTTTACAAAGAGCCAAGCAGCTAACAGTCTTACAAGTAATAACATAAGTGACCTTTATTTCGACACCAATGGGATTCTCTGGATATTAACAGAGAACGGTTTTGATAGCTACGATGAGCGTAAAGCTGTCTTCACCCACCACTATCATCACTCTTCAATCGGTAATCTATTTAACGAAGATGTTTTCAGGAGTATTTTAGAGCTTGATAAAGGCGTATATGTTCTGGCGACTGATGCAGGAATAAAGATTTTTGACCGGAATAAAAACAAATACCAGCATTTCTATAACCAGCCTCAAAATGCGCTTTCAATAAATAATAATCACGCTTATGTGCTCTGCAAAGCTTCTGATGGTAGGATTTGGGTAGGGACTTATGGTGGAGGGGTAAATATATTCGATAGAAAAACTGGTAGCTTCACGCAGGTCACGACTGATAATGGATTAAGCAGCAATGTTATAAATAAAATTTTCCTTGACACTAAAAAGAATATTTGGATCTGTACTCCTGATGGATTAAATATGTACAATCCACGCACAAAGCAGTTTCAGGGCTATTCGAAAAGGGAAGGCTTTTCCAGTAATATCTTCAAAGATATCATTGAAGATAGCCAGGGAACCATTTGGCTGATAACCGAGAACGGTATATCCAGCTTGGTTCCAGCGACCAGTAAGGTTAGGAATTTTGATGAGGCTGACGGGTTTTCGGTAAATGCTATTCTTGGGCGTAACGGCGATTCTATTTTTGTTGCCGGAAGCAAAGGTTATATTGCTTTTCACCCTAAACAGGTTACCTTAAATGAGGGCAGTCCCAAAGTTTATATTACCGATTTTATGGTATTTAGCAAATCCGTGCTGCCAAAGCAAACCGGTCCCTTAAAGGAAAACATCAATACTGCAAAAGAAATTGTCCTTGAGTATGATCAAAGTGTTTTTTCGTTGGAATTTGTTGCACTAAATTATGCCGATCCGATGAAAATAGAATATGCTTACCGGTTAGTGGGCTTCGATAAAAAATGGAATGAGGTAGGCAATCAGCGTAATGCTACTTATACAAATCTGAACCCCGGACTCTATCGTTTTGAAGTAAAGGCAACCAACAGTGACAGGACCTGGAACAACGAAGCAACAACTTTGATTATAAGGATCAGATCTCCATGGTATCTGACATGGTGGGCTTATGTGATTTATACTATGCTGATTCTTCTAGGGGCCGGGATTTATATTTCTTACCGGAGAAAACAGGAAAAACTGAGATATGAGATAAAGATTGCCCATCTGGAAAGTGAAAAGGAAAAGGAGCTCAATGAAAAGAGATCGACATTCTTTACAAACATTTCGCATGAATTCAGAACTCCCCTCACACTGATCATCAACCCCGTAAAGGATCTTCTCCATCAGGATGGCAGGTACCTGGATACCCGCAACATGAATATTATCTACAGGAATGCTAAGCGTCTGTTAGGCCTTGTCGATCAATTGCTACGCTACAGTAAGGTGGATGCGCAGGGAGATACCTTAAAAACATCAGGAGTTAATATTGTTGAACTGGTGAAAGAGGTTTATCTATGTTTTGATCATCAGGCAAAATCAAATAGGATCGATTATTCCTTTCATAGCTCTTCAGCGGCCATTCAAATTATTGCCGATAGGGAAAAGCTTGAGATTGTGATCTTTAATTTACTCTCAAATGCCTTTAAGTTTACGCCAGAGGGTGGAAAGATAGGGATAGACATAAAGGAAAATGATGCTGATGTTACTATAGAGGTGAAAGATTCGGGATGTGGCATCAGCCCTGAAGCACAGGAAAAGATTTTTAACAGATTTTATCAGGAACCTGCAAAAAACAGGTCGTTTGGAGGTGGTTTTGGAATAGGACTTTATTTGGTTAAAACCTTTGTAGAACTGCATGGGGGAAAGATAAACTGCCTTAGCGATGCACATTCCGGAACAACCTTCCATGTCCAGATCTTAAAAGGCGGAAATTATATCAGTTCTTCTACGATTGATACCGATGTCGAGCAAGATCCAATATTTTTTAAAGCGCTTGATCAGCATGGACTGGAAATTGCCGTTGAGCAGCATGATGAACTGTTGCTTAACGATTTTGTTTCCGAAGAAAGAAAATCTATTCTTATTATCGATGATAATGAAGAGATTGCCAGTTACCTCCGTCAAATTTTTGCTAAGGAATATCACATTCTACAGGCCTGGAATGGAGAAAGTGGCTTATCGATTATACGTGAGCTTCTTCCTGATGTGGTAATTAGTGATGTAATGATGAATGGGATCGGGGGGATTGAACTTTGCCAGAAAGTAAAAGAAGACGAATCTATCTGCCATATTCCCATCGTACTACTCACCGCGAATACTTCTGAAGAAGTCAAATTAAAAGGTATTGAAAGCGGTGCGGATGATTTCATCAGTAAGCCATTCGATAAGAATCTGTTAATGGCCAGGATCGCGGGTATTCTAAGAAGCAAAAACAGCCTGCAGAACTATTTTTATAGTGAAATCACGCTGAATCCAAACAGCTTAAAAATATCCGCAGAATATAAAGACTTTTTAAAGAACTGTATCAGTATTGTTGAGCGGCATATTGATGACCCTGATTTTAATATCAAAACATTAGCCGAAGAATTGGGAATGTCCAGAGAGAATCTATATAAACGGATCAAATCCATTTCCGGACATTCATCCAATAGTTTCATACGTTTTATACGTTTGCGCAAAGCCGCCGAAATTTTTATTAGCACCGAAAATACCATTAGGCAAACCATGTACAGCGTTGGAATGAATGACATAAAATATTTTAGAGAACAATTCAAAAAAGTATTCCTGATGAACCCCTCGGAATACATCAAAAAATATAGAAGAGTCTTTTCAAAGACCGTTTCAGTCAACCAGGATCTTAAGCGTAAAAAAATATAAGGGTACACTGTTAAGCCGCTCTCCCTATATTAACTTTTTTTCAACGGTAAGGTTAGCCAAGTCTGACGCATATTGTCCCTTATTTGTCAATCCAAAAGACACCCCCTCCGTTTGCCCCTCCAATTTTACCTGTTAGCCCCCCCTTTCTAGTTTGAAATAGGCTGAATTTAGTGAACATTATCAATACTGATCATTGAACTGTCGTTTCCTTTCTATCACGGGACTCCTGCTTTTAAAGGTTGGTATGATTATACTTTCTGACAGCAAACCCGCGATAATGAGTGGATGGCAGAAATTATTAAAAACCGATTATCAAATTATCAATAATTAAAGAAGGCAATATGACAATGAATAAACGGCTCATCAGGCATTCTTTTCGGCTGCTGAACGTCGACTACGTAAAACTCGGAAATAAGTGGAACTTTAGAAATGTAATCAGCCCGTATTATAGACTGTATTATATCGATGAAGGCGAAGGTATAATATCCGGTCCGAACGGTTCGCTTAGGCTAATTCCCGGTAATCTCTACCTCATTCCCAGTTTTACCCTGTGTAACCTCTATTGCGAACACTTTTTAAGCCAGTATTTTGTTCAGTTCTTTGAAGATTCGGCAGACGGGATATCGCTGTTTTCCAATTGCATGGAAAGTCTGCAGATTGAGGCAAACACTAACGATATCGCCAATTTTAAGCGACTGATCGCTATTAATCCGGGCAGAGGGATCAACAGGTCCAACGATCCAATGGTGTATGAAAAAGATATTTATTACAAGGAATACACCGAGCTGAATAACCTTCAGAGTATTGCTGTGCAATATGAAACACAGGGGATTATTTTTCAGTTGATATCCAGATTCTTAAAACCGGAAATATTTCATAAAGACAAGATTATTGCCAAGCCCTCTGCAGTGATGGATGCCATTGGTTATATACAGATCAATCTGCGGACACCGCTAAAAGTAAGTCATCTTGCGGACCGGGCAAATTTGAATACAGATTATTTTTCAAGGCTCTTTCACCGCTACACAGGTCAAAGCCCCGTGAACTATATCTTACAAAAAAGAATAGAACGGGCCCAGTACCTCATTATTACCAGTAAAAAACAACAAGATGAAATTGCCGAATTAACTGGATTTGAAAATGTTCATTATTTCTCCAGGGTTTTTAAGAAGCTTACCGGACTAACACCAGGCGCTTACAAAACGCAGAATAAGACATTGAATTTTATTGATTGATCCCACGGGATTAATGCACATCAATTTCATGCTGAACATCATTTAATTTCCATTGAACAGCACATCAAAAATCGGAAAAGTATAAAAAGAAGTCTGTTTACAATAAATCATATCGCCTGATTAGATTTTATATTTGATCACATCATTAACCGGCTGTTAAGGATGTATAACCAAATATTTAAGGCAACAGGTTTTGCCTTTACACAATTAATTTTTAATACCCGCTGCGGATTTTGAGTGATCTGATGAAGATCATGGTAAGCCAGGTGGATATAAAAGTACCAACTAACGCGACAATTATGAGAAAACTATTACTAGCCCCGTCTGCAACTTAAGGTAGGCCATTACAACCATTTCGTTTTTCTGTTTGAACCCTGTATGTCGGGGTATAAGGAACTGCTTTGACTCTTTTTTTAGGCACTTCAAATGAAAAGCGACTATAACGCATTAAAGGTTCTGCTTAAGACAAAATTATGGTTTATAGCGCTTTCAGTACTGGTAAGCAGGTAAATGCAACCACAGGAGTATTTGATGGGGAATTTAAAGTGATCAAAGAAAGAATAGGCGCGCCGTTTCATCTGGCAATCAGCTGTCGGGCCCTTGGGAAAGGAATTTTACCGATCATTCCCAATTTAAAGAATACTGCTGGTAGTTGGGCATTGAACAGGCTATTTGGCGTATTCCACTTATTAAAAACCAACCGATTAACCAAATATAAACTAAATGAACGTGAATGCTTTAATGAAGTATGTTGCTATGAAGCGACGAACAACGCCTTTTTTGGGATCGAAGAAGAGAACCAGAGTCAATCTGTTCTGCATACCTTTTTTGATTTTGGGCTTATCCAGTCCAGAGACCGCCCGCTCCAAAACTACCGGTCACACTCCCTTTTCCGATATTTATTTTTTACGGGATGAGATTGTAGTCAAAGGAACCATAAAAGATGCTCAGGGACCACTTCCAGGTGCAACCGTTACGCTGAAATTTGCCAAAATAGGGGTACAGGCAGATAACGATGGGAAATTTAGCCTAAAGGTTCCCGCAAATGGTACCCTGGTTTTCAGTATGGTCGGATATAAGACCAAAGAAGTGGAAATTAAGGGCGAAAGTACAATAAATGTAGTGATGGAGTCCCTGAATGATCTCGATGAGGTAGCCGTAGTCGCTTTTGGTACGCAAAAGAAATCCAGCATGATCAGTGCGATTACCACCATCAACCCAAAAGACCTGAAAGTTCCATCCAGTAACCTGACCACTGCATTAGCAGGTAAACTGGCGGGAGTTATTGCCTATCAGCGCAGTGGAGAGCCTGGACAGGACAATGCATCCTTCTTTATCCGCGGAGTAACAACTTTTGGGTATAAAAAAGACCCGCTTATACTAATAGACGGAATTGAGGTTACCTCAACCGATCTGGCCAGAATGCAGCCAGATGACATTGCCAGTTTTTCCATCATGAAAGACGCTACAGCTACTTCCCTTTATGGCGCTAGGGGCGCAAATGGTGTCATCCTGATTGTGACAAAAACAGGTGAGGAAGGGAAAGCAAAAATCCAGGTCAGGTTTGAAAATTCTACATCTGAAAATACAAGAAACCTGGAGTTTGCAGATCCCATAACCTATATGAAACTTGCAAATGAGGCCGTTGTTACCCGCAATCCGTTAGGCATACTTCCATATGCCCAAAACAAGATCGATCAGACCGCATTGGGTGCCAATCCTAATATTTATCCTTCAAATGATTGGAGGACAATGTTACTTAAAAACCGTACGAATAATCAGCGTATGAATTTTAGTACCAATGGTGGCGGTAAGGTAGCCCGTTATTACATAGCAGGTACCTACAACAATGACAACGGTCTTCTTAAAGTTGATGAACGTAATAACTTTAACAGCAATATCAGCCTTAAATCCTATCAGTTACGCTCGAACATCAATATCAATATGACGAAAACCACAGAAGTCATTGTGCGTTTAGCCGGAAGTTTTGATGACTATACAGGGCCGATAGATGGTGGAAGCGGGTTGTATACCAAAATTATGAGAAGCAATCCCGTTTTGTTCCCTGCATATTATCCGGCAGGCCAAATGCCAAAAACAAACCACATTTTGTTCGGAAATTCAAGTAACGGTCTGCTGATCAATCCTTATGCAGATCTGGTGAAAGGTTACCGCGATTACTCAAGATCGCTGATGAACGCACAGTTTGAGGTGAAACAGGATCTGTCATTCATCACGCAGGGCCTTTCGGCGAGGGGCATGTTCAATACCTCCCGGTATTCTTATTTCGATGTCAGCCGGAATTACAATCCTTTTTATTATTCGGCCAGTGGTTACAATAGCCTGCAGGATACTTATGGTTTAACCCTGCTGAATGAGGGTTCGGCGACCGAATACCTGAATTACAACGAAGGTGCAAAGGATATCAATACGACAACCTACATGGAGGCTGCGGTAAATTATGTGAAGCAGATTTCGAAAGTAAATGATATAACGGCCCTACTGGTATATCAAAGAAGGCAACAGCTCTTTGCAAACAGCGGTACCCTGCAAAAATCTTTGCCGTACCGTAATCAAGGTGTGTCTGGACGTTTTACTTATGGCTATAACAGCCGTTACCTCGCCGAACTCAGCTTTGGCTATAATGGATCTGAGCGTTTTTTCAAAACCGAAAGGTATGGTTTTTTTCCAGCGATAGGGCTTGGATGGCAGGTATCCAATGAGAAATTCTGGAAACCGATCAGCACTATCGTAAGTAAACTAAGGTTAAAAGCAACCTATGGAATTGTCGGGAATGATGCTATCGGATCACCGGAAGACCGTTTCTTTTATCTTTCAGAAGTTAACTTGTCCGATGGAGGCAAGGGGGCCAGGTTTGGTGAGCAATTTGCCTATTACAGGCCGGGAATAACTGTCAATCGTTACGATAATGCTTTTATTACATGGGAAAGGGCTAAGAAATTCAATTTTGGTACAGAGCTGACCCTGTTTAACGATTTCAATTTACAGGTAGATATTTTCTCCGAAACCAGGGATAACATTTTAATGGAGCGTGCTGCTATTCCCAGTACAATGGGCCTTGCTGCTGCCATCAAAGCCAATACAGGTAAGGCAAAAGCAAATGGGGTAGATATTTCAGCCGATTATAGCAAAAACTTTAATTCTTCTTTATGGCTCCGTCTGCATGGAAACTTTACCTATGCACACAGTGAATTTTCACAGTTTGAGGAACCTCAGTACAAAGAAAGTTATCTTTCCAGGATCGGGCAGTCGCTTAATCAGAATTATGGCTTAATTGCAGAACGGTTATTTATCGATCAATATGATGTGGCCAATTCTCCAAAACAGACCTTCGGCGAATATGCAGCGGGCGATATCAAATACCGGGATGTAAATGGAGATGGTCAGATTACCAACCTCGACCGGGTACCTATCGGCCTGCCTACCGTTCCGGAGATCATTTACGGTTTTGGCTTCTCTTCAGGATATAAAAACTTTGATCTGTCGGTGTTTTTCCAGGGGTCTGCCCGTTCCTCATTCTGGATCGACACCAGGGCTACAGCACCATTTGTACCTTACAACTATCCCGGTGAATCATTGGGGGGGACACAAAATGCATTGATCAAAGCCTATGCAGACGATCATTGGTCTGAAGACAACCAGAACCTCTATGCGCTTTGGCCCCGGTTGAGCGACAGTCAGAACAATAATAACGTACAGACAAATACCTGGTTTATGCGCAACGGTTCATTTTTACGGTTGAAATCCGCTGAAGTAGGTTATTCAATCCCAAAAAAAATAATCAACAGGGTTAAGCTAAGCAATGCACGCTTTTATGTGAGCGGAACCAACTTATTGAGTCTTAGTGGTTTTAAGCTATGGGACATTGAAATGGGTGGCAACGGCTTAGGTTACCCGGTACAGAGAGTTTATAATGTGGGTATACAAATAGGGTTTTAATTATGAAAAAGACAAGCATATTTTTGGCAGCAGTTATCTTAACCTTGATACTCTCCTGCAAAAAAGATTATCTGGATATCGTTCCGGATAATATCGCAACAATAGAAAACGCATTCACCAATCGGAATGAAGCTGAAAAATACCTGTTTACCTGTTACTCTTACCTGCCCCAGGAAAGCAATGTCAGTCAGAATCCGGCAATGCTGGCCAGTGATGAGTTCTGGACTTATTGGCCTATTACCTCACTCAGCCGGCTCCCGTCTTACCCTCAGCAGATTGCCAGGGGCAATCAGTCCCTTACATCGCCTTTGCTCAATTATTGGGACGGTGAGCAGGATGGTAAAGCCATCTACAAAGCATTGCGTGACTGCAATATTTTCCTTGATAATGTAGACAAAGTGCCAGACCTGGATCCATCACAAAAAAATATATGGACAGGCGAGGTGCAGTTTTTGAAAGCTTACTATCATTTTTATTTGCTCAGGATGTATGGGCCGATTCCAATCATCGATAAAAACCTGCCCATTACCGCAACAACCGAGGAGGTAAGGATAAAACGTGAGCCGGTTGATAAGGTATTTGACTATATCGCAGGTTTAATGGATACCGCTGCTGCCAAGTTGCCTATTACCATTCAAAACCGCTCTTCTGAACTAGGTCACATTACCCGCCCGATTGCCATATCCATAAAAGCAAGGGTATTAACATTGGCCGCAAGTCCGCAGTTTAATGGAAATTCGGATTATAACGGATTAAAGAATGCAGATGGGACAGCGTTGGTAAACTCGACTTATAGCGTCGCGAAATGGAAAAAAGCTGCTGATGCCTGTAAACAGGCCATTGATCTTTGTGAGCTTGCGGGGATCCGTTTGTATAAATTCAATTCTGCATTAACCAGCATATCCGATAAGCTCAAGAAGGAGATGGATATTAGAAACAGTGTCTGTGAGCCTTGGAACCAGGAATTGATCTGGGGTTTTACAAATGGAACGGGATCGGGGATACAGCTTCAGTCCATACCAAGGCTAGATGCTGCTAGATCGGGCAATGAGAGTTTACTGGGACAACTGGCGCCGACAATACGCATGGCCGAATTGTTTTATACCAAAAACGGAGTGCCTATCGCCGAGGATAAAAATTGGAACTTTTCTGACAGATACAGTCTAAAAACTGCCTCCTCCTTAGATCGGGATTATCTGCAGGATGGCTACACCACCTCTGCATTACATTTCGACAGAGAACCCCGGTTTTACGCAGATTTGGCCTTTGACGGCTCTTTATGGTATATGCAGAATAAAACCTGGCCGGTACAGGCTAAATCAGGACAGGGGCAATCAAGGCGTGCAGCATTTGGCTATTCAATTACAGGATACTTTACCAAAAAGCTCGTAAACTGGAAGTTTGTAATACAGGATGGCCTGAGTTATACCCAGGAAGAATATCCTTGGCCTTTGATGCGTTTAGCCGATCTGTATCTGTTGTATGCCGAAGCATTGAACGAGGCAAACGGCCCTTCGGAACCGGTTTATCAATACCTCAATCTGGTTAGGGAAAGAGCCGGTCTGCAAGCCGTTCAGCTATCTTGGGATACTTATTCCAATAACCCTGGCAAATATAAAGATCAGGCAGGGCTAAGACAGATAATCCATCAGGAACGCGGAATTGAAATGGCATTCGAAGGGAGCAGGTTCTGGGATCTAAGGCGGTGGAAAGAAGCTTCAGCTACGCTCAATACCCCAGTTTATGGATGGGACATTGAGCAGACCGATGCTACTGGATATTATAGGCCAAAACTGCTCTTCAACCAGAAGTTTGTAGCGCCCCGTGATTATTTGTGGCCAATAAAAGAATACAATACGATTGTCAACCCCAATCTGGTTCAAAACCCTGGTTGGTAATTAATTATAGGATAATTTAATAATTGAATGTGATGAAAAATAATAAATGGTATGTATTGGCCACACTGTTTTGTGTGATGATATTTGGCTGCAAAGAAGATATACTGACACCTTTGGAAAAAGATACAGTAGCACCGCCTCCGATTTCAAATCCCGTTTCTGAACGCATGGCAGGCGCAGTTAAGGTTTCCTATAATCTGCCCTCAGATGCAGACCTGATGTATGTGGTGGCAGAATATACAAATAAATACGGTAAGGTAATCAGCGTTAAAGCATCTTCTTACACCAATGCCTTAACTGTTGATGGTTTCGCCGATACTGCATCTTACAGTCTTAACCTTTATGCCGTAGACAAATCCGAAAACAGGTCAGCACCGGTAACCATTAAAGTAAAAGCGCTTGAGCCGCCCATTTTCGCCGTTCGCAGAAGCCTGGCTTTGGTTACCGATTTTGGTGGCATCAATATAAGCTTTGCCAATCCTACGGAGGCCAATATTGCAGTAGTGGTAACTTATAAAGATTCTTTGGGCAATTTTGCAACAAGAGAAACCATCTATACCAAATCTAAAAACGGTCTTTTCTCCTCGAGGGGCTTTCCCTCTAAAGAAACAGTTTTCGGGGTTTATATCAGAGACAGATGGGACAACCGCACCGATACGGCAAAAGCAACCCTAACGCCGATTTTTGAAAAACAGCTCGACAAAAGCAAATTTAAGGTGCTTACCCTGCCTACAGACGCTCCGGTTGGCTGGAGCCTGCCTATCAGTAACCTGTGGAACAACGTAATATCGGCAGAGGGAAATATGTGGCATACCACAGATGTCGGTATGCCATGCCAGGTTACTTTCGATCTTGGTGTGACCGCGAAGATAAGCCGTTTTACGCTTTGGCAAAGACAGGGTATATGGATTTATAACCATGGAAATCCCAAAAGATATGAAATTTGGGGTTCGACCAATCCGGCCAGCGATGGCAGTTATACCAATTGGACCAAATTGGCATCATGTGTTTCTATTAAGCCTTCTGCTCAGCCGATCGGTTCCAACTCCAATGAGGATGTAGCCGCTGCTGCACGCGGTGAAGAGACCAATGTTCCTTTGGATGCACCTCCTGTAAGATATATCCGAATTAAGGTATTGGAAACTTGGATAGGACCAGGGGGACAGGCAGCTCACGTTTCAGAGATGACTTTTTATGGAAACGACAAATGATCTTTATTAAATTATATAGTATGAAACATATTATTGCTTATTCAGTTATTGCAGTTACCTTATTAATGGTTTCCTGCAGCAAAATGGATGATTACAAAAAATTCACCGATGGCAAAGTTATTGTCTACCCAGGTAAAGCCGATTCATTAAGGATCCAGCCGGGACGCAACAGGGCATTGGTCAGGTTCCTGCTTATATCCGATCCAAATATCGTAAAAGCGACTATATACTGGAACAACAAGGCAAATCATCAGGATGTTTCCATCACCAGGGGAAAAGGAATAGATACCATAAAAGCAATGGTGTCGCCACTTCCGGAAGGCAATTATTCATTTGAGGTGTTAACCTACGATAAAGGTGGAAATAAATCTGTCGCAGCCTTGAAGCAAGGTGCCGCTTATGGCGATGTTTTTGAGAAATCGTTGTTGAACCGTATATTGGAAAATATTGTTTATCAGCCATCCAATGGAACAACATATCTCAACTGGCGCGCTTCAGATGCAGGATCGATAGGTGCAGAAGTTACCTATACCAACATAAACGGAAAAGTAACGATTAAAAGGATATCCAAAGACGCAATACAGACGACCTTGACCGATCAAAATCCTGGTACAGATATTCAGTACCGGACTCTTTTTTTACCAGATTCCTTGGCCATTGATACATTTTATAGCGCTTCTGCATCCCGGAAAATAACAGAGTTTTATTTAAAAAACCCGGGAGCACCATTTCTTCAAAGTAAAAGAGATGGAAGGTGGGGCTTAGTTGCAGATTGGACTACCAATGCCGCCGCTAGAAACATGTCCAATGGCGCCGTAGGTGGGTGGGATTCATATAATGGGGGTGGTTTTATTGCTTTTGAGTATTGGGGTACACCCCAAATTACAAATGGAAAAATCTATCAAACTATTACACTCCCACCAGGGAAATATCGTTATGTGGTAACAGTGTCTGAAATTGCCAATCCACTAGAGGCTACTTACGCCGTTGTAAACCTGGGCCAAACACTGCCCGATGTGGCCGACATTTCACAGGCCCTGGGAAGTTTTAAATTTTTGGATAATTCGCAGAATGGAAAAGATTTTGCCGTTCCTTTCTCATTGACACAGACCCAGGAGATTACATTAGGATTTGTTTCT
The DNA here is from genome assembly GCF_918698245.1 of Pedobacter sp. Bi126. Taxonomy (GTDB): domain Bacteria; phylum Bacteroidota; class Bacteroidia; order Sphingobacteriales; family Sphingobacteriaceae; genus Pedobacter. The sequence continues at coordinate 6,058 of NZ_CAKKMS010000013.1, read as the reverse complement.
ACCATGGTAGTCAAAAATCAGAGTAGTGTAAGGTTCAGTAAAGTGCGGTTATATAAGGACTGATTGGCTCGGAAACAATACATCCGATATCAAGAAACATCCTTTACTGTAATAAATAGAAATCCAAGCCATGTTAATGGTTTGGATTTCTGATTTGCGGGTTAGCCTGTTAGGCACAATCACTACTTTTTTCCAATACTCAATTATTTATAAATCAGTTTGTTAATGTGGTTGTTTTGTAAGTATCTGTAAATCAAAAGGGTATATTGGTAATTGTGTTCCGGTCTAATGGAGTCTGGATAACAAAGCACGTTAAATACTTTAAGCGTTTCACGATCCTTTAGAAGTCATTAAGCTGCGCTTGTTAATTGATCTCGTTTATCGGCAGTTTAAGGATTCTGCTGATTTATAGCGTTTAAAGCCAAATAACTGTCCATACCATCATCAGCCTAGTCCCATAAAAATAGAGGGCAAATCAACTCGTTTGTTTTTTAGGAAAAATTATCAGCGTTGGTTTAATGCGAAAAATCGGAAAAGTATAAAAAGAAGTCTGATTACCATAAATCCTGCAACTATTGCGCCTTTTATATTTGAAATATATTCTTTGTCTGATTTGAAGAATGTGCAACCAAATATTTTGAAGCATGGTAAAACTGTCGCCTATAACTAAAATGGATCTTTCCGGCCTAAAAAGTCTCAATATTATCCATTCCTGTAATTATCGTGTAGGAAAAGTGCAAATAAATCATCATATGCCCATGAAAAGAAAACGAACTTAATCTAAAGCTATTTGACCAGCCTTTTTATATGGGCTGAGGTAATTTGTTCAAGTCACAATAAGCAGGCAACTGAAATATCCTTGCCTGATTCTCAATAATAACAACCAACTGACCAAATATGGAAATGATGCCAAAGTCGCCAGAAAAATGGCGCCGATTATTAACACTGTTCACTTTCTGCTCAATACTTTTCGCTATCCCCTTTAGCGGAACAGCAGGTACAAATTTAAGCCGTTACAATAGTTTAAATAATATTATTGTTATTCACAAGCCACGTGTTTTCAATACCGGGCATATAAAAATTGATATTACTGTTGGCGGTAAAGTTACCGATCTTACCGGAAAAGCAATACCAGGGGCTGTGGTAAGGCACAAAGAGTCTGGAAAAGCAACTCAGACAGATTCACAGGGAAATTATTCACTAATTATCCCCGATGGTAAAGGAACGCTGGTATTTAGCTTTATAGGCTTTACAAGCAAAGAAATTGTTATTGGACAACAGACACAGATCAATGTTCAGCTCGCCGATGACAATAAAAAACTAGATGAAGTTGTTATTGTTGGTTACGGAACCCAAAAGAAAGTAAACCTTACCGGATCGGTATCTACAGTTTCTTCAAAAGACCTTGATAACAGACCCATTACCCAGGCATCCCAGGCTTTATCTGGGCTTTCCCCGGGTGTGCAGGTGCAGCAGGGTGGAGGCCGTCCGGGCAGTGACGGAGCAAGGGTAATCATTAGAGGTGTAGGGACGTTCAATGCAGGCAGCAGCCCCCTAATATTGATTGATGGAATTGCAGGGTCACTGGATGATGTGGCACCGGACAATATTGCCAGTATGACCGTACTGAAAGATGCGGCCTCTGCAGCAATTTATGGCAACAGGGCGGCAAATGGCGTAATATTGATTACCACTAAACGTGGACAAAAGGGGAAAACCATTATCAGTTATAACAACTATTTTGGCTGGGAGAAAATAACGAGTTTACCACAATTTGTCGACTCATGGACTTATGCGGAATTAACTGGTGCAAGTGCCGATGTGGTCGCAAAATATAAAAGTGGTACCGATCCGGATAACTTTCCCAACGTTTCCCATTTAAAGGATCTGTTGAATACAGGTTCTGGATTTCAGCAGTACCACAATGTTAATGTTTCTGGCGGTGAAGGCAATAATGTGTATTATCTATCAGGTAGCTATCGGGATCATAACGGGTTAACGGCAGAAACCAACAACAAAAGATACGATATACAGGCTAACATCGATACCCGTATCAAAGATAATCTGAACCTTAAAACCAGTATACTCGGTTTTTCTCAATTTCAGACACAGCCTCAGTCCAATTCCGCTGGAATAGGTGGGATTATTGGATTTTCGGTACGTGAGCCCAATACTATTGCAGGACTGAAATCAGATGGTACCTACGGCCGACAGGATTTCTTCGCCCCCGAAGCGTGGCTGGCTAGTGAAGGTTTTAATAATCTTCGTGCTAAAAACTTTTATGGTAATACCACACTTGCATGGGACATCATACCAAGTTTGAACCTAAGTGGAACTGCTGGATATCACTATTACACGAGTGTAAATACAACATATATTGCGGATATTAACATTGATAAGACGACTTATGTGGGCCCAAATAGTTTGGGGATAGGTAATACCGATGGAAATGAAGTTACCCTTAATTTACTTTTAAAATATGTTAAAAGTTTTGGCAAAAATAACTTCTCTATCTTAGGTGGTTATCAGCAAGAAGCACACCGCGATAATTTCACAAGTGCCTACCGCGACAAATTTCCGAACAATCTGTTGTATCAGCTCGACGCTGGCGCAACGACAAATATGCAAAACGCCGGATCTGCCAATGAATACGCTTTCAGGTCTTTCTTCGCCCGCTTTAACTATGATTACGGTGGTAAATATCTTTTTGAGGCCAATGTTCGCTATGACGGTTCTTCAAGATTTGCGCCTAAAAACAGATATGGGGTTTTTCCAGCGGTTTCTGCCGGCTGGAGACTTTCCGAGGAATCATTTATTAAAGATAATATTAATTGGGTTAATGAGCTGAAAATAAGAGCATCGTATGGTTCCTTGGGTAATGCCAATATTTCCAATTACCCATATCAATATAACATCAGCACCAATGTAAGGTATAATTTCGGAGGGGTAATTGCCCCTGGTGCTGCGGTGACTGCAGCTGCCAATCAGGATATCAAATGGGAAACAACAACAACTGCCAATCTTGGTCTTGATTTCACCTTGTTCAATAATGCGCTTAGTGGTACAGTGGATATTTACGACAGAACAGCTAAAGACATTTTATACCAGGTTCCGGTATCTTCTACACTTGGCTTAAGCGCACCAACGCAGAATGCGGGTTCAATTCAGAATCGAGGTGTCGAAGTAAGTTTAACCTACAATGCCAAAATAGGTCAGGTAAACTTCGGCGTATCACCAAATTTCTCATACAATAATCAAAAGGTAATCAAAATAGCGGGCGATATTCAAAACGTAATCCCCAATTTCTTTCTAGGCCAACCATTAAACCCGATTTACGGCTTCGTGGCCGATGGTCTTTTTGTTGATGCTGCGGATGTTGCAAGTTACCCAACACAACCAAATGGTGGTGTCCCTGGTAACATCAGATTTAAGGACATCAGCGGACCAAACGGGGTTCCGGATGGAAAGGTAGATGCCACTTATGACAGGCAGATTTTAGGAAATACCAATCCAAAAACTTCTTACGGACTAAACTTAACTGCTGCATACAAAGGGTTTGATTTTTCAGCTTTATTTTCCGGACTTGGAGGATATACGGTGCAGATGGGATCTTATCAGGCCTACGCATTATATAACGGTGGGAATGTTCAGCAATGGCAATATGAAAATGCATGGACCACACAAAATCCTGACAGAAATGCACTTTATCCACGCATTACCAATCTGAGCCAGGGTAGTGCCAATGTTCAGAGAAACTCTTACTGGAATAGATCAGGAACATTTCTGAGATTGAAAAACGTCCAGATCGGGTATACCTTGCCATCTAATCTGACTAAAAAAATCAGTTTGGATAAGGTTAGGCTATTTGTCGGTGGTCAAAATCTTTTCACATTAAATGATTTTTACGAAGGATGGGATCCAGAAAACGGCCAGGGTTCGGGAGACAACCCAAACTTCTATCCACTCTCTGCCATCTATACCTTTGGTATAAATGTGAAATTGTAATCTAATGTAGTTAGGATCATTAAATAAAACAAAATGAAAAATTATATATATAAATTAACAGTTGTGGTGGGATGTACCTTCCTGAGTGTGGTTGCAGGATGTAAAAAAGACCTTTTAGATACCCAGCCGCTTTCATCAATTTCAGATGCCACTTTCTGGAAAACAGCTGGTGATGCAACACTTGCTTTGAATGGGGTCTATGACAGTGGGGCAGGTTTTACCGGTTATAATTTCTGGGCGGCAACATCAATGGTTAACCTTGACCTGATGGCTGGTAATGGATCCGAAAAGGAGTCTATTCCTGATAATTTCACCAATGGTACATTAAATTCTACCTATAGCTTTGTGGGATCGTATTATTCCCAGGCCTATTCACAGATTGGAAGGTGCAATAATTTTTTAGCCAATATTGGTCTGGTGAGTATGGATGCGGCGCAAAAAGCAGTAATGATAGGTGAGGTAAAAACGATTAGGGCATACAACTACTTCAATCTCGCTTTATATTTCGGCGATGTTCCTCTTGTACAAAAACTGTTGACGGTAGATGAGGCAAACTCTGTATCCCGCACTCCTAAAGCAGAGGTTTGGGCATTTTGCGAAAGTGAGCTTAAGGCTGCGGCCGCTGCACTTCCTGTTTCTGTAAGTGCAGACCGTCTTGGTCACATGACTGCTGCATCGGCACTGGCCATTCTTGGCCGGTTGCAGCTTGCTCAGAAAAAGTGGGCAGAGGCAGCGACTACTTATAAAACCATCATCGATTATAATTATTATGCTATCGATCCCAGATACCGTGAACTTTTCTTAAATGCAGGGGAAACCAGTCGTGAGATCATCATGTCAATGCAGTACATTAGGGATACTTACAACCATGCCTTGTTGCAATACCTTACACCCGAAACATGGGGCGGGTGGCACCAATACTCACCATTTAATGAACTGGTTGAAGCATATGAGTGTAAGGACGGGAAAACGATAGCAGAATCTCCTTTATTTGATAAAAACAATCCATATAACAACCGCGATCCAAGAATGGATTTCAACATCATGATCTCCGACCGTACGAGTTTTCGCGGAAAAGTTTACTCTGCAAAGCCCGGGACAACGCTTCCCGACCGCTTGAACCAGTACCCTGGTGTCTGGAGCGGATATGCTATCTATAAATTCCTCGAGGATGATCCTGCTGTAGCAACAACCAATAATACGGGAAACAACTTTCCTTTGATCAGGTATGCAGAAGTATTGCTTGGCTATTTAGAGGCAAAGCTAGAGTCTGGCAGTGGTGTAGATCAGGTGTTATTGGATGCAACAATAAATAAAGTAAGGGGAAGGGCAGCTGTGGCAATGCCAGCAATAACCACCTTAGATCCAACAGCACTCAGAACAATCCTACGCAGAGAACGCCGTGTAGAATTTGCGTTTGAAGGGATCAGGTATTTTGATTGTTTGAGATGGGGGATCATCGGCTCAGAGAACAATCAGCAGTTTACCGGTATGAAACTTACCAACGACCCTGCCAATTATAAAGATTATCCCGTAAACGCAAATGGATACTATATTTTCAAAAAGCGCAGTTTTGTCGTTGGTAAAAATGAGCTCTGGCCAATTCCACAGTCAGAAAGGGATCTAAATAAAAATTTAACCCAAAATCCGGGCTATTGATATTTTGATGTAGTCAATTAAGATACTTTTGGTTAGTATGATGAGCGTCATTCCTAAGGGAATGGCGTTTTTATTTGAGTACTATTCAATAGTGCAAACATCCTCCTTCTAACACTAATTTAAGAAGGTTACGCCTTTTCACTTCTTGCGGGTAAAGAGGTCTATACGATACCTCATCTGGTCTTAGCGTGTCCAATGCTATTAAGTTAAGGTTTTTTGGATTTTGAGATAGTTTTTTTTAGTATATTTATATACAATCAAAAAAGGTACATGAGTTTAATTTCCAGCAATATTTCCAAGGAGAAACATATCGTTTCTCCTAAAAAAAACATGTGATTTTATTCAAAAAAATCCGACCCCTGGGAAGTATATTACCAAAGCAAAGTTTTTCATC
>NZ_CAKKMS010000012.1 GCF_918698245.1 Pedobacter sp. Bi126 | reverse complement strand
GATGAAAAACTTTGCTTTGGTAATATACTTCTCAGGGGTCGGATTTTTTTGAATAAAATCACATGTTTTTTAGGAGAAACGATATGTTTCTCCTTGGAAATATTGCTGGAAATTAAACTCATGTATCTTTTTTGATTGTATATAAATATACTAAAAAAAACTATCTCAAAATCCAAAAAACCTTAACTTAATAGCATTGGAGACGCTAAGACCAGGTAAAAATAAATAAAAAGATGGGGTTCTGCACTACGCATACCCCTCCACCTTAAACCTTAAACCCTAAACTATTTCTTATAATACTGTTGCGCTTCAGGCAAATATTTTTGGATCTGTGCAATACGTGTCGCATCGCTTGGGTGGGTACTTAAAAACTCGGCTGGTTTTTGAGCACCTGCCGATGCCGCCGACATTCTATTCCAGAAAGCCGTGGCATTTTGTGGATTGTATCCGGCCATGGCCATAAAAATCAAGCCTAAACGATCGGCTTCTAATTCTTGATTTCGACTGAATTTTAACATCGCCACTGGTGTACCCACACCATAAAGGGTATTAAAAATAGATTGAGTTTTTGGATTTTTAGATAACGCAACACCTGCTGCAGCACCAATACCTTGGGCAACCATTTCCTGCGACATCCGTTCAGCAGAGTGACCTGCGATAGCGTGGGCAATCTCGTGGCCCATTACGGTGGCCAAACCTGCATCGTCTTGTGTTACGGGCAAAATACCGGTATAAACTACAATCTTTCCTCCTGGCATACACCAGGCATTTTTCTCGTTGTTCTGCACCACATTAACCTCCCACTGGTAATCTGCAATCAGGTTACCATAATTATTGCTGTTCATATACGATTTTACAGCCGTAATTAATCTGCTACCAATGGTTTTAACCTTCAATGCCTGCGCATTTGAGGCCGGTAAAACTGTAGTTTTATTCTCCGTTAAAAAGGTGCTATAAGCCTGGAAAGCCATTGGCAAAACCTGGTCGTTACTCACTAAATCAAATCGACTACGGCCTGTTAAAGGAACGGTAGAACAGGAGTTAAATAATAATACTCCAGCAACGCTTGCTGTTAAAAATAACTTTTTCATAATGCGATTTTAAATGATTAGTAAATACTGATAGGCAAAACCGAAGATTAAACAGTAAGCCTATAAATAAGTTTTAATGAAATGTGTTTTGTTAATTAATTAGTTTTCTTCCTAAACAAATACACTTTAGATTCTTTGCCTTTCAGCAATCTTTCGAGGTTTTTTTGGTGCGTAACTAAGATTAAAATGCAAACCACCATGCCATAAAGCACTTCCGATTTGATTGAAACCTGAAACAAGAACACCACACTGAGCGGAAAAGTAAATCCTGCACAAATGGAGCTTAATGAAACATATTTGGTTAACAACAACACAACCACAAAAACCAGAACACAAAGCATAGATGCTTCGAAGTTAACTGCCAAAATCATTCCAAAAAGTGTAGCAACACCTTTTCCGCCTCTAAAACCTGCAAAAACAGGAAATAAATGTCCCATTACTGCGGTTACACCCAGTGCAAGTTGGTAATTGACAAAAACAACTGAATTTTGTGGCCCCGTTACCGACATGCCGATTAAATATGCCAGATTGGTTGCGGTATAACCTTTTGCAATATCGATGATCATTACAGCAATTCCCGCTTTTTTGCCCAATACCCTAAAAGTATTGGTTGCGCCAGCGTTGCCACTTCCATACTCTCTTACATCGACCCCATAAAAGGCCTGACCAAGCCATACAGCTGTTGGTATAGATCCAAAAAGATAGGCGATTAATAACGCGCTGAGAGAATAAACCGTAACCATAGCCTACAATGATACAAAAAATAAGCTTTTAATTTTATAGCAAATCACTTTAGTATGCTTTTAAACTCATGTCCAGGCTTTTCACAGAGTGTGTAAGCGCGCCCATCGAAATAAAATCTACTCCGCAAGCAGCATATTCGGCAACATTCTCTTCAGTAATCCCTCCAGAAGCCTCTGTAATAAATTTACCGTCGATTAATTTAACCGCAGCCCTTAAGTTTTCGAAACTGAAATTATCAAGCATAATACGGTCTACACCACCTATAGACAAAACTTGAGACAATTCTTCCAGGTTGCGCACCTCAATTTCAATCTGAAGTGATTTATTTTGATCAATTAGATATTTTTTAGCAGCTGTAATGGCGTTTGAAATTCCTCCTGCATAATCTACATGATTATCCTTAATTAAGATCATATCATATAAACCAATGCGGTGATTTACACCTCCTCCTATCCTTACTGCCCATTTTTCTAAATAGCGAAGCCCTGGAGTGGTTTTACGGGTATCTAAAATTTTGGTTTTAGTTGTTTTCAATAAAGAAACAATCCGATGGGTTTTAGTTGCAATACCACTCATGCGCTGCATACAGTTTAAAACCAAACGCTCTGCAATTAAAATAGCATGCGTACTTCCTGAAACGGTTAGGGCAATATCGCCTACTTTTACCGCTACACCATCCTGCAACAGTACATCAACCTTTAAAGTATCATCAACTTCCTTAAAAATCTCAAGTGCCAGTTCAATTCCAGCCAAAACACCATCTTCTTTGATAATCAGTTTTGCTTTTCCCTGCGTTCCGGGTGGAATTGTTGAAAGTGAAGTGTGATCGCCATCACCAACATCTTCGGCAAGGGCATTTTTTATGAATTGATGTATAAGTTGAGTATCCAAAATGTAGATTTTATGCCGCAAAAATAAGAAATATTTATTAGCAGACAATTTACTGAAGCGTTAAAGTGATCTGTTAACATCAGAAGTTTCTAACCTCCGCGACTTATGAAGTTGGCACAGGCATACTGGTGGCATAACTTCGTAAATACTACCTGACCAATTAATCCTTTGCCGGTTCGATCCTTAATTCAGTAATCGAAAAGCTGGTATTGAATTTTTTCATGGTAATAGAAACCCTGAAGGTTTCTTTGGCGGTACTTAGAATAATTACGCCAAAACGATAATTTGGATTCGTATTAATTTTATGAAAAATACTTGTTTTTACTGGAGGATGTTTAATAAAAAAATCTCTTAAAATCTGTTCACCCTGTGCTTTTGAGTATACATCTTCTTCATCAACTATAATAAGTTCGATAGTTGAGGCGAAACTTTTCGCAATTTCTTTTGAATTGCCAGCCTTAAAATACGAGGCTAAATCATCAATAATATCTGCCTGAAGAGCTGTAGGGTGATATAATGATGACAAACTAATAATGAGTAAAAATAAGCTCCGGATCATTTCTGTATTTTATACAGAACCCTATAGCTAAAATTATGCCATTAGCGTATCAAAAAAAGGATTTCTTCATTTGTATAAGCATCAATAAAGTTATATTTGCCATATAAACAAAACACTAAAACATGTTATACATGAAAATGTTTTAATGTGGATCAATAAATTTTACAACAAAAATGGTAAACGATAAAAAACTCGCGCTTATAATTCTAGATGGCTGGGGCTACGGAAAACAAGATAATTCTGATGCTGCATATGCTGCCAACACTCCTTTTTTCGATTCGTTATTACAGAAATACCCAAATTCTAAGCTTGAAGCGTCTGGTGAAGCTGTGGGTTTGCCAGCTGGGCAGATGGGTAACTCCGAAGTTGGGCACATGAACTTAGGCGCAGGTAGGGTAGTTTACCAGGAGCTTGGAAGAATCAACAAATCGATTACCGACAGAGAATTGCACAGCAACCCGGTTTTGGTAAGTGCATTCGATTATGCTAAGCAGAACAATAAAGCGGTTCACTTCATCGGACTCGTTTCAAACGGCGGTGTGCATGCGCATATCGAACATTTAAAAGCTTTATGTGATGCCGCAAACGAAGCAAATGTGCCAAATACTTTTGTCCATGCTTTTTTAGATGGCCGTGATACTGATCCAAACTCAGGCCTGGGCTTTATCACTGATCTGCAAAACCATATCCAAAACACCAATGCTAAATTGGCTACTATGGTTGGCCGTTATTATGCGATGGACCGTGATAACCGTTGGGAGCGTGTTAAACAAGCTTACGATGTAATGGTAAACGGTATTGGCGAAAAAACCCAGGATGCTTTGGCAGCAATCAAAAAATCATATACCGATGGCATAACCGATGAGTTTTTAAAACCAATCGTTTTAACGCAGGATAATGGTGCACCAGTTGCTACGATTCAAAATGATGATGTGGTAATCTGTTTTAATTTCCGTACTGATAGAGGTCGTGAAATCACCACTGCATTAACGCAAAAAGATTTTCCAGAACAGCAGATGCATAAACTTCCATTGTATTATGTTACCATGACTACTTACGATGAGAGTTTTGAAAAGGTAAATGTAATTTTCACCAAAGATGATTTAACCCAAACTATTGGTGAAGTACTGGCAAACAACAATAAAAATCAGATCCGTATTGCAGAAACTGAGAAATACCCACACGTAACCTTCTTCTTCTCGGGCGGAAGGGAAGCCGAATTTAAAAACGAAAAACGCCTTTTAATTCCTTCACCAAAAGTAGCCACCTATGATCTTCAACCAGAAATGAGTGCCGCGGGGATTACAGATGCCATTACCAAAGAAATGGAAACCGGATGGGCTGATTTTATTTGCCTAAACTTTGCCAATCCGGATATGGTTGGCCACACAGGTGTTTTTGAAGCTGTAATAAAAGCAGTAGAAACTGCAGACAAATGTGCAGAAACTGTGGTAAACAAAGGTTTGGAACATGGTTATTCGTTTATTCTTTTGGCCGATCATGGAAACTCTGAATTTATGGTAAATAAAGATGGTTCTGCCAATACTGCGCATACCACCAACCTGGTTCCTTGTATTTTAATTGATAAGGACTATAAAACCATTGCAGACGGTAAATTAGGCGACATTGCTCCTACTATTCTAAAAATATTAGGAGTGGCTATTCCAGCAGAAATGACAGGAAACGTTTTAGTATAATGGTTAATAAACTTCATATCCTAGTATTTGCTTTGGCATTGTTTTCCTGCAATCAGCGAAAAGAAGCTGAAGCAAATACCGATTTATTATATTTTGATATAAAAGGATATTTTGGAAAGGAAATTTCGCGCCTACAGAGACTGAATCCCATTGTGAATAAAACCGTTAGTATAAATGGGGCAGCCGAAAGCAAAACAGCTAAAATTGCTGACTGGGCAAAAGAATTGGCCATTTTTGTCAACGCTGACATCAATAAAACATCGTGGAAAGGAAGTTTTAAAACAAAAGAACAAGATGGGGTAGATATTTATACTTCCAATAATAAAAAAATCCCTATTAAGAAGGTTTCTATAACTTGGAAAGGCCAGAAAGCTGGCAAAATAGAGATCATTATCGATAATAAAAATATCTTATACCAATCTCAGGATACGTTAACCTACTGCCCAGATAGCCTCTATGCGATCAAAAAGCAGCAGAAAATTAGATTGCTAAACGAAAAGAAGTATTCGGTTATTGGGAAGCTGAAATAAAAAAAATGGGGCCCGAAAATATTCAGGCCCCATTTCTTTAAAAGTTGTATTTTATTTAAGGCTTGCTATCTGTGCCTTATCGTAGGTTACCCAATCAATAATATCTTTTCTTAATGGTTGCAAGGTTAATACCTTCTGAAAATCAGCGATAGAATTATTGAACAAAGCTACACAAGCCGCTTTTTCTTCTTTTTTCTTCGCTTTAAAAGATCTGAAAATTGCATAGTCTTTGTAAGCTAAACCACGGTTTTGAAACATTTGAGCGTCTTCATCACCATTAATTTCAATGGCTTTTGTAAAATCTTTGAGAGATGCCAAATAAAAGTTCTCGCGCATAGTATTTAACGACTCTTTAGGATCGTTAGCGATTTTTAATCTTGCTATCCCACGGTAATAATATGCAGAAACTTCAGATGGTTTGATGGTTAATAAACGGCTGTAAGTTGCAATACATTTCTCGTATTCACGATTTTGGAAATAAGAATATCCAAGCATTTGGAGCACGTTTGCATTATCAGGAGTTTTAGTATCAGCTTTTTCTAATTGTATCGCGGCAGTTTTATAATCACCTTTCATCATCGCCTGCATGCTTCTTTCGTAATTGCTTTGTGCGAAACTACTAGTTGATGTAAAAATAATTAATCCTAAAATCGCCTTTTTAAAATAGTTCATGTATGAGTAATAAGTTTAACAAATCTAACGCCTAACCAAATTTATAGGAGAAATTTTTTGCAATATAATCCTATTCTGATAATTTAAAAGTTTTTAATTTTCTTTCATTCAAAACCAAATACCCTAAACATTAGCTTAAACGCTAAAATATGCTTTATATGATATTGGTAAAAATATTTATATTACTCTGCCTTTTTAACATAAGATTAATATTATTTTCACTTTGGCACAAGAGTTGAATTTATTAACTTAATACCAAAATTAAACAAAGTGAATACGATTAAACTGCCAGTTTGTCGTTAGCGGAAAATGTGATAATGAGTAAACAAGATATATTTGATTTCCATACAGCAATGCCAATCATAAATGAGGATACCGAATTTTTCCCCTTAATGTCTCAACAAGACGAAGAGGAGATGAATAATGAGGAAACGCCCGAAACGTTGGCCATATTGCCTTTGCGAAACACAGTTTTATTTCCAGGCGTAGTTATTCCTATTACTGTTGGAAGAGATAAATCAATTAAGTTAATTAAGGAAGCGTACAAAGGGAATAAGATTATTGGGGTTGTTTCTCAAAAAGACGTTTCCATTGAAGACCCTACTTTTGAGCAGCTTAACACGGTTGGTACGGTTGCAAACATCATAAAGCTGTTGCAGATGCCTGATGGAAATACCACCGTAATTATCCAGGGTAAACAACGTTTCCGCTTAATTGAAGAGGTGCAGAATGAACCTTACATTAAAGCCGTTGTTAAAAAATTCGAAGAACAAAAGCACAAAGCAGACAAAGAGTTTAAAACATTAATCGCTTCTATCCGCGAAATGTCTGCTCAGATTATCCAGCTATCACCAAATATTCCAAGTGAAGCCAGCATTGCACTTAAAAACATTGAGAGCAATTCATTTTTGATCAATTTCATTTCATCAAATATGAATGCCGAAATGGCCGATAAGCAAAAAATCCTTGAAATGGATAAATTGCAGGAAAGAGCGCAAAAGGTAATGGAGCTTTTAATGGTCGAACTGCAGATGCTGGAGCTGAGAAATCAGATCCAATCGAAAGTACGTACCGATTTAGACAAGCAACAACGTGATTATTTTTTAAATCAACAGCTAAAAACCATTCAGGAAGAATTGGGAGGCAGCTCTGCTGATTTAGAATTCGATGCTTTACAAGAAAAAGCCAAGAAGAAAAAATGGGCAAAAGCAGTTGCCGAACATTTTGATAAGGAACTAGATAAGTTGGGTAGAATGAACCCTGCTGCACCGGATTACTCTGTTCAGTTAAATTATTTGGAACTTCTTTTAGATTTACCCTGGAGCGAGTTTACGAAAGATAATTTCGACCTAAAAAGAGCACAACGTATCTTAGATAAAGATCACTTTGGTTTAGAAAAAGTTAAGCAACGCATTATAGAATACTTAGCAGTTTTAAAATTAAAGCGTAATATGAAAGCGCCAATCTTATGTTTGGTTGGCCCTCCGGGAGTTGGTAAAACATCTTTAGGAAAATCTATTGCGAAAGCTTTAGGCCGTAAGTATGTACGTATGGCTTTAGGTGGTATCCGCGATGAAGCAGAAATCCGTGGCCACCGTAAAACTTACATTGGTGCAATGCCAGGCCGTATTATTTCCTCTATTAAAAAAGCGGGGGCAGATAATCCTGTTTTTGTTTTGGATGAGATTGATAAAGTAGGAACCGACCACCGTGGCGACCCATCATCAGCCTTGCTTGAAGTATTAGATCCTGAGCAAAACAGCGCCTTCTACGATCATTATGTAGAAATGGATTACGATTTATCAAACATCCTGTTTATTGCAACAGCAAACTCTTTAAGTACCATTCAACCTGCTTTGTTAGATCGTATGGAGATTATTGAAGTAAACGGATATACGATTGAAGAGAAAATAGAAATCGCTAAAAAATACCTGTTGCCTAAACAGAAAGAAAACCATGGTTTACAAACCAAGGATATTAACTTAAAAACTCCACTAATCGAAAAAGTAATTGAAGATTATACCAGAGAATCAGGCGTACGTGGTTTGGAGAAAAAAATAGGTTCTTTAGTGCGTGGTGTGGCCACCAAAATTGCGATGGAAGAAACCTACGATTCAAATTTAAGCAATGATGATGTAGAGCGCATTTTAGGTGCACCAATTTACGATAAAGACTTATACGAAGGCAATGAAGTGGCTGGAGTTGTAACAGGTTTAGCCTGGACAAGCGTAGGAGGTGATATTTTATTCATCGAATCGAGTTTAAGCCCAGGAAAAGGAAAATTAACCTTAACAGGCAACCTTGGCGATGTAATGAAAGAATCGGCGGTTATCGCGCTAGCTTATTTACGCGCCCACGCAGCCGAATTTGATATAGACTACAGTTTATTTGATAACTGGGATGTTCACGTTCACGTGCCTGCAGGCGCTACACCAAAAGATGGCCCTTCGGCCGGTGTAACGATGCTTACCGCCCTAACGTCGGCATTTACCCAACGCAAGGTAAAACAGCATTTAGCTATGACTGGCGAGATTACTTTACGCGGAAAAGTACTTCCGGTTGGTGGTATCAAAGAAAAGATCCTAGCTGCAAAAAGAGCAAACATTAAAGAAATTATCCTTTGCAAAAGCAACCGTAAAGATATTTTAGAGATTAAAGAAAGTTACATCAAGGATTTAAAATTCCATTATGTAGCCGAAATGAGTGAAGTAATTGAGTTAGCTTTAACCAAAAACAAGGTTAAAAAACCTTTAGATTTAAGTGTTAAAATTGCACCGATTGTAAACTAATTGCTAATTCTTTTGGATTAACAATCAAAAATCCAATTACAATAAATACTTTTATAGCCTAGGTAAATCGCCTGGGCTTTTTTATGAGATCATTTTTATTCACTATAGTTTTTTGTTTGGTTGTTTCAACCAGTTTCGCTCAATCCTTTAAAAACGAATTCGGTTTTAAAACCGAAAACGATGCTTACCTGGCTACTTTAAACGATCGATATTATACCAACGGATTATTTATCTACTACCGCCATGCCATTAATACCGAAAAGTTTTCAGATAAAATAGAGAAAAAGACCTACGAAATTTCTGCCGGGCAGAAAATGTATACGCCTTATTGGGGCCAGGTTCCTAACAAAGAAGATCAGGACAGGCCTTTTGCAGGTTATCTTTATGCAGGTGGTGCATATTCTGTTTTCTATAAAAATGAGAGCGTTTTAAAAACCAGTGTAGAATTGGGAACGGTTGGCCCTAACTCGCTTGCCCAAACAGCACAACGTTTCCTACATAAAACCGTAGGTTTTTATACCCCTGCGGGTTGGGATTACCAGATTAAAAATGAACTGGCCATAAACCTTACGGCAAATTATAGCAAGTTACTTTTTAGGCCAGAAGATCCCATTGTGGATATCAGTGCCCAGGGTTATGCCAACTTAGGAACAACTTTTTCGGGTTTGGGTGCATCGGTGCTTTTTAGGGCCGGCAAACTAAATCAATTGTTCAACAGTGCTTATCACAACGCGGTGATCGGAAATTCAAAAACCAAAAGCTTAAACAGCTCGGAATTTTTCTTTTATGTAAAACCACAGCTAAACTTTGTTGCCTACGATGCCACTATACAGGGAAGTCTTTTTAACAACAACAGTCCATTAACTTTTGGGGTAAAACCGATTGTTTTTGAGCAACAGTTTGGTGTAAATTATAGTTCAAAAAGAATTACTGCCGATTTCAATATTATTTTTAAAACCAAAGAAGTTAAAAGTGTGGCTAAAGCACAGAATTATGGTGGTTTAAGTTTGTATTATCGGTTTGGAAAGAGCTAGGTTAACTATTTAAACTAGTTAATTGAGAATTTGCAGCGTATGAAAAAAGCAACTTTTTTTATCATTTTGTCCTTCATTATTGGTGCAGTTATTTACAATGTATACCCTGAAAAGAAATTACCAACTAATACCAAAATCGATTATATCATTGTTAAAAAGTCAAACCGGCAATTACTGGCTTATTCAAAACAGAAATTAATTAAAACTTATCAGATTTCATTGGGCGACAGCCCGGTTGGACACAAAGAATTCGAAGGTGATGAGAAAACACCTGAGGGGGTTTATGTAATCAATGCCAAAAACCAAAATAGTGGTTATCATAAAAACCTTGGAGTGTCTTACCCAAATAAAAAAGATATTGCTAAGGCAAAACTACTAAGTAAAGATCCCGGTGGTGATATTAAAATACATGGGATCAGGAACCATTTAGGATTTATCGGTAAGTTTCAACGATTATTCGATTGGACAAATGGCTGTATGGCATTAACCAATAGCGAAGTAGACGAATTGTTTTATGCTGTAAATATTGGGACTAAAATAGAAATCAGGCCGTAGATTTAATCAATTGATGGTCTTTTGCGACTCTCCTTTTTATCGGAATTAACGGCTTTATTCTTTAATCTTTTTTGAATAACAGCTTTAGGTATTTTAGTTGCTTTTCGCTTTTTTTGAACGTGTAACGATCGCTTTAACAATTCAATCAACTTGGCAACTGTTTTCTCTTTATTGAGTAGCTGGCTCCTATCCTCTTGCGAAACAATATGTAACAATCCTTCAGAATCTAGTCGATTTTCCAGTTTTTCTTTTATGCGTATCTTTTCGTCTTCATCCAAATAAAAAGCTGTTTCCAGGTCGAAAATTAATTCTACCTTACTCGAAACTTTATTTACATTTTGTCCACCCTTACCCCCACTTCTTGAAGTTTTGAAAGTAACAGACCGCAAAATTTCTTCTCTCGTAGGCAACATGCCGCAAAAGTAATAATTTGGAATTTAATAAAAACAGATTATTCTCCCTCTTTCGATTCGCTCACCTTGCTACGTAACCCTACAATATCTTTATCCAATTGGTAAATGCCTCCTCTATCACTACCTACCAATTGAAGTTTCTCTAACATCGTTTTCGCCATTTTTTCTTCTTCCAATTGTTCATCTAAATACCATTGCAAAAATTTAAATGTGAGATAATCTTTCTCATTCAGTGAAAGTTCTACCAAATCGTTAATGCTTTTTGATACCAACAACTCATTATCCAGAAAATCCTGAAATACCTCTATTACCTGTCCGAAAGAATTTTTGGGCATTTCAAGGGCAGTAATCATCGCATGCCCATCACGATCATTGATATAATGAATCAGTTTAAGCATATGATGACGTTCCTCTTCACTCTGACGGTAGAAAAACTCGGTATAACCTTCTAAACCTGGCTGCGTTTCTAACCATGAGGCAATGCCCAGATAAACTTGAGACGATTCGGCTTCCAGCTTAACCTGGTTATTCAGCGCCGCCAACATTCTTTCAGATAACAACATAATCGTGTATTTATTTTATAATTAAACGCATCCAGCAAATCAATGTTTTAGCATTATCTTGTTTAGAATCTATCTTTATACCTTTAAAAAAATTCAGCATTCTGTTTCTATTTTTTACCTTTGCGCTACGATGAAGAAAAACCTGGTAATAGCAATAGATGGCTACTCATCTTGCGGAAAAAGTACTTTAGCAAAAGCACTGGCTAAAAAATTAGGTTTTATTTATGTAGACAGCGGAGCGATGTACCGTGCCGTTACACTATACTTCTTAAGAAATAACATCGATATTACTGATGATGCCAAAGTTGTTGATGCTTTACAGCACATCGAACTGAATTTCCACTCCCGCGATTACGAATCCCATATTACCCTTAATGGTGAAGAGGTTTCTGATGAAATCCGCTTAATGCCTGTTTCTGAAAATGTAAGTGAGGTTTCGGCGCATAAAATTGTGCGTCATGAAATGGTGAAGCAACAGCAACGCATGGGTAAATCGAAAAACATCGTGATGGATGGCCGTGATATTGGCACTACCGTTTTCCCCGATGCTCCTGTGAAATTTTTTATGACGGCCGATCCGAAAATCAGGGCTGAACGCAGATTTAAGGAACTGGAGAGCAAAGGCAATAACAAAACTACCCTGGAAGAGGTTTTTGAAAACCTTGCCCATCGCGATTATGCCGATACCACCCGTAAGGAAAGTCCGTTAGTTAGGGCTGATGATGCTATTATTTTAGATAATACCGATCTTACACAGGAAGAACAATTAGACTTTGCATTGGAAAGAGTGCAACCGTTTTTGGTTCATTAGTTCATTGGTTCACTAGTCATTAGCTCATTGGTCAATGGTTAATTGTTTAAATAGGTTAACTGATGTCTATCGCTGCATCCCAAATACATAGCTTAGTTAATCGTCTTAAGACTAGGGATTTTAGACTAAATAGATTTCTCCATTCCGCGGTGCTCCAGTCGAAATGACGTATCTCTAAGGTTAATTGCTATCGGTTAACTGGTTCCAAGCTATGGGCTACCAGACTACCAACCATGAACTATCCGGCTGTTGACCTTTGACTTCAAAAAAAATTTCATATTTTTAGCACCCAACCCAAACGTTACTATGAAACTAAAATCAATTTATCTTGCGGTATTATTTTTATCGCTTACTATCCTCAACGCCAATGCCCAAAAAGGCTGGATCAATCTCTTTAATGGAAAAGATTTAAAAGATTGGAACATTAAAATCGCCAAACACGACTATAAAGAAAATTATGCCAATACTTTTCGTGTAGAAAATGGAGTAATGAAGGTGAGTTATGATGGATACAAAGAATTTGACCAACAATACGGACATATTTTCTACAAAAAACCTTTTTCGGCCTATCTTTTAAAAGTAACCTACCGCTTTGTTGGTGATCAGGCTAAAGGTGGTGAAGGCTGGGCAACCAGAAATAGTGGTGCCATGTTACATTGCCAGGATCCGGCAACAATGTTAAAAAACCAGGATTTCCCGATTTCGATTGAAGCCCAAATTCTTGGCGGAGATGGTGAACATGAACGCCATACCAGTAACGTATGTACACCTGGAACACTAATTGATTATAATGGAAAACTATTTACCGGACACTGCTTAGATTCCAAATCGAAAACCTATGCTGGCGACCAATGGGTAACCGCAGAATTTTTAGTTTTAGGTGATTCGGTTGTAAAACACATTATAGCAGGCGAAGTGGTTTTAGAATACACTAAACCTCAAATTGGCGGTGGCAGTGTTTCAAATTTTGACCCGAAAGTTAAAATAGACGGCAAAGCATTAACATCAGGTTATATTTCATTACAGAGCGAAAGCCACCCGATAGAATTTAAAACCGTGCAACTTTACAATTTGGAAGCATACATGAAAGATAAAGCAAAACTAGATAAGGTATTGGCTAAAATATTAAAAGAGTAAACCATATCATTACTTAGTTGTTAGATCATGATATAAAACCTCGCACCTAAATTTAGACGATGCTCAATACCCGTTTGTTTAAACCCATAACCCTACTATTTTTTCTTTTAGTTGCCAATATTACTTTTGGGCAAACTGCTTACAAAGTAAAAGACATACCAGATCCAAAAAACAATGGCGGAGGTTATGTAAGTGATCCTGACGGCATTCTGGGAATTAGTGCGGTTTCGGGTTTAAATAATACCATTGCCCAGTTTGAACATGAAACCAATGTTCAGGTAGCAGTGGTGATTGTTAACGATTTCGACCATGATAAAGAAGATTTCGATTTTGCATTTGAGCTTTTTAACACCTGGGGAATTGGTTCAAAAACCAGCAATAATGGCTTATTGTTATTTATTTCAAAAGACCGGCGAAAGTACCGGTTCATTACCGGAACAGGAATTGAAGGTGTATTGCCAGATGTAAAGCTTAAACATATTGCTGAGCAGAACCTCCTACCAGCTTTCAGGCAAAATGATTTTAGCACCGGGATAACGAATACCATTAATGCCATTGGTGTAATTATTTTAAAACCTGAAAATAAATCAGAGCTCAATCAGTTTTTCACCCAACACGAGAGCAATAGTTCACTCGAAAATTTTTGGCTTCCTACAGGGATTATCCTATTGGTATTTTGGGGGGTGTTCAAAATTGTGAACAGGCAAGCCAAAAATGGTTTAAATCCAAAAGGCTTTGACAAGAAAAATAGTTATGATGCTACCATAGCTAAAGGCTGTGGGGTGGCTTTCTTTATTGTATTTGTTTCTATTTTTATTTTTGTTTTTACTGGTGCTTTTGAGCTGTTCGAAAAGATAAAATTAGCACATATCCCTTACATTCTTTTTTCTATCCTGGCCATATTGCTTTTCTTTCGTTACCTTTTCTATCTGTCGGCATTAAGAAAAGCACACCAGGACGATAAAAATTTCTTTGATGCCGTTGTGGCTTTCCATAAAAAGAACTGGTGGTTAGTTCTTTTCTCTCCTATAATTTTAATTGCAATTATAATCCACCTTGTCAAGCGTGTTAAAACGATTGATCGTTTCAAGCCAGTTTTGGATAGTAAAAACAACCCGATGACCCGAGTAGATCGCGATATCAACATAGAAGGGGAGCCCTTTTTAACTGCAGGGCAACGTAAAGAGGAAGTTGTTTTAGCTTACGATTACGATATCTGGGAAAGCACAGACCATAAAGAACATATGATTAAGGCATGGCCAGCGGAAAAATACAACAGTTATACCGAATGCCCCGAATGTGCTTTTAGGACATACAAGCTGAATGAACGCGTTACAGTTAAACAGGCCACTTACAGTCACGAAGGGCAAGCAAAGCTGATAAATGAATGCAGTTTTTGTAAAAAAACAGAATTTATAAAGTGGATCACATTGGCTATGTTGGTCGAATCGAGTTCGTCATCAAGTTCCTCTTCAAGCAGCAGCTCATCTTCTTCATCATCAAGCAGCAGCTGGGGCGGTGGCAGTAGCAGTGGTGGCGGTACTGGCGGAAGCTGGTAGTCTCACTTATCCGTTTTATAAGATGTTTTGACGCTGCTGAAAGAAGATTTCAGGGAAGGAGCAGCACCTTTTTTCAATCTTATCCTCACCTATTAAAAGTATTTTCTAATTTTGAAACACTTAGCACGGTGTTTGCTTATAGCGTGTTTGCAATTACCGATTAAACTGTTTCGCAGAAATCCAATACTTATGACTAGAATTTTCTTCCTCCTCATCGCTCTTTTTATTTTCACTAACCGCTTGAATGCACAAGAAACGTATCGCGTTAAGGCAGACAAATTGCGTGTAAGGGAAAGCAGCGATCCGAAAAGCAAGGTGATTGGAAATATTGCTCAAAATGAAAATATTACGGTTTTAGATGCCAACAATGCCAAGTTTTACAAAGTAAAATTTAAAAACCGCGAGGGTTGGGTAAGCAAAGATTTCATCGAAAAAATTGCTCCTGCGGCTAAACCATCAACTCCTCAGGCAAATACTGCACAGCCTGCCACTACCCCTCAAACGGCAACAAGCGCCGACATGTATCGGGTAACTGCAGATGATTTACGGGTTAGGCAACAAGCTGATCCGAAAAGCAAAATTGTGGGATACCTGCCTAAAGATGAAAATGTTGCCGTGATCGATTCATCAAATACGAGCTTTTATAAAATTAAGGTTACCAATGGCGAAGGATGGGTGAGCAAAGAATTTTTGGTCAGGGTTTCTCCTGTAAAGGCAGCAGCCGAAAAAACAAACATTTCGGCATCGGTACCTCAAGAAAACAAAGATTATACGAACATTATCTTTTTTGTGGTTGTGGCCTTAATACTGATTACCATATTATATTTTTCTATAAAATACGCCAGTGGCAATAAATTTTTGATCGGTTTTTCAGTAATCGTAATTCTGGTAACCGGATATTTCTGCTACATTACTTTTATACAGGCAAAAGTGGTTACAGGTACCTTTGCAAGCAACGAAGATATACAGTATAAAACCTTCAATTTTAAATCAAAAGATTCGGTAACCGTTACCGATGCCTATACTGATTCTATTTTCACCTCGAAATATGTTATTGAGGGCGATATGATCAAACTTTACGATCAGCAGAACACCATTATGTTATTAATCAGAGATGATCAAACATTGGTTGGCGAAGGTTTTACCCGAGGGACTTTTACGAAGAAATAGAATTTCCAAAATCACATCAAACGCTCCTACGGAACGAAAAAAAAATGTTTTTTTTCTACCCATGAATCGTCCCTACGGGACGCTTAGTCTTAACAAACAACCATACGCCGCCTAATTGCAAGATTTGCGGATGAAAGATGAGGCCGGCAGCTTTAGCATTTTCATATGCCGTCCCATCGGGACGCTTGCTAGGTAGCAAATAACCAATGTTATTTGTGTTTCGTTCTGTAGGAACGTTTGGTAAGTATTTGTGCACAACCTTTGTTTTTAAACCTGATGGAGCGGAATAGCCCGCAGCGTAGTGAGGACTATAAGCGATAGCAGGACTGCTGCTCCCGAAGAAATACGGAGCGCTCATTTTCAAATAATTAACATAACTAAGCAATTAAACTCTAAAATAAAACAGCTACATTTTGGAAAAACATGTGGTAAACTGAAATAACCACCCCACCTTTCAGGCACCCCTCCAAGGGAGGGGAATTATAAAGAGCTAAAAATCAGCAAGATTTATTAAAAAAATCTTTTCTATAATTAAAAAAAGTTTTACCTTTGCAGTCCCTAAATAGGGAAAAAAGGAGATAATTAATTAATGGCTAAAAAACAAGTAGCAGAAAAAGAATTAGCAGCTAAAACAGCTGAACTTCAGGGAGAAGGCGGACGCCTAACTGAAAAAGAAACTATTGAATCAGAAGCTGATTCAGTTTCGATCGAATCGATCAAATCATCATTGGCTACACCATCGGAAGATTTCGATTGGGATGCAGATGAAAAAGTTTTCGGTAATTACAATGATGCAGACCGTAAAAAGTTTGAAGATATGTATGCTGGAACATTCAATCAGATCACTAAAGGTGAAATCATCAGCGGTATCGTTGTTTCAATCAACAACAAAGATGTAGTATTAAACGTAGGTTTCAAATCAGACGGTTTAGTTTCTACTTCAGAATTCCGTGATACACCAGATCTTAAAATCGGCGATTCAGTTGACGTTTTCGTTGAAGCACCAGAAGATGCTAACGGTCAATTGATCCTTTCTCGCAAAAGAGCAAAAACCCAAAGATCATGGGAAGCAATTAACGAGGCTCTTGAAAATGATAGAATCATCAACGGTTTCGTTAAGAGCCGTACTAAAGGTGGTTTAATTGTTGATATCATGGGCGTTGAAGCTTTCTTACCAGGATCTCAAATTGATATTAAACCAATCCGCGATTACGATGTATACGTGGGTAAAACAATGGAATTCAAAGTTGTTAAAATTAACCATGAGTTTAAAAACGTAGTCGTTTCTCATAAAGTGTTAATCGAAGACGATTTAGAAAGCCAAAAAGTAGAGATCGTTTCTAAATTAGAAAAAGGTCAGGTATTGGAAGGTACTGTTAAAAACATTACTGATTTCGGTGTGTTCATCGATTTAGGTGGTGTTGATGGTTTACTTCACATTACTGATATTTCTTGGGGCCGCATAGAGCATCCAAAAGAAGTATTATCATTAGATGAAAAAATCAACGTAGTTGTTTTAGATTTCGATGATGAGAAAAAACGTATCGCTTTAGGCTTGAAACAATTAACTCCACACCCTTGGGAGAACTTAAGCACCGACATCCAAGTTGGTTCTAAAGTAAAAGGAAAAATCGTAACTGTTGCAGATTACGGTGCTTTCTTAGAAATCATCCCAGGTGTTGAAGGTCTAATCCACGTTTCTGAAATGAGCTGGTCACAAAACTTAAGAAATCCACAAGAATTCTTAAAAGTTGGTGATGAGATCGAAGCTGAAGTTTTAACTTTAGACAGAGACGAGCGCAAAATGAGCTTAGGTATTAAACAATTATCTAACGATCCATGGCAAGAAGTTGCTGCTAAATTCCCAGTTGGAAGCAAGCACCAAGCAACTGTTAAAAACATGACTAACTTCGGTGTTTTTGTTGAAATCGAAGAAGGTATTGATGGTTTAATCCACATCTCTGATTTATCTTGGTCTAAAAAAGTAAACCACCCTAATGAATTCACTAAAGTTGGTGATGTATTAGACGTTGTTGTTTTAGAACTTGATGTTGATAACCGTAAATTAAGCTTAGGCCACAAACAACTGGAAGAAAACCCTTGGGATACTTTCGAAACGATCTTCACTTTAGATTCGGTTCACCAGGGAACAGTTGTTAAAGTAACTGATAAAGGTGCTGTTATTGCTTTACCATATGGTGTAGAAGGTTTCGTACCAACTAAACACATGGTTAAAGAAGACGGTACTTCAGTTAAAGCTGAAGAAACTAACGACTTCAAAATCATCGAGTTTAACAAAGAAGCTAAACGCATCGTTGTTTCTCACGCCCGTATTTGGGAAGAAGTTAAAGCTGAAGCTGTAGCAGAAGAAAGAGCAACTAAGAAAAAAGAAGCTAAAGCTGCTGTAACTGCTGTTAAAAAAGTTAAAGATTCTGTAGAGAAATCTACTTTAGGAGATTTAGACGTATTGGCTCAATTGAAATCGCAATTAGAAGGCGAAGAAAGCAAAGCTAAAAAAGGCTAGTTCTTTTTAACTGATCATATTAATCCCGATAGCGAAAGTTATCGGGATTTTTTTTGATTATTTTTTGCCACAGAGAACGTGGCTTTATCCATTACCCCGATTGATCGTCATTTCGAGCGCAGTGAAACGAAGTCGAGAAATCTAATTAGCAGATCTCTCCATTTCGCTGCGCTTCAGTCGAGATGACGATTTGCCTATTAAATTAACACTTCAAGCTATGTTTTATGTAACAAAGTAATTCGCCCTACCAAACCTTCCCTTTCATCCGTCTATAATTATTACTTTTGAAAAGGAAAATCCCTTATAATGAAGAAATTTATCTTTTTGTTTTTATCAATTATTTCGTTTAAACTTTCTGCACAGGAAATAAACATCATCCCACAACCTGTAAGTATTAAAACAGGAAAAAACACGGAAAAATTTATCATTGATCAAAACACAGAAATTATTTCAAATGATTCTTTATCAAATTCAGCTTTATTTCTACAAAATTATATTCAACAATTTTATAATATAAAACTTCGGATTAACCCTAATTCAACAAACAAAAAAAACGTAGTCAAATTAGAAATAATTAGTCGGTTATTAAAAAACTTAAACGAATACGAGCTTATAAGCAACAACAATCAAACAATAATTTATGCCTGTTCAGAAAATGGACTTTTTTACGGTATTCAAACATTAATTCAGTTGATACCTGAGACAAAATCTCAATTACAAATCCCTGCAGTTTCCATTACCGATTACCCACGCTTCGATTATCGAGGTATGCATCTGGATGTAAGTCGCCATTTTTTTGACGTAGCCTTTGTAAAACAATACATCGATTATTTAGCGCTTCATAAAATGAATTATTTTCATTGGCATTTAACTGATGACCATGGCTGGAGAATAGAGATCAAAAAATATCCCAAGCTTACGGAAATCGGTGCCTGGAGAAATGGTAGCATTATTGGCTTATGGCCCGGACAAGGAAACGAGCATATAAAATATCAGGTATTGCCGGCAGAGGTAAAAATTACACCAAAAGATGCCCTCATTAAAACTGATGGTATTCGTCATGGCGGTTATTACACACAAGAACAGATTAAAGATGTGGTTGATTATGCTGCTAAACGTTACATCACCATCATTCCAGAAATAGAAATGCCTGCACATAGCATGGCCTTATTGGCTGCATACCCAGAATTAGGCACGGAGCCCGGCAAAAAATACGAAGTTGCCCAAACATGGGGAATGATGAATAAATACAACAATGTACTTCAGGCTTCTGATACGACTTTTAAATTTCTGGAAAATGTATTAACTGAGGTAATGGCTTTGTTCCCCTCGCAATACATCCATATTGGCGGCGATGAAGCCTCAAAAGTATGGTGGAAACGATCTGCTGTTTCGCAAGAGATTATGAAGGCCAATGGTCTGAAAAATGAAAGTGAGCTACAGAGTTATTTCATCCGCAGGATTGAAAAATTTGTAAACAGCAAAGGCAAAACCATTATTGGTTGGAACGAAATTTTACAGGGCGGTTTAGCCCCTAATGCAGTTGTAATGAGCTGGCAAGGCGAAAAAGGTGGTATAGATGCGGCAAAACAAAATCATAAAGCCATTATGACACCCGAAGATAAGATGTATTTCAATCATGGTCAGTTCTTAAAAGAAGATAGCTTAACCGCAAATAAATTTTCGCCTTTAATTGATGTTTACAATTACGAACCTGTACCAGCTGAATTAAGTGCCGAGCAGGCTAAATACATTTGGGGCGCACAGGGCTGTTTATGGAGTGAGTACATTACCAATCCGGCAAAAGTACAATACCTGCTTTTTCCAAGATTAGATGCCTTGAGCGAAATTTTGTGGAGCCCGAAAGAAAAACGGAATTATCCAGATTTTCAAAAAAGGCTAAAAACACAGTTTAAACGCTATGATTTAATGGGGATTACTTATTCTAAAAGGTACTTAGAAAATTAATGCCTTTTTTAAAAGAAGCGTCTTTTAACGTTGGTCTATTATCAAATAAAATGCAATCTTTGCATTAAAAATTAAACCATGCGTAAACTATTTGCCGTCCTTTCTACTATCCTAACCTTATTTGCCATTAAAGAAACGGTCTATGTATTTACTTCTAATGAAACAGACATGGTTAAGCAAAAAGCCATTATGATTGTAATTGCTTTAAGCGTTACCATACCGTTAATTATTTTAACACTTTGGCTTTGGTCGCCAGGCAGAAAGAAAAATGGTCAACAAAATTAAGCTATAAACTTACTTTTCAATTCGGGTGTTGGTACCCAGCAACTCTCCTGCCTGCCCCACCATCTGTAACGGTTTTTGGCAATAATATCGTAAACCCAATCGCGGATAAATTTGGGAACAATGAGAAATGCATAAAGAAGTGAAATTAATCCATTAAGTTTTCGGGCTACACGCAATGCCGCTGAAGATTTAGTATACAGTTTTCCATCCTCCAGCAATAAAATGGTATTCAACTTTCCTAAATCAGCGTTAAATTGCGGTAGAATTTCTTTGGCGTAATCACCTTGTAGCGCCGTAAATTTGAATTTATCCTTTTTATCGTGCGCAATAACAAACTGAACCGATGCATTGCAAAGATTACAAACACCATCGAAAAAGATTATTGGTTGCTGAATCATATACCGTAAAAATAAAGCTTTTTAATCCAATAAATATCTGACGAATGTCTAATAAACATTAATTGGTAAGTGGAGCAGAAATATTTGATGGATATTACACGTTGGTTTTTGCCCCCCCGAATAATTGCAGAAACTGACCCGCTAAACCGGATGGAAACAGCAGCTTACGATTGAAAATCGGGACTACAGTGTACAGCCGGACCAACATTAAGATAAAAAACAACTATTTCTTTCCAAAAACATTGCACAAAGAAAAACCGATTTTTAAATGTTGTAACAGAACAATTTAACTATCAAAAAATAAAACAATCGATCTTCAACTTTCTTACCTTAAAACATTTTTATATATTTGCCCAATCCTTCTTCAATGCAAAAGAAAACACTTCTTGACGGACAAAAAATTCAGATTACAATTAAGAGGCTCTGCCATCAATTAATTGAAAACCACGACGATTTCGCAAATACCGTTTTAATTGGTATCCAGCCAAGGGGTATTTTTTTGGCAGATCGCATTCATCAGGATCTTCAACAGATTCTAAAAAACAAGAAAATTTTAAAGGGAAACCTTGATATTACTTTCTTTAGAGATGATTTCCGCCGTAAAGACGGATTGGTTACCGCAAGCAGTAACTCGATCGATTTTATTATCGAAGGCAAAAAAGTAATCTTAATTGATGATGTACTTTGGACCGGCAGAACCATTAGGGCAGCGCTTGACGCCCTACTTGCCTATGGCCGCCCAGAGAAAGTTGAACTTTTGGTTTTAATAGACCGTAGGTTTAGCAGACATTTACCTATCGAGCCCGATTATATTGGGCATCAGGTAGATAGTTTAAACTCGCAACAGGTAAAAGTAACCTGGGCGAGCGAAGGAAGTGAAGATAAAGTGATTTTAATATCCGAAAATACTAAATAAAAATGGCAGCAGAAAAACTATCAACCCGACATCTTTTAGGCATTAAAGATATTAACCGGAATGATATCGAATTGATTTTCGAAACTGCAGATAATTTCAAGGAAGTGATTAACAGGCCAATAAAAAAGGTTCCTTCACTCCGTGATATTACCATTGCCAATATCTTTTTCGAAAACTCTACCCGTACCAAACTTTCGTTCGAACTTGCTGAAAAAAGGCTTTCGGCCGATGTGGTCAATTTCGCCGCTTCCTCTTCATCGGTGAGCAAAGGTGAAACCCTGATCGATACGGTAAACAATATCTTATCCATGAAAGTGGATATGGTGGTGATGCGCCACCCATATGCAGGTGCTGGTCAGTTTTTAAGTAAACACGTTAAAGCGCAGATTGTAAATGCCGGAGACGGTGCGCACGAACATCCAACACAAGCCTTACTTGATGCTTTCTCTATCCGTCAGAAATTGGGTGATGTAGCTGGTAAAAAAGTGGTAATTGTGGGTGATATCCTGCACTCACGTGTAGCCATCTCAAACATCCTGTGCCTGCAGCGCTTAGGCGCCGAGGTAATGGTTTGCGGACCAACAACTTTAATCCCAAAACACATCCACCAGCTTGGAGTAAAAGTTGAACATAATTTAATTAAAGCCCTGAACTGGTGCGATGTAGCAAACATGCTCCGTATTCAATTGGAGCGCCAGGACATTAAATATTTCCCATCATTAAGGGAATACGCCATGATGTACGGCTTAAACAAACAGATCTTAGATAACCTCGATAAAGAAATCATTGTCATGCACCCTGGCCCGATAAACAGAGGGGTTGAGATTACCAGCGATGTGGCCGACAGCAAACAATCGATCATTTTAGAGCAGGTAGAAAACGGAGTAGCAATAAGAATGGCTGTGCTGTATTTGTTGGCAAGCCAGGGATAGTTAGTTCAATCGTTCATTGGTCACTGGTTTACTAGTGCAGAGTCCAAAATCTAGCATCTTGCCGAAAGGACTAAGTCCAGCGTCTTTTTAGAAATGTATTAGTAAATAGTCCATTGCTAATAGCCTATGGCAATTTACCAATTTATATCATTGACCAGTTAACCCTTCTACCAGATTGCTTTGTTGACTGAAAGCCGCCTCGGAATGACGGATGCGGCGGCACGAATGAACTATTGACGAATGAACCAATGAACCCTTATCGGATGCGGCGGCACCAATGACGAATGAACCAATGACCAATGAACCCTATCATTTTTCCACATTCGTTCACCCCTTAATACCAAACCAAAAATCCTATCGTTAATTTGTGTTATTAACAGATGTTAATTACTTCTGTTGATAAGCTTTGATACTATTTCTAATTTAGTACCAACCATATTTGAAACCAATGCAGAAAAAATACTTACTAATTCCGCTACTTTTAGCAGGAAGTTTTAGCACCTACGCTCAGGTTAGCGCAGTGCAGAACCTCAACAAAAACTATCAAACGGGCTTAGAATTATTAGACAAAGAAAAATACACAGCAGCCGCACAACAGTTTAAACTTGTTGAGCTGCAACGTTATAAACCTTCTACCCAAACGGAGAGTAATGCTGAATTATCTTTACTGAAAGAGAATGCAAAATTTTACGCTGCTGTTTGTGCACTAGAGCTAACCAATAGCGATGCCGAAAGTTTGTTTCAGGCATTTATCCGCGATTATCCGTTAAACCCGAACACCAAACTGGCTTATTTCTACGTTGGAAAAACTTATTTCAACCAGAAAAACTATAAAAAAGCTTTAGAATGGTTCGAAAAAACAGATCCTTCTACGCTTTCAGGCAAACAAAGAAACGAATACCAGTTTAAACAAGGTTACGCTTATTTCGAACTTAAAGACTACGACAAAGCTGAACCTTTATTCGAAAAAGTTAAAAAAGAAGAAGGCGATTTTCAGGAAAGCGCCACTTACTACTTTGCTTACATCAATTACTTAAACAAAGAGTATAAAACGGCATTGGCCAACTTCGAAAAGTTAAAGGGCTCTCCTACTTACGAGGCGAGTTATCCATACTACATCACTTCGATGTATTACCTTGACGAGCGTTATGATGATGTAATCAGCTATGCTTTAGCAGCCATTCAAAAAACCAAACAACAGTTCGAGCCAGAAATGTTGAGTTTGGTCGCAGCATCGTACTTTGCAAAATCTGAATTCAAAAATGCTGAAAAGTATTTCGCCGAATATTATGCAAAAGATAAAAGCGAAACCAAAAACAACCTCTTCATTTACCAATACGGCTACTCTTTGTTCCAGAATAAGAAATATAAAGAGTCGGTTGCTGTTTTAGAAAAACTAAATACCGATGATGTTTACCTTCAAAATGGAATGCATACTTTGGGTAAAGCCTTTATTCAATTGGGCGATAAACCAAAAGCGCAGAGTGCTTTTTTCAGGGCATCGCGTTTAAGTTTTGACAAGGGTATACAGGAGGAAGCTTGGTTAAACTATGCCAAATTAAGTTACGAACTAGAATTCCACCAACAAGCCTTAGAGGCTACACAGGGCTTCCTAAAAACTTTCCCGAAATCGCGTAAAATAAACGAAGCCAAAACTTTATTGGGCGAAGTTTTATTAACCACCAAAAACTATCAGGCGGCTGTAGATATTTTAGAACCTATTCCGGATAAAAACCTTGAAGCTAAAGAAGCTTACCAAAAAGTAACCTATTTCCGTGGGTTAGAATTTTATAACGAAAGAGCATTCCCGAATGCATTATCGATGTTTTTACGTTCTGAAAAGTTCCCTGAAGACAACGAGATCAATGCGCTAAACACTTACTGGAAAGCTGAATCGATGTACGAGCTGCGTAAGTTTGGTGAAGCAGTTACCACTTTCGAAAAATTCTTAAAAATGCCAGATGCCGATAAAACCGGTGTTTACAATTTTGCGAACTACGCTTTGGCCTATGCAGCGTTCGAAGATGAGAAATACAGCAAAGCAGCTACTTATTTCGAAAAATTCCTCGCGGGTAGTGATAAAGACCAAAAAACGATTGATGATGCCACCATCCGTTTAGCCGATTCATATTTCGTAAACAAAAACTATGGTGATGCAATGGCAAACTACAACAAGATCATCAGCCGCAAAACCACTTCGGAAGATTACGCCACTTTCCAGAAAGGAATGATCCAGGGGTTGGAAACGCAATATGATGCGAAAATTGCTACTATGCAGAGCCTGTTGAATGCTTTTCCAAATTCTAATTACGCTGATGATGCTGGTTTCGAAACCGCTTATACGTATTTCAACAAGGGCGATTTTGATAAATCTAAATCAGACCTTGTAGCCCTGGTAGCTAAATATCCACGCAGCAGTTATGTGGCAAAAGCGCTGGTAACCATCGGTTTGGTTCAATACAACCAGGATCAGGACGATGCCGCTTTAGAATCGTTCAAAAAAGTAATCCGCGATTATCCTACTGCCGATGAAGCCAAACAGGCAATGGAATCGATCAAAAACATTTATGTAGATCGCGGCGATGCAAATGGTTTTATCGCTTACGCAGCTACTACTCCACTTGGAAATTATTCAGGCTCGGAGCAAGACAATATCGTTTTTGCCGCAGCCAATAACACTTATTTAAAAGGCGATGCCAATGGTGCATTCCAGGCCGTAAATGCTTATTTTGATAAATTCCCTAAAGCGAACCATGAAAAAGAAGCTAAATTTATCAGGGCAGAATCGCTGGTGAAACTGGGCCGCCCGGATGAAGCCATTCCTGATTACGAATTTATCTTAAACGACTGGACGAGCGATTACACCGAACGCTCTTTGGTGAGTATATCAACATTGTTCTTAAATCAGAAGAAATACAACGAGGCCATTGTATACCTGAAAAGATTAGAAACTACCACCGATTACAAGTCGCACTATAGTTTTGCCATCAACAATTTGTTAAAGGCTTACACCGCTTTAAACATGCCTGATGACATGCTGAAATATGCACAGCTAACCAAAGAATCGGAAAAAGCTTCTGAGGAAGAAAAAAACAGTTCGAGCTTATATTCTGGTAAAGCCTACTTGTTAAAAGGCGATACCACCACAGCAATTAAGGAGTTTAAAAATGTAGTGGCCAAAACAAAAACCGTTGCCGCCGCAGAAGCAAAATATAATTTAGCTTTATTGGAATACAACAAAGGTGATTTCAAAACTTCGTCTAAAACCTGTTTCGATCTGGTTAACAACATGGCTGCTTACGATTACTGGGTAGCAAAGGCGTTTATCCTTTTATCTGATAATTATGTGGCCCTGAAAGATAATTTACAGGCAAAAAGTACTCTTCTCAGCATAATTGATAACTACGAAGGCAAGGATGATATCATCCCTACAGCCAAAGAAAAACTAGAAAAACTAAACCAGAAGAAGTAGCATTATGAAATCGATTAAATATATATATAGTTCACTGTTTTTTTTAGCTGCCGGATTAATGACTGCACAGGCGCAGGATAAAAAGGCCGATGAAAAAGCAGTAGTAAATGAAGAAATTGAAGTAGTTCGTCCATATAAACCAATTTTGGCCGAGGCTGTAAAGCTGAGACGAAGCCCGAATTTAGATGATGTTAAAACTTACAAAGCAAAATTGAACTACAGCATTTTGGATAGGAAGCTGGAGTTGAACAGCGATATCCAAAAGTTACAGGCACAGGCTTTGGCGGAAGAAAAAGAAAGCATACTGGTTAACAACTATGTAAAAGGTGCATTCGGGTCGTTGGCTACCCTTTTGGGCGAAGCTTATTTTAACACCGGTAAAGATGAAGGTTTACAGCTTGGTGGATACTTTAAACATTTTAGTCAGGAAGGAAAGCTGAACAAGCAGAATAGCAGTAACCAACAATTAAGTGTTTTTGGCCGCAGTATCTTAGATCAAAACACAGTTAGTGGCCGCATTAATTTTGAACGTAATGGCACCTATTTTTATGGTTTAGATGATACCAGACCTACGTTAAATCCTAACCCTGATAAACAGGCCTTAACCACCATTGAACTGGAAGGTGAGCTGGTAAAAAACTTTACAGAAGATGAAGATGCTTTTAGTTATGCTTTAAAAGCCAATGGCTATATCTGGAATGATAAATTCAGTGCAAAAGAAAACTACCTGAGCTTAAACGGTTATGTAAACAAACGCATTAACTCGTTAAACTTAGGTTTAGCCGCATCAACAGAATTTGGTAATAGCAAAGATGCTTTAACCAGCGTTGGCAATAACCTGTTGCGCTTAAATCCGTATATCCGTTTACAGGTTAAAGGTGCTAAAATTACAGCGGGGATTAATTTCGTACAGGAATTTGGTGCATTCAGCAGCTCTAAAATATTCCCTGCCGTTACGGCCGATTTCACTTTAATTCCAGATTATTTACAGGTTTTCGGAGAAGTTAAAGGTGATGTAAACAGAAACTCGTTAAAAGGCTTTACCGATGAAAACCCTTGGTTAAACAGCAACGTTGTAGTTAAAAACACGGTTGAAAAGTTAAGTTTCAGCGCTGGTATTAAAGGAACCGGCGGACCGGGTTTTGGTTACAAGGCACGCGTATATGTAAAACAGTTTGATGATATGCCTTTGTTCGTGAACAACTTTACTGATTTCAACAAATTTGATGTGATATACGATTTCGGTAAAACCAAATTAACAGGCTTAGAAGGTGAGATTTCTGTTCAGGTAAGCGACGCCTTAAAATGGACAGGTAAATTAAATATCGACGATTGGAAACCTGCCTCAGAAACCTACTCTTGGTTTAAACCGGGTTTAAAAGTAAGTTCTAACTTTGTTTATACCTATAATAAAAAACTAAGCTTTAATGCTGCTGTGGTAATTCAGGATGATATTAAAGCAAAAGTATATACCGGCGCTCCTGTTCCCGCTTCACAATACATAATTCCCAATACCAATATCGAACTTATTGAAACGGTTAAAGGTTATGTAGATTTAGGCCTTGGTGCTGATTACCGCATCAACAAAAAATTCTCTGTTTTTGCTAAAGCAAACAATATCTTAAATACAAACTACAGCAGGTATTTGTACTATCAGGTAAACGGATTTAATATTTTCGGAGGATTAACGTATTCGTTTTAAGCGATAAAATTGTAAAATTCTTTTTTTCAATCTGATATGCCTTTAAGTTTAATCTTAAAGGCATATTTTTTTATGAGTAAGCCAAACCGAAAACACAAGCGTATAAAACAATACTTATAGTTATTTAAACCTATACCCTATCCCTATCCTAAAAACCTGATTGGTCTGTTTAAAAGAGCCCAAACTATTGGTCACCTTGTATGGAGACAACCATTGGTAGCTTCCATTGATATCAAATTGTTTAATGTGAATACTGATGCCGCCGGTAAACCCTATATTTACCTTATTGTTTACTGTATTTACTAAGGTCGAGTCGATTTGCTTGCTATGGTATAATGTATCACGCGGATCGGCTATCGGGTTTAATTTGGTTATCATTTCAGACTGCTTGCCCATAAAACTAATTACCGGACCTGCTTTAACACTTATATGTTTTGAAAGCCTATAGGCAGCTGTTAAAGGAATATCCATGGTAATCACTTTTCGTGTAGCTGCAATTGTAAACGGTGGTAGCGAATCGGGGCGGTAATAACTTGGATGTGTAAATTCTCCTGCAATTTTATGATAGCTATTTACATTTGCGCCAACAGAGAATTGCCATTTTTTGCTTAATGAATAAGCACCCGATATGCCGGCATAAAAACTACTGTTGCCTTTCTGCACATTCATTCCTGTTGTTACACCATAACTATATGTAGGCACTATAATTTCGCTTTCTTGTTTAATTTTAGTCGTTTTGATTTTTGGTAATCTAACATTTTTTACCTTTGTGGTTTTACCTACGGTGGTGCGGTCTGCTTTATTGTTGCTTCCCATCCTACTGTTATTTATTGAGGATGCATTTAGTAAAACGACAGGGGAATAGGCTTGTAAAACGGCCCTTTGGTTTAAAATGGAAACAGGTGAAGCAAGCTGTTTAAAAAATCCATTTTTTTCCTGATAACTATTCGGCATTAATAACATATTTTGTCCGATCCCAAATGGACGATTAACGTTCTGGTCCTTAGATTGATGACCATCAACTTTTGAGCTAGGCTTTGGCAAGCTCGAACTTAAATTTTCAAACCGTCCAAAATGATCAGGTCTTTGTGTACCATCGTGTTTGTTTTTAATAGGTGAAACAACATTCGGTTTCGCGGTAGATGAAATAACGTTGTCATTCACATGTTTTACAACCAAAGCAGAATCATTGTCAACGCCTTTATTTTGCGCCACAACATGATCAATTGCATTTCCATTCTGATCAATACTATCCTTAATTATAATCGTATCGGCCAAATTGCTGTAATTTATCACCTTACTACTATCAACAACTACTGAATCGAGAATTGCGGGTTTAACTTTATTTTCTATTTCTTTCTGTTTATTTTTTGATTTCAGAACTGTAAAGTAACCTACAGTAGAAACCGCAGCAGCTACAGACAGCGTATACCCAATTATTTTAAAAAGTTTGGCTCCTGTAGATAAATTAGGGCCATGGCCACCAATCGTACTAATCGGCATCTGCTCATTAAGCAGTTTGTGCATACCTGCCCATGAAGCATCCGAAGCATCCTGAATTGGCAGACTATCAAATTTATTGCGCCAGAGTTTATGATACCATGCTGAATTTCTCATCTTCTTTTTATGTTTTCAGTTGGTTTATCAATTGCTGAGGAAGCTAACATTGTCCTCAACTGTTTCTTTGCTTCCGAGAGGTGCCACCTTGATGTACTCTCGGTAATATTCAAATGTTCTCCAATTTCCTTATGCGAATAGCCATCTATAACCGAAAGGTTAAAAACCAACTGGGTAGCGGTTGGCAACAGGCGTATCAATTTTAGGAGATCTTCCACAAAAAGTTTATCTAACACAGACGGCTGGATAAAGATTTCTTCTAATTCATCTTGACTGATTGTTTCATTAAACTTCGCCTCTCTTCGGCCAATATCAATACACGACCTTACCATCACTGTCCTAATCCAGGCACCAAATTCTCCTTTTTTAGCATCGAAAGTATGGATATGCTGAAAAACCTTCAAAAAACCAATACTCAGCGCATCATGCGCCAGATCATCTGATTTTAAATAACGAAAACATATCCGCAGCATATCGGCATAGTAAAGCTTATAGAGACCTTCCTGTGCTTGCCGTTCATTGGCCTTGCAGCCTCTGATTAGTTTAGTATCCTGCTTAAAAAAAAGGTTCATCCATTTGGTTCGGTAAGCGTTTTTTCATGGTGTTATAACAAGGTTACGCAGTGGATATGAAAAACGCTGGGTTAAAATTAATTTATTTTTTATGGATAGATTTTATTTTCGACCAAGCGTTTTCAGCGTAGGCATCGTATAATCTAATAAACCCTGCTCTATGCGCCATAAAGAAAGCTATAACCGACACAACGAGTGGTACAATGAACATTTTCCGTCCGAAAGTGCTAAAAGCGATTTTTATGGAAAGGTAAGGGCTACAGGCAAAAACAATGTTGCGCAGTGGCTGCAGCAACTATTTTTCAGTTGTCTTGATCCGCTTCTGGACAGAAAAGACCGAAGTTGGCTTACTATAGGAGATGCATATGGATTTGATGCGCAGTATATTCTAAACTCAGGCAATAAAGCATTGGCAACCGATCTTAATACCGATTTTTTAAATGTTGCACTAAAAGAGGGAATTATTAATGCCTGTGCTGCAGAAAATGCAGAAAAGCTATCGCGAGAAGACAATAGCTTTGATTTT
Organism: Pedobacter sp. Bi126; assembly: GCF_918698245.1. Taxonomy (GTDB): domain Bacteria; phylum Bacteroidota; class Bacteroidia; order Sphingobacteriales; family Sphingobacteriaceae; genus Pedobacter. The sequence goes on along the minus strand of NZ_CAKKMS010000012.1, from coordinate 34,264 downwards.
GTGCTTTGCAAAGAATCTTACCACCATTTCCCCAGGCCATATGCTGCAATGTACGAGATGATCAGAGTGGCCAGATCAGCTGTGGTAGTGATGGAGCCGCAAGATCCCGTAACAAAAATGCCTTTACTATTAATGTTAAGCAATCTTTTTGCCCAAAACAGGCAATTTATTAACAAATTATGGAAAAACCGTTTTTCATTTGAGCCTGTTGGAAATTTTGTATACAAGGTTTCTGAACGGGAATTTGAAAAACTGGCCGCAGGTTTAGGCCTGCCAATGGTCGGTTTCAAAAAAATCAATCCAAATTACTGGTTTAAAGGGGCAGAATCAATATCAACCGATCAATACAACAGGCAGTTTTTCTTCATCAAAATGAAGAAGTTTCTTTTTGATACCCTCTTTAAACTAAGGGTTATGCCCTCACAAGTGTTAACGACAGTTATTTTTAAACAATTACCTGATGGGCACACGATTAATCTGCTTAAGAAAAGCGGTTACCATTTGGTTTACATTCCTCAAAACCCTTATTTAAATTAAACGATACCCACTCTTATCATTTCACACATATCTAAATAACATGAAAATCAACTCAACACCTAAAACCCTTTATTTTTTCTCAATCTTAATGTTACTAGGATTTTTGATCCTAACTTATTTTTTTTATCCCCGTGTGTTATGGAGCGAGTTCTTCGCATCAGCAGCTATTTTTTTGCCTATTGCAGTTGGGATAATTATTTCCGCTATTCTTTTATTTCTGGGCATATACCTGATAATCAAAGGCATAAACCATGGAAAAGAGAAAAAACACGTTAGATATTTATAGCCACATTAAACTGATTCCAACCACCGAAGCGATCAATCTATACATGATTAAAGAAGCTGACTTACTACCAATTCTGCTCTGTGGGCAGATATTTCGATGGGATTTTTTATATTCGGAAAATGTATCCTTGTACCTTAGTGGTTAAATAAATTATAAAAAAACCGCTTATTAAGCTAATGGTTTCACAAAAGAACAAAATCACCCCTTCTAGAATACGCTCCAATGAAAATATTTAATGTAAATCCGATCACAATAAATGAATACATCTACAATGATCAATATTTAAAGGAAAGCAGAACATCATACGATTATCAATCCGGCTTTGAAATTACCGGAGAGAAAGTTGGAGAAATAAACACAATGTTCATCACTTTCGACATCCTTTACTGTGTAGACGCGATCACAGATGATAAAGAAATTGTTAGCACCACGGGGCCAAACACATGGGACATTAATGTTTCATTTTCAATTGGTGATGAGGTATTTATCTCTTATAAAAGCTCTTGTCAGTTTAACTTCGAAAGTGAAGGCTTTGATGCTGATATGGCTTCTTTAACTGATTTTTTAATGGATTATCAAGCGCATACCAGATCATTTTTTAATCAATACGGATATAAGCCCTTAATCGCAATTGAAGAAGAAACGCGAAAACAACAGCCCCTACTGGCCGATGCTGAAATAGCAATCGAAAACTTAAGGGCGAATAATATGTACGAGTTTTAACGCAACCTGCTTCAGCTATAAAAAGCACTTATCTTGCAAAACGTCTATATTATAGACTTACTTCCGGTTGATTATTTATCCCACCACACCCTTGCAGTAAGCACATCGCCTCCAGTTATCCTGGCTACAGCATCTTTATAGTTTTGCGGGTTGTTCAGCACCTCTGTTGAAAGATAGATCATCCGGCGGGGAATAGTGCCATTGGTAACGTTGCCTTTATAATTGATGGGGATAAGTTTAGGGTAATCGCTCCTTTTCCAGTTTAGCCAGGCTTCTATGAAATTAAAATCAGTTCCTGTAGTAACCCAGTATTGTGTATTGATTGCGCTTAGTGCATTTTGTGTACTGCTTTCATCAAGTGGATTCTGGTTTACAAATGCAGTAATTATATTGGCATCAACCGCAGCTAAAGGATCCAGCTGTGCAAGCGATTGGATTGCGCCGGTTAAGCCATTGGTGTAGTGCAGGTTTGCAGTTCCGCTTATATTCCACCCTCTCACTTTAGCCTCTGCAAGCAAAAATTCAATTTCAGCGTAACTCAGGATAAAAATCGGACCACCTAGTTTAAGGTACATCGCAGTGCGTGGTCTGGAATATTTTCCGAGCGGAGCAAAATCACTTCCGCTACCTGTACCACCCGGATAGTTTGGCGAACGACTGATATCGGTGGCTCCACCCTGTAGATCGTATCCATTTGGCAACCCAAGCTGAACAGCTGCATCGGTATTTCCGCTTAAATTCTGATCTGCATTTTTGGCCAATCCATCTTTTGGTACTTCACCTATCACTTCCAACCTGGGGTCGTTGGTATTTTTTAACTGATCAATTAAGGTTTTACTCCACCGCACTTCCAAATAGTCGGAAAATGTTCTTAAAGCAAGCGATGTTCCATTTTGACTGTTAAAAGAGGAAGCATCGGTTAAAAGAATCGCATTGTCATTGATACTGTTAAAAGTTTTGCCCGCAGCTTTTTCGGTCCAAATTCTGGCCTTCTCCGGATCTACTTTCGTTAACCGCATGGCAATCCTAACCATTAACGAATAACCAAATTTTTTCCATTTACCGATATCGCCTTTATAAAAAAGATCAGCGCTTGGCCCGGGTTTTTCGGCATCCAATTGCGCGGTAGCCGTTTCGAGATCATTCAGCATTTGGGTATAAATATCTTCCTGACGATCGTAAACGGGATATTTAATACCTTGCATCGCTTTGACAGCCTGCGTATAGGGTACATCGCCATAAGTATCAGTAATCCGTTGCAAAATCAATACAAACATAATATCACCAATTGCAATCAGGTTTTTATAGGCCGCTGGATCTTTTAATCTGGCCAGTCGTTGCATCTCTCTGATGTAGGAAGCATCAGCATAACCTTCATCAAAAATACGACCCTGATAATCAGTAAAACTGCCCACGTTGATGTATTTATCACCATTGTTGTAATAATAATAAGTTGAGGCAAGCAACTGCATCATAGTACTCTGATACAGCAGTTGGTAATAACCCAAATTGGCATATTTTAACTGTGCCTGTGCAAGTAAGCTGTTGGGATCATAATTGTCTTCTGTGAGTTTGGTTGGATCGGTATTGATTTCGTCCAGCTTTTCCTTAGAACAACTGCCCATTAAAGCCAGGAAAAACGCACCCAAAACACATAACTTTCTCATGGCCATCTTATTTGAATTTAAAATTAAAATTAACCCCAAATGTAAGTGTTGCAGGCAATGAAGCCCCTTCTATCCCGGCATAACCCAATGTTGGCGAGAACTGCGACTCAGGATCTATATTTTTAGTGTATTTAAGCAAGGTAAACAGGTTCCGCGCCACCAGATCTATTCCTACACTACTAAAAGGTGTTCTTTTTAAAAAACGTTCGCTAAAAGAATAACCTAATGTGGCCTGCCTCAGCTTGATAAAACTGCCATTGAGTACCGATAATGCAGAAATATTGGTAGCCAGTTCAGGGTAATAGGCATAAGCTGGAACATTAATCGTGTTTTTCTGCCCATTTTCTAACACGCCATCGGCCACAATCCCCGTCTCCCTACCCACTAAAGTTGCCTTATTTAGGCCGAGCACATAACTGTAATATTCTGTTGCGGATAGGATTTTATTGCCAAAGCGATAATCGATCAAAAAGGAAAAACTAAACTGTTTATAGCTAAAACTGTTGCTTATCCCTCCATATAAAGTTGGCATGGTGCCACCCATAGGAATAAAATTACCCCGCTTAGGTATGCCATCCGATCCGATAATGATGTTTCCATTGGCATCCCGCAGATAATCGTAGGCCATAATCTGCGTGATCGGTTTACCAACCACCAGCGCAGTATTGGCATTTAATGGCCGATAGGTGCCCGTAAGGGTATAATTACTGTTACCATCGATAGAAAGCAGGGTATTTTTTACCTTGGTCATGTTAAAGTTGATCTGCCATTTGCCCGTTGTTGTAAGCAAGGGCGTATAGCCTAAAGCGAGTTCTATCCCTGCATTCCGGGTTTCGCCAAGGTTAACATAGGCGGAGGTAAAACCTGTGGTAACCGATTGTTTTGCATTAATAATTTCGTTGTGGGTAATGCGGTTGAAATAGGTAAAATCGACATCCAAACGGCTATTTAAAAATTTAAGGTCGAGGCCTGCCTCTATTTCACTCAGGGTAAACGGTTTTAAATTGTAATTGGGTAAATCTCCTGAAAAACCACCTACAGGCACACCATTTACCTGATTATCTACGGTATAATAAATCTGTGTGGTGTACGGAACAATAGGTTCGCCACTTGTTTTGGCAAAATCCAACCGCAATTTACCAAAATCGAGGGCTTTCAAATTCAACAGATCTGAAAAAATAAAACTGCCCGATACGCCGGGTACAAATATGCCCCGATTGTTAGCAGGCAAGGTAGAATAGATATCGTAACGTCCGGTAATGGAGAAGTTAAGATAACGCTGATAGCTGAGATCGGCAGTGTAATAAGCCGATTCGGTTACAATTCTGGATATGGCCAATGTTTTGGTACTGGTAATCAGATTTTCTGGTACATACAGATATGGCACTTTAAACTGCGATCCTTTCAGTTTTTCGGTATTGCCCTTTCTTTCGCGATAATTTGCGCCCATTGAAAATTCGAGGTTCAATTTATCGCTTAGCTTTCTGGTTGCACTAAACAAAATATCGCTATTGAGCTCTGAAGTATGGTTTTGATCATAGGCATTTATACCCCCCTGCCTGTTAATTGAAAATGCAGTGCCTGTAGGTAAAATACTCACCACCTCATCTTTACTCGAATCGTAGCCAATTCTGCCCTGCAGTGATGCCCAGCTGGCCAACTTATATTTTAATACGGCTGATGTGATATAACGGTTTCTATTGGCATAATCGGCCTGTTTGTTCATTAAAAAATAAGGATTGGTTTTATATTCATCCGCATTCCACCGCGTTTCAAATCCTGTTTCGGTATCAAAACCAGGGGCTAAGATCGATTGATCTAAACTGGTGGCTAAAGCTGAAATCCCATAATTTGCATTTAAAGGGCCATCGCTGAGGTAACTTTTGTTTTTGTTCCTTTCGTAAATGTAATTACCGGTGAAGCTCAGCGATATTTTAGGGCTTAGCGCTACTGTACCATAAAAATTCAGCGTTTTACGGTTTAGGGATCCATTGCTTAAAACAGAGTTGTAATCTAAATTAGAAACCGAAACACGATAGTTGTTATTGGTATTTCCACCAACCAGCGATAGTGTATTAATAAAGGCCGGAGCGGTGCGGTAAAAAGTCTGGATGTTACTTTTAACGGGAGCATAAGGGCGCATAGAGCCATCTACCTGAGGGCTTAATTTACCGTCCATAAGTTCTCCCCAGCTCAACAAACCCGTGGTAATTGCATTGTACAGATCGGCAGGACGTTTATTTTGTGTACCTTGGCCATATAAATATTGAAAATCGGTAGAATTAACCGGCACATCGCAGGCCAGGTTTGCGTTGTACTCCAGCTTTGGCTGGGTATTTTCTCCACCGCTTTTGAGATTAATGAGGATCACACCATTTGCAGCCCTGGCGCCATATAAAGCCGAAGCAGCCGAACCTTTCAATATCGTAATGGTTTCAATATCATCTGGATTGATATTACTAATGCCATCGCCATAATCGGCCCCGCCATATTCATTTGCACTTCCACGAATACTGTTATCAATGGGAACACCATTTACGATAAATAACGGAGAGGCAGCAGTCATACTGGAAACACCACGGATGAGTATGCGTGCCGCAGATCCCGGGCCACCGTTTACACCGGTAATGTTAAGTCCAGCTACCCTACCCTGTAGCGCCATAATCATATTACTTTCTCTTGCCTTGGCGATGGAAGAACCTTTAATGCTAGTTAAAGCATAGCCAACTTTTTGATTGTCTTTTTCGATACCCAAAGCCGTAATTACAACCTCTTTTAAAAAACGGACACTATCAGAATCCATTTTTCCTTCGGCATTTTTTCTGATTACGATTAAATTATTCGGCAAAAGAGAATAGGAATAACCACTATTGCGCAGCAATTGATCGATCACCTTTATGGCCTCCTCTTCTTCTACCTGGATTGATACCTGATGTTTAGGGATTTTAGATTCACTGTAGGCGAAATGATAAACAGTTTGTTGTTGTATAGCTTCTACAACCTGCTCAAAATTTGCTCCGTTAAAATTTAAGGTTACTTTAGTTTGCGCATTGGCACATAGCGGAAAAATCAATCCAATTAACAATATGATTCTCTGCGCACAATTCATGGCTACAAATATACATTGCTTAATTGTTTGTGCTAACGATAGATATAGACATTTTTCCCCTTTATGGAATAATTGAAATTTTCGATCAGCTTTAGCACATTTAAAGCTTCGGCGATGGTTTCTTTATCCACATGTCCGGTAAATTTCATCGTTTTAAGATCAGCTTCTTTAAAGGTTATTTTAACATCGTACCAGCGCTCAAAAAGCCTGGCAATTTCATCAAAACGGTTGTTTTTATAGATGAGTTCGTGGTTTGTCCATGCGGTTTCCATTACTTTGTCGGTCCCTGTTACACTAAAATGGGTGAGCTGGCTTAAATTGGGTTTGCTACCCACCAGGGTAAATTTATCGTTTGGCTTTAAGATAAAAGTTTGCTTGGTATTATTTTTAAGCGAGATGGCTACGCTTCCCCTGATTAATGTAGTTTCGGTAAAAGTATCATTCTGGTAAGCCTTAACATCGAAGGCAGTACCCAGTACTTTTACCGCCAATTGCTCGGTGTGTACAATAAAAGGGTGTTTAGGGTCTTTTTTAACATCAAAAAATGCCTCACCAGATAAGTAAACATCCCTGGTATCTGTATTAAAGTGATCAGGGTATTTTAAGCTGCTCCCCGAATTCATTTTCACGGTAGAGCCATCGGCCAGTACAATGGTTTTAATTTCGGTTGCCCTGGTTTGCGCTTGTTTCAATACCAGCTGATCTGTTTTATTGAAGAAAATAGCCTCTCTGTTATACACCAAAACACCAGCCAAACCAATTGCTACAACGGCAGCGATTTTTAGCCAAACACGGTAACCTTTGTTTTTGGCAACCTTTAAACTGGGTTCACCTGGAACTTGGATCCGGGCGCTGATCCGATCAAAAACAAGATCGATATTTTCTTCTTCAGCTGTTTCAGATTCAAAATAAGTTTGTAGCTGTTTATATTCTGTTCTAAGCACTTCGTTATCGGCTAAAATCGATTTCAGTTCAACAGATTCATCAGGTGAAATTTCACCGGCCAATTGTTTTCCAAGCAATTCTGTAAATCTTTGATCTGTCATTTTTTTTCCGCCCTTTATAATATGTTCCTTTTTCTGTTAAAATTGCCTACAAAAAATAAAAAAAAGATAAAGTACCCACTAAGATAATCAGGGAGATCATTTTTCCAAGTTTTTTTTCATCCGGACCTTTGTTTTGTAAGGGCTGTAATATTAAGCGGAGTTTTGCAATGGCCCTGAACAATTGGGTCTGCACCGTTCGGGGTGAAATGTTCAGCAGTTCTGCTACTTCCTTATATTTCATTCCACTTTCTTTGATCAACCTAAAAACTGTAGCGGCCTGAGGTGCCAAACCAGCAATGGCAAAATCAAGTTGCCGGTGCAGTTCTTTGGTTTCCAAAATATACTCCGGCGTTTGTGCTGTTACCGAAATATCCTCTTCCGCATCTACTAAATCGATAAACGTAATTGAAGAATTTTTTTTGAGGTATTTGAGTGATTGATTTTTTACTGCGATAAAAAAATAACTTTCGGGATTTAATACATGGGCACTTGTTGCGCGGTTTTCCCAGCATTTAACAAATACCTCCGTAACCAGGTCTTCTGCAGCCTGTTTATCAACCACATAGTAAATAGAAAATTTGATCAACCTGCTGTATAGAAAGCGGTAAAGTTGCTCGAAAGATTTTATGTCATCCTCAAGGCAAATCTTATTCCATAAAACGACTAGATCTGGCTTAGCTGCTTTCAACTTGGTTAGTTTGGTGAATCAAATGTAAGGTAATAAAAAATATTTCATAAAAAAATCTTCCCGCTGTAGGCAATTTAACAAAAAAAGGACTCTTCATTCGGTGCCTTAATAAGGCGCAGCCATTTATAGATCTATTGAAGCAGAAAACAATGAATAAAAACAAATATGTGATGGGCATTGATATCGGGGGTTCGCACATTACAGCTGCCGTACTCGATATGCAGCAGCGGAACATTCTTAAAAATTCCTACACGCGCGAGCGGGTTGACTCGCACGGCCCAACAGAACAGATTATCCACACCTGGTGCAGTGCAATTAAAGCAGCTTATAAAAAGGTAGATATCCAAATTGGCCGTTTGGGTATTGCCATGCCAGGCCCATTCGATTATGACAATGGTATCTCTTATATCGCAGGCAATGATAAATATGCCGCTTTTTATGGACTAAACGTAAAAGACATGCTGGCCAGTGAACTTCAGATTGGCCGGGATCAGATTTTGATGAGTAACGATGCTGCTTGTTTTTTGGCCGGAGAAGTATTTGCGGGTGAGGCAGGTGCCTATCAGCACCTGATTGGCATTACATTGGGAACAGGTTTAGGAAGTGCGGTTTACAATCAGGGAAAAATTGATGATGCCAATTTATGGTGTGCTCCTTTTTTAGATGGCATAACAGAAGATTATCTTTCTACCCGATGGTTTTTAAAACGTTATTATGAGCTCACAGGATTTAATATTCTGAATGTTAGAGAACTGGCCAAACTTTACGACGATAACCAAACCGTGCGGAAAATATTTGCTGAGTTTAGCCATAACCTTGGGCTTTTCCTCAAAAAATTTCAACAGGATAATGCTGCTGAAGCCATTGTAATCGGTGGTAATATTGCCAACGCCTCCAACCGCTTCATTCCCGGTGTGGTTAAATACCTCCATTCGCAGGGTATCACTTCTCCAATACATATTTCGAAATTGAATGAAGATGCGGCCTTGGTTGGAGCTGCGGGTTGCTGGTCTACACAGACATTTAAAACGATCGAAAAAATCTAACAAAAAATTATTTAAAAATAATTCAATTCCCTTGTAGGCAATTTGTGTAATCAAAATGCTCTTAACTATAAAACCGGACGGATGGAAATCCTGAAGGCGGCAAACAATTAACCAAATACTTATTCAAAATTATTCATAATGAATATGAAAAAATCTTTACAGCTCACCTGCTTATTGCTCTATGCATCCACAGGTTTGTATGCAGCTGCACCAATCGATCATTTTAATCGTGCAGTTTCTTTCCATTCTGTTTATCAGGATGCGATTAAAGGAACCGTAAAAGATGAAACGGGCGCTACCCTACCAGGTGTAACCATTACTATAAAGGGCGCGCAAGGCGGCACACAAACCAATACTTTAGGCCAATATAGCATAACGGCTAAAACGGGCGATGTTTTGGTGTTCTCGTTTATCGGCTACCAGAGCAAAGAAGTTACTGTAGGTACGCAAAGTACCATTGATATTACTTTAGCCCCTGACGCTAAAAACCTTGAAACCGTAGTGGTAACGGCGCTGGGGATTAAAAGATCGGAAAAATCTTTAACTTATACCACCCAGCAAGTATCGGGCGAGGAACTGAACAAAGTAAAAAGTCCTAACCTGGTAAATTCGTTAAATGGTAAAGTTGCCGGAATGACGATTAGTCCGAGTTCTTCGGGTGTTGGTGGTTCGGCCAAAGTAATATTAAGGGGTAGCCGTTCGGTGAGCGGGAACAACCAGCCCTTGTATGTAATTGACGGCGTGCCAATCAGCAATAACGGTAACGCCAATGCACAGCAGAACAGTGTTTTTGGTGGCGGCCAGGATGGTGGCGATGGTATATCAAACTTAAACCCCGATGATATCGAAAGTTTAACCGTGCTGGAAGGCGCATCTGCCGCAGCCCTTTATGGTAGCCAGGCACAGAATGGTGTTATCTTAATCACAACCAAACAAGGCAAAGCCGGCAAAACACAGATCGGTTTTTCGTCGAGTTTAACTTTTGATAAAATTGCTTACAAACCCGAATTTCAAAACAGTTATGACCCTGCATCTACCGCAACCAGAGACAGCTGGGGACCAGCAATTAACAACACCACTGATAACCTTGATCAGTTTTTCCAAACAGGAACAAATGCGACCAATTCGGTCAATTTTTCTGGCGGATCGGAAATTGCCCAAACTTATTTTTCTTATGCCAATACTTATGCAAGCGGTATACAGGAAGGCAACAAGTTAAACAGGCATAATATTAACCTGCGCGAAACAGCCAAGTTTTTAAACAACAAATTAACGGTTGATGGAAATGTAAATTACATTAACCAACGTATAAACAATAGTCCATCAATTGGATTGTACAACAACCCGCTTGTTGGTCTCTATCTTTTCCCAAGAGGAGTTGATATTACACCGTACAAAGACAATTATTTGTTATCAGGAAATGTAGGTACTGCGCGCCAGAACTGGCTAGGTGGTTCTGCAGATATTAACCAGAACCCATGGTTTTTAACCAACCTTAATCCAAATACCGCCATCAGAAACCGCTTTTTATTGAGTGGAAATGTGAAATATGAGTTTACGCCATGGTTAAATCTTCAGGTAAGGGGAAATATAGACCGTACTACAGATGATTTCGAAAACAGACGTTATTCGGGCATAAACGGAAACTTTAACTCAAATGGTAGAGGATACCTATCTCAGAATACTCAAACTTACATTCAGAAATATGCCGATGCGATATTAAACGTTACGGTGCCGATGAAAGATTCTGACTTTAAGATTAACGGATTGATTGGCGGTAGCATTAACGATCAGAAAACGACGGGCTTATCTTTAGCAGGCGATTTGAGTGCAGTTGATTTATTTACAGCAAATAATACCATTGTGGCAACAGCAGGCACCTATACTTCTGATGTATTGAACACCACAAAAGCAAATGATGCTTTACACAGCCAATTGCAAGCCGTATTTGCAAACGCGAATTTATCCTATAAAGATTGGGCATTTTTAACTTTAACAGGTAGAAACGACTGGTCTTCAAACCTATCATTTACCCCAAATGTTTCTTATTTTTATCCATCGGTAGGTTTGTCATTCATCGTATCGCAAATGGTTAAATTGCCAGAGGCGATTACTTATGCCAAAATAAGAGGTACTTATGCAGAAGTGGGTAACACCGTGCCAGCATACTTAACCTTTATCCAAAATACTTTGGGCAATGGTGGTGCACTTACCATCAACACCAACAGGGCATTTGCTGAGTTAAAACCAGAAAGAACAAAATCTTTCGAGATTGGTACTGATATGCGTTTTCTAGCCAACCGTTTAAACTTTAGCTTTACCTATTATAAAACAAACACCAAAAACCAATACATTCCAGTTAAGCCAGCTCCTTCTGGACTTGTTGCAACAGGGTATTTAAATGCAGGTGATGTTCAAAATCAGGGCATACAATTTACTTTAGGGGCTGATGTATTAAAAGGCGATGGCCTTAACTGGAATACATCCATTAACGGATCGTTGAACAGAAACAAAATTATTGATGTAGCGGCGGCGCAAGGTTTAAATTCGATCGATTTAACAGGTGGCGGAAACAATGCATATATCTCGCGTATAGCTGCAGGAGGGTCTTATGGTGATATTTATGGCTACACCTTACAAAGAGATGCAAATGGCCGTATCGTACTAAATGGTGATGGAACTGCTGCAAACCCGTACTTTCCGGTTAAAAGTGCAGATTATAGCCTAATAGCAAACGCAAACCCTAAATTTCAGTTGGGTTGGAGCAACAGTTTCAATTACAAAGATTTTAGCTTAAGCTTCCTGGTAGATGGTAAGTTTGGGGGCAAGGTGCTTTCGCTAACCGAAGCATTAATGGACCAGGCAGGAGCTTCAAAAGCATCAGGTGATGCAAGAGCGCAGGGCGGTGTTAAAATTGATGGTGTAGATGCCAGCGGAAAAGCAGTTTCGGCAACGATTAACCCACAAAGCTATTATTCTTTCTTAGGTGACAGAAACGGTGTAACTGGCGAGTATGTGTACAGCGCTACTGTGGTGCGCCTGCGCGAAGCTTCAATAGGTTATAATTTACCTTTAAAAGGAACATTTAAAAGCATGCGCCTTTCATTAATTGGTAGAAACCTCTTCTATTTCTACAAAAAAGCACCTTACGATCCGGAGGTTACCATGTCTACCGGTAATGGTTTATCGGGAATAGATGTTTTTAACCAACCGGTTACCAGAAGTTTTGGTTTTAACCTTAATGTTTTATTTTAATCCGAACAAACATGAAATCGATATATCATTCATCTCAACATAAAATTAAAGGCTTGTCTTTAGTTTTGCTTTTAGCCGTTGCCGGCCTAAATCAAGGCTGTAAAAAGAACTTTGAAAGTTTTAACACCAACGATAATTTACCGACTACTGAGCAGAGTTTAGCCTTATTGCGATCGGCAATTGGCCCTATTCAGCAAAATATATTTTCTAACTACCAAATTGCACAGAATTTAAGTTCTGATGCTTTTAGTGGGTACATGATGGCTCCAACACCATTTGGCGGGGGTATTAATAATATGAACTATTCGCTTAATAATGGCTGGAATGAAGCCGGTTTTAACGATCAATATACCAATGTGATGGCGCCAATTTCTAAAATTGCCATATCACCTTTAAAAGCAACTGCGCCAGAATCGTGGGGTATATCGCTTTTAGTACAGGTAATTGCGATGGATAGGGTAACCGATAAATTTGGTCCGATTCCGTATACACAGGCTGGTAAATCATTAATTTCTCAAGCTTACGATGATCAAAAAACGGTTTATACCGAATTTTTTAAACAGATTGATACAGCAGCAAATAATCTGCAGGCTTTTATCACAGCAAACCCTGGCAAAAAAGCCTACTACGATTCTGGTGATCTGGTTTATGGAGGAGATGTTTCAAAATGGCTTAAATTAGCCAACTCGTTAAGGTTACGTTTAGCCATGCGCATTGTTAAAGTTGATCCGGCTACAGCAAAGTTGCAGGCAGAAAAAGCAATGGCTGCAACAGGTGGATTAATGACTGTACCAAGCGATAATGCGGCTGTTGCACAATCGGGAAACAGAAATAACGACCTTTGGAATGTAACCGTAAATTACGATGGTGATAACGCAATGGGCGCAGCATTACAATCGTACCTGGTTGGTTATTCCGATCCACGTTTATCAATATACTGTACACCAGCTACCGATCCTCTTTTTGCAGGACAGTATGTAGGAATCAGATCGGGAGCGAATACTTCTTTTAACGGTTTGGGCAAAGCTGGGTACAAAACCTATTCGAGTTTAAATTCTTCTGTACCAGATAATTCAAAATCACCTATCGGACAAAAAGCACCACAAATATTAATGACGGCTGCTGAAGTTTGGTTTTTAAAAGCTGAAGCGGCTTTACGCGGTTGGGCGGGTGCAGGAGATGCACAAAGTAATTATGAAACAGGTATAACTACATCAATGCAACAATGGAACGCTAGTATTGGTGGCTACCTAACCGATGCGGTAAGCAAACCAACAGCTTATGTAGATCCGAAAAACCCAGCTAACAATGCAGCCCCAGTAAGCACCATTACCATTAAATGGGATGGGGCTGCATCTAACGAAGTGAAATTAGAGCGGATTATTACGCAAAAATGGTTAGCTATTTTTCCTGATGGAGCTGAGGCCTGGGCTGATTTCCGCAGAACAGGTTACCCAAAACTGTTTACAGTAGCCAACAACAATAGCGGCGGTACAATCAATACCCAATTGCAGATTCGCAGATTGCCATATCCAACAGCAGAATACGGCAATGGAAATAAAGATGAGGTACGTAAAGCCGTAACCTTGCTTGGTGGCCCTGATAATGGTGGCACCAGGCTATGGTGGGACGTGAATAAAGCGAACTTCTAACACACAAATACCACCGGGTAGGATAACGAAAGTTGTCCTACCTTTTTTATATCAAACCAATTTCTAACCAAAATTTTTAAACCTATGAGAAAACTAACCGTTTTCGGCGTACTGCTGTTAACAGCTTTCGCCCTGTTGTATGCTTGTAAAAAAGCCAATTCTGAAAAAGAAGACAACTCTTTGAGCACCAAAGGTACCGCCAGAGCTGCGACCAATGCCTCCGCCCTGGCCTTAACTGGCCCATTCATGACCGCCTATGTAGAGGTAAACAGCAACAATTTTGTAAACCCAGGTTGCTACACCTACGGCACTTCAGCTAGTCAGTTATTTGGTGTTTCTGTTATTTTTGCTGCCAATATCAATTCGGTAAATGGCGTACCAACTTTGTATTTCAATCCACAGGTACAAGAAACTTTAAATTCAGGCAAGGTGGCATACCTTAAATCATTAGGTATAAAAGTAGTACTAGATGTACTCGGAAACCACCAAAATGCAGGCTGGGGTTGCTTTACCACTTACGCACAGGCCGATGCCTTTGCCATTCAATGTGCCAACGCCGTACAACAATATGGCTTAGATGGAATTGATATTGATGATGAGTATTCTGCATGCACCGCAAATGATGGCTCGTTGGTGCTAGCAGCAGCAGCACTTAGGGCACGTATGGGCGCTGATAAACTCATTACCATGGCTGCATTTAATCAGGCCAATTATTTTACTTCTACTTATAACAACCAAAAACTAGGCGATATTTTAGATTATGTATTTGAGCAAACTTACTTCTCTACAAATTATGCCGGCCGTTTACAGCCTTACATTAATGCTGGCGTACCTAAAAGTAAATTGGGTTTAGGAACAGATTTAGGCAATAGCGATCAGGCAGCTGTAGCCACTTATGTAAAAAATAATGGTTTGGCCAGTGCCATGGTTTACAACGTCGCCAATAATTCGCAAACTAAGCTATCGGCCATGTCTAACGTACTATATGGTGCTGCAACTGCTGTAAAACCAAACTGTATTGATGGCAATGGTGGTACACCGCCAGCAGTCGGAAACCGATCTTTAGTTTTTGATGGAACAAATGAATATTTAAATTCGAATACTTTCAATCTTGCAGGCAACAGCTTAACTTACGAAGCATGGATTAAACCAGCTGCTTTTAAAGCAACTGCTCCAAATATCTCCACTATTATGGGGATTGAAGTGAGCGATGCCAATGTGGCTTTACTTCGTTTGGGTGATGCTTCTCTAGCCAACAATAAAGTGCAATTTGTATTGAATACAGGTGGTGCAACGCCTAAAAAGCTAAACTCCGCTACAGCGCTAAGTACTAATACCTGGTATCATATCGCGGCAACATACGATGGCTCGACCATGAAAATCTACATCAATGGCACTTTAGATGCCAGCATGAGCGCTACTGGTACTATTGCTGCTAACGGCACATTCCAGATTTCGAGAAGCTGGGATGCCAACAGAGGTTTTAATGGTCAGTTCGATGAAATGCGGGTTTGGAAATCGGCATTGGCACAGTCGACAATTTCAGCTAATAAATGCAGTGTAAGTGCTACAAGTACCAACTTAGAGGCTTATTGGAAATTCGACGAAGGTACTGGAACCACCATTGCAGACGCAACAGGGCATGGCCACACTACAAGCTTACTTAATATGGAGAGCACCGATTGGTCTACTACTGTTCCTTGTTTATAGATCCTCCTCAAAACAGTTATATTACCTAAAAAACCTAAGAGGTTGTATCATAAATATCGAATTGTCATCCTAAGCTTGCCTCAGAACGAATTGATTTTAACATTATGATACAACCTCTTTTAAAATCCTCCTCTTCTTTTCCTATATACGCTTTTCTTTAGTAAAGCGTTTCTATAACTTAGGCCTTAGCTTCAAAATCAATATTATATCGATTTAGCGATTTGCTTACTAGCATACCATTTCTATCTTTGTAACCGTTATCTTTGCACGGATACAGATATAGGTTTAGAAAACTGTGATTTTTTTTCATGATTAAAATAACAAAACTGTACTCGTTTTTGTCCCCTTTTTGGAATAGGATGTGTAGTAGCACCCGTAGACACTATTTGAAGGTAGAATATAATTTTTAATTTTAAACGCTTAATTTTACCCGAATGGATATCTTATCATACCTATTAGAACTCTTGCAGCAACGCAAAGAAGTTGGTATTACCGGCTTGGGCACCTTTTATAAAAAGAAATACCCAGGAAGATACGATAAGGAAAAACAAACGTTTTTGCCTCCCGGATATACGCTGCAATTTTCAGCAGAAGTAACAGAAGAAAACGCTTTAGCCAATTTCATTTCAGCTAAAACAAGCATCAGTGACGATGATGCCCGTAATCACATTGCCCAGTTTGTTGAAGAAGTAAATCAAAAATTAGAATTAGACCATGAGGCCGAGTTACAAAATACCGGCCGCTTATTTTTTACCGAGCAAGGATTAGGTTTCGAACCGGTTAAAAATATGAACTATGGTTCTGAATTTTACGGTCTTCCATCATTGGCAGAAACCGTAATTGAGGAAATAAAAACTGATTTACCTCAACAAGAGGAAGAAGTTTACGACGAAATTGCTGAAGCACCAGTGGTACCATCTCCATTTGAGAATAAATCATATCAGGCTCCGGTAATCGAAAATGTAGAATTGGATGAAGTTAAAGATGATCTTAAAAACACTTTAAAACATTCAGAAACTCCTTCAGAAGAAATTATTGAAGCACCAGAATTTATTAAGGAACAGCATGAAGAACATCCTAACCGTTTTGGTCATACACCAGAATCGGAAGTAGAAAATATCGCCGCCGAACATCAGGCAATTGAAACACCTGAATCTGCTGAAGCACAAGATGAAGCAAATACTGCTGAAAATACACCTAAAGAAGAGGTAGAAAATACTAACGCTGAAGCTGTAGAAGTTCCCGAATCAGTTGTGGCACAGCATGAAGAGCATCCAGACCGTTTTGGTCACACGCCCGAGTCGGAAGCAGAAAATATTGCTGTTGAACAACCCGCTATTGAAACGCCTGAATCTGACGATGTACGAGACGAAGTAATTGCTACAGAAAATATCCCAGCGCCTGAGGAAATCAATACCGTGGAGGTACCAGAAACCGTTATTCCACAAAATGAACCTTCGAGCCGTTTCTCACTTAGGTCGGAAACGGAGGAACCTAAAACATACATCAATTTAGAAGACGAAGCTAAAAAAGAAGAACCTGTAATTGAGGCCCCTGCATTTATAAAAGAGCAGCATGCAGAGCATCCTAACCGTTTTGGTCACGATCCAATAGACCATGATGACGAAACACGACAAGGTATGTCTACCTGGTTGATGATTACAATTGCAGTGTTAGCTTTGGTTATTATTGCAGCGATAACCTATTTGGTTAAACCAGAATTATTTACCGGTGAAACAGCTCAAGCAGTAAAACCGGCACAAGTAATTGTCGATTCGCCGAAGGTTGTTGTTGATACCCTAAAAGCAAAACAGGATTCTATAGCCAAAACAGATAGCATTTTAAAAGCAAACCAGGTTCAGAAAAAAGCAGATACAGCTAAAAAAGTAGCGGTAAAACCTGTAGCTAAGCCAGCTACCGAAACACCAAAAGAAAATAAAGTTGTACCAAACACTGGTCCTTCTACGTTTGATGTTATTGCCGCATCCTATAAAACAGTTGCAGGAGCCGAAAAATATATTTCCATAGTTAAAGCCCGAGGTTTAAATGCTAAAATTGCAAATATGGCAGGCCCGTGGAAAAAAGTTAGCATTGCAAGTTTTAAAACACAAAAAGAAGCTGAGGAGCAGAAAGATATTTTGCAGAAAAAACTAAAGGGAAAAGGGTTTTACGTACAACAAATATTTAACAACACACAACCATAATGATAACTTTATTAATTCAGGACACCACACAAGCATTACAAGACACAGCAAATGCGGTTAACCAAGCAGTAACACAACCACAGCCAGAACTACATTTTATCGATCTGCTTTTTAAAGGCGGCTGGGTAATGGTTCCATTGGCTTTTTTAGCATTGTTAGCCTTAGTTATTTTTTTTGAACGTTATTTAACCATTAAAAAAGCAACCAAAGACGAATCGAACCTAATGGGTCAGATCAGGTCGTATATCCAATCGGGAAATTTAGAGGGCGCTATGTCGCTTTTAAGAAATAATAACTCTCCCCTTTCGCGCATGTTGCAAAAAGGTTTAAAACGCATTGGCCGCCCAATTAAAGATATTGAAGGCGCGATTGAAAATGTTGGTAAACTAGAGGTTTCTAAATTGGAGAAGAACATCAGTATATTGGGTATTGTTGCAGGTATTGCACCAATGCTTGGTTTCGTAGGTACAATTGTGGGGGTAATTACCATTTTCCACCAGGTATCAATAAAAGGTGCAATTGAAATCGGAACCATCTCTGGTGGTTTATATACCAAAATGATTACTTCAGCAACCGGACTGATTATCGGTATTATCGCTTACGTACTGTATCACATTTTAAACATTATGGTCGAAAAAATCATCCTTAAAATGGAAACCGATGCAATTGATTTTATTGATTTACTAGAAGAACCAGGCAAATAATGAATTTACGCAAAAGAACAAAAGGATCGGTAGAAGTACATACTTCAGCGTTGAACGATATTATGTTCTTCCTGATGCTGTTCTTCTTATTGGCCTCTGCAGTGGTAAATCCTACTGTGGTTAAATTGCTGTTGCCACAATCATCAAGCGGACAGCAATCTACCGCCAAGAAAGCAGTTACCGTTACGATAGACGAAAACCTTAAATATTTCGTTGAAAAAAAACCAGTTAGCATTGAAGAATTAGAACCAACATTGGCATCATATCAAAAATTGGCACCAGATATGACCATTCTTTTATATGTATCGCGTAACGTGACTTATCAGGATGGATTTGTTGTAAACGATATTGCCAATAAATTAAAATTAAAACTTGTTGTAGCCGTTGAGCCTAAAAAATAATGAACTACAAAGCACAAAACGTACCTAACGAGGAAAATAATTACCCTAAGGCCATTGCCATAGCAAGCGGAATTATGGGATTTTTGTTATTGATCAGCTTTTTTATCGTGATTGGCTCGTTCCAGCCACCTGAAGAAGTGGGTATGGGTGGTATGGTTGTAAATTATGGAACTTCTGCAGAAGGAATGGGCGATGATTATACCAGCATTGAAGAACCATCGGCTGATCCAAACGCCAATGGTAAAGCGCCTGATAAGGTAACACCAGAAGAAAAAGTGACCCCAACTACCGCTACCGAAAATACTGAAAAGGAAATCCAGACACAAAATACGGAAGATGCCATTGCCGTAAATACTAAACCTACAAAACCGACTACTGCGGCACCAACTCCGGTAACTGAAGATAAGCCGTCTAAACCAGTGATTAATCAAAACGCGCTTTACAAAGGCAAAAAAAATACTGGTCAGGGTCAGGGAGATGGGACTGGAAAAACACCAGGAAACCAAGGTGATAAAGATGGTGATCCATTGGCATCAAATTATGGAGAAGGTGGTTCTGGAAATGGCAATGTACAGTTATCATTAGCCAGCAGAAAATTCATCGATATCCCTAGAATTCAGGATGATGGACAAAGCGCAGGAAAAATCGCCGTTCAAATCCGCGTAGATAAAAATGGTAAAGTGGTTCAGGCCCGTGCAGGTGCAAAAGGCACTACTCTATCTGATTTAGCACTTTGGCGGAAATGTGAACAGGCGGTATTAGGTGCGAGCTTAAACAAATTAGAATCAGCACCCGATGTACAAACCGGGATTGTAATGTTCAACTTTAAAGTGAAATAAAAAATATCTATGGTCTGTGTCTTCACAGACCATTTTTTTGTTATCATTTATTGTGCTGTCAGATATTACTATCTGACAGAAGACTTATCTCCTCAAAATTTTCGACAAACAATTATTACCAATTATAACCTGATTATCGGTCAGATGGTAACATCTGACAGCACATCCAACACCATAACAAATTACTTCGCATAAGTAATTAATCAACATAGTTTAACGGGCTATCGAATCAAGGTAACCGATCCCTTTTTAATTATTCTTTTATTTTCCTGAGTTGTAAACGATGCCACCCAAAAATAGACTCCTACGGGAACTGGCTGTCCTTTATAATCACCATTCCAAGCGTCATATAATTTATTTGAAGAAAAGATAACTACTCCCCTTCTATCGAAAATTTGCATCTGAAAATTAAAAGCCCTACTTCCCTCTTTCGCTTTAAAATCGTCATTTATATTATCCGAATTGGGGCTGAAAGCATTCGGAAATGAAATGTCGTTACAGGCTTCTGTTTCTAAAGAAACATCTAGCTCATCTACAATACAGCCATTAAGTTTGAGAATCGAAAAGGTGTATTTACCTTCGTACAAACCCGAAAAAACGTAATTACCTGGATAAACTACTCCATTATACTTGAGGTTATAATCAGCTGAACGGTTACCAATAGAAAATGAGATTTCCCCAGTTAAATCGCAAACAGGGTTTTTAGCATTAACAATCGAATGGGGTTTTGTTAACGAGTAATCTGGAACCACAACAGTTCTATATTCTGCTGGTGCACCACCAGATGCTTTTACTTCAATATCGTAGCTACCCGGACTAAGCATATTAAAAACACCTGTATTATTAGATGTTGAATTATTAAGTGTGAATGTATAGGTTTCTGGAATTGCTGGAGAATTAACTTTTATAAAGCCTTTTCCAAGAACATTACATTCGGCAAGCATCTCGATACTATTGATAACAATTGGACAGGGTTCGTATACTAGCTTTTTATTTAATTCATCAACAATACAGCCGTTAAGTTTTAAAATGGTAAAACTGTAATCTCCTTCAATTAAATCCGAAAAAATGTGGTTGCCAGGATAAACTAGTCCTTTATATTTCACATTATAATCAGATGAATTACTACCTATTGAAAATGATATTTCTCCCTTCAGATCGCAAGCAGGATTCTTAGCATTAATCTTTGTAAGCGGTTTAGTTAAAGAATAATCAGGTACTTCAATAGACCTATATGCTGCTGGCGCACCACCAGATGCTTTAACCACAATTGTGTAAGTACCAGGATCAAGCATATTAAAAACACCGGTATTATTTGATACTGAATTATTAAGTGTAAATGTATAAGTTTCTGGAATTGGTGGGCAATTAACTTTTATAAAGCCTTTTCCAAGAACATTACATTCGGCAAGCATCTCGATACTATTGATAATAACTGGACAAGGTTCGTATACTAGCTTTTTATTTAATTCATCAATAATACAGCCATTAAGCTTTAAAATGGTAAAACTGTAATCTCCTTCAATTAAATCTGAAAAAATGTGGTTGCCCGGATAAACAAGCCCTTTATATTTCACATTATAATCAGATGAATTACTACCTATTGAAAATGATATTTCTCCCTTCAGATCGCAAGCAGGATTCTTAGCATTAATCTTTGTAAGCGGTTTAGTTAGAGAATAATCAGGTACTTCAATAGTCCTATATGTTGCTGGCGCACCACCAGATGCTTTAACCTCAATTGTGTAAGTACCAGGATCAAGCATATTAAAAACACCGGTATTATTTGATACTGAATTATTAAGTGTAAATGTATAAGTTTCTGGAATTGGTGGGCAATTAACTTTTATAAAGCCTTTTCCAAGAACGTTACATTCGGCAAACATCTCGACACTATTGATAATAACCGGACAAGGTTCGTAAACCAATTCTACATCAAACTCATCAATTAAACAGCTCTCTTTATTCAGCACAACAAAATGATAGTTGCCTATCTCCAAGTTAGTGAATTGATGATTATAGGGCAAAACATCATTTTTAAATTTTATCCTATAATCATTACTACCGGCAAAAGCATTAAACTGAATATTTCCTTTAGCGGCACAATCAGGATTTATTTTAGCAAAAGAAAATTCTGGTTGTAGTTGCTTGTAATCTGGCACAATTATGTCAGTTTCTAATTCATCTTCATCAGAAATAATTTTAATATGATAGGGCCCAGGAATTAAATTTTTGAATGTTCCGGTGGTATTGCTTAAATCATTATTTAAGATATAAGTATAAGCTGCTACATGTGGCTTTGTTAAAATACTAATTATTCCTTTGTGAAAAACATCACATTGTTGTTTTACCTCAGCCTTATAGAATTGGATTTTACATTTATCCCGTCCGACAATAAGATCCTGTTCATCAACCTTGCATGCATATTTATTTACAATTTCAAAGTGATTCGTATTACCACTTATTAAATTAGAGAATGTACTATTTAAAGGATACAACTTCCCATTGTATCTAATTTGATAACTGCTGTTTTGTTCAGGAGTATTAAAAGTAATTTCACCAAGGGTTTCGCAAAGCTGATTTTTGATCTGCCAGCTATAAATAGGTTTTATCAAATTAACCTCAGGAACATCAACTGTCGTGGTATAGGAATCGGATGCAGAGATGATGGAAAGTGTATATTGACCTTTGGATAAGCCGGTAAACTTACCTGTTGCATTGGTAACACCATTTAAAGTATAGGTAAAATCTTCAATATGAGGCGCGGTAATAACATCTACATTGGCTGTGTTTCCCAAAGTACAATCTTGGTTTATATCTACATGATCAAATTCTATCCCAATAATGCTCCCATCTTCAACCATACTTGCGGCATCTAGAATATTATAAGGAAGCGTCCCTACCACACCAACCATTTTTTGATTTTCTATATCAAATTCGATAATATTGGTTTGAGCACCAGAATTTGCCAATCCATAAACTGTGTTTTTTCTGAGGCCAGTTGAAACACTAACGATCCCATAAAGGGGTAAATTTGCAGGCAATGGAATATGAAGGGTACTTTTATTAGGTTCTTTAACATTAATCTTCACTATCCCTTGATATGCTGCCATATAAAGATCTTTTTTATAAAAACAGACATCTCCTGTGGGTGAATAATTCAGTAAACCTAAGGCTTCTGATTTTCCTGTATTAATATCTGTATTGAATAAATAACCAGAACAATAATATAACTTATTATCCGCTCCAAGGGTAAGTGAATTTGAGCCAGACATACCTAAAAATAAACGCCTGCAATTTTCAATACTGTTCTCTTTTACATCCGCAGTGTATATTTCTGAATTTCTGAACCAAAATAAATTATTCCTGTTCATAGCGATCGAAAAATACTGATCACCAGGTGAGCATCCGACTATTTTTGTAGATTTTACCCCTTCGCTTGTAAATTCAACTTTATAAAGGTCGCTTGCTCCCTTAGAATAATCCATAGAACTTACATAAAAAGTTTGAGCTGCAAGTTTAAAAAAGCAAGCTAAGAGCACGAAAAGGATTAGACTAAATTTATTAATCACTATTATTGAGACCGTTAGATACCTGCAAATATAACAACATAACCTTACAAACTAAATCGCTACTAAACACTTTTAAAGTAATCACCTAACTTTAATATTAAAAACTTAGAAATACCAGTTTTAATAAAATCTGCTTATTTCGTTCCATAATAACTCCAGTCAACTTATATTTGGCACATATTATGAACTACCAACAAACGCTTGATTTTTTATACAGTAAACTCCCCATGTTTACCCGCGTTGGCGCATCTGCTTTCAAAAAAGATTTAACCAATACCATCATTCTTTGTGAAGCTTTGGATAATCCGCAGGATAAGTTTAAAAGTATCCATGTGGCGGGTACAAATGGAAAGGGTTCTACCTCACACATGCTGGCTTCGGTACTGCAATCGCAAGGATATAAAACAGGATTGTACACCTCTCCCCATTTAAAAGATTTCCGCGAACGCATCCGCATCAATGGAAAAATGATCAGCAAAACTGAAGTGGTGTCATTTGTAAAAGAACAGCAAAAACTCATCGAAAAAACCGAGCCTTCATTTTTCGAAGTCACTGTGGCCCTTGCATTTGATCATTTTGCCAAACATAAAGTTGATGTGGCCATAATTGAGGTGGGTTTAGGTGGAAGGTTAGATTCGACCAATATCATTACACCGCAAATTTCGGTCATCACTAATATCAGCCTTGATCACATGAATATGTTGGGCAATACGCTAACCGAAATCGCTCGTGAAAAGGCGGGTATCATTAAAAGGAACATTCCGGCTGTAATCGGCGAAACACAAGCAGAATTGGCTCCAGTTTTTGTCAGTAAGGCAAAAGAAGTAGGTGCTCAGATTGTTTTTGCTGATGCGGAGTTAAGGGCTCAGGATTTTAAGATCAGGAACAATATGCTTTCCCTATCTGTTTATCAGAATAGTGAAATTAAATACAAGGATCTTCAAAGCGATCTTACCGGCGTTTACCAGCACAAAAACATTTTAACCGTTTTAAAAACCCTCGCTGTACTTAACGAGAAAACGGAAATTAAAATCGATCAGGAAGCGATTTACAAAGGAATAAGCCAGGTTAAAAAGCAAACCGGTTTACAAGGACGTTGGCAGACTTTGGGTAAAAATCCTTTGGTTATTTGCGATACCGGCCATAATGAAGCTGGCATTGCCGAGGTAATTAAAAACATCGCCCAAACTCCTTACCAAAACCTGCACATTGTTTTTGGAATGGTTAAGGACAAAGATATTTCGAAAGTTTTATCCCTGATGCCTAAAAATGCTACTTACTATTTCTGCAAACCAGACTTAGAACGTGGTTTAGCAGCAGATGAACTTAAAGAACAGGCTGCAACATTTAATTTAAATGGAAACAGTTATGCATCGGTAATCGAGGCAAAAGAAAAGGCCGTTCAATACGCAGATCCAAAAGATTTGGTTTTTATTGGAGGAAGTACATTTGTAGTAGCCGAAGCGATATAAGCAAAGGAGATAAACAACATTTATCTCCTTTGCTTATATAAATTACTGTGCTTCTAAAAGCCATTGCTGATTTGATGATCCAGCACTACCATTCATACTATACTGCACAATCTTAGTACCACTGCTTGTACTACTACCTGGATTGTCTAGAACATAATGATTAGCAAGATTACTTTGGATTACATATTTATTAGCGCCAACAGGAATTAAATTCCAATTTTGATTTGCCCCATTGGTAATGGTGTACTGAATGATATTTCCATTTAATGCCTGCACGCCTCCTGCAATATCCAGTGCTTTATTGCTATTGGCATTAACAACAATATAACTTGTTCCCTGTGTGTTAAACTTCCATTTTTGACCATTTCCGGTGGCACTGGTACTTTGAACTAAAAAGGCGCTATTAGCGGTACTGTTATTTTCTATGGCGAGATAAAGCCCACTCGACGCGTTTTTTATCTTATACCAGGTACTTCCCGAAATACCATTGGTAACCGGCACTGTTAACGGGGTTGAATTCTGGTTAAAAATATCGGTAAGGGTAATTCTAACTGAATAAGTACCTGTGCCTAGGCTGCTGGTAATCGTCACAGATCTTTTTTGCGGCAATACTTCATTTACAGTATTAACTACAGTACCTGATGAATTCAATAATTCAATTTTTGAAGAAAGCTGAGGGCTTTTTAGCTGATTATTTATCCAGTTTACCGTAACCGTATTACCATTGGCAACAGCCGTTGCAGATTGTACCTCACCAATGGTTAATGTTGGTGTAGTACCCTGATTGCTTTGTGCCGGAAGACTTAACGTTCTTCCTGTACCAAAACCGGCACTCGGCTGGGTATTTCCTCCATGTTCCATAAAATAAGCATCTTCAGTAGTATCATAGCCTGAATTAAAAGCCCTATCGTAAATCCCATTTCTACCCTCATCTCCTGCATTGGCACTAAAACTTCTACTGGTATGTTTTTCCCATGTATTGCTTGTATTTAAATTCCAACAATCCTTAAAAAATGCTTTTCTAACATACCTTCCGTCATAATCAGGATTAGTTCCAACCCAGTTTTCTAAGAATGCATCGTTACTCGACCCCAGGAAAGTAGTGCGCTCAGGAATAGCCAATGTACTGGTATGAAACCAAACACCACTCGATTGATTTTGGATGAAAGTACCTATATATAGCTTTCCATCTCGTTTCCACGCCCTTAAGGCTATATTATACCAGGTATTAAGTGCCCATTGGTAGGGATTAATTGTTTTATATCCATCACCCTCTCCCCCGAATCTACTGCTAATGGTTTGTGCACCGGTATAAGCCACTTCAGAATAGATCCCCCCAGAAGTATTTGGATCCCACAATGAGGATATAAGAATGTTTGGTGTTCCAAAAGAATTATCAGGTGTTTGCTGTAAGCCTGCATAGCCGCCAGAATAATTATGAACAGAAAAATATTCGGCATAGGCAGATTGTGTAATTTTTATTTTATGTAGTTTAGCAATAGCATCAGAAGGAAAAGAAAAATATAAATGTTCTGACGGAGCAGCATTTTCTCCGCTTACAAGAGCTGTATTTACCGAACTCTTTTTGGGTATCGATAATTGGGGATTTTCAGCAATAATGTTTTTCTGACAAGACAGAATGCTAAATAACAAGATAATCCAAGCCGGTAACGACAAGGAAAAAGTAGTAAATGGTTTCATAGTTTTTTAAGGTTAGGTATTAATTTATAATTGATTATTAAAACTACCAATTAAACAATGCTGTTATTTTTTTTTGTCTACACAAACGATTGAGTGCCCTTCTGAGCTTCAAACAATTCATTAACACCCTAAAAATGAGATAGCTAACCTCATTTGAATAATTTTAAAACTTCAAAATCAAAGTATCAAACCAATTAACCTCTTTTTGACTCGTATCAATAAGGCAAACGTTTGCGCATAATTAATCCTACATACATAGATTAGCGTGTAATTTGCATTAGTTTCTAAATCTTTACATAAACTTCAAAATATCTTCACTTAAAAGTTATTACTTTAGCCTTTTAACTAAAACACAATGAAGAAAATATCCTGTCTAATCTTTTCCATTTCTATTTTTTCGATCGCAATCACCTCAGCCCAAACTAAAAAACCTTCCACAGCACAACCTAAAGCATTCCCTACCGAGGTGGCCCGTCCTAAATTGGTGGTTGGTTTAGTGGTTGATCAAATGCGTTGGGATTATTTATATCGCTACTATAACCGCTATACCAATGGTGGCTTTAAAAGATTAATTAATGAAGGTTTTTCTGTAGAAAATACTTTTATTCCTTATACACCAACTTATACTGCCTGTGGCCACACATGTATCTACACAGGCTCTGTTCCGGCTGTACATGGTATTATCGGTAATGACTGGTACGATCCTGAAACCAAAAAGAATGTATACTGTACAGAAGATTCTTCTGTATCTACTGTTGGGAGTACACCATCTTCTGAAGGAAATATGTCGCCAAAAAATATGCTAACCACTACCATTACCGATGAACTGAGGTTAGCTACCAATTTTAGAGGTAAAGTAATTGGTATTTCATTAAAAGACAGGGGTTCGATCCTTCCTGCCGGCCACGCGGCAAATGCAGCATATTGGTATCAGGGTAGCACCGGAAACTGGATTACCAGTACTTATTACATGAAAGAAGTACCAACATGGATTGCCGATTACAATAAATTGAAATTGGCAAACAAGTTCTATGCAAAAAACTGGGAAACATTGTATCCAATGAATACCTATGTTAATAGCACAGCAGATGAGAAAGCATACGAAGGCAAATCGAGCACATTCCCTCATCAGCTCACCCAAAATATTGATAAAAATTTCGATGTCATCAGAAGCACGCCTTATGGTAATACCATCACGTTAGATCTTGCCAAATTAGCGATCCTTTCTGAAGATTTA
This sequence comes from Pedobacter sp. Bi126, assembly GCF_918698245.1. Classification (GTDB taxonomy): domain Bacteria; phylum Bacteroidota; class Bacteroidia; order Sphingobacteriales; family Sphingobacteriaceae; genus Pedobacter. Next base: position 6,415 of record NZ_CAKKMS010000012.1, on the reverse strand, counting down.
GGACAAGATAACATTACCGATTTCTTAGCTGTAAGTTGCTCATCTACTGATTATGTTGGTCATGCTTATGGTCCGAACTCAGTGGAAGCAGAAGATACTTATTTACGTTTGGATAAAGATTTCGAAGCGTTTTTCAACTACCTGGATAAAAAAGTAGGTAAAGGAAATTACACGGTATTTCTAACTGCCGATCATGGTGCTGCGCATGTACCAGGCTTTATGCAAGAAAATAAAATGCCTTCAGGCGTAGTGAGTGACCGTGACATCGCAAACAAATTAAATGCTTACTTAAATGATAAATTTAAAGTAAACAATGTGGTTTTAAAATCTCAGAACAATCAGATCATTTTCGATCATGATAAAACCGATAAAGGTGATGTAAGTTTCGATGTAATTAAATCGGCATCTGTAGAATTCTTAAAAAGATTAGACGGTTTCCAAAATGCAGTTGATATTGCTAAAATATCGCAAAGCACACTTCAGGAAATCCAGAAAATGATGATTACCAATGGATACAATGCCCGCAGAAGCGGCGATATCTACTATGTTTTACAACCAAACTGGTTTAACGGTGGCAGCACAGGTACCACACACGGAAACTGGAACCCATACGATTCGCACATTCCATTGGTTTTTATGGGCTGGGGAATCAAAGCCGGAGCATCTAATAAAACACATTACATGACTGATATTGCACCAACCTTAGCGGCTTTGCTACATATTCAAATGCCAAACGGAACCGTCGGGGAGCCAATCACCGAAATCACCAATAAATAATTTACAAAAAAACTATGCCCACCAGCATAGTTTTTTTGCTTTAATGAAGTCGTCATCTCGACTGGAACGCAGTGGAATGGAGAGATCTATCATCATAGATTTCTCGACTCCGCTACACTCCGCTCGAAATGACGGTAGCTTGAGGTAGGCATATACATCAGGTTCTCATTCATCAATATTGATTTTATACATAATTCAAACTCAAAATGACGATAACTTGCTAAATTTCTTACTTTCTTTATTTTAGATCATGTCAACATACATCGCAACCAAACTTACACCCATGCTCGAATCGCATGATATGCAAGCAACACTAAAGTTTATACAGAAGTATTAAACTTCACTTGTGATGTAAAACTTGACGATCTGAGTTGGTTAACCCTCCGAAAAGATGAGATCGAAATTATGTTTTGTTCTCCAAACAAGCATCGCAATATCCCTAAATCAATTATGAGCGGTTCGCTTTACATCAATACAAACGAGGTAACTACACTCTGGAAAAGTTTAAAAGATCAATGTGAAATCTGTTACCCACTCGAAATTTTGACTATGGTACGAGGGAGTTTGCCATTTACGACAATAACGGCTATTCATTGTAATTCCAAAAGCCATAACGGTATAGGGTATTCGCTGTTTAAACTCCTTATTTTAGTACATTTGCATACCAAATATATTTGGACAAGGATCGGTTATTTGAGCATACTGATCCTTTAAATCCTATCATATGCAACAAGTAGAAATATATAAGCCCAAAAATAAAATCCGTTTTGTAACTGCCGCTTCCCTTTTTGATGGACACGATGCAACCATTAATATTATGCGCCGTATCCTCCAATCTTCAGGAGCTGAAGTCATCCATCTTGGCCATAACAGATCGGTTGATGAAGTGGTAAACTGTGCCATTCAGGAAGATGTTCAGGGCATTGCAATGACTTCCTATCAAGGCGGGCACATTGAATACTTTAAATACATGTATGATCTCTTGCAAGAAAGAGGATCAGGCCACATTAAAATATTTGCAGGTGGCGGTGGCGTAATTTTACCTTCAGAGATAGAAGAACTCCAGGCTTATGGAATTTCTAAAATTTACTCTCCAGATGATGGCCGTAAGATGGGTTTGCAGGGCATGATCAACGATATGCTGATCAAAACCGATTTCATCACTAAAGCCAGCATCACTAACGAGCTCGAAACTATTCCTACAAAAGATATTAAAGCCATTGCCGGGGCCATTACCGTTGCAGAAAATGATCCCGAAGGGGCACAGAAATTTGTAGATGAATTAAAAAAATTATCCAAAAACAACACCGCTCCTATTTTAGGCATCACCGGAACGGGCGGAGCCGGAAAATCATCACTGGTAGATGAGCTTGTCCGCCGTTTCCTGGTAGAAGTGAAAGATAAAACATTAGCGATTATCTCTGTCGATCCTTCCAAAAGAAAAACAGGCGGCGCTTTATTGGGCGATCGTATCCGAATGAATGCTATCAATAACCCGAGGGTTTACATGCGTTCTTTAGCCACCCGGCAGGCCAACCTTGCACTATCCAAAAACGTTCAGGAAAGTATCGATATCTGCAAAGCCGCAGGTTACGATTTAATTATTGTAGAAACCTCTGGAATTGGCCAGTCGGATACCGAAATTACCGAACACTGTGATGTTTCCCTATACGTAATGACCCCTGAATTTGGTGCAGCTACACAGTTGGAGAAAATCGACATGTTAGATTTCGCTGATCTGGTAGCCATTAACAAATTTGATAAAAGAGGTGCATTAGATGCACTGAGAGATGTGCGCAAACAATACAAACGCAACCACAATATTTTTGATGCGAAAGATGATGAAATTCCTGTTTATGGAACCATGGCATCGCAATTTAACGATCCGGGAATGAATAACCTCTTTGTGGCATTAATGGAGCAAATTAAGGTAAAAACCGGAACCGATTTCAAGGCTAAAATGGAACTCACTTCCGACCAATCAGAGAAGATTTATATCATACCACCCGATCGCATCCGTTACCTGGCAGAAATTGCCGAATCGAGTCAGATGTATAACGAATGGGTAGATAAACAGGCTACCATTGCCCGGAAAATGTATCAATTGAAAGGTGTAATCGATTTGGCCGGTGATATTAATTCCCCCTTCCTACGAGGGTCTCCGCCGGACGGGGTGTTAAAAAGCTTAAATGCAACATACTCTTTCTTCGAGGAACAATTAGATGGCGAATGCAGGCGTTTATTGCGCCAATGGCCAGATACCAAAAGAGCTTACAAAGAAGAGTTTTTCATTTATAAAGTCCGCGATAAAGAGATTAAACAACCTTTATTTTACGAATCACTTTCAAAACTGAATATCCCTAAAGTGTCTTTGCCAAGATATGAAGATTGGGGTGATATTTTAAGATGGTTGCTAACCGAAAATCTTCCAGGCGAATTTCCTTATGCAGCAGGTGTATTTCCGTTAAAAAGAGAAGGCGAAGATCCGACACGGATGTTTGCTGGGGAAGGTGGGCCTGAAAGAACCAATAAACGTTTTCATTATGTTTCTTTAGGTCAGCCCGCACACCGCTTATCTACTGCCTTTGATTCTGTTACCCTTTATGGAGAAGATCCGCACATTCGTCCTGATATTTATGGCAAAATCGGAAACTCGGGTGTAAGTATTGCCACTTTGGACGATGCTAAAAAACTCTATTCGGGTTTTGATCTTTGTGCCCCATCCACTTCGGTATCCATGACCATTAACGGTCCTGCTCCGATGTTACTGGGCTTTTTCATGAATGCAGCAATCGATCAGCAATGCGAAAAATACATTATCGAAAACGATTTAACTAAGGAAGTTGAAGCTAAAATTGATGCAATCTATAAAGCAAAAAATATACCGAGGCCAACCTATAATGGCGCATTACCAGAAGGAAACAATGGCTTAGGTTTAATGCTTTTGGGCCTTACAGGAGATCAGGTTTTACCTGCCGATATTTATGCCCAGATCAGGGCTAAAGCCATTAACTCAGTTAGGGGAACCGTTCAGGCTGATATTTTAAAGGAAGATCAGGCACAAAATACCTGTATATTTTCTACAGAATTTGCCTTGAGGATGATGGGCGATATCCAGAAATATTTCATAGAGGAAAAAGTGAGGAACTTCTACTCGGTATCCATTTCGGGCTATCATATTGCAGAAGCAGGTGCTAATCCAATTTCCCAGCTGGCCTTCACTTTAAGCAATGGATTTACCTTTGTAGAATATTATTTGAGCAGAGGCATGCACATCGATGATTTTGCCCCTAACCTGTCTTTCTTCTTCTCTAATGGAATCGATCCGGAGTACGCCGTTATCGGTCGCGTAGCCAGAAGAATTTGGGCCAAAGCCATCAAGAATAAATACAAGGGAAATGACCGCTCGCAGAAGCTTAAATACCACATCCAAACTTCTGGCCGTTCGTTACATGCACAGGAAATTGATTTTAATGATATCCGTACGACTTTACAGGCCCTTTATGCCATTTACGACAACTGTAATTCGTTACATACCAATGCTTATGATGAAGCCATTACAACGCCTACAGAAGAATCTGTAAGAAGGGCTATGGCGATCCAATTGATTATCAACAGAGAATTGGGGCTAGCAAAGAATGAAAATCCTTTACAAGGTGCTTTCGTCATCGAAGAATTAACTGATCTGGTAGAAGATGCTGTACTTGCCGAATTTAAACGCATCAACGATCGTGGTGGGGTATTGGGTGCGATGGAAACGATGTACCAGCGCGGAAAAATTCAGGAAGAAAGTCTGTATTACGAAACGCTTAAACATACAGGCGAATATCCTATTGTAGGCGTAAATACCTTTTTAAACAAGAATGGTTCACCTACTATTGTTCCTGGTGAGGTAATCCGCGCTACAGAAGACGAAAAACAATATCAGATTTCGGCATTACAAAAATTCCAGGACCGAAATGCAGATCGTGCTCCAGATCTCTTGAAACAACTTCAAAAATCGGCTATTGCCGGCGACAACATCTTCGAACAGCTCATGGAGGTTTGTAAGGTATGTTCATTGGGCCAGATCAGCAAGGCGCTTTACGAAGTTGGTGGCCAATACAGAAGAAACATGTAATAAAAAAGCCCTTATCGATTTGATAAGGGCTCATATAATTTTATTAACTAAAGATTCAAAAATCTAACCAGCAATCCAGGTAAATTTATAGTCTATAGTAGGGTTTTTCATTCGCTCGGCAACACGTAATAAACGTGAAGGTAAAGCCATAATATAATCACGGGCTTTTTCACCAGCTTCATTTAAATCGCGCATACCCTCAATTTTCCAGTCTTCAATCAACTGTTGCATAATTTCAACATAATCAACCGCAGTATAAACACCTAAACGTTGCGCAGCATCTGTAAAGTGACCAAATGTTTGGCCAATTTTCAAACCTACCTCACGTAAGAAATGGGCTGGCATTACAATTTTCTTACGCATCATATCTTCGAAAGCCAACATTGCTTCATTAGGATCAACCTCAAAAATACGGTTCATGAAATCTTTATAAGCTTTTGCATGTCTGGCCTCGTCTGACGCAATTACACCACACATTCTAGATAATAACGTATCACCATCTTTTTTAGCCAAAGAAGCTACTCTTCTGTGCGATACATTGGTAGCCAATTCTTGAAAAGAAGTGTAGATAAAGTTACGGTATGGATCATGCCCGGTACCAATATCGAAACCATCAGCAATAAGATACTGTGTAGAAATTTCCATTTGGCGCATATCTACACGGCCTGATAGGTATAAATATTTATTTAACAAATCACCATGACGATTTTCTTCTGCAGTCCAATGGCGAACCCATTTCATCCAGCCACCTTCTTCGTCCCTACTATGTCCATCAACCATGGCTAACCACGATTCGTATGTTGGTAAAGCTTCTTCAGTAATGGTATCGCCAATTAAAACGGCCACTAAATCGTAAGAAAGATCTTTTGCGTTATCCCTCAAAATTCTTACATCTTGATAAAATGTTTCACTAGTAGAATCTGGTAAAAAATCAGAAGGTTGCCAGTTGGTATCGATTGGTTTCAAATAAGTTCCCATCGACTCCAGCATATATTTTTCAATATGCAACATTACTTCCCTTCTTTTATCTGCAAAAAAACTCATTACTTATACTTATATTTTTGTTAAAAACAAAGATAACCAAATATTGTGGCAAACCTTGTGATATTAACATATTTAGCGCTAAATCAGTTTTAAATGTGGCTAAAATTATCAACAATGGCACAAATGGTTTTATTTATTGTACACAAAGCGTTTATGGAAGAAATATAGAGCGCTTACTCTTCGGTTTGTTATTAGGAGCGCAGTAACAGTAACATATAGGTTCGGTTCCGTCCTGCTGTACGCTGCAATCCTTTTTGGAAACCCTTGGGATAGACAATCTACCGCTGCCCAAAAGGGATTTCCGCTGCCATCACGGCTATTGAACCTGGGACGGAAGGTGTAAAAACTCAGCGGAGATCAGCATAATCAGCGGGAGCAGTGCCTTAACCCATCTTAACTCCTTAATGGTGAAAACAAGATAGGCATGGCTATAAAATGCTTTTAAACGAAGAAAACCCTTCAACATTGCTGCTG
>NZ_CAKKMS010000011.1 GCF_918698245.1 Pedobacter sp. Bi126 | reverse complement strand
GATGAAAAACTTTGCTTTGGTAATATACTTCTCAGGGGTCGGATTTTTTTGAATAAAATCACATGTTTTTTTTAGGAGAAACGATATGTTTCTCCTTGGAAATATTGCTGGAAATTAAACTCATGTATCTTTTTTGATTGTATATAAATATACTAAAAAAAACTATCTCAAAATCCAAAAACCCTTAACTTAATAGCATTGGAGACGCTAAGACCAGATAAAGACATCAAGACCAGAACCAGCATTGATCTGTGTTCATCCTTTTTATCTGTGGTTCATAAAAGCAAAAAAAGTCGTGGCAAAATGCCACGACCTTATTTATGTACTATTGAGTGGAAAAGCCTTACAACCTTCCACCTTTCCTTATCCCAGTTTTTCCAGTTCTGTTTTTACAAAACTTGCCAGTTCTTTTACATATTCTGCACTGAAATCAAATTTAATTCCTGCGGTTTCATATATTTCGTTCATTGGTTTGGTGTAACCTAATGAAAGTGCTGCCAAATATTGCTCCAAAGCCTTTTCTGGATTTTCTTTGTAATTTTTCCAAACAGCAATGGCACCTAACTGGGCAATTGCATACTCAATATAGTAAAACGGAACTTCGAATAAATGCAGTTGTTTTTGCCAGCCATTTCCAAATTGTTGTTCTAAATCTGTCCAATCGGCAAAACCAGCGCCAAAACGGTTAAAAATCTGCTTAAAAGTTTCTTCACGGTCAGCTGCAGTATGGTCCGGGTTGGTGTAAATCCAGTGCTGAAACTGATCAATTACAGCAACCCATGGTAAAGTTTTCAAAACATCGGCCAACTGTTCTTTTTTAGCGCGGTTTAAATCTTCTTCGTTGTCGAAATAAACATCCCAGTTATCCATAGAGATAAGTTCCATACTCATAGATGCGAGTTCAGCAACTTCAGAAGGGCAATGTTTAAAATCGTTTAATTCTAAATCTGCGGTTAAAAAAGTATGTACCGCATGGCCTCCTTCGTGAACCATTGTGGTTAAATCGCGTAACGAATTTGCCGAATTCATGAAGATAAACGGGGCTCCGGTTTCAGCCAATGGGTAATTGTAACCACCTGGCGCTTTACCCTTTCTGCTCTCTACATCAAAAAGGTTATTGGCTTTCATGGTTGCCAATTTTGAGCCTAACTTTTCATCAATGGCATTAAAGCAGGCAATACTTTTATCAATCAGTTCTTCGCCGTTGTTAAAAGGTTTCAAAGCTGGTTTGCCACTAATGCTTACTTCTAAATCCCAAGGCTTTAATACTTCTAGTCCTAAAGCATCCCGGCGTTTTTCGGCCTGCTCTTTTAAAATCGGTACGATTTCTTTTTCAATAGCATTGGCAAAATCGTAACAGTCTTGTGGGGTATAATCGAAACGGCCTAAAGCCTGGAACATGTAATCGCGGTAGTTTTCAAAACCTGCATTTAAGGCAACCTGATTACGCAGTTTAATCAGTTCATCAAACAACACGTTTAAATCATCTTTATCAATCAAGCGGCGTTGTTGAATCGTTTTCCATGCATTTTCGCGTACCTCGCGGTTTAAATCTTTGATAAAGATCGAGGCTTGCTCCAAAGTATATTCCTGGCCACTTAGCTCAACACTCATGGCGCCTGTAATACCCTGGTATTTTTGTTGTTTCACCTGCAATTCGGTAAACAGCTCAATATTCTCGTCGCGGTAAAGCTCTAATGCTTTTTTAATCGCACGGCTGTAAACAAAATATTTTTCTTTGTCCAGGTCATTCATAAAAGGACTTTCAACAAATTTTTTGTTCAATTCGTTGGCAAATGGAGAAATTTTCGGTTCTATTTCAGTCGCAAAATATTGAAAGTTTTTAACCAGTTCTTCATTTGCGGTATCGCAACTCATTTTAATATACCTCCAGGCAAAATCTTCTTCTAAAGCGGCTTCAAGCTCCGAGCGGTCTTTTAACCAGTGCTCTAACTCAGCGGTGTTGGTTATTTCGCGGTTTTGCAGTTCGGTAAAAAGTGGTTCTAAATTTTCCCAGGTAATGTTTAGTTCCTGTGGAATATATGTTCTAGGTTTCTTAGTTATCATCATAGTTAATTATTGAATGTTGGAAGGATTGAATTAGTGAATGGTTTAAGACGCAATGCCATATTCTCTCATTCAAAATTTAATCATTCTCTCATTTTTTATTTATGTCTCAAATACGCATCTATTAAAAAGCATATCGCAAATACTACCGATGCATAACCATTTAAGGTTTGAAACGCCCTGTTTACTTTGCTGATATCATTTGGTTTTACCAATAAGTGCTGATAAATCAACATCGAACAGAAAAACACGATACCTACGTAATAAACCCAGCTAAAGGAGGTGAAAAACACAGGCAAAATAACACAGGTAGCCGAGAGTATATGCAACAGCACCGAAACATTCAAAGCATTTTTAATGCCAAGTGCCGATGGGATGGAATGTAATTTTTCTTCCCGGTCAAATTCTTCATCCTGTAATGCGTATATAATATCAAATCCACTTACCCAGAAAAATACGGTTAAGGAGTAAAGCACAGGAACCAAGGCGAAATGTCCGGTTACGGCAATGTAAGCGCCGATAGGAGCAAGCGCCAGGCCTAAGCCCAATACCAAATGGCATAGCGCCGTAAATCTTTTGGTGTAGCTATAAAACAAAACTACAAACAAAGCTACTGGCGACAGATAGAAACAAAGTGGATTGATAAAGTAGGTGGTAATGGCGAAAAGTACACAATTGGCAATTACGAAAATCAGCGCTTCGTTTGCCGAAACTTTACCTGCAGGGATATCGCGCATTTTGGTGCGTGGATTTTTCGCATCAATATTTCTGTCCAGATAGCGGTTAAAAGCCATGGCCGAGTTTCTGGCAAAAACCATACAAAGCAAAACTAAAATCAGTTTATACCAGGAAAATGGGTTTTCTGTTGTGGTTACGCCCAAAAAGAAACCAATCATGGCAAATGGCAGCGCAAAAACAGAGTGGGCGAATAATACGAGTGAAAAGTATTTTTTCATTTATTGGAAAGGGTTAACTGCATAAATCGGTTAACTGGTTAATTTGTTATTTTGGTTAATGGTGTGATGGCTCATGGTTGATAGCAAATTCAACTATCGACTATGGACTATTGACCAATGAACTAATGGCCAATGAACCAATAAGCCGGTTAAAACTTTTTATAATCTGTTGGCACAACAAAATCTTTATTCACCTCATAAATGAAATTCAGCACTTCATCTTTTCCGGTTCCTTTTTCGGCAGAGGAAATAAAGGTGGCAGGGATCTCTTCGAAAAACTCACCTAATTTTTTCTTAAAGGCAGCTACATTTTTCTGGGTGGTTGTCATGCCCTGTTTGTCAGCTTTGGTGAAAATCAACGAAAAAGGTATCTGTTTTTCACCTAACCAATAGCAAAATTCTATATCAATTCCCTGGGGCTCTAAACGGCTGTCTATCAAAACAAAAACACATTGTAAACTTTCTCTTTTGGTTATATAGGCGCGGATAAATTTCTCCCACTTCTCTCTGCTGGTTTTAGAAACCTTGGCATAGCCATACCCCGGTAAATCGACAATGTACCAGGCTTCGTTAATCAGAAAGTGATTAATTAACTGTGTTTTTCCCGGGCGTTGAGAGGTTTTGGCTAATCCATGTTGATTAACCAACATATTGATTAATGAAGATTTACCCACGTTAGAGCGGCCAATAAATGCATATTCGGGCATAGTTGGTGCCGGTAGGGCCGAAATCTGGGTGTTGCTGCAAACAAATGTTGCCGTTTTGATAATCATATTGCAAAGGTAACAATTAGTTTTGAGTTGGGCGTTTGGAGTGCGGAGTCAAAAACCTACCGTCGTCAGCGATTCGTAAAGTTTAAGGGAATCGCTAAACTCCCAACTGCAAACTCCCAACTGCAAACTCTTTTCTCTATCTTTGCCCCATATCATGAATCAGAATATCACCCCATACCAAGTAGAAGATGCAACTAAAAAGGAGCAGGTTGCAACCATGTTTAATAACATTTCGGGCACTTACGATTTTTTAAACCATTTTCTTTCTTTAGGGATAGATGTATTATGGCGTAAGAAAGCCATTAAAGAACTGGTTTCCATCCACCCGAGAACTTTGCTTGATGTGGCTACAGGAACTGGCGATTTTGCCTTTGAAGCCATTAAAAAGCTTCATCCCGAAAAGGTAATTGGTGTTGATATTTCGGAAGGTATGTTAGAAGTAGCCAAGAAGAAAATTAACGAGCGTAGTTTAAACGAAGTTTTTACCGTTCAGGTTGGCGATTCTGAAGGTCTGCATTTCGAAAATGATACTTTTGATGCGATTACCTGCGCTTATGGTGTGCGTAATTTCGAAAACCTCGAAAAAGGATTAACTGATATGTACAGGGTATTAAAGCCCAACGGGAAAATGGTGATACTGGAATTTTCGAAACCAAAGGTTTTTCCGGTAAAACAATTGTATAGTTTTTATTTTAAACAGGTAACGCCTTTCTTTGGAAAACTATTTTCTAAAGACCACAGAGCCTATACCTATCTGCCAGAATCGGTAGCTGCTTTTCCTGACGGAGAAGATTTTACCAGGCTGATGGAAAAAGTTGGCTTTAAAAGTACCAAACAAAGAATTTTAACGTTCGGAATTAGTTCGATATATGTAGGAACCAAATGATCAGAAAATTAAGCCTCATTCTTTCACTTTTTATTACTTCTACAACCGCCTTTGCTCAAAATTGGGGTGGTGGAATAGATGATGAAGATTGGAGTTTTGGTTTTAATTTCCAGTATATCTCAGCCGAATACAAAATTCTTAAAAAGCAAAATTGGCGATCGCCTTTTTATGAGGTGCCAAATTCACTGGATCCTTCTTACGATCCAAACTCGGGCATTCCGGTTACCTCAACATTAAATTCTATTTCTAGCCCACCATCTCAAGGTTTTGGTTTGGGTTTTGTAATGAACAGAATGATCTCTGATAACTTCGATATCAGGGCAACGCCCTCCCTTATTTTTAGCGACAGGATAGTAACTTACGAGTATGAACCTATGGCGCCGATCAACTTAGGCAATGGGCAAACGAAAAACTTTCAAACCGTGGTTGAAAGAAAAGTTCAGGCAACCATGTTCGAATTTCCATTAGGTCTGAAGGTGAAGTCGAACCGGATGAACAATTTTAGGGTATATTGGTTAGGTGGCGCTAAATATTCAATAGATATAGCTTCGAAAAAGAAAACCTTCGATGAAGGCGAAACACCGGTAAATAAGTTTTTAAAAAATCAAAGAAATTACCTGTCGTACGAAACAGGTATTGGTTTCGATATTTACTTCGAGTATTTTAAAATGTCGCCCGAAATAAAACTCTCCTATTCGACCAGCGATTTGCTTCAGCACGACAATACGGTTTATGCCAATCCAATAGATAAGTTGAAATTACGTCAATTAACATTCAGTTTGATTTTTCAATAGTCCTGCAATCCAAAAAAACTTACCTTTGTTGGTGTAGGTAAATCAAAGATGTTATCTTAAAGCATTACCGAGACTTAAAATTCATAAAAATGTCTAAAATCGCATTAATTACAGGCGCAACTTCTGGTATTGGCGAAGCTTGTGCACATACATTTGCCCAACAAGGTTACAATCTGGTATTATTGGCCCGCAGAGAAGACCGGTTGGCAAAAATTGCCCATCATTTAGAAGACAAGTATGCCATTACCATCAAACAGGTTTTTGCCGATGTTCGCGATAAAGAAAGTCTTACCGCTGCTTTAGAAGTTTTGCCGGCCGAATGGAAAAAGATTGATGTTTTGATTAACAATGCAGGTTTAAGCCAGGGTTTAGATCCGATTGATAAAGGTGATACCAACGATTGGGACACCATGATTGATACGAATGTAAAGGGTTTGCTTTATGTAACCAAAATTGTTTCCAACTGGATGATACCAAACCAATCGGGTCATATTATTAACATTGGTTCTATCGCCGGCAAAGAAGTTTATCCAAATGGAAACGTATATTGTGCCAGCAAACATGCTGTTGATGCTTTGAGTAAAGGTATGCGTATCGATTTATTGCCACACGGCATAAAGGTTACCGAAATTAATCCGGGCATGGTAGAAACCGAATTTTCGGTGGTGCGCTTTAAAGGTGATGAAGACAGGGCAAAAAAAGTATACGAAAACCTGGAGCCGTTAATTGCCGACGATATCGCAGATGCCATTTGGTATGTAGTAAGCAGGCCAAAACATGTTAACATTAACGATATGCTGATTATGCCTACTGCACAGGCTACAGCAACAATTATAAATAGAGTATAAAGTTTCAGTTGGCAATTTGCAGTTAACAATTTAGCAATCCTGCAATTAAACAATTAACTTAACAGTTAACCAATTTAAACGATTAACCAATTAAAGAAATGATATCAAACACAATAGATCAGGAAATAAAAAAAGCCATGTTGGCTAAAAACAATGCACAGTTAAGAGGTTTAAGAGCAATAAAGGCAGCTTTACTTTTAGCTAAAACAGAGAAAGGATCTTCAGAAGAAATTACGGAAGAAACTGAACTTAAAATTCTTCAGAAACTGATTAAGCAACGCCGCGAATCTGCTGATATTTACAAGCAGCAAAATCGCGAAGATTTGTATCAGGTAGAAGAAGAAGAAATTGAAGTGATTAGTCAGTTTTTGCCAAAACAGTTAGATAGGGCAGAGGTTGCTGCAATTATTGAGGCTGTAATCAAACAATCTGGTGCTACATCGGTTAAGGATATGGGGAAGGTAATGGGCATGGCAAATAAGGAACTTGCAGGTAAAGCCGATGGTAAATTAATTGCTGAGATTGTTAAAGAAAAACTAGCTTAATTTTAAAGCTAAAAGCATAAAGACTAAAGCTAAAAGCGCATTTATTGCTAGTCGCTAGTCGCTTAACGCTTTACAAAGGGCGTTTTTATACCGTTTTCGATTTTATTTCAGAAAAATGGCATAGAAATGCATAAATTTAATTTTACTCTACTAACTTAGTAGCACAATACCATCTAGAATATATATGACCTACCCGATAATAGAAGAAGACGGATTTAAATACATCGAAGCTGGAACAGGCGAAACACTGGTATTGCTACATGGCCTAATGGGCGAACTAAGCAATTGGGAACTGGTTATAGAACAGTTTAAAGATCGCTATCGTGTAATTATTCCGATTTTACCAATTTACGATTTGCCTATTTTAACATTGGGTGTAAAAGCATTGTCGAGATATCTTCATCGCTTTTTAAAATATAAAAATTTACACCAGGTAGTACTTGTTGGTAATTCGCTTGGTGGCCATGTGGGTTTGGTATTTACGGTTGCCCATCAGGAGTTTGTTAAAGCCTTGGTACTAACAGGTAGCTCTGGTTTATATGAAAATGCTTTTGGAGGATCTTTTCCGCGGAGAGAGAGCTACGATTACATTAAGGAAAAAGTAGAGTTTACTTTTTACGATCCTGCAACTGCAACCAAAGAACTGGTTGATGATGTTTTTAAAACGGTTAACGATAGATCGAGGGTTATTAGAATTTTAACCATGGCAAAATCGGCTATACGCCACAACATGGCTAAAGAACTATCGAAAATTACCATACCGGTTTCTTTAATCTGGGGTAAAAATGATAAGGTTACGCCACCAGAAGTGGCAGAAGAATTTCATGAATTGTTGCCGAATTCGGAATTAAACTGGGTTGATAAATGTGGGCATGCGCCTATGATGGAACATCCGGAAATATTTAATGCATTTTTAGAGAAATTTTTAGATAGAATATTGTTAAAATAAATGTTTGCAGCAGAAATCATATCAGATGCAATACCATCACTAAGGGCCGATGACACGGTGCAGAAAGCTTTAGATCGTATGAACGATTTTAAACTAAAGCATTTGCCGGTTGTTAACGAGGTAACTTTATTGGGCTTGGTTTCTGAAGATGATTTACTAAATATTGATAATCACGATACACTATTAAGCGATAGTGCGGTAAACATACTTAATGTTTTCGTGTTGAGTAACGTACATACTTATGATGTAATCAGGTTATTGAGCCAGTTAAAATTGACAGCTGTTCCGGTTTTGGATCAACAGAAAAATTACCTGGGTTCAATTTCGATCAATAACATGGTAAACGCCGTGGCCGAACAGTACGCGGTAAATGAACCTGGGGGAATTATCGTTTTGGAGATTAGTAACCGCGATAATTCTCTGGCACATATTGCACAGATTGTTGAAGCCGACAATGCACAGGTGCTCTCTTCTTATGTGAATTCTTTCGAAAATTCTACACGTTTAGAAGTAACGCTCAAAGTAAATAAAACAGAAATTACTTCATTGGTAGCTTCTTTCGAAAGATATGATTATCTGGTTAAAGAGGTATACAATAACACGCAGATTGATGATGGGTCGCAGGAGCGTTACGATTCTTTCATGAACTATTTAAATGTATAAACCTACTTTATGAGGATTGCAATTTACGGGAGAGATTTTAATGATACGGTTTTGCCCTATGTTCAAGAGGTTTTTAATCATTTAGCCGAGCATCATATTCAGCCGGTTTTATATTCAAAATTTAAAACATCCCTTCATGGCAAAATTAAACTGCCGGCCAATACAGTTATTTTTCATAACCATAGCGAACTAAAAGAACTTGCCGATGTATTGTTGAGCTTAGGAGGCGATGGTACCTTACTGGATACCTTATCGTTAATCCGCAATTCGGGCATACCCGTAATTGGGATCAATTTTGGCCGGTTGGGTTTTCTGGCCAGTATCAACAAAAATGAAATAGGATCGGCGCTAAAAGCCTTAATTAACGGAGAATATACCTTAGATTCCCGTTCTCTTTTAACTTTAGAATCGGATAATGGCCTGTTTGGAGAAGAGAATTTTGCACTGAACGATATTACCATTCACCGCCGCGATAATTCTGCCATGATGATTATCCATGCCTCAATGAACAATGAGTTTATTAATTCTTATTGGGCCGATGGATTGATTATTGCAACCCCGACGGGATCAACCGCTTACTCATTAAGTTGCGGTGGCCCGATTATTTATCCCGATTCTGAAAATTTTGTAATTACGCCTATTGCACCGCATAACTTAAATGTAAGGCCGGTGGTTGTACCAGATGATAATAAACTCTCTTTTGAGGTAGAAGCACGCGAATCAAAATTTCTGGTTTCTTGCGATAGCCGAACGGTCACCGTAGAGCGTTCAGTAAAAATTAGCATAAAAAAGGCAGATTTTTGTGTAAATCTTATCCGCCTTAACAATGAAACCTACTTAAACACGTTAAGAAATAAATTATTATGGGGCATTGATACCCGTAACTACTAAGTATGACGCCAACCAAACCGCTCTTAATTCTCCTCTTTTTTATCTTTAGCGGACAAATTCTTCGTGCGCAAGAAGGCACCTGGGAAGTTGGGCTAATGGGTGGAGGAGCAGGTTACATGGGCGATCTCAATCAAAATAATCCATTGCAGATTAGCGGACTCTCTGGCGGTGCTTATGTAAAACGTAACTTTAACCAATATTTGGGCGTTCGCTTAAATTATACTTACGGACAAGTTAAGGCAGATGATGCTAATTCTAGTAATGAGCAGTTCCGTGAAAGAAACCTCCGTTTTAAAACATCAATGCACGAGTTTAGTGGGCTCATCGATTTTAATTTTTTTAACTTTAGTATAGGTGGCGGAACCAGACAATTCACTCCTTACCTTTTTACTGGTGTTGGTTTAGTTGTTTTTAAACCTACGGTAAAAATTGATGGAGAAAGATATCGGCTAGATCGGCTCAGAACCGAAGGTCAGGAAAATGGTTACAACAATGCTGTTTTAACTATCCCATATGGATTAGGGCTAAGGTATAATTATAAAAATACCTGGAGTGTTTTTACTGAATTAGGTTACCGGACACCACTAACCGATTATATTGACGATGTAAGCGGCCGCTATCCGGTTAATCCTGTAATCGTTGGAAATGGCCAAAATCAGGTCAATTTATCAGATCCTTCACGCTACCAAATCGGACAAGCGGGTACCCAAAGAGGCGATTTTCGAAAAAGGGACACTTATCTATTTGTTAGTGTTGGCATATCTTTTACCTTTGTATCCTCAAAATGCTATTCCTTTTAAGCTGATTTTGACATAATTAATGGGATTTAAAGAACAAATAGACTATAGCCGCCTGCCAAAGCACATTGCCGTAATCATGGATGGTAATGGAAGATGGGCAAAAGGCCAGGGTAAAGTGCGGGTTTTCGGACATGAACAAGGTGTACTTTCTGTAAAAGACATTGTAGAAGGTTGTGTTGAAGTAGGTATCGAGTACCTCACTTTGTATGCTTTTTCTACAGAAAACTGGAACAGGCCTAAAGAAGAGGTAGATGCATTGATGCAGATTCTGATTTCTACCATTAACAAAGAAACCGAAACACTTAATAAAAACAATATTAAGC
This sequence comes from Pedobacter sp. Bi126, assembly GCF_918698245.1. Lineage (GTDB taxonomy): Bacteria > Bacteroidota > Bacteroidia > Sphingobacteriales > Sphingobacteriaceae > Pedobacter. The sequence goes on along the minus strand of NZ_CAKKMS010000011.1, from coordinate 69,474 downwards.
TGAATGCCATTGGTAATATTGCATCTTTACCTCAAGAATGTATAGATGATTTAAAAGAAGCCATGGAAAAGACTGCTCATAACGAAAAATGTACTTTAACATTAGCGTTGAGCTACAGTGCAAAGTGGGAGATTTTGGAGGCTGCCAAAAAAATCGCATCGGCAGTGAAAGACAATGTCATTTCTTTGGATGATATAAACGAAGACCTGTTTTCATCAAAACTAACAACCGTAAATATACCCGATCCTGAACTCATGATCAGGACCAGTGGCGAGCACCGTATCAGCAATTATCTGCTTTGGCAAATGGCTTATACCGAGTTTTATTTTACTGATGTTTTATGGCCGGATTTCAGACGGGAAGATCTTTTCGAGGCCATTGTAGACTATCAAAAACGCGAACGCCGTTTTGGTAAAATTAGCGAACAATTAAACTAATTTTTCTTTTAACACTTTTTAACAAGCGTTTAAACTAACTTAGCACCACTTTTATACGATAAATGAAACCATAATAAGGGAACAACGTAAAGAAATTTTGCTTTATAAAATATCGTTACCTTTTGGCCATTACTGAACAATTAATTTTAATGAAAAGAATATTTCAAGTTTTAATCCTACTAGTTTTAGCCGCTCCGGCCTTCGCTCAAGTACGTCCACAAGGTCAGGCACCGGTAACCCCTTCTTTAAAGGTTGGTGGCTTAGATCTCGATTATTTTAGTCCAAAAGAATATATCATTGGTGGTACCACGGTAACCGGAACCCAATATTTAGATAAAGAAGTATTAATTACCTTATCTAAACTAACCAAAGGCGATAAAATCGTGCTTCCTGGCGAGGCAACTTCTGATGCGATTAAAACGCTTTGGGCGCAGGGATTGTTTGATGATGTTAAACTTAACATCGAAAAATTTGTACAGGATTCGGTTTATTTTGAAATTGAAGTAGTGGAGCGCCCGCGTTTAAGTTCTATCGATTTAAAAGGTATCCGTAAATCTGAAAAAACGGCCATTCAGGAAAAGCTAAACGATAAAACAGGTAAAATCGTAAACGATAACTTATACAATACTACTTCGGCCATCGTTAAAAAGTATTTGTTAGATAAGGGGTTCTTCTTCACACAGATCGATTATAAAACACGTAAAGATCCGAATGCAGAAAACAGCGTGGTATTAGAAGCAAATATCGATAAAGGCCACCGTGTTAAAGTACAGCATATTGATTTTACCGGAAACAAAGATTTTAAATCAGCAAAACTTAGAAAATACCTTAAAACCCCTAAACAATTTGCCTGGTGGCGCTTTTGGGGCTCTGGAAAATTCGCGAAAGAGAAATACGAAGAGAACAAGGTAAAAATGATTGCCAAAATGCACGAGAAAGGTTATCGTGATGCCGAATTATTAAAAGATACCATTTACCAGCACAACAAGAAAAAGGTTAACATCAGGATGGACCTTTACGAAGGAAAAAAATATTACTTCGGTAATATTACCTGGGCAGGTAATGCCATTTATCCGGATAGTATTTTGCAAAAAGTATTAACCATCGAAAAAGGTGATGTTTTTAGCGAAGAAAAATTAAATAAAAAATTAAACGGCGGTGGCGAAAACGGTGGCGACATTAACAGTATGTATACCGATAATGGATATTTAACTTTTAATATCGATCCGGTACAGACCAAAATTTATGGCGATACTGTTGATGTGGAATTACGCATGTACGAAGGACCACAGTATACCAACAACCGCATTACTTTAAAAGGTAATACCATCACAAACGATAAAGTTGTTTTACGTGAGATCCGTACCAAACCCGGACAGAAATTTAACAAAAGTGATTTAATCCGTACCATCCGCGAAATTGGTCAATTGGGTAACTTCGACGAGTCTAAAACTGTACCCACACCTCGTCCTAACCCGGCAGATGGCACTGTAGATATTGAATATGCTGTAGAAGAGAAACCTTCAGATCAGATTGAGCTATCAGGTGGTTTTGGTGGTGGCCGTATCATTGGTACATTAGGTTTAACTTTCAATAACTTTTCATTACGTAACTTATTTAATTTAAAAGCTTACAAACCATTGCCAAAAGGTGATGGGCAGAAATTAAGCTTACGTGGACAAACCAATGGTAAATATTACCAATCATATAGTTTCTCTTTCTCTCAACCTTGGTTTGGTGGCGAGAAACCGGTAAGTTTCGGTGTGAGTGCATTTACTTCATTACAATCTAATGGATTAAGTTCAGACAATGCGCAGTTTCAAAAAATACGTTTAAATGGTGTAACGGTTAGTTTGGGTAGAAGATTAAACTGGCCAGATAACTATTTCCAGTTAAGCCATGCGGTTAGTGTGCAACAGTACATCTTAAATAACTATTCAGGATATTTATTCAATACAGGAACATCTTACAACATCAGTTTATCACAGGAGATTAGCCGCGATTCAAGAGATTCGCCGATCTTCCCTAAATCTGGATCGTTCTTACGTTTCACCGTTCAGGCAACGCCACCCTTTTCATTGTTAAATAAAACAAATTATGCAACAGCATCAGATAGGGAGAAATATCGCTTTACGGAATATCATAAATGGAAATTCGATTCACAATGGTATCAACGTGTAGCCGGAAACCTGGTAATCAAAGCGCAGGCCCAGTTTGGTTTCTTGGGGCAATATAACAAAGCAGTTGGCCAATCAGCATTCGAGCGTTTTAAACTCGGTGGTGATGGTATGCAGGGATTCGATTTCTTGCAGGGATCTGAGCTGATCGCGATGCGTGGTTACGCTAACAATGCTGTTATCCCGAATGGATCCGATCCGGCTGTAGCGCAGCAATCAGGTAGCCCAATTTATACCAAATATGTATTAGAGGCACGTTATCCCGTTATTGCAAGCCAACAAGCCACAGCCTTCGTTTTGGCCTTTGCTGAAGCTGGTAACACCTGGAATAGATTTGGTGATTTTAATCCTTTTAACGTTAGAAGATCAGTGGGCGTAGGTGCAAGGATCTTCCTTCCTATATTTGGTTTGTTGGGTATCGATTATGGACATGCGTTTGATACCATACCTGGACTATCAGATGGAGGAAAGCAAAATTTTACATTTAGTATCGCACAACAATTAGGTGGATTTTAATTGATAAAGAACAAAAATTTAACTAATTATGCAATAAATCATTGCAATAGGAGTTTAAAGAAAGCTTAGGTTATTAACTATATCATTAACACACACACAAATGAAGAAGTATCTTTTTATCGCATTCCTGCTTTGCACTTCTTTTGGTGCCTTTGCACAGAAGTTTGCTTATGTAGACACGGAGTATATTTTGAAACATTTACCAGAATATAAATCGGCACTTAGTCAATTAGATGTTGCCTCTAAACAATGGCAGCAACAGGTAGATCAGAATTTTTCTGAAATAGACAGGATGTACAAGGCTTATCAGGCCGATCAGGTTTTGTTAACCGATGATATGCGCAAGCGCCGTGAAAATGAAATTATAGAAAAAGAAAAACAGGCTAAAGAATTTCAACGTTCTAAGTTTGGACCAGATGGGGATCTTTTTCAAAGCAGGGTAAAATTAATTAAACCCATTCAGGATAAAGTAGCCGAGGCTATTAAACAGATTGCAAAATCTAAATATTTAGACTTCATTTTCGACAAGAGCAGTGAAGCAACAATGATGATTTATGCAAGCAGCAGTTACGATGTTAGTAATGACGTAATTGTAAAATTAGGTTATAAACCAGGGACTGTAAATAATTAGTATATTCGCCCCTGATTTTTGAAGAAAAACAATTAGAAAAAAATAAAAAAGTAAAATAAAACGATGAGAAAGTTAATTAACGTATTCTTTGTAGCAGCAGGGTTATTGTTTACAGCGAATATGGCAAGTGCACAACAAAAATTGGGTCACATTAATTCTGAAGAGGTATTTGCAAATTTACCAGAGGCTAAATCAGCTCAAACTACTTTAGAAACCTTAGGTAAGCAAAAGCAAGCCGATATTGATGCAATGATCAAAGAATATCAAAGTAAAATGGCTGCAGCAGAAGCTAAGCAAAAAACTTTGAGTGAGGCTAACAAAGAAACAGTAGGTAAAGAATTACAGGCTGCGGGTCAAGAATTACAGGATTTAGAAAAACGCATTACTGATGCGCGTACTAAAGCGTCGCAGGATATAGGTACTAAACAAGGCGAATTATTCCAACCTATCCAGGCTAAAGTTGCAACTGCAATTTCTGCTGTTGCTAAAGAAAAAGGTTTAGCTTACGTTTTCGATATTGCAAACGGACAAGGTGGTAACAATTTAGTATTCTGGGATGGTGGTGATGATATTACTGCTTCAGTAAAAACTAAATTAGGAATCACTGCAACTGCTGCAAAACCAGCGGCACCTAAAAAGTAGTTCTGAAGCGGAAGTTCGGAGTTCAAAATCTCCTTACCAATTCAAAATATAAGGCGGAATTAAGTTTAACTTAGTTCCGCTTTTTGTTTTTGAAGGATTTCAAATCACCGATTTATCTAGATTGTCGTCATCTCGACTGGAGCAACGCGGAATGGAGAGATCTATACTTGATAGATTTAGCTTCGCTGAGCCTCCGGGTTCTCGACTACGTTGCACTCCGCTCGAAATGACGATTTTCTTGTTGGAATTTTTTGTTCAAAGGTGCTAAAGATTTGAACTTTACAACATTCTAACCAATACTAAAACATTTCAACTTTACAACAAACATTCTAACTTTACACCTTTCTAACTTTCAAACAGCACAGATGCAAAACGCTTCGCCAATAGGTATTTTCGATTCAGGTTACGGTGGTTTAACAGTTTTCCGTTCTATTGCTGATAAATTGCCCGATTACAATTATATCTATTTGGGCGATAATGCCCGTTCGCCCTATGGCGACCATTCTTTCGAGACCATTTATAAATATACTTTAGAATGCGTAGAATGGCTTTTTGCTAAAGGATGCCATTTGGTTATTCTTGCCTGTAATACGGCGTCAGCTAAAGCGCTTAGAACGATCCAGCAAATAGATCTTCCTGCTAAGTATCCTGATAGAAGAGTGCTAGGTGTGATCAGGCCCACGGCTGAAGTAATTGATGGTTATACGAGCACCAAATCGGTAGGTGTAATGGGAACCAGAGGTACGGTTAATTCTCAATCTTATCTCTTAGAGATCAATAAATTTTTTCCTGAAATTAAGGTTTACCAACAAAGCTGCCCAATGTGGGTGCCACTGATCGAAAATAACGAACACTTACAATCTGGTGCAGACTTTTTTATAAATGAGTATTGCGATCAATTACTTAACCAATCGGCAGCTATTGATTGTGTGTTATTGGCTTGTACACACTACCCTTTATTAATGCCTAAACTGAAGAAGGTATTCCCTGGCCATATAAGCGTTTTAACGCAAGGCGAGATTGTATCCAACAGTTTAGCTGATTATTTAAAGCGACATCCTGAGATCGAAGAAAAACTAGCTAAACAGGGCGAACGACATTTCTATACCAGCGGTGATCCTGCAGCTTTTGATGAACACGCCTCTATTTTTTTTGGGGAACCGTTGAAATCGGATAAGATGTGATGGATATGAATTGTGTTGAATCGCCTGATTGTTTGATTGTTGACGGCCAATCAATAGCTGGAATCGGTTAACTGTCAAATGCAAATTATAACTGTTCACTAAGATGAAATGTTAACGGATCAAATCTATGCTCTTTTAAAACAGGTAGGAATATATTTTAAGACCATTTTTGATCGGGTGCGCTTCGTACTTGCTGGCGGACAGCATCGACCCTGACTCACCCAAGAAAGTCCCAAAGCAGCGCCTGGCTCTACCTTTTAGGTAACCAGAAGGTAAAGAAAAGGTAACTAAGGGGTTAACTTGGGGTTATCTTGGTATAGAGAAAGGGTAAACAACAGGTATAGGAAGGGTAAGCAATTTTGTGGCCTATACTGAATGTCGTTTAATTGCCTCCAAAGGCCCAACTCACACTCCAATCTAAATTACTGTGGCAATTGCGCTACCCTGGTAAGCACCGTAGGAGAAGATAATGCTTCTAAAAAGGCAACAACTGCATCTTTTTCTGCAACACTCAATTTTAACCCTTTTAATAACTTATCGTTTTTAGGTAGTAAAGGATCATTTACCTGTTCCGGTTTCACGCGTTGTACCGGCATGCCCACATTATACATGTTCATTACGCCATCCATATCTGGGAATAAACCATTATGAAACCAGGGAGCCGTTTTCATAACGTTTCTCAGTCCGGGGGTTTTGAACTTGCCTACGTCTTCTGGTTTCTTGGTTACATTATATAAGCCTAAGTCTTCATATTTACGGCCATAATAGGTTAAGCCATCATTATGAAATTCGTTATCGGTAAAAAATGGTCCGTTATGGCAATTAATGCAGCGTGCTTTGGTGCGGAACAAATGTAAGCCCACTAATTGTTGATCAGTCAATGCTTTTTTATCTTTCGCCAGGAAACGGTCGAAAGGGGTTCTTCTACTCACAATGCTGCGCTGAAAAGTAGCCAGACTTTCGAAAATCCTTTTGTTGGTAATTTCTTTTGAACCAAATGCAGCCGTGAAAAAAGGCTGATAACCTTTAATTTTACTGAGCTTTTTTGGTAAAACTTTCATGTCCTGGTGCATCTCGTTATGTGCCGCCACCGGGCTGCCAGCCTGCTCTTCTAAACTGTTTGCCCTGCCATCCCAAAATAAGCGTTTGTAAAACCAAACATTCTCTAGTGATGGTGCATTTCTGATATTGGTTAAATGATCGTGACCAACAGAAACCTGACGCCCATCTGTCCAATGTAAATCTGGTGCATGGCAACTCGAACACGAAATCTGATTCGAACCCGACAGCCGTGGATCAAAAAATAAAATTTTACCCAGCTCTACTACATTTTTTATCGAATCGTTTTTTAAATCAACCGGAGAGGATGGGAGTTCGCCTAATTCCTGAAAAACAGCATCTTTATCAACCGTAGGCTTTGGCCATTGATCAGTAGGTTTCGAATATACTTTGCGCAGGCTATCAATACTCAGTTCATCCTCATCGTTAAAATCGGCCGATTGAAAAGAAAATAGGATTAATCCGTTAAGGGCTAAAGCAAGAAGGGCAAGAATTTTATTCATGGGTTAAAAATAGAGGTTTAAGCTGATATTGGAAGAAAAACGGTCTTTGCCGGGGGTATTAAATGTTGTTCTTTGAAGATCAATATAATTGCCTACCCTCTGGATATAGTTTCCTGAAACCTTGATTGAGGTTTGTATTCCTTTGTAAGTTGGAAAAAAATAATCAGCCGTTAATCCAATTCCATAATTATTTGAGGTGTTGAACTGATAATCGGGGTACATTACATAATTGTAGAATATATTTTCGGTTTCAATTGGTGCATAAAAATTTGATGAAGTTTTTAGACTATAACTTGCTGATAATGCAGCGCCAAAGCTATGTTCCTTATCCAATTGTTTATTTATTCCCCAGCCTGCATTAAAATTAATTCTGCTATAAGAAATATCAACAGCATAATTTCCATCGCGCTTAATATCTTCAGAATGTTGAATCCCAAAATTTAAATTATTGATTAATCCATTTTTGCCTTTTAGCGTGTAGAATAATTTTAGACCGTAATACTCTTGATCGTTTATGTAATTTACACCCGCAAGTCCATAATCATAGCCGGCACCTGCATCGTAGCTGTAGTTTAGCGAAAAATTAATTTCATTTTTGTCCGTATTTTTATGCCAGATCAAATCTGCAGACGAATGTTTGATTTCATAATTCAAAAACTCGTCAAAGCCAACATTGTCAGTTAAATTACGTTTAAAAAGCTGGACTTCCTTTCCTTTCTTTAATGCCAAGATTAAATTGTCATTTTGTGTGGCAGCGTAATTAACAAATACTTTCACATATTGACGATTTTGATCGTTATCGTATCTTAATAAATTTTTAACTTGAACTATTTGTGCCCCCCCATACCCACTCATTAAATAATTGGTGAAAATTTCGCCCACTGTATTTTCGATGTAGGAACTGTTTTTATATCCAACACCAATTTGTTCACGTCCGTATCCGTATTGATAGCCAACTCCAATTAAAAGGGGCTTCGAAATATGATATCCAATAGCAGGGTTAATATTAAATTGAAAGTCTTTTACATCACCACGGGGATCGTTATTGCTAAAATGATTTCCAATTCTATAATCTAATCCTAAAGAAAGTGGTAAGTTATTGCCGATCATTGTTCTGCTTACCGCAGCATTAATTTTATAAACCGAACGTTCGTAGTGGTTGTTCTTTATCGAGCCAAAATAATATGGAGAACTATTGCTAAATCTTGATTGGTGGGCCCATCGTGTACTGTCTTCAGTACTTCTTTGGTAATTAAATGCTCCATAAAGATGAAACTTTTCTAAGGTTGTTTTACCCTCACTAAACAACGTTAGTGCTTGTAGTTTAGAAGCACCCTGAACCGGTATATAATGACCCTTGTTTAGATCATATTTAATGGTAAGGGTATTGAATTTATTTTGCATCATCTTTCCCATAAACAATGGATTTTCTTTCGAAAATTGATACAGTTGTATTAATGCCGAATCTACCGAATAGCTTTTGCTTATTAATGATTGGGCTTTTGAAGTCTCGTCGTTAGTTTGTGCAAAAAGCAGAGAAGCGGGCATTAATATAATTATTGATATGATGATGAGTTTTTTCATGTAAATCGAAATGATGCGTTTGGTGTATTTTATTTAAAAGCCCTAGGTAAAGCGACATCTAGAAAGTCGAAATCTTCTGTGGAGTTATTGGTGTCCTTTAGTATTACTCTTCCATTTTCTATCTTTTCCGTTTTACGGATAACAGATTGAGATGTATATGCACCTTTAGGAACAAACGCAAATCCGGCGTCAAGGTCGGCTCCTAATTTCTTTGGCAATCTGGATGAAGCCACATTTGGCTGGATTTCCATCGCATCAATTATATATTTTGAAGGTATCTGATAATACTTACGTGCCGTTGATGATGGGGTAGTTTTACTCGGTTCATTATACATTGGCCAGTTTTTAACATCCTGTGTTTTATCTACTTTAAAAATGGCGATGCCTGTTCTACCGGTATTGTCCAAAATCATATCCGTACCTGTATAAGAGAGCACATCAACATTAGGAACAAGTGGGTTATCAATATCCGAATCTAATGGCCTTGGGACAAAAGAACCATAGTAAGCTTCGAAATCTGCCTTGCTCAGATCGACAGTTAACTCAGGGGTGCGGACTGAGATGGTTACGCCATCAGTTCCGGTAAAAGGCGATTTATGATTTAATGCAGTTTGGGCCAAAACAATACTTTGCCCTGGTTTTACAGGATATGTTGTGCCATTTCCAGGGATCATACAAAGCGTTTTCGCATAAATGAAGTCTGTATTGGGATCCCCATTGGCAAATGTCATGTTTAGCGATTTAGTCCAATCATATTGCCCATTGGCTTGTAAATTATAAGTTGTATTAGTTGTACTTTGCCTACCCCAAATTTCAGAAATATATAAGCTATCGGCATACATTGTTTCATTTGTATTGTTATAGATTTCAATAAACTGATCTCGGTAAAGTGCGCCTAAAGTTCTGTCAGAACCTGCGTAATATACCTGTTTCACTAACCAGTTACCAATAGCTCCGGTTTTAAGATTAAGTGTTAGTAGTGCGTTATTATCTTTATTAACCAGCTTATTTTTTTCTGCTGCATTAAATACCACTGGTTTTGTTGTAATGATTCCAGTTATGGATGTATAATCTGCAGCTGATATCGCATAGGTCACATCTACATCATATCTTCCTGCGGGCAGATCATTAAAAGTTCCTAAACCCTTATCGTTTGTTGTAAGCGAGAGGTATCTTCCAGAGGTTAAACTTTTAATTCTAACAGTAATATTTAGAACAGGGAATGTATAACCGCTGTTGGCAAGGTCAAAAGCAACCTTTACATTAAGGTCAGTTGGAAGAACATCGGGCTGGTGTGTTTTTTTGCAGGAAAACAATAACCCAATAACTATAATTAATAATATCTTTTTCATGATGATTAAAGTTTCAAGGATAATTCTATACCAAATGTTGGTGCCCCGTTGGGTGATGTGACTGTGTTGCTGCCTGGTTTTTGGTACCTGGGCTGGTAGTTCAAGAAATTATAGGCATTAAAAGCAAACCTAAACCTCTTCTTAATCTCTTTAGCGAGACTTAAGTGGTAATTCGAATAAATCCGGTATTGATTATCTGATACAAGTTCATTTTCAGGTATAAATAAGTGCCCATAAACTGTGCTATTTGGATCAGGATTTGTGATTTCAATGTATCTTACATCACGTGTAAAATATCCTTTTGGTACACCATCGTTAGCATTAACAAGTGTTTTATTTAAGAAACTAAATTCCGCTGTCAACTGCACAATTAGGCTAATTGCAGGAATGTGTGTTGATGAAGTTACCCTGCCAGAGCTAAAGTATGTGGTTCGTTTTCTAGGAGCATAAACACCTGTAACCGGATAATCAGGTATAGTGTTGTTATCAGAAATCGTATTGCCAATTCGATCTGAAGTTTCTTGATAATTCGAGCGGTATATTCCCCCGCTTATGTTAAACGAAGTAGATATTGCCTCATACTTTGGGGTGCTTAGTATTAAATCGAAACCCTGGTTATCTGTTTTAAGGTCATTATTAAATTCATTATGGTTAATCAGAAACCTCTTTACGCCATTTTGGGTGAGGATAGGTTTTGAGCCCGGTACAAAAACGGCAGTATATTGAGGCAGAGATAAAATATCATATTGGGTAACTGTATTGTATCCCTGTGTATTTAATTTATTGAATAATGAAAAAGATAACTGGTAATCTTTTATTTTATATAATCCGGTAAGTTCGAAAGTCTGTCCTTTTGATGGTTTTAATTTGCTGCCATCAGGATCAAAACGCTGGACATAAAAAATACTTGCACTTTCGTTAGCATTTCCATTATAGGCATTAATCAGTGGAACATCAACAAAGGTCGGCCCAGGATATCTTTGAGCTAAACCAGGCGATTTTACCGAAAGACCATAGGCAAAGCCCAGTCTAAAATCATCGCTGATCTGATAGTTTATGTTTGTTCGTGGAGAAAGAGTTATAAAACCATTTTGACCATCTAAACGCAACCCGCCTCTAAAATTTAAATCGCGGTTGTTGATTTTTAAAGTAAACACATCTTCGGTGTATAAGCTAAAATCTTTTTGTGCATACGCAAGAGAAAAGTCATAATATCGCTCACTTGGACCGCTTGATAAGCTGTTTCCGGTAGTATTGTAACCAGGCCTTGCCCGGCTTGGGTCTGAAAGCCTCCCGAGTCCATTATTGGCTGCATAAGAAAAATTACCGCCAAAGTTTAAGTTATGTCTTATTTCTCCAGTTCTAAATTCTCCATTTAAGTCTAATTGTGCTGAGGCAGTTACTGGCCTTCCATCTACATCACTTACTGCAGTATAAACACCTTTATCATAAATTCCGTTGGTAAAGCCTGTTTCGGTCGCATTATTATATAAAATATATGGGCTATTTACAAGTTGTTCTGTATAAGTGCGTTGGTGTGAATTACTATAACGAAGGTTTAAACTTATATTTTTAATAAAATCACCCCCAATACTATAACTTGTACGGTTGCTTAAGCTCAAATTCCAACTATTGAAATTTAATATTTTGCTTGTGGGATCGTCGTCATCTTTTTTAATGCCATCCAAATTTCTGCCATAATCAAAACTCAAGGTATTCTTTAACCTTTTTTCTTTTCCAAAGCTATTAGTCCACATTGCATTGGTATTGATACGCTTATAAGCTTTAATCTTATCTCTGTTATCTGCGTAAGAATTAACATAGTTTACGCCTACATTAAAACTTCCCAATTTAGGACTGAGTACAAATCCTTTAGAAAAATTATAAGATGTTGCATTATCCCGAACCTGCATACGTACATAGGCCGGCGATTTACCTGCCTGCCTTTCAATTATAACGGCTCCATCAGATAGATCGCCATATTTTACGGAGGGTACTCCTGCAATAACTTCGATACTCTCAATATTATCTGCTGGAATTTGCCTTAAATCGGTACCACCATAAGCAAAATCTCCACTGTAAGAACTTGTAGATGTTGTACCTGTTAACCCAAATGAATTGCTACTAACGCTTGTACTGCCAAGCCCTCTTAAACCGGGATTGTAACCCTGCATATTGGCATTATTAGAAATGTTATTTCCATCTATTATTATAGCAACACCGAATGAGTTATTCAGCGTAAAGGGATCTCTTCCCGATGTAGTAGGCTCAAAAACAGATCGAAGGGTTAAATTCTGAATATTCTGTAACGATGGTGGCTGAATTTTTCTATTCGGAATTTGATTCAGCAAATCGTTAACACTCAATGCAGGCGTCTGTTCAATCAAATCTCTGGTAATAATCAACGAGGAGTTTGTAGAACCCGAGTAATTCCTTTTAGCATTGATCTCGATATTTTCGAGACTTAAATCCAAAACCTTTAAAGTAATGTTGCCCAGATTGGTTACACCCGCTTTGATTGTTATAGGCAATCTTAACTTCTGGTAACCGATGTACGAAAATTCCAACGTTAAAATGTTGTTGGTTTCTGTTCCATTTATCCTGAATAAACCATTCTTATCAGTTATTGCGTACTGGTTGGTTTCTACAATTTTGATGTTAACAAGTTCTAAAGGCTTGTTCTGAGGGTCGACCACTTTTCCGGTAACCACATTTCTTACTTGCGCCAGCGCAGTGAAGCAAATAAAAAAGAATAATAAGGATGTGTATAGCTTCTTCAATTTAGACTAAATCTTAATAATGAGGCAAAAGTGTGAAATTTACACTAACCATGCAAATTATTTAGAAAGATTCTAATTAATAATACAGAATTTTTAATGAGAAATGCATGTTACCATACATTTGGAACATCTGTCAGCTAAAACTCATCATCTTAAAAGAAAACATTTTTCTTTAGGTTGTAACAAGTTAAAAGGATAACTTTGCGGCTTCAAACCCACACAATGAGTGATCAGATAAAACACGAATGCGGAATCGCTTTTATTCGCCTGTTAAAACCACTTTCTTACTACCAGCAAAAGTACGGTACAGCACTTTACGGCCTTAACAAATTATACCTTTTAATGGAAAAACAGCATAACCGGGGCCAGGATGGCGCAGGTATTGCCACCATTAAACTGGATATGAAACCGGGCAGTAGGTACATTAGCCGATATCGGAGCATGGCATCTAATGCGGTAGCAGATATCTTCGAATATGTACAGAACAAATTTGTCGATATCCAGGAAAACACCCCTGAATTAATGCAGGATACAGAATGGCTCAAAAACAACGTAAGCTTTATCGGCGAGGTGTTAATGGGCCATTTGCGTTATGGTACACATGGTAAAAACAGCATCGAAAATTGCCACCCTTTTTTAAGGCAAAACAACTGGATGACACGTAACCTGGTAATTGCAGGTAATTTCAACATGACGAATGTTGATGAGTTATTGGAGCAATTGTACGAGTTAGGTCAGCATCCAAAAGAAAAAGCAGATACCGTAACGGTATTGGAAAAAATCGGTCACTTTTTAGATGATGAAAACCAGGAGCTTTTCGATCAATACAAAAAAGAAGGACATGATAACGTTGCGATTACACACAAAATATCTGATAATTTAGATATCGCGAATATTCTTCGCCGCTCAGCCAAAACATGGGATGGAGGTTATTCAATCTGTGGTATGGTGGGTAATGGCGATTCGTTCATTATGCGCGATCCGGCAGGTATCCGTCCGGCGTATTACTATTATGATGACGAGATCGTTGTAGCGGCATCTGAAAGGCCTGCTTTACAAACTGCATTTAATATCCAGTTCAAAGATGTTAAAGAGATTGATCCTGGTCATGCTTTAATCATCAAGAAAAACGGCGAGGTAAGCATGGAGCAGTTCCGCGAGCCTACCGAAAGATTATCGTGCTCGTTCGAGCGCATCTATTTCTCAAAAGGAAGTGATGTAGAAATTTACCGCGAGCGCAAGCAGTTAGGTCGTTTATTAAGCGATAAAATTCTTCAGGCCGTTAATTACGATTTAAAAAATACAGTATTCTCATTTATTCCAAATACGGCAGAAGTAGCCTTTTTTGGAATGGTTGATGGTGTTCAGCAATATGTACGCAGGCACCAGAAAGATATACTTTTACATAAAAAAGAAACATTAACAGATCAGCAGCTTGAAGACCTGTTATCTTTAGCACCCCGTGTAGAAAAGCTTGCGGTTAAAGATGTAAAACTGAGAACTTTTATTACACAGGATGCAGACCGGAGCGAAATGGTGGCACACGTTTACGATACTACCTATGGGATTATCAATAACCACCAGGATACTTTAGTGGCGCTTGATGATTCGATTGTACGTGGTACAACCTTAAAACAGAGTATCATTAAAATCGTTGACCGTTTACACCCTAAGAAAATTATTATTGTTTCTTCTGCACCTCAGATCCGTTACCCTGATTGTTATGGTATCGATATGAGTAGAATGGGACAGTTCGTGGCTTTCGATGCGGCCATTCAGTTGTTAACGGAGCGTGGTATGTGGCAGGTGATCGAAGACGTTTACACCAAATGTAAAGCTTCGTTACTTTTACCTAAAGAAGAAATTGTAAATCACGTTAAGGAAATTTATAAACCGTTTACGCCTGAAGAAATTTCGGCTAAAATTGCACAAATTATTACGCCAAAAGGTACTGTTGCTGAGGTTGAAGTAATTTATCAAAGTTTAGAGAACTTGCACGAAGCTTGTCCGAAAAACAAAGGTGACTGGTATTTCTCAGGAAATTATCCTACCCCAGGTGGTAACAAAGTGGTAAATAAAGCTTTCGTTAACTGGAAAGAAGGAAATAACCAAAGGGCTTATTAGACCCCTAAACCTCCTAAAGAGGACTTGAATAACAAATAGCTCATATTTTATATGGGCTATTTTTTTGTTTTTTACCACCTGAGAACAACGAGTTTGCACAGAGAAAAGAAGAGTTCCGAGCCCCTGTTTAGCACTGAGCACGAAGACACAAATTGTAGCTTCCTATGCAGAGAAGAGTCCTTCGACTCCGCTCAAGGTGACCATCAAAAAAGGTAACAATCTTTTCCTACCTAAACCTGACATTCGCGAAAAGCCCGGAGGCAAATTCTTCATTTGCCGAGGACTTGCAGCATTGGCAGGACTAACAGTAATAGTAGCACTGAGCCTAGTTTTCAAAACTTTTAACCAACCAAGACACAAAGGCACAACTTAATTAACTTCGTGAAGGTTCAATTGTTTCCCAACAGTGTGTCATCCTGATCCGATAGCTATCGGATTTATTTCAGGATCTGTTTTAGTGTTATTACTGATATTGGAGAACAGAAGTTAATGATTTTAGCGGTTCGTGGGGATACGGACTACGGCGGAAGAAGCATTGCACCTGTTTTTCAAAAAATAAAAAACTGTTTAGTAATTTTTGTCGGCCCCTCGACTCGGCTCAGGATGACAAAACGTGAGAAATTCCGTGTGTTCTGTGTTTCCGTGGCTAACGATAAGATGTGTATTGCGTTTTCTTTATAGTCTTTGTGGTGAAAACCTATACGTAGAACTTCAGGTAAGTTTTAACGATCAGCCAAATGGCAAAAAAGATGATGACCACCCCTGCGATTTTATTCAGCTTTTTAAGCGCATCTTCTTTTATTTTATAACGGAGTTTACTCGAGTAGAAACTCTTTGCACCATCTATACTCAATTGGGTAGCCATGGCAATAAAAAAGCAGACTAGCTTTTCGTTCAGCATGTTATTCAATTTAACCGAGATAATCCCGCTTACAATGATCCAGAACATTAAGGTAGAGGGGGTAAGGATGCACATTAAAAATCCTTTTATTACATAACCACGTTTACTTACTTTTTGAAGGGTTGAACTATTATAGTGCACTGTTATTTTAGAAACCAGGTAATATATGCCTACTGCTAACAAGAATAGGCCCCCAATGGTCCCTACATATTTATCAAACTCTGCTTGATAATCCAAAAACTGGCTGCCAAAAAGAACCAGGCCAATTAAGACCACATCACTAATAATTACGCCAACAGCTAAAGAAAACCCAGCTTTGAAACCCCTCTCAATGCTGGTTTTGATCATTGCAAAAAATACCGGCCCTGTTAAAAACGACGAAATAATCCCTGCTCCTATACCTAGTAATATGGCTTCAAACATGCATTGTATTGTTTATAATATGCGAATATGCAACTTTATACCTAAACATTTAACATTTATTTTTGTTGCATAGGTTGCATAAAATTTACTGGTTTTCATTTTTTTTTATTTATGTTTAGAGCCACTAAAACTAGATTTAAAAAATGAGTTCAGAACAAACACAAACCAAGTGGGGGCAGTTTATTCCTTTGGTTACGGTATTCTTTTTCTGGGGCTTTGTAGCCGCCAGTAATGACATTTTAATACCGGTATTTAAAAAAGCTTTTGATTTATCGCAAGCCGAAAGTCAATTGGTTTCATTAGCATTTTATATTGCTTATACAGTGGGTGCTTTAATTTATAACGGTATTTCTGTTGTAATAGGACAAGATATTGTAAACAAACTGGGTTATAAAAATTCGCTTGCGCTTGGTCTGGTTATTTCGGCACTTGGAACCTTATTGTTTTATCCTGCAGCAAACATGCATTCATTTCCTTTAATGCTTTCAGGCTTATTTATTGTAGCATTAGGTTTCTCCTTACAGCAAACTGTTGCAAATCCATTAGCTATTGCATTAGGGCCAATTAAAACAGGTTCGCAACGTTTAACGCTTGCCGGTGGTATTAATAACTTTGGTACAACCATTGGACCACTTATTGTAAGTTTCGCTATTTTTGGTTCTGCGGCAAATGCAACTACAAATATTAGTATAGAAAGCGTTAAAATTCCATATCTAATTTTGGGTGTTGCTTTTATTGCCGTTGCTGTTTTCTTAAAAATGTCGTCTTTGCCTGATAGACCTGCTTTGGTTGAAGCTGTGGTTGAGGATACTAAATCGATTAAGGGATCAGCTTTGCAATATCCGCAATTGGTTTTGGGTATGATTGCCATATTTGTTTATGTGGGTGTCGAGGTATCTACCGCAAGTAATCTACCAGCTTATATGGAGAAAGATTTAGGCTTTGCCATTAAAGATATTGCCCCTTATATCTCTTTATATTGGGCAAGTATGATGATCGGTCGTTGGACAGGTGCTGTTGAAGCTTTTACTGATAATATCGGCACACAAAAAGTATTACGTTTTATTGCGCCATATTTAGCTTTTGGTATTTTCTTAGCTGTAAATGCTATAGCAAAACATGATCTTGCTCCATTTTATGTATACGGTTTGATTATCTTAGTATTAATTGCTGCTGATATGGCGAGTAAAGGTAACCCGGCCCGTATGTTGCTAATCTTTTCGGCAATAGGTATTACTGCGTTATTAATCGGAATGTTTACTAAGGGGATGGTAAGTGTTTATGCCATTACCAGTGTAGGTTTATTCTGTAGCACTTTATGGCCTTGTATTTTTACCTTGGCAGTAAGCGGTTTAGGCAAACACACCAGTCAGGGAAGTAGCTTCTTAATTATGATGATTATGGGCGGTGGTATTATTAGCTGGGCACAAGGTGCGGTATCAGAATTTACAGGTATTCAATACAGTTATATTGTAGGGATTATCTGTTTTGCTTACTTGGCATTCTATGCCTGGAAAGTGGCTGGAATATTAAGATCACAAGGAATAAACTTTGATCAAAAAATTTCTGGCGGACATTAATTTTTAATAAAGTAATTTTGCAGCCACAGAGATTTAGTTCTTTGTGGCTTTTTTGATTTTTATAATGGCAGATAAACCAAGTTTCGATTCGATATTTATGAACCTTGCCACCGATTTGGCAGCCCGTTCGCATTGCGTGCGTGCCCATGTAGGTGCAGTGTTAACAAAAGATACCCGTATTATTTCTATCGGCTACAATGGCCCGCCAGCTGGTACGCACAATTGCGATGAGGAATGGCCAGAGCATGGCTGTGCGCGTGATAGTAAGGGCAGTTGTTCTTTAGCCTTACACGCTGAGGAGAATGCAATCCTGTATGCTTCTAAAAACGGTTCGAAAATTGAAGGTTGTACTTTGTATACCACCTTATCGCCTTGTATTGCTTGCGCAAGGTTGATTTTATCTTCAGGAATTAAATTGGTTTATTATTCTAAATCGTATGCGGCTTACAAAGGTTTGCCTAGCGACGAAGGAGTAGACTTTTTGCGGAAATTTGGAGTTGAGGTGGTTTTGATGGAATCGTAAAGGTTCATTGGTTCATTTGTCAGTAGTTTATTGGTAACGGCAAGTAGTTTACTGGTTAATTGTTAATCAGTTAATCGACTTTGGACTTCTAACTACCGACTTTTAGTTATGCTGGTTAATCGGTTAACTGTTTGAAGCGGTTAATTGACTCCAAACTGACTTCGGGCTCCTGGCTGCCGACTTCGGACTTTTTTAAGCTAAAAATCTCAAATCTGCAGCCTCAAATCTCATATCTAATTGGTACCTTTGCGGATGCAAGAAAAAATCATTATCGTCGATTTTGGTTCGCAATTTACACAACTCATCGCTCGTAGGGTTCGCGAACTAAATATTTACTGTGAAATATATCCATACAACAATCTTCCTGAGGTTACGCCTGATGTAAAAGGGGTTATTTTTTCGGGTAGTCCATTCTCTGTTCGTCAGGAAGATGCACCTCAGATCGATTTATCGAAATACCATTTAAAATTTCCTTTATTGGCTGTTTGTTATGGTGCACAATATATTGCCCAACATTCTGGCGGTGCAGTTCAGCCATCTTCAACACGGGAATATGGTCGTGCTAACCTGAATTTTGTAAACCAGGAGAATAAATTATTTAAAGGCATTAACATCGGTTCACAAGTTTGGATGAGTCATGGCGATACCATTACCGATATTCCGGAAAATTTTGAACTGATTGCCAGTACCGATAGCGTAAAAGTGGCAGCTTACCATCTTAAAGATTCAGATACTTATGCCATCCAGTTTCACCCTGAGGTAACGCACAGTATTGATGGGAAAATCCTGTTAGAAAACTTCTTGGTTGATATTTGCGGATGCAGCCAGGACTGGACTTCTGCTGCTTTTGTTGAAACCACAATTGCTGATATTAAAGCTACTGTAGGTAACGATAAAGTTGTTTTGGCACTTTCAGGTGGCGTTGACAGTAGTGTTGCTGCGGTACTTTTACATAAAGCCATCGGTACAAACCTACACTGTATATTTGTTGATAATGGTTTATTGCGTAAAAACGAATATGAAAGTGTTTTAGAGCAGTATAAAGATTTTGGCTTAAATATTAAAGGCGTTGATGCTAAAGACAAATTCTTGGGCCAGTTGGCCGGAGTTGAAGATCCGGAAACAAAACGTAAAATTATTGGCCGTGTATTTATCGAAGTTTTCGACGAAGAATCTCACCTGATCCAAGATGTAAAGTGGTTGGCCCAAGGTACAATCTATCCTGATATTATTGAATCGGTTTCAGTTAAAGGGCCGTCGGCAACCATAAAATCGCACCATAATGTAGGTGGTTTGCCAGATTTTATGAAACTTAAAGTAGTAGAGCCACTTAAAACTTTGTTTAAAGATGAAGTAAGAAGAGTAGGCACCACTTTAGGATTAGAATCGTTTATTTTAGGCCGCCACCCATTTCCAGGCCCAGGCTTAGGTATCCGCATTATCGGAGAAGTTACTCCAGAAAAAGTTGCCATTTTACAAGATGCCGATAAAATTTATATCGATAATTTAAAAGAAGCAGGCCTTTACGACAAAGTATGGCAGGCAGGCGCAATCTTCTTACCGGTAAGATCTGTTGGAGTGATGGGCGATGAGCGTACTTACGAAAATGTAATTGCATTAAGAGCGGTTGAATCACTTGATGGCATGACTGCAGATTGGTGCCATTTACCTTATCCGGTATTGGCTAAAATCTCAAACGAGATTATCAATAAAGTTAAAGGAATCAATAGGGTGGTATACGATATCAGCTCAAAACCACCTGCAACTATCGAGTGGGAATAATTCAGTTATGAGTTTTCAGTTTGGTTTTTCAGTCCAAACTGCATAAAATAAATGTTATGCTAGCAAGGTGGAATAAACTTTGCTAGCATATTTTGTTAAAAACAACAGGTATGATTTATAAAAAGGTTTACTGGTTACCAGTTTTGTTTATGTTGATTTTGGGTGCTTGTTCGCCAAAAGTGAGAACACCTAAACCAGAGACGAGTAAACCCGTTGAAAAAGAAAAACCAGCAGATAAAAAGCCTATCAAAAAGTTTTCGCAGGCAAGTGTTTCCTTGCTTGTTCCCTTTAAACTGGATGAACTGAATTTAAAAACAGCAACAAAAGCCGATATCGAAAAATATGCTATGCCTATCGATTTTTACCAGGGCTTTAAATTGGGATTGGATTCTGCCGCCGCGCAGGGTTTAAATTTTAAACTCAATGTTTTCGATACGCAGGATGATAATGCACATATATCGGTTTTGTACAAAAATGAGCGTTTTAAACAAAGCAATTTAATTATTGGTCCTGTTTTTCCTGATGGGTTAAAGTTTATCTCCAATTATGCCAAAGAAAACAATGCAATCATCGTATCTCCTTTGGCTGCTTCCGAACCTGCTGAATTTAATAATCCAAATCTGGTGTCCATTGTAAATAATATTGGTTTACATGGAAAAAAGATAGCCACATACATTGCTAAAAATTATAATCCTGCCAATACGATAGTGGTACTGATTAACCCTAAGAAAACAGAAGACGAACAGTTTGCAGCACCAATAAGGAACTATTTTCAAACCAGTACCAAGTTTGTGGTACAAGAGTATGCTTCGGCCTATGCTTTTGAAACAAAAATGATCAAAGGTAAAGAGTATGCCGTGGTGCTTACCTCATCTGACAGGGCTTTTGTATTACCGACAGTAGAAAAACTGTATAAATTAAAGCATCTAGCCACAGGTGGTTATAATATTAATCTATTTGGTCATCCTAATTGGGTAAAACAGAATTATCCTACTGATAAATTACAAGATCTAAATACGATTATCAGCTCGTCTTATAAAATAGATTACAAAAATAGCGCAGTTGTTGCCTTTATTAAAAAATATCGCTACAGGTATGGATTTGAGCCTGGAGAATATGCCTTTAAAGGTTTCGATGTTGGCTATTATTTCGGTAAACTGTTAACTACATATGGAGAGGATTATAGAGATTATCTGGTAAAAGATAAATATAAAGGCCTCCATAATAACTTTTCATTTATCCATGATGAAAAATTAGGCTATATTAACACCAGTTTAATGTTACTGAAGTTTAAAAACTTTGCATTAAACCTAGTTGAGTAATTCTATAATTTTTCTTCCATTTTAATTATTGCATGAGAGCAGACCATCAGTTAAGAGCCTTTGAACAGATTTTAAGTAATTATGATGGAAGTTTGCCCTTGCATCGTTTTCTGCCAACCTATTTTAAGCAGCATAAGCAAATGGGTTCATCCGATAGGAGATGGGCTACACGTCATATGTATAGCTTTTTTAGATTAGGTAAGGCTTTATCGGCAATTCCACAGGAAGAACGTTTGAGTATTGCCGATTTCTTGTGCCACGATACACTTAGCCTTATTGTAGAGAAAAATCTGCCGGAATTAAAGGAAAGTATTATACTGCCGCTGGGGGAAAAAATATCCATCATTAAAACCAGGTATCCGGATTTTGATTTGCAGGAGGTATATCCGTTTCACGCAAATCTATCTGATGGATTAGACCGGGAAGCGTTTTGTACCTCATTCTTCAAACAGCCAGATCTGTTTATCAGGGTGGCAGCAGAAGAATCAGCAGCTATTATTGCAAAATTAGAAGATGAAAACATTGCGGTTAAAGCGATTTCTGATACTGCTTTGGCTTTACCTAACGGAACTAAGCTCGAAACCGTTTTAAAGGAAGGCAGTTACCAGGTTCAAGATTTATCTTCTCAGCATACGGGCAATTATTTTAAACCGAACAAATGGGATAAATGGTGGGATTGCTGTGCGGCATCTGGTGGAAAAACGCTGCTGTTGCATAGTTTGGAGCCTGTGATCGAGCTTTTGGTTTCTGATCTGAGAGAAAGTGTACTCTTAAATTTAGACGAACGTTTCCGCTTAGCCGGGATCAAAAAGTACCATAAAAAGGAACTGGATCTTTTACAGAACAACGATCAGGTTTTACACCACTATCAGTTTGATGGGATCATTTTGGATGCGCCCTGCACTGGTTCCGGAACATGGGGCAGAACACCCGAAATGGTTACATTTTTCGAGGAACGGAAAATTAATCAATTTGCCAGCATTCAGAAGGGGATTGTCCAAAATATTGTAAAATATTTAAAGCCGGGTAAGCCGCTTATTTATATTACCTGCTCTGCCTTTGCCGAAGAAAACGAAGCCATTGTTCAGCATATGATTGATACTTTGCCATTAGAGCTGGAAAAAATGGAACTGATAAGGGGTTATGAAAACAATGCCGATACGATGTTTGTGGCGAGGTTGATTAAGAAGAGCCAGGATTAATTAGGATTAAAGGATTTTAAGATCAGGGTTCTTTTTGGCTCTTTAACCGTCATTCCCGCGCAGGCGGGAATCTTAATGCTTTAAGATTCCCAATCAACCCGATAGCTATCAAGTTGGAAATTACGAATCTATTTAAAAATAGAAATCGATTCAATGCATACTACGTATGTTCAAACCAGGATTTGAAATTCTTTTTGAAGTATTTTACCGCTTCGATTAAAACGGCTATTGCTCCAATAATTAAGGTATATTCTTCAAAGCTGTTCATGGTGTAAGCTTTATGTTTAGATGAATATACGCAATTATTGTTACAGATTGATTGGAGGATTGTCATTTAATAGCGTGATCGTCATTGCGAGGCACGAAGCAATCCTACAACTATAGCAGGTAACGATCGCTTTAAGATTGCTTCGTCGTTCCTCATCGCAATGACGACCTAGCGTTTTAAAAACGAAGCTACGCCTTCAATCTTTAAAGCCCCGTATTATTTCTGAACAATTTAATGGCTATAGCCAATAAAATTACCCCAAAGGCCTTACGCAGAATGTTTAAGCCCGATTTTCCGAAAAGTTTTTCCAGTCTGTTGGTATTTTTCAATACAAAGTAAACAAACAGCATATTGAGTATAATACCCACCAATATATTCTGGGTATGGTATTCTGTTTTAAGCGAAAGTAGGGTAGTCATTGTTCCTGCTCCGGCAATTAAAGGGAAGGCCAATGGAACGATGGAGACTGTTTCTGGCGCTTCTTCTTTAAAAATCGTTAATCCCAATACCATCTCCATGGCAATAAAAAAGATCACGAAAGAACCCGCAATGGCGAAAGATTCTACATCTAATCCAATTACTTTCAATAAAGATTCACCAACAAACAAAAAGAGGATCATTAAGCCTGTAGCGACTAAAGATGCTTTTTCTGATTCGATATGGCCTGCTTTTCTACGTAATTCGATTACAACGGGAATGGCGCCCAAAATATCGATAATAGCGAAGAGCACCATCGTTGTGGATAGGATCTGGCTTAAGTTGAACGTCATAAAATCGAATTTCATAGCGGCGCAATTTTAAGCAAAGGTAGCGGAATTTGTCTCAATTCCTCAATTGTACTTTATTTATTAGAAATAGAACTGTGTTCTTAACGTAAGCACATTGTCTTTTCTGTCTGCTGTATAGCCTTGAATTTGGGTTGATTCGTTTTTAATGATATCATAATAAAGTACAGCCTTAAAATGTGGATTAAAATGATGTAAAAAACCAAATCCAAAAGTATCAAAACGAACATCCGCTGGAGAAAGCCCCTGGGCGCTTGAAATATCAAGCCCTTTTACCTTTGAATTTGGATCATACCAATCGTATTTTAAAATAAGCTGATTGTCGGTGCTATTCAAAGTTTGTACAAAGGTAAAGTAAGCACCGTTGAAGGTTCGGGTATAATAAGGCAAGGCTACCGATTTACTATCAACAGGATAAGATCCAGGAGTGGTTGAGGTAGTTGAGGTACCTGTTTGTAGGCCTGATACCACTTCTGCCCTTAACTCAGATTTCCAGCTCTTGGTTTTTGTAGCCAGCTGAATATCGGCACCGTAATATCTCCTTGGAGCAACCTTATTGATGGTATTGGCCGATGAATCCTTCACCATTCGCCATTGCTCATTGATTCTATCCATCTTATAACTTACTGGCAAACGATGGTTTAAGCCACCTTGTAGTGTACTTATACCGCCCGCAATGGTAAATTTATTAAATGCATAGGTTTTGTGGCTTAACCTGAAGATAAAATCCTTACTGTTGTCAAATTCTCCGGCACCAGCTAAGCCTTGTCCGTTATAAATACCAAAATCAAATACAAAGTTTTTCAACCGGGCATCTTTCCATCGTGGGTTTAGGGTAAACGTAACCCCCAGATCTCGTTCTGTTTTCATTAGAATCTGCGACATCCGGCCACGCTCCGGCGCTTCCCTTACTGAAGAAGATAACTGCAGTTCGTTCCCAAACGGACGGCCTGAAAGCCCTAAAGTAACCGCCAGTATTTTCCATTTATTTTCGTAATAACGTCCCCAAAAATCACGGATGGCAACACCTTGTTCAGTACCGTCAAACTGAAGTACAAAATAGGTAGAAGGACTGCCATCATCTGTTAGCATCATATAATCTGCCCTTAAACGACCTCTTCTTAACCTAAACCGGTTATTGGTAAACTCGCCGAAGTTTCCGCCTTGATACTCTGCCTGTGCACCATTTGCCTGCGCAACCTGGAATTGAGGCTGCAGGTATCCGCTAAAAGATAATGAGCCGTATTTCTTAGAGATAATGAGCAAATGGTTAACCGTGGTAGAGTCCATTACATCGTTAATTGTTCTCTGCGCATATCCTGCAGCGGAAATGAGTAGCAAAACAATCGTTAAGAAGAAATAAGTGATCTTAAATTTGGCAAAATAGCGGTACATGTTATCGATTTTTTGCAAAGGTAGTTTTATTAACAATTATTTAACATAAAAAAGCCCCGACTTTTCGGTCGAGGCTTTAATTTTTTTATGATTTAGCTATTATAACTCGGGTTTTGGTGGATCTACTGCGCCAACCACTTTTCCTTTGTTTCTTAATACTGAATTTCCTTTGCCATAAAAGAAATAAATCGCTATACCCAGCGCCATCCAAATGGCTAACCTGATCCATGCTTCAAAAGGTAATGATGACATTAAATAAACGCAAACGATCACACCCATAATTGGAACGAAAGGCACCAATGGTGTTTTGAATGGACGAGGCCTGTCAGGATCTGTTTTGCGCAGTAACATCACACCGATACATACTAGCGAGAAAGCGAACAACGTACCGATAGAAACCATATGGCCTAGATCGGTTACAGGAACAAAACCTGCAAATACGCTTACAAAAAGCATAAAGAAGATATTAGTTTTGAAAGGCGTTCTAAACTTAGAGTGGATAGTGCTGAAAAACTTAGGTAATAATCCATCTTTTGACATGGTATAAAATACCCTCGACTGGCCCATTAACATTACTAATATTACCGAGGTGTAACCAGCTAAAATGGCAATAATTAAACCCATTTGTAACCAACCGTATCCTGTAACTTTAAAAGCGGTAGCTGCAGGAGAGGCATCACCTTTAAAAATAGTATAAGGTACCAAGCCAGTCATTACATGCGCAAATAAAACATATAATATCGTACAAACTACTAAAGAGCCCAATATACCAATTGGCATACCTTTTTGTGGGTTTTTAGCTTCCTGAGCTGCAGTAGAAACAGCATCGAAACCGATAAATGCAAAGAATACCAATGCTGCACCAGCTGCGATTCCCGAAATACCAAATTCTCCCTTAACACCAGTGTTTGCAGGAATATAAGGTGTATGATTAGCTGGGTTGATAAATTTCCATCCCAATGCAATGAAAATGATTACTACAGCTACTTTTACAATTACTAAAACGTTGTTAAGGCTTGCAGATTCTTTTGTACCGCGGATTAACATCAATGAAAGTAGAGAAACAATTACCACAGCAGGTAGATTGATTCCACCACCATCTACTTCTGCAAATGATTTGGTTAAGTAGAGCGGCATTTCGAGGCCAAACTCGTGCAATAGTTTATTGAAATATCCAGACCATGAAACGCCAACGGTTGCGGCCCCTAAAGCATATTCCAGAACAAGATCCCAGCCAATAACCCATGCCATGAACTCACCCATGGTAGCATAAGAATAGGTGTAGGCACTTCCTGCAACAGGAATCATAGATGCAAATTCTGCATAACATAATCCTGCAAAAGCACAGCCTACAGCTGCCAATACAAATGATAAGGTTACAGCAGGTCCAGCGTGGTCCGCTGCAGCAATACCGGTTAAAGAGAATAAGCCTGCACCAATAATAGCTCCAATGCCCAATGCAACAAGGCTTGTACTACTCAGTGTCCGTTTCAGCGTGCCTTCACCACTTTCAGCAGATTCTGCTATAAGCACATCAATAGGCTTTTTTAGATTCATAAGTTGTTTAGTCTTTTATGTTTGTTGATTTTATGATAATAAGCGGTAAACCTAAATAAAAATTACCAAAAAGAAAAAGGGATTCTGTTAAAATCCCCCTTTCAGTTGTATTATATCTGTGATTTTAGAACTAACGCCTTAAAGTGTCGGTAGTATTTGTTAAAGTATCCGTAATTGTGTTACCTAAACTATCGGTTTTTTGCTCAATTCTGATTTCTTTTCGAACTTCTTGCTTATGTTCGCTGGCAATTGCCTTAACTGCGATGTATGGCGCAATAACGAGTGAAACAATAGACATTAATTTGATTAAAATGTTCATTGAAGGACCCGAAGTATCTTTAAAAGGATCACCTACAGTATCTCCGGTTACCGAAGCCTTATGTGGTTCTGATTTTTTGTAGTGCATTTCTCCATTGATCATTACACCTTGTTCGAAAGATTTTTTGGCGTTATCCCATGCGCCGCCTGCATTGCTTTGAAAAATCCCCATCAATACACCGGTAACGGTTACACCGGCCAATAATCCACCTAAAACTTCAGGACCAAAAGTAAAACCAATAATTATCGGCGTGATTAAGGCGATAGCACCAGGCATCATCATTTCACGGATAGATGCTTTGGTTGAAATGGCTACACATTTTTCGTACTCTGGTTTGGCTTTGTACTCCATAATGCCAGGAATTTCCCTAAACTGGCGACGAACTTCCTGAACCATATCCATTGCCGCTTTACCCACCGCCTGGATGCAAAGGGCCGAGAAAATGAAAGGAATCATCCCGCCAACAAATAATCCTGCTAATACTGGCGCTTTATATATATCTATCGCCGTAATACCTGCAATGCCTACAAAAGCTGCAAATAATGCTAAAGAGGTTAAGGCTGCAGATGCAATGGCAAATCCTTTACCGGTAGCTGCAGTGGTATTTCCAACAGCGTCTAAATTATCGGTACGTTCGCGTACTTCTGGAGGTAACTGACTCATTTCTGCAATACCGCCCGCATTATCAGCAATTGGTCCGAAAGCATCAATGGCCAATTGCATAGCCGTAGTGGCCATCATACCCGCTGCTGCAATGGCTACACCATATAAACCAGCGAAGTGGTACGATAACATAATCCCGCCTGCTAAAACCAAAATTGGAATAACAGTCGATTTCATTCCAACCGCTAAACCTGCAATAATATTGGTGGCATGTCCGGTTGATGATTGTTGGATAATAGAATTTACAGGGCCTTTGCCCATCGCGGTAAAATATTCGGTAACGATACTCATAATCGTACCCACTACTAAACCAACAATAATGGCGTAAAACACATTAATACTGGAGAACTCATAACCACGTAAGTTTAATGTTTCGGGCAACATCCATTTTACGATAAAGAATGAAGCTACTGCTGTAATCAAAATTGATGACCAGTTGCCTAGATTTAAAGCCGTCTGAACATTTGATTTATCATCTTTAATGGTTACAAACCAGGTGCCTACAATTGAAAATAAAATACCCAATCCGCAGATTACCATTGGCAAAAGGATGGGAGACATGCCGCCAAATTTATCTGTTACGGTAATTTCTTGTCCTAAAACCATGGTTGCCAATATGGTTGCTACATAAGAGCCGAATAAATCGGCACCCATGCCTGCAACATCACCCACGTTATCACCTACATTATCGGCAATGGTTGCAGGGTTACGCACATCATCTTCCGGAATTCCAGCCTCAACTTTACCCACTAAATCGGCACCAACATCGGCAGCCTTAGTATATATACCGCCACCAACACGGGCAAATAAAGCAATAGATTCCGCTCCTAAAGAGAAACCGGTTAAAACCTCAATGGCGGTTCTCATTTCTACACTATTGGCACTGGTTACATGAAATACCTGTAAAAAAACAATAAATAAACCGCCTAAACCTAAAACAGCAAGACCAGCTACGCCTAAGCCCATTACGGTACCGCCAGTAAAAGAAACTTTTAATGCTTGTTTTAAACTTGTTCTGGCAGCCTGTGTGGTTCTAACATTTGCTTTTGTGGCCGATTTCATTCCGATATAACCCGCAGTTGCAGAAAATACCGCTCCTATAATAAAAGAAATAGAGATGATCCAACTCGAATGCATAGGTACTCCTTTAATTTCGGTAATTGTACCCGAGTAGGCCAGGAGCGCGGCTGTAAAAACAGCGAAAATGCTCAATACTCTCCATTCGGCTTTTAAAAAGGCCATTGCACCATCGGCGATATAGCCCGCAAGTTCCTGCATGTTTTTATCACCTGCATCTTGCTTGTTCACCCAGGCGCTTTTAATCATCATAACTATAATCCCGACAAGGCCCAGCGCCGGAATACAGTAAATTAAATTGTTTTGTAAAAAATCCATAGTTAATAATTGGTTTTATATTTGGTTAGTTGTTTATGTTGTTGTGTAATTGGTTAACTGTTTAAATTGGTCAATTGTTTAATCTATTTCAAACGTTCAGCGCCAAATGCTTCTCTCCGAACTGCGTACTTATATCTAGCAAGATAATAAAATATTTTTCTTGTGATTAAATTTTTCATTGTCAAGTAGAATAAAATTTCGCTCAATTAAAATAATACAAGCGAAGTACTCCTATTTTCTTTTTTTTAAATAAATTAGCCACAAACTAAACCAAACTAAAAATGAATATTGAAAAAGAAGATGGACCTTCTAAAAGAAAATTAAGCCTTTTTGATGCCACCATGCTGGTAATGGGTTCGATGATCGGAAGCGGTATCTTTATTGTTAGTGCCGACATCATGCGGAATCTCGGTTCTGGTTATTGGTTGATTGTGGTTTGGTTGATCACTGGGGTAATGACAGTTGCCGCCGCAATTTCTTATGGAGAACTTTCTTCCATGTTTCCCAAAGCTGGTGGGCAATACACTTACCTGAAAGAGATTTTTGGTAAAATGATGGGATTTCTGTATGGTTGGGGCTTATTTACCGTAATTCAAACAGGCACTATTGCAGCTGTTGCTGTTGCTTTTGGTAAATTTACGGCCTATCTAATACCAGCTTTAAACGATGCTGCTCCAATTTTTCAAAGTGGCGGCTATAAAATTACCTGGATACAGATTTTAGCCATCGGTGTGATTCTGCTTTTAACCTATATTAATACAAAAGGTGTTGAAGGCGGTAAAATTTTGCAGAACATTTTTACTGGTTCTAAAATTGTCGCTTTAATCGGCTTAATTATCTTGGGCTTTCTTTTGGTGAAAAACAGTTTCTGGGCCGGAAATATGAGCTTTGGCTGGGATGCTTTCAATAATCTTAAAACAGATCCAAGCGGCAATTTTCTGAAATCGGGATGGGAATCCATTTCCGGAATGGCAATAATGGGGGGGATTGCAGCGGCCATGGTTGGTTCGGTATTTTCGAGTGTGGCCTGGGAGAATGTAACTTTTGTTTCGGGAGAAATCGAAAACCCTAAAAAAAATGTTGTACGTTCTATGGTTTTAGGTACTTCAGCAGTGATGATTCTTTATTTATTGGTCAATTTTATCTATCTCAATACCCTAAACAGAGAAAGTATTGCATTTGCCCTCAATGATCGGGTTGCTGTTGCAGCCTCAGAACAGATTTTCGGTAGTGGAATCGGTACAATTGTAATTGCATTGTTGGTAATGATTTCTACTTTCGGTTGTGTTAATGGAATCGTATTGGCAGGTGCCCGGGTTTTTCAAACCATGGCAAAAGATGGAATGTTTTTTAAAGCGGCATTAAAAAACAATAAAAATGGAGTTCCTGAAAGATCACTTTGGATGCAGGGCATTTGGGCATCTGCTCTATGTTTAAGTGGGCAATATGGTAATCTTTTAGATATGATATCATTTGTTATTGTGCTCTTTTATATGATTACTGTTTTTGGCGTTATTTATTTAAGGATAAAACAGCCAGGCCTTGAAAGGCCTTACAAAACCTGGTTATATCCAGTTACACCAATTATTTACTTATTGATAGGAGCGGCATTTTGTATTTTGCTGCTTATTTATAAACAGCAGTATACCTGGCCGGGGCTTGTGATTGTTTTGCTGGGGGTGCCTGTTTACTTTTTTATTAATAAAAAAGAGCAGCAAGATTAGGCGATTCAGGTATCTCTGAGATCGTCCTGCTGAATTTATTTCAGCATCTTAATGGCAGAATAGATCCTGAAACAAGTTCAGGATGACGGTTCGAGAAGAGAATTAACAACGGAACCTCGCAGATTTAAAAAACTGCGAGGTTTTTGCTTCTTGAAAAGCAGGGTTCTGTTTCAATCGGTTCATGAAGACCCGTTATTTGCTTTACTTCTCCCGATAAAAAAAATCGGGATCGTGTTCGCTGCTACCGGGGTTGTGTAGTAAACTCAGTTTTCTAAACCCGACACGGCGGATACCGGCTCTGTGCCTAAGGCCTGCAGGCGTATGAGCATGTGGCGGGACTAACATTGCGAAGAACCACAGGTTTTGCTTTTCAAAAAAAAGAACTAAATTTTTAAATCCTGATGAGTAGCAGCGTGTTTTTCCTAAACCCTAAACCCTAAACCCTAAACCCTAAACCCTAAACCTTATATATATGCTAAATCTTACCGCTCCAAATCCCATTTTCACATTTTGAAAAGCAGGGTTCTGTTTCAATCGGTTCCGAAAGTCCCGTTATCCGCTTTACTTCTCCCGATAGAAAAAATCGGGATCGTGTTCGCTGCTACCGGGTTTAGGTAAGTTAAACCTGTGCTTAAACTCAGTTTTCTAAACCCGACACGGCGGATACCGGCCCTGCGCCCAAGGCCTGCAGGCGTATGAGCATGTGGCGGGACTGGCACTGCGAAGAACCACAGGCTTTGCTTTTCTAAAAAAAAGAACTAAATTTTTAAATCCTGATGAGTAGCAGCGTGTTTTTCCTAAACCCTAAACCCTAAACCCTAAACCCTAAACCCTAATTGTACGCCAAATCTCACATCTCTTGTCTAATATCTCAAATCTTACCTCCCTAATCACTCGTCTCGAACAAAAAGCGTATTTTTGCAAATAATGGGAACACTAGTAGATTCAGGGATAAAGGGTTATAAAAATTACGGCACGCATTTGCGCGAAAAGTATAAAGGGCAGCGTGTATTTAAAGTAATTGTAGATGGTGGTTTTACCTGCCCCAACCGCGATGGGAGCAAAGGTTACGGTGGTTGTACGTATTGTAATGTTGATTCTTTTACGCCGGAGCCTTCGCGTAAAAATCCAAATATTAAAGATCAGCTTGCCGAAGGCATGTTAAGGGCTAAAACTTCTTATAAAGCTGATAAGTATATTGTTTATTTTCAGCCTAATACCAATACCTATGCGCCAGTACATTATTTAAAGATGATGTATGATGAAGCGCTATCGATTAATACCGAAGATATTGTTGGTTTTGCTGTAGGTACACGTCCTGATTGTATCGATGCAGAAAAGGTAGCTTTGTTAGAAAGTTATACCGACCGCTTCGATGTGGATTTAGAAATGGGCATGGAATCGATTTATGATGAAACGCTCGATCAGATCAACAGGGGCTGCAATCATGGCGAATTTGTTGCTGCGGTAGAACTTTTAAAAGATAGTAAGCTCGATCTGTGCGTGCATACCATTTTTGGTTTCCCATGGGAAACCCGTGAGCAGATGCACGGTTACATTCATGAAATTAACCGTTTCCCACAAATCAAGTTTGTAAAGTTCCATCACCTCCATGTTGTAGAAGGATCTATAATGGGCGCTAAGTATAAAAAGGAGCCCTTTAAATTGTTTTCTCTCGAAGAATATACCGACTTACTTTGTGAATTAATCCCTTTATTACGACCGGATATTGTTATTCAGCGGCTTTTTGGTATTTCGGATTGGGATTTATTGATTGCGCCTAACTGGGGGCTTAACAAATCGGCAATTCAAACCTATATGGATAAAGAAATCGAAAAAAGAGGAGTGATTCAAGGATCTGCTTATTTTTCATAAAAAGTTAAATTTTTTAACGATTTTTTTAAAAACCCATGAAATTTCATGGGTTTTTTCTGTTATTTATGTTTTTTTGAGTCGATTTTTTATAAATTTTAGGTAAAATCATATAAATGATGGTTAATATGTGATTTTGTTTTTATTAAAAACTTGTATTAAAATCACCTGTATTTTTTGGTATTTTTATTTTTAAGGTTAATTTTTGTTTTGTTTTATAAAAATCACTCATTTTTATTAAAATATTTTAATTTAATGGTGTAAAAACTGCAATATGTCGTATTTTTAGAAAAATAAATCAAGCATATTTCAATTATTTAAACAATACAAACAAATTAAACTAAAAACTATGAGTAAATTCTCCTTTAAACAGTACGCGCCTTTTGCGATATTGATGATTGTCGCAATTTTCGCTCTATTTATTCCACTTCTTCCTAATTTTGACGAAGGCAAGTATAGTGGGCCTGACATTGCATTCATATTAATCGCTTCTGCGCTTGTATTTTTAATGACTCCAGGCCTTGCATTCTTTTATGGTGGAATGGTTCATCGTAAAAATGTACTATCTACCATGATTAAAAGTGTGGTAGCCGCAGGAGTAATTACAGTTTTATGGACGGTAGTAGGTTTTAGTTTAGCCTTCGGAGATACCATTGGTGGCTTTATTGGAAATCCATCAACGTTTTTGTTCTTTAAAGGTGTAAATTCTGGAGCGCCACACCTTCAGGGGGGAGCAGACTTAACTATTCCGCTATCTTTATTTGCTGTGTTTCAATTAATGTTTGCCATTATTACCCCGGGTTTAGTGGTAGGTGCCGTAGCAGAACGTATCCGTTTTACCTCATACATCTTATTTATTGTTTTATTCGCAATATTCGTTTATTCTCCGTTAGCCCACTGGACATGGCATCCACAAGGTTTCTTGTTTAAAATGGGTGTATTGGATTTTGCTGGAGGTACCGTAGTTCACATTTCTGCTGGTATGGCTGCATTAGCTGGTGCATTGGTTTTAAAACGTAGAAAATCTCACTTAGAGCATAAAGAAGTTCCACCTGCGAATATCCCTTACGTACTAATTGGTACAGGTTTATTATGGTTCGGTTGGTTCGGTTTTAATGCAGGTTCTGCATTGAGCGCAGGTAGTTTAGCTGTTTCTGCATTCTTAACTACAAATACCGCTGCAGGTGCTGCAGGTTTATCGTGGATGTTCTTTGATGTTGCAAGAGGTAAAAAACCTTCGGTTTTAGGTTTTTGTATCGGTGCAGTAGTTGGTTTGGTAGCCATTACACCAGGTGCAGGTTTTGTAAGTATCTCAGCAAGTATATTTATTGGTGCTATTGCCGCAGTTATCTCAAACCTTGTGGTTTCTTGGAAACAAAAAACCAGTTTAGATGATACGTTAGATGTTTTCCCTTGTCATGGTGTGGGTGGTATTGTTGGTATGTTGTTAACAGGTGTTTTTGCTACTAAAACAGTAAATGCTGCTGGTGCCGATGGTTTGTTTTATGGCAACCCGGCGTTCTTTGTAACACAATTAAAAGGTGCTGTAATTGTAATCATATTCAGTTTCGTTGTATCATTCATCATTTTCAAACTGGTAAATCTTATTAACCCAATCAGGGTGTCAGATGAAGAAGAAGAAATGGGGCTTGATGCATCTCAACATGACGAGAAATACTCTCAAGGTACCTTGCTAGTTGAAGAAAGAGCGATCTATATCGAAAGAAACAGTCCATTAACAGAACCAATTTCTTAAGAATTTTATAATATCTAAACCCAAATAAGCTCAAACATGAAGAAACTTTTAACCGCTATTTTTGCAATGGCCAGCACTACGTGTGCCCTGGCTCAAGAGACCGCTACATCACCACTTGAAATTTCAGGGTCGGTAGATACGTATTTTAAATATGATTTTGCTAAAAATCCATTAAACGGAAAAACATCTTTTGTAACTGATCACAACTCGGTATCGTTAGGTATGATCGATATCGCCTTGAAGAAAAAAACAGGTAAAGCGTCATTTGTTGGGGAGCTTTCTTTTGGCCCTAGAGGACAATCGCAATCTATTCCTGATGCTGCAGCCGGAGGTTCGTCTTTTAATATTCAAAACTTATATGTTAACTACGATTTTACTGATCAGTTTAGTATGACAGCAGGTTACATGGGTACATTCATTGGGTATGAGGTAATCTCACCGGTTGGAAACTTTAACTATTCTACTTCATACCTGTTTACCAATGGCCCCTTCCAAAATGCTGGAATTAAAGCCACTTATAAATTCAGCGATAAAGTAAGTTTAATGGCTGGTTTATTTAACGATTGGAACGTTTATTCCGCTTCGAGAGGTGTTTCGGCTATCGGTGGCCAGTTAATGGTTGCTCCTGTTGAAGGTTGGACTGCTTACATCAATGCTTTATCTGGTGCTGGTTTTGGCGGGTACGGAACCATTATCGATTTAACCACTTCATATCAAATTACAGAGAAATTTAAATTGGGTTTAAATGCAGCCAATTATGATATCAAAGACAGTTCGGTACCGGGAAGTTACGCAGGTGCAGCGTTATACCCTCAATTTGCTGTATTGGATGCAGTAACTTTAGGTTTAAGAGGTGAGTACTTTAAATTTAAAGCCGCGGGTGCAGTTCCGGCTACTGCTTTTACTGCAGTAACACTTACCGCAAATATTAAATCTGGTGGTTTAACATTTATCCCAGAAGTAAGATTAGACCATAACAGTGATAAACCTTTCTTTAAAGAAGGTGGCGCTGCGGCACCAAATGGTGGCCAGTTCTCTTTGGCAGCAGTTTACGCTTTTTAAGGAAATAAAATTGTTAATATTAAGCCGTCCCGATGTAAATAGGGACGGCTTTTTCATACCTTTAAATCATTACATTTGCCTGTTAACCGATTTCAAATGAAACATCTTCTTTTTATTATTCTTGTTCTTTTTTCAATTCAATTATCTGCGCAGCAAAAACAGTTTTCGAAAGATGATAATGGTAAATTCATTTATTATCAGGTGGTAGATTCGCAAATGATAAGTAAAGATACCTTGTTGCAAAGGGCTAAATCTTTTGTTAATGTGGCTTATAAAAAATCGATGAGGCAAGAAAGTGCTACCGATTCTTCTGTTTTGGCTAAAGGAACTTTGATAATTGATAAAACAATCTTGGTAGCTGGCCATCCAAGCGGGGAAGTAAGTTATAATTTCGTTTTTGAGGCGCGTAATGGCAAATATAGGTTTTGGTTAACCGATATGCTGTTTATCCCATACCAGAGAGACCGCTATGGGAATTTTGTAGCGACTACTAAAATTGGCGTACCATTAGAGCGTACACCTGGCAAATTGAGTGCGGGCGCATGGAAAGACATTTTAAATAGCGCTTATAATAAGATAGAAAAATTCGGCGATGATTTTAAGAAATATTTAGCAACCAATAGGGTTGAAAAAGCCAAAAAGAAAGCTGAAACCATTTCAACGAAAAAGTGGTAATTAGCGCATGGAAAATAATTCCTCAACCTTTTGGTAACGGAACTTAAAAATTTCGTTGATTTTGTTGTTCACTACCATGGTATTTACAATAATACCGATTGGTCCCCAGCCAATGGCATAGTGTAAAGTATCGTGCATTAATACACCGCCATCTATTTTTTCGAAATGGTGCTGGTGGTGCCAGAAAGCAAATGGACCAAACCGTTGCTCGTCGATAAAATACTCCTTATCCATAACATGTGTTATCTCCGTTACCCAGTTTAACTTAATGCCAAACAATGGGGCAACCTTATAGGTGATAATCAGGCCAGGGTACATTTTAGTATTGACGATGTTTGGTGAGGTTACATCAAAGGTCATATTCTTTGGGGTGATTTCGGCCAGGTTTATTGGCGAAGAAAAAAAGTCCCAGGCGATATCCAGATCAACAGGGAGTTTTTGGGTAAATTCTAATCTATACGTTTTCAAGTTTTTGTTTTAAAGCACAACAACAAAGATGGGGTTTTGTTGGAGATATTTAGGTTTAACCGCAAAGTTCGCAGAATGAAGGCGCAGAGATCGCAGAGTTGGGTGTGCTAATCCATTTTACATCTTTTTTACCACAAAGTTCACGAAGAGAAGGCACGGCGATCATAGCTTTGGGGCGCAACGAATTCTGTCATCCCGAATGAAACACAATGGAAGGGATCCATTAAGAATATTGATCATCAACATGACTTACAGATTTGGCTTCGCTGAGCACTTCGTGGTTCTCGGCTGTGCTACCATTGATGTTATTTTACAAGGTATTATTAATCAACCTCTTAACAGATTTTGTATTTCCGCCCAACTAGGCCGCAGCACTTTATCCCCGTTCTGCTTAAACCGGCCTAGCAAATTTTTCGGGCCGTACTCCTCAAGCCAACCCACTAGCTTCGAAAGAAAAATTTTCAGCCGGCATTTTTTGTTTCTTTTTGATGCCAAAAAGAAAGAGCCCTTCGGCGGCGGTGAGCCGAGGCGAGACCGTGGTGTATGGCAAAGAAATTAATTATACGTCACTCATGTTGATTTTAAACAATTAATTAACCCTCGAAATGACGGTAACCGGCTTCGGACCTCTCGCTCCAGACTTTCCGACAGACTACCTAATGCACCATTTTATCGGCACAGGTAGAACTGGCAAATGCTTCCGGTTTAGCCTTAAAAATAAAGCCCATGCTTAAAATATATCCCATGGCATCGTTAAGTGCTTTGTTCGATTTAAACGACGGACTGGTGTTGATATCGGCATGTACTTCTAAAGCCACGTCGTAAATATCAAGTAAATCACAAATAGAATAGGCAGTTTCGATTGATTTTTGCACTTCCATTAACATTCTTTCTTTAATGCTTACCTGTTGTGTGCTTTTTTCCTGATGGATGTACATAAAACCGCCATGATGTTCTCTTAACAGCACAATTACGGTTGCAAAATCGGTTACTGCGCCTTTTACCTGCGAATCGGTACCGATGCAAACTTTAAGCTTAAAGCCGTTTTGGCTTTCTCTGATAATCGCGTTTTCTACTTCTTCGAGGATTGAAGATTGAATAATTTCACCACTAAATTTTTTCCACGTCATACATTTGTATTTTTTGAGGTTAATTCCAAAGGAATCCCTTTGGGACGAATGGTAATCAGGTTTTTATAAAAATAAGTGCTAAAAATTAAATATGTGTTAAGGTTAGGTTGTTTATTTGCTAACAAAAAGTTAGTTATCAACAAGTTAGTGATAATAGTTTAGATGAACTTATTATTTGTTGAAACAAATTATTATTCGGTCCGTTAATATTTGTACATTCATTAAAAATTCTTAATTATGAGAGCAGAATTAATTCAAGAGCTCCAGTTATTGCAAAATAGCAGAGCGAATAAATTTGCAGATGAACTGACAGACAAGATCTTATCTTCGGTTGATGCCGTTAACGAAAAAGTGCTATCATCAATGTCTAAACGTGGTAACATGTTAATGTTGCTCGAGAAAAGATTAAATTTTTCTACGCTGCGGAAACTGAGGGAAAGATTTTTCAAACCGTAACTAAGG
Source organism: Pedobacter sp. Bi126 (assembly GCF_918698245.1). Taxonomy (GTDB): domain Bacteria; phylum Bacteroidota; class Bacteroidia; order Sphingobacteriales; family Sphingobacteriaceae; genus Pedobacter. The sequence continues at coordinate 31,221 of NZ_CAKKMS010000011.1, read as the reverse complement.
CTGTAGTTCTGGGCGTAAAGAGAAATGATTACCTTTATAGCGGAATGATAGAAAATGCCTTAAAAAAATTAAATATTACTGCACTTAATGAGATGCAGGAGTCTTCTGTAAAAGCAGCCAAGACTGGTAAAGATGTAATATTGATTGCGCCAACGGGTTCGGGGAAAACGCTAGCCTTTTTATTGCCATTACTTTCTAATCTAAAAACCGGAGTAAAAGGGGTGCAGGCCTTGGTTTTAGTTCCTTCGAGAGAGCTCGCCTTACAGATAGAGCAGGTTTTTAAACAAATGGGTACTTCATTCAAAGTAAACTGCTGTTACGGTGGTCATGCCGTACGGATAGAAAAGAATAATCTTGCACATCCACCTGCCGTCCTGATCGGAACACCTGGTAGGATAGCTTACCATCTAGAGCATCAAAACTTTGACGAATCTTTTATCGAAACCTTAGTTTTAGATGAATTTGATAAAGCACTGGAGTTTGGCTTTGAGCAAGACATGTCTTATATCATTGGCTCACTGCTTTCGTTAAAACAGCGTATACTTACTTCTGCTACCAAAATGGAAGAAGTTCCGGCTTTTGTAAAGTTAAATGTGCCGGTTGAAGTCGATTTTTCAAAAAATATCGAAGCAAAACCAGATCTAAAGCTCAAAAAAATAACAGCACCTGCTGCCGATAAGTTAGATTACCTCTTCAGATTACTGAGTAAAATAGGCAGTAAAAATACATTGGTTTTCTGTAACCACAGGGAAACGGTAGATCGGATAAGTGATTTACTTTTCGAAAATGGTCTAGGTCATGATGTTTTTCATGGTGGGATGGAGCAGTTCGATCGTGAAAAGGCATTACTTAAATTTAGAAATGGTAGCCATCGGATTTTAATCACAACAGATCTGGCTGCCCGTGGTCTGGATATTCCTGAGGTGGAACATATTGTACATTATCAATTGCCTTATACCGAAGATGCCTATATCCATCGCAATGGCAGAACGGCAAGGATGCATGCAAAAGGAACGGCCTATGCCATTTTAACTTCAGAAGAACACTATAAGTATTTACCGGAAGATATTGAAGAGGAAGTTTTATCCGAAAAGTATAAATTACCAGAAGCCAGCGATTGGGTAACTTTATACATTGCACATGGCAAGAAGGATAAAATTAACAAAATTGATATTGTAGGTTTATTTTTGCAGAAAGGTAATTTAACAAAAGAAGACCTTGGCCTGATCGAAGTTAAAGATACCACCAGTTATGTGGCGGTTAAAAGAAGCAAAGTAGATCAATTATTGAAAGCATTAAGCGGCGAAAAAATTAAAGGAAAAAAACTTAAATTAGAAGTAGCGAGTTAGTTCATTGGTTCATTGGTTCATTGGTTCATTGGTTCATTGGTTCATTGGTTCATTGGTTCATTGGTTCATTGGTTCATTGGAAAAACAGGGATTAAAGTTCTAGATTTATTTTTATAGTCATTCAATAATTTATTTATTTAACCGTTTATTCAATAGCTCAATCGTTCAATATACTCATTCATAAATTTTCTAATTTAATCGCGCTATAATCCGCTAACTCAATCACTCACTAATTCAGACATTCTCTAATTTCAAACATTAAAAATGAGCAACAACGATATATTAAAAAAACTAAGAGTAGCCCTATCATTAAAAACAGAGGATATTATAACCATTTGCGACCTGGTTGGATTTAAAGTAACCAAGGCAGAACTGGGCGATATTTTCAGAAATGAAGACCATGAGAATTTTAAACCTTGCGGCGATCAGATTCTGCGTAATTTTTTAAATGGTCTTGTGATTTACAAAAGAGGTCCGAGGGATGAAAAAAAGCAATAATTTATGCTTTTTAATATTTTTTATACTGATCACACTTTCCTTTAACGCTCTCGCTCAGTCTCAGTTTAAAATAAGTGGTAGTGTAATCGATTCTTTGAAGAAACCTGTTGAGGGCGTAAGCATCCGATTGATTACCGATAAAGATACGCTCCGCTCAAATTCAGATGTGAAGGGAAACTTCGCATTCGCAAAAGTAACCCGAAATAAATTCTACCTTACCATTACGGCATTGGGCTACAAGCCGTTTGCTTCTATCTACGAAATCGAATCTTCGAAAAAAAACTCTGTTTTAGAACCCATTATGCTCAAGATGGAAACGATCCGTCTCGAAGATGTGGAGGTTAAAGTAAAGGTAGACCCCATTAAGATCAAGAAAGATACGATTGAGTATAACGCTGCTGCCTATACCGTAAGAGAAAATGATAAAGTGGAAGATCTGTTAAAACAGCTTCAAGGCATTGAGGTTGACGAAAAAGGCGCTGTTACCGCCATGGGCAAAAAGATGACCAAGCTGCGGGTAAATGGCGAAGATTTTTTTACCAGTAACGTAGAAGATTACATCAGGCAGTTGCCCGCCGATATTATTGCTAAACTACAGGTAATTGAGGATTATGGTGATGAAGCCAATTTTACAGGCATTAAAGTGGGTACGCCACAAAAAATGTTGAACCTGGTTACTAAGCCTGGCATGGACAAAGGTGTTTTTGGCGGCGTGAATATGAGTTCTGCCACCAATAATGCACATAATTTAGGCGGTAATGGTAGTATCTGGAAAAAAACGAAGCAAATTGGTTTTGGAAGCCGTTATGGTATCACGAATAATGAGTTTACCAAAATGAACAATGGAGGTTTAAATGGTAATATCAGAGACAAAATTTCGAAGGAATTTAGCTTTAATGGCGGCTATCATTTTAGTAATGGAATTAATAAATCTATTCAGAGTAATTACCTCGAAACGTTTAACCCGCAGGGAACAATATTCGATTTAAGAGAAAGTGCCAATAATTCCAGATCGCTAAACAATAACATCAATCTTGGCTTAAACGGAGCCACGAAAAAGAATTATTTTAATATTTCCCTGACTGGGGCTTTGGCCAATACCCGTAACGATGCGTTTTCTACTTCAAATAAAACAGGTTTTATCAAACAGGATCTACTGTCTAATTCAGGTTCACAGAACAGTAATCCCAATGTTAATGGAAGTATCAATTGGTCTAGGCGGTTGGCTAATAATAAGCGGTCGTTATCTATGGGATTTAATTTCGGCACAAGCGAAGGAAACTCAAACAGTACAATTAATGATATTATCAGGTACTACAACGAAACCACCAACGTCCTGGTTAAAGATTCTTTACTGAACAGATTGGTTGATAATAATACTTCGAACTCCAATTTTGGGGGCAATTTCCAATTTTCCAATTCATTAAAAAAGCCAAACGACAGTACAGGGTATAGTTTTATTAACCTGTCTTACCGTTTTTCAGTTAGCAGGAGCCGCAATTTACAAACCACAACGGTTACCAATCCGCTGGGAAACAGTTTTGTGGTCGATTCGCTGGGGCAGGATTATGTGTCTAATTTTATCAATCAGAATTTTGGTATCGGTTTTAATACCAACGCAAAGCGGATCAGTTATAATTTGGGGCTCAATTTTTCGCCCAGTATTATTATCGGTAAATACCAGAACACAGGGCAGGAGCTAAAAAACTATCAGTTAAACTTTTCGCCATCGGCCAATTTAAGTTATCAGATTAAAGACAACGGGAATTTAAGTTTTGGCTATAATGGTTACACCAGTTCGCCAGATTTTAATAAACTACAACCCGTTAGAAACAATAACGATGTACAGAATCTGATTATCGGTAATCCAGATCTGAAAGCAACTTCGAGTCACACTGCTGATTTTAGTTATAATCAATTTGACCTCAAATCGGGATTGAGTATTATGGCAGGTTTATCAGGAACCTTTGCTTTTAACAGTGTAGTAAGCAATACGGTTTTTCTGAGAGATACGCTAAACAGCTTAAAACAACAAACCACCTACGAGAATGTAAATGATGTTTATAATATAGGTGGTAATTATTCCTTCAATAAGAGGTTGTTAACCAACAAACTGTCGCTTTCCGTTAATGGAAATATTGCTTATAGCCGCAATGTTTTTTATACCGAGAATGTATTAAACCGGAGTGGTGGAATTAACGTTTCGAATGCTTTTAGGTTTAACCTGAATGAAAAAAAATATTCCTTCAATAGCAGTGTATCGTATAGTTTTAGTTCAAACACTTATTCTGTAATGAACCAGAACATTAAGAATATTCAGGTTCTGGCTTTAAATGGCAGTGCCAGTTGGATTCCAAATAAACGTTTTAGGGTAAATGCATCGGCATCTAAAAGCTTAAATTTTGGTTATAACCTATATGCTGGTAATCCATTATTAGTGAACATGGGATTAAACACTTCTTTCTTAAAGGATAATAAACTCCTTTTTTCTATCCAGGCGAACGACCTGTTTAATCAAGGCTCACTTTTTAGCACCAGTATTAGCAACAATTCCATATCCGAAAACAGGACGCGCTTTATCAGCCGTTTTGTGCAGGCCACACTGGGTTATAACCTGAGTCAGTTTGGCAATAAAAGAAACAGAACGAATGTAAATTTAAGCGGAGTAGAATTTAATTAATCGGGAATTAATTAGTTTAGCGTTTTGTTTCAAATCGAATATCCTATGAAAAGTAAAATCCTAATCCTTTTTTTATTGGTCTTTGCAAGCAGTTCATTTGCACAGCTGAAAACAGATTTATTAAGTAATAAACCAGAAAAAGAGAATTTCGCCGATGATTGGGCTGCGTTGAGCAAGTACCAGAAAGAAAACGGACTTTTACCGCCACCTACCAGAAAAGAAAAAAGAGTTGTTTTTTTAGGGAGTTCGATATTCGAATTCTGGAAGCAAAAAGACCCTGAATTTTTTAAGGATAAACCTTACTTGGATAGGGGGATAAGTGGACAGATTTCGCCACAACTGCTCATCCGTTTCCGGCAGGATGTAATTAACCTTAAACCAAAGGTAGTGATCATTTTGGCGGGGAGCAACGATATAGCCGGCAATACAGGCCATGTTACCAACGATAAAATTATGGATAACATTAAATCGATGGCAGAACTGGCGAGGCTGCATCACATTAAAGTGATACTCTGTAAATACCTGCCTGTTTACGAATATCCATGGAATAAGGGCATTAAAGCTGCCGATTCCATTGTGAACTTAAATGAAAAGATTGTGGCCTACGCCAGAGAAAGAAATTATACCATTTTAGATTATTGGACACCACTGGTAGATGAACGAAAAGGACAGCGTGCCGAACTAACGGTTGACGGCGTTCACCCTAACCTTGCAGGTTATAAAATAATGGAAGAAGTAACAGATGCAGCAATCAAAAGAGCCTTAAAAAACTGGCATTAACTGATAAAGCCCTTCCGAGTACGCTACCATTGCAGGCTCCGACCGAAAAATCGTCATCTCGACCGGAGCAACGCGGAATGTTCCAAAGGAACTCCTTCGGAGGAGAGATCTTTGAACTGTGTTACTGAAAAGGTTTAAAAATTTCTTGATCCGATATACAGTCCTTTTCTGCGGAATCTGCGGGAAATAAAAACGGGCGATAGTTTTCCCGCAGATTTTAAAAGATAAAAACGCAGATTAAATTGGACTTCGACTCCGCTCGAAAGGAGGTTTATCTTTCTATAAGTTGCAAGAAAAATTTGTCATCCTGAGCCTGTCGAAGGATCTACATCGATTTATTGTAAGCGTTTCGACAGGCTCAACGTGACAGGTTTAAAGAATAACATTATGACATTTCAAATTGCACTTCTCAAAACAAAAAAAGTCCCGATTTTCATCGGGACTTTGTATTAATTTAATTTTTTATATCTGATGCGTTTTGGGGTAACATCACCCAAACGTTTCTTGCGGTTTTCTTCATAATCCGAATAGTTTCCTTCGAAGAAATAAACTTCAGAATTACCTTCGAAAGCAAGGATGTGCGTACAGATCCTATCTAAGAACCACCTATCGTGACTGATTACTACGGCACAACCACCAAAGTTTTCTAAGGCTTCTTCCAGTGCACGTAAAGTGTTTACGTCAATATCGTTGGTTGGCTCATCCAGTAGCAATACATTGGCTCCCTTTTTCAAGGTAATGGCCAAGTGTACACGGTTACGCTCACCTCCTGATAGGATGCCTACTTTTTTCTGTTGATCGCCACCATTAAAGTTGAACTTTGAAACGTAGGCACGTCCGTTAACGGCTTTAGTACCCAATTGGATATTGTCCAATCCATCGGTAATGTTTTCGTAAACGGTTTTATCGGCATCTAAATCATTATGCATCTGATCTACATAACCCAACTCAACGGTTTCGCCTACACGGAAAGTACCAGCATCTGCTTCTTCCTGACCAGTAATTAAACGGAACAAAGTAGTTTTACCTGCACCATTGGGACCAATAATACCCACAATGCCTGCCGGCGGAAGGGAGAAGTTTAAGTTATCGAACAATACCTTATCTCCATAAGCTTTGGTAACATTCGTTGCTTCAATTACCACATTACCCAAACGAGGCCCGGCAGGGATGAAAAGTTCCAGTTTATCTTCTCTTTCTCTGCCATCTTCTGAAGCTAACTTATCGTAGTTGGCTAAACGTGCCTTAGACTTTGCATGACGTGCTTTTGGTGCCATACGTACCCATTCTAACTCGCGTTCTAATGTTTTCTGGCGTTTGCTTTCTGTTTTCTCTTCCTGTGATAAACGTTTCGCTTTTTGATCTAACCAGCTGCTGTAGTTTCCTTTCCATGGAATACCCTCACCGCGATCTAATTCTAAAATCCATCCGGCTACGTTATCTAAGAAATACCTATCGTGGGTAACTGCAATAACGGTTCCTTCGTAATTTTGCAAGAACTGCTCTAACCAATCGATACTTTCTGCATCCAAGTGGTTGGTAGGCTCATCCAATAATAATACATCAGGGTGTTGAAGCAATAAACGGCACATGGCCACACGACGGCGCTCACCGCCTGATAATACACCGATTTTAGTGTCAGGATCAGGACAACGCAAGGCATCCATAGCCCTTTCTAATTTCGAATCAATTTCCCAGGCACCTAATGCATCAATTTTATCCTGAAGCTCGCCTTGTCTGGCCATCAGTTTATCCATGGCATCAGGATCAGAGTAATTTTCCTCTAATCCGAAAGCTTCGTTTACTTCTTCATACTCTTTTAAAATAGCAGTTACTTCGGCAACGCCTTCTTCAACCACTTCGCGCACGGTTTTTTCAGGATCTAAGATCGGCTCCTGCGCTAAATAACCCACTGAATAACCTGGTGAGAAAACCACTTCACCTTGGTAAGATTTATCTAAACCGGCAATGATTTTTAAAAGAGATGACTTACCAGAGCCGTTTAAGCCAATAACGCCGATTTTGGCACCGTAAAAGAAAGAAAGGTAAATATTTTTTAAAACCTGTTTTTGTGGAGGGTAAATTTTGTTTACACCTGCCATTGAAAAGATTATTTTCTCGTCTGACATTATAATGTGTTGTTTTTAAAGTAGTTTAATGCTAAGATTGATATTAAAGGAAGGTTAACAGTTTTTCTTACAGACTGTCTTATCCAACCAAACAATGGCAACGCCAAAATTGCTCACAAAGATAAGAACAACAAGCCCATTACAAAGTGCTTTATGATTATACTTTAATAAACTTTTAGCCACGGATTAACACGGAATGGTTTTCTACACCATGGTAACTAATGAACCAATGACAAATGAACTAATCAACCAATAATCCCAATTCTAATTTTGTTTTAATGTAATTATCATAATTCGTTCATAAAATATATCTTGTTGGGTAACGCAATACAAAAGTTTTACATTTAGCTAGCGGATAATTCTTAGTAGATACCGTAAACATTAGTTAAAGCAAAAGCCTTTCAGGATTGAAAGGCTTTTGCTTTTTGGTAATAGGAAATTTGTCTTTTATTATGGGTTTTGAGATAAATTAGGATTTTTATCTCTTTCGGTTTGTGGGATAAAATAAATTACCCGCGCATCAGTAGGGTTAATGGTTTGATTAACTGAGCCATTAATGGTAGAGTGTGTACCTGGGTAATCTCTTACCACGGGGCGGTTATTTCTAAACAGGTCGTAAGCACGTTGACCTTCAAAAGCCAGTTCTAACCATCTTTCTTCCAGTACAATATCTAAAATGCTGTGTGTTGGCGTAACATCTGTCAAGGTATAAACTGGAATTCCTGCACGGGTTCTAATTACATTCACATCATCTAAAGCCAGTTGAGTATGGTTCAGCTTGGCATTGGCCTCCGCTCTGTTTAGGTACATTTCTGCTAAACGGAGGTAAACAGGTGATGTTAAATTAATCACGCCTTCTTGTAGGTTATTTTTATTTACATAATAAATAGGTGCAGCAGGGGTTAGTTTTGTATTTAACTGCTGTACGCCATTTACGATTAAAGGTGAAATAAAGCTTTTTCTTTTATCCTGAGGATATTTATTAAGGAAATTATAATACTTTACCGAAGCATATATTTCTCCCCATCCGCTTTCTCCCTGGCCTAAGGCATTACCATTGGCATCGCCGCTATAGTATAAAGAGCCAATTGCTGAATAATCGTAGTTCTCGGTTTTGGTGTGTTTGATGGCAAAGATATTTTCGGTATTTTTTTCCGGATCGCCTCTAAAATAGGTTTGATAGGCGGCATCCTGCATCAATTGATATTTGTTCGAACTGATAACCAAATTGGCATATTCTATCGACTTGGCATTATTATCCATGTAAAGATAAACTCTTGAGAGGAGTGCATAAGCAGCCAGTTTTGTAGCAAAGCTATTGCTTTTCTCCACGGTAATACATTGCGCAGCTTTTAATAGATCAGCAATTACAAAATCGTAAACCTGGGCTACTGTACTTCTTTTGATTATTGCAGCGTCAGTTTCACTTACTGTTTCGCTCAAAATTGGAACTCCAGCATTGGCGGTAGGGTTCTGTACATAAGGCCTTCCGAACATGCGTACCAGGTTAAAATGTAACATTGCTCTTATGAATAGGTTTTCTCCTTTAATCTGCAGTAAATCTGCAGATGAACCATCTGGAATAAGCTTAATAATTTTATTTGTTGCAGATGCAACATAATAGGCTTGCTGAAAATAAGCAGTTGCATTGGCAGAATTTACCAGGTGAGTATATTTATATAAATTGGTTACATCGCTTGATGAGTTCTGCCCTTGGGCTACTTCATCAGAGGGGAGCTCGGCAAGCCAATGGTAGTTGTTTTCGTAATTTAATGATTTTAGGGTAGCATAATTACCTAATGTAGCTGTTCGTTTACCCTCAATTGTAGCTAAGAGATCAATATCGTCTGCTTTATCAGATGGAAAGAAAGTTTTACGACATGCAGATGCGGTAAGAATAACACTAGCTGCAATGGCGATTTTTATGATGTGATTATGATATATTTTCATGGTAATCTTATTAATTGTTAGAATGTTAGGTTAACGCCAAAAACAAATCTTCTGCTGGTTGGATATCTGAAAGACGATATACCTCCTGTTAAATCAACCTCAGGATCTACACCTGAAAACTTGGTCGCAGTAAATAGGTTGTCGCCGCTCACATATAAGCGGGCTGCATTTATTGAGGCTTTTTTTAACCAGTTGGTAGGTAAATTGTACCCTACAGTTACATTTCTCAATCTTAAATAACTTCCATCTTCTAAAAAGCGGGTAGAGGTTTGGTGCGATTGAAGATTGCCACCAAATTTAGCTTGTGGATGGGTTGCATCGGTTTGCCCAGGGGTTGTCCATCGCACTGATCCTTTAGGTAATACTTGTTGATTATAACTTTCGTACACGCCGTCGTTATCGAAATAGAAACGGCTATCGTTATACACCCAGTTGCCATATACAAAATTTAAGAAAGCCGAAAGGGTAAAGTTTTTATATTCCAGTGTATTGGTTAATCCGCCACTAAATTTTGGTGCCGATGATTTGCCTGTATATTGTCTGGTAGCCTGGTTGTAAGTGCTGGTTACACCGGTAGGATCATCTAATTTTTCCCAAAGCGGTTTGCCATCAGCCGGATTTACGCCCGCCCATTTTTGCATGTACCATTCATCCATATCATGGCCTAAAGCTATGGGTTGAGTACTGGTGTTTACCACCAACAGGCCCTGATTTAACTCCATAACTTTGTTGCGGTTAAAAGACATATTAAAGCTGGTTTCCCAACTAAAGTCTTTTTGCTGGATATTTTTTGAATTGATGGTTAATTCAAGACCTCTGTTTCTTACTGCACCAACATTTCTTCTAACAATCTGATAACCAACTGTTGCAGGAAGTGGCACAGCGAATAACAGATCAGCGTTACGTTTGTCGTAGGCATCAATAGTAATGTCGATACGTTTAAATAAACCAAAATCAAGGCCTAAATTGTAGGCTCTCGATTTTTCCCAGGTCAAATCAGGGTTGGCAATTTGGGTAGGGAAGGCACCCGTTTGACCATTATATGAAGCTCCGGCATTTAAATTATACAATCCCAACGATTGATAAAAACCATCAGGACTATCGTTCGTGGTAAAACGTTGATTACCAGTAGTACCAAAACTGGCGCGTAATTTTAGAAAGGTAAGTGTGGTATTGCTTTTTAGAAAATCTTCATTAGAAAGAATCCATGATGCGCCTGCCTGATAAAAAGTTGCGGCAGGATTGTTTTTCCCAAACCGCGAGGAGTATTCATTTACAATTGAAGCTACTAAGTAATACTTGCTTTGATAACTATAGTCTGCCTGGGCAAGGTATTTTATATTTTGATACTGATCATATCTGCCTGTGGGTTTATTGGTGATTTCAGTTGCTGTATTTATGGCATCCAGTCCGGCTGGCAAACCTTTAGCAGTAATTCCGCTTTCATCATATTTATAACCTTCTATCTCTGCAACACCTAAAACGCTCAGGTTATGGCTACCTAAATTTACATTGTACTTAATTCTGTTCGATGATAAAAGTGTAGTAGAGAAAGTATTGCCTAATGATACTGTCCCGAGGTTTGTTGCCCCACTCTGACTTCTTCTGTCATAATAACTATTCGATCTGCCATTGGCAATTGTGGCCCTGTTATAACTAGAAACCGTTAGGTTTTTGAGTAAGTCATAATCCAGGTTTACATCACCCGTTGTGGTATAACTTCTTGCTTTTGAGTAATTGTATTGCAAGCTCTGTAAAAAGTTCGAGCGGTCTCTACCTTTCCAGGAAGGAATACTCCGTGGGTCAGTAGGGCTGCCATCTGCATTAAAAGCAGGATCGTATGGCATATTTAAATAAGCCTGGTAAACGGCACTTTCAGGATTATAATTATCATTAATTACAATTCCGCTTAATAAGGCCGTTAATTTTAGTTTTTTTGTCAACTGTGAAGTTAGGTTAGCCCTTAAACTATATTGGGTTTTATCGTTGTTGATTAAAGTTCCTTCTTCTTTAAAATAGTTGCCTGAGATATAAAATTGCGTTTTCTCACTCCCTCCTGATGCGGTTAACGTGTGGTTATTTACCATTGCTGTTCTAAAAGCCTCATTCCACCAATTGGTATTGGTATTGAGTACCGAAGTAGCTGGCGGAGTAGTAAAGAAAGATTTTTGGTAATCGTAAAGTTGTTGGGCATCCATTAGCTTAAAGTTACCAGTTGTGGCCTTTGCGATACCAATGGTAGCGTTCAGACTGAATCTGGTTTCTCCTGCTTTTCCTTTTTTTGTAGTTACAATAATAACCCCATTGGCAGCTCTCGATCCGTATAAACCTGTCGCTGCGGCATCTCTCAATATGGTAATGTTATCCACATCAGCCGGGTTATACGTACCACCAATGTTTCCATCAACTACAATTAGTGGCCCGGTACCGGCATTAATGCTACCTACGCCACGTACCACTACATTCGAGCCAGAAGTAGGGTCGCCAGAAGCAGAACTCGCCACCACACCAGGCGCTTTACCTTGTAGCAAGTTGCCGAGGTTTACAGAAGTTACATCATTAAGCTGCGAGCCACTTACGGTAGTTACTGCACTCGAAATTTCTGATTTCTTCTTTGTGGTATAACCCACAACGGTTACGGCGTCTAACTCAGTAGATTGATCTACTAAAGAAACATTTACAGCAGTATTTGTGCCCACTTTAATGGTTTGTGTGGTAAAACCTAAGGCTTTAAACTCCAGGGTACTCTTATCATCAGCGCTAATAGCATATTTTCCGTTTGCATCTGTTTGTACGGCAGTTTTTGTGCCTAGCACGGTTACGGTAATTCCGGGAAGCGGGAGTTTTTTACTGTCGGTTACCGTACCAGAAATAGTACGGTTTTGTGCCTTTACCACGAAAATACACGCAATAAAGGAAATCATTAAAAGAATTTTCTTCATGTTTTTTAGGTTAGATTAGTTACTGTTTTGTTATCTGTTGAGGAGCATTAACCAGATTAGGGAGGGCTAGAAGTTATTCTTAGGTTCATTAATAATACTTTTTAGTAAAATGATTATTACTAAACTATAACCATAAAAGTCAAGATCAAACCGCGAATGCAGCGCAAACGTTTGCTTTAAATTGTATATAATGGATGGAGTGCTTACCATTTAAGCCTTTTTTGAAGGGTGATAAATATTGTATGCTTATATTGGCGATATTATTAAGCGCAAACGTTTGCTTCTCTATAGTTTGGTAGTACATTATGAAAAAAAGAGCTAAGTTTTTTTAGTAACTAAAATAAAAGCAAGAGTTATGTTTGTTGTTTTTAAGATTATTAGTGTATTAGGGCAAGTAATAGATTTGTAGGCGATTTTTTATTTAATTTGAGCTGTTAAAATCGTGTTTTACAGGGGATTGTTGTGAAAATAATCAGATAATAGGCGCGTTTTAGGGAAAAACAGAAAAATTAGCGTTAATTACCTTATGGAATTAGAGATTGAAATTTTAAAACCCATTTTTTATTTAATTTATACAAGCGTAGAGAGCGGTTTGTTGAACAATGATGAACTTAAAGCCTTGCTTAATCAGTGCAGAGATTTTAATAATCGGAATAACATTACCGGGGTATTATTATATGTAAGAAGGCTACAGATTACAAAGAGTAAAGGGAGGTTTATGCAATTGCTTGAAGGAGATGAACGTATCATCCGCAGACTTTTTAACAAAATCGTAAATGACGAACGTCATGAATCGGTTGTTTTACTGCAAATTGGCAAATATGAGCAGCGTTGTTTTACAGATTGGAGCATGGGGTTTGAGCAGACTGATGGAGAATTTTATCAATCGTTATCTGGTCATTTCGATTTAAATGATGTAGTTTCAAAATGCGATAAACTTGGTGTTGCCGATGTTCCGTTACAGTTTTTACAGAAGTTTTCTTCAAATAATAAACAGCAATTTGCCGAAGCGCTTTATGGCTGAAATTGTTAAAACAGTTTTGAAGCATTGTCCATGTCGTTAAGTTAAGGGTTTTAACCCACATATGCACACAGATAACGCGGATTTTCATATCTGTGCGCATCCTTTTTATCTATGGTTAAATTGTTTTTACAGAATGGCTTAACTGGGGGCGTTGTTGCCTCTAGTCAAGGCTTAATATTTATGATAAATGGATTACAATAAATTACGATGTTAGAAAACAAAAACAACCTAATTACAGTTAACTTCGTAATAGGGTTATAATAGGTATGGTTGATCGGATTAGTTTGTTGATTTTTATCTAATGAAATTGTTAAATGATGTCACGTTCTTTTTGTTTTTCTGTCAAAACTTGTAAATTGCCTAAGTAAAAAGATACAAATTGTCAGTTTTTAATTGCGAAAAAATCCTTACAATAAACCGACAATAAAATATCTGCAACCGGATGTTTTTGGCAAATGTCCCTTTAAAACCTTTAGAATACTTATTACGTAGATAGATATAAATAAAATAATATTTATCGAAACGATAATCTTACATTGAATTTTGGGTTCTCAGGCATTCAAAAGCCTCTTTATCCACCCATATGGCGCAATTGTTGATAAAATAAAGAAAACAGTACGCTCGTTTTTATAAAGTTATTTTATAGTTTAGGGACGTAGCTGTTAAGAAAGGTATTATGGAAGCAAAATTTTCACCACAGGTTAAAGATGTAATCTCTTTTAGTAGGGAGGAAGCGCTCCGCTTAGGGCACGATTACATCGGAACCGAGCATTTATTATTGGGCCTCATCCGCGAAGGCGATGGCATGGCTATAAAAATTTTACGATCGTTAGGGGTTGATACCGGTAAATTGCGCCGCTCAATTGAAGATGCCGTTCGCGGTACTTCGAGTGTTACAGTAAACTTAGGCAATATTCCATTAACAAAACAGGCAGAAAAAGTTTTAAAAATCACTTACTTAGAAGCTAAAATATTTAAAAGCGATTTAATTGGTACCGAACATTTGCTGTTATCGGTTTTGAGAGATGATGATAACATCGCCTCACAAATCTTATTGCAGTATGGTGTTACTTACGATGTTTTTAAACAGGAGGTTGAAGTGAATAAAAATGGTTTCAGAGATGATATCTCAAACAGTGCTTCTACAGGAGGCGATGACGATTATCGCGAAGAGGAAAGCTTTAGTACACCTAAAAAGGTTTCAGATATAAAATCTAAAACCCCTGTTTTGGATAACTTTGGTCGTGATTTAACAAAAGCTGCTGAAGAAGGTCGTTTAGACCCTATTGTAGGCCGCGAGAAAGAAATTGAGCGTGTATCGCAGATTTTATCCCGCAGAAAAAAGAACAATCCGATTTTAATTGGAGAGCCAGGTGTTGGTAAATCGGCAATTGCAGAAGGCCTTGCCCTACGCATTGTACAACGTAAAGTTTCGCGTGTGCTTTTTGGCAAACGCGTAGTTACATTAGATTTGGCATCATTGGTGGCCGGTACAAAATACCGTGGCCAATTCGAGGAACGTATGAAAGCCGTGATGAACGAGCTTGAAAAATCTACTGATGTAATTTTATTTATTGATGAGATCCATACCATTGTTGGAGCTGGTGGGGCATCGGGATCATTAGACGCATCCAATATGTTCAAACCTGCTTTGGCAAGGGGCGAAATTCAATGTATTGGTGCCACAACATTAGATGAATACCGTCAGTACATTGAAAAAGATGGTGCTTTAGACCGTCGTTTCCAAAAAGTAATGGTAGAGCCAGCTACACCGGATGAAACTGTAGAGATTTTAACACGTATTAAAGATAAGTACGAAGAACACCACGGTGTAACTTATACTGATGAAGCTATTTTAGCTTGCGTTACTTTAACATCGCGTTATATTTCTGATCGTTTCTTGCCAGATAAAGCCATTGATGCTTTAGATGAAGCAGGTTCACGTGTTCACTTAACCAACATCCACGTTCCTCAGAATATTATTGATATCGAAGCTAAAATCGAAGATATCAAATTAGAGAAAAACAAGGTTGTACGTAGCCAGAAGTATGAAGAAGCTGCAAAACTGCGCGATACGGAGAAAAATTTAATTGAAGAATTAGATAAAGCTAAGGCAGAGTGGGAAGCTGAAACCAAAACTAAACGTTACGAGGTATCAGAAGATAATGTAGCCGAAGTGGTTTCGATGATGACTGGTATCCCGGTACAACGTGTTGGACAAACAGACAGTGCAAAACTGTTGAATATGTACGATAAAGTGGCCGAGAAAATTATTGGTCAGGATGATGCGATCAAAAAATTAACCAAAGCGATCCAACGTACAAGAGCCGGATTAAAAGATCCTAAAAAACCAATTGGTTCATTTATTTTCTTAGGTCCAACAGGTGTAGGTAAAACAGAATTGGCGAAAGAATTGGCCCGTTTCATGTTCGATAGTGACGATTCTTTGATTCAGATCGACATGAGTGAGTATATGGAGAAATTTGCGGTTTCACGTTTAGTGGGGGCGCCTCCAGGATACGTTGGTTATGAAGAAGGTGGACAATTAACTGAAAAAGTTAGAAGAAAACCTTATGCTGTAATATTATTGGATGAGATTGAAAAAGCTCACCCTGATGTATTCAATATCTTATTGCAGGTTTTGGATGAAGGACAATTAACCGATAGTTTAGGCCGTAAAGTTGATTTTAGAAATACAATCATCATCATGACTTCTAATATTGGTGCGCGTCAACTTAAAGATTTTGGTCAGGGTGTTGGTTTCTCTACAGCAGCGAAAACAAACCAGGCCGATTCTCACAGTAGAGGTGTAATTGAAAGTGCATTAAAACGTGCTTTTGCTCCTGAGTTCTTAAACCGTGTTGATGATGTAGTGGTATTCAATAGCTTGGGTAAAGATGAAATTTTCAGAATTATCGATATCGAGTTAAAAGCTTTATTCGGTCGCGTTCATACACTTGGTTATGAAATTGCATTAACTGATAATGCTAAAGAATATATTGCTGATAAAGGTTTTGACAGTAATTTTGGTGCTCGTCCGTTAAAAAGAGCAATTCAGAAATATTTAGAAGATCCAATTGCTGAAGAGATCCTTAAAGGCGAACTGGCCGAAGGTGATGTTTTAGAAATTGATTACGATAAAACTACTGAACTGATTTCAATCAACCACAAAAAAGGCGAAAAGAAAAAAGAAGAGCCGAAAAAAGAAGAAGATTCTTCAAGTAAATAAATAAGAAACTCCCGATGAAAATCGGGAGTTTTTTTTAATATTTAAGGTACCGTGGATTAAATTCTCACTTGCTTGACAATGACGAGTGTGCTAATGATCCGACTTCAACTTTACATCAAATCCGCTAAAGCCTTATAATACCGCTCATAACTTTCGGGTTCGGTATTCAAAAACAAAAAAGGCTCTATCAATTCCAGTTCCATCAACAAAAATTCTCCATTAACGAAAGTGCCGTCAACTCGTGCATAAAGGCAATCTTTAGCAAATAACGTTACATATTGCTGTGCTATAGCAATCAGTTCTTCACCCGGTTTTTGCGGATGCACAGATCCGCCATGCGCCGGCTGTACCCTAAAATCGCCAGGTTTAGCCTGTTTGATTAGTGAATGGCTATATGCTCCATTAAAGAAAATGAAAGACCATTCGCCGTTTTTCAGAATCTCTGGTAGAAAAGGCTGAATGATAAAATCTTCATCCTGAATAAGGAGGTTTAATTTTTGATTAACCTTGTTTACATTATCTACAGTTACCTTAAATGTATTTTTTGCACCACCACTCACGCAGGGTTTTACAATTAACTTATTGGTGTTAAATTTCTCAAAGAAATGCTCAAGATTTACACTTTCTTTATTTTGAATGAAAAAACTAGGTGTAATTTTTAATCCGGCAGCTTCAATCTCCTGCAGATACTGTTTGTTTGCATTCCACCTCACTACGCCAATGGGGTTAAGCAATTTTATATTTTTTGCTTCCAAATGATTAAGCCAGCTGTAAAACTCCTCAATCAGGTCAAAATAATCCCATGGCGATTTTAAAATGGCAAGCGAATAATCTTTCCAATTTATCTGTTGATCGTTCCAGATTACTTTTTCAATGTTCAGTCCTTTTTTTTTCAGGAAATTTAGGAGTTTATCATCTTCGTTTTCAACTGTGGTGCTATCATAAGCTCCTTTATCCAGATAAGTTACTAATGCAATGTTCATGGCGTTAAAACTAAGTTTTATCAAGCTGGATTACAAATCTAAGGTTCAAAGCGTCGCGATTACAAAACGTGAAAAAACCTTTGAGATGGCCGTGATGATAGAACCACGGCCCTGAGCGCTGAGGGCTTTCTCCTCAAAACTTTTTAAAACAGACTTGCCTGATTACTCGGAATCTTGAATAAAGAGTGGTCTAAAATTATATCCTTTACATTTAAGCCATTTAAGCGACAGTGCAGCCTGAAATTATCCCTGATCATTTGCGAAATATTGCCATCTCCGCGCATCCGGTCGCCAAATCTGCTATCGTTAACATGCCCACCATGGCAACTCTGAATCATGTGCCAAACTTTATCAAAACGATCGGGAAAGTTTTTGCGGAGCCAATCTTCAAATATCTGCCCAATAGCTCCATTTAGTCGTACAACGGTATAGCCTGCCTTTAACGCACCGGCATTGGCTACGGCTTTTAGAATTTTAGGAATTTCATGGTCGCTTAAACCAGGAACAAGAGGGGCAACCATAACACCCATAGGAATTCCATCTTTACTCAGTTCTTCTACAACCTTTAACCGCTGTTTGGCCGTTGTAGTTCGGGGTTCCATTACCTGCCGTAAATCTTCGTTTAAGCTATTAATAGAAACATAAACCATGCAGAGATTTAACTTCGCCATTTCCTGCAGAATATCCCGATCGCGAAGAATAAGCGAATTTTTGGTAATCAAACCAATGGGTTGCTTATAGGCCAATGCAATTTCGAGCAACTGCCTGGTGAGTTTAAATTTTCTTTCTGCAGGTTGGTAGCAATCGGTATTACCAGAAAGGGAAATGGTGGTGGCATCCCAGCCCTTTTTCTCTAAGAATTTTTTAAATAGTGCAGGCGCTTCTTTTTTAACAATTATTTTCCGCTCAAACTCTATTCCTGCGCTATAACCCCAATATTGATGTGAGTTACGGGCATAACAATAAGTACAGCCATGTTCGCAGCCCTGGTATGGATTTAAAGAATAAGCCATGCCTACATCGGGGCTATCAACTTTGTTTACAATGGTTTTCGAATTTTCAAAAATAAAGGAGGTTTTACGATCGCTTTCCTCCCAATCGTCTATTCCTTCATCATGTTCCTTTACATAAACATCCTTTAAAAATTTATTATGTGGATTAACTTGAGCGCCTCGTCCTTTAAAATATTGTTTTTCTTCTTCGCCAATCATAGATTAAAATTACTAAAAATATTAGTAATTTTGACTTCTCAGATTAGCTACTTTTCAACATTTTTAGTTTAGATCAATCTCATTTCACCTCAGCCATCTCACATTACTTAATCTTAGGTAGCGGAACATAATCCATCGGCACCATATCGGCCACTTTTTCATAAGCCCAGAAACCTTCGTACAGAAGCGATCGGGAGTCGTAAATGCCGCCATTTTCATAGAAACGCACGCCTTCGCCGGTTAAATTGGCAACAGAAATTTCATTTTCGGGTACATCCAAAGGCCTGAAGATCCAAAATCCCGTGTTAGAATAAGCCAGAGATTCTTTTTCTTTGGTGTACTGGATCAGCAATGCATCTGTATAACTAAGGTATTTTAAGTTCTGGTTAAAATAGTGCACCAAGGTATCGGTAAGCACCTCTGCTCTCGAAAATTTGTCAATGGTTCGCGGCATTTCTTTTTGTTTGGTCCAAAAGGCGAGCAGTGCGGTATCTATTTTACCTTTATTCTGCCTGATGCCCGTTTTCTCGGGTACGGCCTTAATTTTTTCTAAATTGGCATTAATTAAATATTCAGGATAGCGGTTAGGGTTAGGCACTTTTACCATCTTGTTGATGATAAATCCTTCTTCATTTGTTTTGTTGGCATAAAGCGAACGGAAAAAATGTTGCGAAGAACCATAATATGCGACCTCTCTGGCGGCGATATACTTCTTCTTTTTAGCTGCCGATGCTTTTAATTCCTCAAAAAACGGATGCCCGGAATAGTAAATAATGTGCGTTCTGGAATTATACTCAAAACGGTCGAGCATATATTTTAGCCGATAACCTAAAGCTTTATTTTCTACAATCAGAAACTCGGTTGTAGAAACCGTTAAGGTACTTTTGGTTATGTCGAAATCTACATTTAAAACCTGCGGATTTAATATCTTACACTGTGAGGCATTTGGGGTTTTACCGATAAAAAAATCTTTAAACTGGTTAATATATTTCTGACGGTTTGGATCGGCCCTAATTACAACTTCTTCCAGTTGCGCAACATTTTCTTTCAAAACCAGCTCTACCTGCACCGATTTATCGGAAATAATTACACTTTTAGAATAGGGGAGGTAACCAACCAGCTGAACGAGTAGATCATAACTGCCAGGTTTTAAATTTGATAATTTAAATCGGCCGTCGTTATCAGCCACTGTAGCAATTTTATATCCACTTAAATAGATACTTGCGCCAGGTAATCCATCTTTTTGATCCCTAACCAAACCACTAATCGAGAAGGTGTTTTGAGCAATGGCATTAGTACCCAACAAGATTAGCGTAAGGGCTACTAAAAGGCTTTTAATCATAGAGACGAATGTAACCAAAAGGCGTAATATTTATTAAAAACGCAAAAGATTTTTAACAAATTTAACATTAATAGTGATCGTTATTTCGAATGCAACGAATTTGTCATCCTGAGTGAGCGAAGGATCTTTAAGAAGAGAATTTGATCAAAATAAGTCAGTTGAATAACAAATATTGTTTTCTGGAAACGAAAGGTCTGTTTTTCATGGCTAGCGCAGTCCCGCCATCGCTTGTAGTCCTCGTTGCGCTACGCTTCACTGTGGGCTACCCGCTCTGTCGGGTTTATTTAACAAAGGTAAGTGCTGCGTGGTTCCAAAACCCTCAATAGTATTACTGGCCTCGCCAGCTAAACCCGACCAAAGTGAAAAACCCACAGCCCGAAGCATGAGGGCGAGGATTTGTAACGAAGGGCGGGACTTTCGAAACCAAAAAGCACTGTATTTGCTTTTCAAAAAAACAAAAAAATGGCTTCTGCTAATTAACTGTCTTAAGGTATTAACGATATTTCTATTTTTTTTCCACTACATTAATGGGCGGCAAATAATCCATGGGTACACTATCTGCAATTTTTTCCCAGCCCCAGTAACCAGAATAAATCATCGAACGAGGGTTGTATATAGATCCGTTTTCGTAAAAATACACCGGAACAACTTGTAAGGTGATGGTCGAAATTTGGTAATCTGGCATGTCTAATGGCCGTGCAATAGACAGGCCGATCCGGTTGGCGTAAGAAGGATCTTCCCTTTCTTTGGTGTAAACAACATAAAGTTGATCAGTAAAATTGAAGCTTTTGATACTTTGATTCTTTATATGCACCAATGTATCCTGCGCTACCGGAGCACGGCTTAAAATAGAAATCCCATTTGGAAGATTTTTCTTTTTTATCCAATAGTTCAAAGAATCTCCAAGTGTAAAAGTTAATGTGCGTGTTAAGCCATCCTGTACTTTTGTTAAGCGTTTAATGTTGGCGTTAATCATACTGTCTGAAGGTTTATCCGGATTTGGTATACTTATCAGTTTATTGATAATAAACCCCTCTTCAGTGGCGTGGTGATGATAAATGGATCTAAAAAAGTGTTGAGGAGAACCTAAATAAGCAGTAATCCGCTTTTGCTCCCAAATTTTCTTTCGGCGTGCCGATCCTTTTAAATCTTCGTAATACGGAAAACCTTCATAATAAATGATCCTGGTTTTGCTATCGTATTCAAAATTGTTCAGCAGGTACTTAATGCGGTATCCAAGCGCCTTGTTTTCAATAATCAGAAATTGGGTGGTTTTGACTGTAAGTTTATGTTCCTCTTTATCGTAATCAATAATCAGTACGTTCGGATTGATGAGTTTACATTGTTCTGCATTAGGGGTTGTGCCAATAAAATACCCCTTAAACATAGCAATATATTGTTCTCTGTTCGGATCGGGTTTAATTGTTACTTCGGCCAATTGGGTTACACTTTCTTCGAGGATAAGATCCAGTTTTACAGCTTTATCAGCAATCACTACATTTTTGTTT
The DNA here is from genome assembly GCF_918698245.1 of Pedobacter sp. Bi126. Classification (GTDB taxonomy): domain Bacteria; phylum Bacteroidota; class Bacteroidia; order Sphingobacteriales; family Sphingobacteriaceae; genus Pedobacter. The sequence goes on along the minus strand of NZ_CAKKMS010000011.1, from coordinate 9,596 downwards.
AAAGCTTTATAGCCGATTAATTGTACTAAAATATCGTAGTTACCAGGTTTTAGCGGTAGTGTGTAGGTGCCGTCATTGTTAGAAACTGTTGCAATTTTATAACCGCTTACATATACACCAGCTCCTGGTAAAGGCTCACCACGTTTATCTTTTACCATACCCGAAAGGATATAACTTTGTTGTGCAGAACAAAATTTACCGATAGTTAATAATGAAAGTAGAAGTAGAAAAGATTTCATTGATTAAATATAAACTAATTATTTAGTTTTGTTTAATGCCTGACGTAAAATTATTGGTGCGTTCCTTTTAGCTGTCAGATTGGATGATGCAAATTTACAATAATCCATTTACAATCAGTTAGATGGTAACATCTGACAACACATCAATTGAGGAATTGCGGGTTAATTATATCGTGGTGTCAGCTATTGCTAGCTGACACAGAACTCAATTTTTTATGGGAGATCAACTTGTTCGAATAACTATTTATTTAATAGCGCTATGATAACATCTAACATTACATTTGCAAATGACAAGACCCTGAAATAAATTACCTTCGTTGAGCTCGCTAAGGCTCGGTTTACTGCCTAGCTTTCCGCTGCGCTACAGGTCAGGGTGACGAGCAATTGATAAACTAAGCGAGCAGCTCCCGTGCATTTTCAATTGCTGATGCACCTGGGTTTTTCCCACTTAACATTTCAGCGATTACACCAATACGTTCTTCTTGTTTAAGTTTACGGATGCCTGTTGTGGTTTTTCCGCGATCTTCATTTTTATGAACAAAGTAATGCGATATGCCTTTAGCCGCGATTTGGGGTAGGTGCGTTATCGAAATTACCTGCATGTTCTGTCCTAAATCGGCAATTACTTCTCCAACTTTTAATGCCGTTTCACCAGAAATTCCGGTATCAATCTCGTCGAAAATAATGGTCGGTAACGAAGTGTGTTTCGCCAATAAAGCTTTTATGGCCAGCATCAGTCGCGATAGCTCACCACCAGATGCTACTTTATTTACCGGGGCAGGGGCTTGGCCTGCATTGGCTGTAAAGAGCAGATTGATTTCATCTAAACCATCTTTATTCAATTCGTTCAACACTTTTTGGTCTAAAACCAATTTGGCATTTAGCATTCCTACTTTTTTCAAGGTAATACCGGTTTGTTCCTCAACCACTTTAATTGCTTTCTTGCGGTTGGCACTCAATTGGTCGGCCTGTTTATGCAGTTCTATTTTAAGCTGATCGATTTCTTTCTGCAGTTTTTCGATATGCTCATCAGAAGATAACAGCTTGTTCAGGTTTTCTTCCAACTGATTTTGAAATGCCAGCAATTCTGTATTATTGGCAAGCCTATGTTTTTGTTGCAGGGTATAAAACAGATCCAATCTTTGGTTTACAATTTCTAACCGATCGACACTGTGTATGGTATTTCCCTCTATTGTAGAAACTTCATCGGTAATGTCTTTTATTTCAATAATCGACGAGCGTAAACGTTCGTAAAGCACATTAATTGCAGGATCGAACTTTTCTATACTTTGAAGTTGTAACGAAGCTTCTTTTAATATCTGGAGAGCAGAAGGTTCACTTTCGTTAATTAAACCGGAAGCGGTAAGTAAAGCCCTTTTTATGGTTTCAGCATGTGTTAAACGTTCTAACTCTTGCTCTAAATCTTCTTGTTCACCTTCCTGTAATTTCGCCTGCTCGAGTTCGTTAAATAGAAATTGCTCATAATCTTGCTTGTTTCTCGCTTCGTCTGCCTCACTAACCAATTTCTTCAACAAGTTGGTGTCTTGTCTTAGTTTTTTAAACCCGCTGCGGTAATTAAACAATAGCGATTGGTGGTTAGCTAAAGAATCGACAATTAACAGTTGAAAATCGGCATCGTTAATCTCTTGGGTGGCATGCTGGGAGTGGATGTCGATCAACTTTTCACCAATTTGTTTCAGGATTGATAAATTAACCGGTGTATCGTTAATAAACGATCTGGTTTTACCGTCTATAGATATTTCTCTACGCAGTATACTTTCGTTCGAGAAATCTAAATCGTTTTCTTCAAAAAGTTCTTTCAGGTTTTCATCTGCCAGTGCAAAACTTCCTTCAATAACACATTTTTTATCCTGGTTAAAAAAGTATTTGCTTTCTGCGCGCTGGCCTAAAATTAGCGACAATGCACCTAAAATGATGGATTTACCAGCGCCAGTTTCACCTGTTATAATATTTAAGCCCTTATCAAATTCGATATCGAGACTGTCAATTAATGCGTAATTACGTATAGAAAGTTTTTGTAGCATAGCTAAGCAAAAATATTAAAATTTATTCAACGGGTGAATACAAAACAAAAACAGCGAAGAATAATCTTCGCTGTTCATGATCTGTTTGGTTTTTGTGTTGTTATTTTATCGAAATACCAATTGCATTATCTTCAGCAATTTTTAAGTTGGCTGCCTGAACATAACTTTTTATAGCTGTTTGATCGGCACTGGTAAAATCAGATTTTTTATACGTTACTACAGCATTTAGTGTGTTCAGGGCTTTAACAGCACTGGTAAAATCTTGATTATTGTATAACATAACTGCCGGAGTTACCTGTGAACTTTTGTTACCACCTTCTACCTTTTCCTTTTTCTCTTTCTTCTCTATTTTCTCTTTCAGCTCTTTCACTTCGTTGTCGAATTTTTCTTTCAATTTCTTGTACTCTTCAGTTTGTCTAACCTTGCTGTTCGAGTTATCATTGTATTTAAAAATTAGACCATCCGGAGAGCGTTGATAACCTTTGGCTTTAAATAGAGAATCAGCATGTAATATGCTTAAGCCAGATAATCTAGCGATTTCTCCTGATTTTAAAGCATGTACCCTGATATTCTCTATTTGTGCTCTAAATTCTGGCGTATTCATTTTGGCAGCCATATCTTCGCCCATTTTTTTCCATTTGGCCTGTGCTTCTGGTGAACCGAATTCTTTGTTCATATCTTCAGCCATTTTTTTCCATTTTGCCTGGGCTTCAGGAGAATTCATTTTCTTTTGCATTTCCTCTCCAAATTTTTTCCATTTGGCTTGTGCTTCTGGTGTGTTGTATTGTTTGGCAATATCTTCTCCAAATTTTTTCCACTTAGCCTGGGCTTCTGGCGAGCTATATTGTTTGGCTATATCCTCTCCAAATTTTTTCCATTTAGCTTGTGCTTCCGGTGAATTATACTCTTTATTTATTTTTGCAAGCAATAGCGAATCGCTGAACTTAAATTTGAAATTACTGTCGGTATGCAGTCTGTAGATATTTTTCCCTGCAAAAAGCTCATCCCTGTAAAAATCTTTTCTCAGGCTATCAGGCATTTCTTTTACTGAATTATATTCGGTTTTTTTACCATCCGCATCAATGGTTACAATTTTAATTTTACGTTTTTTAGTGGTATCAGTGCAAACAATCGTTTTAACATCATGGTGGTTGATCACACTTAAAACCTCAATTTTAGGCGTTTTTTTATTTTCTTTTTTCTTTTCTGTTGGATTGATCCAGGCAATAGAAAACAAGCAGGCTATTCCTAAAGTTAGGGCTGCCATTTGTTGTTTGGCGTTTAAATAATTTGTTTTCATGTTGGTTATTCTTTTTATGCGTTGATACAAATTCTGGGTCTTGCCGGTTGCTGCCAGTGCATAAGCCGGACTGTTTTTATCTTTTAATAATTCGAGTTTGAGTAGGGCATGGGCATAATTCAATGGTTTTCCGGTAATTTTTAATACCAGATCATCACAGGCATGCTCGCGCTCAATGTGTATAAATCTACCCGCCATCCACACAAACGGATTATAGAATAATAAGGTTTCTATGGCTGTTTTAATCAGGTTCAATAAGAAATCGTTTCTTCTGATGTGTGATAACTCATGGATTAATATTGCTTCTACCTGGTCGTTGTCTAATTGGTTTACCAGGGCCAATGGAAATAATACTACGGGTTTTAAATAACCGATAACCAAAGGCACATTAACAATAGAAGACAGATGGAACTGGATAACTTTATTGATTTTAAGATGGGCCGTTACCTGCTCAAAAATGGCTTTCCAGCTATCTGGAATGGCACTCAAACTCTCTTTCTTTAGTTTTGAAAGCTGACCATAGCCTTTAATGATTACGAATAACTGAAGCAAAATACCAATAATGTAAAATACGACTACAACAGGGAAATACTGCTCTGCCTTGCTGCTAAAACTTGGCGGTAGGTTGTTAAAGTATTGGTAAACCTGTATATTTTGCGCATTGATTGTGGGAGCCTGATTATTTACATTCAATGTTAACTGATGAATGAAATTATAGCCAAAGCCAATAAACATTAAAATGATGGCGCCAAAAGCAAGGTTGTGCTTATGTTTTGCCGCCAGCTTCGGAATGCTGAGCATTACAATAAATAGGATGCCATAAATAATGGCGCTTTGCCAAAGTGAGTTTAAAATACTCCAGCCAAATGCTTTGATGAACTGTTGTAATAAAGTTTCCATAACGGTGGTTTTAATTCTTTATACCGGGGACAATCCGAAAATGTTAATGTCTAATTAGGGATCCAAACCCTACACCTTTCAACCTTCAACGCTAACCTTACTTTAGGCTATCTAAATACTTTTTTATTTCGTCAATTTCATCTGCACTTGCACTGTGGTTACCCAAAGCCTGCATTACCAATCTCGCTGCCGATCCGTTAAATACGTTATCGATCATTTTGTTTACCAATTGTTTTTCGGTTTTATCCTGACTAACAAGCGCTTTATAGATATGCGTTTTTTGATTGGTATCTCTTTCTACCATTCCTTTCTCGTGCAGAATCTGCATCAGTTTTAAAGTTGTGGTATACCCAGAGTCTTTTTTATTCAATGCCTCATGAACTTCTCTTACCGTTGCATTCCCCTTTTGCCAAAGCACCTGGAGGATTTCCATTTCACCTTCTGTTGGTTTGATGTTATGATTAGTCATATGTTACAAGTTGTACGAATTATTTCGTATTCAAATGTACGAAGATATTCGTAAGATCAAAATATTTTAACAAATTTTTAACTTTATTGGTTAATTATGGAAACTGGTTAACCAATTAACTGTGATATATGACGCATGAGAAAGCCAAATGTTGCATGCCTACTTGGCTTTAGAAAGGAAACCCCCAAATATGAAACTGACTTAGGTTATTAAACCTGATTGATGTGGATACCGGCCTGTGGATAAGGCCTGCAGGCGTATGAACGAAAGCAGGACTGGCTTTAATTGAAACGCTGAGACTGCTTTTTTAAAATTAATTACGACAAATGGAGAAACTACTTAATGGGATAGTTCGAGGTCGGCGGTCCGGAGTCCGAAGTAGTTTAGCCGAGAAAATAATCAATTCCTAAGTAATGAACGACGAACGATCAAACTATTGACCAATGAACCATCGACAAATGAACTAATTTTTCTTCAGTCCTTCGTACTTGCCAATATTCGCCGGATCGATTTCTGCCAACATATTGTAAGCTTTCATGCGTTCCTGGCCGTTTAGTTTAGAAAGTACATTGGTTACTTCTTCGGCTTTTGATGCGAAATAAACATTCGGGAAAATGGAACCCAGTTTCTGCTTATCCATTTGCTGAAGGGCAGGCAGGGCGGCAACAATCTGTGTTAAACCCTTATCATTATCGGTTAGCTGATCGAGGCCGCTTAAATGGTAGCTATAGATGAAATTGCGCAGTTCGCTAAAAATAGGATTCAAAACGTTTTCATTAAACCAAAAACGATTGCGTAAACCATCAGCTGCACGCCAGCCGGTATTGCCCGAAGCTTGCGCCAGATTAATGATGTTCTGTGCTTTTTTGTAAAATGGAGTTCCGCCCATTTTGCTAAAACTATCTTTATCCATTCCGATGATGGTATAAGCGTAGTAGGTGAGGAGGGCACTGATATTGGAAATGTAATTCTGATCAGAAAAATCGATTGTAGCGCCATCATTGAAATTAAAATCGAAATTCTTATCGCTCATATTTAACAAAGTGCTATTGTAAGAGCTGTTAAAAACCGGGCGGCTGCTTTGGATCTGTGCTTCTGCAGTGTATCCGGAACCACCATCCCAGGAATTGATGGTGATGACAAAACTACACTCAATCCGTTCCTGCGGCTTATAACTTTCGTTGCTGAACTTGTTATTATTTAAAAAATCGCGGATTGTTTTTTGCAGAGCATCTAAAGTTGGCTTACTGATGTTCGAAACCTGAGGAGCCAGCAAAGTTATCCTCGCGTTTAACTCCTGTGCATGCAGTTTCCCGAAACCAACCAATAACAATATCCAAACAATCTTTTTTATCATTTTGCAATTTTTAAAATGGCCGCACAAATATCTTTAGCAACCTCTGTTTTCGATTTCATTTCAAATACAGTCCGTTCTAAAGCTTTGTTAAAAATAGTAATTTTATTGGTATCTGATTTAAAACCTGCACCCTTATCATTTAAAGAATTTAAAACCACCAGATCTAGGTTTTTCTTTTCTAGTTTACCTTTGGCATAATTCTCTTCATCATTGGTTTCTAAAGCAAAACCAACCAAAATTTGGTGCGCTTTTTTCGTTGTACCTAAAGAAGCGAGTATATCAGTGGTTTTTTCCAGTTCCAGAGCCAGGCCGCTATCCTGCTTTTTGATTTTTTCTGTGGCAACCAGTTTAGGGCGATAATCTGCCACAGCGGCACACATTACAGTAATATCGATATCAGGGAATATCGATGAACAGGCATCGAACATTTCCTGGGCACTTACTACATCGATTCTTTTTAAAATTTGAGTAGATTTTTGTGCAGTTGGTCCGGCAACTAATGTAACATCAGCTCCCAGGCTGGCCAGTTCATCAGCAAGGGCAAAACCCATTTTGCCTGATGAGTGATTGCCAATAAAACGCACCGGATCAATCGCCTCGTAAGTAGGACCAGCAGTAACCATTACCTTTTTGCCAAATAAAGGCATTGATCTTTTAATGGCATCATTTAGAAAGGAAACAATTTCTTCAGGCTCTGCCATTCGGCCTTCGCCCCAAAGTCCACTGGCAAGTTCGCCATTGGCAGGTGCGATAACTGTATTGCCAAAACTGATAACCTTTTCGATATTAGCCTGTGTCGTTTCATGCTTCCACATGTCCAGATCCATTGCCGGGGCAACATAAACCGGGCATTTGGCCGATAGATAAACAGCCGTTAATAAATTATCGCAGATGCCTGTTGCCAGTTTGGCCAGTGTGTTGGCAGTTATTGGGGCAATGATCATGAGATCGGCCCATAAGCCTAACTCAACATGGTTGCTCCATACGCCAGTTTCTTCTTCGAAGTATTGGGTATAAACAGGGTTTTTAGAAAGCGTAGCAAGGGTAAGTGGTGTAATGAAATTAGCACCATCAGGGGTAAGAATAACCTTTACGTTTGCACCAGCTTTTATAAGCAGCCGAACTAAAAAAGCCGACTTATATGCCGCAATGCTACCGCAAACGCCAAGGATTATATTTTTATGTTTCAGCATAGCGTGTTGAGCACGGGGCATAGAGCATTAATATGCTTATAAAACTGCGCCATGCTCTTTGCCCTCTGCCAGTTACTTTTGTTCTTTAGCAGGATTTCTGTGATAAATTTTTTCGTTCAAAAACTCATCAATAGCAACCAAAACAGGTTTCGGCATGCGCTCGTAATGTTTGCTGATTTCAATCTGCTCGCGATTTTCGAAAATTTCTTCTAAATTATCGTTGCTTGAAGCAAATTCTGCCAATTTACCGTGTAACTCCTCTTTAACGTTGTTCGAAATCTGATTTGCTCTTTTAGCAATTACCACTAAAGATTCGTATAAGTTATCTGTAGTTTTATCTAAATCGTGTACGTTTCTGGTTACTGTAGTATTTGGTACAGCAGGTTTGTTAGTATTCATGTATTACTTGTTTTTAATATTCGTGTTATCAGCATTAGTTGGTTTTGTAGAAACGGTATCCTTTAATTTACCAGTTCTGATCAACATCTGCTTGTATTTTTCCTGATCAGCGGCATATAATGCCAATTCTTGTTTTGTAGCCGCAATCCCCGCTTCAACATCTTCCTTAAGTAGCTTTGCATCTTTAGTGTATTTACTGTCAGGATGGTTTTCAGTAAACTCAGTATATAAAGCAAGTGCTTCATTATAACGGTCTTCCTGGCGGATGATATAACTGTTTTTTGCGTATAAATATTGCGCTTTAATCATCAAGAAATCCATTTCCTCAGCATATTTTATATCTGGGTAATCTCTTTGCGCATTTTTTAAAGCAATAACCGCTGCCCTGTAGTTGTCTACGTTGCTTGGCCCGGTAGTTAAGTACATCTTGGCGTTTTCGAAAGCTTTATCTTCTAACTTGCCCCTTAATGTGGCAATATATTTGCCAGCGGCTGCAGCACGATCGCTGGTAGGGTATAAGTTGATGAATAATTGTAGTGCATCTATAGCTTTATAGGTATTTTCCTGATCTAAAGAGAAATTTGGAGATTCTAAATAGAAACAATAAGCACCCATGTATCTCGCTTCTTCGGCATTTTTACTTGCTGGGTAGGTATCTGCGAAACTTTTAAACTGGTATCTGGCAGTTGTGTAATCACTTAATCTATATAAAGTATAAGCATAATAATAGTTCAGATCCTCAGCCTCTGCACGGCCACGATATTTTTGAGAAAGATCCTCAAAAAGCACCAATGCTTTACTGTAATCGCGTTTATTATACAAACGAAGCGCCTCTTGATATTTTTTTGCAACGTCATTACTCGCTCTCAATTTCTCGAAACGACTTTTACAACCCGCAATACCCAGAGCGGCAACAAATACTAAAATAATTAAGTGTTTAACTTTAAACATTCTGCAAAGATAATTAATAATACGATAACATCAATAAAAACAATTGGCCACTAAGCTATGCAAAGCAATTCAGTACAATATAACAGTTAACAATTTTTAACATATATATGGTATACCCAATGTATCTGAAAGTTTTTTTATTCCTATACTATATATATAGTATGATTTCAGTAGATGACTTCCGAAGTTTCAATAAGCATAGGCGTTGGATAACTTCGGAAGTCTATTCAGGCCACGCTGAATTTATTTTTACACTATATATTAACAGTGCTTTTGTTTTTTAGCAAAGCAGGTTCTGTGCTACTATATAGGTATGTTCCCGCCATACGCTGTAGTCCCGATGAAGAATCGGGAGCTGCCGCTGCTGTCGGGTTTAGCTGGCAGGGGTTTCCTAAGTTTTAAACGGCCGGGCGCAGGGAAAACTTCGGAAGTTTCAGGCAATGGGCGCTTCATATTTAAACCTATCAGGGTTTAAAAAACTGATAGGTTTGTTGGGGCGGGTGGTAGAAACAGCTGTTCCTGTAAAAAGTTTTGCCCTGCGGAAAACTTTTTCTGTCTGAAAACCATGTTGTTATCTCAAGTCCTGCAGTTATCGGCAGAAAACCTTTGGATATGCATTAAAAATCCTTACTTTTGCATCCCGCTTCGGAGGAAGGGTTTGATTGAAAAGATGGCAGAGCGAGATGGAGGGCATGATTTATTTTAAAATAAATATTGCGGGAGCGGAAAAGATTGCTACCTTT
>NZ_CAKKMS010000010.1 GCF_918698245.1 Pedobacter sp. Bi126 | reverse complement strand
CAGCTCAAATAAAAACATTTAGGTGCCTATATCGGTGGTGTCCACCTCTTCCCATTCCGAACAGAGAAGTTAAGCCCACCAGAGCCGATGGTACTGCGGTAACACGTGGGAGAGTAGGTCGGTGCCAAATCTTAAAAGAAACCCTTCAGCAGAAATGTTGAAGGGTTTTCTTCGTTTAAAAGCATTTTATAGCCCATGCCTATCTTGTTTCCATCATTAAGAAGTTAAGAAAGTTAAGGCAATGTTCCAATATGATCTTCTTAATGCCCTTAATTCTTAATGGTGAGAGGAACTGTAACAGGGGTTATTTCTGCCGTTAAGAAGTTAAGACGGGGTTAAGGTTCTGTTCCCGCAGATTACGCTGATCTCCCCTGAGTTTTACCACCTTCCGTCCCAGGTTCACTAGCCCTGATGGCAGCGGAAATCCCTTTTTGGCAGCGGTAGATTGTCTATCCCAAGGGTTTCCAAAAAGGATTGCAGCGTACAGCAGGACGGAACCCAAACTATATGTTACTGTTACTGCGCTCCAGATAATCAAAATGAAGGGTTCTGATTAAGTACTATTGGCATAGCTCCAGATGATTTATTTATACCATTAAGGAGTGAAGAGACGTTAAGAACTGTTTATGCTGATCTCCGCTGAGTTTTTACACCTTCCGTCCCAGGTTCACTAGCCCTGATGGCAGCGGAAATCCCTTTTTGGCAGTGGTAGATTGTCTATCCCAAGGGTTTCCAAAAAGGATTGCAGCGTACAGCAGGACGGAACCCAACCTACATGTTACTGTTACTGCGCTCCAAAGCATCAAAATATTAATCATCTGGATTATGCTTAACAAATAACTTAAACGCCGCATTAAGACTATATTTCTCCACAGCGAAGGATAGCTAAGAAATTATTTAAGTTTACCATTCTTAATGGTAAAAGGACCTCGATTATTGCCAGGCATTTAAGGATTAGTCTACTCTTAAAGTAGCTACTCTAAATTGATTATTATACGCTTGTTAAAAAATGTAAAATCTTTCAACCTCAAGGTAATAAAACCGTATTATTGTAATATTACGTACATATTATGATGATGAATGTGAACCTGAAGAAATTAACTTTTCTTGCTTTTATTTTGTGTGTAAATTTTAGTGTTTTTGCTCAAAGTAAAAATGTACAACTCCCTGCCAATTGGTTTAACCTCGATTTATTGGAGAATGGATATTTTGGTATCAGTACAGAGAAAGCTTATCGTGAGCTTTTAAAAGATAAAAAACCTAAGCAAAATATTATTGTAGCAGTAATTGACGGTGGAGTGGATACCAAGCACCCTGATTTACAACGTGTTTTATGGACGAATAAAAAAGAGATCCCCGGAAATGGAATAGACGATGATGGCAATGGTTATGTTGATGATATGCATGGCTGGAATTTTATAGGTTCAAAAAAGGGTAATCTAGAGTTTGATAATTTGGAACTGGTGCGTTTATTAAGGATTTATACACCAAAATATCAATCGACAACTAATTTGACACCTCTAGATAGTATACAAAAAGAAGAATTTAAACTTTATAAGAAGATGGTTGGCGATTTTGGCAAAAAGTACGAGGATGCCAGCAATACCTTTTCAGTTCTGATTGCCATTAACAATGTTTTAGATTCTGTAGCCAAGATCAATAAAAAAGAGATCCCTACGATGGAGGATATTGACCGTTATAAAGCTGATGATGAAACTGAAGAGCAGGTAAAAACAATCATCAGAAAAGGCGCTAAAGAGGATGGTAGTTTCGAAAAATTTTATAAGAATATAAAAGACGGGTACAAGCAATACGATGCAATGTTGAAGTACAACTTAAACCCTAAGTATGATATGCGTGCAGAATTGGTTGGCGATGATTATAGCAATCCTTATGAGAAAGATTATGGGAACAATGACGTAAAAGGCCCTGATGCTTTTCACGGTACACATGTGTCGGGAATTATTGGCGCTGATCGCACAAATTCTGCAGGTATTTTGGGTGTAGCCAATAATGTGAGTATTATGGCCATTAGGGTGGTACCTACAGGTGATGAGCGGGATAAAGATGTAGCCAATGGCATCAGATACGCGGTTGATAACGGTGCTAAGGTAATCAACATGAGTTTTGGTAAAAGTTACAAGTGGGATAAAAAAGCAGTAGACTCGGCAGTAAAATATGCAGAACTTAAAGGTGTATTGTTGGTACATGCAGCTGGAAACGATAACCAGAATAATGATATCGAAGAGAATTTTCCTAATAAGTTTTTTGAAAGTAAAGAAGCTGAAGCTTATAAGGAAGCCAATAAGAAACCTAGCAAGCCAGATTTTACGCCACCCAAGCCGATGTCACAAAATAACGGAATGGGCATGAGGCCATCTTATGACCGATCTGCATTAACAAAGCCAGTGCCGATAGACTCAGCAAAGTTTAATCTGCCTCATGCCAATAATTGGATTGAAGTAGGTGCAAGTGCTTATAAAGATGATGATAACCTGAAAGCCGATTTCTCTAATTATGGCAAATATAATGTAGATGTTTTTGCCCCTGGATTTTTAATCAACTCAACGGTGCCAGGTAACAAATATGAAGAAGCTGATGGAACGAGTATGGCCTCGCCTGTTGTTGCTGGCCTGGCGGGGTTAATTTTAAGCTATTACCCAGATTTAAAACCAGCGCAGGTAAGAGAGATTATCATGAAATCTGTTTCGAAAGTAGCACACAAGGTGAAATATAAAAATGAAAGAGGTGAGAATGTTAGAACACCTTTTAGCGAAATATGTGTTAGCGGAGGTATTGTTAATGCCTATAATGCACTTAAATTGGCCGAAACGTATAAATAGTTTTCAAATTACAATGGCAGTTATCAGTTTGAAGAAATAGTACGGATAAATTCCTGAAAGGTGCCAAAGGGATAATTTTTAGCCTTCATCCATGAAATAAGATCTTCTGTGCGTTTTGCCATTTTTGTGCCCGTGTTTTTTCTTACGTAAGCCGGGAAACCAAAGCGTTCAAAATCTTCTAAATCTGTAAATTCCCAAGGGTGGAAATAAATATTCAGGTACTTATCTTTTTTGTATGTCCAGCTGGCTAATGTTTTGTAAATGCCTAAAGGCAGATTGTGGAATGACAGCCAAAACAGCGGAAACCTAATTAACGGGCTTACCGAAGCTGGAATCTGTAATACATTATTTTTGATGAAATGTGTTCTGGAAACATTAAAATTGTTGTAGCGCCCTGGCAAATAGGTTGGATTAATAGACGTATTATAAACATATCCGGCTTTTTCAATTTCCTTTTCGTCAACAGGCATCATTCTCGCCATGCGGTAACCTGTAATTTCTTTGCCAGAGAGTTCTTCTAATTTTAGTTTGGATTGGAGAAGATGTTCGGGCTTAAAATCAGAATGATAATAACCATGCGAGGCAAGTTCGTGGCCCGTTTCTGTAATCCTTTTAATCAGATCCGGAATATTTTCAGCAAAGGTAACCGTACAAAAAAAAGTAGCCTTTACTTCGTATTTATCCAAAATGTCTAAAATGGTTATGGTGCCAGCCCTCGAAATGGCAATCTGATCTTGAAATGAAATATCTTTTCCGTATTCAAAAGGCATATCAAACTCTTCGATATCAAAACTTAACAGTACCATCTTATTTTTGCTGAATATTGGTTGAACGGATAATATAATTAGGACGGTTTTTAGACTGCATAAACATTTTACCTACATATATGCCTATAATACCTAAGATAATGAGCTGTAACCCTCCAAAAAAGACGATAGTCATAATTACAGATGCCCAACCAGAAACCTCTACATGATTTACAAATGCGTAAATAATATAGGGTATGTACAATACAGAGGCAAAAGAAAGGATGAAACCCAGGTATACCGCAGAATACAATGGTTTTATGCTGAACGAGGTAACGCCGTGCAGTGCCAGCCTTAACATTTTTTTAAAGGTATACTTGCTATTCCCTGAAAAGCGTGCCGCAGGATTGTAACGAATGGCAAACTGCTTGAAACCAAGCCACTTTACCAAACCACGTAGAAAGGGCTCGTTTTCGTGAAAATTCCTAAAAACGCTAACAACCTTTTGATCAAGCAGGCGGAAATCGGCTGCACCTGGTTCGAGATCAATATCCGATAGCCAGTTTAAGGTTTTGTAGAATAGATTTGATGAACTTCTTTTTCCTTTTGACAAATTTTTATCTTCTTCCCTGATGGTGTATACCACCTCAAAGCCTTCCTGCCATTTCTGTAGCATTTCCGGAATCAGTTCCGGAGGATGTTGCATATCGCAGTCCATAGAAATTACACAATTGCCAAAAGCATGGTCCATACCCGCTTTAACCGCTAATTGATGGCCAAAATTTTTAGAGAATTCGAGAAAGAATATATTGTCTGCGGTTGAAGCATAATCCTTTATTTTTTCGAGCGTATGATCCGCACTTCCATCATCAACCAGAATAATTTCATAATCGTAGTTGATGGTCGAAAAAACTTTTTTTATACTTTCGGCTATTACAAAAATATTATCGGCTTCGTTGTAAGCAGGAATTACTATAGAAACTAGTTTATTCATTTATCGGCAATCAGATAAGACTCAAAATCTTCTTTCATCATTTGATAGACTATGGTTAGCCAAATGATAACGCAAGGTAGGGCTTTAAGCGAATATAGACGAATAAATTCTTTAACCGGCCTTGGGAAAATATCGGTTGGCGATAGGCTGGTTAATATAAATGCAAAAATAAATAAGGCAATTATCCATCCTTTTTTAGGGTTTTGCTGCACCATAAACCAAATGGCAATACCTGCAAAAGCGATAACATAGGTTGGAGATTCAGAACCGCTGCTAAATATAACCGTAAAAATAAGTGTCGATGCCAATAACATTAACCTAAAGCCGAGGTGTTTATATTGCTTAATCCGTAAATAGGGCAAACCAAATAATACAAGACCAACCAATAAAAATGGAGTATTTGGAATGTTTATGTTACCTGTTGCCCTTCTTACAATACCCATTAAAGAAATATCCTGGAATGAAGTCAATGATGCATTTAAATCATTTTTATGGGCAAGGGAATGATACCAGTCGCTATATGATTGAATTACAAATGCCGGAGATGAAATAACCATTGGCAAAGCAAATAATACCGCAAAAGCAATAAAACAGCCTATGATAAATTTTAGCTTGTTCTTGCTAAAAAAGAAAAATGCCAGTCCAACAATTCCATATAGTTTAACCAAAGTACCAAAAGCGATAAAAAAAGCAGACTGTATTTCTTTCTTTTTAATAAGGTAAGAAAAGCTGAGTAAAATAATCCCTGTTAGGGCAATATTAAACTGAAAACTAAAGAGTGCAGTTAAGGCTTCGTGTGCACAGATCCAGGCAATAATAGTGCGTTTGTTTAATGATATCGGAAGACTGTAAATTCCCCAAAGCAAAATCAATACATTGGCTACATTCCAAAAAACAGCACCTAGACCATCGGGCAACAGTGCAAAAGGCGCAATAAAGATT
This sequence comes from Pedobacter sp. Bi126, assembly GCF_918698245.1. GTDB lineage: Bacteria > Bacteroidota > Bacteroidia > Sphingobacteriales > Sphingobacteriaceae > Pedobacter. Next base: position 110,644 of record NZ_CAKKMS010000010.1, on the reverse strand, counting down.
GAAAATACAGGTCCGTAGTGGTTACTGTCTAAATATTCTGGATAATTATTGTATAAATTTTGCAGATCTACAGTATGCCAGTATACATATTTGAAAATCAGATAATTATTGTAAGAATGATGGTGATACTGTTTGTAACCCGCAACAATAGCCAGTAGAAGATAAATGGCAATTACGCATTGCTTTTTTAAAAGAAATGAAGATAGCTTCGTCAGATTGGTTTGTGTGAACGTGTTCATTATGATTAATGCTGCTAATATAACTATTTCGGTCCATCAATCCGAAATGGATCAGCTCAGCCCGATCAATATTAATTAATTATGAAATTATTTATGGTATATCGATTTAGTAAAACCTTTTACTAGCTTTATTATCCTGAACCAAATAGATCATCAATCTTTCTAAAAAACTATGAGAAAATTACAACTACCACTTATTGTGGCCCTGGTGCTAACCTTTAGTGCCTGTAAAAAAGAAGAACAACCAAAAGGCAATTTTTCAAACTCCAATCTAAAAAGCACGGCAAATGCAAATGCTCAATTGTTAAGCTTTTCATTAAACAGTTGGATGAGTGTAGTAGCCGACCAAACAAGCATCGCTGCCATTTCTATTCCTGGTACGCATGATTCTGGCGCAACACAAGAGCAAGTTGCAGGTACTGCAAAATGCCAGAACCTGAGTATTACCGATCAATTAAATGCGGGCGTCCGTTATCTAGACATTCGCTGCAGGCACATTGATAATGCTTTCGCGATCCATCACGGGGCAATTTATCAGAACCTTAATTTTAATGACGTACTAAATGCGTGTATCAATTTTCTGAACAGCCATCCAACCGAAACAATCATTATGAGTGTTAAAGAGGAGCATACGCCAACAAACAACACCAGGTCGTTTGAGCAAACTTTTGATGCTTATGTTCAGCAAAATCCTGCAAAATGGGATTTGGGGAATAATATTCCAACACTGGGCAGTATCCGTGGAAAAATCAGACTCTTAAGAAGGTTTTCCGGATCATCGCCTAAAGGAATCGATGCTACGGCCTGGGCTGATAATACCACATTTGATATCAATAATGCTGCAACGTTAAAAGTTCAGGATTTTTACAATGTTAACGATGTGAATACTAAATGGACAAAAGTAGAAACATTGTTAAATGAGGCAAAAAATGATGCTTCCAATAGGCTTTATCTGAACTATGCAAGTGGTTATAAGGCAGGTATATTCAGTATCCCAAGTATTACTACTGTATCGAATTTCATCAATCCAAAAATCAATACGTTTTTTACCAACAATACCCATGGTAAATTCGGGATTATTCCACTTGATTTTGTTGATTCTGGCAGAAGCCAATTAATCATTAATACAAATTTCTAATCTTAACGCATAGGTTTATTGGTTCAGTAAAATATAAAATGTTGCACTGTATTGTAAAGTACGGTGCAACATTTTATAAAAATTCATACATTTCGATGATTAATTTTAATTCTTGATTTATTTTTGAAGTGACTGATCATATTTTTACTGTTTAGCAGTTTTTATTGTTAAATTATAGAAGAATTAGAAATAATTGTGGGATTTTTTTGTAGTCTTACCAAAAATTATAGATTCGGACCGAAGATATAATTTGCAACCATTGTAGGTTAGGGACTAATTTTTTGGCACTTATGGATTGTTTTTAAATTCAGTGTAATTAATGAATGAGACGTTTTGGCACTGCAAAAACATATCACCAGCCAAAAAACCTGCTTTGAAAATATTATATTAGTATATGCAAAATAAGGAATTGGGAGAGGAAAGGGATTTAATTCTCAAAATAGCTGTTGGCGATCAACAGGCCTTTCGCTTGATTTTTGATGCTTATAAAAATAAAGTTTTTTCTTACGCCAACCGCTACCTTAAATCTAAAGAAAAAGCTGAAGAGATCGTTCAGGAAACCTTCCTTAAAATCTGGTTAAAAAGAGAAAATCTGAATGCTGTTGAAAACTTTGGTGGCTACATTCGAAGAATTGCCGTTAACCTTACTTTAGACTTGCTTAGGGCTATTGCCGCTGAAAACAAAACATCAGACTTACAGAAAGTTGTGTGGAGCGAGCAGGACACAGGGACTGAAGATGCCATTATGCGGAAAGATGCGCAAAGCTACGTTGATCAATTACTGGCTAAGCTCCCTAAGCAACAAGGATTGGTTTATCGGATGTGCCATATTGAAGGGATGAAACAAAAAGAAGTTGCAGAAATACTTCATATTGCACCCGCTACTGTTAAGGTTCATTTAAGAGAGGCCTTAAAAACATTACGCACCCTGGTTGGTGAAAATAATGCCATACCACTCATCTCTTTCGTTTTTCTCGGATTATTAAAATAAGCGCTCCATCAATTCTATTGGATTTTGCTAAGATTTAAGTTGTTTTCTTAGTATTAGGTTGTTTTTTTTAAAAAAAAACTTTTTTTTGACTACCTCTTTTTGTGTTTCACAAACGTCAACTATTAAAACGAACAAAATAATATCTTTTCTATATCGCCATTTGTATGAAAAATGAAGAAATAAGTGAACTTCTGGAGAAGTATGCTCAAAATACGATCTCCGAAGAAGAAAAGAGCGTTTTATTTAATCATCTTAACGCCTCAAGCAATGTTGAATTTGAAAAACGCTTAATGGAAAAGGATTGGGATTTATTTCAATCTGAAGAAACTATAGCAGAAAGTAAGGCCAATAAAATTTTTAATGAAATTGTCAGCGGGGAAGAAAAGAAGTCGTTTAAATTAAATTTTGCCTGGATAGGTTGGGCCGCTATATTATTAATTGCAGGTTTTTCTACTTTTTATTTTTTAAAACCTGCCACACAAAAAATAACCGCTAAAACCAATAGAGCAGTTGTTAATGTAGTAGCAGACACAGAACATAAAAAAATAGTATTACCGGATGGGAGTACAGTGATATTAAATAGTGGTGCGGTTTTGCTGTATCCCCAAAACTTTGATGGCAATACCAGAGAAGTTACACTTAAAGGAGAAGGATATTTTGATATTGTTCATGATTCGGCCAAGCCCTTTATTGTTTATGCAGGAAAAGTTAAAACAACTGTCTTAGGTACCGCTTTCAATATTAAAGCCATTGACGGACAGCAGGTTGTGGTAACAGTAACGCGTGGAAAAGTAAGTGTGCAAGATCATCAAAAGCTTTTAGGGGTACTTACACCTAATCAACAGCTAACCTTTGACGAGAAGAGAAAAATGCCAAGCTTGACCAAAGTGATATCGCAGGAAGTTGTAGACTGGCAGGCAAAAGATATTTTCTTTGAGGATATTACCATGAAAGATGCCATTGACGTATTAGCCAAACGTTTTGGAACCAAAATTACTTTTGTAGATGACCGGGGCAAAAATTGCCGTTTTACCACTACTTTTCAAAAGGGTGAAAGCCTTGATGAGATTTTGCAGGTGATAACTTCTTTTAATAATGCAGCATATGTAACCAAAGCCAACGAGATTTTTATTTCGGGCAAGGATTGCAATAATTAAATAATCAATCAACTAAAACCAAACAGACCAAACTACATGAAAGAACTCTACTATTTCCACATCTGATGAAAAAATCTCCCTGTCCTTGCAAGACAGAGAGATAAAATTTGCACTGTTCCAGCTGGAATTGGAACAGCATGTATTAAACAATTTAGGCATCATTTAAAACATTTAAAATTATGAAATTTTCTGCACAATCAGCAGAGGGCGGGAATCCCTGTAAGAAATTTTTCGCTTCCAAAAAATCACGATATCTAATTCGTCAGATTATGCGTTTAAGCTTTGTATTAGCTATAATAACTTTTGCCACCTCTTCATTAATCTTTGCTTCTAATACCAACGGTCAATCGATCTCCAATACAGAAGTAGTGCTTGGATTAAATCATGAGAGTGTATTCTCTGCTATTGAAAAAATTCAAAAGCAAACACCTTTTATTTTTATTTACAGGAATACCGATCTTAAAGAACTAAAGGAAATAAATATCCCGGTGCAAAAACGTACGGTTCAGGAACTGCTTGATGTGCTGTTTAACTCCAAACGTTTTAAAATAACCCAGTTAAATAACAGAATTTTAATTTCTTCGATAAAACCAGAAGTTAAAGCGGTGCCTGTTGACATCAGAATTTCTGGTATTGTGGTAGATGAAGATGGAGTTCCCATCCCAGGGGTTTCAATCCTGCTGAAACAAAGTAATAAGGTGAGTACAGCGACTGATAGAAACGGCCAGTTTGGAATTAACCTTCCGGATGAGGGAACGAAAGTGCTGCTTTTTACCTGTATTGGTTATCAGAATACGGAACAGGTTATTGGCTCAGAAAATTCGTACAAGATTGTAATGAAACCTTCGGTAGGCAGCCTGAATGAGGTACAGATTATTGGTTATGGCACTACAACCAGAAAAACAAGTACCGGATCTGTTGCATCCATTACGGCGAAAGAGATCGAAAAACAACCTGTTGGTAATCCATTAGCGGCACTATCGGGCAGGATGTCGGGTGTATTGATTGCCCAGAACAATGGTGTTCCGGGTGGAGCGATCCAGGTGCAGATCAGAGGGCAAAATTCACTGTCGCAGGGAGGAATTCCATTATATGTAATTGATGGGGTTCCGTTTACCAATTTTAATGGAGGTCAGCCTGCAACAGATAATTTAAATGCCTTTGGAACTTCTGGCGCAAGTGGAGGTGTAAGTCCTTTTAGCATGATCAATCCATCTGATATTGAGCGTATCGATATTTTGAAAGATGCAGATGCCACTTCAATTTATGGATCGAGAGGTGCAAATGGCGTAGTTTTAATTACGACTAAAAAGGGGACATCAGGACGCGTTAAAATTAATGTAAATTTAAATACTGGCTTTACCGAAGTAAACAGATTTATTCCCGTATTAGATCTCCAGGAGTACCTTGCTTTAAGAAAAGAAGCTTTTAAAAACGACAATGTTGTTCCTGATGCTGCAAATGCACCCGACTTAACTGTTTGGGACCAAAATAGTAGTACTGATTTTCAAAAACTATTAATTGGAAACAGAGGGCATATCAACGAAGTACAAGGATCGATGTCGGGTGGCAATGATCAGACCCGGTTCTTCTTCAATTCTGCTTACCGCAGAGAAAGCACCGTGTTTTTAGGGGATAACGCAGCAAAAAGATTTTCATCGAGACTGAATTTAGATCATAGCTCGCTAAACAAGAAGTTCAATGCTTCATTTTCAGTTAGCTATAGTAATGATAATACAGATGTACCCACTTCCGATGTATCATCAGTATATAATGTGCCACCAAATTTGCCACTTTACGATGCTGCTGGTAAATTATTTTGGGCTACAGGTTTTACAAACCCCTTGGCCAGTTTATTAAGAAGATATAACGGAGTAACTAATAATTTAATTGCCAATGCCAATCTTAAATATACCATTTTACCAGGTTTAACCGCTAAAGCAAATTTTGGCTATACCAATACCAGGCTCGAGCAGGTTGCCACTACACCCGCATCATCTCAAAACCCTGCAAACAACCCTACAAGTTCTGCAGTTTTTACTAACCTTAACGCCCAAAACTGGATCGTTGAGCCAACATTGGATTATGTAAGAACAATTGGGGAGGGGAAATTTACAGCACTTATTGGAGCAAGTTTTCAACAAAACACATCCAATGGACTTTATCTTTCTGGAACCAATTATAGCAATGAAGCACTCTTGGGCACATTGGGTGCTGCAGGTACTACCACTGTATTGTACAATAATATTGTTAAGTATAAATATGATGCTGTTTTTGCCAAACTAAACTACAACTGGCAGGAAAAATATCTTTTAAACGCCACTTTCAGAAGGGATGGTTCCTCGAGATTTGGCCCTCCTTACCGTTTCGGTAATTTTGGTGCAATTGGCGCAGGATGGGTGTTCTCAAATGAAGGTTTTATAAAAGATAATTTATCATTCTTAAGCTTTGGTAAAATTAGAGGAAGTTTTGGTACTACCGGAAATGATCAGATTCCTAATTTTATTTATCTTCCACTATACTCCAATACTACAGCTTACGCAGGCAATGCAGCAACAGTTGTTACAACTATTCCAAATGAAGATATAAGATGGGAAACCACTAAAAAACTAGAGTTTGGTATTGATTTAGGCTTTTTAAAAGACCGCATTTCATTTACAGCCAACTATTATAGAAACAGGTCATCTGATCAAATAGCTTATAATACTTTGGCTACCCAAAGTGGGTACAATTCATACCAGGCTAACCTACCTGCGTTGATTCAGAATAAAGGTTTGGAGTTAGAATTGAACAGTACAAACTTGGTTATTAAAGATTTTAGCTGGAAAACAAATGTCAACTTCACTTTTACTGCAAATAAGTTACTCGAATTTCCAAATCTCGATAAATCTTTTTCTGCTTCAAGCTACGTGGTGGGTGAATCAATCAATTTATTCCGTCTCTATCATTTTCTAGGAGTAAATCCTACAAATGGAACGGCTATGTATGAAGATAGAGATGGTAATGGTGTAATTGATATAAATGACCGTTATGTAGCCGATCTTGGAACACCTTTCTTTGGTGGCTTTGGTAATACTTTTACTTATAAAGGTTTTGAACTGGGGGTATTCTTCCAATTTAACCATCGCTTTGGTGTTACGCAAATCGTGAATACCAGACCTGGGGCGCTGGCTAACCAGAATGACTATTGGTTGGGAAGATGGACGCCAACGAACACCAATAGCAATATTCCCGGAGCATCGGCAACCGCTGGAAAACCAATAGCTGCATCTTATAATTTGTATACTTCTTCTGATGCCGTGTATGGCGATGCATCTTACCTTAAGTTGAGGTCTGTTAATTTATCTTACACGCTTCCTCAAGAATGGCTGAAGCCTATAAAAGTAGCCAATGCTAGCGTATTCGTTCAAGGCCAAAACTTATATACCTGGGCGAAAAACAAGTATATTTTAGATACAGAAACTACGGTTCAGGGTGGGCCTTCAGGTTTAGGTACTGGTACAATTGGTCAGGTATTACCTCCGTTAAGAACAATTGTATTTGGTGTTAACTGTTCATTTTAACTGATAAAATCATGAAAAAAATATATAAAAATTTCTTTTATAAAACATTAATAATAGGAACAGTTTTAACTGTTTCATCCTGTAAAAAGTTCGTAGAATTGGGTGCCCCACCAACACAAATTTTATTCGAAGATGCTTTCAGAACTGATGCAAGTGCACAAAGTACTGTACTAGGCCTCTACTCTAATAATGTTACAACATCTAGTATTGGTAATTTCAGTTTTTTCTCTGGTATTTCTGCTGATGACCTTCAATATAATGGCGTAGACGCTGCTCAGCAAGAGTTTGCAAATAATGCTATTACTACTACAAATATTACTGCTAGCAATATTTGGGCTAATACCTATGGACTGATAAAAAACACAAACAATGTTATTAGTGGTATTAGTGCATCCAATACTTTAACTCCATCAATAAAGAATCAACTTTTGGGCGAGGCTAAATTTATGAGGGCTTATGCCTATTTTTATTTGGTAAATCTTTATGGTGACATCCCCTTACCTTTAAAAGATGATTATTCTGCATTTGAAAATGCAACGCTTCCACGTACTCCTGCCGCCCAGGTTTATGCACAAATCATCAAAGATCTAACTGAGGCACAAGGTCTGTTACCTGTAGAATATGTCGCTAATAATTTAAGAATTAGAGTGAATAAATATGCTGCAACTGCACTTTTAGCACGTGTTTATCTATATCAAAAAGACTATGTTAATGCAGAGGCGCAGGCTACCCAGATCATAGGTGCCAACATTTATGGTATGCCAGGGCCTAATGCCTCATTTTTAAATAACAGCAGTGAGGTTATATGGCAATTGGCTACCTTAACCGGTTTCTCAACCTTCGGAGCCAACTATGTTACTACAACAGCTACCTCGATACCTGTTTTTTCTTTGGCTGATGTTAGTTATCAGGGGTTTGAGAGTGCCGCAGATTTACGCAGATCAACCTGGATTACTCCCAAAATTGTTTCAGGTAAAACCTACTATGGTATTAGTAAATATAAACTAGCGTCGGGTAACGGTACTGAATATAATATTGTTTTAAGGTTGGCCGAACAATATTTGATCCGCGCAGAGGCACGTGCGCAACAAAACAACCTTTCTGGTGCAAAAACAGATATAGATATGGTTAGAACCAGGGCTGGTTTAGATGGTGTGAGTGCTACCTTAGATCAAGGGCAGATGTTAACAGCCATTGAACAAGAAAGAAAAGTAGAGTTTTTTGGAGAATGGGGCCACCGCTGGTTAGATTTAAAAAGAACTGGTCGCGCAAATGTTGTAATTAGCGCATTAAAACCAACCTGGAAATCAACTTCCGTTTTATTCCCGATTCCGCAGGCACAGATTCTTGCTAATCCATCTCTAACTCAAAATCCAGGTTATCAAAATTAATTATTGGGAGCTTGTTGGCTCCCATAACTACATCAATCATGAAAAAGACAATAAAATTAATAGCAACAGCTACCTTGGTTATTTTGGTAGCAAGTGCGTTTAACATACAAAGAGGGTATAAATTAACGGGTAAGATAAAAGGGATAGAGACGGGATTAATTTATCTTTCGCATAACATTGGCGAGAAAGAAATTAAGGATTCTGCTGTTATTACCAATGGCAGTTTCACTTTTAGTGGTACCGTGCCTGAGGTTAAAATGTATGCTTTAAAGCTTAAAGGCGGTAAACAACAAAAAAACTTTCTTTTAGAAAATAGAAACATCACAATCGTTGGCGATAAGGATTCGTTGTTTATGGCCAAAGTGATCGGTTCGCCAGAAACCGATGTTTATTTTGGTTTTTATAATGGCCCTTGGAAATCGATAACAGCAAAAGCCGGCGATATTTACCGTCGTTTAGATAGCGCAAACCAAAAAGGCAAAGTAACCTTAAGTCCGGCACAGCGTAAACCCTTCGATGATGAATTTAAAGCACTCGATGTGCTTAACCAAAATGCAATAAAAGCTTATGTAATATCACATGCCTCTTCGGTAGCAGTTGCGGCAATTGTAGAAGATCGCTTTATTAATTATCCATATCCCGAGCAAGCAGCAGCCATGTATGCATTATTTGCACCAACGGTTAAAGCTTCATTTTACGGTAGAACTATAAAAGAAAGTTTAGCATTAACCAATAAAACTGCTCCAGGAAAACTGGCTCCGGATTTTGTAATGAATGATGTGGATGGAAAACCACTTAAACTTTCTGCACTTCGTGGAAAATATGTTTTAGTAGATTTTTGGGCAAGCTGGTGTGGTCCCTGCCGTAAAGAAAATCCGAATGTAGTTGCAGCCTACAAAAAATACCATGATAAAGGTTTCGAAATTTTAGGCGTATCATTAGACAGTAAAAAAGAAGCCTGGCTGAAAGCAATTAACGATGATGGTTTAACCTGGAAACATGTTTCTGAACTTAAAGGCTGGTCGAATTCTGCTGCTGCATTATATGGTGTGAAATCGGTTCCCGCAAGCTTTTTATTGGATAAAGATGGAAAAGTGGTTGCAAAAGATTTACGTGGAGAAGAATTGAACAATACATTGTCAAACCTATTTAAAGATTAGTCACATGAGCATATTAAATATCAGTAACAAAATATTAGGATTACTTTCTATCCTCATTTTAGGAAGTGTTAGTGCTTTAAAAGCACAAACCAAACCAGTAGATACAACCAGGATTTATCTAGACAAACTGGTAGCTTCGAAGGAACCTGCAGATAAAGTACTATTGGCAGCCAAATTACAAAAACTGGCTGCTGCAGATCAGGAAAAAGATGTTGACCTGGCCATTAATTACTATTATCGGTTAAAAAACGTAAAAGCTTCCGATTCGCTTGTTCAGGTAGAATTACAGAAGTTTCCTAAAGGTTCGAGAGCGAGGGCGCAGGAAGCCAGCAAAATTTATGATGAGAAAACGGCGCTGGCGAAAGAAAATGCCTATAAAATATGGATTAAGAACTTTCCGGTTTCGGGTTCTGGAGAAGAATTAATTGTGTACGATTATGCGGTATCGGCTATTGCTTCCGAATATGCCAGAGAAAAAAATGCGGCTAAGGCTATTGAGTATATTAACAAGCTGCAGGTAGATTTTTGGAAAGGAAACGGGTTTGGTGGTGTTGCAGAGGCTTTCTATAAAACCGGCGATTTAAAAAATGCAGCTGTATATTATAAAAAAGCCATGGAAAGTGCTAAAACTTATTATGACGGAAAGTTGCCTAACGAAAATTCATCTAAATTTGCCGCATCGGGTTACCCGGGTTTAACCATGACTTATGCAGGTATTCTTTTCGAACAAAAAAAGTATAATGAAGCCCTTGTTTATGCCGATTTAGCAGCTAAAAATCCAAAAACTGCTTCGCCGAGATCGAATTTTCAATACGCCAAAATATTAATGGCATTGAATAGAAATCAGGAGGCTTATACTAAATTGGAAGAGGCCGTAAAATCGGGCAAGGCCAATGATGAAATGAGCAGTGCCTTTAAAACACTTTATATCAAAGTAAAGGGAAGTGATGCGGGTTTCGACGCCTATGCTGCTGAAATCAGAAAAGGGATTCTGGCGAATCTACAGCAAAAACTCAATAAAGAAATTATCAATAAACCAGCTGTAGATTTTACATTAACCGATATTGAAGGCAAAAAAGTTACATTGAGCAGTTTAAAGGGTAAGGTGGTAATCCTCGATTTTTGGGCTACCTGGTGTGGGCCATGTAAGGCTTCTTTTCCTGCCATGCAAATGGCGGTTAATAAATATAAAGAAGATCCAAACGTGAAGTTTTTGTTTATTCATACCTGGGAGAAAACAGCCACCCCAACTCAGGATGCGAGCGAATATATTAAATCGCAGAAGTATAGTTTCGAGGTGTTAATGGACACCAAAGATCCTGATTCGAAAATTAACAAGGTGGTTACTGATTATAAAGTGTCGGGAATTCCTTCAAAATTTGTGATCGATCCTGCAGGGAACATCAGATTTAACCTGATGGGTTTTGATGGTAGCAATGAAGCTGCAGTAGATGAAATTTCGATGATGATCGATATGATTAAAAAAGGTTAACCCTTTGTGTTTTACTGAAATTTTTAACCCTGTACAAATAGTTGTATGGGGTTTGTTCTTTAAAAGCGCCACTATTTCTCTATTAATACGCCAACATCGCGATGTACGCTTTTATGCAGTTCTTTGCTTCTAACCCTGCTTAATGTTTCTAATCTCATTCCTAAATAGCTTGCTAAATAACGGAGCGGTATTTTATTTAAATCTACTTTTCCGCTTTCTGCCAGCTTTTGGTACCGTCGCAAGGCATTGGGTATTCTGGCCAGTATAGATCTTTCGGATGCAGCATAATAGTGTACTGCTAATAGTTTTCGCCCGATAATGTTGGCTTCTTCGAAATGGGAATACGCATAGTCGATTAACGTATAAGGAATACGGATCAATTCGCAATCTTCTAATGCCTGTAAATATTCTACAGAGTGGTTCGATTGTAAATCAGGGTGACGAATGGCGCCTACAATATTATTACCAAAACAAAACCAGGTGGTAATATCTTTGGCCCCATCTTTTATAAAACCACGAACAATGCCGCTTTTTACAAAGTAAAGTGCTGCATTACTATCAACAGGTGAAACAATGTGTTTATTCTTTCTGACTATAACCAATGAACAATGTTTTTCGTACTGTGCAATAAGGCTACTGGAAAGTTTATGGTATTGTTCCATATACTGGAGAAGTGGCCGTATAAAAGAACTGTTGTTAGAATTGGGCATAATGTTATAAACTTTTAGGTTCAAAAAGAGATCTTTTTTGATAAATAATCATCCTGCTATTATATAATATACAAAAATAATCTGAAAACGTACATTTAAATAAGTAATAATTGGCGAAGGTTGGTGGCCGTAAGCCCATGCGCCATTAGTTCGATTTTGAATTCTACCAGGTCGCCAGCAGTGATATCTTCATTAAGACTTGTTAAACAAAATGCAATTTCCTGTTCATTTTCATCTTGTATAAGCCCAAAGCCAACCGATTGATCGATGTGTATTACCGTGCCCTTTCTCATTATACGTCTGTTTGCATTTACTAACATACGTGTAATGTGTCTACAAAGTTTTTTGGCTCTCATGGTCTTAGCATCTCGCTAAGGCTAAGTTTTTGCCACGGAGACTCGGAGAACACGGAATTAAATTGTGGGGTCTTAGCGGGATGCTAAGACCAGAAATTTTATTTCTTTAACTGATACACCCCGGGTGCGATTGTCATCCTGAGCGGAGTCGAAGGATCTCTTTCCTAGTCTTAGCATCTCGCTAAGGCTAAGTTTTGCCATGGAGATTCGGAGAACACCAATTACATTATGAGGGGCTTAGCGGGATGCTAAGGCCAGAGTTAGGCTGTCGTTTCTTCTCAGCAATGACGAACTAATTTTTCCCAAATGAAAAAAACCTTTCCAAAATGGAAGGGTTTTTTTATGCCTAATTTAAATTTAAAAGCCTTGTTCGTTTGTAACTATTTGTAAATCATTTGTTTGTGACTTGTTTTTCTTTTGTGGTATAAGAGTTGGCTAATGGCATGAAAAATCAATACAATCATGACCATACTCTTTTTTTTAATCCTAATCCTGCTCTGCTGGGCTATTTACAAATCAATCGACTGGTTCGAAAAAATCTAATATTATGATCGCATTATTCATTATCGCCATCGCCGTATTTATCTATATGATCTACGTGCTCATCAAACCTGAAAAATTTTAATCTTTTCTCCTGTACGGAGCGCAATTAACAAATCAAAAAATGAATATTGAATTAACAGGCATTATCGCCACCTTCCTGCTCACCCTGGTCATCGCAATACCATTGGGTAAATACCTGGCTAAGGTTTTTGCAGGAGAAAAAGTCTGGACAGATTTTTTAAAGCCATTGGAAACTGGTATTTACAAGCTTTCCGGAATCAATATTAAAGAACAAATGAACTGGAAACAGCAGTTAAAAGCACTGCTTACCATTAATATACTATGGTTGTTTTACGGCTTTTTTGTACTCATCTTTCAGGATAAACTCCCATTCAATCCGGATGGAAACCCTGGGATGACGCCAGATCTTGCTTTTAACACCATTATCAGCTTTGTTGCCAACTGTAACCTGCAGCATTATTCGGGTGAGAGTGGTGTAAGTTACCTCACTCAGCAATACGTACTGATGTTTCTTCAGTTTGTAAGTGCTGCAACAGGTATTGCAGCTGCAGTAGTCCTTTTTAAAGCCTTTAGAGATAAAACAACTACAGAACTGGGCAACTTTTGGGAGTTTTTTGTAAAATCAATTACCCGTTTATTATTGCCATTATCTTTTGTAATGGCCTTAATCTTGACTTTTAATGGTACCCCTGCGAGCTATGAGGGTAAAGATCAATTTATTTCCCTGCAAGGCGATACCGTACATGTTTCGAGAGGGCCAGCTGCTCAAATGATTGCTATTAAACATTTAGGCACTAATGGTGGAGGTTATTTTGGGGCCAATTCGGCACATCCTTTTGAAAATCCAAGTTATTTTACCAATATGGTTGAGCTAATTGCGCAGGTAATCATCCCTATTGCTATGGTTATTGCATTTGGTTATTTCATCCGCAGGAAAAAACTAGCCTGGACCATCTTTGGTGTTATGACCATCGGTCTGTTTATGCTGCTCATCCCGATGCTCAGCTCTGAGCTGGGTGGTAATCCGGCATTGGCCAAAATGGGGATTTCCCAAACCACTGGTGCTATGGAAGGAAAGGAAGTTCGCTTTGGTCCAGCGGCCTCAGCCTACTGGGCTACTGTAACGACAATTATTTCTACCGGATCGGTAAACAGCATGCACGATAGTACCATGCCGATGTCAGGTACATGGCAATTACTTGGAATGATGATTAATTCATTCTACGGAGGCTGCGGCGTAGGTCTATTGAATTATTTTATTTACCTCATTGTTGCTGTATTTATATCAGGTTTGATGGTGGGAAGAACGCCGGAGTTTCTTGGGCATAAAGTAGAGGCCAGAGAGATTAAAATTGCGGCCATTATCACTTTGTTAAGTCCGTTTTTGATCCTTGCCGGAACAGCCATTGCAAGTTATATTTTTACCAGTCATGGCGATGCCGCATGGGCAGTGCAACCTAAAAACTGGCTCAATAACCCTGGTTTCCATGGATTTTCAGAAATGTTATATGAAATGACATCATCCAACGCCAACAACGGCTCAGGGTTTGAAGGATTGGGTGATAACAATATCTTCTGGAATCTATCTACCGGTATTGTGATTTTTCTTGGTCGTTTTTTACCGATTATCGGCCCTGTTGCCATCGCTGGATTATTAGGTGCTAAAAAATTCATTCCTGAATCGGCCGGTACGCTTAAAACAGATACCAAAACCTTTGCACTGATGACTTTTGCCGTTATTCTGGTACTGAACGCATTATCTTATTTCCCTGCATTGGCACTAGGACCTTTGGCAGAATATTTTACCATGCTTAAATAAATGAGAACCGTCACATTGAGCCTGTCGAAATGAAGTTGTCAAAGGTCCTTCGACAAGCTCAGGATGACAGACCACACATAATCTGTGAAATCAATTAAATCTGTGAAATCACATAATAAATAAAAAAATGAAACCCAATAATAAATTGTTCGAACCTGCCTTGGTGCAGACCGCGCTAAAACAATCTTTCATCAAACTAGATCCAAGGGTAATGGTCCGCAATCCGGTCATGTTTACCGTCGAAATCGGAACACTGGTAATGGCTTATGTTACCGTGTACTCTTTTAGCCATAGCGGACAAGGATCACCTTTATACAATTTCTTCATCTTTTTAATTTTATTGCTTACTGTGCTGTTTGCAAACTTCGCCGAGGCCATTGCAGAGGCAAGAGGTAAGGCACAGGCCGACAGTCTGCGTAAAACAAGAGAAGAAACACCTGCAAAAGTACTTTTGGCCAACGGAACCATCGAAATCCGTTCATCCAGCCAGCTAAAAAAAGGAGATGTGTTTATTTGCGAAACAGGCGATACCATTCCAACTGATGGAGAGATTATTGAAGGTATTGCCACTATTGACGAATCGGCCATTACCGGTGAGTCTGCTCCTGTAATACGCGAATCAGGTGGTGATAAATCTTCGGTAACAGGCGGTACAAAAGTATTATCTGATGAGATTAAAGTTCAGGTGAGTACTGCCCCAGGCGAAAGCTTTTTAGATAAGATGATTGCCTTGGTTGAAGGTGCATCGCGTCAGAAAACACCAAACGAAATTGCTTTAACCATTTTACTGGCCAGTTTTACCCTGGTGTTTATCATCGTATGTGTAACGCTGAAACCTTTTGCCGATTATGCGAATACGCCGATCACCATTGCTGCACTGATCTCGCTGTTTGTATGTCTGATCCCAACCACCATAGGCGGACTTTTATCTGCCATTGGTATTGCCGGAATGGACAGGGCGCTAAGAGCCAATGTAATTACCAAATCGGGTAAAGCGGTAGAAACCGCAGGTGATATTGACGTATTACTTTTAGATAAAACTGGAACAATTACTATTGGTAACCGTAAAGCGACCAATTTTTATCCAACTGCGGGCGTACACATTCAAGCTTTTACTGATGCTTGTTTGCTGAGCTCTTTGGCCGATGAAACCCCAGAGGGAAAATCAATCATAGAACTGGCTGCTGAGCAGGGTGTTAAATCTGCCGGAACACCTCAGGGATCTACTTTTATCAAATTTACCGCCGAAACCCGCTCCAGTGGATTAGATACCCTCGAAGGAAGAAGAATTAGAAAAGGAGCCTTCGATTCGATCAGGAATATTGTTGAAAAAGCAGGGAATATTTTTCCTTCCGATATCGAAAATCATGTGAAGGCCATTGCTACCAATGGAGGAACGCCACTTGTGGTGTCTGAAAATGAAAAAGCTCTTGGCGTAATCGAATTACAGGATATCATTAAACCAGGGATCAGTGAACGTTTCGAACGTTTGAGAAAAATGGGTGTGAAAACTGTGATGGTTACCGGAGATAATCCATTAACAGCTAAATATAT
The DNA here is from genome assembly GCF_918698245.1 of Pedobacter sp. Bi126. Lineage (GTDB taxonomy): Bacteria > Bacteroidota > Bacteroidia > Sphingobacteriales > Sphingobacteriaceae > Pedobacter. The sequence goes on along the minus strand of NZ_CAKKMS010000010.1, from coordinate 94,510 downwards.
TGCTGAGAAAGCTGGTGTTGACGATTTTATTGCTGAGGCCAAGCCCGAGGATAAAATGAACTACATCAAAGACGAACAGAACTTAGGTAAACTGGTAGCAATGATGGGGGATGGAACCAATGATGCGCCTGCCTTAGCACAGGCAGATGTTGGTGTAGCCATGAACAGTGGAACACAGGCTGCAAAAGAGGCTGGTAATATGGTCGATTTGGATAACGACCCAACTAAACTAATCGAGATTGTAGAAATTGGTAAACAGCTGCTAATTACACGTGGTACGCTAACTACTTTTTCCATCGCGAATGATGTAGCTAAGTATTTCGCCATCGTTCCGGCATTGTTTATTGCTTCAATTCCTGCCTTGCAAAGCCTGAATATTATGGGGCTGCACTCACCGGAATCGGCAATCATGTCGGCTGTGATTTTTAACGCCATCATAATTCCAATTCTGATTCCCCTGGCATTAAAAGGAGTGGCCTACAAACCTATCGGCGCAACTGCTTTATTACGCAGAAACCTGTTTATATATGGTATTGGTGGGGTAGTAGCCCCATTTATAGGGATTAAAATAATCGATTTATTGGTTGGCTTATTTGTATAAAAGAATGTCATTCTGAGCGCAGCGAAGAATCTGCAAGCGAAAGGGAAGTTCCTAAAATCTGGCACTGCCTTCGAAAGATGCTTCGTGCCTCAGCATGACAGCAAAGAAAAATTAAAAGAATATAAAAATGAAAAAGTATATCATTCAATCCATCCGCTTAACCCTAGTACTATTGGTGCTGTTATGCGTAGTATATCCAGTCACTGTGGCCTTTATTGGCAAAATGTCTAATGGAAACGGTGGAGGAGAAAAAATCACCAAAAATGGTAAAACAGTTGGTTATGCCTTGTTGGGTCAATCGTTTAGCAAACCGCAATATTTCTGGGGAAGACCATCAGCAGTTGCATATAATGCAGCGGGTTCCGCAGGTTCTAACAAAGGGCCATCCAACCCCGATTATTTAAAAGAGGTGCAGTCGCGTATCGATACCTTATTGAAATACAATCCGGGCATCAAAAAATCAGATATCCCTGCCGATATGGTTACTGCATCAGGAAGTGGACTTGATCCAAATATTTCCGAGCAAGGTGCTGCAATTCAGATTCAAAGGGTAGCAAAAGCCAGAAATATAGATGAGAAAAAGGTAAAAGAACTTATTGCCATGAATACCCTTAAACCGTTTATGGGTGTATTCGGCCCTTCATCAGTAAATGTGTTGAAGCTAAACCTTGCGCTTGATGAGCTTTAAATGGTGGTTTAGAGATAAATCGTCATCTCGACCGTAGTGTTCCAAAGGAACTCCTTCGGAGGAGAGATCTTTGAAATTTCATTTATTAGATCTCTCCATTCCGTTGCACTTCAGTCGAGATGACGATTACGCTATACTTTATCAATAAAAACAATCAGATAAAAATAAATAGAATACAGATGAAAAAATTATTATTACTTGCTGCTATACTTATCACTACAATTTTTGCAAAAGCACAGGATGAACCTAAAATTAAAGTAACGGGCTATCTTGAGGCCTATTATGGATACGATTTTAACAAACCAGCCGATCATAACCGCCCCGGCTTTATTTATTCACATAACCGTGCAAACGAGGTAAACCTGAACCTTGGATTTATTAAAGCCGCCTACGATACAGGGAATATCCGCGCAAACTTAGCGGTCATGGCCGGGACTTATGCCAATGCAAACCTTGCTGCCGAACCTGGCGTATTAAAAAATATCTTCGAGGCCAATGCTGGTGTAAAACTATCAAAATCGGAAAACCTTTGGGTTGACGCCGGAATATTTTCTTCGCATATTGGTTTTGAAGGTGCAGTTTCGAAAGACTGTTGGGTACTCACCAGGAATATTTCCTCAGAGAATACCCCTTATTACGAGTCGGGTGCGAAAATTACCTATGGTACCCAAGATGGCAAGTTTACGGCAACGGCACTTTACCTAAACGGATGGCAACGCATTAGCCGCCAGAATGGAAACAACAAACCCGCAGGTGGACTTCAATTAAGTTGGAAACCAACAGCTAAGATTACGGTAAACTACAGCAATTATCTTGGAACGGAAGGGGCCGATTCGGTTAGGGTAAATAGGTTTTACCACAACATTTATGGCATCTTTCAGCTTACGGATAAATTTGGCGTAACCCTTGGATTTGATTACGGAACGCAGCAGAAACAAAAAGGAAGTAATGATAAAAATGAGGTGATCTCACCAGTAGCAATTCTACAATATAAATTTGCACCAAAATGGGCAGTTGCCGGAAGATTCGAATATTATGAAGATAAAAACGGAATTTTTATTGCAACCGGAACGCCAGAAGGTTTTAAAACCAAGGGTTACTCGTTAAACCTTGATTATTCGCCCATAGCAAATGCAGTAATCAGATTGGAGGGAAAAGCCTATGATAGTAAAGACAAAATATTTGCAAGAGAAGGCACTGCGGTAAATGCGAATGCAGCCCTTACAGCGAGTATAGCGGTTTCATTTTAATACGATTCGCTTGCGCGGGAACGACGATTACTCTTTAAGATTTGTCATCCTGAGAGCGATTTATTTTATAAATCAATATAAGTGACATTTAAATTTAAAAGAAATAATATCGTCATTTCGACTGAAGTTTACCGATTTTTCATCGGTAGCGTAATGGAGAAATCTTTAAACTTTTCGGTAACATAGTTCAAAGATCTCTCCATTGCGCTGCGCTTCAGTCGAGATGACGACCCACTATTCGAACTAAAATTAAACAGCTGAAAAGTACATGATCATGGAAGAAGAACAAAAAGAAGAATCGGTCAGGCATTTTTTGGATCTGGTTAAAAAATCCAGGCGCGGAAAGCTCAAGGTCTATATCGGCATGAGTGCCGGTGTGGGCAAGACTTACCGGATGCTCCAGGAATCTCATGCGCTGTTGCGGAATGGGGTAGACATTTATATCGGCTACGTTGAAACCCACAAAAGAGCAGAAACAGAAGCCCTTGTTGCAGGCCTTCCCATTATTCCACGAAGGAAAATCTTCTATCGTGGCAAAGAAATCGAAGAAATGGATTTGAAAGGAATTATGAACCGCCATCCTGAGATTGTTATTGTTGATGAACTTGCTCATACCAATGCCGAGGGCAGCAAAAATACTAAACGTTGGCAAGATGTTTTCGATCTGCTTGAGGCGGGAATCAGCGTGATCTCGGCTGTTAATATCCAGCACCTGGAAAGCATTAATGAGGAAATTGAGCAGATTACCGGAATAGTGGTTACCGAACGTATCCCGGATAAGATATTGGAAATTGCCGATGAAATCGTAAATATCGACCTTACCGCCGACGAATTGGTTACCCGCCTTAAAGAAGGCAAAATTTACGATCAATCAAAAATTGAAAGGGCACTTGGCAATTTTTTTCAGTCTGATAAAATTCTTCAGTTGCGCGAACTGGCCTTAAAAGAAGTGGTGCACCAGGTAGAACGGAAAATCCAGACCGAAATTCCAAAATCAATCAAGCTTCGGCCCGAACGTTTTTTAGCCTGTATTTCTTCTAATGCCGAAACCGCAGGAGTGGTGATCCGGAAAACAGCAAGGCTGGCCTCCTATTACCGATCGCCATGGATTGTACTGTATGTGCAGAGCGATAGTGAAAGCATGGAACGTATTAAACTCGATAAGCAGCGCCATCTGATTAATCATTTTAAACTGGCTACCGAACTTGGGGCCGAAGTAATCAAAATAAAGAGTAATGTGATAACCAAAACCATCATCGATATTGCCAACGCGAAAGAAATTACCACCATTTGCATTGGGAAACCCCATCTTAATATTTTCCAGGTCATTCTGCGTACTGCAGTTTTTAATGGTTTATTGAAAAACCTGGCAATGAAAGACATCGATCTGGTGATTCTCTCTTAAATAACAATGGTTATCCACATCATTCTCAAATAATCAAAACCATATCCCTTTATATCGGGTTGAAATAATAGGACCTATGGAAAAAAAAGATACCAAAACACATTTGATTAACGAGATCACGACTACAGGATTACAAACTGCGGCTAAGAAATTGGGCGCTTCGGCAAGTAAAGCACAGATTAGAAAAGGTGTTTCTCAAAACATCAGTTTAATTGATAAATTATTGCGCATTGTGCTGATTAAAAGTAAAGATTCGTCGAAAAGAGTACAAAGAGACATAGACTTTGTTGGCCTGGGGATTATTGCAGCACATACCTTTTACCGCGGCTTTAAAAAGAAAAAACGATTGTTGATTTTTGAAGGTATTTTTCTCACCGCTGCACTTGGAGGGGTATTATTGGCCACGCAACTTAAAGCATTAAAACGGCAAAATGCGTGATATTTTGGCATTCCTGAAAGTCGTCATTTCGATCCCAGAGCTATCGGGTGAAACGTAATGAAATGGGGAGATCTCAATAGATTCAGCTTCGCTAAGCACTACCTGGTTTCCAGATTGCGTTACACGCTGATCGAAATGACGATTTCTTTATCGTGGTTTACACCAATACCGAACCACCGTCTACCACAATTACTTGCCCTGTGGCATATTGTTGTTTCATGGTGTATAAAAATGCCTGTGCGATATCGCTGGCTTCACCAACGCGCTTTACAGGTAAACGTTCACCTACACCAACATAGAGGTTATTTCTATCCTCATCGCTCATGCTGTTCCATAAATTGGTTTTAACCACGCCTGGCGATACCGAATTTATACGCAGTGGTGCCAGTTCTACAGCCATTGCACGGGTAAAACCTTCCATGGCGCCACAAATACTGGCCGCTACGCCCCATCCGGCACTTGGTCTTGGGCTGGCAATACCTCCTGTTAAGTTAATAGAACCGCCCGCCTTAATCTTCTTTGCTGCATATTTAACTGCAGCAAAAGCACCCCAATACCTTAATGTGAAAAACTGACGGGCATCATCCAGGCTAGTTTCATTAATCGTATTCAATACTATATTTTCTCCCGCGGTATATACCAGGTGATCGAAAGGTTCGACTGAATTAAAAAACTGTTTAATGTTTTCTTCTTTACTCAGATCTACGGCAAAGCCTTTGCAGTTTTCGGGCAAGGATTTTAACGCCTCATTAATCCTGTTTTCATTACCGGAAACAATTACCACTTTTGCACCATCGTGCGCTGCAGCCTGTGCGGTTGCAAAACCTAGGCCTGAGCTTCCACCTAATATGATCACTGTTTTTCCTTTCAGTGTAAATTCATTTGCTTTTATTTTCATGATGTTGTAAATTGAAGTGCAAATTTTGAGATATTAACGACCAATCCACTTACCAATTGGTAAAAACGGTCTGAGCCTGTATTTTTGTTCAACTCAATTCCATACCATATATAAATCCCAATGCCGAACAAACTTATCAGCTACCTGAAACTGTACCATCAAATTTCGGCAGCAGAAGAACAGTATATCGCGGAAGCCTTTAATCGCAAAACGTTTAAAGAGGGAGAAGCGCTCTCCCAGCCTGGCAGTATTAGCAAAGAACTTTTTTTTATTATTGAGGGCGTACTCCGGATTGTTATCCGAAATGAAAAAGGGAATGAAGTGACCCATTATTTTTTAAAGGAAAACCAGTTTTGTACGATATTGAATAGTTTCCATAAGCAGATACCGGCGGAGGAGTGTATACAGGCAGCCTGCAATTGTGAGGTTTTAGGCATTAGCAGAACAGCGCTTTTGAAACTTTACGAACAGGTGCCATATCTTAAAACAGCTATCGATCAGATTACACAACAAGCTTTAATAGACAAGATCAATATCCGAAATGCCTATTTGGGGCAGGATTCTGCCAATAGATACCGATTGTTTGTTGCCCGTCAGGCCGACATTGCCCTACGCGTATCATTAACAGATGTAGCTTCTTATTTGGGCATCACGCCGCAATCTTTATCCAGGATCAGAAGACAGATCAATAACTAGTTATTATCTTCACTAATTACAAGGGCTCTTTTTTAACGGCAAATGATAGGGGAGGCTATTTTGGCATTTCTTGCTTTAACCTGTCCGTGTTCGAAACAATACCGATTTTTGTAGCCTTGCCATTCATTTTAGCATATTCCTATGACACTTTTTATCCAAAAAATTGTTCAGTTTGTATAACCCTAGGGCAATAATTATTTTGGTATAAACATTATTAAAAAGGAAAAATGGATTTACAATTAAAGCATAAAACGGCTTTTATAAGCGGCTCTACCGCTGGGATCGGATTCGCAATTGCCGAAAGTTTACTAAAAGAAGGTGTAAAAGTAGTTATCAATGGCCGGTCGCAAAGCAGCGTAGACGATGCAGTCAAATCGTTGCAAGGTATTGCCGGGAACGAATTTATTTCAGGAATAGCTGCTGATTTTTCGAAAGCCGATGAAGTAAATGACCTGATCGATAAACTTCCAGAGATAGATATTCTGATCAATAACGCAGGCATTTTTGAACCTAAAGCTTTTGAAGAGATCAGTGATGACGATTGGTTTAGGTTTTTCGAAGTTAACGTAATGAGTGGAATCAGGTTGTCGCGGCAGCTATTCCCCAAAATGTTAAAGAAAAATTGGGGCAGGATTATTTTTATCTCCAGCGAATCGGCCGTGTTTATCCCGGATGAAATGATCCACTATGGCATGACTAAAACTGCACAGCTGGCGGTTAGCCGAGGTTTGGCAGAATTAACCCAAGGCACCGGGGTAACCGTCAATTCAATTTTGCCCGGCCCTACCAAATCAAAAGGGGTTGGAACTTTTATTGAAGATTTAGCCAAAAATGGAAACATCACTATTGCTGAGGTAGAAGCTGATTTCTTTAAGAACATGCGGCCTACTTCCTTACTGCAACGCTTTCTTGATGTGAGTGAAATTGCAAATGCGGTTACTTTTTATGTAAGTCCGTTAGCCTCCGGAACCAATGGTGCCGCCATTAGGGTAGAAGGCGGTTTGGTGAGATCAATATTATAGCTGATTTAGGCGTTTATATTATGCTAGTAAACTTTTAATTTATCGTTTTCAGCTGTTAAAAAAAGACTTTTAATAATATTGGGGAGCAAGAAATATTTTTTTGCTGCACGTAGGGGTAAGTGTCGTGTTTGTTGTCTCATTTTAAAATTAGACAGAAATGGACACAACTTCGACAAAAATTAAAAACAGCTTTACGGCATGCATCAATTTCAAAAAAGCATCTGGTGTTAAAGCATTGGGTTTAGCTATACTATTAAGCACAGGTTTAAATGGTTTTGCACAAGAAGGCAAAAAAGGTAAAGTAAATGTGGGTTTTGTATACCCAGTAAGCACAAACGGAACCCATGCAACACTAGATACAAATGTATTTTCTTTAAACGCTTTGGTTGGTGTTTCGGCAGCAGAAAAAGGGCTCTCATTTGCAGGCCTTTCCAATATCGTGCGTAAAAATGCAAGCGGTACACAGTTGGCAGGTTTTTCTAACCACATTGGTGGCCAAGCAAGTGGGGCACAGTTTGCAGGTTTCATCAATACTTATGGTGGAGGAAATGGGGCCGCTATTGCAGGTTTCGCCAATATCTCAAAAGAAAACAGTGGTGCACAGGTAGCTGGTTTTATGAACTTGACTTCGAAAAATGTTTCTGCAGTGCAGGTTGCAGGTTTTATGAATAAAGCCGCCGATGTAAAAGGATCGCAAATTGCAGGTTTTATCAATGTGGCAAAGAAAGTGAAAGGCGTTCAGCTTGCTGGTTTTATTAACGTGGCCGATAGCAGCGATTATCCGATCGGGATTATCAATATTGTTAAAAATGGCGAGAAAAGTATTGCTTTAACTACCAACCAGAATTTAACAACCATGGCCACATTCAGATCGGGCGGGAAAGTATTATATGGTATTATCGGAGCTGGTTATAACTTTAAAAATAAAGATGAGGTTTATGCTTTCGAAGCAGGTTTGGGTGCTCACTTTTTTCAATCAGAACACTTTAGGTTAAATGCAGAACTTACATCGGGTTCATTACAAAACTTTAAACGTGGCAATTATTTCAAATCTACGTTTCAGTTACTGCCTTCGCTTAGGATAGGCCAGAATTTAGAAATTTTTGCAGGACCATCGTTCAATTTTGTATCAACCAATACCGAAGAAGGAAAAACCCTACAGAAACACTATGTGAAAAGCTGGGATAGAAAAGACAATACCTTACATGCCCTGTTTTTAGGATATACAGGTGGTTTGGCAATTAGTTTTTAAAAATGAATTATTGAATGACTGAATTTTGAATGATTGAATTTGTGCACTAGCTAATATTCTCTTATTCAGTCCTTCTCTCATTCAATCAATATGTCCTTCTCTCATTCAATTATTAAAAGATATATATTTGATTACAATTAAACCCGTGGAATTAACAGTAGTAGCTTCCGAAATCAGCCATCAATACCATGATGATGCCGCATTTGAACATTTGTTCAAAACGCATTACAATGCACTGCACGCTTATGCTCAGGTGATTTTAAAAGATGAAGATGTTGCTGAAGAAATTGTACAGGGAATGTTCTTAAAGTTTTGGGAAAAAAGAGAGAACCTTAAAATACAATCTATAAAAGCATACCTCTACAAATGTGTTTACAACGATAGTTTAAATTACATTAAACAGGAAAAAACCAAAAGCAAATACCAGGAATTTACGGTACACACCATGAATACAGAACATGAACCTGCTGCTGCAAAAATCGAATTTACTGAACTACAGCAACATTTAAGAGATGCCCTGAGCCATTTACCAGAACAATGCCGCACCATTTTTCAAATGAGCAGGTTCGAAGAATTGAAATACCGCGAAATTGCCGATCATTTAGGTCTGTCAATCAAAACGGTAGAAAATCAAATGGGAAAGGCTTTAAGGATTTTAAGACTAAAACTTGCCGACTTCCTGGTGTTTATTTTACTCGGATTATGGTATTACAACGATTTTTTTAATTAGAAGAAAGCGCATGACTGATGAATTATTGATAAAGGTTCTTCTAAAAGAAAGTACTATAGAAGAAAACGAAAAGGTAGAAAAGTGGCTAAACGCTGCTGAAGCCAATAAAAAGCATTTTACCCAGCTGGAAACCATCTGGCAGGTAAGCAATACCTTAAAAAACGATAACAAAAGGGATGAAGAGCAGGCATGGGCAAGTTTTAAGGCGAGAAGAGCAGATTTAAAACCAGAGAGCGACAACAGCAAACGGTTAAATGCCAGTAGAGTCTGGTTAAGGATAGCAGCAGTTTTGTTTATTGCCGTTGGGGGATGGATCGCATATAGTTTATATGGCCCCGGAAAATATACCGAACTCACGGCTACCTACCAGGTACGTACCGAAACCTTACCTGATGGATCGGCACTTACGTTAAACAAGAATACCAAAATAAGCTATGCCGCTAACTTTAAAAACAACAGAAAACTGAAGTTGGAACAAGGTGACGTGTTTTTTGATGTAGCCAAAGATAAAACGCATCCTTTTATAATTGATATCGAAAAGGTAAGTGTAGAAGTAGTGGGTACGTCTTTCAATATTAAGCATATAAAAAAGGATACCGAAATTAATGTAGAAACCGGAATTGTAAAGGTTCGCCTGGCCAATGATGAGATTAAGCTTTATAAGGGCGAAAAAATCCATATCGACGGCAATACCCGTAAACTGGTAAAAGAACAAAGCACCGATCAGCTCTACAATTACTATCGTAGCAATCTATTTCAGGCGAATAACATTTCTTTATCCAAGCTGATAGTTACTTTGAATGAGGCTTATGGAAGCAACATTACTTTGGATGAAAAGATTAAAGGCTTAACAATTAATACCACTTTAAAAATGGGATCGGTAAACCAGAATCTTGAAATTATCTGCCAAACCTTAAATTTACAATTATCCCGTAACGGCAACGCCATTTTGTTGTCTGCTAAAAAATAATGAAGACAAGACTAGTTATTTTATTGCTCTTTATTTCGGGCTATTGTTGCGCACAGGTTGCCACAGTCGATTATAGAAGGAATTTATCCAAAGGAGTAAGCTTAAATGTTAAGCAAGAACGGGTTGGCAATGTTTTGCAGATGATCAGCAAAGCTGGCGGGTTCTATTTTTCTTATAATGGTGTACTGTTCAGGCAGGATAGCCTGGTTAGCCTGAATGTTAAAAATGTTCCGGTACGTGAAGTTTTAGATCAGCTATTTGATGGTAAGGTAGATTATAAAGAAAATGCCGAATACATTATTCTTCGCTATGCCGTAAATCATTTAACAATAGAAGCAGAGCATATTGCCAACGGCGACAATGAATATGCAATAAGCGGTTACGTGGTTGATATCCGAACCGGTAGTAAAGTTAAACAGGCCAGTGTTTACGAAAAAAAACTGCTTCAGGCTGCACTTACAGATAACAACGGTTATTTTACCCTGCGTTTTAGAGGCGAGCACAGTGGTGTGATTTTAACGGCAAGTAAAGAAACCTATCGCGATACTGCCCTGGTTTTCCTGGCTGATATTAATATAAAGCCTGAGAAATACGAAGATCCGGACAAAGAAAAAGGTGCATTTTTCACCAATACTTTTGGTGGACGTGGCATATGGCGTTTTTTGCTTTCCTCAAAGCAACGCATCCAGAATCTTAATATTCCAGATTTTTTGGCACAAACACCTTTTCAGGCATCGTTTACCCCTGGCTTAAGTTCGCATGGCAGCATGAGTTCTAGTGTAGTAAACAAGGCATCTTTAAATGTACTTGGTGGTTATACTGCCGGAACAAATGGCTTTGAAATAGCGGGTGCGTTTAATTTAACCAAAGGCGATATTAAAAAGATTCAGGTAGCGGGCCTGTTCAATGTAGTTGGCGGATCAGTAAAAGGAACTCAATTTTCGGGTGCCTACAACGATGTAAATATGAATGTAGATGGTTTGCAGGTGGCCGGTTTATTAAATAGGGTAGAAAGTAAGGTTAGCGGAGCGCAATTGGCCGGGGTGGGCAATCTTGCTGGCAAAGATGTTAAAGGAGTGCAAGTAGCCGGACTGGTTAATGTGAGCAAAAATACCACAGGAGTTCAGCTGGCAGGTGTATTGAATAAAACCTCAGGCCGTTTAAAGGGCATGCAGCTTGCCGGATTGGTTAATCAAACTAAAAACATGGACGGTTTTCAACTGGCTGTGGTAAATCTGGCCGATTCATCATCGGGTATCAGTATCGGGTTGATCAACCTATCCAATAATGGCTACCGCAAAATAACAGTATATAACAACGAGGTAATCAATACCAACATCGCCTTTAAAACCGGAAATGCTAAATTATATACCTTATTAATTGCGGGTAAAAATTTTTCAGATACTGCCCGAGCATTTACTTTTGGATTAGGCCTTGGTCATGATTTTATATTAAACAAACATTTTGCTATCTCCGCCGAAGGAACCATTCAATCTATATATCTCGGCAATTTTGAAGAAGCAAACAACCTTTACAGGCTCCAGGTAAACCTGCAGTTTAATGCTTTGTCGAGGCTTGCTTTTTTTGCAGGACCCGCGTATTCATATTACGTGAAGGGAGAAGCTATTCCTGGCGAAAATTATAAAAAGGAAGTGGCGCCTGCTTGGAGCCATCATTTTAAAAATGGTGCACAGGGTTGGTTAGGCTGGAATTTTGGCGTTATGGTTGCGCTGTAGATCGTTTATTTTTGCCAATTTTATGGCTTCAATTAATTAAATGGCTATATTTGATTACCAATTTAATCTTATGTTATTATTTGCAGTTCCGCTATATTTTATTACCTTTTTTGGTTGGATCATTTACGCTGCCTTGATTAAGAAAAACTTGAAACAAAACATGCCAATGTTTTATTTTGGAGGTGTGTTTAGCTTGATCTGGATGGTGATTGTAACCATTGCCTATATTTAATTAGTATTCTACTGTCTCCACTGTTGCATGGCCAGCCTTTTCTTTAATATTGATTACGTTTATTTTGTTTATGCCTTTGAAATCTATTATCCAGATAAAGAAGGAGCGCTGACGGCTCAAACAGAATAAAAATTGTTTTCTAAGGATCTTTATAAAAGATAAAATCACAACTGCCATAGGGTTGTCACTCCGCCTGCTAAATTTGCTGCATGTTTAAAATAATTGACGGATCAATGTTCCTGAAAATTATTTTATTAATTGCGAAATAGTGGAAAACAAAGTAAAAGATATAGAAACTTTTTGTCCTGTCAACATCAAAGAATGGCGGGATTGGTTAGCCACCAATCATGAGCTTAAATCGTCAGTATGGCTTGTTTATGGCAAAAAAGGTTCTGGTTTGCCAAGCATTACCTGGAGCGAAGCTGTAGATGAGGCGCTTTGTTTCGGCTGGATAGACAGTATAAAAAAGCCCATAGATAAGGAGAGGTTTATGCAGTTTTTCTGTAAACGGAAACCCAAAAGCATTTGGTCGAAAATCAATAAGGAAAAGGTAAAGCGCCTGTTGGCACAAAAACTTATCGCAAAAGCAGGTTTAGAAGCCATTAAAAAGGCCAAACAAAATGGGGCGTGGACAGTTTTGGATGCAGTAGAAACACTTAAAATACCTAAAGATTTAGCTTTAGAATTTAAAAACAGTAAAAACGCAAAGATTTTTTTTCTTGGCCTAAGTAAATCCGCTAAGAAAGCCATCTTACAATGGATTGTACTGGCAAAAAGAGCAGAAACCCGGCAAAACAGAATTCTTGAACTTGTAAAATCTTCATCAGAAAAGGTACTGCCTAAGCAATTTCTCCGCTAATGGGCAAGCCGTATAAATTAGCTGTTTAATTAAATACCCAACATTTTTAAAAATGGATATTACCAAAAGATTTGACCGGATATTACAGATATTTTTTCTATTGCAATCTAAATCTGTAGTAACTACTGAAGAATTACAAAAGCGGTTCGAAATTAGTATAAGAACGATCTACAGGGATTTAAAAGCCCTTGAGATTGCCGGTATTCCGATCGTTAATGAATCAGGATCTGGTTATTCGATTATGGAAGGGTTTAGGCTACAGCCATCAAGGTTTAGTCAGGAAGAAATTCTCAGCTTAATGGTTGCCGAAAAAGTGATGCAGAAACATGAAACCGAGTTTATCAAAAAACATTTTGAGGTAGCACTTATCAAAATAAAAAGTTCTTTTCAGGTGCATCAAAAAAGAGATTTCCTGCATTTAGAAGACACAATACATCTTAAAAACGATTTTAAATCTAATGATTACCTGCCTAACATTATCGATGTTTTACTCAATAGTACCTTAAAGAAAAAAATAACCCATATCAATTATCTCAAAGGTGGTGATATTCATCCGATAGGAAGATCAGTAGAGCCAATCGGCGTATTCTACGAACACAGTCTTTGGTATCTTTTAGCCTATTGCCATTTAAGGAATGATTACCGCAATTTTAGGTTAGACAGGATCAAAAAAGTTCTGGTGCTTGAAGAAAACTTTACTATTGCACACCCGCCAATTAACGAATTCAGGGATAAAAGCCTATCTGAAAATGTGATGAAAGTCGAAATTAAGGTAGACCGGAAGTACGCACATTTTCTATATTGGGAACGGCAGATTTTTGGATTTACAGGCGAAGAAATTTCAGATGATTTTGTGGTCATGTATTTCGATTGTTCCCTTTCTGTGGTTTCTTTTGTGCGCTGGTTTGTTAAATTTGTTGATGTTGCCGAGATTATAGAACCAGCCCATTTAAACAACGAGCTGATTGAAATAATGGAAGCTGGTTTGAAGAGAATAAATAACAAAGAGGTTGTATCATAAATATAGAATTGTCATCCTGAGGGATAATTTATTTTATAAAAATGAAAGTGGAATTTAAAAGACAATAAATCCCCTCAAAGTATCGTCATTGCGAGAAGGCTTTTTTAGCCGACGAAGCAATCTCTATGCAAGGAACACTCGCATGAAAGATTGCTTCGTCGTTCCTCCTCGCAATTACGATTTTTTATTGGAGTTCATCAACGGTGGCCAGTTGGAGTAACCGTGTAAATGTCTCGCAAACTTTTCGACAAGCTCCCTGTAGGAGTCCTTTGTACAACATGACAGCATCTGAGGTGAAATAGCCTTTATGATACAGTCTCCTGCTTTTTAATAACGGTCCCAGAAAAATGGAGGCTCAATGCCTAAGGCCCTTAAGTATACAAAACCTTGCCCGCGGTGATGTATTTCGTTATCAATGAAATACAAAAGGTGGCTAATGATCGAAAACTCGTACTGCCCGAATAATTTAATAGTTTCGTGAAGCTGATCTTCAGCGATTTGGTTAAAGAATTCCACAATTTTTGGGGTATCCTCATCCCATTTTGTTAGTAGCTCTTCTTTGTTATTAAGCGGAAGATCATGGCTAAAGGGAGCTGTTTCTCTGGTGACCATTTCTTTTAAACCAGGAACATTAATGGATAACAACTCTTTAATTAATGAAGAAAACGGCCTCATTCCACCGACCGAAAATTCGAATAATTCTTTCTCGGGAAATTTTTCAATGGTTTTTCTGGTTAGTTTTCTGTGGCCTAACCAATGCTGTAATAATTCGCTTTTAGTAATCATAGTTGCTGACATCTTGTTATATTAATTTAATAGAACAAAACTAAGACAGGCCTATGACAGCTGTTTGTCAGTCGAAAAACAGCATATTATTTTATTGAAAATTTATTTGTCTTGCAATACGTTAGCAGATAAATCTTGTGTTTGGTTAATGTGCTTCCGGTACATATTGCCCCAGTCAGACATCGCATCGAGCATTGGTTTCATGGTACGGCCCAAATCGGTAAGGCGGTATTCTACCCTTGGCGGCACTTCAGGAAAAACAACCCGGGTAATAATCTGGTCTTTTTCCAGTTCTCTCAACTGAGCCACTAACATTCTTTCTGATATGCCGATAATGTCTTTTTTAAGTTCGCCATAGCGCATGGTACCATAAGAAAGGCGGCACAATATAGCGGGTTTCCACCTTCCACCGATTACCGCCAGCGACGAGGACATGCCACAGCTGTCGATCATCATTTTTTCGTTCAAAGCATTGGTTGATGTTTCTTTTCTCATTTCTTACTTTTTTGTTAGTACCTAACAATTTGCCGCTTACCTGCAAATGTAAAGTATCTCTTTTACTTTAGCATAAAATTTAAAAAATACAGATGAAAAAACTAACAGATAAAATTGCTTTGGTAACAGGAGGAAGCCGGGGCATAGGTGCAGCAATTGTAAAAAGATTGGCTGCCGAGGGTGCAAAAGTGGTATTTACCTATGCAAATTCACCAGAAAAAGCTTTGGCCGTAGTGGCTGAGGTTGAAGCCGCAGGTGGGCTCGCTGTGGCAATAAAAGCAAGCAGTACCCTACCAGCTGAAGTAACTGGCGCAGTGGTTAAAACAATTGCCGATTTTGGCCACATTGATATCCTGATCAATAACGCCGGTATTTACATTGGCAAAGCCTTTGAAGAACATACACTTGAAGATTATAACGAAATTATGGCCGTTAATGTACAAGCAGTTTTTGTGGCGGCTTTGGCTGCGGTAAAAGGCATGCCCGAAGGCGGCCGGATCATTACCATTGGCAGCAATATGGGCGATAACGCTCTTGGTCCTGAAACCACTTTGTATACCATGAGTAAATCGGCACTTCAGGGTTTTACACGCGGTTTAGCACGCGATCTTGGTGCCCGAAAAATTACGGTAAACCTGATTCAGCCCGGACCAATCAATACCGATATGAATCCCGCAGATACACCATTGGCTGATTTCTTGAGAACCCGTATGGCTTTGCCAGATTATGGTACAGTAGAAGATATTGCATCATTTGTAAGCTTTATTGCAAGCGAAGAAGCCAGATACATCACCGGTTCGTTTTTAACAATCGACGGTGGGTTGAACGCCTAAAGCGATCGCCAATAAAGTCAAACTTTGGTCGGGGCGGTAATTCCCGGCCAAAATATTGTAAAAAAATGGATGAGCTAAATCATCTTACTATTAACCGCACGTGAAAGTGCTTCAACCATATTACTCACTTCCAATCGTTCAAAAATCCGTCGCCTATAATACTTTACGGTATCGGGAGCGACAAATGTTTTTTCGGCAATTTGGTTAATGGTTAAGCCCTGGGCATGCAATTGCAATATTTCGATTTCCCTCTTGCTGAGTTTTGGTTTCTCTGATTTCTGCCAGATTTTACTTTCGATATTTAGCGCCCACAGCTCATCAGTACCTTGTTTGTATATACAGATATTGCCCGTATGCTGATGCTGCGAAAGGGAGACAATACACATCGCTTTCCACATTTTACCTTCGCCAGTTAAAAACAAGGGGGTAAGTTTATGGTTAATCAACGTGGGTTTACCTTCCCGGTTAATCAGATGAAAATCGTAAGTGATACTATAATGTTTTTTTTCTTCATCAGGTAATTTGGCAAAAAAATCGAATCCCGCTTCGTTAATCAGACTCAATAATGTAAGATCCTTTTCAGGTACATTTTTAAAATAAAATTCATAACCTAAATCCAAAACTTCGTTAGGCGAATAACCACATAAAAATAAGGGGTTTTCTGAAACATACTCAAACGCCATTTTTTCGTAATCGATTACATACACACTTTCGTAGGTTAAGCGTGCAAAAGCTTTTATAGCTTCCATATAATCTTGCTGCTGAAGATCTTCGGTTGATATTTTTTCAACCTTATTCTTGGTTAGCAAAGTGGAGGTAATGGTGTCTTTCATTTAAGGGATGGCTTAATAGCAAATTTACACTAAAGTGTAGCCTTTGAAAATATTTTTGTATCCACTTTTATAGAAAAGATTTGAATGATGAAAAAATGGTCTGAATTAAGCTTGGCAGAATTAAATAAAACCAAGTCGAAGTTAAAGGGTGCCTTAATTGGATTTATCATATTAGGAGTGCTTATTTCTTTAGCCTTGTTTTTTCTCAAGGCAAAATTGGTATTATTCATCCCAGCAATGGTGCTACCCATTACCTGGTTGCCTATTTACATCTCCTTAAAATCGGTAAATGATGAGATCAGATTACGTAATACAACAAATATTAATCAATAAATTATATGCATCCTGATCTAATCAATTGCAGAAACTGCAGCCATGTTGTAAATGATGATTTCTGCGGCCGTTGTGGTCAGCCTGTGCATGTTAAAAGGGTAGATGCGCACTATATCTTACACGAAATACAACATATTCTACATTTCGAAAAAGGAATATTGTTTACCGTAAAAGAACTGCTCATCAGGCCCGGCCAAAATATCAGAACATTCATTACTGAGAACCGCAGCCGTTTGGTAAAACCGGTTATATTTATCATCGTTAGCTCGTTAATTTATACGGTGATTAGTCATTTCTTTCATATTGAAGATGGTTATGTTGAGTTTAAGGAGGTAAAAAAAACGAGCATCGGTTTAATTTTCGAATGGGTACAGGGACATTATGGTTATGCAAATATTTTAATGGGTGTTTGCATTTCCTTGTGGTTAAAATTATTTTTTAAAAAATACAGCTACAATTTCTTCGAAATATTGATCCTGCTGTGCTTTGTAATGGGAATTGGCATGTTAATCATTTCTCTTTTTGCCATTGCTGAAGGACTTAGTAAAATCAGTTTCATGAAAGTTTCGGGTATTACAGGGGCAGTTTATACTACATGGGCTATAGCACAGTTTTTTAACGGCAAAAAAGTAGCAAGTTACCTAAAAGCAATTATTGCTTATAGCTTGGGAATGTTAACATTTGTCCTTTTATTGGTGTTTTTAGGGGGTTCGGTCGATTTATTGATAAAACATTAAACGTTCGTAAAATCTCCGCAATTTCCATATTTTAGCATGACTGACAACAAGAATATGCTGAAATTAATAGGGCTGAAAAGTACAATCGCCTTGAAACTAACCAAATTGCCTGCAGGTAATCCCCATCCGCTTTATAAAGTAATAATATTGCTGTTTGCGGTGGTTTTAAATTATGGGTTTGCCGAAGTCTTAGCCCAGCAGATCCCAGTTTGGAAAAGCGCCCTGGATAATTTGAGTACTGTAGATTGGCTTGTTCATGCAGAAGGTCATCCTGCAGCTGTTTTTAAAAGTGCAGATCAAAAAGATATTATTTTAAGCAATGGCCTGCTTAAGCGGGTGTTCCGTTTATCGCCAAATGTGGCCTGTACCGATCTTCGTAACCTGACTACCGGAGAGCAGCTGCTCCGGTCAGTTAAACCAGAGGCCCAGGTGAGCATTAACGGCAAAAAATACAATATTGGTGGTTTATATGGCCAGACAGAAAATGCTTACATTACTACTGGCATACTGGCCAGTTTGAAAGCGAATGCAAGAGATTTTCAGTTCCAGGAATATGAAATTACTGCATTGCCACAGTTTATCAAATGGATCCCAGGCTCCATGTGGACGGCCAACAAGAAAAATCCAACAGGCAAAACAGTAACATTTACTTATAAAAGCGCAGACACTAAACTAAACGGTGTTTTGGTTAAGGTAAATTATGCATTATACGATGGACTTCCATTGATGACCAAATGGGTAACAGTCGAGAATAAAACAGATGCGCCAATCAAGATTGATCAGGTGGTAAATGAGGTGCTCGGCGTAGTAGAAGAAGAAAGCGCTGTTGTGGGTGGTACCGATAAAATGAAAACACCACATGGTATTTATATCGAAAGTAATTTTGCCTTTAACAATGCCATGAAATACAGTTTAAGTGATCAGAGCACGCATTGGAAGGCCGACAGCCTTTATACCTCACAGGTGAATTACGACAAAACCACTCCTTGTTTATTGGAGGTATACCCAGATAAGGGCGTAAATGTTGAACTCGCTGCAGGCGAGGTATTCAGCTCTATCCGCACCAACGAGCTTTTAATGGATAGTTATGATCGGGAAAGGCGGGGTTTGGCCATTCGTAAAATGTACCGCGTTATTGCACCGTGGACAACTCAAAATCCAATCTTTATGCACCTGGTGAGCAAGAACGATCAACAGGTAAAAAATGCCATTGATCAGTGTGCGGTAACCGGATACGAAGCGCTGATTTTAAGTTTTGGAAGCCACATGAATATGGAAGATTCTACCGCATTAAATATCCAGAAGTGGAAAAACCTTGCCGAATATGCCCATGCTAAAAATATAAAGATTGGCGGTTATTCGCTTTTTAGTTCCAGAAGAATTAGTGATGAAGATGATGTGATTAGTCCGCTGACTGGAAAACCAGGAGGTGCCTTTTTCGGTAACGCACCGTGTTTTGGTAGTAAATGGGGTTTGAGTTATCGCGATAAAATCAAATACTTTTTTCAGAAAACAGGATTCGACATCTGGGAAAACGACGGGCCTTACCCTGGCGATGTATGTGCCTCGACCACACACCCGGGGCACAAAGGGCTGGCCGATAGTCAATGGACACAGATGGAAATGCAAAAAGAACTTTACCACTGGTTAAGTGAACGGGGCGTTTACATCAATGCACCCGACTGGTATTTTTTAGATGGTACCAATAAAATTGCAATTGGCTATCGTGAAGTGAATTTTTCGTTGCCAAGGACTAACCAGATGATTTTGAACAGACAGAATATTTTTGACGGTACCTGGGAGAAAACACCGAGTATGGGCTGGGGTTTTGTGCCACTTACGGCCTATCAGGGAGGTGGGGCAGAAGCTGTGCTTGAGCCACTTGCCGATCACCTTAAGGACTATCAACAGTTGATGATGCAATATTATGGGGCAGGGGTGCAGGCCTGTTACCGTGGTCCCCGTTTATACGATACCGAAGCCACAAAAGAAACTGTAAAAGGTGTAATCAATTGGTACAAACAATACCGCGATATTCTCAATAGCGATATTATCCACCTGCGCAGGGCCGACGGCAGAGATTGGGATGGTATTTTACATGTAAACCCCAGCCTGAAAACAAAGGGCTTGTTAATGGTTTATAACCCCTTGGGTCAGGATATAGAAAGAGTTATATCAGTTCCGTTGTATTATGCTGGTATAACCCGTAATGTAGTTGTAACCGATGAAGCAGGAAAGAAAACAAACTATGTGGTAGATGCATCACATAAAATTCAGCTTAAAATCAAGATTAAAGCAGAAGGGTATACCTGGCTTAAGATGGAGTAAACTGTTTAAATATTGCCAAAGAAAAAGAGGTTGTATCACAGAGGTGGTTTTACCTCAAATACTGTCATGTTGTCCAAAGGACTCCTACAAAGAACTTGTCGAAACACCTTGAGGCGTATTTAACAGCTCCTTCGACAGGCTATCATTGACAGATTGTAAAAACTGGTCGTCATTCTCGCGCAGGCGGGAACCACGAAGTGCTCAGCGAAGCTAATCTTAATGCAGTATATAATCATTTTCGCATTCTGATTTCTTGAAAGGATGGCTAATGACTATATTCGTCTATCAGAAAAATCTGACGCATCTCATGAATGAATTTGAAAAAAAGGGCAGAAACGATATTCTCCGCTCATTGGCAAGTATGTTTTTGTTCAGCATATATGTATTGGTAACTTATCACGTGGCCTTGGGGTACATAGATAAGTCTAAACTTATAGTACAAATTATTAGGTTAGTGCTAACAGTACTCATGCTCTACCTGGTTTTTAAAGGCCATAGTTGGGCTCGAAATCTTTTTAGTGCACTTACTGTTCTGAGTATGTTGATCCTGATACCAGCGATATTCAGTGATAATGCAATTGAGAACAAGATTCCTCTGTTTACCGGTTTGATTATCTATTCTTTAGCTTTATACAGGGTGAATTTTTTAGCAAGTGCAAAAGCTTATTTTGAATATATAAAGGCAAATCGATGAGGATTTGGACAATAATTTTTCTTGCTATCTGTGTCATTCTCACCATTGGAGTAGAAATCTACATCAAACGGAACAAATAACATTTTTAATCTTATCCCTCGAAAATAACTTTAAAACTTGTCCCTTCTCCCGGTATTGAATTCACCTGAATCTTTAAGTTAAGGTAGTTTGCTATGCTTTTTACAATGGCAAGCCCTAAGCCATAGCCCGCATTTTCGGCATGACCGGTTTTTTTAAATCGGTTAAATACGTGTGGTATATCTTCTGCTTTAATGCCTTGGCCACTATCGCTAACCTGAATGGAATAATAACCTTTTTCGAGATGATCAGAAATCTGTATACTTCCATTTTCTTTGTTAAACTTAATGGCATTGTTAATTAAGTTATAAAAGAGCTGAAATAAAAGATCATGATTGATGTTGCTTAAACTTTTGTTATGGCTAAGGTCGATGTCGATCTGAATGTTTTTTTCCTCGAGCCTATGGCTTATTTCTTCCACTATTTCATTAAGGAGTGTTTGTGGCTCTATCTCATCCTGTTTGGAGAATTGCTCATTTTCTATTCTCGAAATGAGTAGTAGCGAACGCGATATTTTCTTTAACCGCTCCAGTGTTTTCATCATATCCACAATGTGTTCCTGTACCGCTTCGGATGCCGATTCTTCAGTAAGCAGGTTTTCCATCTTGTTTTGTAATATACTAATGGGCGTCATAAACTCATGCGAGGCATTTGCCGTAAATTCCCGCTCCTTTTCAAAAGCCTCGTTAATCTGGTCCATTAACGAAATGAGTGAATGATCGAGGTATTTAAAGTCTTGTGTACTGGTTTTAATATGGCCATGTTTCTTTTTAAAGGGAAACCGGCTATTGGTCAGCCTTAATTTGATAATCTGACTAAGTGGTTTGATTAACTGCCGGGTAAAAATCAAATCTATAATAATACTTAGGGCAATAAGAATGATAAGCACGTATAAAGCAAAGCGTTGGAGCGCATCGTTATAAAGGTTAATGCTGGCGGTGGTTTTACCGATTTCTAAGAGGTAGTTTTTTTGGTTTTTTTGAAAAGTAAAACTCAGCACCCGATACGCGATGGTATCTTGTTCTACAATACGTTTGGTATCGCGTATGGTGTCTAATTTCAGTGTTTGTGCTACCGTTTCAAGTGCAATGTATTCATCTTTCAGCATGGTGTAGCTCCCATAACTGTTATCCCCTTCGAAGTAATAATCTATTCCCTTTTTATTGATATTCTGGAGTACTTTTTTCTGTTGGTTTCTAAGCGAAAAGTTGGTGTAGTTAGCAGCAATCTGCCCGATCAGAAAAGGAAGCAAAAGGATAAACAGACCTACAATGGCAAGTTTAGATCCGGTAATAAATAAAATAAGTTTAGTAGATAGTTTCAAATTACTTCTTAATTCTATAACCAACGCCTCTAACCGTTTCCAGCCATTCGGTAGGGGCGTAAACATTTAATTTCTTTCTGATGTTTTTAATGTGTGCATCAATGTAGTTCGAGTCGTAATCATCATCAACAAAGTTGCCCCAAATATGTTCGCTTAATTGCATTCGGGTAAGCACCCTGTTTTTATGTAGCAAAAGGTAGCTTAAAAGATCAAATTCTTTGCGCGAAAGTTCAATCTGCTCTTCCTCGAAAAATACAAAGCGTTTTTGCAGATCGATGTTAAAATTTCCGAGGGGGATTAACGCTTCGGCCACTTTAAATTTTCGCCTGGCAATGGCCTGCATCCGCGATTGAAGTTCGGGTAAAAAGAAAGGCTTCGCTAAATAATCGTCTGCGCCCATGTCTAAGCCTGCCACCCGGTCTTCTAATTTTCCTCTCGCCGTAAGAATAATATAGGCCGCATCTGGGTTGCTTTTCTTCGCCTTGCTGAGCAGTTCAAAGCCATCACCATCTGGCAAGCCCAAATCAATCAGCACATAATCATATTGGTTTAGTTCTAGTTTATTAAAACCCTGTTTAAAACTATGGGCCAGATCGCACAAGAAGAAAGCCTTTTTAAGAAACTTTTCCATTTCAAAGGCAAGTGTTTTTTCATCTTCTATGATCAGTACCTTCATGAGGATTAAAATTGATAATAAACTGCTAAACCGAAGAATGATTGTTGATGTTTTACATTTTCTTCTTTTCTGTTTCCAAGTATGGAGAATTGATAACTGGCCTCTGCAAGGAAATTTCCATTACTCCAGTTTAAAGGTAACTTAAAATTGTAAGACAATAGTTTGAACTGATTGACCGTATTTTCAACTACCTCGGTGGTGCTCCCGTTAACGATTCCCGGAGCGGTATCACTTTTTCCCTTTCCATTCCCATTAGCGTTCTGCCTTTTGTTTTTTTCGATGATATAGGTTTCGTAAAAGCGGGTGGTACCTGCTGTAATCTCTACAGCTGGCGTAATTGAAATAAGATTCTTTTCATTGAATACCGTTCCCAATTCGATTTCTTTTGAATTTCCGAAACTGATAAATCCATCGGTTTGCTTTCCGAAGGCCAAATCGAGACTAAGATCTGTTTTAAACCAAGGCCATTGGTAGGCGGCCGATGCATTGATGTTATTGTTGTTGGATGCCTGAAGCAAAGGAGAATTAGCGGGAAAAAAAGAATGGGTATAGGCTAGTCCGGCAGTAAATTTTTCATTAAAATCATAATCGTAACCTACGCCTAAATCTGTTTCCGAAATGGTTGAGCCATAGTTTAAGAGCTTATAACCACCGCCCGAAAAATATAAACCGCTTGGAAACCGTAAGGTAGCGTTAAAGAGTACATACGGATATTTTTCAGGGGTAACCTGCCCGTAATAATTAATGTTACTGTTGTACATGGCCGCAAGTGTAAGCGTAGCTTTTGTCGAATCTTGCTGTGCCTTTACATTTGATATCACCAAAAATGAGAAGAAAATTAAGAGACGGGTGCGCATATAGTTATGGCCTTTTAATCTTAGGTTTAATAATCTTGATGGGTTTTACCTTTACTTTGGGCTTTACCGCCATGGGTTTTAGCTGTTTTTTGGCTTTTGGTACTTCTTTGATCTGAAGTGGCTCAGGTTTTTGGTTTTCGGGCTGTTTGTCTTTTTTTGCCTTATCCTGTTTTTTAATCAGTTCTTCCTGCTGATTTGAAACAGTTAAAGCGGTAGAATCTTGTTGCAGGGCAAAAACACCCGATAACGGGGCAATAGCCAGGCAAAAAATAACGGCGAATCGGATCATTTTATAAATATAAAAAAAGTTTACCCCCTAAGAGGTAAACCCTACCTAAAAACCACCATACATGGTGCGCTCACATTTCAAAAGTAGGATGGCAACATGAAATTAAGATGAAAAAAATAAAATTTAAATTTCATGTTGGTTTCATCTTCGGCCCTCAACTTTGAAGCGTAAAACTTTAAATAAAATCTACAGTTATGAAAACAAATTTTGTAAATACCATTTTAGCCGTCTTCGTTGTAATCGGGATGACTGTCTTTTATGGGTGTAAAAAAAATGAATCAAGCCAGGGAACAACTAAAGTTCAGATTAAAATGACGGATGCTCCGGGTAACTTCGATAAGATTAATTTAAGTGTAAAAGAGATTGTACTGGTATCGGGCGATAAACCTTATGTATTTGCAGCTAGTGCAGGTATATTCGATATCCTTGATTTTAGGATCGGCACCAGTAACCCTGATATTTTGGTTGCTTCAGGTGAAATGCCTTCAGGCGAAATTACCGAAATCAGACTGGTACTCAACGAAACCGGAAATACAATTGTGGTAAATGGGGTTCAACAGGAACTTAAAACACCAAGTGCACAATCTTCTGGCTGGAAAGTAAAATTAACCGCTAATCCTGAATTGGTTGAAGGCGCTGCTTATACACTTCTATTAGACTTTGATGCGGCGAAATCTATCGTAAGCACCGGAAACGGAAAATATTTATTAAAACCAGTGGTACGTGGAATCGCGTCAGCAACTACCGGATTGATTTCGGGAACTGTTTTGCCTTTAGCAAGCCATCCTGAAGTTTTGGTTATTGCTGGTACAGATACTGTGGGTACCGTTGCCGATCCTTTAACTGGTAAGTTTACAGTTGGTGGCTTATCTTCAGGTACCTATTCAGTTAAATTTGCACCGGTTGTTGGTTATAGAGATAGTACCATTACGGCTGTTAAAGTGGCTTTAGGGCAAAACACATCGTTGGGCACGGTTACTTTAAAACAGTAAAATCCCATTATTCAGATCTAAATTTAAAACGATGAAAAAGCTATTCTTGCTGTTGTTACTCGTGGTAAGCAGCAGCCTCACTTTTAAAGCTCAGGCCCAGGTAAGTGTAAACATAAACATTGGCGCACAGCCTGCATGGGGTCCAACCGGCTATGATTATGTAGATTATTACTACCTGCCCGATATTGAGAGTTATTATTATGTGCCCAAAAAACAGTTTATTTATATGGGTGCAGGAGGTTGGGTTTTTACCACATCTCTACCACCAAGATATAGCGGGTATGATTTATATAATGGCTACAAGGTAGTAATTAACTCACGTAAACCTTACCGTTATTTCGAAACCCATAAAGTAAAATATGCCAAATTTAAAGGCAACCATGGGCAATCGGCAATAGGGAAAAGCAAAGGACAGAAATATGCACCGGCCAAGGGGAATACCAAAGTTTATAAAGGCAATAAAGGAAAACCCTCACAGCATTTTAATAAAGGAAACGGAAATGGCAAAGGCCATGGAAACGGTAAGGGAAAACATTAGTTGTTTGTGTAATAAAGAAAGAAACCCTCCAAATTTGGAGGGTTTTCTTTTTAATTTCTTTTTTGTTGCCCTGGAGCAAAAGGCTTGGCCGATTTAGAACCTGTTCCTTTTTTGGCTTGCCCTGGAGGAACTTTCCCGCTATTACCAGCAGTTCTGATACTATAACAAGCACTGGTAAGCAGCATTACTGATAACGCTACAATAAGATATATCTGTTTCATGGTTTTTAATAAGCCATAAGTGTGCCAATTGCTGTTATCTTTTTTATTAATCAAGTCAATGAATTTACTATCCCAGAAATCCTTGGGGTAGGTTTGCTGATTGTATTTCAAATCCATCTCGTTTAAAAATGCTTTCCGCTCTTCTGTTAGTTCAGGAATGGGGAGTGTTTGTCCAGGAAGAACAGGCACACCTATTTCCTGAAATAGATTTTCCAATCCGGCGGGTACTACCGTGCAGAGCAATCGTGCAGGTTTTTCTGAAGTGTTCTTAAAGCAGTGAATGGCTCCACCAAGAGGGATATTTACAAAGCCATCTTTTGAAACAATTTGTTTGCCGTTTTCTGTTTTAAACTCGACTTCTCCCTCCAATACATGGAACATTTCCTGTGTGTCGGGGTGGGGCGTGCGGCGGTGGGCCACCACCTGGGGAGACAATCATTTCAATAACCGCATAGTTGCCACTGGTTTGCTCACCAGAAATGATGATCCTGTAATTACCTCCTGCAATGCCTAAATACTCGCCTTCATTTTTATTAATGATTTTGATATTGGATTCCATCTTTCTTAGATTTTTCCCTGTATATTTTTACACTTCAATCCATTGGCCAAGGTGATCCACCATTATCCGATCATCAACAATCTTTCTTATTTCAAACCTCTTTCTTTTAAAAGGTTCTCTAATTCCTGATTGTTATATTTTGAGTTATTTGTCAGCTTATAAATGAAAAATAAGGGGATGAGGGTTAAAAAGCCTAAACTGTTTTTCATCACGCTGTAAAATACAACACCGATCAGGAATCCAATTAGTATGGCATTGGTTATGACTGCCGATTTCCTTTTTTTTGCTTCTAGCAGCAACGCTTCGTCTGTTAATTCCGTTAGATTTTTTTGTTCCATTTTCCGTGGTTTTGAGCGTAATCTCTTGTGGGTAATATTCAAATATACGTGTTAAACGCAACTACTAAAAGTGGTAGATTAGGTTTAATTAAAGAAGCTCATCTTTCGATGAGTTTAGTTAAAAGGTTATTTAACAAAGCCCTTCGACAAACTACCATTAACAGATTCCAAAAGAAAGGCCGTCGTTGCGAGGCACGAAGACAACCGAACGAAGCGAGCTCATGAATGCCTTTGAAAACAACTGCAAAAATGAATAATCTTAAATCGCTCGCTACTAGCGATAGTTGTAAGATTGCTTCGTCGGCTGAAAAAGCCTTCTCGCAATGACGATAATCTGAGGAGATTTAATTTTTTAAATTCTCCTGTCATTAATATTGAATTTTTATAAAATAATTACTCCTCAGGATGACATTCTATATTTATGATACACCATTAGCTGGGTTCATTTGCAATTTTTTCTAAACATACTGGCATCAACCTTCAAATCTGCAATGTCGCAATCCGCCACCGAAGTTGTCGTTTTTACGTCGTGGTAAAGCCCCGAATGAATCTCATATTTGTATGGTTAATATCGTTCAAACTAAATTTAAACAGCTTTATGAAAAATTTATTTCAAAAAGGTAAGATCCTTAAATCAGTACTACTTTTCGCAATCATCATGTTTGCAGCAGCTCAATCAAAAGCGCAACAACTTAAGCCTGCCGAGAGCGGTTATGCACCGGTTAACGGCCTTAAAGTTTATTACGAAGTATATGGTGAGGGTAAACCGCTCATCTTACTGCATGGTGCTTTTATGACTATCGAAACAAACTGGGGGCAATTAATACCCGAATTATCGAAAACCAGAAAAGTAATCGCTATTGAGTTACAGGGACACGGACACACACCTTTTTCTGATCGGAAATTAGACCAGGCTGTGCTGGCAAGTGATGTGGAGGGCGTAATGAAACATTTAAAAGTAGACAGTGCCGATGTTGCAGGGTATAGCATGGGTGGCTCTATAGCCTATAAGTTAGCCATACAAAGTCCTAAACGCATAAAAAAATTAGTGGTCATTTCTTCTACTTATAAAAGTACTGGCTGGAAACCTGAAATAGCAGATGCATTTAAAAATATGAAACCTGAAATGTTTGCAAATACACCTATGAAAACGGCATATGATGCGGTAGCGCCTGACAAAACAAAATGGACAAAATTTATAGAACAGATGATTGTTTTTGCAGGGACAACATTCGACATGGGCGACGCCAATATTGCGAAAATTACTTCACCCGTATTAATCATCGCAGGAGATAATGACGGCCTGGATAAAGTAGAACTGAGTAAAACCTACCAATTACTTGGCGGCGACAAATTTTCCGATATGGGGGCGATGCCAAAATCTCATTTGGCCATTGTCCCTGGCCAGGGGCATGTGAGTTTAATGATGCAGACGAAAATAATCTCAACTTACCTAAATGATTTTTTAAAGTAACATAGACCAAAAGAAGAGTCTGTGTCACAAGTTCTGATTCCATTCGGATTTGTCAGGTTGTCCAAAGGACTCCTACGGAGAGCTTCCCGATGAATCGGGACAAGTAGTCGAAACGCTTTACGGGCATTAAACAGGGCTTTCGATAGGCTATCAATGACAGATTCCAATAGAAAGATCGTCATTGCGAGGAACGAAGCAATCTTAATGCGCACGCTGGTAGCGATCGTTGTAAGATCGCTTCGTCGGCTGAAAAAGCCTTCTCGCAATGACGATTCCTCACAGCCTCTTTTAAGCCTAACTCAGTCTTATGCAAACTTTTTCTGCAACCATTTGCGCACTGGCTCGTCGTACCATTTTAATGCGGCATAGGCCAAAACAATCCCACCAACTAAAATGAGTAAGGCATATGGCCAGGCCTGCACAATTGTTGTGCCTTTATGGTTGCTGATCCAGGCCACGTAAAAATAAACCAATGGATAATGTACCAGGTAAAGTGGATAGGATATATCGCCTAAAAATTTGCATATCTTATGCTCTCTTTGCGTTTGCAGTACGCCACTGGCGCCAATATACACGATGAGCGGGAACACAATGATAATGCAGACAGATTCATAAATCCCGTTCATCCAAAGCTGCTCAGCACCGCCAATGCGCGGCATATAAAGTACTAGTGCCACCAAAAGGCTGCACCATAAAAAGGCATTTTTAATTCGGGTGGGCTTGGCAATGCGCGAAAGTAACAAACCCGCAAAGAAAGGGTATACGGTACGGGTAAAGCCAATACGCACTTGTTCTACATTCAGTGTCCAGCCACCGCTCACATCGCCGTTTGTAATGGCCAGCTGTGCCAATGCAATAGCGGCGATAACCACTAAGATAGTTAATGCCGTTTTTGAAAACTTCCTGATCCACACCGCATAAAGAATGTTGGCAATGTATTCGAAAAACAAGGACCAGCCCACACTGTTCATGGGATGCATTTCTTGCCAGCCACGTATATCAAGCGATAGTGGTATCGGTAGGATGGTATAGCCAATTAATAGTACCAGCAGCATCTTCCAGAGTGGAATAGTATGAATGAGCGGCCATATGGTAGAATCTGTAAAATAGAATCCGATAGCGCCCATGGTCATCCCCAAAATCACCATGGGTTGCAAACGTACAATACGGCGTTTGAAAAAACTGCCCACACTCATTTTATTCCATCGGTCGTCATAAGCGTAGCCCATTACAAAACCCGATAATAAGAAGAAAAAATCTACAGCCAGATAACCATGGTTAACAAGGATATCGAGGTGCCCGGTGCCTAAGGGCTCGGTTAAGTGAAAGGTGACAACGATTATAGCTGCGACACCGCGAAGGCCATCTAATATAGGGTAATGTGGCTTGGTGGCCAGTTCATTATTTAGGTTAGTACGCATGTAAGGGCTTGTAAAAATTGCAAGCCATAAAAATAACCAACATTCTTTACCTCATAACTTTGCATCTATAATGATACGTAGCATATTAAGACTGCCTGAGGAGATAAATTGTTTTTTTACCATCAAAACAAAACAGGTATTAAAATAAAAACGGGCTTTATGAATTAAAAACATTAATCATTACATTTGCCCTTGGTGAAAAACTTTGTATTCCTTTTTTCTCTTTATCTGATCCTTCTGGGCCTAATGCCCTGCCAGGACAAGGAAGATATGGTTTCGAAGTCTCACACTGAAAGCACTGTGCACAGCGATCAATCAAAAGCTGAGCATATGCACGGAGAATCCTGTCCGCCATTCTGCAGCTGTGCCTGCTGCTCGGTGGGGCAACACTTTCCAACCGAAAAGTTAACAGATCTGATTGTTCCGGTATTCCGGAAACCATACCCGGTTTTCCAGTGCTCGGCATTGAAAAAACAACCACTCGATATCTGGCAACCCCCTAAACTCGTTTAATCAATTTTTTTATCTCATGGCGCTATCCATGAAAAGCATGCTTTTTTACATGCACAATTTTGCACCATGAGGTGCAATGATGCCCTGCTATTTATTGATTTTTGATTTAAACGACAATGCTGAACAGAATAATACAATTCTCCATCAGGAAGAAACTGCTGGTGGGAATTATGATACTGGCGCTGATTGCCTGGGGCATATACTCCCTTAGACAGCTGCCCATAGATGCCCTTCCCGATATTACCAATAACCAGGTCCAGATTATTACCTCTTCACCAAGCAACGGCGCAGAAGATATTGAGCGTTTTGTAACCTACCCGGTAGAGCAGACCATGGCCACTATTCCCGGAATAGAAGAAATCCGTTCCTTTAGCAGGTTCGGCCTTTCAGTTGTAACAGTGGTGTTTAAGGAAAACGTAGAGATTTACTGGGCCCGTCAACAGGTGAGCGAAAGGCTTGCCGAAGTAGAAAGAGCCATTCCGAAGGGGATCGGCACGCCAGAGATTGCACCATTAACAACCGGACTGGGAGAGATTTACCAGTACGTTATCCATCCCAAAAAGGGATATGAAAAAAAATATGATGCTACCGAGCTCCGCACCATTCAAGACTGGATTGTTCGCCGCCAGCTCCTGGGCGTAGAGGGCATAGCAGATGTGAGCAGCTTTGGGGGATACCTCAAACAGTATGAGATTGCCCTTAATCCCGACAAGCTCAGAAGTATGGATATATCCATCAGCGACATTTTTAAGGCACTTGAAAAAAATAACCAGAACACCGGCGGATCTTACATCGATAAGAAACCTAACGCCTATTTTATCAGGAGCGAGGGGCTTATCAATAGTATTGAGGACATTGAGAACATCGTTGTACGGACCAATGAGAATAGCATTCCTGTGCTGATCCGAAATGTAGCTGAAGTGAGGATCGGTGCGGCCACCAGGTACGGCGCCATGACCAGAAACGATCAGGGCGAGGTAGTAGGGGCAGTAGTAATGATGCTCAAGGGCGCCAACTCTTCTAAGGTTATTGCAAATGTAAAAACCCGGATGGATCAGATTGCAAAGAATCTTCCAGAGGGCGTGGTGATCGAGCCATTTCTCGACCGCACAAAACTGGTAGACAGTGCCATTGGTACGGTGACCAAAAACCTGGCTGAAGGCGCATTGATTGTGATCTTTGTACTGGTACTGCTTTTGGGGAATTTCCGCGCCGGATTGATTGTGGCCTCGGTTATTCCACTTGCTATGCTTTTTGCCATATGCCTGATGAACCTTTTTGGCGTCAGCGGAAACCTGATGAGCCTTGGCGCTATAGATTTTGGGCTAATCGTAGATGGAGCGGTAATTATAGTGGAGGCATCTCTTCACCATCTGGGTGTCCGAAAAAACAAAAACAGGTTAAACCAGCAGGAGATGGATGCCGAGATTTTTGAATCTGCTTCCAAGATCCGTAACAGTGCTGCTTTTGGAGAAATCATTATCCTCATCGTTTACCTGCCAATTCTGGCACTGGTTGGGATAGAAGGCAAAATGTTCAGGCCAATGGCCCAAACGGTGACTTTTGCTATCCTTGGCGCTTTTATCTTGTCGTTAACTTATGTGCCGATGATGAGTGCGCTGTTTCTAAACAAAACCATCAGCACCAAAAGAAATACCTCAGACAGGATCATGTCTTTTTTTCAAAAGGTGTACACCCCAATGCTCAATTTTGCACTGCGGGCACGGGTGGCTGTTGTGGGCATTGCCATAGGATTATTCGCCATTTGTCTCATTATTTTCAATTATCTGGGCGCCGAATTTATTCCCACGCTAGAGGAGGGCGACTTTGCCGTAGAAACCCGGGTGCTTACCGGAAGCAGCCTTTCTCAAACCATTGAGGCTGCTACACGCGCAGCAAAGGTATTAAAGGCAAATTTCCCTGAGGTAAAAGAGGTAATCGGAAAGATTGGCTCTAGCGAGATTCCAACCGACCCCATGCCGGTTGAAGCCTGTGACCTGATCATTATCTTAAAGGATAAAGGCGACTGGACAAATGCTTCGACAAGAGATGAGCTTGCGGGAAAGATGCAGGCCAAGCTTGAACAGTATATTCCTGGGGTTACTTTCGGGTTCCAACAGCCCATTCAGATGCGCTTTAATGAACTCATGACAGGTGCCAGGCAGGATGTGGTAATCAAGGTTTATGGAGAGGATTTTTCGAAACTCAGTACCTATGCAGCTAAGATTGGTGCTATAGCCAGAAAAATAGAAGGTGCTGAGGATATTTATGTGGAACAAGCTTCGGGACTTCCACAGGTTATCATCAAGTTCCATAGAGAAAAGATTGCGCAGTTCGGACTGAACATCGAAGATGTGAATACCGCTATCCGCTCGGGATTTGCCGGAGAGGTTGCAGGACTTGTATTTGAAGGCGAAAAGCGATTTGATATGGTTGTACGCCTGGAAAAAGAAAACAGGCAGTCGCTTGAGGATGTGAAGAATCTGTTTGTAACGGCACCCAATGGCAACCAGATCCCGTTGGAACAACTGGCTGATATCCAGTACAGGGAAGGGCCAAACCAGATCCAGCGTGATGATGCAAAGCGACGGATTACCGTTGGCTTTAATGTGAGGGGAAGGGACGTGGAAAGTATTGTGAAGGAAATCAAGCAGAATATTGATACAGAGGTTAAGTTTTTACCAGGTTATTATCCAACCTTTGGCGGCACTTTTGAGAACCTGCAGGCAGCCACCAAAAGATTGGGTATTGCCGTGCCACTGGCCCTATTGCTCATTTTGCTGTTGCTTTATCTTACTTTTTCATCGATTAAACATGCGCTTTTAATTTTTACCGCAATTCCATTGTCGGCCATTGGTGGCGTATTTGCCCTATGGGCAAGGGGCATGCCGTTTAGCATCTCCGCAGGCATCGGTTTTATTGCCCTTTTTGGCGTGGCGGTATTGAATGGTATCGTACTGATCAGTGAATTTAACAGGTTAAAAAAAGAAGGAATGAACAATATTCTCGAAATTATCAGAACAGGAACTTCGGTTAGGCTTCGCCCGGTGATTATGACGGCCCTTGTAGCCTCTCTGGGCTTTCTTCCAATGGCCATTTCGGGCGGAAGCGGTGCTGAGGTACAGCGCCCATTGGCAACGGTTGTTATCGGTGGATTAATCTCTGCCACATTACTGACCCTTTTGGTACTTCCGGTGCTTTATATCTGGGTAGAAAAAATGGGGCGCAAAAAAGTAAGAATTGCTCCAGTAGCAGGCATAATCGTGATGTCTATTACTTTGTTTGGATTTCAGCCTGCTAAGGCCCAAACTGCATTAACGCTTGAACAGGCAATATCTTCGGCACTGGAAAACAACAGGGCGATTAGCGGGGCTAACCTTGGTGTAGGGCTGCAACAGGCACTCAGGAAAAGTGCCTTCGAAATGCCCAAAACTGAAGTGTCTATGCTTTACGGGCAGTACAACAGTCTGATCAAAAACGACAACAACTTTACCATTTCGCAAAACATTCCCTTTCCAACACTTTTCGCCGCAAATGCTGCATTAGGGGATGAACGTATCAAATCAGGCCAGCTTCAGGCGGCTTCAAGTAAAAACGAACTCATTTTTCAGGTGAAGACGGTTTACACCAATCTTCAGTACCTCTATTCGAAGGAAAAACTGCTGCTCGAGCAAGACAGTATCTATAAGGGTTTTGTAAAATCAGCTTCGCTAAAATACAAAACAGGCGAGGGTAACCTGCTTGAAAAGGTAGCTGCAGAGACGCAGCTCAAAGATGTACAGAACCTGCTCGATCAAGACCGGTCTGATATCGAAATTTATAAAACGCAGTTGGCTACGCTGATTGGAAGGGGCGAGCTACCCCTAATCGCCGACAAATTTTTAAGGGAAACACCCGGGGTTTCGATCGGAGATACGGTTCTTCTAAATGAAAATCCAGCCATTGCCTATTTCAGGCAACAGATTGTGATTGCCGAAAAACAGCGAAAAGTAGAACTTGCCAAAGCGATGCCCGATTTTACCCTGGGGTATTTTAACCAGTCGCTAACCGGTTTTCAAAATGTTAACGGCAGTGATGTTTTCTTTGGCCGCGACAAACGTTTTCAAGGCTTTCAGGTAGGGCTTTCCATTCCGCTATTTTACAGCGCTTATTCTGCGAAGGCAAAGGCCGCATCCATTAACAGGGATATTGCCTCGAACGACCTGCAGCTCCATCAGCGAAAACTAACAGGCCAGTACCAGCAGGCCCTGGGCGAATACCTGAAAAACAGGAAACGTTACGACTATTTTATTACTTCGGCGCTAGCCAATGCGGCACTGATATTAAAAAATAGCCGCATCGCCTACCAGAACGGAGAAATAGGCTATTCGGAATACCTGTTGAACCTTAAACAGGCAAATGGTATTTACGAGGGGCGCCTGATGGCCCTACTCCAGTTAAGCCAGAGCATCAACCAGATTGAATTTTTAACCGGTAACAACAAATCATTTTAAAGCATAAATCTCATGAGATCCATATATAAATATCTTACCCTGCTGTCCTTTCCATTTTATTTGGCTGGCTGTAGCAGCCCCAATACAGAAAAGGAGCCCGAAAAAGAGACCGTTCACGAAGAGAGCGATATTGTAACCCTTACCCCAGAGCAGCACAAACTATCAGAAATTACGCTGGGAGACATTGAACTGAAAGAATTAAGCGGAACAACGAAAGTAAACGGCATGCTCGATCTTCCCCCGCAAAGCCTGGTATCTATTTCCACACCGCTGGAAGGTATTGTAAAAAGCACCGATATGCTACAGGGAAAACGGGTAGCCAAAGGGGCGCTCGTAGCCGTAATGCAGAATCCGGAATTTATTCAGATGCAACAAGATTATCTGGACTATAAAAGCCAGCTGCAGTTTTTAAAGCAGGAGCTCGATCGCCAGGAAGAATTGGCAAAGGAAAACGTAAATTCAAAAAAAGCACTTCAGAAAGCAAGGAGCGAATACCAGAGTGTGAGTGCAAGATTGCTGGGGCAGCGTTCGAAACTTTCCATTATGAACATCAGTTTTGCGGCACTGGAAAAAGGACAGATCCAGAAAACCTTTAACCTCTATACGCCAATGGCGGGTTACGTTACGCAGGTTAATACCAATATAGGTGCCTTTGCCAGCACCACCGATGTGTTGTTTAAAATTGCCGATACCGAGCACCTGCATGCAGAGCTTACGGTATTTGAAAAGGATGTACCCAAACTTAAGCTGGGGCAGAAAGTCCGCTTTGTACTGGCCAATGAAGAAAAGGAGCGCATGGCTACGGTTTACCTCATCGGAAGGGAAATTAGCAAAGAGCGTACCGTGCAAATTCATTGCCACCTGGATAAGGAGGATACACAGCTGCTTCCGGGCATGTACCTTAAGGCTTATGTGGAAAGTGGAATGAACAAAGTTGAAGCACTACCCGATGCCGCTATTGTTGAGTTTGAAGGCAAAAAGTTCGTATTTATAGATCAGCCTGCTGATAAGGGCCGTAGCACTTATCGGTACAGGATGACAGAAGTGAAAACAGGTGTTGCCGAAAATGGTTACACCCAGGTTTCTTTTGCCGGGCAGATCAATGATGTGAAGGTGGTGGTAAAAGGCGCCTACGATCTGTTAAGCAAGGTTAAGAACGCTGAAGAAGAAGGTGAGGAACATTAGCTATTTAAGCTTTATAGCTGGCAAAAATTGATGCTGTGAAACAGTTCATTTTTTTAAAAGATCTGTTTGCAGGTTTGAACTGCACCAATTTAAATATTAACTTTATTCGCCAGATAAATTAAAATGACTACAAGAAGAAATTTTTTACAAACAGGAATATTGGGGCTAACTGCAGCAACGCTGATCGATGCCCCGTCAGTTTTTGCAGCGCCTGCTAAAGGTAATGCCGCGGGTAAAGACGCTTTTAAATTAGCAATCGCCGGTTATAGCTTCCTTAACTTTAACCTTGACGAATCGCTTAAAATGATGAAAAAGGTTGATGTACATTACCTCTGTATTAAAGACTTTCATTTGCCTTTTAAAAGTACAGCAGAAGAAATTGCTGCCTTTCATGCTAAACTTAAGGATAATAACATAGTAGGGTATGCCGTAGGCCCTATATACACCAAAAATAAAGAAGAGATCGATAATGCATTTGATTATGCAAAAAGGGTTGGTGTTGATCTGTTGATCGGAATTCCAGCGCATGCTGACCTGGAGTATGTTGCCCAAAAGACAAAAGAATATAATATTCGTTATGCCATTCATAATCATGGCCCGCAGGATAAACTATATCCAAATGCAGAAAGCATCTACAACCTCATTAAAAACCTGGATCAACGTGTTGGTATATGCTTTGATATGGGGCATAATAAAAGAGACGGACGGGATTCAGTTGCAGACCTTCAGAAATTCTCGAAACGTATTTTTGATATGCATTTAAAGAATGTAACTGTCGCGGCAAATGAAGGTACCACTTGCGAACTCGGCCGTGGCGTAATTGATATCCCTGCATTCGTAAAAATGCTGAGAAAGGTTAATTACCAGGGCTGCTGTAGTTTAGAGTATGAAAAAGACATGAAAGATCCCTTAGCAGGAATAGCTGAATCTGTTGGCTATTTTAGGGGTGTTTGCGATGGTACCCGCTAGTTCTGTTTGCGATTGATCGTAAATTAATGATTGATATGCGGTTTTTTCCTTCGGCCGCATATCAATTTATACCCCTGTTTGGAATGGATCTGTGCGCTTAATCTTACTAAATAACAATCAAACGAATGTGAACTGGTGCCAGGATCGGTAAGATTAGATCGGTACTACAGCGATGCCAATATCTTTCTTGAATTATAACTGTCAAATCAATTTGTAGTTTAGATCAAGCCGCAAATCATATGGTGAAAACTAAATGTAACTGGTCGGTGTTAGATATCATGAAGTAAATCAGTTAATTAAGCGGCAAAACAGGCAATAGCACATATTGCTTAAATTTTTGCTGAATAGGAACATAGCTACAGGATAAATATGAATACCAGAAGAGATTTTCTACAAAAAATGGGTGCATCAGCATTGATGCTGCAATTGGGATCGATATCGGCATTTGCGAACGTTCCTGACCAAATTGAACAACCTTACCAGGGTAAGGTACTCCAGGTAGCCATCATGGGTTTAGGTGGATATGGTACCCGTGTAGCAGAAGCGATGAAGGCCTGTACCAAGGCGAAGCTGGCTGGTGTAATTAGCGGTACGCCTTCAAAAATTAAAGAATGGCAAACGAAGTACAACATCCCGGAAAAGAATTGTTATAACTACGAAAACTTCGATCAGGTTAAAAATAATCCGGATATAGATGCGATTTATGTGATTACGCCAAATGCACTGCACCATAGTCAGGTTATCCGGGTAGCAAAAGCGGGAAAACATGCCATATGCGAGAAACCGATGGCATTGAATGCCAAAGAGGGACAAGAGATGCTTGATGCCTGTAAAAAAGCAAATGTAAAGTTACTGGTTGGCTATAGGCTGCATTTTGAACCCCGTACGCTGGAAGTGATCCGAATGAGAAATGCGGGCGACTTCGGCAAAATCAGGTTTTTCCAGGGACAATGTGGTTTTAAAGCAGGCGATCCGACACAATGGCGATTAAACAAAGCACTTGCCGGCGGGGGATCAATGATGGATATTGGAATCTATGCAATTAACGGAGCCAGGTATATGGTGGGAGAAGAGCCGATCTGGGTGACGGCTCAGGAAACCAAAACCGACCCTGCGAAGTTTAAAGAAGGTGTAGATGAGACCATACAATTTCAATTGGGTTTCCCCAGCGGTGCGGTAGCCTCCTGCTTGTCTAGCTATAACATCAATTACCTGGATAGATTTTTTATGAGTGGCGACAAAGGATTTGCAGAAATGCAACCTTCTACGGGTTATGGTCCAATCAAGGGGAGAACACATCAAGGTGAACTCACGCAGCCCATCACTACGCATCAAACGGTACAGATGGATGAAATGGCCACTATTATTTTTGAAGATAACAAGCCGGTAGTTCCTGTAAACGGTGAGGAAGGTTTGAAAGATCTTAAAATTATTGACGCCATATACGAGGCTGTAAAAACAGGGAAAAAGGTCAAACTAACCGTTTAACCAAAGGCGATTTTAAAACGAATTTTGGGATTATCCAGCCCTACGGTGCAAATTGTAAATATTGTTGAACCTAACTGCCTGCGGATTTCGGAAGTGTGAACCAAAAGTCGGTACGCTCGCCTGGCACGCTGTCTACACCGATCTCTCCCCCATGTTTACGAACGATGTTGGCGCAGATAAACAGGCCTAGCCCAAGTCCTGAATTTTGCTCCTGCTGCCCCGCGGCCTGGTAATACCGGTCGAATAGCAAGGGGATTTTTTCGGCAACAATCCCTGGGCCCCTATCGATAACGGAGATTTTAACATAGGTTTCATGATCAATGAGTTCAACTTTTATCTCTGCAGTGCCTGGCGCATATTTAACTGCATTACCGATCAGATTAGTAAGTACCCGGCCGATCCGCTCTGAATCGGCATGGACCATGATGTTTTTTTTTCCTGTTATAGTTACCGCCGGAACGTCGGTGGAAGCAAACAGTTCAACTATTTCCTGGACCAGCTCAAACAGGTTGAAGTTCGTTTTCCGAAGTTCAATCTGATCACGATAATTTTTACCGGCATTGAGCAAATCGTCTATGATCAGTGAGATCCGGTTTATGCCCCTGCTTGCCTGCGCAACCAAGCGCTTGGTACGGTCAGATTGCCGGTTCGCGTCCCGTTGCAACATTTGTACTGATCCTTTTAAGCTGGTAACTGGGGTCTTCAGCTCATGGCTGGCAATACTTATGAAATCGTCTTTATGCCTTTCTATAATTTTGTCGTTGGTAATATCGTTAATAACACCCACCAGTTTCACGGCTTTACCCGCTTTATTGGTTTCGGTTTTGCCCTTTATATTCAGCCATTGAAGCTTGCCATCCGCTGTATTTAATCTAACCTGCACGTCTACGCCACCGTCATCCTGAATATTGTTTAGGGCCTCCTTGAACACTGGAAGGTCATTTGCTGATATATGTGGATAATAGCTTTCCAGGGTCCAATGCGCTTGCCTTTGCGGGTAGCCAAAGATTTCATCATGGTCTCGGGAACGAAAAACTTCCTTTGTCTCAAGGTCCAGTTCCCAGATAGCTGTACCGGTATACTTAAGGGCAAGGTTCAGACGTTTCTGGCTCTCCTTAAGCTGTTTCATTCCGGAAATATCGTCCAGTACAGTAAATCCAAAGGTTTCCCCCTGGTCGTTATACAGGATCGTAGTCACATCAACCCATACGCGGCTGCGGTCTCTTCGGTACAGGCAGGCCTGTAGCTTGAAGAACGGCACCTGCCTGGCCCAGATCTCTTCCTGGAGGCGATGCCAGTGTGCGATATGCTCTTCACAGGCATGATCCAGGATTTTTGTTCCCTCAATTTGTTCTGGCGGATAGTCCAACAGTTCGCAAAGCGCCTTATTCACCTTTAAGATGGTGAGGTCTGACCGGATGATCTTTGAGGCCACACTGGTAAGTTTAAATATAGCGTTGAACTTATCATCACATTCTTTGAAACGTTTCTCAAAATTATCTTGCGCTCTATTTTCTTGCATAACAATTTCAGCTAATAGAGTGATAACATTTACAGGCCGAATATGTTTAGCTGTTACAGATAAACTGCCTTTCATGTGCTATGCCATAGCAAAACGACAAGTAAATTCAAGGCAGTGCATAGGCCAGGTGCTCTTTCGTCAATATTTTATTGCCGATTTCTTAATATCTAGTGATCACTGGTACGGGTTTGAACACATACCAGTGAATAAGAAATTACTGGGCTAAGTAGGTCATGCCACCATCAACAAGGATTTCGGTACCAAGCAAAAACGAAGATTCTTCAGAAGCAAGGAAAACCGCTGTTTTACCAATGTCTGAGGGCTGCCCGATCCTGCCTATCGGCATCGCGCTTGCAAATTGTGTTTTAACCGCATCAATGTGCGCTGCAGGAACGAACTTATCAAATGCAGGTGTGTCTGTAGTACCCGGTGTGATTACATTTACCCTGATCTTTCTGGCTAGCAAGTCGTTCGAAAAGCTTTTCGCCAAAAAGATCACCGCCGCTTTTGCAGCGCCGTAAAGCCCGAATGAGGGATATGCCCGATGTGCGGCATTTGATCCGATAAGAATTACAGAGCCGCCATCATTCATATATGGTAAGGCTTTTTGTACCGTGAAATAAACGCTTTTCAGGTTAAGGTCCATGGTTTTGTTATAATCAGCTTCGCTCACATCTGCCACTGTTCCCGTTGTTCCTGCACCGGCATTGGCTACCAGTACATCTATTTTGCCGAATTTTTCGGCTGTATCTTTAAAAACCCTTTCTAAATCGGCAAGGTTAGTTACATCCGCATTGATGGCTATAAAATCATTGCCCAGTTGAGCAGCTGCAAGTTCTAAAGTTAAGTGATTTCTACCGACAATAGTTCCGGCAGCGCCTTCACTTTTAAATGCTTCAGCAATACCAAATCCAATGCCGCTATTGCCGCCTGTAATTACGGTTACTTTGTTTTTTAATTTACTCATGATCTTTGAATTTAATGTTGATCCAAAGATGCACCTATGCAACAAGCTGGATCTTATCAAAAGTCATTAAATAGGCTTGACAAAGATCAAGTTATTTTAAGGCGTTCTTCCTGATCCGGCTTAAGGTTTCTGGTGTTAAACCCAGGTAGGAAGCAATTAAATTTTGCGGGAACCGCTGTAGAAAGTGCGGATAATCGTTAACGAGTTCTTGAAACCGTTCTTCTCCAGTTAGACTAATGGAAGACTGCATCCTTTTTTGGGTAGCTATGGTATTGTTTTGACTCAGCACGTTCTGCATCGCTGAAAAGGCAGGAATAGGCTTTATGAATTCTTCTACCAGGTTATGGGTGATTTGTAAGATCTCCATATCTTCCAGCGCTTCTATGTTAAAGCGGCTTGGTGTCAACTTGTAAAAACTTTCAAAATCGGCTAACCACCAGTTTTCAATACTTAATTTTAATATATGCTCATGCCCTTTTTCATCCACGGTAAACGTCTTGGCAGCCCCCTTCACAATGAAGCCAGTATATTTACATACATCCCCTTCCTGTAAAAAGTATTGCCGCTTACGGATTTTTTTGGGTTTGAAATGCTCGATAAATACCTGCTTTTCTTCCGCTGAAAGCGTTTGGCCAGAGAGTTTTTGAACGTAATCGAACAGCGCTTGAAAATTATCCATCTTTAGGGTGCTTAGGGAGAATCTTCAAAAATAAAACTTTCAGCTTATTTTTGCGGCCTTTTTAATTATTCAAACCTGTTCTGCTCAGTTGCAGGAAAAGGTGATCACCCAATCGTCGAATAATGTCCTGCCTGCCAAAACGAAATTATAGGTCCGTCCATTAATTAGGCTGGAAGCAGCGCCCCTGATCATTTTTGAACGAGATTACCAATTAATTGAACGAATAAGCAAAATGCCTTAGCCTTACTATAGCCACTTTTGTAAACAACAATTACATAACAACAAAAAAGACTATGGGACTATCAGGTTTAGGAATTTTTCATACCATTATTGGTATTGTAGCCATTGTAGCAGCAATCATTTCATTTGTACGCTTTGGCAAAATTGATTTAACGCAGCTTAGTGGTAAAATATACTTTTATACTACTGCTGTTACTGCTTTAACTGCATTGGGAATCTCCAAACATGGAGGCTTTAATGCCGGGCATATTTTTTCGGTATTCATTTTTATTTTAGTGGTGGTGGCTTTTTGGCTTTCGGTAAAGCGAAGTACCAACAATAAGGCACGTTATGTAGAGAATTTTTTACTCTCTTTCAGCTTTTTTCTGTCGCTCATTCCCACTGTGAACGAAACCTTTACCCGGGTTCCGCTGGGGCATCCACTGGCTAAAAATCCTACCGATCCTATAATTGCCCAAACCTTGCTCGTGCTCTTAATCGCATTTGTTGCCGGTGCCATTTACCAATACATTAAACAACGTAACGCGCTTAGAATACGGTAAACCAAAAATGTGATTTTGGGATAAAAAATCTTTTTGTACCAGATAGGCTAATGTATGGACGCAGAAAAGCCAAACCATGCATTAGTTTTTCTATTTTTATAGCTGAAGGTTTTTTTAATATGATCATTGACCATAAAAAATACGATTTGTTTGGTAAATCCATTATCCAGAACATCAGGATAAAGGCACCTTTTACCTTCGATTTCCCCATTACCGATAATGCCTGCTTTTTGTATATGTTACAGGGCGAAATGCAATATCACCGCGACGAAAACCGGGTAAATATACCGCATAAACATGCTTTGTTTTTAAATTGTATCCAGGCTAGTAAAACCATCAGTAACTTAAATGAAGGAGGGATTAATGAAATTATGGTCGTTAATTTTCATCCCGATATTTTAAAACGGATCTACGACCGGGAGATGCCGGTTATACTTCAGGCACCCGATCGGATGGTTTCGAACAAAAGTGTTGAAGTTTTAAACAACAGTTTTTTAATCGAGAAATATATTGAAGGCTTGTTGTTTTATTTTCAGCATCCTGCACTGGTTAACGAAGATATACTGGTTTTAAAGTTAAAGGAAATTATCCTGCTGCTGGCCCAAACCGCTAATGCCCGGGCCATACAAACCATATTTGCACAGCTTTTTTCGCCTACTACCTACACCTTTAAACAAATTATTGAGGCCAACTTGTTTGAACAGCTCAGTATCGAAGCTCTGGCACAATTGAATAATTTGAGTTTATCGTCTTTTAAACGCGAATTTGCCAGACATTACAACGATACACCGGCCAATTATATCAAAACCAAAAGGCTCGAAAAAGCTGCCGAAATGCTGTTAATTTCAAACGAAAGGATTAAAGACATTGCTTTTAATTGTGGCTATAATGATTTGGCTAATTTTACCAAAAGCTTTCGCGATAGGTATAAGTGCACACCTAGTGATTTTCGGGAGCGTTAGTAGGGGGACACGACAAATTGTATATGCAGTCGTCATCCTGAACTTGTTTCAGGATCTTTCCTGTTGCAAAAGATGCTGAAACAAGTTCAGCAGGACGTAGTGGCCTCACTGGCGCAAGTCTTAGTGCAGCGGACAATGGGCTGGATGAATGCGCATGCATAGTAATAATTAATTAAGATTTTCTCAAGAAATTTAGGGATTAATTTAGGGAAAGCACAAGTCTGCCCATTGCATTAGGCTTGACATTAAGACTTGCGCTAGATAGCGCTCAAACCATCAAATAGCTGAGCCGTACAGACAAAATATTTGAGCCGTAGAAGAAAGCCTCTGCTGTGTCGAATGTTGATCTTTGTTTCATGAACAACATCACAAAAATTCAGTTGGGCCAAAATGGTCCATTCGTATCTAAACTTGGTTTGGGCTGTATGCGCATGTCTTCTGTATGGGGTGGTGCTACACCCAGCGAAACAGAAAGTATTGCCACCATTCAGGAAGCATTAGATAACGGCATTAATTTTTTAAACACTGGCGACTTTTATGGTGCCGGTCATAATGAAATGTTAATTGGCAAAGCAATTAAAGGCCGGCGCGATGAGGCCTTTATCAGCGTAAAATTCGGTGCCATCTTTCACAACGGCCAGTGGCTGGGATTAGACCTGCGGCCCATTGCAATTAAAAATTTTATCAATTACTCGCTGATGCGTTTGGGCATCGAAACCATCGACCTCTACCAGCCTTGCCGAATGGACGATAGCGTACCGGTAGCAGACATCATCGGAACGGTTGCCGACCTGATCAAAGAGGGTAAGGTGCGTCACATTGGTGTGTCTGAAATTACGGCCGAGCAGCTTCGTCAGGCAAATGAAACCCACCCCATAAGTGCGCTTGAAATCGGTTATTCGCTGGCCGATCGTCAGATCGAAAATGAACTGCTGCCTGCAGCAAAAGAGTTGGGTATTGCAGTAGTGGCCTTCGCCAATACCGCAGAAGGTTTATTAACCGGCGACATGAAAGCGCCACTTGCAGAAAATGATTACCATAATCATTTCTCCCGTTTTCAGGGTGACAACCTGGTTCATAACCTCGAAAAAGTAGAAGTATTGAAACAATTGGCCCACAACAAAGGCTGTACGCCTACACAGCTTGCTATTGCCTGGGTAAAGGAGCAGGGCGATCATATTATGCCTTTAGTAAGCATGAGCCGCAGATCGCGCCTGCCTGAAAATATTAAAGCGCTTGATATTATATTTACGCCGCAAGAAATGAACACTTTAAATACTACTTTTGCAATAGGTGCCATACGTGGCGGTACTTATTTACAACGTTAAATGACCAATCCAAAAGAAATCCTCCCGGGCCTTATCTTTTATTCTTACCTCTCTGCCCAGCGGAAAGAAAAAGTATGTTTCTGGAACCACCATACTTTGGTATTGCAGGTTTCAGGGCAGTTCACTTTAGAAACCGCTGGTCAAAGTATTTCGATGACCGGAGGAGAATTGCTGTTGATTGGTAAAAACCAGTTGGGT
Source organism: Pedobacter sp. Bi126 (assembly GCF_918698245.1). Taxonomy (GTDB): domain Bacteria; phylum Bacteroidota; class Bacteroidia; order Sphingobacteriales; family Sphingobacteriaceae; genus Pedobacter. Next base: position 49,819 of record NZ_CAKKMS010000010.1, on the reverse strand, counting down.
ACGCTCACCAAAACACCGCTGCCCGGAGGAAACTATGAAACCATCGTCATTTCCCTGCAGGAAGAGCTTTTGCGCAAGATCGTATTGGAAGAAAAGTTAACCGCAGACCATAAATACATTGGTCCGCCAAATATCCTGATTCCATCAAACGAATTCCTCAAAGGATATTTCCAGTCTATTGTTCCCTATGCCCGAAGCTCGGGTGCCACCATGACCAATGAAATGGGCATTTTGAAAGTGAAAGAGGGGATTAAACTGTTATTGCTTGCCCTACCGGCACTGCGTAACTTTTTATTCGACTTTTCAGAACCCCATAAAATAGACCTGGAAAAGTTTATGCTGAGCAATTTTCATTTTAATGTGCCCATCGAAAAATTCGCGCAGCTTACTGGTCGCAGCCTGGCCGGTTTCAAACGCGATTTCCTGAAAACTTTCGGTGCGCCACCCCGCCATTGGCTGCAGGATAAACGCCTAACGGAAGCCAAACACCTCATCGAAAGCAAACACCAGAAACCTTCTGCCATTTACCTCGACCTTGGCTTCGAAAGCCTGTCGCACTTCTCACATGCTTTTAAAAAGAAGTTTGGTATGGCGCCTACGGCATTAAATGCGTAAGGTATGGATTTAATGAGAGCAGATTCTGGTCGTTGTTTTAGGTAGAGCGTTTATGCCATTAATGAAGGGTTTTTAGTTGCTTTTCAACCTCTGCATATTGTAATGTGAATTTTTTGATCTTCCCATCTCTGCCAATAATTAGATGCGAAGGGAATACCTTGGTGCCGATGGAATCAACCATGTATCGATCGGCGTTTGCTACAGTTTCATATTTGAAAGGTACCTGTTTTAGAAATTTCTTTAAAGGTTCGGTTTTATCCGAGGCAAGACTAATAAAAAGGATATCATTACGGTCCCGGTATCGATCAACGATTTTATTAACTTCAGGCATTTCCTGTATGCAGGCAACACAGCCTATGAACCAAAATTTCATTACCAAAATTTTGCCCTTGGTATTTTGTTGATTGTATTTGTGACCTGCTAAATCTACAAATTCAAACTTTGGTGCTGGTTTTTCCACGAGCGAAAGTTGAAAAAGCCCCTGACGGGCTTGGTCTATAAGATAATATTTTGGTGAGTCTTCAATAAGAACATTAATTTTATATAGCTGATATGAGTTTTCATCAGGGCCGGTTTTTAACCTTAAAGGTAGGTAACTCCCAGAAAGTACCTCGTTCAGAAATGTTTGCTTATCCATCACTTTTCCTTCTGTATCGAACGTACTGAAATCAGAGTCAAAGTTGACATATTGTGTAATATAATTTGCGATCTGGTCGCTGCCTTGAAGAATACTCGCGGGCTGAACCACTGGAATCAACTCTTTTCTGCTGTTACATCCCAGAGATGTAATAATTAACAGGGTATAAAAAATGGATTGGAGAGATGTTGTCATATCATTGGATTATTCGAAGTTAATTATTTTCTTGTTAAGGATGTTTTTTAAAAACCTTTAAAAGCGTACTAATGCATTCTTGGTGCATAGGTCAAGGGGCTGGATGAATGTGCATTTTACGATATTTAACATATAAAATTTTCCATTGAGATTAATGTCTTAATTTCACAAAAGCACAAGTCTGGCCAATGTTTCTGGGCCCAGGTGCTAAGACTTGCGCTAGATAGGGCTTAGCTTTGCGAAATTTGCATACGCGATACGCATGCGCTAGCAAGGGGGATGATCTCAATAATTACTGATCGTAGGTCTGTTTCAACATATTCCTGATAAAGTAGTTCAATAACATTTATTTTGATATCTTCAACGCTTTAAACTCTCTCATTATGACCAAATACGATATTCTTTTAAACATCTTGGATGCAATCATTCTTGAGGCACCGACAGGCATGTCCAAAAAATACGTACGGCCGGATGCCAGTCCGGAAGATTATAATCGATCAAGAACTCGCGCGTTTATACATTTATATTTGAAAGTCAGCTTCGGCTTGTTAGACTTCCAGGAGCGGGAGCATTTTATTACCGACGGGACCAACGATGGCGGAATCGATGGTTATTATATAAGCCCAGAAAATAAAACGATATACCTCATCCAATCCAAATTTCGGTTGAACGAAAAGAATTTTGAGGAGAAAGAGATTTCCCTTCAGGAAATTCTAGTAATGGATATCAACCGTATTCTGGACGGTGAACAGACAGATGAAGCAGGCAATGAATACAATGGAAAAATAAAGGTACTGCAGCGGGAAATCTCATCGCTGCAGGATATTGCACGCTACTCCTATCAGGTTATTATTCTTGCTAACCTTAAGAATACCAAACCAAGCGATCTGAGGAAACTTACCGGTGGGCTGTCTTCCGTGGTATTTGATTTCAACCGTTGTTATGAAGAGCTGGTCTTTCCGGTGGTAACCGGAACATACTTCAATGCTACGGACCTTAGCATAAATATCGATCTCAGCAATAAAAATGCTGGAACAAAGATCAGCTACACGGTAAATACTAAAAAAGGCGAATGTGAAATCACGGTTCTTTTCGTCCCGACTATTGAGCTTGGAAGGATCATGTATAAATACAAGAACTCAATTCTGAAATACAATCCCAGAAGCTACCTTGGACATGAGGGCAAAAATGTAAACAATTCGATAAGAGAAACGATAATCGGAAACAGTACCAACGAATTTGCACTTTATAACAACGGTATCACCATGCTTTCCGATGAAACCTATATTAATGAACGTATTGGCCAAAAGAATAAGGCGCAGCTGATTGTCAAAAATCCCCAGATCATCAACGGGGGCCAAACCTCATATACTTTAAGCAGGATATATGAAGAGAATTTGGAAAGTGGAGCAGAAACGGTTTTCCAGGGCAAGGAAGTTTTGCTTAAGGTAATTACCCTTCTTGATGAAAAAAACCATAACAGCAAACTCGAACTGATCAAAGATATCTCCGAGGCGACCAATAAGCAGACTCCGGTGATCAATGCCGACAAACTATCGAATGATGAGCTGCAAAGTCAGATTCAACTAGAACTCTTCTCAAGGTTTGGACTGCTCTACGAGCGAAAAAGAGGAGAATTTGCAGACGGCATCCTAAATAATTATATTTCCGAAAAAGATGTTACAGAAAGAAACCTATTCTTTAGGATGTTTTATGTGTCCAAGGGGCAGATCAGCAAAGCCAGAGAGAAAAAACTTTTTATAAGGCAAAACCTGACTTTCGAAGAAGTCATCAAAGACAACCGTTTGGAAAAAACCTACTTTGCCTATCTATGTTTCAAAAAGATCGCAAAGCTCAACAATCCAAACCAACGTGTACAGATGAGCACTTTTGCCAAAGTCTACTCGATGATCGTCTTATTTATGCCCAAGAACTTAAATGATTATGATCAGGCTGTTGAAGACAATTATTTGATAGTGATAAAGAACTGGGATGGGTTTTTGGATAAATTCGCTGAAAAAGGACGTGCAAGAATGGTTAAAAAAAACAGGATAACCGGTGCAGAGCGGGTCATAACAGGAGAAAATTGGTCTGGGTGGTTTAACAGCACAAAGTTTGCAGGAGACATTTTAGGGTATTTTCGAAATTTAGAACAACCAATTCCAGTAGAAGGCTCCTCTGTTGAACAGTAATTTTTGAGTTTCCTAAAGTATAACTTATTTTTCCAGAATGGTCATAAAAGCCGAACTTCTTAACATTTTTCGCGAACTGAACCTCGTTCTAGTCTTAGCGTCTACAGGAAAAAGAAATTATTGTAGGTTTTTTCATATCGGGAGATAACGAGCTGTAGTAGGACGAAACGACCAGTCTACAGAACAGTGGAGATTATAAAATGTTCCTTTAACAGTATTTTTAGCTAGCCTATTTAGGGTTTCAATACCGATTGTGTTTTACTGCCAAAAAGTGGGGGAAAAACCACTTTCGTTGAAATATACATTCAATCAACATGTAGATAAAAATCATCATTATAATGAATTTTGTTCATAGTTGGAAATAGCAAAATGCGTTGACTATCTAACCAAAAATAAAAAAATTGTAGCTTTCTGACTTACAATAAATTTCTCTATGTCTTTAATTTAGCAAAGCAGGGTCAATCAAATTGGTTCATACACTATCGAATATCTAATTCACTTTAACAAATAAAATCAGATTTACACAACCAAAGTCTGCTGTTCTTGAAACGAAATAGAAAATAGATCTACGGAAAGTAAAAAGCATGGACACTTGTCTTAGCCACAAACTTAAACGGCGAAATCATAAAACCCAACACTTTTTAAATGCCTTAATGATATACCAAGGTATTTTGGATTCGAAAATACGCTGCGTTTTCTATCGCTCCAGTCCTGCAGTTTTTTCATCAATATTTCACTATCAAACGTATGGTTGTTTTGAATAATATAATCAAGTGAGGATAGCAGTTCAAGCGCGAAATCAGAGTAAAATCCATTCAGGAAATTTATTGTTGATGAAGCAATCTGTAAAAGTTCAGACTTCTTTTCGATGTGGTTTTTAACATCCTGATAAGCATCAGAAACTAAGGTTAGAGGCTCAAAAGGTTTTTTACTCATGTCGCTATATCCCATGAGGTAACTCCCATTGAGCACATTGAGCACATACTTTACCTTACCGGAGTAAGGACCGTAGAAGTTTGGTGTAAAATCCAGTCTGAAATACTTTTTGCCTCCGAAGCGCTGTAGAAAATAGCATACCTTTTCGCTAGAGAATTCAGAAACATACTCTCCATTTTTTACCAAGTCATAAAGTACATAAAGCAGTAAAGCTCTGGCATCGGTAAGCTTTACTCGTTCCTTTTTCAGATGTTCCTTGATCTGGGCAGAAGGCTCATAAACACTTATTTCAACAGCTAGATCACCCAACTTATTTTCAATTATCTTCTTTACTCGTTCCCATTCCAGTCCGCCATTCCCTGCTCCAAGGGGTGGTATGGCAATACTTTTAATTGAATACTGCTTGATGATATCGATTAAATCATCGAGCCCTTCTTCAATGTAGCTATATTCAGCAGGCTTGCGCCAATCTTTTTTAGTCGGAAAATTAACTATTATTTTATCACCAGAATCAAGATTACTGTCTTCATAAACAAATAATTTCCCAACATCAATCGTTTTACTTTTGCAACTTTCAACATAAGCCTTGTAATTATTCGGATATGCCTTCTTAAACTGAAGGGCAATACCTTTACCCATAACTCCAACAGTATTTACCGTATTTATTATGGCCTCAGCTTTGCTTTCCAAGATATTACCTGTGATGTATCTTAACATAAACTTGTGTTCCTAATAATATGCATTTGGCCAGACTTTAATCCCAGCTTCGTTAATTCCTATTTGCATTAATCGCTTCTTTGCAGTTTCATTGTAACAAAGGAAGCCTAATATACAACTCGATGGTAAATCACTTGCAACCAAAAATTCGGCCTGCTTTTTTCGCTTCGTATTCAAATTTTCATCTCCTCCCCAAAATTTAGCCTGAACACAATCCCAATCGATTAGGCCTGGTAAGTCCAATATCCGTTCGTTATCGTAAAAGGTAGTATAACCGTCCGTCCCATGACCATCTGAAAAATAATAGTTTGTTCCTGAATCGAGTACTTTTCTTAGGCTACATACAATGTAAACAATATCCTGCGGCGCAGTAGCCGTTTCGACAAAATTTCCTCCATTCTGCATCACGTATAACATTGGCATCCTAATTCCAAAATAGAACGGGATAAAGTCTCCGAGACATATTCTGGTCGGATTTAGCATCGTGTAGTCGCCGTTATAAACCTCCACAATCTTTGTGCTTCTATTTCCAATTAAGCTCACATCACCAATCGATTTGAAGTCGGGATTAGCCATCGCAGAATCTTTTTTAGTGATGCCATTCACCAAAATATGCGGCAAGTTATCCACATGCACCATTCTGTAAAGATTAATATTATCGATTTGCATCTATCTCAAAAATGATTTATAAGCTAGTTTATAATGAAAAAGGGTAAACAGCGTAAAAAGAATTATGCCGACGCCAATATTTTGCAAAGATAATCTAATAATTCAATCTTGAGCAAAACACCAATTGCCAATTAGTTAACGTAATGATAATTTCCATCAAGTTAAAGATAATGTTTAATTTCTATAATAATAAAGCCATACAAAACATTCACAGATTGTCACTACAAGATATTCGTAAAATGATTATCCGCTAATGTATTTGTTGTACTCATTTACCATACCTAGAAATGCCATTCAACTAAAATACAAAAATATAGAAAAATTATATACAATAAATTTGGTAAATTATATAATTGTGATATTTTTGTACATGATTCTTTATTATTGAAATACTAGAAAGTTAAAAATGGATTTAAAATTACATACCGGCGGTAATGAGCTGTCAAGAAAAAGACAAGGCAAGCGAATGCTTGCAACCTACGAGGCGACAAAAATCGAGTTGGCGAAAGAACTGGTATTGTTGTTTGAGACGTTTGAAGAAGCGATGCTGAAAGTAAACAAATCACTTCATAGCTTTCCCGTATTCACTAGGTCCAGGACGCTGGAAGCATCGATTGTCCAGAGTTGCTTCGCTGAGATTTTAGTTAAAAACTTTCTGGGAAAAGCATTTTTTGGAAAATACAAGCGTTTGGTGCTTCAGGCAAAAGGGTATGTGATTTTGTTTAAGAAACTTGATAAAAAGGGGTATCCAATGAACATTAAAACGGTTAATGTACAGTCCATGCTTAACCAGAATCAAATGCTAGATCTGTTTCAGGATTCGGACTACAATTATGACCCAATCGTATTCTTCGGCTACAAGAAAAATAAAATTGGACAATATGTTAGCCCTCAATTGGTTTACATTGATGAAAACCAAGTGTCCTTCACAATCGAGCCTCATGATTTGCAATTGCCTATGAACTTCAGAAAGCCAGTTGTAGAAGATTTTGAGCAGCAGCAGATTATCCCAGGATTAAAAAATACATCAATCAAAAAAGAAGCAAAATAATAACGTACTGCATGGACTTATTTTACAGCTACCTTATACATGAATTATAAACAACTTACCTTTGCAAGAGAATATAGAGGCTATACACAAACTGAGCTTTCTGGCTTGATAGATGGACTTTCACAGTCTAATTTATCAAAGTTTGAGAAGGGTATGGGTGTATTATCAGAAGAACTGCAAAATAGAATTATTAACTTTTTAAACTTTCCTGCCGAATTTTTTGCAAGAAAAATTAATAGTTCTATTGAAAACGGAAATTACAGGAAGAAAGCGACGATAACCAAATCCTCCATACAACATTTTGAAAATAAATGCAGATTAATCGGATATATTGTTGATGAATTTACAGCATCAATCGACTGGCCTGAATTCAATTTTGCCCCACTCAATGTAGAAGAGGGGTATTCTCCTGCTGAAATAGCAAATCGTAACAGAGACCATTTAGCACTTGACAAGGATTTGCCAATAAAAAGCATCTGTAGCTTACTTGAAGCTAATGGAATAATTTTATACCAGATCGATGCTGACGAAAAATTTGATGGCGTATCATTCATCAGCAATGCAGGTACACCTATTATTATCGTCAATAAAAATTTCTCCAACGATCGGAAGCGTTTTACAATAGCGCATGAGCTTGGACATATTCTTATGCATAACGAAAACCTTTTCCCCATTTCCAGTTACCGTAACAAGGAAGTGGAGGCGAATATTTTCGCTGCTCAATTCCTAATGCCCGAAGCCGCGATAAAAAATTCCCTACGCAGGTTGAAAATGAGTGACTTGGGGGACTTAAAGTGTTACTGGCTCACTTCTATGGGCGCATTGATTAGGCGTGCGAGAGACCTTCAATGCATTGATGATTCGAGATATCGCTTCTTTATGATCGAAATGTCTAGATACGGCTACAGTAAAAAAGAGCCTATCGAAGTACCTATTGATGAGCCTACCTGTTTTAAAAATGCTTACAGATTACTCCAAACCGAATTGGGTTACGATCAAGAAGATTTCATTAATTACCTTTCCTTGCCCGCTGATGTTATTGAAGACTTGCTAACCTTTGATCAACAGGTTAAACTTAAAGTTCTTAAGCTGCCCATCCGTTAAATATTATTTATAATCACAGTTCAGGTTTAAAAGCCATGTCCTATCAAAAAGATGGAACATGGCTTTTCGTAAAATAGACTTTTAAAAACTAATGCGGAAACCCATCTAGTCATAGCATTTCGCTAAGACCCTAGCAGAATCAATTTATAACAAAAAAAGCCCATCTTTCGATGCGCTTTTAATCTTAGCTGGGAGATACGGAATGTCGAGCTTTTTCTCAACAACCGTTATTTTTGCTAAAGTCACGTTTAAAAAGTACCTTATTATTTTGCTCAATATAATCGCCTGATACAATCAAATAGGGATGATTAGGTGAATAGCCAGCGCTGCGGCTTCTTACGATTATTTTGTCGTTAACTTTCAGGCCATTTAACTGCTGAAATTCCTTAAGCGTGAATTGCATCATGTATTCTTCGCCATCAATGCTGACGATAAGCCATTTTGGTCCTGATTTCGCGTTTGCGCGCTGAAAAGTAACTGAGGTGACCACGGCCTCCATATTGCTAAAATCCTTTAGGTACTTCCTTATTTTATCATGACTGGCATGCACTTTTTTACCTTCAGGAGAAAGCTCCCATTCTTTGAACCTGATCCCGTCAGGAGAGGCCTCCCATTTTTTCCTGTCCTCCACCATGCGGGCTTTCATTTCAGCGGTAGACAAGGGCTTTGGGGATGGCTTAATTTCACGATTGGCAAATACTAATCCGCTCACCACAACCAGTGGTAAGACCAGCACATAGATGGTTTTTTTCATATGTTTCATATCCTTTCAAATTGATTAAGCGAATCTAGTTTGATATTTTTCGGATGGAGTGATTTGGATTGTAAATAAAAATGTAAATTTTGTAAATAAATCGTAAATCGTATTTGAAGGGCGATTTTAGCCCCTCGCTCAATGCCTTAAGTTAAGCACTGCAGTCGTCAGTCTGTCCAAAGGACTCCTGTGGAGAGCATAGTCGAAGACTTCTTGAGATTGATGAAACGCAAATAAATGCCCTTCGACTCCGCTATCAATGACAGACTCCAACAGCGTGGTCGTCTTTCCCGCGCAGGCCTATCGTGTGGACACATCTTTTGTTACCTCTATATATGTTTTTTTAGTACATTTGATTAAGGCGGTCGTCATGCTATCCCGAATGTTCGGGATCAGCATCTTTCGAGTTATAAAAAGGCATTTATTTCAAAAAAAACATTAATTAAGCAACCATAGCCTTTTCCGCTCTTTGCCGCGGGGCATGGTACTTTGGAGCGCCAAAGTACCCAAAGCGCTTTGTCAATCCGGCAATGTGGCTCCTCACCACCTACGCTCATCAAAAAACAGCGGCACTTCGTTTAATCAGCTGTTGTCTCCGTTTTCTTCTGTCTGATTGAGCCCTTCGGGGTTTGTGTTCAATATTTCCTAAAACTTTAAATTAGCTTTATGAACACAAAACCACTGCGTTTTAGGTTTGGTGGTGCTATTTTGTTCTATTCTGCACCTGTTTTTTGATTTCCTGCCACTTGGGATTGACGGGCGTTCTTCGGTAAAACCTGTGTATTATTAAAGTAGGTCAGCATAACGCCGAAAAACCCACACATATAAAGATGTGTCCACGATAGGCGCAAGCGGGAACCACGCAGTGCTCAGCGAAGCTAATCTTTAAGCGCTTGCATTACAATTATTCATAGGCTTTCTTCTCTTCAAAGGCATTCATGAGCACTGTGTGGTTCCCAATCAAGTTGGGAATGATGAACCGCCAAAAGCTGTCATCAATACTCCGATGTATTTGAAAAATTTAACCCTACCATTGCCGTTATTTTGTAATTATTTACTAATAAGATATTTGCGACACTATACATTTCCGCCCAGCTAGGCCACAGCACCGCATCTCCGTTCCACTGAAATCCGGCCTAACAAATTTTTCGGGCTCCACCAGCACAGCCAACCCACTAACTTCGAAAGAAAACGGCGAAGCCCTCATGAATGCAGCTGAAAACTATAATACAAAATGAATAAATTTTCAGCCGGTGTTTTTTGTTTTTTCATACACCTTTATGTTTTTCAACGGCATTCAAGCTAGCTACGCTGGTCTTTTTGACACCAAAAAGAAAGAGCCTTTCGGCGGCGGTGAGCCGAGGCAAGAATGAGCCGCTGGGCAAAAAAAGGATAGGCTTCATTCATATTGATATTTATACAATAAATTATCTCTCAGGGTAACATCTTTTTGCGATTTATCCCTTAACCTAACGACAAAGAGTCTCCTATTCTGATTATAGCATCTCGCTAGGACCCAAGCAGCAAAAATAATTTAACCACGACTTGTCCCGATTTTCGGGAGATAAAAAGGATGTACACAGCTATGAAAATCCGTGTTTATCGGTGTGCATCTGTGGTTAAAGCCATTCTGGTCGTAGCGTCTCCAATGTTATTTCATAAACCTATTCCAGAAAATTAGAATTAAGCTTAAATAATCAACCAATAAACAAAAATGAAACAAATTGTAAGCATCTTTTTTATCACTAAACGCTGATTCAAAGTTAATTCACCGTTACTGAGGTTTGAATTAAAACGGACTTAGTTCGGAGTTGGTTCGGACTTGTGACAGACCCATTCGAACTAATCGCGTTTTAACGCCCCGTTAAATTTGATGAAATAGTGCATTGATAAAATTCTTTTCCTATCTTGGTAGTAATCATCCCATAATTTAAAAAATTATGGCAATATTTAATCAAGGAATCAACGGTGGTTTCACCGGAAAAGTAGGTAGTGTAATAGGCTATCAACTAAATGGACAATGGGTAATGAGGGGTTTACCTAAACCCAGTCCAAAAAACAAAAAAGGAACGGCCCAACAAAAGGCTTGCAGGTCTGGTTTTACCAGAATGCAGTATTTTCTTAAACCCTTAATTACCTTTATTAGGGTAGGCTACAATCTCGAATCCAAACTGCGGATGATGACTGCGCATAACGCAGCCAAATCGTACAATATGCTCAACGCATTTGATGCAAATGGCGACATTGACTGTGCAAAGGTATGTCTAACATTTGGAAGCTTGATGGGGGCAGAAAACCCCAGCGTAGTTAAAGATGATGTAGGGCTTCATTTCAGCTGGCAAAATAATGCTGCCAATAACTGGGTTAGGGAAAACGATCAGGTGATGGTAATGGCTTATAATGTAAAAGCTCAGCGGGCTTATTTTAAACTCAGTGGTGCAAGGAGAAGTGATGGCATGGAAACCATTGAAATCCCAGCGTTTGAAAAGGACAATGAACTGCATACCTGGATTTCATTTATCGCAGATGATAGGCAGTCTATTACAATGAGCATCTACACAGGGAATATTATTATTTAGGAGACCAGAAAAAGGTAGTATTCCATTAAAATCTTATTAAAGCATCTTTTAACCGTTCAGTTTTGTAAACTGAATGGTTAAAAGATGCCCTCTTCTAGTCTTTATTGTTGATCACGCCAGGTAATCACCTTATTTAGGTCGTTGAAATCTATGTGTTAGCACATCTATCTTTATATTAAAACAAAGCACAAACGTTTGCGTATAATCCGCTACTTTAAATTTTGCTTTAAAATGTTAAATGTCAATAATCCAATATCAAATCGATCTCTTATTTTTTACCATACTATTTATTTCGATCATCTCCTGTTTTTGTAATAATAAATTTACAAATGAGGCCTATTTCTGAAATAAGCTGGGTAATTGTGCACTTAACCCACGAGCTGGGCTATGCTGAATATAATTTACTGTTTTTCTACTTCTTCTGATCACATTGTACCCTTATTTAAAAATTTTCAAGCAAATGTGGTAGCATGATCAGTGATATTATTGTCGTCTAAACTCGGAATTACTGTCAATCTGTTCGCAAACAAACGTTTGTGCTGTCTTTTTTATTTGACTTAAATCAATTGTACTTAGTTTTGATAAAGGTCTCTAACTAAGATCTATACCAACATCCTATAATCATTTTATTAAAAAACAAACGAGTAAATTATTAGTGAATCAACTAACCAAATAAACCTATAAACGAGTTTTTGTTGCCTATAACTTCTTGAAAGAAATCGTCCTGTTGAAACAAGAAGAATTACAGTATTGCCTGAAACAGACAGTCTCATTTGTGATATGCCTTCCAGGTAATACTGTAATTAGATAAATGTAATATCGATCTAGAGATTTTGGCTGATGCAGTAAGCGGTAGTGGTGATGGTTGTTTTTTGATCATAATAACTTAAAATTTTAACTCATAACCGAAAACCAATGAACAGAATGTTTTTCCTCTTAATCCTGCTTGCTTTAGTTATTACAAACGCTAATGCCCAGCAGGCAGGGAAAATTAACAATGATGGCAGATCTAACAGTCTGGTCGCTGCAGCCCCCTTTTTAAGGATCACCCCTGGTGCCCGCATCGCTGGCATGGGGAACGCTGGGGTAGCGGTTGAGGCTGATGCCCATTCGGCGGCTATCAATGCAGCATCGATGGCCTACCTACCGCAAGGTTCAACAGGAATAGGGTTAACCTATACCCCATGGATGAGGAACCTGGTGCCAGACATGAACCTTGCCTACCTGAGCGGCTACCGTAAGCTGGATGAACGTAATACCATAGGGGCGTCTTTGAGGTATTTTTCTCTGGGTGCTGTTAGTCTTACCGATGATAACGCACAGGGACTGGGAACGGCCCGGCCGACCGAGTTTGCGGCCGATATTAGTTATGCCAGGAGTTTTGGAAGTGAATTTGCACTTGGTGGAAGTATCCGTTTCATCAGCAGCAGTCTGTTTACCGGACCAACAAGTTCGGGCGGGCAAGCAGGACCGGGAAGGGCCCTGGCCGCCGACATATCCGCGATCTACCGAACCGGTGTGATGCTGTTCGGAGGCCCCGCAGATTGGTCATTAGGCGTAAATATCTCCAACATTGGAACAAAAATGAGCTACAGCGATACCGGCGAACAATACTTTCTGCCTACTGAGCTGAAACTGGGCGCTGCAGTCTCTTTCATCGGAAATGAAAGTAAACTGACCCTGGCTTTGGATCTGAATAAATTGCTTATACCTACCCAACCGATTTATTCGCCTGATGGAAAGATTATCAGTGGAAAGAACCCCGACAGGTCTGTTCCGGCAGGTATTTTCGGGTCGTTTAATGATGCACCTGGAGGCTTTAGTGAAGAAGCAAGGGAAATAGGTTTATCAACCGGGCTCGAACTGTTATTTAAAGATAGAATGGTATTTCGTGCAGGTTATAATTACCAGGATGCACAGAAAGGGGATGGCAGTTATTTTACCCTTGGTGCAGGCTTTAGGTACCAGATCTACAGCATTGATCTATCTTACCTGGCCACCGCAGAAAGAAGCAATCCGCTCGCCAATACGCTGCGGTTTGGTCTTGCCGTAAATTTTCTTCCGAGGAAGGGAAAATAACAGAAATAACAAACAGATCGTAGCCAGACATTACTGGTGAAAATATAGGCAGAATAGGAGGAGATGGCTTAAACAAAACTAAAACCAATATTATTTAATTTAAACCCTGACCAAATGAAAAAACGATTACTCTCTTTTCTCGCCATGTTATTGCTCTGTGCAATTGCGAACGCCCAAAACCCGGTCACCATCACCGCAGCCGCTTCAAAACGGCCATCTCAAAGTGGTAGTGAAATTACAAAAGCCTTCGATGGTAATCTGACGACCATGTACCATTCTAACTGGTCTTTAAACGCCATGCCAGACACCGTTGATTTTTATTTTGTTGGTGTAAAAAGCATCAATAAAGTTGATTATACCCCGCGGCAATCGGGTCCAAATGGCATCTGGACCACTGTAGATGTTTATTATGCTTCTGGTGATGCACCTTCGGTTTTTGTAAGCAAGCTGAGCAATATAAGCTGGGCCCAAACCAGTGCGGTAAAAACGATCGATATGACGGCCAGCCCGATTGTAAAACCCTACATCGTTCGCTTTGTAATCAGAGCGGCAGGAGGCAATTTTTCGAGCTGTGCTGAAATCAATTTTAGTTCTGCAGAAACAGGGCCATTTGTTCAGCCTTTAGATTGCGACAATCCAATAGCAGAAGATTTTACAGCCTATTCTGATGTTAAACTGGCCATTTCCAGTGCCAGCGTAAGCCCTGCAGCGAATGGCGGTGAAGATATCTCGCGTACTTACGATAACAACACGGCTACCTTATACCATTCTAGCTATAGTGGCGGCGGATTTCCGATCAGTTTAACCTATAATTTTACCACCAGTCCTACTATCGATTATATCAGCTATGTGCCGAGGCAGGATGGCGGCTCAAATGGTATTTTTGGTACAGGCGAAATCTGGTATAAAACCACAACACAAACGACTTTAACCAAATTAATGAATTTTGATACGGGTTTTAGTTCAGCTGCGTATCAGATCAGTTTCCCTGCAGCTTTAACCAATGTTACACAGGTTGTGGTTAAAGTGCTTACAGGTAAAAATAATTTCGCCAGTTGTGCCGAAATGCAGTTCTATCAGAAAAACAGCGCCGGCAATTTATACACAAACATTTTTGCGGATGATCTGCATACAACATTAAAATCTGGAATAACGCAAACCGATATTGATGCCATTGCTTCTCCTTTTTTTAAATCTTTGGCACAATGTATTTTCAATAATAGCTACAACAGGAAATACCGCGTGCAGACCTACGATTATTACCCAAATCCGGTCACTGTAGAGGGGGTATTAAAAATAAATGGCTTAAACAAAGTTGAAAACCCAACCGGAATTGCCTTTAGGGCGAATACCAAAGCGATTGTTTTTGTTGGCGATACCTATGGTGTAAACCCACAGTTAGTTGTTAAAGATTTTGGACTGGATTATAGCAGCACTACCGATAGCTATCCCCTGAAAAAAGGGGTAAACATTATCAATGTGTTGCATGATGGACTGGCTTATATCGGTTACTTTAGCGATAATACCAATCTGCAGCCTATACAGATTAACATTACCACAGGCCAGGTTAACGGATATTACAATCCTTTAACCGATACCAATGATGATTGGACAAAAATGTTGCTTAATGGTGTGTACTCGAAGTTGGATATGAAAGGAATCTATACCAATCTAAATCTCAACAAAAATATACTGATCAGTAATTCGGCAGCCAGTGGAAAAGAACTGGTTGCAGCCTACGATACTATTGTGCATAACGAGTTTACGTTAAATGGTCTAACCAAATATAACAGGGTGCCTAAAAACCACATGTTTTTAAGGTCTATAACTGGTGATGGGAACCCGAATGCAAGTGGTGAAGGTGTAAATTATCCCATAGGTGTGGGTGGCAGTGGTTCTAACCTGGCAAGTGCTACCGGAGTTTTTAAAGATCCCTGGGGAATTGCCCATGAGTACGGCCATAACAACCAGGTGAGGCCAGGAGCCAAATGGATAGGCATGACTGAAGTAACAAACAATGTTAACTCGGCATGGATACAATATCTTTTTAATACCAATTATGCAAATACCACAAGACTGGAAAAAGGTAATGATGCACCTAAAGCAGGAGCTGCCAGTTTATATGGTGGACGGTACGGCTCGTTGTTTGATAATTGTTTGATACAGAAAAAACATATGGAGGCACAAGGCGATGTATTTGTGCGATTGGTGCCTTTGTGGCAACTGGAAGTGTATTACCAGCTTGCCGGTGCAGGTAAAAACCTGCCGACCATGCAACAGCGATTAACCGGTACAGCAGCTCCGGTTGGACAACCAGATGTGGCTTTTTGGTACGGCGATGTGTTAGAGAAAATGCGTACTACCAGTCAGACAGGATTAAATGAAGGCCAGTTATTACTCAACTTTGTAAGTGCTGCCTGCGATGCTGTTCAGGAAGATCTGACCGATTTCTTTGTGAAAAGTGGCTACCTGTTGCCAATTGATATGGATATAGACGATTATTCTATAAAGCGGTTAACCATTACCCAAGCACAGATAGATGCACTAATTGCTAGTGTACAAGCGAAAGGATATCCAAAACCAGTATCTCCGGTGTTAAATTATATTTCGGCAAATACGATAAACACCTTTAAAAACCGTACGCCATTGGCAACAACTGCAGCTGCAACGGTCGGTGTAACCGTTAATACCAACACATTAAAGATTGATAATTCGAAATGGGCAAATGCAGTAGCTTTTGAGACCTATAACCAAAAGGTACTTACCGATGTGGCTATTTATGGGGCTGGAGAAGCAACCACAGCAAACGCAAACACAACGGTTCAATATGGTGCCGGTTCAACAAGTGTTTATGCTGTTGGAGTTGATGGTACAAGAAAATTGGTTTATCCGGCAGTAGATGTCGCCAATGTATTGCCAACAGTATCGATTACTTCTCCTGTTAACAATGCAGTAGTTACAGTGGGTAGCGATGTTGTCATAAATGCCGATGCTGCCGATACAGATGGAACTGTTACTAAGGTAGAGTTTTATCAAGGTAGCACACTTTTAGGTCAGTCAACCACTGCACCTTATAGTTTTACCTGGACTAATCCAGCTGTAGGAAATTACAACCTTACCGCTAAAGCAACCGATAATAACGGAGGAGTAAAGGTATCAGACACAGTTAAAGTGATCATCAATACCTTGCCAACGGTGGCCATTAGTTCACCGGCAAACCATGCGGTGTTTACGGCAGGTATAAACGTTGCTATCGATGCCAATGCTGCTGATACCGACGGAACAATTGCTAAAGTAGAATTCTTTCAGGGATCGACTTTATTAGGTGAATCTACAGGTGCACCTTATAGTTTTACCTGGACTAATCCAGCTATAGGAAATTACAACCTTACCGCTAAAGCAACCGATAATAACGGAGGAGTAAAGATATCAGATACAGTTTATGTAATCATCAATACCTTACCAACGGTGGCCATCAGTTCACCGGCAAACCATGCTGTGTTTACAGTAGGTACGAATGTTACTATCAATGCCAATGCCGCTGATATTGATGGTACAATTAGCAAAGTAGAGTTTTATCAGGGTTCAACGCTGTTAGGTGAATCTACAGCTGCACCTTATAGCTTTACCTGGAATAATCCTACAGCAGGAAATTACAGCCTTACCGCTAAAGCAACCGATAATAACGGAGGAACAACAATATCAGACACTGTTAAGGTTACCATCAATACCTTACCAACGGTAGCCATCAGTTCGCCAACAGGCAATGCTGTATATACGGCGGGTGCTAATGTTGTCCTAAACGCCAATGCTGCTGATACCGACGGAACAATTAGCAAAGTAGAGTTTTATGAGGGCAATACTTTTTTAGGTCAATCTACCACTGCACCATATAGCTTTACCTGGAATAACCCTGGTCCCAGATTTTATAACATCACGGCAAAGGTCACCGACAATAATGGCGGTACAGCTGTTGCAGATACGGTTAGGATTAAGATAAATGCCATACCAACAGTGGCCATCACCTCACCGGCAAACAATACTGTATTTATAGCAAATTCGAATGTTACCATAAAGGCCGATGCAGCTGATACAGACGGAACGATCAGTAAAGTAGAATTTTATCAAGGTAGCACACTTTTAGGTCAGTCTACTACTGCACCTTATAATTTTACCTGGACCAGTCCTGCTTCGGGAAGCTATGCCCTTACGGCAAAGGCAACTGACAATAATGGTGGAACAACCACATCAACAGCTGTAAATGTTACGGCAAATACTTTACCAACGGTGGCCATCAGTTCACCGGCAAACAATGCTGTGTTTACAACAGGATCGAATCTGGTCATTAGTGCCAATGCTGCTGATACCGACGGAACAATTACCAAAGTAGAGTTTTATCAGGGCAACACATTGTTAGGTCAGTCTACAACAGCACCTTACAGCTATACCTGGACCAGTCCAGCCACGGGAAGCTATGCCCTTACGGCAAAGGCAACTGACAATAATGGTGGAACAACCATATCAGCTATTGTAAATATTAGTGTGAGCGCCGCACCAACGGTATCTATTACCGCGCCGGTTAACAATGCAATATTTGCGGCAAACTCAAATATTACAATCAACGCGAGTACCACTGGAACAGTTGTTAAAGTAGAGTTCTATAAAGGTTCGACTTTATTGGGCCAATCTACAACGGCACCCTATAATATGGTGTGGAATAATGTTTCATCAGGAACGTATACGCTTACTGCAAAAGCAACAGATAATTTAGGCAGGATGGCTACATCTTCTCCTGTTACTGTTACCGTAAACACACCGCAGGCCTTAACTGTTAATCCGGTGGCCGATGCATTTGTTCGGGACGGTGTTTTTGCAAATGCCAATAACGGAAGCTCAAAGAGCCTGGATGTGAGCAGCGATAACTGGTCTGCTTTCAGAGAATCTTACCTGCGCTTCGATTATAGCACATTTTCGGGTTCAGCAGTAAACAGTGCAAAAATCAGGGTGTATGCTTCGCGTATAGAGGTAAATCCTTCAAGGAATGTATCAGTGTACGGACTGTCTAATACCACCTGGGGAGAAGGCACCATTACCTGGAACAACAAACCAACTGAAAGTGGTACTTTGCTTGGTAACTACATTGTTAAAAATACGGCCCGTGCCTGGTACGAACTGGATGTAACCGCTTATATCAATAGCCAGCTTGCTTTAGGCAAAAAAATCATCTCCATCAGGCTGATCAATCAGGAAGCAAAAGGATCTGGTAATCTGGTAAGCTTTAATTCGCGCGAGGCAAACAGCAATAAGCCAGAACTCTTATTGAACCAGGAAGCGGGTGCAACAAACTTCGAAGAGTGGCCGATAAACACCAATAATGGCAAAGCCCTTGGATCATTGCTGGCATTAACAGTTACTGCATGGCCAAATCCAAGTACGACCGGGTTTAAAGTGCAGGCAGAAAGCCCTAGCAGCGATGCATTACAGTATAGGGTTTATAATATAGCCCAGCAATTGGTTAAAGAAGCTAAAATAGCGGTTAACGAACAGTTAACTTTCGGGACTGAACTTCCTGCCGGTGTATACATGGTAGAGGTACGACAAGGCACAGAAAGAAAGGTTGTAAAAGTAATTAAGTTATAGCCGTTTTTTTTTAAGATTATTGAAAAAGAGAGTGCCTAAAAGCACTCTCTTCTTTATGTTGTCATTTTTTGAATGTTAGGAGGCTTACGATTTAACATACCTCATATCGCGAGAATTTTTACCACATATTAAACTATATCCCAATAAACAATAAATGATCAAAATTTATTAACCGGATCATTAAAATCAATTATTAAATGCAGAAACAAATAATTCTATTCCTCCTGGTTCTTTTCTCTTTCGAAAAGATGAATGCGCAGAAAAAACAGCCGCTAGCAAGTGAAATCATCAGCCAGATGAAAAAAGTTGCGGATTGGCAATGGACAAATTTAGAAACAGCAGGGTGGAAAAATCCGAAAAAAGACTGGACCAGTGGCGCAATGTACGCTGGGATGATGGCATGGGCACGCCTGGCCGATACCGAAAGTTATTATAAAAAGCTGATTCAGGTTGGTGAAGATAACAAGTGGGAAACGGGAAGATACCGGTATTTTGCAGACGATTATTGCGTTGGTCAGCTTTATTCGCAGCTATACACCATTTACAAAAGGCCCGAATATATCCAGCAGTTTAAAGCCCTGGCCGATACCATTGTTTCTTTACCACATGTAGAAAGCCTTGAATGGAAAAATAGTATTTATACCCGCGAATGGGCCTGGTGCGATGCCCTGTTTATGGGGCCACCAGCTTTGGGGTATTTAAGCCAGGCAACGGGAGATCCGAAGTATCTGGATAAATCAATCGCGCTATGGTGGAAATCTACCGCCTATTTGTACGATGAAGACGAGCATCTTTTTTACCGCGATAGCCGATATTTTAACAAAAAAGAGAAAAATGGAGCCAAGGTGTTCTGGAGCAGGGGCAATGGGTGGGTAATGGGTGGTTTAGTACGGCTGTTATCGGTAACACCTGAAAATCACCCTGAGCGTAAGAAATTGGTAAAGTTGTTTATCAGCATGACTGAGAAGCTGGCCGCGCTGCAACAGGCAGATGGAAGCTGGCACGCCAGTTTGCTCGATCCCGAGAGTTATCCTTCAAAAGAAACCAGCGGTACAGGTTTTATCTGTTATGCGATGGCCTGGGGCGTAAACAACGGACTTATTCCCTACAAAAAATACAAAAGCGTAATTTCCAAAGCATGGGATGCACTTAGTTCTTCCGTTCATACTGATGGAAAATTGGGTTTTGTACAGGCACAGGGTGCTGCGCCTGATAAAGTTGGATATGAGGATACTGATGTTTATGGCGTTGGTGCTTTTTTATTGGCAGGAAGTGAAATGTTCCGTTTAAATCTGGCGCATAACGATAAAAGTATTGTTGCCGAAGCGTACAACGGATCTTCAGCCAATAATAATCAGACTATAAAGATCGCATGGCCACAAATTGTAAAAAAGGTTAAAATAAAAGATCCCAAACAATTAATAGCAAGAGATGCAGCCACTGGACAAATTGTGCCTTTAAGCATTAATTATAAAGATGAAAAAATAACCGAGGTATCTTTTACGGAGAACATTACCGCCGGAACGAGCAAGTTTTACGAAATCAGCACCAAATAAAATGATAAAGTTAGCGATGAAGAATTTTAAATATGCCTTTTTAATAAGTCTTGTATTTTTAACCACAAATGCAGTTACCCATGCACAAACCGCAAAGAAAACAAAAACAGCCCCGGTAACAAGCGGCGCACAAGACCGGGCTTTTTGGGTGAAAACTTTATATAAAATTGCTTATCCCGTTATCCATAACCTGGCCAATAATACATTAAAAAAAAACATGGCTACCGAGGTAGCACCACAGTATTATAACAATGTAAGGGAAGTGGGTTATACAGAAGCATTAGGCCGTACTTTTGCAGGAATTGCCCCTTGGCTAAGCCTGCCAGATGATGATACGGAAGAAGGGAAACTAAGGGCAAAGTTTAAAGCTGAGACCATTCAGGCCTTAAGCAATGCGGTTGATCCATCAAGTGCTGATTACATCAATTTCAGAACAGATGCACAGCCGATTGTTGATGCAGCCTATGTGGTGCAGGGTTTTTTGCGTGCACCCAATGTTTGGAAGGCACTAAACGAAACGACGCAAAAAAGATATATCGACGAGATTAAATCGTTAAGAAACCGGACAGGCGCTTATAACAACTGGCTCTTGTTTACCGCTATAGAAGAAGCCTGGTTGTTAAGTGTTGGCGAAGATTATGAACCTTACCGCACCATGACAGCCATTAATAAACTGAATGAATGGTATGTAGGAGACGGATGGTACTCAGATGGATCGAGTTTCAGTACAGATTATTACAATTCTTATGTTATCCATCCGATGATGATCGATATTCTGAAAGTAATGGTAAGCAAGAAAAAGGCGGCCGAAGCGCAGCTTACAAAAGCCACTGGCCGGGCTGTACGTTATGCCCAGATTACCGAAAGGATGATTTCTTCAACAGGCGAATACCCGCCGGTAGGAAGAAGTGTAACTTACCGTACTGCTGCCTTTCAAACCTTGGGGCAGATTGCGCTGGATCAAAAACTACCTACAGAATTAAGTCCGGCGCAAGTGCGTTGTGCGTTGACCAAAGTATTCGAAAATATGTACGCTGGAGATCAAAATTTTGATGCGCAGGGATGGTTGGTTTTAGGCTTTAACGGCCACCAGCCAGAAATCGCCGATCCATATACCTGTACCGGAAGCCTTTATATGGCGACTCTTGGATTTTTGCCATTAGGGTTACCCGCCAACAATGCATTTTGGACAGAAGCAGCCGCACCCTGGACCGCTCAGAAAGCCTGGACCGGTAGTTCATTTCTAAAAGATCATTCATCAGGGAAATGATTCGCTGAAAATGAATTGATTTTATAGTTGTCATCCTGAGTGGGTAATTTATTTTAAAAAAATCAATATAAATGACATTTAATTATATTGGTCTTTCACGTATGCGATTCCCCTCTTTCGGAGGGGTTTTCGCAAGACGGGGTGTTTTTTTAGTCCTAGCGGCCCGAAAAATTTGTTAGGCCGGATTTAAGTAGAACGGTGCGGTTTATGAGATGAACGTACCCATGAGGAACTTTGGCTTACCAATGTTGATGCTACAGTTTGGTGCGGAACCAAGTGAGCTTTAGCCGAAAAGCCCTTTTTATAAATTATTGTTGATTTTCAAGATGTTGATGTGGTTGAAAAGTGATGATCATCAGTTTTCAATCTGGTGCGCCTCACAAAATTTGACGGCAGAACAGGGTAGGTTTGATAAACAGTTTAATCCAATAACCTGCTATGAAAATATTTAACATATTCCAGAAAAAAATCAGACCTATCACCCTATTGTTTATGCTCTTCCCGCTGGTAACAGTGGCGCAAACAACATATCAGCTTTCGCAAACAGCCAGCAATTCAGTTAAGGTAATGGGCACATCCAATGTTCGCGATTGGTCGATAACATCCAAACAGTTCGAAAGCACAGGTACATTTAATTTCAATGCCCGTGGTGAAATGACGGACGTAACAGCCCTAAAATTTACCCTGACGGCAAAGAGCCTCAAAAGCGGAAAATCTGCTATGGACGACCGTACCTATAAAACGCTTAACGCAACTGAGTTTCCTAAGATAAGCTATCAGCTCACTTTTGCAACAGTTACCATGGTACAGGCAAAAAGGTATTCTATCCAGACATCAGGAATTCTGACCATTGCCGGGAAAACACAGAGCCTTTCAATGAAGGTAATGGCTTTGGTAAATGCAGATGGTTCCATTAGTTGCCATGGCAGCGAAAAATTAATGCTAAGCGACTATGGTATTGAACCACCAAGTTTTATGCCTGGCCCGATGAAAGTGGGTAATAACCTCGTTGTCCGGTTCGAGTTCGATTATGTTAAGGCATCAGTAGCAAAATAGCAGTTCATCACTAAGATTAAATCATGAAAAATAAATTTACTCCGGTTGTTGCCCTAAGGGTAGCAATTGCGAGTTTGTATAGCTTTGGGACGCAGGCCCAGGTCTCCAATCTTAGGCCTTATGATAAATCTGGTATCGGATAAATGTTAAACGAGGCACTATCGAGCTGATAAGACAACAAGCCATTAATTTTTCTGATTTTCAGCTCATTCCTCCAAAAAAATAGGCAGGCTTATTCAGGCCAAAGGTCAACTGGTTGTGGCTTTCGTTTTAAAAATGGAAGGCAGGGTAATTCAGGTGTTTTAGTGTATTTATCTAAACTGCCCTTTTTCCAACAGTGAAATCGTGCTGAGCTGAATCTTATTTAACCTTTCCTGAAGTTCGAGGGCTTTGTTCTTTTCGTTAAGTAAAGCCTTCAAACGGTCTACTTCTGCTGCAAGTCTTTGTTTCTCCTGTAACTCCATCTTCGAGAAAACCTTTCCACTTTCGTAATAGCTGAAAAAATTATAGTTCAGGATTTCACTCACGCGGACCAAAGTAAGAATATCGATAGTTGCGGTATTCAGCATCTCCTGCGTTTTTGTTTTGCTGATCTCAAGGGCGGCGGCAATGTCTGAAACAGAGATATCTTTCTGCTTCATTTCCTTCCAGATCATTAAGCCTATATGGACACTCATTTTGTATAATGGGATAATTTGAAACATTAAAATTACGGAAAGCATGCTGATTTAATCATTTTTTGTGGTAATGATAATTAGTCTAAATATTTCTTTAGCCTATCATCATAATGATCGGGCACTTAAATGGTAACACCGGGAAAATCATTTTAATAACTGATGGGGCTCATATTTTTAACATAGGCTTTTTACAAACTTTATACCGATCAAAAAAGACCCATTATGAAAAAAATCCTGGTACCTGTTGATTTCTCTGCAACGGCAGAGAACGCAGCCGATTATGCAACAGATCTGGCCCATGGTATTGGTGCCCGGGTAGAACTGTTAAATGTTTTTCAGGTTCCGGAGTTTTCTCCCGCTGCGGCATCTCTGGTATGGCCACTTGAAGAATATAAGCTTATAGAAGACAATGCTAAAAAAGCCTTGGACAAAATGGTCGAAAAGGTGGAAGAAAAATATAAAAAAGCCCATCATGAGCTTGGTTTTAAAGCAGAGGTGTTTGGGAGAACTGTTCGTGGCGAGGTTGAACAAGAGGTTAGCAAGTATTTTACCGAGTGTAAAATGAACCTCGTTGTGGCCGGATTGAACCATGCAGATAAGTTAACCAAAACGCTTGTGGGCAGTGTTGCCAGAAAAATTATCGGGGAGGAAATACCTGTTTTGCTTATCCCTGCAGGGTATAGGTTTAAGAAACCTAAAAAAATTGCTTTTGCCACAGATTTTAGCCATAGTGATATCCCTGTTTTATGTACACTTGCCGAATTTGCAAAACCTTTTAATGCCGATATACTCATTACACATACCGGTAGTTCAAAATCAGAACCAGAAGCTTATAAGCATACAACCGAAGATTTTTTAAACCGGGTTGCCGATCGGGTCAACTATAGAAATATTTACCATAGGCATATAAACAGTGAACAGATTAAGGATGGTTTAGATTGGATCGTAGAAAACGGACAGATCGATATCCTGACCATGGTGCATCGAAAACACGGTTTTTTTCATCGCCTGCTTAAAGGCAGCTATACCCTGAACATGTCAGATCATATTCAGATCCCGCTTTTGGTTTTACCGCCATCACACAACATTCCGATGTAATAATTCATCACCAGATAAAATTCAATTATTAAAAATCTATTGTAAAACAGCATATATGTATCCTAAAACAATGAAAGCCGCAGTTATCCATGAATATGGAGGACCACTGGCCATAGAAGAACTTCCGGTTAGACCACTCAATCAATATGAGATTTTGGTTAAGGTAATTTCATGCGGGGTATGCCATACCGATCTGCATGCCTGTAATGGAGACTGGCCGGTAAAATCAAAAATGCCATTGGTGCCAGGCCACGAAGCCATTGGACTGGTAGCGGCAATGGGACATGATGTTAAAACTGTTAAGGAAGGAGATGTGGTTGGTGTGCCTTGGTTATATAGTGCATGTGGCTGTTGCGAGTTCTGCTTAACCGGTTGGGAAACATTATGCTATGAGCAGCAAAATGGAGGCTATAGTGTTGATGGAGGTTTTGCAGAATATGTCATTGCCGATTCCAGGTATGTTGCGCATTTTCCTTCGCACGTAAATTTTGCAGAAATGGCGCCGATTATCTGTGCCGGGGTTACCGTATACAAAGGTTTAAAAGAAACCGATGCAAAAGCAGGTGAGTGGGTAGCCATATCTGGTATTGGCGGGCTCGGCCATCTTGGGGTTCAGTATGCAAAGGCCATGGGCTTTCAGGTTGCCGCGATTGACATTGCAAACGATAAACTGGAGATGGCCAGAAAACTCGGTGCAGACATTGTTGTTAATGCGCTTGAGCATGACCCAGGTGAATTTCTTAAAAAACAAACCGGGGGTATGCACGGCGTATTGGTTACGGCAGTAACACCTGTTGCTTTTAGTCAAGGGCTTTCGGCATTGCGCAGAAAAGGCACCTTATCCCTAAACGGACTACCTCCGGGCAGTTTCGACCTTCCCATATTCGATACCGTGTTGAACAGGATAACCATCAGGGGTTCTATTGTCGGCACAAGAAAGGATATGCAGGAAGCGATCGAATTTGCGGTAGATGGAAAGGTAAGGGCGCAGGTTAAATCAGCAAAACTGGAAGATATCAATAATGTGTTCGATCAAATGAAAAAGGGCGAGATTGATGGCCGGATTGTTTTGGATATTGCGGGAGCTTGATTTATAATAAATATAATTTTTGTAAGATGTTAGGAAAACTAGAAGAAGAGGATATAGAAAAGCTCCTTAAGGAACAATATATTGGCCGTTTGGCCTGCCATGCTCATGGGCTGAGTTACATTGTGCCCATTAATTATGTGTACAGCAGCGGCATGGTCTACGCCCATTCTGCTCCGGGGCAAAAAATCAGGATGATGAAAAGTAACCCTCAGGTATGCTTTCAGACCGATCAGATCCGCGATACTTATAACTGGAAAAGTGTGGTGTGCTGGGGCAAGTTTGAAGAAATTACGGATGCTGCAGAAAAACAAAGAGCCCTTCAGGGAATTATCCATCGGATGATGCCTTTAACCAGTACACCTTCGGAGCAACCATCGCATGGAACTGGCAAAAAAGATACTTATGATGAAGATCTTATCGTGTTCAAAATTATCTTTCATCTTAAAACAGGTAGATTCGAGGTAAACGATAGTGTTGATTGACAGAAATAACAGATTCCAAAATGTGATATCGTTGGGAGAGCAACGACAGGCTGTCCCGACTTTTCGGGAAAGCAATCCTTCCTACCTACGATAAAATTGCTGCAGCAGATGAAAAATCAGCCTTCAAAGACGGTTTTAGGGAAAACTGCCTCAATCATCCAAATCTACATCAATTGCAAGTTAATTCAACCACTGTATTTTTGCTAATAAAATTTATGGCTTACGAAAGGGCATACTATATGCGAAATACTACGACAATGATAAAAATAACCACACTAATAATTTAGGAAAAAACTTATATTGAATTATCGTAATGCAGATTACCGTAATGTGGATTGCGATAATGGAGATGGTATGGAAATTTATAATCGCGAAAAGGAACTCAGTAATCGATTTTGATATTAAGGGTATTGAATATTTCGCCTGCTAAGCGAATGGGGCCTGCTATAATAGTATGTCAAGTTTGGTATTATAAAACGTTAAAAAGTGACCTCACTCACTTTTCGTTTTGACAGGCATCATCTCCAGACCAGTTCAACTATAATAGTTTTGCTGTCGAAATCATCGGCTTTTTATTGTAAAAGGCCAAACATTATTACGAAACACCATGCCACATTCATTCCATATCCCTGTATTAGGCCTCGGCTATTCTATTGATACGCCATTAAAAGTTGCCAGGTACGGTATTTCATCAGTGCTGTCTATTGTTGATGATGAACTGATCGAGCGCATGCGGGCTTATCATTCAAAAAACCGGGCGGTTCATTTCGAAGCGATTCCAAAAGGAGCAGCTGACTGCCGGAGTAGACGCATCACTGCATACCTCAATTTTTTGCTGGAAACGATAACCGACGATTTTAAAGCCTTAAAAAAACAGGATTTTAGTGCCGGAAATGATATATGCCGTTATTTCGAACTACTTCCTGATAGGTCTAAATTAAAACATGGTTACGAACTGATGCTGGACTATCCCGAAGGTGAAACCAAGCAGACCTTCCAGGCGCTTTTAAAAAATGCAATGCGGATGGGGGCTATTGATGTGAATATTATGGCCAAGGTAGATAAAATGAATTATGTAGATGACCAATACACTGGCGATCTCAATACCGATGCCTTAAGTGCACTCCGTGGTTTTGCGGAAAGTAAGCTGAACGCCTCTGTTGTACTCTCTGCCGGCATGAACCCGAAATTATACAGCTATATGGAAAATTTTGAAGACTTTTTTCCTGATGAAAATGGCAAGCTGAAAAAGAAAATCATCTTAAAGGTTAGCGACTTCAGATCGGCACTGATCCAGGCTAAATTTTTGGCAAAAAAGGGTTTATGGGTTTCAGAATTCAGGATAGAGTCGGGCTTAAACTGTGGTGGCCATGCATTTGCAACAGAAGGCTATTTACTGGGCCCAATTTTGGAAGAATTTAAGCTCAAAAAAAACGATATGCTTGCTGAGCTTTTTAACATGTACCAATCTGCTTTAGTGCAAAAGGGAATCCCAACAGAAAAACAGCCCAAACAGCGGGTAAGTGTTCAGGGTGGGATTGGTACGGCTGCAGAACACGATTTCCTCCTTCAACACTACAATCTCGATGCCACAGGTTGGGGAAGCCCGTTCCTATTGGTACCCGAAGTAACGAATGTAGATGCCGAAACATTGGCGCAATTGGCCAGTTCAACAGAAAGCGATTTTTACCTGAGTGGAGCCTCTCCGCTGGGTATTCAGTTTAATAATTTTAAAAACAGTACAATAGAACGCCAACGTGCCGAGCGGATTGAAAAGGGCAGGCCGGGAAGCCCATGTACCAAAAAATACCTTTGCAACAATACCGAATTTACTGAGCAGGCCATCTGTACGGCATCCCGCGAATATCAGCACTTAAAAATCAAAAGTCTTAAAACTGCCGGCCTATCCGCAGGCGAATATCAAAAGCAGTTTAATCTGGTAACCGAAAAAGTTTGCCTTTGTGAGGGCTTATGCGCCGCTACCTATCTCAAATATAATATGGCCAAACCCAAAGAAAGCACCGCAGTAGCCATTTGTCCGGGGCCAAACATGGCCTATTTTTCTGATGTATATTCATTTGATGAAATGGTTGGCCATATTTACGGGAAAATTAACTTGTTGAGGCAGGTAGAACGGCCACATATATTCATCAAAGAACTCAATCTTTATATCGATTATCTTCAGGAAGACATTAAACAACAGCTTCAACATTTTAGCGATAAAAAAAGGAAGCAGTTAAACGCATTTAAACTCCAATTGGCTGAAGGGATTAATTATTATAAAAATCTTTTTGCCGAGGTTGCAGATCAGGCTTCCGGGGAATTAAAAGGATTATATGAACAGCTGGCGAAGTCGAAAGACAAACTGGACGGATTGATTGTTGAATAAGAGAAAAAAGATCGCAAATAACTTTTCTATATTTACGAGGATATACTGATGTATTACATGGATAGATCGAAATTTTTAGATGCCATTATTGAAAATGCCATTGATGGGATTATAACCATTGATGATAAAGGGATTATAGAACATTTAAACCCGGCTGCACTTGAGCTTTTTGGTTATGGCAGAGCAGAACTGGTTGGAAAAAACGTATCGGTGTTAATGCCAGAACCTGATCATTCGCGCCATGATGGCTACTTATCCAGATATGAACATACGGGGCAGAAACACATTATAGGGATTGGAAGAGAAGTTTCTGGCAAGCGCAAAGATGGCTCGGTTTTTCCTTTCAGGCTGGGGGTAAGCGAAGTAAAATTTAGCGACCGTAAAATTTATACCGGTTTTATCCACGATCTGAGTAAAGAAAAGGCCAATGAAGAGCAGATCAGAAGCTATACCGAAAAATTAGAGGTCAAGATCAAGGAACGCACACACGATCTGGTAAAGCTGGTATCCGAACTCGAAATGGCCAAAGAAAATATGCAGGCGCTTTTTCAGAAAGAGAAAGAACTCAATCAGCTCAAAACAAGGTTTGTTTCTATGGCCTCGCATGAGTTTAGAACACCACTCAGTTCGATACAATTATCGGCTTCCTTAATCGATAAATATACCTCCAGGCATGATGTGGCCAGTGTAGAAAAACATACACTGAAAATCAAAAATTCGATCAACAACCTCACTACGATCCTGAACGACTTCCTTTCATTGGAAAAACTTGAAGCAGGAAAAGTGGAAGCATCGGCACAATCTTTCAATATCATCAGTTTTGCTGAAGAAATAGCTGAAGAAATGCAGATGATGACCAAAGAGAACCAGCACATTATTTACGAGCACACCGGTACAACCGCCGAAGTTTACCTCGATCCGAACCTGTTGAAAAACTGTGTCATTAACCTGATTTCCAATTCGATAAAATACTCTGGAGCAGATACCTTGATCCAGTTCAATTCTATTTTAAAAGATGATGAACTCATTTTGGAGGTGAAAGACAATGGAATCGGAATTCCAAAAATAGATCAGCAAAATCTGTTCGAACCATTTTTCAGGGCACACAATACGGGCGACATCCCTGGCACTGGTTTAGGCCTGAACATTGTAAAAAGATATGTAGGTCTGATGAATGGTACCGTAGCCTGCCAGAGCGAACAAAACTCAGGTACCACTTTTACACTCACCTTTGCGCCCGGTAAATAATTTATAATTAAACACCCAATCTCCATGAACAAGAAAGTTTTGATTATTGAAGATAATGACGACATAAGGGAAAGTACAGCTGAGGTGCTTGATCTGGCAGGTTACCAGACTTTTACCGCCAAACATGGTAAACTCGGTGTAGAAATGGCTCTGAACCATTTGCCTGATGTGATTCTTTGTGATATCATGATGCCAGAACTTGATGGTTATGGTGTACTATACCTACTGAACAAAAACCAAAAAACGGCCAATATCCCTTTTATCTTCATTACGGCAAAAACCGAGCGGGCAGACATGCGAAAAGGAATGGAAATGGGTGCAGATGATTACCTCACCAAACCGTTTGATGATATAGAACTTTTTAAGGCCATAGAAAGCAGGTTTAAAAAGAAACAACAGTCAGCTGGCTTTAATTCAAGTGCAGGCAACAGTGAAACGGTCATGGATGAGCTTCGTAAAAAGGGCAAATTAAGACCAATTGGCAACAAGCAGATCATTTATGTGGAAGGGGATGAACCTAGCCATTTGTATTATTTGGTTAAAGGGCAGGTAAAAACATATAAACGTTTCAAAGATGGCAGGGAACTTTCTTCCAATCTGTATCATGACGGCGATTTTTTTGGGTACGAAAGTTTGTGCAACGGGGAAGTGTATGCCGATAATGCTGCAACTTTAACCGAATCAGACATTATCCAGATCCCCAAAACAGATTTTATGGAGTACCTGCTCAACCATCAGGCCGTATCCAAAAAATTTATCGCTTTGCTATCAGGAAATGTGCGCGATAAAGGAAAGCAGATGCTTCAACTCGCCTACTCTTCGGTAAGAAAGCGTGTGGCAGAAGCATTGCTGCAAGTAGCGGCTAAATTTGGAGACGGTGTTGAAGACAGCTGTACCATCCGGATTTCTCGTGATGACCTTGCTGCATTGGTAGGTACAGCCAGCGAAACCGTAAGCCGAATGCTTGCTGATTTTAAAGATGAAAAACTGATCGATAAAACAGGTAATGCCATAAATATCCGCTCGATCGAAAAACTCAGAAACATTAAACAGTAATTTACTCATTGCTAAGTGGTTAGTGTTTAATTGTTTAGCCTGTCATTCTGAACGCAGTGAAGAATCTTTAATCTATAGCTGCTGAAATAAGTTCAGCAGGATATAAGGCATAGTCCAAAGACTTCTCCTCCAAAGGAGTTCCTTTGGAACACGTCGCATTTGCTTCGGTCGAGACGACGCCAATTTTAGAATCTGTAATTGATTGGTAATCTTATTGCTTTAGGATTCCCACCTGCGTGGGAATGACGATCATATTCAATAGGTTATGTTCATTGCCCAGGGTGATTCATCAGTAAACTGTTTAATCGGTTAGTCTACGCTATGCTCCTAGCGCCAAACTCTGGGCTCAAATTGTTTAATCGGTTAGTCTACGCTATGCTCCTAGCGCCAAACGCTGGGCTCAAATTGTTTAATCGGTTAGTCTACGCTATGCTCCTAGCGCCAAACTCTGGGCTCAAATTGTTTAATCGGTTAGTCTACGCTATGCTCCTAGCGCCAAACGCTGGACTCAAATTGTTTACATCGGTTAATCGACCCCCAACGCCCAACGCCAAACTAAAAAATGTAATAAAAATCATTTTTTTCTCTAAGCATGCTCACCTGTTGCACCTGCCCGGGACCATAGTTTTGTATATATAAACTCTGTATATGAAAGCTATAGCTTACAACATCAAACCCGATGAAAAGGAATGGTTGGTACTGGCCAATTATAAAAAACACGACATTACCATAATTGCGAACAGTTTAACAGTCGATACGCTTTCATTTGCAACCGGAAAGGAGGCCCTCTTGGTTTTTAACAACGATGAGTTAAGTGGGGCGATGATTCTGGGGTTAAAAGCCCTGGGCATAAAATACATTGCCACCTCATCTTCCGAAACAGATCACCTCGATTTAAAAGCTGCGGGTTCTGCCGGAATTAAAATAGCAAATGTTCCTTTGGCATCTGGTGATGCCGATGCTAAACAGCGGATGGAACAGGTGATCAGAAACCTCGATCAATGGGCTGTGGGTAAATGCGTAGGTAGCGCGTGCTGCTGTCAAAACGAATGTTCCACCGTAAAAGCGCTCAAATAATGGAAACTTCTGCATTGCTTAAAAAATACAATGTTGCCACACCAAGGTACACCAGTTATCCAACTGTTCCTTACTGGGATATTGAAAATTTCACTGCAAATGGTTGGTTAGCCAATGTAGCCAACACCTATGAAAGCCATAAAGATGAAGGGATCAGTCTATATATCCACCTTCCATTTTGCGAGAGCCTATGCACCTATTGCGGTTGTAATACCCGGATAACAAAAAATCACGGTGTAGAGGTACCATATATAAAAGCTGTACTGGCAGAATGGAAAATGTATGTAGAAGTTTTGAGGGAGAAACCTAAACTAAAGGAACTGCACCTGGGTGGCGGAACCCCTACTTTTTTTAGTGCAGAAAACCTCAAAATGCTCATCAATGGCATTACGAAGCATGCAATCTTGGCACCAGGTGCAGAATTTTCTTTCGAGGCACATCCTGCCAATACTACTGAACTACATTTAACCACACTTTACAAACTTGGCTTTAGGAGGTTAAGTTTAGGGATACAGGACTTTGATCCAAAAGTTCAGTTCCTGATCAACCGCTTTCAAACGCCCCAACAGGTAGCTGAGGTTACGGCAGAAGCAAAGAAAATCGGTTATACCTCTGTTAATTTTGATCTGATCTATGGCCTTCCAGGGCAAACTGTTAATGGATTAACAGACACCATAAAACAGGTAATCGATATGCGGCCAGACCGGATTGCCTTTTACAGTTATGCGCATGTGCCCTGGTTAAAGCCCGGTCAGAGACATTATAGTGAAGAAGATATTCCAATTGGTGATGAAAAGTTTGCCTTATACCAACTGGGCAGGCAGTTACTGGATGAAGCTGGGTATAAAGACGTTGGTATGGATCATTTCGCGCTAAAAACCGATTCATTGTTCCAGGCGATGGCTGATCTGAAACTCCATCGCAATTTTATGGGCTATACCAATCAGCATACCCGTTTACTTATCGGATTGGGTGTGTCTTCCATCAGCGATAGCTGGACAGCCTTTGCCCAAAACCCAAAAACGGTAGAAAGCTACCTCAATAAAATATCGCAGGCAACATTGCCTGTAGAAAAAGGTCATTTCCTTACAGGCGAAGATCTTGAGGTAAGAAAACATATCCTTAACATGATATGCAGGGAAAATACAAGCTACAACGAAGGTATTCCCGAGCCTGTGTATGGCAGGCTGTTGCCTTTAGTAAAAGACAAATTGGTATGGGTAACGGAAAAAGAAATCAGGATTACCACCAAAGGGCGATCTTTTTTACGGAACGTGTGTATGGCTTTTGACGAGAAGCTATGGCTCAAACAGCCCAAAACCCAATTGTTCAGCTCATCAATTTAAGTACAGTCTAGAATGGAAGATCAATATAAAACTGCAGCACATACCCTTTGCTATCATTGCGGCGAAGATCTGCCTAAGGTAAAATATCATGCGGAAGATAAAGATTTTTGCTGTGCGGGTTGTATGGCCGTTTTCAAGATCCTTTCAGCGAATAATTTATGTAATTATTATGTGTACAATAACAACCCGGGCAGGCAATTTAAAAATGAAAGCCATTTAGAATATCTGGATGAGCCAAAAATTATCGATCAGCTGCTCGATTATAAACATGAAAGCTCGAGCATCATTACATTTTACATTCCGGCCATTCACTGCAGTTCATGCATCTGGTTGCTGGAACACCTCTATAAAATCAACTCCGCTATATTCAGCTCGAGGATCGATTTTCTTAAAAAACAGGTGACTATAAGTTTCAATCACGACGAAATTTCGTTAAGGAAGCTGGTAGAAACATTAAACCAGATTGGATATGAGCCTTTAATCAGTCTTCAGGATATAGTAAAGGAACACAGCAGTTCGGTAGATAAAGCTTTGGTGTTAAAAATAGCCGTTGCCGGTTTTTTAATGGGCAATGTTATGCTCTTTAGCTTTCCCGAGTATTTTGGTTTATCGGGTTTCGAGCAACAATTTCAATCGCTTTTTGGCTGGCTAAACCTTACGTTCTCTATCCCTGCTGCTTTTTATTGCGGCCGCGATTATTTTACCTCAGCTATAACAAGCCTTAAACACAGGCACGTTAACCTCGATACGCCTTTAGCATTAATTATTGCGGTGCTTTTCCTGCGCACGGCTTTTGAAGTTGTTTTTGGTACAGGCCCGGGTTTTGCCGATACCTTAACCGGTTTGGTGTTTTTGCTTTTAATGGGCAAATGGCTCAAACAGCGCACCTACCATCACATTTCATTTGATCGCGATTACCGTTCCTACTTCCCGATTGCAGTAACTACACTGCTAAACGGCAAAGAAAAACCAGTTGCTATTAACGAAGTCAAGATTGGCGACCGGTTATGGATCAGGAGTGGCGAGCTGGTTCCGGCTGATGCCATTCTAATGAAAGGTGATGCCTGGATGGACATGAGTTTTGTTACCGGTGAGTCTGATCCTGTACATAAAGTTTTGGGTGAGATTATTTATGCCGGTGGCAGACAAACCAGCGAGGCCATAGAGCTTGAAGTAATTAAACCTGTTTCGCAAAGTTATTTAACCGGTTTATGGAACAACGATA
The DNA here is from genome assembly GCF_918698245.1 of Pedobacter sp. Bi126. Taxonomy (GTDB): domain Bacteria; phylum Bacteroidota; class Bacteroidia; order Sphingobacteriales; family Sphingobacteriaceae; genus Pedobacter. The sequence continues at coordinate 15,081 of NZ_CAKKMS010000010.1, read as the reverse complement.
ATTATAAAAACAATTTCGAAAAACAGAATTTTAACGATAGCGTAGCCAAGTACTTCAGCCTGGGTGTTTTCCTGATTGCATTTGCCGCCACGGGGTATTGGTTACTTCAAAACGATAGCCACAAGGCCTGGTCGGCATTTACTGCTGTAATTATTGTCGCCTGTCCATGCGTGCTGGCTTTGAGCACGCCATTTACCTTATCCGCAATTTTATCGGTTTTTGATAAGAAGGGTTTTTATGTGAAAAATACAGATGCCGTTGAAGAACTTGCCAAATGCGATACCCTGATTTTTGATAAAACAGGTACGCTGACCAGTAATGAAAATGCAGAGATCATCTTTAGCGGAATGATAACCGATGAAGAAAAGATTATTGTTGCCTCATTGTTGCGCAATTCGATACATCCCTTGAGCAGGCATATTATTAAGGCCTTAAATGTTGACCGATTTTATTCGCTCAGCGATTATCAAGAGGTGGTAGGAAAAGGTTTGACGGCCAAAATTAACGGCCAAAGTATCTATGCTGGGCACCTGTCAATGCTGCCGGTCCAAGTAGCATCTGCCGGAGAAAGCGGGGTGCATATTGTGATCGATCATGTATATAAAGGATGTTTTGATATCAGGCAACAGTGGCGGCCAGGGCTGGAACAAATGATTCTAAAACTTTCTCGATTCAATTTGCAGGTTTTATCTGGCGATACCGATAAAGACCGCTGGATGCTGGATGCCATTTTTACTAAAAATACAACCATCAGTTTCCGCCAGAGCCCGCACCAAAAGCTAGATGCAGTTTTAAAGCTTCAGCAGGGTGGGAATAAAGTAATGATGTTGGGTGATGGATTAAACGATGCCGGAGCCCTAAAACAAAGTAATTTTGGAATCGCATTAACGGATAACATCAACAATTTTACGCCCGGCTGCGATGCCATTCTCAAAGGCAGCGCCTTAAATTATCTGCCAGATTTTATCCAGTTAAGTAAAGACGGGCTGAAGATCATTAAAACAAGCTTCGCAATAGCCATCGCGTATAACTGTATTGGTATTTACTTTGCTGTGCAGGGCACACTTTATCCTCTGGTGGCCGCGGTGTTAATGCCCATCAGTACCGTTACCATTATCTCCTTTACCACTTTGGCAACCAGGTGGTTTGCCCGTAAAAATAAACTGATATGAACATCCTTTACTTTTTGGTTGGCTGCAGTGTTTTAATGGCACTCATTTTTTTGGCTGCATTCTTTTGGGCTTATAAAACCGGTCAGAATGATGATGTACATACGCCAGGTATCCGCATGCTCTTCGATGATGAAGTTGTTGCCGAAAAAAGTGAAGAAGATCACTTTTCTAGTTAACCGTTATCACCCTTTATCCACCTACTGCCAGATACCTTTGGCATACAAAACATACAAAAATTCAGCTTCTATTATGCAGTTAGAAAAATTTACTTACGATAACAAGATTGTTCGGAACTTTGGTATTGCCACCCTGGTATGGGGAATTATAGGCATGACAGTTGGCTTGCTTGCAGCCATGCAACTGTTTAAACCCGCAATGAACATGGGCAGTCAGTACACCACATTTGGCCGCATCAGGCCGCTGCACACCAACGCTGTAATTTTCGCCTTTGTGGGCAATGCCATTTTTATGGGCGTTTATTATTCGCTCCAGCGTTTGTTAAAAGCAAGGATGTTTAGCGATGTGCTGAGCAAAATTCATTTTTGGGGCTGGCAGCTGATCATTTTATCGGCAGTAATTACCCTTCCATTAGGTTTTACAACTTCGCACGAATATGCCGAACTCGAATGGCCGATTGATATTGCCATTACCATCATATGGGTGGTATTCGGAGTAAATATGTTCGGTACCATTTTCAAAAGAAGAGAACGCCATTTGTATGTGGCCATATGGTTTTACATTGCCACTTTCGTTACCATAGCCGTATTGCACATCGTAAACTCTTTTGAGCTGCCCATTTCTTTCATGAAAAGTTATTATGTGTATGCAGGTGTTCAGGATGCGCTGGTACAATGGTGGTACGGGCATAATGCGGTGGCATTTTTTCTAACTACGCCTTATCTGGGCATGATGTATTATTTCTTGCCGAAGATGGCCGGAAGACCCGTTTACTCTTATAAATTAAGTATCCTGCATTTTTGGTCGCTCATTTTTATTTACATCTGGGCGGGCCCGCACCATTTATTATATACTTCATTGCCCGGTTGGGCACAATCATTAGGTGTTGCCTTTTCGATCATGCTAATTGCGCCAAGCTGGGGCGGTATGATTAATGGTTTGTTAACCTTGCGCGGCGCCTGGGATAAGGTAAGGGAAGATGTAACCCTTAAATTTATGGTGGTTGCCCTTACCGCTTATGGCATGGCCACCTTCGAAGGTCCGTTATTATCTTTAAAACAGATTAATGGGGTAGCACATTTTACCGATTGGATTGTAGCACACGTACACGTTGGTGCTTTGGGCTGGAACGGTTTTTTAACTTTTGGTGTACTGTACTGGTTAATTCCGCGTATTTACAAAACAGAATTATACTCTAAAAAGCTTGCCGGTTTCCACTTTTGGATAGGTACTTTGGGGATCCTTTTTTATGCCGTGCCGATGTATTGGGCAGGTTTTACGCAGGGGCTGATGTGGAAAGAGTTTACGCCCGAAGGTTTATTAAAGTACCCGAATTTCCTAGCCACCACACTGCAGATTATCCCGATGCATGTTTTACGTTCAATTGGTGGTGCACTGTATTTAATAGGGGTAATTGCCATGACTTATAACCTGGCCAAAACCATGGTGGGCGCTAAATTGCTTGCCAACGAACCTGCTGAGGCCATGCCTTTAACCAAAATTATTATTGAAACCTCTCCCGCAGATAAAGCCTGGCACAGGGTTCTGGAACGTAAGCCAATGAAATTTATGGTGCTCTCGCTCATCATTATCCTTATTGGGGGGATGGTAGAAATGATGCCCACTTTTACCATTCAATCCAATGTTCCAACTATAGCGAGCGTAAAACCTTATTCAGCACTCGAACTTCAGGGAAGAGATCTGTACATCCGAGAAGGTTGCGTAAACTGCCATTCGCAAACGGTAAGACCTTTCCGCTCAGAAACAGAGCGATATGGAGAATATAGTAAAGCCGGAGAGTTTGTTTACGATCACCCGTTTTTATGGGGCAGTAAACGTACCGGGCCTGATCTTCATCGCATAGGCGGGAAATATTCTGATGCCTGGCATTACAATCACCTGGTCGATCCTACTTCAATGTCGCCGGGAAGTATTATGCCGCCTTACGCCTGGCTCATCGAACAAAAACTGGATATTACAACTACAGCCAGCAAGATCAGGGCCATGCAAACATTGGGCGTTCCTTATCCTGATGGTTATGATAAACGTGCCAACGATGATTTAAAAGCTCAGGCCGAAAAGATTACACTCGACCTAAAACAGAATAACATTAAGGTTAAAAGCGACAGGGAAATAGTAGCCATTATTGCTTACCTGCAACGTTTAGGTACCGATATCAAAGCCAATAAAGAAACCATTCCTTCAAATCAATAAAATATGTTCAACCAGATCAAAGATTTAGCCGGTGGCGAATTATACCTCATCGCCTCACTGCTCATGTTCATGGTGTTTTTTGTAATCGTGGGTATTTACCTGCTCAAACTAAATAAAAAACATATAGAAGTGATGAGCCAGCTTCCCATTCAAGACAATCAACCTAATGCATATGAAGAAGATTAAACTATTGTTATTATTCCTGTTCATCTCAATTACAGCCTTTGCTGCGGATGAGAAAGCCGCAGAAACCGTAACACCTGCTCAGGCAGGCTTGGGGCTAAACCAGTCGGAAATACTGATTATAATCCTCTTGCTTTTTGCAGTTGTGCTTCTTGTTGTTTCAGTAACCCTGTTAAATGCATTCAAGGTAATGTATCAGGAGCAGTTAAATCCTACACCATACACCAAGCCGGTAAAAGAGCCGGTTTTGGATTACGATAGCTGGTTAAAGCAACAACCTGTTAAACCTTCAATCTGGACAAAACTTTTAAGCTTAAGGCCAATTGAAGAAGAAAAGGATCTGGTAATCGATCATGCTTACGATGGCATTAAAGAGCTCGATAACCCAGTGCCGGCCTGGTTTAACTTCCTTTTCTATGGTACAATGATTTTTGCTGCGGCATATCTTTTTTATTACCACATTGGTGGTTATGGAGACCTGCAGGATCAAGAATACGAAAATGAAATGGCCAGGGCGAAGATAGAAAAAACAGCCTACCTCGAAAAATCGGCCAATACCATTGATGAAAACTCGGTGAAGTTTGATAATACACCAACAGTGCTGGAAGAAGGCAAAACTGTTTTCACTACAAACTGCGTGGTTTGTCATGGCGATAAAGGTCAGGGCATCATCGGGCCAAATTTAACCGACGAATACTGGTTACATGGTGGAAGCATTAATAATGTATTCAAAACCATTAAATATGGTATTCCTGAAAAGGGGATGATCAGTTGGGAGAAAAACTTAAATCCAAAACAGATCAGTGCAGTTACCAACTTTATTTTATCGCTAAAAGGAAGTAATCCTGCAGGAGCTAAAGCACCACAGGGTGAAAAATACGAAGCGAAAGATTTAAAAGACAATGAGGTGAAAGCAGTAACAGACAGTGTAAACCAGGGCAATGTTACCAAAAAATAAAAAAGAAAATAAAGACCGGGGCAGAAATTTTATCTATCCCAAACAGCCATCAGGCAGGTTATATACCTACCGGAAATGGGTAAGTTATGTGCTGCTGCTGTTTTTATTCTCTTGCCCGTTTTTAAAACTTAATGGTGAGCAACTGGTACTGCTCAATTTTATAGAAAGAAAATTTGTATTCTTTGGATTGATTTTTACCCCGCAGGATTTTTACCTCTTTGCCCTTGCAATGCTCATTTTTATCATGTTCATTGTGTGCTTTACGGTAGTGTTGGGCAGGTTGTGGTGCGGATGGGCCTGCCCACAGACAATTTTTATGGAAATGGTTTTCCGTAGGATTGAATACTGGATCGAAGGAGATGCCAACAAACAAAAGAAACTAGACGAAGCAGGTTGGACCGCGGAGAAAATATTCAAAAAAGGCAGTAAACATTTCATCTTTCTGGTGATTTCTTTTGCCATTGCGAATACTTTTCTTGCTTATATGATCGGTTCTGATGTACTCTTTAACATTATAACGGAGCCCGTTTCAGGCCATATTTCTGGCTTTGTATCCATCTGGCTGTTTACATTTATTTTCTATGGGGTATTTACCTATGTACGCGAAGTGGTGTGTACGGTAATCTGTCCGTACGGCAGGTTACAGGGCGTTTTGTTAGATAACCAAAGTTTGGTAGTAGCCTATGATTTTACCAGAGGCGAACCACGTGGGCATCTTCAAAAAAATGCTAATGAGTTAACAGCCGGCGACTGTATAGATTGTGGACTTTGCGTGCAGGTTTGCCCCACGGGTATCGATATCCGCGAAGGTACGCAGCTCGAATGTGTAAACTGTACGGCCTGTATCGATTCATGTAACGAGGTGATGCTTAAAATAAACAGGCCCAAAAATCTGATCGGTTTTTTTAATCAGGATTTTATTAAGGAACGTAAACCCTATAAAATTGGCTTAAAAGCTTACGGTTACGCTGCGGTACTGTTTGTGGTACTGATGGTTTTTTCTTCACTGATCTATAAAAGAGAAGATATCCAGACCACGGTATTAAGAGCAAGCGGTACATTATACCAGAGCAGGGGAACAGATAAAACGAGCAATCTTTATAATGCAGAACTGATCAACAAAACCAATAAGGCGGTAAAGTTTACATTCAGATCGAAGGAAAAGGGAGACGAAATTAATTTCATCCAAAAAGCTGATATTTTACCAAAAGAAGGTTCGGTACACCTTACTTTTTTTCTGATCAGGAAAAATAATTCCATTAAAAAATATAAAACCGATGCTGTTTTCGAAATTATTGCCAATGGAAAAGTTTTAAGCACCGCAACTACAAGTTTTTTCGCGCAACCGGAAGGAATTGAGGATTGAATTAGAGAATGAGTGAAGTGAATGATAGAATGATTGAATTTTGAATGATTGAAGGGGCGGAAATGATATTTGCATGTAAACAATCACTCATTCAAAATTCACTCATTCAAAACTAAAAAAAGAGCTATGAACTGGGGAACAAAAATAGTGTTGGGCATGATTGTATTCATGATGTTTATTGTGGGGATGGTTATTTACATGTTCCATGTACATGGAAGAGATGCCCTGATAGAAGAGAATTATTACGAAAAGGGAATCAATTATAATGCAGAATACAAGGCCAAAGTGAACGTTATAGACGATAATGCCAGTCCCAAAATTACCATTACAAAAACTCAGATTATCATTCAGGTAAAAGATAGTGCAAAATACGATCTTGTTTTAATGCGGCCTGCCAATAGCAACGATGATGTTAAGTTAAAGGGACAGACCTCAGGAACAGCGAATCTTATTCTGGTTGATAAAACTAAAATGCCCAAGGGAATGTGGTTTTTAAACCTCCAGTGGCACTCCTCAGGAAAAGATTATCTGTTTAAAAATAACATTACCCTATGATGGATTTTTTACCATTGGCATTTTTGATGGGGCTTTTCGGAAGCCTTCATTGCGCCGTAATGTGCGGGCCAATTATGCTGGGTATGCCATTCACGAAGCAGAATTTCTTGCAAAGTGGATTTCAGCTTTTGTTGTACCAATTTGGCAGAATTGCCGTGTACACTGTGTTAGGATTGTTGGTGGGTGCTTTAGGGAGCAGTATCCGCATTTTTAGCGATCAGAAAATGCTGAGTATCTTAATCGGTTCGATACTGATTTTATTTACAGCGCTACAGTTTAACGCTGCTTATAGAAATAGGTTTTCAAAGCTTCAGTTAAAGGCGCTCAATCCGCTGAGCAGACTTATGGGAAAAGTATTCAATTTGCCATTGTGGGGATTGTTTGTCGGAATGCTTAATGGCATCATCCCCTGCGGGATGGTTTATCTGGCACTTGCAACTGCGTTAAATACTGGTAGTATTAAATCTGGTGGTACTTTTATGTTCCTCTTTGGATTGGGTACCGCCCCACTGATGCTCATGATTTCGTTAGGCGGGATTTTCCTCAAGAAATACATCCGCTTTAATACCAATAAACTTATTCCCTGGTTTATGTTTTTTATGGGGGCATTGCTCATACTGCGTTCGGCCGATCTGGGTATTCCCTTCATATCACCTAAAACTACTGGTACCTACGGGCATACCGTAAATTGTCGATAAAATACTTCTGGATGAAGCCCCTTAGCGTTTTTCCTATCGAGGTAACTCAATTATATGCTTGGAAATAATTATTCTGCATATATAGTATTGATCCATTGCTGGTCAGAAAGTCGGGGTTGAATAACTATAAAGCCGCAGATCATTGATTTAAATTTTTTAGTATCTTTTAGTGATTTCAATGGATCTTAAATGTCTACGTCTGGTTGGAAAGTTGATTTTTCTTCCAGCCATTTCAGCCCTTCCTCTGCCTGTGTGAAAAATACGATTTCAGAATGCTTTTCCTCATTTTCTACACTCTTCTGCGCCGATAGTTGGCTGAATGCACTTTCTGACAATATCCAGGCGAAAAATTTTAAGCCCGCGAGCTCCATCAAAGGCAACCAGATGTTGGCAGCCCAGTCTGATGCTTCAGACCACGTTCCGGGAACCAGTCGGTTGTCATTAAATACCTTGCTCCGCCTATTTTCCTTTAAATACTCAATCATAAGGGAGCCTCCGCGTTTGACGGTATTCATATCCTGGTACCCTGTCCATTCCACATACATGATATCACTTCCCACCGGACAGGTTATGCTCAGGTGCTTATCCCTGTAATAGCTTTTAGTGCGTATATCCGGATCTGCCGAACCGCTGCTGATCAAAGGTAATTTGAAGGAAAACGTAGCGCCATTACCAAACGAGCTTTCTATCCAGAAGCTTCCTCCATGACGTTTTATAATATCAGCGGAAATATAAAGGCCAAGTCCAAGCCCGTTAAACCGAGTAGAAGAATTATCGGCCCTGTAGTAGCGTTCGAATAACTGCTTAAGGTGTTTAGACTTTATCCCGATGCCATAATCTTTGACCGATACGATGATGTTCTCATCAATTATCCGGGCGCTGATTTCAACCGTTTTGGCATCAGGAGAATATTTCACTGCATTGGAAATAAAATTATGGACAACCTGCTCCAGTCTGAACTGGTCACCGGTAAAGCTAATATTGTTTTCGGCCACTAATAGTAACTGATGGGAAGGATAGATTTGACGCATTTCCGCAACAACATCAGTAAGCATAGCTGAGAAATTAAACGTTTTTGAGTCAAAGATCATTTTTCCCGCATTGATCTTACTTACGTCAAGCAGATCTGCAATCAATTTTTCCAGGCGGGTGAGCTGCCCGGCTGATCGCTCCAGATAGGTTTTTATTTTTCCTTCTCCAACCATTCGCAAGAGCAGCTGGTGAAACCCCTTACTTGTAGTTAGCGGAGTTTTTAATTCGTGGCTTGCTATAGAGATAAATTCATCTTTTCTCGCCTCACTGGTTTTCTGTAAGTGGATATTTGTATTGGTGCCCACCCAGATATCTGATTTACCTTCCTGTCTTACTAGTCTGGCGATCGCTAGATGCCAGTAATAATTACCATCAGAAAAAAGAAGACGGAACTCGTTTGTATATTCCTTGCCGCTTTCAAGTGACGCCTTCCACGAGTTGATGCTTGTTGCCAAATCATCTTTGTGCACAAACGCAGTCCAGCCATAAGCTAAAACCGTTTCTCTGGATTGACCAAAATCACGGCAAACGGTATCATTTACATAATTGATTTCTCCGGATGTATCCGCTGTCCAGATCTGTTGTGGGATCGCATTGAGCAATAGTGTTGACGACGGTTGGTTTAGGCCAGTCTCTGAATCCCGGTTTTTTGCGTTTGGGCTTTTGTTTGAGCCCTCTTGATTTGCATTGCTATTTTGCGGATTCATGTTCAAATTGTAATGTTACCATTGCTAACGGATGACCATACCCTAATCTCGATATAATTTTTGTCTAAAGTACCAAAAACCAAACTAGCCAAGCAAAAAAAAGTTTGCCAAAATTGTAATTATTGGATGTCTATTTTTATATTAATCTGTATAGTCGATATGCTTTTACCTGGTTTAATTTACCTGTATTGCTTAGAAATGTGCAACAATTTTTTGTGATGATGTTGTTGTCTTTCAGTATTTTTAGGCGTTTTTAATTAAATATTGTTAATAAGGAGAAATGTAAGTAAATTCGTCCGATAATATCAAATAAGTCGTCGTTACCTAATTATTTTCTTAACTATTAGCTGTGTCCGTTGATAAAAGCCCTGATCTATGGTCTGTAGGGAATAAGCAAAAAATCCAGTGGTTGGAAACCTCCAGCGACAAATTTATATATTTCATTATAGCTATTTTCGTGGTAGCACTTGTTCATCTGGTGTTAATTCAACTCGAATCTGGATTACCGGTAGCAGTTTTATATGGCCCTTTGGCATGTTGTGCCTATCTCAGTCTGCAGAAAAAGCCTGCGTTCACCATCTTTTTTGTATTAAATATTATATTTTTTGCATTATTGAGTTTAATATACCTGTGTTTGAAGACACCATGGGCGATGTTGAATCTGAAAAGAGACTATCTTGATTATTATTACCTGTTTTATTTTTTGGCGATGATCATCTCGATGGCTGGACATAGTATTTTTCCACTCATTACACTGACAAAAAAGGAGAAGGTTGCCAGAGACGAAATGTTTTTGATGAATTTCTTCTATTTTAGCATTTTTATTTCAATATTAATAGTTTTCATTCTCATCCGCCAGTTTGTATTTCCAAAGATTTTGAATGGATTTGATGTAAATCTGCTCATCAATTTGTTGCTGTTCATGGGTTGGCTGATGATCGGCAACTTCATCAGGACCCACATCAGGGATGGAGGTTTGAATTTGAAGCTGCACGAAACGGTTACACCAGTTGATTTTTTCGGTCATGAAACCGGTGAGAAGAATGTCTACTTTGAAAAAGTTAATGCCGTGTTATCCAATGCTGATCTCTTTTGTGATCCGGAGTTCTCACTTGCAGTGCTTGCCGATGAAACGGGCATTCCCCGGTTTCAGCTAACCAACGTTTTGAAGGTTTTTTATGATAAGAATTTTTATCAGCTATTGGCAGAGCTCCGTATTCAACATGCCAAAGTAAAACTTGAAGCAGATTTGGATTTAAAGATAGAAATACTCAGCTATGAATGTGGGTTTAAGTCGAAAAGTGCATTTAACAAATACTTTAAGGAGATTGTAGGGGTGACTCCAAAAGAGTATAGGAGTTCGGTTAAACAAAATGTGTAGGTAGCAATCTGCTGAAATCATGAATATACTTTTATCGCTTATATTTTTGCTTGCGCTTGCTTCATTAATCCTGATCCACAGGCTGGGTGCCAAGGAGAGTTTTCTTAAAGTACTGCAGGTTTACCATTTCTACTCTATCAGTCATGTTTGCTATACGGCGATAGCCATTAATTTTTTCGGCGATATCCGGTTTGTAGATGCAGGTGCACCATTTGCCCTGGGTTATGGCCCGTTGTTATACCATGGGATTATTACCTCAATAAGGGAGATGGATAAAAAAATGCGAAAACGCATCCTTTTTCATCTCATGCCTATCCCTATCTTCTGGATTGCGTTCATTGTATTGTTGTCTGACCCCTTATTAAGGGAGCAGTTTCGGTGGAAATACTATTTTGTTCTTGGAATATGCCAGGGCCTCTCTCTCTTGAGTTACGGAGGCTGGGCCATTTATTCTACAAGTTCAAAAAAAACAGTAGCTCAATTAGGGGACAGGAGCAGGATGATCAATGTTGCCTCTATACTGGTCCTGTTTATGGCGTCTTTTGGCGTTGTAGTAATGGTTTCGCGCATACTACCGCATAAATCCATGCCTCCTACCATCGGTCTTTACATCATCTATGGCTTTTTGCTTAGTGCGCAGTTGTCAGTTGCAAGGTATCTTTACAAAAGAATAAAAGGAATTACAAAAGCTGAGGGCAACTCAGCAGAGCAGGTCGCGTTACAGAAGGCTGAACCAGCTTACGAAAAATCCGGCATTCCGACAGAATTATTGGCCGAATACAACCTGCGTTTACAAAACCTAATTACCGAAAACCACATCCACCTTGATAGTTCGCTTTCGATCGAAAAAGTAGCGGGCTTATTGGGAATTTCGGCCCACTATACCAGCCAGCTGTTTAGCAGAATTCATAACGAAAGTTTTATCAACTATATTAATAAGTTACGCATCGATCATGCTTGTTTTTTACTGACGAATGATGAAATAAAGAGTATTGACGAGATCATATTCGAGTGTGGTTTTGGATCGAAAGCAACTTTCAACCGTGTCTTTAAAAATCTGAAAGGCTGTACCCCCTCTCAATTTCGGAACAATTAAAACGAAATAAACCTTTAGGTTGATTTTTTGTAGTATTGCGTGTACAAAATTCGTGAATCTTGTGCATCCCAATGAATTGATACTTAATTTCTGCGATCACAACGCATATTTGCGGCCACTTACGGGTACATACTGAGAAACGTTTTTTTATCAGAATGTACTATGAAGGTTAACGGCAATCATGATGTTCTCTGAAAATTAACGCTTTCAAGGCCTCCATTATTGTCCGTTCGGACAAACGAAATATTACTTATATGAATACACATTTACCAAAAAGGATAGTGGCAGCTATTAATTGGGTATGCTTTTTTGTGCCGTGCTTTAAACGTTCGGTGCTGATGAAAACAGCAATGCTCCTGATACTGTTCGCTTTTTCAATTTCAAACACTTTTGCAGACGGAAGTAGAGACCTTTATCCTTCCACCGCTTCTGGAGGTAGGGCAAAGCTGCGGTCCAGTACGGTGTCTTCGGCCTCCTATCCATTCCCTGATCTCAATGCGCATTTTACCTACGCCAAAGCAGGGGAACTGATTACCATGGCCAGTAGTGAGATGGGTACAGGAAGTGCAGCGATCAGATTAACGGCACCTGATGGTACAGTAAGCAATTTTACCGGCAATACAAACGGATTAATTACCAATAGAACTGCCGAACTTGCAGGACCGAGGTTGCCTGGGGTGGCCGGAGGGAATTTTTATACACCTGTTTACTACACCGTTCCAAATGGTGGGACTGGAGTTTATAAAGTAGAATTTATTGCTGGGGGTGGTGTAAATAATAGCACTACTAACGGAAGGCAAGACATTGCAGCAACTGCAGCCTGGGCAAATAATGGCATTAATTCACCCCTCATTTCAGCATGGGACGTATCCGTTTTTTCATCAAATACCGCGACAGCAACCTATATACCAGGTAGGGTGTATACCAACATCCTTACCCTGGATATCAATGTGGGAACTTCCTTTCCTGCCAATCGGAACTTTTTCGGCGTGATGTATGTGCTTACCAAAGATGGTTATACGTATCGAACCAACAATAACGGGAATAATGGAATCAGTTTTACATTTTTTGTCAATAACAAAGGCTTGGTGGATGCTTCCGATCAGCCTAAATATAAAAGTGTAAATACAACGACCGGAATTGCGTCCCAGATACAGGATCCCCGTATAGCGGACACGCAATCTTCGATTACCCACAAAATGTTTTATACTTTGCCTTCCAACGACCTTCCCGTTTCTGCACCAGGAGCTGTGCCCGGTGGATCGACCTGGCTGAAAAATGCAAGGCTAAATCCAGAAGTAACTAATCTGGACATTATCGGTACAGACGGAACAGTAGGACAGGTGAGTAATAAAGGTGGAAAAGTGGTTTTTACCGCTAATCTTGCCGGTCGGTACAGTATTAAAATCATCAGTAAAAAGTCTGCAGGAGATCCTTTGTACTTCCCAACAAGAACGCTGACAGGGACGGCATTAGCTGGCCCTAACTCAGTGGAATGGGATGGAAAGGATGGGGCGGGAGTAGCACTCCCCAATGGTTCGATTCCGGCAACCCTGACCGTCCAGTTACAGGGAGCGGAAGTTCACTTTCCCTATTTTGATATGGAGGTTAATCCTAATGGATTAATCTTAGACTTGCTTACAGCAGATAATTTATCAGTACAATCGAATATTGTTTACTGGAACGATGCCGATATTCCTGTAAGGGATGTTGCTTCGAATCCGATAAATGCCAGCCAAACGGCTATTCCATCGGGAACCTCCAGTACAACCAATGGCCATAAATGGGGCGCTGTTAATAGCCCTACTTCAAATACATTTGGAGACAATATGTCAATGGACACCTGGACGTTCGTTTTGGGTGCTGAGGAAACACTAGACCTTCAAGTAGAGGTGAAAACTGCTGATCTTGAAGTAGTGGGCATCACACCATCTGCATCTACCATTGCAGCCAATGGAACGATCAGTTATACCGTTGTTGCCAGGAACAACGGACCGAGTGATGTAACCGGTGCACCGTTCGCATTTAATGTCCCTACTGGCTATGAAATCACAGGAGTTGTGCCGTCAAGCGCATGCGCAACTGAATCTTTCAATGCGATTTCTGCCGACAAATTAAAATATAACTCAAACCTTACCTTGGCGAACGGCTGCTCGATCAGTTACGTAATCACGGTGAAGGCCATACCATCGGTAGTTGCAGGCTCGGTGCTGAATGTCGGCGCAACGATTCTGCGTCCGAACGACGTAACGGACCCTGATGCAACCAATACGCTCGCCAATGTACCTCCAACTGATCCGCAGTTTGAATGTACCAATAACGGAAAGGGCGGATCGTGTAACAATATCAAAGCTAATACTACAGTTCAGGTCGTTAATACTCCTCCGGTAGCATCTCCCGATCAGGGAACTGTTGTTGAGGATGGTACGCTCAATGTCCCTGTTGGAAGCGGGCTGCTGTCAAACGATACTGATATCGATGGCAATACCCTCGCAGTTACCAAGTTCACCATTGGTACTACAGATTATCCGTTAAATACTGCTACGGTTATTCCTGGAGTTGGAACGATAACAATAAATGGAAATGGTAGCTACATTTTTCAGCCAGTAGCTGACTTTAATGGTGCGGTTCCCGTAATCGGCTACAGCATCACTGATGGTAATGGTGGCATTAGCACAAGTACCCTTTCAATTACGGTTACCCCAGTAAACGATGTTCCTGTTGTTGCAGCGATCAGCAAGAGCGGTGTGGAGGATAGCCCGATACCTTTTGCCACTGTAGACTTTACCTCAAAATTTACCGACAAGGATAACAACCCGTTAACCAAGATCCGCATAGTCGATCTTCCGTTGAACGGTACCCTGCAGCTTAACGGCATTGCCATCACGGTAGGCCAGGAGATCATCGCAGCAGATTTGGACAAGATCACTTTTGTTCCGAATGCAGACTGGAACGGCTCGACCAGTTTCAACTGGAACGGCAGCGACGGTACGGCTTATGCTGTTTCGAACGCGCCTGTGAACATCACGGTTACTCCGGTAAACGATGTTCCGGTTGTTGCCGCGATCAGCAAGAGCGGTGTGGAAGATAGCCCGATACCTTTTGCCGCTGCAGATTTTACCTCAAAATTTACAGACAAGGATAACAACCCGTTAACCAAGATCCGCATAGTCGATCTTCCGTTGAACGGTACCCTGCAGCTTAACGGCGTTGCCATCACGGCAGGCCAGGAGATCATCGCAGCGGATCTGTACAAGATCACTTTTGTTCCCAATGCAGACTGGAACGGTTCGACCACTTTCAACTGGAACGGTAGCGACGGTACGGCTTATGCAGTTTCGAACGCACCTGTAAACATCACGGTTACCCCGGTAAACGACGTTCCTGTTGTTGCCGCGATCAGCAAGAGCGGTGTGGAAGATACCCCGATACCTTTTGCCGCTATAGACTTTACCTCGAAATTTACAGACAAGGATAACAACCCGTTAACCAAGATCCGTATTGTTGATCTTCCGTTGAACGGTACCCTGCAGCTTAACGGC
>NZ_CAKKMS010000009.1 GCF_918698245.1 Pedobacter sp. Bi126 | reverse complement strand
GATGAAAAACTTTGCTTTGGTAATATACTTCCCAGGGGTCGGATTTTTTTGAATAAAATCACATGTTTTTTTTAGGAGAAACGATATGTTTCTCCTTGGAAATATTGCTGGAAATTAAACTCATGTATCTTTTTTGATTGTATATAAATATACTAAAAAAAACTATCTCAAAATCCAAAAACCCTTAACTTAATAGCATTGGAGACGCTAAGACCAGAATAGTGAAAATACGTCATTGCGAGGAGGAACGGCGAAGCAATCTTTCATGACAGCGATCAACGCTACAAAGATTGCTTCGTCGGCTGAAAAAGTCGCAATGACGACAGTTTCACCTGAGTGATTTTACGCCTACTCCAAAGCGAAAGCTTCCCAGCCTGCGATAGTTTCCCTGTTACATTTCATTACCGACTGCCCACCTTCAGAAGAAATATACTTACCGTTATTCCCCTTAAGTGAGATTTTGCCATTGGCGTTAACCACCCAATCAAACTTTTCCCAATCGCTGATGGTTGTTCGGCTGCAGGTTATCCCGGTAGTAGCCCCATTTTCTGAGGATACATATTTGTTCATGCTTCGCAAGGCAACTTTTCCTCCGCCTGCATCTACAATGGCAAAGGTTTCCCAGCCAGACGCGTTCGCACGGTTACATCTCATTGGTGCTTCCCCATTTTCGCCGGATACAAACATATTGTTGGGGCCTTTTAATTTTACCGTTTGGCCAATGGGCGCCTCTGCTTGTACCTGCAGATTACCGAGTTCAAGCCATCCATTTTTAAAGGTGCCGGTTACAGCAAGTGCAATACCCGGTTTATTCAAATTTGTTTTATCGATAATGGCAACCCCCCATTTATAGGTGCCAGGAGGCAAATTGATTGCCGTTGTGGTGAAATTATAAGTGATAGGATTATCTTTCAGCCATTTAGAAGGGTCTCCGTTTTCGTCGATAAAAAGTTTTTTTACCACACCGGCAGTATCCAGAATAGCAAAGGCAACTTTATACTTATAGTTCCACTGAGGAATATTGTTAGGGCAATACCCCCAGCCCATGTTTTTCCAGCGATGGCTCAAAGTAGCCGTGGCACCATTGGCAATTGCATCTGGCAACGATAACTCATCAGGATATAACCGGTAGCCTCCTTCTGCATTAAAACGTTGTACCAGCGGAAAGCTGGTCTGAAACCAGGAGGTTGTTTCCCCAACCCTAAAATCCATCATGTTTACCGCAGCTTCGGCCGACCTGTTAAATTCACCCAGCCTTACATCTTCAGGATGCCCTTCGCGATATTGTCCGCTTGAGTCGATCCAGTAACGGTGGGTACCACTCACAATCCATCCTCCCTCCATAATAATCGGACGTTTATGTTTCCAGGTTGCCGCAAAATTTTTCTCCCAGCTTTGGTAATAATCGGTCATTCCAAAGGCATCATGCCTCAAGCTATACCCTCGATTGATCGCTTTAACCAGTAACCTGTCGCTATTGGCGTTTGCTGCCCCCCAACTCGTAGGATGACCTATTAATCTATGGTAATTGATCACCAGCGGCACTTTGGTAAATGTCCTGTTGTATAATGCCATAATCCAGTCTAAAGTCTCTTCCTTTACCGTCTCTGTTTGTGCGGCCGTTAACACACCCGGGGCTGCATATACCGTATTATGGGCTTCTCCCCACTTGCCCAAGCCATAGGCATCAATAAAAGAGGTACGAACGGGATCATTAAAGTCTTTTGCCAGCTCTTCTATGAAAGTACTATAGTATTGTCTGAATATCGGATCTTGAGGGTAAGGGGTTTTCTGTGTAGGCGCGGCGGGGTTTGACAACCAATATCCAGCTCCGGCGTTAAACACAAAAGCAGGTGTATTTTCTCCCTGATCACGCCCGTCTACAACGATCCGGAACGCGATGGGTAATCCCCTGGTTTTAACCCCATTAATTAATTTACCAATCTGCGAGCTCAAGTCTCTCCAGGCATAAACGCCGGGACTGGGATTAAGCGATCGCCAGCTTGTACGGATGTAACAGGCGGATGCGTAATCAATAGCCTTTACATTTCTGCCCAATTCTGGCACGTAAAATTGACTATCCCAATAAGTATCAACAGCATCTCGCTTTGCATACATCACCCAGCCATTTAACGGATTACGCAATACAGCTGTACTGTTATATACGGGCCTGATCAGTACATTATTGGCGGCACCAACAACAGCCATTTTTTGTGCTCCGTTGTTAAAGGTTTCTAAAAGATCTTCGTCTTTGTTTTTAGTACACGAAAGCATTTGCAAGCATAATAATGCCAGCAAAGCGACCTTTCCGGTCTTCTCTAAATTTGGTTTTTTCATAGTAATAAACATTAAATTATTGGATTTAAAAATTCTTTAAATTTGAATGCAGCAATGCTTCAAGCAGAGGGCAATTTTTGCCTTTGCTAAAATTACATTTGCACCAGTTGCTACCTAAATAAGGGATTGACGTAAAGAGACATTATAAATCGAAGCGCGATTGTCGACAGATCGTTGTTTCGAATTAAAATGATGGGGTTTAAAAAAATCGGTAATCAGCGTACGGTGTTACGCTGGTTAGGAAAGGCAAAAGAGATCTTTAATGCATCCAATCTGGACGCATTTAATACACTTAGCCTCCCATTTCACCTTGCTTTGGGTTAAGGGAACTTAGCTATTGGCTCATAAGAATATAATTTGGTTGTGATAAAAATACACGACAAGAGGGCGCGAAAGGGTTCGTTTTTGTACGGAAATGGTTCAATTTTGTACAAGAAGAAAAAATTTGCCCTGAATGGTATTAGAACGGGCATTCGCCTTCAAAAAATATTGGTAAACCATTGCATATCACCAGAAAACAAAAAACGGAGGCGCTTTGCAGCATTCCTCCGTTAACTAAAACTAACCAATCTTATCTTTTAGGCTATGCTATCACAACATATTGTAAAATAGCGACTTGCCTCATCATCTATCCAATAGGATAACTAAAAATGGAGTTTGGCAAAGCGGATAAAATTTGTCCAATCGTAAACATTTAGGTCGTGTTTTCCTTCCCTGAAATGGTAGCCCATAGCCGAATTAATTATGGGACTGTTCACTACGGGCATATCTTTTGGAAGGTTAACTTTTTTACCATAGAGATCGTAAACAGGCTTGGCTTTCACTAATGACAAAAACGAGCCGTAAGGGTCTGCCCATCTATCTTCGGTAGCATTGGTGGTATACACTGGCCGTGGAGCAATGAGACCAATGAGCATATGCTGGTCAACCGGCAGGCTGTTTACATCATTGCTATATTTCTTGTAATTATTATTAAACCAATAACCAAACTGTTTATTGATCAGGCTTATTGTTTCGCCATATTTACGCCTTGCAAGCGATGCACCCGTACTGCCTGAGCAACTGCTAAACACCATTGCAAAACGTTGATCCTGGGCGGCGGCCCATAAAGCCGTTTTACCACCCCGGGAATGCCCAACGAGCGCAACTTTGTTAAAATCGATTGCTTTATCGGTTTTGAAGTAATCCATTACTCTGCTTGCGGCCCAAGCCCATACGCCGATTGCTTTCATTCCATTATCTTTTTCCAGTTCTGCCGGAAACAAATGCGCCAATACACCATTCTGATAGCTATCCTTACGGTCAGGGGCTACATCTCCATGATGAAAAGCAGCAATAGCATAACCGCTGTCGATCAACAGCTCTGCTGGCCAAAAAGTACTCTTTTCTACTCTTGTTGGATCCATATTTCTGCTGCTCCGGTTGTTGATCAGTAAAAATACAGGAGCTGGTTTGTTCCGTTTGTTTGGAATAAAGAGCACCACAGGAAAGGATATCGAATTCCCTTTATTCCAGGCGGTAATCTTTATCTCTTTCAAATGAGCCTTTCCCTGCATGGCATCAGCTTTTTCATTGGTTACCATAAACTTCAAGCTATCAAAACTACCGGGTGTTTTTCCATAAACATGTTCTTCAAAAAGAGCTAAAAGTTCAGGTCTTCGCTTTTTCTCCCAAATCGAGGTGTTTTTCACCCTTTCTCCCTTTGTGGTGAGCAGTATTTCGGGTAAGGTGTAGGCCGGAACAGTGCTTTCATCATAATTGACAATTTCTCCCATAAACTTATCCGTTTTCTGCGCATATACGCTACCTGAAAATAGGATTAGCGCAAGCAAAAAAATCAGCGTTTTTCTTACCGAATCGGTAATTACAAATCTGCTTTGATGGGGAGAAAATTTTAATCTATACATCATACTTAATAACCTGGATTTTGAATCAGTTTATTTGCTTTATTGATTTCAGACTGCTGAAAAGGATACCAATAGTTTTTACTGGTAAAGGTCCTGTTTTCAATTACAAAAGGGCTATAAGCTAAAGTAGTACCCACCTTGGTAATTTTTATGCCTTTAACGGGTCCGTTAAAATTACTTTCCCCATCCTTCCATCGCCTCACATCAAAAAACCGCTGTTCTTCAAAACATAATTCTACGCGGCGTTCGTTTTTAATGCGATCGCGCATTTGAGATTGTGTCAACCCGGTCAGCGCGGGCATCCCAGCCCGGGTACGCACAGCGTTTATGGCATTATAAACTTCTGCGTTCGGACCGCCAAATTCATTTAAAGCTTCTGCATAGATCAGTAAGATTTCTGCATACCTAAACAAAACCCAGGGCCTTCTTACGCTTGTGGTACCTGTGATGTTATAAGTTGCATTGCCACTTAGAAATTTACGTAGATAATAGCCTGATTTTGTACTGTTTACATTAGAAGGAACATTATCCCGACCTCCCTCATAAGTTTCCACCGCACGGGTTAAACTTCCCGTTTTAAAATTTGCCCCATTATACACGATAAACTGGTTTAAACGAGGGTCTCTGTTGGCGTACGGATTTTGCGGATCATAACCTGATGAAGGATCCGTTATGGCTTTGCCATTGGTCATTTCAAAGGCGTCGACCAGGTTCTGTGTAGGGTTTGTTCTTCCCAACCCGCCGGTGAAGCTAATGGGTGCGTTATTTGACTCTATTGTATTGGTATTGCTTGCCGGTGTGGCGAAAATAACCTCGTTGTTGTAAGAAGTAGCGGTGGTGGTATAGTCCCATAAGCTAGGGAATAACGCCGTGCTCAACAAGCTGTGTTTGTTTAAGTCCATTAAATCTTTTGCACTTTTTGCGGCATTTTGCCAACGCTGCAGGTCATTATTTAGATTGTAAAGCGGACTTGCATAAACCAACAGCGTTTTGGCTTTTAGTGCCATTCCAGCGGCCTTTGTAGCACGACCGTAATTGGCCGCATCCCAATCTTTGGTAGAAGCTGCAGGAATCTGGCTGATTGCCGAGTCGCAATCTTTAACAATCTGTTTTACCACATCATCAACCGTATTTCGTGGAAGGTTAAGATCTTCTATCGGCGAAAAGGATCTGGTGGCGAGCACGATTCCGCCATACCGCTTAAATAATTCATAATGGAATAAAGCCCTCAGAAAGAAGGCCTCTCCCCTTAGCGCGGGCAGATCGCTTGCCGGAAAGATAACCGCCGTGGGCGATCGCTCCAGAAATGTATTTACCACCCATAATCCAGTATAAAGGTTGGTGTATTGTTCGTCGAAGGTCCTTAAACTGCTCCAGTTACCATTATTGAAAACATTAACGTTGCTATTTAAATTTGAATTTACGGCTTCGTCACTTCCGCTGGCCATTAATGCGCCCGAACCGTCAACATTGTATCTGGCCAGCATATAATTGTATCCGTTGTTCAAATACTCCCGTACACGCCTGTCGGTATTCCAGATTGCTTCTTCACTTACGGGACCTTCACTGTATGAAGGTTCAAAAAATTCATCCTTACAAGCACCAAGGCCCATTAGCAAAACGGCCAGAAGGATATACATACCATATAGTTTCTTTTTCATCTTCATTTTGAATTAAAATTTGACATTTATGCCCACGGCAAAGGTTTTTACATAGGGATAAGAGGAAAAACGACCTGCATTGGGTGTTTCGGGATCAATATCCAGCGCATTGAGTTTGGAAATGGTAAAAATATTATTGCCACTTACAAATATCCTGGCGCCTTTAAAACGTAAGCGTTGATTGAGTTTATTTGAAGTACTATAACCGATTTCGGCGGATCTAAGCTTCAAAAAATCACCTGAATACAACCAAAAGGTAGAGTTTGCGGTATTATTCCCATTATCTGAAATTCCAACACGTGGATATTTTGCCGTAGCTGCAGTGGTGGGTGTCCAGCTATCTAAGCTTAACTGGTTCAATCCGTTAGGGCCGGCATACATAATATCGGAAAGATCAATTGTTCGCCCTTCTACACCTTGAAACTGTGCGCCGAGATCAAACTGTTTATACCTGATGTTAAAACCAAAGCCATAATATACTTTCGGAATATCGGTATAGTCGCTTGATACAGCATCATTTGCATCTATGAGATTGTCGTTGTTAACGTCTTTATATTTAAGATCGCCAGGTACTACGAGGCTCGACAAGGTTTGCTTTGGGCTTGCATTAATTTCAGCCTGGTTTTGAAAAATACCTTCAGCCAGGTAATAATTTCCACCATTTACGTAGCGTCCTATTGTAGATTGATTGGGCAATACGTTTTCAGTTCTTTCCAAGATCACGTTTTTGGCATAGGTAAAGTTGGCGTTCGTACTGATTAACACTTCGCCGATTCTTTTATTAAATGCACCGCTGGCATCAAATCCTTTACTGCTTACCTTCCCTGAATTTACCTGTGCAATGGCTATCCCAACAATACCTGGTAAATTTGCAGGCCCTAAAATGTCTGTCCGTTTTTCATCAAAATAATCAAAAGAGAACGAAAGTGCTCCTTTGAGAAAGTCTACATCTGTACCCAAATTTAAGCGGTCAACCTTTTCCCAGGTGGTTAACGGGTTACCGGCAGGGCTTACCAATCTTGCTGTTGTTGAAGTAGAAAAAGTAGAACCGAGAAATGGCCCAGCATCTCTGGTAAACAACGTACGGTAAGGCAGCCTTACCACATTCCCGCTGGCATCATAAGTTGGTCCGATATTGCCCGAACGGCCATAAGATCCTCTTAATTTAAGGTAGCTGATTGCAGAGGCATCTTTAAGAAAATCTTCTTTGGAGATAAGCCATCCTGCCGATACCGCCGGAAAAAACCCAAAACGTCTTCCCGGAGCATAATTTTCTGATCCGGAATAACTTGCTATTAAACCCAGCATATAGCGCTGTTTGAAACTATAATCTGCTCGCCCAACAAGCATACGGGAACGATAATCTAACCGATCTACCGCTGCACTTACATATTGCTGTCCACGTATATTGGCTTTTATTTGATGATCTGTGCCGATGGTCCTGTTATAATCGAAGCCAAACCAGAGCTCATTGTTTTTGGTATTGGTTTGGAACGCTGCAGTTCTGTAAGCAATTACCGCAGGTGTACGATAGGTTTGTATTGGGGTAACTGTTTGATTGAAAACTGCATAATTTTCAGATAATCCGTCTCCATAATTACCATAACCATCGTAAGAGAAGAATAAGTTGGCAGAAAGGCCTTTCGTTATAAAATCCAGTTTTTGATCGGCCATGATACTGGCCAGTAAAATATTTGTGGTGGTACGCGAAAATCCTGTGCCCTGTAACTGGCCAAGTGGATTATTCTGAAAGAGTGAAGTTCCACCGTAAGATCCATCCGCATTTAAAATAGGAAACGCATTTGGCGGCAGATTATACAAGTTGTTAAATACTGTTGCAGTACCATCTCCAACATCATTCCGTACTTCACTTCTAACCCCTGCCAACAAAGTCAACGTAAGCGTTTTAGTCACATCATAATCCAGATTGATCCTGAAGTTATAACGTTTATAACCGTAATTAGAATCGTAATTGGGCGTTTCTGTTTCTTTAAAAAGTCCTTGCTGATTAAAGTAACTAACAGAGCTAAAATAACGCACCTTGTTGCTCCCGCCACTAAAGGTAAGTGCATACCTTTGGGTAGCAGCCCGTTTGTTTAGAAAACGATCTAAATAATTGTTATCAGGATACAAATAGGGATCTGTATGATTTTTGTACCCTTCGAGGGCTGCTTCGCTGTAGGCTGGCGTTTGCCCGATATTGGTTAAGCCGCGATTATACAGGGTGGCAAAATCGTAGGCATTTAAGGGTTTGATCAGGTTGTTGGCCGACTGAAAACCGCCCTGGGCATCGAAAGAGATCAGGTTTTCTCCAATTTTGCCTCTTTTGGTTGTCACCAGAATGGCACCATTGCCTCCATTTAGTCCGTACCAGTTTAAAGCAGCAGCATCTTTTAATACAGTTACGCTTTCAATTTCGCTGATATCCATATCTTCGAAATCACGTTCAATTCCGTCTACCAAAAAAGCCGGTGTTGAGCCCTGCGCATAAGATGACCTTCCACGGATCTGATAGGATACATTGCCGCCACCAGGTTGATTACCTGTCCATCTGAACAAAAAACCACTTAATCTTCCGGCGAGTAAACCAGACAGGTTACTGATGGGCACTTTTGTAAGTTGGTTATAGCGAAGCGAACTCTGGGCAAAATTTACTTCTTCCCGACTGCGGGTGCCAAAGGGAATTTCAATCAATTTATTAGTTGAGTCTGTCTGTCCATCGTTTTCCTTTGTGATAGACACCTTCTGATTTGTATTTTGTGCTAAAGCTGTGCAGGTAAACAGATAGCATATGATGCCCAAAATTATGCCTGAACATTTAGTATATCTTGTCATTTCTTATCTTTTAAATTATATATAACTGAATGATTACCAGCCTGGATTCTGTTTTAAAGCGCCGCTGGTTTTATTCATTTCTGCTCTCGGGATCGGGTATAAATACATGTTATTGTTGAACACCTTTTTAAATGCGGGCAATTCTATTACGCTGTAGCTGAATGATCCATTGGCATTTTTAATCACCTTCATGGCTTTCATTGGCTGCGCCACGATTTCCGGTCCTTTTTTCCAGCGGAGTATATCCCACCAGCGCATGTCTTCGAAAGCAAATTCTATGGCACGCTCATTTCTGATGCGCTCGCGCATTTCAGCTTGGCTGAGGCCAGCTGGCAAAACCGGCATTTTAGCCCGCAAACGAATGGCGTTCACCGCGTTATACACTTCGGCAGTTGCTCCTGCTTCTTCATTTAAAGCCTCAGCATAATTAATCAGTACTTCGGCATACCTGTAGAAAACATAATTCAGAAGCGCCGATGCAGTAGAGCCCGAACGCGAAGCTTCAGGCCACAATCTTTTCAGGTAATAGCTGGTTTTAGTAATGGAGGTAGCCGTACTGATATCCGTTCCATAAGTGATAATCCCCTGTGCATTGGGCTCTGATTGCCAGGTTTGTACCGCACGCCCCTGCCAGGTAACATTATTATAAAGAATGTTGACATAAAACCGTGGATCTCTATTGAGGTAAGGATTTTGCGGATTGTATCCCGACGTGGCATCGGTAATCGGTTTGCCATTCGCCATTTCATACAGATCAACATGATTCTGAACTGGCGAAAGATTAGATTGTGCCCCCCCATAACTTGTAGGAATCAAAAAATCGCTGAGGTAGGTACCAATAAACCCTCTCCCTCCGCGTGGCCAGATCCGGATGTATTCATTAGAGTTTGCCACAGTGAGTACGTTTGCATAGTTGGGCTCGAGTGAAAATTTATTCAGGTCTATAATTGCTTTTGATGCCTCTGCGGCCTTCTTCCACTTAACTAAATCATTGTTGGGATTATTTAACGGGCTGGCATCGAATAACAACGCTCTTGCTTTAAGCGCCATAACTGCAGCGCCTGTAGCCCTGTTAGACTGTGCAGCAGGATTCGGCCAATCGGCATTGGTTAATGGCAATAGTGTGATGGCCTGCTCCAGATCACTCAAAATCAGCCCTAATGTTTCTGCATAACTCGCGCGGGGAAGGTCTGTTGAAGCTTCAGTAAAATCCTGAGGCTGCTTTAATATAACCACCCCGCCAAAGCGCCTTAAAAGCTCAAAATAAAAATATGCCCGGAGATAAAGTTGCTCACCTTTGATATAATTGGGATTGTAAAGATCTGTCCATGGGGTTTTGTCCATGTTGGCCAGCATCAGGTTTGCATTTCGGATTCCTCTGTACATTTGGGCATAAATCCCTGTTACATCTGAAGCCCCTGGGTCTAAAAACTGGCCGCTATTCATCGCGGCAACCTCTATCTGACCGTTATTGACAATAGATTCATCTGTAAATTGTGAGGTCATGCCCTTGTAACCGCTCAGGCGGCCATAATCTGAAATGGAAAACGTATAAGTAAAATCGCCGAAACGGGAAGCCAGCAAGGGGTCTTTAAAAACCTCTTCGAGGTCGCTCTGGATCCCCACATCTCGTTGTAGAAAATCCTTTTTGCAGGAAAAACCAATTAACGAGGCGACTAAAAACAAGAGATATATGATTTTTTTCATGATTATACCTTTAATTAGAGTGATAAATTAAGCCCAAAATTGAAGACCTTGGTGGTTGGAATAGTGGCAACGGATGAAGCATAAGCATTTCCCGACAAGCTATTTTCAGGGTCTATACCATAGAAATTAGTCCATGTTTTTAAATTCTGCCCGCTAACAAATACCGTAAGGCTACTTAACCGAAGTCTGGTTATCCATTTTTTAGGCAAACTGTAACTGAGCTGCACATTTCGCAGCTTGATGTAAGATGCATCCTGCAAGGTAAAATCGTTCAAACTTTCGTTGGGGTTTGCATTCAGGCCCGGACGGATTACCGGCCAGCTGGCGTTGGTATTGCCAGGCGTCCATCTTTCCAGCATCGGTGCATAATACTGGTTAAGGCCACCGCTTTGGAACACTACGTTAGAACTCACATTGGTTACCGCATTAAACAATGCCGACAACTGAAATCCCTTATAGCCGAACTGCATATTCAAGCTGGCATTGTATTCAGGGATGTTTGGATGCCCAATGGCCACTACATCCTGGTTATTGATTATGCCATCTTCGTTTACATCCTGATATTTAAAATCGCCGGGTATAGACGGATATGCCGTTATTTTGTTTAGCGGACTGCTGTCAATGTCTTTTTGGTCTGCATAAAAGCCAAGCACATGGTATCCGAAATAAGTACCGATAGGCCTGCCTGATACCCGCAGGTTCTCTGCAAGGCCGGGAGCCTCGTCTAGTACCCTGCGCTGGTTACGTGCATAACTCAGGTTTCCGGTGAAGGAGTAGTTAAATTCATTAATCTTATTGCGATAAGTTACTGAAAGTTCATATCCATGGTTATAATTGATGCCATAATTGGTACTTGGAACCGTGGCTCCATAAGTGGCAAAACTTGTTGCTGATCGGGTCGTTAAAATATCCGAACGCTCATCATCAAAAAGGTCTGCCGTGATATTCAGTTTATCTTTAAATAAAGAGAGATCAAGCCCTATGTTTCTTTTTAACGAGATCTCAAAGGTGATAAATGGATTACCATATTGCAATTGGGTATAGGTTGGCGCACTGAAATTGCTGTTTGGGTTTCCAAATACGACATTTGCCCCTGCCCCAAACCTATTCTGGTAATAGAACCGGCTTGTACCCGGACTGGGAATCCCTACCCTTCCAATCGAACCACGTATTTTGAGCATACTGATCCAGGTAAACTTTTTCATCCATTCTTCATTGGCCAGATTATAGCCTACAGTTGCAGCCGGAAAGAAGCCATAACGATAGCCTTTGGCATAGTTCTCCGAACCGTTGTAAGTAGCACTGGCTGTTAAAAAGTATTTATTACCATAGTTATAGGTTGCTTCTGAAATAATACCTTGATTAGCATATGGGGCGGCGGCAGCGGCTGAGCCTTGAAGCTCGCGCTGACCGATTAAATTAGCACTCAAGTTGTGCTTACCGAATGATCTGCCATAGGTTAAAAACAGCTGTAAGTTCGTTTTGGTGAACCCACTTCTTGAATAAGCTGGTGCGCCAAAAAAATCATTGTAAGTTCCTCCAACTGGTGTAAGCGCTAAAGTTGACCGATTTAGCTCGAGGTATCCTGTACTGCCTCTTTGCAACTTTCCTGATAATTGTGTGGCATCATAACCAAACTGGGCTTTTAAACTCAGGCCTTTTGTTATAAAATCAAGTTTTTGGCGTACCGTAAAAATTGATTCGGCAATGTTGTTATCGGTAAAAGCATATCCTCCATAGGTTAACAAAGCGTAAGGATTGAAGGCATTTACCCCACCAAGTCCATAATTTACGATGTGGTTATAGTTTCCATCCAACGCAATCACTCTAGGATCGTCGGAGTTGGTATATTCTTTAAAAAATGGGGCTGCCCACGACGGCATTTTCAGCGCCCTGCCCACAAGCCCTTCAATACCATTGCTCACCACACCAGCAGGGTCATTGTGTTCGCTCATGCCTGCAGGACTGTAGCGGTGCTCGTTTCTGCCTGCAAGGTTAACTTCAAAATTTGTAGTCTTGGTAAGATCTATGCCAACCCTGGCCCTGAAGTTATAACGGCTATAGCTCGGCGAGGTAGAATAATCTAAAGGTGTTTTAAATTCCTTGAAATTTCCATCTTCGCGCAGGTGGCTAAAAGAGGTAAAATATTTTACTTTTTCACTACCGCCTGATATTGTCAGGTTCTGCTGGTTCTGCATCCAATGGTCTTTAACGAGTTCATCGTACCACATTACATTTGGATAAAGCAACGGATTACCGTTTCGGGCCTTAAATGTGGCTAAATCTTCATCGGTAAATGTGCGGGCTTCACCAACATTAAGCTGGCCTTCGGTAAGCAACATCGCACTTTCGTAGGCGCCCAAAATCTCAGGACGGGATGTGGCACTGACAATGCCCACGTTACCAGAAAGGGTTACCCTTGCAGGCCCTTCAACTCCCCTTTTCGTGGTGATTACAAATACGCCGTTGGCGCCTTTTAAACCGTATAAAGCGGTAGATGATGCATCTTTAAGTATGTTAATGCTTTCGATCTCGTTTGGATCAATATCGCCGAAAGAAGTCCGCTCAACACCATCCACAATAATGAGTGCTGTTGCTGAGGGAGAAACCTGTCCGCGGATATACAGCGCTGCACCGTTAATTCCTGGCCGTCCGGAGGTTTGCTGTACGACCAAACCAGGTACCCGCCCGGCCAAAGCGTTATTGACATTGGTTACTGGCGCTTTTAATAAATCGGCACCTGAAACGGTACTGATGGCGGCTGTAACGGCCGATCTTCTTTGTGTAGAATAACCATTTACCACCACATCATTAAGCGAACTACTTGAAGATGTTAAGGTTACACTAATTACACTGGAAGCACCTATAGTTACTTCCTTGCTTTCAAAACCAATGGTAGAAAAAACAAGTACCTGACCTCGGTTAACGTTGATTTTATATTTTCCATCCAGATCGGTTTGAACACCGGTGGTAGTTCCTTTTATTTTAATTGTTGCTCCTGGAATGGGTTGGTTTTTCTCATCCTTAACGGTTCCGGTTATTTCCTGAAACAATAGTTTGGGAGATGTAGTAACAGCGCTGGTGGTTATTTTTATGGGTTCGGCAGCGAGCGCATGTGCCCGACACCACACCACAATAACCACGAAAAACCAGCTTTTGGGACTGAGGTTTAATTTTTTTATCATCTATTTGATATATGGTTAGAATTATTTTTTTCGAAAAGAATGAGCCTTCTTTACCTGATTTTAAAGTTGCAGCCTCATTTTTATTTACACTTATGCTTCAGGCAAAATCAATTGAATTAAAATGGTCACGCTTTTTATCACGCATAATTCACCTTCAGGATACCATACAAGCGTCCTCATAAATCCCAAAAAAGGGTAGATTTATCAGCTGAATTTTAAGAAAAGAGATATGAAAGCATTACAAATTCAATTATTTTGACTTTGCCGTTTTGGCTTAAACCTTATGCCGTGAGACATCAGTTAAATACCTGTGCCATTCTATTTTACTGACTTGTGGTTTAGCCTTTGTGTTTTCCTCATTGGCAATGGCCGGGATGGTTGAGAAATGGGTTATCATACTTAGTTGGGTTTATTATTTGGTTAACACAAATCTATAGTACTTAGCCCTTACATAGGGTTCACTTTTGTACGGAAATGGTTTGGTTTTGTACAGTTAGCGCATTATTTCGATTAAATTTACCCTCAGACTGATGCTGAGGGCAAAAAATGCGGAAATCATTTTAATCTGTGGATATCATATCCTTATTGTCCATCCTGCGCTTTCCCTACAACTTTGCTTGCCACTTTTTTCAGGTAAGCTGCAAAGTCGTCAGATACCCGTTGGGGCTTGAAAGAGACGTTTTTCAAATCATCATTAAATAATATGCTGTACCAGATTAATCCACCTAAATATTTCCCTGCATCATTGGCGTGATTGGGATCGAAACTTAATTGATCCTTGTTCCAGAAGTTCCCGATATTTAGCGAATTGGTCTGATCTGGCAAATTTGGCACAACTGGATGATCATAATCAAATGAAGGATCCGGTTTGAAAGCATATTTTTTTTCGGTAGCCACCATTTCGAAAGCATCGCCAACTGGTAAAATACGGGCATTGATCCGTTTTGCAAGGAGATGATAAGCTGCACGGGATTTTTGCCACATTTCTTCCTGATTCTTCGCGGTTACGCCTTCACTTATACGCCCAAACTTCTTTGCATCAGAACGGTAAGCCCAGGTTTGATGGATGACGATACGGGCCTGAGGTTGAAGTGTTTTTACATAGGCAACCAGTTTGTTGGCATAGGGATAATAGCTCGAGGAATCGCCCGAGAGGAAAGAATATTGTTGTATGGTCACAATATCCCAATTCCCTTGCCCCAATAACATTTTTAATGATTTACCATTATAAGGTTTGCCCTTGGGATCGTCTACATTGGCTTCTGCTTTTTCTACATACCCCCAATGCTGTTCGAGTGAGTGTCCACCGAGTTCGGCACGCCCGATAATGAGGGTCTTTCCCCTCTCTTTAGCCATTTGTGGCAAAAAGGCCGAAGCGTTTTGCGAAAAGCTATTTCCTATGATAAATAAGCGTAAGGTATCCTGCCGGTTTTGAGCAAAAAGATCGGTAACCAGGCAGATCAACAGCAGAAAAAAAGCTATTGATTTAGCTGAAGGAGCGCGCTGTATTTTGATGTTAATCTTCATTCTTGTTAATTTTTATAAGCCTTCTCCTGCGATTTTAAATATTGATACAATTGAGTTCCCGCCAACAAAAATGCACCCACACCGTAAACCTCGGTACTATTTGCATTTACGGCATCCGGACTTGCGCCAATAGGTTGCACATAACCCAGCATGCCATCATCATGAACAGCAGATACCAGAGCTTTCCATGATTTTTCTACCACAGGAAGATATTGCTTCTTTTCCAGAAGCCCATGGTTTAAGCCCCAGGCAATTGCATAGCTAAAGAAACCTGTACCGCTCATCTCCTTAACCGGAAAACTCGCAGGATCCAATAATGATGCATGCCAGCTACCATCTGGCTGCTGTAAGCTGGCAACTTTACCCACCATATCTTGGTAGAGTTGTACCAATTTAGCCCTGTCGGGATGGTTTTTCGGCGTATTTTCCAGCACCCTTACCAAACCCGCCAAAACCCATCCATTACCCCTCGACCAAAATATTTTCTGACCATTTTTTTCTCTTTTGTTAAAGAAACTTTCATCTCTGAAAAACAGCTTCTCTGTTGGGTCGTAGAGGAATTCGGTGGTTTTCCACCAGAGTTTTACCGCTGTATTTAAATACTTTTCATCTTTGGTAGCAGTGCTCAGATAAGCTAAAGCAGGAGGCCCCATAAAAAGGGCATCGCACCAGGCCCACTCCCTGTTTTGGATTTTATTTTTCCAGTTTAAAGGCTCATTATGTGGTTGATTTACAATGCTGTCTGCCTGCAAAATAAACGGAGCAATCATCTTTTTCTTTCTAAATTTACTATAAAGCTGAGCATAAGTTTGCCCCACACAATAGTCGTCTGCATGGAAGCGCAAATGTCCGGTATTCCAACCCAGCTCATCGCCAATATCTACCAGCGTTTTAAGATAATGCTCATTACCTTTAATGTTGCCAAAAGCGAAAATACCAGTGTAACAGGCCCCATTTGTCCAGTCAGCTTTTCGATGGTTAAAACCTTTATTTTTCCAGGTATCCAATTGCCAGTCTGCCACCCGCTGCATCATTTTAAAAATGTTAGTCTTTTGCAGAACCGAATCTCTTTTTGCATGCGTTGGTGCAGAAAAAGCGCTGAATCTGCAACAGCCAGTTAGTATTAATATTAAAAGCAAGTGTCTAAAATTCATGTGTTTCATATTTTAATTTTCTAATTTATTATTTTGATAAACCCTCACATAATCTACTTCGAAGCTGGCCGGAAAAGACGTTTTTGAAGGATCTCCACCTTGTTTTCCACCTATTGCCAAATCGAGCAACATATAATGCGGTTGTTTGAAAGGATTAATATTGGTACCATTCTGGTTCACCAGCTTATCTAAAGGCACCTTGTTTAAGAGCTGATTATCTACATAAAGTGCAATGCTGTTCTCGTCCCAATCCATTCGCCAAATATGAAACTGATCTGCCCAGGCCTGGCCGCCCAGGGAATCGATATTTTTCTCGGTGCTAAACCAGGCATCTTTTCGATCGGCTCCCATAAAGGCAATATTGGCGAGTAGTTTTTTTCGGTAATATTCCATTATATCAATTTCGCCGGTTGCAGGCCACGACCCTTTTATCCCCAATGTCCACCAGGCTGGCCAAATGCCATCGCGGATATCAATTTTACCGCGCATCACAAACCTGCCGTAAAGCCAACTGTGCAGTCCTTGCGTTTTTATACTGGCGGAAGTATAATCGGCTTCTTTGCGGTTTTTTTTCCAATCGTTGCTTCCTTCCTTAAAATTGGGGTTTGCCTTTTTTTCTCTTTTTGCCTCGAGGATTAATTTTCCGTTTTCACACCTGGCGTTTTCGCGTTGATACCATTGAAATTCTTCATTGCGTTCAAATCCAAGCTCGTAGGTCCAGTTAGCCGGATTGGGCGCGCCATTGCCATTAAATTCTTCGGCCCATACCAGTTTGAAACCATCGGCGGTGAGTGCTGGCAGCATAGGCTGTTTTTGCTGTTGTGCTACTGCAGATAAGCCTACGAAGAACGTACAGGCCATTAAAAAGGGTTTTAATAAATGTTTTTTCATTGGGGTTGATTTATTGGTATCCGTTTAAACGTAAAGGCATCAGTGTTGGAAAAGTCCAGGCATAATCGTGTTTTGGATACATGATCGGGCGATATGGCGCCAGGTATTTCTCATATTCCGTGTCGGAATAAATGCCGTTCATGGCCTCCAGAAGATTGGCCGGCCAGAAGCCCGTTTCTGTATACACCGCTCCCGTAGCAGGATTTTTGAAGAATTTCCATTCTTCAGGATGCTGGTTATAGTAGTGCAAATAATCTAGCGATTTCTTAAATGATGCGCCGTTTTTTGTTGCGGCAAAAAGATTTTCACCGGTTTGGTTATAGATCACCCAGCTCGAAGCCGTTAGCGGGGCCAGCGAAAAATAGGTATACCAGATTCCTTTGCCCTGTCTTTTTACTTCTTCAACCATGTGACCATCAGGAGCAATCTTATCGAAAAGATCATTTTTAATCAGCGCAATATTTTTTTGTAAATCTTCCTGATCATCGAGATAGGTATCAGCCAGTATAGAAGCCAGCCGGGACCAATCGCCAGAGTTATTGTTGCGGAAACGAATGCTATTTGCCGCTTCCCGGAAAACGTTTTTAGTCCATAATTTAAATTGCGCAACATCTTGCGGCTTCCATTTCTTATAATCTTTAAGCAGGTCTGCACTGATCATCATGGTAGTACCTGAGTACGACATTACCAGCGAACCATCTAATTGTGAATATTTTTTGTTAACAGATGCCCATGCATTGAGAAAATAAATTGCTTTATCGGCATATTTAGCCTTCCCGCTCAGTTGATAGGCCAAGGCGCAACTATAAGCCGAAAAACCATCAACCTGAAGTGCCAGCGAGGTTTTCCGGTGGCCATCCTTGTCCTGGTAAAATCCGGGAATGCTGAAATCTGCTACTGCATGCTGTTCTACCAGCAAGGCAGAATCTGCTTTGCTGATCAGTGCTTTATAAGCTGAGGTATATGGCTCTTTTTTGGCTTTGAGCTGCCTTTTAACAAAATTAATCTGTTGTTGTGGGTGCATACCCTTAAGTTGGTTTTGCGCAAGCACTTGCTGTCCTTGCAGCGTACTTAAAAGGAATGTTGTGAGAAAAATGAAAAGAAAAAACTTTAAATGGTTCATGGTATTTTATTTGGTTAAAATGGGATGCTGAAATCACGCAATGCTCCCTTTATGTATGATATTAATTTTTTTGCTATGTCCAATAAGGCAGCATATCTGCCCATCGCCTATCATGGTTACACTGTATTGCTTTCAGCGCTATAACGCTTTTTATATTCAGACGGACTGGCTTCGAATTGTTTTTTAAAACAAACACTAAAATATTTTGCGTTGTTAAACCCGGTTTGATAAGCAACTTCAGCCACGGTTAAATCTGCATGCTCGAGCAAATAGGCACTTCTTTTCAATCTGATATTTAAAATAAATTCTTTAATAGACATGCCAACAATATCGTTGATCTTTTGATAAAGAATAGTCCTTCCGGTGTTCATATCAGATACAAAATCGTCGACCGAATAATTGGGATTGGCCATATTCTGCTCAATAAATTTCATGGCCTTAATCAGCAGTTCCTCATCCATTGAGGTAATGGTAACATTAGATGGGTCGACCACCAGGCGCTTGCTGTACATTTCGCGCATTTCTTGCTGGTTTTTTAAAATGGTATCAATCTGCTGAATGAGGTATTCTACTTCAAAAGGTTTATCGATAAAAACCGTGGCTCCATGTTCAAGCGCTTTGGTTTTGTTCTGGTGTACATCGCCCATACCAGATATCATTACGATAGGAATATGGCTGGTTTTAAAATTCTGTCGCAAATGGCTGCAAACCTCAAATCCATTGGTATTAGGCATCACCAGATCGGTAATAATCAGTTGTGGATAGATTTTTTCGGCCTTAAAAATACCCTCCATCCCATCGCTGGCCATGTATACGTTGTATTTTTCAGACAGTCGCCGTTCCAGATAATTCCGAAGATTAGGGTCATCATCAATCAACAAGATGCTGGTGGCTTTTCTGGCATTTTTTAATGTATGATCAGGCTCTTCAGCTTCTAACAGGATATCGTCTATCTCTGAGATGGTATAATCGTATACGCTCGACTGCATATCTCCCGAGCCGGCTTCTTTTTTTAGGGGAAGCATCATGGTAAAAGAAACTTTATTGGTTTTATTCACCATCCAGATTTTCCCCTCAATGGCATCCACGAGCTCTTTTACAATAGCAAGGCCAAGCCCCGAACTTTCTTCAAAAGTTGGCCGGTAAGACGACAAACGATTGAAAGAGGTAAATAAGGTAGCAATCTGCGCTTCAGAAAACCCAATACTGGTATTCAATACCTCCACAGAAATATATTCCCGGTCCTGATGATCTGGCATAACATCCACACGCAGTCTTTCTTCCGCTGTAGATTGGTAAATCCTTACGCCAACGTAACCCTTGTTAGAGGTATATTTTAAGGCATTGGAGAAAAGATTGGTCAAAATCTTTTCGATAATATCGTAATCAAAAGCAACATATAAATGATCTTCATGTGCCGTTATGTTGGTTTCAATCTCTTTTTTGTTCGCATAAAGTTCAAAAAGGCCAAAAACGTCGTGTACGAAGCTGATAAAATCTCCAACCTGAGGGTTTAGTGTCACTTTCTGGCTTTCGATTTCCCTGAAGCGTAACAATTGGCTGATTGTACGTTGGATACGGGCAACATTTTTCTCAATTAACTGCATATATCCAGTGGCGTGGTCGTTTTTCTGCACCGTTTCTTTTAACTGCTTAAGGGGTTCGAGCACCAGGGTAAGCGGTGTCTTCAGATCATGTGAAATATTGGTGAAAAAATCTGTCCTCGCCTGGTTTAGATCCCGCATATTCTGTTCTTTCATCGTTTCTAAAGCCAGCCGTTCCTTAAAAACCTTCTTGTTGGTAAAGTAACGCATAATGAAAAACAGGAGCCCCAGTACAATTAAAGTATAAATGGAGTAAGCCCACCACGACAGGAAAAACGGTGGATTCACATGAAAATAAAGTTTAGAAACTTCGCTGCCCCAAAGCCCATCGTTATTAGAAGCCTTTATTTCAAAAGTATAATCGCCACTAGGCAAATTGAAAAACTGTACAGCATGCTGACTGGTATTGATCTTGAGCCATTTATCGCTAAGACCGACCATACGATAAGAAAATTGATTTTTATCGGCAGATAGATAGCTGTTTGAGGAGAACCGGATTTCGATGTTTGACTGATTACTGGAGAGTGAAATCCTTCCGTTCTCCTGGTTGCTTAAAGTAGAAATATCTTTCGCCAATGGTGAATCTTTGGAAATGTTGCTCACCTGTTGGTTGTTGATGAGCAGGCCAGTGAAAAATACCTTCGGCTTTTGTAGGTTTTTGTTCAGGTATTGCGGATCGAAGAGTAAAAAGCCATTTGTACCTCCAAATAACATCTCTCCATTTTTGGTTTTATAGGCCGATCTTAGGTAAAAAGAACCGCAGCTGTTTGCCTTATAAAACCTCGCTTTTTCAAATTTTTGATTTTTTTGATCGAAAAAATACAGTCCATCATTGGTGCTGAACCAAATATTTCCAGAAGCATCATCTTCAAGAATACCGAAAACAATCTTTGGAGGGAATCCATTTGCGCCATTGAAATTAAGGTATCGGCCATCTTTCTTTAAAATGTTAACTCCTCTTCCGGAAGTGCCGAGCCAAAGATCTCCATTTGATGCTTCATAATAGCTACAGAGATGATTAACCGAATATGGGCCATTTTTGATGACATAATGCCGCAGCACCTTTAGGGTTTTGGGATCTGCAATGTACAAGCCCTGATGGCTAACGATCCGTAAATGCTGTTGCTGATCGAGCGAAATGGCCTCAATTTCTACATCCAAAGGTTGACCATTTAAACCAATAAGTTTCACGATTTCAGTTGCTGACGCTGGCTGGTTTTTCTTCCGGTGAAAAAAGGTTTTATCAGGGTCAGTCATCCACCAGGTACCTTCGGCATCGCGTACAAAATCATACACGGTTAAGGGCTGTTTACTTTCTGGCGAGCGTATGTCGAGGTTGCTAAAGCGCCCGGTCGCCATTTCATAGGCAGAAATGCCACCATTAAAAGAAGATACAAACAGGTGTTTTCGCTCAGGATCAAATTTTAAGCGCTTTACCATGTTCGAATTGATGGCGTTGGCTTCGCCTTTGGTGAAATGCTGGAAAGTATCTTCTTTTCTGTTCCAATAGTTAAGCCCGCCGCCCTCGGTTGCAATCCAAACATTACCCAGGTCGTCTTCCTGAAAACCGCTAACTATTGGATGGTTAAGCCCTCCTGCGCTCGGTGTAAAATAGCGCACATATGCGTCATAGAGTGAACAATAAGCAATTTTACCACCGTATGTTCCAATCCAGGCACCCTGATCCGGATCGCCATAAATGGTCCAGATTGAATTATTTGGCAGGGAAAAAGCATCGTTCAGGTTCATTTTGAGCAATTTGCTTGTTTCTGTCCTTGGATCGTAAAGCAAAAGCCCCGACTGTGTAGCTATCCACATCATTCCGACCTGATCGATGAAAATCTTTTTAGCCATAGTTGCCTGGGGCCCTCCGGCCATTATTGGAATATTTTTCTTAATGACTCCCTTCGCATCGGTAATGAATATACCCCCGTATTGTGTAAGAAAATAATAATCGCCCCGATAGGCCACTGCATCGTTAACTACATAGGAGGTTTTGCCCAAATCGGCAAAAACAGTAAAGCGCGACGTTTTGGTATCGAACCTATACAGTAAATTTTCCTGCGAGAGGTAAATGTTACCCTTCAAGCTAATTACGCTATTGAAATATCTGCTGGTAGGCAGTTTAATTTTTTTGACCGACTTGTTTTGTTGGTTATATCTTAGCAGGCTATCGCCCGAGAGCATGTAAACATTCCCATCGTCATACAGACAGATTG
Organism: Pedobacter sp. Bi126; assembly: GCF_918698245.1. GTDB lineage: Bacteria > Bacteroidota > Bacteroidia > Sphingobacteriales > Sphingobacteriaceae > Pedobacter. The sequence continues at coordinate 163,303 of NZ_CAKKMS010000009.1, read as the reverse complement.
AGCGGATTTTCCCTGGAAGAATTAAATCAAAATTAAACCGTTCGTAATTAAACCTCAACAGGCCGTGGTTTGTTGCTAAAAACAATCCGCCCTTTTTATCAGTTACAACCGAGCCATAAGCCCACTTTACCTTCGGATTACTCAATGAAGCCAGTTCGTTTAACTGATAAAAGCTGTTTCCATCATACATAAAAACAGCATCAGGGCCGGTATACCAGATTCGCCCCAAGCTGTCCTTAGTGATGCTCTGAATGCCTCCGTAATAGAATGTTTCGGGCATTACATGAAAACGATACCTGGAAATATCAATCGCAAATGCACTTTTTAGTAGAAATGCAGTGAAACAAAACAGCAAACAAATGATTTTCCGGATATCCATAAGGTTAAAGCAGAAGCAGGTAAAGTATTGGATTTTGAAATTACCACTAAAATTTTTATCTATAAATTTATTTCGATTTCTATTCTCTTTTATATTCACGATGTTACACGCCTGGAAGGGAAATCATTAAATGATGGTGTTCAATAATTTCTAAGATCGAAGCGCTCGTTTACCCTAAAGCAAACAAACGCTTCGAAAAGACCTTCTTATTGAACAGCTACATCCATCAGCTTGAGCCACCCTGTGGAAGTTAAATCGCCATTTACAGCAATTTTTATCCCCGGTTGATTTTCTTTTGTAGTATCAACAATGGCTACTGCCCAGGTATAATTTCCTGCAGGTACGCCTGCGCTTAGCTTAAATTCGTAAGTGGCAGGGTTATTTTTTAACCAGGTTGATGGTTCGGCTTTGGTATCAACAAAAACTTTCTTCACATTGTTATTATCATCAAGGAGTGCAAAAGCCACTTTATATTTGAAGTTCCATTGCTTAATATTGTTTGGAAAGTAACCCCAGCCCATGTTTCTCCAACGGTGTGTAATGGTGGTTTCGCTTCCACTAGTCAATTTTTCTGGCAGGTACACCTGATCCGGATATAAACGGTAGCCGCCTTCAGAAACAAAACGTTGTGTTAAGTTAAATGCCTTTGTAAACCAGCTTTCAAGTTCTCCGACACGGAAATCCATCATGTTCACTGCTGCGTCTGCCGAGGCATCAAATTCGCCCTGGCGCACATCTTCAGGATGATCTTCCCTGTATTTACCATTCGGATCGGTCCAGTAGCGGTGAGTGCCTGTCGTAATCCAGCCGCCTTCCATAATAACCGGACATTTAAAACTCCATGTTTTGGCAAAGTTTTTTTCCCAGCTTTGGTAATAATCGCTCATGCCGAAAGCATCCTGTCTTAAAATGTAACCTTTGTTAATTGATTTTACTAAAAGTTTATCGCTGTTTGCATTGGCTGCGCCCCAACTTGCCGGATGGCCAATTAAGCGGTGATAGTTGATTACCATCGGTACTTTATCGAAATTCTTAGTATAAAGGTTGGTTACCCAGTCAAAAACCTGTTCCTTAAGCGCTTCGGTATTTGCGCCAGTTGAAGTATTGGGATCTTCATAAATTACATTGTGTGCCTCGCCCCATTTACCCAAGCCATAGGCATCGATAAAAGAAGTGCGAACCGGATCGTTGAAATCTTTGGCCAGTTCTTCAATAAATTTGGCATAATATTGCTGGAAAACTGGATCCTGAGGATAAGGCGTACGGCGGCTGGGAAATTTACTGTCTTCCAGGTAATATTTCGCTCCGGCATCGAATACAAACTGCGGGGTATTTAAACCCTGGTCGCGGCCATCTACAACAATCCTGAAAGCAATTGGCAAGCCCCTGCTTTCTGCACCTTTAATCATTTTATAAAGTGCTGAACCTGGATTTCGCCATGCATAAACGCCGTTTGAGGGGTTGAATGTTGCCCAGCTGGTTCGGATATAACAGGCAGAAGCATAATCTATCGCCTTTACTTTTTTTCCTAAATCGGGGACATAATATTCGGTATCCCAATAAGATTCGTTACCAGAACCCGAGCCGTACATTACCCAACCGTTAAGCGGGTTGCGAAATACAGCACTCCTGTTGTACTTAGGTTTAACCAAAGTACCTTCAGCCTTAGCCGTTTCTTCATCGACATTTTTTTTACAGGCAAAGCCCATAACACCCATCAGGGCTAATAATGCTTGTGAAATCAGTATTTTATAATTCATTTTTTTCATCTTTTATTTTTTTGAGGTCCCATCACTAACTGTATCATCGTTTTTCTGCCAGTATGGTCATATTACGCAGGTCGAATACAATCACATTTGTACCAGATGGAATAGTATAATAAGAATTGCGCTGTGCACTGGTAGAGCCGCCAGATAGTGGCGCAACGGTACCCTGCACAAGGGTAAGTTCTTGTGCGGTACCGGTGGCGGTAAGTGGGCAGCTAAATGCGTAGGCCAGGTTTTTATTGTTATCATTACCTCCATAAACAATAAACTTGGTTTTACCCACCCTGCCTCCGGTATATACCAAAATCTGAGGATCGGCCAAACTCACTTTACAGTCCATTTTTATCGGGGTTCCAAAACTATTCACGGCCCCGTGCATCCATAACTCAGCAATGGTGGTTGTTTGGGCAATTCCGCCATCACCGTTCCAGGTTACAACTTTTGGTGCCAATGCCTGCGCCGGAGAATAAATGGTTGCGGTTGCTTTTTGCATATTCACTACAACTCGGTATTTCCCTGCAGTCTCAATTTTCCATGAAAAGGCGGTTTCACGCATTTTTATGCCAATAGCGGTCCCGTCTTTTACCGTCGTAGCCGCATCAGCAGAGGCGATATAATTTGTTGAACCATTATATTCAACAGGAATTTGTAGTTCGCCAGGCTGTAAGTCGATCAGGTAGGCATACTGATTTAAATTCTCTAAAGTTTTGGGCATTTCAACCTTACTTAATCCCGGAACAGCGCTTCCGCCCAAAAATATTTTATCGGCATCAAAAACAACTGTTCGGATAGGCGTTACGTTAACCTGTACTGTTCTTACTTCAGGCGATTCAAAAGTGGCACCACCCTCCCATTGTGCAATAACCCTGAACTCTAGTGTAAAGGATTTGTTGGTAGGAATGCCCCATTTTTGATTTGCCCAGTTTTGTAATTGTTCAGAAGTGAAACTTCTGCTAAATGTTCCATCATCTTCGTAATTCATAATGGCGGTGGCCGAACCAAAGTTGTTCCCAACCAGATCCAGCTTGGTGATATAAGAAACTAAATGATCATTTGATTGCGGCCTCGCCGGATGCCACGAAAAGGTGACAATGTCTTTGCTGAGGTTGTTTTCATCAAGTGTTATATTCGCCGAAGATAGCTGTAGCACCAATTGTTCTTCAACTTTTTCAATATCGCTGACTCCCTTTTTGCAAGCTGTAAAACCGATCGACAGAAACAGTAAAAGCCATATTTTATATAAAAATCTATTTTTTTTCATCTGATATAATAGCATAAGTATTCATTTAACTTTGTTCTATTTTAGCACGCTCAGCACTACTTACCGTAGCCTGGATTTTGAGGAAATACCGCATCACGGTTTGCATCAATAATCGATTGTGGAATTGGCCACAGGGCGTGATAATCCATAATTTTGCCTTTGATGGCCGTATTATAAAGTTTCACCCGATCTACCAGCTTATTGGTACGTACTAATGTAAAACGTCGGCTTTCCTCTCCCACCAGTTCCCTGATGCGTTCATCGAGGAGAAAATCCATGGTCATCTGGCCTGCGCCTACTACCGAGGCACCGGCACGTTTACGCACCTCATTTACTGCGTCGGCGGCTTTCGCCAGGTTTCCTTGTCCTAAATAAGCTTCTGCGAGCAGCAGATAGGTTTCTGCCAGTCTAAATTTCACCCGGTCTTTATAACTTCCGGTTAGGCCAAGGTTTTCTGCCCGTCCGTAAAAAAACTTAGTAATTGCCGGAAATAAACTTTTGGTAGAAAACCAGGTTTGTTCGGTAATATTTGCTTTTTTGCCATATAATGAGGTTTCGCCGGGGTTATTATAGTACCAGTTGCGTTTGATGTTATAATTGGAATTACGGATATCCGTTGCTTCAAAAATCCCTGGAACATTACCTGTAGCATTTGTGCCTGCGGTTCCAACCCACCACTTCATCGGAGTGAGCTGTGCCAGGCCCCTTCCACCCAGGGTATCTGCTAAAACGAAACCCGTCATGGTAGAATAATTTGGACTCCAGGCCCTGCGGCTCCAATCGTCTGAATTGGTACCACCACCTACAGTATTAAATTCGAACTGCAAAACCCAGATACTTTCCCGGTTTGCGTTTTTTAACCTGTTCTGGTTATTCTCCAGGAAAAGATCACTGAAAACATCTCCAGCCTTATCTTTATTTACGCCAAATCGTGTTTTCATTAAACCATAATAGCCACTGTTGATTACCGCGAGTGCAGCTTGCTCAGCAGGTACATAGGCTTTGTTCAGCAGGTGCATTTCGCTCAGTAGATGGTAAGCAGCCCATTTGGTAAGCTTCCCGTCCTTTACCTGATCTGGATTTGCAGGTAAGTGCTGGCTGGCAAAAGTCAAATCGTCAATAATATGCCCCAATACCTCTGCTTTTGGGGTACGGGTAAAATTGAGTTTAAAATCGTATAAAATGGTTTCTACATAGGGTACGTCTCCATATAAATATACTAAGGTGCGATAAGCATATGCGCGGAAAAATCTGGCCTCTGCCTGAAAACGTTCCTTATCGGAAGGTGAATCCCAATTGGTATTTTTTTCCGAATAGATAAGCATTAAATTGGCCGATGAGATAATACTGTATGCCCAGTTCCAGTAAGTGCCAACAAACCTTTCTGATGAGTTTAACGTAAGATTTGCAAAAGGCAGCAGTGATGCATCGCTGTTGATGACATCAGCAATATCTGTTGCAGCCTGTAAAGCCTCGTAAGGGCATGCTCCATTGTGGATATAAGCTCCACCTTCGCCAAAAGTGTTGTATTCAGAGCGGGTAAGGGCGTATAATCCGGCACTTCCTACTTCAAAACCATAGGTACTGGTATAAGTATTGGTTGGTGCCAACTCTGTTTTCAAATCTTCTACCAGAAATTTTTTACACCCCATTGCCGAAAACAATATGATGAGTGCCAATCCTGTTTTTATAATTTTTTTCATGTGATAAAAAGCGTTAGAAATTTACGTTTAAACCGAACATATAAGACCGGGCAGTTGGATATGAGGCCATCCAGGTATTATCATAGTTAAGCACCTGCCTGATGTTCGAAATTGTATTTAGGTTGTTAACACTTACGTTAACATCAATACCATTTACACCAAGCTTTTTGGCCAATTGTTGTGCTATTCGATACCCAAGGGTGATATTTTTTACCTGTACATAAGAAACTTTTTTATAGTAGCCATGCCCGAAATTATTGTTGTATCCCGGCGAAACAATAGTTGCTTCCGGATTTTCTGGCGTCCAGTAATTGGCATTGTGTACATAATTGGTTATTCCGAAAGTCCACGAACTGATATTGGCCATATTATCATCGCGCCAAACGCCAAATACCCCGGTTACCAATGCCGACAGGTAAAAGTTTTTGTAGCTTACCCTGTTGCTTAACGAGGCGGTATACCTTGGCATCTTAGAGCCAATAACTTTGCGGTCTTTAGAATCGATGAGCCCATTACCATCCACATCTTCTAGCTTGGCAGCGCCTGCTGCTGCACCTTGCTGAACGGTATAGTTTTCACCTTTTTGCCAAATGCCAACCATATTATAATCGTAAAAAACCCGCAGCGGTTTACCAATAAACCAACTGTTATTTACATCATCAAGCCCATCGCCCCTGAGTTCTACAATTTTATCTCGGTCTAAGGAGAAAACAGCTGTCGAATTCCATTTAAAGTTTTTAGCATCAATATTGAGCGAGTTTAAGGTAATCTCTAATCCTTTATTCTGGGTTTGGCCGATATTATCCCAGATTCTACTGTAACCGTTCATAATCGGAACGGTACGGGTCATCAGTAAGTCTTTGGTTCTAGACAGGTAGGCATCAATTGTACCGCTTAAACGGTTTTTAAACAATTGAAAATCCAGACCAACGTTTGTGGTATAAGTTGTTTCCCATTTCAGATTGGGATTACCAACGCCATCACCAGCAAGGTAAGCGGTATTTACGGCCGTACCACCATCACCCCAGATGTATTTTACGCTCGAGTAAAGGCGATCTAATGTTCGGTAAGCCGTGATGGCCTGATTACCATTAGCACCATAGGAAACCCTTAGTTTGAGTAAATCGACCCAGTTTAACTTATCTTTAATAAAACTTTCCTCACCGATATTCCATGCCAGGGCAGCTGATGGGAAAAAAGCATATTTATTATTTTCACCAAATACGGAAGCACCATCCGAGCGGCCAGTAAAGGTTACGATGTATTTCCCTTTATAGCCATAATTGATCCGCCCCATATAAGATAAAAGTGCTGTTTCTGATAAATTTGATGACATGGTGAGGTTGCGTGCCGCAGTACTCATCATGTAATAACTGGTGTTATCGGTTACAAAGCCCTCGCCACTCTGTGATGAACCAACGCTTTTGGTTTGTTGCATACTAAATAAGCCTGTAGCATCAAAACGGTGATCGCCGAGGGTGCGTTCGTACTTCAGTACGTTTTCCCAGGTATAATCGTTATAATGTCCATTATTGATAGATGCCCTACCGCCAACTAAACCGGCCTGTTCACGACCGTCAAAGGTATCTCTTCCGTAATAGGTGCCTGCAAAGCTGCTCCTGTAGTTGTAACCGAAATTCGAGCGTGCAGAAAGTCCTTTCAAGGGCAACTTAATATCAGCATAACCACTTAGAAAAAAGCTACGGTTTATTCTATCCTGGTCTGCATTCACATTACGCATGGGGTTAACAATGAGCGAAGACTCCATCGGCTCGGGAACATAATAACCCGCAGCATCTATATATTTACCATAAGGGCTCATTTTGATGGCGTGTTCAATATTCGGGGTAACGCCTCCATCATTTCTTTGCGAAAACTGGGTACCAAGGCCAACAGTTAACCAATTATTAAAAGTCTGGTCGATATTGGCAGTAACATTCAGTCTCGAAAGCTTCGAATTATAAACTACCCCTTCCTGACTGAGCGAAGAAGCTGCCGCCATGTACTTGGTGTTTTGTGTGCCACCGGAGATACTTAACTGATGGTCCATCGTTATTCCCCTTTTAAAGATATAGTCTTGCCAGTTATGAGTAATGCCATTTTTATAGTTCTCCCGCTCTGTTACACTCATGATATTTCCGGCAATAGGATCGAGCTGGTCGCCGGTGTACCCTGATTTTAAACGACCGATATCCTGTTTCAAACGGATAAATTCATTTGGTCCCATTACATCAATCCGTTGCATTGGCTCAGCAAAGCCCAATTGCCCGCGATAGGCAACCTGCGCTTTACCCAGCATCCCTCTTTTGGTCTGGATCAGGATGACACCATTAGATCCACGGGCACCATAAATGGCCACTGCCGATGCATCTTTTAAAATGGTCAGGTTTTCGATATTATTGGGATCAAGGTCTACCAAAGATCCGCTATAAGGTATACCGTCCAAAACAATTAGCGGTGAGTTATTGGCCGATAATGAGTTTTCTCCACGGATCAGTAAAGCCTGGTCCTGACCTGGAGCAGCATTTCCTGTTGTGATATTAAAACCTGCTACCTGACCAACCAAACGATCCATGAGATTCGGCGTAGAAACCATATTAATCTGCTCCTTTCCTACTACAGCCAGCCCTCCGGTCAGGTCTTTTTTCTTGGCGGTACCATAGCCCACAACGACCACTTCATCCAGCTGTTTATCGCCAGCCATTTTAACATTAACGATCCCTGAGGCATTTACACTTGCTTCCTGGTTGCTAAAACCAACATAAGAAAATACCAGAATAGCAGCAGGTGGTGCCTGCAAGATATAATTTCCGTCTTTATCAGTCGAAGTACCCGTATTGCTTCCTTTAACCCTTACGGAAACCCCAACGAGTACCTCGCCCTTCTCATCGGTAACTTTACCGGTTATTTTTTTCAGGTCCTGCGCATAACCGATGTTTATCATCAATAAAATCAGCACAAGCATTATAATATGGCCCTGGAGCCTGATTCGTATTTTTTTTATCATGTAGAATTATATATGGTTAGTATTCGGATTATTATTTTTTTTGCTCCCGGTAGGCATGAGCTTGAAGAGATTGGATGTTTATCATGGGCCTGATGATTTGCTGGCAACTTTGATGTTTTGCTCAGGCTTGGCGGAAATGACAACGGCCCGAAAATCAATGATCTGTTGAATGCTCATATTATTTGGTTGTGATATCTGGTTAGTACAAAACTACCGCTAAAGCCCATTCCAAAGGGTTCGTTTTTGTACGGAAATGGTTTGTTTTTGTACAAAGGAGGCACTAAAGGGCAATTGTTATAATAATTTTAGCGAAATAAGGGTTACTTACTAGGGTGCATATTTTTCTGCTTTAAGTAGTTCTGAAGACTTAAAAAATATCCCTCATATAAATGTTTACTTAATGTTTTTGTAATAATCTGCTACGATATACCAGGCTTTTTTGCGGAATCCCTGATCTGAAACAAGGCCCTTTCTATTCCAGCCATCCTGGTAAGTAGGATGGAAACGGAAAGGTGATCGAAAATCGAACAATACCCAGGGAGAAATTCCCCGCAGGTTTGGAATGTGTTTAAACATCTCCAGATTGTCTTTATACAGCTGGGCCTGATAATCTTCACTCCATGAGCTCGCTACATCAGCGTCTCCGGTTTTACCGTACAAGGCTTCTGCGCCAAATTCGGAGATGATTAAAGGCTGGTTTCTGGCTACATCCCAAATGGCCTTATCGGGTGTAACTGGCCAGGGATGATACCAGCCCATGTATTTATTAATGGCTACCACATCTAATTCCTTAATGAAAGGATCATCCATAACAAAACATTGCCTGTTGCGATCAAACTTCACTAAATCGAATGCAGCTGTGATTAAACGAGTACTATCAATCTCCTTTGAACATTTGATCAGGTATTTCAAGAATTCATTTCTGGCTTTTGAGGGCTGTGTTTCATTTGCCATGCCCCAAAATGAGAGCGCACACCGGTTTTTATCCCGCATCACCATTTCCTTTATCATGGCTCCTGCCTTTTTTCTGGTTTCCTGATTTTCAAAATCAATTCCCTGCCAGATTGGTGTTTCTTCCCATAACAAAAAGCCCATTTTTTCGGCCGCACGTACCGTATATTCATTTTGAGGATAATGTGCCAAACGGATCATGTTACAACCCAATGCCTTCGCTTCAGACAAAAGCATCACGGCATCGGCCTCAGAAAAAGCGCGACCTTTTCGCTGTGGAATCTCTTCGTGAAAGCTGATGGATTTTAAAAAAACCGGCTTATCATTGAGGTAAATCTCGGTTCCTTTTACAGCCAGGTTTCTAAAACCGATCATTTCGTTTACCACATCTTCGGCAGTAGATACGCGTATGCTATAAAGCTTGGGCGACTCTGGCGACCAGCGCTGCAGCTGTTTTATATTGTTGATTGTAGCCCTGGCGATTCCCTGCTGATCTGTAACCAGCTTTCGTTTAATTTTCAACTCGGGAATTTCGACAGTTACCGCTACATTTACCTGGCTACCAGCAACTTTAACCGCTGCATTGATTTGATTGTTACGGTGTTTATCCAGCTGAATAAAATAATCTTGGATATAAACTTTGGGTGTTGATACCAGCATCACATCACGCGTAATGCCTCCATAATTCCACCAATCGAACGATTTTGCAGGAATGGCATCAGTAGTCCGGGTATTATTTACCTCGAGGGCTAAAAAGTTATCCGAGTTCTTGACCAAGTCCGTAACCTCCACCTGAAAAGGCGTAAAGCCGCCTTCATGCTCAGCAATTTCTTTTCCATTGAGGTATACCTTACAGCGATAACTTACCGCTGCGAAATAAATAAATAAGCGTCCATTTTGCGCTTTAGGTACATCAAAATGTTTTGCATACCAAACGGTGCCTTCGTAGTACTTCAGTTCCGGCAACTGGCTGTTCCAATCAGATGGTACATTTAGTTTTAAGCCGCCATCAAAGGAATATTCATAAAAATCTGTTTTGCTAACAGGCTTTTTATTCAGGTAAATTTTGTTCTTTCTCCCCTGATCATATTGATCTACAATGGCATCCCATTTCCCATTAAGAGATTGCATTTTTCTTCCATATACATTGACCAAAATATCCTGTGCAAAAATGTTCGACAGCAAGCAGCACGGCAGTATTAGCAAAGAAAAAATGGTTTTGCTTAGCTTCATAAAATTATTTGTTTACTTTTTAACGATTTTCATAGCGAAGCCACCACCCTGGGCCATGGTAATGGATAGTTTGCGATTGGCAGGAATAGTGATCCGCTCTTTTCTATAATCGGATGCGATTTTATCGGCGTTTACGCCATCACGATAAATCTCTGCAACATAATCTCCTGTACCAAGGAAGCTGAGATCAAGTTCCAGCTTACGGGCATCCCAGTTGGTTAACGATCCCAAATACCAGGTATCGCCCTTTTTGCGTGCGGTGGTAATATACTTTCCAATCTCACCATTAAGCACGATGGTATTATCCCATACTGTGGGGATTGCGCTGATGAAGTCAGTGCATTCCTGCTCCCTTTCATAATTATCGGGGCTATCACAAAGCATATTCAAAGGCGATTCGAATACCACATATTCAGCCAGTTGCCTACAGCGGGTTCCCTGGCTCATCGGTTCATCATTTATTCCCCTATGGCTTCGTTTGGTTGCATTACGCATGGCACCCTGGGTATAATCAACAGGCCCTGCAACCATCCTGATAAAGGGCATGGTAACATCATAGGTAACCATATCCATTTCAGGTCCGGTCCATTTCATTTGCTCAAGGCCGTTCACCGCTTCGTAGTTGATTACATTCGGGAAAGTGCGGTTCAGACCTGTTGGTTTATAGGTTCCGTGAAAATCAACAAGCAGTTTATATTTAGCAGCTGTTTCTGCCGCCCGGTAATGAAAATCAACCATCTCCTGATCATCACGATCCATAAAATCGATCTTGAAACCTTTTATCCCCAGTTGCGAATAATGTTTACACACTTTTTCCAGGTCTCGCTCAAAAGCGTAGTATCCAGCCCAAAGAATCAGGTCTACATTTTTAGATTTTCCATAGGCAACAAGCTCCTTCAGGTTAATTTCGGGTACAACCTCGAATAAACTGGCTTTAAGGTTTACCGCCCAGCCTTCGTCGAGAATAACATATTCAATTCCGTTTTTGGATGCAAAATCAATATAGGCTTTATAGGTTTGGTTATTTACCCCTGCAACAAAGTCTACTTTGCTGATGCCCCAATTGTTCCACCATTCCCAGGCTACTTTTCCTGGTTTTATCCATGACACATCTTTTAACCTGCTGGGTTCAGCCAGTTTATAAACCATATCATTATCGGCCAATGCTTTATCAGTTGTAGTTACGATAGCAATACGCCAGGGAAACTTTGTTTCTGCCTTGCTTTTAGCCAGATAAGGCTGACGGGAACTTACAATTTGCTGCAGCTGGTTATGGCCACCCTGTTTTGTAGATTTGGGATAAGGTGCAAAGTTTGCTTCTAGGGTGGTGGTGCCACCAGGATTATAAAGATACATACCAGGATAGCTTTGCAGATCTGCCTCGGCTAAACATACTTTCTTCCCGCCATCAAGTTCTACCACCAACGGAGAAAAAGCCAGTTTATCCCTGTTCATTTCACTTAGAAGACTGTAGTCGTATGTGTTTTCAAATGAGTTGAAATATTGTCCTTCGAGCGTCTTCTCCTTTGTTTTTACATACGGAATGTAGGCTTTGTAATCTTTAGGAAATCGGAACGATGCCAGTTCTTCATTTACGATGAAGTCTTTTTTACCATTGGATACAAAACGATAGGCCATTCCCTCATTATAAACCCTAAAAATCAATTTGAAATCTTCTTTGAAATCAAGTGTTAATTCCGAATATTCATCATTTATCCGGCTTCTTTTGTAAAAGTGTGCGTCAATTTTTTCTTTAACAAGCGTGGTTTTGGCCTGCTTCAATTGGGATCTGATCCCAAAGGCGTTTCCATTACCCAGTTTCATGGCAATGGCGTTAGCACTCAGTATCAGTTTGCCATCGTGAAACAGCTGATAGCCAATAGTATCAGTAAGGAGAACACCCACTTGCAACCGCCCATCGGGCGAAGTAACACTAAGCCTCTTTTGGGCGATTGCGGGGATAGTTAGGAACGTTAAAAGGAATAGGCGTAGTATTTTTTGTTTCATCAGTTATACTGTTATTTAAGTGTTGATTTCTCCTGACCCGGCAGTGGTTTAATTGGATGCTGTTTGTGGTATTGGAGAATTTCCAACAGTATGCGAAAATGTTCGCCGATCGATCTCATAATAATTTGTAGCTATTGTATTTGGTGAGTCCAAAACTAGCTAAACTGCCTACCCGAAGGGTTCGGTTTTGTACAGAAATGGTTCAGTTTTGTACAAAATGAATTTTTAGCCGAAATTTAAGACCTCTTGTCGCGTATATGCCAGCAAAAGCGAGGTCTTTGTAGGATAAACACATTAGGCTCATGGAAGAATTGCCTCGGTCGAATTCCGAAGTCTTGTCTGAAGCGTAACCTAAATGGTCCTGCGTAGCCTCATCCATGGTAAATACATTAGATAGCTGCTGCCGGTCTGCTACTTAAATGAGCGACGCTAAACACAATGGCGACAGAAAAACGATATCAGCAAATGTTTGTGACGTGATATCGGATTGAAAATAATTCTCTTTAATTGTTCAACTATTTCTAATCCGACCCTTGAATAAGGTTCTATATTTAGCATATTAAATGATCTTTTTCAGTGGTTGGGCCTGATTTCGCACATAGTAAAAGCTCATTATTTCAGATCAAAAAAAACACTATAAGTAATTGACTACCAAAACAATACAATAAAAAAAAGATCAATCTTTAAAAATTCAGACACTATACTGCATTTAAAAAGAGCTTATGCCTGTAAAATGATCTTGCTCAAGCTGGTAATCCAGTTAACACTGAGTTAGGTCGAGTCATGCTTCAATAAAAACAAATTTGAATGCAAGACCCTGACCTAAATAAAGACTGCAAAACTATTCCGCTACGAGTTTAAGTCCAATCAGTGATATCACCAATGTACTCAGAAAAAAGAGGCGCCAGAAAGTAGCTGGATCTTTAAACACAAGGATGCCAACCACTACTGTACCTACAGCGCCAATACCTGTCCAAACAGCATAGGCAGTTCCAATAGGCATAGTCTGTGTAACTTTCATTAATAAAAGCATACTAAGAGACATGGTTATAAAAAAGCCAAGGTACCATAGATAAACAGCGCTTCCGGTCGCTTCCCTTGCCTTGCCTAAACATGACGCAAAAGCGACTTCGCATAGGCCGGCGATTGCTAATAAAATCCAATTCATAGTTACATTATTTACCTGTTAAGGTATTAATAACAAATTTACTGTCCGCCTCATTGGTAGGTGATCAAATATATTGTGACCTGGGCGGATCGGTCAGTTTCTGTATTATTCTTTTACCAGATCATGGATATACTGCTGTAGCGTAATTTCTCCCCTTACAGCGTTCTTCGGCGCCTCGATATCATTAGCTGCTATTTCGGTCATAGCCGCGTAAGACGCAGCGGCCTCATCAGAAAACCCTACAGATTTAAAAGCATTAGTCCAATCCTGCTTCGGAATCACTTTTACGCTTACCTTCTTGCCCAGTGCATCAGAAAACGCGTCAGCCACATCCTGTGGCGAATAAAGTTCCGGGCCTACTATGGCATTCAACTCCGGTCCGTTGTTGGTTGTCATAAACCTTGCCGCCAATTCCCCAATGTCCTGAGGCGCGACCATCGGTATCTTAAGCGCTTTTGGAAAGAACGATATAAGTTCGCCGGTTTCTTTTATGATCGGCAACGATGATGCCCAATTGCTCATGTAATAGGCTGATCTGATGATCTGATAAGGGTATCCAAGAGTCCCTATTCCTTGCTCAAGTTCATACAAGGTATTGAGATCACCAATCCTGCTGCCAGACCGTGCCCCTAGTGTCGAAGCAACAACTATCTTTTCTGCCTGCGTTCCTTTTAAGGCCTCCACTAAGGAAGCGACCGTTTTCCTTTCCTGAAGGTCCGTGTCCGTCAACGGGTCAGCAGGCGGATTCAGTACAAAAATGTTTTTTCCAGTTTGAAAGATCCCGTTCAAACCTTCGGTGTCATAAATATCTGCAACTGTAAATTTTGCGCCTTTAGCTTGCCAATCAGCTGCAGACTTCGAGCTTCGGGAAATAATGGTTACCGCCTCGCCGCTTTTGAGCAAGGCTTTTGCTAAGGCAGATCCGATCTGCCCCGTTCCTCCAGATATGATATTCATAATGCTATAGGTTAAATTTCGTAATAGATCAAAAATACAAGCTACTGTGACAACTCTCTGTCATAGGTATTTTCAACTTGGGATTTTTTATTAACCGGTGCGCGTTTAGACAAATTAAGAAGCTGGAATAAACCGATGGTTCAGAAAAAAGCTGCAGCGTTAGGGATGTATGCTATCTTCTGCCAGTCTGTTGAGGTATTGAGAGATCGTCATTTTATGTGGCTCAAATCTTTCGTTAAGGATATAAAAGGACTGGAACCGGTCAATCCTAAAAAAACGGTAATCCTTCCGCAACCGGCAAAAGGCAAGTAACAACCACTTGTTTGCCGCATAAAACAAAGCAAAAGGCTCGACTACACGCTCTGTAATTTCATTTTCTTTTAAAGCGCAGTATTCGATTTTAATGAGCTTATAATCGGTTAGTGCCTGTTGCAACTCCGCCAAATGACTGCTCGATGGCTTCTCATCGGTATTAACATACACTTTTACACGTTCAGAGAGTAGGTTCATTTTCTCTTTTTCCGCATAACGCAGTACAGCTTTTACCTTGTCTGTCGCGTTGCGATAATTTCTAACCAGTGAATCATCGTTATTACCGGCAACGAGTTTTTCAGCGGTGATAACAGCAGCTGCTTCGCTTTCCGTAAACAACAATGGGGGTACTTTATAGCCCTCTACCAACGAAAATCCTTTTCCTTCTTCCGTAAAAACCGGAACACCGGCCTCTTCCAATAGTTTGATGTCCCTGTAAACAGTTCTTGTGCTAACTTTAAACCGGGTGGCAAGATCAGTTGCGGTTACAATTCGCTTGGTCTGCAAAACGGTAAGCAAGGCAATAAGCCTGCGTAAACGGGTAGCACTGCCAGATTGGTATTGGTTATTTGACGACATATGGACAAGGCATAAATTAAATATCTACTTTATTGGCTATTTTAATATATCGCGTTCTATTTGGGCATCATTCAACTCCTTTTATAGCCCCTCGGCTATTGGATAAATCTATAGCCGCTTTCTTAAAGGACTCATCAAACACTCGTTTCTCCTCTATTCAAATTTAAATTTTCTGTTCAAATTTTACACATAAATCCCCTAGTTAAATGTAGCAACGCTAATCCTCTTGATGTGGGAGGGCGACAAAGCCTCGGTCTTTCAACATATGTGTCAGAAAAAAAACCATATGAAGTATCCGCTAACACTTGATTTATTTAAAATTGATTAATTAAATCACTAACCAAATCTACTTATGAGAAACAAAATTTCACATGTGCTCATCGCAGCACTATTGTTTGCCGGCTGTTCAAAAAATGAAATCAACGAAGCAGAACTGTTAATTCCGCAAAAAACGACCGCAGCGCTCAGATCGGACTCCGTTAACGGAAGCATGGCAGCGCTCGCTGTACAGGGTACCGCCGAAATTAATGCCTCTACTGTACAACAGTCTATAAAAGGGTTCGGTGGAGCCAATATTGTGGCATGGACAGGGGACTTGACAAGTACCCAAAGAAGTACGGCATTTTCACCTACAAACGGCATTGGTTTAAGCATCGTCCGCGTACGTGTTCCAAATTCCTCCGCAGAGTTTGCTACTGAAAAAGCAACTATCGATGCATGTAAGTCATATGGAGGATCGGCCATCGCCTCAGCATGGTCAGCACCCGCATCGATGAAGACCAATGGAAGCGTAGTAGGTGGCAAAATCAAAACAGCTTCTTATTCTGCCTATGCTGCACATTTAAGTGCATTTAATAGTGCAGTTGGCGGCCTCGCCGCCATTAGTCCCACGAATGAGCCGGATTATCAGGTCAACTACGAATCTATGGAGCTTACCGCTCCGGAAGTAGCCGACTTTGTTGCTGCACAGGGCAGCAATTGCGGCGCACCGATTATGGCACCTGAACCATTTCAAATGAACCAGACTTATATTAATACCTATCTCAGTAATGCAACTGCAAAATCAAAAACCAGTTTTGTATGCGGCCACATTTATGGTAAAACGCCTTATAACCTGGGGAATATTGGCAAACCAGTGTGGATGACCGAACATTATACCAATTCGAGCATAAGCGGGGAAGATTGGCCAAATGCCATGACAGCAGCCAAAGAGATCCATGATTGCATGAATGCAGGATGGAGTGCGTATGTATGGTGGTACATCAGAAGAAGTTACGGACCTATCAGTGAAAGTGGCAATATTCAAAAATTAGGTTATATCATGGCACATTACGCCAGATATGTCCGCCCGGGATATACCAAAATCAGTTGTACTTCAAATCCAAGTACCGGTGTTTATGTTACCGCATACAAAAGCGGAACAAAATTAGTACTTGTTATCATAAACCAAAATGCAGCTGTTACTTATCAGCCCTTTAGCTATACCGGGATTTCGGTTAATGGATTTAACCGCTATTTTACAACAAGCACCACAAATCTTGGCTCAAACAGTTTCGCGGTTTCAGGCGGAAGCTTTGGCATTAACCTTTCTGCATCAAGCATTACAACACTTGTATCTTATTAAATTGCGTTTCCCTGGCCAAATGGTCAGGGAAATTCCATTCCTTTATTAAATCAGGCAGCATATTCTGCAAGGAGCGGTAAGAAACAAAATCAATTTTTGGAAACCTTTATAACCTTACTCGCAACCTCAAGCAGATAACTTTTAAAATCATCTGAAACAGATGCGGGTTTAAATCCTATTTTTTTCGGGGAATCTTTAAAAAGTATCCCGTACCAAATCAAACCGCCTAAATATTTCCCCGCATCATTCGCATGGTTTGGATCAAAGGCCAATTCTTGTTTGTTCCAGAAATAGCCCACATTGATAGAATGCGTTTGATCGGGCAAACTGGATGCAACAGGATGTTCAAAATCAAAAGTTGTATCCTTTTTATAGCCATATTTTTTATTGGTTGCCACTTCTTCAAACGCATCGCCAACAGGTAAAAGCCTTGCATTAAACTGTTTCGCCAGTTTGCGGTATGCTTCACGAGATTTTTGCCACATTTCCAACTGGTTTTTAGCCAATTGCGCTGGCCCAACTTTCCCAAATTTCTTTGCATCAACACGGTAAGCCCAAGTTTGGTGAATCACGATTTCTGCATTTGGTTGAAGCTTTTTAATGTAGTCTACCAGTTTTTTTGCGTATGGATTGTAGCTTGATGAATCGCCGGAAAGATATGAATATTGCTGGATCGTCACTACATCCCAGGTACCTTGCGACAATAACATTTTTAGCGATTTGCCTCCGTATGGCTTTCCTTTAACATCGGTTGAATCCTTTTCAAATTTTTCTACATAACCCCAATGTTGCTCCAAAGAATGACCGCCAAGTTCTGCCCTACCAATAATTAAATTTTTACCCATTTCTTTGGCCATTTGAGGCAGAAAACTGGTCGCATTTTGCGAAAAACTATTTCCAATTACAAATAAGTGTAATGTATTGTTATTGGTTTGACTGAAAGCATTAAGACTAAAAGCAAGCAAAAAAATGAATAATCTGCTGCCTTTGTACTTTAAAAAGAATTGTATCATATTTATAAATTTTTGTTTTTACTTCGCCTAGGTGGGCTTTCATGTATTTATAGGGTCCTACTCCTGAAAATAAAAAAGCACCCACTCCATAAACTTTTGTACGGTTTGCCTTAAACAACCAACTTTTTACTGGCTACCCGCCATATTAACCCTGCCGATATCAGGATTAGGCCGCCAACAGCCATAACGGTGATTGAAAAGTCCTTTGCGATATATCCAAGTATCCCAATGCCTATCCCCACAATACCCATTGAAAGTGCAATAACACCTATCCCGAATTTATTTTGTTTTGCAGCCTCAATATGGAGGGCCGGATCTACAACCCGGACCGCGGTAAGCTCTTTTTCCTGCTCCATTTCTTCTACCTTAATTGAAATATGCCCCTTAGCAGTATAATATATTTCGAAAAACAAAAGAACCGCTATTGGAATGCCCATACCCATGCATGTTTCCATGGTACGGTCGAGCTTTAAACCCCAGATACTAGGGGCAATTAC
This sequence comes from Pedobacter sp. Bi126, assembly GCF_918698245.1. Taxonomy (GTDB): domain Bacteria; phylum Bacteroidota; class Bacteroidia; order Sphingobacteriales; family Sphingobacteriaceae; genus Pedobacter. The sequence continues at coordinate 144,846 of NZ_CAKKMS010000009.1, read as the reverse complement.
TTTAAAGAACAGGTTGATCAGCAATGATGCTACGGTGGCGGTAACGACTGAAAATCCCGTTTGACGTTTAGAAAAAAGTGTCCAGATGATCGGTGCAAATAATGCTCCCCCTGCAATAGAGGCAGTACTTAAAACCACTTCAACAATTCCCCCGGCACTTGGAATCCAAATGGCAACAATTATTGTTAATACGCCAAAAACAAGGGTAAAGAATCTGGCCATCCAGATCACTTCTTTTTCTGAAGCTTTCGGTCTGAGCAGGTTTTTATAGATATCCTGTGCAAAAACAGTCGAGGCCATATTAATCGTTGTATTGGCCTTACTTGATGTGGCAGAAACCATTCCGGCCAGCACAAGTCCTATCAAACCTGCCGGCATTACTTTTTGGATCAACATCATGTATGCATCTTCACTTTCCAGTCCCTGAAGATTTGGATTGATCACCCGGTAGATCATCGGTGGGATCATCCAGATAAAAGGGCTTACAAAATACAACATGGTAAATATACCTGCTACCTTTTTTGAGTTTTTCTGGTTAGACACACTCGTATAACGTTGCACGTATGACCAGTTTCCGCCGATATAAAAGGTCTGATATACAATAAAAGCCAGCATAAACCCAAAGGTATAGTCCTGGTTAAAAGGTTCAAAAAAATGTGGCGGCGCTTTTGCCGCGAGGTTTGCCGGTCCTCCGATCTGGGAAAAAGCAATAGGGATCACAATCAGTACCGCAGCTGTAAGTATCACAAACTGAACCACGTCGGTTACTAAAACCGCCCATAAACCGCCAGCAGCGGTATATACCACAATGATCAATCCGATCACAATAATGCAGGTTTCTAGGGAGTATGGGGTAGCTACATGCACCATTTTACCAACCGGATACAATACAGCTGCAGTAGTAAACAGGCTCAGCAGCAAGGTCATATAGGTATAAAACTGTTTTTCGGCCGCACCAAACCGTTTGCCGATGTATTCGGCTGCTGTTGCAACACCTGTTTTTTTCCATCTTCCGGCAATAAAAAAGGTGACAATTAAGCCACTGATGGCCATTGTTAATTGTATTGCATTGGCAACCAGCCCATGTTTATAAGCTATAGATCCCCAAACCACAAAGGTTCCGGCCGAAAAATAGCTGATAAACAAGGATAGGCCATTAATCCACCAGGGTGTTTCTCCCCCGGCTTCGAAAAAAGCCTGTCCGCTTTTACTACCCACGCGGGTAAATGTAAGTCCGATACCGAATATAAGTAAGGCAAAAACCGCCATTACCACAAAATCTAATTTTCCCATTTAATTTATCTTTTATTTAGTATTATTGATAGCAACGCACCGAGAACAAAGCTGCAGGTACATCACCTGAAGGATGCTCCAAATATATCGTTAGGCTCCTGGTATTTAAAGGCTCAGTTAGCTCAATGATGTTCCTGGTTTGATAATTACCGGTTTTAGTAAAAACAACGGTCCCTTTATCGTCTTTAATTACATAATTCCTTACGCAAAACGGCATCACATTTTCCGGATGCCCCATCAGGACAGACTCCATCGGATGATCAAAATCAGTATCAAATAACAACTCGATCCGTTTAACGGTCTTGATTTCTTTCCAGCTGATGGTTAGTGCCGGATTTTTATCTTTCCAGTCGGCCACCCACGCATTTGGAGCAGAGACCGGCCTATCAATGCCATTGGTAACATTTGCAGCACCAAAAGCATTGATGCCCGATTTGTAGTTAAATGTAATATTGTGCCCTTCGGGCCTGCGCTTGGGGCACCAAAATTCAAACTCATCTACCCCGATATCCGCTGGCGGACTTTGTTTTCCATAATTGGATACGTCCTTATTAATGGCGTTGAACACGGATAATAGCCCCGTAACGCGCTTCGCTGAGAACTGCAGTTTAACATTAGGATTCTTCATAAAGGTAAGAAACGCATAACTTTCCTCAGGCATTACCGCATCAAAGCTGATCTTCAAGCAATTACGCCCAACATTTATTGGCAGTAAAACTTTATCTATAGTCAAATCTGGCGTATGGTTGCTCTTTTTACTGCTGATTCTAAGTTCCACTTCCAGCTCCGTTGCCACATCTCCTTCTGCATGTACAACAAAAGCCCCTATTGCACCTGCTTTTAAGGGGATCATCTGTGCAACAGAAAACTCAAGTGGCTTAAACAATTCACTTTCAGGAAGACCTGTCAGCGACAGTTCTGAGGATGCGGTAACCTGCGCATTGCGCACAAGGTCGAGCGCATCATGGAGTACAAGCTCTGGAATGTGATGCCCACTGCGCAGCAGCTCAGTCTGCAGTTCAGGAATAAATCCTTTATGATAGAGTTCCGCTGGCAACAGATTTTTGTCTTTACAGATCTTCGCTGCCATGGCAACTGCCTGCGCGGCATAGGCGGCAGTAGCCATAACCCTGGTAGAGCCAAAGGCAACATGCGTGGCACTGATAATTCTACCAGCCAGAAAAAGATTCCTGATGTTGCGGCTGTACAAAGCGCGGTAGGGAATCTGATAAATGCCCTTGCTATGCCATTGATTGCAACCGGGTTTCTCGCTGAACACCCCATCTGCCGGATGCAGATCTATGCTCCAGCCACCAAATGCGACAGCGTCATCATGCAATTGCTGGTTAACGATATCCTGTTGTTTGATGATGTATTCGCCTTCGAAACGACGGCTTTCCCTTTTGCCTGGTATGGTACCTACCCATTCTAGCGCAAGGTTTTCGGCTTCGGGAAAATTGCCAGAGTTTTTTACATAGTTCCATGCACCATAGGCTACTTTCCAGAGCTCCCATTTTATTTTTTCGGTATCATGTACCGTATCCAGTCTTCCTCCATACTCCAGCCACCAAAGTTTGCATCCGTGCTCCCTGGCATTAAAATTTTTAAACCTGGGGATTTTTGTAATATCATCAAGCGCATAAGAAGGAGCTACAAACTTTACGGGTTTGCCCGTATCCTTACTGTAAAAATACAGGCTATGGCCAAGCAGTTCGCCATATTCTTTTGTAGGCGCAAACTGTTCTCCAAATTCTTCTTTGGCCTCTGCTCCCATCCTGAATGCCGCACCCGCCAGAAAGGCCACAATGCCATCTCCTGATGCATCGCAAAAAAGTGGTGCGTGTATGATATATTCTGTAGAATTCTGACTGCAAAAGGCTTTTATGGCGCTCAGTTGATCTGTGGCTGATTTTTCTACATCATAAACCCCGGTATTGAGCAATAAGGTAATATTTGGCTCTAAAATAACTTTATCAAGCAAAACCGTATCAAAAATCAACGGATTTCCTTCAGGGTTCCGGTACATATTTTCGACCATTAACTCATCCACAACACCACCTTCCCTGGCCCAACGGTTATTATTTCCCATATGTGATGTAGCGCCCAGCATCCATAACCTTACCTCACTGCTCGCATTTCCGCCAAGCACGGGCCTGTCCTGCACCAGTACAACCTTTAAACCTTGCCTCGCAGCGGTAATTGCGGCACAGGTTCCTGATACTCCGCCGCCTATAATGGCAAGATCTGCCGCAAGTTCGTTAGATCGCAGTTGCCTCTTTTCGCCTCCTTGATTTGTTATCATAAAATATTCTGTATTATTTCTTTCCTTCTGTTATACTTTTCCAATTGTCTGTTCTGAATGACGACGAGGGAAATCCTTCTATATTAAAAACTTATTCAAATGCAAACTCCAGCCTTCGCTAGTGCCTGACCACATCCTTTAAAGCCTGTGGCGAAAGCCCTCAGCGGTTCTACCTTTGGCATCATTATCCTGGTGCACCGCCGTCGAATATCCGAATCAATATTATTTGCCTAATTCCGTTTCTTTGGATCTCATCAATTTTCCATTGACATCTGTTAATTCAAGGTAAAAACTAACCGCTTTATCTTTATCAACAGGTACTGTAAATTCAAATGGGTATTCATTTTTATCTATAATCTTTTCCTTGCTTCCATTGATCTTGTAGACCAACCGAGCCTTCTTCCATTTTGTATCGTCTTCCTGAAGAAATACAAAAAGTTTTTGGGCATAAGCACCAAGCTTAAACAATAATGCCTTTGCCTCTCCTTCGGGGATATTGATATAATCACTTCTCTGATCTTTTTTCACATTCAGGATCTGGTCCTGAAAAGCACTGCTGATTTTTACGCCTGGGATAGCCAGGGCAGTAATGCCGCCGGCAGGGACATTGATCTGGAAAGTACCGTCTTTTAAATCCAAAACCCGTACTGATGGATACAAAGTCTGCACTCCGGTACTGTTTGAAAAATCTACCCTCGAAGCGTCTACAGAAACACGGGTGCTGATATCCGCTTTAGATTGGTTCATAAAAGCAAGCAGAAGGGTATCTCCTTTTTTTGCACTCACATAGTTTAAAGCAATATTAGCGGTGTTCAACAGGCGGGAAGGCATCCAGAGTTGCACATTTTCGAACTGAAAGAACCGGCCTTTCTTAGCGCCGTAAAACTTATTCTGCAAATAGGCATATCCTTCTATATAATCGCTTGGAAAGTTTATCCTGCCACTACTTTTTACATAAGCATCCGAAACCAGGTAATCAACAAACATAGAAGCCATTGGTAGGATATGATTGTAATGAAAGGAGTTTACACTCTGGTCTTTATGCTCGTGGAGTGGAAAATCGGCCTTTTCATAGGCTGTAGTTCTCTCCGTATTGATATGATATCCCGGAAAACTTTCGGAACGGCCAACAATCGAAGCTTTAGCTACATTCATTAAAAACGGATCTTTTGTATGATAGCCTATCCTTAACAACCAGGGCGCATAAGTGGACATGAAAATACCCCTGTGCCCGGTTGAAGTTCCCGATGATTCTGGTGTAAGTCCCATCTCAGAAAGCCTCCACGCGGGCACTTTTTCTTCAGGATAATACATTTGATGATGCCCTTTTGATTTAAGGTACCAATACATCGGTGCTTTCCCTCCTTTATTTACAGTAACCACATCATTCGGTATAGCGGGTGTCATCCAGGTAAACAAGGTGTAATGCCTGGCCCCATCCTGTGCGGCTTCCAGATACCGGCGATCAGCAGTAAGTTCATATAACTCCAAAAGCGCTGACCAGTTATTGGTAAAGGTTGGCCAGAAGAAATTGGAACTAAACAAGGGATCACCAAACGCCTTTAACCTTGTATTTACTCTTTCTTTCAGATATTTATCTGCCAGGGTCTTGCTTAAACTTAAATAAGCCGAATCGGATGTCAGTTTAAACATAAACATTGCATTGACCCAGTTGCGACCTTTCTGCTCTTCATCAAGATTTCTGACACGCGCCGTTCCGAACTCTTTTTTTGCCATCGTAGCATAAAAGGAGTTGTTCCCACCAAAAACATCAGATAAAACCTGTAATTCGGACAATGGCGCAATAGGCCCCCTCAACTTTCTGGATGGAGACTGAATTTTCTGGTTGCTATCAATCGCAAACAGGAACTTTTCGCGCGACAACATAAACTCCATTAAAGGATATGCCCTTTTATCAAACATTTCCTGATCATCCCTCACGATAGCCAATTCAAGCGGGTTCAGGCTCGAAACATTCTTTACTGCGCCAGGTACATCCGTAGCATAGGCAAAGCCTTTCAGGCTATCAATAAACCAGGCATAGCGGGTCTTTGAATAATCAATCAGATTGTCCAGGGTTGTATTCATTGAAACAGTAGCATTGGTACGGTAATCCTTAAAGCCAAACACAGTTGTTGCAATTTGCTCATATGTTTTTGTGATGCTCAAGGGCTCAACAATAAGGTTCATTGAAAACTCAAAAGAATGCCCTGCACTCATCTGAGAATTGAAACCACCTGGCATCGGGGCGAAAACCTGGGGCTGTAATGCTGATTTGTTATTTAGAAGTGCAATCCCAAACTGGCTGTTGGTTAAAAGCGGTAAAGGTTGAAAAGGCAAATACCTCGAATCAGCCAGTACACCTATTGAGTTATACCCGTCATTCACCAGTGTAGTAGGGATTGTTGCCATAAACGAGGGCGTTAGATAGGGCTGCTGGGGAACCCGTTTTTCGGTCCAGATCAGCGGCTGCCATACTTCATCAACATGATCACTTTTAAAAGATGGCGCCCCGATATACCCAACACTATAAAAACCGTTCTTTTTTGGTGTAAACGAAAACGCTATTTTAGGATAAGGCAAACTACTTTTAACCAGCCACGCTTTTAGCGTAAATAAGGCGTGTTCCGGAAAGATAAAATGAATGGAATCTCCAGAACTGATTGTTTTAATGGCGCTAAGAAAATGTGTTTTTCCGGCGTGATAGATATTGGCCGTTCTATCTTGCTTCGCACTTCTTAATATTTTATCGTCAAATCCATCTCCGGCAACACTGGCACTAACAATTTGTTGGCGATAATCGGCCAGGCTACTGTCGCTGGTTTTCCAGGTAGGAATATTGTAAGATACTTTTTTTAAGCCTGAAGGTTTTAATGCAAGTTCAGGATCCTTTTCATTCCAAACAACAACAAAATCTGGCTTAAACAGGTAAGTTTTGTCTTTTGAGATAATTTTAAAGCCCTGATTATCTTTTATAATTTGCGCATTCGACTGTATGCATAAACAGCACGCAATTGAAAAGCAAATGAATTTAATATGCTGTTTTAATTTAGAAATCTGTTTCATTTCAATAATGTCCCCCTTAGTAAGATGCGACCTAAATAGATCACTGTCTGATCATATTTTTCAGGATGTTGAATGATATCCCCTCTCTTGTCTTCAGGCAGTATCATGAGTTTATTGGCTTTCCGGCCAGACAGGGTTACCTTTACCAAATGGTCTCCCTGCGGCACTTTAATTACATCAAGTTGTCCACGGTAACGGTTATTGCAGTAGCTGTTGAATCTGTTCAATACATCCGCAGTAGTTGTATCTTTTGCCTGGTAATAAATAAAATTCCCCTCCTTTTCCCTGCTTAGTTTTACCGGTTTCCCATCTACGATCCACTCCAGTTGCCCAACCTCTGGTCCGCCAATATCAAATACGCCCAGCATATCTCCCTCAAAACGAAAACTAAATGTGGCTCCTGGTTTATTTGCAGAAAGTACATTGAAAAACCAGGGACTGAATTTTTTAAGGTCTGGATCAGTATCTGTTGGCAACACCCTCCAACCCTTATCAGTAACCGGCAAAGCTGATGGATCTACCATCGTTGCCTCCTCCCATGCGGCAGTAATTAATGGTTTTGGCAGCTCCTTCTTTTTTAAAGGCTTTGCTGCCTCAATTTTTTTAAATGCACGGGCAATGGCGGCCGCATACAGGTTCCCGCCCGCTGTTGTCGGGTGGATTCCATCCTCAGAAAACAAAATTTTCTGCTGATCAACTGAGTTCGCTTTCCAGATCAGCTTTCCCGCAGCTTCCAGGCTTGCTGCCTCCACACCTAAATTCACAGAAGGTAGGTCATAATGCTCGGCAATCTGTTCCAATCCCTTAATATTTGGGGGCAAGTCATTTTTTTGATAAAAGACAGTTTGCCCGGTTAAAATAGTATACAGCAAACAAATAGCTGTATTCGGGTTCTTCCTGATTGTTTGACGGATTATGCCCTCCATCCCGGCTGCATAAGCACCATTAACGGCAAATTCTATAAAAATAAGATCGGGTTGATGGCTGAGTACCTGTTCATCGATTCTAAATGCGCCAAGCTCCGTTCCCGTGCCAGATACACCTGCGTTGATCCATTGAAAGCTGGCCTGAGGATAAGTTTGCTCCAGGTACCGGGCCGTTTGAAGGCGATAACCAAAATTTGCCTGGGTGATGCTTCCTCCAATAAAAGCAACCACCACCTTTTTACCCGCATTTACTTTTTCAAAGAAGCCCGGAAAGCCTGCCCTGGCATTGCATTCCAGTTCATTGTTAAAATCACCCGTTTCAATCACCGGGATATTCGCTGCAGAAACATCAAAATAAAGCGGAGAAGCCCCTGCCTGGGAGGCCGCAATCTTATCACGATCAGGCCTGGTTTGAGAAAATGCAGTAACAGACATTAATAAACAACCAAGCAATGCAGTTTTCACACCTTTTTTATTCATTACCATTGAGTACAATCTTTTTTGATTTTGTTTTCCCATCATTACTTTTAAAAATGAGCTCCAGTTTTGCGTCCTCACCCATCGCCAGTTTGTTAAAACCCCATTCGTAAGGGTACTGCTTTATTTCCTGAGTCTGATTGTTACAATTAACGGTTACGGAATATCCATTTAAAGGAGCCGTTTCTGCAAATCCATAACAAGTATCCCAACCAAAGGGAGAGCGGATACGGAACAAGAATACATGCCCCCAGGGAGCCCCCAAATCAATCACCTTCATGCCATCTTTTACCGGCTGAGATTTTTTTGTAACGGGAGTCGCCTTTAAGGGAATAGCAATGGCCCTGAATCCTTTTGCAGGGACAACAACATCAATCTTAGCCGCTTTAAAATCCCGGGGGACCTGCTGATCGCTTTGCGCATAAACCAGGGCTTTCCCATCCGTTAGCGCAGCCGTAGCATCAGTCCATTGTACAGCTACTTTTTGCTCAGACTCAGCTTCCGAGGAAAGCAGGATCCAGAAGTTCTTATCCGAAATTGCGGTAACATAATTGATTCCTGGATGCTGAATATTTACCAGCCCTTTATGCATCCATAGTGTGGCCTCCTGATCGCCAAAAATCTTTCCTTTTCCGCCACCATATACCCGATTGTTAAACCAGACAAATCCTTCCTGTTTGCTATAAGGAAACACTACATTTCCATTCGAACGCTGGATGCTTTCTGAGATCAGGTAATCGAGGCTAAAAGCGATATGTGGTGGGATATGATGATAATAAATGGAACTCACATCTGGCCCTTTATAGGGAAAATCAACCGACATGGGTATATCTGTAAAACCCGTGCCGTAATAGCCCGGATAGTTTGCATAACGACCGATCACTGCATTGCGGGCATAGGTTTCGTAGATGGGTTTGTTCTCGTATTGGAACAAGCGCAACAAATGAGGTGCCCAGCTACTCATAAATACCGGACGGACCGTCTGATCTTTTACTCGGGTAAAATAAGTACTGGGCTGCTCCAGGCCCAAACCCACTGGCGATACCAACCATTCGGGTACTTTCTTCTCCTGTACATCGCCATTTTTCCGGGGAAAGCCTAAACGATAAGGCTTGTTGCCTTTCCACCAGATGTGTGTAACACCATCATAATGATTATTCTTGTGAATTGTTTGCAGGCTATCTTCCACTTTAGGATAGCTGCGTATTCCTGCAATGGTAAAATGTGCACCATATTCTGCGGCTTTCAGGTATTTTTTATCTTTTGTTGTATCATAGAGATCCAGCAGGTCCCACCAGGGCGGATAAAAACTGGCATTGTAAAAAGGCACATGACTCAATACTGTACTGGTATTGTTATATATTTTTTGCTGAATAAAAAGATCGGCATCTTTTTTTGCCTGTTGCAACCATTTTGCCTGTCCTGTGAGCTGGTATGCCCAAAGCGCCTGGTTCCATGAATGGAAATCTGTTGAATAGCCTTTTGCTACCCTTAGGCTATCTCCCGGTAGTGCTATATTTTTCAGCCAGGGATTCAATCCGCCCAATATGCGATCCAATCCTACGTAATAAGATGTGGTGAACTGAGAGGTAAGCGGATTGAACTCCAGCGTTTTTCGTGTAGCATTATAGGCTGTCGGAACAATATCTGTCGCCCATCGGTACCCGCTTCTTGAAAGCGTAAATTCTATGGTCGGCAAGGACCGGCTAATGTAAAATTCTTCATCATTCTGCAATACAGAAAGCGCGATGTTGGCCAATGGCGTGGCATTTACAACTGTAGGTGCTGTTTTAGGGTCGCCTTCAATATCAAAAAAACCTTTTAGCTTGGTTGACCATCCCGCAGCATTGTCGTTTTTTACCAGTTCAATCATATTGAATACCGCATCGGTAAGCGAAGCTTGTTGTTGTTTCCGGTAGTCCTTTACCTCAAACACTTCTTTCGATACATAATCCATAGCCGAATCCCAGTTGCCCGCCTTTACACCAATAATAAATCGTCTGTCAATCAGCTCGCCTGCACGGTATTTAGAATCATTCATTCCCAAAACAGGAGAAAACATAACCGGTTGTATCTGGTTATTGTGGTTCTTCAGTGTGAAACCCGCAGGCGCATAGTCTACAGAACCCCAATCCTTTTTAAACAATTCAGGGCTTGTTGCCACATAACTTGAAACAATACCTTGCCCTGTTTTTGAAGAAACAATAGCCAAGGGTTGCTGCATCATTGAAGTAATCATCATTTGCGGACCGTCAGAAAGCCGCTTATACTGAAACATGGGTGCCATCAGCACGCTTTCCAGCTCCTGATCGGAAACAGCCTGAAAAGCTTCGATCCCCATACTGTAATACCCTAGCTGGGCAACTTTGCAGATCAACCGCAGATCAATATGTTGCTGCCCCGGATGTAATGTCCACAAACCGGTTATTTCAGAACCATTCCTGGTCACATATTGAACTTTTATGGTCTGTTTATTTACAGCTTCTGCTGTTATGGGAATGGCCTCGCTTAGGTTCCCCGCCTCAAAAGGATTGAGATCGGCTCCCGGCTGGTAAACTGCATATTTATTCCCCTTAAAAACAAAATATGCATTTGGTTTTTGGCTATCCCAGGTCGGGTAGTATTTATTAAACTGGATGGCGGTGGCATTAGTACTGATTAAAAAAATCCTATGGTCTTCAATGTTTGCAGTACTTACCTGTTGCCAGGCCCCATCTTTTTTTATCTCTGTTTTACAAGCAATAGCCTTATGGTCAGCTCCCGTTCGTACAAACTGCACACGTACGGCCTCGTTTTCAATTCCTGCAATTACCTTATCCGTCTTGCCCAGTTGAAGTGCGGGACTCGTGTTTTTCTTTTCCGCTGTAAGTGTTTCCTGCATAACAGGAAGCTTTTTCCAGGATAAAAGGGTTTTCTTGTCTATATCATTTGGATTGATGGTGCTATCCTGCGTAAAAAGAATAGCATCGCAGCGGCCAAAATTAAAATTATGGAGGCGCAACAGCACATCAGCCTCCTTTAGGTCAGCACTTCCTAAACGCTCCCAGGCATATCCTGGTTTTCCATGTCCACCTGCTTTTTTTAACCTGGCATTTCCAACCGAAAGCTGGAATAACCGGGTACCAGGACGGGTATCAAAATCTGGGGTCCTTATCCAGATGGCATAACGACCTGCTCTTCCGATATTCATCACGGTTAATGCATCAGATGTACTGTCCTGTTCTCCTTCTAAAAATCTTAAAATGCTACCACTGATGCCGTCTTTATTGACTTCATTAAACCATTTGCCTTTAAACTGAAAATCAGTCCCCAGCAACAGGCTTTTTTCTTGCTGAGCAATCACAGTTCCCGTTGTTAAAAACAAGAATGCTGTTAATAATAAACATAGCCTGGTTTTCTGGTACATGTTTTAATTTATTTGTATGTAAATGCATAAACCTGGAGGCCATAAGGTGCTATTTTTATAGGGTCTCCTGTAGAAAAAGGAATTTTTGAACCTGATGCAGAAAAACATTTGGCAGTTTTCAAATCCAGGCTGTGCCCTGAAATAAAACGGGACATGTCTAGCTTGAGTGTACTTTCCTGTATTTCGTCATCGTTATTCAATACAAACAGGTAAAACACTTTATCCTGCTTATTCACAGCGCATACATAGTCCATATTGGGATTGTTCAATAAAACCAGTTTTTCCATCAATGCCAGGTCTCCCTGCTTGTCAAATATTTTTCCCTGCCTGAAGCCAAATGTTTTGTGAGGGCCAACCTTAGGCGTAAGAAAACCTGAAGGAAAATCAATCCGCCCCTGCGAACGTAAGGAAAGTTCTGCCATCAGGTAATCGGTGATCCAACCCACCTGCCACCAAGCGTGATGAGGAAAAGGCCCGGCTCCCTTGTTCATGGCGCTCCAATAATAGGAAGCGACTCCTGTGGCGGGGTCTACAAAAGCATCTTTACTTAAAGCTGCAGTCCTTGCCATTTTAAGGTATAGCGAATCTTTTGTCAGTTGAAATAACCTTACAAACATGCCGGCATGGCTTGCGAGCATAATGGGGCCGCTGTTATTTGCGGAACCTAAAATTCCTCCATGTTCAAAGCTTAGCCCCACCTGGCTTATTTGCCAGTCTTCCAATTGTCTCGACCCAACTTTTTTGCTTTCTTTATTCGGAATCGGATGAGAATAGATGGAGGTGGTATAGAATTGTGCAGTTTTAATGGCAGCCTGTTTAAATCGTACATCCTTTGTAATTTCATACAGATCGAGCAAAGCCTGGGCACTTTGTCCCGTTGCAAAATCAGGCGCAAACCTGGCATCTCCGCAAACACCTAAAAAGTATCCTTTCTCTACAGCATTTTTGATATACCAGTCTGCAGCTTTTACAGCCGCCTCCAGGTATTTCCTATCCCGAAGCGTTTGGTATGCTACCAACAGCCCGTAAAAAGTAGGTCTGTAATCTTTCAGATCTTCAAACATAGGTTTTTGCGTGTCGTTATGATAAGCTACTTCCCAATAACCTTCTGGTTTCATTTTAGTCAAAAGCCAGTCGGCCGCCATACGTATACCCGATTTAAGCTGCTGATTATCTGGCTCAAATAAGGACACATTTCCCATATCAAGCAGCATATAATAAGTGGTTGCAATTGGCTCGGTATAAGGCCCCCACTCTTCGGTAAACCGTTTTGAATTGTGGAGGTAATATTGACCAGCTGCAGCTCCGTGAAAGAACCCGCCGGAGGTATTTTGCTGTGCCAATTTAAAGTTCAATGCATCTTTAAGACGTTTCTGAACCAGAATCGGATCTTGAGTGATATTCGCCAACATCCACATGGCCCCATAATCGGCATTTTTTACGGCGTCTTTTTCAGAGCCGTACACTCCACCCAAATATTCCTGGGCACCGATCGTCCGGCCGTGATAATCGAAAGTCCGCCACCGTGAAGTACTGTCCTTTTTCACATAGTCTAAAAGCTGTTCCATGCGATCAGATAAGGAAAGCTTGGTTTGCTTTAAGTGCAGTAACTCATCAAAGCGGTAAACATCATTTACGACATGCTGATATGCCTGATACCAGTTTGAAGTATTGATGGTGTACCTGAAATCAAAGGAGATGCTTTCCCCCTTTTTTAAATACGACTTGTTTTGCCCCAGTACCGGATGATATAAGGTTGGGCTCAGTTGTTCCTGCCTGTTGATCAGCGACAGGCCAAGCAGCCAGTTCGACTGGGTAGATTTATCATATTCCCATGGGTGTCTGGCTGTTCCCGGCTCGGCCGTTACGGCGAGTGTAATTCCATCTCTATTGGTGAGCATAGCTGTAAGTGCAGCCGCTGTTCTTTCTCTTACCACCACCGGTCTATCCGGAATTCCGTGTCCATAAGCATAGGCATCTGTAAAGTTATTGTTGATGGTACTGCCTTGAAACACACCTGGGATACAGCCCCATTCAAAACTTTTTTTGTCGTTTGTGTTCAATGCCGGAGTTGCTATGGAATAATATCCATCCCTCTCGGCTGTTAAATGAATAGAAACACATAGATCATTTTTGTAAACAGGATCTAGTTTCCAGATTGCTTTTACGGTAGAAACCGCTGTTTTTTGCTGAAAAACGAGTGTATTACCAACCTGCTTATACTGCTGTGGATAAAATAAAATGGCACGACCTTCCTTATTTAAAGAAACCGCAGAGGTATTCGCCTTCCAGGTAGGAATGATATAGCGGTATTCAGGTTCAGGAAACTGAATTTCTTTCCCGTTTTTGTCCTTAGCCTCCGAATCCATCCTGGGTTGATCTGCACTGTAAAGCAGGTTATATTGCCCCAATGTGCCAGACAGGGAATGCCATCCGTTTTCACCTTTTACTGACAGCTGTTTTATTTGATATCCCTTACCGGTATCTTCCCAGTTCAGGCGAAGTACATCATTTGTTAATCGGGCTTTGGGCGCTAGCTGGGCATAGCTGCTATTTGCAAAAGCAAGCAACAGCATGATTAAAATTAAAGGGTTTAATCTCATTGGGTAATGGTTAAATCTATTTCTTTTACAACTGTAAGTGATTCTTCTACATTGGCGTTGGTTGCCACAAACGACACTTTATATACACCAGCTTTAGTATAAACCCTGGTATAATCTGTCAGTTTCTGGGAAATATTCTTAATAGGCTCCCCTACGTCTGGCAAAATACTATTAGGGTTGAACTGTTTGCTTACTACCCAGTCGTCATCAAGATCGGTACTGTTCCTCACCGTAAGCAACTGTGCTGAACTAATACTCCAATTGGTTGCAGGACCACTAAAATTAAAAGCAGTCCAGCCGGCGGTAGCCATAGTGGCCAGTACCGTTTCTTCCCCTTGCTGATTGGTGCTTTTTAGATCGAAAGAACGGACCACCCAACGGTTTTGCTGTGCTTCTGGTTTTATAACAGTGGTCTTATAAACCAAAGCCAGCGCCATATTTTTGTTCCGCGCGGCAAAAGTGTTCAGGCTGATATTTCCTGAGGGGGTCTGATCCAGGCCGGCAGATAATACAGCTTTATCTGTAATATCTTCCCAGGTAGCAGCCTTTACATTTGTAGCATCATATATTCCGTTGAAATTGGTAGATACGTACAGTTTTATCACCGATTGATCGATGGGCATTAAGCCGAACTGGGCATAAGTTTTAAAATTGAGGGAAACCGCATTTCCTTCCACAACCGTTCTTTTCCGGTACTCATATTTGCGTCCGGCTTCTCCCGACCAAAATACAATGTTCTCTGGTTTACCATTAATTATAAACCTAACGGGCTCTCCAACTTTATAACTGTTTTTTTCCAACTCAACAGAAAAATCATCCTGCGGAGCCAGCTCATAGGTCTTCTGGCAGGAAGCCAGGGAAAATAATATTACAGATGCAATTAATAGCTTATTCATCTTATACAATTTTGTAGTTACCATCCTGTATTTTGTTTGATATTAGGGTTAACGGCCAGTTCGCTGTTCGGGATCGGGAATAAAACAGCACGATCTGTAACGCGCTGTGCCTGTGTAACAGCCGCGTCTTTTAAAGCAGTTGGCATGTTGGTTTGGTATTCTCTTGCCTGTGTTTGCATAACGGATGGATAAATACCCCATCGTACAAGATCGTGCTTCCGGATGCCCTCAAAAGCAAGCTCACGTAACCGTTCATTCCTGATCAGATCAAGGAAGTCCTGCTGCGACAAATTAGCAGCAGCATCGGCCGCCACATCAGGAACAAGTACATCTTTTCCATAGCCTCTTCGCCTCACCATATTTATCGCTTTATACGCATTTGCAGAGGGCCCATTGTTGGTATAATTATCAGCCTCTGCAAACATCAGCAATACATCGGCATACCTTAACAGCGGCCAGTTTGTACCGGTATAGTTTTGATTTCTTGGTAAAAGAAGTTCATACTCGCGCCTCCATTTCCCATTGCTACGGTCGTATACCTGATCTGCTGCCCAATTGGTCCGCACAGCCGTTTGTCCGCTTGTAACATACCGGTAAGGAGCAACTGTCCAGTCCCTTCTCAGGTCGCCATTTGCATAAGCGTTGTAAAGTTTCGCCGTAGCATGAACATAATCATAACCATATCCCAGTTCAATATTTCCACAGGTAATACCATTATAACTTCCAATCATGCCGCCCTCTTGTATTTCGCCCTGGTTTACGCCTTTAAATTCTACTTCCCACAAATTTTCCCTTGTATCGAAAATCTCCTGAACATGGTTGATATAGATTTGTTTGAAATCGGGATTAAGGCTGTGCAATCCTGACAGCATTACTTTTTCTGCATAAGTTCTGGCATCAGCATATTTTGCAACATCATTTAACGGGGCGCCTGCCATAGTCATATAGACCCTCGCGAGTATACCCTGTACGGTAGTTTTCGTAATACGGGTATTATAGCCATAATCAGAAACGGATTTCACCAGGCCTTCTGCCTGTTTCATATCAGTAACGATACGTTCGTAAAGGTCCTTTAACGGCGTGCCAGGAAGAGGCGGTTCTTCAGGTGATTTACTCGATTGAAGCTTTAAAGGCACGCCTCCAAACTCATCTGCCAGCAGAAAATAATAGTAAGCCCTTAAAAATAGTGCCTGCCCTTTTATTTCGTTGCGTTTTTCAGCAGTCACCTTAACGGCCTTATCTATGTTTTCGAGTAACATGTTCGCTCGCTCAATACCCGTGTAAAGCGTTTCCCAATGTCTGTTTAATTCCAGTGTCGAAGCATCCACAATATTGGCATTCATTCCCGATGTCTGGTTTTTCATAAAAAATTCGTCACTAAAAACCATGTAGCAAGACATCCCTTGTGAATAAACCCTGTTATCGCCCAAACGGTCGTATACTCCGGCCAGTGCAGATTGCAGTTCACTTTCTGTATTGTAATAATTTACTGGCGATACAAAATCCTGTGGGGTTGTATCCAGGATCTTTGAACATGAGCTAACAACCAGTGCCAGCATCATCGCGATATATAATAAAGTTGTTTTCATTTGTAAAAACATTTATCGTTAAAAAGTTAGGTTCATACCAAAGGTGATGGTGCGCGCCCTTGGATATGGGCTCCAGTCGAAACCCGGTGTAAGCGCAGAATGGCGCACTGAAACTTCAGGGTCCAAACCGGAATAGTTGGTCCAGGTTATCAGGTTTTGTGCCGAAACATTAAAGCGGGCTGATTGTATTTTCAGCTTTTTCGTTATTGTAGAAGAAAGGTTGTAGCCCAACGAGACCGTCTTTAACCGTAGGAAGGAGCCATCTTCTATATTTCTGTCGGAGAATACATTAGGACCATAACCACCTGCGACAGGCAAATCGCTGTTCTGATTTTCCAGAGACCACCTGTTCTCGTAGGTTTTAAACATATTAAGACTTGGTCTGGCTTCTGCGCCTTCAAATACAATCCGGTTCGCATTTAAAATGTCATTTCCGTAAGACCATTGTAAGAAAACATTGAGGTCAAATGGTCCATAAGTGAAATTATTGGAAAAACCTCCAATGTGTTTCGGATTAGGATTACCAACAATCGTCTGATCATTTGCATCTACCACCCCATCTCCGTTAATGTCTTTGTATTTGATGAAGCCCGGCTTAATGAGCGAGCGGGCGCTCCCATTATTCGGTACATCAGGTTTCAGCTCATAGCTACCGTTAGATAGTACATTGAAATCACTTAAAGGGTACACGCCATCAAAAACATAGCCGTAAAACAAGGCTACGGGACGCCCTGGTAAGGCAATATAGGGTAAAGAGTTATTGAAATTGGCGTTCCAGTTCGAAACACGTGTAATCAAACTAGGCTGATCACCATTCAACTCTTCGATCTTGTTGGTATTAAAGGCAATGTTAAAATTGGATGTCCAGCTAAATTTCTTTGTACTCACGTTTATTGTATTTAAGGTAAACTCCAAGCCCCTGTTTACCACAACACCAATATTTTTAAATGCGGCAAGGTACCCGGTTGAAGTAGGCAATGAAGCATTCAGCAACAAGTCTGTGGTTCTTTTATAATAATAATCGGTAGTTAAACTGATGCGTTGCTTAAAGAAACTTAAGTCTATTCCAAGGTCAAGGTTTCCGGTTCGCTCCCATTTAAGGTTCTCATTTCCCAGCCCAACAGGTATAGTTCCTTTAATGTATTGTCCGTTAAAATAATAGCCACTTCTGGTATTTCCGGTGTTGGCGCCTACTTCCTGATCCAAAATACTCAGGTACGCAAAGTCTGATACCCGGTTGTTTCCGGTAATTCCATAGGAAGCCCTCAGTTTTGCGGAAGAAATGGCTTTAACTGATTTCAGGAAATTTTCTTCCCCAATATTCCAGGCAAAGGCCCCGGAAGGGAAATAACCCACTCTGTTATCCCGGGCAAATTTTGAAGATCCATCACTACGGATAGAAGCCGTGAACAGGTAGCGGGAATTAAACGTATAGTTCACACGTCCCAGGAAAGACACCAGCGTTGAATAACTACCTGAGGTTATTTTTACCAGGACAGTCCCCTGATCAAGCCCCCTGACACCCAATGACTCATTTGGCAATAAAATAGATACAAATCCATCACCTTCCATACTATTTCGCTGCATGGTAAATCCAGCCACTGCATCTAAACGGTGTTTCTTGTTAAATGTCCTGTTAAATGTGAGCAGGTTCTCGTTCAGTAAACTGCGGATATTTTGATTTTCGAGGGAACCATTAATGCCATAGCTTTGCCCATAAACGGTCCGTGGATTTCCAGCTGCCGTATTAGAATTGTTAAAACGCTCAAAAACCAAACGGGTATCCGTCATCCCGCCACTCACCTTAAACTTAAAATACTTCAGGAAAGCATACTCCGCAAAAGCATTGGCAGTAAGTGATTTGTTAAAAGCATACTGATACAAGTTGTTGGAGTTTACCACCGGATTTATCCTTAAATCTGTATTGCCCGCCACATCATCGTCAAATGGCTGATCAAGGAAATTTTCATCATCCGCATTGCCAGTAACAGGCCTGTATCCCCATGTACTGTACATCAAATACGAACTGGCATTTCCGGCCGAGCTGCTGTTTAAGTTATCACTGGTTAGATTTGCGATCTGACCTTTTTTGATTCCGTATGTATAATTGGTATTAATGCCAATTCTCATGTTTTTCCCTACACGCTGATCGATCTGAAACCGCCCCTGGTATCTCTTATATCCACCATTAATAACAATTCCGTTCTGATCTAAATAAGAGCTGCTTACCGAATATTTTGTAGCCGCAGTGCCGCCCCTCATAGAGAAGCTATGATTTTGCATAAATGCATTCTGTAATACATTATCCTGCCAGTTTATCCCGCGCTCATTGCGGTACGCATCTAAAGTTTTGCCGTCCTTAAGATACAAAGCGGTAGCCGAAGTCTTATTCAGGTCCAGCTGATACTTCACAAACTCATAAGGGCTCATCACTTCTATCTGTTTTGACGGATACTGATAGCCCAGCCAATTGTTATAGTTAACTACCGGTGCGCCTACCTTACCTTCCTTGGTCTTGATTATGATTACCCCATTGGCCCCTCTCGCTCCATAAATTGCGGTAGAAGATGCGTCTTTCAATATATCTATTGATTCAATATCATCCGGATTAATGGTATTGTTGTCGGGATTTTCCAAAGGAAAGCCATCAATTACATAAAGCGGTGAGTTAGACTGGGTAATGGAATTTCCTCCGCGAATGGTGATGTTGCTAATACTGCCTGGCTGTCCATCACCAGAACCGACCTGCACTCCTGCCACCCTTCCTGCCAAAGCATCTTCAAAAGAAACCACCGGTGCTTTTTCCATATCTTTCATCACTACAGAACCGACCGAACCAGTAAGGTCCTTTCGTTTTACCTGGCCATAACCAACAATTACCACATCATCTAAAGCAGTGTTGTTAGGTACCAGCTGAATTTTATACTGGTTTTGACTGGTGATAACCACAGTTTTGCTGATGTAGCCAACCATGGAGACAACCAATAGTTCACTTTCCTTTGCATTGGAAAAGCTAAAGCGGCCCTGATCATCTGTTACGCGGGAAGCCGTTTTCCCCTGGATGACTACTTTCGCACCCGGCAAGGGTTTCCCGGTTTCTTCTGTAACAGTTCCGGTAATGGTTTTTACCGCTTGGGCCAGAATGGAAAGCGGAATGCCCAGAACCAATAGCACAGTTAAGAGTAAGTTTGGTTTCATATTCATTATTATATTTGGTTGCATTGCTACGACAGACATTTACATATCCGCAGTATATTTTTAAATGACTTGCTAAAGCATTTAAAACCTCATCCAGATTCCGAGAATAGCAATTAGAGCGGTATAACAATAATTCCTACGCATATAAACCAAACGCTCATAACATTAGTCTGGTCTGGACTGGTAAGTAAACAAATATAGTATATTTTATTTCTTTTCAAAAGATAAAAAAAATAAAAAAAGCTCTTTACGCCCGAAATGGGCTAATTATTGAATATTTGTTAGGTGGACTGGTTTGGTTTGTATGGTGTATTAATTACATTTGCCTAAATAATATACCCATGACCTCCGAAAACACACTGCAGAAAGGCAATCAAGGCAAAATGAAATACCAACAGCTTGTCGATCACATTATGTCACTGATTGAAATTGATCAGCTACGTATTGGAGATCAGCTGCCTTCTCTTAAGCAGCTGCAGTTGCAATTAAAAATGAGTAAGGAAACTTTACTCAAAGGCCTAAATGAGCTTGTTGAAAAAGGTATCGTAGAATCGGTATATAGGAAAGGATATTATGTACGCAAAAAGTCCATTCATCATTCCTTCCGCGTGTTTTTGCTACTTGATAAAATGAATATTCTGCGTGAACAGTTTTATAGAACGCTTTTTAATCAACTGGAAAACCGCGCCGATATCGACATCTACTTTCACCATCATAATTATCAGGTATTCGAAAAATTGATCAAAGAAAACCTGGGATCATATACACATTATGTCATTGCAACTTTTTTAAAAGAAAATGTAGCCCCGCTCCTCAACCTGATTCCCGACAAGAAAAGAATAATTATTGATTTAAACGAGCAAGGTTTATCAGGCAATTACAGTAGTATATATCAGGATTACGGCTATGACATTTATAATAGCCTTCATAAGCTAAAGGCCGAGTTGAAAAAATACGATCGGCTGATCTTGGTTGCCCATCCCGAAGCCGTCCATGCAAAGCTGGTAATTGAAGGTTTTTTACATTATTGTACTGAAACTGAGTACCCCTACCTGATACAATCTGAAATTGATGAAAAGACTTTTCAAAAAGGTAATGCTTATGTAACCTTTAGCAGGTACGACACCGATGATGTGATGTTAATTAAGCTCGCCCGAAAAAAGAAATTTAAGTTGGGAAAGGATATAGGTCTCATCTCTTATAATGATACGCTCGTGAAAGAAGTGCTTGAAGATGGGATTACTGTTATCTCAACTGATTTTGAAGCAATGGGTAAAACAGTCGCACAAGCCATCCTGGATGAAAAAATCGTGATTACGAGAAACCCAACAAAAGTTATCAAAAGACGTTCGCTCTAGTCGGGTTCTTCCTCGCCTTTGGTGATTATCAGAAGTTTTTTCATTTTCTGCCATAATATAATAACTTAAGGCATCAATAGAAAAATGGCAACCGCTGTAAATGTTACTACCGGTTACCTATGGTCTTATATCTGTTGCACGCCTTATATCATTAAGTTAAGCCCTGTGGTCGTCAGCCTGAGTATAGCTGAAGATTTATTGATATTGAATCAAAACTCTACACCGCAAAGTCGATTTTAATAATAACTCGTATAATTATGCGAAAATCACATTTAGTTCAATTAAAGAAATTTTTATTTTTGCATAACACCAGCTCAAAGTCGATGGGTTCAATCAAAAAGGCTAAAATGGATAGCCCAAAAGGGATGCATTTTTTTATTCTTAAAACTATTATCGCTCAGGGTTGTTGACATAGATCGGGTATTAATGTGAATGTACCTCCTTTAATTAAATAATTACCGCCCAGTATGGACTTAACTTCCCTAAATCAACTGTTTACCTTTAAGTCGATTTTTGAAAGCTTGGAAGACGCAGTAATCTGCAATGACATTGATTTTAAAATTACAGATATAAACCCGGCGGCAGAGCGACTGTTCGGTTTTACAAGGGAGCAGATCGGAAAGGCAGTTTCCGGAATAATGGAAAAAGCCGTTTTTGAAGAGTATAAGCGCTTAGTGGACACTGTGCGGAGTGGTGCGAAGGTCCATGATTTCCGTACCGTACGCCGATCGGTAACCGGGGAAGACCTGTATGTTTCCATTACCATCTCTCCAATTACTGATGCTGAGCAAAAATTGATAGGCATTTCCCAAATGATCCGCGACATTTCAGATGAGTATACCGCTGAAGAGCAGCAAGCTACACTGGCGGCCATTATTGAAGGATCCGAAGATGCAATCGTCTCTAAAACGCTGGATGGTTTCATTACCAGCTGGAACAATGGAGCACAAGGAATTTTTGGTTATGCTGCATCAGAGGTAATCGGGAAGCATATTACCATCCTCATCCCTCAAGATCGGATACATGAAGAAGATTACATTATCACTAAGGTAAGGGCAGGCCAGAAAATCGAACATTACAAGACAGTACGCCTGACCAAGGACGGAACTGAAATACCTATATCGCTTACCGTATCACCCATAAGGAACAAGCAGGGGCGCATTATTGGGGTAAGTAAAATTGCACGTAACATTACAGCGCAAAAACTTGCCGATGAGAAGCAGGCCGCATTGGCAGCCATAGTAGAGAGTTCTGATGATGCCATCGTAAGCAAAACGCTCGACGGTATAATCACCACATGGAATAAAGGGGCTGAAAATATTTTCGGCTATAGCGAAAACGAAGCCGTTGGCCGCCACATCTCTCTATTGATTCCGCCAGACCGTCTTGATGAGGAAGAACGCATCATAGGCAGTATCAAAAGAGGTGTTAAGATAGATCACTTTCAAACCATAAGGATAAGCAAGGAAAACAAGGAAATCCAGGTCTCCTTAACAGTATCCCCGATCAAGAACAGTGATGGGATAATTATTGGCGCTTCAAAGGTAGCCAGGGATATCACTGCCCAGAGAGAAGCGGAAAACGCCTTAAAAAGCAACTCCCAAAAGCTCATGATCCTGAATTCGATAGGTAAGAGCATCAGTGAACAACTGGATGTTAATGTCATTTTGCAAAAAGTGACCGATGCGACAACAGAACTTACAGGGGCGGCATTTGGCGCTTTCTTTTACAATAAAACCAATGCCGAAGGTGAATCTTATATGCTCTATACGCTCTCGGGCGCTCCCCGGGAGGCATTTGAAAAATTTGGTATGCCCCGTAATACAGCAGTATTCCACACTACCTTTAGCGGTGAAGGGGTTGTGCGTGTAGACAACATCAGAAAAGATGAACGTTATGGCAAAATGGCTCCCCATTTTGGGATGCCCGATGGACACCTACCTGTGGTCAGTTATCTGGCTGTACCTGTAATTTCCTCAACAGGGACAGTAATCGGCGGGCTTTTCTTTGGTCACCCAGAACCAGGTGTATTTCTGCAGGATCACGAAGACCTGGTAGTTGGGGTTGCTTCGCAGGCAGCCATAGCACTCGATAACTCTAAACTTTTTGAAGAGGTTAAAACCCTTAGCCTTAAAAAAGATGAATTTATAGCCTTGGCTTCCCATGAACTCAAAACACCACTTACCTCTATGAGCGGCTTTCTCCAGGTGCTTCAAAAAACAGCTTCGGATGGTTTGAACAAAGTTTTTTTAAACAAGGCGATCAAGCAGGTAGACAAACTCAATATCCTGATCAACGACCTGTTTGACATTTCCAAAGTCCAGGCTGGCAAATTACAGTTCAATTTTGAGCGGCTGGACCTTGGTGCACTGATCGGTGATATCTGCGAAACATTTGAGCAGACCGTTCCCGGACATAATTATATTTATTTCCGCGAAGGAGACCTTGTATTACAAGGGGATAAAATGAGAATGGAACAGGTAATCACAAACCTGATCGGCAATGCAGTAAAGTATGCACCAAATTCCCGCGATATTAATATAACGGCTGTAAACCATAACCATGAAATAGTTATTTCCGTGATAGATTATGGCGCAGGGATTCCTGCGGCCGAACAGGTCCATATATTCAGCCAGTTTTACAGGGTAAGAGAAAAGGACAGGAATATATCCGGACTTGGACTGGGCCTTTACATTACAAAGGAGATTATTGAACGCCATGGAGGGCGGATATGGGTGGAAAGCGAACCCGGTAAAGGTGCTGCATTTAAATTTGCGGTCCCTAGTCTGTAACACACACATTAAATCTAATCTAACAAAGACAAACACAAATGAGCAAAAAATTAGTTTATGTCCTGGAGGACGATGCGGATATCAGTGAAGTGGTCAGTTATATCCTGTCCGAAGAAGGCTATGAAGTAAATGGCTGCCCTACCGTTGCGGCGTTCAACCATATGATCTCGCAGAGATTGCCTGATATAGCGATTCTTGATATCATGTTACCCGATGGTAACGGACTTGATATCTGCAGGCAATTGCGCATGGATGAGCGTACCTCAGTCATTAATATCATCATGATGTCTGCCAACACGACCAAGAACGAAATTATGGGTTCGGGATGTGGCGCAGAATTTATAGCAAAGCCCTTTAATATCGACCATTTCGTTGCCCGGGTAAACCAGTATGCATAAATTGGCTTAACACCACTGTAGATTTTGCTGTAAATGATATGCTGATTTTAAAGCTACCTTGATAAATCTTGCAGAGGCCTGCGTGGTATAGTTGATGGAGGTTAATTATGTTTCAATCAATCATCGAACGGAAACCGTTACAGCCAAAATCTCCGCGATAGAAAATTCAGCGCCGCAGACAAATTCGTCTGCCGCTCCGTAGTAAATAGTGAGCTTATCCCCCTCAACTACATGTCCGTTGGTAAAGACTACTTGACCGAAAAACCCGCTTAACTCATATGGCTCGCTTGGAACCATAATCGGATCAATCGATCTTCCTAAAACAATTGAAGGGTTCTGGTGGTCGAGCAGAAAGGCACCCAGGCAGTAACGATGGCGCTCATCTGCCCCGTGGTATATCGCCAACCACCCTTTCTCGGTCCATATGGGCGAAGCCCCGGCGCCTACACGGGCACTGTCCCACATACCTTCCCTGGTCTTAATAATGCATTTATGGTTTCCCCATCGGTTAGCATCAACCGAATCGCATAGCCAGATAAAGTTACCACCAATTTCTTTCGAACTTGGACGGTGAAGGGCAAAAAATTTTCCGTCAATTTTTCTCTCGAAAAGTGCGCAATCCTTATTGTGTGGAGGCAGGATCATTGTTGGCAGGGAAAAGTTTTCCCAATCCGTAGTGGTGCGAAGTCCCACTCCTACGCCAGAGGCAGATACAGCTGTATAGGTTAGATAATACACTCCTTCAATTTCAGTAACCCTGCAGTCTTCTATCCCAAAACGCTCCAGCTCACCCATCCCAAAAAGTCCGGGAAATCTGTCGCTTTCTGAAAAATGGACACCATCGTCACTACTGAGCAATCTGAGATGGGAGACGGTGGTAAGATAATCCAGTCCCCGGTAATTCATAACCCTGGCATCTGTAGAAACCAGATCAGGATCGTTAATGGCAACTTCGATAATTTCCAGCTTGCCCAGTTCGTTCATAACGGGAAAAAACACAAAGCCCTCTTTCTGCGCCTTGTTTTCTGCTACCCTTACCAATAGCCATGTCTTTCCCTTAAAACGGAAAACGCCTGGATTTAACAGGCAGATAACCTGAAGGGAACTATTACTGGGTGTGATATCTTTGGGTAATAAGATCGGATTTGACAAAAATCTTTTAGCAAGGTCTTTCATAATGAAAAAACAACCATCACGTGGCTAAAGTTTTCATATAACATAGTTATAAGACCTGGCCAACCGGAAAAGCAAAAAAATCAACCCTATTTCTGTTTTTTGACGAATGGTCGGGATCATGTCCATAGGTATAAACCTTTATCTGTTTATCATAGTTTCCGAAAATTTAAAGCCTATGTCAATTCCAGGATACGATGCGCCAAAATATCCCTTTCTTGATACGGTTACCTTAAGCTCAAATACCATCGAACTGGAGCGTGCTACGGTTACTTGGAGAATGAAAAAGGTATTAACAGACAATGAAAAGATCAAACTAACAGACGAAAACAGGTATTTATCTTCCTCATTTCCAGTATAAAACCATTTTAGATCAGGCGCTCATGAAGTTAAATTTACGTCATTAAATTAAATCAACGGGACGATTTAGATTAATCAATTTAGCCTTTCAGAAACGAAAGGCTTTTTTTATTAACCCATTTTTCATCGGTGGCAAATTACCCTGAAACAACCCAATGATTTCCCTTTTAAAGTACAGCGTTTAGCAATAGTTTTTTAGCAACCAAGAATGGTCTTCAGGGTTATTAACCTTAGGCCAGCTATCCTGCCTTAAGTACCATTAATGTTCTTCCTCCAACCGCTATACTGCTATCTGCCTCAAATTGCGCTTTCGGATTTATACCTTCATCAGTAGAGATCTCAACAGACCATTTAGGCGCATATTTCTCTTCAGGCAGTTTGAAGGTTACACTTTCATGATGGGCATTGAAGATGAGAAAAAAATGGACATCAAGAATATCCGCTCCATTTTCTGCTTTCCCCTGTATTCCCTCCCCATGAAGAAAAATCCCGATACTCCCAGAACTATCCGATTGCCAATCAGCTGTTTCCATAATTTTACCGCTTGGAGAAAACCAGGCAATATCCAAAAGACCATCCGAATCTATCCTATCACCTACTATCCATTCCTTTCTACGCAGGCTTGGATGTTTTAGGCGGAGTTTGATCAGGTCTTGGGTAAACTTCAAAAGTCCCTCATCTTTGTGCTGCCAATCGATCCACGAAATTTCATTGTCCTGGCAATAGGCATTATTGTTGCCTTTTTGGGTCTTTCCTAATTCATCACCCGAGGTGATCATCGGGATACCTTGTGAAAGCAGCAGTGTGGCTAAAAAATTACGTTTTTGTCTTGCTCGGAGCGCGTTTATGTTGTTATCATCCGTTTGTCCTTCCGCACCGCAATTCCACGAATGGTTCTCGGCCTCGCCATCGGTATTATTATCACCATTTGCCATATTGTGCCGCTCATTATAGCTTACCAGATCGTGAAGGGTAAACCCATCGTGTGCCGTAATGAAATTGATGCTCGCTGTTGGCCTTCTATAATCCTGCATATAGATATCAGGACTACCCAAAAATCTTTTTGCAAACTGCCCGAGTGTTCCCTGATCACCTTTCCAGAAACGGCGCATCAGATCACGGTATTTGCCATTCCATTCTGCCCAGCCAGGAGGAAACTTGCCTACCTGGTAGCCACCTTCTCCCAAATCCCAGGGTTCAGCAATCAGTTTTACCGTAGAAATGATCGGATCCTGGTGGATAATATCAAAAAAAGCACCCAACCGGTCAACATCGTGCAGCCCCCTTGCCAAAGTTGAAGCCAGATCGAACCTGAATCCATCTACATGCATCTCCTGTATCCAAAACCTCAGACTATCCATAATAAACCTGAGTACGGTAGGCATTCTTGAGTTTAAGGTATTCCCCGTTCCCGTATAATCTGTATAATATCGTTTGTTGTTTTCTTCAAGCCTATAATAGGTTAAATTATCTATGCCCTTAAAGGAGAGTGTAGGGCCTTTTTCGTTGCCCTCGGCAGTATGGTTATAAACCACATCTAAAATCACCTCTATTCCGGCGGCATGCAGCGCTTTTACCATATCCCTAAACTCCCTGACCTGACTTCCACTGGTACCAGAAGAAGAATACCTGGATTCGGGCGCGAAAAAACCTATGGTATTATACCCCCAATAATTATTCAATCCCCTTTCAATAAGATGGCCATCTGAAACAAATTGGTGTACCGGCATCAGCTCAACGGCAGTAATGCCAAGCGATTTGAGGTATTGGATGCTTGCCGGATGTGCCAACCCCGCATAAGTACCACGTTGAGATTTGGGAATTAAAGGGTTTAACTTAGAAAAACCCTTTACATGAAGTTCGTAGATAACACTTTGGTTATAGGGAATCTGCAAGGGTTTATCATCCTCCCAATCATAGGTCATATCAACAACTACCGATTTGGGCATGTAGGGCGCACTATCGGTTTCCGAGAAACTCAGATCGTCTTTTTCTCCTTCCAGATCATAACCAAAAACTGCAGAACACCATTCCACATCACCAGATATTGCTTTTGCATAAGGATCAATAAGTAATTTATTGGGGTTAAACCTATGGCCATTAATGGGTTCATAATCTCCATGTACCCGATAACCATATAACTGCCCGGGGCCAATATCGGGAATATAGCAGTGAAAAACATGGTGATCACGTTCGGCAATCTCAACCCGCCCAATTTCTGTACCGTGTTCATCGTACAAGCAGAGTTCTACTTTTTGTGCATGCGCAGCAAAAAGCGCAAAGTTAGTCCCTTTGCCATCCCAGATAGATCCAAGCGGATAAGGACGGCCAGGAAGCTGGTAAACTGTATGCATATCAACTGTTATTTAAGTGCATTTATTCACGTTTTCAGTATTACTCATCAGCGAAACCCCGGAAAATTATCAGCCTCCGGGAGTGCGTCTAGTTAATATAAGGTTGAAATCCTTACATAAACCAACAAAATAACTGATGAACAAACAGAAAATCTTCATTTGAAAAATAAGGTCGAAAAGGCAAATAAACGCCTTTTTAATCTTCTGGATTTCCAGCCAGCTCTCCGGATACATTGTTTTCTTTATCACTCCACCTATAAGCCCCGATGAACTTCATTGTCTTCGAGACCTTTAACTGCAGGGCATCGATGTCAAAATATTGATAGTCTGTTCCGTAAATTTTCCCTTTATTAACAATCAAATTATCAAAAAGGTTTAATCGTTGCTGCGCTAAAGTTCAAGAATATAAAATTAACAGCCACTTATAAGCACCCGACCAGCAAACTGAAAATTTTTCAGTTTAAAGCTGAAAAAAGTTCAGAATTTATGAAAATTTTTCAGCAAGGGTTTCTAAAAAGTAGTTGAATATTCTTAAAAGTACCATTGGCACAGCACTTGAAGTTGATATTTCAAAACCGTTTAAAAGGGTTTATAGAAAATTAATTGATTAATAGTCCATTTTTTTTTTTAAAAGGAGAACACACTATGACATTGGTTAAATTCAATCCAGAAAAGAAAAACAGCACATTATTGCCAGGCTTTAATGACATTTTCGAATCCGTACTGGGCGATACTTTTTTTTCAGACCGCCGAATCAACAGCCTTCCAGCTGTAAACATTTTAGAGTCCGGCGAAGAATATGATATCGAGCTTGCCGCTCCCGGCCTGAAAAAAGAAGATTTTAAAATTTCGGTAGAGCGGGATATGCTCACTATTTCTACCGGGCAGTACAGCGAAAACAATACATCGGAAAAAACCTACAACAGACGTGAATTCAGCTACTCGGCTTTCACCAGGGCATTCACACTTCCTGAAAGTGCCGATGTGGACCGTATCCAGGCAAGTTATATCGACGGGGTACTTAAGCTCACACTTCCAAAAAAAGAGGAAGCAAAGGCAGTTTCAAGACAGATTGAGATTCGCTAATAAATTTGAAAATGCCGCACCAAGCGGCATTTTTTTTAATCCCGAAGTATACTGATCATAGAAAAATA
Source organism: Pedobacter sp. Bi126 (assembly GCF_918698245.1). Lineage (GTDB taxonomy): Bacteria > Bacteroidota > Bacteroidia > Sphingobacteriales > Sphingobacteriaceae > Pedobacter. The sequence continues at coordinate 115,501 of NZ_CAKKMS010000009.1, read as the reverse complement.
AAAACGAAATGGAATCTGCATTTGCAATAATAGTGGTGCTTCATTTAAAGGGCACCAAAATTACCTATGGAAAATTTACGCTTGGAACAGACCGGGACGCTGCACTTGAAACCTTTAACATGCTCAAAGGAAAAAAGGAATTTTTAGGTGCTTGTATGATCCAGATGGAACTTATCCAAGAAATTGCAGGTCTTCCGGTACCTTTAGGAACAATATCCTGTAACCTGGAGCAACTAAAGGAAAACGTAGCGATTATTTCGAAAGAAATCTTCCGGATTGCGCAACTCGATGACCTGGAAATCAAGCCATTGCAATAGACAAAAAAATGATGAACGTTTTGGAGGGCATCAGCACCTATCCGGCCGGAGATTGAACGATTTCAAAATAGCTGATGTTAACAAGGAGAAGACTATGGAAGCAAAAAAAATATTTATTGTAGAGGACGACCTGATGTTACTGGAAACGCTGCAAGAAGTCCTTAAATTGTACGGTTATCAATGCCAAGGCTGCCACGATCCGGAAAAAGCGGTTAAACTAATTGAGCATTACCGTCCGGATCTGGTCATTTTAGACTACATGCTGCCCGAATGGAACGGAGGAGAGCTTTGTAGTGCCATCCGCGCTATCGATGGATTTGAGTACATCCCGATCATCATTATTTCTGCCTATACTAAAATACTATTTTCACTGTCTGATTACGGTTGCGATGCGATATTGGAGAAACCATTTTCGATCCAGGAAATCACCCGCCTCATCAGCACCCTACTTTCAGAAAAACGCAGCGACAGTGGTCTTCTTCCAAAGCTCAAAACGGCTATAAAAAATGTGCTGCAAGAGGTAAAGGCCAAAAATATATAGTGGCTTATTTATTTACTTTATTTACTGAAACAGGATAAATCAACAAATTGATAAAAAGCAATGCAGCAAATAGTGCCGTTTAAATGTGTTCTGTTGAAAAAGATGGAACAATTAGCATTGCATTATATATATTTGGATAATCTCCAGATCAAGAAATTGTTGTAACCCAAAATTCCCGAATGACAAGAAAACCTACGAGCGGCCCCATCAGAAATAAAGAATGGACAAAACAAAAACTTCTGACCGCTGTTGGTAAAATCTTAAAAAATGACGGTTTTACTGGCTTAAACGTTAGCAAAGTAGCATTAAATGCCGAAGTTGACCGAAAGTTAGTTTATGATTATTTCGGCAGTATGGAAGGTCTGGTAAAGGAATACCTGAACAACAGCGATTTTTATACTGCAAACATCGATCAGTCAAAAGAAATAATCGAGCAAAACAGAAGTGATCAGGGCAGAGAGATGTTGTATCATTTATTGGAAGATCAGCTCGATTCATTAATTGCAAATGAAGAAATGCGAAAGATCATCAGTTGGGGAGTGTGCGAAAGTTCAAAGGTATTAGAGGAGTTGAATGAGAAACGTGAATCTTTGGGAGAGCTGTTTTTTAGTGAACTTACTGACGAATATTTTAAAGACAAAGACAAAAACATCAGGCCGGTTGCAGCCCTTTTAGTAGGGGGTATATATTACATTACCATGATTGCTCATACGAATAATGGCCTGATCTGTGGAGTTGATATCAGGAAAGAGGAAGCACAGTCCGAAATAAAGAAAACCATTAAACAAATCATTGAATGGGCATACCTGTAGCCATTTCTAAATAAGCTAACCTTCCAGGACAGGAAAGCAATTTAAAGCAAAGCCATAAAACTGTCCCGCAAAGTTCCAAATAAATCCTGTTGAATGAAACCGATAAATATCAGTATTCCAACTGATTTCTTACCATGAAGGAGAGCATACATTTCCGATAGCTTCGCAAAGATTGAAAACCGTCTGCTACTGATCAAATTTTCTGAACAGCAATTAACCCTTGAAAGCGACAAATTACTTTGCCGCTTTTTTTGTGCAAAACAATTCAAATCCTGGCAGAAAAACCAGCACAAAAGGAAAGCTAGAAAAGTATGACCAATTTTGAAACCGGGGATTGACATTTTGCCTGCTCAGCAATAGAAATATAGTGAGCTGAAATCATGAGATTATATGTGAATTTTAAGCCCCAATGATTTTTCTAAAAGTCAGATTGACCCTTGGCCCCATCGGTCTGGCTGATTTTGCAATCCTATGGTCCCACATGGTCTGTAAATCTCCTTTCATCAATAGCAGCGAACCATGTTCAAGCCTGACGGTATATTTTTCAGCATGATCAGTTTTCCGGCGGATATCAAAACCCCTCACCTGCCCGAAAGACACAGATGCGATAACGGGGTGTGAACCCATAACCGTTTCGTTGTCACTATGCCAGGCAACCGAGTCCTGTCCATCGCGGTAATAGTTAAGCAGCACACTATTAAAGCTGATCCCTGCCGTTGCTTCGACAAAAGCTTTCAGTTTTAAAAGTTCAACTGTCCATGGCAAAGGTGTGGATTTTCCAAGAACATTGTAATCCATTCCCTCAGGATCCCCGTACCATGCAGAAAGTCTGGGGGTAATTACCGCTCTATCATACATCTTCACTATCTTCTGCGTCCAGGGTGTAGTTGAAATAAAAGATAAAAGCAAAACGTCTGCCTCTTCAATATCAATAAATCCCGGCATATACTCCAGCACCTCTTTTGGCAGCCCGGGTGTCTGGCCTGATTCCCTAAAAAAACTCAGCTGTTCCATATCCAACACAAATGTGCAAAATAATTTCAAAATACTAATATTTTTAGTATTATATTTGTCCATGTAATTCTAAAAAAGGAGGTTGATCATGGAACAGGCAGTAAAAAAACAGGTCATTGAGGGCTTAAGGGAGCAGATCCTTTCCATGCAGGGTTATAAGACCGTATCCAAAAGTCAACAGAATATCTCAGGTCTTGAGCTTTTTGCTCCTGCTTTTCCAGTCCACAGCTTTCCCCTGCAGGGCATCCATGAATTCATATCGGAAAGCCGCGAACAGACCGCGGCCAGCAGTGGCTTTATCAGCGGAATACTGTCCACACTGATGAAAGACGGCAGTCCTTGTATCTGGATCAGTGCCTCCAGAAAATTCTTCCCGCCAGCGGCCAAAAGATTTTCGCTGAATGCTGCATCGATCATCTTTATTGACCTTCAAAACGAAAAAGAACTCTTATGGGTAACCGAAGAAGCACTTAAGTGCGAAGGGCTCGCTGCTGTGGTCTCAGAAATCCCAGACTTGAATTTTGCCACTTCCAGAAGATTTCAGCTGGTGATCGAAAAAAGCAAGGTCACCGCCCTGTTCTTAAGGGAAAACCCCAGGATTCTTTCCAATACCACCTGTTTAGCCCGCTGGAAGATCAGTCCATTGCCCAGCATATTGCCCGAAGGCATGCCGGGCGTTGGCCAGCCCAGCTGGAAAGCAGAACTACTAAAAGTGCGTAACGGCGCGGGTGGCACCTTTGAAGTATGCTGGTCTGGCAGCACATTCGAGCAGCCACAAAAAGAAAACATCAGGGCCTTACCTATCCATGAACTGCAGGCAGGATAAAGATGACAAAGCGATTCTTAAGCATATGGTTTCCGTTTCTACTAACGGACTGGAAGACTATCCGCCGCCCTGAATGGAAAGAACGGGCAATGGTATGTGCTGGAGCCAGTCACGGCCGTATGATGGTTATCGCTGCAAACAAGGAAGCGAACGCCCAGGGCATCCATAACGGAATGCCACTTGCAGATGCGCGTGCCATTGTCCATGAGCTCGAAGTTTTTGATGAAAAACCGGGAAGAAAAGAAAAACTGCTCGAAGGCCTTGCCAGATGGGCCATCCGTTATACCCCGCTCTCTTCTACCGATCCTGATGGCATCCTACTCGACATCACGGGATGCAGTCATTTATGGGGAGGAGAAGAAGCTTACCTTAAGCACATCACCAGCAGACTCCAGTCATCAGGTTATACCATAAAAGCGGCAATCGCCGATACCATTGGTACTTCCTGGGCACTATCCCGGTATGGTAAAGGAGTTGAGATTGTAGCACCATACCAGCAACACTTTGCTTTACTTCCCCTTTCACCGGCAGCGCTCAGGATCCCCGGTGAAATTACTGAAAAACTGCACAAACTGGGCTTAAACCGAATCGAACGCTTTATCCAGATGCCACGCAGTACCCTGCGCAGAAGGTTTGGCGAGAACCTGCTCATCAAAATAGCACAGGCCATGGGCGATGAACCTGAAGCCTTCATCCCAATTACGATTATTCAGGAATTCGAAGAAAGATTGGCCTGTATGGAACCTATCCGCACAGCTAAGGCTATTGAAATCGCCATCGAAAGACTGCTTGGTAAACTTTGTTTAAGACTTAAAAAAGAAGGCCTGGGCCTGAGAAAAGCAGAACTGAAAGGTTACCGGATAGATGGAAAAACAATATCAACTCCTATCGGCACCAACCGTCCAAGTGATGATCCCATACACCTGATGAAACTCTTTGCGCTCAACATTTCGGGAATTGCACCCGGCATGGGCATTGAGCTTTTCACGCTGAGTGCTGAGAAAACTGAAAAAATGGAACGTCCACAGGAAAAAATCTGGGCCGGTCAGGCCGGCCTAAATAGCCAGCCCTTGGCAGAATTACTGGACCGCGTGGCTGGAAAGGTAGGTAAAAACGCCATCCACCGTTATCTGCCAAGGGCAGACTACTGGCCGGAAAGGGCAGTTAAACAGGCTAAAGATCTCAGCGAAGACAGCGGAATAAGTTTCCACAATCCCTTGAACCGTCCCATACAGCTGCTTCCAAGACCGGAACGCATCGAGGTTACCGCACCTATCCCCGATTATCCGCCCATGCTCTTTATCTACCAGGGTGTGCGCCACAGCATCAAAAAAGCAGACGGGCCGGAAAGACTTGAGCGTGCCTGGTGGCTGGAAGAAGGGGAACACCGCGATTATTATACCGTGGAAGATGAAAAAGGGAACCGTTACTGGCTCTTCCGCGCTGGCCACTATGCAGCAGAAAACTCGGCCTGGTTTATCCATGGATTTTTTGCCTAAACCTTAAAAAAGAATAGAGATGGAATATACCGAACTTCAGGTTACCAGCAACTTTAGCTTCCTCCGTGGCGCCTCGCACCCTGAAGAAATCGTGGAAGAAGCAGCCAGGATGGGTTATAAAAAAATTGCCATTACCGACCACAATACCCTTGCAGGGATCGTGCGTGCACATGCAGCAGCCAGAAAACTTGGTCTCAAGCTCATCCCTGCCTGCAGGTTAAACCTCATGGACGGTGTATCCCTGCTTGCCTACCCTACAGACACCGAAAGTTACGGAAGGCTGTCTGCACTACTCAGCCTTGGCAACCTTCGCACCGAAAAAGGAAGTTGCGAACTTTATAAAAAAGATATATTTGAATATTCAAAAGGTATTATTTTCATCGCCATCGCGCCCGATAGCCTTTCAGAGAATTTTGATTTTCAGGCGGATTTTTATGAAGACCTTCAGCGCTACAAAGAAGCACTCGGGAAAAACTTGTACCTAGGCATTAACAGGAGCTATCAGGGAGAAGACCAGAAGAGGATGTTCCGTCTTTCAGAAACCTCCAAAAAAACCAATATTCCACTGGTGGCAACCAATGATGTTTATTATCATAGCCCCGAAAGACGTGAACTGCAGGATGTGCTGACCTGCGTAAGGGAAAAATGCACCATCCAGAATGCAGGCTACTTGCTTTTCCAGAATGCCGAGCGGCACTTAAAGCCCGAAGAAGAAATGAAAAGGCTTTTCCGCCAATATCCCGATGCGCTGGAAAATGCGGTAAAAATCTCCCAAGCCTGTACCTTCAGTTTGGATAGCCTAAAATACATCTACCCCGAAGAAATTACCTCGGAAGGCAGAACGCCGCAACAGGAACTCGAATACCTGACCATGAATGGGGCCCACGAAATCTTTGGTGAACACCTACCTAAAAAAGTAACAGATAACATCAGCCATGAAATGAAATTTGTGGAGGAAATGAACTATGCTTCCTATTTTCTCACCGTTTATGATATTGTGCGTTTTGCAAGAAGCCAGCATATTCTTTGCCAGGGACGCGGCTCTGCTGCCAATTCCACCATCTGTTACTGTTTGGGTATTACCTCGGTTGACCCCACCAAATTCGATCTTTTATTTGAACGCTTTATCTCTTCCGCCCGCAACGAACCGCCCGACATTGATGTGGACTTTGAACATGAACGCAGGGAAGAAGTAATCCAATACATCTATAGTAAATACGGACGCGACCGCGCGGCGATTGTAGCCACCGTCACCCAGCAGCGCCAGAAAGGCGCAATCCGGGATGTGGGCAAAGTGATGGGGCTATCGGTGGATACCATTAACCGGCTCTCTTCCTCCATCTGGGAATTTACCGATGAATGGTTCGAGGGCGGAAAACTTACCGAACAGGGCCTCAACCCGAATGATCCACTGCTTCGAAAAGTGCTTAGCCTTACCGCCCAGATGATGGGCTTTCCAAGACAGTTGGGTCAGCATACAGGCGGCTTTGTCATCACCAGGGGTAAACTGACCGACCTCTGCCCTATCCTCAATGCCCGTATGGAAGAGCGGACCAATATCGAGTGGAACAAAGACGATATTGACACGTTAGGCTTTTTGAAGATAGATGTACTTGCCCTGGGCATGCTTACCTGCATCCGAAAAGGATTCGATCTGGCCAAAGCACATTATAACCTTGATCTGACCATGGCCAAGATCAACGAAAAAGAAGATCCAAAGGTTTATGAAATGATCAGCCATGCCGATACCCTGGGAGTATTTCAAATCGAAAGCCGTGCACAGATGTCCATGCTCCCACGGTTAAGACCCAAATGTTTTTATGACCTGGTGATCGAAGTGGCCATTGTCCGTCCGGGTCCCATCCAGGGTGATATGGTCCATCCATACTTAAGACGACGTAACGGAGAAGAAAACGTAGAATATCCTTCCGAAGAGTTAAAAGATATCCTGCACCGAACATTGGGCGTTCCCTTGTTTCAGGAACAGGCCATGAAGATCGCCATTGTTGCCGCAGGCTTTACCCCAGCCGAGGCGGATGAACTGCGCAGGAGCATGGCCACCTTTAAGGCCAAGGGCATGGTAACCAGGTTTGAAGAAAAACTCATCACCGGCATGACCAGCAAAGGTTATACCGAGGACTTTGCCAAAAGGGTGTTCAAGCAGCTCGAAGGTTTTGGCAGTTATGGCTTCCCAGAAAGCCACGCGGCCAGTTTTGCCCTGCTGGTCTATGTTTCCTGCTGGCTCAAATGTTATTATCCCGATGTCTTTGCCACCGCCCTGCTCAACAGCATGCCCATGGGCTTTTACCAGCCTGCCCAGATCGTCATCGATGCCAAAAAGCATGGTGTGGAAATCAGGCCCATAGACATCAACTATTCCGGATGGGACAATCTGTTAGAGGAAAAAACCAATAAATACCATGCTTTGCGTCTTGGTTTTAGACAGATCAAGGGCATGAATGCTGAAGATATCGAATACCTGACCAATGGCAGAAAAAAAGCATATAGTCATATCCACGAACTGATGGATGCCGGGCTCAGCCTATCTGCACTGGAACGGCTTGCCGATGCCGATGCCTTCCGCTCCCTTGGCCTGGACAGAAGAGCTGCCCTTTGGGAAGTATCCGCCATGGCTGACCGCCCGGTTGCACTCTTTGAAAACCAGCCTTCAGAAAGCAGCCTGGAAATGCAGGCCACCCTGCCCCTGATGAGCAAAGGCGAACATGTAATCCAGGATTACGCTTCTACTTCCCTGTCACTAAAAGCACATCCGGTCAGTTTTGTACGTGAACAGTTAAGCCTCCTCCGCGTTTTGCCAACCCAGGACCTTGCCCAGGCAAAAGACGGACAGACCGTCAAAGTAGCCGGTCTCGTCCTGGTCCGCCAGCGTCCAGGCACGGCCAAAGGTGTGTGTTTTATTACCATTGAGGATGAAACAGGTTTCACTAACCTGGTCGTATTTGAGAACCTGTTTGAAAAGTTCCGCAAAGAAATCATCCAGTCCAGACTACTTATGGTTGAGGGAAAACTGCAGATAGAAGGCGAAGTGATCCACGTAATCGTTAAACGCTGCTTTGATCTAACCAGCCTGATCCGATCAATGGACAGGGAAGAAAACAATGGTTTCCCGGCAGTCGCTTTCTCAAGATCTGATGAAAGGACCGCACCATACTCCGGCAACAGAGATGTACCAGATAAAGGTGCTCCAGTAGCCTCAGCCATTCCCGGGGGTAGAAATTTCAAGTAAGCTGCATTGTTTCCACCATCATAAAATTTTCCTACATCAGCTTCAACCGAAGCGATCAATCCTTTATCTGTCTGAATTTGTCCATAACTATATCATATAATCTGTTTAAAAATCAAGATATAAATACCACCCGACTTTCACCCTACCGTACTTTTCCCATACAGCAATCACCTCACAGCCCTGGTCGCCTTATCAAAAGACAGCACCAGATTCTTCTGATCAATATCTTTTAACGAAACCTCATGAACACCACTGCCCAGACCTGCAGTAAAATAAACATCAGCCTTAACAGTAGTCCCTTTCTCAAGTCCCTCTTCAAACAAGGCAATCCCGAACAAAGTACTGTCCACCTTAGATGAAACGACTATACTTATCGTACCCAAATCATACTTTCCATTATTCTTCAAGGTAACAACCCCTTGCTTATATGTATAACTCACTCCTTTCAGTGTTTCCAGATAAGTCTTATTCTTACTTGTGATACCCTGATAGGTTTGTGCATAACCTGAAAAACCAGCGATTACCAGCAATAAAACAAAAATGATTTTCTTCATGATCATAAGCATAATAATTCAATTATTTCATTTTCGTAAGCGCGGCTTTAAGCTCTCCTATTTCATCATCAGGATCCCCATCGGAAGCAAAGATTTCCGCAACATCCATATCTTTGCCATATACCACAGCATTTGCAGCCGCATCAATCTCCAGCGATGCGCCATTTACGGAGAGCCCTGCAAAAAGCCCCTTACTACGGGAATAGGAATACACCTCGGCATCGAGTTTGTAATCTGTATTCACAGCAGAACTCCGTCCCAGGGGACCTGCCGCAATAGAAAGATCACCACCAAGGGTAAAGCTGCTTTTCTTGATCGCACTCAGACTATTGGCATGGGTAAAAACAAGCACAAGATCAGTCGACTGTACACCCGCCTGAAGACCTACACTTCCGCCGGTAATGGTTACAAATACAGGATTGCTCCAGGAGCCGTCTGCCCTTTTCACCATAGCAATGCCCCTTCCACGTTTTCCTCCGATCACAAAACCTGCATTGATCAGCTTTGGAACAATAACAATGCCCTGGGTAAGCTCAAGCAGCCTTGAGGGAATAGATTCTTTCATTTTCCCGAAACCCGAAAGTACCTGGACTGAAGCCTTTATTCTTTTTTGCTCCTTATTCTGCGCAACGGCCATAGTAGGAAATAGTAATGCTACGCAGCAGAGCACAGCGAGATTTAGCTTGATCAAATTGATTATGTTCATATATATATCGAAAAAATAACCGGCACTATTCGAGCAGATCTGTGCTTACAAGCGGTCCGGAAATGCAATATTATACCTTTTATTTCTTTTCCCGAACGGTCCACAGGTAAATTACCTTTCTGTGAGAAATCCCCTTTGGTTCAATAAAAATTCAACAATATAACGAAAATGAAACCTATACCGGCGTTGTATATAAAGCAATATTAACTTATTGAACATTACAGCAGCTCAACTGCCCTCATGGAATAAAACAGATAAGCCACAACATCCGTTGCGGCTTATTTACTAAACCAAATGATATAACTAATATGTATATTGTAAAATTAGAAGCCAAACATGAACAAACCATGAAGCCCTGGCGCTGCGTTAATGGTAATGAAGATTGAACTGCTTGTATCGGATAGCTTATTTTATAAGAATTTCTTTTTCGCTTGGTCACTTACGGGAGTGAAAAAATTAATCAAATTACCGTCTGGGTCTCGAAATAGTAAAGAACGATTACCCCAAGGCATTGTTGTCGGTTTCTGAACAATGTCGCCAGTTAAATCTTTAATCCTTTCGTAATCATCATCTACATTCTCAACAAGAAACTCAATGATAATACTTTTGTTATTTCCAGGTTGCGCAACACCTTCTCCGAAGAAAGCCAATGTTCGTGTACTTCCAATTGCCAAAGTAAAAGACTCCAATTTAACCTCCGCAAAGTCATCTGTTGCCCATTCGGCCGTTGTTCCTGTTGCATCCTCAAAAAACTGAACTAATCGTCTTATGTCAGCTGTAATGATTCTCATTGATACTAAATTTGATTTACTCATCCTTCTTTTTGTTTTTAAATTAATATTAGCAAAAGTGCAATGGCATGATGACAACAGTATGTCATTGCATGAAAAATTCACAGGCTAATCCATCTGGAATTCAGAAAGTCATCTAATTAAATTTTCGGCTACAAGAAAGTATTTTTCGGCTACAAGAGTACAGAAACGAAATCTGAACTTTGCTTCATTAAATTATATCAAAATGAAAGTATTTGTTACAGGCGCTACAGGTTTCGTAGGAACTGCCGTAGTACAGGAATTATTAGCCAATGGACACCAGGTTTTGGGATTGGCCCGTTCGCAAGAATCAGTAAACAAATTAATTGCAGCCGGCGCAGAAGTACACCGCGGAGATCTAAACGATTTTGAAAGTTTGAAATCAGGAGCTATCGCTTCAGATGCAGTGATTCATTTAGGATTTGTCCACGATTTTACCAGATTCGAGGAAATGTGTAAACTCGATGGAAAAGTAATTGAAACAATAGGCGAAGCTTTATTGGGAACAGACAAATCTTTTCTCATTACTTCAGGAACTGCACTTTTTTCAAAAGACGGAATCACAACCGAAAAAGATCGCTTTGCAAACAATCCGCATCCCAGAATTGCGACAGAAAATGCAGCCGATGCCGTAGCTGCAAAAGGTGTGAAAGTTGCCGTAGTAAGACTCTCTCCATCTGTTCACGGTAAAGGAGATGTAATTGGTTTTGTTCCGACCTTAATTAATATTGCAAAAGAAAAAAGAAAGGCTGCAATTATTGATGATGGCCATAATTTCTGGCCTGCTGTCCACAGACTTGATGCAGCAGAACTGTACCGGTTAGCTTTGGAAAAACCTTTCATCAGCGGAACGAGATATCACGCAGTTGCAGAACAGGGAATTCCGTTTAAAGACATTACAACTTTTATTGCAGAAAAATTGCAGATTCCAATTGTTTCCCTAACAAACGATGAAGCAGCAGCACATTTCGGCTGGTTTGCACATTTTGCAAAGCTTAATAACCTCACTTCAAGTGAAGCAACTAAGACAACATTAGGTTGGGATCCTCAACACCCAACATTGATGGAAGATTTGCAAAATGATGTTTATTTCTCTGAGGTAAAATAGTCTGTACCTTTATATTCATTAAATTTGATTAAACAATAAACGGATGTCTGATTCGCCAATAAGAATAAAAACCATCTCTCAGTTCCATACTTTACGTGGCTTGCCAAAGCCAAAACATCCGCTCATCAGTGTGATTAATTTTGAAGATATGGCGCCGGCTTTGGAAAATGGAAAGCAGCGTTTGATGTTTGATTTTTATATGATTTCTGTCAAGAGAGATATGAATCATAAATATAGATATGGGCAGCAGGATTACGATTTTGATGAAGGCGTGATGTTCTGTATGGCTCCACATCAGATTCTGAGCGTCATACGAGAAGAAAAGGGCAAAAATCCGTCAGGATGGATGATGATGATTCATCCGGATTTTCTTTGGAATACGCCATTGGCAAGCGCAATCAAGAAATATGAATTCTTTGATTATTCTGTCAATGAAGCATTATTTTTATCCGAAGATGAAGAAATAAAAATCCAGCAAATCACTGATAATATCAAGCAGGAATATCAAACCAACATTGATAAATTCAGTCAGAGCATTATTATTTCTCAGTTGGAAACGCTTTTGAATTATTCTGAAAGGTTTTATCAGCGACAGTTTATTACGCGTCACAAAGTGCATCATCAATTTTTAGAACGACTGGAAATTCTGCTCAAAGATTATTTCGAAGGAAATAACCTCAAAGAACAAGGTTTGCCGAGTGTTCAGTTTCTTTCAGACAGATTCAACATGTCGAAATACTATATGCGGAGTCTTTTAAAAACTTTAACCGGACAAACCACACAACAGCACATCCACGAAAAGCTGATTGAAAAAGCCAAAGAAAAACTCTCAACAACTGAACTTTCAGTGAGTGAAATTGCTTATGAATTGGGGTTTGAGCATTCTCAGTCTTTTAGCAAATTATTTAAAGCTAAAACGGATATTTCGCCTCTGGAATTCAGGAAGTTGTTAAATTGAAATTATTCGAAAGTTATTCTAAGTGTTATTAATTTCAAACATTACCAAAGTGATGTTTTATTTTTTGGTATTTAGTGGCTTTTTTAACCAAATAACGCATATGTGAAAATTCTTCACGAAAATACCAATCTTACTTCTTCCCGGCTTTAATGGCTGTATCGTCATTCACTATTTTGCCATGAGTGCGCTAAGCTTCAATTTTGATCATGAGTTGGGACTACTGCTTAATTTTAAAGATAACCTGGGGACAATGCCCCAGGATTATCACCGTGTGCACTCGCCATTACTATGAGATCTGCCGGCGTTATACCAAATACGGCACACGAAAGATCATTTTTTTTATACAGATGATTGCCTGATTATAAACTATCAAAATTATTTACATTGCTACCATAGTTTACTTTTCCAACAGTGCAAAAACGCACCATAGGTATGGAGATTGTCCGTGCGAGTCGCCAACATTCCGTGGACGGTCGTAATAATACTGTTTATCGTTCTTCTTATTTGTTCCAACGCAAACTTCTGCCACATCCCCTTTTTCGTTGATGTACGGCACCAATGCCAGCCAGGCTTTCCGCGCCACAGGAGCATATTCCTGTTTATCTAACCAGCCATGTTTTACCCCACTAATCAGCGCATAGGTAAACATCGCCGATCCTGATGTTTCGGCCCAACAGTCTGGCTCATCAATCAGCTGGTTCCACATTCCGCTTGGTCTTTGGTAATCTTTCAGGCTTTTCATCATTGTTTCATAGCCTTTAAGTATACGTGGACGGTCTTTATTATCTTTGGGTAACAACCGCAAAAGCTCCGTCATGCCTGCAGCCATCCAACCATTGCCGCGCCCCCAATAAAACGGCACATCAGGTGCATGATAGAAAAGACCGTTAGGCCGCTGTAATTCATCCAGATAAAGCACCATTTCTTTAGCCGCACGATCGATATATTTTTTATCACCGGTAGCTTTGTAAGCCTGGGTCTGAACGATCGTGATCATATACATATCGTCAATCCACAAACGGGTTTGCCATGAAAAACCTTTATCAGCCCATTCCTTTTGCTGTAAACTTGCTTTCTGCGGAACCGCCCATTGGCTATCTGCATACGGCATGCCTAACTCAAAATATTTTTTATCTTTGGTAATCTGATACAATTCCAAAGGAAGGCTGCCAAACATATTCAAATCAACATGGTTCATAATTGGCAATAGTTGCTTTTCCTGTGAAGTTAGTTTCTCAAACCTTTCTTCCAGGTGCGACAAGAGCGCTTTGTCTTTTGTTAATTTAGCATATTTAAGTGCTCCGGTCCAATTGAAAGTTTCGGGATAGCTGATCCATTTCCCCGCGTGGAGCATATGTTTTTTGTCAAGAAAGCGGTAAGCTAATCGTTTCCCTACTTCTTTCGGACCAAATCCCTGAGGAAAATCTTTTAGCAGATTGTTCTGCGCAAACAGGAACTGGGATGAAGTTAAAAGGACAAATAAGGCAATTAATTTTCTACACATATAAATTATAATTTGGTTTAAAGTCTTTTTGATTACAGGAAAAATTTCTCAACTTAGGCTGTATGCTAATGGCCATTACACGATACTATAGCCTAAAAAGATCAGTTAGGACTTCTATTTTTTTACTATTTTTCCGATCATTTTTTCCATACTGTCACCTTTAAAGACAGCTTTTACCTGTAGTAATTATCCTGCGGCTAATAACCCGGGTTTTGCTCCAATTTTGCACCATTATTTCGTTCAATTTCGGAAGCGGGGATTGGCCACAGGTTATAGGTGGTTAAAACATCGTTGTAATAAGGATTACATTTTTTTACACGATCGTAAACCAGTCCCAGCCTCATCAAGGTTATCCGTCTTTTTTCTTCGGAGCCCAGTTCGCGCATACGCTCGTCCAAAATGTAATCCATATTTACATTAGTAGGCAATACAGCCGATGCATTTGATCTGCTGCGTACCACATTGATATCTGCAGCTGCTTTATCCAACTGATTTAAGCCAAAATAAGCTTCGGCTCTTAAAAGATAAGTTTCTGCCAATCGGAACATATACTGATCGGCATAAGTCCCCCCAGCACTTGCCTTAAGCAACAGCTGTGATTTATCCTGGAACATGCCATCAGGATGATCGCCTGGCGTGGTTACTTTTGATTGAAAGGCATAGAAATCTCTTCTTGGTACAGTTATACCCGCAGGTGGATTAATGGTAGATATGGTTTGACCAAAACGTGGGTGTGCAGGATTGGTTACTTTAAATTCGCGTACAAAATTAAAGGGTGCATTCCTAAGGTCGTTATTAAAATCGCTTTGCCATATTACATCCGAAAAATATTTGGTCGGTATGGCCCAACCGATCCCCCTGCCACCAGTATAATCGCTAATTGGATACAGAAATGGCTGAATACTGCTACCAGAGAGTCTAAAGTTTAGAAATTGTGGTGCAAAATGTCTTTCCATTTGATAAGAACCGCTGATACCTGTAGAAACGGCACCACCGCCCGGAACATCGGTTTCAAACTGGATTACCCAAAGACTTTCTTTATTGGTACCATTTTTTCTATTTTGGTTCCCTCTCTGAAAAAGATCCCAATACACATTTTTTGTGGCATCTGATGCTTTAACTCCAAATCTGGTGGTCATTAGGCCAACATTGGGATTACTGATTACAGTAGACGCAGCATCTGCCGCATTTTGAAACTGCCCTGCAGCCAGGTATACTTCTGATAAAAGATGATACGCTGCAAGGTTGTTTACCTCTCCATCCTGCACCAGATTAATGGCCGGCAAATTTAACGATGCAAATTTGAGGTCGCTGATAGCCTGCTCCAGTACTTCGGTTTTGGGTGCCCTTACATAATCTGTTTTGGGCGATACCACTTCTGTTGTATTTAAGGGTACACCGCCATATAGATAGGCAAGGGTACGAAAGGCCATACCCCTGAAAAACTTCGCTCTCGCTTCCATTAGTGTCCTATCGGTTGGTGCCAGTTCAGAAGCTGAGATTCGTCCGATAATGGTATTGGATTCTGCAATAATCTTGTATAGTGAAGTCCAGTGGATCAAAGGGATTTCGGTGCTCAATGGCGAATAGGCGGCAACCATATTAGTGTGCCTCGTGGTAGCCGGCTGACCATCAAAAACCAGATCGCAACCAAATACATAATCGAATGGCCTTTGCTCTCCACTGTTATAAAACTCGCTTCTTACGCGGCTATACAAATTGTTAACTGCAGCATCAAAATCTTTAACAGTGGTGTAGGCATTGGTTGTACTTAAGAAATCGAGCGGTTCTTCATCCAAAAAAGATTTCTTGCAGGAGAAAAACAGGATAGTAGTTGCAGCTATAATGGTAAAGGTTATCTTTTTCATCGCTTTTAGTTTAAAATGTAACATTAAGGCCTACAGAATATCCTTTAAATACAGGCCTTCCGTCGTTGGTTAATCCTTGATTGGTTTCTGGGTCCCAACCGTCCCACTTGGTCCATGTAGCCAGGTTTCTTCCACTTACAAATACATTTAGGTTTTGTAGTTTCATACGCTCAATCAGTTTTCCGCTAAATTTATAGGAGAGCGATACATCCTGTAAGCGCACAAAACTTCGGTTTTGAAAAAGTGGCGGATTTAAGGTTGCCGAAACGATAGAACGGGGATATTTACCATCGGGATGATCAGGCGACCAAAAGTCTATTCCACTGAGGTAATTGTTCCTGATGGAGTTATCATCTCTGATGAGCCTTGGGGTATTGCCGGCGAGATAAGATTTATCGCCGCCCTGCACTGAATTTAAAAATATACTCAAGGTAAAATTCTTATATTGAAAATTATTCAGCAAACTGATCCTGAAGGCCGGAGCTGATGACCCTAAAACAGTTCTATCGCTGGCATTGATTGCCCCATCGCCATTTTGATCTACAATGCGGTAGGTCCCTGGTGAATAGCCCGTTGGGATCTGCTCCCCAACCTGCCAAATTCCATTTACCTGATAGTCGTAAATTACGGCGGTAGGCTGCCCAATGAAAAGGCCACTTTGCGGAAGATCATCTTCAACTCCATCGCCATTAAGATCACCCAAAAGTTTAACCACCTTGTTCACGTTTCTGGCAAAATTTAAGGCAGAAGTCCATTTGAATTCGCCACTATTGATATTTTTCGAGTTTAAAGAAAGTTCAAGTCCTTTGTTGTTCAGTTGCCCAATATTGGTGAGGATATTACTGAAACCCGTAACCACTGGGATATTAACCGAATATAAAAGATCGGTTGTTTTGGTATCGTAATATTCAATTACACCCGATAGCCTATTTTTGAAAAGGGTAAATTCCAAACCCAGATTTGCACCTGTGGTACGCTCCCATCTTAAATCTGGATTAGACAATGAATTTACCTGTTGACCAAACTGCGTAGAACCGCCATCACCAAAAACATAAGCAGCACTCACGCCTACATTGGCCAATGAAGAATATCTTGTGGTTTGATTTCCGGCAACACCATAGCCTACCCTTAATTTAAGGTTATCTACCCAATTAACTTTAAAAAACGATTCTTTCGAAATATCCCAACCTGCTGATATTGATGGAAAAATTCCGTATTTGTTATTTTCTGCAAAGCCAGAAAATCCATCCCTCCTAAGTGTACCGGTAAACAGGTATTTACTTTCGTAATTGTAGTTTAAACGGAACATCTGATAATTAAGGGTTTCTTTCCAGGCATTGGATATCGCAAACCGGTTAGTGCCCTGCTGTAGGTTGTCATAACCGAGGGTCAACCTCGAAAAACCTGTTGAATAAGCCCTGGTATAGCTATTATCGCGTTCAATGGCACCATATAGTAAAGTTCCGGTAAAGCTATGCTTGCCAATAATTTTATTATAAGTTAAAAGGTTATCAAAGGTATAATCGTAATAAGTGGTATTTTCTTTTGAAGCCTGCCCGGTAAGGTTAGCATCGTACATATTTGAAATGTTTTTAAAATCGAGACGGTAATTGTTACCGAAACTAATTTTATAGCTCAAACCTTTAACAGGCAGTTGTACATTGCCGTAAACATTGGCAAAGAAATAATTGTGGCGGTCGTAATCATCAGCTTGGTAATTTAACAGCGGATTGGTTACATTCGTATTAAAAGGATTGATTTTCAGGTTTCCGTTATTATCCCAGGGAAGGATTAATGGCGACATTAAATTGATATCTACGAAATTTGGCTCTACCCCATCCTCATTTACAAAGGTCGCGAACGATTGCAGGCCAATGGTAAGCCAATCTGTTGCTTTGGTTTCGATGTTTGCCCTGATGGTTTTTCTTTTAAAAACATCGTTATTGATAAAACCCGAATTTCTGGTTAAACTGCCTGATAAAAGGTAATTGATCTTATCGGTTCCACCCGAAACACTAAGCTGGTTATCTACAATTGCTCCCGTTTTGGTGGCTTCATCATACCAGCTAAAATCATTCGGCAGCAGGTTTCCCTGCACATCCTTCATCGATGCGTCAACTTTGCTTACCAGATCGAATGCCGGATTTGGTTGTGTAAAGCCAGGAGCAAGAAAGGCTTGGTCATAGTATAAATATTTAATATGATCCAAATATTCATCCCTGGCCATTGGTTTTAAATCGATATTTGGTTTTTGGGTAGCATATTGAGAAGAAAAAGAAATTCTGGTTCTACCAATAGCACCTTTTCTACTGGTAATGAGGATAACACCATTTGCCGCCTGTGCGCCATATACTGCCGTAGCACTTGCATCTTTTAGTACATCTATCGTGGCAATATCATCAGGATTAATAGAAGTTAAGGAACCATTGTATTGTACCCCATCCAAAATAATCAGTACATTTTGGTTGCCACCCAACGTATTTTGTCCCCTGATGCTAATACCTGGTGTTGCACCAGCGCGGTTAACCTGCCCCACATTTAAACCCGGAACCGTTCCCTGTAAAAGGTTGGCCACGTTAGTGGTGGGTGCATTCCTAAAATCATCGAGATTTGCCCTCACTACCGATCCCGTCACATCAGCCTTTTTCTGGGTACCATACCCCACCACCACCACCTCATCCAAGTTGGCTTGTGAAGATTTTAAAATAACATTAATGTTTTTAAGACTGCCTACGGTTACTTCCTGTGCATCATAACCGATATAAGAAAACAAAAGAACGGTTTGCTCATTGGCTACATTGATCTTATAAACACCATTTTCGTCGGTTACAGCTGCCGTTTTACCATTTTTCACCTTAACAGAAACACCTGGTATCGGCGATTTTGTTTTTTCGTCTATTACTTTACCAGTTATACCAATATCGGCCTGGCCAATGTCTGTAAACCAAATATTTTTACTTAGTATCGAAGCTACATCACCTTTATTATTGGCATTTGCTGTTGTAGAAATGGCCAATGTCACGACCTGTAAAAAAGTTACGGCTATAATTCTTTTGGGTAGAACTTTATATTTCATATTTGGTTAGGTTATTATATGTGGAAACCTTAGGGTTAAATCGACATTAAACGGCAAAGTGAAATTTGCAAAGCCGCCAATGTTTTATATTTGGTTTCCTGTATCAAAGTAAAAAAATGCTAGCCGTATAAACTGTTCATTCCTTTGTCGTTTTATCTCAAATTGATCTTTATGGTTATATTTCGAGAAACTTATACCCCATTTAGCCCGATACCATTATTCTCCAACAGGCACCGGAATACTAACTCCTGTTGCAACGGCAGTTCCAAAATTTGGCGAGCCGTCTGCATTCCAGGTCAACTTCTGCATCCGTGGCGTTCTGGATCCATTGGTGGTATTGGCAACACTCCGGGCATGGTAAATAAACCAGTTTTCGCTGTGCAACACCCCATTTGGATCGGTATAGCTACTGGTAAAAAATCCGTTATGGCCAGGTCCATAAACCCCATTGGCATCACTTTTAACAAACACCTGCTTTTTATTGATCCAATCGGCAGGTAGCATGGGGTCGCCACCATCTTTTAACTGTATCTGTGCCAAACAATAATTATCGCTGCTGTATCTACTGGCAGAATAAATAATAAAAACCGGACTGTTGGCATCTTTTCTGAGCATAATCGGCCCCTCGTTAACCCCCGCACCCAATGAGCCGCTTGGTTCGTATTTTTCCCAATTGTTGGTTGGTGATGATATTTTTACCCTATCACTACTAATTGTCCATGGGTTAGCCATCTGCGCGATGTAGATATACTGTTTGTACTTGGTGGCCACATTTTCCCATCCCGACCAAATAAAATAGTTTGTAGTGCCTATGGTTAATACCGAACCATCAATAGCCCATTGATCGCTCGGATCGCTTATTTTCCCTTTAAAAGTCCATGTACCGGTGGTAGGGTCGGCATTAGCGTTTTCCAGCACAAACATGCGGTGGCTAACGTCGCCCCCATCATTTGCCGCAAAGTACAGATACCATTTACCAGAAAGGAAATGTAATTCGGGCGCCCAGATGTTAGAAGAATAAGCAGCACCGGCCGGAGGTGTCCAAACCACAGTTTCTACTGCTGTAGATAACAACGACATTGATCTGGTTTTTCTAAGTCCGATATTATTGCCCCGTGTATACATAAAATAATAATAGCCATCTTTTTGGGCAACATAAGGGTCGGCCCTGCTTGCATTGATCAGCGGGTTCTGGAAATTCGTATCATGGAAATTAAACATCCCTTGTGTACCGGTTAGCGTAGTTTTTTGCCTTATTTTAGCACCGGGTGTACTGCTTTCGGGATCAACGGCCATTTTCATCCCTGTGGCTTTGTTGGTAAGGGTATATACATTATTACTACCCGTATAAGTGATGGCCCATTGTTGCGCATCACTGCCATCGTCAGTACCTTGTTGCAGAATAGCGCCAGATGTTGTTGATGGCGATTTTAAACATTTATTGCTGGTGATATTAATCAGTTTGCAATAAGTGGCATCTGTTTTTACCAGTTTCCATTTCTGCCCGTTGTTAGGAAACCATGACCATTGCTGAATGGCTGCATTTTCTGCCGTTGAGTTACCCGTAACCTCCACCACCGGTCCATCGGGTAAGGATGACATTCCACGGATCCGATATGTTGCACCGTCAATTAAGGTGCCTAAAGGCGGTGCAGCAGCAATTACATTTAATGCAGCCAGTTTTTCAACGCTGTTTAGGGCGTCATTTCTATGGGTTGATGGTCCTTTCTGGCAAGAACCTGTTAAAACCACAAATGCGGTTGCCAAATGAATCAATAATTTATTTCTCATAAAAAATAATAAAACTGCAAAGGCATGGTACGCCGATAGAAGAAATTTGCAGCGGGGTTATTAATTTGGTTAATTTCAAATCAAAGTAAAGGAATGATGCCCGTAAAATTTGTTCATCTTTTTGTCGATATGTCTCAAATCATTTCCCAAAAGCCAGACAAACAACTGATAATCAGACTACAACAAAACTACTGTTTAAAACCTGATCATAAGGTGCTAAAACATAGATTACACAACAATCCGATTTATATATATTTGATATTAACTTGAATATGCGGTTTGTATTATTTTTCTTGCTATGGAGTACGTTTTTTGCAGTTTCTACCTGCGAGGGACAATCTTATTATTTTAAGCAATACCAGGCAGATGATGGGTTGGCGCATAATTCGGTAAATACGGTTATACAGGATCAAAAAGGCATGATCTGGGTGGGAACCAGAGGTGGTTTAAACCGTTTTGACGGTTATACGTTTAAAACTTTTAAAAACGAAAAAAGCAGATTCGGAAACATCGGCAACAACATTATTGTTAGCCTTGCAGAAGATAAAAATGGCATGTTATGGGTGGGTACAGGTCGCGGGATTTTTAAATATGACCCCGTTAAAGAAGTATTTACCCCACTTGCACCTGGCTTGAAAAAATACATCAATTCCATTTTAGTAGATCATCAAAACAACCTTTTCTTTTTAGCAAACAGAGTGCTTTTTAAATACGTGCAGAAAGATAACAGGGTAATAGACCTTAAAATAAGTGCAGCCTGCATAGCCATTGATGAGCACAGGAACATTGTAATAGGTAATGATGATGGAGAACTGATAACCTACAATCCTCAGGATGGTTCTAAAACCAGTGTAAAAATAATCGGCCAAAATGTACCTGTAAACCTGCGGTCAATCAGTAAAGTATTTCCAACGGGGAATAATAACATATTGGTAGGGTGCTTTAAAAAGGGCTTAAAAAGCTATAATACCAAAACTGGTGCGATTAAATCATTGATTCTTAAAAACAGTGATAATACCGATATTTATGTACGTGATATTACTGCGGGTGAAAACCACGAATATTGGATTGCCACCGAATCGGGCATTTATATCTACAATTTAGCAACCCATGCCAACATCAACTTGCGCAAACGGCCCGGCGACCCTTATTCTATTCCAGATAATGCCGTTTATACGGTTTGTAAAGATAACGAGGGTGGCATGTGGGCAGGTACTTATTTTGGTGGACTGAGTTATTTCTCGAAAAACAATGCACGGTTTAAAAAATATTATCCATTATTGGGCACCAATTCCATTTCAGGAAATGCGGTAAGGGAAATCTGTCCCGATAACAAAGGCAATTTGTGGATTGGTACTGAAGATGCCGGCGTGAACAAATTCAATCCAAAAACCGGAATATTTACCAATTACACCGCCAATGGTAAAGCAGGCAATTTATCCTACCCCAACATTCATGGTTTACTTGCTTTGGGCAATCAACTGCTGGTGGGCCCATTTTTACACGGGATGGAAATTATGGATATTAACAAGGGAAAAGTCATAGACCGTTTTAAAACCATTGGCGAAGAAAACGAAGAGACCAGCGATTTTGTGCTTTCTATACACCTTGCTAAAGACAGTACAATTTATGTGGGTACCGGATACAATATGGGGTCGGGCCTATTTGTTTTTAATCAAAAGAAAAGAACATTTAAACGGATTACACAAATCCCAGTAAATTCTTATGTTTACGACATTTGGGAAGATAGGTTTGGTAATATTTGGACTGGTAGCGTATCGAGGGGAGCGTTTTATTACCACCCTAAAACCGGTAAACATGGCAATATCACCTTTGGCGACAAGCTTAGCAATAAGAGCGTTCACGAATTTCCGGTATGTGGCATTATTGAAGATAGCAACCATGCCATGTGGTTTACTACCGAAGGCGGTGGACTGATCAGGCTTAGTCCGGACAGGAAAGTTTTGAAAAAATTCACCACCGAAAATGGTCTGCCTACCAATATTCTGTTCCGTGTGCTCGAAGACAGTTCAAAACATTTGTGGATAAGCTCTCTTAAAGGCCTGATCTGTTTTGATATGCAGACCGAAAAGTTTAAAATCTACACCAAATCAAATGGTCTAATTACCGATCAGTTTAACTTCAGTTCAGCTTATAAAGATCCAAATGGCAGAATGTATTTCGGATCGGTAAGGGGAATGATTTCTTTTAACCCAAAAGATTTTGAGCAAAAAGATATCGCACCGCCTACTTTTATCACGGGTTTCCAGATCAACAATAAGGAAGTCCTTCCAAATATTGAAAATAGTCCGCTTAGCAAATCAATTTCCTATACCGATACGATTGTACTTGCCTACAACCAGAACAATTTCAGTATCGAATTTGCGGCACTCAACTACTCCTCGCCCGAAGTGACCAGGTATGAGTATGTAATGAAAGGTGTAGATCAGGCCACCACCTACCTGAATAACAATAGAAAAGCTTATTTTACAGATTTGTCTCCAGGCAGTTACACTTTTCTGGTAAGGGCAAAAAGTAATGTAGAGAGCTGGACTGGAAAAGAGCGCCGCCTTTTTATTAAAATCCTTCCACCATTTTGGAAAAGTATTACGGCGTACATTTGCTACCTGTTGATGATAGCAACCGGCCTTTTTCTGGCTATACGCTATTATCACCGTTATATTGAGCGCAAAAACCTCAATAAATTACAGTTATTCGAACACGAAAAGGAAAAGGAGATTTACCAGGCCAAGATCGAATTTTTCACCAATATTGCGCATGAGATACAAACACCGCTGACCTTGATTTTAGGTCCTGTTGAAATGATGCTGGAAGAGACGAAGGAGCAGCCCATAAAAAGCAGTTTGCTCATGGTCGAAAAAAATGCGAACCGCCTGGCCAAACTGACCAATCAACTGCTTGATTTCCGTAAGACAGAAATGCACCAGTTCGGCTTAAATTTTGTAAATACCGATATCAATAACCTGTTAAAAGAACAGGTGAATGCTTTTGAGCAGGAGGCTCAAAAAAGCAATATCTCACTTGATCTTGAACTGCCCAAAACGCACATCATTGCATTTGCCGATAGAGAGGCATTGATAAAGATTTTTAACAATTTAATCTCGAATGCGATTAAATATGGAACAAGCAAAGCAATTGTTCGGCTCTATACTTCAGGTGAAACAGCAGGCCGTTTTAACGTTACTTTCGCCAATGATGGGAAAGGCATTCCCCAGCAATACCGTGCGCAGATTTTCGAACCGTTTTTCAGGTTATATGGTAAAGATAAACCTGGTACAGGCATTGGGCTTTCGCTGGCAAAATCGTTGGCCGAACTGCATAACGGCTCGCTCACGTTGTTAGAAGGTGATGCTGATAAAGTGGTTTTTGAACTAATTTTGCCTATACATCAAAAATTTGAATTTAAATTGAGTAGTTGGAAAAAGATAAAATAAACATGACTGACAGTATTTTAATTATTGATGATAATGAAGATATTCTTGAGTTTTTAACGCAGGTATTCGGAAACACTTATAAATTGCATTTGGCAATTAACGGAGAAGTTGCGCAGGAAATTCTGGATAAAGAAATCGTAGATCTTATTATTTCCGATATTATGATGCCCGGGATTGATGGTTTTGAACTTTGCAGACTGATCAAATCAAACGTAGAATATTGCCACATCCCCATTATATTATTGACTTCTAAAAACACGTATAAGGCGCACATTGAAGGGCTGGAAGTGGGCGCAGATCTTTATATCAAAAAGCCATTTTCGCCGCAGCTGTTACGTGTGCAGGTGGCCAACCTGCTCCAGAACCGCTTAAAAATTAAAGCCCATTTTGCAAGTGCGCCTTTCGAAGATGTGCGCGTAGTGGCAAACTCAAAAATTGAAGAAGCATTTTTGAAAAGACTGGACGAATATGTGCGTAAAAACATTCAGGATCCCTATCTGGATATCGATCAGCTTGCCGAGCACATGCACATGAGCCGCCCTACCCTTTACCGGAAGATAAAAGCGATTTCTGCCCTATCACCAAAAGAACTGATTGATGTTACCCGCTTAAAAAAGGCCACCAAGCTGATTGCTCAGAACGAATTCAGCTTTTTTGAGATTGCGAAAATGGTGGGTTACAGCTCTCAGAGCCTGTTCAATAAAAATTTTTTAAGGTATTTTAAAGTGACGCCCCAGGAATATATGAATTCGCTCAGTAAGGACACGAAGGGTGAAGAAATTTAAGCAAAATCAAAGATGACCAGATTTAATCCGGCCATCTCTTATCGATTGAAAGCGGTTAATATTTGAATACTTTTCCCTCTACCATAACCTGCTGACGAGTGGCATCAAAGCTTGCTTTTCCACCGGTACGTACCGCGGCATTGGTCATGATATTGGCGATGGAATGCTGATAACCTGCCTCAACGGGCGCATTAGGCTCTTTTCTACTTCGGATGCACTCCAGCCAGTTGCGCATATGGTTAGAACTTAATATGTCGGCACCTGTATTGGCCGATGCTGCTGCAGCTGATGGCGCAGCAAGTTTAATTTCGGGCAATAGGTTCGGCTTCATTTTCATCGCAGCCGCAGCTTTTGCCGTTAAACCTCCATGAGGCGATATGGTATTGGTAATAAGATTTAATTCTCCCCCATTCGAATAGTAGATTTCTGCCGGCCTTTCATCACCGTTATGCATCCTGGAAGTAAATACCACTTGGAAACCTTTAGTCATATCATCTAGCGGGCCATAATCAAAAACAGCTGTAGTGGTATCCCAATTACGGCGACCATCTTTCCATTGATAAATCCCACCGTTTGCAGTAACACTGCGTGGGTGAGAGAGCCCGGTAAACCAATGCACCGTATCAATCTGGTGGCTCATCCACTGTCCGGGCATACCAGAAGAATATGGCCAGAAAAGGCGGTATTCGAGGTATATTCTGGGATCAAAGGCTTCGTATGGCCGATTTAACAAAAAGCGTTTCCAATCGGTATCCTGCTCTTTCAGTTTTGCTACTAAATCGGGCCGGCGCCAGCGGCCAGGCTGATTTACATTCCAGCTCAATTCTACCATGGTAAGATCTCCAAATTTACCCGCTTTGATAAAATCGGCAGCAGCCTGATAATTTTGTCCACTTCGGCGTTGCGAACCAATCTGCAGAATCTGTTTCGAAGACCTTACAGCTTTCAATGCAGCATTGGCATCATCCATGGTTTCGGCAAAAGGTTTTTCGCAATACACATCTTTTTTGTTTTTAACAGCCTCTATGGCGTGCAAGGCATGTGCAAAATCTGGTGTACTGATGATTACGGCATCAAGATCTTTCAATGCATAAAGTTCGTCGTTGTTTTTACAGGCAGTAATGCCATGGCCAATTTTGCTTTTAATGTGTTCAGCACCTAAATCTCGGCGGTAATTCCATAGGTCGGAAAGGGCAACAATATCAAAATTAAGTTCCTTATTATGGTTCAAAAAGCATGGAAACAGCGTATCTTTAAATCGATCGGAAAAACCAACCACACCAACCCTAACCCGATCATTCGCACCAATAATATTCGCGTAACTTTTGGCCGACATTCCGAAAGCACCCACATAAGTTCCCGCTGCAGCAATTGCTGCCTTTTTTATAAAGTCTCTTCTCGATTCTTCCATCATGCTCATTATTTAAGTATTTTGATTTTAATGTTTCTGTACGAAACATTGTTGCCGTGATCCTGGATCAGGATATGTCCCTTTTTAGCTTCTCCAAAGTTTTTCCATGTTTTGTATTTGCTTCCAGCCACCAGTTTTTTAAAATCTTCCGATCCGCGCTCGTATTCCACTACTTTTACGCCGTTTAACCAATGTTCTACATGGTTGTTCGGGTAAACACGAACCTCACCACTATTCCATTCGCCAATTGCTCTAATTACAGAAGCAGGCTTGTTTGATGGAATAAGATCATATAAAGAGGCAAGCTTTCGGTTACCGTTTTTGCCCAGTTTCGCATCTGGATGTTTTTCATCATCCAGTACCTGAAACTCAAGACCGATGCCAGACAGATTGGTTTTTTCTTCTTCAGTTACAAAATATTTTATGCCACTGTTAGCACCTACAGTAAGTTTGAAATCGAATTTTAATATAAAGGCCGAATACTCATCTCTAGTTACAATATCGCCGCCCGAACCTTGCTCTTTTCCATTGGATGCCAATACCGTTAAAATTCCATCTTTCATCTCCCAACCTTTGGCAGGGAACTGTGCTTTAAATATCGCACGCCAACCGCTTGCATCCCTGCCGTTCCATAGCAATTTAAACCCTTCCTTTTTTTCGCTTTTGCTGAGTATATTTTGAGCATAAGTTAGGTTTACGGCAAAAATGCCCAATATTAGCATGTAAATTAACCTGTAGTTTTTCATTGAATTTAATTTATAGTTATTTTATGTGTTTAAAGATTTACGTTTACAATTACTTTTGCGGATGCATAAAGAACAAAAACCACGTAAGTAGAAGCGCTTCATTGATATCCGCTTGCCGGTAGTTATAGCATTTACAATATGATTTGATTTACGGGTTTATAATTGGTTATCATGCCAAAGTAAGCCAATGAACCTTGTAAAATATGTTCAATTTATTGTTGATTTGTCTCATTTTACCTGATCAAAAACTGAAAGGAAAGAAGAATCGCCAGATTAAAAACTTGTTTACAAAAAACATAAGTAAACGAATAAAAACAAGTTAAAACATTAAAAATCAATAATTTAAATATACAAAATAACGGAAAAATGGAGTAAAAAAGAGTAGATTGTACCACAAGGATTGGTAATAAAACATTCATTTATGCGCGGTGCTCCAACTTTGGCTTCCCTTTCTCCCTATGTATAATTGTTTATTTTCGGAAAAATAACCAAATATCAAAAAGACAATTTATACCTTGAAATACATGATCACTTTTCGATTATCTACATTTTTTAAAAAATATGCAATTGGTGTTCAACCAGCAGAAAAAACAAATAAAATAGCTGTAAAAAAGTCCTATAACTTAACAATACAACATTTGGGCACTTGCCTGGTTTATTTACTGATGAGCTTTTGCCTGGTTTCCTGTGGATTAAAAAAAACACAGACCGAAAATCCCAACACTGATGGCGCTGCGCACCTGTTGCTAAACCCTGCCCTACCGGGCGATAATCCGGATCCTTCTATTATCAGGGTTGGCAACGTGTATTACGCCACTTCTACTACAAACGAGTGGGCTCCTTATTTCACCATATATAAATCAACCGACCTTAAAAACTGGAAACTGATCAACCATGTTTTTCCTGATGGATTTAAGGATATGAAAAACCAATGGGGCGAAAATAACTTTTGGGCATCGGAACTGGTTTATGATCAAAAACAGAACCGGATTTATGCCTATTATACAGCCCACAACAAGGAAACAAAAGGTAATCCGGGTTTGCAATGCGGCACAGCCTGGATCGATGCAGATAAAATTGAAAGCGGTAAATTTACCGACAATGGCCCTGTTATTATTGAAGATGATTGTGGCGCAATAGATGCGTTTGAATTACAGCACAATGGCAAAGTTTATGCTTTCTGGAAAAATGACGGTAATGGCTGTGGCAAAGAAAGCTGGATCTGGAAACAGGAAATTAACGATAGCCGGACAAAATTGCTCGGGCAAAAGAGCAAAGTATTCACCAATAGCCAGCCATGGGAAACCGGATTGGTTGAAGGCGCCTGTTTTTTTACCTTAGGAGAATATGTGTACAGCCTATATTCTGTTGGTGGCTGCTGTGATGCAAAATGCAATTACAAAACAGGAATTGCCAGAACGAAAGACCTGAACAGCGGTGTGTGGGAGAAATACAGCAACAACCCGATAATGGTAAGTAACGACAAGTGGAATTGCCCCGGCCATGGCACAGTGGTAAAAACCGCAAACAACAGGCTATTTATGCTATACCACGCATTTAACAAAAGTTATGATGTTTTTGTAGGTAGAGAGGGCATTATAGAAGAATTAATTGTTGGTGCTGATGGCTGGCCTGTATTACATAATGCAACCCTCCCCAACCGGCCAAAGGCCGACCTTAATTTTGTCGACAATTTTGAAAATGATCAAAAACTTGATCTTGCCTGGCAATGGCCTTCTAAATCAACGAGGCCATCGATGTCTTTTGATAAAGGGTTAAAATTAGCAGCATCTGATGAAAACCATGCACTTGGCACCTTTCTGGGCCAGTACATTAAGACTGTAAATTTTAGCATCAGTGCCGAAATAAAGCCCGATGCAGCAAAAACAGGCATTTGCCTGGGCGGTGCCATTTTTAAAAGCAAGTGGCCTGGTGAACTCGGTGGAATAGGCATTACAGTCTCGAAAGAGGGCTTTGCTGTTTTTGATAATTTTGAAGGCGCATATAA
Organism: Pedobacter sp. Bi126; assembly: GCF_918698245.1. Lineage (GTDB taxonomy): Bacteria > Bacteroidota > Bacteroidia > Sphingobacteriales > Sphingobacteriaceae > Pedobacter. Next base: position 86,463 of record NZ_CAKKMS010000009.1, on the reverse strand, counting down.
GATTCTTAAAACATCAAAAGAAAATTTAGCTGGCCCAGTGCAATTAAAAATGCAGATCAGCAATGATGGGAAACAGATAGAATTTTTCCATAAAAAACAAGGAGCAGAATGGCTTAGTTTTTATCGTATAGATTTTTTAGCAGCCAAATATGTACCTTGGGGAATGGGATACAGGGCTGGTATTGTGGTAAAAGGAGATCGTTCGCAAACAGGCACTTTTAACAGCTTTAGATTAATGAATAATTAATGATGCCATTGAAAGCTGAATTATTTTCCGCTTGGAAATGCGTATATTTAATAATACCATTAAAACTCAATTATTCTATCACTAACAGACTTAAATATAAAGATCGTCATTTCGACCGCAGTGGAGAGATCTTTGTCTATGGCTCGGGCTTGCCTCGGTTAGCCACCGAAGGGCTCTTACTTTTTCCTTGATGAAAAAGTAACAAAAAATCAAGGCTTGGATCTGATGTCGGATAAATTCGTCAAAGCTTTTTTGGTCGCCAGCACAAGCCCCCGATGAAAAATCGGGTAGGGCGTGCTGCCTCAGGGTAGTGATAGGTGAAAGGGCTTGCAAAAGCTTTAACGTTTTCTCCTACCATCATACCCTAGGCCGAATAGCAGGGAGCAGAGGAATATTACGCGTAATTTCAACCGCGATCAATCCGTCCTCTCGACCGAAGCAATGCGAAGTGGATGACGATTCCATTATATAGCTGTCATCCTGAGCCTGTCGAAGGACTTACTTAAATTTCTTGCCCCTCGCTGGCTGCATTTTCAAATTGCCTTTTCAGTTCATTCAATGCTATTATTGAGGCATATGGCAATAAAACTATGATTAAATGATATAGAAAAGCATTGGTCTCTTAACTAAAAAAGGCCGTAACTAAAGGCTACGACCTAATTCTTAATACATGGTTTCTTATATTTCACACGGAGCACACGTGTGCTGGCTGGGTTTAGTGTGTAGAAGTCAAGTTTTAAAAACTTGACTTCTATAAATTACCAACTACCATTGAATCTGTTGATCCTGATCTGGTATCAATGTATTCAGGTCGCGCTGCATGGATAACGTACCATCTACCTTATATTTCAACCTTTGTCCGGGCACTGTAGTGTAATCTTCAAACTCGTATGATAAATAGAGTGTGGTATAAATATGTTTCAGGTATGGAAGTTTTGGATCCCAGGCTTCATCTCTGGTATAATAAGATTGGGCTGTGCCAACTTTAAATTTATTGTTTACGGTATTATCACTCCAGATTTCTAATTTTTTCTTCTGGATATCGATATTCTGATCGGTAAACTTAATAAATACCTTATAGTTTTTGCGGTCCAGGTAATCAATATCCCTAATTCCGGCATACAGAAAAATAGTTTTATCATCCACTACAAAAGTTCGGTGGGTATTTAGGGTTAAGGGCTCAGTATCCCCATCGAGAAATATTTTATACAAAGTACCACCATATTCTCCAGAATAATCATTGAAGGGCGTGATCCGCAGCATAGCTCTACGATAATATTTTTGTGGATTGGCCTGATAATCATAAGCAGGGTCGTTTAAGATCTGTAACGGCAATACCCATTTATCAGATTGATCCAGATCTCCTAAAGTAAAATCGATGGGTACAGTAACCGTGCTCACCCCGGCCGGTACATCTATGGTTTGGGGCATGGTGTAATACTTTTTATCCAATTGTTTAAAATACAGCTCCTGCCTGTGCCCATACTGCTCCTGATTTAATTTTGCCAGCGTATCAGGGTCTAAACCGAGATGTATAGTGCGGTTTTTTAGATTTGGTGTAGAACCACTGATGATAATCGGAAGGTTAAACCTCACCTTTCCGTTGGCATTATAACGTAAATAACTCCAACTTACCCCCTGGGCAGTCGGATTTGATTTAAATGATGCCGTTTGAACAAATTGTTCTTCCTTCCATTCATCATTACATGAAACAAAGCATGCCGATGTTGTTATCAATAAAAATAGAATATATATATACTTCTTCATTTTTTTGCAGATTATGATTGTTATTCAGGATTTGTCCAGCCCGGATTTTGTGTCAGGTATTTGTTGCGTTTCAATTCGTCAAAATGAATTGGCCAAAACCACATTTTGAGCGTAAAAATCGAAGGTAACGATGGCGTTTCAACCACGTTGTGGAAAAGGTCTGCCTGCGCTTTAGTGGCATAGGCATTGTAGCCATAAACCGGGGCCGACTCTTCCGACTGCGCATCGGTCCAACGGCGCAGATCGAAATAGCGGTGCCCTTCGGCAAATAACTCTACCTGGCGTTCTCTTTTCAATTTTATACGAAATCTATTTGGATCGGCATAAACATCTCCCGGATAATCGGCTAATCCAGCACGGATGCGGATCGGCTGGATTCCTCTTTTCATTTCAGAAATGTTCCTTGAAATTACCTGTGTTTTACTTCCGTCCCATGATGGAATATTGTAAGATCCGTTCAGCTCATTTAAGGCTTCTGCATAAATCAGTAATACTTCCGCATAACGGATAGCAGGATCAACTTTTTGCTTCATACGGCTTTGATCATAAGCGGTAACAGCTACATTGCTGATATCGTCTGGGTGTACATATTTTTTAATACCCACCCCCGTACGTGGCCAGTAGGTCGTGTTTTTATAACCATTAGGATCGCCACGGTAGTAGAATATCTGAACATTACTTTTTTCATCTCTTACGCTTTCTGCATTGAGGAGATTCCATGTAGAACCGTTATACGATACTGAAGCATAAAAGCGGGGTTCGCGTTGAACGAACTGTTTATTTACGCCAACGCCCAAAGGTCCTAATTCCGGGTATTTGGTCAGTTCCGTCTGCGTTACAAAACCTGTTGTGCGGGGTTGGGTATTATATCGGCCTTCATAACCCTGTCTGCCGGCATACATGCCGTTCATTCCTGGTATATCGCTACCATCATTCATGGCGTAGGCGTCAACCTGCTTTTGGGTCATGCCATGCGAATTGTAGCCCTTGCCCTCCAGGCGCGGCAACTGATGCAGTACCAAAACATTTATGCCTTCTCCGCCCTGGTTTTGGCCATGAGTGAAAATCAGTTCAGGATTTTGATAGGCAGGAACTGTTCCGTTAAACAAAGCGCGGTACGACTCGTAAGGATCGATATCACTCCAGCCCGAAGGCCAGGCACTATTAGAAAAATTACTATCAAATGGAGGCGTAACAGTTGCCGGATAAGCAGCATCGCCAGTTGTTTTTTTATAAGCAACATACAAACGGTATTGGCCCATATCCATTACATCCTTAGCAGCGGCAGCAGCCCTGGCCCATTTGGATTCATCGTAGGTTCGGGAAAGTAAAGGCTTCCCATCTTTGGTAACCAGTGCCGCAGCTACATCAGCAGGTGCTTTGCCGTTGGCCAGCGGACTTGCGGCATACAAAAGTATCCGGGCACGGAGCGCCAATGCTGCACCACGGGTTGGCCTTGCTATCTGTTGTATCCCTTGCTGAAGTGAAAGTCCTTTGGCGGCTTCTACCAGTTCGTTCGAGAGGTAAACAGCACATTCTTCGTAGGTATTCCGTGGCTGTGCAATTTCATCATACTCTTTAGTGTAATCAATCCCCTCATTGGGTACAATTGGCACCGGGCCGTAGGTACGTAACAATACCCAATAAAAGTAGGCTCTTAAAAACCGTGCCTGCCCCTTAAGGTTTGCAATTTCTTTTGCGGTAAACTGCTTATTGATATCGATATTATTAATAAATATAGAAGCCTGACGGATGCCTTTATAGGCTACATTCCAAATTTCTTTGCTTTCGCCATTCAATCCATTTTCAGTGTATTGTCCGTTTTTCCATCTTTTGTATCCGTCGCTTTCATCACCATAATACATATCATCAGCAAAATTAAAGGGCACATATTTCTTGCTGCTTACATCCTGCATAAAATTACTGCCCAGAAAAGAGTAGGCCTGCGCCAACCATCTGTTTGCATAATCGGTATTGGTAAAAACCTCTTCCGTGGTTAACCGCTCATCGAAGAGGTAATCAGAGTCGAGATATTTTTTACATCCGCCTGCGATTAAAATAATACCTGCAAAAGCTAAAACGATAACTATTTTTTTCATATTCTTCTTTGCTTATAAATTAACTGATACCCCTAATGACATTGTTCTGCTAAGCGGATAAACTTTCCCTGTTGAGCTCCCTAATTCCGGATCCCACAGTTTAAATTTGGTAAATGTGAGCAGATTGGTGCCGATAAAAAAGAAACGTACATTATTGAGGTGAGCCTTGTTTACCAAGGTTTTTGGCAGCGAATAGCCAATATCCAATGTCTTTAAACGCAGGTAAGAACCATCTCTCAGCCAAAAGGTAGATGCCCGATAGTTATTGGCATTTGGCCCATAGGTTAACCGGGGATAATCTGCATTGGGATCTTCATTTTCACCTAATTTCCAGCGGTTGCTACTGGCTACATCACTCAGGATATTTCCCCAATTCTGACCTAAGCTGAACATGTAAACAGACGATCCGTTAATAAAATAAGTAGACTTTCCCACACCCTGAAAATGCACATTGATATCAAGACCTTTCCAGCTCGCCGAGAGCCCGAATCCGTAGGTAAGATTTGGTCTGGTTGTTGCCCCAATAGCTACAATATCATTATCATCGATAATACCATCGCCGTTGATATCCTTGTATTTAATATCGCCCGGCATTACCTCACCAAAAGATTGTTTTGGGCTATTGCGGATATCATCATAATCTTTAAACAGGCCTAAATCCATCAGCCCCCTGGCTTGGTCTACCCGATGGCCTTCCTGAAGCTTGTAAGTGTAAATCGTATTTTCTTCATCTCTTTCCAGTATTTCATTTTTGCTATAAGTAACATTGCCGCGTAAGGTAAGATCTACATTGCTTACCTTTTGTTTATAAGTAAAACTGCCATCAAATCCGGCTGCTTTTACCTCGCCCACGTTGGCAGAAGGATTATTCTCCAAACCTACATACCCGGGCAGAAAATTCCGGCTCATGTAAATTCCATCACGGCGTTCGCGGAAATAATCTACTGATCCGCTAAATTTATCATGGAAGAGTGAATAATCGATTCCCAGATCTTGCTTGGTCGCAATTTCCCAGGTAACATTGGGAGACGCTACTGAAGAATAACGGATACCCGTCCATGGATTTGAAGAATCAAAATCACCGAAATTGTATCCTCCTGCAGCCATCTGCTCTAAAGTATAGAGATAAGGAAACCTGATATCGCCTAAGTTGTCGTTCCCTGTTTTTCCATATGAATAACGCACTTTAAACATATCTACCCATCCCAATTTTTTCACGATAGGTTCCTCCCCGATATTCCATGCTCCGGAGATGGCCGGAAAAAATCCGAATCTGTAGTCTTTGTGGAAATTTTCAGAACCCGTATAACCGAAATTGAAATCAACATAATAGCGCGATTTCCAGTTGTAGTTGGCTCGTCCGGCCAATCCCTGATTCCGTCGTGCAATTCCGTTTTTTAAATCCGAACCGATATTCTGGGTAAATACCTTCGATGCCTGACTATACTTAACCATGGCCCCGAAATTATGGTCGCCTATGTTATTGTTATAATGTGTTTCCCATTCAAAAAACTCACGTTTATCACCGTCCGAACCAGAAGTCTGTGTCATTTTCTGTTCTTCCTTTATGCGTTTAAATACCAGGTTGCCTTCGGTATCGCGGTAGCGGTTGGCGCTCCACAGTTCAGGGAACTTGTAGCGCTTGATATAGTTATTGTTATAAGTATCATAACCAAAGCGGCCAACAAAGCGGAGGCCTTTGGTAATGAAATCCAGACCCTGGTTCAGATTTAATGTGGTTTGGATGTTATTGCTCCAACTTTCGTTGTAACCGGTCATGGTACCCTGTACCCAGGGATTAAAGCGGTCCATATCATTGTCTGGATTGGTATCACCATCATCACTTGCTGGGATCTTCCCATCTGAATATACAAGTGGAGAGGTAATTGCATTGTATCCCATCAGCGCCGTCCATATTGCATCACTGCCTACTCCGGGATCATTTTGTTTCCGTAACGAACCCGAAACACCTACTGTGAGCAACGTAGATTTGGTGATATCCATATCAACGCTTAAGCGATAAGTATACTTGTTAAAACTAGCGTTGGTATTGTAGTCTTTCAACGCATCATCTACTTTATACATCCCCTGCTGATTCTGGTAGCTTCCTGATAAATAATAACGTGCAGTTTTTCCGCCTCCGCTTAAATTGATCATACTGCGCTGGCTCTTTGCTGCATCACGCAACACCACATCCATCCAGTTTACATTGGGGAACAGGTCGGGGTCTAAGCCCAGGCGCAGTATTTCGAGTTCTGGCCTCGAAAAGAGAGGCTCCTGATTTCTAACAATTTTTGCCTCATTGGCCATCGACGCATACGCATAGCCGTCCACAAATTCAGGGAGTTTGGTAAGTGTATTATAAAAGCCTTCTACTTTTGCATTGATATTTACTTTGCCTTCCTTGCCCCGTTTGGTTTTGATTAAAATTACACCGTTTGCACCTCTGCTTCCATAAATAGCCGTTGCTGAAGCGTCTTTTAATACAGAAAAGGATTCCACATCTTCCACATTGATTTCGTTCATGTCACGTTCAAAACCATCAATCAATACCAGCGCTGCATTGCTGGCTCCGAAAGTAGAAATACTGCGCACCCAAAATTCTGAAATGCTGCCCGGGCGCCCTGAGGTTTGCATGGCCTGGATACCTGGTACCACGCCTGCCAGCGCATCTGCCATCGATGTAGAGGGATTAGATTTGAGCCGGTCTACATTTACAGTTGTAATGGCCCCAGTGATGGAGATCTTTTTTTCTGCGCCTGTACCGGTAATTACCACCTCGTTCAATACACTGGCATCTGATTCTTTCAGGCTAACATTTACAACACGCTGCTCTTTTACCAGTACCTCCTGTTTTTCGTAACCCACATAAGTAAATACCAATGTTTGGTAAGGAGGCATTTTGATACTGAATTTCCCGTCACCGTCTGTAATTGCCCCCAGTCCGGGCAGGTTGGCAACAGATATACTTACCCCTGGAATGGGTTGTTTGCCAATGTCGGTTACTGTTCCCTTTACTGTTACCTCCTGTGCGAAAACATTAAGGGAGACACCAATCAGCACCATGCACGTTAGTAAAATAAATCTCATCATTATATATTTGGTCTTCATCAATTATTCTTCTTTAGCTATTTTGCGGATAAGCCAATTGCCGGTATCACCGATATAAAAACATTTTTTCATATCATCATAGGCAATGGCCTGCGGGTTATTGAAACGGGCTTCGGTACGTAAATCGCCATCTGCATAACCGCTTGTACCGTTGTTCCCACGTCCGGCGAATGTACTTACCCTTCCTTGTGGTGTTAAAATGCGAACTGCATGGTTGGCCTTATCGCAGAAATAGAAATCATACTGGTCGCCTCCTGCCGTTTCATATTCTGGATTTTTAACAAATACCCCCTGTACAGGGCTGTTCAAACGTGCATTAGTGCCAATTCCGTCAGCATAACCTGCCGTACCTGCTGCACCACAGATGGTATATGGCGTTTTGAAGGTTTTCTTGTCGCGATCGTAATCGGTACGCATGATAAAATGTTTTTCAAATTCGACCAGATAGGCATAGTCTCCGGAGGGGTGCATCACCATGTAAACGGCCACTGCACTGTAAGGATTGGAGAATACCAATTTATCTTCTTTGGTATTAAAGTCATACCTGCGGATATCACCAGCTCTGTACCGTGAGTAGTACAACTCTCCGTTTTGCGGATGAACTATTGTACCGTTTACACCCCTGGCATAAACCTCGATTGCTTTTTTCTGAACAAAATTAGATTCACGGGTGAACAGATAATTGCCATTTTTGGTATCGCTGGAATGGTTATGGGATACAATCATATCCTGATTTCCGTCCATTCTCCAGTTTAATATCGATACCCTATCGAGATCTGTTCTGAAATAACTCACATATTGCTTCTCAAAATCAATCAGACGGCAACTGTTTACATCGGCCGAGAAATAGAGGTGGTTATAGTTTTTAGGATCGAAAGTAAGCCACAGTATACCCTTAAATCCACCACAATCGTTAAAAGGGCCTTCCTTTTCCTCAAAATTACTTGGTACCTGATAGTATTTACCCAAAAAGGTAGAAACGAGCAGTTTTCTGGTATAAGAAAGTGGTTCTTTTGAGGCTCCATAGGCCAATTCCTCATTGTTACCACCAAGAACACTTACTTTTATATCCCCAGCATAAGCCTTTTCGGGAATGATACAATAAATGGCATTATTTTTTACACCAACAACTTTGGCTGGCTTTCCCCCGATCATCACTTTTATTTTGGAAAGATCGTTCCCGAAATTTTCGCCATATATCACCAGATTGTTTCCTACACTTCCGGCTTTAGGGTAAAAATCGCTGACGGTTACGGGCTTAGATGGATCGTAACCAACTTCTTGCGTCAACTCATCATGTTTACAATGTGTTAAGGAAAGCGCAATCAACCCGAACAGCATCCAACAGATCTGCCAACGCTTGGTTTTAACCTTGTTTTTAATTTTCATATACATATTGCTTTTATCCGGATTTAGCCGGGTTACACTGAATTTTATTATTTCTTTCCCACGCTGAACGCTAACCAATAATGGTTGTGGTATTCCATAAATTTTCGAAATAGCTGGATCGTAGTACCGTTAAACTGACAACATGTAACAATATTTCCCAGGAATGGACATAGCAATGTCCTTCGGCATTACAACTTGTAATTCCGAACACGGATCTGAAAGGAGCCGTTACCTTTTGTAGAAAACATTATTTATCAAGCTGCAGGCCCACAAGATTGTGTAGGATGCGCGTAACCCTCTTATTTTAATTAATGGTTTTAGGTCAGCTTAATCAGTAAATCGTTTTATTGTCAATAGCAATAATTTTAGCACATTAATAACATCTGATTGGCACCATACTGCAGTCTAAATGTTCAACTGTGTGCAGCGCTATTGCGACTAAAATTGGCCTATCTTTCAGCATTTTCTTATAGAATCAATACGGATTTGTTTTATTCTGATACGCGGAATGTACCTGAAACTGATAAGTATTTATTTGAGCATAGCATCATTTTAGTCATAATTTCCTTGGTTTATTGGTTTAGATAAATTACTTATTATCAATCGTCTGAAACAAATATTTTGTATCTCATAAAAAGCATTAAAACTGCAAAAGCATAGTGTTGCTGGTGGAAGAAATTTGCAGTAAGGTTTGTTATTTGGTTAATTGAAATCAAAGTAAAGGAATAGCGCCATTATTATCTGTTCAACTTTTTGTCGATTTGTCTCAAATTGTCAAATTGTTATACGCACAGACTTAAGGTAACTAACTGTAAATTAACCGGAATGATATATTTGGTTATTCCCAACCCAGTACCTTGCCCAGGCAAAAGACGGACAGACCGTCAAAGTAGCAGGTCTCGTCCTGGTACAGCCAGCGTCCCGGTACAGCCAAAGGCGTATGTTTTATCACATATACAATTCTTTTTTTGCAGGATGTGTTTTTATGAATTTATAGCGCATAATTGAAGAGATAGTGAACAGGCAGATTTCTCCAAAATCCAGGCAAAATAAACGTAAAAAAGACGCTTATAAAAAGATTGCTTTCCCCTATTTAGCTAAACATCTTGTAATAAAGCAGGGAAACGAGGAGTTTACCCCCTAATTTATATCAGATTACCCCTCACTACAAGCCCATTTTTTATAGTTAATTTGTTTCAACCAAGTATAAAAAATCTGGCAAACTACCAGAAGTATCTTTACAATTATTTTAATCGTTACCGCTGTTTAGGCAGCAGCAGTAAGGAATGGGCACGTGATTACGGGATAAACCAAAAGCCTTATAAAGCAGATCGTTTTAAAAGGCATAACCTTTTTAAAACAAGGCGATTAAATAGTTTTTATTAACCATAAAAAGAGGGGCTCACTTAAAACGAGCAGCATATGTCCTCTTTAAAATAACCAAACGAACATGTTCATATGCCTGTTCATTCATTCTTACCTAATTTTATGAAAACAAAACCATTTACTTTACCCTCAGCCGGCATTTTGATGCTCGGATTTGTTTTATTTTTTGGCAGCTGTAGAAAAAACGATCTCCCGGATCCAGACAGCAAGGATCAGCTTTCAGTGAAGGCAAAACTGAGTGCAATACCACCAAACGAAACCCCACTGTCTATAACCAATGGCACCTTTTATATCGTGAACCGCAAAAGTGGAAAAACACTCGATGTGGGTGGTTTTCAGACTGCTGACGGCTCGAATGTTTCCCAATATGGCGGTACAGGTGGAACAAATCAAAAATGGGCCCTGACCCTGCTTCCTGGTGATTACTATTCGATTATTGGTGTGCATAGCGCCAAAGGACTTCAGGTAGACCAGGCGGGAACAGCTGATGGGGCTAATGTGAATATATCTACCTATTCGGGGGCTACAAACCAGCAATGGCAATTTACCGCTTTGGGCAACGGGTATTACCGTATTATTAACCGAAACAGTGGTAAAGACCTTGAAGTTGCCAACCAGTCAATCGCTGATGGTGCCAATGTTGCGCAATGGGCTTACAATGGCGGAGAAAACCAGCAATGGTCTTTGTTAACGGTTAATGCAGGCGGTCAACTGAATTGGGTGCTTAACAGTACAGGGGTACCGGCTGATGTACTCGCCAGAATTACCAGCGCTATGAATGATGCCTGTGCAAGATATAATGCCGGCGCCAATTGGCCCGCCCGCACACTTACCGTACAATATAACACAGGTGTGCCAACAGCCGATGGCAGTACAAACGGAAACATACGTTTTGGTGCAAATACCAGTTACCAGAATGTGCGTACGGCAATGCACGAAATTGCCCACACCTATGGCGTAGGCCTAAGCTCCGGATGGACATCGAATACCAGTACTGGCGATTTCTTGGGCGCAAACACAGTTGCACTTATCAAAATTTTTGATGGCACTAGTGGTGTAATACATACAGGAGGCGGGCATTTTTGGCCTTACGGTTTAAACTATGACAATGAATGGAGTGAAACAAATGCCTTCAGACATGTAAAATTAGTTTTTGCAATGCGATCAGACGGGATGTAGCGCAGCAGAGCTGTAGCTACCATTGAATGGAAGAGGGTGTATCATAAAGGCGATTTCAGCTCAGATGCTGTCATGTTGTCCAAAGAACTCCTACGGAGAGCCTCCCGATGAAAATCGGGACAAGTCGTCGAAATACTTTAAAGCGTATTTAAACAGGTCCTTCGACAGGCTATCATTGACAGAATCCATGGAAAGCTCGTCATTGCGAGGAACGAAGCAATCTTAATGCGCACGCTAGTAGCGATCGTTGTAAGATTGCTTCGTCGGCTGAAAAAGCCTTCTCGCAATGACGATTCCTCGCAACTTACAATAGGATAAAAACCCCTTGTGTTATTAATATTGATTTTATAAAACAAATTATCCCCTCAGTGTGACAAAATGTTAGATTCGTTAATATAACTTGTCCGCATCAACTCGGATGATAAAAAAGATTTGTTCAGTTTTTAAAGGTCTTTATCTTTATTGGCCTTCCTTTTTTCTGCCATATATTCGGATGGTGCTACATTATATTTTGCTTTAAACGACTTAGCAAAATAATTAGGGGCGCTAAAACCTACCATGTAACATATCTCTGAAACCGTTTTATCGCTTTTCTCTAATAATACGGCTGCTCTCTCCAGCTTAACAGATCGGATAAAATCAACAGGCGTTTTACCCATTACCTGCAAACACTTTCTATACAAAGATACCCTGCTCATCCTCATATGTTTACTTAAATCCTCAACAGACAACTCAGGTTTATCAAGATTTGCATCAATATAAGGCAATACTTCGTTAAGGAACTTAACATCGGTAGATTCGATTTCTATTTCTGGCGCCTGAATACTGATCTGTCTGGAATAAGTTTTCTTAAATGTTTGATGAAGCGTGAGCAGATTCTTTATTTTTGAATGTAAAATTTCAAAATTAAAGGGCTTGGTCATGTAATCGTTCGCTCCGGTTTTTAAGCCTTTAAGCTGCTCTTCTTCAGCAGTTAAAGCTGTTAGTAATATGATCGGGATATGTTTGGTCCTGTCATCCCCTTTCAGTTTTTTACATAATTCTGTACCATTCATTTCAGGCATATTTACATCTGAAACAATAAGATGAGGATGCAATGCGAGGGCCTTTTGCCAGCCTTCCTTACCATTCGAAGCCTCCACTATCTTATAAAAAGATCTTAAGTTATCTTTAAGATAAAACCTAAAATCCTCATTATCTTCAATTAACAGAACAAGGGGCACGTTTGTTCCGGGAATACCGACCTCAGAAGACTCATTTTCATCCTTTTTTTCATTGGAACATAATTGTTCTTCAGTGGTTATGAAGCCATCATAAACATGTTCATTACTATTTGTAAGCGGTATGCTGATAATGGTTTCATTTGATTCTGCATATGGCAATTCAGCATTTTCAAGATCCTTTTGCTCTTGCACTGAAATAGAACTGGAAGCGAGTTTTAAGCGTACGGTAAAACAAGTTTCTACGCCTGGTTCACTTTCAACCAATATTTCACCTCCGTGCATTTTAACAAACTCTTTGGTGATAGACAAACCAATTCCTGACCCCTGGTTAAGGATGGATGAGGCTGTTTCATTTTGAAAAAACCGTTCAAAGATCATTTCCTGCCTATCTTTTGGAATCCCGATTCCAGAATCTAGTACTTTTATCTCCAATGAAACCCAGCCATCTTCTCCCTGATGCGGCAGCTCTTGTAATTCAACACTTATGGTCCCTGCCGACGGTGTAAATTTAAATGCGTTTGAAAGTAAATTGAACAATATCCGCTCAATCTTATCATGATCAAACGATACATGTAGATTTTCAACAGCACTTTTAAAAGCAAACTTGATCTGCTTGCGTTCTGCCAGATCATAAAATGAGTCTGTTGCATCTTTAATAAAGGATACTATCTCGCCATCGCTCTTATTTAATTGCAATTCCTGCTCTTCCATTTTACGAAAATCGAGCAGCTGGTTTACCAGGTTTAATAAACGCTTTCCATTCCTTTTAATCATGGCCAGCTGACCGTAACGTCCAGTCTCTTTGGTCTCCGTTAAAAGTTTATCTACAGGAGCGAGAATCAATGAAATGGGCGTTCTGAATTCATGGCTCAGATTCGTTAAAAATTTAATTTTCAATAAATCTAACTCACGTAACCTTTCAGCTTCTTTACGATCCTGCTGTCTCAACTGCAACGCTTGAATTCTTTCCTGTTCCTGTAACTGCCTGGCCTGAATTCTTTCCTGTTCTAAGGCAAATTCTTTCCTTAACTTTTTGATCCCTCTGTTCCGAATAAATAGCAATGAAAAGCCAATTACTAAAACATAAAATATATATGCCCATGTGGTGCGCCAGAAAGGAGGCAAAATGGTAATTTTCAAGTGCGACTCTGCCAGGGGGATAGGATCGTTTCCATTAAATGCTTTTACATGAAAGGTGTAATTTCCGGGATCAAGATTTGTAAAAGTGGCCTTACGCATTTCTGTAGGAACTGTAAGCCAATGTTTATCGAATCCTTCTAAATTGTATTTGTAAGTTATTTTGCTGTGATTAATATAATTGAGCAATGCAAATTCGAGTGAAAAGATGTTTTCTTTATAGGTAAAGGTTAAATTTTCAAGCGCTGTTATTGTTTTTGGCAAAATAACGTGGCCGTTAATGCTTTCTCCAACCTGTATGTTATGGTTAAACATTTCTAAGCCCGTTATCACCAGCATTGAAGGATACTGCTCCTTAGTAATTTGGTCTGCCTTAAAAATATTGAAACCATTTGCCCCTCCAAAAATCAGTTCACCGGCTTTTGTTTTGTATGCAGCATTCATATTAAATGTGGGGCCTTGCAATCCGTCGGCCTCATTGTATTTGCTGTATATAAATCTATAATTTCCCCCTTCAGCAATTACGGAAATCTTGTAAAGGCCTTTTTGCGAACTATACCAAATATGATGATTTTCATCTTCAAGCAAATCCAAAACAGCACTTTCGGGCAGCCCGGCTTCCTCGCTTAAGTTGTTAAAGGTTTTGGTTACAGGATTATATATACTTATGCCCTCACGGGTACCTATCCACATCCACCCTCTGCCATCTTCGATAACGGAATGTACATTGCCCGATACCAGGCTGTTCGGATCCTTACTGTTATTAATTAAATTGGTAGATTCAAAGGTTTTAGTATCCAGAATACTAACTCCACGGGTAGTGCCAATCCAGATCCTTTTAAGTTTATCTTCATATAAACAATTAATGATATTAGAATTTAGTGTGTTCTTAACTGTCGAATTAAAGTGCCTGAAGGTTTTGGCATTCCGGTCAAACAAGTCCAATCCATTACTTAAAGTACCAACCCAAAGCCTGTTGGATGAATCTTCTAACAGGGCATAAATGCGATTATCTGAAAGGCTGGAAGGATCTGTACTATGCTTATAATGGGTAAATTTAGTGCCATCAAAAGAATTAAGCCCACCTAAATAGGTCCCAATCCACAAAATGCCCGAATGATCGATACAAAGGCTCACAACAATATCACTACTTAAAGAATTATCGTTGGCAGGATTATTACGATATGCAGTAATTTCACCTGTGCTTCTGTTTAAATACAGCAAACCAGTACCGTTTGTTCCAATCCACAAATTCCCCTTACTGTCTTCCACAAATGAATTAACGTCTTTATATATCGCGTTTTTCCCTGTTAAATACTGATTTCGCGGAAACTTAAAGATGCTTTTATGATAATAACAGATCCCTTTTTTAAAGGTGCCAATCCAGATTATTCCGTTATTGTCTTTGTATAAGTCAACAATGCTGTTCTGCGTTAATCCTCTGGGGTCATCTTCTTTACTTAAAATATAACTTATTTTGTGGGTTAGCTTATTTAAGATATTAATTCCACCATGATCGGTCCCGATCCAGATATTTCCATCATCGCCATCTATAATGGAACTTACATTATTCGAACTGAGGCCTGAATGATCCGGCTTCTTTCCAAAATAACGGAAAGTGTTACTTTTTTCATTAAGATAATACAAGCCGAATGGGTTGCTCGTATTATAAATGAAAATATTGCCTCCAGAATCGTGGCTGAGGTGGAAATCGCTTAGCTGATCTCCAAAACGTTTGTTTATCGCAAAATATCTATTTGTTACCCTCCGCGCTGCTAGATTAAACTTATCAAGAACGCCGTTGGTATAAATAACCCACAAATTACCTTTTTGGTCATCCAAAAAATAGCTTATTTCGTTAGCGTACAAGGAGTTTACTATTCCATTTTTATGAGTATACCTGGTGGTTGTATCACTTTTCGCATCATAACAAAAAATGCCTTGATTTTCAAGGTGAAAATAGTACTTTCCCTTATTATTGGTTTGTATCTCTTTAAGGTATCCGCCCGGAATTTTATATTTTTTAAGGTGCTTATCCTGAAATGGCTCGAATTTCTCCGTCAAAGGATTATAAATACTGAAACCACTGCCAGATTTAATCCATAATTGTTTCTCCGGCCCTTCAAATATTTTGAGAACATAATCATCGGGGATACTGGTACTATCCTTTATGTTATGTTTAAATACCCTGAATTCATGCCCATCATAGCGGTTGAGGCCGGCTTGGGTTCCAAACCACATAAATCCTTTATGATCTTTATATATGGCTTTTACCTGATTATCCGATAAACCGTTAGCAATATCCAGATGAGAAAATTGGTATAAACCTTCTTGAGCAAAAAGAGAATTACACAGTAGGAATGTGCTGATTAAAATTAAAACCCGAAACATATATTTTTCTACTCAATACAGAAGCATCATCACCTTCAAATAATTAATTTGAAAACAAAATTTGGTTACAAAAACGGCTGTTTAATATTGACATAACCAAACTACGCTTATATTTTGATATTTTTTAATAAAACACGAAAATTATAGGTAAGCAGCATGCATAAAGATTCCTAAATCACTAACAATTAAATAATCTAGTATTCCCTGATCGATCCATAAACACCATAGGGTGTATTGCTTATGCCATAAAAAGGATGTAGTGTATAAACATGCTTACCATCCTTCAATTGGAAAGATCCAGAATCAATTACGGATAGGTTTGTTAATAATTGCTCAGGTTTGCTCCTCAATGCGAGCTCGGTATCCGTATCAAAAGCCAACAATGTAGGCCCATAAAAAAAAGCAACTTTGTTGATGTCATCCTGCATGC
The DNA here is from genome assembly GCF_918698245.1 of Pedobacter sp. Bi126. Taxonomy (GTDB): domain Bacteria; phylum Bacteroidota; class Bacteroidia; order Sphingobacteriales; family Sphingobacteriaceae; genus Pedobacter. Next base: position 70,104 of record NZ_CAKKMS010000009.1, on the reverse strand, counting down.
GCTCAATTCTAAAGCGATAATCAAATACCAATTTAATCTGATCCTTGTTTCTCCATATCCTATCCAGTCGCACAAAAGAATTGGGAACAGCAGTTTGGGATTGCAAGCGCCCATTCACATAAATCTTCAGCCCATTTGCCCATGAGGGAACAAATAAGTTAACGGCTAACCGAATATCCTTTTCAGCTGAAAAAGAAAATAAAACCTCCTTGTCTTTGGGAAAATTACCTGTTTGGTAAAGGATAAGCTTTTTTTCACGCCAGTTGAGCTGGGAAGGGATATATTGATTGATCCAAAGGCCTGATGAATCCCTGAAATAAATATTGGAATTGAGGCCTGCAAATGCTTCTATTGCCGTTCCATTACAGCAACGAAAATCGTTTTCCTTTAAAAAAGCCTTGGTTCTTGGTGAGCCAAGCGGAAGGTGATAAACACAAGTCCCATTCTGATCATTCTGCGTAGGCAGTACTGCATTATAAAAAGCATTCATATAAGCATCGGCGTACGTTGACTTTCCTGTCCACTCGAACAGCTCAGCAGTAAGCTTTTGGGTATTATGGATAACGCATGATTCAGCAATCTCTTTCGTCATTGTGTTGCTCAGGTGCCCCGGCAGCCCCCAGTGCTCTGCAGAGAGCGAGGTTGGCGTAGTTACATTTGGGCGCGGACCACTACTTGATCCATTGACATAAGTATGGTCATGTTCAAGAATATTCCAAAAATTCACTACCGCATCATGATATGCTTGCTCACCGGTGAGCATATACCGTTGAGCAAAGCCATTAACCAAAACCAAATGGGTATTGGCATGCAGGTCGCTAAGAATGTCATGATTTTTAGAAAGCGGCTGCAGAAACCAATCCCTGTCAAATAGCTTTGCAAGCTCAAAATGCATTGGATTCTTTGTAATCTTATATAATTTGTATAATACCTCATTCATTGCCCCAGGTTCATTTTCGGGGTTTGCCGCTACGGTATAAAGCATTCTTTCAATGGTTTGATTATCAAGCTTTGACATCCTGAATTTTACGTATCCTGCCATACCATTAACGATCTCCAGTGCTTTTTGGTTACCAGTGCGTGTGTAAACATCTAAAAGTCCCTGCATCACTTTATGATAAGTATAATAAGGAGCCCAGACTCCAGTAAATTTTGTCTCCAGTTTCTCAAAATCAGATTCGGGAAATGCGCTGAGATACCCCCTGCCAAGGGCTTGCTGGCATTTGGCAAGCTCAGTGACCATATATTCGAGCCTTTTGGAGAGGATGGGCTCTTGATACCTTTCAACCAACATCGAGACAGCCGAAAGGTAGTGGCCAACAAAATGACCACGTAAGCCGACGTTAGGACTTTCCCAACCCTCTAACGCCTTTGCCGTAGATGGAAGTCCGGCATTTATCCTAAAATTATGAAGCAATCGATCGGCATCCAGAGAACCAATATAAGTGGTATTTAAGGCCTCCCTTTCGAGGATCCAAGACGCATTTAATTTTACATCCTTTGCCTGGAAAGCGGTGAGCTTAGCCCTACTTTGAGCATTTCCCAGCGTGCAGTTTACCAAAAGCAAAAACAATATGGCTAAACTTTTACCACTTAAACAGCTGTAGCAACGGGGATTATTCCTCCGCAAACCATCCTTAAACAGATAACCTAAGGTTCTGCCAGCTATCGTTTCTCCTAATATTTGGTTCATAATTATTTACAGTCTATAATATTGGAGAAACTTTATTTTTCTGTGGAGATAGAATCCGTTATACGAAAAAAGTCAAAGTCGGCCGCGCCCCCTATATTTTTTGTAGCATAATTAAACAAAGCAAAACGATAGCCCATGAAATGTGGAATGTCGTATTTCATCTTCAAAGGTCGCCCTATTGCTTTCCAAACTTTTCCATCAAGACTGTAAAAGAAACTCGCTTCATCTTTCCCGTTAAGCGCGTAAAGGTTATTGGCTTCATCGTTTTTTCCGGTAAAATCGCAATCGATTCTAAAGTAAATTTGGTCCTGATTCAATGGAATCCGGGTTACTTCGACAGGCTTATCATGACCGGTAGTGATCATTACTATCGATTTTTGACCCGCATCAATTTTAACGCCTACTGATCCATACTCTTTTTGGAAAGCTGAAAGTCCGGCAAAATCGCCGTCTTTCATTTTGGAAACATCAAGAGCAACAGAAGCTGAGCTGGTTGGACCAATAGTGCGTTGTGTAAGTGTATTCCTGGCCTGAAAAAAATCAGTGTCGATTCTTCCTGTTTTGAGGCGCAGAAATCCTTTTCTTTCAGTTACAGACCACAAGCTATTATCAGGGTTATGGTTCCATTGCCAAGCCAGCGGCAAAGCAGGTTCGCCTTTTTTACGGGTAAACTCATCAGAAGCCACAATACCAGGGATTAAACCTCTACTGGCCGGCAGGTCTAGCTGGTCTGGGACTTTACCATTTTCTGCTAATACAGGCCAGCCATCTTCCCATTTGACAGGAACGAGATAAGGAACGCGGCCAACAGCAGCATAATCGCGGAAAAGATAAGAGAACCAACGCCCATCGGGCGTGTTGATCAGTCCGCCTTGAGCAATTCCTCTATCCTGTAAGCCAACTTTTCCTTCCCAAGGGCCGTTGATATGATCTGCCCTATGTATAAGTACAGTTCGCATTCCACCGCGTGGTGCGCAAATATTAAATAAATAATATTTGCCTTTTACTTTAAATAATTGAGATCCTTCAGCTCCAAGACCTACTTCTTTGCCTGTTGGTGCACTGGCGTGCTCGATGAGCACCCGCTCCGGAACGCCTTGTTTAACTTCTGTTAGATCGTCATTTAATTCAACAATTTTTAGTCTTTCTGCATCATAAATTAAATATACCTTGCCGTCATCATCAAAAAACAAGGAATGGTCATGATACGCTGGCTTAAAAGAAATTCGTTCCCAATTTCCTTTTTCTATATCTTTCGTTTTAAAAATATACGTTTCACCTGTGGTTTGTGCAAAAGTACTTACATAATACATCCCCTTGTGATAGCGTAAACTACTTGCCCAGGTGCCTTTACTATAGGCGTTTTTTCCTTCTGTCAAATTTAGCGCCGGCACATCTGCCAAAGCATCATGGGCATAATTGATAATTTTCCAGTTGACAAGATCTGTCGATTTCATAATGGGTACACCGGGGCTCATGTGCATCGTTGTACTGCTCATGTAATAGTTATTGCCTACACGTACTATTGAAATATCCGGTACATCTGCATAAATAATGGGATTTTTGGCTTTTTGTGCGTATAAACACGGTACCATAAGGGTCACAATTAAGGCTATTATGCATAACCTGTAAACCGCTTTTTTCATATTTTCATTTGGGTTTTTCATTCTTTACCGATTTAATTGTAATTAGCATTAATAAGCCTGCAACCGGAATTAACGAATGAATTTCCATTCATCAAACAAAAAGCCATCCCCATTAAACACCAAATAAATATTCTCTACTCCTTTATCTATTTTCAGGTCCATTTTCTTTGAAAGTGTAGTCCATTCCTGCTCATCACATATTAGGGAAACTAAAGGACTACCTTTAAGATTATTTACATAAACATCAATTTTGCCTTTTCCTTTCACCCTGGCTTCGAATTTGGCAGGAATCTGTTTGCTAAAATCGGCTCCCCGCACCATAATACATTGTTGATCTGCTTTTCCTTTTGCAACCATATTGCCAGGGTTACCAACAGCTTCGAACTGAACTTGCCCCGAAGTGCCTGCAGTGGTTTCTGCCTGCTGAAGAACGAATGGATTTAATGGATTAAGTTGTGAGGGACCTTTAAAAGTTGCGTTGACCATGGGGATATTCACATTCTTTTCATCCACCTGTATTGGTTCGATGCCTACATTACGAAAACCACCCTTGGTACCAAAATAATCCTGTAAATACATGGCATGGTAAGCAATATAATATTTCCCTTTAAACTTGAACAGGTGAGTGTGGTTGTTTGTAAAAGGCCCCACGTTAATCTCGCCAGTATTCTTAAAGTAATTCTCGCGATACTTCCAGCTCTCCGGACTTAAGGGTGTTTTACTCGTCATATATGACATGTTGCATTTGGTTGGTTTGTCGATATTGCTATAAGGCCATTCTGTGCGTTCTTCCCAATTTGTATTATAGGTGTAAACCCAGGTGCCGTTGATGAAATTAAGGTCGCTTGCCTCGAAGAAATAAGGGGCGGGTATTTTAGCAACATCGCTGGCCAAACTGATCATATCTTTCCCTAGTTTAACGATTCTGGAATTATCCGGCATGTATTTTGTTTTAGGTTTTCCAGCCCCAAAAGCCAGCCAGCCTATACCCTGATCGTCAATCACAACCCCAGGATCGAATGGAGCATCAACATCCACACCGGGAACAGAACGGTCGACTATGTTCTTTCCCAGTGGGTCTTTCCAGGGGCCAACAGGAGAAGTGGAAGTAAGCATGGCTGAGCCACCACCACCATTGGAGTAATACAGATAAAAGTGTGTCTTGCCATCTGCTTCCTTTCTGGATGTAATGGAAGGCGCCCAGGAATTCTGGCTCCATGGTGCCAGCTCGGCAGTATTGATAAGACCATGATAAGTCCAGTTAACCATATCATCGGAAGACATCATCACCAGTGTACGGATCCGCTCGTATGAATTTTTCCCATCTTTTCCTACATGCTCATACTGTTGATGATCATTAGTGGCATATACATAAATTCTTCCATTGTATTCTACAGCTGTTGGATCGGCCGTAAACATAAAATCTAATAAAGGATTGGCATTATTGGAGCTAAGTTTCGGCGAAACATTTGCGAATTTTTCTGCCAGGTTTTCTTTAACCATTTTCGGTTTACCTGCATTCGTCTGCGCTTTTGCGAATTCTCTGCCTCCCAGAAAAGCCATAACAACAGCTGTACTTAACAATACTTTTTTTCTAAACATGTTTTTTATTTATTTAACGAATACCCGTTAAAGGGCTTATTTTCAATTAATTAATTATCGTATCACAGAAATCTCTTTGTCATTAAACCTGGATTTCATCAGGCCATAGCGAACAAGCTCAGCAGACGCACAAAACCGGTCCATAAGCTTACCAAGACGGGGAAACGAAGTAACTTCTTGCCCCAAAGGGATTGTTCGCCGACAGCATTATTTAACGATATAGATCGGCAGTTGTCCTGGTGCTGCAAGAGAAGGTTTCGGCACAGGAGCATTTTTGCCCTTGATCAATAAATTATCGTAAAAAGGTGTACTGAGCTTTTTTCCGTCACCCGCAATCAGTCCTGCCATTCCTTGGGTGTACAAACTATCTGTTACTTGTAATACCTGCTTTTCATCAACGAATGCGCTGATAATAGATCCTTCGAATTGGAGTTTCAGGTTATGCCATTGGCTGTGGGTGATATTTGAAAGTTGTATTTCACCAAGCACCTTTTCTCCACCTGCGCTTTCATCGTTTTGTTTTTTGATAATTGCTTGTTGTTCAGCATCTCCGGTAAGTTCCTTTTTATCTTCTTTTCCCCTGGTTACAATTATGCTGCATTTGCCATTATCTTCAAGCTTTAGGTAATAGCCTTTTGGAATAAATCCATACCCAGTACCAACGTGGTTTACCCTGCCCATAACCCCGGCATTATCGCCTGCATTTAGATAAACATCAGCGCTTACTTCATAGTCCTTCCACTGCGCATCGCCTAAAATACTGTAAGGCCGCCAATCTGGTGCCCAGGAGTTGGTTCCCTCGGGAACAACCTGGCGCAGGCACTTGCCTTTTTTATCCGGGCGTTCAGTGATTTCAAACGCATCGACAATATCAGCAGTATAACGTGGTAAATACCCCCATGCTTTAGGCGAGGAATATTGCTCAAATGTTTCATAATATGGAAATGGGAAAGGCTTTGCATCGGGAATATTAACAAAGTTTCCTTTCTGTTGCCCTCTAGTGGTAGAAAGAGAGTAAACTGAATTGGGCGCTAAGGTAAGCGTAAATGTGCCCTTTGTTGGTTTTATATCAGCTTGCTGTACAAAATGCTCCTTCTCGTTACTACGCCATACGCAAAGTTGTTTTAGAGACAACCCCTCGCTGATCTGAAAACGGATTTGTTGTGGAGCTTTTGCGTTTTTTGTTTCGATAATGATGCTGTAGTCCTTTTCAGGCGACTTTAAGGTTACTAAAGTCCCACCACCTTTAAGCTTAACACTACCCCCATTCAGGTATTGCCATCCAACTTTCGAGAATTGCCCATAATGTGCATAACCCCACAAAGCCTCACGTACCTGGTAGTGCCCACTCCATGGCGACTGCGCCAGTACAGCAGCAGGATCTTCCGAATATGGCTCGATAGGATAAACGCCTGCAATATCATACCAATTCATTATCTTGGTAGCACCGCTTTGAATAAAGTTCCGGTTGAAACACTCCACAATACTGATCAGGCAATCGAAGCCTTTCTTATAAACATGATCCTCGGTGTTCCAGATAGGTTTATCAAGTTTCCGAGCCATTTCCTGAACTTGTTGGGAAGCGGTATCTCCTTCATAAAATGTGTGAGCACTGATAATATCTATGGAGTTGCGAAGCTGCTCATCTTTAGACAGGTCCTTAACGAAGTCTAGTTTGTCTTTCCACCAGAGATCAAACCCATGAAGCTTAATTTTTTCAAAGCCATTGGCATTAAGGGTAGAACGGAGTGTCTTCGCAAAATTGTAGTCAGATCCCTTTTCATTGCGGCAGCCAATGGCATCTAATTCAAGGCCATAAACTTTACGAAGCCCCTGAAGCCATTTAACGTAATAGTCGGCTGCATCCTGCGACCAAAAATTTCCATTTCCAACCCATCTGGGAGCGCTCCACGCAGTAGCATCGAGGCTAAGATCGGGATTGCGCTTTTTGGCTTCCTGTAAAATCCACCAGGTGTAACCCCGGGCGTAATCAAGATCGTTACGCGTATGCATATGGCTCGGCATAGACCCCTGCGTTGAATTACCATCGCCGGGAATCTCAACAAGCAGTGCGCTTACGGAAGCTCCAAATTTTGGCTTATAAAGAAAGTCGAGAATCTGACTGCGTTGGGGTTCGGGATAATCCTTCAGCAGTACCGATGTAGCGCCTCCCCCATTTACCACACCAATTCCATCGAAACGCTTCCCCCCGGCATTGCCCTGTAGTTTCACCATCTGGACAGCATCCTGATGCAGGATTTGTTGTGCATTAGATTTAAAGAAAAATAAAAGAAGAATTAGCGGTAGTAAATTAAAAATTGATTTCATGAATTGGTGTGTGATAAAATAAATATAGCCGTTAATGGGCGTTGCTTTAGCTGGCACACGCTTGTCGCCAGCTCGGGATTAGTTTATGCAATTGCTATTCTAAAGGCAGTAAATAAGTACAAAATGAACGGATTGAAAATTTAAGTTTCATGTTTTTATCTTTTATCATGCATCAAATTTTTGCTCCACATAAAGCACGGCCGAGCTATTTAACCGGCGTAAATTTGTACAGCATCACTCCATGCGCCGGAACCTTCACCGAAAGAGGCTCTTTTTCCGCATAGAGTGTTATAATATCTTTCTGACGCCAAAGATCACGCACCTTTTGCTTTCCTGAAATACCAAGCTTATTTAAATCCTTGTAAGCGATATCCACTTTCTCCAGACCGAAATTGCAAAAGCCTACTGCACGACTGCCGTCCTCCAATTCTTTTGCATAAATGCGCAGATCTCCGATCGTCTGAATACAGGTAGCCTGTTTGCCAAGCGCATCCTGATTAACAGCAATCACTTCGTCGTTTGTCAATAAATTCAGGGTAAAGGCATCCAGCTTTTCCATATCGCAACCAATTAGCAGCGGAGAAGAGAAAAGGCTCCAAAGGCTGACGTGAAGATACTGCTCGTCTGGTCTAAGCAAGCTTGGATGAAGGTTACCCCAGCCTACATGTCCTACAACCAGCATGTCGGCATCGTTCCAGTTACCGGGTTTAGCCCAGGCTGCAGACTGATCCTGCGCTAATGCAATGCCTTTAACGTTAGACCAGTTGTCTGTAATATCATTTGTTGTACGCCAGCTGTTTCCGCCTACCGAATCGCCCCATTTCCAAACATCCGACATTCCGTACTGACACAAGCTGAAAACAATGTCGCGGGGTTGCTGACGGATATAATCTCCCATTATCTTGTATGGTTTGACGGCCGTAGACATTTGATAACCTCCATTATAAGATATGGAGACTACTTTGTTCGGGTCATTATCAGGGATTCCATTTAGCACTCCTCCATAGCTGCACCAATCGTATTTCAGATAATCGAAACCCCATTTGGCATAAGTTTCGGCATCTTGCTTTTCATAGCCATAACTACCGGCACCGCCATCACAGGTCCAGGGACCGGGGCTGGAATAAATACCGATCTTCAAACCGAGACCATGCACATAGTCTGTCAGGGCTTTCATATCTCCAAACCTTTTATTAGGAACTATATTACCAGCCTCGTCCCGCAGCTTACCTTGCAGGTCGGGATCTTTCGAATCGCGGTTATTTTGCCAGTACCCGTCAATATTTACATAATCCCATCCGTAATTTATAAGTCCGCTTTTCACCATTACCTCCGCAGCGCGCTTAACTTTCTCACCAGAAACTTCTCCAGCGAAACAATTCCAGCTATTCCAACCCATTGGCGGGCTAAGTGCAATTTTATCACCACAGACAATGCGTAAACTTTTTTCGGCTATGCCTTTCGCATTCTTTGCGTTCAATTGAATAACGTAAGTGCCGGCTTTTACAAGCTTACCGGTGATGAGCCCTGTTTTTTGGTCCAGCTTTAGTCCCTGAGGCAAGCCCGTAACCACAAAGGTCATTGGTCGGTCTCCGGTGGCAGGTATCCTGAACTGAAACGGCGAGCCGGGACGGACACCGAAAACGCTTGCGCTATTAATCTTCGGTTTTGCCGATGGTTTAGGGGTAAGAATATAGGGCTCACTTGGGATAGGATAAAAAGTAGCAAAAGTTGATACGCCGACCGCCTCAAATTTTGCATCTGCCCAGTCGGCATGATCGCTGTCACCGTTTCCTGCGTCTGTTACCCGCAGCTCAAGTTTTTTCACACCCGAAAGCTTCACACTACATAGCCGGGCAATATCACCTTCATGCATTATACCGCTCGACCAAAGCTTCGCTCCATCTCCGTATACAACAAACTCTACGGAGGACGGACGCCCTTTCACCTCTTCATCAATGCCAACCTGCGCGGTAAACGAATTTGCCTTACCATCAATGTGAATAAAAAGAGAACTTTCCGCATGTGTACCAAAGCCACGCTCAAAGGTTTTGCCTGCGATGGTCATGATGTTGCCATCAACCGACCTGTTTTTTTTAGGTATGCCCCAGCCCTGTGTAGTTGGGCTGAGATCCAGTTCATCTAACCAAACAGTTTGTGCGGAAAGCGTACTTATGCTTATTAAGTTGAAGATAATAACGGAGACAAGCGTAAAAATGCTTTTACTTGCTGTATTCATTTTTAATTTATAATGGATAGGATGCATAAATGGTTTTTATAATCAGGTTTTGGGCCTGCACCCCCGAGCTGCTACCTACAATACTTTCTTTCTTGATATTCATTGTTGATCTAATTTGTGTGTGTATATAATTGCAATTAATTTTAAGTTTAAATTCATGGTTTTAGTGAGATTAACTATATGTAGTAAGAGTTTAGGAAATCAGTCGTCATTTCGACTGAAGCGCAGTCCCGAACTTTCGGGAGAGAAATCTTTTAACATACTTCATTTAAAGATTTCACCTCCGAAGGAGTTCCTTCGGAACACTGCAGTCGAAATGACGATTCTGCGGACCCTGTTATAACCCCTCCTTTGTTTTTCTAAAACTAACCTCTCAGGATGACAAATCTATATTTATGATACAACCTCTTTTTAAATTCAATGCTATACATGAACCTCTACAAAGCTGTATTTCTGTTTAGTTAGAGTATCTCTTACTATTTACTTACCTCCTGCAATAAGGGCATCTAACATAGGTTGGTCCTTTACCACATTATTAGCTCTGTCTAACATAAAACCTATCTCCCAATAGAATGGCAGAATACCATTTGCTTTAGCCTGTTTGGTTAGATAATATGTCCAGTCATTAACAGACTTGTTGTGCATAGCCAGATCCTTAGGAAGATAATTCGGGTTGTTAATCGCATTCCTTCTCCAGGCTGCATATTCACCCAGCAGCACAGGGATACCTTTATCAACAAACTTCTGTTTAATATTTTTGAATTCTGTATCGATCACATCCTCTTCTCCATAGGTAGCGTTGCGTTCTGGCTCAATAGTAGAATGATTCCCTTTCCCCCAGTAGTAAACCATCTTGCCCCAGGTTGCATCCCCGTCCGTTAGTATCGTAAATGTAGAAGGCGTGTAGTCATGCACCTCGACCATCAACTTATTAGCGATTTCGTCTTTTGGCATCGTATTCATCAAAGTAAAAGTTTTAGTAGGGTCAGTGCTGGGGCCCTGCACAACCAGCACCCGGTAACTGTTCCTGCCTCCGGTAGAACGAACCGCCTTGATGAATGTTTCGTGATAACCATTGAGTATGGCCATCTGCTCAGCATTTTCAACCGCAGGTTCATTCGTGCCGGCAAAAATTAGATGTTCGTCAAAATCACGCATGGTTGTAGCAATCTGCTCCCAAAGTGCTTTGAGTCTTGCATTAATTTCCTCTTGCTTTGCCGCATTGACATTATTTTCAAGCCAGCCATTATCTCCGTGCGTATTCAGCATCACATACATATCATTAGCTACACACCATCCAACTACTTCTTTCACACGGTTAAGCCATGCCTTGTCAATTTCTGCTTTACCGGGATCACTTAAATGACTCCAATTCCAGTTACAAGGAATCCGCACCGTATTGAATCCCATTTGCTTTACAAATTTCACATACGATTCAGTCAGTTTACTATTCTGCCACTCACCTTCTTTTGGGGATTCCATGGTATTGCCAAAATTTATTCCCAAATGCATTTTTGCCGCCAGTTGTACAGCTGTACTGCTCATACCGGTTGCATCGGGCGCTTTAGGTGTTAAATTATATGTTGGATATAAATTACCTACTTGTGTAATCTTAATTCTCCTGGCTTGGCCATTCCCAGATTTAATCGTAACCACACCATAACGCGATGCGCCTGTGCCATTACCAGAAAATTTTAGCTGTAACTGTGTAGCACCTGCTCCGCCCGCTGTAGTACCTATCTCTATCCAAGGTACTGCATCATTGATAATTGCTGTCCATGCGTCGTTGCTGGTAATCGTTACTTCTGTACGCTCGCCATCTGCCTGCGCCTTAATATCCAATGAAGAAACTTCCAGCTCTGCTGCAACTTCTGACTTCTTACAGGACGAGGAGAATAAGGCAATAACGATCAGGAAACCTAAAAATATCCCATAACTTCTATTTTTCATATTTATAATATTGTTCATTTTGGTTAGATTATAATTTATTTTTTCACGACCCTCAAATTGTCGAAGGCCCTTTTTTACGACCAGTCTTTTGAAAAAATTATTTCAACTTAGGTCAAAAACCTGATTTCTTTTCACTTCATGTTGAAGCTTTGCTGCATTATTGGCGGCCATATTGATCCCAGGAGCAAGGAATTCGGATGGCGTTGAAACCGATTTCTTAAGCCAGGTTGACATATGCCTGGGTAAGCCAGCATCCACTGCTTTTGGAATAGATTGTTTCCCGGCCAAACTTCCAGGTTCTTGTTTTTGGCACCTCGTAAACGTAGGGATGACGACGGTGCCGAAAGGATAATTTACTGTTCTCATATAGGGATATAATTGGTTTCTATTAAAAATTGATCAACAGAGGGCACTTGCTACAATTTCCTTAACCAGATATTGCGATAGCTAATCGGTTCACTTTTATCTCCATGACTCTGTAACTTAATTGGTGAGGCGCCATGTTTTCTGTAGGTTGGCTGGCCTATATAAGGTGTATCTCCTTTAAGTATGGTCGCATTCTGAACGAGAATCCCATTGTGAAAAACTGTCGCTACAGCCGGTGACTTTACAGAACCGTCATCGTTAAACCGGGGAGCTGTCCAGGCGACATCATAGGTTTGCCACTCTCCAGGTTTTAAACAGGCATTTACCATCGGTGGCGATTGTTTGTAGAGACTACCGGCCTGCCCGTTTACATAGGTTTTATTGTCGTAATTGTCCAGTACCTGCAATTCGTATCCGCCAGCACCCCAGGGAAGAGCAGCCAGAAAAATACCGCTGTTACCTCGGCCCTGGCCACTTCCGCTTATATTTTCTGGGATCCTGTATTCAATGTGAAGCTGAAAATCCATAAACTTCTCTTTTGTCTGGAGATCACCCACAGATTTATCTACTGTCATGATCCCATCAGATAACGCCCATTTTTTTGCCGAAGCAGTATCGCCTGAGTTTACCCACTGATCCAGATCTTTCCCGTCAAAAAGAAGTATGGCATCTGAAGGTGCTCCCCCAGGCACTTTAGCCGGACTTACCTTTGCGGGTACCGGGGTCCATACTTCCGTATCTTCTGGCTTAGCAGGTTGCTGTGCCTGAACGAGCAGTGCATTTATTATGAGTATCCCAACAATTAATATTGATCGTTTCATATTATTGATTGATTTTCTTTAGCTATTGATGTATTATTTATTTAATGATTTGATCCAGGTCGCAATTTTTTTTACCTCATCTTTTGGAACATTAGTCATTGGCGGCATCGGTGTAGAATAACCCGGCCAATGCTCCGGCTTAGGTGTATAAATCAAGCTTATTAGTTCCTCAACCGTGTACTTTTTGGTGGAAATCTCTTTAAAAGAGGGACCAACTTGTCGTTTATCTGAGTTGTGACAGGCCAGACAAGTATTTTTAGTTAGCAGCCCTTTCACCTGCTCATAAGTTGGAATTTTCACTACTGATGTTTTTCCACCTGATGAAGACTTTTTGCTTTGTGCCACAGGCAGCGTTTTAGTTGAGGCCGAATTTTTGGTACTTACTTCTGCAAGGCTAAGCGCTTTTCCTTCCGGAATATTATTTAAAGTATAATATGCTGTTGGATGTACCAGACTATAGTAGTGTTCTTGCGATCGGATACCATCCAAAGTAATGTTGTGAATATAGCCTTTGCGCAGGCCGGCTACAATAATTCGGGCAGTGAGGCCATCAGCTGAAACTCGAACGCCCTTTACATTGCATTTTTGGCTATTTACCGGCGGACTTCCATACACGCTATGGTATTTATAAATAAAGCTTTCCACTGAATAGGAAGCAAGATCTAAGGCGTATTTCTTATCAACAGGTTTGGTGAACGCTATTTCAAACCCATCGGGCATGGCTTTGATGCTGTGCATTTCAAAAGGGATTTTGTTGTTCCAAACGAGTCGCTGGATCCCTTCTGTGGCCTCACCCGCCGAACCCCATCCCCTGTTGGTCTCGCCGGCGAACAATGATCCATCTTTCCCCCAAGCCAGACGCACGATACCTGACTGAAATCCACTTCTGAAAGGCCATGCGGCCCCCTGATATTCTCCGTTTATCTTTTCCATAAACACACGGCTAACCATACTCTGTCCCTGATCTCCCACCAGAAGCTGGCCAGCGAAAGGGCCAAAGGAGCCTTGAGGAATTTTTACGATCTCAGAATTTGAAATGCCCAAAATTCCGTGAGGCAGCCACACCGCGGGTATTTGCAGTTCAGGAAAGTTCTTCTTCATATCCATCTCGGTTACCACCTTTGCATTCACATCGTTCTCTGGCTTTACACTGTTTCCCTTACTGTCGTAAATCATTTTTGTCTCATTCTTAGCAAAGAACTGTTCTGTGGTCAATTTTATTGGAGACTGTGGCAGATTACCCCACACCAAGCTGGCTGGATGCCCCATAAATGCGCCTTTTTTTACTTGCATGATACTTCCGGAGCCAACCCAATCGCCTTGATTATCAGTATAAAAAAGCTGATCATCAATCATACTAATTCCGCAAGGCGAGCGCATACCAGCAGCCCAAGGCTCTACTCTTCCATCTTCAAAAATATGGAGTGCCCAGCCCCTCCATGGAACCATACTTGTCGGGTTCCACCAGGTTGGCGGAAATCCAAGATTTAGGGTTACAAAAAAAGATCCATCGGCAGCCAGCTTAGGGCCAAAACTATACTCATGGTAATTTCCTGATAGTGGCCAAGCGTATATGGTTTCAAAATCATCGGCCACTCCATCGTTGTTGGTATCTGTCATTTTGGTAAGTTCACCTCGCTGAACACAATAAAACGATCCGTTTTTATAGGCAAGTCCCAGTACTTCATGAAGGCCCGAAGCAAACTTTTGAAATGTTGGTTTCAATGAAGACGGATTTTTCACAATAAAAACATCCCCCCTCCTGGTAGTAACACCCAAATCGCCGTTAGGCAATGTACAGAGTCCGCCCACTTCGAGAATTGCTCCTTCGGGAGCGGGCACTTTCATGATCTTAAAATAATCTTCTTCCTTTGGCGATTCTGCCTGAGCAAAGCAGCTTATTGACATCAATATAACTGTCATTGTCAACAGGCACGAAATACCGTTTTTATAATTAAAAAAAATATTCATCGGGTTATTGGTTAAAAAGAATAGCGTAAACGATCTTACTTTTGAATGGAACAAGGAGCTCCTGAGTTCCCTGTATGGTTCTAATGATAGGCTTCAATGCGGCTTCATCTGCAACAGAAATGGAATAAGCTTTATCTGCAATAACATATTTACCATCTTTCTGTTCGATGACGTTTGCTTTGGCGAGACACAGGTATAAATCATTGGCACTGCCATCTGGCTCAATTTCACGTCGAATGCCCTGGCCACCATCAATGACCCTGGTTGCATCTTTAACACTCAATCCGTATGTAAGGTATTTAAACACTGGCAGACCGGATGCATCTAGTGTATAACCCTTTGGTTTGAAGCCCGAACCTACTGTGTCTTTTTTAAACTCGCTTTGTAGTGTTTCCAACTGCTGAATCTGGGGTATTGCATCGCCGATCTGGATTGCCTTTCCGAGTGGCCGTGAAGAACCATCACCCCTATCATGCCACATTGGTGTGGCATCCAGAAATCCTCCTTTCCACAATAGTACCAATTGGCCATTGTCGGCGTCGTAGGTATAATGCACTTGCAACGGACTACCTATGCTTATGGCATGCGTAACCCGTTTACCACCATTAAGATCAATAAAACTCCTGAGCAGGATATTGCGTTCTGCCTTAATGATTATTGGCTCAACTTTGGTCTCCTGCGCAATAGCCGGCCTGCCTGTAAAACAAAAGGCCGATGCACAGGCAATGAAAAAATAAGAATATAAATTCATGCTTATCTATAATATTTGGTTAATTAAGTGTGTTGTGTTGGTTTCGCATTATCTTTAAAATTGGGCTACTGACCGGTTCATAACTTATCAATAGTATTAGTGATTAATGAAGCTTTGTGTGCACGCCACCTTACTCCTTTTTTTGCATTTCTCATAATTAGTAAGAAGTCTGGATAAGCTTCTTTTGGATAATTGGTTATTAGACTCAAAACTAGGTCAAGGATACCATTTGGAATAGATCAGATCTTTCAATTTCCGCAAGAAATGTTACACTAGCGTTATATTGAGCGCTAAAAACCTTTTTTTGCTAAATAATAGCATTTGAATTGGAAATATTTTTATCCGATTTTTTTCCTGATCCGTAAATTGGTAAGCACTGATTGGGGTGCTTTTTTTATTGTAAACCCAGACAGATGCATAAGCTATAACACTGTCGTCATCCGATAGCTATCGGATCCCGCGCAGGCGGAAATCACGAGGTGCTCAGCGAAGCTAATCTTAAAGCGGTCATTATTCTTGCCTCGGCGCAGTCTTGCCTCAGCTCACCGCCGCCGAAGGGGCTCTTTCTTTATCCTTGATGATAAAGAAACAAACAATCAAGGCTTGCATCGTTTTTTATGTGATCATATTGTTTTTTATAGGTATAAAAGATTGCTGCGCAATTCTTGTAAAAACCTACGGAAATCTTAATTGTGGCAGTATCGAGGCTCTTACCCAGGCTTATCCAAGCACACCCGCTTGATCCTGCCTTGGGCTGTGGGGTAATGAGGGGAACTGCACAGATTTCCGTGCTTTTTCCTGCGAAAATCTGCTATGCCGGATAGCAGGGAGCAGATAGCAGGATGCAGTAATTTGTTTTTTAGCCCTTTCCCTTTCAGGGGAAAGGTGCCGATAGACGGATAGGGGTTTAAGGCGCCCGCTATAATACGGTGGTGATTCTACTACAACAATAAATCCGTCATTGCGATGAGGCTTTTTCAGCCGAGGAAGCAATCTTACCACTATGGGTTATCTGCGATAGATAGGCAGTCACTCCGTCGTTTGCTTCTACAATTTTCTGTCATCCTGAGGCACTAAGGATCTTTTACCAAAAGATTCTTCACTGCGTTCAGAATGATAATTGTAGATTTTCCCCCTTGCTCGGCCTTGCCTCGGCTCACCGCCGCCGAAGGGGCTCCTACCTTTTTCTTGATAAAAAGGTAACCAAACCTGAGCGTAGCGAAAGCATGACTACCTATGAAACAACAACTAAGAAGGCATAAATCAAGGCTTGCACCGTTTTTTATGTGATTGTATTGTTTTTTATAGGTATAAAAGATTGCTGCGCAATTCTTGTAAAAACCTACGGAAACCTTAATTGCGGCAGCATCGAGGCTCTTACCCTGGCTTATCCCAGCACACCCGCTTGATCCTGCCTTGCGCTGTGGGGTAATGAGGGGAAATGCACAGATTTCCGTGCTTTTTCCTGCGAAAATCTGCTATGCCGGATAGCAGGGAGCAGATAGCAGGATGCGGTAATTTGTTTTTTAGCCCTTTCCCTTTCAGGGAAAGGTGCCGATAGGCGGATAGGGGTTTAAAGCGCACACTAGTATCAACAGTTGTAAGATTGCTTTCGCGAAAGATCGACACAGGCTGTCGGCTAAAAAAGCCTTCTCGCATCCAATAACTATCGGATGACGAGTGCTTTTATTTAGTTTTACAATTCAAATACGGTAAAGGAATAAGGTTTTAGTTCGAAAGATTTAAGATTCGAAAAATCCATAGCTGTTTTTATAGGTTGGATTTTGTAATCGCCCGGAAGACCTGATATTTCTTTTTTAATTACTTGTTTGCTCACAGCACTTAACTTGGACAGATCAATATTAGTCTTAACTGCGACTGGAAGCATATTTACAATTTTGATGAATAATTTTCCTGATTTTTGGTCGCGGGTAATGGAGTACGCCACCCGCTTAATTACATCTTCTCTCTTCACTGAAAAATCAACCCGTGCAGGAATGAATTCATCTCCTACGTTTTGACCGTAAAGCTGTTGCACGTAATATCCAATGGTGGGCTTAATTTCTGTATTATTAAAATAGATCAGATCAGGATTCCACTGCGTATGTTTTTCCTTTGCCAACAATGGTGCATAGGAGGCCATAGATACCACATCTCCATTGCGCTCCAGGGAAGTGAGATACAACGCTTCAGCTAAAGCGGTTTCCAGGTTTGTCCTATTTCCCCCTGGGAGGCTTGCCGCATACTCTCCCAGATATACCTTTGATTTACTGCGGTCATATTTGTCATAGAAATCCTGATTGTTTATAAACCAGCCTGGTGGACGATAGTAATGTTCGTCTATCATATCAACCTTCATTTCGTTGGCAAAAGCCCAACCTTCCTCATAATCTGTGCCTTCAAAAAATGGCCCTGCAGTTCCAATAATGGTTATTTCAGGATGTGCTTTTTTAAGTGCTTTATAGATCATGGCGAAATGCTCACGAAAGACGTCTGTTATCTGGTCTTCATTGCCGATGCCGATATATTTTAAATTAAATGGTTTCGGATGCCCTGCTGCTGCACGTTCCTTCCCCCATTTTGTATTTGTGGCTCCATTACAGTATTCAACTAAATCAATAATATCCTGAATATAGGCAGGCATATCTGCCATCGGGATTCCGCCCTGTTGTCCGCCTCCATTGGCTCCTGAGTTTTGGCAGGGCACCCCAGCAGCAATAACAGGCACTGGTGCTGCACCAATATCTTCACAAAACTGGAGGTACTCAAAGTATCCCAGTCCCATACTCTGGTGATAGCCCCACAAATTGCGGTCGGGAACCCGGGCCTGTAAGGCTCCGATTGTATTTTTCCATCTGTAAATGTTATGGATCCCATCTCCGTGGGCCACACATCCACCGGGAAAACGCACAAAACGCGGTTTTATCGCTGCAATTGTATCTGCGAGGTCTGCTCTAAGGCCATTTCGGCGATTTTTGAAGGTGTTTTGGGGAAATAGTGAAATCATGTCGAGATCAATACGGCCATTCTGTAATGGCCACAATTGCAAACTAACATCCGACGCTGAAACCGATGATTTAAGTGTTGTTTTTATTTCCTTCCAGGATTTTGAACTGCAACTGATCAATCCCTTTGAAAGCAAGCCATATTTTTCACTAACGAGCCTTACTTCAAACGACTTCTTTCCTTCTGCAACCCGGACAAAACTGGAAAACAGGTAATTTTCTCCTTTTTTTAGTGCAATTCCGTCATAACCAGCATTCGATAATGAACTACCATCAACCGTTAAATTTAGTGCCGCATAATGTGGGTTATTCGGGTGTAGTGGCTGATCTGTTCGAATTGCAAAATCTCCTTCTTTGCCTTTGAATGTCCAGGAATGATTGCTGTTCCATTTTGTATCATGGTTTTCTTTATCTGATGGCTGGTATTCGAAGTCACGATTTTGAATCAGTTCACCATAAAGCCCGCCATCTGCTGCATAGTTGATATCTTCGAAAAATATCCCTGTTAACAGCTTGCTTATGGCTTTAGCTTTTTCAGGCTCGGCCGAAATATGCAGCTCGGGCTTTGTTAAGTTTGCAAAACGTACCGGATCTTCTTTGGTTGTCTCCGCATCTTGCCGTGCCTTGAAATTCCTGAGCTCCGCAGCTTTATTCAACGCTTCAACCACCGCCCATTTAACACGGTGTAACTGTCCGCTTACCGGATTGTTTTGAATGGTAGTGGTGATGGTATTACTTTTATAGGCAGAGAGGGGTACTTCCTTTGCCGGACTATAGGTTTTGAAGTCTTTTGTTTCTGTCTGAAAATAGGCGCCCTCACTATCTGTGTATACAATCTGATAAATGTCGAGATCTTTATGGTAACTAATCACAGGACGAAGGATATTCTTACCTTTTTCAAAAAGGGGATAACCTTGCGGCCCCCAGTCAATCAGATTTCTTGTTTGGGCATGGGCAAATTGCTTTACCCGATCATTTAAGCTCCATACACATTGCCAAACTCCCCCGCGCCCCTGAATGACATATGGAGCAAACATTTTTTTATCTGATCCCCAGCGGCCAAAGTCTGAGCGAAGATAAACCTGTCCTGTTCCAACAGGTGTCCAATTATTTCGGTCATCACTCCATGCAAACCGTAATCCATCATTGACGTATGAAAACAGGTAAACAGAATCAGCTGCAGCATGTTGCGTTGGTTCTGTTGCAAATGAGTTTCTGCTAAACAGCAGAAACACCAGCACTATAGATAGCTTACTTAATTTCATACAAAACGCAGCTATGAGGTTTAAGATTTACGGTTATTTGTTTTCCATCATTCTGAACAATTTTCCCTGTCCAGCTATCTGTAACTTTAGCTATTTTAGTTATCCCTAAATCTGAGTGTTTTACAGAAATTTCCTTTAGATCTGGTTCATCAGAAAGATTGAACAGGGCGAGATAATGTTGTCCGGTTTTAGCATTCGTTGATGTTACCGCAACTTTCTTGCGATCGTTAAAAAGAAATTTTACATCCGTACTTTCTCTATGCATCTTAAGCACAGCTTTATTGGTAAGCAGCGAAGTGGTAAAGGGATCCAGACTCGGCATATCACCACCAAACATCAGGGGTGAGCGGAATATGGTGAAGAAGGTCATCAGCACTTGCTGCTCATCTTTGGTCAATCTGCTTGCACGGTCGCCGCCTCTTTCTCCGCGAATGGAAATTCTACCCAAAGGAATCATATCGCAATCAGGCCAGGTTCCGGGCTTAATATAAGGCGCCCATGGCTGGGCAACATTAATCAGGTGCGTAATATGTGGCCAGGTATCCCATACATCATCCACCATTCGCCACATATTTGCATGTTGTTGAACGTGTTCTGCTTTTTCTATCGGCGTTTCGCCTGGTGAAGTGCTCAGCACAATCGGGCGACCAGTTTTATCGATTGCTTTTCTGATGAGTTCAATTTCGCCCTGATGATAAGGACGGGAAAGATCATCTATTTTAATAAAGTCGACACCCCAACTGGCGTAAAGTTCCATTATTGAATCATAATATTCCTGGGCACCGGGTTTTGTCGCATCCACTGTATAATTGTCTGTAAGCCATTTGCATTGCAAAGCAGTGCTATAGATCTGATCGGCAGTGTATTTTGTACCCTTAATTGGCATCTTTTCTTTAACGGCAAGCGTAGGGATGCCGCGCATAATATGAATACCAAATTTTAATCCCTTAGCATGTATATATTTTGCCAGGTTTTTAAAACCCTGTCCGTCTGCTGCCGACGGGAACCGGTTCAAAGCAGGCAGATAACGGCCAAATTTATCAATTACATATTTTGGATCCGTTTGGTTATATCCCCCTGCTTTATCATTTTCCACAAACCAGCGGATATCTACAACGATATATTCCCATCCGAAAGATTTCAATTTGGAAGCCATGTAATCTGTATTGACTTTTACTTCGGCTTCTGTAACTGAAGAGCCGTAACAGTCCCAGCTATTCCAGCCCATTGGAGGAGTCTTCGCCCAATTCTTAAAATTCTGCTGTGCGTAAGTTTGATCAATTGTGAAGATTGAACAAAGTAAAAGCAATACTGATGTTATTCTTTTCATGCGTTTTATATTTGGTCTTTCACAAATATAAATAATAAACGTTAAAACAACGATTATAATCAGATCATTTAACGCACACCAAGAATAATATTATCCAAGCCGCAACACCAATGTCGTTAAATTAAAGGCTTTTAACCACGGATGTACACAGATAAACACGGATTTTCATATCTGTGTGCATCCCTCCTATCTGTGATTAAATTATTTTTGCTTGTGCCGAATGGCTTAACTTAATAACATTTTAGTAACGCTACAACCGGGGCTAAGCAGCTCAAACAATGTTTCTTTTTTTGGCTTGCAGGGTGCACCTACCTTTGTGCCTAAACCCGACAGCAGCGGTTCCGATCCTTCATCGGAATTAGCGAATGGCGGGACTGAGCACCCCCAAGAACCACAGGCCACCCATTTCCTAATAAGAATATCTTTTATTTCGGTCGGTGAGACACCAACCGATAGGATAAATGTCTAAGTTAAGGGCTTTTAACCACAGATGCACACAGATAAACACAGATTTCATACCTGTATACATCCTTTCTATCTGCGGTTAAATTATTTTTGCTTGTGTGGGATGACTTAACTTAATAACATCGAGCCGCAACGCAGCTGTGTTTTTATTTAATTCAACACCATCAATCAATCATCCTGTCCGAAAGGCGCAAGGAGCTGTTTTTAATCCGAATCCTTTGTTTTCGCTCTATATTCTGAAGGAAGTAACTGGTATTTTTCCCTGAATGCCTTTGCAAAATAGTTAGGAGTACTAAAACCAACCATATAACAGATTTCAGAAATGGTTTTACTACTTTTCTCCAATAAAACAGCGGCTTTCTCGAGCTTAACAGACCTGATAAAATCAACTGGGGTTTTACCGGTAACCCGTAAACACTTTCTGTATAACGATACCCTACTGATCATCATATGTTTACTCAGATCTTCCACTGATAATTGAGGCTTATGGAGATTGTCTTCAATGTAAAGCAATGCGGTGTTCAGGAATTTCACATCATCGGATTCTATTTCCATTTCCGGCGATGCCATACTCACCTGTCGGGAATAAGTTTTTTTAAAGGTTTGATTCAGCGTGAGCAGGTTCTTGATTTTGGAATGTAAAATCTCAAAATTAAAGGGTTTGGTCATGTAATCGTTCGCGCCTATTTCTAAACCTTTTAGCTGTTCTTCTTCACCCGTTAAAGCCGTTAAAAGAATAATTGGGATATGCTTTGTCCTTTCGTCTGATTTTAATTTCCCACAAAGCTCATTGCCAGTCATTTCTGGCATACTGATATCGGAAACAATCAGATCTGGATGTAGTGCAAGCGCCTTTTGCCAGCCTTCCTTACCATTTGATGCCTCTTCGATTTTATAAAAAACCCTCAGGTTATCTTTAAGGTAAAACCTAAAATCCTCATTATCCTCAACCAACAGAATGAGAGGGGCATTTTTTACGCGGAGGCGCTTGTCGGCAGATTCTTTTTCTCCATCTTTTTTATCTGGTGCGGCATCTGGCACATCATCATCCTCAAGATATTTTTGCTCCTGCCCGGAAATTGCAACAGGTACAAGATTGAGGGATAATGTAAAACAACTCCCCAAACCAGGTTCGCTTTTTACTACTATTTCGCCACCGTGCATTTTGACAAACTCTCTGGTGATGGAAAGGCCTATCCCCGAACCCTGGTTGAGAATGGAAGAAGAAGTATCATTTTGGAAAAACCGTTCGAATATTTTTTCCTGTTTATCTTTTGGAATACCAATCCCCGAGTCTATCACTTTTAACTCCAATGAAACCCTGCCATCTCCTGGTTTACCATCCAGTATTTGTAGCTCAACACCTACTGTTCCGCCTGTAGGTGTAAATTTAAATGCGTTCGAAAGTAAATTGAACAATATCCGCTCTATCTTATCCTGATCATATGATACATATAAATTCTCTATAGTGCTTTTAAAAGTAAGTTTGATCTGCTTCCGTTCTGCCAGATCATAAAAAGAATCTGTTGCATCTTTAATGAAGGAAACAATTTCGCCATCGCTATTATTTAACCTTAGTTCCTGCTCTTCCATTTTACGGAAATCGAGCAGTTGGTTTACCAGGTTTAATAACCGCCGTGCATTTCTTTTGATCATGGCCAGCTGACCGTGCCTTTCCTTCTCTTTGGATTCGATCAAAAGTTTGTCTACGGGAGCCAGGATCAGGGAAATAGGCGTCCTGAACTCGTGACTCAGGTTGGTTAAAAATTTAATTTTTAACAGGTCAAGTTCCCGTAACCTTTCAGCCTCCTTACGGTCTTGCTCGCGTAATTGCCGGGCCTGGATCCTTTCCTGTACCAAAGCAAACTCCCTCCTTAATTTATTGATCCCCCTTCTCCTAATAAATAGCAACAGGCAACCAATGGCCAAAACATACAGGATATACGCCCATGTTGTGCGCCAGAAGGGAGGTAAAATGGTAATTTTCAATTGTGATTCGGCCAGGAGCGCAGCGTCGTTTTCGTTAAAGGCTTTTACATGGAGTGTGTATTCTCCTGGATCGAGATTTGTAAAAGTAGCTTTACGGCTTTCTGAAGGTACTGTAAGCCAACGTTTATCGAATCCTTCCAGACTGTATTTATAGATTACCTTTTGGGGATTAAGATAGTTGAGCAACGCAAACTGGACCGAAAAGATATTCTCTTTATAGGTGAGGGTTAAATTCTTAAGTTCTGTTATGGTTTCGGGCAGAATAATATGCCCGTTTATCTTTTCGCCAACGTTTACCTTATGGTAAAACACCTCTAGATCGGTCATGACCAATGCTGATGAAAACTGGCTGTTCTTGATCTGCCGTGCCCTGAAAATATTGAAGCCGTTTGGCCCTCCAAAAACCAGTTCGCCTACCTTAGTTTTGAGTACTGCATTGATGTTGAACTGCGTATTCTGCAACCCGTCTGATTTGTTGTATTTACTGTACCTGAACTTATAGCTTTCCCCCTGAGCAATTACCGAAATTTTATAAAGCCCTTTAAGGGAACTGTACCAGATATTGTGATCCTCATCTTCGATAAATGAAAGCACTGTATTTTCAGGCAGGCCAACCTCTTCGCTTAAATTAGTGAACTTTCTGCTTGCAGGATTGTATATGCTTATCCCTTCTCTTGTGCCTATCCAAATCCATCCCCTGCTATCATTGGTGATTGAATTTACGACGCCCTGTATCAGGGAATTGGTATCTCTGCTGTTGTTTTTAAAATAGCTAAACTTAGTGGTTTTTGCATCCAAGATATTCAGCCCTGCCGTGGTGCCGATTAAGATGTTTTTGTTTTTATCTTCGTACAAACAGGTAACCACATAAGCATTTAATGTATTTTTAACCGAAGGGTTGAAGTGTTTAAATTTTCCGGTACTACGGTCAAGTAAATTTAGCCCACCGTTTAGGGTGCCTACCCAGAGCCTGTTGGAAGAATCTTCCAGCAAAGCATAAATCCGGTTATCTGAAATACTCAAGGGATCAGCGCTGTGCTTAAAATTCGTAAACTTCTTCCCGTCAAAAGAATCAAGGCCTCCTAAATAGGTACCGATCCATAAAACACCTGAATGATCAATAGTAAGGCTGATCACAATATCACTGCTTAAAGAATTACTGCCGACAGGATTATTACGGTACCTTTTTATTTCGCCTGTACTTCTATTTAAGTACAACAGGCCTGCTCCGTTTGTTCCGATCCACAGGTTGCCTTTGTTGTCCTCTGCAAATGAATTAACATCCTCGTTTAGCGCATTTTTCCCAGTTAGATACTGATTTAAGGGGAATTTATAAATACTTTTATGGTAATAAGAGATCCCTTTTTTATAGGTCCCAACCCACACTATTCCGTTATTATCTTTATATAGGGCGGCTACACTATTATCAATTAAGCTCTTCGGATCATCTTCTTTACTTAAAATATAGGTTAACTTGTGGGTATACTTGTCCAGGATATTAATTCCGCCATGATCGGTCCCTATCCAGATTTTGCCATCGTCGCCCTCAATTACCTTACTTACGTTATTCGAGCTTAATCCCGATTGATCCTGCTTTTTTCCAAAATAACTAAACTGTTGGCTTGCCACATTTAGGTAATATAGACCGAAAGGGTTACCCCTGCTATAAATAAAAATATTGCCTTCCGAATCGCGGTTGAGATTGAAAGAATTTACCTGCTCACCAAACCGTTTGTTGATGGCAAAATACCTGTTTGTTACCCTGCGGTTCTTTAAGTTGAACTTATCAAGAACACCATTGGTATAAATAACCCATAAATTGCCTTTTTCGTCATCAATAACATCGCTTATCTGATCAGCATATAATGAATTGGGTATGCCCTTCTGATGCCCATACCTGATGGTTGCATGAGTTTTTGGATCATAGCAAAAAATACCCAGGTTTTCGATCAGGAAATAGAGCTTGCCGCTATTATTGGTTTTTATCGCCTTCAGGTACCCACCAGGAAGTTTATACTTTTTAAGGTGTTTATCCTGGAACCGTTCAAAGTTTTCGGTTGAGGGACTGTAAATGCTAAAACCACCACCAGAGGCAATCCATAACTGTTTTTCCGGCCCCTCAAATATATCTAAGATATAACCCTCAGGGATACTGGTACTATCCTTTGAACTGTGTTTAAATATCTTGAATTCGTGTCCATCATAGCGGTTCAGGCCAGACAGGGTGCCGAACCACATAAATCCCATGTTATCTTTATATATGGTATTTACCTGATTATCTGATAGGCCATTAGCAATGTTGAGATGAGAAAACTGATATACGTTTTCTTGCGCAAAAAGAGAATTACACAAGATAGATACAAAGATCAAAGCAAAAAACCGGTACATATGTTACTGTAATATAGATTGATGATTTGAGGTAGCCTCCAATATCAATGTTAAAGCGCTAAATGGTTATAACTGGTCAAGGTTCCAGTATAGCTAAGCTACAGTTAAATCCTTATAATCTTTAAGGAAATCTAAATAGCAAACACTTCTCTGGATCAAAAAACCACTGTTCGGATGAAAAATACTGCAGCCATTCGCCAAAAGGCATTTATTCGCTCCAAACCAATACGCCAGCGGGCTTCAATGTTTTTTCTCCAACAATAATCTTCGAATTTGCAGGAATATTTATGATATAATCAGTGGAAGAATAATTTACGGCCATATAAAACCCATCCCTCCAATAAACATAAATACCTGGCGGATAATTTTCGGTAGTTGCCCCTGCTCTGCTGTAAATGTCGCGTAACAGATCCTTTTCCAACTTCGAATCGTCTGTGGCTACACCAATGTAGGTTACCGATCCTTTACCTATTTTGTGTTTTACAACAGCTGCCTTTCCTTTATAAAACTGGTTTTCATAGCGTGCAAGAACTTCCGTATTTTGATCGGGCTGCAACAGATCGCCCCATTTATTCCATTTGTAGTGTTCTGAGCCCATCTGGATGTCTCCTTTCGCATAAGCTGAAAGCATATCGGTTGCCGTAATCTGCGCACCGATAAGGCCCGAAATTGGCGCTGCCAGTTTACCCTCCCAGAAATGCCCCATGCGGTTTTTGGTTGCTGTACGGCAGGTAATAATCAAATGTCCGCCACGGGTTACATAATCATTCCATTTCTTTACCAGAGCAGAGTCGGCCATTTCGTAAGCAGGAACAATTACCACCTTGTATTTCGACAGATTAGTAGTTTCTGGCACTACATCAACAGGGGCTCCCAGAGATTTTGCCATTTCAAGGAACTTAACGGGATAGTTCCATGTGTCCCACTGGTTGGTCTGTTTCTGCCTGTCGATGGTCCAGTAATTTTCCAGGTTCCAAAGAATGGCCGTTGAGCGTTCCATCAGTTTTTCAGGCACCTTAGCCCCTGGCTTGTACAGCTTCCTCAGTTCTTTTATTTCTTTCATAAACTGGATATACTCTTCGCCTCCAGCCGAAGGTGTTACCCCATCTGTTTGTATCACACCAGAA
Source organism: Pedobacter sp. Bi126 (assembly GCF_918698245.1). GTDB lineage: Bacteria > Bacteroidota > Bacteroidia > Sphingobacteriales > Sphingobacteriaceae > Pedobacter. The sequence continues at coordinate 43,168 of NZ_CAKKMS010000009.1, read as the reverse complement.
TGGTATTGTTCGGCACTGTATAAAATCTGCCTGAAGCGATAAGAACAGGCAAGTTTCCCACCTGCAGCAAAGGTATGGTACAGCCACATACGTACCGTTCCGGGCAAAAGAAGGGGGTTGTAGCTTCCCCAGTTTACAGGACCAGGCTGAATTTCCATCACCCCCGAGATGCCTCCTACACGCTTAAAATATTCTGATGCAAAAAGGATGACCCTACTATCTCCCATCCTAAATCCCAGTTCGCCAATGTTGTCGCTGCCACCATTGGGATAAGCAGTATAAGCTGCAAAATCTAGTTTCTTTGTCCGCCCCGGATCAGAACCGGGAGAAACAGCGGTATAATTAGTGGTGATATATTGCTGCTTCGATATGAGTCCGCGTAAGGTGCCGGCCTGAAAATCAAGAAATTCGGCCTGTGCATCGGCACAGTAGCGCTTAAAATCGAGCAGGGCATGCGGATTGTTGCCCCACCAACCAACCAGATTGGTGTTATGGATCATAACCTGATCGAAATTATTGTACCACTGGCTCCAGAAAGCTGTACCCCAGGCATCATTTAAAGCATCAATGGTTTTATACCTGCTTTTTAGCCATTGCCTGAAAGCCTCCTGCGAAGACACGCTATAATCGGGTTTGGCATCGGGCTCATTATCCAACTGCCATCCGGTTACATTTTTATGCTGACCATAGCGCCTGCCCATCTCGGTTACAATTTTTTCGACAAACAACCGATACTTGGAATTAACGATTGAAGCCAGTCCCCTTGTGCCGTGTTCGGCCCGGATATAATGCCCGTCCATGATAAAGGTTTCGGGATAATTGGCCCGCATCCATGCTGGTGTGGTTGCAGATGGTGTGCACATGACCACCTTAAGCTTATATTTCGCACATAAACCCACCACCTTATCAAGCCAGCTAAAATCAAACTTTCCTTCTTCAGGTTCCATTTTAAACCAGGCAAATTCTGCAAGGTGGACAAACTCGTAGCCCATATCCGAAATCTTTTTGATATCACGCTCCCACTGGCTTTCTTTCCAGTGCTCGGGATAATAGTATATTCCTGTTGTAATCAGGTCTTTTTCTGGGAAAAACCGGTTGACTTCCTGCGATTTTACACTTATTACCGAAATAAGCAGTGTTAATATAATTAGTGGTATAGTTTTTTTTAACATGAGAACTTAGTTCTTGTGGTTTAAATCCTTAATTGCTGTTTTGATGGTTAAAGTTTCCGCTGGTAAATCAGGCGAGGTAACCGTTAGTTTGATATCGCCAGCTTCATGTTTGCTCTTTATCACGACTAAAGCTTTACCTTTCCAAGCTTTACGTGTATTGCCCACGTACTGTTCAAAATCTTTCAGATCAGCATTATCCACTCCTGCAATTACGCCCGGACCTTCAATTTTGAAATGTAAACGGTTGGTCGCATTAGGTTGAATTGTTCCCGCTTTATCGGTTACTTCGATTGCGATATACGATAAATCCTGTCCATTGGCCAAGATCTCTTTCCGGTCTGCTGTTAGTGTTATTTTTGCAGCCTCGCCAGCAGTTTTGAGGACGGCTGATCCCGTTTCTTTATTGTCTTCTACCCCTACGGCTTTAATCAAACCCACAGCATATGGTACCTGAAAAGTAGCTTTAAACTGTTGTCCGATGGTAGTTGCCTCTTCGCCGATCAGTTTATTATTAAGGTAAAGCCTCACTTTCGGGTATTTGGAATACACTTCAACCTGAACTGTTTTTCCTTCGAAACCTGGCCATGTCCAACTTTCCCATGTTGGCCATACAGACCACCAGGTTTCTTTAATTTCTAAAGGTTCGGGAGCAGGTTCACGAACGGCCATATAGAGTTTTTCGTTGGTATTGTACAACATACTCCGGTAATGGGAAATGGGTTTCCGCCATCCGGTAAGATCGATATCGCCGCAGTAAGCGCCATGCCATGGAAAAAAATTATTTTCCCAGTGTTCACCAGGTGTATCCCCAGAATAATACCAACGGCCGATGCCTGACTCACCCAGATAATCCATCGCTGTCCAAACAAAATCACCGATTACATAATTGTTTTCCTGTACCAGTTTCCAATTGGCAAAAGCATCTTTAGGATAGGATTCAGTTTGAACAATGATACGGGAAGGCACTCTTTTATGATCGTCTGGCGCAGTATTCAGGTTGTAATTGTAACCGGCAACATCGTGTATGTTTATCAAAGAATCCAGGTTTTCCCATTTGCCAAAATTCACAACTGCAGAGGTTACAGGCCTTGTAGTATCTATTTTTTTTACTTCCTGCAAAAGCATTTTAGCTGTTTCAACAGCCTCGGGTTTTCCCCGTTCTACAATTTCGTTCCCTATGCTCCACATGAAAACCGAAGGGTGGTTACGATCCCTCAAAATCATTGCCTGCAAATCTTTTTTCCACCACTGGTTGAAATATTTTGCATAATCGTTACTGTTTTTTCCAATTTTCCAGCAGTCGAAAGATTCGTCCATTACGAGAAGACCTAATCTGTCGCAGGCATCAAGAAACGCTTCAGAAGGTGGATTGTGGGAAGTTCTCACCGCATTGAACCCACCGGCTTTGAGCAGTTCAACTTTACGCTCTTCGGCACGGTCAAAAGCAGCAGCACCTAAGCATCCATTATCATGATGCACACAACCGCCGTTTATTTTCACTGTTTTCCCATTCAATTGAAATCCATTTTCGACAGTAAATTTTATGGAACGGATGCCAAAATTGGTTTTTGTATCGTCCAGCACTTTTTTGTCTTTTACCACCTGAATCTGAGCCTCGTATAGATTCGGTGTTTCTGGTGTCCAAAGCATCGGGCTTGACACTTGTATCGTTTGAGTGATTTCCTTTTCGCTATTGGCAGGAAGCTCGACCTTCATCTGGCCATTACCCGTATTTTTAGAATTTTTATTCCAAATAAGGGTTTGTACAACAACACGCTGTGCGGATGCTGTTTCATTTTTAACCTTGGTTTTTACCAACACAGTTGCTTTTTTTGAAGATACGTCAGGAGTTGAAACAGCAACACCCCATTGTGCAACATGTACAGGATCAGTAACCATCATCCAAACATGACGATAGATTCCCGAACCACTGTACCAGCGACTGTTCATCTGTTGTGCATTATCGACACGTACCGCAATAACATTCTCTTTTCCGAAATTCAGGTAAGGTGTAAGGTCATAACTGAACGAAGTGTAACCATAAGGATACACACCCAGCGATTTTCCGTTGATAAACACTTCGGAATTCATATAAATACCTTCAAAATAAATAGCTGTTTTTTTTACCTTCCAGCTATCAGGCACCTGAAAGGTTTTTCGATACCAGCCCATCCCCGACGGAAAAAATCCACCACCTCCACCTGTAGCATTTCTAGGATGAGTTTTTCCTTCGATACTCCAATCGTGCGGTAAATCAAGTGTACGCCAACCCGAATCATTGAAATCATTTGCTTTAGCTTCTGGCGTATCACCTAAAAAGAATTTCCAGTCATCATCAAATAACTGTTTTCTTTCGATACCATTTTGTGCATATCCTGAAAAAAAGCTGATAAACAGTATGAATGCGAATACCATTTGTTTTGCAAAATATTGTCTTTTGTATAAATTGAAGCTCCTCACTTTGTTGTGTTATATTAATTTGTATGATTAAATGTTATAATAGTAAATGGCGGTTCTATTTTCCCGCTGATTTAGGTGATAATCGCTGAACATCTAAATCAGCGTATTCCGCGTAATCAGCGGGAGTATAAAATGACAATCCATATAATAACTTAGCACTAGTATCTTATCGCAAAGGCGTTATCCGATACAGTCCAGCCCCATGTTGTGGCAATTCACGTTCAAAGCTCCCATCAAAAGTTCCGAGATCTTTATGATTCCACAAATCGCGCACTTTTACTTTGCCTTTTATATTAATAGCTTCAAAGTTTACTTTTACATTGGCCTTGTCGGGAAAATCTAATGTTCCTTTATCAACCAAAACGCCAAAAGTCACTGAGCCTTTTTCTTGTGTTACGTAGCCAGTTGCTGTAAAAGAATCATATCCTTCAGGCAATTGATAAACGATCACAGACGCTGCATGAGCACCAATTCCCTCTCGTGTTTCATTATTTATAATAATTGGGTTGTTGTCGCAGGTACGATTTACATTTGCATCTCCCCAGCCTGAGGTTGCACTCAGCCATTTGAGGCTCGTCAATTTTAGATCGCCTTTGGGGCCATGAAGGACAGGATCTGCCCAAACGATATGATCCGAATCAAACCCGTTGCCTCCATCTTTCACGAGAAGAACAAGTTTTTTACCGTCTTTTACCGATACTTCTACCTTTTGCGAACTTCCATTGCCGGCAATTATTGGACTTACATAATCGGCATTGTTGAAATCAATATGCTCTCCCTTGCTTTGCGCGTTGAAAAGGGCCACATACTTATCTTTGCTATCAGGCACATCGGCTGTCCATACGATCAGATTCTTTTCGCGCGACACCTGACGGTTATTTATGCTGTGTTGATTTACTTTGAGCATTTCGGGATTGGTAAGCATTTCCTTCGTAAAATCGTCAAGCTTAGTCATATTTCCACCAAAAATAAGTGGTGAACGGCCAATAGCCCAAAGGCTCATCAGCGTATATTGTTCGCTTTTGGTGAAATTGGTCGGGCGTTTGAATTCAACAATTCCGATAGGCAGCATATCGGCATCTGGGAAATGTCCGGGCCCACGAAAAGGTGTCCACACATCCATTCGCTCAAACATCGCTTGCAACAATCCCCACTTATCCCAAAAATCGTCGGTGATACGCCACATATTGGCATGGTTCATCACATGATCGCCCATTTCAACCGGCGTTGCTCCCGGAGATAAACTTAACAGGATATGCCGCCCGGTTTTATCTATTGCTTTGCGAAGCGCCTCAATTTCTGCTTTTTGTACATCATCATAAGGACGCGAAATATCGTCGCACTTGATAAAATCCACTCCCCAGTCAGCATACATCTGCACAATAGAATTATAGTAAGCCTGACCTCCGGGGCTACTGGCATTAACGCCGTACATATCAGGATTCCATGGACAGGTAGAACTTTTAATGGCAATATCCTGCGCTTTTATGTTTGTGCCGAGTACCGGTGTATTTTTTTCAACAGCCTGACGGGGAATTCCGCGCATAATATGAATGCCGAATTTCAGTCCTTTGGCGTGCACATAGTCTGCAAGATGTTTGAAACCTTTTCCATCTGCAGCCGAAGGAAACTTTTTCAAACCTGGCGTTAAGCGGCCATATTTATCCATGGTAAGCAGCGCCTTCGGGTCGTAAGCATGTCCTTTTGATTCAGGCTCATACCATTGAATATCCACTGTGAGGTAGTTGTATCCGCTTGGCAAAAGGTATTTTGCCATCGCATCTGCCTGTTCTTTTATTTGCTGTTCGGTAACGGTTGTTCCAAAACAATCCCAGCTGTTCCAACCAAGAGGCGGTGTTAATGCCCATTGATGATATTTTTTTGGGGCTGTTTGTGCGTTTATAACACTAAAAACAAGTGCCAAAACCAAGGTAAGCGTATATCTCATTTTAATTAGGTTAATATTATTTATTCTGATTTTTAGAGCCTGTTTAAATTTTATTATAAATCATTAGTATGTCAGTCTGTCCAAAGGACTCCTGTGGAGAGCGTAGTCGAAGACCTGTTTTTCGATATATTAAAAGCAATCGACTCCGCTACCATTGACAGATCCCAGTAGAAGAATCGTCATTGCGAGGCACGAAGCAATCTTAAAGCGCTCGCTACTAGCGATAGTTGTAAGATTGCTTTGTTGGCTGAGAAGGCCTCCTCGCAATGACGATTCCTCGCTGGCACATAGCACTAAAAACCCTCTGTCATTCATACTGATTTTTATAAAATAAATTACCCCTCAGTTTGACATCATATCTATTTTATCGGAGTATACTTAAAGTTTTTAAAAGTTACCTTTCCTTCTCCGATTGAACAAAGGCCGATTCTTAAGCTCAAAAATCCGCTAAGTACATTGTGGTGCATGCCCGATACCTCAAAGGAATTTTCAATTTTGTTCCATTTCACACCATCTTTACTGTAATACATATCTACGGTGTTTTCTACATTTTTAAGACGCACGAACACATGGTTGTTCACTACATTTTTTTCAGCCGGAGCCCTCCAGCCACGCAAATCGGCTACGATATCTTTATTGTTGGCCAGTATCCCGGAAGATGCAGTGCTGTTGTAAAAAAGCGCCAAGCCAGCAGTTGCTTTTCCTTCAATTAATACTTCAACATCAACGGTGTAGGAATGGTCTTCAGGTATGCATAATAAGGGAGAACTATTGCCTATAGCACTTCCCTTTGCTTTAACAGACAAGCTGTTATTAGCCAATTTAAACCTGTTGGTATCCAGTTCTTCAAAGAATTGCCATTGAGATTTTAATTTATTACCCGCAAAATTGTCGTTCAGGTTAAAATTGGTTTTAGAAGGGGCCAAATTTGGCTTTTTGATCGGTTTACTGTCGTTTATACCTGTGGGTACTTTGTACCAGCCGTCTTTTGTCCATTCTATAGGTAGAAGCATCGTTTGGCGGCCTTTGTTGTAAAAGTCTTTTTCGTAAGCGTGGAACACCATCCACCAGTTTCCTTTTACATCATCAATTATGGTAGCATGCCCTTTTGATCTCCATTTTTCAGATTTTTCTGTTGTTCTTACAATCGGATTATAGGGAGAATTTTCCCATGGGCCGGACAGTGATTTTGACCGTGCGGATACGACCATGTGGCCCGTTATCGGGCCTGCTGTTCCACCTTCGGCCACAGTAATATAATAGTATCCTCCCTTTTTTATCAATTTAGGGCCTTCCAGGCAAAAACACTCAATAGACCAGTTTCTGGGGATGGGCCAACCTTTGTATGAACTCTTTTGGTTTCCTGTGGTGGAAAGGCCATCATCAGATAAAGCCACAAATCCTCCGTCGCTAAAGAATAAATATCTTTTGCCCTGCTCATCTGTAATATGTCCGGGGTCGATGTTGCCGATTTTCAGGTCAACCGGTTCACTCCATTTACCCTCGACCGAATCTGCGGTTACTACATAGTTGGTACCATTTGCAGGGAAATAGATATAAAACTTATTTTTATACTTCACCAGATCGGGTGCATACACAGAACCTACTTTTTTGTGTAAAGCATGGGTTACCGGTTTCCAGTTGATCAGATCTTTTGAATGCCAGATTAATAACCCCGGGTAATATTCGAAGGATGAATGGACCATGTAATAATTATCCCCATCGCGTAATATACTGGGATCGGGATAATCCCCTGCAAAAATTGGATTCGTATAGAAGCCCGGTGTCCTCGGGTGCTGAGCTACCTGGTACTGCGCTGTTGCACAAATGCTAAACTGCAGCAAAAAAATTGTGATTATAATTTTATTCATATATTTTATGCGGTAAAAAGTATGGTTAACCTGTTATTGATTATTTATTATTTTTGTGTAATTCCTTTCCAATTATCTGTTCTGAAAGGGATGGCAGGCAGACCTTCGAAATTTATCAGGTTACATTCCGGATTGTCAGCCCAGGCATAACGTACCGCTTTAGGATCTCGCACCTGATCGGCATAAACCACCACATATTTTCCCTTTATGGTGGCTTTCGCCCAGTAAAACTGTTGATCATTACCCGCTACCGAGAAGCCTGTTATTTCTTTGGCATCTTTGCTTCTAAGGCCAGCTGAAGCATTGGCAAAATTGATGTAGATGCGATTTGCTTCTTTCCGATAACTTTTATACAAAGGCCCCGATGCTGTTACGTTTTGTTTATACACCAGTTTATTGGCATTTAATGCCAGGCGCCGGCCAACCTCCTGTTTGTTTACTGGGTGGATATTATCTGCTTCACCGATATCGATGATGCAGGCCATATCAGTATTGGGTTGCAATAATGTTAACGTTTGGGCTTCCCTCAGTTCGGCCCATTCACTTTCGGAAGGAAGCGGCTTTCTTGTTTTGAAATTTGCGAGCTGAACATACAGAAATGGCAGATTGCCCTGTTTCCAACGTTTTCGCCAGTCGTCAATCAGCATGGGAAATAACTTTCGGTAGTTATAGGCGTCAGCCTCATTGGCTTCTCCCTGGTACCAGAGAAATCCTTTGATTCCAAAAGGAATAACCGGATTGATCATTGCATTGAACAGCAATGAGGGATAATTTTGATAGTTTTTTATTTTGGGCAAACCTGGTTCAAGGTCTTTTTGGTAGCGCCATTTTCCAGCTAAGGAAACTTTAATGGTACCATCAGTGATATTAATTCGCTCCGCTGGAGGATTTAAGCCACCGCCACCCCATAACATTGCTACCCTGAGGCTAATCGTATTTTCACCTTTTCTAATTAATTTAGCAGGAATGGTATGGGATTGTTTCGGATCACTGTTCCATATGGTTTTACAGATTTCTTCGCCATTGAAATACATCGAATAGTTCATCTCCGGGTGCCCGAGATGCAGGGTTAAGTCTTTTCCGGAAAAGGATTCGGGCAAGGTTATCTTTTTACGCAGCCATACCATCCCTTCATAAGGCCCGATGCCAAAATCTTTGATCAGCCGGGGCATTTCTACAGTCGGCCAGCCCGAATCGTCATACCCGGTTGCTGATATTATTTTATCTGTATTATTTTGCGGATGATATACGATATCCCAGAAGCGGATCAGCTTAAGGCTATCATTTACAAAACTTTGTTCACTTAAAGTATCGTTGGCAGCTATATTTGTTTTGGTTACCGGTGAAGTCAGCAATTGCGCCCGGCTTGTCCACGATTCTATAGGCGTGCCTCCCCAGGTGCTTTGGATAATGCCAATGGGAACACGCTGATCATGATGTATTTTTCGGGCAAAATAATAGGCAACAGCCGAAAACTGCGGCACGTTTACAGGATTACAAACTTCCCACGTTCCCCCTGGGATATTGTACTGTGGTGTTAATTTCTTATCGTGCGCTACCTGAAGCAGGCGTATTTCGGGGTAATTGGCATTTGCAATTTCATTATCTGCATTCAAGGATTGCTTTACCTGCCACTCCATATTCGATTGCCCGGAAGCCAGCCATACATCGCCAATAAGGATTCCATTAAGCTTGGTTTCTGATTCCGGTTTTCCCTGTTCTGAAATTTTAAGTGCATAGGGGCCGCCTGCTTTATGCACCGGAAAACGGACCATCCATTTTCCCTTATGATCTGCTATCGCGACAGCACGGAATCGCCCGAGCTCAGCTATGATATGTGCGCCGGGCGTAGCGTTTCCCCAAACCGGAATTTTAATGCCTCTTTGTAAAACCATATTATCGCCAAAAATTTTTGGCAGAACAATCTGGGTATAACCTTTTACCTGGATAAAAAGGAGCAATATAAAAAATATAAACCAGGCTTGTATTCGTACGCTCATTATTTGTGTGTATAATCATTCTCTCTCGGAGATGGAGGTTTTCATCCATCAATTGCTAAGCTTCCACCTGGCCGGGAGATTTATATTTACCAAAATCTACGGCCCTTGAAGAACCGTAGATTTATTACTTCTTAATGTATAACTATAGCTGCTTTTATTTAGATCCAGCTATAAGGGCATTTACGATCCCCTGATCGAGAACTTTATTATTTCTACGGTCTAAAACGCTGCCTTGTTCCCAAAAGAATGGCTTAAGGCCAGATTTAATGGCCTGTTGGGTTGAATAAGTTGTCCAATAATCTATCGCCTCATTGTGTTTTGCCATATCTGAAGGCAGGTAATTGGGATTTGTTCTCCTGAAAGCTGCGTATTCACCCAGTATTACCGGAATTCCTTTATCGACAAACTTGGCTTTCATCAATGCATATAATCTTGATACTTCATTTTCTTCACCCCAGGTTGCATTTCGGCTCGGATCGGTAACCGAATGATGCCCCGTTCCCCAGTAGTAGAACATTTTACCCCAGCTGGCATCACCATCAAGCAATATTGTAAATTGAGATGGGGTATAGTTATGCACTTCAACCATCATGCGGTTAGGTACCTGGTCTGTTGGAAGGGTATTCATCAGATTATTTGTTTTTTCGAAATCAGTACCTGGCCCCTGAACAACCAGCACCCGATAGCTGTTCCTGCCACCTGTAGCGCGAACGGTATTTATAAATGTTTGGTGGTAACTGTTTAATATTGCCATCTGTTCTGCATTTTCGGCAGGAGGTTCATTTGCACTGGCAAACATCAGGTGCTCATCAAAATCTCTCATGGTTGTAGCAATCTGCTCCCATAAGGCCTTTTGTTTCGCATTAACCAGATCTTTCTTCGCTTGGTTGATATTCTGATCCAGCCAGCCCCCATCCCAGTGGATATTCAGCAGCACATACATATCATTGTCTACACAATATTTAATTACTTCTTTAACACGGTTAAGCCATGCAGGATCGATGGTAGCCTTTTGCTCATCGCTCAAATGTTTCCAGTTCCAGGCGCAAGGAATGCGTATGGCATTAAAACCTGTCTGTTTTACAAATTTCACATACGATTCGGTAATCTGGGGGTTACCCCAACCCGTTTCGCCGCCCTGAGCTTCCATTGTATTCCCAATATTCAGACCCAAATTCATTTTCGCCGCCAGTTGTACCGCTGTGCTGCCCATACCTGTTTGGTCAGGGGCTTTGGGCGATGTATTATAGGAAGGATATAGCGTGCTCGTTTGCGAGATCGTAACCCTTCGGGCCTGTCCGTTATCCGAGTTAACCACCATTACCGCAGAACGGGAAACACCTGTAAGGTTAGGCATTGCGGTTAACTTTAATTCAGTATTTCCTTCACTTCCTGCGGTCTGGCTAACCTGCAACCAAACATCGGCAGGGTTTTTAGTGTTCCATTTACCATTGCTGGTAACCGTTATATTGGAGATGCCTCCATCAGGCAGAAAAGCAACATCCGATGTAGAAATGTTGAGCTGGGGTTGAACTTCTTCTTTCTTTTTACAATATGCGGTAAGCAAGCTAAAGGCGAGCAATACCAACATATATAGGCATCCTTTTATTTTTACATTTCCGAAGCGGCTCATAAGTTTATTTATTTTCTTCCGAAGATGATAGAAAATCTTCGTTACTATAATTAAAGCATACCGGCCCGTAAAATTACGGGCCGATGGTATTGCTTATCTTGTTTTTACTATCCTGATATTATCAATAGCGGCTTCAAAATCGGTGACCACCGTTGAACCATCATTGGTAAAAGTGACGTTGATTGCTCCGTTTCCGGTCGAACCGAGTAACTCGGTTAAGGTTGGAGATGGCAGTCCGTTCTTTAAAAAGTTCGATAATGGAACAGTGACTGTTTGCCAGCCATTTGTTTTAAATGAACCGTTAGACCCGTTTGCATTTTTCCAAGGGCGATAAAAAGCAGAATAGGTAAATGTATAGTCTTTAACAATCTGAATGGAACCATCGGTCCACGGCTTCTTAACCGCTATTTCAAATTTTAATGAATACTTGTTCAGGGTATCTTGCAAATTGGCTGTAGGAACCCATTGAACAGCGTTGGTATTGATGGAACGTCCGCCTTCCCACCAGCTTCCATTACCAGCAGGGATATTTGTGGCTTTTAATATCCCATAATTACCATTATTCCCAGGGAAATTAACAGCGCTGTTCGAAACATCGGAACCCCAGCTAAAGGTATTTATACCATCATAGTTATTTAAGACACCTGTTGTAAAATCATGAACGTTGTAAAAGGTGGTGGCTGTACCCGATTTTGTGGTCACAATAACAGGCCCAGGTGTTGAAACACTTGCAGGAACTGCCATACTTATAACGGTACCATCATTTGCGCCCTTAAAGCCCGTAACCTCTACCCCCGCATAGCTCACCCGTTGAATAAAAAAGAAATTTAATCCTTTTATCGTAACGCTATCGCCGGGATTGGCGCTTTCATTTGATATTTCGGAAATCGTGGGTGCAGGAGCAACGATCGGAAATGAAAAGGTCGTTTCGCCCTTTGTAGTTACAAAACGTATGGTATTAAGCTGCGAAGGCTCTACCAAAGGGAATGGAATTACTGCCGGCATTAATACGATTGCACTGGTATCAGAAAACCAAGCATCGTTAAATGAGCCCTTTACTCCGTTAAAATAAATCTGGAGTGCCCCTTTTAGGTTACTCCCTGTAATTACAACCCATTTTCCGGTTCCTACTCTGGTTAGGAGCGAATCGCCCGGACTGGGTACATAATTACGTACACCTGTAATAACCGGCGGACCTGATGATGATGATGAGGATGCATCTTTTTTACAGCCTTGAACTGCAAAAAATATTATTGCAACTAAAATAAGTAACAAATGGCTATTGGCCCTGTTTAACAGATTTTTCATATCTTTTTTGATTAAAAATAAATTAGTCCTAATTAATAATATGCCACTGGTGGATCCAATAATTTCGGATCGGCAGTTATCTCTGTGGCCGGTATAGGCAAAGTAAAGGTTGCAATGGTAGGTGCAGTAATCACGATCCCATTGTTATTTCTGGTCTTCTTCCCTGTAGCCGGATCATAAGCAAACTGAACCCTGGTTTTCTTCTGAATCTGATTGTTCAATAAGTTAATAGCCCCTTGTGGATTATAATATGAAAGGCGAACCAGATCAAACCAGTACTGCCCTTCAAATGCAAGCTCAATCCTTCTTTCATTTCTAAGTGTTTCTGTAGTAATTGTTGTTACCGGATCAACACCAGCCCTTTTCCTTACCATGTTAAAAACCCTTAATGCCTCTGCATCAGAAGTTGAACTACTGGTACCTAGTAAGGCCTCAACATATACCAGATAAACATCGGCCAGGCGTAAAACCGCATTATGTTCGCTAGAAGACCAGATGTCCATCGTTGGTGAATTATTATCGATGGCAGTACCAACAATATGCTTTTTAACACTGCATGAGGTTGCGGTATATCCTCCGCCAGCAGCATTCAGTTCGGGATAGTGATCGCCTGTAAGCATGAAAGTCGCTTTGCGCCGTATAGAATCCTGAGGTGTATATAAGGTATCAAGATCAACGGTTGGTCCAATGGCACCGCCCCATCCTCCACCAGGAGGAACTATGCTTCCGCTGGGTGCAAACTGGGTCTGGATCGCATTACCATTTCCATAACCTACACCAGGTGCCCACTGAAAGGCAAAAAGTGATTCCTGGTTATCATTAAACTGTGTTCTGAACAAATTGTAATAACTTGGCAAAAGGGTTAATCCACTAGTATTGATCACATTTTTAGCAAAAAATGCAGCACTGTCTAAATCTGACTGGCTTCTGCTTCCGCTGATACCAGCTTTTGTTAAATATACTTTGGCCAGCATACCCTGGGCAGACCAGGTAGTTACCCTTCCCGTCTGATCGCGTGGCGGCAACGCGCCTGCGGCAAACCTTAAGTCGCTGATGATAAATTTGTAAACATCGCTCAGCCGGTGACGTGGCAACAGGGGATTTTGTATTAATTTATCATTATCCTCAATGATGGGTACTGCTCCCCATAACTGTGCCAAATGAAAATATGCAGTGGCACGCAAAAACTTCAGTTCGCCAAGCGCCCCATTTCTACTTTTGAGGGATACGCTATCTGGTACTTTATTAGTGATTGCCTTAATATTGGTGTTACAATGCGCCACTATTTTATAAAAACAGCGCCAAGATGTACCAATCTGTGAATTATTGCTAGTTACCGCAAAGGAAGTCAACTGGGCAAGGTCGGCATTATAAGGCTGCAACATATTGCCGCTCAGAATGTCGCCGATACCAAGCAAAGGAAAAGTGTTCCAATCATTCCATGGTTGCGCGTAAATGGCAGCTGTGGCAAGCCTTAAATCCGCAGCGCTCTTATAAAAATTATCTGTTGTTATTTGCGACAAGGGCGCTCTATCCAGAAAGTCTTTTTTACAGCCGCTTATTATTGTGGTAGCGGCGAATAAAATGAGTATGTATAGTTTAATATGTTTCATAATTTTTGGTCTTAGTTGTTTAAAATAGAGATGTTGGCACCAATAGTAAACACACGTGGCTGCGCATAATATCCATTATCTACACCTGCTGCTAAGGGATTCCATGAACCTATCTCAGGATCGTAACCGTTATATTTTGTAATTGTAAATACGTTGGTTACCTGGGCATACAGGCGCAAGTTTTTCAGGTGGATTTTAGATAAAAGGCTCTCTTTAAAATTATATCCCAGTGTAATGCTTTTACACCTTATAAAAGAACCATCTTCGATATATTTGCTCGAAAAACGTTGATTATCGTTACCGCTGGACTGACTGATTCTGGTGATACTGGTTTCGGGATTGGTAATATATACGTTGTTGATATCAGCAGCAGAACCGGCAGGATTAATTAACCCGATGCGGGCAAAATCTCCCACATTTCTAAAGTATCCAAAATTCTGATTCGGGTTTTCGGCATCTACCCTTACCTGGTTATAAAGTTTATTGCCATAATTGCCGGCCATAAAAATATTCAGGTCGAAGTTTTTATAATTAAAGCTGTTGTTTATTCCAAACTGGAATTTCGGAATTGGCGAGCCTAGATAAACCTGGTCGCTTTCATCGATCACGCCATCGTTATTTTGATCCTTAAATATAACATCACCTACCCATACGCCTCCCGAACCATTGGTAATTGGTATTGGAAGACCTCCTTTTTGCGGCAAGGCAGGATACTTTTTAAAATCTTCTGCATTTTTATAGGTACCCAGCGCTTCATAACCATAATATTCCCCAATCGATCGGCCCACCGTTGATTTGGTAATTGCCGTGTTACCTGCATAACCGTATAGTGCGGCAGCATCGGTATTTAAGGTGAGGATTTTATTGTTGTTACGGGAAAATGTCAGATTACTTCTCCAGTTGAAGTTTTTAGATTTAATATTATGGGTGGTTACAGAAAATTCAATTCCTTTATTACTCACAGAACCGATATTGATATAAGGAGACTGGATCGATCCCGGGGCATAGCCTGTAGCATCAACCATACCTGAATATAATGGTAAGGTGAGGCTTAACAATAAGTTATCCGTTCTTTTATAATATGCATCTATCGAAAAGTCGACCCTTCTGTTCAGTATACTTACATCCAAACCGGTATTATATCCTTTTGTTGTTTCCCATTTTACATCGGGATTACCACTGGTAGCAATCAACTGCGAATTACCCGATAATGATGTTGCTACAGTCATTAAAGTTGAGCCGTAGGCATAATCACGAATATTTTGATTATTCTGCAAACCATATCCGATCCTAAGTTTCAGATCATCGATCGCTTTTACGTCTTTAAGAAATTTTTCCTGTTTTATTTTCCAGGCGAATGCACCAGAATAAGTGGTCACCCATCTGTTATCAGCAGCAAATTTGGATGACCCATCATTGCGGACGTTAAGCGTAACGTTATACTTATCATCGTATTTAAAATCAATACGACCGAAATAGGACTCTCCAGCTGTTTGTCCTTTATCGCCAGAGTTGGTTGCCGTTGTGGCATCACCCCCATTTATGGCCTGTACATTATTGCTGGGAAAATTTGTTCTCTTTGCCGATACGTTTTCATAATCCCACAGTTTAGACTCGTGCCCAACCATTGCATTCAGGTTATATTTGTTGGCAAAAGAATGCGAATAGGTTAGGTAATTGGTAAGGGAATAAAATGTATTTTTTCCGCTAAAATAAGTTGCCGAATTAGAGGTTTTGGTGTAAGCGCCCATCGTATAAATAGGATCAAACTGATCTTCGGTAGCCGTTGTAAAATTCCCTGAGATCTCATTGCGCAGGGTAAGTCCTTTGGCAAACTGAATTTCTGCATAAGCATTTCCGAATAATTCGTAACGGTTCTTAAGGTCTTTTACGATTTTCGCCAAAGCAAATGGATTGAATCCGGTAGCGCCATAAATATTGGGATCATTGCCACCCCAGGTACCATCTGGATTTATTACGTTTACATCCGGCGTTTGGTTTAACGCTTGTCTGATTACACCTGACCCAGATGTAGTTACATTTTCTTTTACATTGGCCAATTGCAGGCTCACCCCCATTTTTAACCAATCGGTTGTTTTGTTATCCAGATTCAATCGGCTGGAGATCCTTCTGAAATCAGATCCCAAAGCAATTCCATCCTGAGAAAAATAAGTTCCTGAAAGATAATATTTCGTTCTGGCATCACCTCCGGTAAGGGCCACATTATGATTTTGCATGAGTGCGGTCCTGAATAAGGCTTTTTGCCAATCAGTTCCCACGCCCAGGTATGCCGGATTTGCAAACTGCGGTCTGAGATCATAACCGATGATTGCAGCCTTGTCATTCATAAAGGTTGCATATTCCTTAAGGTTCATTACTTCATAGTATTTGGGCAGCGCCTGGGCACCTGCATAACCATCGTAGCTCACTACCGGAGGACCAGAAACCCCTCGTTTAGTAGTGATGATTACCACACCGTTGGTTGCCTGTGCACCATAAATAGCGGTAGCTGAAGCATCCTTCAAAATATCTATTGAAGCGATTTCGGATGGATTGATACTGGATAATGGATTTGTACCCTTATCTCCGGTTGAAGGCAAGATCTGAAGACCATCTACTACATATAAAGGAGGATTATTACTAAAGCCCGATAGTCCGCGGATCTGAACAGAAACACCTCCACCTGGCTGGCCGGAAATCTGTTGAACCACAACACCGGGAACTTTTCCCTGCAGTGCCTGATCAACAGTTGTTGGCTGTGTTCTAAGGAGTTCCTTGCC
The DNA here is from genome assembly GCF_918698245.1 of Pedobacter sp. Bi126. Lineage (GTDB taxonomy): Bacteria > Bacteroidota > Bacteroidia > Sphingobacteriales > Sphingobacteriaceae > Pedobacter. The sequence goes on along the minus strand of NZ_CAKKMS010000009.1, from coordinate 26,383 downwards.
AGAAATCGAAGATATAGATCCCGTAAGATCACCCCTGGACTTATCACCATAGCCAATAACAACAACTTCATCCAGTTTAGTAGATTCGATCCTTAAGGTAACATTGATGACACTACCATCACCGATCATTATTTCCTGTGATTGAAAACCGATCATTTTGAAAACGAGTACATCTCCAGTATTTGCCCTTATAGAATACTGTCCCTGTTCATTTGTTGATACAGCCGTGTTCTTAGCCTTGAGCAGCACGGTGGCTCCGCGCAATGGTGCGGGATTGTCGTTCCCCACGATCTTTCCTGTAATCTGCCTCTCCTGGGCATAACCTTTTAAGTGCAGAAGCACTAAGAAAATTACCACCAGCAAAAAAGCCGGTAATTTCCGAATAGAAATTGTTTGGTTCATATTTGGTTTATTTTGGTTTGTTTCGCCCCTTATTAAGCAGCAGCCCTTAGAACAGCAAACGTAGATGAGTTTATTCTTCCGTGATCACTGATCTTAATTGCCTGCCATTAACAAGTGGCTTTGAATAGTCAAATATAGTTTCAAGTCAAACTGACGAATGCCTCAAATGATACAAAGAAGGATATTTTTGTTACATAACTATCGATTGTATTTTGATAAGAAAGCTAAACAAAAAACCTGTTAAGCGCTGAAAAACAGACAAATAACTAAAAAACAAGATAATTTTGCCTTATAAAAACATCGCTCCCTTATGTAACATTTTATCAATTTTTAGGCTTTATCCTGAAATGATTATGTTAACTAAAGTCAAATACATCCCCTAAACCATTTATGTTTTAACGGATAATTGTAAGCAACCCTTGCCTGTAAAATACTAAAATTAACAGGCAACATTTGTTACCTATTTAGTAACATATATGCCCCGTGTACAAATTACCTATAGTTACTTTTAATTGTTGGCATGCAGATTCTATAAACCCATGCACCGGCACTTAATTTATAATCAGCGTGATTGCTGGTTCGAATTAATATTGCCTCCGTTGCAGGTTTATCAGCTTCAGCCTACTAATAAATCATATCTAACCAAAAAAACAAATTATGAGCATGAAAATCATCAACCTAACAAGGCTGTTAGAACCAACAAGACTGCGGCTCTGGCTAATGTCGAAAAGTACGTGGCCCGTCAGTGTACCGACAATCGGAAACCGAAAAAACACAATATCAACCGATGGTAACAAACTGCTTTCCTGTATTAACTCAGTAAAAAAAGAAGGCTAACCGCATCACTTGCACCGATGGTTTCCTATCCGATCAATAAAAAAACCATCTGTAAAAAAGCTAGTCGCTTAACCTATTATTAGCTGTTATTGGATCGAATATCAATCTAATACAATTTACTAACCAAATCATCTACAAAAATATGAGAACCTTAAAATATTTTATGGGCATCTTCCTGTTCCTTTTAGTAACAAGATGCCAAAAGCCCGAAGTTGCCGTTCCAGAATCGGATACAACTAATAAAACAACTGCCAGGGCCTTAACCGCAACCAGTTATCCAAGTTATAATCTATCACCTCTTCCACCCGACCAATCAGGAGTAAACAGCACGGCGATGCAGCTTTCGGCAAAATTCAAACTGGGCTGGAATATAGGCAACACACTTGAGGCAATTGGTGGTGAAACAAACTGGGGCAATCCTATGGTTAGCCAGGCGCTTATTGATCAGGTGAAAAGAAGCGGTTTTACTGCCGTTAGGATCCCTTGCTCATGGAACCAATACATGGCCAACAGTGCTACAGCAGAACTTCAGCAATCATGGCTAAATAGGGTAAAGCAAGTGGTGCAATACTGTGTTAACGATGGCCTGTATGTAATCTTAAATATCCATTGGGACGGAGGCTGGCTGGAGAACAACTGCACCACAGCCCAACAGGCCCAGGTTAATGCATTACAAAAAGCCTTTTGGGAACAGATTGCTACGCAGATGCGTGATTTTGACGAACATGTTATGTTTGCCAGTGCTAATGAACCTGCGGTATCAGATGCTACCGGAATGGGCGTTCTGCTTTCCTATCATCAAACCTTTGTAAATGCGGTCAGATCAACTGGTGGCCGAAATAGTTACAGGGTGTTGGTTATCCAGGGACCTACAACCAGCATTGAATACACCAATAATTTAATGAATACCCTACCCACCGATCCTGCAGCCAATCGCCTGATGGTTGAAGTACACCATTATACGCCCTTTAATTTTGCCGGTCTTACCCAGGATGTAAGTTGGGGCAATATGTTTTATTATTGGGGAGATGGCTATCATTCTACTACTGATGCTTCACGGAATGCCACTTTTGGCGAAGAATCAAATGCCGGAGCAGATTTTTCGCTGATGAAGACCAAATATATTGATAAGGGCATTCCGGTTATTTTGGGAGAATATGGAGCAATCCGGCGGTCGACAACGCTTTCTGGAGATGCGTTGACACTGCATCTGGCCAGCAGGGCATACTATATCAATCATGTTACCCATCAGGCACTCTTAAACGGCTTACTTCCATTTTATTTCGACGATGGATCAAGTGGAAACAATGCATTCAGAATCATTGACAGGCAGACAAATGGAGTTGCTGATCAGCAAGGCCTTGCCGCGGTGGTGCAGGGCGCGCAAAATAACACAACCTCAACCATCCAGGTGGGACAGGTTTACCAGATTGTAAACAGATACAGTTTTAAGGCATTGGAGATTGGAGGATGGGGTACTGCCAATCAAACACCCGCTCAGCAATGGGCTTATGTAGCGGGGGCAAACCAGCAGTTCAAGGTGGAAGATGTGGGAGGTGGATATTACAGGTTAACACCAATGCATGCCACCGGAAAGTGTTTAGAAATTAATGGCTGGAGTACTGCTGATGGCGGCCAGGCAGCTTTATGGGATTACAGTGGCGGTGCAAATCAAAAATGGTCAATTCAGATTACCACTAATGGATATTATAGGATCATTAATGTAAATAGCGGAAAGGCTTTGGATATTAATGGATCTTCACTCAACAACGGTGGCACAGCTGTTCAATGGTCTTACAGTGGTGGACGTAACCAGCAGTGGGCATTTTTAAAAATATAAACCTTACGAGCCAATAATCTGATACAGTTGCTCAGCAATGGTGCTTTTTTACCATGTGCCGTATGATGAAGCGGTGCGGGCAACAAGACATTGGCTAACAAATATGAAACTCCCGGATAAAAAGATTATCCGGGAGTTTAAGAAAGTACAGGTGAGTGATTCGGCGGGTAACATATCCACCGGCCTGTATATCCTCAAAGAGCATTTCCTTTTGATAATAAACAGGTTAACTTTAAAATTCTTTACTTTTTTTCATTTAGTTTATCTTTCAATAATAATTTTATTTCTTGTAAATCATTGTTCATGGTATCCATCTTCTTTTGTTGATTATTGATCTGGTGATCTTTTTCGATTAAATGAAGTGTAAGTTCTTCTACCTTTTTTAACAACATTTTATTCATTTCGCCTAATGAAATGCCTTGACTTTCCACTATTGCTGCACTTGGCATTTCAGGAAGATGTTTTTCTGATTTTATATAAGCTTCGAGCGAATCAAGTGGCATGATGGCATACTTATCTCCAAAAACATAGTCTGGCCAATTGGTAGCCTCAACTTTTATTTCTCTCGCCCTGATATTCCCATTAACGGATAATCTTTCGTTCGGGGTAAGCGTACCCATCCCAATATTACCATTGTTAACCACCAGCCAATCGTTCATAAAACTCAATTCAGGACGGCCGGAAAATGATGGGGATAACTTAATCAACTGCTCTTCTTGATCTGCCTGGTTTGTTCCCACAATATCGAGATCAATTGCACTACCCCTATCGGTAGTTTTGAACTTCCATCGGTAGCTGTTCTCATAATTGGCCGATAGAATGAGATTTGTAGCTGAGGGTGAGCTGCCATAAATATGGAGTTCGTTATTGTTAAACGAATTGGTATTGATACCAAGCCCAGGTATGCTAAATGTACCCGAAGAGATCAATCTATTTCCAAAAATTGAAAATCTTAAAGAAAAATCCTCAGTACCACCATCACTTTCATGAAAATCGATATATTTCCCTAATTCAGATACACCATCACCGCCAATATATATTGACTTATTCCAGTTCTGTGCCCCTGCCGCTGTAAAAGCTAAGCATAAAATCAACGTAGTCGAAATTTTAGTTATTTTATTTCTCATTTCTATTTTTTCTTTAGGTTTTTGTTTTCCTCTTCTAAGGCAGTCATTTTTTTATCCAGGTTAATTACATGAAGGGTAAGTTCTTCTATTTTCTTTAAAAGTAACCTGTTCATTTCGCCCAGCTGAACGCCGTCTTTTTCTATTTCAGCTGCAGAAGGTATTTCGGGAAGATGCTTGTTTGCTTTGATATACTTTTCAACTTCCTTTAAGGATGGCAATTGGTACTCTTCCTTGAAAACAAAATCAGGCCAATTGGTGGCTTCTACCTTAATTTCTTTGGCACGGATGTTTCCGTTAACAGAAAGCCTTTCTCTAGGAGATATTGTGCCAATACCCACATTACCTGAGCCATCTATCCTCAGCTGTTCGGTATTATTATTAGTAGAAAAAGTAATAAAACCACCAAATTGACTCGATCCACGGTAAAAATTGATGGAGCTGTTGGTTACCCCATAGAAATTATGTTCAATAGAAAACCCCTTACCTGAGTATGCAGCGTTCTGAGTTTCATAGCCCCTAACACCAAGAAAAGTACCGCTACCTTCATTGTTACCCTCAGTCATACGGCCAAACACCATACCCAGGTTTCCACCATCCAATGTTTGCCCCATATCAAATAATGCCTGAGGATTATAGGTTCCAAGACCTAACTTTCCTTTGATATAAGTATTGCCGGAACCTCCTTCAATAGTTAAAAGCGGCTGAAGATTCGTTGACCAAAAACTAAACTGACGACTTTCGTGCATGTGTATCCCAAAGCCACTCCTGGCAACACCGCTAGTAGATGGTGAAGTTTTAATAAGTCCTTCATCCCAACCTGCAGCGATATCCCGCTGCCAAATAACTTTGGGCCATTCAAAGTTTTCTGTATTAGTGAAATCTCCAAGTACTTGTTGGGAAAAAACTGCAGAAGAGCAGCTCATAAATACTAATGCTAGTGATAAAAATTTAATCTTCATGGTTTGGCTTGAGTTAATCTATAATTAATGCTCAAGCTATCACCTATCAGCAAAAAAGAGAAATCTTTTTGACGAACGTGCGATATCGAGTGACGAACGTATGTTTTGGAGTGATGACTTTATTTCACGATGTCATTACCAAGCTTATTAAAATGCTTTATTTTAGAAAAAACCTTCCAAGTTAATGCACAAATATGAAATTGAAAAAATGATGTATTAAATTTTGTTGAAAGCAGCCCCTAATTCAACCGGGCTTATTAAAACGAAGCCCAGCATTTCTGTTGGGCTTTGTTATGTACTTTACTTTTATCTTAATAACGCACTAAGATAAATTGAGAGGCTTTATACGCAAATCTCCTTTCACTTTTGTTTTTCAATAAGGTTAATAATCTCTACTTGTGTTTAACAAGTATAAAATCACCACGATAACCTTTCCCAGTTATGAAAATAGTATCATGTCTGATTTTTTTTATCTTAAAAACACAAACATCACAAATCTTAAAGGTACTGTCTTTTTTATTAAAACTCCATGTCCCTTTACCCGAACTTTCCAGATTTAATAATGATGGACTACCTTTTTTATTTCATCCAATGAAGAAAGTGGTTGAGACGAACCATCATTATAAAAGATCCATTGAAGCGTGCTAAAAGAATATATCCCATCATCAAGCAGTTTTTTCTGTATCCAATAGCTATTGTCATTTTTATGTTCTAGCACTTTTACGATCTCATTTTTTCTTTCACAAGAACAAAATGAGATAATTATTATATATAGTACTATTTTTCTCATCTATTCGGAAGGTTTTTTACAAAATGGACGAGATTTGTAATCCCGTCCAAAGAGTCGAGATTTATTATTTGTATTTTAAAATATATAGCTCCTTCGGAAATTTTCTATCAAAATAATATATCTCTTTCAATTTCACATTCCGCGAAATTATTAAGAATGCTTTTCCATTAATATTGATGTGATAAGCATCTGTAATGCTAGCTTGAATTATTGGTTTAATATTATAGAGCTGCATAAACTTCCTGGATTTTGCAATTTCAACATTAGAGAATTCCAAATAACCAAGTGGTTTCCATATTGCAATTTTATCAAATTGATTTTCATTAAAAAATTCGCGAAATTCTATTAAATATCTTTTCCCTTTGAAATGAATTACACTATCTGTTTCTAAAACATAGTACTGATCTGGAATTTTATTGGCCTTGATTTTTTCCAGTACATTGATTTTATCCTGTGAACTTGCAATCTGAGTACAGAAAACAAATAACACCATTAATTTAATTAATTTTTTCATGGGCGAACAATCTACTTTTAGGAATTTCTGTGCGTTTTTCAACTATTATATCGATTCTGCCTTTATCAGTCTGACTCTTATCTGCCTGATTAACAATTTTTTCTATAAAACTTCTGGGCTCAAAGTTCTATGGATTAGTCTTGAGATTATCAAGATTACAATACTAAAACAAGTTTCAGATCCCTACAAGCAAAGGTTCCTAACGGTCTTATACCACTTCCCAATATGCAATATAACACAAGATGCAGGTGTGAAAAAATGATATATCAAATTATTGAATCCATAATTGTAAGTAAAATATCTCCTCACCTACTCCGCCACTGAATCCTGAACCCTCCAATTATGGGGTCACAAAACCTCGTTCCATAATCATATTAGGCTTAGTGCCACAAAAGCCTGGCACTAAGGCCAGGCTAAAGTATAATTTTTTAAGCATAAGACATCCACTCGCGCTAATCCTAACGCATAGACTTGCGCTAGTGAGGGAAAGGGGTTAATCAAATTGGTTTATCCAAACTAGTTAGAACGTCAAGTCTAAATTGTTCAATAAATATTAGAATAAAGGAGGGTAGTTTACAAATCGTATCCTCCTACTTATTGCCGTTAAAACTAAATAGCTTAAATATGAAATTCATATACACTGCGTAGGTAAAACAAACTGTGTCATCAGTTTATTCAGAAAAGGATCATTCCTTTTGATTTAGCTTGATTAGATCAATTTTCTGGTTTTATCCATATTTTTTTTTGTTCCTCACCAAGATGTACAGCTGAATCAACCGCATCCAAGATCTGACTTTTCCGATATTTATTTATAACCCCATATCCTGGCTGTGGGATAAAAAACACCCCATCTTTCTTTTTAAAAATATCGTTTCCGTTTTTTCCCACTAATTTAAGACTGCCTTTATAAAGCTTGTACAAACCGTATTTCATGCTAGAGAAATTCAAAGCCGAGTCTTTTATAACATAATCCCCATAATTAGTTTCCTTTACAGTCTTACCATTTAAATAAAAATTGATATAGCCATTTGTTTCTTTGATGAACTCCCCTTTGCTATTTTCAGATTCCAACCCCAAAAGTATCTTAGACATTCCAGGCAGCGTATCCGAAAGCTTGCCATTTTTAACGGAAAACCAACCCCAGTTTGTTTTACCATAGGGTTCAACCTCGGTAATAAACTCTTTAGAAATCCTTTTACCATATTTGCCCGTCCCTATCATTTCATACAATATTGTTCTTCCTCCACTATGTGTCAGTACTCCATAGTGGAGGGAAAAATCATCAAATCCGCTGTGACGAACAACCTGAACAATGTGTAAATCCCTTGCGGTATAGGACTCTAAAGTATCTAGTTCATCCTCTTTACCAATGTCAGCCTTAATTAAGAGTAAACGGTTATCGATATTATGGCATCCACAGATCAAAAAAAACAAAAAGAATGTGCATAAAATTTTAATCATTTTACAATCTTGCATACCTTATCTGATTACCTTCCTTACTCTGCTATCTCTGCTGTAGGTATTCGATGAAGAAAATCCCAGCGAATAATCGAAATAACCCCTCGCTATTGCCTCTCTATGATTCATCTGATTAGAAAAAGTCTTACTATCCTTAAAAGTATAATCATAAACATTGTATAATTCTGCTCCCAGAAGCGCATCACTGACACTTATTTCCGCTTTGTTGGACGAATTTATTCTGCTCATACTCGCCCCCCATAAATAATTTAACGCTTCATGGTTGTTCATATATATTCCATTTAAACTAATTAACTCTCCCGCTTTGAATTTACTTTTAAAGTCCAATTTACCCCTATTTGACTCTAGGGCAACATCGATATAACCGTCCACACTATTCAAAGCCGTATTGATTATTGATGCCTGTTTATTGCGGGTAAAACTTTCGTTAAAAGTACCATTGAAACTTGCGCCCCCTGGTTTACCACTTCTCTCATTTTCCCTAGGATCGCCTGTAATCGATTCGACACTCAGAACCCTTCGTGCTGATCTAACATCAGATAATTTAGTTGTTCCCCCTTCTCGGTCAGTTTCAGCTATTTTTTGCTGTTCAGCCTTGTTAGAGACATGATACAAACGTTTGTCAGCTATCCCATCTGTTCCTATTTTATTTCCTTTGTCATTTAAAAAATCACCCCAGAACATACCATCTGGATCGGTAAATCTGACCGGATTGTTCCGTCCATAATTGTATGACGACCAAGATCTATCTGCTTCTGACAAAGGATCAATTACATTCCACCTGCCTATAACCGGGTCGTAGAACCTTGCGCCGTAATCATATTGTCCCAAACCATCCTGTAACTCTTTGGCATTATAAAGATAATTATTTTTATCTCCAAATAGATATCCTCCAGGTTTTACAAGTCCGAATGCATAGTATTCATTTTCTTGTACTACCCTGGCTACATTATTCCCCTGATCGTCTATGGTTACCCTAACATTACCTAAATGATCGCTTAAATTGTGTTCATAGCTATAGCTCTGGGTATTGCCAATCCTCACAGCTCGACCTGTTTCTGTTGCAATAAATTTTAAAACTCCATCCTCATAATGAATTCCATCAACATAATCTCGATTTATCCCCCCCATAAATGATTTCAATTTAGCACCAAGAGCATCATAGGTATAATTTGCCGTTACTGCACCAGATATTGATATTGGAAGATTTAAATGATTATATGTCCAGGTAGCTGTGCCTCCTTTGGTACCATCGGTACGCACATTACCATTAAGGTCATAACCATAACTTCCGTTTAATCCACCACTAACATGATCCAGTACGTTGCTCTGATTGGTGTTCTGATAAGTATATACTATGGGATTGCCATTGCCAGCTCTTTCCAGATTGATAATATTACCCATTACATCATATGCAATGGTTTCGTTTAATAGTATACCATTACTATGTACGGAACTAACTAGCCTATTCAGTTTATCATACCCATACTTAAAGTATTGTGCACCGCTGTGGTTACCATTGTAGCGCTGTGCCGAAATGTTGCCATTGTAGTTTGCTTGCGGCGCATTAGGAATATCTGCTAAATCAGTAGCTGTATATTTAAGTTCCTCTTTAAATTTCCCCGATTCCGCCTTATTTAGCCAGCCACGTTCATTATAGGTGAATAGCGTGCTTTGTAAAAACGAATCATCAATAATACTGGCTTTAAATACTGATCCTTCTTTGGCAATAAAACCATCACTTAAAGTAATACTTTTACTTGCGGTAACGATCCGGGTTTGCCCTGGCTCTACTATGTCTGCAGCATCAAGAACCACATGTTGCACAAGAGATTGTGGTGTAGCACTTTTACCGTAAATATTTTTGGTTTTCAATTGTCCGATCTCATCATATTCGAGCATATTCAAAACAACCTGTCCTTGTTTATTTATATTTTCCTTAGTACTGATCTTTCTACCCATATGATCGTAAGTATAAACATCTTCGATAGTTGTGGTTATCCCTTTAGCAATATGGGTACGGGTGCTGGAAACCAATTCGCCCGGAAAATTATATTCTTGATCAACCTGATCCGTACCCCCTAAATGGTTTGTGGCTTTTGTTTGCACAATACGCCCTTCAATATCATAGTAGTTAACGGTCATATCCATAACACTGGTGCCAAGATTTTTCACTTTGGTACCGGTTAACAAACTCTTGATCCTTTCACCAGAAGCCTGGTCACCTGAAGCAGCACCAAAAATATTATCTGGAAAAACATAATCATCGTAATAATTTACCGTTAAGATATCCAAACCTGAGCGTGGGAAAGAGAGGTTATTATAATCTGATCCTGGTAGACGTGTTTCATACAAAACTGTTTCATTTACCAAGTCGGTTTGCAACTGTGCAGCTGTTCTGGTATCGGTATAAAGACCAGTAATGACTACCCTGCCAAAAGCATCGTATTTTATACATAAATATTGTTTTTTTTCCTCTTGGTTCGCATCCTGGGTCATGATCAATTGGTCGAGTTTATTGTATACCATATATTCCCAACCTTTACCCGGTATTTTTTTCTTTACTAGACGTTTTAAGCCGTCATAATGATATCCATATATAAAATGCTGGAATGCAGGAAGTGATTCATTAAAGTTATCAATCATATTCTGTCCATTCTCATTTACAGCAGGAGGTAAAACATATCGTAAACCACCTAAATCATCATAAACGTAATAGGTATCTAAACTGGTAGAATTATCTTTCCAGCCACGCTTCAATACTATCTTACCTTCAAAATCCTTAAACTCCTCAGTCGTATTTTCATGTCCGCTTATCCAATTTTCATTCTTGATTATTGATTTATATAGTTTACCCGCGTCATAAAAAGTTGTTCCAACAGCGCCATCATTATTAACCTGCCAGAAACGGACTTCATTTGTACCATTGGTACTATATTCCATTTTTATGGTGTGACTGGCAGCTGGTTGCCAATCATCACCCGGAGCGCCCTGTTGCTCAATCCTATTTAAAGGACTCGGTTCGAAAACACTTACACTAAAAGGGTTTTGTGTCGCTTTTATACTGGATAAACTATTTTGATTTGTATAAAAATCCAATTGTGCGGAGAGGGCATTCGTTCTAAAGCCACCATTATTACTGGTTGTACTATATGGTTGATATTTTATATTTTCCCGTCCGAAGGCATCATAAGTAAAAGGCTGTATAAGATCATTCTTAGCCGGACTGCCCATAACGGAAACAGTTTGGACTGGCCTACCTATGCCATCCATATACTGAACGCTTTGGTTTTCATCTTCAACAGACCTGATGTTACCTATATTAACTTCATTAACACCTGCTTTTTTAAAAGTTCTGGTTAATATAAAGTTATTCTCTCTACTTAAGTTTTCAGTAGCTTGGCCTATTATATTCTGCCTTGAAACTTGAATTTTTAACTGTCCAACATAAGTGCCATTATCATATTGTTTTGTAGCTTTAATTGTGTGACTTCCATTAGTTAAACTGCTTAAATCTATTGAGGTAGCAGGAATATTGTCAAAAGTAAATGTAACTCCTGCTATTGCTGGAGTAAAAAAAGTCGAAATTGAAATATTGCCAGATCCGACCGTAATTTCCTGTAGTTTATCAATACCAACAAAATCTGGTGCCTCTACTTTAATTGTAAAAGTGTTGTATCTTAATGCATCATACGGAGTAGTTGTATGATTATTGGGTTTTCGACCCGAAAAAGTAACAAATTGATAAACAGGGGTCGTTTTGCCATTAGAAGCTCGATTAGGCACATATTTAAAAGTGCCATCACCTGCAAAAAAATTATTAGAACTACTATTACCCCAATCAGTAAGTGAGTACCACGCATTTCTATCACTATACCTACTTCCGCTACCTTGGTATCTTCTTCCCATTGTCTGAAAAATTGCCGCTGGCCCAACATCTTTTCCCGGAGAGACATACATTATTTTGTTAGTATATGTTGGCACTTCATCCCAAAAATATGGGCCTAAATCGCTACTCAAATAGAACATACCATTTGGAGCTAATGTTACTTGACCTTTAGAGAGAAAAGGTATTAAAAGTAAAAAAAATATAAAGTATTTTATTGTGGTGTTTGTAAATTTCATAAAACTATGATTTAGCGTGTAATTAATCAGCAGAAATATTTTAGTTTGTTATTCTGATGCCAAAAGGACGGGTTGGGATACTTAGCTGGTTGCAATCAACCATCTGCCCGGCATAGTTATAACAATAACTTTTAATAATATTCTTATGCTGATCTCTCACATAAGCCAGTCTTTGAAAACCATCATATTCATAATAAGTACTCAATCCCTTAATATCTGTCATACTCAAAACTCCTACTAGAGGTTTGTGCGTATAGGAGATCATTTGAGTGTAAGGCAGCGCGCTTTTTAGAGGTGCTAAAAAGGAATCAACCGCAATTTTATCAGGGTTGACAGTGCTGCTAAAAGATAAAAGTGCATCATCTCCTCCTAAAGCGGATTTTATAGTTGTAAAGTCATTACCAACAATTTTTGCAATTGGATACTGAGATTTATAACTCCATAAATAAACCTCCTTTAAAGCAGAATTTCCATCTTGCTTCTCTAAAATATTTCCATAAGCATCATACCTGTAAAAACTTGTCTTAGTTTGCAATGGGCCAGAACCAAGCTGTACCTCAACATTCTTAGGATATATACCACTGAAATCAAATTGATCAAAATTAGTGCGGGTCAATTTTGTTTGTATGTTATTTACACTATTTATTTCTTCAATAACAGGCGCTATTAAATTCCGGCTTACCATTTCTTGGTAAATACTTGATGAAGGGAAGTCATAAGGATATTTATAATCAACTGAACTGGTTTGATTATTACTATTTAAAATGCTCTCTTTCTTTATTAATTTAGAATTGACATCATATTCAAAATTTTGAGTACTGGTTATTATATTTCCAGCATGCAAATCATTCGTTACCACACTGATTAATAAAGGATTATGCGTATACACATTATTTGTATAGTTTTCGTTTAATAATACATAGTTAACAAATATGAGCATGTCTCCAGACGAAATGGCGTCAGGAATTGGAGGCAAAAACGAAATTGAGGTTAAATGTTCCGTGTTATTATAATCGTAATGATAAATTTTTTCATGTAATTTATTTTTGTCTTTATTATAGTATTCCTCTTTTTTTAACAAACCATTTCTTAGGGTATAAAAATTATTTAATTCCTGCACGTCCCACCCATTATTGATTGGACCGGCTGGAATTAAGATACTATCATCATTTTCATAATATGATGTTTTAAACCCATTGCCTACCATCTCTTCTGTAACTTCGCTGTATGCGACTAGATTTCCATCATGACCAATTTTTTTAAAATCTGGTTTTAATTGAAAATCCCACACCCACTCACTTATATTCTTCAAATAGTTATCTATAGTACTTGTTTTCCATCTCTGTATACCGCTAGACAAATTACCGTTTAATGAAAAATTCTTAATGTAATGATATTTTTTTTGTGTCAAAATCTGATCAGCATCACTATATTCCGTAATACTCTTCAGCCTTATCCCACCAGAAATGTTATTTGATGAAAGTTGTTCAATCTGGCGATTATCATAATTTAAAATAGAAGAACAAACATTCGGTTCATATTCAAATTTTTGATATCCCTTAGTTTCGAAAATTATTTTTTCAAGAATTTCAGCCTTGCTATAATCAAAATTTGATTGTTTTGAATTGATGAAGTCCGAATTTATTTTATTGTATGTATAATTCTTTGCCTCAACAGAATAATCAAAGAAATTATTTCCATTATAAAATCCCCAAAAATCGTCTTTTTTAGAAGTATACTCAGGCAAATTAATCGGATTATACTCGAACTGAAAAATATTTCTGGGGTTACCAAGATAATCGGATTTTGAAATTGAGGTAAGTCTTAAACGTTTATCTGTTTCATCTCTATAATTAAACAAACAGGAGTCAATCATAGCGTTATTATATGACTTTGTGATTGATTTCAATGCATATAGCTGAGGGGCAATTCTAAGGTCCCCGATTATTGTTCCATCGTTTAATCCAGGATAACTACTACACACTTGAAAAGCATTTCCCATAGCCGCATTTACTCCTGTTGATGATTGTTTATATGCTAAAGCAGAAGCATAAGTGGTAATACTCCCTAATGATGTTGATACCTGATAATTAAACTTTAATTTGTTCCCTATAGTATCATATATACTATCCAGTAAACATTGTTTAACTACGGCCTTTCTTGATAAATTTACATCATATCCGTCTGCAAAAGATTCATTCGCACCAATTTTACCCAATATATTAATAAATGCTTTATCGATTATTTGTTCTTTCACATGATAATCCAGGTAAATGCCTTCTCCATTTGGCATGATAATTTTGGTTAATTTCCAAGTATTAACGGCTGCACCTGGACTATAAAACTTTATTGTGATCGGTTGACCAGAACTTGCAAGTGGCGATACATCCTGCGCAGGATAACTGCATTCAATTGCATTCTTTCCTCCAAAAAAGTATTGAATACCGTTATTATCTGTCAATTTAAAATTTGTTATTGCTCTTGGTAAGGATAAATCATTGATAACTGCGCCATTTTGGATTGTATATTCTACTTTTAACTGAACACCTGATTTACTCATGAATTTTACACCTCCATCAGGACTAAAGAAGAAACTCCCGCTAATTCCATTAAAATTAAAAATAAATTCATCGGGTGCCAGATCTATAATTTTATTATCATAATTAGGCTTAACATAATTATTGATAAAATCCTGTGTATTTCCATTAAAGTTATTTAACAAATTACGTAAGTTTAAATAAGAACCATCATAATCTTCAAAATCTTCTACCGATTGAACTGGAGGGATATAAGCACCGCTCGTAGTATAATAACCTGCTCTATGTGGTGTATATTTAGTCGCCTTTTTTTCATCTGGATAACCATGTACTATTCTTGTAATCTCGCCTCCAAGATTAATATTCCAGCCAATCCCAACAACAGTTGGTCTCTGATCTATTCGTATACCGTTAGAGTGGTAAGATAATTCTATTGGAATTTCTATATTTCTGTGATTAAAAGTTATAACTGGTAAATTAACACCTAAACTACCATTATATTGATTAGAGGCTACATTAACCCCTTTAGTTACAAGTTCAGCACTATTGGGTGATACAGTATTAAATGGACTTGGTATTTTTTGAGAAAATACATTTTGGGAACTAATTAATAATATAACGAATAATTTAAATAATTTCATAATGAGGTTTCGTGTATTTTTTGGTAATTTTTTAAGCGTTTTAGACATTACAATTCGACTATTTTTTTCAATCAAAACCAGCCTTTATTTAAGCTGTCAATTGTGTTTTCATATTTTTTTCAGTTAAAGTATATCGGCCCGATTATGGGCGTGCGAAACTAAATCATAAAAAAGAAATAGTTAAATCTTTTTGACGAACGATGCTTTTCGAGTGATATTCTATGCCTTTTTCTTGATGAACTGATTTTGGCGATTCTTAAAACACCAATTCTTCTATCAAAAAAACTGTAAAAAGATTAATTTTCTTTGCCCACAATTTGCAGTTCGAGTGTAAGTTTATCAGATTTTTCTTCGCTGCCATTTTCTTTCTTTTTCATCAGTTTGGCACCAGAGATCCGGCCTATTCCCTGGCTTTTTTCCAAGGTATCAAGCAACTTAACCATATCGAAGTATTTGCCTTTGAAAATGAATTTCTGTACCACTATACCACGGGCGAGTTCGCTGGTATCTTTTTCTACATTGCCCAAATTAGGACTGAAGTTGATATCTACATTTTTAGCGATGGCCATGGCCGAGATGGATTGCCACAAGCGGTTTTCTCTATCTTCGCGGCGTACTTTATAACCTTTAAGTACCGCTTGATAAAAGGCATGTTTTTTTTCCAGCTGTGGAAAAGCAGCATCAGGCTCCTGCCCGATATGTTCCGTCTGTTTTAATTGCCTGTTGAGTGCAACTGCTGAGATCGCCTTTTCGAAAGAAAATACATAGGCTAGGTAAACGACCATGGCCATTAGCAAAACCATGATCACCTTTTTGTTCTTTGGGCTTAGTTTTTCCAGCATATCAATATTGGATGATTAGGTTAAAAACAAAACTTTCAGACTCGGTATCCTGCTGATAGCGAAGCAGTCTGACTTCTTTTGCCCATTTTTTTTCTTTGAGCAGAAAGATCCAGTTGTTCACAGCCGATAAATTGGAGGTTTCGCCAGTGATTTTGATTGAAGCCAGTACATCCTTATTTTCTGCTGACTCTTTTAAGCGGTCGAATTGTATTTCGTTAAGTGTAAGTGCCTTTGGCTTGCTGCTGCCAATTTCATTGAGCAAAAAGGCGTGACTATAACCACCATTCCAGCCAAGTTTTTCCAATAATACTTTTTGATCTGCAATTTCCTTTTTCAACAGGTCGCTTTGATCTGCTGTAGCTGTAATTGCCCCTACCTGCAGGTTCAGTTTTGCATTTTCTGCATTGTAGTGCGTAAGTGCAAAAAAACTGATCACCAACAATCCTAACAAAGCAAACACAAAAATACCAGCTGTTTTTTTTAGTTTCGAAAATTCAAGAAAATCTCTAAAGCGGTGATCAACCTGCTCATTTTCAACTTTAACTACAGCAAGTTTGTCGTGCAGAAAGAGCTGAAAAGCCAATGCGTAAGGTACCAAAAGCGCTGATGCAAGCTTGGTATCGCCTAGTTTCAGGTTTCCGGTGTTTTGTTCCCCCTCGAGGTAACGATAGCCTATCAGGTGGCCCTCCGGAGAGGTTTCAAATTTATGGCCGTTAGCCGAAAAGCCTTCACCCGTTCCACTAAGCAACTCCCATATAGAAATTACTGGCAATCCACCAAGGCTCAATGCATAAACATTCAGGCCAGATGATTGTAACTTTCCTATAATATCATCTGCCAGGGTTTTCCGGATAATACTTACCCAGGCCAAATCTTCAGCTAAAGCCTCCTGCACATAAAAATCCTTTTTTTCAACAGCAGAAAAAGCTGTTCTAAACAAATCCGTTTTTTCAGCACCTTTAAGTTGCTTGTGTATAATTCCCTTACCGCCGACTGAGAGCACTACAGGATGTTTACGTGGCAAACGCTCCAACACTTTAACAAGTGTTCCTTCTATGGTGCGGTGTTCCGATGCAGCTATGTTATCACCTTTGCGGGTAATCACAGCATAAATACAGCGGTATGTCTCATTCTGTAAAAGCGTGAGTTCTATCCCCAGTATATGTTCAAAAGGTTCGAACATGTTTAATATAAAATTGTGGGTTTAATAAATACCAGTGTTACCACTTTGTTATTTGATTTTTCACGGCTGCTGAAGAGCCACTTCAATACAGGAATTCTCGAAAGGATTGGTATGCCCGAACCGCTCTCACTACTCTCCGTACGTTCAAGACCACCCAGAACGATCATATCTTCATTTTTTGCCCTGATAATAGAGCTAAACTTACTGGTTGATTTTGGCGGAGGTGCATTTAGCGGCGGGTTGCCTATAAAATCGGATATGTTTACCTTAATGTTTAGGGTAACCTGATCATCGCCCGAAACTACTGGCCTGATATCTATTTCCAGGTTGGCATTTACCTCGGTAAACTGCTCGGTTACAACCGTTTGTGCATTAAGTGAAGGGATTACATTTTGTGTTCTCTGGCTGTAATACCTTGAACTTCCGATACTTAAATTGGCAGAGTGGCCATTGAGGGTTGAAAGTTTCGGAACCGAGCGGATATCTACATTATTATTGTTTTCTAATGCACTAAGTTTGACGTAAAAGTTCGGGGTTACCCTACCCAGGTTTACCGCACCATTTCTACCGAGTTTGGAAAGAAAATTGTTGATGGAATTTGCCCCAAAAGTATAATCGATGCCCGGCAATATCGTACCTCCCGTCCGAACGCTATCCGAAACCCCGGCCGAAATACCTGTTTTAACAGATTTACCTTTTCTAACATCAACCAATGTTACTTCGATCAGTACCATAGGCACCACCCGGTCAATCTGTTTAATGTAATTCTCGATTTCATTTACCTGAGGGGAAGATCCTGAAAGCAACAAGGTGTTCTGTTCGCGGAATTCTTTAATCTCTACACCCCTCTTCCACTCATTTGGAATCATCATCTGGATGGTATCCAACGAGCGGTGCTGCAGTTGCACAATTCGATTTGCCCGCAGGCCTTCTAATTTACGGTCACCGATCAGGTAAACACCTCCATCTTTTTTAAAGGTATATTCGGTACCCTGAAGTAAAGCGGTGAGAAAAGTATCATAACCGATACCGCTCAGCCTGGTACTCACCGTACCTTTAATGTCTGAATAAATAAAGTAATTGGCACCCACCTCGCTCGAAGCCGATTTTATAAGGTCTAATATAGGTGTATTTAGGGCATCAACACTTACAGTACGGTTGCCCTGTGCATCTTTTTTCCCGTTTAAGCTGAAGTTAGAAGGACCGCTTTGTGCAGCGCCCTTATTGCCCCGTTTTACAGCGGTTGCATTATCGCCGTTCACATAAAGCTCTTCTCCTTCGCCTAGAGATTGGAAAATAAAAACCCCATCATTGGTTTTGTTCATTTTGAGCTCGTTGGCATAAGCCAGTTTTTCTAACGCAACCTCAAAAGGTGCAGCGGCGATAAAACCACTTACTTTTTTACCCATCAGTGCTACCGGAACCACCACATTCTTCTGCGAAAGCTGACTGATTTTTTTGGCTACCTGGCTCAGCGTATCGTTATTGAGTTCAAAACCCAGGTATTCATTCGATGCATTATAGTTTACCCGGAAATCTTTCGGTACTACAGCAGGCTTTGGTACCTGTACTTTCGTAACCGACATAATCGATCCGATGAGATTGATATCCAGATCGTATTCTTTTGCCATGAACAATATCACGTTCATGGCCGTTTCGTTACGGAAATTGGTATAAACCTTAAAATTGAGCTGAGGATCGATATTGATGTTCAAATTGTTCGATTGCGCCAGGGCCCTTAAAAACTCCTGCGCAGAAGCGCCCGACATGGACAGTTGAACGGGCTGGTTTAATCCCGGCACCGTTACCGAGAGGTTCCTTAAGCGTTCTTCAATTGCCTTTAGGCGGTCTGCTGTAGTGGTAACCTGTGCTGATACCGTTAAACCCGACAGGCTTAAGAGCAAAAGGGCCATGCCGATCAGCACATTTAATACGTTTTTATTGTTCATTTAGATAGCGAGTAATAAAGGGTAAATTTCTTCCATGGAGGTGAGTCCATCGGCAAACAGGGCAAAAGCATTTTTAGAAAGTGTACTGATTTCTTTCTCTTCAAGTATCGTTTCAATGGCCATATTTCCTTTTCTGATTTCCTGAGAGAGGTCTGCATCAATCGGGATCACTTCGTACACAGCCTTTCTTCCACTATAACCTGTATAGTAACAGTGTGAGCAGCCTGTGGCAACAAAATGCGAGGTAACTTTCTCTGGCGGTCTAAACTGCCTCGGATAAAGCCCTTCAGTAACGGTTTCTTCTTTTTTGCATTTAGGGCAGAGCAACCTCACCAGCCTTTGGGCAACAGTTGTATTGAGTGTATTGGCCACCAGAAAGCCTGGTATGCCCATATCCATCAAACGGGATACGGTTCCCCATGCCGAATTGGTGTGAATGGTCGACAGCACCAGGTGGCCGGTAAGCGCAGCCCTTATGGCCATATTTGCTGTTTCGGGATCACGGATCTCTCCTACCATGATCACATCCGGATCCTGCCTTAAAAAGGTACGCAGGGTGGCCGCGAAACCAAGCCCGATATTTTCTCTCAACTGTACCTGGTTTACGCCCTCAAGTGTATACTCTATCGGGTCTTCTATCGTGAGAATATTTCTTGTACTTTTATTTAAAAGCTTTAACGTAGCATAAAGTGTTGTTGTTTTTCCCGATCCTGTAGGCCCGCTGATCAGAATAATGCCATTCGGGCGCTGAACGCCTTCCATGTAATTACGCATATCCTGTTCTGATAAGCCCAAGGTACTCAGATCAATATCGGTACTGCTATTGTTCAATAGCCTGAGCACGATTTTTTCGCCGTAAAGGGTAGGCAGTACCGAAACCCTGATATCAAAAGAAGTAAAACGTGCAGAGCTGAATTGGATCCTTCCATCCTGAGGCAAACGTTTTTCGGCAATATCGAGGTTGGCCATGATCTTGATTTTGTTGATCAATGCCGGATAGTCTTTCTTTTCTATCTGGTACCGTTCAATCATCATCCCATCTATCCTTACCCTAACCCTCGAGCGTTTTTCGAAAGTTTCGATATGGATATCACTGCTTTTCAATCGCCTGGCTTCTTCAATTAAAACATTTAAAAAATCATCACCTGCAGTAATTACCGAAACTTCTTTTTCAGCACTTCCTTTTGATACATCGCCCAGATAATGTTTGGAAAGTAATCTGCTGATCTCCTGCTGATCTATAGGCAATAATGATATACCGCAGCCCAGCATCACCTGGAGCTCATCTGTAAGCTGGTTGCTATCGCCAACGCCATCCCAACACAGTACCAGATCGCCATTCACCCCACGTTCTTTTGGGAATACCCGGTACTCCATGGCAAACTCTTTGGATATGAGCCCGAGGATTTCTGGTCTAACTTCCATAACTGAGCAGATTGATTAAGTTCTCGTCTGAAAGCAGGTTTATAACTGGCTTATACCAACTCACCGCCATGAGTATCATTAACAGCAAGGCCTGATAACCTGCCAAAGGAATTTTTTTTCCGTGTGCCTGAGTGTGATGACCAAAAATCGCCGTAAAAAGCACCACCATCATCAAACTTAAAAGATAAAAAAGCACATAGTTTAAAAAGGAAAAACCAAAAGATATGGCCAATAAAAACAATAAGTCGCCAAGGCCAAAAAAACCATTGAATACATTGGTGAGTTTTTTTTGCCTGATCGAAATGTAGGCCGTTAAGGCTAAAAATTGTAGTCCTAAAAAAAGACAACTTTTAACTACCTGCGCAATCATTTCGGAAAAACCAAGTATCTGTACGGTACCGATTGCCAAAAGCAGCAAAAGTATAGGAAACATCCACCAATAAATCCCCCTGTATTTTAAATCCTGATAAAGCATGCCCGCTAACACCATAAAAATCCCCCCCTGCAACAAAAACATTAGTCTGCAACGATTTCTTTTAAGTTTTTATCCTGGTCTATCTGCCAAACATTGTAAGTTCCATCGCCATCAAAATCAGCTACAGCAGTAGCTTTAGCGGTAAAGGTATTATTAGAGGCGGCAGTAATTTCTATTTTGTAGTTCGCTTTGCCATCCTTTGCATCAGAAGTTAGTTTTTCCTGGATAAATCCAATCTCAAGCAGATCTGTCGAATATTTCGAATGTTCGTAAAAATAACTCTGCTCTAGTTTGGCCACATGCTCCAACTGCATTTTTGCCTCTGTAGTTTTTGCTTTCGTAATCAAAGGCATTAGGTTAGGCAGTGCTAAAAGGATCAATATGCCAATAATAGCCAGAACAATCAGAATCTCGGTAAGGGTGTAGGCGTTAAGCTTTTTAGATGTATTTATTTTCATTGTAAACGTTAATTTATTTAGCACATTTTAGGTTAAATGAGATAAGGCTGTAAAATGCAAAGAAATTAATAAATTTCCCAATATTTTTGACGAACGATCGAAATGAAGTGATATTATTGGGTTTTGGCGTGACGAACGTAAATTAAGTTTTTTTAAATTGAAAAGGAAAAGGAGTGTAAAATGAAATATGCTGGCTTACAAAGCTATTAATTAAGCTTCTTATAATGTGTCTTTTTAATGTCTTTAGGTTCAACTGTATTCGCTTAATCATTTTAGGTTATAATCGGTAGAGCAAGGGTGGTCTTGGCGAGACGCTAACAATGCTATTAAGTTAAGCTATTTATATGCTTGGTGCAACCTGCTTTTATTTTGCCGAACTTTAATTCTGGGAAAGCTTCTTGTTGGCTTTACCGCAACTACAGTTTTAGAAATTTGCTCTATTAGCTGTTTAATTATTGTTTTCAGTTTTGATCCCATTACTAACTCAATTAGGCTGTTCCTAACAAATCTGAATGCATTTTGCCAGTTGAAGATATAACCGTATCTTCTTTTATCCATGTTTTTTTCAATCTTGTCCTGTGCGGTAATCCCCAGTAAAGCAACGAGATTCATCATGAAAATATGGGCCTCAAATTCCTGGTTTATGCCTTCTGGCTTACGGCTACCAAACTGCTCGAGTTTCATTTTGGGCTTGAGCTTTTTAAAACCCTCTTCAATCCTCCATCTGAGCGTATAAAGCTGGTTAATATCTGCTAAGCTGATATTCTTAGGCTCAAGTGAGGATATCAATAGTTCGATCTCACCTGTTGTTAGTTTGATTTTCGAAACTCTTACTTTTATGGGTTCGCAATCTTGCCCATGCTCGGCACAGGTCCTTTTTTCCCTTAAACTTGGTTGCCACTCCGTAATAAAATCCTCAGATGGATTATTCATTACCTGTTTGGCAAAGGTAGAATTCGATGAGCTAACCCTGATACAAAAGTCACTTTTCTCTTCGATAAGCCTCTTGAATATATTGAAGTAACCAAATCCCCTGTCTAAGATAAAAATAGCCTTATTGACGGCAAGGTTGTTTAGGCAATCCTTGAAAAGAGTTCTCTCTGAGTTCTTCATCTCGCTTATCCGACTCGCCAATACCGTCTTTGTGTTGATGTCAAAAAGCATAAACAATTGGGCAAGACAACTTTTGGCACCATTTTCATTTTCAGAATAAACGTCAAAGTGTTTTTTTATACCCGGTGATGCAGGCAGCGAGACCGTTGAGCCATCGCCGGCGATCAACTGAAAGCCTTTCCAACGTCTAACATAGTGTCGTTGATGAAAATCCACAAGTATGCTGTTCAGATCCTTAAAAAATGAAATTTCGACCTTATAACGAGCCAGTGAGAAAGCTGCCCCAGTAACTGTTTTGACTTTGAATTTGGGCAATAGAGTTGAAATATTGTACTCAACAGATTCCTTGAATAGATTCAAAATTGAGGTAACTACGATAGGAAAGGTAAGTGAGCGCTTTCTGATGAAAAACTTTGCTTTGGTAATATACTTCTCAGGGGTAGGATTTTTTTGAATAAAATCACATGTTTTTTTTAGGAGAAACGATATGTTTCTCCTTGGAAATATTGCTGGAAATTAAACTCATGTATCTTTTTTGATTGTATATAAATATACTAAAAAAAACTATCTCAAAATCCAAAAAACCTTAACTTAATAGCATTGGAGACGCTAAGACCAGAAAAGGGGACTACCACAATTAAAAAAAAATAATACTTTTTCATTTATTGATTCGTTTTTTCTTTGACCCTTGCTTAAACTTGAACTCTTGCAGAAATAACAAAGCCCAACATTTCTGCTAGGCTTTGGGTATATATTGATACGAGCGACACGCTCGCACCAGCGTGGGTGTTCCCTGCAGATAGCCCGAAATCATCAGGGCATTATTCTTCGCCATTAATCGACTCGAAGCCCTCGCCAAAAAGAGGAAACCAGGGTTTAGCCTGGAGTGTAGAAGAAGATGCATTGCTGGCACAACGTTTCAACGATGGCGCTAAGATTACCCAGCTCGCCAAACTACATTCCCGCACCTATGGAGCAATTAAAGCAAGGCTCCTTAAACTAGAACTCCTACAGAAATAACAAAGCCTGGCAAGCTTTTAAACTGCCAGGCTTTGGATATTATATTGATACGAGCGACACGCTCGCACCAGCGTGGGCAGATTACTGATTCATTTTGATTTAGAATAACAAAGCCCAACATTTCTGCTAGGCTTTGCCACAATTTTACTTATTGAAAGATAAGTTAGCTTGTTAAAAATCCATACAGAAAAGCGGAAAACACGGTCATGCCTATTATTGACAAACTATATATTAAAGCATATTTATAGTTGTAATTTTTATATTTATTTACGATATCTTGATATCTGTTTTTATAAAAAATCAATAAATAATTGGCTATAATAAAAGGTAAAACGAACACTATTACAAATCCTAAAAAGTCATTCAAGATATCTCCTGGGAACAACCTGATTTTTGGCATTTCGATTATAAGTATATTAAAAAATTTCAACCATAGGAGTAAAATCCAAAAGTTAAGCGCAAAGATGAAACTCAAATATAAAAGCAATGTTATTTTCCAATCTTTTCGTTTTGGATTATTTCTTTTAAAACTCAAAATTGCATCAGCCCAAATCAAATAAAACAATTTCATATGCTACTACTTAAACCATTTAGTGTGATCAGTTCCATACCATTTACTTGGGCCATAATTTTGTCCTAAACTAAAGGAAACATCCCATAATAATCTAGAAGCCCCATAAAGTGCCGCCGCCTCGCCAACAACAGGTATCCAAGCACTTGCCGCCGCTCCTCCAAAGTACCCTGCTGCGCTTGCTGTTAATCCAGCGGCTCCAACCGCAACATCTGGATAAGTCATGAGGGTTTGTTTACCGTTATAAATTTGATAAACACCATAGCCTACACCTACAGCACCAGATGCAGTAGATAAATTGGTTCCAAACTTCGACAAACTATAAGTTGTAATTTGGGCAACACTGCCTCCACCCCAACCATTCCAATATATTCTTGGGCTAAATCCAGAGCCATTGTATAAACCATTAGTCATCCTAAAACTAGCGTTTGATTTAGACAACAAATCACCACCAGCACCCATAATGCCAATCCCGGTCGCCATTCCATCTATATTTGCTCCATTTGGGTCATAAACGCCTCTATCAAATGACAAGCTGCCTAAACCTAAACCAATCTTAGTTGAACGATATTCTACTTGCATACCGCTAGTAAGCTCAGATGAAGATATTTCTTTATTGTTACCATTTTGGTCTGCCTGGATAAATTTATCATCTTTATTTGTTTGAACAACATAGTCTAGTTTTCCATCTACATCAAAGTGGTAATCATCAAATGGCATCATTCCATCCGGATCTACAAACCTTATCGGGTTGTTGAAACCATAATTATAGGGTGAATGTCTCCGCATCTTCTCTGCCAGTGGATCAATCACATTCCAACGTCCAATTACAGGGTCATAAAACCTAGCGCCGTAATCATACTGCGCTAACTCTTCCTGCAACTCTTTGCCATTGTAAAGATACTTGTTAAGCCCCGCTTTTGCAACTGGGTCTTTTCTCAGTCCAAATGCATAGTAGTCGTCGCGTTGCAGTACCTCTAATTGTCCAGTATTGGGGTTTTTATAGAAAGTAGCCCTCACATTGCCCAGATGGTCGCTCAGGTTATATTCATAACTGTAACTTCCTGTGCTATTGCGCGCAATCCCCTCTTCCGTCTGGATAAAATCTATATTTCCATTGGTGTACTGGATGCCCCCAACATAATCAGTAGTAGTTGCTCCATTCTGTTTTTTCAGTTTTGCACCAGCTGCACTGTAGGTATAATTCAGATTCTGGCTCCCGCTTACTGTTTGTGGCAGGTTGAGGAAATTATAACCTAAAGTAATATTCTTTTGACTGTCACTCTTCAGGTTGCCGTTGGCATCATAATCATAATTGCTATTGGTAAAACCGCTGATCGTTTTAAGCCTGTTGCCTTCGTAAACCGTATAACTGTTCGTACCAAAATTATCTCGGGTCAAACTGCTGATATTGCCCATTACATCATAAGCAATGGCCTCGCCCAGGCTGTTGCCTGCTGTAGAATTTGTCAGTCTGTTCAGCATGTCGTAGGCATAGCTGAAAGCATTTGATGCACCGTTGGTATAACTCTGACCGGAAATATTGCCATTGAACTGTGGTAAAGTGCCATCGTTATATTTTAGCTCCATGCTGAACTGATCGGATGTACTGTTCTTCATCCAGCCGCGCTCGTTATAGGCAAAAGTGGTCGCCTGGGTATCGTTATGAAGGTTCTTTTTGTTCAGTTGCCCGATCTCGTTGTATTCCAGGTGGTTCAGTGCCACCTCTCCCTGGCTGTTGATGTTTTCAAAAGTAGCGATTTTACGGCCCATATGGTCGTATTCGTAACGGTTGCCTATTGTTGTTGCCGTTCCGTTTGCGGTATGCGTGCGGGTACTCGCGGTAAGCTCACCGCTAAAGTTATAGGTATTGTCCACTACATCGGTACCGTTCATATGGTGGTCACTTTTGCGCTGCACCACACGCCCTTCAAGATCGTAGTAATTTACCGTAAGCAGCATCGTTCCCGTACCCAGGTTTTTCACCTTGCTGCCCGTAAGCAGGCTCTTGGTGCGTGCTGCCGGAGCCTGGCTGCCTGTAGGGAGGCCAAAACTGTTGCCCGGAAAATCATAATCATCGTAATAGTTCAGTACGT
>NZ_CAKKMS010000008.1 GCF_918698245.1 Pedobacter sp. Bi126 | reverse complement strand
TTCAGATTTGTCAGGAACAGCCTAATTGAGTTAGTAATGGGATCAAAACTGAAAACAATAATTAAACAGCTAATAGAGCAAATTTCTAAAACTGTAGTTGCGGTAAAGCCAACAAGAAGCTTTCCCAAAATTAAAGTTCGGCAAAATAAAAGCAGGTTGCACCAAACATATAAATAGCTTAACTTAATAGCATTGGAGACGCTAAGACCAGGTGAGGGACAATGTGACGATTGAAATCTGTGTTTATCTGTGCGCATCTGTGGTTAAAAGGGCTTAAGTTAATGACATTTTTGTTCCGTCGACTAACGTTTTTTTGGTGCTATTTTAAGATTGTTGTATTGTATTATAAATATTACAACGCCGCAATCTCTTTCCTGTTTGATATTTTGTTTATTTGTGTCATTTATTTGCCGATACGCTCTACTTCCTTAATAAAACTGACTACCTACAGCCAACCGATCATCTACATTTTAACCAAATATTACGCTCATGAGATTATTCAATCTATTGAAGGGCTCTTTACTGATCTTTTTAGTTTTTGGCCTGTCCCTGTTTTGCCTTGCACAGACCACCTATAATTTTAATGCAGGGGCAACAATAACAACGCCTTCGGGTTCTCCCTGGGCCACACAAGCTGTTATTACTATTGCTGGCGTTAATTATAAACTTACCTCGGGAGGAAACGGAGGTTTTAGCATTAGTGCAACAGGCGGAAGCGGCAATTCTGCTTCTTTGTGGAAAACTGGTGCCGGAGGAGACACCTTCAGATTGGAGCGCGCAGATGGACAGCCTTTTAATTTTTATTCGATGTATGTTAGGCACGAAGGCTATAACAGTTACAACGGCCAGTTTGGTATCGTTATCCCGCCATGGTATATTGTTACCTATAATAAAGTTGCAGGAGCAGCCGAAACGGATCAGGATAATTCTCCTATAGTTGGAGGATCGAACGCAATTACCACTACAACCAATACTTTCACCAGAACATTGGCCGTAAATAGTGTTGATATATATTTTAAAGCAAATAATGGTTATTGGATCGATGATATAAGGGTTGGAATAGCTACCGGAACAGAAGTGGCCCCAACTGTTAGTACTACAGCGGCTACCACTATTCAGACTAATTCGGCTGTATTAGGTGGGAATGTAACTGCCGATGGAGGTGCCACTGTAACCGAAAGAGGTATTGTATGGTCAACCAGTGGTGTTCCAACAACTTCGAACAACAAGGTGCAAAACGGAAGTGGTACGGGTAGTTTTAGTGCTACGATTTCTTCCCTTCCGGCAGGTACCCTGATCAATTATAGGGCTTACGCAATTAATTCAGAAGGCACCAGTTACGGTGCGAACAGTCCATTTACCACTCTGGCTTTGCCAACCATTACTTCAGCAGCTTACAATGCATCAACAGGGACATTGACCGTAACAGGTACAGGCTTACAGGCTAAAGCAGGTGCTGCCAATGATGTCGATATTTCTACCTTAACACTTACCGCTGAGGGCGGTAGTACTTATACGCTCACAAGTCCCGATGTGGAAATTACCAGCGCAACAGCCTTTAGCGTGACTTTGAACGCCACCGACAGATCGGCCTTGGGCATGATTATAAATAAGAATGGTACAACCTCTACAGGAGGTACTGTTTATAACCTAACAGCCGCAAACGGCTGGATGGCCAACGTAAGTTTAAATGCAGATGCAACCAATGCGGTTACGGTGAGTGGGGTAGCCGTACCGGCCATTACTTCTGCAACTTACAACGGAACAACAGGGGTGATGGTAGTGAGCGGAACCGGCTTTCTTATTAGAAGTGGTGCGCTCAACGATATTGATGTCACTAAGCTGACCGTTAAAGGCCAGGGTGGCGCTACCTATACCTTAACTTCGGCCGGCGTTGAAGTCACTTCCGCACAGTTGTTTTCTGTTGCATTAAATGCAGCCGATAAAGCCGCACTTGTTCCTGTTTTAAACAAGAATGGTCTTTCGGCACAGGATGGCAATATTTATAACCTGGCTGCTGCAGACGATTGGAACAGGGGTGCGGATCCGGCATTAACTACAGCAGATCAAACTGGAAATAGTATTCAGGCCACACTTCCAATTTCACTTTTTCCAGTAACATTGCCAAATCCGGTATACGGAGCGGCTTACAGCCAGAACGTTACTGCTTCAGGCGGTACAGGGGGTTATACCTTTATGTTAAGTGCAGGCAGTCTGCCAGCAGGCATGTCCCTGAGCCCAGCGGGTGTTCTTTCAGGAACGCCTTCACAGGCCGGAATTTTTAACTTTACAGTCCAGGCTGCTGATGGCAATTCGGTAACTGGCACACGCGCATATAACATACAGATTGCTGCGCCAACGGTCGTACTCAATCCGGTTACTTTACCCGATCCGGTTCTTACGGTCGCCTATAGCCAGCAACTGTCTTCTACCGGTGGGATAGCGCCATACACCTATCTTGTTGGTGCAGGTGCACTACCTGCAGGCCTGTCGCTCAGCAGCACAGGTCTTATCTCGGGAACACCAACAGCCTCTGGTACCTTTAATTTTTCTATATTCTCAAGCGATATTTCTCCTTTTAATGGGGTAAGGGCCTATTCAGTTACTGTTGCACCGGCTGTGATCACCATCAGCCCTGCTACACTTCCTGATGCGGTGGTTGGATCGGCCTATAGCCAATCTCTGTCATCTACCGGGGGAGTATTACCTTATACTTATTCGATTACTGCCGGTGCGCTGCCTACAGGTATCACGCTGAGCGCTGCTGGAGTACTGTCGGGAAGTGCCACAGCAGCTGGAAGCTATTCCTTTACCGTAAAAAGTACAGATGCATCTTTGGGCAGTAAATCTCAGGCTTATAGCATTAATGTTGCTCAGGCCGATATTACAATAAGCCCTGCTACTTTGCCTAATCCTACTTTGGGCGCCGCATATAGCCAAACCTTCTTATCTGTGGGCGGAACAGCGCCTTATACTTATTCGATTACTGCCGGCGCGCCCCCTACAGGTATCACGCTGAGTGCTGCTGGAGTATTGTCGGGAACGGCCACTGCACCAGGAAGCTATACTTTTACGGTAAAAAGTACTGATGCGTTTTCGAGCAATAAATCAGTATCATACACCATAGCGATATCGGCGCTAACAATTTCTGCCCCTGCCAACTTTCCTGTGGGCTTAAGCACTACTTATGGAACGGCATCCGCTACAACTAGTGTAACTGTATCCGGTACCGGATTATTGGCAGGAATTACGGCTACCCCATCATCAACCACCAATTTTGAGGTGAGTGCCGATGGTACAACTTTCGGTCCTTCTGCCATCATCGGTAGTTCTGGTACGGTGTCCGGGACTGTATATGTAAGACTAAAAGCAACTGCATCCGCTGGTACAAATTTAGGAAATGTGATATTAACAAGTGCAGGTGCAAATAGTGCTACGATAAACATACCCTCGAGTACAGTTTTAAAGGCAACATTAACTTATACTTCAAATGCGATATCAAAAGTTTATGGGGCAAGTGTTCCGGTTTTAACAGGAACAGTAACCGGCTTTGTAAATTCGGAAATTATAACAACCGCAACAACCGGCACTATTAGTTGGTCAAGCTCTGCTACAATAAGTAGTGCTGTTGGTTCATATAATATTAATGGTGGAGGACTAACGGCAGCAAACTATAATTTTGTACAGGCTGCAGCTAATGCCTCAGCTTTAACCGTTACACCAAAACCATTAACTGTATCAGCAACCGGGAATAATAAACTGTACGACGGGACTGCAACTGCAACGGTAACCCTTAGCGATGACCGTGTAGCAGGCGATGTATTTACCGAAAGTTACACAGGAGCTTCATTTGCATCGGCTGCTGTAGGAATAAATAAACCGATAACGGTTACGGGCATTACCATTTCTGGTGGTGCATCGGGCAATTATACATTAGGCAATGCAACCGCATCAACAACAGCAAACATTTCGGTTAGAACAATTACAATAAACCCAACTGTAAATTCGAAAATTTACGGAAACGTAGACCCTGCGCTAAACTTTACCGCTACACCAGCTTTAGCTACCGGTGATAGCTTTAGCGGATCACTTACCCGTGCAGCGGGGGAGAATATTGGTACTTATGCCATTACCCAGGGTACGCTTTCGGCTGGAAGCAATTATGCAATAACTTTTACCGCAGGTACAAATTTTACAATCAATAAAAGAGCAATTACGGTTACGGCTACTGGACAATCAAAAGGATACGGTAATGTTGATCCCTTCCTAACCTATACGCTTGGCGGATCTGGCTTGGCTTTCGCCGATACCTTTAGCGGCAGTTTATCACGCGCACCAGGAGAAAATGTTGGCAGCTATGCCATCACCCAGGGTACCTTAGCACTAAGCACTAATTATGCGATCACCTTTACTCCTGGAATAAATTTTACAATCAATCCAAGGACGGTAACGGTTACAGCTACTGCACAATCGAAAGAATACGGTAGTGTTGATCCCTTCCTTACCTTTACGGTTGGCGGATCAGGCCTGGCCTTTGCCGATACCTTTAGCGGAAGCTTAAGCAGACTGCCAGGTGAAAATGCAGGTGATTATGCCATTATTCAGGGTACCCTTGCATTGAGCAGCAACTATGCTTTAAGCTATGTTGGTGCGGATTTTACCATCGGCAAGAAAACGATAACGGTAACCGCGGTAGCCAAAAGCAAAAGTTATGGTGATGCCGATCCGGCGTTAACTTACACTTTCGCCCCAGCATTAGTTACGGGCGACAGCTTTAGCGGGTTTCTTAGCCGTTCGGCAGGAGAAAACGTGGGCACCTATCCGATCGATCAGGGCAGCCTGGCTTTAAATGCAAATTATAACTTGAACTATGTAGGAGCTGATTTTGTGATAGGCAAAAAGATCATTACGGTAACCGCATCTGCCAAAAGCAAAACTTATGGTGATGCAGATCCGGCACTGACTTATACTTTCAGCCCGACGCTGGTAGGTACTGATACTTTTACGGGAGCATTGAGCAGATTGCCTGGTGAAAATATCGGAACCTATGCCATTAACCAGGGTACACTTACACTGAACAGCAATTATACCTTAAATTATGTGGGCGCAAATCTCACTATTGGCAAAAAAACAATAACGGTAACAGCAATAGCGAAGAGTAAAATCCAGGGCGCTGCCGATCCGGTACTGACCTATACTTTTGCCCCGGCTTTGGTAACAGGCGATAGCTTTACGGGATCCTTGAGCAGAGCAGCTGGTGAAACCACTGGTACATATGCCATTACCCAGGGTACACTGGCATTGAACGGAAACTATATGCTGACCTACATCGGGGCCAATCTGACCATCGAAGCGAAAACCGTAATAACAGTAACCGCGGTAGCGAAAAGCAAAACCTATGGTGATGCAGATCCGGCATTAACCTACACTTTTACCCCGGCATTGCAAATAGGTGATAGTTTTACGGGATCCTTAAGCAGAGCGGTTGGTGAGAATGTTGGTACCTATGCAATTGGTCAGGGTACCCTTGCCCTTGACGGGAAGTATACCATAACTTACGTTGGTGCTGACCTGACCATTGGCAAAAAAACAATAACGGTGACAGCAGCAGCGAAAAACAAAGCCTATGGTGATGCTGATCCGGCGTTGACCTATACTTTCGCTCCTGCACTGCAAACAGGTGATAGCTTTACTGGATCCTTAAGCAGGGCGGTTGGTGAGAATATTGGTACTTATGCCATCAATCAAGGTACACTTGCACTAAGCAATAACTATAGCATAGCATTTAGTAGTGCCGATTTAACTATCGCTAAGAAAACCATTATGGTAACTGCTGCTGCTAAGAATAAAAGCTATGGTGATGCCGATCCGGCCTTGACCTATACTTTTGCCCCGGCATTAGTAACGGGCGATAGCTTTAGCGGATCACTTAGCCGTGCGGCAGGCGAAAATGTGGGCAGCTATCCGATCAATCAGGGCAGCCTGACTTTAAATGCAAATTATACCCTGAACTATATAGCGGCAAATTTGGTAATTGCTAAGAAAACCATTACGGTAACCGCGGCCGCTAAGAATAAAAGCTATGGGGATGCCGATCCGGCGTTGACCTATACTTTTGCCCCGGCATTGGCAACGGGCGACAGCTTTAGCGGATCACTTAGCCGTGTGCCAGGCGAAAATGTAGGTATCTATCCGATCAACCAGGGCAGCCTGGCTTTAAATGCAAATTATATCTTGACTTATACGGGAGCCGATCTGACCATCGGAAAGAAAACCATTACGGTAACTGCCGCTGCCAAGAGCAAAACTTACGGAGATGCCGATCCGGCGCTGACCTATACTTTTGCCCCGGCATTGGGAACAGGCGACAGCTTTAGCGGATCACTTAGCCGTGTGGCTGGCGAAAATGTAGGCGTATATGCTATTGTCAGTAGTACCTTGAGCGCGGGTGCTAATTACACTATAGATTTTAAAACAGCTGACCTGACAATTAATAAGGCGGTGCTAAGCGTAACTGCAGATGCAAAGCAGATGTGCCAGGGAGCCGATCTGCCAGTATTTACTTTAAGCTACAACGGTTTTAAATTTTCTGACAATGCAAACAGTCTAGACACAAAACCATCAGTAAACAGCACCGGAAGCAGGTCTTCTGCGGCTGGAGATTATGTGCTTTCGCCAATAGGCGGCGTATCTGCCAATTATACTTTTAATTATATCAACGGTGTGTTCAAGATCAATCCCCTTCCCCTTGTCACTATCAATAGCGACAAGGGAACCAATATCAGCAGGGGAGAGACGGCTATTCTTACCGTAACAGGAGCTGCAAGTTATGTATGGGCAACCGCAAGCGGCATCTTAAGCGGTCAAAATGCTGCCAGTCTTACCGTTAGACCAAAAGAAACCACTACTTATACCGTTACCGCGACAAACAGCAGCGGATGCAGCCAGAGCCAGGCCATTACCCTGACTGTGGCCGAGAATCTTTCAAAAATCAAGGCGAACAACATTCTTACCCCAAATAATGATGGCTTTAACGATAAGTGGGTAATCGAGAATATCGACTACTATCCGAACAATGAGGTTAAGGTATTTGATAAGGCCGGAAGGATCATTTATAGTAAAAAGGCGTACGATAACAGCTGGGATGGAACAGTCAACGGAACGGCACTTTCGGAGGGTACCTATTATTATATTGTTGATTTCGGTACAGATAAGATGAGGGTAAAGGGTTTTATCACACTGGTAAGGGAAAATTAGTTAAATTAAAGAGAAGATCAAATGAAGACTTTATATAAATTATTGATGTTACTGGCCGTATGGATACCTGCAGCCAGTGTTCATGCGCAGCTGAATCCGCTTTCCTCACAGTATTATACCAACCGTTATGTGATTAATCCCGCATTTGCAGGTGCAAACAATGGCCTGCGCATAAACGGGGCCTACCGTAAACTTTGGGATAACGTTCCGGGTGCTCCGGTAACGCAGAATCTCACCGCCGACTATGGTTTCAGTAAAGTGGGTATAGGACTGAACATGAGCAATGAAAGTGCGGGGTTACAGCGGCAGACCCGCATAGTGGGCAGTTATGCCTACCACCTGCCTTTAAACGCAAACAACCAGCAGCTTCATTTTGGCCTGTCGGTAGGTTTCATGAACCAGCGTCTTGAAAACGCAGATATTTATGGCAATCCGAACGACCCGATGGTGGGGCTTTACAATGACCGGAAAACCTATCTTGATGGGGATTTCGGTATTGCCTATACTTCAGATAAACTGAGTATTGAGGGGTCGCTGCCCAACCTGAAAAGCTTTTTCAAAAAAGATGTGATCAAGCTGGCTGATGTGGCCACTTTTTATACAGCCATAAGTTATAAGATTACGCTGAGCGAAGGAATGGAGGGGATAGCGCTTGAACCAAAAGTAGCCTACCGCGGGGTGAAAGGCTTCGATAATATCTTTGATCTGAGTGCACAGGCCTGGATTGCAAACAAACAGGTGTTTTTGATGGGTGTATACCATAGCAGTGAAAATGCCACATTTGGTATTGGTGTAGACTTTAAAAGAAAATACCTGATCAGCGGGATGTACACCACACAGACCTCGGCCTTAAGTGCCTATACCAACGGCAGTTTTGAGCTGAATCTCCGGTTGAGCGTACTGTAAAATTTTGGCGGAAGGAAAATCTTGGGTATTTGAACGCATGAAGGAAATGGTGGTATCTTCTTGAAGCGTTAGCATAAACCTCTCTATTTTTACATGGAATAATGAGCATCTTTAAAGATCAGCTACACAATTTTGAAGTAATAAATGTGCTATCATTTAACTTTTAGAATGTAGCCCAGGCCATATACGTTTTCTATACTAACATGGCCAGAGGCCTTAAAGAGCCGCCTTAGCCTTGAAATAAAAACTTCAAGGCTTTTTCCATTAAAGTAATCGTCGTTTCCCCATAACGCCAATAAAATATCTTTCTTTTTAACTACCTGATTTATATTGCCAGCCAAATGGTCTAATACTTCCGATTCTCTAACGGTTAAGGAAACTTCTTTGCTGTCGGGCATCCGCAGAAACAGCTGATCTTTTTGGTACCTGATATCACCTATGTTGATAAATCCTGAACTGGATAAAGATTGTGCAGTTGGAGCGCTTGAAAACTTATTGATGATATTTCCTATTCTAAGCACCAGCTCCTCAATTTCGAATGGCTTTGAAATATAATCTATTGCACCGATCTTGAGGCCGCGAAGACGGTCCTGTTTTTCGTTATGTGCCGTTAGAAAGAAAAAAGGTTGATTGGAGTTGATCATTACCATCTCTGAGGCCAGGTCAAAGCCATTCATATCTGGTAGCTGTACATCCACAATAACCAATTTGTTATCAAGCTGGTTTGCGCTATAATATGCCAATGCTTCTGAAGCAGTTTTGAACCATAGCACACTGAATCCCCTCAATTTCAGGTACTCTGAAATTACATTGCCCAGGTCTATTTCATCTTCAATTATTACGATATCATAACTCATAAAATTCTTTGATTAATGATTTGTACTAATTAGGGTCTGCTCCTTAGGGATATGAATCAGAAACTCGGTCCCTTTTCCCAATGTTGTTCTTACATTGATTTCCCAGCTGTGAATATCAATACATTGTTTAACGTAATATAAGCCCAGTCCCAGGCCCGAAACGGTATTGTCTTTGCCCGCACGGAAAAACTTATCAAATATTTTTTCCTTCATCGCGTCTTCAATTCCTTTTCCATTATCTTTAATATGGATGGTATATCCGTCAATATGCTCGGTAATGAAGAGCACAGTCATTTTTATATCGCTATGATTGTGCTTAAAGGAGTTGTCGAGGATGTTTTGTAACATGGTGGTAAACACAAAAGGATCAATCATGATCATTATTTCCGAGCCATGAGGATCAAAAGTAAGACTATTTGGCTCTTGAACTTTTATTTTATAATCATTAACCAAAGTAAGAATGGCATAATTAAGATCTGTTTCCTCCAGGTTAATGTTGCTGTTGATTTCCGAAATTTCCAGCATCTGGTTAATGTGGGAGTGAAGTCGCCGTGCCTGTCTCTCTACAATATTTACGAGTGCATTTACGCGTGTCCTGTCATTGAGCACCTCATCTTCGTGCAGGCTTTTGCTTGCCACTAATATAGTTGTAATGGGGGTGTTAAATTCATGTTTAATACTGTTTAGGAAATCAGATTTAACATCCGTTTCTTTTTTCTGCCGCATCCAGCTGATATAGGTGTAATAATTAATGCCTACAATAATAATAATGCAAAGCGCAACCAATAAAAATGTTGGTAGCATTTGATAGGCAACTTTTAAGGTGCGGCCCGGAGGATCGACAAAAAGATTAAAGGTAACTCTATAATCGTACACCAGTTTGCCACTAACAGAGAGGTTAGTTACCCTATTCTGAACGCTCGGATTAGTCAGTGTACCATCAATGATAACGCCAAACGGTGTTTTTTGGCCTGCTTTGAACAACGTATCGGTACTGGTGTCAAATACGGTGATGTCGCCTATATTGGTGTCGAAGTTAATCTCAATTGACTGGAAAGTGAGCAGATACTGCAGATTGGAATCTAACCCATTCCTTTTAACGATCGAGCGGAAAACACTGTCCATAGTACTTTCTTTTCGCAGGTCTTTTAATAGTGTATTACTAATGCTTTGCGAGCGTTTAACAAATTCTTTCTTGTTGCTTAAGTATGCTTGTTTAAGCGCGGGCATATTTCTCGAGAGGATCGAATCGATAATCTTTCCGCCGCCCTTATAAACTTTGTCTTCGGATATACTGCGCCCATATTCATCATTAATCAGCGTTTTTTCTTTTAAACTATAGTCCCTGTCTCTCAGAACGTAAGAATTATAGGTTAACCTGAGCTGTACCAGAAGCAATATCAGAAAACTGACTAATACTACTGACTTATATATACGATCTTTCATTTTATCCTTTAAAAATAGCCGTATTATTTCATAAATACCATAACGTTAAGCTTTTGTTAGGTTTCTGTTACGTTTTCGTTCGACAAATTCTTTCAATGTCGGCTGTAGCTTTGAATAATTGAAAGCAGATCTCAATGAAAACCAGATCAATTGATCGATTGGAATTAATAAGTATCTGTAACCCAATAAGTCTTTTAAATAAATAACACAAATCACATAACCAAAAAAAGAGAAATGACCTTTAAAAGGATTTTATCATTATTGCTTATCGTTTCGGGAACGATAGCTATTTATCCGGCAATGGCTCAGCAAAAATCGGCCAATAAACCACTGACTGAACTTCAACAGGATTTTGTTGACCTTGGGTTGGGTATGTTTATCCACTATGGGATGCCAACTTTTATGGATCAGGACTGGTCTGACCCTGATGCCGATCTTTCATTGTTCCAATCGCCAAAGCTGGATGCAGACCAATGGGCAAAAGCTGCAAAATCTGCTAACATGACCTATGGTTGCCTTACCACCAAACACCATAGTGGTTTCCCGATCTGGAATACCAAAACTACAGCCTATAACGTAATGAACACGCCACTAAAGCGCGATGTAGTTAAGGAATATGCAGATGCTTTCCGCAAAAACGGATTAAAGGTAATGTTGTATTATTCCATATTGGATACCCACCATGGCATCCGCCCAAACCAGATTACTCCAGCCCACATTAAGATGATCAAAGATCAGATTACCGAACTGCTCACCAATTATGGCGAGATCACAGCGTTGATTATCGATGGATGGGACGCGCCATGGTCGAGGATTTCTTATGATCAGGTACCTTTTGAAGATATCTATTACCTGATTAAATCAATACAGCCAAACTGTTTGGTGATGGATTTAAATGCAGCAAAATATCCTACACAGGCGCTATTTTATACCGATATCAAATCTTATGAGCAGGGCGCAGGCCAGTTTATTTCTAAAGAAAACAACAAGCTTCCGGCACTTGCCTGCCTTCCTCTGCAGGCCAACTGGTTCTGGAAAACGTCTTTTCCTACCACTCCGGTAAAAAACGTACCTGAGCTGGTGAATAAATTCATCATTCCTTACAACGGTGCCTATTGCAATTTTATTCTCAATGTAGCGCCCGGTAAAAATGGTTTAATAGACGATAATGCTTTGGCAGCACTTAAAGAAATGGGCCAGATTTATAAAAAATCTACAGATCTTCCACGTATTCCTGCGCACGCTGCACCGATTATTTCGAGCAACATCGCCAAGCACATAAAAAGCAACAGCAGCTGGGGTGATGATATGAATATCATGGATTTTGCCAATGATGATGATTTTGGTTCGAGCTGGTCGTCCAATCACACCGTAAAATCGCCATGGTATGAACTGAATTTCGAAAAAGCTGTTCCCTGCAATATGGTGGTGCTAACCGCTGGCAATAACAGAAAAGCTACCTACAGTTTACAGTATTATGCAAATGGTAAATGGAATGCTTTAGCTGCCAAAAATGAGGGAGAGAAAAAGGTAAGTATTTTTAGATTCGAGCGCATCTGGTGCGAAAAAATAAAGGTAACCATTACAGACTTTGATAACCCGCCCGCTATTGCTGAACTAGGGGTGTTTAACGAAAGAAAATAAATAGGATAGCCGGATCATTTTTGGCCCGGCTAATTTATTAAACTATTCAGAAAGTATATAAATGATAGCTTGTCGAACGACCTGTTTATAAAATTACAGGCATTTCGACAAGCTTATTGTGACAGATTTATAAAAACTTTACGATTTAATAAAGGCTAAAATATCCTTGTTAATTGTTTCCGCCTCTGTTGTAGGCATACCATGAGGGAAACCTGGGTAAGAGATCAGTTTTCCATTTGGCAACAATTTTGCCGCTCTTGGTGCCTGGTTAAAAGGAACTATCTGGTCGTCTTCTCCATGCAATACCAATGCCGGAATTTCCACACTTTTTAGATCTTCAGTGAAATCTGATTCCGAAAATGCTTTAATCCCCTCATAATGTGCCAATACAGACCCCATCATGCCCTGGCGCCACCAGTTGTGTTTTATTCCTTCCTGAACGGTTTTGCCATCACGGTTCCATCCGTAAAATGCTACCGGGAAATCGTAAAAATATTGGGCTCTGGTAAAACCCGTGCCCTGACGGATTTCATCAAATATCGCCAATGGCACACCTTCCGGATTGCTTTCGTTTTGGATCATAATCGGCGTTACTGCACTGATTAGAACTGCTTTTGCAACGCGGCCTTTTCCATGTTTCGCCACGTAACGGATTACTTCACCACCACCTGTGGAGTGGCCAATGTGGATCGCATCTTTCAGGTCGAGTGCTGCTGTTAGTTCTGCAATATCGGCTACATAGGTATCCATATCATTGCCATTGGCACTTTGACCTGAGCGGCCATGCCCACGGCGGTCATGCGCAATCACCCGATATCCCTGTTTCAGGAAAAACATCATTTGTGTATCCCAGTCATCTCCAGATAATGGCCATCCATGATGAAAAACGATTGGTTGTCCCGTTCCCCAATCTTTGTAATAAATTTCAGTTCCGTCTTTTACTTTAATTGTACTCATAGCTTTTTATGATTAATTTTAATTGTTTAAAGCAGTTTTTGCGAATTACCCCAAATTAATAATTGATGTAAAGGTAATCGTTAAACTGTATATTAAGTTTCGTGCTCACTTATTACAATTTGTGATCCATTTTGTTAAGTATTTGGTTTTTAGGTGTTTGTTGTTTGTTTGTTGATTTTTCATTTGCGCTATTTCGTTAATTTACGTTAGTTGTTTGGAGAAATAAATATCGCTGAATGATTTTTGATTTGTGCTTTGGCGGTGAGATAATCGTATGGATTAAACCAACATCTGGAGCAATAGTTTCCTGCCTTATTGCATTACCCGTTTATTGTTTGCTTAGCGGATTTCAGCAATTATTCCAAGTAAAATTACGTTATATCGTTAATTTTTTTGCTGAAATAACAACCTTTTTAAAGCTCAAATAACTGGTTATTTGTTGATTATATTTGTGGTTTATTCTTTGTGAGAAAAAGCCATGCATTATACCCTTCTTCAGTTCATTATTTTACTTTCGGCAGCTTTCCTGTTGATCATGCTGGCACAAAAGGTAAAAATTTCCTATCCTATATTTTTAGTAATTGCCGGTCTGGGTATCAGCTATATTCCGGGTATCCCGCCAATGTCTATAGATCCTGAAGTTATATTTCTGATTTTTCTTCCTCCGCTGCTTTATGAGGCTGCCTGGTATACCTCATGGAATGATTTCTGGCGCTGGCGCAGGCCGATCAGTTTGCTTGCTTTTGGTCTGGTTATTATCACATCGGTAGCCGTTGCATTTTTAACCTCTTCCATGATTCCCGGTTTTACACTCGCCATGGGCTTTTTACTTGGGGGCATTGTTTCGCCACCTGATGCCATTGCGGCAACATCGGTATTGAAGAATATTAAAGTGCCAAAACGGATTAACACCATTTTGGAGGGCGAAAGTCTGGTTAACGATGCCTCAAGTTTAATTGTGCTCCGTTTTGCCTTAGCTGCGGTAATTACAGGGCAGTTTTCGCTTTCAAATGCAGCAGGTGACTTTTTCTTAAGTACTGTTATGGGCATTGTAATCGGATTGGCCGTGGCTCACGTATTATATCTTATCCATCGGTTTTTACCTACTACACCCAGCATCGATGCTGCCATCACTTTAATTTCGCCCTATTTTATGTATCTGGCTGCTGAGCAGTTCCATTTTTCGGGTGTGATGGCTGTGGTAAGCGGCGGTTTGTTTTTATCATACCGATCGCACGAAATTTTTGTAGATGGGCAAAGCCGCTTGCAGGCCATCAATGTATGGGCAACCTTAACCATGATCCTAAATGCCCTGGTATTTATTTTGATCGGACTGGAATTACCGATCATAATGGCCGGCTTAGAAGGTTATTCAATTTGGGAAGCCTTTAGTTATGGACTGATTATTAGTGCACTTGTAATTGTACTCCGTATCGCCTGGATTTATCCCGTAGCTTTTATACCAAGGTGGCTATCTGCCAGGGTAAGAAGGACTGAAGCCCACCCAGGCTGGAAAGGCCCGTTAATTATCGGCTGGGCTGGAATGAGGGGAGTAGTTTCTTTAGCCGCGGCACTCTCATTGCCCATTACTACTGCTGCCCACATTAATTTTCCACACCGTAACCTGATCATCTTCATCACGTTTGTGGTTATTTTGGTTACCCTGGTTTTTCAAGGGCTTACTTTGCCTTATATCATCAAGGCGATCAACATTTACGAAATTGATCCACTGGTACCTGATGAGCAGCAAGAGGCCAGCATTAAACAGCGACTGTTAAATGTTTCATTAAACCGCTTAAGGGAAAACTACGCACAGGAAATTGAAGGAATCGGATTGGTAAATGGTTTGAAAAATGAACTAGAGAACAGCTTAAACCATACCTCCAGAAGACTCGAATCGATGGAGTGCGAAGCAATCGAAAATGCAGAGATGGAAGTTTATAACCATATCTTAAAAGATATTTATCATATCCAGCGGCAAGAACTTCACAAAATCCGCAAGGAAAAGCAATTTAGTGATGAGATAATCAGGAAGCAGGAAATGCAGATCGATTTATCAGATACCAAAATTCCGCATAAGAAATTGCAGTAAAAAGTAATGGCTAAATGGTTTATATAGCAGTGGCGAGGCGCTGCGAAACAGAATCTTTTACATAGTTTAAAGATCTCTCCTCCAAAGGAGTTCCTTGGAGCACTAAAGTCGATATGACGATTTATCTTAACCTAAATCACAGCGCTTAATCGACTCCAGACTCAAGACTACCGACTAAAACCTAAAGCCCTACTTAACAAATTCAAATTTTATCCCTAGTTTTTTAATTTTAGAATTTAATGTCGTGGAAGGGATATTCAGGATTTCTGCCGCGCCGCCCGGGCCAAATATTTTGCCTTTACACAGCTGCAAAATGCTCATAATATGCTCTCTCTCCATTTCTTCCATGGTTTTGATTTTGAAATGATCATCTCCAGAAAAACCTGTAACGGATGTCGAATTGGGAAGTTCAACTTTAGTAATCATTTCCCCTTCAGTTAACAGCATACTTCTTTCTATCAGGTGCTCCAATTCCCTTACATTTCCAGGCCAGTGATAATCCTGCATTTCATTCAATGCATCCGTAGATATTGAAGTAACTGATGACGATCCTTTTTTGCCATATTTGTCAATAAAATAAGCAGCCAGAGCAGGTATATCTTCTTTTCGGTCTCTCAGCGCAGGTAATTCTATCGGGAAAACATTCAAGCGGTAATATAAGTCAAGGCGGAAACGGCCTTCTGCAACTTCTTTCTCCAGATTTCTGTTGGTGGCTGTAATGATCCTAACGTTTATCTTTTTGGTATAATTTCCGCCCAAACGTTCAATTTCTTTTTCTTGGAGCACCCTTAATAGTTTTACCTGGGCTTCTAAGGGAAGTTCACCTATCTCATCCAGAAAAATCGAACCTCCGTCTGCCTGTTCAAACTTGCCGATGCGTTTTTCGTTCGCGCCTGTAAAACTTCCTTTTTCATGTCCGAAAAGTTCCGATTCTATTAACGTTAAGGGTAAAGCTGCACAGTTTACGGTAATTAAAGGTTTGTTTTTACGGGGAGATAATTTATGGATGGTCTGGGCGATTTTTTCTTTTCCGGTACCACTTTCACCCAAAATAAGCACCGAAGTATCGTCGGGTGCCACCAGTTCCAGTTTCTTAAATGCGGCGTGCAGTAAAGCACTGTTACCAATAATGCCATTAAGATCCTTTTGGAATATTATAGCTTGTTCTTTTTTGATAATTGGCTTTTCAACTACAGGTAAGCCCATAGCTGGAGTTTGAGCTATGCTATCCTTACTTAAAATAATTTTAGCTATAATGAGCTCCAGGCTTTTCTTAAATTGGGCGATAATACCCGAATGAACTTTTGTGTAGATATCTGAAAGCTGGCTGAAAAAAACGAACTGAAATACATCCCCGTCTCTTTCGACTTCGGTAATCAGGGCCGATTCAAGCTTGTAATGGTCTGAAAGCGCCTGTACCGATAGACTTTCCATTCTCAGTTTCCGAAAATCATATCCGTTAAAGATTGGTTTCCCATTATGGGCAAGCGCTGTGCTGTTCCAGGTTTTAAAATCACGATCTGAAATATTGGTTTCTTTCAGTAAAGCGTCGGTGCTGAAGATATTGAACGTTCCATCGAAAGTGCGGCTGATGTAAACATCTTTTGTTGTTGTGCGTGGCTTTGATCTGGTAATCCAGAGAAAATCGAAAGGTACAACGGGGTGCATCGCCGCACTGATCTGTTTCAAACGCTGCGAAACCGGTTCCTGCTTTTGCGCAATATGTTCAATCTGTTTATGTAGTGGTGGCTCTTTATGATGGTTATATTTCAGGTTTTGTTCATGTCTGTAACGGGCAATATCCAACATTACCATCAGGTCTTTTTCGCGGAAAGGTTTAACCAAAAAGCCATAGGGCAGGGTTGCTTTTGCGGCTTCTAAAATCCCCTGATTGGTGTTTGCGGAAATATAAATAAAAGGGATTCCCATTTCGGTAAGCTGGCCAGCCAGATCAATTCCCGTTTTGTCGCCCTGCAAAAAAATATCCAACAGTATCCAGTCGGGTTCTTTCGCTGCGATCAGCTCAAGCGCCTTTACCACCGATGGTGCTATCCCACATACTGTATAGCCAGCTTTTTCGAGCATAATCCTAAGATCGTTGGCTACAATAAATTCATCTTCTACAATTAAGATTTTCTGTTTCATTTTCTATATCGGGCGAGCGTTAGATATAAATCAACGGCCAACAAAGGTCTCTTTTTGATTAATACAGTCTGTTCAAGACAAGAAAAATACCAATCCTTAAGTTTTTGTTTATCAGTGTTTTATTGTATGAGTTGGTTTTTGGAATTCATGATATATCGTCGATTTACTAAATGTCACTAACGTTTTATATCCAGTTTTTTAATTTTAGAACTCAAAGTAGTTGCCGGAATGCCCAATAATTCTGCCGCACCGCCGCTGCCTGCAACCTTACCTTTGCAGAGCTCCAAAACTCTGATGATATGGTCTCTTTCATTGTCAATAATCGTTTTTATTCCATTTTGCGAAAGCGGTTCTTCAATTTTAACTCCAAGTTCCAAATGATCGGGATTAAGTTTTCCATCCGATGAAAGCAGTACACTCCTCAACATTACATGTTCCAATTCTCTGATATTGCCAGGCCAATCATATAACATCAGCCGATCCATAAAATCAGTTGGAATTTCGGTAATGTTTTTACCTACTGCTTTTGCATGTTTCTGAACAAAGTATTCTGCCAATAGCGGGATGTCGGTCTTTCGTCGACAAAGCGGAGGAACGTGGATTGGAAAAACATTAAGACGATAGAAGAGGTCCAACCTAAACCTGCCTTTTGCAATCTCTTTCTCTAAATTGAGGTTTGTTGCAGCAATTATTCTTAAATCGACTTTAATAGGTTGTTTGCCACCAATCCGTTCAATTTCTTTCTCCTG
Organism: Pedobacter sp. Bi126; assembly: GCF_918698245.1. GTDB lineage: Bacteria > Bacteroidota > Bacteroidia > Sphingobacteriales > Sphingobacteriaceae > Pedobacter. The sequence goes on along the minus strand of NZ_CAKKMS010000008.1, from coordinate 227,620 downwards.
CAACGCTCGGAGAAGCTTTGCCTGCAGATCGAAGGGCATTTCTCCGATCTCATCGAGAAAGATGGTGCCACCGTTTGCCTCTTCAAATTTTCCGATTCTGGTGTTCACAGCACCTGTAAACGAGCCTTTTTCATGACCAAATAGAATGGATTCAATTAAATCTGCAGGTAGTGCAGCACAATTTACGGCCACAATTGGCTTTGCGCTTCTATGCGATAAGCGGTGGAGGCTTTTGGCAACTTCTTCTTTTCCTGTCCCACTTTCCCCGGTTATCAATACAGATGTATCAGTTGGTGCAACAATTTTTATCTTGTCTAAAACACTGAGCAAAGCAGTACTTTTGCCAATAATATTTTCAAAATTTTTTTTCGCTACAGGATAGTTACCGCTTTCCTGATGTAAAACTGTTTCCGTTCCCGCTTTTTCAAGCTCGATAATATGGACCAACTTTTTCTCTAAAGTGCCTGATAAAAAGTTAAGCAGCTCCATGTGTGCGGGCTGGTAAATGTTTTCGGTTCTACTGTAAAACGAAAAGCTGATCTGATCGCCATTTTCCAGGTAGAATGTTTTTACCAGATTGGAATAAAGATGATAAGTGGTGGCGATTAAATTTTTCATGGGGGCAGCCTTTTTTACCCCCTCAAAATCATCACCAATGTAAATGGCGTCGGCTGTTGTTTCGGGTACCAGTTGATTGATGGTATCATATTCTGCCCTGCTTAAACCCGCGTATTTTAAGAACTCATTTGCTGTAAATAAGTCGTACTGGTCAAAATTTTTTCTGGTGATTCCAATTTCGCTATATCGTTTTCCATCTTTTGCAATACCAGAAAGTGCAATAAAATCAAAAGGAATATATGGCTGAAAGGCAGCTGCAATGGCTAAAATTTTCTTTTGCCAGGTTAACGATTTCATCGAAATATCTACAATGAAATCCTGCATAAAGCGCTCACTGCTCATCTTCATGTTATTGCTATTTTCCTTACGGTACCTGGCAATATCAATGCTTAATAAAATGTCCCGCTCACGGTAAGGTTTAACAATAAACCCGTACGGGCAGGTAGATTTTGCAGCCTCCAGCACTTTTTCATTCGAATTTGCAGAGATATAAATGAATGGGATCTGGCTTTTCATCAAATCGTAAGCCAGATCAATGCCGGTTAACCTGCCTTTAAGGTAAATATCTAAAAGAACCAGGTCTACCTGGTGTTTTTCCAGTAGGGCCTGTGCATTTTTAACAGAATCGGCAATGCCAACAACCTTGTAGCCGGCACGCTGCAAAATCATCTGCAGATCGTGCGCAACGATAAATTCATCTTCAACAATTAGAATTTTTTCTGTCCTCATCTTCAATTAATCTTTCAACAGCAATAAATCTTCACCTCTATTTATAAAAATTAAGCTTAACGAAACACCATCTTTGCTTTCCATCGTAAAAACACCATCAATTTGGGCACTCAGTCCCTTCATTAAAATAATGCCCAGTGTGTTGCATTGTTCATAATCAAAATCGGCGGGTAATCCGATGCCGTTATCTTTAATAAACAGTTTATAATGATCTGCCTGGCATTCTTTTAGGCTAATGATCACTTTTCCGCCATGACTATTAGGAAAAGCATATTTGAAAATATTGGTAATTGCCTCGTTAATAATTAAGCCAAGCGGAACAGCTTTCGAAATGTCCAGTTCGAGATTTAAAATATCCAATTCAAAGCTGATCTTTTTATCATCGTTCAGGCTTTCCTTTAAATATTCAACCAATTCTACAATATAAGGCTGAATGTTAATGGTCGCCAGATTTTCTGTTTGGTAAAGCTTTTGATGAATCAATGCAATACTTTTCAGCCGGTGCTGACTTTCTTTTATGGCCTCAATTGCCGATAAATCTTCCAGGTAATAACTTTGGCTGTTCAGTAAACTCATTGTTAACTGCAAGTTGTTTTTAACCCGATGGTGCACTTCCTTAATTAAGCTTTCCTTCTCTTCAATTAGATTATTTTTTTGTTGAATATTTAGCTCGAGTTCAGCGTAGGCAAGATCTATATCTGCTTTTTTCTTTACCAGAGTATCATGAAGTTTCTTTTTTAACCGAAACCTGCCATAGATTAAAACAAGCACGATAGTTAAAAAAGCCAGCCCGGCGATAGTGGCGTTCTTGATCCACTGAATGCGGTTAAGTTCCTGACTTTGTAATTGCGATTTCTTCCTGAGGATTTCATTTTCATTCTCTTTCTGTGAGGCCTGGAATTCAATCTTCAATCGCTCAATGGTGTTTAAATTCTCCTGGCTAAGCATCGAATCTCTAAGCTTATGAAAGGTTTGCAGATGGATAATTGCCTCCGCTGGACGACCTGTAGATAGATCTATTTTGTAAAGAATTTCATTTAAGCGGATCTGCCTTGGCAAGGTCATACTGATCTGGTTTTCCCTTGCTTTTTCTGCAAACTGTAACGCTAGTTCGTATTTGTTCTGGGCAAAGTAAAATTCGCTTACAGAGAAGAAAACTGAAGTTTGGAAAGGGTTAGAGTATGTTTGTAATGTATTGTCTTCTAGTAGTTTGTTGAAATACTTTTTAGCCAGATCGTACTTTTTTAGCGCAGCATAACATTCGCCAAATGCCAGAAACATAAAATATTCATGCCCACTTGATGGATTGTTAACCTCGCTCCAGGTTTTTTCGAGTATGGCCAATGCTTTTTTGGCTTCACCCAGTTTGATCATTTGGCTCGTAATGGAATAAGCCGTAACAAAGCGGAAAGGATCTTTTTTATCGTTAACATCAAGGGTTTTACGGTACCAGGCAATGCTTTCTTTAGCTTTACCCATGGCCTCATAGGCAGAGCCTACCCGGTTTAAATAAGTGCCGAGCACTTCCTCGTGGTTGTTTTGTGCCGTTTTTACACTCAGTAATGCGTAATTCAATGCCTTACTGAGTTCTCCTTTTCTTTCATAAACTGCCGAAAGCAGATCATAGGCCATTGGCAGATCGGGAAGTTTGAATTTTTTATCCAGCGCTATAACCTCAAAAAGCTCTTTTATGGATAAATCAAATTTTTCTTCCTCCAAATGGAAATCTGCCATTGTTTTTAGGAGCGTTGCCTCTCTGTATTTTTCCTGGAATGAGGTGCCAATTTCTTTATATAAGGCATGTGCGGTAGCTGCCCGGTTGTAAAATGTTTTGTTTTTATAATCCGAAACGGTATCGGGAACATTAATGTAATACGAATACCATGCGATGGCTTCAAAGCGCTTGTTGCCGGTTTTTTGTGCAACAGCGATTGCCTTTTCATAGGTGAGTGCCTGCTGCACTCTTAAATGCTTTTTGTTCAAAAACCGGGCGTAAGCCATAAGGGTACGGAATTCCCAGTTTGGGGATTTAAGTTGATCATTTAAAATACGGGCTTTTTGCAGATAAGGCATTGCCCTCGCTAAATTTATGCTTTGGTCTTCCTGTTGATTGATGAAATGATCGGCAATTTTTAGCAGGTATTGGATGCGGTTTGTATCGCGTTTTGAATCAGCCAAAAGTCGCTGTAGCTTTTGAAGAGAATCTGCGGGATTTAGACTGTCTACCTGATTTCTGGCTGAAGTATTGCTGCTCTTAGTGAGCATTAAACTGAAAATCGCAAATAGCATGATGAGCACGATCGTTTTATTGACGTGCTTTACTGCCGCAACTTTTTTAAACAGTTTGTTTAATTCTATCATTAAATGTTACTTATTCAGGATGTGTTCCCGTTTAATCTTAAATTTTTTAATTTTTGAGTTAAGGGTGGTAGCAGGGATATTTAATATTTCTGCAGCTCCACCGATACCGGATATTTTTCCCTTGCAATGTTTTAAAACCGACAGAATATGGTCGCGTTCGTTTTCGTGGATGCTTTTGATTTTTTGCTCATCTGTATGGTTAATTACCTCATTTCTATCTGTTTTAGGTAGGTGGATTTCTTTTAATATGTTGCCGGATGTTAATAATATGCTCCGTTCAATCAAATGCTCGAGCTCCCTCACATTTCCTGGCCAGGGGTAGAGCATGAGTTTGTTCAGCGCACTTTTAGAAATGGCGTTTACCTGCCTTCCTGTTTTTTTTGAAATGCGTTCAATGAAGAATGCCGTAAGATGGGGGATATCATCCAATCTATCCCTCAACGGGGGGATTGGAATTGGAAATACATTCAACCTGTAATATAGGTCGCTCCTGAAACTCCCTTTTTCTACCTCTTTTAGCAGGTTCCTGTTCGTGGCAGCTATAATTCTCACATTTGTTTTAATTACATCCCTGCCGCCAATCCGTTCAATTTCCTTTTCCTGTAATGCACGGAGCAGCTTTACCTGAAGTTCTAATGAAAGTTCGCCAATCTCATCCAAAAAAAGCGTCCCATTGTGTGCCAGTTCAAACTTTCCGATACGCCTGTCAGTTGCACCTGTAAAGCTGCCTTTTTCATGACCGAAAAGTTCACTTTCAGCCAAACTAGCGGGTATTGCGGCACAATTGATTTTAACCATCAATTCGTTGCTACGAAGCGAGGAATTATGTAATGCCCTTGCAATGAGCTCTTTTCCTGTTCCTGTTTCCCCGGTAATCAATACAGTACTATCGGTAGCAGCCACAGCCTCAACCAGATGGAAAATGTCTTTTAACGACTTGCTCTGCCCGATGATTTCTGTATGGTTGTATTTGTGTTGAATCTCTTCCTGCAGGTAACTTTTTTCATCCTCTAATTTTTGTTTGTATGCATTGATTTCTAAGAGCTGTTGCTCAATTTTTTCGTTTGCGCGGATGTTCGATATCGCAATTGAAATCTGCAGTGAAATGCCCTGAAGCAGATCGAAATAGATATTCGATAACGAATTCAGGTTCTTAGTGTAGAGGTAAAAGAAACCGATACATGCTGATCGGTCTACCATTTTCAGACCAATCATTTCTTTGATGCCTTTATTGTGCCAAAATGATAACCAGGCAGGTGCGTCATCCCACTTTAAAACTTCTTCAACGTTAAAAACGATTGGTTTTTCTGAAGAAATCATCGCCCTGCACATGCCATCATCGAGCGTATACTTCTTTGATGATTCTGGTGCAATACCGGCTGTTTTAAGAAAATCCTCTTTTTGATTATAGATGAAAGCACTATGGGTCTCCTGATCGTCATTAATCAAACAGATTACAAAGTCATCAAAATCAAATAATTTTTTAAGCTTCAGGTCTATAACATCGAAAAGATCAAGTTTATTCCTGATGGAAGCAATGGAGTTGCTTAACGATAACAAAACTGCATTTTCCCTTTCTTTTTGTTCGAGTTTTTTAACCAAACGTGCATTTTCGATTTCAAGTACTGTCGCTCCATTAATATTTAGGATGGCATGTTCTTGATTTTGAATTTCAGATAAATTGCCCTTGCTTTCCATGTCGCTAAAGTAGGGTTTATAAATTTAATTAATAACTTTTTGTTTTTTAAATTGGTAACGAAATTTCGTTATTAATTTGTTTTTTATATTGATTTTTAGCTAGTTAGATTGTATTTTAATGTTGATATTTTTTTATTTTTTTTCGTTAATTATTTAGGTGCTCAATTAATTTATCCCGCAGATTTGGGAGATTTCCGCAGAGGTAAATGTTTGGTTGATTGAATGTTGAAATAAATCATTAATCGCAATTCAATAGAAATGTCGTCTTTCCCGCGCAGGCGGGAACCATGAAGTGCTCAGCGAAGCTAATCTTAATACTTGAAGCATTTGTTAGGCATTAGGATTATTCATAAGCTTTCTTCTCTTCAAAGGCATTCATGAGCACTGCGTGGTTCCCAATCAAATTGGGAATGACGATCCGATGAAGGGAATCACAAGTCCCAAATTATGCGCGTTGTGCCTTCCTCCGTTTTCTCTGTGGTTAAAACACACATACTTTTCCCGCTGCGTCCTTTGTGGTAAAAAACAATATTGAAATTCGTAAATCAACGATATATGGTTAATCATATTTCGTGTGTTTTTATGTAAGACTCTCATTTATAGTTATTTGCGAGGTGGTATGTTTCTTGGAACAGTGAGGGAAACAAAAATATTTAATTATGAAACCATCACCAGACTTATTATCTCCGGAAAATCATGCATTAGTATTAATCGATTTCGAGGGACAGATGGCTTTTGCAACAAAAAGCATCTCTATTACCGAACTTCGTACAAATGTTGCCATTGTTTGTGGCGCATCTAAAATCTTTAACGTACCCACTATTGTAACCACAGTTGCCGAAGAATCGTTTGCAGGCCCTGTTTTTCCAGAAATTGAAGAATTTTATCCCCAGGCTACTTCAAATTATATCGATAGGACTTCGATGAATACCTGGGAAGATGAACCGGCTTACAAAGCAATCACGGCAACCGGGAAAAAGAAACTTGTATTGGCCGGTCTTTGGACAGGTGTTTGTATCGTTGGTCCGGCTTTATCTGCCTTATCAGAAGGTTTTGATGTTTTCGTGATCACAGATGCCTGTGGTGATGTAAGTAATGAGGCACACGAACGGGCCATTCAGCGGATGGTGCATGCAGGTGTAAAACCGGTAACTTCTGTGCAGTACATCCTCGAATTGCAAAGAGATTGGGCCAGAACCGGAACTTATGAGCCTGTAACCACACTGATGAAAAAATACGGTGCAGGTTATGGCCTTGGCATCCAGTATGCACACAAAATGGTAAAACACTAATCCTCATTTACATAAAATGAGAACTGATTATCCCCATTTGGCATTTGTTGTTGCAATCTGTTTTTGCTTATCAACAACTGTGGCTTTCGCCCAAGGCATTAAGCTTATGCGCTACGATGAGGATTATAGCAATCTGAAAGATTCGGCCAGGAACCACTACAATACCTTAAAGTTCCTGCCGCTTTCTGCAGATAAAAAAGTTTACCTCAGTTTTGGTGGCGAAATCAGGGAGGAATACGGAGGGAAAATCAATGAAGATTGGATCAAAGATCAGGGTTTCAATTATTCTTTTTTACAGCGCTACTCGCTTTATGCTGATTTAAATGTTGGAGAAAGACTGCGGATTTTTGCCCAGTTAAACAGTGCGCTCGAAAATGGCAGTAAATATGGACCATCTCCGGTTGATGAAGACCAGCTTGTAGTACAAAATCTGTTTGCAGAATACAGGATTCTTAAAGATTCACCCAATAAATTAGCCCTTAGGTTGGGTAGGCAGGAAATTAATTACGGTTCCGGGCGGTTAATTTCTGTAAGAGAGGGGACAACCGTACGGCAGTATTTTACCGGAGCAAAACTAATGTATGCAACACCACGGTTTTCACTGGATGCATTTGTTTTAGCGGCTGATGAAGTGAATTTTGGGGTATTCGATAATCGCCCCAGCCATCAGGCCAACCTTTGGGGTGCTTATTCGAATCTCAATATCCAACAAGGGGGAAACTTCGATTTCTATTATTTAGGCATCAGGCGCGACAATGCAGAATTTGAGGAAGGCGCTGAAAAAGAAATCAGGCATACCGTGGCTACCCGGTATTGGAAAAGTGGCGGTGGTTTTATCTATAATGTAGAAGCTGCCTATCAGTTTGGCAAGTTTGGAAGTGGCAACATCGATGCCTGGACGATGGCTATTGAATTGGGTTATACTTTTGAAGAAACCAAGCTTAAGCCTTCTGTAAACCTGCGGAACGATTATATCTCAGGTGACCAGAAAGCAGGCGATGGGAAACTCCAAACCTTTAATCCCTTGTATCCTAAAGGAGGTTATTTTGGATTTAACCCACTCATCGGACCTTCGAACCTAATTGATCTGCATCCTTACTTAACCCTTAGCCCAACCGATAAATTAAGCATTCAGGCTGATGTAGTTTTTAACTGGAGGTATTCTACAAACGATGGGATCTATCGCCCCAGCGGAAATTTTAATACCGCAGGTTCACTTTCTAATCATCGCTTTATCGGTACCACTTATCTGCTCAGTGCAGATTATAAATTCAATAACAACCTTTCATTCAGTTGTGGGGGGCAATATTTCAGGGTAGGCGATTTTATAAAAGATATCGTACCACGCTGGGACAATTCAAAGTTTTTTAATGCTCAGGTATCATACAAATTTTAAATAATAAGAAAATGAAAAATAACTTCACTAAACAGTCAATAGCTGCTATCCAAAACTTCAGGCTGGCCATTATCATATTCTCTGTATTTGTTACGGGAACAACATTCGCACAAACAACTACCGCAATTGGAACGGCCAAAGTTTGGGGTACGGTTGATGGGATTGCAATCGAAGGGGTAGTTCAGGGGCCATCAGCGCAGGTTAGCGATTTGCAGATTGCCTGTGTTTTTGAGTACACCGAAGGCGATATTTTTAATTCGCCACCTGCACTTCCGCCAGCATTAAATGGTTTGGTACACCTAGATCAGGATATGAAAGGTTTGATCACCGAAATCCGTAAAAGTGGGAAATTTCTTGGTCACGCCAACGAAACCATTTTAATTTCTCCACCAAAAGGTACCATAGGTGGCAAACGCCTGCTTTTAATCGGTCTTGGCGATCGGAATAAATTTACACCAGAATTCATGACCGGAGTAGGCAGCATCGCCATGAGAGAAGCGCTTAAACTTGGTGTAAACAACTTTTCTTTTGCAAGTGATTTAAAAGATGCAGGGATCGACTCGCCAACGGCATTGGTTGCTGGAAACGTTGTAAAAGGCATTTTCGAAGCCTACAGAACCCAAACCTGGTTAAAAGAAAAGAATATGGCAACCTTTAAACCAGTGGCAAAAGTGATCCTTTTGGCAGGACCTGCGTTTTTTACAACAGCCGGAGAAGGCATTCAGGAAGCAATTGCTGCCATTAAAAATTAAGATCTCAAATCTAAAAAGAAGACACCATGACTGCAGATATAATTTTATTCAATGGTAAGGTTCATACCATTGCCAAGCAAAAGGAAGAAATAACAGCCGTTGCCATTAAAGATGGCAAGTTCATCGCCGTTGGTCGTGATAGCGACATCATGAATTTTTCGGGTTCTGCAACAAGACTGATTGATCTGGGTAAAAAACGGGTTGTTCCGGGGATTAACGACTCCCACATCCATTTAATCCGTGGTGGGTTAAATTTCAATCTGGAATTACGCTGGGATGGTGTTCCGTCACTGGCTGATGCTTTACGGATGCTTAAAGAGCAGGTAGATATTACCCCATCACCACAATGGGTGCGCGTAGTTGGGGGCTGGTCTGAGTTTCAGTTTGCTGAAAGACGAATGCCAACGCTGGAAGAAATAAATGCCATTGCGCCCGAAACGCCTGTGTTTATTTTGCATTTATACGACCGTGCTTTTATGAACCGCGCTGCGCTTAAAGCCGTTGGATATACAAAAGATACGCCTGCGCCTCCGGGTGGAGAAATCCAGAGAGATGCCAATGGGGAGCCTACGGGACTGATTATCGCCAGCCCAAACGCGATGATTTTATATTCTACACTGGCAAAAGGTCCGAAACTTTCTTATGAACATCAGGTAAATTCTACCCGTCATTTTATGACCGAACTGAACCGTTTCGGGATTACCAGTGTAATTGATGCCGGTGGAGGTTTTCAAAATTTTCCTGACGATTATAAAGTTGTAAACGAATTGAATGAGCAAAAACAACTTACCGTTCGCATTGCTTATAATTTATTTACACAGCGCCCAAAGCAGGAATTTGAGGATTTTGACAACTGGACCAATACCGTAAAACTTTATCAGGGAGATGATATGTACCGCCACAACGGGGCGGGTGAAATGCTGGTTTTCTCTGCAGCAGATTTCGAAGATTTTCTTCAGCCAAGGCCAGACCTCTCCGATAATATGGAGCCCGAACTGGAACGTGTGGTGCGTTTACTGGTCGAAAAAAGATGGCCTTTCAGGCTTCATGCCACTTATAATGAAAGTATCGGTCGTTTTCTAAATGTTTTTGAAAAGGTAAATAGAGATATTCCTTTTGCTGGCCTGCCCTGGATATTCGACCATGCCGAAACCATCGACGAGCGGAACATTGAACGTGTAAAAGCCCTGGGTGGCGGCATAGCGATTCAGAGCAGAATGGCTTATCAGGGCGAATATTTTACCGAACGTTATGGTGCAAAAGCTGCCTTGCAAACACCACCGGTTAAAAAAATGCTCGAAATGGGAGTTCCTGTTGGTGGTGGTTCTGATGCCACCCGCGTAAGCAGTTACAATCCATGGGTTTCCATGTTTTGGTTAACTGCCGGTAAAACAGTTGGTGGCTTAAAAATCTACAGTGAAGAAACCGTTTTATCAAGAGAAACCGCTTTAGAACTATATACCAGGGGCAGTGCCTGGTTTTCGAACGAGCAGCAAAAAAAGGGTGATATCGAAGTAGGCATGCTTGCAGATTTAGCCGTTTTAAATCACGATTACTTCGAAGTTGCCGATGAGCAGATCAAAAGTATCGAATCTGATTTAACCCTAGTTGATGGCAAAATTGTGTATGCCAAAGGCGATTTCTCTTCTTTTTCTCCACCAAAAATCCCGATTCTGCCAGACTGGTCGCCAACAAACAGTTACAACGGATATTATTCTCCGGCGACGCACAAAACAGATCAACAGGGAAAAACAAAAGGGGCAAAGGGCGCCGGTTCGGTTTTAGCAATGGTGCACTCTTGCGTAGGTAGCTGTAATGTCCATAATCATAATCACGATGCAGTGAGGACCAGCAACCTTCCTGTAAACAATTACACCGCATTTTGGGGCGCGCTGGGCTGCTCATGCTTTGCTTTTTAATCCATGGAAAATATCATTAAATACCTGCTTTATTCTGATTTGGGATCAGACTTTAACAACTGGGCCGTACTTATTTTTAGGCTGCTGCTCATGCTCGAGCTTTTCAGGGTTCATGGCATGAAAAAGTTCCGTGTACAAAACGGAGAGAAAGAACATGTACCCAATCCCCTGGGGTTGCCAGATAAACTGAATGCCCTGGTTGCCACTTTTTCTGATACCCTTGTGCCATTTCTGGTTGCCATAGGTGTCGGAACCAGACTTTTCTTATTGCCATCTATAGGTGTAACGGCCATCGGCTATTTCGTAGTACATCGTAAAGATTCGATTGAAGTGCGTGATGTACCTTACATGTACACATTGGCCATGCTTTTTTTATGGTTAATCGGACCCGGGACTATTTCAATAGATCATTATTTATTCAATACACTTTTTAATTAAAATAAACATTAAATCACAAATTATGGAAGCTAAAATTGGAATCAGCGCAGAAAACCTCGCCGAGGTTGCACATTCATTAAGCAAAATTCTTGCAGATGAATACGTTTTATATACCAAAACAAGAAAAGCGCACTGGAACGTTGAAGGACCAGACTTTTACAACAAACACAAATTTTTTGAAGAGCAATACACCCAACTGGAAGATATTGTTGATGAAGTTGCAGAACGTATCCGCAAGCTTGGTCATTATGCGCCCGCATCGCTTAAACAGTTTCTGGAATTAACTCACTTAACTGAAGACGACCGCGGTAAAAACGATGCACCAACCTACATCAAAATGTTATTGGCAGATCACGAAAGTATCCTGATCCATTTAAGAGAAAACATCGATAATTATGCAGGGGCGCTTAAAGATGCCGGAACAAGCGATTACATCACAGGATTAATGGAAACACACGAAACCATGGCCTGGATGTTAAGGGCTCATTTATCGTAAAATCAAAAACAAAATGGAAGAAAAACAGAACAATATCTGGTTTGTAACCCTTGTATTAACCATTATAGCGGGCTATTGCGATAGTATTACCTTTGTTGCTGCCGATAAGATTTTTTCGGCACACGTTACAGGAAACTTTATCGTATTCGCTTATCAGATGATAAAAGGCTCTGATGGCGATGCATGGATCAAACTGCTAACTTTCCCAATATTTATGCTCTCTGTTATGGCTGGCGGCTGGATATCGGCGAGATTTTCGAACAGGCATTTTCTGCTTTTATGTGAGGGGCTTATTCTTTTACTTGGCGGTGCAATAGCGTATTCTTTAGGCTATATAGACAATGGTGAAGTTACATGGCCAATGTACCTGGTTACCATGATCGTGGTTTTTGCCATGGGGATACAGAATGCCTTTGGGAAACTTTATGCCAAAGAAACCTATGGACCAACCACCATGATGACGGGTAATGTAACCCAGTTTGCGCTTGATATCAGGTCGTTTTGTAATTCGGGTTTCAAAAACGCCGACTTCCTTTCAGGGATAAATAAAGGTTTAATCACATTGGGCGGCTTTTTAATTGGCTGTATCCTCGGCGCCTGGATCGGACAGCTGTTTGGCTTAGTGGGCATCGTGCTGCCTGGTGTTGCCATGTTAATCTGCTATTACAGCACAAAGGCGGATAAAAATGATGCTAAAATTTAAAGATGCCAACCATAAACAAAATAGCTAATTGTTGCTGGCCGGAATTCAGGTTCCTGTTAATTACTTTCATGCTGATCAGTCCTGTCCTTGCAAAAGGGCAGGGCATCAGGACCATCAAGGAAGTTGAGACAGCGGAAATTAAACTCCGCAGGCTTGGCCAAACCGAAAGTAAAGTCGATTTATGGATCGATCTGGGTACCTATTACCTCAATTTACCAGGCGAATTAAAAGCCGACCTTGCCCGGGCGATGCAGCTCCGCGAACAGGCTTTTGCTTTAGCCGGCAAGATCGAATATCCAAAAGGAATTGCCCGAAGTATGGTGCTCAAAGGAAATATCATCCGCGAATCGGGAGATAAGGTTTTAGGGACAAAAATTTATGAACAGGCCATTGCCTACGCCTCGAAGATGAATCTGAAAGATCAATTGGCAGAAGCATATTCGGCCATAGGGAATCTTTTTGGTAATGAAGGAGCGGATCTCGAAAAGAAAATTGCTTACAATGAAAAATCCCTGGCCCTTTACCGCCAGGCAGGAAATAAATTAGAAGAAGCCAATTCGCTTAAAAACCTGGGCGATTATTACAACATAAAAGGGCAGCCAGCCTATGCCATTCAACTAATGGATACCTCGCTTGCTGTTTACAAGGCTATTAGTTTTAAAGAGTTGCAAGGCGTGTACAATAACATGTGTATTACCAATATCAGCCTCGGCAATTTTTCGGAAGCGCTAAAATACGGTTTACTAGCAGAGAAAACTGCCGACCAGTTGGCTGATACAAGTTTGCAAAGAAGTTCTATAAACAACCATTTAGGTTTAACCTATTATTACCTGCGTAACGACCAGAAAGCGCTTGATTATTGGTTAAGGGCAAAAAACATCGCGGAGCGTTATAAAGATCCAGGTTATATGCAAACCATTATTGCCAATGTAGCTACCATTTATGTTCGCATGAAAAGGTTTGAAGAAGGAATAGCTGAGTTGAAAGAGCTGATTAAAAAATATCCGCCAACTGATACCCAGATGAAACTGCGCATACCTTATATTTTGTTCAACACCTACTACGATATTGGACAATATGACAAGGCTGAACCATTTTTCAAAACTTTAATTAAATTCCACCATGATCTGCCCAAAGATGATCCGAACCAGATTTACCTGTACCGCAGTATCATCCGGAAACTGATCCGTGAGAAGCAATTTCAAGCTGCCGACGGTTATTTAAAAGAACATGAAAAGCAAAGTTTAGCGCAGAAAAACTTACTGGCGCTGTCTCAGTTGCACAGGCTTTGGTTTGATGTAGATTCTGCATTGAACAAACCCTGGTCGGCTGTGGCGCACTATAAAACCTATAAAAGATTAACAGATTCCATCTGGAACAACGAAAAGAACAAACAGATTTCGGGATTGGAAATCGAATATCAAACCGAGAAAAAAGATAAGGATATTGCCTTGCTTCATCAGAAAAATCAGTTGCAGCAGGTCAGGATCGGGAATGAGGAACGGGTGAGGTATTTTTTTATCGCAGGACTTATTATCGCGGCGCTGTTTGCAGGCCTCATTTATAACCGTTATCGTTTAAAAAAACGTAGCAATCTTATCCTGGAACAAAAGCAGGAAGAAATCAATACGCAGAACGAACTGCTTAGGAAAATACTCGGCGAAAAAGAATGGCTCCTCCGCGAAATCCATCACCGGGTTAAAAACAACCTGCAGATTGTAATCAGCCTGCTTAATACCCAGTCGGCTTACCTCGATAATGAAGATGCTTTAGTGGCCATTAGAAATAGCCAGAACCGGATGCATGCCATGTCGCTTATTCATCAAAAGCTTTATCAGTCTGATAATCTGGCCGAAATTGATATGAAATGGTACATCAAAGAATTGGTAGAATATATGATCGAATGTTTTGGTACTGATAAGAAAATCCAGTTCACTTTAGAAACAGAGGCGATTAAATTAGATGTTGCACAGGCGGTTCCGCTTGGTTTGATCCTGAACGAGGCCATTAGTAACGTGATTAAATATGCCTTTCCGGATGATAAAAAAGGTAAAGTGCACATTTCTTTCTTGCTCACGGGAGAGGAGCGCTGCGAACTGAAAATTGCAGATACGGGGATTGGTTTGCCAGCAGGCTTCGATCCTGATCATACCGAATCACTTGGAATGAGCTTAATGACCGGCCTTACCGAACAGCTTAACGGAGAAATAAAAATGTGGAATGATGATGGCCTTGTGCTTGATGTCATCTTCAAACGCCACAACGAATTAATTACAGAAAGCTCAGCACTATTAATAAACAAAAATTAAACGATATGAATAATAACATTTTAGGCTTGCACCACATCACGGCGATTGCAGGCAATGCACAGCAAAACTTCGATTTTTATACTAAAACACTGGGTTTAAGGTTGGTGAAAAAAACGGTAAATTTTGATGACCCGGGTACTTACCATCTCTATTATGGCGATGAAAGTGGATCAGCAGGAACCATTCTTACCTTTTTTCCATGGGATGGAATTGGGCAGGGCACTGAAGGCGTGGGGATGGCAACAGAAATCGGCTATTCTGTACCTGTGGGCAGTCACCAGTTCTGGTTGGAAAGATTCGGTGCCGCAAACGTTAAAACAAAGGAGATTACCGAGCGTTTCGGCGAACAGGTACTTGCTTTTAAAGACCCAGATGGTTTATCGCTGAGTTTGATTGTACCTAAAACTACAGATGCCAGAACGCCCTGGGAAACTGCTGATATCAAAAAGGATACTGCAACCAAAGGTTTCCACAGTACCACTTTAACCCTGCAAAGTATCGATGGAACCGCAAAGGTATTAACTGATTTATTTGGTTACCGTTTACTGGGACAGGAAGAAAACCGATATCGTTTTATTACCGATACCGTAGAAAATGCGGCTATTGTAGATCTGTTGGAAGTACCATCTGGCCACAGGGGAAGAAATGCTGCCGGTACCAACCACCATGTGGCATTCCGTGTTAAAAACGAGGATATTCAAATGGAATTGAGGGAGCAGATTTTAAGTAAAAACTTACAGATTACGCCTAAAATCGATCGTGATTATTTCTACTCTTTATATTTCCGCGAACCAGGGGGTGTACTTTTCGAAATTGCAACAGAAAATCCAGGTTTTACCGTTGATGAGCCTTTAAATGAACTGGGGACACATTTAAAATTACCGCATCAGCACGAGCATTTACGCGAAGATTTAGATAAATTACTTCCAAAATTAATTTAAAAAGATGGCAGAGGTAAAATTAAACATTCAGGAAGGCGAACCAAGTTCGTTCGATATTTATGATGAAGACGGAAAAGTTGGCGAAATGATTTTCGATATTAAGGATAACGATTTAACCGTTTACCATACCGAAGTAGATCCTGCAAAAGAAGGAAAAGGATATGCTAAAATGTTGCTCGATGCAATGGTGGCCTATGTCCGCGAAAACCGATTAATGGTTATCCCAATGTGCCCTTATGTTCACATCCAGTTCAAACGGCACGAAGATCTGTATCGCGATATCTGGAACAAAATAAAAGAAGAAGAATAAAATGAAAGAAATTATAAAAGCTGGAAAAAGCCTTGATCAGGCAGGAAAAGTGCTGATCATGATCCACGGTCGTGGAGGAACTGCCCAGGATATATTATCAATGGCAGAATACCTGGAGGTTTCAAAATTTGCATTGATCGCCCCGCAGGCGGAAAATAATACCTGGTACCCTCAATCATTTTTGGCGCCACGGGCAGCTAACGAGCCTTCACTTTCCAATGCGCTAAAAACAATAAACGATATTGTAATTGATCTGGGAAAAGAAGGTTTTACAAAAGAGCAGATCTACTTTTTAGGTTTTTCTCAGGGCGCCTGTTTAACCCTTGATTTTGTTGCAAGCAATGCTGCCCGTTATGGTGGTGTGGTGGCTTTCACAGGTGGCCTTATCGGCGAACAGGTGGATCACCGCAATTATCATGGCGACTTCGACGGTACTCCTGTTTTTATCGGCAGCAGCGATCCCGATATGCACGTTCCGGTATCGAGGGTTAAAGAATCAACTGCTTTACTCGAAGGTATGGGCGCAGAGGTTACCGAGATTATTTACCAAAACATGGGGCATACCATCAGTCATTCAGAAATTGCACAGGTAAATAAGCTGATTTTTAACGGTTAACGGAGCGAATGGAAAAGGAAACAGAAAGAATAGAGGCTTTTAGCGATGGAGTTTTCGCCATATCAGTAACACTCCTGGTGCTCGAACTTCATGTGCCCGAGATAAAAAACGGCGACACTTCCATTCATTTGCTGGAGCAATTAAAACTGCAGTGGCCGGGCTATGTCGCTTTTGTCATTTCCTTTTTTAGCATTTTTATTATCTGGGTTAACCACCATAAAGTTTTTAAACAGATTTACAAACGAAACACGGGGCTGATGTTTGCCAACGGACTCATACTGTTCCTGGTTTCGCTTGTTTCTTTTCCCAGCGCACTACTGGCCAGGTTTTTTCTAACAGATTCCAAGCAGCTTTCAGTTACCATTTACACCGGACTGTTCGTTCTGATTAATCTGGCTTTCAACCTGCTTTGGCAACAGGCTACCTCGGATAAAAAACTGTTGCGTCCCGGAATAAGTGATGCTGCCATTATGCAGCTCAGAAACAACTATCTGTATGGATTCCCGACCTACTTAATCGCTTTTGTCCTTTCGTTCTTTTATCCCGATCCCGCTTTGCTGATCTGTGTTTTGCTTTGGATATTCTGGGCGGTATCATCAAAGAAAATTAACTTTATCCAAACATAGTGGTTGTAATTGCAAAGGATTTAAATTTATAAAATATGTCGAAATATAAAATTGCGGTACTTGATGATTACCAGGATGTAGCGAAATCATTTGCCGATTGGACGGTACTTGCCGAACATGCCGATATTAAGGTATTTACCGATCATCTTCATGGGGAGGATGAACTTGTAGCACGCTTAATCCCTTTTGATATCATTTGTGTCATGCGCGAGCGCACTCCATTAAGCGCTGCTTTACTCATGCAGCTGCCCAACCTGAAACTGATCGTTTCTACAGGTGCCAGAAACCGTTCCATTGATGTTGCTGCAGCTGAAAAATTACAAATTGAAGTGCGCAATACAGGTTATTTAGGTCACGGCGCTTTAGAGCTTACCTGGGCACTCTTAATGGCCATCGCGAAACACATTCCACAAGAAAATGCCAATCTGCGTGCTGGTGGCTGGCAGCATATGGTGGGTAACGATTTAAAAGGGAAAACCCTTGGCATATTAGGACTTGGGAATTTGGGTGCACAGGTTGCTGCCGTGGCAAAAGTTTTTGATATGGATACCATTGCCTGGAGTGAAAATTTAACGCCTGAAAAAGCGATAGCTGGCGGTGCCAGGTATGTAGACAAAAAAACTTTATTCCAGGAATCTGATTATCTAACCGTTCACATGGTGCTGAGTGATAGGAGTAAAGGCATTGTGGGTGCCGAAGACTTAGCACTGATGAAGTCTACTGCCTACCTGATCAATACTTCCAGAGGGCCATTGGTTGATGAAGATGCATTGATCAAAAGCCTCGAAGAAAATAAGATCGCCGGAGCGGCTTTAGATGTTTTTGATAAAGAACCACTCGATGAAGGCCATCCTTTCAGAAAATTGAACAATGTACTGGCTACGCCGCATATCGGCTTCGTTACCCAGGATACTTATAACCTTTTTTTTAATGATATTATTAAGGTTTTGCTGGACTGGATTCCTCAACATCCAAAAAATTAGTTCCATAGTTTCAGATGTTACCATCTGACACGAATAAATTAAGTGCCTCATTTGTCACTCTGAGGGGGTAATTTATTTCATAAAGATCAATATAAATGACGTTGAAATATCAGTCGGTATATAATTCCCCTCTTTTAGAGGGGTGTCCGCAGGACGGGGTGTTTTATTCGTCCTGGCCGGACAGGCCTTTTTCTTTTGGCACCAAAAGACCAGCGTAGCTAGCTTGAATGCCGTTGAAAACATAAAAGCCCGTGAAAAAACAAAAGTGTCGGCTGAAAATTTTTGTATTGAAGTTTCTGCATGGGCTTGGCCTGTGGATTCCCAAAAATTTGTTAGGCCGATTTAAGTAGAACGGGGATACCGTGCTATGGCTTAGCTGGATGGAAATGCGAAAGTAATTAAGGTGTTGATTAGTAATTATTTGTAAAATAACGTCAATGGTAGCGTAGTCGAAGACTTCTTGAATTTATAATCGCAAATAAGCCCTTCGGCTACGCTGCTATGGACGGACTCCAATAGAGTGGTCCGTCTTTCCCGCGCAGGCGGGAATCTTAAAGCGCTTGTATTACGATTATTCATAAGTTTTTCCTTTTTTTTATAGGCATTCATGAGCACTCCGCGGTTCCCAATCAAGTTGGGAATGACGGCCCCCGTAATCTAACATTTGCAAAAAAAATCAGTTATTTAATTGGCTTTTATACAATAAATTAACCCTCAGGGTCACATCTTCTTGAGATTTATTTCCTAACCACAAAAAATAACCGAATCATAAATTAACGAAATAAGGTAAGCTTGAAATGTGTATTATTTTGTTATTTATTTAATAATCAGGTAATTGCATGGTGGCTTTTGTTTTGAATGATAAGAGATGACCACTAAAAATAGTGGCATGATCAATTATTTAAAATACAAACAAATTATGATGAAGTACAATCAACTCATTGCGGTCACTTTATTCGTTTCAGCAATTGGTTTAGGCTCATGTAAGGAACAGTCTAAAGAAAGCAAAGAAGAAAAACAAACAACAGCAGCTACCGAAGGAAGAAAAGAATACTATGAGGTTGCGCCAAATGTAAAACTGCATGTAACTGATTTAGGCAATGGTCCGGCAGTGGTGCTGATCCATGGTTACCCATTAAGCGATGCATCCTGGGAGTATCAGTACCATGCCTTGGTTAAGGCCGGTTATCGGGCAATTGGGATTACTTTAAGAGGCTTTGGTCAGTCTGATAAGCCATTTGGTAAATATGACTATGATCAGTTTGCGGATGATATTAAAAGTGTTTTAGATCAAATGGACATTAAGGACGCTGTAATCGGCGGACATTCCATGGGTGGCGCAATAGTGTTACATTATGTAGCCAAATACAAAGGTGCACATATTAAAAAACTTGGTCTGTTCTCGGCAGCAGCCCCCCGTCACACTAAAACCGCCGATTATCCTTACCCATTGTTTACCAAAGATGATATCAGCCAATGGGTAGCACTTAATAATTCAGATCGCCCGGCATTATTAGCTGCTGTAGGGGCTAAATTTGCGCTAACGCCTAGTTCACTGTCGCCAGGCATTGGCCAGTGGTTATATTCTATTGAACTTCAATCATCAGCCTATGCAATGGAGCAGGCACTTATTTCGCTGAGAGATGAAGATTTGAGGGCTGATCTGGCAAAAATCAAAGTCCCAACTTTAATCATGCATGCAAAAGACGATCACATTGTAGCCTATGCCTTAGCGCAACAAATGAATAAAGGAATCGTGGGTTCTAAACTCGTAACCTTTGATAAAAGCGGTCATGCCTCTTTTCTCGAAGAAAAAGATAAGTTCAGTGAAGAACTGATCAAATTCATTAAAGAATAACCAATTGGTGGATATCTGCACATAACTTTGCGGATATCCACTATTAACACCGTTGGTTTAGCGTCTGGGTAAAAATAACCAAATATAATACTGCCTTGTGGTAATCTTCATCCCATCATCTTCTCACTCATTCTCTCTACTATATTTCGTTTCCAAAATCGCCTTTTAGCGAAATATCGTGAGTCATTTATGGTCATGATATTGATTGCAGTGCATTAACGCCATATTCTTGCCTTTGGCATATTCTTTGAATTCGCGGGTTTGAACATTAACAAAAAAGTCCTTATCGGATCAATCCTCAAACGCTCAGTGATGATGAATAATCATCCGGGTGTTGTTCGTTTTGCGATTGCGTTAAAGTTCATTCATCCAATTCCCGGATAAATATTTTGGGAAAGGTCAATTATAAAAAATGAGAAAGCAGGAATCAGATTATCGCTCCGTAGCCAATGTTTATGGCAATGATGTTCAGCCTCACGCCAATTCTTATTTTGCAGCGCGGGCAGAAATTGTAGGGGAACAAGAAAAGGACTTTAGTTTAAAGGAACTATTTCAAGGTATATTTTCTAAACTAAATCCATTATTTTCTATTGATTGTGCTGCATTGATTCTTTATAACGATGAAATGGACCACATTACAAGAGCATATCTCACAGAGGCTATTTTAGGCAAAATATCCTGTACAGAAATTATTTCCGATCCGACCAGTCTTTCGCTTGTTACAAAAGAAATTTCGGGATTTGATTTTCCGGTGCTTAAGTCGAGGCAAGACTGGATCGCTGATTTTGGCGAGAACCATTGCTTAGCTAACCATCCTACAGAATATCATTTTCATTGTTATATACCTTTAACGCACAACGGCCGCATACTGGGTACTTTCGAACTTCATAATCAAAAACGCGAATTAAGTGCGGAAGGATTGACTTTTTGCTGTAACATTGCCGATTTCATAGCGGGACTGCTCGCTACAATTGAAGAAAAAAATGTAAACGGCCCTGGTTTTGCAAGGTCAGATGCCTCTCAAATTATAAATGGGTCTGAAATATCAGCCTTTGCTGAGGAGAAAATTAAACAGTTAGAAAAGGAAATTGAAAAACTAAGTGCGCAGCTTGCTGAATACCTGATTTTTGAGCCAAAAGAATCATCTGAAATCCTCGCACATCCTGAAATTATTGGCTGTAGCCCTGAAATGAAAGATGTTTACAGACTGCTCAACCGGATTTCTGCTACCGAAACTACAGTTTTAATTTTGGGCGAAACCGGAACGGGGAAAGAGCTGATCGCCAAAGCCGTTCACGATGGGTCTTCAAGAAGCAAAAAAACAATGGTTAAGGTCAACTGTGCCGCCATTCCACCTAATTTAATCGAATCTGAACTTTTTGGTCATGAGAAAGGAAGCTTTACGGGCGCTACAGAAAGACGGATCGGGAAGTTTGAACAAGCGCATAAGGGTACAATCTTTCTGGATGAAATTGGGGAGTTACCACTCGATTTACAAGTTAAATTGCTTCGTGTTTTACAGGAAAAAGAAATAGAACGTGTTGGGGGCAAAACAACTATTGTGACTGATGTGCGCATCATCTCGGCCACCAACAGAAATCTTTTAGAAGAAGTGGAGGCGGGGCGGTTTAGGCGTGATTTATATTACAGGTTAAATGTTTTTCCGGTTTCATTGCCTCCACTTCGAAATCGAAAACCGGATATACCTTTGTTGGCTACTTTTTTCCTGGCGAAATTCGCCAAAAAGTCGAATCGAAATCTTCATGGATTTTCAAAAAAGGCAATTTCCACGATGATGGCTTACAGCTGGCCTGGGAATGTAAGAGAATTGGAGCACCTCATCGAAAGGCAGGTGGTAATGGCAGAGGGTAATGTGATTAAGGATATCGAAATTCCGGAGAATAACAAACAATCCATATCGTCAGCCAGGTCTGTTAAAACCATATTTGAAAATGAACGCGAGCATATATTCACTGTATTAGCGTTATGTAACGGGCGGATTTCCGGTCAGCATGGCGCTGCAAAATTATTGGGTGTTCCGGCAACTACGTTAAATTCGAAAATCAAAAAGCTTGGCCTGGCCAAAAAACACATTTATTGATCATCTTGAAACAATAGTGTTCGTGCTTATTCTTTTGAGCATACTTACTGAAATGGCGATATCTCCTGGAATTTCCAAAGATATCGCCATTTTTCCTGTTATAACGATTGGCCTAAATATCCAATTCGAAAGATGAGCGGGAGGCCTTGTCTGCCTGATCCAACAGATCCGAGTCGTGTTCGGCGGCCCTTTCATCACTAATAATTGTACTTTGATTTAACGCATCTTCCTCGCTGGTTAATGCATCTTCCTTATCGTCAGAAAGTTCTTCTTTATTTGGGTCTATTATCATGGCTTTTTTATTTAAAGATAACCATTTAAATTAGCTTAAGCCGCTCTTTTTTGCTTTTTTATACATTGAATAGCTTATCTTTTGTTCATCTATATTTTAAAAAAAATAAATATGCCGAATTTTATCATAAATTCACTTTATATCGTAAATATTTATTGTTGATTTGTTTTTAAAGTTTTGTTTTACAGTGTGTTGTGTGTTGGTTTGTTTTTTGGTAAATTAACACGTCATTTAAAAAGAACAAATAATTATGGATAACGATTATTTAAAACATATCGGAGAAATGACTTCACTTTCAGAAGTTGTAAATGCCCTCGTTAAACAGGGTTATATTGTCGACTTCAATTTAAAAAGTAGCCAGTTAAGTAGCGGAGAAAACCCAATTCAGGCGTCTCCCGAGCAATTTTTGATCGATAAACATTATCGTTTTGAAGGAGAGTCTGACCCCGATGATGAGGCGATTGTTTATGCCATTTCCTCTATTGATGGTAAAATAAAAGGAATCTTTGTAAACGGTTACGGAACTTCATCTGAAAGCGTCGGTGATGAAGTGATTAAACAATTAAAAACCCGAACTGATTAGGACTGCCCATGAACAAACTTAAACTATATGGTAAACCAGATTCTCCTGAAATTTACCCCATCAGAGATTTTTTAAAACGAAGTGTTATCGATTTCGAATGGTTCGACATTACGCATGATGATTTGGGCTGGGGCCAGGGAATTACCTCATTTAATAATCCGGATAAGCAACCTGTAATAGAGTTCCCTGATGGCAAAGTGATCGTAAATCCAAGCTTAGAACAGATTGCCTGTAACCTGGGCTGGATCACCGAACCCAAATATGCAGAATACGATCTGTCGATTTACGGTGCTGGTCCTGCGGGATTAAGTGCTGCGGTTTATGCTGCATCAGAGGGACTGAAAACTATCTTGATTGAACGTGAAGCCATTGGTGGACAGGCTGGTACCAGCTCGCTGATCGAAAATTATCTGGGTTTTCCTGAAGGAATATCCGGGGCAAACCTTGCTGAAAGGGCCAGGCAGCAAGCGCTAAAATTCGGTGTCGAGATTTTGCTTTTAAAGGAGGGGATCAAAGGCTCGTTTTATGATAATAGAATCCATGTAGATTTTGCTACCGGCGAAAAGCTGGTCGCTAAAACAAATATTTGTGCAACAGGAGTGGAGTATGCCAGATTGAATCTCCCTGATGAGGACCGGTTTTTTCATAAAGGAGTTTATTATGGTGCTGGTGCAAGTGAGGCTTTTTTCTGTCAGGATAAAGACCTTTATATTGTTGGCGGCGGAAACTCTGCCGGACAGGCTGCGACCTATTTTTCTGGCTTTGCCAAACGCGTTTTCATGGTGATCCGAAAAGGTAATCTTGCAGATACCCTATCTGAATACCTGATTCAGCGGATAGCATCGATTAAGAATATTCATGTCCTGTATTATGCTGAAGTAGCGGCACTGGAAGGTGATGATTATTTACAGCGCATCAAAATTGTAAACAGTCAGGATGGAACAGAGGCATGGCACGATACCTCAAAATTATTCATCTGTATAGGTGGGAAACCCAATACCGAATGGGCTGTTGAAACTGCAATCTGCAGGGATAGAAATGGATACCTTTATACAGGTAACGATCTGCTTAGTTTGGATCAATATAAGATGTGTTGGGAGCTGGAACGGCCGCCTTATCATTTAGAAACCAGTGTTCCGGGCTCTTTTGCTGCTGGTGATGTCAGGTTTAATTCGGTAAAGCGGGTTGCATCAGCGGTAGGCGAAGGTGCCATGGCAGTAACTCAGGTTCATCAATATTTATCAAAATTGTAATTATGGAAAACAACAGCATCTGCAGCCACATTGAGGCTGTAAAAGAATTAAAAACTGCAAAAGAACGTGTTTGTGAAACCTGTATAAAACAAGGTACAGATTGGGTGCATCTTCGTACCTGCCAAACTTGTGGCATTACCTTATGCTGTGATTCATCGCCAATGCAACACATGTCTCATCATTGCCGGGCAGAAAAACATCCTGTTATCATCTCATCAGAACCTGGAGAACGGTGGATGTACTGCTTTCTGGATAATGAAATGGTTGAATACTGATTGAATATTATAAAAAAGGCTTTTGGTTAAAGCGTATGGAATTAATGGTAACCTGGCCAGATATAAATAATTAAGAAAAGAAATGCTTTCCGTGGTGACATGGTACATTCGTCCCACTGTTTTCCGGTAAAACTATTTGACCTCATTAATGTTTCTGACAATTACCCCGGGCATCTTTTCGAAAATGTCCTGCATATATTTGCGATGGTTTGCTCCGGCCATTACAACAACCCGCTTAACTCCTTTCTCTTTTGAACGGTTCAGTACGTTGTTGCACATCCCTTCATTTCTCATTAGCCACCAATGTATCTTGGAAAGCATTTCTAACTTATTGATTAAGTGTTAAGATTCAGTTTCATTTTTCATTTCTGCGTAGATTAGTCAACGGAGCCACCTTGAGCCGAATAAAATAATATCGGTGAACAGCAGATCGTAATCAATCAGAATATAATCTGTTTTTTGATAACGCTGGTGCGGAATTTACCGTGACCGCTGTAGGTGAGGGTATCACCAATTTCATTCCGTTCCATGGCTTTAAAATCAATATAACCATAAAGGCTGTCCCCGATGTTATAACTGGATTTGTCAAGGCTAAGTTTTTGATAAACTACCCAATGTAATGGCTCATCCACTTTTCCCTGATAGACCATATCAGAATAGCGGTAGCCTTCAGTATAAAAGCGGTTGTTGTGGTATTTGATTCTGAATCCAGATCCGCCCAAAAGTCCGTTAAGGCCAATGTGGATGTGCAGGGTATCTGTGCCCATAAAGAAGGCTTCGCAGTTATTGTCCTTGGTACCTGGTGGATCTTGCCGGCTCGGGCCTTCCCTGACCAAAAAAGCTACTTCGCTGCTGCGCTTTAGTGTGCTGTCCTGCCCGGGATAAGGCATTATCTCCGGCTGTAAGCCCATTTGAGCAAAGGTTTTATCCTTGGAAAGCGAATGATTAACGGTTACCTCGTCCCATTGCTCGGCAATTTTGTTATTGCAATTGACAAGAATGATGGTGATAAAGAAGAGTGAGCAAGGTAACCTGAAAATGTTCATACGCATTTTTAAAACTGGATGCGGTTTGGGGACCGATTCCAGATTTCTGGTTTTCTATAGGCCTGGCTTTTTGATATCGAAAATACTGATTATTTTTTTTGCAAAATGATGTTTTATTTGTGGCGTTAGTCACTAGTGCCAAATCGATCAACTGAGCATTAGATCCGTTTGCCAATAAGTTAAACGTTTAACATTTTCATCTCAGATTGCCTTTATTTTAGTTGGATCTTTACCTGGAGAGACAACGGTTATTTTTTCTACTTGTAGATATGATCCAAAGGCAGCCAGTCCAGGTTAGTAATGCCGTAGAAATACCCAGCTCTGGATCAGCTAGTTTAAAAGAAGAAAAAATAGCAATAATGGAGATCGCTGTAGCCAGAATATATGGGAATGCCTTTTTCATAATAGGAGTAATCTTCGAATAATAAGTTACCTAAGTCTAGGCAAAAACTAATCCAATGATACTGGAAACATTACTGATGACACTATTATTTCTTTTAACTGACATTTCTACTAAAAAAGTCAGGTTTATATAATTTGACTTTACGCAAAAGCAACTTTAAGATTCAGATCTAAATAATTTATTATATTGATTTCTTGAATATAGGACAATGAAAGATAAAATATTCACTAGGAATCAGTAAGTTTTTTTCCAGAACAGCCTTGGCTGTTCTGGATTCTTCTTTGCACCAAATTAGCTCATCTGTGAATAAAGTGAAGAAACACTCTTAATCAATATATAGCCAGAGCGCCATGCGTCTATCTTTGCATCAGAATCAAAAGAATCCCTGAATATTTGAGGTATTGCCTCAGGTGTTTTAAGGCAGTAGTAAGTTGGTTCTCCACTGTGCGTTTTGAAATATTCAGTTTCACGGCAATCTCAATGATACTCAGGTTTTCCTTTCTGCTCAGCAGGTAAATCTCCCGGCACCTTTTTGGCAGTTCGTTGAGCATTAACATAATCTTTTCATCGAATTCTTCTTGCCCAATTTTTTCTTCTCCTTTATTGGTGGTTGAAAGATTACCCAGCGCAAAAGTATGTTCATTCTGGCTGTAATCCTCGATATAATTTATGGGCACTGCTTTTAGCTCCTGTTTTTTTCTGATCCCACGGTAACTGGCACTGGTGAGTACATAGTTCTTAAATGAGCCGATATTCAACTCATGCCTTCTCTTCCAGATGTTAAGGAATATATCATGGGTAATCTCAAGCGCCGCTTCCTCGTCTTTGACATACCGGTAACACACTGCATACACTTTCGACCAATAGCGATCAAACAGGGCGTTGAATGCTTTTTCATCATCTAAAAGTATAAGCTGCAATAATTCGGGGTCCGTATGATCGCTGGTTGGCATAAGTTTGTTTCAAATAAAGCTATGATTTAAAATCGAAATAAAAAATCGCTGCACACTATGATATTCGACTCTGAACAGCTTGTTTTATTAAACTTTAATTTTTTTATTTTTTTTATGTGTGTGGCAATCACAATCCGTGTCTATATATTAAAGGACCAAATTTAAACCCTACTTGCCCGGTATGACAGAAGACCAATATCTTTCCCTTTGTGAGAAATACCTGAACGGAACAATTACGCCCGAAGAAGAAACTACGCTTTTGGCTTATCAAGATGCTCAAGGGCTTTCAGGCCTTTCCGTTACAGCAGGAGAAGAGGAGCGTTTAGGTAAAATCTTAAGAACAAGGCTTCATCACAGTATCAGCGCGCAGTCACCGGCAAAAACCTTCTTTGGCATCAGAGGCCTAAGCTGGCAGGCTGCAGCAGCATTAGCAGCATCGCTCTTACTGGTAATTTATTTGGGGAGGGGTGTTTTTAAAACAGAAAAATCTAAACAAGGTACCGTACTTGTCAAAAAGAAGGAAGCCAAGGACAAAGATATATTACCAGGTTCGGCAAATGCAGTATTAACGTTGTCGACCGGTGAAAGCATTAAACTCGATGGCTCTGCAAACGGTGTGATCAGCAAGCATGGAAATACTGCGATCTCCAAATCAGGCAATGGACTCATCGTTTCTTCCAATGGCGTAAACCAAAAAAATGGTGTTCTGAACAAGATTACCATTCCGCGGGGCGGTAAATATGATATCACCCTTCCCGATGGTACCCGGGTATGGCTGAATTCTTCCTCATCGTTAAGCTTTCCCACAGTATTTGCTGGTGGGGAGCGTAAGGTTCTTCTTACCGGGGAAGCCTATTTTGAAGTAGCAAAGAACAGAGAAATGCCTTTCAAGGTTGATGTGAATGGAAAACAGGTAGTAGAGGTTCTAGGTACACATTTCAATATTACTGCTTTCAGCGGTGAGGGGGATATTATGACCACCCTACTTGAAGGGTCTGTAAAAATTAATTACAAAAAGTCATCAATTCTGATCAAACCTGGACAGATGGCTGTCAATGACCTGCAGAATAACTTAAAGGTTGTGCCTGCGGACCTGGAAGAGGTAATGGCCTGGAAAAATGATATGTTTATTTTCAATAATGAAAACATCAGCTCGATCATGAAAAAGATATCACGGTGGTATGATGTAGATGTTGAATATAAAGGTGATGTATCGGGAGTTAATTTTGATGGAAATTATTCGCGCTCAAAAGGTCTTAAAAGCCTTCTTAGAAATATTGAATTAACAGATAAAGTTCGGTTTGTAACTGAAGAAAGGAGGATCATCGTTATAGTAAGATAAATACTTTAGCAGATCCAAAAACCGGAAGTGCTTGAGACCACTCCCGGAATTGATTAGTGTAAAACTAATTTGGATCGCAACAATCATTCAAACAACAACTATTTAATCCTAACCAAATGTATAAAATTTTTACTGCACTTCAGTGCGGGGATATCTCTTGCTATACGCAAAAAATCCTTCGAGTTATGAGACTTACAGTCATTTTGATAATGGTCGCCTTTTTACACGCCAGTGCCGGGAGTTTTGCCCAGCAGGTGAGCATAAATGTTAAAGACGCCCCGCTACGGGAAGTTCTGAATCAATTGACCAGGCAGACCGGATACAATTTTATCTGTGATGCAAATGTGATCAGTGGTTCTGCCCCGGTTACTGTAAGATTCAAAAAAACACCGCTTCAACAGGTTTTGGAAGCCTGTTTTTCCAGCCAGTCCGTAGAAATGGTATTTGGCGATAATTCAACTATTGTAATTAAGAAAAAGATCCAGGTTGTGAAACGCC
Organism: Pedobacter sp. Bi126; assembly: GCF_918698245.1. Taxonomy (GTDB): domain Bacteria; phylum Bacteroidota; class Bacteroidia; order Sphingobacteriales; family Sphingobacteriaceae; genus Pedobacter. The sequence goes on along the minus strand of NZ_CAKKMS010000008.1, from coordinate 198,829 downwards.
CACTACAGGTTATTTTGGTAAGTGGCATGATTACCGATGCGAAGGGAGTAGGTTTGCCAGGTGTTAGCGTACTGGTAAAGGGGACCAAGACCGGGGTGGTTTCTGATAATGGCGGGGCCTATTCCATTAAAGTAGCTGATCAGAAATCCGTCTTGGTGTTTTCCTTTATCGGGATGGTAAGCCAGGAAATAAGTGTAGGTAGCAGAACAATAATTAATGTGACCATGGCCGATACGCCGCAATCACTCGGTGATGTAGTTGTGGTAGGTTACGGAACACAGTCGCGCACTACTGTTACCTCATCAATTACAAAGGTAGAAGGTAAGAATATAGGAAACCAACCGGTCAGTACTCCGGGTGAAGCTTTGGCAGGACTTGCTGCCGGTGTGCAGGTACAATCTGATCAGGGTGGCAAACCAGGTGCGGCCCCAACCATCAGGGTACGTGGGGTAAGTTCACTTAGCTCATCGAATGATCCGCTTTATGTCGTAGATGGTTATCCACTGGAGACTGCTGCAAACTTTAACCTGATCAATCCCAGTGATATAGAATCGGTGGAAGTACTAAAAGATGCCGCATCGGCTGCTATTTATGGTTCAAGGGCGGCAAATGGAGTTGTTATTGTTACAACCAAAAGAGGAAAGGCAGGGAAAACGGTGTTTTCGGTTTCAGCCTATTCGGGTATACAAGAAGTAAATAAGTATATTGATGTTTTAGGCAAAGAGCAGTATGTGCAACAGGTAAAAGCCTTAAGTCGGATTAAAAATTTGCAGTATCCGGCAATTTTGGATGGTGACATCTCAGCACTCCCTGATGTAGATTGGCAAAAAGAAATCTTCAGAACTGCGCCAATACGCAGCTTCGAATTTAATGCATCCGGTGGTAGCGAAAAAGTTCGTTTTAGTGCTTCTGCAGGGGTGTTTAAACAAAAGGGTGTTTTAATCGGTACTGAGTATACAAGATACAATACCCGTTTAAATCTTGATGCAGACATTGTTAAAAACGTAAAGTTTGGCTTTTCAGTTTCTCCGTCATTTTCAGAGCAGTACAGACAGCCATCTTCAGGTCAGGCCAGTGGTGCGGGAGCAAATCCAAATGATTTTATTATTGGTGTACCGGGACTGCTTGCAGATCTGAATTTGCCCAGCCCGCTTAACCAGGCCTTAACTTTTCAACCAATTGTGCCGGTATATCGGGCCAATGGTGATTTTGCGCAACCCTACGACAGGGAATTAAACTATAATCTTTCTCCAACAGCTGTATTCTCAGCATCCAATTTCTATAATCCGGTGGGCATTCTTAGCCTATCTGTTAACCGGTCGAGAGCTTTTAGGACTTTAAGCAATGCTTTTTTAGAATATACACCGATTACGGGTTTAAAAGTTAAAACATACATTGGTGCAACTTTGGAAAACGAACAGGTTCATGGTTATATTCCGGGTACAATGGCATACAGTTCTGCACCTACAGCATCAGGAGCGAATCCCCAGTTGGCCGGTATTTTTGCCTCAGATAATGTACGAAATAGTTTCGATTGGGTTTGGGAGAACACGGCAACTTATGATAAACAGATCGGGAAGCATCATTTTAACCTATTAGGATTGTTTTCCGCTCAGAAATATGAATCGCAAATCAATTATACTGCGGGTTTGCCGGGTACTTTTATCACTACTTCTGTTCAGAGTCCCTTAGCTTCACCAAATACGGTTGGTACCGAGCTTTTTGATGCTAATACCTTTGTTTCATACGCAGGCAGGTTTACTTACGATTACAATAAGAAATACCTGTTCACCGCTGCGGTACGCCAGGATGGTTCATCCCGTTTTGGTTCAAATAATAAGTTTGCCGTTTTTCCATCTTTCTCAATGGGCTGGAGGCTTGCCGAAGAACCTTTTTTGAAGGAATCGTTACTGAAAATAGGTATCAATGAGTTTAAATTAAGGGGTGGTTATGGCCGTACGGGCAATGCCAATATCGGTAGTTTTACTTACATAAATTCAATCGCCTTAAACCGTAACTATGCCTCGGGTAATTCAAGGATTTTTGGTACACAGCAAACTGGCTTTGCCAATCCTGATTTAACCTGGGAGAAAAATGACCAGACCAGTATTGGAACTGACATCGGCCTATTGCAGAATAAAATCGTTTTAACTTTCGATTATTTTGTCCGTAACTCTAACGGAATGTTGCTTAACAAAGCCTTGCCCTTAGCTATTGGTTATACATCATCATTGCAATCGAGTGTTTACAACTCAACTTACCAGGCCAACTTGGGTAAGCTTCAAAATAAAGGTTTTGAGTTTACGGCCAATACCAACTTTAAGCTTGGGCCGGTAACCTGGACTGCCAACGCCAATTTTTCTACTTACAAAACAAAAGTACTGGATCTAGGTGGGCCTAGCGCATTGCCTGCGGTAAGGGCTATCAATGGCTGGAACAATGTGTATCAGGTTAAAGTTGGTGATCCTTTGGGTATTATGTATGGCTATGAGATTGTTGGTGTGTTCAAAAATGCCGCCGATCTGGCCAATAATGCAAAAGCTACCTCGGGTAATAATATCGGAGATCCAATTATCAAAGATCAGAATGGAGATGGAAAGGTTGATGCCAGTGATGTAACTGAATTAGGGCATGGATTACCGGATTTTACCTATGGACTGACCAATAGTTTCCAATATAAAAACTTCGATCTGAGTATTTTAGTTCAGGGTGTGCAAGAGGTGAATATTATTAATGGTAACAACAGGCAAACCATTACGGGTAATCACAACCAGAACTCATTGGCTAAATATTTTAATAATTATTATGATCCTGCATTTCCTGACAGGGACGTGCTTTATGCCAGTCCTATAGCTACCGGAGCATTGCCAGGACCTGCATTGACCAATTTAGCTGTCGAAAACGGTTCATACTTACGTGTTAGAAACATTACCTTGGGTTACAGGCTTAGTGATAATTTATTGCGTAAGCTATCTATCCAGTCTGCAAGGTTTTATGTAACTGCTCAAAACCCATTTCTGATAACTAAATATTCTGGTTATAACCCTGAGGCGAACATTATGGGGGGAGATCCTACAACACCTGGCGTAGATCAGGGTACATATCCTACTGCACGCACATTTATTTTAGGTATCAATTTTGGCTTTTAACCGCACTAATAAAATGATCATGAAAATTAATAAAATCATCATATGCAGTATATCCGTGCTTATCTTAAGCATGGCCATTACTTCCTGCAAAAAATCCTTTGTAGAATTAACACCTAAAGGAATAGTTCCTGTAAATACTTTTTACACCACCGAGATTGATATAAAATCGGCCCTTACGGGGGCTTACAGTAGTCTGCGCCCTATTTATAATGAACAATATGGTTTTGGCGAACTTCCTTCAGATAATGCCCAGACTTATGGAGAGAGCGAAGTGCTTTACGGTGAACAGGATAAGCTAACCTGGACTGCCAATTCTACCAATTTACAAAATGCATGGGGCAGGTTCTATGCAACCATCGCTTATGCCAATATTGTTCTTGACCATGTTGCTGCACCACCGATGACTACCGCTAACCGTAATGCCTATATTGGGCAGGCAAAGTTTCTTCGTGCTTTGATGTATTTTAATTTAGTTAGGATGTTTGGTGGGGTTCCGTTGGTATTGAATGAGATTACCTCAGAACAACAGGCCTATACCTACAACAGGGCAACTGCTGATGCTGTTTATGCCCAGATAGAAAAGGATTTAACGGAAGCTGCTGCATTACTGCCTGCAAATTATACCGGTACTGATATTGGCCGCGCTACAAGTATTGCCGCCAATGGACTGCTGGGTAAAGTTTATATGTTCCAAAGTAAATTTACCCAAGCTGAAAGCATTTTGGCAACGGTGGCTGCAAGTGCAGGTACTTTATTGCCTTACGATCAGATTTTCGGATTGGGAAAAGATAATAACAGAGATATACTTTTCTCCGTTCAATATCTTGGCGGCGGTTTTGGCGAGGGAAATACTTTTGCAAGAAGCTTCGTGCCGCAACCATCGGGCACAACAATTACTGCTGTAACCGGTAACAGTAACAACAGTGGGACAAAAGATTTATATGATAGTTTTGAAGCAGGGGACAATCGCTTAAATACGGCAATTGGCGTATATAGTGCAGGGACTTTGGTGTATTATTATGCTAAAAAGTTTGTATACCAGAGCGTTGGTGCCAATAGTGAAGGAGATAATGACTGGCCGGTTTTACGCTACAGCGATATCGTTTTATTATATGCCGAAGCTTTAAACGAAAATGGTAAAACCCCGCAGGCACTTACGCAACTAAACCTGGTCCGTACGCGCGCTAACCTAACTGCTAAATCTGGACTATCCCTGGCTGATGCAAGAATTGCTATCCAGCATGAAAGAAGGGTAGAGCTTTGCTTTGAAGGGGAGAGATGGTTCGATTTGATCAGATGGGGGATAATGGTCAATGTAATGCAGGCCCATAAAACCAATTATGTATCGGCAAACGGTTTAATTGGAAATGTAGTGCCAACATTAGCATTATATCCTATACCCACCAGAGAAATTCAGCTCAACCCGAATTTAAGACAGAACCCAGGTTATTGAGCGGGTCGATACACCAATCTCTTATAGATTGAGACCGTTATTTCATATCACAAGGCTGCAATGGATCATTGTAGCCTTGTTGTTTTTTGTGTTTTTCTTTGGCGTTTCGCACATAGACGTCCCCTGCATGACCACTATTGGTAACTGATCAATGCCTTCTATAGGTCACCCAGTTGATCAAATGGTGTATTTACATTCGCTGGAAAACGCATCACGCTGAAAAACATACCGTCAGGCTTGAACATGGTTCGCTGCTCCTGATGAAAGGAGATCTACAGACCATGCGGGACCATAGGATTGCAAAAATCAACCAGACCGATGGGGTCAAGGCTCAATTTGACTTTTAGAAAAATCATTGAGACTTAAAATTCATATGTAATTGCATGATTATCTTTATATCGCCATACATTATAAATACCCAAACCAAAGCACACTGATCTCCTAATAGCAAAATATAAATCAGCGCTGCCCCGAACCTTTCGCAGAATAAATTGTTGAACCATAAAAAGCACTATGGAAACCACAGGAGATCGTGAACAGCCGAAAAAAGAAACGGGAGAGCAAAAGGTTCTCCTGGATCCTGCCATCACCGCAGAGACCGACGAACTGGACCCCAGATTCCAGCAGGATCAGACAATTAATGACAAGCCGGCAGAAGAAAGCAATAATATACCTAATCAATAACAGAAAATGGAACAGTTCAGAATAGAAGTGGCAGTAGAGGATAAGGGTAGGTTTTACGACATCCGCCCTTTGGGAAATGCCCGGTATGAAATATCAGAAAACGGCCAGGTAATCGGCACTATTCAATTGGATGAGAGAGATCATGCCCGATGCGAAAGCCAGGGCTGTGAACTGGATCTTCCGGCATTGCATGCAGTCCGCGAAGGCATACAGGCTCATGAAGGCTGGGATGAGGCTATAGGGCACGCCTAGCAAAGCTTAGCCGTTAAGGTAAAGTGGCTGTGCAACTCTGGGTTAGCTTTCCAAGTTGACTTGCCTAAATAATTTCTTGGTAATGAGTTTCATATTTTCACCAAGCTGGTCTAGTGTGCAGTTCAGTACAGATTTATGAATAAGATTTCATAAATCCTTTTCGGTCAAAATGACTTTCTGATTTTTCCATTCTGTAATCTTCCTATATCTTTCCCATTAGGACAGTTTAGCTGACAGGTAATCAAAGTTATTACAGCTTTGCCACAAGGTCTTGTTGCCGATGACGTAGAAGTGTTTTTTTGCTCTGGTGAGCGCCACGTTAAGCATATTGGGTTTAGCTGATGCCCACCTTCTCGCGCCTTCGCTTTTAGGGTCGCTACCGAGTACGAGGAAGACAGTGTCGGTTTCTTTGCCCTGAAAGGTGTGTATGGTTCCGCACTTTACTTTGGGGTACTTTTTGTTGAGTTCCATACGGCATTTATCGGCTACGGATTTGAATGGGGAGATGACGAAGATATTGTCTGTATCTTGGATGATGGCTAGTTTTTCTTTTAACAGTTCGATTTCTTCCCTGATGACCTGTTTATTTTCAATGGTTTTTCCCGCAATATGGAACCAGGTGGATGGGCCGAGTGCTGTGCTGTTTTTATCATCATGAGTTGCTTTGACCATTTGATCTGAGTAAGCGATATGATTAGCGATGGAGAACATGGGGTCAGCGCATCTGCGGTGCGTACGAAGTGGGAATCCTGTCCAGATTTTCTGTTCGTCGCTCTGTTTCATCTCTGTGCCATAAAGGCTGATGCGATCGGCGAGCTGCTGGGCGGAAGATAGCTGTGGGAACCAGATAGGTTCATTTTTATAGGGACGGTTGAGTATTTCAATGAGCTTTGCCGGACTGGTTACTACAGGTTCGATCTGTAGCGGATCTCCAATAATGATGGATCTTTTTGATCTGTTTATGATTCCTGCTGCCGATTGTACAGTAGCCTGTCCGGCCTCGTCCAAAAGGAGCCAGCCTATGCTGTCCTCTTCGAGGTTTTTAAACAGGCGGCTGACTGAGGCAAGCGATGTGGATACAACAGGAACCAGAAAGAAAAAGGTTTTCCATACACTGGAAGCAATTGTTTTGGAAACAGCGGCTTTGCCATCAAGCATTTCAAGTAGTATATTGATGTTGTTGCGAAACTGTTTGGCATTGCTAAGTACAGCATACTCATGGATCTTGAGGCTTGTTAAGAATATATTGGACCTTAGGGTATTGAGTTTCTCTGATGACCATGGATTACTTTTATGAAAAGCAGATCTGTCTTCGGTATAGGCTTTGTACAGGTTTTCATCAGGTAGGTTGTTAGATGCTATTCCGTAGTCCTGTTGAAGTGTCTCTTTTTTTGTTGTATATGCTTTAATCCTGCTTTCAATTAAAGCAAGTTCTTTCTTAATATCTTTTTGCCCTGCCTCATTTTTATCCAGGTTGGTTCTTAATTGCTGCTCTTCTTTCCCGGTTTCCGAAATGCTTCTACTAACTTTATTGAGATCGTTTAGATACTGTTGTAAAGGCGGGTTCCATCGTTTAAAGGACTTGGTATTGAAAAGCTTTTGAAAGAAGAAAAAGGAAGGCTTGCCTAGCTGGTGAAGGGCGATAAGTTCTTTGGTCTCTTTTAGCGCTGCCTTTAACCTGTTCAAGACTTCTTTTAGATCTTTGATCTGGTTTTCGAAGGTTATGGCTTTTTGCTTTAGATCATTGAGATTGCGTTGTAGTTTCGTTTCTTCCTTTATGTCAGCTAACTGTTTTGGTAGCGCGGCATGGAATGCGCTGGCTAATTTGCGGAAGGCCTCGAATTCCTGGATTAACCCTGTAAGTTCTGTTTTGGTCTGTTCAAATTTTCCACGGTAGCCAAGGGTATGATCGATATCTTCTGGATTATTGTATAAAGAACCCAGGTAATGGCTGAATCTTTTCTCTTCTTTGGAATTGAACCAGAAGTTTGATTTGAAAAATCCTCTGTTCTCTGAATTGCCCAGTGCTACGGCCAGCAGTCCCCAGCTTTCCTTTTCGATCATGGACTTTGTATGGGCGATGAAATATCCAGCCTCGGTAAAGCTAGGGTCTATCTTGTTCCTTTGTGGAAGTTCTTTGGATATATTCTCCACGGCTGCATTGTTGTTGCTGGCCACAACGATCCCTGTGTCCTCAAATAGTGGGGTTTTGATAGGGAAATGGGTAAGGAAATCTGATTCGCGTTGGATGCGTTCACCAGGCATAAACATCAGGATATTGTTTGCTTTGATGAGTTTTTGCGCGCGCTGTACAATAACATCTGCTATTATATCACTAAGCAATGTTGTCTTACCTGTACCTGGAGGACCGTTAATGCCCATGATCCCACCGTCTTTTAAATCTTCAAGAGCGATGTTCATCGCACCTAATTGGGCAGCGTACGCGCCAAATTGCGGATTAGAAGGCCATCTTCCCATCGGCATCTTATTGGGATCTATTGTTTTAAAGAATGCACCGGCTTCTTTTAGAAGATCGGTTCTTTGCTTGGGATTGAGCTCCGGGATCAGGTAGTTGCTCAGTCCTTTGTTCCATTTTTTTGGATGGTTGATAAGCTGGTTTAGATCATCCAGATAAAAGCTGTTGAGGAAACTGGTGTCCGCATTTTTGATCTTTTTCGATATGATAATGCGCTGGCAATAAATGGTAGCTTCACATTCGAGGTCTTGGATGTTTAAACTGTTCAGTACACTGACCTCTCTTTTCAGCTCCTTCCAGCCGATAAAATGCTGTTGCACAGGTTTATCTGGTTCGTCAGAAAATGGCTTTATGGTATGTCTCTCTGTAAAAGCTTCCTGTACTTTTTCCAGCTTTTCTACTACTGTTTCCATTTCTTGACCATTCTGGAGGCATTTTAATCCATGAAGGTAAGAAGCCTGTAGGTATGCGCCCTCCTCGCTCAAGGTTCCCTCTTCTTCTATTACGAGTACAGCCATGCAGGTATCACCGGTAATTTTTTCCATCCAGTCCGGTTTTTCATCGCTTTCGCCAGTAAACTTTTCGATCAGTCCGGTAACATGCAGTTTTTTCTGCTTTCCAAAATATAGGATATACCTTCGTTTGGCATCTTCCAGAGATTCCTGGGGAATTGTCCATGGTAGGGGCGAACCGGCTTCTAGATAATTTAGCTTATCTGGCATGTCTGGGAGATTGAAAATTTCAATGTCCCTCCAGAACTGGAGAATGTTTTTCTGTTTTTCCAAGAGCATAATCTTTATGTGCTTAAAATAACCAAATTTTTCAGACAATTAAATTTTAATACCGCTTGACGCACCTGGCATATGCGTTATTTGGTCAAAAAAGCCACTAAATACCAAAAACAAAAGCCTGCAAATTATTGATTTGCAGGCTTTTATTGTTTTTTTTGGTGAATTTTGTTACTGATTCCAGTGGAGCCGAAGGGAGTCGAACCCTTGTCCAGTTGTGAGATAAATTATACCTTCTACATGCTTATTTTTCAATTGATTTTCGGGAAATAAACGGGCTGAAAACCGACCTTATTTAAATCCTTAGATACTTTATCTCACTTTAAGTCGTATCTCCTTAAAGCCAGCTTTGTTGTTTCGATGCCCCAGATTCTAACCCAACAATGCAGCAGTTAGAGGGACAAAAGCTAATTAGTTCTAAACTAAGCAGCTAAGGCGTAAGTATTTTCGCCAACTAAAATGTGAACGTTCACTTTAAGTGCTCTCCGTACAACGCACTGCATGCTAACATAACCTTCGCCACCCTGTCAAATCCAAGAACGGCCCCTTTTCAGTTTACAGTTTTGAATAATCAATTTGTAAACCGGATACAAATATACAAATAAAATGCCAAATAATAGCTTTAAACTGTTATTTGGCATTTAAAACCGTGAACTGAAAACTGTAAATTGAAAACTGTAAACTATACTGTTCTTCCCGGATATTGTTGCAAGGCTACTTCCAAACAGTCCATAGCTGCATTTAAATCCGAAATATTTAATACATATGCCATTCGTACTTCATTTTTACCAGAACCGGGAGTAGAATAGAAGCCCGTTGCAGGCGCCATCATCACCGTTTGGTTATTATGGGCAAAATCTTCTAAAATCCACTGACAGAATTTGTCAGCATCATCAATCGGGAATTTTGCTACCACGTAAAATGCACCGCCCGGATTAGGACAGAAAACACCTTCGATGTTATTTAACCGATTAACCAAAGTATCACGACGTAAAGTATATTCGGTATTTACTTTTTCAAAATAGCTATCGGGTGTATCTACAGCCGCTGCACCAGCAATTTGTTCAACCATACCCGGACTTAATCTTGCTTGTGCAAATTTTAATCCTGATGCAATAACTTCTTTGTTTTTGGTAATTAAACAACCTAAACGTGCACCGCAAGCACTATACCGTTTAGAAACAGTATCCATAACCACCACATTTTCATCCAAACCATCTAAATGCATTGGAGAAATAAACTCTCTTCCATCATAACAGAATTCGCGATAAGCTTCGTCAGAGAATAAAAATAGATCGTATTTAACACAAAGTGTTTTTAATGCCTCTAATTCTGCCCTTGAATATAAATAACCAGTTGGGTTATTAGGGTTACAAATGATGATTGCCTTCGTTTTTTCTGTTATCAGTTTTTCGAATTCGGCAATCGGAGGCAAAGCAAAACCATTTTCAATGTAAGAAAGGATGGGTTTTACCACTACGTTGCTCATGCAGGCAAAGCCATTGTAATTGGCATAAAAAGGCTCTGGAATGATAATTTCATCGCCCTCGTTTACGCAGGTTTGCATGGCAATGGTGATGGCCTCAGAACCACCAACTGTTACCAATATATTTTCGGGTGTAATATTATAACCCAGTTTATTGTAGTATTCGGTAAGTTTTAAGCGGTATGCAAGTGTACCTTCTGATGGAGTATAGGCCCAAACATTAAAATCAATGTTTTTGATGGCGTTTAACATTCCTTCAGGTGTTTCGATATCTGGTTGACCAATATTTAAATGGAAAACTTTTTTACCATCTTTTTTAGCTTGATCTGCAAATGGAGTTAACTTTCTGATTGGCGATGCAGGCATCTGCACACCTTTTTGTGAAATTTTTGGCATGGCACAAAAATAAAAAAGTCCCGATGAAAATCGGGACTTTTTAAATATTATCGTTTAAATAATTATTTCGAAGCTGCAGCAACCGTTTCACCTTTAATGTAAAGCACTTTAATTGGTGTTTTAGCATTTGACGTAATGGTTACAGCTTTTGAAAAAGTTGATGGACCAGCAGCAGCGTTAAAGGTTACTGAAATTACACCAGTTTCTCCTTTTTTCAATGGGGTAGAAGTGTATTTAGGTACTGTACATCCACAACTTGCTTCAGCTTTGGTAATAATTAATGGCTCTTCGCCAATATTGGTGTATTTGAAATCGTAAGTTACTGGTTTGTTTAAAACGATTTTACCGAAATCGTGAGTTTCCGATTCAAATTTAAACTCTGCAGGTTTAGTTTGTGCATTTACAGCAATACCTAAACCTAAAACAAAAGCGAATAATACTAAGATCTTTTTCATGTTATGTGGTTGTAATTATTTTTTTTAATTCTAAAACAAATTTAATGTTTTCATATTAAAACAAAAACTATTCCAAATATATTTTACAAATCCATATATAATTTTACAATCTAGGATAAAGGCAAACTTTTAATTTTGTATATATTTGCCGCAACCAATCTTTGATTACTATGCCGAATGAAAAATTGATGACCAACACTATTGATGCTTCCGAACTCAGTTTTAATGATTTTAAATCTATCGTTATAAATGACTATAAAATAGCCTTTGAAAGTAGGCAGGCCAGTGTTTTAGGCCGTAGAGAAGTATTAACAGGGAAGGCTAAATTTGGTATTTTTGGCGATGGAAAAGAGGTACCCCAGGTGGCTATGGCGAAAGCTTTTAAAAACGGCGATTGGCGCTCGGGCTATTACCGCGATCAAACTTTTGCCTTTGCAACGGGAATTTCTACCATTAAAGAATTCTTCGCACAGCTTTATGCCAATCCAACTGACGGGGCCGATCCATTTTCAGGTGGAAGGCAAATGAACTGCCATTTTGCAACAAAATCAGTTAATGAAGATGGAAGCTGGAACGACTTAACGCAGATTAAAAACTGTTCGTCAGATATTTCTCCTACCGGTGGCCAAATGGCCCGTTTGGTAGGCTTAGCTTATGCTTCTAAATTATTTAGGCAAAATAAGGAACTGGATTATTTAAAACACTTTTCGGTTAACGGAAATGAAGTTGCTTTTGGTACCATTGGTAATGCCTCGACTTCTGAAGGCGTGTTTTTTGAAGCCATTAATGCCGCAGGTGTATTGCAGATACCCATGGCCATCTCAATTTGGGATGATGCTTATGGCATTTCAGTTCCGGCAAAATATCAAACTACAAAAGAAGATATTTCTGAAGTTTTAAAAGGTTTTCAGCGTGAGCCTGATCAACCAGGATATGAAATTTATAAAGTAAAGGGCTGGGATTATCCAGCTTTATGCGAGGTGTATGAAAAAGCAATAAATGTATGTAGAGATGAACATGTACCTGTTTTAATTCATGTTACCGAACTTACTCAGCCTCAGGGGCACTCTACCTCTGGCTCGCACGAAAGGTATAAATCAAAGGACCGTTTAGCTTGGGAAACCGAACACGATTGCATCCTGAAAATGCGTGCCTGGATGCTCGATTCGGCAGTAGCAACCGAAGAGGAAATTGCAGCGGTTGAAAAAGACGCAAAGGTTTTTGTACGCAATGCACAAAAAGAAGCTTGGAATGAGTTTTTGGATAGCATTAAACCCGAACAAAAACAAGTGGTTGATTTAATTGGTGGTGTAGCTAAACATCAACCGGAACTGGCTAGAATCGCTGCAAATCTAGCCTCAACTGCCGATGCACAACGCAGGGAAGTGTTCACGGCTGTGCGAAAAGCCATCCGTTTATCGGCTAGTTTTAATTCTCCCGAACGCAATGAACTGTTAGCCTGGTATAAACAGCAGGCTAAGGCTAATCACGACCGTTATAACTCTAAACTGCATACTGATGGCAAAGAAAGTCCGGATATGATTGCAGTCGTTAACGCGGCATATGATGAACAATCAAAAATGGTCGACGGTAGGGAAGTGCTTAATGCCTGCTTTAACGAAAACTTTGCCCGCGATCCACGGTTAGTGGCTTTCGGAGAAGATTTAGGAAATATTGGCGATGTAAATCAAGGTTTTGCAGGTTTACAGGCCAAATATGGTGAGTTGAGGATTACCGATACTGGAATTAGAGAAATGACCATTATGGGGCAAGGCATTGGTTTGGCCATGAGGGGCTTAAAACCAATTGCCGAAATACAGTATCTTGATTATTTAATTTTTGCACTAAATGTACTCAGCGACGATTTAGCATCACTATCATACCGAACCAAAGGAATTCAAAAAGCACCTGTTATTGTGCGTACCCGTGGCCATCGATTAGAAGGAATCTGGCATTCAGGTTCACCAATCAGCATGATTTTAGGTGCTTTAAGGGGGATGCATTTATGCGTACCAAGAAATATGACTCAAGCTGCAGGCATGTACAACACCCTTTTTAGGGCTGATGAGCCTGCTGTAGTAATTGAGTGCTTAAATGGTTACCGACTTAAAGAAAAACTACCAACTAATGTTGGCGATTTTACGGTTCCATTAGGTAAAGCAGAGGTTTTAGAAGAAGGAACGGATATAACAGTAGTATCTTACGGGTCTTCGTTAAGAATTGTTCAGGAAGCCGCAGAAGAATTGAGCTTATTGGGCATTTCTGTAGAAATTATTGATCCACAAACATTATTACCTTTCGATACCACTCAGGTTTGTGTAAACTCCCTTGCCAAAACCAATAAATTACTGGTTGTAGATGAAGATGTTCCTGGAGGTGCATCTGCATATATCCTGCAAAAAGTACTCGAAGAGCAAAAAGGTTATTTCCATTTAGATGGTCAGCCGAAAACATTATCGGCTAAAGCACACCGCCCGCCATTTGGATCTGATGGTGATTATTTCAGTAAACCATCGGTTGATGATGTAATTGAAACTATTTATCAGATGATGCACGATGCAAATCCAACTAAATACCCCGCATTTTTTTAATAAAGCAATCGCTGAGGCATAAGATTTAACTGTCTGGATAATTTAAAGGTTTACAAATCAGTTTCTTATTTTGTTTATGCTTAGATGATTGGGATTCTTGATGAAAAGGTAAAAAACTGGTTACCTATTGATCAGTTTTTTAACTACTTTTATAAACCAAATTCTATTTTGTTATTTCAGTATGTTTTATCTCAGCCCGGACATGAAACGCTGTAATTTTCAAGATTTTTTATGCGTATTATATAGAAGAAACAAATCATTGGTTTGATCTGAAAATGAAGCGCTATCTTGTAAATGCTCAGTTCGTTAGTAAAGCGTGTTTTTCTAAAAAAGGCATGCTGTTTCTCTTTTTCTCATTTTTATGCATGGCTAGTTTTAGCCAGGTGAGTGCGCCGCAGAAAAAACTGGATAGCCTTTTAAGTTTAAATCAAAAGAATTTAAAAACAGATTCCACCAAAATCAAAATATTGACGGAAGTTTACCGCCAATACATGAGGATGAAAAATGTAGATAAAGCGGAAGAATATGTGGATAAAACCATTCAGCTTTCGCAAGAGAAAAATCTAAAAAAATTCTCTGCAATGGCTTACTATCGTAGGGGTTTAATGTATCACGGTAGGTCTAATTATCAAAAGGCAGAAGAGAATTATAATCACGCAGCTGCTGAGTTCTCTTCAGTGGGTAATTTAGATATGGTTGCGGGAACTTATCTCAATTTAGGGGCTTTATATGGCAGCATTCCCGATTATGTAAAATCTTTAGAAGTTAACCAAAAGGCAATAAGTATTTACGAAAAAATGGGCAACGAAACCGACATGGCAAGTTGTTATACCAATATTTCTACTATTTACCAAAGTTTGGGTAATCAAAGTCAGGCCTTGGTTTACATGAACATGGCGCTGAAAGTATTTGCTAAAGGAGGCGAAAATACAAGAGGCGTAGCCGTTGTTTACGGCTTGATCGGTACCAATTATTTCGAGGCTTCAGATCGTGAATTAAAGGAGATGGATGTATTGCCTAACCAGAAAATAAAACTGGCCTTAGCGTATTATAACAAATCTTTGCGGGTATCAGAAGCCATTGGAGACATAGGTTTAATAGCCACTGTTAAACGAGATCTTGCCGATTTATACAGTTCAATAGGACAGAAGGATGCGGCGTTAAAATCGTATCAAAAATCAGTTGAGTTAAATAAGTCGGGAGAAGATAAAGAAGCCTATGCCTCAAGTTTATATGCCTTGGGAAACTTTTACCAAAAAGAGAACGATTTTGAAAACGCCACCCTATTACTCAATAATAGTTTAAAAATTGCCGAAGAAAACAGCTTATTGGATATAGAAAAACAAGCTAGTTTAGGGTTGAGTACGGTATATGAAAAACTAAAAGACTATAATAAATCGTTAGCCTATTACAGGCAATATATTACCGTTAGAGATAAGATTTTCGATCAGGAAAAGGAAAAGGAAATTACCCGAAGGCAGATGCAGCTCGATTTTGGTATTAAGGAACGCGACTATTTATTGAAGCAAAAACTTACAGAAGGCGAGTTAAAAAGACAACAACAAGAACTTGAGCTAAAAAGGCAACAATTAGTGTTGAGTGATAAAGAAAAAGCATTGGATCTCCTAACTTTTCAAAAGGCAAAAGCTGATCTCGATATTCAGCGTTTCGCTCAGGATAGTAAATTTGCTAATGCCAAATTTGAGGCAAAGTTGGCCGCCGAGATAAAGGATAAGCAGATTAGTAAACAGGTACAACAGATTAAATTTGATGAACGTGTAAAATTATTCCTCACCATAGCCACCACACTGATTCTGATTATTGCCGTGGTTATATTTTTTAATCAGCGGAAAACAACCAGGTTAAATAAGATTATCAATAGTCAGAAACGGGAGTTGGAGCAGTTAAGTAAGGTTAAAGACCGTATTTTTAGTGTGGTAAGTCACGATATGCGTACCCCTGTAAATTCATTAATTTCCTTTATGCAGTTGTTAGAGGGCGGTAACATAGAACAGGAAAAATTAAACAGATATGCTGCATCACTAAAAAACAACCTCACCTATACCTCTACAATGATGGAGAATCTCCTTAATTGGGCCGCCAGCCAGATGCAGGGGTTTAACCCGTATTTAGAATCGTTGGATATTCATGAGCTGATTAATGAAGTTATACTTTCTTTGCGGGATAACGCCAACGAAAAAAACTTAACTATTCAGAATTTAGTGCCAGCCAAAACATTTTGCAAAGCAGATTCTAATATGTTTATGCTGGTTATTAGAAATATCATCAGTAATGCCATTAAATTTACGCCGAATGGAGGTACAATCATAACTAGTGCCGTTCATAGCAGAAACGTGCTTGAGATTAAAATTTCAGATACAGGGATCGGTTTAACACCTGTACAGGTCGAGCATTTTAATAAGCCAGGCTATTTAGGCGCGGGTGTGAGTACATTAGGAACCAATAAAGAAAAAGGTACAGGTTTAGGTTTATTGCTCTGCAGAACCTTTATTAGCTTGATGGATGGTAAAATTAGCGCCGATATTAATCCTACAGGAGGAAGTTATTTTAAAATAATTCTGAAAAAATAACTTATTTTAAAAATCTCGACAGAATTTTCTTGTCAATTGATTTTTCCAATAATTCCTGCCTGTTAGAAGCACTTATCGGAACAAGAAAGTTATGATCTAAATGAACCTCATGGTTGGTTAAGGTTACAATGTGGTTTATATTAATAATGTACTGTTTGTGTACCCTGGAGAAAATTTTTGAAGGCAACTGCTTTTCTAGATTTTTTAGGCTTACTAAAATAACATGTTTATCGACACTGGTAAACAGCTTTGAAAAATCGCCCATACTTTCAATATAAATTACATCATTATATTTCAGTTTGGTTATGCCTTTGGTCTCTCTAAAAAAGAAATAATCGTCGGCTTTTTTATCGTCGTTGTTTAAGTTTTCGACAGGAAGTTTATTTACCTGTTTCCTTAATTCAATATACTCGATTGCTTTATTTGTGGCTTTTAATATACGTTCGAACGTTGCGGGCTTAACAATAAAATCCAATGCATCCAGATTAAAGCTCTCTGCCGCGTACTCACTAAATGAAGTGATAAAGATAAATAGCGGTTGTTTTTTCAGGCTTTTTAATAAATCCATACCAGAAAGCTCTGGCATATCAATATCAGAATAAACAATATCTACAGAAGTAGTTGATAAAATTTGCGAAGCTTCTATACCGTTACTACAGACAGCGATAATATTTAATGATGGGATTTTTTTTAGATGCATTTCTATGGCATCTCTTTCAATTTCATTATCATCAACAATTAAACAGCTGTACGTCATTTAGGAATAGGTTATATAATTTAGTTAGAGAACACGTATTTTTACTTAATGTTTGTAATTTACGTTAAAATGTGGATTATAATACAATCAGGTATCATTTTGTGGATAAACGTACCATTAACTTTTATTTCTGGTGTTTCTTTTCGCCAGTGTATAATTTCTCGCCAGCTTTTACAGCCAATTGCAGGTCGTTTTCTTCTGGAGGAACTGGGCAACGGTACCCGTCACTGTAGGCACAGTAAGGATTGTAGGCTTTATTAAAATCGATTTCGATGTGATTATCTACAATTTCTTTTGCATCCATATCAATGTACCTGCCACCGCCATAAGTTTCCTTATTGTTGGTTTCATCAGTAAAGGGCAGAAAGAGGTGATCTTTATACACAGGGTTCGTTGATAAAGAAACACTTTTATATAAAGTCATTTGGATTTTTTTGCCATCAAGAACGAAGTTTACATGTGCATATTTATAGTAATCGCTGCTAGAGCCATTAAAAGTAGGCATTTTGAAAACTTTTTCATTCTTCAGTATTTCTACATCGGCCGAGATTTTATAAGCACTGTCTGCCTCATAAAAATGGAGATTTTGCAGGTCGCTCTTCTTAAGTGGTGAGCGTTCATCTTTAATAAAATCCTCTTTATAGGTTTCACGATGTTTGGCGATCTGATCAGCATAACTTTGTGCAAAGCTATTCATGCTGATCAATAGAAATAAGAAGGTGATGATTCTCATTAACAAAAAATTATATAATACTTGCTTTGTTTCTTAGAAACTGATCAGCTAAAACCAATGCAGCCATGGCCTCAACAATTACTACTGCTCTGGGCACTACACAAGGATCATGTCGGCCCTTGCCTTTAATCTCCGAAGCTTCACCAGCAGCATTGATGGTTTGTTGGTTATGCATAATGGTTGCAACAGGCTTAAAAGCTACTTTGAAAGTAATGTCCATTCCGTTAGAAATGCCACCTAAAATACCACCGGCATAATTGGTTGTGGTTTTAAAAACTTTCGAATCGGCTGCTTTTGGCTGAGGAATATCATTGTGTTGCGATCCTCTTAATTCACTTCCGGCAAAACCAGAGCCATATTCGAAACCATGAACAGCATTAATACTGAGCATAGCTTTACCTAAATCGGCATGTAATTTATCAAAAACAGGCTCACCTAAACCTGCAGGGCAGCCTTTTACTACACAACCTATTTTTCCGCCAACGGTATCGCCATCTTTACGAACGGCATCAATAAACTCAATCATTTCGTGTGCAGTTGCAGGATCAGCACAACGCACAATATTTTCTTCCCTAATTTGCAATAAAGCTGATAAATCATTGCTTTCTAAATTAGGGGCTTCTATTGTACCTACCGAAGTTACGTGTGCGAAAATTTCAATGCCCTGTTGTTTTAAAAACAGCTTTGCAATAGCACCAGCAGCTACACGGGCAGCAGTTTCGCGGGCAGAAGAGCGACCTCCGCCACGGTGATCGCGGATGCCATATTTTGCATCATAAACATAATCGGCATGGCTGGGACGGTAAACATCAACATTATGACCGTAATCTTTTGATCGTTGATCCTCGTTTGGAATTAAAAGTGCAATTGGCGTACCCGTACTTTTTCCTTCAAATACACCCGATAAAATCTGAACGGTATCGCTTTCTTTTCTTTGAGTGGTGATTTTGGATTGACCAGGTTTACGTTTGTCAAGTTCTGATTGGATAAAATCCATATCGATATCCAATTGCGCCGGACAGCCATCAATAATTACCCCAATGGCTACGCCATGAGATTCGCCAAAGGTTGTGATGCGAAATAGTTGTCCGAATGAGTTGCCTGCCATTATTTTTGATTGAATTATAGATTGATTAAATTATTGAATGGATTTTAACATCCAATCTTTATACTTGGTTCTTTAAACTTGGTTCTTGATACTTTTTACTTGATACTAATATCAAATCCCGCTTTTTTCAAATCTTCCCAATAATACGGATAAGATTTTTCTACTACCTGCATTTCTTCAATTTCAACTTCGTTAATCAATAAAGCAAGTGGTGCAAAAGCCATCGCCATACGGTGGTCCTCGTAGGTTGCAAAAGTAACTTTATCCGGAAAATGAAGGTTGTCTGTATTTAAGGTATAAACCAGATTATCTTCTGTAAAAGTAACGCCTATTTTAGCCAATTCATTCTGAAGCGCTGCAATACGGTCTGTTTCTTTAATTTTTAAGGTTTCTAAGCCTGTAAAAGACATATTTTTGCCCAATGCGGCTGCAATAACTACAATAGTTTGTGCTAAATCCGGACAGGTTTTTAAATCTAAAACTTCTTTAGTCTCTAAAGAAAGGCCTAAGTTGCTAATAGCGATTCCTTTATCAGTTTTGCTGGTAGCGATGCCAAAAATCTTCATGATATTTTTGATCTGGCTATCACCCTGCAAACTTTTCTCTTTTAATGCAGGTAAACTAATTTCTGCTTCAACAGCTAAAGCTGCAATGCTATACCAATATGATGCTGCACTCCAGTCGGGCTCAACAACCAAAGTACCAGGTTTAAATACCTGTGGTTTGATGGAAATTGAATTTCCGTTCCAGGAATGTGCAATGCCAACTTCAGCCAACATATCTAAAGTCATATCTACATATGGTTTAGAGGTAAGCTCACCTTCAATTTCTAAAGTTAAACCCTGAGGTAGGATAGGAGCAATCATCAGCAAGGCCGAAATATATTGACTGCTGATATCGCCTTTAATTTTAACTTCAGCAGTTTTTTGATTTAAAGGGCCAACAATATTCAATGGAGGGAAACCTTCAGCTTCTGCATAAGAAATATCGGCGCCGATGGTTTTTAAAGCCTCTGCCAAGATACCAATGGGGCGCTGTTTCATCCGTTCGGTTCCGGTAAGTAAGAAATTGCCGTTTTTAGCCGAAAGATAAGCCGATAAGAAACGCATAGCGGTTCCTGCAGGACCAACGTCAACCAGTTCGGAGTTTGCAGCTTTCAGTTTAGAGTCTGCTCCCAACTCACTAGTCTCAACTCCCAACTTGTTTAGGATGCCATTTAAGGTTACCGTATCGGCAGCATTGGAAAGGTTTTCAACTTTAACCAGTTTCTTGCTTAAAGCACTAATAATTAAAGCCCTGTTGCATTCGCTTTTCGAGCCTGTTAATTGGATTTCCGTATTAATATTCTTGGTTCCTTTAAAAGAAACTAAGGCGTTTTTCGACATTTTATTCTGTTTTTATTCTTAAATGTAAGTGTCAGATGGAAACACCTGACACTACATTATATTTGTTTTTAATATCATATTGAGTTAGTCGAAAACTATCGTAAGTCCTTCGACAGGCTCAGGATGACACCACTGTTAAACTTAGCTTTCAGCTTTAGTCTTTCAGCTTATAACCTCAATTACGCTTTAACCTCAGTATGTTGCTCAGCAGCAATACCTTGTTCAGCTTTGCCAGCATTCATAATTTCAGTTTGTTTACGGATTGATTCCCCGTGCATCAATTCTAAGAATTTCTCAGTAAAGTTTAAGTCTAATTTTAAAGCTTTTGCAAAAGCATGACCTTTTTTAATGATGGCATCCCAACGGTTAACCTGTAAAATAGTTACCTGGTTATCGCGTTTAAACTCACCAATTTTCTCTACAATAGCCATACGCTCGCCTAATTTCTGTAATAAGATATCGTCAATTTTATCGATTGATTTACGCAGGTCGGCTAATTTATCAGCGAAAGCTTCATTTGGTGCTTCTGGTTCACGTACAGTTAAACGGTCAACCAATTCAGCTAAAGCAGCAGGAGTAACTTGTTGTTTAGCATCTGTCCAGGCAACTGAAGGATCTACGTGAGATTCGATCATTAAACCTTGCATATCTAAATCTAATGCTTTTTGAGAAATGTAAGGGATTAACTCACGGTTACCGCAAATATGGCTTGGATCGTTGATGATCGGTAATTCAGGGCAAAGTGTTTTTAATTGAATAGCAAGTTCCCACATTGGTTCGTTACGGAAAGAACTTTTCTCGAATGATGAGAAACCGCGGTGAATAGCACCGATTTTAGTAATTCCAGCGCCATTGATACGCTCAATTGCACCGATCCATAACTGTAAATCTGGGTTAACTGGGTTTTTGATCAATACCGGAACATCATGGCCTTTTAAAGCATCAGCAATTTCCTGAACAGTGAAGGGGTTTACAGTAGAACGTGCACCAATCCAAAGGATATCTACACCAGCTGCTAAAGCCTCTTCAACGTGTTTTGCATTTGCAACCTCTACAGCCGTTGGTAAACCAGTTTCTGCTTTAGCACGTTTTAACCACTCTAAACCGATACTTCCGATACCTTCAAATTCTCCCGGACGGGTACGTGGTTTCCAGATACCGGCTCTCAATACCGATACTTTACCGGTAGCAGCCAATAAATGTGCTGTAGTTAATAATTGTTCTTCAGTTTCTGCGCTACAAGGACCAGAAATGATTAATGGTTCGTTGTTTACGTTTAACCAGGTGTTTAATGGTTGGATGTTTAAATTAAGTTTCATGATGATGGGGTGTTTAAATTCCGTAGTTCTTTTTGGAAGTCCGGAGTTATATTTTAATTATTTTATATTATGAGTTGATTTGTTCTCTTATTTGTCTTCGGACTCCCGACTTAGGACTCCCGACTTTTATACTTTATCGTTCTTCTGGTACTCTCCCAGAATATTAAAGTTCGAGGTGTATTTTAATGCCTTTCTAATGGCCTTATCATATTTTTCTGTACTTGGCCATTCTAAGTCGACGTAAAAGTAATACTCGTTTCTTTTACCTAAAACCGGCATAGATTGTATTTTTGTTAAGCTTACATCCTGTTCGGCGAAAATATTTAACACAGTTGCCAATGAGCCTGCTTTGTGCCCAACCTGAAAACAGATTGATGCTTTGTTTATTTTCTTTCCTTCGTCTGTTTTATCCTTTTTAAGGATCAGAAAACGGGTATAGTTTTTCTTGTTCGATTCTACACGGCGTTCTAAAATGTTTAAGCCATAAAGTTCTGCAGCTAAACTGTTTGCAATGGCCATGGTATCCGTTAATTGCTCTTCCTGGATACGTTTTGCACAAGCAGCAGTATCGTTGCTCTCCACGATTTTAATGTGTGGATAATCGTAAAAGAAATCGATACACTGGCGGATGGCGATAGGATGTGAAGTAACCACTTTAATATCTTCAAACTTTACGCCTGGTAGCGCCATCAAGTGCAACTGGATAGGTAAATAAACCTCGCCTACAACCGAAAAACCAAAATCTCTGATCAGTGTGTAGTTTGGCAATAAACTGCCTGCAATAGAGTTTTCGATAGCCATTACTACGAAATCGGCATCGTTTTTCTCTAGCTTGTCGCAGGTTTCTTTAAAAGAATTACACTCAACAGTTTCAATGTCTTTACCAAAGAATTTGTAGGCGGCCTCCTCGTGGAAAGATGCTTTAATACCCTGGATTGCTACTCGTTTTGTCGTTTCCATTTTTGCGTTAAAACAAAAAAGTCCCGGCTGTTTGCCGGGACTTTTTTATACATTTTAATATTGTTATATATCTTTTTGCATATTAGCCCCGGCTCTCACTAAAATAGTAAAAGTAACCAAAGTAATATGTGTTAAAATTTTTCATCCTTTTTTTGTTGAGCCAAATGTAGCAACAAAATTTAATTTGTCAATAGGAAATTGAAAATATTTTTAATAAAATTTAATTTTGTTTAAAATGGACTAATTTCTTGATAGGTCTTTTTGTTTCTGGAAATAGCTTAAAAACGGATTTTTATATGGTTTAGGTATTGTTAACCACAGATGAAAAGGATAAACACAGATAAGTTGTCATGCTGAGGTACGAAGCATCTGCAGGCGAAGAAATACCAGTTTACTGCAGTCAGGGATTCTTCGCTGTGCTCAGAATGACAGAATTTTTTCGAATAAAACATCATCTGTGTTTATCTGTGCACATCTGTGGCTAAAAACAATAGAAAAAGTATATCAAAAAAGGTCTGTGGAGACACAGACCTTTAGATTAAACAAATTAATATTTTTTATCCTGTAGAACTTAATTCCCCCCGGTCGTTAAGCCCTTTTACTTTGTCCTGTTGTAAGACTTCGTATCTTTTCTTTTCCTCCTCACGCAATTCCTGTTGCATAATTTTAGCAATTTTGGTGCTTCCATCATGGCTCCATCCCGGCGGGTTAAAAATGTATTTCACTTTATCTATAAAAGTTGGTGCTTTTTTAACATCAGCACTCAATGCAATAAACTCATGGAAAATAATGTTAACCGCACCAGTATCTTCAGGCTGAGTAGTTAAACCATATTTAACCACATCTTCTGGTAATTCCTCCTGAAAGGTACCGAACCATCTATCCCAAAGAATTAAAACCATACCCATATTTTTGTCTAGGTAACGTACATTGCTGGCATGGTGCACGCGGTGGTGTGATGGCGTTACGAAAATATACCCGTACCATTTTGGAAGCTTAATATTGTACTGTGTGTGCACCAGGTTGCCATAAATTTGGGTTACCAGGTAGGCAAAAAGAATATCAACAGCCGTGAAACCCATAAATGCTAAGGGCAAATAAAAGAAAACACGGTACAAAGGTTCGAAAACGGTTGAACGGAAACCTGTGGTTAGGTTAAAGTGTTCAGACGAGTGATGTGTAACGTGCATCGCCCAGAAAAAGCGTACGTAATGGCCAACTGTATGCAAAAACCAATACAGAAAATCCTGCGCTAAAATCAAAACAAACCAATAAAGCCAAATATTAGGGATTTGGAACAAACGGAATTGATAACAGTACTGCAGTAGAAAAAAAGTACCTGTTTTTGTTGCTAAATTAATCACAATAGCAGCCGTCATCAGATAGATATTGGTCCACGTATCGCGTTTGGTATATAATTTTCTGTCGTGGGCATAGCTGAAATACATTTCAACCAAGGTTAAAACAATTACGAAACCAAATAGGCCAACAACAGAAATATCACTTCCGGTAAAATTCATTTTATAAACTGTTATAGTAATCTAAACTGCTCAAAATATCGGCGGTACTTACACGGCAGTTGAACGTGCATTTACCTGTTGTTTCTAAAAGTGAAAAGAGAATGTTTCCATCTTCATTCTTTTTATCACTTTGCATCAGTTCTAAAAGTGTGTCGAAACTTTCTTTTTTAATGTGGTATTTAGGGTATAAGGATAAAATATATCCACTAATATCCTTTAATTCCTCCTGAGTTAACGTACTGTTTTTGATCGATAGTGCAGCCTCACAAACAAAACCTATGGCAATGGCTTCACCATGTGTTAATGGGTTTTCGTCATTTGCCAAAGAGTAACCCTCTACAGCATGTCCAATGGTATGCCCGAAGTTTAAAATCTTACGCAGGTTTTTTTCATGCGGATCGATGGTTACTACTTCATTTTTAATTTCTACAGATCTGTAAATATCTTGTGCCGAAGGACTTAAGTAATTGCTTTCTTTTAATTTTTCGTAATATGGCTTATCATAAATCAGGCCATGTTTAATCATTTCGGCAAAGCCCGATAAAAGCTCACGTTGTGGTAAAGTTTTTAGAAAGGCTGTTTCGATAAAAACCATTTGTGGTAAGGTAAAGGTACCTACCATGTTTTTTACATTGTCGATATCGATCCCTGTTTTGCCACCTACCGAAGCATCAACCTGCGATAAAAGGGTAGTAGGTACATTGATAAAATCGATTCCTCTTTTATAGGTAGAGGCAATAAATCCGCCCATATCGGTAATTACACCACCACCTAAATTGATCATTAGACTTTTGCGGTCTGCTTCAAAATCCAAAAGCGTCTTCCAGATTCCGATACAAAAATCGATGTTTTTGTTTTCTTCACCTGCCGAAGTTTCGATCAGGTCAAATTCGGCATAATCATCTAAAAGTGATTGAAATAGGGGCAAGCAGATTTCGCTGGTATGTTCATCAGCAAGTACAAAAACTTTGCTGTATTTGTTACTTTCCAAAAGTGTTTTTAGCGCTGCTAAATTACTTTCGAAATATAGGGTGTGACCTGCACTGGTTAGTGGTTCCATTAAATAACTTCTATTTTGTTTTCTCCAAAAGTAATAATATCGCCAACCCTAACCTTATAACGTTTACGGAATTCGACCTCACCGTTAGTTTTTACTAAACCATCTTCTACCACGGTTTGGGCATCGCCGCCGCTCCCAACCAATCCGCTTGCTTTTAACAGTTGGATTAATGGAATAAATTCGCCCTCTAATTTGAATTGTATCATTTTGTGCAAAAATACGATTATTTAAAGGTTTTTAGTTTTAACAACCAATGCTTTTTATAATTTTGCACCAATCTGACTTATTAATAGATAAAAATGGATTTATCCCCCAACAAACAACCAAATTTCGACAATACGGAAATTGCTTTCCGTCAAAAATCTAACAATGAATTAAAAAAAGCATATTGGCTTTTTAAAATGATAGGGAGTAATTTCCTTACCAAAGTTGGTCCTGCCATTACCAATTTCTTTTTAAATATTGGTTTACCAATCCAGGGTGCAATAAAAGCCACTATATTTCAACAATTTTGTGGGGGCGAAACCATTGCAGAATGTGATAAAGCCATTGAACAATTACATAAAGGTGGTGTAGGTACCATTTTAGACTATTCGGTTGAGGGGGAAGAGGAAGAACAGGTTTTTGATGAAACCTGTGCAGAGATTATCCGTACGATTGTTCGCGCGGATGGTGATGCCAAAATTCCGATCACGGTTTTCAAAATTACCGGTATTGGCCGTTTTGCCTTATTGCAGAAGCTTGATGCTAAAGAAACCTTAAATGATGCAGAAAAGGCAGAATACGAAAAAGTAAAACTGCGTTGCGAAATGATCTGTAAAACGGCTTTCGATAAAGATGTGCCGATTATGATCGATGCAGAAGAAACCTGGATCCAGAATACCATTGATGAACTGGCTTTGGATATGATGCGTAAATTTAACCGCGAGCGTATTATTGTTTACAATACCTACCAAATGTACCGCCATGATAAACTGGCCGATATGAAAGCCGACCATTTAATCGCCAAAGCTGATGGTTTTATTCTGGGTGTGAAAATGGTTCGCGGTGCCTATATGGAAAAAGAACGTAAACGTGCAGTAGAAATGGGTTATCCTTCGCCAATTCAACCGGATAAAGCAGCATCTGACCGTGATTATAACGAATCTTTACGGTATTGTGTAGATCATATTGAAGAAATTGCCATCGTTGCAGGAACGCACAATGAAGATAGCAGCCGTTTATTGACTTATCTTTTAGAAGAAAAAAATATTTCCCACAATCACCCTCATGTATATTTTGCCCAGTTGTTAGGGATGAGTGATAACTTGAGTTTTAACCTTGCCGATTCAAATTATAATGTAGCAAAGTATGTTCCTTACGGGCCTATTAAAGCAGTAATGCCTTATCTGTTCAGAAGAGCACAGGAAAATACATCAGTTGCTGGGCAAACAGGTCGTGAGCTGGGTTTGATTGAAAGAGAATTAAAAAGAAGAAAACTGTAGTTCAGCTTTCGGTTAACAGTTGGTGGTTTTCAGTTTTGGGTGGTAATAAATACTGTT
The DNA here is from genome assembly GCF_918698245.1 of Pedobacter sp. Bi126. Lineage (GTDB taxonomy): Bacteria > Bacteroidota > Bacteroidia > Sphingobacteriales > Sphingobacteriaceae > Pedobacter. Next base: position 172,125 of record NZ_CAKKMS010000008.1, on the reverse strand, counting down.
AACTGAAAATTGCCAACTGTTTTTGTTTTCGTATCGTCATGCTGAATTTAGTTCAGCATCTCATGTTTTATAGTTTTTTTCATTGTTTTTTGAAATGAACATGCAGCAGTTCTTCGGGGCATGCAGCCTCGCTTTGCGCTGTATCTTTTTGGCTGCCCTTCGACTACGCTACCATTGACGTTATTCTGTAAATAACTATTAATCAATATTTTAGCCGCCGTCGAATTTCCATCCAGCTAGGCCATAGCACGGTATCCCCGTTCTACTTAAATCCGGCCTAACAAATTTTTCGGGCTCCACCGACCCAGCCTACACACTAGCTTTGAAAGAAAAATTTTCAGCCGGTGTTTTTTGTTTCTTTTTGACAGCAAAAAGAAAGAGCCCCATCGGCGGCGGCGAGCCGAGGCAAGGATGAGCCTCTGGGCAAAAAAAGATATGCGTCATTCATATTGATTTTTATACAATAAATTACCCCTCAGGGTGACAGCCAAAAAGGATGCCGCTTCATCCGATAGCTATCGATCGAGTTTAGGCCCAGTGGTCGTTTTTAATTACGCCGAATTATTTCTTCACTACAAAAGATTGTTTCCCGGTCAAGAGATCATAGAACAATATAAAATCGCTTACTAAACTATAACCCGGATATTGAAAAGTAGCGGGTTTGTTTTTTTCGAAGAAAAAGTGACCAACCCACGCAAAGCCGTATCCAAGTACAGGAATAGCCAAAAAGAAATGCCAGTTGTGGAAAAGAAAGCCTGTAAAAAAAGCGAGGCAAACCAATCCGGTACCAATAAAATGTAAAATACGTGATGTAGTATTGGTATGTTCTGACAAGTAAAAAGGGTAGAACTCTTTTAGCGACTTAAACTTTTTTTCTGACATACACTAATTTACAAAATTCCGTTTGCTTTTAAAAAAGTTTCCAGTTGAGCTGGTTTTTCGGTCATTAATAAGGCATTTAAACCTACTTTTTTTGCGCCTTCAATATGCTGTGGACTATCATCAATAAATAAAGTTTCGGCAGGGTCTAAATTATTGTCTTTTAATACCTGTTCGAAAATATTGGTGTTGGGTTTACGCAGTTTCATGTGTTGAGAAAAATAGGCTTTCTCAAAATAAGCATCGTAATTATTGATTTCGAAAGTGGTTTTCAGGTAATTGATAATCCAGTCGTAATGGATTTCGTTATTGTTGCTCAGCAAAAATGTACGGTATTTTTCTTTTACCCGAAGTAATAAATCGTGATTTTCCTGGATGGTACCGATCAATAAGCTGTTCCAGGCATCATCAATCTGTTTATCGGTTAAGTCTGGTTTGCGCGCTGCCTTTCTAATTCCTGTCCTAAATTCGGCAGGAGAAATTGCTCCGGTTTCAAAGTCATCAAATAATTGATTGTGTGCTTTATGGGCAAAGAAATTTTCGATGTCGGTAATGCCCAACTTTTGAAAAGATGCTTGCGCAATTCTGAAATCGATATCAAATATTACGTTTCCGTAATCAAAAATAATGTTTTTAATGTTTTGCATGGAAATCCTTTAGCATTTGTTGCAAAGATATTATTGCTGATTTAATGGAGGGTATTAAACGGCAATTTTTTACAATAAAAAACCCGAAGTACTTAATTGGAGAGTAATATTTTATAGATGCGTCATTCCCAACTTGATTGGGAATCTTAATGCTTTAGTGGTATTTTCTATTCGCATTAAGATTCCCGCCTTCGCGGGAATGACGCAACATCAAAATAATTTTATTTATAGACCTATTTAGGTTCTACCGTAATTGATTGAATAATCGGTCTGTTCTTTTTGTCGCCGGTTTTTAGTTCTTTAAACACAAAATAAATTGAATGGAATTTTCCATCTGAAAGCATGTTGATCGGGATACTTTTCCTAAAGGTAGATTTGCCAATCATAATGCCTTTGCTATCATCTAACCTGATCTCGATTTCACCATCTGATCCGGGATCAAGATTTAAAAATGAAAAACCAAATCCTGAAATGCCAGTTAAATCAACATTTTTAATGGCTATCCAACCATTTTCTTTAGTCAGTATAAGTTTTTCGCCACCATAGATATCTTTTCGCTCAAAACCGCCAAAATCTTTGATATCATCCGCATCAATTACATTACTTTTCAGGTTGATCACCTTTGTTGTGGTTAACGGTTTTTTAAATGCCGTACTTCCTGCATCTGTATAAGTTGCCTTTAAAGTTAAAACTGATTTCTTCTTATCAGCAGCAGCTGGTGGAATGATTTTGCCTGCAGTTGGGAGTGATGCTTTAACTGCTTCTTTATTGCCTAAAGTCATAATCCACTCCGTAATTTTTTTCACTTCAGCTTCTTTCATCGCAGTATGCGCAGGCATGGGTACTTCTCCCCAAACACCCTGACTGCCGCCAATTACCTTCGAAGCCAGATAATCAACAGCTTTACTATCGTTTTTATATTTTGCTGCGATTTTATTAAACGCAGGACCAATGGAAACAGCAGCCTCTTTGTGGCAAGTGCTACAATCAGATTTTAACATAATCGTTTTACCCACAAGGGTTTGTGCTGCTTGTTGGTGGCCCAGTTCTGCTCCAGCTAAATCTGTTCCTTCTGTATAAGTATTTGAAATGTATATGCGATTATTATTCACTTTAGCACCTTTATCGCTTACTAAAACTTTATAATCAACTGGTTTATTCGGAAAATAAAAGCTTTTGTTTCCAGCTAAATCAATAGCTACAGTTGGGTGCTCGTTCCCTGCATATACCGGTACAACCTGGCTTTTTGCAGAAGCTTTACTTTTATCAATTACGGTAACGCTAACCGGATATTCGCCCGCTTTAGTAAAGGTATACTGTAAACTTGGCGTGGTAGTAGTTTTGGTAACTCCTTTTCCCAGGTTCCAAATGTAAGTTAAAGCATCTCCGTCTGGATCTTTAGCCTTAACCGTTGCGGTTAATTTGTAAGGAAGTAATCCACTTGTTTTAGCAATATTTAAACTTTCAACTGATGGTGGTCGGTTACCTTTTAAATAATCGATCCTCGTAATTGCTGCGTCAGGGTTTTTGGTAAACCAGCCTTTGCCATACTCCAGAATGTATAATTTTCCATCAGGCCCCAATTCCATATCAATAGGTGCAGCTAAAGAAACATTAGACATAAAAGGTTCCATGCTCAGGTAATCACCCTGTGCATTCATCGTAACGGCTTTAACCCATCCACGTACCCATTCGTAAATAATCAGTTTTCCATTATAGTAAGCGGGGTATGGTGAGTTTGCAGTTGCATAATAAACTGGTCCGGCCATTGCGGTACGACCGCCCGAACCTACCTGTGGAAATTCTTTCGATTCGCCATACGGATACCAGATATAGGCAGGTTGCGCAGGTGGCAGTTGTTCTAAACCTGTATTGTTTGGCGAATTGTTAATTGGCTTTTCAGGATCAAAAGCGTTGCCATTGGCTCCATTCGTGTAATCGTAAGCTTTATATGGGTAGTTATTGCCTATAAATAAGGGCCAGCCAAAGTTACCAGCCTTTCTTGCCTGGTTTACTTCATCATATCCTCTGGGGCCTCTTAAAGCGTCGTCATTGGAAGCATCCGGACCAACTTCTCCCCAATATAAAAAATTAGTTTTTTGATCTACTGAAATCCTGTAAGGATTTCGATCACCCATTACATAAATTTCCGGTTTAGATTTTGGATCATTTTTCGGGAAAAGGTTACCCTCCGGGATGCTGTAAGTACCATCTTCATTTACCTTGATCCTTAAGATTTTACCTCTCAAATCGTTTGTGTTTCCAGCCGATCTTCTGGCATCGTATTGTTCAAAACCTTTTCTGTTATCAAGCGGCGCATAACCTTTATTTACATATTTCTGTTTTGGGGCATCAAAAGGAGTAGAATTATCACCAGTAGATACATAAAGTAAATTGTCTGAACCAAAAGCAATAGATCCTCCGGTATGGCAGCAGATTTCGCGCTGAGAATAGAATTCTAAAACGATCTTTTCTGATTCTTTTACAATCTGATCGTTTACCAGTTTAAACCTTGATAATCGGTTTACAGATTTATCAAAAGGGCTATAAAAAAGATAAACATAATTGTTTATGGCAAATTTTGGGTCGGCAGCCATGCCCAATAAACCTTCTTCCGCATTAACATTAGGGGTGTTGGTTTTAAAATAAACATCAAGTTTACCAGCTTCTTTGATTTTTTTGGTCTGGTTTTTATAAATCAATACTTCACCTCTGCGTTGTGCTACCAAAATATCCAGGTTAGGGAGGATGGTCATTTCTGTAGGTTCTGTAAATTCTCCTTGAGCAAGGGTCACTTTTACAAAACGATCCTGATCTGGTGTGTCTATTTTATATTTTGGGAAAAAATCGAAAGCCCTGCTTTCGTAAATGTTTTTGTTCAGTGTTGTTGCCGATATTAATACAAATGCAATGGCAGATAACAGTAGCGTAAAAGTTGTTTTCATTTATTTGATTAAGGTATTTTGAATAAATATAGGATATAGTTTTATAGCCTGAAGTATTGTATCAAAATTTATGCGAATAATGTTAAAATAGAATTATTTATTTATAGGGCGGTTGAATTGTATATTGAATGGATCCAAAATGAAATTATAAAACGTTTTTGGTCAAAATACATACATCAACAGATTTATTAAGGTTATCTATTTTTTTGTTAATAATCTCTACTGTTTAATAGGTATTGTACTGGTAATGTTAGCTTTATGTAGGTATGCACGCTAACAATACTACGATGACTGGAGTAATAACAGCTTACAATAAAGAAAGAGGTTTCGGTTTAATCTCTCAATATTTGGTTTTAGAAAGCATCTATTTTGATATAGTAGATTGCAAAGCTAAAGGTTTGTATGTTGGAAGTACAGTCGAATTTGATACTGCTATTACGAAAAGAGGAATAGTTGCTAAAAACATAATGGGTATAGTTAAACTTAAGGCGAGGCCCAAAATTTTAATATAAAGATTTCGATTTTAAAATTCTGCTTAATCTCTTCTAAGAGTGTCCCGTTTAGGCGATTTAAAATCAGTTATGATAAAATAATTGATTTCATACGCATGGCAAAGGGAACCATAGTCGCATTTCATAAGGATAGGCCTATCTGTTTTTTAGAAGATGATCAGCTTAAAAAGCGGGTTCTGGTTCTTAGGCTCAAAGGACTAAAAATTGGTGATCGGGTCAGTTATCAGCTTATCTCATCATCAACCGGACTCATCGGAATTAGTGTGAAAAAGCTATAAAAATTGAAAATCATACAACTTTAAGTTGTTTTTTTAATTATTTTGTGTCAGCCTATTGTCATTCTGATTTTAATCTGTAACTTACAGAATGGGCGATAAAGTAAATTTGATTCTTGGAATAGTTTTCCTTTTGGGTGGTTTTAGTGTTTTCTTTGTGATTTTTAGCGGAAAAAAGGGTTAGTTTCAACTTTCAAATACTTTTTTCAAGAGAAATTTTTCTCTTCGAATGGTTTATTTTGATGATGCGGCAAAAGTCGGTATCCGGATAAAAAAAGAATTCATTTTCTGGTATTCACAACAGCCTTGTAGCATTTAGGGTTGTTTTGCAATGCGCAATAATAATGTAAGGTGAGCGCTTATTAATAGGAGCAGTTTTTACAAATTTCTCTATTAAGGACTTGTATTCCTTATATTATGTCAATCGTAATATCAATTCTGGTAAAGCGTGTCTGTTTTTGTTGGTTTTTTGATCCAAATTCGCTTAGTCAATACTTAGTGTAACGGAATAAAATAGCTAAGTTGCTGATTCAGTCTACGACTTTTTTTTGTTTATATGTGCTTTGTTTGTCTGAATATTAAAATCATCATTAATTGTCGCTTGATCTATAGATTTGGTATAGAAATCTATTTAATTGCTAAAACTTTTTGAGTTTTTGTATGTTTATTGTATTAAATCTAAATTAAATGCAAGGAACAGTAAAATTTTACAATGAATCTAAAGGTTTTGGCTTCATTATAACAGAAGACGGAGAAGAAGTTTTTGTTCATGTAACAGGCTTGGTTGATAAAATAAGCCAGAATGATCGGGTAGAGTTCGAAATAGCACAAGGGAAAAAAGGCCCCAATGCGGTTGATGTAAAACTGATTTAATGGTGCAATGAGATTAGGTACCGTAAAGTTTTATAACCCTAAAGAAGGTGTTGGCAGTATTACTCCGTCAAATGGTGGGCGCGAAGTGAGTGTTTTTGCCCGCGGCGTAATCGATCCGATAAAGCCCAATAATATTGTTCAGTTTGAAATCGAATTTACACAAAGTGGTATCGAGGCCATTAAAGTGATGGTGCTATCTGCATAGGTAGGCCTTACAGTCGGTTCTTTTTATATTATATTACGGTCTATTTATTATTTGGCACAGTTTTTTGGGTTAACTATGTATTAGTTAACGCAAAAGTTCGAAATGGTGACAAAAGAAATGGGAACAATAGATTATTATAATGAAACTGAAGGCTTTGGGAAAATCAGGAACGATATTGGAGAAGAAGTTCTGTTTTATCAAAGCGGCCCAATAAATGGATTTAATCTAAAAAAGGGTTTAAAGGTTTCTTTCGAATTGCATCAAACATTATCAATCGCAATAAATTTGTTAATTATTGAGCCGAAGGAATAATGATTGGTTGATGCTTCGATTCTTATAGCCTGTATTACAGATGGAATTTAATCGTTATAATAGATTATTTTAGCAACTTGTAACCAAATCTGATAACTTTGGTCTTACTGTTGTTTATCCTTAAGTTTATGATACAGCTAGAGCCAATTACCGGTTTTTTTAAAAGAGAACGTGCGTTGCAGGCAATATACCCTATGCGTATGTTGATTGTACGTGAGGGGAAAGGCTTTTTGTGCATGAATTCTGGCGATTACCCCTTGTTAAACGGCAGGATATTTTTTATTCCGGAGGAGGGCCTGGTTAGGCTCGAAGGAGAAGTTACCTCAGGTTATTGGCTCAGTTTTAGCAGTTTATTATATGCAGAATTTTTACTTCAGCACTTGGATCCACAGGCTAAGAATCTCTTCTTAAATTTGTCTTTAAGGGATCTCGATCCGCATAAATCAACTAAAACTTATAGTTTGCTCGATCAGCTAAAAAAAGAAATCAATATTAAAAAAGATATGTCCTTTTTAGCGCAATACTTATCATTATTTCTGGGTTTTACGGCTGGTTTAGACGGTTATCTCGCTGCTTTAACCTTAGATGATTTACAGCAGGTATTGCGGTTTAGGGCTATTTTGGAGCAATTTTATAAGCAAGAAAGGTCAATTCAGTTTTATGCGGAAGGTATGGGGATGAGCCCTGGCAAATTGAATAAATTTTTAGACCGTGTACTTGGGAAAAGCTTAACAGTGCTCATCAAAGATCGGATAATGCGCGAAGCGGAAGAATTGTTGCTTCATAGTGATTATACGGTTGATGAAATAGCTGAATTATTGGGTTTTGAACAAACCACTAATTTTAGCACGAGTTTTAGGCGGCATAAAGGCATATCGGTACTTCAATTTAGCCGCCTGACTTAAATTGAATGAAAAATTGGTGCGTCTGCCAAAGAAATGTTCGGCAGTTCGATTTCATCTCTTCTAGAAAACAGGTTTTCCAGACCTCACTACATTAATTGCTTTCACGCCTAACGCGTAAAGTTTTGCTTACTGCATCTATTTTATCAGCCGCACCAATTTTGCCTCGGCTAAATTATAAAATCTTAGCTTAAAGAAAAAAAATATTCCTAATAATGTTACGAAGTTGTATTTTAGTATTTACAAGCAAGCGTCTGCGATAATCTCGGGCAGGTAAAATAAAAAGTCAAGTAAGTTTAGCAGCTAAAGAACATGAATATTTCTATTGGCAGTTTAACGAAGACGGCCTAAAAGAAGCTGTAACCAAAGGCGACTGGAAGTCGATCCGTTTTAAAAACAAAGGAACTGCCGAAAAGCTGGAACTGTATAATTTAAGAAGCGATATCGGTGAAAAGAATGATATTGCGGCAAAAAATCCTGAAACTGTTAAAGCGCTTTATGCTTTAATGAAGCAGGCCAAAACACCCTCAGAAAATCCACGTTTTGATTGGTGGGAAGTAGAAAAATAAATGAAGATGATTAAGCCAATTCTAATTTTGAGCTGCACTTTGCTTTTTGCCTGTAAAAATGATACGGTAAAGCGCAATATTCAGGTGAAAGTGAAATATAAGCCTGCAGCTTGTTGTTCATCTAACCTGCCATCAAGGTTTGGTATAAAAGCGACTGGTAATGTTCGCCCATTCGGCAATAAGCGGACTAAAAAATCATTATAAAATTAATTTCAAGGTTAGTGTCTCACCAACTTTTTTTTTTGAATTTGATATTGTAGCATAGCGAGGAGATAATTTTTTTATTAATATTAGAAAATGAACGCGCAGTTCTTTTGGCGGATTGCAGCCCCGCTTTACGCTTTATACCTATGAAGAATCGGTATGTCCGCTCCAATCGGGTTTAGGAACAAGGGTTTGTGCGCATCCTGCAACCACAAAAATGAAATACTGTTTTGGCCCAATAGCCCCGGTTGAAGCGTTACCCTGCAGCAACGAGGTACGAGGCAGCGAAGCGTAAAAGCGGAAAACGGGAAGAGACTGAGTGTTTTGCACAGGCGCTGCGCTCCAATCCAAATCAGCATTTCTTCTCCTTAGCCTATGACCTATGCAGACAGTGCTGCTATGTTGCAGATTTATCTTTAATCCTCAAATAAATAACCGCTATATGCCAATCGTTTTATGCTATCGGTTGGTGTCTCACCGACCGAAATAGAAAACTCTTTATTAGGTTTTGGAATTGGGAAATGAATGACTTGTGGTTCTTGGCGGCTGTCAGCCCCGCTTTACGCTTTATACCGATGAAGAATCGGTATGTTCGCTCCAATCTGGTTTAGGAACAAGGGTTTGTGCATCCTGCAACCCTAAAAATGAAATACTGTTTTGGCCCATTAGCCCCGGTTGAAGCGTTACCCTGCAGCAACGAGGTAGGAGGCAGCGAAGCGTAAAAGCGGAAAACGGGAAGGAACTGGGTGGTTTGCACAGATCCTGCGCTCCAAATCCAAATCAGCATTCTTCTCCTCGGCCTATGACCTATGCAGACAGTGCTGCTATGTTGCAGATTTATCTTTAATCCTCAAATAAATAACCGCTATACGCCAATCCTTTTATGCTATCGGTTGGTGTCTCACCGACCGAAATAGAAAACTCTTTATTAGGTTTTGGAATTGGGAAATGAATGACTTGTGGTTCTTAGCGGCTGTCAGCCCCGCTTTACGCTTTATACCGATGAAGAATCGGTATGTTCGCTCCAATCTGGTTTAGGAACAAGGGGGAGTGGAAACCTTAAAAATGAAGGGCTATGGGCTAAACAATTTAATCGTTGTAAACGATTGACTATTCAACGCTCGTTAGAAACGAGCGTTAGCATAAAATAAAGTCATTTAGGTTTATAGGTTTTGATCTGTTAAGATAAAGACCAAAGTGTAATAAAATTAATTCAGATAAACAAAGCGAAAATTGGCACCCAGCTCTGTTCTCTCTGCGCTTTATTCTTTGTGCCCTCTGTGGTTAAAAACCAGTCGGTAGCAAATTTGAACTTGGCTGCTGCAGATTCTTCATTACATTCAGAATGACAAAATGCTAATTTTCAAATAAATAACCGCTATACGCCAATCCTTTAGCCACACTTTTAAAATTATCGCCAGAGTTTAATGGAATGTGCGGGAATTTGGTTTTAAACAAGTTTTGTACGGCCGAAACCATCGATGTTCCTCCGGTTAAAAACAAGCAGTCAATGTCTTCTGGCTTGATTTTGTATGTTTCCATAAACTGATCCAGATAAGCATCGATTTTGTTGATGTCTTTTTCGATAATCGAATTATACTGTTCGAGTGAAATATTTTCATCAATCTCAATTTCCATATTGTTATAGGCAAAGGTAGAAACAGGCTGGCCGGAAAGTTCGATTTTCGTTTTCTCAATCGATCTGAACAAAGAATAACCGAGGTTATTTTCGATCAAGGTGATCAGGTTTTTAAATTTCGGATCGTTGCCTGAGTAATAATAATATTCCTCAATCTCTTTCTGGATTTTTAAACCGTTAAAAAAGTTCATTTTATCCCAGGTGCAGATATTGGCAAAAAGCGATTTCGGCACATTTAAAATTTTGCCGGGTGTAGCCTCATACATCGTGTTTTTTCCAAAGTAAGGAGTGCCTTTATCCCACATAAAAGCAGAATCCAGACTATCGCCACCAATGTAGATACCACCAGAGGCAATCATATCGTTTTTACGGTCTTTGCTGCCAACTTTATCCGGATCGAGAATCAGGTAGGTGAAATCTGTTGTACCCCCACCTAAATCGGCCACTAAAACACGTTCTTTTTTCTTAATTGTTTTTTCGTAGGCAAAGGCGGCCCCAATAGGTTCGAATTGAAAACGCACATCAGTAAAACCCGCGCTTTCGGCAGCTTTTTTTAACCTGGTCTGCGCCAGGGTATCTTTCATCGTATTATCATCATCAAAGAAAACTGGCCGGCCGATAATGGCTTTGTGGCAATCTTCGCCCGTAATCAGATCGGCTTTTTCTTTCAGGTCTTTAAGAATGAGTGTAACCAGATCGGAAGCTGTATATCGTTTATTGTGAATGCGGGTTTCAGTAAAAGTAGTTCTCGAAAGGATCTGTTTAATGGATTTGATAAAACGGCCTTTCATACCATCGTTCAGGTAAGCGTCGATTGCTTTTTCGCCAACAATATGACTTTCACCATCAATAACGCTTTTTACTTCTGTAAAATAGATTAATGAGGGGATAGAAATCGTATCTACAATTTCTTTCTTTTCTTCATCATAAATAGAAAGTGCCGAATTGGTTGTTCCAAAATCGATTCCGTATAAAAACTTACTCATGGCTTGGTATGCTGTGTTTGGCGACTAAAATGGGGTTGCGAAAGTATTAAAAAAAGAGCTATTGAACTAAACTTTTTTAAAATAACTCACTTGTACCCAAATGGGCGTTTACAATGCGTGTAATTTGCTGGCCAAGTTCTTTTGCATTGCCAATTCCTACGCTTTTAAGTGCTGCCAGTTGATCGGTAGTTCTGGGCATTTTTTCGGCAATGGAAAGTAGTGCTAAGTCTGAAAGTACCGCATAATCTTGAGTACCCCGTTGCAGCGCGATTGTTTTGCGCCATTCGACCAGATTTTTATAAACCTGTGGATTGGAAACCTCTTTCGGCTTGATGCTCGATTTAACTGGTTTTTTCTCTGGCTGTTTATTGCCTGCCGCATGTAAAGTATCGATATAATCTTTGATCGAAAATGGATTCCACGAAATTTTAAATAAAGCCAGTTTTATCTGGAGTGCATCTTTACAGTCGTTTAATACCGTAAGGAGTTTGTCAGAGTGGGTATCATTATAAAAATTGATGGCTACAATTCTTGCCATTAAGGTAATGAGCTGTTCAAGTTTTGGAACGAAATAATCAGATGCCTTCTGCAAACGTTCCATAAAAGCACTTTCATTTGCCGGATTTTCATCGGTACTTATTTTAGAAAATTCTTTTGCGATAAAATTCCTGGCCACTTTAAAGATTTCGTGCTGAAGGATCTGGCAGCCTTGTTCGTAAATTGATAAAAAGGCATTTTTCTCGTCCTTGTCGATCAGTTTGGAACGCCCGAGTTTCTCCCAGTCTTTGGCAACCAGTGAAAAATCCAGCAATTCATGGATCAATCCCCAGGCGTATCGCTGCGTATAACGTGCCAGCAGCTCTGGCGTAGGTTTATCCTGGTGAGCGGCCTTTGTGAAACTGATTACCTTGGCATCGGTAATGATGTTTTCGGCAACCACAGGTGATTTTAAGATAAGCCCTTCCAAACTTCTGCAGCGACTGAGTGCTACGTAGGCCTGTCCGTGGGTAAATGCGGTGCTTACATCAACTATCGCCTGATCAAAGGTTAATCCCTGGCTTTTATGTACGGTAATGGCCCAGGCTAATTTAAACGGGTATTGCGAGAATGATCCAGTGCTGGTTTCGTCGATTTTATTTTCTTCGTCACTCAGGCTATATTTAACATTTTGCCAGATTTCTTTTTCTACTTCGATTTCCCTGCCACCGTTGGTAAAGGTTACTTTTATCGAATCTTGACTGATAGCCGTTATTTTTGCCGCTTTTCCATTGTAAAACTGCTTTTTGCCCGAAGAATCGTTTTTAATAAAAATAACCTGCGCACCCAGTTTTAACTGAAGTTTTTCATCGGTAGGGTAGGCATCTTTAGGGAAATCGCCACTTACCTCCGCATTAAATTCGAAAATTTCTCCTGGTAGTTTTTCTAAACAGCCCTGGTTGATTTCGTTAACCAGCTGGTTGTGTGTGGTTAAAGTAATGTAATCATCTTTCCATTCCTGATCTAAAGATGGATCGTAACGCTCATTCAGCTTCGCTAGTAAGCCAGCATCAAGACTGTTTTCGCGCATGCCGTTCAAAATATCCAGAAATATGGGGTCTGATTGGCGGTAAACTTTATCTAAGGTAAACGTAAGCATTGGCGTAGACCTGAAAATCAGACTATCGAAAAAGTAGGGGCTGGAATAATAACTGCCCAGGATATGCCAGGCATCGTGAAAAATAGGAGAGAGCTGGTAAAGATCGCCGATCATTAACACCTGAACACCACCAAAGGGACGGTTAGAGCCTTTAACACGTTTTAAAGTACGGTCGATAAAATCAATTAAATCAACCCTTACCATACTTATCTCATCAATAATCAATAAATCAAGGCAGCGTAATAACCTTGTTTTTTCGTCTGAATATTTGAAATTCGTTTCCGCATTTTCATCAACAACAGGAACCAAAGGACCGAAAGGAATCTGAAAAAAGGAGTGAAGTGTTACGCCACCAGCATTTATTGCGGCCACAGCAGTAGGTGCAACAATGGCAAAATTCTTTTTGGTGGTATCTCTAATCTTGCGTAGCAGCGTAGTTTTGCCCGTTCCAGCTTTACCTGTTAAAAAAACAGGCTGGTTGGTGGTGGCTAAAAAATCTAAAAGAAGTTGGTTGTCCGGGTCGGGCGTATTCATATCAATTACAAAATTAACCTATTCGAAATGGATTTGAGGATAGATTAATCGGCGTTTTATCCACAATTTTTAGTTAGAAAAGACGGCCCGTAAAATGAAAAGTAAAATTAAGCACTTGAAAATGAGTTTATATTCTTTCTTTTTATGAAAAAATGCCGAAAACATTTTCGAAAATTCAATTCAAATTTGTAACATTGCACTCGCAAAAAAGGATAACCTTTTTTCCGGGCCTATAGCTCAGCTGGTTAGAGTAGAAGACTCATAATCTTTTGGTCCCTGGTTCGAGCCCAGGTGGGCCCACTGCTTTAAACCCCTTTAAGGATGACTTGAAGGGGTTTTTTGTTGCTCAAAAAAAATATGCTATAGGTGGTTTAAAGGCTGTTTTCTGTAATAGTAGCAAACTGCTGCAGTTTCAAAATCTAACCAATTCCAGTTACAAACGTAAGGTAAAAGACGGCACAGTCAAATCTGTAAAACTACCTGGTGGCGATCGTTTTTACCTGAAAGATTTACTGACTGCCTACTAAAAAAGCCGGCGAAATGGCCGTATTTGACTACCCCTGCTATACCTGTTCTGTACCCTTTGTTGCTACCAGGTTAACCCCAAGTTAACCCCAGGGTTACCCCGGCTTTACCTTTTCTTTACCTAAAAGGTAAAGCCAGCGCCTGCTTTCGCAGAATGGCACCACCGCTTACGGTTATGCTGCCCTTAAGCAGGCCGCCACCCAATGTCATTATTTAAGCGTTTTTAACCACAAATGCGCACAGATAAACACAGATTTTTATATCTGTGTGCATTCTTTTCTATCTGTGGTTAAATTATTTTTTGTGCCGAATGGTTCAACTTAATGATATTGGGCTGCCATAATGCCTTGGCTTTTGCACCGCCGCCCAAACAGTAACGGTCCATTTTAGCTCAATAACGGTCTAAATTAGCTCAATTTAGCTCATTTTAGCTCAAAATGACATGGCAATGCAGCTAAACCGCTAGGTTTGAGCATGGATTTAAAATATACCGGTATAAACAGAAATCCTTTTATAGAAACATTCTTTCAATAAAAAACAAAAATTATGGCAATGTATTCAAAAGGCGCAAATGACGCATTTTCGGGCAAAGTAGGTAGTGTAATCGGGAGTAAATGGCTGAGTAACACCCAACCAAAGAGGCTACCCTTTTTTTGAGATAGCCTCTTTTTTTTAATTAAGTATCTAAAAAAACAGAATTTTAAAAGATGTATCCGGGTTGAAATGATTTTTTTATCGATGCCGTATTAAAATTGATCACACGACTTCAGGAAAGACGGGGTTACTTGCGAAAAAATTCGTATAAAGCTTACTCCCTAAAGGAATTGCGGAAAAGGGTTATTCATCTTAATTCAGTTTTTCCTTTTTGAGGTCTTTGATAATGTATTCAACCCACTGATCGGCTGATATGTTGAGCTTAACATCTGGACGGAATCCTGTTGCATCAATTGGCTTTTTATCGGTCCAGCTCGATTTCGATACTGGCATCATAAGTATCAGCATTTTGCACGGAAGTGGCGTTTGTGATGTTGGCCCTTCGTAATCCATCATGCCTACACTATTCCTACCATATCGTGTTGTCTTTTTGCTCTGTTTCATTAAATGAAAAAAGTATTCTGTAGAGCTACCGCAAAGTTCATCAGTAATTAGTGCAACTTTAGCAGGACTGCCAAGAACAGAATCAAGAGGGATCGTCAATCCGGGGATCTGATAAAACGTGCTTTTGGCAGATGGGAGTTCTTCGTAGATTTTTTTGAGCTTAGCCACATATTGATCCGGATAGTATTTTTTTAGATCTACAGGTACTGGATTTTTGACGAAATACTCAAGCTCTGATCTTTTGAGCCGGACATTGTCCTGGGAAATCCGAAGTAAAGGGCTGTCCTGTTTGATGGGGTTGGTCATCACGTAGGGTAAGAGAAAGTTCCAACCGGAATTGCCCCCTCCGTTCCCACGCAGATCTATGATCAGGTACTTACTATTCCTGATGGTTTTATCATGGGCTGCAACTAATTTCTCGATTTTACTGTCGTTATTAAAGAAGGTCGGAATTTTGATATAGCTGGTTTCCTTGTCCAATTGATAATAATCGAGTCCATTGTTGCTGTTTTTCCATGTACCTAACTCCTTTTTTTCTTTGGCAGTCATTTCATTCGGAAAAACCCTTCCAAAAAGTGAAAAATTCCACAGTTGTAGCAGGCCACCTCTTTGCTGGGCATAAAAATCTATACTGTTAAATACATTATACTGGTTTAGGAGATAGCCTTTTTGATGCGGTTTTAGTGTGAAATAGACAAGCCCCTTATGGAGCATGCTATCTTTTGCACTAAGTACAATAGCCTTGTATTCATTGCCCGGGAATTTTTTTATGCCCAGCTTAATTGAACTGTCTGCGTTTATCCAAATGCCTTCAGTGCCAATACCTGGTTTCAGTGTTTTAAAATAAGATTCGTCTATAGTTATGGTCTCTTTTTCGTAATCATCTTTGTTGAGGTATGTCAATGAAAAATGTTTGTCTGCAAAAAAACGAACATAATCTTTAATAAGATAATAGCAGTTTTTAGGATTGCTTTCATTCTCTGCCTTTGCGCGGAGACTGGTTACCAGATTTTCATAGGCCGGTTTTGTCTTAGCATATACTTTTTGTGGAAATCCGGCATAGTTGAGCTCAGTTTTAACAATTGCCTCATTTAAATTCTGCAGGCAGTTACATGGTATCTGTTGTGCTATAAGGAAAAAGGGAAAAATAGCGGTAATAAGGAGGATACATAGTCTTTTCATCACAGTAATTTGATTGAACACTAATATATTAAAGTTCTCAGTTTTTTGATAGTATGGCTCCCGATTTAATAGCATAATCAAAATTGCAGCAAATTTATGATTGGCAGGGCAGTATATTATAATGTAAGGTTGGACTTGGCCAGACAGCTATTATTGTGTTGAGGTAAATGTTACCTTGAAGAATCCTTATGTTTTGATTAGCAGATTCTTCAATTGACTTAATATAATTGCATGTTTAACGTTTAATGCATCCATGCTTTTGACAGACTTTAAATAGTCTTTTTAATAATTTTAAAGAAATCTAAAATTTTGGATCGAAGTTAAAATAAATCGGATTTGATAAAGCAACCATATTTTCACTTAAAGCCATAGATTTTGGTACCTGTGGATACGGTGTATTTATGCCCTCAACAGTTACCCGATAATAGCTTCTCCCTTTTGTTTCTGGTGTATCTTCAAATTGAACCATTGGTATTTCGCCTTTAGCATGGTAAGTATTCAATTTCTTTCCATTTTTAATGATGGTAATAGTGTAATCTACATCAGGCAAAGTATTACCAATTAACTGAACCAAAAATTTTACAGGTTTACCTTTCGAAATGGCATTGTCGCCCATCATCATCTCAAATTTCCCATCTTCATTTGCATCTGCATAAAATTCTACTCTTGGTGCAAAAGGATTTGAACTCACAGAAACCTTTCCATGAGTTAGCGCATCAACAATTGCCGTTAAACTTTTTTCCTTTGCAAAAACCCAGGTTGTTGGCGTACCAACATAATTATATTCAGCTTGATAGGTGTTTGCACTTGGTTTTTCAGCTCCTGTAGGTACGCCGTGATGTGTATCACTTCCTCCTCTTCCCGTCATCATCCTTCCTGATGAAAGCATATCATCCCAGATCATAATTGCATTTGCATTTTTTGACCAAACTGACGAATTCCAAACTTCAATCGATTGAACCAGATCATAAGAAAAACCAAAATTGTCTTTTCCGCTTGGATGGTTTGCCGATAAGTGAATATTAAGAGATTTCTTCACTTTACCAATATTAATATCACGTTCATCTCGAACATCAAATAAGCGTTTATGATGATACGGTTTATCAGAAAATACATTTCCATGCCCTCTCGTTGTCGTCCATTCTGCACCATATAACAATAGAAGCGAGTCTGATTTAAATTCTGGATCTGCCCAGGTATGGTGTTCCATATCACCGTCTACATGATTATCGTGATCTGTAATGCACACATAATCCATTTTAACAGATTTAGAAAAATTAATGATTTTTGCTATCGGATTATTCGATGATTCTGTACTATGCCGTGAGTGCACATGTAAGTCGCCTTTTAGCCAAACACCATTTTTATTTATGATTGCCGGAGGATTAATAGTTTCCTGTGCCTGGAGATAGCCTGCATTGAGCATTAAAATGAGGCAAAATGAAAAACGAAAATATTTTAATTGAATAGTCATAACCTAATTTAAAATAGAATTAAAAAGCACCTGCAATGCAGGTGCCTGATTATTTATTTGCCCTGTAATTAAGATTAAGCTTTTACTAAAAACGCTTCAGGCATTTCTGCTGCCTTGAGCATAAAGTTATGCAGCTCGTAGTTTTTAACGAAAGGCTTCAAATTTTCCGAACCCGGGCCAAACATAGTTAGTTCCACGTAGTCACCGGTATGGTTCATTCCGGCCCATTGTACATCGGTATATTTGCCCAAAATTTTACCATACTCGTAAAATGGCAGGTTCGATTCGTTGTAAAGCTGACCAGGAACAATATCCTTGAAATGCACTAATAAGGATTTTACATCTTCAGATTTCATTTCGAAACCTTGGTTTTCTTTTATCAGATCAATTATTTTCTGTTCGCTAAAGGATTGGTTCAATTGCGCCAACAACCAGGTGTTGCTATGCTTGAAATTCTGTAAACTATCAAATTTTTTATCAGCTTCATCAGCATAAAATAAACCAGGATTTGAATTCCCGTGATCAGTAGTGATGATAACCAGCGTTTCTCCATCCTTTCCTGCAAATTCAATAACCTTACCAACCGCTTCATCAAAAGCAAGCTGGTCGAATATTAATCCACTTACATCATTAGAATGTGCGGCCCAATCTACTTTTCCACCTTCTACCTGCAAAGCAAACCCGTCTTTATTATCTTTCATCAAATCGATAGCCTTCATCGTCATTTCTGCTAATGATGGGGTAGATTTCATTAGGTTTTTATCGTACTTTCTGTCTACTTCATAAGGCAATCCATCTTCGGCAAATAAACCTAAAACGGGCTTATAATTATTCAAAGCCAGCATTTCGTCTCTATTTTCAGCTACTTTATAACCTTGGGTTAAATATTTAGGAATCAGGTTTCCTCCGGCACGTTTTTCTCCAAAATACTTTTGTCCGCCACCCATCATTACATCAAATTTTAAGCCCAGGTAGAGCTCTGCAATAATATCCTGCCCCCCACGGTTATCTATGTTTATACAAAAACCAGCAGGTGTTGCATGTGTTATGGGTACAGTGGTTACACAACCTACCTTTTTACCTTTTTCTTTAAATTTCTGAAGGATCGGTTGTGGTTTTTCGCCTTTCATGCCTACATTAAGTGAACCGTTTCGAACCCGCATACCACCACCCCAAGATGAACTTGCCGCGGCAGAATCGGTAACCAAAGAACTTGCGGAAGCCGTATCCATTAATGCCCTAACAGCCTTGTTATCTCTATAAAGCCCCAGCCACTTACTGCTTTTGTCAAATATGCGATTGGAATAGATATCAGCCATATTCAGCGTTCCTATACTCATGCCATCACTTACCATCATAATGATGTTTTTAGCTTTCTTTGAACCGCCAATAGGTTTAGCGATAACATCACTTACACCTGTAAATGGAATAGTTAAACCTGCTAACAATCCACCTTTTAACAATGACCTTCTATTCATATTCTATTTACTTTTAAATAAGGGATTAGCTCTGTAATATTTGCCACCAGCAAAGCTGACAGCGTAATCGGAATTAAAGTGTGTACTTTTTAAATAATAATCTGTTGTGATAACCTGTGCGCCAGAATTACAAGCCGCATTAAAATCACCCTTATCGTTTTTACGGGCCTGTTGCGTATCGTTATCGGCCCGTGTTCTAACGATGTAACCTTTTTTTACCATTTCAGAAATCTGTTTGTCTTTCGGGTTATTTCTAATCATAAAAGCAGCCTCAGGTGTGCCGGGATCTGAATTCGTAAACATTACACGGCCTTTTAGTGATGGATGATTTAGAATATAAGTTTCTCTTTTTTTGCCGGTAGCATCCAGTACAAAAATAAATTTGCCTTTCGCCTGGCTCAATTTTGGCCAGTTCTGATGAAGTACAGCACCTTCAAGCGAACTATATTTACCTCTTACTAAATCAGGAAGAATGATATGTTCTTTACCTAAATGCTCTAAAATCACTTTATCCAATTCATCAAAAACCTTTGGCGTAAATAATTCCGGTGACGTAAATCCAGGTTTTTTTATCGAATCATCTTTAGCCTCAAGTGTAATAAAAACCGGTGTATGATCTGCATGTGCTTCTGACCAGGTACGCAACACTTTTAAAGCTTCGACAAAAGTTGGTGTAGAACTTCTAAAATCGAGTTCGGGGATGTGTAAAACCTTAAAACCAGGTTTTCTCATTTCTCCGGAAGCATCAAAAGCAGGTTGATCTTTCGCCCAATCTAAACCTTTTGGATGCGCATAACGACCACCAGCAGAATCAGCATAAACATCAATCTCCAGGTTTCTTAATCCCATATTTAATTGTTCGGGAATAGAAATGTGCTCATAATCAATCTTACTCGCAGATATCGAATCCGTTTTCTTAAACATCGTAAATAATGCCGGATCGATGGCTTGCTTATAACTGTTGTGCGAACCAATTACCTGAATCTGATTGATGGTTGGATCTTCGTGAACCGTAATAAACGCTATTGCTGGCAATACCAGCAATAGACTAATGCAACTGATGATTCTCATACACCTTTTTGATTGTTAATACCCAGGGTTTTGTTTCAGGTTTGTATTAAGCTTTAACTCGTTTGCTGGAATAGGATAAATTCTTCTGGTTATATCCTTATTCATGAAAAGTACATCGTTTGGTAACGGATATTCAGTTTCAAATTGTCCGAAACGGATTAAGTCATTTCTTCTCCAAGCTTCCCAGCTAAATTCACGGGCTCTTTCATCTAATAAATTCGTTAATGTTGCGGAACTTGCCAATTCTGCACCTGCACGGCTTCTTATTTTATTTAAAAGCACCAATGGAGTTTGCAGCTCGCCATTAACAGTAGTAGCAGTTGCTCCTCTTAATATCGCTTCTGCTTTCATGAGCATTACATCTGCCAAACGGAGTAGGGGCATATCGTTGCCATTTAAACGTGTCGCCTGAATTGCATTTACATCAGGCCAGTACTTCACCGATCGAACACCTTTAGCCTGATCTGCAACGGTATTACCTAAGTCCATTGGCTTGCCTGGTTTCAAGATTAAATCTGGCGTAATTTCTATTTGTGTAGTTGTTCCTGCAACAAAAACAGGTTTAGTTAGATCAGGCTTACGATTAGCATCTGGCGCATATTGTTTGCCAATTAACCAGAAACTGTTTCGGATATCATTGTTTAAATTAAAACGATTATAATATTCGGGAGTAGTGCTCATTGCAATACTGAAACCTACGTTAATTCCATAAGCTGCCGCTAAAGCAGGGTAGAAACCAAATCTTGTCATCTGGTTACCCGGAATCTGCTGGTCGTAAGGAATAGCGAATATAGTTTCATTAATCAAAGGACCGTTGTTTACATCAAAAATATCTGAATATTTGTTATCCAAAGCGTAGTTGGTGTTTTTTAGAATATTATCAGCCATAATTACGGCATCTGCATATCTCGGTTTGCCAGTATAGACTTCAGCATTAAGGTACATTTTTTCTAATAAAGCATAAGCCATTGCCTGGGTTGGTCGGCCATAAACCAATACACGGTTATTATTATCTTTTATTGGTAATTGCGGAATAACGGCTAAAAGTTCTTTCTCAATAAATTCAAATACTTTATCTCTGGTTTGGTTTCCAGGCAGCGTACTTACCGGGAAAGTATCGATAATCGGTACATTACCATATAAATCCATCATAAAGTAATAGTATAAGGCCCTCATTGCTTTTACTTCTGCTAAACTGCTGCTTTTTACTGTAGCAGAAACTGAAGATTCACTAGTTAGGTTGATTAAGCGGTTGCAGTTATTGATTCCGCCAAATCCCCACTGCCAGATATCTCTCACATTCGGGTGATCAATCGTCCAGGTATGGTAATGGAGCTGTCGGTATTGACCGCCATCATCAAAGTTTCCATCACGTGCCGGAATAATTGCGGCGTCTGTAGAAAGCTCTTGCATTCTCCAATATGGAACGCCATACTGGGAAGAAAGATTTGAATACATGGTGCCATAAAGTGCCGCATAATCTGAATTGGTAAAAGGAAAATTATCTTTAACATATTGCGATTCAACATCGACATCTAGCTTACTGCACGATTCTAATACCATCAGGCAAGCAAGGATATTAAATAGGATTATAATCTTTTTCATTTTTATTTTTTTAGAATGATGCACTTGCACCGAAACTGAAGGTTCTTGTTTTTGGATAATAATTATTGTTATCAATTCCCGGTGTTAATCCACCGATGTTGATTTCTGGGTCTAAACCACTGTATTTAGTGATTACAAAAAGGTTATTTGCCGTAACATATAATCTAATGGCTTTGATGGCCGGTGCTTTAGGCTTTAGCGTATAGCCAAGTGTAGCGTTATCCAAACGCAAGTATGAGCCACTTTCAAGGAAACGGTCTGAAATCAGATATGCATTAATATCATTGAACGATTCGCCCAGAGTAAAGGTCGGGATGTTTTGGAGTTTTGCATCGGCAGGATTATTTAAAGATGCCTTTGTAGCATTCAAAATCTTATTGCCCAAAACGCCTCTAATTAAAAAGTTAAAATCCCAGTTTTTATAGCTGAAACTATTTACCCATCCGTAAATTAATTTAGGCTGGGCGTTGCCAGCAATTTTTGCATCAGTGGTTAAAGGCTGTGTGGCAATAGTTTGACCGGCAGCATTGATGTATGTACTTACACCTGCAGCATTTTTACCTGCATAATTCCAAAGGTTAAAAGTACCTAATGCATAACCTGGCTGAACTAACTGACTGAAATTGCCCGACTGGCCTTTACCACCAAGCTGAGCTGTTTGAATGGCTGCGATTTTATAGAAATCATCAGATAAGGTTTCTACTACGTTTTTATTGTGCGCAACATTTGGCGAGGTTGTCCATCTGAAACTAGCTGTTTGGAAAACTGTAGCATTTAATGAAAATTCTACTCCTGTATTTTTGATTTTACCAACGTTGGCTGTAATGGTTGGTAAGAAAAACTGTGTTGTAGATACTTCGTAGCGGTCGTAAATCAAATCTGATGTTTGTTTCACGTAGAAATCTACTGAACCTGTAATTCTACCTTTAAATAAACCAAAATCTAAACCTATATTGGTTGTTGCTGTACTTTCCCATTTTAAATCTGGATTCGGGTTTCTAACCGGACCAATCGCATTACTGATAGAACCGTTGTTTAGAAATTTATTACTTCCGGAAAGTGTCCCATAAATTAATAAAGAAGAGAAGGCATTGAAACCTAAGCTGTTACCGGATACACCATAACCGGCGCGAAGTTTTAGATCACTAATCACCGGAACCGACTGCATAAAATCTTCGTTAATAATTCTCCAGCCCGCAGAAACAGCAGGGAATAAGCCCCAGCGATTATTTTTTCCAAATGCGGAAGAACCATCATCTCTTAAAGATGCCTGAAATAAATATTTCTCATTATAGTTGTACTGAACTCTACCGTAATATGAAATTAACCTTAAAGTAGATATTGGCGCATCGTTAAAGGTGATTTGGGAGAGTAAACTTGGGTTAGATAAAAACAGGTTGTTATAGCCTAAATTATCATTTGAAAAATTTTGTGTAGTTACGCCGAAACCATCATTGGTTCTATCTTCTTGCCATGAATAACCACCAAGCAATTTTAAACTGTGTTTTCCAAAAGTTTTATCATAGTTAAAGTAGCCCTCTAAAACCTGGCTTTTGTTTAGGACATCAATTTTTTGCGCTTGCCCGTTAACGCCTCTGGCTAATCCGGATTGGCTATTTAAATAAGTACTGTAGTTATTTTGGTCTCTTTGAGATGAAACGCTGGCTGTAAACTTTAGCCCATCAATAATATTTACCTGAGCCATACCATTAATCAACGTTTTATTATTCAGGTTATCGATAACGTTATTATCAACAATTGATAATGGATTTCTTGTTCCGCTTCCGGTGCGGTTGTAGTTCTCTTTATAGCTGCCATCAGTATTAAAAGGATTTACTGTTGGTAAATAGAAAAGCATATTGGGAAGTGCCTGTGATTGATATACATCAGAACTTTTTGAATTACTATTAGTTATGGTTAAACCCAGTTTAAGCCTATCATTAAAAAACTTCTCGTTAAGGAAAGCGCGAACAATTGTTCTTTTTAGCGATGTATTTTTAAGAATCCCTTTATTATCGAGGTAATTCACACTTGCACCATAATCTGATGTTTGACCAGCGCCGCCGTAAGAAAGATTATGATTTTGAGAATAACCTGTTCTTTCCAAAAGTGATTGCCAGTTTGTGTCCGAACCATCATCATCTACAGCGTTTAAAGTTTGCTTATTCTCTGCAAGGTATTGTCTCAACTCAGGAGCTGAAAGCATATCATATTTTTTAGAAACTTTCTCTACGGCAGCATAACCGCTATAATTTAAGCGAGATTGGCCGCTTTTAGAACGTTTTGTGGTTACAATGATTACGCCGTTTGCGGCTCTTGACCCATAAATCGCAGTAGAAGATGCATCTTTTAAAATGTCGATATTTTCTATATCGGCCGGAGCCAATAAATCAATTGAAGCTCCAGGAACACCGTCGATAACGTAAAATGGCTCTTGTGCAGCACCTTCTCTTAAAGTAGATGGACCACGTAAAATAGTAGAGGGTTTAGCGTTGGGATCGCCACTTTTAGTAACGTTTAAACCCGCAACTTTACCTTGTAAAAGTTGTGCTGGGTTAACTAAAACGCCTTGATTAAATTCTTCTGACTTTACAGAAGTTACCGCACCTGTTAAATCTTTTTTGTTAGCGGTACCATAGCCAATAACCACAACATCTTTCAGGTTTTGATTATCCGAAATAAGGACTACATTTATTTTAGATTGGTTATTAACCAGAATTTCTTTGGTTAAGCTTCCAAGTAGAGAGAATGTTAGTATATCAGATGGTTTTGCCTGAATGGTATAAACGCCATTGGTATCTGTTGATGTTCCTAAATTGCTGCCTTTTATTTTAACTGTTACGCCTGGTAATGGCTGGTTGGTTTCATCAACAACTTTACCTGTTATTGTTTTACTGCTCTGAGCATGGGCGTTTAATGAAATGAAAAGCAGCATTGCAACAAGACATTGCCATCTGCCAATCAAAGACAAGTACGTCTTTTTGTAGTTTTGTTTCATGAATGATTGGTTATGATTGTTTTGGATCATTCACAGAAACAAACGATTGTTCTTGCCCTGTGAATTTCCCACAAAGATGCCTTAACCCGATTATAGATTTTGTCAGTTAGAATTAAGAAATTATTAAGAATTGTAGGGCCAACTGAAAATAATGTTAAGGATTTTTAATTAATAGGTTCAGAATTAAGGATTAGATTTAACACAATGAAGTGAGCCATATGTTATTATTTAAAAAATGGCTATTTTTTTTCTGAATTACATTGTTTTTTGTTGTTTGCTCCGTGTTTGTGTTTTTTTAAAGGGCTATTTTGTTAAAAGCGAAAAAAAATATATTCTTCCAGTCTTTTCAGTTCAAAAAAAAAAGAGGAAGACTTTTCAGTTCCCTCTTTTTTTATCTGATCTATAACTTTTTTATTTGATCTGTATTTGGTTTATTTATAAAGGTAATTCATTGCAATTACATCATTTGCATTAAATGTACGGTCGCCTCCGTTAGAGCAAGCCAGCATAAATGATTCTGCATCAGCTTTTGATGGTGTGCCTGGGATTTGTATTGCGCCAACTCCTGCTGCCCCTTCATTAGAACGTCTTCCTCCACAGCTATATGCTCTGTTCATATAGTCTGTATGACGGAATCCTATACAATGCCCAACTTCATGTTGCAGCACTGAGGCTACATATAATAAGTTAGGATTAGTTCCGTAGGCATTAACATTCGTATTCATTTTAACTTGATTAAATGGTTCGCCGCTTGAAGTAGGAAAACCAGATGAGCCTAAAGTGATGTAACCACCACTTGGTCCTTCGTTAAATCCAAATACATCAATGTTACCTGTAGTGCCAGTACTTGCCCTTTGAAAAGTCATGCGAAGGCCCAATGAGTTGTATCTTGAAATCATCAGGTCAACCGCATCGCTATACACCTGTGGTAAATTTGTAACTGAAATTGTAATCACACGTGGTAGTGCTTTAACAACATTTGTTGTGCGGTACTGCTCGGTTTCAGCAATATTTAAATTAGGACTTAAAGACTTTTCATTTAAGTTGGCATCTGTTAGAACGATGTCGCCTTCTACCAGGTAACCGTTATCAACTTTACGTGCATTTTCGACGCTAAATCCTAAGCTTTTTATTTGTTGTAAAGTACTTGCTGATATTTCGGCTTTGTTGTCAGTTTCTTCAGAAGTTTTGTTTTTCTTACAAGAAGATATGCAGAAAAATAAAGCGCATACCATGGTTAGTGATAAAAATTTTGTGTTTTTCATGTTTAAGTTAGTTTAGGTTAATCGTGTTGATCAGACGAATCTAATATATAAACAAATTCTATGTAATCAAATAGTTACAATGTTTTTTCTGAATATTTATGTTTTATTAATACAAAGCGGGTTGCTTTAAACCTTAAATGACTTCGCTTAATATCTAATACCATTTGTACCATTACTTATTTAAAAACTAACACCCACCTGTAAACCCGTAGATAATGATGCTGGTAAATTGTTGCCGAATCTTACAGGGAAAGGCAATGCAAAATACAGGCTAACATCTTTTCCTTTTTTTACAACCTGGTTCAAAACCGGTGTAAAGCCATAACGGCCATTGGTTTCAAATGCTGCACGACCTATAAAAGTAAAGCCATGTTTGAACCTGAACATTGCCCCCGGATGAAATAATACTGAACTGACCTTAGAAATATTATTTTCGGTACGGATACCCGGGGCAATCTCGAAACTGACCCCGAATTTATCACTCTTTAAAATGTTTATTCCAAATGGAAATATAAGTGTATATGCATTCGAAAAGTTATCGTGGAATCCATTTTTATCCCAGGAACCGATGGGGTGAAGCAAGCTGAAATAACCGGTTATCTTTGGATAAGTCTGGTTTTGACCTGTTTGTTGCGCTTTTGTTGATAAATTTAGTAAAGTGGTGAAAACAAGTAGAAATATACTGTGCTTAATAGGCGGTTTTGTAGAAATTTTATACATAATGAGAAGTTAGAAGAATTTAATGAGTAGTCCTATCGCAGCCGCTACACCAATGATGTAGGGCTCTTGTAATTTTTTGATGTAGATAAGTGAAAGTATAGCTGCTACTGCGATTAATGCTGTTGGAATGTCTTTTATAGAACGCATACCGATCACAATTACTGAACCAACGAGTGCGCCAATCACAGCCGCAGTAATTCCTTCAACGAATGTTTTAACACTATTATTTTTTGCAACCTTTTTGAAAGAGGGTGCTAAAGCTACTGTGAAAATGTAGCAGGGCAGAAAAGTAGCTAGCGCCGCAACACAGGCCCCTGGAAACCCTGCGACAAGATAACCGATAAATCCTACTGTAATTACTACGGGTCCAGGTGTGATCATGGCAACTGCCACCGAGTCTACGAACTGAGCCTCCGTTAACCAACCAAATTCCTTTACCACACCACCATGCAGGAAAGGTACAATGGCCAGTCCGCTACCAAATACAAATGCTCCTGCCTTAACGAAAAACCAGCCAATATCTTGTAAGGTCTTGCTGTCATAGTGCCAAAAACCAGTACTGAACAATATTCCTGCGTGTAGATTTGAAGGCTTTTTAACCCATTGTGGTGGGGCCTTAATAAGCATATATAAGATGCCGCAAGCTAGAAAAAGTAAGATTTCCTCTTTTTCGGTAACAACGGTGATCACGATTCCAATGATATAGAACACCCATAAAAGCCATTTGGATTTGATGGCAGCAAGTTCCAATTTGCTGATTGATTTAATGGTTAATTTATAAGCACTCATGGTAATGATACCGATTACGGCAGCGCCTACACCATAAAATACTGCTTGCATCCATGCCAGCCCACCATATTGTTGGTAGGCCATACCAAGCAAAACCACCATGATGAAGGATGGCAGCACAAAGGCTAAACCTGTTAAAGTAGCGCCAATTAAGCCATAGTGTACAAAGCCGATATAGATCCCCAACTGCGCGGCAAGCGGCCCGGGCGCCAATTGCGCAAGCGCTAGCCCTTCTTTATATTCTTCCTCGCTCAGCCAGCCTTTCTGTTCAACCAGATCACGCTGCATATAGCCCACCAGCGCAACGGGACCGCCAAAGCCCCAAGTGCCCAATTTTAGGAAATACGTTGTAATTTCGGTTAGTGAGTATAGCGGTTTGGCTTTATCTGTTTGTTCTTTCATCAGCAAATTGTATTTTATTACAATATTGCTTATTCGTAAGGCGCTATAATTGTACGGATTTAACTATTTGTATCCGTTTTACCTTTTTGGTGTTTTTTTCTGTAAAACGACGGGTTTTCTCCGGTCTGTTTCTTAAAGATTCGATTAAAGTGGCTCTGGTCTGAAAATCCGGTAAGATAGGCAATCTCGGTTAATGAGTATGTTGTTGTTTCTATCAACAGCATAGCCTTTTCAATCCTCATCTTCCGTATATAATCTCCAAAAGACAGATCATCAAAATACTTGGAAAACTCGCGGGATAAATAAGCTGGATTAATTTCCAATTCATCTGAAGCCTGCTGGAGACTCAAAGACATATTCGTATCCATCTGATCCTGTATCATTTCCCGTAATTCATTCGCCCAGGCCGGTGCTTTCTTTCCTTTATTTTCCCGAAGGTACCTGGTGTATATGTCGAGTAACATTTGTTCAACTGGTCCGGCCTGTGTATGTGTTTTGTGGTAAAGGTGTTTTGCCCAACTATACAGGCCATCATAAATCTGCATACCTAAAGCCAGTAACTCCTGATCATTTGAACTGTGGTAAGCTAAACCCGAAAATACAGCTTCTAGCCCTGCTGCCTGTGGTGCAAAGTCATGGCGATCAGTATCTGCACCGCGAACGATAGCCGCAATGCGGTCAAGAGCTGTATCCTTTAACTGATGTTTTTTGATGAAATAATCAAAAGTGCATTGATCATTGTAATGTGTATATTCTACATCTGGCATGTCGAATGGTATGGCTCCTAATTCCCGGGCTTTAATCATCACCTGATCTGAGGGGACATAAATAATTTCTGCATCGGGATCGATAAAACGCCTGATTAGCCAAGGGCAGGCAATCCGGTCAATTTTTGGATGTTCACGGGTAATCCATTTTGTCATTTTAATAGGGAAGTAGTATGCAAAGTTAACTATCGTACCTGATTTTAATAACAATAATTCGGTGAAGTGAAACTTTTGTTTATTACATCAAAAAAATGGTTGGTTCACCTATAATAAAACAGCTAGGTTTTTAAGTGACCATATAGCATGGTGCAGGACAAGTTAGGCCGTAAAGCCCCTTCAACATTGTCGCATATCACCACTGGCAAACTCGAATTTACATGCCATCTTTGTATAGTCAGGAATTGATATTAAAAAAAAGACTAATTAATGGAGCAGCTACCATTCCAAAAACGGGCGAAACCGAAAAGCCTTAAGAGTAGGAAATTAAAAAATGATTTTATGTCGAACAACACCGTTTCATTGCACAGAGTTTTAAAAGCATCGCCAGAAAAAGTATATCGCGCATTTACTGAACCTTTGGCAATCGCTTCATGGTTACCTCCATATGGCTACCTTTGTACTGTTCACGAAATGACAGTAGCATTAGGAGGTTCTTTTAAAATGTCATTTCATAATTTTTCTACCGGTAATGGTCATTCGTTCGGCGGAAAATACCTTGAAGTAACACCAAACGAGTTTTTAAAGTATACCGATCAGTTTGATGATCCAAACCTGCCTGGTGAAATGATTACTTCGGTTTGGTTGAAAAAGACTTTAGTGGGTACCGAAATTAAAATTACTCAGGAAGGAATTCCCTCAGCCATCCCTGTAGAGATGTGCTACCTGGGTTGGCAGGAATCGCTTGAAAAGTTAGCTAAGCTGGTCGAACCAGAAATACCAGATGCTTAATTAAAGGGATTATATTTTTGAAATACATAACTCCAGCTAATCTCACGGCTTAAATAAGGTGAGACATGGATATGAAGTAAAAGAAACGCGGGGGAATTATTTATAGTGTTCCTAGGTCAGATCAATTAGAAAGCGGCCTGTATTATCGCAGACCGCTTGTATACTTATTTCCATTTTAATATATTAAACTTATGCCCATCAGGGTCGGCGAAAGCGCAGCCGTACATGCCTTGAAATTCCTCTGGTGGCGAGAATACTGAACCGCCGGCATCTTTTACTTTTACGGCCCAGTCATCTACTTCTTCCTTTGTTTCGGCTGAAATGGTAAATATAACTTCATTGCCCTTGCTCAAATCGGCTAACTCGCCTTTCATGCCCTTTTTTAAACTATCTTCCTTAAAAAAGTGTATCACAAAATTATCCTCGCCAAATAAAAAGCTGGCCAGCTCATCGCTCTCGAGTCCTGCATTTTTTTCAAAACCTAGTTTGGTGTAAAAGGCTCTGCTTTTCTCTACATTTTTAACGCCTAAATTGGCCCAGATTTTTGTTTTCATAATTATAGTATTTAGATATTGATTCTTAATTATAATGCCTCATCACTCAATAATACGTCTGTTGTTTTATCTGTTACAAATCTCTATAGATTATCGATATCATTTAGGCGGCATAAATGACAACTTAAGGGCGTGAAAGTGACAACTAAAATGCTTAATTTAGTTAGGATTAAAATAACGATTTGAGCATGTTAAAAGTTTGCCTTTATATTTTCGACGAGGCTGTCCCTTCATCGGTTACCGGAGTAGTAGATTTATTAAGTGGTGCCAACCGTTATATGGAGCGTGCTGGTAAAAAGCCTGTATTTGCGTTAAGTTTGGTTGCAGAGAAAGGTCACGAAATTCCCTTTCACTTTAATAACGTCAATATTGAGCAGTTAAATTATGAGGATATTCAACAAGCTGATCTGATTATTATTCCATCATTTAGTGTTGGTAACGATGGCGTGTTGGGCCGAAACCAAGCGGCTGTTAAATGGATCAAAGAAATGTACGCCAGTCGGACAGAAGTGGCCAGTTTATGCGTAGGCAGCTACTTTTTGGCAGAAGCGGGTTTGCTTGATGGTAAGGAAGTAACCTCACACTGGGCTGTAGCAGCCGATATGCAGAAACGTTACCCTAAAATAAGAATGAAAAGCGATTTGGTAACCACTGATCAAGACGGGGTTTATACCAGTGGCGGAGCATTCTCTTCTCTTAAATTGATCCTCTACCTGATCGAGAAATTTTGCGGTCGCGAAGCTGCGCTGTGGATCAGTAAAATGTTTGCCATTGAAATGGATCGAACCAGTCAGGCGCATTTTAAGGTATTTACCGGCCAGCATCAGCATGATGATAAAGACATTTTGAAAGCCCAGCAGTATATTGAAGAAAACTATAAGAACGAAATCGCTATGGACGAGGTATCCGGGCTGGTTAACATGAGTAAGCGTAATTTTATCCGTCGGTTTAAGGCCGCTACCCATAATACACCATTCGAATATCTGCAAAGGGTACGAATAGAATCAGCAAAAAAAGCCATCGAAATGAACCATAAAGATTTGCCATTTATTATGGAAGATACAGGCTATAACGATTTGAAAGCATTCAGGAAAATCTTTAAGCGCATTACGGGGCTTTCGCCTATGGAGTACAAACGAAAATATGCGAGGGCTTAAATCATCATTTAGCGAGATATGCAGGGGAGAAAAATAAAAACAATAAAACCATAATCAATAATAAGAGTCCATTAACCCAATAACGGTTTTTCCAGGGCTTTAAATCAACAACCTGTTTGTTCTGGGCTACATAGGCAGTTTCCAATGGGTATAATCTTCCTATAATGAGCATAATGGCGGTGGTAACAACAAAAAGAATAGCCAGTACATGCAGGAAGTGGATGCCGGTATCAAATACCATTTGTGTAAGTATATAGGCTACAAAGCAAAATCCCAGGCCTATTTTTGCGGCAATTGGCGGAACTTTTTTGGTTGCAAAGCCAACAAACATAATGGTAAAGATGGGGATACTGAATGCCGCATTTATCTTTTGCATGAAGGTATAAAAGCTATCATTTGAAAATATAAATAAGGGCGCTATGAACATGGCCAATAAGGAGGCAAACATTTCAAATCTTTTCGAGGTTTTTAACATTTTGGCCTCGGTAACCACAATTCCTTTCTTTTCTTTGGCTGGTTTGTAAATGTTGAGGATAAACAATGTACTGGCGCTGTTCAGTCCCGGAGAAAATGAGGTAATGGCAGCGCCAAAAATAACGGCAGCAATAAAACCGCTGAGTATGGGGGGCGATACATCGCTTACCACCCTCGAAAAAACTTCAGTCGTATTTTGCATGTTGCTGTACATATGAACAGCAATAATTCCCGGCAGCATAAATAATAAGGGGCCAAGAAGTTTGCCCGCACAGGCCAGTGCAATTCCCTTCTGGCTGGTTTTAAGATCAGAAGAAGCCAATGCCTGTTGTACAATTACCTGTTCCGTACCCCAGTAAAAGAGGTTCATTAAAATCATACCGGTAAAAATGGTCGAAAACGGAATGGCATCACCTGTTTTTCCTATTGAATTAAAGTGTTCGGTTTTTGAGGTAAGAATAGTATGCATACCCTGTTGCAGATCTCCATTTCCTACATGCCTCACCCCAAAATAAGCCAGCAACAATGCTCCGGTAAACATACAGGCACCCAATACGAGATCAGAAATAACGATGGCTTTTAAGCCGCCCAATATAGAATATAAGCTGCCCACAAGTCCGATGCACCAAACCAAAATCCAGATGCTGCTGCCATAACTGATGTTCCAGATATCAGAAAAATGAAACAGGCCATTTAGCGCAACTGCACCACTATACAATACAATAGGCAAGAGGTTAACGAGGTAGCTGATCAGAAAAAGGAAGGAGACGAGTTTTTTGGTTTGCGGATCGTACCGGCTTTCCAGAAAATCGGGTGTGGTAGACATAGCGCCCTTCAAATAAACCGGGATCACAAATTCTGAAACCAATAACATGGCAAATACAGAACTTACACCCCAGGCCATTACCGTCATATTGTTGATGTATACCGATTCGCTGCTGCCTACAAATTCGGCGGCGCTGATGTTGGTGAAGAATAATGCGCTTCCCACAGCAGTAAAACTTAAGGTGCGATTGGCCAGAAAAAGCCCGGCTGAAGTCGTGATTTTATGCTTTCGGGTTTTGATCCAGGAAATCAATGCAACCAGAAAGGTTACCACTATAAAAGTAACGAGCGCCGTAGTATTCATGTGCTTTAGCTTATAAAGAATTTCTTCTGATGAGTACTGTTGGAATAATTTCCTGGATTTTTTCTTTTTTCAGCACTGCCTGTGCAACTTTTTTGCCCATTAACGAAAAATCGGCCGAGTAAGTGGTAATGCCTCCACCTATAAGTTCTTTTACAACCTCATCATTATGCGAAAGGATTCCGATATCTTTTCCTACCTGAAGCTGCTTTGCTTCGCAGTCCTTCAGGATTTTCCAGATTTCGGAATTGTTCAGTGTAAAGTAAACCTTGCCTTTTTCTACACTTCCAGGCTCATATTCATTTATTATCCGGGTATTTATGGCAAAATCTTTCGAGAATTTTTTAAAGGCCCTGATAATTTCGACAGGATCTAACGAACCGGGGACATGAAAGAAAATCATTTCATCGAACTTTTTTATGGTATCGGCAAGTTCGGCCAAAACTTGGTAGGTAGATTGCTCAAATTCCTGCGTTACATAATTAAATTCGCCTTTTAAGGCTTCGTAGCGGTCGAACATGATGAGTTTATTGTTTGGCAGGCTATCTAACAGGTGTTTGGTTTTAGGATGTGGAATTGGCGAAATGACGTAAACTCCATACTTTCCTTTGATCATATCCAGCATGGTTTCGAAGATGGTGATATTGCCGTGATGAAAAAAAACATCGATATGTACATTTGGGCCAAGTTCATTCCTGAAATTACGGTAAAACTGCTCCTGGAAAGAATCGATCAGGTACATCAGCAACGCTACCTTTAAGGTTTGTTCGGTATCATCGTTAGCCACAAAATACCCTAAACGCTTTTTCGATTCCACTATGCCACGGCTAATCAACTCGCGATAACCTTTCATTACCGTTTCGCGGGCAAAACCAAGTTCTTTAATCAACACATTGATAGAAGGAAGCGCTTCTCCTTTAGAAATAATTCTTTCATCAATAGCATTAATAAAGCCCTGAACGAACTGCTCATGTTTTGAATAGGAGGGTATTTCTTCTAGTTCCCGTATTTTTTCGAAAATAGTTATCATAAAGTAGATTGGGCTACACTAGTCTATAGGTTTGTAATATGAGTTGCCTTTTAATTTACAAGGTAATAAAATTCAGTTAATCAACAATTGAAAAAAAAATATTCCACATCTCATTTTTCGCGTAGTGATTTGTAAAGATAGTTTTTGTAACAATAAAGGCACAAAATCGACTTTTTTTTGTTGGGGGCAGCCAGGTGCTGAACATGTTTTTTACAAAAAGCAGAAAATAAGTTTTGCAATTCTAATAAAAGATCGTTTATATTTACAACATAATAGAACAGAATAGACTAGATTAACTTGACTATCTTTTTTATTTCCAACCAAAATAAACCAAATATGAACTTAAAACTTACTTTTCAAAAGTTAGGCTATTCCGATCTGCTCTGGAAAAAGCTTATTTTATTACTGCTCTTTTTTGCTGTTTGTGTTCCCTCGTTTGCTCAGCAAATGGTTTCGGGCAGGGTAACAGACAATGGACTGGGATTGCCAGGGGCTTCGGTTAGGGTAAAAGGAACCCAGCAAGGCACAAAAACAGATACCGATGGACGATTTAAATTAAGCGTTCCGGCTAATGCCATTTTAATATTTAGTTATGTGGGCTATACCGATCAGGAAATTACTGTAGGTGATAAAACCAACATTGATGTACAGCTGGCAGAAACATCAGGTTCTGGCTTAAATGACGTAGTGGTGGTAGGTTATGGTACCAAGAAGCGGGCAAATTTAACGGGTGCCGTTGCCACAATAAGTGGGGCTGAACTGGCAAAATCACCTTCAACCAATCTTACCAATTCTATTGCCGGCCAGGTTCCGGGGCTTATTGTAAATACCAGAAGCGGTGAACCGGGCAATGATAATGCCGATGTGTTTGTTCGTGGAAAAAGTACTTTAGGAAGCACGGGCGCCCTGGTCGTAATTGATGGGATTCCAGACAGATCAGGCGGCTTCGCCAGGCTAAACCCAGCTGATATCGAATCTTTTACGGTGATCAAAGATGCAAGTGCTGCAATTTATGGTGCACGATCGGCAAATGGGGTTATCCTCATTACCACAAAAAGAGGTAAATCTGGTCGGCCAGTATTTTCGATTGGAACCAACTGGGCTACAACACAGCCTACGCGTGTACCAGAAATGCTCAACGCTTACCAATATGCACAGGCTACCAATGAATACGATGCTTTAGTTGGTCAGCAATTAACGTGGAAAGCAGAGGATATTGAAAAATTCCGTAGTGGATCTGACCCACTCGCGTATCCAAGCAGCAACTGGTGGGATGCGGTAATGAAAAAACGTGCATTACAACAAAACCACATTCTTTCGCTTAGCGGCGGAACAGATAAAGTGAGTTATTTCTTTTCAGGTCAGCACCAGAAACAAGATGGTATTTATAAACGTGATGCCGCTTATTATACACAAGACCAAGCGAGAGCAAATATAGATGTGAATGTGACCGATAATTTTAAAATGGGTGTAGATGTGAGTTATCGCAACGAATTTCGCAATGCAGCCAAACGTGGCTATGATGCTGGTGGAATTTTTAGAGAGTTGTGGCTGGCCTATCCTTACCTTACTCCAATATACGACAATGATCTTGTTGGTGTGGGTATTGGAGGCGGTCCGGATAACAGTATGGTTTACATTACTTCTGGAGAGGCCGGATACCAAAAATTCACCACTGATTATTTGCAAACTAAGGCATCTTTTAGCTGGAAGCTGGATAAGGTGACCAAGGGTCTTTTTGTAGATGGATATTATGCGTTTGACAAAACCATATCGAAAACAAAATCGTTTACCAAAACACCACCTCCGGCATACCGTTATAATCCTGCAACAAAGGGATACACCCAGGTGCTTTCTTCGATTACGCCATCGCTATTTGAGCAACGCGGCGATATTAACCAAGGTTTATTAAACTTAAAACTAGGCTATTCAAAAACAATCAGCGATCATACTTTTGATGCTTTTGTCGCTTTCGAAAGCTTTAAAGGCAATACTGATATCATTAATGCCAACAGGTCAAATTTCCTCAGCAATAGTCTAGATCAGCTTTTTGCAGGAAGCCTTATTGGTCAACAGAACAATTCGAGCGCTGCAAAGGCCGCACGTGTGAATTACATCAGCCGGTTTTCTTACAATTATAAAGGTAAGTACCTGTTAGATTATACCATGCGTTATGATGGTTCTCAGAATTTTCCGCAGGGAAAACGTTATGGTTTTTTTCCGGGAGTATCAGGAGGGTGGCGTATTTCGCAGGAAGATTTTTTCAAATCGGATGTGATCAACGAGCTGAAATTGAGGGCATCGTGGGGTAAGACTGGTAATGATGCCGTTTCTGCCTTTAACTATTTGCAAACCTATTTGCTTGGTAGCGGCTATGGCTATTCTTTGGGTTCTGGCGCTTCGCAGGTTTCTTCACTGGTATTGGGCCCAACCCCAAATCCGAACATTACCTGGGAGCTGGCCAATACTACCGATATTGGTTTGGAAACACAGTTTTTTAAAGGGAAATTAGGTGTTAATATTGATGTATTCAGATCGCTGCGCTCTAATATTCTAATCACCAGAAGTGAATCTGTTCCAGGATACACAGGTTTAACGCTGCCGAGTGAAAACCTGGGGAAAGTATTAAACCGTGGAATAGAAATGGAGGTTTTATACCACAACACTATTGGCGATTCTTTTAAATACAACGTTAGGGGTAATATCACTTTCGCAAGGAACAAGGTCATCTTTATGGATGAAGCCGCGAATATTCCGGATTATCAACGCAAAACCAATATCCCGATTGATTCGTGGTTCCTGTATCAGAGTGATGGTATTTATCAAAATCAACAGGAAATTAACAATACGCCGCATCCGGCAGGTACGGGTATTGGCGATATCAGATATAAGGATATAAACAATGATGGTGCAATTAATGATTTGGATAAAGTGAGAACGCCACTTACCCGTACACCGGAGATTATGTTTGGTACTTCTTTTGGCGCCAGCTGGAAAAACATAGATTTTACGGTTTTCTTTCAAGGACAGGCAAGGGCCAAATCTTACCTGGCGCCAGCGGGTTTAAATATGGTTCAGGAATTTTTTGAAGAAAGATGGCAAAACCCAGGAGATAATAAATATCCAAGAAACTTTAGCGGTCCAACTGGCAGAACATTCGGCGTAAATACCCTTGAATCGGATCTGTGGTTACGGAATGCGGCTTTTGCAAGGTTGAAGAACATGGAGCTGGGTTATACCTTTTCAAAAACATTGATTGAAAAGATAAAAATGCAAAATGTAAGACTTTATATCAGCGGAACAAATCTATTTTCTATCGATCGTTTCGGGCCATCGTTCGATCCAGAAACCCCAAGTAATTCAGGACAGTATTATCCACAACAGCGTGTGATCAATGTTGGCGCAAACATTACCTTCTAAAAAAGTATATCATGAAATTGAACATCAATAATTTAAAAATAAACAGCACAGTTTTACTCATCTGTACACTGCTGCTAATCGGAGGATGTAAAAAGGCGCTCGAGTTACAGCCTTTAAACGCTTACTCAGAAAAGGATGTATGGACCGATCCAAAACTGGTTCAGGTTTTTGTAAACAGTATTTACGATCAGACGGTGCTGGCTTACCAGGATGGTGGGCTAGGCTGGGGCGCGCAAACTGATGAGCTTTATGGAAACTTTAACTGGACAAATGAAAACCTGTATGTACGAGGCGAGGCCACGCCTGATAACCAAAGTTCAGGATCGCTGAACCATTGGAACAAAATGTATGCTTCTATCCGCTATAGTAATATATTCTTCACAAATATTGATCAGGTAACAGCAGGAGGCGATGCGGTTAAAACGATGAAAGGTGAGGTGCATTTTTTACGCGCTTTGGCTTATTTCGAACTGTTAAAAAGGTTTGGTGGCGTACCGCTTATTGTTAAGGTTTACGATGTGAACGACAAAAGTTTTAACGAGAAAAGAGCCACATGGACCGAAACTAAGGATTTTATACTTGCCGAGATAACGGAGGCTTTAAAAACCCTGCCAACAGTTTATGCAAGTGCAAATGATAAAGGTCGCGCTACTGCAGGCGCAGCTTTGGCTTTAAAATCGAGACTTTTACTATACGCAGCCAGCCCTTATTTTAACAAAAGCAATGATAAAAAGTTATGGGAAGATGCAAAACTGGCAGCCAAGGCTGTAATAGATTTTGCTACGCCTAAATATGCTTTATATGGCAATGCGGCCAATGGCACCTATAACAAAACTTATCTCGATTTTTTCAATTCTGAAATTATTTTTTCGAGGGTATACAGCGGCTTGGTAAGAGCAGATCGTTATAATACCGTGAGCAGAGATTTAAGCCCAAATGGTTATAATGGTTATAGTGCTTATAACGTTGTTCAACAAATGGTCGATGATTTTGAAATGGCCGATGGTACAAAATTTAGCTGGAGCAATCCTCAACAGGCAAAAGATCCGTATCTGAATAGAGAACCAAGATTTTATGCGACAATTTTGGCCAATAATCAGCAGTTTAAAGGGCGTTTAACCAGCTTTTTTGAAGGTGGTGACGACTCTCCCCAAAGCCCTTATTCTCCGTGGAATGCTTCGAAAACCAGATACTGTGTGAAAAAAATGGTAAATGAGGCTTTCGATTGGAACGTTCAGGATTACGATGCCAGCCAGTGGGTGGTTTTCAGGTTATCGGAAATCTATTTGAATTATGCCGAAGCCTGTGCTGCACTTGGCGAAGAGGGAGAGGCCCTAAATTACCTGAATAAAATAAGAACTGAAAAAGCGGGTATGCCGGCCGTAAGTGGGTCTGGAGCATTACTAATGGATCAGATAAGACATGAACGCAGGATAGAACTTTGCTTTGAAGGACACCGTTATTTTGATATCAGAAGATGGGGAATAGCAGAAACAGGTTCAGAAGATGCAAAAGGTGTAACGATTACCAAACAGGCAAACGGTACTTTTACCTATGCATTAATGACCGTTCAGGAGCGTACTTGGGTACCAAGTTTTTATTTCTACCCAATACCAAGAAGTGAAATACAAAAGAACCCTGCCATTGTGCAAAATCCAAATTATTAATTAAATGCTGTTTTTAATGAAGTGTGGACAAAAGGCTCATACTTCATTTTTCCCTTTTTGATATGAAATCTTTCCCAATAAAATGTATACCGTTCATCTTAATTTTGCTGCATTGTTTTGATGTAAACGCTCAGGATTTACGCTGGCACCTGCAAAAGAACGGGGGCATCGAATGGACTGTTAAAAAAAACACCAAACATACCGATCAGATAGAAATGAGCGGGAAACAAATTTCCGCCATAATTACCTATGGTGTAAACGATAAAAATAACCTGGTCATAAAAAGAAAACTCGTATTCCCGATGCTGCGGATTATCCCAAACGATACCCGTGGAAGCCTGATTAAAGATTTTGATCAGTTAATACCTCCTGTTTTGATCGACGGAGCAGCCTTGAACGAACAGCCCATGGCTTTTTCTATCAATGGTTCGGTAAAGGTCAGGTCTGAAATTGGAAATGTGAACGTACTTCGCGAGCTCTTCCCATCAACCGATAAACCGGCATTTATTGAGCACACGACATTTAAAAATAGGGGATTGAAACCAGTGGAAATTGTTGTTCCGGAGTTTGATCAAACAGATAGTACCGCACGCAGTAAAGGCGTTTATGGTACTTACCTGCTCAATACAAAAATATTTGGGACGGGTAAGTTTATTTTAAAAGCAGGAGAAGAGCAAATCTATGCAATCGTTTATTCGGCACGGAAAACAGCCGACCAGCCTTATACTTTTTCTTCAGTATACGAATCGTTAAAACGACGGAATTTCGTAAGCGAAATTACGCAGCAACTGGTACTGAAAACACCAGATGATACCCTGAACCAGATGTTTGCTTTTTCCAAAATCAGAGCTTCTGAAAGTATTTTTGATACGAAAAATGGTTTAATGCATGGTCCGGGTGGTGGATCTTATTACGCTGCAATCTGGGCAAACGATCAGGCCGAATACATGGACCCGTTTTTCCCTTTTTTGGGCAATGCTGCAGGGAATGAAAGTGCTAAAAACAGTTTCCGGCTGTTTGCCAAATACATGAATCCCGAATACAAACCGATTCCTAGTTCGATTATAGCAGAAGGAACTGATAAATGGAATGGAGCGGGCGATCGCGGTGATATGGCTATGATTGCTTATGGTGCATCGAGGTTTGCACTGGCTTATGCAGATACAGCCGAGGCCCGACAATTGTGGCCACTGATAACATGGTGCCTGGAATTTTCAAGAAGGAAAAAAAGTGCAGATGGGGTAATTGCTTCCGATTCGGATGAGCTGGAAGGAAGGTTTCCGGCGGGTAAAATTAACCTATCAACCAATACGCTGGTTTACGGCGCATTGATTAGTGCTGCAGACCTGTCAGCAAGTCTTGGCGATAAAACAACTTCAACAAATTTGCTTAAAGAAGCATCAGTACTAAAAATAGCCATAGAGAAATATTTTGGAGCAAAGGTGCAAGGATTCGATACTTACCGTTACTACGATGGAAACGATAAGCTTAGATCATGGATAGGAATGCCACTGGTAATGGGTATTTACGACAGAAAAGAGCAGACTGCCAAGGCGCTTTTGTCTGATTACCTGTGGACAAAGGACGGGATGTTGAGCGAATCGGGATCAAAAGTATTCTGGGACCGTTCGCTTTTGTACGCTGTGCGTGGCTTGTTCAACGCGGGTATGACCGATACCACCATGAAATACCTGAAATACTATACTGCCAAACGTTTGCTGGGCGAACATGTGCCTTATGCTGTTGAAGCCTGGCCAGAAGGAGATCAGCGACATCTTTCGGCTGAGAGTGGATTATATTGTCGTGCCATAACCGAAGGATTGTTTGGGATACAACCAACCGGTTTTAAATCATTCCGGTTGTGCCCTTATCTTCCTGCAGGCTGGAAACAAATGTCGCTTAAACACATAAGGGCATTTAATAGCGATTTCGGTATCACGGTTTTCGAGATTGAAGGAAAGATCAAAATTTTGGTAGAACAGGAAAGTGGCAAAAAACAAGAAATCAACTGGGAAGGAAAACAGGCTGTAGAAATTAACTTATATTAAACACATGAAAAGAATCCTTTTTGTAAACATTTTTATTTGCCTATGCTGTGGCGTTTATGCCCAGGGCGGAGTAACTTTCAAATCAACCGATGCCGCTTTGCAAACCGCATTTGTTAGGGCCAAAGAAATGGCACTAAGTTATAAAGGCAAGCCTTCTGATCCGGTTGGCCCCTGGTACGAATCTGCTTTACCGCCACGATCGGCGTTCTGTATGCGCGATGTTGCCCATCAGAGCATTGGTGGCGAGATATTGGGCTTGAATAAGGAAAATAAAAATATGTTCAGACTATTTGTTAACAAAATATCCGAATCTAAAGACTGGTGTTCTTATTGGGAAATAAATCATTTAGGTAAACCCGCTAAAGATGATTATCGCAATGATACAGCATTTTGGTATAACCTGAATGCGAATTTTGATGTGCTTAATGCCAGTTGGAAATTATATTTATGGACAGGCGACCTTGAATACGTCAACGGCGCAGGTTTTAAAAACTTTCACGAAAAATCAGTAACCGAATACATTAACCGTTGGGTGTTGCAGGCCGATTCTTTGCTTAAAAGGCCAACGCATCCAAATGCTCCAGTGCCTTTTAATAACAACGATTCATTTCATCGGTGCCGTGGTTTACCTTCT
Organism: Pedobacter sp. Bi126; assembly: GCF_918698245.1. Lineage (GTDB taxonomy): Bacteria > Bacteroidota > Bacteroidia > Sphingobacteriales > Sphingobacteriaceae > Pedobacter. The sequence continues at coordinate 130,575 of NZ_CAKKMS010000008.1, read as the reverse complement.
TATTCGGAGGGAGTGCCCAATATTAAAATGGGGGTCGATCTTGTGGCCGCAATCTATAGGGGACTAATGTCGTATGCAGCAATGCTCGACCTAAAAGGGCAGCACGATAAAGCAAAACAGTTTAAAGAAAAGGCTGAAGCTTATCAGAAAAGTATCGATGCTTTGTGGTGGAACGACAGCGCTTCGCAATACCATACTTTTTATTCGAACGACCATAAATTTGGTATGGATGAAGGGGAAACTTTTCTACTTTGGTTCGATGCTTTAAAAGCCGGTGAACGCAAAGAAAAAACCATTCAACATCTATTATCGAAAAACTGGAATGTAGAAAACCTGTCGTATTTTCCTTTAATTATGTACCAGAACGGGCAGTCAGAAAAAGCCTACGGTTATTTATTGCACTTAACCGATCCTGCAACAGCCAGGAGAGAATATCCTGAAGTTTCTTTCGGTGTAATTAAAGGTTTTACAGAAGGATTAATGGGGATAGAAGCAGATGCCCGGTTTGATCAGATCACAACTTTGTACCGTGGTAAAAAAACAACAAGTTCCGAATTAAAAGATTTACCAGTTTTAATGACTTCTGTTACGGTAAAACACGAGGGTAATATTGCTACGACGCTAAGTAACAATGGTCAAAAGAAAATTCTTTGGCAGCCTAAATTTTTAGATGATAAGGGAAAAACCATTGTGAAGAAAGCAGTTTGGGTAAAACCGGGAAGCTCAGTTAAATTTAAAAGAGCCTAACAACATCTAGCTTTTTCCACCATAAGTTTAATTTGTTTTTTTAATGGCGTGGCAATGTGATTAAGTTAAGTGCTATGCCGTTGTCAGTCTGAGCTTGTCGAAGACCTTTCTATGGTCAAAAACCCAAAAAAATGTTCTTCGACAGGCTATCATTGACAGATCTTTTAAGAAGGGTCGTCATTGCGATTCACGAAGACAACCGAACGAAGCGAGCTCATGAATACCTTTAAAAAACAACTGCAAAAATGAATAATCTTAAAGCGCTCGCTACTAGCGATCGTTGTAAGATTGCTTCGTCGGCTGAAAAAGCCTTCTCGCAATGACGATAATCTGAGGGGATTTAATTTTTTAAATTCTCCTGTCATTAATATTGATTTTTATACAATAAATTATCCCTCAGGATGACAAATGTTTTTTGTTTTCTCCTAAAAAAGAAATGACATTGGGCGTAGGGGTAAATACAAATGTTGTTGTCATACTTTCAAAACACAATAAATATTCAATTATTTAAAAACAAAAAAGTATGAAAATGAACAAGTTTTATTTATTATTTGCTGTCATGGTTATTACAGCGGGAGTGGCAAAAGCACAAGATGCTGACGTTGTATTTGGTGTAAAAGCTGGTGTAAACTATGGAACATTGCCAACAAGTTTAAATGCCATAACAGATAAAAAAGGAAAGGTAGGTTATAATTTTGGGGTATTTGCACGGGTTGGGAAATCGCTATATTTTCAACCAGAATTGAACTATGTTAGCTTTAAGAGTTCATATGTTTATGCAGCTAACACTTATACACCAAAATTTAACCAACTTAATTTACCACTTATGGTGGGCTACAAACTGATCGATACCGAAGCCTTAAATTTCAGGGTTTCTGCTGGGCCTGATGTTAATTATACCCTTAACGAAGCAAAAGGGCCAGTTGGCTTTGAATATAAAAAGCTTAATTTCGGTGGAGTGATCAATGCAGGCGTAGATATTGGAAACATCAGTATTGATGCCAGATACAGCAGGGGCCTTACAAAAATTAATAAAGGACTAGGTGAAAAAAGCGGTTTGTTTAATTTATCTGTCGGATTTAAATTGTTTTAAGGCACTTCTAAACTTCTGTATTCTTCTTACTGGTAAGTTTGAATACCGCAAGAATATAAATCCATTTTTCGCTAAAGAAAAATGGATTTTTTTTTGTTAACTTCTTAAATAACATTCCGTTAATTTAAGAAACTAAATTAGTTTTATTACTTTTGTTGCCAAACGAACTATTTAAGTCTTGTGTCATGTAATATCATTTGCATATAATGTTGAATGACCTTTCCCACCCGGGGAGGGAGTAATTACTATTTATTTTTTATTTTACTTATTACAATATGGCTATTTCACAAAAATATGGTCGTACTTATCACTATCCTTTTTCGCCGGGAACAACCAGCGATGACAGGATACAGCACGATTATTGGGGATATTTACAAAAAATCCCTACACTTATACACACCGAAAAACTTGATGGCGAGAATAATTGCCTGTCTAAACACGGCGTGTTTGCCCGCTCGCATGCGGCTCCAACAACATCACCATGGACCGAAAGTCTTAGGCGTTTTTGGCAACTTGCGAAACATGATTTGGGAGACTTAGAAATCTTCGTAGAAAACTTATATGCCATCCATTCTATTGAATACCGTAAGCTGGAACATCATTTTTATGTATTCGGTATCCGCGAATGCGACCATTGGCTCAGTTGGGAAGAAACGCAGTTTTATGCAAATATGTTAGATCTGCCAACTGTTCCTGTAATTAAAATAGAACAAAAACCAGAAAATCAACAACAGTTCGAAAAAGAAATACTCGAGTTGGTGAAGGCACCAGGTAAATTTGATACCTATGATGTTTACAATAAAACACAGGCTACTATGGAAGGAATCGTTAGCAGGAATGCTGATGGGTACGCTGTTGATGATTTTGCCCAAAATGTGTTCAAATACGTACGCAAGGGGCATGTTAAAACTGATGAGCATTGGACCAGAAGCTGGAAACGCGCATCACTGATAAATGAAGGAGGTAAGCATGTGGACATTAAGTGAAAATAAACAATGGGCGGATCTTGAAATTCGCTTTGACTGGATAAAACGCATGGCAGATGTTCAACAAGATTCACGCTATCATGCAGAAGGCAATGTGGCCATACATACGCAAATGGTATTAACAGCTTTGCAAAATGAACCTGCTTTTAAAGATTTATCTGAACAGGATCAGGAAATTTTATGGGCAGCTGCTTTATTGCACGATGTTGAAAAAAACAGCACTACTGTTTTTGAAACAGACGGAAGCATTACCTCAAAAGGACATGCGCGTAAAGGAGCTCAATTTGCAAGGCAATTACTATATCAGGTTGAACCTACGCCTTTTGCCATTCGTGAACAAATTGTAGGGCTGGTAAGGCACCATGGTTTGCCAATTTGGTTATTCGAAAAAACTGATCCTGTGAAAGCTTTAGTTAAGGCAAGCATGGAAGTTAATTTGCAATGGTTATGTTTATTGGCAAAAGCAGATATGCTTGGCCGTATCTGTGATGATCAGGAAGAGATGTTATATCGTATAGCTTGCTTCGAAGAATTTTGCAAGGAAAACGAATGCTGGGGAAATCCGTATAGGTTTAAATCAAATGCTGCGCAAATGTATTTTATGCAACATGAAGATGCTTATTTAGATTACATCCCGTTTGATGAGCCAGTAACGGAAGTTATTATGATGAGTGGTTTGCCTGGTGCCGGAAAAGACACCTATATTAAAACACATTACGCAGATTGGCCGATAATCTCTTTAGACGGTATCCGTAAGGAAAAGGGAATATCTCCAACGGATAAAGCAGGTAATGGGAGGGTAATACAAGAAGCAAAAGAGCAAGCCAGGGTTTATCTGCGAAAACAGCAATCGTTTGTTTGGAATGCTACCAATACAACAAGCCAGATGCGCATGCAATTAATTGATCTGTTTGGTATTTATAAGGCAAAAGTAAGTATTGTCTATATTGAAGTGCCTTATCAACATTTGCACGTTCAGAATAAAAATAGAACTTCGATTGTCCCTGCGGGCATACTTAATAAATTGGCGAACAAACTTGAAGTACCTGCACAGTGGGAGGCACATCAAGTCGTTTATCAGATTCGATAACAAGGTTTTTTAAATTCGTAATTAATCGAGCTAAACTAAAAATCATTGGAAAAACATCCAATTAAGGTAGCCCTTCAGTGTATTCTGAAGGGCTTTTTTGTGCTTTTAAAAGTATTTTGAATTGTTATTTCCATTGATTTATAAATGAAATCACCTTTTAATATGAACTAAATTCTTTAAAAACTAAAAATGTGTAACTTGAATCCGTAAAACATATATCAAATGAAATATAACCGGCGCGATTTTATTGGTGGTAGCATGGCACTCACATCAGCTTTATTTTTAAAACCAATGGAAACATATGCTACACCTTCTTCCGGATCTGAAAAATGGACAAATGGTTTCGCCCTAAAAATCATGGCGCCCTATTGGGGGTTTAATGGCTCGGTAACTGATTTTTGCAAAAAGGCAAAAGATTCAGGCTATGATGGAATAGAAATCTTATGGTCGCCAGAAATTGCAGAAGAGTTATTTAGCGCGTTAAAAAAATATCAATTAGAAGTTGGTTTCCTTTGTCGTGGAGATGAAGCCTTTCCGGTGCCGCACTTTGCAACTTTTAAAAAAGTACTTAAAGAAGCTATTGAACATCGGTATCAAAAACCTTTGTATATAAATGTTCACTCCGGAAAGGATTTTTTTCAATACCAGGACAATAAAAAATTCATTGATTTTACTGTTCAGTATGCCAAAGAAACAGGAGTTCCAATTTATCATGAAACCCATCGGTCGCGTATGCTTTATTCAGCTCCGGCATCATTACAATATTTAGAGAAAAACCCTGATTTAAGGTTAACCCTCGATATTTCTCATTGGTGCAATGTGAGCGAAAGTTTACTCGAAGATCAACCAGAAACTGTGGCACTTGCCATTTCACGTACCGATCATGTTCACTCCAGGGTTGGCCACGCAGAAGGACCACAGGTAAGCGATCCGAGAGCGCTGGAATGGAGGCAAGCGGTTGATGCACATTTTGCCTGGTGGGACAAAGTTGTTGCCATTAAAAAACAACAAGGTAAAATCCTCACTATGTTAACCGAATTTGGCCCGCCCAGTTATATGCCAACCATTCCGTTTACCAACCTCCCAGTTGCCGATCAATGGGAAATAAATGTATTTATGATGCAGGTTTGGAGAAAAAGATATTTGTAGTTTTTCTAAAAAAGGAGACTGCTTATAGCTAGCTCGGTGGGTTATTTTTAAGCGAAATATGTAATATAGTAGGAAAAAACTGCTTAGTGATGAAGATTTAGTAGCCGTGTGCCCCAAACTGAATAAGGGTTTAGCTATTCGCTGCATTCCTCACGCTTAAAAGTATTACGTTTATGGCTGTGTTGCCTAAAAATGATTACTGTTAAGTGTATATTTCTCTTTTTAATCAATATTGAAAGGTTTTGAGATGAAATCTAACAGGCTAAGGCTTATCGGATTCTATTTTTAGCTTATATTAGATTCGAATATAAAATGATATTGAAAAAACATGTCCAAAAAAGAAATGCAAAAAAGATTTAAACTAGGTTCTATATATGATTATTTTAAATAATTTCAACATGGAACAATCGTATGCTATCGGAATTGATGTAGGTGGATCTTCACTCAAATGTGGAGTAGTAAACCAAAAAGGCAAAATTTTATATTCCATTATTGTATCGCTAAAGAATGCAAAAACTCAGGGTGCAATTATTGCAGTTATTGTGGAAGCGATCAATACCTGTGCTAAAAAATTTAAAAACCCTATTCTGGGGGTAGGTATAGGTTTTCCGGGGACTATTTATAACAACAAGATTATTGCCGGTGCCGACAATTTACCCGGGTTTAAGCAATTGGCTTTAGGCGAAATTCTGCAAGAAGTAACACGTTATAATATTGTAATGGATAATGATGCCAATTTAATGGGGTTAGGAGAGATGACTTACGGGGCGGCCAAAGATTGTAGCGATGTGGTTTTTCTTACCGTTGGCACGGGAGTTGGAGGCGCCGTGATGATTGATAACAAGCTTTATGGAGGATTTAGAAATAGAGGTACAGAGTTAGGGCATATTGTTGTACAACATCGTGGGGTTGCATGTGCCTGCGGGGGTCGCGGTTGTTTAGAAGCTTATGCGTCGGTATCTGCCCTGCTTAACCATTATCAGTCTATCAACCCTAATTCACCAGAAGAGATTGATGGTAAATATATGGTAGAAAAATACCTAGCTAGAGAAGAATATGCCGTTGAAGCTATGGAATCGCATTTCGATTACCTGGCTACGGGCATTATTAGTTTTATAAATGTGTTTAGTCCGCAAAAAATTGTAATTGGTGGCGGCATAAGCGAATCAGGTGCCTTCTATGTCCGGGAGATAGAAAGAAGAATAAAAACATTAGCGGTCCCTATTACACCTGGAAATGAATTGGTAGTTGCGGCCAAGCTGGGCAACAAGGCTGGTTTGTTAGGCTGTGCAGCAAATGTTTTCCAAAAGTTTAAGGCATTTGATTATGCAACGGAATAATTTTTCAGAAAAAATAGCACTAGTTCGAATGCTTTTCAGCGGATCAGTAGGAAACTAAAAATATTGAATTTAAGAAAAAAGGATATTCTAAAAAATAGAATATTCTTTTTTCTTAAAAATGTATTATGGGCCTATAAAAAAAAGAAGGCGAAAAGCTACCCTTAATACCATAAGTTTATGTTTTTAAACAGTTTATATCGCCTGTACCTTTAAAACCACGCTGGTTCTGTAAGCATTGGCTTCTGGATTAAAACCTACCTTCATTAAAAAGTCGCCAGAGTAAACTTTAGTGCTGTCAATTGGCGATTTAGCACCAGGGTACAGATTAATTTCTTCTATTTTATACTTTTTGGTGGGATCCAATCCTTTTAGTTTAATCGGTAATATTACACCATTGGTGAAAAGGGTGGCCACATAATAATTAAAAACGATAGCCTGGTCTTTTGCTTCGTTTACGTAGGCAATTGAAGCTATTTTATTTTCATAAGGATCCTGCAAACGGTACTGCTGGCCATGCCAGATAATATCTTTAAAGTTATTATAGGTTTTAACGGCATTCTGACTAAAAAGTAAATCATTTTTACTGAGCTCATTTACACGTACATCATAACCGAGTTTTCCCATCATGGCCACATCTGTTTTAAATTTAATAGGCTGTTTACCCATGTCGGTAATGTGGTTATCTACAGCAATAGAAGGGAAATAATACGAATATTCCCACTGAATAAAGATGCGGTCGTAGGGATTGGTATTATCGCTAGGCCAAAATTCGGTGAAATGTTGTAGTGCAGCATAATCTACTCTCGAACCACCTCCGGCACACAGCATCATTGGTGTTTTAGGGTATTTTTTTCTAATCCGCTCCAATACGCTATTTAATCCCCTGATATATTCAAGATAAAAATGATCCTGATTTTTTAAAGTAGGAGAGTTGGCGTTGTATATTAAGGAGTTACAATCCCATTTAATGAAAGCAACTTCTGGCACTTCCTTAAAAATATCGTCAACGGTTTTGTAAATAAAATCCTGAACCTTGCGGTTGGTTAAATCCAACACCAACTGGTTGCGCATGTAATATTCTTTTCTTTCAGGCTGTCTGATAATCCAATCGGGATGGTTTTCGTATAACTCACTTTTAGGATTCACCATTTCGGGCTCGATCCAGATACCAAATTTTACACCGCTTGCTGTGGCTTCTTTACCTAATGAACTGATTCCATTTTTTAGCTTTTGCTTGTTATACTGCCAATCTCCCAGGCCAGAAGTAGAACCGTTACGTGGGTATTTGTTGCCGAACCAACCATCGTCCAATAAAAAAACATCAACCCCTAGCTTTTTGGTATCTTTTGTTAATTCGTTTAATTTTTCATCATTAAAATCGAAATAAGTAGTCTCCCAGTTGTTTAAGATGGTAGATCTTTCGCCTTTTCCATCTAATATTTGATAGTTTCTGGCCCAATCATGTAAATTTCTGCTGGCTAAACCTTTTCCTGCCGATGAATAGGTATAAATAAAGCGGGGAGTAATGAAGTTTTCGCCAGCCTTTAAAGTATAGTTCGAAGAAAAATTATTAATCCCGGCCGTTATCCTGAGGTAATACTCATCAAAAGTTTCAAAATCTAACTTAAAGTTCCCTGTCCATGCTAACGATCCGGCAATTACTTCGCCCGTATCCTCAGTTGCAGGCTGATCTATCGAAACCATAAACGAAGAAGAATGAAGCAGGTTTGTTCTGGTTCCTAGTTTAGAATCGATGGTTTTTATGCCATGCAGCAATTGCTGTTCTTCCGATCGCATTTCGCGTGTAGCACCACTATATTGGTTTTTAAGGAAGAATTTTTTTCCACTCAGGGTAAGATTTGCCGAAGCATATTTGTTTAATACTATTGTGCCTTTTTCTTTATGTTCAATTTCGGCCCATTGCTCAATTACATTTTCATTAAAATAGGCCAGGTATTTTAAAGTAACCTGAAAGTTGTATTTTAAGTCTTTAAGAATAATACTGGTTAATTTTCTGTTCTGATCCAGCTGTTCAGTTTTTACATCCGAAAATGTTAATACAGTAGATTTGTTTCCATCAGCATGGGTTACGGTTAATGCCGGTTCTAATAAATTAAGCGAGCCGGAAGCAATGTAAGCTTCACGTTTATTTAAAAGGTCATCAGAGCCGGGTTTGTATTTATCTAATGCTTGTATACTTGGGTATTCGCTTGCATTATCTAATTTTTTGCCCAGGTATGTCGATAATAAAGTGTTATCACGATCTGTTTCTAAAATCAGTACATTGTTTTTTGTAGCAATTTCTATCGTTTTTTGCGCTAAGCTGTTTAAGCCGATTGTCATTGAGAGTAAAAAAAAAGTAGTTTTTCTTTTCATTATTTATTCAGGAAATTTTGAGTAGTATATGGTGTTTGTATCTTTTATATTTGGTTTTGTAAAATCGAGGCTAGTTTTTAGAATAAGCAAATCAACTTTTAAGCGCTAAGATGTATTAACAATTATAAATACCATAATTGCTATCATTCAGGCTATTAGTGCCAACTCAAAATACTATTGCTTATCAACTACAAGCTAATAAGCGCAAATTAGAATTTTCCGGAGTTAATAAATGTGCTGTTTATATCAGATTATAATCTTTTTTTAACAAGAAATAACCTGGTCGCGGGAGATTATAGTGCTAAATTTAATCATTTCTAAATCTAATTGTAAAATAAACAAGGCATTATTATTGTTAAGGGGAGATCAGCGTTGTTTTTAAAAAATTAGCGTAATTTTATAATCATAAAAAAAATAGTACAATTTTCAGCTTTAAACATTTTCAAGAAATGCATTTCCATCGTCATAATAAATTACCGCAACCCCGAATACACTCATGAACTATAAAAAATTGCAGGAAGATGTAGAAAAGCACGTTGGCGATTACTTCCATACCCATAACGATCCACGCTTGGTTTATCATAACCTGGAACATACACAAGAAGTGGTAAATGCTGCACAGCAAATTGCCAATCATTATCAGCTTAATGAACAGGATTTTTTCTCTGTAACTGTTGCGGCCTATTTTCACGATACGGGATATTTTGAAGATGCACTAAACCACGAAGCAAAAGGAGCAGAACTGGCTGATAATTTTTTAGCGAAACATCAGGTCAGTCAAGAAATCCGTGACCATGTTAAAAGTGCAATATTGGCCACTAAAATTCCTCAGAACCCTAAAAATGAAATTGATAAAATCATTTGCGATGCAGATCTGTTCCATTTAGGTTTGCCCGATTTCCGCGCAAAGGGGAAATTGATGCACAAGGAAAATGAACTGATCTATAAAAAAGATATCAGTAAGCTTGATTGGCGTAAAAAAGATATCCAGTTTATGGAATCGCATCACTACCATACCGATTATGCCAACCTGTTGCTGAGCGATCAGAAACAGAAGAATATCAACAAACTGAAAAGTAAATTAACACCGCAGGAAGAAATTAGCACCGAATTGGCAGAACCCGTAAACTTTGCCCCTGTCATCGAGAAAGAGAAAGAGAAAGATAAAAAGAAAAAGGATAAAGACGATCGGCCGGATAAAGGGATCGAAACGATGTTTAGGATTACCTCAGCCAATAACCAACGCCTGAGTGACATGGCCGATAACAAGGCTCATATCCTGATCACCGTAAATTCGATCATGCTTTCCCTGATCGTGAGTTTATTGTTAAGGCGATTGGAAGACCATGGCAACCTGATTATTCCCACATTTATTTTGTTAATAGTGAGTTTAACCTGTGTGGTGGTTTCCATTTTATCAACCCGTCCGGCTATCCCTAAGGGAGAATTCACTCAGGAAGATATGGATAATAAAAAGGTAAACTTATTGTTTTTTGGTAACTTTTATAAAATGAGCCTACCCAGTTATACCGATGGTATGATTAAGGTGATGAACGATAAAGACTTTTTATATGGTACCTTGATCACCGATGTATACTCACAAGGTGTAGTTTTGGGCAGAAAGTATAAACTGATCCGCCTGGCTTACAATATTTTCATGTTTGGTTTAATTGCAGCAGTATTTGCATTTGTAATTGCTTACGCAGCTTACGGTAAACTTTAATGGAACAGATAGTTGAAACCTCTTTTTTTAATAGAGATTTAAGCTGGTTAAAGTTTAACGAGCGTATTTTAATGGAAGCCGAGCGAAGTACTGTTCCACTTTTAGAACGCATTAAGTTTTTGTCGATATTCTCTTCCAACCTTGATGAGTTTTATCGTGTAAGAATGCCCGTGTTACTCGCTTTAGAGAAATTGAGCAATAAGGAAGATAATGATATCCAGATTGACGATAATTTGCTCAATACGGCCAATTTGCTTATTTCAGAACAGCAGCAGCGTTACGGTAAGGTACTTAAATCAGACCTTATTCCCTTGCTTAAAGAGAATAAGATAAACTTAATTTATGGACAACCATTCCCTGCAGAAATTCAGAAAAATATAACCCGATATTTTTTGAGTCAGGTAATGGCCTTTTTGCAGCCTGTTTACATTAATGCTGATACCAACTTCTTTCCCTCAAATAATGAACTGTACTTTCTGATTACGCTAAAAAAGAAAGAAGATGCTGAAGTTGTTATTTTAAATATTCCTTCCAACCAGTTACCCCGTTTTTATAAGGTAGAATCAGGTGATGAAACCTTTATTGTTTTTCTGGATGATATCGTGCGTTTTCATTTAGACCGTATTTTTCCGGAAGCTGAAGTTACAGGATGTTATAGCTTCAAAATTACCAGAGATGCCGAAATTGATTTGAAAGATGAATATTCGGGCAGTTTATCCGAACAATTGGAGAAGCAGTTGCTCAAACGCGATTCGGGCTTGGCTACACGTTTTCTTCACCAGCCAGGCATACCGGCCAACGTTTTCGAATTGCTCAAAAAGCTTTTCAATTTAAAAAAAGCCAATAGGATGGAAGGCGGACAATACCATAACCTGAAAGATTTTATGGGTTTTCCAATTAATTCGCCAAAATTATCCAACCAAAACTGGCCAAAAATCTGCAATACCGACCTCATAGATGGATCTTTAACCGAGGCCATTTATAAAAACGATATTATAGTGCATACACCTTACCAGAGTTACGATAGTGTATTGCGTTTTTTTAACGAAGCGGCTATTGATGCTGAGGTTCGGGAAATCTATGTTACGCTTTATCGTGTAGCCAGCGATTCGAAAATTGTTAACGCTTTAATCAGCGCTGCAAAAAACGGTAAAAAAGTAACTGTTTTGGTAGAGCTTAAAGCCCGTTTTGATGAGGCCAACAACATCAAATGGGCCAAGAAAATGAAGGAGGTTGGCGTTGATATTATTTACAGTGTAACCGCTTTAAAAGTTCATGCCAAAGTAGCTTTGGTAAAACGCCAGACAGGTGACCGCATGCGTTATTCTGGTTTGTTTTCTACCGGAAACTTTAATGAAAGCACAGCAGCTTTTTATACCGATCATATTTTAATGACGGCCAATAAAGAAATGCTGCGCGAGGTAGAACTGCTTTTTATCTTTCTGGCAAAAAGGGTTAAACCTACTTCTGCGGACCTGATTAAATTTAATCATTTATTGGTAGCACAGTTTAATTTACAGCAAGTTTTTCTTGACTTGATAGATCGCGAAATTGAACATGCCAAACAAGGCAAACCATCGGGTATTACCATTAAAATGAATAATCTCGAAGAAAAAGTATTGATCAACAAACTTTACGAGGCTTCGCAGGCAGGGGTAAAGATCGAACTGATTGTCCGGAGTATTTGTCGCTTAATTCCAGGCGTAACAGGAATGAGCGAAAATATTAAGGTTACCCGTATTGTAGATCGTTATTTAGAGCACGGACGTGTTTTTATTTTTCATAATCTAGGCAAAAACGATGTATACCTAGGCTCTGCCGATTGGATGAACCGTAATATCTATCGAAGAATTGAAGTTTGCTTTCCGATTCATAACGAGCAGATTAAGCAAGAAATGATAGATATTATCGAAATCCAAAAACAAGATAACGTACAGGCGGTTTGTATAGATGAAAACATGAACAATATTCCTGTTAAAGGTAGTGGGGCTCTTGTCGAGTCTCAATACGATATTTATCAATTATTAAAAAATAAATAGTGCCGTGGTCTGTGTCCTCACCGTACGATCGTTATTTCGACTGGAGTGCAACGGAATGGAGAAATCTATAGAAAATGATCTTTGATAGATCTCTCCTCCAAATGAGTTCCTTTGTAACGCTACGGTCGAGATGACGGCTATGCTGTTGAGATAACGATTAATAAATAAACAAGCATTAAATTTTACCCTTATGAAATACAATAAAACTTTCCTCGCCTCTAGCTTGCTAATTTCAGTTGCCTTTTTGGGCATTTCGTGCGTAAATGGTAATCGCGATGATAAAAAAGGTGATTCTACGGAAACCGTTTCCAATGGTGGAGCAGAAAAATCAAACCTTCCTTACGATTTAGCCAATCCTGTAAAATATAACATGCCGCAAAATTTATTCGAAATTTCCGGAATTGTATTTCATAATGGTGATCCTAAAGAAGTATTTGCAATTCAGGATGAAGATGGAGATTTGTTTCATCTGGGTTTAACCGATAAAGAATCGAAATTTACCAAATTTGGTGGCAAAGGCGATTATGAAGATCTGGCTATCTTAAATAACACTGTAATTGTGTTAAAAAGTAATGGCGAACTGCATAGCTTTCCCATTAGCGAGATCAATAAACCTGAAGTTGCAGATGTGGTTAAAACCAAAGACCTGGTTCCCAAAGCCGAATATGAAGGCTTGGCCGCAGACGAAAAAACGGGCCTAGTGTATGTATTAACTAAAGAAATTAAGAAAAATAAAAGCGATCAGACGGATATTTATGCCTTTAAATATGCTGATGGTAAATTTACCGAAAGTGGAACTTTTGCCTTGTCTTATAAAGAAATAGCTGACCTATCAGGCGAAGCCAAAATTAAGTTCCGTCCTTCTGCTTTGGCTAAAAACCCATCAACTAACGAGTGGTATGTGCTTTCATCAATGAATAAACTATTGGTTGTTACTGATGCAAACTTTAAAATTAAAGCAACATATCCGCTAAAAGGAGATTTTTTTAATCAACCAGAAGGTATTGCATTTGATCGCGATCAGAACCTTTACATCTCTAACGAAGGTGGTACATTATCGGCAGGAAACATTTTAATGTTTAAATTGAAAAAGTAAATCCTGTTTTCATTTGGCGACCGTCATCCTGAACTTGTTTCAGGATCTTTCCTGCTATATAGATGCTGAAATAAATTCAGCATGACGGTGCAATGGGAAAAATCCTCAAGAAATAAAATAAATTTTAAAATACCTATCTTTATACAAACGCTGAGTCTATGATTAAAAGATTTACCCTTTTTACCATCTTATTTTTAATCAACTTCATTGCCCTTGCGCAGGATGATGTGAAATATCGTGTAATTCTTTTTGGCGATGCTGGCGAAATGAACCCTGCGCAGATGCAGGATTTAAAAAATGCTGCCAAACAAATACTTCCCAAAAAAACAACCGTTGTATATTTGGGTGATAATATTTATCCAACAGGGATGGGCCTGCCAGGTAGCGTTGAAGAGGAAGAAACCAAGAAAATCCTCCGTTCCCAATTCGAGCCTATGCGTAAAATGGGTGCTGCGGTTTATTTTGTTCCCGGCAACCACGATTGGGATAAATCTGGCCCCAAAGGTTTAGCCAAAATCAAAGCGCAGGATGATTTCCTTAAAGCACAGAACGATCCATTACTGAGGCTAATACCAGAAAACGGATGCCCTGATCCTGTGGCCATTAAATTAACCGATAAATTAACCATCATTGCTTACGATAGTGAATGGTGGGTTTTTCCATACAATAAATCAAACCCTAACGGCGAATGCGAATGCCGTACCAAAGATGAGGTTTTAGTGAAAATGGAACAGTTACTCGAAGAGAACAAAGACAAGGTTATTCTTTTAGCCTCACATCATCCATTTCAGAGTTACGGCCCACATGGCGGTTATTTCAATTTGAGGAACCACATTTTTCCGCTCACCTCGCTGGATAAAAATCTATATATCCCATTGCCTGTTTTGGGCTCTATTTACCCGATGTTGCGTTCCACTTTATTAAGTCCTGAAGATTTAAATCACCCTGCTTATAAGGATATGATTAAATCAGTAACAGGTGTATTTGGCGATTATCCAAATGTAACCTATGTAGCGGGGCATGAGCATGGTTTACAGTTGATTAAAGGCAAACAATTGCAGGTTATAAGCGGTTCGGGTTCAAAGGTGTCGCCAAATAAAGAGGGTAAAACTTCTTTGTTTCACGAAATGCAGCAGGGCTACGTGGTTGCCGATCAGTTGAAAAACAATGATATGCGCTACGAATATTACATTTATTCGGATACGAGCGTTAAAAGAGTTTACAGTTACATTAAAAAGTTCGAAACCATCCCTAAAATAATAAGGAATAGAGATAAACCGATTACCGCTGATAGTATTTTTGTACGTATTAAGCCCGAATATGATAGCGTTGGGCGTTTTCATCGTACTATTTTTGGCGAAAATTACCGTAAAGAATATGCTGCAAAAACAAAGGTTCCTGTGTTACGGGTTTCTCAAATGATGGGTGGTTTAAAAGCGACTCAGCGCGGTGGAGGCAATCAATCGCGTTCTCTACGATTAGAAGATAAAAACGGTAAAGAATATGTATTGCGTAGTGTGGAGAAATACCCTGAAGTACTTTTGCCTGCCGCACTGCGCGAAACTTTTGCTAAAGATGTTATAAAGGATAACATGTCGGCGCAGCATCCCTTTTCGGCACTGGTAGTTCCCGAACTTGCTAAGGCTGGCGGTATTGCGCATAGCAACCCGATTATTGGCTGGGTTTCTCCTGATGATAATCTTGGAGAGTTTGAATCTGCATTTGCCAATACTTTGTGTTTGTTCGAAGAAAGAGAACCCACAGGAGAATCAGACAGTTCTCCGAAAATGGATAAAAAACTAACCGAAGATAACGACAATAGATTAGACGGGCCTGCCTGGGTAAAAGCCAGGGCGTTTGATGTGTTATTGGGCGATTGGGACAGACATGAAGACCAATGGCGCTGGAAAGAAACCAAAACTAAAGATGGTTCGCTTTATTCGCCGGTACCAAGAGATCGCGATCAGGTATTTTTCAGATCTGACGGCCTTTTACAGCGATACACACAATCTTCGTCATTATTACCCATGATGCAGGGTTATGAACGTGGTATAAAAAATATCAATTGGTTTTTATGGGAAGGAAGAGAAATCAGCAGCCGCTGGACCGCTAATATTGATGAAGAAGAGTTTGATAAAATTGTGAAAGATTTCTGCGCAAACTATAACGATGCCGTTTTCGAAAAAGCACTAAAAAAACTCCCTGAACCAAGTTATTCATTACATCACGATGCCTTTTTAGCACAGATGCGTAACCGGATAGCCACTTTGCCAAAGTTAATGAACCAATATTATCATTTCTTTAACCGCATTGTAGATATCGAAGTAAGCAATAAAAATGAACTGATTCAGATTACCGATGCTGAAAACGATGGGTTACGCGTTAAAATCAATAAAATTTCTAAAGAAGGTAATATCAAAGATGAACTCTTCGATCGGAAATTCGATCCCAAAGTAACCAAAGAAATCAGGGTGTACATGCACAATGGTAATGACAGCTTGATTCTAAACAATAAAAATTCAAATATTAAATTGCGGATTATCGGGGGCAAGGGCGCTAAAGTTTACAATTTTGCAAACAGCAACGGATCTGTAAAGTTATACGGTAGAACCGATAAAGCAACTTACAATGGAGAGGATGCCAATAAAATAAGGAAAATTATTTCTAATGATACCTCGAACTTCAGTTACATACCAAAAGATATGTACCGCCGGAGTTCGTGGTTGTTAAATGCAGGTTACAATCAAGATGATGGCCTTTTATTGGGTTTGATCTACAAACAAACTAATCCTGGTTTCAGAAAACAGCCTTATGGCAATTCGCAGACTATTTCTTTTTTACATTCATTCTCTACAAAAGCTTTTAGGTTTAACTATAAAGGCGAATGGCTAAAAGCTTTAGGTAAGGGCGATTTTGTTTTAAAAGCCGATGCTTTTGCACCAAATAACACACAAAATTTCTTTGGCTTGGGCAACGAAACACCTTTCAATGATGGAGACAACATTAGGTACTACCGCGCACGTTTCAACCTTTATCAGGTTGATGCTTCAATCAGGTGGCGCCGCCCGAAATCTACCTTTAGCGTTGGCCCGTCATATCAATATTATAAATATAATCAGGAAGATAACGATGGCCGTTTTATCGAAAATCCATCACGCTTACATTCATCTGATTCAATAACGGTACGAAACGAAAAGATGTTTGCAGGTGCATTTGTAAATTTCACCAACAATACCCGCGATAATGATTTGTTACCAACCTTGGGCAGTTATGTTGATTTTAAAATTTTGGGTTATAAAGGCGTTAACAGATATTCAAATTCTTACGGACAGTTTACGGCCAGTATAGCCTTGTACAAAAACCTTGATGGCAGGAAAAACTTCATTCTGGCAGATCGTTTTGGCGGAGGGGTAACCATTGGTAAACCAGCTTTTTATCAGGCTTTATATCTGGGCGGGCAAGGTAATCTCTTAGGTTACCGCCAGTTTAGGTTTGCCGGCGAACATACTTTTTATAACAACTTGGAGCTTAGGGCCAAACTTGGCGACCTGGTTAGTTATGTTTTACCCGGACAAGTTGGCCTGCTTGGTTTTTATGATGTAGGGCGGGTTTGGAAACGTGACGAAACTTCTACATTATGGCACCACGGTGTAGGAGGGGGCGTTTACTTCGCTCCGGCATCACTTACAGTTGTGCGTTTTGTGATGGGACACTCGTCTGATGGCTGGTATCCATACGTATCGCTTAATTTTAGGTACTAAATTTGTGTAACATATTAATAGATGTAATATCCAAGTATTACGTTCAGCAGACGAACATTGCTTTAACGAGTATGTATCTTTGCAATGAATTAATAATTAAATAGATAACTATAAAATTTACACTATAGCAAAACTTATACAATGAATACCAATGTAATACAACTACATAAAAACGAATGTATACATTGCCAGGTAGAATCATCTCTGTCTTTCCGCCCACTTGTGGAATATTTAAAAGGCAGATTGAAAACAGAAAAATCGGTAAAATCTGAATTTTACAGGTTTTTACTTCAAAAAATTGAAAAAGACGATGTGCTGCTTGGCAACATCAGTGCAGAAGATTTATCCCAATATAAAGATACCTTAGAATTAATTTTTACAATCCTAACCCCTTTAATGGATAATGAAGATGATTTGTTTTGGGCTTTAAGTACGCCAATTCCAGATCAGATTTTCTTTAGCACCAATGCATTCTATAAATTTTTTAAGGATCATGATCCTAAAAATAAGGTAACGAAAGACAACGAGCCTATTGAGAAAAAACAACTAAAGTTTATCTACAATGTTATTTTAGGCCGTTTTTATAACTTTACTTCAGTGCTGAAAAATGAGATCATTTATGCTCATATTAATCAGGAAACAAAACTGACACAATACTACAATATCCAAACCGATACGAAGTTTGTAGATATTATGCATAAGGGCGATTTACCTGAACTTAATTTTGAAGAACTGGGCAAGCATTTTCAAGACGAAACCGAACTGGAATACCTGGTAAAGCACCTGCCTTTACAAGATTTTCACTTTGAAGGATTCAGCATCATCTCAATAACAGATGTGACCTTGCAACATGCTATAGATGGTATCCGCGATGCGCTTGTTAATCACAATTATCAAACCGAAGCCTATACACATGTAATCCATGCCTTAAAAACCCTTAGTGGAAACGGAAAACTCGAATTTGGTTTAATGCCTTTTTTAACCGTTAACAATAAGTTGGTTTTCGATAACCAGGAGTTTTCACAAAGTATGCTGATTAATTCGGCAAAATCATCCAATCTGGAAGAAGAAGTTTTCTATTCGTTGGTTGATAAGTATAAAGAAAACCCAAGGGCCATTTTTGTAAGCTCAATTAACGACGATCAGATCGATAAAGATCCTTTTTTGAGGGTTTTAAAAGCTGCCGGTGTTTGTTCTTACTCCGTACTGCCTGTTTACTACAATACGCAGTTGGCTGGTGTTTTAGAAGTTTATTCTAGCGAGGAAGTATTGGTTGATGATAAACTTTTATCGAGGTTACGTCCGGCGATGCCTTTAATCGGTCAGCTTTTCCAATACAGTATCGAAGAATTTGATGCTAAAATGGACGAAGTGTTGATGGATAAGTTTACCGCCTTGCAACCATCGGTACAATGGAAGTTTAACGAAGCTGTTTGGCATTTTCTTCAGCAGAATAACAGTTACCATAAATTAAAGGAAATCGAAACGATCACCTTTAAACATATGTATCCGCTGTTTGGCGCGATTGATATCCGTAATTCTACCATAGAGCGGAATAAAGCTTTAAAAGATGATATGGAAGTACAGTTAAACAGTTTAATTGATACTTTAAAGGCTATCCGCAAGCATGTTTCTCTAGAACTTACCGATAAACTATTGTTCAATTGTAAAGATTGGATTAAACGCATCGGCGATTTTGCTTCATCAAACGAAGAAAATAAACTGAACGAGTTTTTAGAAATCGAAGTTTACCCTTTCTTATCAATTATAAAAGGAAACTACCCGATAACAGCTGAGTTTGTAGATCGTTATTTCGAAGTTATTGTTCCGGAAACCGGTGCTGCATTTGCAAATCGCAGGCAGTTGGAAATTTCGATGCAGCTGATCAATACCGAAGTGAGTCAGTACCTGGAGAAATCGCAGGCTAATTTACAGGCTTCGTACCCTTGTTATTTTGCCAAATTCAGGACTGATGGCGTGGAGTACGATATTTACATCGGACAGGAAATTGCACCAGATCGCCCATTTGATTTGTTGTATCTCAAAAATATTCGTTTATGGCAGTTAACTTCAATGGTCGATATCGCGCGTTTATCGAAAGGATTAATTGGTGAAATGCCCCGTGCATTAGAAACCACACAGCTGATCTTTATCCACTCTAATGCAATTGATATTAGCTTTAGGAACGATGAACGCCGTTTTGATGTAGAAGGTGCTTACAACATCCGTTACGAAGTAGTTAAAAAACGTATCGATAAAGTATTGGTTAAAGGTACAACCGAACGTTTAACACAGCCCCATAAAATCGCAATGGTTTATTTCAATCCTGAAGAAGCCAAAGAATATATGGAGTACATTAAATATATGCAGGTTCAAGGCTATTTAAACGACGATTTAGAGCAGCTTGAACTAGATGAACTTCAAGGTGTTTCTGGGTTAAAAGCTTTAAGGGTAGGCGTAAAATATCTGGAAAGTAAAGTAGCAGGTAAAACAGATGCTGCTAAAAAACTTAAACCTAAAGAGATCAAATCCATCGAGAAGGAAATTGCGAAAGTGTTACAGCACTAAAACTACAGGTCAGCGACGCTACAAGTTAAAGGCAGTATCATATTGATTCCATTCGAACTTGTCACGTTGAGCTTTCGAAACGCCTTGCGGAGCATTTAAACAGGTCCTTCGACAGGTTCTCCGTAGGAGTCCTTTGGACAGGATGGCAACCTATATTTATGATAAAGCCTCCTTAGAAGTTTGTACTATATTATGTTTAATAACAAAAGGCTTTCTGATCAGATCAGAAAGCCTTATTTCATTTGTGTGTTTTATATTATTTGATTGCAGCAATTTCTTTTTCAATTGCAAAAGTTTCTACAGAGCTGACGTTCGTTTTTAAAGCAGCAAATCTATCGATGGTTAATTTTTGTGATTTACCCATAACCAAAGTATGTTGATCAGTTGAACCACTTAATTTTAAATCTGCATTATCGGCAATTACAGTGTACAAACCCTCTGAGCTGGTATTGATTTCGGCATGTGCATTTCCTTTTAAAAAGATCTGAAGATATTTAGTTTTTAGTTTTCCTTCAGTTTTAACAATTGCATTTTCTGATGCTTCTATTCTGTAAAAATCGTTTACATAAACAGTTAGTTTTGCTTTTTCAGTACTGGTTGAAGTGATTTTTAAATTATCACCATCCTGCATCACTTTTGCTGTTCCTGTATTATCATCAGTATAAGAAATGCCTGGGTTACTCCGCTGGATAATGGTTACTTCTACATTTCCTTTTACAGAAATTCTTTTAAAAGCTGATATTTTTAAAATTGCATCCGGCTCTTTTTCTGTTGCAGAAACGCTTGTAGTAAACAGAGCTGATGATAGAACGATTGCGGTTAATGAAGTGGCGATTAGGGTTTTGATTGAGGTTTTCATAATATTTTTATTTAATAATTAAATGTTAATTAATTGTTATTTAAATGTTTAAGTCTTTTTTGTTATAGTTTTGATGATAAGACGCAGTGAAATGAAAAACGTTGCAGGCAATGTTGCGTTTTTATACAATCGATAGTTAATACTCGACGAACAGGCATTAATTCAAGACGAAAACTTGAAACTTTTACCAAGCATTTGTAAAATATTTTAAGATCTTTTATTGATCTAGTCTTTTTCTTTATATTTAATGAGAATTTTAGTCTGTTTATTTATGAAGAAAAAGGTTGTGCTTGTTCAGGATAATAAAGATATCCTTGATATAATGGACCATGTATTGGAAGAGGAGGGATTTGATGTTACGGCATCATTGACAACCGAGCCTATAGATAAAATAGATGAAATTGAACCTGATGTAGTGATTGTAGATGATCACATTAAGGGAAAAAAGAGAGGATCACAGGTGATTAAAGAACTTAAATCTGACCCTGAAACAGAAGATGTATCGGCTGTGTTAACTTCTACATCAAATAATTTACCTCAGCAGGCAGAAGAATGCAAAGCCGATGACTATATCGAAAAACCGTTTGATCTCGATCATATGGTTGAAGTAGTGAAGAAAAACAGCTAGATTTTCTTATACAATCGAACAGTCGTCATTTCGACTGGAGTGCAACGGAATGGAGAAATCATTAAAATTATTTTATAACAACTATCAGATTTCTCGGCTACGCTCGAAATGACGGATTTTTCTTGAGGGATCACTTCCTCTACAGCATCATAGATAAAATCTTAATGTTCTTAATTTCTTAATGGTCAGTATTGATCACGCAATGAGGAACCAATATTCAAATAACTTATAGATTATTCCTCTGCGCTGTAGAAATGATGTGTTTACACATTGATATTAGGCTTAAATGTATCTGTTTTAACCGTTGCTTTTAATTCATGTAATATCGTATACAGCCCAAAATTAGTCCGGTTAACATAAATAAAATGTTTTACGCCGCGGGCCTGTTTAAATTCTGGCATTTTAGAAATTTTTTCGCCATAGACATACAGTTGCTCAAAAAAATCAGGTTTACTAAAATCGAAAAATTTACTGGTATAGGGTTTGGCAAACAGACTGATCATCTCCCTATACGATTTATGGTAAAACTCAATCTGCTCAGGAGAATCGTCGGCATGGATCATATCCAGTTTTCTAAATGCATCTATCGTTTTATTTTTATCATTAATTACATCAGTAGAAATTAAGGCGAAAAACGGGTAATAGAAATCATCAGGCATTTCTTTAATACAGCCAAAATCTATTACGCCAAGGTTTTCATCAGGCGTAATCATAAAATTTCCAGGATGTGGATCTGCATGCACAGCCCTTAGCTCATGCTGTTGGAAATTATAGAAATCCCACAGCGCCTGTCCGATTTTATTACGTAATTCCTGAGAAGGATTCGTTTGTAAAAATTCTTTTAAATGCAAACCATCAATCCAGTCCATGGTAATGATCCGCTTTCCTGATAATTCTGGATAGTACTTTGGAAATACAACATGATCGAGGTTTTTACAGGCTTCTGAAAATTCGATAGAACGTTTAACTTCCAGTTCGTAATCTGTTTCTTCGAGCAAACGTTCTTCAACTTCTTTAATATAGATATTCAATTCTCTTTCCGACATGCCCAATAAACGGAAAGCGAAAGGTTTTACCAGTTTCAGATCAGAAGAAATACTGTCTCCAACACCAGGGTATTGAATTTTAATGGCGAGTTTTTTACCATTAAGCATCGCTTGATGCACCTGTCCAATAGAAGCTGCATTGCTGGAGCTTAAGTTAAAACTATCGAAAATATTTTCAGGTGTTTTACCGAAATTTTTGGTGAAAGTTCTAACAATTAACGGACCTGAAAGGGGTGGAGCATTGTATTGAGATTGGGTAAATTTATCAACGTAAGATTTAGGCAGGATATTCTTATCCATACTTAACATCTGTGCGATTTTTAAGGCACTGCCCTTTAATTCGCTCAGCGATTTATAGATGTCGGTTGCATTGTCCTCGTTAAGCTGTTCTCGGTCCATTTCAGGGTTAAACAGTTTTTTCGAATAATGTTTAATGTAATTGCCCCCGATCTGAATACCTGTTTTAACAAATTTTGCCGAACGTTCTACCTTTGTTGTTGGAATACTTTTTTGTGTCTTCATCTGGTATTTAAAACCTCATCTTTTCTGCAAACTTCCCATTCCTGGTTAAAAACTTCCCGTATTCCAATAAATTATCAATTGGCGAATGCTGAAAAAGATCGAAAGTTACATTAATGCCTTTTTCGATGGCCTCATCGCTTTTTTCGAAACCTTCACTATCATCGTTGATCCAAAAATTAACAATAAATGCAAACTGGATCCATAAGGCATCTTTGTATCTTTTACTTAGAAAGCGGCGCTCGGCAAGCTCCCCGCTATCTAAACCTTCTTCAATAATTTCTTGTGCAAAGTTTTCGAAAATAGGTTTTACGCCAGCAAGTACATCAGGAGTGGAAAATTTACCACGGTGATTCTTTAAGCTGTAAATTACAAAACTGCGTTCGTTCTTCAGGTTTTCGAGGTAACTGTAAAAGAAAGAAAGCATTTTTTCCCTAGCTGTGTACTGGGGCCAAACTTCCTGCTCTTTAATTTTGTTAATGGTTTCGAAAGTAAGTTCGAACCAGATTGTTTTTTCAATGCTTTCAAAAGAAGAGAAAAACTGATAAAAATCGGCTTCCGCAATTTTAAGCTTTTTCACAAAAACATAAACCGATTTTGGTTTTTCATTGTTTGTTAAAACATAATCTAAATATGCTTTTCTAATTTGCTGAGCAGTTGCCATATACCTGTTTTTTACAAGTATAACGTTTAATTTATTGGCTTGTTTTTATAGTTGGTTTTTTGTTGATCATGAAATTGTAATAATAGCTTTCAAAATATTTGAAAGTTGGTTTTTGACTAATTATTTTAGTTTTTTCCAAATTATATTGTTGATATTTTTTTATTAAAAAACTAAAATAATTAGTATTTTTGTTTTTAATTATTCCTTATAACTAAATAAAGCAAGATGATCCAGGTAAACGATTTTTTATATGGCAAAATGGAACTGCCAATGGTATTTTCTGATCTGTTAAATACCGATGCTTTAAAAAGGTTAGGCGGAATTCATCAAAGCGGTGCTATATTTTTGGTCAATCCAGATATCTGCCATTCGCGGTTGGAGCATGCCATAGGAGTTACCATGTTGATCAGGATGCTTGGTGGTTCGGAACTGGAACAAATTGCGGGGTTGCTACACGATATTTCGCATACCGCTTTTTCTCATGTGGGCGATTATGTTTTCGACAATACAGATGAAGACTATCATGAAAAGGTTTTCGCTGAAGTTTTATGCAGATCGGAAGTGCCTGATGTGCTGTTGAATTATGGATACAATGTTAACCAGATTCTGTATGGTACGTTTGATATTTTAGAACAGCCACTGCCAGGGCTCTGTGCCGATCGTTTGGACTACACTTTGCGTGACGGTATTCATGGTGGGGTAATTTCCCGTCAGCGTGCCCGCGAGTTTTTGACTTCCATTGTGTTGAAGGATGGGAAAATAGCGGTGAATGCAGAAACTGAGGTGGCTTGGATTAATGAAGCTTTTGAAAAACTGAATAATGACGTGTTTAAACTACCGCTTCACCTTTACGCCAACGGCAAAATGGCCGAATTAATTAAGAAATTTCTGAATAAAGGGGTGTTGGTTGAAAGTGATATGTTTAAAACAGATACCATGTTGCTAAACAAAATCAGAACTTCTTATGAAGGATATGAAGCCATTAAATCAATCAAACAGTTAAAAGGTTTCGCCGAATTTATGCGTCATGGAGCGGTGCCAAAGATAAAAACAAGAACTTTGAATGCTTTGTTGGTGTAACAGTAGGCAGTTGATGTTAAGGGGATGGCGGCAAGCATTAGTATCTTTAGTTCCGTCTTCCTGTCCCGAATATTTGGGGTCAGAATCTTCTTGCGCACATAAAGAACTAATGAACAATGAACAAATTAACCGATAAAACTATTCGTATATTGTGAAAAATATAAAGATATGTCTGCAATAGAAATTATTTTAATAGGAGTGGTTATTCTGCTTATTTTTGGTGGCAAAAAATTACCTGAATTGATGAGGGGAATAGGGAGAAGTGTGAAAGAATTTAAAGATGCCAAAGACGAACCTCCGGTTAAATAATTGCAACAAACAAAACTTTCTGTTAGTGGCGCTGTTTTAACTAAAATAAACGCCAACATGGAAAATCAAAAACAAGATCTGGCTAAATCAAAATCCGATTTTACAGCAAAAAATGCAAAACATCCGGTTAAAGGAATAAATGATTGGAATGACCGATTAGATGAAAACCTGGAGCCTGAAGAGCATAACGATAATGCTGCAGACGAAAAAGCCAAAGATTTCTCCGCAAAATACGGTAGCGGTGATCAGTCAGATCAGGGTAGTAACTGAATTTTTATCATTTAGCCACTTTTAATAGTGGCTTTTTGGTTTTATCTTATTAATTCTTCTCATAAGAATTATACATTTATGTAAAACTTTTTTACACCACTGCCGTGGTTTATTACACGAAAGGTGATTTTTTCCGCTTAAATTGTTAAAATTCTACCAATTGTTTTTTCTTGTGATTTGATTAATAGTATATTGCATATCTAATCAAACAAACATGTATAACGTTTTCAAATTAAACTGATAGGTAATGAGCAGGCATTGGTTATTGGTTTTGCTTATCTTGCTTTTTGCAACATCTTTATCTTTTGCTCAAAACACATCAAATAAGGGAAAAGATTTTTATGTTCCTTATGCCGGCCATATCGATGGGGATAGGTCAAGGTTAACCTTATTTTTATCTGCAGATCAGGCTACTGAATATAAAGTTTATGTCGGTAATACTTTAATTTCTCCGGCAGGCGCTACAGTACCTGCCAATACCTGTTTACCATTTGTGATCAATCCAAATGATTATGCAGTATTAATGAGTAGCTCCAATTTAATAGAATCCAATAAAGCCATTCACGTGGTTACCACTAAAGCAATATCATTGTATAGCATTATTTCTAATAATGCCCGTACGGGAGGTACTTTAGTATTGCCTACCAATACTTTAGGACAAGAATATTATGCTTTTAGCTATGAAAACCATGGAAATCAACAAGGCTTTTCACAATTTACAATTGTGGCGACGGTTGATAATACAGATGTCGAAATTACCCCTAAACAAAACGAGAGATATGGGGGAAGGGCGGCAAATACGACATTTACCATTAAGTTGGATAGTGGGGATGTTTATCAATATCAATCAGTTGGTGATTTAACAGGAAGCCACATTAAAGCCTTAAACTGTAATCCTGTAGCCGTATTTACAGGTAATACCTGGGCAGCATTTTGCAATGAAGGTAATAGCCGCAATCCGGGTGGTGGCGATAACCTGTATCAGCAGGTTTTTCCAGTTTCTGCATGGGGAAAAAATTTTGTAACTGCACCTTTTTATAATACACTTCATGGTAATACCGATATTGTGAGGATAATTGTAGCTGACGATAATACTATATTAACCGTTAATGGGAGTACTACTAGCGCCAATGGAACCCCGCTTTCTAATCCATATAATAAGGGAGTGGTAGTTACCTTTTTCTCTACTTCAGCAAATGTAATTTCTGGTTCTAAACCAATTGCTGTGGCACAATACCAGACTTCTCAAACTTGTAATCTAAACAATGGCAGCAATACCAACCAATATCAATTTCCGGGTGACCCTGAAATAACGGTGCTTAATCCTGTAGAGCAGACACTAAATAATATTACGGTTTTCTCGGATTTGGGATCAGTAGGAGTGCCTACCCAGATCTTGAAATACTACCTGAATGTAATTATTAAAACAGCAGATATAGCTTCGTTCAGACTGGATGGGAATCCGGTGAATAATTTTATAGCTATTGATAACACTTTTAGTTATGCTGTAATTGATGTAACCAATACGCAGCCCCAGCACAGATTATCTGCAGCAGGTGGTTTTTCGGCGATTTCATACGGTTATGGGCCGGTAGAATCTTATGCGTACTTAGCTGGTGCAAATATTCAGAACTTTACTTTTCAGCCTACCAGTATGGTTACGGGACAACCCATTAGCAGCGGTTGTTTAGGGGAGCCCATCAGTTTAACTATAAACTTGCCCTATCAGGCCATTAAAATAGATTGGGTGATTGAGGGAGCGGCAAACTTTACGGATGATAATCCGGTGGCAATAAAGACCTTTACGAGGCCAAATGATAATAATACGTATTACACTTATAAGTATCCTAACGACCTGAATTATCCCAATCCTGGCGATTATCAGTTTAAAGTAATTGCCACTAAGCCCAACGCAGATAATTGTGGTAATACAGAAGAATTGATCATTGATTTTTCAGTTGATAATCAACCTACAGCGGCATTCGAATTACCAGCCACTGGTTGCCAATCCAATGGTGTTCAATTTACCGACACAAGTGCATCCAATTCAAATTCGAGGAGCATTACACAATGGTTATGGGATTTTGGTGACGAAAAAACATCTACTGAACAGAACCCTATTCATGTTTACGATCGCCCAGGTGCTTATAATGTAGTTTTAACCGCTACAACAGATTCGAAATGTTCAGGAACATCTTCCGCATTTCCAATCGTGATTAATCCTCAGCCTGTATCCGATTTTGATGTGAAAGGTTTATGTGTAGGCAGACCGATAATTTTAACCGAAAAATCAACGATTGAAAGCCCCGGAACTATTGTGAAGTGGACCTGGGATTTTGGGGATGGAAGTACGCCTTCTACTGAACAGCACCCCATCCATCAATACGGTGCTATTGGTTCTTATACCATTACACTAACGACAGAAAGTGATAAAGGATGTGTAAGTTTAGTGAAAAGTAAAATTGTAACCGTAATTGATCCACAATCTGCTGATTTCGAACTTCCTGATTTTTGTTTAGCCGATGGCGTGGCCAGATTTAAAAATACCTCCAAGAATGCAGACGGAAGTACAACCGGTTTAACTTTTGTATGGCAATACATGGATAATAACAATAATGTAATAGCCACTACAACGGGTGTCGATGGTGCTTTTACGCCGACAGCCACAGGAAATTATAATGTAACGCTGATTGTGAAGAACCCGGATGGTTGCGAAAGCTTTAGGCCAAAACAGTTTACCGTTAACGGTGATGTTAAAACAGCAGATTTTGAAATTATTAACGACCATAGCTGTGTGAGCGAGGATATCATGATCAAAAATATGTCTACTGTATTTACAGGCAACATTACAAAAATCGAGATTTACAGAGATTTTGGTAGGGAAACTTCCATTTATAAAACAATCCCTTATCCGGATAATAACGAAGTTTTTGTTCTTAAGTACGACAGTTTTGGTGGCACCGCAGATCGTACATTCAACATCAGGCTTGTGGCTTATTCAGGAGAAAATTGTTCTAAATTTTCGGATAAAACACTTATCTTAAAACCAGTACCACAATTGGTGTTTGATGATATGGCTCCGGTTTGCGAGGCCGATGGCACCGTTTTAATTACACAGGCAAAACAGAAAGCTGAAGAAGAGGTGACCGGAGGTGATGGCAAATATTCTGGAGATGGCATAAAGGAAGATGGTACTTTTAATCCGAAAATTGCAGGGCTTGGGCCGCATACCATCACTTATACATTTACGGGGAGTAATGGTTGTCCTAGTTCCATTGCCAATACAATTGAGGTATATAAATCTCCTGTGGCCAATGCAGGTACATTAATTTATATCCTGGCAGGCGGACAGATCGAGATCCCCGCCACTGCAGAAGGTACTAATTTGAAATATAATTGGTCGCCTGCAACAGGTTTGAATAAAACGGATGTATTAAATCCAATTGCATCACCAGATAACGATACTGAGTATACGCTTACAGCAACCACACAGCCTGACGGATGCGCCACAACATCGACGGTATTGGTAAAAGTTTTGCAAGTATTAAATCCACCTAATACCTTTACGCCAAATGGCGATAATGTAAACGATACCTGGATCATTAAATATTTAGACTCTTATCCAAATGCTACCGTCGAAATTTTTAACAGAAATGGAAACAGGGTATTTTTTAGCACTGGATATAAAATTCCTTTTGATGGGAATTACCGAAATGAACCGCTTCCGGTAGGTGTTTATTATTATATTATCAACCCGCGTAACGGACGAAAAACAATAACTGGCCCGCTCACTATAATCAGATAAATTGAAGAAGCTCATCATCATATTTGCACTTTTTGCAACATTTAAGGGGTTTGCACAACAAAAGCCACAGTATACCCAATACATTTTTAATCAGTATCTGCTAAATCCGGCGCTCTCAGGAATTGAAAATTACGTTGATTTTAAAGCCGGTTACCGTAAACAATGGTCAGGTATTACCGATGCGCCTCAAACTTCATTTGTATCGGCACATTGGGCATTGGGCGATAATCAATTGTGGAGTAATGCGCTAACTTCTTTCCCCGAGCAAACAGGTAATCCGATGGACCGTAATTATATGCAAAACTACATGTCGTCGCCATCGCATCATGGAATGGGGGTAACGGCCGTGTTGGATAAAACTGGCCCAATAAAAAGACTGGACGCAAACGTTACTTACGCTTACCATCTTCAATTGAGTAATAATTTTAATCTTTCGGCAGGTGTTGCTGCGGGCATTTCGAGTATTTCGTTAGATGTAAATGCACTTACTTTCGACACACCAATAGATCCGATTATGAACAGGGCGCTGATTAACCAGGTGAAACCCGATTTGAGTATTGGTTTATGGTTATATGGCGCAAGGTTGTTTGCCGGTTTATCGGTACAGCAGATTTTACCACAAAAATTAAGCTTCACCGGCGATAATAGTTATAATTTAGGCAAAGAGGCACCACATTATTTTGCTACGGCAGGATATAAGTTTTTCTTTGATGATGAAATTGCTGCAATACCATCGGTGATGGTAAAATACGTATCACCTGCACCGGTTTCTGTTGATTTAAACCTTAAACTGGCTTTTAAAGACAAAATATGGTTAGGAGGGAGTTATCGTAAAGATGATTCGTTTGCAGCAATGGCAGGTTTCAATGTTGGGAAAATGGTTAATTTAACTTATTCGTACGATTTTACCACTTCACAATTAAATCAGGTGAGTAACGGCAGCCATGAAATTGTATTGGGCCTATTGTTGAATAATATCTATAAGGTGCCATCGTATATTAAAATGTGGTAACATGCTGGTGTTTAGGCTTCTGCAAAATATTCAGCTTGTAAATCGGAGCGCAAAACCTGTATAGAACAGGAAGTTTCCTCCCGTCTTTCGCTTTTACGCTTCGCTTCGTCGTACCTCCTCGCTGCAGGGTAGCGCTGCAACCGGGGCTAAATGGCTAGGGCAGTTTTTCATTTTTGAGGTTGCAGGGTGCACCAACTTTGTGTTTAAACCTGACAGCAGCGGCAGCTCCCGATTTAAGCACTATTTTTCGCTTTTTATGGTGTGCTTGCTTGTTTCACAGGTTTCATCGGGACTATAGCGAATGGCAGGACTGCAGACGGCCAAGCACACAGAACTGTTCATTTCCCAGTCACAATAAATACACTAGTTATATTTGGCTCGCAACGCTTTCTTTGGCAATTTACAATTCAATAATTTAAATAAGTAACTGTAAACTTGAATTGTAAACAGATAACTGCCAACTGGCTAAAGTTCTTTTCTTAGCCTTGCTACCGGAATATTCATTTGTTCACGATATTTTGCAACGGTTCTTCGGGCAATGTTATAACCTCTATCTTTTAAAATTTCGGTTAATTTTTCATCAGCCAAAGGTTTGCGTTTATCTTCGTTCCCAATACAGTCTTCCAATATTTTTTTAACCTCTTTATTCGAAACTTCTTCACCATTTTCGGTTTGTATTGCTTCTGAGAAGAATGATTTTAATAAGAAAGTACCAAATTCAGTCTGCACGTATTTAGAATTTGCCACCCTTGATACGGTTGAAATATCCATATCAATTTTATCGGCAATATCTTTTAAGATCATTGGGCGCATTTTACGCTCATCGGCTGTTAAAAAATATTCATATTGGTAGTGCATAATGGCATTCATGGTTTTTAACAAAGTTTGTTGTCTTTGTTTAATCGCATCGATAAACCATCGGGCGGAGTCTAATTTTTGCTTCACAAACTGCACGGCCTCTTTCAGCTTTTTATCTTTTGATGAAGCTTTGTCGTAATGCTCAAACATCTCCTGGTAAGATCTGCTTACCTTTAGTTCTGGTGCATTTTTCGAATTTAGCGTCAAAATCAATACGCCATCATTATTACTGATATGGAAATCAGGAATAATCTGCATTTGTTTGGTGGTAACCTGATTGGCATCACCTGGTTTTGGGTTTAAACGCAAAATTTCGTTTACAACCTCTTTAAGTTCTTCACTATCTAAACCTAAGCTTTTTTCTAATTTATCGTAATGTTTACGCGTAAACTCATCCAGATAGTTTTCTACAACATTCATTGCTTTTACTATAATCGGATTGTTCGGGTCTTTCCTTTTTAACTGGATCAACAAACATTCTTTCAGGTCTCTTGCACCAATGCCTGGAGGGTCGAAACTTTGAATCAGTTTTAACATTTCCAGTACATCCTCTTCCTCAACCATAACATTCTGAGAAAAGGCAAGGTCATCAATCATGGAGCCCAGCGGACGGCGTAAATAACCATCATCATCTAAACTCCCGATAATCTGTTTACCAATAATGAAATCCTGATCGGATAATGGAATAAGGTCTAATTGCTCCTGTAAACTTTCAAAAAAAGTACTTTCAATGGCAATTGGAGTTTCTTTTTTCTCTTCATCGTCATCGCCATTATTATAGTTGGTGCTATAATCGTTGGTAGAATCGTCCTGTAAATAATCATCTACATTAAATTCATCCATGCTGGTATCTTCTGATGATTGTTCGTAATCTTCGGGCCCGTCATTCAGATCATCATATTCACTCTTTGGCTCATCCTGAGTCATTAAGCTTGGGTCTTCAAGCGCTGGGTTTTCTTCAAGTTCTTCTTTTACACGGGTATCTAAAGCAACGGTTGGCACCTGCAACAGTTTAATAAACTGTATTTGTTGCGGTGATAACTTTTGTAATAATTTTTGTTGTAAGTGTTGCTTAAGCATAGTAAATATAAAAGGATGGGGCAAAAATAAACAATAGATTTCAGATATTCTGCTGAATTGACTTAAATGCTATCGATATGTTTGGTTTTAAAATTATTTGCTAAACGTTTGTATTGAGTTTAATGTTTGCTACTTTAGTAATAAAAAACTAAAACTTAATGAAATATGGGCATTATTAAAGAATTTAAAGAATTTGCAGTTAAGGGAAATGTACTCGATTTAGCTGTGGGTGTAATCATTGGTGCTGCATTTGGCAAAATTGTTAGTTCTCTGGTTGAAGATATAATAACTCCAGCGGTTTTGGGGCCGGCACTAAAAGCAGCAGGACTGGAAGACTTAAGCAAACTTACCATTGCAGGTACCGCGATAAAATATGGGAATTTCCTTTCGCAGGTAATCACCTTTATTATTGTTGCATTCGTTCTTTTCCTTATTATTAAAGGTGCCAATAATTTAAAAAAGAAAGAAGAAGCTGCGCCTTCGGCTCCTCCCGTACCTACAAAAGAAGAAGTGCTTTTAACCGAAATCAGAGATTTATTAAAAGCAAAAGCATAATATCAATAGCCGTCCCAGATGTAAAAAGGGGCGGCTTTTTTGCTTTAATAACTTCTTTTTACACTTGGATCGGTTATAATGATATAATCGCCAAGATTTTTAAATTTTTCCCAATTGGGATTGGCAAAGCTTTCGTCAGAAAATGACGAAATGTTCAGGATTTTTAATTTTGGATTTGATTGTGCAAGTTTTGCTAATGTTCCCAGTTTTTCATCGCTATGGAAACGGCCATTAAGCTGAAAAACCTTAAAGCCTCTGTTTGCCTTAAGAAACTTATTTATAGACCATGCCATGGTCGCATCCCATAAATTTTGCGTTTGGTAAATCTTCATCGAGCCCATGCTGTGGCCACCCAGAGTTTCTGTAAATTTTTCATAATACCTACCCTGAGCCGTATCAATGGGTAAGGGTGGTAAAAAATTAAATGATGTTTTTGGGAAATTTTCTAAAACTTTAAGCCCTCCCATGGTAACGGCATTGCTGTAACGCGCAGCGGCATTTGCAGCAATAACTTTTAGCTTATTTTGTTTGGCGTACTCCATTAAAGGTTTATAATCTTTGTAATTGCCCCAGGCCCTGCCTTCTTTGATAAAGTTCTTTTCTGAAATTAATCCTGCCAGGTATTCGTCTACCTCAGGTTGTACATCGGTATGGAACATTTCTAAAGACAGTACCGTTTTTAATGGATATTTTGAATGAAGTCTTTTAAAAAGCGCTGCTTCCAGATAATGACCTATAGAATCATTATGATCTTCGCCAAAGAATAAAACATCAGCCTTGTCCATATCAGTAACAATATCGTTCATTGAAATGGATTTCTGTTTTTTTACATCGTAAATCTTATAATGGTTACTTATTTCCTGTGCATATAAGCTGGTAGAAATAGCAAAAACAAACATTAATAGTGAAAATTTCATACCATCAAAATAACAAAATAATTTTCACCGATAAAATAAGGGCACTTACCGTCTTTTACCGAGTTCTTGCACCTTGTGTATATTATGATGTATTGTTTATCAATACTTTTGGATTATTAAATATGAACACACATGGATAATCTTAATAAAAACGATAACAACCACATTAAAAACTCAGGACGAGTTTGGAGTGGTTTCATCATAGTCATCATCGGATTTGCATTTCTATTGAACAACATGGGACTAAATATTCCGAGATGGATATTCAGCTGGTCTAATTTTTTAATTGCACTTGGTGTATTTATCGGCGTTCGTCGTAACTTTAAAGGAATAGCCTGGCTAATTTTGATTTTGATCGGCGCTTACAATACCTTAAGTAATATACCTGGGTTAGATCTTGATTTATCTAAATACGCTTTAGGTATTGGTTTGGTTATAGTAGGTGGGTTTTTAATCTTCAGACCAAAGGATGCTTTTGTGTTTAAGAAAAAACCTAAAGATAAGCATAAAGCCGATTTCGATTTTGATACAGCTGCCGATCAGAAGACCACAAATAATAATGATCTTATTGATGTAATGGCCGTTTTTGGGGGAAGTAACCAAACGGTCTACTCTAAAAACTTTCAGGGCGGCGATATTACGGCTGTATTTGGAGGAGCAGATATTGTAATGACTCAGGCTGATTTCCCTGAAACGGTGTCGCTTGATGTAACGGCAGTTTTTGGAGGAATCAAATTAATTGTACCACAAAACTGGGCAATAAAATCGAACGTAACGGCATTATTTGGTAGCGTTGAAGATAAAAGATCGCATGTAATGCCGGTTGCAGAGATGAAAAAAACATTGATTTTAGATGGGACGGCTTTATTTGGAGGGATCGAAATTAAAAGTTTCTAAACATTTATTATAAAACATCGCCTATGAAATGGTTTGCAGTAAATTGTATCTATCAGGTAATTTGTGGTGAGGGAAAACATACGCCCCAGTTTAATGAACAAACGCGTTTAATCCAGGCAGAGGGGATTGCGCAGGCTTTAGATAAAGCCAAATTAAATGCTGTACATTTTAACCCATCTTTTAATAATTGTAATGGTGATAAAGTGGTATGGAAGTTTTTAGGTGTAGGTGGAATATCGGCAGTGGAAGAACTTGCTGATGGTGTAGAAGTAAGTTCCAGGATTGTTGAGCCAAAATCGGTTGCGCAATACCTGGAAAAGCTAGCGCACCGCAATAAATCATTAACTAATCAAAACCATTTTGACAACTAGACCTTTATCCGTTCCGCAAATACAGAAAATATCGCTTACCATAGCAATAGTGTGGACTGTTTTGTGTGGTGCAGGATTGCATTATGTAGTTAATTTTTCCTGGTGGATATCAATAACCGATAGCTTAACCAATAATTTTTTATTGGCTTTGGCCTGCATTGGCATCAGTAACATGCTTGGGTATTACCAGCCAAAAAATGAGCGGATACTGTACGTACTGATCATCACGCTTGCGCTTACTTTTGTGATTATTTTCGCTTCAAAATATGTGGTGCTCTATATTTTTTCTGATTATAAGGAATATAAAGATTTTTACAATTTCTCTTTTGCCTTTAGGGGTTTAATTTCTTTTATGTGTTTAGCCTGGTGTGCTTTGGCTAATATTTTATGGTATAGATTAGAAGAGCAATCAGAAACACACGAAAGACTATCGGCAGCTAAAAGTTTAGCCAAAGAGGCCGAGTTAAATAAGTTAAGACACCAATTACAGCCGCATTTTCTTTTCAATAGCTTAAACTCGGTATTTGCACTTACCATGGTTAATCCGAAAGAGGCAGGCGTAATGATAATGAAATTAGCTTCTTTTCTTCGTGGAACCCTAAAACGTGATGACGAATTGTGGGTTTCGGTAGAAGAGGAAATGGAGTACATCCAATTGTATCTTGATATTGAGAAGGTGAGGTTTAGCCACAGGTTAAATATCGAAGTTAATGTGGCTGAAGATACTTTAAACCTTTGTTTGCCAGGTACACTATTGCAGCCCATTGTAGAGAATGCTATTAAATTCGGACTTTATAACACTTCCGCAGGCATTACCATCAAGATAGATGTTACCGTTGAGTATAATATTTTGCAGATCCGGGTACAAAATCCTTTTGATCCAGAAATGAAGGCTGCCGGAGGAACAGGATTTGGTTTAAGTGCCATTAAACGCAGGTTATATCTGTTATTTGCGAATACCCATCTGTTGCAAACCGATATTGAGGCAAATAATTTATATATTACCACCCTAAAAATTCCACAAAAAAATGATCAGAACAATACTAATTGACGATGAGCCTTTAGCAAGAGATATTGTAAAATATTACCTTTCAGATCATGCAGAAATAGAGATTGTAGCCGAATGTGGTGATGGGTTCGAAGGTTTAAAAGCCATTACCCTGCATAAGCCTGATTTAATTTTTCTGGATATCCAAATGCCTAAAATAAGCGGTTTCGAAATGCTCGAGCTCGTTGAAGATAAACCTGCAGTAATTTTTACTACAGCTTTTGATGAATATGCCATTAAAGCTTTTGAGGTTAATGCAGTAGATTATTTGCTTAAACCCATCGATAAATCGCGCTTTGATGCGGCCATTAAAAAACTGCCGAACAAATTAAATCAAACCGAAAATACGGAGGCTGTTTTGGATGCAGCGGCTTTAAGTCCGGCACAAAACAATAGGGTAGTGGTTAAAAAAGATGGTGTAATTAAAATTATTCCTGTTGCCGATATCAACTATTTAGAGGCTGATGATGATTATGTGAAATTAAGTACTGTTGACGGTGCTTTCTATAAGAATAAAACGATGGCTTATTTCGAACAAACGCTCGATGTGAGCCAGTTTATCCGTATCCATAGGTCATACATCATTAACCTGGCCCAGGTGACCAAAATAGAGCTAAAAGAGAAAGATAGTTATGTTGTGTTATTAAAGTCTGATATATGGCTGCCTGTAAGCAAAACCGGCTACGTGAAATTGAAAGCCGCGTTGGGCTTGTAATTTACCCTTCGAATGAATCTATCGGTTGGTGTCTCACCGACCGAAATGATATTACTGAGTTTTTTGTTGGTTGATGAGATGGCAACTGATAGGGAAAATGAAGATCTTTTTTGGAAAGCAATTGAGTGCTAAAATTATTGTTGGCCCTGCTTTCCGTTACAATCTTTTTGCCCTTCGACTACGCTACCATTGACAGACCTCCCTAGAAAGGTCGTCATTGCGAGGCACGAAGATAACCGAACAGAGTGAGCTCATGAATGCCTTTAAAAGCAACTGCAAAAATGAATAATCTTAATGCGCACGCTAGTAGCGATCGTTGTAAGATTGCTTCGTCGGCTGAAAAAGCCTTCTCGCAATGACGATACTTGGAGGGGATTTAATCTCTTAAATTCTCCTGTCATTAATATTGATTTTATAAAATAAATTAACCCTCAGGATGACATTGCATCGGATAGATCATGGGTGGAAAAAAAATATTTATATTTCGTTCTGTAGGAGGTTTGGTGAAATAATAAAACATACAAGCACATATTTTAAGTACCCACTGGGCATCTTTTTCAAAAGAATTATTACATTTGCACTTAAATAGAAAAAATAATAATTAATCACTCTTGCATTTGTAGAGAAATCGCTTTATATTTGCACCTCTTAATTTTACAATAGATAATATACAGTCATGAAAAGAACATACCAACCTTCGCAAAGAAAGAGAAGAAACAAACACGGCTTCCGCGAAAGAATGGCAACAGCTAACGGCAGACGAGTATTAGCATCACGTCGTGCTAAAGGAAGAAAAAGATTAACGGTTTCTGACGAACGCAAGCATAAAGCATAATTTTTGATTGCTTTTCCGTTAATTCGGGATCGGCAGATCAAAATCTGCAGTTATCAATCAAAAATATATGTACACATTCAGGAAAGAAGAACGGTTATGCAGCAGGAAACATTTAGACCTGTTGTTTAAAAACGGTTCTTCTTTTTTATTATACCCCTTCCGGATTTCTTATCTTTTTGTCGATCAACCGGCTGATGTGCAAGCGCAGGTGGTAATCAACGTTCCTAAAAAAAGATATAAACGGGCAGTAGATCGCAATCTGCTCAAGCGCCGCATACGCGAAGCTTATCGCCTAAATAAACAAGATAAATTATATTTGCCTTTACCTAATGATAGGGGATTGCTTTTGATTTCTATTCAGTTTGTGGGTAAAGAAAAATATGATTTTGCCTTTATCGAGAAAAAACTGATTGCTACTTTTAAACGTTTTCAAAATTTAATCCAGCCAAATGAAATTCATCAATAAAATTTTCGGATGGTTTTTTTTAGGTTTAATCAAGGTGTATCAATATGCCATTTCGCCAATGCTGGGTGCAAATTGCAGGTTTACGCCAACTTGCTCGCAGTATGGGATAGAAGCCATTAAAAAGCACGGCCCATTTAAAGGTGGCTGGATGGCACTGAAGCGCATTGGTCGTTGTCATCCATGGGGCAAACATGGTCACGATCCTGTTCCTTAGATGGGTTTATTAGTTCAGTTGTTCATTAGTCATTAGTTCATACTACATTCGTCGTTTCGAGGCAGGGGATATGAGCGAGCTGAAGAATCTTTTAGATTGTAAGTTGGTTAAATTGAGTCGAAATTCGAGTAAAGATCCTTCGACTACGCTACCATTGACGTTATTTTACAAGACTTTATTAATCAATCTTTTAACTGATTTTGTATTTCCGCCCAACTAGACCGCAGCACCGTATCCCCGTTCTACTTAAACCCGGCCTAACAAATTTTTCGGGCCGCACTCCTCAAGCCAACCCACTAGCTTCGAAAGAAAAATTTTCAGCCGGCATTTTTTGTTTCTTTTTGATGCCAAAAAGAAAGAGCCCTTCGGCGGCGGTGAGCCGAGGCAAGATCGTGACGTATGGCAAAAGACATCAATTGTACGTCACTCATGTTGATTTTAAACAATTAATTAACCCTCAGGATGACACACCACGATGGATAATTGCCCCAGTTAATTGTTTAAATCGGTTAATTGACTCCAAACGCCAAACTCTCAACTCTAAACTTATCTTCTCTTTCATTTTTACTTATCTTTGCGCAATGGCTAAAATACTTCAAATAGAAACGGCTACTGCAATTTGTTCTGTAGCGCTATCTATCAACGGCGAAACGATTTCATTTAAAGAAGAAAAAGGACAAAACCTGCATGCTGCTAATTTAACCCTGTTTATTGATGAGGTGCTTAAAACGGCAGGCGTAAGCTATCAGGAATTGGATGCTGTTGCGGTAAGTAAAGGCCCAGGGTCTTACACAGGGCTTCGAATTGGTGTTTCTACGGCAAAAGGACTCTGTTATGCGCTAGATAAGCCATTAATCGCTATTGAAACGCTAGAGATGATGGCTGCAGGTTTCTTAATGGAAAATCCTGATTATTTTGGTTTAATCTGTCCAATGATCGATGCCCGCAGAATGGAAGTGTATACCTCAATTTTCGACCGTTCTCTAAACGTAATCACGCCAACTGAAGCAAAAATTATTGATGAAACAAGTTTCACTGATTATCTTTCACCGCAAACTGTTACTTTTTTAGGCGATGGAGCAGCCAAGTGCGCTGAAGTTTTAACACACCAAAATGCAAAGTTTGATGAGGCTAATTTCAATGCTGCAACATACATGTCGCGGTTAGCTAACAAAGCTTTCAGCAACGGTAAATTTGAAGATGTAGCCTATTTCGAACCTTTTTACCTGAAAGATTTTGTCGTTACGCAATCTAAAAAACAACAAGCACAGGGCTAAGTCGGTTATCTTCTTTTAAAGATCGAAAACAAACTTTTAAAAAAACTTCCGCCTTCATTATCATTTATGCCAGGTATTACGTCGGCAAACTGCGGATGGTTAACCACGTTACCGAATTTGATGCCCACACCCATATAAAAAGAAGCGCCATTTGGACCGCTGCCTACCGTAGCATCATTTTTAATCATGCCCATGGTTTGGAAACTGGTAGCCATTAAATTGTCGGTGCCTATAAATAATTCGAAATTCGGAGTTTGGTATTTTGCCTGCAGTCCAACCATAAAAACACCGTTTAAGTTATACAATGGGGTAATACTTCCCGAAAAATCATTAGCAATAAAAGTATTTACAAAAGCAATATCTCCACCTTTGTAAAACAGATTTTTCGAAACGGCCAACCCTGGTTTGTAAAATCCATAGCGTTTAGATAGATAAATATCCAGTTTGGCATTGGTAGGTGCTAAAAACTTTTTGCTCTGTTCAGAAAGCAGAAAAATGTCCTTTATTTCCTGGTTGGTATTAGATTGATCCTCTAGATTTTCAATTATTTTAGATTGATTTATCGTAGTGCGCTGTGTGTTGCTCCGCCACCAGATAAAACCTAAATCTTTAATATTGGCCATTAAAAACAAGCCTTTTTTAGTGGTATAATTCGTTCCAAAACTTAATGATACGCCAGGATTTTTAAAATTGGGAAAGAAGTTTTTCTTGTTTACCTCGTCAAAATCAGAAAAATTGCTCGAGTAGTTACCATTCAGTCCGATCAATAATGCAGAAGCAGCTGGATCAATAAATAAATAAGAATCAGCTATATCGAGTTTGTTGTATAAAATTCCGCTCAATAAACTCGCCTTTAGCCCAAAAGCAAGCCTCTTGTCCCAGTTTTCCCTGTAGGTAAAGCTAAACTGATGGTAACTTTGTTCATACCCTTTAGAATCGAATATTCCGGTATATTGCTGTCCTTTGTTAAATCTTTCAAAAGAATCGAAAATAGCAAGACTTTCATTTGTGTAATCTATATGTGCATCAGACCTGATCTGCCACGAAAAACCCATCTCCTTTTGATACTTATAAGATTTGAAAAGTCTGAATGCAGCTACATAAATATTGCTGTTTTCGAAAAAATGGTTCACTTCTCCGGTACCAATCGG
The DNA here is from genome assembly GCF_918698245.1 of Pedobacter sp. Bi126. Taxonomy (GTDB): domain Bacteria; phylum Bacteroidota; class Bacteroidia; order Sphingobacteriales; family Sphingobacteriaceae; genus Pedobacter. The sequence goes on along the minus strand of NZ_CAKKMS010000008.1, from coordinate 90,031 downwards.
TAAACTTCTTGTATCAAAAACACCTTCCTGTGTTAATTTTCTTATCGCAAATTTAGAGCTTCCTTTGTTAATGGCATTTGTTCCAAAATAGGGCAGGAAAAAATTGGAAGAAAATCTTCGCGATGAATCCAGGGTGAAAGATTTTTGAGATGGGTTTTCGAAGGCATCAAACATTGTTTTGGTGCCAAAAAGTGCATATTGTTGTGCATTTGCAACCCCGAAGCTGGCTAATGCCAGTAACGCAAGTAAAAGTTTCTTCATGTAAAATAGTTTTTCTGGGCTTGTTTCCTTATTAACGGTTACTTAACGAATCTGGTATTTCTGGCTTTAAATATTTGTTTAAAAGCAAGTTAGTGATAAACTTGTTTTTGTCTGCACTCATTTGGTAATAAAAAGTATCGAAATTTTTTAAACCGCTATCGGCCCTCAAATGTTTATAAAATGGAAGCTGAATATTGTTCCTGAAAATATCTGCCGAATTTTTGGTGTTGATGTAATAACTCACATTCGAAGTAGTTGAAATCTGGTTTACTGCATCTAAATATTGTGGGGTCTGTATTAAGAGCCTGTTATGCTTATAATCATTTAAAAATGATTGAACTGTACTCGCATTATTGGCCACAACCAAGTTATTATCTACAATAGTATAATATGGCCTGCTGAATTTTTTAAATGGTTCGCCAAAGTAACTATATAGGATATCAGACGATTTAAAGAGCTTAATCTCTTCATTGTAATCTGCACTTACATCAAGCAACAACTGTTTTACTTTTTCCCCATCTGATAATATAATTGCACCCAGTTTTTCGCTGGTGCTTAACTGAAAAAGAATAAATTGATTTTTAGTATAAGTAGTAAAAATCAGATTTAAATCTGTTCTGTATTCATCTTTTACCTTTTTTATTACCGCATTGGTTTTGGGAAGTATTTTCGTTTGTTCCTGCCAACCATTCAACTTTTTGAGCCATTTACCGTAATCATCATAGGCATAAAGTGCATAGTTTGCTGTATTATCAGGCAGGATATTTTGGATAGATGTATTTTGTGCAGTGGTATTTTCGAATAGTTTAAGGTAGTTATACTGATCTTTTAACTCTGTATTGCCGCTGAAAAGGATTTTTTCTTTACTGAAATTATAATTAAGCACGGCAAAACTGTTCTGTTTATTAAAAATTGAAATTTCTCCATTAATGTTGCCGGCTATAATATTTTTGAGTAGTAAGGGCGCCTGGTTAAAATTGATATAAACATGGGTGAGCACATTTTTAATTTGACGGTTATTCTGCTTAATATATTCGGTAAAGGGATTTTCTGTTAAACGTACATTGGCATCATTGATCAGTTTGAGCGATGTTGAAGCTGTTAATACCTGGTCATGAACGCCTAAATAAACCGATAAGCTGTCATTGAGCTTCACCGTGTATAGGTCTTTAGCCTTTTCGCTAATCGCTTTTTTTAATTTTAACTGTTCGTAAAATTTTTTGATGTCATTATCACGTTGTATCTGTACGGTGATTAAGAAGTTCAGGGTTTTGTTCGAGTCGGGCAGTACACTAATATAAACCTGCTGATCTTTCAGGTATCTGTTTAGCAGATTATCGTCGATGATACTTGTTTTTAGCTGTTTTAACAGGTTCATTTTATCCTTCCCTAAAACCTGTTGGATAAGCTGTTGCCCTTCAATGATGTCGTAAAAACCTTTATCGTTCTGAAAAGAAAATACCAATGCGGCATTATTGGTTGCCGATTGCAGCGCCAGATCTTTCGCATCATTATCAATTCCCAATTTCGAAAAATAGACGTAGGCCATAAAGGCTACACCTAAAAATAATGCACTTATTAGAATTACGATTTTTTTCATCTGCTGTGCAACAAATTTAATTTATTACATTGATTAGTGAGAAGTTCTTTGTCAATTTATTAATTTAGCGATTGCTACTAGCAAATAACTATGAATAAACGAATAATCCTTACTGCTTCTTTTTTTGGTGCTGTTGCTGTTCTGCTGGGTGCATTTGGTGCTCATGGCCTAAAGGCCCTAATTGATGGGCCATCATTAGAAATTTGGCAAAAAGGTGTTGATTATCAGTTCTATCATACATTTGCACTATTGTACCTTTCTACCTTTGCACGTTACAGAAACAAGCTCATTAATATCGCTTATTTCTGCTTCACGTTTGGGATTATCCTTTTTTCAGGGTCGTTATATTTATTGGCTACCCGAAGCATATCGCATTTAGGATTTACTGAATTTATTGGTCCAATAACGCCAATTGGTGGGCTTTTATTTGTATTGGGATGGATAATGCTCTTTTTTGCAGCATTTAAAGATAAATAATGAATACTTTCGAAAATGATATTTTTGCAGAAAGAGAAACACTTTTTGTTGAAGTTATTTTGCCATTATCTTTGGCGAAAAACTATACTTATCGGGTACCTTTCGATTTAAACGATCAGGTTGCCGTCGGAAAACGTGTGGTTGTTCAGTTTGGAAAGCATAAAATTTATACCGCTTTAATTAGCGGCATCAGCACTGTACCCCCAACGGTTTATGAGGCAAAATATATTATCGATGTAGTAGATACTGAGCCTGTAATTACACCCATGCAGCTTAAATTCTGGACATGGATGACCAATTATTACATGTGCAATGAAGGTGATGTAATGGCGGCTGCTTTGCCAGCAAGTTTAAAACTGGCCAGCGAAACGATCTTGATTCTTCGCGAAGATTACAATGAAGATACCGAACTTACCGATAAGGAAGAAATCATTATCAATGCACTGAAACAGCAACAGAAACTTACTGTTAATGATGTTTCCAAGCTCCTTGGACAGAAAACAGTATATCCGATCATCAATCATTTGCTCGATAAAGAATTGATTCTCGTAGCTGAGGAGGTGGTGCAAAAATATAAACCTTTACTTAAATCGTTCATCATATTAAATGATTTTTATAGTGATGAAGAAAATCTGAAACAGCTTTTTAATGTTTTGGATAGGGCACCTAAACAATTAGACGCTTTATTGGCTTACCTGAAACTGCAAAAATCAAATCTTCCGATCTCTAAAGAGCAGCTTTTAGAGGAAAGTAATTGTGGACCAACAGCATTAAAAGCTTTAACCGACAAAGATATTTTTGTGGTGATGAAAAGGCCGGTTAGTCGCCTGGCCGCTAACGATGAAGAATTCAGTGTGAATTTCGAACTGAACGAAGGGCAACAGAAGGCATTGAGTCAGATTAATCAATATTTTGAAGAGAAGGAGGTGGTTTTGCTGCATGGTGTTACCGCATCTGGAAAAACACAGGTTTATATCAAGCTGATTGAAAAGATTATTCAAGATACAGATGGTCAGGTATTGTTCCTGTTGCCCGAAATTGCCTTAACGACACAGATTGTAGAACGGATTAAGCGTTATTTTGGAAATTCGATCGGGGTGTACCATTCTAAATTCAATAATAGCGAAAGGGTAGAAATCTGGAATAAAGTGCGGACAGGCGCCTACAAGGTAATTCTTGGTGCTCGCTCAGCCGTTTTTCTTCCTTTTCAACACCTTAAATTAATTGTTGTTGATGAGGAACACGAACCATCTTACAAACAATACGATCCTGCACCACGCTACCAGGCAAGAGATGCGGCCATTTATTTAGGTTATCTGCATCAGGCCAAAGTGGTTTTAGGCTCTGCCACACCATCACTTGAGAGCTATTATAATGCTTTACAAGGTAAATATGGACTTGTAGAGATGAAAGAACGTTTCGGTGGTGTTCAGCTTCCAAACCAGCAGGTGGTAAGTATTTCGGAAGAAACGAAGAAAAAAACAATGAGCTCGTATTTTTCGAGTGTATTGATAAAAGATATCGATCTGGCGCTTTCTAAAAAGGAACAGATTGTGTTATTTCAGAACAGAAGAGGATATGCTACTATCCTGATCTGTGCTACCTGTGGTTATACTCCAAAATGTGTAAACTGCGATGTAAGTTTAACCTATCATAAAAGCAGTGGTAAATTACATTGCCATTATTGTGGCTATCAACAAAGTAGCGTAAATATCTGTCCGGCCTGTGGTTCGGTGCATGTAGAGCAAAAAGGATTTGGTACTGAGCGTATTGAAGAAGAACTCAGGTTGCTTTACCCTGAAGTTACCATTGCCCGGTTGGACATGGATAGTACAAGGACAAAAAATGGGCTCCAACAGATCTTAAACGATTTTCAAGAAAAGAAAACCGACATTTTAATCGGCACACAAATGGTAGCTAAAGGGCTGGACTTCGATAACCTGAACCTTATTGGGGTAATTAATGCCGATACGCTTTTAGGTTATCCTGATTTCCGTGCCTACGAAAGGAGTTTCCAGTTATTGGCGCAGGTTGCAGGTAGGGCAGGGAGAAGGGCTGATCAAGGGAATGTCTGTATTCAGACTTACGATGCCGAAAACCGTATTATCAAGCAAGTGGTAAACAACGATTATGAAGGCATGTACAACGACGAAATCGTAGAACGGGAAAAATTTTTATATCCGCCTTTTTCCAGAATGATATTCTTGTATGTAAAACATAAAGATTCTCATGTACTGGATCATGCGGCATTCACGCTTGCAAATATCCTTAAAGGAAAATTTGGCAAACGGGTTTTAGGTCCAGAGCAACCTCTGGTAAGTCGTGTTCGCAATCTTTATATCAAACAGATCATTATCAAGGCTGATAAGCATACTGCCATTCAAAAAGTTAAAGATGCATTGAGAGAAACCCTGACTCAATTTAACGCTACCAAAGAATTTAAAGGCATTTTTACTCAAATAGATGTGGATCCGTATTAGAAATGAGTGAATGACTGAATTTTGAATGATTGGATGGGTTTGTTCAATCTCTCATTCAATAATTCGCTCATTCAATCCTTCTCAGATGTGGATAATGTATCATTCTCTAACTCAGGTAATCATTATTTAATAACCCAATAATTGAAACAATCTCTCATTTAATCATTGTATCCCCCGTTAAAAAAAGCTAATTTTGAAGCTCATGGCGTATAAATTTGTTGATAATTACCGGGAACGTGGAGCGAGAAAAAAACTGGTTGAGTTGTTAAAATCTCGCGGAATTGAAGATGAAAATGTGTTAACAGCCATAGGTAAAGTTCCACGTCATTTCTTTTTTGATGAAACTTTTTGGAACCAAGCCTACAAAGATATTGCTTTTCCAATAGGTGATGGGCAAACTATATCCCAGCCTTATACGGTTGCTTACCAAAGTGAACTGCTACACATTAAAAAAGGAGATAAGGTACTCGAGATCGGAACGGGTTCAGGCTATCAAACCTGTATTTTAATGGAACTGGGCGCAAATGTTTTTACCATCGAAAGACAAGAGAATATCTACAACAGAACCATTCAGGTTTTACCTGGAATGGGCTACCGGCCTACTTTTTACTGTGGTGATGGCTCGAAAGGAATTGCTGCTCATGCACCGTACGACAAAATAATCGTTACCGCTGGTGCTCCTTTGGTTCCAGAAATCTTATTAAAGCAATTAAAAATAGGTGGCATTCTGGTCATTCCGGTAGGAGATGAGAAAACCCAGAAAATGGTTACTGTCATCCGCGTAAGTGAAACCGACTACGAAAAAATTGTGTTGGATACCTTTAGGTTTGTGCCTTTAGTGGGCGACCAAGCGTGGTAAACAAGTTTGGAGATAGGAGTTTAAGTAAAAATTAAACTCCTAATTTTAAATGTGCAGTCAGATGTTACCATCTGACTAATAAGTATATTAAGAAACGATTGACTATTAGGTGAATAAAGCGCAAAAATAGATTTAGTGTCAGATAAGAATATCTGACACCACGAAAAATAGCTCCAAACTCTAAACCCTCAACTCCAAACTAACCTATCTCTTCATCGCTCTATCTAACTCACGTTTGGTATCTCTATCTTTAATGCTATCGCGTTTGTCGAATTCTTTTTTACCTTGAGCCAGTGCAATTTCTATTTTAGCGAAACCTCTTTCGTTGATAAAAATGCGCAATGGAACTATGGTATAACCTTTTTCTTCGCCTTTAAGCTTTAATTTTCTAATTTCTTTCTTCTGCAGTAATAAGGCGCGGTCGCGTTTAATATCGTGATGATAGAAAGAACTGTGTGAGTATTCCGAAACATGAAGGTTGCGTACATAAAGGTTCCCCCCAATAAACATGCAAAATGCATCGGTCATATTGGCTTTACCTTGTCTGATTGCTTTTATTTCAGTTCCTAAAAGGGCAATCCCTGCTACGTATTTATCTAAAAGATTGTAGTCGAAATATGCTCTTTTATTCTTTATGTTGATGTCGTTTTTCAAAATTGTAATAAAGTATATGTTGTTGTAATATTCGGCAATGGCATAAAATATATATGCCGGATTGCAAATATCCTAAAAATTGATGTGATAATTTAGTTTTAATCACATTAAGTTAAGGCTTGTAGCGGTCACAGTTTATTTTTTACGCAAACTGCAATATTTTTTAGGGTCTTATGATTTGGAAATGTATGGACAGTTCTTTTGGCAGCCTCAGTCCTGCTTTTGCTCCAACAAAAGCAGAAAAAGCTTTTGGTTTCCGCGTCAATCAGGTTTATTTAAGATGGGCCCGTGCAAGAGACTCAAGCCCTTCATCCCGCCCATAGATAAGAATGGCCCCTGCTTAGCCCTTTCATCCGCCAACCAGGCTCTTGTTTTATGGGAGAAGTGGTAAGAGGTCGTCATTTCGAGCGAAGTGCAACGCAGTCGAGAACCCGAAGGCTCAGCGAAGCTAAATCTGTCTCGATAGATCTCTCTCCCGAAAGTTCGGGACTGCGCTTCAGTCGAGATGACGACGATTTTTAAACTAAAACCCCAGGTTAGGAATCAATAAAAATGTTCATCTGTTTGTAAAAGCTAAGGATATATTATTATGTTCGTATTTATTCGTTTAAGTTTGGACTTTAAATCTCAAAAATGAAATTCAGGAACCTACTTTTAATCTTATTGTTAACCGTTACTTTTCAGGTAAAAGCACAGCAACCTACTTTATTGCCACAATTCACTTTTTACAAACTGGATGGAAAACCATTTTCAAATAATGATATTAAACAGGGAAAAAAGAACCTTTTTATCTTATTTGATTGTACTTGTGAGCATTGCCAGAGGGAAAGTAAAAACCTGAACACCAATTACGCCAAGTTTAAAGATGTTAATATTTACATGATTACCATGGATGAGGGCTATATCATTCCGCAGTTTTTCAATTCTTACGCCAAAGGTTTAAACACCAAGCCCAATGTATTGGTATTGCAGGACAAAAAACGCATGTTTATCCCAACCTTTTTGCCAAAACAATACCCATCAATGTACTTATATTCTTCAACTGGTAAATTGCTGATGTACCAATCGGGAGATGGTGGCGTAAAAAAGCTAATGACGGTAGTAGGTAAATAATCTTATTTTTTAGCCACAGATTATACTGATAAGCACGGATTTTGATATCAGTGTTTATCCTTTTGATCTGTGGTTAATTATATTACAACAATGAGTAAGTTATAAGCTAAAGGACAAGTCTAAATTTTACCGGATAATCAAAACCGGAATATTTACCTTATGCCGTACAGAATCAACCGTAGTGCCGAAAATAAGGTCTTTTAAGCCTTTATGACCATGCGCACCCATTACCAATAGCTCCATCTCATTTCTGTTGCTGATATCGGCTATGGCTTTACCGGTACTTCCAAAACCAATAAAAGGCGTAGAATCATATCCAAGATCTTCCAGATTAGCCCTGTATTTCTCCAGGTTTGCAGCATCACTCTGCGTTTCATGGTCCATTACTTCATTGCCAAGATAGCGGGCTGCAGCAGTTTCTACGATATGGATAAGGTAATAGTGTGCCTCTTTACCACCCTGAATTAAAGCATGCCTGATGGTGTTTCGATCGTTTTTAGAGAAATCTACAGCAATTCCAATCCGCTTATAACTGATTTTGTCTATTTTTCCAATATCCAAAGCATTTCCATGTGGTACAAGCTGTTTTGAAGCATTCCTTTTCTCTTCTAATAATGGGTGGAAGAAAACATAAAGCAGGAGTAAAACGATTAGGATTAATGCCGGTATTACAATCACATAAATCCACCAGGTGTTAGCCTCTTTTGCCCAGCCACTTATCTCTTCAATTACCAGTTTAACATTCAATGCGATAATAGCTAAAGCACTTGCCCATGCCAATACTTTAACCCAGGGTTTAATTGCAAAATCTTTCATCAGTTTTTTATCTGATGTAAAATGAATTAATGGAATAATGGCAAAACCCAATTGCAAACTTAATACCACCTGACTCAATACCAACAAGCCACCAAGTGCATTTTCGCCATAATGTAATATAGTGAAAAATGCAGGAATAATAGCCAAAAGACGTGTAATCATGCGCCGTAACCAAGGTTGAATCCTTAAGTTAATGTGACCTTCCATAATAATCTGTCCAGCTAAAGTTCCGGTAACAGTAGAGCTTTGTCCGGCGGCGATTAACGCTATCGCAAATAGGGTTGGGGCAACATCGCCGAAAATATTGGAAAGAAGTTTATGTGCATCCTGAATTTCGGCTACCTCGTGCAATCCATTTTTATAAAAAGCAGCTGCAGCAAGAATCAGTATGGCGGCATTAACAAAAAAAGCAAGGTTTAATGCAACCGTTGTGTCAATGAGGTTAAATTTTAAGGCCTCCTTAATTCCTTTATTGCTGCGCTCAATCTTCCTGGTTTGTACTAAAGATGAATGCAGATATAGGTTATGTGGCATCACCGTAGCACCAATAATCCCAATAGCAATATAAAGCGCATCACCATTTAGTATAGAGGGTTCAAAACCTTTGGCCACTTCTTTAAGCGAGGGTTCTACAATAAACATTTCAACCAGAAAGGAAATTCCGACAATAAAAACCATCGAAACGATAAAACCTTCCATGGCGCGCATACCTTTATTGAGTAAAAAGAGCAATAAAATGGTGTCGAAAATGGTAATTGAAATACCCCAGATTAATGGCAATCCAAAAAGGAGCTGTAAACCAATGGCCATCCCGATAATTTCGGCTAAATCGCAGGCTATAATTGCGGTTTGTGCTAAGCCAAATAATGGAATATTGGCCCAGCGCGGATAAGCTTGTTTAGAAGCCTGTGCTAAATCCAGTCCCCTTACTATCCCCAAGCGGGCACTTAACGATTGTAAAAGTAACGCAATGAGATTCGACATCAGTAAAACCCAAATTAATTGGTAACCGAATTTACTGCCACCTGCTAAATCGGTTGCCCAGTTGCCTGGATCCATGTAGCCAACACTAATTAAATAAGCAGGACCAATGAAAGCTAAAATTCTTCTCCAGCCTTTTCTTTTATCTGTATTTACACTTTGATGTACTTCACTTAACGATTCAGTTTTTGCCATTACTGCTGATTAAAATATGTTTTGCAACTTCTCTACTAATATTAATTTGTTTACCGGATAACAGGATTTCTACTGAACCATCGAAATCGGTCACATCGCTGATCTGGATTTTTTTACCTAAGGTTAAGCCTAGTTTCTCCAAATGTTTTAAAAATGCCGAGCTATGTTGGGTAACACCGGTAATGGTGCCATGATCACCTATTTTTAGTTCGATTAATTTAATAAACTGGGTTTTGGCAAATCTTCCGTTTTTATCGGGAATGGGGTCGCCATGAGGATCGGCTTTCGGAAAGCCTAAAAACTCGTCTAATCTTTCAATCAGTTCAATTGATTTAATATGTTCCAACTCTTCAGCCACATCATGTACCTCATCCCACTTAAAGTTTAATTTATCAACCAGAAAAACTTCCCATAAGCGATGTTTACGTACAATATCTATCGCTGTATTTTTTCCTGTTTCGGTTAAAGTAACGCCTTGGTATTTAATATAATCAACTAAGCCCTTCTCAGCTAATTTCTTAATCATGTCGGTTACAGATGCCGGTTTGGTTTGCATTTGCTCGGCAATGGCATTGGTTTGAACGTTTGTAGTTTTCTCTGCCAGATGGTAAATAGTCTTTAGATAGTTCTCTTCCGTGTAACTTTGCATTTATGTTTATCTAATTTTATTTTTAGGTAAATCTAAAAATTTTTATTTAAAATATATATGATAAATTATGTTAAAATTTAGAATATAATTTGGTTATGTTTGTATTCTCAAATACCTTTAACACCATATGGCATCTGAATTAGATAAAATTGACTTTAAAATTTTAAGAATTCTTCAAGAGAATGGAAGAATTACCAACTTGCTTTTATCCCAAGAAATTGGTTTATCACCTGCACCAACTTTAGAGCGTGTACGCAAGCTTGAAATGGCTGGATATATTAAAAGTTATCATGCCTTGGTAGATGAAGAAAAACTGGGTTTAGGTATAAAAACCTTTATTCAGATTCAACTCGATTTTCATAAAAATAACACCATTCAGATCTTTTTGGATGAAGTAAATCAAATCAAGGAAATCACGGAGTGTCACCACGTTACTGGTCAGGCCGATTTTTTGTTAAAGGTTTATGTGAAAGACATTAAAGCGTACGAACGTTTAATCATGGATAAAATCAGTAAGATTTCTGTGGTTAAAACTTTCCAAACGATGATGATTATGTCGACCACGAAAAAAGAACCAATTGTGCCTTTGGAGTATTAACACTAAGTAATTACGGCAACCTAAAATGCTAAGGTGTCCTGAGGTGACTAAGGTGGTCCACTATTTTTTTTCCACCTAAGCCACCTGAGATCATCTAAGTTGGGCGTTCATGCTTTTATGTTTAAGGGTTTATATCGTACATAAATTCATTAACAAAACTCTTTTTTCCGTTATGAACTATATTGGTCGAATTGAAATTGATCAATAATCCTTTTGGTATTTTTAGTAATTTCATATAGGTTAAAATCTGTGCTTCATGAATGGGTAATATACGCTCAACTGCTTTTAGTTTTAATACCAGGCAGTTTTCAATCACCAAATCTACCTTGAGCTCTGTGTTTAGTAGCACATCCTTATAAGAAAGTATAATAGGATGTTCAGTAGTAAAATTTATGTTTTGTAGCTGTAGTTCTCTCATTAAGCACTTCTGGTAAACACTTTCGAGAAGGCCAGGGCCGAGAATTCTATTTACTTCTATACAAGCACCTGTAACCTTGTATTCTAATTGGTCGAGAAAAGTTTTATTGATCACAATAAAATCCATTAATTAGTTAATAATGTTTTTAGGATGATTTTTAAGTAATTCGTTAGTTGGTAGAATTACAAGAGCAATTTATCAATAATTCCAGAAATTTCATCAGCATTTTGATAAACCATAAAGTGTGTTCCGTTTTTAATCACAAAATCTGGCTGAGCAATTTTCGAATACAAAATTTTATCATTGGTACCGTGGATATGGTAGATGTTTTTAGGTCTGATTTTATTTTTCCAGCTTAAAATACTCCCTATTGCCCATTTCAAAAAATAAGGATCGGTATCTTTTATAATTTTGCTCAACAAAGTTTTCTCGCTACTGGAACGCGTACCGAAATAATAATTTTGAGTGAGCTTGTTCGATGATTTTAAAAACTGAGCGGGGATAAATTTCAGTAGACCTAGCTTGCCTGCGAAACGGTATAATGCTGGCAGATGAGTGCTTAACATGGTGCTCGAAATGATAATCGTTGTTGCAGGTTTTAGTAATTTGGCCATTTCCACTGCAATCATCCCTCCAAAAGAAACGCCAACCAAAGCAAATGGTTGGCTTAAGTCAATCACCTTACTTAATCGTTCGGCGTAAGAAGCTAATGATTCGTTTTTATTCGGACTAATCCAATCGATATGAATCATATTGATGTTTTCATTAAGCTTTAGCTTAGAAAAAATCCTTTTATCGGCACCTAAACCGCTGATAAAGTAAGTATTCATTAGGCTGGTAAGTTCCAGTCGATAGGGCTTAAGTTGTTCTGTACTAAAAGCTGATTTGCTTTAGAGAAGTGTTTCGATCCAAAGAAGCCATTGTAGGCCGAAAATGGTGATGGATGGGCAGCCGTAAGTACATAATGTTTTTTCTGATCAATTAAAGCCGCTTTTTGTTGCGCATATTTACCCCACAACAGAAATACGATATGTTCGCGTTTTTGAGATAGAGCTTTAATAATTTCATCAGTGAAAATTTCCCAGCCACGGTTTTGATGCGAGCCTGCTTCCGAAGCACGAACGGTTAAAGTTGCATTTAACAACAATACGCCTTGTTCTGCCCAATGCGTTAAGTTCCCATGGTTTGGTGTTTTAAAATCTTCAATATCAGTTTCCAGCTCTTTGTAAATGTTTTTTAACGAGGGTGGAACGGCTACACCGCGTTGTACTGAAAATGACAGGCCATGCGCCTGGCCAGCACCATGATAGGGGTCTTGACCTAAAATCACGATCTTTACCTGGTCAAATGGTGTGGTATTTAATGCGTTGAAAATATCAGTACCTTTTGGGTAAACCGTGGCTCCTTTGTTTTTCTCCTCCTGTAAAAAAGATTTAAGGCTTTTCATGTAGTCTTTTTCAAATTCTTCCTCTAAAACGGCTAACCAACCTGGTTCTAATGCTGCAGACATGTTTTTTATGTAAGATGTTTATGTAATATGGTTGATGGTTTGATAGTTTATGGTCAATGGTTTGGGTGTTCAGTTTAGACCATGGGCCGTTATCTATAAATTATTAAACTGAGTCCGTAAGTATTAAGCTATTAGGTCTGAACTCCTTGGCCATCGACCATGGACCATTAAACTATGAACCAAAATCTTCTTAAAAAGTTTAAGATTTCTTCTTATATATCGCCAGTAAATCACCCTCGAGCGTTGTTTTTGGTCCCTCTATAATCCGTCCCAGTTCTTTTCCTTTTTTATCAAGAACAATAAATGTTGGTACCCTTACAATATCCAGGCCGTCTAGGATGCCGTTTTCAGCCTTTTTATTTCCATCTACTGCAATAATTTCTACGTTTTTCCCTTTAAAGTGTAAGGCATCTAAAATTTTAAGAAAGTTTGGTACGTTTGCTTTGCTATCGCCGCACCAGGTGCCCAAAACAATTTTTATTTTTTCGTTTTTAACCAGTTTTTTCAGTTCGATCATGGTTGCTGCATCCGGTACATACGCCGCATAAAGTGGATCATACATTTCTTTAAACTCAGGAAAAGCGGTAATTCCTTCACGCGTACAGGCGTTAATCAGAATATCTTTATTGTGGACTTGATCGTGGATTTTTTTATTAACTTCCTGTGCAGAAACATTCATTGCAAGTACGATTAGGGTGATGGATAATAGGATTTTCATATTTAAGAGACGGTTTTTGTGAGCTTTTAAATTTTTAATGAAATTATTGTTTTAAAATCTAATTTCTGCCATTTAAACACGATATTTGCAAAAAAAATAATTAGAATAAAATTTATGCCAAATATTATCAGATTAATTGCGGGGTTTGCTTTACTGGGTGGCGCAGTAGCTTTATTTATCTTCGGCTTTTGGCCATGGGGCATTGTTGCCATTTTATTGGGAATAATTGTACTTGTAACTTATTTCTTTAATGAGAACATGCTTTTAGCACAATGGTTTCTTAGAAAAGATAACATGCCTAAAGCAAAAATGTTTTTAGATCGGATTACCAATTACGAAACGCAGTTGATCAAAGTTCAACATGGTTATTATAATTTATTGATCGGATTAATTGAAAGCAGAACAGCGCCGATGCAAAGTGAGAAGTATTTCAAAAAGTCGCTTGCATTAGGTATGCAAATGGATCATAACATTGCTTTAGCAAAATTAAGTTTAGCGGGTATTGCAATGGCTAAGCGTAACAAACGCGAAGCAACCATGTATCTTGCTGAAGCGAAAAAAGCGGATAAAAATAAATTACTGGCCGATCAGATTAAACAAATGAAGGATCAGATGGGCATGATGGACAAGCAGCAGCAAGTTCGTTACAGATAAAATTTTAAAGCCATTTCTTAACCGGAATGGCTTTTTTGTTTCAGCTCAATTTTGTTTGTTGAAAATTACACTGTATAAATTACTATTTTTATGGATAACTAACTTTAAATATTCATGAAAAAAGTATCTTATTTACCGATGCTGGCCTTCTTTGCCATTCTAGGTGCTTGCAATAACAAAAAAGATGCTGAAGAAAGCAATGAAAGCTTCTCATCGGCTAATCCTTTTTTTAAAGCAAGCGAACTTGCCTTTCAGGCGCCTGCCTTCGGCAAAATTAAAAACGGCGATTTTAAACCCGCACTGGAGGAAGGGATGAAACAGCAGATGAATGAAATCCAGAAAATTGCTGATCAGACTGATGCACCCAGCTTTGAAAATACCATTCTGGCCATCGAAAAAAGCGGACAACTGCTGAACCGGACAAGTATGGTTTTTAACCTGCTTACAGGAGCCAATACCAATCCCGAATTGCAAAAGGTTAAAGAAGAGGAAGCCCCTAAATTAACTGCAAATACCGATGCCATCTATTTAAATACCAAACTTTTTAACCGCGTAGAAACCCTTTACAAACAGAAGAATCAGCTGAAACTGGATGCCGAATCCTTGCGCTTACTGGAGTATTATTGCCAAAAATTTGAACTGGCAGGAGCAAAGCTATCTGATGCTGACAAAGGCAAGCTTAAAGAACTGAACAAAGAAGAAGCTACCTTGAGCGCAAAGTTTACCGCACAATTGCAGGCAGCAGGCAAAGGTTTAAAAAATACTACCCAACAACCCGAATTGCAATCAATGGCTGATCGTGCCAAGCGAGAAGAACTTTTTAATAAATCATGGAACAGGGCTGAAAAAGGTGATGCAAATGATACCCGTAAAATAATTTCAAGAATTGCGCAGATCCGTTCTGCTCAGGCTGCATTGCTTGGCTTTAAAAATTATGCGTCTTGGAAATTACAAAATCAGATGGCTAAAACACCCGAAGCAGTTGAAGATTTTTTTAGTAAAGTTATTCCGGCTGCTACCGCTAAAGCAAAAAGTGAAGCGGCGGATATACAAGCCGTAATTGATCAGCAAAAAGGTGGCTTTAAATTAGCCCCCTGGGATTGGGACTATTATGCCGAGCAAGTTCGCAAAGCAAAATTCGATTTAGATGAAAACGAGGTTAAACCCTATTTCGAGTTAAATAAAGTACTCATTAACGGTGTTTTTTATGCTGCAACACAACTTTACGGCATTACTTTTAAAGAACGTAAAGATTTACCTGTTTACCAGGAAGATGTTCGTGTTTTTGATGTGATAGACAAAGACGGAAAACAGCTAGGTTTGTTTTATTGTGATTACTATAAGCGTGATAATAAAGATGGTGGTGCCTGGATGGATAACCTTGTTCCCCAATCTAAGCTATTCGGCACGATACCGGTTATTTATAATGTCTGCAATTTTACCAAACCCGAGACCGGAAAACCAGCATTAATTAGTTTTGATGATGTTACAACCATGTTCCATGAATTTGGGCACGGTTTACATGGTCTGTTTGCCAACCAGCAATATCCCAGTCTTTCGGGTGCAAACGTAGCCCGCGATTATGTAGAATTTCCTTCACAGTTTAATGAGCATTGGGCTTCCGATCCAAAAATATTAAAGAATTATGCCCTTCACTATCAAACCGGAGCACAGATGCCACAAGCTTTATTAGATAAAATTAAAAAGGCGAGTTCGTTTAACCAAGGGTATATTTTTACTGAAGCATTGGCAGCAGCCGATCTGGATATGCAGTGGCACACGATTTCTCCGGGTTCACCATTACAGGATGTCGACAAATTTGAAGCCGAAGCTTTAAAGAAAACCAATTTAAACTTATCGTATGTACCGCCACGTTACCGCTCCAGCTATTTTCTGCATATCTGGAGTAATGGCTACGCCGCAGGTTATTACGCCTATAGCTGGACTTCTATGCTTGAAAATGATGCCTTTTCTTGGTTTCAGGAAAATGGGGGACTGACCAGGGCAAATGGTCAGCGTTTTAGGGACATGATTCTGTCCAAAGGAAATACCGAAGATCTTGGCAAAATGTTCTTTAATTTCAGGGGGCATAATCCTGATATTAAACCAATGCTTAAAAAACGCGGATTGTTGTAAAACAAAATTATAGTACAAAGGACAGTTACCAATTGACCTTTGTACTATAATCAATAAGGGCTAACATTGACGTTATTCTGTATATCAATGAGTGCCTTGAAGTGCCCATATATTTCCGCATAGCTAGGCCGTAGTACTGTATCTCCGTTTTACTCAAGTCCGGCCTAACAAATTTTTCGGGCTATACTGTCCTAGCCCTACCACTGGCTTCGAAAGAAAAATTTTCAGCCGGTGGTTTTTGTTTCTTTTTGGCAGCAAAAAGAAAGAGCCCTTCGGCGGCGGCAAGCCGAGGCAAGACTGTGCTGATGGATAAAAGCAAAATCAGTAGTTCGTTCAAACTTAGGTTGGTAACGTTGTAACTATGGTACTATTTTCCATTAAAGTCCATCTCTGCCGATGAATCTTTCTTTACCCAAAAGAAACTGAATCGCCTTTTTTACATTGCGGTTTACCGATTCTTCCGTTTTGAGGTTGGCAATGTAACGTATAATTTCCTTCTGTAAATGGGGGGCAAGGCCGTCAAATACATCCCTAGCCTGTTTATTTTCTACTAAAGCCAGTTCCAACTTAGGGTTTATCCTTATTGTTCGTTCTTCAGTATCAAATTCAATTTCGAAGCTTGCGGTATCTCCAATAGCTTTGCCTGCGGCTTTTCGCATCGGCGTATTCAGGTACAAACGCCAATCGCCCGCATATTTTACCAAAGTTTGTTTAAACTCATGCCCATCAATTTTCATTGTAATTGGAAGCTGACCTTTGTCTTTCCCAGCTTGATGGAAAACATAGTTTAATGCTTCTTCCGGTACAAATACAAAAGGATTGATGCCAATAATCTTGATTTCAGCAGTAAAGGGTTTCGGTTTTTTTGTGTCCATTGGCTTTCTATTAAATAAAGATATTGGCTTTGATTAAAACTCCATAATTTTTAGTCAATAAATCATACACTATGCGCCCTACTTAACGCCATTCGCCAACCGCTCTCGCAAAAAATCAAAACCAAACGCTATTTTCCATTGTAGTTTATATAAAATCTAATACTATGGCAACATCACAAGAAGGGAGTACCAACAATACTCAGGAAGAAAATAACATTAAAGATTTAGGCGGCAAAGAAGCTATAGAAAAACTTAGGAGTTTAGCCGAAAAGGCTGAAAGCTGTTTTTTCTGTACCAATATTAAAACTGGTGTACCCTTGTCGGTAAGGCCAATGGCTATTCAGCAGGTCGATGATGAGGGGAATATATGGTTCATGAGCATGAAAGACAGTCATAAAAATGATGAGATTTCAACTGATCCGTTTACTCATTTGCTGTTTCAGGCCGGAGCACACTCGGGTTTTGTAAATATTTATGGAATTTCAGAAATCAGCAGGGATCAGGCTAAAATCGACAAGCTTTGGAGCCCGTTTATCAAAACCTGGTTTCAAGGAGGGAAAGAGGATCCTGATATTACCTTGATTAAGGTTATCCCTTCAGAGGGATACTATTGGGACACCAAACACGGCACTGCCGTTGCATTTTTAAAGATGGCAGCGTCGGTAATTACAGGAAAAACAATGGATGATTCGGTAGAGGGAACTTTGGAGGTGGATTAGTGAGGTTAATTGTTTTAGTTGGTTAACTGGTTAATTGTTAAATTAACTGTTAAGTGGGAATTACCAACTGAAAACTGACTACTTATCTCCTAAATAATCAAATCCTTCAAATTCTTCTCTTTGAGCTCTTTTGCTTAAGATATCTTCTTCTTCGGCTTGTACTCTTGAGAAGAATAAGGCCTCGGCCTGAATTCTTTTTATTAACTGACGTACCAGCGTTAAATCAAAAGCATCTTTGCTTAATTTAATGCAGTATTCTCTTTCGTTGATTTCTAAACTTGACGTATTCATATCGCAATGATTTTAATTATCGATTGCCGTAAATATAGAAAAGGCTTGCTAAATAATTGTTAGCAAGCCTTTTAAGTTTATGTTATGTTTTTGTTAAAATCAAATCCAGAATTCCCTTTTTCGGGGCTCAGATTGATTATTTATGAGATAAGAATAAGCCGTCGTCTGTTTTGGCAACTTTTAAAATTCCTTTTCCTGTTAAAGCTTTTAAGGTTGTATCCCATTTTTTGTTACTCCAATCGACCAGTTTTCCTTTTACTTCAGTTAACAGATATTGTTCGCCTTCTGAAACCAATGAATATAATTCTGTTTCTTCAGGTGTCATTTCTATTTTCTTTTTCTCCGGGCGCATCTGCGGGAAGAATAAAACTTCCTGGATGGTACTTTGGTTGGTCATTAACATCACCAAACGATCAATACCAATGCCCAAACCTGAAGTAGGCGGCATACCATATTCTAATGCACGTACGAAATCATCATCCATGGCCATGGCCTCGTCATCACCGCGGGCAGCTAACTTTAACTGATCTTCTAAACGCTCTTTTTGGTCAATAGGATCGTTCAATTCTGAATAAGCATTTGCAATCTCTTTACCATTAACAAATAGCTCAAAACGCTCTACCAAACCTTCTGCCGTACGGTGCTTTTTAGCAAGCGGTGTCATTTCGATCGGGTAATCGGTAATGTAGGTTGGCTGAATTAAATTCGCTTCAACCTTTGCACCGAAAATTTCATCAATTAATTTACCGCGGCCCATTGTATCATCGGTTTCGATGCCTAAATCTTTACAAGTCTGCGCAATTTCTTCCTCCGTCATTGCCGAAACATCAATTCCGGTATATTTTTGGATCGACTCGTACATGGTTAATTTTTCGTACGGTCCTTCAAAGTTAATTTCGTTAGCCCCAACTTTAACTACACTTGCACCAGTTGTCGCAATAGCCACTTTTTCTAAACATTCTTCAACCATTGCCATCATCCAGATATAATCTTTATAGGCAACATAAATTTCCATTGAAGTAAATTCAGGATTATGCGTACGGTCCATCCCTTCATTACGGAACATTTTACCGAATTCATATACACCATCAAAACCTGCAACGATTAATCTTTTTAAATATAACTCATTTGCAATACGCAAATAAAGCGGCATATCTAAAGTATTGTGGTGTGTGGCAAAAGGACGCGCAGCAGCACCGCCATGAATAGGCTGGAGGATAGGCGTTTCTACTTCCATCCAACCCTGGTTATCAAAATAATTGCGCATGGTGTTAATCACCTTGCTACGTTTAATGAAGATCTGTTTAAAATCAGGGTTTACTGTTAAATCTACATAACGCATGCGGTAACGCAATTCCGGATTGGTAAATCCATCATAAACATTGCCTTCATCATCGCGTTTTACGATTGGTAGCGGGCGCAGTGACTTAGAAAGCACCTTAAATTCAGTAACATGTACAGAAATTTCTCCTGTTTGCGTAGTGAATACATATCCTTTAACTCCAATGAAATCGCCAATATCTAAAAGTTTTTTAAATACTGTGTTATATAAGGTTTTATCATCACCAGGACAAAGTTCGTCGCGCTTTAAGTAGATCTGAATTCTGCCGGTAGAATCCTGTAACTCCGTAAAAGACGCAGCACCCATAATATTGCGGCTCATAATTCTACCTGCTAATACTACGGTCTTGTACGCTGTCTTATCTACTTCATAATTAGCTAATATATCTGCAGCATATGCATTTACTTCATAAGCTTCTGCAGGATAAGGCTCAATGCCTAACGCGCGTAATTGTTTTAGCGACTCACGTCGTAATACTTCTTGTTCTGATAATCCTATACTCATTTCAGGTATTTTTTGCAAAAGTAATGCTCTTGCATTTTTTGTTATTGTTAAATTTTGGCGCTTTAATGAAAAAGAAATAATTAGCTGATTAAATTTTGAATTAATATTGGAAAAAATTCAATTTTCAGTACCAATTAGCTATCCACTTAAAACAGATGGTTGCAAAGATAAGAAAGCTATTGTAATTACTAAATGCTTTATAGATATAACATCGCATTTTAGCATGTTAAAAGCAATTGGATAAAAATTGATGCGCAGAAACTTTACCAATAGTATTTATTCCAAATCAATTAATGGATCCCAGAATACCTTTTTAAGGTTTTGAACTTTCAGGTTTTTAATTTCAACGCCTTCGTTTTCGAGGAGTTCCTGTCTTTTAGCTGTGGATGATGGATCGCCGCTGAGCAAGACGTTGCTGCTGATTACCCTATAATAAGGAACAGGAGGCTGTGCTGATCCGCAGGCACCAATGGCTCTGGCAACCATTCTCGATAGATTAGGCGTGCCAATGGCTTTTGCAATTGCTCCGTATGACGTTACCTTTCCTTTGGGTATTTCTCTGGTTAAATCCCAAACCTGTTCAAAAAATAAATCGTGTTTCATCGTTCTGGCAAATGATACATAAAGCTATTAAATATATCTGTTTCATAATTCGTCATTGGAAATTTATTTTATCAAGGACTTCCTGTAAATTCTTGGGTCTAATTAACAACTCCATGGTCAGACCCTTTCTGAAGTTTTTAAGTAATTCATTGAGTAAATTTTTCAGCGATATGAATTTAGTGTTTTACAGATGTTATATTTGTTTGGATGTGAATAGCCATTTAAAAAACGATGCCCGATATAAAACAAATACCACCTTCTAGTTTTGAGTTTTTAAGGTTGTTAAAAAATAACAACGAACGTGAGTGGTTTAATGACCATAAAACAGCTTACCAGAAAGAACTGACATACATAGAATCTTTTGCCCAGGATTTATTAGATCTCATGAATACCCATGATGTAATTGAAACACCATCGGGAAAGAAAAGTTTATACCGGATTTACAGGGACACGCGTTTTTCAAATGATAAAACGCCTTATAAAACACATTGGAGCGGAAGTTTTAAACGGGCAGGTAAACAAAGAAGGGGTGGCTACTATTTTCATATCGAACCAGGCAATAGTTTTGTAGCTGGTGGCTTTTTCGGTCCTTCTCCACAAGATTTGAAATTGATAAGGGAAAATATAGCTTTTGATGCCGAACCCTTGAGAGCAATATTAAGTGATAAAACTTTTATTGCTTCCTTCGGAACTTTGAAAGGCGAGCAATTAAAGACTGCTCCAAAGGGTTTTGATGGAGATCATCAGGATATCGATCTGTTACGTTATAAGCAATTTTTGTTAGTTCATCGATTTACCGATGAGGAAGTTTTAAGTAAAGATTACTTAGGATATTGTAATCGGGAATTTAAAAACATGCGACCTTTCTTTGATTATATGAGCGAAATATTGACAACCGATGCAAATGGAATGGATCTGTAGTTGATTTTTAGGATTGCCGGAAAAAAATTAAAGGGTCATCATACTTATTTTGTAATGATGACCCTTTGTTTAATTATGATTCAGCTTCTATACCTTCCTCATACATTTCGTTAATGGCTTCGGCATATTTCTTTTCTACAATCCGGCGTTTAACTTTCATGGTAGGGGTAATTTCTCCTTCATCTATATTGAAAGGATTACGCTTGATTTTAAAGTTTTTAATGCGCTCAAATTTGGCCAGCTCGTT
Organism: Pedobacter sp. Bi126; assembly: GCF_918698245.1. Classification (GTDB taxonomy): domain Bacteria; phylum Bacteroidota; class Bacteroidia; order Sphingobacteriales; family Sphingobacteriaceae; genus Pedobacter. The sequence goes on along the minus strand of NZ_CAKKMS010000008.1, from coordinate 68,410 downwards.
TGATATTTTTTTAATATCCTGTTCCATCCAATCTATAATTTCCTGATCGCGGATAAAAGGATCAGCCTCTTCAAAAAATGATGGTTTGAGTTTGAAGGTTTCTTCTAAAGTTTCTTTGTTCGGGATAATAATTGCTGTAATAAACTCACGTTTATCTCCGATTAAGAAAAGCTGATCAATTTTTGGGCTTTTCAGGTAAATGTTTTCTACCGGGGTAGGGTAAACATTCTTGCCATAGGCATTTACGATCATGTTTTTTAAACGGTCTGTAATCTGCAGATTACCTTTATAAAAACGGCCAATATCTCCGGTATGGAACCACATGTCTTTATCTATCGCTTCGGCTGTTTCTGCTGGCTTGTTAAAATAACCTTTCATTACGCAGTGACCGCGTACAATTACTTCCCCTTCAGCGCATTCAAATTCTTCATTAAAAGTATTGTGCGTTTGGATACTGAGCATTTCTTTAGTTTCGACATCTTGTATACCCACTTCAATACCAGGGATTACGCGACCAACAGTGCCATAAACCTGCCTGTGGTATTCGGTAACCGACATTACGGGCGAAGTTTCTGTTAAGCCAAATCCCTCCAATATTTTAATGCCCAGATCGCCAAAAAATTCACCCACATTTTTAGGCAGGGCGGCACCGCCTGAAATCATAAACTTTAAACGTCCACCGGTTTTCTCTTTAATTTTACTGAAAACCAGTTTCTCTGCTATTCCTTTTTTAGCTGATAAAATGAAGCCTGGGTTTTTTCCGGCCTCTTTTGCTAAACGGTATTTGTTACCCGTTTCTAAAGCCCAGGTAAATATTTTTGCTTTTGTGCCCCCACCAGCTGTTCCTCCTTTTATGGCTTTATCGTGTATCCGCTCCAATAAACGTGGAACGCAGCTCATTACCGTAGGACGAACTTCTCCCATATTTTTGGCCAATAATTCTAAACTCTGCGCGAAGGCAATTTTACAGCCTTGTGCGCAACAAACATGGTAGGTTGCTGTACGCTCGAATACGTGGGATAGCGGTAGAAAAGAAAGAAAAGTTTCCGTTTGATCGATCACAGGGATCTGTTGCAAGCAAACCTCCACATTCTTAACAAAGTTAAAATGGGTAAGCATTACACCTTTTGGAGTTCCTGTTGTTCCCGATGTATAAATTAAAGAGGAAACATCGTCAGGTAAAACCAAACTTCTGCATTGGTCAATGTCAGCCCTTTCGGCGGCCGTAACCTGATGTTTAAGTGCCAGAATATCAGAAAAGGCAATAACTTCTACATGTACGTCCTCTGGAATAACAACTTTTTCAAAATCTTTAAAGGCAGGAATAATATATTTTAACTGTTTGCAATTGGCTGCAACCTTTAATACTTTACGGAATAGAAAGTTATTCCCAATAAGAATAGCTTTTATGCCAGAATCGTTAATGATATAAGCTACTTCCTGTTCAGAAAGTGTAGGGTAAATGGAAACATTAATTACACCAATCTGCTGGATTCCCTGATCATAATATACGTATTCAGGAGAATTCTCGATCATTAATCCTAATCGGTCACCTTTTTTTATTCCTTTCTCTAAAAAGAAGGCAGAAACAGCGTCGGCTCTTTTTAAAGTATCTTCATAAGAAATTTCAGTCCATTCTGCACCTTGTTTATGAATCAAAAAGGTTTCTTGAGGTTTATGGATGTTTTTTACAACATTCCGCAACAAGGTAGGAACGGTTGAAAATTCGTTTATTAATGGCATGCTCGTATTGGTTCGCTAATTATAATTAACAATTATAAGGCTTTTTGGTTTAAAAATGCAAAAGGGCCCCGAAAATTTCGGGGCCCCTTAAATATACGTTTTATAAGATTTTAAACAGAGAAGCTTTCGCCACAGCCACAGCTACGGCTGGCATTTGGGTTTATAAAGTTAAAACCTTTTCCATTTAAACCGTCAGTGAAGTCGAGTTCAGTTCCGGCTAAATAAAGGAATGATTTCATATCCAAAGCAATTTTGATTCCCCTGTCTTCAAAAAACTGATCGCCTTTTTGTTCTTCGTTATCAAAATCTAAATTGTATGATAAGCCAGAACAGCCACCACCTTTTACCGAAACGCGTAAAAAGTAATCAGAACCCATTTCCGAATCCTGCATTAAGTGGGTGATTTTTTCTTTTGCTTTATCTGTTATTGTGATCATAGTATCGAGTATTTAGTATCTAGTATCAAGATTGAATTATTATAGTCTTGATACTAGATACTTATGTCTTGTTACCTATTAATGGTGCGATTTTTCTAACACAATTGCTTCTAAACCATTTTTAACGCGATAATCGTTAATGGCCGATTTAATTGCATCTTCTGCCAAAACCGAGCAGTGAATTTTTACTGGAGGTAAAGCCAATTCTTCAACAATATCCATGTTGTCGATAGACAAAGCCTCATCAATTGTTTTTCCTTTTAACCATTCTGTAGCTAAAGAAGAAGAAGCAATAGCCGAACCACAACCAAATGTTTTAAATTTAGCATCAGTGATTACGTTATCTTCTCCAACTTCAATCTGTAAACGCATTACATCGCCGCACTCAGGTGCACCAACTAATCCTGTTCCTACAAATTTGCTGTCTTTATTTAAAGTACCTACGTTACGTGGGTTATTGTAATGGTCAATTACTTTTTCTGAATATGCCATGATTTTATTTTTTAATCTCCTTTACGGAGCAATTTTATTTTTAGTTTTCAATTACCAATTTTCAATTGCCAGTTCGCGTACTCCAAACTGTTAACTGCCAACTCCAAACTGGCTTAGTGTTCCGCCCACTCAATTTTACTCAAGTCAATTCCTTCTTTAAACATTTCCCAAAGTGGAGAAAGTTCTCTTAAGTGATTAACCGCTTTTTGAGTCACTTCAATAGCCTGATCGATTTCTGCTTCAGTTGTAAACCTTCCTAAACCGTAACGGATAGAAGAGTGCGCTAAATCATCAGATAAACCTAAGCTTTTTAAAACGTATGATGGTTCTAAAGATGCTGAAGTACAAGCTGATCCCGAAGATACTGCTAAATCACTCATCGCCATCATTAAACCTTCACCCTCAACATATTTGAAAGAGATATTGGCTACGTGTGGTAAACGGTGTTGTGTATTACCATTAACATAACTCTCTTCCATTTTGTTCAAAGTAGTTTCTAACTTATCACGTAAAGCAGCTAAACGAACTGATTCGCTTTCCATTTCTAAACGGCAAAGTTCGCAGGCTTTACCTAAACCAACAATACCTGGAACGTTTAATGTACCAGAACGCATTCCGCGCTCGTGGCCACCACCGTCCATTTGTGCAGTAACTTTAACTCTTGGGTTTTTACGGCGAACGTAAAGTACACCAACACCTTTCGGACCGTACATTTTATGTGCCGAGAAAGCCATTAAGTCAATACCATCAGCATTTACATCAACCGGAATTTTGCCAACTGCCTGCGTAGCATCAGTCATGAATAAAGCACCATGTTTGTGTGCAATAGCTGCAATTTCTTTAACTGGTTGGATTACGCCAATTTCGTTGTTGCCATACATAATCGAAACTAAAATAGTTTCAGGAGTCATGGCAGCTTCTAATTCAGCTAAATCAATTAAACCGTCTTCTTTAACACCTAAATAAGTTACACGTGCTCCGTTTTTCTCTAAGTGTTTGCAGGTATCTAAAACTGCTTTATGTTCAGTAACCGCAGTTATAATGTGGTTACCTTTTTCTTTGTACATTTCAAATACACCTTTAATAGCCAGGTTATCGGCCTCAGTTGCACCTGATGTAAAAATGATTTCTTTTTCAGTACAGCCGATTAGTTTGGCTACCTGCTCACGGGCATAATCTACACCCTCTTCAGCCACCCAGCCAAACGCGTGATTACGACTTGCGGCATTTCCAAATTTCTCTGTAAAGTAAGGTAGCATTGCTTCCAACACCCTTGGATCTAACGGGGTAGTAGCATTATTATCTAAATATATCGGCTGTTTCATCTCTATTCTGTTAATTATAACACAAAGATACGAAAAAACTTATTTAACAATTATAAATAATAGCTATGACCTTATAGAGAAAAGCCGCATTTTTACATTCACATAACCTTATAATCTATGAATAAGATAGAACACATCGGCATCGCGGTAAAAGACCTTAACAGTTCTATAGATATTTATCAGAAACTATTGAATACCGATTGCTATAAAACTGAGCAAGTTGCATCCGAGTTTGTAAATACGGCTTTCTTTAAAACTGGCGAAAACAAGATCGAACTGCTGCAGGCTACGGCTCCAGATAGTGCAATTGCTAAATTTATCGAAAAAAAAGGAGAGGGGATTCATCATGTCGCTTTTCTGGTTGATGATATCCTGGCAGAAATGGAACGGCTGCATAAGGAAGGTTTTGTATTGCTCAGCGAGTCGCCAAAAAAGGGTGCAGACAATAAAATGGTGTGTTTTGTACATCCAAAAGATACCAATGGCGTACTGATTGAGATCTGCCAGGAAATTAAATGGATATAATAGATTAAACGGAAGATGAATTTAGTTTTCGATACCGTCATCCTCGCGCATGCAGGGATCTTAAAGCGGTTAGTAACTCCATTATAATTTTGAAAACGAAAGATCCCTATTCCATGGCCTCTTCAGTCCTGCTAACCGCTATAGTCCCGATGAAACCTGTGAAACAAGCAAGCACACCATAAATAAAAGACAAAATATAGTACTTAAATCGGGACCTGCCGCTATTATCAGGTTTATTTAATTTTGGCCTGTGGTTCTTGGTTAAGCGCATAAAAAAGGTAATCTTAAAGCCCTGATCCTAAAATCCTATAATCCCAAAAAATCCTAATTCTATGTCATTAATTAGTATCATCAACAAAGATTTCGATATACCAGATCATCTTTCTGATAATCAGTTGCGCGATGCATTGGTTGATGCCTTTGCTTATTTAATTGATAACGACTTTCCAAAACTGATCCAGATCTTATATAAGGCAGATGTAGATCAGTATAAATTAAAGGAACTGCTGGAAACGGTTGAAGGCTCGAGTTCGGCTGAAGTAATTGCTGATGCCTATATTGCCCGTCAGAAGGCCAAAATAGAAACCTGGAAAAAATACAGTCAGAAGAAGGATTAGGAGTAAAAGCTTATCCTTGCGAAGGATTAAAACGGTTGTACATATCCATATCAAAAAACGAAACGGAATTGATCTTATCCGCTTTTAGTACGAGGTCGGTTTTTAACTCATCTGTATTTGCAACCGAGCCATCTTCAATATAACTGGCATAAACCGTTAAATATTGAGTGGTAAAAACCAGTTCTTTATCGTCAGCCTTGCGGTAGCCGCTAAAGGCAGGGGTAATGCGGATATAACTGGTGGTAAAGGGTTTTGGCAGCTCTTTAACCCAGCCAATGTAAAATTTGCCGCTATCCAAGGTAAACTGTAAGAGATGGGCATCAAAAAAAGAAGAACTCAGTAAAAGCTCAAATTCATTTCCTGAAGTAGCTATCGCTCTTTTAATAGCCTTAAGCCTGTTAATGAAAAGATTTGCGATTTCTGTTGCACCTACAGCCACAAATAACGACATGCTCGTGGTTCCGAAATAAGGAGTATGGATAGGGAGTAGTTTACTTAACTGTTCAACGGTTTCAGGAAAAATGGCAATGAATAATCCTCTTAATAAAAAGCATACACCTAAAAGCAGGATGCCTGCAAAAGCAGAATTTAACAGTACACGTTGGTTTTCTAGCCGATATTGTACGTATCTAAGGTATCTGAACCTAATAAGAATGTAATAGCCGCCTACAAGAGGGAATAAGAGCAGGTTAAAAGGCATCTATATCGGCTATTTCTTGTTTTTATCCTTTTCTATCTTTTTGAAAATACTCGATTCCATTAAAGCACCCACCATTTGTCTGATCCTTGGCTGCGCAAAGAAATCGGGGCTTTTAATGTAGAGCTTTCCGCTACTGCTAGAATGGATAATTCCATCAAACTCGCTATCTTTTCTCATATATCAAATTTACATATATTTTTTAAATATCTGAAAAACAATATTCAGTCCAAAAATTTTAGATTTGTTGCATTATATGTGGATGGAGCAATCGTTTTACAATAAACATTGTTTAAATCAGTTTTACTAAAACAGATGCCTGGAAATCTTATAATTAAAATTTTAATTTAGGCTTGTAAATCAAAAATAAAATTAGGATATTTGCATCCTCTAAAATAGAGGTAGAAAGACTAATAGGAAATGTCATAAGCGTTGTTGCCAGCAAATTGCAAAAATGTTCTTGATGCTTTCACACAAATAACTTAAAATAATATTCAAATGAAAAAAGATTTGCACCCAACAAGCTACAGACCAGTTGTTTTTAAAGACATGTCTAACGAATATGCTTTCTTAACAAAATCTTGCGTAGATACTAAAGAAACAATTAAATGGGAAGATGGTAATGAGTATCCTCTTTATAAATTAGAGATTTCTCACACTTCACACCCTTTTTATACTGGTAAAATGAAATTGGTTGATACAGCAGGACGTATCGATAAATTCAAAAACCGTTACGCTAAGAAATAATTTTAGCAACAAAAAAGCATTTTTTGAAGTCCCTTTGCCAAAAGCATCGGGACTTTTTTTATTTTTGTTGCTTATGACAATCAATCTTTTTGATGATGCTTCTTGGATGTCCCTACGTCCGCTTACGTTTACCAGGCCTGTGGCCGATTTACGCATAGGAATTTTAACCATTGCCGAGAAATGGGCTAAATATTTAAAAGCCGATTTTGGCTTTCATACCCAAGATTACCTTTCTGTAAAGTTTGCGCCAAAACCCAATGCCGATTTGTTTATAAACGGTTCTGTTTGTCCGGATGAGGCTTTGCTAAACGCTGTAAATAAACTTAAAGCAGGTGAAGTGCTTTACAAAAGAGATGTCATAATCGCATATATCGCAGATCAGCACGACTTAGAATCGGTTAAATCGCTAAAGCCGATAGAATACACAGCTGATTTTATACAGATTGTTTATCCTGAACATATTTTTGGTAATAATCCCGGCGAGATCAGAAAAGATTTTAAATTATTGACCGAAGGACGCAGTTCGGCAAGGTTAAGTGGTACCAATCAGCTACTCGGAGATGATATTTTTTTAGAGGAGGGGGCAAAAGCCGAATGCAGCGTATTTAATAGTACTTACGGACCGATTTATATCGGTAAGAATGCTGAGGTTTGGGAAGGCTCTTTAATAAGAGGATCCTTTGCACTTTGCGAAAATTCATCTATAAAAATGGGTGCTAAAATATATTCAGGTACTACCATAGGTCCGAATAGCCGTGCAGGAGGTGAAATTAACAATTCGGTAATTTGGGGCAACTCTGCTAAAGGCCATGAGGGTTATTTGGGCAATTCGGTAATGGGCGAGTGGTGTAATATAGGTGCCGATACCAATAATTCGAATTTAAAAAATAATTATGCCGAAGTAAAACTTTACGATTACGAAAGCAAAAAAATGCGAAACACCAATTTGCAGTTTTGTGGTTTAATTATGGCCGATCATGCTAAATCTGGCATAAATACCATGTTTAACACCGGTAGTGTGGTTGGTATTGGAGCCAATGTTTTTGGTGCAGGTTTTCCTCCAAATCATATTCCTGATTTTAGTTGGGGAGGCACCAGCGGTTTTGATACCTATAAACTGAATAAAATGTTCGAAACAACAGAAAAGGTATTTGCCCGAAAAAATATAGCTTTCGATGAGGTAGAAAAAGATATCATTACTAAAGTATTTGAATTAACTGAATCGTATAGACGATTTTAATATAAAACCCGATCTGGAAAGATCAACCAAGCATTAAATAATACAAAATGAGAAAAAAGATTGTTGCCGGTAACTGGAAAATGAACTTAGATTATAACGAAGGTGTTTCGTTGTTCAGCGAAATCGTAAATATGGTTAAAGATGAGCGCAAAGGCGATCAACTGGCTATTATTTGCTCACCGTTTATTCACTTAAACAGCTTGGCAAAATTGGGGGGTAACGATGTTAAAATTGGCGCTCAAAATATTAGCGATAAAGAAAGCGGAGCATATACAGGCGAAACTTCAGCTAAAATGGTGAAATCTGTTGGTGCAGAATACGTTATTTTAGGCCACTCAGAACGCAGACAATATTTCGCTGAAAGCGATGCTTTATTAGCTGAAAAAACTAAAGTTGCCTTGGCGAATGGCTTAACACCAATTTTCTGTATTGGCGAAACTTTAGACGAACGTAACAACGGTAGTTATTATGAAGTATTAAAAAAACAGTTGGTAGAAGGTATTTTTAGTTTAACTGAAGAAGACTTCAAAAAATTGGTTATTGCTTACGAGCCAGTTTGGGCTATTGGCACAGGTTTAACTGCTTCTCCAGAGCAAGCGCAAGATATTCATGCTTTTATCCGTAGTGAAATTCAAGCTAACTATGGTTTTAATGTGGCTGATGATACAACCATTTTATACGGTGGTAGCTGTAACCCGGGCAACGCTGCAAGTTTATTTTCTCAGAATGATATTGACGGCGGCCTAATTGGTGGTGCATCGTTAAAATCACGCGATTTTATAGATATTATTAAAGCATTAAATAGCTAAATGCAATACACAAAAGCAATATTTACATTCAAAAGTATCGAAGATTATCAACAGGATCTGCTCATCAGCGATCTTGCCGATCTAGGCTTCGATACTTTCGAAGATAGTGAGGGTGGTTTTACGGCTTTCGTAATCAAAGACAACTTTAACGAGCAGGAATTAAAAGATCTCTTGGCAAATTATAGCGAAGAATTTGCAACCGATTATACTTTAGAAGATGTTGCCGACGAAAACTGGAATGCTGAATGGGAGAAAAATTTTAGTCCGCTGATTATTGATGATGTATGTTATGTAAGGGCAACCTTTCATGAACCTCAGCCATCATATCCGTATGAGATTGTAATCGATCCTAAAATGGCTTTCGGTACTGGTCATCATCAAACGACCACAATGGTAATGCAGTATATTTTAGCGGCTGATTTAAAGGATAAAAATATTCTGGATATGGGCTGTGGTACCGGGATTTTAGCAATTCTGGCTGCAAAACTTGGTGCTAAAAGCTTAATGGCCATTGATTATGATGATATCTGTTACGAAAGTACCATCGAAAATGCTGCGCTTAACAATGTCGACAATCTAAAGGCGCTTTGTGGTAGTAAGGAGGTGATTCCTAACGAGGAATACGATGTTATTTTTGCCAATATCAATAGAAATATACTTCTGGATCAGATTCACCGTTACGCCGAGGTATTGAAAGCTGGAGGCAAAATTTTCTTCAGTGGATTTTATTTAGATCCTGATTTAGGAATGATTACCGCTGAGTGTGCTAAATATGGCATCAAATACGTCGATCATAAACAAAATGGCGATTGGGTTGCGGCTCAGTTTGAGAAAAAATAATGATTGAATGTTGAATGAGAAAATGATTGAGTTTAAGACAATACCCATTCTTTCATTCAACCCTTCTCTCATTCAATAATTAACTTATATGCACATACATTTTATTGCGATTGGTGGAAGTGCAATGCACAATCTGGCCATCGCCTTACATAAAAAAGGGTATCAAATTTCGGGATCTGATGATGTGATTTTCGAGCCTGCAAAATCCCGTTTAGATAAATACGGACTCTTGCCTGCTGAAATGGGTTGGGATGAAAATCGCATCTCAAGCGACCTGGATGCTGTAATTTTAGGCATGCACGCCCGTATCGATAACCCAGAGTTATTGAAAGCACAAGAATTAGGTGTTAAAATCTATTCTTATCCTGAATATATTTACGAGCAAAGCAAAAATAAGTTACGCGTAGTAATTGGCGGCAGTCATGGTAAAACAACCATTACCAGTATGATTTTACATGTGCTAAATTACTATAAACGCGATTTCGATTATTTGGTAGGTGCACAGCTGGCCGGCTTCGAAACCATGGTAAAGGTTACCGAAGAAGCACCGGTGATGATTATTGAAGGAGATGAGTATTTAGCTTCACCGATTGATAGAAGACCTAAATTTCATCTTTACAAGGCAAATGTGGCTGTAATTAGCGGTATTGCATGGGATCACATCAATGTTTTTCCAACCTATGCCGATTATACTTCGCAGTTTGATAAATTTATCGATACGATTGAAGATAACGGAACTTTAATTTATTGTGAAGCAGATGCTGATTTAAATGAAATTGTAACACAATCAAAAGCCAACGTTACAAAGATTGCTTATGCTATTCCAGCGCATGAAATCAGAAATGGAATAACCTATCTGCTTCCAGAAGAAACAGCTTTAAAGATTTTTGGCGATCACAACCTGATGAACCTGAATGCAGCTAAATTGGTGTGCAAACAATTGGAAATCAATGCGAAAGAATTTGATGTCGCCATTTCTTCATTTACTGGTGCAGCTAAACGTTTAGAAGTGATCTCAGCTGATGAATCAACCAACGTTTACAAAGATTTTGCACATTCGCCGTCAAAGTTAAAAGCTACTATCGATGCTGTTAAAGCGCAGTTTACCAATCGGAAATTAGTAGCCTGTATCGAATTGCATACTTTCAGTAGCCTGAATAAAGATTTTTTAAAAGAATATACAGGAGCAATGGATAAAGCCGATGAGGCAATTGTTTTTATAGATATTAAATCTTTTGAACAAAAACGGATGGAGCCTTTTTCTGAAGATGATGTTCAGCAGGCCTTTGCTAATCCAAAACTGAAGTTTTTTAATGATGCAACTAAGTTAAAAGCTTATTTATTGAGCTTGAATTATAAAAACACTAATCTACTCATGATGAGTTCTGGCAATTACGCAGGTTTCGATCTGCCTGAGTTGGCAGCTTCTTTAAAGAGATAGATATTAGACGTGAGATATTAGATATGAGACGGATTCAGATTCTCTATCTCACGTCTAATATCTCAAATCTAAAAAAAAAGTATGAAAAGCATCGGAGATAACATTAAGCAAAGTAGGTTGGCCTTAGGTCTAAGTCAGGCGGATGCTGCTAAAAAACTTAATATTTCTACTCCTGCCTTTTGTAAAATAGAGACAGGCCAAACCGATCTCAATATTTCCCGTTTACTCCAGATTTCCAGAACATTTAAGGTTCCGGTAATGCAGTTGATATCTGGCCAATCTGTAATATCAGATTCATCAGAAGAAGAACTTCTTGCACTTAAAAAAGAACTGATCGAAAAGGAAGAAGAAATTAATAAGCTCCGTAAAAAGGTTATCGATCTGTATGATAAGCTCGGGATATAAAAATCGGTTTATCTGTTCTTTTACTGACTAATTATCATTATAAAACAATAAATAAGAATAAAATTCATTTTTAATTAAATTATTATGAATTTTATTCTAAATATTTATATTTATATAGAATGGTAATCGAAAGCAATTTTAGTTTAGATCATATCGATCTGGCTATACTCAGACTTATGCAGGATAACGCGCGGATCTCGAATGTAGATTTAGCAAAGGCATTGGATCTGGTTCCTTCAGCTGTGTTGGAACGGGTAAAGAAGTTGGAAAAAAAAAATGTAATTACCCAATATAATGCCCGGATAAACCCTGTGGCACTCGATTTAAAATTACTCGCCTTTATTTCAATGAAATCATCTCAAAGTTTGGGCTGTAGTGATACCGCAAACGAACTGGCAAAAATACCTGATGTACAAGAAGTACACGTTATTGCAGGAGATGATTGCTTTCTGATTAAGGTGAGGACAGCAGATTCGGCCTCATTAATGGCTTTACTGCGGGATGAATTTAGTAAGATTCCGAATATTTTATCGGTTAAAACCACGATTGTACTGGAGACCGTAAAAGAGCATCAAAAATTAGTAATTCCTGAAAAATAAGCATATGGCAAATTTAAACAAAACAGCATCGCCGGTAATGGTTTATCTGGCTTTTGCTATCGTATATATTGTTTGGGGTTCTACCTATTTTTTTATTCAAAAGGCCTTGGCGGGTTTTCCACCTTTTATTTTAGGTGCATTCCGTTTTTCTATTGCGGGAGTGCTGATGTTGACTTGGTGCAAGATTAACGGAGAAGATATTTTTAACCTAAAAACCATCAAAATTGCTACTGTAAGCGGGATTTTAATGTTGGGTTTGGGTAACGGAATCGTAATTTGGGTAGAGCAGTTTATTCCGAGCGGTTTAGTAGCCATTATGGTCGCTTCGGCAGCAATATGGTTCGTGATTCTGGATAAATCGCATTGGAAAGAAAACCTTAGTAATAAATATATTATATCGGGTTTGGTAATCGGCTTTTTGGGCGTAGTGCTCTTATTCGGCGATCAGATTGTACAGGCGCTTGATAAACCTCAAAGCAACTTGCAGATTATAGGTATGGTATTACTTGTTTTTGGACCAATAGCCTGGGCTGGAGGATCGCTTTATTCGAAATATCATCCCACTACCGGTAGTTCGGTTTCTGTTAATACAGGCTGGCAGATGTTGATGGCCAGCTTGGCTTTTTTACCCGGAGGGTTTTTCAAATCTGAGTTTAAATTACTCGATTGGGGTAACATACCGCTTGATGCCTGGTTATCTATCGTTTACCTTATTCTATTTGGTTCAATTGCCGCATTTAGCGCTTATGTGTGGTTGTTAAAGGTGCGCCCGGCTACGCAAGTGAGCACCTATGCTTATGTAAACCCGGTAGTGGCTGTTTTACTGAGTTTAACTTTTACCAACGAAGTGATAGGCCTTACTCAGATTATTGGTTTGGTGATTATTTTAGGTAGTGTGCTTTTGATTAATCTGCCGAAATATAAAAGTGCAGGCTAAGTTTTCGGCAAATCGTCATTGCGAGGAGGAACGACGAAGCAATCTTTCAATTAGATAAATACTATCGAATTAAGATTGCTTCGTCGGCTGAAAAAGCCTTCTCGCAATGACGATTAATTTAAAATATCTTACGCATAGTAAGGTGTTTTTTACCAAAGGTAGCACCCGTGGCTTTATGGATAGCAATCATCTGTTCGTTAAAATCACCTACCCAACTCAATTCAAGCTCTTTGTACTGATTTTTAGGAAGTACGTATTCGCCTAAACGGATAAAAAGTACCGATTCCAGGCCATGTTTTTGAAACTTGGGTTTGGTACCCATTACAATTGCCCTCATACGGGTAACGCCCACCCAGCGGCGGTAAGCAAACTTTAATTTTTCAATTAAACCAAGTTTTCCATCAAAGCCTTTAATCATCTGGTTTGCATCTGGAATCAATACTACAAAAGAGGCTGGTTCGCCATTAAAGTAGGCAAACTGGATCAAATGTTCATCCATGATGGGTTCCATACTTTTAAAGCTTTCCTCGAGCGTTTCTTTTTTAATAGGCACAAAGTTTTCGAAATCCTGCCAGCCATCATTGTAGATTTCCATTAAATCATTAATGTATTTGCTCGAATTGGCCTTGCTGAAATATTCGAAAGTATAACCCGGTTTATTTCTTACCCAGTTGGCAATTTTTGTAAAACGTTCCGGGAAGGGGATAGTTAGGTTAATATGGTTGGTTAATTGTTCATATTCGGTAACAAAGCCATATTTCTCGAAAAATTTCTGATAGTATGGAAAGTTATAGTTCATGCCGAAAGAAGGAGGGGTAAAACCCTCAACCAACAGGCCCCAGAAGCTATCGTTTTCACCAAAATTAATCGGGCCGTCCATGGCTTTCATTCCATTTTCGGCTAACCAGGTTTTTGCTGTGTCGAATAAAAGAAAGGCCGCTTTTTCATCATCAATACATTCAAAAAATCCCATACCACCGGTTGGCTGGTCGTAGTGGTAAGCTTTTTTCTCATTAATAAAAGCAGCTATACGGCCAATCAGTTTTCCTGCATCATCTTTTAAAACCCAGCGTGTACATTTTCCATGTGCAAAAAAGGTATTTTTCTCTGGGTTAAAAACATTCTCAACCTCACTATCCAACGGACAGATCCAGTTTTTGTCGTTTTTATATAGGATTTTGGGTGTGTTTAGAAAGTCTTTTTTTAGTGATGAATTGCTTACTGGTATAACTTGCATGGGCAGATTTTAAAATTAAAAAGCATCCTACCAAGCGGGCGGATGCTTTTTCAAATATATGTTATTTTAAATATTAATAGTCGTCGTCGTCATCGTCGAAATTATCGAAGTTGTCAAGATCATCTAATGGCAGATCAAAATCATCATCGTCGTCATCTTGAGGCTTCTTTTTCGTTGTTTGAATATCGTCATCTTCAAGATCATCATCTTCGTCTACCTGTTTCTTGGCAGTCGGCTTAGTTGGGAGTTTCTTTGGCGCTTTCATAACACAAAAATAAAAATTGCTTTTATAGTTTAAAAATACAAAAAAACTTTTTTTAATAACAATCTGGAAGCAAAGAAATTAATTTATTTATTCCACATTTTCTCCAACGGTATTTTCCTCTTTTACGATGTCTTTTAATTGAGGAAGCTGGTTTAAGTTATTTAAACCAAAATAATCCATAAATAATGTGCTTGTACTGTATAGGATAGGCCTGCCTGGCGTTTCTGCTTTTCCGTCGATACTGATCAGCTCTTTTTCCAGCAGGCGTTGTACTGAATAATCTGAATTTACACCCCTGATCTGTTCGATTTCCAATTTGGTTATTGGTTGGCGGTAGGCAATAATGGCAAGTGTTTCCATCGCGGCCTGACTTAATTTTTTCTTCGAGCGGTGTAACTGAAGTTGATTGACCGTTTCATGGTAATCTTTTTTGGTGAGAAACTGGTAACCATTGTTTAAGAATACCAATTCAATGGCAAAATCATTATGGCCATATTTTTCCTTAATCTGCTCTATGCTTTCGAATACCTGTGTTTCGGTAAATTCTTCGTTAAAAACGGCATTTAGGGCAAGTATAATTTCTTGTGTACCTATGCTTTGGCTGGAAGAAAATACGAGGGCTTCGATGTGCCTGGTGATGTTGTGATTGGGCATATACAAAAATAGAATTTTTGGGCATAAAAAAAGCGGTCTCGCTTTTAAAAACAAGACCGCTTTCAACACACAAATGAAACCTGAATTAAGATATAGTTTTAGGTTAGGTTATTAAATATCTATATCAATTCTATAAGAACGTCTTTGATAAACACTATCGTTTATTTCTAACACAAGTTTAAGGCTAAAGCGGGTTCGATCAAGATTCTATTTAGTGAGTGGTATTAATAATTGAGTAAACGGTAAATTTTCTATTTTAACGGTATAGAAATCGATACTGTTGTACCATTTGTGGTATTCTGTCTAACGTTTAAGTGTATAGGTTTTGCTCCAATCTGACCTAAAAGGTGCAATCTTTCTTTGGTTAACTGCATTCCTTTACTAATGTGTGTTTCCTTTTTATCCTTTAAAGAGTTGTCAATTCCGATCCCATCATCAATAATTTCGATGTTAAGATAGAATTCATCTTTCAGTTTAATGTTGATCAGGATTTCGCCACCTGTTTCTTTTGGCATAATGCCATGCCATATTGCATTTTCTACATAAGGCTGTAACAACATAGATGGGATAAAGGTTTCTTCTTTATCAATTTCTTCATCAATATTAAAAATGTATTTTAATTTATCGCCAAAACGGTTCTTCTCTAATTTCAAATAAAGATTCAAGTATTCCAGCTCTTCCTCTAAAGAGATATAACTTTTGGTACAGATCTCCAGGTTCTTTCTGATCAATCTGGCAAAGCCCGTTAAAACCTTATTTGCTGAAGCCGTATTTTGCGTATTGATATAATGCTGGATCGAATTCATCACGTTGAAAACAAAATGTGGATTCATCATCGCCTGTAAGGCTTGTTGCTCGAGCATCAGCACTTTGTTTTTTAACAACAATTGCTCTTGCTCTTTATCTTTTTGCTTACGGGTAATGTAAACAGCCACTTTATAAAAAATATAGGCTACGAGCAGTATCAAAATAGATAAGAACCATAAGCTTTGCCAAAAATGCTTTTTAATGGTAAAAGCGATTTTTGCCGGTTCACCCCAATTACCATTTTGGCTTTTGGCACTCACCTCAAATATGTAATCACCTGCTTGTAGTGAAGAAAAATCTAACCGCCTTGTGCGGGTTTCTACCCAAGCTGAATTCTCATTTAAACGGTAACGATAAGTGATATCACTCGTGGTAAAATCGACTGCACTAAAGGTAAATAGAATGGTATTGTTACCTGTTTCGAAAGTAAAATTACCTTGATCAACCGGCAAACGCTCATTGTCCTTAATAATAGAAGTAACGTAAACCTTAGGAAGATTCTTAACTCTGTTTTTATTGTTGTACTTAAATAGGATCAGGCCTTTGTTTGTTGCAAAATAGGCCGTGCTATCATCAATAAACAAGCTGTTGATGTCATCACTCAAAAGATCCTTACCATAGTCAAAATTGGTCACGGTGAATTGATTGGGATAATCGGCTATTTTGTTTACACCTTTGTTTGTTAATACCCATATTTCGTTGTTTTTTACAAATATTTTGGTGCAGATATTATTGGTTAGGCCATCTTTTTGGGTAATCTGTCGGGTAATCTGCCTATTCTTATAGAAAATTAAACCGTAACCATCTGTTGCCAAAATCAAAGTGCCGTCTGCAAGCTGCTGAATATCGTTTATCCTTTTGGTAAGCAGGGGATGATTTTCGTAATGTTTAATTAATTTACCTTTCGAAAATTGAGACAGCCCATTAATATTCGAAAACCACAAATTCCCTTCGCGGTCGTAAAAAACGTGATAAGATCTGTCTTTAAAAAAATCTTCTTTTTCGCGGTACTTTGCGGCATTAAACTCAAATTTGTTTCTTCTATCCGATAAAAAAACAACACCCGATGAAAGGGCCAGCGCCAAGTGGTCGTTATTCTTGCCAATGCTAAAATGTTTGATTACAAACATGGAATTGTTCGATTCCTTTAAATAACTTACTTCATTCCTGCTGTTATAGATATTTTTGAAAACACCCATTCCATAATCGGATGCAAAATATATCGATTGATCTTTTGGGTCGAAAGTAACCTGTTTAATTGTTTTGTATTTCTTGAAATCGTCTAAACCAATTTCATCAACCTGGTAATTGTTGATGGTTAATACGTCGATTACAGCATCATCGGTACCCAGCCAGAGGCGGTTTTTTCCATCTTTGGTAATGCTTTTAATTACGTTGCTACTCAGGCCCGATTCGGCATCAATGATGGATAAACGGTTATTTGCATTAGGAAGCATATAAATACCCTGATTGGTGGCAAACCACATGTTTTGGTTACTGTCTTTAATGACTTGATTAACCGGTATATCCTGTAGATACTGGACTGTTTTTCCGCTTTTATCTAAAGCAAAGGCACCATTGGCATTCGATAGCCAAACTTCTTTACTGGCAATGTCGTAGTAAAAGTAACCCGACATGTTCTTGATCAGATTCTGAGGAATAGATATGAGATCGTTGATGCTTCCATGTCTATATTGTTTTAAGCCGCCAGCATCTAGGTAAAATAAAGATCTGTGCGTAGAATTAACAGCAGTCATGTAGGAGACGGGCTGCACTTTCGAACTGACCATGGAAAAAGTTTTCCCATTAAATTTCTGTACACTTAAATCGCTATAGGCAAATATGTTACCTTGCTCATCTTCGTGTATAAAGGCATTGATAAATTGATCATTTGGATTAGGCGAAATGTACTTTTTGATCGTTTTTCCATCCCAGCAAACAATGAGGTTGGCATTGGTTCCGAGCCAAATCCGCCCCAGTTTATCTACTAAAAAGGAAACAATTACCGTATTAAAGTTTAGCTTTTTAAGCAGTTCGTCATTATCCTGGTTGTAAAACTTTCCCTCCTTTAAGTAGCTGAGCTGACCATTTAAGGCAAAAAACCACAGCCTACCCTCTTTATCCTCTTTCATCTGGAGGATCTGGGTATCGGGAAGTCCGTCTTCGATCGTAAAATTCTGAAAATTTGTACCATCAAAACGGCTCAATCCATTATCCGTTGCAATCCAGATAAAGCCTTTTTTATCCTGTAAAATGTAATAACAGTTGTTGCTGGCCAGCCCATTTTTAGTATTATAATGGGGAAGGTAAGTGGTTTGAGCAAGCAGGGTTTTTGGAGCGCTAAATAATATAATAAGCCCGAATAAAAAAGCAATAAAAGAGCGGCTGAAGCTTAACTTCAGGATTGCTTTTTCAGCAAATAAAAACACTTTTTTGCCTAGTTTAATGATCACTGTTCGCCTTTGTAAATAATTTTATTTTTTCAAAAAAATCGCTTGCTCTTCTTCGCGAAATATTAATACTTTCTCCATTTTTTAAGAAAACCTGAAGTCCGTTTTTAGAATTATACTCTTTTAAATGGTTAAGATTGATAATGCTCGACTTATGGATCCGTACAAATTGGTCGCCCGGTAAAAGCTCCTCAAATTCTCGTAAAACTTTCGAGACCGTTATTTTATCATGGTTATTTAAGTGTACAATAGAGTAATTGCTATCGGCTTCGATATAAATGATATCATCTATATCAATCATTTTAAAACCTTGGCCATAGGGAAGGGTAAGCTTCCTGATTTCGGATCTTGAGCTTAAACTGGAAGCCAGATTATTGATTCTTTCATCGTTCTCATTCTGACCTTTAAAGCGCTTAATGTGCTGAAAAACCTTATCTACAGCTATTTTAAGCTCATCGATATCAATTGGCTTTAATAAATAATCGAGTGCGTTAGCCTTAATTGCTTTTAGCGCATATTGATCATAAGCGGTAGTAAATATAACTGCTGCATTATGTTTTTGAGCCTCAGGAATTAATTCGAAACCATTCCCTCCGGGCATTGCTATATCCAGAAAGATTAAATCAATAGGATGGTGTGCCAGAATATCTTTCGCCTCCACTACAGATCTTGCAATACCGGTAATTTCTACCTGTGGACAGTTCTGTTGCAGTAAAAAAAACAATGATGACCGGGCAAACTCCTCATCATCAACAATAATGGCTTTTAATGTTGTCATAACTATAGGTTGGTGAATGTATTAAAATGCGCTTATAAAAAAAAATGCAAATCAAAAAAACCAGTGTTCTGATTGTCACGTATGTATCATCAAACGAATTCAAAACCACTAAACATAGATTACTATGAAACACAATGAACTAGAAACAAAAAATGAACTTCAGGAAAAAAGTTTATTTGACAAAACTGTAGGAAGAAGATCTTTTCTTCAGTATGCAGGTGCAGGTGCTGCTGGCATCGCCTTGGTTGCAGCCGGTTGTAAAAAAGATCGTGGTTACGACAATCCTACTATGGGAGGCGCGACCTTAGATTTTAAAGATGACTTCGGTGTATTAAATTATGCATATGCTTTAGAGCAATTAGAAGCTGCATTTTACATAAAAGTTGCTTCAGCTCCTCCTGCAAGTTTCACAGCTGCCCAAAAAGCATATTTCCAGGATATCCAGTTCCATGAGATTGCACACAGGGAATTTTTTAAAGCTGCTTTAAGTACAGCTGCAATTGGAAGTTTGGAGGTAGATTTTTCATCAATTGATTTTACCAGTTCTGCCAGTGTTTTAGGTGCAGCAATGGCTTTTGAAGATTTAGGCGTAGCAGCATACAATGGTGCCGGACCAAGAATTAAAAATGGTACTTATTTATTGTTGGCAGGTAAGATTGTTTCGGTTGAGGCTCGTCACGCAGCTTATGTTCGCGATTTAATCTCAAACGGGTCGTTTGCTGATCTTAATAGCCTTGCTCCATTGGGTGCCAATAACGCAGCTGGTTTAGATGCAGCTTTAACACCAGATAAGGTCTTAGCCATTGCTGGAAAGTATATTAAAACCAAAATTAATGTTATCAATCTTTAATTTTTAAAATCAGAAAATCATGAATATCGTAAATATATTAGAAGAAATTGAAAAAGTTGACGGTGAAATCTATGAGAGATTAAATCCAAGAAGAGCCGCAATGAAAAGCTTTTTCAACATGGGGAAAAAAATCTCTTTGGCTGCTATGCCACTAGCCCTAGGTTCAATGTTTCAAAAAGCATATGGGCAAACAGCTTTACCTGCTGCGGTTGTTGATGTATTGAACTTTGCATTATCGCTGGAGTATTTGGAATACCATTTTTATAATCACTGTATTGTAGGCAAAACTCCGGGATCGGCAGTAACTGATGTTACTTTTAATTTTCCTAATGCAGCCAGTCAAGCCGCCATTACTACCATTCGTGATCACGAAAAAGCACACGTTGATTTACTGATAGGTGCCTTGGGAAGTTCTGCCCGTGCACCAATTGCCTATGCGGATACCGATTTTAGAGCAGGTGGAACGTTTTCTACTGTATATTCTGATTATGGTACTTTTTTAGCAGTAGCACAGGGTTTCGAAGATACCGGAGTTAGGGCATACAAAGGTCAGGCAGGAAACTTATTGGTAAGTCCGGGCGTGTTGCAAACCGCTTTACAGATCCACTCGGTGGAGGCACGTCATGCTTCACACATCCGTCAAATGCGTACAGCGGCTGGTACAGCAATATATAAGCCCTGGGTTAGTCTTGGTGCTTCAGGTCAGGCAAATGATTCTGGAGTTCCCCAGGTAGATGCAGTATATGCTGGCGAAGATTTAACCGTACAAGCTGGTGCAAATATTGTAGGTTTAGGTGGCAATGCAGGCATAACCAAAGCTGTAGCGGTAGAAAGTTTTGATGAGCCTTTGGATAAAGCCAGCGTAATCACAATTGCTAACTTGTTCTTGAAAGACGGCAAAAAGTTATCATAGCAAAAGTTTTTACATTATTAATTAGGTAATGTTTTGTTTAAGGTAGGGAGGTAGAACTTGGTTTTACTTCCCTTTTTTGATTAGGATTTAATTGGATGTAAGGATTTTAGGATCCAAATTAGTGCGATGTGATTTGGAAAGCAAGGTTCTGTTTTTCAATTAACGTTAGTCCCGCTTTACGCTAAATCTTTTTAACTGCCCTTCGACTACACTCAAGATGACAGCTAAAAAGTATATCGCTGCAATCGGGTTTACTTACCCAAATAATACGGAATAAACTTAAACATTCATTAAATTCTATCACGCACTAATTCAATCACTAATTAGTAAGTAATCACCTGTTCTTCCAAATGCTCAGGTAAATCCCTATAGTTATATTTCTGTCCGCGTAACTGAGGTTCGAAACCTGCAGCTTTAATAGATTGCTGAATACCATTCGCAGTGAAACGGTGTGGTGCACCAGCAGCCGATACCACATTTTCTTCGATCATAATCGATCCAAAATCATTTGCACCTGCATGTAAGCAAAGCTGTGCGGTTGCTTTACCAACGGTTAACCAACTGGCCTGAATGTTTTTAATATTAGGCAGCATAATGCGGCTCAGGGCAATCATGCGGATATATTCATCAGCTGTTACATTGTTGCTGATGCCGCGGAGTCTTTTTAATAAAGTTCCGTCATCCTGGAAAGGCCATGGAATAAAAGCCAGGAATCCGTTTGCATCGGCAGGCTTTTCGCTCTGTACCTGACGGATCCATACCAAATGCTCAAAACGCTCTTCGATGGTTTCTACGTGACCAAACATCATTGTTGCTGATGTGGTAATATCTAATTGATGGCATGCACGCATTACATCAAGCCATTCCTGTCCACCGCATTTTCCTTTTGAAATTAAACGCCTTACGCGGTCATTTAAAATTTCTGCACCTGCACCAGGAAGCGAATCCATTCCTGCTTCTTTTAATGCTTTTAATACTTCAGTATGCGTCATTCCTTCCAGCTTTGCAACGTGTGCAATTTCCGGCGGGCCCAAAGCATGTAATTTTAAATCTGGATATAATTCTTTTAGTTTTTTGAAAAGATCGGCATAAAAGGCTAAACCTAAATCCGGGTGATGACCGCCCTGTAATAATAACTGATCTCCACCTAAACGGAAAGTTTCTTCAATTTTTACCTTATAAGTTTCGATATCAGTAATATAACTTTCATCATGACCAGGCCTGCGGAAAAAATTACAGAATTTACAGTTGGCAATACAAACGTTGGTCGTATTTACATTACGGTCGATCTGCCAGGTTACTTTGCCACTGGGTACCTGAATTTTCCTTAATTCATTCGCTACAAACATCAATGATGCCGTATCGGCATGATGGTATAAATGTACCCCTTCTTCAAGGCTTAAAAAATCGAAATGTAATGCCCGTTGCAGTAAATCGGCTGTATTCATACTACAAAGATAAGCAAAAGGGAGGGAAGGTTCAGTGGCTAAGGTTTAAGGTTTGTCAAAAAAAAATGCGGTAAGCGTTAGGCGATTGGCGAATAGCGAGAAATTGCCATCATCTATTTCCGTCTTACATCATGGAACATTCATTTCTATCTTAAATTGTCCCTCATTTGCCATTTTACATTCTCCATCATTTTCCATCTTCCAATTTCCCTTAAAACAATATCTTTACGGTTCTAAAAATTAATATGGTAGATTTTAATCGTTTTACACTTGCCAATGGTTTAAAAGTTTTGGTGCATGAAGATGCGACAACGCCAATGGCAGTTTTAAATATTTTATATGATGTTGGCGCCCGTGACGAGGATCCTGAAAAAACCGGTTTTGCGCATTTATTTGAGCATTTAATGTTCGGCGGATCGGTAAATATTCCGAATTATGATGAGCCTTTGCAGCGTGTAGGTGGTGAGAATAACGCTTTTACGAGCAATGATATTACCAATTACTACATCACGCTGCCTGCAGAAAACATAGAAACGGCATTTTGGTTGGAAAGCGACCGTATGCTGAGCCTGGCTTTTTCTGAAAAGAGTTTAGATACGCAAAGAAATGTGGTGAGTGAGGAGTTTAAGCAACGTTATCTTAATCAGCCATATGGCGATGTTTGGTTAAAGTTGCGTCCGCTGGCTTATAAAAAGCATTCTTACCGCTGGGCAACTATCGGAAAAGAGCTTTCGCATATCGAAAACGCCACGATGGAAGATGTGAAGGCGTTTTTCAAAAAACACTATACACCACAAAATGCAATTTTGGTTGTGGGTGGAAATGTGAAAACCGAAGATGTAAAAAAACTGGCTGAAAAATGGTTCGAACCGATCCCTGCGGGAGAGAAGTATAACCGTGATTTAGTTCAGGAAGAACCGCAAACAGAAGCAAGACAAGAAACAGTGAAGGCAAATGTGCCTTTAAATGCGATTTATATGGCTTTTAAAATGCCAGGGCGCTTAAATCAGGATTATTATGCCTTTGATTTATTATCTGATATTTTATCACGTGGGCAGTCTTCGCGCTTGTACAATAGTTTGTTGAAAGAGCAGAAACTTTTTAGCGATATCAATGCTTACATTTCGAGCAGTTTAGATCCGGGTTTGTTTATAGTTGAAGGTAAACTGGTAGGAGGAGTAACAACCGAAACTGCAGAAAAAGCAATCTGGGCAGAACTGGATAAATTAAAAGCCGAACTGGTTTCTGATGCTGAATTAACAAAAGTAAAGAACAAAGTAGAATCGGTACTTGTTTTTTCTGAAATGAGTTTATTGGATAAAGCGATGAACCTGGCTTATTATGAGCTTTTAGGTGATGCCGCTTTATTAAACCAGGAAACTGAAGAATTTTTAAAGGTTAAAGCAGAAGATATAAAACGGATCTCCAACGAAACTTTCCAACCAAATTCATCATCAACTTTATATTATTTAACTGAAGAAAATGCTTAACAGACAACAGGCGCCTGATTTTAAGCAGGTATCGACAATAAATTTTATCCACCCAGAAAAGAAAGTATTGGATAACGGTGTGCCCGTTTTTACAATCTATTCCGGAGAACAGGATCTGGTACGTATCGAATTTATTTTCGAAAACGTAAACTGGAAGTTTGAAAAACCGTTACAGGCCATTGCGGTAAGCGCATTGATCAATAATGGAACAAATAAATTATCGGCGAAAGAAATAGCCGAACAAATTGATTTTTATGGTGCATTTTTTCAGACAGAATATGTTCAGGATCAATCTTCGGTTACACTATACACTTTAAATAAACATTTACGCTCGGTACTGCCGATTGTGAAGGATGTTTTATCAGAAAGCCAGTTTCCACAGCATGAACTTGACATTTACATTCAAAACCAAAAGCAAAAGCTACAGGTAAACCTGAAGAAAAACGATGTTCTTTCGAGAAAAGAATTTGCACATGCTTTATTTGGTGATACAGCTTATGGGGTAAACATACAAGCAGGGCATTACGATGCATTGAAGCGCGAAGATCTGGTTGATTACTTTAAGGCCGCATATGCACCAAATAATTGTACCATTATTGTTTCAGGTAAGTTTGACGATGTTAGCTTTAACCTGCTGAACGATACTTTTGGACAAGGTTGGGAAAAAAGTAATGCGGTAAAGAACAGTTTCAATTTCACGACAACAGAAAAGCAGTTTGTTTATACGGAAAAACCAGAAGCTTTACAGTCTGCGATAAGAATTGGTCAGTTGGCCATTAACCGTAAACATGAAGATTTTTCTGGTCTTCAGATTTTAAATACTGTTTTAGGTGGATACTTTGGCTCGCGTTTAATGAATAACATCCGTGAAGATAAAGGTTACACTTACGGTATTGGTTCTGGGATTTCTTCGCTACAACAGGCCGGTTATCTTTTTATTGCTACTGAAGTTGGCGCCGATGTTTGTTCGGCTGCATTAACTGAGATTTACAAAGAAATAGAGCTATTGAAAAATGAACTGGTAGGAGAAGAAGAGCTGGATCTTGTTCGGAACTACATGCTGGGTTCGATGTTGGGCAGTTTAGAAAATGTATTCTCACACGCCGATAAATTCAAGAACATTTATTTCGCAGGGTTGGATTACGATTACTATACCAAATATATAGAGAAGGTTAAAACCATTACTGCCGAAGAATTACTTGCCTTGGCGAATAAATACCTAACAACCGATCATTTTACCGAGGTGGTGATAGGGAAGAAATAGTTATAAATATCCCCGCTATTCGTCATCTCGACTGGAGCGTAGCGAAATGGAGAGATCTATCCAGATAGATTTTGCTTCGCAGAGCCTTCGGGTTCTCGGCTTCGTTACACTCCGCTCGAAATGACGACTTTTTCGGTTTGTTATTCTTTTATTAACTACCTGTACTGGCAAAGATAGGTCGTTTGAACGCTGGCTTTTACTTTAAAAGAGGAGTTTGCAGGTACTTCAAAATTACTACCAGCTTTAATACGCTGCCAATCTGTAGTATCTGGTAAAAGCGCTGTTAGTTCACCCTCTATAACATGCATAATTTCTTTCTGAGCTGTTCCAAAAGTATATTCTCCCGGGTTTATAACGCCGACAGTCGATTTTCCTTCAGCGGTTTCATAGCCTAACGATTTAACGTTGCCATCAAAATATTGGTTTTCAGTAATCATATGCTAATTTATAAAGAATTTCCGTTAACTCATCTTATGAGTTGAGCATTTCAGTTTTGTAGTTTTTCAAATATTCCGATCTCACTATTTTAGCCGTTTTATGGTCTTTAGTATGGCTCCATCCCGGTGGCATAAAGATATATAGAAACTTATTTTTAATGCCAGGTGCACGCCAAACATCTTTGGCCAAGAGAACAATTTCGCCGAAATAAGCATCTAAAAAGCTGTTTTTTTTCATTTCCCGGGTAATACCATATTCAATTTTTATTGTTTTGTCTTCTTCCTGATAGGTTTTAAAGACATGATCCCAGATGGGTAGCAGGTTGCAGAAATTGGTATCCATATACAAGGCATTCTTGGCATGGTGTACACGATGATGAGAAGGCGTAAGGATGATTTTATTTAAAAATCCAAAACGGCCATCTTTAGAAATGTTTTCTCCAATGTGGATAAAAGATCCCCAAAAACCGTCGATGAACATGATTAAAAAAAGCAGGGCAGGGCTTACACCCAAAAGGATGCACGTTGTAGTTCTAATCAGGTCTGCATAAGGTGCTTCAAGAAAAAAATGTGCAAAATTTACCGATAAATTCATGGTTTCGGGTGCGTGATGGGTGGAGTGCAAACACCAGAAAAGCCTTACTTTATGTGCTAAAAAATGATAAATAAAATGGCCGAATTCCCAGATCACATACCCGTATATCAGCCAGTACCAGGTAATCTCTGTTTTAAAAATGGCGTATTTGCCAAATAAACCGATACAGATAGATACCATGCCGATAGAAATAATGCGGCCAATAAAAGAATTAATCACCAGTGAAAAGAAAGAAATCCGGTAATCAACCACTTTAAAACGGCGGTAAAATGCCATCCTGATGATTTCAAAAACCAATAAAAAGGGAATCAAAGGCCCCATAAGCGCACTAATGCCATTCCAGCTCATAAACTGGCTATAGTCATTGGTTTGCAGTAGTTTTAGCAGTGCTGGTAAGCCGAAAAATCCTACAAGCCATTCCTTTACGCCTTCAAGAAAATCTATCATCTTATTATATTTGGTTTGTTGAAATTATATAAAACTAAAATTTTATTCTAATAATTTCGCTAAATAGCTAGGTCATTGTTACCAAATACTTATTAAAGCTTAGTTTTTGTTGTGTGATGATTGCGATTGTCAGACAAGCTCAATATTTAAGCATTTTTATTATTATACTTTTATATTCCCTCAATTTTCGTATCTTTGCCTGGCAAATAATAAATCCTAATTTATTTGCTATGCAACTCGATTCCACAAAGTTTATTGCCACAGGTTTAACGTATGACGACGTACTTCTAGTACCTGCATATTCCGAAATTCTGCCCCGTGAAGTAAATACATCCACTTTTTTAACAAAAAAAATTAAACTTAATGTTCCATTGATTTCTGCAGCGATGGATACTGTAACAGAAGCCGAACTAGCCATTGCCATTGCGCAAAATGGTGGTATTGGTATGTTACATAAAAACATGACCATAGAAAGACAAGCCGAAGAAGTACGTAAGGTTAAACGTTCTGAAAGCGGTATGATCCAGGATCCGGTTACCTTATTGGAAACAGCTGTTGTAGCCGATGCTTTCAAGATTATGAAAGAGCATAAAATTGGTGGTATTCCTGTTGTAAGCAGCGACAATAAATTGGTGGGTATTATTACAAATAGGGATTTACGTTTCCAAAAGGATATGAAAAGACCAATTTCTGAGGTAATGACTAAAGAAAATTTAATCACTGCACCAGAAGGTACTACTTTGGTTCAGGCAGAGGAAATTCTTCAGAACCATAAAATCGAGAAACTTCCTGTGGTGAGCAAAGACGGTTACTTAAGCGGTTTAATTACTTTTAAAGATATTTCGAAGGTTAAAAATTATCCTGCTGCCTGTAAAGATGAACGCGGTCGTTTACGTGTAGGTGCTGCGGTTGGTGTAACAGCTGATACTATTCAACGTGTTGATGCCTTGGTTCATGCCGGTGTTGACGTAATTACCATTGATACTGCTCATGGCCATTCTAAAGGAGTAGTTGATAAATTAAAAGAAGTTAAAGCTAAATATCCTGATTTACAGGTTATCGTTGGAAATATTGCTACCGGTGCTGCTGCTAAATTCTTAGCCGATGCTGGTGCCGATGCTGTTAAGGTTGGTATTGGTCCTGGTTCTATCTGTACAACAAGAATTATTGCCGGTGTTGGTGTTCCTCAATTATATGCGGTTTACGAATGTGCCAAAGCTTTAAAAGGCACAGGTGTTCCTGTTATTGCCGATGGTGGTATTAAACACACAGGTGATATTGCCAAAGCAATTGCTTCTGGAGCAAGCACCGTAATGGCAGGTTCGTTATTTGCAGGAGTTGAAGAATCACCAGGCGAAACCATTATCTACGAAGGACGTAAATTTAAATCTTACCGTGGAATGGGCTCAATTGAAGCAATGGAGCAGGGGTCTAAAGACCGTTATTTCCAGGATGTAGAAGATGATATTAAAAAGTTAGTTCCAGAAGGTATTGTAGGCCGTGTGCCATTTAAAGGTACCCTAGCAGAAGTAATGTATCAGTACATTGGTGGTTTACGTGCAAGTATGGGCTATTGCGGTGCAGCAAATATAGAGGCATTACAAGAAGCACAATTTGTGCAGATTACTGCGGCAGGTATGCGCGAAAGCCATCCACACGATATTACGATTACTAAAGAAGCACCAAATTATACCAGATAAGGTATAATCCTTTCGAATAATCGTCATTGCGAGGAACGAAGCAATCTCATTAGCAATATTTTTATAATTCAGCGGGGCATCGTTTACGATAGCCCCGTTTTGTTTTTAGACCTTATAGGTTTTTAAAACCTATGAGGTCTGGAGAATTGATAATAAAGATAAAAATCACAAAATAAAATTTGGCAGCTAAAATTTTTTAATATATTTGTCGACTAAATCTATAGGATTTATATAATAATTATGAAAACAAATCAAAAAACACGCTCGTATTGTTGTTGTAGCCATTCTAAAACAGTAATCGCATACTTTCGAACGAGTCATTAATCAACAACATTTAAACAAACTATATAACTAATCATGAACAAAAGTTTACTTATCCTCTTTTCATTTTTACTTTCGGCAAGTTTTGCCTTTGCCCAAAGCCCAGTAACCGGCGTAATTAAAACAACAAATGGCAGTACAATACCACATGCTACTGTAAAGGTAAGAGGAACAAACCAAGCCGTAGTGGCAGATGATAATGGTGTTTTCAGCATAAATGTAAAACAAGAGACTCCATTTTACCTTCAAGTGAGCTCAGTTGGCTATAAACCACAGGATTTTCAGATTTTAAAACTTCAGGAAACGCCAATAGAATTGGTTCTGGTAGAAAATGCATTATTAGATGAGATCGTTGTAACGTCGAGAAGACGTTCGGAGGTTTTACAGGACGTGCCTATTCCAATTACTGTAATCGGTGGCCAGGCAGCAGAAAATGCAGGTGCTTTTAATGTTAACCGTTTAAAAGAGTTAGTGCCATCTGTACAATTATATGCTTCGAATGCAAGAAATACAACACTTAATATTAGAGGTCTGGGTTCAACATTCGGTTTAACTAACGATGGTATCGACCCAGGTGTAGGTTTTTACGTAGATGGTGTTTATCATGCTCGTCCGGCTGCTACCTCAACCGATTTCCTGGATATCGAACAAATAGAAGTAATCCGTGGTCCTCAAGGTACGTTATTTGGAAAAAATACTACCGCAGGTGCATTTAACATCACCACTACAAAACCAACCCAAACACCAAGTGCCAAAGTAGAACTAAGCGTTGGAAACTATAACTTTATCCAGGCAAAAACGTCAGTTTCGGGCGGGGTAGCAAAAAATCTTGCTGCTAAAATATCAATCTCCGGTACCCAACGAGATGGTACAATATGGAATACCAGAGAAGAACGTAAATATAGCGGACAAAATAACCTTGGTTTTAAAGGCCAGTTGTATTTTACTCCTTCAGATAGGCTACAGATATTATTGAGTAGCGATGTAAGTGTTCAGCACCCTGCGGGTTACCCATTGGTAATTGCTGGTGTTGCGCAGACAGAAAGAAGCGCTTACCGTCAGTATGCCAAAATTGTTTCAGATTTAGGCTACCAGCAACCTAAAATTGATCCTTTTTCCAGAGAAATAAACACCAATACTCCATGGAGACATAATCAATCAATCGGTGGTATATCCTTAAATGTGGATTATAAGATTGGTGGCGGAACATTAACTTCTACCACTGCATGGAGATTCTGGAACTGGGATCCCACAAACGACAGGGATTTCTCTGAACTGTCTGCATTAACAAAATCTCAAGGCAACTCCCATCATGATCAATATTCACAGGAAATTAGATATGCTGGTAATATCACTGATAAATTAAGTGGTGTAATTGGGGTGTTTGCCCTTGCTCAGAACTTAAAAGGTTTGGCTCAAACAGAAGAAGTAGGTAAAGATCAATGGAGATTTGTGCAAACCAGCAATACGGGTAATCAGGCATTATATTCAACCCCTGGTTTATTAGATGGCTTTGGAATCAAAACCAATTCGACCATCAAATCGTTAAGTGCAGCTATTTTTGCTCAGGTAGACTGGGAATTTTTAGCGCACTTTCACGTATTACCTGGTTTAAGATACACCTACGATAAAAAAGATGTGGATTACGACAGGGTAACTTATGGCGGATTGCAGACTACAGATGCCACTTTACTTGCACTAAAAGCCGCTGTGTATAGTAATCAGCAGTTTACTACCAAAGTAGATAACAATAACCTATCGGGTAACTTAACGGTTTCATACCGCCCTAACACAAAGTTAAACGTTTATGGAACTTTCTCTACTGCTTATAAACCTGTTGGTGTTAACGTAGGTGGCTTGCCAACTACTTCAACCGGACAAGCAGACTTGTCGCTTGCTGTTGTAAAGCCAGAATATGTTCAACATTACGAATTAGGTTTAAAAACAAAACCGGTTAAAGGTGCCATATTGAATGTTACCGCTTTTAATACCGACATTAAAGATTACCAAACCAATGTACAATCTCCACAGCTGGGGGTAAATAGGGGGTATCTTGCTAATGCAGAAAAAGTTAAAGTAAAAGGTTTAGAAATTGATGGAACTTATCAATTGGAAAGATTCTTAACTTTAAATGCTGCGGTAGCTTACCTTGATGGTAAATATGTGAAATTCACCAATGCGCCACTTCCTTTAGAAGAAACCGGCCATACCGAATTGGTAAACGGTGTGGCTACCCAAGTGGCATTTAAAGATGCTTCGGGAGGCAGATTGCCGGGTATTTCTAAATGGAATATCTCTGGAGGTTCTGAATTTAGTACCCCAGGTAATTTAGCAACCAGGGCTGGTAGATATTTTATCGCCGGCGATGCGAGTTACCGTTCAGAATATTCGTCAAACCCAACACCATCAAGCATTTTAAATGTTAAAGGTTATGCTTTATTTAATGCAAGGTTAGGATTTAAATCGGATAAGTTCTCTTTGTTTGTATGGAGCCGAAATATCGCAAACAAAAACTATTATGAACAATTGCAGGCTGCAGCTGGTAACTCAGGCTTATACGCAGGCGTACTGGGCGATCCAAGAACTTATGGTGCTACAATCCGTTATGCTTTCTAATCTCTAAATTAATCTTTTCTCTCTTATATTTGGTTAAAAGGAGTGGTGTAATGCCACTCCTTTTTTTAGTAAGAGGCTTTATTATAAATATAGAATTGTCATCCTGAGGGTTAATTTATTATATAAAAATCAATATGAATGACGCATATCCTTTTTTGCCCAACTGCTCATTCTTGCCTCGGCTCACCGCCGCCGAATGGCTCTTTCTTTTTGGCATCAAAAAAGAAACAAAAAATGCCGGCTGAAAATTTATTCATTCGTATTATAGTTTTCAGCTGCATTCATGAGGGCTTCGCCGTTTTCTTTTGAAGCTAGTAGGTTGGCTAGGTCAGTACAGCCCGAAAAATTTGTTAGGCCGTATTTAAGTAAAACGGGGATGGGGTGGTATGGCCTAGCTGGACGGAAATGTATATAGTTGCAAATGTCTTATTAGTAAGCAATTGCAAATAACGTCAATGGTAGCCTGTCGAAGGACCTGTTAAATTTCCCGAAAAGCGTTTCGACAAGCTCTCCGTAGGAGTCCTTTGGACAACGTAACAAGTTCCAATGGAAATCATCACTTAAGATACAGCACTTGTTAACGAAACAACTAAAACTGTAACAGCTTTGTGCAGAATTAAAATTTACAGAAAGCCGATAAAGTCTTAACTTCGGTAAATTTTAACTAAATGAATAAGCTTAAATCAGTTTGTGTGTATTGTGGCTCAAACTTTAATGGCGATGTAGCGCTGCGTAACGCAATAAGGCAATTGGCAGAAACACTTGTAAAACAGCAGATCAGATTGGTTTACGGTGGCGGAAGTGTAGGCGTGATGGGTGTATTAGCCAATGATGTACTTGAGTTAGGTGGTTTAGTTACAGGTGTAATCCCACAGTTTTTAATGGATAAAGAAGTTGGTCATAAAGGGATAACCGAAATGATCGTAACCGAAAATATGCACCAAAGAAAACAGAGAATGGCCGACTTAAGTGATGGTTTTGTTATTTTGCCCGGTGGTTTCGGCACCCTTGAAGAGTTTTTTGAAGTGTTAACCTGGTTGCAGCTCTGCCTGCACACAAAACCAATCGGCGTATTAAATGTAAGTGGTTTTTACGATCCCTTATTTGCCCAAATGGATATGATGGTGCAAAGTAAGTTTTTGAAACCGGCCAATCGCGATTTAGTTTTTAATGAAGCAAATGCCGAAACTTTAATTGATAAAATGGATGATTTTTCTGCCATTCCAGACGAGGTTTGGTTTAGAGAGCGGAACCTGAGTTAATTATAGCAAGATGCTTATGGTTAATAGTCAATAGTTCATAGTTAGGGTGCTTATATCATCAGGCCATTAACCATCTACTATAAGCTATTAACCCAAAAATGCCTCTTAACCAGAATTAAAAAAATAATTATTAATTCGCCGGCCGCATAACGCTTGGCGCTAAAAATATACCGAAATGCAAATCATTACTTCCCACGCAGAATTTGAACAATACCTTGGCAAGGAATTAGGCGTTTCTTCATGGCACACCATTACACAAGAACAGATTAATAAATTTGCCGATGCCACATTAGACCATCAATGGATTCATGTTGATGAAGAAAGAGCCCAAAATGAAGGCCCTTTTAAAGCAACCATAGCGCATGGCTATTTAACGCTTTCCTTAATCCCTTACCTATGGAAAGAAATTGTTGATATCCAAAAATTAAAAATGGAGATCAATTATGGTATCGAAAGTTTAAGGTTTGCGCAGGCAGTTACCGTTAACAGCAAAGTACGGCTAAAAGCAAAACTGGCTTCTATTATTAATCTCCGAGGCGTAACCAAAGTAAATATGGCTATCGAAATGGAAATTGAAGATCAAAAGAAACCTGCCTTTAGTGGTGAGGTTGTTTTCTTGTATCATTTTGTGAATTAATAGCTTACAATGTAGTGCATTGTTTATCTTTAACGTTAAATAAGAAAAAATAAATGCCTCATGATCGTAAACTGGAAATCTTTAAGTTTTGTTTTAATTAGTCTGTTTATCCTATCCTGCCAAATGAATAAAGATCAAAATTTGGCAGCCGATTCGTTTTTGCCGATGCAGATTGGCAATTTATGGTATATGAATGCTCAATCTTATACCGAAATCAAGGATACTGTTCGCATCAATAAAAAGCTTTTTTTCAAGTTTTATTCATTGTTAGGAGGCGATGCAGTGAGTACAGTTTATTTAAGGATCGACGAACAGAATAAATTGATTGAGGGCTATCCCGATAGTCCTTTGAAAACTTATACCAGAGCTGATTTTAATGCAAAAATGGGCGATAAATTTTTTACAACTGGAGAAAAGGATGAAAATGATAACGAAGTCACTGTTATTCAAAAATCGGATACCGAAATGACTTTTTCATTTGATCCGATTTATCATCCAAATTTAAAAGGATACCCATCGCAGGTAAAATACATAAGAGGTAAAGGCTGGGCCGAAAAGTTTAAAAAGCTGAAGATTGATGGGGTAGTTTATCAAAATTAGCCTTTACGTTTATATACTTTTTCATATTGTTCAATCCATTCTGCAGGTGTAACCTTTCTGATAAGCCCGGCAATTAATGCGTATGGAATATCATCAGGCTTTTTAAAACGGACGCAACCTTTACCCATATCCAATTTGTATTTGCTGTGTTTAGGATATTCTGCCTGAAACCATTCCAGTAAATCAGTAAATGCGTATAATCCCAAGTGGTGCATAACAATAAAATTCTTTTGTGAACCAATATTGATAAAAGGTAAAGCCTGTTCTGGTGTACAATGGTAACCTGGAGGATAAAGCCTGAGTGGAATAACATATCCCAGCATACCATACGTAATCTGTTCTTCGAAACCTGCTGGCAGATTCTCTAAAATAGTATCTCTCAATTTCGAAACTGGCGCTTTCCTTTCTTCAGGGAGGCTGTTTAAATAGTCTTCTGGCGTATTAACAGATGGTTGCATATCAATCTTTATCAAATTTCTTTTTAAATCTACTTACAATTGATGGATTATCGAGTTCTTCTAAACTGCTCAGCTCCAGCTCCAGGGCTTTTGTACTGATCTGGATTTCTATTAACGAAATGATTAACGATATCATGAAAAATATCAAACTCAGGGCAAAAAGAATTTCAGCAACGGTATTCCACTCCAAATAAATAAAAAACATACAAAAAAGGCAGCTGGCAAAGCTAAGTACACCAAAAGCCTGCATGTTTTTGATCAATCTTAAGCGGTAACGCAGGTTTTCGATCTGTTTATGCAGCGCTGCATTTTTATCGCCATCCTCATATTTCGATTTCAAACTTCTCACTAAACTTGCCAAAGCCAGGAAACGGTTGGTATAAGCCAGCATAATTAAGCTGATGGCAGGAAACAATAGGGCAGGAATATTGATGGTTAGTTCCATTTTTCGGATTTACCCAAAAATATCATTTTAAACGGATAATTAACCCCAGCGGGAACAGCGTTTTTACACAGAGGTAAACTGAGAAAGTACTTTAGTTGTCACTCAAATTGTAGGTAATCTAATCCTAAATAAAAGCATTCAGATCTCTGTGCCCTCCGTGATTTCTCTTATTTCTCTGTGGTTAAAATGGATAATTAACCACAGCGGGAACAGAGTTTTTACACAGAGGTAAACTGAGAAAATACTTTAGTTATCAATTAAGTTGTAGGTAATTTAATCTTTAAAAAGCATTCAGAACGCTGTGCCCTCAGTGATTTCTCTTGTTTTCTTTGTGGTTAAAAATCGCTTTGTACCAGAAACCGTTTTGGTCAATACTGTTTTTCTAAAATTAAATTTAAATTGCCACCATGAATATCGAATTCAATAAAAATGAGGATGTAAATAAACAGTTGGTATACGAACTGAAAACCAGACTCAAAAAAATATATTTAGGTGGCGGTGAAAAAAATGCGGCCAAACAAAAAGAAAAGGGAAAGCTATTGGCCCGCGAGCGGATTGCCTATTTAATTGATAAAGATACCAGCTTCTTAGAAGTTGGTGCTTTTACGGCTGATGGTATGTATGCCGAGCAAGGTGGCTGTCCTTCCGCAGGAGTGGTGTGCGGTATTGGCTATGTAAGCGGAAGACAATGTATGATTGTGGCCAACGATGCCACAGTAAAAGCAGGTGCCTGGTTTCCCATGACTGCAAAAAAGAACCTCCGTGCTCAGGAAATTGCTATGGAGAACCGCCTACCAGTAATATACCTGGTTGATAGCGCTGGTGTATATCTCCCGATGCAAGATGAGATTTTTCCTGATAAAGAACATTTTGGAAGGATGTTTCGTAACAATGCCATCATGTCGTCGGAAGGAATAGTCCAGATTTCTGCCATCATGGGGGCTTGTGTTGCCGGTGGTGCCTATTTGCCCATTATGAGCGATGAAGCGATGATTGTTGATAAAACAGGATCGGTTTTTTTAGCGGGGTCTTACCTGGTTAAATCGGCCATAGGTGAAGAGGTTGACAATGAAACTTTGGGTGGAGCCACTACTCATTGCGAAATATCAGGTGTTACCGATTATAAACATCCCAATGATCAGGCCTGCTTAGATAGCATCAGGAACATCATGAGTATGTTGGGCGCGCCTCAAAATGCCGGTTTTGATAGGATTAAACCAGCAAAACCAAAAGAAAATGAAGAAGAATTGTATGGTATTTTACCCGAAAACAGAGATAAACCTTATGAAATAATGGATATCATTAACCGTTTGGTTGATGGATCGGAATTTGAAGAGTATAAAAAAGGCTACGGACAAAGCATTGTTTGTGGTTTAGGCCGTATTGATGGCTGGGCAGTAGGTATTGTGGCCAATCAGCGTAAAGTGGTGAAGTCGAAAAAAGGAGAGATGCAGTTTGGCGGTGTAATTTATTCTGATAGCGCCGATAAAGCTACCCGTTTTATTATGAACTGTAACCAGAAGAAAATCCCATTGGTGTTTTTGCAGGATGTTACTGGCTTTATGGTAGGCAGCCGATCAGAACATGGTGGTATTATTAAAGATGGTGCTAAAATGGTTAATGCTGTTGCCAATTCTGTAGTGCCAAAATTTACAATAGTATTGGGTAATTCTTATGGTGCTGGCAACTATGCCATGTGCGGTAAGGCTTACGACCCTAGATTGATTTATGCCTGGCCAACTGCTAAAATTGCGGTAATGGGCGGTTCGCAGGCTGCAAAAACTTTACTTCAGATTCAGGAAGCCTCTTTAAAAGCAAAAGGAGAGGTAATTACGCCAGAAAAAGAGGCAGAGTTGTTAAAAGAAATCACCGACAGATACGATAGCCAAACCACCCCTTATTATGCTGCATCCCGGCTTTGGGTAGATGGTATTATCGACCCGTTAGAAACGAGAAAAGTTATTTCGATGGGAATTGAGGCTGCCAACCAATCGCCGATTACTAAGAAGTTTAATGTAGGTGTGATACAGACTTAGTTATAATGTGCTGTCGGATGTTACCATCTGACAGTTACATTGTATTATTTTTACCACCTGAGGCACCTTAGAGCACCTGAGTTTTGAGCACAAATAACCATCTATAAGGAACTAAGTTTCTAAGGCGGTCAACTCATTCAGAACATATTGTGCCTTTGTTTCTTGGTGGTTAAAAAATAGATGGGACGTTGAATGTCTGTACTTGTAAAAACAATTAATATTATATTTAGTGCATGAAAAATCTTTATCTTTTTCTTGTCGTTATACTGTTGCAGATCAATCTGTTTGCCCAAAATTCGGATAAAATTCATCAAAATGCGATTGTAATCGATACACATGGCGATATTTTGTTCAATCAGATCAAATCGGGCATCGATATCGGGAAACTTCAATCTAAGGGGAATTTCGATTTAGTGAGGGCCAAACAAGGTGGCTTGGATGTTCAGTTTTTTTCTATCTGGTGTGATGAAACGGGTGGATATGCTGTAGCTAATCAGGAAATAGATTCACTTTATAGTTTAATTAAACGATATCCCGATAAAATTAAATTGGTAACAAATGCTAAAGATCTCGAACAAGCGGTTAAACAACAAAAATTGGCTGCGATGATAGGGGTAGAAGGTGGGCATATGATCGAAAACCGTTTAGATTATATCGATAGTTTGGCAAAGCGCGGAATGGCTTACCTTACTTTAACCTGGAACAACAGTACCCCATGGTCGAGTTCGGCCACCGAAGAAACTTCGGGTAAAGTGAAACCCGAATATGCGGGTTTAAGCGATTTTGGAAAACAGGTTGTAAAACGATTGAATCAACTCGGTGCAATGGTCGATTTATCACACGTGGGTGAAAAAACATTTTATGATGCCATTGCTGCATCTGCTAAACCCGTAATTGTTTCCCATAGCTGTGCTTATGCTTTAAATCCGGTTCCGCGAAATTTAAAAGATGATCAGATTAAAGCTGTAGGTAAAAATGGCGGTGTAGTTTGCATTAATTTCTACAGTGGTTTTTTAGATGCTAGCTTCAATACCAAACAAAAAGAATTCTTTGCAAAATATGTTAGCGAGCTTAAAACATTGACTGCTAAATATGGTAGAAGCAATGCCATTGATACGTTGATTTTCAACCATCAGGCTGATGCCGATGCCACACGTCCGCCGATTGCACTTTTGGTTAAACATATTAGTCACGTGGTGAAATTAATTGGCATAGACCATGTAGGATTGGGGGCCGATTTTGATGGTGCCGAATCTTTTCCTTTAGGAATGAACAGTGTAGCAGATTATCCTAAAATTACCGATGAGCTGATTAAAAATGGGTATTCGGAAAACGATATCAAGAAAATTTTGGGAGGCAATGTAGTTCGGTTGATCAGAGAGAATAAAGGAGGATAATTTTTTGTGCTGTCAGATGTTACCGTCTTACTTTAAAGTATTCCTGAATTGGAGCTTGTTGTGCAGTCAGATGTTACCATCTGACTGGTAAAAAATTATCACGCATATATGGAGTCAGTGTCAGATGGAAACATCTGACACCACGAATAGCTTTAAATGCCAAACGCCATGCGCTTTCCACTCGGCTTATGATGTTAATAAGTAAACTATGTTGACAATGTGCACTTGCCAACAAATATTTAAAGCGTTAAATTTGCGCTACGATTAATGAATTTCAAACACACAATATAATGTCACAAGAAAACGAACACGTTCAGTGTTTAATTATAGGTTCAGGTCCTGCAGGTTATACTGCTGCTATTTATGCTGCCAGAGCTGATTTAAAACCAATTATGTATACCGGTATGCAAGCCGGTGGGCAGCTTACGCAAACTACAGATGTAGAAAATTTTCCAGGTTATCCGCAAGGAATTATGGGGCCAGAAATGATGGAGGATTTCCGCAAGCAGGCAGAGCGTTTTGGTACCGATATCCGTTTTGGTTATGTAAGTTCGGTTGATTTTTCTTCAACGCCGCATAAAGTAGTGGTTGATGAAATTAAAACCATTACAGCTGATACCGTAATTATTGCTACAGGCGCTACAGCAAAATGGCTGGGTTTACCAAGTGAGCAACAATACAATGGGTTTGGGGTTTCGGCCTGTGCCGTGTGCGATGGTTTCTTCTTTAAAGGACAAGATGTTGCCATTGTAGGTGCTGGAGATACTGCTGCCGAAGAAGCAACATATTTAGCTAAATTATGTAAAACCGTTCATTTATTGGTTCGTAGAGACGAATTCAGAGCTTCTAAAGCAATGGTGAGCCGAGTATTGGCTACACCGAATATTGTGGTGCATTACAATACCGAAACCCAGGAGATTTTAGGTAACGGTAAAAATGTAACTGCGGTTAAAGTTTTAAATAACAAAACTGGTGTTGAGTCTGATATCGCTGTAGAAGGTTTCTTTGTGGCTATCGGTCATAAGCCAAATACTGATATTTTTAAAGGCCAGTTGGATATGGATGAAACGGGTTATTTAGCTACCAAACCAGGTTCCACTTTAACCAATATCGAAGGTGTTTTTGCCTGTGGCGATGTGCAGGATATGTATTACAGACAGGCGGTAACTGCTGCAGGTTCTGGATGTATGGCCGCGCTCGATGCCGAAAGGTACTTGGCTGCTAAAGAGCATCCTGTAGAAGCGTAAAATATTTTAATATAATTTTAAAAAGAGAAATCAGCAACGGTTTCTCTTTTTTGTTAATGTCGTCATCTCGACTGGAACGTAGTGGAATGGAGAGATCTATCAACGCTGATCTTGTTTCACTAGGCTTACAATTTCTCTTTTTTTGGAAAGCAATTGCAGTGGTTCTTTTATTGTTAGTCCTGCTTTACATTTCAAGTCCGCTCCCGATGAAAAATCGGGATTGCGTGCTTTCCATTACAATCAGGTTTAAATACTTAGGTTTCTGCTAAATTTAAAGTTGAACAGCATGCTGCCTAGAATAATTCTTCTACACTTTGCAACCCCAAATAGTTCAACTGGCTGTGCCATTTAAACCCGATCAAAGCGGGATGCCCCCGATTTTACATCGGGAGCAGAAAGCGGGAGCGGGACTATCATTACCCAAACGCTTCTGCACCTGATTTTCATAAAAGTAGTCGTCATTTCGACTGAAACGCAGTGGAATGGAGAAATCTGTTATGTAGATTTCTCGACTGCGTTGCACTCCGCTCGAAATGACGACCTTTTAATACTTAGATTATCTGCGTTATGCGGTGCAGTCAAACGGTTGATCTAAATTGTAACAAGAATGTGAGATTCGGAATCTGGCCATAATCTCTATCTTGGTTCCAACAATCAAATAAATCTATAAAAACAAAAACACAACATGAACAAAGCATTATCGATTTTTATTGGAGTATTAATCAGCACGAGTGCATTTGCGCAGAGTGATCCTAATCTGGGTATCATACCTGCACCTGTAGCCATTACCAGGGCAAACGGAAATTTCATTTTAGATAAAACCACGGTTTTAGTAAATCAAAGCATCGACGGCGCAAAGATGGCTGATTTATTAAACGCTTTTATCGTTACCAAGGCAGGTTTTGCCTTACGTGAAACTAAAATTACTCAACCTAACCAAAAAGCAATTGTTTTAACATCTGTTGGAGCAGATCAATTGCCAGCCGAAGGTTACACGATTAAAGTTACCCCTAAACAAATTATTTTAACAGGAAAAGGCGCGGGCCTTTTTTATGCGGTTCAATCTGCTATGCAGATGATGCCAGATAAAGTGGCTGATAAAATTACCATCCCTGCAGTTGATATTAACGATTATCCACGTTTTGCCTACCGCGGAACCATGTTGGATGTAAGCCGTCATTTCTTCCCGATCTCTTTTATCAAAAAATACATCGATCAGTTGGCTTATTACAAAATCAATACTTTCCACTGGCATTTAACTGACGATCAGGGCTGGAGACTGGAGATTAAAAAGTATCCTAAACTAATTGAAATCGGTTCTTCACGTAACGGAACGATTATTGGCAATTATCCGGGCAATGGCAATTATCTTACGCCCGTTAAAGGTTATTATACACAAGAAGAAGCCAAAGAAATTGTTAAATATGCAGCTACGAAATACATTACGGTAATTCCGGAAATCGAATTGCCAGGACACGCTTCTGCTGCAATTGCTGCTTATCCTGAATTAAGCTGTTTCCCTGATCGCGATACTTTTATCAGCGATAAAACACCATGGGCGGGTAGCAGAAAAGGTAAACAGGTACAACAAACCTGGGGCGTTTTTGACGATATTTTTGTGCCTTCGCAAAATACCTTTACTTTTCTTGAAAATATTTTAGACGAGGTTATCGCTATTTTCCCTTCTAAATACATTCATATTGGAGGCGATGAAGCGCCTAAAACCTATTGGAAAGAATCTACCTTCTGCCAGAACCTAATGAAAGAGAAAGGTTTGAAAGATGAGCATGAATTACAGAGTTATTTCATCCAAACGATAGAAAAACATGTAAACGGAAAGGGACGCTCGATCATTGGTTGGGATGAGATTTTAGAAGGTGGCTTGGCGCCTAATGCAACCGTAATGAGCTGGAGAGGCGAAGATGGCGGAATTGCAGCTGCACAGCAAAAACACGATGTAATTATGACCCCAGGATCGATGGGTTTATATATCGACCACAAACAATCAAACTCTCCTGACGAGCCGGTAACCATTGGCGGATTTGCCCCTTATCAAAAGATTTATGCTTACGATCCGATTCCGAAAGTGTTAACTGCCGATGAAAGAAAATACATTAAAGGTGTGCAGGCTAATATGTGGACGGAGTATATTAAAACCACAGCAAAAGCAGAAAACCATGCTTTCCCACGTTTATTGGCTTTATCTGAAATTGCATGGTCGCCGGTTGAGCGTAAAGATTTAAAGAATTTTTCTGAACAACGTTTACCAGCTCATTTGGCCCGTTTAGATAAAATGAATGTTAATTTCTGGGTACCTACACCACTTGGTCAGAGCGATAAACCCTTAACAGGCGGAGAATTTACAATTGATTTAAAAGCACCTGTAACCGGAGCTAAAATTTATTATTCGATTGATTTATCCCGTCCATCAGAAAATGCATTCTTGTACACCGCACCAATTAAAATTACAGTACCACAAGGAGAAAAAAGAGTATTAAAAACCATTGTTATTGCACCAAGTGGCAAAAGAAGCGTAGTTGCCGAAACCGTTTTAAATAACGGAGCACCAGAAGTTAAAACAGATGCAAAGAAATAAAATGTTGCTTTAAAAAGCTAAAATACTTAATTTGGGGCAACCAAAACGTCCTAAATAGAATGAAATTACAGAAATATACATTACAGCATCTCTTGTTAATAACAGGGATGCTGTTTTGTTTTGCATGCACAGAAGAAAAACCTAAAGAAATTAAGACAGAAACTGAAAAAGTGCAGAAAAACCCTTTCCGTTTTTATAAAGATATAGAAGTGAGACCCGGATTAAATTTCGAAATTGTAAGCTGGGGAAAAGGGGTTGACTCTATTGGGGGATATCAGATTCTGATGTCTGATTCAGTGCATAATAATTACAGGTCGGCCGCCGTAGATCGTAAAGGTATTGTGATTGATGCCTGGAATATGGATTTAGACAATGACGGAAATCCTGAATTGTATATTCAGCTCTTAAGCAAAAAAACAGTTTCGGATTTAAATGTTTTTGAATACACGCGTGGCGATTTCAATAAAATCAGTTTCCCTTCTTTAAGTACCAGTCAAAAGAAAGGTTATAACGGTAACGATAATTTTTTTATTAAAAATGGAGACCTGTTCCGTTCTTTTCCGGTAAAAGACAGTGCAGATAGTACTAAAACAATTACTCGGACCTATCAATATAAATTAAGTGGAAATGGCTTTTCTACAAGTGAAGTAAAGTAAGGTTTAAGGTAAAAGGCGGAAGGTAGAGGGAAAGGGTGTGGAGCATAAAGCGGCGAGGAGACTGCTTGTTACGGCTTTTTGCAATCGTTGTCATCATGAGGGATAATTTATTGTATAAAAATCAATATGAATGACGCATATCTTTTTTTTGCCCAGAGGCTCATCCTTGCCTCGGCTCGCCGCCGCCGATGGGGCTCTTTCTTTTTGCTGTCAAAAAGAAACAAAAAACACCGGCTGAAAATTTTTCTTTCAAAGCTAGTGGGTAGGCTGGGTCGGTGGAGCCAGAAAAATTTGTTAGGCCGGATTTAAGTAGAACGGGGATACCGTGCTATGGCCTAGCTGGATGGAAATTCGACGGTGGCTAAAATATTGATTAATAGTTGTTTATAGAATAACGTCAATGGTAGCGTAGTCGAAGGATCTTTCCTAGTGCTGAATAAATCGGTTATAGCATGCGCTTTAAGATTGCTTCGTGCTTCGCAATGACGACGACCACACTAATTCATCATCCTGAACTTGTTTCAGGATCTATCACGCAATTTAAAAACAATGAACAACGAAAAATTTTCTATCATCGATCGGATCAGGAGCTTTAAATATGCTTTTAACGGACTAAAACTGTTCTTCGTTAACGATCATAATGGAAGAGTTCATTTGTTTGCAGCAATCGTTGCCATTGGTTTATCCTTTTACCTGAAAATTTCCGGTTCAGAATGGATTGCCATTTTATCTGTTATTTCGGCTGTTTTTGTTGCCGAAATTTTAAATTCTGCTCTCGAAAAACTGGCCGATGTGGTTTCTCCAGAATATCATCCTAAAATTAAAGTGGTAAAAGATTTGGCTGCTGCTGCGGTTTTGGTGGCCGCGTTTTTAGCTTTGGTCGTTGGTGCCATTATTTTTATCCCAAAACTATTTTTGTAATTCGGCCATAGCAGTCCTCGATTCTTCAATCTTATCCTGGATAATGTCATCCCATCGGGCCTGCATTTTATGGTTGCTGCCATGCTCGGTTTCTTCATCATAGTTACGTTGCATGGTGTCGAAATAATTGCTGATCTGATTGGCGAGTTCAGATATTTGAGCTTTATAGTTGCTTACAGCATAGTTCCGGTTTTTTAATACCCTTTCGGCCTCCAATAATAAAACATACTGAATATCGGCGTGGCCTTGTTCGTGGTGTAAAAGACTTGCCCTAATTTCAGGATCTTTAATTTTATCCCACTTAACCCAAGATCTCGTTTTATCAATGCTCACATCATTTTTAAGCTTAATGGCAACGCGATTACGGTAAACAGTGCTGGAGTAACTGTATTTCCATGTCATAGCAGTCAGCGCAAAAAATGGCGAGCGCATATCGGCTTTGCCTTTAAAATGCGTTTCCCAATTCAATTGAATCGGCTCGGAAAAATCTTGTTTAAAAGCAAAAGTACATGGCAGTGCCAGCAAAAATAAAAGGAATATAATATGTCTTTTCACCTGTGTAATTTTAGTTTCAACGCTGGTGAAGCTATCATGACTTAGTTATTCCATTGTTAAATGGTAAATCATGATGGTTTCATGTGTTGGTTTTTACAGTGAAAAAACCGTGCCTAAAATTATTCGGGAGTAGAAATCTGTCCGCTAATGCGCTCAAATTTCTCGATCAATAAAGCTATACGTTCTTTTTCCCTGCTCATCACCGCCTTTCTTAATATCGTTGAACAAAATAACATCCATATCGCTGTTAAGCCAACAGCTAAAACTTTTTGAACAGTGTTGAAGTGCGCAAGAATTTCTACAAAATAAAATATGATGCCCAAGGAAAGTGCAATCATATAAAACCAATATAAGGAGTTGTAGAGTTTATAACGGTTTAATTGATAGGTTTTTAGGTTGTTTAAATATTCGTGCGGGTGAGCGGTGAAATCGGTTTTCGAAATTAGCCTGTAATCGCGGTACAGAATTAAGGTATATA
This sequence comes from Pedobacter sp. Bi126, assembly GCF_918698245.1. Taxonomy (GTDB): domain Bacteria; phylum Bacteroidota; class Bacteroidia; order Sphingobacteriales; family Sphingobacteriaceae; genus Pedobacter. The sequence continues at coordinate 23,996 of NZ_CAKKMS010000008.1, read as the reverse complement.
CGCCAATGGCAATAATGGTGATGCTGATTCCTACGTGTGTGGTCCACGATTCGAAGTGAAAAAAGATCCACAATGCAGCAATGGCAATAAAGGATGCCAGCATACCCAAAATGTTCAAAGCCGATTTCAGCTTGATGCCATTTACTTCTTTCTTCGCTTGTTGCAGCATTTCATCAGCAGAAACCTTAACTTCTACCTCGTGCTTTTGCCACAACTCCTGTATTTGATCAAACGCTTGCATACTGGCTATATAGTTCTGTTAATTTTTGTTTAATACGGTGAATTTTTACCCTCAAATTGCCTTCGCTTATTCCAGATATGTCGGCAATTTCGTGGTATGGTAATTCATCAAGTACCATTGTAATAATTAAACGGTCATTCTCTTCGAGCTTGGATATACATTTATAAAGTAGGGCAACCTGTTCATTTTTCTCTGAAAATTCCTCTATTTTATTTTCTATAATGTTATCTGTTAATTCGTCTTTCGCCTGTCTTTTTTCTGATCTCAAATAAGTTAAACAAGTATTCACGGCAATTCTATAAATCCACGTAGAAATTAAAGATTTGTTTCTGAACTTATCCAGATTTTGCCAAACCTTTAAAAAAGTTTCCTGTAGAAGATCGTTTGCAGCGTCGGTATCGCCAGTATAACCATAACATAAATGGAATATCTTTTTGGAATTTGAATCGAAGATCTCTTTAAATAACTTGTCTTTTTGTTCCATTTAGGGGTTTATAGTTGCGTTTTAGATGAGGATGTACATTTTTTGTTACACCAGAAATCAAAAATAATATATTTTTTGATGCTATTGACTTAAAAGTTTTTAACTACAGATGCACACAGATAAGCACGGATTTTCGTATCTGTGTGCATCCTTTCTATCTGTGGTTAAATTATTTCTGCTTTGCCGAATGGCTTAACTCAACAACGTTGATATATTTTTTAATGCCAGCTGTTATCAAAATTTGTTACACGCCGTAAATATCGTAGTTTTACCAAATTAAGAGTACCACAAACTTTTTATATTCATGAAAAAAAACAAACTCACGCTTTTCATTTTCTTAGCGCTGATTGCGGGTATTGCATTGGGCTATATTTTAAATGTCAATTCAATCGATGTCTATAACCAGAAAATACTCACTGCCGATGCGAAAGTTAAAAGTATAGAGGTAAGCATTGCCAAAACTACCGATACCACCAGTATTGGCTATACACAACTTAAGGCCGAAAGAAAAGTAAATGCTAAAATCAAAAAAGAAAACGAAGATATCAGGGAGAAAAAATTAGAATATTTTACGTTGTTGAGCGATATCTTTCTTCGCCTGATTAAAATGATTGTTGCGCCATTGGTATTTACAACCTTAGTAGTTGGTGTAGCCAAAGTAGGCGATATTAAGGCCGTAGGTAGAATTGGCGGTAAAACATTGGGCTGGTTTTTGGCCATGTCGTTAATGTCGCTGGTACTGGGTATGATTTTGGTAAACTTATTCGAACCCGGAAGACATATGAAATTATCATTGCCCGATCAATTGGTAAATACCGGGATACAGAAAGCATCGATGAGTGTGAAAGATTTTATCGCGCACGTTTTTCCAAAAAGCATTGCCGAATCGATGTCAACCAACGAAATTTTGCAGATTGTTGTATTCTCTTTATTCTTTGGTGTAGCAACAGCTGCCATTGGTGATTTAGGCCAGATTGTAATTAAAGCATTCGATGCCATTGCGCACGTAATCTTAAAAATGACCGGTTATGTAATGAATTTTGCACCATTGGCCGTTTTTGGAGCAATGACCGCCATTGTGGCCAAACAAGGTTTGAATGTACTTAATACCTATGCCATATTTATAGGCGAATTTTATCTGGGTTTGGCCATACTCTGGGCAGTTTTAATTTTCTTAGGGTTTTTGGTACTGAAGAAGCGTATTTTCCGTTTGGTAAATGATATGAAAGAGCCTGCGCTCTTGGCTTTCAGTACAGCGAGTAGCGAAGCAGCTTATCCAAAAACAATGATGCTTTTAGAGCGTTTTGGCTGTAAAGATAAAATTGTAAGTTTTGTACTGCCATTGGGTTATTCGTTTAATCTGGATGGTTCGATGATGTACATGACCTTTGCTTCCTTATTTATTGCGCAGGCTTATGGCATTCATTTAGGTTTCGAGCAGCAAATTTCGATGCTTTTAATCCTCATGTTAACCAGTAAAGGAATTGCTGGTGTACCAAGGGCATCATTAGTGGTAATTGCTGGTACCATCGCGAGCTTTAATATTCCGGAAGCAGGATTAGCTTTGTTAATTGGTATTGATCCTTTATTGGATATGGGCCGCTCTGCAACTAATGTTGTTGGAAATAGCATCGCAACAGCAGTGGTAAGTAAGTGGGAAGGAGAGCTTAAGGAGGCGTAAGTCTAAAGTCGGCAGTCTTGAGTCCTATTGTCTCATTCAATAATTCATTCATTCAAACATTCAATAACTCAATTATTCAATCAATCTCTCATTCAATAATTAAATATTCATTCAATAATTCAACATCAAGTGTCAAGTAGAGGAAAAAAAATATTCTTAGCCATTACCATTATCGTTCCGATGATCATTTATTGTTACATCTATTATAAACCTATTATACAGAATGCGCCTTTTCGTAAAGATGATTTTGTGTCAATGCAATATAGTTATGGTTTAAAAGATACTTTGGAGAACACATATGATTCAAAGACTGGTGTTTACCACTACGTAAATAATAAAGACTCAGTAGTTACCAAAAAGTTCTTTTTAAAGAGCAATGATGTGTTATACATGCATAGAAAGGCAAACGAAATCGGCCTTTGGAATTTCCCAGATACCATTGGTAAAAAAAGTGATAAATCCAGACTGGTACCGCGTTATGATATCACTTTCAATTATAAAAAGAAGTCAAAACACGTGACCATTTATGGCGACTTTGATGGCAATCCAAAATTACTGGATGCGGCTGTTCAAATGAGAAAAATCATTCAGGAAACGTTATTACAAGCCGAAAAAAGAAGCGGAAAGTAGGTCAGGTTAGTCGGGAGTCCAGAGTCTCAAGTCGATTAAATTAAATTGGCGTTTGAGACAATTAACCGATTAAACCATTGACCAATGCATTAAATGGTCAATAAACCAAAAAAGACTTTAATAAAGCGTTAAATGTTAGCGTTTTGTTAAAGTCTTTTTCCTTTTAGGATGTTTTCGTATATTTACGATATATTCGTAATAATGGAAAAATTAACATTGCAGGAAGAGGAAGCCATGCTGGCTGTTTGGCAGATAGGTAAGGGCTTTATCAAAGATTTTATGGATGTACTTCCCGATCCCAAACCACCGTATACTACATTGGCATCTACCATCAAGAATTTAGAACGCAAGGGATATTTGATGAGCGAACGTTTTGCCAATGCTAACCGCTATAGTGCAAAAGTTAAGGAAGTAGAATATAAAAAGCGCTTTATGAGTGGTTTTGTGAATAATTATTTCCAGAGCTCTTATAAAGAACTGGTTGCTTTTTTTGCAAAGGATAAAAAAATAAGTGCGGAGGAACTTAAAGAGATTATAAATTTAATTGAGAACCCTGAAAAGTAAATGCCATGCCACATTTCTTTATCATTTTATTGAAAATTAATCTGGTGCTGATCTTGTTTTCTGCAACCTATTACCTGGTGTTGCGGAGACTAACATTTTACTCCATCAACAGGATATTTCTGCTGTTTGGAATCGTCTTTTCTTCTGCCTATCCATTTATTAACCTCACCGAGTTTTTCGCCGGCAGGAAAACTGTACCTGCCTTTGTTCCACAATTTAACCAGCATGTAAGTGAATTTGTAAGACAAGATGCCGTTTCGGTATTTTGGCAAGGACTTACGGTGCTTTTTTATACCGGTGTTTTATTGATGGCCTTAAGATTACTAGTGCAGTTTATTTCGCTTTATAGCATGCATAAAAATTCTTCACCCGATCATTTAGATGATTATAAAGTGAGGATTTTAAACGAAGAAGTAAGCCCGTTTAGTTTTTGGCAGACCATTTATATCAATCCGCGTCTGCATAAAAAGCAAGATTTAAACAATATTCTAGAACATGAAAAAGTACATGTAGAAGAATGGCATACTTTAGATATTATTCTGGCCGAAATCTGTGTGGTTTTCTATTGGTTTAATCCAGGGGTTTGGTTGATGAAAAAGGCAGTAAGGGAAAATATTGAGTTTATTACCGACGCAAAGATTTTAAAAAAAGGGATCGATAAAAAAGCTTATCAATATAGCTTGCTAGATGTTGGAACGTTGCAGTCACCGATAGCTATTGTGAATAATTTTAATCTATCCGACCTTAAAAAGCGGATTAAAATGATGAACGCGAAACGTTCATCAAAAGTAAATTTAACCAGGTATTTATTTGTGTTACCGATATTGCTTTGCGTTACCTTAGCGTTTACCATCGATAACAAGGAGGTAAAGAAAAGTTTAGCACCCCTAACCAAAATGGTGGATGATGTTTTGCCCGAAAAGGTTGCTGCGGTAGCTGTACAACCTAAAACAGTTTTAAAAGCTAAATTCAAAAGGAGAATAATCATTGATACGCTGAAAGCACCCGATACCACCACCAAAATGACTTTTATTTTTAAAAGCATTGTAGACGGTGCAGATTCTTCACGAAAATCGATAGAAGAGACTTTAAAAGGTTTAGGTAAGCAAGTGAAGATCATGAGGTTTAAAACGGATGGAACTTTTAAAGGCAAAAATTTTGTACAACATTTTAGCTTTACTGATACCTCAAATGCAGACCATAAAAATATTACTATTAATGTTTTAGCTGACAAAAATGGTGATTTCGAAAATTTACCAATACCAAGGAAAAACGGTGTTGCGATGTTTTATTTTTTAAAATCAACGGACAAAACTTCATCTGCTGAAGACGGAAATCAACGTGTAACAGGCAATGGAACTATAGTTAACGAAACCACAACCTATTTTTTAAATGGCAATAAAATATCAAAAGAGGAGCTTGATAAATTGAATGTAAATAAAATTTCTGATCTCAAAGTTGATAGAAATAACCAGGCAATCCAGATTAGTATGAAGCCATAGTTGATTTCATCTGATTCGTCATTTCGAGCGCAGTTGCTATTGAAAAAAAATCTGCGTTTATCCTCTAAATCTGCAGGAAAACGAATAGCCAATCGTTTTTTTCCCGCAGATCAAAAAGATTTCGCAGATTTAAGTTCGAAGACCTGTTCATCTGATTGTATTCAGAAGGCTTTGTCGTTCCTCCTCGAAATGTCGAATCTATTTATTAAAAATTAAAAGTAGCCTTCAGCATGGCCACCCTTCCTGGTATATAATAAGTTCCGGTGGTGAGTGAATTTGCAGAAAGATAAATTGCATCAAACCTTTTGATATTGGTCAGATTGGTTATGCCAAATTCTAAATCTGTTTTCATTTTTAATAGTTTGTATTTGATGTTCATATCTGCAAAAAGATATTTCAGATTAGGTTGTGTAGATTGATGCGTAAATAAATGCTCTACGGATAAATTTAAATACACATTTCTAACGGTGGCAATGGCCAGGGTAGATTGCTGCCTAAGCTGTTGGAAATTGGTTTTAATTGCATCGGCCACTTTAGCTTTATTATCGGTTACCGAGAAATTTGCAAGGTAGGACCAATTGATAAAATTGGTAAGTTTTGCTTCTATACCTACTTTATAAGAAACCGTTTGAGCGTTAAAGGCAAATAGTTCATTATTCTGCAATTGATCATATTTACTCTGCGAAAAACTTACTCCAGCACTTACCGTACTTCTCAGGTCGAAAAGATATTTACTTGCATTTGCACTGAATGAGAGGGTACGGATGTGGTTGTTTAGCGGCAAAACAATCCTTTGCTGAATGTTGTTGCTCAAACTGTATGAAGAAATGGTGTTCAGTTTAGCATCGCTGTAGTTAGCGGTTAAATTAATAAACAACATTTGCATCGCTTTTCTAAAGTTAAAGCCAGCCCCAACGTTATGGGTTTTCGATTCCGAAATCGGTGCATTGTTTGCGAAAAGTGAGCGGTAATTTTTTAATACTGTACCACGATAAACATCATCAATTCCTCCCAAATCATTTCGGAATGCATAATTTGCCGTTACATAATTCTCAGGACTGGTTTGATATTTAAAATTAAATGAAGGGTTTAGGAATAATTTGTGCAGGCTTTTGTCCAGTTGATTTACCTCATCACTGTACTTGATCTGGTTATAACTGAAAGGTAAACTCAGTCCCGTTTTCAATTTATCGTTTGTAAATTCATAGGTCGCATCTGCATAAAGTTTGGTTTTAAGCCAGTCCAGATCGTTTACCGCATTACCCGAAACCAGTTCTGTTTGCTGGTTATTTTGTGTACGGTAAAGTTCAGTGTTGAGCTGTTGCTGCTGTACACTAAAACCTGCCTTATAGGTTTGTACGAAATTGTTTTTTACAAAAGCAAACGATGCATAATTATTAGTGTACCAGGTTGGTATTTTAATGTACTGGTTTAAGCCGAGGTAACTATTTCCGTTGTTTAAGATATCGGCATTAAGGCCAGGTGTAATGTTTAGCGTTTCAGGCTGTGTTGTGCTGTTTAAATAGGAGTAGAGGTTGATTACATCTTCCGACTTCAATTTTTTTCGGTAATTAAATTCATTAGAAATATCGAGTGTTTCCTGCCGAAGTACCTGATTGGCCGCAACATTATTGATTACAAAGCCAGAAGAAGTTTTATAAGGTGCATAATCCAATACAAAGTTGTTGTTCAGATAGTATTTTTCTGCATTCCCATTTAAGTTGAATTGGGTTCTTAATTTTTGTGGATTGATCGCATTGTTCTGCGATTCTGAATAACTGATGGTTTGGTCCGAAAGGTAAGTTTCCGAAAATTTGCTGTATTGTTGATCGCGCTGATCATATAAGTACGAAAGGTTTGCCCTCAATTGCAGGTCCTGATTAAACTTATATAAGTTGTTTAGATTGATTAGTCCAGCTTTATTAAAAAGATACCTGCTTTGCGGTAAAGAGGGCACACCGGCAGCTCCTGTAGACAGCAATCCACTCGGCTTATCGTTGTCGAGGCGTTTTAAATAATCCGATAAATTATGCGAGGTGAGGTCAATACCCGGATCGTTACCAATGTTATTGCCTTTAATATTGTTGATAAACTTTAGTTTTTTATTGAACAGCATTGCTGTGAGGTTTTCGTCAAAGCGGTCGGGCATTCCGGCACCGACCGTGGCATCGCCCATTACCTTAAGTTTAGCATCGTCTTTAATCACCAGGTTAAGTGCAACATCATCACTCATGTTGTTTTTGCGCATCATTTTAATCGGTTGATCATTCTGGATCACCTGTACCTTATCAACAGCGCTCTGTGGGATGCTTTTAGTGCCAATGTTATACTTGTCGTCCAAAAGATTATCACCATCTACATACAGGTTAGAAATGGCTTTTCCGTTATAGCTGATCTTTCCATTTTCGGCAACTTCGATACCAGGCATTTTTTTAAGTACATCGCCGATACTTCTATCTTGTTTATCGGCAAAATCAGATGGCCTGTAATTTAAGGTATCACCATTTGCCTTTAAAGATGGCCGGTTTTTTACGGTAACTGTTTCTAATGCGGTTTCGCTGTTCTGCAGAACCAGATCATAACTTTTGTTTACATCGGCCACAACCGTGCTCAGTTTTTTATAGCCAATGCTCGATGCTTCTATTTTATAGCCGGAAATCTGATCATTTTTTAAAGCAATACTAAACTCGCCATTGCGGTTGGTTCTGCTAAAATTAATAATATTTCCCTCGGGATCTTTTAAACTGATATTAACAGATTCAATCGCTTTTCCCTTGCTATCCTTAACCATTCCTTTGATCGGTTTTTGTGCCAGCACCGAAAAAGCAGCAAACAGTAGCACCAGCATTATAGCGCATTTTCTCATTTTTTCTCTGGAATTTCGATTGGATTGTTGATCTCGGGTTTGCTTATCGTTGTGCCTCCAGCCGGGCGGGGAGCAGGATTAGCCTTAAAAGAACCTTGCATGCCACTTGCGGCCATTTGGGCCTGCATAAAACCTTGAGGGTCTTTATTTCTGGCTTCTTTAAGTTTATCTAGTTCTTTCCTTGTGGTTTTAATGGCATCTGCAGGTAATTTAATCTCCGATCCAAGGTAAGAGGTACTCACATCTATTCCCACCATTTTTACTACGCCTGTGCCATTGGGCGTTACAATTTTGCCATCCTCACCTGAGTTTGTTTGGTTGGCATCGTCTTTTACGTTTTCAAGGCCAGCGAATGTAAATTTTACTTCTTTTTTCTCATCATAAGCTTCTACAATTAAGCCTGGTAATCCATTTAATTTCCATGGGCCACTTTGAAAAGGTATTTCTGTGGCAAACCAGGCAATCCATTTTCTGCCTTTAAAGGTTGCGGTTGCTTTCTGGCACGGTATCCCTGAAAAACTCATGGTATCTTTTAAAATCTTCCAATCAATTTGTGGAGCAGTTTCTTCAACAAGGTAATTGTTAAATAAGCGCTCTTTGGTAATCATTTTATGTTCATTGGCAAAAAAGAAATAATCTTCCTGTGTTAACGGAGCTTTCATTTCACTTTTCACCTCGATTTTGATATTGGAGTTGCCTGTTTGGTTTTTCATCTGCTCCTGAATCTGCTTCTGGGTATTTAACGCTTGGTTCAGCTTATCGTAACTGGTATAAACAGAAGCATTTTTTCCCGTTACAAGCAACATATTTTCAGTGCGGGGCTTATCCCTTTGGGTAGTATCCGCAATGTGCGTAAGAGTATATCTTACTCTGGCCAGGGCCTTATCAGGGCTTTGGGCTTTAACTGAAAAGCTTAGTACTGTTGCTAAACAGATAATTAAGGTTGGTTTCATGAGATCTGGTTTTAAGTTGTCTATTTAATTTTCGTAAAACAACGAATAATTCGTAGTTGTGAAAATGCTTTAACATTTTTTAACGAAAAGAATTAAGTAGGCGCTTCAGCTGCGGAGATATAGATTAACGGAGAATTATTGCTATTATCTTAAGGTGAAAGAAGAATTTGTCATTCTGAATGTAATGAAGAATCTCTCTGGGCTGAACTAGGTTCTAAGTCTATTAAGTAAAAATTCTTCGCTGCGTTGAAAATGACAGTTGACCCTGACTGGAATACTACTCAGGAAAATATTTGGAAATGAATGGTTATAGATCTATCGGTTGGTGCCTCACCGACCGAAACCCAATAGTATGCCCGCAAGGGTTTAATTACGATTTGGAAATAATCGGCTTGTGGTTCTTGGCAGGCTTCAGTCCTGCTTTACGCTTTACTCCGTTGCACTTCGTGTTCGCTCCAATCAGGTTTAGGAACAAGGGTTTCTTCCCCTTGCAACTCCGAAAATGAAATACTGTTTTGGCCCAATAGCCCAGCTGAAGCGTTACCCCAATGTCATTAAGGTAAGCGCTTTTAACCACGGATGCACACAGATAAACACGGATTTCATATCTGTGTACATCCTTCCTATCTGTGGTTAAATTAATGCTCCAGTATAAGCATTCACAGGAATAGGCTGTAGGGTAGGCTTAATCTAAGGATTATTGAACCAAGATTATATCTATCGGTTGGTGTCTCACCGACCGAAACGCAATAGTATGCCCGCAAGCGTTTAATTATGATTTGGAAATGATCGGTTTGTGGTTATTGGCAGGCTTCAGTCCTGCTTTACGCTTTACTCCGTTGCACTTCGTGTTCGCTCCAATCAGGTTTAGGAACAAGGGTTTGTGCACCCTGCACCCATAAAATGAAATGCAGTCTTAATTAGATCTATCGGTTGGCGTCTCACCGACCGAAACCCAATAGTATGCTCGCAAGCGTTTAATTATGATTTGGAAATGATCGGCTTGTGGTTATTGGCAGGCTTCAGTCCTGCTTTACGCTTTACTCCGTTGCACTTCGTGTTCGCTCCAATCAGGTTTAGGAACAAGGGTTTGTGCACCCTGTACTCATAAAAATGAAATGCAGTCTTAATTTTCTAGCCCTGGTTGAAGCGTTACCCTGCAGCAACGAGGTACGAGGAAGCGAAGCGTATAAGCGTAAAACGGGAAGAAACTTAATATTTTGCACTGACCTTGCGCTCCAATCGTAAGTGTTTGCTTCAATAGAAAGGAAGGCCGGCTTAGCCTAAGAATTATTAAGCCATGATTTTCTAAAAATGCAATTAACATAGTTGTCAAATCGATCTTGAAATCCTTAAATTCTCCGAATCCTGATGCCGTATGATTTTAGTGAAAAATATTTTCGATATGTATTTGTGTGTTAATTGAATTTGTTCTATATTTGCACCTCGTTAAATAAAAATTAAAAAACTAATATTTAAACAATGTACGCAATAGTAAATATAGCAGGGCAGCAATTTAAAGTTGCTAAAGACCAGCACCTTTTTGTACACAGATTACAAGGAGATGAAGGCGCTAGTATTGAATTTGATAATGTATTGTTGGTTGACAACGGTGGTGCAATTACTGTAGGTGCTCCTGCAGTTAAAGGTGCTAAAGTTTCAGCTAAGATCGTATCTCATTTAAAAGGTGATAAAGTAATTATTTTCCACAAAAAACGTAGAAAAGGTTACAAAAAGAAAAATGGTCACCGCCAGTTTTTCACTAAGATTCAGATCTCTGACATCACTCTATAATTAATTGTTAACCCAATAATTCGCTTTTTAGCGAGTTACAAAATATAAAATCATGGCACACAAAAAAGGAGCCGGTAGTTCGAAAAACGGACGTGAATCGCATAGTAAGCGTTTAGGTATTAAAATTTTCGGTGGGCAATTAGCTATCGCTGGAAACATTTTAGTACGTCAACGTGGAACAAAACACCACCCTGATAAAGGTGTTGGTATTGGTAGAGACCACACTTTATTTGCTTTAGTTGATGGTACTGTAATTTTCAGAAAGAAACAAGATAACAAATCTTATGTTTCTATCCTTCCTATCACTGAAGCTGAAATCGAAGCAGCAGTAGCTAAAGCACCAGTTGCTAAAAAAGCGGTTGCGAAAAAAGAAGTTGTAGCTGAAGAGGCTGTTGAAGCAGCACCAGTTGCTAAAAAAGCACCTGCTAAAAAAGCAGCTAAAAAAGACGAAACTACTGAAGAAGCTGCACCTGCAGAATAATTAGTAACAATTTATAAAGGAAAGTCCCGATGCAAATCGGGACTTTTTTGTTTTTATATGGTTCCACTGGTTCATTAGTCATTAGTTCATTGGTCAAATCAGTTAATTGGACGAAGCAATCTTAACGCGATCACTTTATTATAGTTTTTCACCATATAAGGAATGTAAGAACATATGGGGCATTGAGCTCATATGTAACTTATGTGTCTCTTATAGGGTTCAGTTTTTTTGCCGCTATATTATAAAGGCACTAAACTTTGTGTTCTTTGTGACTTGGTGGTTAATCTTTTCTCTCCTGTCATTAATATTGATTTTTTTACAATAAATTACCCTTTAGGGTTATACATTGAGTAGACCGATTAATCGACTCCAAACCCAAAACGCCCTACGCTAAACTCAACCAATTGTTAAAGCCTGTTAAATAACAAAATTTAACAATTCATCGCAATACATTCGTATATCATTATTAATTATTTGCGATGAATTTTAAAATACTCAGCTTATCAGTTTTTTCTATTATGTTAGTCGGCTTTTCGGTTAAAGCACAAGATGTAGAAGAGAATATCCGTATGGTGCAACCATTTAAGGCCGATGGCGTATCGAACGAGTGGAACGAGCCGCTTAACCAATACAATGATGCCACCAAACTGGCCTTTGCGCTGGCCAACGACGACAAAAACCTGTACATTATTATCGAATCGTTAGATCCGCAAACCACTTTTAGTGTACTAAGAGGAGGAATTACATTGAATATCAATACTGAAGGCAAGAAAAAAGATGGTATGAAATTAACTTTTCCTTTAATGGAAAGACCTCCCATGCCGAAAGAAGGAGAGGAGCACCGTGAACATACTCCTTTATCGCCAGATGGGACTACACCAGATCCCGTAATGATGAATAAAAGCATTCGAGTCTCAGGCTTTAAAAATATTGCTGATGGTGAGCTGCCAGCAATAAATCAGGACGGTATTGAAACTGGAATGAGCATTCATCCGAATAGAGATCTTATTTACGAATTAAGCATTCCGTTAGCACAATTACAGGTAGGATTAGACCTTAAAAAGCCATTGGTGTACAATATCAAAATTAATGAGCCGAATAAATCTGGTTTTAAAAGAGAAGCTAGACCTGAAGGTGCAAACGGTAGTAAAGGCAGATCGGGCGGTAGAGGTGGAATGGGAGGCAGGGGTATGGGCGGTGGTGGCCGTGGCGGTATGGGTGGTGGAAGAATGGTCGGAGGAGGTCAACGACCACCAGAAGGCGGAGAATCTGCAGCCAAATCTTCTGATTTCTGGATCAAGTATAAGTTGGTAAAGACCTAAGTAAAATATATGAAGTACGTCATCTCGACTGAAGCGCAGCGAAATGGAGAGATCTTTAGATATAGATTTCTCGGCTTCGTTGCTCTTCGCTCGAAATGACGAATACCTTAATATTCCCTGGCCATTAACTGATCTGTAAGCGTTAAAAGATTCGCTTTGCGCTCATCGCTTACATTAATCTGCGCAAATACAGCTAAAGCTTTGTTGAGGTAATTGTTCATGCTTTCTTTAGCAATATCCTGAATATCCAAAGTATCGTATACCTGGCGCACAGTATCTACTTTTTCCTGCACATTAAATTCTTTATAGCCTGTCCAGGTATCTAATGATGCCCTGGTTTCTCCATCGGCAAGTTCGAAGGCTTTTAATAGCAGAAAGGTCTTTTTATTGGCTATAATATCGCCACCAACCTGTTTTCCGAATTTTTCAGGATCAGCATAAACGTCTAAAATATCATCCTGTAACTGAAAAGCAATGCCGATATTTTCGCCAAACTGATAAATTAAGTCTGCATCTTTTTCTGAAGCACCAGCGATAATGGCTCCAAGTTTTAAAGCACCACCCAAAAGGACTGCCGTTTTTAACCTGATCATGTTGATGTATTCTTCAATACTCACATCATCACGGCCTTCAAATTCCATATCCAATTGCTGACCTTCGCAAACGCCTTGTGCCGTAGCATTAAAGGCATTCAACACCGGACCTAGAAAAGCCGGATTCACCTTCGCAAGGTTTTTATTTGCTTCCACCATCATCACATCACCACTTAAAATGGCAATATTGGTGCTCCATTTTTCGTGTACGGTGGCTTTCCCTCTACGGAGTGGTGCATTGTCCATAATGTCGTCATGAACAAGTGTAAAATTATGAAAGATTTCAATGGCCATAGCGGCGTGAACAGATTCGTTTGCATCTCCACCAAACAACTCTGTCGCCATTAAAACCAATAGTGGTCTTACCCGTTTCCCACCCAGATTAATGATATAAGTAATCGGATCGTAAAGCTGTTTAGGATGATCCGGAAACTTTAAATTTTGTATTGCAGTATCTAAAATTTGTTGTAATTGTTCTGTAGTATGCATTGTAATTATTGCGTAAACACTGTGTTTAAGGCACAATTTTAAATTTTAATCTGGAATTAAGGTGAAATCGATTTGACGTTTAGAAAGATCTACTTTTTTCACCCTGATCATCACTTCATCTCCCAGCTGGTATTTTTTCTTTTTGCGTTGGCCTACAATACAGTAGTTTTTCTCATCAAGCACATAAAAATCGTCTGATATGTCCCTTAAACGGATCATGCCTTCACATTTGTTTTCTTCTATCTCAACATACATACCCCATTCGGTAACACCAGAAATAATGCCTTTATATTCCGTACCGATATTGTTTTCTAAGTATTCGGCCTGTTTGTATTTAATAGAAGCACGTTCAGCATCTGCAGCTCTTTTCTCCATTGCCGAAGAATGTACAGAGGCCACTTCGTAAAATTCCATATCAGCAGATTTACCTCCATCTAAGTAAGTCTGTAAAAGCCTGTGCGCCATTACATCCGGATAACGGCGGATAGGGGAAGTAAAGTGAGTGTAATATTCAAAAGCCAAACCATAATGACTGGTTTTTTTAGTAGAATAAATCGCTTTTGCCATAGATCTGATGGCCAGCGAAGTTAGGATATTCTGTTCTTTCTTGCCTTCTACATCAGCCATTAAATTGTTTAGTGATTTGGCAATTTCTTTATCGGATTTGGTGTTGATTTTATAACCGAAACGTGAAGCAAAGGTTGCGAAAGTATTCAGGGTTTCCATGTTTGGCGAATCGTGCACACGATAAACAAAAGTCAGTTTGTCTTTTCCTTTAGTTTTCTTGGCTATAAACTCGGCAACTTTACGGTTGGCCAAAAGCATGTAATCTTCAATCAGTTTATGCGCATCTTTACGCTCTTTTACATAAACACCAATTGGTTTGCCAGCTTCATCCAGTTTGAATTTAACTTCGGTACTTTCGAAACTGATGGCCCCGTTTTTAAATTTACGGTCGCGAAGGATATAAGCCAACTCATTTAGTTTCAATATTTCTTGTGCATAATCACCTTCTTTATTTTCAATTACTTCCTGCGCTTCCTCGTAACTAAATCTTCTGTCGGAGTGGATTACCGTTCTGCCATACCATTCTGATTGAATATTGGCCTGCTCATCCAGTTCGAAAACAGCCGAAAAACATAATTTATCTTCATGTGGACGTAATGAACATACACCATTACTCAAACGCTCTGGCAGCATCGGGATCACACGATCTACCAAATAAACTGAGGTGGCACGGCTGTAAGCTTCTTTATCGAGATCGGTTCCCTGAATTACATAATGTGAAACATCGGCAATATGAACACCAATTTCGTGGTTTCCGTTAGGCAGCTTTTGATAAGAGATGGCATCATCGAAATCTTTCGCATCTGCCGGATCTATGGTAAAGGTTAATACCTTTCTAAAATCTTTTCTTTTGGCAATTTCTGCTGCAGGAATTTCTTCAGGAATGGCATTGGCTTCGCGTTCTACCTGAGGGGGGAATTCTAAAGGAAAACCATACTGTGCTAAAATAGCATTCATTTCGGTATTGTTCTCGCCTTGGTTACCCAGTACATGTTTAACAATCCCGATTGGATTTTTTGCGCTTTCAGGCCAATCTGATAGGGTTACTAATACACGCTGACCATTTTTGGCTTCGTGGGTATCGGCCAGAGGCACAAAAATATCGTGCATCATTTTTTTATCATCAGCAATTACAAATGCAAAACGATCTGATATCTTGATTACACCTGTAAAATCTGACTTTGCCCTTTTAATGATTTCGACAACTTCACCATCGTTTTTACGACCGCTTTTCTTTGCAAAAACATAAGCCTTTACGGTATCACCATGCAATGCATTTTTAAGTTTCCGCGGAGCTACAAAAACATCTTTCTCAAATTCATCTTCCGGAACAATATAAGCTGAACCATCGGCAGTCATATCAACCGTACCGATAATAAAGTTCTGCAGTTCTTTAAGTTTAAATTTACCTTTTTCTGGTTCTAAGAAAATGCCAGTACTTTTCCCTTCTTTTAAGATCTCAAGAATGGTTTCTCTCGATTCTTGATCGTTCAAATTTAATTTGGCCGAAACCTGCTTGTAATTAAGCAGCTGATTATTGTTTTTTTCAAAAACATCACTAACCAATTGATTCAGAACTAATTTTATATTTGCCGATTTTTTCTTTGCCATATGCTAAACTGAATTTACCGAAGATACAGAAAAGATGCTCAGGATGGAAAATATAGGGGATAATATGTAAAAGGCATGATGATTTTAGTTCATTGGTTCATCGGCCATTGGTTCATCGGTAAAGCAAATCGGCTACTTGCTGGTTTTTAATAGCTCACTGTTGATAGGCCAAGATGGGTTAGCGAAAATTGCTATTGACTATCTACGATTAACCACGAATAAAATAAATAATATTCAAGATTAAACCTTATTTCTAACCCTCATTCCATCTTATGGACTATGGACTATGGACTATGGACTACGGACTAACCTGATCTCCACGTAAGTAATTTTCTTCCGCTCTGCGGTATAGCTCAAGTGGATGTTGCCGTTTCTATCCTGAATAATGGCCGGATAGCTGTATTCGCCTTTGCTATGGCTTTCGAGTGTGTAAATATCCTGCCAGTTTTCACCATCGGTTGATATGGCCAGTTTTAATACTGATCTGCCTTCCCACCAGTTTTTACCTGCTGTTAACGGATTGTAAACCAGTAATTGCCGACCATCTTTCAGGGTTACGGCATCGCTACCAGAATTTGGATTAGGCAATTGGGTAGCCTTAAGTTTTGACCAGGTTTCGCCATTATTTTCCGACCAGCTTTCTACAATCACATTTTGCCTGCTTCTGCATAATAACTGTAACCTGCCGTTTGGATAGGTTAAAATAGATGGTTGGATTACACCAAAAGTATCACAGTTGATATTGATCTTTTTCCAGTTTTTACCTTCCGCATCTGATTTTTCAATGTGGATGGCCCATGTTTTTTCATCTAAACTTTCTGTACTTGAGGGATATAGAATTGTTCCATTTGGTAATTGGATAGGTTTGTTTTTAATTGGCCCTAGAAAATCTTTAGGCAATTTCTGTGCTTTAGACCATGTTTTTCCATTGTTAACAGATGTTTTATATTCTGCCCACCAGGTTCTTGGATTTGGACCAACCTTATAATGTAAAAATAACGTGCCGTTTTTTGTTTTAAAAAGCACAGGATTCCAGCAGGCAAATCTGCTGGTATCGTTTATTATTCCATCTGCAATTTCGATCGGTAAACTCCATTGCGTGCCGGTTTTTATTGATGACCAGATTACTACGTCTTTATTGCCTTCATGTTTACCGCCAAACCAGGCAGCCATTATTTTTCCTTTACCCAAATCAACCAGGGTTGAGGCATGACAGGCCTCGAATGGCGCCTTTTCAAAAATAGTAGTCGACTGAATGATTTCTACTTTTTGTGCATAAATGTTTAAAGAAAGAAAAATCAGTGTAAAAGTAATTGAAAGATTTCTAAGCATTTTTTATTATTGGTGTCCTGGAATGGCCTCGATCAGTTTTTGGGTGTAAGCTGCTTTTGGCGCATAAAATATCTGCTCGGGAAAACCCTCTTCTTCAATTTTTCCTTTATTCATCACTAAGATACGGTCTGAAATATGCTTTACAACCGCCAGATCATGAGAAATGAAAATATAGGTAAGTCCGAATTCGCGTTGGAGATCTTTGATGAGATTTAAAACCTGCGCCTGAACAGAAACATCTAAAGCAGATACCGATTCGTCACAGATGATAAATTTAGGTTGTAAAGCTAAAGCCCTTGCGATCACTACACGCTGCCTTTGTCCGCCACTAAATTCATGCGGATATCGGTTAAAATGTTCTTCTTTTAAACCTACTTTATCAAGCAATTCCAGTACTTTTTGTTTACGCTCGCTATCGTTATGGTATAATTTATGCACTTGCAGTGGTTCTAAAATCGATTGACCGATACTTAATTTCGGATTTAATGAAGCGTAGGGATCCTGAAAAATAATCTGAACATCTTTCCTTAACTTCCGTAAGGCTTTTTTGTCGATGTGTGTAATGTTTTCTCCATTAAAAATGATTTCACCAGAAGTAGGCTGTATCAACCGTAAAATGGTACGGCCAAGAGTGGTTTTACCACAACCCGATTCGCCAACCAGACCTAAGGTTTCACCAGGAAAAACCTCAAAATTCAACTGGTCAACAGCTTTAACATAATCAGTCGTTTTACCGAAAAGACCATTATGGATAGGATACCAGGTACACAGATCTTTAATCTGAAGTAAGGGTTTCTGGGTATAAAGTTCCGCTCTCCGTATGGCTATTTCTGCTGTTGTTAGTTGGTTTGAAGCCTGTAAATGTGCTGAAGCATCATCAATTTTTCCGGTAAGGAAATCGGCCACTACCGGTAATTTTTTTAATTGTAGACTAGGTGAGGGACGACAGGCAAGCAAACCTTTGGTGTACGGATGTTGTGGATTTTCAAAAATAGATTTTGCAGGACCTTGCTCTACAATTTCGCCTTTATACATCACAGCAACTTCATCGGCAATTTCATTTACTACACCTAAATCGTGCGAAATAAAGATCATTGCCATATTCCGTTCCTGTTTCAATTTTAACAGGAGCTGTAGAATTGTTTTCTGAACGGTTACATCTAATGCCGTTGTGGGTTCATCGGCTATTAACAGTTTCGGATCGCAGCTTAAGGCCATGGCAATCATTACCCTTTGCTTTTGCCCCCCTGATATTTGATGTGGGTAACTATCAAATATTTTTTCTGGTCGGGGTAATTGCACTTCATTAAATAACGCAATGGTATGTTTTCTGGCTTCCGCTTTATCTACTTCCCTATGCAACATAATGGCTTCTGCCACTTGGTATCCGCAGGTAAAAACGGGGTTGAGCGAAGTCATTGGTTCCTGAAAAATCATTGAGATCTGGTTTCCCCTGATCTGGCGGATTTCGTTCGAGCTGAGGTTGAGCAGGCTAATGTCTTCAAAATCTATTTCACCGGTAATTTTTGCGGCACGTTCATCATGCAAGCGCATAATGGAGAAAGAGGTAACTGATTTTCCAGAACCAGATTCGCCAACAATACCTAAAACGGTTCCTTTTTTCACATTAAAACTGATCTGTTTTACAGCTTTAAACCAGGTTTTCTCATCTTGGTTATAAAAATCGATATTTAGATTTTCTACGTTTAGCATCAAATTTTTGAAATAATAAGCTCATTTGAACCTGTTTCCAAACTGTCATAATCGCCTAAATGATAGTGACAACCAATTGGGGTTTCATCTTGTGCTAAGGAAAGTAGCTGTTTCGCAAGAGAAATGAGTCCTGCTTTATTAGCATGAATTTGGATTTGATTTTCAATAATATCTGTTTTAAGAATAAACCCATCTACCCAGCTAGATTGCAATCCTACCTCATTGTTATATTTTGGAATTTCCAGTTTTACTTCGACCATCATTTAGGTTACAATTGTAATGTTTTCTGCTGGAATTATATCCATACCTTTAAATTTTAACAGAACCTGGGCGGTAGTAATTACATCTTTCTGGCAATAGGTAACAATTCTATCGAGATTTTTTTCTTCATAATAAACTTGCCTTACCTGCGCACCATTGATATCGTCTTTAGGTGTAGGAATATCTAAGATAGCAGCCAACAGGTTTAAAGAAGTAAAATGTTTGTAATCGCCGAATTTCCAGAGTTCCATCGTGTCAATATGGTTTATTTCCCAGGGTTTTTTGCCCGAAAGCTGCAATTGAGCTGGAATTTCTATGCCATTAACCAATAATCTGCGACAGATATAAGGGAAATCAAACTCTTTTCCATTGTGTGCACAAAACATTAAGGTGGGCATTTGTTTACTCAATAACGCAGAAAATTGTAGCAGCATTTCTTTTTCATCATGGCCAAAAATAGATTTAATGCGTAAAGAGCAGGATTTGCCCTGAACATTAAATATTCCCATGCTAATGCAGATTATCTTGCCAAATTCGGCCATAATACCTGCTTTTTCATAAAATTCTTCAGGACTTTGATCAGAACTTCGCTGATAATGTGTTTTCTGCTCCCAAAGTTCCTGGAAATGCGGGGGGACATCCTGAAAAGATGGATATTGAGGTACAGTTTCGATATCGATAACCATTACCTGATTGAGATCTAACGCCTTTAACATAAATAGATAGTTTTCAGTTAACAATTTACAATTTTCAATTCAAAATCTTCTATGCAAACAATTAAACATTACAACTTAAATTTTATAAGTTTGGATTATGGCGAAAAGTAAATTTGAGCAATCTTTGGAAGATGGTGCTCACCAACAGCTTCAAAGTTTAATAGGTACCTGGAATGGGATAACCAAAACCTGGTTCGAAAAGGATGTGCTTGCAGATGAATCTCCAGCTGAAGCAAAAATTACTTCTATTTTAGGCAACCGTTTTATTTCTCTTGATTACCAGGGAAGTTTAGAAGGAAAAGCTTTTGAAGGCAAAATGATTATCGGTTTTGATATTCCTTACCAAAGATTTACAACAAGTTGGATAGATAGTTTTCACATGGGCACGCAGATTATGCTTTCGAGCGGTGAGGCTACAACAAAAGGTTTTTCTGTTTTTGGCGAATATGGCAATCCGGAATATGGCGAGCAGCTTTGGGGCTGGAGAACAGCGCTTGAAATAATTAACGAAAATGAAATCGTATTAACGGCCTACAATGTTTCGCCGGAAGGGGAAGAAGCTAAAGCTACCGAAACGATTTATAGAAGAAAATAAACTTAGAAGAGTCGTCATTCCCAACTTGATTGGGAATGACGTACCAAAAGAACTAAAATAAGCTAGGCGAAGCCTGATTGGCCATTACCGGGATTTTTAAATCAGTTCCTAGAGCTTTATTCAGCTTTTCTGTAAAATAGGCAGAAAATAACGGAGAGGAAAGTTCTACATTCTGGTGAACAAAGAAATACAAGTTTTGCAAACCCTGTTCTTTCCAGCTTACAATTCTTTCAATCCAATCGTCTAAGCGTTTTTTATCTATGTCATCATCGTTTGCGCCAACAAAACGCACAAAGGCGGTGGGCGAAGTTAAACGCATGTGCAGCATATCTCTTCTGCCTGCAGTATCAACAATGATATTGGCTACACCATTTTCCTGAAATAATTGTGCAAATTCGTTGGCAATGGCCGGATTTGAAAACCATTCTTCATTTCTCACTTCAACACCCAAAGGAATTACTTTTGGGAATTCGCTGATTACAATTTTTAGCCTTTCAAAATCTTTAGGTTTAAAGTTATCGTGCAATTGAAGAAAAGCCATTCCTAATTTATCTTCGAAATTACTGATGGCATCGCAATACTGTTCTACAGGTTCTTTAACGTTGATCAACCTTTTAAAGTGACTGATGGTATTGGTGAGTTTTGGAAAAAACTTAAAATCTGCAGGTGTTTTTTGTGTCCAGGTGATTACCTGTTCACGGCTTGGCATACCATAAAATGTGGCATTAAGCTCAATAGAATTAAATTGAGTAGAATAGTAAGTCAATTCATCCTTAGTCCCTTTTGGATAAAAGCCCTTTAAATCGGCCTTATTCCATTTGGCGCAACCTACGTATGCTTGGAAAGATTGTTTAGGTTTATTTGCTGCTAAAATTGCTGCTGTTTCAGGCGCATCAGCAGGAAGCGTATAATCTATAATGGTTGGGTCGTCTACTTGGCCGAATTTCATGTTGGTCTTTTTTATTTCAAATCAAATATATTGAAATGTCCAGCTAATAATCTGTCTTTTTTAATTTCTTTAAAAGATATAATGTAAAGATAATATGGGAAAGTAGCGTAAGTGATATCAAATAGAGCAATTCGTTAATTAGACTGCTATAGGCAATGATATCTATACTTAATCTGTTTTCAAAGTGTTTTATCAACAGATAACCTATATAATAAAAAAGATTAATAGAAAAAACGTAGGCGAAAAATAGCCAGCTTTTTATAAGCTTACGAAATCTAATTAAGTAAAATAGAGGTAGGATTATATTTAAACAGACAACTATTAATTGTTTTAAATTTGGAACGGAAATTACAGAGTGCCAACCGGGAATAATTGAAGTGAAAAAATCACTTGAATACATTAATACTACGAATGCCAAGCAGGATATTAAGATAATTAGAATGATTTTTATAAATATTTTCATCGACCCAAAATTCCCAAATTATTCGTAGATGTAGTCATCCCTGAGTTGTTTTATCGCTAAGTTAATAAAGAAAATTGTAAAGAATTTATCATATGCTGTCGTCACCCTGATCTGATAGCTATCGGATTTATTTCAGGGCCTATCTTGAATAAATGATGGTTAAATAAATTACCAATCGTAGGATGTAAAATTAGTCTTCAGTTTCAGTTGGATAAAGTTCAAAAATAATAGTGAAAGAAATCTTTAAACTCAATTAAAAGATCTCTCCTCCGAAGGAGTTCCTTTGGAACACTCCGGTCGAGATGACAATGCCTCAAAGCTTGTAGCCACTAATCCAATGTTTTGCTTTCAGCAGGATTCACTTTAGTTTAAACAAAAGAAATAAGTTTTCTCCAATGGTTAAAAACGTAAAAAGCGCCAAGTATAAACCTGGCGCTCTTTGCGAAAAACTTTGTGTTCTTTGCGGTTAAACTTAGTAACCCAGAATCTTCAATACCTGCTTGCTATTTTGTTCTTCTCCAAAAACTTCGAAATTGAAACTTTCATCACGGTTTCTGCGGATCAAAACATGTTTCGGGCTTGGCAATAAACAGTGGTGAATACCACCATAACCGCTCAATACTTCCTGGTAAGCACCAGTATGGAAGAAACCTAAATATTGCACTTTACGCGTTTTCGGCATAAATACACTGTTCATGTGTGCCTCCTGGTTATAATAATCCTGCCCATCGCAGGTAATGCCGCCTAAGTTAACCCGCTCATATTCAGCGTCCCAATTATTAATTGGCAATAAAATGTATTTTTGATTCAATGCCCAAACATCAGGTAAATTGGTAATAAAAGAACCATCCAGCATTAACCAACGCTCACGATCATTCTGTTGTTTACGGCCCAATACTTTATATAAAATACCAGAAGCCTCTGCAACCGTATATTTACCAAATTCGGTAATAATATCTGGTTCCATTACGTCGTGGATGGCGCAGATTTCTTTAATCCTTTTTACAATTTCGTTTACCATGTATTCGTAATCGAAATCGAAAACCAACGAATCTTTAAATGGCATACCACCACCAATATCCAGGGTATCTAAATCAGGATTGATTTTTTTGAATTTACAATACAATGTTACGTATTTCTCTAACTCGTTCCAATAATATGGCGAATCGGTAATACCAGAGTTAATAAAAAAGTGTAATAATTTAACCCTGAAATTAGGGTTGTGAACGATTTTATTGTTGTAAAAATCAATAATGTCTTCCATACGCACCCCTAAACGCGAAGTATAGAACTGCGAATCTGGCTGCTCCTCAGCTGCAATACGGATACCTAAGTTACAAGGTGTATCAATATCAACCTCATCATCAAAAAGATTAAACTCTTCTTTGTTGTCTAAAACAGGGATAATATTGGTATAACCATCATGCAACATATCAATGATATATTGTTTGTACTGGTAGGTTTTAAAGCCGTTGCAGATAATGGTGGTATCTTTCGTTAACACGCCTTTTTTCTCCAGCGCATCAACCATCGGCATATCAAAAGCCGAAGAAGTTTCCAGGTGGATGTTGTTTTTTAAAGCTTCTTCTACAATATGCTTAAAATGCGAGCTTTTTGTACAGTAGCAATATTTGTAATCGCCACGATAATTGTTCTTTAAAATAGCGGTTTGGAAAAGAATCTTTGCCTGCTGGATCTTCTTGCTTACCATTGGTAAGTACGTGAAACGTAGGGGAGTACCGTAAGTTTCGATCATTTCCATCAGGTTTAAATCCTGAAAATATAATTCATCATCTATAACATCGAAACCCTCTTGAGGGAAACCAACACTTAGATCAAGAAATTCTGAGTAACTCTGCATTTACTTTTAAATAATTTTTGCAAAAATGTAATTTTAAATCGAGAATTAAACGGTATTGAAAATATTTTTACTGTAAGGAAACGCTTAGCCTGATTTACTATCTGGTCTTAGCCTCTCGCTAAGACTTTCTGATAAATTGTTTAAAAGACGAAATAAGATTAATGTTTAACTCATAATTTGAAAAGCAAGTTCCTACCGATCAGGTTTAGTTGGCAAGGACGGTACTGCTATTTGGGGATTGATAGCTAATGCATCTGTCAGATGGATTTTCCGTGTGCTCCGAGCCTCCGTGGCAAAAATACAATGGTTCGTGGAGACACGAACCACG
>NZ_CAKKMS010000007.1 GCF_918698245.1 Pedobacter sp. Bi126 | reverse complement strand
AAAGGTAGCAATCTTTTCCGCTCCCGCAATATTTATTTTAAAATAAACATGCCCTCCATCTCGCTCTGCCATCTTTTCAATCAAACCCTTCCTCCGAAGCGGGATGCAAAAGTAAGGATTTTTAATGCATATCCAAAGGTTTTCTGCCGATAACTGCAGGACTTGAGATAACAACATGGTTTTCAGACAGAAAAAGTTTGACAGACAGCAAAACTTTTTGAAGGAACAGCTGTTTGTAGCTGTCTAGTCTCTTCAGGCTTACCGGGTTTTCCCTGCGCCCGGCCGTTTAAAACTTAGGAAACCCCTGCCAGCTAAACCCGACAGCAGCGGCAGCTCCCGATTCTTCATCGGGACTATAGCGTATGGCGGGAACATACCTGTATAGTAGCACAGAACCTGCTTTGCTAAAAAAACAAAGGCACTCTTAATATATAGTGTAGCATTAAACCCAGCGTGGCCTGAAGAGACTTCCGAAGTTTTCCAACACCTATGCCTATTGAAACTTCGGAAGACTCGTGCGCAATTGGCAAGCATCGTATCGAATTTTTAAACAATAATTAATACTTTTATGGCTTTATTAAACCATCCATATAAATGAAGTTGATGCTCAAACTATACTTTTCTCTGCTATTTATCGGCATAGCTGAAATCGGTTATGCGCAAAATTATAAAAATGAGCTTGTTATTATCTCTGAGAACGATGCTTACATTGACATTACCAGCGACCGTTATTATACAAATGGTGCTTTTATTAAATACAGGCATGCCCTGAATGGGAAGAACCTAAAGGCAGGGAGAAGTAAAGAAATTATTGGGTTTGAGCTTGGCCAAAAAATATACAACCCTTATTACAGCTTTGTACCAAACCCCGCCCAACACGACCGCCCTTTTTCCGCATACCTGTATGGCGAGGCAAATTATAGTCGGTTTTACGCAAATAAACAGATGCTTAAGGTTTCTGCGCAGATTGGACTTACTGGAAACGATGCTTTGGGTGAAGAGTTTCAAAAAGCATTTCATAAACTGGTTGGTCAAAATCAGATTGAAGGATGGGAATACGGTTTAAACAGCGAACCAACATTAAACTTAGGTGTAGAATACAACAAGCTTTTAATGAGCACAGACAATAAAATATTCGATATTACGGGAACAACTTCAGCAGCAGTTGGTAATGTGATTACAAAAGCAAATCTCGGCGCAATGTTACGCTTGGGCAGATTTAACGATATGGATGCTTCATCGGCTTTTAATAGCTTGGTGAGCAATAACCATCCGAACAAAGCGCAGCGCAAATACGAACTTTTCCTTTCTGTTAGTCCGCAGTTACATGCTATTGCTTTCGATTCGAGTTTGCAGGGAGGCTTATTTTTGAATGATAAAGGGCCGATCACTTTTAAGCCTAAGCCAATTGTTTTTACCACACAGGTAGGTTTAACCTTCGCCATTGCACGCTGGACAGCCAATTATACCGCTACTTTTACTTCCAACGAAGTTAAAAACAGTGCCACTGGCTACCGTTATGCCTTTTATAGTCTTGCTTACCGTTTTAGTAAAAGCTAATGAAAAAACAACTACTCTCTTTTATTTGCGTTATTACGGGCTGCGCATTTGCTAAGGCTCAAATTGCTCCCGAAAATCATTCGATTATTATCAAGCCCATATTTGGCACACATATAAATAACGATCAGGGGCATCTGTTTCAGGACCAGATTGCGGGATTTGATGCAGCATATTTTAAAGACATCAGCCAGAACAGCGATAAATGGATTGGA
Organism: Pedobacter sp. Bi126; assembly: GCF_918698245.1. Taxonomy (GTDB): domain Bacteria; phylum Bacteroidota; class Bacteroidia; order Sphingobacteriales; family Sphingobacteriaceae; genus Pedobacter. The sequence goes on along the minus strand of NZ_CAKKMS010000007.1, from coordinate 258,010 downwards.
TTTGGTGGTGCCAAATCTTACGGGATCGGATTTGTTTTTAGAGACATAAGCAAGCTGAAAGGTACAAAGGATACTTCGGCCAATGCTTTTGGCCAGATATATGGCTTAGTGGCACAAATGGATTTTCAGCTATTCAAAATCGGAAAAGCTAAATTTAATTTTACACCAGGCGTTGGCTTGGGCTACACGAACAAGTATTACTTTAATAATACCAAAAACCGATTTTTGGGAAGTCCGATTAATGAAACCATTAAAGCAGATTTAGGAATGGAACTGCCAATGAGTAAATATGCGGATCTATTGGTAGGTTTCGGTTTTCTACATGTATCAAATGGTGGAGCTACTGTACCCAATGGCGGTTTGAACACCGGGAATGTTTACATCGGACTTAAACTAAACAACCCGAAAACATTAACTACTGAGCGGAAAAGCACCTACACCACTTTACAGCGCAATTCAATTGAGCTCAGTGCGGGTTTAGGCGCAAGGGGGGTATTTGGCGATAGAACAAAAAGTTTATACAAAAGCGGGTTATATGCGGGTTACAATTTTTACCTAAATGATGTAATGTCGCTTAAAGCGGGTGCGGATGCCGTTTATTATTTTACCGTATTTGACCCGGATAATTATGGAGCAACCTTTCAGAACTATGGCACTTCGTATGATAAATGGCGTACCGGGATCAGTATTGGTGCTGATATCAACTTGTGGCGAGTAACTGTCGCGGCACAGATTGGGAAATACATCCACTACAATAGGTTGATGGATAAAGCAACCTGGTATTGGACATTTGGACCAACTTTTAATATTACGCCGCACATTGGATTACAGGCCAAAACCTATATGCACTTTGCGCAGGCAGATTATGTAAACTGGGGCGTGGTATATAGATTTTAATACTGCCCTGTGCTTAACAATACCAAAGTACAGGCTTCAACTGGTTCGATATTGTGTTGATCCAATAATTTTTCCAGCTCATAATTTTCAGTTCCTGGATTGAAAATTACCCGCTTAGGTTTTGTTGCCAGGATGTAATCGTGATATTGCGCCTGTAGAGGTGGGCCAATATATAAAGTTATGGTGTCTATATCGGTGTGGATCTGATCTGGTTTTTCAATTTCTACGCCTGCAACCTCTCCTTTCTTTATGCCCACGTTAACAATTTCATGATTGAAGCGCTTGAGCATATTGGCTGCTTTATAGGCATATCTGGATGGGTTTGGCGACGCGCCGATAATAAGTGTCTTCTTCATAAGGTGATTCCAAAGATTTATTGATTATAGATTAATTACTAAAACTTAGAAAGCAAAGCAATTTGACCAGAATGGTAGGCATGGTGTTGTGCCAAACCACTTACAAGCTCTGCATTGGTTACGCCTGTTCCCAGCGCCGGGTTCCGCTCACTCTTTACTTCATCATTCCATTGGTTATTTTTCATGCTTTCGCACAAGCGGATGAGTTCTTCATTAGCAATTTTAAAATTAAAGATAATGCGCTCCCAGGCTTTAGGCGTTCTACTTTCGGGCACTGGCCAATCGCCCATTGCGGGTTCTGCAGCAGGTTTCCCACTCAATCTTGAGGTAACTTCTTCTGTCCATGCAGTTAAATGCAGGGCGATTTCGGCAATAGAATGCACCCCCGGCACAAAATGGCTAAACGCACTTTCAGGATTAACATTATTTAAGGTTTGCATTACATGGTTACCATGCCAGGCATCGCCATTAAATGCCTTTTTAATTTCGTTCGTAATATTAAACATACCCAAACAACAATTGGGGCAATATAAAGTTTGTTAAGATGCGTTTAATATTGCATTTGCACAGTTAATACCATCTATTGCCGCAGATACAATTCCACCGGCATAACCTGCGCCTTCTGCGCAAGGATATAAACCTTTTACCTGAGGGTGCTGATAGGTCTCTTTATCTCTCGGAATTCTAACCGGTGATGATGTTCTACTCTCTACCCCTACCAAAATGGCTTCATTTGTATAATAACCCTTAATCTTTTTCCCAAACAAGGGTAATGCTGCGCGCAAGCTATCTGATACGAAATCGGGTAAAATATTGTCGAGCATAGAACTTTTGGTACCGGGAAGATAGGAGTTCTTTGGTAGATCAATCGATAATTTATTGTTCACAAAATCAACCATGCGCTGGGCCGGAGCAACCAGGTTTCCACCACCGGCCTCAAAAGCCATTTTCTCAATCCCCGATTGGAAATGCAACATTCTAAGCGGATCGTAACCCTGAACATCGTTTAAGGTAACCTGTACCACCGTTCCAGAATTGGCATAAGGATTATTCCGTTTAGACGGCGACCAGCCATTTACCACGATTTCATTTTCGCCTGTAGAACAAGGTGCAATAATGCCTCCAGGGCACATGCAAAAAGAAAACACCCCACGGGCACCAACCTGCTCCACCAAACTGTAGTACGCGGGAGGTAAAAACTCCGATCTAATATCGCAATGATACTGGGCTGAATCGATAATTTCCTGAGGATGCTCAATCCGTACGCCTAAAGCAAAGGGTTTAGCCTCAATCAGAATATTTTTACTGTTTAACAATTCGTACACGTCTCTTGCAGAATGACCAGTTGCCAAGATAATATCATCAGCGAACAACTTTTCTTCAAAATTTATCTCAATTCCTTTTACTTTTCCGAATTCGATCAAAATATCAGTCATACGACTATCGAACATCACCTCGCCCCCAGCATTCAGGATCGTATCTTTTATGGAAGTAATAATATGCGGAAGTTTGTTGGTACCTATATGTGGACGGGCATCGATAGCAATATCAGCTTCTGCCCCATGGTTTACAAAAACCTGGAGCACTTTATTAATATCGCCCCGTTTATTGGAACGGGTATACAGTTTACCATCCGAATAAGTTCCTGCCCCACCTTCACCATAACAATAATTAGATTCTGTATTCACCAAACCCTGCTTGTTTATGGCAGCTAAATCTCTCCGGCGCTGTTTTACATCCTTACCACGTTCGATAATAATGGGTTTTAATCCATTCTCAATACACTGCAAAGCTGCAAACAAGCCAGCCGGGCCAGCCCCGATAATAATCACAGGCTTCGCGTGGCTTACGTTTTTATAATTAATGGTGTATACTTCGGGAGTGGCTTCCTCATCTACAAAAACCTTTACCTGAAGTCTGAATATCACTTTTCGCGAGCGGGCATCTATCGATCTTTTCAGGATTTCATAGCCTTTAATTCTTGATCCAGGTAATTTTAGCGCTTCAGCCAGTTTCTGGTTAATCACCTCTGTTTGCTCTACCTCGTGCGGGAGCAGCGTAATTTCGATGTCTTTTTGCATATCATGTCAGGTTTTTATCCCGAACGCTACAAAGATAGGCAACTGATCGCATATTTGATGATTTCAGAATATGACTAAAAATTATCCGCAGACTAAAGTAATGCTTTTATGTTTTTTTTGGAAAGCCACCGCAGTATTCCATAGGCCACTTTCTTCCCGCTCTACCTCTTGCCCCGATGAAAAATCGGGGGCATCCGTTCGATCGGGTTTAGATGGCGGCTTTGTTGCGACTATGTAGGTTTTCCGTGCCACAACCCAAAGTTTTTAGCCCCGATCGGAGCGGACACGAAGTAGAGCGAAGAGCGGGAGCAAACATTAAAAAAAGCGAATGACCTTGCGCTTCAAAACAAAAACATCATTTTAAACATTACCCTAAGCTTGCCAACCTGGCAGATAATTATTGAAAGTGTAACAAAGGCATGCAATTTGATATCTAATTCGTAAATTGACCATAAATCAATTCTATTAAAAAGACAAAAACCATAAAAATGAAAAGATTAATATTTGGAATTTTAGCTGCAGTTATTGCAGTGAGCACTTTAAGTTCATGCGGATATAACAGCATGGTTAAACTTGATGAGAACGTTAAATCGAAATGGGGAACGGTGCAAACCCAATATCAAAGAAGAGCAGATTTAATTCCGAACCTGGTAGCTACTGTAAAGGGAGCGGCTAAATTTGAACAGGGTACTTTAACTGCCGTAACAGAAGCGCGTGCAAAAGCAACACAGATGACAGTTAAGGCTGATGAATTGACACCAGAAAACATCCAGAAATACCAGGCTGCTCAGGGGCAATTGAGCCAGGCTTTGGGTAAATTATTATCGATTACCGAAAATTACCCTGAACTAAGGGCTACACAGCAATTCAGTGATTTATCGGCGCAGTTAGAAAGCACCGAAAATAGGATTACCGTTGCCCGTAAAGATTTTAACGATGCTGTGCAAGAGTATAATGGCAAAATCAGATCGTTCCCAACCAATTTAACAGCTGGCATGTTCGGCTTTAAACCTAAAGGGTATTTCGAGGCCGATGCTACTGCAAAAGATGCACCTAAAGTAGAATTTTAATATTCCCAACACAATATATAAGGGTAGTGAATGTTTATTAACTAAACATTTATTACCCTTTTTACTTCATACAAAATAAGCACATGTCGTTATTTTCAGATATTGAACAAGAAAAAATAGCAAACGCGATCTCCGATGCAGAAAGAGCAACATCTGGAGAAATTAGGATTGCTATTGACAAACACTGCGCAGGTGATCCATACGAAAAAGCTATCGAGTATTTTACCAAGCTGGATATGGACAAAACAGCCAAAAGAAATGGTGTACTGATTTACCTGGCGCATGCCGATCATAAATTTGCCATTATTGGCGATGTAGGTATTAACCAGGTAGTGCCAGAAAATTTTTGGGAAACAGCCAAAATAGCGATGACTGCACACTTTGCAAAAGGCAATTTAGCTGATGGTATTATTGCGGGAGTAGCATTGGCCGGAGAAAAACTAGCCTTGTTCTTTCCGCCTCAAAAAGGCGACATTAATGAATTGCCGAATGATATCGTTTTTATGGACAATCTAGAGCAGAAATAAGCGATGAAGAAAATATTCCTTTTCTCGTTACTGAGTTTATTATTCACTTTCGGCTTTGCACAGGATTTTCCAGAGAAACCCAATACTTTGGTTAATGATTACGCTAATGTGTTATCAGCCGATCAAAAGCAGCAACTTGAAACTAAATTAGTGGCTTTTAATGATTCGTCATCAACACAGATTGCCATAGCGATATTAAAATCGGTAGGCGATTATGATATTAACGAATACGCCGTTGAGCTGGGCCGGAAATGGGGAGTTGGCCAAAGTGGCAAAAACAACGGTATTATGATCGTTGTGGCTGTTGGCGATCGAAAAATTTCTATCCAAACAGGTTATGGCCTGGAAGGCGCATTGCCCGATATTTATGCCAAGCGTATTATTGATAATGACATTAAACCCAATTTTAGAGCCGGAAATTATTACGCCGGCTTAGATGAAGGTACGACTTCGATTATAAAATATACCAAAGGCGAATATAAAAATGATAGTCCTAAAACTTCTTCAAAGAAAGGTGGCGGAGGTGGCAGTATTGTGATTATTATCATTATTGTAATCGTCATCATCATCATCATGAGAAAAGGTGGCGGGGGCGGTAGCGAAGTAATTGGCGGTCGGGGTGCATCTAACGCTTTGTTCTGGGCAATGCTTTTTGGAAGCGGTGGCGGTGGCGGCCGAAGCAGCGGTGGCTGGGGAGGCGGTTCTTCTGGTGGAGGCGGCGGTGGATTCGGTGGTTTTGGCGGAGGAAGCTTTGGCGGTGGTGGAAGCAGCGGAAGCTGGTAGTCCATAGTCCATAGTCCATAGTCCATAGTCCATAGTCCATAAGTGAGAATCTGTTCCTTTTTGAACGTTACAACTTTCCAACAGATTAAAACATTACAATAATAATGTACAGAAGAGATTTAATCACTGCAGAAATACAGAAACTTGCACAGGTTTTGGCCCGTATTATGGGCTTAAAGTTAGAAGGCAAGTTGGCCGAGGCCAATCAGCTTTTTGACGAAACCATAGAAGGCGGCTTTCAATTGCCAAAAGAAATTCTTGAAAATGAAGATCTTTCGGTTTTTGAAAATTGGTTAGCGGAGGGCAACCACCCGCCTGAAAAACTCGACTCCCTGAGCGAATTCTTATATTACGAATTAGGTACAAGTTCTGATAGAAACCAAATGATTGCGCCAAAGCTGAATTTAGTCTATCAATACCTGTCAGATCGGCACAAGATCGTACATTTGGTAAACTTGCACCGTCAAAAAACGATACAACAGTATTTGCGCTAAACGCCACGCGCATGGCACTAAACAAAACAATGTAAATAGATGATTATAGAAAAGTGGCAGAAAATTGCCTCTAGATATTTAGTAAGAGAAAAGTGGGCTACCTTAAGGGTAGACGAGGTTAAACTTCCTGATGGTATTATAAAAGACGACTACTATGTTTTAGAGTATCCAAACTGGGCAAATGCAATTGCATTAACAGAAGCAGGAAAAATAATCATGGTGCGCCAGTACCGCCATGCAGCCGATATTGTTTCACTCGAGGTTCCAGGTGGTGTAATTGATGGCGATGAAGCACCTGAGTTTGCAGTTAAACGTGAACTTTTAGAAGAAACAGGTTACAGTTTTAAAACCTGCAAACTTATCGCCGAGCTTTATCCTAATCCGGCAACATCAAACAACAGAACCTTCACCTACTTCTTAACAGGCGGTATTAAAACGCATGAACAGCATTTAGATGAACATGAAATATTAAATGTTGAAGAATATACTGTTGAGGAAGTAAAACAACTGATAAAAGACAATAAAATAGCCCAGGCATTGCATGTTGCGGCCTTATTATATGGCTTAGCTGAAGTGGAAAAACTTTAATTTTTTTCTTAAAAAACACATCAAAACAAAGGCCCGATAAAATATCGGGCCTTTGTTTTTTTTGCATAAACTTTTGAACATGAACGAAAGATTTTATTTAAACCCTTCTACCTTTCAGTTCCTGAACTTAGTTTAGCTCATTTTTAATTTCTTTTGGATATCGTGTACGTAAGCTTTAAACTTTTTATCGGTATCGATTAAATCTTCTACCGTTTGGCAAGCATAAATTACGGTACTGTGATCGCGGCCACCGAAGAAAGCACCAATCGTTTTTAACGATGATTTAGTATGGCTTTTAGAAAGGTACATCGAAATCTGACGTGCCTGAACAATTTCGCGTTTACGTGTTTGCGATTTAACCATATCAACCGGAACCTCGAAATACTCGCAAACCAATTTCTGGATGTATTCCATTGAAATTTCTTTAGAAGTATTTTTAATGAAGTTCTTCAGCATTTGCTTAGCAAGCGCTAAATCGATTTCTTTTTTATTCAATGTAGCCTGTGCCAAAAGAGATACCATAGCGCCCTCTAACTCACGCACATTGTTATCAATGTTGTGTGCCACATATTCTACCACCTCGCCTGGTAATTCAATACCATCAGCATACATTTTCTTTCTTAAAATGGCAATACGTGTTTCCAGATCAGGAATCTGTAGATCTGCAGATAAACCCCATTTAAAACGGCTTAACAAACGCTCTTCCAAACCAGCTAAATCTTTCGGTGCTTTATCAGATGTTAAGATTACCTGTTTGCCCGATTGGTGTAGGTGATTGAAAATATGGAAGAAGATATCCTGGGTTTTTTCTTTACCTGCAAAGTTGTGTACATCATCCATAATGATCACATCCATTGCCTGATAAAAGTTAACGAAATCGTTAATGGTGTTGTTTTTTAATGAATCTACAAACTGCTGGCAGAATTTCTCACAGCTTACATAGATCACCAACTTATCTGGCATGCTGCGCTTAATCTCGTTACCGATCGCTTGTGCCAGGTGTGTTTTACCCAAACCTACTCCTCCGTAAATCATTAGCGGGTTAAAAGATGTACCTCCTGGTTTAGCAGCTACAGCGTAACCTGCAGAACGCGCCAAGCGGTTGCAATCTCCCTCAATATAATTTTCGAAAGTATAGTTAGAGTTTAATTGTGGATCAACATTTAATTTTTTTAATCCAGGGATAATAAATGGGTTTTTAATATCCTTATTAATGGAAACCGGAATCGGCATCGATTGTACCTTTGCCTCCGCTCCATTTCCATTTGAGGGCATATTGGTAGTATAAGGATTACCGCTGTTTGATGATTTATCTACAACGATGTTATATTCCAACCTGCCATCCTCTCCAAGTTGTTTTTTTACAGTCTTGCGCAGCAAGCCTACATAATGTTCTTCAAGCCATTCGTAAAAGAACAAACTTGGCACCTGTATAGTTAAAACCTTACCTTCCAATTTAAGGGCTGTTATTGGCTCGAACCAAGTTTTGAAACTTTGGCTCGGAATGTTATCCTTAATAATTTGAAGACAGTTCTTCCATACTTCTGTACAAGTTTTTTCCATTGCGATTTCTATAATTTATTGGTTTACAGTGCCTATTCGAATTAAAGGGATGGTCCGTTTAGGGACTACGAATATTGAGAAAATTATCAACATTTTAAACAAAAATTTCAAATAAATCGTAACGTACTGATAAGGAATATAGTAGCCCGCTTAACCTCAATTTTTTATGTTGATAACTATTTATTAACACTGGTTATTCACATTAACCATAATTTAACATCAATACATCCCCATCACTTCGAATAGCTGTTGAAAAAGCAAAATCTAAGCCATTTTAGGCACTAGTTAAGCGTTTTAGCCTTTTTTAATCCCGAATAAACTGAGAATCAAAGCCATAAGATAAATAAATTAATATTAATTTAAGCAGATCGTTTAAATTAATATTAATTTATTTCATTTCGCCTCATTGTTGTATGAATTTTACGACAGCTTAACTCAATATTTTAGGATCAATGAACAAAATATTCGTTCATTTTATCAAGGTTTATTAAAAGCAAAGTCCCTTTAATTTTATCCTGAAATAAAGCGCAAAAACTACGAACGTTAAGTTAATTAATAAACGCCAAAAGTCCGTCTAAACACATCTGCAATTTCGCCGAGTGTAGCATATTTTTCAACGGCATCTATAATCAACGGCATCAAATTTTTCTCGCCTTTAGCAGCTTCATCCAACTCTTGCAATGCTTTTTCTACAGCATCTCCATCGCGGGTTGCTTTTAAATATGCTAATTTTTCAGATTGCAGTTTGCGGATTGAATCATCAATATTAAAAACCTCTGTCAGGCCTTCTTCTTCTTGGGTAAATTTATTTACACCTACAGAGATCCTTTCGCCATTTTCGATTTCTTTTTGATACTGGTAAGATGCGTCAGCAATCTCATTTTGCATATAGTTGCTTTCAATGGCATTAACCGAGCCGCCCATTGCATCTATCCGATCGATATAAGCCCAGGCCGCAGCCTCAACTTCATCAGTTAAGCTCTCCACAAAGAACGATCCAGCCAGTGGATCTACGGTATCGGTAACGCCGCTCTCGAAGGCAATGATCTGTTGGGTACGTAAAGCAATTTTTGCAGCCGATTCGGTCGGAAGTGAAAGTGCTTCATCATAACCATTGGTATGTAAGGATTGGGTTCCGCCAAGAACTGCAGCCATAGCCTGATTGCTTACCCTGATTACATTATTTAATGGTTGCTGCGCCGTTAAGGTTGAGCCCCCGGTTTGGGTATGAAATCTTAACATCTGCGCTTTTTCATCTGTGGCACTCAAATCTTTGGTAATTTTCGCCCACATCCGCCTTGCGGCCCTAAATTTCGCTATTTCTTCAAAGAAATTATTGTGGCAATTGAAAAAGAACGATAACCGTTTCGCAAATACATTAATATCTAAACCTTTATCTAAAGCGGCTTTTAGATAGGTTTTGCCATTAGCCAGTGTAAAAGCAAGTTCTTGTACAGCGGTTGATCCAGCTTCACGAATGTGGTAGCCAGATATAGAAATGGTATTCCACTTTGGCACTTCTTTGCTACAGAACTCAAAAATATCGGTAATTAAACGCATCGATTGCTTTGGCGGATAGATATATGTGCCTCTTGCAGCATATTCTTTTAAGATGTCGTTCTGTATCGTCCCTGAAATCTGTTTTAAATCTGCACCTTGTTTTTTAGCCAGCGCAATATACATGGCCAATAAAATTGAAGCAGTAGCATTGATCGTCATCGAAGTTGTGATGTTTTTCAGCTCGATACCATCAAATAAAATTTCAATATCCTTTAACGAATCGATAGCCACCCCCACCTTGCCAACCTCTCCATCGGCCATTTCATGATCAGAGTCGTAACCGATTTGTGTTGGAAGATCAAAAGCAACAGATAAGCCCGTTGTTCCCTGAGCCAATAAATAATGATAACGTTTGTTTGATTCTTCAGCAGTTGAAAAACCAGCATACTGCCTCATCGTCCACAAGCGGCCGCGGTACATATCCTTCTGGATTCCCCTGGTAAAAGGAAATTCTCCAGGCAGCTCTTCCATTGGCTTCGCTTCGGTATACAGCGCTTTTATTTCAATACCTGAAGTGGTGGTGTACTTTTTTTCGCTCATAATTGGTTAGTTCATTAGTTCAATGGTCATTGATTTTAGTCCAGCAAAGCTGCATAACTGCTGAAACTGGTTAATTGGTTAACCCTGCGTATTTCGGTTAACTAATTTAAACGATTAACCAATTAACCTCATCAAAAAAGTTGGTGAATATCCTTTTTGATCAGTTCGATGGTTAAATCGTAAGGATTTTCATCAATACTGGCCATGTGCTGCAAAATTGCTTTACTCAACTCAATTCCATTTGCGTCAGCAGGCAAGCCTTGTACTGCATTGTTAATCATGGCAATGGTATCGTCTTTTAATTTACGAACGACACGCCAAGTTACACTATCTACATACAACTGCTGGGTAATATTATGTTGGTACTCCGAACGGATTTCATTTAAAATGCCAGCTTGTAAAGTTGCAATGGCAATTCCTTGCTGATGCAGGCGAACAAGTAAATTTGCAGGGTTAATACGATCGATAAATAGGATTAAACGCTCGTGAGCCTGTAAGCGCAAAGGCAAAATATGCGCCCGGCTTTCTTTGTTCAGCTCGATGGTTTTTAAGTTAAAGAAACGCTGGATATCGTTCTTTAAAATATAATAAACAGCCATTAATGCAATGAAAATGCCTGCAAATAAGATCACTATGTCAACTAAAATTTGTTGGGTATTCATAAGTATTGTTTAATTACGGTAATATTAACGGACCGTTAAAAGCAAAAATGTGCATTATTATTTATATTTGTAACAGATAAAATTTAAATAACATGAGCACAACAGTTGATACAGCATTTGCACCAGTTACTTTTTCTGAAGGAGCAGCTAAAGAGTTATATAAATTAAAGGATCAGCAGGAGATCAGTGAAGATTATGGTTTACGTGTTGGCGTAGAAGGTGGCGGCTGTGCTGGCATGAATTACATTTTAGGTTTCGATCAGAGAAAAGAAGGCGATCAAGAGTATTTTATTGATGGTATTAAGGTTTTTATGAACAAAGCACATCAGATGTACTTAATGGGCATGATGATCGATTGGCAGGATGGATTAAATTCGCGTGGTTTCACCTTCGTTAATCCTAACGCAACCAGCACCTGCGGTTGTGGTACGAGTTTCTCGGCATAAATAAAATATTATTGTAACATATAGTACGGTCCCCTTGTCTAAACATCGGGACTTTTTTTATTTTTACAAGCTTTGCCCGCCAAACGCTTATCGCAATACTAAATGAATTACAGAGAAAACATCAGACTGGCATTAGAATCCATTAAAGCGAACCGCTTGCGTACTATGCTTACCGCCTTAATAATTGCCATTGGTTTAATGGCTTTGGTTGGGATTTTAACCACTCTTGATGCTGTAAAGAAAAGTATGACCGATGCTTTTAGTAGCATGGGGGCCAACTCTTTTACCATCAGAAACCGCGGTACCGGAATTAGAATTGGCAATGGCAAACGCCCAAAACCTTTTAAAGCCATCCGCTATGAAGATGCCGTTAAATTTAAAGATAGCCTGAATACCCCTGCAACTGTTGCCGTAAGTGTTTTTGCCAGCGGTGGTTCTACCGTAAAATACGGGAGTTTAAAAACCAATCCCAACATCAATGTTCAGGGTATAGATGAAAATGGCTTAGCCTCTCAGGGATTAAATTTATCACAGGGAAGAAATTTTAGTGTTTCCGAAATACAGCTCGGAAGCAACGTTTGCATTGTTGGTGGCGAAGTGGTTGAAAAATTATTTAAAGACTCCGATCCGTTAGATAAACTGATCAATGTAGGTAATAACCGTTTTAAAATTGTAGGTATATTGGAGAAAAAAGGATCGAGTATGGGCTTTAGCGGCGATAGGGCTGTCTATGTGCCTTTGCTAAAAGCCAAACAGATTAACGCCAATGCCAATCCATCTTACACCATAACGGTAATGGTACCCAGTAATGAGATGCAGGAAAACATTATTGGTGAATCTACTGCGCTATTCAGAAATATCCGCAAGGTAAAGGTGAATGAAACCAATAATTTCGAGATTACCAAAAGTGATGCTATTGCTCAAACTTTATTCGAAAATCTGGCTTTTGTGGCTATTGGTGGTGTTGCCATTGGAGTTATTACCCTAATTGGAGCCTCAATCGGCTTAATGAATATCATGCTCGTTTCGGTTACTGAACGTACACGCGAAATTGGTATCCGTAAAGCCATCGGCGCAAACCCGAAGGTAATTCGCCGCCAGTTCCTGATCGAGGCCGTAGTAATCTGTTTAATGGGTGGTGCTTTAGGTATTTTTCTGGGAATAGTTTTAGGGAACCTGATCTCACTGGCCATGGGTGGCGCATTCTTAATCCCCTGGCTGTTTATTATTGGCGGTTTTGTATTATGTGTACTTGTAGGAATTCTATCTGGATATTATCCTGCTAAAAAGGCATCAAAACTAGATCCTGTAGAAGCCTTGAGGTACGAATAGAGTTGGTTCATTGGGCATTGGTTCATTAGTCAATGGTCAATGGTTCATTAGTACATAATTAATCGCTTGCTGGTTAATACATCTAATTGGTGATTTTTTAAATCGGTTAACTAGAAAGTTTAGCGGTTAGTCTATCTGGATTTACTCCGCTGTAGAACCTAAACAAGTTCAGGATGACGAGACTTACAATTGGCTGCTTGCAAAACCAATGAACGAATGACAAATGAGCTAATGAACCTTAAAGCAATGCGTTATTCAATTGAGACTGGGTAAGCAGTTGTTGCATTAAGGGCGTACCAAGACTATCTTCGAGCGCCGCAGCATGTTTTAAATGGTGCATATCGCTGCCTACAAAATCGACCATGTGGTTTTCGACCATTTCTCCTGCTACTTTTTTTGCACCAGCGCCATAATAACCCGCTAAAGCAATACCGTTTACCTGCAACAGGCAGCCGGTTTCTCTGATCTGATGATAGCTTTCGAAAGAATTGTAGTAGTAAGGATAACGCTCAGGATGCGCCAGCACAGGTTTGTATCCGGCATCCTGCATCATTTTTATAAAATCGATCAGGTTTTGAGGGGCGTTTATATATGATAATTCAAACAAAAGATAATTATTACCAAAAGTTAAAACCTCTTTCTGTCTGATTTTTTTCTCTAAGGTTTCATCCAGATAATATTCGGCAGCGGCATCAACCTCCAGATCGAGTTCGATTTCCTGTAAACCTTTTCTTAACGTGTCCAATCCATGGTTAATGGTATCGGGCGTATTCCGAAAATAATCGGCCATGATGTGCGGAGTGGCGATTAGCTTCTTATAACCCAAATCTTTAAATTTTTTAGCCAAAAGAAGAGAATCTTTTAACGTTTGTGCGCCATCATCAATCCCTGGAATAATGTGCGAGTGCATATCTGTGCCGATACCAGAGAAATTAAATTCGGGTGCTATTTTTTTCTTTTTAAATAATCCGAACATACTGATAGATCATAGCTTTAACTTATCTCCTTTGGCAAATTACTTGCCTCTGCTGCACCAGCTAATTTAGAGGAATAGATTTTATCGAGCAAATTATTTAAGTCTTCACTTAAATCAAACTGCAAGTCTTCGTGCAGTTTTTTGAATTTGTTTATGGTTACCGCGACAGTTTTTAAGTAAAATATACTGAAAAGCATCATAAAATCGCGATAACCAAAAATTGATTTCTTATAATCAAAAGGGATGGCATTGAGGATAAATAGTTTCAATTCTACCTCCCCAACAGGATCTTTTGTCACTTTATAAAAATGATTAACCGAGGTGATCATCTTCCGAACCTTTACCAATGCCTCTTTGGCATTTAGTTTTTTCAGTTCCAGAACCTGTTCTTCTACATCGGCTTTAATCCTCTCCTTCCGATCTTCCAAATCGGTTTCATCTTCTAATAATTTATAATGAAGATGCTCTGTAAGCACTTTATCTTTGGCCACCAAACGCAGCAATAGCTTGTCTTTTTCTTTGACAGGCAATTCTGTTATAGCAGTTTTTAGATCTTTGTGCTCCGATAACTTCATTTAAAAAGGGTTAGCCTTGATATATTTTTCCCACTCCCATGCAGAGCGCATCATCTCATTGATATCAAGATTGGCTTTCCAGCCCAGTTCTTTATTCGATTTTTGAACGTCGCCATAAATCTGAACAATATCACCTGCCCTTCTTGGACCGATTTTATACTCAAGTTTCTCTCCGTTCACTTTTTCGAAAGCTGCAATAATTTCTAAAACTGAAGAGCCTTTACCGGTACCGATATTGAAAACATCGTAATTACCGTTAGGATTTCCTTCTTCCAGTTTCTTAATCGCTGCAACGTGTGCCTTTGCCAGATCAACCACATGAATATAATCGCGGATGGCAGAACCATCAGGCGTATTGTAATCGTCGCCATAAACAGTAATCGGACCACGTTTGCCAATAGCCGATTGCGTAATGAAAGGGACAAGATTGGCAGGAACACCATTTGGTAGTTCACCGATCAAAGCAGTTTCGTGTGCACCAACCGGGTTAAAATAACGTAAAGCAATTACATTTAAATCAGGTGTTACTGCAGCTGTTTCTGCTAATATTTCCTCGGCAATCTGCTTGGTATTTCCGTAAGGAGATTCAGCTTTCTGTACTGGTGCAGCCTCAGTTACGGGTAAAGTTTCTGGCTGACCATAAACGGTACAAGATGAAGAAAACACAAAATTAATCTTCCTGTTAAACGAAGTTAACAGGTTAATTAAACCGTAAAAATTGTTTTTATAATACTTTAAGGGTTGTTCTACCGATTCGCCAACAGCTTTTGATGCTGCAAAATGGATAATTCCATCAATATCGGTATGGTTTTCTGCAAATTCCTGAACTGCTCTATCATCCTGTAGATCGATTTCATGAAAATCGAACCATTTGCCAGTGATGGCATGAAGCTGGGTTAAAATTTTAATGTTCGAATTAGAAAGGTTATCTACAATTACGACTTCGTATCCTGCGTTGTGTAACTCTACTGCTGTGTGCGAACCTATGTATCCTGTTCCACCAGTAACTAGTATTTTTGCCATTTTAACGGTTAAATGTGGTAAAATCTTTATGATCTATCTTCTCCAAAGCCTCTGCAGGCAATGATTTAAAATATTCGTATGTAATCTTCAATCCTTCAGCACGGCCTACTTTTGGCTCCCATCCCAATATATCTCTCGCTTTGGTAATATCGGGTCTGCGCTGTTTAGGATCATCCTGCGGAAGTTCTTTATAAACAATTTTCTGCGTGGTGCCGGTAAGTTTGATAATTTCCTCACAGAACTGCTTGATGGTGATTTCATCCGGATTACCAATGTTTACCGGCTGCGCATAATCACTCATCAATAAACGATAAATTCCTTCAATCAGGTCATCAACATAACAGAAAGAACGTGTCTGACTTCCGTCGCCAAAGATAGTTAAATCTTCGCCTCTTAAAGCTTGCCCGATAAAAGCAGGTAAAACACGGCCATCATTCAGGCGCATTCTGGGCCCATAAGTGTTAAAGATCCTTACAATTCTGGTTTCTACACCATGAAAAGTATGGTAGGCCATGGTTATGGCTTCCTGAAAACGTTTGGCTTCATCGTAAACGCCACGTGGACCAACCGGATTTACGTTACCCCAATATTCCTCTGGCTGAGGATTCACATTTGGATCGCCATATACTTCTGAAGTTGATGCAATCAGCATCCTTGCATTTTTATTTCTGGCAAGACCTAAAAGATTATGGGTACCCAAAGAACCTACTTTAAGTGTCTGGATCGGGATTTTAAGATAATCGATCGGACTTGCAGGTGAAGCAAAGTGTAAAATGTAGTGAAGTTTACCTGGAATATGTACAAATTTGGAAACATCGTGGTTATAAAATTCGAAATTCTCCAGCTTGAACAGATGTTCGATATTTGCCATATCGCCTGTAATCAGGTTATCCATTCCGATAACGTGATAACCCTCTTTCACAAAACGATCACAAAGATGCGAACCTAAAAATCCGGCTGCACCTGTAATCAATATTCTCTTCTGACCCATTTTAATCTATTAGTTTTCTACCTATGCTGTTATAATAATAGCCAAGATCGATCATTTTTTGCAAATCGTACAAATTCCTGCCATCGAAAACCACTTTATTTTTTAAGATATTATCAATTTTTTCAAAATCAGGGTTACGGAAAACCGACCATTCTGTTGCAATCAACAGTGCGTCAGCACCTTCTAAAGCTTCGTATTGGTTTTTAGCATAGTTTACCTGATCGCCAATAATGTTTTTAACATTTGTCATTGCCTCTGGATCGAACACGGTAACGGTTGCGCCGTTCTTAACCAGCGCATCAATAATATATAAGGCCGGTGCCTCGCGGATATCGTCGGTTTCTGGTTTAAAAGCAAGGCCCCAAAGTGCAAAATGTTTGCCCTTTATGTCACCTTTATAATATTTAATCACTTTGTCAACCAGGATTGTTTTTTGTCTTTCATTAACCTCCATTACCGATTTCAGGATCTGAAAATCGTAGGCATAATCATCAGATGATTTTACCAGTGCCTGAACATCTTTAGGGAAACATGAACCGCCGTAACCTACTCCTGGAAAAAGGAAACGTTTACCGATACGGTCATCAGAACCTATGCCCCTTCTTACCGAATCAACATCAGCACCTACAAGTTCGCAAAGGTTGGCGACCTCGTTCATGAAGGTAATTTTGGTGGCAAGGAAAGAGTTTGCCGCATATTTAGTCAATTCAGAAGAACGCTCGTCCATAAAAAGAATTGGATTCCCCTGACGTACATAAGGACCGTATAATTCAGCCATCAGCTTTTTCGCTCTTTCGCTTTTAGTTCCTAAAACCACGCGGTCAGGTTTCATAAAATCATCAACTGCTACACCCTCCCTTAAAAACTCAGGATTGGATACCACATCTACTTCAATCGAAGTATTTTCGGCAAAAACAGCCTTTACCTTATCGGCCGTCCCAACCGGAACCGTTGATTTATTTACGATGACCTTATACTCGGTAATCAGTTTTGAAATATCCTTTGCAGCGCCTAAAATATAAGAAAGATCAGCAGCACCATCTCCACCCGGAGGCGTTGGCAAAGCCATAAAAATAATCTGCGCATCTTTTACAGCATCTGCAAGATTTGTTGTAAAAGTCAACCTTTCCTGTTCTATATTTCTATGGAACAAAAGATCTAAACCAGGCTCGTAAATCGGTACTTCGCCAGCCTGCATCTGCTTTACTTTCGCTTCATTAATGTCAACACATATTACATCATTTCCTGTTTCTGCTAAACAGGTTCCGGTAACTAAACCTACGTATCCGGTACCAATAACGGCTATCTTCATCTGTTATAATTTATTAAACAATATTAAATTGTTTCTTAACGGTTTTAATGAGCTCGTAAGCTCGGTTACTTTTCGCAACTTATGGAGTAATCACGACCTGTCTATTTATAGTATTGAACGATAGGCCAAATTGCGACGACTCCATATATTTTTAAGCTTTTTAAATATATTCGTTTTATCTTGGCACGAAGATATGAAATTACACTAATGCTTTTGCTTTACATAATCGGAATTCGGCTTTACACTTTGCTTATCAGGACATTTTCATTATTCGATCCTAAGGCTAAACTGTTTATAAATGGCCGTAAAAATAGCTATACAAAAATTGCTCAGAAAATTAATCCGAGCGAAAAACACATATGGTTTCATTTTGCTTCTTTAGGAGAATTTGAACAGGGCCGACCGGTTTTAGAAAAACTAAAATCGCTTTATCCAGCTAAAAAAATCGTAGTTACTTTTTTCTCCCCTTCGGGATACGAAATCCGGAAAAATTATGCCCTTGCAGATGTATTTTATCTTCCTATTGATACCGCAGCCAACGCCAAACGTTTTATAGCAAGCATTAATCCCGAAATGGCCATTTTTACCAAATACGAATTTTGGCATTTTTATTTTAAAGAATTAAAAGACCGCGAAATTCCTTTATATGTGATTTCTGGTATTTTTAGAGAAAGCCAGGCATTTTTTAAATGGTATGGTGGCTTTTACCGCAATATTTTAAAATCTGTTACTTACTTTTTTGTGCAAAACGAAGAAAGTAAAAATCTTTTAAAATCGATCGGATTAAATAATGTCACGATAAATGGCGATACCCGTTTCGACCGTGTTTACGAAAATGCGCAATCGCCCAAACAGCTTAGCCAAATCGAAAGTTTTATTGGCAACTCCCCCACATTGATTTGCGGAAGTACCTGGCCTGAAGATGAAAAAATATTATCGGCTTTACCTGAAAAATATCCCAGCTGGAAGTTTATTATCGCGCCACACGAGATCCACGAAAGCCATATTGAAAGTATCGAGAAACAGTTTTCAGTTGGCAGTGTGCGGTTTTCAATTTTCAACTCGTCTAATCAAACGCCAAACGCCGAACACCAAACGCTCATTATAGACAACATCGGCATGCTTTCTTCTCTCTATCAATACGGAAATGTAGCTTATATTGGTGGCGGTTTTGGAACAGGAATACACAACACTTTAGAAGCCGCAGCGTTTGGTTTGCCTGTAATTTTCGGCCCGAAATATGATAAATTTCAGGAAGCCAAAGATCTAATTGCTATAGGTGCAGCCAAAAGCATTTCTACTGTTGAGAAATTAATCGGTGCTTTTGAGGATTTTGCCAAAAATGAAGATGCCGCAGCGCAGGCCAAAAGATATGTTACAGATAAAAAAGGGGCAACCGATCAGATTATTTCGATGATTACGAAATCAGATCAGCCTTAGCAATTTCTTCCACAATCTGGGGAATATCCTGATCAATTGAAACCGTTATCACATCCTGTTCATCAGCCTGAGGCTCTTCCAATGTTTCAAACTGGCTTTTTAATAAACTAGAAGGCATGTACTGATGAGATCGCTTAGCAATCCGATCGTGGATTAAATCGAAATTTCCTTTTAAATAAACAAAGCGGATTGATGTATTATCTGTTCTTAGCAAATCGCGGTAAGATTTTTTCAATGCAGAACAGGCAATAATGCATGTCGATCCATGAGCAACATGTTCGCGACCAACCTTCGCAATCAATTGCAGCCAATCTAAACGATCAGCATCTGTTAACGGAATTCCGGCAGCCATTTTATCTACATTACGTTGCGAATGCAGGTTATCGCCATCTATAAATTCAGCATTTATTCTCGGGGCCAAAGCTTTACCAACTACTGTTTTACCACTTCCCGAAACACCCATTAAAATAATAAAGCTCGCCATATTTAAACTATTTAACCATTCCAGCCAAAGCCTCGATAAACACCGGACTATCGTTTAAACTTTCTACCAATTGAACATGTTCACCACCTAAAGCTTTAAATTCTTCGTGATATTCTACCGTGATTTCGTAAAGCGTTTCTAAACAATCTGCCACAAAAGCAGGGCTAAAAACCAAAAGACGTTTTTTGCCTTCGCCGGCTAATTTCTTCAGCACATCGGTAGTATAGGGTTGTACCCATGGCTCTTTTCCTAAGCGCGATTGGAAACAAACGGTATATTGATCTTTTGACAGATTTAATTCTTTGGCAATTAATCTGGCCGTATCATGTCCTTGTGCAGAATAACAGAATTTATTGGTATCGTTTAATGTCTGGCAGCAATCGGCGCTTTTCAAACAGTAACTTCCAGTATGATCGCATTTTAACAATTGACGTTCAGGTAAGCCATGGAAGCTGAACAATACGTGATCGTAGCTTTCTACATGATGTTTTTTGGCATTTTCTGCAAAAACTTTAATCATCAATTCGTTATCATGGAATGAATTAACAAATGATATTGGTGGAACCGTTGGCCATTTGCTCACCAGCTCCATTACCAGTTGCATTACCGACCCTGTGCTTGCAGAGGCATATTGAGGAAACATCGGAATAACCTGGATGCTCTCTACTAAACCTGCTTTTAAATTGGCTAACGCCGATGCAACAGATGGGCTTTGGTAGCGCATGGCCAGCTCTACATGATAATCGTCTCCCAATCTTTCCTGCAGCATTTCAGCCTGTAACCGGCTGTAATACAATAGCGGTGAACCATTTTCGTTCCAGATTTCTTTATACAATTTTGCTGTTTTAGGACTACGGAAAGGAACAATAATACCTTTTACCAATAATGTCCTGTTTAACTTAGGGATATCGATTACCCGCTCGTCCATTAAAAATTGATCTAAGTACTTTTTAACATCTGCCGTTGCCGGACTATCAGGTGTTCCTAAATTTACCAGTAAAATCCCCTTTTTGCTCATCTATAAAGAATATGTTTCGTGGCGCAAATATCGCCTTTTTATTGTTTTTTCCCTATGCTTAAAATGTGATTGCAAACATTTTTTAGTCAAAAAGTGTTATTTCATACTTCCACAAGCTATCGAGCAATAGCCTGTAAATTCATCAGTATGCTGTTTGATGTTACTATCTGGCAATTCGAACAAGTAAAATATTATTTGGATATTAATTAGTGTCGGATGGTAACATCTGACACCACGACCTCGACTATCGCTTCATTTTATGCAGTTGCCACCAAGGCATGCTTGGTTTTTGGTGATGTTCTAAATGATAGCCAAAAAAGTAACAGGTAATAAAGGCAACAAAATGATTTTTCTGTAAGGTAGAAGAATGATATTCATTATCGTGCTCCCCCTTATGCGGCAAATAGGTTCCGAAATAAAATAACTGAAAAGTGCTTAATAAGGATGGCAGTACCCAAAACAACAGCAGGTTTTTTTCATCAATCCAGATTTTCAACACATTATAAGCTATGGCCATAATTACCAATTGAATTATTGTAACATAATTTAGCATGAAACGGAAATACCATTTCCAAAAGCCATGCGGCGCAAAATCCGGATCGTTTTCGGTATGCACATGACGGTGATGCTGGTGATGTTTCGCATACAAACGGTTATAAAAAAAACCTGCATAGAGAAAAACGGAAAGATAGCCAATAAAATTATTTGCGTTTTTGTTCGGCGATATCGTTCCGTGCATCGCATCGTGGGCGGTAATAAACAGACCCGTGTACAAATGCATTTGAACAACAATCATCAGATAAACTAAGGGATTGCTCCAGGCAAAATCCCATGTAAGCAAGAAATAAAGAGAAACAAACCAACAAACAATTACGGTTAACGCAACCAGAATTCCGATATGTAGGTTTATCTTTTTCAATTTATATTATATTACTAGATATGACCGTCATCTCGAGCGAAGTGCAACGAAGTCGAGAGATCTATCTAAGCAGATCTCTCCATTCCACTGCGTTCCAGTCGAGATGACGATTCTACTATATAAATCCATCATTAATAGCTATTCAGATCTTCTTACAAGCTAATACCGCTCTAACGCAGCCTTTACCTTTTCCATCAACCACATTGGTGTAGACGTAGCACCGCATATGCCAACTTTATCGTTTTCGTTAAACCAGGTTTGATCTAACTCTTCAACATTCGAAATGAAATAAGAATTATCGTTGTATTTTTTACAAACATCGTACAGCACTTTTCCGTTAGAAGATTTCTTGCCCGATACGAAAATGATTTTATCATAATGACTTACAAAATCTTCCAGCTCTTCGTAACGGTTAGATACTTGCCTGCAAATGGTATCGTTAGCCTTAACTTCATAACCACGACTCAATAATTCATCTTTAATGTGATAGAATTTATCGGTGCTTTTAGTGGTTTGACTATATAGGGTAAATTTAGCAGGCAATTCTACATTATCCAGTTCGGCCAGATCCTGAAAAACAATTGCCTTACCATCTGTTTGACCTTGTAATCCGATTACCTCGGCGTGCCCGTGCTTACCAAAAATAAGTACTTGCTCATCGTCATCATGTGAATTTTTAATCCTGTTCTGTAATTTCAGCACAACAGGACATGAAGCATCTATTAAAGTCAGGTTATTTTCTAAAGCCAGCTGATAGGTTGATGGCGCCTCGCCATGAGCCCTGATTAAAACCTTTTCGTCCCTTAAGTTTTTTAATACTTCGTGATCGATGATTTTTAATCCGCGATTGGTTAAACGCTCTACTTCTTCATCATTATGCACAATATCGCCAAGGCAATATAAATAACCTTCATTATCCAGAATATCTTCGGCCATTTCTATGGCATATACTACGCCAAAGCAAAAGCCTGATGATTTATCGATGTTGACCTGTAAGTTGTAACCCATTGCGATACAAAATTAAGCAAAAATATTTGTTCCGGTTGTCATGTATAAGACAACAAAAAAGGTTAGCTGTGAAACGAACATTACAGTACCAATATATTTTTGTTGCTTTAAGCCCAAAGCATAGTAAAACTTTAATAGTATTACCGAAACAATAAACCACGCTACATAATTCTGAACAGGGATTTCATGCCAGTCCCACTGCCAGTAGTTAAATTTCATGGCCACAGGTTCCAAAAAGAAATCGAAACCTACCAGTATAAAAGCGCCGAGAACAGAAGCCAGAATACTATGCCTGATTTTCATACTTTTCATCATTTGCCCAACACTGAAAATAAGGATTACCCAATTTACACCCATTAGTAATGGAACCGCAGCAACTTTGTAGCCCAATGTATCGCCGTAATAATAGCTGCCAAATATCTTTCCGGTATGAACGCCTAGTACCTCGACTAAAAAGCCACAGAGAAATACACCCGAAACCAGTAACAATAAACGTTTCACATCGGCATTGTACGAAAAAACAATTACGGCAAACATCAGCAACAAATGAAAGGGAACCAGTTTGATAAAATAAGGCTGGGCAACAGGAATTAAGAAGCCAAGCAAGCCAACCATATGAAAAACGACAATTATTGCAACTGCAATCCTTTTAACCTTTAAATCGTTTTGATCGTTCTGCCCTTCCATGTGCTCGTTTTAAAAATATGTTTTTTTATAGAAATGAATGAAATTATTAAGAAGAATAACATCTGTAAAGGATGTAAAATCAGATTTATCAAAACATTTTGCCCCGATAAATAGGAGATCATCATTCTAGTTAATACTATTAAAGTTAATGGTAATACAAGTAAAGCAATATTAAAGTTTAAGATTAAAATTACTGGTCCTACAGTTACCAAAAGCTGGTAAAGTAATAATATTATGATGTTATTACCAAAACCCGCCAGTAAGTTTTTACTAAAACCGTTTAAGCTTTCGCCTAAATTTTTGTACATCCTGCAATAGATCAGTCCGTTGGCTAAAAGGGCCTCTGCATTAAATTTTTCTTGTTTTACCAACTTCATAATCTCCACATCTTCCACAACCTGGTGTTTAACCCGCTCATGCCAATGGTTTTCTTTGTAATTATTGGCATTAAAAAACATGCACTGTCCACTTGCTGCTGAAAATGCTGGATTTTTCGAAAGTTTAACCAATCGCAAAGGCAATAAATTTAGCAGTATAAAATGCATTAAGGGCACTGTTAACCACTCGCCTATCGATTTTATAGTTTGGTTGGTAAAAACACTTAACAAAGCCAGCCCTCCGATTTCCATCCGGTTGATCAGGCTATTGATCAATCCTCTTTTTACTGATTCGTCTGCATCGATAAACAAAAGATATTTCCCTGTAGCCAATTCGCTAAGCTGGTGGCAGGCATAATTTTTCCCAAGCCAGTTTTGAGGTAACGCTTTACCGCTTACCACTTTAAATTGCGGGTTCGTAAGACAAAAATTTTCGACTACACCGAAAGTATTGTCATCGCTGTTATCATCCAAAACAATAACTTCATAATTGGTGTAGTCCTGGTTTTTTATCGAAACGAGCAATTCTAAAATATCCGCTGCTTCATTTCGTGCAGGAATTAAGATCGAAACCTTATCATGATAGTGTTTAACCACTCTCGGCAACTTAGGATTAGAAAGGAAATTGAAAACAGTAACCGAAAACCGGATCACCAGGAAAATTAAAACGGCGTAAATAAAAATTGTCATTCAATTAGCTGAGTTTGTTTAACAACAGACTGATCGTAATGTTTATTATAAGCGCTTTTTAGTAATTGTAAACTTACATATTCTTCATTCTCCCAATGCTGCAAGTAAGTATAAGCTGAGGGCTTTCTTTTGGAAAAATAATCAATAAAGGTGGCGGCAAAAATAATATTAATCTTTTTCTGACTGGCATTGATCATCTGCATCACTCCTTTTTCGAAACTGATATTTTTAAGATGGTTCGAATATAATTTGCCCTGGGGGAATACAAGTACCAAATTTGCGGGGTTATCTAACAGTTTGCCTGCATAATTAAGCGTTTCTAAAACATCTTTACCTTTATTTTCGGCCGCAAAAGCACCAAGATACTTTAGAAAACCAACTTTAGTATAGTTTTCGGCATTCACTAAAACATGAAATTGTTTCTTAAATACTTTTTTGTTGATGTAAAAGAGGAAAAAACCATCCCACCAGCTAAAATGATTGGCCAAAACCAAGATAGCCGCATCTTGTTTAATCTCCACCTCACCATACTTAAAAGCTGAAAAATCTTTTTTGATGATAAACTGGATGTACCAGGAGAAAAAGCTGAAGATCAAATTATTTTTTCTAGGCTGATACATTTCGGGAAATTGCAAAAAATTGAGGTTAATTGCAAATGTATTGTACATACACTCGTTATAGTCCTCGTTTGTAACGAGGATTAGCGAGATCCACATTTGTAATGTGGCGTAATAGCTTAAACCGATTTAAGTATTAGCGATATAATCGCTATTCTCATTCATCCTCTCCACAAACGCGTACGATTAGCGCATTTATGTATAAAATAACTATATTCACTATAAATCTCCCAGATATTCTCTTTACTGAGAATATAATTTAATTAAAGATTTAATCTTATTTTATTATGGGAGGAAGCAGATATATAATTACTGATCAAAATCAGACTTATTTTATAACATGTACAATAGTTGGTTGGATAGACTTATAAAATATAAAAACATAATTGTCGATTCGTTAAACCACTGTATCGAGAATAAAGGATTAATATTAAATGGTTGGGTTCTGATGACGAATCACATTCATTTTATTGGAAGTGTAAAGAGCCAAATAAAATGTCTGATTTTTTGAGAGATTTTAAAAAATTCACTTCGAAGCAATTGGCTGTTACCATTAAAGAGATACCTGAAAGTAGGAAAGATTGGCTTTTAGACAAGTTTAGTTTCGAAACTAGAAAGACCAATCGGGCAGAAAGTCACAAAATCTGGCAAGACGACAATCACCCTATCGATTTACAAGAAATCGATGCTTTTCAAAAACTACATTATATCCATGATAATCCTGTTAAAGCTTGTATTGTTGAATTTCCCGAGCAATACATTTACAGTAGCGCTAAAGATTATGCTGGAATTAAAGGTTTGGTGAAAATTGAATTGATTTAAAAAAAGCGATAAAATCGCTATTCTCGTGCATCCTCGTTACAAACAAGGACGATAGCACAGATGAATTATAGTCCTCATTTGTAACGAGGATTCTTAAGATGCACATTTGGAATATGCCATTATCTCTATAACTTAGCTCAAATAAACCCGATCTTCTTCACCTTCCACATCCATTACTACATCTACATGTTCTTTTAAGATGGTAGCCAGTTCAAGCCCAACAAAATCGGTGGCAATAGGGAAAATTTTATGGCTTCGATCAACCAAAACTACTGTACGGATTTTTTTATGTGGCGTATTTAAGAAAACACCTAAACCATAAGCAAGGGTTTTACCGCTGTTCAATACATCATCAACAATAATGATCACCTTGTTTTTCCAATGGCTTTCATCCAGATCTGTCGAAGCAACCAATTTGCTACTTTCTTTCTGCAGGTCGATACGCAGTAAGGTTAGTTTAAAGCCCGAAATCTTTTTAAGCACTTTTTCTAATCTTAGCGCTAGTTTGTAGCCACGGTCCCAAATACCGGCAAGCACCACTTCTTTCTCATTCAGGTTATCTTCTAAAATCTGATAAGCGATACGATCTATTTTCTGCTGAATTTGTTTCTTGTTGAGAATAAGTAATTGCGATGCCATTGTATAAAAAGGATTGAATACAAAAAGAACGATTTTAAGGATGAAATTCAAACTATTTGAAAAATAATTTCGATTGTTTGCAACGTTTTCATCAGAGATGCGTCTAATCTATAACCAAAACACAAAATCGAAGCCATCGTTGCCTAAATGCTGCGTAATGATAGCTTCAGAATCATTTAACGAAAAAACGATTATGAAAAACCTTATCAAATCATCCGCCATTTTATTTATCGTGGTAACCAGCTACATGGCTAAAGCGCAGGATACTAAAAGCTTCACCGTTAAAAACTTTAATAGCATTGGAGTAAGCAGTGGCATAGATTTATACCTCACCCAGGGCGGTAGTGAAAGTGTGAGTATAAAATCTGATTCGGAAACATTAAAAGATATTGTTGTTGAGCAGAGCGGCAGTAATGTTACCATAAAGTTTAAAGATGGTATCAATTGGAGCGGTATGTTTAAAAACCGTACCATTAAAGCTTATGTAAGTTTTAAAACCCTAAATGCAATTGCAGCATCGGGAGGATCGGATGTTTTTACACAAAACCAAATTAAAACAGAAAAACTTGCTATTCGCTCTTCAGGAGGATCGGATTTAAAATTAACGGTTGTTTGCAACGATCTATCTATTCAATCAAGCGGTGGCAGTGATCTCGATTTAAAAGGCAAAGCAGAAAACATGACCATTCAATCTAGTGGAGGTAGCGATATCGATGCTTATGAATTAATTACAGATTATGCAAAGGTACAGGCTTCTGGGGGTTCTGATGTAAATCTTTATGTAAATAAAGGCTTAGAGGCCAGTGCAAGTGGTGGTGGCGATGTAAGTTATAAGGGAAATGCTTCACTCAAGAAAACATCAAGCTCAAAAAGTGGAGATGTACACCACGTAAATTAAAAGTTTAGTTTAGTTAATAATAACGCGCTGCTTTGTGGATACAAAGCGGCGTTTTTTATTCGGTAATTGCACAGATTAATAGATTACACAGATTCTGATCATTAAAGGCTTAGGGAGGGAATCATCAACCTTTCTATCCTCTACCTTTTTTTGTACGGATAGTAAATAAAGTTGGCGCCTTCAGGAACAATTACGAATACGCACATAAAATCTTCCGGTTTTTTATATACTTTTAAGAAGGGCTCTTTTTTTTCCTTGCTGATGATTCCTTTTTCTACAAATTCTTCTAACGTAGAGGCTTGTATGGTCCAATCGGTATTAAGTTCTTCTTTATTTAAGATAAGTTCGCCAATGTTCACCTCATGCTGATGTGCAATAAAAATTGGATGGGCAGAAATGCCTTCCACCATAATCTCGATTGCTACTTCTTTAATCGCATCAGCGTAAAATTCTAAGTCTTTTTCTAAACTTACCAGCGGACTTTCCTGCTTTTTTTGTGGTGTTCCGTTCTCTTCGGGCGTTGCGCCTAATAATTCTTCTCTATCCATACCTTAACTAATGATTGAATTTTGAATGAGTGAATAGTTGAATGTCAAAGGCAAATTGCCCCATTCTTTCATTCAATTTTTCTCTCATTCAATCATTTTATTACTTTAACCTTAACAATACTACATTTTCTACGTGTTGCGTGTGCGGAAACATATCTACAGGTTTAATGCGCACCACATCGTATTTTTCTTTCAATAATTCTAAATCTCTTGCCTGTGTGGCTGCATTACAGCTTACATAGACAATTTTTTCAGACTCCATTTCAAGCAATCTCTGTACTACATCTGTATGCATACCAGCCCGTGGCGGA
This sequence comes from Pedobacter sp. Bi126, assembly GCF_918698245.1. Taxonomy (GTDB): domain Bacteria; phylum Bacteroidota; class Bacteroidia; order Sphingobacteriales; family Sphingobacteriaceae; genus Pedobacter. The sequence continues at coordinate 229,776 of NZ_CAKKMS010000007.1, read as the reverse complement.
TCAGTAATGACCACATCTGGTTTACCATGTGCCAGGATAAATTCTGAAGTAAGAATATCTTTCATATCTCCGGCATAGAAAATTGTATTATCGATGCCATTTAGCGCTGAGTTAAACTTTGCATCTTCAATAGCGGTTGGTACATATTCTACCCCAACTACCTGCTTTACGTTTTTGGCAATAAAATTTGCAATCGTCCCGGCACCAGTGTATAAATCATAAACCAGTTCATCACCTTTAAATCCGGCAAAATCCCTGGTGATTTTATATAGCTCGAAGGCTTGTTCAGAATTGGTCTGATAAAAAGATTTCACCCCAATTTTAAAACGGATGCCATCCATTTCTTCGAAAATATGATCGGGACCTGAGAAAACCACCACATCCTGATCGAAAATAGTGTCATTCTTTTTTTGGTTAACGATATACAGCAAAGAGGTAATCTGTGGAAATTCATTTTTAAGGAAACCCATCAAGCCATCAACTTGTGTCTGTTCCGGATAAGCAAATACCACAGCAACCATCACCTCTCCTGTGCTAGAAGTACGGATAATCAGGTTACGCAAAACGCCTTCATGGTTACGCAGATCGTAAAACGACAGGTCATTTTCTAAGGCATATTTACGGACAGCGTTTCTGATCGAATTAGAAGGCTCATCTTGTAGATAACAATGCTCGATATCTAAAATTTTATCAAAACGCAATGGTACGTGAAAACCCAGTGCATTCATGTCAAAATCTTCATCGCGTTCTACATCGGTTTTTTCCAACCAACGTTTGTTCGAAAAAGTAAATTCTAATTTATTTCGGTAATACCTGTTTTTTTCTGAACCTAAAATAGGTTCTGTTCCTGAGGTATCTATTTTACCTAAACGCTGTAAAGCTGCCTCAACATTTTTCTGCTTAAATTTCAATTGAGCATCGTAACCCATATGCTGCCATTTGCAACCGCCGCAGGTTCCGAAATGAGGACAAAAAGGATCAGTACGCAACGCTGATTTTTCATGAAGCTGATCAATGATTGCTTCAGCAAAATTCTTTTTCTTTTTGGTCAACCGAACATCCACCACATCACCAGGAACGGCTTTATCAACAAAAATGACCAATTCGTCAGCCTTGCCAACACCTTTTCCCTCTTCAGCAATATCGATTATATGTACGTTTGGAACAATAGTTACCGTACCAGGTTTTCTTCTACTCATTATTTTGCAAAGATAAAGCTAAAAGCTGAAAGAGGAAAGACCAAAGGCTAAACAATAAAGCTGAAACACAAAAATCAGAATGAATATAAATAGCTGAAAAGCTAAAGACCAAAGTAGGATAAATGATCCAGATAGATAAATGGTTTACCAGAAAGATTAGGCAATATTTTTCCGCTCAGTCTAAAACGACTGATTTAGCATATTTTCGATTTAAAATTATTTTCCAAAAAATTTAAATGCCGCGCCCCAAAAGCCATCTAACCAATTAAATTTTAGGTCAAATTTTTCATCCACCAGTACAGAAAACTCTAATATTTCTTTGCTCATGATAAAAAACCTATCTATTTAAGCAATAATACTAAATTCATACCAAAAACCAAAACGGTATAAATTAATTTTTTGTTAATTTTACATCAAAAGGTTAAATCACTTCTTTTACAACAACCACAATCGTGATCTATTGATTTTCAGTTCCTTATTTGATAACCAAATAAAAATCCGTAACTTAAAGTATCATTCACATAAAAATGGAGGTTCATTATGAACGTTATCCGTAAAATTGAACATTGGGGAGATGTTCATCACTCAAAATGGCTGGATTATCTTCGGATTGTACTTGGCCTGATCATTTTTGGAAAAGGTGTTTCTTTTGTTAGCGACACTTCGGTTCTTCAGAACATGATCACACAAAACAACGTATTTGGTTTTTCAGGCATGCTCATCAGTGTCGCCATTCATGTTGTTGCATTTGCACATTTAGTTGGGGGTGTTTTAATTACTTTAGGCTTAGTTACCCGCTTTGCCGTTGTAATTCAGATCCCAATCTTATTGTTTGCGGTATTTTTTGTTAACCTTACACCGGGTTTCTCCACACCGAATTCGGAATTGTGGTTTTCGGTCTTGGTGCTGTTTCTTCTTATCATGTTTTGGGTAGTAGGTTCAGGCCCATTATCGGTTGACGAAGGGTTGAAACGCAAAACTGGCAAGCGGTACGCCTAAACAAGATTAAATATTCTTAGTATCTTTCGCTTTTACGAACGATAATGAAAACGAAGATACTTTTTGCACTGCTTTTTGCGGGATTGGGATGTTACGCACAAAATTCGACAGATGAATATTTCAAGCTAACGCGGGCTGGTTTCCTAGAAAAAAATGCCTATGAAACGACTGCTTTTGTAGAAAAATACTTCCGCGTACCCGGTAACACAGGCTTTAATGCCAGTATCCATTACGTAGAAAACATCCTTAAAAAAGCCGGTTTTGTTGAACAGAAGCAGAATGAATTTGAGGCTCCTTTAAGTTATCGCATCGAAAAAAGAGCGATGAAAAACAGCACCTGGGAGCCCGTTGATGCCAATATAGATATTGTTGGAGAAACAAAACCACTCATTTCTTACCAAACTAACCGCAACATGATTCCAATCAATTGCGGATCAACAGTTACAGAAGGTGTTAGAGCTAATGTGGTTTTTATAGAAAAAATAATTCCAGCTGAAATAGAGAAAATGGACCTTAAAGGAAAAATCCTATTTTCTGAGAACAGTCCGTCACGTTTGCTTCAAATAGCTACAAAAGCGGGAGCCATTGGTGTGCTTGGCTATTCGATGCCAAAGTATACCCAACCAGAGTTACACCAAACTTCTATCCAGTTTGGGAGCATGAAAGCCAATAGTGAGGTATGGACCTTGCTTTTATCTTATGCTGCTAAAGAAAAGTTAAAAGCGGCCTGCTTAAAAGGCGAGACTAAATTGAAAGTAAATATTCAGACTAAAATTTACCCCTCAGAAGAATTAACCATAGTAGCAAATGTTAAAGGCAGTGTAAATCCTAATGAACGTTTTGTGTTCAGTGCCCATGTTCAGGAGCCTGGTGCAAACGATAATGCAAGCGGCGTTGGTACATTAGCTGAAATGGCAAGATTAACAGCAGCATTATATCAGGCAAAAAAGATAAGCCCTAAGCGTACCCTCACTTTTTTATGGGGCGACGAAATTGTATCAACAAGAAGATATATTACCGAAGATACCACCCGGGCCAAAGGCATTATGTGGGGAATGAGTTTGGATATGGTTGGCGAGGACACTAAAAAAACCGGCGGCTCATTCCTGATTGAAAAAATGCCTGATCCATCAGCCATTTGGACAAGAGGAACGGATAAACATACTGAATGGGGCGCTGGCGATGTTACTGAAAAAGATCTTTTCCCGCATTATTTTAACGATTTTATCTTCGATATCTGTAAAGCACAGGGCAAATTTGCCAACTGGACGGTTAACTACAATCCGTTTGAAGGTGGCAGCGACCACACACCATTCCTGCAAAATAAAATCCCAGGATTACTGATGTGGCACTTTACCGATGTATTTTACCATACAGATAACGACAGGATTGATAAAGTTTCGCCAACCGAAATGAAAAATGTTGGGATAAGTGGTTTAACTGCTGCCTATACTTTGATTTCTGCAGACGAAAATACCGCGATAACCACTGTTTCGCAAGTTAAAACCGATGCTTTAACCCGATTAAAAACTGAATTTGAACTGAGCAAAAAAGAAATTGCAAAAGGGAAAACCCCAGCTGATGAGAAACACATTATTGAAGTGTGGGCCAAATGGTATACTGATGCCTTGGCAACGGTAAACAAAATTCCTGTAAAATCCGAAACCACCAGGGTTGGTTCGGCCATTAAATTTGCCACCAACGAGATCGAAAAACAAACGAAGGTATATTTAGAGGAGTTGAAATAGATTGATGTCTAAACCAAAAGCAATAATTATCGGTGCCGGAATTGCGGGCATTGCATCGGCAATCCGCCTTTCCCTAAAGGGCTATGAGGTTGATGTTTTTGAAGCTAATTCAAAACCTGGAGGTAAGCTGACAGAAATAAAAATGAATGGTTTCAGGTTTGATGCCGGACCGAGCCTTTTTACCATGCCCCAGTACGTGGATGAACTCTTCAAACTGGCAGGTAAAAACCCTGAAGATTATTTTGAATATCTAAAATTAAAAGAAATTTGCCGTTATTTTTACGAAGATGGCTTATGGTTAAACGCACGTGCAGATCTCGATGAATTTGCTAAGGAAATAGAAGAAAAAACAGATTCAACTGCAAAAGAGGTTGAGCGCTATTTAAACAAAAGCAAAACCATTTACGAGGTTACCCACCGTGTATTTTTGGAAAGAAGTCTGCATAAAATTAAAAGCTACCTGCACTGGGACACCTTAAAATCTATATTCCGTTTTGGCCAGATTGATGCTTTTAGAACACAGGCAAAAGCAAACCGATCGTTCTTTAAAGACGATAGAATAGCGCAGCTTTTTAACCGTTATGCCACATATAACGGTTCCGATCCCTATCAGGCACCGGCCACATTGAATATAATTCCACATTTCGAGTATCACTATGGAGCATTTCTTCCAACGAATGGGATGTACAGTATTGTTACTGCCCTGGTAAAATTAGCAGAAGAGTTAGGAATAAGGTTTCATTACAATCAAAAGGTGGAAGAAATCATATATTCCAATGGACTTAAACCCGAAGTACAGGGCGTAAAAGTTAATGATAAAAACTACAAGGCTGACGTGGTTGTTTCGAACCTCGACATCTGGTTTACTTATAAAAACCTACTAAAAAACATAGCCCAACCTAAAAAATTATTAAACCAGGAACGGAGTAGCTCTGCTCTGATTTTTTACTGGGGCATGGACGGGAATTACAGCGATATGGGCCTGCACAACATCTTTTTCGCTGAGGATTACCAAAAGGAGTTTAATGCCATATGGAAAGAGAAAACCATCAGCATCGATCCAACGGTGTACGTAAACATCAGCTGCAAACATATTAGGGCAGATGCACCTACAGACAGTGAGAACTGGTTTGTAATGATAAATGTTCCTGCCAATAATGGTCAGAACTGGGATGTGCTGATTAAAGAAGCCAGAACAAATATCATTAAAAAGATTAGCCGTATTTTAAACAGGAATATTGAAAAAGACATTATCTGTGAGCAGATTTTAGATCCCAGAAGCATAGAAAGCAAAACAGGTTCTTATCAAGGTTCTTTATATGGCAACAGCTCCAACAATCAGTTTTCTGCCTTTTTAAGGCATCCCAATTTCAGTTCGAAAGTTAAAAATTTATATTTCTGTGGGGGTAGTGTGCATCCTGGAGGGGGCATTCCGCTTGCGTTGTTATCGGCTAGGATAATTGATGATGGAATTAGTTCAGTGGCTCATTAGCCAATAGTTCATTTGTCAATAGTCTAATAATTCATAGCTTATCGGTTATTAGTTTGTTTGTAGGTGTATCACTATTAAGTTAATCAGTTAACTGTTTTAATCGATTAATTAACTCCAAACGCCCAACTCCAAGCTCCAAATTAATCTATCGATTCTTCACAATCGCTTCTTCCAACTTCTCCCCATCCAAGTCAAATGCATCTACAATCAGTTTTGCCTGAGTGTAAAAAGGATCACGTTCTTTGAGTTTCTCTTTAATAAATTCTAAAAGCTGCTCATCATCTAAATCTTTAATTAAGGGACGTTTTTGACGGTTATGTAAACGTGATACCAAAGCCGCCGGCTCCATTTGCAAATAAACGGTTTCGCCGTTAGCATTCATCCATTCCATGTTATCGAAAAAGCATGGCAATCCGCCTCCAGTAGCTACCACACAGGTTTCTGGATAATCGAAGGTTTTAAGCATTTTGCTTTCGTAATCCCTAAAGCCACTTTCTCCATATTCAGCAAAATATTCGGCAATGCTTTTACCTGTTTTTGAAACAATTTCGGCATCAAGATCAATCACAGGGCAATCTAAACGATGTGCCAGCTGTTTAGCTTTTGTACTTTTGCCGCAGCCCATGTATCCGATAAGGAAAATTTTCATGTATCTCTCTTTTTGCTTCAACCTCTTATAATAGATGGTCGCGTTTTAACATAATATAATCGGTTACAGGTGGTGTAAAACCTTCTTTTTTCAATAAAGTTACAACCTGTCCGCGATGATAAGTAGAATGATTAAATAAATGAAATAAAATTTCATCCAATCGGTTTTCGTACTCAACACCTTGTGTATTGCTGTACAAAATCATCTTATCTAAAGAACGCTCTTTCAATACTGCCCTGATCAGCTTAAAATTTTCAATGGCAATACGCTCAAAGTTTTCCTTATGATGAATATCCCAAACACCATAAAGTGGTTTCTTGCCCGAAATCCGCTGTGCCCATATATGCTGTGCATTGAGTACGTGACTAAACAAGCGCTCTGCATCGGGCATATCGACTGTTGCAAGCTTAAATATTTCGATGATGCGTTGATCTGCAAGCTCAGTATAATTTATAATTTCTTCTTCGCACATAACCTAAGTTAATTTAACTCTTGGGTCAACATAAGCATATAAAATATCAACCAGAATATTAATGACTACAAATACGAAAGCGATAAAAAGAATAGAACCCATCACCACCGGAAAATCAGACATTTCTAAAGCGGTTACTGTTGTTCTGCCTAATCCGTTATACCCGAAAATGTACTCTACAAAAAAAGAACCTGCCAGCAATGAGGCAAACCATCCTGAAATAGCCGTAATTACCGGGTTCATCGCATTTTTTAAAGCGTGTTTATAAATTATGGCATTTCTACTTAAGCCTTTGGCTCTTGCCGTTCTGATATAATCTTGTGCCAAAACATCCAGCATTGCGCTTCTGGTTAACTGTACAATAATCGCCAAAGGTCTCAAACCAAGGGTAATCATTGGCAGCCATAGGTTTCTTAAGGTTAATACCTCACCATTAAAGGGATCGTAAGAATATAAGCTGCCGCTCATTTTTAGGCCTGTATAATTGCTAAACACAAAACCGAAAAGCCAGGCAATAATAATCCCTGCAAAAAAAGAAGGTGCTGATATACCCAGAATGGCAAATGCATTGGCCGATTTATCAATCCACGAATCTTTATAAACTGCTGAAAGCACACCTAAAAACACACCGATTATGGTGGCAAAAATCATCGCTGTTAGCGCAAGAATGAAGGTATTCGGTACCGTTTCGGAAAGTATAGCCGTCACATCTCGCTTGGTCTGATAAGAACTGCGGAGATAAGGCCATTTTATCACCAGCGCCTTTTTATCAAAAGCCATCAGTTTTGCGTAATGATATTTCTGTTGACTGGTTCTATCGTTATCCAGAATGCTAATTGGCGATAAATCGTTAATGTATAAAACAAACTGAACAGGTTTGGACCGGTCTAAACCAAATTCTTTACGAACGGCTTCGAGCGATTGCACATCGGCCCTTTGCCCCATCGTCATCCGCGCAGGGTCGCCAGGCAAAATATTAAACAGCACAAAAACAACCAATATTACACCGCCCATTACCAGCAGCCCATACATCAGTTTTTTTAGTGCGTATCCGATCATATTTATTTATCGAAATATTTTCGACTGAGTTGGTCGAAAGTGGGTACGTTGTGAAAATGCCATTTATTGATTACCACGCCGTTCCTCATCAATAAAACCCCAGGGTTTGCCCTAACCATACTTTTTAAAGGTACGGCATCAGCATAAAAAACCTCCGAAAACAGGTTGTTCTTTTTGATAAAAGCCTGTGCATCCTGAGCCGAATTGGAAGTAAGCAAAACCGTACGGATATTAAATTGCTGCGTAGCGTTTAAAGCCAGGGCATTTAGTTTACCAATAGCGGCCTCGTTTGTAGCATGAAGATCGTAGGCTACAAAGATCAAATTATAATAAGGGTTTTCGATCAGTTCCTTGGTATAATCGGTACCTGAAGCATCTGTAATGTTCAGGTCTTTGATTTTAGGTTCAAAACCTTTTTTAACCAGTCTTTTTGCCGGTTCGCCGATAATTTCCCAATTGTTATCCTTCCATATCTCTGTTTTAAGATAGGCTTTATCGCTCATATCTTTCTCTTCATTGGTTTTCTTGTTCTTTAAGTGATACATGATCTCAAATTCATCTGGTTTTTCTCCCGGAGGAATAACCATTAATGATGGAAGATGCGCACCAACCTTATAAGGCAGGAAATCGATAATCGGCAAAACATTATAAGTATATAAACCAAAACCTAAAGATATAACCGTTACTGCAATAGCGATATTTCTTTGAGTGGTTTCTTTTTTAAATAGAGGCTGGATCAGGTTCTTGTTTAAGAAAATAACAATGATTAGCGCTAAAAGGATCAAATCTTTACTGAACGACTGCCATGGGGTAAGCGGAATGGCATCGCCAAAACAGCCACAACTGGTAACTACTTTGAACGCTGCAGATATAAATGTGAGCAGGGTAAAAAAGATGATGAGAAGCAATAAACCCCATGCTACCTTTTTACTCCAGAAACCCAATAGCAATAAGGCACCGAGAACAATTTCTAAAGTACAAAGTAAAATAGCAATACCAGTGGCCATTCCACTCAGGAAATTCATGTGAAAAACTTCGAAATATTCCTGTAGTTTATAGCCAAAGCCAAGTGGATCGTTTGCTTTGATCAATCCTGAAAATATGAATAAGGCACCGACAAAAATCCTGGAGAATCTTAAAAGTATGTTTCGCATCTGTATGTATCTATTTTTTTAAAGGCTATACGCTATTTATTTAACGCCGAGTTTGATCAGTGCAAAAACCGAATAGTTCAACATATCCTGATAATTTGCATTAACACCCTCCGAAGCCAGGGTTTGCCCTTCGTTGTCTTCTATCTGTTTTACCCTAAAAATTTTCATCAAAATCAGATCGGTTAACGAGCTAATGCGCATATCGCGCCAAGCCTCACCATAATCGTGGTTTTTGGCAAACATTAAATCTTTGGTTTCCGTTACCTTTTCTTCAAACCGTTTTTCAACTTCGGCATAAGGCATTTCATTCGGGTCGCTTTCAGTCAGTTCGAGCTGCATCATGGCGATAATACAATAGTTTACAATCCCGATGTATTCAGATACAACACCCTCTCCTACCTTACTTACTTTTTTTTCTTCGAGGGTACGGATGCGTTGTGCTTTGATAAAAATCTGATCGGTTATCGAACTTGGTCTTAAAATCCGCCATGCAGTGCCATAATCTTTAGTCTTTTTTAAAAATAATGATCTGCAAACCGCAATCACTTCATCAAATTCGGTAGAGGTATTTGTTTGTGCCAAAGCCAATAATTATTTAGTTTTTAGTGTATTTTTGTCGTGAAAAAACAAAAGCTAAAGATACATTTTTAAAGCGAAACCCAAATCCCGAAAGGGTTTATTATGGCAGAAAAAAACTTTTTTGAGCCCAAGCAAAGCTTAAACATTAAAGGTAAGCTTATCGATTTAAGCCGCCCAAAAGTGATGGGCATTTTAAATATTACACCCGATTCTTTTTATAGCAATAGCCGCACAAAATCGATAGACGAAGCTTTAACCAAAGCAGCCCAGTTCCTTAATGAAGGTGCTACATTTATTGATATCGGCGGATACTCATCAAGGCCTGGCGCTAAAGATATTTCTACCAGTGAAGAGGTTGACCGTTTGGTGCCCGTAGTAGAAAGTTTAGTAAAAACATTTCCCGAGGCGATTATTTCCATTGATACGTTTAGGGCGAAAGTAGCAGCGGAAACGATTTCTGCCGGCGCGCATATCATTAATGATATTGCCGCTGGAGATATGGACGAACAGATGTTCGAAACAGTGGCTAAACTACAGGTACCTTATATGATGATGCACATGAAGGGTACTCCTCAAAATATGCAGCAAAACCCTGTTTACGACAATGTGTTATTGGAAGTAATTGATTACCTGGCGAAAAAAGTTGCAGCTCTTAAGGCACTGCATGTTCACGACATAATTATTGACCCTGGTTTTGGCTTTGGAAAAACAATCGGACATAATTATGAGCTGCTTAATCAATTGGAAGCTTTTAAAATTTTTAAACTTCCCATTTTAGTGGGCTTCTCACGTAAAGGAATGATTTATAAAACACTTGGCACTTCGGCAGCGCAGGCCCTGAACGGAACCTCGGTACTCAATACCATTGCGCTACAAAAAGGAGTGGGCATTTTAAGGGTACATGATGTTAGGGAAGCGGCGGAGTGTGTGCGCTTAGTAGAGATGTTGGGTTAAGCGTTTAGTGTTGAGCGTTATCAATTCATCTGATCGAATTCATTCTATAAATAACCAGTTTAAACAGTTAACCCATCTTGTAAACTGAAAACCATTTTGCTATCTTGCCACAAATGAAAGGTTTTGATTTTGATTTCCTTAAAGTATCGCCAACTGATATCGTTGATATCATTTTAGTAGCCTTATTAATTTACTACGTTTATACGCTCATCCGCAATACCCTGGCTGTCAACCTACTTGTTGGGATGTTTATTATTACAGTTTTTTACTGGATAGTAAAGGCTTTGCATATGGAATTGTTAACTGCTATCATAGAGAAATTTATGAGTGTGGGGATTATTGCATTGATTGTAATTTTTCACCCAGAGATCAGGCGATTCCTTTTATTGATCGGAAAAAACGCCTTTTTACAGAAAAACAAAGCCTGGTGGGGATATTTATTTGGCAGAAAAGAAATTGAAAGGAATAATTTAACCCGCATAAAGCCAATTATTGATGCCTGTAAAAGCATGAAAAAAACCCGAACAGGTGCGTTAATGGTATTTGTTAAGTTTTACGACGAGCAATTTTTTGCCAATAGCTGTGAACTTGTTGACGCCAAAATATCGAAACGTTTGCTGGAAAGTATCTTTCAGAAAAACAGTCCGCTGCATGATGGTGCTGTAGTTATTTCTGAAAACAAAATCAAAAGTGCGAGTTGTATTTTGCCTTTAACCGATAACGATCAATTGCCTTCACAGTTTGGGTTAAGGCATCGTGCGGGTATTGGCGTTTCTGAAACGACCGATGCTGTTGCAGTAATTATATCAGAAGAAACCGGGGAAATATCGTATGCCAAACAAGGTAGGGTAAGAATGAATGTTTCGTTTGGGGAGTTGGAGAAATTGCTGAATAAGGATTTTTAAGGCACCGATTAAGGTGATTTTTAGTGATTACACAGATTTTCACTTCTATGTCATTCTGAACGCAGTGAAGAATCTCTGGCTTAGGAAAACTGAACTTTCAATCAACGGAACAAACATGTACAATAGAGATCCTTCGACTTCGCTACCATTGACGTTATTTCATAAACAATTATTAATCAATATTTTAGCCGCTATCGCATTTCCATCCAGCTAGGCCATAGCACGGTATCCCCGTTCTACTTAAATCCGGCCTAACAAATTTTTCGGGCTCCACAGGCCCAGCCACCCCACTAGCTTTGAAAGAAAAATTTTCAGCCGGTGTTTTTTGTTTCTTTTTGACAGCAAAAAGAAAGAGCCCCATCGGCGGTGGCGAGCCGAGGCAAGAATGAGCCGCTGGAAAAAAAGGATATGCGTCATTCATATTGATTTTTATAAAATAAATTACCCCTCAGGATGACATAACGATGAATACTCCGTGTTTCTGTGCTTCCGTGGCAAAAATAAAACACTTAGTTTAGCAACTTCACAAACGCAAAATGGTGAATGTTCCCATTCACCATCTCGTTATCATTTAAATCACTTTCTTATCGGTCTAATCCAATAATCTGTGTAATCAATTTTTAGCAGTATTGTTCAAAAGCACCGATCAGGTTATCAGCGATCATTTGTGCCGGACGGCCTTCGATCTGGTGACGTTCGATCATGTGAACCAATTTACCATCTTTAAATAACGCCATTGCCGGAGAAGATGGAGGGAAAGGCATCATGTAATTTCTAGCCTGATCTACCGCTTCTTTTTCCATTCCTGCAAAAACAGTAACCAATTTATCAGGGTGTTTTTCGTGTGCTGCTGCTGCTCTGGCGGCCGGACGTGCATTTGCTGCTGCGCAACCGCAAACCGAATTTACTACTACCAACACAGTTCCTTCGCCTTTAATCGCTTGATCTACGTCTTCTGCGTTTTTTAATTCTTGAAAGCCTACGTTAGTTAATTCCTTACGCATTGGCTCTACTAAATATTCTGGATACATTATCTTAGTTTTTTATTTACAATTTCAATGCTACAAAAATAAGAAAATCGAATGGTATGCACCATTCGATTTATATTTTTAAGGTAAAATTAAAATGGCCCTTATTCTAAACCTTTTAAGATTTCTTGCATTTTATGTGGATCACTTAACATCCCCATGCCAAATATCACAATAATGGCAACATAATAAAGCAATGATAAAATATTAAGAACCAAACCTATAATTGCGCAAATTCTTCCAGCATTTAAATTTTTAAATGAACTTAAACTATAAATAGCAGGGTTAACTGCGTACAAAGCCTTATCTTTTTTACTTAAAACCAATGCAATGATTGCCGGAATCAGTCCCAGAATACCATAACAGCAGCAAAATGCAATGGAAAGAATTCCTAATACAAGTACAATTGTTGAGTTTGGTAAACTTTGTTGACCAAAACCTCCTCCAAACTGTCCAAATGGTGGCGGTTGCTGAAATGGTGGTGGGGTTACCGGACCATTGCCTAACGATTCAAATGGTGCAGGTTCTGGGTTTTTATCTTTTGAAAGATCAATCGGTTTATTTTCTTGAGGGGTTTCCTGTTCTTCTGACATAGTTATATTTAGATCAATTGGTGAGTGTATATTTTGTAAATGTAATTGATTAAAATAATTACTGCAACACTTGCAAAAACGATTTTGATCAGCTGTGCCCCAAACTTAAAATCCACCTTAAGATGAACAATGGTAAATATTATGACAAAAATGAGTGGAATTGTTGCGGGATAAAACTTAAATGATGCGATTAAATCGCCCCTAAATAAAGCCAAAACCGAACGCTGAAAGCCACAGCCTGGACAATCGAATCCAAAATTGGCTCTAAACGGACAAGTAAAAAGATGCTCGCCTATCCAATCGAGAAAACTATGTTGCGGTTGAGCCATCTATATCGCCAATAAATTTGATCTGTGCATCTTTCCATATTTGGTACTTCTCCAGATCTTTAAGCACTTGCCTATACACCAGGTTTAAGATATAAATATCATCAACAAAACCCAAAACCGGCACAAAATCAGGGATTACGTCTATTGGAGACAAAAAGTAAACCAAGCCACCCAAAATAGCAATGATAGATCTTTTCGGAATTTCAGTATAATCGCCGTTCACATAATCTTTAGATACGGCAAACAACAACACCAATTTCGACCAAACACCTTCCAGATCACCTTTATTGGTTACTGCCTTTCCCAATGCATCTTTAATCGTATTGCTGGCTTTGGTCTTATCACTTAAGATCACCGAAGCTTTGCTTTGCGATTTTTTAAAGAAACCCAGTATTTTCTCCCTATTCAATTTCATAGTTAACTGTATTACAAATTAACGGCCAAAAGCATCATAATTGTCTTCGGCATATTTAGTAAAGCGATCCAATAGTTTAATATTTTTGTTCTCGATAGCCGTTAAATCGTTATCAACATTGTTTTTAACAGGAACATACCATTCTACAGGATCGAAAAAATTTCTGAAAGTCTGTTTTTTAAAGGCATAACCATGTCTGGCAAAAATGGTGTTTTTGATAATCTGCAGATCAAGCTTTCTCAAATTCTTTACATCTTCTTCTTTAAGTGCAGTAGTTGAAGCATTTAATTTAAAAATCTGTTCGGATGCGCTTCTGTAAAAAGTATTGGCCCCTAACGAATCTATACTTCCATCTTCAAGGGTATCTAAACTTTCCACCATTTTATGATCGGTCCAATCTACATATTCCATTTCGGCTGGTAACATACGGCTGGCATTATATTCAAATGCTTTTTTTAACAACTTAAATTCTTTTCCTGGCCATTTCAGTTCTTTTTTATAAGCGTTCCATCTACCGATCAAAGTGTCGCCAACAAGGGTAATTTCAAATTTCCCATCGTATTTATCAGTACCAGGTTCATCCAGAACGAAGGTAATTTTACCACCATCTTCTGATATTTTACCCAATAGTGGGCGGCTATTGCCAGAAACCACGCTTTGTGCAATCACGGTATCTTTAGTTATTTTTTTTATGTTGATATTCAGTTTTTTGACAGCATCAGACATATCTCCTTCGTATTCCAACTCATCTGTTGTATAAAAATCGCCAACCCAAAAACCATAAAGTTCCTTATGAATTTCCTGCTGTGCAATGCCTGTTGCTTTTTCTTTCGGCGTTTTTTTGGTGTCTCTGCATGATAGCATCAAAAAGGGAATCAGAGCGAATAATAAGATTTTTTTCATCGATAGTATATATTTTAAGGTCAAATAAATTTCTTTTTGATCAGCCATTCGGCGATTAACAAATTCGGTATCCAGCCTAACCAGGCGATAATCTGGTAAACATCCATTGGTGCCGGATGAAATAAATATACTAAAATAACTTTCCATAGTCTTAAAGTTATCGCAGAGGTTGCCAAAGCAAAACTACGGTACATAAACTTTTTATGGGCTATTATTTTTCTTTTTAAAATAAACAGAATCGCTTTTAAGGTAAACCAGAACCACAAACTGCCTAAAATAATAAATGAGGTTTTTGCTATTAATCCCCCATTTGCAAACCAGCCGATAAAAATACCAGACGGCGCCGCAAGTAACAATACGAAGCCTGCATACAAGTAGCCCAACCATTTATGTATTTTAGGATATTTAGCTAAAATTTTAGGATTGAACTGCGTAAAACCAGCCAGTAGTACAAATATGGCACTGTAGACGTGGATGTAAAATATTGGAAGATAAGCTTTGATACCTGAAACTTCAGTCTGTTTAATCTGCAGAAAAGACACTTCACTATTCAGTGGGATATACCGTAAAGTAATCTGTACCATTAACACAAAGAAATAGGCGAAAAACAATAGCCAGGCCACACGTTTATAGCTGAAGCCTTTCATCTATTTTGTTAAACAGTAATAACTCATGATCCTAAGCGTAAAAAAGATGAGGATATTTTTCATTATTGAGCAGCGTTATCAAATATACTAAAGTCACATTGAGCTTATTGATTGCCTTTAGAAGGTCTTCGACAGGCTCAGACTGACATGCGTAAATGAGATTTATTAAATTTAAGAAGATTTCATCATCTCCAAAATATCATCAACATATTTTCGCTCATTGGCTAAACGCGGCACTTTATGCTGTCCACCCAGTTTATCTTTTGCCTTTAACCAATTATAGAAAGTATTTTCGGGGGCATTATGCACTTTGGGACGGGCTAAAGCCATATCCTTAAAACGTTTAGCATCGTAATCGGAATTCACCGCACGTAATGTATTGTCCATAATATCTACAAACTTTTCAAAATCGTTAGGTTGTTTATCGAATTCTATGATCCACTCGTGCCCACCAGCTTTTTCATCTTTAAAATAAATTGGTCCGGCGGTATAATCTTTAATTTCGGCACCGGTTTCCTGGCAAGCTTTGGTTAAGGCCTGTTCTGCATTGTCGATAATCACTTCTTCGCCAAAGGCATTAATGAAATGTTTGGTACGTCCGGTAATTTTAATGCGGTAAGGAGAAAGTGAGGTAAATTGAATGGTATCGCCGATCATATAACGCCATAAGCCACCATTTGTAGAAATTACGATGGCGTAATTTTTATGCAGTTCTACTTCACCCAACATCAATGCTTTAGGGTTTTCTTCACAGATATTCTCCATTGGCACAAACTCATAAAAAATACCATAATCCAACATCAGCAACATTTCTTCTGAGTTATCCTGATCCTGAATACCGAAAAATCCTTCTGACGCATTATAAGTTTCCAGATAATACATTTCGTCGGATGGGATAAGCTGTTTAAACTGTTCGCGATACGGGGCAAAGTTTACCGCACCATGGATATACAATTCAAGGTTTGGCCAAACTTCCAGTAAATTCTGCTTCCCGGTAAGTTCGAGTACCTTTTTGGCCAGTACGATGGTCCAGGTGGGTACGCCTGAAATGCTGGTTACATTTTCGTTGATGGTGGCTTCTGCCATTCTATCCATCTTAATTTCGTAATTATCCATCAATGCGATAGACATATCTGGCGTACGGTAATATTCGGCCCAGATTGGCAGGTTTTTGATCAGCACGGCAGATAAATCGCCATAAAAACAATCTTCATTTAACTGATTAACCTGATGGCTTCCTCCTAAAACCAAACCTTTCCCGGTAAACATCTGGTTATCCGGACGGTTATTGCAATAGATAGAGAGCATATCCTTTCCGCCCTTAAAGTGGCATTCTTCTAACGATTCTTGGGACACTGGGATAAACTTACTCCTATCACTTGTGGTACCCGATGATTTTGCAAACCACTTGATATCTGATGGCCAGAGAATATTTTGTTCTCCATTAAGCATGCGCTCAATATAAGGTTTTAAGGTATCGTAGTTTTGGATCGGAACACGTTCCTGATATTGTTGTGGAGTTAAGATTGATTTATAATCGTACAGTTTGCCCCATTCGGTATTTTCGGCACTATCAATCAAGTTATGGAACCACTCTTCCTGAACATCGTACGGATATTTCATAAAAAGCTCGATCTGGTGGATCCGCTTTTTCATTAACCAGGTAAAAATTGAATTTACAAGTGCCATATTAAAAAATAAACAGCTGATTTTTACCACAGATGTTGACAGATAAACACAGATCCTGTTGTTTTTGTTGCAACAATAATCCGTTCTTTTTACCTGAAATAATTTTAGCTGTGTTTATCATTTTCATTCCCGAAATCCGGAATAAGAATTGGTTAATATTAAACATCAAATTTCTTACGTTTCAGCACAAAGTTCGATCCAAGATAAACTTTTCTTACCATCTCGTTCTCAGCCAACACCTCTGGAACACCCTGTTCTAAAATTTTACCTTCAAAAAGCAGATATGCCCTATCGGTAATCGACAGTGTTTCCTGCACATTGTGATCGGTAATTAAAATGCCTATGTTTTTATGTTTCAGTTTAGCAACAATACTTTGGATTTCTTCTACCGCAATTGGGTCTACCCCTGCAAAAGGTTCATCCAATAAGATAAAATTAGGGTTAGCGGCTAAGGCACGCGCAATTTCGGTACGGCGGCGTTCACCTCCTGACAATAAATCGCCACGGTTTTTACGTACTTTGTGTAAACTGAACTCATTTATTAATTCTTCGAGTTTATCACGCTGTTCTTCCTTGGTCAATTTGCTCATTTCCAAAATGGCCAGGATATTATCTTCTACGGTAAGTTTTCTAAAAACAGATGCTTCCTGAGCTAAATAACCGATCCCTTTTTGCGCCCTGCGGTACATCGGATCTTCGGTAATATCTTCTTCTTCCAAGAAGATACGGCCTTCGTTTGGTTTAATTAAACCAACAATCATGTAAAAGGAAGTTGTTTTTCCGGCACCGTTCGGGCCTAAAAGACCAACAATTTCCCCTTGACTTACATTAAAAGAAACATTGTTTACAACAGTACGCTGTTTATATTTTTTAACCAGATTTTCGGCTCTTAATATCATATATTGATTGCTCCGTCATCCTGAATTTAGTTCAGGATCTTTATAATTAGATGCTGAAACAAGTTCAGCATGACGAATTTATTTTATAGTTAATTAACTTTTATTCCTTTAATATTTAATTGCAAACGTTTCTTATCACGCCACACGTTTTCCTCTAACGTATAACAAACCGAAAATGGTACCTTTGGTTGTAAAAGATTTTGAAATTCTGCCAATCCAAATGCAATGCCTTCAAAAATAGGCGAATTTTGTTGTTTTATGTTAATTTTTAAATGATTTGCGCCAACAGCCATGGCTTGCTGTGCAAGATATACATTATGGGTAACAAATATAGGCGCCATATTTTCTGGCCCAAAGGGGCCCATCTGCGATAAAACACGATAGAATTTACCATCTATCTGCGCCAGCTCGATTTCGGCATCAATCCTGATCATCGGCGTAAGCAACTCCTCTGTAATACTGGCCGATACAATTTCTTCAAACTTATCGGCAAAGGCATCTACATTATGCTGTTGCATGGTTAAACCTGCAGCAAATTTATGCCCGCCATATTGATCCAATAAATCGGCACAACCGCTTAAAGCTTCGTACAGATCGAACCCAATTACCGATCGGCAGGAACCTGCCACATGTCCGTTAGATTTCGTTAACACAATTGTTGGGCGATAATATTTTTCAGTTAAACGCGAGGCCACAATCCCGATTACCCCTTTATGCCAGTTTTCGTTAAATACAACAGTTGTTTTTTTGTTGATCAGGATATCGCTTTCGCCAATTAAAGCCAAAGCTTCGCGGGTAATGTCCTGATCGTAGGTTTTACGCTCCGTGTTTTTAAGGTTAATCAGTTCACTCTGTTCTAACGCGTTTCCATCTACCTGGCAAAGCAACATGGCAACTGCATGTTTAGCATGGTCTATCCTTCCAGCGGCATTAATCCGTGGACCTAAGGTAAAAACCACATCGGTAATGCTATAGTTTTCGGTTTTGCCCGAAACTTCCATCAGGGCACGTAAACCTTCACATGGATTGGAGTTTAACTTTTTTAAGCCGTAATAAGCTAAAATCCTATTTTCGCCAACCACAGGAACAATATCGGCAGCTATGCTCACCATTACCAAATCTAAATATTGCAGATAAGTTTCTTTAGGAAGCTGATGTTTTTGCGCATATGCCTGTGCAAGTTTAAAGCCTATACCGCAACCGGCCAGTTCTTTAAAAGGGTACGCACAATCAGCACGTTTAGGATCTAAAACGGCAATAGCCTGAGGGAGTTCATCCCCAGGTAAATGGTGATCGCAGATAATGAAATCGACGCCTAAAGTGTTGGCGTAATCAATTTTATCGATAGATTTTATTCCACAATCTAAGGCAATAATTAAAGAGAACCCATTTTCATTGGCATAATCAATCCCTGCGGTAGAAATGCCGTATCCTTCCAGATAGCGATCGGGGATATAATATTCGATGTTTTTAGTGAGCTGCGAAAAGAAACTGAAAGCCAGTGCAACCGAAGTTGTACCGTCTACATCATAATCGCCATAAATCAGTATTTTTTCATGGGTGGCCAATGCCGTTTCAATGCGGGCGATAGCAACATCCATATCCTTCATTAAAAAAGGATCATGAAGATGGTCAAGATCTGGCCTGAAGAAATCTTTGGCCTGATCGAAATCACAAATATTCCGCTGTACGAGTATTTGTGCAAGTGAGCGATCTATATTAAGTTGTTCTGCTATTTTTGTTATCGCAGCATCATTGCAATCTGATGCCAGTACCCATCTTTTTTCCATTTATTCTGTCTCCGAACAGTAAATATACATTTTAATTGGATATGATGGAGGCACTATCTAATGGGTTGTCGAACAAAACCTTTAAAAACAAAAAGTTAAATTTTACTTGGAATTTCCGGGATAGGCCTCGTAAAGCTTCATCAAATGCGCTTTCCGATCGGCATATTTTGCATCATCAATTAAATTCACCCGTTCTGCCGGATCCCACGATAAATTGTAAAGTTCGATAAGTTCTTTATTGTCTTTTTTGGTAATCCTCAACTTCCAATCGCCATCTTTTACGCCTTCTAAAACATAATTGTGGTAATAAATCGGGCGGTGAGGTTTAGTGTTGTTTTTACTGGTTAGCAAGGCTGAAATAGATTCCCCGTCATACACTTTTTGAGGTAATTTACTTTTAGTCCATTCGGCCAGTGTAGGAAAAACATCCAGATTTGAAATGGGCTTGGTTAACTGAGAATTGTTAAGGGTATGGCCTTTCCAGTACACAATAAATGGAACACGGTGACCGCCTTCGTAAGAGATCCCTTTCGAACCCCTAAAAATTCCTGCGGAGCCAACATGGTAAAATTTGGTATAACCATCCTCATACATGCGCTGTGGTGCATTTATC
Source organism: Pedobacter sp. Bi126 (assembly GCF_918698245.1). Taxonomy (GTDB): domain Bacteria; phylum Bacteroidota; class Bacteroidia; order Sphingobacteriales; family Sphingobacteriaceae; genus Pedobacter. The sequence continues at coordinate 209,660 of NZ_CAKKMS010000007.1, read as the reverse complement.
CACGGACCATTATCGCTGGTGAAGATAAAAATGGTATTGTCTGCCTGTCCGGAAGCGACCACCTGTTTCCAGATTGCAGCTAAACCGGCGTCCATATCTTCGATCACATCGCCAAGTTCACCACCGGCAGAAGGTGTTTTTCTACTTTTTTGTGCCGCAAAAGCAACAGGCAAATGTGGCATATTTTGCGCCAGATAAAGAAAAAATGGTTTCTTAGCTGTAACACTTTGTTTAATGAATTTGATCGATTCGCGGGTGTAAGAACTCGTTAAAATGCTATCCTGCGGTTTATAGATTTCTGGTTTGGTATTTCTAAATATCTTGATCGTTGTATCGGTTTTAACATAAGGTGCTCTATAGTCGTGGCTGTATAAAAGGCCATAAAACTCATCAAAACCCTTTTTATTTGGTAACGAAATACCATGATCGCCCAAATGCCATTTGCCCACTAACGCGGTAGCATAACCTGATTGTTTAAGCATCTGTGCAATGGTAATTTCATCTTCAGGTATGCCACGTTTATCGCCCGGACCAATCGGCCATGGTAAATCCATCCTGCTACAGTATCTTCCGGTGAGCAACGATGCCCTCGACGGTGTACAGGTTGGTGAGGTGGTAACGAAATTGGTTGCTTTTACTCCTTTCGCAGCCATTCCATCCAAAAATGGTGTTTTGATCAGCGGACTTCCATAACACGAAATGTCAGCATAACCCATATCATCAGCCAATACAATAATTACGTTTGGTTTTTGCTGTGCTTTTAGCTGTATCGAAAAACTACAAGCCAACAGAAAAATTAAGATTCGGAGATTCATGCCTGAAATTTAAGCATCATATTTTACAAAAAAAGGAAGTATCCAAGCTTTTACCAAAACAAATACTCAAGTTTAGATTGTTACCTTTGTAGAAACATTAAAGATCTACATTTTGCAAGTTCACACCCTATTCGAAGGCACCTATTCTGTTGATGCAACAAAGAAATTTGTTCCTTTCGACCCCGCCATACATCATTTTAAAGACAGACCCGCATCGCTATTCATTAATGTTCAGCCTTTTTTGGTTGAGCTGAAAAACGACCTTGTACTTTTTGATACGGGTTTAGGATTTAGTGATGACCATGGCGAGCTTATTTTGCACAAAAACATCCGTAATGCTGGTTTCGACCCTACTGACGTAACTAAGGTGTTAATGTCGCACTTACACTACGACCATTCTGGAGGCATGATCCACAAACAGAGCAATGATAGAGTTGAACTGAGTTTCCCTGATGCTGAATATGTAATTAACCGTGGCGAGTGGGAAACGGCATTTAGCAGCACTTCATCTTCTTACCACACCGATATTTTCGATTTTGTACAACGCAATGCACAATTAAAATTTGTAGAGGGCGATGGCGCATTGGATGAAACCATTGCATTCGAATTTACAGGTGCACACTGTCCAAACCACCAGGTTTTCCTTTTAACAGAAGGGAAGCAAAAGATATTTTTTGGTGGCGATGTACTGCCTGAACCTGAAGAACTGGTTAAAAACTTTATTGCCAAATACGATTTTGATGGCCGTAAGGCAATGGAATTACGCAAGGAGTTTGGTAAAAGAGCAGCTGAAGAAAACTGGGAGTGTTTGTTCTATCATGGCAAAAGCACAGCAACTGGTTTTGTTGATGCTGTTGAAGGCGGATTTAGGATTAGATAAGCCCACGCGTTTTTTACCGCAAAGGACACAAAGAAGAAACGCAAAGCACGCAGAGTTCCTTTTTTTACCACAGAGGTCACAAAGAAAGGCACAAAGTGCACAGAGCTGGGTGCTTATAGCTATAGAATCTTTGTGTAAACTCAATCCACTCGTGGTAAAAACTTAGTCCCCCTTCACGTCAAGCTTAGCGCTCTTTGCGATTAAACAAAAATATCATCTTTTTTACCACAAAAGCCACGGAGAAAGACACAAAGTACACAGAGATGGGTACTTATAGCTACATAATCTCCGTATTCCTCTGTGTAAAACTCCGTGCACTCGGTGGTAAAAACTTCATGCTCCTTCGCGTCAAACTTAGCGCTCTTTGCGGTTAAACAAAATAGAATCTTTTTTACCACAAAGGCCACAGAGAAAGGCACAAAGTACACAGAGCTGGGCACATATCTATACTTAAAACACTGTGTTCCTCTGTGTAAAACTCCGTGGCCTCGGTGGTAAAAACTTCGTGCCCCCTTCGCGTCAAACTTAGCACTATTTGCGGTTAAACAAAATAGAGTCTTTTTTACCACAAAGGCCGCGGAGAAAGGCACAAAGTACACAGAGTTGGGTGCATACTTAGAATTCTGAATAGCTCAGTGTTCCTCTGTGTTAAACTCAGTGTACTCGGTGGTAAAACCTTAGCACTCTTTATTTTCCGTGCCTTCTGTGTTTCCGTGGCTAAAAATATAATCCACAAAAAAAAGCCCAGACTAATGCCTGAGCTTTAATTTTTCCGAGACGGAAATAATTATTTTTTAGCTACCAATTTAACAGCTAATTCAAAGTTATCATCAATTGCTTTGTCGCCAATGCTATCGAAGAATGATTTAGAACCGTATTTGATGTCATATTTAGTTCTATCAACAACGATTTTACCTGCTAAAGCCGAAGCTGTACCATCTGCATTAACCGTTACAGTTGCAGGGAAGCTTAATGGTTTAGTAATACCTTTGATGGTTAAATTACCTGATACCGTTACGTTTGCTCCTGAACCAGCAACTTTAGTAATTACGAAAGTTGAAGTTGGGAATTTAGCTGTACCGAAAAAATCGTCTGCTTTTAAGTGACCTTCTAATTTAGCACTTCCATCAGCATCTTTAATTGAAGCCATATCAATTACAAATGTACCACCAGTTACATTTTTACCGTTAACGGCTAAGGTACCTGATTGTAAAGCTACAGTTCCGTTGTGAGAACCTGTTACTTTTTTACCAACCCAAGTAATGGTTGATTTTGCTGCATCTACAGTATAAGTTACTGGTTTAGTAGGGTTTTTAAAAGCTGACAATGCTACAACTGCCACTAATAAAAAAATTGAGCTAATTTTTAATTTCATTTTCTGGTTTTTTATAATTTGATACAAATATAGATTAACTCCCGATCTCTTGTTATTGACCTATGTTAACTTTTTCAAAAATAATCGGATTTATTTAAAATCATTCTATTGACTACAGAATTATAGCAATGGTTTAATCTGTTTTTTTTTTATTCTTTATGTACCCCCAAAGCTAAAAATGCGATATCTCTGGTAACTTGCGTTGGAGAATTACAATCGCAATTACTTAATCCAATTGCTAAAATATCTTCTTTAGGAAAGTAAACACTCATGGTTTTAAATCCAAAAATACTCCCACCATGCTCCCTTACTGCAATTCCGTTAATTTCTTTTAAATGCCAGCCATAACCGTAGTCAATATTATCGCCATTAATTAATTTATATTTTTTAAAGGCTTTATTAAGAACAGCAGCATTGAGAATTAAATTTTGGTTTAGCGCATTTTGCCATTTTAGCATATCATCAACTGTAGACATTAGTGAACCCGCAGAAAAAGGAATATTAAAACTGATATTCTTTTTATTTTGGTATCCGAACTCTTTTTTTTGATAACCATAAGCCCGGTGCTTTATAATGGCAATATCGCTGGCATAGCGCGAACTACTCATACCTGCTTTTTCAAATATATTTTTGGTGATGAAATTTTCGTAAGAAAGTCCGGAAACCAGCTCAATAACATAACCTAGAATTACATATCCAGCATTATTATATTCAAATTTCTCTCCTGGTTTAGCGGTTCTTGGTTCATTCTTAAAGAAATCGACCACTTGTTTTGGAGTCAAATCCTGATGAGCAATTTGTGGGAGCGATTTCATCTTTGTAAAATCAGCTATACCAGAAGTATGTGTTAACAAATGATGAATGGTAATTTCATCACCAAAAGGGTAGTCTGGAATATATTTAGCAATAGGATCCGCTGTATTTAATTTCCCCTGTGCTTCTAAAAGTAAAATTGCTACCGCTGTAAATTGCTTGGTTAAAGAACCTAGCTGAAATACATTTTCAGGTGTCATATCAAAATTAAGTTCCAAATTGGCCTTTCCAAAGGCTTTCCGATAAATTGGCACCCCGCCTTTTGCTATCATAAAAACACCCCCCGGCCCATTTTTATCTTTAAACAAATTATTGAGCAAACTGTCTATTTTAGGTTCTGGATTTTGCGCAAGCACCGAAGTAGCTGCCAGGACGAATATTACTGTGAGTTTAAAAAAGATCTTCATTGTATATTTTGTTTAGGTTCTTAGACGCAGGGATTTCTTTTGTGGTTACACTGCATAAGCCTATACAAAACGATTATTTACCCCGGATTAAAAGCTATTGCGAGATCAGCTTAACAAATGATTGAGCAATTTAAATTGCTGCTAAATAATTAATACTTATATTATTAATTACCTTACGCTAATTAATTTATACCATGGCAAAGAAAAATTTACCCGATAATTTAAAAAATGGCATTGAATCACTTTCGGGCATTTCGATGGATGGAGTGGCGGTACATTTGAATTCGGATACCTGCACAATTAAACGCTTTGTCCTATGCGAATGGTACTAATGTTCATTTAGCTGCTAATGAAGAAGCGCATTTACCGCATGAGGCATGGCATGTGGTACAGCAAAAACAAGGTAGAGTTAAACCAACAACACAATTAAATTCCGATATAACAATTAACGACGATCCTGGTTTAGAAAAAGAAGCCGATGAAATGGGATCAAAAGCAGCTGGTCTTTAAATTATAAATAAGGCACCCGCTTTTTATATTACTGCGTTTGGCTTTTATATTAATGCATCCGCTTTTTACAATAACGCACCCGCGATTTATATTAGCCCACCCGTGATTTATATTAACTTACCCGCGATTTATATTATTGCACCCACTAAGTTAAATACCACTCGCTCTGAATTGGTTTCCCACCCAGTACCCTCCTTTATAAACCTGACAGTAGCGAAAATCCTTTTTGTTTTTCCTCCGTCTTTAAAGATTGTCGCGTCGTTTCTCCTCGCAATGACGATAACAAGAGCAGAAACCACAAAAAGATTGAAGCGAATGGCAGGACTGCCGCTTCCGATGGAAAAGTGACATTCGTTTTCAAAAAAAATCTGCAAGCCTTATAAAATGAATTTATAAAACTTGCAGATGAATATGTTCGTGAGGACACGAACCTAGGCGTTTGATAATTTATCTAAATAGATTGCTTCGTCGCACTTCCTCGCAATGACGATCGGGAGTAATTAAGGGATGGAAAGGAAAACCTTAAACCCTCTACCTTCACGCCCTCTACCTTACTAAGGAACGATCTCTTCTAAATAACTCTCAATCGGCGGACAAGCACAGATTAATGCCCTATCACCATGGCTATCGTTAACACGACCAACTGATGGCCAAAACTTGCGTTCTAACACATAAGGAAGTGGAAACGCAGCTGTTTGACGGCTATAAGCATGATCCCACTCGTTAGCAGTAATTACCGAAACCGTATGAGGCGCATTTTTTAATGGGTTATCAACTTTATCTAAAGTGCCGTTTTCTACAGCGGTAATTTCGTTTTTAATTGCGATTAAGGCATCACAGAAACGGTCTAACTCATGTTTAGGCTCCGATTCAGTTGGCTCAACCATTAAAGTTCCTGCAACCGGGAAAGAAACTGTTGGTGCGTGGAAACCATAATCCATTAAACGTTTTGCAATATCGGTCACTTCGATTCCGAAAGCTTTGAACGAACGGCAATCTAAAATCATCTCGTGTGCACAACGGCCCTGAGCGCCTGAATAAAGTACAGGGTAGTGTTGCTCTAAACGCGCTTTCATATAGTTTGCGTTTAAAATAGCATATTTGGTAGCGTTGGTTAATCCTTTAGCTCCCATCATGGCAATATAAGCATGTGAGATAATCAGGATCGAAGCCGAACCCCATGGTGCAGATGAAACAGCCGAAATAGATTTTCCTTTATCGATATCAACCACGGCATGACCTGGAAGATAAGGAACCAGGTGTTTCGCCACACCAATTGGGCCCATACCAGGACCGCCACCACCGTGAGGAATACAGAAAGTTTTGTGTAAGTTTAAGTGACAAACATCGGCACCGATATTGGCCGGACTTGTTAAACCAACCTGTGCGTTCATGTTTGCACCATCCATATATACCTGTCCGCCATTAGCGTGAATGGTTTCGCAGATTTCAATAATGCTTTCTTCGAACACACCGTGAGTAGATGGATAAGTTACCATCAAACACGATAGGTTGTCTTTGTGTAATTCTGCTTTTGCTTTTAAATCTTCAACATCGATGTTACCGTTTTCTAAAGATTTTACTACAACAATTTTCATATCGGCCATTGCAGCAGAAGCAGGGTTTGTTCCGTGTGCCGAAGCAGGAATTAACGCTACGTTACGGTGGAAATCGCCTCTATCGTGGTGATAAGCGCGGATAACCATTAAACCTGCATATTCGCCCTGAGCACCAGCGTTTGGCTGTAAACTCATTGCGGCAAAACCGGTAATTTCACTTAACCATTTATCCAGTTCATTAAAAACCGAATAGTAACCCAATACCTGATCGGCAGGTGCAAACGGGTGGATACGGCCAAAGTGAGACCAGGTAACCGGAATCATCTCGGCCGTAGCGTTTAATTTCATGGTACAGCTACCCAGAGCAATCATCGAGTGGCAAAGCGATAAATCTTTTGCTTCTAATGATTTGATATAACGCAACATTTCATGTTCTGAATGGTGTGCATTAAAGATTGGGTGTGTTAAATAAGCTGAAGTACGTTGTAATGAAGCAGGGATAACCGTTTCCACATTTTCTACCACTTCAACCTGATCGGCTGCAATAGCTTTAACTTTAGCAAAGATTTTAGCAATTAAAGCTACATCTTCGAAAGTGCTGGTCTCGTCGAACGAAATAGTTACAACGTTACCAACATAATTTAAGTTGATTTCGTTATCGATACATCCTGAATGGATACCGCCCTTTAAATCGCCTAAATCGAAACGGATGGTATCGAAATAAGCAGAATTTAACTGCTCAAAGCCTAAGCCTTTTAAAGTAGATGCTAAGCTGATGGCCAAACCGTGTGTACGTTCTGCAATAGCTTTTAATCCTTTCGGACCGTGGTAAGCGGCATAAAAACCAGCCATAATAGCCAATAGCGCCTGTGCGGTACAGATGTTTGATGTTGCTTTATCTCTACGGATGTGCTGCTCGCGGGTTTGCAAAGCCATACGTAAAGCATAATCGCCATGGCTATCAATGGTTACACCGATAATACGACCAGGGATGTTACGTTTATATTCTTCTTTAGTTGCAAAAAATGCAGCGTGTGGTCCACCAAAACCCATTGGTACACCTAAACGTTGTGTAGTACCTACCACTACATCAGCTCCCCACTCGCCTGGAGGCGTTAATAAGGTTAAGCTTAAAATATCCGCAACTACCGTTAATTTAATATTTTGATTGTGCAATGCCGATGCAAAGTCTTTGTAGTCGAAAACTTCACCGTTTCCAGCAGGATACTGAACAATTGCACCGAAGAAATCTTCAGCAGCTACGAAATCTAAATGACTTCCGATCACAAGTTCAATACCGTAAGGATTAGCACGTGTTTTTAAAATATCGATCGTTTGAGGGAAAAGCAATTCCGAAACGAAGAACTTTTTAGCCGCCTGATTTTTACGCAAGCTATATTGCATAAACATCGCTTCAGCAGCAGCAGTGCCTTCATCCAATAAAGATGCATTGGCAATCTCCATTCCGGTTAAATCGATAACCATCGTTTGGAAATTTAACAAAGCTTGCAAACGGCCCTGTGCAATTTCTGCCTGATATGGTGTATATTGTGTGTACCATCCTGGGTTTTCGAATACGTTACGTAAAATTACACCCGGGGTAATGGTATCATAATAACCCTGTCCGATAAAGCTTTTGAAAACTTTATTCAACAATGAAGTTTGTTTTAAAGCACCAAGATATTCAGTTTCTGATTTCGCTGCAGGCAAGTTTAAAGGCTGTTTTAACCTAATTGCCGTCGGAACAGTTTGTTCTATCAGCTCATCAATAGAATTTACGCCAACAGTTTGCAACATTTCGGCTGTATCTGCCTCATTTGGTGCAATATGACGATTTTGAAAATCTTCCTTGTAATGGATATTTAAGCTCATGCGGTATGAATAATAAATTTGCGTGCAAAGGTAGCAAAAACGAAGCTGTATTTTGCTATATATCAATGTAAAAAAGGAGTATTATTTGCGGTTAAAAGCGACAAAATAGGTAGATTTTATGCACAAACTAAAAGACAAACGTTTGTTCATTTTTATTTGATTAACCCATTATTAGGAAAGCGATGGCTGTTCCGAAATTTAAGTTTGTCGCCATGGTTAACTTCAATCTTTTTGCATCCTGTTGAGCCGAACCAATAAGCAGCTGCAACGTAAAATATCAGCTACCAAAGAAAAGAAAAAAAGCATTTTCGTAAATTTGAAACCTACTTACCTGTGTTCTTTTATGTCAACTCGCAAAAATAACGTCGCACTTTTAGTTCATGCCTGCGATAGTTATGAATTTCTATATAAAGGTTTTGATTACGCTTTCTCAGAAAACTGGGATTTTAAAATCCCTTGCAATTATTATTTCGCTACAGAAGTAAAAAACGCTGATGTAAATGGCTTCACAAACATCAAATCGGGCAAAGGCGAATGGGCCGATCGCCTGGCAACATTGTTAGGTAACATAGACGAAAAATATGTGCTCTATTTCCAGGAAGATATGTGGTTAAGCAAACCCGTAAATCCTAAGTTCTTTACGGCGCTGTTCGAACAGGCAATTGAAAACGATTGGCAACAGGTTAAACTCCATAGTTCTGGTGTTTACAACACTAAAGAAACTACTAATTTTATTGAGGGATTTAATATTGCGGAGATCGATAATGAGGCATCAGATTATTTAATGTCGCACCAGATTACCCTTTGGAAAAAAGATTTTCTGCTGGCCCAACTCTATAAAAAAGAACATCCATGGCGGAATGAACGCAAAGGTACTAAGAGATTGAAAAAATTAAACCCACTTATTCTTCATGCCGATTACTTTGCAGAAAACGGCGCGGGGGAAAACAATAAAAATAAAAACCCGTCTGAACGAAGCGAGTATTATGCCGTTTCATTTAACAGCACCTTAAATCACAATGCCGTTCGGTTTATCGAGGTGTTAAGGTCGGGTAGTCAACCTCAAAAAGATTATGCTGCAGAACTGCTAAACCATTACGACAACAATTTAACACATAGCGGTAAGGAAAGGCCTAAAAAAGAAGATCTTTTTAAGAAGCTTAAAACGTATCTATCGAAAAAGAATTCGTAATTAATTAATGCATATCATATAGGTTTGAAAAGCAATGGCTGTGCTAAAATTCATTTTGTTCCAGCCATTCGCTACAATCTTTTTGCTAATTCACTATCATACTGAAGGTTGCTGCACATGAAAAGGATTTTCGCCGCTGTCGGGTTTAAAAACAATGGAAACTGCAAGGAACGAAGGTTGTAGGGCGCAAATGCCAAATCAATACTTGCGGCCAACAAAAGCCAGCCGCAAGGAAGCATTATTTGGTTAGCAAAGTATTTACGGCAGCCACAAGTTGCTCTTTGTCGCTTGGTCTTGGGGCTTTCATCGTGTTTACGTTTCCTTCTTTATCAATTAAAATATAAGTAGGAAAACTGTTTATCGAGAATCTGGTCTCAATCATATTTTGCTGGGTTTCTGGCAAGCGATAATGAACGGCATTTTCACTAGACAATTCATATTCTTTGATAATATTCTTCCAACCTTCTTCCGGAGAATTATTGGCGAAATACATAAAAACGACATCTTTTCCCTTTAAAGCTTCTTTAACCGGTTTTACAAAAGGCATTTCACCTTTGCATGGGGCACACCAGGTGCCCCAAAAATCAACGTAAATTACTTTTCCTTTATAAGGTTTAATTAGTTCGGCGAAAAGAGAATCTGCATTTTTCGCATCTTTTAAATGATCGGTTCTCTTTAAACTTTCCTTGTAATCTACATCAACCTTCGACATGTTTTGATAAGCAAGCTGAAGCTTATTAATTTCATTCCGGTAATAATCACTTTTCAGATTGGCCATAAAATACTTAAAGGAAGTATCTGGCATTGCTATATGGTTATTTTCAAAATATTGATGAAAATTCCGCGCTATAATACCCTCCCTTAAATCTTCATTTGAAATGCTATTGGCAATTTTCACATCTGCATCAAGAGATTTGATGTGCAATTTTTTACCTGCATTGCTCATAATCTGTTCTCTATACACTTTTCTCGTACTTTCCGCCAGTTCTCGTTTATCGGCAGTAAAGATTTTTAAGAATTGCTTAATTTTTAGTGAATCTTCAGGCGCAATTTTATTTAATTTGATCTGAATCAATACAGCCTCTATCTCTTTGGCCGATAGACTCATCTGCCCTGAATTGATCATTTCAAGAACTACATCATCCCAATCAACAGAAACTTCTTTCTCTTTACGCAGATAAGCATAATAATCCCTACTAAATAAAGAAAAGTCTCTAATCAAGGTAAAGGGTTTAGGTGGTAGGTTTTTATATAAGCTGTCATCAACATACTTCATAAACGGTTCTGGAAATTTCTCTTTCCCTTTTAAAGCAAATCTTTTCTGCATTAGGTTTCCTGCCAATTCGTATTTATAACCTTCTGATACGAAATATCTGAAACGGTTACTTGCATTGGGGTATTTTCTTAAATGGCCGTTCAAATAAGCCGTTCCATTATCGTATTCTTTTTTGCTAATCGTTAAAAAAGTCAGTAGATCAGCTTTTCTTTTGGCATCATAATCACTCTGCTTAATTTCTGAATAAGGACTATAGTACTTGTAGTTGAGCAGTTCGTTATGAAAACTGGCATTATCGCCCATAGTACTCCTAACCTGTGTATTAAAATCTTCAAAATAAAAATAATGTTCACCCGGCTCAATCACGTCAATAACTCCATTTCTCTCCCAGTCTAAAAAAACCTGTGTGGTATTTAACAAAGGTATTTTTACAGTAAAAAATCCATTACTATCCAAATCACCATAGTAATTAACCTGGTCATCTTTTAAATGATCGGTAAAACCAACCGAAAAAGGTTTATTACTTGTTGGGTTTCTTAAGTAGCCTGTAATAACTGCCGTATCCACCCTGGCAAAATGACTATCTTTAAATGCTGTTGCATCTTTTGTCCTGTTGGCTTTAAATTCTTTTTTCAACAGATATACATTGCTTGCACCTTGCTCGTCAACCAATTGCGCAATACTATCATTTTTCGCTGTAAATTGAATACTTTTCTCCTTCCCATCTTGAAGAAGTGTAATCTTTAAACTTTTCCCATTTTTTTCGATGCTTTTATAGGGATAAACCTTCTGATTGTAGATCGCAAAGTCTTCAAAAAAACCATACTGCCATGCGTTGGTTTCATTGTTTATCCAATTTCCCAAGAACTGATACACCAATGGATTCTTAGCAATAGGGGCATAAATTTTCAGCCCTTCTAGACTGTTTACCTTTAAAGCTTTAACCAATTTATGTACATAAACCATCCTGCAGCTATCTTTCTCTTTCAACAAAAACCGATCTTCTTTATCCATGTAGTTGCCGGCCCATACAATTTCCCATTCCTTATTTTGATAAAGCATTTTATGCTTGGCAGTGATGTAAAAATTGGAATGCGCACTCACCCATTTTCCAAAATAGTAAGATGGGATTTCATCTTTGCTATAAACTTTAATGTCAGGATCGGAAGCATTCCAGGTGCAAGATATTTCTTTCTCCCATCGGTTAAATTTTAATAAAGCTTTACCATCGGCAGGAGCTTTAATTTCTAAGGTTAAAACATCTTTGTTTTTGGTGTTTAACCAGATTTTGGTAATACCGTCAGTATTTTTAACACTATCAACCTTATACATCCGATAATTGTACTCAACATAATTATCATTAATTAAGGTGCCGTTCCAGTTGCCTACTTTTGTTGCTTTATAACTCCAAAAACCATGGAGATTTTTAGGTACAATAGGTTTTGCATTGGCAGGGATTAAATAAAAAAAGAAAATGAGGGTGAGGAGGTGAGCTAGATTTTTCATGGTTATTATTTAGATTATACTGATGAAGGTATCAAGTTTTTAATCTAAAAATCCTTAAAAAATGTTAAAAATCAGATAGTTCCATTTTTCAACCCAAAACAAACGTTTGTTCTATTTTTTAATACCTTATCATTTGAAAAGCAATGGCTGTGCTAAAATTCATTTTGTTCCCGCCATTCGCTACAATCTTTTTGCTACTGTCTTATCACATTGAAGCTCGCTAACAAAAAGTATTTTCGCTTCTATAGGATTTAGAAACGATGGAAACTGCAAGGAACGAAGGTTGTCGCACGCAATAGGTATTACATTTTTATCTTTGGTCTTTCAGCTTTAGTCTTTAAATCTACTTCTGCACTTTCCAGCCCTCATCTTTACTCAACTTTAATTTATAGGTTTTGGTAATGAAGTTGCTATTTTTGTTCGCATCCTTATCAAAAGGTTCGAAATCAGTTGTTGTCATTTTAAGTGATACGGTAACTTTGGCTGTACTCGAATTTACCTGAGCAAAATCAACTGGTTTTTCGTCTGATAAAACATATTCTACAACTTTTACAGTTGCCTTATCACCATCCTGTTTCAACACCAACGGACTTGCCTTATCAGTTAAAGTGATCTGATAAACGTAGCTGCTATCTTTTGATAAGAATTTTTTCTTTGCTTCCTTTAAACTTAATGAAACCAGACCTTTACTCGCTAAGGATTTATATTTCCCAAGCTCGAACATGTCGTTTGTGCTGTTGAATTTGATCTCCCCAAAATTAAACCTGGCGGTTTTATATTCGGGATTGGCTTTTAAATAATCAGTAATTACTTCAGCAGCTTCGTCCTGATTGATGGTAGTTTTGGTTTTACATGCGGTTAAACCAACGATAATAAAGGATAAAATATAAATAGTAAGTTTTTTCATGTGTATATGCTTATGCTTTTTAAAGATATTTAATTTTAGTTTAACCGCAAAGAACGCAAAGTTTATTAATCTTTAAGGCTTAAACCACAAAGCCGCTAAGAACGCTAAGTTTGCATTCAAGGCACAACATTAAATTTTAAAAGCCCTGCTTTGTGCCCTCTGTGCCTTCTCTCAGTGTACTTGCGGTAAAAAACTAGATTATTTCTTCTTGACATAGAACCAATAAAAACCACAGAGCGCGCTAAGTTTTCACAGAGAAAACAGAGACTTCAGGCACCCTATATCCTTAATTGTTAAAAATAATAGCCCGGCTTCGTGCCCTCTGTGCCTTCACTCAGTGTACTTTGTGGTAAAAAACTAGATTATTTTTTTGATATACAACCAATATAAACCACAGAGCGCACTAAGTTTTCACAGAGAAAACAGAGACTTCAGGCACCCTATATCCTTAATTGTTAAAAATAATAGCCCGGCTTTGTGCCCTCTGTGCCTTCACTCAGTGTACTTTGTGGTAAAAAACGAGATTAGTTCTTCTTGATATAGAACCAATAAAAACCACAGAGTGCACTAATTTTTCACAGGGAAAACAGAGACTTCAGGCACCCTATATCCTTAATTGTTAAAAATAATAGCCCGGCTTCGTGCCCTCTGTGCCTTCACTCAGTGTACTTTGTGGTAAAAAACTAGATTATTTTTTTTGATATACAACCAATATAAACCACAGAGCGCACTAAGTTTTCACAGAGAAAACAGAGACTTCAGGCACCCTATATCCTTAATTGTTAAAAATAATAACCCGGCTTTGTGCCCTCTGTGCCTTCTCTCTGTGTACTTTGCGGTAAAAAACTAGATTATTTCTTCTTGATATACAACCAATATAAACCACAGAGTGCACTAATTTTTCACAGGGAAAACAGAGACTTCAGGCACCCTATATCCTTAATTGTTAAAAATAATAGCCCGGCTTCGTGCCCTCTGTGCCTTCACTCAGTGTACTTTGTGGTAAAAAACTAGATTATTTTTTTTGATATACAACCAATATAAACCACAGAGCGCACTAAGTTTTCACAGAGAAAACAGAGACTTCAGGCACCCTATATCCTTAATTGTTAAAAATAATAACCCGGCTTTGTGCCCTCTGTGCCTTCACTCTATGTACTTTGTGGTAAAAAACTAGATTAATCTCGCTTTAAATATTTCAGATTTGGCAAAACCATCGCCGATAAAATTACCACAACACCAACCCACCTTAAAAACGATACCTGTTCTTGTAACACGAAACCCGCCATCATTACGGCAACGGGCAATTCTGCAGCGCTTAATATCGAACTTATGGCTGTTCCAATTCTTGGCACGCCTTCTGCATAAAATAAAGGTGGAATAACCGTGCCGAAAACTGAGATAATCAATCCCCATTTCAATAAACTACCATTTAAAGCACCATTAAATAAGAATGTTGGCGGAAAAATAATGAAGATCAATATACAGGCGCCGGTAATCATCAAGGCACTTTTTTGCAATGGAGCATATTCATTTCCAATCCGGCCACTCAACAGCAAAAAGCCAGCATAAGAAATTGCAGCCAACAAACCGAAACCAATTCCTTTTAAATCCATGCTCTTGATACTTGTTTCAGCCATTCCGCTGGCCAAAACAGTTCCAGCTAAAACCAATAGGATTGCCAGGAGCTGTAAGCCTGTGGGCTTCTTTTTAAAGAGGAGGTATTCCATTAAAATACTCATCCAAATAAACTGCATTAACAAAATAATAGCTACTGAGTTGGGTACTAGCTTTACACATTGATAATAAAATATACTCACCAAACCCGTACAGGTTCCCGCAAGTACCATTTTCCACCAAGGTGTTTTAGACACAATCGCTTTAGCTTTATAACCAGCGGTTCTGCTTTGGAAGAAAAATAGCACCCATAAAATTACGGCACCAAAGAAAGCCTGAGCCCCTGTAACGTCACCCAGCGTATAACCTTCGTGATAAGCCAGTTTAACAAAAGTAGAGAGGATACCGAAACTGCAGGCACCAAAAAAGACAAGGAGAATTCCTTTTAACATATTTACATTATCTAACCACAGAGAAAAAGAGTTTTTCACCGAGTACGCAGAGGCTCTGTTTCTCTGTGCACTTCTTAGTGTACTTTGTGGTTAAAAACTAAGCCAATTGTTGCAAATATTTCTGAATGGTAGTTTCCAAACCTAAATAAAGCGCATCACTAATGAGCGCATGACCTATTGAAACTTCTAATAAACCTGGGATGCTCTGTGCAAAATAATGTAGGTTGTGTAAGTCGAGATCATGGCCGGCGTTAATTCCCAGGCCTAATTTGTTGGCATGATGTGCCGCAGCAATATAACTTATAATGGCTTTTTCGCGATCGGCAAAATAATTATGCGCATAAGCCTCGGTATATAATTCAATCCGGTCTGTTCCGGTTTCTACCGCTCCTTCAACCATCTCTACCACCGGATCTACAAAAATAGAAACGCGGATGCCTTCCTTTTGGAAAACAGCAACCATTTCTTTCAGGTAGTCTTTATGTTTAACCGTATCCCAACCGTGGTTTGAAGTAATCTGACCTTCAGCATCAGGAACCAAAGTAACCTGAGCAGGTTTGTTGGCCAAAACCAGATCAACAAATTTATCTTCTCTGCAATTCCCTTCAATATTAAATTCTGTCGCAATAACAGCCTTTAAATCGTAAACATCCTGGTAACGGATATGGCGTTCATCAGGCCTTGGATGCACGGTAATTCCCTGTGCACCGAAACGTTCGCAATCTAATGCAACCTTAACCAGATCAGGATTATTACCTCCGCGACTGTTGCGAAGTGTAGCAATTTTATTGATATTAACCGATAACTTTGTCATGAAGCAAAGATAAGGCTTTGCCTTTGTTAATCTTAAACCTTAAAAAAATTTGACTTTTTTTTGCTCATATTTGCTTCTTGTAAATGAACTTAAAAGATACAACACTATATAAATTCCTGATCGTTTTACTTGCAATTGCGAGTATACCAGCACTTTTTGGCGGCGTAATGGAGCCCGATGGCGCATTGTACGCTTCCATGTCTAAAAACATCATCCTGTTTAAAGATTGGTTTAACCTTTATGGCCGTGGGGCCGACTGGCTGGACAAACCCCACCTCACTTTTTGGATTTCCGCAGCATCCTTTAAAATTTTCGGAATCTCATCCTTCGCCTATAAATTACCATCATTTCTGTTCGGTTTACTGGGCGCGTGGTATTTATACAAATTAGCCAAAGATATATACGATGAAAAAACCGCATTGATCAGTGCGGTAATTTTTCTAAGTGCCTTGCATATCATAACTTCTACATTTGATGTTAGGGCTGAAATTTATATTACCACCTTTACATTAGCATCTATTTACCATTATTATAAAGCACATCAAAATTCTTTCTGGCACATTGTAGCAGGTTCATTTTTTGCTGCCTGCGCGATATTGATCAAAGGAATTTTTGTATTGATTCCTGTATTTGCCGGTTTTATTATCTACTGGTTGCTTACAAAACAGTCCCGTCAGCTTTTAAAACCAAAATGGTATATCGCCATTCTTTTGATTTTTGTTTTTATTACCCCCGAGCTGTATTCGCTTTACACGCAATTCGATCTGCATCCCGAAAAAATTGTTTTTGAAAGAACCGGTGTTTCGGGCTTGAAATTTTTCTTTTGGGACAGTCAGTTCGGGCGTTTCTTTAACAACGGCCCAATTAAAGGCAAAGGCGATATTTCCTTTTTTCTACACACTACCCTTTGGGCATTCCTTCCTTGGTCTGTACTATTTTATACGGCCGTAGTAAATCTGTTTAAAAGAAAAAATAGAATCGCTTTAGCGCCCGAAAGCATTATGATCTGGGCAAGTGCAGCGGTTACTTTTCTAATCTTTTCGCTTTCTAAATTTCAGTTACCGCATTATATCCTGATCATCTTTCCTCAGTTTTCGATTATCACAGCCTTGTACTTAAGGAAGCTTGGCGGCAAAGGTTTAAAAACCTTCTTCATTATACAGAACATCATTTTCATTTTGGTTATTGCCTTACTTTCTGCCTTAGCCTTTTTCTTTGGATTTGAAAGCCCATATTTAATTATCGGCATCCTGATTGTTGTTCTCTCCATCTCTTTCTTACTATTTAGAGGCATTTTATTGGAAACCATCATTGCCAGAAGTGCATTTTTATCTGCTGGTTTAATGATATTTCTCTTCATTTTTTTCTACCCCGCCCTTTTAAAATATCAATCGGGTATGCAGGCAGGTAATTGGTTAAAGCAAAATTATCCTGCTGCTAAACCTGCAGTATTAAATTATATAGATGCGTTTTCTTTTGATTTTTACGCCCCTGGCGAAGTAAAATATTTTCATAATTATACCGATCTCGACAAATCAAAGGACCTAAAAGACTTGGTTATATACATTCCGGAACAGGAATTGGCAAAACTAAAAAGCGAATATCATGCTGAAATTCTAAAATCGTTTGAATATTTTCATACCACCAAACTGACGGGTAAATTTTTAAACGCGAAAACACGTCCTCAGGTTTTAGAGCGATTTTATTTGGTTAAAATACATTAACATGGATTTATTCTTCCGCATTTTAAAATTTGGATTAACGGGTTTCCTCGGGATGGCAATAGATTTCGGCGCGACCTGGTTGTGTAAGGAAAAGATTAAAATAAATAAATACATTTCCAATGCCATTGGCTTTACGCTTGCTGTAACCAATAATTATCTGATTAACCGGGTTTGGACTTTCGAAAGTACCAATACGCATTGGGGAACAGAATTCAGCAAGTTTTTAGTGGTGAGTTTAATTGGTTTAGGATTAAATACCTTTATCATTTACCTGTTCCACCAAAGGAAAAACGGCACCAATTTTTATGTAGCCAAATTCTTTGCGATAGTGATTGTTTTTGTGTGGAATTTCCTCGCGAATATGCTTTTTACATTTAGGTAAAAATTCTGGAATGCTTTCGAAATAGATCCTGAAAAAATCCGATAGCTATCGGATCAGGATGACGCTTGACTTAGAAGACTTGATCATGCAACTTGCACGGACCAATGAACCAATGACCAGTGAACAAATGAACCAATTTAAGTAACGTTTTTGCCAATAAAATAGAACACAACGAGCCATATTAATCCTTTAATCAGGAAGAATAAAAACCCAACTAACCCTACCCGCTTAAACCATAATTTTACTTTTTCTTTGTTCATGGCGATGTTTGTAAAGATAATGGATTTGCCTTAAATTAGAAAGATTTTAAATAAGGAAATATGAAGTTATCTAGATCTTTGCTTCTTATTATTTTTTCCATTTGCTTTTTTAGTATTAAAGTTTTTGCACAAAATTTTGATGAGATTAAACGCTACAAGGTGAACTTTGCTACCGCCGCCCGCGCTAATGAGAAGCTGATTGCAATCAGAAGCTTTTCTGCAAATAATCAAAAATATTTACTGTTGGTAAATCCAGAGACTTTAGATACCGAAATAGATTTGGCAAATAAGTATACTGTAAGTAGCTTACAATATTCGAACGTGCTGGCCATTTTTAAAAACACGGCGTACATTAAATCAATAGAAGCCGCAGCAGCTAAAGATCTACAGCTTCAAAATGCAGGGATTGATCATGCCATTCCGAACGAAAAGGGCATTACTTTAACCATCGATCTTTGTCCATCGCACAAGGCTTTAGATCGGATTATTTTTCAATCTGTTTTCGATGAATTTAAAAACATAGAGCAGCCTGCGCCACTCGCGATTTCCGTTTCTGGTAAATGGATGCTGAAACATCAGGATGACCTGAACTGGCTGAAAAGTCTGGTAGAGAAAAAAGAGCTGAATATCACCTGGGTAAACCATACCTACAACCACGAAGTAAATAAACTGCCATTAGCCGAAAACTTTCTATTGGCCCCCGGAACCAATTTAGATGTGGAGGTGTTGGAGAATGAAAAACTGATGCTCAAAAATGGTTTAATACCATCTGTATTTTTCCGTTTCCCCGGTTTGGTATCGGATAAAACCATTGTAGAAAAGATCGAAGCCTACGGATTAATCCCAGTTGGAAGTGATGCCTGGCTGGCAAAAGGACAACAGCCAAATGCGGGCAGTATTGTATTGATCCACGGCAACGGGAATGAAGAAATCGGTGTGAAAGCTTTCATCCAGTTATTAAAAACAAGACAGGCTGATGTGAAAAGCAAACAATGGCTGCTTTTTGACTTAAGAGCGGGTTTGGAAAAGGAATTTGAATAGCCTGCTTTTTAACCGCAAAGGACGCAGAGGGAAGGCGCGGAGCAAGCAAAGCTGGGTTCAGATAGTTTTAAAAAGCTTTGCGTTCTTTGCGGCAAACTACTTCTTAACTGGCAACAACTTTATTTCTTTCGCCTTAAAACATCTAATGCATTTTTTAACCGCAAAGCGCACAGAAAAAAGGAACAAAGAACACAAAGCTAGGTTCAAATAGTTTTAAATCATCCTTAGCGCCTCTTTGCTAAAAACTTTGCCTTCTTTGCGGTAAAAACTATTTCTTAACCGGCAACAACTTTATTTCTTTCGCCTTAAAACGGTTATTTACAATTTCGCCTGTAACTTCTGCTTTGCTCACGGCATTGCAAAAACCATGTTCGCCATGGGCATCGCCAAAATCGTCAATCCCTTTTCCATCAACAAAATAAGATTTACCATCTATTTTTACTGCTAACTCGCAGTCTTTACCTTTCATTTTAAACTGACATTCTCCACAGGCAATATCTACCGTTTGTTTGGTGATTACTTTTACTGATGCAGCTTTTTGAGGCGCGGTTTGGGCATTTACCGAAATAGTAAATACACCAAGAATTAACGCAAATATTAACTTTTTCATCATTTCTTCTTTTTTCAAATGTAAGTTTTCAAGGGCAAAAGAACCACAATTCTTTGTAAAATAAACCTGATGGAAACGGAAATACTTTTTGTTGTCATTCTGAGCGTAGTCGAAGAACAACAAAAAGATTGAAGTGTACAGCAGGACTGAAACCTCCGAAGAGAACAGGAACCAACGTTTTCAAAAAAATAGGAGGCTCGTCTAAACATTAGAAACACCCCACCTTGCAGACACCCCCTAGGCGAGGGGAATAAAAAAAGGGATATGCAATTTGCACATCCCTCTTATACCATATCGACTCCAGACTCTCGACTGAAGACTAAGGACTAGTACCTGTATGTATCTGCTTTGAAAGGACCTTCTACCGGTACACCGATATAATCAGCCTGGTGTTGATCCAAAACATCTAATTCTACACCGATTTTTTCTAAGTGTAAACGGGCAACTTTTTCGTCTAAATGCTTAGGCAAAGTATAAACTTTGTTTTCGTAAGCAGCAGTGTTGGTCCAAAGCTCCAATTGAGCTAAAGTTTGGTTGGTGAACGAATTACTCATTACAAAACTTGGGTGACCAGTTGCGCAACCTAAGTTAACCAAACGACCTTCGGCCAGAATGATTACATCTTTTCCATCAATGGTATATTTATCAACCTGAGGTTTAATCTCCACTTTGGTATGGCCATAAGCGCCGTTTAACCAAGCCATGTCGATTTCGTTGTCGAAGTGACCGATGTTACAAACAATCGCTTTATCTTTTAATGCTCTGAAGTGTTGCTCGCGAACGATATCACAGTTACCAGTAGTGGTTACCACGATATCAGCTTCTTTAATTGCAGTAGCTAATTTTTTAACTTCGTAACCTTCCATTGCAGCCTGTAAAGCACAGATCGGATCAATTTCAGTTACAATAACACGTACGCCTTGCGAGCTTAACGATTCTGCAGAACCTTTACCTACATCGCCATAACCACAAACAACAGCAACTTTACCAGCCATCATTACATCGGTAGCACGACGGATCGCATCAACCAATGACTCACGACATCCGTATTTGTTATCGAATTTAGATTTGGTAACCGAATCGTTAACGTTAATTGCAGGTAAGTGCAATGTTCCGTTTTTCATTCTTTCGTACAAACGGTGAACACCAGTTGTAGTTTCTTCTGATAAACCTTTAATAGCTGCAATCAGCTCAGGATATTTATCAAAAACCATATTGGTTAAATCGCCACCATCATCCAAAATCATGTTTAATGGTTGTTGCTCCGGACCGAAGTGTAAAGTTTGCTCAATACACCAATCGAATTCTTCTTCATTTAAACCTTTCCAGGCATAAACCTGAATACCAGCAGCAGCAATTGCAGCAGCAGCATGATCCTGAGTAGAAAAAATATTGCAAGATGACCAGGTAACTTCAGCACCCAGTGCAGTTAATGTTTCGATTAATACAGCCGTTTGGATGGTCATGTGCAGACAACCTGCAATACGCGCACCTTTTAACGGTTGTGTTGGACCGAATTCTTTACGTAAACTCATTAAACCTGGCATTTCTGCTTCGGCTAATTCGATTTCTTTACGGCCCCATTCTGCCAGTGAAATGTCCTTAACTTTGTAAGGGATATAAGAAGTCTCTACTGATGACATAATTATTTGTTTTAAATGAAATGCAAAGTTACGGCATAGCTTTGTCAAACCCAAATAATTAAAAGTACAAGCAGGTTTACAGATTGTAAAATAGTATTTCTATTTTCTCAGCACAAGCTCCAACACCTCATATTTTAGCTATTTTTTGAAAAGCAAGTCCTGGCGTTCTTTGTTCTGCTCTGGTCCTGCCATTCACTATAGTCCCAATTTTCAATTGGGAGCTGCCGTTCCTGTCAGGTTTAGGAAACATAAAACTGTGTGCTGTTTGTAAAGCAGTTAACAACCTAAAACAAAACTTTGATATTCAGCTAATTATTTCTTAAATTGTTATAACCAAATTAAGTTTTATGAAAAGCGTAAAACACTTGTTAGATACCAAACAGGTACGGATTATCTCGGTATCAGAAAATATTTCTGTTTTAGATGCCTTAAAAGTAATGACGGAAAAGAACATCAGCGCGGTATTGGTCATGGAAAACGATCGGCTACATGGCATTTTTACGGAACGCGATTATGCCCGAAAAATCATCCTTCAGGGTAAATCATCAAAAGATACTTTGATTAAAGAAGCAATGACGGGCAGTCCGATCACCATTAACTTAAGCGACAGTATCGATTATTGCATGGAGCTGATGACCGATAAACACATCCGCCATTTACCCGTTGTAGAAAACGACGAAGTAAAAGGAATGGTTTCGATCGGTGATGTGGTAAAGTTTATCATTGCAGATCAAAAACAGACCATTTCGCAATTGGAAAGTTATATTAGTGGTTAAGGCTGAGTTGGATTATGTTGGTTGGTGAGACACCAACCAATATACAAACTAGACTTTTACCGCTACTTTATCTTCAGTTTTACCCGATTGGTGCATTTCGAGTTTTCCATTGTACTGTGCACCTAGTTCAATTTCGAGGGCTTCCGTTTTAATGTCGCCATTAACCCTGCCTGTTTTTTTTATTTCCAGGTTTTGGGCTTTCACATTTCCGTTAACCGTTCCATAAATAATGGCCGAAGCGGTTTGTATGTCGCCTTTAATCATCCCTTTTTCACCTAAAACAATGCCGCCTTCAACATTTACATTTCCGATTACGGTTCCATCGATCCTCACTACTGCTTTTCCTTTTAGATCGCCGGTAATGGTAAAGCCGAGGCCAATTAGCGTAGAAATTTCTTGTTGATTTAAGTCTTTAATCTGGTTGTTTTTCTTGAACATGTTTCTTATAAGGTTAAAAAGGATCTTGGATTTATAACTTTACCATTTTTATGCACTTCATAATGTAAATGTGGCCCGGTTGACCGCCCGGTTGAGCCAGCTTTGCCAATGTTGTTGCCCGCAATAACATCCTCATCTACCCTTACCAAAATTTTAGAAAGGTGACCATAGTAGGTTTCAAAACCATTACCGTGTTTAATTACGATACAATTGCCATAACCACCGCGTCTTCCTGCAAAAATCACCTTACCGTTCGCTGTACATTTAACAATGTCGCCATAATTGGCCCTGATATCGAGTCCTTTATGTGTCTCCACATTTTCACCACTAAAAGGATTTTCGCGATGCCCATACCCAGATGTGATTGTACCTAAATGTGGATAACCCATAGGCGTGTAGGCTACATTATAGGCAATTTTACTCAGGTAGTTGTCGTAAAACTCACCGATTTCTTCAGCCGATAGAATATCATCACTTTGCTCTCCGCCTGCATTGCCCGTTAAAATTGGCTTTAACCCTCTTGCTTTTAGGTATTTATTGATGGTAAGCAGCTTTTTATCTATTGATTGGTAATGCTTTTTTAGGGAAGAAGTATCGATAACGGATTGTTTGTCTTTACTTTTTAAAAGCGCCAGTTCAAGTTTACTCTTGGCTAATTCTACACTCGAATTACTGCGGATCAGGTAAAATATGCCGGATATAAGTACTAAGAATACTCCTAAAACGCCTAAAATATACTTTTTCCAGTGTACAATGTATCCTGTTGGAACTTGGATGGGCTTGCTTGAACTTTGATTATTATTTACAAAAATTACGGTTGTTTTGTTCCGTTTTCTGTTCATTTTTACTCAGATTTTTTGTTTGGGACTAAAACAAATATATGATTAACAACCACACAGTCAAAAACAAAGCCCAGATTTAACACTTACAGGAATAAAAATCACAAGACATTAACATCGAATTAGCCTTCAATCCATTGCTCACGCCCGCTAAAAGACAGGTGTGTAACATTTAAGTGGTTTTGATTGTAAAGCTATTCTGGTGTCTCGCAAAGATTTCTCCTCCGAAGGAGTTCCTTTGGAACACTACTGTCTAAATGACGAATTATCTTACGGGAATTAATCATATCTGTGCAATCCTAAAATCGGTGTAATCAACCCGTAGGCAACATCAGTGTAATCACCCCGTAAGGAAAGAGGCAAGAAAATCTATGAAATTATTTCCACCTCCACTCACCGGCAATACTCAAAGGCTCCTTTAGGTTCTGCGATTCTAAGAAAGCCCTTAGCTCCTCTTCGCCCTGAACACCAACAGGAATTTTCGGTGTATTGGCTAAAGCGTAAGTTAACATCGCGCTGTAACGCACCGTATTTTTAAGCTCCTGCTCATCAACCAGTTTAAAACTATCGCCATCTGAGTGATAAAATGGACCAGAATTGTTTGGCAATTTACCACCAAAACCACCGCCGGTAGGAATCCCCTCTAACATAAACGGTTGATGATCGCTATGCAAACCAGCGCCAGCATTAAACAGATTTTTGAAACCAGTATCAATTTTTACAATATCAGCTCCCCAGGCCGTAAACAAACTTTTCATTTCTGCTCTTGAAGTAGAAAAACCTTTCGGATCGTTGGTCATGTCGTAATTCAGCATAAACTTAACCTGGCTTAATGTTTTGTCTTTCTTAGCCTGATCGACGTATGCTTTAGACCCCAATAAACCTTGCTCCTCGCCCATAAACAGTACAAATTCTACGGTACGTTTGGTTTTTAAATTCAGTTTTTTAAAGGTACGTGCCATATCTATAATAGCAAAAGAACCAATTCCATTGTCGATTGCACCGGTTGCTAAGTCCCAGCTATCTAAATGCCCACCCACTACAACTTTATCCTTAGGCAACTCGGTTCCTTTAAAAGTAGCAACTACGTTTCTCGCTTTGATTAAACCAGAGAAATTCGTCATGGCGATATGTGCAATCTGTGGCTGTGATTTAATTTTTTCCTTTAAAGCTGTACCGTCTTCTAATCCAATACAAATAGCGGGAATAGGGATCAGTTTACCCGTTACCGAAGCCGTTCCGGTTAAAAGCACGCCACCTTTTACCGTATTAATAGTAATTACCCCAATTGCGCCGTATTTTGTGGCAATGGCCGTCTTTTCTGAGCGGTGTAATGACTTTGTCCCAGCCGGAGAGCCTGGTAATACACCCAAATAAATCAATGCAATTTTACCTTTAAACTTCTCAGGACTGGCTTGATAATCTGCCTCCAATCCATTACCTGCATCTACTATCTCACCAGTAACGTCTGCACTAACCGGCGAATGTGCTAAAGTAACAGCCTTCATTTTGGTCAAACTGTTTTTATCAGCACCTATTTCTACACTGATTGTTTTTCTTGCCCAGCTTTCTACTTCAAAAGGTTGAAACTTCACTTCACAGCCGTAAGATTTTAATAAATCGAAGGCATATTGCTCTGCTTTTGCGCCGTTTGTAGAACCCGTTAAACGATGACCGATAGTTTCGGTTTCATATTTAAGTGTTTGATAAGCTTTTGAATTTTGCTGTACGTCAGCATTGATTTTGGCAAAAACATCACCAAATTTATCCTGGGCATTTACAAATAAAGTGGTACAAAGAAGCGCTGCAGCGAAAAGATATTTCATTAGGAATAATAGTTTAGTTGCTGAAAGTACAAATTTTAGTCAGAGATTGCTAGCTGTAACGTATATTTTGCTTTAGTTTTCTTTACCACAAGAAAAGAATTAGCAATCTTTTCCCCATGCACAACCTTGCCTCGGCTCACCGCCGCCGATGGGCTCTTTCTTTTCTCTTGATAGAAAAGAAACAAAAGATCAAGGCTTGCATCCTTTCTTGTAAAAAACTACAAAAATCTCAATTGTGGCAGTCTGTAGGCTCTTTCCTAACCTCATTGCCACCACACTCGCTTAAACACTGCCTTGGTCTGTGGAAGTATGGGTAAAACTGCAAAGATTTTTGTGCTTTTTCCTACGAAAATCTGCTAGGCCACACAGCAAAGTGCAGCTACCCCACTTAGTACTTTACAAAACAAAAAACTTAAATGTACTCAGGTGACTTAGGTGGTTAAAATAATTTTAGCAAAAATGTTTTAGATGATAAACTAAGGTTTTACATGCACCTTTTTCTTCGGAAAAACCAGTGAAGCCACAATGCTCATCACTAAGATACTCAGAATCACGATCAAAGAATGCTCGGTAGTGAAACCCCATTTCTCCAGATAAGTATGCCCCAGCATTTTAATCCCGATAAATGCCAATAATACGGCTAATCCGGTTTTTAAATAGTGGAATTTATGGATGATATTCACCAACAGGAAGAACATGGAACGTAAACCCATGATGGCAAAAATATTTGAGAAAAATACAATGTAAGGATCTTTTGTTACCGCAAAAATAGCTGGGATAGAATCGACAGCGAATAAAAGATCGGTAAACTCAACAATCAGCAGCACCAAAAATAAAGGTGTTACCAGTGTTTTATGGTTAATTTTTACGAAGAATTTTTTACCCTCATACTTTGGATGGATAGAAAATATTTTCGAGGCCCATTTAACCACAGGATGATTTTCCGGATCAATCTTATCATCTTCATCTTTACTAAAGAACATTTTTACCCCAGTAAAAACAAGGAAAGCGCCAAACAAATAGAGTATCCAGGCAAATTTTGCAATTAATGCTGCACCAACAAAAATGAAGATGAAACGCATAATAATGGCACCCAAAATACCCCAGAACAATACACGGTGGTAATATTTTTCTTCAACGGCGAAAGCAGAGAAAACGAGTACGATCACAAAGATATTATCTACTGAAAGTGCATACTCAATTACATAACCGGTTAAAAATTCTAAGCCGAGGTTTTGTTTATACACCGCTAAACTGCCTTCAAAATCATTGGGAATTAGTTTAATATGATGCTGGTGTCGCGTTACAATCTCTTGTAGGTGTGCAAAATCTTTTATTCCATGTAGCTGATGCCCTTCGGTTAACAGGATAAAGTAAAAACCGATAGCCAAAGCCACCATGATCAAACTCATTACTCCAGCCTGTTTTAAGCTCACCACATGTTCTTTCCGGCTAAAAAGACCAAGGTCTAAAGCAAGAATCAATGCAATAAAAAGAAGAAAACCTAAGCTAAAAAGTAATTCGTTACCCATTATTTTTTACGTTCAGTGGTGTACAGTACAAGTTGTTCTAAACCAGTTCGTGCTTCGCCTGCCTCAAAACTGTGCAAAATATCAAATGCTTCCTTCTGGTACTCCTGCATTTTCTGATTCGCATAATACACACCTTCGTGTGCATTAACGAAGTCTATAATCTGCTGAATTTTAACCGGATCGTCCTGGTGGTTTTTCACCAGGTTAATTATTTTTTTTCGTTCGGTTTTTTCAGCTTTATTCAGTGCATAAATTAAAGGCAGTGTTACTTTCTTCTCTTTAATATCAATACCCAAAGGTTTGCCTACATCATCAGTACCGAAATCGAAGGTATCGTCTTTAATCTGAAAGGCAATTCCTACTTTTTCGCCAAACAGACGCATTTTTTCGATCGTATCATCATCAGCACCTGCCGAAGCAGCCCCCGCAGCGCAACAAGAAGCAATTAAAGAAGCGGTTTTTTGTCGGATCACATCAAAATATAAATCTTCCGAAATATCCATCCTCCGCACCTTTTCTACCTGCAACAGCTCCCCTTCACTCATTTGTTTTACTGCTTCCGATACAATCTGTAACAAACGGTGTTCATTATTGTTTACCGAAAGTAATAATCCTTTGGCCAACAGGTAATCGCCGACCAGAACGGCAATCTTGTTTTTCCATAAAGCATTGATAGAGAAAAAACCACGGCGCTCATAAGCATTATCTACTACGTCATCATGCACCAAAGTAGCGGTATGTAAAAGCTCTACCAAGGCAGCTCCACGATGGGTTGATTCTGTAATTCCACCGCATAGTTTAGCCGCAAAAAATACGAACATCGGCCGCATTTGTTTGCCTTTTTGCTTTACAATATAATGGGTAATCCTATCCAGCAACGGTGCGTCGCTATGCATAGATTCTTTAAAGGTTTTTTCAAACGCTTTAATATCAGCAGCAATAGGTGTTTTTATCTGTTCGATTCCCGGCATTAAGTCGAAAAATTTTGATTGCAAACTTAAGCTAATTTCCCATAAAAAGGTAATGTGCAATCGTATTATTAAGGATTTGAAAAGCAATAACAATAATCTTTAACATCTTTTGCTCCTGCTATTGCCCATAGTCCTTGTCCTCATGCTTCGGGCTGTGGGCTATTTGGCGCCATCAGGTTTAACATTATGGGTTATTGCAAGCAATAGCCTCTCAGTATCATAACTAATTCATCAAAAAGATTAGCTTTATTTAATTTCAAATTTTACATTTAAACTAATATTTGGTGCCTCATATGAAAAAACGCTACAAAGTACTTATCGGCCTTTCGGCAATAATTGTTGCAGGCTACTTATTGGGGCCAAAACCCAAAAAGCCGGTTTATAACAAAGAACTCACACAGGTTCCCGATCTGGAAGATTTAGAGCGTTATGTGGCCAGCATAGAATCCATGCACAAAATAAAACCGGGCAACGAAGCCGAAATCATCTGGGCCGATCCCCTCCACAAGCAAACCGAGTATGCCATTGTTTACCTGCATGGTTTTTCAGCATCAAAAACAGAAGGTAACCCTGTTTACCTAAATTTAGCAAAAGAACTAAATGCCAATTTATATCTAGCGCGTTTGGCCGACCATGGCATTGATACACTTGCACCTATGCAGTATTTCACCGCCGACCGCCTTTGGGAAACCAGTAAACAGGCTTATGCCATCGGTAAAAAATTAGGCAAAAAAGTAATTTTAGTAGGTACTTCTACCGGTGGAACTGTTGCTTTAAAACTAGCAGCAACCTATCCTGAGATTAACAGCTTGATTTTATTGTCACCAAATGTGGCCATTAACGATAAAAATGCATGGCTTTTGAATAATCCATGGGGTTTACAGATTGCCCGAAAAGTAGTGGGTGGCGATGAACGTAAAGTAGACGATCGCACTGACGAATATAAAAAATACTGGTATACCAATTACCGCCTCGAATCTCTGGTAGAACTGGAAGAATTCATCGAAAGCAGTATGGTAAAGTCTACTTTTCAAAAGGTAAAACAACCTGTTTTAATGCTCTATTATTACAAAAATGAACTCGAACAAGATCCTGTAGTCCGTGTAGATGCTATGCTGAAAATGTTCGATGAATTGGGTACGCCGAATAATTTAAAAAGAAAAGTAGCTATCCCCAACGCAGGGAATCATGTAATGGGATCGTATATTACCTCGAAAGATTTGCCAAGTGTAAATGGGGCCATTGAGAGTTTTGTGGGAAGTACTTTGAAAGTACCGGTTCATTGATTTAGTTTTATCAAGAGGATCGTCACCCTGAATTTATTTCAGGGCCTATTTTGCAGGAAAGATGCTGAAGCAAGTTCAGCATGACGGCTAATATGTATATTTATTAAACAAATCTAAATCTCGCTCTTTATGAAAAACAAACCATTATTAGAGGAAGTTTTATGGCTCTTAGCTTGCATTGCAATTGCCATAATTATCGGCTTCTGCATATTTGGAAAAACCCTTTTTAGCAATTCCATTGACATCAATCTTCACGACACCTACTTCGTGATTAAAAAACAGCATTTATTGATATCCTTTTTTATTATTATTTCTTTTTCCGTTTACTACTTTAAAGAGTTTAAACACTCATTTCGCAGAAAAATTCAGCGCTCATTTATTTTCTTTTTAGGCTTTATTTTAATCCTGCTGGCGTCCATAGCAATAAAACTTTTGCCTTTCTTTAATCCATATCACAATATTAACAGCTGGACAATTTACCCGCCATTGTCTGCACAATCAGAAATCAATCAATACGAACAAAATTTCATTATTTTAACGATCGTATCTAAAGCTGTACTTATACTTCAAATTATAATAGTTTCTATGATGCTATCTGTAAGTTACAGATGGGGAAGATCAAAAAATAACCAACTAACTTCAGAGGTCTAAAAGCCTGCGCGCAGAAGATTTCGGAAGTTTTAACTTGGGTGTAAGACTTACGAAGTTATTCCATCGCTGATCCCCTGGCTAAACTTCGTAAGAAATTTAACTCAGAATATTCTTCACGATCATTTCGGCGTGCACCCTTGAGTTTTCGATAAAAAGTTTGTGGGTATCCAATCCGCCACAGACTACACCTGCCAAATACAAACCTTTCACATTGGTTTCCATCGTTTCTTCGTTATAAACCGGGCAAAGTGTTTCGGGCAGTTCGATGCCGAATTTCCTCAGCATTCCGAAATCCGGTTGGTAACCCGTCATCGCAATTACAAAATCGTTCGGTATTGTTTTTATTCCTTCGGGTGTTTTAATATCTACTTCACCTTCTCTTATTTCAATCAACTCGGAGTTAAAAAGTGCTTTAACTTCTCCCTCTTTAATCCTGTTCTGGATATCCGGACGTACCCAATATTTAACATGAGGACCAAGATCGTTACTACGAACAACCATGGTTACGTTTGCACCTTTCCGATACGTTTCTAAAGCAGCATCTACGCCAGAGTTATTGGCGCCAACCACTACCACATTTTGAAATGCATATAAATGCGGGTCTTTATAATAATGCGTTACTTTTGGTAAATCCTCTCCTGGAACATTCATCAACAATGGCACATCATAAAAACCTGTTGCTACAATTACATTATTTGCCGTATAATCGGTTTTGGAGGTATTGATTTCGAAAACATTTTGATCCTTTTTAGCAACTTGTTTTACACTTTCAAAAAGATGGATATTTAAATCAAATTTTTCGGCTACACGGCGGTAATATTCAACCGCTTCATTTCGGTTAGGCTTCGGACTAATGGTTACGAAAGGAACTCCTCCAATTTCTAACTTTTGAGAAGTAGAAAAGAAGGTCATAAACACAGGATAGTTAAACAAACTGTTTACCAAAGCACCTTTTTCTACAATTACATAGCTTAGATTTGCTTTTTGGGCTTCGATTGCACATGCCATCCCTATCGGGCCAGCACCGATAATTAATACGTCGTAATGATTTTGATTTTCAGACATCCAGTTTTTATTTCGCTTAAAGAGTGATCGTCATCTCGACTGCAGCATCGTCCCAACATTAAGTCGGGAGAGAGATCTGTTAGCATAGATTTAGCTTCGCTGAGCCTTCGGGTTCTCGACTGCACTGTGTTCCGCCCGAAATGGCGATCTCTTTTATTTATTAAACTTTCATCGCTTTGCTTGGGCAGGCGAAATCGGTTCTTTTTAAACCGGTATTTTTAATTGCGCCATAACCGCCTGCAACATCAATCACATTTTCTACTCCACGTGATTTTAAGATGGAAGCAGCAATCATCGATCGGTAGCCACCCGCACAGTGAATATAATAGGTAGATTTTGGATTAATCTCGCCAGTCCATTCGTTAATAAAATCTAGCGGACGGCTCAGTGTAAATTCCAGATGTTCTGATTCATATTCGCCCGGTTTACGCACGTCAAGTGCTGTAATTTCTCCGTTAAGACTAGCCGTTTCAAATGCCTCTGCAGAGATTGATTCAATCGTATCGATTTCCTTGCCAGCATCTGTCCATCTTTCGAAACCGCCATCTAAATAACCTATGGTACTATCGTATCCTACACGGGTTAAGCGGGTAATGGTTTCTTCTTCTTTACCCTGATCGGTAATCAGTAAAATGGGTTGCTGTAAATCGGTAATTAAAGCACCTACCCAAGGTGCAAACTGTCCGTTAAGGCCAATATTGATCGAATTTGGAATAAAACCTTTTGCAAAAACCTGTGGATCGCGGGTATCGAGCATAATCGCCCCTGTTTGGTTTGCAGTATCTTCAAAAGCTTGCGGTATTAAAGCGTTTAATCCTTTCTCGTAAACCTCATCAATACTTTCCACCCCGCCTTTATTAATGGCCGCATTTTTAGCAAAATATTGTGGTGGTGGCAAAATGCCATCTGTTACTTCGGCAATAAACTGCTCTTTTGTTTCGGCTTTTAAAGCGTAATTGACTTCCTTTTGGTGCCCCAAAGTATCAAAAGTTTCCTTACTCATGCTTTTGCCACAGGCAGAACCTGCACCATGTGCCGGGTAAACAATTACGTCATCAGCTAAAGGTTTTATTTTCTCATTTAACGAATCGTAAAGCATTCCCGCTAAATCTTCCATGGTTAAATGGCCCTTCTGTGCTAGGTCCGGGCGACCAACATCGCCAATAAATAAGGTATCGCCACTAAAAATGCAGTGATCTTTCCCATTTTCATCTCTTAGCAGATAAGTAGTCGATTCTAAAGTATGCCCGGGAGTATGTAAAGCGGTAATAGTTACGTTTCCAATTTTAAACTGCTCACCATCTTTAGCAATGTGCGATTTAAACTCGGTTTTAGCGGTTGGGCCATAGATAATTTTGGCACCAGATTTCTCTGCCAGATCTACATGTCCGGAAACAAAATCGGCATGAAAATGCGTTTCAAAAATATATTTAATGGTGGCCCCTGCTTTTTCGGCTTTCTTTAAGTACGTCCCAACCTCTCTTAGCGGATCAATAATTGCAGCCTCACCATTACTTTCGATGTAATAAGCGGCTTCTGCCAGGCAACCTGTATATATTTGTTCTATTTTCATGTTTAATAAGTATCGAGTGTTTTGTATCAAGTATCAAGACATAACCTTACGCCTTAAACCTATACCTTATACCTCTTTACTAGCAAAAATAGCGCTAAATACTTATAACCGAAATGATGATGGTCATAATTGCAG
Source organism: Pedobacter sp. Bi126 (assembly GCF_918698245.1). Lineage (GTDB taxonomy): Bacteria > Bacteroidota > Bacteroidia > Sphingobacteriales > Sphingobacteriaceae > Pedobacter. The sequence continues at coordinate 176,913 of NZ_CAKKMS010000007.1, read as the reverse complement.
AAGTTTTACTTATTTCGGTATAGACCTTGCAGGTTTGTGAAACCTGGAAGGTCTAGTAGAAGCCTGGAACCGAAAACTGTAAATTGCCAGAATCCCGTCTAATACTAATCTTTAGTCAATTCACCCCTTAGCGATTCTTCCATTAATTTACGACTTTCTTCTATTGACAAGCCTAAGCCCATTACAAACATTAGCTTTGTAACTGTAGCCTCGAAAGTTAAATCGTAGCCACTTAAAATGCCCATTTTCAACAATTCTCTACTGGTTTCGTAACGTCCCAATTGTACAGAGCCTTTTTTACACTGAGAGATATCGATGATTATCTTTCCATTCAAAATAGCCTGACGCAAACTATCTAAAAACCATTGAGCAGTTGTGGTATTGCCCGAACCAAAAGTTTCTAAAATAATGGCATCTACCTTAGAATCTGTTATTGCCTGAACGGCCTGTGGTGTTATGCCAGGATATAATTTCAACACCCCGATGTTTGAATTAAAATTGGTATGTAATTTTAATTCTCCTTCGGTAGCTTTTAGGATATAGTTTCTGTAAAACTGCAGGTGAACCCCCGCTTCGGCAAGTATCGGGTAGTTTGGCGAACGAAAAGCCTCGAACTTTTCGCTGTTATATTTTATAGAGCGGTTGCCCCTAAATAACTGGGAATCAAAATATATACAAACCTCTGGAAAAAGTGCTTTTCCATCTTCTTTGGTCGCTGCAATCTCTAGAGCGGTAATTAAATTCTCTTTGGCGTCAGTCCTGATTTCGCCAATCGGCAGTTGCGAACCAGTTAAAACAACAGGCTTATTCAGGTTTTCGAGCATAAAACTCAATGCCGATGCGGTGAAGGCCATAGTATCAGATCCATGTAGGATGACAAAACCATCGTACTGATCGTATTTATGATAAACCAGTTCGGCTAATGTTTTCCATATTTCAGGATCCATGTTTGATGAATCCAATACTGGGTTGAAGGAATGCACATCTAAATCATAATCTAAACGGCTTAATTCAGGAACGTTTTCTTTTATCTGCTGAAAATCAAATGGAATTAACATCCCATTTATAGGATCGTTAACCATACCGATGGTACCGCCGGTATAAATTATAAGTATTTTGGTCATTTGGTTGGGTGAAGGTTGCTCACCGCAAAGAAACTAAAAATTTACAAATGATCGGACGATATTTTTAAATTAGCAACAAAAAGAGCTATAATAGCATTTTAATTACCAATTAAATAATTTAAACAGTAAATAATTACCAAATTAACAACTTAATTATTATGAAGTAGTTTCAAAATCAATTATTGAATCCTGCGAAACAGATTTCTCCATTACGTTGCACTTCAGTCGAAATGACGACCGACTTAAACCTGACTAATGACTTCAGACTGAGGACTTCCGGCTCAATCCTAAACCCCAAAAATTTTCTTCGAATTCTCTGTGGTTACATCCGCAATTTCATCAATAGGAGTACCATAAATATCGGCCAGTTTTTGGGCAACATAAATCAAATAACTGCTTTCATTAGGCTTTCCGCGGAAAGGAACTGGTGCCAGATAAGGCGAATCTGTTTCTAAAACTACATTAGCCAAAGGAATCTCTGATAATACCAGATCCAATCCAGCTTTTTTATAGGTGACTACTCCACCAATGCCTAAATAAAAATTTAAGTCGATGGCCTGTTTAGCCTGTGCTAAATTGCCCGTAAAACAATGGAATATTCCGCGAAGTTTTTCGTCCCTTTCACTTTCCAATAGCTCAAAAACCTCATCAAAAGCTTCGCGACAATGGATCACAATCGGCAAACCCAAATCTTTTGCCCAGCCAATCTGTTTACGAAAAGCATCCTGCTGAATGGCCAAGGTAGTTTTATCCCAATACAGATCGATCCCGATCTCACCAATGGCATAAATTTTCCGACCGGAAATGCTATTGTAAATTTCGTCCAATTGAGCAAGATAATCTTCCTTCACATCACAAGGATGTAAACCTGCCATTGCAAAACAATTTGCCGGATATTTCGCCACCAGATCATCTATCATGGCAATTGATTTTACATCAACATTAGGCAAAAACAAACGGTTAACGCTATTCTCGAAACAACGTTCCATTAACTGCGCTTGTTTCTCAGCATCCTGCTCGTAATATAAATGGGTATGGGTATCGGTAAAAAGCATGTTTATAATGTAAAATGGGTAATGGATGATAGGCTAGGTTATTTCATGAATGCATCATTCAAAGTCAATTTCTTCTCAAATCTGTCATGTTGAGGCTGTTGAAACACTTTACAACAAATTTTAAGCAAGTCCTTCGACAGGCTCAGGATGACAACGATTTATTATATATTCTCAGCCTATTCACACATAAAGCCCCTGAAACCAGTTCAGGTGACGAACAATGGACGAACCTCAAACTATTTCTTCTTCTTAGACGCTTTGACTTCGGATTTCGGACTATCGACCGCTGCCTCTAAAGCCATTTCCTTTTTCAAAAACTTTCCGGTTAAACTGATCGGGTTCTGGATCAAACCTTCTGGCGTACCTTCGAATAAAATCCTTCCGCCACCAGCACCGCCTTCTTCACCTAAATCGATCACCCAATCGGCAACTTTAACCACATCTAAATTATGTTCAATTACTAAAATCGTATTTCCTTTATCAACCAGCTCTTGCAATACACCTAAAAGCACATTAATATCTTCGAAGTGAAGTCCGGTGGTAGGCTCATCTAAAATATAGAAAGTTTTTCCGGTATCTTTTTTAGAAAGCTCTGTAGCTAATTTAACCCGCTGCGCCTCGCCACCTGATAAAGTAACCGAAGATTGACCTAAAGTAATATAACCTAAGCCAACATCTTTCAAGGTTTTAATCTTCCTATAAATGATCGGGATATTTTCGAAGAAATTACAGGCATCTTCGATACTCATATCCAGCACATCGCTGATCGATTTTCCCCGAAAACGAACTTCTAAGGTTTCTCTATTATATCTTTTTCCACCACATTCTTCACAAGGCACCTGTACATCAGGCAAGAAATTCATTTCAATCACCTTTAAACCAGCTCCCTGACAGGTTTCGCAACGGCCACCTTTTACATTAAAAGAGAAACGGCCGGGTTTGTACCCACGGATTTTTGCTTCAGGCAACTGTACAAACAGATTTCTGATATCAGAAAACACTCCGGTATAAGTAGATGGATTAGAACGAGGTGTTCTACCGATAGGTGCCTGATCAATTTCAATTACCTTATCAATTTCTTTCAATCCGTTAATTTTCTCGTAAGGCAAAGGTTGTTTTTTCGCCCTAAAGAAATGGTGATTTAAAATCGGATATAAAGTTTCGGTAATCAAACTCGATTTACCACTACCCGAAACTCCGGTTACGGCAATAAATTTACCCAAAGGAAAATCTACTGAAACTTCTTTTAAATTATGCCCGGTAGCTTTTATGATAGACAATTTATGCCCATTGCCTTTTCTGCGTACTTTTGGCGTTTCAATTTTCTTTTTGCCATTTAGATAATCGGCAGTTAAGGTATTCGACTTCAGGATCTGTTCGGCAGTTCCTTCTGCAACTACCGTTCCGCCGTGGATACCCGCTCCAGGACCAACATCAATCACCCAATCGGCCTCCAGAATCATATCCTTATCGTGTTCTACCACCAAAACGGTATTTCCAAGATCACGGAGATTTTTAAGCGCATTGATCAAACGTTCGTTATCGCGCTGGTGCAAACCGATACTTGGCTCATCGAGGATGTACATTACATTCATCAACTGCGAACCGATCTGCGTAGCCAATCGGATCCGTTGCGCCTCACCACCAGAAAGTGTGCGGGCTGTTCTATCTAGCGTTAAATAGGTTAAACCAACATCTGTTAAGAAACCGATCCTGGCTTTAATCTCTTTTAAAATTTCCTTTGCAATAATATTCTGACGATCGCTAAGGCGCTCATCTACTTTTTCGAACCAGGTGTTCAGGTTGAAAATATCCATTGACGACAGTTCGAAAATATTTTTGCCATCAACTTTAAAGTGTAGACTTTCTTTTTTCAAACGGGCACCATGACACTCAGGACAGGTTTTCAGTTTCCTGAATTCGTCCATATCATCTGATGCAGACTCACTTCTCTTTTCATTCTGCTCTTCGAGCATTTTAATAATACCATCAAAAGTGATATTATAATTTTGAACGTTCCATTTATTGTATTCTACCTCAACCTTGATCAGATCGTGCGTACCGTTTAAGATAATGTTTATTACTTCATCGCTTAACTTTTCGATCGGGGTTGAAAGTGAAAAACTATATTTTTTGGCTAATGCTTTTAACACCTGGAACATCCAGATATCACGGTATTCGCCCAATGGAGCCAAACCACCGTTTAAAATACTCAGCTTTGGGTTCGGAATCACCGATTCTTTATCCACCACGAAGATATAACCTAAACCATCGCAACGTTCGCAGGCACCGTAGGGCGAGTTGAACGAAAAACTGTTCGGTTGAGGTTCGTCGTAAGAAATACCAGTGGTTGGGCACATCAAAAACTTACTGAAATGCGCAACGTTATTATCTTTATCACTGATTTTGATCACGCCTTTACCCATTTTCATGGCAACCTGCAACGAATCTAGCAGGCGTTTTTTATCCTTCACATCAATGATCAACCGGTCGATCACCACTTCGATATCGTGAATTTTGTAACGGTCTACCTGCATTTTAGCAGAAATATCCTTTATTTCTCCATCCACACGAACCTTTACATAGCCTTGTTTACGGATCTGCTCGAAAAGCTCGCGGTAATGCCCCTTTCTACCTTTAACAACAGGTGCTAGAATATTTACTGCAACACCATCAAATTTATTGAAGATATTCTGTAGGATCTGGTCTTCACTCATGCGCTCCATCTTCTCGCCAGTATTGTACGAATAGGCATCAGCAACACGAGCATAAAGCAAACGCATAAAATCGTAAATCTCTGTAATGGTACCTACAGTAGAACGAGGGTTTTTGCTGGTGGTTTTTTGTTCAATGGCAATAACCGGGCTCAATCCCGAAACCTTATCTACATCAGGGCGTTCCATCCCCCCCATAAACTGGCGGCTATAGGCACTAAATGTTTCCATATAGCGCCGCTGTCCTTCCGCGTAAATGGTATCAAAAGCCAATGAAGATTTACCGCTCCCACTTAGCCCTGTTATTACAACAAGTTGGTTACGTGGAAAACTGACATCTATATTCTTTAAATTATGTACCCTCGCACCATATACTTCTACATCTTTTTGCTCGCCGAGGTCGATAGATTTATTGCTCATATTTTATTAAAAGTTGGAGGCAAAATTGAGCCTTTAAAAAGACAAAATTTCAATCCGCAAAAATGCTAAAAATTTTATCAAAATGAAAGTCTAATACAATCTTGATTAAGGATTAATTGTCATAATGTCGACTTCTATTTCGTAGGAAACCAGAGGCAAACAGAAGAGACCGATTAAAAGGTTAAAAAAAGTTTTCGCCATACTCCACAAACGCTGTAAATGATACAATGGTTTTGTATTTTTAGAAAAAATAGCCACTCATCTCATGGTACAAAAACTCAAAAAACTTGGAAGACTAAAGATTACCATTCTTTTAATTGCAATGACATCCTTCTGCGTCGCAATATCGGTAACAAGATCTTTAATTACAGACACAAAAGTATTCCTCTTTTTGAATTGGAATTTGTTTCTGGCTCTTATTCCATTTACAATAAGCACTTTAATGCTGGTTTATAATTTAAACAGAAAACTGCCAGTAATATTACTGACCATTACCTGGATATTATTTTTCCCCAACTCACCATACATCCTTACAGATTTGTTCCATTTACGACTGAATGGCTCGGCACCAATATGGTTCGACCTCGTGCTCATTCTATCATTCGCATGGACAGGATTGGTTTATGGATTAATCAGCTTAATGGATATTGAAAAGCACCTTATAACTTATTTAAATAAAAAGCTGGTGAATAGCTTAATTATCTCATTTCTATTCTTGGCGAGTTTTGGTATCTACCTGGGTCGTTATTTGCGATGGAATAGTTGGGATATCATCAGTAACCCCCTCGGACTAGCTAGCGACATTTTAGGTAGATTTTTAAATCCCTTAAGCCATCCTAGAACATGGGGAATGACTTTATTGATGGGTCTACTATTGAACATGATTTATTTTTCGATAAAATTTATAAAAGCTAAACCAGAATTGGCAAAGATTTAAACAAAACCCATATACACTTATGGAAATTTTGCTACAAAAAACTTACACCTTTTGATTAAGCAAATTTAAAAGATCTCTCGACTCCGTTGCTCTCCGCTCGAGATGACGACTCAACTACGCGCACCAATAAACCAATGACTAATGGCTAATGAACTAAACTACCACTCTATCGTTGTTCCATTCTCTGTCGGGTGCCCCGTACAAACCAAAACCCTGCCTCTTTCCAATTCATCATCGGTTAGTACTTCATTATAATCCATTCTTACGCCACCTTTGGTGCAATTAGCCACACAGGTACTGCATACGCCCCCGCGACAACTATACGGTAGTTTGATTTTATTTTCCAGCGCAACATCTAAAATTCTTTTTGGCCAGGGCACTTCGAGGCTATAAGCTTCCCCTCTAAAATTTAAAATTACCGAGTAAGTATTTTTATCGACAACCTTTTCTGCCGAACCATCATCCTCATCTACCTCATCTTCTGGCAATACAAAGGTTTCTCTTTTAATTTGTTTGATATCGAAACCCATGCCCAGCAATGTGATTCGGCATAAATCCATATAAATTATTGGACCACAGCTGTAAAACAGCGCATTATTCCGATCAAAATGCAAATGTTCTTTAATTAACTTTTCGATATAGAATTTATTCAATCTAGCCGTCATTAAGTTTTTGCTATTGCTAAAAACCCAAACAATCTTTAATCTAGCCGGATATTTCTTTTGCCATTCATTCAGCTCGTCATAAAATAATGCATCCTCCATTGATCGGTTACTATATACTAGTGTAACCAATGATTTTTTCTCACACACTAAGGCCGTTTTCAAAATCGAGAATAATGGAGTGATTCCCACCCCTGCAGCAAACAGAAAAAGATCACGTTCCAGGTTTTCTTCTGGCAAGTAGCTGAACATACCTTGAGGCTCTTGCGCCAAGAGAATATCATTTACCGAAGTTTTATGGTGTAAGAATCTCGAAATCTCTCCATTTTCTACCCTTTTCACTGTAATGGCCAAAGGCTCATCCACGTCTGGTGAGCTATTAAAAGAATACGACCTTCTTATCTCCTTATGTTTCCCCTGAAAAACCAACGAAATAAACTGACCGGCTAAATACTTTGGGTATCGTTGATCTACTTCCTCAAATTGAAAAGTAATGTTATCGCCAGGTTGATTTATGATTTTATTGATGCGCAGTTTGAACATATACAAAGAAAAGGAATTGATTTATTAGTTCAATCGTTCATTAGTCATTAGTTAGTATAACATAGGTTTAGGGTTTAGGGTTTAGGGTTTAGGAGAAACACCGGTCAGCCAAGTTTGTGTTCGATAATATTAAAAAACACACGCACTTAAATGACCTTCTATTTCTTATATGGTAAAATTTTTCCGTGTTAATCTGTGCTTCCGTGCCTGAATGTTCATTGGTTCATTGCCACTAGTTCAGTAGTTTAGCATAACGCAGAAAATAATTCCGTGTTAATCTGTGCCTTCGTGGCTAAAAGTTCATTGGTTCATTTGCCATTTGTTTATTAGTTATCACCACGCAGAAAAAAACCTGAGTCTTTTGCAGATAAATCCTTGTAATCTAACAATCTGCGCAATTACCTTCAAAAAAAAAGCGTCCCGATTTAAAACCGGGACGCCTTACCAAATGCTTGTCTTTATCTTAATTATTATATTATTCGGCGTTGTAGGCCAATAATACTCTCGGTTTTTCGTAACCGTAACGTTTCGGGTGCTCCATAATCTGTTTCATAGAAATCACTTTATAAACATAGCCTCCCGTTTCGCGGTTCAGCTTCATTTTGTAGTAATTATCTTGATTTTGATTATTGATCTGCTTGCGCAGGCGTCCGTCGCCAACATTGTAAGCCGCAGCTACCAATGTCCAGCTTTCTAAACCTTTATACATTTCTTTAATGTATTTGCAGGCAGCAATGGTCGATTTACGCAGATTATAGCGTTCATCAACATTTCCGTTTACTCTTAATCCATAGGTACGGGCTGTGCCAGGCATAAACTGCCAGATTCCGGCTGCACCTTTTGGAGAAACTCCTTCCGCCATTCCAGATTCGACCAGGGCCAAATACTTAAAATCGTTAGGAATTCCGTACGCAGCTAGGATAGGCTCAATTACTGGAAACCATTTTGCCGCTTTTGCATGCAATTTATTGGTTTGTGTGTTCCCGTAAGTGTGTGCTGCAAGGATTTTTTTCATCTTGCGTTCTACCTTTTTATCGCCTAACGGCAGGGTTTCTTCGGCAAAATTTAACTGTGCCATTAAAGATAGCGGCTTTTCCGCGTTTTCAACTTTAAGGCTATCAGATTTGGGTATTGTAGTGTTTAATTTTTCTTCTTTTAAAAGACTTTTTTGTGCTAAGGGCATTTGGTAAGCGAACACTTTTGCCAAGATAAATAGTGTTGCCACTACCGCAAATGGTACGATGTGTTTCTTTAACATTTTCCTCCTTTTTTTGGTGAACTTATATAAAAACGTTGGCAAAGGTAAAAAATAATAAGCACATTATCAAATAGTTACAAAATTAACCCCAAAAAACAGCCCCTAAAGCGCTTTAAACGTGGATTTTAAATTTTGATTTTCATCCAATTTTTTCTATTTTAGAGGCTATTTTTTTATCTAATTTTTCCGCTCTTAAAATTGTTATGTTCATCAATTTTTCATAAATTTGCAACCCGCATTTTTAATGTGGTTAAAAGCGTATCATGATAAATAAAAACAACAGGAACAGTCGGGATGACAAGTCCAAACCAGGCAGTCGGAAAACAGAAGGCAGAAGTAGTTCGGCCGGGTCTGACAGAAGAAGATCAGACGATAAAGACAGCAAATTCAAAAAATCATCCGATTCTAAAGACGGCTTCAAACCTAGAAGCTCAGAGGGTAAAGATTTCAAATCAAAATCTTTCGGAGACAAAAAAGACTTCAGGCCAAGAACAGGAGACCGTAATTTTAAATCGAAAGATGGAGAATCAACAGGATTCAAATTTGGAGACCGCGAGTTTAAATCAAAAGATAACAACTCAAAATCAGAAGACCGCAGTTTCAAACCAAGAGAAGGAGGATCCAGAGATTACAAGCCAAGAACTGGAGATCGTGATTTCAAATCGAGAGAGGGAGGATCAAGAGACTACAAACCGAGAACAGGAGACAGAGATTTTAAACCAAGAGAAGGTGGTGCAAGAGATTATAAGCCAAGAACAGGAGAACGCGATTTCAAATCTAAGGATGGAGATTCGAGAGATTTTAAACCGAGAACTGGCGACCGCGACTTTAAATCGAAAGAAGGCGGATCAAGAGATTACAAGCCAAGAACTGGAGACCGTGATTTCAAGTCGAAAGATGGTGGATCAAGAGATTTCAAACCAAGAGAAGGTGGCTATAAAGATTACAAATCAAGAGGCAAATCTGATGATTTCAAGCCAAGTGCTGGAAGTTCAAGAGATGTAAAACCTAGAGAACCGAGGGAAGGCGACACCCGTCCGTTTAGAAAACGCGAGGATGCTCAGCCAAGAGATACAGAATTTAACCGCCCAGAGCGCACTGTAATTGCCCAAGGCCGCAAAACAAATGAAGAGAAAGGCTTAATTCGCCTTAACAGATATATTTCAAATGCAGGTATCTGCTCCCGCCGTAAAGCTGATGAGCTAATTGCTGCCGGCATTATCACCGTAAACGGAGAAGCCATTACCGAATTAGGACATAAAGTAGATCCAGCGAAAGATTTAGTACGTTATAACGGCGAGCTATTGAAACGCGAGAAAAAAGTTTACGTTTTATTAAACAAACCAAAAGATTACATCACCACTACCGACGATCCACAAGAACGCCGTACCGTAATGCAATTGGTTGACAAGGCGAGCCGCGAGCGTATTTATCCCGTTGGGCGTTTAGACCGTAACACAACAGGTTTATTGCTGATGACAAACGATGGTGATTTAGCAGATAAATTATCGCATCCAAAAAACGGTATCACCAAAATTTACAATATTGAGTTGGATAAAGCTTTATCACAAGGCGATTTAAACAAAATTGCTTTTGGTTTAGAACTGGAAGACGGATTGATTAAACCGGATAACATTTCTTACGTTGCGGGTGGAACCAAAAAAGAAATCGGCATCCAGATCCATAGCGGTAAAAACAGAATTGTTCGTCGTATTTTCGAACACCTGGGTTACAATGTAGAAAAATTAGACCGTGTAGTATATGGTAATCTGACTAAGAAAGATTTACCACGTGGCAGATGGCGCTATCTTGAAGATCATGAATTGATCCAGATTAAACATCTGATAAAATAATATGTAAAAAGGCAACCAATGGTTGCCTTTTTTGTTGCTTTACTAAAAAAGATGTTATCCTGAGCAATCAATTTTTTCAGAAAAATATTGGAGTGGATATGATGGGTGCCAGGTATCGTCATTCCCAACTCGATTGGGAACCACGGAGTACTCATCGAAGATAATCGTAATGCTTTGGAAGAGGCTGTAGGTTGCATTAAGATTCCCGCCTGCGCGGGAAAGACGACCTTTCTCTGGAATCCGTCATTGATTGGCATAGCCCAAGGATAATCTTTTCATATCTATCTCGTAACGTCTTCGACTACGCTGAGACTGACAAATTTGAGTATAGCTTAAGCATACTGCACCTTGTTGCCAATTTATATTTTTAAGATTCTGAAATAAATTAAGAACGACGAAAACGGTTTATCAAATAGAAATTAATTTCCGTGCTCTTCCGTGCCTCCGTGGCTAATTACATTTTAATTCCCCATATTTGTTAAAATCAATATCGTTTTTCATGAAAAAAATTAGTTCAGTATTTATACTTTCTATACTATCAACGCTAACATTTGCGCAAAAAACCAATTACAACCTCATTGTTGGCACCTATACCGCACCTGGAAAAAGCGAAGGAATCTATACTTACAACTTTAATACTTCAACCGCAGCTACAACGGTAAAAAGCATCACAAAAAACACGGCGAACCCGAGTTATCTGGCTGTTTCTCCAGATCAGAAATTTGTTTATGTAGTTAATGAAACCGGAGCCACCAGCACAGTTAGTGCTTTTAAATACAACGCAACAACAGGTGCTTTAACTTTTTTAAATAAGGTAGACAGCCACGGCGCCGATCCTTGTTTTATTACCGTTGATGCCAAAAATGTTATTGTTGCGAATTATAGCGGAGGCAGTTTAGCGGTATTCGCACGCAAGACTGATGGCGCCTTAACAGCAGCTTTGCAAGTGATTAAACATACCGGAAAAAGCATCGATCCTAAAGGCAGACAAGAAAGTGCACATGTGCATATGGTTAAATTTACGCCAGATCACAAATATTTAATTGTTAACGATCTGGGTGAAGATCAAACTTATATCTACAACTACAACCCTTCCTCAAAAGAAAAAATATTAACCGTTAAGTCGGTAATTAAAACCAATGCAGGCACTGGTCCCAGGCACATCACTTTTAGTCCAAATGGGAAATTTGCCTATTTAGCGCACGAATTTAATGGCAGCATAACGGTTTTCGCCTATTCGAATGGAAGTTTAACCAAAATTCAGGAAATTGGTACTACGCCAAAAGATTTTACCGGAAAAATTGATGGTGCCGACATCCATGTTTCGGCTGACGGAAAATTTCTTTACGAAACCAACCGTGGAGATGCCAATAGCATTTCTGCCTTTTCCATTCTACCGACCGGAAAATTGAAATTTATCGAAACAGTCAGTACACTCGGCAAAGGGCCAAGAAACTTTACGATTGATCCGACTGGAAAATTTCTATTGATAGGCCATCAATACACCAATAACATCGTTATTTTTAACCGAAATAAAACCACTGGCAAATTAACCGATAGCGGTAAACGCATTGATGTTGGCGCGCCAGTTTGTTTAGTTTTTAATTAATCACCTAAAATTAAGCCAATGGAAAACTTCGATTGGACCAGATTCACCATCAAGATTGCTGTTAAAGCTAAACTTGAGGATATGTACAATGCCTGGACAAAAGCCAGCGAAATTGAGAAATGGTTTTTAAGTGAGGCGGAATTTTCTGACGAAAACAACGTATTGCTCAACAAAACGCAAAACGCATTGAAAGGCGATAAATACAAATGGATCTGGTATCTGTATGATGATATTGAAAAAGGAAGCATAACTGAAGCCAATGGCAAAAATGAACTTCAATTTACTTTTGCAGGCGAATGTTTGGTCGACATTAAACTCAGAGAAGAGTTTGAGTATGTAGTTGTAGAGTTGACGCAAAAGAATATTCCTTTAGATGAAAATGCGAAAAGAAATATTCGCTTAGGTTGTCATAACGGTTGGAGTTTTTATTTGGTTAATTTAAAATCCGTTTACGAAGGTGGTTTGGACTTAAGAAATAAGGATAACCGCTTTAAACCCATGTTGAATAATTGAGGTGATGGATTTGGTGGTTAAGGAAAAAGAAACTCAGGAATTAGGTTTTTCGGTTGTAGATGATGTATTTACAGACCAGGAAGTTGAAGATATCCTTGCAGCGATTAACAGGACAGATTCTACAAAAGAAACCTTTAGAAAATCGGACGATCTTTTTGCGATACGTCAATTTTTAAAAGAAGTTCCAGAAACAATCCATCTTATTTTCAATCACAAACTCAGACACATCGTAAAAGAGGTTTTTGGTCAAGACTATTTTCTTGTCAAATCGATCTATTTCGACAAACCCGAAACTTCAAATTGGTTTGTTTCCTATCATCAGGATTTAACGATTTCAGTTAACCAGAAAGTAGAAATAGCTGGTTTTGGGCCTTACACTAATAAACATAATCAGTTTGCCGTTCAACCGCCACTTAATATCCTCGAAAACAATTTCACCATCCGCATTCATCTCGACGATACAAAAGAGGAGAACGGTGCATTAAAAGTAATTGCCAATTCGCATAGCAAAGGCATTTACCGCCCCGAAACCGTAAACTGGAACATCGAAAAAGAAATAAGTTGCAACGTAAAAAGAGGTGGTGTGATGATTATGAAACCACTGCTCCTGCACAGTTCGAGCAGAACAACAAACAATCAAAAAAGAAGGGTAATTCATCTTGAATTCAGCAATCAGACTTTGCCCAAAGAATTGCAATGGTCAGAACATCTTGATTTTGATCGCACGTCATCCTGAGCGTTCAGTTTTAGAAAAAAGCAAAGGACCTGGGATGACAGATTAAGATAAATCGTCATTTTGACCGCAGTGTTCCAAAGGAATCCCTTCGGAGGAGAACCCGAAGGCTCTGCGAAGCAAAATCTTTTAAATTAACTGGGTTCAAAGATCTCTCTCCCGAAAGTTCGGGATTGCACTCCAGTCGAGATGACGACCGTTCTACCTAAACCTGTCAATGGTAAGTTAGCTCAGCATCTTTATAGCACCAATCGATAGAAAACTAATATTATCCGCTATTAACGGAATAAAAAAAATGGCCCCGACTTTCATTGGGGCCATTTAATATTATATGGTCGCTTATTATGCAGGTTCTGCAACTCTGGCTACATTGCGATATGGGAATTCATTAAAGATATGTCTGCGGGCAAAACGGCCAGGAGAATCGGCGTTAACCAATTTCACGTAGATTGCTTTTGGTACATCGAAATATTCGTAAGCACTTCCATCAAAAAACTGGATATTTAAAACCTGTTGTTTGTATTCGAAATCCTGAATATTCGATAATGTTGTCGTTTGCGTGTACGTTTCGATATTCTGTTCGCGTGTTTCTGGCGCAATACTTACCAGGAAATGGTAAGCTTCGATAATTTCTTTACTTCTAGCTTCTGCATCTAATTTCTCTTCTTCCTGCTGAAATTTATCAGGGTGACAATCTTTCATCAATGTGCGGTACACAGATTTAAGCTCTTTTAACTCAGCATTTTTATCTACGCTCAAAAGCTTTCTGTAATCAACTATTTTCTTCATTTGGGATAACCTCTTTTTTAATTTTGTCGAAATGATTTAGGGATCTTTATCTGCAAAACCGTTTCAAGCCGCAAAGATACGATTTATAATCATTTGATTTTGAGAAAGTTTACTTTTATTAAATATTGCTGATATGAATCATCAACTAACGAGTTCTCCCGTCTCTTACTTAAGTTTTTTAACAACAGATGCACACGGATTTATCATCTGTGTGCATCCTTTTATCCGTGGTTAAATATAACGTGAGACTTAATTTGTTAATATTTAGGCTGTAATGAGTTTTCGATTACTTCCTTATAATAGTTAACATAAACAGGAAGGATCTTTTTAAGGTCAAAATCTTGTGCCCTTGCAAAAGCATTTTCTTTGAAACGATTCAGCGTTTCATCATCCTTTAATATTTCAATGGCATGGGCCGCCATTGCATCTACATCTCCAACATTGCTCATGTAGCCACAAAATCCGTCAACGTTCAGCTCAGGCAAACCACCCGCATTTGTAGTAATTGCCGGCACTTTACAAGCCATTGCCTCTAATGCAGCTAAACCGAAGCTTTCAGATTCTGACGGCATTAAGAAAAGATCTGAAACCGATAAGATTTCTTCAACCGCATCTTGCTTACCTAAAAACCTTACATTCTCGCAAATATTCAACGATCTGCAAAGCTGCTCATCGTAAGCACGCTCAGGCCCATCGCCTACCATTAATAGTTTCGACGGAATAACCGCCTGTACTTTTTCGAAAATCCTAATCACATCAGCCGTACGTTTTACTTTCCTGAAATTACTGGTGTGGATTAAAATCCTTTCATTATTTGGTGCGATTGCTTTTTTGAAGTGACCTTTTGCCTGTAAACTGAAGCGCGAAAAATCTATAAAATTTGGGATTACCTTAATTTCTTTTGTAATCTCGAAATGGTTATAAGTATCTTCTTTTAAATCTTCTGATACTGTAGTTACACCATCGCTTTGATTAATAGAAAAGGTAACCACAGGTTTATAAGTTGGGTCTTTGCCCACCAAAGTAATATCGGTACCGTGCAAAGTAGTTACCACCGGAATATGAATACCATAACTTGCCAAAATCTGTTTCGCCATAAAAGCAGCAGAAGCATGTGGAATGGCATAATGAACGTGTAATACATCCAATTGTTCAAAACGGACAACATCTACCAGTTTGCTGGCCAGAGCAGATTCGTAAGGAGCATAATCAAAAAGTGGATAATCCCTTACCGAAACCTCATGATAAAACAGGTTGGCAGAAAAGAAATCGAGCCTGGCAGGCTGACTATAAGTAATAAAGTGAACCTGATGTCCCTCGTTAGCAAGTGCTTTACCAAGTTCTGTTGCAACTACTCCACTACCGCCAAAAGTGGGGTAGCAAACAATTCCTATCTTCATTGTACATGTATTGTTGTTATCGCAAATGTACCCGATTTTAATGTATAATGCGTGTCGGCTTATTGCAATAAAAAAGACGAGATATTGAGTAGAGATTTTATAAGAGACTGGAGGAAAATTATTGCACTCAAATTATGATTTGAGATTTCGCATTTCTTCTTTTATTACAAGGAAAAGTTCGTTAGGCCTTTGGGTACCAATAAAATATTCCAAGCCATCGCGATCGGTTAAAACAACCGCATCTTTACCTGATGAATAAAAACGGATCGTACCTTTTGTGTGCAGGTTGTAAACCGGATTATTGAAAAAATAACGGCTATAAGTTGCCTTACGAACATCAACAATACTGTTCAGATCAATCTTAACACGTTTGGTTGTCCAAAGACCATCCAAAATCATACTGCCATTATCTACCACAATTTTGTACTGGATAAGGAAAAGTAAAAGCATCGAAACACCGATGATCCCGAAGCCTACAACAAGGAACAAATCTTGTGTATTGTCACGATCGCGCTCATAAACGTAGGCTGCAAAACAGAACGCAGCCATAATAAGCCTAATGAAAATACGAACATAATCACGGCCGATGTACTGTTTTTCGATATAGGCGTATTTGCTTTCCACTTATTTAATTTTGAGTTCGAATATAGCAACTTTTTTTGTTGCTGTAGTTAATTTATATCGGTTATCCTGCCGCATACCAGCAATCCAAACAATTTCACCATTGCCGTTAACCAAAATCGGCGTAACGCTTTTCAAATGTAGGGGAACTTTCTCGTCGATAAAATAATCGCTTACTTTTTTGGGATTACGCATACCCAATGGAATAAATTTATCTCCATTTTGCCAATTCCTTAACACTAAAGGAAAAATTAATTTATCAGCATTTACAAACGCTTTATTCGAGTTAATTTCGAATTTCACTTCATCTGTAAACCTCAACGAAATTTCATCATTAGCAAAAACAATGTTTTCAGTTGTTGGGTGGATAAACTGATTAGCAGTAACCGATGTGTTTTTTTCAACAATAACCAGATCATTTCTATTGATAATGGCCTGATGCGTGGCGCTAAAAAAATGTGTACCGCTTAAAGCCCTTAAACTGTCTAAAATTTCCTGCACTACATTTTCACCAAAATTAAATGGCTTAAGTAACTCGTAAAGCAAGAGCTTTTGCGGGTTCAATTTCGAAACCTCCTCCAAAGGAATATAAATGCCATCATTCCTTTTATTTAGGATTTTATTTGCAAGTTTCTGAACCTGGCTATTTAAAAAAGTCTCCAATTCAGCAAAGCGTGAGCTATTTTCGGCAAATGTTTTTTCGAGATTAGGGTTAATCTCCCGCAGATGCGGTACTACCTGTAATCTGATTTTATTCCGTGTATAATTTGTACTTGCGTTTGAGCTATCTTCTACAAAATCGATGTTATTAGTCCTTACAATTTCATCAATCTGCTGTCGGTTTAAAAAGAGCAAGGGTCTGATCAGTAAATCACGTTTAGGTAAAATACCATGCAATCCGCTTATGCCTGTGCCACGGGTAAGGTTAATGAGTACGGTTTCTATCGCATCGTTTTGATGTTGGGCCAGGGCTACATAATCGTAACCTTCTTTACGCCTAATTTCTTCAAACCAGTTATAGCGGAGATCGCGTGCTGCCATCTGGGTAGAAATTTTATTTTCGGCTGCATATTTTTTGGTATCAAAATGCGTTATATAAAAAGGTAATCCTAAACTTTTGGCCAGTAGCGCAACAAAACTTTCATCACGTTGTGCCTCATCAGCCCGTAAATTAAAATTACAATGTGCCACACCAATATCAACGCCTATTGTTTTAAACAAATGCAACATTAATACTGAGTCTTTTCCCCCACTTACGGCCAAAAGGATTTTGTTAGCCCGAACAAACAGCTGGTGCTGTTCAATAAAATCCTGAAATTGTTTTACGGGTAACATCCATCAAAAATATTTAATTTTAACTGGTATTCCGAACGTTCGGAACAAAAAACTAACTTTGTAGTGTGCAAAAACTATTTGTCTTTTTATTTCTTTTAATCAGTCCAGTATTTTTATTCGGTCAGCGACCCGCTTCGAAGATTAAAATCGTATCGTTCACAAAAATAACAGGCGATCTTAAGAATAAGGTAAACTACCTACGAAACCCTGTTTTCCAACAAGATAATGCAACTTTGACCTGCGATAGCGCTGTATTTTATAGCGAGCGGAACTATTTCGAAGCTTTTAAAAATGTACATATCAACCAGCTTACCACTGATATTTATTCAGATCAATTGGAGTATGATGGAAATAAAAAACATGCGCATTTAACCGGAAATGTGGTGATGAAAGACCCAACATCCACCTTAACCACCAATATTTTAGATTACAATACCCTCAGCAAGATAGGCACTTATACCAGTGGAGGAAAAATTGTAAATCAAGAGGTGACAGTAACGAGTAAAAATGGCTATTATTTTAGTCAAAGGAACGTAGCCTACTTTAAATATGATGTGGTAGTAGTTACGCCTCAATCGGTCATAAAATCGGATACGATGAGCTATAATACTCAGGATAAATGGACCTACTTTTATGGCCCTACAAATATCAAAGGAAAAGACGATAATCTTTACACCGAAAATGGTCAGTATAATACGATGACTGAGGATGCTTTTTTTGGAAAGAAAAACCTTTATACCCAGGGTACGAGATCGTTAAAAGGTGATAGTTTGTATTATTTCGGGAAGAAAGGCATTGGTAAAGCAGTAAAAAACATTATTTTTTCCGATACGAAAGATAAGATGAAAATGTTCGGTGATTTGGGCTATTATTATAAACTGGATCAAAGGACATTGGTTACACGAAATGCATATCTTGGCATTGGCACGGAAGATTCTATAATGGTGAAGAATAAAAAAAGGCCAGATAGTTTATGGATGGGTGCCGATACTTTAGAAACGCAGATGGTGCTGCAAAAAACATTAAAGCTGATCCCTAAAATTTCGATTAAAGCCGACAATCAGGTTGGAGAAGATGATGAAGATACCGGTGAGAAAAAGGGAACCACAGAACCCAAGGAGAAACCTGAAACACAAAGCACACTAAAAGACGACCGAAATAAACGCAATACTGCAAAAATAAGTAGGGCTGATAGGAAGAAAAAGAATAAGGGTGAGGCGATAACAGAAGATCCGCTTAACCTGAAAGACAAAAGTATCGATAGCCTAAAATCGAAAGTAGATTCGCTTGGCAAAGATCTGCCCAAGCTTAACCTTGATAGTTTGCAGAAAAACAATCTTTTAAAGAACAAGGCTGATTCCATTATCAAAAACCTGCCTAAACTTAAAACCGATAGCCTGAAAAAGCTGGCTGATAAAGCCAATTCGATAGTAAAAGATGTACCGAAAACAAAAATCGATAGCTTACAAAAAAAGATCACCGATAAGGCTTCTCCAATTGTAAAGGATCTTTCAAAAACGAAAATTGATAGCCTGCAAAAAAAGATTACAAAAGCTGGCGCTAAAGATAGTTTAACAAAAGCGCTGGGAAACTTAAAAGCTGGTGCATTAAAGACTGATACGGCCAAATTTAACCCGGCTGATACCGTTCAAACCCGTATCATTAAGGCTTACCACGGTGTTAAGATTTTTAAAACTAATATACAGGCTAAAACCGACAGCCTTTTTTATACCAGTGCCGATTCTACGCTACGCTGCTACAGTAATCCGATTATCTGGTCAGAAGGTTCTCAACAGGTTGGCGATACCATCTTTGTTCAGTTCAAGAATAAAAAGCTAAATAATTTACAGGCATTTAGAAATGCATTTTTAGTCAATACACCAAAAGATTCGCTAAGGTTTAACCAAATAAAAGGAAGGTTAATGACTGGTTTCTTTACCAACGGAAAATTTAAGAACCTATATGTAGATGGCAATGCCGAAAGTATTTATTACACCCAGGATGACAGTACAAAGGTGTATAAAGAAATGAATCAAACCCTAAGCAGCAGGATAAAATTCATCTTCAAGGATAATGAAAATGCCATTGAGGAAATTGTTTATATCAAGGGAATAGAGGGAGCTTTGAATCCGGAAAACACCATTGCAAAAGATCATGTTTTAAAAGGGTTTTCATGGAAACCTACCGAACGCCCAAAATCAAAAAAAGATGCCATTGGCTCATCTGGAAAACCTAAACCCAAAGCAAAGGCCAAAACAGTTGCGGGCAAAACTGTGGCTGGTGCTAAAACAACAGCCCCTACAAATAAACCAGCAACAGCGGCACCTGCGGTTAAAACAAAAATCACATTGGGAAAAGACAGCTTAAATGTGGAGAAGAAATTGCCACAAACTAAACCAGCAGACACGGCCAATTTTGGCATTAAACCCATCCTACCGAAAAAGGATTCGGTGCAAGTTAAAAAGGTGGTTGGTAAAATGTAGTTTTTGCTATTGATCAAATTAATGGTTAAATTTATTTTATGGATTTACAATCAGAAAAACTAAGTGTACTTCAACAGATCATTAATTCGGATGATGAAAGTTTAATCAGAGATATTAAATCACTAATTACTGCGAGGGATTTTGACTGGTTTGATGGATTAAATAGCAACGAACAAAACGATATTCTGGAAGGCATAAACCAACTTGATCATGGCGAAAGTTTTAGCCACGAAGAGGCGAAAAAAAGGTTTAGCGCGTAATGGATATTATTTGGTCTAAAAAGGCTGGTGAAACTTTCCAAAAAAATATAGATTATCTAAAAGAAAACTGGACAGAAGTAGAAGTAAAAAAATTTATAGTAAGGGTTTTTAGTTATCTCGAAACACTATCTGAAGAACCATTAATCTCAAGAAAAACTTATAAAACAAAGAATACGCATATGGGTATGATCATACCGCACATTTCAGTTGTATACCGGATTAAACCAAAAAGCAACACTTTAGAGATCGTAACATTTATAGACAATCGACAAAGTGGCAAAAAGAAAAAAAGATTTTTATAGCTCAACCCCTTTCAAAAAATCCAACATCTTTTTTAGTGCAATAGCCCTGTGGCTAATTTTATTCTTCTCTGTCATATCCATTTCAGCAAAAGTGATATCATAGCCGTTCGGCTGAAAAATAGGATCATAACCAAAGCCCTTCGAACCTGATAATTCTTTCCTGATGGTTCCCTCAATTAAACCTTCAAATATATGGTTCTTACCATCCTGCATTAAGGAGATTACCGTTTTAAACCTTGCTTTTCTGTTGAGGTTCCCTTCAAGCTTAGCTAAAACCAATTGAATATTTTCTAAACTATCCCTGCTTCCAGAATATCGGGCAGAGTAAACTCCTGGTTCGTTATTCAAAGCATCTACCTCTAAACCGCTATCGTCGGCAAAACAATCTAAATTAAAATGTTCAACTACATAACTGCTTTTTAAAGTAGCATTTCCTTCAAAGGTATCTGCAGTTTCAGGAATATCAACCAAACAACCAATATCTTCCAGATTCAGCACCTCATATTTACCTTCAAGTGCAGCACGTATTTCTTCTGTTTTATGTTGATTATTGGTCGCAAATACAAGTTTTTTCATTTTAAGGAAGGTAAAAGGTGTAGGGTTTAGGGTGTGAAAGATTAACCGTTTCTTTATTACCGGCTTATTTAATTTTCTGAAGATGCGCCCAAAGTGTTTTCTTAGCAGTTAAATCGCTATCCAGATGATGGAGGTTAGGGGCAAATATAATCCTGGTGGTTTCGTGAACGATGATTTCATTCTGCCAGGTAAGGTTCAGTCTCAAGTCGGCAATCTCTACTCCAAAAGACAACATAATGGCAGGTTTAAAAAACCGGTGCAGTTCTGCATAGTCAGTTCCGCTATAATTTGCATAATTTAAAATGGCAAAATCGGGTGTGCCCAAATCTACTGCCTTCACAATTTTCCGCAGCAGCTCCCTACCCTGCTCGGTGCTTACATCGTTCTGATTATCGTTTACTAAAATCAGCACCGATTTTTTATTTCCACCTAAAAATTTAAACGTTTTTTCAGGTGCTGGTTCGGCCACAATATGCGGAATTTCAGGACCTTGTGTATAAAATTTAGGTGCATTTGTAGGATTAATCCCAGGAATTTGCGTTATTTCTGGTTTTAAAACAGGTTCTTTTTCTTCAATAACAGAAACATTTCCGACAGCCAAAACTGGCTCTGGATTACGTAAAGGCAGAATTTCTACGCTTTCATCCTTTACCAAAAAAACCTCTTCAGTAAAAAATAAACGTAAAGCATTCGCATTGTTGGTAACCTGGTTTTCCATTCGTATTTTTGCTGGATAATAATTTCTGTTAAAATTAGTTAAATATCTTATAATAGCGTCGCTAATTGTTACTTTTATCCCTTAAAATTTATAGAGTGCTCTGTGTGAGGAAAGCTTACTGCTTATTTGTTTTTAGCTTTATTTATAGCATTTCGTTTGCACAAAACGTGGCTGTGGTAAACGGAAAATCAATAAGTACCAAAGAATTTATGTGGGCATACAAAAAAAGCCATAACGGAAACGTTAGTGCAGCATACGATACCTTACAAGCATACTTAAACTTGTATATAAATTTTAAGCTTAAAGTTTTAGATGCCCGGGAAATGGGATTGGACAAAAATGCCAGTTACCAGGAAGAAATCAAAACTTATGAAGACGCATTAACCACACATAAAAAAATTGGGGTAAGTAACAAAGACCGCGATTTTTTATTGAATGAATACCGCGAAGGTGTTTTAATGTTCAATGTTTCGGAACAAAAAATATGGAACAAAGCACAGGAAGATGAGCAAGCGATAAATGATTTTTATAGTAAAAACCAACAAAAGTATAATAAACCCTTAAGCGAGGTTAGAGGAGAGGTAATTGCCGATTATCAACTAAGTTTAGAAGAAAATTGGCTAAAAAGCCTCAAACAAAAATATCAGATCAAAATTAACGAAAACGAGTTAAAAAAGCTTGCCAAGTTATAACCAACCTGATTTTTTTGACCATAAGTATTAAATTTGCAAAATATAACAAATAGAATGAAGAAAGTTTTTTTAGTAGCAACCGCTTTAATTTGCCTGTTTTTAAACAGTTTCGCTCAAAAGCATACTGTAGATAAAGTTGCTGCTGTTGTAGGAAATAATATTATCCTGCTATCAGATTTAAACCAACAATACACACAATATCTTTATCAGGGAAACCAGCCCAATGCTGAAATTAAATGTAAAATTTTACAACAAACCTTAACGCAAAAGCTGCTTAAACAACAGGCTGAGATCGATTCGGTAATGGTTGAAGATGGTGCGGTTGATGATGAGGTAAACAAACGTATGCGTTATAGCATGCAGCGTGCAGGTGGTCAGGAGCGTTTAGAGCAATTTTTAAATAAATCTGTTCTGCAGTATAAAGATGAGATCAGACCATCGGTAAAAGATGAGTTGATCGCACAAAAAATGCAACAAAAAATCACCGAGAACATTAACGTTACACCAATGGAGGTTGAAAAATACTTCAAAACTTTGGGCGATAGTGTTCCTCAGTTTAATACAGAGGTAGAAGTTGGTGAAGTGATTTTAAACCCACAGTTAACCAGAGCAGAAAAACAAAAATTCCGTGATAAAATTGAAGCCCTTCGTTTAAGGGTTAAAAGTGGCGAAGATATGGGTGTGTTAGCTAAAACCTATTCTGAAGATCCAGGTTCTGCTGCCGATGGTGGTGATTATGGTTTTATCGACAGAAATACTATGGTTAAAGAATTTACTGCCTGGGCATTTAAACTGAAAGCCGGAGAAATCTCACCAGTGTTCGAAACAGATTATGGTTTCCACTTTTTACAGGTTTTAGAGCGGAGAGGTGAGCAGGTACACGTTAGACATATTTTAATTATGCCTAAAACTACACCAGAAAGTTTAACGCGTTTAAAATTGCATGCAGATAGCATTTACAACAATATTATCGGTAAAAAATTAAGTTTCGCTGCTGCTGCAAACCTTTATTCAGATAATAAAGAGAGTAAATATAATGGTGGTATGATGCTTAATGCCGAAAATGTTCAGGCAAGAAGTACCTTTATTCCTGTTGATAAATTAGATCCGTCGGTGTTTTTGGTAATTGATAGCATGAAAATTGGTGGTATTTCTAAACCAGATTTATTTACAGCAGCTGATGGAAAACAAGGTTACCGCATTTTATATTTAAAATCTAAAATCCCACCGCACAAAGCAAACTTAACTCAAGATTTTCCAAAAATCAGAGATGCCGCACAAAGTGATAAAATTAATCGTACTTTAAGCGAATGGTTTGAAAAACGTCGCGAAAGCACTTACATTAAAATCGACGATGAATTTAACACCTGTGATGAATTAAAAATTTGGACTAAAACCACAGCCGCAAAATAACACCAATGCAGTATAAGAACGAAGTAGAAGCTGTTGATGCACTTCATCAATCTTTCAACAACATTAAAGCCGAAATAAGCAAAGTAGTAGTTGGACAAGATGACATCATAAAATCTGTTTTAATCGCCATATTTAGTAACGGACATTGTCTGTTGGTTGGCGTACCAGGATTAGCAAAAACTTTACTTGTACAAACGGTGGCTTCTGTTTTAGACCTCGATTTTAACCGCATTCAGTTTACCCCCGATTTAATGCCAAGCGATATTATTGGCGCAGAGATTTTAGGAGAAGACAGGCACTTTAAATTTATAAAAGGCCCTGTTTTTTCTAATATTATCCTCGCTGATGAGATTAACCGTACACCGCCAAAAACCCAGGCTGCTTTATTAGAAGCCATGCAGGAAAAATCGGTTACCGCAGCTGGACAAACCCATATTTTACCAAAACCGTTTTTCGTTTTGGCCACACAAAATCCTATTGAGCAGGAAGGAACTTACCCCCTACCCGAAGCTCAGTTAGATCGTTTCATGTTCAATATTCAATTAAACTACCCTGCCTTTGCAGATGAATTGAACATTGTAAAAAACACGACCAGCAATAAAACCGTTCAACTGCAGAAAATTATCCATGCAGATGATATTCAATATTTCCAGAAACTAATCCGCGATATTCCGATTACCGATAATGTTTTGGAATATGCCGTAAAACTGGCTGCCAAAACCCGTCCTAATAGCGAGTTTGCTACTGATGCAGTTAATAAATACATCAGTTGGGGTGCTGGTCCACGCGCCTCGCAGTTTTTAGTGTTGGGTGCAAAATGCCATGCCGCCGTAACGGGGAAATACTCGCCAGACATTGAAGATGTTAAAGCAGTTGCTGAGCCTATTTTACGTCACCGCATTGTGCGCAATTACCGTGCTGAAGCTGAAGGCTTATCAATCGAGAAAATCATTAAAGATTTATTGTAGTAGCATTAAGCTAGTCGGGATTTGCAGTCCCGCCTGATGAGCCAGAATTTTAACTTCTATTAGTGGATTACAAATCCACAATACAACTGGAAAAGTCATCTCCAATCCCTATCTTGTGTACCGATACTATTCGCAAAATCTCGTGCTAAAAGATACATTCATTAATCTCTTAACAAATTATACGGATAGTGACCGAATAATAGCCGAATTTTGGGCTGAGATTGAGAAAAACTACACTCATAAAAAAAGACATTATCATACACTTTCACATCTTGATAACTTGTTGACACAACTTAATGAAGTAAAAGTTAACATTGAAAGCTGGGATAGTATTCTATTTACGATGTTCTATCATGATATTATTTATAATGCGTTAAAATCGGATAATGAAGAGAAAAGTGCTGAACTTGCCCAGAAGAGAATGGCGCAGATTTCAGTTCCCAATCACATTATCAATAGCTGCAAAACTCAAATAATAGCCACTAAGAACCATTTTGCTTATCCTGAATCAGATACCAATTATTTTACTGATGCAGATCTTTCTATATTAGGCCAAAGCTTAGAAAACTATACTACTTATTCGCAAAACGTAAGAAAAGAATATTCAGTTTATCCAGATCTCATTTATAATCCAGGACGAAAAAAGGTTCTGGAACATTTTATAAAAATGGAACGGATTTTTAAAACAGATTATTTTAATCACAAATTTGAAAACCAAGCAAAATCGAATCTACAATTTGAACTAGAACAGCTCGGCTAGCCGGGATTGTAATCCCTTCTTATGAACTAAGGGTTTTTAATCCTTACATTGTGCATTGCAAATCCACAATAACGAAAAATATTATTATTTTTTTAATATCCTACAATAAATACGCACTCAAATGGAAGAAAAATACCCAAGTCTGGTAGAAAGATTACAATCTACATTTATAGACACCATAATTATCATCATTCTTATGGTATGTTTTTCAAACGTATTAGACAGCTTTAACAATGTACCAGAATGGGGACGGATCTTATTATTTGCATTTTTATTTGTGATTTACGAACCCCTCTTCATGACATTCGGCTGCACCATCGGTAACTACATTAAAAGGATCAGAGTAAGGAAACATGAGGACATTAACCAAAAACTCAATATCGGACAATCCATAATCAGGTACCCGATAAAGCTTGCTTTAGGCTGGATTTCGTTCCTAACCATCAATTCAAATCTACAGAAAAGGGCAATCCACGATCTGGCCTCCGGTAGTGTGATGATAAAGCTTTAATCCCTCATTTTAGCTTCCGCTAATCGTGGTTTACAATCCCAACTAACGAAAATAGGTTACCTTTTATAAAACAATGTATTAAGGTTTGTAAACTCGTACGTACAGACAAACATGATATTGGATTTTATCAAAAGGCGTTATATCGCACTTATTTCATTATTACCTTATTTTGCTCTTTGGGGTTTTTGCTTTAACTTTTTCCACATGGTTGCAGAGAGCCCAAAAAGCAGTTGTGGTGCTGCCAATGGTGGAATGCTAGTTATGATGTTGTTTGCCATGGCATCTACGACTGTAATATTCCTTATCTTTAGTCTTATCAGTAAAGGACAGAAACGTAGAGATTTTATAACAATACTTTTCATCACGTATTTACCTTTATTGATTGCTGTTATAGACCTAGCAACCTAAAAGTACAGGCCAATATAAATCCAGCAGAAACAATTATATTTGTTTTATGATGGGTGCCAATAAACTTACCGGTGCTATAGCCGCACTTATAGATGAATATAAAAAGGCGATTGACGAACTTATTGCGGTAATCGAACCAATTAGCCCACATCAACTGATTAAAACCATTGAGCCAGAAAGTTCAAATCCAGATTGCATTTCCATTCAAACCATCTTAACGCATGTAACTGCTTCGATGTTCAGTTATGCGGTGTATATCGAAAATTCTATTGGATTGCAAACAGTCAGGCCGGAACGATTGCACTTTGACCACATCACACCTTATATCTCAAGACTCCGCGAAGCAATTAAATATAACGAGGACTTTTTCACCAGAAATCCCGACATCACCATGGAAGAGTTCGACGAATCGAAAAAGATAAATACAGGGTGGGGGCAGCAATACGATGTAGAACAAATGTTAGAGCATGCCATCGTTCATATTTTAAGGCATAGACGGCAGATTAAAAATGCTTTAATTCAATTTAATTCTTAAAACTAAAAAATTGAGCGCTCAAACCAATTTTTATAACCGGTTTTCATTTTTATATCCACTGGTTGATGTTTTTCTTAAACCTCAAAAGAAAAAATTTTTCGATGAGATTAATCAACTGCCCTATGGAAACCTACTCGAAATCGGTGTTGGTAACGGATCTCATTTCGCGCTTTACAAAAACCACAAAATTACCGGGATAGAAATTTCTTCTTCGATGTTAAATGTGGCTAAAAAAAATGCAACAAATGAAATCGAATTATTCAAAATGAATGGCGAGCAACTCGAATTTGCAGAAAATAGTTTCGATTATGTCGTATTATCGCATGTTATTGCTGTTGCAGATCAACCTGAAAAATTACTGATGCAATGCCATAATGTTTTAAAACCAGGTGGAAAACTCCTAATTCTAAACCACTTTACACCAAATAATTGGCTAAAACACCTGGATAGGCTATTTAATTTTTGTTCTGGATGGTTCCATTTAAAATCTTTATTTTACATAGCGCATATTAAAGCGATCAATCAGTTTAAACTTGAAAAAGAAATCGCTTTAAAGCCATTCTCCTATTTTAAAATTCTAATTTTCACCAAACCTTGAAAAAGCACTATTGGTATATTTTCTTTGCCTTGATAATCAGCTTGTTCATATATGTATTTTACAGGACTGATAAAACCCTGGTGAATCAGATTATCATTCAGTTGATCTCTTTCAAAACCTACCAAAGCTTGAAACAGGCTGTCACAGCAAGCTTGCCACTAAACGAATACCTGATCTATTCACTTCCTGAGGGTTTATGGGTTTTCTGCATCACCTTAACCTCAAAAGAATTTTATTTTGATCTTTTCAAAAAACGCCTCAATTGTGTTTTCATTCCACTTTTATTCGTTATAGTACTCGAATTATTTCAATTATTCCATATCACCAATGGCCATTTCGACTTTTTCGATATTGGCGTCTCCTTGTTTTTTTGGTTTATAGCGGCTAAAATTATCGATACGCAGCAACGGTTAAAAAATCTGTTCCATTCGTTAAATTATAATAGTGCATTTTGTTTACTGAGTTATTGCATCATCTATCTCGCACACGTAATCCATTAGAAAACTTTATTTTAAAATTTGCAATTCACTGAAAATAAATATCTTTGCATCAAAATTTACAGAAATGCTACGTCAACTACATATCCAACAATTAAGCTTTAGCCCGTCTTGTGGCATAAAGGGCTTGGGTATTGGTTTAAATTTCCTTCCCAACCCTTAACGCGGTTTTAAGTTTCAACAAACAAAACCCACATTTAAAAATCAATTTATTACGCATTTGCTAAGCATTTAACCGCTTATCAAAATTAATTATATCCGTTATGGACATTTATACCACTGTAGAAGAAAAGTATCTACAGGCCATTGAAGAACTGCACTGGGGCGAATTACCTAAGGCACTTCAGTATTTTAATGAAATTATTGTTTTCGACCCTGATTATGCAAGAGCTTATTTTCAGTTGGGCGACATTTATCAGCATCATTTTAAAGATTATAAAACTGCAGGTTATTATTACAAACGATGCATTGAGCTAGATGCCGATTTCCCAGAGGTTTATAAACCCTATCTGGAACTTGTGATTACGCTTAAAATGCACAAATTGGTGAAACAGGTTGCAGAAAAGGCTTTACTTGTACCTGGTGTTTGCGAAGCACACATTTACGAATGTTTGGGCCTACATGCCGAGCAACAGCAAAATTTCGCAGAAGCGGCAAATTATTTCAAAAAAGCAGAACTGTTTAATGCCGTTCAGGATGAGCAAAGCACTTTACAGGAGCACCAAAACCGCATTAAAAGCAAAATGAACAGCACAAAAGCAATGATTTACGATTTACAAGGATAAAAGGCATTGCCTTTTATCCTTTTTAACTGGCCGATTAATCTTATAATACAATTCACCGAATTGCCCTTGTTATTTTAATTTTGTTACTATCTTTACCGCACAATTACAAAGCATAAATCTTTAAATCAAAAATATTCGATATGTCAGCTCACGATTCACACGCACCGGTTCAGCAAACAAAAGGCATTTGGGCTTTACCATTAACGGCATGGATTCTGGTTTTATTATTGGTTGTTTATTTCACCAGACCAATCTTTAACCACGAAGAAGCACCTGCTCATCATGAAAAAACTGAAGCAGCGCACGAAAAACCAGAAGCACACCACTAGGATTTTCCAGTTATAAAAGCATAAAAAAAGCGTTCGGATTTAAAATCTGAACGCTTTTTTTATGCCCATCTATTTTCTTGCTATTTATGTTAAATCTACTGGTTGGTGTCACACCAACCAGCTTGTTCCTATGTTCATTTCGGTCGGTGAGACACCAACCGATAGGTTAAAGCATAAAAAAGCGTACCCATTACATTAGGATGCTTTTTTATGCCGCTGATATTAATTATTTGAGCTGGCCCATAATGTTTGGAAAATCGGTAATGATGCCGTCTACCCCAAGGCTCATAAAATAATTCACTTCCTTTACCGTATTCACCGTCCAAGGGATAATTTTAATACCCATTTCATGGCAACGGTCTACCAAACCTTTACCAACCAAAACCGAGTAGGGGCTGTAAATAGTCGGTTTAAACCCTAATTTCTCGATATAATCTTCAAAGGGTTCCTTTTCATCAATCAATAATGAGGTTTGTACTTTTGGATATTTCTCGTGCAGGTATTGCAGCGTACGCATATCAAAAGATTCGATAATGACTCTTTTGGCAAGTTTTTTCGAATTAATTACATCCATAATCAGCTCTACAAATTCTGCAGGTTCGGGATGAAATTCGTTATCTCCTTTTTTAATCGTTTTCGTTTCGATGCTATATACAGGTTTGGCGAGCTTGTGTGCTTTAACATAAGCCTCAACCGCATCTATTGTTTCAGAAAGCAGCGGTTTGTAAGCTTTAAACTTCATCTGCCCGGGAAAGCGGTTATGGACTTTGCTGCCTACATCAAACTTTTTAACCTCCTCATAATCCATCTTGTAGATGTTATAATTCTTTTGGTCTTTTAGTGTAATCGGCTTACCGTTGGGTTGTAAAGAAATCTCGTTGTTAAAGTAAGGCTCTTGCGAAAGCACCACTTGTTTATCTTTCGAAATCACGGCATCCATTTCTAAAGTGGTAACGCCTAAATCGATCGCTTTTAACATCCCTTCAATGGTATTTTCGGGCATAATACCACGTGCACCGGCTTTGCCCTGTACATCGAATTTCTTCTTTTGGGCAGAAACGTTTAAGAAAAATAAAATGAGCGTGGAGAGTAAAAGTAATTTTTTATGCATGAATTTTAAACGTAAAATGGGTAGTTTTATTTGTGCGTTGACAACTTTAATAAACAACTTGAAAAGGAAAGTTATCAATGTTCTACCGAAGTATAAGCATTGAGCCAACCTAACTGCAGGTAAAGGCAAAATTATAGAATAAAAAAAGGGCTTCTTTTTATCGATAGCCCTCTTTAATTCACATTTTTTATTTATCTTTCTGCTGGTACAAAGGCCTGTACAATTAAATTCCAGCTTGCATCAGCTCCCTTTTCGTAAACGAAAACATAGTTAAAACTTTCACGTAAATCGGCTTTGTAATCGATAGTAGCAACACCATAGGTATAAGCCAAATCACTACCGATTGCTTTATCTACGCCTGTTGTTTTCAAGTTAATTTTGCTGATCATTCCGTTATAGAACGCAATAATCTTTCCTTTTCCATCAATGGCTTCGTTGCCTGGGAAAAGCAAACGTGCATCGCTGGTCAAAAAACCTCCAAATGCCGCAATTCCATGCGTTTTTAACAAAGTATTTAAAGTTTTCTCGGTGGTTAAGATAATTTCTTTCCCAGCCTTGATTTCTTTTTCGTTTAAGAACTTTGGTGCAACATGATCTTTAGGTTCAATAAACTGTGGCGTAACTTTGGCCAAAGGTTTATTGCTTTCCGTTCCTAAATCAATAGCTAATTTCCATCTGCCATTTTCTGGTTTCCAGATCGATAAGTATTGACCGTATTTTTTCTCTGAAGTACCAACTTCATATGGTCCTGTAGTAAAACCTAAATCACCACTGCGCGATACTTTCGCCAGGTTTGGAGTCCAGGTTACATCGTTTTCAGCATTTGCCTTACCCGCGTAAAAAGTTTTGGCATTAACCGGATTTGGTCTGAACACTAAAGTACTTGTGGTTGAATAGTCTATAAAAGCTTCTTTATCTCCATTTTTGGCAATCGACTTAGCAAAATCCTTCTCAGCATTTACTAAAGATTTGGTTGTTCCGTCGCTTTTTTGGGCAAAAGCACCTATGGCTAAAAGCGAAGCTATTGCAGTTGAAAATAATTGTTTCATTATTAATTAAGATAATATTGTTTGGCGAATATAAAATTTTCTTTAATGTATGGCCTTAAAAGTAATTAACAATTACACATTAAGGCCACTTATTTTTCTCTGTAAATGGTCTCTAAAACAGTTTGCCCGGTGGCCTTCAACGTATTTTTATCAATATTGGCCAAGTTATCCAATTGCGTGTGCCAATTGATATAAAAACCACTGTTATCATTATAATGGATAATATCGATAGAAGGAATGCCTGCCTTGTTCATCCAAAAATGATCATCAACCAGTTTTCCGCTCGGAATTTTCGTAAAGTAAGAAGCATAACCAATTTCATTACCAATGCCCCAAACCTTGTTTACTACGTTTGGAGCAGCTTGACGAGAGATTTCATCCTGCGTAAACTGTGCGCTACCGCCACCAACCATATCGAGATTAATGCCATACAAAGCTTTATATCCTGTTGCCATTGCTTTTTTAGCCCAGTATTGAGAGCCTAAACACCATGTAGTTTCATCGGGTGTTTCATCATTGGCCTTGCCATAATCTTCCAAATCCCACAATACAAAGTCAACCCCAACATCTGGCTGTTTCTGCTGAATCTGACGTGCCATTTCCAAAATCACTGCCACCCCGCTCGCACCATCATTTGCCGCATCGAAAGGTTTCGCATGATTGGCGGGATCGGTATCCTGATCAGAAAACGGCCGGGCATCCCAGTGTGCCGTAATTAAAACCCGCTTTTTTTGACCTGGGTTAAAAGCGGCAACAATATTTTTCAGCTGAAAGCTTTTGCCATCATAAGTTTGTGTTTTCTCGCCCTGAACAGTTACATCAGCGCCGAACGATTTGAGTTTAGCCACTAAATAATCGGCACATTTTTGATGAGCCATGGTACCCGGAATCCTCGGGCCAAAATCTACCTGAGCTTTGGTATAGGCATAAGCACTATCGGCATTAAAATCAGGAGAAATTAAAGTAGCAGCTGTCTTTTCTCCATTTTCATCAGCATTTTGGTTTGTTTTATTCCTACAAGCCTGAAGTGCAACTAAAGCGAATAAAGGCAGTATTAAAAGTTTTTTATTCATTGTTTAATGTAACGGAAAATAGTTTGAAGTAGTGTAATTATCTCTCTCATCCCCCTGCCCCCTTCAAAGGGGGACGGACTCCTTGATAAATTCAAAATGCATTGGATTTATTTTTTCACGATTAACTCATCCCCTTTTTAAGGGGGCAGGGGGATGACCCTGCGAAAAATCTTTCCTTTCAAAGGATCCGGGGATGATCTTGCTCCCATTCTACAATATAATGCTGAATTGTCCTATCTACATTCTCGATATCGTTCATTACCTCATCATCGCTAAATCTCAGAATATGAAAACCCAATGCTTTTAAAATATCTTCTCGTGCTTTGTCTTTTTCAAATTGTCCCTCCCACTCATGGCTAAGGCCGTCAACCTCGATAACCAACTTTAAATCCTTTGAGAAAAAATCCGCAATATAATTCGCGATCGGTCGCTGTCTTAAGAAAGAATATCCGAGCATTTTTTTATTCCTCAACAATTCACACCACATTCTTATCTCTGCTTTTGTACTATCATTTCGATGGCCTCTAGCAAAAGTTTTTAATTTAGAATTATAGTGGTTGTTATCCATGATATCTTAAACCTTTTGTTAACAGTTAAAAGTCGAAAAATGAATATAGCAAACAATTTTCTGCTTTTATTCATCTTAAAATTAATATGATCGTCTTCATCCCCCTGCCCCCTTCAAAGGGGGACGGATTTCTTGATGAGCCTAAAAATCTATGAGACTTATTTTCCTACACTTAACTCTTTCCCTTTCAAAGACGACTGATTCCTTGATGAACTCAAAATGCAAAGGGTTTATTTTTTCACGATTAATTCCTCCCCCTTTGAAGGGGGCAGGGGGATGACCCTGCAAAAAATCTTTCATTTCAAAGGATCTGGGGATGATCTTGCTCCCATTCTACAATATAATGCTGAATTGTCCTATCTACATTCTCGATATCATTCATTACCTCATTATCGCTAAACCTCAGAATATGAAAACCCAATACTTTGTTAGTTACGAAAGCATATAGTCCACAATCGCCTGGCAATGAATTTTGGTAGTATCAAAAACGGGAATCTCAAAATCATCCTGACTGATCAGCATGGGAATTTCGGTACACCCCAGAATTATCCCCTCAGCTCCTTCCTTAATCAGATCATTAATTATCTGGATATATTGTGTCCTGGTTTCTTCCAATATCACACCCCTACCTAATTCTTCTTTAAGGGTAAACTGTATATAATCGCGGGTTTCTTTCTTTGATGGTACTAAAACACGTAACCCATGGTCTTCGAGCTTTTTTATATAAAAGTCTTTTTCCATGGTAAATACGGTCCCTAGGAGTCCTATATTTTTAATTCCATTAGCAGTTATGGCTTTAGCGGTTTCGGTACCGATATGGATAATTGGCAAAGCTGTTTTTTCTTGTAACTGATCGGCAAAAAGATGCGCGGTATTGGCGCAGAGTACAATTGCTTCTGCTCCACTTCGTTTTAAACTTTCGCAAGCATTGAGCAAAAGATCAAACGATCCTTCCCAGGTTTTATTCTGAACATCGCCAAAATTAAGGGAGTAAATTAAACATTCAGCGAAATTTAACCCACCCAAACGCTCATTTACACCCTCATTTATAAAACGGTAGTAATCTATAGTAGATACCCAGCTAATGCCGCCTACTAAACCAATTTTTCTCATTGTTAAAATCGACTTGTGACTTTAGACTGCAGACTCAGGACTAACTACGCTTTACTCCAAGTCGTTCCCTCTTTGCCGTCTTTAAGCTGGATTCCCAACTCTTGCAAGCCAATACGGATACGATCGGAAGTGGCATAATCTTTATTCGCTTTCGCTTCTGTTCTTAAGTTAATCACCATATCCAGAACGCCATTTAAGTCGTTACCTCCGGCATCTTCATCTTTCAGTCCTAATATATCGAATACGAAATCGTTAACCAGTTGTTTTAACTTTTCTAATGCTTCTGCAGAGATTTTGCCCTTACCATCGTAAACGGTATTGATAATCCTTACCGCTTCAAACAGTTCGGCAATCAAAATCGGACTGTTAAAATCGTCATTCATCGCGTGGATGCATTTCTCTTTCAATGCATCGATATCGAAATCGTTCTGTTCAGAAACCGTTAACTTATCTAACAAACCAATAGCAGCCATTAAGCGGCGGAATCCTTTTTCCGAAGCATCTAAAGCTTCATTCGAGAAATCTAAGGTACTGCGGTAGTGTGCCTGCAACATAAAAAACTTAACCGTCATCGGGCTAAAGCCTTTTTTCAATAAAGCGTGATCACCTGTAAATAACTCTAAAGGAAGAAAACCATTGCCGGCCGATTTAGACATCCGCGTACCATTTACGGTAAGCATATTGGTGTGCATCCAATAACGTGCAGGTTGTTTATGACTGCAAGCCTCAGATTGTGCAATTTCATTGGTATGGTGTGTTGCTGCCAAATCCATTCCACCACCATGAATATCAAACTCAGCGCCCAAATATTTAGCACTCATAGCCGAACATTCGATATGCCAGCCCGGAAAACCCATGCCCCATGGCGATTGCCATTGCATCAGGGTTTCTGGTTTCGCTTTTATCCAAAGCGCAAAGTCTAACCTTCCACGTTTCTCATCCTGTCCACCCAGTTCGCGGGTATTGTTCAGCATATCTTCCAGATTGCGGTTGGTTAAAATGGTATAATTATATTCCTTGCTATATTTTTCTACATCAAAGTACACATTGCCATCAATCTCATAACCGTAACCGTTGGCAATAATTACTTTAATCATTTCGATCTGCTCAATAATGTGCCCTGTAGCGGTAGGTTCAATACTTGGCGGCAGCGTGTTGAACATGCGCATTACATCATGGAAACCTAAAGTGTACTTCTGTACAATTTCCATTGGCTCAAGCTGCTCTAATTTTGCACGTTTTGCAAACTTATCGTCGCCCTCGTCCCTATCGCCCTCTAAGTGGCCTGCATCGGTAATATTACGTACATAACGCACCTTATAACCAGCATATTTAAGGTACCTGAAAATTAAATCGAAAGATATAAACGTGCGGCAATTACCCAAGTGCACATCA
Organism: Pedobacter sp. Bi126; assembly: GCF_918698245.1. Classification (GTDB taxonomy): domain Bacteria; phylum Bacteroidota; class Bacteroidia; order Sphingobacteriales; family Sphingobacteriaceae; genus Pedobacter. Next base: position 141,203 of record NZ_CAKKMS010000007.1, on the reverse strand, counting down.
CTATAAACAGTAGGACCGCAAACATACATCCCAACATTGGGTGCATTTAAGGGTTGGAAAAGTTCTTTTTTGCGCGAAAGCGTATTATAAAGCTGTAAGCCAGTATTCATATTGCAAATGTAAGATTAAGTTAGAAAGTTAAAACGTTAAAAGTTGCAATGTTAAGGTTATGATTTTTAAGTAACATTTATCAACAGGTTCAGTGCAGCATCTGTGCTGTCAGATGTTACCATCTGAAAGTAAAACAAAATTTATTTATAGTGTTGATTTTTCTCAAACACTAGAAAAAGGTGCATTACTGCTTATCGGGTACAGCAGTCCCTCTTTCTGCTGTAGCTTCGTCGAAGGGGCTCAGGCTGCCGCTTCAATAGGGTTTAATTTGGTTATTCATCTGCTTTTGGCTTAAAAAAACCGACACTAACTTGTGAAGTCTATCCAGCCTCTGGCCTTGTGAGACTTCGCAAATTGGCCTGGCACGCGGTGTGCTGTCAGATGTTACCATCTGGCGGTAAAAACAAAATCTAATCTTTAATTTTAGCTTCATCTATCAAAACATCAATAAATGGTTCAGATCAGAGAAATTTCGGAAAAAGATGCCGAAAGCGTAGCCACACTTTCTACTCAATTGGGTTACGAAAGTGACATCAAGCAAACGTCAGCCAGAATTAAACGCATTAATAACAGTAATGAAAACTGCGCATTTGTTGCTTTAGTTGATGGCAAAGTAGTAGGCTGGATTCACGGTTTTTATACTTTAAGGTTAGAATCTGATCCATTTATCGAAATTGGGGGCCTAATAGTAGACGAAAATTACCGAAACCTAAAAATCGGGAAGCAGTTGATCGAAAATGTAAACCTTTGGGCGAAAAAGCATCAAGTAAAAAAACTAAAAGTAAGGTGTAACATCAAACGCACTGAAAGCCACAAATTTTACGAGCGGCTTGGCTTTAAGGAAAATAAACGACAGATCGCGTTTGAAATGAATGTGATTTAATTATTTCAATAATGTCAGATAGAAATATCTGACAACCACAGGCAGTCCTTGCTAAACTTGCGAAGTCTAGCTCCGGCCCTGCCCAGCCAGACTTCGCAAGTTAGCCAACCCGCAATTAACAATCACCACAATTATTACAACCTTCAAACATTTCTGCATTGTAACATTTCAATCCTATTCATTAACTTTGTACCATGATTGATTTACCGGTAGTACCTGCTGTAACTGAAGTAAAACGTAAACCAGATTGGTTGCGTGTAAAATTACCCGTTGGTAAAGAATATGCACAAGTTCGCAGTTTAGTAGACACGCACAAGCTCCATACCATCTGCGAAAGCGGAAATTGTCCTAATATGGGCGAATGTTGGGGTGCAGGCACGGCAACCTTCATGATTTTGGGTAACATCTGTACCCGTAGCTGTTCTTTCTGTGCTGTAGCCACAGGCCGCCCTTTAGCCGTTGATGTTGACGAGCCTAACCGCATTGCCGATTCGGTAAGATTAATGGGTGTTAAACATTGTGTAATTACTTCGGTAGATCGTGATGATTTAAAAGATGGCGGCTCAATCATCTGGGCAGAAACCTTACAGGCTATACGCAGAGAAAGTCCAGTTACTACTTTAGAAACCTTAATCCCCGATTTTAAGGGTCAGTGGGATAATTTATACCGCGTATTGGAAGAAAGGCCAGAGGTGGTTTCGCACAATATGGAAACGGTTAAGCGTTTAACCAAACAAGTGCGCATTCAGGCTAAATACGACAGAAGTTTAGAAGCTTTAAAAAGAATTTCTGAATTTGGTTTAAGAACAAAAACAGGCATTATGCTCGGCTTAGGCGAAACCGAAGAAGATATTTTCGAAGCCATGGACGATTTAGTTGCAAATGGTGTGCATATCTTAACTTTAGGGCAATACTTACAACCTACACGCAACCACCATCCTGTTGTAGACTGGATCCATCCGGATACTTTCGCGATGTATAAAGAGGCTGGTTTAGCAAAAGGTTTAAAGTATGTAGAAAGCGGCCCGCTGGTACGCTCATCTTATCATGCAGAAAAACACCTTTTTCCAATTGAGGGGATTGCATAATTCACTTATATAAGTAGGGATTTAAAATATTTTATAATCGTACTCCCTGGCGGAATGCATTTACAAAACATTTTTTTGCTTTTACTGTTCTGTATTGTATCTTAGTAACCAATAGTGACTGCATTAAAAAAATTAACCCTAACTGAGCCTGAACTTGTTCAAGCACTGCAATCGAAAGATCCCGCGGTTCTAAAAACACTGTACAGCATGTATTCGTCAGCGCTTTATGGCGTTATTTCGCGCATTATTACCCACACAGAGCTTGCTGAGGATGTACTACAAGAAACTTTTGTAAAAATCTGGCAGTCTGCTGCACACTATGACAATACCAAAGGACGTTTGTTTACGTGGATGATGAACATTGCCCGCAATTTATCAATCGACAAACTACGTTCTAAAGACTTTAAGAATTCACTCAAAAACCAAGATATAGAAAATAACGTAAGTTTCGTTGATGAACAAAACAAGGTAACGTTTAATCCTGATATTCTTGGAGTTAAGCAACTTGTGGAGAACCTTAAACCGGATCTACAAGCAGTTCTTGATTTAGTTTATTACAAGGGTTTCACTCATGTGGAAGCCGCAGAAAAGTTAGATCTGCCATTAGGTACGGTGAAAACCCGGATCCGGTTGGCTATTATTGAATTGAGAAGGAATTTTAATTGAGCGTGGAAAATTTAAAAGCATATATCGAATCTGGAGTACTTGAGCTGTACGTTTTAGGTGATTTATCACCTGAAGAAGCGTTGCAGGTTGAGGAAATGGCATCTCAACACCCTGAGGTAAGAGATGAAATAGCTGCCATTGAGCAAGCTATGGAGCAATATGCTATGCAAAATGCTGTAGAACCATCTGCAGATGTAGAAACAAGATTATTCGAAAAGTTGGGGTTAAGTGAAGTTGAAGAGCATGTGAATGTTCAACCCGAACCAATTTATACAGAAGAACCAAGAATTATACGTTTAGATGGAAGCGATGCCAAAGTAAGAACTTTGCGTTATGCCTTAGTTGCTTGTATAGCTTTATTGGTAGTAAGTACAGCGGCATTGTTTATTACCTATAACAAGCTAAATGCTGCACACGACCAAATTGCAAGTTTGAATCTGGATAAACAAAAATTTGCTGGCGTAGTAAGCAAATTAGAGTTCGAAAACCAGGGTTTAGATAATATGGCTGCAATGGCCGACAGCAAAGAATGGGCAACCATCAGAATGGCTGGCCAAGCTTTTAGCCCGAGCTCGAAAATGAAAGTTTACTGGAACAAAAAAGATAAAAGTGTGCTAATTAACTATGTAGCAATGGATTTACCAAAAACCGATGCAGCACATCAATATCAGTTATGGGCTTTGGTAAACGGGAAACCGGTAAGTTTAGGCGTATTCGGCAAAACGGATTCAACTAATAACGAAGCATTGGTAAAAATGCAGACCATTCAGGAAGCACAGGCTTTTGCGGTAACTATAGAGCCTATGGGCGGAAGTGTTAATCCAACAATGGATAAATTAACCGTAATGGGCGGTGTTTAAAAAGAGATTATTTAGTTAAAATATTAAATCCCAGCATTTTATCAATGCTGGGATTTTTAGTTTTTTTACAAGCATTACGCCGTCATTCCCGCGCAGGCGGGAATCTTAAAGCCTATTTCATTACGATTATTCATAGGCTTTCTTCTTTTCAAAGGCATTCATGAGCACTGCGTGGTTCCCAATCAAGTTGGGAATGACGATGCTACTATATTAAGATTTCACTACGTATTTCACCTCTTCATAAGGCTGTACCAATACCCTCTTGCAAATAAGAGAATAGCCTATTAAGCCATAGGTTTTGCTCTATGCAACCTTAAATATGATGAATGGCCGCGCCGCCTAAACCTGACAACAGCGAACACCAAACGCAGAGCGGTAAAGCGAATGGCAGGACTATCGTTGCCTAAATGCTTCTGCATGTGCTTTCCAAAAAAGTGGATAAATATTTCTGCTAAACGAAGCTCAACACCTGATTAACACATGCAGAGAGACCTTGTCTTAAAGATCTCTCCTCTAAAGGAGTTCCTTTGGAACACTGCGGTCGAGATGACGATTCGATGATTAAGATTTCGCTGCGTATTTCACCTCTTCGTAGGGCTGTACCAAAACCCATCCCTCGCCAAAAAATTCTAATTGGAAAGATTCGCCACTTCCTCTTCCGATAAAAGACCCGAAAGTTAAATTGGTTTTAATATTTGGTGTTAAGTTTTCAGACCAGGCTACTGTAGCATTAGGATCAGTGTACACAGGCTGATTGCTGGTAACCCTTAATAGATTCGGTTCGCCATGTGTGGTAATGGCAATATAGCCACTGCCCGATAACTTAACCTGAAATAAACCACCGCTCATCATCCCTGCAATGCTTTTTAGCATTTTTATTTCGTTTTTAATATTGTCTTCTAAAGCCAATACATCATTACCATTTACAAAAACCGCTTCATTTTGAAGTTTGATGATCTTTACTTTCTTGCCCTCATCGGCCAGATATAATTTACCTGTTCCAGTGGCGTGCATCAGCGAAGTACCTTCGCCAGATATGGCTTTCTTTAACAAACCACCCAAACCTTTGCTCAATAGTCCTTCTCTTTTAAAATCGATATTCCCAATGTAAGCAACCATCGAACCTGCTTTTGCCAATATTTTTTGATTTTTTAGATTTACCTCCAGCATGGCAGGTTTCTCTAATTCGAAAAAATCGTTTTCATTTGGATTCTCTGCCGATTCCTGAATTAATTCATTCAGCGTGTACTCTTTTTGTGCCATAATAATTTGTTTTCCGTAAGATATCTGTTATTTTAAATACTCCCTTAAACTATAAATTATAAACTAGAAGCATAGTAGATTAATACCAGTTTTTCTCCACAATTGTGGCTAACTACACGCAACGAACAAACTAATTGGATATGAGCACTTTAATTTCATTAGACACCCTCGTTGCAACCTGAGAGGCGGTAACCACAAAGTGTTCGTGCGCTAAAGCATCGCCTGCTTTTCCATGAATGTAACACGCTAAAATAGCGGCATCTGCTGCCGAATATTGCTGTGCGACAAAGCCTGCAATAATACCGGTAAGAATATCCCCCATTCCCCCTTGCGCCATTGCCGCATTGCCCGTAGGATTGATGAGTACCTTACCTGTAGGCAGGCAGATAAAAGTATACTGGTTTTTAAGCACGATAACGATCTTCTTTTGCATGGCCTGTTCTATAGCCTTTTGCACCCTGTCCCACCAGTTATCATGTTCGTCGAATAACCGATCGAATTCCTTCATGTGTGGGGTAAGAATGGTATTTGCGGCAAGTTTATTGATTAGATCGGGTCTTTCGCCCAGAATATTTAAAGCATCGGCATCAATAATCATTGCCTGGTTGGCCATAATCAAGCTTTCGAGCAGTTTTTCATTCTCAGCCTCAGTACCTAAACCTGGGCCAATAGCAATTGCCTGATATTTCTTGGGATTCTCTATCCTCGTGTATTCGTCCCTTGGTAGCGCCATTGCTTCTGGTAAGGTTATATTTAAGGCGGTTAATCCGCTCTGTGGGATACAGGCTGTGGTTAATCCCGCCCCTGTGTGTAAACAGGCCATCGAAGACAATAAAGCCGCACCCATGGTATTGCTATTTCCCGCGATTATCAGTGCGTGGCCGTAAGTACCTTTATGGCTGAACAATTTTCGGGGCTTCAGGATCTTTTCAATATCACTTTCTTCCACCAAATAAAAATCTGCCTCTTGTTTTTGGATAAAAGCCTCATCCAGATCAATATCAACCACCTCATATTTTTCAGTTGCCATGGCCGACTCTGGGAAGAAAAAGTTAATCTTCGGCCGTTGAAAACAAACTGTTTTATAGGCTTTTATACCGTTGTAATCTTTAGGCAGCTTGCCTTCCGCAAAAAAACCAGTGGGTACATCAACTGCATACACTTTTTTATTCAGCTTGTTAATGACCTGAACCAGCTGTTCATATTCTCCGCTTAAAGGTTTATTTAAACCGGAGCCTAAAATGGCGTCGATAATTAAATCGGCTTTCAGGTTCTTTAAGTCATAAACCTGGTTGATGATCGTTTTTTTGCATCTCGTTTCTTCAATCCGCTGTAGGTTGATGGCAAAATCGTCGCTTTGTTTTTTACTGAAATTGATGATGTAAACTTTTATATTCTCGTATCCGTTAGCGATAAGCAAATGGGCAATGGCTAATCCATCTCCCCCGTTATTTCCCTTACCACAGCATATAGCAACGCTTTTATTGGTATCAAACTCGTCTCTTAAAAAAGTTTGAACAAAAGCCCTTGCAGCCTTTTCCATCAGATCGATTGATGCTATTGGTTTATTCGCAATCGTAAACTGATCGGCATTACGCATTTGGGCAGAAGTAAGCAATGTTCGCATATAACTAAGATAAGGTTATACAGCTATAATGCAAAAGATGGGATTTTGTTTGATTTTTTATCCCCAAGGTGCTGATATTCCAAAATAATTTAAGGTACTGTCTTTTAATTTTTATACCTTTTGCCAATCTTTAGCGTTGTCTATTGAATTAAATTAAATCTCAAAACAATGAATCAAAAACCATCGAATGCGTTCGTGGCAGCTGCCTGGATTGCATTAGGTATCGGAATGATCGGCTTTATTGTAGGCCTATGGCGTTCTGATATGCTTCTTAATGAAAAAGGATATTATTTTACCGTATTGATGTTTGGCCTTTTCGCCGTAATCTCTTTACAAAAAGCTGTTCGCGATAAATTGGAAGGAATTCCGGTTACTGAAATTTATTACGGTATCAGTTGGTTTTCTACGCTCTTAACCATTACTTTATTGGTAATCGGTTTATGGAATGCTACTTTGCTGCCCAGCGAAAAAGGGTTTTATGCCTTTGCCTTTTTACTCTCGCTATTTGGCGCCATTACAGTGCAGAAAAATACGAGAGACAGCCAGATCGTGAATAAAAACCGTGATTTGGAATAGCCAAAACAGCTTATCTTAACGAATTTTATTGAAACCAATGCTTAAGCATTGGTTTTTTATTTTTAACCAAAAACAAATATATTATCTCCTTAACTAAAAAATAATTACTACTTTAAACACCAGATACCGAGGTTAATAGTTTATCATTTCCGGGCAATTAATATAAACCTATTTAAATCTTATCATCCTGTCAATGGAACAAAAAGATAGTTTAAAGAAAACCCTTACGCCCTTTATGCTGTGGGGGCTTGGTGTAGGATATGTGATTTCGGGGATGTATTTCGGTTGGAACTTAGGTCTTGAAAAAGGCGGCACACTGGGTATGGCCATCGCTACGGTTGCCATTATGGTAATGTATGTTACCTTTAGTTTCAGCTATGCCGAACTGGCCTGTGCGATACCAAAAGCCGGTGGTGTTTTCGATTATGCCAATACCGCACTGGGTAAAAACATCGGTTTTATTGCAGGTATTGCCCAAATGGTCGAATTTATATTTGCACCACCTGCCATTGCCTTTGCCATTGGTGCTTATTTTAATGCTTTCTTTCCACAGGTCCCCATCCTCACCAGTGCAATTGCAGTTTATTTTATTTTCACCGCCCTAAATGTATATGGCGTAAAAGCCGCGGCTTCGTTCGAAGTGATTATTACCGTTTTGGCCGTTGGCGAACTGTTATTGTTCTCAGGCATTACATTGCCTAAATTTCATGCAGAAAACCTGGTCCATAACAATTTCCCAAATGGTTGGAGCGGTGTTTTTGCTGCTATCCCTTTTGCCATCTGGTTTTTCCTGGGTATTGAAGGCGTTGCAAATGTAGCCGAAGAAACCAAGAACCCACAGCGAGATATCGGCAAGGGCTTTGGCTGGGGCATATTTACATTGGTTGTTTTATGTGTGCTTGTTTTTATCTCCACCATTGGCATTGGCGGCTGGGAAGCCATTGTGTATAAAAACGGAAAATCGGGCGAAACCTCTGATTCGCCTTTACCACTCGCCCTTTCGATGATCACAGGCGATAACCACCTGATGTATCATTTACTCATCACGGTTGGGTTATTTGGCCTGGTAGCCTCCTTTCATGGATTAGTTTTGGCAGCCGGCCGTTCTACTTACGAGATGGGCCGTGTAAAAAGTATCCCGGCTATCCTCGGAAAAATTTCTCCTAAATTCCAAACACCCGCAAATGCATTAATTGGCAATATGGTGATTGGTATCATCGCACTTTTATCAGGTAAAACTGCCGAAATTATTATCATTTCTGTATTTGGCGCATTAACTTTATATATCATCTCGATGATTTCGGTAATGGTACTGAGGAAAAACAAACCAGAAATGGTAAGACCTTTCAAAACACCAATTTATCCGTTATTTCCCATTATTGCATTAATTATTTCCTGCGTTTCTTTCATCGCAATGCTGATTTATAATCTTAAATTGGGTTTAATTTATTCGGGTATTATTTTGGGCATATTTCTTCTATATAAAATATTTAAAAAGGCAGATTAATGAATACGAGCAAGGAAATTCTGGATTATGTTAAAAATCATCCCTCTGGAAAAGTAAAATTAGCCGTTGCCGATATCGACGGTATTTTAAGGGGGAAATATGTAGCTGCCGAAAAATTCGCATCCCTGGTTGAAGGCCGATTGGGTTTCTGTGATGTTACCTTTGGTTGGGATGCAGGTGATGTGGCTTATGAAAATGGAAAATATACAGGTTGGCATACCGGCTATCCCGATGCACAAGTTAAAATCGACTTGAGTACCTTTCGGAAAATTCCCTGGGAAAATGACGTGCCGTTCTTTTTGGGCGATTTTATTGACGATCAGGATCAGGCAAGTTTTGTCTGTCCGAGGCAGTTGCTAAAGAAAGTGATTGCAGAATGTGAAAGTGAAGGATTTTCGCCGCTCTTTGCACAGGAATTTGAATGGTTCAATTTTTCAGAAACGCCAGAGACGATACAAGAGAAAGGTTTCGTTAATTTAAAACCTTTAAGTCCAGGCATGTTTGGTTATTCCATTTTGAGGAGCACTTACCGAAATGAGTTTATGAGCGATCTGTTCGAACTGCTAAATAAATTCGATATCCCGATTGAAGGTTTGCATACCGAAACCGGACCAGGGGTTTACGAAGCGGCCATCAAATATGCTCCTGCTTTGCAAGCTGCCGACCAGGCCATATTATTTAAAACAGCCGTAAAGGAAATCGCCTATAAACATGGTATCCTCGCCACATTTATGGCCAAAATAAGCGAAAACTTACCGGGATGCAGTGGCCATGTGCACCAAAGCCTCTGGGACGCAGACAAGAAGATCAATTTGTTCTACGATGAAAAAGATGCAGCTAAAATGAGCGAAATAATGAAAAGTTATATCGCTGGTCAGTTGTATTGCCTTCCATACCTTTTACCATTGATTGCCCCTACCATAAACAGTTACAAACGTTTAGTTGAAGGCGCATGGGCGCCAACTACGGTAACCTGGGGAATCGATAACCGTACAACTGCATTGCGCGCATTACCTGGAAGCAAAAAGGCTTCGCGTTTAGAAACCCGCATAGTGGGTTCGGATACCAATCCTTATTTAGCACTTTCGGCCTGTTTGGCAGCAGGAATGTACGGTGTTAAAAATAAATTAAAACTCGAACAACCGGCCACCAAAGGAAACGGATATACCGATTTATCGAACGGCATACTATCGCGTAATCTATTTGAAGCAACACAAAAGATGAAAAATTCTGATCTGGCCAAAACATTATTGGGCGGAGATTTCGTTGATCATTTTACCATGACCCGCGAATGGGAATGCAAGCAATATGCTAAAGTAGTAACCGATTGGGAATTGAAAAGGTATTTAGAAATTATTTAGCCTAAAGTGTTCATGCTAAAAATCAAATTTTTAAAAAAACAATGACTAAATATGAGAGAATACGGGTCATCGTCATTCCCAACTTGATTGGGAACCACGGAGTGCTCATGAATGCCGTTGAATTAACGAAAACTTATGAATAATCCTAATGCCTTGGCAGGGTTTATAGGTTGCATTAAGATTCCCGCCTGCGCGGGAATGACGACCGTTTTTTTAAAATCTGTGATTGGTAACTTGGTTCAGAATCTTGATATTAACACCCAACCTTATGTGACCTCAGGTGCCTAAGGTGGTAAAAAAATAAAAACAAAGTAAAATGTTGACCATCTAAGTCACCTTAGAACACCTTAGCTAACTGTATATTAGTTAGGTTTTTAATAAACAGTAAAATAACAACTCATCCTTAGTTGCACTCAAACACCTAAGGTGGTTAAATAAAAGAAAAATTAGTTGTCATGATATTTGATAAAATCCATCAGTTTAATTTCCCTACAACCATTCGTTTTGGTGCTGGCGCAGTAAAAGAGTTGCCCGCCTACTTAAGCAAAAACAATTTAAAGGCCCCATTAATTGTAACCGACCCCACCATTGCGCAACTTCACTTTTTTAAAACCATTGTTGAAGATTTAAAAGCAAAGGGTATTGCTGTCGAGGTTTTTAGCGACGTCCACAAAAACCCGGTAAAAAGTGATGTTTATAAAGGTACTGATGTTTGGGATGCTACAAATCGCGACAGTATAGTTGGTATTGGTGGTGGTGCAGCTTTAGATGTTGCCCGTGCAATTGTACTCCGTGTTAATCACCGCGAGGATTTATTCAAGTATGATGATTTAATCGGCGGCGATGTCTACGTAACGAACGATGTTCCACATTTTATCACCATCCCAACCACATCAGGTACAGGAAGTGAGGTTGGCCGCAGCGCAATTATTGCCGACGATGAAACCCACCAGAAAAAAATCCTGTTCTCGCCAAAATTAATGGCGCAGATCGTATTTGCAGACCCCGAGTTAACCATGGATTTGCCGCCCTTTATCACTGCCGCAACAGGTATGGACGCATTGACACATAATATGGAAGCTTATCTGGCTAAAAATTTCCACCCGATGTGTGATGGAATCGCGCTGGAGGGAATTTCATTGATCAAAGATGCACTGGAACGGGCAACCAACAATCCCGATTTAGAAAGCCGTAGCAAAATGTTAATGGCTTCGATGATGGGCGCAATTGCTTTTCAAAAAGGCTTGGGTGTAGTGCATTCACTTGCGCATCCGCTTTCTTCTTTGTTAGATACCCATCACGGATTGGCTAATGCAGTGAATATTCCTTACGGTATGCAGTTCAATGTTGCTGGCTTTGAAGATCGTTTTAAAAAAATTGCCCGTACGCTGGATCTCAAAGATGAAAATGGTGAGGCTGTTGTAAAATATCTGTTCGATTTAAATACGAAAGTGAATATTCCGCATAAATTGAGTGATATTGGTGTTAAAAATGAACATATAGAAACACTTGCCGATTTAGCCTTTGCAGATTTTGCACATCCAAACAATCCTAAACCGGTAAGCAGGGAAGATTTTAAACAATTGTACTTAAATGCGTTATAGATTAGAATTAAAAGATTACGTGATTTTAGGATTACTAAACCATTAAAATCAGTGTAATCTAAAAATCGGTGTAATCATCCCCGAAGGAAAAATAGGTGTAATCATCCCGAAGGAAAAAAGATAAATCAGTGGAATTAATTAATATGTCTGATAAAATAATAATTGGTGTTACCGACTGTAGCAAATTCAACATCTATCGGGATTGGGTTTTATCCTACAACAAAAATGTGGAGGTAATCCAGCTCGGGTACAAGCTCAACAATTTCGACGAGATCAGAAAATGTGATGGGATCGTTTTAACTGGAGGAGAAGACGTTCATCCCCGTTTTTATAATCAGCCCGAATACTATCCTTACTGTTATGATGATGATATTGACGAAAAACGTGACGAGTTTGAATTTAAGGTTTTAACCTATACCGAAGCCAATTCTGTCCCTGTTTTGGGCATTTGTAGAGGCATGCAGGTGGGTAACGTATTTTTTGGCGGAACTTTGATTCCTGATATCCCAACCTGGGGAAAATTCGATCATTCAAAAATGCACGATAAATCTGACCGATATCACGAAATTATCATCAATCCTTCCTCGTGGCTGAACCAGATTGTGAATACCGATAAAGGCCTAGTGAACAGTAACCATCACCAAAGCACCGATAAAACAGGGAAAAGTTTGGTGGTGAGTGCAATATCACCAGATGGCGTTACAGAAGCCATGGAGCGGGTGGAACCGGAAGGAAAATCCTTTTTGTTATTTGTACAATGGCACCCTGAACGATTAAAAGACCAGCAAGGCCCTTTTAGCAAAAACTTACACGAGGCTTTTATTAATGCGATAAAATTAAATATCAACCACAGATAAAAAGGATAAACACAGATTGTAAGTATTAAGCTAATTTAGGATGTTAGTCCTAAACCCTTTTTAAAAATCTGTGCTCATCTGTGAAAAATCCGTGGTAAAAAAATGAATAACATGCAGATCATCAACCCGGCAACAGCAGAAATTATTACAAGTTTAGCGGAAGATAACTCATCTACGCTCCAAACTAAATTAGATACTTTAAAAAAAGCTCAACCACAATGGACCAACAAAACCCTTAGCGAAAGGATTTCGGTTATTGCTCGGTTTAGTGATTTAATGGAGGCTGAAATAGAAGAATTGTCATCGGTATTAACCAGCGAAGTAGGCAAACCACTCCAACAATCGCGCAACGAAATTAATGGTGCAAGAGCCCGCATCAAATGGATGTTGATCAATGCCGAAAAATACCTGGCCAATGAAATAATGACCGATGAACCAGGACTCAAAGAAATCATTAAATACGAACCCCTGGGTGTAGTTTGTAATATCTCCGCCTGGAATTACCCTTATCTTGTTGGGGTAAATGTATTTATCCCAGCTTTATTGAGTGGCAATGCCATAATGTACAAACCCTCAGAATATGCCACCTTAACCGGAATCGAGATTGAAAAAATGTTAAAAAAAGCTGGGGTACCTGATGATGTTTTCCATATCGCTATTGGCGCAAAAGAAACGGGAGCGGCATTATTAGAGATGGGTTTTGATGGTTATTTTTTTACTGGCTCCTATAAAACGGGGAAATTCATCTACGAAAAAGTAGCAGCAAAAATGGTTCCCTGCCAATTGGAATTAGGCGGAAAAGATCCGTTGTATATTGCCGAAGATGTAACCGATGTTGCTTCTGCTGCGGTTGGTACCGCTGATGGTGCTTTTTACAATAACGGACAAAGTTGTTGTTCAGTTGAGCGCATTTATGTGCATGAGAAAAATTACGAAAATTACTTAAATGCCTTTGTTACCGAAGTTAAAAGCTGGAAAATGGGCCAACCAACAACCGATGGCGTATATATTGGTGCTTTAACACGGAAAGAGCAGATTTTGGTATTGGAAAACCAAATTAAGGATGCCTTAAGTAAAGGTGCAACATTATTAACTGGCGGAAAGGCCATTGAGGGAAAGGGCTATTATTTTGAACCAACAGTGCTAACAGATGTTACCAATAATATGCTGGTAATGCAGGAAGAAAGTTTTGGACCGATTATCGGAATTATGAAGGTGAAAGACGATGCAGAGGCCTTAAATATGATGAAAGATACAGATTATGGCTTAACGGCATCGGTTTATACGGCCGATCAGGCAAGGGCTGAAAAAATACTATCTCAGCTTGACGCGGGTTCGGGTTATTGGAATTGCTGCGACAGAGTGAGTGCAGCATTGCCATGGAGTGGAAGAAAATATTCGGGCATTGGGGCTACATTATCGCATCAGGGATTAAGAGCTTTTACTAAACCAAAAGGCTATCATTTAAGGGGATAATAAATGGAAAACGATAGCGACAAACAACTTATTGAAGGCGAAATTGCCGATTATTTGTTAACAGATGATGGAATACTCATTTCGTACAGTAAAAGCATTTTACGTACAGTAGAAAATATTGCGGCCAATGTTGAACTGGTGAAGAAAATTACGGGGAATAAGAAAGTTCCATTGTTGATTTACTTAAAAAGCTCTCCTGTTCCAGACAAAGAAACACGAAAGTTTTCTACGGAGCAATTGCCTCAAATTTATACGGCGATGGCGATGGTTTCGAAACCCGGTTTAGCCCAATTGATTATGAAAATCCTGTTTAAGTTTCAAACCCCTCCTATTCCAATTAAATCATTTACCGATGATGAGAAAGCTATGGAATGGTTGAAAAGGTTTTTGTAGTTTACGAGAAATCGTCATTGCGAGAAGGCTTTTTCAGCCGACGAAGCAATCTTACGATCGCTTCCAGCGTGCGCTTTAGATTGCTTCGTGCCTCGCAATGACGACCGATCTTTAAAATCCGTCATTGGTAATGAAATGAAGTTTCCTGAGTAGACAGATTTTGCCATTAAGTCTTCGACTCTGCTCAGGCTGACAAATCTCTAATAATGCCATAAATTCAATAACGATTTTATCCAAACCAAACGTTATGTGCTCCGCGCTTTGCTTCTTGAACATTTCCTTCCACACAAATACCTCCGATTAAAATCTTTTTTAATAAATTGCGGATTATACTTATTCGGTTAACCCGCTTTAATTATTTTAATGAAAAAATTATTCCTGATTATCTCCTGCTGTTTTTTTGCAGCCAATACCTTCGCTCAGTCTATAGTTACAGAAACTGAAATCGGCGATTCCGAAAGCGCAGTTGTGCAAACACCAATTGCCATCATCCCCGAACCTGTATCCTTAATGAAAAAGGCAGGTACTTTTACGTTGCCAGAAAATGTAACCATCCAGACTGTTAAAAGTGGAGAATTAAAACAATCTATCGCTTACCTTTCTGACCGGATTACTACTGCTACAGGCAAATTTGTAAGCACAGTAAGTAATTCAAGTCACCCGACTATTAAACTGATCTTAAACACCCAGGAAGATACTCAACTCGGTAAAGAGGGCTACAAATTAAATGTTAACCCTACCCAGGTGGTCATCACAGCAAATCAGCCTGCAGGTATTTTTTATGGAGTCCAATCGCTTCTTCAACTTTTTCCGGCCGAAATAGAAAGCAAGGAACTAGTAAATAATATCAAATGGAAGGCGCCTTGTGTTGATGTGGTAGATTATCCGAAATTAGGATGGAGAGGTTTAATGTTCGATGTAGCCCGTCACTTTTTCACCAAACAGGAGGTAAAGCAGTTTATTGATGACATGGTAAGCTATAAATTTAATCTGTTGCATTTGCACCTCGTAGATGATGAAGGTTGGAGAATTGAAATTAAAGGCTTGCCTAAATTAACTGAAATAGGTGCCTGGAGTGTTAAAAAAACTGGAACTTTCGGCGATTTCATCCCACCTACCGCTGATGAACCTCGCACCTACGGCGGTTTTTATACACAGGATGATATTAAAGAGCTTGTTCAGTATGCACAAGAACGTTTTGTAAACATATTACCAGAAATCGATGTTCCGGGGCATAGTTTAGCTGCCATTGCCTCATACCCAGATTTATCATGCACACCAGATGCAGTTAATTATAAAGTTCGCTCAGGCGAGAAAATAATGGATTGGAGCCGTGGTGCCCCACCAACAGCTTTGGTTGATAATACGCTTTGCCCGGCAAACGAAAAAGTTTATGTGTTCTTAGATTCGGTACTTACCCAGGTAGCTAAACTTTTTCCTTTCGAGTACATCCACATGGGTGGAGACGAAGCCCCCCATAATTTCTGGGAAAAGAACGATCAGGTTAAAGCCTTAATGCTTCGCGAAGGTTTAAAAACCATTCCTCAGGTTCAGGCATATTTTGAAAAACGTGTAGAACAGATCGTGATTTCGAAAGGCAAAAAATTTATGGGCTGGGACGAAATTCTTGAAGGTGGTGTATCGCCAACAGCAGCCGTAATGAGCTGGAGAGGAATGAAATATGGTATCCAGGCAGCGAACGAAAAACACAATGTGGTAATGAGTCCGACAGATTTTGCATATCTGGATTATATGCAGGCGGATCCGATTACCGAACCAAAAGTTTATGCCTCGTTAAGGTTAAATAAAGCCTATCAGTTTAACCCTGTTCCAGCGGGCGTAAATGCACAATATGTGATTGGTGCACAGGCCAACCTTTGGACAGAACAGGTATTTACTTTTCGCCAGGTAGAGTATATGGTTTGGCCACGCGCATTTGCCATTGCCGAATCGATCTGGAGTCCGATTGAAAAGAAAAACTGGACAAATTTCGTTGATCGTACACAACAGCATTTCAAACGATTAGATTTCGCAGAGATTAAATACTCACCTGCTATTTACGATCCGATTTTTACGGTGAAACGCAGTGCAGATAAACAATTAATTATCGAATTAACGCCAGAAATAGATGGTCTGGATATCTATTATAGCTTCGACAACTCTACTCCCGATCGCTTTTACCCGAAATACACGGCCGCGTTACAGGTACCAAAAGATGCCAGTATGTTACGTGTAATTACCTATCGTGGTAAACAACCCATTGGAAGATTGATCAGTATGCCCATTGCTGACCTGCAGAAAAGAGCAAGATAAAATGGCAGGGGAAAAAAGTTTGGCAAAACTGCTAAAAACAATGAAACCAGTGCATAATCCTGGCGAATTTGTATTTTGTAGGGTTGAACATCCAAACACAATAGATATTAACCTGGCGATTTGTTTATTCAAAGAGCAGGAGGCAACCACGGTGGTCTTAAAAAAAGAAATTGCAGATCATTTGCGGCTTGAATATACTTTTACCGCTTCCTGGATCACATTAACCGTACACTCTTCTTTAGAAGCAGTAGGTTTAACAGCAGCATTTTCAGCTGCACTAGCTGAAAAAGGTATAAGCTGCAACGTAATCGCGGGCTATTATCACGACCATATATTTGTGAATGTGAAAGATAAGGAGGCAGCGATGAATATTTTAGAACAACTCTCCAAATAATGGGAAAAGAAATAGAACGGAAATTTTTAATCGATCTGCAGAAGTGGGCTAATCTGAGCAAACCAGAGGGAAAGCTTTTTAGGCAAGGCTATCTGCTTACGGATAAAGATAAAACCATACGTGTAAGGGTAACAGAAACCAAAGGCTTTTTAACGATAAAAGGTCAAACAATAGGGGCCACACGGATGGAATATGAATATGAGATCCCAGTTGCCGAAGCCACAGAATTATTGGATAATTTCTCTTTATCTGAGCTTTCGAAAATCCGTTACGAAATCCCTTTTAGCGGCAAACTATGGGAAGTAGATGTATTTTTAGGCGATAATAAAGGCCTGATTGTTGCTGAAATTGAACTTGACAGTGAAGACGAAATATTTACCTTGCCAGATTGGGTAAGCAGAGAAGTTACCGAAGAAGAAAAATATTATAATTCCAATTTAACCTTAAAGCCATTTAAAGATTGGTTTTAATACACCTTACAAGTTTGAAAACCTGTGAGGTCTTTTTATATACAGCGTTTTTTTTTATAAATAATTAATAGATTTCACTTTCTAGTTAAACGCATTTCATATATTAGCTTTATCGAAGTCATCCCACCGATTAAAAAGGAAATTACTTTAATTTCTAAGCATTGTATTGTCAAATAATATCAATATAAAACCAAAAGGATGAAAACAACTAAATTATTAATGAGCATGGTTATTGCAACTACACTATTTTTTGTAGGCTGTAAACCAAATGATGCGGCCATCCAAGCTGCAATTCAAGCCAAAGAAGCAGCAGGTATTACGGTGGCCGTTGCCAAAGGCGAAGTAACTTTAACTGGTGAAGTTGATGATGAAGCCACAAAGGCCAAAGCAGAAGAAATTGCAAAGGCAGAAAAAGGAGTGAAAGCTGTAATCAACAATTTAACAGTTAAACCAGCAGATGTACCAGTGGTAATTGCCGAAGACTCCGCTTTAATTAAAAATGTTGCTGATGCAACCAAAGATTTTCCAACGGTGAAAGCTGAGGTTAAAGACGGTGTAATTCTCTTAACCGGGGAGATTAAAAAAGCCTCTCTAATAACTTTAATGCAACATTTGAGTGCATTAAAACCTAAAAAAATCGACAATAAATTAACCATTAAATAACCCCACCATGGCATTAGCAGATAAATATAAAGCACTAACTGACGCAGCAACTACGGCAGGCATAGCAGATTTAGCAGTAAGGGAGCAGGATGGGATTTTATACATAGATGGAACCGCTGCCGATGGCGCGACTAAAGACCACCTTTGGGAAGTTTACAATCAGATTGATCCAAATTTTACTTCAGGTGATCTGGTTCTGAATGTAAACGTGGCCATTGATGCAGCCGTTACGCACGCAAAAGTTATCACAGAGAGCAGTAATCTAAATATCCGTAAAGG
This sequence comes from Pedobacter sp. Bi126, assembly GCF_918698245.1. GTDB lineage: Bacteria > Bacteroidota > Bacteroidia > Sphingobacteriales > Sphingobacteriaceae > Pedobacter. Next base: position 122,812 of record NZ_CAKKMS010000007.1, on the reverse strand, counting down.
TCCGGGAACCGATCAACCAATTGTAGGTAAGGCTGCGCATGGCGAAGTAATTACCCTTGTAAACAGAAGCAACGATTTATGGTGGCTGGTAAGAACTAACGATGGAGAAGAAGGCTATTGTTATGCGCAATATTTAGAAGCGCAGGCTTAAAAATGCGAACAGAACTCACAGGTTCTGAAACCTGTGGGTTCTGTTTTAAAATTAAATCAGCTGATGCTCATGCGCAAAATTCAGCAAACCAACAATCGATTTAACGCCAGTTTTACGCCATATATTTTTACGATGGGTTTCTACTGTATGTTCCGAAATAAATAACATCCTGCCAATATCTGCAGACGTATATTCTTTGGCAATCAACCTAATAATTTCAACTTCTCGGGGTGACAAAACATTCGCTTCTTCTGTATGGTTTTCACGCTGGTAACCATTAATAAATTTAGCCGTAATGGAATTTTGTATATAGGTTTCGCCGAGCATAACCTTATTAATTGCTTTATGCAGTTCGTGAAACTTTACATTTTTTAAAAGATAGCCATTTGCTCCAGACTTGATCATTTTCGAGATATTGATAAAATCATCCTGCATAGAAAGTACAATAACTTTAATTTTGGGGAATTCTCTTTTAATCAATTTAGTTAAATCAGCTCCAACCTTCTCGCTAACACTAACATCGGCAAGCACAATATCTGGCATTTTAGTCCTGATCAATTGTACGGCAAGTGCAGCAGAATTGGCCTCGCCAACAACAACAATACTTTCTGAATCACTTAGCATGGATTCAACATTATCCATTAATGCATCATAATCGTGAATTAAAAAGACCTTGATCTTCTCCATAAAGTTTAGTTTAAACGTTAACCACTTTCACCAGAAGATCAGGCAAACAGGTTGAAAAGGATTTTTAAACAAAAAGTTTAACTTCTTTAAAACTTACCAAATATTCTATCAACAGCTTTAAATCTTATGTTTTTAACTAAGGTAGATAGCAACTTCTTTTGGATAGCCTCAAATAAATTATTAACCTGCCTTTCCATGGTGGTTAAATAAGGCCATTGGGAAATAGTGTGGTTATTTTTACATGTTGGATAACGATAGGAAACGGTTACATGCCTGCAATATCCATCCTTTATAAGGAGATTGAAAAATATGCTAAACAGCATCAATTTTAGGCCCAGAAACGTAACAGTCCTGTTTGAGCACATAATGAAAAAAAGAATAAAAATTTGTTTTGTTAATCTAATTTAAACAAAAATTTTATTTTGTCGCCATAATTATCAATTTCTTAACACAAAAAAGCGCAAAGCCAGTATTAAATTTTACTGATCCTTGCGCTTTTATATTATGCTAATTATTTTACTTGCTTAGTGGTGTTGCTGCATTTGGTTTAATAATACCTTTCAGTTCTACATCGAATACCAATGGCGTAAACGGATTAATTGGTCCGCCACCATTTTCTCCGAAACCCAATCTCGATGGCAAAATCATTTTGATCTTACCGCCCACACCAATAAGTTGAATACCCTGAATAACGCCTTGCGGCAATTGTCCTAATGGTAGGCTGCGCGGCACATATTGTACACTTTCTGAGAAGATTCCAGCTTCTTTTGCGATTTTAGCATTCGAAGTATCAAAAACATTTAATGTTCCATTCGATTTTTTATTGGTAAACTGACCTGTGTAGTCCATTAATACCGTATCGGTTAAAGTTGCTCTTTCAGAATTACCCGGAGCAGAAATTACATATTGTAATCCAGATGGCGCAGTAGTTACCTTTAAATCATTCTCAGCCACGTATTTTGCAATTTTAGCAGGCTCTACCACTTTATTTTTTTCATTTAGCGCTTTGTATTCCGATTCAAAGAAAAGTCGTTTCTTCGCTTCGAAAATAGAATCGGGATCTTTTCCTTTATGCAATACTTTCTCAATTTTAATGGTGAAAGAAGCAATGTTCGATTTTAGTCCTTTTGGCTTAGGCTGGCCTGAATATTTCTCCATAGAATCTAGGTTCAATTTAAAAACTGCACTGTCTCCTTCACCAAGCAGTTTCAATCCTGAAGCTAAATCGCCTTTAAACATCGATTTGCTAATGGCAAAGAAAGCCGGACGCTCATTATCGTAAGTATTTACCATTACCGAATCGGGATTGGTATTGGTTTCTACCGTTTGAACACCATTTAACTTTACATAATCGCCATCCTGAATTTTCGGCTTACCGTCACTTTTATAGATCTTGTAAGTCATATCTCCTTCACCTTTTTCGAATTTGTTACATGCAGACAGGCCTAGGGCCGCCGCCAAGAGAATAATAATTCCGTTCCTCATTTAAATTTTATTTATTAAAAAACAGTAGTTATATCTTTTTCAAAATGCCCACTATTTTATTAGATCACTACAAAGATAGGTTATAATAAGTTTTTATAAATCTTTGAAACGTTTTATTTCTTGGCTCAGTATTAAAAAATAATAAACAAAAAAAATCCTGCTTAAATAATAAGCAGGATTTTAAAATATTTTTAAGAAATTATTTTTTAACTACTGGAGCAGGCATTTGAACTGGAGCTGCTGCAGCTGGTTTTCCTTTGATAATATCTTTGATTTCTAAATCGAAAGCAATTGGGCTGAAAGGCATGATGCCTACCTGAGGTGCACCTTGCTCGCCATAACCTAAGTTAGAAGGGATGATCACTTTAATTTTACCACCTTTACCAATTAACTGTAAAGCTTCAGTAAATCCTGGGATTGTACCGCCAACTGGCATTTTTTGAGGACCGTAAGGTTTACCTGGTTTAAATTCGTTTTCTGCTTTAGCCAATTTCTCATCACTTGTATCGAAGATTTTGTATTTACCATCTTTACCTTTTTTAGTTACTCTACCAGTATAATCAATTAATACAGTATCGCCTAAAGCTGGTTTTTCTGCACTGCCTGGTTTTTCTATAATGTAGTGTAATCCACTTGCGGTAGTTTTGGTTTCTAATTTAGTATCTTCTAAATAGCTTTTTAATTTAGCAGGTTCAGCAGCTTTCTTTTTTTCTGAAGTAGCCTTGTAATCAGCCTGGAAAAACTCCTGTGCCCTTTTGTTAAAAGTAGAATCAGCTTCGCCAGTTTTTTTCTTGAATACTTTTTCGATTTTCACCGTAAAAGTGATGTACTTATCATTTTTGAACTGCTCTGGTTTAGGTTGTTTACTATGAAGTGCCATAGTATCTAAGTTTACTTTAAAAGTAGCGCTATCGCCTTCTCCAAACAATGTTAAAACATCGTTCATATCACCAGCGTACATTTTTTTCTGTGCAGGAAATACTGCAGGAGTTTCGCTATCGAAAGTGCTTGATAAAACTGAATCTTTATCATTTTTCTGAATAAAATTCATTTTAACGATATCGCCTTCTTTGATTTTCTCGTTACCTGCCGAGTGGTGAATGGTATACAATAACCCACCGGCTCCCTTTTTCTCTTTGTTACATGCCGCTAAACCTAAGGTGGCTGCTGCTAGAATAATAATTCCTTTTTTCATTTATTTAATTTGACTTTTTTAAGTTTATTGTTTTATTTCTTGTGTTTAAGCAATCAATTGTTCTTTATATTCTGCTAATATCGTTTTAAATTCGTTTACTACATCAGCTAAAGGTTTTTCTGCTGCGCCACCTGCCGCATTTCTATGCCCACCACCGTTAAAATACTTTTTACAGATTTCGTTGGCCGGAAAATCGCCTGTAGACCTAACAGATAGTTTAACTTTATCCGGACGCTCAATAATTAATGCGGCTAAACGGATGCCGTTAATCGATAATGCATAGTTTACCACGCCCTCCGTATCGCCAGTTGCGCTATGGTATTGTGCCAGTTCTTCTTTTGTAACCGAAATAATGGCGGTATTGTATTCCCTTATAACTTCTAACTTGTTTGACAGGCAATAACCCAAAAAGCGCAAACGGTTTTCGCTCGCATTATCGTATACCAATTGATGAATTTTCCAATGCTCTGCACCAAGATCTATCAGATCAGCTGCGATACGGTAAACATCGGCTGTAGCTGATGGGAAACGGAAAGATCCAGAATCGGTCATGATACCAGTGTACAAACAGGCGGCAACATCTTTATTGATGCCAGCTTTATCCTCCAATTGGTTAACAATAAAATCGTAAACCAACTGGGCAGCAGCACAGGCGTTAATATCCCAATGGCGGTAATCATCAAAATCCTCAGGTTCGAGGTGATGATCGATCATGATTTTTTTTGCTCCTGCTGCTCTAACCAATTCGCCCAATTCATTAATCCGGCTTAGGGTGTTAAAATCTAGGCAAAATATGAGTGAAGCTTCATCCACTAACTTGGCCGCCTTTTCTTGCTCTTCTGTAAAAATAATTACATCGCCATTATTTGGCATCCAATGCAGAAAGGTAGGATAATCTGTTGGTGTGATTACCTTAACATGATGGCCTTTTTGAATTAAATATCCATATAACCCCAGAGATGAACCCATCGCATCGCCATCGGGTTTGTGATGCGTGGTGATCACAATTCGTTGTGGCGTAGCCAATAATGTTTTTAATTCAGTTAGTGTAAGCATATATTTTTTGCGCTGCAAAGCTAAGTAAATTTAGATTAGGATTAAAGGATTTTAGGATTAGTAGGATCATAGTTTTAAAAGAGATGGGGATTAACAGGATTATACAACTTAAAAAAAGCTCAGTTAGCCATTTGAAGCCTAATTACCCACTACTAATCTCGATTCGCGACCGAAAAACAATGTTTATTGATTATTCATCAATTAAAACGTATTTTTGCAAAAAAATTGATATCAAAAGCACAATGAGCACTAACAGAACTTTTACCATGATCAAGCCTGATGCAGTAGCAAACGGCCATATCGGATCGATCATTAACGACATTACAAATGCTGGTTTTAAAATCATCGCATTAAAATATACTAAACTTACAGCCGAAACTGCTGGTCAGTTCTATGCTGTTCACGCTGAGCGTCCTTTTTACAAAGATCTAGTAAGCTTTATGTCTTCAGGACCTATTGTTGCTGCTATTTTAGAAAAAGACAACGCCATTGAAGATTTCAGAAAATTGATCGGTGCTACCAACCCAGCTGAGGCTGCAGAAGGAACTATCCGTCAGAAATATGCAAAATCAATCGATGCTAACGCGGTTCACGGTTCAGATTCTGATGAGAATGCAGAAATTGAAGGTAACTTCTTCTTCAAAGCAGACGAACGTTTCTAGTTTCCAACACAAAAAACTTACAATAAAACCCCGAACATTCGGGGTTTTATTGTTTTATCTATTTTGTATCTTTCGGCCTTAAAATACAATCCACCATTTTAAACCTGTTGGAATTAATTACACATAAAATAATCAATGAAAAGAATTTTTTTAGCGGTATGTCTATCCGGTATCGCTGCAGCATCTTATGCACAAACCAAAACAGCAGCAAAGAAACCTGGTGCCAAAAAACCAACCACAGCCGCAAGTAAAACATCAACCTTTACAGCTGGTTTAAAATCTACTTTAGATTCTACCAGTTATGCTTTCGGTACTTCTATCGGCGCGGGATTAAAAACAACTGGCCTTTCTACCTTAAATTACGAAGTACTGTTAAAAGGACTAAAAGATGCTTTTACAGGAGGCAAGGTTATTTTAACTCAGCAGCAGGCACAACAATGTATTAATGAGGCATTAGCCAAGGCATCATCAGTAAAAAACAAAGCTGAAGAAGCAGCAAATAAAATTAAATATGCACCAATTATGAAAGAAGGACAAGATTTCTTAGAACAGAACAAAAAACGTGCAGGTGTACAAACAACTGCAAGCGGCTTACAATACGAAGTTTTAACTGCTGGTACCGGCGTTAAACCACAGGCTACCGATTCGGTACTGGTTCATTATAAAGGAACATTATTGAACGGAAAACAATTTGACAGCTCTTATGATAGAGGCGAACCAATTTCTTTCCCATTAAACCGGGTAATTAAAGGCTGGACAGAAGGTGTACAATTGATGCCTGCCGGTTCGAAATACAAATTTTTCATTCCATATGATTTAGCTTACGGAGCGCGTGGTGCAGGACAGGATATCCCTCCTTATAGCACTTTAATCTTCGAGGTTGAATTGTTAAAAGTGAACGGGAAATAAAAATTTCTATTTGTGCAGTCGGATGTTACCATCTGACTGGTAATGAAATTAAATGACGATTTTTAAAGAAAAATATGCAGCCAGATGTTATCACCTGGCTGTTTTTTTTGAACTGAAATTGAAACAGTTCTTTCAAAAAGCATGTTGAATACCGTGTCAGATGGTAACATCTGACACCACAAAAAAGCAGATTTGGCTATTGTGAAAGATGGTAACATCTTACACGGCGACCAGAACGATTCCAGGCAAATAAGTCGTTTACTAAAACTTTCTCCCGTATTCAATGTTAGCTATTACAAATAACATGAATATGAAAAAAGCATTCCCTTTAGTACTAATCGCATTTTTATGCACTACCTTAAGCAGTTGTGAACTAGTAGAAGGTATATTTAAAGCCGGCGTTTGGGTGGGCGTAATTGTAGTTGTAGTAGTGGTTGCACTGCTGATCTGGATTTTATCGAAGATATTTGGAGGAAGGGGCTAGTTTTTCAGTCCAAAGTCTTGAGTCCTGAGTCTAAAGTCGGGAGTCTTAATCCTAATTAAAATATTAAGGGTATAAGTGAAAACCTTAAGCCCTTTTATTACGTCTATAAAAAGATCATATCGGTAATTACCTCGGCGCCAGCGTGTTCATTCAGTTTTTGGATAATGCCCTGGCGTACCATAACCAATTCATTTTTGATTACCGAAGATTCGATGCGTAGGAACAATTTCTTATCGTGAATGTAGATCTGCTTGGTCCTGTTGGCTATGGCAGTGCCCATAATCTCTGGCCAGATAGACAAGATCGAAGTTTCGTCGAATTTACGGCGCAAACGGTATACATCCAGCATTTTGCTGATGGCATCTTTTACTGTAACATCATTGGGTTTACGCATTTTGTATAGTTCCGTTATCTACTTCGAACAAAGTTACATCAACTTCTATTTTTTCAAAAATTGATTTTACCCTTTCTCTTCCTGTATCTGTAATAAATATCTGCCCAAAATCATGGTGGGAAACCATTTGCATCAATTTTTGAACGCGGTTATCATCCAGCTTATCAAAAATATCATCCAGCAAAAGCAAAGGCTTAAATCCTTTATTTTTGGCGAGGTAAGCATACTGGGCTATTTTTAGGGCTATTAAAAAAGATTTCTGCTGACCTTGGGAGCCAAACTTCTTTAAAGGCATTCCGCTGATCACAAAAGCCAGTTCATCTTTATGTATACCAGTTGTGGTACGCTCCAGTACACGGTCTTTCTCTACCGATTTCCTTAACAGCTCTTCGAAAGTAGCCTCATTCAATTGCGATTGATAATTCAGTTCTACAATTTCTCTGTTTTCGGTAAGGTAGGTATAATATTGGTTAAACAGCGGAATAAACTCATCCATAAATGCCTTACGGATAGTGAATATCTTATTGCCGGCTATAATCAATTGCTCATCCAAAATTTCGAGCAGCGTAGGATCGTACTTTCTGGTAATCGCAATTTGTTTTAGCAAAGCATTCCGGTTTAGCAGAATGCGGTTATAGGTAATCAGTTGATCCAGATAATATGCGTCTGTTTGCGAAATAACATTATCAATAAACTTTCTCCGCTCCTCGCTGCCTTCCATAATCAGGTTTACATCATAAGGCGAAACCATAACCACCGGAAAAAGGCCAACATGATCAGCCAGTTTATCGTATTCTTTTTTATTGCGTTTAAACTGTTTTTTTTGGTTGCGTTTTACCCCGCAGGAAATTTTTTCGTTTTTTTCGTTACGATCAAAATCGCCCTGGATCATGAAAACCTCTTCATTGGTTTTGATCTGCTGGCTATCGATGGGATTAAAGTAACTTTTACATAGACAGAGGTAGTGAATGGCATCGAGCATATTCGTTTTGCCAGAGCCATTATTACCCGTAAAAACGTTTACCGTTTCCGAGAAATGGAGATCTGCATCGGTATAGTTCTTGAAATTTAGAAGGATAATATTTTTTAACCACATAAATATGTCACAAATTTACCGTTTTTTAGCCTCTTAACACCCATTGTTTAAAATAAACGTTAATAACACTTAAAAAAATTGTACTTTCATAGCAAGGAAAATTAGATGGTTGCACAAAAAATGTTAGAAGGGAATGTTCTATGGTCTTACGATCATGAACTAACCAATGAAGAAAGTTCGAGCTGGGTTAAAAAAATCGCAGGCTTATTTTCGTTTTTAAAGCCAATTCACAATCACGAAGGCAATATCCTATTGGCCTCGAATGGTCTTTTCATCACCGGAGATGAACAATTGGAACTCCCATTGTCACATATAGAAGAAGTTTACATGGGCTTCGACGATTTATTTCCAGCTTCATCGGCAAAAAACTTCGGCGCATTCTGGCAACCCATCAGAATTAGATCTACGGTGAGCCGCTCTGAAAGTCAAACGGTGTACCTGGTGATTAACCACACTGGTATTTTTAGCGACAACCAAACCTGGTTTAACACACTGATTAGCTTGTTACGCTAATTATCGCGATGATTTTATAATCTGTATGCCTAAATAACTAATGTTTAATCAAATACTTCAAAATAAAGATTGATACTTTGATTGAAAAATGTATTTTTGCAATCTTAAATTTTTTAAACAAACATGTCTACAACAGATAACCAGACAATTCAACCAACTAAAAAAGGTTCATTTTTACAAGAGAATAATAAGAGCTTACTGTTTATTGCAGGTGCTGTAGTTTTATTAGTTTTAATATATCTTTGGTATCAAGGCGTGTATTTAAAAGGTCGTGCTGAAGAAGCCGCTAGCAAAATGTACAAAGCAGAACAATTTGTTGGTGTAGATTCATTATCAAACAAAGCTGTTAAAGGCGAAGGTGGTTACCCGGGCTTAGAGCAGATTGCTAAAGAATATGATAACACAAAATCGGCAAACTTAGCTAACCTTTACTTAGGTGGGATTTACTTGCGTAAAGGCGAATACAAACAAGCTATAGAGGCATTAAGCAAATATAGCGCTACCGGCAGCCCAGTTGCAGATCCATTGGCTTTAGGCTTATTAGGTGATGCTTACAGCGAACTGAAAGACTTTAAACAAGCGGCTACTTACTATAAAAAAGCGGCAGATAAAGCAAGCAAATTTACTTCACCAATGTTTTTGAAGAAATTAGGATTGGTTAACGAAAACCAAAATGATTTTAAAGGTGCTGTTGATGCTTATACTAAAGTAAAAACACAATACCCTGAGAGTGCAGAAGCGCAATTAATTGATGCTTACATTGCAAGAGCTCAAGAAAAAGTTAAATAATCATTAACTAAAACATATTTATGAAAAGATCATCGAAAGATGGTCTTTTTTTTTGTTTAAAAGTTTTTCGTAATTGCGATCGTTGGTCCTTCGACCAAGTTATTAATAACAGATGCCTATAGAAAGATCGTCATTGCGAGGAGGAACGACGAAGCAATCTTTCATGCTAGCAATCCTTGCTATAAAGATTGCTTCGTCGGCTGAAAAAGCCTTCTCGCAATGACGATAATCTTAGGGGATTTATTTCCCTTAAATTCTTCTGTCATTTATATTGATTTTTATAGAATAAATTAGCCATCAGGATGACACTCACCTATTCCGTGTTTGGTGGCCCACCAAACAATAGACATCCTCATCCACTAAATCATTATTTTTTTTCTGGAAATCAGGTGCAGAGGCTTTTAGGCTTGTGCAATCCCGCTCTATGTTTTTTCCGATGCGATTTAGTTTTAAAACCAATTTGTTGGTAAAGCATCGGAACCACTTCGATCGGGTTTAGGTGGCACAGCCAGCAATACTATTTGGGGTTGCATGGCGCAGAAAAAGCAATTGCCTTTATCGACCTGTTTCACATCAGAGGGTACGTGAGGACACACGCTGGACTAGGAAAAGAAAATTTATATAAAACTACGCTATTCTACCCTCAATAGCAGCATAGACACTGCCTTTTAGACCTGATTGAAATGGAAAGCCCGCAAGCGAGGTACGAGTGCGGACTTGCAATGAAAAGCAGGACGAACATTAAAAAGAACTACTGCAATTGCTCTTCAAATGATCTTTTTTGGACTATATTACCTTGAGATTTAAATTATAAAAGATCCTTCGCTGCGCTCAGGATGACAGCATGGGCAGCTAACCAATTAACTACCTATTTATTAAAAGCCGTCATGGTGTGTGCCGGCCCAACCGTTACATAACTTTTAATCAGCTCTACGCTTTTATCAATCAACGCAGGGAGTTCTAATTGCTCATTTTTATCAAATAAACCCAAAACAAAATCAACTTGCCTACCTTTCGGATAATCGCTGCCGATACCGAAGCGCAAGCGTGCATAATTTTGTCCGCCACAAACCTCTTCGATGCTTTTTAAGCCGTTATGACCAGCGCTAGAGCCCTGTAGCTTTAACCTTAACTTACCGAGAGGCAGTGCAAGGTCGTCAACAATCACCAAAACATTTTCTGGTGCTATTTTTAACTCCTTCATCCAATAGTTTACGGCTTTACCACTTAAATTCATAAAAGTAGTTGGTTTAATTACATGGAGTTTACGTCCTTTAAAACTTACTTCCGAATAATAAGCCAAGCGGATATTCTCGAAACTTCCATCTAAATTTTTAACCAGTTCATCGGCGATATCAAAACCAATGTTATGCCTGGTGTGTGCATAATCTGGTCCGATATTCCCTAAGCCAACTATAAGATATTTCATGGGAGCAAAGGTAGAAGCTTAAAGCGAAAAGACCAAAGACTAAAGCGAAAAGTCGGGAGTCCATGCCGCAAATTTAACTCCATTCATTTTCAAACAGTTTTTTAATGAATGGATGGGCGGTTAGCGTTGGCGATTAGCGGATTAATCTTGATGTAAATAAAAAAAGCGTTCCGACCTAAATCGAAACGCTTCATCTTGAAATCAAGAAATCCTAAGAATCCTGATTATTTTTTACCTTTAGCAGCTTCAGTTTCTGCTTGTTTTAATGCTCTAGACATTGCAACAGAAACGATAGTATCTTCAGGAGTGTTAGTGATTACGTATTTCTCGCCTTTAAGATCGCGAACACGGAATAAACTACCTACTTCTAATTTCTCTAAGCTTACTTCTACGTTTTGTGGCATATCAGCTGGTAATGCTTTAACACGTAGTTTACGTAATTTCTGGATTAATTTACCCCCCATTTTAACACCTGGAGAAGTTCCTGTTAATTTAACCGGGATCTCCATAACGATTTCTTTCTCGTCAAACAACTGAAGAAAATCGATGTGCATTAATACGTCGGTAAGTGGGTGAAATTGAGTGTCTTTTACGATAGCTTTAGTTTTAGTACCGTTAACATCAATCTCCACAAAGTTTACATCCGGGGTATAAATAACATCTCTTAAGTCAGCAATAACTACAGCAAAGTGTTGTTGCTCTTTTCCACCATACAATACCGCCGGAACTTTACCTTCGTAACGAAGTTCCTTGGCATCGCGTTTCCCTACGTTCTCTCTTGGAGAACCGCTAATTGCGATTGTTTTCATTTTATTTTTATTTTATATTTATTAGTAGCAAGTATTAAGTATCGAGTATCAAGACCTTAAGCCTTCAACCCGCTACCTTCAACCTTATTTAAACTCTTTTTTATTGTTTGGCGATCTGCGGCTGGCGTTTTAAGCGCTCATCGCAATACGCTCAACGTTATACTCTAAACAGATCACTAATTGAGCCGTGCTCGTTTACATTGGCAATTGCCCTTGCAAATAAACTGGCTGTGCTTAGTACCCTAATTTTCGGACTTTCCTGTTTCAACGGGATGGTGTCCGTAACGATTAACTCGGTTAATACCGAATTTTCTACCGTTTCTATTGCTTTGCCTGATAATACTGCGTGTGTACAAACCGCTCTAACACTTGCGGCACCGTTTTCCATAATCAAAGCCGCAGCTTTTGATAAGGTTCCTGCAGTATCGCAAATATCATCTATCAATACTACATCCTGTCCGGTCACATCACCAATGATCGACATCGATTCGATTTCGTTGGCACGTTTACGGCGTTTATCGCAAATAATTACTTCAGCATTAAAAAACTTGGCAAAAGTACGTGCCCTGTACGAACCGCCCATATCTGGCGATGCGATAGTTAAGTTTTTTAAGCCTAAGCTTTTGATATAAGGCACAAAGATTACCGATCCATCTAAGTGATCAACCGGGATATCGAAGAAACCCTGTATCTGTGCAGCATGCAAATCCATCGTCATGATGCGGTGGATACCTGCTGATTTTAATAAGTTAGCCACCAATTTGGCACCGATTGCTACACGAGGTTTATCTTTTCTATCCTGACGGGCCAAACCATAATAAGGAACAACTGCGGTAATATAATGTGCCGATGCTCTTTTAGCCGCATCAACCATCAGCAAAAGTTCCATTAAATTATCACTTGGCTGATAAGTAGACTGAATTAGAAAAACATCACTACCACGGATTGACTCATCAAAAGAAGGTTGAAACTCTCCATCACTGAATTTGTGAATGGTTACGCTACCAAGTGGCTTGCCGTAATGTTCGGCAATCTTAAGTGATAATCCCTTAGAACCTGTTCCGGAAAAAAGCTTTACCGGGTTAAACTGCAATGGCATGGGTTCGTGTAGTTTACGGTTAAAAAAAATCGGATCATGTCCATTTAAAACATGATCCGACATTAAATTTTAGTTGTCCGACCTGGATTCGAACCAAGACAAACGGTACCAAAAACCGTTGTACTACCCTTATACTATCGGACAAAAACTTATCAAGGATATTCTCCTCGAAAGGGAATGCAAATGTAGGAACCTTATTTTAAATATGCAAGAGTGATTTTAAAATATTTTTAATTTCTTTCCTGCTGTTCCTGTTTGCGATGCAAAGATAAAAAAATCATCATATAGCGTGCAACATTTTCTTTTTTTATGCGACTTTTTTTACTACGAACCACTTAAATCATTTATTATCAAAGACTAAAATTAAACTATGAATTACTCAAGGATCAACACCATTGGAGGCTGGCTCTGTTTTATCGTTGCCGCGCTCACCTATATCTTAACTTTAGATCAATCTGTAAGTTTCTGGGATTGTGGCGAATTTATTTCTTCGGCTTTCCGAATGGAGGTCGTTCACCAGCCCGGTGCTCCAATAGTTTCCATGATCCAAAGATTGTTTTCGGCACTCGCTTTTGGTGATAAAACCAAAGTAGCTTATTTTATGAATGTGGCTTCGGCTCTGGCAAGTGCAGGTACCATCCTCTTTTTGTTTTGGACAATTACCGCGCTGGCCAAGAAAACGGTCATTAAAAAAGGTGAAGAAATCACCAACCAAAAAATCATCGGCATTATGGGTGCAGGTTTTGTTGGGGCTTTGGCTTATGCCTTTTCTGATAGTTTTTGGTTTTCGGCGGTGGAAGCAGAGGTTTACGCCATGTCGTCGCTTTGTAGCGCTATTGTATTTTGGGGCATATTAAAATGGGAATCGCAGGCTGATGAACCAAAATCAGACCGGTGGCTGCTTTTTGTGGCATACATCATGGGCATCTCTATCGGTGTACACATCTTAAACTTGCTAACCATCCCTGCATTGATATTTGTTTATTATTTTAAAAAGAACCCCTCGCCCAATTGGCAAAGCGTGTTAAAAGTATTTCTTATTTCAATCGCTGTATTGGCAGTGGTACAGTTCGGCATCATTCAGTACGTGGTATCTTTTGCGGCAAATTTCGATTACTTTTTCGTGAATACAATGGGCCTGGGTTTTGGAACGGGCATATTATTTTTTGCCATTTTAGTGATTGGAAGCCTGACTTATGGCATCCGCTATTCCATCCTCAAACATAAAAGGGTATTAAACCTGGCCATGTTGTTCACTGTTTTGCTTCTATTTGGATACAGTTCTTTCGCCTTACTCATTATCAGGGCACAGGCCAAACCAAATTTAAACAATACCGATCCAGAGAATGCTTTTAATTTTCTGAGTTATGTAAACCGTTCGCAATACGGAGACAGGCCTTTGTTATATGGCGAAAATTATAATTCAGAAAAGATCGACATTAAAGAAAGCGGAAAACTTTACAGAAAAGGAGAAACAAAATATGAATCAGCAGGAACAAAATCTGACTATGTTTTTGGAGATAAAACTTTAGCTCCACGCATGTACAGTGACAAACCCGAACACATTAGGTTTTACAAAAGTTACATGGGTTTTGATGATGAGCATAAACCAACCTTGATGGACAACTTAAAATATATGCTCTCTTTCCAAACGGGACAGATGTACATGCGTTATTTTATGTGGAATTTTGTGGGCAGGCAAGACAATGAAGACGGGCAATTTGGCGGGAAAGATGGCAATTGGCTCAGCGGCATTAAACCTTTGGATGCAATCAGGCTTGGTGATCAGAAAAACCTTCCGCCATCCATTGTAGAAAACAAAGCGTATAACAGGTTTTTCTTTTTGCCGCTGATTATCGGTTTGATCGGCGCGGTTTGGCACTTTAAACGTAACCAGAAGGATGCGGGCGTTATCGGTTTATTATTCGTTTTCACTGGAATTGCCATTGTAGTTTATCTGAACTCAGTTCCGATTGAGCCACGCGAAAGGGATTACGCCTATGTGGGTTCGTTTTATGCTTTTGCGATCTGGATCGGTTTAGGTGTATTTGGATTAAAAGACTTTATCTTCAAAAAACTAACGCCCGTGCGGGCGAGTATTTTTGCTTCGATTATTGCCTTATTCGGTGCTCCGATTATTATGGCCAACCAGGGATGGGACGATCACGACCGTTCTGATAGCCATGTAGCTAGAGATATGTCTGTCAATTACCTAAAATCGTGTGCGCCCAATGCCATTTTGTTCACTTATGGCGACAATGATACCTACCCGGTTTGGTACGCGCAGGAAGTAGAAAACATCCGTCCGGATGTGCGTGTGGTAAACCTAAGTTTATTTACTGCCGATTGGTACATAGACGGTATGAAAAGAAAGCAAAATCAATCAGCGCCGCTTCCTTTAACGATTAATCGCAATCAATATGTTGCTGGTACACGCGATATTATGTATTATCAGGATTATAAAATTGCCCAGCATATCGAATTACAGGAAATTTTAGACGTACTTCTATCCGATCATGATGAAGATAAAGTAACCATGAACGATGGTTCTAAATACAATGTGCTACCAACCAAAAACCTTAAACTGGCGGTAAGTCCGCAACAGGTTTTAGATACCGGAACCGTGCCCAAAGAAGATGCAGGCAAAATTGCTAGCAGTATGGAATGGACTTTTACTCAAAATTATGTTACAAAAGGGACATTGGCCTTATTTGATATTTTAGTGCACAATAATTGGGAGCGACCGATTTATTTTACTGGGGCAATGCCAGATGAGCAATACGTTGGGCTAAACAAATACCTGTATGTGGAAGGATTGAATAAAAGGTTATTGCCTTTGAAACCAGATACTGCAATTACACAAGATTTTGACCGCGTAAACCTGAAACCGATGTACAACAATATGATGAATGTATATGGTTTTGGCAATATTAAATACGCCAACCATTTAGATAGGCAATCTGCTGATGATGTAACCATGTTCTCGAACATGTTTAACGGTTTATTAACCGGCTTGATAAACGAAGGTAAAATTACTGAAAGCAAAAAAGTGGCTAATAAATATTTTGAGGTAATTCCTGCTAAATTCTACAGTATGCGCCAGGTAATGAGCACTTATTATTTCACTGAAAACCTTTATCGTTTAAATGATTTAAACCGTGCAAATGCGATGATCAAAAAAACTGCCGATTACGTGAACAGGGAATTAACCCATTTTGCTGATGTTTCAGAAAGCAAAAACCAGCTATCATCTGAGCAGGATGTACGTTTCTACCTTGGCTATTTAGGACAAATGGTAAAATTAACCGAGGTTTTTAAACAAGCTGGGCTAAGCAAAAGCCTTGAAAAAAAATATAATGATCTGATTGTAAGGTTTACCCCATTTGCAGCGGGTTAAGCTAAAAACATTCTAAATTTTAACCCATAAGCAGATTTCACCTTTCTGCTTATGGGTTTTTGTTTCTCAAATAAATTAAAATCCTTTATGTTAAAGGCCTTAAGCCGTTAAAAATTGTTAAATCAATCCAAAAATTTACCTGTTTTATCGACTAGAATAGTTAATTTCGGCAGCATTTTTATGTGAAAACAATTTTTAATATCATTAAACAAACCAATGAATTATTCAAAAGTTAATAATATAGTAGGCTGGATCTGCTTTTTAATTGCTACACTAACTTACGTTTTAACCTTAGAGCCTTCTGCCAGTTTTTGGGATTGCGGTGAATTTATCGCATCGGCATTTAGAATGCAGGTTGTTCACCAACCTGGTGCGCCTTTGTTCTTAATGATCCAACGTTTCTTCTCTATTTTTGCAGCTGGAGATTTAACCAAAATCGCTTACTGGATGAATGTTGGTTCGGCTGTATCGAGCGGGGCAACTATCTTATTCTTATTTTGGACCATCACCGCATTGGCTAAAAAAACGGTATTAAAAGCCGGTGAAGAACTAACAACTGGTAAATTGATCAGCATTATGGGTGCAGGTGCCGTTGGTGCTTTGGCTTATACTTTCTCTGATAGCTTTTGGTTTTCGGCAGTAGAATCAGAAGTTTATGCACAATCATCGTTATTCACAGCAATTGTATTCTGGGCTATCCTTAAATGGGAAGCGCATGCCGATGAGCCACGTGCCGATCGTTGGTTATTGTTTATTGCCTATATTATGGGTTTATCAATCGGTATCCACTTGTTAAACCTGTTAACCATCCCAGCACTTGCTTTTATTTATTATTTCAAAAGAACAGATAAAGCAACAACATCGGGAATTATTAAAACCCTTATTGTTGGTATTTTAATCTTAGCGGTAATCCAATATGGTATTATCCAATACCTGGTTTCGTTCGGTGCTTATTTCGATTTATTCTTTGTTAACACATTAGGTCTGGGTTTTGGAACAGGCGTTTTATTCTTCGCTATTTTATTAATCGGCGCCCTGGTTTGGGGAATTCGTTATTCTATCCAACACCAAAAGAAATTATTAAACCTAGGCTTAATCTCTACCGTATTAATCATTTTCGGTTATGCATCATTCTCGATGATTATCATCAGGGCAAAGGCAGATCCGAACTTAAATAACAGTGCGCCGAAAGATGCTTTCTCTTTCTTAAGTTACCTAAACCGTGAGCAATATGGCGACAGGCCATTGGGTTATGGCCCTAACTATAACTCTGAAAGAGTTGGTGTAACCGAAGGAAAAACCATCTGGAGAAAAGGAAAAGAAAAATATGAGGTAGCGGGTAAAAAAACCGATTACGAATATAACAACAACACCTTATTGCCACGTATGTATAGCGATGACCCTAAACATGCGGCTTTTTATAAAGAATGGATGCGCTTAGATGATACTAAAAACCCTACTTTGGTAGATAACGTTGGTTTCTTGTTCAGCTATCAGATTGGCTATATGTACATGCGTTATTTCATGTGGAATTTTGCTGGCCGCCAGAATGACGAGCAAGGTCAGGGTAGCGGACATGAAGGTACCTGGATTAGCGGCATTAAACCAATTGATGCTATGTTGAGAGGCAATCAAAGCAATCTGCCACCATCAACCGTTGATAATAAAGCGTATAACCGTTTCTTCTTTTTACCATTAATTTTAGGCGTTATTGGTGCACTTTGGCATTTTAAACGTAACCAAAAAGATGCGGGCGTTGTCGCATTACTATTCTTCTTTACCGGTATTGCCATTGTATTATACTTAAATCAAAAACCATTAGAACCCCGCGAAAGGGATTATGCTTATGTAGGATCGTTCTATGCCTTTGCAATATGGATCGGGCTCGGGGCACTCGCCATTAAAGAGTGGTTGTTTAAAAAACTAACGCCAACTGCCGGTGCCATTGGTGCAACCGTGATTGGATTACTGGCTGCACCGGTAATTATGGCCGAGCAGGGATGGGATGATCATGACCGTTCTACGAAAATGGTTCCGCATGATATTGCCTTGGATTACCTACAATCCTGTGCGCCAAATGCCATCTTATTTACTTATGGCGATAATGATACCTACCCACTTTGGTATATCCAGGAGGTAGAAAATGTTCGTCCTGATGTGCGTATTGTAAACTTAAGTTTATTCGATACAGATTGGTACATTAACGGTTTAAGACAAAAACAAAACGAATCAGCGCCTTTGCCAATCACGATGAAACCTGAGCAATATGTACAGGGAGAAAGAGATGTAATGCCATACGATGATTACAAAATTGCAGGTAGTATTGAGCTTAAAAACGTAGTTGATTTATTGCTATCAAACGATGAGAGCGATAAAGTACCAATGCAGGATGGATCAAAATCTAACTTTTTACCAACTAAAAACCTTAAAATCACGGTAGACCCGCAGCAAGTAATCAGTACAGGAACAGTACCTGCAGCCGATGCTGCAAAAATTACTACTACAATGGATTGGAAGTTTAATAAAGGTTATGTTACTAAAGGAACTTTGGCCATGTTCGATATCCTGGCACATAACAACTGGAAACGTCCGATTTATTTCGCTTCTACCGTGCCTTCTGAGCAATATAACGGCTTAGATAAGTATTTATACAGCGAAGGTTTAGCCATGCGTTTATTACCGCTTAAAGCTGATACGACAGCATCTGAAGATAGGCCAGAGCAATTAAATACGCCTGTATTGTACAATAATGTGATGACTAAATTTAAGTGGGGAAATATGAAAACCGCTAAATATTTAGATCCACAGTCATCAGATGATACTTTCATTTTCACCAATCTCTTCAGTAGCTTAACCAACAGCTTAATTAAAGAAGGTAAAACTGCTGATGCCAAAAAAGTAGTAGATAAATATTTTGCAGTAATGCCTGATAAATTCTTCGGCATCCGTACGGTTGTTGTGAAATTCTACATGGCTGAAAACTTATATAAATTAGGTGAAACGGCCAAAGCGAATGATATTTTAGACAAATCAGGCGATTATATCAGTAAAGAATTAAACTACCTTGCTGATATTTCACAATCAAAAGGTTTAACCGGATCGCAGAACATTCAAACAGGATTATATTACCTGGACAGAATGATTAAAACGAGTAAAGCTGCAGGTCAGGACAAATTGAGCGATAAGCTGCAGAAAACGTTTAACAGTTTAGAAGGCCGTTTATCGATGTTTTTCCCACAACAGGGGCCACAACAGTAAACGGATCTGAAAATAGCTTACAAAGCAGCTGCATTAATTTGTAGCTGCTTTTTTTGTTACCGCTTGCGCTCGTTTTTAACGAGTGCAAAATTGCTTTACGATTCCATCGTAAAGGATGATATAAATCTAAATTTCTGATAGGTCGTAAACACGACCAGCTATCTACACACTCGTTGGAAACGAGCGTGAGCAATCACGAAATGCTTGCGCTCGTTTCTAACCAGTGCAAAATGGCTTTACGATTCCATCGTAAAGAATGATATAAGTCTAGATTTCGGATAGGTCGTAAACACGACCAGCTATCTACACGCTCGTTAGAAACGAGCGTGAGCAATTATGATTTTTCTGAATTAATAAATATTTTTATTAAATGTCAGATCAATATCAAGCCAGAGATCCGGAAGGCATCTATTTTTTAACTTTTACGATTGTAGATTGGGTCGATATATTCACTCGTTCAACTTATAAAGAAATTATTGTAGATTCATTAAAGTATTGCCAGTCTAACAAGGGCCTTATTCTGTACGCTTATTGCCTGATGACCAACCATTTACACCTCATTACATCTGCGAATGGATGTGTAAAGCTTTTTGAAATAATTAGAGATTTTAAGAAGTTTACAAATAGGGCTATTATTGAAGAGATTAATTCAGGAAATGAAAGCAGGAAAAACTGGTTGCTGAATAAATTTGAATTTGCAGGAAAATACCTTACAAGAATTGAGAATTACAAGGTTTGGCAAGATGGCTACCATGCTGTTGAATTAATCAGTTCAGATTTTACATTTCAAAAGCTAAATTACATCCATCAAAATCCAGTTAGAGCTGGAATTGTATCAGAGCCTGAACATTATATTTACAGTTCCGCAACTAATTATCATGGGCTTAGCGGACTAATAGAAATTGAGTTACTAGACATTGATTAATATTTATTGAACGCTTGCGCTCGTTTCTAACGAGTGCAGCAGTAGCTTACGATTATATCGTAAAAATCAAACCAAATATATAAATAACTAACACCGTAAAATACGGTAACCTATTTACACGCTCGTTAGAAACGAGCGTGAGCACAATTTATCCACAAAAAAATCCTGTTCAGCATTGCCAAACAGGATTCAAATTTATTTTTTTAAAGATTATTCGTTTACAACACCCATCGCACAGAATTTATCAATTCTTTGTTCGATCAGTTTATCGGTTTTTAGTTTACCTAAAGCAGCTAAATCTTTAACGATGTAATCTTTTAAAGTTCTGCCCATCAACTCTGGATCCTGATGTGCACCTCCAAGTGGTTCTGGAATAATACCATCGATTAATTTGTTGCCAAACATATCATCAGAAGTCAATTTTAAACATTCAGCTGCTTTCTCTTTAAAATCCCAGCTTCTCCATAAAATAGATGAGCAGGATTCAGGAGAGATTACCGAATACCAGGTGTGCTCTAACATGTAAACTTTATCGCCAATGCCAATACCCAAAGCACCTCCTGATGCACCTTCACCTACAACAATGCAGATAATCGGCACACGAAGAATAGACATTTCCAATAAGTTTCTGGCAATGGCCTCGCCTTGCCCGCGTTCCTCGGCCTCTAAACCAGGGTAAGCACCCATAGTATCGATAAAAGAAACAACCGGTTTATTAAATTTTTCAGCCAAACGCATTAAACGCAAAGCTTTACGGTAACCTTCAGGGTTAGCCATACCGAAATTACGGAACTGACGTTCTTTGGTGTTTTTACCTTTCTGGTGACCAATAACCATTACCGTTTGGCCATTTATGGTAGCAAAACCGCCAATAATCGCTTTATCATCTTTAACGGTTCTATCGCCGTGCATTTCAATAAAATCATCGCAGATCATATTGATGTAATCGAGTGTTTGCGGGCGATCGGGATGACGGCTCATCTGAACCTTGTTCCAACCGGTTAAATTTTTATATAAGTTATTGGTAGTTTCATCTAATTTACCATCAAGCTCGTCTAAAGTGGCAGACATATCTACCTTAGTTTTTTCGGCAACTTGCTTAACCTTTTCTATCTGCTGAACTAAATCGGCAATAGGTTTTTCAAAATCGAATGATGTTTTTATTTGCTGCATAATTGAACCACAAAAATAAGTAATTATTTTTAGTTTGCAGTGAACAGTTTTTTGTTTGCGTTTTTGAGGAGATAAATCTGTTTAAGAGTTGACAACTTTATCATCATTGTGCCCATGAAAGTTGTCAACTCTAGAATCTCAAATTAGAATTTATTGATGTTTTATTATCAGTCTTTATAATTTGAAAAGCAATTGCAGTAATTCTTTTTTAAAAGCAGTCCTGCCATTTGCTTTAGCCCAGATGAAACCTGTGAAATAAGCAAGCACACCATAAAAACAAAATAGACAGTGCTTAAATCTGGGGCTATCGCGGCTGTCAGGTTTAGATTACACCTGCCAGTGCTATTATGAGGGGTTTCCCTGCCACCGCCCTAACCTACCTAGCCCTGATTGGAGCGACATACATTTTTACAGCACTACCTTCAAATTGCTGTCATGCTGAGGCACGAAGCATCTCACCACAATGAAACAGATGCTTCGTGCCTCAGCATGACATGAACAATAAAAAAGATATAGCGTAAAGCAGGACGAACGATAATTATTATACCGCACCTGCGCTCCAAATAAAACCCGAAGAATTATTTTTTATAAGAGTTGACAAACCATCCCTTGCCCCTTCAAGAGAGGAAACATACACTTTATTCTTAAAATCCTTAAATCCTCTAAATCCTGGCTAGAACTTAGCAGCCTCGCCTGCTTTTGGTAATGCTTTTTTAATAAACTCACGGATATGGTTATTGGCCGTTTTCAGATCGTCTTTACGTAAATACATCATGTGTCCGCTCCGGTAACCTTCCCAGCTCATGCGGTCTTGCAGTTTACCTGCAGCATCTAACTGCCACATGCTGTATTTCGCATTGAAATAATCGCAGGCACCATCGTAATAACCTGATTGTACCAATAAATGCAGGTATGGATTCTGTGCCATAGCCTGGCGGAGGTTATCGCCAGTTTGGTCGCCAGTTTTATCCCATGGGTAAACGGAACCGAACATATTGTACTTTAAATCGGTTTTATAATTCAGCTCGTTGCGGATGTACATATTGATGGCTGGTGTAAAAGAATGCAACCAAGAGGTTAGCTCTGCATTATAATCGGGTCCTTCGCCGGCACTCATTTTATCGATACCACGATAGCGCGAATCTAATCTACCAACAGTAAAACCTTTATCTCTCAGCAGTTCTTTCCAAAAGAAATCAGTAGGTACATTGAGGTTGTAATCTAATATCACTTTTTCTGAAAGGCCGGAATAACGCGCCATTTTTGTGGCAATGGCTTTCTTTTTATCAGCACTTAACATCCCACCCTGCGAAATAGCTGGGATTAATTCATTAATGGTAAAATTTTCAACCTCAGGAAGCATGGCTGTTAAATCTTTGCCCTGTAAATCGGCCGCAAGCGCCTTATGATACCAGGCGGTAGCTGCAAAATAGGGTAAACGCAAAGCCGCATCAACAGGACCACTACGCTCAATACCAAGTTCTGTTGGCGAAACCAAAACCACACCGTTTAAATACATCCATTGACTGTTTTGCAGCTCTAAAGCCAAACCCGAAACGCGTGTGGTACCATAACTCTCGCCAATTAAAAATTTTGGAGAGGCCCATCGGTTATTGCGGGTTACAAAAGTATTGATCCACTCGGCCAGGTATTTGATATCGGCACGTACTCCAAAGAACTTATTTGTTGGAATATCTTTACTCACCGCTCTCGAATAGCCAGTATTGACCGGATCGACGTAAATAATATCGGCAACATCTAAAATAGAATATGAATTCTCTTTATAACCATAAGGCTGCACAGGATAACCTTCGTCATCAATATTTAAAACCACAGGACCTGTATAGGCGATGTGCATCCAAACTGAAGCTGAACCCGGACCGCCGTTAAAAGAGATTACTAAAGGTCGTTTATCGCGATTTTGCACATCACTGCGTTCGTAATAAGTATAAAACAAACCTGCAATTGGTTTTCCGTCTTCATCCCAAACCGGCAAGGTACCTGTTGTGGCCTTATAAGGAACCGATTTACCATCGATATTTACAGTGTGATTGGTAACAACAGAACTTTCTACCTTAATGGCCCTTTCGTTTGCTGAAGATTTAGGTTCATCTTTAACGGTAACCTGGGTAGTGGTTACGGTTTCTTTAGATTGGCTTTTTCTTGGTTCTTGTTGTGCATATGCAAAAATGCCCATGCTTAAAAATGTAGCGAGTATAAATCTGAATTTCATTGTTTTGGTTTGGTTTCTAAATATCAAACTATTGTAGCGTTAATCAAAAAGCGCATTAGAAATGTTACCATAAAAAAACCAGCATTGCTTTTGGCAATGCCGGTTCTGCAAAAAACTGCTGCAATGAAGCAGTAGACTCTTTATTTAGGCTGGCAATTTAAATCACCACCGCTTCGGCGCTTGTATCTGAAATTTGCCAGCCAATAGTCGGGTTTCCAGTTACCAATACATCTACAAAATATTCATAATAAGATCCGGCCTTATAACCTTCAAAAGTATCGGCGTAAATTGGGCCTGAGGAATGGGACACCGAAGTCAGCGGAACGTTGCCCTCTCCTTCTATGCTTACTGTAATGCTCGAATAAACCTGCCCGGTGGTATACTGTAGTGTTGCCACCGCAGCCAGGCCATTACTGGTCGTGAAATTTTTTGTAACCGTAACTACCCCACGGCGCATAACCTTTTTAGGGGAAAGGGCAACTTTTTCGGGCGTAAAACTACTAAACAGACAAACTGTAAAAGCTAAAGAAGCTACGAGTAAAGCAATTGTTTTTTTCATTTTCTTTGGTTTAATGGGTTAAATTTTAAAATATTAATTAAAAATCATTTGTGTACAGCGCCAGAAAATACAGCTACAATCTTACGCAATAGTAAAAGTGAATAACCATTAAATTACAGGTGAGATTACAATAGCTTGTTGATTAAATATAGTGCTTTATTGAGGAGATATTTTCCCAAAATAACGCACAAACGTTTGATTAACAATCTAATACTAAATCATAAAAAACAATCAAATCAAAGCGCTACGCCTGTTTAATATTACAGCTTAAATCTACTTTAAGCATTAGAAAACAAAGTCTAAAACCGACACAGCACAAACGTTTGCTTAAAATATTATCAAAATACGGGAGACAAAAAAGCCGATACCACATTTGCGGTATCGGCTGGTAAAAACTGATTTAATCGAGACGGGTTATTGTTTAATCCTTTTTTATCACTTTAAGGCCAGAATCTCTTCGTCTGACAATACCTTGTTCCAAACTTGTAATTCATCTAACTTTCCTTTAAATCCACCAACTGTTTGAAGTGGGAAAAACAAAGTTTCTGATTTACGCACTTTCGTTTTGTCTTTATCTGTAAATGTAATCCAGTTATCGTACAATCGTTTTTCAAGTTTACCATTCACATAAAGATTGGTGCCTTTATTGGTTCCGGTTATGATCACGTGTGTCCAGCTATTTTCGGGCACAGCATATCCAAAATCGATATCATAACCTTCCCTTGAAAACCCAAGTTTGCCCGTACCTGTCTGTTTTAGTTTTACAGTAGCGTTAGGCGATTTGAATAACAGCGCACCGTCCAAATTGTTATTGGCAGGGTTTACCCAAAAAGAAACCGTATAATTATAACCTATTTCAGCGTATGGTAACCTGGCATAACTATCTTTTCCTGAAAATGATAAAGCGTTCTTTAAATATCCTTCTGTATAAGTTGCACCAGTAGTTTTAATTTGTTTGTCCTTTTTATCGAAATTAAACTGGGCTGTAAATGGCGCATCGTTTTTAGATAGCTTTCCATTTATGTTTAATGACGGGCCTTCTCCTATCTTCTTGCTCAAAACGTTAAAATCTTCGAACTTTAAAGTTGTATTATTTCCTCCCCACATCTTTTGTCCTAATACCTGCATAGCGGGAAATACCCTATCATGTACATCTTTTTCTGTAATTCCGTTGCCTACAATATCATTCCACACGGCAAAAGAGCCACCTAATATAGTAGGATCGCCAGGTGTAAACTGAACATTCCCAATCATAGAAGGGGTCCATTTGTTATAAAGATTTTTAATGTTCAGGTAATCATAATAGTAGCCTGCTGCAGGTACAATATATAGCCATCCATCGGGCGTACTGATTTGCTTATAGCCCAGTTTCTTCATTTCAACAGGGTTGGCATAACCATTGTACCAAGTGTTCATCACCACATTTTCTACTTTTACAGGAGTGGTACCTTTTGCGTGTGTTAATGCTCCCCATAGCCTAACATCTTTTCCAAAACCTTCTACATATTTAATCATATGATCGGTAAAAGCCCTAAAAACTTCTGCATCTTTTTTAGCATATTCATCTGTACCAATGTGAACCGCTTTACCCGAAAACACGGGTGTGCTACCAGAAATATATTCTTTAAATACATTTTCCATAACTGTATAACTAAGTGGATTATGGAGATCAAGGTGATCCATACCATATGCTTTACTGCCAATTTCGGGAACTACCTTGGTAAAAGCCAGCGCATGTGCCGGTGCATCAATTTCTGGAATAATACGGACCGCATAATTATCGGCTAACTGTTGTAGCGCCATAAATTCCTTTTTGGTATAAGAACCATCTTTTGCTGTCAGCCCAGGGTAGGTTGTATTTTCTAAGCGGAAAGACGAATAGGTATCAGCCCAATTATCATTGAAGTATTTTTTAAAGCCATTGTCATTTAAGTGGATCTGAAAATCGTTCAATTTGTAATAAGACATGAATTTCACATAATCTCTTAAAAACTGTAGACTAAAGAACTTACGGCCAACATCGAGCACAAATCCGCGAACTTTAAACGCTGGATAATCTCTTGCCAATCCTTTTGGAATGGAATTTTTCTGTTCCAGTAGCTGCAATAAAGTTCTTGTTCCCCAGAATAGCCCCTGATATTTTACTGCGCTAATGGTAATATGTTCATCTGCATTAAAGTAGTATCCTTCTTCGCCGATGCTTTTATCTATTGCACTTAAGGATAAAAAAATATCGCCTTTTTTAGCCTTACCTTTCACAATTAAAAGGTTAAAACCCAACTGATGTTTCAACTCTTGTTTTAAAATACTTGCAACGTTCTGCAGCTGTTTCTCATTCGCTGCATTTAAAACAATTCTGCTGGTGGCAGTTAAAGAGAAATTGCCTTTACCACCATGCCATTCTCGTAAAGCGGGGATTACAAAAGGCTGTGGGTTAATACCACCGTCTGAAAATTTCCCTGGGACAACGATCTGTTTAGATACATCATACTTTATCGAATCGCTTACCTGACTAATCAGTTCGAAATACAAGTTGACATTTGTTGCAACCAGTGGCGTGGTAATATCGCCAGATGAATTTACTATTGGTTCGCGATTACTTCCCTTGAATACCAGAGAATAACCTTTTGGGCTTTCGGGAAAAATAATTTCCTTGTCGCCAGCCTTTATTTCTTTAATGTTGGGTACTGATTGAATAACCGTGCTGTCGGTTTGACCGAATAAAAGACCTTGAGTGACAATAACGAAACCAAGAGTAAATAGAATGCTTTTCATGTGTAAATGATGAATTATTATAATTAGCGTTTAGCGTATTCCGTTAAACACATTACCGTTTTAATACTGAAAATGATGTACTTATGAGTTAAAGATAGACTAAACTTCTTTATACGCTCAAGTAAGTTTTGCGCAAACGTTTGATGAAAATGCAATGGAAAACACTAGAATAAAAAAGCCGACACTGCATGAGCAATGTCGGCTAGTAAAAAACCGGGATGATATAAATTATTTATCCCACCAAACTTTTCCTACCAGCTTATCGCCTCCTGGAACAGCAGCAGATGCAGCTTTATAATTTACCGCATTAGTAACGCCTTCAAAAAGTGGATAAGGGAACCGACGTGGAATTGAACCACCTGTATTGGTATTTGGATATACAATAGGCACTAGCGCAGGAATACCTGTTCTTCTCCAGTTCGACCAAGCTTCGTAAAAATCGAGCATGGTAATGGTGTGTGCCCAATATTGGATGCCAATCATCTCTAAACCATTGGCCGCTACATATGGATGGGCGCTTAAATAAGCCGCAGCATCCGTTCCGTTTACAGCCATTGATGGATCATATTGAGAAAGATAAGTCATTGCAGAAATTACACCGGCATTGTAATGCGTAGCAGCAGAACCCCCAATACCATAACGCTGTGCTGCCTCTGCCCAAAGCAATTCCGTTTCGGCATAGGTAAGGATAAAAGTATTACCATCTCTTTTTAACATACCCGGATTTGGAGATGAATAATCGGTAAAATCAGTATAAGAGGGGTCCTGACGAACATCTCTTCCTGCAATACCACTTAGATCTTTACCATTTGGCATCCCTTTTTGTACTGCAGGATTAGTCACGAAAGCAGGATTTTGATCTTTGGTTCCATCCGTTAAATATAATTTGGTTACTGCTACCTTGCCCAAACGAGGGTCGTTATTCGTTTTTAAATAATTGATGAAGGTACTGCTCCACCTGGTGTAAAAATTCTCCTGACCGCCATCACCTAACAAAACCTGTGCATTTCTGTTCTGCGTTACACGGGCGCCGTTGGTATCGTGTTTAAAGAACGCATTGTCCGAATCGCCTGTCATGGTTTTACCAACTGCCTTGTTAATGTAAGTCTGAGCTAAAGTGGCATCAGCTTTGGTTAACCTCATGGCCATTCGCAACATTAAACTATTTCCAAAACGTTTCCATTTTGCAATGTCGCCAGCAAAAACAAGATCGCCGGTTACTTTATCGCCACTTGCATTTAAGGCAGTGCTCGCTTCATCAACCTCTTTTAACAAATCGGTATAAATAGCCTGCTGTGCATCATATTTGGGATATAAATTTGCAGTATAATAACCTCTTCCAGCATCAAAATAGGGTATATCGCCATATAAATCTGTTAATCGCTCAAAAATCAGGGCTTTCCAAATTCTACCCATCTGATAAACGTTATTATACTGGCTTTTCCCTTTGGTAAACTCAACTAAATCGGCAGCGTACTTAACCTGATCGGGATAAGCTTTTTCCCAATAAGCTGCTGTATAACCTTCATTAAGCATGTATTTATCACCTGCCCAATAACCAATTACGGATGACATGCCCTGCATCATGGTAGAAGCATAGATTAAATTACCCCTCCAGGTCTCGTAGGCAAAGTCGATGCTTCCGGTATAATTTAACTGGGCGGTAGATAAAAGAAAGTTTGGGTTATATTGCTCTTGTCCAACTGATGTTGGATCTGTATTAATTTTTTCAAAGTCTTTTGTACAACCAGCTATCAGGGCTAATCCAGATAATAAAAGTGGTACGTATAATTTTATGATCGTTTTCATTTTCAATTCGTTTAAAGGATTATAACTTAACACTTAAATTTAAACCGTAGGTACGCACTGGCGGCACTCCGCCGAGCTCCATACCCGGAATGGTTGCATTATAGCTCGACTCGGGATCGATGTTGTCTGTTTTCTTCATCAGGATGAATAAATTACGCCCAACAAAACTCACATTTAAACCTTTAATCTTATTATTGAACATTTTTCCAGGGAAGTTATAACCCAGAATAACTTGTCTGAATTTGATAAAACTTGCATCCTGCACAAACTGCTTTGATACGTTATTGGCAAAAGTGCTGTAATAATTTGCTGCATTTATGCCTAACGCATCACGGTTTTCTAAAGTAGCCTGATGCAAACCAAACACATAACCATAATAATCAGTGGCAGAGAAAATTTTGCCGCCCCATTTACCATCAATCAGGAATGAAAAGTTAACACCTTTGTAGTTAAACTCGTTGTTCCAACCAGCAGTCCACTTATTGTAGGCTGAACCATAAGGTTTCAGCTCTCCTCTTTCTGGAATACCATTGGTATCTTTTATAATATTACCATTAGCATCGTATTTATAATCGTAAGCCATTACCTGTGCAATAGCCAATCCTTCTAGATTCTGTAAAAAGCCCACATTACTCCTTGACGTTGCCAAAGGTTGCGAAGCTGTACCAGGTGCAAGCGTTAATACTTTGTTATCATTATACGATCCGTTTAAAGTTGATGTCCAGCTGAAATCTTTATTTTTTAAAACAACGCCCGATACTAAAGCTTCAACACCGCGGTTTTGCAACTTGCCAATATTTAAAAATGCCCCGTTATAGCCAGTTGTGGTTGAAGTAGGAACAGCAAGGATCTCATCTTTCGATTTTTTGTTGTACCAGGTAAAATCAACACTAAGGCGATCGCCAAAGAACCTCATTTCTGTACCAACTTCAAGTTCACTTGCGCTAGACGCCTTTAATGTAGCATTCGGGATTGCAGCATTTACAATATTTCCAAGCGAACTGCCATTAATGGTTTCACTACGTAAATTATAATAAAGCTGTGTTTGGAAAGGCGTGGTTGCCTGACCAACATTGGCAAAACCCGCTCTTAATTTACCAAAACTCAAGAAAGATGGCTTCCATAATTCTGTAAAAACAAATGAACCGCTGATAGATGGATAAATGGTATTTAATTTATTATCTCTGCCGGGCGTGGCCAAGGTAGAAAACCAATCGTTACGTGCACTTCCTGTTAAATATAAAATATCTTTATAAGTTACTTCTAACGTTCCATAAACAGATTGGGTTTCCTGATCAGTCTGGTAAACGGCTACCGCCTTCCCTCCTGTATTGGATAAATTATAAACACCAAAAATCTGGAAAGATCCGCCTGTATTTGTGGTTCCGGCACCTTTGGTACGGCGGTAACTTGCACCAAAATTTGGGGTAATTGAAAAATCGTCTATTTTAAAAGATTTACCAATCAACGCATCCACATTAATATCAGAGAATTTACTGATCTGTTCGGTGTAACCTCCGTCGGCATCATAAGCCGTACCGGATGGGGTAACCGCAACGTAATTGTCGTTATAGGAATCTCTACCTGCACGTGCCTGTAAAAACAATCCGTTATCAAAGGTATATTTTGCACTAATAGAACTTAATAAACGTTCTCTTTTGGTATTGTGAATAAAATCATAAGCAGCAAACCAAGGGTTAGTAGCATAGGTATTACCTGTATTATACGAAAGCTCAGTTTCATCAGGTTTTTTACCAGGCTTTAGCGTTTCAATATTTACACTGGTTGGTAAAAATGCTGCATTATAATTGGCGTTACCTGCACCATCAGAAACCATTGGCCTATTTTTGGCTTGTTCTAAAATATAGTTAAAACGTGCATCAATCACTAGGTTCTTTATTGGATCGAAAGTACCGGAAAGGGTAAAATTTTGTCTGTTTAAACCAGAGTTAGGTACAACCGATCTATTGGTTAAATCGCTTGCAGATAAGCGCATTACGCCACCGGTAAAAGATTTGTTTAATGCCAGGGTATTAGTAAACGTTCCTCCTGTTCTGTAAAAATCTTCAATATTATTCTCCTGAGCAGAATAAGGCCTGCTCACACCATCAAACTGAACTACGTTAGAACCATCTAATCTGGCCCCCCAGCTCGAGCTTCCTGTAGAAGCTGCTGCCAATTGCGTAGCGGGTTTCTGACCATTTACACCTTGTCCGTATATATATTGCCAGTTGGTTCTATCCATCACCTGCTCGGCAACATAATTACTGCTAAACTCAATATTGTTCCCCTTGCCACTTTTAGTAGTGATCAGGATTACGCCTGCTTTAGCTCTGTTACCATACAGTGCTGAAGCTGCAGCACCTTTCAAAACAGAAATGCTTTCAATATCATCAGGGTTTAAGTTGCTGATCGCATCTCCTAAATCTGGTGCATTATCATATTGACCGCCATTATTACCAATACCAATAGTGCTCCCAAAACCAACCGGTGCACTTTCCATTGGAATACCATTAACAACATACAGTGGCTGACTTGACGGACCTAAGCTAGATACACCACGGATGGTAACGTTGGTGGCCGCACCAGCACCTCCGGATGTACCGGCAATATCTAAACCTGCTACTTTACCCACTAAAGAGTTGGTAATATTATTTTCACGAGCCTGGGTTAGCGTTTCGCCGCCAACCTGCGTAACCGAGTAACCTAAGGCCCTTCTTTCTTTTTTGATACCCAAAGCAGTAACCACCACATCGGTAAGCTGTTTGGTATCTTCTGATAGTACGATATCAATATTGGCCTGCGAACCGATGGCAATTTCCCTGGTTTGAAAACCAGCATAAGAAATTACCAGAATAGCATTTTCAGGCGCATTTAATGCAAATTTACCGTTCACATCGGTAGAAGTACCAATGCCTGTTCCTTTAACCCTAACACTTGCACCAGGCAAAACCCCTCCAAGGGCATCTTTAACGGTTCCCGAAATCGGGACTTCTTTATTTTTGCTAATTACAATCAAGCCACCATCCGAAACAGAATATTTCAGGTTGGTTCTGTTTAAAATGGCTGCCAATACATCAGTAACCAAAGTATTGGTTACAGTAATGCTTACATCCTTGTTTACCGGAACGTAAGAAGAGCTGTAAACAAAATGGTAACTGCTTTGCTGCTCAATAATCTGTAATACCCTGGCCAGCTTTGTTTTCTTAACATCCAAAGAAATTTTTTCCTGAGAAAAAACCGATGCCGAAACATTAAGACAGGTAATGAAAACCATAATACAGGCTAGTTTCATTAGCATAATGAATTTTAGAAGCGCTTTATATTTTGGGCGCCCTTGCAGTAAGTAATAATAAATCATATTTTTGTTTTTTTGGTTGCATAAAGTTCTTGGCAGCAATCTGTTTGCGCATAAACTGCCATTAATTAATCAAAAGAGAAATTACAAGGGCGGTGCTCCAACACCGTCCTTTTTTCTTTCTATTTCGAGATGGTTACCTGTTTTCCTTTTATCTCATATTTAAAATTATTTTCAGTGTCTTTTAAAGCTTGTAAAACCTGTTCGATACTTTCGTTTGTTATGGTGGCTGTGAAGCGGTATTTTTCTATTGAAGGATCTGTAAATCTGATCTCTACGTTGTACCATTTTTCTAAAACATTTCTAATCTCATCAAAATCCTGATCGTATATTTCGATCCGGTTCTGCGTCCAGGCGGTTTCTACAATGGTGCTGTCTTTAATCTTTGTGTAATGGTTAATGGTAATTTCGGGCTGTAAAGCAGTAGGTTTAAGCAATTTGCTTTTTTGTTGCGGCGCAACGCTCTTATAAAAAGTAACTTTCTGACTTGGTTTTAAAGTAATGGTTCCGCCATTTCCATTTACGGCTTCCATGGTAATTAACCCGCGGATTAAAGTTGCTTCTGAAGTTGTTTCATCAGGATATGCTTTCACATTAAAAGCAGTACCCAGTACATTGATGTTAAAATCGGCTGTGTGCACTTTAAAAGGTTTATTTTTATCGTGAGCCACATCAAAAAAAGCTTCGCCTGTTAGGGTAACCTCTCTGAATTGATCGTTAAAACCTTTGGTTACAGATAAAGAACTTTTTGCGTTTAATAGCACCGATGTTCCATCCTGAAGTTTAATTTTTTTACGCTCACCACTTTTTGTGGTAAAGGTGTAAACCTCCGCTACAGCATTTTTTGTATTGTTATACTTAAAGTATGTGTTATAAACCAATACTGCGCCAAGCACTAAAACTAATGCTGCAGCCATTTTAAGCCATAAATAATGGTTTAGTTTAACTACTTTTTCTGCGGGAAACATACTTTCCTTCAGGCTCTCTGTCTGTTTATTTAATGGGCGTTTATTCCCGCTCAAGATCACATAAAGTTTTTTTGCTTCTGCAATTACTGCAGCCTGCTCAGGGTGGGCATTAATGTACTTCTCCCAATATCCAACGCAAAGCTTATCGGTTCCAGCACAATACTGCTGAAAAGTACTATCGACAAGAAAATCTTCTGCATTGAATTTACTTCTATCAACCATTCTAATTTGCCTTTTATATATCAGTGCCCGAAAGCTTTACTTTTTCCTAAGGAAATTTTAACTTTTTTTTAACATAGCGGAATATGTGCTCTGAATGTAGGCAGGATGAAGAAATTTAATTTGCAGGAATGCTACTTTTAAAGTTTATAAAGGGTCTGGTAAATATTTATTGTTTAAATAATCTCTTTTTTCTGGGAAAGCCATTATTGAAGTTCTTCGGTAAATATTTGCCCTGCCATCCGCTTTACCTCTCTGCGTTCGGTGCCCGCTCCTGTTAGGTTTAGGTGGCTCAGGCTGTTTTACTATTGAAGGCTGCATGGAGCAGAAGGATTAAACACCCAAGAACCACATACTTCATTGCCTAAACCCGGTAGCAACGGAAATCCTTTTTATTGCTTAACGACAATATTTAACTATAACGTTTATTTGCAATAAAAAGATTGAAGTGCATAACGGGGCTACAGCACCCACGGAGACAGTAATGTTCGTTTTCAAAACATGAAACTCACAACTATCCAAAGCTGGCAGACCATGGAAATAGAATGACTCCAAAGGTTTTAAGTTTAGATTAAGTGTTGTTTATTTTTTGGCGTTTTAACACGCTATCCGCTGTATCTTTTGGCTTTCCTTCGACGGACTCAGGATGACACCAAAAGGATGCCGCTCCTATCGTTAACGCATGTTTTCTGCCCAAATGAGAAGTTTATAAAGAATTGAGCGCCGGAGAAACTTCGAAAGTTTTAAGATGAATTGAACTAACTGCAAAAGATCTCTCTATTCCGCTGCGCTGCAATCGAGATGACGAAATGCGGAGATTTACGCGTTAAATTCTTTCCTTAGGATTTTAAGGGCGTCGTAAATGGTATTATAGGCTGTTTTTATGGTTTGGTTGCTCTGCTCGGCAATCTGCTCGTAACTTAATCCATCAAAAAACTTCAGATGGATGAGCTGTTTTTGGCGGAAGGTCAGTTTTTCTAATGCATTTTTGAGCTGATGCTGCACCAGTTCGTCGCTTTGTACCTTAACAATAAACTCTTCGTAGCTCATTTCCATCCAATCGCCATCGGCCCCTGCATTAAAAAGTGCATCGTTAATTTTACGCTTTCTTTCTAATATTCTGAGCAGTTTGCGTTTAAGGAAGGTACGCAGATAGGCTTCAACATGATCAACACGGGTTAGGCTTTCGTGTTTCTCCCAAATGGTGGTAAAAACAAGGTCGGTAGCTTCACTAGCAGTATCGGCATCGGCACAAACCCTGATCCCGAAATTTACGAGCGGGTAATAAAGTGCTGAATAAAGGTCAAAAAACGCATCTTTATCGCCAACCCGTAACCGTTCCCATAATAAGTGATGCGCTAGTTTACTGTTCATTAACCTGTTAGTTGTTATCGCAATATTAACTAAAAACAACAAGATTATTACTTAGAGATTGGGAATAAATCTATTAATGTGCCTGAGATTTGCGAAACACCAGAAGCCTTTAGCCAATTTTTAAACCGCTAAAAAGAACTACCGGCAGAGATGAAAAGTTAAGTCTAGACCTCGCAGGTTTTAAAAACCTCCGAGGTCTGTAATTAGATTACTTTAAAGCTGTTTTACTAAAAATGTGATATTCTCCCGGTGCTAAAGTTCTGTTATAGCTATCTGATGAAAGGTTTATGCTGCTTCCAACCGCATCGACCCAGGTTCCTGATGAACCAAAATCAATATTGGCCGTCTGGGTCACTACATCAAAATTCCCGACCACTACAACCGTATTTGCACCCTCGGTTAACTTAATGTATTTAATTCCTCCATTCAGGTTATAAGTTGAGTTGGTTGAATTAAAAATGCTATTGTTCTTTTTCAATCTGATAAATTTAGCGTAAGCATCATATAGTGCTTTACGGTTTGGATCGGCATAATAATCCCATTTAATCGGTTTTTCGCCTGTTCTTCCATTAAAATCGATACTTACATCGTAGCCCAATTCTCCAAACTGCCAGATCATTTTTGGCCCGGGGATACTAAACAAAAATGCAGCTGCTAACTCTTCTCTTTTTAATGATGTAGCCAGATTCCCCTTAATCATATAATTACCTGATCCATTGCCATAACTG
The DNA here is from genome assembly GCF_918698245.1 of Pedobacter sp. Bi126. Taxonomy (GTDB): domain Bacteria; phylum Bacteroidota; class Bacteroidia; order Sphingobacteriales; family Sphingobacteriaceae; genus Pedobacter. Next base: position 87,278 of record NZ_CAKKMS010000007.1, on the reverse strand, counting down.
ATGTTTTTAAAATTCAACCTTTCCTCGTCATGACTTTCGCCATAGCCAACCAAATTCTCTGATTTGGTAAAACCATGATTGGCATAAAAACCCCATTGAAAATCAGAGCCTCCCAACCAACCCATGGTCGCTTCGTTCATATCGTGGTTCAAGTTATTCCAAAGCATCATTCCATCATCGGCCAAAACTTTTTCTTCAGATTCTTCAGCAAAATGTTCCAAGATCACGTAAAAATTCGGATCTATAGTTTCGATATAGCCATTATAATCTTTCCAAGTAGCAATCCGTCCGGCATCGTATAACCTAAACTGTGCATCATCGGTTGACGATTTTTGTGTAAATCCTTTCGACAGATCGAAACGGAAACCATCAATTTTATACTGCTGCATCCAAAATTTCATCACATCTTTCGAAAATTTCTTGGTGGCCTGGCTTTCGTGGTTAAAATCATAACCTACGTTAAATGGATGTTTGGCATCAACATTAAACCAAGGGCTATTTGTTGTTGGCTTTGTGCCATCAAAATACAATTGAACCATAGGCGATTGACCGAAGGAATGATTCAACACCATATCCACAATCACGGCTATTCCACGGCCATGGCATTCATCGATAAAGTTTTGTAAAGCCGTTTTTGTACCGTAATATTTATCAGGTGCAAAATAAAATGACGGATTGTAGCCCCAGCTTAAATTCCCCTCAAATTCGTTTACCGGCATTAACTCAATTGCGTTTATGCCCAAACCAATTAAATAATCAAGTTTGGCCAATGTTGATGCATAATTATGATCAGTAGTAAAATCGCGGACCAGCAATTCGCAAATTACGAGGTTATCTTTAGCCGGGCGGGAAAAAGTGGTGTTTTTCCAGGTATAAGTTGGCTGATTAGCCTGCATTACACTTACAATGCCTGTTGTTTTACCGGTTGGATAGGCTTTTAAATTTGGATACGTGGCTGCAGTAATGTATTGATCATTATCCGGATCGAGTATTTTCTCGCAATAAGGATCGGCAACTTTTAAGTTTCCATCTACAAAAAACTGGTAGGCATATTCTGTATTGGGGTTTAAATTATCTACCTGAATCCACCAATAATTTCCATCTGGTGTATTTTTCATGGCTAGCGCTGTGGTAGACCAATCGTTAAACTCGCCAATTAGCGAAACTGATTTTTTACCTGGTGCATAAAGCGCTACAATAGCCGATGTTCCGTTGTTGATAAATACTATGCCATCTGTGGCCCCGGCAGGTAAAGCTGCTGTTTGATTTGTTGTCGTTGGCTCTATGATACCATCTGTTGATGCTTTTTTACAGGCACTATTAAGCGCTGTTATCAATAGAAACAGATAGAGGATGTTTTTTGCTTTTTTCGTTTCGTGCAGACACGAACCGAGGCGGTAAATAATATTTTTCATTTGGTTAGCTTATTATTGATTTTACCACAGAGAACGCCGAGTTTTCCACCCAGAAGATAATATCTCATGCCACTCTGTGCCCTCTGTGCATTTTCTATCGGTCTGTGTCTCACAGACCGATATTCTTGCTGGTGGTCTGTGGGGACACAGACCATGGAATAAACCATGGATTTATTACACCGATCTATTTTCTTCTAACCCAAGTTTAGAAGCCAAGACTTCGTCAGTTTTCTTTGGTTCGCGGATAAACACATAACAGATTATAGCAGCGAGAATCATCAAACCACCACCCAATTGAACAGCTAAAAGTCTATCGTTATTTAACACATTCCGCATTAGCCAACCGAAGCCTAGGGAGGCAATAATTTCTGGTAAAACAATAAAAAAGTTGAAAATACCCATGTAAATCCCGATTTTATCTTTGGGTAAAGAGCCACTCAACATGGCATAAGGCATTGAGAGAATACTTGCCCAGGCAATCCCCACACCAGTCATGCATAAATAAAGCATATTTTTATCGTGCACCCAGGCTACGCTGATTAAACCAATGGCTCCACAGATCAAACAAAGGGCATGTGTAGTTTTACGGCCCAGTGCATCGGCAATTTTTGGAAGCACCAGTGCGAAAAGAAAAGTAATAACGCTGTAATAAGCGAGTGTTAAACTTCCAAAATCTGCACCATGCGCATAAACCGGATCGGCAGCATCTTTTCCACCAAAAACATTCACGGCAACGGCTGTGGTATAATAAAACCACATTAAAAACAAACCTGGCCAGGTAAAAAACTGCACCAAAGAAACAATTTGCATCCTTTTAGGCATATTCTTTAAGGCATGAAAAATTTCTCTTGCACCACCACCAAAACCTTTATTGCTTTCTTTTACTTTTTCTTTAAAATCTACATCCTGAGGTGGGTATTCTTTGGTGGTAAAAACCGTCCACAATACAGCAGCAAAAAAGAAAAAAGCACCGATATAAAAAGAGAATTTTACATTTTCTGGAATACTGCCCTGTTCTGCAGTATTGGTTAGGTGGAATACATTGTTCATAAGCCACGGCAATGCTGATGCTACACTACCTCCTAAACCGATCATCATGCTCTGCATAATGAACCCGCGGTTAACCTGACTATCGGGTAATTTATCGGTAACAAAAGCACGGAAAGGTTCCATTGCAATGTTTCCAAAAACATCCAGAATCCAAAGTAAACCAGCGGCCATCCACAGCACACTGCTGTGCGGCATAAAAATTAATGCAATACTGCTTACAATAGCTCCGATCAAAAAATAAGGTCTTCTTCTACCCCATTTTGGGTGCCAGGTACGGTCGCTCAGGTAACCAATAATAGGTTGTACCAATAAGCCGGTTAAGGGCGCGGCCAAAAACAATAATGGAACCTGATCGGGATTGGCTCCAAGGTTTTCGTAAATACGGCCCATGTTTGCACGCTGTAAATCCCAACCGAACTGAATCCCAAAAAAACCAACGCTCATGTTGATGATCTGTACAAGTGTTAATTTCGGGTTCTCGAATACTGTTTTTAAGCTCATTTTGCTTTATTTAAGCGCTAAGCGCAGGGCGCATGGCGTTATATATTTTGATTATACAATTAGTTCAATCGCTAACCGCACGCCGCTTGACGCACCGCTAGTGGTTAAAATGCTATCACCTGTGCGCTAACAGGCGTAAGGGTTACGGGTATGCTTGTTCCTGCCGGGATATTTAATTTTCTGTCTGTTAACAGATCTGTAACCGGAGATGAATGTTTAACTTTTAAAATCTGATCAGGAATTTCGATATTGGCGGTTAAGGTTTGTGTCCGATCGAAATTGGCCACTATCAATAAACGCTGTTTGCCCGAGTAACGGATAAAAGCATACATGCGGTTATTCATGTTACCAGTAACAGGCACCTCATAAATCTCACCATTTATTACAGCATCGCTGGTTGAAGTAACTTTTAATAACTGTTGGTAGTAAGCGCGTAATTTCTGCTCGTTTTCACTTAATTGTTTACCATCAAAAGCGCCATTATTCATCCATTTCTGGTGGCTTGGAACCCCCCAATAATCGAAAATAGTGGTCCGGTTATCGTCGCCGCCAAATCCTTCCTGCCCTTTTCCGAGTTCACCAACTTCCTGACCGAAATAAAGCATCACAGGGCCCGAGCCTAATGTTGCCGAAACAACCATTGCAGGTAAAGCGAGTTCGGCTTTCCCTGCAAATCCTGCTGATGCAATGCGTTCTTCATCGTGGTTTTCTAAAAAGCGCAACATGTGTTTGCCAAAACCAGCACTTTCTACCTGCCATACGTGTTTAATCGCAGCAACATCTGCAGTTGGTTCATTTCTGATCAGTTTTTTAAGTCCATCGTACAAACCCACTTTATCATACAGGTAGTCGAATTTACCTTCGTCTAAATATTGTTTGTAAACTTTTGGATTGTAGGCTTCTCCGAGAAAAATCAAATCAGGATTCACTTTTTTAACCTGTGGAATTACCCAGTTCCAGAAAGCAATAGGCACCATTTCGGCCATATCGCACCTAAAACCATCCACCCCTTTATTGGTCCAATAAGTTAAAATATCACGCATTTTTAGCCAAACCGGCGGAATGGGGTCGAAATACTGCTTTTCGTCGTTCTGATAATCTACGCCGTAATTCAGTTTAATGGTTTCGTACCAATCGTCGTATTTAGGCTGTGCAGAAAATACATTGTTACCGGTAGCTTTTGCAGGGTTTTCATCAAACTTACCATCCTGTAAATTAGAAATAGGTGTTTGCTTTGCACCACTTGTTGGCACTGCAAATGGCTGACCTGGGTTATAATAAAAATCGTTTCTGGCACTAAATGCTTTGGTTACATCATCCTGGGCACCAAAATCGATTACATTTTTTGGTTTTGCATATGAGTGGTAACTTCTTGCTACGTGATTGGGCACAAAATCGATCAGCACTTTTAAGTTTTTGGCGTGTGTTCTTTTCACCAGCGCTTCAAACTCCTTCATTCTATTTTTAACATCAACAGCCAGATCGGGATCTACATCGTAATAATCGCGGATGGCATAAGGCGAGCCCGCTCTACCCTTTACCACATCGGCATCATCAGGTTTAATCCCATAGGCAGCATAATCGGTTAAACTTGCATGGGCAAGTACACCGGTATACCAAACATAATTTACGCTGAGTTCTTTTATACCATCTAAGGCTTTATCAGTAATATCGTTAAACTTACCTGAACCATTTTCCTCGATGGTTCCATAAGGCGTATTGGTAGTGTTTTTATTCCCAAATAAGCGGGGCAATAATTGATAAATAACGATCTGTTTATCGTTCATTTTTGTACGCTGTTTTTGTGCAAAGGATAGTGTAGCGGGTATTATAAAGATAGAAAAAAGCGTCAACATCCTCCCCCTGCCCCCTCCAAAGGGGGACAAGAATAGGGCGATAAAATTTCTCTTATGAATTGAAGGCTGTGGGTTTTCGCCTCTTCCTTCAACCTTTAAGCCCTCTATCTTTCTCATACCAACGCTGCGTTATTTACTTCAATTTCGGTATTTCCGGCCAATTTATAAAACTGGTTTCTGATACCGATTTCTAAATCAACGGCTGCATTGTTTTTGATGCTGATACCATTCTCGGTAATATTGATCTTTAAGGTAGCCCCTCTAAAGCCGATGGTAAACGAAAAAGATTTCCATTTGCCTGGCAAGAAAGGATTAAACTGCAATTTACCATCACGCACACGCATGCCTGCAAAACCTTCTACCACACTCATCCAGGTTCCTGCCATCGAAGTGATGTGCAAACCATCTTCGGTATCGTTGTTATAATCATCCAGATCTAAACGGGCGGTACGCAAGTAGAATTCGTATGCACGTGATTCGTCGTTTAATTTTGCCGCTAAAATACTGTGCACACAAGGCGACAATGAGCTTTCGTGTACGGTACGTGGCTCATAAAAATCGAAGTTGTGTTTCAATGTATCCAGATCGTAATCTTCTTCAAAGAAATATAATCCCTGTAAAACGTCGGCTTGTTTAATGAAACACGAGCGTAAAATCCTGTCCCAGCTCCACTTTTGATTAATTGGACGTTCGCTGGCAGGAAGATCTTTCACCAAAGTTTGCTCTTTATCTAAATATCCATCCTGTTGTAAGAAAATGCCCAATTTTTCATCTTGTGGATAATACATTTTCTCGATGATATCGGCCCAATCGGTAAATTCCTTTTGATCGAAATTTAAGCTTTTTAACAGACTGTTGTATTTTTCAGGCTGCTGTGTTTTCACGATTTCGGCAGCTTCGGTGGCATATTTCATACACCAGGTAGCCAAAACATTGGTGTACCAGTTGTTATTTACATTGTTTTCATATTCGTTTGGTCCGGTTACCCCAAGCATTACATATTGCTGTTTATCATTGCTCCAGTTAACGCGTTGTTTCCAGAAACGGGCAATACCGATCAGTACTTCTAAACCAAAATCAGACAGGTAGCTTTCATCACCAGTATAGCGGATGTAATTGAAAATGGCAAAAGCGATGGCACCATTACGGTGAATTTCTTCGAAGGTAATTTCCCATTCGTTGTGGCATTCCTCGCCGTTCATCGTTACCATAGGATACAATGCTGCACCGTCTTTAAAACCTAATTTTGCTGCATTTTCAATCGCTTTACCCAATTGTTTATGGCGATACACCAACAGGTTTTTGCTCACTTCCTGTGGAGCGGTTGCCAGATAAAACGGCACACAATAAGCCTCTGTGTCCCAATAGGTTGAACCTCCATATTTTTCGCCTGTAAAACCCTTCGGACCAATGTTCAACCGGTCATCTTTACCGGTATAAGTTTGAAAAAGCTGAAAAATATTGAAACGAATGGCCTGTTGAGCCGAAACATCGCCTTCGATAATAATGTCGCTTTCTTCCCACTTATTTGCCCAGGCTTCGGTTTGTTCTTTTAACAAGGTATCGAATCCTTTAGCGGATGCTTTGGCAATTACCGATTTTGTTTCCTTTAAAAGTGATTCTTTTGGATAATTTTCTGAAGATAAATTCGCCGCAATTTTAACCAAAGTGATCTCTTCATTTGCTTTAACATCAAGAGAGATAGTTTGTCCCACAAATTTCTCTTTGCGAACAGCCTCAGGGTTGATATCTAATTTCTCTGCATTTTTATACAGTTCGATATTACTCCCGGTACAAACCTCAAATTCAGTTTTCTTAGTTCTTAATTTAATGTAAGCTTCTGTTCCAGAAATTTCGTCAGCTACCTTATCCCAGAATTTTTCGTCATAGTTGCTGTCCTGATTTTTAACGTCGCCATCAATAAAAGGCATTAGTGTTAATTTACCATCGAAATTTAATGCCGTAATGCTATAACGGATGGCGCCAACTTCATCATCGGCAATGCTGCAAAAACGGGTCGATTTAACTTTTAAGGTTTTACCGCTTTTTAATTTTGCCGTGAAGGTGCGCTCCAGATATCCCGCATGCATGTTTAGCACACGTTTAAAATCGCTTACCTCAGCTGTTGCCAGATTAAGGATTTCATCATCTATTTTTACTTCAATACCTACCCAGTTAGCCGCGTTCAATACTTTTGCAAAATATTCCGGATATCCGTTTTTCCACCATCCCACACGGGTTTTATCTGGATAATAAACACCTGCAACATAATTCCCAGGTAAAGTATCTCCGGTATAAGTTTCTTCAAAGTTGGCGCGCTGGCCCATACGGCCATTACCCAAACTGAAAATACTTTCCGAAATTTTATTTAAATGTGGATCAAAGCCTTCTTCGATAATATTCCACTCATCTGCTTTAATGTAATTTTTCATAATCTAGTATCAAGTAGCGAGTAACTAGTATCAAGTAATTAGTATCGTGTATCAAGATAAATTCACTACTTGATACTCACTACTTAATACTTGCTACTCCCTTTACAACGCCTCTAAATCTTTAACTGTTAATTTGTCTAATCCGCTTACTACCACATCTGCCTGGCTAAGCACGCTTTTTTCGCCGATACCGATGGCTTTCATTCCGCCTCTTTTTGCGGCTTCTACACCCGCAACGGCATCTTCAAAAACCACACATTCATCAGGTGCAAAACCTAAAAGTTCGGCTCCTTTTAAAAATACTTCCGGATCAGGTTTTGATTTGGTGACCATGTTTCCATCAACTATTTCATCGAAGAAATGAGCAAGGTCTGTTTTCTCTAAAATAATTCCTGAGTTTTTACTTGCCGAGCCCAAGGCTAATTTGTAACCGGCTTTGTGAATCGCTGTTAAGAAATCAACCGTTCCGGGCAAAACTTCGGCCGGTGTCATTTTAGTAATCATATCTACATACCAGCTGTTTTTTAAACTGGCGAGTTCTTCTTTTTCGGTATCGGTTTTATCTACACCACCCCAAACGAGAATCTTATTTAAACTTTCTACGCGGCTTACGCCTTTCAACTGTTCGTTCTGCTCTTCTGTAAAATCGAAACCCATGGTATTAGCCAAACGTTTCCAGGCTTTATAATGGTAAACTGCAGTATCTACAAGTACGCCATCAAGATCAAAAAGACAAGCCTTGATTTTAGTCGGAAGTCCGGAGTCCGAAGTCGGGAGTATTTCTAGCATATTTTTTATCTGTAGCCGTCGACTTAAGTCGACGGAAATTAATTTAATACTAAAACCAATGTTGTTTTAGCGGGCACTTTTATATTTTGAAAATTGATGTTTTCGCCGGTGATTACATTTTTGGCAGTTGTAATTCCTGCTGTTCTTTCGGCAAAGCGATCGGTATTTAAAGTTTTTTCTTTTTCAGTGTTGTTTACAATAACCATTACTGTCCCTTTTGGTTCTGCATTGTAGCGGAAATAAACATAAATATCATCTTGCGGAACAAACTGCATCAATTTACCGGTTTGTAGTGCTGCGCTGTTTTTGCGGAAATTGGCCAATGTTTTAACAAAATTGAAAGCTTCATTTTCTTTGCCTGTACGGCCATCGGCTATAAATTTGTCCTTTTTATCACCTTCCCAGCCGCCAGGAAAATCGGAACGGATCAGTCCATCGGGATTGGAAAAGTTTTTCATTAAAATTTCTGTTCCGTAATACATCTCGGGAATGCCCCGCATGGTTAAGAGAATGCTCATTCCCATTTTGTATTTATCGAAATCTTCGCCAACCATCGAATAGAAGCGGCTCATATCGTGATTATCTAAAAAGATGCAGTTGGTATTTGGGTTTTTATAAAGAAAATCGTGTGCTAAGGTGGCATACAAACGGTTAATCCCGTCTACCCAACCGTTTTTGCCGTTTATTCCTTCGTAAATTGCATCTTTTAAAGTGGCATCGGTAATGCCTTGCAAATGGGTATCAAAACCGCGGTTAACCGTATTGCCGCCAGTAAAAAAGGCCTGGTTCGCCACAGCAGTTACCAGTGTTTCGCCAAAAACAGATAAATGCGGGAATTCTACCTGAACTTTTAAAGCCCAATCGGCCATATAAACGGGATCATTATATCCATAAGTATCCAAACGTAAACCATCAACACCAGCATATTCGATCCACCAGATGTGGTTTTGAGTCAGGTAATTCTGTACATAAGGATTGGTCTGGTTTAAATCGGGCATTGAAGGTACAAACCAACCATCTAACATCTGTTTACGATCTGCGGCAGAGGCGTGTACATCCATCACAGTTTGATCGCGGTAACTCGTTTGCGTATACTTTGGCCATTGGTTTAACCAGCTTTTCATCGGTAAATCTTTATAAAACCAATGTTGGGTGCCAATGTGGTTATGTACAATATCTTTAATCACTTTTAATCCTTTGGCATGCGCAATCTCTACATACTTTTTGTAAAGTGCATTTGTTCCATAACGTGGATCTATTTTATAATGATCGGTTACTGCGTAGCCGTGGTAAGAAGCTTGTGGCATATCGTTTTCTACCTCTGGTGTCATCCAAACGGTAGTTACACCTAAATCTTTCAGGTAATCGAGGTGGTTGATTACCCCTTGTATATCGCCGCCATGGCGGTAGTACATGCTATCGCGGTTTAATGCAGTTTCGGTTAAAACCTGAATCACATCGTTGCTTTTATCGCCGTTCGAAAAACGATCGGGCATAAGCAGGTAAATAAAATCTTTGTTGGTTACACCCTGAATCCTTCCCGCACTTTTATCGCGGTTTTTTAATTCGTAGGTGTAAGTAAATATTTTCTTTCCGTTAATGGCAAAGTTAATCGGGAATTTGCCGGCTTTGGCCGATGGAGCAATTGTTAAATCGAGAAATAAATAATTCGGGTTTTCTACTTTATTTACCTTTACGAGCTTAACCCCTGGATAGGTTAAGGACACGGTGGTGTTGGCAATATTATCGCCGTGCACCAGCAGTTGTAATTTAGGGTTGTGCATGCCTGTAAACCAGAACATTGGTTCTACCCGTTCCAGCTTTTGGGCAAATAGATTGTTTGTTAGAAAAACAACCAGTAGGATAAAAATGGTTGTTATCCTTTTAAAAAAGGAAGTATTAGTATGAGTATGAATTGGAAACGGATAATTTGGATGGGTATGAAATCTGTTCATGCTAAAACTTTAAAGATTTTAAAAAAGCCCCGCAGTTTGTTACTGCAGGGCAGATAATAAGGATTAGTTTTTAACCATTGTAGCTTTTTTAGCAGCTACATCTAAAGTAATGGTATAAGTTCCGGGAATGGTTACGGCAATGTTATCGCCTCCATTGGTCAAAGCAGTTAGGCTACCACCGAGATTAACTGTCCAATCGTGTTTGAACCTGAATTTCAATGCACCAGCGGTTAAGGTTGTTTTAACGGAGTAATTATTTGATTTTCCATCATTTACAACCTTCATGTCGGTATCATTGTTCCAGCCACCCAAAGTTGCGTCTCCAATAATCGACCATTCGTTCGGTGTTGAAAAAACTATGGTTTTGGCATTTAAATCAACTGTTACCTGTTTCACCACGGCATCTGGCGATTTTAAGTTATCGCCTGCACTACTGCTGATTTTACCCGAACCGGCATCGCCATAGGCAACATCCCATTTTTTAGCAGGTGTGATTTTAAACTCCAGATTTCCGGCAGTATAGGCTATCATTCCAGTATAAATACCGTTGCTTGATAGCGAAATTAAACTGTCAGCAGTAGTAGGATCCCATCCTTGATAAGCCCCTGGAACATAAATCCATGCTGAAGCCAAATAAGGTGTAGCGGTTAAAGTGATCACGTTTGAGTAAGTTAAATCGTTTACGGCCGCTCCCGATTTCAACCTCACTTCAACCTGGGCGGCAACGCCAACTTTTCCACCTAAAGCTAAAATCATGTTGTTGATTTCGGTTACGGTTGGTGCATAAGTTTTTGCGGTAACCACTACTTCTTTTGGAGCAGCAAAGTTAGTGCCCTTTAACGCGAACTGTAAGGTTGAGTTTACCGGCACCACATAACCTGATGACATAGCCAGTGGATAGCTTAATGTTAATGCGGCCTGCGCACCATTTGACTGTACCAAACTCAATGTAGTGGTAGAAGCGGTAAGTGTGCCTGCTGCTCCAACAATTGAAACCGTTTGCGTTTCATCTTTTTTACACGACCAAAGCGATAGAGCTACAAAGCACAAGGCCAAGGTTTTGAAAAATATTGATTTCATATCTTATTAAAATATTAAGATTAATAACCTGTGTTTTGAACCAGATTCGGATTGGCAATTAAATCTGCCGCTGGAATCGGATAAATGTTGCGGTAGGCAGGAATAGATGTTCCGGCTTTAACTCCGCCTTTAAATGGCCATAAGTAAGTACCACCGGTAAATTTACCATAGCGCACTAAATCGGTACGGCGGTGACCTTCCCAATATAATTCGCGGGCACGCTCATCCAAATAAAAATCAACTGTTAATGTTGCCGGAAGCACATTACCTGATGCGTTGCCATAAGCACGTTGACGTAATGCATTAACATAGTCGAGCGCTTTACCAGCATCGCCACCTGCACCGCCGCGGGCAATTGCTTCTCCATAAATTAAATACTGTTCGGCCAAGCGGAAAATTGCAAAATCCAAAGAGCTGAATGTTCCGTTTAATGATGGAGGTATGGTGCTTGTACCAATGATATTTTTAAACTTTGTAACCCGCAATCCATCTGTAAATACGCCAATTTCATCAACTGTATTTTTTGCACCGAAGAAAGTACCGCGTTTATCTAAAGTTCCATTTGCATCTGGAAATAATGCGGGCAAATTCTGACGGGTCCTGTTACCGCCCCAACCACCATTAGGTACGCCGTAAGACGCTGTACCCATATCGGCATTAATACCTGCATTGATCAAAAATGTGGTGCCTCCGTAATTGGTACCTGTTACTCCATCGTAATTAATGGTTAAAATATTCTCGGTATTGTTAATGTTATTATCCGCTTTAAAAAGATCCATATAATTGGATTTTAAGCTATAACCAGCAGCAATCACCTTGCTCGAGTAAGTAATGGCTTCTGTATATTTTGCAGTTCCGGTATACACCTGTGCATTTAAATATAACCTGGCCAATAAAGCCCAATCAGCACCTTTATCTGCACGGCCATATTCGTTGCTACGCGCATTGGCTAAATCGCCCTCAATTGCTTTCAGTTCTGATTCGATATAGCTAAAAAGAGCCGCTCTCTGAATTTGTTTTGGGGCTACTTTACCAATTTCATCATTTTCGGTAACAAAAGGAGGGTTACCAAAGGCATCCAAAAGCACCCAATATTGATAAGCACGTAAAAAACGGGCTTCTGCACGGTATCTGGTAATATCTGCAGCGTCGGCACCTGTAATGTTGCGTGAAGCCAATTTATCGGCTGTACTTTCGCGAAGAAATTCGTTACAAACCGTAATCTGTAAAATACTTCTCGAGTATAATCCCCTTAAAAATTGGTTATCCACACTTGGTGTACCATAATCTAATTCCGGAATACCGGTATCTCCCCAGGCACAGATCGCCTCATCGGTTACCAGCTCTTGTGAAGTCCAGAATAAACGCAGGAAATCTGCAAAACCCGAGTTCAATCCACCGATATCACTATTATCCGATCCTGTAGAACTGGTTAATGCATAAGCCGCATATAATTTAACCAAACCTTGTTTATAACCTGCCGGAGTAGCATAAACGGTTGCCGCAGTAACATCATTGGTGGGCAATACGTTTAAATCTCCTTTTTTGCATGAATTTAATGACAACAATAAAACACCTGATGCCAATATTATTTTAAATGAGTTTTTCATTTTTTGTCTCCTTATTAAAAACCAACATTAAAACCTAAAGTATACGTGCGCGGACGCGGATATAGGTTATAATCAATACCACCGCTCAACTCAGGATCTATACCATTGTACTTGGTTACGGTAAAAACATTTTGGCAGTTTGCCGATATCCTTAACGAGGCTGTTCCGGTTTTAGATAACTTGCCGGCGTTGTAAGAAATACCCGCATTATCCATTTTCAGGAATGAAGCGTTTTTAATATAGTAATCGCTCAAGAACTGGTTGTTCTGGAAATTGGTTGCCAGAAAATCTGTTGATGCATTGTTGATTACACCTGCCGGACTTAAGATATTCGCTCTGACACCAAAGTTTGATGAAACGTTATCATATATATAGTTACCAAAGTTAGCCCTAAGCGAGGTAGTAAAACTCCATTTCTTGTACGAAAAGGAAGTATTGAAACCCAGGGTAATATTTGGATCAGGTGATTTATAAAAATACTGATCGCTGGTATTGATCACGCCATCTTTGTTCAGGTCTTCATAAACACCTTCTAAAGGTTTTCCATCTGCGTTATATACTTGTTTGTACACGAAAAAAGATCCGGGGATTTGGTTAACGGCATTGTATTTTAAGGTAACACCGGTACCACCTGTAATATCGCCTGCACCAACTTTCGAAGCGGGATCGGGATTTAAGGTTAAATTGGTTACTTTTCTTTTGTTGTATGCAATGTTTACTCCAAAATCCCAGCTGGTGTTTTCGGTTTTGATTGCCGAGAAGTTTAAACTTCCCTCAACACCTTTAACATCCATATTACCCACATTCGTTGTTAACTCGTTGTTAAAGTTCGTACCTACTGGAATATTGATTTTGCTTAAAAGATCAGAAGTCTTTTTGTAATACACATCGATACTTCCGTATAAACGGCCTTTCATAAAACCATAATCCAAGCCTGCATTATAGGTGGTAGTAGTTTCCCATTTCAGATCAGGATCGTAAGCTGCCGGAGTATAATAGTTGTAAAAAGTATTACCAATCTGGTATTGGCCGGTATTGCTATTGGCATAATATTTAGATAGGTAGTCGTAATAGCCAATACCATCTTTATTACCTGTTTGACCGTAACTTAAACGGAGTTTTAAATCAGAAACCGATGAGCTGTTTTTCAAGAAATTCTCGTTTGAAATTCTCCAGGTAAAAGCAGCTGAAGGAAAATAGCCCCAACGGTTTTGCGCTGCAAATTTGGAAGAAGCATCAGCCCTTAATGTTCCGGATAAAATATATTTATCAGCCAAAGTATAAATGAACCTTCCGTAGTAAGAAAGCAATTTATCGCGATCGGTAGAAAAAGGGAAAACAGGCGTTACCAATGCTTCGCCAGTACCTTTGTAAGAAGTAAAGTTGAAACCGGTTTTTGAGTTATCGTAATATCCGTAACCTGCAGTTACATCAAAACGGCTTTTAATACTCTCTACAGTGTGTGCGTAGTTTAAGTAAAACTCAGAAAGTTTGTTGGTTTCTGTATTCAAAGAATGGGTATATGATCCTGAAGTTGAAATGCTTTGTGCAGCATAAACCGGAATACGAACATCACCATAACCTTTAGACAGATCGTAACCTAAATTTAAATTAGCGTGCAATTCTGGTAAAAAGTGGAAAGAGTAATCGAAACGTGCGTTACCAAAACTTCTTTCGGCATTACCATTGTTATCGTTCAATCTGATTAAACCTACCGGGTTGCGCGGTGCATTCGGATTTACCGTACCATCGCTTCTTAACCATTCGAAATAGTTACCAAAGCTATTTTTTGCGTTTACTGATTGTGTTGGATCGAACTGGATAGCAGCCCCAACAGCACCGGCATTAGCAAAATGCGACTGGGTTAACGCACCTTTTAAGTTTAAATCGATTTTTAAATGATCCTGGAATAATTTTGGCGAAATACTGATTGCACCGGTCCCACGAGAAAAATGATCGGTAATCAAAAGGCCTTGCTGATCTAAATAACCAGCAGAAACACGGTAAGGAACCCCTTTAAAAGAACCTGCAATGCTTAAACTATTGTCGGTAGAAAATGCGTTCTGATAAATTTCATCCTGCCAATCGGTATTTGAACTGCCCAGTAACGAAGTAAATTTTTTACCATCGTCATAACTTGCATTGGGGTTCGCATTTACAAAATCGCGGATCTGGCCTGAAGAAAGGATATCCACCTTTTTAGCAACCGTAGCGATAGAATTGTTGGTGCTAAAATTAAACACCGGTGCACCTGATGCACCTTTTTTGGTCGTAATTAAAATTACCCCGTTCGATGCCCTCGAACCATAAATGGCTGTTGCATTTGCATCCTTTAAAACAGTAAAGGTTTCAATATCGTTCGGGTTGACCAATGATAATGGGCTTGGCGCATTACCGATAGCGTTACCACTGAAGGGAACCCCGTCAATTACGATAAGAGGATCGTTACTTGCATTTAATGATGCCCCACCACGGATACGGATCTGGCTACCTACTCCAGGTTGACCACTATTAGAGATAATGTTCACCCCTGCTACCTTACCCTGAATTAATTGTTCAGGGGTAGTAATGGTACCTTTCTGAAAATCTTTCGAGTTTACTGTAGTAATAGATCCGGTTAGGTTTTTCTTTTCTGCAGTACCATAACCGATTACCACAACTTCATTCAGTTTTTGTGCATCGGGTGCCAATTGAAAATTAACAGTAGCATTTGCTGAAATGCTTACAGCTTTATCAAGGGTTTGATAACCGATAAAACTTGCAGATAGCGTTACCGAACCATTCGATAAACCTGCTAGTTTATAATTACCATTGGCATCTGTTGATGTACTTCTTGTTGTTCCTTTTACAACTACAGAAGCGCCAGGTAATGGCAGACCGGTTTCATCAAGCACTTTACCAGATACCGATCCGGTTTGTGCTTTTACCATTAATGCTGAAAAAACTAACAGCACCAAAAGCCCCTGTTTTAACAGGTAAAATACTCTCATATTTGAAGCTCGTTTAAGTATAAAAATTTGGTTAAATATTATAGTGATTTACACATAGGCCTAATTTACAGCAGTTAATGATATTTCAAAATTTATTTAAAAAATATATTTCGCGCCAAAATATCAACAAGAAAATCAGCGCAAAAATTAGCTTTTCGCTACAATAAAAAATTCACATTAAATAATTTTTAAATTTTCAACACATTGATAACCAACAAATTAAAAATGTTAACTTTTAATTTAAAGTGTAACTATTACACTAAGTCATTTTTGATACTTTTTTCGGGAACGTTCCCGAAAAAATTGAATCAAAATTCGGTCATCTTTCGGGAACGTTCCCGAAAATTGATCAGAATTCTGCGTATTTTACACTAAGTGACAAAAATTTTTGGAAATTTTAAGCTGAAAATCACCCCGTTTTTAAGGGCTTTTTTTTACCCGTTTACGGTCGAATTCCGTTTGACAATTTTAGACTCTAAAACCACCTCGTTTGGCAGGTTCTTATCGGCATGATCATCTAAAATAGTAAACAGTAATTTAGCCGCTTCCTCTCCTATTTCGGTAGCGGGTTGAGTGATTGTAGTGAGTGAGGGATTTAACAAAGGAGCAATTTCCAAACTGGAGAAACTGATCACCTTTAAATCTTTGGGAATGTTGATATTGAGATCGTAACAAGCATAGTAAGTAGCAAAGGCCAAACGTTCTACTGAGGTAAAAACACCATCGGGTTTCAATTGCGTTAAAGCCTGTTTAATGATAATGCTATTTTCTTCGTAACTGTTACTGCAATCAACGATCAGATTTTCTTCGAAAGGAATCTGATGTTTAGCCAATGCATCGAGATAGCCCTGCATACGTGTTTTACCTATCGATAAACTTTTATTCACCACCAGGTAGGCAATTCTACTGCAGCCCTGCTCTATTAAATGCTCAGTTGCCAGAAAGCTGCTATTATAATCATTTGTAATTACCCTCGGGGTATCAATATCTTCGTAAATCCGATCGAAAAACACCAAAGGCAGCCTTTTACTTCCAAATTTATTGAGGTAATTATGATCGTTAGCTTCTCCCGAAACCGACATTACAATACCATCGGCCCTACCATTGTGCAAATGGCGGATAAAAGTTACTTCTTTTTTATAATCATCATCAGTTACATAAATCAGAATATGGTAGCCATTTTCTCTGGCTACACGTTCAATACCGTGAATGGCCTGTGAGAAATAATTATTGGCCAATTCGGGTACAATAACGGCAATGGTTTTACTTTTTTGCTCCCTTAAATTACTGGCGTAGTGGTTGGGCTGATAGTTTAATTCTTTTGCTTTGGCTAATATACGCGCTTTGGTAGCCGCATTAATGTCACTATTATCCCTAAAAGCCCTCGAAATTGTAGAAGTAGATAAATTTAAAGCTTCTGCTAACTTCTTAATATTAATACTATCCATTTTTGGCCATTGAACCCAATTAATTTGAATTAATGCTGTAAATATAAACTTTAAATATCCGAAATATTTTATAAGCTTTAAAATTATACATTTTGTGTTCAATTTATATGGCCAGATAATCGGCTGTGAAATTCAGCTTCGAAAATGTTCGGTCGGCCAATTCAAAATTCTTTAAATAAATATTCATTTTTTTTAAAACAAAAAGCATCTTTACCGCTTTAATAATTATGCGCTTTTAATCATCATCTCATTTACCGGTTGCAAAACAAAACGATATGAAATAAAATTACAAAATGGGAAATAAGAAAATACTCATTGCCGATGACGATGAAGGAATTGTTGATGCTGTGACGATGATTTTAGAAGTGATGGGTTATGATGTTGAATTTACATATGATGGCGGGGCGGTAATAGAGGCGGCAAAAAATAAGCCAGATCTGATTATGCTTGATATCTGGATGAGCGGACATGATGGCAGGGATATATGCAAACAGCTTAAAAACGACCCTCAGTTTAAGGAAATCCCGATTTTAATGATCTCGGCCAGTAGAGACATCAGACAATCTGCACTCGATGCCGGTGCAAATGATTTTATGGAAAAACCATTTGAGATGGACTCGCTACTGAATAAAGTAGAGGTTTTGTTGGATTAGCTTGATACTAGCCAGAACCACCGTCACCCTGACCTGTAGCGAAGCGGAAAGCTACGGAGTAAACCGAGCTCACAGAAGGTAATTTATTTCAGGGTATTTTGCACGATGATCCTATTTGGAAAATTAATTATGATGAATCAATATTAAAAGAATTGCAGTTAAATGGATCCTGAAACAAGTTCAGGATGACGAACGCAATGATAAAAATCCAATATCCTTATTTCTTAATGATCACACTTAATTAATCTCCTTAAAATAAATCCGTTCAGGCAATTGCTTAAAAACAAATTCCGTTACCTGGCAAAGCCAAAGTTTATGGTTCTTAAATTCTCCTTTAAATTTTTCTAACAGATAGTCGCCACCACCGCCCAAATTCTCTTCGCGGACATAAACAAGATCTAAAATTTCGGCATTTTCAATAGGCGCATCAGCCATCAGTAATTTGCATTCATCCCCGGCAATCGCTATCCAGTTCAATAATTCATCGGCACCCTCTACCATTTGCAGATCGACTATATCTCCGCCCCATTCCGGTATATCGGCATACCATTCGTGCTTTGCATTTTTATAAAAACGAATTGCTCTCTCCATATTTTGTAAAGAAAAAAAATCTAGATCAATAATCCTGATAAAAATCACGAAATTTAGATCATTGCATGTCTGATTCAACTCTACCGGTTTTAAGAAAAATAATTCATATCGATATGGATGCTTTTTATGCATCTGTAGAGCAACGCGATTTTCCTGAATACCGGGGAAAGCCCTTAGTAGTTGGTGGCAAGCCCGATAGCCGAGGCGTAGTTTCTACAGCCAGTTACGAAGCGCGGCAATATGGAATCCGCTCTGCAATGTCGAGCAGTAAAGCTTACCAGCTTTGCCCGACAGCAATTTTCGTATACCCCCGTTTTGATGCCTATACCGCGGTTTCGAAAGCGCTTAGGGAAATTTTTAGTCGGTACACTGATAGTATAGAACCCCTTTCGCTGGATGAAGCTTACCTTGATGTAACGGAAGACAAGCTCGGAATCGGATCGGCTATTGATATTGCTCAATCCATTAAAGATGCGATTAAAAATGAGTTAAACTTAACCGCTTCGGCAGGCGTATCGATCAATAAATTTGTGGCCAAAGTAGCTTCAGATATGAACAAACCAGATGGTTTAACTTTTATTGGTCCATCGAAGATTGAGGCTTTTATGGAAAAACTCCCGGTTGAAAAATTCTTTGGGGTAGGCAAAGTTACCGGCGCCAAAATGAAAGCCATGCAGATTAATACAGGTGCAGATTTAAAAAAATTAACTGAAGCCCAGCTTGTTGCCCAATTTGGGAAATCGGGAAGATTTTATTATAAAATTGTTCGTGGTATTGATGAACGCCCCGTTCAGTCGAATCGCGAAACCAAATCAGTTGGTGCAGAAGATACCTTTTCGGAAGATACCAATGAAGATTCGGTGATGCACGATCTGTTAAAACAGATCAGTGAAACCGTGGCCAAACGTTTGGAAAAATATCAACTAAGCGGAAAAACGGTAACCCTAAAAATCAAGTTCGCCGATTTTAAACTGATTACGCGCAGCCGGTCTTTTGCTCAACCGATAAACAAAGCAGAGGTAATTTATGCTGAAGCGATTAAACTTTTGGAGGAGGCCGCTATCGGCCTAACACAGGTGAGGCTTTTGGGCATTACCTTATCGCGTTTTTATGATGATGTAGAAATCGAAAAGCCAGAAAGTAATCAGCTGGAGTTTGAGTTTTGATCAGATAAATCATCATTGCGATGAGCTATTTCAGCCGAAGAAGTAACCTTACAACAAACGCAATGATTTTATTTCGGCCGGTGAGACACCAACCGATAGGATAATTTCCTAGTTTAAAAACACCAATTTTCATTTGGAGCGCAAGGCTGGTACAAACCAATAAATTCCTTCCCGTTTTACACTTATACGCTTCGCTTCCTCGTACCTCGTTGCTGCAGGGTAACGCTGCAACCGGGGCTATTGGGCCAAAACAGCATTTCATTTTCGGGGTTGTTGGGTGCAGAAACCCTTGTTTTTAAACCCGACAGCAGCGGCAGTCCCGATTTTCTTCATCGGGGCTACAGCAAATGGCGGGGCTGAAAACCTCCAAGAACCACAAGCCACTCATTTCCTAATTCTAATAGCTACTCAAATAGTATACATAAGCTGTTTATTCGGTTTGTGAGAACACAGACTAAGGAATAGATTGCCATGGCCAACCCTACATTAAGTTTATGCATTTTTCCATTCGTGCCGTCACCCTGAATTCATTTCAGGGTCTTTATAGCGGGAAAGATGCTGAAATAAATTCAGCATGACGATCGCGCTCTTATCAAACATAAAAAAGGCCCTACAAAAATGCAGAGCCTTTAATTGTTATTTTAAGGGGTAAAATTTATTTGCCAGCTAATTTATCGGCAAGCATTTTCATGTAAAAACCGCCTACTACACTCCGGGCTTTAAAATTATCGCGGATACCGGTATTTGAATCATAAAAATCGTTCAAGGGTACTCTCGACTCGGTTTCGATAGCGTGTTTGTAAACCGGGTGAACCAAAGCTTCGAATTCTCTTTGTGTTGGTGCAAAAGTAGCGGTCCACAAGATCCAGTCATTTTTAGTATAGGCCTTTCTGCTGTCCAATGGAATACCGTATCTATTTTGTTTAGTCAGGTAATATTTGGTTTCGGTTTCGTATATCTTTTGCGGAAACAGGTTTAACTTCAGCACCTTATCCCAAACCAGGTTATACTTCTGGCTCCATGTATTTTTATTATCAAAAGTTAAGGCGTAGTGATCGCCAGCATCGGCCATTTCTATCCATTTTGGCACCATACTTTCGGCAATAGCCCTATATTTTTGGGCTACATCATCATAACCTAATGTTTGGGCCATCTGCGCATAACAGGCTATACCTACAATCGCTTTTACCGATAAGTTGGCATTACGGGCCAGGTGACCGGCAAAATCATCGGTACATAACTGCGTTTTCGGATCTAAGCCCTCTTTGGTTAAATAATCAACCCAGGTGGTTAAGGTTTTCCAATGCGCTTTGGCATAATTGGCATTCCCCTGTGCTTTGACAATTGCTGCAGTTAAAATAATCATGTTGCCCGATTCTTCTACAGGCATTGGCTCCCCATAAGTTTGTCCGTTTGCTAACGGATAGGTTCCCAGATCGTGAGCTGCCCAAGGGTGAGGATATTTTCCGCTTTCGCTGAAATAGAAAATACCATTCAACATGCCCTGTAACAGTTCAGGATTATAAATCAGGTACAATGGTGCCGACGGGTAAGTTACATCAACCGTATTGATAAAACCACCAC
This sequence comes from Pedobacter sp. Bi126, assembly GCF_918698245.1. GTDB lineage: Bacteria > Bacteroidota > Bacteroidia > Sphingobacteriales > Sphingobacteriaceae > Pedobacter. The sequence goes on along the minus strand of NZ_CAKKMS010000007.1, from coordinate 66,158 downwards.
TGTTGTTTTCCTTAGATAACCATAAAATTTCACCTTGCGGACTCTTTACCAAAGTATGTGCAGCAATGCTCTGTCGATAACCTAAAACACATAAATCGGCATACTCTTTACCACCTGATTTTAAGGCATCAGCATACAAAGTTTTGTTAAAAGTTTCACACTTCTGAATCACGTTTTTGTACTCATCAGCCGCAGCGGTTAGTTGTGCTTCGATGGTTTCTTTACCTGAGGTATTCCACCACGGCCTTAAATTTTTATTGAAGTATTGAACAGCATAAATTTCATCATAGCCCAGTTCAACATATTTTTCTACCGGAGCCTTACCTACTGGTCCAAAAGGGATAATGGTATTCAATGCAAGCATTTTGCCTTGTTTAGCAGTAGAAGCGGAATTACCTTTTCTAAAAGCATCGGCAGCATCTTTTTCGGCCGTTACAAACTGGATGGCGTTGCTGGTTTTTGGTGCCGCTACGTAAAAGTAACCCCAATCGATCCGCATATCGTCACTTGCTTTTTGAAGAATTGGCTGCTCAACCGTTCCCGTTTTTAATACCGATAATTTAGCGGTGCTGTATTTGCTTGCTGTAACTTCTTGCGTAGGACGATAAACCGCAATGTTTGACGATGCACTGAGGTATACTTTTACCTGGTGGGTTTTACCATCATTTGCTTTTACCTGATAGGAAACATAAGAAACCGGACGGGCAAATAAACCTAAATCGTTCATTAACAATGGCGAGGTAAAAGTTAATTTTAAATCGATCTTACCACAGGTAAAGTTATAGATGGTTTGTGTAGCATTGATATCGACACTTTTTTGTTTAGCCAGCTGCACTTTTTCGGCATTGTCTTTTAGCTTTTCTACTAAACCAAAATCGAGAAAACGGCCACCAGCAGTATTAATGAGGTGGATAGCAATTACATTCGATCCCGATTTTAAAGCACTTTTATCACTATTACTTAAGGCAATGTATTGGAAATTATTGGTCCAGCCTTCTTTGGTATAGATTTTCTTCCCATTTAGGTAAACCTCAATATTATCATCATGGTTTATCTTTAAAAACAGTTCGTTTATTGATGCAGGATTAGCTACGTTAAAGGTTCTTCTTACCCAGATATCATGCGATTTCCATAATGTTTTCACATTTTTAGCATCATCTCCTATTGGTGCATTACCGGTTTGCCAGTTGCCTGCAGCATAGTTTGCTGCTTTCCAATCGCCCTGAGGCTCGGTTTCTGTATATTTTACGTCGTAACCTTTTTCATCTGAAGCAGGTACAACTGTTTTATAACTGGTACCCTCTTTACCTAAAAAACGATAGATACCACCATCAACATTAATCAAACCCAGTAGCGAATGGTCGGCACCCGTCCAATGTTGGGTAGCAGATTCGTTTAATTTATCGGTGTTAGACCAGATGCTAAAATAGGTATTGTGCGTAATTAAGGGATAAGCCGGGGCTTTCCGCTCCTGTGCCTTTAGCAATCCGCCTACAAACATGCAGCCGAGTACGCTTAAAAATTTTAAAATCTTGGTTTTGTTCATAATTGTGTGTATTGAAATCTGATACTATATTTCTGGTTAGATCTAACGTTAGTTAAACGTTTTACTAAAGTATAAAATATAATTTACTTTTTGCAAGGAAGCCGGTTTTTAATTGTCCAACTGACATTTAAAATCAATTCTCAAAAAAATACATGGAGTTTTTAAGCTCCATGTATTTTTCAAATTGTGCATAAACCTATATTAAATTAAGGCTGTTTTTTGTTGATGGTCCACTCGGCCAATTGAAACACACGGCTTCCCCTGTTCGATTTGATGTAAAGGCGATAGAACTTATAAGCAATGTAATTATCAAAGTGAAAAAGTTTAGTCTGTTTTCTGCTGCTGTCATTATTCTCCCATGGGCATACCGTAACCGTATGCAAATCGGTATACTGGATACCATCTAACGAACCCTGCAAAATCCAGAATCTTGGATCGCGGTCTGGAGCATCATTTCCCGATGTTAGCGTATAAGCGCCCACCACCTGCGGCGTCTTTAGTTCGAAAGTACATTTTTGCGTACCATCAAAACCTGCCTGTAAGAATTTCGTATTTATATCCTGATCAACCAATTTTTTGGAACCTTCGCCAGAATCGGGCCCAGCACCTGCTTCAAGGTTAACCGAAAATATACCCCCAATAGTTTTCATGTAATTCTCGCCATATTTGGTTGGGTCAAAATTCGGATCGACTACTTTTAAGTTAATCTCTTTTGTTGCCGAATAACCTTGTCCGTTCCTAATGGTTAAAACCACGCGGTATGTTCCCGGGAAACGGTAAACATGTTTTGGCGAAACTTCTACGGAGGTACTATCGTCTCCAAACTGCCACAATAATGATTTATAATTTTGTGGGGTAGCTGTAAACTGAACTTCCTGGTATTTTAACGGATTTGGAATGGCATAGTCAAATGTAACCAATGGTTTTGGTTCTTCCACTTCGGGAATAATCTCTACGGTTTCGTCCTTTTTACATTTTACCGTTAACACAACGATAAGTAGTAAAAGCGAGCATACACCTAATAATCTTTTCATGTTACTTTTCATATCTATTCATGTTTAAGGAGTTGGAAATAATTGTGTTCTTGGTACGGCACGTTTACCTGTTATACCTGCCGATGGAACTTCATATTCGAGATAGGCCTGCTGTCCACCAACATTTTCACGGTGATGTGCTTCAATTTTATATCGGATACCGCGTTCTAAACGAATGGTTGCTTTTCGCTCTGGTTTATCCCACTGTGTGGTATAATCATCTATAATGGCTTTTCCATTAATAAATAGTCTTGATCCATCATCCCAACGGGTTTGATAGAAAATGTAATCACCCCTTACTGGCGCCAAAAATTCTCCAACCCATTTGGTAGCGAAATTATCTCTGCTCAAAGAAGTACCAGCGGTATTTTTTACATTATCTGGCCAACCATCGCCCGAGAATTCGATCGTACCATCTACACGGGTTGCAAAAGGCTCACGGCCGTCGTCTGGCGACAATTGCGTATTGGTATAATATTTGGCAATTAAACCTGTTCCTTTTCCAATAATTGGAGAGTTGTTATCTAAGTTTACATTGGGATCAATCACTACGATTACTTTTCCTTTAGTAGGATGGATAACGTGATTGGTATTATCGCTCAAGCTTAAGGCAAAGGCAAATTTTTTGTTGGCCATAATATTTGCATCGAACACCGGCCATGGAATCGATAACCTTACTGTAGCACTGGTCGCGCCAGTATTAAACCTGACCAAGGTATCGATGGTAAAATCTTTTGCAGCGAGATGGATCGCATTAGTGAGCGTTCCTGCCGACAATAAAGTTGCAATGGTATCTATATTATCCTTAATTTTTACGTTGAAGGCTGTAGAAGGAGCATTATCCAGGCTGATAATCAATGGAATGGTAACCCCAGCAGGCCCTACCTGGTAAGTAGACCCCTGAGTTACGCTATAGATGCCTCCGCCCTGAAAACTTAAAAAATGGATGTCGGTAGATTTTAACAATTCTTCGGTATTGATAATAACCAGGATATTCGATTTGCCATTGGCAATTTTATTTCCTTTACCAGGCGCTGAAAGTTTTAAGGCAAAAACCACCTTCTTACCAAAATAACGTTCCAATACCGACCGGCGAACGATTGCTATTCCTTCTGCATTGTCTGTTCCATAAGCAACATTAATTACGTTAGGATACTCTACAGCAGCTGAGGGCATGAGTATAGCATTGGTTAAACCACCATTATTAATTAATTGCGCTACCGTATCGTTATTTAGGGTTAATCCTACCTGAAAAGCCTCTTCAGCTGCCCCCGAGAGCGAAATTTTGAAAGGAACTTTAACAAACTGATTATCTATTGATACATTTCCCACAACAATGCCTTCGCCAGTAATACTTCTGCTTGCCGAAGGTGGTAGATCCAAATCGTCTATTTGAGATTCTTTACAAGAATAGGCAACAATCATGATTGTTAAGCCCATTAATACTGTATATATAATTTTTTTCATTTTCGATATTTAAATTATCAATATTCTTGTTTATTGGTCTAACCAAACCCTGCCATCAAGCGCCCACTGCTGGTTATTGGCAATTTTTAACCAGTTAACCATTTGCGCCGGTATATCAGTTGTTTGCGGAACAAGGAGCGCTAAGGAACTGGTTGAAGGCGGACAGATTAAATCGTTGAAATTTTCCCAAACGTATGGCCCCTGTAATTTAAAATCGCGGGCCTGTGAAGAAAGATCGATCATCTTATCGCCATTTCCATCGGTAGCTGGCCAGTAACCCACTAAAAAGTTGTAAGATGGGTGGCTCTGATCGATGGATGTTTCGCAAGAATAGTCTTCAATTACACCATCTGGTACGGCTAGTTTAAAGAAACGGATATCGGTTACGTAATAATCTGGTTCTCCATGCCCCTGACCATTTAAATAACCCAGTTTCAGTGCATTAGAATTGGCTAAAGAACCAGACCCCGTGATTTCTAACTCGCTGTTAAATTTTCCGTTGGTATAAGTTCTGATAAACCTTTGGTTACCGCGTTGTTCTAATTTAACCGAAAGGTTTTCCCATCTACCCTGAACAATATCGCCGCCCCTGCATTGGCGGTAATCACCATCTTTTGTACCTCTCCATTCAAAATACCAGTAACGGTCTTCTAAATAAATAACCCAGCCTACACTAGGGTGACCGCTTGACCATTCGTTCCGCTTACCTAAAACACTTGGATAAAAAAGCTTTTCCTGGTTCTTTTTAACTTTAAGCTCGATAGTCATTTTAGTGGTATCGTCTATGTTGTAAACGCCTGCATCTTCGCCAGCCACTTCAGCCCTTATTTGGGTACCAGTCATTTTAACGGTTTTACCTAAATACCTGTTACCTGTAAAAGGCTTTACCAGGATCCGTTTATTATAAGCAGCACTATAGTAAATAACAAAAGCATTGTTTGCCGGTTTACTAAAAATGGTTTGATCATCGGTATTGGGCGGGAGGGTAAATGCACCACCATCACTCGAAGCGATAATAACCAGCCAATCTTCGTTAATATAATTAGGGCGTTTCTTTAATGCAGCCATAATCTCACCTACGCCAGTATCGAATTTTTCTATTGCCGATTTATAGTTCGGGAATGAATTATCGTAACCATATTGTGCGCCGGCTTTATCTACATCGGTAAAGTGGCCTAAAATTACGGAGGCAGTATCGGTATTTAAATCGTTAATTACCGCAGCTTTAACCAGATCATCGCTGCTTACCAGTGTGCTAATATCTGCACCTGTTGTTAGCGATTTAAAAACTGTAGACGAGGTATGTGCTACAATTTTGGTCTGTGGCCTGCTCTCTTTAATCCTTTTAAATATTACAGGGTAATTCTGCAGGTTGTTATTGGTCAGGTTATCATCATTTACAAGGTGTTTTGCCTTTTTTACGCCAGTTAACATGCTTGCCCAGTTACTGGCATTCTGTGTAGCTTCGGGTTCATTTAAGCTCACCCAACTATAAACTGAATGTGGTAAAAGGGCCGTAATATTTGGAATATTAGCTGCCGCTACCGATTGCCCTCTTGCACCATCAACCACCAGGTATAAGATCTTACGGCTTCCGTATCTTACTTTTGTGGTATCGGTACCATCTTTATCTGTAAGTTTTCTATCGAAATCTTTATTGCAGGAAAATATGGTTGTTGTAATTACGGTGGCCATTAAACCCAGCAGTAATTTATATTTTTTCGTCATGCTCATCTTAGTTTATATTTAATTGGCTTCTGGTTATTATTATTCGATAGTTACCCTAACGATGTTATAGAAAGGCTGGTTATCAAAGCGGTTGAAACCTCCGATTAATAACAGTGCTTTTTTACCGTCTGCAGATTTTGTCTCAATCACATCAGAAAGGCCGCCCGAAAAAGGTCCGGTTGCATTATAGCCAGGAGCTAGCAGTCCTGCTGGAGTAAGTACCATAAAACCGTTTCTGGTTACGTTATTGTACTTTTTAAAGCCACCGCTCACTACAATCAACCCATTCGAAAGCTGGCGTGCAAAATAAGGATAACCGCCCTCAAAGAATTTAGCTGTAAAAGATTCATCCAGGCTGCCATCTTCATTAATTAATGCCATCCCGTATACAGGTTTACCGTTGTATTTTGTAAATGCTCCTGTAATCAGGTATTTTCTGGTAGTGGCATTGTAGGTAAGTGATGTTATTCCATTATCTACCCCACTGCCCGGGTTAAAACTTGGATCTTTAGTGCCATCGGCATTTAACCTTAAAATACGTACCGCAGGCTGGTCATCGAAGGTGCTGAAGTTCCCAAATACCATTAATTTTTCGAGGTTCGCCGCATCGGTATGCATATAGGTATCAATAGGCCCATTTGCACTTACATTACCTTTATTGGTTGCAGTATTAAAACGATAGGTTTTATCTAAAGAACCATCTAAATTGAACCTTAAAATCTGGCGGATTTCGGTACTATCCAGAATTACCGTATCTCTGGTAAAATCGTAATTGTCTTTATCGTAAGTTCTTTTTACGTAATACCTAAAATTACCAGTTGCTAGTATTTTACCCTGGTGTGGGTAAATGCGGTTAATGTATTCGTTGGTACCGCCATTAAATTTAGGAAACCATTTTTGGGTAACCGTATCGGTTAAAGTTGGCTTCCGCTTGGTTTGGATTTTAATGGTATCAATAGCGCCATTAGGATATAAACTGGTTATATTGCTGATATTTTCTGTACGCTGGTTGTAGCCGCTAAACCCACCGGCGATGATAAAACGCCCGCCAATTTCAATTACTCTCGATAGTGAGCCATTTGCGCCTCTACCCGTTCTAAAAGTACGGTCGTAATCGCCATCTAAAGAAGTTCTTACAATTCTATTATTCGGTGTAATGAATCCATTATTATTGTAATTGTTAAAACCGCCGAGTACAAGTGCCCTTCCATCAATCATTTCGTAGAACTGACTTACGTAGCCATTTGTTCCGGCTGTTGCCTTAAAAGTGATATCGTTTTTGATCAGGCCCGACACAATAAACTGCGGACCTAAAATCAGCTGATCGCCAATAGCAATCGAGGTGATTCCTGTACTTCCGGCTTCGGGCACCTTAACTACAATAGTAGATTCGGTAACGCTAAGCACTTCTGCTTTTTCGCCGTTAAACAAAAAGGTTAACTTATCTTTAAAGGGCATTAAGCCTTTGGCCTGTACGGTTACAGTAGTACCTACAATCCCTTCTGATGGAACAGGTGGTAAAGTTTGGCTGATGGTTATGCCTAGTGGTGCTTTACCGTCTGCATATGGGTCTTCGCCTAATTCTTCTTCCTTCTTACATCCCTGTATAACTAAGGAGCATAGAAAAAACACGATTAGCATGTATTTTATTTTTTTCATGATTCTATTCTTTAAAATTATAACAGGCTAATTATTTATTACTTGGTGTTAAACCAGTGTTATATACATCATTAAAAAACTCATATAAATTGAACCCCAGGTATGCACCCTGGTACCTTAACGAGTGCACCATTCCGTTGGTTGGCTTAATATCAGATGATGCGACATAACTTGGGTACCAGTTATCGTTCGGTTTTGATACATCGGGGATATAAGAGAGCACAAGCTGCCTGTAACCGATATATTTAATTCCGTTAGCATCGTAAAAAACGACCCCAATATTGGCTACATCGTTGTTATAATCGTAGTGAAGGGCGCCGGGATAAATACTTCTGAGGTTAAGATCGATCTGCGGATAATCTTTTAACATGTTTACACCTTTAAACATATAACGTTGCAGGTATTTCCGCCAAATGGCCGGACTGATCTGATCGAGGGTTTTTACCGTATCTCTTCCCGCTTCATAAAGTAATTGATTTAAGGATTCGAATTTTGGGTTTCTATCTTTTTCGTTGGTGTGAATATTGCCGATCGTTTTCCGCACCACATCATCATCAAAAGCAAAAAAGGTGAAATTCTCTGAACTGAACTGTTGCTCCATACCGGCCAGTTTTACAATTTGCGCAACGGTGTCAAAAGGAACCTTTTTGGCTTGTAGGTACTGCATCATATTCCCATCATACTCTGCCTTTACCTTACCTCCATCTATATAGTACTCATCACGCTTACAGGCATTTAAAACAAGTAAAAGTGCCGCACATGCAATAATTAGCTTTTTCATATCTTGTATAATTTCTATTTAAAATTAATTACCACCATTAACCCAATAATCGTTTAACCGCATAAACGGATTGTTATTTAAGGCATTACCACTTATTGGCCAGGTCCATGCGCCACGGCTAAATTTATCTGAAGTAAGTACATTGTACGACCATTGGCTGCTTAAAATCCTCTTGGTGCGCACCAAATCGAAATAATGGTGTCCTTCGCCTATTAATTCTCTGGATCTTTCGTAAAAAATAAAATCCTTCAGGGTAGAGCCTCCGCCACCAGCATATCTTGATGCTTGTGCCCTATCTCTCACCATATTTACCAGCTTAATTGCTTCGGCATCTTCTCCTAAATCGGCAAGTGCTTCTGCGGCCAGTAAAATTTCGCCACCATACCTAAAAATCATAAACGTATTATCAGGATTGGCATCTTCTTCGCCTGTAGAGAAAGAATTCTGTGCAAATTTTAACATCATAAATTTTCCGTTATCGGCAAAAATATCTTCGTTAAACCAACTGGTAATTCTCTTATCGCTACCATCCTGAAAAAGTTTTTGCATGTACTCACCCCTGAAATAAGCAAAACTTACACGGTGGGTATATTCTGGCCTTTTATATGGGTAATGCAAAAACATATCAGCCACTGGTGCCGTATTGGTATTTTGATCACCATAGTTTATACTGCGGTAAAATTCGAATAAGCTCTCGTCTGATCTTCCTTTAATTACAGTAGCCCATTCTGTAATTGGCAATAACCGGTATGCACCACTGGCAATCATTTCGCGCCCTAAATCAGCAGTTTCCTGGTAATATTTCTTCGAATTATTTGCATCAAAACCGGCATTCCACATGTTCATTTCCATAATTAAGGCAATAATGCTTCCACGGCTGGCCCTAACTCCTTTTAAGGATGGATCGGTATAAGTCCATGGGATCTGATTTTTATAGGTTTTAAGATCAGCTATACATTTGTTTAATACGGAAACAAAGTTTTCGCGTGGCAAAGCTGTTGAATGGAATGCATCGGTATAATACACTACATCGCCATATAACCTTACCATAACAAAATAGCTTAACGCACGGATAAATGCAGCTTCGGCTTTATACTGGTTTTTCTGCACATCGGTAAGCCCGGGTACACCTTCGTCTAGCTTCGCCATTAAAATGTTGGCACCTTGTATGGCACGGTAATAATCGGTCCAATCGGTAATTCTATTGAAATTGTAAAAATCCCATGGGCGATTGCCCGACAGTAAACCTAACAGGTTGTTTTTACCTAAAATCTCGACAAACTCGCGGGCTGGTGCTAAATCAGACTGACTTTCGTAAAGTACCTCGCCAGAGCGGTATTCGCCCGTTGCACCTATAAAATGTGTTTCGTTAAATTTACCGAACACAATACGTGATAAATCGTAAATATTAGCTTCTACATCTTCTTTAGATTTAAAGAAGTTATTTCCTGATAACTTATCTAAAGGTTGAATATCCAGAAACTTTTTACAAGCAGGCAATGAAAATGTTGCTGCTAAAATCAAAGAATAAATGATAAACTTTTTCATAATAATATCTATTAATTGCCTGTATTAAGTTCTAACTGTACGCCAATATTATAAGTACGTGGTACAGGGTATCCTGTAGAAATATCGCGGCCCAATGTGGTTACGTTTTCAGGGTTCGGCCCGGTGTACTTAGAAAAAGTAATCAGGTTATCTGTAGAGGCGTAAATTCTTAAACTGCTCATTCCAAAACGTGAGATAAACTTTTTATCGAACATGTAAGAAAGGGTTACGTTACTCACTTTTAAATAGGTTCCGCTTTCTTGCCAAAGTGTTTGATCGGCCCTCAAAGGTTGAATCTGACCAAATCTCTTATAATCATAGGGATATGGGTATTTTGCCACATCACCTGGTTTTTTCCAGATATTAAGATCGTTTAACGGAACCACCGATGTGAGTGAATATGGATCGCGCATAATGGCTATCCTATCGGCCAACGCATTGTTCAGGATGGTTCTGTCGGCCGTGTAAGTGGCATAAACATTTAAACCCCATTTTTTATACCTGATATTGGTAGATAATCCACCAGTCATTAACGGTTGTGAGTTACCTGTTACTTCATAATCACGGCCATCTAAAATATAATCGCCGTTTACATCTTTCATAATCGGATCTCCACCAAAGAAAAATGCCCCGTTAGATTGATATCTTTTACCAGTAACAGGATCGGTAGGTACATCTGCATCTGTTCTGTAAACGCCCTGGTTTATCCTTAAATAGTTTGACAATGTATTTCTGCCAACACGATAAACGTTATGTTGTAAGTAACCAGAGCCATCAAATTTAATGTATTGACCATTGTACTCAGCCGGAAGTTTTAACAGCACATCGCGGTTAAGTGCACCGTTTACCGAAACCGTAAGGTCAAAATCTTTACTAACCACAGGTCTTACGGTGATCATTATTTCAGATCCATAATTGGCAATACCTAAATCGTTACTCGCCAGCTTATTAAATCCGGTGGTATTGGATAAAAACCTATCAAAAAGCAAATTATCAACCTTTTTAAAATAGGTATCAAAGTTTACAGAGATTTTATCGTTAAATAAACCCAGATCAAAACCTAAATTATACTGGCTAGTTGTAGTTGGTTTTAAGTTAGGGTTTGGAACAATGTCATAATCGATACCGATTGTTGGGTTGTTATTAAAGTTACCGTTTAAGTTAAAAACGCCATAAATACTCTGTAGGTTACCTGTAGGCACAATATTTTGGCCCCATGTTAACCTTAAACTACCATACGTTAACCATTTCATGTCGGCCAGCCAGTTCTCTTTATTAAAGTTCCACCTTAAACCGATAGAAGGGTTTTTAGAATATGGATTTTCCAGACCGCTTGATGATGTACCATCCAAACGGTAAGAAAATTCTGCTACGTATTTCTTATCATAATCATATGATACCGAACCTGCAAATGAAGCAATGGTTGCATTTTTATAATTGGACAATACTCCCCCGCCACGTGAGTAGTATGCATCGTAACCTATTGGGCCCTGTAACTGATCGTTTGGTGTTCTTTCCTGGCGGGTAATGCTAGCTTGTGCACCCTGTTTATAAATTTCATTAAAGGTGTTTACAAAAAGATTATGTTTTTCGCCAAAGCTTTTGGCATAGGTAATACCATTTCTATTATACAACTGGAAATTTCTTCCTACATAATCATACACTTTGGCAAACTGTCCATTTGCTGCTGCTGGTGTAAAGGTCGATTCTGTATCTGATGTATAATCGTAACTCAAAGTAGATGATGCGGCCAAACCTGGAATAAACTCATAACGTGCTTCAATATTGGTTCTCAGGTTTCTTGAGTTGTTATCGTTTAAAGTTTGCAATGCCGATAAAACCCCACCTGATGCCTGATAGAATGATGGTGGTGGCAGTAAGGTAGATACCTGCCCGTTTGCGGCCACACCCGATTGTAAAAGGCCTACACCATTACCCTTATTCTGCTTTCCTACTGAACCATTAATGAAACCAAAAAACCTAAATTTATCGTTTGGTTTAAATTCCATGTTCATGTTTAAATTGTAACGGTTATAGCCAGTATTCTTGATTACTCCTTTTTCTGTGTAGTAACCCAGGTTCGCCTTATAGTTAAACTTAGGATCGCCACCATCTAAAGCGAGGTTATGACTTTGATTGTAAGTGTTCTGATAAAACACGTTCTGCCAATCGGTTGAGTTGTTCCAATACGCATTTAAACTGTCGGCAAGAAATGAAGTGTTGGAAATTCTTCTGATATCATCAACATTTTGTGCATTTAAGATAATCTGTTGGATTTTTAACGATCTCTCTGAATTACCTCCCAAAGTTTCGCGGAGTTTTGGTGGGGTTTTAACAAAGAAATTGGTTACATACCTAATTCTTGGAACTTTAGAGTTACCTCTTTTTGTTGTGATGATAATTACACCATATGCACCTCTTGAACCGTACATAGAGGTAGCTTGCGCATCTTTTAAAATCTGGATGTTCTCAATATCTTCCTGTGGGATTAATGAAAGCGGACTCACACCAGGACCTTGGCTCTGAAAACCAAACTCTGCCGCTTTATCTGCATCCAATGGAACACCATCAATAATATATAAAGGCGAGGTTGGCTGTAGAAATGATTCGTTACCACTGCCCGAGATACTTAAACTCGACAATCCACGAACCTGCACCGAGCCTCTAAAACCCGGGGCACCGGTGTTGTTCTGAATATTTAATCCGGGTACTTTACCTTGTAAAAGCTGTTCGACGTTAGAAACCGGTATATCCTGAACTTCTTTAGCCTGAATTAATACAGAAGATCCGGTTGTGGTTTGCTTAGATCTGCTTTGGTAGGCCACAATAACCACTTGATCAAGCTCTTTATTATCTTCAGTAATGGTTACAGTTATATTGTTTTGATTGGTAATTTTTACACGTTGTGTGTTGTAACCTAGAAACTTAAATATTAAGGTAGCGCCCACCGGTACATTAACCGAAAATTTTCCGCTACCGTTGGTTTGGGTTAAACCTTTATTGGTGCTTTCTAAAATAATAGATACACCCGGAACGCCTTGTTTTGTTTCTTTATCAACAACGGTACCATTCACAAGGTTAAATTTCTCTTGCGAAAAAGCACCGGTGCCAAGCATTATACACACTACAAGTAATGTATAAAAAAGTATATTTCTTTTCATAATATTAGCTTTAAATGTTGCTTATTCGTTGATAAACTTTGGATTGTCTGTTTTGAAGTGGAATACAATTTCCCAATCTCCAGCCTGATAAATGGCAAAATCCACCCCGAAATTGGCAATGATACGCCCCCCACCGAAAGCGCCTCTCGAATAACTCAACTGTGCTTTGGCTCTTGAACCTCCAGGTGCGTAAAATGTTGGGATTTCTACCAATGGAATCGGATAGGCTACATCATACTGAACATATTTATCCGTTTTCTGCATGTTAAAACCATGTATCATTTTGTCCCAAACGGTTTCGTTAAAGGACGATGGATTAATTTCAACCGAATCTTTATTTAATGCTTTAATACGGAGTGAATGACCATTGCCGCCTGTAAACGGACGGATATATACCACTACATCTTTTTGATCGTTGTTACTGATCAGGTTTTTGTTGCTTGTAGCGCCAATTACGTTGTTTAAGTATGGGCGGATATAATCCCTCAGCTTTTTATCTAAAGGAAATTTAGGATCGGGAGCAGGCAAACCGGTATAAGCATTAAAGTCGTTAGAAGGCTCATAAGGTCTTTCTCTAAAAGGTCTGATCTGCAGGTCTCTGATCAAACGTTCACCACCGGTGTTTTTGATCTTTACATCAAAAAAACGGGTATCCTGAGAGAAGTTTGTACTGTCGGTTGGCCTAGGTTTGATTAATTGGTTGGTAGACGACCCCCACAGTATAAACTCTCCCGACGAACGTACTTCAAATAATGAATGTTGCTCTATTTTTCTTTTAGCCTCTATTTCTGCCAGACTTTTTTCTAAGCCTGTATATGGAGCAGTGAACACGTAGGTAGGCACTTTCTGAAAAATATCAGTAACCGGTCTTCCATCGCCAAACCTTGCATTCACAATTTCGAAAGTTATCGGCTGTGTAGAGTTATCGCCATTAAAACCACCCATTAGGTTCGTTCTGCCAATAATTGGCTCTAATATTTTATTGCTAAAGTTTACATTGTTACTCAGGTAATCTTTTTCTTCTGGCAGGTTGTACAGTTTTTTGCATCCGCTAAAAGCGATCAATGCAAACAGAACCACAACCATTTCTATTTTTACGATTGACTTCATAAGTTTCGTTATTTTATTTTTTCTATGTCCCATCACCCTATTTCGATTTGTTTATAGTCCATTCTGCAAGCTGGAAGGTACCCCCGCTTCTCAGCTCGGTAATATTTAAGCGGTAATAGAGATACGCTGTAGTATTGGTACATCTAAAAACTTTTTGCTGATACCTTTCTTCGAAAAAGAAATTAGTTACCCGGTGCAGCTCGGTCCAGTTAATACCATCCTGTGAGCCTTCGTAAGTCCAGGCTTTCGGATCTCTCTCTACCGCATCATTTGCCGAGGTTAACGTGTAAACAGAAGAAACCTCAGGCGTTTTTAACTTAAACTGCATGGTTAAAAAGCCTTGCAGATCGCATAAAAACTTGGTGTGGTCGTCGCCATCGATAACTTTTTTAGAGTTTTCTCCACTGGTTGGTCCACCACCATTTTCGCGGTTGGCAGAAAAAGTACCGCCCACAGTAACCATTAAGTTTGGCGGAGGAGGAATAAAAGTTAAGCGGGTAACAAAGCCATCGAAACCGAAAATATGATCGGGACTGATGACGTGCACAATACCATTTTTGGTTTTGATATTGTTTGATGCGGTTGTACTTGTAGACCAATTTCTGATAAATTTGCTCTTTTTGGTATTGCTAAACTGAATCACTTCCGGACCGGCACCTACCTCGCCTGAGGCAGAGCCCCGCACCGATTTAGCATGCATGGGATAGGCTACTTTAACACTGGTTAAATTAAGTCCATCCTGCAGTTTTAAAGAATCAGACGGTTTTACGCCTCTGATGATGTAGTAAGAAACCATAGTGTCTAACTGTATTCCATCAATATTCGATAAAAACAAGGGGTCTTTATCTGATTGTTTTCTTAAAGTGTTTAAGTTTCTTAAGGCCAGCTGAAAACTAGGGTTGGTAACCGCAAAAAGCGTTACATTACTATCGGTCAGGGTTTTCTTCAAACCCATTCTATCAACTGCCACAATTAACGAGTCGTAAACCCCTGGCTTACTTTTTAAGTATTCGTAAATGTTTCCATTATAGGGTACCGCGCTATCTTCTACATCGTAATAGCCTCCATTTTTTTTACAAGCCGAATAAATGATAGTGAATAACAAGAGTATTGTTAGCACACCAATATATTTTATAAAATTTTTCATATCAATATTATTTAGCGCCAGTAAGGATTCTGAGTTAATAAACTGTTTTGAGAGATCAGCTTTCGTGATATTGGCCAATAGATCCCTCCGGAATTGATGAGGTTCATAAACCTGGCATCGTTCTGCTTAATTTTATTGTATCTGATTAAGTCGTACCACCTATGTCCTTCTCCCAATAATTCGCGGTGCCTTTCTTCGAATATCATTTTGATAATATCATCTTTACTGAAATCGAATTTTATTTCAGTATCAGTGGGTAAGCGTCTGCTCATTACTTGCTTCAACTCATCTGTAGCACCCTGTTGATCGCCCAAGACAGATAGTGCTTCGGCCCTTAACAATACGATATCTTCTAAACGGGTAAAAATTAACGCGCTGGTAAAATACCTGAAGTTTGGATCTGTACCGCCACCTTGAATAACCTTGATTTTACTGAAAATTGGATATTTACCATTTAAATTGGTGAAATACCTGTCGAATTTCGATTGACCCAATGTATCGATAGAGAATCTTTCATCTTTCGCTAAATTGAAATATTTTAGGATCGAATCTTTTGGCAGATAGATATCAGGAACAGACTTGGTAATGATGGGCTCTGCAAGGGTTAACTCTTCAATATGCCCGGTTGATGAACCATCAATATGACCATAATCTGAATTAAAGCCAAACATCTGTCGGTTATTTTTATTGTAGAAGAAACCGTTTGAATTGCTTAAATCGGTAGTAGAAGTAAAACCACCGCCACTTCTGCCATAATTATCTTCAACAAATTTGGTGTATTTGGCAACGTTAGCATAATCTGCATTCCAGGCAGCAACGTGCGATAGCACCGCATAAGCGGTAACTTTAGTGGCCAAAGCCCCCCCCCACCTTCCGCCGCCTTCGTTATAATAGTCGCCTGGTTGCTGAATATCGTTTCCGCTGTAAATATATGGCAGATCGGCCGCAGCCCTTAATATTTCCGATTCTACCCAGGCTAAAACCTTAGCTTGTTTTTCTCTGGCTTTATTCTCAAAAGCACCTTCATTTGACGAGATAATAAAAGGAACATCACCCCAGATGCGCACCATGTAGAAATAAGCAAAAGCCCTTAAAAACCTGGCCTGGGCAATATCTACTGTCATGTTATTATCTGAATAGCGTTTATCGGTTGCTTTAACGTGTGCAATATTTTCCAGAAAAACATTAGCACCATTAACAATAGCATAAAACCTGGTCCAATCAGAAAGTGACTCTACCACAGGATAAGATGCATTTAAGTTGTTGCTGATAACCGCTTTTAAATCCTGTCTTTTCGGGCTCGTAAACTCGCCCGGTCTTACATCACCATAAATCCAGTGGCTGTTGTTATCAGAAAGTGCAGCTCTGGTTAAGGCATAAACCCCCAAAATTCCGGCACGGGCATCCTCTACCGTATTCCACATATTTTTTTCGCCCACCACCCTGCTCGAGTCGGTTTCCAGTGCTTTATTGCAGCTGGCTAAAGCCACCACAGCAAGCAGAAATGCGTATAATATATTTTTCATCGTAATTGATGTATTTTTAGTAGCTATTTCCATATTATAATTCCATTTTAACTCCTAAAGTGTATGTTCTTGGTATCGGTTGTCCGTAGCCGGTATCTACGCCATCATAGCTTACCAGCTCTGGATCTTGCCCGGTGTACGGCGTGATGACAAATACATTGCTTACTGCGCCGTAAACGAAGAATTTATTAATCTTTATATTTCTCTTTTTCAACAGGTTGCCAAGTTCATAACCTACAGATACCGATCTCAATTTCAAGAACGACGCGTTTTCTAAGAAAAGGTCCTGATCTACACGGTAAGGAATAACGGTGCTCCATGGATTGTATAGTGGGTATTTGCTATAATCGCCACGTTTCTCCCAAAAAGTAATTTCTTTCACCGAGCTTACATCAGTATTACCTTCGCGGTTTACAAAATCGAAGCGGCTGGCCATTTCCTGGTTAATCAGCTTTCTGCCCAAATTGAAATATAAATTGGTGCTCAAACTCCAGTTGCCATAGGTAAAAGCGTTATCAAAACCACCAGAAAGTGTTGGCAATGAGTGCCCTTTTAGTACTTTGTCTTTTTCGTCGATTACATGATCACCGTTTTGGTCTTTCCATCTCGGATCTCCAGCCTTTAATGCCTGTCCGTTATATTTTAACGGCTGACCATTTACTACCGGAACTTGTGCAGTAGAAGTGTAGATACCTTCATTTTCCAACAACCAATATTGATCTACCGGTTCGCCCACTCTTAATAACCTGTTTCCGATTATAATTTCATTTAAGCCTCGTGGCAATGCTTTTAAGGTATTGCTATTGTGGTTAAAATTTAATGAAGAATTCCACAAGAATTTATTTTTAGCCATTACCAATGCGTGGATGGATAAATCGACACCAGTATTGCTCACATCCATTCCGCTTTCTATTGATTGTTTGTAGCCATATTCTGCGTACGATGGAATGCCGATCAACTGGTTTTTATCGGCCTTGGTGTAAAAATCGACCGAAACATGCAGGCGGTTTTTTAACATGGCTATATCAGCACCCATATTTAGCTGATCTGAATAGGCCCATGGCACGCCATAACCCACCCAACCAAAAGAATAGGGCCTGGTTAATACACCGAAAGCATTGTATCCTGGCACGGTTAAATTGCCTGTATAACCAACAGATGCAGTATATTGTGGCCCCTGGGCATAATTATCATAGGTAAATGTTCTGCCTAAACGGCCAACACTTGCCCTTAAAACTAAATCATCAACTGATCTGATATCTTTTAATAATTCGTTTTTAACATTCCATGCACCTGAAATTACCGGAGAATAAAACCAGCGTTTTGTAGGTTGTGCATTAGATGATCCATCTAAGCGCAATGTTCCGGATAAGAAGTACTTATCATTATACGAGTAGTTTACTTTACCATAAAATGATAACAGGTTATCCGCTGTTTTATCTAAAAAGCGATAGGTAAGTTCTCTTGGAAATGCTCTTGGCGTCAGATAATCCGGATTATCACCGCCGTTAGGCAATTTTGGATCAGAATTCAGTAAGTTAATTTTGATATAATCATTCGCACCTTTATACGCATAGGCATAGTTATACTTATAAATATCCCACATCATCGATTGGCCTAGCTCTACATGAAAATCATGTGCGGTATTAAGCTTGAAATCGTAAGCTGCTTTATTATCAATCATTAACCGCTGGTTAAAACCATAATAGTTTGAGGCGTAGCTATTGCCCTGCAACAAGGTTCTGGCATAAAATATATCGCGATAACCTTCATTATAATCTACATTAAAAGCCGATGATAATTTAACCTTGCCCAGTGTAGCCACCAATTTGGCATAACCCTGGATCAGGTTGGTTTTATTATCATCAAAACCTTTCTTGTATTCATTTAAATAAGTACTATAATAATCTTTATTGGGCGCAGGTGGAGCGCTCAGATCGGGAAAGTAATTAATCTGCGCAAACCGATCCCTAAGTGTTCTGTTCCGGTCGCGGTTTAACCTGTTCCCGTTAATCATGGCAGAGAAAAGCAACCATTTAACCGGGCGCATGTTGATGTTGAACATGGCACTGTAGCGGTCTAAGCCTGTACCATCGGCAACACTCTGGCTTTTGGCATTACCTAACGAAAATCTAAAATTCGCACGGTCCGACCCTCCGGTTAAGCCAAAATTTATGCCGTATATCAGTGCATTTTTATAGTATAGATCAGTCCAGTTCGATTTACCACTATATACATTATTAAGCGAATCGCTTAAATAAACAGGATATTCTTCATCATCCGAATATCTGCCATTGGTGGTATAAATATCATAGAACCTTTGCCTGAATTCATTTTCATATTTACCATTAATGGTATTAACCGTTGGTTTTTGCACCATACCGATATAT
Source organism: Pedobacter sp. Bi126 (assembly GCF_918698245.1). Taxonomy (GTDB): domain Bacteria; phylum Bacteroidota; class Bacteroidia; order Sphingobacteriales; family Sphingobacteriaceae; genus Pedobacter. The sequence continues at coordinate 47,061 of NZ_CAKKMS010000007.1, read as the reverse complement.
GAATTAAAGCTAATGCTCCTCGAATTGCCCGAAGCCGCTTTTGAGGTTAACACGATAACACCATTTACTCCTCTGGGGCCATAAATAGATGATCCTGCCAAATCGCTCAATACCTCTACAGATGCAATGTTATTGAGATCAATTCCGGCAAGGAGATTAGTAGCTGGACCAATTCTGTTAAAATCGTACTGTTGAATATCGAAGGCAAAAGGATGCTCTCCGATTAACGGGATTCCATCCAATACCACCAATGGCTGTATGGCATATACATCCTTCTTTGAAAGCAGTGGTGTAGCAGCACCCCTGATGATCATATTTTGGATAGCGCCGGGTTCGCCTGATGGTTCTTGTACGTACAAACCCGCATAATTTCCTTTCAGGTTTTGCTGTAAGGAAATGGCGGGAAACAGCGAAAGATCTTTAACATCTTTCTGTACACCTCCCGACAATTTACGGTAAATTGTTTTGAGTTTAATTTGTTCTAAACTGTCTTTCCTCAGAGAGTCTTTTGGCGACACATACTTAATTTTAGTTGTATCCTGCAGAACAAAAAGATTGGTTGTTAGGCCTTTATAAACTTTTTTGCCCGCCGAAAAAACAGGTAAAACGTTTAATGTAAACGCGGCAAAAAAGACAAGGCACGCCCATAAGTATCGCATAGTTAATGGATCTTTTAATTGGTAAAAAAATGATTTCTAAAACTTATTTTTTCGGAAACGGCATAGTATGTCCTAGGTTAAAGAGACAGGTACTTCGGTAGTAATAGTTAAGGGTTCTCATAAAATTTAGCATTTGGTTAACTCAAATATATACTATACTAAAACGTTTTAATAACAAATTGTCATTTTTATGAAATTTTTATAAAACACCACAATAATATTTAATTCTATTAAAATAACTGTCAGTCAGACAGGTAAAAAAATAAATATTATCAGAATATCTTAAAAAATTAACATCCTATAAAACAGTCTATAAGGACATTTTTAGCCAGCAATAACAATAAATCGAACAATTTTATGTTGCTATTTTCTTAAAGTACTTAAACGTTTTAGTAAAAACATAAAATACAGATCAAGAAGTAAAGATGAAACCGACAATAATTGTTTAGGGATGAGGATAGCCCTTTACCATATTATATATTATAACATTAGCTTCGATATAGTGGTACCTTATATCATAAAACAGAAAGGTTAAAATCGATTATTTTTCTGTGGCCACCCGATAAGTAGGATCTTCTATAATGTTTACGGCTATAATCTGATCTGCATTTTTCAGCAAGCGCTTACAGTCGTTACTCAGGTGCTTTAATTGGAGTTTTTTATCAGCCGAACGGTAACGTTCGGTTAGTTTATTCAGCGCGTCAATACCCGACATATCAAAAACACGGCTATGCTTAAAATCAATTACGATATGCTGAGGATCATGAGCCACATCAAACAGCTCATTAAAATTGGCAATAGATCCAAAAAACAAGGGGCCAAATATTTCGTAGGTTTTTACACCACCGGTATCGATATGTTTAGTGGCACGTATCCGTTTAGAACTTTCCCAGGCGAAAACAAGTGCCGAAATAATTACACCTATTAACACCGCAAGCGCCAGGTTATGCAGCCAAACTGTAATTACAGCCACCAGTATGCCGATGATAATATCCTGCGAAGGCATTTTATTTATCACTTTAAAGCTCATCCATTCAAAAGTGCCAATGGCTACCATCATCATTACACCAACCAAGGCCGCCATGGGTACACGATCTATTACCGGAGCGCCTACCAAAATAATAACCAATATAGTTAAGGCAGCAATAATGCCCGATAACCTTGCCCTTGCACCTGCAGAAAGGTTAACCAGTGTTTGGGCAATCATTGGGCAGCCGCCCATGCCCGTAAAAAAGCCGTTTGCAATATTGGCAATTCCTTGAGCAATACTCTCTCTGTTCCTATCGCCTTTGGTTTCTGTAATTTCATCAACCAGATTCAACGTAAGCAGGCCCTCCGTTAAACCCACACCTGCCATAATGAGCGAATAAGGAAAAATGATCTTCAGCATATCCAGATTCAACGGCACTTTCGGAATATGAAATGGAGGGAACCCACCATTTACTGAAGCAATATGTTTAACCAGTTTGGTATCAATTCCAAAACATAAAACGATAAGAAAAACGACAATAATAGCCACTAATGATGATGGAATGGCTTTGGTTATTTTAGGGAGAATGATCACTATTGCAACGGTGAGTAATACCAAAGCCAACATGATATATAAAGGAGTACCACTCAGCCATTCTACTCTGCCGTTAACAAGGGTTTTGAACTGTTCCAATTGCGACATGAAAATAATAACCGCCAAACCGTTAACAAAGCCAAACATTACGGGCTGTGGAACCAGCCTGACGAATTTCCCGAGTTTAAACAGTCCCACTATAATCTGGATTACGCCTGCTAAAGCAACTGCCGCAAAAACATATTCTATACCCTGGGTTTTCATTAAGGCAATGAGCACAATCACTGTTGCACCTGCCCCACCCGAAACCAAACCTGGCCTGCCCCCTAAAACAGCCGTAACCAATCCCATAATGAAGGCGGCGTATAAACCTGTTAAAGGAGGAAAACCTGCAAGAATAGCAAATGATAACGATTCGGGGATCATCGTCATGGCCACCGTTAAACCCGCAAGAATTTCAGTTTTATAATTTATTTTCTTAGAAAAATCGAAAAGTTGCAGGTAAGGCTTCATCATTTAAATTATTAGCAGTTGCAAATATCTAAATTATGGGAACATTAGTGCTATAATAAACTAGGTGCGCTCAATAAGTTCTGTAAGTTGCGATTCATCTTTGAAAGAATAACAGTTTTTATCATGATCTGCATTCCCCAGAGTTGGATTGATGCGGTGTTGGAAGTTACTGCCCCAGATTTCTAAAGCCTTAAAAACATCAGTCAGCTTTTTTCCCGATTCGGTAAAAGAGTATTCTACCTTGGGTGGAACAACAGGATAGATTTTTCGCTCAACGATCTGGTCTTCTTCCAGCTCCCTTAACTGCTGTGTGAGCATCTTTTCGGTTATACCTGCAACACTACGATGAAGTTCACCATACCTTTTCGGACCAGACAAAAGCCTGTTCAAAATAGTCAATTTCCATTTACCTCCTATTACATTTAGCGCCGCTTCCATCGAACAGGTATACTCGGCTTGTCTTTTTTTTGTCATATAAAAAATTGATGCGGGGATTTAAAGAATCTGGGGTCATATCGTACAAAAAAGTGCGTACCGAACCAAAAAGTACATACTTGATGAGCAATGTAATTAGCCGTCTCTTTGATGTATTAAAACATAAAGATAATGAAAAAATTAGAAGGAAAAACCGCAATCGTTACAGGCGGAAACAGCGGTATAGGTTTTGCAACAGCGCAAGATTTTTTAGCTCAGGGCGCCAAAGTGATTATTACCGGAAGAAATGAACAATCGGTAAAAGATGCGATTGCCCAACTTGGCGAAAATGCATATGGAATTATTTCGGACAGCGCTTATATGGAAGAAATTACAAAACTGGCCGATCAGGTAAAAACCATTAGTCCAACTTTAGATATTGTAGTGATTAATGCTGGTATTGGAAAATTTAATACGTTAGCGCATATGACTGAAGAGATGTTTGATGAGATTATGAACATCAACTTTAAAGGCGCCTATTTTAGTTTACAGCAATTGCTGCCACTAGTTAATCAAGGTGGATCAATTATTTTAAATACTTCGATAAATGCACACATCGGAATGGCAGGTGCAACAGTCTACGCAGCAAGTAAAGCCGCCTTGTTAACTTTGGCCAAAAATCTTTCTGCTGAACTAACATCAAGAAAAATAAGGGTAAATGCTGTTAGCCCCGGTCCTGTTGGCACACCATTGCACAGTTCGGAAAAATTGGGCTTAAGCGACGAGGATTTACAGCAAATGGGCGAAAGCCTGGTGAAACAGATACCAGTTGGCAGATTCGGACAGGCCGAAGAAATTGCTAAAACAATCGCTTTCTTTGCTTCGGATGACTCATCGTTCATTTTAGGATCAGAACTTATTGCCGATGGTGGTATGTATAATTTATAATCTTAAACCTTAAACCAGAGCGCCGCAAACCGCTTTGGTTTAAATTTAGGTTAGATGATGGATTAGTCTGGAGTCTATTGTTCAAAAAAAATGTCTTTGTGCGCTTCGTGCCTTGGTGGTTAGAGGATGGAAAATGTAAGTTGGATGATGGAATTAATTCTTCGCTCATCTTCTACATCTGCCGGACAAATAAATAACTAAAAAACAGATTGCAAATCCATAGTACTTGGGTCTGGATTGCAAATCCAGACCCGCTACATTATTTAAACAAACTTTTTGCATCTACCGAAAAACCAAGCTCAATAAAACTCCGTGTAGACCATTTAATTTTGAGTGGAGTACCTGCATCTTTTACCGTTTCTTTACTCACATCCTTACCGGTTCCATAATTGATCTGTGCAAAAGGATTTTTATCAATGTTGAGCACTAAAAGCAATCTGCTCCCTTTTTGCAGCTGCTTACTGAATACTCTCGATCTATAAAAAGGTATGGATTCTAATTTCCCAGGTTTAAGCAAGTTTCTTTTACTCATATCGTATGCGTAACTGGCTCTTCCTAAATAATAAGAAAGCTGAAAATATTCGCCTGAGGGCGTAACTTCATAAAGAACCAGGCCTACATCCATATCCTTTTTGTTTATGATGGCTTTAAGCTGTCCCTCTAGTGCACCTGATACTGAAATGGCTTGACTAAATGGCTCCGTGATAAAAAACAGTCCATTGGATCTGTCGATCTCTTTTTTGATGATCGGATCAGGGTAATAATCATTATAGAATGTGGTTCTGTCTGCCAGATCGACCTGCTGATGCATAAAAACTTGTTCAGCTGGCTTTTGCTGCGATAACAGCATCGTTCCGTTTATACTATCTAAATAAAATCGGATACGGTGATCTTCCATTTTTACCAATGAAGCAGCATGTTTCCACTTATTTGCGCCCATTACCTCATAATTGATCTTATCTTTTAACAGTATAGGTTTCTTTCCGCCTTTAAGAATATAATCAAGCCATTGGAAAGTTATTTCACGGGTATTGATTAGTGCTACTGAATCTACCTTATAGTCCCTCAGCTTGGCTACTCCACCTATCTGCGATCCAAAATGATCATAAGGGCCTATAATTAAATAATGTTCGGCCGAGGGATTATACTTATAATGTTCGCGGAGGTATTCCAATGCCGAAACCTGTCCATCATCATAATAGCCGGTAATACTAAGTACTGGAATATTAATGTGTTTAAAATCTTTACCATAAGGCACCATCGACTGCCAGTAGGCATCGTAATCGGGGTGACTAAGCCACTTCTGTAACAATGGATTTGGTGTACCGTCAATGCTGTCGATCTTATTGTAAGCAGCCCCACTTTCCCACCAGTTATTCCGCATCCTGTGCCAACGGGCATTATCGTTATTCACAGCATCATCCGTGTATTTGTTATTGGTGATGTAAAATGCCCATTGATAATTGGCTGCTAAAAAAACATTATTTTCCATGGGTAAGCCAAGCCCTGGAATTGCAGCTACATAAGGTACAATGGTTTTAAGCGCCGGATGCAGGTGCTTGGTGGCGGCCCATTGTGCAAAACCAGAATAACTTCCTCCATACATGCCAACCCTGCCATCACTCCATGATTGATTGGTGATCCAATCGATAACCGCGTTCACATCCTGTGCTTCATGCTCATAAGGTTCGGGCCTATCGGGACTGAGCCGTTTCCCTCTGGCATCAGCAACAATGCCTACATAACCATGATCGGCAGCGTATTTGGCCTCCATCAAACTTCTATTGGTGTTGGAATAGATAAAATAAAAGAGTGCGGCAGGTAATTTCTGCGGCATACCTTTTTTCCTCACCACTACAGCAGATAAAGTAATGCCGTATTTTGTTTTAATCATCACGCTATCGTTGATGATATAATTAGTGGTATCTGGCAAGGTTAGTTTTCGCTGTGCAAAGGTTTCAATGCCCATTACGAGGCATAGCGCAGCCATACCCAGTTTTACTAGGTTTATTTTCATGATCAAAAAATTACAATTTATGTTTTAATGAGGCTCCGTAATTTAACAGCCTGCCGTTCTGATATTCTGATTAAATTTCCCGTTTTAAGTTCTACAAACATCCCCTCATCATCTTTTTTTACCGAACTGATGTAGTCGAGGTTAAATAATATACTTCTGCCGGCTCTAAAAAATCTTTCACAATCAGGGTTTTCTTCGAGTTTGTTTAAGGAGGTTTTGAGCAATACCTGCTCTTGCCCGAAAAAGAGGCGGGCGTAATTCTCTACCGACTCGATCAGATGCACATCTTTCCATTTAATGAGGTGGTGTTTGCTCCTATCCTTTATAAAAACAGCTGCTCCATCATTCGCACCGATCTTTTCTATGGCTTTATCCATTGCACTTTTAAAGCGTTCCTCCCGTATGGGCTTCATCAGGTAGTCCATAGCACTTACTTCAAAAGCCTGCACCGCGTAACTGTCGAATGCCGTTACAAAAATCACCTGCGGCACATGTACCAAATTCTCCAACAGGTCGAAACCCGAACGGCCAGGCATCTGTATATCCAAAAAAATCAGGTCGGGCTTTAAAAGCCCGACAAGTTGCTCGGCTTCATCGGCATTAGCAGCCTCACCCAATACCGTAACCTGCGGATAGCTTTTTAACATCCTTATCACTTCCTGCCTTGCGCCACGTTCATCGTCAATAATCAGTGTTCTAATGTTGCTCATCTGATTGGGATTTTAATTTCGGCGCAAACCTTTTGCTCCATTTCATACAGGCTGAAAGATGCATGGTGCTGGTAACTGAGATCGAGCCGTTCTTTCAGGTTCTGCAGTCCTATGCCTGCCACCGTTTTATTTGGTTCCAACTTGCCAGGGTTTAAAACACGGATGCTTACCAATCCATTCTTTTCGTTAATTATTACCTCAATCTTCCCACCCTGCTTTTCTAGTGCAACTCCATGTTTTACCGCATTTTCTACCAATGTTTGAATGCATAAGCGTGGCACCATCAGCGCAGAGAGCGAAATATCGATATCCAAATCGTATTGTAATCTTTCTTCCATCCTGAAACCTTCTAACTCCAGGTAATCTCTCACCAGGTCTATTTCTTCATTTAACCTGATCAGCATGGCGCTGCCTTTATACAATCCACTGCGCAACAGTTCGCTTAGCAGATCGATTGCCCTACCCGCTGCATCGGGCCGGGTATATACCAAAGATTTTATGTTATTGAGTGCATTGAACAAAAAATGGGGATTTAACTGAGCAGAAAGATTATCCAGTTGCGACTGTTTAAAGCTAAGCTCCAATCTGGCATTTTCTACTGATAACCGCATTTCCCGTTTTGCGTAGTGGTAAAGGTGGTAGGCTAAAAGCCATATGGCCATTAAGCGGATACCAGCAACAAAAATACCTACTGCATTTAAACTAAAAAAACCAGCAAACGACTGGTGTGGGTGGCTTAGAAACAGTAATCTCACCAGGTACAACTTACTAACCGTAATTATGGCATAAAAAACACCCATTACTGAAATAACGATCAACATCCGCCAGATCAGTTTCTGAAGCGCCAGGTCATGCCAATGGTTTTTATTTGCAAAATTACGGTACAAATGGGTAATCAAAATGTACATGATCACATCCGAAACAAACTGTACAACAGCCATATCGAATCTGAAATTACCAGCTGCAGACCAACCTTGACATGCCCAATACAAAGCGGCCACAGACCAGCCAATTAGCTGACATTTCCAATAAAGCGATATGTAGGGTTTCTTTTCCAAAAATTTTCTGTTCCAAACAAAGCAACGAAAACTAATTTTAAGAAAAAAGATAAAGTACAGGAGCGTAGGGTTTTCGGGGATGAGTGGTTCTTTTAGTCATGAGTCTAGAGTCCAGAGTCTATCGTGCAAAGAAACAAATATGCCTTTGTACGCCCTGTGCCTTAGTGGTTATAGGAAAGAAAATATAGAATGGAGATGAGGCTAGTTGGGAGTCAGAGGTCCGGAGTCTATTGCGCCAAAGAAACAAAACATGCCTTGGTGCCCTCTGCGTTAATCTTCTAAATCTGCGGGACAAATAAATAGCTAAAAAACGGATTGCAAATCCTCACCAACAGAAGCCTATGCCTAACTTTGTGGTCGTTGTGTATTCTGTGGTTAAAACATCGAAAACGTCAATTCAGCAACTGCTTTTTAAACGTATTAGGGCTAATACCAACCTCTTTTTTAAATAAACGCGAGAAATAAGAAAGGTTCTCAAACCCCAATGCATAAGCAATCTCCGAAACCGACCTGTTTTCACCGATCAAACGGTTTTTTGCTTCAGATATCAGGTAAATATGGATATGTTCTAAAGCTGTTTTTCCACTTTCCTGTTTTAAAACATCTGTTAAATAACCTGCCGAAATGTTTAAACGCGCTGCCATATCATGCACTGATGGCAAACCTTTAGTAGCCAATAATCCATTAGCAACGTATTTATTTATTTCTTCATTAAACCGGGTTACTGTTTTGCCCGAAATTTCTGTACGGTTAAGAAATTGCCTTTTGTAAAAACGTTGACTGTACTTAAGCAAAGTATCTACATTAGCCAAAATCAATTCACGACTATATTCATCCTGGTTGTTTCGGTATTCGGTTTCAATTTTATGATACAGCTCCCATACTGTGCTTTCTTCGCTGGGCGAGAGATGCAGGGCTTCGTTGGTTTCGTAATCGAAGTAGTGGTATTTTTTGATGGTATCATGCAACATATGTCCATTTAAAAAATCTTCATGAATAAAAATCAAAAAACCATCTTCTTCCATCTCCAGGTTTTTTATTTCTATTACCTGATTGGGCTTAAAGAACATCATCGAACCACTTTCGTGGTCGTATTTTGTACGGCCATAAAGGATTTGTCCTGCAATAATTTTTTTAAAACCGATCATATAGAAATCGCTCGTAAATTCCCGGTCGCCGATGGTACACCTATTGTCACACTTGTAAATGCTAAACAATGGGTTCTCGGGCGGTGGAAATGCATTTTCTCTGTGTAATTCGGCTAAATTTTTATAGTGTTTCATCCCTTTGAATAATAATTAACTACAAGCTACACAATTACCCCGTACAGCTTGTAGTTAAAGGTTTTAAATGATTTATTAATGACCGTGTGCATTGGCCGCTACCTCAGCCCATTCGTCAAATTCAGCTAAACGTTCTGCATAAACCTGTTTAACAACTGGTAGAGCCACTTTGCCCAACAAGAAGTGTAAAGGAGGTTTAGGACTGTCGATCAATGCCAATACAGCGGGTACTGTCGCTTCTGGTTTGCCCCAACCATCGGGTGTTGAAGCATCAAAAAATGCTTTTTTAACTGGAGCATATGCTTCTAGCGGTGCTGTTTGGAAAGCTGAAGCACCCGACCAATCGGTAGAAAAACCATTAGGTTCGATTAAACTTACATTAATGCCAAAACCTTTTACTTCCGTAGCCAAGGTTTCACTTAAGCCGTTAACCGCATATTTTGAGGCATTGTATAAACCCAGCACGGGCAAACTCACCAAGCCCAGGAAGCTAGAAACCTGGATAATGTGTCCGGCTTTTTGTTCGCGCATTACCGGAACAATTGCTTGTGTTACCCACAGCAGACCAAAAAAATTGGTTTCCATTTGTGCGCGGGCCTGTTGTTCGGTCGTTTCTTCTATGGCGCCAAACAAACCAAATCCTGCATTATTGATCAATACATCAACGCGGCCAAAATGCTGCTTAACTTTTTCAACTACAGCAAAACAGGCATCTCTATCGTTTACATCCAATTGAAGCGGCAACACGGCATCGCCATAAGCTTCTACCAAATCATTTAAATCTGCTATATTTCTTGCGGTTGCCGCTACTTTATCGCCACGCTCTAAAAGGGCCTTTGCCCAGATTTTACCAAAGCCACGTGAAGCACCGGTAATTAAAATTATTTTCGACATTTTTTTCTTTGTTAAATATTGATAACAAAGGTATTGTAGCACACTAAGACCGATTTATACAAAACACGGGACTATTAGCACATTTTAAGGTTTAGCTAGATTATCAGTTTGAATATTTAACAATAACCCGAAAGATTATCAATCTGTTGTAGCGCTTAGGGGTGTTTTTACGTTTTATGAAGAACCATTAATCTAAAAACCACTCACCTATGAAAAACCTACTTTTTCTTTTTGTTGCCTTTGCACTTGTTTCTTGTAAAAAATCAGAAAGATATGGTCCGCTGAACTTAAAAAATGGGCAGGAAGTTGAACTGCTGGTAAGTCCTCGTTATGCTGCAGATAATGATGTGCTTTTAAAGCTGCCAGGCAATGTTGATGCTGGTGCTTCGTTATGGGGTTTTGATCAAAGAGAACCTGGTTATTCTTACCGTGTTAAAGCCAGATTCAACCGCGATAAAGAGCCTCTTCAAGACGGACCTGAATACTACTTTATTTTCGAAAAGATAATTAGCAAAGCGCAATACAAAGGAACTGAATCATTTCCTGTTCAGCTGATTACTTCATATGTACCTGGCGGACCAGTAATAAGACTAAGCAAAACAGGAAATAATTATTATATGGTTCCAGATAAGTTGCAGCTCACTTATGAAAACAGTACCGTACAGAACGAACTTGAAGAAATCTGGCTAAATGCACAGGAAATCCGTGCAAACTGGCAAAAAGGACAACGGCCAAAATGGAAAGCCATTAAAGCAACAGTGGTACACGATCCGCAGAAATTTGGAAAGGCCTACCTGGTACAACAGATACAATTCATTGATTAACAGAAAATACAAAAGGAGAATGTTCTAAGAGCATTCTCCTTTTGCTTTTAAGTAAAACCTAAGGTTTATTACTTAGATACTGTAATTAAATGATTCCGTTTCGATTAACCCACGGTGCTGCATTTCAGTCCAAAATTGCGAGGCCAGCTGGAGATCAAATATATCCGGTGTGCATGTTCCCGTTCGGTTTTTTCATATCACAATTCGTTTAACTTAAATATATTTTTCATCAGTAGCCACTTTTCTCCAGGCTTTGCCAAGGGTAATGCCTGCTGATATTTCCACATCAGTTCTTCCCACTCTTTCACCTTAGGGTTAGCAATATCCATAGCTGTTTTTTTTTCAAAACTGAAATCATCCTCCGTTTCCATAATCATGAACAAACGGTTCGAAATGCGGTATATTTCCATTTCCAAAACCCCCGACTCGATAATACTCTGCTTAATTTCAGGCCAACCGTTAAGGTGATAAGCTTCATACTCCGCTATGAGTTTTGGATCATCAACGAGATCCAGTGCTAAACAATATCTTTTCATTTTTCACTTTAAAATGTGAGCGGCTCTCCTTATTTTTTGAATTCTATTTTGAAACCTGTTACCGACCAGGCCGGATAATCTGCGGGTTTGCTAATTACAAGGGCATCATCTTCCTGCACCCACTTTAATTTACCCTTACCGCCCAGTAGCGTAACCGAAGTGATGGGCTTCTCCAGGTATTTCGATTTGCGCCCAAGTAAGGTCATCCTGATGCTTTCATTTGGCACATTCAAACAGAAAGCAAAAAGATTACCCTCCTTTGTGGTATACCTGATATCCGTAGATTGATATTCACCTGAGTCGGTTAAGCCACCAAAGTGGCCCTTTTTCTGGTTTGATTTAATGGTAGATGGGCCTTCTCCATATACTTTCCATGGTCTCGATGCATAAATACCTTCTCCATTCAATTTGGTCCAGTCGCCAATTTCCGTAACAATTTTAACAACATCCGGTTCCAGGTCTCCCTCTGGAGTCTGTACAACATTGATCAAAAGATTTCCGTTTTTACTTACAATGTCGATCAAAAGCTGGGCGATTTCATTCGCACTTTTATATTTTTGCCCGGTTCTATAATACCAATCTCCTATTGAAGTATCGGTTTGCCACGGAAACGGGCTGATCGAATCTAATACTCCGCGTTCTACATCTTGTGCCCATTTACCTTCAGATGGCTCTTTTGGCGTATATACTGCCTCTAGTTTGCCTTTATTTTTGGCCATATCCTGATTGTAATAGTGCGCAACCATTGTACGCCCTATATCTTTAAAAGGAAGTTTACTATCCGAATAAAGTAGGTCGGGGTGATAATTATCGACTAGTTCGTTAACATTTTCCAACCATTGTTTATGCCAGCCCGGATTATTGGTCAGCCACTCTTTCATATCAGCCGAATCTGCAGGTAGATGATAAAGATCAGCATATTTCGGATCATGCCCATCGTAGGCAATTCCTGCAAATTGCCCTGTTTTGTCTGCACCATGACTTGGCTGAAACCAGTTAAAACTAGCAGCAAGGTGCTCGGAAACGCCAAAACGGAGTCCTTCTTTTTTAGCCGCTTTTTGCCATAAACCCACTACATCTTTGTGTGGCCCCATATTTACCGAATTCCATTTATGGATTTTGGAGTTCCATAGGAAGAAATTATCATGATGCGAGCCCATGGTTACAAAATATTTGGCACCGGCCTTTTTATATAAGGCCATCAACTGCTCAGGGTTCCATTTCTCTGCTTTCCATAAAGCGATAATATCTTTGTATCCAAATTTAGATGGCGTACCATAAGTTGCCACGTGGTACTTATTCTGCGCACTGCCCTGAACATACATATTCTTGGCATACCAATCACCCTGTCTGGGAACTGCCTGAGGGCCCCAATGCGACCAGATTCCAAACTTGGCATCTCTGAACCAATCTGGATATTTATACTGTTTTAAGGATTCATCAGTAGGTTTAAAAATCCCTTGTTCTATCTTATCCGTTTTTTGTTGGGCCTTGAGGTTTAAGCCCAGGGAACAAGCCATAAGGCCAACTAATACTAATTTTTTCATTTCCTTATATTTGGTTTTATCAAAAATAGGTAACTCATCCGCTCAATTCTTGGAATAAATAGACTATTTGTTGTAAAAATCCGACATTTAGGCATGATCGAAAAAGCATCACAGAACACCTTTTTCTTACTGAACGTAGATTATAAACTCAGCCCAGGCATTCCGTTGACACTTCAGTTAGATGACGATTTTATATTTCGTGCAAGTCGCGTTTAACCCCTTAACTTGTCGTTTTTGCACATTAATACCTACCTGGTTTTGTTATACTTTTGAATATACAAAATCAGAAAACAATATGGCAACTCAAATTTTTGTGAACCTATCCGTTAGCGACCTTAACAAGTCGGTGGAGTTTTTCACCAAACTTGGTTATACTTTTAACCCGCAGTTTACCGACGAGAAAGCAACCTGCATGATCATCAGCGATACCATTTATGTAATGCTGCTGACCAGAACCTTTTTCCAAACTTTTACCCAAAAAGAAATCATCGATGCCCACAAAGCAATAGAAACTTCTATTGCCATATCGGCCGATAGTAAAGATGCCGTAAACGAAATGGTAGATAAAGCAGTAGCTGCTGGTGCCACAATACCGAATCCGGCTACCGATTATGGTTTTATGTACCAACATAGTTTTGATGATCTTGATGGCCACCATTGGGAATATGTATGGATGGATCCAAATGGCATGCCTGAGCACCAAGGGTAGTTAGGAGAAAGTTATTGATAAAAAAGGGCAACAACGGATTTTCTTTGTTTGCCCTTTTTTGTTTGGGATTTACTTGAATGTGGTTAACCTGATATTGATCCGTAGTAGGGTTATTTTGCTTTTATGAAAGAATATGGGAATATGATCTTAGCAAGATGCTAAGACGAGTTAGATCAGTACGAATAGTTCTTTTTATACCCTCTTTAAATTAAGGATTATAAATACTCTATCCTATTGTGGAGTTATACTAAAAGTAGTACTGAATTTAAAGGGTACTACTTTCCCATTACACTTGGCTGGTTTCCATTTAGGCATTTTTTTCGCAGCGCAAATGTACTCCAAATCTAACTTCGAATATTCTTCTGTTTTCTTATTATCTATACCTGCATTTATTATACAACCTTTTTCATCGATTACGAAAGTGAGGTCTACTTTATGTTGCCAACCGCTGTTGTTATAACTTCCCTCATATTTAACCTTATCAAAAAATGAGGAAAGCTTACGCATACCCCCTGGACAACGGGGCATTTCATCGACACTTGTGAACACATTACGTTTTAGGGAATGATCATAATAACTCTGACACTGAAAAAAAGTTTCGACATTTTTATCCTTCTTCACGTTCAAGCTTAAAAAACATAAAATCAGAATTAAATATTTCATGATAAAGTAAAGCCCTTTTCTTGATCAATTAACTATAAAGTATGTTATAGCAGTTAAAAATTTATGGTGTAGAATACTCGAACAGCAACTTTCTTACCATTACATCTTCCTGGCTTCCATTTAGGCATCAATCGTGCAACCCTGATAAATTCTTTGTCTAAAGAGGTATAATCCTTTTCTGATCTGTCCTCAATTCTATAGCCTGTAGAGGAGCCACTTTTGGTAATTATAAAACTTCCCCTAATAACTCCTTCAAAATTCTCTCCTGCTTGTTCCTGTGGATAACTCATCAGTTTATAAAAAAAACGGTGCTGTTCTCTTCCTCCTCCCGGAAATTCTGGTAATTCATCACTATCTTTGTATACCTGAAGTCCAGTGGACCTGTCGAACGCAGAGGAACAGCTAAAGATTAAAATCAACAAAAAATATTTCATACAGTGTACTCTAAACAACTTTACTTTATTAGATTTTAACGATGATAGAAATTATGTCATACTCAAAAGTATCCATTAGCTAGAGTGGCTTAAGACCTCTTACCGATACAAATTATAAACAATGGGGTATTACAATTGTATTTACCAGCTTTAAATAACTACTCCGCCTGAATTAAGTCCTTAAATATCTATCCTAAAATTCCATCTGTTAATAATGATGGCCGTTTAGGAGTAATTCATTTATTAGGAATAATTATATCTCTTATCTTTAAGTGTCCATCTAATTCATCAAAAACGGATTGGAGCTATTACCCTTGTTGCTACATTTTTCCCATTACATTTCGCTGGCCTCCACTTGGGCATCAGCAGAGAAACTCTAATAAATTCAAGATCCAAAGGCGTATAATCTTCTTCTTTCTTTCCTTCAATCCTGGGAGAAATTATAGCTCCATCCTTGTCGACTATAAAACTTCCCTTTATTGATCCTTGAAAATTATCTTGATCTGGATATTTCATTCTTTTTGCAAAAAAAAGATACTCTTTGCCAAATCCTTCTGGAAATTCTGCTCGTTCATCCACATTATGGAAAATCTTTATTTTAAGTTTTTTATCGTAATACGACTGACAAGCGCCTGACTGGATCTTTCCACGTTCCTGAAATGAAGAACAACCAAAAAGAAAGAATAATATGATATAATTCTTCATGACCTATTTTTTAATTACTGGAGTTCCAGGGAAATTATTCCAATACTGCTCATAATCAGCGCGGATCGTACCCATTCCCTGTTGTTGAAGCCCAATTTCCCTATAGATAAACTCAATCTGCTGGGGAGTGAGTTCTAAGGTTTTAATATCTTTCCATAGATCACCTAGTCGTTTCCCGTCAATTGAAAGCATTGGATAGTTCATTATATTGTAATCTATCCTTGGATCTGTTTCGGGGGTGCTTGAGTAATTGTTTTTGCCAGAAGCAATGTTTAGTTTGGTATCAGCAGTCTGTGTATTTTCAAATGGATGATCAAGTCTTAAGGTGTGAAGGATTTCATGGACCACATCCCACGCTAGCTGAGTAGGTGTCTTTATTGTACCATTTTTATTATATAAGTTTACATTAGCTACCCCAGGCCCTTGCAATCCATATATGCTCGTTTTTTCATTAGGATCAAGCTTTTCTGCATAAATGCTTAAGAGAGGCACAAAAACTCCTAGTGCTTTTTCATTCCCGCCCTCAAAACTCATAAGTCCATGCACTTTACCTTTTGTAGAAGTCTGAAACATCAAGTCAAAGGCACTATTCATAGCACTCTGATAATCTTTCGTAGTGAGACCATCAGGCAAAAGCCCAGATTCATCGAAAGAAAAATTTGTATTAACCTTAATGTAAGAGTTTCCTTGCTTGTCGACAGTTGCTAACCATTCCAACCCATCTAGGTCTATACCGTTAACCGGCCTATTTTCTGCATAATCATAAGGACTTTTATAAGTATAGCTACTTGCGAGTCTATCGATTCCAGAAAACCTACCAATTAATGGATCATAATATCTGGAACTAAAATCCAACTGCCCTGCACCAAATTCAGAAAGTTCTTCTTTCCCATTAAATTTAAACTGATTAACAGGGCTTGGCGTAACGGTATTGTTCGCATTCATATTAAGCCCAAATGGATAATAGTCCTGAACCTGAAGAATACTGCCATCCTGTCCCACCGTTGATCTGGTATTTCCAAGGTGATCCTTCAAGAAATATTGATAAATATATGGAGTACCTGGAATTGCTCTTCCTTCTTCTGTCATAATAAAATCGATATTATTACCATTATACTGTATTCCATCAACGTAATCAGTAATCTGACTTCCTAAGCTTTTTCTTAGCCTTTTCCCTTCGGCATCATACATCATAGTTAAAACTTCACCAGTTGCCCCCCGGGTTATCGCTTGTGGTAAATTTAAATAATTATAAGCAATATCTGTAACACCAATACGTGAATTAAGGGTTTGATTACCATTTACATCATAGTTATAATTGCTACCCTGGGCTGCAGTTCCATTATCAACTACTCCCCATAACCGATTTCCGGGCTGCCCATTGGCTCTATAATTAAAAACCATATCGTTTATATACGAGCTGGCAGAATTTCCGTTACGCCTCAACGTTACAATATTACCCATAACATCATAGCCGATTTCCTCATTGAAAAAATCATTTTTCCCTGTAGACACGTAGCTTCCTTTTGTTAATCGGTTTAACTTATCATATTGATAATTAAAACCTTGTATACCATCATTTAAAGAATATCCCGGCGGCACCTGTGTTCTCCAAGTTAAAGATGCAATATTTCCATTATAAGTATCAGCATTAGCGGCATAGGTAATGGCCATTCCAAAAACCCTTGAAGGATCTAGCTGTGTTGGATCATTAATACCAGTAATCCAGCCTCTCTCATTGTATGCATAATCTATTTGCTGTACGAAAGTGGTACCGTCAACACTGTGCAGTTTTTTTCTTAATAGTTGTCCGATATCGTTATATTCCATTTTATTCAAGAATAATTCATCCTGACCATTGATGCTCTTTTTCGTTGCAAGTACCCTCCCCATATGATCAAACTCAGTTTTAGTCTTAATCTTTGTTTGCACTCCATGACCATTATGGGTTCTTAATGTTTCTATAAGTTCGTTGTTAAAATTCCAGTTTTTATCAACAATATCATCTCCGATTTGATTTTGCTTTTTGATCTGAACCACCCTACCATCTAAATCATAATAATTCACACTCAATAGCATTGACGTAGACCCAATAATAGAAAGCTTCTGTGCGGTAAGTAAGGTTTTTATAAATACACCATCTGCCTGGCCATCGGTTGCTCCGCCATAAATATTTCCTGGAAAACTGTAGTCATCATAATATTTAATGGAAAGATAATTTGCGGTGTTCTGTGGATAGGCATTATTACTATACCCCTGATCGGAGTTAATTCTGGATTCCCAAAGCACAGACTGGTTATTCACCGTGTTTTGCATAGCTACCCTGAGCTGAGAACTACTTAGTATACCAGAAACAACTTCCCTACCAAAAACATCATATTTAAAATATGTCCATTCAGCCAGGCTACGCTGTTTTTCATCTTGCGAAAGTACCAGCTGGTCTTTTTTGTTATAAACCATATGCTCCCAACCCTTTCCCGGAATCGCTTTTTCAACCAAGCGATTTTGATCATCGTAGTGGCTTGCATAAATATAGTTTTGGAAAACATCATCATTCTCGTTAAATGAATAAGTATTCGCTGTTTCCAGGAGGCCGTTTTCATTTACAGCTGGTGGAAGTACATACCTCAATTTTCCAAGCTCATCGTAAACATAATAGGTAGAAAGGCTTTCTGTATCAGATTCCCAAACACGCCTTAAAACAATCTGTCCTTCAAAATCGGAAAATTCTTCAATAACTCCTTTATTTCCTGAAACCCAGTTCTCATCCTTACTTATTTTTTTTGATAGGGCTCCTGCGGGATAAAAACCAATCGATGAGGCGCTATTTAAAAGACTCGTTGTTGTCCATTTTCTTACCTCCTGATCTGTATTAAAACCGTATTCATTTTTGTATGTATGTCCTGAAGAACTATTTGGAATAGGCTGCCAGTCAACTCCCTGAGCACCAACCTCAACTGTACGTCCAAGGGGATTCTGTTCGAAAACACTAACGGAAAATGGAGCAGCCGAGTTTTTGACCCCCGTTGGAGGATTAATATAATAATTTTTAAGCCCCGCACCATCCGTAAGGGCGTCACTTCTATAGCTTCCATTTATACCACCGGCAGTATACATCTGGTAACTGATATTTGTCCTTCCCATCGCATCATAACTAAATGGTTGGATCAGATCTGACAAATTAGGGCTCCCTTGTACACTAACAGACTGGATTACACGACCCAGGCCATCAATGTACTGAATGGTTTGGTTTTCATCGCATATCAAACGGTTACTATTTAAGTTACTGTTGGTTACACCTGGTTTTTTAAACGTACGGGTTAAGATGTAATTCTGATTATTGCTTACCGAAGCACTCAGAGGAACACAATTCACATAGCTTAAACCAGTTGTGAACACTCTCAAAGTGCTTCCCAAAGGGGCATGAAAGCCATTGGATAAAGTTACACTAACAGGCGCACTAATTTCTGATTCACCGTTGTAGCTGGGTACATTCTTTTGAGAAAAAGCCACATATGGAAACAGCAATACTATTAAACATAAAAACTTCTTAAATATCGAGGCACATTTCATCATCGTTAATTTTATAATGGTAAAATAGTTGTGTTAAATTTAGATTGGAGAACGTTTAAGCCATCTCATTAATGCGGAGGATCCGGAAGCTCACACCAGTTTGAAAATAAAACCTTTCCATTTTTTAGATAATAAAATTTTTCACCCGTATGCATCGGATCTTGCTCATGTAATGTATAGTAACCGTCAGGCGCTAAAGCAGACTGGTTATTATCTGTATAATACACAGCAATTGGAGAACCTATCACCTGGGGCGCATTAAAGCTCCCACCTGTTGAATATAGGTCGACTGAAAATTTAGCCAGGAAAGGATCACACATAGAAGTCCTATCAGATGAATATGCTGCGGTGAACATCTCTGTGGCGGGCTCTAGGTCAGGCTCAAAGGGCGGGTGATAAAGGAAAATACCATTCGCTACCTCCTGGCAGCTCTGGATTCCATAAACAACACCTTGACTGACTATAATGTAAATTTTATTACCATCATAATAATAGCCTGAGCTTGCTTTTATATTAAGCATGGGTGTTTTATAAAGTGTTGTCCCAACCACAACCGTAGCATCGCTATAATAATAAAGATTATAGTTATCTGACTGGCATATACCTACAATACTCTGATCTTGTCGGGTCATATTGGCAGAATTATAATTAGGCGTTACTACGACGGCACATGATTCTTCCGCTGTGATAATACCAGAAACAACAGTATACTTCATTCCATCCTTTAGGTAATATCCATCTTCAATGAGGCTAAAAGGCAAAGAAAGAGTAGCGCCCACATAAAGTAACTGATAAGGATCGCTGACGTAAGCGTAACGGTGGATCAATCCTGACCCACAGTCTGTAACAGGACTTCCGGCAGGTGAAAAACTAAATTGTAAGGGATCTTCCTGACCGCAGGTATTGGTAAATTTCACATATCCGTCCTCTACAAACTGATAAGTAACCGGAATGTTGGTGCTTCCCTGAACCACATAGTAGCCTGTAGGTACGGGAAAAGTCAAATATTCATCACCATATATCCTTGTATCATATATAGGATCATTAATGAGCATTTGCCTTACATATCCCTGTATGAATTGGATCGCTATGGGGCTGCTCATAAAATTGCAGATTTCATGCTTCATTGATGAATAGGAATAATTCACCATATCGCTAGGTGGACGACAACGGCCTATCAGATTGGCATTCTCCTGACCTTTTAAATTCAGTTCTGCAAGAGCTAATGCATTGGCCTCCTGTTTTGAATTTATAGAAAACACGGTATTTGCCTGAACCATAAAAGGTACATTTTCAGCAATGTAATTTATCGGACAACCCTGTTTTGTAAAAGAACCAAACTGTGCATCGTTATAAACATAAGGGGGATGATAATGATAGGAAAAATTCTTTTTGATATTTCCCTCACGATCTTTTACATTCATTAATCTATTGAATTCATCATATTCATAACTTATTGCGAGCCCTTTAGCATCAACCTGAGCAGTCATGCCAATTAAAGGATCATATACAATGGTGGATACCTGAGCTTCTGGCAGATTTAACCTTAATTTATTAAGCTCATTTTGATTTTGTACATCAGTATAATTATAAGCTTGATCAATCTGGTTCAAATTTACCCACTGCAGCGCTTGAGCATAACCAGAATTAATGATCTTTGCAACCAAAAACTCTTTATCATATCCCCATATATATGATTCTTTTACACCATGAGGCATCTCACTCTCTAACAAGTTCCCTTTATCATCATAACTGTTAAAGATTATTTTTGTAGCTAGTGGTGCTGAACCAAAAGCTTGTTTATTGAGGGACGGAGCTGTTATCCCAGATGGCCAAAAAGCAAATTCTTTTGATTCTCTCCCTTTCAGGACTCCATTCATATATTTTTCATGGCCGATAGGCTCTAAAATGCGGTTTTTAGAAACCATATCTGAGAAAACCGGATTTGCCATCTGGTCAAAGGGATATGAAAAAGTTTCCAAGATTGTATTTCCCGCTACATCAGTAACAGTTTTTGAAAGCAATAGATTTTTTGCAAAGGATGTATAAGTAAATGACTCGGAGATACTGGAACGTTCAACCCCATTGACAAAACTTTTTTCTGTTTTCCCGATAAGTTTATAATCCCGGTTTGCATAAATATATTTCCCGAAATTATATATCTTTTCGCTGTTGATAAACCCTTGAGCAAAAGCTTTTATTCCTATAATCGGATCTGTAGCAGCAGTAAGACTATAATTGTAAACAACTTCTTTAATCTTGACTCCAAGGGGGTCTATCAGCTGTTCATTTTTGATCTTTCCTCTCGCGAAAGAAAAAGAGGTTGCGGGGAATTGAGGACGTATGTTAAAATTAAAGTTACTATTGGAATTTTCTTGATCAATCGCAGTTTCGTATTTCCTTTGATCATAAATATCAGGGTTATCAGAATAATTAGAAAAATTATATATCGTAGTTCCATTCTGTCTTTTAATACTCACATAAGAATATCCTACTGCTGTTTCGTTGACATCGAAAAGTGAAATCAAAGGTTCCGAATAGGTATAATGATTTTTGAATACGCAAACCCAAAATGCTCCGCCAAAGCTAAAGATTGTCGCCATTTCTGTAACAAGCTCCCTGTTATTCTGGCTCACAAATTGCTGGCCACTTGAATTGGTACTACCGGGATTTTTATAATTGTATTCTTCATTAAGTAAATCTGGCAACTGTTGGTTATCACTTGTTCTTTCATACTTTTTCTTCACCCTTAAACCACCTCCAGGTTGGTTAGCACCATTTTTATAATAGTCATTTAGTTCATATTCGAAATATAGCGTCCCACCAGTTTTGTTATTTACCTTGGTTAATACGCAGGCCATTGTATTCTCATAATCTGAACCTTTAAAACCATTTTCATGCCCTTCTATATTTGATGTCCCATAATTTTTATTATAATAGCCCCAATAATCTGTCTTGATGGAATTTCTTGCAGGAAGTATGGTTGTTTCATTATAAACAAAATGAAACATTGTGTTCTCTCCACCCGATTTGCCGATTTCCCTGATCTTATCAAGTTTTAAACGCTTAGTCCCACTGCCATCTGTAGAAATGAAATAGCTATAATCAAGCGCTATTTTTTTCTTTAGCTGATCGTTGTATTTCAAAGTAACTTCCGTTAATGCTTTTCCATTTGTTAAATCTTCCCTATTGTGTCCATAATTAAGCGATACCACAGTTTTATTATCAAGGGTCTTTATCTCACTTAGGTATAAGGGGGTTGCGATATTGACATCCACATTTTCATTCCAGAAATTTTCAGCAGGACCATTGTAGGAACAAGGCCCACTAAGTTCGTTTGTCCGCTTGAAGTTAACGTAATAGGTACTGTTTGTTGCGGCGCCTGTAATATAATTAAAAAGTATTACCTGATTATTTACAGTAATAATCTTGCTTATGTACCAGCTTGAAATAAAAGTTTTAGTTGTTGTTTTCGCTTCTCCGTGTGAGGTACTTGAAGTTGTTTCCGTGTTGCTCCCGCCAAAGAAATAGCGGTTTCCATTCTGGTCACTTACGATCCATTCTTCTGCACCACCATTCATTCGCCCATTTGTACTGTTAAAAGGATTATATTCAATTTTAATGCCATTATCAGTAGTTTCAAGGATAGCTTTTCCATAAGGATCCAATCTCATACTTCCAGAAATACCCATGAAAGAAAAATAAAATTTATCTGGCTGTGAATCCCATTCGGCATTGGTGATCTTATTAAAATAATCATCATCCAGAGTACCTGAATTTTTAGTGCCTATATGGTTTGGCCCACAATATCCATTTCCTTCCTCATCTGGTAGGCCTTCCACATATCTCGTAATTACACCTCCAAAGTTTTGGCCCCAGCCAAGACCAACGGATCCGGATACATCCTGAACTTTGAAACCGGCAGTACTATATCTCAATCCAAGATTGAAATTAATTCCCTTCATACCTACTTCCAATAACGATGCGGAATAACTTAACCTACCATTATAGTATCCTAGTGCATATAAGCCATTTTTTGGTAAAAGACTTGCAGCTTCAGGAGATGGAGGCGAGTAATTGTTCATATTCTCAATGATACTCTGTGCTCGTGCCTTAACGAGCAAAAAAGAGAAAAGCAGCAGGAAAAGTAGTTTTTTCATAGAGCGTTTTAATGTTGAGCGTCAGGAGCAAGGTATTAAATACTAAAATTTAATTTCCAACGGAATTTAGATATTCCTAAAGAGACCTTTTTCTGATTAGTTCCGAATATAAAATATTTAAACAAAATTTTAAAATTTCTGGACGGATATACAATATTAGGTGATGAATAGTATTAAATACATGATGAACTAGGGAATATACTTAATAGTTTTTACACAAAGCATGAATTCTTTGGGCTCACCGAGTAAAATCGGAATGAACTTCCCACGCAGCCGTAAACGAAAAAAATCCACAACTTTCGTTGCGGGTTTTGGCTCCTCTGCTGGGCTCCCTTTGTCTGCGCTCAGAATAAACTTCTCGCCGAGCAAGAATATAAAACAAAAAAGCCTTACAACGATGTTGTAAGGCTTTCAAATCTGCTCCCTCTGCTGGGCTCGAACCAGCGACCCTCTGATTAACAGTCAGATGCTCTAACCAGCTGAGCTAAGAAGGAATATTTATTTATTCTGGTTGTGTTTTCATTAATACCGATCAAAATCCTCTGATCTTTTCTTACCCTCTGATTAATCCCGATGCATCGGGACGCTAACCAGCTGAACTAAGAAGGAGTACTGGTCATTTCCTAAAACGAGGCTTATTTACACTTTGCAGTTAAATACCCTTGTTCGTTTTGGGAGTGCAATATTAGCGCTTTTAAACTATTTATGCAAAAATTAATTCAATTATTATTCAAGAAAACGATCCTCCCTTTACGACGCAGGATCGTTTTGCAAATTTCAAACTGAATATCAACAGGTTATCTTCTTCTATTTAACAATCCAAGGTGCAAGGTTAATATCATCTACACCGTTATACTGACGTTGCAATGCTACTTTTAGGTTTTCGCCGTTGGTTGTTCTTTCGATATTGGGGTACTGAAAACGCTTAGGAATCCTGTTGCTGTTACCTACGCCAGGACCTAAATCGAAAGTTGGCACAGCTGTTCGGCGGTACTGATAGTAAGCCTCGAAACCCGAATTACGGAAATAAGCTAAGTATTTCTGTGTCAGGATCTGCTTTAAACCATCGGCTGTATTACCGGCATATTTAACCGCAGCCTGCGAATAATAATCGCTTTCGAAAGAGAAATTAACATTAAAATTTTCAAATTCGCCCAGCTTCCCATCCTTTTTCAAAAAGGTGACCACATTAACGCCATCTTTAATACCATAGAAACCAATAGAAGCCTGAATCCCCTTTTTATACCAGCTTTCGGCATCACCAGTAGCCCAACCGCGGTTAATGCCCTCTGCTTTGATAAAACAAAGCTCAGGATAAGCAATAATAAAAGTATTTTCGGCTGTATAACCACTATAGTAGCGATAACGGCCAATTAGCGAATACAATCCCTTCTGTACCTTATCCAACATTACCCCCTGATCTTCCCCAGTAGGTGCACCAATAAAATTGCGGTAATCGGTAATGGCGTAACCATTGGCTTCTGCTATACCCCTTGCCGGCTCAGCTACCATATAAGCCCGGGGATCTTTAAGGGCCGAAAGCGTATTTAAATACGTACCCGCCATATTGTAACGCAGGGCATCATTACCAAAATTATCTTTATTGTTCGGATACTTGTTAAAACTCTCGTTGTACACAAACTGAAGGTTATCGGCCATATTCTCCATAACCGGATATTTGGTCGGGTTGCCCAACACTGTAGCAAATTGTTGTTTTACCTGTAAGTCGGCATCATCCGCTTTTGTGCTCAAATTGATCAAAGTCCGTAATTTAAAGGTATTCACCACCTTTTGCCAGGCTGCAAGGTCATTTTTAAGGTAGATATCGCCTTTTAATTCTTTATTGCTTGCAGTAATTAAAGCCGATAAATCATTGTTCGATTCTTCTAACCAGGTTAACGATAGTTTAAAAATATCTTTTTGGGTATCGTACTTCGGGGTTAAGTTGGCGAAACCTTTTAAGGCGTCAGTCATTGGTAAATCGCCCACTTTCAAACTCATTTTCACAAAATAATACGCTTTAAAGAATTTAGCCAGTGCCAGGTAAGGCTTAGCTACCGCACCGCCTAAACGGTTGGCTTCCTCTTCCATTTTTACCACATTTTTTAAAGTCGTGTAATCTAACGAAGCACCTGTCCAATCGTAGTTATTGGTTGCGTAATAGAAATAGTTGGCGGCAGTGTACTGGTTCCACCTTTCTGAGCCCGAAAAAGGCGCTTCGTACATATCGAACAAAATACTGTTCAATAATAAGTTTGGCGGAACGGTTTCGGCCTGGTTCGGATTTTTAAAATTGTCTTCAAATTCTTTCTTGCACCCGCCGCAAACAGCCACGATAATAAAGAGGAACAGGATTTTATATATTGATTTCATAATATTTATTGCTAAAGGTTAAAAAGTAACATTCAGGTTAAAGCCTATACTTCTTGTAGTTGGTGTTTGCAGTGTAGAGGTACCTTCTCTGCCCGAGTACTGATCTACATCCACATCGTTATAAGTAGAATTGATAAAGTACAGGAGATTACGTCCCACTACCGAAATATTGGCCGATTTGATAAACGTGCGCTCCAATAGTTTTTTAGGCAATTGGTAGCCAAAAGTTACTTCGCGCAATTTGGCATAGGTACGGCTCATCATGGTGTTTTCTTTGGCACCATAAAAAACGCCTAGATAATCCTGCAACAGCTGCGGAGTGGTATTTGGCGCAAAAGTTAGGTCGCCATAATTGGTAATCACACCCGTAACCGGATCGAAGTTAAGTTTACCGTTATTAGCAATCACAACCCCATCGCCTACCCAGGTGCCTTTGTAAGTTGGATCGTTTACACGCAGGTAATCTTGATATCTGGCTTCGCCCATTTTACCCTGGATGGTTTCGATCTGACGACCGCCCTGGAACGATTTTAACCTCACATAATCTTGCATTACTCCACCCACTTTACCATCTAACTGGAAACTGAATGAGAAATTCTCATACCTGAATTTGTTACCAATGCTCCATACCCAGTTTGGATCGGCGTGCCCAAGCAGCTGGTTAACCGGTAACGAAACCGGTGTTCCACTTGAAGTATGGATCACCTGCCCACTTAGTGTTTTAGCTAAAACAGAACCATAGATATTGTCGATACGGTCGCCGGTTTTAAAGAATTGATCAACCGATGTTTCGCCTGGGGCAAGTTCTTTGTAAATCTGTTTGTAGGTAGACCAGTTGATCATAACATCCCAGCCAAATTTGTCGGTCATGATTGGTGCACCAGATAAACTTAACTCCACTCCACTGTTTTGCGTTTTACGGCCGTTGATGGTATTGGTTTGGTAACCTGTTGCTGCTGAGATATTTTGTCTGATAATTTTCGGTCCATCGATATACCGGAAATATGTAGCTTCAAAACCTAACCGGTTTTTAAGGAACTTCAGATCGATACCACCTTCGTAATTGGTTCTGCTCTGCGCTTTTACCGCGTTCAGATCGATAAGGTTGTTGGTATAATAGGCACCCGTTTGGTTATTGTAGGTAGGCCTGATGCTGTATGGCGAAGAAAGACCATAACCAGGACCACCGTATGACGAAGTATATTCTGCACCATAACCAATTGGATAAGTTTGCAGAGGCGTTGCACCAATAAATTCCTGTGTACCCAAACCTGGGTCCTTAACGTTTGCATACGATGCCCTTACTTTTGCAAATGAAATAAAAGCAGGCATTTTTACATAATCGGAAATTACCGAGCTTAACGAAACCGAAGGATAGAATGCCGAATTGTTGCCCGGAGGAAGTGCAGAGTTTTTATCTACACGGCCAGTGGTATTAATATTCAGGTATTTTTTAAAGCTTAAATCGACCGAGTAAAAAGCACTTAACACCAACATCTGTGAATTGAAATCGAATGCTTTTACCGGGTTTTTAGAATTCGAGAAGTTATATACATTCGGAACATTTAAATAATCGGTTGTGGTAAAGCTCGAGTTGTAACTAAAGTTACGTGCATTACCACCGCCAAAAGCACTGATTTCAAATAAATCGCCAATGTTTTTATTGTACTTTAAAATCAATTGCGTATTATTTTCGAACATGCTACGGCGGTCTTCCCTGTAATCGCCTAAGCCTTCTTCGCGTCCGTATGGGTGAGCAGAAAAAGGCATTTTCTCGGTTCTTAACTGATCGTAGGTAGAGATCTGCGTTTTCAGCAATACATCCAATCCTTTGGTTACATTGTAATTTAAGGAGGCATAACCGTTAATATCGTTCTTTTTATGTCCGCGTAACCACTCGTAAGATAAAAAATAAGGATTGTGGTAACGCTGGTATTCGGCGTAAATAGACTGGATACCTTCTTTGCCTGGCTGCCAGTAGTTTTTCATGTCATCGATATTCCAGTCGGCACCACCCCAAAGGGTCATGTTATAAATCACACTGTTCGGGCCATAGTTTACATCTGGAATATTATCAGAAAACTGGCGGCTATAATTGATGTAGGCTTCGGCCCTTAATTTCGGGCTGATGTTATAAGAACCGCTTACGTTAAAATTATTGATGTTTAACTGTGTGTTCGGTATAATTCCTTTTTGATAATTATTGGAAATAGAAACCCTTAAATTGTACTTATCTGTTGCAGACGATAAGGCAACGTTGTTTGCAGAAAGCAATCCGGTTTGGATAAAACGCTTTAAGTTATCCTTTCCACGGGCTACCCATGGTGTACCCTGGCGCACGCCGTTCACAATCGGGCTATCATATTGAGGAATCAACTGACCGTCGAATTTTGGGCCCCAGATATCATAATCACCATCATTTAAGCCACCACCTTTTCCATCACCAAAAGCATAGGCACTGTGTTCACCTGGCCCGTACTCGTCCTGGCTTTTCGGCAAAGCGATAAACCCTTTGTTAAACTGTGTGCTCGAATTTAGTTCTACAGTAAAACCTTTGTCGCTCAGTTTACCTCTTTTAGTGGTGATTAATAATGCACCATTATAAGCCTGATAACCATAAAGTGCCGCTGCTGCCGGGCCTTTAAGCACGGTATAAGTATCGATATCATCGGGATTGATGTTCCAGGTATCCGAATTGATCGGTACGCCATCTACCACAACTAAATTAACATCGTTACCACGAAGGTAAAGCGACGAACGGCCCAAAAGCTCTGAAGATACACCAACAGTTAAACCAGCAACCTTACCCACCAATCCGTTTACCGGATTAGCTTCTCTGGCTTTTACCAGATCGGCTCCTTTTACTTCCTGAATGGCATAGCCCAGGTTTCTTTTCTCTTTACGGATACCGAGGGCGGTAACCACTACTTCGTTTAAATTTTTCGAGTCTGTTTTTAAAGTTACGGTAAGGTTTGCGCCCGTAACCTGAACTTCCTGCGGAAGAAATCCGATCGAACTAAAAACAAGTGTTTCGCCTATTTTGGCCTCGAGGGTAAAGCGGCCCGATAAATCAGTAGAAGTAGCCTTTTTAGTCCCTTTTACCATTATGCTAACGCCTGGGATCGGCTGTTGCGCATCGTCTTTCACCAGACCAGCTATTTTTGTTTGTGCCCAGGAAAAATAAGGCGTGAGGCACAGTAACAGCAAAGCCACCATGCACATCTTCATCTTGTAGAGATGTTTCATTTATCTATAATTTTTTTTAGGTTTTATAGATGCAATGATAAGGTGTGTATGTTAGCCTAATACCAACTTTTAGTTAACAAAAACCCCTATTTTTGTTTAGCATTTGTTAACTAAATATTTTCTTAATGCTTTCTGCGGCATAACCTGCACTGGCAGTCATTCCTTTACCGCCAATAGCCGTACGGATGTGGATGCGATCGTCGAGATCGTAAGTTACAATATGTTTTGTTGCATGCTGCGGATAAAATCCGGCCCAGGTACTTTGCAGTTTTCGCACATCGAAATCGACTATCCGGGCTGCTTCTTCGAGCATCAGCTCATTAACGTGGTGGCTTAAATCGAAACCAAGGTCATCGAAATGGTTTACATCGGCATACACATGCGAATCGCCAATAATAATCGTATGATCTGCAGCCTTTTTGAACAGGATATGTATACCCCATTTTTTTAGCTCTTCGTAATGCTCAGGAGTTTTAATGCTTTTGAAAGAAGGGCAATAGTGCTCAAAACTCTCGTAACGCCTGGTGGTTAGCCCGGTTAAAATATTACCAGCTAAAGCTACTTCTGGCATAGGTATACTGCGCATCATCTGCAGCTTACTAACCACAATACCGCTTTCGCTAAACAGTTCGGGATAAAGCAATTTAAATTCGTAACCGTTACAGATAATGGCTTTTTCCGCTGTAAAAAGTTCTGTATTGTTTCTTAAACCTACTTCAACACCAGTGCCTTTGCTTTCGCAGGCGGTAACAGGACTATTGTATTTAAGTGTGTATTGAGCAAACTTAGTCTGCATATATTCGTGCAGGCGGTGGATCATTTGATCTGGTGCTACACTAATTTCCTGGGGAAAAAAGATGGC
The DNA here is from genome assembly GCF_918698245.1 of Pedobacter sp. Bi126. GTDB lineage: Bacteria > Bacteroidota > Bacteroidia > Sphingobacteriales > Sphingobacteriaceae > Pedobacter. Next base: position 17,369 of record NZ_CAKKMS010000007.1, on the reverse strand, counting down.
TTCCTTGGCATAAGAAGATTTAATAGCAGGATATTTCTTTAAAACCGCTTCCCTACTAAGCAATTCGGTTTCGTAACCGATGGTATTATAATGTGCTTTCAGCTCGTGGATTAAGGTCTGTTCATCGTTATCTGATGCGATGTACACACTGCCGTTTTGCTGCACGGAAATATCGAATTCCTGTTGAATGGATTTATAAATATCTAGACCAGCCACACCATATTCGAACCATTCGGCTTCCATACCCGAGGGTACCACCTGACCAAAATTGCGTACTGTAGCGCCAACCGGAAAATTATCTTTTTCGAGCTGCAGTACCGATTTGCCCGAAAGTAAAGCATGGTAAGCATGGAATGTTCCTAAAATCCCTCCACCAATTACAATAAGATCGAAATGTTTATTCATTGTTTATTTTTTGCTGATATCAGGATGTTTTTAATTCATCCAGCCATCAATGTCAATATTGTTTTTTAATTATTTTTCTTCAACCAACGAAAGATTTCAACAGAAATCGTCATTGGGAGATACGAAGCAATCTTACAACTATCGCCGTTAGCGAGCGCATTAAGATTGCTTCGTCGGCCGAAAAAGCCTTCTCGCAATGACGACTTTTGCGTACACCAACTTCCCCCACTTCGACCATTTAAGAAACATATAAGCTTAAATGACCTTATATTCCTTACATGGTAAAAAATGATATCGCAAAAAAACGCCTTTTCACTTTCCTGCTAAAATTACACGCCCAGCAGCCTGCATCTTTTTATTTGTAAGCAAAGTTTTTCTTCTAAAATAGATCAAAGAAAGCACACTACATACCCCTCCAATTAATGGTATGGCAAACAAACACTGTTTAAAAAATTGCATCCAGCTGGTACTCGTTTCGCCAAACTCATGAAATAGCAGTATCGAAAAGCTACCTACGTAGCCTATTGAATCGGCCACATACATAATAAAACCGATGTTGCTCTTGTAATGAAAATTGGCAATCATCCGTTCAAAGAAAATGGCGTTATAAGGAATGTAGGCCATATACAGTCCCATTCCCAGCAAAGCCATCCAGCTAACAGGCCCAATGTAGCCCCTATCGAAAAAGAATGTACTTACGCCAATTAGCAAACAGCCCGAAATAACCATGATGTGGATCACGGTAAAAGCTTTGAGGTTATCTTTGATCAGGATCAAAAGTCCCATCATCACCAATACCACAACCGAAATCAAGGTATCAATCTGCGTGTAGATATGGTTGTTATGAATACCTAAGCCATTCCAGATTTCTACTTCGAAATTATCGCGCATATCGCGGATACAGGTAAGCAACACGTAAATGATAATGGTTAAGATGATACCCGGCAAAAATGTGGTGATAAACTTTCTGCGCTGTTTCGCATCCATTGGCACCCGCTTGGTACGTAACTCCTGATCTTCTTTTGAAGGCGGCGGAATAACCTCCAGGCAAAAAACAAACAGGAACAGCGGAAGCAGAAAAACCAGTCCGGTAAGAAAAGGCATCCAATAATCGCTTACCGAAGCAAACGACATCAGCGTTCGGGCTACCGTTTTAACAAAACCTGAGGCAAATATTAAACTGATCGACATTAACGCACCCATAAATTCGGTTGTTTTTCTTCCTTCCAAATAACTGAATACCAAACCCCAGATCATGCCCAGAGGGAAACCGTTGAGGAAAAGAAATACAATATTGTAGGGAGCAGGCACCAAAGCAAATCCGAGCAGGGCTAGCCAAGAAAAAAGAATCAGAAAAATGATGCTCCTTGCCCGGTTACTTTTCCCCGATTCAGAAATAAAACGGATACCATAAAACTTACTCAAGGTATAACCTACCATTTGTGCAATAACCAACCAAACTTTATAATCGATATGCAGAAATTCCTGGTGCTCAAAAGTAGCAGAGGCAAAAGCTTTACGAAAGGCATACATACTGGTGTAACAACCAAATGCTGCTATACCACCAAGCATTGTAATTAACCAATAAGGCCAATTAAGTGCTTTTTTGCGGGCAAGATGAAGCAAACTCATCCTAATATCTGCTTATGTTGTTTATCATACCGAACACCACTAATTTGATTTTCATATTTACTTAATCCAAAAACAATAGTAAACATTGTTTATTATTAGTAAACAATATAAAGATTATCAAATTGTTAAGTTTTAACCGTGTAGGGTGTGTATCTTATTTCGTAAAAGCTTCTAATACCGGCTTTCCTCTCCAACTTTGCGGTTGTTGCAACCTCATTAACCAGGCCAGTGTTGCAGCCGTATCGTAGGTAATAATCGCGTCTTTTAATTCGTGGTTTTTACGAACCCCAGGACCTGAGATAATCCACGGGATCTGCACTTCATCAAGCGATTTGCCCCCATGGCCTTTACCTTTACCACCGTGATCGGCAGTAACCAGAATAACGGTTTCATCAGCTATACCTGCATCGTTAACCGCTTTTACAATTTTACCTATCCGCTGATCTACCAACTCCAGTTGTTTATAATAAGCTGGTGTACGATGACCGATTGAATGCCCCGTACCATCAGGTTCGTCTAAATGTAGGAAGGTAAAATAAGGTTTTTCTTTTTTGATGATCGCAACAGTGGTATCGGTGCAAAAATCATCTTTATCGTTTCCACTAACGATAATGTTTACTGCTTCTTTTTCAAATAAATAACCAATACCGCTCCAACTATACACAATAGCCGTTTTAGCCCGTTTTTTTTGATCTCTGATTACACTAAATATCCCAGGGAACAAACCATAAGATGTTTTGGTGATAGATGGAATTTCGGGCACTTTACTGTCCCATTCGGTATAACCATGTTCGGTTGGTCCAGCGCCCATTAATAGGGAAGCCCAGTTTACAGCGCTGGAAGACGGCAATACACAACGTGCCTGTGTAGTCCATGAGCCATTGGCCATTAATGCTTTAAGATTAGGCATATTCGCTTCGGGCAAAGCGTAGCCGCCAAAACCATCGCAACCAATTAAGATTACGTGTTTAATTTTTTTAGATTGTGCCTGGGCAAATACACATAAACAAAGTAATAGTAAAGTACTTTTCAAAAATCTTTTCATATTCATAGTTTCTATTACCAAACCTAAGATTGGTTTATAAAGATGAAGATAAGTATTTGTTAAGTATTAATAAACTTTGTTTACCAAAATGTTATTCAAAAAAATAAACCACCAGCATTAGCGCCTTGCTATCGCCAATATTGACCGGGGTGTGAGAAAGCCTCCCATCGAAAAGCATAGAATCTCCTTTTTCGAGTATAATTTTCTTTTTCGAAAACTGATATTCTACCTTACCTTCTATCATATATTTAAATTCGAAGGCTTCGGTTTTCACCATTGGGCGATGCGCATTCACCTCGAGCTCGAGCAGTACAAAATCGGCAGTCGAAAACTTAATATTCTTGGTTAAAATACGCGAGTAGTTAAAACCTACTGCCTGTTCTTTTTCGAACTTCTGGTACTGATCTTTTCGCTTCACCAGAACGGGGGCATCTTTTTTATGAAAATTGATATCCTTAAAAAAACTGTTCAGATCTATCTGCAGACTTTTAATAATATCCATTAATACCATTAAAGAAGGGATGGTACGGCTATTTTCGATTTGAGAGATCAGCCCCTTACTTACCTCTGCTTTATTTGCAAGCTCTTGAACGGTAATCCCCAGCTCTTTACGTCTTTCTTTAATTTTAAGGCTAATCTGTAAAAGAATTTCTTCTTGCATATGCTAAAATCGTGTTAATAACGCTAATGTATTATTTTATTCCTACAATCTAAATCAACAATCGCATTAGTTACGGAATTACATTTTTAACATGCTTATAAAAACAATCGCCGCCTTTTTATGGCGGCGATAGCAAAATTTTAACGGTAATGTCCGGGCACCCAATACCGACCGCCATGAGGGCCAATATTATAATGCCCGCGTACCCAGTGTGCTCTTGGTGCACGTGCGCTCACCACGCAAGCACTAAAATTAACCGCCATAACCAATAAGAGCAATGCATTTACAATCCTTTTCATAACCTAACTTTTTAAATTGAAAAATAAATCAAGCTTTATGCTGTGTGTTTTATTTTGACGGAGGAAGGATAGGAAAGGTTTAATTGGATACATCAGAAAGATTTCCAGCGTTTTCGAATGGTTGCCATCTCGACCGAACTATGCGAAGTGTTTCAATGGAACTCCCTCGGAGGAGAGATCTATCTAGACAGATTTCTCTACTGCGGTCGAAATGACGATTTATGGTAAGCCTGCACAAAAAAACGGTCCAACCTTATTTAGGTCAGACCGTTGTATATTAATATTAAAAAAGATTAGAAACTATATCTCAATCCCAATTGCATCTGATAACGTGAGGCAAAGAAATCTTTTGAATAAGAGGTTACATCTTTCTGAGCAAAGGTATATACCGGATATGCGGTTGGTGTACCTGCTGTTGCCACCTTAATACCCACACTCGCCATTGAGTTATAAGTATTAGGAGAAAAATATTGAATTCCCCAATCTTTATTTACCAAATTGGTGAGGTTAATAATATCGTAAGTTAAAGTAAGTACATGTGGATGCTTTCCTTTTGCAACCTGAATATCCTGAGAGAAGCGGAAATCGGCCTGAACATTCCAAGGGGTGCGTGCACCATTACGCTCCGTAAAATCGCCACGACGCGTACTTAAGTATTTATCGTTATTGATATAATCATCAAATGCGGCAGCTTGCGCAATTCCTGCTGCGTTGTTGGCAAAGAACTTTTGTGTTTCGCCTACAGCCGGAATATACGTCAAACTTACGGTTTGGCCAGTTCCATTGATCCTGGTATTCACCAAACCTAATGAATAAGGCGAACCTGACTGGCCGCTGAAGAATAGCGAGAAGTTAGATACATATTTACCGTTTTTAGCCCAATCTAACCTGTAATTGATAGTCGAAATAATCCTGTTACGGATATCGAAATTAGAATAAGCCAAGCCTGGATTATTTGGACTAAGAGCCTGGTTTAACTGCCAGTTAGATTCCATTGAATTACGGATACCATTGGCAATATCTTTCGATATTCCGTAGGTATAAGCCACCATCATATCTAAACCGATAGGAAGTGATTTACTCACCTGAGCGGTTAAGCTATATTTATATCCTTTATCAGTATTTGATAATAGGTAGGCATTGGTATATAAAGGATTTATTTTGGCACCTGAATAAATAGGCTGCTGCTTCTGGGTATCATAAGCCATGTAAGTAGGGTTATCTACATAGTTGATCTGCTGAAACTGCACATCTTTAATCACCTGGCTAAAGATTCCCTCCACCGTAAATTTCCACTGGTCGTCTGTTTTATAATCGAAGGCTAAATTACTTCTCCATGCTTTTGGCATTTTAAAGTTGTTATCCACCAAATCTACCTGTGTTGCACCTTTAGCATCTTTAACATTAACACCTTGATTAGCAACATAACCAGCTTCACCATTACCTGTTAAAGCATCTCTGATCGGATCAGTACCCGCTACAGGTGTTACAATTTTGGCAGGATCAGCATTGGCATAAACATACGATTTATCGAAAGCGCCATAGTTTACACCATTGTTGTAATATGCATAACCGATCCATGCAAAAGGAACACGGCTGGTAAATAAGCCGGTACCACCACGCATAACCAAACTTTGGTTACCCAGCACGTCGAAATTAAAGCCAACACGTGGAGAAACCTGGATTTTGTTCAGGAATTTCCCGGTAATTGATGATGGTTGTGTGTAAGTATAGGTTGTACCGTAATTTGCATCAACCGGAGAATTGGTTGTTTTTGGACTTAATGATGGCATATTTGGTAAATCAGCCATATCGAAACGTAAACCCGGCGTCAATTTGAAACGATCGCCAATACGGATCTCGTCCTGACCATAAACGCTGTACATGTTCACATTAAATTCTGCAGTTGGATTCTCAATAATATGATCGCGCGTATTGTCATCGTAGTTATAACTTGTACGTACCCTATTTGGTTTGTTGGCCAGGAAATCGGCGATGCTGCTATAAGCAACACGGCCATTCCATGAGTTTACGAAACCATAGTTGATGTTGTAAAACTCATTGTGCGTACCAAAGGTAAAAGTATGGTTCCCTTTGCTGAAAGTATAGTTATCGGTAAATTCGAAAGTATTCTGCTTCATGTTGAAGATACTTGCCTCACGGTCGGTACCCAAAAACAATGTTCCCCCGTTAGAAGCAATCTCGATCTGCGGCAAAGCCGGATTAGACAGTGGATCGCGGTAATCGTGAACGGTTGAGTAACCAACAATCACGTTATTGGTAGCTGAATTTCCGAAACGGGTTTTCAGATCGGCAACAGTTGAAGTCTGATTATTATTCTGTCCGAAATCGATACCGCCAAACCTGAAGTTAGACTGATCTCTTTCTAAGTTTGTTGCTTTCGAAATGATGGTATTATTTCTGATGGTTAGCTGGGTGCTTTCACTGATGTTCCAATCTAAGCGGTTAAAGAATTTGTTAGACTGAGAATAGATGTTGTAATCGCCAAACGAACCGGCATCTACACCATAAGCTGTTTTCATGCGGTCAGAAATCTGCTGTGCCTCAGTTAAGGTAAGCAATTTCATATCAGACGATCCTGCGCCTAAAATTACCGGATCCTGACGGCGGGTAATCTCTTCATTGGTGAAGAAAAACAATTTATTTTTTATAATCGGGAAACCTACACGGAAACCCGTTTGGTAATCGTGAAAAGCGGAGGGTTCTTTGCTGTTATCGCCGATTTTATTTCTACCGATTAAAGAGGCGTTACGGCCATAACCGTAAACCGATCCAACTACCTCATTAGTACCACCACGCGTAACAGCATTAATACTGCCACCTAAAAAGTTACCCACTTTAACATCGTAAGGAGAAAGTAAAACGGTAACATCCTGAATGGCATCTAACGAAACCGGATTGGTACGTGTACTGCTTCCAGGCATACCCGAGCTTCCACTTTGCCCACCTAATGAAGGACTAAAACCAATGGCATCGTTATTAATTGCACCATCAATAGTCACGTTGTTGTATCTAAAGTTTGTTCCTCCAAAGGTATTATCTTTACTGCCTTGAGGAGTAACCCTTGTTACATCCTGCAGGCTGCGGTTCATGGTTGGCAGTGTTTTGATCTGACCTTCGCCGATACTGGTGCCCGCACCAGATTTTGTTCCGCCTTTTTGGCCTTTAACACTTACTTCGGCCAGTTGATTACCTTGCTCCTGAAGATCAAGATCGAGCCTTACGTCCGAACCCAAGGTTAAATAGATATTCTCTTTTACCACTGGGCTATAACCCACAAAGGTTACGGTAATTTTGTATGGCCCACCTGGGTTCAAGTTGCCAATGCGGTAAAGTCCGTTCTCATTTGACGAACCTTTAGATACAGTACCTGTTGGAACATGCATCATCACAATGGTTGCCCCTGGGATGATACCCTTATTATCCTTAATCTTTCCATTAATACTAGATGTTGTAACCTGTGCCTGAGCAAATGTGACCAAGAGCAGCAGAATACTTACTAGGGATAGTATGCGTGATTTCATTTTCTGTTGTTTTATTTTCATGCAAAACAACAGTCCTAATGTTAATTCAATATTAACAATAAATTAAGTTTAACATTACGTTAACAATATGAAAATCAGAATAATACAATAAGAAAACAATTCCTTAACAACCAAGATTTAAGGCCGGAATATAATGAAGAATAGAAAGCCCAAAGGTGAAAACAAAAGATGAAGATTTAATGAAGTTTTGATTAGTCCGAAGTCCTTAGTGCGGAGTCCAAGGTCGATTAACCGATTCAAACAATTAACCACAGAACAAATTTCTTCTCCCTGCTAACTAATGAACCAATGACAAATGAACCAATGAACCTATAGTTTACACTTTTAACAAACCACGAAATGCTCTTGCAGCATAATACGATTGTGCACCATTGTGGTAAACAAATACATGATCGTAGCGGCGATCGCCGAAAAGCGCACCACCCAATTTTCTAATCTCTGGAGGAGTAACAATCCAGCTTGATGTTTTGGTATCGAATTTTCCGAGTTGTTGCAAAAAGCGGTATTGTTCTTCTGTTAAGAGCTCTACACCCATTGCAGCAGCCATATCAACAGCATTATTTTCCGGTTGGTGCTCTTTTCTCGATTCCAGCCCTTCCAAATCATAACAAGTACTTCTACGGCCTTTGGGGCTTTCTGCCGAACAATCGTAAAAAATATATTCGCCTGTTTCTTTATCATAATCAATTACATCAGGTTCGCCACCTGTTATTTCCATTTCGTCAAGCACCCATAGTTTTTCGGGCTTCGCAACTAACCTTTCTTCTACTTTTGCCCATTCAATACTTTTATGGCGGTCCATGTTTTTCTCGAAACGGACTTTTAAAGTATGGAGTAGTTCTTCGGCTTGCACTGCCGACAACTCTTTTTTATTATTATTTATTTTACTCATATGTTTTATTTTTGCTTAAAATCCCGTATATCTTAAAGTTAAAGCTTTAGGTATAGCCTGATAAATCAATTTATAGTCTATATAATTAAAAAAGATTATCCTTCGACTACGCTCAGGATGACATCTTTTTTTTGAAAACCATATCCTTTAAATTCCAATACATTAGCAACTTCTGTTTGGAGCGCAGTGCCTGTACAAAACACTAAGTTTCTTCCCGTTTTACGCTTTTACGCTTCGCTTCCTCATACCTCGTTGCTGCAGGGTAACGCTTCAACCGGGGCTAGGTAACAACAGCAGTATTTCATTTGTTGGGTTGCTGGGTGCACGAACCTTTCCCCCTAAACCCGATTGCAATGAAAAGCCCACAGCGTAGCGAGGTCTTGTAATGGAAAGCGGGACTAGAAGCCGCCAAGAACCACAAAACGCTCATTTCCTAATTTTAAAGAACTGGCTGTTAGACACAATACCTCTACACTAAAAACCCTTCGACTCCGTTCTCCACAGGAGTCCTTTGGACAGGATGACAAACCAATGGTGATAACATCCAACACCATGAAATGAGGAAACGATTAATCGTCCAATCCTTTGCCGTTTAATATCTGTGGCATAAATTTCTCTACTCTTGCCTCACGGGTTTTAGCTTGTTTGGGTGCCGCAAAATGAAGCAGATAAGCTCTTTGCCTTCCTGGAGTTAAGGCTTCGAATGCCGCTTTTAAATCTGGAATGTGATCTAATTTATGTTGAAACTCAACCGGAACGGTATATTCCGTAGTCTTTTTCAAATCTACCTTCAAACCAGCTTTTTCTACCTCAATGGCTTCATAAATATAAGTCTTCAAAATAGGTTTAAGCTCCATTATTTCGAGGGCATTGGTAAAGCGCACCTGCCTGCCTACTTGTACATTCTTCGTTTGCTGGATCAGGATCCCAGCCGTATCATTCAATAAAACGCCTTTAAAAAATAAAAATGCGCAGTATTCTTTAAAATCATGTATTAAAACGATGTTGTTATTGTTTAAGGTATAACAAGGCACTCCCCATTTTAACTCTTCGGTAAGCCCACAATCTAGGACAATTGTCCGTAGCAGCAACAGTTCTTCCTGCCACTTTTTCGCTTTGTTAAAATAAAAATCAACTTTTGGGTTCGTTTTCATATCAGTCGAATTTGTTTGTTCCTCTGCCCTGTTCCTTCTTTTATGGTTTAAGTTATTTTAGTTAACTGAGCTAATTTTTCTATCCGCAGGCCTAAAATACCACGACACTACAGTTAACACAAGTAGCAATATTGGCCCGAAATATGCCGAAGTACTGGTATCGCCAATTGCTATGTGCGAAAAAACAGCACCAGACATGGCAAAGAAAAAACCTGCATAAGCCCATTCTTTCAGTAAAGTAAATTTAGGAATTAACACCGCAACCACACCCAAAATTTTCCAAATTCCCAATATAGTCAGAAAATAAAGCGGATAACCCAATTGCGTAAACAATGCCACTTCTTCTTTCATTTTTATCAACTGTACTATTCCTGTTGATAACATGCCTAGCGACAGCCAAACGGTAGCAATCCAATAGATAATTTTATTTCTCTTTGTCATAGTGTACTATTTTAATTGATTTACAATGTTTTGTAAACGGTTATGTGCCATATTAATACCCTGCGCAAAAGGCAAGGCAAGTATTTGATCCCTTAACGCTACTGATCTGTAAATCACATGCATAGTAAGTTTACTACGATCATCGGTTAGTTTATCAAACTTTAAAAACTCAAGCTGAACGCCAAAAGGTGTATTTTCCATTTCGAATGTCCGCGTTATTTTTTCATCAGGCACAAACTCGTGTATAACTCCGGTGGCTACAAACGCTAGGTTCCCTTTAGCATCAGCCGTTTCAAACTGGTAACTGCCATACTTTTTGTTTTCAAGTTTCAATACTTTTGTCCCCATCCATTGCGCTATTATTTCAGGTTCAACATAAGCCTTAAAAAGTAATGCTACAGGCAGCTCAAATTCTCTGGTAATGATCATTTCCTGTTTGCCATTTTCGGCATCAATTTTTGTTTTCTGCTCCATGTTATGCTATTTGCTTGGTTTATAATTTTTCATAATATCTTCCAGTTTGTTAAATCTGTCGTCCCACATCTTGCGGAACGGCTCAATAAAATCGGCAATTTCTTTCATTTTTTTTGCGTTAGTGTGGTAATGAATTTCTCTGCCGTTTTGTTTTTGCTCCAACAACTCGCATTCCGTGAGGATCTGCAGGTGTTTTGAAACAGTTGGCCTTGCGGTGTCGAAATTGGTAGCTATCGCACCAGCCGTCATCGATTGTGAAGCAACTAAAAGCAATATCGCCCTTCTCGTAGGGTCGGCAATGGCCTGAAATACATCTCTTCTTAAATTCATTATGTAGCTATTTGACTACAAATATACATGTAGTCATTTAACTACGCAAATTTTTATGAAAGTTTTTTAATAGGGCTTTCTTCAACAGATCGTCATAAGTTTGGTTTCATCTGTTATATGTATTAAAGCATCAGGGTCCCATTTATAAAATTGAATATATTTGATCAGTGTATGCAAAAAGAGGAGAAACCCCTTTAACAAACCTGAAACGACCATGAAAACGTATAAAATATACCAGATAGACGCTTTTACAAAGGAAAGATTTAGCGGAAATCCGGCGGGTGTAGTTGTGAATGCAGATGGGCTGACTGATGCTCAAATGCAACAGATTGCCAAAGAATTAAATAATTCTGAAACAGCCTTTCTTTTTTCTCCCGACGACAATGATTCTGATGGTTTAATCAGGTATTTCACACCAACATCAGAAGTTCCCATTTGTGGCCACGCCACAATTGCCGCAATGTATGCAAAAGCTATTGAATACAATTTAGACGCTTGTGTTTTGAGGTATAAAACCAAGGTTGGCACACTGCCTTTTGAGATCATTAAGAAAAACGGGGACTATCAGATAATAATGACCCAGGGTAAATTTGAACTCAGCCCGATATTCGATAACACTACCACTCAACAGATATTATCATCACTAGGACTTCATTATAATGACACTGATGAAAGGTGCCCGGTCCAGATTGCTTCTACAGGACATTCGAAAGTGATGATTGGAATAAAAAGCAGAGAAAAGCTGAACAATCTGAACCCTGATTACAATAGCTTGATTGATCTAAGCAAACAGATTAATTGCAATGGCTATTTTGTATTCACATTTGACTCGGACGATGATGATGTATTAACATACGGAAGAATGTTTGCCCCTGGAATCGGAATAAATGAAGATCCGGTTACAGGTAATGCAAATGGACCTTTAGGCGGATACCTCATACAAAATAAAATTGTTGATTTTAAGGATAGCCTTTTCGAATTCAACGGCAAACAAGGAGAAAAGATAAACAGACTCGGAATAATAAGCGTTAGTGTCGGAATTGAAAATGACCTACCGTCGCTAATTAAGATAAAAGGTGATGCTACGGTAGTATTTAAAACTGAAATTAAAATATAACAATTTAAGGCTTTACTACATTCAGCATAACTTCACCTATCCCCTAAACTCAAAAAACCCACAACTTTCGTTGTGGGTTTTGGCTCCCTCTGCTGGGCTCGAACCAGCGACCCTCTGATTAACAGTCAGATGCTCTAACCAGCTGAGCTAAGAAGGAGTACTGGTCGTTTCCTAAAACGAGGTTCTTTGCACTTTACAGCACACATACCCTTGTTCGTTTTGGGAATGCAATATTAGGGCTTTTAAATTATTTATGCAATATTTGCAGTGAAAAATTTTAAAAAAAAATTAACACATAGATATGAGCCTGATAATCATAGGTACTGTAGCTTTTGATGCTATTGAAACTCCTTTCGGAAAAACAGATAAAATTGTAGGTGGAGCAGCAACCTACGCAAGTTTAGCGGCTTCCTACTTTTACAATAAAGCAAAAATTGTAGCAGTAGTAGGTGATGATTTTCATCAATCAGATATTGATACCTTCACCACACACGGTATTGATACCGAAGGACTACAGATTAAAGCAGGTGAAAAATCATTTTTTTGGTCAGGAAAATACCATAACGACATGAATAGCCGTGATACTTTAATTACGGAATTGAATGTACTGGAAAATTTCGATCCGATTATCCCAGAGAGCTATCAAGACTGCGAATACCTGATGTTAGGCAACCTAACCCCACAGGTGCAGCAAACGGTAATCAAACGCCTTAAAAACCGCCCGAAATTAATCGTAATGGACACCATGAACTTCTGGATGGATATTATGATGGATGATTTATTGGAAACCATTAAAATGGTAGATGTATTAACGATAAATGACGCCGAAGCGCGTCAGTTATCGGGCGAATACTCATTGGTTAAAGCTGCTAAAAAAATCCTTGCCATGGGACCAAAATATTTGATCATTAAAAAAGGCGAACATGGTGCATTGTTATTCCATGAAGATCAGATTTTCTCAGCCCCGGCTTTGCCTTTGGCAGAAGTATTTGATCCAACAGGTGCTGGCGATACTTTCGCAGGAGGCTTTATCGGCTATTTGGCTAAAGTGGGTACAATTAACTTCAATAACATGAAAAATGCGATCATTTATGGCTCTGCTTTGGCTTCTTTCTGTGTAGAGAAATTTGGAACGGAAAGGTTATTAAATTTAACCGATGAAGAAGTTGCAGCAAGAATCCAGGAATTTGTAAGCTTAAGTGCTTTTACTATAGAAGTTTAATAAGTTTTCAGTTAACAGCAGGCAATTTTCAGTTGCCAGTTGTAATTAAATAAACTTTAGCCGTAGATTTAAAGATTAATTTCTTTTAAATCTGCGGCTTTTTTATGGAGTAAAATCTTTACACCAAACCATCTGTACATACCAAAATCAATTTGGTGTAGCCAATACGGCTATCGGTACAAATTTTTCAAAAACAGCTTCGGTGTGGGGTGCATCGGTCAGTTCGTCTGTTAAATCCTGCCCGGCCCAGTGTTCATAATGTTTACCGTTCCGCCACAGCCTGCTATCGGTCATATCATAGATCAAACCTTTATAAGCCACCCATATTTGAGGTTTGTCCTGTCCGTTGCGTAAAGCGAGTTGCTGCTTGGTATAGCTGGGTAAATCCATTTAAATTAATTTCGGGTTGAAGATAATTAAAAAGATTGTCCTTCGACTACGCTCAGGATGACATCTTTTTTAAAGGAGCCATTGTCTTCTGAGCGGAGTCGAAGACCTTTATACTGGGTATTTCAATTTATTACTCTCATTTGAAGCGCAAGGCTTGTACAAAACACTAAGTTTCTTCCCGTTTTACGCTTATACGCTTTCCCGAAAGTTCGGGATACCTCGTTGCTGCAGGGTATCGCTTCAACCGGGGCTGGTTGGCCACGACAGCATTTCATTTTTTGGGGTTGCAGGGTGTACACCCCCCTGTCCTTAAACCCGACAGCAGCGGCAGCTCCCGATTTTTCATCGGGACTATAGCGAATGGCGGGGCTGCAAACCGCCACAAACTGCTGCACGTTCATTTTCTAATAAAAGACTACTCTTCGTCCATGCCCAGGATGAAATTTTTTAAGAAATAAACTTTTTAATTTTCCAATCTTAACTCTTCTTTCTTCGCGGTACTGCTTTTAAAAACTTCGTACAGGTAGATATTCATCAACAACAGCCCCATTAAATAAAAATGATCTTCGAAAGGGATAGTACCTACCCTAAAACCAAGGTTTTGCTTATCGTTATACATCACCACAGGTATAGCAGTTAAAAACCCATTTACAATATAGAAAGGAATAAGCGAAATTAGGTAGGCCCTATAGAACTTGTACATAAACCTGAACCGGACGTTTACATACTCTACATAAGCCAGCACCATAAATAAAAAGCCAAAATTGATCAGCGTGTACCACCTGCTGTAACCAAAAAACAAAATGGCCACACAAAGCCCGAGGAACAAATTACTTACTGCGAGGCTATACTTTTGCAAGTCGTTTTTTGGAAAATAGGCATTCAAACATTCGTAAATAAACACACAGGCATAAGGAACTGTTAAAAAGAATAGAATCTCTTCTAAAGGTAATCCCAAAAGATTTACCCCGATAAGGTAATCGGGATTAAAAGACCACACATTGAGCTTGGTAAACAGGATATCCCAAATTAAAAACACCAAGCCCGTGATCAATATCGACGGGAATACAAACTTCCATTTGCTAAAAAAATGCACCTTTTTATCGAACGATAAAACCAGGGGAAAGAAAATTACAGCAAGATTGATAAGTAGATAGGTATAATTCATTCTAAAGGTGTTTTGTCAAAATTTTAACTTCAGCTGGCGTACATTTTTTACTGTCGATCATAAATTTAGCTACGTTTTTAACCAGTTCGCGATCGGCTAGACCAAAATTTTCATTTTGATAATGTTTAAGTATCTCTTTTTTATCCTGAGCTAAATCTTTACTGAAACCGAGAAAAGAAGGCGTATAAAACTCAATAGAAAACCGCATAAAGCGAATCTCCATATTTTCCTTATCCATATCAATTGCTTTTTGCATGGTTTTGAGCGATCGGCCTACATACTTAATCTTGTTATATGGATTCCATGAGTGCTTGGCCTTAAGTGCCTCCAACGTTCCGGTGTAACCCGTAATTAAGGCGGTTTTATTGGCCAGCTTGTTCAGTTTGGTAAATAATGAGTCGGTTAGCTTCGAATTTTCTACCGCTTTAACCATATTAGTTTTTAATATCGCAATTTCTTGGGTAGATAACTGGGCGTAAGTAATATTGCTTGCTGCAAACAGCAGAAAAAATATAATGCGTAGTTTAATCATGAGATGCCGCAAAGGTAAGAAAAGCTAATTGTAGATGCTTTGTATATTATTCAAAAGTGAAATATCGTCATTGCGAGGCACGAAGCAATCTTAATGCGCACGCTAGTAGCGATCGTTGTAAGATTGCTTCGTCGTTCCTCCTCGCAATGACGAAAAAACAATATTTGATGTTAACAAAAACAAAACGCAATAAAATTCCTTTATTTACACCATGGAGAAAAAACCCAGGGTTACCATTATCGGTGCTGGCTTTGCAGGTTTGGCTGCTGCGGCTTTACTGGCTAAAGATGGTTGTGATGTTATCGTGATCGAAAAAAACGAAATGGCCGGTGGCAGGGCCAGAACCTGGCAAAAAGACGGATTCCTTTTCGATATGGGCCCCAGCTGGTACTGGATGCCAGATGTTTTCGAAAACTACTATAACCTGTTCGGCAAAACTACCGCAGATTTTTATGCGCTAAAAAGATTAAATCCTTCTTACCGTATTTATTTTGGCAAACAGGATACTATTGATGTTCCGGAAACATTAGCTGATTTATACGCTTTATTTGAAAAGCTTGAGCCAGGAAGCAGCAAAAACTTAAAACATTTTCTTGATCAGGCGAAATACAAGTACGATGTAGGCATGAATGAGTATGTTTTTAAGCCTTCGCACAGTGTGATGGAATATTTCGATCCTAGATTGGCGGTTAGCGGAATCAAATTGCAGCTTTTGGGCAATATGCGAAAGCATGTTTACCGGTTATTCAAGAATGAGCGTTTGAGGAAACTTTTAGAATTCCCCGTTTTGTTTTTAGGAGCCACACCACAAAACACACCTGCCTTATACAGTTTAATGAACTATGCCGATCTCGTTTTAGGCACCTGGTACCCAATGGGGGGTATGCACAAAATTGTAATGGCCATGCAAAAAATTGCAGAAGAGCAGGGTGTAAAATTTATTTTCGATACTGAGGTAACCAAAATTGAAGTGAAAGACAACCTGGCAGAGGCTGTAATTACCAATAAAGGCAGTTTTAAAAGCGATTTTGTGGTAGGCAATGCCGATTATCAACATATTGATCAGCATCTTTTTGATAAACCTTACCGTAATTACAGCGAAAAATATTGGAATGAAAGAACCATGGCCCCTTCCTGCCTTTTGTTTTATATCGGATTAAATAAAAAACTAGACAATATATTACACCACAACTTATTCTTTGATGAGAATTTCGATCAACATGCCAAAGAAATCTACACCAATCCGCAATGGCCATCAAAGCCCCTGTTTTATGCATGCTGTCCTTCCGTAACCGATAAAAGTGTTGCGCCAGAGGGCTGTGAGAACCTTTTCTTCTTAATTCCGGTAGCACCTGATTTAGCAGATAGCGAAAGTAAAAGGGAAGAATACTTTAATTTATTGATCGAACGCTTTAAAGATTTAACCGGAAATGATATTAGTGGTAACATTTTATTTAAGCGCAGTTATGCCATGAATGATTTTATGGAAGATTACCATGCCTTTAAAGGAAATGCGTATGGATTAGCAAACACTTTGAAACAGACGGCTTTTTTAAAACCTAAGATGAAAAGTAAGGTAACAAATTTTTTATACACCGGACAATTAACCGTTCCAGGGCCTGGTGTACCACCTGCAATCATCTCTGGGCAAGTGGTAGCAAAAGAAATAAAAAAAAAGTTAAAAAAAGCTTGACAAATTTAAAATTTCCCTTATCTTTATAACCACAAAACAAAAATACTGCAATAAAGCTTCAAAACACATAATCGTTCGGGGTTTGCATTTGTTTCGAAATAAGAGAGAAGGCGAATTGTTGAAAGAAAAAATAAGAATCAACTAACCAAATATATGATAAGCAAAAAGGCCTGAATTTTCAGGCCTTTTGCTTTTTACAATACTTCTGGTTTCCAATTGTCGGATCAAGCGGAAAAGTTGGGGGGAATTAAATAATTTCTTTCTTTTGTAGTTTACAACAATTACGAATCCCCTTGAATCAAGCCGAACAGACCCTTATCAGTTTTTTATTACCAGGAGGTATCCTGG
>NZ_CAKKMS010000006.1 GCF_918698245.1 Pedobacter sp. Bi126 | reverse complement strand
GCCTTCCTTCTTCCGTCTTCCGCTTTCCGCCTTCCGCCTTCCGCCTTCCGCCTTCCGCCTTCCGCCTTCCGCCTTCCGCCTTCCGCCTAAAATTCCGCGCAAAGATAAGCTTTTAAAACCTTTATTTAAACCCTTGCTATTGTATCAAATCTATATTTTATCTAAGTTTAGCCCAAAATAGATAGAGATAAATGGAAGATTTTGAAAATGAAGTGCCCCAGGAAGTAAAGTTGGTTGTTACCGAAGAAATGCGGAGCTATTTTTACGATATGAGTAAATGGGCAAGATTTTTATCAGTTGTGGGTTTTGTTATCTCGGCATTTTTAACCCTGGGTTCATTTGGAATAGGGGCTGCGGTAACGGCTAATCCAGGGATGCTCAATCAATTGGGGCCATTGGGCGGTATTGGTGCAACAGGCATCACCATATTTTACCTGCTGTTGGCTTTGTTCTTTTTTTATCCTAGTTTATTGCTGCTGCGCTTTTCGGCCAAAGTTAAACAAGGGGTTTTGTTCGGCGATCAGGAAAATTTAAATGATGCCATTGCTCATGTAAAATCGCTCTTTAAATTTTGGGGTGTAATTACCATCGTATTGATAGTCAGTTATTTTCTTTTGCTGTTGGCAGTACTCTCAGGCGGAGGCATAAAATAAAATATTACGCACACGAAAAAGCCTCCCGACTTTTAAAATCAGGAGGCTTTTTTATTGAAATTATATTACTTAAAAAGTAAAATCGTCGCTTGCTTTAGTGCTATGTTCTCCATTTTCAGAATATTCATAACGTTTTTCAACCACATCTTGGTGAGTTTTGATGTAATCAACAGTTTCATTTAGTCCTTCTGCAAATTTTTCGAAATCTTCTTTGTATAAAAAGATTTTATGTTTTACAAACACACCGTCTTCTAATCTTTTCTTACTCTCGGTAACTGTTAAATAATAATCACCCGATCTAGTAGCCTTCACGTCGAAGAAATAAGTTCTCTTACCTGCTCTTACTTTCTTTGAAAAAACTTCTTCTCTTTCCTTGTTGTCGAATTCTCCCATGGTTGGTATTGATGTTGGTTTTTGGTTTCGGTAAATATAAAGCAAATATTTAAAGTTCAAAATACAATTTTAATACAATTTAAATAGTTCGGGTTTCCTCCTCCAAAAGTTGGTGGTTATAAAGCTCCGTATAGCTGCCATTTAAACTAAGTAATTCATTGTGTGTGCCTTGTTCAATGATTTTGCCATTATCCAGCACCAAAATCTTATCCGCATTTTTAATGGTAGAAATCCTGTGGGCAATTAAAATACTTGTTTTTCCATCCATAATTTTACCAAGATTTTGTAGTATTTCCTCCTCGGTTTTAGTGTCAACCGCCGAAAGACAATCATCGAATATTAAAATCTTAGGTGATTTAATTAATGCTCTGGCGATAGAAACGCGTTGTTTTTGTCCTCCAGAGAGCGTTATTCCACGTTCGCCAAGCATGGTTTCGAATTTTTCTTCAAAATCGATAATATTGGTATAAACCGAGGCATTTTTAGCAGCAGTATGCACTTCTTCATCCGTAACCTGGTCTAAACCAAAGGCAATATTGTTCTTTATGGTATCAGAGAATAAGAAAACCTCTTGTGGTACAAAGCCAATCTGGCTGCGGTAATCTTTAAGGTTTAAAGCTTTAATATTTTTTCCATCAATATCAATGGCACCATTTTCTACATCATACATCCGCATAATCAGATTGGCCAATGTCGATTTCCCGGAGCCCGTTTTTCCGATAATGGCTACAAATTCGCCACTATTAATCTCGAAACTCACATCTTTTAAGGCTTCAATCCCTGTATCTGGGTAGGTGAAACTTACCTGGTTGAACTTGATATTGCCGGTTAGCTCAATTTCAACAGTTTCCTTCGATTGGATGTCAGAGGGGATATCTAAAAATTCATTTATCCGTTTTTGCGATGCGGCAGCCCGCTGAATTAAAGAAGTAACCCAGCCCAACATGGTTACCGGAAAGGTTAACTGGTTGATGTAAATGATAAATTCGGCAATATTCCCTGCGGTGATGCTGCCATTCATTACCTGGATACCACCTATATATATGGTTAAAATGGTACTCAGGCCAATTAATAAAAGCATGGTTGGATAAAACAGTGCCGATACTTTAACCAGGCTCATCGAATCTTTTTTATAATCGTTGCTCTGGATGGAGAACATGTTTCTGGTATAATCTTCACGGACATATGATTTAATGATCCGGATCCCCGAGAAACGTTCCTGCACAAAACTCGAAAGATCTGATAAACGTTCCTGTATCTTCCCGCTTTTTTTAAAGATCAAAGTATTTACATAGTATATAATCACCACCAGAAAAGGGAGGGGTAATAAGCAGTAAATGGCTAGTTTTGCATTTACATCAAACATCGACCATATAATAAGTACCGATAACACAAAAGTATTAATCGTGTACATAATCGCCGGACCAACGTACATCCTTACCCGGTTAACATCTTCTGTGGCACGGTTCATTAAGTCGCCGGTATTGTTTCGGCGGTAAAAACCCAGGCTCAGCTCCTGATAATGTTGGTAGATGTCGTTTTTCATATCGAACTCTATATGCCGCGACATTAAAATAATGGTTTGGCGCATAAAGAACAGAAAAAGCCCCCGCAATAAATAAAGTGCAATAACCAGCAAACCAAAAAACAGAAGATTGCTGCTAAATATATCGTAAATTATAGCCTGGCGATCGAAACCGTAAAACAGATTAAATACCTGAATGTTTTCGGTAATCAGGTCAACCGCATATCCAATTACCTGGGCTGGCACTACACCAAAAATATTAGAAATTACCACGAAAATACTTCCGGGTATAATCCACCATTTGTATTTAAGAAAGTATTTGTTTAATCGGCTTAAATGTTTCATTCTATACAAACTTAGCTAATTTTGTTATTTCATGACGCATATTTATCTATTCGGGTCTAAGCTTTAAAAATTAATGACATTGGTGGCGCAAAATGTTATTTGTAGGGCTTGCTTTTAAATGTTTTTGCTTTTGAAAACGAGTGGTTCTGCCTTTCATCGCTATAGTAGCCCTGCTATCCATTTCAAGCCGATTGAAGGATCGGGCTTTACATTGCTATCAGGTTTATTTAACTATGGCAATAGGGCTTGGTTAAACGAACTCTGTTGTCAGTTTAATTATAGAAACTGAGAAGCATTGGATGTTTATCTCATTCGCTTCGTACGCCTTGGTTCGTGTCTTCACGAACCAAACATTAGTGAATTTAACCAGGTTTTAAAAATCTCAAAGGTTTATTAATTTAGTCAGAACCGAATTAATTTTGTTATAGTTTCGTTAAATACGTGTAATAATGGTTTTTTATTTTAATTTTGCAGCAGGTTATCCGAACGTTCAATATGCCAGCAAATTCTCCGTCAGGTTTTTCAATTTTAGATCAATTAAGTGCCTATGGCCATAAAAAATTGGTTTTTTGCAACGATCCAGATACAGGTTTAAAAGCAATTATTGCTATACACGATACCACATTGGGCCCTGCTTTAGGTGGAACACGTATGTGGAGTTATAGTACAGAAGGCGAAGCTTTAGAAGATGCACTGCGTTTATCGCGTGGAATGACTTACAAGGCAGCGATAACCGGATTGAATCTGGGTGGTGGGAAAGGCGTTATTATTGGCGATTCCAGGAAAGATAAAACAGAAACTTTAATGCGTAGCTACGGTAGGTTTATTAAAAACCTAAATGGCGAATTCATTACGGCAGAAGAAATGGGTACCAATACGCGTGATATGGAATATATCCGTATGGAAACCAATTATGTTACTGGTGTTCCCGAATCAATTGGTGGTGCTGGTAATCCGGCTCCTTTTACCGCGCAAGGTGTTTATTTAGGCATTAAAGCAAGTGTTAAAGAAGTTTTCGGTACAGATATGCTGGCCGGAAGAACCATTGTAGTACAAGGTATCGGAAATGTTGGTGAGCATTTGGTTGCACTGTTAAGAAAAGAAAACGCCGAAGTTTTGATCAGCGATATTAACCAGGAGCAATTAACTTACGTTGCCCGGAAATATAAAGCAAAACCGATCGAAGCCGATAAAATTTTTACCACTGATGCCGATGTTTATGCGCCCTGTGCAATGGGGGCTACCGTTAACAACAAAACCATCGAAAAAATGAAGTTTGCAATTATTGCAGGTTCAGCAAACAATCAGTTAAAAGATGAGGTTTTAGATAGCGAATTACTTTTGAAGAAAGGGATTTTATTCGCGCCTGATTATTTAATTAATGCTGGTGGATTAATTTCTTGTTATTCGGAGTTGACCGGCTTTGGTAAAAAACGCACCGTACAGCTTACAGAGAATATTTACGATGCTACACGAAGTGTAATTAAGTTAAGCAAAACCGAAAATATATCAACCAATATTGCAGCCAATCGCATAGCCGAAAAACGGATTGCAGATGTTAAAAAAATTAAATCGTCATATTAAATCATAATTATTAAAACAGGTTTTAAAAAAACCGCACTCGTTCTTACATTCATGTTAAACAGAAGGCACTTAAGAATCAAAGCTTTGCAAAATATTTTTGCTTGGCACATGGCAGACAAAAAAGACATTAAAGGTGATTTGAAAACTTTAATGCAGAGCATCGACAGTGTGTACGAAATGTACATCTGGATGTTATCTTTAATGGTAGAAGTTACCGAATTTACTGCTAACGACGCCGCAGAGCGCGCAAATAAGTTTATTAAAACCGCAGAGGATATTAATCCTAACATGAAATTGCTGCACAATAAGTTTAGCGTTTTAATGCAGCAGAATCCCGAGTACGTATCTGCAGTTAAAAAATACAAGGTAGATTGGGGGTTCGATCCGGAAATCCGTAAAACAGTTTACAATTCCTTAAAAGCATCAAAAGAATATGCAGATTATCTTGCCGATCCAAACGAAAGTTTAGAGTCGTCAAAAGATATCATCAAATACATTTTCAGGAAAATCATCTTAAAAAACCAGGCCATTTTGCAGGTTTTCGAAGAGAAATTTATCAACTGGCAGGTAGATCACGAAGTGATGAAAGGTATGGTGGCCAAAACCTTGAAAAACTTTACTTTCGAAGATCCTTTTAAAAATAAATTGACCGAAATTAGTGCAGATTGGGTTGAAGACAGCAAATTTGTTCAGGATCTTTTTGTGCATACTTTGCAGAATGATGCAAAATATCAGGAAATGATTGCCGATAGAACTAAAAACTGGGAATCGGAGCGTATTGCATTAATGGATACCATTTTAATGAAAATGGCCATTTGCGAATTGTTAAACTTTCCATCTATTCCGGTTAAAGTAACCATCAACGAATATTTAGAGTTATCAAAAGATTACAGTACACCGAAGAGTAATTCATTTATTAACGGTATTTTAGACAAAATTTTAGGCGATCTTAAGAAAAACAATACGATTAAAAAGATCGGTCGCGGATTAATCGAAGATTAAAAATGAAAAGAACATTTATCTTGGCTATTGCTGCGCTTTCATTTGCAGCATGTCGTAATGCAAATAATCAAACCAGCGAAACTGCAACAGCTGTTTCAGTTGGCAACGATACTTCAAAAACAGCTAAAGTTGCTCCGGCAGATGCGCCTGTTATTGTTTTCGAACGAGATATTTTCGATTTCGGTAAAATAACGCAAGGTGAGAAGGTTAAGCACGATTTCAAACTTAAAAATACAGGTAAAAGTCCGCTTATTGTTTCAAATGCAACTGCAACATGTGGTTGTACTGTTCCTCAGGTACCGGGCGAACCTATTTTGCCAGGTAAAGAAGGGGTAATTAGCGTAGTTTTTAATAGCGAAGGTAAAATGGGCATGCAAGATAAGGTAGTAACCGTTACGTCAAATGCAAATCCAACAGTAAGCACTGTTCATTTGGTAGGAGAGGTACTTGCTAAAAAATAAATTGGGTTGATTGTCTATGGCAATTGCACGTAAATAACCAACTATTCACAAAAAACACAAATAAATAAGAAATGACATCAACAGTAATATTACAGGCAGCAGCAGGTGGCAGTAACATGCTAACTACAATCGTACCAATGGTACTCATCATGGTAGTTTTCTACTTTTTCATGATCCGTCCGCAAGTTAAAAAAGCTAAAGACCATAAAAAATTGGTTGCAGAACTGAAAAAAGGAGATAAAATCGTAACTACCGCAGGTATTCACGGTCGTATTGCCGATATGAATGAAACAACTTTTTTAATTGAGGTTGAAGGCGGTGTAAAGATCCGTTTCGATAAATCAGCAGTTTCTTTAGATGCAACCAAAGCAGTTGTAGCGCCTAAAGCTTAGTTTTTGAATTAAAAAATATTAAAAATGCCACCCTCATTAGGTGGCATTTTTTGTTTACCGCTGGGCCAGGTTTATATTAATATTATATTTTACCCTAACCGGAATGCCGTGCTGCTGGCCTGGAATCCATTTCGGACACTGGTCTAACACCCTGATTGCTTCTTCCTGAGTGCCATACCCAAGATTATTCTTAAACTCATAATCTGTTAAACGGCCATCTCTTTCCACCACAAAACTAATATACAACCTTCCGCCTACACGGTTCTTTTGAGCTTCACTAGGAAATTTGTAATTTCTAGTCAGATACCTATAAAATTCTACCATTCCACCTTTAAAATCTGGTTGCTGCTCCATTTTATCATAAGTAATCTGCTTGCCATCTTGTAAAGTGGCAGTTCCCGATTTAAATTTTCCATTTTCATAAATTTCTTCATAAGTCGCTTTATTTGCTGTTCCCTTCCAGGTCCCATCTTTATAGCCATCCTTATAGTTCCCTTCCTCTCCCTGACCTTTTTCATCACTTTTCTTAAATATTCCATTGCCATCTTTAATAAACTGATTTCCCAAAGAATCGATGCCCGTTATCCATCGCCTTTGCTTTGGGTTATTGTCATCATATTGGAATATGTTTTCCAGCTTTCCGTTATTGTTATAATAAGTGCATTCGCCACTCAGAGCGCCATTTTTATAATTAACCTTTGATGTTAGAATCCCTTTTTTATTAAAGCTTTGTCTACTCCCCTCATAAACAAGCGTTGGCGTGTATTTTGAAACTGTACCTATTGTTTTTTCCGTATTGTCTGGATAAAATTCGTATAACCTGTATAAGGTTGGTGTATCGGTTTCCTGGATAACCCTCCGGTAATCGTAATCATCCTTATTTTCGGTAATCATGTCTTTTTTGAAATAAGATACAGTTGATCTTTTTTGTGCAAAAGAACTAATGCAGAGTGTTAGGGTAATGAGCGTTAAAATGTGTTTTTTCATATCTGTTTTTAATTGTCGACTACGAATATAGTTATCAATACATAATCTCAAGAATTAGTTGCATTAATTTATCATTAAACATATAAGTTTTTGAGCAGCTATTTAGTTTTGCTACATTTGACGCTATTGTGGTAATTAAATAACGGTTTCATCCGCATCATTTTTATTTTACACTATGTTATGCCCTTTATCAGATTAACGAAAATTGAAAAAAGACGTGTATTTAGCTTATTGGCCTGCTTACTGCTGGCTATAGCGGCATGGCTTTTTATGGCGTTAAACAATAAGTATATTTATGTGGCAAAAACTGTTCTGGTGTTTAAAAATACGCCTACTAAAAGAGCATTTTATCCTTTGCAGTCTGATACGATAGATTTACAGGTAGAAGGAACTGGTTGGCAATTGCTTTTTGCCCGTTTACGGATCAGTCCACCCTCTGTTTCAGTTAATTTAAGTCAGCTCAATACCAAAGATTTTATTGTTTTTTCTGATCAGCTATTCAATATCAACAGGCAGTTAGAAAGTACACAAAAGGTAATTTCTGTTAAGCCCGATACCCTGTATTTCGATTTTACGAAACGGGTAGTGAAAAAAGTTCCTGTAAAACTGATCGATAAATTGAGCTTTGAAAAGCAATATGGTATCTCTAGTGAGGTTATTCTCAACCCAAAATATGTTAAAGTAGCCGGACCTATTGAAGAACTGGCCAAAATAAAATTCTGGCCTACCGATACGCTTAAGCAGGATAAAATACAGAGCAGCAGTACTACAAGGATAGCGCTACAGCACAGTATCCATAAAAATGTAAGTATTTATCCTTCATCTGTAGAGGTTAGATTACCTGTTGATGAATTTACGGAGAAGACTATCGAAGTGCCGTTAAAAATTACAAACAATAGGAATTATAACAATCTTAAACTATATCCTAAAAAAGTTAAAGTTACCTTCTTAGTCGCGTTAAGCAATTACGATCAGGTTGACGAAAGTTTTATTACCGCTACCATTGATGTAGACGAATGGCAAATTTTAAAGCACCATCAGTTTACGGTGAAGATAACCGAGTTTCCTGATTATTGTAAACTGGTAAGCGTAATGCCTTCCAAAATAGATTTTATTGTAGAAAAATAATGTATAAAGTAGGTATAACAGGCGGAATAGGCAGTGGTAAAACAACGGTTTGTAAGGTTTTCGAAGTATTGGGGATCCCGGTGTTTTACGCCGATACCGTTGCCAAAGAAATCATGTGCAAAGATCTTTTGTTGGTGGAGGGAATTAAATCTACTTTCGGGAAAGAAAGTTATTTCGAAGATGGAAGCCTAAATAACAAGCATATCGCTGGCATTGTTTTTAATAACGAGGAAGCGCTTGCAAAATTAAATGCATTGGTTCACCCGGCAGTTTTTAGGGCATTTGATGCCTGGGAAGAAACAATTCCGGCCAATACGTCATATACCTTAAAAGAAGCTGCTTTGTTGTTCGAAAGTGGCTCTTATAAAATGTGCGATACCACAATCCTGGTTACTGCTCCTTTCGAAATCAAAATGAAGCGGGTAATGCTGCGTGATGGGGTTACAGCAGAGCAGGTTAAAGCACGTATGGATAAACAGTTGAGCGACGAAGAAAAAACGAAAATGGCCAACCACTTTATCATAAATGATGAGCAAGAATCTATAATTGAACAGGTTTTAGCTTTACATCAAGGATTTCTTAAGGCGGCCGAAGAATATAATAATGCCAGAGCTTAATCAACTTAAATCATAACATCCTTAAATCCTTTCATCCTGATCATGATTTTAGAAGATTTTATTACCATTACCCCAACGGGCTTGTATTGTGTTTACGGCGATTTTTACCTCGATCCGCAACAGCCTGTTAAAGAAGCGGTGGTTTCGCATGCCCATGGCGACCATGCCATTGGCGGGAGCCAGAATGTGTACTGTACTGCTGCTACCGCAACTTTTATGAAACACCGCTACCGTAAATTTGCAGCGGTCGATTTTTTTACCAAAAATTATCACGAATCCTTCAAAATAAAAGACGTTACCATTACTTTCTTCTCTGCGGGTCATATTTTGGGCTCTGCACAGGTTTTATTGGAGTATAAGGGGGTAAAATACCTCTATACTGGCGATTATAAGATTGAACCTGATAATACCTGTGCGCCTTTCGAATTTGTTGAAGCAGATGTGTTGATTACGGAAAGTACCTTTGCTAATCCAGAAACCAAACACCCTTCACCAATAGATGAAATTAAAAAGCTGAACGAAACCAATGCGAATATCATGCTTGGTTCTTATGCATTGGGTAAGAGCCAGCGGATTATCCAACTGCTTAATGCGCATTGTCCTACGAAGAACATTATGGTTCACCACAGTATTATGCCCTTTGTTAAAATCTACGAGGATTACGGAATGAAAGTAGGGCATTACAAAATGTACGATAGAAAGGTGATGAAAAATAATCAAGAGCATCAGGTTTATATTGTGCCGCCAATGGTTTTTCACAGTTACCATAAGGCGATTAATGTAGTACGCGCCTTTGCCTCTGGATGGAAGAACCTGCAACAACAAAACGGGATTTCACTCTATATTTCTGACCACGCTGATTGGGATGCAATTTTAGAAACCATAGAAAAAGTTAAACCAAAACAAGTATGGACTTTACATGGTGATGGTAAACAGCTTAAAGATCATTTTAAAAACAAACTTGAAGTTAAAATACTTAATGGATAAAAAAATGATTGAATGATAGCGTTAGAGAATGATTGAATTAGGCGATAAAGAAAAGACGATTAATAACTTCCCTCATTTAAGATTCAATCATTCTATAATTCAATCATTCAAAATCCTGTCATTCAATAATTATGTTAAAAGAAGGCGAAGATTTTTACTTTAATGAAGATGGACTAATGGTTTTTACCGAAGCCTACCATTTAAAACGTGGTTATTGCTGCAAGAATAAATGTAAGCACTGCCCATGGGGTTATGGGAAGAAGAAAGAAAAGAAGTAATGTAGTTGGCAATTCCAGTTTACATTTCTCAATTTATCTACAAACTCATTCCTCCTTATTAAAGCGAACATGATCATAAATATCGCTTAGCGCTATATCAAAACCCATCGAAACAATAGTTAGTTTATCAGATATCTCCTTGTGTTGATTGAGTGCCCAGTTTTTTTCCTCGTTAATGTAATACGCCTCTACCGACACCGATTCCGAATCGATCATAATGTATTCTTTTAATGAAGGAATGTCTTTATACAGGTTAAATTTTTTCCCTTTATCGTAATTTTTGGTTGAAGGTGACAGGATTTCAATAATCACAGTTGGTAAAATTGAGGTATCCTCATCAACATCGCTATGTATTAAGCCATTACAGTAAATCGATATGTCAGGATAGGTAAATAAAGTATTCTCCGGAATATTCATTCGTTTATCACTTCCATAAGGCCTGCAGGGCTTACCTTTAAGCTTGTTTCCAATTTCAATAAAAACGTTGCTGAAAATGTCATTATGGTTATCACCGGCACCAGACATAGCAAATACTTCGCCTTGGAAATACTCGTGCTTTACTGTTGATGCTTTTTCCATCTCGAGGTATTCTTCAACAGTATAACGTCTTTTTTGATAAGCTACAGCAGGTTCATTTATAATCTCATCCATATACTTACTAATTTATTGAATTGGTACGAAAGGTTAATGGTTTAAATTGCCCAATTGAAGTTACAAACGAAATCACATTGCAGCGTTAAAGGAAACGTGGTTATAAATATCGGTTAAGGCTACGCCGAATCCCATCGAAATAAGATTTAGTGTATCAGAAATCTCTTCATGTTTGTTGAGTACCCAATTTTGTTCCTCATTAATATAATAGGCCTCTACCGACATTGATTCTGAATCAATCATAATGTATTCTTTTAATGAAGGAATATCTTTATACAAGTTAAATTTTTTTCCTTTGTCGTAATTTTTGGTTGATGGAGATAGGATTTCGATGATTACTGTTGGTTGCAGAATAGTGCTTTCATCCTCACTTAAATGTTTAATTTCGTTACAGTAAATAGAAATATCCGGATAAGTAAATAATGTATTTTCTGGGATATTCATTCGCATATCACTTCCAAAAGGAATGCATTTCGAACCTTTTAATTTAAAGAAAAGTGGACCGAAAACATTTGAGAATATAAGATTATGATTAAAGGTCGCACCAGAC
Source organism: Pedobacter sp. Bi126 (assembly GCF_918698245.1). Classification (GTDB taxonomy): domain Bacteria; phylum Bacteroidota; class Bacteroidia; order Sphingobacteriales; family Sphingobacteriaceae; genus Pedobacter. The sequence goes on along the minus strand of NZ_CAKKMS010000006.1, from coordinate 317,286 downwards.
ATTGCAAATACCTCCCCTTGGAAATACTCGTGCTTTACTGTTGATGCTTTTTCCATCTCCAGGTATTCTTCAATGGTATAACGCCGTTTTTGATAGGCTACAGCAGGTTCGTTTACAATCTCATCCATATACTAATTTACAGATGTTTTGTCGTAAAGGTCAAAACTATAAACGATTAAACGTTTAAAACGGATACAGAGCTATTAGCCTGAATGGTAATTGGTTAACCTTTTAAATTGGTTAATCGACTGCCGACTAAGGACTCTAGACTAAGGACTACTAACCCTAATGTCCTGCAAAGAAACCAATTAATGCTACACCAATCCCCAATAAAACGGCAATCATTTTGCGGGTATTGATTTTATGATCGGCACTCGATTCGAATAAGATGGTGGTAGAAATATGTAAGAAAATACCGATCACAATACCCATAATTTTATTGAAATAAGCATCAATGCCTCCAATAGTGCCATTGCTTAAGCCAACACTTACATAAAAGCCCAAAGGTGCCATGATAGCAAATACAATCAGATAAAATATAATACTGCTTTTCTTATAATGGTTTTGCATTAATATGCTGGCCAGCGCAAAAGCAGCTGGGATGTGGTGTAGCGAAATTCCGAAAATCAGCTCATTGTGCTGTTCTTTGGCTAAAGGCATTCCCTCTAAAAAAGCATGCAAACACAAGCTGATCATAATCCCAAAGGGAAAAACATGCCCGTCGTGATGTTTATGGATATGGCCATGCTCCACACCTTCTGAAAATTGCTCCAGGAAAATCTGTAATAAAAAACCAATCAGGATGAAAACACCAATCTGCCATTTGTCGGGTCCGCTGTAAGCGTCAGGAATTAAATGTAAAACTGTAATGGCAAATAAATAGGCGCCACTGAAAGACAAAATCAGTTTCAGTAGTTTAGATTTATCGCTCTTTACTAAAAATATAGCTGTCCCACCTAAAAAGGCACAGAAAAAGAGTACGCAGAGTTTCCAGATTTCCATAAGTTAAAAATCAGGTTGTAATTTTTTAAATATTCTAGAACAGATAATCCCTATGGTAATGCCTAGTAAAGCACCGGTAGTTACATCAACAGGATAGTGAACACCAACATATACCTGCGCAAAACTGATGATAAGCGCCCAGAAAATGCCGATAGGCAAAATAGGTTTCCATCGGCTATAAAAAATGCAGATTAAAAAAACGGCTATAGCAAAATGATTGGTGGCATGTGCAGACGGAAAGCTCAGGCCACTCCCGCAGGGAACACGGTGGATAATATCGTTCGCCAAACTTAAATCATTACAGGGCCTAACCCGGGCTACCCAAGGCTTTACTACTCTCGACGCAATTAAATCGCCCATGGCGAAGGTGAAAAGAACCATGCCTATAATGTAATAACCCTGTTTCTTATATTGTTTAATACAAAAAACAACAATAAAAAGGTAAAGGGGCGACCAAAAGAAACGGTTACGCATTAAAGGCATCAACCAATCAAAAAAGCTGTTTGAAAGCCCACGATGGATTTTCAAGAACAATTCTACATCAAATTGCTGTATGCTTTCTATCATGCTTTTTTACAGATTAAAATTAACCGGTCTGAACTGTTTTCGTCAAAATCGTCTAAACCATAACTGCCAAAAGTTTTTTCGATAACCATCCCTGCCTTGGTAAGCATGCGCTGGAAATCCTCAAAACTAAATGCCTGCACCCGTTCTTCGAAATTGTATACCTTTTGTTTGTCTTCGAAATTTATCTTTTTGATAATTTTTCCGTCGATCACATTTTTGGTGATATTAAAAGTTATGCCATCAAGCGATTTTGTTTCGCAATGATTTAAGTTGCGGATAATTTTTTCGGTATTAAAATAATCGAGCACCAAAATCCCCTCAGCTGTTAAGCATTTTCGAAAGGTTTTAAGTGCATTTACATGGTCTTTTTCGGTATCGAAATAACCAAAACTGGTAAACAGATTTAAGGCCACATCAAAGTAATTGATGTAAAATAACCTTCGCATATCGTGTACAAGAAAATGTAATTTATTGTTTTCGAATTGCTTGGCGTATTTTATACTTTGTTCCGAAAGGTCTATTCCGGTAACATCAAAGCCTTTTTTGTTTAAATAGATTGAATGCCGGCCTTTGCCACAGGCAATATCCAACATTTTAGCATCGGCCCTCGGGTGTAAAAACTCCGTAAGTTTATCGATGAAAAATTCGGCTTCAGCATCATTTCGTTGTTGATAAAGAATATGATAATATGGCGAATTAAACCAATATTGAAACCACTTGCGTTGCATATAAAAGCCGTTTGTATCTTAAAAAGATGCAAATATAAGGTTTTACAGTCGCTAGTAAAGTTAGAATATGCTTTTATGCAATAAAGTTGCAAGAATATTATGAATACGATATCAAATTAAACACACGTTTGTTTTTGACCATAGTCTCAATTCTGGAAAACTGATCGTGCAAATAGATATAAAAGCAATGTAAATTAAAGTGCACAAACACTCCTAAATAGCTGCTATCTTGTTTTTTTTCTTATTTTTGAGCCTCAATTAAATTATATACAGTGACTTTAATAAAATCAATTTCAGGAATACGAGGAACCATTGGCGGAAGGGCTGGAGACGGCTTAACCCCATTTGATATTGTGAAATTTACAGCTGCTTTTGGTAGCTGGGTGGTACAGAAAACAGGCAATAAAAGAATAGTTTTAGGTCGTGATGCCCGTATTTCGGGTGAGATGGTGAATAACCTGGTTATTGGAACTTTACAAGGCTTGGGTATTGAGGTAATCGATTTAGGTTTGTCAACCACGCCAACTGTAGAAGTAGCTGTACCCGATGAAAAAGCAGGTGGCGGTATCATTTTAACCGCAAGCCATAACCCAAAACAATGGAATGCCTTAAAATTATTAAATGCCAGTGGTGAATTTATTAGCGATGCTGACGGAAAAGAAGTTTTAGATTTGGCAGAAAGCGCTGATTTTGATTTTGCTGATGTAGATAAATTGGGTAAAGTAATTAAAAACGATACTTACCTTCAAAAACACATCGATAAAGTTTTAGCATTACCATTGGTTGATGTTGAGGCAATTAAAAAGGCCGATTTTAAAGTCGTAATCGACTGTGTAAATTCAACCGGCGGCATTTTTATCCCTGCTTTGTTAAAAGCTTTAGGTGTGAGCAAGGTGGTAGAATTATATTGTACACCAGACGGGCATTTTCCGCATAACCCTGAACCACTGCCAGAAAATTTAACCGAAATATCGAAAGAAGTTCAGAAACAAAATGCCGATTTAGGGATTGTTGTTGATCCGGATGTTGACCGTTTATGTTTTGTGAACGAAGATGGCAGCATGTTCGGCGAAGAATATACTTTGGTTGCTGTTGCCGATTATGTATTGAAAAATACACCAGGAAATACGGTTTCAAACCTTTCATCAACACGTGCATTACGCGATGTTACCGAAAAAGCAGGAGCAGAATACAATGCATCAGCAGTAGGAGAGGTGAATGTAGTGAACAAAATGAAGGCAACAAATGCCATTATTGGTGGCGAAGGAAACGGTGGGATCATTTATCCCGAATCGCACTACGGAAGAGACGCCTTGGTTGGCATTGCCTTATTCTTAACACATTTAGCTAAATTTGGCAAATCGATCTCCGTATTACGAGCCAGTTATCCACAATACCACATCTCTAAAAACAAGATTACCCTTACGCCAGAGATGGATATCGATAATCTATTGAAACAGGTAGAAGAGAAGTATAAAAATCAACCATACAGCACAATTGATGGATTAAAGATAGAATTTGATAAAACTTGGGTACATTTGCGCCGTTCTAATACTGAGCCGATCATCAGGATTTACAGTGAAGCAGAAAATGAAACCATTGCCGAGAATTTGGCTAACAAAATTATTTCTGACATTAAAGAAATATTACACCTTTAATCTCTAAAGGATTTCAGGATTAAGCATACCTGTTCAGGGTTTAATAAAACGATTAAACCCTGAACATTTAAGACAGAGACTGCCACTAGCAAGGTATCTTTGCAACATACTAACTTTTAAATATTCGTAGAAATGAAAAGGGTCTATTTAGATAATGCGGCCACAACGCCTTTAGATGCAGCAGTAATTGCAGAAATGACAAACGTGATGGAAAACTATTTTGGTAATCCATCTGCCATTCATGCGCTTGGCCGCGAGGTAAGAACCCTTGTAGAAAAAGCCCGTAAAACCGTTTCTGGTCTGTTAAATGCCTCTCCATCCGAAGTGTTTTTTACTTCGGGAGGTACTGAAGCCGATAATACGGCCATCCGTTGTGGAATTTCAGCTTATGGAATTAAACATGCCATTACTTCGAAAATAGAACACCATGCCGTTGAGCATACTTTAAATACGATGCTTAAAAATGGTGAAATCGATAAATTAAGTTTCGTTAATATTGACGAAAAAGGGAATGTCGATTACAATCATTTAGAAGAACTGCTTCAAAATAACGAACGTACTTTTGTTTCGCTAATGCATGCCAATAACGAGTTGGGTACACTGACCGATATGGTTAAAGTTGGCGATATCTGCGAGAAATACAATGCCATTTACCATGCCGATACCGTTCAAACCATGGGGCATTACCCACATAACGTACGTGAGCTTAAAGCACATTTTATAGTTTGCGCAGCACACAAGCTCCACGGACCTAAAGGTGTTGGCTTTTTATATGTAAACAGTAATATTAAAATTCCACCGATGATTTATGGTGGGGCACAAGAGCGCAACATGCGTGGTGGTACCGAAAATGTATATGGTATTGTGGGCTTAGCTAAGGCCTTAGAAATTGCTTATGCCGAAATGGATCAGCATCAGGCCTATATTCAGGGTTTAAAAGATTACCTGAAAACACAGTTAATCGCCGAAATTCCGGGCATTGCTTTTAATGGCGAAACAGATGCCGATAAAAGTTTGTACACAGTACTGAATGTATCGTTTCCAGAGATGGATATGGCTGATATGTTGTTGTTTAATTTAGACATCAATGGTATCTGTGCTTCTGGTGGCAGTGCCTGCTCTTCGGGTTCGAATATTGGTTCGCATGTATTAAATGGTATTAATGCCGATCCAAACCGTCCTTCAGTGCGCTTTTCATTTAGCAAATACACTACAAAGGAAGAGTTAGATTATGTAATCGAAAAAGTTAAAATGGTAGTAAAGCAAAATGCTTTAGCTTAAAATATCATTAGCCAAATAGGAGCGTCCCGGTGAGAATCGGGACTTTTTTTTGTGATAAAACATAGTTTGAAGTTCATTTTTTTGGAAAGCAAAGACAGCATTTCATTTTTAAGTTTTTGTCCTGCTTTACACTTATACGCCTGCAGGCCTTAGCCACTTGGCCGGTATCCGCTTCAATCAGGTTTATGTACAGAAGTCGGTGCTGCTGTTTACGGTTATAGCATAATGCAAAAGAAGAATTAACTTTGTAAATAAATTCTCTGCGCCCTGCAGCCCTAAATAGTACGGCCAGCTGTGCCACCTAAACCTGATCGGAGCGAACATCCCGTTTTTATCGGGATAAAGTGCAGCGCAGGACTGTACTTGCCTAATACCACTGTACCTGATTTCCGAAATAAAAATCGCGTTTGAAATAGTTACCGCTTATATCGAAGCAAAAAAAACTCTTGCAAAACTCAAAAATAAAACTTATATTTAATTAAGATAAAGGCAATCCACGCCATTTTAATGTTGTTCCAGAACGAAACCTTATCAAATTCCCCGTGGTATAAGGTTAAGCAAATTTTAAATAGCTTTTTTATTCGCGCATTGTGCAGTTAAAAGGCATTCTGATTAAAATTGTTAACCCTGAAAACTAACCATGTTTTCAACAATCTATATCGTCATGGAAAAGAGCCAAAACAATCAAAATCTAGAGAACGCGAAGCAGGAAGAAAAATTAAATGAAGAAAGGAAACACATTTACAAGTTTATCCTTAATCCATTTTCGTTTGAATCTTCAAACCATTTCAACAAAATCCATAAAAGAAGATTTCATTCTTTCGGCTGCATTCACGAATTGGGAAAACTTCCGGGGGCAATGTTTTAATTGTGAAGATAAACCTGTTTAATTAATGCTAATGGCCTTTCTAAGGAGAGGCTATTTACTTCTTTGTGTTATGAGATAATGCTTTGGTTGAAGTGCAACAACCAATAAGATTATGCTATGCTGTATTTGATGAGGTATTAAACCTGGACTTTTAACTTAAATGTTTTTGCCACGGAAACACGAAAGACACGGAATATATCTCTCGTTTTGTCATTCTGAGCGAAGTCGAAGAATCTTTTATCAATGACTATCATTAACGGGCTAATAAGTTACTCAGCAATAAACCCATTCCCAAAACAATTAAGAAAAACAATCTTATTTTTCACTTGTTTCTTTAATACATCAATTTACAATACTATGGAAACAAATAAGGAAAAAGGTAAAGTTGTTGAGAACGATTTGCTAGATAAAAAAGTAGAAGATGTGAGAGATCATGATTCTTTAGATGAAAATAAATCATCGAAAATAACCACCAATCTTTTTGATAAAGAGGATAAACGCAAGAATAATCCACTAGGGCCAGGACACGAACCCGGACCAACACCAGGTTCAGGAATATAACTGGTTGGAATATAATTTACGAACAAAATGACTAAATTTAAACCACAGCAATTGCTGTGGTTTTTTAGCTAAATCCCAAAATGGAAAGAAGAAATTTTATCAAAAATTCAGCATTGGCCATGGCCTTGCTTTCAATTTATAAAACAGATGTTTTTGCACAGCAAGCGCTAACGCGTGCTTACAACTTTAAACCATTGCGCAATAATGTAGGGATATTTACCGAACAGGGCGGTACAATAGGCTGGTTAAATTCGAGCAATGGTTTTGTGGTGGTAGATGCCCAGTTCCCAACTTCGGCGCCGCATGTAATCGAAGAATTAAAAAAATTAGGCGAAAAACCTTTCAAATACCTGATTAATACCCATCATCATGGCGATCATACCGCTGGCAATATCTCCTTTAAAGGATTGGCCGAAAAGGTTGTGGCGCATCAAAACTCCTTGGTTAACCAGAAAAGAGGTGCCGAGAAAGCAAATAATTTAGACAAACAGTTGTTGCCTGACACTACTTTTGGAACAAAATGGGCAGCAAAAGTAGGGGATGAGAACATAAAAGCTTCTTATTATGGCTCTGGTCATACCAATGGTGATGCCGTTTATCATTTTGAGCATGCAAATATTGTGCATGTAGGCGATTTGGTGTTCAACCGTAAGTTTCCTTACATTGATCGGGAAAATGGTGCACACATCGGTAATTGGATCACTGCATTGGATAAAATTTTGGCCCAGTTTGATAACGATACCCTGTTTATCTGGGGGCACAGCTTAGATCCTGAGAAAGTAACAGGAAACAAAGCAGATGTTAAAGCTTTTCAAAATTACCTGCAGAACCTTTTAACTTTTGTGGGCGGAGAAATCAAAGCAGGAAAAAGCAAAGAAGACATCCTAAAAGCAAGCTCAATTCCAAATTCAACAGAATGGAAGGGAGAGGGTATTCAAAGGAGTTTAGGTGCTGCTTATGACGAGCTGAAAGGGGTTTAGAAGATTTTCGTCATTGCGAGAAGGCTTTTTCAGCCGACGAAGCAATCTCATAAGCGGTGATTATTATCTTATCCTAATTTAGGAAAGGACTTTTTTGCTGTTAATTTTTGAACGCGTTAATCCATGGCTAATCCTTCGACTACGCTACCATTGACGTTATTTTGCAAATAATTATTAATCAACATTTTAACAAATTTCGCATTTCCATCCAGCTAGGCCATAGTACGGTATCCCCGTTCTACTTAAATCCGGCCTAACAAATTTTTCGGGCTGCACTGCCCAAGCCTACCTGCTGGCTTCGAAAGAAAAATTTTCAGCCGGCAGTTTTTGTTTCTTTTTGATGCCAAAAAGAAAGAGCCCTTAGGCGGCGGCGAGCCGAGGCAAGGTTGAGCCAAGGGCAATAACCAAATATATACGTCATTCATATTGATTTTTATACAATAAATTACCCCTCAGGATGACAAATAGCGATATTTAGTATTTATGTGTTAAAGAACATCCAAATCTATTTCCAATTTATAAACGTTCTATATTTAAAATAATCCTTTCAACATCATTGAATTACCGTAGGCTTTAGTGTTTAACAACTATATTTGTTACAATTCAAAATCTACAGCTCATGGATGATTTTATCGCAGCCCGTTCCCAAATGGCCTTATCGTTAGGCTTCCACATCATTTTTTCCTGCATAGGCATGGTTATGCCTTTCTTTATGGCCGTATCGCATTATAAATGGCTTAAAACAAACGATGAGGTATATAAAAATCTCACCAAGGCCTGGAGTAAAGGTGTAGCGATATTTTTTGCTACCGGCGCGGTATCAGGTACCATGTTATCTTTCGAATTAGGCCTGCTCTGGCCAAAGTTTATGGATCATGCAGGACCAATATTCGGGATGCCTTTTTCGCTGGAGGGAACAGCCTTTTTTATCGAAGCAATAGCCCTTGGCTTTTTCTTGTATGGCTGGAATAAGTTAAATAAATGGTTCCATTGGTTTACCGGGATGGTTGTAGGGGTAAGTGGTTTAGCCTCCGGAATATTGGTTGTGGCTGCAAATGCCTGGATGAACAGTCCGGCGGGTTTTGATTTTGTAAACGGACAATACCTGAATATCGATCCCATACAGGCCATGTTCAATAAAGCATGGTTTAGTCAGGCGCTACACATGTGTTTGGCCGCATTTACCGCTACAGGCTTTGCTGTGGCAGGTGTACATGCTTTAATGATCCTGAGAGACCGTAATAAAGAATTTCATCTGAAAGCTTTTAAAATAGCGGCCATATTTGCTTGCATTGGCGCGTTATTGCAGCCGTTAAGTGGCGATATTTCGGCAAAAGATGTAGCCAAAAGGCAACCTGCTAAACTTGCAGCTATGGAGGCATTATACAAAACCGAAAAACCTGCCCCGCTGTTGATTGGTGGAATTGTGAACGAGAAAGATAAAACCGTGAAAGGTGCAATCGAAATTCCAGGTGCTTTAAGTTTCCTGGCGCATGGCGATTTCAGCGCTGAGGTAAAGGGTTTAGATCAGATTCCAGAAAACGAGCATCCTCCGGTAGCCATCACACATTATGCTTTCCAGATTATGGTTGGAATTGGCACGTTACTACTTTTAGTATCCTTAACTTATTTCTTCACTTTATTTAAAAAGAAACCTTTAACCGAGAAACGCTGGCTGTTGAAATTGTTTGTTGTGGCCATTCCGCTTGGCTACATCGCTTTAGAGGCCGGGTGGGTAGTTACAGAGGTTGGTAGACAGCCGTGGATTATTTACGGCATTATGCGCACTAAGGATGCCGTTACACCGATGCCGGGCATTGCTTACTCATTTTATATCTTCTCGGCCATTTACGTTTCTTTAAGCCTAATTGTAACGTTTTTGCTTTACCGCCAGATTAAAATGGTGCCAGTGCTCTATAACAAACCTGAAACAAAATAATTAATTAACCACAGATAAAAAGGATGAACACGAATGAAGGCTTGAGACTTGCAGTCGAATTATCAAAATCTGTGTTTATCTGTGCAAATCTGTGGTAAAAAAATAAATAATGGAACAAGTTGTAATTACATTTTTATGCATGGCCATTCTGCTTTACTTTTTATTGGGTGGGGCCGATTTTGGTGCAGGGATTATAGAGCTATTCACTTCAACAAAAAATAGGAGTAAAACCCGTAAAACCATGTATCAGGCCATCGGTCCGGTTTGGGAGGCTAATCACATGTGGTTAATTATTGCCATTGTAATCCTTTTCGTAGGTTTCCCGCATATTTATACCACCATGTCGGTTTATCTGCATATTCCATTGGCGATTATGCTCATCGGAATTATTGCTCGGGGTACCGCCTTTGTATTCCGCCATTACGATGCTGTTAAAGATGATATGCAGTGGTTTTATAACCGCATATTCAGGTATTCGAGTTTTGTAACTGCGTTGTTTCTTGGCATTATTGCCGGAAGCTTAATTTCAGGGCATATCGATACGCAGGCGAACGATTTTTATACCGCGTATATTTCTGGCTGGTTGAATTGGTTTTCTGTTGCTGTGGGCTTATTTACGGTCGCGCTCTGCGGTTTTCTTGCCGCAATTTACCTTATAGGTGAAACAAAAGAAGCACATGATAAACGCCGTTTTATTAAAAAGGCGGAATTTATGAATGTGGCTGCAGTAGTTTTTGGTGCCATGGTGTTTATTGCCGCACAGCGGGATAAAATTCCGTTGATTGATTGGGTTTTTAAGAGCAATGTCGGGTTATCGGCCATTATTTTGGCCAGTTTATCTCTTGTGCTGTTATGGTACCTGCTAATTAAAGGTAAAACAAAAGTTTTACGCATTTTAGCTGGCTTTCAGGTAACGATGATCCTTTTAGCCATTAGTTATGCGCATTTCCCAAACTTTATCCGTTTAAAAAATGGTGATGCAATCTCACTTCTCGAAACTGCAGGGCCCGAAAAAACCATTTATAGTTTAGGTTTAGCACTTTTATTGGGGAGTGTATTGATTCTGCCTTTTTTGGGATATTTGTTTTATAAGTTTCAGAAGAAAGAGGAGTAATGCCGATTGTTGTCACGCTGAGGTACGAAGCATCTGCAATAAATGAAACAGATGCTTCGTGCCTCAGCATGACAGTATATTCAGGGTTGCTGCAAGAAAAAAGAGCATCTGTTTCCAAATGCTCTTTAAAATATTCTTTATCTACAACCCGCCTTTTCTATTCGATTTGGTTTGTACCGGCCAGGCTGCTGGTTTTCCGGTACGTTCGTTTACAGGTAAATCTGTTGCTTTTTCAGTTGAGGTTTTTTCAGGATCTTCTGATGCCATATAAACCATAATGGCTGCTAAAATTACATTGCTTTTAATCTCATCGAAAACCAGTTTATCGTAACTGTCGCGGTTAGTGTGCCAAGTATAAGTGCCATAATCCCAGCTGGTAGAACTTAACGAGTAACCCAAAGCTCCGGCAGCAACAAAAGAAGCAAAATCAGAACCTCCTGCACCAGGCGACCCAGGGAAACTGGTTTTGATCTGATTTTTAATGGTATCAGGAACTGCAGCCAACCAACGGGTAATGTAGTCTTTCGATTTAGCAAAGCCTTGCCCGCCAATATTCACCACTCGGCCTGTACCGTTATCCTGGTTAAATAAAGCCTGAAGATTGCTTACAATTTCCGGATGATCTTCTACAAAAGCCCTTGAGCCATTTAAGCCCTGCTCTTCACTTCCCCAATGCCCAACCAAAATGGTACGTTTAGGGTTAGGATAGATTTTTTTTAGAATGCGCATCGCTTCCATCATCAAGATGGTACCAGAACCATTATCGGTTGCGCCACTTGCGCCATCCCACGAATCGAAATGTGCCGAAAGCATTACGTATTCATTTGGTTTCTGTGTGCCTTTTATTTCGGCAAGGGTATTAAAAGTAGGTACAGTACCTAATTTTTTAGATTCTGCCTCAATTTTAAGCCTAGGTTTATCTCCATTGAGCGCCAAGCGGTAAACCAAGCCATAATCTTCAACAGATAAATCTAAAGTTGGGACCTTTTTCGTATTTGCACCAAAAATTTTATCTACACCAAAACCTTGCGACCAGTTATTGATCACTACTGCTACTGCACCTGCATTTTCTATCGCTACGGGAAGTGTTTTTGCTGTTAAACCCGTTTTGGCTATGCTGGCTATCCATGCTTTAGCGGCATCGGCTTTTTCTTTTTTAAATTTCTCGAACAGATCTTTGGTGGCAAATTCTTCCCAATTTTTTTCTGGTCGGCCAGATAGTTGATTCATCGAAATCAATACGATTTTACCTTTTACATTTGGCAACCATTTTTGAAAAGATACCGAGTCTGTAATTGCTGGAAGAATAATCGCTTCTGCATTAATGGTTTTACCGTTTGTGGATGGACTCCAGGCCAATTGTGTGCCTTCTAAGGTTCTAACCCGCGGACTTATTAAATCGATGTGCGTAATGCCTCTTTCCCAGCCGGCCCATTCGCCCCATTTTTCATTTTTTGCAGAGATGCCCCAATCGCTATATTTTTTTACGGCCCAATCATTGGCTTGTTTCATTTGTGGTGAACCAACTAAACGTGGTCCAACAACATCTAAAAGTTCGTGAGCGAGTTTCTCTAATTGAGTGTTTTCGTTCACTTCTTTAACAATATTGTCGATTATTTTTTTGTCTTGCGCAAATATGCAGGTTGAAGTGCATAGCAATAGCGCAGAAAAGAGTAGTTTTTTATTCATAATTAGTTAGGGTTGATTATTTGATAAGCTAATTTATGAAATAAGGAGTGGGGTTGAAGGATGTTAATGGAAATGTTGCAGTAAATAGGATCGTCATTGTGAGGTGATTTTTCATCACCGTGGCAATCTCACAAGTTGAATCCTTAATGATTCACTAAGCTGAAAAGGTCAGATGTAACATCTGACCTCACTATATTAACTTCTCCGTGCCTTCTGTGCTTCCGTGGCAGACAACCCTAAAAACTGCTCTTTTGGATCTTATCGTGAAACGGCAAATACTCAGCTAGTGCTGCAGAGCCATACCAATTGTACAATTCTGGTTCCAGTAATTTGGCTTTTATGGCCGGATCGCTTTCCAATAGTTGTTTTGCCTCTTCGATCGATTTTGTATTTAAAACGAAAATGCCACGGTAATTTTTATCATTTTTACCCATCGGGCCAGCAATTACGAGTTTTTGTGCTTCGACCATTTTGCCCATGTTTGCCATATGTCCGGCAAATAAACTATCTGTTTTGGCTTTGGTTTCTGTGGTATTCGTACCCGATTTCAGCATAACCAGAACATACATTTTCATGCCGTAGTTGTCGGCACCAAGCTTTTTGGCTAAGGCTTCATCATAAGGGGCTTTGGCTTTTTTCTCCTGCGCTTGTATAGCGAGCGTAACGGTGATTAGGGAGATTAATAGGAATAACTTTTTCATTTTAGTTTATGGTTTGGTTAGTTTAAAAATAAGAAAAATTGCGGTTATTTATTCCCCTCCTTTGGAGGGGTGCCCGCAGGGCGGAGTGGTTGTAGCATTCGCTGGAAAAACCCCTCAAAAGAACCACCGGCCCATATTAATTAAACCTGATTGCCGCGGAAAGCCCGGAGTGTAGCGAGGACTTAAAGCAAAAAGCAGGACTGAATTCACCGATTTATTCAAGCCCTGCTTTTCTAAATATTATGATTTTTTTAGTACGTAGACCAATGAACTAATGGCTAATGAACTATTGAACCAACTAGTTGTTCATCATTTTAATAAAAGCGCCCAATTTAGCTTTCATGGCTCTTCTATCTACAATGAAATCGAGGAAGCCGTGTTCAAGAACGAATTCTGAAGTTTGGAAACCTTTTGGTAAATCTTTTTTAATGGTTTCTTTAATTACCCGCGGACCAGCGAAGCCGATCAGTGCGCCTGGTTCTGCAATATTAATATCGCCTAACATGGCGTATGATGCAGTTACACCACCGGTAGTTGGATCGGTTAATAAAGAGATATATGGAACTTTAGCCTGACCTAATAAGGCGAGTTTGGCTGATGTTTTGGCCATTTGCATTAATGAAAATGCGGCTTCCATCATACGGGCACCACCTGATTTTGAAATCATCAGGAACGGAACTTTATGTTTAATGCTATAATCGATCGATCTTGCAATTTTTTCGCCCACAACTGAACCCATCGAACCGCCAATAAAAGCAAAATCCATACAGGCAATTACGAGGTCTTGCCCTTCGATTTTACCAACACCGGCACGGATAGCGTCTTTTAAGCCTGTTTTAGCCTGGCTTTCTTTAATTCTATCGGTGTAAGGTTTGTTATCGTTAAAATTTAAAGGGTCGCCTGATGTTAAGTTAGGGAACAGCTCTTTAAACTCGTTATTATCAAATAAAACCTCGAAATATTCTTTTGAGCCTACTCTCAAGTGGTAATCGCAGTAATGACAAACGTATTTGTTTTCCTGAAGTTCTGCCTGATGTAGCGGTTTTTTACAATTTGGACATTTATTCCACAAACCATCTGGTGCTTCTTTTTTCTCCTCTGTTGTGGTGATGATACCTTTTTTTTCTCTCTTAAACCAAGCCATATAATTTTTTGAAGAATTGGATTGCAAAGAAACGAAAAATATAATAAAGTCGACCCTTATTAGCTGTAAAAATAGTCAATGGTGAGTTGGTTGATAGTCGATTGGCAATAATGCAAGCGTTGGACAGGTAATTGAAAACTCGGCTCGGGCTACTGTTAACTGCTAATTGTAAAACTTAAGTGTGTCTTTTTTACACTAAGGATAATGTCTTTTTTACACTAAATAGGCCTTATTTTGCTGTTAGGCAAATAATTCTGTTGTTAGAAAAGCTTGGAATGTTATTTTTTTTTATAACTTCGGACTTAATAAAATTAACAAGAAATGAGTTTAAAAGGCTACAAAGGCGTAATTTACGGAGATGCCGTTCAAGAATTGTTTGAGCAGGCTAAAAAACATCAGTTTGCTTTACCAGCAGTTAACGTAACCGGTACAAATACGGTTAATGCGGTATTGGAAACTGCTAAGGCAGTAAATTCGCCTGTTATGATTCAACTATCTAATGGAGGTGCACAGTTTTATGCAGGCAAATCTTTAGATAATGAGAAATTGCAAGCATGTATTTTAGGTGCTGTATCGGCAGCTAAACATGTACATTTATTGGCAGAGCATTATGGTGTTGCCGTGGTTTTACATACCGACCACGCCGCTAAAAAATTATTGCCTTGGATTGATGGACTTTTAGACCACGGTGAAAAATTCTTCGCTGAAACTGGAAAACCTTTGTTTTCATCACACATGTTGGATTTATCGGAAGAGTCGATTGAAGAAAACATGGAAATTTCTGCTAAATACTTAGCACGCATGGCTAAAATGAACATGACTATCGAAATCGAACTTGGTGTTACAGGTGGTGAAGAAGATGGTGTTGATAATAGCGATGTAGATAGCTCTAAATTATATACTCAACCAAGCGAAGTGGCTTATGCTTACGAAGAATTAAGTAAAGTTTCTCCTCGTTTTACAGTTGCTGCTGCTTTTGGTAACGTACATGGTGTTTATAAACCAGGTAACGTAAAATTGCAACCGGTAATTTTGAAAAATTCTCAGGATTTTATCAAAGAAAAATTCAGCTTAACAGCAGAGAAACCGATCAACTTCGTATTCCACGGTGGTTCTGGTTCTACTCAGGAAGAAATCAGAGAAGCAATTTCTTATGGTGCAATTAAAATGAATATCGATACTGATATGCAATGGGCATTTTGGGAAGGTATTTTAGAATATTACAAAAAGAATGAAGCTTATCTTCAAGGTCAGATTGGTAATCCTGATGGCGATGATAAACCAAATAAAAAATATTACGATCCACGTGTTTGGTTACGTAAAGGTGAAGAAACTTTTGTGAAACGTTTAACAACTGCTTTCGAAGATCTGAACTGTATCAACGTTAACGATAAGCTATAATTTTTGATTATTTTTTAAGATTGAAAGTCTATTCAATCATTCAAAAAATCAATCATTCAATAATTACAAAAGCGCCATGGGTTTAAAAACTTATGGCGCTTTTGTTTGTTTTATGGTTATATTTAAGCAAACAAATTGTAATGGCAAAATCTAAAAATGATACCAAGAGAAATAATTTTTTCGAGAAATTTGCCAACGCGGCAACCAAATTTACGGGTAGCTCTGCTGCATTTATATCGGCAACGGCAATCGTAGTGATTTGGGCGGTTACAGGCCCACTTTTCGATTATTCTGAAACCTGGCAGTTGGTGATTAACACAGGTACAACGATTATTACCTTTTTGATGGTTTTTTTGATTCAGAAAGCACAGAATAAAGATGGCAAGGCCATTCAGTTAAAATTAAATGAATTAATTGCTGCGCAGCAGGGTGCAAGCAACCGGATGGTTGATATAGAAGATTTGAGCGAAAAAGAACTGGATCAGTTACATAAATTTTACGTTACGATTGCCACACTTGCCAAAAAAGAGGCCGATATTCATTGTTCGCATTCAATTGATGTTGCTGAGGCATTAAATGAATCGAAATTAAAATCGAATAAACACTTTAAACACCACGATAATGAGTCTGCACGTTCAAAAAGTTAATCATCCCGAAGATTTAGATAAAGTATTTGCGATCCGTAAGATTGTATTTGTAGACGAACAGAATTGCCCGCCAGAATTGGAGTGGGAGCATGAAGATGAATCTGTACATTTTCTGGCAACAAATAATGGCCAGCCTTGCGGTGCCTGCAGGTGGCGTAAAACAGATAATGGATATAAGCTGGAACGTTTCGCAGTTTTAAAAGATTTTAGAGGGCAGGGTGTAGGTCGTGCGCTAATTGCCGAGGCTTTATCTGATCTGCCAGAAGATGCGCATTATATTTACCTAAACTCGCAGTTAGATGCCATGAGTTTATATGCTAAATTTGGTTTTGTAGCAGAGGGAGAGCAATTTGAGGAGGCTGGGATACAGCATTTTAAAATGGTGAAGAAGGTTTAGGAATAGTTAGCCAGGAGGCACAGAAAGCATAGCGCATTCAACGAAAAATCGTCATTGCGAGGCACGAAGCAATCTTAAAGCGATCGCTGGATTGATTATTTACCCCCCCCCATAGTAGTAGGATTGCTTCGTACCTCGCAATGACGACCTAACAATTACCAATACCAACTAAAATATAATGGAAAAAGGAGGATGCGTTTACATCATGGCGAATTCTTTTAATACTGTTTTTTATACTGGAGTAACTTCAGACTTACAGGGTAGGGTTTGGCAACATAAAAACAACGAATTTCCAAAAAGCTTTACTTCAAGGTATAAATGCTATAAACTGGTTTACTACTCATTCTTTCCAAATATCGAAGAAGCCATTGATGAAGAAAAGAGAATTAAAGGAGGAAACCGCCAACAGAAAATAGATTTGATTGAATCTATGAATCCAAATTGGAAAGACTTATATGACGAGTTGGGTTGATCAATACCTTGCTTCGAAGTACTGTGCAGGTCCGTCATTGCGAGGTACGAAGCAACCTTAAAGCGATCGCTAGGCATGAGCTAAATTTGTTTATTCCCACCTATAGTAGTAGGATTGCTTCGTGCCTCGCAATGACGACTCTAGGCGGTGACCAAGCTAATCTACCCAAATATCTTTCCTGATAAAGCCATTGCCTCATTCCATTTATTCATATTAAGGTTGATATTTTCTCCCTTGGCATTCAAAAATGCAATTACATCTTCGGTAGCAATGTTGCCTGTGAGGTCATCAGCAGCCATTGGGCAGCCTCCAAAACCTTTTAAGGCAGAATCTATACGTTTTACACCCGAACGATAAGCAGCTTCTATTTTTTCAAACCGTTCGGCAGGGGTTGAATGCAGATGGATGCCGATTTCGGTATTTTTAAACTTCGAAATCAGTTTTGGCAATATGCTTTCTATCTTCTCTGGCGTAGAAACACCAACCGTATCAGCTAATGATAAAATCGCTACACCTTTACCCACCAGTACATCAGCCCATTTTTCTACAATTTCATAATTCCATTCGTCGCCATAAGGATTCCCAAAACCCATCGACAAGTACACAACCGCTTTCTTATTGTTTTTAGCACAAAGTGAAAGCATTTCTTCCACCGTGTTTAATGATTGCAATATGCTTGAATTGGTATTACGCTGTTGGAACGTTTCTGAGATCGAAAAAGGGAAACCAAGGTAATCGACTACTTCATGCTTTACAGCGTTCTCTACGCCTTTTAAATTGGCTACAATAGCCAAGAGCTTAGTTGCCGTGTTGCTCAAACCCAATTGTGCTAAAACTTCGGCTGTATCGGCCATTTGTGGAATGGCTTTAGGCGAAACAAAACTTCCAAAATCAAGTGTATCAAAACCTACCTGAAGTAAAAGATTCAAATATTCTGCCTTAAGTTCAGTTGGAACAAAATCGTGTAGTCCTTGCATGGCATCGCGTGGACATTCTACTAATTTGAAGTCGTTTTGGCTCATATTTTTGGTTTACCCGCAAAATGCGCAAAGTTTTTCGCAAAGAAAAGAAGAAAAAGGAAACAATTTTTATCATCAAAAGTTACCTTAAAGACTAAAGACTAAAGACTAAAGACTAAGATACTTTAACTTGTTCCTTTACTGATGGTACCTCGTCTCTATAATCAACGCTTCGGTCTTTTGCAAAGGTTCTGATAATCAAACGGGTTCCTCTGTCATAACTGAAATAACTCCAAACCCAATTTACGAAAACAATAATCTTGTTTCTGAAGCCTACCAAAGTCATTAAGTGCACAAACATCCAGGTAAACCATGCAAAAACGCCTTGAAAACGGATTTTTCCAATATCTACAACGGCTTTGTTTCTACCCACTGTAGCCATTGAGCCTTTATCGAAGTATTTAAATTTCTCTAAAGGTTTATTTTCTTTGATGTTCACCAGGTTTTTGGCCAGTTGGTGTCCTTGCTGTATGGCGGCTGGAGCAACTCCGGGGTGACCATTCGGTGTTTCTTCATCAATAATAGCGGCCACATCACCAATGGCATATACATTTTGATAACCCACCACTAAATTCTGCGTATCAGTTTTCAATCGGCCGCCACGAACAATTTCTGCGTTGTCTAAACCACCTAAAACTTCGCCCTTAACACCAGCACTCCAAATTACGGTAGAACTTAAAATTGGTGCTTTATCCTGTAAGGTAAGGGTATGTCCGTCGTAACTCATTACCCTGGTTTCGTTCATGATCTGAACGCCCATATCGGTAAGGAAATCTTTGGCTTTTTTCTGTGCCTGTGGCGACATCACACCTAATAATTCAGGCGAATTTTCGATCAGATAAATGTTTACCCTGCTCAGATCCATCTCTGGATAATCGTTCGGAATCACATGTTTTTTAAGCTCTGCTATGGCTCCAGAGGTTTCAACACCTGTTGGGCCTCCGCCAACCACTACAAAGTTTAATAGGGCACTCTTTTTATCTAAATCTTTTTCGATCAGCGATTTTTCGAAATTCTGTAAAATCAAACTTCTCAAATCCAATGCTTCCGGGATGGATTTCATCGGCATTGAATTAGCCTCGATTTCCTTATTGCCAAAAAAGTTACTGGTAGAACCTGTGGCGATAACCAAATAATCGTAATTGATTTTACCAATGTCGGTTTGTAGACAATTTTCAGCCGCATTAACTTCGGTAACCTTGGTTACGCGAAAAATCAGGTTTTTTTGTCCTTTAAAAATCTTTCTTAATGGGAAAGCGATCGAATCGGCTTCTAAACCTCCTGTAGCCACCTGATAAAGTAAGGGTTGAAAAGTATGGTAGTTATGTTTATCGAGCATAACCACCTGAAAGGGTTTGTTTTTTAAACGTTTAGCTAACTCAATTCCTCCAAATCCACCGCCAACTATAACTACTCTAGGGTATTCGCTTTTAGGAAGTTGTAAATCCATTTTCGTATCGTTTATCTATTGCTAATGTAACAAAAAGATAGCCAAAAGGTTTGATAAATGAGGTTTTGGCAGTTATTCTTGTTTAATAATAAAGATATAACGCTGGCATGACGAAGCGGGGTTTTGTAAGTTTCTTAGCACTGTTTTAAATTAATTAAACCTGATGGTAGTGAACATGGAGCGCAGCGAAATAAAACGAACAGCAGGACTATCGGAACCGAAACGCTACAGATACTGCTTTCCAAAACAAAAAATATAGGAAACCACTTTGTGTTCTTTGTGTCTTCGTGGTAAAAAAGCTGCATAAAAAAAGCGCCCCGATAAATCGGAACGCTTATATATTTTAAGATCTTAATCTCTTATTTTTTCTCGGCTGAGCTACCCAAATCGATTACGATAGGAGTAGAGATACATAATGATGAATATGTACCAATGATACGGCCGATTAACAAGGCGAAGATGAATCCGCGGATGCTGTCGCCACCGAAAATAAAGATAACCAATAACACGAAGAATACGGTTAATGAGGTTAAGATGGTACGACTTAATGTACTGTTCAACGCGAAGTTGATTAAGTTGTTACGCTCTTCACCGTGTAAATCTTCTTTACCAGATTCTTTTAATTTCTCACGGATACGGTCGAATACAACAACTGTCTCCGTCATGGTGTAACCCATTACCGTTAAAATTGCTGCGATGAAATCCTGACCGATTTCTAATGAGAATGGCATAATACCATCTAAAATGGTGTAGAAAGATAATACCATTAACACATCATGGAACAATGCGATTACCGCACCTAAACCATACTGCCATTTTTTGAATCGTACTACGATATAGATAAACATGAATAAACATGAGATCAATACTGCGTAGAAAGCACCGTTTACGATATCACTTGCAATGATAGGCGTTACTTTTTGTGAGCTTACAATTTCGTATTTAGAACCTGATAAACCTTTGTTTAAAGCATCTTCTACAACTTTATCAGTTTTAATGTCCTGATCTTCGATGTGGAAAGTAGTAGTGATTTTTACCTGGCTATCTTCACCTGCAGTTTTAACCTCAGGCGTTTCGTTACCGAAAACCGGGTTTAATTTAGCTTTTAAATCTTCAGTATTAACTGCTTTATCGAAGTGAACTAAATAAGTTCTACCACCTTTAAAATCTACACCTAAATTTAAACCACCATTTTTGAAGTACATACCAATACCAGCAATAATAATGATGGTAGAGATTACGTAGTAAATTTTACGACGGCCAACGAAGTTGAAACTGATGTTTTTAAATGCGTTACGGGTAATGCTGTTATCGAAACTTACATCAATTTTGCGGTTTAATAACGATTCGAAAACTACTCTCGAAATGGCTACAGCTGCAAATAATGAAGAAAGGATACCGATACATAATGTAGTTGCGAAACCTTGAACCGGACCGCTACCAAAAACGTAAAGGATAGCACCTAAAATAAATAAGGTAACGTTTGAGTCGATAATTGAAGGCATTGCATGTTTAAAACCTTCTTTAATCGCAGTGGCCGTGTTTTTACCATGTGCAAGCTCTTCACGTACACGCTCAAAAATAAGGATGTTTGCATCTACCGATAAACCAATGGTTAATACGATACCAGCAATACCAGGTAATGTTAATACTGCACCAAGTGATACCAAGATACCAATGATGAAGAATAAGTTGATTAACAATGCAAAGTTAGCAACCCAACCTGCACGGTGATAATACAACGCCATGAAGATTAAGATTACGATAAAGGCAATTACGAATGAGATTAAACCATCGTGAATAGCCTGTGCACCTAAAGTTGGACCAACTACATAGCTACCTGCAATACGTGCAGGAGCAGGTAATTTACCAGCTTTTAGGATGTTGGATAAATCTTTAGTATCGGCTTGTGTAAAGTTACCGGTGATTGATGAAACACCACCAGCAATTTCGTTCTGTACGGTAGGCGCAGAATATACCTGGTTATCTAATACAATTGCAATAGATTTTTTGTTGTTTGGATCAGCAGCGGCTTCGGCAGTAATTTTTTTCCACTTAGCAGAACCTTCGCTGGTCATGTACATGGTTACTTCTGGTTTACCTTTTTGATCAAAATCTGCGCGTGAATCGCTGATTGCCTCACCACCTAAATCTGGTTTGCCATCAGCACTAACCACTTTAATAGCATATAGTTCGAAAATTTTCGAACCTTCTCTAGGTTTAACACTCCACATAAATTTCATCGTAGATGGAATAGATGCAGCAACTTCTGGAAGTTTTAAATATGAGTTAACCTTTGCAGTATCTTTTTGTAACGACATACCAACAACTGCACCTGGCATTAATTGTTGTTGTCCGTTTTCGCCTTGGTAAATAGGAAGGTTAAGAACAGCATACAATGGGTTAGATTTAAGCAATTCAGCTTTAACCGCAGTTGAATCCTTTTTACCTAAGCCAGCAAGCTTACCACCTTTAGCCGTAGTATCTTTAGCAGCAGCTTTTTCTAAACCGGCAAGTTTACCACCAGCAGCGGGAGCAGCAGTTGTATCTTTAGTTGCAGGCGCATCAGCTTTTAATGTTGCAGCTAAAATTTTATTAATGTTTTCTAACAATGGCGCAACTTCTTGCACCTGATATACTTGCCAGAACTGTAATTCTGCAGAACCTTGTAAAAGTTTAGCAATACGCTCTTTATCTTGTACACCTGGCATTTCGATTAAGATACGGTTGCTACCTTCTTGTTTTTGCATGTTCGGACTAACTACACCGAAACCATCAATACGTGAACGTAAAACTGTAAATGAACGATCGATCGCACTAGTAGCTTCTTTTTCCAAGAAAGATTCAACATCGCCATTGCTTGCGCTAGGTTTTAATTGAGATGCGTTATCCTGGTTAGAAAAATAATCTGCAAGTTTTACTCCAGGGCTTAATTTTTCGAATTCATCAACAAAAATTTTGATGTAATCTTTACCACCGGCATTTAACTGGATCTGTGCGTTCTGAACTGCTTTGTTAAAGTTAGCATCAGTAGGGTTGCCTGCTAATGATTTTACCAACTCTGCTAACGATATCTCCATCGTTACGTTCATTCCGCCTTTTAAGTCTAAACCCAAATTAATCTCTTTCGCTTTTACCTCTTGATAAGTAAATCCAACTACTGGATAAACTTTCACGGTACTCATCGAATCTAAGTAAGCCTTTTCTTTGGCCAAATCACCCTTCGCAGCGTTTTTTGCGTCTTTTTCCACCTTGGATGCTACCAAAGTAAAAGAAAGTGCGTACGCACAAACGATAGCCAATACTATCGCTATAAACTTAATAAAACCTTTTCCTTGCATTGTTTGTTTAAAATAATTTGTCTTTCGCTGTTTTTTAACAAGTCGGCAAATCTAATTAAATTTTTAAATTATAGAACCCCTTAATTGATAATTTATTAACATTAATTTTTATTGGGCAATAATCCTTCGAGATTCATCAGGCAGAATTCATTTCGGAGGACTAAATTTAGAATGAAATTGATTTTGAAAGCAATTGTAGCAGCTTTTGGACTTGATCTCATCCCACTAATGTATTAATCTTTTTTCTGCTGTCATGCTGAGGTACGAAGCATCTTCAAGTGGGTTTTAGACGCAAGACGCATAATAGATCTTTTTATTGAAAAGCAATAACTGTGGTTCTTCGGCTCCGATAGTCCCGTTGTCCGTTTTATCCCGATGAAGAATCGGGATGCCCACTCCCATCGGGTTTAGCTAGCAGGGGTAGAAGCGGAATAGCTTATCAGATAAACTTTGCGTTCTTGGCGGTTAATTTGAGTTAAATTTTTTCTAAAACCTCAAAAGTATAATCGTATTTGTTCTTCTCATCGGCTTTATGGGTTTCACTGCTGATTACTTTCCATTCATTCCGGTCAATTTCAGGGAAAAAAGTATCTGCATCAAAATTGTGATGAATGGTGGTTAAATAAAGCGTGGTGGTTTTGGGCAAGGCTTGTCTGTAAATCTCAGCACCACCAACAATAAATACCGGTTTTTCTTCTGTTTTGGTAATTGCTAAAGCTTCATCTAAACTATTTACCACTTCAACACCATCGATTTGTAAACTGGAATCCCTGGTGATCACAATATTCCTGCGGTTAGGCAGCGGTCTACCTACAGAATCGAAAGTTTTACGGCCCATTACAACTGTGTGCCCCGAAGTGGTTTGTTTAAAGAATTTTAAATCGGCTGGCATGTGCCATAAAAGCTGGTTGTTTTTGCCTATTGCAAAATTTTCGCCTACAGCTACGGCAATTGAAAGCGAAGGGCTTTCTAGTTCATTAGTCATTAGTCATTTGTTTATTAGTTTCTGCAAGTGCATTAAGCATAATTTCTAAGTATGATCCCAGCATCGTCAACAAGTTAAAACTTGTTTAAATTTTTCCCAATATATTTTATGTACGCATTCAGCTTTAAATGGATTGTTTGCAATTCGGTATAAAGTTCTGAATAACAATTTTCAGAGATCAAATTTCTGTTTTTTGATTTCTGAAGAAATGATTTTACTTCTAGAATCGAACCGCGGCTATAATAACAAAAGTTTTTGTTTTCTTTGAAATGATACCTCCCATATCCTTCAGCAATATTTGCACTAATGGAATCGGCTGCTCTGCATAATTGCTTCCCAATAGTATCTTTAGCGAAATATTCCCATTCCATAACAATATCCCAGATTTTATCTGAAATTACCTCTGACAAGTTATACACTTCTAAGTCCTCTAATTTATAATTCATGATTTCTCTTGATTAAGTAAATTAAAGGGATGATTTTTTTTTAAATAGGGCATTCAATTCTGCACCCAAACAAATGAACTAATGGCTAATGAACGAATGACTAATTAACCAATGACCAGTGAACCAATTATACCGCCACTATCCCTTTTATATGCGGGTGCGCTTCATAATTCTCCAGGGTAAAGTCCTCAAATTTGAAATCGAAGATGCTTTTTACATCAGGATTGATTTTCATGGTTGGCAATGCTTTAGGCTCGCGGCTTAATTGTAGGTTGGCCTGTTCGATATGGTTATTGTATAAATGTGCATCGCCAAGGGTATGGATAAAATCTCCGGCTTCCAAACCGCATACCTGTGCCACCATCATGGTTAATAAAGCGTAAGACGCAATATTAAAAGGAACGCCCAGGAAAATATCGGCACTGCGCTGATATAACTGGCAGCTTAATTTGCCATCGGCCACATAGAATTGAAAAAAGGCATGACAAGGAGGCAAAGCCATATTTTCGATTTCAGCAACGTTCCATGCAGAAACAATAATCCTGCGCGAATCGGGATTGTTCTTTATCGTATTGATGATATTGGTGATCTGATCGATGTGCTGCCCATCTGGTGTTGGCCAGCTTCTCCACTGTGAACCATAAACTGGGCCTAGATTGCCGTTTTCATCAGCCCATTCGTCCCAGATACGTACACCATTATCTTTTAAGTATTTAATATTGGTATCGCCGGTTAAAAACCAGATTAACTCATGTATAATAGATTTTAAGTGCAGTTTCTTTGTGGTCACCATCGGGAAACCTTCCTGAAGGTTAAAGCGCATCTGGTAACCAAAAACGCTTATTGTTCCGGTACCGGTACGGTCGTGCTTTTGAGCGCCATGATCAAGCACATGTTGCATTAAATCTAAATATTGTTTCATACTGTTCTGATAATTTACAAATATCTAAAATTTATCAGGTGTTGAGAATCATTTTTATACACACTGTTCACTTACTAACATTGTAATGATAATTGTTTTTTGGAAATGAATGTGCTGTGCCAATGGCAGCCACCTGTCCTGATTTTCGTTTCAAGTCCTCGCTGCGTGGGCTTTCCACTACAATCAGGTTTGTAGTTTACGGTTTCTTCATCAACCCCGATAGCAGTAGCAACTGACCCCTTAGCCCCAGTGCAGTGTTACCCTGATGCGAGGAGGTTATGACGAAGCGAAGCGTAAAAGCGTAACACGGGAACAAAGTATCCCATGATTACTGTTATTGCGCTCCAAAAAGACTAAGACATAAAATGCAAAGAAACCCAAGCCAGTAAAAACACTTTTGTATGTTTGCAATATGAGACGGCTGCTGGTTTCGGCACCATGGACTCATGACTTAAGACTCACGACTCACGACTATCATGCTATCTTTTCCCAACGCAAAAATAAATCTAGGCTTAAATATCACCGAAAAACGTGCTGATGGTTACCACAACCTCGAAACCGTTTTTTATCCGATCAATATTAAGGATTCAGTCGAAATTACCGATGCCGAGGTAACTTCGTGCAAAATCCATGGGATTGATATTCCTGGCGACCCGAACGATAACCTGTGTTTTAAAGCTTATCAATTGGTAAAGAAAGATTTTGATATTCCGGCGCAACAGATCAATTTATTGAAAAACATTCCAGTTGGTGCAGGTTTGGGTGGGGGATCGGCAGATTGTGCTTTCCTGATCAAATTATTAAACGATAAATTCATGTTGGGGATGTCGGTTGATAAGATGGAAAATTATGCCCGCCAACTAGGGGCAGACTGTGCTTTTTTTATCGAGAATAAACCTGTTTATGCATTTAATAGAGGTGATGAATTTGAAAAGTGTGATGTAGATTTGTCAGCCTGGTTTAAAGTTTTGGTAAAACCGCCTGTACATGTAAGTACGGCCGATGCTTATGCACATGTAAAACCGCAAAAACCTTTGCAATCGTTAAAAGAAATTATACATTTGCATCCAACAACATGGAAAAATAAGGTTATCAACGATTTCGAACCATCGGT
The DNA here is from genome assembly GCF_918698245.1 of Pedobacter sp. Bi126. Lineage (GTDB taxonomy): Bacteria > Bacteroidota > Bacteroidia > Sphingobacteriales > Sphingobacteriaceae > Pedobacter. The sequence goes on along the minus strand of NZ_CAKKMS010000006.1, from coordinate 290,860 downwards.
ATTCGTAAAGTATCCCCAAATTCGTCAAATAAAAACCAGTTTATACGATGCAGGCGCAACATTCGCTTTAATGAGTGGTAGTGGTTCGTCGGTTTTTGCACTTTTTAACCATCCGGTTAAGTTGCCAGAACTGGAAAAAAATAACTTAGTTTATTATAATATTTAAATAGAGCTTAAAGGTTAAAGCAGAAAGACTAAAGCAAATGCGTCTTGATTCTTGATACTAAATACTCGATACTAACAAAATGAACATAAATCTAATCCGCAAGAGCGGTAAATTTAATTTTGAAGCAGAAAACGAGAGCGGTTTTACTGTAGAGTTGGATGCAAAAGCTGCCATTGGTGGCGAAGGAAAAGGTTTCAGGCCGATGGAGATGTTACTAATTGGATTGGGTGGCTGTAGTGGCATTGATATGGTAAATGTATTAACCAAGCAGAAGGAGCCACTTGATGATATTAAAATCGCTATAAACGCGACCAGAAAAGAGGAAGAAATGCCGCCGATTTTTGATGTAATCGATATTCACTTCGATTTATTCGGCGATTTAAGCGTTCAAAAAGTTGAGCGTGCATTAGCCATGACTTTCGATAAATATTGCTCTGTATCGAATATTTTAGGCCGCTCTGCAACGATTAATTTTACTTATAAAATAAACAAAAGAGAAGTATAAAGTACCAAGTAGCAAGTATCGAGAAGCACATCTTAAAATTTATGATGACGACTTTATTCTCACACCACGTCTTGATACTTGATACTCAAATCCTGATACCCATCTCTTGATACTCAAATCTTGATACTTAAAAATGAAATCCGAAAATTTTGAAACCATAGCTATACGCACTCAAACCGAACGCAGTTTACACAAAGAGCATTCGTCGCCAATTTACCTTACTTCGAGTTATAAGTTTGAAGATGCGGAAGAAATGCGTGCTTTGTTTGCTAACGAAAAGGAAGGGAATGTATATAGCCGTTATTCAAATCCAAATACATCAGAGTTTATCGAAAAAATGTGCCTCTTAGAAGGTGCCGAAGATGGTTTTGCCACTGCAACTGGAATGGCTGCGATTTTTACCACATTTGGTGCATTTTTAAAAAATGGCGACCACTTGGTTTCGAGCAGATCGGTTTTTGGTTCTACACATCAATTATTAACCAATGTTTTTTCTAACTGGGGCGTAACTTTCGATTATGCCGATCTGGATAAACCACAGGATTGGGAAGCTTTGATTAAACCCAATACCAAAATGATTTTTGTAGAAACGCCATCTAATCCTGGCATCGATATTATCGATCTGGAATTTTTGGGCGATCTGGCTAAAAAACACAATGTATTATTAGTTGTTGATAATTGCTTTGCTACGCCATATCTGCAACAACCTATTAAATATGGTGCGCACATTTCGATCCACTCGGCTACCAAATATATTGATGGACAAGGAAGAGTATTAGGTGGCGTTATTTTAGGGACCAAAGATTTAATTGCAGATGTGATTGCTTTTGCCCGTCACAGTGGGCCGGCGTTATCGCCTTTTAACGCATGGATTTTATCTAAAAGTTTAGAAACTTTGGCCATCCGTATGGACCGCCATTGCGAAAACGCTTTAAAAGTTGCAAAATATTTAGAAAAACACCCGAAAATTAAACTGGTAAAGTATCCGTTTTTACCCTCGCACCCGCAGTACGATATTGCCAAAAAGCAAATGAAACAGGGTGGGGGCATTGTAACCATTGTGGTTGAAGGCGGTATCGATGCTGCACGTAAGTTTATGGACGGTCTGCAAATGTTTTCTATCTCAGCAAATCTGGCCGATACCCGTTCCATTGCAACGCACCCTGCTACCAGTACCCACAGCAAACTTACCGAAGAACAACGTAATGAAGTTGGTATTGAGCAAGGTTCAATCCGCCTATCAATTGGTTTGGAGCATATCAATGATATTTTAGCTGATATTGAACAAGCATTAGCTTAATGCATGATATCGTCATTTCGACCGTAGTGTTCCAAAGGAACTCCTTCGGAGGAGAGATCTTTGTACTATGATAAAAGATTTCTCTCCCGAATGTTCGGGACTACGCTTCAGTCGAAATGACGAATTTTCTCAACGGATAGAATTTATAGATATGATACAGCCTCTTGTATTTGAATAAGGTTGCTATTCGTATTTTGAAAAATCTACAGCAAATATACAACGGTTAACCTGACTGCCGTTTTGAGCTCCGGCATTGGGTTCAAATTCAGTTAAGCTCCATAAATACCCGTATTGTGCTTCAAGATATAAAGATTCAGCACCGTATGGCCACCTGTAACGGACCGTATTGGTATCGCCATCTGTATATCTTGCTAAGCGGGCGGTTGATCCGTACGATTCGCTAGGCGATCCGGTGCAAGAAAGCCAGGTCCTGTTTCCTTTTCTAAAAACACCTTGTATGCCATGCGCATGATCTGAAGTAAACAGACTGTTTTTTGGAATCACTGTCTGTATGCCCGAATTCTGCAATTCTCCTGATGTGTTTATCGGGAATCCAAATATTTTGGGAACAATCGATGCATCTGCACTTCCGGCATAATATTGTCCTGTCCATAATTGATTGTTTTCGTAATTTACCTGTACGGTTGAAAAAGGACTTGCATCGTTAATTTTATAATAACCTATTTGTGGAAGGATGTATCTGTAATTAAAAGCGTAAAGATTTCCACTGGCATCTTTGCCACACTTATCATCAGTACCAGTTCCTGTAGTTACTTCAATAATTTTGTCTAAATCAAATACCCTTAATCCTAAACTTGTACTGCTTAAATAAACTTTACCATTAAAGTAAGCTACACCACCGGCATGTACGTTTAAGGGCGCATAAGTGCCATATTGTGTATAATCAAGTGTGCCGGTTGGAAGGGTAGGTTGTACCAATAATATATGTCGGTAAGTTAAATAAGTGCTCGAACTTGGGCTGATGTCGATGAGGGTTATTCTCGATCCTTTGCTCTCGGCAGCATCTTTGGCGTACCAGCTTACCAATAAGTAACGTACACCATTTCTGGAGAAACCGGCAATTCCCTGTGGCCGCCATATGGATGTAGTTTCATCATCTTCATTCCATCTTATACCCCTTACCCGGTTTTCTTCTGGGACATTAAAGCCATATACCTCGGTGTAAGCACTGCCGCCAATAGCCTGGCGGTTTTTATCAATTTGTGTTGGATTTAAAAATGAAAAACCAGTATTGATGTAGGCTGATGTGTTTGAATAGGCATTTACGCTTGCGGCAGCGCTGGCTAAGGTAGTGTTAGCCATTAGCATATTTTTCTTTTGGTTTGTTGTGCTAGCCTCCTCTTCAGCTAATTTGTTCTTTTTGCAGGAAAATGTGAATAGGCAAGACGCTAATAGCATCCAAATGATGTTTTTTTGCATGGGTTTTAAAAGGTTGATTGTTATGGTTAAATTTAAACAAGTTTAAATGATCGATGTAAACTTAAAGCTGAAACAGTATTAAGGATTGGTTATGTTGCAATAACCCCAATTGTTTTGTCTATACTCCTGATTTTGCCTAAGGCGCAGGTCTTTGAAACTTCGGAAGTCTTTCAAAAAAATTAAATTCGTATAATGAATGATCTAGATTTTGTCCTTTCCGAATTAAAATCCATGAGCGAGCCTGATTATCTAAAAAAGATGGCTCATTTTGGGATCGATATTTCTAAAGCTTTTGGTATCCGTTTGCCGAATATCAGAAAACTGGCAAAGCAAATTGGCAAGAATCAGGAACTGTCTTTATTGCTCTGGGAGACTGGATTTCATGAAGCCCGTCTATTAGCAACCATTATTGGCGATTTTAAACAGGTATCAGAAACGCAAATAAATGCGTGGGCAAATGATTTTAGTTCCTGGGATATATGTGATCAGGCTTGCGGAAATCTTTTCGTTAAAACGCCTTATTTTAAGTCGAAGGCCTTTGAGTTTGTTCAGGCTGAAGCCGAATTTGTAAAACGAACCGGTTTTGTGTTGATGGCCGAGGCAGCTGTACACCTTAAAAAAGAACCCAACGAAACTTTTCTGGGTTTTCTTCCGATCATCGAAAGAGAAGCCTACGATAACCGGAATTTTGTTAAAAAGGCAATCAACTGGGCATTGAGGCAAATTGGCAAGCGAAATGTTTTCCTGCATGAGCATGCCATCCAAACCGCAAACAATATCCTTGCCCAAAACAATAAAAAAGCAAATTGGGTAGCGCTAGACGCGTTAAGGGAGCTTAACAGCAATGCTGTAATGGCAAGGCACAATCGGTGATTGACCCAAGACTTAGGACTCTGGACTCCCGACTACTTTCTTACCCTACATCAATGTTTGGTAAACATCGCTGCTGTAAATTTGTATCATAAACAAGAAAGGAAATTTATGTCACAGTTTATTTTGCACAAAGAAAACACCCGAGGTCATGCTAATCATGGTTGGTTAGATGCACACCATTCATTCAGTTTTGCTAATTACTACAATCCAGAAAGGATGCACTTCGGAGTTTTAAGGGTTTTAAATGACGACAGTATTGATGGTGGAATGGGCTTTGGCTCGCACCCGCACGATAACATGGAAATTATTACCATTCCATTGGCTGGTGCAATTGCCCACAAAGATAGTATGGGCAATTCGGCGGTAATTAAAAATGGAGAAATCCAGGTGATGAGCGCCGGAACAGGTGTTAGCCACAGCGAGTTTAACGCAAATGCAGACGAGCAATTAAACTTATTGCAGATCTGGCTGTTCCCTAACAAGAAAAATGTTACGCCGCGTTACGATCAGCAAACATTGGATGTTGCAGCGAGGCACAACAATTTTCAGCAGATTTTATCGCCAAATGCTGAAGATGCCGGTGTTTGGATTCATCAGGATGCCTGGTTCTCGTTAGGTAAGTTTGATGAAGGTTTTGAAACGGAATATAAAATCAAAAAAGCTGGAAACGGTGTTTATGCTTTCGTAATCAATGGCGAAGTAACCATAAACGGACAAGTGTTGAGCAAAAGAGATGGATTAGGTGTTTGGGACACTGATAGCATTAGTTTTAAAGCCAATACTGCAGATGCAGAGGTTTTATTGATGGATGTTCCGATGGAACTGAATTAATATAAAAGAATCGTCATTTCGACAGAAATGTTCCAATGGAATTCCTTTGGAGGAGAAATCTTGGAGTAGAGACCAAATTTTTCTTACCGACGAAAATCGGTGTATCAGTCGGAATGGCGATTTGTTTTTTGATATATTTTAAACTTAATACTATGCAAACTATTATACTTTATATTGGCCGGGATACAGAAATTACTGCAGTAATGAACCGCCTTTTAAATGCCAGGCCTGAGTGGAAAGGTTTGTGTGTTTGCAAAAATGAAGAAGCCATTTCCATTTGCAAAGAACAGCACATTGACTTGGTTTTACTTGGAAATGGAATTGATCAGGAATCAGAAGCTGAACTGAAAAATAAACTTCTCGCGTTAAGGCCAGGCCTAAAAATTATCCAGCATTACGGAGGTGGTAGTGGGTTGTTATATGGCGAGGTAATGTCGGCACTTTAACTACGAACAAAAATAGCCGTCATTTCGATAAATAATCTATTGCATAAAAACCAATGTGGGCGGAAAGTTTAAGAAGAGTTTGTCCCAAGTCGCCGTCATCTCGAGCGAAGTGCAACGAAGCCGAGAGATCTATCGAAGCAGATCTCTCCATTTCACTGCGTTCCAGTCGAGATGACGATTTTGCTATTGAGTATCAGATCGTAGAACCCTACTAATCCTAACGCTTAGCTGATATAATCCCTATCCTCGTCGCTCAATTCCTTTTTATTCGAACCCGGTTGATGCCTTTCGATCTCATCGTCATAACTGCTCACTGTTTTCCGTGGTCGGCCCACAACAAATCCAATGATAAAACCGATGATGATGCAAATACCGATAACCAGAAGTTTAGATACTGGAAGTGTGGTAACCAGGAAATCGAAATCAACAGGTTCGGTATTCACCATTAAAAATATGGTAAGTAATGCAGTCAGAATAATGATGGAGATTGTTTTTGCACTCATGGTTTTAAAAGCTATAATTAAATGAAAACTCTAATATCGGATTTTGATTGTAAATCTGATTAACAAAAACCAATCTCGCTCCTAAATCTACAACAGGTTGATAGCGCAAAAGGTTTACGCTGGTATTTAATTCTAATCCATAAGTTTTTGGATCGTTAAAGGTTGTGCCCTTGCCAATGTTCTCGTAATGGCAAAACAAACCCGCCCTAAAATTTCTGACATAAGCGAAAGGACCCAACTCCCAATCGGGAAAAGCAAAGGGGAAACGGTAGTTAAAAAGCAGACTGTTTTGCAGTTTACTTTTCGCTAAAATATTGTTGTAGCCGTAAACGGTTGCAATCTCAGTAGCGTATTGGTTTACACCACTTGCTTTCTGGTAATTGAAACTCGCTAAAAAGGAATGGTTTTTTGCAAATCCAGGAAAGTAAAGGAAACTTTCGAGTGCTAAGATTTCTCCGTTTAAGTTTTTATCGAAGGGTTGGTGATTATAAGTTGCCCTGAACACTTGTGCCCACTTGGGGGCAATATCTCTTTCCGTAGTGCGCACACTGTGGTTGAAAGTAAAATTGTATTCCATCGGAAATTTAAGCTCGTGTATAAAACCGGTAGGCATATTTTCTGGCATGTATCTTTGCGTAAAACTAGTTGCCGCATTTAAGGTAAAAGCATAGTTCTCATTGCGCATGTTGAACGATAGCGGAACCGATGCATTAAGCTTGATGTAGTTCTCTCTCCAATCACCTTGTTGTACCGCGTTTTTAGCTCTGTAGAATGTTCTTTTCGGGCGGTTGCGATACAATACACTAAATACTGGGTAAAGTGCCTTATAGCTAATGTCTGCTGTGTACTCAAAACGTTTTAAATCACGGTGGTATTTTGCACCGGTATAAAAGTCCATTGTGTTGAGCAGATTGTTTGATTGCAACTCCAGACCGAAAACATATTCGTTGTCGATAACCGGAATAATGCTGTGGAAACTGAAAAGATTTAAGGACTGATGATAGCGCTTGGCTTGGTAGGTGCTATCGGGAATCTTATCGAAAACATTCCCTACGTTTTCCTGCTTTTCTGCAGCGGCCGAGAAATCCACAAAGTTATTTTCGCCAATTGGTTTTTCGGTTAATGCGGTTTCTGCAATTTCATAACCATTGATTTTATAATTGTTAAAAATGATTTTTCCATCGGTGGTTTCGCTAGGGTTAAAGGCCCCATACTTGGACGCGCTGAGTGCATTTATTTTTTTCGAATCGGGATCTATACTGTAGATATTATCGATCCCATTAAAGTGCGCATTGAAAACAATTTTGTCGTTGATAAAGATCGGTCGGCTTAACTGTTGTCGGCTGTTAGAAATCAATTGCGTTTTTTTTTCTCCGTCAATCAACCATAAACTTTTTCCTTTTTCATTTACGCTGACATAAGTAACCTTATTTCCTGATTGATCAAATGAAGGCATTTGCAGGATTTCGTTTTCGAGGTTAGGGTAGGTCCTTAAAATTTTTCCCGAGACCGCATCCAACTCAACCAGATTGAACTGATTGTTCAGCGCCACTTTTGAAGCGATGATTTTCTTTCCATCGTTAGAAAGGCTGGGGGAGAAGAGTCTGCTTTTGCTGCTTAATTTGTTGAATTTTTTGGTCTTCAAATTATATGAACAGATTACGCTGTAGCTCCGTTGTTTGTAGCGCGGATCATAGCGTATTTCATCCCAAACCAAAAGATCATTTTTTAAGCTAAACCAAGGCTGTTCCTGATAACCAATTCCGAATAATTTTTGTTCCGATTTATCCTCGTTAATAATCACGAAATATCGGGTATCTGTCTTACTTTCTTTTAGGGCTAAAACCTGGTTTTTATTTAACCGGATAGGAAGAAAATAATCGGTTGCCAAATCAGCTTTTTTATTTAAGCTTTCATAGCTTTCTGTAATAGATTTTTCTTGCTGTATTTTCCATTTTTCAGCAAGCTTGTTTTGGGTAGAAATAAAGTAGGTTCTGGAATTCTGCTTCGTGAATTTTTTTAAGCTCTGCGAAAAGGGGTACAGTCTTACTGGTCTTTTTCTAATGTCGCTAAATATGCTATCGGAAATGAACTGCCCATATTTTTCTTTCATATCCGATACCATCAAATATCCGGTTTGATAGTAGCCAGGAGTTACGTCTTTGTTCGAACCGAAATAGGCTTTACTGTATGAGATTTTTTTGCCTTCTAAAATTGAAGCCCGGTAAGGCATGATCCAATTAGGCTGTCTGCCCCGGCCCGAATAGGTCAACGCGGTTTCGTTAACTACGGCATCACCTTCAAAAAACCAGATGGGGATGCCCGCGCCAAAGTAAGCAAAGTAAGCGAGTTCAGGAAAGGGGTGTGCTTGCGTTCCTGTCAATTTGTCAAACTGAGCAATGTGTCTAAGTTCATGTACTGCCAGGTTGTTTAGCCAATCTTGACTATCGAAAAACTGAGGTGGAGTTGCATAGAATTCAGACTTCTTGGGTGCGAGTTGAACAAAGCCGTTTGCTACGGTTCCGCGGTTCTGGAGCAGGAGTGGAATAGTGGTTTTTTGCTGCCTTAAACCCAGTCCTATTTTGGGATAGATAAAGGGTAGGGTATTGGCCATTCTTTGTGCCTCTTTCTCCAGTTCTTGCGGATAGATGATTTTAAAGCCACCTGAATAAATATAGTTCCATTTTACACTAAGTGGGTTTTGTGCGGTGCTGAAAATCTGCCCAAAAACCGATAGTGATGTGAAACTTAAGGTAGCTATACTTAAGTACTTGATAATTAGTTTTTTGTTTGATATGTTTAAATTCATCTAAATTCTTTGCTAAAATATTTAGTTTTTTAAAATTTGCAAATGTTGATTTTTGTAAATATTTAGTTTATATAAATTTATTTAAATTGTTGATTTTTAAATGTTAATGAATTTTATATAAATCCTTTATTTGTCTATTTTACTTTTGTTTTTTATTGAATTTTACGGCTAATTATTGCTTTGTTCAATATTTTTAATCGCATTATCTTTATTGATTTAATTTACACTTATTAATCGATTTTCTTCAAAAATTTTATTGCCTTTTTAAATTCTTGTATAGTTTTTTAGAATTAGATCAGGCTCAGGGAATGGCTTAAAATGCAACTGGATTTTGTAATTCTCATGGATATTTTTTGGCTTTTAATGCTGGACGAATGGTTAACATTTTGGTCAGGATTACCTGCTTTAAAATTGACTTTAAGCATGCGAAAATCCGCTTGTAAAATGCATTCTGTTTGTAATACTTTTAAACAAAATGTATGATGTAAATTAGCTATTCAAAATCGCTATTAATATTTGAGATTAGATTGATGCGACAAAATGTCTTTGTTTTTTAGCGATTGCTTGAGGAGTAATTTGGTAATATTTCTTTTCGCTCTTCTTGTTTGTTACTAAGTTTTGATGAATATTATGCGGTTGAAATGCAGGTAATGTCCCGTGAATTGTGCGGTTAGTCAAGCTTCAAGTCTGGTTTTTAACTTCAATTTCTTGCTTTAAATTTGATCTCAAATGTTGAAATTGTATATTTTTTTGCTGTTTTGAACTTCGAAATCTGTAATAATTTAGCCTTATAATGCAATTTCCTGACGATATTCGTGAATAATGGTGTTTTCGGAATGCTTTAGGTTGGTTTTTGTTTTTGCTCAAAAAAGCTTGTCTATTGGTGTTTAAATACGGTTTTTTACGCTTTTAGGCTTTGTCCTCTGGAAACTCGAAATTGATCACTTTTCCGTAGTTGTATGGGAAAAGCACGTTGAAAATTAGGTTTTGATTGTAATTTTTACCGTTATTTTTATGCTGATTAGCTATAAAATGCTTTATGTTTTTATGCTGCTTTGCCAGATTTTTATTGTGGTTAAAAACCATCCTGAACTGAATGTTGATAGATTTTAGACAAGCCATCTTGTTTCTATGTGACTTGACAACTCAGAATTGTATAGAATTTATATAGAAAATACCTCATGTTTGGTGCAGGTTTAAAGCGGGAATTTTGGTCTTTTTATTTGTTATTTTATCTCTGTTTTATGCCGCTTTAGATCGGCTTTTTTGGTTGGGGTTTTAGCCGCTTTACCTATCCGGTTTTGCAGGATTTTAATTGTAAATTTTTGCTAATTGGTGCCTTCGATTTCTGCACTTTTTATTGATGTATTTTTTGCTAAAATAAATTGATTGTAAACCTAGTCAAGGTTTACAATTAAGCTACTATTTCTGGTTTAGGAAAGTTAAAGTTTTGAGCAATTTTTATATTCAGAATCCTTTGTTGGATAGTTTCAAATCTGGTCTTTAATTGAGGGTTTTTAGTTGATGACCGCTAAATATTTTCTATATGAAATTCTTTGTTTTTCAAGTTTAAGTATTGCGTCTTGAACTTGTATTGCAGCATCCGATTTAAAGCTGTTTATATAAGTCTGGTTCACGTTTGCCTGGTTCTTATTGCTGGATTATGTATCTTCTTCGTTTGCTGAAATACGCGATAGATGATGGTGGAATTAAGACTGGTGTTTCGTGAATTTGGAGTCGAAAATATTAATTCAGCTCGATAATTTTTCGATAATTTAAATGAAAATTCATCTCGCTTTTGGCATACTTTGTCTGAGCACTTTCTATCTTCAAAGAGAGGTGCATGCTTGTGATCAAGGTCTGTTTTTGATCTTTCTCTTTCCGATAGATTGCATTTTTTAAGCTGTAGTTCTCCTTATTTAAAGCCGTCGTTTTTGTTCTGATGGTTTGATTAAGCTTGGCTATGTTGCACGTCTCTGAAGCATTATATTCCTGATGTTTTAGATGGTTGTGCGCTGCTTTTAATCTTATGATTTTGTATCTCTATTTAAGGCGGGCTGGAGGCTTTTATGATACTGATAAACGTAGTGTTGACTAGCTTTGATAAGCTTCCTCATTACGCTTTTACTTAATCTTTATCAGGAAATTCAATGGAGAGAATTTGAGTAGCGAGCTGTCTTGAAAAATTAAGTGTCGTGAATAGGTACGACTGAAACAGTATGTTCGGGTGATATGATTTCTAAAGAAAATTTAAATTTCTATCGTTTGTGTTTACAGTTGATTCTTTCTCTTTTTGTAGATCGGATAGAGAAAAATAGAGGCCAGGATAATGGTTGCACCGATATAAAATCCGCCTGTCATTTGCTCTTTGCTTTGAAAGAAAACGAAGGCTAATACTATTCCGTATACAGGTTCCAGATTGGTGATTAATGCAACTCTAAAAGCCGATAAGGTTCTCATTACCGCAACACCTGCAACGTAAGCAACGGATGTACAAAGTGTACCGAGAAGAATAAGATAGAACCAGTCTTTGGTATTTAAGTTGAATGCTGTGTGTAACAGTGTTCCATCATATAAGCGGTATAACGTGATCCAGAAAAGTGCACCAACAAGCTCGTAAAAACTGATGATGGAAGGCTCGCTTTTTTGTACCAAAGTAGAATTTATAGTTGAAAAAAGACTTGATGCAACTGCTGCCAGCAAACCAAAAATAATTCCTAAAGTATACTGGCCTTCGAATTTAAAGATCATATATATTCCTAGAATGATCAATAAACCGATCAGAATGTCGCCCATTTGTATTGGCTGTTTTTTGATCAGCGGTTCTAAAATTGCGGTAAATAACGTGAAGGAAGAGAGGCAAACCAAGGTTACTGAAACAGTAGAAACCTTAATGGCATGAAAGAAAAATATCCAGTGAATGGCTACAATTCCTCCAGTTAAAAAGAATTGGATAAACTGTTTTTTAGTAATCTTAATGTTCTTTTTGGTGATTAAAAACCATGCAAAAAGTGTAGCTGCGGCAATCAATACCCGGTACCAGACCATAGGCACTGCATCGATAGAAATCAGTTTGCCGAGCACACCCGTAAAGCCCCAAACAAATACAGTAAGATGAAGGATGAGTAAATTCTTTTTGGTAACGTCCATCGCTATTTTGGTGCTTTTCTTAATAGGTAAAAACCTAATAAGCCAAAGAATAATGTAGGCATAATAACAGCCGCAAAAGGCGGTAATCCACCTTTGGTAGAAAACATCTGTGTGAACTGATTAAATACGATATAAGCAAAGCTGATGAAGATTCCGATGCCTAAGGATACACCGACACCTCCACGTACTTTACGCGACGATAGGGCTACGCCAATGAGCGTTAATACGAAAGCAGAAAGCGGGTGGAGGTAACGTTTGTATTTTTCAAACTGAAGATCGTTCATTACGCCCGTTCCGCGGATTTTTTCTTTCCTGATCTTATCAGAAAGTTCCTTTGTGGTTAAATTTTGCACCACATTGTCATATGCCGAAAAATCATCCGGACGCATATCCAGAATGGTATCTTTTTGTTTTCCGTTACCGTAAATCATGGTTTCTTTCAATCCCTCAATCTTGCGTATGGAATAGTTGTTCAACTGCCATTTGCGTTTAAGCGAATCCCATTTTATATTTTCGGCAACGATCTTTTTGGTGAGTACATCTCCACTAAAATTATCTAAAGAAAACCGGTATCCTGAATTCGTTTTGTTGTCGAAATTATCAATATAGATATAGGTTTTGTCATCCAGTTTCATATGGATGTTTGATTTTGTGGAAGGGTCGTTACGTTTTACATACGTATTCTCGAAGCTATTTTTTAAGGTATTGGTATAAGGAAGGATGTATAGATTTGAAAGTAAATTGGCTGAGAAAATAATCGTAGCCGATACCAAATAAGGAAATAAAAAGCGGTTAAAACTCACACCACCGCTTAAAATTGGTACAATTTCAGTCTGATCGGCCATTTTTGCGGTAAAGAAAATTACCGCAATAAAATTGATCAGCGGTGAAAGCATATTCACATAAAAAGGAATAGAGCCTGCGTAATATTTAGAGAGGATTCCCCAAAAACTCAGGCCACTTTTCATAAAATCATCCATCTTTTCAGATAGGTCGAACACTACAATAATGATCACAAAAATGGCCAGCGTATAAATAAATGTACCCAGGTATTTTCCGATAATATACTGATCGATGATTTTTATCCTTCCTTTTAACAGATTCATTTTATAGCTTATTGCCTAATATTTTAACCATTTTGTTTTTCCATTCGTAAAATTCACCAGCAATGATCTTTTCTCTGGCCTGTTTTACCAGCCAAAGATAAAAATGCAGATTATGCAAGGTAGCAATTTGAGCGCCAAGCATCTCCTTACTATGTACCAAATGTCTTAAATATGCTTTACTGGTTACTAAATCAGCATGAAGATCGCTCTCTGCATCCAACGGCGAGAAATCGTTCTCCCATTTTTTATTCCTGATGTTGATAATACCATTTCTCGTAAAAAGCATGCCGTTTCTGGCATTTCTGGTTGGCATTACACAATCGAACATGTCGATACCCAGTGCAATATTCTCCAAAATATTGATCGGTGTACCCACGCCCATTAAATAACGTGGTTTTTCTTCTGGTAATATATTACATACCACTTCTGTCATGGCATACATTTCTTCAGCCGGCTCACCAACAGATAAACCACCAATAGCATTGCCCTCACGGTTCATGCTGGCAATAAATTCTGCCGATTTTATGCGCAAATCTTTATATACCGAACCCTGAACAATAGGGAAAAGGGTCTGGTCAAAACCATATTTAGGTTCTGTACTATCAAAACGGGTACAACAGCGTTTTAACCAACGGTGCGTCATTTTAATTGATTGCGCTGCATAAGTATAATCGCAAGGGTATGGTGTACACTCATCAAAGGCCATAATAATATCGGCACCTATGGTACGCTGAATATCCATTGCATATTCTGGCGTGAAAAGGTGTTTCGATCCATCAATATGAGAATGGAAAGTAACGCCTTCTTCCTTAATTTTACGAACTTTACTTAAAGAATACACTTGATAGCCGCCACTGTCTGTTAAAATTGGGCGGTCCCAGCCGATAAATTGATGTAATCCACCAGCTTTTTCGAGGATATCTAACCCTGGTCTTAAATATAGGTGGTAAGTATTGCCTAAAATGATTTTTGCGTCAATATCGTCTTTCAGTTCGCGCTGATGTACGGCTTTTACCGTTCCTGCGGTGCCCACAGGCATAAAAATAGGGGTTTGTATTTCGCCATGAGCAGTTGTTACCGTTCCGGCTCTGGCTTTAGATAGTGGATCGTTAGCCTGTAAACTAAATTTCATCTGTTTCTATTTATTTTTCTCCAATTGTTAGGTGGAGCTTACCACCATCAAATTACTTTTTATTAAAACTAATTGTTATTTTGACGGTTGGCGGTTTATATGTGTTTTTTCTCGTCGAAAATCTGCCAAAAATAGCAAAAATTGAGGGCATATTTTTGTTTAATTTTTTATCCACATAAAAGTGATTTACAGATTAAAAATGAGAAATTTGCGCCTATTTATTTTACCATCGTGATATTAACCCTGCTTGAAATTATTCTGCTCTCTATATTGGCTTTTTGCCTTTTGGTTCAGCTCTACTATGTCCTTTTTGTTCATTTGAAATTGGCTAATGTAGGCATAGAGGAGATCCCGTTATCGGCACAAAAACCAGTAAGTGTAATTGTTTGTGCCCGAAATGAAATTATCAATTTAGAGCAGTATCTGCCTGCATTATTAAGCCAGGATTATCCGGAGTTCGAAGTTGTGGTGGTTAACGATCGCTCTTGGGATGGTACAGAGGAGTTTTTAGAACAATTAGAGAAGAAACACCTTAACCTGAAAGTAGTTAAGATTTTAGATAACGATAAATTTATAGCAGGTAAGAAATTCGCGGTAACCATGGGAATAAAGGCCGCTAAGTACGATTGGTTGGTTTTTACTGATGCAGATTGTACACCAGCTTCTGCGCATTGGTTAATGGATATGCAGCAGCCTGCCGATGAAAATACAGAAATCGTTTTGGGCTACTCGCCCTATATGAAGAAAAGAAGTTTGCTAAATGCGTTAATCCGGTTCGAAACCTTTTTTACTGCTGTAAATTACCTGGCTTTCGCCTTAAAAGGCATGCCGTATATGGGAGTTGGACGTAATATGGCCTATAAAAAATCGCTTTTTTTTAAAAGTAAAGGCTTTGCAGCGCATATGCATATCCCATCTGGAGATGATGATTTATTCGTAAACGCACATGCCAATAAATACAATACAGAGATCCGCTTACACCGCGATAGCCATGTTTGGAGCGAACCCAATAATACCTGGGGAGGTTACCTGAGGCAGAAAAAACGTCATTTTGGCGCTGGAAAGTTCTATAAATCTAAGCACAAGTTTATTTTGAGCCTTCAGATTGTTTTTCAGTTTTTGTTTTATGCGTTCTTTGCCGCATGTATGTTTTTCAGTCGTGAGGCGCAATATGTAGCCCTAGGAATCCTCGGATTAAGCATCATCATCAGGTGTTTTATCTACCCAAAATTGCTGAAACGCTTAAACTATAGCGATTTGCGTTGGTGGTTCCCAATTTTAGACATACTTTTGTTTCTGTTTTTAACCCTGAACGGATTTTTAGCCTTGTTTGGCAAGAAAAAAGTAAACTGGAAATAATTCAATAATCCTTTAGCAATTACAATATGCTTGATGTAAAGCCCGATATCGTTTTAAAATATTTTCCTAACCTAAGTGAAAAACAGATTGCTCAATTCTCACAATTGTTCGATTTATATAGCTTTTGGAATGCACAGATTAATGTAATTTCGAGAAAGGATATCGAAGAGCTATATGAGCGCCACGTACTGCACTCGTTGGGGATCGCTAAAGTATGCAATTTTAAAGCTGGCGAATCGGTTTTAGATGTAGGTACAGGTGGTGGTTTTCCGGGCATTCCATTGGCCATCTTGTTTCCTGAAACAGAATTTTATCTGGTCGACTCTATAGGAAAAAAGATTAAAGTGGTAAAAGAGGTGGCTTCGGCTTTAGGTTTGGAGAATTTAAGGGCCGACCATTTAAGAGCTGAGCAGATTAAAGAGAAATTTAACTTTGTAGTATCGAGAGCGGTTACGCGTTTGGGCGAATTTTATCCATGGATACAGGGCAAATTTAAAAAAGACTCGCTAAATGCCATTCCGAACGGGATTTTGTATTTAAAAGGAGGCGATTTGGAAGAGGAGATCAAAGAATCAAAACTGAAAGCAGAATTATACCCGCTTTCAGCTTATTTTGAGGAAGATTTTTTTGAGACTAAATATGTGGTTTACGTACCGCAGTAGTTATAGTTTTTTAGAGGATAGCCTTCAATTGTAACTTCCTGCCAGATAGGGCAGGTTTAGATTTATATCAATTCGTTTGTTAGAATTTTTCTGACTTTCTTGGATTGTCCATCATGATCATTTTATCCTTTAACAACTGTTGTAAGCCGGTTTGTTTGTCGATACTTTTTACAACATCTAATACAGCACTTGCTGCATTGCTGAAGAATGGTTTGGTAATGGTAGAATATTCGTCTGTAGGTTTATGATAATCTTTGTGGTCTTCTACACCAAAATATAAAAAGGGGATATTTTTGGCATTAAATGCGCCCTGGTCGCTTTGGTTTGTCCAATCATCGTGACCTTGTTTTGGATCGTCGTGGCCGAAAAGTAATTTGATATTGGTTTTAGTCGTATCTACATACTTCTTTAAATCAGGATATTTGAAAGTCCCGCAGACATAGAGTTCACCTTTATCACTATGGCTGATCATATCCATGTTTAAATCAATGGCTATAGTATTAATAGGCACTGGTGGATTGCCTACAAATGCCTTTGCACCTTGTAAGCCCATTTCTTCCGCATCGAAAGAAGCGAAAATGATCGTGTTATTTGGTTTGTTTTTAGCAAAATAGGCGGCAATTTTTAATAATCCTGCAGTTCCCGATGCATTATCATCAGCACCATTAAAAACTTCGTCTTTTACTACCCCTAAATGGTCGTAATGGGCAGATACCACAATAACATTACTTCCTTTGCCCGGAATGTAGCCGATAATGTTGGTGCCATTTATTTTTGTGTTGCCTCTTCCGTTAAAAGTGAACTCCTGGGCATAGTTTACATGCTGAGGATAAGATTTTAGCCCTAATTTTTGAAATCTTTCTATAATGTATGCCCTGGCCATTTCAGCCCCTTTTGTTCCAGTTTTCCTACCTTGATAAGCATCTGATGATAATACCTCAACATCTTTTAACAATTGGGTATCTAACTTGCCGGAAACCGTATTGTTTTGGTTTTTTACTGATGAACAGCAGCTTAGCATTATGGCTAAGGGAAGGATATATAGGATTTTCATATTTCTTTGTAATAAGTTAGGGTTGTCACCTCGACTGGAGCATCGTCCCGACGTTAAGTCGGGAGAGAGATCTATCGGAATAGATTTCTCGACTTCGTTGCACTCCGCTCGAAAGGACGACCATCGCGTTAAATTTTCTTAAAGATATTAATTATTAGATTATAGAAGAGAAAACGCTGTTTTTAGTACTGTATTGCGTTTATAAACCTGATGGAAACGGCAGCCCGAGCTTTTCGCGAGGCTAATAGTGCACAGCAGGACTGAGGACTGCCAAAGGCTATTGCTTTCATTTTCAAATTGGAAAATACAAATAAAAGATTGCTTCGTCGTAGCTCCTCGCAATGACGAAAACATAGAGCTAAGCCGCTACTTCCCTTAAATCGACCGCTACAACTCTGGAAACGCCCTGTTCTACCATGGTTACCCCGTAAATAATATCAGTGCTTGCAATAGTCCGTTTGTTGTGCGATACGATGATAAACTGCGATTGATCGGAGAATTTACGGATAATATTATTGAATTTATCGATGTTGGTATCATCCAAAGGTGCATCAACCTCATCGAAAATACAGAAAGGCGCAGGTTTTAACAGGTAAAGCGAAAACAATAGTGCCGTAGCCGTTAATGTTTTTTCTCCACCGGATAACTGATTGATGGATAAAGGTCTTTTCCCTTTCGGACGGGCAATAATATCAATATCGGCCTCTAAAGGATTATTGATATCGGATAAAATCAGGTCGCAGCTATCTTCTTCGTTAAATAAAGAACGGAAAACTACGATAAAATGCTCACGGGCCTGGGTAAAGGCTTGCATAAATTTATCTTTAGCTGTATCGTCTATCTCTTTAATTGTTTGTAAAAGATCGGTTTTTGCTGCATTAAGGTCCTTTTTTTGGTTCTGGATAAAAGTATAACGTTCCTCCATTTCTTTAAAGGCCTCCATTGCCATGGAGTTAATGGCGCCAAACTCATCAAGTTGACGTTTCATTCGCTCTACCTTTTGGCGGAGATCGAACTCACTTTCTAAAGCTTCAATTTCGGTATCTGTTTCTAAAAGATCATTGATGTCGATGTTGAATTCGACAGCTAAACGTTCCTTTAAGGCATTCAGATCGATTTTTAATGCGTTCTTTTTATCCTTAATCTCGGTTAATAAGAAATCGGTTTCTTCGCGGGTTTTGCGGATATTGGTCAGGTCGTTTTCAACCTCGTTAATACTTCCTTTGCTCGTGAAATAGGCTTGTTCAGCTTCTGCTAGCCCTTTTTCCATTTCTTCACGTTGTTGATACATCTCTAAAAGCGTATCGTCATTCAGGTCAGTATGCTGTAACGTTGCTGTAATTTGGGTCAATGCCTCCTGTAATTCTTTATCGTTTTGGGCGATGCGCTTATTTAAAGCTTCTTCCTGTACAAAACGGTAATCTAAATCTTTTTCTAAGCCTGATAACTTATTTTGTTGTTGGTGAAAACGGATATTATCCTGGTTATATTTGCCAGCACTTTCGTTTACCTGATCGGCAATTTCCTGATAATTAAGTTGTTGTTCCTGTAAATTTACATGTGCTTCTTGCTGGTCTTTTTGTAATTGAATCAATGCCGGCAATTTTTCAGATAAGGCTTTTTCTATTGATACGATCTTTTGGGCAATATCTGTTTTACGGTTTTCGCTGGTCGTAATAAACTCCTGGTACTGATCGCGACGGGTCTGCACAGAAATATGTTCGTTGTTTAAACGGTTCATTTCTTGTTGCAAAGCATTGATCTGATTGATTTTTGAAGCTTCTTTTAGGTTAAATATGTTATCAGTTTCGGCTTTAATTGCAGCATCATACTGATTAATCAATGATTCTGAAGCTTTAATTTCTTTGGCCAGGTTTTCCAAATTCTTGGCACGACCAATCCTTTTACCCTCAAATAAACCCACAGAGCCACCCGCCAAAGTAAATTTGGTTTGAGCATATTTTCCATTTTTAGCCAAAATGGTTAAACTATCTGTTGGTGTGGCTTTGAAAAGATTTTCTTGCTCAGCTACTGCGATGTACACATTTTGCAAAAGCAGATTGCAGAGGTGCTGGTATTTTTTATCAACTTCAATAACTGATAACGCTGAAACCAGGCCTTCATGCGTACCAATAATTGGGTTTTTATCAGGTACATTTTCTAAAATGAAAAAGTTTGCCCGTCCGCGGCTCGCATCGGTTAAAAGGTTAATGGCCTGTACTGCATCTGCATATTGATCAACCACATAATGGTTCATTACCGGTTCAAGGTAATTTTCAATGGCTATACGGTAATCTTCGTTACAGAATAAAATATCGGAAAGGAGCAGGGCGCTTTTAGCAAAAGCGTTGTTTTTCTTTAAGAAACGGATCGACTCAGGAAAACCCTCTAAACTATCAACCAGCGATTTGGTCAGGTTATATTCGTTCTGCTTGGCATCTTTTTTACGGTTTTCGGCCGTAAGTTTTTCCTTGTTCGAACTTAAATTGATTTCTGAAGCAGCCAGTTTTTCTTTTAAAAGTCCTTCAGCTTCCGTTAGGTTTTTAATATTGGCTTGCTTCTCCCTAACCTGAATATCAAGTTCGGCCAAGGCATGATCGAAAGCCTTTAATTCTAACGTTTTGGTTTCGGTATCATCAACATTCCTGTTGGTTTCCTGCACCAGCGCATCTTTTTGGATATTCAGGATATCAATTTCCTTCTGCGATTGGTAGACCTGATTTTGCAACTCGTTAACCGATTTGATGAGGTTATCAATCCTGTTTTTCTCAGTTTGTTGTTGCTCGCGTAAAGTATCAAGTGTAGATTTTAAGGTTTTTAAATCAGCCTCCAAACGGTTAAAAACCTCAGTTTCTGTTAAAACTTCTTCATTTAAACGTTTAATATTGTATTTGATGTGGTTAACCTGGTTTTTATCTTTTTCGAGCTCACCCGATAAACGTGTTTCTTTTTCCTGTAAAAAACGCATCTGTTCGTTCTTTACTTTCTTCTCACTTTCGTAAGCACGGATTTTGGAAACAAACTCATTTGTGGCCTTTTGTTGTACAGAAAGGTTCTTTTCCTGACTGATACTGCCTAGTTTAAGTTTTTGCAGTTCGGCTTCACCGGTATCTATTTTGGTACTGAGTGCCGCACGGTTTACCAGCTGATTTTGTTCCTGAGTTTCTAATGCATTTAAATCGGTACGGAAGAAGGCAATGCGGTGTGTAGCCAACTGAACACTCAACTCGCGGTATTGCTCTTTTAACTTATAATAACGTTCAGCCTTGCGTGCCTGATTTTCTAAGGTTTTAAGGTTTTTTTCGATCTCGAAAAGTAAATCTTCAACCCGCTCTAAATCGGCTTCTGTATCTTTTAATTTGTTGAAAGTCTGTTTTTTACGTAATTTGTATTTCGAGATCCCCGATGCTTCTTCAAACAAAGAACGGCGGCTATGTTCTTTATTGGTAATAATTTCATCAACCATTTTCAGCTCAATAATGGAATAACTATCAGAGCCGATTCCGGTATCCAGAAAAAGGTCGGTAATGTCTTTTAACCTACATTGAACATCGTTTAAACGGTACTCACTATCGCCATTTCTATAGAGTTTACGGGTTACGGTAACCTGTGAATAGGCTGTTGGCAGGATGTTCTTGGTATTATCAAAACTCAATGAAACCTCGGCAAGCTGCGCCTGTTTACGGTTTTTTGTTCCGTTGAAAATGATGTTCTCCATTTTTTCTGAACGAAGTGCTTTGGTGCTCTGTTCGCCCAAAACCCAGCGCATGGCATCTATTACATTGGATTTTCCGCAACCATTGGGCCCAACAATAGCGGTAACACCCTCATTAAAATTGATGGTCACTTTATCGCCAAAGCTCTTAAAACCTTTAATTTCTAACCTAGTAAGTTGCATGGTTTGTAATCGGGAGAACCGAGTTCAATGATAAGGATAATTTTGTGCTTTTTCAATAAGAATCCTAAAAGTTTAAGCCATATTTGGTGTTTAAAACGGAAAATCAGATCTTATCAATCAATTTATGGATATAGAATCTTTTTATACAGGCTGTCTTACAGCGCAAGGCGAGAAAATTTATCTGGGAGATAAAATAAGGGGTAAATTTTTCTATAAAATGCAGGTTCAATATGAAATGGAGACCCAGTCTTTTGTATTGGTTTCACAAAATCCGCAATCACCTTATCGAAAATATCTTTTATCAGATTTGGAAAAAATTGAAGCGCTGAGTATAGTCGGAAATCAATTATTCTTTAAAGCGCCAAAAGTAGGGGAAAGGGTTAAAATTACAGTTGATAATAAAGGCGAATCTTTTCCATTTGGTATTATGGTAGAAATTATTGAAATAACAGATGAATGGAATGTGCAAGCTAAATCATTGGACAGTGAGCAATTAATTACACTCAAGATTGGAGAATTTCTCGAAGATCGATCTATTTATTAAAAATTGAGAACGCAAGGTTAGGCGTATTTTAATGGCACTCGGCATGCTGAACTTGATTCAGCATCTTTACGTTTTATCTATTAAAGCCTGATCCCGATGGAAAATCGGAATCAGGATGGTGAATCTTTGTTTTTTTCGTGCCTCTCCGTTTCCGTGGCAAAAAGGAAATCTGCGTTTACTTCACAATCATCAGTTTCGCAAACTTAAGCAGTAGCTGTTTATTGCCTAAACCCTGGAAGAATACAGTAGCCTTAACATCAGGCAGGGTGCCCTCCAGGCTGATAATTTTTCCAAAACCAAATTTTTCGTGCTCAACTTCCATACCGCCTTGAAATTCGTGCGGTTGCGATGGGGTAAATCCAGGTGTTGGCACATGTGCTTTTGCCAATAACGATGTTGTTTTCGGGCGGACAGGTGGGGCAGAAGTAGTTGCGCCGGCCGCTGATTTCGGTTTGCTAAAGAAATCACGCGGCTGCGAGGTCCATGTTTTGCGGTCATCGTCAAAATTACCTTCAAAACTGTTCGACTTGGCTGGTTTAACATCCAATTCTAAAAATTTCGGACTAATTTCGTTAATGAAACGGCTTGGTTCGCAATTGGTTAAAGTTCCCCAGCGGTAGCGGGAAGTGGCATAAGTAAGTGTCAGTTTTACTTCGGCACGGGTAATGGCCACATAAAACAAACGGCGCTCTTCCTCTAAATCAGTACGGTTGGTTAACGACATTTGTGATGGAAACAGATTTTCTTCCAATCCTACGATAAACACGTTTTTAAACTCCAAACCTTTGGCCGAGTGGATCGTCATTAAAGAAACCGTATCCTTATTCTTATCACCATCTTTATCATCGTTGGTTAAAAGGGCAACATCCTGCATAAAGATATCGAGGCCTTTTTCTTCAATATCCTCGCGTTCTGAAAATTCCTTAATACCATTTAATAACTCCTGGATATTTTCATACCGCGCACGTCCTTCAACGCTATCATCAGTGTATAATTCTTTTAAAATACCTGCATGTTGGGCAATAAACAAAGCTGTATCATAAGCATCGAGCTTTTTTGCCTCTGCCTGAAAACTTTGCACCATCATGGCAAAATCGTTCAATTGATTAGCTAAGCGCCCATCTACATATTCGTGTGCATTCGAAATTACGTCCCACATGGTTTTTCCATGCTGGTCTGCCGCAACAATAATTTTATCGATCGAAGTATCGCCAATACCACGTTTAGGGTAATTGATTACACGTTTTATAGCCTCTTCGTCCTTCGGATTAAAAGTTAAACGGAAATACGCAATTAAATCTTTTATTTCTTTGCGTTGGTAAAAAGACTGACCGCCATATATCCGGTAAGGAATATTGAGTTTGCGTAAACCCTCCTCCATTGCCCTGCTTTGTGCATTCGTACGATACAAAATGGCAAAATCGTTGTGGTGGTAGCCTTTTGTACTGCGTTCCTGAATAATGGCTTCAGCAACCAGTTTACCCTCTTCGTTATCGGTAAAAGCCCGCGAAACTTTAATTCTTTCCCCTTCTGCATTTTCTGAGAAAACGTTTTTTTCGAGCTGGTTTTTGTTGTTGGCAATAATACTGCTCGCTGCATCAACAATATTTTGGGTAGAACGGTAATTCTGTTCTAATTTATAAACCTTTAAATCAGGATAATCGCGTTCGAAATTTAAAATATTCTGGATGTTTGCACCACGGAAGGCATAGATACTTTGTGCATCATCACCTACCACACAAATGTTCTGATAAGCAGCAGCCAGTTTTTTTACAATGGTATACTGCGAAAAGTTGGTATCCTGGTACTCATCCACCATCAGGTACCTGAATTTCTGTTGATATTTATTTAAAACATCTGGATGTTCTTTCAATAAAATATTGGTTTTGAACAACAAATCGTCAAAATCCATTGCCCCAGCTCTGAAACAGCGTTTAGCATAGGTCTCGTAAATCTGGCCAATCAATGGGCGTTTATTCTGAATATCTTCAGCCTGTATCTGGTCGTTAGCTTGATATTCACCCCAGGAAATTAAATTATTTTTAGCTGATGAAATTCTATTGAAAACAAAGTTTGCCGCATATAATTTATCATCCAGCTGCATTTCTTTCAAAATCGCCCGGATTACACTTTTACTATCATCGGTGTCGTAAATGGTAAAATTGCTTGGATAACCTATTTTCTCGGCCTCTACCCGTAAAATTTTCGCAAAAACAGAGTGAAATGTACCCATCCAAATGTTCTTTGCCTCTGCACCAACCACTTTACTGATACGCTCGCGCATATCCTTACTTGCTTTGTTGGTAAAGGTTAAAACCAGGATGTTAAATGGATCGGTACCGGTTTGAATAAGGTGGGCTACACGAAAGGTAATTACCCTGGTTTTGCCCGAACCTGCACCTGCAACAATCATTACCGGTCCTTTTGTGTTCTCTACTGCTGCTCTTTGTTGTGGGTTTAATCCTGCTAAATAATCCAAATCGGCTCCTGTTTTTTTGAGGTTCAAAAATAACAATTCCTATCGCTTTTTGCCAAAGTTGTTAGTAATTAGTTTAAAACCTAATCGGTCGCCCTAACCGTTCTTCATTCTGAACTTGTTTTATTAGTCGTTCCTATTGTTTTTAGGTCTAATAGCTGCTTCGGTCAGAATCCACCATGCCATTAGTTATGGCTATGAAGTTTAATTTAGGGTAAAGCCCAACTTGTATTTCATTGGGTTGTGTAGCCCTTTGCTTTGCTCATACGCCTGCAGGCATTGCCCACAAGGCCGGTATCCGCTTCGCCAAGGTTTATGTAAATTGAGTTTGTGCTACTATTAAAGGTTTAAAACCAATAGCCTTATTTCATTGGTCGTCATTCTGAACTTGGTTCAGAATCCATCATGCCATTAAATTTGGGTATGAAGTCCCCTTTAGGGAATTTAGGGGTAAAGCCACAGCTGTATTTCGCTGGGTTCCGTAATAAAGCTTCTCTTCAATGCGCTTAAATGGCGGTATTTCAACTAAAATATACGTTCATGCTGTCAGAATTGCACCCTGTTTATTTAGGTATAGAATTTGATATGCTCTCGTTATGGATGAGAATAAAAATAATAAGGATATTGAGTTCACTGATATCCCCGATGGAGCTAATAGAGATGTTTACGCTAATTTAAAAGAGAAACTAGAAAGTGTTGAGCAGTTTCCGGGTATTTATAATTTTAAATTTATTATCACTGGCGGGCTAGATAAAATACAAGACTTACGAGCCATTTTGCCTGATGATGAGTTTATTGAGCAAGCTTCCAAAACAGGGAAATATGTTTCGATTACCGTAAAAAAGATGATGCAAAATGCGGATGAGGTGATTGCTGTTTATAAGCAAGCAGGAAACATCAAAGGAATTATGACCTTATAGGCTTCTGTATATCAAATACATAATTCGATCGAAGATTTTTTGAGATTCATAAATCGCAAACCAAAGCCCTTCGACTACGCTATCAATAACAGATTCAAAAGAAAGGTCGTCATTGCGAGGAGGAACGACGAAGCAATCTTTCACGCTAGTGATCCTTGCCATAAAGATTGCTTCGTCGGCTGAAAAAGCCTTCTCGCAATGACGATAATCTGAGGGGATTTAATCTTTTAGCGCTATGCGCCATGCCTCATTTAAATTCCTCACATTTCTTTTTAAGACTGCTTGTGCACCTACGCTGTTCATAAACCTGATGGCAGCGGCAGCCCCGAAGCATGAGGGCTATAGCGAACAGCAGGACTGCAATATCCGATGAAAAACCATCCTTTCATTTCCAATCAATAAAAAAATATTGCCTATTTATCGATTAATTTTCTTTTCGGAGCGCGACGCCTGGGCAGGTAATCAAGTTGGTTCCAGTTTCGCTTTACAATTTGATTCGTCGTGCTTCCTTACTGCATGGGAATGTTTAGTGTAATAGTTAAACAGAGCCATTTTTAACGGCCCAATCTACCATCGAATCTAATACCTGAAAAAGATCCTGCCCCGATTTGGTGAGGCTGTACGTGACTACTGGCGGAATAACGGCTTGCGCATCCCGATGAACGAGGTCATCATTTTGCATTTGCTTTAAGTGCTGTATAAGCATTTTTTCAGTTATCTGTGGTATCGCACGTTTTAACTCACTATAACGTTTTGGGCCACTCATTAAATGAAAAATAATAATCGGCTTCCAATAACCACCAATTTTTTCCATTACAAAAGTAACTGGGCAGCTGGTTAGCGCTACGCCTTTGTTAAAATTACGGGTCGAACTTTCTTTAACAGCTGTCATGGTTGCATACTTTGGGGTAAGTACTTGTATAAAAGTAAGTACAAATATAGCTTTGTATTCAATATTTAAAAACAAAAAATCATGAAAATAACATTAACAGGATCAACAGGTAATATTACTAAACCCCTTGCCGAAATACTGGTAGCCAAAGGCCATGAAGTAAAAATTATTAGCAGTAACCCCGATAGGGCCGAAGAAATTAAATCGCTGGGTGCAATGCCCTTGATTGGTAGTGTGAGCGATACCGGATTTTTAAAGGATGCTTTTACCGGGGCTGATGCCATTTACACCATGGTGCCACCAAATTTTGCAGCACCAAAATTTAGGGCATATATTAAAGGTATCGGCGAAAATTATGCGGCTGCCATAAAAGAGTCGGGCGTTAAAAAAGTAGTGAATTTAAGTAGCGTAGGTGCAGATCTGCCAGATGGGACGGGCCCAATTGCGGGATTACATGATGTAGAAAATATTTTTGCCGAATTAAATGGGGTAGATGTGAAACATTTACGTGCTGGTTATTTTTACATTAATTTTTTAGCTAATATCGATATGGTTAAACATGCAAACATATTAGGGTCTAATTTTGGCGCCGGTTCAAAACTTGTTTTGGTGCATCCCCGTAACATTGCTGAAGTAGCTGCTGAAGTATTGGAAAGTAATTTTACAGGCAAAACCATACAGTATGTAGCAAGTAATGATGAAAGTACCCCAGCTGATGTTGCAAAAGCATTGGGTACTGCAGTCGGTAAACCAGCATTGCCATGGATAGAATTTAGCGATGAAGATGCATTGAATGGGATGGTAGGAGCAGGTTTACCTGAAGAAATAGCTAAAAACTATGTTGAAATGGGCGATGCGATCAGAAGCAATAAACTTTTTGTAGATTATTATAAAAACAGACCTGTTTTAGGTAACATTAAGCTTAAAGATTTTGCTACTGAGTTTGCTGCGACATACCAGAATTAATTGCGTTATAACAGCTGCCTGGATTTAAACCTGGCAGCTGTTATTTTTTATATGGCCACACAACTTCCGGCAATTACTTTCCATTCCTGATCAAACAATTTCCATACTCTTAAATATCTGAAAATACCTTCGATGGATTGTGAAGCATATATTGCCTTTAGCTCAATTTTCACACTAACAACCGCAATATCGTTAATCAGATTAATTCGCTGTTCGGAGGGTAAAATAGATTTTACAACCAAATTTCCGGATGTATAAGTTTCCATATCCATCGCCTTTGTTATGGTTACACCGTTGGGCAGGTTAAAAAGTAAATCTTCATGCAAAAGCAGATCCAGATCCTCAATATCACCATGCTGTATGGCTGTTAATAATCTATCTTCATTTAAAATGATCTGTTCCCTGGTATTCATATTATTTGTTTTTAGTTCTTTAAATTACATCCAATTCTCGTTTTTACGCTCTACCTGATACAGCCAGTAATTTACCAGCTGTTTAATTTCGGTATAATTGCCATATTTAAAATGAATCTGACCAGCAGCCGTGTGTAAAGTGAGGTGACCAACATCAACCCCTTTATGCCATGGATATTGAAAAGTGGTAATGGCCTGAATTTTATTTGGCACTACAATTTCATTTGAAATATCCCAAATCCCGCTGGTTTTGATGATGAAATCTTGACTTACTGAAATCTGATGTCGGCGATAACTGATATAAATCATCAAAATACCGATGATTAAGTAAGCAATTGATACGCCGATATACGGCTTAACCTCAGGAACGTTAAACGCAATAATTAAAAATGCCACCACAGGCAAAATCAGTTTAAAGAAAATAGGTAAATTCAAAAAACGCCAGTCGGGGATAAATATTTTCGACCTTAAAGGTGTTTGGCCCAATATCATTTTTAGCAATTCGTCCCTTTCGCCAGGGTTACATCCCGGAATTTCCAAAGTGTTCCCCTGCATTTCATGCCCTTTTTTACTTTGACCAAAATGAGCCTGCTTTAAGCTCATATTGAGCATATTCATCTTTTTCTGAAAGTAATTCTGGCTGTATTTGGTAATCTGGACTTTATTCGGACTAATCAAGGTGTTTTTCTTGGCAATCAGCCCTGAAGAGAGTAAGAGTGTGTTTTTATGTTCGCTAATTTCCAGCTCAAAATACTTATAAAAGGTTCTAACCAGGTTAATAATTAACAGTACAATTAAAAGGCAGGCAATTAAGATAAAAATTGTAACTATAGTCAGCATACCCGTTACTGCGCTCTGAATTTCATCTTTATTAATTTTAAAAGCATCAAGCAGTTGCCTGCCCTCGTAAATAACGGTATAAAAAAAAGCAGCAAGTAAGGCCAAACTTTGCCCATAGTTAGAGGTTAGTCCTACTTTAAACAAAGTCCAGGCACTTATTCTTAAAAATGGTGTTTCTGCTGTCTTGTGGTTTTCATGTTCAATTTCCGATTGTGTTTCAGTTACGGTTCTTGTATTTAATAAATGTTCTTTAAGGTTATAGGCAGAAGTTTCGTCAATTGCTTTTATGCTTACTTCTTCTCCATGAGCACCGGCTGTATCGATTTTTAGCCCATAAACGCCGATAATTTTCTGCAGAATATTTTGGTTAATGTTAACCTGCTGTATTTTATCGAGCTGAATAATTACCTGATCGCGGTTGAATATGCCCTTATTTACCACAAATTCCTGCTTTTCTTTATCTAAAAAGAACGTAAATTTCAAATACCATAAATAAGCAAATATAAAACTGAATACAATTATCGCAGAAATGCCCAATATCAGGTAGGTGAAAGAAGTGCTCGGCATCTTTACAAAGGCAATAATGAATAAGAAAAAACTCGCCTTACCAATTTTTAGCATGGTATGAGCACCCATTATAATGATACCAAAGGCCGATTCCCGCTGCGGTTTACTAAAATCGTTATGCATTGGCATTCAATTCTGTTGTTGGATTTTCAAGCAGGTCTAGTTTTTTCAAAAGCAGGTCCCTGATACGCATGGCATCATTAATTGCAATCCCTGAAATATGGATATGCCCTGTTTGGCCACCTGCAGTAAAAAGCTGTAAGGATCCCAGTTTATATATTCTGGAAAAAATCCCTTCATTTAATTCGATATGCTGAATCCTGTTTAAAGGAACAATTGTTGTCGATTCGGCAATAATGCCACTTTTGTATATTACATCATGTGTGCGGATGGCATACCCCCGTTTTTTAAAACTGGCGCGAAAGAGTAGCAAAAAGATAGTAAATAAAGCTAAATAAAGGGGGATAATCCATTTGGCATTTGATTTTACTTCATCAACAAAGAATAGGAGTATACCAATAGCTATTCCCAGCAAGCCAAAAAAGATCAGTAGATTAATACAGATGATTTTCCAATAATCGGGGTGTGGCCGGCTTAACTGAATTTCTTCGTATTTTGGAAGAAGATCGAGATCAATAACTTCATTGGTGAAAAATGTCTCAGTAGTCATGGTTAAAGGTATAAAACATTATTAATCTATAAATAGACTAATATTTAAATCTTTTGTTACCTCGCTACAATAAACTTTTTTGCAGAATTATATTGACCTGAATCGGAAGAGATTTTAAAGAAATAAATGCCGGGAACAAAGGTAGAGGTGTTGATTTCTAAGGTGTGTTTTCCAGTATTGAGGTATTCATTTACGACTGTTTTAACCAAGCGGCCCATTAAATCAAAAATCTGAATGTTAAGTTTATCCGATTCGGGTAAAACCACATCGATAAAGGTTTGCATGGCTGCAGGATTAGGGTAATTCTGAGAAACAGTAAATTTTAAGAATTTATCAAAAATTGCCTTATTGATGGCGTCGAAAATTACATAACTTACCAATCTGTAGCCGCGTGCATTTGGATGAAAGGGATCCTGATAAAGCGAAAAATCACGCCTCATGGCCGCGTTTATATCGGCTAAATATATTTTATATTCTGCAGCTAATTTTCTGTAGGCTGTATTAAGGTTTCTGATGTTGGTATTTACCGCCACATAACTTTTAATGGTTCTATCATCAACAAACTGGAGTGTACACAAAATTGGAACTAATTTCTGTTTAAGGCTTGCCGTAATCAATACCCGCATATTAGCAACGGTTTCTGCTATACTTCCTTTACCAGTAGTCATTGCAACAGCATCATTAATGCCCATATCAATTACAATAAAGCCGGTTCTATCGGCAATTGCATTATCAATTCTGAGTAATCCCTGAAAGGTAGTCTGACCACCAATACCATGATTGGTAATATCCACGATTTTATTCGTATAACAATTTATAAAATTATTCTGAAGCATGGTTTGAAAACCAACACCGTTAACACCTTCTACGGTACTGGCTCCAAAGGTTACAATATTTATACTGTCTTTCGAATAATATTGGGCTGCTTCCGGGCAACTTACTCTAGTAGGGGGCGGCCCCTGAGCTAAGGAAGAAATGCGGACAACAAGAAGCAGCAGCAGAGATAGAAATACTTTTGCGCTAAACTTCATTGTTAAAATTCTTTCGTACAGGATTTAAGGATATCTGTTATTGGCGCAATTTACAAAAAAGTAAATATAATTAATGCTGTGCTATATTTTTTTACAAACATTAAATCATTTTTTTGTATTTGTTAAAAGACGCGTTTTAAGTTTAAAAAATAAAGACGTGATTTTGGATCTTAAAAAAAATAATTAAACCCATTAACCTTCTGGCTATAAGCAAAATTTTACCCTGATATGGGGATAATTTATTAACCGCTTAAGTACCTTTTATTTGGTAAAGCCTATATTTGTCCAAATTCATTTTGTTATGCAAGAGATTAAAAATTATGTAGAAACGCACAAACAACGTTTTTTAGATGAGTTGTTTGAGTTATTGCGTTTTCCATCGGTAAGTGCTGATCCGAAATACAAAGGCGATGTTTTAAAAACAGCTGATTATGTTGCGCAGAAATTAAAAGATGCAGGTGCAGATCAGGTAGAAATTTGCCCAACCGCAGGATATCCTATTGTTTATGGCGAAAAAATTATAGATGCTTCTTTACCCACTGTTTTAATATATGGTCATTACGATGTTCAACCGGCCGATCCATTGGAACTTTGGCATACACCACCTTTTGAGCCTACAATACGCGATGGTAAAATTTATGCCCGCGGCGCTTGCGATGATAAAGGACAGTTTTACATGCACGTAAAAGCATTCGAACTGATGATGCAAACCAATACTTTGGCCTGCAATGTTAAATTTATGATCGAAGGTGAAGAGGAGGTGGGTTCTGCAAATCTGGGCATTTTTGTAAACGCGAATGCCGAGCGTTTAAAAGCCGATGTAGTCTTAATTTCTGATACTTCGATGATCAGCATGGAACATCCATCAATCGAAACGGGTTTGCGTGGTTTAGCTTACATGGAAGTTGAAGTAGTTGGTCCGAACCGCGATTTACACTCTGGAGTTTACGGTGGGGCAGTAGCCAATCCTGCAACTATCCTTTGTAAAATGATCGCTTCATTACACGATGAAAATAACCACATCACTATCCCTGCCTTTTATGATAAAGTGCTTGAGTTAACAGATGAGGAGAAAAAAGCATTAAATTCTGCACCTTATGACGAAGCCGAATACAAAAAGGACTTAGATATCGAAGAAGTTTGGGGTGAGAAAGGTTATACAACCCTTGAACGTACGGGTACCCGCCCAACTTTAGAAGTGAACGGAATTTGGAGCGGTTACATTGGTGAGGGAGCAAAAACGGTATTGCCGAGTAAAGCCAATGCGAAAATTTCTATGCGTTTGGTTCCACACCAGAGCTCAGAAGAAATTGCAGAGATTTTTACCAAACACTTTGAAAGCATTGCGCCTAAAAATGTAAAGGTAAAAGTTACGCCTCATCATGGCGGCGAACCAGTAGTAACCCCAACTGATAGTATTGCTTACCAGGCAGCCGAAAAAGCAATTGAAGATAGTTTTGGTAAAAAAGCTATTCCAACACGCGGCGGAGGCAGTATCCCTATTGTGGCCTTGTTTGAAGATGCATTGGGTATTAAATCGGTGCTTTTTGGCTTCGGTTTAGATAGTGATGCTTTACACTCGCCAAATGAGAAATATGATATCTACAATTATTATAAAGGAATAGAAACTTTGCCGTTATTCCATAAATATTTCGCAGAGCTGAGCAAATAAGCTTAACCGCGCATTCAGGCTGAACAATATTATATTTGTCAGTCTGAGCGGAGTCGAAGACCATCCCTGCCTATTTAATATAAGCAGGGATTTTTTTTGAGAGCGAATATTGATTCTTTGTAAATGAACGGTTGGTTTTTCATAGGTGCTGTAGTCCCGCCATTCGCTTTATCCCGATGAAAAAATCGGGATGCCCGCTACTGTCGGGTTTATTTAACAGCTGTCGGTTCTTCGAAGCAAACCTGTTCATGCAATGTGCTATTATGCGTCCTGCAGCCCTGAATAGTAATGGTAGCCCTGCAAGCTAAACCTGACCGTAGTGTAAAACCCACAGGCCAAAGCATGAGGCCGAGGATTTGAAACGGAGGGCAGGGCAGGTTTAACCAACTAGCTTGGGATTTTGCTTTCCAAAACAACTAAGTGAATTTAACTTCTATTGTCAGTCTGAGCGGAGTCGAAGACAATAGAATAACCTAAATTTTTTTAATAGCTATTTTTTTCTAAATTGCTGCCATGAAATATCTATTCTCATCTCTTTTACTTTTATCTGGACTTACTTCTTTAGCTCAAGATACTAAAACGATTAACCAGTCTGGAAATCCAATATTTCAAGGTTGGTATGCAGACCCTGATGCTGCTATTTTTAACAATAAGTATTGGGTTTATCCCACTTACTCGGCCAGGTATAAAGAACAGGTTTTTTTAGATGCCTTTTCATCAGATGATTTGGTGAAATGGAAAAAACATCCGCACATTCTGGACACTGCCGCTGTAAAATGGGCCAATAAAGCCATGTGGGCCCCAGCAATTGTTCAAAAAGACAAAAAGTATTACCTGTTTTTTGGTGCCAACGATATTCAAAGCGATAAAGAAATGGGTGGAATTGGCGTAGCCGTTGCCGATAAACCTGAAGGACCATATAAAGACCATTTAGGGAAACCTTTGGTGGATAAATTCCATAATGGAGCGCAACCTATTGATCAGTTTGTGTTTAAAGATAAAGACGGCCAGTATTATTTAATTTATGGTGGCTGGAAACACTGCAATATTGCAAAGTTGAATAAAGATTTTACCGGCTTTTTGCCATTTGAAGATGGTACAACTTTTAAAGAAATTACGCCTGATAATTATGTAGAAGGGCCATATATGTTCATCAGAAATGGTAAATATTATTTCATGTGGAGCGAAGGCGGCTGGACTGGTCCCGATTACTCAGTAGCTTATGCCGTTGGCGATTCTCCATTCGGTCCGTTTAAGCGGATTGGCAAAATATTAAAGCAAGATGCTGCTATTGCTACCGGTGCAGGCCATCATTCTGTAATTATTAATGAGAAAAAAGGACAATATTATATTGTTTACCACCGTCGCCCCTTAACCGAAACTGATGGCAATCATCGAGTTACCTGTATTGACGAAATGAAGTTTGATGCAGATGGTAATATCCTTCCAGTAAAAATTACAAATGAAGGTGTAAAAGCCCAAAAAGTAAAATAATTACCGTTCAGCTGGAGGTTTTATTCAATTTCCAGCTGCGCTTCGCTTTTTAGCAAAACACTTTTTGCCTGCTTTTTATTAAGTGTATTAAAACCCCAGGTGCATAGTAAAAGCATAGCCGCAAGCCCTATCCAAAGCCAGTTATAACCGAAATTTTTGGCGATCAAGAAGCCAAAATATGGGCCGAAAACCTGAGCACACGACCAGCTCAAGGTATAACCTGCTGCATATAAACCCCTGTTATGTTCGTTACTTCTGCTAATTACGATTGTATTGATAAAAGGTAAGGTGAGCATCTCTCCGCAGGTAAAAACGACAATGGTAAGTATTGCTGCAGCAATATGAAAACTAACCGGGGCACTTAATATAATATACGAAACTGCAAATAGAACCGCACCAACGATAATAAAAAACATGGGTGATCTTTTTGCTTCAATCTTGTTGATCATGATCATTTCGAATAGCGCAATTACTGCTCCGTTTATGCCAATAATAATACCGATTTGAAACTCATCAATATGCCATTGTTCCTTAAAAAATACCGGAACAACCCTAAACATTAAAAAAGCGCAGGTAATAAAAACAGTGGTAAGCAGAATGAACTTTACAAAAAAAGTATCTTCCCATGGTTTCAGAATGACCATGTTGCTGGCGTTTTCTTTAGCCTTTTTAATAAAATCTTTCACTTGCGGTAAAAACGACAGGATTAATAAACCAACAATAATGCTTACCCCACCTTCAACAATAAACAAAAGCTTATAATTAATTGAAGCAATAATTCCTGCCAAACTAATGCCTACCGACCAACCGATGTTTACCGCGAGTCTGTTTAAAGAGTACGATCTTGTTATAGTGCCTTCTGCAGCATAGTGTGCAACAGCCGTGAAATTTGCAGGGCGGAATGCCTCAGAAAAAAAGCTGATGACAACAGTTAAAATGCATAAACTATAAAAGTGAGTAATGGTAGAAAAGAGGATGAAAAGTAAACCACCTACTATCGAAGAAAGGATTTGCACCGGGCGGAAACCAATCATATCGGTCAATTTTCCTCCTGTTGCCGAACCCAGAATCGAACCCACACCAAATAAAGTGATGATTAAACCCGCGTCCATTTCCGAGCGGTGTAAACTTTGGGTAACATACAAGCCCATAAATGGGACAGCCATGCTTCCACATCTGTTAAACATCATTACAATGCTCAATAACCAGGTTTCTCTGCTTAATCCGCTGAATGATGTTTTATAGGTGTTGAAAATAAGTTTGAACATGTGGTATTTAGATGGGGTAAAAATAGCAAAAGCCAGATATTAATTAATCATCTGAATTCAATATCCGCTTGTTAGATTAAAAAAGATGAGCAAAAAATATCCCATAATTTTTCACAAATTTGCATCCGGAAACCGATCAAATGCCGCCAGAGAAAAGAACCCCACTAAACAAGACCCCTGTTGCCAGAAAACCTGCCGTTAAGAAACCTGTAGCAAGAAAATCCACAACAGCCAAAAAAAAGAAAGGTGGTATTTCCGTTCAACTTAAACTGGTTATTGCAGGTTTATTGTTGATTTTACTCTCTCCATTTTACTATGGTTATGTTTTAAGAAGTTTTGTGGCTACCTGGCGCTGGGTTAAAGATTGGGGGCAAGATCCAAATTACAGGACTTACGAAAGTTTTAATATTAAAATCCCTAAAAAATATACCGTTCATGGTATCGATGTTTCCTACTATCAGGGCAAAATAAACTGGCAAAAAGTAAAGGAAATGAAAGAGGATGAGGTTAGTATCCGTTTTGCCTTTATCAAAGCCACAGAGGGATTAATGTTGGTCGATCCCTATTTTCAACGCAATTGGCGCGAAGCCCCAAAAGCAGGAATTATTTGCGGTGCATATCATTTTTTCAGACCGAAAAAGGATGGTAAAACACAGGCTAAATTTTTCTTACAGGTGGTGAAAATCGAGAAAGGGGATTTACCACCAGTTGTGGATATTGAATCGCTGGATGGCGTTTCTCCTTTGAAAATGAGGGCAGAACTATCTGATTTTCTCAATTATGTAGAAATGAAAACCAAAGTCAGGCCGATTGTTTATACCGGGCTTAAATTTTATGAAGATTATTTAGTTGATCATTTTGATGATTACCCCTTGTGGATTGCCCATTATTATCAACCAAAACTAAGGATGGATAAAAGCCGTTGGAAATTTTGGCAGCACTCTGATAAAGCCAAAATTAACGGCATCGGCCATGTGGTTGATTTCAATGCTTTTAATGGAGATAGTTTAGCGTTAGATAGGTTGGTAGTTCATTAGTCATTGGTTCACTGGTCATCAGTACATTAGTCATATACTTGTGCGTCGTCATCCTGAACTTGTTTCAGGATCTATTATATGTGATTTTACAATCCTTTAATAGTTTAAATAGTTGTTCCAGGTCATTTACATCATACTGGAAAGCCAATGGGCTACACTAGTAGGCTCGCTAGAAACCAATGAACTATTGACTAATGAACAACTGAACTAAATAGTCCAACTTTCACATTCCGCTAAGAAAAATTCATCAGCTTCAGCACCAATGCCAATTTCTTCGGGCACATCAAGGAAGTATCCATTATAAGTGAGGCCACCAACCACAGGATCGACCAAATGGCCCAGCAAGGCAGTATCTAAATCAAAAAACTCCACATTTGGGCTGGCCAATGCAAAATGTAAATTGGCGCTTAAAGCAATCCTGGTTTCGAGCATACTTCCAATCATACATTTTACGCCGCGTTGTAAGGCTTCCTCATGGATTTTTTGCGCTTCTAAAATGCCTCCGGATTTCGAAAATTTAATGTTTAAATAAGTTGTAGACTGGCTATTGATCAATTTACGGGCATCGTGATGGTTGTAACAGCTTTCGTCGGCCATGAGCTTAATCGGAGAATTTACATTTAATTCAGGCAGTTTATCATCATACCAGGTGCGCATAGGTTGTTCGCAAAACTCAATATTGTATTTTTCTAGCTCACCTAAAGCAAATAAAGCGTCATCAAAACTCCAGCCTTGATTGGCATCCAGTCGTAAAATTAAATCTTCGCCTACTGCTTCGCGGATATGTTTTACCCTTTCTATATCATCATGTACTTTTTTGCCCAGTTTAATCTTTAGGATGCGGCAGCCTTGGCTTTTATATTTCAACGCTGTTACTGCCATTCCCGCCGGTGTGTCGATACCAATGGTCATATCAGTTTCTATGGTGCGTTTGGTTCCACCAAGAAATTTATACAATGGTAATTTTGCATTTTTGGCCGCAATATCAAATAATGCCATATCGAAAGCACTTTTAATGGTATTGTTATGATCGGCATAACCCAATAAATCATTCATCCGCTCCGGAATTTCTAAGGGGTCTTTCCCTTTTAAAATGGCGGCGAAGTCTTTGGCCATCGCAATGCAGGTTTCCTGCGTTTCACCCACAATCATTGGGAAAGCAGAACATTCTCCAATTCCATGAATGCCTGTATCGGTAAAAATCCTCACTAATACATTCTGGGCAAAATGCATGGTTCCGGTTGCAATAACAAAAGGTTCCATTGGGATGCTAAAGCGGTATATTTCGGTATGGGTGATTTTCATTTGTTGTATGCCTAGATTTCCAACTAAAGTATAAAAACAAAAACTAAATCGAAACAGGTTTGTAGATTATTAATAGATTTACGCCTCAAATTAAAATTCCTTTTTCCCACTTACATTTTACATTAGCTGCCATGTCTGATACCAATAACCTAATCCACGCCTCATCTCCATATCTGTTGCAGCATGCCCATAATCCTGTCAATTGGTATGAGTGGGGCGCAGAAGCGTTAGAAAAGGCAAAAACGGAAAATAAACTCATTTTGGTGAGCATTGGCTATTCGGCCTGTCATTGGTGCCATGTAATGGAACGCGAAAGTTTCGAGAATCATGAAGTGGCCGAGGTGATGAACCGTCATTTTATCTGCATTAAGGTAGATCGTGAGGAGCGCCCAGATATTGATCAGATTTATATGTATGCCATCCAGCTCATGACAGGAAGCGGTGGCTGGCCTTTAAACTGTATCTGTTTGCCAGATCAGCGTCCAATTTATGGCGGAACCTATTTCAGGAAAAACGATTGGATCAATATTCTGGAAAATGTTGCCACACTTTGGACAAATGAACCCGATAAGGCTATCCAATATGCAGAGCGGTTAACCTCGGGCATTAAAGACAGCGAAAAGATAATCCCAGCGCCCGAAAAAGAAGAATATACAAACGAACACCTAACCGAAATCATTGAACCCTGGAAACGCCATTTCGATATCGGTTACGGGGGATATAACCGCGCTCCAAAATTTCCTTTACCCAATAATTGGGTGTTTTTATTGCGGTATGCCTTTTTAAAAGATGATGAATCTGTTTTTACAGCGGTTTGCCATACGCTCGAAGAAATGAGCAGAGGCGGTATTTATGACCAGATTGGCGGAGGTTTCGCCCGTTATTCCGTTGATGATAAATGGCATGTTCCGCATTTCGAAAAAATGCTTTACGATAATGCTCAACTCATCAGTTTATACGCTGAAGCTTATCAGTGCACCAAGTTCTATTCGTTTAAACAAACAGTAGTTGAAACCATAAATTGGGTTTTTGAAGAGATGACTTCAGCAGATGGATTGTTTTATTCGGCCTTAGATGCAGATAGCGAAGGGGTAGAAGGCAAGTTTTACATCTGGGATAAAGCAGAATTCGATCAGGTTTTAGGAAAAGATGCCAAATTAATCGGCGCTTACTACAACATTACCGAAGAAGGTAACTGGGAAGAAGAGCAAACCAATATTTTGCGCAAAACCATCAGCGATGACGATCTGCTTGCAAAATTTGATGTTGATGCAGAACAGCTTTATGACAAAGTAAATTCAGCCAAAACAAAATTAATGGCTGTGCGTAGCAAAAGAATCCGACCAGGCTTGGATGATAAGTGTTTAACCGCCTGGAATGGTATGATGATTAAAGCTTTGGCTGATGCCGCAGAGGTACTGAGTCATGAGCTATATTACGAAAAAGCATCAGCTGCGGCCAGTTTTATCCTAAGCCACTTAAAATCAGAAAATGGTGGCTTATACCGTAATTATAAAAACGGAAAGGCTTCTATTACGGGCTTCTTAGATGATTATGCCTTTTTTATTGAAGCACTGATTGCCTTATACGAAGCTGATTTTGATGAAAAATGGTTAGAAGAGGCAAAATCATTGACCGATTATGTAATTGCTAATTTTACGGATACAGATTCGCCGATGTTCTTTTATACCTCAGCTGAAAGTGAAGATTTAATTGCCCGTAAACACGAAGTAATGGATAATGTGATTCCCGCTTCAAATTCTACAATGGCGCAGAATTTAAAAAAGTTGGGTTTGCTTTTCGATATTGAACAATACTCCGAAAAAGCGGCAGAAATGCTTGCTGCGGTTCAGCCGAAGATCAAAAGTTACGGCTCTGCCTACTCAAACTGGGCTATTCAACTATTAAATGAAATTTACGGTATAAACGAAATTGCCATTACCGGTTTAGAAACCGATAGTATTAAGTTGGCATTAAGCGGACATTATATTCCGAACAAAATTACATTGGGCGGAACAAAAAGTAACCTGCCGCTGTTAAAAGGTAAGCAAAGCAATGAAACAAAAGTTTATATTTGCCGAAATAAAGTATGCCAGTTGCCGGTTAACACTGTTGAGGACGCATTAGAGTATTTACAATAAATTAATTTAAATGAATATTTCACCAAACTCTGTAGTAGCGTTAACTTACGAATTGCATACTACTAACGAAGAAGGACAACAAGTTTTTGTAGAAAAAGCTGACGAACAAAATCCTTTAGTATTTTTATATGGCGTTGGCATGATGTTGCCTAAATTTGAAGAACATTTAACTGGTTTAAAAACTGGTGATGAATATGGCTTCGAGCTATCTGCAGCAGATGGTTACGGTGATATCGATCCAGGTGCTTTCGCCGATCTTCCAAAAACCATGTTTACTGAAGCTGGTGGCGAATTACCAAATGTAGGCGATGTGATTCCTTTACAAGATAACAATGGTAATCAGTTTAGAGCAGGTGTTACTGCTGTTCACGACGAAACCATTTCAGTAGATTTAAACCACCCAATGGCTGGTAAAAATTTAGTGTTTAGCGGTGTGATTTTAAATGTACGTGAAGCTACTCAAGATGAATTGGCTCATGGTCATGCTCACGGAGCTGACGGTCATTCAGGTCACTAGTTATATATAAAAGATTTCAAAGAAGTCAAGTTTTAAATGGCAAAGTTGCTATAAAACTTGACTTCTTTCGTTAATATCCATGTTTAATCTTGAAAAACCTCATCTAAAATGAGTTTAAAACCTGGTATGATCGTTGTAGTTACCTCTTCACCCTCAGTGAGCAGTTTTGTTGGTTGAAACTTGCCATTATCATCAAGGATATATCTGAAAAATGTTTTTTCAGAAGGACTTACAATCCAGTATTCTTTAACACCTGCTTCTTCATAAACTTCATATTTATTGATCAGCTCTTTTTTATTATTGCCAGGCGATAAAATCTCGACAACAATATCTGGTGCGCCAATACATCCGCGTCTATCAAGCTTAGTCTGATCGCAAACTACCACGATATCCGGTTGCACTACGGTGAAAACCTCTTTATCATCTTGAGTTTTCTTAGCTAAACGAACATCAAAAGGAGCGGTATATACTTCACATTTTTTACCATTTAATGCATTATAGAGGGGGTTGGAAATTCTTCCCGATATTTTTTGATGAATCCTGGAAGGAGCAGGGCTCATCTTGAAAATGTAACCTTTGATAATTTCTAAGCGCTCTTCAAATTCGAAGCGCATATAATCTGCATAACTGTAAGTTGCAGAAAAATCGACCTCATTAAGGGTTTTAATTGGAGGTTGCTCCTCTTCAGTAGGATATGGTTTAATATTTTTCATAGAATTTATCCTAGTCTTTAAATACCTCTTCAAGAACAAGCTTAAAGCCTGGTATGATCGTTGTAGTTACCTCTTCGCCTTCGGTGAGTAGTTTTGTTGGCTGAAACTTGCCTTTGCCATCAAGGATATATCTGAAAAATGTTTTTTCAGAAGGACTTACAATCCAGTATTCTTTAACACCTGCTTCCTCATAAACCTCATATTTGTTGATCAATTCCTTTTTATTATTACCTGGTGATAAAATTTCGACAACAATATCTGGTGCGCCAATACATCCACGTTTATCCAGTTTAGATTGGTCGCAGATTACAGCAATATCGGGTTGCACTACGGTGAAAACTTCTTTGTCATCTTGAGTTTTCTTAGCTAAACGTACATCAAAAGGGGCGCAGTAAACATGACACGGTTTCCCTTTGAGTATATTGTATATGGGGACAAAAATGTTGGCTAAAATACCTTGGTGAATTCGCGAAGGAGCAGGGCTCATCTTGAAAATGTACCCTTTGATAAGTTCTAAGCGCTCTTCAAATTCGAAGCGCATATAATCTGCATAACTGTAAGTTGCAGAAAAATCGACCTCGTTAAGGGTTTTAATCGGAGGTTGCTCCTCTTCAGTAGGATATGGCTTGATATTCTTCATATTAGGTATTTAACCAAATATACTAAATATCTTAGTTTTTTTTCTAAAAATCAATCTTCAAACGCAGTCCGCCATTGGTGAGGTTAAGGTTTTCTTTAGAGAAAGTTTTCATCGGCAACCTTAAAAAAGGCTCGATGGCAATATTGTTCTTTTTGGATATCTTTTGTTTATAACCTAAAGAAAAATTGTAGAATCCGATGTATTTATCAGGATCTATATTGGCTTCGGGCTGTGGCTCAGTAGTTTTTTCTTTCACAATCAATGTCTTCGAATCGGCATAACCATTTGCTGTTGTCAAAGAAAAATTCTGTACCTGGTTTACAATATAGTTGTTCTGTTGTGAGTTTTTTAAAACAGCCAGTGCAGAAACCCCTATATTGGTGTACAGTTTATCACTTATGTTGTATTTTAATTCTAAAGGAACGTTAATTCCACGCACTTTAGCATCAACCGACTCGAGGTTTTTGCCTGATAAGGTTTGTGGTGCAGAAGCATTTAACGATTCGGTAGTGCTAATAGAAGCATACGAAACGCCAGAACTTATTGATAATTTATTGGCAATAGCATAAGATAAAGAAAAGCCATAGTTCATGGTTACTTTATTATCGTTACCCATTGCTGGCGCAATATACACATCAGGCTGCCATTTAGAATTTTCGCTTGTTTTTGATGGCGATTTTTGTTGATTCGCATAGCTATCCTGGGCAAGCAGTTTTTCAAAACTTGTTTGCGCAATGGGTTGAGGTTTTTTCTTTTCCGTTAAAATATCAAACTGTTTTGTTTTCAGGTTTGAAAGATTAGCACCCGCAAGCTTGTTATCTAAAAGGTTATTGTTTACAGGAGCCAATTGCGCTGATGTATTAATAAGCGAATAACCGGTCTGCTCTGTTAATAATGGTTTTGTGCTTCCTGTAATTTTGGCTGGACGATTGGCCGCCAGCTTATTTATAGGGCTTGTATCGTTATTTAATGAAGTAGAATCGATTTTAGTTTTAATATTGTTATTTGATTTCCGATCGGCTGTAGCATTTTGCTGAGCTTTAGGTTTAGTTATTGCAATATCTTTTTTCTGATCTATATTGTTTTGCGCAAAAAATACACCTCCTAAGACCAAAATTAAGGCAGCAGCAGCCCACAAAGGCCAAAAAGCGATGCCTCGTCTCTTATTTTTTTTCTCCGAAAAGCGCTCCCAAGCACCATCAGGGTATGTTTCCTCATGGTTTTGGAGTTGCGCGGTAATATGCTCAATTAATTCCTTATCCATTTTTTTCGTATGAATTAACCATGGTATTTAGGTAAAGGGTACGTAACTTACTCTTAGAACGTGTAAGGTAAACACGACTGGAACTTTCAGGAATGTTTAACATCTTCGAAATTTCATCGTGGGCAAAGCCCTCAATTTCATATAAGTTAAATACCAGTCTCTGCGTATCTGGTAAGTGATTTAGTAAATTCAAAATATCATTAACGTGTAGTTCCGAAGCGACCGAAACCTGGGTAACCGGATGTTCACTTTCAGCTAAATCATCAACATAAAACTGAACTTTCGAACTTCGTATCTTGTCTATTGCCGTCCGCGAAGCAATCTGGGCAATCCAGCCTTTAAACGATCGCTGTAATTCTTCCGGATTTTTTGGTGCTTTGAAACCGCCAACATGCTTAAAAATCTTGATAAAACTATCATTTACAAGCTCTTCACTGTCGGAAGGGTTCTTTGTATACCTTAAAATAATGCCCATTAAATAGCCATAAAATGATTTATACATCATTTCTTTACAGCTATTGTCGTTTTTTACACAGCCTTTTAAAATTTCCTCAAAACTGAGTATTTTTTTTATCACCCCTGTAAAGGACTATTTATTAAAGGTTTATCATGATTAATTATTGCAAATTTAAGAAAAATAACCCCACCCAACTTTTTGAGTGGGGTCAATTTTCGTTTTCACAGGTAGAGTGAAATATTTTTATTTATTTGTCATCACTGATAA
The DNA here is from genome assembly GCF_918698245.1 of Pedobacter sp. Bi126. Taxonomy (GTDB): domain Bacteria; phylum Bacteroidota; class Bacteroidia; order Sphingobacteriales; family Sphingobacteriaceae; genus Pedobacter. Next base: position 247,532 of record NZ_CAKKMS010000006.1, on the reverse strand, counting down.
GCCAACTCCAGTACTATCGGTTTTGCTCGATAAGCCTTTAGCCCAGATGGTATAAATTTTACCTTTTTCGATTTTAACGGCCGGTAAGCTCACTTTAACTGTTCCGCTTTGCTTTAATTGGAAAGTATAGCTGTCGTTCGGTGCAATATTGCTGAAAGTGGTGAACTCTTTAAATGCTTTTGCAGTAAATAAAGGTGCATCTGTACCTGCAATAGCTAAATCAAATGGGGCAGAACCCGGACTTAAGTTTACAAAACGAACTTTAGCCTTGTCCGTTTCAGGTGCTTTTAAATCATCCTCAAGAATTAAAAGTTTTGTTGATTTTAAAGTATCTACTACGAAAACCGAATAGAATGATCCTTCTTTTAATATGGCTTGAGCTGTGGTTAAATATTTTAAAGAGTCTTTTTTAGCAACACCCACCAATCTTGTTCCTGGATATGCGGCATAGTATCCTAAATCTTTAGTGTAGGTAAAGCTATTTATTTTTTGGTTATCCAAGATAAAATCCAGCGCGCCTGTTCCAGGTGATGCATGAACAAAGCCAATACCGGCCGCTTCGATAGGGTCGTTATTAAAATCTTTTTTACAAGCCGTAATGGTTAAAGCTATCGCTAAGAGAGAGAGTATAATTTTTGTAGTGCTAAAATTTTTCAAATTCGTTTTCATTTTAATGTTTTAAATCAATTTTTTGAACAAAATTGGTTAATGGCCATTAACGCTTTTTTCTTGTAAAACGATTAATGAGATGAAAACGCTACAACAGATACAATTTATTATAAAGAAAAAGCCACATGTAGTGCATGTGGCTTTTAAATCAATATTTTAATTGAAGAATTAAGAATACATTTCTTCTCTTAGTTTCGCAACATCGCTGCTGTTGATATATTCATCGTAAGTCATTAACTTATCAATAGTGCCTTTTGGCGTAATTTCAATAATGCGGTTAGCCACTGTTTCGGTTAACTGGTGATCTCGTGAGGTAAATAATATTGCACCTTTAAAATCTTTCATACCATTGTTCAGTGCCTCAATAGATTCCAGATCCAGGTGATTGGTTGGCTCATCAAACATTAACAGGTTGGCTTGTTGTAACATCATCCTCGAGAACATACAACGCATTTTTTCGCCCCCTGAAAGCACTTTTACGTTTTTAAGTACCTCTTCGCCCGAGAATAACATACGGCCTAAAAAGCTGCGTACAAATTGCTCATCCGCATCGGTACCAGAGTACTCACGTAACCAATCTACCAGGTTTTCATCTTTACCGGCAAAATACTCGGAGTTGTCGTTAGGAATATCTGCAGTGCTAATGGTTACACCCCATTTAAATTCTCCTCTATGGTCTGTATCTCTGCCCGTTAACACATCATAAAATGCTGCTGTAGCTAAACTATTCTGAGATAATACAGCAATTTTATCACCTTTATTTACCATGAAAGTAATTTTGTCGAACAAAACACCATCGTTTCCATTTTTGCCCAGGTTTTCTACCTGTAAAATCTGGTCACCAGCCTCACGGCCAGTATTATTGAAGATAATGGCTGGGTATTTTCTGCTCGATGCTTTAATTTCGGTGATATCAATCTTATCTAAAGCCTTCTTACGAGAAGTTGCCTGCTTTGATTTAGATGCATTTGCGCTAAACCTGCGGATAAATTCCTGTAGCTCTTTCACCTTATCTTCCATTTTTTTGTTCTGATCGCTACGCTGTTTTAATGCCAGCTGACTAGATTCGTACCAGAAGGTATAGTTACCGGTGTAAATGCTCATTTTAGCGAAATCGATATCTACAATATGCGTACATACTGCATCTAAAAAGTGCCTGTCGTGCGATACAACCAATACAATATTCTGGTAATCGGCCAAAAAGTTTTCTAACCAGGCAATGGTTTCGATATCCAAATCGTTGGTAGGCTCATCCAGTAATAAAATATCGGGATTCCCAAATAAGGCCTGTGCCAATAACACACGTACTTTCTGCGTATTGTCTAGCTCTTTTAGTAATTTATAGTGGTTATCTTCGGTAATGCCCAAATTGCTCAACATGGTTGCAGCATTGCTTTCCATATTCCAGCCATCCATTTCGGCAAAAAGATTTTCAAGCTCTCCGGCACGTTCGCCATCTTTCTCCGAAAAATCTTCTTTCATATAAATGGCATCTTTCTCTTTCATGATGGCATAAAGTTCCTTATGGCCAATCATTACGGTTTCTAATACCGAAAACTCATCAAATTCGTAGTGGTTTTGTTTTAAAACCGCCATTCTTTCGCCTGGAGTAAAAGCCACACTACCAGAAGTTTGGTTAACTTCTCCCGATAAAATTTTTAGAAAAGTAGATTTACCTGCGCCGTTAGCCCCAATTACGCCATAGCAGTTGCCCTGGGTAAATTTTAGGTTAACATCTTCAAATAATGTGCGTTTGCCGTATCGTAACGATAAATTAGAAACTGAAATCATGCTATAATTGAAATAAGCCGCAAAGATACGCAAAAAGGTTGAGGGTAAAAAGGCAGAAGAAGGAAAGGTTTGGGATTAATATCTGAAAAAAAAGTTGAAGGCGGGAGGGGAGGGTAGAAAGGCTGGGGTCGAAAATTTGAAAATGAAGGGCCTGATACTTTGTGACCCATACAGTCCCGTTATCCGCTTTACTACGTTGCACTCCGTGTTCGCTACTACCGGGTTTATTTTACGAAGGGGAGAAGCTTTTTGGTCAATGGCTTAACACTATAGCTTAAAAACAATTGTCTCTTAACCTAACCTACGAGGTTTATTAACTCGATTTATTTTTAGGCAGTGAGTTTTGCGTTAGGGACTGTAAGGGTTCAGTGGCGATCCTTCATCGGTACCGTAGCGAAGCGGAGCCCTGAAAAAGCCCGACCCTTGCGCAGCTTGGGTAACGCCCAAATTAGTTTGCTAACCTCTCTGGTTTCAAAAAAATGTGAGATTTTGTCTAATAAAAAATATATTTTCGTTTTATGCAAAAAGATCTCTTGCTCGAAACCATAAAAACAACCCTTCAGAAAAGTAAAGTAAAAAAGTTAGCCGCAATTGCCTCAGAAGATACCTTTTCAGTGAAAGATCTGATTGATTTAAGTTTTTACCATGACGATCAGATCGGTTTCAGGGCCGCATGGATCTTAGAAAATGTATTTACTAATCATCAGCAAAGATTTCTGCCCTATGCGCTTTATTTTTTGGAGAAATTTCCGCAACAAAACAATTTATCTGCACTGAGGCATTATGTTAAAATCCTGGCCTTTATGACGAAGAAAAATGCCGCTCCAGAAATTAAGAAGATTCTTGCCGGTTATGATACCGATCATTTGGTAGAAGTTGTTTTTGCCTGGTTAATTGATGAGAAGATTCCTGTAGCCGTAAAGTCACATTGTTTAAATATTTTGGCCAATTTAAATACCAAACACAATTGGATAAGAGAAGAACTTTTGCAGACGATGGATTTCCTGGTAGACAAAGAAAGTATTGGCTTTTTTGCGAAAGTTAAACAGATCAGGAAGCAGTTGGCAGCTCGCAGTTAACAGTTTGAGGTTTTCAGTTAGCATAGCGTCAAATCTTTTATTAGAGGTCGAATTTCTCTCTCTCTTTCAGCTTTAGTCTTTCAGCTTTTAGCTATTTTTACCAAATGAGTACAACATATGATATTGTTTCAAAAGTTATAAAAGAACGTCGCAGTATTTTCCCTGCAAGCTATATAAAAAAAGAAATTCCGGTTGAAGTAATCAACCAGATTTTAGAAACAGCCAATTATGCACCAACACACAAATTAACCCAACCCTGGCGTTTTGTCGTGATCAGAAAAGCGGGATTAACGAAACTTGGAGAAGAACTGGGTAAATTATATAAGGAATTGGTTAGTCCGCAACAGTTTTTACAGAAAAAATACGACAGCTTTGCCGAAAAAACAAGTCAGGCCGATTGCATCATTGCCATCAATATGCAGGTGAGTGGTAAAATACCGGAGTGGGAAGAGCTGGCGGCCGTTTCGTGTGCTGTTCAAAATATGGCTTTAACTGCCGAAAGCCTGCAGGTAGGCGCCTATTGGAGCTCTCCACCTTTAATTGATGATTTAGGTGATTTCTTAAGTCTGGGTGAAAATGAAAAGTGCATTGGCTTATTTTACATGGGCTATCACAACGAAAAACCCTGGGCGCCAAACCGGACTTCGATAGAAGAAAAAGTGAGGTGGATAGAGGGGTAGTTCATTGGTTCATTAGTCAATGGTTCATTAGTAGGTACTGTTAATCGGTTAATTGACTTCAAACTAAGGACAAAAGACTTCGGGCTATTGGTTAGTCAAGCGTCTTCGTCATCTCGACTGGAGCTTAGCGGAATGTTCCAAAGGAACTCCTTAGGAGGAGAGATCTTTAAACAAAAGTACCAATAGGTTAACTTTAAAAGATTTCTTCCCGAATTTTCGGGATCGAAATGACGATCTTTCTAAAAATTCACATTATTTAATGTATGTTAAATCCTCTTGATAACTATTTCGAGCAAAAAGATGAACCGATTAAAAGTTGCCTTCAATATTTAAGGTCGCTTTTAATGGGCTATGCTGATATTACAGAGCATTGGAAGTATGGAATGCCTTTTTATTACCATAAAGGAAAAATGTTCTGCTATCTTTGGACACACAAAAAGCTCCATCAGCCTTACATCGGTTTGGTTGACGGAAATAAAATTGAACACGAAGATTTGCTGCAAGAGAAAAGAGCCAGAATGAAAATTTTATTGATCAACCACCTCGAAGATATCCCCAAAAAGAAAATCGAATCTATTTTAAAACAAGCCTTTGCCTTAAGGAAATAGGCTGTCTTCCATTTAATATCATCCGTTTACATTTTCTATTACCCATTATTATATGTCTGCATTAAAATCTAAACTTTATCAGCTTTGCTTAACTTTCATTCAAAATAGGATAGAAAATATTGAATATTCTCTGCAACAAGCCAGGCAAGCTTCGAACGATGATACAAAAAGTAGTGCAGGCGATAAATACGAAACTACGCGCGAAATGATGCAGCAGGAGATGGACCGCAACAGTAAATTACTGTACGAAGCCGGACAACAGAAAATTGCATTACAACAGATCGAAAATGTAGAATCAGATCGCCTGGTTAAAAACGGAAGTTTGGTTTTAACCTCAGAAGGTAATTTTTATATCAGCATCAGCGCTGGTGAACTTAATACCGATGGACAAAAATTCTTTGCCGTATCGCAGGCTTCGCCAATCGGAAGGTTTTTGATCGGAAAAGCAATAAATGAAAGCTTTAATTTTAATGGTAAAGAATATATCGTAAAAGAGATATTATAAAGTTTTCAGTTTGGCAGTTTACAATTTGCAGCAGGTAGTTGAGTTAAAAGTCTGCGTAATCTGTGTAATCTGCGGGGACAATTTATAGTTATTCCCGCTGATTTAAGATGATAAACACAGATCGTAAGTTTTCGGTTGGCGGTTTTCAGTTAATCAATTAACCAATAATCAACTGAAATCTGAGGAACTGTCAATTGTAAACTGGAGAACTACTTAATACTCATTCTTTGGGCAAAAGCCGGTACCAAATAAGTCTTTAAATCCGAATAAGGAATAAACACTACAATTTGCCCTTGTGCATAACTTGCTACTTCATAGGGGTTGTACATAAAAGCAATCCCATTCGCATTGAAATAAAAATTTTTGTTCGGTTTAATAAAGTCATCAAATAGTACGGTGCTAAGTGCATCTTTGGCTTTAATGTTATATTCTTTACGAAGATTGCGTTCTAAAATACTTTGTAAGGTATTCGAATCTATTTTGATGATATCGCTAAGCACCATTTGTTTTTTGTTTTTCACATCTAAACAAAACATTACGCTGCTGTAATTGCCATGTGCACCACCAGTATAAGCGTCAGCAAGGAAATCGATTACTACATAACCATTATCATTGTAATTGATAGATTGCTGGCTGTTATTGGTGTAGTTCATCCATGCCTGAAAATCATTGTCGTGGCCATTTTTTTGTTGCTCGGCAACCTGCATCTTATAATCTTTAAAATAAGCGGTGGCTATGTTTTTAAAGCCAATGGAGCGGTCGATATTTGGCTTTAGCCCTGAAATTTTTTTAAGTTCCGAGTTTAACCAATTGCCGTACTCATCATCATTTTTGCTTTCCAGGTATTCAAAACTGATTTCAGCCGCAGGCGATTTTGGCTGATTGGCAAATGCTTTAACCGAGTCTTTGTAAATCCCGGCGCTGAACGGATAACTGCCCTCAGGATATTTTTCTGTTAAAGCTATCGGGTATTTTTTGGTCTTATCGCCACTTTCCCAATTGCCATTAAAGCCACTTCCATTCCATTTTAAAGCTAAATGGGGCGATTTAAAATCCTGTGTGAAGTATGATTCATAAAAACTATATTCAGCGAGGATAATGCTATCTTTCCCGATTAAAGTGTCCGTTGATAGGTTAAGCCACGAGCCATCATAGTAATAAGTACCACTTACATCATCATCAACCTTTTGCAAGTGCATCACTACTTTTTTGCCTGCAATAGTACCTTCCAACCGCTTGTAAAAACTTTCTGCAAGTTCGGTTTTTGCATTCGCCGTACTATCACTTGTAGTTTCAGCGGTATTGGCTCCATTTTTAGGGTTGTTACAGGCAGATATAATGAGTAATCCGAAAAGGAAACAATGCAAATAATATTTCATAGGGAGGGTATAAAGTTTTAATGCTGTAAAGTTCGGATGTTGAAACGTTGTGCTTAACCTTTCAACATTTAAACACACTATATTTTAAACCTTTTTGCTATGATTTTGTTTTATTAAAACTCTTGTTGATGCTGTAATATAAATTTTTCGCGGTATATCTTCCAGGATCAATTATTCGCCTGATGGTGTAAAGTGGATAGTTTTCATCCCGTGCTGTTGAAAGTATAAATGCCGCTTTAAAGCCATGTTCTTTTAGCTTGTGTAAGGTTGAAGCTTTGAAAACACCGTAAGGATAGGCGAAATACGCTACTTTTTTACCCGTAATCTCTTCCAGTTTTTTAGTTGGTGCATCAATTTGGGTTGTCCAGTCCTCGTCGGTAAACTGCGCAAAGTTTTTATGATCATAGGTATGGCTGGCAATCGTATTCCCTTCGTCAGATAACTGTTTAATCTGTTCTTTAGTCATGTAGTTGATCCGTCCTTTTCTGCCGATCGATACCGTCATAATAAAATAAACGCCTTTAAAGCCGTATTTTTTCAATGTTGTATTCCCAATGGTAAATTGATCTTCATCCGTATCATCGAAAGTAATCATGATTGGTTTTTCGGGCAACTTGGCACCATAAACCAGATAATTGTATAGCTGATCGGGTAGAATAGAATGATAACCACTATCGGCCAGCATTTTCATGTGGCCTTTAAATTTGTCAGGGGCAATAATATCGTCGTGCGCTCTTTTACTGTCACTGGCAATGTTGTTTCTAATCTGGTGGTAACACAGAATGGGCACCTCTCTGCGGGCCAGAATGGTTTTGTTATCTGCAGGTTTGGTATTGGCCGAATCGATATTAATCTCTTTGATCGTGCTGGTTGCAACAATTTTTTCTTTTGGTTTATTGCTCGAACAAGCCAACGAAAATGATCCTAAAAATAAAATTGATAAAAGGATGTGAGTAGCGGATTTTAAATGTTTATTCAAAGTTTTTAATTTATTTAATCAAAGAAACGGCGTTTTCGGAAAGGATAAACTCTTTTTCATAAGCATCCCATTCTTTTTGAGTAATGCCCGATTTTAAAGCATTTTTTCTGAAGAAGTTATAATCAGTTAATTCATTTTTAGCAGTTAAGCAGGTGTTTAAGAATTTAAATATACGTTGCTCACCAATCATTTGCTCCAGGCCACGGAGCAGAAACGGACCGTAAGTGTAGCGGTAGGTACCTGAGATCTCATTAATTTCTTTAATGGCATTTAAAGGTTTGGCTTTAAAATCTTTCAGTTGTTTAGCCCTGTCCTGAAAATATTTAGTGCCGAAAGCTTTTCCGAATTTTTCTTCGCTTGCTTTTACCGATAAATACTCTGCAGTAGATTCTAAAAAGAACCAGAACAAAGTAGAGTTGGGTTGTAATACGTTGCCGAAATAATAATGGCCAATTTCATGTGCGATAAATGGGTAATCGTTCTGGTTTTTAAGTTTATGTTGTTCCTCATCAATCATATCGCCCAGTTTAATGCCTGCAAAAGCAATGGTTGGAAAAGCCACAAAACCCCAGCTTCTGCCTTTGTTAAATTTTTCTACCGGCGCATGCTCAATAAATACATTTTTTGTTTCGTATGGGATTTTTAAAACCTTATAATAATAGGCTTTCATTTCAGCAATATTCTGTTCAAAAACATTCAACTGCTTATCATTCATTTGCGTGTTTAAAAATAGCGCACCATTGGTTTTTTGTACATTATAATCTCCGGCAAAAAGCATCGGCGCAATGGGGATATTCGATTTAAATCTGGCAATTGGGCCCGGTTTAGGCAGGTCGCCGTTTACAAAAATCATCTTAGCATCCTTAACTGTTACCTGGATATCGAAGGTCATCTGTTCAATCAGCTTGTCGTTTTTGATGTCGTAAATAATAGGATACCACTTAGATTGATCAGCAGCCCGTACGGTTTTGCCATTAAAAGCAATCAATCCCTTAAAATCTATAAAGTTCAGTGTATCCGTATAAATTGGGAATGCTCCTGTATAGGTAATATGTAGTTTACCAGGATTTACCAGTGTACTGTCTTTATATAACGGAACGTAAGTTAAACCCTCACCACGCATGGCACCACCATAAAAGCCAGAATATTTTAGGGTTTGATTTGCAGAATCTTTTATCGCCTTAATGTTAAAGCCCTTATTTAACACAATCTGATAGTCTTTTGCCAGGTTGGGGATGTTGTTAAGTACAAAATCGCAGGTAATTTGGCCTGTAGCCATTACAACTTCTACTTTTCCGCTCAAGTGTGGTGTTTGTGCATGGAGCTTAATGATCTGAAAGAACAATAAAACAAATATTGCAATTTTTTTCATGTTGTGGAGTAACTCGTTAAAAAGAAAGTCCCCGGCTTTTGCCGGGGTTATTTTACTTAAAAGCTATTTTTAATGCTATTGCTTAATGTTTTAGGCGACCAGTAACCACTGGCTATAATCCTGCGGATGGTAAACAATGGGTCTTTTTCATCGCGTTTGGTTGATAATTGATAAGCCATTCTAAAGCCACGTTTTTTAAGCTCAGGAATGCCTTCTGCATTCCATAAACCAAAAGGATAGGCAAATTCTGTCATCTTTTTACCTGTAATTTCTTCCAGTTTTTTGGTTGGTTTATCTAATTGCTCTTCCCAATCTTTACCTGCATATTTTTTAAAGTTTTTATGATCGTAAGTGTGGCTACCGATCACATTTCCTTCGTCAGCAAGTTGTTTAATCTGCTCTTTGCTCATGTAATCTACAAATTTGCCTTTTTTGCCGATCGAAACGGTCATGATGAAATAAACAGCTTTATAACCCAGTTTATCTAAAGTAGGGCGCACAATGGTAAACTGATCCAGGTCAGTATCATCAAAAGTTAGCATAATGGGTTTGCTCGGTAGGGCAGCACCAGTGTTCAGGTAGGCATAAAGCTGATCGGGTAAAATGGTATGGTAGCCACTATCGGCCAGCATTTTCATCTGGTCTTTAAAATTCTGGATTTCTACAATATAATCTTTACCTACTTTTCCATCGGTTGGTTTCCAGTTTCTTACCTGGTGATAACATAAAATAGGTACCTGTTTCCGGGCTAAAATGGTTTTGGCATCGGCAACCTTTATTTTCGAAACGTCAACTGGCGTTCCGGTGCTTGCTGCAGCTTCGCTGTTTTGTGCAGTAGAATCTTTAGCGGCAGAATTTTCTGTTTGAGATTTAGATTGGCAGCTGGCAAATAAGATTACTCCGGCTGTTATTAGGGTTAAAAAGCTGTATTTCATTATGAGGATATATAACTACAAAACTATAAAATCCGTCAATTATTTAACCATCAAAATAAATTGTGTTAATAATTAATTTCTGGTGCATAAAATTGACCTAACTATCGCTTTTATTACACATTTAAGCCTGCTTAATATGCTTTAATTAAATAATTTAGCGGCTCAAACAAATTTTGATGAATAAACTTTATAAACTCCTGCTGTGTGCGCAGTTTTTATCCTTAACTGTAGCTGCACAAAACAAAACATTTACCTTAACCGAAAATATTCAGTCACAGCCTAAAGCAAATTATCAGCTTGCATCGCGTTTTTCGCCAAATAAGTTGAAAAAAATGGTTTATTCTACCACTGTAGATCCACATTGGCTAAAGTTGAGCAACCGTTTCTGGTATACTTTCGAAAGTCCGAAAGGAAAATTCTGGTACCTTGTAGATCCTGCATCGAAAAGCAAAAAGCTGATGTTTGATAATGCTAAACTGGCAGCAGATATTACCCTGATTGTTCGCGATCCATTCGATGCCGAACATTTGCCGCTTGAAAATCTGAAATTTGCTGCTGACGAAAAAAGTATTTCTTTTGAAATCAAAAGTACTGTCGATGAGCTGAAAAAAGACAGAAAAGATAAAAAAGCTGCAGATTCAATGCAGAAGAAAATATTTTCTTTCAAATACGAACTGGCCAGCGCGAAATTAACTGAGGTGCCAAACTTCAGTAAGCCAAAGCCAAAACCATCATGGGGATCAGTAGCACCCGATTCGTCGGCCATTATCTTCTCCCGTAACTACAACCTGTATTGGATGGATAAAGACAACTACAAAAAAGCAGTTAAAAATGAAGATGATAGCACGATTGTAGAACATCAGCTCACTAAAGATGGGGTTAAGTTTTATTCGTACGGAAGTGATGGCGATGGTGAGAACAACGTAGAGAACGAAAAAAATAATAAAAAACGCCGTGGTGCTTATGTGCTTTGGTCGCCGAACTCGAAATATTTTGTATTGGATAGAACCGATTCGCGTAAGGTTAAAGATCTTTGGGTAATTAATAGTGTTACACCTGGCCGTCCGACCTTAGAAACCTATAAATATCAAATGCCGGGAGAGGCTGAAGCCCCTCAGGATGAAGTTTTGCTGTTCGACTTTGCTGCAAAATCTTATAAAAAACTAAGTGTTGCCGCATTTAAAGATCAAAGTGTTTCAGTTTGGAGCAAACCATCATTAAATAAAGACCGTGATAACGAATTCCGTCCGTCTATTTGGTTGGGTAATGATAGCAGATTCTATTTTTCACGCACCAGTCGCGATTTAAAACGTATCGACATCGGTACGGTTGATATTGCTACCGGAAAAGTTACGCCTTTAATCGACGAGCGTTTTAATACCTATGTTGAAGTCAACCGCCCAGGTTTGATAAATGATGGCAACGAACTGATTCATTGGAGTGAGCGCGATGGTTGGGCACATTTTTATCTTTTTGACGGAAATGGGAAGCTGAAAAACCAGATTACCAAAGGTGCTTTCCACTGTGAGAGTATCGTAAATATCGACGAGAAAAAACGTATCCTTTATTTTACGGCAAATGGCAGGGAAGGTAAAGAAGATCCTTACTACTTACATTTATACAGCATCAATTTTGATGGTTCGAACATGAAACTGTTAAATGCAGGTGATTTTGACCATGTGGCGAATATGAATGATAACAATACTTTCTTTGTTGATAATTATTCGAGGGTAAACACAGCGCCAAAAGCCACGCTTTACGATGGATCTGGCAAAAAAGTGATGGATCTTGAAACTACAGATCTTTCATTATTGATAACAGCAGGTTACAAATTTCCTGAACCTTTTAAAGTAAAAGCAGATGATGGAATTACCGATCTGTACGGTGTAATGTACAAACCTTTCGATTTCGATCCGAATAAAAAGTATCCGATTATCGAATATGTGTACCCAGGCCCGCAAACAGAAGCGGTAAACAAAGCTTTTAGCAAAAGCATGGACCGTACCGAACGTTTAGCTCAATTTGGTTATATCGTAATTACGGTAGGTAACCGCGGAGGCAACCCTTCGCGTTCTAAATGGTACCATACGTATGGTTATGGCAATCTGCGCGATTACGGTTTGGCAGATAAGAAAACAGCTATTGAGCAACTGGCAGCCAAATATTCTTACATCGACGAATCGAAAGTGGGCATTACGGGGCACTCTGGCGGTGGCTTTATGTCAACAGCTGCTATGTTGGTTTATCCCGATTTCTTTAAAGCTGCGGTTTCGAACGCAGGAAACCACGATAACAGCATTTACAACCGCTGGTGGAGCGAAAAACACCATGGTGTAAAAGAAACCATTTCGTTAAAAGGCGATACTTCATTTAAATACAGCATTGATAAAAACCCTGATCTTGCCAAAAACTTAAAAGGGCATTTGTTATTGATGCACGGCGATGTAGATAATAATGTCCATCCGGCAAACTCTATCCGAGTGGCCAATGCACTAATGAAAGCCGGTAAACGTTTCGATTTCCTGATTATTCCTGGTCAGCGCCATGGTTTTGGAGATATGACGGAGTATGCTTTCTGGAAACTGGCTGATCATTTTAACAAATATTTAATCGGCGATTTTTCTGAACCGAGTGATGTTGATCTGGTAGAAATGGACAGAGATATTGAACAGAACGGAAAATAAATTTCATTAACCACAGATAAAAAGGATGCACACAGATTCAATCCGTGTTTATTGGTGTCTATCTGTGGTTAAATATTTTTACTGCAAGCCATCTGTTTTTTTAGAAACAATTTTTCCTTGCCATGGTTTGTGTCCTCACAAACCATTTTTTATAACGATAAGTCGTCATTGCGAGGCTAATTTTTCATTAGCCGTGGCAATCTATCCGATTTAGTGTTAGGAACAGAGTAGGTGCACCTGCAACCTCAAAAATGGAATACTGTCTTGGCCATCTAGCCCCGGTTGAAGCGGTACCCTGCAGCAACGAGGTACGAGGCGGCGAAGCGTATAAGCGTAAAACGGGAGAGGCTAAATGTTTTGCACAGGTATTGCGCTCCAAAAAATCGTAACTGTTGAGACTACCTTCGTTTGCCATGGCAATCTATCAATCAGTGTTTGTTTTTGCACATCTTGTTATTTATTTAACCACAGATAAAAGGATGAACACAGATTCAATCCGTGTTCATCAGTGTCCATCTGTGGTTAAACCATTTTTCTACGAGTCATCTGTTGTTGTTGGGAAACAAATTTCCGCCCATGGTTTGTGTGCTCAAAAACCATTCTAGTGGTTTAGAAACAATTTAATGGATATGGCTGTTGTTTTATTATGAATTACAAAAGCACAATTTTGGCAGCATTACTTTTAGTTGGAGGAATTGCCAGTAGTAGCGCTCAAGATATAGATCAAAAAGATGTTCCATCAGTTATTAAATCAGCATTTAATAAAGCTTACCCAAAAGCAACAGATGTAGATTGGGAAAAGAAAGGCGCAAATTATGAGGTCGATTTTAATTTGGGAAAGGTAGATCATAAAGCCACCTATGCGGCTTCGGGAAAAACAGTTTCTTTCGAAAAAGATATTCCTAATGCCCAATTGCCGGCAGTAATTGCTAAAAACATTAAAGCAAAATACCCAAAAGGTAGAATCGATGATGTAGATTGGATTAATACTGCTGGAAAAATAACCTACAAAATCGATATCGAAGGTACACCGGATGTTAATGTTTGGTACGATGCCGGTGGGAAATTTATCAAAGCGGTAGCCGACTAAAATTTTAAAACATGATTTGTCATGGCTTATGTCCCCACAAAAGCATTTTAGTTTTATCTGTTTTTTTTGGAAAGCAAGCTTCGGTAGTTCTTCGGTTATTTCAGTCCTGCTATTGCCTATAGTCCCGATTTGAATTTTCTTGAATACAAATATTTGCTTTAATCGGGAGCTATTCGGCGCTATCAGGTTTGATTAACTTAGGGTTGTGTTCCAGATTTAAACCTTTCTATTGCAAATTTTTTCCCCTTTTCGCCATGGTTTGTGTCCTCACAAACCATTTTTATAAGAAAAGTCGTCATTGCGGGGCTAATCCTTCATTAGCCGTGGCAATCTATCCATCAGTGTTTGTTTTTGCACATTTTGTTATTTATTTAACCACAGATAAAAAGGATGGACACAGATTCAATCCGTGTTGATCTGTGTGCATCTGTGGTTAATAAACAAAAAAGCCCCGAAATTTTCGGGGCTTCTGATCTGTTAAGGTAATCCGTTGTGTTTTTTTTATTTGTAAAGGTAGTTTACCGCAATCACATCATTTGCATTGAAAGTACGGTTACCACCATTAGAACAGGCCAACATAAATGAGCCTGCATCAGGAGTTGAAGGTGTTCCTGGGATTCTAACAGCGCCCACATTCGATGCGCCTTCGTTGCCTGCACCACTTGCGCCACAGCTAAAGGCACGGTTCATATAATCCGTATGGCGGAAACCGATACAATGGCCAACTTCGTGCTGGATCACAGAAGCGAGGTACAATAAATTAGGATTGGTTCCATAAGCCGCTGTGTTGGTGTTCATTCTGATCTGGTTAAAAGGCTGGCCTGAAGAAGTAGGGAAACCCGCAGAGCCTAAGGTAATAAAGCCGCCACTTGGACCTTCGTTAAAGCCAACAACGTTAATGTTTCCGGTTGTACCTGCGCTAGCCCTTTGGAAAGTAATACGTAAACCCAACGAGTTGTATCTCGAAATCATGGTGTTTACAGCATCGCTATATACCTGAGGTAAATTGGTTACCGACACTGTAATTACACGTGGTAATGATTTGACAATGTTTGTGGTTCGGTACTGCTCGGTTTCGGCAATGTTTAAATTTGCACCAGTAGAAGGTTCAGCTAAATTGTCATCAGTTAAAAGAATATCTCCCTCTACCAAATAACCTTCATCTGTTTTGCGGATATTGTCGGTGCTAAAGCCTAGAGATTTGATTTGTGATAATTTGTCTGCTGAAATTTCAGTTTTGTTTTCTACCGCGTTTTCTGTATTATTACTCTTACATGAGTATAGGTTAGCGAGTAAAAGGCATACTGCTGCAATCGATAAAAATTTTGTTGTTTTCATCTTAGTTGGAATTAAATTAGTTTAGGTTGAATAAGTTAGTTAATAAAATTTGTGGATTACCTTATTAATCCTAATTTAGAGAAGATAAACGATGTAAACAAAATTTTATAATAAAATAATTTTTGAAAGTCAATACTGTATTTTTAGTTATATGTTTTTGTCTGTCTGTGCTTGGTTTAAACGCACAAGTACAACCTGCTGGAATAGAAAAATATTTTGAGAAATATATTTCCAAAAATGGCAATTCGCAAAAATTAGGCACCGAAGGGCTCATTTTGGTCCGGTTCAATCGTACGTTGACGGCTACCGAAATTCAATTATTAAACCCTAAAAAGAAACTTGCCGGCGATTATTTTATTGTCGAAAAACCGGCTGTCTCCAGCCTCTCTAATCATGTAATTTATCAAGAGAAAGCTAACGGACTATGGAAGGCCAGCGATCGGTTAATTAAAGTGCTTGCCAAGTCTACAAAAAAGAACGATTCCATCCTGGTTAGGTTATCCTTTAAAAATGTAAATGCTTTACCTGGTTCAGCTAAAAACTTAAGCGTAAAATCAATAGACCATGTCAACAACCTGATTATGGTTAATATTTTGCAGGCTGATTTAATGTTGATATTGGAACTGGACGATGTTTTATACGCCGATGTTTTGCCTGTAGCTAAAGAGGAAGTTGTAATTAATGGCATCGACCTCGGCTTAAACCAAATTTCTAATGCCCACAGTCTTTTTCCGGGTATCGAAGGTGCGGGGATAAATGTTTCCTTTAAAGAAGGGATGTATGATGCGACTGATCTTGATCTGCTGGGGAAAACATTACCTGGCGCGATTATCGGCAAAACACCAACTACCCATGCTACCATTATGGCCACCTTAGCATTAGGAAACGGCAATTCATTTATCCGTGGTTTAGGTGCCGCACCTAAATCCAAATTGGCATATTCTGATTTTTCTAACCTCATGCCAGATTTGGTTACAGATTTAAATCGGCTTCAGATTAAAGTTCAAAACCATTCGTATGGTACCGATATAGATAATGACTACGGAATGGAAGCCGCAGCATACGATAAGCAGATTTACGAAACCGATACTTTGATCCATGTTTTTTCTGCCGGAAATAAAGGAACAACAACGCCATCAGTTGGTTTTTATCAAGGGATAACCGCCAGGGCCAACTTAACAGGCAATTTTAAGCAGGCTAAAAATTTATTGGTGATCGGAGGGATTAACAGAGAAAATGTTTCTGAAAATCTGAGCAGCAAAGGTCCTGCCTATGATGGGCGCGTAAAACCGGAACTTGTTGCCTTGGGCGAAGACGGAACATCGGGCTCTGCTGCAATTACCAGTGGATCAATCGCATTGTTAGAACAATTTTATCAGCAGAAATATAAAAAAGCGGCTTCTGCTTCATTAATTAGAGCAACAGTAATTAATTCGGCTGATGATTTGGGAGCACCACAGCTAGATTTTTTATATGGCTATGGCAAATTGAATGTGGCCCAATCGTTAAAAACTTTAGATGAAAACAGGGCGTCTTTGTATGAAGTGGCCAAAAATCAGGATTTGCTTATTCCCTTGGCAATTCCGGCTAATGTAGCTGAAGTGAAACTAACCATTACCTGGAACGATCCTCCTGCTGTTGTAAATGCAGCACAAAGTTTGGTTAATGGATTGGATTTAAGTCTCGAAAATCCTGCTGGAAATTTAACGCTACCCTGGGTGTTAAGCAGCTTTCCTCATTTAGATTCCCTCTCAAAGCCAGCGGTGCGTAAAGCCGATGTTATCAATACCATTCAGCAGGTTAGTCTCGATAACCCCTCAGCAGGTACTTATAATATTCATGTTAAGGGTAACAGGATTACACAGGGTAATAACCAGCGCTTTGCAATAGCTTATCGTTTTATATTCAAAAACACTTTTTCTTTCATCAATCCTGAAAAAAACGAATATTTTTTTGCCAATGAACAAAATTATATCAGGTGGGAAAATAATTACACCAGTAAAACTGGCAACTTATCGGTCAGCTATGATGAAGGGGCTACATGGAAATCAATTGCTTCGGGGATCGATTTAAGCAAAGGTTTTTACAATTGGAATACTCCAGATTTGTTTGCAAAAGCAATGATAAAAATGGAAGTGGATGGAAATGTAATATTGAGCCAATCATTTACGATTTCTAGTCCGAGGACATTGAAAGTTGGCTATGTATGTAAAGACGGTGCTGTGCTCAGTTGGGACCCACAGCCTGGTGCAAAAGATTATACTTTGTACAATATTGTGGATAATATTCTTTCTCCGGTGCTAACCCTTACTGATACTATAGTTAAGCTTGGTGCAGGCAAAATTAATAGTAAATATTTTGCGATAGCAGCTAACGGGATAGGTTTTACAGGTTTAAAAAGTTATACCATAGATTATACGCAGCAGGGAATTGCCTGTTATGTAAGGAATTTATCGGCATCTGTAAGTGAGGGTAAAGTAAAACTAGATCTCAGTATTGGAAGTACCTTGGATTTAAAGAATATCATTTGGGAAAAACAGACCGGGCCAAATACTTTTAGTGTTTTACAGCAGACGAAGCCAGTTTCAAATCAACTCGATTATACAATTTTTGATGAAAAGCCAAAAGCTGGAATCCAGTTTTACCGCGTTACTTTCGAAACTGCCAACGGCCAGGTGCAGAGCGATCTGGTTTCGGCAGTGTTTCTTAAGGACAATGAATTTTCTTTCTTTCCCAATCCAGTTGCCGATTATTTAACTATTCTGAGTGGATCATTTGAAGATTATAGTCTATCTATTTTTAACATATTAGGACAGAAGGTTTTTGAGGAAAAGGCCACAAGTTCGAGCCGTTTTTTGCTCAACGCTTTATCAACAGGTGTTTATGTTGGTGTGATCAATAAAAATGGGCAACAGTTGAGGAAATTTAAGCTGATTAAGCAATAGATTTATTCATTCAGATCTCTCCTCCGAAGGAGTTCCTTGGGAACACTGCGATTGAGATGAGAGGACGTTTCATAGTTACCTGTGAGAATTTGCCATTTTCTTCGTATTTTTCAGCAAATGAAATTTTTTATTGAAATTCAATTCTTTACAAATGAAAAAACTCCTTCTACTTTCCAGTTGTGCGCTCCTGTTCTTTGTCTCCTGTAAACAAGGTGCAAAAAGTACTGGCGCTGGTGCTGATTCTTTAGCCATTAAAGCCATTAACGATTCGAGTTTAACCCAATATTTATCGGTAATTGCGGCTGATAGTTTAGAAGGACGAAAACCTTTTACCAATGGAGAAACCAAAACCATTAATTATCTAAAAAATCAGTTCGAAAAACTAGGCCTGGAGCCGGGCAATGGAGATAGTTTCTTTCAGGAGGTACCCATGGTAGAAATTAAATCTGTGCCAGAAGATAAAATGGTTCTCAAAGGAAAAACTGCATCCTTAACACTCAATTATTTAACCGATTTTGTGGCTGGCACGCGCCGTGTGCAAAATGAGGTAAGCCTAAGTAACTCACCGCTGGTTTTTGCGGGCTATGGCATTGTTGCACCCGAGTATGGCTGGAACGATTATGCAAACCTAAACGTAAAGGGGAAAACGGTGGTGGTGTTGATAAATGATCCGGGCTTTGCTGATTCTACCTTGTTTAAAGGTAAAAATATGACTTACTATGGCCGATGGACCTATAAGTTTGAAGAAGCGGCAAGACAGGGGGCTACAGGGGTTATTATTGTTCATGATACCGAGCCTGCAGCTTATCCCTGGACAGTTGTGCGCAGTGGCTGGTCGAAATCTAAACTTACCCTGCAAAGCGAAGACAATGGAATGAGCAGGACTGTAGTAGAAGGCTGGATTACTTTAGATAATGCGAAACAGCTATTTGCACTGGATGGTAAATCATTCGATCAATTGGCTTTAAGTGCGCGGAAAAAAGGTTTTAAAGCTGTTGATTTAAATGTTACCACCTCATTAAAGGTTAAAAATACCATCAAAAAATCGGTTACTTATAATGTTCTGGCTAAAATACCAGGCGATAAGCGTAAAGATGAAGCTATTATTTATTCAGCACATTGGGATCATCTAGGTGTGGGAGAAAAAATACAGGGTGATTCTATTTATAATGGAGCGGTTGATAATGCAACAGGCGTAGCTTCTTTATTCGAAATTGCTTCAGCCTTTAAAAAGTTACCTAAAGCTCCCGGGCGTACGATTTTGTTTATTTCTTATACGGCTGAAGAACAGGGGCTTTTAGGTTCTGAGTATTATGCCAAACACCCAGCTTTTCCTTTGGCTAAAACGGTTGCCAATATCAATATGGATATGATGGGTATAGCAGGTAAAACCAAAGATATTGTGGTATATGGTTTTGGCCAGTCAGAACTCGAAGATTATGCTGCAGCGGCGGCTAAAAAGCAGGGGCGGGTAATCGTGCCAGATCCTGTTCCGTCATCGGGATTATACTACCGTTCCGATCATTTTAATTTAGCCAAGGTTGGTGTACCCTCCTTGTTTACAGGTTCTGGCGTAGATAATATCAAAAACGGCAGGGCATGGGGATTGAAGCAGGTAGCCGATTTTACTAAATTCCGTTATCATTCGCCACAGGATAATTTCGATGCCAAAACATGGGATTTATCAGGTATTGTAGAAGATGTAAGAATGCTTTTTGATATGGGTTACCGAATCAGTAATGAAGATTCGTATCCGAAATGGAAAGACGGCTCTGAATTTAAAGCCATCAGAGAAAAGAAGTAAACAAAAAGCGTCCCGATGGTAAACCGGGACGCTCTTCGAAAAAAAAGTCATTTATTAAATTTCCCTTAAGGGAGAATTAATTAAAAGTAGAACTGAACACCTAATCTTGGTGCGAAAGTATCAGCGTTTAAACCGAAAGTGTTTGTTTTTAATTTAGCACCTGTACCTTCTGCTTTCAAAGTATAGTTTTCATAACTTAAACCTTTAACCGAAAGTTCGATACCGATTCTTTTTGTTGGGAAAAACGCAAATCCTGGAGCAAGTTCTACACCGATTTTAGTGGTAGTACCCAATTTAACTGCGTTGTCGCCGTTAGCATCAGTTGCTTTTAACTCACCAAATGCCAATGGCACTGATAATTGTCCGAAGAATTTAAATTGATCAGATAAACCAACATAGTAACGTCCGAATGGAGCAACTTTAAAAGCGCCATCCTGAGTTTTGTTGCTTACTTCTTTATTGTATTCGTAACCAACACCGGTACCGATTGCAAAATTGTTGCTGATAAAATAACCAACACTTGGTAATACGCTAAAGCTGAAATCTGCTTTTGGAGCACCGTCTACTTTTGTAGAGTTTACACCTACGTTACCGCCCAACATAAAATTTCCTTTTTCAGTTTGTGCTTGTGCACCATAAACTAAACCTGCTACTGCTACTAAAGATAATAATAGTTTTTTCATCTTTTTTATTATTTATTTGTTATAAAAATATAGTCAATTTTACTTTTTTAATTTCTGACTATATTTGGATAAAAGTCAACACTTGTGCCAAAAACCTTTACCTGCGTCATCAAAAAATCAGTTTTTGGTCAACTGCTTAATTGTTAAACAGATATAAAATTAGTGTTAAGTCAATATTATTTTCGCGTGACTATAAATTAATCGACTGATTAATTTTTTAGACATGACAGATTGACAATCTGACTATTTTTGTATAAATGTCAGATTGTAAAATGCCGAAAATGTCAGGTTTTTGGCAAGGGACCTGTTGCAGTTTTGGATTAAACCTTACAAGCAGAAATTAAATTTTCTATTTTCTTTTTAATAATACTGATGGTTTTCTCGTCGGTTAGATTTCCTTCAGCATCGAATTTATTTTGAGCTTGGGCAACTAAAACTTCTGGTTGTAAAACCGGGTTCATATTCAGGAATGTAAAAACAGGCAAAAACGCTGTTTGCATTCTAACCGTTCCCCACATACCTTGTGTTGCGCCCATCACAGCAACTGGTTTATGCATCAAAGGCGAATCTTTTCCACGGCTGGCCCAGTCGATGGCATTTTTTAATCCACCGGGAATAGAATAATTATACTCAGGAGAAACAATAATAAAAGCATCTGCAGTGGCAAGGGCATCTCTGAATTTCGTTACGCTCGCGGGCCTTTCTTCAACTTCGGGTAAATCATGATCTGCATTGTAAACAGGAATATCATCGAAAGTAACCGTCTCGAACTGGATACCTTCAGGGATTAACCCGCCTGCTACCTGTAGCAGCATGGCATTGTATGATCCCTTTCTTAAACTTCCGCATAAGCCAACAATTTTTCTATTCTTTTCCATAGCTATAAAACCAAAACTTTATAAAAATGTTTGGTTTTTGCAAGGACACATCGTTTAGTTTAAAAATTTATAATCACTATTTTTGGCGGTATAATTTACCGATATGACTGAGAATAGCACAACCACTTCCATTATTGAAAAAACCGTTTTCCCAATACTTTTCGCTTTAAGTTTTTCGCATTTACTTAATGATACCATACAATCGTTAATTCCTGCAATTTATCCCATCATTAAAACCAGCTATCATTTAAGTTTTTCGCAGATCGGACTAATTACATTGACCTTTCAGTTAGCCGCGTCACTGTTACAGCCTTTTGTGGGTTTATACACTGATAAAAAGCCTCAACCATACTCGTTGGCTGTTGGCATGGGTTTTACCCTGATCGGGTTAATTTCGCTTTCACAATCAACCCATTTTTACACCATATTACTTTCTGTATGTTTTATTGGGATAGGTTCTTCTATATTTCACCCCGAGGCGTCACGTATGGCACACGCTGCATCAGGCGGGAAGAGGGGATTGGCTCAATCTGTTTTTCAATTGGGGGGCAATGCAGGGAGTTCTTTAGGTCCGTTGTTGGCTGCCTGGATTATAGTCCCTTATGGACAGTTCAGCGTGATCTGGTTTTCGGTAATTGCGCTTTTAGCCATTATTATCCTCACCTATGTAGGCAATTGGTACAGGGGATTTATGCTTTCGAAAAGTAAAAAAATCAATATTCAAACTGTTGTGAACCAATTTTCAAGAACTAAGGTGGTTTTCTCGGTGTGTATTTTACTCTTGCTGATTTTCTCCAAATATTTCTACATGGCGAGTTTGACCAATTATTTTACCTTTTACCTGATTGATAAATTTCATGTTTCGGTGCAAACCTCACAAATCTATTTATTTGTGTTTTTATTTTCAGTAGCTGCCGGAACCTTATTGGGTGGGCCAATAGGCGATAAAATAGGGCGTAAATATGTAATATGGGCATCTATATTAGGTACTGCTCCGTTTGCATTGCTACTGCCACATGCAAACCTGTTTTGGGTAGGTGTGCTAATTGTCCCTATTGGAATGATTTTAGCATCAGCTTTCTCGGCAATTTTAGTTTATGCACAGGAACTGATTCCCGGCAAAGTTGGTTTGGTTGCAGGTTTGTTTTTTGGCTTTGCCTTTGGCATGGGTGGTATAGGATCGGCGCTATTGGGGAAACTTGCCGATTCTACGAGTATCGGATACGTATTTAATATTTGTGCATTTCTGCCTTTAATCGGTTTACTAACCGGATTCTTACCGAACATTGAAACGAAGAAGAAATAAAAGAGAAGAACTGTAGGCAATGAGGAGTCGTCATTGCGAGAAGGCTTTTTCAGCCGACGAAGCAATCTTACTACGATCGCTACTAGCGTGTGCTTTAAGATTATTCATTTGTGCAGTTGTTTTTACAGGCATTCATGAGCTCAATCGTTCGGTTATCTTCGTTCCTCGCAATGACGATTTTTCTTTTTAGATCTTTAAATGGTTACCTATAGAAGACTAGCCAAAATATATGTTTTTAGCGTTTCAACAGGCTCTCCGTAGGAGTCCTTTGGACAGCGTGGCATATTCGATGCGAAATTAACTTTGCAGAACAGCCTCCATTAGCTTAAAAGTGAAAATTAAATCCAAGAAATGGATCGAAGGTGTTTAAGCCAAACTCAAATGCTTCTGCTTCATACCAAATATTTGCAGCTGATTGATCACCGTAATCAATTTTATGATATGACAACAAAGAGAAGCCAAGTTCTATGCCAAATTTTTTAGTGGGAAAAAATGCTAGCCCTGGTCTAATCGACGCATTGTATTGTGTAAATTTCGTATTAGGCATAATACTATAGCTATTGCGGATACTACCTGATTCATTGATTTTTGCAAAACCGATTGTTCCACTAAACTGGCCAAAAGCTTTAAATTTATCAACAATATCTACATAATATCTTACCACGGGGCCGATTGAGAAAGTTTTTTGCTTACTTGTTCTTGTATGGGTGATGTTAGTGTTAGCATCAAAACTACTGTTAAAATTTTTAGTATAACCAGCACCAGCAATTAATCCAATTGCTAAGTTTTTAGAAAAAAAATGTGCATAACTCGGATTGATGCCATAAAAATATCTTTTTTCGTAATTTGGCGATTCAGTTTTTGACGAAGAAATACTTAAACTTCCTCCAATTAAGTTGTCTCCTTTTTCTGTTTGGGCATGAGTTGCCATGGCGATAGCGCATAGTGCTACCAACGTTAATAATTGTTTTTTCATTTTCATTTGTGTTTTTGTGTATTCAATGATAGCATAAAAAACAATATAAAACTATATATTTAGTTAATTTTATGTTAATTTTTTGAATGTCAGTAAATAAAAAAAACACCGATCTGATTTATTAGGTCGGTGTTCGGTAATAAGAATGAATGGATTGTATTTTACTTCGAATTTGCATTCAGGATAAAATAGTACAGTTCAGTAGAAGAGAAATTGAAATCACTACCTGTTTCACCTGTAATTGATTTGAGCTTTCCATTTTCTTCGGGAAAAATGCTTCTGTAGTATTCGATCTGGGCACCGCCTATTGATTTGATCTTTCCATTTTCTTCAGGGAAATTGCTTCTGTAATATTCGATGGTAACATTACCGATTGATTTGATTTTTCCATCCTCCTCAGGGAATATACTTCGATAATATTCGATTGGCATATCCCCGACTGATTTTACCTTTCCATTTTCTTCAGGAAAGATGCTTCTGGAATATTCGATTTTTTTATCGCCGATAGATTTAACTTTACCATTTTCCTCAGGGAAAATACTTCTATTGTATTCAAATTTTTTATCTCCGATGGATTTAATCTTTCCGTTCTCTTCCGGGAAGATGCTTCGATAATATTCTATTTTTTTATTTCCAATAGACTCTGGCTTCCCGTTTTCTTCGGGGAAAATACTTTTATAATATTTTATTTCAGTGCTTTCTGTTGTCTGGGCTTTCACATTACATGCGTAGATTAAAAGCAGTACTAAGCTTAAAACCTTTAAGCTTAGTGAGTTGAATATGTTTCTCATTTGATCAGAGATTAAAAATGATAATTGAATGTAAATGTTGGGGTGAAATTCTGCAGCGCCAATTTCAGGTTATTGGTTTTGTCGTAATTGTAGAGCGATCCTTCCGAATAATAATTTTGGTGAAAGAAGTTTACGATTGGAAAAGAAAACTCAATTGCAGAATGGTCTGACACGAAATAGGTGAAACCAGGACTTATACTGGCCCCATATCCCTTTACTCTGGCATCGGTACGGATGAGGTAACCATCCTCATCAATACGGTTAAAGGTGTTTAATTGAAGCAGGAGATTGGCCTGCATAAAGAATTTAAAACGGTCTTTAACGTCAATGTATTTACGCACGAAGGGGGAGAAGCCAATACTAAATTCCTTTACGCCATGGCGGTCTTCGTATCTGCCATCTTCTTCATCCCATACAATATAATCTTCTCTTCTAAGTTTAGAAAGATTTAAAGGGATTTCTAAACCTATGGCAAAATTATTGGCCAAAAAATAACCTCCGCGCGGCGTTAGGGTAAAAGTGTTAAGGCTTGGTGAAGAACTGTTTTGTTTGGATGTTCCAAAACTGGCGCTCATGCCAACAAAGCCCGAGCCCTTTTCAGTTTGGGCATAACAGCGCCAACTGACGGCGCATAGCAGCGCCATGATGATTAATTTAGGTTTCATTTTATTTGTGTTTTTGTGTGTAATCAATAATAATCATTATTGAAACAAAAAACAAGAAAATGAACTATCATGTTAGTTACTTTTTAGATAAAATCCCGCAGATTTAGCTACGGGATAATATACGTTAATGCGAAAGATAAGCAACGAGCTCGGTGGGGAGCCAGGTTTTATAGCCGCGTGTATCATTTTTTGCTTTTTCACTCACGGGTATTTTCCAGACTTCGAAAAAGGAAGATAAATTGGCATTGGTAGTTTTACAGATGGTTGTATACCAGAGATCGATCCTTTGCTGATTACTCAGCGGATGGTCGTAGTATTTTCTGGGGTCCATTTCACGGTATATTTTATTGGCTTTGATAATGGGTTCCCATCTAAAACTTTCAATAATCTGGATATAC
Organism: Pedobacter sp. Bi126; assembly: GCF_918698245.1. GTDB lineage: Bacteria > Bacteroidota > Bacteroidia > Sphingobacteriales > Sphingobacteriaceae > Pedobacter. Next base: position 221,977 of record NZ_CAKKMS010000006.1, on the reverse strand, counting down.
ATACTTAGGGCGGCAAATGGATCATTCCCCCATTTTTCGAAGCTAGGTTGATTTTCGAGATAACCCTTGATTCTTTTTCTTACTTCTTCTTTGCTGCTAATTGCATCATGATTATAAATTCCTTTTTTCAGTACCTTATCATACACATACATTGAATAAAGATTTGTAGTTACTTCGCTTACCTGGTCCATATCAAGTGCCCAAAATTGATGGCGATGCCCCAGCTCATGAAAATGCCCCCAACTTCCTGTTGTTCCTACAATTTTTTCATCAAGCATCCAGGCACAGCTTTGGTCGTCAGGTGCCACAATTTTATCCCAAACGGTAAACATATAACCGTAAGCTACCTGGTTATCAATAATAATTCTTTCGGGATGTGTCCTGTTCCGGTTGATGATGGCCAGATCGGCATCAGCATCCATTACCTGGTTCCAGAATTTCATTAACGATTCTGGATTTTTTAAGTTTTTGATCCTGTAGGAAGGAACGGTAAGAATAATGTTGTTGGTAGCAAGTTCTGCCCATGGAGCTGGGTTATTTTTGATTGCTTCCCATTCGGCAAGGGTATTCTTTTCTAATTTATAATAAGGTGCCTTAACCACACCACTTGCTGTAATATTGATTGATTTTAGGGTAGAACTATCCGAAATCTTTACGTATAACAGACCACCATAAGGGGAAAAAACTGTTGTGGTATCTTTATCCAGTTCGAACGATCTTGTTAAATCAAAACCGCCCCTTACTAGATTATCCATGTGTTTTAAATCGTCGTTATGGATGCCGATCTGAGCCTTTAAATGTTGGTTTTTGTATTTAGAATCGACCACAATATTGACTTTCTCACCCGCTGGTACGTAAACCCCGGTACTGTGCAGCCTGAAATAATTTGGATAAGGATCAGCTAATCCCTGTGATCCTACTTTTACTTCTATGTTAATCTGCTCAACAGTCCGTTTTGCATTTTTAGGCACCTCTCCGGGAAAAAATTTGCTATCAGGATATACAAAATTTGCTGCTTCGCTGGTATTGTGGGTTTTATCAAAAAGATATTTGGAAAATTTATAGCCTGCCTTTTTTGCAGGAGTAGAAATATCAAGAGGGTTTTTTATGCTTGGTACGGCGAGTGTATCACTAATTGATAATATCGACTTTACTTTTTTTATGATCTGGCTGGTATCTGCATTATACAAAAAAGCGAGTTCGAGGGTTGGTTCTATAACATAGGCATACTCGCTTGGGTCGATTGCTTTGGGAACGGGTTTGACCAGTTCTCTTGTAATATTTTTCAGGTTAAGATAAAAAGGTTCATTTTTGAATGTTAGGCTATCTTTTGTATTTTCTACCAGAAACAAAGTATATGCGTTAAATATGCCTGCTTTGCTTAATACGCTATTGATTTTCACCAGATCGTTTAAATATGATTTGGATTGATCGCGGTGCTTAAAAATATAGGGATATGGCGAACCATAAATCAGACTGCCACCATCACGAACAAATTTTTCGAGTGCATGCTGTTCTGTGGTATCTGTTACATCTTCTGTTAAAAAGTAAAGATCGGTTTTATCCTCTATTTTAGTGTTTTCCGCTACGTAAACTTTTGCTTTATTGGCTTTTAATAGACTAAGCAAAGCAGGGTCGGCAGTTTTGGTTACCGCTACTTTTAGTTTTTTTGGATGATCAGTTGCATTTTCGAGAATATTTTTTAGTAGTTTCTGGATGTTTTGATCGGCCAATAATTTACTTTTAAAATAATCTGATGAGCCAATGGCAAAAATCTGCCCTTTACCAAGGCTACCAGTCATTATAACTGTAGTTAAAACTTCGGTTTGAGGGACAAGGCGATGGGTTGCAATGATCTCTGGATTTTCATTTGTGGTGTAAAACACTGAAACAAATGTGCCAGTATCAGGCATGGGTAAGGTTGTAATATTTTTTAAGAGTGCCGGTTTTTGAAATTTTTGCGCGAAGGCCTTGCATGTAAAAAAAGCCAAAATCAAGAGCGGATAGATTTTTGTGTTCATTTTCAAGAGGTTGTGTTTTACAATTCTAGTCATCTTAAATTGCTATCACAACAATGTAAGTGTTAAAAAAAGCTAAAAAAAGCTTCCTCCTAAACTTAGATATACAGATTTAAAGAGCAAAAAAAAACCGCCCCGATATAATCGGGACGGCGTTTAATCGCTGAATATATTAACCAGCATTTTGGTTCAGGAACACAAAATTATGATCGAACATATCCAGCTTAATTTTGCTGTCTTTATCTATCTTACCCGCCAATATCTCTTTCGATAATTCATTTAGTATTCTTTTTTGGATAACCCTTTTTAACGGTCTGGCACCAAACTGAGGGTCGTAACCCAATTGTGCCAGCCAATCTAAAGCTTCATCACTGGCATCCATTTCTATACCCATTTCGGCCAATGTTTGCTGTACATGTTTAAACTGTAAGCTTACAATGTTTCTAATTTCGCTGCGGTTTAATGGTGTAAACATAATCAGCTCGTCAATCCTGTTCAAAAATTCCGGGCGAATGGTCTGTTTTAATACCTCGAACAATTCGTTTTTGGTTTTGGCAATTATCTCCTCGCGGTTTTCATCAATCAAGTTTTTAAAGTTATCCTGAATTAAATGCGCACCGATGTTCGAGGTCATGATGATGATGGTGTTTTTGAAATTCACTGTCCTGCCTTTATTATCGGTTAAACGGCCATCATCCAACACCTGTAACAGGATATTAAATACATCCGGGTGTGCTTTTTCAATCTCATCAAGCAATACCACAGAATAAGGTTTACGCCTAACGGCTTCGGTTAACTGTCCGCCTTCATCATAACCAACATATCCCGGCGGCGCTCCAATTAGACGCGATACTGCATGACGTTCCTGATATTCACTCATATCGATCCGTGTTAGCGCATTTTCATCGTTGAATAAGAATTCTGCCAAGGCCTTTGCCAGCTCAGTTTTACCTACTCCGGTTGTACCTAAAAAGATGAAAGAGCCGATTGGTTTACGTTTATCCTGCAAGCCTGCACGCGAGCGACGGATCGCATCAGAAATGGCTTCGATTGCTTCATCCTGACCAGCCACGCGCTGGTGTAATTCTTCTTCTAAATGAAGTAATTTTTCACGTTCACTGGCAATCAGTTTGGTTACCGGAATACCTGTCCAGCGACCAACCACACCTGCAATATCATCAGCTGTAACTTCTTCTTTAAGCATACGGCTATCGCTTTGCTGGCTTTCTAAATCGACTTTCAGTTTTTCAACTTTATCCTGTGCCTCTTTAATTTTTCCATAACGGATTTCGGCTACTTTACCATAATCGCCTGCACGTTCTGCCTGTTCGGCTTCTAACTTGTAGTGCTCAATCTGCTCTAACTCGTTGTTTACCGCATCTACCAGGTCTTTCTCGCCTTGCCATTTGGCTTTAAATTCATCACGTTCGGCTGATAAGTTGGCAATTTCTTCTGAAAGTTCTTTGACCTTTCTGTCGTCTTTTTCGCGTTTAATGGCTTCGCGTTCAATTTCTAAACGCATAATTTCACGGTCTAAAGCATCCACATTTTCTGGCACGCTGTCCATTTCCATGCGCAATTTAGATGCGGCCTCATCCATTAAATCGATGGCCTTATCTGGCAAGAAACGGTCTGAAATGTACCGCTGACTCATTTCTACAGCTGCGATTATTGCTTCATCTTTAATCCTTACCTTATGGTGTGTTTCGTAACGTTCTTTTAATCCACGGAGGATAGAAATCGCATCCTGTGTATCAGGTTCTTCAACCATTACTTTTTGGAAACGACGCTCTAGTGCTTTATCCTTTTCTAAATATTTTTGATATTCGTCTAAAGTTGTTGCTCCAATGGCACGCAACTCTCCACGGGCAAGAGCAGGTTTTAAAATGTTCGCTGCATCCATTGCGCCTTCGCCACCACCAGCACCTACCAAAGTGTGGATCTCATCAATAAACAATACGATTTCGCCATCGCTCTGGGTAACTTCTTTAACCACAGCTTTTAAACGTTCTTCGAACTCGCCTTTATATTTTGCACCTGCAATAAGCGAACCCATATCGAGCGAATAAACCACTTTGCTTTTTAAATTTTCAGGTACATCACCTTTAATAATCCTGAAGGCAATACCCTCTGCAATGGCTGTTTTACCTACACCGGGTTCACCAATTAAAATAGGGTTGTTCTTGGTTCTGCGTGATAAAATCTGGATCACCCGACGGATTTCTTCATCGCGGCCGATCACCGGATCAAGCTTTCCGCTCTCGGCATACTCGTTTAAATTTCTTGCATATTTGCTTAGGGCCTGGTAAGTAGCTTCTGCATTTTGATCCGTTACACGGTTATCGCCACGCAATTCTACAATGGCTTTTTTAAGGTCCTTCTCGTTAACGCCCTGCTCTTTCAATAATTTCGAAGTGCTATCGTTAACGGCTAATATGCCTAATAATAAATGCTCTACAGACACAAATTCATCTTTAAATTCTTTTAAAAATGTTTGCGCTTTCTGCAGGGTGCTATTGGCATTAGATGACAGATAGACATTGCTTCCGCTCACTTTCGGGAACCTGGCAATCTCTGCATCTAAGTTTTGATTTAGTGAATTTAGGTTCACGTTCAGTTTCTTTAAAACATAAGAAACCACGTTTTCATCAACAGTAAGCAAACCTTTAAGCAAGTGTGCCGTTTCAATAGCCTGTTGCTGATTGCCTTGGGCTATTTCAGAAGCCTGTTGAACTGCTTCCTGGGCTTTTATAGTAAAATTGTTGAAGTTCATATTCCGTTTAAGTCAAAACAAATGCCATAGCAGTTTTGATTTTGCAATCGGAAATTTTGTCGGTAAGATTTAATTTTTAATGACTAAATTGCTGATTTGTAATACTTTATACTGAAAAATTGTCGTGTATTGTTTTCAGTATACCAGGTTTGTGTTATAAATTGCCAACCGTTAACTGCCAACTGATTTGGGCGTTACCCTAATCCCGATGAATCGGGAAAGGGTCCGGGCTTTTCAGGGCTGCGCTGCGCTCCGGTACCGATGAAGGATCGGTACTGAACCCTTACAATCCCTAACGCGGAATCATTGGTGTCATTCTGAACGTAGTGAAGAATCTCTATTTACAATGCATACACTTTGAAGCAATATTAATTGATGAAATCAATAATCTATCGCTTAAAGATCCTTCGTGCCTCAGGATGACAGATTCCATAGAAGGGTCGTCATCCGAAAGCTATTGGATGACGGTATCTCGGGAACCGGATTATTTTCGGGCTTTATGTTCAATTATATACTTACCGGCAGCTAAATCTATTTTGGTGCTATTAGTCATTTTACCATTGACATAAACACTCATACCACTTGTAGTCGGTACATTAAAGGTAGCGGTGGAGTTGGCAGGAATGGTAATATCGTACCTGATTCCATTATTAACTCTTTTCCATATACTTATAATTTTACCATATGGACCAATATGGCTGGCCTCAAAAGAATCTAGGCCTGTCATAATGTGTGGATCCAATATTACATGTTTAAAGCCAGGCTGTTTTTCATCTGGTTTGATACCACCGGGGGATTTGTATAACCACGCGCCAATTTCTCCAAACATAATGTGGTTCATTGAAATATCCGATTTTGCATCAATGGGCCAGTTCTCGTATAAAGTGGTGGCTCCGTTTTCCATCCACCAGCCCCAGCTTGGAAAGGTTTTTTGAGCGGCAACTTTGTAGGCAATATCACTGTAACCATTTTCGCTTAGTGCATTTAAAATGGCTTTTGTACCCAATAATCCAACATCTAAGTGGAAACCATCGGCTTCTACACGTTTGGCTAAATTCTTGGCAACTAAAGCAATCGATTCTTCCGGAACAATTTTCCAATAAAGCGGAACGCTCATTTCGGTCTGTACGCCAGAAGCATAAATCCCTTTTTCCTTATTCAAATACCTGGCATTAAAAGCATCTTTAATTTTTTTAGCCAAAGCTGTGTACTTTTCATAATCATCGTTTTTACCTAAAATTTTTGCCGCCTTTGCCAAAATAAGCACATCAGCATAATAATAACAGGTAGAGGTAAGCTCAACAGGAGATTTAGATTTCACTGGGATCCAATCGCCCAAACCCCAGGTGGTTAAACCCGTTGGGTAGGTTTCGTCTATGTGGTTCACGTATTTTCTAATATTCCCATAACAATCGGCAAGCAGTTTTTTATCTCCGTAAAACAGGTAAACATTCCATGGGATAATGGCAATTGTACTGGTCCAATCGGGTCCGTTGCCCCATTCGTAACCCCAGCCATCGGTAGGGATAATGGAAGGTAAAACGCCATTTGGCTGTTGTTCATCACGGTGATCGGCGAGCCATTTTTCGTAAATGGTAATGCCGTCAAAGCCATAAAGACCAGTTTCTATCGCAATCTGTGCGTCGCCTGTCCAGCCATTTTTCTCTCTCTGCGGGCAGTCTGTAGGGTAACCAAAAAGATTTGATAGGTAAGAATTGTTGGTGGCGTAATAGATTTTATTGATGATGGGTTCTGAAGATTTAACCTCACCAACAACTGGCACATCACTATGCATAAAATAGCCTACCAGATCTTCTTTTTTTAATTGGATGGGAGCGGAGCTACTCACTTCTACATATTGAAAACCCTTATAATTAAAATGGGGCATGAAACTTTGTGCACCTTTTCCGTTCAAAATCAGGATATCCGTCTGAAATGGGTCAGTATTATCAGTTGGCCGGTAATGGGCGTCAATATTGGAGATATCTACGTGTCCGTTGGTATATAAACGCTCGCCGTGCTTTAGTTTTATAACAGTTCCGGCCGGCCCGCTTACCGTGATTTTGCTTACACCTGAAATATTTCTGCCCAGATCGAAAAGATAAGTGGTGTCGTTAAACTTTCTTAAACTTTTGCTTGCTATTTCTTCAACATTGAGGATAGGGTGCATGGCCTGTGCAACAATATTTTTAGATGGTGCTGAACGGTACATCACATTTTTCCAATCTGTATCGTCAAAATCTGGCGTGTTCCAGCCTGCTTTTTCAAGGCGGGCATCATAATGCTCTGCGGTATAAATACTATTAAAAATAATCGGACTTAAAGCTGTTTTCCATTCCTTACCCGATTTAATGGTTTCGGTTGTGCCATCTTCATAAGTGATGCGTACATCAAGACAAAAAGTTGGCCTGTTGCGCCAAGGGGCACGGTCGAAATACCAAACTGCGGTCGATTGGTGGTTGTACCAACCATTGCCTAGCAGTACACCAATAGCATTTTTGCCTTTGCTGATGGCCTTGGTTACATCGTAGGTAACGTATAACGTTCGTCTATCAAAACGGGTATACATCGGGTCCATGCGATGGTTGCCAATTTTTTTGCCGTTAATAGAAAGTTCATACAAGCCAGCTGCAGCGATGTAAGCCCTGGCCGACTTGATTTTTTTAACCGTAGTAAAAGTGTTTCGGAAATAGGGTGCAGGTTTAAGCTTGGTATTTTCATTATCCGAAATCCATGCGCCTTGCCAGTTTTCCATTTTCATCATCCCGGTTTCGAAGCTGGCGATATACACCTTGTTTGATTTCTTTTGGCCTCCATCAGCAATATCAACCCTCCAATAATATTTAGTAAAAGGTTTTAGTGACTGGCCCGAATAAATAACCAAATTATCATCTGATTTAACCCAGCCTGTATTCCAAAGTTTTGCACTGGCTTTAACAAGAAGAGCCGAATCGGTATCTGCCAGAATGCGGTAGGCTGTTTGTTTTGCACCCTGATTGGCGTCGTTCATTTGCCATGTAAAACGCGGATTTGGATTGTCTAAGCCGATTGGGTTTACCAGATATTCGGTTTTTAAAGCGGCAAGCGATTGAGCAAGTGTTTTGGAAATAGGAGCAAGGGCAAAAAATAAAGCAGTTACCTGGAGAAATCTGAGGTTCATAGTTTAAAGGTTATTCGAAAACTAAGGTATTAAAATAATGTGCTGATAAGAGAACGCAATGGAATTTTTACGCATAAAAAAAGACGAGGTTTAACTCGTCTTTTGTATCTGTGCAATCATTTAAATCTGTGTAATCAGCCTTATTAACCTAATATCTCTTTTAGTTTTCCCGTTTGGTGATCGGCCAGTTTTTGTAGGGGACCAGATGCCAGCATTTTCATCATCATGTTCAGATCAGCTGAGATAATGTGTTTAGCTGTAGTTGTTCCGTTTCCATTATCTGCCACAGTCCACTTCAATTCTACATCGAAAGGTGCTTTTTCACTCGGAATTGCTGTTATTTCCTGATTTTCGATACGGCTCGAAATCTTAATGGCCAATTTTGCCATATTTTGGATGGTAAACCGTGCATCATCTTCGGTAGATTCCCAGTTGTAAATATTTTCTGGCATCAGTTGCTGATGATTGTTCATATTGGATAGAAATGCATAAACCTCTGCAACCGGTTTATTTACCTCTACTGCGCTTTCAATAACAGTCATTATATATTTTTTATAGATTTTTGTTTTTACTCAAAACTTAAGACTCCGGACTCAAAACTTGTCCTTGTCCCCATTCTGAAGGATTTAAACGCCATTTACCCAATAATTCCATATCACTTTTGGCAATAATGCTGTGCTCGGCAGCATAATCGATTAAAGCACCATAGTTTGATAAGGTTAAGTAACGACATTTTGCAGCTGCGAAATTTTCGTCTGCTTTTTCGAAACCATAAGTGAAAATTGCTGCTAAACCAGCTACCGATAAACCCGCAGCTCTTAATGCATCAACAGCTTGTAGACTGCTTTTTCCGGTTGAAATTAAATCTTCGATAACCACTACACGTTGACCTTCTACCACTTCGCCTTCAATTAAACTGCCAGTGCCATGTTCCTTAGCCTTCGCTCTTACGTAGATAAAAGGTAAACCAAGTTCTTGGGCTACTAAAACACCTTGGGGGATTCCAGCAGTTGCAACACCTGCGATAACATCTACCGAGCCAAACTCTTCCTGAATGGCCTGTGCAAGTTTCTGACGGATGTAAGTTCTAACCTGAGGGTGGGAAAGGGTGATTCTGTTGTCGCAATAAATCGGCGATTTCCAACCAGATGCCCAGGTAAAAGGATTATTTGGTTGTAATTTGATTGCTTTTATCTGTAATAAAAATTCCGCTACCTTTAATTCAATATCACTTTTATTATACATGGCTCAAAATTACAGATTTATTTGTGTTTGTCATAACGTTTATTAAGCCTCACTTGTTTTAGCAAGGAAAGAAAATATCGGGATTTGAATTTAATCACGACTTCCAAATGCTACAAATATCGGAAATTTTGATGGATGGTAAAAGCTATTTCTTGCCACTCCTTGTAAATCAGTACGATAAAGAATATTATGGCTTAAAACATCTCAGAGAGATCTTGTTGCGGTAAAGGATTATTTTTATGCTGCGACGCTTTGATTACCGCGCTTAATTGTCTCATTAAAGGTATAAACTGTTCCGATTTTTACAATTTCGAGGCTTAGAATTGCACTAATTTTACGATCTTGTAATCAATTGGCATATATGGAATTTAAACAGTTTTTACCTTCAGATCCCTTAAAACCCTATATCAGGCATTATTATATTTTCAAGTCGGATGCTGATTCGGCTTTTGAGGATGTAGTATTTCCCAGTGGGGATATGGAGGTAATCTTTAATCTGGGGAATGGCAGTTGGGAATCGCTTGTAAACAATGCTTTTAAGAAAACACCGAAAATTGAACTTTGGGGGCAGATTACAAAACCGCTTGCTATCCGATCGGTAGGTAAACATACTATGCTCGGGATCAAATTTTATACACACTCGGCATCGTACTTTTTTAATGATCAGATGGGGGTTTTTAACGACTCAATTACCGATCTTCGGGATGTGATCGGAGGAAGTGCAGATGTGCTCCATCAAAAACTATTGGAAACCGAGGGCGAACAGAAAAGGATCGATCTTTTAGAGGCATTTTTGTTAAAAAGACTGATCAGTCATGAAAAGAAATCCTTTCATATCAATAAGGTAGCCGATATCTTAAATAGTATCCTAAAAGATGCTTCGGGAAGCAATATTACCTATATCGCATCAAGGCATAATATCACTACGCGTTATTTGCAACGGTTACTGCATCAGCATACCGGGCTTTCGCCAAAATCTTACGATAAAATCAACCGTTTTCAGCAGAGTTTAAAGATGATTTCAAAAAATGAAGAGCCATTTACCAATATTGCTTATGCCTGCGGATATTTTGATCAATCACATTTTATAAGAGACTTCAAATCCTTTACCGGACTTACTCCTTCGAGTTACCTGGATAACCTTACTCCGGTAAACCAATTGCTTTTTCCATAAATTTTATTTTGTTCGGATTTGTACAATCCGTTGGTTTTTAAGGGCTATATCTTTGATGTATAGTCAATTAAAACAAGATATAGCTTATGAATTCTTTTGAAACATTTAAACAGCTGCACAAAAATACCACTCCGCTTTTGATTGGAAATGTATGGGATGTGAAAAGTGCAGAAATCTTTCAAACCAATGGTTTTAAGGCCATCGGCATTTCCAGTCAGGCCATTTCGAATGCTTTGGGTTACCCAGATGGAGAAAACCTGCCCTTTGATGAGTTGCTGCGTATAACAAAGCGCATTACTGATGTGGTAGATATTCCACTTACCGTTGATATGGAGGCTGGGTATAGCCGCGACCTACAAGGCATTTTAGAAAATGTAGAGAAACTACACGATTGTGGCGCCGTGGGGATTAACCTCGAAGATACTTTACCGGGCGAAAAGAGAAGTTTGGTGCCAGCAGCTTCGTTTGCTGAAACAGTCGCTGCAGTGGCAGGGTATATCAAGAGAAAGAAACTGAATATCTTTCTGAATATCAGAACGGATGCTTTTCTCCTGGGATTGCCAAACGCTTTAGCGGAAACCAAAAAACGCATTAAATTTTATCAGGAAGCTGGAGCAGATGGGATTTTTGTGCCTTGCATTACCGATAGTAGTGATATTGCTGCTGTAGTTCAATCTACTGCACTTCCCATCAATGTAATGTGCATGCCCGATCTTCCAGGATTTAAAGCATTGGAATCGCTTGGGGTTAAGCGTATTAGTATGGGCGGTTTTTTCTTTAATAAAATATATGATCATGCAGGTCAGCTCGCCAGAAAAATATTGGCTGAACAAGAATTTTCGGCCATTTTTTATTAGAACATAGTTAAACATTTAAAATTAAAGACATGGATTTACCAAAAAGAGCAGAAGATGCTCATTCAGCACTAGCTGCCGCATTTAACACAGGAGACATAGCAACCATACTTAATATGTACGATTCATCTGGCATTATTGTTCCCGAACCTGGGAAACCTGTATCGGGCAAAGCACAATTTGAAGAAGCTATTAAAGCCATTCTTGCCATTAAGGGTACTATGGAAATTAAAACGGTGTACTGCATGCAAACGGGAAATCTCGCTATAGGAAGGTCGGAATGGAATATCACCGATGGCGGAGAAGTGAAGGTTAGCGCAAAAGGCATCGAGCTAATGAAGCAAAGCGAAGATGGCACCTGGAAAATTGTTATCGACCATGCTTTTGGGGCGGAAGGAGATCTGATCGCTTAGGCTACAAATAATGCAAAGAATCGTCATTTCGAGCGGGGCTGCGCCACAGCCGAGATGACGATACTCAGCGTTTATTCCTCTCCATTCGTCATCCTGAACTTGTTTCAGGATCTTTCCCGCTATGTATTTTGTAACAATCGATAAAATTGGCTGTCTCAATTAATATTCCTAGTTTATGATTATTTTAAAATCCGATTATTTTAGTTCGCACGAGCGCCTTACCCGTTTTATCAACGAGAACCACATCAAACGAGAAGATATTTTAGTTATCAGCCAGGCACCTGGAATGTTTACCATCTTTTTTTACGCTGATGATGCCGTTGTAGAAATCACACATGGATTGTTCTCCTGATAATTGAGAACCTCTGTAATATTAATGCGTTACTGAATATACTAAGATCTCTTTTGACTGGAATTCTATTATTTCGGGTCCATTATAGTCTGTAACCAAAATATCCACGATCGATAAATCATCAAACTTTAAATACGATGTTTTTCCTATTTTGCTAACGTCGCAAAGTAGGTAAGTCTGATCACTTTGCGATGCCATAGCTAAAGTATTTGAAGCTTCATGTTCACTACCAGCATATAATCCATCGCAGGTAATCCCGTCTGTACCTAGAAAGGCTTTCGAGGCGTGGTATCGGGCAATGTGTTCAGTAGCAATTGTTCCATGAATAGCCTGCCTGATCGGATCAACTTCACCACCAATCATGTTAATGGTTACGGCACTATTCTGTAACTCATTAACTACAGGCAGGGAGTTTGTAATTACCTTTATTTTTTTGTTTTTAATGAACTGGCATAACCTAAAGGCCGTACTTCCACAATCAATGAATATGATATCGCCATCATTAATATCTTCTGCAGCTCTTTTACAGATTGCATCTTTTGCTTTAAAATTAACAGCAGCTTTATTTGCAAATGATACCGGCTTTATCAATTGACTGACTTTCATGGCCCCTCCATGCGTCCGATAAAGCAGTCCGTTAGTTGCCATATTTGCAAGGTCTCTTCTTACAGTAACTTCAGAAACGCCTATTTCCAGTGCCAACTGCCGAATATCAACTTCGCCAAGCTCCTCTAGAAGTTCCAAGATTTTATGTGCTCTTTTTTGAAATGTCATATATAATCAGTTAATTCGATCAAAAATAATCATAATCAATCAAAAATAGTCATTTATGGGAAATATTAATATCCTCAACACGCAAATACTTTCAGATAATTGGTACACTTTGAAGAAAGTGAGTTTCGAAATGATAAGACTGGATGGGGCTAAATCTATTTTGGAGCGAGAGGCTTACGACAGGGGAAATGGCGCTACAATTTTATTGTACAATAAAGAATATAAAACAGTTGTGCTTACACGCCAGTTCAGGATCCCGACATTTATCAATGGAAATGAGACGGGTTACCTGATTGAATGTTGTGCCGGATTATTGGATAAAGATAATGCCGAAGATTGTATCAGAAGGGAGACCGAAGAAGAAACCGGGTTTAGGATTGATCATGTAGAAAAAGTTTTCGAAGCCTATATGTCGCCGGGTTCGGTTACCGAGCTGTTATACTTTTTCGTTGCTGCATATTCAAGTGAAATGAAATTGCATAACGGAGGCGGACTGAAAGAAGAAAACGAATATATAGAGGTATTAGAATTACCGTTTGAAAATGCCCTGGAGATGATAAAAAGTGGTGAAATAAAAGATGGGAAAACGATCATGCTCCTTCAATACGCCTTGCTAAATGGCCTGATGTTGTAACAGCATTGTTTGAATTTTGCAATGATTTATTTGATTTGTGTAATTGTTCTTAGCAAACCGCTGTATACCTTTGTTAAGGTAAAATTAATTTGAATTTTTATGATAGCAACAAAAGGATATGCGGCGCAAAATGCCGAAACTGATCTTGCACCCTGGAATTTTGAGCGCCGGGAAGTAGGACCTCATGATGTTCAGTTTGAGATACTTTTCTGTGGGGTTTGCCACTCAGACCTGCACCAAATAAAAAATGATTGGTTTCCTGGGATATTTCCGATGGTTCCCGGCCATGAAATTGTGGGCAGGGTAACAAAGGTTGGAGATCATGTTAAGAGATTTAAGGTAGGTGATCTTGCCGGTACAGGTTGTATGGTAGATTCTTGCCAGGTTTGTGAAAACTGTAAGCAAGATTTAGAACAATATTGTTTAGAAGGAAATACGCAAACATACAATGGTTTAGAAAGAGATGGTAAAACACCAACTTATGGTGGATATTCGGATACGATTGTAGTAAGAGAAGAATTTGTACTTCATGTATCGGATAAATTAAATCTTGCTGCTGTAGCACCGCTTTTATGTGCAGGTATTACCACTTATTCTCCCCTGAAACACTGGAAAGTAGGAAAAGGCCATAAACTGGCTGTACTTGGCTTAGGTGGTTTAGGCCATATGGCTGTGAAATTTGGTGTAGCCTTTGGTGCCGAAGTAACGGTATTGAGTACTTCGCCTAAAAAAGAAGAAGATGCCAAAAAACTTGGTGCCCATCACTTTGTGGTAACTACCGATCCTGCGCAGGTTAAAGCTGCCAGGGGTACATTCGATTTTATTTTAGATACAGTATCTGCTGAGCACGATTTTAACATGTATCTTTCTTTATTGAGAACAAATGGTATACACATTTGCGTAGGTGTTCCACCTAAACCGGCAGAAATTGCTGCTTTTAGTTTGCTTGGTGGTAGAAAAAGTCTTGCCGGATCGGGTATCGGAGGTATTGCCGAAACTCAGGAAATGTTAGATTTCTGTGCCGAGAACAATATCGTATCGGATATCGAAATGATTGATATGAAAGATATCCACCATGCTTACGAACGTATGGAAAAAGGCGATGTACGTTACCGCTTTGTGATTGATATGGCTACGCTGTAGATCTAAATATCAGATAATTAACAATGAGGGGTTTGGGGCTGAAAAAGGTTTCTAGACCCTTCATTGTTTATCAGACAAATTAATTTCCTAAGTCGTATAATTCTGCTTTACAAATTCTGATATGGAAATGTTATGATCAGATTCTATTTTGGAAATCTGTTTTTTGTTATCCAAAAGCAGGTTTTGGAGCGTACTTAGCAAATCTTTAAGGTAAGAGATAGATAACATCCGCGAAATCCTGCTTCTGATCTTTTCGGCCAGGAACAATTCAACCAGGATCAATGTGATTAAAAAGATATAATGCGTAAAGATCAGGTTATTGGTATTTTTGCTTAAGGCGGGCAACCCTAATGATACCAGGCCTATATCTATTATTAAAGGAATGCCGATAATGGCAATAACCGAGATTGCACTTGCTTTTAGCGTAATGCTTTTTTCTGCTTGTTTTATCTGTTCATTAAAAGCAGAAAATTTATTGTTCAGTGGTGTATTTCTATTGCTTTGTTGTTGTTCTAGCTTCTGAAGGTCTTTTCCATGCGCTATATCTATTATTCTAACCTGCTCTACGATGTATGATTCGGCATTGTTAAGCTTTTCCTGATCTTCTACGATAGATTCTTGTTCAGCTATAATTTTATCCATTACCATCAAATCGTCGGGGATACCATGCCGAAGCTTTTGTTCTGCGGCAATAATACGGTTATCTAATTGTTTAAACTGCCTTTTAAGCTCTGCAATTTCTTTATTGTAATGCTCTTTTTTTGAAGCGTAACTATTTTCCAGACTTTGCAGCTCAGATGCGTACTCGAAATTGGCCAATAACTGTTCATTGCCGGCAAAACGCTGATAAAGCCCGGTTAATGTGATAAAGAGTGCTCCTGTTGATTTTTCTGGGTTAGAAAGATCGTTTCGGTATGCTTCCAGATCTGTTTCGGATAATGAAGGTATGGGCATGGCAGATTAAAAGGTTAAAATTATAAAAAATATTCATCGTTGCAGGAATTATTCGCCATTGTTTTCTAGCTGAATGCTCCAATACAGATAACTAACCATTTTTTTTACATTCTAGTGTGTATGGCCTTTGGTTATTCAGGTTCGTCATTTATTAAATATTAATTTTTTTTCACTCTTTAATAAATTATTCTATATTTGTAGCAAGCAAGGGGTGAGAGCCTTGCATCAATCTTTGATTGAGAGCGTTAATTTAGATAAGGTTACAACATTAATTGTTGTAACCTTTTTTTATATCCTATAAATAACTCAACAATTTTTCTACTTTTAGGGCATTGCAAAATATATAGGTTTCGCAGAAAGAACTCTTTAAATGTAATCGGGAAAGGAGCGGGGTGCTATAAAAAAGCATCATTCTCTATTTAATGTGTGTTAAAATATATGCCAAGAAATTATAGAATTTATATCAACGATAACACTTTGTATATCTCAGATTTTTTGCCAGAGCAAAAAGAAAAAATTCAACAACTGGAATTTCAGGATTTTAATCTGCAAACATTCTACAAAAAACTAAAAAATGGTTCTAAAAAGAGCTATATTTTCTTGACAAAAAATCCTCAGGAGACCTTTAGAAAGTTAAAGAAAGATTGCACCATTATTAAAGCCGCTGGTGGTTTGGTAGAGAGCGCAAATGGCAATTTTCTGTTTATTTTTAGAAATAAAAAATGGGATCTGCCCAAAGGAAAGTTAGAGGAAGGCGAAAAAATGAAGGAAACTGCTGTTCGTGAGGTAGAAGAAGAATGCGGAATCAGGGTTTTTAAACGCGAAGAAAAACTTTGTAAAACCTATCACGTTTATCCAATTGGTACAAAAATGGTGATCAAGAAAACCAATTGGTACAAAATGAAGGTTAAAGGCGAACCAAAATTGGTACCTCAAAAGGAAGAAGGCATTGATGAAGCGGTTTGGCTGGATAAAAACCACATTTCGCCAGTAGTTAAAAATACTTTTCCATCAATTATGGATGTGCTGAGGGCCGGAGGGATACTGTAAGAACTCCCGAAGCGTCAGATGGTAACATCCGACTACACATCTTGTGGTGTCAGATATTTCTATCTGACACGGATTGGAGCAATTATAAATTTGTACTTTAATTTATTTGAATGGTCAGATGGTAACATTAGACTACACAAAATCCCATTGAGTTTGTCACGTTGTCCAAAGGACTCCTACGGAGAGCTTGTCGAAACGCCCTTAAGACATTTAAGTAAATCTTTCGATAGGCTACTATTGATAGTGTCTTATGATTGTTTAATATGAGCGGTTTAGCTGGTTATGTATTTCCGCCTAACTAGGCCGTAGCACAGTATCCCCGTTCCATTTAAATCCGGCCTAACAAATTTTTCGGGCTGCACTGCCTAAGCCAACCTACTAGCTTCGAAAGAAAAATTTTCAGCCGGTGTTTTTGTTTCTTTTTTGACACCAAAAAGAAAGAAGCCTGTCCGGCCAGGACTAATAAAACACCCCTTCCTGCGGACACCCCTCTAAGAGAGGGGAATTACATATCGCAGAAGACCGATAATTAAATGTCATTTATATTGATTTTTATAAAATAAATTACCCTAAGGATGACAATTTAATATTTATATTACGGACTTGCACATTATTCATAATCCAACTCATCAACTACTTTTTTCACCTGCTTTAAATACTTGCCATAGTAATACCAAGCCCATAATTCGGTAATCACACCTATAATCAGAATGGTAATAAAACAGTTTAATAAGGTATAAACCGATGAAAGATTAGCTAAAATTTTGTTGAAAATTGAAGCCTTTTCTATAAATAAATAAATTGCAATGAATGCGACGCCGATAAAGGCAACGATGTAGGTGAGGGCTTTATATAGTTCGATATTAAGTTTCATTTCGTAGAAAAACCAAAGGATGTTTTTGCGCGTATCCAAACTCATGTCGTAAGAGTTTTTATAGAACAGATAAAACTTAAAAAAATAATAAGCGGTAAATCCGCAGGTGATGGCATAAAATATTAAAAACACCTGATTCATTGCCGATGAAAATCCAAAAAAGTAAGGGACAAAGGCCATGAGTACCAAAAAGAAGATCTGATAAAAAAACTCGTGTTTCATTTTCGCCCTTATTTTATCAATTGGGGTATGTGCCTGTTTTATTTTAAGCATATCGGTAGAAATGTTGCTTCCTTCCGGACTTTCAGCATTCCATTCATTTTTTATATCGTCAAAATTCATAACCGTTTTTCTTTATAATGAATTGTAATTTTTCTTTGGTTCTGTTCAGTTTAACCCGTGCATTTACCTCGCTAATGCCCAGGTTTTCGGCAATTTCGCGATGGGATTGGTTTTCGAGAAAGAGAAATATCAATGCTTTTTCTATAACATTCAATTCTTGAACGGCGGTATACAAATAGGCCAGTTTCTCTTCCTTTCCTTCATTCTCATTAACATCTATTACATCAATATTTTCATCCAATGGTGTTTTATCTACTTTTCTATTGTCCCTTTTAAAGTAAATTAGCGCAGTATTTAAGGAAACACGATACATCCATGTAGTAAATTTGGAGTTGCCCTTAAAAGTTGGGTAGGCTTTCCAGAGCTGTAGTACGATTTCCTGAAACAGATCGCGCTGTTCTTCAGCACCGTTCATATACATTTTAGAAATCTTATGTATAATCGCTTTGTGCTGGTTGATCAGGGCGAGGAATGTATTCTCTGTTTCTTTCATTTAATATTATAACCCATTGGTAACCTATTTTTAAAAACGTTACACATTAATTAAATAATTTAACCACAGATAAAAAGGATGAACACAGATGAGATTCCAGTAGATTGGTCGTCTTTTCCGCGCAGGCGGGAATCTTACAACACACACTATGCGATCATTGTAAGATTGCTTCCTCGGCTGAAAAAGCCTCCTCGCAATGATGATCTTTAGATTAACGGAGTATTATAAAAACCTAAGTGCTTCTTTTGGTACAAATGGGCTTACGTCACCATGGTTTCTTAAAATATCGCGCACAATGGTAGAGCTGATGGCTGAATATTCGGGTTTGCTTAACAGTAAAATGGTTTCTACTTCGGGCATCATGGTCTGATTGATCTGAGCGATGGCTCTTTCGTATTCGAAATCAGCAGCCGAACGGATACCACGAACCATATAGGTGGCATCTATTTTTCTACAGAAATCTACCGTTAAACCTTCGTAAGTTTGGATTTCGATATTCTGATAGCCTTTAAAAACAGTCTGCAAAATCTGAAGACGCTGCTCTGCACTTAAGAAATTCTGTTTAGAACTGTTTAGTCCGATACCCACTACAATTTTATCGAAAAGTGGGGTAGCACGTTGTAAAATATTTACGTGCGCAATAGTGATCGGATCAAATGAGCCTGGAAATAGCGCTATCTTCATGATTCAAATATAGATTTTTATGGCGGAATTATTTACCACTAAGACACGAAGAATGCAATGAGGGTTATTTTTTGCCATGGAAACACGGATTTACACGGAATGCACCTGGCTTAATCTTTTATCATTAAGGAATTAAGAACATTAAGAAATTCAGCGGCATTATAACTGGAGCAGACTGCCCATTTTAAGCCTGATTGCAATGGAAAGCCCGGAACCCGATCCTTTATCGGGTGAGGACTTGTAATGAAAAGCAGGACCAAAGGCTGCCACAACGCAAAAATGCCCGCTTTCTAAAAATAAAATAACTATGCGCCATTAACCATGAACTAATGACCAATGAACGACTGAACTACTATAACTCAAAAAAACTGAACGATGAATTGCCGTATTTTCTGGTTTCGGTGTAGCCGGGCTGGCTGTTCAGTTTCATGTTACTTTGGTGTTCTACAATTAACAGGCCATCAGGCTTAAGCAATTGTTGCTCTTTTACCATTACCGGAATCTGTGGGATGTTGGGCATATTGTAGGGCGGATCGGCAAAGATCAGGTCGTAAGCACCGGTCATTTGTTTTAATAACTTGAAAACATCGCCTTTACGCACATCAACCTGATCAAACTGGTGTTGTTTTGCTGTGTTTTTAACCCAGTTTACGCAACCATAATCCATATCAACAGCTAAAATACTTTCTGCACCGCGCGAGGCAAACTCAAAAGTTAAATTTCCGGTACCGCAGAATAAATCTAAAACAGAACAGGTTTCGAAATCATATTTGTTGTTGAGGATATTGAAAAGTGCCTCTTTGGCCATATCCGTAGTTGGGCGCACCGGTAAATTTGCAGGGGGCTGCAAACGGATGCCCTTTAATTTGCCACCAATTATTCGCATAAATCTAAAGCAAGGAGACCGCTGAAATAGTGTTTGGGCATATCGGCCAATAATTCGCTATTTTGTTTTCCAGTGGGAAGGAAGAAATAAAGTTGGTTAAAGTATTTTAATAAGCAGTTATAATGCTCATCATCTTCGTTTATAATGCCTTGTAAATAAACGGGAATGGCATCAGTTAAGCCCAGTTGTTCGATCATCAGCAACAGGAAATAATTAAACTCCTCAGCGTTTTCTGATTGATAATGGTTTTGGAAAACTATCTTTTTATCTTTTATGTAGAGTACATTAAAAGATACTGCTGTAAAATCGATTAATAAAGATTCGTCTGCCAAATGATTAAATAAAACCATTAATGGTTCAGACTGTGGAAATAAATCTGTTTTTTCAGGCAGATTTGCTTTTAAATGCTCATCTAAACAGAAAACGGTATTAAAACCCAGCTTATCGTTGTGTTTAGTGTAAACTTTAGCATCGGAACCTAAATACTTGGAATAAACGGACAGATTTTCACCATCAAACCATTCATCAGGAATGAAAATAAAATTTGAGGTATGGATTGCCGCTTTTACCGTTGCATAGCTTAACGATAGGTAAACGTCGGTTTCAAAGGCAGATTTCAGTTCTTTCTGCACATCTTCACAACCTTGTTTATCAAAAATGATATTAATCTCTTCTGTGTCCTTACCTACCACAGCATAAGAAAAGCTGTCATTCGTTATTTTTAACAATAAATGGCAGTTTGCAGATGCATCAGTTTTAAAATTCGGGTCGACTAATAAGAGACTATTGTTACTCATTGAAACAAAAATAGACTTTTTTAAGGATTAACGGTAAGATGAGGTTAATTTTTTGGGTGCTTTGTTTCTTTGCCACGGAAACACGGAGTTCACGGAAACAATTCTTCGCCATTTTTGCTTACTAAACGACTTGTGGACCGGTGAATTTTTTACCGACCGAGACACCAGATTGAATTGATATTCGCCCAATAATATACAGTTAACTTTGTGTTCTTTGCGCCTTCGTTGTTAATCTTGTCTCTGCGTACATTGCGGTTAAAAGAGCATCAAAAATAGCTGTGTTTATCTGCGAAGATCTGTGGTAAAAATGTCTGTGTTTTTTTACCAAAATCAAACCTTTCGGATATTCAAAAATCGAAATATTCGACTTAAATTCGGAACATGAGTTACAAGCCTACCTACAAAGCGGCAAACACGATTGCAGCAACTATTGAGCAACATTTTGTTAAACTGCATAAAAATGCAATTGCACAGGGTGAGATAGATTTGGCTACTCAACCAGACCGAAAAATAATTGAAGCGATAATTGATGTTGCTTTTTGGAGCAGCTTGCGTAAGGAAGAAGGGCATTCGCCGAGGATTTCGATTGCTTTTTTACCGCCGGATCAAACGTCGAAACCATTGCGCTTTGCGAAAAAACTAGCGTTAAATGCCAATACCTTAACCAAAATAGCGCCTGGGATTGAACGTTCAGGAATTCACTTAGGGGTTTGGGAAGAAGATGGTGAACTTTATATCTGGGGTACAACCCTCAATATTCCGAACTTTTGTTTTGTTGTTGATGTTTCCGAACCTGGATTAATCGTAATTAAACACCGAAGGATTTACGGCATCGGTAAATTTACCAATGTTGCTGTACTTAAAGGAGAGCAGATCCGCATTGTGGATGATACCAGTTGTGCAAATAAAGATTGTCCGCCTATTTTGCAGGCCTTGTTAGATCTGACCGTTTTGGCCAGCTGGAACGATCCCATTAACATTTTGATCCAGTTTTCGGTTTCTATGCGTGCCCATGGTCGTGGAGGAGCCTTGCTAATTGTGCCGAAAGACGATACAAAATGGGAAGAATCTATTATCCACCCGATACAGTATTTGGTAAAACCACCATTCTGTGGTTTATCCAATCTGGCGAAACAGAGCGGCAACCAGAGTGAAATTTTTTCGCAGGGGGCTGTTCGTCGCGAAGTAGAGCATTTAGCAGGTTTAACAGCTGTTGATGGTGCAACGATCATCAACGAAGAATTTGACCTGATTGCGTTTGGTGCAAAAATCGGTCGTGCTAAAGGCAAACCAACCGTAGAGCAGATTGCATTTTCGGAGCCCATTGTTGGTGGCGAAGATAAAATTCTTTATCCCGGACAGCTCGGAGGGACCAGGCACTTTTCCGTGGCCCAGTTTGTTAACGATCAGCCGCAATCTATTGGTTTGGTAGCCTCTCAGGATGGCCATTTTACCATTTTCAGCTATAGTAAAAAACAAAATATGGTAATGGCACATCGCATCGAAACCTTACTTTTGTAATAAGCAAGGAGCAGAAAGCATAGACATAGCGATTGTATTTGTTTGGAAAGGCGCTGTACTGCTAATCGGGTACTGTAGTCCGTCTTTCCGCTAAATTCCCGATCAAACCTTTGGAGAAAAACAAATGTTCATTAGATCGGGAGATACCGCTTCAATACGGTTTAGTTAAATAGGCCTGTGCTAAAAGCTCAGGTACATTTCACGCACACTAAACAGTTAACCGATTAACCGTTTAAAACAATTAACCATTAGAAATGATACTCGATAAAAGTCAGCTTATAGCTTCAGCATACGAACATACACCAACCAAGGAGCAATTGCTTTTTTGCGAGCGGATGTCGGTGTTTTTGCAACAGGACGACGAGTACCGCTGTTTTGTGCTTAAAGGTTACGCTGGTACGGGTAAAACCACCTCTGTAGCCGCTTTGGTGAAGGTTTTGAAACAATTTAATCTGCGTAGTGAACTGCTTGCGCCAACGGGAAGGGCAGCGAAAGTAATGAGCCAGTATTCATACCGAAAAGCATTAACCATACATAAACGCATCTACCGCAAGCGCTCGGCGGCATCGCCCGAAATGCAGTTTCAATTGGCACCTAATCTCTCGGAAAATACGTTGTTTATTATCGACGAGGCCTCGATGATTGCCGATGAATTTAATGAAACAGGCTCTTCAATATTAAGAGATCTGTTGGAGTTTGTGTACAATACCAAAAACTGCTTTTTGCTTTTTGTGGGCGATACGGCCCAGCTACCTCCTGTGGGGAGTTTAGATAGTCCGGCATTGAACGAGCAATACCTCAAAGATAAATTTGCATTAACCGTGTCGTCTGTTGAGTTAAAGGAAGTAGTTAGGCAAGGGAAGAAATCGGGTATTTTGGCCAATGCCACGATGTTGAGAAATCAGATTGCTAAAAATCCTGAAAATCCGATGCCTAAATTCCTGACTAAAAGTTATACCGATATTTACAATATGCCCGGGGCGCGTTTGGTTGAAGGGCTGGAATATGCTTACCGTAAATTCGGCATGGAAAATACCCTGGTGGTTTGCCGTTCCAATAAATCGGCGAATGTGTATAATCAGCAGATTAGAGCCAGGTTGTTGTACCGCGAGGAAGAGTTAACGGGCGGCGATCAGATTATGGTGGTGCGGAACAATTATTTCTGGCTACCAGAAAACGAGGATACTGCTTTTATTGCCAATGGCGATATGGCAAAGGTGATTCGCGTGAGGGGGGAAGAAGAACGTTATGGATTCCGTTTTGCCGATGCCACTTTAGAGTTTATGGATTTCCCCGCTGCAGGGCAGATTAGTTGCAAAGTAATGTTGGATACGCTCAATTTAGAAAGCGCTAATCTGCCATATGAGCAGAATAAAAAGCTTTTTGACGGGCTCAATGAAGATTATGAGCACATTGCCAATAAACGGCAACGGATGTTGGCCATTAAAGCAGATCCTTTTTACAACGCCCTGCAAATTAAATTTGCTTATGCGGTAACCTGCCATAAAGCACAGGGCGGACAGTGGGATGCCGTTTTTGCTGATCAGGGTTATCTTACTGAAGAAATGATTGATCTCGATTTTCTCCGCTGGTTATATACTGCTGTAACGCGAGCAAAAAAAGAGTTATATTTAGTCAATTTTGCGCCTCAGCTTTTCGCGAAGACCGCGCAGGAAGACTACTTTTAGAGGAAGGTGATTACACAGATTTAAGGATTACACAGATTAGAAAGATCTCTCTGATTGAATTATCTTGGTGTACTTTGCGCCTTTGTGTTGAACATATTAACCAGATTATATATGAAATTTGCCTTTAGTCTTAAAAACAAGCTAAAAATAGCTTTTTTGCTTTTCTGCATCATGTGCTGCACCTTGTTGATCCGTTTTTTGGAAGATAAAAGTGTAGAGAAGATTAACGAATCTTTCATTTCAATGTACAACGACAGACTTGTTCCGGCCACAGATTTATATTTTATTGCCGAAAACCTGTACCATAAAAACAAGATTCTTCAGGAAATATTATTCAGGGATGGTACTGTTCAGCCTTCAATCGGTATAGTAAAAATGAATAAACACAATCGTAAAATAGATTCGATAATCAATAAATATGAACTTACTTTATTGGTAAAACAGGAGAGAAATTTTTTACACGATCTTAAAAAAGCATTAACTGTTCAACAGGGATTGGAGGCGAAAATAATAAACATGGCAGGTACTGAAGGAAGAATAATTTATGAGTCGATGGGAAAAAATGCTATTGATGAAACACTGGTTAAGCTTTCGGCCTTGATTAAAATACAATCTAAAGTGGGCAATGATCTGATTAAAGGTTCAAAGATCTTCGTTTCCGGAACAAAGGTATATTCTACCCTGCAGGTTATTTTGGCTATTGTGATCGGAATTATGATCGTAGCTATTGTTTCGGCTTCGAATGCAGTGAAAATTCAGAGCGAGAAGTTTAATTTGAATTAAGTTTTGCCACGGAGACACGGAAATCAATTCGCCTCACCATTGTGGAGGTCCTTCGACTACGCTCTTCAAAGGAGTCCTTTGGACAGGATGACAAAACGCTTAAAGAAACATGATTAGTCGCAGCCTATGGTGGGAAGTTTTGGTTATTTTTTGCCACGGAAGCACGGAAATGGCGAAAAACTATTCCGTGTTAATCTGTGTTTCCGTGGCTGATGCTTTTATTCTGCTTCGTCGTCTGTAATTAATCTGATCGAATCATCAGAAAGTACGATTAAACGCTCCTTATATAGTGAGCCAATGGTTTTTTTGAAGGCACTTTTACTGATCTGGAAGCGGTGATAAATATCTTCGGGAGAACTTTTATCGCCCAGTTCAATAACACCACCACTCTTTTTTAGCTCTTTCAACATCATCTCTTTCGAATCGAGAATATGGCCGTAACCACTTGGCTGTAAGGTTAAATCGATCTTACCCTCCACCCGGATTTTCTTGATCCAGCCTTTGCGCATTTCGCCCGGTTGGATATTATCGAAAACCTCATTATTATAAAGCAAACCGATATAAGTATTGTTGATAATGGCGTTAAAACCAAGATCGGTTTCTTCGGTAATCAATAAGCTTACTTCGTCGCCCTCTTCAAAATCGAAACCATCTTCTTCAACAAAATCATACAGTTTAGAAGAGGCCAACAGGCGGTCGTTGCTTTCATCTAAATATAGGTAAACCACATATTTATAGCCTTTTTGCATCGGCCTTTTTTGCTCACGGTCTGGTACATACACATCTTTATCGATACCAAGATCCATAAAAACGCCATCATCACCATCAGAAACCACCTTCAAAAAAGCAAAATCACCCACTTCGGCATATGCTTTCTGGGTAGTTCCGGTTAAGCGGCCATCTTTTTGTACAAAAACAAAAACGGTAATGTTATCGCCAATTTCTACGCCATTCGGAACGTATTGGTAAGGCAGGATGACCAGTTTATCGCCATCGGTTAAGTTTAATCCAGCTTCTGTTTTGCTTAAAATCCTTAACTCGTTGTATTTTCCTATTTCAATCATGTGTTTTGGGTTTAACCATTTTCTTCAATGGCTTTTGCTGCAAAGGTAGCAATGTTTCGTTGCAAATTGGTTTTAAATCTGTTGGAGTAATTTTAACCGCAGCTAAAAAGGATGCGCACAGATCTTAATATCCGTGTGCATTTGCGATGAAAAAAATAACCTTATTTGCCCTTCACATGGTTACAATTGACAGATTCCTAAAGAAAGGTCGTCATTGCGAGGAGGAACGACGAAGCAATCTTTCATGCCAGTGATCCTTGCCATAAAGATTGCTTCGTCGGCTGAAAAAGCCTTCTCGCAATGACGATCTCTCACAGCTACTTGAACCCGCAATGAAAAAAAATATATATTTTAGCGGCTTATCTAATATTAAAACTACAATATGAACAAGCAGATTCCTCCATTTTTTTTAAGCGATGAGTATTTTATTGATGAGAAAGTAAACTTCTTAAAGTTTGCGAACGAGTACAAAGTTTATAACGATCAGGGTGCCCAGATCGGGATTATTAAGCAGCGTATTTCTGGCTGGCAAAAGGCTTTAACCTTATTGGTTGATAAGCGAATGATGCCTTTTAAATTAGAAATTACCGATATTAACGACCAGTTGCAGGCCACCATTACAAGAGGATGGACCTTCTGGATGTCGAAAATTATTGTGACCGATCCACTTGGTGTTGAAGTGGGCATTATTAAACAAAAATTTAAATTCTTCAAGCCTACTTTTACCATTTCGAGTCCAACATCTGGAGAAGAGATCGCAAAAATCTCCGGCGATTGGAAAGCCTGGAACTTTAGCATCACCAATAATGCAGGTGCTGAAATGGGTAAAATAAATAAAAAGTGGGCTGGTGCTTTGAAAGAGGTTTTCACCACTGCCGATAAATACAATGTGTCTATCGATCCCAGTTATGCAGAAAGCAATCAGAAAGTTGCAATTGTGGCCACGGCCATTACCATTGATATGGTTTTGAAAGAAAGTAAATAAGAAAGTTAATGATTGAATGAGAGAGTGATTGAATGATAAAATGAGTGGATGTAAGGAAGGAAAGATTTAATAAAAATCCCAAACATTCTCTCACTCAAAATTCAATCATTCTCTAATTAATTATTTAGCTATTTAATCATTTCTTTGGGTTAAATTTGGAGCCTACAATTTAAGGTATCTTCATTGATATGGAAAAAACCAAAGAAGCCAAAAAGCCGAGTATTTTCAGTTTACTTGGAAACTACAGGGGCTTAATTTTTATGCTGATCCTGTTTGCGTTGCTCAGTAATGGTATCAACTTACTCTTACCGAAGATTATTGCCAATGGTATCGATTCTTATACCAACAAAACTTTCAACCTTCAATCCATTCTTCTTCAGTTTTCACTGGCTATTGTACTGGTTTTTATCTTTACTTATTTGCAGAGTATCGTACAAACCTATGCTTCTGAACGTGTGGCAAGAGACTTAAGAACAAGGTTGTCTGATCAGATTTCGCGACAGAGCCATGCCTATATTATTCAGGCTAATCCCTCAAAACTGCTGACCAATCTTACGGCTGATGCCGATTCGATTAAAATGTTTGTTTCGCAGGCTATCGTTTCTATCTGCTCGTCTATTTTTTTAATCGTTGGGGCAAGTATTCTCCTTCTGATGATTAACTGGAAACTGGCACTTTGTGTGATTGCTATTGTGCCGATAATCGGTGGCGCATTTTTCTATGTGTTAAGCAAGGTAAAAGTACTTTTCAAAAAGAGCAGGGAAGTGATCGATTGGCTGAACAAAGTAATCAGCGAAAGTATTTTAGGCTCGGCTTTAATCCGGGTAATTAATTCGCAAGCTTTAGAATACAATAAATTTATAGATGCGAATGCCAAAGCGAGAGATTTAGGAATTTCTATTCTCCGTATGTTTGCCGCACTGATACCGGTTATTGTTTTTACAGCCAATTTATCCGGTTTGTGCATTCTGGTACTGGGTGGTCACTTTGTAATTACCAATTCGATGACCCTGGGCGAATTTACCGCTTTTAGCAGTTACCTCACCCTCATTATATTTCCCATTTTGGTAATCGGTTTTATGAGCAATGTAATTGCGCAGGCTACGGCATCTTACCAAAGGATAGAAAGCGTGCTGAATGCTGCTGAGATCAAACATCCAGGTACGCTAAGCACACAATTACGAGGGGAAGTAGAAGCGAAAGATCTTAATTTGAGTTTCGGGCAAAAACCAGTTTTAAAATCGGTTTCATTTTCGGCTAAAGCAGGTTCTAAAACGGCCATTATCGGCCCTACAGCTGCAGGTAAAACACAATTACTTTATATTTTAACAGGTCTTATTGAAGCAGATTCTGGTGCGGTGCTGTTCGATAACCAAGAAATTAAAAAGTACAACCAGGAGAATTTTCACCAACAGGTTGGCTTCGTATTTCAGGACAGCATTATGTTCAACATGAGCATCAGGGAAAATATTGCCTTTAGCGACACCGTTACAGATGAATCGCTTGCTAAAGCAATAGCTACTGCCGAACTTAAAGATTTTGTAGATGCCTTACCTGATCAATTGAATACTATCGTTTCAGAACGTGGAAACAGCCTTTCGGGTGGACAAAAACAACGGATTATGCTGGCCAGGGCTTTAGCGGTGAATCCGAAGATCTTATTGCTTGATGATTTTACAGCCCGTGTTGATACCAATACCGAGAAAAGGATTTTGGAGAACATCCAACAAAATTATCCTGGTTTAACTTTACTTTCCATTACACAAAAAATAGCTTCTGTTGAACATTACGATAAAGTGATCTTGCTGATGCAGGGCGAAATCATTGCAGAAGGAACCCATCAGGAATTGCTAAAAAGCAGTCCTGAATATGTTCAGATTTACAATTCACAACAGAGCACCAGTAATTATGAACTACAATCTTAACCAGCTTAACACCAGGCAGGAAAAGCAATCTACTTTGAAGGCGCTGAAAAGCCTGCTAAAACTGATCTCGGCTGAACGTAAGAACCTTTGGCTGGCGCTGATTGCCATTTTGGTTAACTCAGGTCTGTTGCTTTTGGGACCATTATTGGTAGGCCACACGGTTGATACCTATATCCGCACCAAACAGTTTCATGGTGTGCTTATTTTTGGTGGTATACTGTTAGTGATGTATATGATTGCTATGGTTACCGGTTACACCCAAACCAGGTTGATGGGTGGAGTAGGCCAGCGGATGTTATACACTTTGCGTAATGCCATTTTTAATAAACTGCAGGAGTTACCGGTTTCATTTTTTAATCAGAACAAAGCTGGTGATCTGATTTCGAGGGTGAATAATGATACCGATAAGCTGAACCAGTTTTTCTCACAGTCGTTAATGCAGTTTATAGGCAGTATTGTAACCATGATCGGTGCCGGTATTTTCTTGCTTTCGATTAATTTAGAACTAGGCGCCGCAACACTTTCGCCTGCGGTGGTGATCGTTCTTTTTACGATGGCTTTATCACCCTGGGTAAAAGGAAAAAATGCCAAAAACTTAAAAAGTGTTGGCGGAATGAGTGCCGAAATACAGGAAAGCCTCAACAACTTTAAAGTGATTATTGCATTTAACCGCAGGGATTATTTTAGGAAACGTTTTAATGAAGCCAATACCGAAAACTATAAAACAGCCATAGGTGCGGGTTTAGCCAATAATATTTTTGTGCCGGTTTACGGTTTGTTATCGAGCATTGCACAGCTGATCACCTTATTATTCGGTATTTACCTGATTTCCACTGGCAACTTTACATTGGGTTTATTGGTGAGTTATATTGCTTATACCACCAATTTTTATAATCCGCTAAGGCAATTGGCTGCCCTTTGGACAAGTTTTCAGGTGGCTATGGCCAGTTGGGACAGGATATCGCAGATCTTATCATTAGAGAGTGACCTAAAACAGGTTAAAGTTGACGGAAATATCACTTCTGATGCTTTGCTTGAGTTTAAAAATGTGCATTTCTCTTATGACGACAGTAAAGAAATCCTCCATAACATTAACCTCAGGTTCGAAAAAGGAAAAACTTATGCTTTGATTGGTCCAACCGGAGGAGGAAAGACCACTACTGCTTCTTTAATTTCGCGTTTGTATGATGCCACTAAAGGAACGGTTTTATTAAACGGTAAAGATATCCGTTCATTTTCTGCTGAGGAAAGAACACAAAAAATCGGATTCATTTTACAGGAACCATTTTTATTTACCGGAACGGTAAAAGAGAATATTTTGTATGGCAATAGTCAATATAAGGACGTAAGTGATGCGCAGCTAGAGAAAATAATTGAAGAAGCCAACTTAAATGCACTTTTAGCCATATTTGACGAAGGGCTGAATACACAGATTACTTCAGGATCTGACAGTATAAGTTTGGGTCAGAAACAGTTGATTGCCTTTATGCGTGCGGTGTTAAGAAATCCTGAACTGTTAATCCTTGATGAAGCTACAGCCAACATCGATACCATTACTGAACAACTTTTAGGTAGCATTTTAAATAAACTGTCGAAAGAAACCACGCTTGTTATTATTGCGCACCGTTTAAACACCATCGAAAACGCTGACGAAATTTATTTTGTAAATGAAGGCGAAGTGCAAAAAGCCGGAACGCTGAACGATGCATTAAATATGTTACTGAAAGGGAAAAGGGTAAGTTGATATCTTTATAAACCTATCAGGTAAAAAAAAATACAAATGAGAAAATATTTCTTCTTTTTGGCGCTTTCGGCCTTAAGCACCATCTCCTTTGCGCAAAGCAAAGGGCAAAACCTTTTTGTTCAGGATAGTTTAAAGTTGATTTCTTCACAATTTAAGTTTACAGAAGGTGCATCAGTTGATAAACAGGGAAACGTGTTTTTTACTGATCAGCCTAATGATAAAATCTGGAAATATGGTATTGATGGCAAACTGAGCCTGTATATGGACAAATCGGGAAGGGCAAACGGTACTTATTTCGATAAAAAAGGTAACCTGATTGTTTGTGCCGACGAGAATAATCAGATCTGGTCTATCGATAAAAACAAAAAGATAAAAGTGCTCTTCAGCGATTATGAAGGCAAAAAGGTAAACGGGCCAAACGATATCTGGTTGGATGCTAAAGGAGGCATTTATTTTACTGACCCTTATTATCAGCGCGATTACTGGATCAGGAAATCGCCTGAGATTCAAGGTCAAAAAGTATATTATCTTCCGAAAGGGAAAAAGGAAGCCATTATCGCGACGGACGATATTATCAAGCCTAACGGTATTGTAGGTACTCCGGATGGTAAATTTTTGTATGTGGCCGATATGAATGCCAATAAAACTTATCGTTATCGTATTGGTGCTGATGCGAGGTTAACGGATAAGCAAATTTTCCTTAACCAGCATTCTGATGGAATGACTTTAGACAGTAATGGAAATATTTATGTAACCGGAAAAGGAGTGAATATTTACAAGCCTACTGGCGAAAAAATCGGCCATATTGATATTCCCGAAGAGTGGTGCGGTAATATTTGTTTTGGTGGAAAAGACAAAAACATGCTTTTTATTACGGCTTCAAAATCGCTGTACGTTATTCCAACGAATGCAAAAGGGATAGAGTAATAGTTCATTATAGTCTTTTAAGGGCATGCAAAGCCGACAAAACTAAGAATGAATTAACATGAAAAATTTTTCTGTTCAGTTTATTCAACCCCTAAAAATATTAAAGGCATTAATTAGTTTTGAACTTCCTACTTATAGGGATAGACGACTATGAAAAAGCCCTCTCAGGATTGAAGGGCTTTTTTACTTTAATAGTCTTGTTCTGAAAATGACAATCCAAAAGATATTGCTGATATTCTACTTCGGCATCCTTACTTAGTTCTGCAAAGCTGCAATCAATTTAAAACAACTGAAAGCTGGGAATAATTTGATATGGTGTTAACTTAAAAAGAAGTTATATTGCTGTCGAATTTATCCTAAATAATCTCTGATGAAAAAAATATTATTACCACTTTTTTTAGTGGGTATTTTTTATTTAAATGCTGCTGCGCAAAGAACCGAAATCCTCTTAGATGAAGGCTGGAAATTCTCAAAAGGAAATTTCCCGAATGCTGCCGAAGTCACTTTTAATGATACCCGCTGGGAAAATGTTTCTGTTCCGCACGATTGGGCCATTAGCGGACCTTTTGATAAGGAAATAGACAAACAGGTAACCGCCATCACTCAGAACGGCGAAAGCAAGGCCACTGAAAAAACGGGCAGAACAGGAGCCTTACCTTATATTGGAGAAGGCTGGTACCGGAAAAAACTGAATCTCCCAGCGCTTAAACCAAACCAGAAAGTGTTGCTTCAGATAGATGGCGCCATGAGCGAACCTCGTGTGTACCTGAACGGGAAACAGGTTGCACAATGGAATTATGGCTACAATTACTTTTATATCGACATTACTAACGACTTAAAAACGACCGGTAATTTATTGGCTATCCATCTTAAAAATATGCCGAAATCTTCTCGTTGGTACCCTGGAGCAGGTTTATACCGGAATGTGCATTTAATCATCAAAGCTGAAAAAAGCATCGAACAATGGGGGATCACAGTAACGACCCCAATAGTAAAGAAAGAATTTGCCAAAGTGAATATCAAAACCAAATTAACAGATAAAGGTGTTCGTTTGGTTACGCAGATTTTAGATAGCTTAGGTAAGCAGGTGGCAATTGATACAGCGAAATCGATCTTTGGAAATGAAACCGATCAAAATATAGAAATCAGCAATCCCAAACTTTGGAGCCCCGAAAGGCCTTATTTATATACTTCGGTATCGAGCGTATATGAGGGTGGGGTATTGAAAGATGTAGTGAAAACAAGATTTGGGATAAGAACGATCAATTTTAGTGCAGGTATAGGATTTAGCCTGAACGGCCAGGTAAGAAAATTTAAAGGCGTTTGCCTGCACCACGATCTTGGCCCGCTTGGGGCTGCTATCAATACAGCGGCTTTAAGAAGACAATTAACGATTTTGAAAGAAATGGGCTGCGATGCCATCAGGAGCTCGCACAACATGCCATCACCCGAACAGTTGGAGTTATGCGATGAAATGGGATTCATGTTTCTTGCCGAAAGTTTCGATGAATGGGCGAAGGCCAAGGTAGAAAATGGTTACCATTTATATTTTAATACCGATGCCGAAAAGGATATTGTAAATCTGGTACAGGCCAATAAAAATCACCCCTGTATTGTGATGTGGAGCTCAGGAAACGAAGTACCCGATCAGTTTGGTGCCGAAGGTGTTAAAAGGGCTAAATGGCTTCAGGAAATTTTCCACCGCGAAGATCCTACACGTCCTGTTACCGTAGGGATGGATCAGGTGAAGGCAACCATGCAATCGGGTTTTGGTGCATTAATGGATATTCCAGGCTTAAATTATCGGGTACATCTTTACGAAGAAGCCAATAAGGTTTTTCCGCAGGGTTTTATCCTTGGGTCTGAAACAGCATCAACGGTAAGCTCCCGGGGGATATATAAATTTCCGGTTGCAAAAGGATTTGATAAACAATATCCTGATTTTCAGTCTTCTTCTTATGATCTTGAATATTGTAGCTGGTCTAATGTACCTGACGATGACTTTGTAATGCAGGACGATAAACCATGGGTAATTGGAGAATTTGTTTGGACAGGTTTCGATTACCTCGGCGAACCAACCCCTTATGATAGCAGCTGGCCATCAAGAAGTTCTTATTTTGGGATTTCTGATCTGGCAGGTTTACCCAAAGACCGTTATTACCTCTACAGAAGCCGTTGGAATAAAGCTGCGCCAACCTTACATTTACTGCCACATTGGAACTGGGAAGGAAGAGAAGGTCAAACTACGCCGGTTTTTGTTTACACCAGTTATGATAGTGCCGAACTTTTCTTGAATGGTAAAAGTTTGGGGGTACGTAAAAAAGATAAATCAACACCACAGAACCGCTACAGGTTGATGTGGATGGATGTAAAATACGAACCAGGAACCTTAAAGGTTGTAGCTTTTGACAGCAATGGAAAACCTGTAGCTGAAGAAAAGGTAACTACAGCGGGTAAACCTTATAAAATTGTGTTAACACCGGATAGAAAAGAGATTACGGCCGACGGAAAAGATCTGTCTTTTGTAACCGTATCGGTAGTTGACCAAAACGGTATACCTTGTCCAACAGCCACCAATGCTTTAAACTTTGAAGTAAAAGGAGCGGGGACATTTAAAGCGGTTTGTAATGGCGATGCTACTTCTTTGGAATCGTTTGTAAAACCAACTATGAAATTATTCAGCGGAAAACTGGTGGTAGTGGTACAATCAAACAAGAAAGGTGGGACGATACAATTAAATGTTAAAGGTAAAGGACTAGAAAATGGAAATATAGAAATCGTTTCGGCTAAGTAATCAGTAGTTAATTGGTGGCGTCATTCCCAGCCGGACTGGGAATCTTAATGCTTTGACAAGGTTGGTGAGTGGCATTAAGATTCCCGCCTGCGCGGGAATGACGAATTAGGAGAATATATTGTCATTCCAACTTGATTGGGGATCTTAATGCTTTGACAAGGTGTTTGGTTGGTAAGTAGTATTAGGTTTCCGTCTGCAGGGGAATGACGATAAAGGGGAGGAGAATTTAGCAATTAATTAAAGATTCTTCATTGCATTTAGCCTCAACAGTAATTACATCTATAATTGTATAGGTCCTGTTACAATTAATCTTATTTGGAATAATTTTTTAAATTAGCATATATTAAAAAACCTGATAAGCTTATGGAAAATCTAAAAGAAGAAACCAAAATCAAAGCTTTCCTCACCAGGATAAAAGCAGAGTGGCCAGGAGTGGTAGAACGCTTTGAGTTTAAAACAGGCAGTGTAATTTATGTTCATTTAAAGGAAGGCATATCGAGCATGGATTTTCTCGGTAAACTTTCCAGACAGGTAGAACGTTTTGTCGATTTCAGTATGCCCATTATCTTGTATCATATTGAGAGTGATGGCATGAACTTAAGGTCGCATCCTATTAATTGGTATTCTTCCATTACACAAGGAAAATCTTTTTAATGCCCGTAAACACTCGTGGTTAATACCTCAGACTGTAAAATGGCAGCCGTAATCTTTACAGTTGTAAATCTTTTTGTGCACAATTAGCAATTTTGTTTGCCAGTAATTTTGGTTTTTGGGTTTTAATCCTATTTTTGGTTTTTAATTTAAAAACATCCAGTATAATGAAAAACGGAACAGTAAAATTTTTTAACTCAGAAAAAGGCTTTGGCTTTATTAAAGAAGAGAGCGGATCTGAGATTTTTGTGCATGCATCAGGCCTGATTGACGAAATCAGAGAGAATGATACAGTTGAATACGAAGTTCAAGAAGGCAAAAAAGGCCTTAATGCAGTGAAAGTAAGAGTTGTTTAATTCTTTCCCCAAAAGATTTTGAGCAGGATTTAGTCCTGCTTTTTTTTGTCCTTATATTTTATTACGCCATCGAAACCGGGTACATCATTTACTGAACAAAAAGGTTGAAAAAATTTCCTGCTCATTTCTAGCTGATTACCGATCTGAGCTGCTTTAGACGTTATCGCTATAGCTGTTTTCTGAATTGGATTTTTATTTTTGCTAATGTCGATCTTGTCGGCCGGAACCAAACAAATTAAATATTTTTGCAACTTTCTATTTTTTCAATTCAGGAACCTGTTATAAACAACAAACCTCTTGATCGGGGTACTTTTATGGCTGCAGCACAGTTTGTAACAGCACTTAACTTTGCGGGCGAATTTGAGCTCTTAAGTTTATCGGCCATGAATACAAAGGTTGGAGCAACTAAAAAGGGCGGACTGGTATTTGTACGGAATGGAAAGTTGAAAATGCATCCCGAAATTTACGATCATTTATCCCTGATATCGATATCTTCCATCTGTGCAGGAAGTGTTTATTTCCATGGCCGTGATAAAATTGCTGCAGAAATTGTAAATCTCCCTTATAAGGATGGCCTTTTAAACTTATCAGGTGCTGAAGAGGATTATATGGCCTTTAAACGTTTATGTAGTCCTGTTTCACGGTTCTTTTTGCTACAAGCCAAAAAAGTACAGTGGTCTGCAATCCTATCTACATTTAGGTTTTTTATGATGGAAGGCATTTGGGATGTGGTTAATTTTGTTGCCCATGCGCTGCATCAGGCTGATGCGGATGTGCTCTCCTGTGCACAACTTTTAGAAAGTATGCAAAAACAAGAATGGTATCCTGGTTTTTGTAAGTCGCTACAAGATTTCCACGCCTCTCGTTATCCTTTAAGTAAAGTAGGTTTAGAATCAGAACTGCCAGAAGTGGCCTAAATCCTAATTATTTCAGGTAATTTTCTAATAAAGCACTTATTTCATCTCCAATAGGTCTATTGCCCATGTTATTGAGTTTTTGTTGCGAAGAATTGTGTTTTTCAATATATGTAGCCTCTGTTTTATTGAATTTAAGATAACCCTGCTCAAAATAACGTTCTTCAATTTCGGTAGAAGAATCCATCGACCTGAACCATAATTTAATCAATGAGCCTGTAATTTTATCAAAGTAAAGCCAGTGGTAGGTCGCTTCTGCATCTGCATTGTCGGGCAGACCAAGACGTTGAATTTCTAGAATAGCAGTATCAGAATTTTGGAAAAAGTATAAAATCTTATATTTAGACGACATGCCGCAAAAATAGGACTTAATTTTTTATCACAAAAAACATTTTGCTGTTTAGATTTAATATTTGTTGATGTAGGCAAAGGTTTTGTTTTGAAAGTCGTATACAGCCTATATGTTAAAAAAGAGATGTCATCCTGAGGGATAATTTATTGTATAAAAATCAATATGAATGAAGCATATCCTTTTTTGCCCAGCGGCTCATTCTTGCCTCGGCTCACCGCCGCCGAAAGGCTCTTTCTTTTTGGCATCAAAAAGACCAGCGTAGCTAGCTTGAATGCCGTTAAAAACATAAAAGCCCATGAAAAAACAAAAAATGCCGGCTTAAAATTTTTCTTTAGAGGTCAGTGGTGTGGCTGGGTCTGCGGAATCCGAAAAATTTGTTAGGCCGGATTAAAGTAGAACGGGGATACGGTGCTGTGGCCTAGCTGGGTGGGAATGTATAGTGTCGCTAATATCTTATTGGTAAGCAATTGCAATAACGCCAATGGTAGCCTGTCGAAGGATAATCATTTTTTGATTTGACAAAAATTGAAGGTCTTTGACAGGCTCAGACTGACACAGCGAAAGATTTGACTAATCCTAAAGCCGGTGGTTTATAACCTACTTTGACGATTTATCCTAACTAATGTTTCTCGCCTTTAATTACCTTAAATAAATGCAAAACCTGAGGAAATAAGGCATCCATACTTTCTTCTACAGCACGTTTTGAGCCAGGGAAGGTAAGCACCAATGTTTCTCCAATAAAACCAGCTACGCCACGCGAAAGCATGGCATAAGGCATGCGTTCCTGTCCGTAACGTCTCGCAGTTTCCATAATCCCATCGATATTACGGTCAATTAAAGGAGCAATGGCCTCTGGAGTTACATCGCGGGGGGATAGGCCGGTTCCTCCGGTAAAAATGATTAAATCGTAGCCATCTTTGCTTAACTCGCTGGCTTTATCCCGAATGATATTGATTTCATCAGGTACGATTTCATACTTCCCGGCACTGATGTCCCATTGGGCTAATCTCGAAATAATCGCTTTACCAGCGCTATCCTGTGCTTTGTTTTCGAAAACAGAGTCTGAACAAACTACAACTGCCGCTTTTAGTTCAGGGAATTTGGCATTTTTTAGATCCGATTTTCCTCCCGATTTTTTTAATAGCCTGATGTTTTCTATTTCAACACCTTTATCAATCGGTTTTAACATATCGTACATGGTTAAAGCCGTAACCGAAGCACCATGCATGGCTTCGACTTCTACACCTGTTTTATAAATGGTATGTACTTCTACTGTAATCATGATGGTTAAACCCACAATTTCGTAGGTAATGGCCGTGTATTCAATTGGAAGCGGGTGACAATCGGGAATTACGTCACTGGTTTTTTTTACGCCGAATAAACCTGCTGCACGGGCAAATTCAAATACATCGCCTTTGGGGATTTTGCGTTGCTTAACAGCATCAATGGTTTCTTGCTTCGATACCCTTACAGTAGCGGTTGCAATGGCAATCCTTAAGGTGTTGGATTTTTTTGTGATGTTTACCATATTAGATATTTTCTTTCCACTGGTGGGTTTCGTCTTCGAATATTTCTTTTCCCCAGATCGGTAATTCTGCTTTTAACCGGTCTACAACTTCAGTACAGGCCGCCATTGCCGGTTTACGGTGTGCCGATGAGGTGAAAACAAAAAGGCAGATTTCGCCTGTTTTAACTGTTCCCAAACTATGATAAATATGCATGCAATTGAGTGGGTATTTTTCGAAGATTTCTTCCCTGATCTGGTGCATTTTTTCGAGGGCGAGGTCTTCGTATGCGGTATATGCTATCGCTGCAACAAATTTGCCTTCAATTTCATCTTTTCTCACCTGGCCCATAAAAATACTATGGCCTCCAATAGCTGTTTTGCTATTGTGTTTGGCAATACTGTCGGCTATAAAAGCAGGTTCGATTGGGCCATTTACAAATATGTTTTTTATTTTTTTTTCGCTCATGTTAGGGTTTGAGAAAATGATCTCTCCATTTTACGATACCACCTTTTAAACTGTATATTTTTTTTGCATCGCCATATTTTTCCTGCATGGCCTCTGCTGCGGCTACACTTCTGATGCCGTGCTGGCAAATCAGAACCACATGTTTTTGATAAAATTCTTTACTCATAAAGGCGCCAAATTCTGACATTGGTACCTGCGTAAAGATCTGTTTATCCAGTATGGGTACTTCGTGCCTTTCGCGTACGTCGATTAAAATTGTCGATTCTAACTGCTGAAGTTTAACCAGTTCGCTGGCATCAATTTCTGCATATCCCTGTGGCCCTTCGCTCGTATCCTGATAATCCATATTTAAAAATTCATCAACAGTTTTGGGAAGGGTATAACCGCCTCCGTGACTGATTTT
This sequence comes from Pedobacter sp. Bi126, assembly GCF_918698245.1. Classification (GTDB taxonomy): domain Bacteria; phylum Bacteroidota; class Bacteroidia; order Sphingobacteriales; family Sphingobacteriaceae; genus Pedobacter. The sequence continues at coordinate 183,277 of NZ_CAKKMS010000006.1, read as the reverse complement.
GATGGTATATTGTTCTTGTGTAAGTAAGTTGTAACTTAAAATTTTATTGGTGAGCGGCTGCCCGATTTTGGCAATCAATTTAATGGTTTCTGCGGCTGCCATAGTACCCAATATGCCTGGCAATACACCTAGAACGCCATTTTCGGCACAATTGGCCACTTCTCCTTTATCGGGTGGAATGGGGAAAAGATCTCGGTAATTGGTGCTGGGTGTTAAATGATCGGGGGTGTTAAATACGGCTAACTGGCCCTCAAAACCTGAAACTGCAGCAAATATAAGCGGTTTGTTCAAAAGTGCACAGGCATCGTTAATCAGGTACCTGGATTCAAAATTGTCTGTACCATCCAATATGTAATCGTATCTGGATAGAATATCGAGAATATTATTTTTCTGCAAGCGGATGGGGTGGCGGATAATCCCGATCTGTGTATTCATCTCCTGCAAGCGCTTTGCTGCAACCTCTACTTTCAGTTTCCCGATATCAGCCGTTGTAAAAAGAATCTGTCTATGTAAATTGGATAATGAAATGGTATCGTCATCAACTAGACCAATATGGCCAATGCCGGCAGCAGCGAGGTATTGCAGCGCAGGACAACCCAAGCCACCAGCACCAATTACAAGTACTTTTGCCCTTAAAAGCTGCTGTTGTGCCTCCTCTCCAAATCCTTTAAGGATAATCTGCCTGTTGTATCGTTCTGCACTCATATCGTTTATCCGCCAGAAAAAGGTGGCATTATGGCTATTATAGCATTGTTGGTGATTTCGGTATTTTCCTGAACGATATTTTTGTTCAGGGCAAGTTTATATTTCATGCTTTTTAAAGCAGGAAACTGATTTTCTAGATACTGTTTAAACGTATCGGTATCAGCAATGCCATCAACCTCAATATTTTGATTGTTAATAAACTCGGAAATCTTGCCAAAACTGATCAATTCGATTTTCATCTGTATATTTTTGTTTTTATCGGTGATGAAGCGATCATGAGCATATTTTTCACAAGTTTTCTATTTGATTTTTGTGTTCAAGCGCTCGCAGGCTCGGTTTATTATCGTTGTGAGTGTTTGCTCATGATGGTTTCATGCTGCTAATTTACCTGTAAGATGCTGATTTTACTCAATCCTTTTATAAATCTTCTTCCTGTTGCGAAATCGCTTGGTGTAATAATGGCGATATTTCCCTTTTCAGCCTTGGCAGGATTGATATCGTAACCGGTTAAAACCAGCACTTGATTTCCCGTAGGCGAATTAAAGATTTCATTCCACGAGTACACCACCTTATAATTATCGGTTGCAGTAAAAACCAGGTAATATTCACTTAATTTTTTTGGAACGCTGGCATCTATTTCTACCTTGGCCAAAATATCTTTCAAAAGCACACCTTTAATGTTTTTAATGCTGCTTTTACGCTGCATCAAGTGGTTAAAAATTGTCATACTATCCAAACTAACGGATTTATAAGCACTTAAATTGTCTAAAGTAACTGTTAATGGAGCCTTAACCTTTCCTTCGACTACAAATTGCTTGCTCTCCTGTGCATTTACAGCAAAACTTAAAAATAACAAGCCGATGATAAGGTATTTCATATTATGCATGTGTAAATAGTAATTTATAAGCGGCCAGCGCCAATACACAGGCCAGAACATTCTTTAAAACGGTTTGCGGGAATTTTAAAGCGCCAAAATAAGCGCCACAAATGCCACCCACGAAAGCTACGCAAACATAAGCGAGCATATGGCTGTTAAATTCGAAGCCTTTAATGAGTTGGCCGCCTAAACCAGCAACCGAATTAACAAAGATGAATGCTGCGCTGATGGCCGCAGTCTGTTTTTGATCTGTCCACTTTAAAAGCAATAGGATAGGAGAAAGGATAATGCCTCCACCAATACCGATCATGCCCGAAAGTAAGCCGATAATACCGCCAATGGCAAGCGATAGCGGAATGTTCGATGGTTTGAAATCTTTTGGATCGGTATTTTTAAAGAAGAAAAAACGGATGACCGGGAGGAGTAACAGCACACCCAAAATCTTTTTATAAATAGAACTTTCGATTACTATCATCCCCCCCACAAAAGAGAGCGGAATAGAGGCAAGCGCAAAAGGCCAAAAGGTTTTCCACTTAAAATGACCGCCACGGTAAAATTGGATAAATGAAGTGGAGGAAACAAAAAGATTGAGCAATAGTGCTGTAGGTTTCATAATGGCCGGTGAAACGGCAAAAATGGCCATTAATGCGAGGTAACCGCTTGCGCCACCATGCCCAACAGAGGCGTATAAAAAGGCTACAATAAAAAGCAAACAGTAAAAGAGGATAAAACTTTCTTGCATGGTTTAGTTTGGTAAAATCATTACGGTTAGGATGTCGCCTTTTTTTAATTGTTCTTGTGTTTCATTAAGGCAGATCAGGCAGTTGGCCTGCGCAAATGAGCTTAATCGATACGATTCCTGCGCACTGAGCGGGGTAACCAGCCCATTTTCATATTTGCCCTTCAGGAAATGTGTAAGCCCTGCAGCTTTGGAATAGGAATGGGTAAGTTTTGCCTGAACTTCAAGTACACTATTGCTTTTATGCGATAAGGATTTGATGGATGGCAATACGTAATTATAGTAGCAGCTGAGTACAGATGATGGGTTACCCGGAAGTCCGAATATTAATTTTTGATCTTTTGTGCCAAAAAACAAAGGTTTGCCAGGTTTCTGCTTTACCTTATGAAAAATCTGTTTGATGCCACAATGTGCAGCGGCTTCGATAACAAAATCATAATCACCCACACTTACACCTCCGGTTAGCAGCACAACATCGCTGTTTTCTATTGCATTTTGCAATACGTTTTTAAGGATTTCCAGATCATCATCAGCTTCGTAAACGGCAATTTGCTCAATGCCTTCATGTTTTAAAGCTGCAGAAAGCGAATAGGAATTCGATTCGTACACCTGTCCAAATTCGAGTGTTTTTCCTGGTTGTTGTAATTCTTTCCCTGTTACAATAATCGAAATCTTTGGCATGGGATAAACGCTAACTTTGTTAATACCAATCCCGGCCAGAAAGCCAATAGCGGCAGGACTGAGCAGGCTCTCTTTTTCCATTGCCAATGCTCCGGCCATAATTTCTGAACCTTTATCCCGTACGTTTAAGCCAAGCTTTAAATTTGGATCCTGTAAGGTGATTTTTCCTTCTCTGCGTGTGATTTTTTCTTGCATTACCACAGTATCAGCTCCTCCTGGTAAAGGGGCACCTGTAAATATCCTGCTGGTTTCGCCGTTTTGGATGCTCATGGTGGTTGCCGTTCCTGCGGCCATTTCGCCAATTAAGGAGAGTTCTTGTTCGTGATCTTCGAATTTGATGGCATAACCATCCATCGATGACTGGCTAAATGCAGGAATATCGTATTTAGCATAAACATCCGCTGCAAGAATGTGTCCTGATGCCTTTGCCAAATCGATTGAAATGGGATTGAGTGTTATGATGTGTTTAGAAATGAGGTCTTTTGCTTCTTTAACGCTAATCATGAAAATTTTATCCTCCAATGGTAATCATACTTCTGTTTTGAATGGTAGTAGCGTCAATTTTTTCGAAATCGCTTACCAACTGTCCACCTAATGCTTTCTTTTTGCTCCAAATGGCCGATTGGATTAGTGGAAGCACATCTTCGTTTTTCCGCAATGCCGTAAGCAGATCGGTTTCACTATCCGAAAAAAGGCAGTTTTTGAGTTTGCCATCTGCAGTTAAGCGCATGCGGTTACAGGTATCGCAAAAAGGATTGGTCATGGTGCTGATAATGGCAAACGAGCCTTCGTGACCGGGGATCATGAAACTTTTAGCCGTATCATGCGGTTCTCCTTTAACAGGTAATACGGTGAAATCTTTTTCAACCACGGATAGGATTTCATCTAAAGAAAACATCTTATTGCTCGTCCATTTGTTACCGCTAAAGGGCATGAACTCAATAAATCGGATCTGGATGGGATTGTGTTTAGTCCAGCTGATGAAATCATTGATTTCGTTATCATTAAGCCCTTTCATCACCACCATATTTACTTTTACCTTGATTTTATGCTGCAAAAGCAGTTCGATATTACTGCGTACCTGATGGAAAACATCCCTTCGGGTAATCATAAAGAACTTCTCAGGCTGTAATGTATCCAGACTAATATTAATGGTTTTAATGCCTGCTTCTTTTAATACAGGCAACATTTCGGCAATGCGGGTTCCGTTTGTCGTAATCACGAGCTCAACCGGAAGTTTGCCTAATGCAGCAATAATTTGGGCTGCATCTTTTCGCACCAAGGGTTCACCACCTGTAAGCCTGATTTTTTTTACGCCATTGGCCACAAAAATTTCTGCCAGCTTAATAATTTCGTCGGTTTGCATAAGCCGGGAGGCAGGGGTGAAGTCGTATTCTTCCTCTGGCATGCAATAAAAGCAGCGAAAATTGCAGTTATCGGTAAGCGATATCCGCAGGTAATCGTGTATTCTTCCAAAAGAATCTGCTATCATTGCTGGCTAATTAAATTGTTATAATCTGTTTCTGTATCAATATCAATTTCTCCATGTTCAAAAACAACTGTTTCTACATCCTGAGGATATTGTTTGAGTATCTTTTTTGCTCCTTCTGCTCCTGTGAGCGATAAAAGTGCTTCAAAATAATCTTTTTTGAAGAGGACAGGAGTTCCTATCGTTTCGGAATAGGTGCTGGCAATTATATTTTTACCTGTTTCTTTCTGCTTTTCGATTAAGTTATTAAAGTTACTCATTTTTATAAAAGCCTGGTCGGCTACAGCAATAATGATACTTTCAATTTCGCTATTATTTCTGATTATAGCTGAAAGCCCGGCTACAATGCTCGATGCCATTCCATTTTCCCAACTTTCATTGATAACGAAATTAACCTGATCATGCTGATGCTGGCTGGCTATTTCTTTAGCGTTTGCACCTAAAACAGTGATAACGGGTCTGCAACTTGTTTCTAAAGCTTCATTTATTATGGTTTGCAAGAGCGTTTTCCCTTTGTAATCCAAAAGCTGTTTTGGTCTTCCCAAACGTGAAGAACTACCTGCTGCCAATATGATAATGCCCGTTTTCAATGCTTAATTGTTTTTTAATTCGTAAACATGGATCGGTTTTTTCTTCTCTTTTAAAAACATGGCCGAAGCACCTGTAAAAACAGATTTAATCTCGGCTAGGATGGAAATGGCGATTTCTTCTGCAGTTTCTGCGCCAATATCCAATCCAACCGGACCATGCACACGTGTTTGGTTTGCTGGCGTTGCCAAATCCAGTTCATCTAACATCCTAACTAGTTTTTTCTTTGGTCCAAGTGTGCCGATATAGGGAGCATTTGTGCCCAATAGATACTTAAGTAGTTCGAGGTCGTAATTGTAATTATGGGTCATCAATACAAAAGCCGTTTGTTCATCTATCTGAATTTGAGCTAACACATTTTCGGGTTTGCTTACCAAAACCTTGGTTGCATTTGCAAAACGTTGTGGCGTAGCATGTGTAGGTCTTCCATCTATCACAGTTACTTCCCAGCCTAAAAGGTAAGCCATTTCGGCTAAAGGCTGTGCATCATTGCCTGCGCCTGCTATAATCAATGAAATTGGGGGTTGGATAAACTCGAGAAAGGCATCAATCTGTTGGTTGTTAAAATTATAAGCTTTAATTGCCGTGGTCTTATATTCAGAAACTTCAAGGATATCTTTAATTGTCTCATTGAAGATCGCTTCGGGGATTTTAGATAGAATAGGTTCATTTCTAAAAAGCATACTTGTACCCAACTGCAGCTTATCTGTTAGGGAAAAAAGTATTGCTAAAACTGCATTTTCCCTTTTGCTTTGCAATGCGGTTAAAATGGCAATGGGATTTAGCTCATCTGCTTCTATAATGGGTTCGAACAAAATATGTACGATGCCATTGCAGCCCAGTTGAACGCCAAATTTGGCATCATCTTCATCTGTGGTGTCGTAAGTAATTAATTTGTTTTCTTGCTGTACAATTGCTGAAAGTGCTTTTCGCAACGCATCGCCTTCTAAACAACCGCCACTAATGGCGCCTGTTAACTGGCCATCTTCAGTAATCAACATTCTTGCACCAGGTCTGCGGTAAGAAGAACCCTCTACCTTAACTACCGTAGCAAGGGCTGTTTTTTTCTTTTCCTTCGTTGCTTTTTGATATGCCTTTATGATATCGGTAATTTCTTTCATTAGGGATTGATGCAATAAATAGATGATGCAATTTAATGATAATCTATTACAAATAGCCAAAGCAAAGGGAAGATATACCTTTTAAAGAAGTATTACGAATAAAAAGCCTGGATTTTTTGATTCTAATTTGGGCAGTCATTTGTGCAGTCAGATGTTACCATCTGACTGATAAAGTAAATTCCAATGTGGAATTGCAATAGCAACTCCAATGCTTATTATCTTTGAGAAAGAGATTCAGTGTCAGATAGTAATATCTGACACCACTAGAATGTGATATCCAGGCTTAAAAAGGCTCGGAATGAAAAATTTCGAGGTTAATACAGCGCAAACCAATACTGTTAAAGAGTTCGGTGATTTCTTTTGTCCAATCTCTTGGCGAATCTACCCTGAGGATTTTATCAGAATCCCATAAATCGATATTCCATTTAATTTCTTTGAACTGGCTGTTCAGCAATGGGCTGATTACGTTTAACTCGTTATCCGTGGATACATTTGTTTTGAAAACGGCTATCATATAGAAAAGTTTTTAGGTTTGTTGGAACTGTAGACGTACAACTTTAGAAATTACTTTAAATCGGAGTGTTTTTTTTTGACGGGGTTTTAAATTTGAAATTGAGAACCAGTCCTACGCTTTATGCGTATGTGTAAATATCACTAAAACAAAAAACGAAATGTTGAATACAACCATCGCTGCCTTGCTGGGAGGCCCTGAAATGATCATTGTTGGAGTTGCGCTATTATTACTGTTCGGCGGAAAAAAAATCCCTGAGTTAATGAAAGGATTAGGAAAAGGCATAAAAGAATTTAAGGCCGGGCAAGAAGAGGAAAAACCTAAAGTATCAAAAGAAGCATAGCTAAGCAGATCATATTTCTGATTTTGCCGGTATTTGGCTTTAGTTTAACCCATTTGTAAGGATTGTTCTTGCCATACGACTAATGTAATATGAAAAAGTTAAAATTATTGATGATACCGCTCATGGCGCTTGCATTGAATGCCTGTAGCCAGGGCAAGCCAATGGGCGCAAAAATGGAAAATAAGACCAGTTTATATCCGGAAGCAAAGCCGGCAGCAGACTGGAAAAAAGTACTTTCTGTAGATGCCTACGAAATTATGGTAAACGGTGGAACGGAAACGCCATATAAAAACCCTTATTGGAACAACCATCAAAAAGGGATTTATGTAAGTGCCGCTACAGGCAAACCTTTATTTTCGTCGGATACAAAATTTGATTCGGGAACAGGATGGCCGAGTTTTTTTAATCCGATAGATCCGAAAACGATTAAAATTGTAACCGATAAATCAGATGGTATGGTGAGGGATGAAGTTGTTGAAGCCAGCACAGGTTTACATTTGGGGCATGTATTTGATGATGGACCTGAACCAACAGGTAAAAGATATTGCATGAATTCTTATGCGTTGAAGTTTATTCCTACGAAATAAGCTGCAATAGGAGTATATCTAGTCATCCTGATGAACAACTAAAAACCGTCAAAATTTAAAGTGAAGATCAGTTTATAAACCTGAATAGTAATCGTAACCCTGTTCTGCCCAGTAATCTCTGGGTCTCTTATCGCTAAAAGACATGGTTCCGATTCTTTTCAGGTTTTTAATGCCATACTTAACGGGCACAATCAGCCTTAAGGGCGCCCCATGCTCAATGCTGATCGGTTTACCATTCATTTCATAAGCCAGTAGTGTTTGTGGATGCAGGATACTTTCTCTTTCCAGGCCTACATAATACGCTCCATTGGGCGTTTCTAAGCCCAAATATTGTTTTTTAGCTTCTTCCTCGAGCTTAAAATATGATAAAAAGTCGCTTAGTTTTACGCCTGCCCAGTGTTGGATTTCGTCCCAACCCTCTACACATTTAAAATCGTAAACAATTTCTGTTTTAGGTAATGCTTTTAGTGCTTCTATGCTGATATGTTGATCTTTTAGGTTTTTAAGTTTTACGACGAGTTTCCAGCGGCTAACATCAAAATCTTCATCATCTTCAATACCAATCAGGCTGTTTACCCTCGGCGTTTTTGCAGCTTCCATTATCGGATAAGTTTTAACCAAATGTTTATTGCTGAAGAGGTTGCGGAAAAAGAGTTCTGTTTTATTCAGCGCTCTGCGTAAAGGAGCACGGGTACCCCCAGTAATGCCCGGTGTTTCTTCGGGAGCATTTAAAAGCCAATTCCAGCCCGCGGCAGCACTACCTCCAAGTGCCACGAATGCCCCAAACGAAATAAAGGTTCGTCTCTTGATTTTCTGCTCAACCGTTAATGGAGCCTTAATCTTCTTTTTATGGTTTGTTTTCATCTTTATCTTCGGGTTTTTGAGGTATTAGGGGCTCGGGGTTAAACTTGACTTGTTCTTCTACCACTTCAAATCCGGCCACTACAGCCCTGAAATTATTCCATCCGGCAATCACTACCTGAATAATGTGGATCAAAAAGAATAAGACATATCCAATGGTTAAAGCAAAGTGGAGAATCCTGGCGAAATGATAACCGCCACATAGCCAACAGAGCCAGTAAAATTGTACAGGTTTATAAATGGCCAGGCCTGTTGCTACAGAACCAATACCCATAAATATAATCGCGGTATAGACTATGCGCTGTGCAGCATTGTATTTCTTTTGCGGTGGGATAGTTTTACGGATATGAAAGTCGTGCAGTAGCACCAGCCAGGCTTCTTTAAAAGAGTGTTTGTTGGGTAATAGCTCGCGCCAGGCTCCAGAGAAAACAGTGTAAAGAATGTAGAGCAAGCCGTTAATGAAAAAGAACCACATAAAAAGAAAGTGAAATGCCATTCCTTCGGCTAGTCGGCCTGAAATGTGGAAATAATCGTAAAACCATTCAGGGAAAAATTTAATGAAGCTGAAGCCAAATATTGAAATGCCATATGCATCATTGGCCCAATAAATAAAAAGCCCACTCCAAATCATCACGGCCAAAACCGGGAAATTAACCCAATGTGTCCATCGCATTAAGAGCGAATGTTTTTCTTTAATTACTTTCATGCTGAGGCTGTTTATGATATAAACGCAGACGATTATCGCTCGGATTTACGACTTAATTCAAAGCTAACAGGTTTCTTAAACTTGTTGCCGCGGTTATCTTACCCGTTTTATTGTTTTGTAAAAAGGCAATCAGCGCTGTCGGCCGCTTTCCGTTCACTGTCTCCATTTGTACATTTACAGTTCCATTGGTTTTTCCTCCCAGTGCAAAAGTTTCGAACTGAGTTATGATCTGCACATGGCTTAAAGTCTTGCCTTTATTTTCGCCTTTTAAAACCTGATTACTTGCTTTTGCAATTACGAAAGCCACAGCTAGTGAATAACCGTCGGTTGGCAGATCTGAGTTATAATTTAGCATGAGGTTACCATTGTCTGTTTTGCTGGTTGAAATAGCTAAATTTCCGGTGGATGGTTTGGCAAGTGCCGTTTTAATGCTATTACGAAGAATGTTTTCTTCCGAACCTATAAATTCTTTACTTCCATTTACCACAACCTGCGGTGTGTAAACGGTTTTAAGGTTAAGCCAATCGGCATATTGGTTTTGTCGGGAAGAAAATTTTGAATTGCTAAAGCTATCTTTCCAGCCCAGCCTGTTCCAATAATCTACGTGAAAGGCCAATAAGTATACAGGCTTGTTTTGAGTTTCTTTTTCGATCTCAGCCAATAATGCATCGGCAGGAGGACAGCTCGAACAGCCTTCTGAAGTAAAAAGTTCTACAACTGCAAAACCTGTTTTGGCTTGAGGTTTTGGTGTGGTTTTATTATCTGCAATAAAAGCAACACTGAGGAGGCTTATCACCAAAAGAGGTAATGCTATTTTTGTGATCATGGTCATCAATTTTAGGCTTAGTCGTTTTCGATGCACAACCCTTACAGAAAAAAATAAAAAAATATGTAAGGAAGTTTCTTTTCTCGCGACTAAGCATTTAAGCACTATATTTATATAAGATACGTAAAAAATGCAAAACGAAACGGACAAAGGCCTTACGGCCAAAAGTCTTCACTCAGATCCAATTAGCTGGGTAGAAAAATATGCCGATTACCTTTATGGATTTGCGATGTCGAGATTAAGAGATGAAGATGTGGCCAAAGATCTGGTGCAGGATACCTTTTTGGCAGGATTGCAGCGTTTAAACCGTTTTGAAGGTAATAGTGAGGAAAAAACATGGTTAACAGCCATCCTTAAAAACAAGATTGCCGATTTTTACCGAAAACGATCTGCCATTAATTTAAAGGCAGTAGGTATAGAAGATGAACGACAGGATTTTTTTGATGCAGAATCAGGGCATTGGACTGAAAAAGATTACCCGAGAGCATTTGGTTTGGAGGTAGACAATCCTTTGATGATGAAAGAGCTGGGGAACATATTAAATGAATGTTTGGCTAAACTTCCCGGATTATGGTTTTCGGTATTCTCGATGAAACATATGGACGATCTGGCTTCGGAACTGATCTGTACCGAACTTAAACTCACAGCGGCAAATTTCTGGGTAATTATGCACCGCACAAAACTTAACCTGAGGGCCTGCCTTCAAAAAAACTGGAACTGATATGACGAGCGCGCTAAAAAATATAATCTATAACTGTAGGCAAGCAACTTTTTTGATCGAAAAAAGAATTGCTGGAAAAATTACAGCTGCCGAAACGTTACAATTGCATGTACATTTGGCAGGCTGTTCGGTATGCAAAATTTATCAACAGCAGAGTATATTAATTAACAAGGTATTTGTAGGGTTTGGAAATGCTGATTTTAAACTTGATGAGGCCTTTAAAAAAACATTAACAGAAAAGATTGAAAAAGAAATCAATAAAAATTGATTTTTCTTGTAAGGTTATGGTTATTACTTCGACTAAGGGATAAACAAAACGCATAAAAAACATGAAAAATCAAATTTTAAGATCAGCAGGAAAATTGTTTATGGCCACTTTAGTTGTGGCTAGCCTTTCGTTACCAAGTTTTGCTTCGGTTAACAGTCCATTACAAGAAAAGATGTCTAAAATGAAACAAGACAAAATGGAGAAGAAAAAAATGGACAAAATGGAGAAAAACAAGATGGATAAAATGAAAACCGATTCGATGAAAAAAGCCAAAATGGAAAAATCTAAAATGGCTAAAGAAAAAATGTCGAAAAGTAAAATGTAAAAAAAATAGGCAGGGAACTCGCTTTTCCTGCCTTTTGTTAAATAAATATAAAATGAAAAGAATTATACTATTTGTTGGCTTAATTGCTACATTATCCTTTCAGGTAAAGGCACAAAAAGGTTTAAAAGAAGGTGATAAAGCACCTATGTTTAGCGGAATGGATCAAAACGGTAAAACCGTGAGTTTGAAAAGTGCGCTTAAAGCCCACCGTTCTGTAGTGTTGTTTTTTTATCGCGGCCAATGGTGTCCTTATTGTAATAAACACATTAAAGAGCTGCAAGATTCTTTAAGTTTATTAAGTGGAAAAGATGCTTATGTAATCGGTGTTACGCCTGAAACCAAAGAAAATATCGATAAAACCATCAAAAAAACCAGTGCTGGTTTTTCTATCCTTCAGGATAAAGATGATGAGATTATGAAAGCCTACAACGTTAACTTTATGATGGACGAAGCTACTTTTACGAAATACAAGGGTTATGGTATAAATTTAGAAGACAACAATGGCAATACCCGACATACCTTACCGGTTCCTGCTACCTATATCATCGATCGTTCAGGGAAAATTAAATATGTTCATTTCGATCCCAACTATCAAAAAAGAGCTTCTGTAAAACTTTTACTTTCGAAACTTTAGGTAAAGTATAGTATAATTTTTTTATTGTTGCGAGGTGACATTTTAAATAAAATTTAGATGATCGATCGGTCATGTCCATTTTGCTTGGAAATGGAAGGGCAGTAACGCTTAGCGCGCTGCAGTCCTGCTTTTGGTACAAGTCCCGATGAAGAATCGGGAGCTTTCCCCGACAATCAGGTTTATAGACAGTGTTTTGCGCCTTGCAACCCCAAAAATGAAATACAATTTTAGCGATTAAGCCGCGGGTGAAGCATTACCCCGATATCGTTAAGTTAACAGTTTTAACCACAGATTAGCACAGCTAAACACAGATTTTCATATCTGTGTGCATCTTTTCTATCTGTGGCTAAATTATTTTTGCTTGTGCCGAATGGCATAACTTAATGACAATTGAGCGTTACCTTGCAGGTTGAGGTACGAAAACTGAAGCGTAAATTTTATCTGTTATTTTCTTATCTTCAGATTTTGAAGCTTATGGTAAGAGATGAAATGATTTTGTATAAAAAGGCTTGGGACCCTGGCAGTTGTTCATTTATGGCCAGCATGTTTTTGTTTACATTTATCATTATAGCCCTTGTTTCCTTTTTTTCGGAAGAAAAAGAGGCCTTATCTATCTCCCTTTATGTTTCTGCGGTACTCACTTTTATATTAGTAACTGTAAGAGTAGTGGGTTATTGGGCAAAGCGTGAAGAAAACACAGTGCTATTAACGGTATGTGAAGAAGGAATTCATTACCATGAACATACCACTCTTATCCAATGGAAAGTTATAGCCGATATACAGATTGTTAACCGTGAACTTTCGGTTTCTGTTGGTGCCACACCTGCATTGGATTTTACATTAAATTTATTAGACACCGACCTACAGGAAACGTTCGACGATTTCTGCCAGTTGCTTAACCGGTATTATTATCCCAAAACCGTTTATATCTATGAATCTTCAGTTTCTTGTGGCTGCTAAATAATTCATGATGAAACCTGAATATATAACGATATTACCTGATGAAAGAGGTGTAAATTACGCAGACGATCCTTTATGGCAACGGATTTATAACTATTCGCCGGATAATGAAGATTTTGCAATCCCTTTTTCACGGAAATTAGCAGTTACCGAGGGCTGGACAAGACGGTTTACTTTGCTGGCGATAGCAGAGTATAAGCGTTTTGTGTATCTCTGCTGCATATCGCAGAACGGGGCATCGCCTTCTATTGTGGTTGATAAGGTATGGCATATGCACCTGTTGTATACGGTAGAGTACTGGGAAAAATTCTGCCCGTTGGTTTTGGGCCGGAATTTACATCATTATCCCAATGTGGGGGGGATTGTGGAATACAATAAACATCAGGATTGGTATTTGGAAACATTAAAACTTTATCTGTTTATTTTCAAAGAAAACCCTCCTCCTGATTTTTGGAGAATACCCAAGGAGATTTTACCACATTTATTAGATAAGAAAGATGCCACCTCTTCACAAAACAGTAAGAAATCGTTTTACAATAGAATTATAGGCATCATAATACGTAGATTTTAGTTTCTCAGTAATTTTAGGATTATAACAGATAAGATCGACAAAAATCTGTGTAAACTGTCCGTTGAGCCATTTTTACCGCATAAACTAAAAAGAAGTACCCATCTATGTCTAACATGGTTCAATTAAAATGATCCTTCGTCGAATTACTCTTACTTCCGCGTAAAATCATCCATTAACTTCATTGTAATCAATGCATCTTCGCCACTGCATGGGTTTTCTCTTTTGCCTAAAAAGTAATCAACTACTTTTTCAATCATAGGTTGTTGCACATGTTGCAAAGGTTTAAATATAAATTCTTCCGTTTGATCAGTTGTAACCGTGACTTTATTGCCAAACATTGGGAAACTGATGTTACCTTTTGAACCATAAATTACGCAAACATCGGCCTGATCTTGTGCGGCAACAGAGAAACACCAGGTGCCGCTGAAAACAACTCCTTTTTCGAAATGGATATTTCCCGCAACCAGATCATCAACCCCAGTGTTTTCCTGTTGTCTGATGGCAAGGCCCATGGCATTTTTTACAGCACCGAAATAATAAGTCATGAGATCTAATTGATGTGGCGCCAGGTCATGAAATAAACCACCACCAGAAATGGCTGGATTGATCCGCCAATTATCGGCTGTTTTGGCAATTAGTGCGGGGTTAGGCGGCTGGAGCATTTTTAACCTAACTAAACGAACGTCGCCAATGGTATGTGCTGCCAATAGTTCTTTAACTTTTAAAAACATGGGTTGTGCACGGCGATAATGAGCCACGCAAAGCTTTATCTTTAGCTGATTAGCAGCATCAGTCATGCGTTGAGCAGCATTAGCATCTAAAGTCATAGGTTTTTCTACATATACCGGCTTGCCGGCTTTTAAAGCCTCGATGGTATAAGCTTCGTGCTGTAGGGGTGGAGTAGCAATGTAAATGGCATTAACCTCCGGATCGTTAATCAGTTGAGTGGCATTGTCATACCATTTCGGAACATGGTGTCTTTTTGCATAATCTGCTGCTTTGGCACTATCACGGCGCATTACGGCCACCAATTTAGAATTGGCTACCTTATTAAAAGCTGGCCCGCTTTTTACTTCGGTCACATCTCCACAGCCAATAATGCCCCATCTGATTTCTTCCATTGTATAATTGATTTGAAAGGTTGAATTTAGAAAATATTGCCTGGAAAACATGCTCAATCGATAGAAAGCTTTGTAAAAAAGAAAAGGGATTCACTTTGGGAGTGATCCCTAATCAACTAACCAAACAAACTATTCCGGAAACCACGCCGGAATCAATTTATAAACGAAAGAATTAGGAGATTGTTTTAACGGTTTTGTCTATTTAGTGTATTTTTTTAAAAAGAAAAATAAAACCTTTATCCGGAATATAGCCTTCCTTTTTTTAGCTTTGTATTATGCAAAATCTTTCCAAGAAACTTCAGATTGATCTTATAGAACTTAAGGCAAAATATGCCTTTATTATGGATGAACTGGAAGTAACATTTGCAGATGCTTACCTGTCGAAGTTGCAAGCTAAACAACGCCTGGCCGAGCAGATGATGATAGAAATGGAAAGGATATTGGCTGGCGAAGCTGGAACGCATGAAAACTAACTTACCAAGATAAAGAGATAGTTTTTGATATTAATCTTAAGGATTTAACCGATATGAAATTATACTCTTTTTTAATCCTAAGTATTTGCCTTTTGGGCGCTTGTTCACGTAAGATCAACAGACAAGTTGAATCAAACAGTAACGTACTGCGCATCATGTCTTATAACCTTCACCATTGTAACCCGCCATCAAAAGAGAAAGAAGGCCTTATTGATGTGGATGCCATTGCCAAAGCGATAGCACAACAAAAGCCTGATCTTGTGGCTTTACAAGAAGTAGACGTGAATACCAAAAGATCGGGCACTGTTAACCAGGCCGCTTTGCTGGCCACCAAATTAAAGATGAATTTTTATTTTGGTAAAGCGATAGACCATGATGGGGGTGACTACGGCGTAGCTATTTTATCACGTTTTCCTTTATCTGCACAGCAGACTTTTATGTTGCCTAAAAATAATGATGCCAAAGCAGAACAAAGGGTTTTGGCCATTGCAACTGCCAAAATTGCCAAAGGAGTTTTTATCCGTTTTGCTTCTACCCATCTTGATGCACAACGCCCGGAAGATAACCGTATACTTCAAGCTAAGGAGATTAATCGGTTAACAGCAAAAGAAACCCTGCCGTTAATTGTTGCAGGTGATTTAAACGCCGATCCAAGTTCAGAAAGCATTAAAATATTCGATTCTAATTTCACCAGAACATGTAGCAATTGTGGTTTTACCATTCCTGTGATCAACCCGCGGAAAACAATTGATCATATTGGTTTTAAAACAGGAAATCCTTTTAAAATTGTTTCGCACGAGGTTATTTCTGAGCGTTATGCTTCTGATCATTTGCCTATCGTTGCAGTGCTCGAATTGAAAAAATAGCGAAACCATATGATTTACACTACCTCTTTTTTAAAGCAGGGGGTATGCTAAAAGTGGGTTTTTTGTCGGCATCTTTAAAGTCTACTTCCATGAAGTAGCGCTTTTGTTTAATGATGTAATTTTCGATAAACCACAAAATATCTGGCAGGTTTTCGACCATTGGCGAGCCTGCTATTTCGTGTCCCATACCTTGTACATACTGAAAATAATATGGATAACCATTTTTTTTGAAGGTGCGTGCCAGGTATTTAGAGCCAAAAAAGCCCCTATTAAATAATCTCACTTTGTTAAAGGGTACAAGATTATCGGCTGTGCCATGAAAAAGCATTGTAGGTGCTGGTGGCGTAGCATATTTTGGCGCACCATGATAACTTAATATTGCTCCGGCAAAAGAAATTACACCTTTGTATTGAAAATGCTGTGGGAGTTTAGCCGATAACGCTGTCGCATTCCGCTTGTTATAGTCGGCGTGCAGTGCCGTAATAGCGCCCGCACTTGATCCCGATAGGATGATCATAGCCGTATCGATACCGAGTTCTTTTGCATTTTTAAGCAGATACGCTGTTGCTTCGAAAACATCAGTCGTAGCGGTATCAATAGCAGCTTTTAAATTTGAAGTATTAAAGGGACTGGGAAATTTCTTTCCTTTAAGGCCTAATCTATAATCAACAGACACCACTTTAAAACCATGCCCTATTAAAGTGTTAAAGTATTGATCAAATAACTTACTGTCTCTGTGGCCCATTACAAAGCCACCACCAAATACAAAAAGTACCGTTGGCTTCGTTTCTGTTATTTTGCCACTGTAATAAATATCTAACTTTAGTGCGCCTGAATCTGTTTGCGAAAATATTTTAGTATCTACACGATATTTTTTATCCTTGAGTACAATCTGCCCAATTGAAGATAGAGAACTGAATAAAAGCGTGAGGAACAGTAAACTTAGCGGATATACTTTGTTATTGGGCATCATCTATTTTTTAGGAAGAGGTTCGCTACTAGCCAAATTTGATCGGCTTTGATTTTTAAGCTAATTTATTGCATTTTCAGCTTAAGTGCAATTAAATGCGCTACATAATACGGTTGGATTGATCGTATTGAAGAAGCTTTTGTTAACATTTCTTAATAAGTTAATATGAAAGCGCTGATAAGTTAAAATGCTTTGTTTTGCTTTGTGGCAAAAGAAATAATAATTGATTATGCAAAACAATCAGGTAACAGTTAGCCCGGATCTCCAGCAGTTTATTGATAAGTTTGAACCCAGTAAATTTAAACTCATGTCTGGAGGAATCGAAATCAGGGGAATAAACGATATGCAAAGAAATATTGCCCAAGCCAGAGCAATCATCGAAAGATTAAAACTTCGCCTAATTGTTTCGCATAATGCAGAAATGCTTAGCTATCGCGGTTTTGAAGTAAATAACCTATAAGCCAAAAACCGATTTTCCGGTTTATAATCAACCTGCCACCAGGTTCATTGTTAAAATGCTATTTCCGTTATACTTAAAACATTTTTTTGACTGGAAATATTAATCAAAAATACAATGTCTGTAACGATAAATAAAAAGAGGACCACCTATAGGCCCTCTTTTTATGAAATCGTTAATTGTATAATCCCAGTTCTGCCAGTGATGCAAACTGTAAACCATCTTGTGCAGAGTTCATAATTATCTTAAGATATCTTAAGGTTTTGGTGCTGCCAAACGCAAAATATTGTACTCCGGCCGCATTTTGAGCTACATAATTGTTTACCGATGTGAAATTTATATTATCGGTACTTGTTAAAACCTGAAAGTTTTTAATCGCACGGCTCAATCCGCTTCTTTGCACTAAACTTAAGCCGTTTGCCGATTTCGAAGCTCCTAAATCAATCACTATCTGGTGCGGATAACTTGTTGCAGAAGTAGTCCAGCGTGAGTGCCAGAACGTACTGTGGCTACCATCAATTAATGTAGCAGCCCTACCATTGATAGCGCCCTCGCCGCTGGTTTCTTCGGAGCTGAAAGAATTAATGCTCCAGCCAGTTTTACTTAATTCTGTTAAAGGTGCAACATTGTCTTGCAAGGTAGAGGGATCAGTGCTTGGCGCAGGTAAACCCAAAGCAGCTATATCTGCATATATTTGAGTTGTAGCTGCTGAAGTAGATAAATTTAATCCCCATTTTTGGAAGAAACCAGTTAAGTTTTTGCCCGATATACTACATGCCTTCAGCATGAAATAACGCATCCTGGCATCATCATTAGCTAAGGTTGGATTTTCAACACGCATATCCTTGGCCAGGGTTCTATAAAAATTATCACCATAGGCTAAGGTTAATTGTTGAAACATACAGAGTCTGATAAACAGATCGGTTAAAGGATTGGTATAGCTTGCTGATCCGTTATAATCTTTTGTACCGGCAGGTTTTCCTAAATAGGTAAAAGCTTTTGGCCACACGCCATCGTTTACCAACCTGTTGATAGACGGGGTAAGGGTACGTTGCACATATAAACTGTAAAGATTTACCGAAACCTCACCTAAAGCTCCCCAACGCCACATCATTTGGTGCTGGTGGCCCAGTTCGTGCCATAATCCCCAACCATTGGTGCCTACTGCGCTTAAAGTTAAAATGGCATTAACATCTGAGGTGATATAAGCTGTACGATAATCATAAGCGAAAAAATAATAGGCCGGATCCTCATGCTGCGTTAAAAGATAGGTATGCACATTTTTCGCATGTGCGGGCAAAGAGTTGTCTAAGCCGTTCAAATCATCCTCTAGCGCAATAACCTGCGTAATTTTGTTCAATATAGCACCCTGGTCTTCTGCTTGGTATTGTATTGCTTTAGTTCTTGATACCACGATAAAGCAATTTGAGCCCTCTAAAACAACATCAGGAGTAGTGTAAGTTTGTAATTGATTAATCCAGTCTGAATTGGTGGTTACGCCGAGTTTGTAATATGGAGCGTATTGGTAACCGCTATTAAAAGTTACTTTAGCGGTAGAGCCAGTTGTAGAATTGGTGTACCTGATCCACAATAAGCCCCCAACAGCGTTGGTAATGGTATTCGTACCCGCTGTTAACTGCACGGATGTGGGCTGGGTGTTCCAGGTGCCATATCGAGAATAGGTGCCAATTAATAATTTTGGCAAGCTGGTGCCTGCGGTTTGTTCTACGGTGATATCTAAAGTAGCACCTGGGGCCATGTATAAACCGGTTGCAGTAAAATCGGTTAAATAGTATCCATTTTTTAGGCGGTCTCTTTCGATTGATGCGCTAATTTTTTCGGTGACATTAAAAACATTGGTTTGAGTGAGGGATTGCACACTGAAGCTGCCCATAGTTTTTTTGCTGTTTACAACTTCTTCTTGTAATACAGCCGCTTTTTTACAGGCTGAAAGGCCTACAATCGCTGATACGGTTAAGAGTAATAGTTTCTTTTTCATTTTTTAGGTTTTTGTTAATATTTGGTTATAGGTAGCCATATTCCAATAAATGGATTATGGTAATAATTACATTTGTAATGTCTAGTCAGCCAGTTTATTCTAAAACAGGTGGTGTGAGTCTGTTTAAAACGTCAATACAATGTATTCATAATTACATTGATGTAAAAGGATAAAGACTGCGCAAACGTTTGATCCGCCTGTTCATTACAGTATAAACCGCCATATATGCTTTGCAATCATCATATCTTCTGGAGCCAGTTCTGTTTTCTCATCCACATAGAGCTGTATCAGTACGTAATCATTGCCGATTATTGGCTTAGTGTTGTTCTATTTGGTTGATTATCAGTTCAGATTATCCCGTCAGTAATTGATATTTGAATTTGTATGAAATAATCTCGAAATAGTGATCAAATCTGATTTTTTTGCTAAAAACCGACTTTTTGTGTTTTTCTATGCCTGTAAGCAGCGTTGTTAATTTCTATTCTGTCGCCTCCTTTGCTCGTCTTTTTCGTTTAAAAAAGTATCATTGCAAAAAAAAAATAGCTTAAGCTGCGTTTGAAAGTGCTTGATTGCAATTATTTTAAGTACTTTCCTTTGATCGGTGCTCTCAATTTATCCCCTTTCATATTTAATCGAGGAGAGGGCGGTTGTAAAAAACCGATTTTTATTATATTTGAAATCTTTACGCGTACGTTCAGAGATATTAAAGCAGTTTGCATATTTGTACTTGAAATGATCAAAAGAAACTTACGGCATAGCTTTTCACTTCTCAATGTTGACTATGTGCGACTTAATGCCAAATGGAATTATAAGAATGTGATCAGCCCGTACTACCGCATTTACTATATAGATGAGGGAGAAGGAGAAATATCAGATGCTGAAAGCTCGCTAAAGCTAGAGCCGGACTATTTGTACATTGTTCCCAGTTTCACCCTATGTAATTTAAATTGTAAGAATTCTCTGGGCCAGTATTTTGTCCAGTTTTTTGAGGATTCGACAGATGGAAGTTCACTTTTTGCCAATAACAGAAATGTATTGAAAACAGCGGCCACCGAAACAGACCTTAATCTTTTTGGCAGGCTGCTCCAGATTAACCCTGGAAGAGGAATAAACCGGTCTGATAATCCTAAAATCTATGAAAAAGATATTTATTATAAAGAATATCAGGAGCTTAACAATCAACAGAACGCTTCGGCCTATCTGGAAACCCAAGGGATTCTGATGCTGTTAACTGCCAGGTTCCTAAATCCCCAGCTTTTCAAAAGCCCGGAACACAAACTTATACCGGTAAAAATTGCAGAAACCTTAAATTATATCCTTATCAATTTGCATACAGATCTTTCTGTATATCAGCTTGCTTCTCGCGTAAATCAAAATCCCGATTATTTTTCAAGGCAGTTTAAACAGTATACGGGAACCAGGCCTTTGAATTATATAAACGAAAAACGCGTTGAACGGGCACAGTATCTAATGGCGACAAGTAGAATGTCATATTCAGAGATTTGTGCCCAGACCGGATTTGATAACCTTTCCTACTTTTCTAAAACCTTCAAAAAGTTAACTGGCATGGCACCGAGCATATATAAGAAACAGATCTATCAGGTTGGTTTTAACCATTAAACTAAATATTTGTACTGATGTTAATATTACCAATTGCTTTAAAACCTCATTTAGCATTAGGTAACTGAATGATATAACGGATCTGATTATCGCTAAATCCTTGGAGCAACACATCGCTGGATTAATAGTTTACAGCCACAAAAAAATGATGACCATGATGATAATCCTGTCTTGTTTCATGGGTAAAGATCTGATTATCATTTGTACCTATTATAGATAAAATAGAACCTGCTTTCGATTTGTTCATCTGCAGTGTATCAGCGTCTTCTTTTTCCTTACCAGATAGTGCTTTTTCTTTCCATATGCCTGTTTGGATGCCTCTAGACTTTGTTTTTCCATGTCGACTTGATGCAAGTATTCCATGTTTATACCCAATTTGCCATTTTCTGGCAAGGCTAAGGCAACAAATAGGTTAACATTTATATACCTATTTTTTATCAAATGTGCCCTTTCTGAAACCAGCTTATGGCTATTTTAGAAACGCTGACCATATAGACCGTCTTTCACTTTTAATGCAAAGCATTCCCGGACTTGTAGATTTCTGTCATGGTTCAGTCCGACATTTAAAATATTTAGAAATAACCATTTATATACAAAAAAACAATTATGAGCATGAAAATTACCCATTTAACAAGGCTGCTAGGACCAGCCAGATTATGGCTCTTGCTGCTGTTGCTTGTGCCGATGAGTGCATTGCGCGTTACGGCACAAACAGTCACCATTAAAGGAGTTGTAACATCAGCCGATGATAACAGTCCGCTTCCCGGAGTTACTGTATTGGAAAAAGGAAAGCAGAATGGTATGGTTACTGGCACCGATGGCTCTTATTCTGTTAATGTACCACAGGATGCTACGCTCGTATTTTCTTCCATAGGATTCGCAAAGCAGGAAGTTAAATTAAACGGAAAAACAGTATTGAACATAAAACTGCAGAGTGATGTAAGTGCCCTTAATGATGTAGTGGTAATAGGTTATGGAACTGCCAGAAAAAAGGACCTGATAGGTTCGGTAAATGTTGTGGCCGCGAAGGATGCAGGTGCTAACACCAATACCAGTGCCGCACAGCTCCTTATCGGTAAGGCCCCGGGTGTACAGGTATTAAATTCAAATGGCACCCCGGGTTCAAATGCCCAGATTATTGTACGCGGTACTGGTTCGTTTACCAATGTGGAACCATTGTATGTTGTTGACGGCATACAGGGTGATGCCAATCTTTTTAATACAATCAACCCACAGGACATTGATAATATTACGATTTTAAAAGATGCAGCCTCTACCGCGATTTATGGTGTTGCTGCCGCTAATGGTGTGGTTATCGTTACCACTAAAAAGGCTAAAAGTGGCATCCCGCAGATATTATTTGACTCGCAGGTTGGTACTTCATCGGTGCGCAAACAACTTGACCTGCTTAATGCAAACGACTATGTCAATCTTATAAAAGATATAGCCGCTACCAATAACCTTACGCCTCCGGCCAAACTAAATACTCCTTTTGTAGGTGTTGACCGTACCGATTGGCAAAAAGAAATATTTAAAACGGCTTTATCCACCCAAAACAATGCAAGTATAAGCGGTGGCAGCGAAAAGGTGACCTATAATCTCTCACTAGGTTATTTAACCCAGCAGGCTATTGTTAAAGATTACCGTTTAAGAAGATTAAACAGCCGTTTTTCTCTAGATGAGAAACTAGGGCGTTTTCATTTCGGCCAAAGCCTTAATATCCGTTATACCAACACTAACGGGCAGACAGCAAGCATATTAAACGCCATCAGCTATGCACCTTATCAGCCGATATACGATCCCGCTATTTTAGGTGGCTACTCTATCCTTACCAATGTTGATGACAACAGTAACGCCGTAAATCCATTGCAGAGTTTAGGCGTTCAAACCTTATCAAGCAACGATCTGGTATTGTATCCGCAGGTTTTTGGCGAAGTAAATATTATTAAAGGTTTAACTTTAAGGTCGCAGCTGGCGGGTGTATATGGTACTTCGACAAACGATTCATACCAGATACCTTATATTACATCCAACAACCTGGCTTTCAGTCGGCAGGCGGGCCGTGCATTTAACAGTTATTCCAATTATACTTTTGAAAACTACCTGTCGTACAACCGTATTTTTGGCAAACATAATATATCGGCAACTGCAGGTACCAGTTATATTGATGCCGGATCGAGTAAATACCTGAGCGTATTGGGCACAGGCATGTTAAATGACAATGTAAAAGATATAGGTGTAGCGCCAACCATCACCAGTCAGGCTAACACATCCGGTTATTATACACAGTTTGGCAGGGCTATCTCTTATTATGGCCGCTTGGTATATACCTTTAACGATCGTTATATCTTATCGGGAAGTATCCGCCGTGACGGATCTTCAAACTTTGGGCCTCAAAGCCGTTATGGTAACTTTCCGGGAATTGGCTTTGCATGGCGTATCAGCGAAGAAGAATTTGTCAAATCGGCACTTCCGTTTATCAGCGATGCAAAATTTCGCATAGGGTGGGGCCGTACAGGTAATAATAAGTTTGGTTTAACTACAACACAGGTATTTACTTTTGGCGGTTCGCCAACCGGCAACCTGATTTATTCACTGGGGGATAACAAAAGTTTTGTAAACGGAACTACGGTAACTTCCATTGCAAACCCATTGTTGAGATGGGAACAGACAGACCAGACCGATATCGGGCTTGATCTGGGTTTCCTGAAAAACAAACTTACGCTTACCTTTGATTATTATAACCGAAAAAGCAGTGGTTTGCTAGTGGGAATTCCGGTACCGACCAGCGTAGGCATTGGCGGATTAAGCGGATTCAGCAGTACCTTAATTACCAATGCTGCAGATGCTCAAAATAAAGGTTTCGAATTTCAGTTGGCCTATGCTGATAAAACCAGTGACTTTAACTACAATGTAAGTGTAAATGGAGGTTATAACCAAAATAAAACATTATCACTAGGTGCACAATCGTCAACCCCTATAATTGGAGGATACTTTAATAATTTAAATGGTATTACATTAACACAACCAGGTTCACCTATTGGCGCTTTTTATGGTTATGCGGTTGATCATGTAGCAAGCACACAAGCAGAAATTGATGCATTAAATGCAGCTACCAGACAAAAAACTGGAAATCCAGCCAGTCTATATCAGGATGGATTATTGCCAGGAGATTTTGTATTTAAAGATCTTAACAACGATGGTGTTGTGGATAGTAAGGATCAGAAGGTACTGGGCAGTCCAATTCCGAAGTTTACGTACG
This sequence comes from Pedobacter sp. Bi126, assembly GCF_918698245.1. Lineage (GTDB taxonomy): Bacteria > Bacteroidota > Bacteroidia > Sphingobacteriales > Sphingobacteriaceae > Pedobacter. Next base: position 158,996 of record NZ_CAKKMS010000006.1, on the reverse strand, counting down.
GTTTTAATGCCGGGGCATCTTATAAAAACTTCGACCTAAATATCGTCATCTCTGGTGTTCAGGGTGTTCAATTGGCCAATTCACTTAAATTTTACACCGAAAATGCCTCAACCGGACATAATGCTTCTACCGCCATTTTAAACAGGTGGAGAAAACCGGGTGATATTGCCGCTTTGCCAAGGGCAGGCCAAAATGTTACGGCAACAGGGAATTTGAGGCCTTCTGATTTTTTTGTTGAAAATGGATCATACCTGCGGGTACGTAACGTAACCTTAGGTTATACTTTTACAAAAACGGCGTTAAATTCTTTCTCCGGTAATGTATTAAGCAGGTTGCGGGTTTATGTAGCAGCTCAAAACTTATTTACCATCACAAAATATACTGGATATGACCCCGAAATAAGCACCCAAACCAATGGTGGTGTTAATGGCGGGGCCAGCGATTATATATTTAACCGGGGTATTGATGATGGGCAGATACCACAGCCACGTACATTTTTGGCGGGCATACAAGTTGGATTTTAATGATGAAAAATATTAAAGACATAATGATGAAAAAATATATAAAATATCTGATTGTTGTAGTTTTAATGATTGCAACCGGGGGATGTAAGAAGGATTTGGATTTACAGAATAAAAGCGCATATACCTATGACACTTATTTCACAAGTGATGCAGCCATAAATCAAGCCGTGATAGCCAGTTACGCTACTTTATTGCATTCTGGTTTGTGGGCCCGCGAATGGTATTATATTTTTGATCTGCTGGGCTATGATGCCAAAAATGCTCAACCACTCCAGGGGGATTTATTGGCCCTGGCACAATATAATTTTGCCGCTAACCAACCGCAGTTAGAAGCCATGTGGTCATCGTTATACCGAATGGTTATGAGGTCAAACGTTGTGATTAACCGTGCCCAGGCTTGGGCTCCTGCCAATGCAACCGAACAGGCCAATCAAAAGCAATATATTGCCGAAGCTAAATTTTTAAGGGCTTATGCTTATTTTAACCTGGTTAATCTGTACGGCCGTGTACCTTTGCGTAAAGCGTATATCCCTTTGCCAACACCAGAAGAAATTAATCTGCCCCGTGCAGCTGTAGCAGATGTATGGGCTTTTATTGAACAGGATTTAAAAGACGCACAAGCTGACCTTCCTATTTCATATGCTCCAGCCAGTTTTGGGCGTACTACCCGGGGGGCTGCGGTTGCATTGCTTGGTAAATCATACCTGTACGAAAAAAAATGGGGAGATGCTGTTACTGAATTAAGCAAACTGACACAGGCTCCATACACCTATGCGCTCGCGCCCATCTATAATAACTTGTTTGATGATCCGAATCAGAATAATACAGCCCTTAATAAGGAAACTATTTTTCAGGTAATGAACCAGGCTTGGACCGATTGGGGTATCGGTAACCAGTATGCCGCGTTTGGCGGTCAGGAAACGTGGGGTGGGAAAGCAAGCCACTCTGCCCGTGCACAGGAATATGGCTTTAACGATTGGAATAATGTGTTTATTACCACTACTGCTGTTAAAGCTTTTACCTACACTAACCCACAAACCAATGCCACTTACGTCGATCCACGTGCAGCTTATACTTTTTATGGAGATGCTGCCAGTGGCGGGCAAACCCAATATTGCCAGCAATGCGCAACCGGGCCAGTAGCCTTTCCCTATGCCTCAGCCGGATACAAATATTTAAAATATGAGTATTATAATAAAGTAGCAAGCTTTGGTGGCCCGCAAAGTGGCATCAATGGGCAGGTGATCCGCTATGCAGATGTATTGCTGATGCTTGCCGAGGCTTACATACAACAGGGCAATACCGGATCGCAGCCATTGGCACTGATTAACCAGGTGCGCAGCAGGCCGAGCGTTAATGCGCCGCTTTATATCAGTTTGGGCAGCCAATCTCAGGCAATGACCATTCTGATGCGCGAAAGACAATTGGAACTGACCGGCGAACAGACCCGTTATTTTGATCTGATCCGTTGGGGCATAGCTAAGCAGACCATTAATTCGCAAAGGCAGATAGAAGATGGTACCCAGCCTTTTCAGGATAAAAATGTTTTATTTCCTATCCCACTATCTGAAAAGAACGCAAACCCCAATGTTGGTAAGGATATTGGTAGTGATTGGAATTAAATCAACAAAAGAGATGAGGCTGTATCATAAATTGTAATTTACTTCGAATTTGTCACGTTGAGCCTGTCGAAATGCCTTTTAAGATATTAAAAAAAGGTCCTTTGACAGGCTCTCCTAAGGAGAGCCCTTGGACAGGATGATAATTCTATATTATGATACAGCCTCTTTTATCTGCATATTCTGGTATAAAATTATCGTTTATCTGGTTTTCAAAGCTTTGCTTACTGTAATACCCCTAGCGGATACCTGTCAACCAGTCTTCTTGTAATTAAAGATGGCCCAGCCATTAAATATGATGGCGAACAAACTAATAATACCAAGCTGTGGTAATACATTTTTAAGTCCGCTTCCCTTAAGGATTATCATTCGCATTACTTCGATCAGGTAACTGACCGGATTAAACCTGGTAACAATTTTTGCCCAGTCGGGCATGCTGTCAACGGAAGTGAACAAGCCGCCCATCAGGATAAAAATCATAATAAAAAAGAACATTACAAACATTGCCTGTTGCTGCGACTCGCAAAAGGTGGAGATCAACAGGCCAAAACCTGAAACAGCCAATAGGTAAACTGTGATAAAACCATATAGTAATAATAAATTGCCAACTGGAACAATGCCATAAACCAGCCAGGCTATGATAAGCCCAAGCGTGAATACCACGTTACCCAAAATCCAGAATGGGATCAATTTGCCCAATATGAAATGATGTTTCTTTATCGGCGTTACGTTAATTTGTTCGATGGTACCTACTTCTTTTTCTTTGACAATATTTAACGCGGTTAAAAAACAGCCTATCATGGTTACGAGTGTAGCGAGAATTCCCGGAACCATAAAAATATGATAATCAAGCATAGGGTTGTACCAGTTTGACGCGGCAACATCAATTATCGGCTGTTGGTTAAACCTATGGGACTGAATAAATTGCAATCTTACTTCTCCATTAAAATCCTGGATTACATTCATAAGATAGACACTTCCCAGGTTGGCTTTTGTACCGTTTATTGCATTTACGGCTACAAATAATTTCTGCTCATTTTCGCGGATCAGATTCCGTTCAAAATTTTGGGGTATTTCCAATATAAGGTCAGCTTTATCCCTTTCGATCAGTTGGTATGCCTGGTTAAATGAAAAATTGTACCCGGTTAATCTGAAATATCCTGATGAGGTTACTTTAGCGATTAATTTCCTCGAAAACGAGGAATGATCATTATCGATTACCGCCACGCTAATGTTTTTTACCTCATAATTGGCCGCTAACGGCAGAACGATTAACTGCACGATCGGCATAAAGATGACCATCCCCAATATTGACCGGTTGCGGAAGATCTGTCTGAATTCTTTTTGAAGTAAAAATTTGATAGTTCTCATGATAAGCGGATTTTAAAATTTTTTAAACTGATAACTAACATAAATACAGTTATTCCCACCAGGATAAGTGTTTCCTTCCATATAGCGCTAAAACCAAGGCCTTTTATCATAATACTTTTAACAATAATGTAATACCATTTTGCAGGGATGATATTCGAAATAACCTGTAAGGGTAAGGGCATATTTTCTATCGGGAACATAAAACCGCTGAATAGGATAGTGGGCAGCATCATACCCATTAAAGAAATCAACATGGCCACCTGCATGCTATTTGTTTTTACCGAGATGAAAATTCCAATTGTTAAACAGGTAATGATAAATAATGTGCTTTCGGCAAAGAGTAGCAATATGTTGCCATTTATAGGCATATCGAGTACAAAAACACTAAGTAATAAAATAGAGGTTACATTGATAAGTGACAGGATCAGATAGGGGACAGCTTTAGATACGATTATTTTGAAAGGACTGAACGGCGATACCAAAAGGATTTCCATTGTACCTGTTTCTTTTTCTTTTACAATGGAAACAGCCGTCATCATAACGCAGACCAGCATTAGTACCAGGGCCATCACACCGGGTACATAATTGGGTGCGCCTTTGAGCTGGGGATTATATAGAAACCTGATCTCAGGCGTTATCCGGTAAGGTATGTTATTGGTTGTAAGGATACCTGTCATATAATCCTGAGTGATAGCACCGATATAGCTGGTCAAGGTGGTAGCACTATTGGGATCGGAGGCATCGGCAATTACCTGGATATGGGCAAGATTGTGATGCAATAAGTCGTTATTGAAGTTAGCAGGAAAAACCACAGCGAGCCTGATATCTCCCTGTTTAAGCACATTTTCCATTTGCTGGTGGCTCATTACCGTTTTTTCTACCTCAAAATATCTGCTTGCTTTTATTTTAGCTATAATTTGCTCTGAGGAAATATCATTCGCCTGGTCCATAATCACTATTTTGGCATTCTTTACCTCACTGGTGAGTGCGAAACCAAATATCAGAATTTGCACAATGGGCATTCCAAACAGAATCAGGAGCGTTTTCCGGTCGCGGATTACGTGTGCGAACTCTTTTTTTATAAATATCAGAAACTGTTTCATTTGCTTGAGTTTTATTCACTTCGCTTTGCACCACGTGCCAGTTCGTAAAATACTTCGTCCATATCTTTGGCCTTAAAAGCCTTCTTTAAATTCGCCGGTGTATCCAATGCCTGTATAGAGCCGTCAACCATGATGGAAATCCGGTTACAATATTCTGCCTCATCCATATAATGGGTGGTTACAAAAATGGTTACCCCTCTGTCGGCTGCATCATAGATCAGGTCCCAGAACTGTCTGCGGGTTACAGGGTCAACACCACCAGTCGGCTCGTCCAGAAAAACAATTTTTGGTTCATGTATTACCGCCACTGAAAAGGAGAGTTTTTGTTTCCATCCAAGGGGTAGGGAGGCCACCAGTTTTTTTGCCTGTTGTTGTAAACCCAATTGTTCAATCAGCTCAATGCTTTTTGTTTTGATCTCTTTATCAGTTAAACCGTAAATTCCACCAAAGAAATTGATATTTTCCAGTACTGTAAGGTCTTCATAAAGCGAAAACTTCTGGCTCATGTAGCCAATGTTTTTTTTGATTTGCTCGGTCTGTTTATAAACATCAAATCCAGCTATGGTAGCCTCGCCTGATGAGGGTAAGGAAAGCCCGCATAACATACGCATAGCAGTCGTTTTTCCTGCACCGTTTGCACCAAGAAATCCAAAAATCTCTCCTTTATTCACTTCAAAGGTAATCTCGTTGGTAGCTATAAAATCACCAAAACGTTTGGTTAGTTTATCTGTTTTAATTACGGCCTCGCTCATGATTACAATAGTTTAATAAAACAATCCTCAATGGTTACTGCTGTTTTTTTAAGTTCAATATCACTTAATCCCTGGTCTTTTAAGTAGGTAATCGCCTGATCTGGATTAAATCCTGGGTCCTTGAATGAAACGTGTGCAAATTCTCCGAAAGCATAACTACTCATTACCTGCTCGTATTTGCGCAGTACCTTTAAAAGAACGTGCATATTGTTGGCCTTAACAGCATACAGTTGTTCCGGATACGATGTAATTATGTTTTTAGGGCTATCAATTGATAAAAGCTTTCCCGACTGTATAAGGGCTATCCTGTCGCACATATTGGCCTCATCCATATATGGAGTAGATACAACAATGGTAATTTGCTGTGACTTTAACTGCTTGAGCATTTCCCAAAACTCCTTACGGGATACAGGGTCGACTCCAGTTGTTGGCTCATCGAGAAATAAAACGGTGGGCTTATGAATAAGCGCACAGCATAATGCCAGTTTCTGTTTCATGCCCCCTGATAGTTGCCCCGCTTTGCGGCTTTTGAAAGGCTCCAGCTGGATATAAATATTTTTGATAAGGTGGTAATTTTCCTTTACTGTAGTATTAAAAATCGTCGCAAAGAAATTCAGATTTTCTTCCACACTCAAATCCTGGTATAAAGAGAATTTTCCGGGCATGTAACCCACTTTACTGCGAATTTGTTTGTAATCCTTTACCACATCAAAACCATCAACGCTAGCCGATCCGCCATCAGGCAGCAGCAAGGTAGTCAGTACCCTGAAAATGCTTGTTTTCCCTGCACCATCCGGACCGATCAGTCCAAATATTTCACCTTGATTTATCCGAAAAGAAACATCATCAACGGCAGTTTTGTCTTTACCGTAAATCTTTACCAGGTTTTTTACAATAACTGCTTCCATTGTCTATAATTTAACCTCTCCGTACATTCCAATTTTCAGATACCCATCATTCTTTACCCTTATTTTAATTGCGTAAACCAGATTGGCCCTTTCATCTTTGGTCTGGATGGTTTTTGGTGTGAATTCTGCTTTATTGCTCACCCATTCTATTATACCGGGATAAGTTTTATAACTGTCCTTGGTATCGTCAACCAATACCTTTACCTGCTGGCCAACTTTGATATGGATGAGCTGGTTCCCAGTGATGTAGGCGCGCAGGGTAATGGTATTTAACGCTGCTATTTTGTAGATAGGTTTGCCAACATCTGTTCCTTCGTTGACCTCAGCATATTTAGTCAATACTGTGCCGTTAACCTGATTAACTATCTTGGATTTGCTGAGCTGATCGTCAATTTGCTGGATCTGTACGCTTAATGGTACTGTCTGATCGTTTAAACTTGCAGAAGTAATACCTAATGAAGACTGGAGTGCGGTAATCTGTTTTCTGATCACGCCTACCTGTGTGTTGGCATCATCAAGCTGCTTTTGTGTAGCCGCATCTGATTTTAAAAGGCTGGCTGTACGTTTTTGTTCGCGCAGGGCCTGGTAAAGCTGTTCCTGCAGGGCAGCTGTTTGGGCGTGGATATCGGGTTTCGAGCTCAAAGTAGCTTTTACCTGTGCAAGTAACTGCTGTTTTTTTAAATAGAGCTGTATGCTATCAATATAGCCTATGGTCTGTCCGGCTTTTAATACCTGACCTTCTTCCAGGTTAAGCTCCTTTATTATGCCGGATGCCTGAGCTGAAACAATAGTCTCAACTGCTTCAAAAGTACCTGATGCATCATATCTGTCTTCACTTTTACTGCATGAAAACAGGCTTGTTAATGTGAGTACTGCGAGTGGTAATAGTGTTCTTTTCATGATGGGTTATTATTGGTTACCAGTTGTAGTCTGTTGGTTATATTGGGCCATTAAGAGTTGTATTTCATGTAGGATTTTATTTTGACGGGCCTGATCTTCGTTGTTTACCTCACTCAAAAAATCGCGGCTGGTGATTACACCGTTAGCCAACTGCGCCAAAGCGGTGCTTTTAACTTTGGTACGGAGATCAATAATCTCATCATCCGATGTTAACAATTGCCTGTACTTGCTAACCTCAGCATCCTGCTGTTTTAAAACCAAATTGGTATTAAAAAGAAATGTTTCTTTTTGTATGTCTATACTTTTCCGGTTAATATCAATCAGTGCCCTGCTTTTTTTAAGGGTATAAAATATAGATGGAGACCAGGTAAGTTTAATCCCGCCGATGTAATAAGCGTCTACGTTATTGCTCAGCATATTCAGCGCCGGACGCCCTATGCCGCCCTGTAAGAACAGGTTCAGCTTAGGAAGGGTTTTAACGGTAAAAAGCTTGTTCTGTACCTCAAGATTTTTAATCTGCTGGTTATACACCTGCAGTTCCGGTCGGTTGATTTCATGCGAAACGGTTACAGATTGAGGTTTTATCAGAACGGTATGCTCATCAACGTCTCTGTTAATATATAAGCCCAGCATATCGGTATAAGCTTTACGCGAGGCAATGAGCTCAATGGAACGTTGTTTGTTTCTTAAGATTTCGGCTGTTATGATATCACCACTGCTTTTAAAAGCAACGCCATTTTTTATCGACGCAACAGTTTTATGATAACCTAACTGCATATCCTTTATAACCAATGCATTTTGTTTTAACTGCTCATCAAGCAGCAGTACACCGAAAAATAACTGGTTAATGCGATCTTTTAGTTGGTAAAGATCGGCTTTGAGCTGTTGCTGGTTTAATGTTTCATTATTTTTTTGCAGTTGTTTCTGCTGCTTAATCTCACCGCCATCATATACTGCCTGATTAAGTTCTGCAAAGAGTTTGTACTGATCTTTGCTTAAAACCGGAATGTCTACGCCTGGTAGTTTAATCGGTATTGCCGTTACTGCCGATTGGTAGGTAGCCTGTCCATAAATGTTGAGCTGCGGCAGCAAACCCTTCCGTATATTTTCGATGGTATAGCCAGCCGTTTTTGTAATGAGTTCACGCTGTTTTACAAGCGGGTAATTTTGTTCGGCAAGTTGGTAACAATCCTGCAAGCTTAGCTTATTGGCAGTTTGTGCCCCACTGACAAGAACTAATAACTGAAACGCGCAAAAAAGGAATTGCTTTTTCATGGTTAATCATTTTGTTTAATATTTTGATTTATTCATTTGATTAAATTATGGGCAAAAAAAATGAGCTATTCCAGCATCATTTTCATCCACTTAGGAATCAGTGCTTTGCGTTCTTTGAGCAGTTGAGTGAAAGTTTCATCGTTAACCGGGCCTGCCACAGTTAAAATAGGTTTAGCAATAAAAGGGAAGATCATCATGCTCATAAAATTAAGAAAGAACTGGATGGGATTGATATCCTTTTTCTGCTCTGCAAGTTGCTGTATAAAGTGTGTTTTTAGGACATATCCTTTTGATTGTATCATTTTTCCAAAACTTTCAGCGTTGTTCCTGATTTCACTTAGTACAAATATAGGCAGATCGGGATTTTTGATAAGCATGTCAATATAACTGCTTGCAATCAGTTCTAATTTTTCATCTAATGAGGTTTCCTCTTCATTTAATGCAGGCGCAATAAATGAAAAAAGTTGTTTAACCTTTTCCATCATAACAATTTCAAATAGCTTTTCCTTGCTTCGGAAATAATAGTTTAATAGCGCAAGATTTAATCCAGCCTCTTCTGCAATATCACGGGTTTTAGTGCCTGCATAACCTTTTTTAGTAAATACAACACGTGCTGCCTCCTTAATTTTTTCTTCTGTCGATAGGTTACTTTCAGCTTTTATCTGTTTTGCCATTTTGTATTTATCATATGATACAGCAAATATATAAAATTTAATTTGAATTAATCAAATGTTTAAATCAATAGATTAATTGTTTACTACGGAACTATGAGGTTTCGGTCACCTGAGAATAATCTGGTAACCCAACTCAGTTAAGACTACTTAATTGAGTTTTTTATAAAGGTTTCAATCTCGGCTATTGTCTGTGTTTTATTTTCTACAATCTTTTCATAGTGCTCATTGGTCAGTTTGCCCAATGAGCGTATTAACATGGTCTTTTGTTCTTTGTTCAGAGATGTAAACAGTAAGGAGATAACCTGGTTAAACAAGCTGTTTACCTTATTATAAATTTCAATGCCCTTATCTGTCGGTTTAATTAAACGTGCTCTTTTATCTGCCGGGTCAACGCGTTCACTGATCAGTCCTGCTTTAAGCATCCTGTTCAGAATATCTATACCTGTTGTGGGTTCCAATAGGAGACGAAAACTGATCACATCTGTTTTCCTAATTTCCTTATGGTCGTTAAGCGTATCTAAGATATAAAACCACTCCATTTCCATGTCCGGGATCTGCCTTAATGCCAGCTTAAGGTATGTTTTAATCAGACTGCCCGATTTGCCTATCAGTTTTGAAAGCAAAATATCCATTTCGGGATCAGGACCATCTTTCTGATTTTTATTTGTTAGGTAATCGTAACAGAAACTTTCAACATCTGCGTCGCGATGTGCATCAGCAAAAGCCTGCCAGGCGGTAATTAGTTCTACTAAAGGTTTCATGTGGCTAATATAAAATAACAAATTTAATATTTTCGTTGTATTTATATCGGATTCGTTTTATTTTTACCGAAATTATTTTTTTATGAAAGATTATATCATTTTATTCAGAGAACCTGACGGGAGAATGGATGAACATTCGGATGAATATCTACGGATACATCAGCAGCACTGGAGCGAGTGGCTTACCCGGTTAAAAGTTGATGGCCGTTTAGTTGGGGGGAGCTCCTTAACATTAGAGGGTAGACTCATCAGGGGTGATGGCACAACAATCATCCTAGCAACCCATAAAGTGGGGACGGAGATCGTAGGTGGATTTATATTATTAAAGGCAAATAATCTGGATGAGGCGGCAGAGATCGCATCGTCATGTCCAATTTATGAATCTGCCGGTTATTCGGAAGTCCGCGAGTTTAAAAATTAAGCCAGGTTATTAAAACTCTGACTCAGGCACTTCTTTTCTCCTAGAAGTGCGGAACAGGTTTCATTTGGGATTGATCAGCATTGTTTTTTTATCTTTGTACCATGCACGGTCAACTTATAAGTCTTATTACAAAAAGCCTACAACTTTCTAACCGGGATAGAGATTTGTGTGTACAGTACTTTGATCCGGTGAGCTATCCGAAAAACCGGATAATCGAAGAAGAAGGGAAGGTACCCGGGCATCTATATTTTGTGGTTTCGGGTTTTGCGAGGCTATTCCATTACAATGATAAGGGCGATGAGGTTACAACGCATATAAACTGTCCGCCTGGTTTCATTACCTCCTATGCTGATTTTACGAACCAGAAAAAGTCTGAAGAAAATCTGGAATGTATTACCGAATGTGAACTTTTGCGCATCAGTAAAGCAGATCTTGATCAGCTTATACAACAGAGCCCCACTTTTAAGGATTTTAGCTTTTTGGTATTTCAACAATCCTTATCCTATAATGAAACACGTGCCAGGGAGCTGGCCACCCTTGATGCGGAACAGCGTTATTTAAAAATGATGAACCAGTACCCCGAAGTTCTCCAGAATGTTCCCATGCAATACATTGCGTCTTTTCTTGGGATGAACCCTAAAAGTCTGAGCCGTATCAGAAAGAAGATCATTAGGTAACATTTGTGAAGTCGTTTTAAATCTGCAAAGTTCAACTTTGTCACAGCATTTAAAATCAACGGCTATGACAAATAAAAAACTAGTACTGGTATCCGGTGCCAATGGGCATTTAGGCAACAACCTTGTGAGACTTTTGATCGAAAAAGGGATCCCGGTAAGGGCTTCAGTCCGTAATATCAAAAGCAAGGAATGTTTCAAGGATCTGAACTGCGAGGTCGTTCAGGCAGATATAACGGATAAAGCTTCCTTTAAGCGCGCACTGCAGGATGTTGATACTTTTTTTGCAGTGGGTGCCGCCTTCAAGCTGTGGGCTAAAAACCCCAAGAAAGAAATCTACGATGTGAATATGATGGGGACCCGGAATACGATAGAAGCAGCTGCAGAAGCGGGCGTAAAAAGAATCGTCTATGTAAGTTCAATTGCTGCACTGGATTATACCAATCTTCCAACAAAAGAAAGCAACGGATACAATTCCGACCGGAGAGATATGTACTACAATTCCAAGAATGACGGTGAAAAGCTGGCTTTTGATCTGGCAAGAGAATTCGGTATAGAATTGGTATCGGTTATGCCCGGAGCAATGATAGGAGGTGAAGCGTTTCTTCCGTTAAATGTTTCCTATAATGTGCTAAAACTGATTCTTAACAAGCAGATCCCCATGGATACCAGAATTACCCTTAACTGGGTAGATGTTAAAGATGTAGCAGAAGGCTGTTACCTTGCTGCGCTGAAAGGCCGGTCTGGTGAGCGTTATATCCTTGCCAACGAAAAATGTATGACCATTACCGATACAACTAAATTGGCACAAAAACTTTATCCTGAATTGAAGATCAAAGTACCTGGAACTGTGCCAAAGTTTATTTTATATGCTATTGCAGGTTTTATGGAGCTTTCAGCTAAGATAATTGGAAAACCTCCACTGCTCACTACTAAAGATATTGCTATGTTTTCAGGATTGCAGCAGGATTTTGATATTTCGAAGTCAAGAAACGAATTAGGATTTAATCCGAAAGATGGTCAACAGGCAGTAAAGGAAGCATTGGCTTACCTGATGGAGCATAGGGGATTTATTTAATTTTAGAAAAAATATGGTAGCGGGCACGCTATGATAGATGGTAGGGGCATTGCCATTGTTATATCTGTTTCCTAGATCTGGTTGGTGTTTTTAATGGGTTTTGTAAGTAAAAGTTCAAAATAAAGATAGAATATTCTTGGTATGGGCGTAATGTCTTTAAGTTAAGGAATAAGTCGGAAAAAGATGTCACCCTGAGGGATAATTTATTGTATAAAAATCAATATGAATGACGCATATCTTTTTTTGCCCAGAGGCTCATCCTTGCCTCGGCTCGCCGCCGCCGATGGGGCTCTTTCTTTTTGCTGTCAAAAAGAAACAAAAAACACCGGCTGAAAATTTTTCTTTCAAAGCTAGTGGGTAGGCTGGGTCGGTGGAGCCCGAAAAATTTGTTAGGCCGGATTTAAGTAGAACGGGGATACCGTGCTATGGCCTAGCTGGATGGAAATTTGACGGTGGCTAAAATATTGATTAATAGTTGTTTATAGAATAACGTCAATGGTAGCGTAGTCGAAGGGCATTTATTTGCGGGTCATCAATCTCAAGAAATCTTAGACTACGCTCTCCACAGGAGTCCTTTGGACAGACTGACGACCGGGGTGCCTAACTTAATGATATTGGGCATGGGGGGAGCCGAACTAATATGCTTGTATTGACTTTACGAAATAAAACCTGAAAGAGTATTGAACAGCGATTTTTATGTCTGTGTTCATATGGTCGATACTGTTAAAACGATAATGAACAGTGTCAGGAAAAAATACTTCAACTAAATGAATAAAAAAATAAAACCACTTATGATAGGTGTTGATATCGGTGGATCACATATTACAGCTGCAATCATTGATTTCAGGTCACATTCAGTGGTAGATCACTCCCGTGTGCGTAGCCACGTTAATACACATGGCACAAAGGAAGATATATTAGCGTCATGGATCAGTGTACTTAAAAATATTATCGGGAACCATTCCCCAGACGAAATACTTTTAGGGATTGCCATGCCTGGCCCCTTCGATTATGTAAATGGGATATCGTTGATCAAGAATATGAATAAATATGAATCCCTGTATCTTACAGATATTAAGGCTGTTTTGATCGAGCAGCTGGGGCTGTTGCCAGAGAATATTATTTTTAGAAATGATGCAGAGGCTTTTCTCCATGGAGAAGTTAACGGCGGCAATGCTTTGGGATTCAACAGGGCGATAGGCATCACATTGGGTACCGGTCTGGGATCGGCCGTGAGTATTGGAAGGAAAACTACCGATGCAAACCTCGGGGTGAGTTCATTTAAGCAGGGGATAGCAGAGGATTATATTTCCACCAGATGGTTTGTGAAACGTTACGAAGAACTCTCCGGAAAGAAGGTAAAAGATACAAAAGCACTGGTCGATCTATATGAAAGTGATCCTATGGTGCCTGTGCTTTTTAATGATTTTGCCAGAAGCCTTGCAGACTTTCTTTTTCCTTTTATCAAGGCGCACGATGCAGAAGTGGTCATCATTGGAGGAAATATAGCTAAAGCACATCCTTTGTTTCTGAACAAGACCCAGAATGCACTGCACCAGCAGGGAATTCGGGCCGAATTGAGGATAACCGCATTATGGGAAGACGCTGCAATGCTTGGTGCCGCTTACTCACACGCAACAGGAATTTTGGCTTCATAAAAAAGCATGCTCGTATATCTTATCCATGTGATTTAAGATGGATACTTCTGTTGCCAACAGAAATATGTAGTTATTTCGAATAGTACAGGCAATAACCTATACTGCCAGTTCGAATTTGGTGAGTATATCTTTCTGTATTTGTTGTCTAGGTAATATGCACAACATGAGATATACAGCTTTTGCCATCATTACCTTACTGCTTTTTTTCGGCAGGCCTGCCTTCGCGCAGATTAATGCGGCCAGGCAGTTGGCTTACTGTACCGAACAGGCAAAAAAGACTTTGAAAATTATTCCTCATCATGGAGACAATATTCCAAGAAGTATTATTCCCGGTTCATCTGAATGGAAGTTTGTAGGTTATAAGGACTGGTGTAGTGGTTTTTGGCCTGGAATACTGTGGTATAGTTATGAAGCAACAAAATCAAAAACGTTTCTTGCTGAGGCTGAGGTTTTTTCATCAGCGCTTATACCTCTTTCGCAGCAGCCGGCTTTCGACCATGACCTGGGCTTCCAGATATTTAACAGCTATGGGAACGGATATAGACTTACCAAAAACCCTAAATATAAAGAGATTATACTCAAAACAGCCGATACTTTGGCCACCCTGTTTAACCCAAAGGTGGGAACAATCCGCTCATGGCCAAGGGAAGTTCCCGGAATGCAATGGCCACAGCATAATACCATTATTGATAACATGATCAATCTGGAAATGCTTTTTTGGGCATCCCGAAACGGAGGAGGGAAAAGATTATATGATATTGCTTTTTTCCATGCCGAGGTAACCATGAAGAATCATTTCAGACCTGATTATTCTGCATACCATGCGGTGATCTATGACAGGGAGACGGGGAAAAAAATTAAAGGATTAACCCACCAGGGATATGCCGATAACTCCATGTGGGCACGTGGCCAGTCGTGGGCCATTTATGGATATACCATGTGTTTCCGTGAGACAGGTAATCCTGCATTTCTTGAATTTGCCCAAAAGGTAAGCGACGTTTATCTGGCAAAATTGCCAGCAGATGGAATTCCTTATTGGGATTTTAATGATCCTTCAATCCCCAATGCCCCTAAAGATGCATCTGCCGCGGCAGTGGTCGCATCAGGACTTTTGGAGCTTTCTACTTTTGTTAAGGATAAGGCGAAATCACAAAAATACAGGAAAGCTGCAGTACTCATGCTCACTTCCCTTTCTTCATCAGCATACCAGAGTAGAAATAAGAATACAGCCTTTCTGCTACATTCAACAGGGCATAAGCCCAATGGATCTGAAATTGATACATCGATTATATACGCAGATTATTATTATATAGAAGCGCTGTTGAGGTTGGAAAAACTTCAAAAAGGAATGAAGCTAAATTAAACCTTTAGTATACTAATAACCTATGTAGCTCTCTTTGCGGAATATTGCTGGGCGGGACGTCTGATTTAATTTTTGGCTGCCATTTTTCATATTTAGTTTTAGTAGACCCATATGCCTGCTGCAGCCGGAAAACCGAGACTTAATTCAACAGTCTCGCTCACAATATTTTAATAAAATTGATGCCCCATAATGAACTTAGGAAAACTGCTCAGGTTTCAGCACTATAATAACTATAAACGGGACGGATTATTCCATAAATAAAATAATGATGTAAAAATGAAAATACCACAATATTCTTTAATCATACTTTTAATCTTAGGTGCGCACCTGACTTATGGTCAGGATAATCTATCAAAAGTATGGACTGCCGACCTGGGAAATGGGACATATAAAAATCCGGTTATACATGCTGATTATTCCGATCCCGACGCGATCAGGGTCGGAGAGGATTATTATATGACCGCCTCAAGTTTCAACTGTATTCCAGGACTTCCTATTTTGCATTCCAGGGACCTGGTAAACTGGACCTTGGTTAACCATGCACTCAAAATCCAGGAACCAGCAGAGGTTTATGATATTCCTCAGCACGGAAAGGGCGTTTGGGCACCTAGTATAAATTACCATAAAGGAGAGTTCAGGATCTATTATCCGGATCCCGATTATGGGATCTTTATGGTCAGGACCAAAAATCCCCTCGGAAGGTGGGAAAAACCTGTACTTATCCTTAAAGGCAAGGGGATTATCGATCCAAGTGTATTCTTTGATGATGATGGACAGACCTATCTGGCAGTAGCATGGGCAGCAAGCCGGGCTGGTGTAAATAGCCTGTTAACCGTTTTCAAGATGAACAGTGATGGTACTCAGGTAGAAGATGAAGGAAAACACGTTTTTGATGGACATGGCAAAAACCATACGGTAGAAGGACCGAAATTTTATAAACGTAATGGGTATTATTATCTTTTTGCGCCTGCCGGTGGAGTGGCAACTGGCTGGCAGCTTGTAATGCGCTCAAAAAATATTTATGGTCCATATGAAGAGCGTAAGGTTATGGAGCAGGGCAAAACAGCGATCAATGGGCCCCATCAAGGGGCTTTGGTCCGTACGCCAAAGGATGAATACTGGTTCCTTCATTTTCAGGACAAGGGACTTTATGGCCGTGTAGTTCACCTTCAGCCTGTAATCTGGAAGAACGACTGGCCGGTTATCGGTTCGGATGGGGATGGCGACGGGATAGGAGAGCCGGTTTCTGTCTATACTAAACCATCGGTTTCAGGAACTCATCCAATCTCCGTACCATCAGAAAGTGATGAATTTAACGGCATTGAGCCGGGCCTGCAATGGCAGTGGCACGCCAATAAAAAAATGCAATGGTCGGCAATGATCCCTAATAACGGGTACCTAAGGCTTTTTGCCTTTCCCAATCCGCAAATTAATAAAGGCCTGTGGAATGTGCCGAATTTGCTTCTCCAGAAGTTTCCTGCACCTACTTTCACTGCCACCACCAAGCTTAACTATAGTGTGGAATGGGATACCTGGAAAGAGAAAAAGACGGGACTGCTCATTATGGGAAATGACTATTCCTATCTCTCTGTCTCTAAAAATGAAAAAGGATTTCAGATCGGACAGATAATCTGTAACGACGCTCCAAATAACGGAACTGAGCAAGTTTTGACTCAAAGGGCGTTGAAGTCGGGTACAGTTTATCTTAGAGCCGAGGTTGTTGAGGAAGGGCAGGTAACCTTTTCATATAGTGAAGATGGCGAACTGTACCACAAAATAGGGGAAACATTTAAAGCGCAGCCTGATAAGTGGATAGGCGCAAAAATCGGAATTTTCTGTACAAGCGGTAGCGACGTACGTACCGGTGGCTATGCTGATTTCGATTATTTTAGGATAACCAGATAGCATCTGCACACAGAATATCATAAAGACAATTCACTTCAGATGCTGGGTCGAAACAACTTAAAACGTATTTAAATGGGGCCTTCGGCAGATTATCATTGACAGATTCAAAAGAAAGGTCGTCATTGTGAGAGGAACGACGAAGCAATCTTTCATGCTAGTGATCCTTGCCATAAAGATTGCTTTGTCGGCTGAAAAAGCCTTCTCGCAATGACGATAATCTGAAGAGATTTAATCTCTTAAATTCTCCTGTCATTAATATTGATTTTATACAATAAATTAACCCTCTCCGTAGGAGTCGTTTGGACAGGATGACAAATCTATATTTATATACAACGTCTTTGTATAGGGCATTTTTTCAAATTATTCTTTTTATCGATTAATAGAGTATTAAAAACGCTACCGGGTGTCATACCAGTATGAAAAACGAAAATCTGCCAGAAAAAATAGATAATGAGAACCCGCCTTTCAACTTTAAGCGGCAGTTAGTTTCGGATGAAGATATCAGAAAGCATTGGGACCGCATAGCGACAAGAATTTTTAGCGGTGGAGAAGCTGAATATCCTTTGGAGCCAAAGGATAACAAGGGAGAGAATAAGGCTTGATATAACCTTGCAGGTTTACCCGTTCAGCAGGATAATTTGCTGCTCGCCGCACATACTTTTTAAAAACAACCACCAATACGCCTAACATTTTTATGAAATTTTACCAGCACACTTTTCTGACACTACTTTCCCTTTTTGCATTTTTTTGGGCATCGGCGCAAACAGCCTCTGTGATTTCTGAACAAATACTTTATTCTCCGGATAAGGCGCTTATGATCCGTTTTTTTCAAAAGGAAGCCGCAGATCATAAAAAGGCTTTTTTTTATCAATTATCCTATAAAGGAAAAAGTGTTATTCAAGAATCAAAACTAGATCTGGAGCTTGATAATCACCTTTCAGAAAGTGCAATGGCACTAAAAGTAGATACGCATCAAAATTGGTTTGAGAACCTCGAGATAAAGAATTCAGTACGCACGGAAAAAGATACAACCTGGACTCCTGTTTATGGAGAAAGGAAATTAATCCGTGACCATTACAACAGTTTGGTAATTAAAACGGTGAAGGATGATAATCCGATATACGAGATGAATATCGAATTCCGGGCCTATAACCAGGGCATTGCATTCCGATTTTTCTTTCCGGAAAATGTTAAGGGAACATATTACCGGATCATGTCGGAAAATACAGAATTCAAGTTTGAAGAAGGCGCTTTGGCCTGGAAAGCAAACTGGGCACAGGCACCATATCATAAGGTTACGTTGGAGAACTGGGATGGTGAGGCTGAGCGGCCACTGACTCTTGAATTAAAAAACGGTCTGTTTGTATCGCTGTTAGAGGCACAGATGGTGGATTATTCAAGGACCAAGTTCAAGCTTAGTGGTAAAAATACAATAAGTACATCCATGTTCACCCCTGTAGATCTGATTTCTCCCGTAGCTACGCCCTGGAGAGCGGTAATGGTAGCTGAAACTGCCATTGGGATTGCCGAGGGAACAGACCTGATTCTAAACCTGAATGAACCATCAAAGATAAAAGATCAAAGCTGGGTAAAACCTGGAAAGATTATGCGGGTGATGTCGCAAACTACAAAAGATGCACTGGAGAATATCGATTTTGCCGCAAAAAGAAACCTGCAGTATATTCTCTTCGATTGGAAATGGTACGGCCCTGCTTTTAGTTTCAGTTCTGATGCCTCAAAAGTTGCCATCGCAGATTTCGATCTGCCTCAGATCATCAGGTATGGAAAAGAAAAGGGAATAGGGGTATGGTTATATGTGAACCAACAGGCGCTGTTGATGCAGAGCGATAGCCTTTTTTCAGTCTATAAAAAGTGGGGTATTGCCGGCGTTAAGTTTGGCTTTGTACAATCAGGATCACACAGATGGACAAGCTGGGTTGAAAAAGCCATACAACAGGCTGCACAAAACCAGATAATGGTAAACATCCACGATGACTGGCGCCCAACGGGCGAACAGCGCACCTGGCCTAATCTGATGACCTCGGAGGGAATAAGGGGGAATGAAGAAATGCCCGATGCCACCAGTAACACCGTAATGCCCTTTACCAGGTATATTGCAGGAGCTGCGGATTATACCATCTGTTATTTCGATCCAAGGATAAAAACTACCCATGCCCACCAGCTCGCGCTTGCTGCAATTTATTTTAGCCCCATCCAAACCCTATATTGGTACGATAAACCGGCCTTTTATAAAGGGGAACCCGAACTCGAATTTTGGGACAAGATTCCTGTTTCCTGGGATGAAACAAAGGTTTTGTCGGGAAAACCTGGTGAGTATGTCACAACGGCGAGACGAAGTGGCGAGGAATGGTTTTTAGGTAGCATAACCAATAATGAGGCCCGTAAAGTAGAATTGAAGCTTGATTTTCTTCCCAAAGGGCAAAAATTCGTCGCCAGAATTTATAATGACGACAACACGGTTACCACCGCCACCAAGGTAGGGATAAAAGATATTGCGGTTGATTCAAAAACCATCTTGAAACTGGATCTACAGGCTTCAGGAGGTGCTGCAATCTGGCTCCACAAAAAGTAATTATATAATGAGTTACAACAACATAAAATGAACAATAAACCTGCTTTTACCGAAAAAAGATTCCTCTTCACCTTTATCCTGGTTACTTCCCTCTTTATGCTGTGGGGAGTAGCGCACTCGATGAGTGATGTACTCAATAAACATTTTCAAAATGTACTCAATGTATCAAAAGCACAGTCTGGTCTGATCCAGTTTTCCGTTTTTGGGGCTTATTTTATCATGAGTATTCCTGCTGGGATATTTCTGAAACGTTTTGGCTACAAGGCAGGCGTAATATTAGGGCTTGGACTTTTTGCTACCGGGACTTTTCTTTTTGTCCCTGCAGCAAATGCTGAAAGTTTTGGTTTTTTCAGGATAGCACTTTTTATTCTCGGCTGCGGAATGGCGACGCTCGAAACTGTTGCACACCCTTTTGCGGCCTCACTGGGCGATCAGCGTACCAGTGATAGAAGAGTAAACTTTTCGCAGTCTTTCAATGCAATAGGGGCGATAATCGGTCCGGCAATAGGAACATTCTTTTTGCTCCGGGCAACTTCCGGTGGTCATGAAAACTCGCTAGATTCGGTAAAATTGCTTTACGCAGGGCTAGGAGGATTTATCCTGATCGTGGCGGTGGCTTTTTTCTTCATCCGCATTCCGGACCTGATTGATCCACACAGTATTTCCGATGCACCGATAGCTGCGCAGAACATCGACATTGCGCCGGGAAAAAGGCTCTTTCAGCACAGGCATTTTGTTTGGGCAGTAGCTGCTCAATTTTTTAATGTAGCGGCACAGGCGGGCACCTGGAGTTATTTTATAAACTACGGGCATGAAAAAATGGGCTTTTCTGATGAGAAGGCAGGGAATTTTATGGTTTTGTTTATGGTAATGATGGCGCTTGGAAGATTCGCTGGAACTTACCTGATGAAATTTATAGCGCCAAATAAGATCCTAGCAGCATTCGCCATTTGCAGCATCATTGCCTGTATTATTGTAGCCCAAAGCTGGGGCTGGACATCCTACTGCGCCCTGTTGAGCATTAATTTTTTCTTTAGTATTATGTTTCCTACGATCTTCAGCCTCGGACTGAAAAATCTCGGTCCACATACACAGCAGGCTTCCTCATTTATTTCAATGGGTGTAGTTGGCGGAGCTGTAATGCCTTATTTTATGGGTAAGATAGCCAATGTGGATGTCGCCCATGCATATTATCTGCCCATCATCTGTTATGTAGTGATCTTTCTTTTTGCAGCCAGATTTTTTAAGGTAATCAGATAGGTAATTTTCAGCATGTTTTTGCTTTCTACCTCTAATCGGGTATGAAATTCGACATATGCTGATATTGCGGATAAGGGTTGCCGGAGTGGATTTTGGTGTGATGAGGCTCTATTATAAAGGCAATTTCACCTAACATGCTGCCATGTTGTCCAAAGGACTCCTACGTAGGGCATGTCGAAACACTTTAAAACATATTTAAATGAGTCCTTCAACAGGCTTAGGATGACAAATCAATATTTATGATATAACCTCATCAGCATATTTACCCAGTCTATTTGAATTAATGCAATTTTTGATTTTTATGGCTTTTTAATCATACAGCTTTAAGAAAAAAAAGTTCTTAGCGAGATGAGATCTTTATTAATTTGCCAATTAGGAAAAAAATCTAAAAAACTGAGTATACAGATCATTTCCCTGTGTCTTTAAGATAATCCAGTCTTCCAACGCTATAATAAACTCGCTCTGGTTGTTGGAGGGCAAAAACCAAATATTAAATACAGAAATTATGGATATTTTTTACAAAAAATTACGGCAGGTAAGTGCAGTGCACTTATTTCTACTGCTGTTTTTTTGTTGCACCACTGCTTTTGCACAAACGCAGGTAGTGACTGGGAAAGTCGTGGATGCGGCAACAGGCGACCCTATTCCAGGCGCTACGGTTAAAGTGGTCAACTCTAATATAGGCGTTTCGGCCGATGGTGATGGCAGCTTCACTTTTAATGTACCTGCAGGAGCTTCAATACAGTTTACTAGCATTGGTTATAAAAATGTAGTATTGAAGGCGGAAACAGGCAGGCCGATGTTAGTTAAATTACTTTCCAGTACAGAGTTGGATGATGTTGTGGTAGTAGCATACGGTACTCAGAAAAAAGCAACGGTTACCGGTGCGATTTCTACCATCAATTCAAAAACATTTCAGGATCGTGGGCCTACCAATAATCCGATTGCCAACATCCAAGGACAGGTTCCGGGGGTTGTGGTAACCAGAACCTCTGCACAGCCAGGAAGGGAAAACTGGAATTTTCAGATCAGGGGAGCAACATCTATTAATAACCAGGATCCATTGATCATCCTCGATGGGGTAGCATTGAACAACAACAATGCATTAAATTCAATTAATCCAGATGATATTGATAATGTATCAATTTTAAAGGATGCGGCAGCATCAATATATGGTGCAAGGGCAGCTTACGGTGTTGTGCTGATTACGACGAAAAAAGGCAAGAGCGGACAGTTCGTTGTACAGTATAGCCCAACAATTTCGCGCAAACTGATTGGTCTTCAGCCTGAAATGGCAAATATGGAGCAGTGGGCAAAAGGTTTAATTGAGGCCAAAATAAACGATAATTATGGTGTTATACCTGCAACAGATTTGTGGTACCAAATGGCCAATTTTGCAATTGCGAACAACGGCAATGTGATTTTAGCTTCACAGATTCCCGGTTATAACGGATCGGCTATCACTCCCGGACTTTTTTATAACGGAGTGCCGGTACCCGTTTTCGGCGATGTAAAAGAGCTTAATTTTACCGATACCAGGATGTCGGAAATCCTTTGGGGCGCAGCCACTTCTACACAGCATAACCTGAGCCTGGCAGGAGGAAACGAAAAAAACACCTTTCGTGCATCGCTGGGCTATCTTAACGACGGCAGTCAGCTTCAGTTTGGGAATAACGGAAACCAACGTTATAACCTTAGGTTGAACAATGGTTTTAGATTCAGTGAAAAAGTCCAGTTGGAAACCAATGTCTCACTTGAACAAAATAATATTCAACAGCCAACTTTGTACACTACAGGTTCATACAGTGCCCTGGGGAATGGCTTTCAACCCGGAATCCCGGCATTTACGCAATCTGGCAGGCCTTACCAATGGGGTGGTGTAATCAGTCCACCAGGGTCATTAAGGGATGGCGGTGATAACTTGGAAAATAACACCAGGATCTTATTGAATTCTACAATAAATTATAAACCTGTAAAACACCTTACCTTTTCGGGTACGGCAGGGTATAACATGTGGTATCAGGATAATAAGGTGCAGGCAAAAGCGGTACAGTTCTATTCTTATGATGACCGTTACCTGATCTCAACTACGCCGAGCAGGGGGACAGCTGGTAATGCTACCGCAAATGCCAATTATTTTAGGCAGACGGTTAACGATAAATATTATAACCTCATTGGTAGGGTAACCTATGAAAATACATTTGCGAAACACCATAATGTAACTGTGCTTGCGGGCGGATCATATGAAAGGGATGAATATAACATGTTCAATACCCGCACCTATAACCTGGGTAGCGATGATATCCCCTCGTTGAACCTTGGTCTGAGTAACGGAACTGCGGGTTTTGTTACCAACGATGAAGCCAGGAACCATTATGCCATTGGTTCGTATTTTGCAAAGGGTACTTATGATTATGATGGTAAATATCTTTTTGAAGGTAGTATAAGGTACGATGGGTCGTCCAAATTTATAGATGATAAACGCTGGAAAACTTTTTACAGTGCCCAAGTGGGTTATAGGCTCTCAGAGGAAGATTTTATTAAGAAATTGGATGTGTTTTCTGATCTTAAAATCAGGGCATCGTATGGTACAGCAGGTAACCAGGGAGGTATCGGGTTATATGACTACCTCCAATCATTGAATGTAGGAAGCAGTGGTGTACTATTGGGCCCGAACATCGCAACAGCAACAACCACTACGGGAAACCTGGTTTCCCTGAACAGGACATGGGAGACGGTTGTCAACAAAAACCTTGGTCTTGATTTTGGACTTTTAAAAGGAAAATTGACAGGGACTTTCGAACTTTTCGAAAAACGCAACAAGAATATGCTTATCAGCATAACCTACCCCGGAACGCTTGGAATCGGTGCACCGCAGTCAAACAACGGGGAGCTAAAAACATGGGGATGGGAAGGGATCGTGACCTGGAGGGATAAGATCGGAAGCGTAAATTATTCTGTTTCGGCCAACATTACCGATAGCCAGAACAAGATTATTTACCTAAACGGGACCCCCCTAATAAATGCTGGATACAACGGGGCAGTAGAAGGTTATTCACTTGGATCTTATTTTGGCCTCCAATATGCCGGCCGCCTTCAAACACAGGCCGAGGTTGATGCCTATAATAAATTTTATGCTCCAGGAGGGGTTGTAAACGGGATAGGTATTCCGATTGCAAGTCCATTGACCAACCTTCCAGGGCAGTTATCAGGCCTTCGGCCTGGAGACAATTCGTTTGCAGATGTAAACGGTGATGGAAAACTGACAAATGGCACATCTACATCTGATATGGGTGACTTTGTTTACCTGGGAAGTGATATTCCACGGTACACATTCGGTTTAAACCTGAGTATGCAGTGGAAAGGTTTTGATCTGACAACCATCTTTCAGGGCGTTGGAAAACGGACTATTTTCAGGTCAAATGGAAGCGCAAATAACTGGCGGATACCCTATCAGTCACTTGGCCAATCACAGGTTACTGCCTGGATAGGAAATACCTGGTCGCCTGAAAATACCGGTGCTTATTACCCGAATCTTCATGCCAATACGGCCATTAATAGCTATAATTATCAGGCATCTACTTGGTCGGTTGAGAATGGCGCTTATCTACGCCTGAAAAATGTTGTAGTGGGTTATACCCTTCCAAAAGCGCTAATGGCCAAATCACATCTTTTTAGCGGTCTCAGACTTTATGCTTCTGGAAGTGATTTATGGGAAGTTAGCGGAATCAAGGACGGTTGGGATCCGGAAGTTACCAGGACTACCTCAGGTAATGAGCGTTACCCTTTTTACCGTTATCTAACTTTTGGTGCCAACCTTACTTTTTAATAAAAAGGTCATGAAAAATATAACATATAAAACAGTATTCTCCCTGGCGATGATTTTCCTGATGGCTGCATCGGGATGTAAAAAATCATTGGATCTCCTTCCTCAGGATCAGCTTTCAGAGGTTGCATATTTTAAAAATGCAAATGATTTTAAAACTTTTGCCAACCAATATTATGGTTATCTGAGGAATTTTAATAATTCCTTTGCCGATAACCCACATTATGATGGCAGGGCCGATGTATTTGGTGGCGGAGGTGCCTTTGGCTCAGGTACAAACACCGTTCCTGTTACGGACGCAAATTGGAATAGCAATTATACCCGGATTAGGGCCTGCAATTTTTTGCTTGAAAAAGCAGCAGCTTTTGCAGATAAGGCGAGTATAGCACAATATATTGCAGAGGCAAAATTTTTCAGGGCATATGCCTATTTCGACTTATTACAACTGTATGGCGGCGTACCTCTTATTACAAAAACTTTGGATCTGGAATCGCCAGAGCTTTATGGTGCAAGAGCAGCTAGAGAAGCAATAGCAGATCAAATTATTGCTGATCTGGAGGCGGCCATTCCTGATCTTCCGGCATCAATTACGTCAACATCGACCGATTTCGGACGGGTAAGCAAGACTGCTGCACAGGCTTTTTTAGGCCGGGTTGCGCTTTATGAAGGAACCTGGCTTAAATTTAGGAATGGTGATGCTACCAGGTTTAACAACCTCCTTGATAAATCTGCAGCTGCCTCCAATGCGGTAATCTTAAGTAACCAGTTTGCATTGTTCGGCACAGCAGCATCTAATGCCTTAGGCGGTAATAGTACCGTTCTGGGAGATTCAGCGCAGAAATACCTGTTTATCCTCGAAAATCCAAAATCCAATCCGGCTGGAGTAAACAAGTCGGCCAATCATGAATATATCCTTTCTTACCGATACGATGATGTAATAAAAACGATTAGTACCAACATCAGCAGGCAGGGAACCCAAATTGGCCCACAACAGAAATTTGTAAATGCTTTTCTTTGCCAGGATGGATTACCTATCGAAAAATCTCCTCTTTTCCAGGGTTTTCAAACTTATGGTTCGCAGTTTGCCAACAGAGATAATAGGTTAAGGTATACCATTAGGGTATTAAACGGTTATTATTGGTATGGTAACGCCAACTTTAGGGTGACCTGGTTGAACGATGCTGCTGATAATGCCAATTCTACAGGTAAGGTGGTCCAGATAGGAGGTTATACTAACCAGAAATGGGTTTCTGAACGCAACGTGCCAGATACAAAAGAATCTGAAGATTATCCTGTACTCAGGTATGCTGAGGTTTTATTGAACTATGCCGAGGCAGTATACGAAAGAAACGGGGTTATTAGCGATGCCGATTTGGATAAATCGCTAAATCTTGTACGCCTGCGTGCCAACAAGACAATGCCTAAACTTTCGAACGCATTTGCGGCTACAAATGGACTTGATTTGCGTACTGAAATCAGAAGAGAACGTTTTACAGAACTTTACTACGAAAACTTCAGATTTGATGATATCAAGAGATGGCATAGCGCAGGTACCGATTTGGTAACCAATGTTGGTGGCTCGGCTTATGGAAATGCCGTTGGATTTGTTAGTCCATGGCCTGTTTCCATTAGATTTACAGGAACGCAGGCTCAATTAGGGCCTAACCAGTTAGCACCTGTGCCAACAAACGCTAAAGACGCCAATGGAAATTTGATTTTAGACAATACAGCCCGTACCTTTTCCGAACGGAATTATTTATATCCAATTCCTACACAGCAGATAACCTTAAACCCAGCCCTGATCCAGAATCCTGGGTGGTAATTTTTAGATTTTAGTTCTTTATCTCCCCGGTTGCCGAATGGTGGCCGGGTTTTTCATGCTTTAAAATTTTTTAGAAAAATGCTGGATTTTATCAATGTATCAATAGCTGATTCAACCTGGCTAGAGTTAGCCATTTAGTTTTGGGCGACAGAGTATGAATTAAGCTTAAATATGTCCCTATTATAATAATGTTTCATTATTTTAGTAACCAACAATTGCAAAACTGTGCGAAGAATACTGCTGATCTTTCTTTTCCTATATGCCGGTCTAAGTGTCGCTTCACAGCGAGATTCGCTCAGTGTACGCCATCTGGAAATAGAAGATGGGCTGTCCAATAATTATATCCGCTGTGTTTATCAGGACAGAAAAGGGTTTTTCTGGTTCGGTAGCAGAGATGGCCTTAACCGTTATGATGGATATGGATTCAAGGTGTTCAGGAATGAGATCGGTAATAAAACTTCCCTTATCCATAATATTATACATGCAATTAACAGTGATACAGATAATAACATATGGATAGGTACCAGGCAGGGCTTAAGTATCTATAATGATAAAAAAGGCATTTTTACAGCAGGCTCATGGCATGACGCTATAAAAGGGACAGATTTACCGATTACAAAAGTAATCAGAGACCTTGTACCTGGTATAAACAATACCATGCTCGTCGCGACCGAAGGAATTGGGCTTCTGAGGTTCAGCAAAGGGAAGACCGTAGGTGATCAGATTCCCCTTTTGATAAATGGTAGGCGCACTTTTTCTTATGGTGTGCAATCAGTAAGGTTGGATGATAGGGGAAGAGAGTGGGTGTTTGTGCAAAATCTCGGACTTTATTATTTTGATCCCAAAGTCCGGGCACTGGTACTGGCTAGCGCTGATGTTGTTCTTGCGCTCTCTTTGGGAATAAGTGCTGGGCAGGTGTATATCGGCACCTATAACGGTTTGTATCGCTATGACCCTGTATTAGGCAAAAATACGGCTATTAATGCCAGCGGACTCGGAGGAAAGTCAATTCTTGCTATCACCCCTGACAGTCATAACATTCTTTATCTGGGAACAAATGGAGATGGCGTGTTCCGCTATGATCCGGTAAGTGGGGGTGTGCAGTTGTTGGGTAATGAAATTGATAAAGGTCTGAGCGGTGAACAGATCTACTCCATATTTATCGATAAAAAGGATAGAAAATGGATCGGAACTTATTCAGGAGGGGTAACCATTCTTGATCCGGTAAAAAAAATATTCCAGACATGGGTACACAATCCGCAGGGCAATTCTATTCCCGGAAACTCAATATCATCGTTTTTAGCTCCAAGAGATGGGAAACTTTATATCGGCACCGATGGTACCGGGCTTAGTATCTGGGATAGGAAGTTAAACCAATTCACCAATTTTAAGCACGCTGCAGACCCTAACACCATATCCAGTAATTTTATTTCATCGATGGTTTCCGACAGCCATGGAGATATCTGGATGGGAACCTTTACTGAAGGTGCCAACCGTTTCGATCCAAAGACAAGGAAATTTACCAGGTATAAGATCATAGATCCGCAGACAGGGGTAGAAAGCAAGGTCGCTTTCACGGTATTTGAGGATCAGGACCATGACATCTGGGCAGGAACCCTCAGGCGGGGAAGTCTTCTAGGAGGGCTTTACCGCTTTAACCGCAGTTTGGATAAGTTTGAACTTTTCGATCAGAAGCTGGGTGATCTGTTTGCAATGATGCAGGCCAGGGATGGCCGGATTTGGGCGGGCAATCTTGATCAGTTGATCCAGGTTGATAAAAACCGAAAGAAACATAGGTTTTATAACCTTGGCTACACCGTTCGGGTGATATTTGAAGACAAAAAGGGACTGCTCTGGATTGGGACAGAAGGTGGGGGACTCATCATTTTTGATCCTTTTAAAAGCAAGGTGGTGTCGAGGCTAACTACTGCCAATGGTCTTTGCAATAATTCGGTACTGAGTTTGATTCCTGATAACCAGGGAAATATCTGGATGAGCACCTATTTTGGAGTATCTTGCTATAACCTTGATAGAGGTACTTTCAGAAGTTTTTATCAGAGTGACGGCCTGCAGAGCAACCAGTTCCAGATCAATGCGGGAATCAAACTTGGTACCGGGGAAATCGTTTTCGGAGGCATAAAAGGCTTTAGTCTTTTCGATCCACGGGAAATCATTCCGCACAGCCAGATGCCGAGCCTGTTTCTTACCGGAATAACCATTAACAATACGCCGCTGGAAGAGAACCTGAAGCTGATTGTAGATGAAGACAATATTGCCATCAGAGAAATAGAAGTGCCTTATGATCAGGCAGTATTTACCTTTTCGTTTACGGCACTTGAATTTTCATCCCCAGAGAAGATTTCCTATAAATATTTTATGGATGGTTGGGATAGGGGCTGGACAAATTCGGGAAAGGACAGAAAAGCAACTTATACGCATATTTCTGAAGGAAGTTATATATTTCGGGTCAAGAGTACCAATACGGAAGGGATGTGGGGGCGCAACGAAATTACCCTGAAGGTCAGAATCCTTCCACCATGGTACAGAACGTGGTGGGCCTACCTCGGATATATGGCCATTATTGCCTCGGTTGTCTATATATATCTTCGATATCGGTCGGCACAGACCCGTTTAAAATATGAAGTTCAGATCGTAAGCCTCGAATCCCAAAGGAAAAAAGCTGAATATGATACGCAGGTAGCCCTGCATAATATGGAACGTTTGGCGCATGACAAAGAGAGATTGATCAATGAGCAGGAAAAAGCACTTTCCGAAAAGCGTATGTCGTTCTTTACCAATATTTCGCATGAGTTCCGTTCTCCGCTTTCCCTGATTATTAATCCAATTAATGACCTGATCAAAAACAGTAGTGTGGAAGGTAAGGAAAATGCAGAGCTCAGCATGATCCAGCGAAATGCCAAAAGGATGCTGTCGCTGGTAGATCAGCTGCTGCTCTTTAGAAAAGCAGAAGAAGGTTTTGAGCACATTAAAGCTGCTAAACTTGATCTTGAAAAACTATCCAAAGAGGTTTTTTATTGCTTTGTTCAACAGGCCTCGGCCAAGGAGATCGATTATAGGTTTGAAAGTGCTGCTGTTGATAAAGAAGTTTATGCCGATAGGATAAAGATCGAAATCGTGCTGTTTAACCTGATTTCCAATGCGCTGAAATATACCCCGGAGGGAGGAGAAATAGTGGTAAGCCTAACCGAAGACGATCAAAGTCTTTTAATCGCCGTCCAGGATTCTGGCCCCGGTATTCCTGATATCGCAGGGGAAAAGATTTTTGACCGTTTTTATCAGGCAGAAAGAAAAGACGAGAGCCATAAAGCCGGATTTGGGATTGGGCTCTATCTGGCCAGACAGTTTATGGAGGCGCATTCTGGCCATATTTCTTATCAAAACAGGGCCGAAGGTGGATGTGTGTTCAATATTTGTCTGCTAAAGGGAAAAGAACATCTTGTTAACCAGGTCATTGAAGAAGAACAGGAAGGGGCAGAAGCGCTTTTTAATGAAATGTATGCTACCGCACTTCCTGAATCTGCAGCGCAGAATAATATCAGTCTGGATGTAAACCTGGTTAGTGATAGGCAGTCTATTCTGGTAGTTGATGATGAAAGGGATATCCGCCAGTATATTTCCAGTCTTTTCTCTGGCATTTACATCGTTTACCAGGCAGAAAATGGCGAACAGGGACTTCAGCTCGCTGCGGAAAAACTTCCAGACCTGATCATTACAGACTTCAAAATGCAAGGGATAGATGGGATAGAATTCTGTCAGATGATCAAATCAAATCCGACGCTTTCTTATATCCCCGTTATTCTATTAACAGCAAGTTCATCCCAGGAAGTGAAGCTGAAAAGTGTACATGGTGGTGCTGATGACTACATTAACAAACCCTTTGAACGCGAATACCTGATTGCCAGGGTAGCCAATCTGCTGCGCAACAGGAATAATCTCCAAAACTATTTCTATAACGAAATTACCCTTCAAAGTAATGCTGTTGTGGTATCAGAAGAGTACAAGAAATTTTTGGATACCTGCATCTTAGTTGTTGAAAATCACCTTACCGATTCTGACTTTGGCATAAAAGCGCTTGCCGATGAGATCGGAATGAGCCACTCTAATTTGTATAAGCGTGTGAAAAGCATTTCAGGACAATCGGTGAATTCCTTCATCCGCTTCATCCGTTTGAGGAAGGCTGCAGAACTGATGATCAACTCAGATCATAATGTAACCGAAGTAGCTTTCCGTTCGGGATTTAATGATGCCAAATATTTTGGTAAACAGTTCTCAAAACTTTTTGGCGCAACCCCCTCTGAGTTTATCAGAAAACACCGGAAGACTTTCAATAAAAGGTATAAAATGAAGTAGATTTATTTCATCACATTACCAATTTTAGGCGTAAAAATGGCTTTTTTGCCATTGCTAAAGCGGTTTGGCGAAAATACACTCCTATTTTACGAATTTATACCCATCATTTTTTTTAGCTCGTGCCATCTTCGTATCAACCAAATATTGATATGTTATGATGACTGAGAAATTGATTGCACTATGGGAAGGAACACTGGCGGGAAATGAGCGCGATTATGCACAACTGCATGCAAAACTTTATCCAAAACTTTTCGTTTTTACCACCAGAATGTTAGATGATGATGATCTGGTAAATGATCTTTTACAAGACCTTTTTATTAAGTTTTGGGAGAACAGAGAAAAAATCGGAACGATCAGGAATGTGGAAGCCTACTTTTATAGATCTACCAGGTCGATTGTACTTAACCACATCCGTCTCACCAAACACCGCGAAAGTAAGCTGACTTTAATGCCCGCTCCAAGTTTAGTCTTTTCTGCAGAGGAGATTATGGTATCTAATGAATCAGATTCCCTGATGAAGCAACAGATGGTAACGGCGCTCAATTCGCTTCCTGCCAAACAGCGGGAAATACTCACCATGCGTTTTTATGATGAGCTTAGCTATCCACAGATTGCCGACATCCTTAAAATCCGCTATCAGTCGGTAATAAACCATGTTTACCGTGCAGTACAAACGCTTCGGCAGGTCTCAGACCTTTCAGCCGTTTATGCAGCTTAGTAAAAAAATGAAACGATATAAAATGAGAATGAACCATAGAGGCAAATGTCTGTTCAAATTTACCATTTTCCTGTTTGCATTGTTATACACGGCAACAGGTATGGCACAACAGCGAAAATCAATCCTTCCCGGCGAACTTTGGCCAGATGATAAAGGAAACCATATCCAGGCACATGGGGGAGGGATTACTAAGGTGAAGGATACCTATTATTGGTATGGAGAAGAGCGCCGCCAGGGACTGGATTCCAACTACAGGTATGTGAGCTGCTATTCATCAAAAGATCTGATGAACTGGAAATTCAGAGGAGATGTATTTAAAATGACCGATCCTGACAGCCTTGGAAAAAAATGGGTATTGGAACGCCCAAAAGTTTACCATAACATCAAAACCGGAAAATACATCATGTATATGCATATCGATGGGCAGGTAAAGGGCCAGAAAGGTAATTATAGCTATGCGCGGGTAGGTGTGGCAATTGGTGATTCTCCAACAGGACCTTACAAGTTTATTCGTACTTTCCGCCCCTTAGGTCAGGAAAGCCGTGATATAGGCCAGTTTATAGATGACGACGGATCTGCTTATCTTATTTTTGAAGACAGACCGGTTAAAGGCTTCCATATTGCAAAACTTTCTGAGGATTACCTGAATGTTGAAAAAGATATCTGTATCATTAAAGCACCCTTAGAAGGCGGAGCGGTGGTAAAATACAATGGACTTTATTATGCGATTGGTTCGGCACTGACCAGTTGGAACCCAAATCCCAACAAGTACGCAACAGCTAAATCCCTGGCAGGACCATGGTCCGAATTCGAAAATATTGCTCCACCTGAAACCAATACTTATGGATCACAGTCTACCTTTATGCTTAAGGTTATCGGTACAAAATCAACTGCTGTAATCTTTGTGGCAGACAAATGGAAACCCCGTACCCAATGGGATTCCCGATACCTTTGGATGCCCCTTGAGATCGGTGATGGCAAACTCAGGCTTCCGGAACCTAAACCATGGCGCATCAACGTGAAAACAGGAGAAACTGAGGTCATAAAATAATTTAATCCCAAACAATGAAAAAAATACAGTGTCTTTATTTAATAGCTTATTTTCTGTTTTTTTTAAGTTCCATTTCATCCGCACAGCAGAAATTCATACACCCTGGTATCCTCTTTTCAGGTTCAGATCTACAAAGGATATACCAAGCTGCTCAGGATAAAAGTTCGGTCGGTTATACATCGTTTGAGCTATTAAGGAATAATCCACTGGCCAGCTCAGACTATAAGATGAAAGGCCCGTTCAGGGTAATATCCAGAGATGGGGAGTTCGGGAATACCAAGAGCCTGATGGAAGCAGACTTCAGCTCGGCCTATCTTAACAGCCTGATGTGGATAGCTACGCGCGATCAAAAACATGCTGAAAAGGCCATTACAATATTGCTGAGTTATGCAGATTCCCTGCAGCGCATTCCAGCTACCAACGATGCGCCATTATTGGTCGGATTGGAGGGGACCAAGATTATCAATGCCCTTGAAATTCTGAAACATGATTTCAAAAGGGCTGATGCCAGAAAGCTTGAGCGGATAGCCCGCATGGTAACAGGGATTTTTTTGCCAGTCTGTGAGCAGTTTTATGCAAGTCCTGCTTATACAAATGGCAATTGGGGACCCATAGTGACAAAATTCTACCTCTCGGCCGCAATCTATCTTGATGATCAGAAAATGTATGATAAAGCTGTACGTTTTTATCTCCATGCTAACGATAACGGAACCATAGCCAACTATGTAGACGGGGAAACCGGACAGATCCAGGAAAGTGGTAGAGACCAGGGGCATTCCCAGTTAGGGATCGGGGCGATGGCCACTGTCTGCGAGATTGCATGGAAACAAGGCGATGACCTTTATGGTGCGCTTGATAACCGGCTGTTAAAAGGATTTGAATACACCGCCAGCTATAACCTCGGCAACCAGGTACCGTTTAAAAAATGGAAGGATATTACCGGAAAATATAGTGATTGGGAACAGATATCCGTTATGGGAAGGGGAAGATTTATTCCTATCTACCAAATGGTTTATAACCATTATGTGCGCAGAAAAGGGCTTTCAATGCCGTTTACCCAGCAGGTAATAGCAAAAATGGGAGCAGAAGGCTATGATCGGGACCAACCGGGTTTTGGGGGCTTACTTTACCTTGGTAGCAAATAGCTTCGCTACCAATCGTCTTTTTATCTGATTCTTTTTTCCGATTGCCAGGGGTAGTCAATGTCATTAAGTTAAGCACAGTTGACGTCAGTCTGTCCAAAGGACTCCTGTGGAGAGCGTAGTCGAAGACTTCTTGGCATTGATCAAACGCAAATAAATGCGCTTCAACTACGCTAAGATCGGCAGATTCCAATACAAGGATCGTCATTCCCGCTCAGGCGGGAATCGTAATGCAATGAGCTTAAGATTATTCATAAGTTTTCCTTTTTTCAGAGGTATTCATGAACACTCCGTGGTTCCCAATCAAGTTGGGAATGACGATTCCACGCAATATTATTTCTCTTAAATTCACCCGTCATTCGTATTGATTTTTATATAATAATGCTGTGCATCTGGGTTAGTTTGCGATAATAAACGTGAAAAAGACGTTCATTTTGCTAAACTGGTTTTGTTTAATTAAGTTTGGGTAGCCAGATATAAGCAATTCACATACCCAGGATATTCTCCGACAAACAATTTTTGGATATTTAGAGTATCCCAGCGGCAACCTGGTGTCATTATTTCATAAAATCCGGAACTTTTATCCTGTCGGATCTTTCATTAACATAAAAGAAACCCTATAACCATTGATGAATAAAATTATCATATTTCTGATTTTTCCCTTGCTGATGCAATTTGCGGGGAAAGCTTTTGAACATTTTCCTGCTCCAGTTCCTCCAAAAAGCATTTATGTTTCCGTATCTGGGAGCGATAGGGCTGAGGGCTCGGCAGCAAAACCTTTAAGAACGATCAGTTATGCTGTTTCCAAGGCAATGCCTGGAGATAGAATACTTGTTTCGGCAGGAGTTTACCGTGAATCGGTGGTGTTTGAACGTGGTGGAAGTTCGGATCGCAAAAGGATTACGTTGCAGGCCTTAAATCAGGCAAAAGTTACAATCAAAGGTTCTGAGCGGAAAACAGGTTGGGTAAAGGGCAAGAACAAACTCTGGAAATGTATGCTGGATTCTTCCCAAACCGGGATGATGCTCTTCTTTAATGATAAAAAAATGGTCAATGTATCTACCCTTCAGGAGTGCAGTAACGCGCTGCGGTGGACTAAAACCCTGGAGAATGGAAAAACGGTAATCTGGGCGAATTTCGGTACATCTGATCCCAATGCCGGGCTAACGGAAATTTCGGTCAGAAATGTCGGAATCAGTGCCAGGTCTGGTGTAGATTATCTTACCATTGAAGGGATTGCTGTCAGTCAGATTTCCAATGATTATGCTTCTATTTATGCAGAACAGCCCGGCGCAATAGCTACCAAAAATGGAAAGTACTGGAATATAATAGGCTGTTCAATCAGCGAATGCCACGCTGTAGGCATTTCGATAGGCATAACCGGGCATGTTTATACAGATGCTAATCCAGGAAGGCCAGAGTTTAACGATTATACAGATCTGGCTTCGGTTGGGCATCACAAGATCAAAGGAAACCATATTTTCAACTGTGGGCAGGCTGGTATTTTTGGGTTAATTGGTGGCACTTCAAGCACCATCGAAGATAACCTGATAGAGAACATTAACCAAGATGGCGGTTATACGGGCAATGAATCTGCAGGTATCCGGCTGGCCATGGCGGTTGATGCCACCATTACGCATAACCTGATCCGTAGGGTTTATGGGAAAAATGGCTATGGTATATTTTTAGGGCCAATTTTTCAGGGAGCCCGCTTGTCAAGAAATATTATTGCAGACAGTGGTGCTGGCCTGTTTTACCTGTTTAAAAACCATGGGCCTGTTTTATTTGACAACAATATACTTGCAATGGCAGATACTGCAGATAAAGACATGGCAGGCGTAAAAATGGAGGCATCAGAGGCAAATGTTTTTGTTCAGAACCTGTTCTATAACTGTAGCTTCTACAATGGTCGGCAACCCGGTAAATCGGTATCAACCTCAAATTTCTTGCCGCATAGCCTGGTGATCAAACAGACAATCCCCGCACTGGATATCGACCACCGTTGGTATGGTAATCTTTTTATAGGCAAAGGAGCAGGCATAGCAAAGCCAGCAGGAAGTGAGGCAGATTTTAACCTTTATGCAGATGGGGCTCTTCCGCTAAGCTGGGCCGATCTGAATAGCTCAAAAGCCAAAAATAGTTTTTCCTTTCGCCTGGAACATAGCCAGAAAGGGGTAGAATTATTTTGGAAAAACGAAGCCCTCAAGCCAATAAAAATCCCGACGCTAACCGCTGAATTTTTAGGTTTTTTTGCGCTGAGCAAGCAATACATAGAGTATCCCGATGGAAAAAAGATAACCATTGACAGGGATTTCCTCAATGCGGTGCGCGGGACTTTAGAAAGAACTCCCGGACCTTTTTATCAAGGGCAGGGCCTTAAACCAAGAATAAAATTATTTTAAAATATTAAGCATGCATAGTTTAAATGTTTATACCAGGTTAATCCGCTACAATAAATGGACGTTAACCTTAATCATATTCTTTTTCTATTTGGTAAATGCTTACGGGCAGGTGCTAAAACTGGAAAAGCCGGTCGCCTACCATCCCAAGCCTTTTACCCATCCCGGCCTGCTGCATTCGGGCACTGATCTCCAGCGGATGAAAGATATGGTTGCCTTGGGCAGAGAACCATGGATGAGTGCATTTGAGAAATTCAGATCGCACCCATGGTCAAGCGCTTCCTGGGAACCTCATGCCGTCCAGCATGTAGAGCGTAGCTTGCTAATTGGTGCCGGCAAAAATATCGGAAACCTGGAGAAAGATGTTTGTGCCGCTTATCAAAATGCAGTGATGTGGAGTATTACAGGCGATGAAGCCCATGCTAAAACTGCCATAAAAATTATCAATGCCTGGTCTGGAACCTTCAAGGTGTTTGATGGGACAGATGTGGAGTTAGGGGCTGGACTAAATGTTTTTAAGATGGCGAGTGCCGCAGAGATCATGCGCGCTACCTATCCAAAATGGAAACAGGAAGACATCGAAAAATGCAAAGTGATGTTCAGGGAAGTATTTTATCCTCCGATCCAATATTTTGCACTTTGGGCCCATGGTAACTGGGATCTTGCCTGCATGAAAGGTATGATGGCTATTGCCGTTTTTAATGATGATCATGAAATGTTCGATCGTGCAGTTGATTTTTACTATAAGGGTCCTGGAAACGGTAGCCTGCTGCATTATATCGTAAATGAAGAGGGCCAGGGCCAGGAGAGCGGACGAGATCAGCCACACAGTATGCTCGGGATCGGCCACCTGGCAGAAATGTGCGAAATCGGATGGAACCAGGGAATGGACATGTACAGTTTTTCGCAGAATAGGTTGCTCAAAGGCTTTGAGTATACGGCCCGTTATAATCTCGGAGAGGATGTACCTTTTCAGCCTTATACCGACATCAGTGGTAGATTTCCTGCCGATAAGGTATCAACCAGTGGAAGGGGTAACCTCCGTTCGATCTTTGAACAGGTATACAACCATTATGCCTTTCGTATAAAGGGTATACCGGCAGATCAGTACCGTTACACTAAACAGGCCGCAGATAAACTTAGACCAGAAGGTGCAGGATTTAATGCCGATAATGCAGGTTTCGGAACACTTTTCTTTTCCCTGCCACAGCCGTAATAATCTAAATTAATTTGTATGAACAGAATAATTTTTATCTGCTTTACTTTTTTATTGCTGTGCCAAAACATTTTTGCTGCCGAATGGCAATGGTCTGTTCCAGTAAAGAGCAGTATTTCTTCCGAGACAGGAGAACTGCCAACAGCATTTTTATGGATCCCGCCTGATTGTAAGCAGGTGAGGGGAGTAGTTATAGGGCAGCACAATATGCTCGAAGAAGGGATATTGGAACACAGTGCTTTTAGAAAAAACCTTTCTGCGCTCGGTCTTGCTGAAATCTGGATTACGCCTTCAGTGGATATGGTCTTTAATTTTAGCTCCTCGGCAGTTATTTTCGCAACAATGAAAAACCTGGCAGAAATATCGGGTTACAGTGAACTAGCATTTGCGCCTGTTATACCTATAGGACACTCTGCTGCAGCAAGCTATCCCTGGAATTTTGCAGCTTATAATCCCGATCGGACAATTGCCGTGTTATCCATACATGGAGATGCACCATTAACCAATATGACTGGTAGCGGTAAGCCCAATCCAGACTGGGAGGGAAGGAACCAAAACGGGATCCCCGGACTTTTGGTAATGGGTGAAGATGAATGGCTTGAGGGGCGGATTACCCCGGCTATGAAATATAGAAAAGATAATCCTGATGCTCCCATTGCGTTTCTATGTGATGCTGGTCATGGTCACTTTGACTATTCAGATGAACTGATAGCCTACCTTAATCTGTTTATCTCTAAAGCTGTAAAAAATCGGCTCCCCAAGAGCACACCTTTAAACACGTTCCCGATACTTTCTGCCATAGACCCCAAAAAAGGATGGCTGGTTGATAGATGGAGAAGGGATAGCTTGCCAAATGCCCTTTCTGCATCCTACAATGATTATATGGGAAACAAAGCGGAGGCCGGATGGGCATTTGATGGGCGGATGGCAAAGTTAACCGAGCATCAGTATAAAGCTGCGCGGGCTAAAATAAAA
This sequence comes from Pedobacter sp. Bi126, assembly GCF_918698245.1. GTDB lineage: Bacteria > Bacteroidota > Bacteroidia > Sphingobacteriales > Sphingobacteriaceae > Pedobacter. The sequence goes on along the minus strand of NZ_CAKKMS010000006.1, from coordinate 120,637 downwards.
CGGTCAATTGGATTCACCCAGCATGGCAAACTTTTGCCTCCCGCAGGCTTTGCTGGCTTCAGACCTGTTTTTGAACCCTTAGCGGATGGGATCACCTTTCATGTTTCAGCAATAAATACAGATACCACAACCCACGCAATTGATGTGCTTTACCGTCCTGAAGAGAAAATCGTGATCTCCAGGATCTGCGGCCCGGTCAGGAAAATCAATGACTCTACATTTCGGGTATCTTTTTACCGAATGGGATTTAATAATACCAAGCGGAGCAACGATATCTGGTTAATGGCCAGTCAGAAAGGAGATGCTAAATATCGCTCGTCGGTACAACAGGCAAATATGAAGATTCCCCTTTCTAATCTGAAAGGAACTCCACAGAAAATTATTTTTCCGGAAATCCGAGACCAGAAAAAATCTGTAAAATTCCTGAAACTCATTGGCCATTCTGATGCCGGACTACCCTTACAGTATTTCGTAAAGGAAGGGCCTGCAGAAATCGTAGATGGCAAACTTTATTTTACGACGATCCCACCCAAGAGCAGGTTGCCTATAAAGGTTACCCTGGTGGCATGGCAATATGGGTATAATACTCTGGCGCGCCAGATCCAATCGGCTGTTCCCATGCAAAGGACATTTTCGATAACCAACTGATCGGTCAATCAATCCAATTCCGGTAATGATAAAAAAGATCTCCATTGGCGATATAGCTACTGCCCTGAATATTTCAAAGTCAACGATTTCCTTCATTATCAATGGCAAAGCCAAAGAGAAACGCATAAGTTCGGCCTTAACCGAAAAAGTGCTGCAATATGTTGATGAAAACGGATATAAACCAAGCCGCCTGGCCCAGAGCCTGAGTACTGGTAAAACAATGATTATTGGCCTGATGGTAGAAAAGATCTCCGATTATTTTTTTGCCCAGATGGCCTATCATATTGAGGAAATTGCCTATCAAAACGGATATAAAATATTTTACTGTAGTACCGATAATGATCCGGATAAAACCAGGGAACTTATCCAGCTTTTCAGAGACCGCAATGTAGATGGTTACATCATAACTCCTCCGGCCGGGATGGAAAAAGAAATACAGTCCCTTATTGATGAGGGATCTCCGGTTGTATTGTTCGATAGGTATTATCCGGATATTGAATCAAGCTATGTGATTCTTGATAATTTCCAAGCCAGTTATAATGCTTCGAAATATCTGGCAGACAATGCTTTTGCCCATATTGCATTCATTACACTGGAGAGTGACCAGAGCCAGATGGAAGATAGGAAACAGGGTTACGCTAAAGCAATGGCTGAGCACGGGCTGGAAGTTATTATAGAAAAAATACCTTATGGAAATGATCCTGCCCAAACGGTTAAGCAACTTGTTCGGTTTCTCAGGCAGAACAAAAGAGTCGACGCTGTTTATTTCGCTACCAATTACCTGGCTTTTAGTGGTGTGAAGGCGATTAACCAGCTTGGATATAAGATCCCAGGTACAATGGCTATTATCGCATTTGATGACCATCAGGTTTTTGATTTTTATGAACCTACCATAACTGCAGTTGCTCAGCCTATATCTGAACTCGCACGGCAGTCGATCAGGGTGCTGCTCAGCATGCTCAACAAACCATTGGAAGAGAGGGCCGTCCAAAAAGTGATCGTTCCGGCACATTTCATTGTCAGGAATTCAACTGTTAGACTGTTATAAAATGTGATGAAAATCATCTGGCAAATAATGAGTATGGAAGGCTGAGTGGAGTGTCTTATGATGGAAAAGGGCAGAGTTTTGCGGTCTGGTCCATCAAGGCCTGAAACACGTTTTGCCATCATCAAGACCAGTAATATCTGGCCTAATTACATCGTACAGCCAATTTATGAAGAATTTATTTCGCATCACAGGATGTTTTATTGCCATAGGTTTAATCCTATCGGGTACACAATCTTTAACTGCACAGACCAAGCCGATTTTAAAAGCATATCCTGCACCACCATCGGTTCAGCAGAATACCGATTTTACGGTTAAGGTACGCCAGCCCGGTCAGTCCTGGCAGGATCTCCCTGAATATGCCGTTATGGTAGACCGCGTAAAGGGATTGGACCATTCAGTAGAAAAAGCGTCTATGGCCTATTTTGACTTTTCAGGAGAAGTAGAGGTTTCTGTAAGATTCAATAAGGGAACAATCAGCACCTCGCGGATACGTCCGCTTTCCTATAATATTCCGCATACAGTATCGGGGAGCACAATAACCTTTAAACTGGCAAAGCCTGCTAATCTTTCTGTTGAGGTGAACGGTGATCTCTTTCATAACCTTCACCTCTTTGCAAATCCGGTAGAGGCTTTCATTCCAGACAGTACCGATAAAAATGTTGTTTTTTTTGGGCCGGGCTTACATGAGATCCCCGGAGGAAAATTAAACGTGCAATCAGGAAAAACGGTATATGTTGCAGGTGGCGCTGTACTTAAAGGCCAGATCCTGATCGATAAAGTCGAAAATGTTAAGGTTCTCGGGAGGGGAATGATCGATCACTCCATTAAAGGCGCTGTAAGGATTGCGAATTCCAAAAATGTCGAAATAGAGGGACTGTTCGGTACACAGTGTTTTACAGGAGGGTCGGACAATGTGACCATACGCAACTTTAAGTGCATGAGTTACTACAAATGGGGCGACGGCATGAATGTTATTTCAAGCAACAACGTGCTCATTGATGGCGTTTTCAACCGTAATTCTGACGATTGCACCACTGTATACGGTACCCGTTTGGGATTTACCGGAGGCTGTAAAAATGTTACCATGCGTAATTCTACCCTTTGGGCCGATGTTGCCCATCCCATTCTGGTTGGAACCCATGGAAATACACCCAAGCCTGAAGTGCTGGAAGACCTGAGCTATATCAATATCGACATCCTTGACCATAAGGAGCAACAGGTCGATTATCAGGGCTGTCTGAGCCTCAACGCCGGTGACAGTAATCTTATTCGCAATGTCCGTTTCGAGAATATCAGGGTTGAGGATTTTAGGGAAGGCCAGTTGGTGAATATCAGAGTGTTTTTTAATGCCAAATATTGCACTTCTCCTGGCCGCGGTATTGAGCATGTTTTATTTAAAAATGTAAGCTACGATGGTACAAAGGCAAAACCGTCAATCATTTTAGGTTATGACGAACAGAGAAAGGTTAGCAACATTGTATTTGAAGACCTGAGAATAAACGGGATATTATTTTCTGACAATATGCCAAGTAAGCCGGCCTGGTTTAAGACCTCAGATATGGCTAATATGTTTGTAGGCGACCATGTCGATGGTGTGGTTTTCCGCAGGACAGGAAAGTAGCTGATACGCTCCTTATCGTTTGGCAATATCCTTGAAAACATGCATTTACATGAACATTTATAATGTATATCTTTCAGTAAACTAATGAACCTGATCCGTCGTCCTGAATTTACCCGTTGTTTTTAGTAAAAAACGGCTCTGGACAAAATCAGCTGATTTCCTAAATCGATTTAAGTGTGATCCTAAGTAAGGAGAGCATGTTTTTTCTTTAGAACGGATTTAGTTTTCAGCTTGTATTTTGTCGGTTTTGTACAAAATATAGTCTATTTAGTATAACGCTTAGAAAGCGGCTTTATATAACTTTGTTATAATACCGACAGGTGACCTCGAGATTGGAAAATAGCATCTTCCTTGATTCAGTAATATGGTAACGGTATAAAATATAACCAGTATAAACCAGACATAAAAGAGCAGCATGTTATAGAACGCTGAATTTTTTGTCATAGATAAGCTAATGAACTTTCATTTAGTTTAACATAAATTATGAGGCAATACCAAATCAGGAATGGAAAAAATCAATACGGAATTTCGGGAATCTCTTTTCTTGACAATGGAAGAGCGAAATAGCGTTAACAGATAAATATTTCAACTTTAGCAACACTTTTATAAAAATAAAAAACAAATGAAAAGTCTTTTTTTAGCACTGAGCCTTATTTTCAGTTCAGTTGGGTATGCCCAGCAAATTCTATCGCCCAATAAAAAAATTAAAGTAGTTGTAGAAATGCAACAAGCTGGTCAGGGAGGTTCAGGTCAGGTACATTTTAAAGTGCTTTATAAAAAAGGAAGTGCTTATATTGAAGTGCTGCCCAGCTCACCGTTAGGCATTTCAAGGGAAGATCAGCAGTTCGCATCAAATCTCAGGCTTATTGGAGAAGGTAAGGCCGTTGCTGTTCATGACAAATATGAAATGCTGACTGGAAAGCGAAAATTCTGCGAAAATTTTGGTACTGAAAAAACATTCAGTTATAAGAATCCATCCGATCAGCCCCTGGATATCACTTTTAAAGTTTATAACGACGGGGTTGCGTTCAGGTATAGCTTTCCCAATCGCAAGGACTCTGGTTTCTCCATTATAGATGAAACTACAGCCTATGTAGTTCCTATAGGCAGCGAAAGATGGATGCAGCCATATAATCAAGCTTATGAGGATTTTTTTCCTTTTTCTACCACAGGAACCAACGAAAAAAACAATAGTGACTGGGGGTATCCGGCATTATATAAAGTTAACAGTCAGCCATTATGGGTGTTAATTTCTGAGGCGGGCATCAGCAAAGAAAATTGCGCAGCCCGGCTTAACAATAAAGAAAACAAAAACGTATACAAGGTAACCTATCCTTCGGCCAAAAAGAAGCTGCTGGGCGGAGCTGTTTCCAGTCTTCCCTGGAAATCGCAGTGGCATGTGATGATCATTGGGGAGTTGGCCGATCTGGTAGAGAGTACATTGATTACCGATGTGAGTGAGGCTACTGCCTTTAAAGACACCAAATGGATTGAACCAGGTAGTGCAGCCTGGGTATATTGGGCATATAATCACGGATCAAAGGACTATAAGAAAGTGATTGAATACATAGACCTTGCCGTAAAAATGCACTGGCCATATGTACTGATTGACTGGGAATGGGACGTAATGTCAAATGGAGGAAAGGTGGAAGATGCCTTGGGCTATGCAAAGCGCAAAGGCATCAAGACGCTTTTATGGTACAATTCCGGTACAGATTGGCTTGGTGCGACTCCGGTAGACAGGCTGTTGACAAAAGAGAAAAGAGATAAAGAATTTTCGTGGCTGAGAAGTATTGGGGTTTCAGGCATCAAGGTCGATTTTTTTGCGGGAGACCAGCAGGATATGATGAAATATTACATAGATATTCTGGAAGATGCTGCAAAATACCATTTACTGGTTAACTTTCACGGCGCTACCGTACCACGCGGCTGGGCCCGTACTTACCCTAACTTAATGACTACCGAAGCAGTTTACGGGGCAGAATGGTATAACAATAACTCAATTTTAACGGACAAAGCTGCTGCACATAATACCACGCTTCCATTTACCCGTAATATAATCGGTTCTATGGATTACACGCCGGTAACGTTTTCAGATTCGCAGCATGAGCACAAAACATCCTTTGCACACGAACTGGCATTGGCAGTGGTATTTGAGTCTGGTTTACAACATTTTGCAGACAGGCCATCTGCCTATTATAATTTATCAGCTGGACCACAGAATTTTCTAAAAGATTTTCCCACAACCTGGGATGAAACCAAACTAATCGAGGGCTATCCCGGTGAAATGATCGTTATTGCACGAAGAAAAGGAAAGCTCTGGTATGTAGCCGGACTTAATGGAAAAGACACACCACAAACACTCGATCTAAATTTGAAATTTTTGGGCAATTCAGATTATTCTCTCCAGTTATTTAAAGATGGAGCAGATACGAAATCGATTACCAGCGAAACCAAAAGCATCAAAAAATCGGGTATATTGCAAATTCAATGCTTGCCCAGAGGCGGCTTTGCAGGAGTAGTCAGCAGCTTGTAAGGTCCAAACCTGGATACTTGATAGGAATTGAAAAGTTAAGGTATTGAGTTTATCTGGCAAGTAAATTATATTTGACGGTTTTCTGTTTGTTGCTTGATGAGTTCAACTGTTGGCCCCCAATATAGCTCCAAGTGCTTACGGATCACTTCGTCAGGGAAATTGCGAATGGTAAGCTCAAGCTTGGTCTGTTTATCTTTAAATGTCAAATTAAATTCCAATATACAATAGCTTTCTTCGGTATCAGGTAAATTAGAGAGCGAACTTAAAAAACTATAACAGAGTTTGCTGCAAGGATCCAGTTCGAGGATTGTTCCTGAATTGATGAACTGGATCCCATGCAGATTCCCGCTTGTGATTATTGCGCTACCGACTTTCCAATCCGTCTGTATTTCAATAGGGCTATCATATGTCCATTCCTGAATAAACTCAGGGATAGTAAGGCTATCCCATACCGCATGTATTGGAGCAGTGATAAACACGGTTTTTTGTAGTATATCCATCGTCACAAAAGTACAATATTTTCAGGCTGATGACACGGGGTTCTTACCCTGCAGGAACCTGCAAGTGCCCTATTAATGATAGCCTAGTGATACTGATGCGCTTTCTCAATTATGCTTCTGTATTTTTTATGCATCTCAATGGCTATACTTACTGAACTGCCAACCGTTTTTAGGGGATAATCTTTCCTTTGGTTTACCCAGCCCCATTCCCAGGCACTTACCTCTCTGTTAAACTGTTTGATATCGATTTCTTTTTGATTGTCGATGGCCTTTGATGCATATCTGAAAAAAAGCGCCCATCTCGGTTTGTAAAAATCACTGAACAATCCACTCCATTGTCTGCAGGCATATTCGTTTAACGGACTTTTTTCATCACCCCATAGGGTAATTAAATCTTTCGCGTTCATTTCGTAAAGTGCTTTTTCAGCTGGATTGTTTCCCCATGTTCTTGCCTGCTCAACCCACGGACCAAGCATAAAATCTTTTCGGGTAGCTAATAGTTTGTCCATATCGTCAATAAGCTGAAGAAATTTTTGGCTTTCTGCTTTAAAGGTAACCATATCCTTTTTTTTGTAGGCGGTTACAAAATTTCGCTGTAAGGGCAGGGCATAATTTGCCATGGCCTGTCGGGTTACGTCCACTATGTCGTATTGAAAACCATCACTACTACCGCAGGTAGGCGCTGCCTTTATGAGCTCATCCCAGGCTGGTAATAGGTCCCGCTCATGGTAATTTAAGGTCGTTTTGGCCCAGCGGGTCAGTGAATCAAGTGTGGGACGTGCCTGAATAATGGATTCTGCACCATCTCTGATGTATTTATCCTGGGGTACATTATAAACTGTTTTTCTTAAAATTTCCCATGCCTTTTGGGCATTGGGATTGTTTTTTCCGTATCTGTTAAAAACAAAATTAGGCAGCCATGTTTTTAGGTCTATCGGTTTCGATTGCCAAACATTGGCCATCATCAACTCGTATAATACCGGGTTTTGTTCAATGCCTTCCATTGTAAGGCCAATACCTTTCATCTTGCCACTTTGCGGATCGTTCAAGGCTTTTGCAGGTGCGGTGGCAATTACGTCCATCCGTCCAAAAAGATTGGTATTTCCGCCAAAATTGTGCAGCATATTCCAGATCCAGGGTTTTCCATAAAAACCCGAAGTGCGTTTCCATACCGGTTCTATTTCTGTGGCCAGGTCTAACAATATCATCTTGTCGTTGGGTACGGCTTTTAAAAGGGCTTCTGTTTGGGGCTCTTTCCAAAATTTTCTATCACTATAAAATAGCCAGCCCTGCATCACCCAAATAGCCTTGGGGTCTGCCTGCGACATCCCGTCATAAATTCTTGCGCTCAGTTTACCTAAAAAATCAGGTGCTGATGATGGTGGTTCATTTTCGTTAAAGGTATCGGCAGAGTAGAGGTGATCGGTACCCAGCAACGCGGTCTGTTTCTGTAAAAACTTTTTTCCGATAGCGGCGAACATAGGATCTTCAGAATCGAGGATATAAGTGTCTGCGAAACCATTGGTCCAGTTGGTAGCCTTCAGTTTCGCATTTGGAAATTTCTTTTTAAACGCTGCTGGTACATGCCCTGTAAATGCAGGTAGAACCGGTTTCATGCCAAGAGAACGCTGCCTGGCCAAGATTTTCTTTTGCAGTTCGAAGTGGCTTTTCATCCAGTCCAATGGCAGGGGACCACCCCAACCATCTATATTTCCCATCCAGAACCACGAAAAATAGGCTGGTCCGGTAAAGAAATCCTTCAGATCGTTATCACTAAAACCCATTTCTTTATACAAAAGATACCAGGTATATTCTTCTCCGGTAATAGCCAAGGGCATATTAATGCCATGGAGTGCCATCCAGTCTATTTCTTTTTCCCACCTGGCCCAATCCCACCAGCTCATGCTGTAATTAAAAGTGCAGTAGTTAAGGTAATAGCGGTACTCGTAAGGTGTAGATTTCCTTACTTTATTTTTAACCACCGGTAGGTTTTGTGGCAATTTAAGGTTAACGCCGTTCCAGGTTATCTGGCAATGGACGTATTCCGTTAAATAATAATAAAAAGCCGAAGCAATAGCTACGCCGCTGCTACCTCTTAAAATGATGGTGTTTTTTTTGCTTTCAATTTCAAAGACATCCATGCCGTTTTCAGAAACGATGCTTTGGATTAAAAAAAGCTGATGCTGTTTGGGCAGAACCCTTTTGATCAGTTCAGCTGATGAAGAAAGATAAGCTTGCGCCCTTGTTTTAGCAGATGCCATTATCAAAAATGCAGCAAGAAAGTATATTTTATATTTCATCTGTTTGTTTTATTTTGAAGGATAATCGCGGCTTTTGATATCCTGATATACAATAAAATTATTAGCAGTTCAATATACAGATAATAAATAATGGGGCAGGTATAGCTGGCTCCATAATATATATTTAGCCATTATCTGCTTTAGTTATTGTGGTGCCATTTTTTGTTTACAGGAATCTGAGCAATCGTTATAAAGATAAGCCTATAGTTTTTTTCTCTTGTGATGATTTATTTAAGCTTATTTCTGTATATATATCTACAAAAACTTTGGGCAAGGGTTAAACGACATTTTTGTCTGCTACATATGTAAATATAGGTTCGCTAAATGGAAAACAGCGTGACGCATAATAGCTAAAAGACGATACACATTGGATTTATGCCCTACCCATATGCTAATATAGATAAGACAATTGTGTTTAAAATAAAATGGATGTTATCACTTTAATGCCTTTTTTGATGCATACAGGCACTTTCTACACCACTTAAACAAACTGGGTATAAATTTAAACAATTGTGCTATCCTTAAAATTATAGTTGTCTTAGCTTCGAATACTCAATACAGGTAAACCAATACCTTTCCGTTCGAACATGATGCTGATGTAAGTACAAACTAATACTTACACGACTAGTGCTTAACGCTGATCTTAAATCTCAGTGTGATGCCAAAGGCAGATTGTTCAATGATCAGGAAAGCTAAATTGGTTTTTACAGTAAGGGGCTAACCAAATAAATATGAACCAAACTGAACAAACGCTCATGAAAGCACCTGGTTAAATCCAAATCGATCTCACACCGATACAGATTGAATCCGTTCAATAGTATCGAATATTAATCCTAACCAAAATAAACCAAATTTTATGACTAAAAACTACTACTACTTCAAAGAGGGGTTACTCCGCTCTACGCGAACTAAAACAATTGAAAAATCTGTTTTGGTGATCCTAACTAACTAGGACTGGCATACAATTATCCAAATCTATTTCTCTTTAAATGATTTTAAATAATGGAAAAAATAACCAATATGGGTAATGATGCGCGCTCCAGATATAGGGGAGCAAAGCAGTTATTACTCGTGATGTATTTAACACTGATTATCTCTGCACTGTTGATTGATACAGCTGCCGCACAACAACGGCGAAAAATAACCGGGACGGTAGTTGATGAACAAAAGCAGCTATTAATAGGAGTTACTATTACTGTAAAAGGTACTAATTCTAAAGTGCAAACTGGCACAAATGGAGAATTTGCTATAGAGGTGCCTGCTGATCGGCAGACGCTTACCGTTGCATATATAGGAATGAAAACTCAGGATGTGAGTATTGCCGGCAAAAATACGGTAAACATAACCATGAAATCCAACGCTGATCAATTGGGCGATGTAGTGATTGTAGGGTACGGCGTTCAAAAGAAACAGAGTGTTGTTGGTGCAATTACACAAACCACAAGTGAAGTACTGGAACGAACAGGTGGTGTATCTAGTTTAGGTGCAGCATTAACTGGAAATTTGCCTGGGGTAATTACTACCGCCAGCACTGGAATGCCAGGGGATGAAGATCCTCAGATTCTTATTCGGGGCCGAAGTACCTGGAACAATGCCAGTCCGCTTATTTTAGTAGATGGCGTTGAACGATCGATAAATAACATCGATATCAGCTCTGTAGCCTCAGTATCTGTACTTAAAGATGCTTCAGCCACTGCGGTATTTGGGGTAAAAGGAGCAAACGGCGTAATCTTGATTACCACCAAAAGGGGGCGAGAAGGGAAGGCAGAAATCAGAGCAGCTGCTAATACAGTTGTTAAATCTGCATCTAAATTGCCAGGTAAGCTCGACTCGTATGATATGTTCCAGGTGCGTAACCGAACAATCGAATACGAATTAGCACTCGCTCCGGGCGCCTGGAGTTCGTATCTTCCTGAAGCTGTGATGCAAAAATACCGCTCACCTGCCAATCTCGAAGAAGCTGAACGTTATCCAAACGTAGACTGGGTAAATACATTGTTTAGAGACAATGCAATGTCTTACAATGCCAATCTTAATGTAAGCGGTGGAACATCGTTTGTGAAGTATTTTTCGTCTGTTGATTACCTTGATGAAGGAGATTTATTCAGAAGGTTTGGTAACGATCGCGGTTATAGCGGTGGCTACAGTTTCAAAAGATTGAACGTAAGAAGCAACTTAGATTTTCAATTAACACCATCAACGGTATTCAGAACAAATATCTCTGGTTCAAGAGGTACATCAGAGCGCCCATGGATTGATGTTAACCCTTACAACACTTGGACAGCTGCTTATTCTGCGGCACCAAATCTCTATCTCCCAGTTTATTCGGATGGCACATGGGGATATTACAAACCCAATGAACAACAAAGTTTAAACTCTGTTAGGATTTTATCTACCAGTGGTCTTCAAACGACCACAACTTCCCGCATCACCACAGATTTTACCTTAGATCAAAGCTTAAATTCTCTTGTTAAGGGCTTGAGCTTAAAAGGAACCCTTTCTATCGATAATACATTTATCGAAGCTGGTCGTGGAATTGATGACCGGAATAATGGAACATTAAGTAAATACATCGACCCTGAAACAGGAGTAGTAAGTTATTCACAAACCAAAGATGCGGCAACAGAGCTTGAATGGAGGGAAAGTGTAAGATGGGCAAGCCGGGCAGGCGACGTTAGCGATGGCGCAACCTACCGCAGAATGTTTTCTCAGATGCAGATCAATTATGCCCGAACCATTGCTCAAAATCATAATTTAACAGCTATGGGGCTTTGGAGCAGAGATAATACCGCTACGGGAAGTATTATCCCTTCTTACCGTGAAGACTGGGTTTTCCGTACCACGTACAATTATGCAGGTAAGTATAGTGTAGAATATAATGGAGCTTATAATGGTTCTGAGCGATTTGCGCCTGCCTATCGGTTTGATTTCTTTTCTTCTGGAGGACTTGGATGGATGATCTCTGAAGAAAAATTCATGAAACCGATCAAATTCATCAATTCATTGAAATTACGTGGATCGTATGGTGAAATTGGTGATGATGGTGGTTCTCCTAGGTTTGCCTTCTTGACGAACTGGGCATTTGGAGGCACTACGCCACTGGGTACTACTGGTGAAGCTGCAGAAAATAGCCCTTACAACTGGTATAGGGAAACTTCGGTAGGTAATCCAAACGTACGTTGGGAAAAGGTTGTAAAGAAGAACATTGCGCTTGATTTTGGGTTTTTTGGAAACATGATCTCTGGAAGTGTAGATTTCTTCCAGGACGACAGGAGTGATATCCTTACCAACACTCGTGCTGTTCCAAGTTACTATGGTGCCACACCACCTACATTTAACGTTGGGAAAGTGAAATCAAGAGGATTTGAAATAGATCTTCGTTTTACTAAGAAAATCAACAATAACCTTACCTTATGGAGCAACATTAATTATACTCATGCTAAGAACAAAGTTGTTTATGCTGATGTTGCCGGATTGTTGCCGTTATATGCCAAGCCTCTTGATAAACAGATTGGACAGGCTTATTCTTATGTGAGCGCTGGTTATTACAATACTTGGGATCAGCTTTATGGAAGTACCATGCACAATGCCAATGACCAATTGAAAATCCCAGGAAACTATCATCTGGTAGATTACAATGCTGATGGGATAATTGATGCGAATGATAACATTCCTTATGGTTATTCTGGTGCTCCTGAAAACACCTACAATGCCACTATAGGTTTTGAATGGAAAGGATTTAGCGCATTTGCTCAGTTTTACGGTGTGAACAATGTTACCCGCCAGGTAGTGCTTGGATCTTTTTCAGGAAAGAATACAGTTGCCTATGATGAAGGAAGTTATTGGTCAAAAGACAATACAAACCCTGATGGCCCGATGCCGCGTTGGGAAACAACGCCAGCGGGTTTTTACACAGGAGACAGGTACTTTTATGATGCTTCTTACCTGCGTTTAAAAAATGCTGAGGTTGCTTACACTTTTAGGCAAGATTGGGTTAAAAAAGCAGGAATCTCAAGTATACGTATATTCCTAAATGGAAACAATTTACACGTATGGACTAAGATGCCGGATGACCGTGAAGCAAATTATCAAAGCGCTGGTGGACAGGGATGGGCCTCACAGGGTGCTTATCCTACTGTAAAGCGGTATAATCTAGGCGCTAATTTCATCTTCTAAACATGATCATTATGAAAAAATATATAACACGCCTATTATTGATAGGAATGATTTGGGCGGGAACCGGCATGGTATCTTGTAAAAAATATTTAGACAGAGATCCTGAAGCAACTGTGTCAGCAGAATCTGCCTTCAAAGACTTTCGCAGTTTTCAGGGCTTTACCGAGGAGCTATATAATTGTATTCCAGATTTTACCAACCGGTACTGGACCAACAGTTTCAACTGGGGTGAAGACGAAATCCAGTCTACAGTTCAAAATTTCCACTTGGTTAACAAAATAGATAATGGCGATTTTTGGGGCTGGCAAAGAGAGTTTGATGGATGGGGAGCTGGATTTTTAGATAATGCCAACGCAAATACAAATAACGATCGTTTTACCAAGGGCCTGTATCCATTGGCCTGGTATGGCATTCGTAAAGCGAATTTAGGCCTCGAGAACCTAAGCCTGATGGTAAACGCAACTGATGAAGAACGTAACCTGATCAGAGGTCAACTATTGTTCTTTAGGGGTTGGTTCCATTTCCAGCTCATGCAATATTTTGGAGGACTGCCATACATTGATAAGGTATTGCCAGCCGATGAAGAATTGAGATTACCAAGGCTAAAGTATCAGGAATGCGCAGCAAAGGCAGCACTTGATTTAAGAGCCGCTGCCGACCTTTTGCCAATCAATTGGGACAATACAACGGCCGGGATCCAAACACTGGGTAAAAATCAGTTGCGCATCAATAAAATCATGGCGCTAGGTTATTTAGGTAAAAACTACCTGTGGGCCGCTAGTCCGTTAATGAACTTAGAATCTACAGGAAGCAAAACCTACAATGCAGAGCTGAGTAAAAAAGCGGCTGCTGCATTTGCCGAGTTATTAAAACTAACAGAAAGTGGGGCTACTCCTTATAAGTTATTGCCTTTTGCACAATACAGCACCAATTTTTACACAACCGGTCAAAATTTCTTGATTCCGGGAGGTACTGAAGCCATATTTAGAGGTCCATATTGGGGCGCACATGGTTCAACCTATGGCACTGCAAAACAATATACACCAGCAATTGTAGGTGCCGATGCACTGGTATTTGCGCCTACCGCAAATTACGTTAATTATTATGGGATGAAAAACGGTTTGCCCATTTCGAATTCTGCCCAGGCTGATCCTTCTGGCTCAGGATATGATCCGCAATTTCCTTGGCGCGATCGCGATCCGAGGTTCTATAATGATATTATATATGATGGAGTTAAAGTGGTGCAGGGAACTTTGGCAGCGAACATGGAGCCACACCGATATGCAAACCTGTTCACAAACGGAAGCTATAGAGATGAACGTTCTGGTAGCCGTACAGGGTATATGATGTTCAAATTTGTGCCCAGAACTGCCAATAACTTCGATCAGGGCTGGAATTATGGACAGAACCTGAATATTAAGGTTTCATATATGCGTTTGGCCGATGTTTACCTGATGTACGCAGAATCGGTTGCAACAGGGTACGACTCCCCAAGTGCAACCGCAGAAGGATTTAGCAAAACTGCCGTAGATGCGATCAATGTGATCCGAGATCGTGCTGGCGTTGGACGTGTTGCCGCACAGTTTTTAGTATCTACAACAGAGTTTATGAAAGAAGTAAGGCGTGAACGTGCTGTTGAACTTGCCTTTGAAGGACATCGGTTTAATGATCTTCGCCGCTGGCATTTGCTCGCCGAAGTGCCTTATACCTTAAAAACAGCCGCAGAATTTGATCGCGCTGCTCCTTTAAGCCCTACGGTCGACAGCAAATTAAACAGGGTTGTAAACTATCGTGAGCGATTAATACTACAACGTCCGTTTAGTGAAAAGCATTATTGGTTGCCACTTAAACGAGCAGATGTAAATATGTATAAGGAGTTTGCGCAAAACCCTGGATGGTAAGGTAGTTCATGATCACAAATAATTAAAGACAAGAATGATGAAATTTTTAAGAAATGCATTGGCGCTGTGTGTCTTTTTTACACTGTTTGTCGGTGTAATCAAAGGTCAGGACGCCGTTAAGATACCTATAAAAGCTGTTGTTCGGGATATCAATGGAAATCCGATAAAAGGAGCATCCATAACTATTGAAGGAAACGACGTGCTCACCATAGCAAACCAGGCTGGTGAATTCTCTTTATCGGTAGAGGAGAACAGCACATTTACGGTAAATGCCAAAGGTTATAAAACCTTGCCGGTAATCGCATTAGCCAACCTAAAGCAGGTTACCTTAATTAAAGAGGATAGACTAATAAATGTGGGTTTTAAAAATGCCACCGAAAGTAATCTTCCAGCTGGCGTTTCAAGCGTTAACCTGGCACAGCTCTTTGAGAAAAACTTTATAACTTATGGATTGGACGGGATGGAGGCTTTTGCTCCAGGCTTTAATGGCAACAACCTTTGGGGTATGAACACCTCGTTAATATTGGTCGATGGCGTTCCCAGGGATGTGAACAGTGTTACACCAAATGAAATTGAGGAGATCACTTTTCTCAAGAGCGCTTCGGCAGTTGCCCTATATGGCAGTCGCGGTGCAAAAGGAGTAATTTTGATCACCACAAAAAGGGGTACGCCAACTAAGCAAAAAATAAACGTTCGTTCCAATATCGGATTAAATACGCCAAAAAGATTTGCTCAATATCTGGGTTCTTCAGAGTACATGACTTTGTACAATGAGGCTTTATCAAATGATGGTTTGGCGGCGGCTTATACCCCGGAAACTATTTATAATCACTCTGGTGTTAATCCTTATCGTTATCCAAGTGTAGATTATTACGCTTCAGAATACCTGAAAAATAGTTTTTCACGCTATGATGGCGTGGCAGAAATTTCGGGAGGGAATGATCGTGCACGTTATTACACCAATGTTGGGTTTGCATCTACGGGTTCGCTGCTTAATTTCGGCGAAGCCAAAGAAAATAATACATCAGAACGCTTTAACATTCGGGGAAATGTTGATATGCAGTTGACCAAAGCACTAAAGGCCCGTGTAGATGCAAGCGCTGTGTTTTCTAGCAGCGGTGGAGTAAATACGAATTACTGGGCTAACGCTGCCACCCTGCGTCCTCATTTATTTACGCCCTTAATCCCAATTAATTTATTGGAACAGAGCGATGAAGTGAGCAAAGCGATGATTAAAAACGCTACAATTATTGATGGGCAATACATCCTTGGTGGTACGCAATTAGATCAAACCAATCCCTTTGCAGCCATTTATGCAAGCGGTAACAATAAATTTGTACAACGCCAGTTTCAGTTTACCACTGGTATTGATGCTGATTTGAAAGGAATTTTGAATGGACTTACCTTTAGTACCACTATGGGGGTTGATTACCTGAACAGTTATAATCAAGGTTATAGAAACGGATATGCAACTTACCAGCCCAATTGGACAACCTACTCTGGTACAACGATGATTGGAAGCTTAACGCGCTGGGGAGAAGATACTAAAACCGGAGTTCAGAACATTGCAGATAGTTATTATAGACAGACTATTTCGTTGTCTGGTCAATTTAACTACAATACTACAATTCGTAATAATCATCATATCTCTGCAGTATTGCTGGCTGCGGCATATCGTCAATCGCAATCTGAAATCTACCAGCCAACAACAAATTCTAATTTAGGATTGCAGTTAAATTATGATTTCAGCCATAAGTATTTTGCCGAAATTACCGGAGCTGTGGTACGCTCACCAAAAATGCCACCAGGAAACAGGATTGCACTTTCCCCTGCAGCATCTATTGGATGGCACCTTAGCGAAGAGCCATTTTTGAAAAAAGTTTCGTTCATCAACGATCTAACATTGACCGCATCAGCAGGTATTTTAAATACCGATCTTGACTTTGAGGAGTATTTTGCCTATGAGAGCATTTATACAGGCACAGGGGGTAACTGGTATGGTTGGAACGATGGTACAGGTACACAGTCTACAGATTCGCGCCGTGGATCCAACATGGATTTAACTTTCGCTAAAAGGAAAGAAATCAGTATCGGCATAAAAGGTGGAATGTTCAAAAATCAGTTTAATTTCGGAGCAAATGTTTTTAGAAATAACATCACCGGGATTATCGGTCAGATTAATGTTCTTTATCCAAACTATTTCACTACCGGATTTCCGAGTTCTTCTTTTGTTCCTTACAGCAATTATAATAGTGATCAGCGTACCGGTTTAGATTTTTACTTAAATTTTAACAAACGCATTGGCGCTATTGACTGGACTTTTGGAGCGTCAGGAACATATTATACCACCAAAGCAACTAAACGCGCCGATCTGTTAACTTACGAAAACAGCTATCAATACCGTGCCGGCAAACCACTTGATGCGATCTGGGGATTAAAAAGCAATGGTTTTTACATGGATGCCAGTGAAGTGGCAGCGGCCGATGGAATTAGTAGTGCAAAACCAGCATTTGGATCAGCATTGGCTCCTGGCGATATCAAATATATCGACCAGAACGGTGACAAAATCATTGATGATAAGGATCAGGTATATCTTGGTCGCGGTGGATGGTTCGGTGCTCCGTTTACAGCAGGATTGAATATAACTGCCAAATGGAAAAATCTTACCCTATTTGTTTTGGGTACAGGCCGCTTCGGTGGAAGTGCCATGAAAAGCGATAACTATTTTTGGGTTAACGGAAGCGATAAGTATTCGGCAGTGGTGCGCGACAGATGGACGCCTCAAACAAAAAATACGGCAACCTTTCCGCGGCTTACCACTTTAAATGGTGATAATAATTTCAGAGCGTCTGATTTCTGGTTGTACAGCACAGACCGGTTTGATTTATCTAAAGTTCAAATCTCCTACACAGTTTCCGATAAATTGTTTAAAAGTAAAGTGTTGAAAGAACTGGGGCTGTATGTGGCAGGATTTAATCTTTTAACAATAGCGAAGGAAAGAGAAATACTTGAACTGAGTTTAGGGGGTGCCCCACAAACAAGGTTATATAACCTGGGCGTAAAGGCAATGTTTTAATTGAATATTAGATTAGAAAAGATGAACAGAATATTAATACGATTTATAGTTGTCGTTGTGATGCTCTCGGGCTGTAAAAAGTTTACTGACCCCGCTCCACAAAATAATGGAGATTTTGAGAACATCTACACAGAACCCGCACTTGCCCATGGGTTATTGCTAAATGGTTACACAAGGCTTCCATCAAATGGCTGGTCTTTTAACGATGTAGCTACAGATGATGCAGTAAGTAATGATATCAATAACAATTTTAGGAAAATTGCCACCGGGCAATGGTCGGCTGCATTTAATCCATTAGATCAATGGACCAATGCAAGAGCAGGTATCCAATATATCAACTTATTTTTGGCAGAGACAGATAAGGTGCTTTGGGATTCTAAAGACCCGGTGTTGAGCAGGATGTTTAATGACAGGCAAAAAGGTGAAGCATATGCTTTGAGAGCCTACCTAATGTCGTATATGCTACAGGCGCACGCCGGAAAAGTAGGGGGTAATTTATATGGTTTCCCTATTGTACTCGAGCCCGAAAATCCGGCTTCTAACTTTAACCAGCCAAGAGCCACATTTGATGCCTGTATTAAACAGATTTATGGTGATTTGGACAAGGCCGAGCAATTGCTTCCTTTAGATTATGCTGATATTAATAGCACTAGCCAGATCCCGACAAAATATGCTGGAATTAATGTAGAGACCTATAACCGGGTTTTTGGTAAGTTTTTTAATCAGCGCATGACAGGTCGTATTTCCAAAGCCATTCGTGCCCGTGTAGCATTAATGGGTGCAAGTCCGGCTTTCAGCACCGGTAATTCTACCACATGGGCCGATGCCGCCACCTATGCAGCACAGGTACTTTCGCTTAATAACTGGTTAGCCAACTTAGATCCTAATGGTGTTACCTGGTATGATAACAAAGCAGAAATTGATGCATTAGCTTCAGGGGCTAGTCCAAGAGAAGTGCTTTGGCGCACAAATGTTGGATCAAATAGTGATTTAGAAGCTGCTAACTATCCACCATCCTTGTCTGGACAGGGCCGCATAAACCCAACTCAAAATCTGGTTAATGCTTTCCCGATGCAAAACGGTTATCCAATTGCCAATACGCCACAGAGCGGATACAATCCTGCCGCTCCATTTACAGGTAGAGATCCACGTTTAGCAAAATTTATAGTGTATAACGGAAATACGATCGGGCCAACAAACAAAGTAATCAATACCACAACAGATGTGGCAACGAATGATGATGGACTGAATAGAAAAGAAGTTTCTACAAGAACTGGTTACTACATGAAAAAATTGTTAAGACAGGATGTTAGTCGTACACCAACCGTAAATAATCAGAAACACTATAGGCCACATATCCGCTATACCGAAATATTCCTGATCTATGCCGAGGCAGCGAATGAGGCATGGGGACCTACAGCAAATGGTGGCAATCCCTATTCTGCTTATGATATCATTAAAGCTATTCGTGCCAGGGCCGGCGTTGGAACTGCAAATGGTGATGCCTACCTCGAATCTATTAAAACAGATAAAGATGCCATGAGAACATTGATTAGGAATGAGCGTAGGTTAGAATTGGCTTTTGAAGGATTTCGTTTCTGGGATCTTCGTAGGTGGAACGCAGCATTAACCGAACCGGTGAAAGGGGTGAGTATCTCACAAGGTATCTACCAGGAAATCAATGTAGAAGCAAGAAACTATCAGGAGTATATGAGATTTGGACCAATTCCTTACAGCGAAACGCTAAAGTATAATGCTTTGCAACAAAACACGGGATGGTAATATTCATTCACTATAACAAATAACATCATGAAAAATAAAGTATATATTTTACTTGCGCTCGTCTTAACACTTGGCGCCTGCAAAAACGAAGAATGGGCATTTCCAGACAATGATACCCAAACCGTTTATTTTGCCTATCAAGGGCCAATTCGGACCATCACCATGGGCGAAGATATTTTTGATACGTCATTGGATAACCAGCGTAAATTTCAAATTATGGGTACAGTTGGTGGTGTTTACTCAAATAAGGAAGATATTACCGTTGGCATCAGTGTGGATAACGCGCTAACCCAGGGATTATCTTTTCCATCACCCTACAGCGGTATTGTAAGGCCCATGCCGACTAATTATTATACGCTTGCGACCAACAAAATTGTCATCCCGAAAGGAAGTTTAGTAGGTGGAGTAGATGTACAGCTAACCGATGCTTTTTTCGCAGACCCATTGGCTATCAATACCGCTTATGTGATCCCTTTAACGATGACCAGTGTTGATCAGAACAAAATGATCTTGCCCGAAAAAAAATACACCTTATATGCAGTAAAGTATATCAATACATGGCAGGGTTTTTATCTCCGCAGAGGAAAGGATGTGATTGCTGGCAAAGGTGGTAACACCGCACTCAATCAAACCGTAGTTCGCCATATGAAATATGTGGAGAATGATGAAATCAACAAGTTAAACACACGTTCGCTAACCCAGGCCGAGTTTCCTGTCACATTTAAAGTAACAGGCGGAACCAGTATCAGCCGAACCTTATTGTTAACTTTTGATAATACGGGCAACTGTACAATTGCAGCTGGTGATGCCAGTTTTACGGCGAGTGGCACCGGAAAATTTGTTAAACGGGGAGAGAAAAACAGCTGGGGCAGCCAGGATCGCGATGCCCTTTATCTGAACTATCAGATCGATCTGAATGATAGAACAGTGAATAGCGTAGATACCCTGGTAATGCGCGACCGTGGCGTGAAAGCCGAAACATTTACGCCGGTCAAATAATTAATATTAATCTAACAATCGAGAAAATGAAACGATTATACAAAATAGCATTTGGTCTTTCCTGGGCAATGTTGCTTGCTTCCTGCCACAAATATGAGGCACTCGAATTTCAGGTGGCCAAGCCAACAAGCTTTGTGGCCCAAGAGCAGATCGATGCCTATCAGCCATTAAAAACCTATATTGATAGAACGGCAAATCCTAAATTTAAATTTGGTGCCGGAGCCAGTCTGCAACCTTATCTCTCCAAAGGCGTAATTTACAGGCTCATTAACAGCAATTTTGATGAAATTACACTAGGTTATGAGATGAAACACGGTGCCGTTGTACAGGCTGACGGAAGTTTGGCCTTAACCAATGTGAAAAACCTGTTGGAAACAGCATCTAAAGCTGGCATCACCGTGTTTGGGCATACCCTGGCCTGGCATGCCAATCAAAATGCAACTTACCTAAAAGGACTGATTGCCCCAGTTGTAACTCCATCAAACGGAAGCCCAACATGGGATTTGGTAACAGGCGCTGATTTTGAAACCGATAATGCTGCAAATTATCAAACCAATACCAATGCAGTAGCCTCATTTACAGCCGTAGGTCAGGGAGCAAATGGTATAGGTAGGGCATTGAAAATAAGTAATGCAAGCGTTCGGGCTAACGATTATGACGCACAGTTATTTGTAAAATTCTCCCCAGCTATGCAGCTCAACGAAATATATGAGCTAAAAATGGATGTACGCTCCGATGTGGCAGCATCTTATCCTACACAAGCACATAGTACCCCTGGGTCTTACTTATGGCATGATTTTTTTGGTACAATTTCCTCAACAACAACATGGACAACCTATACCAAACAGATTACCATTACTCAAAAAGACTTGGCAAACACTGGTACAATTGCTTTTAATCTGGGTAAAACAGCAACAAATTTTTATTTCGATAACATCACGCTTAAAAAATACAATCCGCTTGGCGGCACTACAATTGTAGAAAAAACTGCCGAGCAGAAAAAGACCATTTTAACCACGGCATTAGATACCTGGATTAAAGGTATAGTTACCGCTTCAAAAGATTATGTTAAAGCTTGGGATGTGGTAAACGAGCCGATGGACGATGCAAAGCCAGCTGAGCTTAAAACTGCAGCGGGTAGAACTTCCATTGCGGCTGATGAATTCTTTTGGCAAGATTACCTGGGTAAGGATTATGCGCTAAAGGCATTTCAATTGGCCAGGCAGTATGGTAATGCGACTGATATCCATTTTATTAATGATTATAACCTCGAATATAGCATCGATAAATGCAAAGGATTAATTGATTACGTAAAGTATTTAGAAGGCAAAGGCGCAAAAATAGATGGTATTGGTACCCAAATGCACATTGTAGCTACTTCTGATAAAGCCAAGATTGAAGAAATGTTCAAATTATTGGCCGCAACCGGTAAACTGATCAAAATATCAGAATTGGATATGGGTTTTGCAGGAAATATAAAAACTGCACAGGCAACAGCCGAGCAATATGCAGCTCAAGCTGAGATGTACAAATATGTAATCAAGAAATACTTTGAGCTTATTCCGGCCGCTCAGCGATATGGAATTACCATATGGGCACCTCAGGATAGTCCAGCTACTTCAAGTTGGAGAGCAGGGGAGCCAATTGGCTTGTGGACAGAAGGTTTTGTTCGAAAACCTGCCTATGTTGGCACAGCCGAGGGCTTAAAAAAATAAATAAATTTACCACGCGCTTAAAGCCAGGAACAACGTTAACCGTTTTCCTGGCTTTTTTATTGGAAATTACCAATGAGGTTGACTCAAATCTAATTGCAGTTTATGCTGTCTCTTCCACCCGCATAATTTACCGTTTCATTTTCTCGGACGCCATTTACCAGCCAGATTATAACAAATTTAATATAGTTATGCAACCGATTGTTTTTTTCGAAAGTAAATGATATATTCGGGTAGAAATTACTCAGGTACGAGCTTTACATGAGCGTAATTTTTTTAAAAGAAAATAACCAAATATTAACAATTAAACGATGTATTTCTGTTATGAAACTGGGGGAAGGATTGTAAACGTCCACATTTCCCCGAAAATTATCCATTGCAATATTTTCCAGACTTTATAAGCATGACCGTAAAATCTTATCTTCCGCTTTGCGCTTTGCTCGTTACAGTTTTGTTCACAAACCTAAAGTCAAAAGCTGAGGTAAAACTTCCACAGCTAATCAGTAATCGAATGGTGCTACAACGAAATACCGATTTAAAGATCTGGGGTTGGGCCAATGCAAATGAGAAAGTAAAACTTTCTTTTAACAATAGAAAGTTTGAGACAATTACCGACAGCGATGGGAAGTGGTTGATTATGCTTCCCAAAATGAAAGCCGGAGGACCATATACCATGACTATTGAAGGACGGAATTTGATTACATTAACCGATATTTTAATTGGAGACGTATATTTTTGTGCCGGTCAATCTAACATGGTGTTAGCAATGGAAAGGCTGAAGGAAAATTATCCAGAAGAAGTTAAGAACGACAATTTTCCCCAGATCAGGAATTTCTTTGTACCCACAAAAGCTGATGTATCCAAAGAATCACTGGATCTACCAAAAGGAGAGTGGAAGTTGGCATCAGGTAAAGAATTGCTTGAGTTTGGAGGAGTTACTTATTTCTTTGCAAAAAAACTCTATCAAAAATACAAAATTCCCATTGGGATTATTAATTCCAGTGTGGGTGGAACGCCAATAGAGGCCTGGATGAGTATGGATGCATTTAAGGATTTCCCTGCAACTGAAGCCCAGATCAAAAACTTTAGGGATACCATTTATATGAACAACCTAAAAAAACAGGTGTTACCTATGCCAGTTAAAACTTTGCAATTGTCCTATGTGCCAAAAACATGGCATAAGTTCTGGATGCCGGGCTATTGGGCAGACCAAGGTGTGAGAAACCTGAATGGCATCCTGTACTTTAAAAAGGAAATTGATGTTCCTGCGGGGATGACAGGTGTGCAGGCAAAACTTTTTATGGGGCGTATTATCGATGCCGATTCCACTTTCGTAAATGGCGTTTTTGTAGGTAATATCACTTATCAGTATCCTCCAAGAAGATACAATGTGCCAGCTAACCTGTTAAAACCAGGTAAAAATACCATTTTAGTAAAAGTAACAAATACAACGGGCAAAGGTGGCTTTGTGCCTGATAAAAATTATTCATTACAGGCCAACGGACAAATAATTGACTTAAGGGGCGAATGGGATTACCAGGTGAACCAGGTATTTCCTAAACCAAGCTATTCCCCGTCAGGGCAACAAATTATCCAGCCAATTGTGGCGCAAAGTTCTCCCACTGGACTTTACAATACCATGGTTGCACCTGCAATCAATTATAGTATAAGTGGCTTTTTATGGTACCAGGGTGAAACAAATGCAGGCAAGCCAAGAGAATACGCCAAGCTGCTACCCGCACTAATTAACGATTGGAGAAATAAATGGGGCTTAGGCAATATTCCGTTTTTATTTGCACAACTACCCAATTATATGGAGGTTGATTATGTTCCCGTTGAGAGCGACTGGGCACAACTTCGGGAGAGCCAGCTCCAAACCTTAAAAGTACCAAATACAGGAATGTCTGTTGGGCTTGGTGCCGGCGAATGGAACGATATTCATCCCCTGAACAAAAAAACAATTGGCGAGCGTTTGGCTTTGTGGGCCCAAAAGCTGATTTATGGTGAAAAAAACATCGTTTACTCAGGTCCGATCTACAGATCAGCAACAGTACAAGGCAATAAGGTGATTTTGAATTTTGATCATATGGGAAGTGGACTAATTGCAAAAGGTGAACCCGAACTTTACCATTTTGCCATTGCAGGTGCCGATAAAAAATATATTTGGGCCAAAGCTAAAATTGAAGGTAACACCGTAATTGTTTGGAACGATAGCATTTCCAGCCCTGTTGCTGTTCGATACGCTTGGGCGGATAATCCCGACGGTGCAAATTTATATAACGCAGAAGGCTTGCCGGCATCTCCGTTCGAGGCTGAAATAAAATAGTTTAAATTAGGGGTGTTAACTATATTTACGCACAAAGCAAATATAAATCCAAAGTGTACCAAAGGCGAGCGAAGCAAGCCCTGCACTAGTACAATCACAATCCAGATCGCTAAAGCGTGAATCTATTGTTATGATGTTAAAACGAGTATCAGGTATAAGCGCAATGTCACTTCTAGTGATATTGTTATTAACGTACACTATTGTCAAGGGGCAAAGTAACCCCAATTTCATTACCCTTAATACTAAAAATGGCCTTTCTTCAAATACTGTAAATACGATCCTGCAAGATCATAATGGCCTTGTATGGTTTGGTACAAGCGATGGACTGAATAAGTTCGATGGTACCAATTTTACCGTTTATACCACTAAAAGTGGCGACAGCACGAGCATTCCGTCTAACAATATCTCGGCACTTTTAGAAGACAGGAGTGGAAGACTTTGGGTGGGCACAAACGGAGGGGGCCTGGCTTACTATGATGCTAAGAAAAATACATTTAAATCATTTGTAGGTGAAGGTATCCCGAATCGCAACGTCCCATTTAATGTATTAACACTTTACGAAGATAGAACCGGAAATATCTGGGTAGGTACTTTTGGCGGCTACCGGGTGATCAATACCAAAACGTTTAAGGTAAAAAATGTAGGTATCGGTGCATTGATGGGCAACGGTTCCAGTGTGCTTTCTTTTCTTCAAGGTAGTGGCAATAAGATATGGATAGGCACCAATTTAGGACTTTTGGCGCTTAATTTAACCACTGGTGCCACTGAGAAATTTACCCATCATCCCAATGACCGTTCAGGCCTTACTGATAATTTCATTAAAACCATTGTAAAGGATGAAAAAGGGCGGATATTTTTTGGTACCTACAATGGCCTTAATATGTTGCTGGATGATGAAAAGCATTTCAAATCCTTTTTGCAATCGGGTGATAAGCTGTTTTCAAACGATATTATTTATGCTGCCAGATTGGAAAAAGGAGGTAAATTGTGGTTAGGAACCGAGGATGGGGTAACTATTTTCGATACCGCCACCGAGGTTTTCTCAAATATTCGTCCCAACAAACGCGAAACCTTTGGCCTTAGTCATAAGTCGGTTAGAAGCATTTGTATGGCCAATAATGGTATTATTTGGCTTGGTACGTACCAAGGTGGCGTTAATAAATTCGATCCAAATTTAGCACTGTTTAACCTCAAGCGTAGTAGTCCATTTGATCCTAAAGGACTTTCATCACCCATTGTCACTTCCTTTGCCGAATTATCAAAACGAAAAATCTTTGTGGGCACGGATGGCGGAGGACTACATTTTTTCGATCGGGACAAAGGCGTGTTCGAGCATATCGACATGAAAAGCAAAATTGATTTTTCCCGAAATCCATTGGCCATCCTTACGCTAATGCTCGATTCAAGGGGCACGCTTTGGGTGGGCACATACCAGCATGGCTTATTTGCCTATAATCCCAAAACTAAAACTTACAAACAATATCTGGCCGGATCATCGGCAACTGATCTTAGCCAAAACGAAATTTTCGCTATTAAAGAAGATAGCAAGGGTTTGATATGGATTGGTACAAACGGAACCGGAGTGAATGTATTTGATTATAAGACGAATTCATTTACCAGGTATGGCACTCAGTCCTCGCCACCTATGGTGCTCCCTAGCAATGGTTTTATACGTGCAATTGTCGAAGATCCTTACGGAAATATGTGGATATCATCCAGCGGAACGGGAATAGCCGTATTTCAACGCAACAACGGGAAATTTAAAGTATACCGAAAAGCAAATAGCGGTCTTTCTAATGATGTGGTATTGAGTTTGTTATGTGATAGTAGCGGGGATATATGGGCCGGAACTGATGGTGCGGGGCTCGATCTTTTCAATCGCCGTACCGGAAAATTTACCAATTTTAACGAAACAAACGGATTGCCTAATGCTATTGTTTACAGCATATTGGAAGGCAGAGACGGACTGATTTGGTTCAGTACCGATAATGGCATCAGTTGTCTTGATCCAGAAACAAAAAAAATAAAAAACTTTGGGCGTCCTAATGGGGTTCAGGACAGCCCTTTTATATTGGGTTCGGGAATCAGCACTTCAGATGGCGAGCTTTATTTTGGCGGGCAAGACGGTTTCAACTATTTTAATCCGCTTGAACTGCCCTCCAATAATGTGGTTCCAAATGTATTGCTTACCGAGCTAAAGGTAGCCAATGCTGTTGTACTTCCTGGCGAAAAATCACCTATTGATGAGCAGATTGGTTTTGCGAAAAAAATTAAACTGAGTTATGGGCAAAATTTCTCCATTAGTTATGTAGCGTTAAATTATACAGCGCCGCAACAAAACCACTATTCCTATCGCCTTGTTGGTTTAGATGATGGCTGGAACGAAGTTGGTAAAGAGAAAACAGCATATTATACAAATTTGGATCCCGGAGATTATATTTTTCAGGTAAGAGCAAGTAACAACGACGGCGTTTGGAGCGATAAAATCACTTCAATTTCTGTTCATATACAACCGCCCTTCTGGAGAACCATTTATGCTTATGTTTTTTATGTAATCTTAATTGGTACAATCCTGTTTGCCATCAGGCGACGGGGAATTCAGCGCATCAAACAGCAACTTGCTATTGAACAAGCCCAGATCAATGCTGAACAAAGGATCCTACAGCAGCGAAAGGATGCCGAACGTGCCCATGCATTGGATATACAAAAGATTAAATTCCTCACCAATTTAAGCCATGAGTTTAGAACACCAATTTCATTGATTTTGGCACCCGTTGATAAGTTGCTTGCTGTTAAACAGGAATCTGCTGTAGCCGGTCAGGTAAAGATGATCCGTAGAAACGCACGGAGACTATTAAATCTGGTCAATCAACTGCTCGATTTTAGAAAAATGGAAGAACAGGAACTGAAGTTGAACCTAAACGAGGCCGATCTCATTACTTTTATCAGTGAAGCTGCAGAAGCATTCCAGGACCTTTCCGAGCGTAAGAAAATTTCACTTCGCATTAACAGCGATATTAAAAACCTGAAAACGCACTTTGATCAGGATAAAATGGAAAGGATTATATTTAACCTGCTTTCTAACGCATTTAAATTTACAAAAGAAGGTGGCGAAGTATCTCTTAACATGTTCATAAGAGCCGCTGCCGATGAGGCTAAGCCTGTATTTTGTATTGAGGTTTCAGACACCGGGATAGGCATTGCACATCAAAGTAAAGACAGGGTGTTCGATCGTTTTTTTATGGATAATAATGTGAGTTCTATCTTAAATCAAGGCAGTGGAATTGGGTTGTCAATTGTAAAAGAGTTTGTAGAACTGCACGGCGGACAGATTACTGTAGAGAGTGAACTTGGAAAAGGAACATCATTTTTGGTTTTGATTCCAGTTGACATAATGGCTGAAGAAGATGATCAAGAGCTTGATGATACAGCCTATAGTTTTACGAACGAAGAACAGGATGAATCCGTTACTGAACCAGCAACTAATGAGGTCAAGATGCCCACAATCCTTTTGGTTGAAGACAATGAGGAATTTAGATTTTACCTAAAAGATAGCCTGCAGCCTTTTTATCATATTATAGAAGCGTCAAATGGTAAAGAAGGTTGGCAGAAAACACTTTCCGGACACCCACAATTAGTTGTTACCGACATCAGTATGCCGGAAATGAATGGCATTGAGCTAAGCCAGAAAATAAAGGCAGACAAAAGAACAAGTCATATCCCGGTGATCCTGTTAACCGCAATCAGTGGAGAAGAAGACCAGGTTAAAGGCCTGAAATCCGGTGCCAATGACTACCTCACCAAGCCTTTTAATTTTGATATTCTCCATGCGAAAATCGACAACTTATTGTTGTTTAATCGCTCGGTAAAAAATGCGTATTCTAAACAGGTGCAGGTACAGGCTAAAGAAATCGAAATTGAGTCTAGTGAAGTTAAGTTGTTGAATAAAATCGTCCAGTATATCGATGAAAAGCTTAATAATCCAGAACTCTCAGTAGAGGAACTAAGCAGGCATGTGGGCATGAGCCGAGGTTCCCTTTACCACAAACTGCTCGAAATTACCGGTTTAACACCAATCGAATACATTCGATCCGTAAAACTGGAAAGGGCAGTAGAATTATTGGAGAAAAGTGATTACAACGTTGCCCAAATCGCATATATGACTGGTTTTGGTACACCAAGCTATTTTTCGAAGCTTTTTAAAGCCCAGTTTAATATGCTTCCATCCGAATATATCAATGTAAAACGAAAAGATAAACGCGTGAAGCTTTAAAATCGATCTCAATGCATTTCTGTTTAAAAACAAACATCTGGAGCTTTCTTTTGAACAAATGGCTCATGCCAGTAAGGCCATAGATGTTAGTTTTGAGCATAACCAACGTGCACTTTATGAAAAAACTTCTTCTATTGATCGCCTTTCTTTATACTGGCTATTCGTATGGACAAATTAAATTTACAAACCCGATTATGGCAGGGTTTTATCCTGATCCTAGTGTTACCAAAGTGGGAAGCGATTATTACCTTGTTAATTCAACCTTCGCTTACTTTCCAGGGGTTCCGGTGTTCCATAGCAAAGATTTAAAAAATTGGAAGCAGATCGGCAATGTGATCGACCGCCCATCACAAATGACTTTTTTCGGTGATCGTACCTCGAGAGGGCTTTTTGCACCTTCAATCAATTATCATAAAGGAACATTTTACATGACGTGTACCAATATCGATAAGCGCGGAAATTTTGTAATGACATCAAAAAAACCTGAAGGACCATGGAGTGATCCAGTTTGGTTACCGCAAGTGAGAGGGATTGACCCCTCACTGTTTTTTGATCAGGACAAAGCCTACATCGTTTATAACAGCGATGCGCCGGATAATAAGCCCCTATATCCAGGGCACCGAACCATCCGTACTTTTCAGTTCGATCCAGTAGGCCTAAAAGTAGTGGGTGAAGAAGTTCAGCTGGTAAATGGTGGGGTAGACATCAGCAAAAAACCGGTCTGGATTGAAGGACCGCATATTTTTAAACGCGGCGATTGGTATTATCTCTGTGCTGCCGAAGGAGGTACTTCCGTTAATCACTCACAGGTAATTTTAAGAAGTAAGCAAGCCACCGGACCTTATGTCCCTTATGAGAAAAACCCGATATTGACACAACGCGATTTAGATCCAAACCGTAAAGACCCGATTACTTCTACTGGTCATGCAGAATTGGTTGATGGTCCAGATGGGAAAACTTATGCCATTTTTCTGGCTGTAAGGCCTTATGAAGGCAATCATTATAATACTGGGAGGGAAACATTTATCGCACCGGTTAAATGGGTAGATGGTTGGCCAATCATTAATCCAGATCAAAAAGAAGTTCAATATAGTTATACTGCTGATTTTAAGGAGGTAAAACAGATTGCCCCGCCACAAAGTGGAAACTTTGCCTACAGAACTACCTTTGATAAAAAACTTGATCAATCGTTATTGTTTCTAAGAACCAATGATACCAGCTGGTATAAGTTAGATAAAGAAAATGGCTTAACAATGAGGTTATTGCCAGAAACGTGTATGGGGCTAGGAAATCCGGCATTTATCGGCAAAAGACAGCAGCATTTAACTGGTAGCGCTTCAACTGAGATGACCTTTACCGCATCGCAACCAAATGAAAAAGCAGGAATGCTTATCTTTCAAGGTGAATATAATTTTTATTACATCTGCAAATCAATAAAAGATGGCAAGCAGGTCGTTCAGCTTTACAAAGGAAACCGAAGCACTAAAGGTATGGACTTGATTATTGAAACTCCGGTAAAAGCTAAAACCCTGCAGTTTAAAATAGAAGCTGATCGAGGGCTTTACAATTTTCTCTATGCTGAAAGTCCGGGCAAATGGAAAATATTAAAGGATAAAGTGGACGGAAAGTTTTTGAGTACTGAAACCGCAGGAGGTTTTGTTGGCTCACTTTATGCGCTTTATGGTACTTCATCAGGAGAAAACACTAAAAGTACAGCTTCTTTTAAATGGTTAGATTATAGCGGTAATGATGCCATTTACAAGCAAAAATAAATAATGCAGTTTTCTGTTGATTTTATTGCCTGAAGCATATTGAAAAATAATTGATATTACTTCCGTTATCTGTGAAAAAGTTCTTCCAGGTTAATTAGTTATAAAAAAACCTCGCAGGTGCAATACCTGCGAGGTTTTTTTGTTTAAACATAGGGTGGAATTCTATTTCGCCGAAAATGTCCAAAAATCAATATTTACTTCTGGTTTTTCTGCGCCTTTAATGGTTATAAAAAGATCTTGTTTTCCTGTCGCGCCATTAACTTTGCAACTTACTTCTTTCCAGGCCTGCGCATCACCGGTGTTTGGTACGGCCAGTGTTCCGATTACTTTTCCGTCAGGGCTGCCTAAACGGAGTTCAATTTTATTGTCCTTCCCAATACTTGCTACAGAAGCTGAAAACTTTTTTGCTCCTTTGCCGAAGTCTACGCCCCTAACTTTTATCCAGTCTCCGTTTTTAACATGCGTAACATTTAAACCACCTTTGCTGCATGTTTCAGTTTTAACACCTTGTTGGTCACTCATCGTTTCGGCCTCCACACGCATGTAGGGATTTAATCCTTCCACCTGTGGCACTCCATCTGCCGTGTAGGTTACCTGTTCTATACTGCCATCGGCTTTGTAATTTAGCACCTCGACAGCCAGATTTCTTTTAAACTCTGTGGGGATTCCCAATTTGTATGCTACAGCCCTGTTGTGGTAGGCGTGGTACCATTGCCCTTTAAATTCGAAAATTCCCTGATGGTTGTTGTTATTGTTTTTTGGCGGTTGCGCGGCAACAATTCCTCCATAAGTAAATCCAGTTGTGGGGCTTTTACTCATCATATAGTCGATGCGCATCTGCGCTTTCGGGTTGGTTGAGTAGGAGAAATAATAAATCCCATTTCTTTTATGCATCCATGAAGCCTCAAAAAATGCAGGAGCAGTAATAGATGTTGCAGGACCATCTACGCTGATCATATCCCGGTTAAGTTTAATTACCCGAACATTGCTCTCGCCGTTACCGCCAAAGTACATATAGGCCTGGCCATCATCATCAATAAAGGTCATTGGATCGAATAACCACATGTTTGGCGCAGGAAGTACACCTGGCGTTTCGGTTTCAACGAGTTTTTTTTCAATGGGATCTTTAAATGGCCCTATCGGACTGCTTGAAGTTGCTACGCCAATGCCATTGCCACCATTTCCGAAGTATAGAAAAATTTTGCCATCGCGGGCAATTGCTGCCGGAGCCCAGGTTCTGCCTGCCCAGGCAACATCTCTCGGTGCTTCAAATACCACACCATGGTCTGTCCAGTTTTTCATGTCGCTGCTCGAAATGCAAACGATCGATTTCATTTTGTATCCGCTATTTTTATCGTAGGAGTTCTCATCGTCGTTAGATGCGTAGAGATAAACTCTTCCGTTGTAAACAAGGGTGCCAGGGTCTGCCAAATGACGGTAACCGACTATAACATCATCGGCGGAGCTGATTTGAGCGGTTGTAAGAAGAAACAGAAAAGCGCAGAAGGCTAAGATGGATTTAAGGTTCATAAAAGATAAATTTGGTTAATTTCAATCAATGCCGCTAAATTATTGAGAACCTTAGTCAGCAACTACTTTATTTCGTCAATTTTACTAGCACATTTGGTTAGTTTGCCTGTTTTTCCGTAACGGGATTGATTGAATTAAAAACATTTGTAACATAGATTTGAACAAAGCGGTTCGTTGATCTACACATTTCTGAATAGCTTTGAATACCAAATATAAACGCAGCGCAAGTTGAAAAGCTGACTAACCTGTATGAAGAACCTTAAATTATTTACATTATTACTCTTTTTTGTGCTAAATACAGCTAATGTTGAGGCACAAAAAGCAACAAATCCGCTCATTTTTGCCGATGTACCCGACCTTTCGATGATCAGAGTAGGGAAAATGTATTACATGAGCAGCACTACGATGCACATGAATCCCGGTGTGCCCATCATGAAATCAACCGATCTGGTAAACTGGAAAATTGTAAGCTACGCTTACGATACCCTCGGAAATGCTGACGAATTAACTTTATCCAATGGAAAATGGGATTATGGTCGGGGATCGTGGGCAAGTAGCCTTCGTTTTCATCAGGGCATTTATTATGTAAGCACTTTTTCTGGTACCACAGGCAAAACGTATATCTACAGTACAAAAGATATCGAAAAAGGCCCGTGGAAACTTATGTCATTTAAACCTTCGCTCCATGATCACTCTCTGTTTTTTGAGGATGGAAAAGCTTACATGGTATACGGTACCGGCAAAATTACTTTGGTGGAATTAAAGGAAGATTTATCTGGAATAAAACCTGACACGAAACCCTTAACGATTATCGAAAACGCAAGCCTTCCCACGGGTACGGGTGCCGGATTACCAGCTGAGGGTTCCCAACTGTTTAAAATTAATGGCAAATACTATCTTTTTAACATTACCTGGCCACGAAATGGAATGCGTACGGTTGTGGTACACCGTTCCGACAAACTTACGGGGCCATATGAAGGGCGGGTGGCACTTAAAGATAAGGGTGTTGCGCAAGGCGGTTTAATCAGTACGCCAGAAGGAAAATGGTTTTCTTATCTTTTTAGAGATTTTGGATCCGTTGGCCGCATTCCATATTTAGTCCCGGTTACCTGGGAAGATGGCTGGCCGGTGTTGGGTGTTGATGGTAAAGTCCCAGAAACACTGGAACTTCCGGTTAGTAAGGGCCTAATTCCCGGCATTGTGGCATCAGATGAGTTTATCCGCAAAAAAGGCGAGCCCGCGCTTCCACTGGTATGGCAATGGAACCACAATCCAGAACATGCATTTTGGTCGATAACCAAACGCCCAGGATTTTTACGGATTACCACCTCCAGATTGGATACCAATATTCTTCTGGCCCGCAATACATTAACCCAGCGTACCATCGGGCCCGTATCAACCGCAATCACTTCAATTGATATTTCCAATATGAAAGCCGGAGACCAGGCTGGACTGATGTTGCTCCAACGCAAATTTGGTTGGGTTGGCATAAAACATACAGGGTCAAAGAAAACGGTGGTAACGGTAAGCGCCCAAAGTGGCACTGTAAATGGCGAAGATGTTCCAGCCGGACAGCAAACCATTTATCTCAAAGCAAGGTGTGATTTTGAGAACCGAACAGATAAAGGCTATTTTTTTTACAGCTTTGATGGCAAAACCTGGAAACCAATAGGAGAGCCGCTGCAAATGTCGTATACGCTTCCCCATTTTATAGGCTACCGTTTCGGATTGTTTAATTACGCAACTGAAAATGCTGGAGGATATGTTGACTTCGACTATTTTAGGATTGAAGCAAAATAGAATAGCTTCCTGCCTAATCTTATCCAAGGGATAAATCGTAAAAAGATGTTACCCTGAGGGGTAATTTTTGTATAAAATCAATATAAACGACAGGGGAATTTTAAAGATTAATCTCCTCAGATTATCGTCATTGCGAGGAACGAAGCAATCTTACAACGATCGCTACTAGCGCGCGCATTAAGATTGCTTCGTCGTTCCTCCTCGCAATTGTAAAGGTTTAGTAATTCGGTAACGAACTAGTTTATTTTTTGTTATTTATATTGACCATTTCCACAGGCTTTTTACCATTAATTCCTTGGTGTGGTCTTTCCCAGTTATAATATACAATATACTTTAAAAGTTCGTCCTGCAATTCCTCTAGGCTATCAAAGTCTGTATCTTCAATGAGATCCTCTTTTAAGGTTCTCCAGAAGCGTTCAACCTTTCCGTTTGTCTGTGGCCGATATGCCTTGGTGTAACGTCGTTTGATCCCGGTTTCCATCAGCATCCTCTCAAAGGGATGGTTCTTTTTGTTCTGACTGATTGAGGGACCGAACTCTGGCCCGTTGTCAGCAATCATCTCCTCAAAGAGTATCCCAAATTCCTGTTTGAGCATCTGCATGCAGCGCATACCAGCGAACATGGTGGTAAGAGCGGTAATGTCTTCCATTACCTCTGCCCAGGCCAAACGTGAATAATCATCGAGGACACACAGCAGATAAAGCTTTCTATTTTGTCCCCTGATTACACTTTTACTAAGATGGTGGCAATCAATATGTCCCAACTGGCCCATATACTCCTTTATGATCTTTCGTTTAACTTCTTTTTCGGCCGACCTCAAATGGTTCTGACCGTGACGCTTGAGGATATTGTATACCCCAGATGCCGATGGCGTAAATTTATCTGATTTTTGTTGAAGCTGACTGGCTATTTCAAATTTATTACAGCCAAGTTTACGAAGATCAAGCACTTTTTGTTCATCCTGTAGGTCGGGACGTCTTGTACGGTACTTAGGACCACGCTTCGCTGGGAGCAGGTCCAGTTCATTGCCCGATTGCTTGAACCTGTTGTAATACTTCAAAAAACTTCGCGCATCAGTATCATGCGCAGAGTAGAAGTCTTTTACAAGTTTAAAATTGGCGTGCAGACCAGCTTTTACCTGTTCATATTCTGTGATCAGGAAACGGTATTTGTTCAGGTAATTACGCTTTAAGGTAAGATCATTCGTGTTTATTCGCATAAATCAATCATTAGCTAATACAAAGCTAATTCTGTTACCGAATTACTAAACCCTTACAGCAATGACGACCTTTCTTTTGGATCCGTTATTGACACCCTAGTCGAAGGGCATTATCGCTGTATTGCGTGTTTTTGTCCCCAGATTTCTCATTTGCCAATTCTTGAAACCTGGGGATAATAGCACTACCGGGATTAACTTCATCAATCGCTTCAATTCCCCATAACAACCTTATTTTCAACTTATACTTATTCAACCCATGGTTCAATCATTTCGATAGTTCCATCGGCATTGTGCTTTAATTCGGTCACTTTCACATTTCTAAGGTGTGTTTTGCCCGAAAGCTGGGTGTCGTGGTAAAAGATATACCATTTGCCTTTTATCTCTAAAATGGAATGGTGGGTAGTCCAGCCTTGAACGGGCTTCATAAAAGTGCCTTCGTAAATAAATGGCCCATAAGGTTTGTCGCCAATCGCATAAGCTAAATAATGGGTATCGCCTGTTGAATAAGTGAAATAATATTTACCATTAAATTTGTGCATCCAGGCACCTTCAAAGAAACGTCTGTCATGGTCATTAGTAAGTAATGCTTTTCCTTGTTTATCTACCAGCCGAACATCTTTCACTTCACCATCAAACGATAACATATCGCTGCTCAATTTCGCTACCTTAGCGCTCAATGCGGGTTCATTTTCTTTCTGTGAGTCGGTTTTAGATCCATTTGCATCGTATTTTCCGTTGTTCCAACGCTGCAACTGCCCTCCCCAAATTCCACCAAAGTACATGTAACTGGCACCATCAGTATCTGTAAACACCGCCGGATCGATACTATAACTTCCTTTAATAGGTTCAGGTTCAGCCTTAAATGGTCCTGCCGGATTTTTTGATGTAGCAACACCTATTCTAAATACATCAGATTTATCTTTAACCGGGAAATACAGGTAATAGGTTCCGTTTTTAAAGGCAGCATCCGGAGCCCAAAGTTGTCTGCCGGCCCATGATATATCTTTTATGCTTAGTGCCACACCGTGATCAGTAACTTTACCGTTAACACTGTCCATGCTCAAAATGTGGTAATCCCTCATGTCAAAATGATCACCATTATCATTTTCAGGAGTGCCAGCCTCGATATCATGTGAAGGATAAACATAAATTTTCCCATTAAAAACGTGCGCAGATGGATCGGCCGTATAAATTTTGGAGATTATAGGCTGCGATAAATAGCTGGTTTTTTTAGGCGTGTTTGCCGTTTCCTTCTCCTTTTTTTGGTTTGCTTGCTGGCAGGAGCTGGCGATAGCCATTCCCATAATGGATGTAAAGAGGGTGATTTTTTTTAATTCGTTAATCATGTTGCTCATGGTTTTGGTAATTTAATTTTCTGTGCTTTTAATGCTTTCCGGTGGTCCTAGGTAACTTGGTTTTAATGCTCCAAGATCTAGTACTAATTTTTGCAGTACCACGCCTGGATTAATCATCCAATAGTTGATGGTGTGTTTTCCGGTTTTGTTAAAGGCAAGGGGCGTTTTAAAAATTTTGATGTTGTTGGCTACCGATTGTCCCCAGGCATAATCGGAGGTATAATCCTTGCTGATATTAACTACTATGGGAGCTTGCCCGTCTACTGACACGGCGAACTTTAGTCCATCTTTCCCGGTGAAATCAATAGTAGGGGAGATAAAGGTATTTAAGGTAAAATTGCCCGTTTCAGTTACAAAAATATCGTAAGCCAAATGTGGTGAGCCTTCGCCAGGTTGCTGAATTGGTGAAGTTACGGGTGTTGCGATTACTCCACCTCTGGTTTTTCCGTAATTGGGGATGGTTTTCCAAAAAATAGGTCTGCTGTTTACCGCTCTGCTATAACTTGTCGCTTCCATCGAAATGTAGCCCTTATCAGGGAGGAATAAATTAGCAGGTAAGTCAGTTGGTATAATGTTTTCGGTTTTAATGGGGATGGTGATGCTCGATTTATCACTGCCAGAAACGAGAATTTCACTTGTTTTGGTGTTTTTTGGCGCTTTATTCCAATCGATGCTGATCTGAATTTTCTGATCATCGTTAAGTGTTCCCTTTTTGCTGCTTAACATAACAAAATCAGGCGCTTTGATGTCGTATTTCATTTCACCCGCACCTGTTCTAAAAATTTCGAGCGTATGCGATGTATTTGCAAGCGCTGAAAAAGTGAAGCCCTGCGCTACCTTTGTTTTTCCAGTAAAATGGAGCTCAGAGTTTTCCAGTGAAACACCAAGGGTGGTCGTAGTATTGTTAATCAGCGTAGTTTTAGGGATAATATTGCTATCGGGCTGTTGCCAGGAAGTATAACCGATATGCGTTTGATCCATCATATGGTCCCATTTTCCTCCAGCCATTGTTTTATTGTAGTAAGTGCTGATTTCGGCATCCCGCTTAAAAAGAGAATCGACTTTAACGGCCAAACTATTGGTAGAAAATCTGCCCTGTTTGGCATATAGTTTGTTTTTGGCTACCGCGAGATACATTTCATACAAATTAGCCACAGCCTCAATGGGGTGAAGAACCAGTTGGTAATAGGCATCTTTTTGATTGTCAGCTAGCTGGTTACTGGTGCTTTTAGCTTGTTCTTTAAGTTTTCTAAAATCAGCGGTAACTTGTTCGAACTCGTTATAGTTGCTTAAACTATAGGTATTTGCATGAAGTAGTTCTGGTTTAATTCTGCCTGCGTTTTTTAGGTAAGTATCTATATGGTTGGCAATTGCTGCGGCGTGTTCATTCCCAAACTGGTTGGCCGACCAATTAGTTGTGTAATCCATTAGTTTATCGGCCGGGATGGCGTCAGGATTCCAGGCATAATCTAAAAAGAATTGGATGGGGAACTCCATTGGTTTTAAATCGCCAACGTTTACGATCCAGATCTGATTGGCATCATGTTCGTAAGCCAATCGCATCTGTTCCCAAATTTTTTGGATAGGGTTGGTGTTTACCCATTTGTAGTTTCTGGGGCCACCCACGTAATCGAAGTGATAATAAATCCCATAACCGCCTTTTCTGGGCGCTTCACCTAAACCTGGCAATTTTCTAATGTTGCCCCAATTATCATCGCATAAAAGCAAAGTTACATCATCGGGAACGCGCATCCCTTTGTCGTAATAATCCTGAACTTCCTTATACAAGGCCCATAGCTGTGGCGTTTGCGCTGCGGGTTTTTTGGTTACTTTTTCAATTATTTCACGTTGATCTTTTACAATTCTTTCCAATAGTGCGGTAGCTGTGCCTGTAGACATAGGCTCGTCGCCATCGCCACGCATGCCAACAGTAATGATCTGTTCTTTATCGGCTACACGTTGCAGACCGCTTTCCCAAAATGCACGTAACTGTTCTGGATTTTGATCATAGTTCCATTTGCCGCCTTTATATCTTTTCCATTCATCATGGGCCCGTGTTAAGGGTTCGTGATGAGAAGTTCCAATCACTACGCCATATTCGTCGGCTAAAACAGGGTTGAGTTTATCGTCGTCGTTAAATGCACTTCCCCACATGGCGGGCCATAAATAATTTCCTTTTAAGCGAAGAATCAATTCGAATACCTTCTCATAAAATTTATGGTTAAAACCTCCAAATTCTTTTCTGCTCCATCCCGAAAGTGCGGGCGCTTCGTCATTTAAGAATATCCCCCGGTATTTTACCGCAGGTGAAGAAATTACATGACGCCCTGCAATAACATAGAGCGAATTGCTTTTTTTTACCGGAACATCAGCCCAATAATACCACGGCGAAACACCAATTTGAGCAGAAAGCTCGTATATTCCATATATAGTTCCCCGTTTATCGCTTCCGGCAATTACTAAAGCAGAATCTACGCCCTTAATTGGGTTTTTAACCACCTGGATTATGGTGGCCTCCCATTTTCCGGCAATTTCGGAGACATTTAGACTATGGTTCCTGATTATTTCGTCGATGATTTTGCTGTTGCCGATAGTGCCGATAATGATCGGCATGCCGCTTGTTTTATCCGTTAAAAAATCGGGTTCAAGTCCACTTACCTTTTTAATATCGTTTTGAAGATTTTGGGCAGCACGTATAGCGCCTGGCCATTCGTTGGCACTTACTAAAATAGATGGGACCTTACCTTTGCTCACCACAGCAAAACTTCCAGGCAAATAAGTATTTACAGTAATTGGACCGAGCCCAGCGGCTTGGGCAATGAGGACGTTGAAAAGGAGTAAGATTAACGGAAATATTTTCTTCATTACTTAAAATTTAATAACGCTCCAATAGGCTTTTTTAGGTTTTAATTGCGTGTCGAAAAGTAAGGGGTAATTTTTGCGGCCAGGTACCGGATAACCATCCAGCCAGGTACGGCGATCAGAAATGTTCCAGAATGTAACGTTGGTGATTACGTTTTTATACTTTCTGAACACATTGAACACCATTTTGTACTTTGCAACCTGCCTGGCTTCAAGTTCGGCGGTGTAAGCATCGCTTTCATCCGCACGTTTGGCGCGTTTATTTTTCTCCCATGGATAAATGGAAAGATCTAACTCGGTAAACTGTATTTTAAGGCCTAAAGATGAATAGCGTTCAATTGCTGTAACGAGTTCACTTTCACTAGGTTCATAGATAGACCAATGCGCTTGAAGGCCAACCCCATCTATAGGTACACCTTTGTCTTTCAGGCTTTTGAGCAACTTGTATACGCGTTCTCTTTTCTCTGGCCTTTCGGTATTGTAATCATTGTAATAAAGCTTTGCATCGGGATCGGCGGCGTGTGCATATTCAAAGGCTTTGATGATAAAGTCTTCACCACAGATCTGGTACCATTTCGAATTTCGTAAGTATTTTGTAGAATCGTCATCAATAGCCTCATTCACAACATCCCAGGCATATATTTTTCCTTTATATCGCCCAACTACGGCATCAATATGTGCCTTCAATCGTTGTAACAATACTATTTTACTTACTTCCTTTCCCTCTTTATCTGTGAAAAACCATGAGGGTGCCTGTTCGTGCCAGCATAAATTATGGCCACGTACTTTGATGTTATTTTGCGTTGCGAAGCTGATAATCGAATCGGCTTCCCGCCAATTAAATTTCCCCTCTATAGGCTGCATCGACTCCATTTTCATGTCGTTTTCTGCTGTAATGCTGTTAAAATGTTTTTTAATCAACGCGCTTTCCGCTCCGCTCAGATTTCTTTTGCCAACGGCAACACCGATCGGGAAGTAATTTTTGTAAAAATCTTTTAAACCCCTGCTATCTGTTTGATTACTGGAAAGCGATTGACCCGTTTTACATCCTCCGAAGGCCAGTACGAAGAATAGAAATAGGATATAACTTGAAAATATATTTTTGGCACTCATTGTATCTTGATCAGTTTGGAAAATTTAGGCTGTTTGATTATTTTTTGCCAAGTAAGCTCAGCATCTTTTCTCCATATCTTTTGCCTAACATGCGGTAGCCTTCGGCAGAAAAATGTAGATTGTCCGCTCCATCGGGGCATCCCGCAGAAGAAATAACATGTGCATTGGGGATGGTTTGCGGTAAAGTCGCAATAATAGTGTTCATGCTGGCACAAACTCCGCCCTGATCGGCATTTACCACTTCTCCGGCCAATAGCGGTGTATTTTTAGCTTCTAATTTTAGGTCTTTTAATAAGTTTTCGTACACGCCCTTTACTTTTTCTGGCCAGGCTTTGTCGCCGGTATTTGATTCTCCCTGATGTAACAATATTCCTTTGATTATGCCACTTTGCTGTGCAATTTTAGCCATCTCTACCATCCGGGCATAGGGGTTCCCCTCGTATTCAGCTAACATACCCTTCATCCAATCTGGTGCTGTTGCGGTGTAGGATTGGTAATTTTCTTTGTCGAACAGTTCAATTTTACATCCGCCTATGGCGACATTGATTACACCGATTTTAATATTTTTGGGCAGGTTGGCAACAAGTGTCCGACCGAAATAATCTACCGGGCCCAGTCCCGTTTTACATCGTGTTAGCGGTGGAACCGCGGTATACCATTTGCCTTTTATACGGTTTAAGTTATCGCAATTAACGGCTTCCAACAGGCGAAACCGTTGGTCAACTGCTGTAGTATCTTGCGTTTCAAATTTGGCGGCACCTTCCATGTTCGATTGTCCAAAACATAGAAATATATAAAAATTCGAATCTTGTGAAAATGAGGGAATGCTGATCAGCAATAAAGCTGCGCAAGTAAAGATGGCACGGAGTTTAATCATATTTGGTTATAGTTGATCGTAATTGATGTATACTGATGATTTAGCAGTACATCTTGCCTTTAATCATCAAATGCTTGTTTGTTTAAAACTTTGTAACCTCGTAGTATGCTTTTTTTGGTTTTAAATCGGCATCAAATAGTAATGGAAAGTTTTTCCTACCTCTGGCATCAAGCCAGCTATAACGGTCGGAGAGGTTCCAAAAGGTGACACCTGTAATGTTTTTTTTATATTTTCTGAAGACCTCAAAAACCATCTTGTATTTTTCCAATTGCTGTTGTTCCATTTCTGGTGTAAAAACAGCTGCATTAGTGCTTTTTTCGCCTGTAATCATCTGGCCGCCCTGTCTTCCCGAATACACGGAAATATCCAGCTCGGTAAATTGGATCTGAAGACCAAGAGATGAAAACAATTCAATAGATTTTTCAAGTTCGGAGCGGGTAGGGGTGCTGATCGACCAATGCGCCTGTAATCCAACGCCATGGATGGGAACTCCTTTGGCTAACAGCTTTTTAAGCATCTGATATATCTTTTCCCGTTTTATAGGATTTTCCGTATTATAATCGTTATAAAACAACAGCGCTTTTGGATCTGCCGCATGTGCATCCCTAAATGCTTGTTCAATGAATTCCTCTCCTGCAATGTTATACAGCTGAGATTTTCGGAAAGTGCTGGTGTCATCTGCAATCACCTCATTCACCACATCCCAGGCATAAATTTTCCCACGG
The DNA here is from genome assembly GCF_918698245.1 of Pedobacter sp. Bi126. GTDB lineage: Bacteria > Bacteroidota > Bacteroidia > Sphingobacteriales > Sphingobacteriaceae > Pedobacter. Next base: position 78,486 of record NZ_CAKKMS010000006.1, on the reverse strand, counting down.
TAGCGTGATACAACGGTGTTAATATGGTTTTTGATCCTGGAAAGTAATACCTCTTTAGTTACCTGGTTTCCTGTAGAGTCTTTAAATAGCCATCTTGGCGTTTGGGCATACCAGACTAAGCAATGACCCCTTACTTTGATCTTATTCTGTAGTCCAAATTGAACAATTGAATCTGCAATTTTCCAGAAAAATCTATTTTCAAAGGGGTGTATTGGACCCATTTTCATTGCATTTTCTGCCGTGATACTATTAAAATGTGTTAAAATCAGGGCTTTTTCTTGATTATGGAGGTCGCTCGGCTTAACGGCAACACCTATGGGGAAATAATTTTTATAGTAATCTTTAAGCCCGCTGGCTCTTTTATACGCACTTAAGGTTAGGATTCCTAAGAAAAGAAATAGCAAAATCGCTAATAATTTATTCGGCTTTCGGCTCATAATCTGGTTTGATGATCAGTAGGCTAAATTATTCGGATTGTGGCTATGGGAATAGTTTATTTCGTCATTTTTACTAGTACATTTGAATAATCGGGTGTTTTTTTGTAGCACTTGTTTGTTTCACGCTTCTCCTGTAAATACAATTGCAGCGATCTGGATTAGAACCGCAAATCATTGCTGAAGTGTATTAGGATGGTGTTTTTGTTGGCCAGATTTGACATCTAGGTCAAATAGAGCATTAATATGAAAGTAGTAGGGGGGATATTTCCGTGAAAATTGCCGGCTTTGGCCAGGGAGCGCTAGCATAATCCTTCGCTGGTCATTAGCACCCGCTTGATTGTCCCATTTGGATTATAATAAAGATAATCCACGCAGACCGAACGCCTGTGACTGCCTCCGCCTTTTAATGCACCGTTATGATAAAAGAAGTAGTTTTTTCCTTTGAATTCGACAATGGCAGGACGGTTTGTTTCGCAGTTTCCAGCCAGCTCATTCAATATTCCTTTAAATATCCACGGCCCATGTATGCTGGGGCTCATGGCATAGGCTACCTTTTCCGGATTGCCATAACCGTAAGTTAGGTAATACCAGTTGTTGCGTTTAAAAACATGAGCACCTTCAGAGAAACCAGGTAGCTCAATCGTTTCGATTTTGCCCTGCAGGCCGAGCATATCGTCACTTAATTTAGCGAAATAACACTGTTGGTTACCCCAGAAGATATAAGCCTGCCCGTCTGTGTCAATGATTACGGAAGGATCAAGGTTTGCCATCGGATTTTTGTCGGAAGGAATATCATTCCCCGTGATGAGTGCCGATCCGATTGCATCACGGAAAGGACCCGTAGGTGTTTCTGATATTCCAAGTGCAATTGCTTTGCCTGGTATGTCGCGATGGGATACTGCAGCAAACCAATAAAATTGCTGTTTGTTAAAAATTACACAGGATGCAAATGCATCCCCGCTAGCCCAACTAAAATCCTGTGCCTGTAATGGTATCAGATGTTCTTCCCAGTTGATCAGGTCAGCAGAAGAAAAGCAGAGCCAGTTGCGCATGATGTAGCTTTGTACACCTGGCGGTGCTTCATCGTGCCCTGTGTATAAATATACTTTCTGATCGTATAACAAAACGGTTGGATCAGAAGTAAATTTGTGGCTGAATATTGGATTTCCTGTGTTGATCATATCATTTGCATAATAAATAACGCTTATATGTCCGTTATTGTTGGATGGATGTGATCTGATAGATTTCTTTCGCAGTGGATAAGCTTCCAAGGATCGTCATTGCGAGAAGGCTTTTCAGCCGACGAAGCAATCTTACAACGATCGCTACCAGCGTGCGCATTAAGATTATTCATTTGTGCCGTTGTTTTTAAAGGCATTCATGAGCTCAATCGTTCGGTTATCTTCGTTCCTCGCAATGACGACTACTCTATTGGAGTCTGTCATTGATAGCCTGTCGAAAGGCCTGTTTAAATACCCTTAAAGGTGTTTAAGCAGGCCATTCATAGGAGTCCTTTAGACAACATGACAGCATCTGAGGTGAAATTACGTTTATGATACACACTCTTTTTATTCTGCAACGGCCTCTTCATTAACCGCATTGACAGCAATCTCGGTGAGTGCTACATCGGTTGCCTTTTCATTTTCAAGGGTCTGAGAAAGCAGTTCGGCAATGTCCGTGTGTCCGATATTTTCGGCAAACACCCTAAGGGTACCATAGGTTGCAATTTCATAATGTTCCACTTTTTGAGCCGCCAGGATAAGTCCTGCATCTCTTATCATCGTACCTTTGTCGGTATCAGCGATAATTCCATCGGCCTCTTCCAGTAAACCTGCCATTGCATCACACTTTTTAGCCGCTGGTTTTTCACCTAAAAGTCCAAAAACTTCTTCCAGTGTAGTCACATGTTGTTGGGTTTCAGTTGTGTGCTTTTCAAAAGCAGCTGCAAGCTCAGGGCTGGTGGCCGCTTTCTGCATTTTTGGAAGCGCTTTAGCAAGGTGTTTTTCTGCCCAATAAATATCCTTTAATTCATCAATAAAAAAATCATGGAATTCAGAATTTTCTATTTTTCCTGTTTTAGATGTAGACTTTGAGGCTTTGTTGCCCGCTGTTTTTGTAGTTGCCATAATTATATTTTAATAGGTTTTTGATGTCTATAGAACAGGTTGGAATTTCAAATGGTTTTATGTATTTCATTTTAAGCGCGCCCTGATGTATTCAGTACTTCAGATAACCGCAATATCAAATACTCTGATCAGTATTTCTTTTTGATGAAACTGTTTTTCGAGTTTACTTTTGATGGCTTTCCAAAATTCTTTATCAAATAATGCTACCATAACTTCAAACACAATCATTTTATCTTTTTCCAGCCTTGTCTGGTCCTGCCATTTACCTAACACGGGTTGGTGTGCATAGATACTAAGCCCACCGAATTTTTTTATCAGGAGCTGCTCGAGTGTTTTTAGTCTTGTATCAGCAGAAGGAAGGTCTGTAAAGGGCAGAAACAATTGGATGAGTTTCTGTTTATCAGGATTTTTTCCATAGCTTTTCTCGATCAGTTTGAAGGCCTGATCAGTTTGGATATGCCCGAGTATATCAAAAGACTTTTCAGCTTGTTTATTGTAGTTTACAAAAAATTCTTCTATAGCCGTCAATAACCCCGATGGGAGATCCTTTAATGAATTTATTTTTGCGTATGCTGTACTTATGTTAGCTATCGCGATAAAACGATCGTTACGTATTGTTTTTCCATTCCGCTCGCGCTGTTGAGCCTTTATCCCTCCAATTATCCTGCATTCTACCGCACAGCCTGTAAAATTTTTGAGTTCGGAGATGACCACGATATCAAGGGGATCACCGTCTTCTCCTACAGTTCCGGGTAAAAAGCCAAAATCAAAAGGAAACACCATCCCCGCAGGCAATAATTTGCTCAGGATAAAAATATTGCTCTTGGGTTCATAATCAAATTTCTGGCGACTGCCTTTTGGGCTTTCAATAATGGCCTGTACCAATCTATCCATCATGGTCAATTTTAATATTTCTGATCTTTTTATTTTCCCGTTTCCATATGCGGCGCATCTACCGGTTTAGATTCTGGAGAGCCTTTCTGTCTTAAGAAAATGGTAAATACCACAATAGCAGCTACTGAAAGGAACTCACTTTGCCAGTTTTGAAAGGTCTCGAACCAAAAGTTGGCCTGGCCAAGATAGGCGGTCATGGTATCTGTTGCTTTACCTTTTAATATTTGCTCAGCGTTGTGATCTCGCCAGCTACCATAAAAATGGAGGTACCAGCTTAACAGAAAAAGTATGCTAAAAGCAATAGAAAGCGAGTTGGAGTACAGCTTCAAGATCAGCCCGCCCTGGCGTACAGGCCATGGGGCACGCTCCGAGGCAACAGGCTCGCGGTCTACCTCTTCTTCTTCATCAAGTTTTTTAGACTCAGCCGAACCGATCTGACGCAATTTTACGGTTAGCAGCACATAAAGAACCATTTGCAGAAATTCGCTTTCAAAATTTTCGAAAGTGGCAGAAATAAAATGCCCGGTATGAAGGTAATTATTAAAAGAGATCGGAGAAGCTCCCTCGTCGCTGAGTTCACTATTGTGTTCTTTCCAGCCGGTAATCGCCTGTGCCAGGAGTGTAAAAACAAATAGGCTGATAAAGGTTATGGAGAGCCCATTTCGGTACAACCAGGTCTTTTTTGGAAATACTTTCTTTGCTTTCATATCTATTTGTTAGTTATCCGCTGAAGTGAGGTAATCTTCTAACATGGTTGCGCAAGTCAGTACTGTTGCTGCAACAATTTCCTCACGACTGCCGGTAAAGTTAAGCCTTTCTGAAAAAGCCAGTTCGTTATGGTGCGTAGCGTAAATAAACATGGTGCCTACCGGTTTTTCCTCGGTTTCACTTCCCCCGGGAGCTGCAAGTCCGGTGATGCCGATATGGATGTCTGCAGCTATCAATTTCGAGAGTCCCAGGGTTATGGTCTTCGTAACCTCCATTGATTCAGGGGTATAGGTCTTGATCAGCGAGGCGTCAACCTGTAAAAGATCTTCTTTTAAACAGGCATCATAACAGGTAATACCTCCTTTAAGGAATTTACCCGCATCTTCTATCATCGAAAAATCCGCTGAAAGCCGGCCTGCGGTTGCACTTTCAGCAAAAGCAATGGTGAGGTTTCTGGCAATAAGCATTTTGCCTACATTTTTCATCTTGTTGTCCATTATAAAAATCTTATTTTGGCCACTACATTAACAGACCCGTTTGCAGGTGTTTGCAAATCCTGGTGCTGGTAGTGCGGAGGTCTCTTGGCCTAAATAACAACCCTTATGGATAAATGGTTTTGAGTAGCCTGGGGTTAGAACGGAGCTTTTGTGATAAACAAAATGAGGATCTGGCCAAAGCTTCTATTATCACTGATTTACAAGGTGATTTTCAATTTCGCCCGCAATGAGGTTAATTTCATGAATACCTAATGAGACCTGTGCCACTTCTGAATTCAGTTTATGGTCGAAATATGCTAGCATTCCAGGATCAATCTCTTCCTGTTGGAGCAGTATCCAGTCCAGCTCCATTTTTCTGATGGCACCAAGGATACCGCCAAAATAAACGATTATATAATAATCTTCCTTTGGAATAATGGTCAGGGTTATTTTATCATCACCATGATCGATCTGAATATTAAATGGAACCATAAAATTACAACCCTAATGTTGATGGATTTGTTTGGACATTGATCTTTTTTAGTCGCCCTTTGTAACGGTCCAAATCTTGATTTATACCTGAGCTTATTTTATCAGGCTTGTTAAGTCTTATGGATTTCTATTCTCTCCAACGCTTTCCTTGGTGGCCCGGTAAGCACTTTACCATCAGTAGCATATCTTCCTCCATGACAAGGGCAGTCCCAGCTCTTTTCACTGGCGTTCCAGTTAACAATGCAACCGGCATGTGTGCACACAGGGCTTAAAGCGATAGCCTTGCCGTTTGTATCTTTATATAAAGCGAGCTTTTTGCCATCTAATTCTACTATTTTGCCTTCATCGTTGTTTAATTCTTTTGTAGACTGGATAATTTCTGTTCCAAACCGGTCAGCAACGAAATGATAGGCCACATCTGCATTTTCCTGCACAAAATCCATAAAACCAGAAACGGGTTTCAATCGCGAAGGGCTGAGCAGTTTCGCAAGATCGTTTTCAATACCCAATATCAAATCGGTCAAGATCATTGCCGAAAGACTGCCGAAGATCATACCATTCCCGTTAAAACCTGTTGCTACATAGCTGTTCGCATCACCACCCGGAAACTGGCCAATATAAGGCAGGCCATCTACGGGAACATAATACTGTGATGACCACCGATAATCGATTGAGCTGATGTCAAAGTTTTCCAGTGCATATTTCTCTAGCGCCGAAAAGGCCTTTTCCGGATCATCGTGCCCCGTCTTATGGTCAGCGCCACCAATTAACAGGTATTGATCTCCATCTATTTCATGACTTCGGAAGTAGTGGTAAGGCTCTTGCATATCATAAGCCAGGCAGTTGGGGTAATCTCCGTTTTTAAGTTTAGCCGCAAGTACATAACTTCGGTAAGGTGCATTTCTGAGCGACAGGATATTAATTCCAGGCGGAATGTGTGTAGCCCATACCAAATTCCTGCCTTGAACGGTTACATTTCCTGCATTAATATAGTGAATATCGTTTTTATACGCACTGTTTTCAACAAAGGTATGCTCCAGGATATCTCCACCCAGTTTAAGGAATTCTCTGGCGAGGCCAAGTATATATTTTATGGGATGGAATTGTGCTTGCTCTTTAAATAGTAATACGTGTTGGAAATCGATTGCAATGCCATTTTCAAATACTTCACTTACCTTAACACCAGCCTGCTGTGAAGAGGAAAGGATGGATTTAAGCTGCTCGGTCTCTTCCTCGTTCTGAGAAAAGAGGAAGGCATCTTTGTATTCAAAGTCTGCATCGATTTCGAGCGATTTGATATTACTGCCGATCATTTCGATTGTTTCTTTTGTAGCACGCGCAAGTTGGGCAGAGGCTTCTTTTCCAAAATCGCTATCGATCTCCGGATAGGTGGCATCCAAAAAGGTATTTAGGTGTGCGCTTGTACCACCTGTTGTACCGAAGCCCAGATTTTGCGCTTCCATCAAAAGACATTTTTTACCTTTTCGCTGTAGTTCAAGTGCAGTAGTTACACCTGTAATTCCTCCACCAACGATTACTACATCGTAAATTGTATTTTCTTTGAGCGGTTTGATTTCCAGGCGGGGATGCGAAACCTGCCATAGACTTTCATTTTCTCCGTCCCTGGCGGACGTAAGGTCGGTACGGTTTTTCATAAGCTGTTTTTATATTAAAACAGGAGGTAAAGCGCAAAGGTTTTTGAATTGTACGCGTTTTTCCGGAGCTTATCTTTTTACCTTGAACAGAAAGTTGTTCTTTTTGGATAAAAAAGGCTGGTTAATTTCTATAAATCTTTGATGAGTAAGATGATCGGTAACGGTGGTTTTAAATGGCGCAAAACATATAAAAACTGCCATCTAGAAATTGCCAACTGTTTTTTATTTTCTTATCGTCATGCTGAATTTAGTTCAGCATCTTTCATGCCTTTTTTTTTTATTGTTTTTTGAAAATGAGTGTGCAGTAGTTCTTCGGGTCATGCAGTCTCGCTTTGCGCTGTATCCCCAATGAAGGATTGGGGGATGCCGCTTCAATCGAGTTTAGATTGAAAGGCTGATTTTTATTATGCCATGCAAAATTACTTTTTTAATATAAAAAAAATTAGTCAACAAGCACTCTTTTCGGAAATAAGCTTAAAGTATACTTGAGATAGCAGCATCTAAAGTTTAAGACCCTGAAATAAATTACCTTCGGTGAGCTCGCTTAAGGCTCGGTTTACTGCGTAGTTTTCCGCTGCGCAACAGGTCAGGGTGACGACCACTTGTGTAAATCAGCTATATTTCAAGTACAAAGAAACTGTCTAAATTTGATACAATTATTTTACTTATCTAATATTTTTGTCACACTGAGGGGAGTCGATTGCTTTTAATATATCGAAAAATAGGTCTTCGACTACGCTACCATTGACGTTATTTTGTAAATCATTATTAATCAATATCTTAACGACTTTCGCATTTTCGTCCAGCTAGGCCATAGCACTGTATCCTCGTTCTACTTAAATCCGGCCTAACAAATTTTTCGGGCTGCACTGTTCTAGCCGCACACCTGCCTTCAAAAGAAAAATTTTCAGCCGGCATTTTTTGTTTCTTTTTGATGCCAAAAAGAAAGAGCCCTTCGGCGGCGGCGAGCCGAGGCAAGGATAAGCTTTGGCAAAAAATAATCAATTATGTATGTCACTTATATTGGTTTTTATGAAATAAATTAACCCCTTAGACTCACATACTAATAATTCATAATAAAATTTAAACAGGCTCTTATTTATTTAAGTTTTTCATTTTCAACCATTATTTCTACAAGGCTGTGCATCAGGTTTACTTTTAAACGGCTCTTTTTGATGTCATTTATCAGCTGGTCATCTACGTGCGCATCTTTTCCGTCCCATTTTATCTTTAAGTGTTTTGTTCTTATCGGCGGTACTGGAAACACCACATCTTTTCCTTTTGCAACCTCTGCAATATAGTTTTTTAGGATTTCCCTTTGGTTTTCTTCTACAATTACCACATCGAAAAAACCATCGCTGGGATCAGCATGTTCACTTAACCTCAAATTGGGGCCAAGGCGCGAAATATTCATGATTTCGACCATGATACATTTTTTTCTTATTTTTTTATCCTCTACTTCTATGCTACAAGTGTGAGCAGCATAGGTTTCGGAGATTGCTAATAGCGTATCCAGTGCAATTTCGAATTCATCCTCAGCCGTTTTGATTGCTGTTGTATCCATACCTTCAAGCTTTTGCATCAGTTTAGGGAAAATACCAAAGCCAAAAGATTCGATGAAAAACAGTGGTTCTGTCGTTCCGGTAACCTGTCCAATATCAAATTTCCGCAGATTGTAATTAGACCAGGAAGCTATATTACGGTCCAGATCGTCAGAAATACCAAGAGAGGTTGCAATATTATTTGCTGTACCAAAAGGAAGAAGGGCTACGGGCCGTTTGTAACGCAGTTTTTTATCAAGGAGTTTGATAATCGTTTTTTTTATGGTTCCATCGCCACCGGCAATGGCAATAAATGAAGTTTCGGGGCGGATATCTTTTAATGAACGTTTTTCAGAAGATGCATAATCTACCGAAAAGCCGTGGCGCTCGATGGCAGACGCAAGTTCTTTTTCTGAAAGTTTTTGTTGTCCTGCTCCAGGATTATGGATTACGTGAACTAAAGGCGCTGGCTTTTTCATCTTTATTTGAACAATATAGGCCAGACTTAGTTTTATTAAGAGGTATAAACAGTAAAAAAATAGACATGAATATCTTAATCACCAATGACGACGGCATTTACAGCCCCGGAATAGCAGCACTTGCCAACATTGCCAAAGCTTTTGGCACAGTAAGAATTGTTGCCCCTGATGTAGAACAGTCATCTATGGGCCATGCCATAACACATTCACGGCCTTTAAGCTACAAGAAATCGCCGATTGCTTTTGAGGGTATAGATGCTTTTCGCGTAAACGGTACACCGGCCGATTGTGTTGCACTTGGCCTGCACCTCTATCCTGATACCAATGTGGTGCTTTCGGGGATTAATATGGGCCCTAATTTAGGCAATTCAATGTGGCATTCGGGTACATTAGCTGCGGCAAAACAAGCTGTTCTTTTGGGCGTAAAAGGCATTGCTTTAAGTACGCCTGTTGGGCGTACCGAACCTGATTTCGAAAAACTGAAACCCTTTGTGGTAAGTTCGCTCGAGGAATTATTTATAAACAACGAGCTTGCCCTGTATAATGTTAATTTTCCGCCAGAACCTAAGGGTATTAAGTGGACACGGCAGTCTGTGCGCCTTTATGATGGAAATGTTGTTCCAGGAGAAGACCCGATGGGGCGGAAACATTTTTGGATTACGGTAACTCCGCTTGAGCCAGCCGAAGAAGACACCGACCGTTGGGCCGTTGATCATGGTTATGTTTCTATTACGCCATTGCGGTTAGATCTAACCAATGAGGTTGAGCTTGTAAGTCACCTGATGTCTAAATAGCTTAAATTTTTCGGAAAAATTGTTGATGCATTAAAAAAGGCCCGTGAGGGCCCTTGCTTAATGCACTGGATTGGTTTTTTGCATGGTGTCACGTTTGAGCGTGTCACGTTTGGTGGTGTCTTTTTTAGACGGCCATTCTTTGCTTTTCTTTGCAGGTTTTGTTTTTTCTGTCTTTTTTTTGGTGGTGTCTTGCCGTGTTTGTGCAACCGATGCCAGGCAGATTGAGCAGGCCAGCATCATCATCATAAGTTTTTTCATAAGAATAGAATTATTGTTAAAATACTAGCAATAAAACAATTGTGCTTTTGTGAAAGTTTTACGAATTTTTCTTTTTGAATTCTTTTTAGTCTGTGTAATTATTCACTACATAACCATCAGAATTTTTTATGCATTTCTTTTTTGGATCTACCAGTTAATTTTATAAAACCATCTCTGTTTTTACTTTGTTTTATGGGTGAAAACCAAATAAATAAACGGAACAATTTTGTGCTGGTTTATCGACTGGTAAATTAATATTTGTAAAAGCGTTAAAATCATGAAATATCCTCAGTTTTGTCTATTTCTTATTGTTTCGCTGTTTTTGCTTGGCTGCAAACATGATCGAACCGAATTTGCCATGCACGATCGCGAATTTACCGACTCGGTATATCCCGAAATGCAATATCAGCAGCAGTTGAACCTTGAGCTGCAGAAGATGGCTGATGCGCCAGAAATTAAGAATGTAGGCATCAGGAGAGGGAATGAAAATCAAGCCTATATTCAGCAGTTAGCTGCAAATACAAATACGCAGGATCAATTTTCGCAAACTTCGCTCAAAGAACAACACTTGCAGAAACTAACACTATTGCGTCAACATAATCCAGTCCAATTTGAACAGTTACATTCACTCCTCATCGATTCAGACCAAAAAATGATTGGCTTTCATGTAAAAGCTACTGGTTCTACAGGATTGCTTAACCCTGATTTGAGGGCCTGGGCTGAAGCAAAAATTGCCCATTGGACGGCAGACCTGAATGAAATCCAAGGCTTAAAAAAATAAGCAAAGCTGATCTTGCCACCCCAGTTTTTATCGTTCTGGTGTTTACTGTATAATGATATAAAGTTTTATTCTAACCTGGCTGATTTAAGTTTAATTAAGCAATTATGTATCCTTTGCAGCACTTTTTAAATTTAACAGATCGACAATCTTTTTTAATAATACAAAGATATCAAAGGGTTTTACCACAAATTCTTCGGCATTACATCCGCTGCTCATTTGTTGTATATCGGCATGGGCACTCATCATTATTATTGGTGTTGCGGCAGTTTTAGGATCAGCCTTAAGCAGTTTACATACCGCCATGCCGTTGCCGTCGGGCAGCATTACATCCAATAAATAAAGGTCTGGATTGATATTTTTTCTGCTCAGAAACTCGTTAACGGTAGTATAACATGCTACCTGGTAGCCCTCTTCTAAAAGCAGGAACTGTAATATATCTCTTATCCCTGCATCATCCTCAAGTATACAGATCAGTTTACTCATAAAGAAATAGTTTGTACACTAAAATTTGTTCATTAAAAATGGTATTTGCGTTTTTACGTTATGCTGTAGGGGCATTTTTTTGATCTTTATTGTTGCCTTCTTCATACCTGTCTTTATCCTTTTCATCTTCGTGTACAATAAGCGAATGGGGGGTGGCCGCGGCAGGGTTCGCACCTGTGCCATCGGTTTTGGGCAAACTTAAAAGATCGTTGTTATTGGTTAACGACGTGTTTTTTATGTCAGTATTACCCAAAGCGATTTGATTTAGCTCTTTCTGGTTTTTCCGTTGATTGCCTTTCTCAAGGTCTTTTCTGTCGTTTTTGGTATTTGCCATAATGCGATTTACTTTGTTAAAATAACAGAACCATCTGATTAAAAGTTTTAAGCAAAGCGAAAATTAACCAACATAAGCTTGGGTACTTTCGCTTATTTTTTTGCTAAATTATTTTTGTTATGCCGGGCCGATCATTTTTTTTATTTCTAGCGCGTTAAAAGCAGCATAACCTGCCTGGTCATTATCGAAATAGAGGTACACATCTTTTCCTTCTTTCATCCACGAAATCAACATGTTGTTCCACTTTGTTAAGCTATGCTCGCTGTAACTTCCCTGATATTTTCCTCCAGGGCCATGTAATCTGATATACACAAAATCTGCTGTGCTCAAAATGGGAGATTGATGCCCGGCCAGCTCATAAATGCAAAAAGCACAGTTATATTTGGCGAGCAGCGTAAATACATCATCATGATACCAACTTGGATTTCTGAATTCGAAAGTATATCGGTGCTTTTTAGGGAGCATTTCTAAAAACCGCTGCAGCCTTTCTGTATTTAATTGCCATTTAGGCGGGAGTTGAAAAAGGATAGGTCCCAGTTTGTTTTCCAGCCCTTCACTGGCTTTTAAAAAATCGAGGATTTCGGCCTTTTCCACATTCAATTTTTTGAGGTGGGTAAAATATCTATTGGCTTTAACAGCATAAATGAAATTTTTCGGACTTTGCAATTCCCATTGCTTAAAATTATCGATGCTGGGTTGGCGGTAAAATGAATTATTCAGCTCTACAGTATCGAAATGTTCGGTAAAATATTTAAACTGATCTTTCTTTTTAAGGTCATCAGGATAAAAATTGCCCTCCCAATGGCGGTATTTCCATCCCGATGTGCCGATGTATGCTTTTCCTAATTTCATATTTCGTTATCAGTTTGTTTGCATTTTGCTGCTACCTGTTATTCAATTTCTCCATCAGCCATGCCATCTAAAAACCAGCCAGACCTGTATTCGAATCTTGCTGATGAAGTTTTCGATTTATTGGTAACCTTGCCAATAAAATCATGGGCAATATCGCCTTCGCTTTCCAAAATTTGTTTGGCCAGGTTAGCATATTCATTTAAATCCAACCCATCGTTAATAATATAGGTCAATTCTCCGTTTTCGCTCCATAATGATTCAATTAATCCATCATCAAATTTTTTCTTTAATGTATTCAAATCTTCTTGGTTATGATTTAAGGGTAGGTCTCTCATCGTTTATCATTATTTTAAGTTGATCGCTTAAAGCTGCATTTATTAATAAACAATAAAAAAGCGATGTTGGTTCGGGTTGTTTTTATTTTTATGGCAGGAATATAAGTTTAGCTTATTCAATTAATGTGCTGTGCTTAAACGTTTGTATTTCAGGTATTTTACTTTTTTAAAACAGTATTAACCACATTGCAGAAGGAACTGTATTTTGGTAAATTGCTTAAAAGAGTTGTCAATAAGATTATGGAAAAACGGGTACAGTTCATTGCAGTTGAAAAACAGGTGCATTTGCCGCAGCGGCTAATGATTATTGAGGATGATCCCGCACTTTCTGAGGTGCTCGGAAATCTTTTTACCGATATGGGATTTTACTGCCGTATAGAGACAGATGCTCCTGAAATGGGTGTAATAGAGGCATTCAGGCCCGACCTCATCATAATTGACTACCATTTGCCGAAGGTAAATGGTGGAGAGATTTGCACAGCACTTAAAGAAAATGAGCATTTATCTAAAATTCCGGTGGTAATCATTTCTGCCTATAGCAGTATTTTACTCCAGTTGGAGGGAAGTACATTTGATTGTTTTATTGAGAAACCTTTTAGTATTGAAGAGATATTAAAGCCTGTAAAACGTTTATTGCTTAAAAAAAAACCGAAGAAGTTAAACAGTAACGCTATGCTCATGTATTTTAAGCCCTGGCGTGTAAAATTTAACTAACCTTCCAATCTTTTAACATGAGTTCGATTATCAAATCTCATTTTGTGACGTTTTAATCAAGTTTTCTGTTAAGGCGGTCGTCACCCTGAATTTATTTCAGGGTCTTTCACACAAAAAAGATGCTGAAATAAATTCAGCATGACGATAAAGCGGGATTAGGCATATATAAGATATGATTTTTAGCAAATAATTATCGAACTCAGGTTTTTAATAGAACGCTTAATTAAATACCAACCGTCATTTAAGTTAGATATCTGTAATTTTCTGGCTTTTAGTAATTCCAAATTTTGCATATTCACCAATAGGCGTCGCCTGTGGAAATTCTCTCCGGTCTACTATTCTGCCATTTTTAAGCAAGCCACCAAAACCACTCAAATAAATGGAGCGTATTTTAAGAAGTACCGCTAATTTTTCTCTTTTATCTACCATTGCTTTAATCACTAGGATATACGCAAATGGATATTTAACAGATTTTGTTATGGGTAGATTGCCAGGTTATTTATGACTGGTTACTGCAGGTTTCGGCCTAACTGATGAAGCCGTTGACTACCGCAAAGCGGATAAGTGCAGCGGTATTTTTAGCACCTGTTTTATCGATCAGTGCCTGGCGGTGCCCCTCAATGGTGCGTTTACTTAAAAATAGTTTATCGGCCATTTCGGTATTCGTATATCCTTCGGCGATTAAATGTAATACTTCCATTTCCCTTAGTGAAAAATCGATATGCTGTCCGTTTGTTTCGGGCTGTTGTATGGTCGTTTGGGTGAGTTTATCGAGTAACTTTTCGGCCAGTTCGGCACAAAGGTATTTGCCTCCGCCAGCTACGTAGCGTAGTGCAAAATTTAGTTCGTCCTCGCCTACATTTTTGAGGAGGTACCCTCTGGCACCTTCAATAAATGCCTGGGCAACGTATTTTTCATTATCAAGCATAGAGAGCATCACAACATGAGTAGAAGGGCTCAGTGTTCTGAGCTGCCCGATCAGGCTGATTCCATCCATTTCGGGCATATTAATGTCGGCAATTACAATATCTGCATGCCCACCTTCAGCAAAATAGCTGAGTACTTCGAGGCCATTGTTAGCTTCGGCTACAACCCTTACCTCTCCCTGCGATTCTAAAAGCATTTTAATGCCGTTTCGAACAATGTTATGATCTTCTGCGAGTATTACTTTCAAGGCTTCTATTGTTTAATTATTTAATTTTTTGACGTTCTTTTGCCAACCCTTGCATTACCAGTTTGAGCCTTTCTATGTGTGCCTGGAGCTCCTTGTCTTTGGCTTCCCTCTCCGGTTCGTTTATGCCATTGTCTTTGCGCATGGTATTGTTAAAATTTCTGCGTTCTTCCATCATGCGGATGGCCACCCAAAGGGTTTCTTCTGTTTTGTCGGCATACTCATTATCCAAAAAACTTTCGCTGAAAACATGGCCGGTAAAACAGCGGTAGTGTTTTTCTCCATTCAGATCGTCAATCTGGGTAAGAATCCCTCCGCAATCCGGGCAGGTAAAAGGCGTAAGCTGCCCCAGTTGGGCGGTAGCCGGGAGGCTGGTAGACATTCTGATGGTAATTTCCGATTCCAGTTTCACTTCTTCAGGAACGGCGCCGGCTTCGCATTCATTTCTGGAATACAGGTCGCTAAGGATATAGCCCATTTCTTCAATCTGTACCCGGTAATCAACCTCCATGTTGCTGATCACGTTGTTGGGCATGTCAGGAAATTCGGCACCATCAGGCTCTTGTACAATACAGCGGCCACCGCACTTTTTTATTGCGGCCATTCCAGATGTTCCATCATCTAAAAGGCCAGTTAGTATAATGCCCGTTACGCACGAATCGTAGGCAGCAGCAGCCGTGCGGAACAGTACATCAATAGATGGGCGCCAATGGTTTTCTTTAGCGCCCCGTTTAATTAAAATGTGCCCTTTCTGCAGCATCATATGGGCATCAGCTGGTGCAAGGTAAACCTGTCCGTTGCTTATCGGGGTACCATCTTCCGGTATGCTGATCGGAAGTGGCGAATTTTTGCCAAGCATGTTAAGTACAACATCTACAAGGGCTGCCTTACCTAAATGGATTACAATAAATATAGCAGCATCCAGATCGGCAGGAAGTTTAGAAAGCAGCTTAGACACCGCTGATAGTCCTCCTGCAGATGCACCTATGGTAATAATATTTCTGATATTTTTTGACATGATCACTCTTCTTTAAATTCCGCTGGATCGAAAGAGATGCTAAAACATGCGCCATTGTTGTTATAGGCACTAAATGTACCATTTAACATGGCTACCCTGTTTTTAATTCCCCTTAATCCAGAACCCGTGCGTAAGTGTTTTTCGTTTTTCAGATCAATCCCTTTTCCGTTATCGCATACCGTAATGTTTACCTTTCCATTTTCGGTACATACCGATATGGAGGCCTGTGTAGCACCCGAATACTTGATACTGTTGTTGATCAGTTCCTGGATGATGCGAAAAGCATATAACTGTACTTCGCCCGGCAACTTATCGGCATTCCGGTGTATCTGGTTGTTGATTTTAAAAACGCTATTGCTCAGGCGTTGGCTCATCTCTTTTATGCCGGCTGTAAATCCGAAATCTTTAAGTACAGAAGGGGTAAGTTCGTAAGAGATATCCCTGATTTCGCGTATGGCCTGATCGAGCAGTTTGGTCACATTTCCCATTTCTGCCTTAAGTTGAGCTTCATCTGCTTTTTTAAGGTGGTTGATGTTGAACCTGATGCCATATAACAGCTGACAGATACTATTGTGAAGGGCCGCACTGATTTTACTTCGCTCTTTTTCCTGTGCATCAAGCACGGCCTGTGTTAACAAACGCTGTTGAGCCCGTTTATTCGCCTCTTCAATTTCGTGCGCACGTTTACGTTCAGAAATATCGAATAAAATCCCGGTAAAATAACATTCTTCGCCAGGTTTTGAAATTTCTCTTCCTTTAGCCAGAATTGTTTTTGGCAGCCCTTGGTCTGATTTTAAACGGAACTCCATGTCTATTTCTCTCAGCGTGTTGCTTTTTTCGCATACTGCTCTTATTTTTTCACGGTCTTCACTGATCACCAGCTTAAGTAAACCATCTAAAGTATCATCGAAATCATTGGCATTAAGTGCAAGGATGTTTTTACTAAATTCATCAAAATATACCTTTTTTTTATCGGGCCATATGCTCCATGTGCCCGTAAAAGAGGCTTTTAACGTCTGGTTGAGCCGTTCGGTAGTTTCTTTAAGTACCTGTGCAGCATTTTTTGATTCTGTAATATCTGTTAAGGTAATGTAATACTCAGCTGCATCGGTTTGCGGGTTTTTCATGGCTATTCCTCCCAACTGTGCTTGCATTATCTTTCCATCCGAAAGCCGGATGAGTGTTTCATAACTCCTGGTTTTATCTAAATTGTCCAGTCCTAAAATAAAAGCATAAAAATGTTCCTTTACTTCAGGTAAAATCCAGAAAGAGAAATGTTTGCCTAAAATTGCATCTCTGTGTGTGTGGAGCAGGTTTATGCCTGTATTATTCACCTCGCTAACCGTGCCCAACGCATCGAGAATAAAATAACCAATGGGTGCAGCATCGAAAAAACCGGTGAACCTTGAGCGCTCCATATCGATTGCCCTGTACGATTCACGGAGTTCATCGTTTTGCATATCCACTTCAATTTCGTGGATTTCCAATTCGTTAATTAAAACAGCCATTTCGCTGTCTGGAGGTATTCTTTGTCCAGCAAAATCCCTTTCGGCCAGGAGTTCTTCTGCCTTAGCCCTGAGTGCCGAAAGAATAACTTCTTTTGATGTTTTGCTCACATTTTTTTATTTTTCCTTAAAACTCAGTATCATGATTAAAGTACTCCCTGTTCCTTTTTCCATGATTCTTTCTATTTTAATTTCCAAGTGTTTTAGGCCCAGTCCGTTAAAATGGTGCTGTACATATATTTCTTCACTTGCCGGGGATGAATCGGAGAGCTTGTCAGAGAGAAGATCCATCTGCCACTTATTAATAACAATTTCTGTGAAAGAAAGTTCTCTTATTTCATATTCTTGTATACGGAACATGTTCTGGAACTTCTCATTGCACACCAATACCTTTCGGTCAGCATCCAATACAACAGTAGCCTGAGGATGTAAGTCGGCAGTAGATTGCGCATATTGCAATAAGCCCAGCATCCTCGCATTCATCGATTTTATCGGTGTAATTTTAGTAAACGTAAGTACAGCACCATTGATGAAATTATCCATTGTACGGTAGGGCATAATGCGTAGGTTATACCATTCGCCTTTTTTGGTTTTGATTTCAAGTTCTTTACCCGATAAGGTTGTAATTACTTCATTAATGGTCTGTTCAATAGAAGGATATTCGAAATTTGAAACAATATGGGTAATGGAACGGCCAATATCGGAGGTAATTACATTGAACAGCCTGGTTACCTGAGGGGTAAAACGTAAAATGTTAAGCTGGTTATCGAGAAATATGGTGCCGATCTCGGTATTGTCCAGCAGGTTTTTCATATCATTGTTCAGCTGGGTGAGTTCTTCTGCCTTGTTTTGGTATTGGAGGTTAATCGTCATCAGCTCTTCATTGAGTGATTGCATTTCCTCTTTGGTGGTTAATGCTTCTTCATTGGTGCTCTGCAGTTCCTCATTGGTGCTCTGTAGTTCTTCATTGGTCGATTTTAGTTCTTCCAGCGAGGTTTCCATCTGCTCAATGGTGGTATGCAGTTGCTGTTTGGTATAGGTAAGTTCTTTTTCAAGTTCTTCTACCGCTCCTTCACTGATATTGGATGCAGATTTAGATTTTCGTGCCGTAGATTTTCTAACCAGCCCCTTTTCATAAAAATTAACCAGTAAAAGACCTTGAAGCGCAGGCTCATTAAGGTAGTCTACAGAAAAGCCCATCAGGTAAGTACGGTTGTTTTCTTTGATCCGGATATCGTTTATCTCAACCTTTGTATGGTTGGTCAGGCACAGGTGAATGGCATTTCCCAGTACGTATTTGAGTTCTTCCCTTACCATTCTATGGATATTCATTACCGCCTCGCCGGGATTAAGCTGGATAAACCGGTTTGTTTTGCCGTTGATATAGAGGATTTCGCCCTTATCATTTAATAATAAAGAAGCCGGGGTATAATTTTCGAGCAGAACCTTATTGAAGTTTTCGGCAATTGGATTTTTGGCCGATGCTTTGGTAGTGTTGTCTATTTTGCCCAGCTTATCCTGATTGGCGATGTGGAAAGGAAAATCCAATATTTTTCCAATGGCGCTTACACCTTCTTTACGTTCAAAAATCTTCCATTTCGAATCTATACTGTTAAAAATATCGTTAAAAGCACCCACAGATTCGGCAGGCCCGAGAAAAAGGAGACCGTTTGGCTGCAAAGAGTAATGAAAAACCGGAATAATCTTTTTCTGCAGCTCTGTAGTAAGGTAAATCATCACATTACGGCAACATAGCAGATCGAGCCTCGTAAAAGGGGCATCTTTGATCAGGTTGTGTTGTGCAAAAACAATCATCTCTCTGATTTCCTTTTTTACAGTATAGCCGTTCGGTTTTTTAACAAAGAATCTCTCAAGCTGCTGTGCAGACAATTCTGCAACGATATTTGAAAAATAAAAGCCTGCGCGTGCATGGTCTATCGCATTTGGATCGAGGTCGGTAGCGAAAATCTGCGCTTTGGGCTTCCGCTTCGACTTAAGGTTGTCTAAAAACTCGGTAATGATAATGGCAATAGAGTAGGCCTCTTCACCTGTTGAGCATCCTGCAATCCAGATCCTGATCGGCTCTTCCGGGCTTTTTTGTTCAAGCAAACGGTAAACATGTTCTTTCAGACTATCAAAGGCATGGCGGTCTCTGAAGAATTTTGTTACCCCGATTAAAAGTTCGTTGAACAGGGTATCGATTTCTGCAGGATTTTCCCTTAAATAATTTACATAGCTTTCATAATCTGGCAGCTGATGAAAGGCTATTCTGCGTTCTATGCGGCGTGAAATGGTATTTTTTTTATATAAAGTGAAATCATGTCCGGTTTGCGAACGCAATAACATCAGTATTTTTTGTATGTGTACCTTATTGGTAAGGGGTGAGGTTAATTCTTCGTTTGCTTCACCTACAAGGACCGGATGATTAAGGTACTGAATCAGTTTTAAGGGCATTTCTTCCGGGGGAAGAACATAATCGGCCATGTGTGTTTTAATCGCAGCATAAGGCATGCTCGAAAATTCGGCTGTATCCGGCTCTTGTACCATACCCATACCGAGCTTTTCTTTGATCATTCTCAAACCTGTTTCTCCATCGGCTCCTAAACCAGAAAAGATGATGGCAACAGCCTTGTTCCATTGATCTTCAGCTAAACTCTGGAAAAAATAATCAATAGGCATGTGTGCGCCTTTTGGCCGCGAGGCGCTAAAAAGTAAAAGATGGCCGTTATGAATACCCATATCAGTGCCAGGAGGAATAATGTAAACGTGGTTTTCGCGTACTTCCAAACCATCTTTTGCTGTCAATACCGGCATACTGGTCGATTCCTTGAGCAGGACGGAATAATCCAGTTCTTCGGCTTTATCCTGGTGGACAATAATTACGAAAGCCATGCCGGCATTGACAGGCATATGGGTAAAGAATTTTTGATAGGCAGGTAATGATCCGCTGGCTCCACCCATACCTATAATTGGGAAGGAAGCAGCCTGCTGAGGCGTTTCCCTGTTCAGCTCTGCTGGATGATGTGACTGAGCACCATCTTGGTTTTCTTGCATTTCTTTTATTTTTTTCGCATCTCAATTATCATTGTGAAATGGATAAGGGGAACACGGATACTTGCTATACTGCCCTGATGCCGCATTTTTATTTGCCACCGGGTTTATGGGTCAGATCAAACGCTGGAAAGTCCATGTGTAGCTCCCATAGGATGATTAAAGGATAAATATAAGCGAAATTTCGGGCCAGTCAAAACCTGCACATGTTTGTGCCTAAAATTGTAAAGTTTAGCCTAAAACGATTTACAAAACTTAGAATTATCTAAAATGCCGATCTTGCTGAAAATGAAAGAATAGATAGGGGATCTATTTTTCTGTTTTCAAATTTGGGGGATCAATAGAGATGTTTTTTTAAGGATTTTTAGTGCTAATCGAATTGTTTTTGTGTTAATTATTTGATATTTAAGTTGTTGCGTGTTGTTGTAGAGCGCTTGCCATTTATCTCCTATACCCGATGGGATTTTGGGTATTATTTGTTTAAAATTGGGTATTAATCGCAGGAAGCCGGAGAAATACGGTGTGCAGTGTTTGGAACAGTTGCATCATAAATATAATTGTCATATTGAGGCCTAATTTATCGCATAAAATTCAACATAAATGGTATGAGGGTTTTTAGCGCATTTTAGGTCGTGTTAAATCGTCATTGCGAGAAGGCTTTTTCAGCCGACGAAGCAATCTTTATAGCAAAGATCACTAGCAGGAAAGATTGCTTCGTCGTTCCTCCTCGCAATGACGACCTTTCGTTTAGAATCTGTAAATGGTAGCTTGTCGAAAGACCTGTAAATTATCTTGATAAGCTCCGTAAGAGTCCTTTGGACAATATGACAGCATTTGAGGTGAAAGTTGCCATTGCGATACAGCCTCGTTGGTTAATTATTTTTTATACTGTTTGAGCTGTTTTTTTAACAGTTGCCTGGCTTGGTGTATATGGGTTTTTACCGTGCCAACGGGTATGTCTAGCTCAAGTGCGATTTCCTGGTATTTATAACCTTCAAAATATCTGATAAAGGGTACTGAATAGGCCTTGGGTAACCTTTTTAAAGCGTTTTTAATGTCTTCCATTGCAAACTTGCTCTCCGCCTGGTTTAAAGTTGCACTACCACCGAGCTGCACCGATGAAATTTCTTCAACCTGTACAACATGGTCGCGGTGCCTTTGGTGCTTGCGATAAGTGTTTATAAAGGTATTGCGCATAATTACAAATAGCCAACCCTTTATATTGGTACCCTGATCAAATTTTGAAGCAAAACGTGTAGCCTTTACCAAAGTATCCTGCAACAGATCATTTGCATCATCAAGATCGTTAGTAAATTTCAAAGCGTGTGAGCGCAGTGCCCCTGAATAGAGGCTGATGTTTTGTGAGAATTCGTACTGTGTCATAGGTATATGTTTTTAGGTGTATAAAATCCATCAAAGGATATACCATTTGGCACTGCGGTTTTAGGCTGCCCTGAATTTGAGGGTATAAACCACAGGTAGTGGAAAGTACCCTGTTATTAGCCAGTTGAATGTGATGATTTTGGAAAGTATGCGAAGCGTGAATACCTGTTCTGCCCTTACATGATCAGCATATGAGATTCGATTAGCCGATACATTTCATTTATATCAAACGGTTTCTCAATAAAAGCATCTGCCTGACAATCCCTTATTACTGATATATTGCCGTTGGCAGAGGTAAGGATTACAGGCAAATGGCTGATATCAGGTGTTTCCCTGATCATGCTGCATAACTTTTTTCCGTCTTCATACCCGAGCATGATATCTATGATAATCATATCGGGTATGATGGATCTGATGTTTTCTATCATCTGCCGGCCATTTAAAAAACCAAAGACCTGATAATGGTTGCAGGTTAGGGCAAGCGTTAAGGCATCAAGATTGGATGGGTCATCTTCTATAAGGATAATCTTTTTGGGCATAACCTCAGTTATATGAGAACTGAGATTAAAATTAGATATTATCGTACAGAGGTAACTACCTGATTTATAGTATTAAAGATGTTGTCAGATCCGTATTTTGCGTAATTGATTTGCGGGAAATACGGGGTTGGCTAAACGATGATCTACTTTTTCAATTCTTATTAATACTGCTTCTGGCACAGTTAACGATTACCCATTCTGTTTGCTCGATCCGTCTTTTGGAAAATTCAGATTTTCATCCTTTTTGATCAGCTTTTCCAGCGGTTTCATAAACCTGCCTTTTTAAGGTTGTCCGTTTCCGCCTGCAGCACCATAAATCTGGTCGGTTGAAAAACTGGCATCATTTGCGGCAAGCTGGACATAAATGGAAGCCAGTTCGGCTGGCTGGCCTGGCCTGCCCATAGGTGTATCTTTACCAAATTCTTTAAGTTTTTCGGGCGTTGATCCTCCTCCCATCTGTAACGGTGTCCAAATGGGGCCGGGTGCTACTCCATTTACCCTTATTCCCTTCGGACCCAGTTGTTTGGCAAGTGATTTCACAAAATTTGTAGTAGCAGCCTTTGTCTGTGCGTAATCAAAAAGATCAGGAGAGGGGTCGGTTGCCTGAACAGAGGTAGTACCAATGATTGATGAGCCCGGTTTTAAATGTGGCAATGCTGCTTTGATAATCCAAAATGGCGCGTATATATTTGTTTTGATCGTCCAGTCAAACTGTTCGCTGGTTAAGTCTGCCAGTGATGGGGTACTTTGCTGCCTTGCAGCGTTGCTAATGAGGATATCAAGGCCGCCAAGCTGGCTTACAGCGGTATCTACCAGTTTAGAACAAAATGCTTCGTTTCTGATATCACCAGGAATGGCTACAGCTTTACGACCAGCTTTTTTAATCAGTTCAATTACTTCTTTTGCATCAGGTTCCTCTTGTGGGAGATAGTTTATAGCAACATCGGCACCTTCTCTGGCATAAGCAATTGCGGCCGCTCTACCCATGCCCGAATCGCCACCGGTGATGAGAGCCTTTCTGCCAGCTAGCCTGCCTGAACCTTTGTAACTGCTTTCGCCGTGATCGGGCCTTGGTACCATTTTACTGGCCAGTGCCGGCCAGGGCTGGTTTTGGTGGTTAAAAGGAGGGCGTGGGTATTTTGTTGTGGGATCTTCCAAAGCATTGTTCGGGCCATCATTTTGCTGAATCAAAGTCGCAGCATTTAAATTTGGAGATATGGCCACACCAGCCAGTCCGATACCGAGGCTGCCAATAGCCTCCCGTCGGGTGATTTTATTTTTCTTATCCATAATGAAGTTTTAATTGCTTCATATATAACCAGATCAGATTTTAGTTGGTTTGGTTTTTTTGAAATTATTACATCAGGTTTTCCTCTTTATAACTTGAGCCGCTGCCCGTTCATGTCTCCGTCAATGTCGTTAAGTTAAGCGCTTTTAACCACAGATGCAAACAGGTAAACACGGATGAGGGGTTGAGATAAATCGTCATCTCGACCGCAGTGGAGAGATCTTTTAAACATAGTTAAAGATCTCTCCACTCCGCGTTGCTCCAGTCGAGATGACGCCGATTTTTAGTATCTGTCATTGATGGAAGTTAGAATTTTTGAAATACATCGGAGGGCTGATGATAGGGTTTGGCGTTTCGTCATTCCCAACCCGATTGGGAACCACGCAGTGCTCATGAATGCCTTTGAAGAGAAGAAAGCCTATGAATAATCGTAATGCAAGCGCTTTAAGATTAGCTTTGCTGAGTACTGTGTGGTTCCCGCTTGCGTCTATCGTGTGGACACATCTTTGATGCATGGGTTTTTAGGCGTTATGCTAACCAGCTTTAATCATACACAGGTTTTACCGAAGAACGCAGTCAATCCCAAGGGCCGGAGAAATAAAAAAAACAGGTGCAGAATAGAACAAATAGCATTGCCAAACCTAAAACGTAGTGGTTTTGTGTTCATAAACACTAATTTAAAGTTTTAAAAAAGTATTGAACACAAAACGAAGTGCCGCTGTTTTTTTGATGTGTGTAGGGTTGTGTGAAAGGCCCATTGCTGGATTGACAAAGCGCTTTGGGTACTTTGGCGCTCCAAAGTACCATGCCAGCGCGGCATAGAGCGGAAAAATAAACATTTATTTTCCATCTGACGATTTTTCGGAACATGACGCTGTTAATTACAGGAAAGATGCTGATCCCGAACATTCGGGACAGCATGACGATCGACCTAGGCAACGACGCTAAAAACAAATGTAAATAAACAGAGATGTGTCCATATAATAGGCCTGCGCGGGAAAGACGACCACTCTATCGGAGTATGTAATTGATAGACCGGATTACCTGTAACAGATCCGGCTGCGTTAATCAATAGCTATTTATCCAATCTTGTCTTTTATGCTATTGTACATGATTTTTATCGTTGGTCTTAATCAATGTATTAACCGACGTACCTTGCGGTGAAGTTTAACATAGTCGAATGGCTTAAAGATGATTCCATCAGCCATATTTGGAATCTTTTCGGCCTGCGCTTCAAGCATTGCCGTTATTAACAAAATGGGGATATTTCTGGTTTCAATATTACGTTTTATGGCATTACATAACTCCCTACCGTCGCCTTTATCTAACAGGATATCCATCACGATCAAATCCGGCTGAAAATTTTTGATGGTGCTCAGCAGCTCATCACTATGGTTAATACTCACAACTATAAATGCCTGATCTTCCAATATCATTTGGATAACATCGGCATTACTCTGATCATCGTCTAATACAAGAATTTTTGACATGATTGTTTTATTTTAATATGAAATCCAAAAAAAACTGCCGGCCCTGATCTTTAGCGCAGGAATTAAATGTTGTTGTTCAGCAACGCTGGTTTGTCTAAATGCATTTTAAGGGTGCTTTTCCATATAGCTGTGATTTAAGGTTAAATTACGGCTTTTAAGGTTATTTTAATAGCTTTTAGCTAAAAAGGGGTAGTTTTTGCGGTATCTTACGTAGTTCGCTACCTATTGAGGTATGCTATGATTTTGTATTTTATCCCTGTTTTTAGGGGCTAAGTACGCGAAAAAACAATGTTGCAAACCACATTTTATGCGTTATTTGGCCAATAGTGGGCATTTTTTGTTTTTCTATAATTTGCGATTATACACCTAACACTTAGACCTTAAAAAAAATAATTAAATTGTAAATGGAGCGCCCCATGGGATTATAACGTTTCATCAATTTAATGGAAATCTCAAATCTTCTTGTATATCTTTCTGAGCGTTCGCCCCGGCTTTTCTTTATATTCGATTTAAACGAGGATAGATTTATCTACATGAACCCATCTTGCATGACCTTCTTCGGTTTAGCGTCTATAGACATACGTTCGAGGCTTTTATTGCATATGGTACATCCCGAAGACCGGCGTTATGTACTTTTCAAGTTAAGAGAATGTACAGATGGGAATACGGTAACCGATGTTGAATGCAGGATACAGCGTTCTGATAACGAGCGCTGGTTGAGCACAACGCCTTATTTACTCAGTGAAAACGGGCAACATCTTTTGATTGGGATTGCTGAAGATGTTACCAATTACAAGAAAATTGCCGAAGTACTCAATAACCACAATAGTAAAAAAAATGCCATACTTAATATTCTCGCACATGATTTGGCCGGGCCTATAGGTGCCATTGGCAATATTTCGGACCTGCTGGCAAAGGGTGCCAGAAGATTTGAAGATCCTTCCATTGACCGTTACATCGCGTTGATTGACAGGATTACTAAAAAAGCCTCAAATTAATTCGCGACTTTCTGAACCAGGAGTTTCTTGAGACAGCAGGTGTACAACTGGTTAAAAAAAGAGTAGAATTGGTGAGCAAGATCTCCCTGGCTGGCCAGGAATATTTCGATATGCAGGACGGTTTACAGATTACTTTTTCCTGCCGTTCAAGTAAAGAGCGTATTTTTGCCGAAATTGATGAAGATAAATTTATGCAGGTGATCAATAACCTGATTTCCAATTCACTTAAATTTACCCCGAAAAACGGAAACATAGACGTCTATCTCACAGAGAGCAAAAAACAAATTCTAATTACAGTTGCTGACAACGGAATCGGAATTCCGAAAGAATATCACGCTACACTTTTTGAGAAATTTACCAATGCCCGCAGGAACGGTTTAAACGGCGAACAGTCTACAGGCCTTGGCATGTCAATTATCAAAACTATTGTTGAATGGCACAAAGGGAAAATCTGGTTTGATAGTGAAGAAAACAAGGGAACAAAGTTTTATATTGAACTTCCGAAAGTATAAGCCCTTGCTATGTGAGTTAACACTTACCTTTTTTGGCCTGCAAAGCGCCGTACCAAACTTTTAGCCCCTTATTATTGAGAAAAGCTGAGCTTTTAATCCCATCCCGATTGTTAATTCAGATCATTACATATGGAAAAATGGCTAAGGTTTACCATTTTTTTTATTTTTAGCTAGCCTGGGCGTACCTGTTAATTTTTCTTCTGAAAGTTTTTTTGCAGAATCAATTGAATGGGAATGGTGGATATCTTCTCCTTTTTCTGCCATATCGGAAAGTTTCGCATAGTATTTATGCAATACATCAAGTTCTGCCTCCGAGAGGTCTTCAATATCGACCATGCGGTTACTGGCATGTCTGCTGGCCGCCAATAACTCATTAAGTTTTAACTGTATGGCCTTTGAGTCTTTATTCTGGGTTTTTTGGATCAGAAATACCATTAAAAAAGTAATAATTGTTGTTCCGGTATTAATGACCAGTTGCCAGGTATCCGAATAGTCGAAAATAGGGCCGCTAATGCCCCAAATTAGAATAATGCCAACAGCTATGGTAAAGGCGCTTGCACTTCCGGTCCAATAGGTAATCTTGTCAGATATACGTTCAAAAAAGTTTTGCTTGTTTGTCATATTCTTTAGTATTAGTCTAAGGGTTTGTTTTTTTATATAAACAGGCGAAGATTTCAGATGGTTTTCTTTTTTGTTTTCTCTTGCTGTCCTTTGGGACATAAATCCCCAGGCCATCCCTTTTTTAAGGTGCTCAAAATATGATAATACTGTGCCTGCTTAGAAACATTTAATCGGATGTTAAGCAGTATTGTAACCACATACCTTAACTGTTAAATAAATCAAACCTGTAGCAGTTTTACCTTGTTTATTTAATGAAGCACAAGTTTTAAAACGAAGGTCGTGCTTCTTGCAGAAAATAATTCGAAGGTTTAAACTTAAAACTATGGAAAACAAAAAAACAGATCAGCAGGACAGTGAAAATAAGGTTGGTATTGTACCTCATTCGCAGATTGAGGCAAGTGATGCGGATAGTGCTTATCAGGATGAGGCTTCTGCTAAGGAATTATCAAAACAGGCAGCGAAATCGGATTCGGATACAGACCGCGCTGAAGATAGCGGAACGCCTCATCAGGATTAATTTTTTTAAAACAGTAAATACGACAACATGGAAAATAGAAAACATTTTGCATTGATTACAGGTGCAAGCAGTGGAATTGGTTATGAACTGGCCAAACTTTTTGCAAAAGATGGTTTTAACCTCATTATTGTTGGCCGGGAAGAGGCAAGGTTACAACGTGCAGCAGCCATTTTTGAAGCGGAAGGAGTTGAGGTAATCACCATGACCGCCGACCTGTCTGAACGGGACGCGGCTTTTGACCTATATGAAAACATACGTGCAAAAAATGTGCAGATCGATGTATTGGTAAACGACGCCGGACAAGAAGTTTATGGCAAATTTATAGATACCGACCTAAGTAAAGAACTAAAAATTATCCAGTTGAACATTGCTTCTTTGGTAACCTTAACCAAATTATATTTAAAAGAGATGGTAAAACGGGGAGCAGGGAAGATCTTGAATGTTGCATCGGTTGCAGGAAAATTGCCCGGGCCTTATCAGGCTGTTTACCATGGCACAAAAGCATTTGTGCACTCTTTTAACGAAGCGGTGCGTGCAGAAATAAAAGATTCGCCAGTTACGATAACCTCTCTACTACCTGGCCCCACAGATACCGACTTTTTTAGAAAAGCTGATATGATGGATTCAAAAATAGTACAGGAAGGCGAATTAGCTGATCCTGCAGCGGTAGCTAAAGATGGTTATGAAGCGATGATGGACGGAAAAGACATGGTCGTATCAGGATTTAAAAACAAACTGCAGGTAGCCATGGGCAATATTACCCCTGATGGCAAATTAGCTGAACAAATGGGTAAAATGCAGGAGCCAGTAGATGATAAGCCTAGCAATACGCCATAAGAGCTTGCTTTAGGCCTATGCAAATTCCAGCATATTTTAATAAATATCCGTCAAAACTTTGGCCTGTTTTTTTTTGTTCTCCTAAAAAAGGGCTTTAATGGGAATAGATATACAAAAAAGAAGTATTGGATTAAATTTTAACGAAAGCGGACAGGCAGAAATAAGGGTTTGGGCACCGCTTGCAGAACAAGTTGCTGTTTTAATAACAGAAAGCGCTGCGGTTATTGATCTATTTAATGAGGAGTATGGATATTGGTATTTACAAACCGATCAAATAAAGCCACTGGAAACTTATAGCTTTAAAATCAGCACCCGTAAAGACGGGAAGGAATTTGTGCGTTCAGATCCAGCCTCGTTACTCCTGGCCGAAGGACCGCAGGGGGTATCAACAGCTTTTGATCTGAAAAGTTTCCCTTGGACGGATAACAATTGGCAGGGAATTGCACTGAAAGATTTCATCATTTACGAACTCCATACCGGAACTTTCACACCTGAAGGAGATTTTGCCGCCATCGAAAAAAAACTCGATTACCTTGTTGAACTCGGCATTACCGCCATCGAGATTATGCCCGTTGCACAATTTTCGGGCGGCAGGAATTGGGGTTATGATGGTGTATTTCCTTTTGCCGTACAAAATACCTATGGTGGTCCTTTGGCATTACAACAACTCGTTAATATCTGCCATGCGAAGGGGTTGGCCGTAATCTTGGATGTGGTTTATAACCACGTAGGGCCAGAAGGGAATTATTTTGCAGATTTCGGCCCGTACTTTACTGATAAATACCATACGCCCTGGGGGCAGGCCATTAACTTTGATGATGCAGGCTGCGATGCGGTAAGGGATTTCTTTATCGAAAATGCACTAATGTGGTTCAGGGATTTTCACATCGATGCCCTTAGGCTAGATGCGGTACACGCAATTAAAGATTTTAGCCCTGTTCATATTCTGGCAGAGATTAAATCACATACCGAAAAACTTGCTCAGGTAACCGGCAGAACTTATGAACTAATTGTTGAACTTGACCTGAACGATGGCCGTTTTATCAGGCCGCAAAAAGAGTATGGCTATGGTATGGATGCCCAATGGATAGATGAATTTCATCATGCGTTGAGGGTTTGCGCAGGTCAGGAACAAAAAGGTTATTATTCAGATTTTAACGGCGTGGATGATCTGGCTAAATCTTTTAACAGCGCTTATGTGTACGATGGACAATATTCACCCCATAGGCAGAAAAAGTTCGGCGAGCCCATAGGCGATGTTTCAGGTAATAAATTTGTTGTTTTTTCACAAAATCATGATCAGGTCGGTAATCGCATGCTAGGCGAACGGACTGCTGCATTGCTGAGCTTTGAAATGTTAAAAGTGATGGCTGCTGCCGTTTTTTGCAGCCCTTTTTTACCCCTGATATTTATGGGCGAGGAATGGGCGGAAACAAATCCTTTCCAGTTTTTTGTAAGTCACAGTGATCACCATCTGGTCGAAGCCGTTAGAGAAGGCAGAAAAGCGGAGTTTTCGGCTTTTCATGGAGATGAAGCCGTGCCCGACCCACAAAGCGAATCAACTTTTCAGCATTCAAAACTGGATTGGCGAAAACTGCAAGTGCCGTTAAACCTTAAAATGTTGTTTTATTACAAAACATTGATTGCACTCCGAAAGCAAAATGAGGTGCTTGCAGATTTAGATCGAAAGAACGTTAAGGCAGTGGCTTACCCAGAAAAAAAATGTTTAATGTTAAGCCGATGGAAGGGTACACAAAAAATACTGGTGCTGTTTAACTTTTCAGATCAAAAGCAAAACCTTTCGACAGGTGAAACCATTCAAGATTGGGCCGTGTTGCTTAACTCTTCCTCATTGGTTTGGAATGAACCACACGAAGAAATAAACAGCTTACCTCCTGGTCAACAAATTACCCTATTTCCCGAATCAATTCTTATTCTTTCTAAAAAAGATGTATAAACCTAGCGCCACTTACCGCATTCAGTTCCACAAAGATTTTAACCTTAAATCGCTTGATCGTATTATCCCATACCTAACCGAATTGGGAATAAGTACATTGTACGCATCGCCTATTTTTGAAGCCGTTCCGGGCAGTATGCACGGTTATGATGTGATAAATCCATTAAAGATAAATCCTGAGATCGGTACCGAGGCAGAGTTGTTAAATGTGTCTAAAAAACTAAAAGATGCAAGGATTGGGTGGCTTCAGGATATTGTTCCCAACCACATGGCCTTTCATCCCGGTAATACCTGGTTAATGGATGTGCTTCAAAAAGGCAATTCCTCAGATTTTGCCCGATTTTTTGATATTGATCTGGAAAAGGACGATGGACGATTAATGGTTCCTTTTTTAGGTGAGGCGCTTGATGAAGCTATAAAGCAGGAGACAATACAGCTCAAGAAAGTTAAAGGCGAATATTATCTGTGTTATGGTGAAACCAATTGGCCCGTTAATGCTGATACGCATAAAATGCTGGCATTACTCGATTTTAGGAAAGTTAACAGCAATACAGCTGTTTTAAAACAGATTGTCAACGATCAGCATTACCGCTTGTGTAATTGGCAGGAAACCGATCATAAAATCAACTACCGAAGGTTTTTTACAGTCAATAGTCTGATCTGCCTGAACATGCAACATCAGGAAACATTCGATATTTATCACCGCTATATTTTCGAACTGATTGATAAAGGGGTTTTTCAGGGATTGAGAATCGACCATGTAGATGGGCTTTATGACCCTAAAGGCTATTTACAAAACCTCCGGAAGTCAGTTGGAAAGGAAATTTATATTGTAGTGGAAAAAATTCTGGAACAGGGAGAGCGGATGCCGCTGGACTGGAAGGTACAGGGAAATACCGGTTATGATTTTATGGCAATGGTAAACAATCTTTTTACCAATAGGCAGGCCGAGAAACCTTTTACCAGCCTATATAAGCGGGTAACCGGAAAAAAACTCGATCCATCTCAGCTGATCTATGAAAAAAAACATAATATATTGTTTAAACACATGCAGGGCGAATTGGATAACCTATTTGAAATGCTCTTGCCACTTAAACCGCCTGGTTTTTCTTCTATAGAAAACGCAGAACTAAAAAAGGCGCTTGGCTGGTTCCTTATCCGCATGCCTGTATATCGGTATTACAATTATAGTTTCCCACTTTCAGAAATCGATGAAAAGAAAATCAGCAGCCTGCTAATGCCCCTCGTCGGTGATAAAAAACTGGGTAAAGCAGGTGAATTGTTATCTACCATATTTTTAGAAAAGCCCCGAAATGCAGATCCTGCGTATAGCCAAAAAGTTGGTCAGTTTTTTCAACGCTGTATGCAGTTTACCGGTCCGTTAATGGCAAAGGGGGTTGAAGATACGCTGATGTTTACCTACAACCGTTTTGTAGGTCACAGTGAAGTTGGAGATGCTCCGGATGCATTCGGGATACCGCTTGATCGGTTTCATAATGAAATGCAGAATCGCCAGCAGCAATGGCCACTAAGTATAAATGCGAGTGCTACCCACGATACCAAAAAAGGGGAGGATGTAAGGGCCAGATTGAATGTGCTTAGCGATCTTCCTGAGGAGTGGAGCCTGCTGGTTGAACAGCTTAAGCGTATTTTTAGCAGTTTACAGCATAAGGTGCCAGCTTATAAACAGTTACACGACAATGATGTTTATCTGCTCCTGCAGACCATTATTGGGGCCTTTCCTTTTTTAGAAGATGATGAGCATGATATTGATAACCGTTTAGCACAGTTTATTGTAAAAGCGTTGCGGGAATCCAAAAAACGGTCAGACTGGGCAAGTCCGGATGAGGTTTACGAGCATAAACTGAATAAGTTTTCGCGGGTTATTTTAAATGAAAGGATGGAAAGCGGAAAATTGATCAAAGACTTTTTGAAGCGAATTTCAGATTTTGCAATAATCAATAGTTTAGCGCAGCTCACTTTAAAATTTACCTGTCCTGGTGTGCCGGATATTTATCAGGGAACCGAATTATGGGATTTAAGCCTTGTTGATCCTGATAATAGAAGACCTGTTGATTATAACAGCAGATTCAAAATGATGGAGGATCTAGAAACACCTGCTGACTATAAAAAACTTTGGGAAGACAGGTTTTCTGGAAAGTTGAAAATGTGGTTAACCAAAACTTTGCTATTGATCAGAAAATCCGAAGCAGATGTTTTCGAACTTGGTACCTATATAC
The DNA here is from genome assembly GCF_918698245.1 of Pedobacter sp. Bi126. Classification (GTDB taxonomy): domain Bacteria; phylum Bacteroidota; class Bacteroidia; order Sphingobacteriales; family Sphingobacteriaceae; genus Pedobacter. The sequence continues at coordinate 46,000 of NZ_CAKKMS010000006.1, read as the reverse complement.
CCTTAACGGTTGAAGGTAAGTATAGTAACCATATCTGTGCTTTTGCAAGGAGGTACAAACACCACTGGATAATAACGGTTGTTCCCCTGGGTTTTGCCAAATGCTGTAAAATTCAGAATGTACCAATTAGCGATTTCGATTGGGAAGATACTGCTGTTATTTTACCGCAGGAGGCACTCTTAACATGGGAAAATCTACTTACGGGGAAAAAAGGGGCTAAGGACCCGTTACAGAGGGGTATACGCATCAGCCAGTTGTTCAACGAAGTTCAATTGGCGGTAATCAGGTTAACCCCTAAAAAAAATGGACGTTCTGCCGGGGTGTTGATGCACATCAGTTCCTTACCATCCAGTTTTGGTATCGGCGATTTGGGCCCCAGCGCATATAAATTTGTAGATTTTCTTTATGCTTCGCGGCAAAGCTATTGGCAGATTCTGCCCCTCAATCCGGTAAAAAAGGAGAACGGGTATTCCCCTTATTCCAGCAGTTCTGCTATGGCCGGAAATACCATGCTCATTAGTCCGGAATTTTTGTTCGAAGATGGGCTTTTGAATAAAAGCGACCTTGATGCTTTCCTATTACCAATAACAGCACAAGTTGATTTTGAAAAAACAGCAGAAATGAAAGAGCGTGTTTTAAGTAAGGCCTATCAGCGCTTTAAAAGTATGGGCAACAAAAAACTGATTGCAAGCTACAACGCGTTTTGTAAGGCTGAAGAGCGCTGGCTCACTGATTTTTCTATTTATACCCATTTAAAACAGTCTTATAAAAATAGTGAGTGGTTTAACTGGCCAGAAAAGTTTAAGTCTAAAAATAAAAAGGCAATTGCTGAATATGAAAAAAACTACCTTGCCGAGCTTGAGGAAATAAAATGGAGCCAGTTTATTTTTTACCGTCAATGGTACAAATTAAAGGCCTACGCAAATAAAAAGGGAATAGGATTGATCGGCGATCTTCCATTTTATCTGGATTACGATGCGGTTGAAGTATGGGCAGAACCTCAAAATTTTCTCCTTGATAAAAACGGAAACAGAACCGTTGTTGCGGCGGTACCTCCAGATTATTTTAATGAAAAAGGGCAGTTGTGGGGAATGCCGATATACAATTGGGAGCGGATGGAGCATGAGGGATTTAAATGGTGGAAGAACCGGCTCAAAAAAAGCAGTAAAATATACGACCTTGTACGTCTGGATCATTTCAGGGCTTTTGCGAGTTATTGGCAGGTTGCAGCTGATCTTGATGATGCGGTAAATGGTACCTGGCAACCTGGGCCCGGCGCTAAATTTTTTAAATCTATGAAAGGAAAATTCGGCGAACTTCCTTTTATTGCCGAAGATCTTGGCGAAATTACCGAAGATGTAGTCCATTTAAGAAAACAGTTCGGCTTGCGCGGCATGAAAGTAATACAGTTTGCCTTTGGCGAAGACCTGGCCGTTTCTCCCCATATTCCACACAATTTTGATTCAGTGAATTTTATTGTCTATACCGGAACGCACGACAACAATACAACTTTGGGATGGTTTAAAAATGAAACAGATGAAGCGCTTCGAAAACGGCTATCGAACTATGTTGGTGCCAGGGTTGATGAAACGAATGTTAATATGGCCATGATCAGGCTTTGCTATTCTTCAATTGCAGAAATTGCAATAATTCCCATGCAGGATATTATGCAGTTGGGTGATGCCGCTAAGATGAATACGCCGGGTAAAGCATCGGGTAACTGGGCATGGCGGGTAGATGAAGGATTTATTACCGAAAAAACGATAAACTGGTTGAAATCAGAAACCGAACTTTACGGCCGCTAAATTGTAAAGCACCTGGTTATCCCTTAGGTAGTTGTGATAAACTTTTGGCTGTTAAAAGCACTGCGCCCGCAAAGAGAAGTAGTCCGCCGGCCAGGTATTTACGGTGCGCCTTAGGTTTTCCAGGCATTCCCCAACCGCCATGTATGGCATTACCAAAAGGAAGCGGAGAGAAAATATTGCCATTTGTTTTTTCGATGTCAGGTGCACTTTTTAAGTAACTACGTATCACGGCTCCGGCTATACCCCTTGTAATTGCCGGAAAAATGGCATAAGATAGGCGGAGCAGTATCGAAGTACTTCCAATCATCGTTTGTGGTTTCGGTTGCTTAGAAAGTTTAAGTATGCTTAGCGCAACACGCATCGGATCGTATACCGGAGGTGCAGGTTTTAAACTTTTTCTGGTATAATTTGCCGCATGCTGGATCCCTGGTGTATCTAAAAATGCCGGAAAGGCATCACAGATATAAATATTGGGGTACCTGGATAATTCTGTTTTAAGGGCTGCACTAAAACCCTTCAAACCAAATTTGCTTGCAGAATAGGCCACACCGTAAGGTACAGGAAGAAAGCCACCAATAGAGATATTGTTGATGATGATACCTGATCCATGTTTTTTAAAATACGGGAGTACAGCATGGGCTCCGTTCATGTAGCCAAGCAGATTGGTGCGCAGCACCTGCTCCGAAACTTCCATTGGTGTAACATCAAATTCGCCGATAGCAAGTACACCGGCATTATTTATCCAGATATCTATTCCAGGTCCAAAATTATCGGCGGCCGCTGCCAAATTAATGACCTGTTTATAATCGGATACATCGGCTTCAACTGTTAACACTTCTGCACCGAATAATTCACATTCTGTAGCCAGTGATGTGAGTTCGTCCATACTGCGGGAAGAGATCACCAATTTATCTCCATTCTGAGCAAATACTGTAGCCATTGCTCTGCCGGCACCGCTCGAAGCGCCTGTAATTACAACCGTTCTTTTTTCCTTCATCATTATTGTACAACCCATTCTGCCCAAAAAATGTTTTTTGATATTCTTTATCGGGATTTGAGGCCAACGAGTTGATACGGAAGAGGCTAGAGCAAATTGTTAAAACCATTTATTGTTTTTGCAGGTTCTCTATATGCTATCGAAAATACATCCGGTGCCGTAAAAAATATCTTATGAAAAATCAGGTCTTCATTTTGCTCGCTATTGTTTCTTTTTTCCTCAACTGCGGAACCATATTATAGAGATTGTTGACGAAAATACATTGGCAAAGATAAACTTTGTCCGTGCAGACGGCACATGGCCGATAGTTTTTCCCTCAACCAGTAATGCATTAATCGCAGAAAAAAATTAAATGTTAACAGCCCAAAAAGAGGCTTAAGCTAAAAAAACTATGGACAAGAAAACACCAAAAGGAAAAAATAAACCTGCCCAGCCAGAAAATGGTAAGACGGCCAAACTGGAATCATTTGTTGCAGATTCGACAGGCGAATTTCTAACAACTAACCATGGGGTCAAAATTAACGATGATCAGAATTCGCTCAAAGCCGGAGAAAGAGGCGCAACACTTTTAGAGGATTTTATCCTCCGGGAAAAAATTACACATTTCGATCATGAACGCATACCCGAAAGGGTAGTGCATGCCAGAGGTTCTGCTGCACATGGCGTTTTTAAGGTATACGAAGACATGTCTAACTTAACCAGGGCTGCATTTTTATGCGATCCGGGAGCAGAAACTCCGGTGTTTGTTAGGTTTTCAACCGTAGCAGGCTCCAGGGGATCGACAGATCTGGCTCGTGATGTAAGGGGTTTTGCTGTAAAATTTTATACCCAGGAAGGGAATTTTGATCTTGTGGGCAATAACATGCCAGTGTTTTTCATCCAGGATGCGGTTAAATTTCCAGATCTTGTCCATGCAGTAAAACCAGAGCCTGATAATGAAATGCCACAGGCCGCTTCGGCTCACGATACTTTCTGGGATTTTATTTCTCAAATGCCAGAGTCGTCGCATATGATTATGTGGCTGATGAGTGATCGTGCCATACCAAGGAGCTACCGCATGATGGAGGGTTTTGGCGTACATACTTTTAGATTTGTGAATGCCAACGGTGAAGCCAATTTTGTGAAATTCCACTGGAAGCCACTTTTGGGTGTTCATTCGGTAGCCTGGGATGAGGCACAGAATATTTCGGGCAAAGACCCCGATTTTCATAGAAGGGACCTTTGGGATGCCATTGAGGCCGGCGCTTTTCCAGAATGGGAACTTGGCGTGCAGATCGTTCCTGAAGCTGATGAGTTTAAGTTTGAATTTGATCTTTTGGATCCTACCAAATTGATTCCTGAAGAACTTGTTCCCGTACAGCGCATTGGTAAGATGACACTGAACAGAAATCCCGATAACTTTTTCGCGGAAACGGAGCAAGTTGCTTTCCATGTTGGCCATGTAGTACCGGGTATCGATTTTACTAATGACCCGCTATTGCAGGGCAGATTGTTCTCTTATACCGATACCCAGCTAATCCGATTGGGAGGACCAAATTTTCATGAAATCCCGATTAACAGACCTGTAATTCCCGTGCATAATAACCAACGCGATGGCCATATGCGCCAAACAATCAACAGGGGTAAAACCAGTTATGGTCCGAACGGACTCGCCGCAAACGACCCAAGGCAGGTACCGGCTGCACAAGGTGGCTTTGTAAGTCATAATGAAGCAATTGATGCCAGAAAGATCCGGGCAAGGAGCAGAAGTTTTTTTGATCATTTTTCGCAGGCCCGCTTGTTCTTCAATTCACAGAGCAATGCCGAAAAGAACCACCTTATCGATGCCCTTAGTTTTGAACTCGGCAAAGTAAAGGCCATTCCTGTAAGGGAGCGTATGCTGGCTGTATTAATTCAGATAGATAAGGGCCTGGCTGAGGCAGTTGCGCAGGCATTAGGTTTGCAGATTCCAAAAATCCCTTTGGCAGACCTTAACAATAGCTTGCCAGCTGATGGCAAAAGGAAGGATTATGCTTCTGTAAACCCTAAAGGAAGCCTTGCAAGGTCTGTAGCGCTAAGTATGGCCACAACGATCAAAGATACCATCAGGTCAAGAAAAATTGCAATACTTGCGGCAGATGGAGTAAATGAACAGACACTTAGCAAGGTTAAAGATTTCCTTGTTGCACAAGGAGCGGTGGCACATATTATAGCGCCAAGGTTGGGCGAAATTATTTCTGCAGGTGGTAAAAATATTGCAGTGGATGAAAGTCTTTTAACAGCAGCATCCGTTCTTTATGATGCAGTATATGTGCCTGGGGGTGCTAATTCAGTTAATGCACTTAGTGGAGAAGCCAATGCCATTCATTTCTTAAATGAGGCTTTCAAACATTGTAAGGCAATTGCTGCCGACAAACAGGCGCTCCAGGTATTGGAATCTACTTATTTCGCTAAAAAGCTACCAGCAGAATACGCCGACGGTACTGCATTAAGTGAAGGTATTTTGATTACTGAGGATCTTGATGCCCTTACAAAGACTTTTGCAGAAATGATTGCCCTGCACCGCTTTTGGGACCGTGAAGTTCAAAGAAAAATACCAGCATAGTTTAAGGTACAAACCAGGTGAAGGCTGTTGGCCTTCACCAAATTTATTCGCTATGGAAAATAAAAACAACTTAGAAGCCGTACCTGCCCAATATACAGGTAGCGAAATGGATGTGATAGAACGCAGAGATTGTAGCACCCCTGCAGAAGCGGTACAGGTTTTTGAACGGGCGTGTACCAGATTATTGTCTGTAAATGAATGGGGGCGTTACGCAGGCATATCCGCATTCCAATTAATCGATCCTCAAGGCATCCGCGCAGAAAGGCAGGCGCAGTTAAATGATTATATTAGAATCGATATTCCTGGTCCTGGAACCCAGGCTGGAATGGGCTATGATTGGGTTCAAATCGAGGAGATTATTACCGAAAGCGACGGTGAAAAGCAGACATTATCCATGAGGGTAAGGCCTTGCGCACACCCCTTGTCACGAAAAAAGGAAACGGCCCACTTTTTAAAAAGTGAGGCTACATCAAGCTTTATCGTTACACAGAGCGGACGATCTGTTAGTGCCGAAGAACATGCTAGAAATGAAGTTCCAAATACGGACAATGGCAGCCTTTATGATAAGGGAAGGAATTTTATGGTGGGTATGGCGGCCAAACTGGGTTTTTCATATCCTCAGTGGAAAGGGCTGGTTAAGGCACTTTTGCAAGATTAGCATTTTTGCTGTATAATTCAAGCAATTCAGCTCCGGCTTCGTTCCCCTGCAAAATGGCCAGATCTAATGCATGCTGTCCCCTGATATCTAGGAGCCCGGTTTCAGCGCCATGGTCTAAAAGTAGTTTTAAAACCTCATTGCGGCCAAACATTGCGGCAAACATCAATGCAGTCCCGCCGTTTCCATGCTGAAGATTAATGTCTGCCCCACCTTCAATCAATAGTTTTGCAATATCGGTATAGCCTTTAAATGCTGCACCCATTAAAGCTGTGTTGCCTCCCTGATCTCCAAGATTTAAGTCTGCTCCCGAAGCAATCAGGTATGCTGCCGCTTCCAGCTGGTTGTTGTAGCAGGCAATAATCAAAGCGGTATAACCTTTATCGTCCTTAAAATTTATATTCGCTCCTCTGCGTATTAATTCTTTTAAAACCTCGGTATCGCCTTTTCTTGCAGCAGATATAATGAGTTGTTCTATGTTTTCCATTTTTATATAACATCTGCATTGTTAAAAAGTTTAAGGGAAACGCTGTCCATTTTTTCTGTTTAAAAATCAAAAATCCTTCAAAATTTTTAAAAATTTTTCCTTCAAAAGTGCAATGTGATATATCTTTGTATCAATTTTTGTGTTCCATAAAGGGAAGTCAGCAAACGGGATATAGCGTAGCCAGGTATCGCGCCAGCATGGGGTGCTGGAGGTCGGAAGTTCGAATCTTCCTATCCCGACCAGCTATTGAGCAGGAAACATATGTGGTGCCGCTTTTGCTAATTTTTTTGAAACTATAGTTATAAAGTATCTGTTTTACAATAAAAACAGATACTATGAAAAATTACATCGATCCAAAAGAAGAAGACAACGAAGATGAAAACGGCAATGAACAGTCGCAAATAAGTCCCAACGAAGAAAAAGAAGCCGATGATAACGAGGTTCAACGGGGGCTTACCGGTGAAATTGATGATGAAGATGACGTAGGGGGAGATCTTGCCGGGAATGCAGGCGGAAATGCCTAACACCTTAAAAGCGGGCAGCGGTATGGCATGCCCGCTTTTTATATGTTCTGCCATATAGCTGAGGATAACCTGTGATGTCGGATGAACGGACGGGTATAAGATTTCTCTTCTTTGTTTGTTGGCTTGCAACGGATGTAAGGCTGTTGCCCAGGTTAAAAAAAGTATTTTCGGTGGGCGATATATTTCCTTATTGCAAACATTTTTTAACATTCCCTGTTTGTTTGAAAAGAATTGATCAATATTACTATTATCTAATAGATTTAAGCGTTAAAAAATAAATGGCTAAATCAAAAAATCAACAGGAAACGCGCTCAGCTGGTACAATTCCTAAAACACTTACCGGTATTTCCGGACTTGATGAGATTACATTAGGCGGGCTGCCCTCGGGAAGACCTACACTTGTTTGTGGTGAGGCCGGTTCTGGAAAAACACTTTTTTCCATAGAGTTCATTGTAAAAGGAGCCATGGATTACGGTGAACCTGGCGTATTTATGGCTTTTGAGGAAAAGGCCGAGGAACTTAAAGCGAATGTAGCATCACTTGGATTTGATCTGGAACAATTAGAAAAGGATAAAAAGATAAGGTTGGATTACGTGCACATTGACCGTGCAGAAATTGAGGAGACCGGAGAGTACGATCTGGAGGGACTTTTTATCCGACTGGGATACGCAATTGACAGTATAGGCGCAAAAAGAGTAGCACTTGATACCATCGAGAACCTTTTCTCGGGACTAAATAATACGGCAGTGCTGCGGGCAGAGATCAGGAGACTTTTTCAGTTTCTAAAATCGAAGGGCGTTACGGCGGTCATAACAGGTGAGCGAGGAGGAAATGGACTTACCCGTCAGGGCCTTGAAGAGTACGTGTCAGACTGTGTTATTTTACTTGACCACAGGATTATCAACCAGATCTCCACCAGGAGGCTTAGGGTTGTAAAGTACCGTGGATCGGTCCACGGAACCAATGAATATCCCTTTCTGATCGACGATGAGGGCATCTCAGTGCTTCCTGTTACCTCTCTGCAGCTGAATCATGAGGTTTCCACAAAAAGCTTGCCCTCAGGTATTGCTTCGCTGGATAAAATGCTGGGAAATTCTGGCTTTTATAAAGGGAGCAGTATTCTGGTTTCAGGTACGGCCGGTACGGGCAAGACCAGCATAGCAGCAACATTCGCCAATGCGGCCTGCCTGAGGGGAGAGAAATGCCTTTTCTTTGCTTTCGAAGAATCCCCAAAACAGATCATCAGAAACATGCGTTCTATAGGCATAGATCTTCAAAAACACCTTAAGGAAGGAACGCTTGAGTTTTACGCCTCACGCCCTACCTTGTACGGACTGGAAATGCATCTGGTGGCGATCCATAAGGCGATCAAAAAGTCTAGGCCATCTGTTGTTATACTTGACCCGATTACCAACCTGATCACAATAGGATCGGTTAGCGACGTGAAAACCATGCTTGTACGCCTGATCGATTTTCTGCAGGCTGAACAGATTACCGTCATGTTTACGGCCCTCACCCTTAATAATATAGTTAACGAACAAACCGATGAAGGGGTTTCTTCGCTTGTAGATGCCTGGCTTTTGATCCGTGATATCGAAAGCAACGGTGAGCGGAACCGTGGATTGTATATCATGAAATCCCGGGGAATGAAACATTCAAACCAGATACGCGAATTTGTGATTACAGATAAGGGATTAGATCTGGTGGATGTATATCTTACCGAGGATGGCGTGCTAACCGGCTCGGCGCGGGAGGCAAGGATGCTTATGGAGCAAACTGGCGAGGTCATCCACGCCCAGGCTGTCAGCCGTAAGGACCGTGAACTCGAACGCAAACGGAAAATTTTAGAATCAAAGATTGAAAGTCTAAGATCAGAATATGAATCAGCAGAAGAGGAACTCAATAAAGTTTATGTGGAGGAGGCTTTAAAAAAACAGATCATGGGCGAAACGATAAGCAAAATTGCCGATCTGCGCAGGGGAGATGATAGTCGGAAAGAAAAAAACGTAAACAAAAACAAATAAATAGTGGGGAAAGCATATGAACTCCGGCTATATGTGGCCGGTAAAACCAATAAATCGGTAGTTGCACTGGAAAACCTGAAAAAACTCTGCGAGGAGCACCTGAAAGGAAAATATAGCATTGAGGTGATCGATCTTTTGGAAAAACCACAGCTGGCTGAAGGTGATCAGATATTTGCCATTCCGACTCTGGTAAAAAAAGTGCCTGAACCGGTCCGCAAAATTATAGGTGACCTTTCAAATGAGGAAAAGGTTCTGGTGGGACTGGACATACGTACAAAGATTAATAATTAGTTATGCCGATAGGAAACCCCGATCATCCAGACAGTACCCAAAGCGACGATTTTTTTTCGCTTAGGCTTTTCATTGCAGGTGCATCACCAGTTTCCGCAAGGGCAGTTGTCAACATCCGTACAATATGCGAGGAATTTATTGCCGGCAGGTATGAGCTGGAAATCATTGATGCACATCAGCAGCCCTTGTTAGTGCAGCAAGAAGATGTGACAGCCATCCCGATGTTGATCAAAAAATCGCCAGTTCCGATCAGAAAGCTGATCGGGGACTGCTCTGACCGTGCGAAAGTATTGAAAGGTTTGGGGATCAGTTATTAAGTTATGCAGAAGTCAAGTGAACATATCAGGCTCGAGCGGGCCTATGAAGAACTTCGTATCCAGCTCGAGGAGGCCAACGACATTATCCATGCAATTCGCTCTGGAGAAGTTGATGCCCTGATTGTAAATGGTCAGGATGGTCATCAGCTTTTTACGCTTAAGAGCGCTGATCATACCTACAGGATCTTTATCGAGCAGATGACCGAAAGCGCACTTACGCTCGATGAATCATACAGGGTATTGTATTGCAACTCACAACTCGCCAGGCTTTTGGGGCTACCTTTAGAAAAGGTTATCGGTCTGAACTTTCTGGCATTTTTTTCAACAGAAGATCAGGCCTTTGTTCGAGAAACAATCGATGGAGCCTGGGAAGTAGACACCAGGGCAGAAGTCGATATCATCAACAGCTCAGGCACTTCCTTGGCAGTTCAACTCTCTTTAAAGGCGCTTAACCTTGATGAAGGCACTTCACTGAGCGTCATTATTACCGATCTGAGCGAGCTGAAGAAAAACCAGTTGCTTTTGGAAACGAGGAACAGGGAACTTGAAGCGGCAAGAAAAAATGCAGATGAACTCAATGAAAATCTTGAAAATACAGTCAGGCTACGAACACAGGAGCTCGAGACCATCAATGAAAAACTTGCAGCAGTCAATGATCTTCAGAAAGAAGTGAATGCTCAGCTTAAAGATGCACTCGATGCACTGAGAGAGAGTGAAGATAACTTACAGTCTGCTTTCGATGCCGCTGAATTGGGCAGTTGTAACCTGGATATCAAAACAGGACGTGTTGAAGTATCAGAGCGGTTCAGGAAACTCTGTGGTCTGCCCTTGGAGGGGGAGGTGAGCTGGACAATGGTGCTGAGCAGTGTGGGTACCGAATACCTATCAGCGCTTCAAGGGGTTCTTCACGACTGCATCAATCTTGGAAAGCCCCTGGATTATACCTATCCGATCAGACATCTTATTTCCGGTGAGAACCGTTGGATGAGGATCGTAGGCAAGTTAAAAAAAGGCAGCTATGGCGATTTTGATAGCTTTTACGCTGTTTTGATGGACGTAACAGATCAGAAAAGGGATGAACAGCGGAAGAACGATTTTATTGCAATGGTTAGTCACGAACTCAAGACACCGCTTACTTCCATGAAAGGTTATATTCAGGTTATGCAGCTGAAAGCCAGGGGTACGATGAACGGCTTTGCAGATAAAGCTCTCCAGGGCGCTGAGCGCCAGATCAATAAAATGACTGGTATGATCAATGGTTTTCTCAACCTCTCGCGTTTGGAATCGGGAAAAATGCTGATGGATTTTCAGCCCATAGAAATGTCTGTCCTGCTTAAGGAAGTGGTAGAGGAATATATTGCAACGGTAAACAACCATAATATAAAGTACATATTCCAGCCTGGTTTTTTTGTGAACGCAGACAGGGACAAACTCGGGCATGTGGTCAATAATCTGATCAGTAATGCGGTGAAATATTCGCCGGCCGATAGTGAAATAATTATTGACAGTTATCTGGAGAACGGTACAGCGGTATTCCGCATAATGGATCATGGGATGGGAATAGATGAAAACGATATCCCAAAACTATTCGAACGGTTTTACCGGGTAGAAAACAATCGGATGAGTACTGTTGCCGGTTTTGGAATAGGACTTTATCTATCGGCCGAGATTATCCAGAGACATGGCGGAAAGATATGGGCAGAAAGCCAGTTAACAAAGGGCTCGGTTTTTTATTTCAGTTTGCCATTAATTAATCCTGCAAAGCGCTTTTAGTGCGAAAGCCTGTGGATTTACCTTCCATTCTCGCGCATTGTATTCTTTCTTAAAAACTTATTGATTCGATGTTATGGTAAAAAAAATGCCGCTATATGCGGCATTTCTTTATTGGATTTCGATCTGTTTAGCGACCACTTTGGCTTCCTCTTTTTTAGGAAGTTCAAGTTTCAGAATTCCATCGTTATAGCTTGCACTGATCTTTTCAATGTCAGCACTTTCCGGAAGTGTGAAAGATCTTGTGAAGGCTGAATAACTATACTCTTTTCTGTTATAAGTTCTTCCTTCGCTGAGGTTTTCGTTTTTTGTTTCAGTTGAGATCGTGAGCATATCCCTTTCTACCGAAACGCGGAAATCATCTTTTTTAAGTCCGGGTGCAGCAAGCTCAATGTGATAGTGATCGGCTGACTCCGAGATGTTTACAGCCGGAACGTTGCTTAAACGACGGTCGGTAAAAAAAGTGTCGCCAAGTACTGATTCAAAGATGTCATTAAAGCCTGGCAATAATGAACTGTTCTTTTTTTCTGGATTGAATTTAACCAATGTCATAGTGTTTTCTCCTTTAAAATTTTTAATAATAAATGGACTATAAATCAATTAATTTTCTCTGGACGCTGATGGTCCAATTTTGATTAATCAACCGCTATGCCAACGGTGAAAATAAAGTGATTATGACGCTCAAACTGAAAAATTTTCATTTTTTCTGAATTTTTTTCAGTTTACGGAACTGAAATTTTTTCATTGTATCCTCTTAGCCGCTGAGTGGTTGAGGGATGTTTTTAATTAGTTAAGATAGTATACTATTTATGAGGAGAAGGAAATTTAAAGATATAAAGTGAAGATGCGGGTGTGATCGATATTACAAGCTTGACGTAAAGGGAAGCCAATTACTGGGTGTCTAATATAAACTCTTTTTACAGCTGATTCTGCTTACTATGGCACTTACGACACAGCAAAATTCTATATTACTTTGCATTTAGTGACTTTTAAAGGAAGGACTAATTAATTGACCATATTCTGTTCATATCAATTTTTTTATATGACAACAAATTTTATCTCCATTTATAAGTAGGCAAACTATAGATAGTGCGGTGAAGGCATTGTTTTAGGTAAGTTATATATGCTGACATTTTTTCTAGATAACATTCAATATAAAGCATAATAATTTTGGTCACAAAAACTGATATGTTCGTGTAATTTTTTTGCTTTTGTTTTTTCAAAAATGGTATTTCGTGCCATCTAAAAATATTAAACAAGAATAGATATGTCTCTCAGAACTTTCTCTGCCCATTCCAGTTTTATTTCCTCTCAGCAACTTCTAAACAGGGTAATATTTCTGAATCTTTTTAATTAATTGCTCAACCAGTTCGGCCAATAAAAGTACAGATGGCTCGGTTTGTCCAATAAATGCGGATTAATTTGCTTTTGTGCCATTTTACTGATTGACCACATGCCCTTGTTCCATCCAAATCTAAACTAACATGAATTATTCAATGCTCCCTCGTCAGGTTACTCATACTTTCAATTATTATCGGCATTTTCACAAAGCTGGATAACCCATGCCTGATTAGCTTAAGTAAGAAAGTTAAAACTCAGGATGTGTACGTCAAAACCCTGAATAAAAAGACGAAATAATTTAGCTGTAGCTGTTAGAGGTCTGAAAACCAATACCCTTTTAAATTTTAACCCAAAACCAATCAAATCACATGAAAATTTTAATGTTCTCAATCTTGCTGTGTTCAGCCAGTGTTGCTTCTGCGCAAACTAAAGTACTAACTACAGGAAACAATCTTATTGATGCAGCTAATCCTTATGCAGCTGATGTAGTAATCGGAAGCGACGGTGATGGGGGCACGAGGCATGATGGTAGTATGATGTGGTGGTCTAGCTATAGTGCTACCCGCATCAGTGGTAGCGGTACCTCCCTTAATTTTTCGGCATGGGCTACTCCACAAACGCCTAATGTTTCTCTTGCGGCAGATTTCGGCGGAGCCAGCTTTTTGATGGGCAATGTGGGTATTGGCACAGCCGCCGCAAATGATAGGCTTGTGGTAAATGGAAACATTAGGGCTATTCTGGATCAAGCTAATTTCCCCAATAAAAATGTGGCTGGTATTGTCTCATTAGGTTTTTCAGGAATTACAGGGGCACAAAACTGGGCACTTCGGGGTGTATATCAGCATGGTTTTGGCGTGGGTAACAATGCCGATGGTGGGGATCTGGATGTGATTAAATCACTAAACGGAAATACCGTACTGGCCACTAAAACTGATGGGTCTGCCCTAGGTAATGTAGGCATTGGCACCACTAACCCGCAAGAAAAGCTTACCGTAGCGGGAAACATCGGTGCCCGTGAAATTAAGGTCTCTACCACTGCAGGTGCTGATTTTGTGTTTGAGCCTGCTTATAAACTCCCAGCGTTGGCAGAACTCGAAAAATTTGTAAAAACCAACAAACACCTGCCGGAGATCCCGACTGCCAGGCAGATGGTAGAAAATGGTGTAAACCTCGGTGAGCTGAACATTAAACTATTGCAAAAAGTCGAAGAACTTACCTTGCATCTAATCGAAAAGGATAAACAGCTGCAAAATGAAGCCTCAATGACTAGAAAGCAGCAAGTGCAGATAGAGGAATTAAGAAAAGGGTACCTTGAGTTAAAGGAACTTCTGATAAAACAAAAGAAATAAAAAAAAATGTCTTTATCGGTTAAAGAAGAACATCCAATCAAATCCATCAAAGTAGCGAGCTTTTCCAAATTGATTAAATTAAGACCGATCACAATAAACAAAAAAACTATAGCAATCATTTATTTAGAAACAATTTGAATTAACCATGAAACAAATTAATATTTTATTACTATTCTTGATGAGTTTCTATGCCTCCTTTTGCGATGCACAAACCACATCTGGGAATAACGATTTAAAAAAAGTGGTCACCGCCTCTCCAAATGCTTCTTCACTTGGGCAGTATGGGAACGCAGATATTGGATTATATACTGGAGTACCTAAAATTAACATACCGCTTTATGAGATTAAAGAAACAGGTGTGACGCTTCCGATTGAACTTAATTATAATGCGGGCGGTATTAAGGTTACCGAATATGCATCATTTGTAGGGTTGGGCTGGAATTTAAATGCTGGAGGAGTCATTAACCGCAGTATGTATGGTACCCCTGACGAATTAAGAAATTTCAATTTCTCTATACCTACTAACCCAACTACACAGGAGCTCGAAGAAATAGCTTCAGGTCAAAAAGACTATCAGCCTGATGTATTTTATTTTAATTTTTCTGGAAAATCAGGTAAGTTTTTTTTAGGGGTCAATGATGAAGTCACCATCATTCCTTACCAAAAAATTGGCATTGTACCAATAAGAGCAAACGGGAGTTCTGATTTGAGAGGCTGGAGAGTTACAACTGAAGACGGAACTATTTATGAGTTTAACGATTACGAGATAACAAAGAATATGGGATATGAACAGAGTAATCCAAATTCTGAACCTGATCCGCATGGCGTAGGCACTCTTCCAGCTTCAATAAATAGTTGGTACATGTCAAAAATAATTCCTGTGGTAGGAAATGAAATCAATTTTACATATGAGAATTATCCTTTGAGTTATGACATGCCGAGCTCCGATCAGCGGTATGTATTATTAAATACGGATATACTAGCTGGAATTGAATTTGTTAAAGAGCCACTGGTTTCAAATGTAAATAGAACGACAAGCGAAAGTAAAAGATTAAAAATGATATCGTTTTCAAACGGTAATATTGAATTCAACTACGATAAAGATAGACGGGATTTAATTGGTGATAAGATGCTTACCTCAATTAATATAAAAGAACTGGATGGGCATGTTAAAAAAGAATACAGATTTGACTACAAATATATGATTGGGACTTCAATGGTAGATGTTGATGGAACCGGAACGGGCGTTGAAGATAATTTTTTAAAGTATGATCAATACCAAACTAAATATAGACGATTAGTATTAGAAAATGTTAGGGAACTAAGTAGTTCCAATTTAATGGGAAAGTCTTATGTTATGGAATATGAAACAGGATTACCTCCAAGAGACTCTAAATCGAGAGATCACTGGGGATACTATAATGGATATACTTTCCAAGCTAATAATTATCTTCCATACCAATTGGCGGGAAATTACCTGGCTAATGAAAGTTATGTGCTTTTGGGGAAAGATCCAAATTTAGCCTATTGTAAAAGTGGCACGCTAAAAAGAATAACTTACCCTACAGGCGGAAATACCCAATTCGATTATGAATTGCATCAGGTTAAATCGACAGCCTTATTACCGCCTACTTCAGAACCGCAGTCCCACGATCTCAACATAAATTATTTACAATATAGCTCATTGGGTTATAATTCCTACGTTGAAGGTGGGCTAAAAAAATATTATAAGGATTTTAGTGTTATAACAACCGCTGCAACCACTAGTATAAATATGCAGATCAAAGGCTATCCCTTTCAGCCTATTCGATCCGGATCAATGAGTTTTGAAATTCTTAACACATCGGGAACTGTAGTGGTTTCTATGTTTGACATTGACGCTAATGCCCAAAAAACAATTAATCAGACCAATGGCACAGTCGAATATAATTATACTTTTCCCCTGGCGCCCGGAAATTATAGATTGGTGTTTAAACCAGTTGCTAGCTTTATTGATAACAACAGCTATTTTAATGCCTTTCACGAACTACCCTATGCAAAGGTATATGGCTGGTCAAATATTTTTCCAGCTCAACCCGGGCCGGCGGTAAGAAATGTAGGTGGGTTAAGAATAAAATCCATGAAGGATTTTGATCCCGTTTCTGGTAAAAACCTACAAAAAAATTACGAATATAAATTTGCTGATGATGCTAGTTCAGGCTCATTACTTTCAGATGTTAAACACGTGTATAGTTATGGTGAGGTATATCTTATTCAAGGAGAGCTTACTTCTTTTCCACAAGAGCTGATTTACAAAGTAATCAATAGTGATACAAATTATCCCTTAAGCACAACCCAAGGTAGTAATGTTGGTTATGCTGAGGTAACGGTTAAAAGTATAGACCCTGAAAATGCTGCTGTTAATGGTAAAAGTGTATTTAGATACACATCACCAGAAAATTATCCGGATTATTATGGAGGAAGTGCTGGGCCTGTAAATAATTTCCCCTATCCACCCGCTGATAGCCGGGATTGGCAAAGAGGACTATTACTAGAGCAAGAAGATTATAAATATGTTGCCAACACATTTAGTTTGGTAAAAAAAACTACCAATGTTTATAATAGTCCTGTTTTTATGAAAACAGTTCAGGGGGCAATGGCAAAATATTTAAGACGAGGATTTCCAGGATCTCAAGAGCTTATTCCCAATTTGTATAGCTATAGAATATATGATTTTAAATCAGGATTAACGCAATTGAATAAAACAACGGAGGAGCTCTTTGATGGTGGAAGCCCAACCCTCGAAGAAACTGTCTATAATTATGCTTCGCCGCTTTTACATCTATTTCCGATTGAAATCAAGAAAAATAAGAGCAATGGTGGGTTAACAGTAACTAAGACTAGGTATGCCCCCGAATATGAAAATATTACAGCCGCAGATAATATCAGTTTAGGCATAAAGAACCTCCAGGCCAAAAATGTGCTTTCAGCTGAAATTGAAAAAACAAGCTTCCAGCAAGATGTAAATGGTGCTAACGCTGCGATGTTATCAAGTCAGTTTATTTCATATAAGCCAAATCAGGTGTTACCTGATACCATGTACAGGGTCGAAAATTCGAAAGCGCTAACCGATTTCAGTCTTTCTTCGGTAACATCTGGAGCAGTATCAAAAGACAGCCGTTATTTTCCGATAGCTTCAATGGATTTATATAGTTCAAAAGGTAACCTGGTACAGCAAAAAAGAATATCAGGTATTGTTTATAGTTACAAATGGGGATACAATGATCAATATCCAATCGCAGAAATTAAAAATGCAGCACAAAATGAGTTTTATTGCCAGAATTTTGAAGAGGCCGAGGGAGTATCAGGGACTTCACATTCAGGGCTGAAATTTTATGATGGTGCTTATACTGTAAATTGGACCCGACCCAATTCAAGAGCGTATAGGATTAGCTATTTCTATTTAACTTCAGGTTTATGGAAATTCAAGGAAGAGGATTATACCACTAATGGTAAATTATTAAGTGGGGGTACGGCCTATGATGACATCAGAATTTATCCATCTGATGCGGAAATAACTACTTATACTTTCGATCCACTGATAGGAATGACTAGTTCGACCGATGCCAAAGGCATGACTACCTATTACGAATATGATGCCTTTCAGCGTTTAAAAACAATTAAAGACCAGAACGGTAATATTTTAAAACAAACAGATTACCACTATAAAAACTAACGCCCTCATGAAACAACATCTAAAATATTTTTGTGCCGCAGCATTCTTGTTGCTCTGCAGCCGCTCTTCCGCCCAAAAGGTTGTATCGGTTTATAATGGTGAAAGTGAGATCAGTGCGCCCTTAAGTGTAACGCTGACCGATGGTTTCCATACTACCGGCTCTGTGCGTATTTTTACCACAGGGCTGAGCTATATAAACTGCGTGCCTTTTGTATCGGCGGCCAGCAATGGCCAGAACTACATCAGTACGAGGATATTCAAACAGCCGGGCATGGATCCGAACAATCTTTCAGGTCGCAGCATTTGTGAGGTAAACGAAACGATCCAGTATTTCGATGGCCTGGGCAGACCTTTGCAGACCATTCAGGTACAGGGCAGCCCGGGCTTTAAGGATATTGTACAGCCTGTTGCCTACGATGCCTTTGGTCGCGAAGCGATAAAGTACCAGCCATACGCAGCACTGACCGGAACGACAGGGAATTACCGTTCAGGTGCACTTACCGATCAGGCGGGTTTTTACAATTCCCCTACAGGCGGGATAAAGGCCACGGCCTATCCATTTGCAGAAACGGTGTTCGAGGCCTCACCATTAAACCGTGTACTACAGCAGGGCGCTCCAGGTGAAGACTGGCAGATCAGCGGTGGGCATACCGTAAAGGCAGCGTACGGCACGAACCTTGAAAACGAGGTGAAGCTGTGGATAATCAATGGTACCGATAATGGCGCAGCAGCAACGGTGTACCCGCAAAGTAAACTATACAAAACCACCAGTAAGGACGAAAACTGGGTACCAGGCGACCTGAAAGCGGGTACTACAGATGAGTTCAAGGATTTTGAAGGACGCGTGGTGCTAAAACGGGTCTGGGAAGCAGATGGCAAAAGCCTCAATACCTATTATGTGTACGATGATCTGGGCAACCTGCGTTATGTACTACCGCCGGCGGTAAACGAGAATGGACAGGCCGCGCTAAACAGCTTTGATGAAACGCAAATCGTTTTCGATCAATTTATTTACGGTTACCGTTACGATGGACGGAGACGCCTGGTAGAGAAAAAGGTGCCAGGCAAGGGCTGGGAGTATTTGGTGTACAATAAGTTAGATCAGGTTACCCACACCCAGGATGCAAACCAGCGCGCACTGAGCCAATGGAGCTGGATAAAATACGATGCGCTGGGCAGGGTGATCCTTACGGGTGTTGAAAATGGACAAGGTATTAACCGCCCAGGGATGCAGACTTACAACGATGGCGTAAGCATCCAGTGGGAAGACCGTACATCGGCTACTGCGGAGGGTTACAGCCACAATACCCATCCCGAGGTTGGTGAAGAGTATGCCAATGTCGAATTTCTAAACATGAACTATTACGATGATTACAACTTTCCAGGTTATACCAGTGCTTACGCTGCAAGTGTAGGGGTAAGTACCCGTACCCGCGGGTTGACTACAGGAAGTTTTGTGAGGATACTGGGTACTGCTATCAAGCTGCTTACGGTAACCTACTACGATGAGGATGGACGGGTGAAGGAAACGATTTCTGATAATCGTTTGGGTGGAAAAGACCGTACGGTGAACAACTATAACTTTGCCAGCGAACTGACCTCAAGTGTTAGGACACACGAAGCCAACGGAGCGGTAACAACCGTGCTTTCCGGTTATAGTTATGATCATATAGGCAGGAAAGTTCAAACCTATAAACAGATCAATAACGGCAGTGTTACGGGAGTGAATGAGCTTTTAAGTGAGTATGTATATAACGAAATCGGTCAGCTGACACAGAAAAAGTTGCACAACGGAATGCAGGTTACGGCAATGGCCTACAATGAGCGTGGCTGGCTGAAAAGCAGCATTAGTAACGAATTCAGTATTCAGCTGGGTTACCAGGAAAATGGGGAGAACCAGTACAATGGTAATATCAGTAAACAGTTCTGGTCCCAGAATGCTTCTCCTGCTACTTCGCCCAATGTCTTCAGCTATAATTACGATGCACTGAACAGGTTGACCAATGGTACCAGTACGGGCATTTACATGAGCGAGGTGTTGAACTATGATAACATGGGCAACATTAACCAGTTAAGCCGCAACGGTGGTGCAATGAACCAATATTATTACAATGGGAACAGGTTGGACAGGGTGGATAATGTTGCAGGCACTTATAGTTATGATGCAAATGGAAATGCTACAACCGACGGCCGGAATGGAATGAATCTAACCTATAACCTATTGAACCTACCCTCTGGGGCGAGCGGCAATGGAAAGGTAATTCAATATGTGTATGATGCTTCAGGCGATAAACTTAGGAAGGTGGCTATAGAAAATAGCCTGACCACAACCCGGGAATATATAGATGGGATTGAATATGAGGGCAGCAATATCGATATTATCCATACCGAAGAAGGGGTAGCACAGCGCAATGGCGACAACAGTTATAGCTACCACTACAACCTCAGTGACCATTTGGGAAATGTGCGTTATACTTTTGATATCTACAACAACCAGATCAGACAGTTGCAGGTGGATAATTATTATCCTTTTGGCAAGCGCAATAATGCTGTTTTCGGTAATAATAAATATCTTTACAATGGAAAAGAGGTTCAGGATGAGTTAGGGGAGCAGTATGATTACGGCGCAAGGTTCTATGATCCGGTAATTGGACGATTTACAACCATGGATCCGCATTCAGAAAAATATTTTATGCTATCGCCTTACGCGTATGTGGCGAACAACCCATTGAAGTATATTGATCCAGATGGCAAAGATATTATTATAGCAAAAGCTGATAGAGCAAAGGTATTGGGCTATATTAATTCTTTGTCCTCAGGTAAGTTTGGTGTTAATTCTCAAGGAAAGTTATATGCCATGGAGTCTAAGTCGTCCGTAGGCAAATCGGATTATTATAGAGACAAATTGGTAGCAGCTATTAAAGACCCAGATCTAATAAGTATAAAAATAGCTTCAACTTTTACAGATAGAAATGGTCAGGCTAAGAGTGTTGATTTGGTAGCAGGAGGCGGAGTTACTCAATCGGGTGTAATGACCAAAAAGGATGCATCAGGGAAGGTTGTAAGTACCACAAAAGTTGCCGAAGTTACAATTTCGGATAATCCTAATCAAATGATAAAAGATACTAATGGACAAATTTTAAGAGATAATCCTGCAGACATTTTAGCACACGAATTGGTAGGGCACGCTATTCCAATAATTACCAAAACAGATACCGGTAATGCAGTTTCAAATGAAAATAAAGTAAGAAAGCAGCTTTTACCAGGGCAAAATAAAGAGAGACAAGCAGATCCTAATCATAAAGAGAATTGAGATGAGAAAATTATATAATTTGTTTTTTGTTTTATTGATAGTATTTTCCTTTACTTCCTGTAAGAACAGTGTTAAGAATATATCTAACTTAAAGGATTTAAACATATATGTTGTTGCAAACGAAGATGCAAAAACTCTATTTTTTCGAATAGAGAACGTAAGTAATAGTGTTTATTACATACCTGATGACTATTGGTGCCAATTCTCGACGTTAAGTGATACACTGTATAATGAAGCTGTTTACAAGAAGAATTTAAACAAGACATTAAATTACTATTACAGTCAATTTGGTAAAACAATAATTACCAACAAGAAAATAGAGGGGCTTAATGCCGATTCCATATCTGAACAGGACGCTGGGGTCAATTATAATCAATTTTTATTGCCAAAATTGATTAGGATTCCTCCTCATTCCGCTATCCTAAAAAAACAAACGCTTAAATTTCCATATTCGATAGAAGACATCAATTTTAGAGTATATAAAAATAATTATTCTGCAAAAATGTTGAAAGATCCCACTTACGGTAACTTCGTTAAGTTTGAAAATGATTCTGGAATAATTATATCTACAAAAATATACTTATATCAATAAGATGACATAGCATGGCGGGTATGAGAAATAAATAGAATCTTAGCAAAGCCTAGCAGAAATGTTGGGCTTTGCTTGTTTAGAATGCCCCATGCTGGTGCGAGCGTGTCGCTCGTATCAATATAATATCCAAAGCCTGACAGTTTAAAAGCTTGCCGGGCTTTGTTATTTCTATGGGAGTTTAAGTTTAAGGAGCCTTGTTTTAATTGCTCCATAGATGCGGGAATGTAGTTTGGCGAGCTGGGTAATCTTAGCGCCATCGTTGAAACGTTGTGCCAGCAAATTACGGGGCTTTGTTAGTTCTTGAGTAGTCAAAGTTTGAGAAGTCTGGCTTTAATGTCACGTAAGTCGTGGTTCAGGGTTATATTTAGAATTTTTGATTTTAATAAAGGAAACTGCATGTAACTAAAAGACTATTGAAAACACAAGAATTTTCTCGCTTAAAAAGGCTTTTACGCAGATATTAATAATTTATTAGATTGTTTTTGTAGTTCTAAAATTACTTTTTTGTTTGTTATTGTAGCCTTAATTTTTGAAATAAAATTAACTTTTCAATTGTATTTGCTCAAATACAATTAATTTGGATGATATTAGCTTTTTTTGTATTTTGTTTTTGAAGTTTATTTATTTTTAGGGATATTACACAGATAAAACCCAAACGATATGTGCCTGTCTATCATTAATGCTTCTCTCAATTTATTCTGCTACGCAGGTGTTTTTCATCCCAGATCCATAAACAAACCAGTCGGTTGCTGTTTGTGCCAAAATCAATAGTAGTATCCTTTTAATGCCCTGAAATGAGGCAGCAATATTATATTTAACTTAATGCTCCATGATTAGCTGTTACGTAATCGGTGAACTGTACACCGTAGAGTCGCTCTGCATTTACATAAGCGATTATCCGCTTACCCAATTGAAAGGGTATTCAGTGCAACGGCCAGAAAGTTTTGATGCGGTCTATTCCATCAGACCAGATATTGTTTTTGTTGATGTTGCCCTATTGGGGGGCAACGGTAACTGGTTGGAGCGGATCAAACAGTTTTCTTCAATTGTTTTAGTTTCAGAAGATACCCAGAAGGCTTTCGAGGCCTTTGAACATGCAGCCTTTGATTATCTTGTCAGACCAGTTACTTTTAGCCGCTTTGCGAAAAGTATTAATAAATTCGATCACCTTACACAGCTGGCCCAATCTGTAAACATCCCAAAGAAGCAACATGTAGTAGATTCGTTTTTTATCAAAGCAGATTCTAAAGGCCTAAAAGAATTTCTGATCAAATGTGATCAGCTGATCTATATACAAGCGATGCAGAATTATGTGGTACTTTATATGGAAAATGACCAACGTTTCTCATGCCACAACTCGATGAAAGAAATGGAAGATAGTTTATCGGCCAGTTGTTTTAGCAGGATACATAAATCCTTTATTATTAACGACGAAAAAATCACTTCAATAGAAGGGAACATGGTCATACTTAATGGTGATGAGCGCAATAAATTACTGATAGGAAACACTTACCGAAAAGCTTTTTTTGAAAAAAAGGCGCAAAAAATGATTAGAAAAAAATCTGAAATCCAGATCTTCTCTTATTCCAGGTTAGCCTCAGCGTTGATTACCTTTGGGGCAGTGCTGTTTAAGATACAGGCATTAGGCGAATTTAGTATACAGTTATAAATATGAAGAAGAATATTAGCGTTTTGATGGGGAGCATTTTGTTCCTTTTGGCAGGATGTAGTGAGTTTATCGAACCTTCCATAGAAAACCGAAAAATAGAGATTTTGGCTCCGGCAAACAGATTGGAAACCAATAGCTATCAGCAGACCTTCTGGTGGAACCCAATGGCCGACGCACTTTTTTACAGGTTGCAGGTCGTGTCGCCCAAATTTGATAGTGTGAGTAAGTTGGTGCTGGATACCTTGATCACGACCGAAAAATTTGTATACACCATGGATCCCGGTAAATACGAATGGCGCATAAGGGGAGAGAACGGCAGTAGCGTGAGCAATTACAGCACCCGGTCGCTGGAAATTTTTCAGTCAAGCCTTACCGACCAAAGTGTTCAACTCACCGTTCCGTCAAGCGGTCTTTATTTTTCGAAACCTGAAATTCGGTATGAGTGGCTTAAACTTTTCGGTGCATCTGTTTATCGCCTGCAGGTGGATAATAATAATTTTCTGGATGAAAAGAATATGACACTGAACATCACGACGACTAATTTAGGCTTTTTGCAAACCCTTACCCAGGAAGGTACCTATCAATTTCGTGTGCGGGCAGAAAACGCGACTGAGAATTCAAAATGGAGTACGGTAAGAACCCTCAGTTACGATGCTACAGGACCAGAACGGGTAATCCTTAGTACGCCGTTGAACAAACAAACGGTATCAAGACCAGTAAGATTAGTGTGGAACAGGATTGCCGATGCAGAGCGCTATGAGGTTTCTGTATATAAAAGCGATGAACAAACCGCTTATAATAAGAGCTACCCTCAAACAGTAACTTCCACAGAGCATATTTTTGATGCTGGAGAAGTTGGTGAAACAATTGCCTGGCGGATAAGGGCTTTTGACAAGGCCGGAAATGCAGGGACCTATAGTGAGATCAGAACTTTTATTATCCAATAGCCATGAAAAGCAAGAAAATGACCTATCTGTTGATCTGCTGTGTTGCAGGGGTATGGGGCATAATTTTTTATAGGGTGTTTACGGGCATGGCAACTGAAGATTCTGCAAAGGTTAATACCCGTACAGCTCGTGAACCTTATTTTAATATGATTGATCACGCAAAAGATGTAGTGGTGCTTGAAATGAATTACAGTGATCCTTTTGCTTCAGGATCTTCGGAGCCGGTGAATGTTCCGGTGTCTTCCGTTCAGGCTTTTGTGCCAATGGCTGCTCCAATAAAGCCACAGGTAAACTGGTCGGGAATTATTTACAGTGGACAGATTTTTAATCGTGCAGAAAAAAGACATGTAGCCATAATTAGTATAAATGGTAAAGAGGTAATGCTAAGTGAAGGGGAACGTGCCAATGGCTTAAAATTTATAAAAAGGGTTGGCGACTCAATAAAAGTCGAATACCAGAATGCGACAAAATTTTTATCAATAAAATAATGAAGTTCATATATATCACCATACTCCAGCTGTGCCTGCTGTTTTTTCAGGCAGATGCACAACGCATAAAATCTTATTTTAATGTCGATAACTATACCCATACGGTTAACTACGACCATTACAAAGCCGTTTTTTATGTGCAAAAACCAGAAATTGGTTCGGGCGATGTCAAATCAGACCGGAAATATGCCTGGTTTAGTGGCAATCAGATCCGATATACTCAGGGTGGTTATAGTGGCAAATTGCTTGATGGGGTATACAATGAATTTTACGATACCAAAGGGCTTAAAACCCAAGGACTTTTTGAAATGGGCCTAAAATCTGGTAAGTGGAAAAGCTGGGGCGAAGACGGAAAACTAGATTCTATTGTACACTATTCTTCTGGAAAGGCTAATGGCAGGTTCGAAAAGTATGATCAGGATGGTGTTTTGTCGGAAACAGGAAAGTATCATGATGGGCAGTTGAACGGAAAGCTTGAAAAACGGATCAGTAACGATAGTATCCAGGTAATCCGCTACAAAAAAGGGAAAGTGATGGCTTATCAGCCAGGTAAAGCGGTTAAGATTACCAAATGGTTAAAATCCATTTTTAAAAAAGATAAGAAACCCAAAGTAAAATAAGTTATGAAATTAAAAAACATCTTTATTATCCTCTCTCTATTTGTTGGCAAAACGCTGTTTGCCCAAAATACTTTTCCAACTTCAGGAAATGTTGGTATTGGTACTACAAATCCAAATGCTTATTTCGGAGGGCCCGTATTGCAGATAGAAGGACAAAGGCCGGTGTTAAGACTAGCGCCCAGTGTAAGCGGAGGTTTAGGAACCATTTTGTTTAAAGGATCTTTTTCGGAAGGGCTTACCGGTTCGGAAGATGAATTTCATTTAAATTATGTAAGCAATCCTGCTGATCCATATTTGGTACTAGGGGCGTACAAAAACGGGCATAAAACAGTTTTGACGTTGAAAGGAGGAGGAAATGTTGGAATAGGTACAGAAAGTCCAAGTGAACGGCTTGTGGTAAATGGCAATATCAAAGTTATTTTAGATCAGGCCAACCTCCCCAATAAAAATGTAATGGGAATTGTTTCTTTGGAATATTCGGGTATTACAGGTGCAAAAAACTGGGCGCTTAGAGGAGTTTATCAGTATCCTTTTGGTGTTGGAAACAATGCGGATGGTGGTGACCTGGATGTAATCAAATCAATGAATGGCGCTATTGTGCTGGCAACTAAAACAGATGGTACAGCTTTAGGGAACGTTGGGATCGGAATAACAAATCCGGCTGAGCGTTTAGCTGTTAATGGCATGATCAGGGCCAAAGAAATTAAAGTAGAATCTACCAATTGGCCAGATTACGTTTTTGAAAAAAATTATCAGATCGCTTCACTTGGAGAACTGGAAAAGTATATTAAAACCAACAAACATCTTCCAGAAATGCCTAGTGCTACGGAAGTAGAAAGCAATGGGGTAGAACTGGGCGATTTAGTAAAAAAACTCCTTAAAAATCAAGAAGAGCTTACGCTTCATTTAATCGCACAGCAAAAAACAATTAAAGCGCTGGAGAAAAAAATAATCAGTCAGCAAAGCCTAAAAACCAAATCTAAAAGAAGATGAAGAATTATCGCTTAATCTTAATCCTAATGGTGTTTTTTTTTAACAGCGTTCAGGCCATTGAAAAAATAAATAAAAATCCGGCTCACCGTTTGGCTGATAGTTATGAAACTAACGTCACCTTTCCTGCAGGTTTTTCCATTGGCGATTATATCGAGTTTGTGGGGGTACAGCCAATTTCAGCTGGTGAGCTGAACATTAAGCTCTTACAAAAAGTAGAAGAACTCACGCTGCACCTGATCGAGAAAGACAAACAGCTTAACGTTCAAGGCGGGCAGGTAATCAAGCTCGAGGCGTAGCTAATTCAACAAGATAAAATCCTTCAGGAAATTTTAAAGAAACTAAAATGAAAAATACCATCAAATTATCCGCACTCACACTATTTTATATTTTCTTCCTTGTCACTATAAGTCAGGCCCAAACCAGGGACAATGCTGGTCTTCAGGGAGATGCTGGAGCAGTATCCGGCTTTTTTGATACGGTTAATCCAATAAATTATCCGGCTGGGGCAGGTGGCTGGTGGCATTTATTAGATGTTCGCCATAGCAACCCGGCAAATAACTATGCCATGCAGTTTGCAGGGGGCTTCTACGATCAGCACCTCTATTTTAGAAAAGTCAATAACAATCCCAGCCAACCCTGGCTAAAGGTTGTTACCGAAAGCGAGGGGAAAGTAGTATTAAATCACCTGACGACAACCGGCGACGGAAATGTACTCAATCAAGGGAATGCAAATGATTTTGCTGGTAACCTGCTTATCCGGGCAAATACGGGGGGACGGTTTGAAGATAAAGGAGCGCAGATTGAATTTGTAATACCAGGTAATACAGATGGAAGTAATCCTTGGGGGCAGGGAAGGATTATCACTGTAGCCGGTAATGGTAGCAATAGCAATGCGACGGGGAAAATGATTTTGGGAACCCGTAGAATGTTCAATAAGTATGGAAGTAGTCAACAGTGGTTCTATGGCGATGATATTGTAATTGATGGTATCGGCAACATTGGGATGGGTACCCTTACACCCCGCGAAAAACTTTCTGTTAATGGTAATATTAGGGCGCGTGAAATCAAGATAGAATCTACCAACTGGCCAGATTATGTTTTTGAAGAAGGCTATAATATCGGTACGTTAAAAGGATTGGAAAATTACATTAAAACGAATAAACACTTGCCCGAAATGCCTTCCGCCAAGGAAGTTGAAACGAATGGAATAGCAGTAAGTGAAATACTTAAATTACAGCAGAAAAAGATAGAGGAGCTAACCCTGCATCTAATCGAGAAAGATAAACAGCTTAGCACACAAGGCGGGCAGGTAACCAAGCTCGAGGCAAAGCTGATTCAACAAGATAAGATCCTTCAAGAAATTTTAAAGAAATTGAAATAATGAAAAATACCATCAAATTATCGGTTCTCCTATTAATTAGCATTTTTCCGCTAGCTTCTATCGCACAGACCCAAACCAGAGACAATGCCGGTCTTCAGGGCAATGCAGGGGCTGTATCGGGTTTTTTCGAAACAGTTAACCCAATAAACTATCCTGCTGGAGCCAGCAACTGGTGGCATTTATTAGATGTTCGTCATAGTAATTCAGTAAATAATTTTGCCATGCAATTTGCAGGTAGTTTTTTTGATCAGAATCTTTATTTCAGAAAAACTAGTAATAATGCAGGACAAACCTGGTCGAAAGTTCTTTTAGAAACTAATGGGAACGTTGGTATTGGTACCACTAATCCTAGGGGAGTATTAGATATTGCAACGCATATTCCTGATGGGATGTTAGGTGCGGTATTAGGAAGGTTACCCGAAGGTGATGGGACAGGAAATGGAACGTTTGTAGGTGTACAAGGTTTCAATACAAATGTTCTGGATGGAAAAAGCTTTTCAATTTTACATAACTTTTACGGCGAAACGAACAGTTCTATCAATTTCCACAGAGGCAAAGATGTAACAGGAGGGTTTATCAGCTTTAATACTAGTTCTAATCTGGAAAGAATGAGGATAGATGCTTTTGGTAATGTAGGAATAGGTACTCTTACTCCGCGTGAAAAGCTTTCAGTCAATGGTAATATCCGTGCTAAAGAAATAAAAGTTGAAGCCACCAATTGGCCAGATTATGTTTTTGAAGAAGGTTACAAAGTTGGAACGTTGAAAGGATTGGAAAGTTACATTAAAACGAATAAACATCTGCCAGGAATGCCTTCTGCCAAAGAAGTAGAAAGAAATGGTGTCGAACTTGGGGAAATGAACAAGCTTTTGCTCAAGAAAATAGAAGAACTCACTTTGCACCTTATCGAACACGAGCATAAAATGAACGAGCAATCAGATGTGCTAGTCAAACAGCAAAAGGAAATATCGGAACTTAAAGAAAAAATCAAATGAAACACTTATACCTTTTAATTATCACTCTTTTTAGCGCTATAATGAGCTTATCTGCACAGCAGTTCAGCCTGCCTGCCGATGGGAAATGGTACCTGGTGGCTAAGGTCGGTGGTATGCACAGTGCGTTCGAATATACCTATACACATACTACTGCACATACGCCTTCGTTGGTTTCCGGTAAGTTTCAGTTTATCAATTCACAGAGTTTTGCTATTCAGGAACACCATAGTATGGGTTATAATGCATGGTTGCAACCTCAATTCGCGCTGTTAAATCTTGGAGCAGAAAGTCAGATATGGGTAAAAGCAGCATTAGGCGCTGATTTGGGAACCTTTAAAATAAGCAATCTTTTAGCAGGATCATCGGAAATGGGTTCTGTCAGTGACGAGAATTTAAATGACAATGGTGGCATAGTAACCACCTATGATAAGATCAGAGACAATGCGCATACTTATGTAGGTAACCTCAATGTAATTAATGGTAGCGTAGGCATAGGTACTGATCTACCTTCAGAAAAATTATCGGTAAACGGTAATATTAGGGCAAAGGAAATCAAGGTAGAATCTGCCAACTGGCCCGACTATGTTTTTGCCGATGGTTACAATGTTGGAACGTTGAAAGGATTGGAAAGTTACATTAAAACGAATAAACACTTACCTGACATGCCTACTGCGAAAGATATTGAAGCCGATGGCCTGGAATTGGGCGAAATGGTAAAAATGCAGCAAAAAAAGATAGAGGAGCTCACCCTGCATCTGATCAGCCTGGATAAAAAGCTAAGCACATTGGAACTTGAAAATCGCAAACTCAAAGTAAAATACAAAAAACGTTAGGCTTTGATTCGAAACGATTAACCTAAAAAGCTAAAACCAATCACCTTTAGAATAAAAAAATCAGGGATTATTCAATATTAAAAACTGAAACAATGAAATTTAAATTATTTTCCATCTGTTTACTTTATAGCGGTATAACCATGGCTCAAACTCAGGTTGTAACTACTGGTAACAATGTTATCGATCCCGCCAATCCTTATGGTGCAGATGTTGTAATCGGTAGTGATGCTGCAGGTGGTATTAGGCATAATAGCAGTATGATGTGGTGGTCCAATAGCAGTGCTTCCCGTATAGCTAGCCTTGGCAATGATTTTCGTTTTTCAGTATGGAGTAGTGAAGAACCCAACATATCGTTGGCTGCTGGCCTAGGTGGATCTAGTTTTTTTCGTGGAAATGTAGGCATTGGAACCACAACACCAGGATCGACATTAACTTTAAGATCAGGCAATGGTACGGGAATAAGCATTCATCCTGGTTCAAATCCCTATTTCGGCACATTAGCGTTTAACCGGGAATCGGCAACAGGAGAAATTTTTGATCCCGCAGGAAAGGCCTTTCAGATCAATAATGGCGGAGGCGATCAAAATCTGCATATCCAGGTCTACAATGGCGACGGTACGCTTGTGACCAATAATTCGCTGGTTATTTCAGGTACTAATGGAAATGTTGGGATTGGAACAGCAAGTTTAAACGAAAAGTTTAATGTAGAAGGGAAAATCAGGGCACGCGAAATCAAGGTAGAATCTGCCTTTTGGCCCGACTATGTTTTTGAAGTGAATTATCCTATAATCAGTTTAAAGAACCTTGATTTATACATCAAAGAAAACAAACACTTACCCGGCATGCCTTCGGCTAAAGAAGTTGCCGCAAATGGTATTGAACTGGGCGAGATGAATAAAAAATTATTGGAGAAAATTGAAGAACTGACTTTACATCTGATCGAAAAGGATCAGAAAATCGATGCGCTTATCGAAAGAGTGGAAGTTCTTGAGTACAAATCTAATACCGATAAACAAAAACCATAAGTCATGAATTTTAAGTTTTTAATAATCTTTTCCTTATTATCTGGCAGCAGCTTGGCTTATGCGCAGAATACTTTTCCTCCAAATGGAGCGGCAGGTATCGGTACACTCACTCCAGATGCACCGCTTCAAATATTCGTTGGTCCAGACAGCAAACCAGCAGGCGTGGTTTCGGCTGCTCAGACAACGTTAAAGTTATCGCGGTTTGGTACAGGAAACTATAGTTATAATGAATCAGCCGAGTTTAGGGTTGCCCATGGTGGACCTTATTATTGGGGTTCAAGGTTAGATCTATATGTGAACGGAGCAAATAATCAGAGTAATGTTCCAGATCAACATGCCATGACCTGGCAATATAATGGGAATGTAGGAATAGGCACCAATAATCCAATGGCTTTGCTTCAATTGGGCGATTTTAACAGCTCAAATCAGCCAAAGCAGGTTCTTATTCCTGGTAACTATAATTTCGAGAGGCTTCAGCTTGGCCAGTTAGGAAATGGAAATTCGGCCCTGGAAATGGTTAATCATAATTCAGTAGAAAACTCGTACGGTATAAGATTAATGGCTAATATTGATAATGGTGGCCCAGGCTTACAATTTCAGTATGCAAAGAGTAAGAGCAGTTATGAAGCACTCGAATACCAGACAGCAATGTTTTTAGATCTGAATGGGCAGATCGGTATTGGTACACTTACCCCTCGCGAAAAACTTTCTGTCAACGGTAATATTAGAGCAAAGGAAATTAAGGTAGAATCTGCCAATTGGCCAGATTATGTTTTTGAAGAAGGTTATAACCTTGGAACCCTGAAAGGATTGGAAAGCTACATTAAAACAAATAAACACCTGCCGGGAATGCCAACAACCAAAGAAATTGTCAACAATGGTTTAGAACTGGGCGAAATGGTTAGGTTACAGCAAGAGAAAATTGAAGAATTGACTTTGCATTTAATCGAAAAGGAGAAAGCCATTGAAAAAGAAGCATTGGCTATGAAAGTGCAGCAAGCCCAGATAGAAGGATTGAAGAAAGGTTATCTCGAATTGAAACAACAGTTACAATTGTTAATAAAACAAAAGAAGTAAGAGGTGTTATGGTATTGTGACAAAAAAAATAGACTAATGAAAAAAATTTATCTTTTATTAATTGTTCTTAGCATGGCTGCGGGTGTACAAGCCCAAAATATCAACTTAGGTAATACTGGTGGTTTTTTTGGCTGGTTCCGTCTAGGAACATTAACATTACAGCAACAAGGAGCAGATGCGTCGATCCAGATTGTTTCAGGAGGCGGTTATAACGCAAATTATCACCAAAATGGGGAATGCCAAATCCATTTTAGAACCAGTAACGGCGTTTCGGAGACGAATGGTTTTTTTGCTTCAGGGAGCTTTTACAATACAGGTAGAACGAAAATTATCTCTTCAATCCGTGTGATCCAAGTCAATCAGTCTACTTGGGAGTTTTATGCCGTAATGCCCAGTTATACCGGGCTGGAAGCGGTATTATCACTTAGTTCAGTTTCTGGAAACTGGCAACCATCTCTTGCCAAATTGGATCCTCCTACTAATTTGACTGCTCTCGATTTAACGGAAGAATTCTTGGTTTCCAGTAACACTTACTTTATGGATAATGTTGGCATTGGAACTGCAACACCTCGTGAAAAATTATCTGTAAACGGCAATATCAGAGCACGCGAAATAAAAGTAGAAGCCACCAACTGGCCAGATTATGTTTTTGATGAAGGTTATGAAATAATTTCCTTGCCAAAACTAGAACAGTATATCAAGGTTTACAGGCATCTTCCAGAAATGCCATCTGCAAAACAAATAGCTGCCAGCGGCCTTGCTGTAGGCGAGGTAGTGCGATTGCAGCAGCAGAAGATAGAAGAACTCACTTTACATTTAATAGAGAAGGATAAAAATGCCATGCAGTTAGAAAAAAAGTTAAACTCGCAGACTGCGCTTTTAGTTGCCTTCGAAGAACGATTAAAAAAACTGGAGCACCCGAATAGCCAAAATTCAATTACCAACAAAAAATAAACCATGAAAAAAATCCTAATCTTATTATTATTCATCACCGTAAATTATGCTGTTGTTTTGGCTCAAGCAACAAATACATTTCCCGAAAGTGGAAACGTAGGCATAGGTACTTTAAATCCGTCTGCCAAATTAAGCATTGCACTAGGCGCTGGTGCCGCGAATGGTACAGTTGGTTTAAAAATAGGTTCTGTAGATAATTATCCGAGTTTAGAATTAGGTGTTGAGAATAATTATGATGCACAAATAAGAACTTATGGCAATGATTTAAATATTTATGCTGGTCATTTTAGATATATAGGCAATGTTTCAACAGAAGATCATAAAATTAATTTCTATACCAGTAAGAATGGCTCCCCCAATTGGAATGTTGCAAAGATGGTATTAACCGCTAATGGTCAACTGGGTATTGGCACCAATAGCCCAACCGATATGCTTACTGTAGCCGGAAAAATTGGTGCCCGTGAAATTAAAGTCTCTACCAATGCAGGTGCCGATTTTGTGTTTGAGCCTGATTATAAACTCTCTGATTTAACTGAACTGGAAAAGTTTGTAAAAACCAATAAACACTTGCCTGAAATACCAACTGCGAAGGAAATGGTAGAAAACGGGGTAAACCTGGGAGAGCTGAATATTAAACTGTTGCAAAAGGTAGAAGAACTCACTTTGTATCTGATCGAAAAAGAAAAAGAACTCAATCAAGAGAGGCTAAAGAACCAATCACAAGAGGAAAGAATTGCGAGGTTGGAGTCCCTGTTTAAAACTAAAAAATAGGAACATGAAAAAGTATATTATAATGGCATTAATATTATCAAGCACAAAGATTTTATTCGCACAAACCACATTAACAGTACAAGATACAAGGGCAACGCCAACTGTACCTGGTTCTTATAGCCGTTCGGTAGAGGCCCACTTTAAGGCCACATCAGTGGCAGGTTTGTCAGCTGGATATTACCAAACTGTATTGGGATTAAGAGGCTGGTCTGATGATAGTGGTGGAAGAGCCCATGAACTGGCTTTTGGTGATGATAGTAAAATTTATCTTCGATCTGGGTATGAAAGTACGGGATGGGGAAGTTGGCGATCTTTATTGGTAAGTAATGAAGATGGCAATTTTGGTATTGGTACATCTAATCCAAATCAAAAATTATCAGTTGCTGGCAACATCTCTGCCAGTGCAGGCTCAAATGAAGGTGCAGCCCTCATACTTGAGAACCCATTTAAAACGGCTAATGATTTAGCTTATCGTTGGGCCATATATAATATGACTGGCCCATACGGCAATTCGCTTCAGTTTTGGAGTTATAATCACGATACTTCTGTTATGGGCTCAAGATTCGCTATAAGTGATAACGGTAATGTGTTAATTGGTAAAGCGAGCCAGAATAATCTGTCTTATAAACTGGATGTTAACGGAAAGGCACGTGCAAACGAAATTGTAGTAAATTCCACTGGAGCTGACTTTGTTTTTGAAAAGGATTACAAATTACAAAGTCTGGTAGAAATAGAAGCTTTTATTAAGAAAAACAAACATTTGCCCGAAGTACCGACCGCCAAGCAGATGGTAGAAAATGGGGTAAACCTGGGCGAGTTGAATATTAAATTATTGCAAAAGGTTGAGGAGTTAACCCTTCATCTGATCGAAAAGGAGAAACAGCTGGAAAAACAAACTCAAACAAATCAAAAGCAACAGATTCAGATCGATCAAGTAATCAAAGAACTCGCAGCTATTAAGAAAAATTAAACATTAAAATATGAAGAAAATTCTCGCTCTTGCATGCCTGAGTACTTGCTTTGGAATAGTGTCAGCACAAAATGTATTTCCTACTAATGGCGGAAATGTTGGCATAGGTACGCTAAACCCAGCGGCAAAAATTAGTTTCAACGATGTAAACGATGGTACAGACACACCAGATGGAATTACCTGGTTTAATGGTGCACCTTTGAATTATGGCATATATCGCACGCCTGGTCCTTGGAATGGACCAGCTTTTCAACAGCTAAAGTTACAATGGGACACTGGGATAATATTAGAAACTATCGCCTCTTATGAAAAAAGCTATGTTGATATTAGAGGCGGTGGACTCAGGGTAAGTTCTGGTAATGTTGGGATCGGAATCTTAAATCCAAATGAAAAGCTAGCGGTAAATGGTACAATAAGGGCTAGAGAAGTGAAAGTAGAAACTACCAACTGGCCTGATTATGTTTTTGAGGAAGGTTACAATATTGGAACGTTGAAAGGATTGGAAAGTTATATTAAAACGAATAAACACCTCCCGGACATGCCAACTGCAAAAGAAATTGAAGCCAATGGTCTTGAATTAGGCAAAGTGCTGAATATACAACAGAAAAAAATAGAGGAGCTCACGCTACATTTAATCGAGAAAGATAAACAGATCGATCTACTTCTTAAAAGAATGGATGCTTTGGAAAATAAGAATAAAAAATAAATACAATAATGAAACAATTATTTATAAGCCTAATCCTTGTGGCTATTTTTAGCAACTGTTTTTCACAGGGCTCCATATCAACCATTTTTCAGGATGAAAGCAATGGTTTGAATGTTATCCAAGGAACCGTGATGGTTAATGATACTAAAGCCAATGGGGGTACATGTATGTTCAGGCCGGCTACAGCAGATGGTGGTACGATTTGGGCAGGGCCTTATATCACTGTTTCTGCTGGTAATTATCTATTGCAGGCAAGAATAAAGGTAGCCTCCAATAGCGCTTCTTCCGGTCTCTTTATGCTTGATGTTGTAAGCCAGTATGGTATTGTTGTACATAGTGCCATCTGGATTGCACCGAATATGTTTAAAACCAATAATGAGTGGCAGCTGATTACCATTCCTGTAACTATTCCACACGGAATCACCAATCTGGAAATGAGGGGAATGAATTTCCAGCCAGGAATAACAGATGTTTACCTGGATTATGTTCAACTTATACCATCAGGTTTCTCTAGTTTTTATTCAGAAGAATTAACAATTTCAGGTAAAGGCGATGTTGGCATAGGTACTACCACGCCACGCGAAAAACTTTCCGTTAACGGAAAAATCAGGGCAAAGGAAATCAAAGTAGAAACGGCTAACTGGCCAGATTATGTTTTTGAAGAAGGTTATAAGGTTGGAACGCTAGAAGAGTTGGAAAGCTACATTAAGGCCAATAAACACTTGCCAGAAATTCCTTCCGCTAAAGAAGTACAGGCAAATGGGGTAGAATTGGGCGACATGAACAAACTTTTACTTAAAAAAATAGAAGAATTAACGCTTTATCTCATCGATAAAAATGAAATAATTAAAAAAGTAGAAGCTGAAAATATACAATTGAGGGTAAAACAGGATCAGCAAGACGCGGTTCTCCAGAAAATGCTTGAACGAATGAATAAAATCGAACTTAAAAAAACAGTAAAATGAACAAAATAATATTAGCGCTTACACTCATTGGGAGTTTTCTAAGTCAAGCACGGGCTCAATTAGGCGCAGCTAAAGGAGATGCATTCGAAATATCGAGTGTTGGAGGAACAACAATAGCAAATAATATGATGCATAAGTCATGGTTATACCGTAATAATGCTGGCAGCGATTGGTTATCTGCTTCATTACATGATGGCATTGCGGTTGATGTTTCGTTTTTACAACCACAGGTTAATACCAGAACGTGGTGGGAACGCAATCCGGCTACAGGAGAACAATTGTGGGGAGATATGGGCCAAACTTTTATGGTGCTCTCTGGGGGCAATTTAGGTGTGGGCACGCTCACGCCAGCTTCTAAACTTGAAGTAGCAGGAGAAGTAAATCTTAAGTATAATAGCATTGATGGTTACTGGCTAAAACACACTGATTTAGGAGGCAATATAATTGCTGGCTTTAAACGTACGGGAAATGATCTGTTGATCAGAGCTTTTGATGGCATTGGATTTTCTGTTGGTAACAATGAAACTAAGGCTGTTACAATATCAACCAATGGCAATTTTGGTATTGGCACAGCCACGCCACACGAAAAACTTTCAGTAAACGGAAACATCCGTGCCCGCGAAATCAAAGTTGAAGCCACCAACTGGCCTGATTATGTTTTTGAGGAAGGTTACAATGTTGGAACGTTGGAAGGATTGGAAAGTTATATCAGAGCCAATAAACACCTGCCAGAAATGCCATCTGCAAAAGAAGCACAGGCAAATGGAGTAGCGCTCGGCGAGATGAACAAACTATTGCTCAAAAAAATAGAAGAGTTGACGCTTTATGTTATCGAACTTAAAAAAGAAAGTATAGCGCAGCAAAAACAGCTCGATCACCTTAAAAAAAGACAATAATCAACTAAACTATATTTTATGAAAAAAATCTATTTAACGCTCGCTTTTATGATCACTGTAGTTGTGGCGAAAGCACAAAGTCAAACCATCAATGGTGATTTATCTATTGGCGCAGATGCAGGGGCGGTAACGGGGGCAGGGAACAGACTCACATTTAATGGAGTAACTTCAAATACAGATGAGCTCTCGATTTATCGACTTAACAGGACGAATAATTTGAGCGATTTAAGGGTAAATATAGGTGATGATTATGGGAGTGGGGATGACCGCTTTTTAATCGGTACTACAAATTGGGTGGATAGTAAATATTACGTTCACATGGTTGTGGGCGCAGATGGTAAGGTTGGTATCGGCACGGAGGTTTTTGGTACAGAGCGTTTGGCTGTTAATGGCAATATCAGGGCAAAAGAAATTAAAGTGGAGGCAACAGGCTGGCCTGATTTTGTATTCCAAAAAGATTATAAGATATCTTCCTTGGCAGATCTGGATCGTTTTATTAAACTAAACAAACACCTGCCGGGTATACCCAGCGCACAGGACGTAAAAGAAAACGGAATCGAACTAGGAGAAATGAACAAACTTTTGCTTCAAAAGATCGAAGAACTTACGCTGCACTTGATCGAGAAGGATAAAGAAATCAAAGCGCTTAAAAACCTAGAAGAAAAAATAGCCAATCTCGATCAGAAGTTTAACCAAATTATTCAGAAAAAAGACAAAATCAAACCATAACCAATTACATGAAAATAAAATCATTATTTAAATTGATGCTCTTTGGGTTACTGCTATCCGCTCAAAATAGCTTTGCCCAAAACTCACCGCTCTCTATCTGGGGTGGTGGCCTTGATGGCTCTACCTACCAACAAACGGTCATTTATTCCGAATTTCCATATGGTTTAATGATTGAGGCACCTCTCGATCCGAATGGGAATAGGTTGCCGATTGAATTCAATTGGCGCGGCGGTGGTAACACTGCGCTGAGAATAATGCCAAATAAATACATTGGGATAGGTACGGCAAATCCTACGCAAAAGCTCACGGTTAATGGCAGTATCAACCTTGAAAATCCAACTGGTGGAAATTATCTCGGTTTTGGTGCCGCTGGTTTGAGCGAATATAATACTTTAGGAAGTATGTATTCTTCGGCTGGTTTGGTGCTGGCACATGGTTTAAAGCCAAATTCAACAATGGCTGGATTGGTATATTCTTATCCCAATATGTCGAGAAATGCGATCGTACTTGGAGATAACTTCAGTTTCGGGGGAATTAAGTTTTTTATAAAGAGTGCAAGTCAGGAAACGGTAGATGCTCCGTTTGTTGCCGATCCGGCGATGCAACTTACAGATGGAGGTAACCTTTTGATTGGAAAAACGAGTCAAAGCAATAATGCTTATAAGGTTGATGTGGGTGGTAAAATCCGTGCTAATGAAATTGTAGTGAATACCACAGGAGCCGATTTTGTATTCGAAAACGGTTATCGTTTGCGGCCAATTGCGGAGTTGGAAAAATTTGTGAAACAAAATAAACATCTGCCAGAAATACCAATGGCTAAAACCATGCAGCAGGAAGGTGTTGGCGTGAGCGAATTGCAAACGAAATTGCTACAAAAGGTTGAAGAATTGACACTATACATTATTCAGCAACAAAAAGAAATTGATAAATTGAAGAAAAAACTAGATCAGTAAACAGTTTTAAGTTATCAGTTTTCTGTTGTCAATTAACAATTCAGCAATACCAACAATTAATAAATCAATAATCAAATAGAATGCTCAAAGCCGGCGCTTTATACTTTTCTATAATTGTAGCTTTCCTGATTGCGGTGATCTGTGCATCGCTGATCATGTTGGCCGCGCATTATCGTGGAAGCTACCTGAAAGAAATGCGGATGGCCAGGCTAAGCAGGAATATGGACTCGGGCATTGCCTATGTACTTACCGGAAATGAAAATACAAGCGATAATTTAGAAGGCCTGGATCTTTTCGGCGATCAAACAGATAGTGTGCTCATCGCGAAAAAAAAATGGGGCATCTTCACGCTTGCTACAGTAAAAAGTTTTGTGCTGAGTGATACACTTAAGCGCAGTTTTTTGATGGGGCTCGAAACCACCAATGATGCTTTAGCGGTATACCTGAGTGATGAAGACCGGCCCTTGTCGGTTAGCGGCGATACGCGGATCACAGGTGATGTGGAAGTGCCTAAAGCGGGCATGAGGAAATCTTATGTAGAGAGCAGGCCATATTCGGGCGATCAATTGGTTTATGGAAAGATACAGGAGAGCAAAAGAACGCTCGGCGGACTTGAAAAGAAATGGATTACCAAGATAGAAGAGAAACTGGATTTTGATCCGTCAGCGCTTTCTGCATTAACAGCAGGCAATGAGCATGTTTCTTTTTTCGCTGCTGCAAAAGAATTTGATGTGTCGCGTTTAACAAAAATAAACAATAACCTATCGGGTCAGATTACGCTCTATTCGGATACAACAGTACGGATTTCTGCCGACGCAAAACTCGATAATACCATCATCTATGCAAAAAGCATTGTCATTGCCGATGGTTTTAAAGGAAACTGTCAGCTTTTTGCACGCGATTCGATCATCGTAGGGAATGATGTTGCGCTCAGTTACCCATCGGTGCTGGCCTTGATCAGCAAGGAGAAAATAGTTGATCAGGCAAAGATTACTTTGGGCAGTAACGTTGTTTTTGAAGGCATCATCCTCAGTTATGAGCCCAAAAGATCGGCATTGCAGACCTTGGTTAGTCTGGGCGAAAAAACAGTGGTTAAGGGCGAGATCTATGCGACCGGGTTGATCAAACTCGAAAAAAAAATAAAGGTAGAAGGAAAGGTTTCCTGTAACCGTTTTATCATGCAAACGCCAACAACACTATATGAAAATTTTCTGGTAGATGTAACCTTAAATAGAAAGGCAAGAAACCGTGTTTACCTCACTTCGGCCATATTTACAGGGGTTTCGGGAAATAAAAAGATACTCAGATGGGAAAATTGAAAGGAAAGAAATTGGAGGGATCAACACTGATTGAAGTGTTAATCGCGATGGTGATCATCATGGTGGTTTTTTCTATTGCCATGGGGCTTTTTTCTAACGTGCTGAGCGGTGGGGTTTCGATGCGTAAAGTTCAGATCAATCAACAGCTGGAATCGCTTAGGCTTCAGGTGATCAAAAATGGAAAAATTGAACAGGAACACCTGGTTATCGATAGTGTAGATTATGAACTGATTAAAACCGAACAAGCTTCATCAGGAACTGATCTGTTAGAGATTAAGGCAAGCGACCATGGAACTCCGGCAGGTAACATCAGGTTTCTTTTAAAATTGAACAATGAAAACAAAGAAAATTGAAGCTTATACCATGATGGAGGTGGCCATTGCCATGCTCCTGGCTGCGGTATGTATGAGTATCTGTTATACTGCATATAACATGATCGGAGATTATTTTCAGGCCTTTCAGAAAAGGAATGCTTTGGCTGAAGAAGTGCTTACCCTGCGAAGAACGATGGAAAAAGATATCCTGAAAGGAAAGTACCTGATCAGGACTGAATCAGGGATCAATATCCTTGGCGATAGCTTAAGCATCACCTACAACTTTGCCGATTCGGCAATATTGCGAAAGGCAGAAGGCTTGCGTACCGATAGTTTTCATGTAAGCCCGGTAGAGGCGGCTTTTCTTTTTGAAGGAAGGGAAGCCCTTGAGTTGGATACCGTTGATCATATCAGTTTTAAGCTCAAAATGGAGAAACAGCGGATGATTCCGGTTACCATAGGGAAAATGTACAGTGCCCACGATTTACTTAAATAACATGCCATCAATAGATATATCAAAAATCCGCAAAAAAGACACACCGCTCAAAGAAAATGAAGGCGCAGGTTTTTTTGCTTTTTTAAGCAAAGACATTTCTTTTGGAAAGGGCAAACTATCTGACAAGAAAAAAGAAGGTTTTTATAATGAACTGGGTACGCTGATCCGATCAGG
This sequence comes from Pedobacter sp. Bi126, assembly GCF_918698245.1. GTDB lineage: Bacteria > Bacteroidota > Bacteroidia > Sphingobacteriales > Sphingobacteriaceae > Pedobacter. The sequence continues at coordinate 4,961 of NZ_CAKKMS010000006.1, read as the reverse complement.
AATTGATATCCGTTCGGCGCTTGAACTTACAGCCGGTTCTTACACCCAGAAAAAGGATATGGAACTTTTTTCTTCGGTACAAAAACAGGTAATAGAAGGGAAATCATTATCAGAAACCATGCAGGCCGAATCCAAATTCAGCCCTTACGAGTATTATAGCGTAAAAATTGGAGAAGAAACAGGTAAGCTGGGCGAGGTATTGGGCGAGTTAGCGAAATATTATAAATCGAAAATCAGTCAGCAACGGAAAATCATCGGTGCCATTACCTACCCCTTATTGGTGTTATTTACCTCTTTCGCGGCAGTGTTTTTTATGATCAAGTTTGTGGTACCCATGTTTGCCGATGTTTTTAAACGTTTTGGGGGCAAACTCCCCTATATCACCTCACTCATCGTAAGTTTTTCCGATTGGTTCGATCGTTATATCTACCTCATGCTGTTGGTAATTGTTGCCATTGTGATCCTCTATTTTGTAAACAGAAATAAATTCTGGTTTAAAAAAGGGGCGGCTTTGCTTTTGCTGCGCATCCCAATAGTGGGCGAAATTACCCGGAAAATCTACCTGGCCCGTTTTGCCAATACCATGCGTTTACTCACCGAAACCAATACCCCATTATTACAGGCCCTGGAACTGGTGAGGCAGATGATTACTTTTTATCCTGTGGAGAGTTCGCTCAAATTGGCCGAAAAAGATATCCTTTTGGGCAGTAGCCTTTCTATGGCCCTTTCCAAATACGATTTTTATCCTGCAAAATTTATCCAGATGATCAAGATCGCCGAAGAGGTAAACCGCTTGGAGTACTTTTTCGAACAGCTTTCAGAACAATATACCGAAGAAGTAGAATATAAAACAAACGCCATCAGTGGCTTACTGGAACCCTTGATCATTATCTTTTTAGGTTTGGTGGTAGGAGTAATCCTGATTGCGATGTACCTGCCGATGTTCCAGATGAGCAGTAGTTTTTAAACCATAAACATTCTAATATTAATGCTCTACAATAATTTACGCCCAATAAATATTTCGAATTTAAGCCATAAAACACAGGTATTTAGTTGCCCGATTTATCACGGTTTATTTAGTTCATTACTCATTTATTCCCTCTTTACTATTCAATATTTAATATCATACAGAATCTATTACTAAATACCTGAAAATGAAACGTCGCCTCTCTATCCTAAGGATATTTCTCCTTTTATCGTCCATGCTTTTTTGTCAAATGATTAGCGGGCAAACTACAGTAAAACCACCAATGCTAATCCCTCCTGCTCCAGATGTATCTGCATTGGGTAAATTTGGGCTCATCCCAGTCAGTAACTTTTCCGGAATACCCAGTATAACTTATCCCGTTTATACAATAAGGGATGGTGACCTTAATTTACCAATCTCGTTGATGTATCATGCAGGAGGTTTAAAGGTTAAAGAAGAGGCCAGTGAAATTGGACTCGGATGGGCTCTCAGCGCAGGGGGGACAATTGTCAGCAGTGTCCGTGGGGCTCCCGATTTTGAAGGGGGGTTCTCCAATAATTATCAGGATATGCCAGATGATCCAGAAATAATCCAACAGTCAAAAAATCCTTATATCAGTTATCAGAATAACTATTATTTATGGGTAAATAACTTTAACCAGTTTACAGCGAATGGCGCATCGGGAGTTATTTACAGCGGTTTATCCCTTCCGCATAAAGGAGTAGAAAAAGAATATTTTTATAACTTCCAGGTGGGGTACGACGGTAAGGCTCCCGATTTTGCATCTGATCTTTATATGATCAATATTGGTGAGCGTAGCTATAAGTTTGTTTTTGATAATGATTTTAAGCCGGTTTTATTGGGCGATGGTTCATTAAAGATCGAAATCATACCTAATGGATATTACCCCGACTGGAAAATTACCGATGAAAAGGGTGTTGTCTATTTTTTTACCCAAAAACAGTTAAATTCTACCAATTCGAGCGATCCTTATTATGTTGGAAACCGTGTTTCACATAACTTAAATACTTGGTGGCTTACTAAAATCGTATCACCTATAAATGGAGAAATTAATTTTGATTACCTGTATTCAACACAGAATTATACGCATCCCTTACCGGCCATCGGTGAAACACAGCTTGTGGGCAATGTTTCTCCACATACTGTACAATCCCGTGGTGTTATTACCACGGCCAGTTACTCGATCTACCAACAGCTCAATATCAACAAGATAAACTTCTCTGATGGATTTGTGAAGTTTATTTATGCCGAACAGCGGAAAGATCTTCAGAACGCCCGCCGTTTGAAAGCCATTGAGATTAGAAACAATAGGGGGGCTTTGATCAAAAAAGTTGTTCTTGAGAATGATGACTATTTTATGTCCAGCGGATTTGGCGGTATATCAAATGTGCAGCTTAACCAGTACACCGATGATAACCATACAAAAAGGCTTAAATTGAATAGTGTGACCGAATCAGATTCTTTAGAGACAAGCATAAACAAAAGAACTGTTTATTCCTACAATGAAAATATCAACCTTCCCGCAAAGTTGTCGTATTCTGTTGATCATTGGGGGTATTTTAACGGAGCATTTAACGGTCAGTTTATACCGGGTGGTGATGTTTTTTCAAATGGTGCCTGGCAATCTCTTCCGGGTGCAGATAGGGAAGCAAGTTCAATTAATATGCAAGCTAATATTTTAACGTCTGTTCAATATCCTACTGGGGGTAAATCAACGTTTGAATATGAAACCAATCAGTTTATCAGAAATGTACCTGTAACGACTTATAAGGATACGGTAAGCAATGGCTACAAAGCTTCAGGAGCGACTGCACTGTCAGTCTCTGGTTTTATGGACGCGAATGGTAATCTGGTTGCCGCAAATAACTGGAACAATAGGCGACTCAAGATTTTTTGCCTGGTTGATAGACATGGCACCTATCCTTCAGATTATTTTTTTAATATTCTGGTGTATGAAAACGGAAGCTTTTTAAAAAGAATCCCAACTTCTTCTTCAAGTTACACACCTGTTCAGGATACTTCTGTTGTTATTAAGGGAGGCAGTAATTACCGCGTATATTTTGAGCCCTACTCACAGGCTTTTTTTAATAACTGCGAGGTCAGGCTCCAGGTATATGTTGAGAAGATCAGTAGTACTACTATTTATGTAAATAAAACTATCTATTCAGGCGGTCTACGGGTCAGTAAGATTACCAATTATGACCCGCTTACACAAACAAATAATGTCAAAAAGTTCACCTATATCGATGGGAGGGAGGATGACCTGCCTATATACGTTTCGCAACAGGGATCTGATCATTTTCAACAGGGTCCACATCAAGATGCTTTAAATATTTTCAGCTACCGCTATGGTCAGTCAATTTATCCTTTCAGCGATGGGCGCGATGCTCCATGTTTTGGGTATGCTACGGTAAAAGTTTCTGAAAGCACTAGTGGTAATCTAAACGGGTTGTCAGAGTTCAATTATAATGCAGGAAGCAGTTTTAATGTTAATTCCATGCTTTATTTCAGCAACCAGTTAAGCTCTGCCGGAATTATAAATCCAGTAATGGCTACTGTTCCATCCATTCCTGGCGGAAGGGGAGATCTGATCGAGGAAAAGCACTATAAACTCGCTGCTGGTAATCTTGTACCGGTAGCAAGAGATTACTATTACTATGACCGGGCAACACCCCGGAGAATCTGGCAAATGCTCTTCAATCAGGGACTGAGTGGTTATACTTCACCCGGATATGATGGTGGACAGGAATTCAAAATATATGCACATCAGTTTGCTATTCCCGTTTACCGTAATGTTGTTATGAGAAAAGAACATACTGAGTATGATATGGCTGGCAACGAGGCACAGGTAACTTATGAAAACTATATGTATGACAAAACACAGGGACACTTTCAGTTGATTAAAAAGTCCGTTGGGAATTCTCGGGGAGATACCTTAAATACCTATTTTAAATATCCACAGGATTATCCTGATCTGAATAATGCATCTGGCCTTGACTCTGTTTCAGGTGGTATTAAATTACTGCAACAGAAACATATTATTCTTCCACTTGAATCTTTTACAGAACTGGTCACCCCTGGTACAAATTTAACTAAAAAGTACTTTGCAGGTACAATTAACGTATTTAACCCTGATCAGCCTACCTTAAAACAGGTGTTGGTCTCTGAAACTGCCACACCACTTAGCGCTTTTAATTTCTCAACAGTTATAAACGGTCTTTTCTTAAAAAATGCAACTTACACCAGTCGGCTCCGTATGACCTATGATTATAAAAACCGGCTTACGCAACAGGCAGCAGATCGGGGTGCCGTTACAAGTTTTTTGTGGGGCAATAACCTGTCTGTTCCCCTTGCGCAAGGCAACAATGTTAGGGCTACAGATATTTTTTATGAAAACTTTGAAGAATATACCGGCTCTGGATTAAGTACTGTTGGGGATAGTAAATCTGGAAGGTATAGCAAAATTGGAGGATATACAAAGAGCATATCCGGTTTGTCTAACGGCACTTACCTTTTGAGTTATTGGAAAAAAGAGAATACTGGACTTTGGTCTTTTGTGGTATTAGATGATATTTTGGTCGAAACATCTGCCTATAGTATCGCTATTAATGAGGGCTATCAGATTGACAATATTCGTTTTCAGCCAAAAAATGCTCAAATAGCCACTTTTGATTACGAACCTCTGGTTGGCATGACAAGCCAAACAGACGCGAAAGGGATGGCGACCATTTATGAATACGATGCCTTTCAGCGTTTAAAGGCAGTTAAAGACCAAAAGGGAAATATCTTAAAACAAACCGACTACCACTATAAAAACTAACGCCTCTATGAAACAACATCTAAAATATTTTTGCGCTGCAGCAGCATTTCTGCTGTTCTGCAGCCGCTCTTCCGCCCAAAAGGTTATATCAGCCTATAACGGAGAAAGCGAGATCAGCGCACCATTGAGTGTAACCCTGACCGATGGTTTCCA
>NZ_CAKKMS010000005.1 GCF_918698245.1 Pedobacter sp. Bi126 | reverse complement strand
AGGCGGAAGGCGGAAGGCGGAAGGCGGAAGGCGGAAGGCGGAAGGCGGAAGGCGGAAGGCGGAAGGCGGAAGGCGGAAGGCGGAAGGCGGAAGGCGGAAGGCGGAAGGCGGAAGGCGGAAGGCGGAAAAGGTAAAATGGTTAATGGAAGATGACCAAAACTAAAGTTTGACAACGAAACACAATGGCTATTGACCATAAGACTATGAACCAATAGGTAAAAACTAAAGAAATAAAGACTAATAAATAATGGCATTACAATGTGGTATAGTTGGTTTACCAAATGTTGGGAAATCGACTCTTTTTAACTGTTTATCAAATGCAAAAGCGCAGGCAGCAAACTTTCCCTTTTGTACTATTGAGCCCAATGTTGGCGTAATTACAGTACCTGATGATAGGTTAACCAAACTGGCCGAGTTGGTTAAGCCAAACAAAGTACAACCAAATACAATCGAAATTGTAGATATTGCGGGTTTGGTAAAAGGTGCATCGAAAGGTGAAGGCCTGGGAAACCAGTTCTTAGGAAATATCCGCGCTACCAATGCAATTATTCATGTTTTACGTTGTTTTGATGACGGAAATGTAATTCATGTGGATGGTTCTGTTGATCCGATCCGTGATCGTGAAATTATTGATACTGAGCTACAGCTTAAAGATTTGGATACCGTTGATAAACGAATCCAAAAAGTTGAAAAAATGGCAAAAACAGGTGGCGATAAAGATGCTAAACGTACTTATGAGATTTTAACGGTGGTTAAAGCACATTTAGAAGCTGGCAAATCTATCCGTACTGCAGCGTTGGCTCAAGATGATTTCGATTTTATTGAAGATTTAGGCCTGCTTACGCAAAAACCGGTAATGTATGTTTGTAATGTTGATGAGGCATCGGTAATTAATGGAAATAAGTACGTTGATTTAGTGAAAGCAAATGTTGCTGATGAAAATGCTGAGGTTTTAGTGATCTCTGCTAAAATTGAATCGGAAATTGCTGAACTGGACAGCTACGAAGAGCGTCAGGAGTTTTTAGCTGATTTAGGCTTAACCGAATCTGGTGTAAATAAATTAATCCGTGCAGCTTATAAATTATTAAACCTTTACACTTACTTTACCGCTGGTGTACAAGAAGTTCGTGCCTGGACGATTACCAAAGGTTTTACAGCGCCACAAGCTGCTGGTGTAATCCACACAGATTTCGAAAAAGGATTTATCCGTGCTGAAGTAATCAAATACAACGATTTCGTAACCTTAGGTTCTGAAAATGCCTGTAAAGATGCTGGTAAATTGGGTGTTGAAGGAAAAACCTATGTAGTGGAAGATGGTGACATTATGCACTTTAGGTTTAATGTATAAGCCCTAAAGCCCCTAAAGGGGACTTTGAAAAAGCATAACAATATAGAGCCACTTGAAAGAGTGGCTTTTTTGTTTGAAGACTTTTTTGCCACGGAGACACCGAAAGCACGGATACCCACTCGATTGTCATGCTGAGCGGAGTCGAAGCGTATTGAAACGCTTGATTAACCACAGATAATACAGATTAACACAGATAATTAACGATGACAGATCCTGAAATAAATTACCTTCGGTGAGCTCGCTTAAGGCTCGGTTTACTTAGTAGCTTTCCGCTTTGCTACAGGTCAGGATGACGAACGCTGGAGAACACACAGGAAAAACGGAATTATATTACTGCGCCCAGCCTAAAATGTCAGCGGCTAAATTGCCAATAAACCCGATTAAAATGGAAAGTCCACAGCGTTGGACTTGTAATGAAAAGCGGGAGCAAGCTTTAAAATATCCACTGCAATTGCTTTTCAAAAAACATTTTAGCTCTTGGTAGATAGCATTTATTTAATCGAAAGTTGAGAACTTAAAAAGAAGTAGTTTCAGGATGTCAGATGGTAATATCTGACACCACGAAAATGCATTAAGATCCCCGTATGCACGGGAATGACGGTCATTTGGTTAATTTATTCTGCGTGAATCAGCGAGATCTGCGGGAAATAACTTCAAAATTAAACCGCTAACCCATAAGCGGCCAACTGTACCTTAGTATCTTCGTAATCGGTATGATGAATGCCTTTTAAACCTAAACCTTCAGCAACCTGTACAAAAAGCATACGGTCATCAATATATAAACTCGTTTCTACATCGCTCTGCGAAATATCGATGGCCACCTTAAAAATATCGGCATCGGGTTTACGGAAATGCACAAAACTAGATGACACGAAAAAATCGACAAATTCGTTCAGTTTAAAGGTATTGATGCGGTATTGGTTTAGTTCTCTGCCCTCGTTGCTGATTACGGCTACTTTTAGGTTATATTTCTTTTTTAAATCGCAGATCAACTGAATCATTTCTGGATAAGGAAGCGATTTTTTGAACATAAACTCCTTAAAATCATCGTAGCTAAAGCTACGTTCTTCGAAGAAAACGATACGCTCCAAATATTCATCAAGGGTTAATTTACCTACCTCATAGGTATCGAAGGTAAGATGATGGCGCTCTTCGAGATCAACCGAGTCGAGGTTAAAAAGAACAGAAGCTTCTCCCCTTGCATGCCTGTCCCAGCCATTGGTTAATAAAACGCCACCGATATCGGTAAAAAGTGTGGTAATTTTCTTTTGCATGATTTAGATTTAGAGTAAAACGCCTTTTAAAATTAATACGGCAACACTGAAATAGATCACAATCCCGGTAACATCAACCATAGTGGCTACAAATGGCGCTGATGAGGTTGCTGGATCTAATTTCAGTTTTTTCAAAATAATTGGCATCATCGAACCGATTAAACTGCCCCATAATACAATGCCAACAAGGGTAAAAAATATGGTAGCTGCAATTAAAAACCAATGCGGACCATAATTATAGAGGTGCAACTCTTGCCAGGTTACAATGCGGATAAAACCAATCGTGCCTAAAATAATGCCCAGCAAAGCTCCAGAAACCAATTCACGTCGCATTACGCGCCACCATTCTGCGATGGTTACTTCACCTAAGGCCATGGCTTGGATAATTAAGGTTGAAGCCTGGGAACCGCTGTTACCGCCACTACTCATAATCAATGGAATAAAAAGCGATAATACTACTGCTTTTTCGAGTTCAATTTCGAAGTGCTGCATAGCTGTTGCGGTTAACATTTCGCCTAAAAAGAGTACAATTAACCATCCTGCACGTTTTTTAACCAGTTTTAGGATTGGGATATCGAGATAAGGTTCATCCAAAGCCTCAGTACCCCCAATTTTGTGCATATCTTCTGTATATTCCTCATTTGCAATCCATAAAATATCATCAACGGTAACAATACCTAAAAGAATGTTATTTTCATCTACCACAGGTAAAGCCACACGGTTGTTCATCCTAAAGATATTGATTGCATCTTCCTGAGGATCGTTTGCTTTTAGGGCAATAAAACGTTTATCGGTAAGTTCGCCGATAATTGCTTCAGGATCGGCCAGTAAAACCTCACGGATCCTGATATCATCCAACAGTACTCCTTCTTTATCGATCACATATACTACATCAATGGTTTCGGAGTTTTTTCCATAACGCCTGATGTGCGCCAAAACCCTGGTGATAGACCATTCGGGTTTTACGGCGATGTAATCGGGCGTCATTAAACGGCCAATACTATCTTCTTTGTAGCCTAAAAGTGCAAGCGATTCTTTACGTTCTTCGGGTGGTAAAAGCGTAATCATTTTTTTTACCACATCGCCTTTTAACTCGCTAAAAAGCGCTGTACGGTCATCGGGTGGTAGATCTTTGATAATCTGATTGAGTTTATTGCCCGAAAGTTTTTTAATGATACGCTCTTGCGTAGGGAAATCCAGAATCCGAAAAACGTTTACCGCCCGGTTAAGGGATAAGGTTTCGATAAATTTAGCTGCATATTGTGGAAGTTCATCAATCAGTTCTTCAACATCCGAAATATTCAGTTGATCGAGATATTGCTTTAAAGCCTTATCATTTTCTTTTTCAAGCAGTTCCTGAATCTCTTCCACAACCAATTCTTCCATAAAATACAATCTAATTTATTACATGCCTAAACCTCTATTAACGGTTCGCAAAGGTGCATTTTTATTTCTTAAAAAGCCAACGGTGAAGGTTTAAAATTAGCCAGAAAGGTTTCTTAAATTAAAAATAAAGGGGAATAAACTCAATAAAGCAGCCCGTTGCTTTATGATTTAATCATTTTTTAACATAAAAAATATCTCAACAGCAGGAAGTTAATTTTGATATGAACTTACAGATTAAAAATAGACTTGTTTTTGTAATGAAATGATTTTGATTTTTCTATATTTGCAGCCTTATGCTCCCGTAGTTCAATGGATAGAATTATGGTTTCCGGTACCATCGATATGAGTTCGAATCTCGTCGGGAGCACCTCACGAGACAAATCAGTTTTTACGCTGTTTGTCTCGTTTTTTATTTTACGTAACTCGTTATTAATCAGACATATTAACTCAACACCTTCGTTCAATCTAGGTGTTCGATAACCGTCTTCATAATACACTAATTTTTCGGGGAAAATTGCAGCTATAATTTCACGTTTTAGGCCTATTTCGGCCTCAAAATATGCCTTCTCGATGTTTAAAAGGGTGTTCGATAAATTTTTGATAAGGTTATTTAAATCGTCCTGTTTTTTATCAAAAGAATTTAGGTTTTTCTTTAAATTGTAGATCTTTTCTTCCAACTGCTTTTTGATAACACCATAATCTTCAGGGGAGATTTGATCATTAATCAATAGCTCTCTTATCTTATCTATCTTATTGTTTAATGCCTCCATATCCATTTTGGTTATCCGTTTCTTCTCAGAACTGCCCTTAACCATTGCGTCGAAATTATACCTAATAGCATCTTCATATAGATCTAGCATACCATCAATAGGTTTGAGGTTAGACAACCCTTGTTCAAAAACTTTATTTGCTTTTATTGCATTAATTCTAAATCGGCACGGCGAAATACAGTGATAATAGAAATAGCTTTTATATTTTCCTTTTGAAGGGCTCCCGGTCAGGTTTCTTCCACAAATAGGGCATAATAAAAATCCGCGTAAAGGAAGTTGTTCTGGACTCATTATGCTTCCCCGGTTATGGGTCTTTCTACCATCCATAACATCCTGAACTTCATTAAATAATAGTTCTGTAATAATAGGCTGATGTTGACCTTGAACGATCATTGCATCTTCATCCAGATGCCTCGGAATAAATAATTTACCACAGTACACGGGATTTCTCATAGACACCCAAAATTGATTTTTCCCACACTTTAGACCTTTTGACGAAGCCTTTCTCCAAATCTCGTTAATCGCAAGTTGTCCCTTCGCTAATTCTTCAAAGGCATCCTTCATTATTGTTCCATAAATGGGATGGGGGGTTATGTATTTTATACCAGTTTCACTAGTTTTATTAATATATCCAATAGGTGCAGTTGCCATCCACCTCCCCTCCTTTTTAGCTCTGCGCATCCCATAAAAAACGTTTAACGATCTTCTGTCATTCTCTACCTCAGGAACAGCTAAATAAAAGGCTAGCATCATCTTATTTTCTGGTACTGACAAATCTAGGGGCTGTTCAACTGCATGAGCCTCGACACCCAGGATCTTTAAAGCATTTATCATTTGATATGCATCAGCTGTATTACGGCTAAATCTGTCCCATTTTGTAAATAGAAGTTGATTGACCGGCACAGATTTATTTTTTTTCAGATTTTTCATTAGCAACTGCCATTTCGGTCTGTTGAAGGTCTTAGCGGAATAATCTTCGATATAAACTTGGTTTATCTTTACCTTGTTAACATCGCAATATTTCCTGAGCCTCTCCTCTTGGTCGCGTTGTGAATAACCTTTGTCCTTTTGCTCGTCAGTACTGACTCTAATATATAAATCTGCTATTTTCAAATACATAATACAACTAATTGATAACCAATCAATATAAAAAATAAATGGCGTTAAAACAAAAGTTTTAACGCCATTTTATCAACAAAAACAACAACTATTTAACGTATTGCCGAATCATTATTTTTGCAAAACAGTCCATAAATTCCAAAATTTTTATTGCTTGATCCCGTGAAATTGCAATGTCTTTCTTTTTTAGTCTCTCTATTGCCTGTTCCGGAGTCAACTTTGCGTAATTGCCAAATTTCATTATCTATTAATTAGATTAAAATTTCCATATTTCTTTCCTTCAAAAAAGATTAGCCCACACAAAAACAGGGGACCGAAATCCCCTGCATTACAAAAAATGTGCTCCACAAACTATCTACCCCGTCCTTTTTTTTCTTCCACCTGAAGCTCCATCTCACCCGCAATTGCTTTTTCTTTTTCCCCTTTTAGGAGAGGCTCACGGCGGTCAACAGCTTTACTGTAGACCTGCCCCAAATCACGGTCGTAGAAATCTAAGGTTTTGAATTGTGGATTGGCCGTTACAAAACCGGTTGTTTCTTTTCCATTCTTCATAAATGAAACCTCATGCAGATTGCCACGTTCAAGGCTTTTCAGTAACTGATCCCTAAATCCTTGTTTTTCCATATCCTGGATTTTGAATTTATCTACGGCTTCTTTTAGATCAAATCCATACTGCTGACCATAACTATTTAACGCATATCCTTTTTCTGGAGAATGTTCGGTAAAATCCAGCTTAAGCCAAAGGTTTGCTTTTTCCCCACTTTTTAAAACGACATCTTTGTTTACAGCTCGCCCGGAAAGCAAATTATAACTTTCTTTGGCGGTAACTCCTTTTCCTTTATTAATATAAAAGGTCTGTTCGAGCCTAGCATCTTGCCCTGGCTTTTGAAGGGAAGCCTGATATTTATTAAAAAAATACATGTCTGTTTCTTTACTCTTTGAAAAATCGAGGATATAAGAAACTGTATCTGCCAGTTCAGGTTTGTCCTTCGCATTTGGGGCTGTTTGCAGGTTATCAAAATTTAAGGAAAACTCTGGCAACTCTTTCGTTATAGCTGCCTTAAGCTTCTCTGAAAGTGATTCTCCAAAGCCCAGATATTTCAGGGTATTTTGGAGATAATCCAAATTATTCTCATTCATGACATAAAAATTAAAGGTTTAAAATTCTGTTGATTACTATTGTATATAAAAAGGGTTATCTTGATAGCCCTGATCTGCCATAACCACGCGAGTACTCACTATTGCTAGCTATTGGTGTGGTTTTTTCTATAGAACTTTTTGGGGTGGACTTCTCCGCTACCGCTGCCTGAAGCGCTTTATGATAATTTTCATTCCGCTCATCTTTTTGAGGCAACAGCCCCCTATCTCCTACCATCGCCTTTAGTCCTGTCAATAGGAGATAAGATAAGCCACCGTCCATTAGAAGAGAGACAACCAGTGCCAATCTATTGGAGCGGATTCCATCCGGAGTAGTGCTACTGGCCTGGAAAGTAGTCCCGTCGGGCATTTCAATCTGCCTGCCGTTACCGAACCGTTCTTTCTGATATGGGGTGAGAGGCATGCCGTTGATCATATCAGGCACCCGTAGCCTTGAGGTATCGGTGACAATATATTCACGTGTATCCCAATCATATTCCACCATTAGCTTCTTCTGCTGTCCGTTCTCAGTGGTTTCTTTAATGAGATTGGCCTTTAAACCGGTCAGTAAATCATCTCCTTCCCCGCGGGAAATAATTGAAGGAAGGTTGCTCTGCTTATAAACTGGATGTACCAAAAGTTCAGCTTTTCCCTGGGCATTTTTGGTCAGGGAAAGTTTCACGCTCATTTCCTTTATTTCAATTCCATTATGATTAATATCATTTAGCCTGACGAGCCCGGTCCGCATTCCGGACAACAGGGCATCTATATCTTTTTTAGGAAGTGTGATTTCTCCCTCCATAAACAGTCCAAGTTCGCGCAGATCTTCAACCGGAAGATCCCGCACATTCAAGTTTGCAGTCTGCATATTGATTCATTTAAAAATTTGGATTAAAACTCTAGTGGCTACAATTTTTAATTTGTTTATCCACCGTATAAATAGCGTTTGAGTTCACCGCCTGACTTGGATAGGATGATCAATAGAAAATAAAGCGGATTAACGCTCATCCCACCGCGAAGCACAGACAGGTGCAGGTGTTCGCCAGTTGTCCTGCCCGTTGATCCGGTAAACCCTATAGGATAGCCCGTGAGAACAACATGGCCAGCGGAGCAATATACTTTTGATAAGTGGGCGTAATAAACGATATAACCCCCATATCTCGCAGCGACATAATTGCCCATTATGGAGGAATAGCCAGTTTTATCAATTATTCCGGGGAGTACAGAAACAACAACCTCGTTTTTACCGGCTATATCTATTCCTTTGTGAAAAGAATCCTGTCCAGTAACCGGATGAGTCCTGATACCAAAAGCAGAATTCAGTTTGAACACCTTAAGTGGAAGTGTTGCGTACCAGCTTGTAAAAATAGTGGTATCCTGAACAGCTCCATATCCGTTAGCACTGATCAATAAAAGACTACATAAAAGCAGCAACCAACATTTCGATTTCCTTATTGATGCGCAAAAAATTCCGTGTAAGGATTTCTTCCTTCTTCCCTCCGAAGTCGTAAAAAACAGGCAGTTCAACATATCCTTCTTCCTCCTCTTTAATTTCTTTTAGATCCAGGTTTATTTTGCAGTTAATGGCAGATGTGTCATACTCACCGGTATATTTAACATCCGCATCCGTTGCAAGTAATCCCACTAACTCCCCAGCGCCAAGTGTCGTAATCTTTCCCGCAGGAATCAGCACTTCCAGCTTTTCACTGATTGATTTGGATACTTTGCTCCTATCTATTGAAATACTTTCACCAATCTGTTTAGATTTACCGAAGATTCTTTCCAGCCAATCAAGCGTTTCTTTGTTCCTTGCAGAACCGGACAGTACATTGCCAACCACGGAAGTTATTGTTGTTGCCGTATCTTTTCCATACTGCTGTTTGAACTGTGGCAATTCCTGCATTCCTATCAATACAGCAACCTTATTAGATCTTCCCGTTGCGATAAGATTCTCTATCCGATGAACAAAAATAGTAGGCCCTTCATCAAGTAGAATTGCCGATGGAAGGTTGCCCTTTGAATTGATCAGCCTGGTAAGGCGGTTAATCACTACAGAATAACATGCGGAATTGATATTCTGGGTATTGGGATCGTTTGCCAGAACCAATATGCCAGGCGATGTGGGATCAGAAATTTTCAGGTTGAAATCATCACCCGAAAAAACCCAGAATGTTTCTTTTGTAGCCATTCGGCTCATGAATATCTTTAGCGTTCCAATCTGCCCTTCCAGCTGATCAAAGGCCTTTGCTGCAAATGCAGACTTAAAAGGCGACAGCAGTGAAACCAACTCTGGATTGGTAAAAAGCACAGTAAAAATCTCTTCATAAGACCGGTTTAAAAAAGCCATTACATGTGGAAGACTCGAATATTTTCCTTTTTCATACCTGCTCATAAAATATATACAAGAAGCTAAAAAATTGATAGCTGACTGTGTGAAGAAAGCATCACTCCCACTTGCCTTATCTCCTTTTTTAAGGGCTTCAACAGTACCTTCGGCTGTCTCTGAAGCATCCGCAAGCATCGCTATATAATCGCACCGGAAGGGATTTATCCTTCTGCTTTTTTCGACATCAGTCAGGTTAAGCACATGAAAATTAAAATCCTTCAGTTTGCCTCTTTTCTTTCCCTGCAAAAAGTGGTAGTAAGCAATCCTACCCAGATCAGGAAACTTAAAGTCATACAGACATACAGTAAATGATTTGGCGATCATCTGACGGATAAAGGGATTTACGACCGAAAAAGACTTGCCCGAACCCGGGGTGCCAATAAGAAGTGTTGCACGGAAAGGATTGACAAGGTTTACCCAGCCCCTCCGCACTCTCCTTTTATAATAGAAAAGCATCGGTATATTTACTGAGTAAGGATTTTCGACCTTTTTAACCTGCTGCATAAAACTTTCGGCCTCAACATTCCATTTATCCTTGCCTAGTCCAGACCTGATGATCTTGGAGACATTGTCCATAGAAATACTGATCAGGATTGCACCGACAAAGGAAAATGTGATGTAGAAAAGATCCATTGTCGAAGTATATGCAAACAGTTCCTGGCCTGATTTTCCATAAAATAAAATACTACCAAAATAGAGGAGCAGACCAAGGCTTAGGGGATAAACTACTTTTGTCTTCGGATCAAAGTCTAGTTGTTTTTTCGATAATGTTCCGATACTGACAAGACAGATCAATAATAGCACAGAAAGTTTACTATAGATAAGCTCTTGATAAATAATTACTGTCTTGATCCTTACTAACCCAACATTGAAAATGCCCCAGAACGGGGCACCCAGATAAACAAAAACACTTATCTCCAGTGCGATTGCAAAATAGATCAAGCACTGTAGAAAACCGTGGAGTTTCTGGATTTCCCTGGTCTCTTCCATATAAACAATATTTAAATGGTGATCTTTTTGGCCTTAAGGATATCGGAATAGCGGATATCAAAGGTGATGGAGCGGCCTGAGATTTGCTTTTCGGACAATTCTATCTTAAGCCGCTTATGGTCTGGAAAGGTCATCCTGTGCAGGACAAAAATGTTCCTGTACCTTTTTTCAAAGGTCTGGATATTTAGCTGGCACGATACCGGAACAATTTCCAGTGACTGTACTGTTGTAGCCTTATGCTGTTTCTCATCTTCGATGCGGAACCTCAGCCCATCAATCTCATATGGGATATCGGTTGCGTTGTCAAATCCGATATCCAGAAGAATATATTCTCCAAGTGTACTAATGCCATTTAACACCGCGCGCATACCATTTTTCTTTTTTCTCACCTCACCCTTAATTGGTATATGTTCCAGCATCGCTCTGGAAATACTGTCGAGCTCGCTACTTGATATTGTCGAGGCTTTCGGGTCAATCGCCCTCATTCCACCAATGCTGATATCGATCAGCGGATTGAAGGCAG
Organism: Pedobacter sp. Bi126; assembly: GCF_918698245.1. Taxonomy (GTDB): domain Bacteria; phylum Bacteroidota; class Bacteroidia; order Sphingobacteriales; family Sphingobacteriaceae; genus Pedobacter. Next base: position 381,033 of record NZ_CAKKMS010000005.1, on the reverse strand, counting down.
TTTCCGGCCTGTCATCATAAATCAGTGCATACTGTTTGATCCTTTTTTCTCCAAGGATGGTGAGTACGCCTATGAATGCGTCTTTAATTTTAGCAGAATCAGGAATTTTAACCCTCAGTAGGTTTTTATCAGGCAGGTCGCCAATGAGTCCCTTTGGAATGTCGACATATGTAATCTTTTCCGGAGCAAGAAAATGCAGTGTAAGAGACCGCTTGATAAAAATCTTTGGGATCTCTGACGTTGATCCAACCATATTACCTGAAACTTGCGCAAAAAGGTTCCCTGCCATAGCAAGGATCTGTATGGCTGTTAAAATTTTATTTTTCATATCTTTTTATTTTTGGCCCTGAAGATCTTGTGGATCGACAAGAAATACCTGGTTGTTATACTTTAATTTTGCCCTGTTTTTTTTGACCATATTGGCAATGGCGGAAGAGGATGACTGGAAAAGCCTGTCAACTGTGCTCATCACAAACTCGTTCTGGCCCTGGCCGCTACCCATGGTATTGAATCCCTGGACCGGGCTTGAGCCAAGACCTTTGGAGAACTCTCTAAAAGCTGAAGCAGGAACATATAAACCGGGCAGGCCATCCATATCATAAACCATGAGTTTTATCGGCAGAATCTTTCCAGCACATAACACAGAACTGATCTCTAACTGGACACGCTGCTCGGAAAAACCGCTGATCCTGGCATACATGTATGTCCCTTTTGGCAACTGTAATTTGCCTGCATATACCTCTTCAAGCAGCCTTAGTCTAATCCTTGACCCAGAATACCCGGTAACATCCTCATCAATGATCGCTGTGATCATCTCCCTGTTATCACTGGCGATAAGTGTATTGAAATCAGATTTAACGGCAGAGAATTTGGAAACAGGAAGAACCTTCTGATCTTTGACGAGTTCCTCCTGCTTTCTCTTTTTTTCCTTCTGCAGGTCGGTATAAGCAGGGTCATTCACCTTTTGCACGCTATCCATATAGGCCATCTGCTTTTTAAAAAGGTCCATCGGATCAGTTTCCTTTGTCGTACCAATGGATGGTGGCCTTTCCCTGTTTCTTGCCTCCGCCAAGCTTGCCAGTACCTGTGCCACGGCCCGGTCTTCCGGCCTATTGCCAATACCGCTTTCGGTTCGAGAATATGTAGATAAAGGTTTCCTAATTTGCTGCATAGGCACATAGGCCTGTTTTTTGATGGATTCTTCAATTGAATCGAGTCTGTTTTTCTCCCTATCAGAATACGAACTCGCCATCTCTACTTGTGGTAGCTGTTCATCGCCGACTGTTTTGATTGCCGAGTAACCATCAGCTTCCTTATAGCTGTTCTTGTAGGCTTCCAGCTTATCGGAAAGTCCTCGCTCGCGGACCTGGTCCGATATTTCTGCAAGGTTTCCGCTGATATCCTTTTCAGCCCTTACTATCTGTTTTTTCGATGTGCTCTGCCGGTACACGAAAAAGAAAAGACATAGAAAAGGAACGGCAATCAGTGGTATGATGTACCTTGGATTTTTAAAATCTAATTTCATAACATTTTGGTTAACGGAGCTTTCTAAGCTCCTCTAGTTTTGCTTCCAGAAAAGCAGAATCAGCACTATTCAGTGTTTTCCTATCCAAAACCGAATCCACCTGCTTTCTGATCTCCAGCGTTTTTCTAAGTTTAGCTCCTGTTGTACTGATCCTTGATAACCCATCATTAATGGAATAAGACGGTTTACTACTCTTTTCCCGATTAATAAAAACGACCGCCTTAACTTCCTTTTTATCATTCAAAGACAGTACGTCAAATGAATACAGTACCGAAAAAATGACCAGTATGACCATCAGCACAAATACCTGTTTTGGATATGTCTTTAATTGCCGCACCATTCTTCTGCGCAACAGAATCAGATAAGGACGGAATTCATGGTAGAGCTCGACAGGAACCGTCCTGTCAGGTGCCCTGTTAGATCGGATTTTTCTGAACATTTTCGATATCTTTATTTTCAAGTGTTTTCCAGGAAATGATCAGTACCCCGTACAAGTTGTTATCGCTTTTCGGAATATCCCTTAAGTAACCTTCTGTAATCATTGAACGGGTAACAATGGAGCTTCTGCGCTCAATCCGTTGCTTTCCATAATAGCGGAAATACCTCTTTTTGACATCGATATAGATTGAATCGGTCTGAAGGGTCAGCACTGAACTACTGGAAAGTATAGAACTGAAATATCCTTTTTCCTTCAGGTTCAGGTATTGTTGCATCCCAGACTCATCGATGAGGTACATTGCCTTTTTCATCTGATAATCGATATACCTGTCATCCGGGGTTAGCGAAAAAAAGAGTGAATGAAAAAGTTCCACATGTCCGCGGTAAACCGCAGGCCGGATCAGCTGTTCATCGGTCTGTCTGGCCAGTACCGGTACATTGTTTTCAAAAATGTAGATACTCTTTCTCGCAACCTCAATCTGCTTATAAGCAAAAAAACCAGTCGAAATACAGATCAGAAAGGCACAGACCAGACTGCCTATAGAAACAATGGTAGCCAAACGTATCTTGGACTCAATATTTTTAATGATCATGATTGTTGGATTATGGTTTAAAAGAATTTACCGGTAGCCTTTTTGGCCATACCGATAACGGTCTGCGATCCACGGCCAAAATTGGAAGCTGCAGAACTGATACCTGATGTGGATATGATCCATGTGGAAATACTCGGCACAGTAAACATACAGATGGCACCAATCAGAAAACTCACAATTACCGTCCCAAAGGAAAGGATACCGTTGCCTGCAAACCAGGCCATTTTTTCCAGATTGGCAGCTTCTCCGTTTTCACCGATAAGTTCCTTATACCTGCTGATCTCAGTGGTCATCGCATATTTCTGCAGCAGCGCCACCAGGTACATAATCAGATAGGCAATGCCCAGATAAAGATTGACTGATACAAAGCGTGCGATCCAGGTGCTTAAGGAATCACGGAAAGCCGGCAGTATACTGACAGCAACGGCAAAAGGTCCCAAAATAATCAGTATGGTGGAATATATAATCTGGATCATAAATATCACATAGGTTGCCAGTCTCAGAATCCATATACCCAGCAGCTCAAGCAATTGGGTCAGCAACAACTGCATGCCGATCTTCAGACGGTTCTTCAGTTCTATTACAGGACTGACCACTGTCGACATCCCCTCCTTTACTGTGCTGGTTACCGAATCCCATGCCCTGCCCATCCAGGTATCAGACTCCTTTTCCGCCATTTCGGTTTCCGCCTGAAAACTGTATAGTGAATTCGCGACCTTCTGCATATAATCGGCACGGATAAGCCTGAGCGAATTGACCTCGGCCTGCTCACTATTAAACATCGTTTCGGTCCTCGCGGCCACAAGGTCTGTTGGGAAAGCAACCATTTTAACAAATGCACCCCACCAAAGTATGATCATGACCAGACCGAAAGGTCTTAAAAGCGGCATAATTTCCAGCTTTTTATCCCCGGCTATCATTTCATAGGATTTGATCGCAAAAAAGATAATCATAAAGATCGCTGCCAAAGCCTTGGCATCGGCAATGAACATATCAAAATGAGTCCATATCGAATCCTTTAATCCTTTTAAGATCACCATCACCCCTTCTTCATATACTCCGTTTCCCTGTAGAAACTCAAAGGACCTACGGTAATCGGTGCTCTGCCCAAATGCTAAACCAGTAGTCAGCATGACCATGCCTAACAATAAAATCTTTTTCATTTCCCTTTTGGTTTAAAATTTTCTTTTATTAAGGATTTCTTTTGCCGTCCTGACATCTGATTCCGGTGTCCAGCCATCTATCTTTATTTCCTGACCGGCCAGATCCTGCCGGATCTTTACCCGAGCAGGTTCTCGGGCAGCTGCAATGACCTTATCGTTCCATAGTGACGATATCCTTCGGTATTCTGCGAGCAGCCTGTGATAAGATAAAATCCTCTTCCCCCTTTCCAATGTTGTTGTCCGAGCTGCTTCGAGCCTTTCTGAAAGGATAGCCATTTCGCGGGTGTACCAGTCCAGGCTACCATTAACAATGATCTGCGCTCTTGCAATCTGTGGAACAGCTGCAAGCAATTTTCCAGGATCAAAATCTGTTACCCCTTTAAGCTGCTGGGAATAATAAAGTATCCAGAGTGGATCTGTAGCGGAAAGCATTCCTGACATTCCCGCAATCTGTAAAAGCGAAGTCTGCGCCAGGGTATCAGACTGCAGCTCATAATTCTTATCTATTTGCTGCATTCCCGTTACCGAAACGAGGCGCTGATTCTGTGTACCTACCGGCCCTAATGGACGTAAATCCGTTTTGGGATAGTTGGGATGAAGCCCCCAGGTCAACCAGTAATACGGATTAAGGCCAAGAAAGCCGGAAGTGGGCGTAAACTTTTTTCTGTCCCACTGTTTAAATACCATGCGTTCCTGCTGGTTGACAATACTTTCATCCCTGATCTGTTTTTGCGCCTGGACTGAGATAACTGTAGTCAGCAGCATCCAGACCATCAATAAATTCTTCATAGCTTTAATATTATTTTTTTAAATACCTCGTTTTTCTAATAATGTCGGATACGATCTGTACATCACGGTTGATAAAACCTTGAAATGGGTTGAGCATCTTGATCACCCCACTGACCTTCGCCCAATACATTGCTTTCCATGCGCCGTAAACCAGCCCACGTATGATCTGAAGATCAGCCCTGATACCTGCAATCAATTCATCCCTACTGTTATAGTCCATCAGAATATTCTGCCCCTCTTTGAGCACAAAGCCAGAAATCTCGGTCATCATCTTTGCGCTCCGCCTTGTAATGTCCCTGATGATCTCCTCACTGAATAGCAAGAGGTAAGGTTCATTAACACCGAGCTTGCCCATTTCCCTACCATAACCAATAATCTCTTCGCACACGGCATACATATCGCGTAGTGCCAGGCCATTCTTTAAGGCAGCATTTACATTGGACAGGGAGGAATAGATCATGCTCTGGGCCAGAACGATACTGGAAGTATTAATATTGATGTTGTCCAGTGATTTATTGATCTTGCTGAGCAGTTCGTTATGGCTGATCTCAGCAGCATTCCTCACAACCGCGTTTTCATTGACCGTAGCTAGATGCCTTGCATCAAAAACCACACGCTGCGCTAAGAGCACGAAAGGGCTCATGCAAAAAATCATTACATAAAATATTAGTTTCATTTTTTCAGGTATTTGGCATTTTCAAGAATATTCTTTACGATTGCTCGGTCAATATCTATATACTGCGAAAATGGATTGGCATTTTTGATCATTGCCGAAATACTTCCATATTCAAGGCTCCGGACTATTGCGGTCGCCAGATTGCTCAAAACGGAAAGCTCGAAAAGCACATGGTCAAACAATATTCGCCTGTCCGAAGATTTCATTTGGTTCACCGCTCCCAGACTTGCCGTAAGCCCAGTCAGATAATAAAGCAGGTCACGCGATTTTTCTAGCACGTCAATCTCGCTCTGTACTACCAATGGCAACAGTGCAGGATTGTTCCTGCCCAGTTCATATAACCTGTATTGATCCCGGACGATCTGACTCACCATAGGCGCTGCCTGAGTTCCGATATTAAGTACATCGATTGCGGTACCGATAATATTAAACCGTGACTGCAGTTCCCGGTAACGGTTCTTAAGCTTTGCCAGAAGGGTCCTGTTCGCCTGTTCATTAACAGTATTGACCACCTGAGCATCCCTTGCCCTTGATTGCCGCTCATGCTCACTTTTAGAATCCGAAACGAGCTGATGGATTGCCGGGATATTGAGTGCTTTTTGCTGCGATTTTACTATGTGCACACACAGAGAAAAAATCAAAAGCATAACCAGCCCCCTCATTTCTTTAAGTATTTAGCCCCTGATAAAATGTCGTTTGCGATGCGGACATCGATATTTACCCAATCAGACCAGGGATTGACCGAGGCGAAAATCCCCCGCATCTTTGCCCAGTACATCGCCCGGTGCATCCCATAAGAAGTCCCCCTGAGGATACGCATTTCAGCTGCTATACGATTCAGCAATTTCGAGCGTTCCCCGGCATCCATCAGGTTATCCCTACCACCCTTTAGGACAAAAGCGCCAACCTCTGAACCAAGCCTGACCGCCCTTGTCTTGAATTCACGGGCGTTCTGCTCGGCAAACAACAGCAGCACCGGATTGGACTTCCCAAGTTCAACAGCCTTTTCTACATCCGTGACAATATCAAGCCCGATATCGGTAATCTCCTTTACAGACATCAGGTTGTTGAGTATTGCCGACACTTCCGTAAGTCCCCGATATATCCTATCCTGCATATCGTTCACGACAACAAGCTGCCCGGTCACCAATAGCTGCCCCCTTGAGATCAGGCTTAAATTGTCGTTGGTACGGTCCAATTGCCTGTTGATAATCCCCGAATGACCGGCAATGGCTGCCGAAGTAACCGGATCCACATAAAGCGTCTGTGCATTTATGCTCCTGCATAAAAAAGCACAAAAAATAATTAGAATTACTTTCATGATTTAAGTTGTTTAAGCGTTGATTTATAATTCAGACGCTCCCGAATTGATCTGTTTAAAGAACTCAACTAGAGAAAGTCCGGAACTTTTAAAATCAGCAATAAAGACATCTAGTGCCGCGGGATAAGAACCGAACTGTGCCACATAACTTTGCACGGCCAGCTTTTCGGGTTTTTCCGTGGTATAGGTCAGGTACTGCTGAAGTGAAACCTCTACACCATATACCTCTCCTACGTCTCCCCTTCTGATATACACTTCCTTAAAGGGGCTTCTGCCTTCACGGTTATCCAGTTGATTGGTGCTGAAAATTTTGTTCCTTTCCGTCTTTGAAATAGAGAGCATCGCCGCTATTTCATTGTAATTGTCGCGGAATTTGGCCTGATCGAGCAGGATTACGGTATCTGAACTGCTTATAATGGTATCTTTTACCACGGCATTGCCTATCACATCCGCAAGATCCTGGGTCACCAGTATCAATTCTCCCCAGAATTTTCTGACCGTTTTATCGACATATACCAGGAAACCTACCATTAGGGGTGATGAAATCGCTTTCCATGCCTCCTCAATGACCAATGATTTCCGCTGAAAATTCCTGTAGCGCATTTTCTGGATGAAGATGTCCATTATATTCAGCGTTACAATTGCAAAAAGCAAAGCATGCTCCTTGATGCTGTCAATTTCAAATATGACCAACCGTTCATTCAACAGGGATTTATCGGCATCTTCATTAAGTATGGCACCGAATTCTCCACCAGTGCAGAATTTCCGCATGATAAAACGGAAGCCTTCAAAATCAAAAGGAACAGCATTCTCCTTCATGATCATTGGGATCTTTTCCATTGCATAAGCATAAAAAGAATCAAAATTGAGTTTTTTGATCCCTGAAGATTCTCCCATTGAAAACCATTTTGCATAATAAGAAGTAATCACTTCAGAGATCACATCCCTCTCTAACTGACTGGCATCACCTTCCGGCCCTTTTAAACAAAGGAGGATCAGCACCAGGATAAATTCCTTCTTTTCAATATTGTACTCTTCCTCGCTAATGGTAAAAGGATTCATCGTTATGGGACCGTTATCGCTATAAGTGATATACCTGCCGCCGGCATACTGGCACAGCCCTGAATAGGAATGACCGGTATCAATGATGACGATATCCACATTGTATAGCAGATACTGTTCGCACAGTGAATTCATGAAAAAGGACTTACCGGTACCAGACGGACCAAGAACGAATTTATTCCGGTTTGTGATCCTTCCAGAAGACATTGGCAGATCCGCAAGATCAATTGCGATCGGGATTCCGGACCTGTCGGTAAAACGGACGAGAAATCCCGATTGCTCATCCCTGGAAAGGCTTTCTTTTAACAAAAGACATATAGCAGCTTCGGCAGTGGTCAGAAACCAGTCATACTTTCTGAGTTCGGCAGCATTCCCAGGCAGTGCCGTCCTGAACAACTCCAGCTGGTTATAGGCATTCCTGCTCGGGATAATCCCGGTCCGGAACAGCGCGCTTTCAATATAATTATAAGCCCTGTTGAGTAATGATCTTTCTGCACATACAACGATATTAAAATGCGCATGGATCAGTAACCTGCCATCCCTGGCCACATCATCCAATAATAAAGAAATATCCTCTACACACAGATTATTTGCAGGATCGGGTATTCCACTATGCCTTTTCCGTTTAAGTTCCATCTGCCTGACCGTCATGGTCTGCGAAGGTATTTCGAGAATCTGGTTATACAGAACGGAGGAACAGTCCGGTACTTTAAAAAGAAACGAAAGTATATCGGTAGGAAATCCCTTAAGACTTTCTTTGTCCGATAGCTTTACCGATGTTGGAAGCATGGCAGGAAGATCGACCTGATCGATATTGATCAGCGGTATCGAACGGAAAGAACGGGTCCCAATATTTACCTCGGTATCAGTGGGATGATAATTGTCCAATGAAATGCTTTCCTCACCAAACTGCATGGACATAATCCTCATGATAAATAGGTTGATCTCTCTTTCCCTCAGCACCCTTGGTTCCATTCCTGCATTGCCCAGCAGTCCAATAACCTTGACAACAGTTGTTTTAAACTCAGCAAGCGACTTTTTATCATGCACAAATAACGCCCCTTTTTTGACCTGCCTGGTAATGGTCAGTACTGTCTGGAGTTTTACATATGGTCTTCCTTCAAAATGTCTGTTATAACTGTCCTGTAGATATTCATCTGCAACCTTGTACTGGTATTCGGCCTTATAGATGATATCCTGCTTCTGAATGATATGACCTTCGCCAACAACCCTGGACAGGTTAGCGAAAAGTTCATGAAAATTATCATAAGCTCCATGATCACCTCCAAACCTGAGCACGGGATTGGTAATATCGATCAGTACAGAAAATTCACCGTTCAGACCGTATAAAATATCCAGCTCAGCATCTATATCAATACCGAGGTAGGGTATTCTAAATTCTTTTTGTCTTACCATAAAGATTGATTTTTGAGAGATGGTTGATCTGGAGATAGATCCCAAAAGAACGGGTCTTGTTGTGCAGTCCCCTTTTTTGACACATCCCGATGTAAAAAAAGCCACCGATGATCAGCGAGATCATAATCACCGCTCCTATATACATATTGATGAGCGCCATGGTCAGCGCACCTGTAACCAACGAAAGCAACAGGATACCTACGCCCCAATAAATAAAACGTCCTTTAAAACCTTTATAGGTCAATGGCCGCTGTAGGCCTCTGTAAACTGGAAAAAACCCCTCCATAGCTATAGTCCAAAGAAAGCTTTAACGATAAGGGACGAGAGTACCAGAAAGAGACAGGAACCTCCCCAGCCCATCAGCTCCTTGTTGATATCCTGATCTCCGCTGTTCCATTTGGAATACACCCGGATACCACCAACGATGCCGACCAGTCCACCGATCACCAATGCAATATTGGTAGCCGGATCTACATAAGTTTTAAGTGTACTGGTAGCGGTGTTCAGACCGTTTACACCACTCTGTGCGATAACGTATCCATTGATCGTGCACAGGTATAAAAAAATAATGAATCTTAAATTTTTGATTTTTTTCATTTGATTGGGATTAATTGAATGGTTATGAAATAAAAAAACCGCTTACAGCGGTCAGGAAACTTTGGCTCAGAGCCCGAAGACGTGCACCAGCACAATATGGATGACGATGATGAACAGTGCTGAAAAGAACCATGCAGGGATATCGGCACTAACATCTTTCCCCATCTGCATCTTATGGTACACATGGACTGCGCCAATGATCGAAATGAGTGCAGCCAATACAAGTGACAGGTCCCTCATGGAAAAAAATGATTCCCTGATAAAACTCCTGGCCTGTTGCATCTCCGCAATTCCGGGCTGGGCACCAGCCACAGTCCAGGTCAACACACAGATGACCATGAACATCAAACATCTAACTTTCATTGCTAGAACGATACCGAAGAAGTATACTCTATGGTTTCTGCACGGGCCATGGCAAACAGTTCTTTGATGGAAACCCCTCCAGAAAATACGATCGGGGGCTCCTCCAGTTCCCCATCATCGAGAAAGTAATCAATCTCTTCATCTTCGATTTCTTTGAGCGAAACCTTTTCAGGCTCGGGAAGATCAATAACTACTGTGGTCTCATTTTCGTTTGCCGTATAGGCCTGCTTTCTGATCCTTGAAAGATCGAAAGCGATAAGCCCTGAATAATAAAATGCGTAGATGCATAGCATCCAGGACAGGAATTGTATCCAGCTCATAGTTCAAAATTTTCTAATGATGTCTTAATAAACTTTTTAATTTCGGGATGCTGCTCAAAAAGCTGGTGCAGAGCAAAAGCAATTACCCGGTTCATATCCAGCCCCGAGGCGAGCTTTAGCCTATTGAGCAGCTGTACTGTTCTATTGTTCAGTCTGGGATGCAGCATATGGTTGTTGCCGGAACAGTCAAACTCTCTGATCAGGATGATAATGTCCAGCTCTTTTTTGATCCCTTTCCCATCCTTGCTTGCACTTTTATCACGCTCAATGGGGTCTTTATTTGTAGGTTTAATATCAGGTGGCCTGATGCTTTTTCTGAGTTCGTCGGCCAACGTTTTGATTCCTGCTTTCATAAATTGCATTTAAGTTTTAACTGCCGTAGCTTCTATATGATCGGCGTAGATCTGATCAAAAACGGGAACAATTACCGGAAAAAGGGATAAGGGGGTCTGGGCGGTATCGGTCCGCTGGAAATCCACTCGGTCGGATATCGGAGCCGTAATTTTCCCGAATCTGGAAAGCTGTTGTTCTACTTCTGTAGCGGTATCATACCTGACATTTCCTTTGACGCGGTTCGGGATAAAGACCAGATGCCCTGATGGGTTGATTTTTTTTAGCACGACTGAAAAAAGAACGGTTGAATCGAAACTGAACTCGTCATAAGAAAACGGGCAGAGGACCAGATCTGCTGAACTGAATACCGGGATAAGTCCGTCATCATCCAGTTTTCCAGGCAGGTCAATGATCACGATGTGTTCTCTGCTCTGGCTGAGAATGGTATACATGGAAGGAAAATGCTCCAATCCTGCAGCAATGATCTCATAATGCTCCGGGGTTTCAGCCAGTTTGGCCTTTTCGTATTTCTGGGCAAGTGACTGTTGATAATCCATATCGATAACGGTCACCTTCCGTTTTTTGACCAGCGTTAAGAAGTTGGCCAATAAAAGGGTGAGCGTACTTTTCCCCGCCCCTCCCTTTTGGTTTCCAATAATAATAAGCATAATAAAAAGGTTTAAAATTTAACGGGTATTTGTACGGGCCTTGCCCTTTCGCTGACGGTTGCGTCCATGAATGGCCTCATCATCAATATCTTCCTGGAGATCAAATGTCCTGATCGGCTCTTCGTAGAAACCTGCACCATCCAATCCGGAAAGAATATAATTTACCTCAACGGCAGGGTCTGCAAGAGAAATCCTGTAGCCCTTAGGCGTCAGATCTTTTTGATCCTCTAGATTCAGGAACGAATTAATATCCCGAAGGTGCATCACTTCAGAACCTTTCATTACCGTTTTACAGGAATGGTCTATGATGGTATACCCATATGGGATTTTATTGTCCTTGCTGTGAAAAATCAGTTCAGCACCGGTCTTCTTTTTGACCATTATGGAAAAATCCTGCAGTTCTGCACTTAGATCGTTTTTTGGAGAAAAAAAATCATTCTTTGATAACCTCTCGGTCAGGACTTTTGAAAAGATGGCTTTCAGCTGTCGGCACCTTTTTTTATCCCTGTCCTGATCCTGGCATAAAGATTCAATATCAGACGTTTTTAAGGTTGAAATCAATTTCCCTGAATGGGATATTTCGATCTTTTCTTTTTCAAAACGGACCTCAAAGCCCGAGCCTTCCAGTAGCGTCCGTACTTGTGCGACACTAGCAAAATTGTATCCGAGCAACTTATCCAGCCTTGTCAGATCAGCCTTTTCATGTTTGATAACTGTAGATAATGCCCTTATCGAGCGGAGCTTTTCAAAGGCTGAAGAAATCTTCCTACCGTTCTTATCGATCCTGGTCGATACGATATGTACATGGTTATTTTCTGTATCGTTATGAAAGATCACCAGATATGGATTTTCACCGTAGCCCATTTCTGCCATCCATTTTTCAGCAATATTTAAGAGCTCATCCTTTGAAACATATTTACCCTTAGCAGAGATCACCGCATGGAACTGAGGTTTACTTACCCTCTTATTTACGTTTGAAACCGCTTTCAGGTAATTAATATAATCCTGTGGACCGATCCTGTCCAGCCCCATTAGGCTACCGAAATTCCGGACCTTTAAAAGTTCACCCTTGCCGGATCGCATCTTCTCATGGTTATATCTTACCCCTGCAAAAGTTGCAGAGGAGCCGAGTATCTTTACGATCATATAACTAAGCGACTATGCAACCTGCTCACCAGATCACTTTAAAACAAAGGAACAAGATAACTGGCATCGCAGCTAAACCGTTCTTTCTGCAACCGGTTAGCAATATAGCCAGCTCTCGGGCTACATCTAAAACCACATAACCAGTTAAACTACAAACAGGTTAGAAAGCTAACGCTGAAGTTCCGCAACCACATAACAGAGTAACAGTAGAACAATAAAACAGCATAACGGGTTATACACACAACTACATTAACCATAGAAGATTAGCTACCCATCATCCTTATCATTTTCTTTATTTCCAGATTGAGCTTTTGTAATAGCAGGGAATGTTTATCAAGTTCTTTACTATACCGGCTAAAGATTACCGGCGAGAGCACATGCTGCTTGTTCAGTATATTAGCATACCTGGCCAGCTGATTGATATTATTTCCGGTTCTGGAAAGTTCAAGTCCTATCTGATCAATGCTCGCCAAAACCGAACGCCCATCAAAAACTAACTGAAGGTTAACCTCTAGCACCCGTTTTCTGATGATATCCGTCCTTTTAAGTCCAAGAAGTCTTTCAAGAGATAAGATAGAACAAAATTCTTCTTCCGAAAACCGCACAGTGATCTTTCTAGTTCTTTTACCAGTTTTCATGTGAGGCCGTCCGATCTGTTTATTCTTTCCTTCCATTCTAATAACTTCTAAAGGAGAAAACGAGTTGCGAGTTTTCTCATCCCCCAAATGCTCCGCATTGGGGCAAGATTCTTTTTGTGGGCATAATCCCCCGGATTATTGTCCGACAAAAAGACATCTTGCGGGTATAAAAAAACTAAGGGTTTATTTACAAACTCCTACATATATAAATAGTTGGCTTTCTTTAATTTTCTCAAAATCAGGACATAAAAAAAGGGGCCGAATGGCCCCTCCTACCTAAACTAAAAACAAAAAACAAGTCTTCAATATGGTATGCCGGGATTACTCACGTAAGTCCATACGGACCTGGCCGTCGCCTGCCTCTGCGCTTTCGTATTATTGATATGATCTCAACTTCACAAGAATTTTCCGTTCCCCACGGAATAATGCTTCATCCCACAATTTCAAAGAACAGGTGCTTTGCACCTATTTATTTCCTATTAGCAGAAAAGATTTGCTTGAAAGAAAATCTCCTGCTTGATATATGGAACCACATCTTCGATGAGGGTTACATATATCAAGTATTCTTTATCTAGTTATTCAGTTAGTCTAAAAACAGGCTACCCCGTTTCATAGACCAAACGTATCCAGTAATTTATAGTGATGAAATTTTTGGCCTGAAATGGCCTGAATTGGCCGATAGATGACCTAAAAGTGACCTGTAGATTAATTTTTAACCCGATGAAGGCTGTTCATAGCAATTACAACTTTATTTAAGTTTTTATTGGAAGAAACGACAAGATTTTAATAGCCACCCTTAAAGTATTGGGATATAAAATCTTTCCCTTAGCAGGGTACCCGAAGCATACCATTTAATTTTGGAAATTATTATATTGCATAATAAACAATCCACTTATAAAAACTTGACTTAATGCATATTAAAAAAAGGAGAAAAATAATTTCATCTATAATCAGTTATGGGCACAATTAAATTACATTTTGAAAGCGGAAGGGATGATTGGGAATATGGTTATATAACATTAAAGATTTTACAAAATACTAGTATTATTTCCGGAAAAGAACATGGTCCGGTAGTGGTAACCACATATGAAAATCTGGACAAGCAGGAAGAGTTAAATGATCAGCTTCACAATGGAATTGCAACTTTGAATTATAGTCAAACCCTTTATTTTATTCAGGCGACCGATCTGATCTCAAAAATAATCGTATCAATGAAAGAACCATTTTATTCGAACCTTTTCTCACTTGTTAGTGAATGCACTGACCGCTTCAAATCCCTACAGGAATTTGAAGAATATTATCTTGATTATTCTTCAGGTCTAATGGATTTCGTAAAAAAAGAATTCGATAAAGAACCCGAATTGAGAGGTGCACTTGAAAAACTTTTGGAAGATCAATAAACTGAGTTGATCCCTTATACTCTAAATGATCGGCAGGGTTCTTTCAAACAATAGGATATATCTATAATTATTTGCAGGCACAATTTTCATCCTACATACAAAACATGGTAGATTAAATTCTTCCCCGCCTTTTACTTTCTAAAAATTCCTCTTTTAGTTCACTTTTGTAAAACCGGTCTCCCCCAGGAAGCTTGCTAGGTTTCAGGATGCCTTTCCGCACTTTTCTTTTATAGGTACTGTCACTTATCCCTAGATACTCCATCACTTCAAGCCGGGTCAGCATCTCATCCTCTGGAAGTTTAAGGTTTCCGTATGTCTTGGTGGATATAAGCTGCATAATTTCATAAATTTTCAGCAGGACGTCAAGGATCGCATTTAATTTTTCCATATCGGTTTCTGTTAATACAGGTGGTAAATCTGACTTTAATACAATAAACAGTTGATGCAAAAAGACTAATCTATGATCAAAGTGTCAAGTTGTAGTTAGGTGGTAAAACTTACCACCCCCACTCCGCTCGGGTGGATAAGAAGCCGGAATGAGTAGCTATCAACAAACTACAAGGTTAATTCATCACGGCCATATTGATGTTGGTACTTTCAGGATAACTGCTCGTGTAGTTTATTTCCCAGAAAATAATACCAAACCTAAATTTAGGAGAAACTTAATGCTTCCTAAATTTCAAAGCAATGGATTTTCAACTCGATTATTTTAAACAGATCATTTACCTAATAAATAACAACCTGAACATGGAAAACGATGCCTCAACAATTCAGATGGAAATTGAAGCAGAAATTCATAGGATAATCCGGAGAATCGATAGCCACCAACCAACTGACATCTCGACTTTTAGCGAATTTATCAATCTTCAACTCGGGTCAATAATAAGGATCTCAAAAGAAATCGAAGATATAATTTCTTTCAAGGAGGATCTGACGGATGAAAGAGAAAAGCCACTTATAACAATTTTAGACGGACTGGACACAATCATCTGGCACATTTTCACCTATTTTCATGATCAGTTTGATCAAAAATCTTTTTTAACGAATAAGATCATCTCAAATCATAATAAAGATATTAAGAACACCATAGAACATCACCTTAATCTGTTAAAAAGATCTGATATAGATCAGGAACTAACCGAGATATTGGTAGATGCGTTGTACTTGCGGCTCGATGGCTGTCCAAGATTTTTACATTTAGATTTTAGTGATCATTTATTCAATTACCTGCAGACTAATGTAAAAGGGGAAATTTCTAAAGAAAAACTTTTAAAAATGCTGATCTCCTGGAAATTTAATCATCCCAGGTTCTTTGAATATTATATGCAAAATATAATTGGAAAACTCAGGGAATCGTCCACCATTTCTGAACACTTCCGGGATCTCATCTTTCAAAAAAAAATGATCTCGCAAATACCAGTTGAAAGTATCATTCCCTATAATTCTTTTCTGCCAGCTATAAATGATTCCCTGATAACGGCAATAGACGCTGAACTGGACTTTATGAAACAACTGGATTTTTTGAACTCCGAACTCTTGAATTCAGGAATTCTTGACTCTACCTATAAAGTTTCGCTTTCTGTAAAGCAGCTTGCTTATCTGATCTATCTCGTTGTAGAGGTTGGGATCATTACTGAACGTAAAGCAAAAAGAGTACACGAATATATTATTTCACATGTGAGTACTATAGAGACTGAAAAAATTTCGGAGAAAAGCTTTAGTAATGGCTATTACGTTCCAAATTCTGTAGATATCGGCATTGTAAGCGATAAACTAGCTCAAATGCTTGCCAAAGCTCAAAGTCAATATTAATTCCATATACACCAGTAATCTTTGCCAATCCTCTCTTAACCGATAGTTTATAGGATTTGTCGCTCACCTTCATAACGATTATTGGAAAACCAACAATTCTCAATTTATAGCGCATTTTAGCAGGGGGTGGTATGGGGTGGTAGAAAATACCACTTGACCAAGTACCAAAATCCTTTTTATTTGGATTTAAAAACAATGGACTACGAACCACTTTACACAAAACTTGATAGTTATCATCAAATGACAAGCCCCCTGAAAGCATATTTAAAAGTTATTTTGAGGGAGATTATTCTCTCTGATGCTCAGGTGATAGGAAAGGCTCTCTGGAGCGATTTTCCCATTACATTTATCCATAAAGGGACTTTAAAGACAAAACTTGAGAGTAAAATTGAACCAGGTAAATCCATCTTGCTCTTACATTTTGAAGGGCTGATGCTACCGCAATTCTTAGAAACCAATCTTGAAGACTTTGACCTACGAACCTCGGTGATTGGCGGGGCAACCTTGATGGGAATACCCTCTGGCCATATTTACAATCTTTATAAGTTGTTCCCAGAGTTTCATAAAATAATCGAAAAAATCAGCCTGGAGAACTGTAATAAGCTATTCCACCTGGCATTTGACATTAAAAATCTTAAGGCAGAAGACCGTTTTGCTGCCTTACTTGAAATCCATCCAAATGTCTTTCAATTGGCATCCTCTATCGACATTGCCGACTCGACTGGAATGCATGCGCATACACTAAGTACACTTAAAGGCAAATACTTAAGCGGAGGAAGAGGGTAAATTTTCCTCATTAGGAACCCAGTATTACAACTTTTAGGAATTTTCTTCTCCAAGCAGAACATCAAAAGAGAAAGTATGTAGTGAATTTTGTGAAGGAAATCTAAAAAACATGAAAGAACGGTTTTTAATCTTTGGAGTGAGTGCGCTTATTATTCTTTGGGTTTATACTGCCTGCTCAAAATTACTTGAGTTTAATACATTCAAGTACCAGCTACACATGCAGCATATGCCTTGGGGTATTGAAAACATTTTAATAATAGCCCTACCGGTAACCGAGTTATTGGCTGCCTATCTCCTTGCCAAAAAAACTACACGATATAAAGGACTTTGGCTTTCCGTATCATTATTGCTGTTATTTACAATTTATATCGGGCTTATCCTTTTGGGAGTATTCAACAAAGCTCCCTGTAGCTGTGGCGGGGTGCTGAGTTTCCTAACCTGGAACACCCATCTGCTCTTCAATGTTATTTTTCTCAGTCTAAACAGCTGGGTACTATACGAAATTCACCAACAAAGAAAGGAGGCCCTCAAAATCATTTAAAAGAATATGAAATGGTTTAAGCAGCTTAAACCACTAGACTTAATTAACCTTCGGTGCAGAGCACCATTAACCAAACTTTTTCGCTTGCTTTTTCAATGTAAAAAGCATCCCTAAACATGAAAACAATAAAAAAAATCAGCTTCGGCGCTTTCGCCTTTATTTTAGGATTAACCTTAGTATTAACGCAGTCAGCTTTTAAAGGCTCGCCATTAAAAGCATTTAAACGCGTTCCTACAACTGTTTACTATCATGGCCCTGACTTCTCTCAGGCAGAAGTACAAAACGAATCCAACTGGACCACATCTACAAACTCGCAAACCTGTGATTCCTCACCACAGGCTCCATGTAGATTGATAATTGACAGTAGCTATATTTTATCTGGCCAATTACAGGGCACCGCAAATCTGACAAGTAGTCTTTACACGGGTGATGACGAGGAAAGCTATTTTGTCACAGGTTCAGCTGATGAGGATATGTCAATTACCAATAAAGCACAATAGCTTTTTTAACAAAGTCAGGGCCATCCGGCCCTGTACTTTGATCATTAAACTAACTATTAATCTAATTTTGTTTTAGTTCAGCAATCTCGATAATATCATTCGGCAATGGTAGCGCATAAAATGGAGCATTTGGTTCTAAGTAAAAGGTAATCCCGGTCAAAACGCGCCGTAACCTGATGCCTGCCCCTTCCTTATTATATCTCTTAATATCTGACCACCTCAATCCCCTCATTAAAAGCTCTTTTCTTCTTTCCATAAGTATTTGGCTAATTGCATCATTCTGGCCCTGTGCAGTACGTGGAATATAAATCACTGTATTTTTCCATCTCTTGATAAGTAGGGCGTTCAGGTCATCCATTCCACCATCCATATCCCCAAGCCTTGCTCTGCACTCAGCACGTATCAGATATATCTCGTCTACAGCAATTCCTGAAAATAAGTTAGCAGTGCCCGCATAACTTCCTTTAAACTGCTGAAAGCCTGTGTTCGCCCTAAAAAACGCCCGTTTACGAAGATCGTCAGGCTCATAGCTTGAATAAAGTAATGGGTCAATCTTAGCATTCACTGGAATATGTACAGAAAAACCAGCAAACATTTCAGCATGAAAGATCGTCTCTTTGTTGAAGCGCTTAAACGGAATCGCAAGATCCAGCCCGACCACATCAGAATCACCGTTGTAATCCATTAAAGTAGCTTTAATGCGCAAACACTGATCTGCGTAATACAATGCATTTGTATAATCGTGCATGTAAAGATAAATTCTGGCAAGTTGCGCGTATGCAGCAGCCTTCGAAGGACGAAATTTCACCAACGGGTCATTCGGCAAAAGTTCTGCCGCACCTTTCGCATCCGAGAGTGCCTGTAGCAGGCACTCTTTGACAGTTGATCTTTTCGAAGGGACATTGAAATCTGAAGAGAGCCTAAGCACTATCCCAAGATCCTGATCGGAAGTCCCATTGCCATACCCCAGACCAAACTGTGTGGTCAGGAGAAAGAAATAAAAACTTCTAAAAAACAGCGCAGATCCTTTTACGTTATCCCATCCAGCGGCATTGGTACCTAAACGTTCTATTGCCGAAATGCCTTCCAAACAGAAATTAGAGTTATATATCGGTAGATAGGCTGTTGCCCATTCATTTGGATACTGATAGTCAAATTTTTTCCAACTGTAAACGTTCCTTGCAATTTCAGATCCTCCATCGATCTGGCTTGGTGGATAATAAACGTCATCGGAGGAGGCTTCTCCATAAGATGGTGTTCTCGCAATGTTCATCAGCGTAACATCGTCCAGCATTCCCTGAAGATCTGGGATAGTCTTGGGAATCAAAAGTTTTGCGTCAGATTTAACTGACAGGAATTTCTCACATCCAGCGAGACTTATCATTATAAGGGTACAGCAAACCGTCCCAATAAAATATTTCGTTACCATAAACTTATTATTATGTTTTAAAAATTACCCCGGACTCCTAACGTGATGGCTTTTGTCTGGCCGATCTGGTTTTGATAATCTGGATCAGCCACTGCTTTACTCGCCTTCCATAAAATGCCCAGATTGGAACCGTTCAGATAAATATCTAAGGATCTAAATGGAAATTTCCAATGTTGTGCATTCAGGTTATAGTTGAGGTTGATATAGTCCAATCTAATATTGTCGGCACGAAAAACATTAACCTCTGAATTGCTGTAAAAAGCATCCCTTGATACAACTATGGGATACAGGAATGCAGGTACATCAGTGTTGGCCTCATCGCCGGGCTTCTGCCATCTTTTCGAATAATCCGGATGTGCAGTTCCTATACTGGCCAGTGCATTATAGCTGATACTTCTTTTTGTTGCATAGTATCCAAGTTTAAAATTCAAGTTAAACGACAAACTTAGATTACGGTAAGCGAAAGTATTCATTACCGAGCCGAAATATACAGGTGAAGCTGCACCGAAAAAACGAACATTATTTCCGCTCAGCCTCGCTTCATTGGCAATGGCTGTATAGTTGGTACTTAATAAGCCATTGACATAACCTTGCGGATTCCCTTTTGCGTCAAGTCCGCCCCATTTATATGCTGAAATACTGTACAAAGGGTATCCAACCAAAGGTGTGATCTGACTACCTCCGCCAAACAGCGCCGTCAGGGTATTGTTAGTGGTATAGTATTTTACTGTCTTACTCTTATTCAAACTGAAAAACAAACTGGTATTCCATTGAAAGCTCTGAGCTGTGATATTTTTGCTCATCAATTCCAAATCAATACCCCTACCCTCCATATCGGCGACATTTCTGGTTAGCTCAGCTGAACTGCCCCATGTGGTATAGTCGTATAAAAAAGATCCATAGAGGTCGGTACCCTTTTTCCTGTAATAAGATATACTACCCCTCAAACGGTTATTCCTTGATGCAAAGTCTAGTTTTAAGTTAAGCTGAGCAAGCTGTTCCCACCGTAGATCGGGATTATTGATCTGGCGGACCCTGACAAATGGTAAGGTTGATTGTGTATTGGATGCATAAACGGCGGTAGCGGTAGCTGTTTTTGAGAGATCGACATTACCACTTTTGCCATAGGTTAGTGATAGCCTAAGTTCAGGTAGCCAACTAACATCATAAAATCCTTCCTTCGAAACGGACCAGCCGCCTCCAACTGACCAAAGAGGTTTCCACCGTTCGTTTGTAGAAGCTCCGAATACATTTGATCCATCGCGTCGGACGCTAGCTGAAAGCCGGTATTTCCCGGCGTATGTATAAGCACCATTGGCATAAACACTGACAAATCTGTTCATCAAGCTTGTGATCTTTGCACCTGGAGCGATCTGCTGAATATCACCAGTAATAAAATGGTTATAAATGCCCAGGACATCCGCACTCTGATAACCCAATGGATCCTCTTGATATCCATAAAACACATTACCATCCCCATCGGTCTTAACGCCCCGAACCTCCATTCCTGCAAGCACATTAATTGAAGACACTCCAATGTTCTTGTCCATATTAAACTGCAATCTGCCGGTGGATGAACTTGTATATGTGTTATCTGAACGGAAAATCCCTCCTCTTGGTAAATTGTACTTTATTAGCCCTGTTGTGGAGTTCAACTGCGAGAATGAATTGATCAGCCCCCTGGTAATATAACTTTCTTCGTCGGTCAGGTTCTCCGTCTTCGCAATCTGACGCTGCCCTTGATAACTTGCTTCCACATTCAAAAAAGGCAGAATTCTATAGGACAGCATAACACTTCCCAAAATCTCTTCTCTTGAAGTAGTGGTTACGTCATGTTTGTATTCTTCAGTTGGATAATACTTCCAGTCCAGCAGTTTACCCATTCCTGCAGTATCAGTATAGGCGGCTCTGTATTCCGTTGCAAGTACAATCGGATTTCCAGATGCATCACGTAGATGACGATAAGGTAACCTCTGTCCTTCCCGGATCGAACCAAATGAAGGACGACCTGACCTGGAATCGGCGAAGGTCAAAGTTAGCGAAGTATTCAGTGTTAATCTGGGGTTAAATTTCAGCTGATCGGTAAAACGCAGATTAGAACGGGTTGAAGCTGAATAATTCTGATCGTATCCTCTGTCGTATCCCCCGCTGAGACTAAATGCATGGTTTACTGTGCCGCTTCTGATGTTAAGTGAATACTGCTGAATAAGTGCATTTGTGTAAAATTCATCAAGCCATTCTTTGTTAATATCAGTTTTCCTAAATTCATCCAGCGCGGCTTCAAGCTGGGCATCAGTTATTTTACCGTTTCTTTTGGACAGGAAAAGTTCCACGGCAGGAGTTAACGCAATGTAATTCGTTGAGATTCTATTGTTAAAATACCCTTTATCGAAAAGAAACCGTTCTGCCTCTATTGTCTCCGAGACAGACATCTGAGGATATTGCGTAAGATCCGGTAAAGTATTTATCGTCGCATTGGCATTAAATGAAATGTCAAGAACCTGATTTAGCCTAGCTTTTTTGGATGTCAGCACGATAACTCCATTGCCTGCACGGGCACCCCAAATTGAAGCGGCGGAAGCATCTTTCAATATCGAAATGTTTTCAATATCAAAAGGATTGATATTGTTAATATCACCCTCGTATATAAAACCATCCAACACGATAAGCGGATCCAATGGGCCATTTATTGTTCCTAGACCTCGCACAGAAATACCCGTTTTATTTTGGGGATTGGCATTGGTCTTTCCAATATTAACGTTCAGACCAGAAGTCTGCCCCAATAACCTGTCTAATATGTTTGTACCAGTTCTATTATTTAACGATTTATTGTCTATCAAAGAGATATCCCCGTTTGTTTCATTTGGCCTAACACGCTGATATCCTGTACTTACAACAACCTCCCCCAAATCCCTTTGTTTGGCTACCATTTTTATCACCATTTCGTCTAACAGATCCTTTTCCCTTATCAAAACCCTTACCGTTTCGTAAACGTTTATCCCCTCAAATTTTAGGGTCTCTGGCAGAAATTTAATGGCGAGTTCAAAACTACCATCTGGTAAGATAATAGAAGAACCGGAATGTTTGGACCGAACGTAGACATCCTTAATTTCAGCATCTGCTAAAATGATTTTGCCACGGAAAATCTTAGGTTTTAATAACTTAACCTGTGCGGTACTAGTTTCAAAATTGATCAGGATAACTAAAGCAATCCATGTTAGAATAATAAGGGTATTTTTCACCTTCTTTATCATTTTCTCCATCTCTAATACTCCTTGGTTTTAACGTATATATCACGACCAGCAATAAAATTTTCTAGATTTTGCTTGCTGACCATTGAAGAGGAAGTTATTGCCTTTACCCTACGGTCTGCCCCGATCCATACATAATGTGGAAAAGCCCGGTGTGGAAATAATGCGGTGGTCAGCTTGTCGTGGGAGGCCACTGGAAGCACGATTTCGTCCTTCGATCCAACCCTTTTAGCAAGGAAAGATGTCAGATCTTCTTCTGAATCCGTTTCGGCATCACCAACAAGTATTACTTGAAGATTCTTCGCATACTCTTTTTGGTAACCATACATCTTGGGAAATGCAGAAATACATGAGCTGCACCATGTTGCCCAGAAGTCAAGGATTACCGCTTTTCCTTTTAGAGAAGAAAGCGAAATTGGCTGTTTAGCACCATTGAGGATTTTTGCAAATACAATTTCAGGAACCTTGTCCCCTATTGCCAATGGCTTTATATCTTGGTTAGGAAGACTTAACCCATACGCTTTAAAAAAAAGGCAAAGCGCGGCCATTGCGATAAAAATTATCGATTTTTTCATAATTGTTCAGTTAGTTGATTAATAGGAAACCAGATCTAAAAGTAATTTTAGATCAAATAGAAATACCTACAGATGGTTTAAGAACCAATACCCAATCCATAATGAAATTTAAGCGTTGCCATCTGTAGGCATACGTAATCTCATTCGGGATTTTTGGGTTTCAGTGCATACATCCTGTCGAATGGGCATGAACATAGGGAAGAAATTTGGGACGATAAAAAAATAAGGATACCTGGACAATAGAAAGATAATCCACACCTAAAGTATTGGTCAATCACTCGGAAAAATGGATTACTTTTTTTCATACTCGTATTGGTTATACGAGTCTTGATGGAATGTGCTCAATAAATGTGAGAACTACAAACCGTGGTGCAATAAAGTTTCTGACGCCTTACGTGACACGGAATTACAGCAGTTCCCACATCTATTTCGAAATACAAATATATTATTTCTACACATAGATATGGGCATTAATCTGCTGTCCTACGTCACGGCGTCAGAAATTGCGACCGCAAGACTCTTATTAATACCTATTTAATATACCCCAAATATAACGAAAAAATCCAAAAACCCTACTATAGTAGGGCAAACTATTTTTTCATTATTCATTACTTAGTTTTAATGGGTAAAGCATCTGAAATTGAGCAGTTTGTAATTGATAAAGTGAGGGAAATCAGGCTTTTAAAAAATATTGGTCAAAAGCAATTGTCTATTTTAATGGGCTTAAATGGAAAATTTGTCGGGAATGTTGAAAGCACCAAAACTCCAGATAAATATAATTTAAACCATTTAAACAAGATCGCAGAAATATTTGAATGTTCAATCAAAGACTTTTTCCCAGAAAAGCCCATACTAGGTGAAATCGAACGGACATATCCGAAATAGATTTTACCGATTATTTAAATAATATTAGTATCCTTATTATTCACCTTTAACAATAAATAAGAAAATGAAATAAATCAAGTACACATCAAATCATCCGCAGCCTATGAAAAATAAGGTAAGATGCGTGATCATCGACGATGAGAAACACGCAATTTCGCTACTCAAAACCTACATCAGTTCAATGCCCAATCTTGAACTGTTCAAAACCTTCAACAATCCGCTCGAAGCGCTTTCGGGAATCACCGCTGAAGACGACATTGACATTATCTTCCTCGACATTGAAATGCCACATCTATCGGGCATAGAACTTGCGAAGGAACTCAGGCCAAAAGCCAGGTCCATTATCTTTACAAGTGCTTATAACAGATCGCTTGAAGCCTTTGAAGTCAGGGCCAACCATTATCTACTCAAACCACTTAACCTCGCCAAATTTACCCAAACGGTCATGAGTATAATAGATAACGAACTTTCCAAAACCGACGGAGAGGGCAAAAACATCAAATTCTTTAAGACTGGTGAAAAGGGAAAGCTTTCCAGGATCGACAAGCAAGAGATCCTGTACTTTGAAAGTGCAAAAAACTATGTCAGTATGGTTACTGCCGATAAAAAGGAGCTCGTGTATCTAACATTAAAGGAAGTTGAAAAAATTTTCTGCAAAGATCTTTTTTACAGGGTACACCGTTCACACGTAATCAATGCAGATAAAATCCAGAAGATTGTGGGCAATACGATAAATCTGGGACAAGGATATCAGGTACAGATGGGAGGCACTTATAAAAGTGGTCTTTTAAAGTTTTTAGAAGAAAAGACTTTGTTAACCGGCCGGATATAACAGATCTTAAAATTTAACGGTCTACATTGATATGTGTCCCGGTAACTGTAATGGTGAGACTGGTCACAGTTGGATCAGTGCTCTGGAGATTTCGGTCTCCTGCCGTGCGGAAGATAAAAACTGTTTTTTTCTTCAGCCTTTTCTGCTGGTGTTTCATAGTTTATTTCCTGAAACTAAAGGCAGAAAAACGCTAAAAAAAAGTTATTACACCGGGGATAATTCAGGGGTGACCAATACGATTATAGCCGTGATGAACATTATTCTAAATTTTATAAAAAAGCAAAAGATCCACCTGATCGGATGGGCAGGTTTTATCCTGTGTGAGATATTTATCGTCGGCTTTTCCACTGGTCGGTTCGGTAATACTGAAAGCTACATTATCCATTATATCTTGAATATCCTGCTCTTTTATTTTTGCGCACACTGGGCCTATCCCATAATATTCAGAAATGCATTTTACTGGGTATGGAAACTTCCACTCCTTGGCGGCTTTACCTTTCTATGTTATCTACTTATAAATTACATTGTAGATACCAGGATTCTGAAGCACCAATCCTGGAAGACTGTTCAAGAACTCGATATGGGGCATAAATATGTTCTTGGTGTGCTATATCGGGCAGCGCTGTTTATGGGAAATGCAGGATTTTACTATCTATTTCTCGTTCACCTCAAAGAGGTGAAGACCAGGGAGGAGGCAGAAAAAGCCAGTTTCCAGATCGAGCTTTCCAAAAGGGAAATGGAGGCAAAACTTGAGCAGTCTAGAAATTCCTACCTAAAGGCACAGATCAACCCCCACCTACTCTTCAATACACTTAGCTTTATCTACCAGGACATATTAGCAAGCTCCCCTAAAGCAGCTGACGCAGTAATGACCTTATCCGATATCATGCGTTATAGTATAGACTGTGAATTCACAGAGTCTACTATCCCCCTGAAAGAAGAGATAACCCAAGTAAAAAGCCTGATCATGCTTCACAGTACACGGTTTGAGGAGAAACTCAGTCTTACTTTTGAAATCGGAGATGCCATAGAAAATATAAAGTTCATTCCGCTTGTATTGGTAACGCTTGCCGAGAACATATTTAAACACGGAATCTTTCTGGATCCCCAACATCCCGCCAAGCTAGCAATTAGCTACTGCGACGAATTCCTTAACATACAATCACGAAACCTACCGAATAGAAAAAGCAGGGCAACCAGCATGCAAAAGGGATTGGAAAACATACGCCAGAGGCTGGAGATCGCATATGGAAGCGACGCAAAAATGCTTTACGGGATTAGGGAGCAATACTTTGAAATTGAAATCAAAGTGAGGATCGATTGATGGCCTATTAGCAAACAAAATATTTTCAGCCTTATATAACTGTATCAAAATCTATCATCTTATGAAAATACTAACCACAAAAATTATCTTTATAGTTGGCTTATTTAGTTTCCTGTCATCTTGGGGACAGCTTCCGCAGACAAAGGCTGTGAACGGCCTACTTGTTACCGTTGAAGATAACCTGTTGAATGTACCGCCAAAGGGGAAATACGCAAAGGTGGCAGATAGCCTGGACAAAAACCTCATCAGGAACCCTGACGATACCACCAGTCTTTTCTACCACGCGCTGATATATTATACGCATAACCAGATGTCGGCAGAACCCTATCAACACACTAAAGGTACCTTAGAAAACCTGACCAAAGCAAAAACGCAGATCGAAAAAGCAATCAAAACAGGCATGCAGGATTTTAGGGCAAAGCAGCTCAGGGCACAGATTTATAGCGAATTATGCTACCGTTTTACAAACGATGAATCCTGGATGTTCAGCAAGGTCCAAATGTTATCCAGGAAAGCGTTATTTGATAACTACAAAGTTCTGGCAAACCGCTATATCGACGAGCTGTCTATGCAGGACAAAAATAATGCGTATCAATATACAAAAAGGAAGATAAGCTTTACCTATAAACTTTAAAGAATGCCTATTTGATTAAATCAGGTGTGACTTGCAAAGGGCTCGATACGAAAAAATTTTCTCTGGCATTAAAACCGTTTAAGCCTTTTTTGCGTATAATTGTTTTGTAAGGGGTGAGAGCCTTACATCAACTTTCAGTTGAGAGCGTTAATTTAGATTGGGGTAATCATTAATTTGATTATCCCTTTTTGCTTTATAAACGCGGGATATGCTTTAAGCGTAAATGCCAGGCATGCTTTTCAAATAATCAGGCTTAGCCCACCCTCCAACTATAAAGTATAATGATTCAGATCTCAGCTGCTCCCCCTTCACCTTACCCTGGCTGAAGCAAGATTTTTAAGTTTCAGGTTTTTTATTTATTTTGTTTACATGGGAATAAATGAGTCAAGCGATTATGTTAAGGCAAGAGCGTTACTCCTGGCCGAATATTTCAGTCAGCGCGGGTGGCTGGTGACTGCAGGAAAAAACAACTGTATACTGATTTACGTGCAAAATGAAGATATATACAATTTTACGGAAGACCAATTGATGGAGATAATATGTGAATCAGACTGGCATATAGCGGGAACAGGTTTAAAGACCAGCCCGGTTACCTACATGTTTTACCATCGGGGCGAATTTTACAAAAAGTTCGAGGTACTTTCTAGTAGCGAATATGACATCTACGATAATGATTGAATCACTAGATAACTCGACAAAAATAGGCAAACACTACAAATCATTAGTAAGTCCAACTTATCGATGACTACATAACAACTTAAGCACATCTTAAAAAGCGGCAGTCGGTTTTTGGCAGCGCAGTGTGCCATGGAAAACCGCTGTCGAAAATTGGGCGGGCGAAGCCCGCCGCCGGATGATTTTTGGAAAGCTTATATCCGTATCTGCTTTGAACAGAAACTGCCAAGGTTCAGAAAGAAACCACGGTTTTCGATGATACCAGTACGGAACATCTGCCACAAAAATGATGACCCCATATTGGCTAAAACTGAATTAATAAAAAGATCCTGTTTGTTCAATGCCTCGGCAAGCGAGCAGCTTGGTCGGTCATCCTGTTCTCCCCCTTCCGCCAATATCTCCCGATAATCAGCCACTAAAGAAGGTAGAATTCCAATAGTAGCAAACCTCTCCGACTGGGGTTGTTTGATTTCTCCAACCGTTGAAAGTACCATTTGCCCTGACTCTCTGCTGTTACCGAAATCGAGCAGGTAAATATTTTCATCTCTTTGTGCATTTTTTGGTTTGGCATGAAGGATTTCCTCAATCTCTATTCTTGCCCCGATTGTATCAA
The DNA here is from genome assembly GCF_918698245.1 of Pedobacter sp. Bi126. Classification (GTDB taxonomy): domain Bacteria; phylum Bacteroidota; class Bacteroidia; order Sphingobacteriales; family Sphingobacteriaceae; genus Pedobacter. The sequence continues at coordinate 352,728 of NZ_CAKKMS010000005.1, read as the reverse complement.
CACAGCAAACGGTGATATTTGCTATCGTATTCTTTTCCGTTGTGAAACGTTCGGGAACAGCTTTCCAGTTCGTTCCAAAAAAACGGTTGATGCGGTTGATCAATGCCACTCCCTTATTAAGCCCGACTTCGTTGTCGGTAAACAACTGCCGCGCTAGGTTTGCGGGTTGCACTACATCATCATCAAACACCCGTACATGTAACCCAGCATGGCCAAGGGTATTAAGAGAGTGGTTTATCCGCGCAAGGGCGGTAAGCATCTGACTGCCTGTTCCCCCTGCCCCAATGAGATTTACCGAAATCGGATTGGTGGGATTTAAAAGATATGGAGGTACAATGTGTACACGTTTTTTTTCGCTGTTCATATTAAAAGATCGCTAAGTTTTTTGGTGGACTTTTTGAGCAGGTTTTTAGGAAATGTTTTATTTTTTCCGATCAGTTTTTTCCAAAGCTGAACAACATTGGTTTTAACTGGCGATACATCATCTAATAGGTGGCTGAAAGCAGAGGCAAAATAATAACGTTCCCAGTCTGCTATAAACCGTTCCAGTCTGCACCCTTGTGGAATATTGATATCCACATTCCCCATACATACCTTGCCATCGGGATAACCGTTAAAGAACGGGGCAAAGTATAGCTTTGTCAAAAGATCGGGTCTTTTGTTTTCTTCCAATGCCCAAATCCACACTTGCGATCTTGTTGCTTTCCACAATAGTGGCGGCAGCGAGGCTTCCCCGTCTGAAATACCGAGTTCTTTTCTAAAATGGAGATATTTTCTGCACTCTTTGGTAAACCATACCGCACATCCATCACCTTTCCCATTGAAATAAAGTACGTTTTCGGGGATCAGTCCCTCGGGCTGTAGAAACCGTGAGCTTTTTTCAGAAGAATTTTTCAAAGCCCCGGCAAGCCTTTCGCTTTCCTTTTCCGAGAGTGGATGTGCATTTATCGGTTTGCCAAGACTGTCTATGTCATAGCTTTCGACATAATGATCATTTTCGCTTTCTGACTGATAGAATAACAAAGCTTTATACGGCTGATAAATCTTGTTCAGTAATTGTGTGATGTTTTTCATATTCAAAACTGTTTAGGTTATCCGATATTTCATGTAGGAGATCAAAGAAGTACCGTTCAAAGGAGAGATCATGGGAAATGGCGGGTTGTGGGGTATCAAAAAACTGAACGCTAACAGGCTCATCTATCAAACCGATCTCATTTAATTCCGCATTTACCGAATCCATCAGCTGATCATAAAGGCAGTCCGAACTACTCCAAAAAAAAGAAATGTACTGATCGGCACCGATCAGCCCATCTCCATCAGAATCCAACGCAAATGCACCGCTATATATACTGTCCATGATCGAGCGGTCGGGGTAATCAACCATTAACCTGCAAACCCTTTCGGCGATATCTTTCAGCTTTTCTTCTGTCTCGCCCAAGGGCTGAAATTTATCGCACCTTTTTTTTAAGGCTTTGAGGTGTCGGGGATCGCTGATTTTAGAAAGTAGCTGTTCCCCCGACTTCCTTATGTAGCTGATCTCACGAAAAAAAATTTCCTGCTCTCCCTCCTGCTCAAAGCATTCGGGTTCAAGATTCCATTCTTCCACCATAGTATAGATATAGCTTAAATAACTGCTATCCTCTGTGTGATAGGAAACCCCTGCGGTCTGATATAGGTAAGCGCAGACCGAAAGCAGCAACTGTGCCGCAGCCTTTCTCTCCCTGTTCTGTAAAAGTCTATGCAGGGGTTCAACGGGTAGATAAAAAAGGGTCATACCCGTATCGTATTTTTTTACCGTAACCAAACTGGCCATTTTTCCTTCCCATGCCATTAAGCGAAGGGCTATTTCTTGATCAATTGCCCCTAATTTTTCATTCAGCGCTTTAAGTGTGATGGCTATATTCTGTGGGTATGGTGCTGAATCACATCTATCCACACAAATCCCGTAGAGTTTGCACAGGTTTTCGACCGAGGTAAAAAAATCCTTTTCCGTTTTTTTTCTGTTACGGAGTTCCTCTGGAATATCTTTCACCATAGGTGTAAAAGCGAAATTCAAAAAACCATTTCCGTAAGGCTCATTGGTGCAGGTTTTCGCTGACCGCTTCTGATCTCGGAAAGATCGGGCGTATGGTCTAGGCTCTGCACGAAACGTGCAAGTTGTTGGTGCAGATAGTACGCTTTGGTGTAGGGCTTGGTTCTGATGCATTTTATCCTCCTTTTCATCATTATCCCTTAGTTCCGAGTGTGGTTATAAACCTATACTCGATTTCATCCCCTGTGATTTCGGGGCCTTCGATCTTGGCTGTGGTCAAAATCGGGTATGTTCCCGAATAAAAATCCATGACCTGTTCGGGGCTGAAAGTTCCCGATGGGTCAGATAAACGGATGTCCTGTTCCCGCTCTTTTAGGACGAACACCCTTGGTAAAAGGCTTACGCTTAACATAACATTTGAATTTTAGGTTTTACAATAGGGACAGCTGTTGGCTTTTCCATTCCAGTTCTTTTTTCAACTTCTCGATCTCCCCTTTTTTCTCGGGATAGCTTTCTGCCGCAGGAAGTAGGGCAAGTGCCTCCGCATATTTACATCCCGCATTCAGTTTATTGATTTCCGCTAAAACATCCTCAAACTTTGGTCTATCCTGCACTTTCTCTTCGGCACTATCACCACCCTTGTTTTTCTCGACAGATTTTTCAGTTGGACTTTTATCGGACTTGGCCTTTGCAGTAATCTTGGCCTTTGCATCTGCAAGCCCTTTGTTGTACGCTGAAATATTGGCAAATAAGCCGTTGGCCTCCTCAACAGGCTGAACAAGTGCATCAAAAATGCCCTCATCTATTTCCTGTGGAGTTCCCCTGTAAACCATTGGGGGAATCGGATATTTCCCGTCATTCACCGCCTTATCCTTTAGCATAACCGAAACCACCATTTCGTTTTCTGCCGAAAATGTTATATTAAATACCCATGCGCCCACACCGTTAAGGCGCTGTATGGCTTGAAAAAAATTTGTTCTCATTGTTTTACCTCCTTGATTTTTCTAAGTGCTATACTTTTGCTTCTGTATAAAATCTGATACCCATTATTGCCGATCACATCTTTTATAATGTTCTCGGCATGGCGGATGCGTACCGCATCCCCTGCTGAAATACCCATATCTGACAACCTTTCAAAATGTAGCAAGGTCTGCGCGATTTCGAGTAAAGCCCTATAGTCTGTATTTTCTGTTAACCTGCTCATGGTCTTAAGTTTTAGCGGGAGCGGTAAAACCGCCCCCGTTTGATTATTAATTCAACTGAAAGGCAACATTGCCGTTTTTACAAAGGTCTAGGCAAAGGTCAAACGCTGACTGTCCCCTATGCTTGGCCGTTCCCTCGATTATGGATTTAAACTTTGCTTCTCCGTCCTTGAACTTTCGGGCATTCTGATAGTAGCCTGTTACAGCATTATATGCACCGAACAATGTACCTTTTGCGGTATCAGTCTGCTGTGAGGGTGCGCTCATGGCATAACCAAAGACTTCGTCCACGATATTTTTATAAACACTTGAAGCTTCATCGATCAGCCCTTTTTGCAGTTTGTCCAAAACCTCCCTGTTTGGAGCCATTGCGGTCTGCACCAGTTTTTTTAGCTCGGCATCAGTAATGCGGACATTTGCCCATCTGTTGAATAACTGCTCCATTTCATCTCCTATCCTGCCCGAAATACCCATGAGGGTATGCGCCTGTTTAAGCCTGTCGTTAGCACCCGAAGAATGACGGATTCGGACAACATTTGAGGAGTTTTTCAATGCGGCATTAAGTGTATTGTTGCATACGATGCGCACAGGGGTAAAAGCGGCGGTGATGCTACCGAAGCCATCATGTGAAGTGGTTAGAAACAAATACTGTTCGATGAGGTCATCCTTTCCAACCTTAATATAAGAGGGAAGTTTTGCGGTAATAAAAATGCGTTCCCCTTTGCCCAACGCCCCTGCAGTTTCATAAAGGATGCCCTCACCACCACCAACAATACTGTCAAAAAAAGAAAATGCCTCTATATTCTGTACTACTTTATAATCCTTTCCCACCACTCCGAGAACGTCCTCTGTATCCGTTCTAACTGTTGAATAAAAGTTCGGCACTAAAATATCGGGCATAAAAGCATTCCCTATCTCCGCATCCTGTGTTTGAAAGGTCACGAGGTTGCGGGAATCAACGGTGAATAAGGGGCGTTTTTCTACGGTGTAATCCAGACCCGCAAATTTTAATGCCTCGGCTGAAGTGGGATATGATTCCACTATTGTACCCAACCCATGCCACGCTTTTTCCTTTACCGAAAAAAAACTGTGTTTATCTGTTCTGCTGTTATAATTAAGGTTATGTGCCATGATAAAAATTCTTAAATAAATAATGATGAATAAATTGTCCGTAACTGTAGTATTAAAGCTAAAAGGCTTAAAAAGGCAGGTCGCCCTCTAGCCCGTCGAAAGTGTCCGTAGGCTCGACCTGTACATCCTCCCCCTTGACATTTGCCCCTGCTGAACCGTTCGTATTTCTACTGCTAATGGTATTCCCTTTATCTCCACTGCCGTTACTGTCACCTGTGGCAACAGCCCCTAACAGTTTTACCTCGGTAGTATGAAATGTTAACGAAGCTTTTGCCTCACCACCCCCATTGATATAGGCATTTACGCCTACTCTGCCATAAAGCTGAACCCAACCACCTTTTTTAAGGTATTCGGCAATACCTGTGTTCAACCAGTACGAACAGTCAAAATAGGTAGTGATTTTTTTCTGTTCGCCACCACTTCTGTAGCTGTCATTGATTGCAATCGAAAAGTTTACCACTTTCCGTTCTCCACTAATTGCCTTTACCATTGCATCTGCGGTCAATCTTCCTGTAATTTCCATGATCAAAAAATTTTAAGTTTTTACATTTTTTATTTCCTTTCCCTTTTCCCAAAAAATCTTTTCAAAAGAAAAAACGGAAAAAAAGAAAGTCCGGAAAAACGGGTGCATAGAGAACGGAGAGCTATAAGTCCCGGAGGGTGTTCTGGCGCAGCCAGGACATTATGCGCTCGCAGAGAAAGGAGCGCCCGAAATTCACGGCCTTTTTATCCGTTTCGATTGGAAAGTTATTTCCATCTGAAACCTATCGGCCCTCTTCCTTAGAAATACCTATTACTGGGTATTGCCTTGAGCAAAATAAAACCCTAACTTATCCTCCGATAGGATCAGACCAAACAGAAACTATTTTTTTCCGGAAACATCTTTTTAAACATTTTAACGCTCAAAAAATGAAAAGGACCTTTTTGTTAGCTGCACTGCTGTTGGCAGCATTCGTGCCAGAACTCAAAGCACAGAACCTGTTCCAGATCTCGCAGACTCTATACGATTTCAAACAGCAACCATCAAAATTCAAGGATAATCTCGACTCCATCGGCAGGCTTCTTGCATTGGTAAAGGCAGGATCGGCAGTCAGGCACAAGAGCCCGATGCTCGACCAGGTGGAAAAACTCTATGCTACCCAGCTGATCACAAACACAACAAAATCGGTTGAGGGAACGGCATTTGTTGATGGCATAATATCAGAACTTTCTTCCGCAACAGGCTCCTTTAACGGGGAACTTGCCAAGCTGTCTGCATCGGTAAACAAAATGAACGATGATATAAAAAAACTTGGCCTACTGGAAAAAAACCTTCTGATATTTCAAACTCCTCTAGATAGCACGAACAGACCAATGCTTAAGCAGCTTATGCCCGGCATCAGTGACAGCCTGAGCACATCGGACACTCAGGTATTGGACACAAAAATAGCCGAAACTAAAGCAACCATACAGGCAATCAGGACCATTGTACTTTCCCAGAGAGCAGAGATAACGGAAAAGATACTGGAAATCTCAAGAACAAATGTAAGCCAGCTCACAGACTTAAAGTTTGTCAGAAACCTGGTGGACATTAAGAAAGGAACAGATATAACAATCACAAAGAAAGATTACAAAACCGCTGAGGACATTAATGCCGAAAAAATAAAGTTAGAGGAATCATCCATGACCTCTTCTGGCCTTACGAATCTAAAGATCCCTTCACAGACCGAAATGATCGATGCCCTGGCGACCTATATAGCCAAACGCGCCAAACAAGAAGCAATAGTATACTTTATGGAACAGTGGAAGGGGAAATTTGATAAACTCACTGCTTTAAAAAAACTTTTGCCTGCTACGGAGGCCAAGTTCCGCACTTACGACGAACTTTCGGCACCAAGTTTTGACGGTTCATGGAAATACTCCTTTTCCAAGGACCTGAATATGCTCCCGTCAAACGGAATAAAATTTCTCTCTGAAAAATATTCAACATCAGGCTCCCTGACCCAAAGACAGAATATAGTCTATTTAAAAGATGCCCAGCGCATATCCACACTGATTATCAAAAAATACAATTTTATTGAGATTATAGAATCTGTGACAACAATAGATTCCCTGGAGAGTCCCGGTCTTAAAGCATTTGCCAATATGATCAGGATAATAAACAATGAATTTTATGACCTAAAGGACCCCAACGGTTATTGGATGAGCCAGTCGGGTTTTAACTCTGCGGTAAACAACCGGGCTGAATCGGTTCAGATCCTTATCGAGCTCCTGTCTAACAAATACCGGGAACTCTCCCTTTTCGCCAATTTAAGAACAGACAGCATTTCCGCTATAGACATCGGCAGAATGAAAACCTGGGTCTCGGGAACCCTTATTGCACTGAAGCACTTCCAGAACAGTCAGGGAGATGTATCGGGAGCGAAAAAGGATTTCAGTTTCAACAACTATTGGGTTGCATTTTCCGACCTGATCAGCACCACCCTTGGACAGCAGGCCCAGGGATCAATAATTAAGGGATCTGTAGGGTTTGCCGAAGGGATGGCAGAGACAAGGAAATTGATCGAGACCTATCAGCTGATCCAGGAAAAAAATTATGCGGCAGCATCTATGTCCACCTTAGAGATTATCAAGCCTTATCTAAATGAACAGACAGATGGCTATAAATCTGCCTCCAGGATCATCGCGTTTATTTCAGATATCCTGCAATCAAAAAATTCTGGAGAAATGGCCGAGGTAATTGCTGCCCATGCGCTTCCACCAGCATCATTCCGCATCAAGCAACAGCATACCTCAACCTTTTCCCTGGGTGCATATTTCGGTCCATATGCCGGTCTGGAATATGTGAAGGGACAGGGGAATAAACTGCCTATGGTCATCGGGCTTTCCGCCCCGATAAGCCTTGATTATAGTTGGGCATCTTACAATAAATCCTATATGACCTTAAGCCTGATCCTGCTCGACATAGGTGCCGCTGTTTCTTACAGGATCAGCCATGACAACCAGGGGCTGCCCGAAGAGGTTCGCTGGTCACAGCTTTTCTCACCTGGACTTGCCATAAGAAGCGGGCTCGGCAATACTCCGCTTGTGCTGAGTTTAGGGGCACAGATGAACCCGCAGCTCAGGGACTTCGGACAACAGGCAAAGAAGGATGCAATAAGGTCATATGTTGCTCTACTTATCGACATGCCGTTGCTATTTGCGAAAAAAGGCAGAGAAAGAGTAGTAAAAACAAAACAGGCTAAAAAAGAGAATATGCAAGACCGGAAGAAATAAAATTTAGGGCATGGTAAATAAATCATTGGTTAAATATCTACCTTATCTGGGAATGCTGAACTTTCTTTGTTTAATAAATAATCGGAAACCCCAGGAAAATCTCTCACTATACCGTGGGAATCGGCCGCCAAGAACATAAGTAATATCTGTTTGATAACATTTTGTGGCTTACATTTATAGCTGCCACTGCTGTAATAAGGATTTTGATTGTTCGTCAAGATGTCCATTCCTTGTTTAATGAAACTGCAAAAATCCTTTACATACCAGCCGCCTGTATTGTTATTACAGGTTTCACAAAGTGTTTGCTTCCCAAAACAACGCTGACTTTTCATTTTTTTACCGAAAAGATAGCTTGATTCTTCGACCAAATGCTCGTGGGTTTGTACGTATATAGGTTTGTTATTAAAAGCGCATTGAGGGGGTATATGTTCAAAGGACAATTTAGCGCGCTTTGCGCATAATGCACAATTTCCCAGATGTAAGTTTCCTTTGTCTTTAGTTTTGGGGTTCCCCATTTGAAAGAGCTGATTTACCGTTAAAATTACCAAAACGGATGAACATCATCTTTTTAAATTCTATTTCCTTAGCGTGCTAGTTAATCTGAATGTCGACTACTTCCTCACTATCCATTTGGGAAAGGATTAAATTAAGGTGTTCATCAAACTCGACGTAATCATATATGGTGTCTTTTACACAATCAGCGAACTCATTAAAATCTGCGTCTGGGTTGATGTAAACCATTAGCGTTTCATCGTTTACAAATGCAGTTTCAACGATCACAGTCCAAAAAGAGCGGATGTCGATGGCAAATTTTTCCCTTAAATGGATTTCATGCAAATGACCTCCGATCTCTTCAATCAATGGTCTTAATGCTTCATCTTGGGTAGCGTAACCCATTTCATCGCCTTTATCCTTTACCATCATACCAATCTGTTTTCCTTCGATAAGGATATGGTAAATGCCCCTATCGAAATGCACAATGCAATCCTGAGGGTGCTGGGTATCAATTGGGTAAATGTGAAAGTGATAGCTATTCATTGTACCTATTAAACATTCAGTGATTCACAAAAGTTTTATTCCCTTGTATTTAAAACATTTTGACTCGTTAGATTAGACATTAAACAATCTCTTACAAAGACATGTTAATATCAAGAAAAGAAGAATTATGCCTTGGTCATCACAGTGAAAGGGATGATATTGTGTGTGAATATTTTCTTAAATTATTTGTTTAACTTTAAGAATGAGGGAATTAGAACCGGCTTTTGAGCTGAGTCTTAACGAAACCATTTTGCGTATATCAGAACATGAACTTGCTGGAAAACGAGTATTCCATGTGAATTTTGGTGCTGGCGTAAAACCGTTGATTATTACGGTTGGTTTAAGTGTCAGGAATGAAAAATTCTGGACTTCTATACCCGAAGGGCGGCAAAAGGAAGCTCAGCAGATCGGCAAGATGATTGCGGAACATATCCGCGCTAAAAGGAGGTAAAATCATGTGTTATTACAACGGACAAAAAGTGACCAGAGCTGAGTTTATTCAGCTTAAACAATTGGAAAAAGCAGTTAGGGATTATGATTTTTTAGATGTCGGTGTGCATAATGGCTTTAACTATGCGCCTTGTGCGATTATTGTACCAACTGATGACAGGCGGGATTTTGAAATCCAGCAGGCCGAATGGGGTTATGTTCCAGGTTATCTGAAAACAAGGGAGGAAGCAACCAAGTTCAGACGCATGTATACTACACTGAACTTTAAGGGTGAGAATCTTTTTAACAAGGATGATGGCAAAAAATCGATGTGGGCAGATGCGGCAAGAAAGCGCCGTTGCTTGGTTTTGTCTACCGGCATCATCGAATCCAGGCATGAGCCCACTTATGGCAAACAGGGCCAGATTCTAAAGGCTACAGCTAAAATCCCCTATCATATCAATGTGGTTGGAAAAGAATATTTCTGGTTTGTGGGATTGTATAATGATTGGTTTGATCCGGAAAAGAACGCCTGGGTGAGAACAGTTGCTTTTGCTACTACAGCGGCAAATGGAACAATGAAGTATATCCACAATTCAAAAGAGCGTATGCCGACCATTCCACCTGATGATCTATGCTGGGAATGGTTAATGGAAGAGCCTAGCGATGAGCGGCTTCAGGAGATCGCAGTTTCGCAGATTCCTTCTTCGATGATGGAGGCTTGTACGATTTCCAGTGATTACCGCTTTAGTGGTGAGGCTACTCCGCAGGAATACGCGGATCATCCGGCATTGGATTCTACTTTTGTGGATACCGAGGAATTGGCGTTTGACCATTGGAGGGGATAAGCTTTTGGCGGGTACTTGAGCTTGGTATTGATTAGCGTTAAGAGTCCAGCCAAAGTCCTTGAACACTTTATTTCCGGTGATATCCTAAAAATAGAATACTTATCCTTACTTATAAATTTCATAAGCGTTATATTTAGATAAAATTATCTAATATGATCTTACGCTTTAATAAAATTGAAGGAGTTGGTAAATTCAGGTCTGTGCTATCAGTCGGGGGCCTCTCTTTTAGTGATTTTAACCTGATTTTTGGTGGGAATACTAAAGGAAAATCGACATTAACGGCAATTTTTAAATCACTGCAATCTGGCGATAAGACGATAGTTAAAGGAAGGCAATCTTTTGGATGCAATACACAAGAGATCGTCCTTCATACGGAAGATGGAGAAATAAAGTTCTCATCTCGAAAGTGGTCAGACGGCTTTCCTAGACTGGTAATCTTCGACGAAGAATTTATCAGTAGAAATATTCACTTAGGGGGTGAGGTTGCTTACGATAATCATAAAAGTTTAAATACTATTATTATCGGAGAGCAGGGGCAAAAAATTGCAGATGAGATCGAATTACTCCAAGTTAAGGTCGTTGAAATAACAAATAAAAAAAAGACTCATGGAAATATATACACTAATCGATTTCCAAATTCAGAATTGACTTTAACGAAGTTTAAAAACCTAAAAAAAATTCCAGATGTCGATGAGAAGATTGACATAATTAAAGCCAAAATTAACGATGTTCAGAACCAGGATAAAATAAGAACAACTTGTGATCAAGTTGAGAAATACTTTAAGGATTCAGCATTTAATTTGGATTTTTCTGCAACATCTAAACCTTTTGAAGTTAACCAAAAGATTATTTCAGAACATATCAGCAAAACTTGGAATGACTCTAACGCATCAATAAATTTCATCCAAACTGGATTGGAACTCTTGAAGGACGGCGCTAAAGATTGCGTTTTTTGTGGACAGGAGCTCAACAAGACCTCGCTTGATTTGATCCAAGAATTTAACAAATTATTTTCCGAACAATATCTACAACTTCAGGGGCTAATCTCTCAAGAAATAACAACTTTTAAAGATTGGAATATTGAGTTAAGTATCACTCGAATAAAAACCGTTTCTGGAAATATTGGGATTAAACTAGATTTTGAGGCAAATCTCACTCAACTTAAAAGCAAATTTGAAGATGAGCTTGACAAAAAATTGCAAGATTTATCTTATCATGTAGATTTCACTCCTTTAAAACAATTAAAGCAAGGTTTTTTACATACCTATTCCATATATCTGAAACTTAAGCAAGAGCGCTTAAAAGAGATTACAGAGAGTTTAGAGTCTTTGAAGGAGCAACTGACGATTCTAGAATTCACAAAAATCAGGCATGATGAGAACTGGGAGGATTATTTTATACGGCACAAACAGCTTGACGATGAGTTTGAGACAAAAAAGAATGAGCGTGAAACTAAAAGGGCGGAACTTGAAGAGTATGGAATAAAAATTTATGAAAAACATCATAAAACCATCAACCTGTTACTAACTAATTTGCAAGCAGATTTCAGACTTAAGGATTTTAAACCATTAAAAAAAATAAAAGGGAAAGATGAACGTATCTTCTCACTTACCTTTTTCGCTAAACATGATGTCCTTCTAGAGGGAGATGACATTACGGTACCAAATTTCAGTAATACACTGAGTGAGAGCGACAAACGCCTTTTGGCTTTTGCTTTCTTTATTTCTTCATTGATCAATGATAAGGAATTAAAAGAAAAAATTGTTGTATTTGACGATCCATTTTCAAGCTTTGATTCTGAAAGGAGAAGAGCAACAATATCCGAGATAATGACTCTTTCTAACCTTGATGAAGTCACTCAAAATCGGAGTAAACCAAAACAGGTATTCATCCTTACTCATGAACTAGATTTTTACAAGTGGTGTTTATTAAAGTTTCCTGACAGCATAAGCGTTGAAATAATAAGCGACGGATTGACAGATGGGGTAAAGAAAAGTTCATTATCCAGAGTGAACAAGGACTTATTTTTAGAGCAAGATTCTATAAAAGATTTAAAAGCGATAAGCTCAATTGTTAATAACGGCGAAGAAATTGCAGAACTAGAAGGATGGTTTTCCAAATGCCGTAAAATTCTCGAAGACACTTATACAAAAAAGTATCTTCCCCATATTACAGAGGATATTCTCGCAAGGAAAGGGGTTCGTACGTTCACAGAGACGTTAAAATCAAAAAAAGTTAATGGTTTTGATGATCCACTTAAATTTCAAAAGCTGATAAATCTTTGCGATGATTTAAATATAGAGCTTCATAACAATGGTTTTAGCAACTCAAAGGAAAATGGGGTTTCAGTATTAAGAGATTTCATCACCTCGATGGAGCTTGTATAAATACAGAAGCGACTAAATACATTTTATACTGACTTATTAAGAATAGATTTTAAGGTTTCGCACTTTAAACAAAATCACCCGTTTTTTCCACATTTCATTTTTTACTAACATTTTTAGTATTATGTTTGTTGTTAAATTATAAAAGCTAATTAAAATAGCTAATAGTTTTAGCAATTAGTATGGGAACGAAAAGCGAATTGGTACACAAACTGCAACAGGATATCCTGCTGTGGCAGGGCTTTAAGCCTGCTTCTGCCTGTAAAGACGAGCGGATTGGTCTTGGTGGGATCGAAGATGCTTTTCCTGGTGGGGTATTTCCGAAACGGGCGATACATGAGTTTATCACTGTTTTTCCTGAAGATGCTGCTGCCAGTGATGGTTTTATTGCTGGACTGCTTTCTGCTTTGATGCAGGATGGGGCGGCCTGTGTTTGGATCAGTACGGCTCGGCGTTTGTTTCCAGCTTCTCTGCGTAGTTTCAATGTAGAGCCTGAACGGATCATTTTCATGGATGTTGCTACAGAGAAAGATGCGCTTTGGATTATGGAGGAGGCTTTACGATGTGAAGGATTAGCTGCTGTGGTAGCTGAAGTTGATGCTTTGAGTCTGATTGAATCTCGAAGGTTACAGCTTGCAGTGGAAGAAAGCGGGGTCACCGGGTTTATCCTGCGAAAAGATGCGAGAAGGATGGCCAGTACGATTGCTACTGCGCGCTGGCAGATCAGCCCATTGCCGAGCGTTCTGGAAGAAGGTATGCCAGGCCTTGGTTTCCCGCGCTGGCAGGTCGAATTGTTAAAAGTGAGAAACGGTATTCCGGGAAACTGGATAATGGAATGGGCCGGTGAGGGCTTTTTAGAGGTTAAACGTGTATTGCAGCAAGATGGCTGGAGAGAAGATGATAGTAGACAGATTGGGTAAAAGATATGCAAAGGCGTTTTGTTTCGATATGGTTTCACCAGTTGCTGGCGGATTGGCAGCTTATCCGCCGCCCTGAGCTCTCGGAAGTGCCTTTTGTGTTCGCCGCACCCGATCATGGAAGAATGATCATTACTGCAGTAAGTCCTTTGGCCGCGGATGCTGGAATTGAGACGGGTATGCGTTCGGCAGATGCAAAAGCAATCTGTTCAGGTCTGGAGGTACTGGATGATAAGCCTGGTAGGCCTGAAAAACTATTACGGGGACTTGGAGAATGGTGTATCCGCTACGCTCCTATTGTTTCTATTGATGAATTCGGTCAAGATGGATTACTACTGGAAGTAAGCGGTTGCCCGCATCTTTGGGGCGGCGAGCGTGAATATATAAAAGAAATTGTTTCAAGGTTAAAAAGTAAGGGTTATACGGTTCGGCTGGCGATTGCGGATACCCCGGGCGCTGCATGGGCAGTATCGAGGTTCGGGAAAGTTACACCACTTATTTCTAGTGGTGAACAGGCCGAAGCTTTACTTTCTTTAGTACCAGAGGCATTGCGTTTGGAGGAAATAGTTCTGGCTAAACTGCGCAAGCTTGGGTTTCACCAGATCAAAAGTTTTATTGGAATGCCACGATCCGTTTTACGCAGGCGTTTCGGTGAAGGATTTCTTTTGCGGTTAGCGCAAGCACTTGGAACTGAAGCAGAAGCTTTGGCGCCTGTGCAGGTGCCAGTAGCTTTTCAGGAAAGATTGCCCTGCTTAGAGCCGATCAGAACGCGGACGGCCATTGAAATTGCGATTTCTAAATTACTTGAAAGTCTTTGTGCTAAACTTCAGGCTGATGGTAAAGGTCTTCGCAAAGGCATCTTAACAGGTTACCGTTTGGATGGGCAGTTGGTACAGGTCGCTGTGGGTACAAATGCAGCAAGCCATAGTGTTAGCCATTTACTAAAGCTTTTTAAATTAAAGATCGACCAGATCCGTCCGGGGTTAGGGATTGAGCTGTTTATTTTAGATGTCCCTAAAGTAGATGATGTGGCGATTGAGCAAGAAGCGATCTGGACCGCCAAACCTGGTCTGGATGATCAAAGTGTGATCAGGTTACTTGACCGTGTGGCTGGAAAGGTTGGCCCAGAAGTAATCCACCGCTATTTGCCTGCAACACGTTATTGGCCAGAACGATCCGTCAAAAACACTTTTTCGGTTACCGAAAAGCCGTCCGCTGATTGGCGTTTAGATATGCCAAGGCCAACAGAACTGCTCCCAACTCCTGTCGCAATTGAAGTAATGGCGCTTATCCCCGATCATCCGCCAAGGTTTTTTATTTACAAGGGCGTTCAGCATCAGGTGGTAAAAGCAGATGGACCTGAACGGATCGAGCGCGAATGGTGGCTTGATCAGGGCGAACACCGGGATTATTACCAGGTCGAGGATGATAAAGGCCGAAGATATTGGTTGTTCCGGTCTGGACACTATGGAAGTGAAAAGCAGTTTAAATGGTTTATACACGGATTTTTTGCTTAAAAGATAAGAGTTATGGGATATAGTGAATTACAGGTAACTTCAAATTTTAGCTTTTTGCGTGGGGCTTCACACCCTCATGAGCTGTTGGATCAGGCCGCAGCATTTGGTTATAAAAAGATTGCCATTACAGATAGAAATACGCTGGCAGGGATTGTACGGGCTCACGCTGCAGCCCGTGAAAAAGACATATCAATTATTCCGGCATGTAGGCTTGATTTATTGGATGGGCCGAGCTTACTAGCATATCCAACCGATCGGGAAGCTTATGGCCGATTATCAGCTTTACTGACTTTAGGCAATATGCGTGCAGAAAAAGGTTCATGCCATCTCTCTCGTGCTGATGTATATTCATATTCTACCGGAATGATTTTTACGGCAGTAATGCCGGGCATCTTGAACAGGCATTTTTCTTTTGAAGATAGTTTTATTGCTGCAATAGCAGAATATCGCGAGGCGCTGGGTAACGGGCTTTATTTAGGTGCCACAAGGAGTTATTTAGGAAATGATGACAAGCTGATCTTTAGAATTTCCCAGCTTTCTGAATTTTATGGCATTCCGGTAGTGGCAACAGGCGACGTGCATTACCACGATCCTTCGCGCAGGGAATTGCAGGATGTATTAACCTGCGTGCGTGAAAAATGCACAATTGAAGAGGCTGGATTTCGATTGCACCAGAATGCCGAGCGGTATATGAAGCCGGTAGATGAAATGAAAAGGCTTTTTAGAAGATATCCTGAAGCGATCAAAAATACTTTGGTTATTTCCGAGGCCTGCACCTTTTCACTGGATGAACTAAAATATGTTTATCCAGAGGAAATCAATAAAAGCGGAAGACCACCATTGGAGGAACTGGAATACCTCACCTGGAAAGGGGCGCATGAATTCTATGGCGAGATAATTCCTGAAAAAGTGGTCAATATGGTGCGTTATGAAATGGAATTCGTCAAAAAAATGGACTATGCGAACTATTTTCTTTTCGTGGAGGATATTGTACGCGAGGCACGTAGTCGTGGCATTTTATGCCAAGGACGTGGTTCAGCAGCAAATTCAGCCATCTGTTTCTGTCTGGGTGTTACTTCTGTTAATCCGATGAAATTTGAGTTGCTTTTTGAGCGTTTTATCTCTCCTGCCCGTAATGAGCCGCCCGATATTGACGTGGATTTTGAACATGAACGCCGGGAAGAAATCATCCAATACATCTATGATAAATATGGGCGTGACCGGGCGGCTATTGTGGCTACAGTCACCCAACAGCATCAAAAAGGTGCCATCCGTGATGTGGGTAAAGCTATGGGACTATCGGTAGATACGGTTAACAGGCTTTCCGGTTCTTTATGGGAATATACCGATGAATGGTTTGAGGGCAAACGAGTTACTGAGCAGGGTTTGAACCCAGAAGATCCACATCTAAAAAAAACGCTGGAATTGACCGCTCAGATGATGGGCTTTCCAAGACAATTAGGACAACATACCGGGGGATTTGTGGTGACCCAAGGCAAATTAACTGACCTCTGCCCTATTCTAAATGCACGAATGGAAGACCGCACCAATATTGAATGGAACAAAGATGATATTGACGCTCTGGGTTTCCTTAAAGTGGATGTACTAGCGTTGGGTATGCTGACCTGTATCCGTAAAGCATTTGATCTGTGTAGGGATCATTATGGCAAGGAACTGACTTTAGCCAATATTCCACAGGATGATCCGGACGTCTATAACATGATCAGTGCAGCTGATACCTTAGGGGTATTCCAGATCGAAAGTCGCGCACAGATGTCTATGCTACCAAGATTGCGCCCGAAATGTTTTTATGATCTGGTAATTGAAGTAGCCATTGTTCGGCCAGGACCGATACAGGGTGATATGGTGCATCCGTATTTGCGCAGGCGGAATGGTGAAGAGCCCATTGTGTATCCATCTCCAGAACTGGAAGAAATATTAGGTAGAACATTGGGCGTGCCGCTGTTTCAGGAACAGGCGATGAAAATTGCTATTGTTGCCGCTGGCTTTACCCCTGCTGAGGCGGATGGACTTAGACGAAGTATGGCGACGTTTAAATTTAAGGGATTAGTGAATCAGTATGAACAAAAGCTGATCGATGGTATGCTCGGCAAAGGTTATACTTTAGAATTTGCTAAGCGGATTTTTAAGCAATTGGAGGGATTTGGTAGCTATGGTTTTCCCGAAAGCCATGCAGCTAGTTTCGCATTGCTCGTATATGTCTCCTGTTGGCTGAAACATTATTACCCTGATGCCTTTGCCACAGCTTTATTGAACAGTATGCCAATGGGGTTCTACCAGCCAGCACAGATTGTGATCGATGCGCAGAAACATACTGTTGAAGTGCGGGAGGTGGATGTGAATTATTCTTCCTGGACTAACCTTTTAGAGGAAAAATCAGGTAAGTATTTTGCGATGAGATTGGGTTTCCGGCAGATTAAAGGCATCCGTGAGGAAGAAATGGAAGTGTTGGTTTCTTGCCGTGCTAATGGTTACCGCAGCATTACCACACTACGAGATGTTGGTATTTCCCTTGCTACATTGGAGCGTCTAGCCGATGCAGATGCATTTCGATCGATGGGGCTTGACCGTAGAAAGGCGCTATGGGAAGTTTCTGCTTTACAGGATATGCCAGTAGAATTGTTTAAAGGCCAACCCTCTGAAACTGTATTAGAAACACAGGTTGAACTTCCGCTAATGGGAAAGGGTGAACATGTGGTGCAGGATTATGCTACTGTAGGCCTATCGCTAAAAGCGCATCCGGTAAGTTTTGTTAGGGATCAATTGGAAATGCTGCGTATAAGGTCTTGTTTTGCAATAAACAATGAGGCTACCGATGGGCAATTGGTGAAAGTGGCGGGATTGGTATTGGTTAGACAAAGGCCTGGTACCGCTGGTGGAGTTTGCTTTATTACCATTGAAGATGAGACTGGATATTCCAACCTAGTGGTATTTGAAAAACTTTTTGAAACTTACAGGAAGGAGATTCTACATTCAAGACTACTGATGGTTGAAGGGCGCTTACAGCGTGAAGGGCAAGTGGTACATGTGATTGTGAGCAAGTGTTTTGATTTCACAAAGATGCTGGGCAAATTATTGCAAAGGGAGGCGGACGATCTGCCAATACTTACGTTATCACGAAGTGATGAAAAAACGGCACCCTATCCAGCGCAAAATAAACGCTCGCAGGTTCGGAATGATGTAAATAAGGAAGCTAAAGATGCCTTCCATGGTGGTAGGAATTTCAAATAAAATCGACGCTTTTATTATCTTTAGCTGGATATAACCACGGGAAAAATCATTTCTTATCGATAACATTTTTTTTAACAGTCCGTAAACCAAATGACCAGAGACGAATTCAATAACCAATCACTACCTAAATCTGATGCGAACGCAAATTTAGAGACACTTTCCAGAAGTAAGTTTCGAGAGTTATTTAGTGTTCATGATTTTGAAATACGGGATGAGTTTCAACATGATAAGGGTGTCGATTTGTCTCTTGAAATTAAGTCGAATGCGAATAATACCAACATTAGGTTTCCCGTTCAGCTGAAGGCAACTCAGTCTAGTAAAAAAAACAACGATGGCAGCATTTCGTTTGCAATTAAGATTTCAAACTTGAATTACTTGCTTAATGATGGCCTACCGGCTTTTTACATGCTTTACCATCAAGCTGAAAATGTTTTCTACTATGAAAGGGCGCATGACATTGAAAAATTATTACTGGAAAAATATCCAGACAATGATTATCCTGACACATTAACTTTTAGGTTTAACAAGTTGGTTGACAACAATGTTATAGGAAAAATCCATCAAGAAATGTTGAGCCTTGGTTTTCTCAGAAGAAACATAAACAAAACAATGAGGTTCACTGAGGGAAATAAAACCTTAGAAGAATCGATTGTAATTCAAAAAAATCAAAATGTCTATAGCCCGAGCGAAAATCTAAGGTTTTTGGAAAAACATGGTTATGGCTTATTAAATGCTGGTAGGTTTCTCGATATCTTGACGTTTGAAGTAAAATGCTACCCATTAGACAAGGCCAGTGCGATTTTTCATTTTGTCTGTGGAACAGCCGCCCATCTTGTCGGCAAGCTCAACAAGGCCCTGGATCATTTTAAAATGGCCAACCAAAATATAGATGATCTACCTTCAGGGGTACAGGGTATGATGCGCTACTATACCATACAATCAAAACGTTCACTCGGAATGATTGA
Organism: Pedobacter sp. Bi126; assembly: GCF_918698245.1. Lineage (GTDB taxonomy): Bacteria > Bacteroidota > Bacteroidia > Sphingobacteriales > Sphingobacteriaceae > Pedobacter. Next base: position 333,758 of record NZ_CAKKMS010000005.1, on the reverse strand, counting down.
TGCAGAAAAAAGTTCCGGGTATATCGAAGCGTTGATGGATTCCGAATATGTTGGATTGTATCTCAGGATACTAAAAGCATTTGAGGTTTACCATGTAAGTGAAGACCCGGACGCTGAAAAATTAAAACAGTTTCAACAAGCGATCAATTTTATATTGGCTGATCCTCACTGTGATGAGAGCCTAAAATTAATTGCTGATAGTTTCGCACTTACGGTCGATGGCTACCGCTTAAATGATCAAATGTTGAATTATTTGCTAATGCATAGAGAATTGGGCAGAAAATTATTTGTTAGTCCGGAAAAACATAAACTTAGGCAGGAACAAATGGATAGTTATAACAAACGTTTTAATGAACTCAAAGCAAAAGCACTAAGTGATAAAAATCAATTTACATACCATAACATCTGTTTAAACGGGATAAAAATCCAATATATACAAGCATTCTACACCGACATTATTCTCAACATTGACAGAAAAACGCTAACTGTTAAATCAGATTTGGTTCCGTCGGAAAAAAAGATACTCAACGATCAGGCTGATTATGTTGGTAGCATCGCCAAGGTATGTGAGCAAATGAGTGCCTGGGAAAATATGGTGGCAGCGCTGTCCCAACAATATGAGCTATTGCATTTCATCGGGGATTTTAAGCAGGCAGATCTTGTATTGAAAAAGATGGAGAAAATTATTGCAGATAATGATTGGTATGGGCTCGAAGAAAAATTAACGAAATTAAAGAATAAGGGGACCGGCCATGAGATTTTTGCTGAGATGGTGATTACATCACTTTCAAAAATAGATGAACGTAATAAAACTACCTTCGGTTAAACACTAAATATTTTTTGTTAGCTTCAACAAACCAAACACCTCAATAAAGATCAATATGAATCAAAAGCCCGTGGTTGGCACCTATACCGATAAAACAGAAATAGAAAATATTTTTAAAGATAACATCAGCTATCATTCTAAAATGTTCGATGAGAAAGTCGGTGAATTTTCTGCTGATCCACTATTTGAAGACTGGCGTTTACTTAACCGATGTGTTGATGAATTCATAAACGTACCATTTGAATTAAGTGGCAGTGCAGATCCTTATCTTAATCTCGAGTTTAAGATGCTCACCGCAAAAGGTAAGGAAGACTTTAAAAAGGTGGGGCAACTACTCGAAAATGATTTTGGTCCAGAAGTAGCTTCAAGGTTTAACAACCTAGCATTGATGTGCATGGCAAGCCATTTTGGGTATCAATCACAAAATCTTTGGCAAGCAGTCGGTTATGGACTGGGCTTATCCAGCGTAAGTCAATCCATCAATTATCTACAGTCCAGGCGCCTAGTTTTTGGTTGCATGCTAAATCTAATCCCAATTAAGGCAATAGGACAAAAAAAAGCTCCGTTTTTAGACTTAATGAACCAATTCTTATACACGATCGATTCTTGTCTGAATGGATATACAAATGCTTATTATCATTTACTGATAAATGAATGTATAACTGGCTATGAAGTAACCTTTGACGGTAACCTATTCAAAGCAAATTTCACTTATGACAATTTAGAAGCCTTCTTTTTGGAACCAGAACGTCTATCACTACTCGATCAGATGGAGTTACGACCAGATGTGGTACTCCTTGCCAAAACAATACCGCGACCAAAAAACGTGATATTTTCATTTAACGAAGTTGCTAATGCAATGGCATTATTCGAGGGTGCATTTAAAAAATACAGCGTGACCGGGCTATTGGAATATCAAGAACTTAATTTACTATTTGTTCATATTTCAAGATTCTGTACCGACAATTATCATGTCATTGTGGATGAAAGTGACCTAGATGGCATCCAGCTGCAACTCAAAAAGCTGAAACTGACACCACTAGGTAACTCTTTCACTGACCTGATAAACGATTACGCACCATTTCAAAAGTTCCAAGGAAAATATTACTGTACAGTGGTCTTGCTGTGCAGGTTTGTTTACCGCACCCTGACAGGGGCGCTGATGCGCAATAAAAGCTTTATGATAAATTCAGGATTTGTTTTCGAAGATAAAGTTGAGAAAATCCTGATCAATGCTGGGTACCACAGCACTGGAATTACACGCATAAACCATAAGGAATTTGATCTAATCACAACCAAAAATGGAAAAATCTATAATTTTCAATGTAAGAACAACCATATTGATATCGCAAAAGTTGGTACAGATTATAAACTAATGGGCAGATTAAACAAAAGGTTGATCACTTACTACCGTAAATCGATCACCAAGGAAGTAAACCGCGAAAATCTAATCAAAACGAAGCTAGGATTGTCTGGTATTGAGCATTTTGTTATCTCCAGATTTCCGGTAATTACACAAGATGCAGATATACTTAACTTTAATTCCCTGGAAAGCTGGCTTGGAAAACAGAACCACTAATAAACCCTCATGGACAAACCAAACTTCCAGTGGTACGCATCACCAGAAACGATGCAGGAAACCTATAACACGATGATCATTTTTGGCGCTGAACATTTTAAGAGCGCCCTAGTGATCCAAAAGCTTGAGGCACTCAAACAACTTATTAAAGACCGAAAAGAAGGCAATGTTCCAGACCAGGTTTTTCACGACTACATAGGGCAGTTCTTTTTCGAAAAGTTAACCGATGCCTTTAAAATCTGTTTGTTTTTCGAAAATTATATGAAAGCTGTCCTGTTAATAAACGGCTTTCTTATACATAAGTTAAACAAAGGCAAAGGATACGACTCGCTAGCAAATCAGCAAGGCAAAAAGCCAATCAAAGTACATGAGCTACATCTGTTGAAGGCTTTTGATATTGACCAAGCAGCAGGAACCATCCATCACGACGGTCTTTCCACCCAAACCCTGATGATGGGTACAATGTTGGATAAGAAAAACTACTCATGTGTTATTCTACTACCCGAAAGCATCAATAATTTTCTCAGAAAACTTGTGGAAAAAAGAAATGAACTACATTTCATTACCGAATGGAGTTTTGAAATGAGCGAGAGTTATTTAAACCAGCTCGATGCTGCAAATAATTTCGTAGACAATATCCTCAGTACCTATTCGCCTAGATGATTACCCTTGGCCAGTTTAAAAAGATCAAGGTGGTATTGGATGTTTCCATTTGGTTCCCGGTATCCGGTTGTAAGGTAATTTACCTTTTTATCTAATAGCCAACTCAGCGGAAAATAATCAGCAACGGTTTTGTCTGTTTTATAAAACACCTCAAATTCAGAATTATTAAAGGTAACCTTGAAAGATACTTTCTGAGTTTCTTCATTGAGATAGACAACAACGTCAAAATCATAAAAAAGTTCCCGCAACTGGGTTGCCTTTTCAGTACTGTCACACAATAGGATAAGTGCGATCTTTCCTTCGGTCAGATCCATAATCGAAAAATCCGACCAACTTAATTCCTTTAACTGTTTTTCTGTAATCATAACGGACTTGTCTTTACTAAAGGTAAGAAAACCAAAAGAAACCAAACATTCAAGGTGCAAAAAAATCTTAATATAACGGCTTTCAGATTAGTACCTTTATATATTAAATGCCTATGAACTACGCCTCACTCTTCCTTTTCGAAAGAAACACAGATGCAACCTCCAGCGAACAGGGGTTTTATTATCAAAAACTGAAGACACTGGAAATATGGGTCTACAATAGGGTAAATGATATTCAGGAGGATATTTACTGTGACTATGGCGACGATATTCTATCCCGACCTAAAGACGGTAGCCAGAGCTTTTACCGTCAGGTTAAGCTTTACAGTTCTAACTTTTCATTCTCGACAGAGGAGATCACCAAGTGCGTAACAAATTTCTTTTTTCTGTTTATAAGACAGGTTGATCAGCAGCAAACCGCAAAATTTGTTTTCGAGACCAATGCGTCCGTTGCCAGGGAAGTGAAAAGTAACGATGCAAATATTTTAAGGGAATGGGCCAAAGATCAGGGGAATTTAAGCCGGGAACAGATCGATAGGTTCAAAGTGAAGATCAAATCGGTCTTAACCTTACATATAAACGAACAAAGCAAAAACACTTATCAGCCCGGTGACTCACGGCAAGAGGCCATTATAAAAGCACAAGAAAGCTTCAATAGTCTTTCTGAGGATATCTGGGAACAGTTTATACTTAGTATTTCTTGGGATTTTGAATCCATCGCAAAAGATACGGCCATAGACAACATAATTAATCGGATCGAAAAACTGGTTAATGAGTTGCCATTGCCTTTAAAAGGGGAATATACATCAGCATATATTGCTATACTGTTGTATGAAATCACACATCGGACGGCCCAGCAGTCAACAGAAAACAGAAAGCTGGACGGTGATTTAATGGATTTTTTGTTGCTCAACAGTAGTTCTGAGCAAAACAGATGGTATGCTTCAGTGTTTGAAAAATGGCAAGCTATAACTTCTATAATTGCATTTAACATGGGGCAGTTCTACGAAGTGATAAGTGCTGCCAGGCATTGCCGCTGGCATTTGGACAAGAGCCAGCATTCGAGGCTGTGGTTAGATATCCTGTCAAAATATATTGAACTTGAAAACATCCCTACCCACTGTAAAAAGAAAGCTATCTATGAATTCCTGTGGCTCCGGATTTTACCAGACCCGGAGTCGGGCGTACCAAAAGGTAATCTTATTCATGAAACATCTCTCATAGAAACTTATTTTGAATCATTCGATAAAAACCATTCCATAGAGGAGATTAATGATGATATTACCATATTAAATTTAGTACAGGTTACGGAACTCTCAAAGAAGGATTTTCTTCCTACCAAAACTACAGACAGGTGGCTTAAGCAAATATCCGATTATATCGAAAATGGGATTGCCGAAAGTAGGGACAAAGATGATCTTTGTAGGTTTCTCGAATTAAAAGGACATCTTGTTCATCAGCTAAATCCAAAGATCGCACTTAATGAAAGGGTAATTCAGTCTCTCGATATCTACCGGAAAATTATACCAAATTTAGATGCTGCCTCACTCTATACAATTTCATCCCTTAACGACCAGCTCAATCAAATGATCAGAATGATGATCAAACACAAGGGTGATAGAGAGTCAATCAAAATGATCGAAAGCTTTCAGGAAGAGGTTCTGAATTTTACAAACACTGTCGAGAATCAATACAAAACAGCAAAAAATTATGTAGAACGGGCACAGGATTTCATTTCAACCGGCGATCCAAGAGACAACCTTGAAGCACTGAACTACCTGCACAAATCATCCCAATTATGGTATACCCAGGACAGCAAAGATGCTTACATCAGCGTAATGATTACCATATCAAGCATTTACCTTCGCTTGAAAATGAATTTTGCCGCCAAGTATTATGCCCTGTGCGCCGTATTTGCCTCCAAAAACTTTGGCGATGCCCAGAGCTACAGAAGGATAAGTGATGCGGCAGCAATGTTGGTAAGTATAGATTATAGGCAAGGTGCTTGGATGAGCGCATTGAACGATGTCAATGTCTACATAATTTCCAGGATTGAATTTAATCCTATGGAAATGGAAGTTGACAAAGATTCGTTTCTTGCGGACTTCATTCATAATCTGGCGTCGATATTAACTATCATGCCCCGGATTCACGTAGAAATGACGCATTTTGCAAATTATTTTGCACAGACGCTCGGATGGCTCTATACTGATTATATATCACATGTAGGTAAGGGCTTACAGAGACATCTTGAAAGTGACGAAAATTTAAAAAGTTACCTCAAATTGCAGGTTTCGGATGTTCCGTTAAATGATGTAGGAAAGGATCGTACCATAAGATTTTCAGCAAATGAAATTGACTGGGAAATTAACTTTGAAAACACCCCTGACATGAATGCAACGGGAGAACAGTTTGCCAGTGCCTTACAGGTTATTTTATGCGAGTTTATACTCTCTGGTATTGATTGTGAGTTTTTAGAACTACCCGTTAAGATCTTTATAAGCAGAAACGCTGGAGAACGCATTATTATCAGGCAGAAGAATGATCACATCAACACGGCTTATGAAATTTCCATCCCAAAATTGACCAGTCAGGTTGAATTAACTATTAAAATGCATTACGCGTATTTGGGTGTTACGATCAAACGAATACTTATTGACCTGAGCCTGTTACCAACAGGTAAACTACCGGACATATTTGACCAACTGCTCATGAAACATGGGCTGGGCAATAGGGTTCTTTCGATTAACAGCTACGAAAAGGTGTATTTTGGTGTGCATTATAAAGAAGCTTTTGAAAAAAGTCGTCCAGGCGAGTTTAATACTCTTCCAGACAAGGATTCTTATGCCCCCTATTTTGTTAGACCCATTAAAAAGCAGTTGGGACAGTCTAACAACATGGAAACTATAACAAATGCAATAATACAGCGACAAAAAGCCTTGCTCAAAAATATCCACCTGAGTCTGCAAAACTGGAAAAACGCCAGTAATTATAAAAGAACCATTGATGGCCTGCGAACTGATGGTTGGCCGGATTGGCAGATCATGTCGGCGATGGCAGATTTTCTGCTTACTGAAAAAGCGCAACAGCTTATATCAGAAAAAAGTTTCACCTCTCTGTATGACCGTAGAGATGCACATAGTGCCTATTACAACGAACTTCGGGAACTTGACGAATCAGATTGCTATATGGAAACGCCATTATCGGTCCTTGATTCCCAAGAGTTTAAAGAGACCTTAACAAGAGTTGCCACAAACAACCTGGGATTATACGACTTAGCGTGCCAAATGGACTTCCCAAATTTTAATGCAATCAAAAATTTCCTGATTGAAAAATATAGCTTTAATGACGTTGATCTGGGTGAAACAAGCCCGTTGAATTAGCCCAAGGCTATTTAACAAAGGTGATAAATACAAATAAGAACAAAATGACAATCAATAAGGTCGACTTAAATAAACTACAACCCTATTCAGGAAAAACAACCCATTCCTTCGAACAGCTCATTTACAGCCTGATGAAAAAGGAATACGGAGATCTAGGAAAGTTCACCCCTATTGCAGGAGCTGGCGGAGATTCGGGAGTGGAATTTTACCTAGACCTGCCCAATGGCGAAAGGTGGGGTTGGCAATGTAAATGGTATCCTGACAACGGTCGATTGAGCCAAAGCAGCAGGTCCGCATCGATCGAAAACTCTTTAACAACTGCCTGTAATAACCATTCCAATCTGACGAGGTGGTTTTTATGCCTTCGCACAGATTTAACTGTAAGCATGATTACAAAAACGGGAATAGCGAAAAAAGGCGAAAGGGAGTGGTTTGAACAAAACTTACCTTTAAAAATTCCCTCTACCCATTCGGTCGCTATCGAATTCATCGGTGAAAGCCAAATAGTGAGCCTGATCGGAGAGGTTAAAAATATAGGAATACGAAATTTCTTCTTTGGAGAATTGGAGTTCAACCAGGAATGGTTCGCCAGTAAGTTCAATGACAGCTTTGAACAGGTGAAAGACAAATACGAGCCGGAGCTCCATACCATGGATGACTATATTCAGTCCATTATTGATTTCAAACTTATAAATCCAGAGTATACTTTGATCTTGGATAACTGTATACAAAAATTAGGTGACATTGAAAAAGAAATCCGTGATGAGCTAAAGGGATATGATGAAGTATCGACCCATAACCAAGGCGACAGAGAGGCAAAAGCAGAAGGCTCGCTCCTATTTGTGGAATTCGACCAGCATAAATTAAGCACCAATCAAGTGCTCAACGATATCAGGCAATATATAGCAGATTATGACATCAACGCTCTTACCGGCCTGAACTTTGAAGATACCTACAAAATTTTCAGGGAATATCTAGACAGATTGAGCCAATTTGCCTATGCTGAAAATGAATCATTCTACCGCTCGGCCAAAACGACTTATTATAGCATCAAGAACTTCTTTGAGGAACTGGAAAGATTCACCAGAAATTATACACATGCTATTGACAATGAGATCCACTTCATCGCAAAACCCGCTGAAGGTAAGACACATACCAGTTGCGATATCGCCTACAAGCGTATTCAACAAAAATTGCCAGCTATTTTTTTGACAGGCAACAAATTCAACCATGAAACCGACCTGGAGCAAACCATTTTAAAGCGACTGGATATACCTGCTACCTATTCCTTCGAGGATCTACTGACCGCATTGGACATTTATGGCGCATTAGCCAAAGTCCGGATACCCATTATTATTGACGGACTGAATGAAACTGTAAATAATAAACTGTTTTCAGACATCTGGAGAAACCACTTGCCTTCGCTGACTACTAAAATTAAACGGCATCAGAACCTGGTTCTGATTACCACTTGCCGGAAGTCTTATCAGACCGAAGTATGGGGAGATTATAAAACGAAATCATTTGAATATTTAACAGGTTTTGACGGCTACCAGGTGACTAGGGAAGCAATTGAAAAATATTTTAAACGCTATCACATCACAGCAGACCTGAACTTTTCAAACCTTGATAGTTTTGAAAAGCCAATCTTTCTAAGGTTATACTGCGAAATCAGAAATCCACATTGGCAACAAGGCGTTGAAATAGAGGTTATTGTAGATGATGATTCCTCGAATGCACTATTTGACACCTATTTCCAACAGATCAACGCATCAGTTTCTTTAAAATCGCACCTGATCCGCAGAAACGAAATGTTTATCCAAGCCAGCCTTTCCAAAATCGCCAAATACCTTTGGGAAAACAATGCGAGGGAAATTGCTATCGATACCTATTATGAACTAATAGATGGGACTGGACCATACAATGCTGAAACTTCTAGGGCAGATATATTGATCAACGAAGGCTTGATCATTACCCGTGATTACCGGACTGAACAGGAATTTATCAGCATTACCTATGAGCTTATGGCGGGTTATCTGATCGCCAAATACCTGATCGAGAATTTGACTGAACAGGATTTCATGCCTGGACAAACATTCCATCAAAAAGCAGGTATAGAAACTGACCGGCACCCATTATATGAAAACATCATAGAAGAGCTGGCCCTGTTATTTCCAAAGCAGAAGGCAAAGATGTTGCATGACCTTTATAGCTCAACAGATGACAACCATATCCATTCGGTTTCTGTACAAGCCCTGTGGAAACTTCAGGCGAAATACATAACAGAAAAAGATATTAAGCTTGTCCGCGGATACTTCAGCGTTTCACCAGAAAACAGAAAGCACATCATCGATTTATGCCTGGATACCATTACAAGCACCAGCCACCCACTTAACGTACATTTTCTTTCTGCGGAACTATTAAAACTGCAAGTATGGGAACGTGATCTTTCCTGGACAGAATATCTGCGCAAATCTGCCCACAGCCTGATGCCCTATATCGAAGAATTTGAAAAACAGTGTAAAACTGGCAGCTTGGATTCAGAAATTAGTCTTGCCAAAATACATCTGGCCGCTGAATATATCCAATTGTTTTTGACCACTTCCCACCGGCGTTTACGAGACTACACAACGCGGGCACTTTATTATTACGGACGCAGATTTTCTAAAGAGTTTACGAAAATCGTGATCCATTCACTTAACTGCAATGATCCCTATCTTTGGGAGAGAACCCTGGCTTCCTTATATGGCGTGTGCATGGCCGAGCACCACGAAATTAATTTTCAGAAAAACTGTCTGCCCGGTATCGCAAAAGGATTATATAACGAAATATTCAGTGAAGATGCTCCCCACTATACTACCCATATACTCGCAAGAGACTATGCAAGGGGGTGTATTAGGATAGCATTAATTCATCATCCCGATCTTTTAAATTCATCTCAGATTGAAAAGATTACGCCACCTTATCCATTGCCTAAAAACGAACCATCTATGGTTGATGATGATGAAAAATTAACCTATAGGGAGCCCTTGGATATGGATTTCAGCAACTATACTATTGGCTATATCGTAGACGGTGGGCATTCTTATGATAACCCTCCAGAGAAACAAAAAGTAAGAAGGCAGATCCTGTTCAGGATAGAGGAGCTAGGATGGAGTGAAGATCGCTTTAAATTGATAGATGTCCAATTTAGCAGGAATCACCTAAGTAGGCACGAACGGCCACCGATTGAACGTTACGGAAAAAAATATTCCAGGATCGCATTTTATGAAATTGCTGGATACCGTGACGATCTAGGGCTACTCTCAAAAGATGTCCAACACTTTAGAATATCTAACACTGATTTAGACCCAAGTTTTCCCGATGATATCAAGACCGAAAAACTAGTGGAAAAAGATCTATTGGGTGACCGTAGCCTGTCCCTTATCGATTGGTTAAAAACCGATGAATTTCCAGATATCGAACAGTATCTTCAACCAATACTAGAGGATAATAACCATTTTATATGCGTGGACGGATATATCATGCAGAACGATGAACAGGTGCACCGGGAACGCTTTAGTTTTATCAGGAGCTTTTTTGTAAGCGAAGAACAGTATCCTGCTCTTTTGCCACTCATCCAGAACCAGCGTTTAGGTGGGCGTTGGCTGCCAGAAAAACATGAAAATACCGATGCATTTGCGGGAGAATACTACTTGTTTGATGAGGCAACCTATAGCAACAAAACTACACTGGAGTTCATACTCTCCAGTACTAAAAAAACGGTAAAACGTGGGGAAGAAGGTTACTATCCAGATTTTAAAATGAGAAAGTCAAAAAGTGGGTCTTTTTCATTTGGCAATAGTTATCCCAAATATAAAACGATTACCGTAGAAGATAAAAAGGAATTCGAGGTACTCATGCCTGTGATGACCTACCACGGACCTTCGGACAATAAAGAGATAAACAAAGCCAACTCAACAACGATTTTGGCCAAAGAAATTGCGATTGACCTGGGACTTAGAGAAATGGCTCAGAGTTTTGACCTATCTGATGCAAACGGAGGCTTAGCCTGTAGGAACATTGCGTATTATGAAAACAGCAACAATATGCACAACATGGTCTATCTGCGCAAAGACCTATTGAACAACTTCCTTAAAAAAAACAAGCTAAAATTTTTCTGGGCAGTTTGGGGAGAACGGGAACCATCTATAGCTTACCGAAGCGCTATGAGAATCAGCGATGATGAGGATAAAATACAGGACTACTTTGTATTCCAAAAAATTATAGAATATTCCTCATCAACAAAATAAAAAACCTGAAACTATGGAAAGAACAAAAGCGCTAAAAGAAGCACTTGCCCAAAATTATTCCCCTGCTCAAATCGAGAACTTTTTTGCTTATACCCTATCCCAAGATGATGACACATTAATTCGGGAAACCCTTCAAGCAGTGTTGCACCATATACCAAGTAAAGCAATGGCCTGCACCCAAATTTCAGCAGCGTGGGCTGCAATGATACAGGACCATTCTCAAATACCCGTTTCCGTAGTCTGCGGCGATCTATCATACTTCGGTACACAGCTATTTGTCTGTCATTCAGCCATCCCTACTTCAGCTCCTGGAACCACAATCACAGGGCATTGGGACGGTCATTGCTGGCTGGAGTTCGGAGGGGTAATCGCAGATGCATCAATCTTCAGGACTATTTATCATGGAGAGGTACCAGACAGGCTTAAAAATCAAATCAAAGCGCAGTTCGGAGAAGGTAGTGGCGCAATTATTGGCACACCTGATCAAATGACAGCCAATCATTTCACCTATGTCCCACGGTATACCCTAGGCAAAATGCAAATTGACGGGATTATTACTGGCTTATTATTAGGTTAACAGACTTATTGCCCAAAAAGAGAGAGGTGTCAGTAATTCCCTATGCTACATTCAAATTAATGCTAATTTTAATGAACACAAACCAGTTTGCGAAACTGGCTACAAATCAAAGATACCTTGCGCCTTTACCTGTTCACTTCTGTTGCTAAAAGAATTACCTATGTTTAAGTGCCCAGACAATATCAGTTTTTAACGACTAACATTTCAAAATTGCAGCCTGATTTCCATGAAAATATAACCACCCATCAATCTTAATTAGATCCTGTGCGTTCTTTTGCAGAGAATGATATCATAAATTCCCTGACCCAATAGGCATCGGAAGATCCCTGCTTTATCAAAACATCAAGCATATCGAGGTAATCCGAAAGAAAAGATGCGTCCTCCATAATTTCATCAAGGTGGTTGTAGTAACCTCTCGACATCAACTGATCTATATGCTGGTATTGGATCAGATTCTCAAAGTTGGCAGTTTTTTTCAAATGTGAGATCAACCACTTAAATCCATCCTGAAAAAGTTTTTCATCACCAATGTGCGAAAGCAAAGTAATCACAGATTGAACCTGCGCAGGCCCAAACATTCTGATGCAACCAAGGAAAAACAGAGGGTTAAGCTCAATTGGCTTCCAGTTAACTGCTGTTTTCTTCCATGTCACTTCGATATCCAACAGCAGCAAGTGACTGAACATTGTAATATTGTTCATAACCAAGTAGTCCCGAAAAACCGTCCATGCAGACATGAATTTATCTACCGCATGATTAACTTTATCAGCATTTTCATCTTGAAAACTGTTATCAGCATAGATGATAATGTACTCAATCACTCCTTTCGAAAATTTAAAAATCTCGATAATCGCATCATAGTCATCTTCCTTCGCATTTTTTAGATTGATCCAGGCCTGTCCCAATACAAATTCAAAAAGAGCTGAACCAAGTTGGTGGGAATTCCACAGGAGAAGCTCGCTTAACTTCTGCTGTAGTGAGAGTTTCAGATAGGCAACTTTTTCCTCCTTTTCAAAGTTTCTCTTTGGAACTCTATATGTCATTGCAAGATTTGTGAGCACTTTCACAAAATCAAAAACAATCGGATTCTCGGTCACAGAGGGCAAAATATTGACCGCCCTATTCAGATAATTCACGGAATACATGCTGAAATCTATCCCAGATAGGGCTATTGGGCTGCCATGATCAATTGCATTATCAATGAATTTAACATATTTCTGATGGTATTCAATCGCCTCCGCTTCAGACCTTTGCCTGAAGAATAAATTTGCATTGGCCTTAAAAAAAGCCGAAAAATGTAACAGCCCGCATAATATCCTAGTGCCAAGCTCTCCATCTTTCTGCCAAACATTCTTACTAAATGACTTATAAAAATCACCCGCATGGGGATCATTCTGCTGAAATGGGGAAGTCAGAAAACAAAGTGCCAATTTTTCCAGCTCCTTTTGCTTCTCATTCCCATTTTGGCATAACAAAATAGGGAATGCTTTGACTGCAGACTGGAGATCTAACGGAGACGCGAATGCTTCTCTATCCATATAATTGTAACTACGGTCAATTCTTGAACTGGTCAGCTCAACGATAAGTTGCTCGCACCAGTTTTTTTCTTCTTGCCCCAATTCATTCCAAAGCATGGTGATTCCAATTTCTGCCAATAACCCTGGCCTATGGTTAAATGTCTCAAATTCATCCAATTTAATGTAACCTTGATAAATTTCTGTCCACTTTTCTGTTGTAGGCGGAATCTCACCTTTTTCCACTTTATGGAGCCATACTACATGCCCCGAATCTATTTCAGACTCTTGCAGAGAAGCTTTGAGGTCATCTACATACTCTTTAATATCATCACTGTAAGACGGCTCTATTAAAAATCCATTTTTTTCACCATCATGATATTCGGTGGTCACTCTCCATGTTCGGATATCCATTTCATCAATTCTTTTTCGCCATGAAGCATCTGAAGCATCAGCATTTTTTCTATGGTAATCCAATATCTTAAAAATCTCGTCGTTTGCTGTGCCATAGTTGAAACAGTAGCCTTGAATGAAATTTTGCAGACCGCCCTGATATTTTTTTCTGTGCGGATGCTTGTCTGACCCCAGTCGTTCTTGGTCATGGTCCTCATGAAAAGTGTTCAGATTGAAATGCCTCTGGTCATGAACAAAGCGTGTAATATCATAACTTAAAAATTTTCTGTTTGAGAACAGGCATGCAATATGAACATCAGCAAATTCTGGGTACGCTTGGAATATACTCGCGATAAGACCAGTCAATGCAACCGAGTTGCTGTTCCTAATCAGGTGATCTATCAGCTCATTAACTTGATCAAGATTTTTGCTTCCTTCAGCGCAGAGTTCGAGCAGATACTTTTCCAAGGCCATAAGTACGGATTGCCATTCGTAGGGGGAAACCTTAACAGTACCACGGTATACACTCCACAACAGGTCACTGCCAAATTGTCTAACCTTTGTACCGTCATTAAGTATCAAGTCAAGGTGTCTCAGATCATCCCGCTCCGCAAATTCGGAGAGTGCATAATTATCAGCGCACCAGTTGCTAAATTCCGTGATAAAAGTAACGGCCCGAACTGGATGAAACTTCAATAACCAATAAATTGGCGTCTGTATTCCACTTGCCGGAAAATAATCGAGTCTGCTTCCCTCATCCCTGAGCCCAAAATGCCCATTAATATCCATAGAACTTGATGAGCTGGTTATGCGCATCATCATACGATCATGATCATTTTTAGGATAAAAAACCTTGCAAGTAGTTTTCATCCACTGTTCTTTAGCCAGATCGATAACAACTTGGGGCATGTACCGGGCCATCTGCTTTGACGGATAACCAGAAAGTGCCACTTTAGTCAACTTAACCTTCAGTCTGTCTTCATTATCAAATCCATCATCATCAAAATCCTCATCCTGATCATTTTCTTCAAGAATAGATTTTATTTCCTGTTGGATTCCACCGCTGAACCTAGCGAGCAACTTAACTTCCTCATCTCCGCCTTTGTTTCTGGAATACCCTAACTTTATGTGGTGTTTAAGGAGGTAAAGCATGATCAATCCAGCATCTTTTGTAGTTGAATCCAACCCACTCTGATAATCCAAAATATTACTCCATTCCTTCAGAAGATCATATACCGTCTCCCAATGCCCAACTGAGATTTCTTTTAGCTGTTCGAATATCATTGAAATCACACAGGACCACCCATATCCCACTGGAATATAATATTTTGAATACTGGTCACCTATATTCTTTCTACAAGCTGTCCGCATAATTTTGACAATTTGCAATAGCAGTTCAAAATCATTTTTGATCAATTGTGATTTACTAGCAACAAAAAAACTATTGCAAAATTCCGAATGCATAATTGCTATTAAGCACTCATCCGCACGGTAATTCTCTGAAGAAACCGACAATGCCTGTTGAGTAACAAACCTGACTGCCCTTTTTTCACCGGATTTAAGAACAGCATTCACCCATAGTCTATAAGCTCTTCTCATAGCAGGTTCATTGCCCAAAGCAGCAAAAAAAAGATCTGATGATGTATTTTCATTAAAAAGGAAATCAACATGATTTATCAGTGCCCAATCTTCAAGGACATCATGGGCGGGTGCATAAAAACCTTCTTTTTTAGATTGTACAATCACATTTTCCTTAAGCAGTTTCTCCAGCACAACAGCGTCCGGTTGTTCGATACTGACAAATGGTTGCATTTTTTTCGATCTCTTTACTGAAATCTCTACAAATACTTTACTTCTTCTTCCTGGAAGGCCGTCATGAAATTCATTGATCTTATTTTCAATAATTGTCTGCCAGAGGTAGCCTTTAAAGGCATCTTCATCGAAGTCATCTTCTACCTTGCCGTTAATCTTGATTGCCCGACTAGCAAAATCCAAATATTTGGGAATTCTTAAAAGAGATTTTAGCCTCTGGTTTTCGACCAGCGGCTTTATCATTGGCACATGTTCGACCACCAAATCCAGTTCATTATCCGAAAGTTCTGTAATATCAACCCTTGAATACTCGAACTGGCTAAGAAATTTTAAATCAAGTAAAGGAAGGCTGGACTGCCTGCAACTTATAATGAGTTTCACGTTAGAAAGGCCTTTAACAGCCAACAACAATTGATAAAAGGCAGTTCCTGTTGATTCTAATAGCTTTTCTAGCGCATCTACATATACCACATTATTTTTGAAAGACCCAAAAAGTGAAAAAAGCTCTTTGAGTGTATTGTTAATCGAATGCTTTGCAAAATAATCTCTTAGATTACCATCGGCAAGTTCATCAGCCTTGAAGCACAAAACCAACCCGCTATACTTCTCACGAATTGCTTTTATATATGCCTTGGCAAGTGCAGACTTGCCTAATCCTGGATTTCCAGCGATTACAACGGCTTCTGAACTATTGGCAGATTCAGCTATCCTGTTGACGATTTCGCCTCTAGGCAAAGTATAACCGTCAATTCTATCCTCAATCATTTCCACGACTTCGTAATTCTGGTCACTCCAACCATTAAGAGTATCAAGTATTTTTGAAGAACTGGTATTTGAAAGCATGGCACGGAGATCCTCCGGTAACCGTGTAGTCTCGTAAAATGCACCTTTGAAATTACCTTTGGCAATCATAGCAAATAAATCATTCCAAAGCCGTCCGCCACTATCTTCCCTATTGTTCTTAAACTGTTCTAATAAGGAGAGACAGTTTGTTTTGTCCGAACTGTTATCTTGAGCAAAATCCCGTTCAAGAAAATATAATGTCCTGCAAAATTTATGAAGGAGTTCATCGGTAAGGGTATCCGAAAAATTATCATTAATTATCGACCTTAAAATATCCAGATAGCCTTTTTTTGCTTTGATACGATTGACTTCATTTATAAAATCAGAAGCATCCGACTTTGCTCTAGACCAATCCAAAACTACATTCAAATGGTTTTTTTCATCTTTGGTCAAATCGCTTTTAACGATAAAAATCTTATCGTTTGAAGGATTAAAAAGTTCGGCATTCATAAAATCGGCCCAAGCATCAATAACCACCTGTTTGAAAGTATCTCCTTTTGCTGAAATCACCAAATTATGTTTGATCTGAAATAGAATATTAATCTGCTGGTTATGATGCAAGCATTTCAATAATAAGTCATCAGTCCGGTAGCCCAATGAACCGGACTGTTGGCGAAAAGCCAGTATCTTACCAGATACACTGGGAATATTCAGTCCGAGGAGAAAATTTATAAAAAAGCTGGTCTGTACCTCTATTTCATAAGCTCCCCCGCCGCCACCTTGTGAAAATACATTACTATCTATTGCCATAATTTAAATTAATAGTACTAAAGTAGTTAGCATTTTCGATTTTGTGAATTCAAGTTCTTAATAAACCCTAGGGAAGGTATTTATTAATATTAGCACAAATTTGTTATACTCGCATATTAACATCTCAACAAGTGGAACTCACATAGAAGTGACATCATTTCTAATGAAATATTATCCTCCATGCGAAAGGTAAGTATGCACTATATCTAGGCGTTTCAGTAGAAATTCTCCTAACTGTTCCATCTCCAAAACAGGCAAATATTTTTGATCATTTGACTTAAGGTTTTTATCATCAAGTATGCCTTGAAGGTGCCCTGCATATGCTTCCTTATTGTCCTCCAGACTAATAAGAAATGCTGAAAGGTTCTTGCCATCGAACAATAATAGGTCAGTTTGGTGGGCGGTTAACATATTTGAAACAGGTAAAAGCAAAGTGTCGAATACCATACCGCTTAACATACCAAGAGTTTTGGTTCCCCTAACATTTTGAGAGTTCTTAATATCGGCAATCAGTCTTTCGATCAGTTCTAGTGAGGTCATATCTTTTTTTTTGCTAAAATAGTTCTTTTGCTGACAACTTTCTGTCTTCAATAAACACGATTTGATTCTAATACCCTATAAATTTCTACTTGGCGTATTAAACTTTGTCATCCAATCCATTTCAGGATTTTTTGGATTTCATTAAGGTCATTGAATAGGTCAGCATCTGGATCGTATTGCGAGTTGTGAATGTCCACGTGGCCACTTGCATTCCGTAGTTCATTCACATTATGAGCAAACATACCCATTGGTAGTCCTGGCACAGGTATCAACGAAGCGATCACAGTTTCGGAATACTCAGTCTTTAGGTTAAATACGGTAAGGATTGATTTGATGGTGGGATTGAGCACATAATACATGCCCAAATGTTCTTTGCTGAACTGGTCTTTGATAAATGGGGTATAGGGGAAAATTTCTTTCTTTGGCTCGAGAAGCTGTTGGCGTATGGCATCATATGATTTATCAAGGAGAAAAATGTAGCCAAACTTAGCGAACATCAGAATGTATGCCGCTTTTAGTAAGGCATAATTTACCCTTTTACTCTCATAGTTATATTTTGGCGGATTGAGGTTGAGCAATGGCCCCAAAGTCTTATTACTGAGTGCGAACTTAAATTTATCCAGCAAAGTTGGGTTATTCTTAGATTTTCGATGGTAGGCCCTAAGCGTGCCGTCTCCCTCTGATGTAAGTTCTACGCTTACTTTTCCACCCTCGTGGTCAATAGTTCTGAAATGCTTGGTGCCCTTATAGAAATAGCTGTCATCAATTGCTCTCAAAATTTCTTTTAAATGAAAATCGATAGTGGTTCCGCATCCGGAATTACATTCCTTACAGGTTAACGCAACTTTCTTTCCGCCCAGCGCATATGGAGGGGCATCCTCTAAAGTCAAAAAATTATTTTTTGGACGCTGGGTGAGATCGATATCGGCAAATTCCCTCAAGCAGATCGGGCACAGGTAGGGTCTTTCATTTGTAAATTCTATATCGATGATCTCATTTTCCTTCAGCAGCAACAGCTGGTGGGAAAATTTAACAAACAGTCTTTGGCGTATTTCAAGTCCTTTCATAAAAAAATAATGATTGCCTATGCACTTTTAAATCGTCAATGCACAGTAAGATTGCCCTTTTCACAATCGAATATAGTGTTTTCAACCGCACAGTCCCCTTGACTTAAATCTTTGCTATCATAATTTCTAGGGACGATAAATAAAATTACGTTGATTTAGTTTTGTCCAGAAAATGACTATCAAGATCAACATATCCTATTGCAGCTATGCCATATTTTGCACCATATTCTGAAACAGACAATTCCCCTGCCTGTTTATGTTCGAGTCGTTCGGCTACTAGAATTGTTTCCTGTACGAATTCTGGCTTATCGTCGCTAATCATCATATATGGATGGGAATATATTATACCAAGGTGGCAACTTAATATGGCCTCGATCAAGTTGCCTATAGAGTAAATCCCTGAATGCTTAAGTCTAAGCCATTCAAAAAGTGCGACTAGATCCGCATGTAACCATTTGATCAAGGTTTCTCGCGAGGTATCCCTAACGAATGCATCCAGCTGCTTGAGGGTGCATATGCTGCTTAATTTATCACTAAAAGGCAGAGAAGACCCTTTGTGAAAAAACATTTCAAAGCATACAATCCCCTTATACTTCATTTCTAACTTCCGTTGCTTCTTCAACTGTTTTACAAAGCGCCCATTGTCAAAATCCCACTTCTCAATCTTGCATTCGAAAAATGCAATCTTAAACTCATCATTGTGTTTAAAGACCATAACCGCATCAACTCCGTGTTTGCGTTCAATAGTATCGGTAGCGCACTGCGCCATGAACAGGCCCTCACATTTTTTGCCCTTAGTCTGTGTCGGGTAGTTTGCTAAGGTCAGAAATCGGCTGAGATAGTCACGCTCGTTTGCAGCCATACCTAGTTCGAAATCCTGCCTAGTTCGTTCATCGGCACTTTCAAATATAGCTTTTATCCTATTTATCTTTCTTTTTGGGACCCAAGATGATTTCATAAAGTAGAGATTTTAGTTAGGAGGATTATTTCAAACTTGACTTCCTCATATATGCTCGATAAAGCACAGGTTGTAGGAGCAGTTTTGAAATTGGATTATCAATTACATAAAAGTCAGCTGTATTAGTCTCTTCATCAAAATTGTATAGCCTATAGATCAGGTAGTGTTGTGGATGCCGCTCAGCATAAAGTAGTTCGTTAAGGGTATAATAGAATGGAGCTAGCGGACCTCCAGAAGTAGTCTTCACTTCAATATTTTTGGGGATACCGTTGGCTGTAAATGAAAGAATATCATACCCTTCCCCATCTTTTACAAAATCAACCAACTCAGCCAGATCTGCTCTACCAGCGCTAAGCAGGAATTTCTTTTCATATTCCTTAACCAGAGCTTCTCCTCTATCCCCTTTATCCTTATTCTCAAAGGCCTCCTTGACAAAATCCTTTTCTGTTCCTTTAAAACTTGGGGAAAGCGTCGGAAGGTTATTGATGCCTCCTGACGGGGTGTCCCGTTTTCGGAGCGTATTGTTGAATACCTGCTGGGGTTGGGCTCCACCCCAAGCCAAGCTCATCAGCTTGTCGTAGATATGGGTATTTTCTGCAATAAAATTCCTGGTAATGTCTATTAGCTCTGGCCAGCCGTAGTTTTCAAATTCCGTTACTGCAATGGCCCTCCAACTTAGTTCTTTAGGAATGTTCTTCTTTATTACCTCTTTCTGTAAGGGCGATAGATTAGAATTGGCCTCGAAATAATAGTCAAGCTTAAAGACCAATTCTTTTGTATGACCGTCCAAGCCTACTGTGAAAAATATATCGCGATCAGCATCACCGGCCTTATAGATCCTTGCCCAAGTGTATTGCTTGAAGCGTGCAACCCGCCTGTTTCCCTGGATTGTCTTTTCCCAGCCCTTTTGGCTCCACATCCGCCAGTTAAATGTCTCATATCCTGGAAGGCGTTTCACCAGTTCATTTGACCAGAACACCGTTTTGCTCCCAGGTGCATCTATAATATAGTTTTTTGCTGCCCGATGCTCGACGTTTTCTTTGTCGTAGACTACCCCTCCCCAAGAATGTAGAAAATCTGTCTCAACAGCATTAAAAAATGGAAAATTATAATTGGCAACTTCAGGAAGGTTGCCATACTGCTTATAGTTGTGTTCCTCAAGCCAAAAGCCTTGACAGCGGTTCATCTCCTCAAATGCGAAAAACTCCTCAACCAGCTTGCCTTTCTTACCAAAACCAAATTCCTCTGCAAGTTCATAAAAACCTGGGCCGTGGTTCTCGAATTTTGAATACATGGCCATCGAACTAAGTAAAGGGCGTTGTTGCTCGTGTTCAAACTTGGAAATGTGATATAGCTCGTCGCTTAGTATTTTACGATGTTCAGGTTCGCCGTGATCAAGGCCGAGTTTTATCATAATTTCGCCGTAAGTAATCGGTATTCTTTTCCGTGATTGTTCTATGAGCAGTGCTCGGATTTGATCATTCATTTTGAGAGGTTATATTTGAAGTTGAATTTGATGAAATATTTCGACTAAATCATTTTGAATAAATACATTCTAGTGAAGAGTTTAAATTATTTACGATTCATTTTTTGATTCAAATTCTTACAGACCAAGTTAATCATTTTATCTATAAACTGTTCAATAACTTCATTGACTGAGATTTGACAGACATCATTTAACATCCCCCACCTAGATATAAAAAATATCAAGATATACAAGTTTCAATTGTTTAACATTTTTGGATCATTGATCATTTTATTATCTTTAAATAAAGATTTTGAAAAAAAACAAAGGTGAGTTTTTGGCATCAAACCAGAATTAACAAAACTCAAAACGCTAACTTACAATCAATTACATCCCCAGGTTCGACTCCCTTTCGATCCAACACTGTATTAATCTACAAAAAAAGCGCATCAATCCTGATAGCGCTAGTTTAGATAAAAAGTGCAGACCTATCGGTTTGCAGCGCAAAAATAGAAATTAACTTCAGACCCGAAAATCTTTTGGTTGTAAAGCTCATAAGTATTGCAATTATGCTTTTATTCTATCCATCTCAATGATATCCCAATAACAACTTCAGTCGCCACCACCAGCCAATAATTAGCCCCAATAAGTAGCTCCTTTTTTGTGCAACAGGGATAGCAGCGGTTACCTGCCAGTGGATAAGGCCTGCAGGCGTATGAGCGCATAGCCCGGCAGTTGCCCCGGAAGAAAAGGCAATAGTATAGGATCCGTCCTAGATTTGTCTGTCGTTTTAATTTATCGTCGCGATTTATCCTTAATGCATAGGTAATAATTGTGTTGCTTACAATTTATTAACATACATTAAACATTTAGGAAACATAAACATTGGTTCTTTGGTAAATATCGAAAGGCGCTTTCAGGCATTTTAATTTAATTCCTTTCAATGTTAATGAACATCGTAGTTCCTTTTATAGGGAACCTTGAACTGAGCGGTTTACTTTTTTTTATCTTTATACTCTGTCTGCTTGCGGTAGTGGGCTTTGAATTTGTCAACGGATTTCACGATACGGCAAACGCGGTAGCAACTGTTATCTATACAAAAGCGCTCAAACCCGTCATCGCCATTCCCTGGTCAGGGCTTTGGAACTTCCTGGGGGTATTTACCGGGGGAATTGCTGTTGCGATGGGCATATTGAAGCTTGTCCCGCTTGATAAGCTTATGTCACTACCTGCGGAGGTTGGTGCCTATATGGTGCTTTCGGTGCTTCTGGCCTCCATCGCCTGGAATCTAGGAACCTGGTACATTGGAATTCCCTGTTCAAGCTCTCATACCATGATTGGCGCTATGATCGGTGCCGGCCTGGCTTTTACCTGGTACTATGGAGGAAGTGGCGTAAACTGGGGTAAGGCGGAAGAAATCGGGATATCGCTGGTTATTTCACCGGTAATCGGGTTTGCCCTGGCCGCAGGTATTATGTACCTCTTAAGGCGGCTGCTTAGCCGCAGCACCCTTTTCCATATTCCCAGTGGTGAGCATGACCGCCCTCCGGTTTTGATCCGCGGTATGCTGATTGTTACCTGTACCCTGGTAAGTTTCTTTCATGGAAGCAACGATGGACAAAAAGGTGTGGGACTTTTTATGCTGATACTGATAGCCTTTTTACCTGCCCGATATGCTGTAAACCTTGATATTCCGGATGCTACGATACTCCGGGAGCTCAACCGGACAGAACATGTGCTCTACAGGGCCAGCATAACCGACAAGGACAATGGTCCTGCCTATCAAAAACTGATCAGTGAGATCGAAGCGGGAAAATCAGGGCTTGCAAAAAAGAACCCCTCAGAAAAAAACCAGGCCTATGCTTTTAGGAGGACGATAGAAGAAATCGTTTCCTCGCTGAAGCAAATCCATAAAGATCCCAAATACCATCCCGGACATGGTGCTTTGAGATTGCTGGATATAAGCAGCAAAAATCTTTTAAAAATAACCGACTTTGCTCCCTTATGGGTGATAATGGTCATATCACTATCCCTTGGTCTGGGTACGATGATCGGCTGGAAGCGGATCGTGGTAACGATAGGAGAGAAAATAGGCAATGAGCATCTGAACTACGCTCAGGGCGCAACCTCAGAAGTTGTTGCAGCCTCAACGATCGGCCTGAGTACCGCTTTCGGGCTGCCGGTCAGCACGACACATGTACTTTCAAGCGGCATTGCCGGAGCAATGATCGCTTCGGGCGGCAAAGGAAACCTTAACAACACCACCTTAAAAAACATTGGCATAGCCTGGGTTTTAACCCTGCCGGTATCCATTGCCCTTGCTTTTGGGCTGTTCATGCTACTGCACCTGCTGATCTGACAAAGAGGGGGCTTACATTTGACAAGAAAATAAGAAAACGATGAAACAGATACTTGTTGCAACAGATTTTTCGCAAAGTGCAGGCAACGCCCTGGCATATGCTTTTTCGATGGCCGGGCAGCTGGAGATGGAAGTTGTTGCCATCCATGCCATCTATCCTACCGAGGGGATAAACAACAGTACCTACAACGCGATCTTTATAGAGGATTACTACAGCAAAAAGCGCTCCGCGTTAAAGGAATGGTCGGCAAAAATAGCAGAAATGTCCCATTTTGACCAAAACAGGCTCAGCACCCTTTGCGATGTAGGTTTTCTTAGAACAGTCATTAACCGCTATGCAGCAAAAAATACTGTTGAGCTGCTGGTACTCGGCATTACTGGCTCAACGGGGATAATGGGAATTGTGGGCAGCAATGCGAGCTCCATTGTCTCTTCGATACGCATCCCCACACTGATTATTCCTCCGGAGAGCAGTTTTCCTTCCCATCCGGTTATTACGCTTGCGACCGACTATCAGACCAGGCTTTCTTCGCAGGACCTCGGTGCGCTCGATGAGCTGATCAGGTGTTCCAAAGAGCAAAAAATCGGGGTAGTTTACGTTGGGGAAAAACCCGACACCGGACAAGTGGTTAGTGGCGAGATCCAGCTAAGGGCACTGCTGCCGCAGGTCAAAATAGATTTTAACTATCTCAAGGGCAGAGACGCAGCAAATGGGATAACGGACTTTATAAAAGAAAACCACACCGATATCATCTGCCTGGTAAAACACCACCATAATATGATATACAGTTTATTTACGGGCAGTACGGTAAACCGGATGATCAGCAGGTCAGTAAGGGCGATATTGATCCTGCACGACTAGACCACGCCTTTCCCTGCCTTAAAATTCCGGTCTAAAGCCTTCTGCAAGCAGGGCAATTTCCGAACTGCTGATACTTTCGGGATTTATGAGCTGGCGCTGGAGAAGATAGACAGGGACATGCACCGTTCCGTGGGTCGTTCTTATGATACAGTCATCTGCGATTATAGTTCTGGCGAGATACTCTCCGATAAGCACTTCGAATTCAGAAATCCTGATCAGCATTTCGACAAAAACATAGGTTGGCAGCTCCATTAGCCAAATGTAGAAAATTTAAAGGCAAAACTAACCCTTCAGAAAATTATTGCCATATAGGCTGAACTTACTATTCCGGCAATGGGTTTTACCGATAACGCCATGGCGGCACTTCCCTGCAACAGAACCTTGTACAGTCTTACCGGATTTTTTTTTCACTAAAAAAGTATTAATTTAGTTACCAGGTTCCAAAACCAGGAACTTCCGCTATCCCAAGCAAAGTATTTTTATAAATGGAGACCGATGATAAATTCAGGGTTGCATCGAATATGGTGCTTTTCAGCCTGTTACTGGGCGTATCTAATATCTTCTTTCAGGGCATTGAGGGAACTGCC
The DNA here is from genome assembly GCF_918698245.1 of Pedobacter sp. Bi126. GTDB lineage: Bacteria > Bacteroidota > Bacteroidia > Sphingobacteriales > Sphingobacteriaceae > Pedobacter. The sequence goes on along the minus strand of NZ_CAKKMS010000005.1, from coordinate 308,923 downwards.
GAAATTGTGCTCTCCATATCGGTTCTGATTTTCAGGTACTTTGTATCAACAGCCATCCTGCGTAGGTTTAGCTGGGCAAAATACCTTTTACTCCTTTTGATAGCACGCAGCCTGTTTAAACTTATAGAAGCGGAGAACATTATTGTTTCAGAGATATTCTATAAGGTCTTTCCCATTATCCTGCAGCTGGTGCTTGTCAGCTTTGCCTTTATACTCATGCTCATGCTGCCGGGCGGGATTTTACAGAAAAAGTCCGGCAACGAAAAATAATCTAAAGACTATATCCCGGCCACTTGCTTTCTGTGTTTTGAGCGGATAACCCATATCCCGATAATTGCGCAGATGAGCATACCAATTGATAACAGCTGCGCCTGGCTAAGGTCTATACCAAAAATACGGTAGCGGATATTCACCCTCATGATCTCAATGGCAAATCTTTCCAGGGCTGCAAAGATGATATAAATACAAAAGAGCATACCGGGCTGTACGAGTTTTTTCCGCAGATACCACAGAAGGCCAAAAAGCACCAGGCACATCAGTGTCTCATAAAATGCGGTCGGATAGACTGGAAGGGGAAGCTCGGCACAGAATTTACCGGTACACCCCGGTATCGGAATACCCTCCCCTACGACATTATGGGGAAACCTGAAAGACCACATCCAGTCAGGCAGTATGGACATAACGCTTGGCTTGGGGGCAGTATTGGCAATTCCCCAGTCCCCGTCGCCAGCCATCTGGCAACCGATGCGGCCAATGGCATAAGCCATCATCATGCCAGGTGCCCCGACATCGAGCATCTGGAGAGGACTGATCCCGTTTCGCCTGGCAATGACCAGCACTGCAGCACCGCCGAAGAGTAGTCCGCCATAAAAGGTGAGTCCGCTGAAAGAGAGCAGGCTTTCAACCGGATGTTTTATAAAAGCATCCCAGTGTTCCAGGTTATCAAAAAGCTTGGCACCAAATAATCCGAACAGGGCAGCCCAGGTGATCAGTTCGGGCATAAGCTCATAAGGGTGCCTCAAAGTATGAACAGGCCTATGGTCCGACAAAGAAAGCCTGCGTTTTTTAAGGTAGACGGTAAAAAGAAGAATAGCGCCAAGTAAAAGGCCTCCCGTTATGCTTCCCGTTAGCGAGAGGATTATTTGCCCAGGTTCAGCAGTGAATGCAGTATAATTACCTGCGGCATAAACCAGTTTGTAACCAATAAGAAAACCCACAAACCCATTGGTTATCCATTCCCACAACGAAATCTCCTTTTTAGGCTGTACAATAATCTCAACAGGCCTTATCTGTCCTGCTGCCTCCTTTCTTTTAAGCTCGGCAGAAAAAAGCAGGTAACCTGAAATAAATGCCAGGGCCACGAAGAAACCGAAAGTCTGAAAGGGAAGCGGAATATATATTCCAAAAAGGTATTCGATGAGATGGGTCAGGGTTGGGAACATAGTCAGGAACTGAAAACCGCAAATTAAAAAAAATATATTAGCCGCCATAAGAAAAAGCCCCAAGTGTTTCTTTCATAAAGTGGGGATCCTTAGCTAAAAAGCAGATCCCCACCGGTCTTATGTGGATAACAATAAGTCTTAAACCAAAAAGCGTTTGAGCTGCGTTAATTCAATATATAAAATTAAATGTCCAAAGACTAGGAAGGCATGCTGCAGAGGCTAATTATAACCTCATTGTTACCATCCATGGAAAGCCTCACCGGTCAGTTCTGATCTTTCCTGGCCGATCAAAAAAAAATTTTTGCCAACGGATAAAGTATTATTGGTTCTGCCCAGGATATCTAACATGCAGATTAAAATGTCCAGTGGCCAATATTTGCAGAAATTTTGGTACGGGAACATTGTATAGCTATCTTTAAAATCCAAAACCGCTAAAATGAAAGATACGCTAATCGCGGAATACATCGACAGACTTTTTTCCCAGTTTGAACCTGCATTAAAGACAATACTTATCGAAAATGCGGTATTGAGGGATTTTCATGGAGGAGATATGCTGATGCAGACCGGGCAGAATATGCGGTCCACCGTACTTATTGTCGAGGGTATGGTGAAGCTCTACAGGGAGGGAGAAGATGGGCAGGAATTTTTTATGTACTACCTTCAGCCGGGAAATGCATGTGCACTTTCCATGATCTGCGCAACCAAGCAGGAAACTAGCCAGGTGATGGCAAAGGCTATCGAAGAGACCAGGGTACTCATGATCCCCATTGCCTTGATGGATACATTGATGCGGGATTACAGGACCTGGTATTACTTCGTAATCGAAACCTACCGTATGCGCTTTGAGGAACTGCTCTTTGTAATCGATAATATCGCCTTTAAGTCCATGGATGAACGATTGGCATTCTATCTTAAAAAACAAACTGGAGATTTAAATACAAAAGAACTTCACCTTACACACAGTGAAATTGCGTCTGATCTGAACACCTCGAGAGAGGTGATTTCCAGGCTGCTTAAAAAAATGGAGCAGGCCGGAGAAATCGTTATGCACCGGAATTACATCGAGTACTTAGCCTAAACCTCTGATCTAAAAAGAGGAGTTGACTTTATACACAGCAAGGCAAAATCATTTTTTTGAAAAATATCGAGTGTGACAAAAGTCACCAACATTGGTATATGATAAACCGATTTTTGTTAAAAAATAACAGAAATGGAAATCATTGCATACGTTGCCTCCGCCCTAATTGGAATCTCGCTTGGCTTAATTGGCGGTGGCGGTTCTATCTTGACCATGCCGGTACTGGTTTACCTGTTTGGGGTCAATCCGCTATTGGCTACCTCTTATTCATTGTTCATCGTTGGCTCTACCAGTTTGGCGGGCACCGTCGGGAATTTTAACAGAGGTCTGGTAAATATTAAAACAGCTTTGCTATTCGGCAGTGCATCCATCTCAACAGTATTTTTAACCCGCAAACTTATTATCCCACTCATCCCTAAAACCATACTAACAATCGGTGATTTTGAGCTCACTGAAAACATGCTCATGATGGTGCTTTTTGCAGTTTTAATGGTAGGCGCAGCAAGCGCTATGATAAAGGGAGGAAAAGAAGAAAGCGATGCCCAGATAGAAAAACCAAAACTTCAAATCGGCAAACTGCTGCTTTATGGAATCGCGATTGGCTTGGCTACTGGTTTTTTAGGTGCCGGTGGCGGTTTTTTGCTCATTCCTACCCTGGTTATATTAGTGGGCTTACCCATGAAAGAGGCAGTAGGGACATCCCTTTTCATCATAGCGCTTAATTCGCTCATCGGTTTCACCGGCGATCTTGGACATTTCCATATCGACTGGATCTTTCTCGCCAAAATTACTACCGTTGCCATCGCCGGTATTGTGGCTGGAGGAATAATAAATAAAAAAATAGATGGAGGAAAACTGAAGAAAGGTTTCGGGTGGTTTGTACTCGTTATGGGTTGTTACATCATCCTAAAAGAAGTGGTGCTCAAATAACAAACAGATACCGGTAAGTCTGTGTGACAAAAGTCACCAACAACCACATCACAAAGCATTAATTTTGACATATTAATTTGATCATCATGATTATAGAACAAATTTACACCGGATGTTTGGCCCAGGGAGCTTATTACATCGAAAGCAATGGAGAGGCAGCTATTATTGATCCTCTTCGCGAGTTTAGACCTTATATGGAGCGTGCGGCAAAAACCAACGCACAAATAAAATTTGTGTTCGAAACCCATTTCCATGCCGATTTTGTATCCGGACACATTGATCTGGCCAAAGAAAGCGGTGCAAAAATCGTTTACGGACCGAATGCAAAACCCGACTTTGATTTTTATGGAGCGAAAGATGGAGAAGTCTTGCAACTCGGTGGTGCAAAGATTAAAGTGCTTCACACACCAGGCCATACCATGGAAAGCACCTGTTTCCTGGTAAGCGATGAGCTAGGAAAAGAAATTGCACTTTTCTCGGGTGATACCCTTTTTATTGGAGATGTAGGAAGACCGGATTTGGCGCAGAAACTTGTCAGTGAATTAACAAGTGAAATGCTTGCAGGCTATCTGTTCGATTCTTTGCGAAACAAAATCATGCCTTTAAGCGATGATATTATCGTTTATCCCGCACATGGTGCAGGTAGTGCATGCGGAAAGAACATGAGCAAAGAAACCACAGATCTTTTGGGAAATCAAAAGAAAACCAATTATGCCTTAAGGACAGATATGTCAAAAGATGAGTTTATCAGTGAAGTTACTGATGGGCTGCTGCCTCCACCCGCTTACTTCCCAGAGAATGTAATGATGAACATACACGGTTACGATAGTTTTGATAAGGTGATGGAAAGAGGTATGCAAGCCCTAAATCCCGATGCTTTTGAACTGGTTGCAAATGAAACAGGTGCCGTAATTCTCGACACCAGGGCCCCACAGGATTTTGTAAGGGGATTTATCCCTAACGCTATCAATATTGGCATCGATGGAAATTTTGCACCTTGGGTAGGAACATTAATCCCCGATATCAAACAGCCTATTTTACTCATTACGGACGAAGGCAGAAGTGAAGAAGTACTCACCCGATTATCGAGAGTGGGATTTGATGGATCATTGGGCTACCTTGAAGGTGGCTTTAAGGCATGGAAAAATGCCGGTAAGGAAACTGACGAGATCAGATCCATCTCTGCAGAAGATCTGGCCCGGAAGATGAAAACATTACCATTAACCATACTCGATGTACGAAAAGAGAACGAATTCTTAAGTGAGCATGTGGAAGAGGCAATCAATCTTCCACTGGATTATATCAATGAAAACTTTACCTGCATCGAGAAGGACAAAACCTACTTTGTACACTGCGCTGGAGGTTACCGTTCTGTGATATTCAACTCCATCATGCGGGCAAGAGGTTACCATAACTTGGTAGATGTGGCAGGTGGCTTTAAAGCCATAAAGGAAAACGGAAATATCCCAGTTACAACCTTTGTTTGCCCTAGTACCTTAAAATAGAGTAAACTATATAAAAATTTTATTAATTGATAAATTTCAGCTTCTCAGGGAAGCCGAAGTTCTATCAGAAAAAATGAAAAATTATGCATATGTTCAACAGCTCCTTTTCAAAGATTGAATATGATCTCGTGGGTTGTAGACTTAGATTTTTTATTGGAAACAAGAACCCCCATATTAACATTTCATTTAAAAAACCATGATTGAATTCATTAGACAACCCTGGCCCTGGTATTTTTCGGGCAGCATGATTGTGCTCATTATGCTCATCTTACTATTTTTCGGAAAGTCATTCGGCTTTTCATCAAACTTGCGGACAATGTGCAGCATAGCCGGAGCTGGCAGGAAAGTAAAGTTTTTCGATTTTAAATGGAAGGACCAAATCTGGAACCTCATGTTCCTCATTGGCTCTGTAATAGGTGGATTTATTGCCACCAACTACCTTAGCAGCCCCACTCCCGTAAAACTATCTACCTCAACAATTGCCGATTTAAATCAGTTGGGGATTAAGTTCGACGGCGGACTAAATCCAACCAGCCTATTTTCATTACAAGCCATGAAAGATATAAAAATCCTGGCTCTCCTACTTATTGGTGGTTTATTAGTTGGTTTTGGTTCTCGCTATGCAGGTGGATGTACTTCTGGACATGCCATATCCGGTCTTTCCAATCTACAGTTACCTTCTTTGGTAGCGGTTATTGGTTTCTTTATCGGTGGCCTTATTATGACTAACCTCATCATGCCTCATATCTTTTAAATTTATAAAAATGAAACTCATAAAATATACCCTTGCCGGCATACTTTTCGGCATCATTATGACCAAATCTGAGGCCGTTTCCTGGTACAGAATCCAGGAGATGTTCCGTTTCCAGTCTTTCCACATGTACGGCATTATTGGTACTGCCGTTGTGCTTGGGGTGGTTGCAGTATTCCTGATTAAAAAATTTAAAGCCAAAGACATCACAGGAAGCCCAATTACCTTCCACGATAAGGATAAAGCCTATGTTAAATACATCCTCGGCGGTACGATTTTCGGCCTGGGCTGGGCGCTTACCGGTGCATGCCCTGGTCCGATGTTTGTTAACCTTGGAAGCGGATATGCGGGTATGGCAGTAGTCATCTTAGGTGCACTTCTGGGAACTTTCCTTTATGGAATGATAAAAGACAAAGTCCCCCATTAACATCGCTCTATCTGTTTGTCGAGATTGTGGAATAAACTGTTAAACATCCTTAGTGCGGCCACAAATTTATTTATTGCATCAATGATTTATTGTAAACAAAAAGTGCTTTATATTAGCGAGGCCATCAAAGATTTTCAGAGGTAAAATTTTAAGGAAATGAAAGCAGAAACAGATAAGCAAGAGCAGCTGAAAGCGTTTTCTCTTCTTGGAAAATATCTGGCGTGGACTGCATTGATCCTTGTTGGAGTGATGTTTTCCCTGGTTTTAGCCATCAGCGGATTTCATCTCCCACGCCCCCCTTGTGCGGATAAGCCCAATCCATCCACCTCAGGGAATCAGTTAAAGCCTGTAGCGGACCATATTCCCCAGCCCGAATACTGGACCGCACCCGATACCACACAGCTTCAGCGCAAAGCAGATGCAGATTTGATCAGGTATGGCCGGAATTTGATTGTCAGCACCGCATCCTATTTAGGGCCAAAGGGCACTGTCGGAAAGCTTGCTAACGGGATGAACTGCCAGAACTGCCATTTGGATGCTGGAACCAGGCCCTTTGCCAATAATTTCTCGGTTTTCTATTCAGGTTTCCCAAAAATGACGGCAAGAAGCGGGAGAAAGGAAGAAGCCTTTGAACGGATTGATGAGTGCTTTGAGCGAAGCATGAACGGTAAAGCGCCGGAAAGAAATTCCAGGGAAATGCAGGCGATGTTGTCTTATTTAAAATGGATCGGGGAAAAACCAGTCGATGCCCATCCCCTTGCGGATAACTCAGTAAAAAAAATTCCTTATCTAAGTGTACCGGCTGATCCCCTAAAAGGAAAAATGGTTTACGCCTCCAGATGCAGCAGCTGTCATGGAGAAGCGGGCAAGGGATTGGCCTCAATAGATGGGAAAGGGTATATTTACCCGCCCCTATGGGGCGGGGACAGCTATAATGATGGCGCAGGAATGTTCAGACTTGGGAATTTTGCAGGATTTGTGAAAGAGAATATGCCGTATGGAACAAGTTATAAAGATCCGGTCTTAAGCGATGAGGAGGCCTGGAATGTAGCAGCATATGTGAATTCGCAACCGAGGCCACATCTTGGGCAAAAAAATGATTACCCGGAACTATCCCGAAAGCCTATCGACTATCCCTTCGGGCCTTATGCAGATTCATTTACTGAAAGACAGCACAAATATGGTCCGTTTATTGAAATAGAAAAACAGCATCTCACAAAAACAAAAAAATAACATGAAAAAATTACTGATCCTCATTACCCTTGTTTTCATTACAGTGCTATCCTTAAAAGTATCTGCCCAGGAAAACACAACAGCTTTTACGGGTGCTGTAGCAAAAAAGAAATCTTATAAGGCGCTCTATGTAATCAACAGCGCTGATGAAAAGCATATCTCCGGTACACTAAGGAATATCAACAACGCCCTGGAAGATCCCCGGTTAAAGGGAAAACTGAAAATAGAGCTTATCTCCTTCGGGGATGGAGTGGCGGTTTACCGTAAGGATGGAAAATTTCTCGATCAACTTGGTATCCTAAAATCAAAGGGTGTTATCCTTGCCCAGTGCGAGAATACTGTTCGCGAGCGTAAAATTGATAAGTCAGACCTATTTGATTTCATTAGCTATGTACCCAGCGGCAACGGCGAGATCATCATCCGTTCGGCGGAAGGATGGGTAGTCGTTCATCCTTAATAGATAGAAATCAAAACTGACATTTCCCCGTTAGAAGTTGAATAGGGTACCCAGCACCATTTGACCCTGCTATGCTATCTCTGGGCTGTTGGTCCTGAGTTCTCACTTCGTTAAATCAGGATCGGTAGTTTTGGGCAAGCTACTGGACTCTTTCCATTATTTTGAAATTTTCACTTGTGCCTTTGGATAAAATTCTCCAAACATCGGGTTGTTTTTTTGGGTTAAATATCATCGGTAAAGAATCAGTATTGAGAAAGCCATGGCTAATACCTGCTGAGAACCGTCGTAATTACAAAATGCATCGACCCTGCCTTGGCTAATAAGGATCTTTTTACAGTTAATCTACTTGAATAACTCAATCGATTAGAAAAAGAATGACCCAGACATCCGTTTGGGTCAAACTATAAAAAATCTTACTAATCATTGATGAATGATGATTAAGCTCGAATCTAATAATCACCTGTTACATTTATATTAACCTACTGTTAAATTTGCGAACGTACACTTTGCTCAATAGCGGGCTACAGCTTAGACATACTTTCCGAATAGTAAGCCTTGAAATTTATTTTTGATAGAAATAATGGTTTTGAAGAAATTATTGAGATTAATATGTAAACGTGGTGATCATTCAAAAAACTGTTTATAAAGCTTATATCATGATACCGTTTGCTTTATCGTTGGCTAAAAAAAGAGTAAATAAAATACCCCACCCTTGCAGCATTATTTTGACGAACTGAGAATACGTATATTCTGATGGAGTAATGGAATGATCTTAGATGAATTTTTATTTTAGTTGAAATAATAGTAATTTAGAGAGGTGGTCCGAGAACAGGAACTTCTGCCATCGCGAAAGAATTTACAGAAATGGAAACCGATGAAAAATTCAAGGTTGCATCAAACATGGTATTGATCAGCCTACTGCTTGGCTTATCAAATATTTTCATACAAGGTATTGAAGGTGCCACGGAATTTTTTCTAACCCTGTTTATACTAAGCTTTAGGTATTTTGTTTCAGCTCTAATCCTGCGCAGGTTTAACTGGGCCAAATACCTGTTGATACCTTTAGTAGCCCGAAGCCTTTACAGGCTCGCTTCTTCGGACAGTTCAACGACTTCAAGCATATTTTACTATGTCTTTCCTATTGTTTCACAACTGGTACTCGTTGTATTTGCTTTCATATTGCTCCAGAGTTTACCGGGAGGGATTTTCCAGAAAAAAAACAATTTCTGAGCATTTTCTCAGACTACTATAAATTAGCTTAACGTTGTTCTAACCAGAATAGTGGAAAGGCATTCCATGAGGCCGATGTAAGTTAATAAACCAAAGAACGAAAACCATTTTTACCAATGAGTGTTCGGTTATAAAACAAAAAAAATGAAGGATATGCATAATGCGGGTACGCCAGGAGACCATCTGGCCAATGAGCGGACTTTCCTGGCCTGGATCAGGACCAGTATTGCCGTAATGGGCTTTGGTTTTGTGGTGGTTAAGTTTTCACTTTTTATCAGACAGATTGCACTTGCCCTAGGAACAAAGGCTTCTGTTCACCAGACCGGTGATTCCCAACGGATAGGCATATTACTGGTCGCACTTGGAACGATAACCATCGTATTCTCCTTTGTCCGTTACCATAAAACCAAGGTGCAGCTTGATGCCGGGCATTACTATCACTCAACATTATTTATAAAAGTAATGACTGTATTGATCTTTGTATCAAGTATAGCCCTGCTCGTCTATTTGATGAAAGCAATCGCATAGCGATAGCCTAATCTTCATTCCTTTTCTTTAAGAAGGTCCCTGATTTTTAATATCAGTTCAAAAATATCGAAGGGCTTTGAAACAAAATCATCAGCAGCACAAATTTCCCTCATCCTGTAAATATCTTCATGGGCACTCATCATGATGACAGGGATATGCCCGGTCTTTTCATCTGATTTCAACTTATTGCATAGCTCCATCCCGTTTCCATCACCCAACATAACATCCAATATAAAAAGATCTGGCGGGCTATTTGTTGCAACACCGATAAATGCTCCTATTGATGCATATTCCGTTACCTGAAAATCTTCATCCTCAAGAAAGAATTTTAGCATGTCCCTGATACCATCATTATCTTCCAGTAGTATGATTTTTTTTCTCATATGCAGTGATTCTAATAATCATTTCTTTTTAGAAAATCCCGTTTCTTCATTTAAACATTCCAAAAGCCTTTTTAGAAATCTTTGCCTTGATTCCAGGTCTGCAGATGCCATATTTCCGCCCAGCCAAGGGTTTTTCAAAATAATTTTCCCGACGGACTCATCAATGCACCTGTTTTCTTTCACTTTTACCATAATAATTTATATTGAATTAAGTTTCCAGATCATCGGTTTTTACCTATTGCAAAAGCCAAGCGCAAGCCAAAAAAAGAGACCTGCCCGCCGCTACCTTTCCATCCTTCATAGCGAACTCCAAGATCTGCTCCATAATTTTTCGAAAAAGGCAGATAAACGCCAAGGGTCGGGCCGTAGGAAAATGATGAACTGATCCTATCGCCTAGGGTATTGGCAGTGCCCACCTCAATTGCGGCATAGTAAATCCCTGCGAAATAATATTTAGCCCCCAGTTTTATGGGTAGTACACCATTTGCACGGGTCTCCTCTCCGTTATAATCAAGGCGTTTTTTGACATCATCCCTATAACGAAAAACCAAATAACCGGCAGAACCAGTAAGGTTAATAGCGCTTGCAATATTATATTCCGCCTTAACCGAAGCACCGTAACCATTGACATACACCTTAGCTATTTTACCTGTTGGAAAGCCCATGACAAAACCCAGGGATATTTTAGAGAAGGCAGCGTTACCCTGCGCCTGTACCATTGCGGCCACTAGTAAAAAGACCGCTATCAAACAAAACTTCGATGTCCATTTGCCCGAAGTACTCATAAGGAAACCCTGGTAAAAAGGTTCAACTCGTTTATTATGCGCTCCAGATGTGGAGCAAGTTTAAAATCCCTGGAGATGAAGGACGTAACTCCCTGTTTTCTGCATTCCCAAACCGTCCCAAGGAGTTCTCCCTCGATGTAGATTTGGTTGCATTTTTTCTTCGGTATATCTATACAAACGTGCATACCATCCATTTCAAACTCATGGTTGAATTCTAAATTTTTCATATTTTCCTTTTTTCTTATCTGACTAATAAAAAGATTTGCCAGGCGGATTGCGCTCCGCCTGGCGGAGTATTAAAGCGCTTGACCGCTTTTGATCTCATCATTCGCAGGCGAAATGATCTCTGCCCCTGCTTTGATTGCACCGAAAATCTCGGTCATGTCCGTTCCCTTCATCCCTTCCTTGATGTCAACGAGCAGGGCTTTACCGTTTTCCACCTCCACTACATATTTCCGCTCTGTAGACCGGACAATAGCCGAATTTGGCACAAGAAGCGAGGTGGCACCGGATTTAAGCGGGATTTCAACCTCTGCATACATTCCCGCCTTTAAACGGTTGTCTTTATTAGCTACATCAACCTCCACAACTTCCTGGCGCATGTTGCCAAGGGAATTTGCTGACCGGCTGATCTTTGCCTGGTGCTGTTCCCCCGGCAGTGCATTGAAGCGGAACTTGACCATCTGGCTTAGGTCCACCTTGTCCACATAATCTTCTGGAATGGATACCTCAAGCCTCATGTGGGTCAGGTCCTGCAATACCAGCATGGGCAGATCTGAAGATTTACCTGCTGATACCAGTGCTCCCGGGGAAACATTTCTGTCCACGATCACCCCATCAAAAGGCGCATATACTTTTAAGTAATCCTGCATGGTGCGTACAGAAGCAACGTTTGACCGCTCGGCTTCGGCAATGGCCTTATCCCCTCTCATCCTGGAAAGCGCATTGTCAAGTTCTAAAGGCGATACCGAACCTTCCTCCTTTGCTGCCTCTTTAAGCCGCCTGTATTTCTCACTGCTCGCTGATGCAGTCTCACGTGCCTGCAGGTAGCGGGAATTTGCTGACTGTAACTGCGATTCAAGTTCTGGTGCTTCCAGGGTCATCAGCAGCTGGCCCTTGGTTACCTTTGAACCCAAGTCGACCAATATGGCCTTCACAAAGCCGTTGGCTTTCGGAAAAATGTTTACCTGATTGAAAGGCTTGAGCATTCCCGGAATACGGGTATAACTGGACAGGGCCTGCTCTTCGACCTTGGCGGTTTCATATTTGGCTTCCTTGCCATTTTTTGCGGGGCTGATGTCCACAGGCTTCTGGTTTCCGCCACAGGCGGCCAGGGTACTGATCAAAATTATAATTGGAATGAATCTGGTTTTCATGTTGTTTATCTTTTTAAATTCTTGTTTTTCTAGGCATTAGGTTGGGTTCCTTTAAGCTACTTTTTTTCTGTACCCAGGCGAAGACCTGCGGAAGGATGAAGAGCGCTGCAAGGGTAGAAAAGAATAGCCCTCCAATAACGGCCCTTCCGAGCGGTGCGGTCTGTTCACCGGATTCGCCTAGCCCTGAGGCCATGGGGATCATCCCCGCGATCATCGCAAAACTAGTCATCAGGATCGGCCTTAAACGGATGCCCGCACTCACCACTGCCGCCCGGGTAGAATCCTTATACTCCAGTCTGAGTTTTTCGGCGTTGGTCACGATCAATATCGCATTGGCCACTGATACCCCGGTGGACATGATCATTCCCATATAGCTCTGCAGGTTAAGCGTAGAGCCTGTTAGCAATAATGCGGTAAGCGACCCTAAGATTACTGCCGGAACAGTCGAAAGCACGGTCAGCGAAAGCTTGAAAGACTGATAATTGGCTGCAAGCAGCAGGAAAATCACCAATATTGCAAAGGCAAGTCCGCCCTGAAGAGAAGATAGTGTCTCAGTCAACAGGCTCGACATACCTTTCACTTCCGCAGTAAGTCCCTTAGGAGGTGTACCTACGGACTTTAATGCCTTTTCTACATCGGCCGTTGCGGTTCCAAGATCCTTTTTATAAATGTTCGCACTAACGGTAAGAAAGCGTCTTGGTCCTGAGCGGTCATATTCTCCGGGATGATAACTGGTATTGAATGTTGCAATATCGCCAAGAACCGGACTGCTCTGCCCTTTGACCAAAGGAATTTCCTTCAGCTCATCCATCGTATTCATTACATATTCGGGAACCTGCACCTGTACCTGGTAGGTATAGGCAGTTTTTTCATCAAGCCACTGGTTCTTTTCGGTAAAACGGCTGGAAGAGGTACTTGCGGTAACCGACCTGGCTATATCCACGACGTTCAGTCCGAACTGCGCTGCCTTGAGCCGGTCCAGGGTAATGGATACCACGGGGATATGCAGGGGCTGAGCAATCTGGATATCACGGAGGTAATCTATTTTTTTAAGTTTTGCTAACACCTTGTTAGAGTAGGATTCGATCTGATCCATATCTTTTCCCGCCACCCTAATCTCGATCGGCGTGGCAGCACCCTGGCTCATGATTTTTTCGGTCATGTCTATCGGCTCAAAAGTGATGCGCAGATCAGGAAGTTTATATGCTATATTCTTTCTCAGGGCATCTTTGAGCTCATCCATATTCACCTTGTAATCTTCATCCAAATTCACCTGCAGCACAGCTTCATGGGTTCCGGTATTGAAGATATACAGGTTACTGGTTCCGTAACTGCTTGGGATAAGCCCCACATAGCCCGAACTTACCGCCACATGGTTATCCACCGTTTGATTGATAATGGAGAGTACCTGCTTGAACTTCTCTTCGGTGCGCTCTAACCTAGTGCCATCAGGCGCTTTGATGCGGATCTGGAACTGCCCGTTATTGAGCTTGGGCATCATATCCTTTCCAATAAAAACAAAGCCCAGTCCGGCAAGGATAATAACAGCAAAAAGATAAATTCCGACAATTCCTTTTTTCATCGGCATCCACCGCTGGATGATCGCCATAAATCTCACCTTTACCCGTTCAAAGAAATCGTTTTTCTCCGGCTCATCCTTTTCGTTTTCCAGGTGCTTTTCAATCTGTTCTGCTTCCCTTTCATCCAGCGCCTCTCCTGCATGGGCATGGATCTTGCCATGGTCATAGTGCTGATAACGTTCTTCCTTGATCATCCAGTTGGATAAAATCGGAACCAGGGTCTGGGCTACGATGAAGGAGACAATCATGGTAAAGCCAATCGAGAGGGATAGCGGCAGGAACATTGCCTTTGGTATCCCGTTCATCATAAAGGATGGTGCAAAAACGGCCAATATACACAGCAGGATGAGCAGCAGCGGGAAGGCTATTTCCTCACAGGCATCATAAATGGCCTCGCGTTTGGGCTTTCCCATTTCCAGGTGCTGGTGGATATTTTCAATTGTCACCGTTGCCTGATCGACCAGGATCCCGATCGCAAGTGCCAGACCGCTCAAGGTCATGATATTAATGGTTTGACCAAACATGCCCAGTAGAAGCACGCCAATCAAAATCGATACCGGAATGGTAATCACAACGATAAGACTGCTACGCAGGTCACGCAGGAATAACAATACCATGAGCCCTGTTAATAGTGCACCCAGACCACCTTCAGTGATCAGGCTTTTTACCGAGTTTATAACCGCTACAGACTGGTCAAATTCATAAGAGATGTGGACATCGTCTGGCAAAAGACTCTGCATTTCCGGAATTTTGGCCTTTAAGGATTTAACCACCGACCAGGTCGACGCGTCTGCGGTTTTGACCACCGGAATATAAACCGACCGTTTTCCGTTGATCAGTGCATAATCTACTGTAACATCTGCTGCATCTGCAACCCTCGCCACATCCCTTACCAATATCGAAACGCCGTTTTTTGTGGCTATGGGAATATTGTTGAATTCATCTACTGTCTTTACCAGAGAGTTCATTGAGGTTACCATCATGGTATTGTCCAACCTTAGGTTTCCCGATGGCGACATGACATTGAACTTGGATAAAGCACCTACGACCTCGTCCGGGGTCAGGTTATAACTCCTGAGTTTGCTCGGATCTACACTGATGGTAATCGAGCGGGAATTGGCACCGAACGGCGGTGGCGCAGAAAGTCCTGCTACGGAAGAAAACATCGGCCTGATACGCGTTGCCGCCATATCATAGATTTCTTTGAGGCTGCGAGATTTGGCAGAGAGCACAAGCTGTCCAACAGGCAGTGAAGAAGCATCAAAGCGGACCACTTGAGGAGGCAATGCACCGGGTGGAAAGAACTTCATGGCCCGGTTAACTTGGAGGGCAACCTGGGCAGAGGCCTCGGCCATATTGGTGCTTTCGTAAAAACTCAGCTTGAGCATCGTCAAACCCTGAATGTTCTTAGCCGTAATATTCTTTACACCGTTAACATAAAGGAACTGATCCTGCAAACGGGTAGAGAAAAAACCCTCCATCTGCTGGGGAGACATCCCCCCGTAGGATTCTATAACATATATGGTTGGAGAGTTAAGCTGGGGAAAAATATCTATTGGGATCTTCAGCGCACTGAGCACTGCAAAGAGCAGTAAACTCGCGGTGATCACCACTGTTGTAATCGGCTTTTTCAGGGCCGAGGTAACCATTGACATATCTTTATTATTTTAATGCGTTTAACAGGGAATCTACTTGATTGGTGGCAATAGCCTTTTGAAAAAGAGCCTGGACGTACAGGTACTTTGCGTTAACAAAATCAGTTTCTGCGCGGTAGAGAATGGTCAGGGCTGCATTGAGCTCAATGATATCGGTTAGTCCGTTTTTATAAAGGGAGAGCTTTTGGCGGTATCCTGCGGCAGCTGCTTTTAACTGGTTTGGTATTTCATCAAGTCTTTTATGCGCAGTACTGATTTCAAGGCCCGCTTGAAGGGCGGCATTTGATAACATTAGTTTCTCCTGCTCCAGTTCCTTTAAGTAAAAGTTGCTGCTCGCCTTCTGGGTCCTAAGCTTCAACTGACGCCTGCGGAGATCAAAGAGGTTATAACTGATCCCTACGCCCACGAGGTAATTTTCACGTTGCCATTCCAGGCCATTCGAGAGGCTGTTGAAATTGTCATTGGCATCAATGCTTGATCCCCTTGACCAGGCCGCAGCTTGCAGGCTTACCTTTGGATTATAGGCTTTTCTGACCAGGTTTTCTTTCTCAATGCTGCTGAGGTAATTGCTTTTGTAAAAATCAAGCAGCGGATGGCTTGAACTGTCGGTTAGGTTTACAGATAGATTTACCTCAAGCGATTTTAGCCGGTCGAGGATCGTACTATCGGCAACAATACCTTGCGGATTCAGCCCGCTGATTGCTGCAATATCGAGCTGAACCTGTTTATAGGTATTGTCCATTTCGATATAGTTCAGCCTTGATTTGGAGAGTTCGGCACCCGCAATGCTGGTATCTACTCCCGGGCGTACGCCGCTTCTGGCAAGGGACAGTATTGACCGGCCTATCTGCTCGTTGCGCCTGATGTTCTGCTGTTGGATAGATAACATATCCTGAAGTTTCAAAAGGCTCAGGTAATCATCAATGGCAATGGCCCTGGTCTGGTAGCGCCGTTGGGCAAACCTGGAACGCTCAGCGACAAGTTCTGATTTGGCTACTGCATTCTGGGCCTTATAGGCTCCAAAATTATATACCTCCCAATCAAGGGAAACAATGCCTAGATTAGTCAGTGCGGCCTTGGTGGTGCTTTCGGTTCTAACGCCCCTTGAATTGGAGGGAACGATACCAAAGGCCATGTAAGGCCCTGCCACGTTATTGTTTGAGCCCAGATCCGCCTGATAGTTAAGCTTCAGGTTTGGAAGGGCATTCGTCGCGGTCTCTCTTAACTGAGCAGCCCGGATATCCACGGCCGCCGAATCAGCGGCCAGGGAAGGCGAAAAAGCGGTCACGTGATCGATCAGATCGACGATCCCGATGGGTTTAGGGGAAGTTTGGGCATGGCTTTCCAGCCCCATATATAAAAGTGGGAACAAACAGAAAATCTGTTTAATACGGATCATGTCTTTAAATTAAAATTTAAGGAAAAAGATTTGACGGATTTCGCGACAGGAAACTCGGTGATTAACCGGCCGTCGTCACCTCATCATATGAAGGACCTGTCAATAAAAAAAATTAGAGATAAATCTCAGATCCGAAAGACCTGGTTGGAAATATAAATTGGGACTGATCCGGCAATCCTGTATCTGATCTCAAGAAAATACCTGTTAAGGTTGGTGGCTAAAAGCCCAAGCCCAAAAAGCAAAATGACCCCGATGATAATAGCTTCCAGAACGGGAAGCACGGTTTTTTTCCGTTCATCAAGAATGCACTTAAACTGCCTGGTAATTTTTGAATCCTTTGCTAGCGGAGAAAAGCTGCCGTTGTACTGGCCGGCTGATTTTATTCCGCGGGCGGATTCCAAAAGGGACAGGTTGGATAAAAAAAAGATGTTTCCTAAAGAGATAATCAGGTACAATAAAACAACTCCGATTATGGAGCTATTGGGCACCTGCTTAATTTTCACATCCTTCAATTTTAACAACCTAAATATATTGGTGCTAAAATCCGCATTAATCTAAAAAGATGAGAGAATAAATAGCAACAAAAGCGTTACAGAACATCAAAAAACACTATTTTACAGTGAATAGACACATAAACTGTAAACTGAACATAATCAAGAGTTGGCGAATTTATCAAGATTTTGAGCTCATTTTTGCTGAATTAGATCAAGTATACCATCAGCCCCCGAAGTCAAACGTACACATAAGAGACTGTCTTGAGCTTAGAAATTGTGGATTTAGACAAAACAACTTATTTGACCCCATTTCACCAATCTTTAATTATTTGTAAGCTCATTGATAAACAGGGCAATATGAGAAGAATATTTTTGGTGAGAAGGGGTCAATTGACTTAGGTTTATCCAATTTAACGAATTAGATTTGATATATTAATTAATATCGAACTTGGTAACGCCTAATTCCCCCCTATCTTGTATCTATGGGGATTTCGCTAAAAGTGGTTCTTCCCCAATTTTAGTGAAATATACACCTGGAGGCCACTAAAAAAAAAAAATGTTTTGATACAATGGATAGTAGTACTATTTTAGCACTCGAGAGCGTTAATTTAGATTTCGGGGAAATGGGCATTGTCCATTCCGCGTTTCTTTAAAAAAACATCTAAGGTAGATATCTCACGTCTGGAGATTTCATCAATTACTTCTTTGGGATAGATGTGATAGCTACTAGATCCCCTAGGCATTACGACTTTCATTTCCTTTATTTTTATATCGTTTTAAACCCGGTTTCTTGAAGTTTTGTTTTGTAAGGTCCAGAACTTTTAACGGGCAGTACCTCTCTTTAATTCTGGGCAAGCGACGATAAATCTAACTCATTTGCGGTTTTCAACAGATCCTGGAATTTAAAAACAGATCCATAAAGAACAAGGAAAACGGTTGTTAATGGGCAAGCGCATTTTTAATCCACTGAAGGTCAAAAGAGAGGTTACGGGCGGTGGATCCAGATTAGTTCGGTACCGATTATTATGAAAGCCAGGTATTCAGGATGGGATCCGGTTATAAATTTTAATCCAACGTTGGAATATCGCATATCAGGATCACGGTCCGCAATATTCCAGAAATACAACCTGTCGGAACGCGTCATAACTTTCCCCCGTTTTCTTTGATAATCTGCAAAGACTTTCCGTTGAGACTTACTGTCGCTGCATTGGAAAGATGATATTCGCTCTTGGTGATCTGCGGATCGAGTAACTCAAGTTTTCCAGCTCCGGGTATTTTGAATACGGCTTTATCAAAAATCCCAGCATGCAGCTGCAGGGATGAAACACCTTTACCTTGCTCGCCGATGGATGCATTCAGACGACCAACAGAAATACTGTCCAGCACAGCTGAGGAAGATGCGCCCAGATCGATATCCATGGAATCCTCTCTAAATCCACTAATGCCAATGTGACCGAAAAGCCGTCCCTGCTCCCATTTCTCGCCCGTCCTAAAATACGGCTTAGTGCTGATCCGCACCAGATTGTTGAGAACAATCACCAGATCATCATCATAAACCACAAAATCGGCACGCTTAGCCTCATCTGTTAGGTCGATCTTCAAACCATCCTGTCCAACACTCCAGATCACCTTATCTTTTGCACGGTCACTCAAGTATATGCCACTTTTTTTTCCTTGACGGATATAACATGCGATTTTATTCGAGCTGTTTAGCTCGATCTGTGAGACACTGTTAACCGGATTATAATTAAGCCCATAAAATGGATTTTTATAATCCCCGTTACGATAAGAAGCCCTTAAAGTAAAATTGTATACGGTTAGCGAGATCAGTATAATAGCTATAGCCGAAATGATCATAATATTGCTGTTTTTCATATTTATTTAGTTTGGTTCATGCTTATTTTATAGGATTCGAACGCTGTACCGATTTCCTCAATGGTAATATCCAGCAGGTACATATTCTTAAGCAGTTCCGGCAGGTCCTGTCCCATGAAACGTTCCTTACTGAAGGTCTTTATTTTTTCAATGGCATCACTGTGAATGAAGAAACCAATCCCTCTCTTATTTGAAATCACCTCTCTTGACTGCAGTATCTCATAGGCCCTGACCACCGTATGTGGGTTCACCTGAAGATCAGACGCCAGCTCCCTGACTGAAGGGATTTTCTGTTCTGGCAGCCATTTGCCCAGCATGATGTGTTCGGTAACAAAATTTGCCACCTGTGAATAAATTGCTTCGTTTTCCCTGAACTCCATATTATACCTGCTTCTCTCTCAATCTAAAATAACTTCCCAACCATAACAGGCCGCAGATCAACACCAGTGAAACAAACACCACTGTATCGCCCAAATAATCTCTCCTGATAAACCAAAAATGCCCCGCTTCAGTGATCCCGACCGAACTGAACGGAATACCCTTATCAACCTTGAACCCAAAAATCCAGTTCAACATCATGGTATTAAAAACACTTAGAAACAGGATGAATAGGAAAAAAAGGAAGGCTGTTTTGATAAAATGCATCCTTTCAAAGAATATCGCTCCAATAAAACAGATGGCCTGAAGAACGGCAAACTGCGGAAATGCGATCCAGAACGGATCGTCGGTGGAAAAAACATTGACCATATTGTTCTTATCGGAAATACCGACGTTGCCCGCATGTATAACAATATAATCTACCGCGTAAAAGCAGCCGACATAGACCAGCTGAAAAATAACAAAAGAATAAATCCAGGCGACTAGATATTTTTCAAGATGCGATACCGGAAGGGTGAGAATGGGTATAGCCTTCTTTCTACTACCGAGATCTGCAAAAATCATACTGGTAAATATGGTTCCGGAAAATATCATGATATTGAGAAAAATAATACCCTGTTGAAAAACACCGAGATGGCCGTCGCTGGTATAGGCAATAAAACTAAGGATGAGGGCGAGTACGCCGATCAGAACACCTGTTGACATCAGGTAAGTCTTGTAATTTTCCGCACTATGTTTTTTGAAAAGTGCGACAAACCGCTTCCAGTTAAATATATCGTTCATATCCGTTTATTTCAAATGTTGTAAAATCAAATTTTCTCCATTAACAACCGCATTAAAGAGCAGTTCCATATCCACCTTACCATACTGCTCATTAGCATTGATACTGATGGTGTTGGTACCGATCACATTATCTTCGGCGTAAATTATCCCATCTGTGTTTGCCCTACCAGCCGAAGTGAAGATCAACCGCTCCCCAATCACATCCAAAGGAAGGTTTACGACGATCTCTTTGTTATGGAGCACAAGAAGGGTATCGATCAGACTATCCAGGTCCCTCACCTGATGTGTGGAGATAATGATACACCGCTCATCGGAGAGTGCCGAGGAAATAACCTTTCTGAACTGAACCTTTGAGGGAATATCAAGTCCATTGGTTGGCTCATCCATGATCAAAAGGGAGGTATTTGTCGCCAGCCCGAAAGAAATCATCATTTTTTTCTGCTGCCCAAAAGAAAGCTTGCTTAGATTCTCGCCTCTGTCTACATCAAACTCTGACAACAGCTGGTAAAAATATGCACGATCAAAGGCAGGATAAAAGTGTGCCGTCCTTGCCACAAAGGATTCCGTACTCAGCGAGGGCATGTGCACCTCTTCGGGAATAAAAAAAAGCCCCTGAAGAAAGGAAGGTTGCCGCTTTGCTGCAATTTTACCGTTGACCATACATTTCCCCTCAAAAGGAAAGGCAAGACCTGCAATATTTTTGAGCAAGGTAGATTTCCCAGCACCATTTTTCCCCAAAAGCCCGTAAATGTGCCCTTTTTCAAGTTTAAGGTTCAATTTTTTAAGTAGTATGGATTTTTTAGAATATCCAAAACTCAGGTCAATGATCTCTATCATAATGAAAATATTTTTATCGTACCACTGTATCACTTATGTAACACAGTACAAAAGTAAACTTAAATCCGGTATTTCAAAATATTTTGTTTGAAATTTATTAGTGCCGACCAAAAATGATGTAGACAAATTTCAATTACCTTATTTATTCTTCATTAAACCTACTCTTTCAGCTCACAATTAAAAACAACATTATTTTTTTTATCTACTGGTAACCAGCATGATATATTCGCTTTAAAGTGTAAAATAAAAATAATTCATAATA
The DNA here is from genome assembly GCF_918698245.1 of Pedobacter sp. Bi126. Lineage (GTDB taxonomy): Bacteria > Bacteroidota > Bacteroidia > Sphingobacteriales > Sphingobacteriaceae > Pedobacter. Next base: position 287,535 of record NZ_CAKKMS010000005.1, on the reverse strand, counting down.
CATTGAACTTCTATGTATATTTGAAAAAACATTTTTATGCTATCAAAGGAACTAACTGCAGCATCATCTATACCCATAATCCTTTCAACCCTTATTGAAGGCGAGAGTTATGGCTATGAGATCATCAAAAAAATAAAAGAGGCCTCAAACGGAAAGATCCTATATTCCGATGGAACCCTGTATCCAGTACTGAGAAAGCTGGAGGACAAAGAGCTCATCCAGTCAGAATGGCGGATTGCCGAAAATCAAAAGAGACGACGGTACTATAACATTACAGATAAAGGAGTAACGCAGCTGAAGGAAGAGAAACTGAGCTGGGAATTTATGAACGGACTTTTAAATACATTATGGGCACCACTTCCGCTTACATCAGTTTAAAGGTTATAGAATGGCAGTCAAATCTGGCAAGGACATCACTTACTCCCGAAGACAGAGAAGAGCTGACCAGCCATCTTGATGATGTGATCACTGAGCTCACCGAACTGGGACTGAGCGATGAAGAGGTATGGGCCGTCGCAACAAAACGTCTCGGAGCTGTTTCTGCGATTGAGTCAGAATTTGAAAAGGTCAATCCAGACATTCCGTTCAGAAAAAATGGGCTTCTTATGGTTTATGGAGCTGTCATCATGTTATTGCTGCAGTCCTTTTTCATTCTGGCTCCGGCCTTTATGTTCAAAGCCTACCACCACCCTGATACTAGCGCTGTTCCGGGGCATGAAAGCATTTGGCCGATAATTTTTAACGGCCTGATCCTAATCCTGGTCTGCACTATAATGGCACTTATCTTCAAGGGAAGGACAATAGCCAAAACAATAAGTGCCACCCTGCTTAGACTGAATATATTCTCAGCATTTATTTCTGCCGCGATAATTATTGTTTCCGGTTTTTTTATCATCCAGCTGATTGGCTTCACTGCACTGGATCCCCTTCACACCGCTGCCCCAAAATTCAAGGCCCTCACCCAGATCTTTTATTTTGGCCTGACCGGGCTGATCGGATATTTTCTTTTGATCGGAAATAACCAGCGGATAAGGACATTAATGGTCTTCAACAGGAAGTTAAACTGGAAACCCTCACTACTGCTGGGAGCGGTTGCCTGCCTGGCCATTATCTTTAGCTACACCTACCCGGTCCCTTATCTACCGCTTTTTATCGGATGCCCGTTATTTGCCACTTTGGGGTGGATGATCAGCTTTTCTGATAAAAAAAGCATCAATCTGTTTTTTGGCCAGTTGCCGCTGTCGCTGTTCTGCATTTCGGAGCTTAATGGCCGTTACGCAAGTATGTTTTGCAGTTATTATCTTGTTACAGTTTCTTTCATGCTGATCGGGGCACTATATCAAAACGGGCGAAATTATCTCAGAAAGCTGCTTGTGAAGACTTGGTAATTCCATGATGGATAAAAGGAATAAACTCTTGGGATGGCTTTCAAGCCTAAAAAACAGGGATAGCGATCATAACGGAGAAATGTCGTTTTTTGATCACCTGGATATCCTGCGCAAACATCTGATCAGGTCTGCTTTCGCAATTACACTGACTACTGCCTGGGCGTTCACATATTACGATTTTGTTTTTGACAGGATAATCCTTGGCCCTAAAAAGGCAGATTTTCTAACCTACCGCTTGATGTGCTGGATCGGCCGGCACTTTAAGCTAGGCACCGATTATTGCCTCAGGGAGATCAGCTTCAAGATCATCAATACTGAAATGGCCGGGCAGTTTAACCTTCAGCTCAATTCATCGGTAATTATCGGGATTATACTTGGCTTCCCTTACCTTTTATTCGAAATATGGCTGTTCATCCGGCCTGCCCTTAATCTGAGAGAGAGAAAAGCGGCCAGCGGATTTGTGTTTTATGCCAGTCTGCTTTTTTTATTAGGCATCCTGTTTGGCTATTATATTATTGCCCCATATTCCATCCGTTTCCTGGTTGGTTTCCATGTGAGTGAAGTTATCGAGAACCAGATCACAATCGATTCCTATCTTTCTTCGATCGTCACACTGACGCTTGGAACGGGAATTATTTTTGAAATGCCCATCATTGTTCTCCTCCTTTCCAAACTGGGTCTGCTGACCCCAAAACTGATGCGCAGCTCCAGGAGATATGCCGTGGTGGTGATGCTCATCATTGCAGCAGTAGTTACCCCTACACCGGATATACAGACCATGCTGATCGTATTCCTTCCTTTGATGATCCTTTATGAGATCAGTATAATCGTAGCGGTGCATGTAACGCACAAAATGGCATCCCCCTAACAGGCAGGTAAATCTAATCCATTATAGCGTTTTATAAATTGATAGAGTTTTGGGACTAAATCAAAAAGCACTGCTGAGCGGCTTAACTGGTCCCAGGTGATCTCCCCTGCGGCTATGCCATTATGCACGAAATCGGCGAGTCTGGCTTTATAATTCGACCACAAAGTGAAAATTACGCTAATGGTATCCACTCCACTTCTTTGCAAACTGGACATATTCCTATCATTTCAGGATACATCCTAGCATTAGGCTAAAATAATCCAAATCCTAAATATTCAACCTCACGATTTTTTGGACATGCTTTTTCTGTTTTCAGAATTTTAAACCGTGAGGAATAGTTTCAGGGTCTATTTTGGAATTCAGAAGGATTGATTCGTCCTAAAATAGCCTGTCATTAAAACTATTATAGAAAACAATTAACTCATTTTGAATTCGTAAGTTGAAATAATGTGCAAGACTTATTTCGAAATTTTCAAATCCGCAATTCGCTTCAAATCTTCGATAAAAAAGTTCGTTAACGGTCTTGCCAGGCACTTAAGGAGACAACTCATTTTTGTTGCCTCCTTTTTTTATGCATATAAAATTCTGAAGCACAAATCGTTACAACATCAATAGATTATGTTCGACTTTTGCTCAAAAATTTAATGAACCATATTTAAAATCGGTTCAAAAAATATATGTAATAGGGTTTTTATATTGATTATACAGAGTTCGAATTCACCTTAGGGTTCTTGACATTTTTCATATCAATACCGCTGGGATGGTTTTTTGCCATTAGATAAAGAAAATCAAGTATTATGTACGCTTCCTCCTTAGAGGCATTGATTCCTCCTTTAGCCAAAATCGTAACCGCATGAGCTATTGAAACTCGTCGTTCTAAAATACTGTTCATTATAGTCGTAGCATTTTTTGATTTGGAACTAATATTTTCGACAATGCATCCTGCAGCATTAATAAAAGATTTCCAGTTTTGAAATCAATACTTTTAGGTGGGATAACTTTCGCGAGATACCTTTTGTCCGCCACCTCAAAACTTGAAAAACCACCAAAAATATCAACACATGATTTTCTTTGAATCTCCCGCTGTGGATTGATATTGTTAATCTTTTCCATATTTTCATCAATCTCTTTCATATTTTAACTACATTGGATCAAATTATCCCTGACATGACGCCTCTCCACAACCACATCAACGGTAATAGCATCATTATCTACCTTGACCGCTCCATCTATTCCAGTAATGTGATCCTAAAATGCCTTTATTGGTACGGGGATAAATTTCATACAGATTTCAGAAGCTTGGACAGTACGTACTACTGCGTCACCCTTAGCGTACTGGCCGCAGAAACTGAACAGACCGATCTGGAAGCCTACCAGTTAAAATTCGAACGGGACATCATAGATTATAGTCTACGGGATACCGTAACAAAAGAAACAGCCAATATCAGAGATTTGTTGATTGCCAAGGCCTTTTCCAACGGTGAATATGATGAGGAGCCCGCCGGAGAAGTATCAGACCCTGTAGGTTTTGATGTGCATGCGATCAATCCATACCAAAACTAAGCAAATGATTGTTTCCACGCTCTCCAGACCGAACAGAAAATTCAAGGACACGGATTACTTTTCTGTAAAAACAGAAACGTATTTCCTGATGCCCTTCCGCTTCCACAGGCTCAATTCCCAGCGCGAAGTGGTTGTAAACGAAGTGGGAGATCATCTTGTTTACCCTACCGGAACAGTAGCACGTATCATCGGACGGGAAATCGACAAACAATTGGATTCAGAACTTTATGCTGATCTTATCGCCGGCATGTTCATCTCAGAAAGCCCAATCCCCGCATTGATCGATGTCCTGGCTACCAGGTATCGAACAAAAAAGTCTTTTCTGGATGATTTCACCAACCTGCATATATTTGTCATTACACTGCGCTGCGAACATACCTGCCACTATTGTCAGGTATCCAGGGTAACAACAGATAAGGATGCCTTTGATATGTCCAAAAAACATATCGACCGTGGGATCGATCTGATGATGGAGTCCCCTAATCCTTTTGTAACCATGGAATTTCAGGGAGGTGAAGCACTTTTGGCTTTTGACAACATTAAATATGCCGTTGAAAGAACAAAAAGACTTGCAGTAAGCTACAACAAAAAGGTCACCTATGTGATCTGTACCAACCTTGCAGTAATCACAATGGAAATACTGGAATACTGCAAGGAAAACGGCATACTTCTTTCCACCTCACTGGACGGGCCAGGTTTTATACACAACCAGAACCGGAGGCGACCGGGGAACAACAGCTACGAACTGACGGTGGCAGGAATAGAGATGGCAAATAATGTGATCGAAAAAGATAGCATATCGGCCTTAATGACCGCAACAAACCTCTCACTTGCCCATCCAATAGAAATCGTGGAAGAATACAGGGCAAGGGGTTTTGACAGCATTTTTCTGCGCCCGATCTCACCGTACGGCTTTGCACTGAGCAACGAGCGAAAGAACAAATATGCAATGGATGATTTCCTCAGTTTTTACAAAACTGCACTACAGCACATTATTGCATACAACCTTAAGGGAGAATTTTTTAGAGAACAGTATGCCACGATCATACTCAAGAAGATACTTACGCCTTTTCCTGTAGGTTATGTAGACCTCAATTCTCCAGCAGGTGCTATCACCAATGTTATCCTTTTCAATTATGACGGAAACGTATACGCGACCGATGAAAGCCGGATGCTGGCAGAATCAGGCGACTATACCTTCAGGCTCGGCCACCTCGACAGCTCATCATATGAAGAAATCTTTTACGGCGAACGCGCTATGGAAATTGCTGAAGTGATGACAAATGAATCTCTGCCAGGCTGCTCCGAATGTGCCTTCCAGAGCTATTGCGGATCGGATCCAGTGCACAACCATGCCACCCAAGGGGACATCTGGGGCTACCGGCCGACCAGCACCTTCTGCCGCAAGAACATGGAGATCATCCGTTACCTCATCGAACTGATGGACGGGAGCGAAGAAATAACAAAAGTTTTTGAAAGCTGGATCAGATAATAAAGATATGATATTCAGGGCAAAAGGAAAAGCAATCGGCATTGATGATTTTGTGGTTGGAAAGATCACCAGGGATCCCTATAATCAAAATAACAAGCTCATCTATATCACCAGCATAGCAGGGCTACTCCCCACAGGAACACTGGCAACCATCACAACAGATCACCAAAAAACAATCTCACAGCACATCACCCCGCAGGTATATGGCTGTAACTCCCTTGACCATCTCGAAGAAGGGGACGTAGTGATGGCAGACAGCAATGGTGTTATCCGGACACTCTATCGGGTAAACTCCTACCACAACACCATCCTTTCCACCGAGAGGTGCAATAGCAACTGCCTGATGTGTTCCCAGCCACCAAGGGACAAAGACGATATTCCTGCACTTTATGAGATATATAAACGGGCTATCCCACTGATCCCAAAAGACTGTATGGAATTGACCATATCAGGAGGAGAACCGACACTCATGGGAGAACTCTTCTTCTCTCTGTTGGAGCTGATCACTATAGAACTGCCCGATACAGAAATCCATATCCTCACCAACGGCAGGACATTTGCCTGGAACCACATGGCACAGCGGCTCGCAAAAATACAGAACCACAGGATTATGCTCGGTATCCCGCTATATTCCGACTATGCGGATAGCCACGACTACATTGTACAGGCAAAAGATGCCTTTAACCAGACCATCCTGGGGTTACATAACCTTGCCCGGTACGGTATCAGGATAGAAATCCGTGTTGTATTGCACAAAGCATCCATACCAAGGCTTGCAAAACTATCGGCATACATTTACAAGAACCTGCCCTTTAGCGAACACATCACCTTTATGGGCCTTGAATTTACAGGTTATACCCCCTTCAACATCGAAAAACTCTGGATCGACCCTGTAGACTATACCACAGAACTGACCAAAGCTGTGGAGTATCTGTCCTACCGCAACATGAACGTATCCATATATAATACCCAGTTATGTACCATTCCCGAAAAGCTGTGGGCACACTGCCGCAAGTCCATTTCCGACTGGAAAAACGAATACCTGCCCGAATGCCAGGCATGCGAAAAACTCAACGACTGCGGGGGACTTTTCACCTGGAACCTAAAAAAACACAGCCGGGCAATCGCACCGATCATCAATCAAAAGATTAACGAAACACTGCCAGAAACATGTTAAAAAAGAAATCGGGCAGGCTGGAACACCTGCGTTTATCAGGAAAGATATTTTCGGTCGCGACCGCATCACTGGCCATGCTAACCAACAAAGCAGTAGCCACTGCAATACCACAGAGTCTTGACGAAGCGGTTGGCACAGAAAACACAACAAAGGCATTTCCCCCGCACAGGCTATGGAAACCCAAGTTGACCCTAAAACTGAACCCAAGCAACATTTCCCGGAGCCTACTGGCCTACCACAGCTCCCATTCCTCACACAGTTCGCACAGCTCACATTCCTCCCACTCATCCGGGGGATATTCCAGCCGCGGCGGCGGAGGAGGTAGTAGCGGAGGCAGCGGAGCAGTCGGGGTACTCATCGCCGGCGCAGTCGGATACGGGCTCTACCAGGCCGGAAAAAACAGTAATAAAAAGAAATAAGAGCAAGAAGCATTCAACCACAATACAAAACAGCGCTCATGAAAAAACTCAACATATACAAAAAAATACTCTCGGTGATCGCAGGTGCAACAGCAGCCCTGAACCCCACCTCCAGCCAGGCCCATATAACAACAGATCTGCCGGATCATCTTGCCCCGGATAACTTCACAGTTCCAAAAGCCAACAATATAAAACCCAGACTGACCCTGAAACTGAACATGGCCAGCCCCGAAAGTGGAAGGATCTTTATGCACACCTCCCATTCATCACACTCCTCACATTCATCCCATTCTTCGCATGCCTCCCATGCCTCGCACGGATCATCCTCCCCCGTGTACAGACAGAGCACGCCCGTATATGAAGAACCTGTTATCCCCATATCAGTCCCCGCCCCAACAGTACGCAGCTTATATACAACCACACGCAGCCGCTCAACAACAACAAGGACACCCAAAAGATATACCCCATCAGCCTACAGGACACGCAAGAAAAGCATCAAACGGGCACGGTCAACATTCACAGCAATCCCGGCATATGATTTAAATAACTACAGCTTCGATCCTGCGCCACTAACCCGTCGCGTATTAAAAAGAGGCTGCAAAGGCAGCGATGTAACAAAACTCCAGAAAATGCTCAAGGCCCAGGATTATTCGGTACCGATCAGCGGAATTTTTGGTTTCAGGACCGAACAGGCCGTCAGGACCTACCAGAAACTCCACTTTCTACAGCCCGACGGCATCGCCGGACTGGCAACACTCATTTCCATCGAAAGAGAAGATCTATAATATACCAAAATGAAATTGCTGAAACGCCTCTCCCTTATTATAATATACCCTATAACGATACTTATCCCTTCATCAACAACCCTGGACAGTAGATTGAAGAAGGGTGAGGTTCCAGTTTGCAAGGGTAACAGACATGGCGCTTAACGAAATTGAAATTACTTAGCTTATTTTCACTATTGAATTTCACTTTAAAGCGGGTAATGGCTAACGATATCCTGCGTTAAGAGTGCTTAGAAGTTATGCGTTTACAATGATAAGGGGTTTATTGGATGTATTTAGCATCTGATTCGGAAAAGCAAACAGCTTTCCCTGGACTTTTTCCATCAATATTGCACCTGACGAATTTAAATTAAAAAATTTTAGAAAAAACATTAACTACGCAGATGCTCTGCGCAGTTGGCTTATATCTTTGCATCATCAGCTTAGAAGGAGCAGATATATTTCAAAACTTCAGAATATGGATAAAGCAGGGGAATTGCACGAAAATGAATATCAGGCGGCTATGGACAAAGTATGGCTGGCTTTTGATAACGGCGAATTTGACCTCGTCGAGGAAATTTGTAATAAACTCATTGTCGACTTTCCTCTCAAGTCTTCCAGTTACAATGCCCTGGGGCATGTTTATAAGCAAAGGGGGCATTACCAAAAGGCAGCCGATGAACTATTGCTTGCGCTTGAAAAGGATATTGAATGCATCAATACAGGATATATTGCTTACTGGTTAGGAAAGATTTATGATATGGACAGCTTTATTCCTGACGAAGAAACTGAATATATTTACGATAAAGATAAATCTGAGTATTATTTTTCCCTTGCGCGGAAACAGAAAAGTTTTCCAGAGGAACTGCTTTTTGACTTGCGATACTCGCTCAAAGGGCAGGAAAAAATTGAACTGTTTCAACAAGGGATAGAAAAATTCCCCAATACCGTTGATTTTTATCTTCTACTGGCTGGGCACTATCAGGATGCAGGCATGTATGATCTGCATCGTGAAACCCTGGAACTTGCTATGGATAGGGGGATGGTTTCCCCTAGCCTATTTTTTAATATTGGCTTTCTTTATTACAGGCAAAGCGCATTCGAATCCGCCCTTATCAATTTTAAAAGGGCGATGAGCTTTGCTTGGGATGCGGGAAATAACTGGTATGCGATTCTGTACATGCTGGGCCGATCAGCAGTCCAATTAGGACTGACGGATGAGGCGGCAGGTTATTTTAAGGCCGCTTATGAAGGAAAAAAAGGTGACCCAGATTATTTATTTGGCTTTTTGGGCCTTTTGAACCTGTATGTAGACATCGAAGATTATGCAAAGATCGAAGATCTGATGGCAAACGTTGAAATATCCAAGGATCTAATCGAGAATGCAGAGCGTATTATGGGGGGACCGGTGTTTCTAGCTGATCATTTTGTGGATACCATTGAGCTGGAGAATCTGGATGAGATCTACTCTAAACTTATCAAATTAAGATTCCCAAAAGATAAAAGTATTGTAAACGGAAAGCTTTTTTTGATCAAATATACTCTTGCGGTGCTTAAGGAGAAACATAACGACCAATATAAATTTATTAAAGGGGCAAAGAATTCATTGAATATATACCACTATGATTTTTTGGATGATCTCTTAAATAATGCCTTATCCGGCATACTATATAATAAAACGAATACCCCTCTTGAAATAGACCGCTATTACTCTTATCTTATCGATGACCTGGGTAGTACTTACCGTCTAGCCGGGTGGATTGCTGTGCGCTTAAAAAAGATCTTTTTGATATTTTTCGAAAAAAAACAATATGATAGGGTAATAGCTTTGGCACGATATTTTAACTTGGAGCAGCTCACCGAGAATGATTGCCTTTTTAACCTTGCTTATAGTTATTCTGAAAAAGGAGAAAATCCAAAAGCGAAAGAGTTTTATGAGCATTATTTAAAGATGTCGGGTGAGAGCACAGCGGTACTAAATAATCTTGGCGTTTTATATGCCAAAGAAGATGACCATGCTACAGCAATCGTACTGTATCGAAGAGGGCTATTGATAGAGACCGAGCATCCCAATCTAATAAGCAATCTCGCCCGCGCTGAAAGGAATCTGAAGATCCAGCAAGAAAACCAACTGGCCGTAGAACTTTTAAAGTCTGAGAATGACTATGTGCGTGAAAAATTACTAAAGTTTATCCAGGGTGCCAAAATAGATGAGGCCTGTGATAATGGTGACATACCTGTTCCATTATTCAAGTTCCAAAAACTCGCCGGGGTGGATAAGGCAAGGGCGGAATCACTTGTTGAACAGTGGTTATCCAAGGGGTATCTGATCAATACCGGGGAAAGGGATGGTTACCGTGCTATTATTTACCGAATCAATCCCCTATTGGAAAAAGAGCTTATACGTATCAAAAAATACCATATCCCCAAAGCTTGGATAGATGGCTTTACCTCCATCTCTGTTGAGGTTTTGGAAAAAAAAGGTTTTTTTGATATTCTGCAGGCTATCGACAATATCCAGTCCAAGAAATATCGAGCGCTCTTTGAACGGGATTTTAAGGAGCTTTTCCATATCTATCTTTTGGATCATCTAAAGGCAAGTGTTATTCTTTCCGGGTCGCTAGTTGAGCTGGCTTTAACCTATTTCTGTGAAAGCAGAGGCACGATGTCATTATCGGTAAGGGATCCTAATGGCAAGGCAAAAAACAAGGCTTTGTATGATTGCGTATTAAGCGAACTTATCACCCACGTACAGTCTACTAAGGCTTTCGGTGGGGATTTCGGTCATCTGAGCAATTTATCTCGGATCTATAGGAATTTTGTACATCCTGGCAAAGAGCTCAAAGATCCCTTGGATCAGTCCAAGGCTGACCTTTGTTTTATCAGTACTGTGGAAATTTTAAAAAAGATTTTGATTTAATAATTCATGATTACTATAATTAAGTAATTGGCATAAATATTTTTTTAACGTTCAGACATTAATTAGATTAGCAGCAAATAAAACTAAATTAATAAGCTCATGAATAAACAAACTCTCCCATTAGATGGCACTCTCAACGATACCATGTTGACCAGCTTAATTCAAAACACTGTATTTGGGAATGACAGGGAATTTTATAACGATTCGGTAAGAAAAACCGTTTATACGAAATTGCTTGAGGCCACTGATGATTTCTTGGCGCTGATTAACAGCCATGCATTCTCTGATAATTATGATGAGAATGATCCATATGATGATTACGCCTTCCATGTGGTTACAGCCAGGGATAAATTTATAAAAACCTTTGATGACCTTATTCAGGGAAATTTGAATCAAAAAGATCTAGTTATCCATATAGTTGCATATTGGACATCTCTACTTAATAGATTGGAGAATTCAGCAGAACTGCTTTCCGATAAAACTTTTTATAACATTGTACTTGATATGAATCTGCAGATTCTAAAAAAGGCAAATGCTGACATAGATTCTATCTAAAAACAATTTGCTCTTTTTTTACCATTTCAAGTTGACTAAAGGTATTACGTGTGTCCTCAATGGTTTTTAATTCTGGTTTACTGTGGCAAGCAATAACAGTACAATGCCAAGATTATAGTCTCCAGGGTCTGTGTGGAGCACTGTCAATGCCCGAGAGATGTTCTTCTTTTCTATCGCTCCCATGGAAATGGAAAGCTAAGCTGAAGTATCGCGGTTGGACGTGCCCTGCATACTCATCATAAATACCTCGCGGGATCTGCCCGGCATGCGGTCTATGTTCTTTTTTGGCCATTTTGATAATTTACTGAACAGTAAACTGTGCTCCGCGGTAAGTTCTTCCCTATTGTCTCCTAAATTTTATGGTTCAGTCGGAAAAAATTCACTTTTTAAAACAAATTAATTAGCAAGTTATTTCGAAATTTTCAAATCCGCAATTCGCTTCAAATCTTCGATAAAAAAGTTCGTTAAAGATCTCGTTACGAGCACTTAATGAGACAAATCAGTTTTTATGCGGTTTGTCTCGTTTTTTTAAGCTGCCATCTGGCCCGATAAACTTAAACTCAAACTCTTCCAGCACCCTTCCACCCATGGAAACAAAGGTACCCCATAGTCCCCTCCAGTCTTCGGTGTCCTGCGCTTTTTCTGTATCCCATCTCACCAGTCCGTAAAGCCCATCAGGGGCGTCCTTTAACACCAGCCCATATTCTCCACTTAGCCAAACAATAAGCCCGGCAGGAACTCCTGGTTGCGTTTCCACCAGTCAGCCCTTTTAAAAACAGACCTGCCCAGTTCAAACCCTTGCCTTCCCATCAGCCTATCCCAATCGGCGTTTGGCGCAAACCATTCCCGTACCCTTGAAAAATCAGGATTGTTTGCTCCTTCAAGCTCACCCAGTTCTTCTGTAAACCAGTCCTTAAAAGCAATAAAATCAATACGGATATCGTCTGTATGCTCCAGAACAGCCTTTACCCTGTCCAGATCATCGAAAAGTGCAAATAATTCAAATGCCTTCCAATAGTCTACTTTGGATAAAACAGGTGTAGTTTTTTTCTTACCGAAGAGCCAATTGAACATGGAGTGTTAGTAGAATGAGCAGATAAAAGATCAATAAATATACATCAATTTGCATTCCATCCAATAAATAGTGTTTTACATTATGTGGCTTAATAAGCCCTAAGATTTTATGATATTTGTTAGATCAACATTATAGCAACTGTGAAAATCGCAAAATATTACCTGGCCGCTATATTCGCTTATGCGACCTGGGGCTTTTTTAGTTTAGTTTTAAAACCTTTGAGCGGATATTCTTCGGTAGATATTTTATTTTACCGCATTTTTAGCTGTGCCATATTGATGCTATTCATTACCGCCTTATTTAAACGTGCCGAATTGGTTAAAACCTTTTCTAACTTTAAAGCCTTACCTGCTAAGCAGAGACGAAATGTGCTTTTGCTGAATGTAGGCGGAAGTATCTTTTTAAATATCAACTGGTTTTCGTTTATTTATGTGCTTAACCATGTAAGCATTAAGGCTACCTCGCTTGCCTACCTGGTTTGCCCCATTATTACCACATTGCTTGCTTACTGGCTTTTGCACGAAAAGCTCAATAAAGTACAATGGGTGGCCGTTGCGTTAAGTATACTTGGGTGCTTAATGCTATCGTATGCCAATATTATGGATATGGTTTACGGCATTGTTATTGGGTTTACTTATGCGGCTTATCTGGTAAGTCAGCGTAAAAGTGTTGGGTTTGATAAATTTATCCTGCTCACGTTTCACATTTCGCTTTCTGCGATAATGCTGCTGCCTTTTTACCCTGCATACAGCGGACCTGTACCAGCAGCAACGCAATTTTGGTTACTGATAGAGGTTATAGCAGTTGGTTTTACCGTGATTCCACTCTTTTTGAATTTATATGCCTTAAAGGGCTTGAACTCATCAACAGTGGGTATGTTGCTTAACATTAACCCAATTATTGGATTTGCTATAGCAGTTTTGGTATTTCATGAGCCCATTACCCCATTACAAATGGCGGCATACAGTATCATTTTCGTATCGGTTGTTGTTTTTAATGTGCATTCCCTTTTTAAAAAAAAGCGAAGGAATCTGCCTGGTAGGGATAATCTGGATTCTGCCACAGAACCTGGTTACTTAAAAGAGTAAAAATAATGCAGCTTTTCATTATGAGCGCATAAATAGTCAGGCAATTAAACCTCAGCATTAACGTGGTGAAACCGTTGGTTACCGTGGAATAGTTACTGTTGCTTCTATTAAATTTTTAGATCAAATCTACCTTCAGTAGCATTTATGATTTCGCAGCCCTGTTTTTCAAGAACAAACTCAAAGGAACCAGTAATTACTTTCTCAGTCAGGTCCAATTTGGTAATTTTCAGGACACCTTTTGCAACAATTTGATGGGAGCTGTAAGTGCAACTTCCTGTTTTATAAAAGCTCACAAGAACTTTGTCTTTATCAATAGAATAGGTTCCTGTTTTACTGATATTGTAACTGGCGATCGCTACGCTTTGAAACTGGTCTCCATCCAGATACCGATGTGCAGTAATATTCAGGGTTCCACCATTGAAGTTTGCATCATACGTAATATTTAGCTTATCCTGGAGCAATGCCCCTTTTGGCAGCCATACCTTTCCATTGAGTACAAAGCCAAAGGTGTTAGCGCCCTTCTGGGTTAATGCAGGCAATTCCTCCTCTTTGGTTAATGATGTTTCCTTTTTGCATTTCACGCCGCTCATAGAAAGGCAGCAGACTGAAATGATCAGTAATGTGAGTTTGTTGATTTTCACGCGTTTTAGATGTGACATAAAAATAAACCAAAAAAGTTATGGATTGGATTTTTAACGTTAAGTTTTTGTTAAATCATTCCACTAATAGATACACATTATTCGGAATACTCTGCAGCAATGCTTGAAGTCCTTTTCTTATGCTGTAAATACACGATAAAACAAGAAAGCGGGAAAAACCAAAGGCTCTTCCCGCTCATCTAAATTAACGCTCTCGGAATATAAACGCCATCTCAGGCAATATATTTTGTGCGATTTAAAAAAATCAAACTAATCTATTTCCATCCAAGTCCCGGTGCAACGTGCTCCAGAATGGCAGATAGCACATGAATATTGTAATCTACGCCCAAGGTATTTGGAATGGTCAATAATACCGTATCCGCTTCCTGTATTGCCTCGTCGGCAGCCAATTCCTTTATCAGCTGATCTGGTTCTGCGGCATATCCCCGACCGAAAACCGCCCTTTGGGTTGGCTCGATATAGCCAAAACTATCCGCCCCTTTCCCCTGCTGCCCGAAATAATACCTGTCCTGATCGTTCATCAGCGCAAATATTGAACGGCTGACAGAAACCCTTGGCTCGCGATCATGTCCCGCTTTTCTCCAGGCTTCCTTGTACAGCCTGATCTGCTCGGCTTGCTGGATATGGAACGGCTTACCGTTTTCATCAAACTTCAAGGTAGAACTTTGTAGGTACATCCCGTTCTCTGCCGCCCAAACAGCAGTCGCATTGGAAGCGGCTCCCCACCAGATACGCTCACGCAGTCCCTCCGAATACGGTTCGAGCCTCAAAAGTCCAGGAGGATTAGGAAACATGGGATTGGGATTAGGCTGTGCAAATCCTTCGCCTTTCAATCTTTCCAAAAACTCCAAAGCCTTTTGCCTTCCCATATCAGTATCGTTCTCCCCATCCTTTGGTGCAAAACCGAAATACCGCCAGCCTTCGATCACCTGCTCGGGCGAACCCCTGCTGATGCCCAGTTGTAACCTGCCACCAGAGATCAGGTCGGCCGCGCCAGCATCCTCAACCATATATAAAGGGTTTTCATAGCGCATATCGATAACGCCCGTTCCGATTTCGATCTTAGAAGTTTTTGCGCCAATTGCCGAAAGCAGCGGAAAGGGCGATGCCAGTTGCCTTGCAAAATGGTGTACCCTGAAATACGCTCCGTCAAGGCCGATTTCTTCAGCCGCAACGGCAAGGTCGATAGATTGTAGCAAAGTATCACTAGCGGTACGCGCCAGATATGAGGGATGTTCCGACCAATGCCCGAACGATAAAAATCCGATTTTCTTCATTTCATTAATTGATAAATCCAAAGTTACCATTACTCCTATAACGCAAAGGTCATTGTGTAGTCATAACCTATACCACCCTTCAGCAAACAATAGCCTGAGCTAATTGTTCCAAAGTCAGTCATGTCAAGAAGAAAACAGATACGGTCAAAGGAGCAGTTCGCTGCTGCGCTCGAACTGGAAAGAGCGGGCGATAATGCTGCCGCACTAAAACTTTACCAGAAATCTGCAATGACAGATCCTGCTAATTCCCACGCCTGGAACAGGCAGATGGTGCTTTTGCGCAAAGCTAAATCAAAAGAAGCTGAGGTTAAGCTCATCAAACTGGCCATAGCCGAATACCAGAAATCTCAAGAAACCAAACAACAAGATTGGCTGAAAGAAAACCGGGCCAAGGCAGACAGCACCCGGGAACTGGCCCATGTACTCGGTCTTTTGGAACCAACAGGCTTTCCGAAAAGCGACGACACCATCATTGAGAAATGGCAGACCAGGCTGTACCTGCTTGAATACCGCATCAAAAATGCACGGAAGAAAAAAACCTCGTCCAAAAAGCCTGTAAACAAATCGTCAAAAAGTGCAGTTCCTGCGCCTACAAAGCTTAAGCAAAACGCCACTACTAAACCCAAGCCAGCAAAAAAGCAATAAGATTAATCCAATCTGAACAGGTTCTCATTACCCTTCACCTGTGATTGTCTGAACCTGATTTTTAGCAACTCAAATTCTCCAGGCATTGAAAGCACGCCCAGTTCGGGCAGATATTTACGCTCGCTACAAACCCTAACGTAACTGGGCAATATCCATATCTCAATCTTATAAAGGCAGCCCAAGCCTGCTTTTCCGGCAAATGCCCAGCAAATACTAATAGGTATCCCTAACGATCTGGCGCAGCATATTCAGGTTGGCATGGGCCTCTCCCATGGTGTTATTGAAGTACACGAACACCTTTTTGCCCTCCGAAAGCCACTCGGTCACATAGCTTGCATACTCATACAATACGTCGTCAGAATAGCTTCCCCTATAGTTTCCTCCCGGACCATGGAACCTGAGGTAGATAAAATCGGGATGGCTTTCTCGCACAGGAGAACTGGCAGGCGACTTATCGTGGACCACCATACCAAGCTCAAACTCTTCCAAAAGCTCATACACCTCATCTATATATAAAGAAGCATGCCGAAATTCCAAAGCGATCTTCCATTCGCCAAAAGGATCATTATCCCTAAGCACCGACATCAGAAAGCGCAGCTGCGCAAAATGAGAAATCCTTACGCTCGGGGGGAACTGTACCAAAAGACAACCCTTTTTCTCCTCAACATGCGAAATGACCGAAAAGAACCTGGACACGACCTCTGGATCAAAGGCCAAGTCCTTGTTATGGGTAATCTCCTTGAAAAGCTTAAAGGTAAAACGAAATTCCTCAGGCACATCCGCCGCCCACTTTTTCATCGTGGAAACCTGCGGCACCTTATAAAAGGAAGAATTGATCTCGATAGAATCCATCAGCGAGGCGTAATAGCACAGCCTGCTCTTTTCCTGGAATTCTTTCGGGTAGTGCAATTTATTGGGAACCGGTAACAGTAGCCCGCTGGTACCCGAGTAATACTTTTCAAAGGGGATGTCCATATTCTCCAAACAACTTGGACAGAAAATTGTTGAGTGGGGCCAGATCAGAAGAAAACAAATCCTGTCCGAATGCTATTTATCCCTCGCCTAAGCTAATCGTTTCAGCCCTGCCAAACGGAAAGCTACTAACGGAATAAATTGTGATTTCGCTAGTTTGCATCGCTGAAATTCTACCTTAGACTAAGCAAAGACTATGAGAAAACAGCCATATGTCCGTCAGAAGTAGCAATTTAAAACGGCCTCTAGCGATCTATATTTCCATCATAAAGTGCTGTTGATGTCGGTTTTTAAAACGCTTAACATTAATCGGTAGGATTACGATAATTCTGAAAGAAAAACAGGCAGATTTCTTTGGAAAATCTGCCTGTTTTAAATTTAGTAGCCAGGGTTTTGATATGCTTTCTTTGCCTCGTCAGACATTTGCATGCCATCTATCTGCCCTTGTGGAATTGGACGGAGATAAAGATTTGGTGTAATCGTTCTGGTAACCGTTACTGGTGTATGGTCGCCATATCCTGTACCACAAATACTGAAAGTAGTGGATAACTCTGCCCATTTTTGCGTTCTAATGAGGTCGAATCTCCTGTATCCTTCCGCATAATATTCACGCGATCGCTCTGCTAAAATATAATTGATATCAATTGTTGCTGGGGTTGCGGCAATCATGGCTGCACTATTGTCGGCTACTTTTGCCACATTGCCATTATTATCCCAACGCCATTTTCCGGCACGGGCCCTCACCACATTGATCAGTTCGCGTGCACTTTTACCTGCTTTGGGTGTAGCACCTTTTACAGCAGCTTCGGCAGCTACGAAGTAAAGTTCAGAAAACTTTGCAATAGGGTAAGGCCGGGTACTACCTGCATTTGGTTGACCTAAGCCTGTGCCATTATCTGTACGGTAAGGACCCAGTTTCCAAAGGCCCGGATAAACGATTCTGCTTATTCCCGATGGGGAAATTACATAATCTGCCCTTCCTGGCAATGTGCCGGCGCCAACATTACTTGTTCCGGCTCCACTTGGATAACTTACGGCGCTATTATCAGCATCCAGAAAGGTTAAAACGGCATTTCCGGGAACGATAGACAAGCCATTGGCATTAAGCAAAGAGGCAGGGGCAGATTCAGGAGGGTTATATCCTTTAGGCCAATTCCCACGATATACCGTTGTAAAGGTGCCATCATAACGTGAATCCAATGTTTTATCGGCAAAAGTATTTTTAAACACTTCAATAGGTGGAGCCATCCGGTTCCATGGCCTGCCAAGGTGTTGCTCTGCTTCACGCTGAACCGAACTAATTCCTCCGCTTCTGATATTGGTGTAATTCCAGGTCATCATCCAACCTGCAAAATTATCAGGCGCCCCACCGCTACCGAAAGTTAAACTACCGCCATTAAAACGTTCGCTCGTTTGGGTATGATCAGCATATAGCAGCATTTCTTTGTTACGGTCATTTGATCCTAAATTCACATCGTAATAGGTATCTACCAAACCGTAAGATCCAGGACTTTCGATAGCTGCAGTTGAAACATCATAAGCTTGCTGAAAATACCAGTTTGCGTCATGTCCGTCAGGATCAGTTCGGTTTGCTGCAGGATAGGTTGGGATATTGTTAGGGTTTTGCAACCACCACCCATAAGTTAGGTAAGCTTTTGCCAAATACAATCGTGCCAAAGTTTTTGTTACCCCTCCTGTAACGCGGGCAGCAACTGGTAAATCGACAACGGCAGTCAATAAATCAGGAAACACTGCCTTTGTATATACCTCGGGCACTGTATTGCGAACTGATGTTCTTACGGGACTGGTATTGAATTTAAGTGGTCCGGCACCCAAATCGAGTGGCACCCCACCAAAGGTTTGTACCAGCAAAAAATAATCAAAGGCGCGGAAGAATCTTGCTTCAGCAACCAATGAAGGGGCAATACCTGCAGCACTGGCATTCTCAATTACACCACTTGCTGTATTAATGTTCGGAAAGGCTTCTCCCCATAATACGCTACTGGGATAACTTGTAGAAAGGATTGACCCAACACCTGAGCAATCCATATCCTTAAAATTACCATCAGCATCTTTGCCCCAGGTAGCCTCATCGGTACCGGTAATGAGCGAATTATAATAATAGGCCTGCCCATACATGTTGCGGAGGTGACCGTACATTGCTGTAAGACCACCATTTACCCCTGTTACTGTTTTAAAGTAATCTGGTGTAAAGATACTGCGGGGCTCTTCTTCAAGAATTTTTTTACAGCCTGAGAAAACGACCATCCCAAGCCAAACGCTCAATGTTATATTTAAATGTATACGTTTCATATCGGTATATTAAAATGTTAAATTAAGACCAGCTACATAGTTACGGGTAGACGGTGTATTGGTACCAATCGTTAAAATTCTCCGCGGATAAACCGATGCTACCGCAGCGTTTTCATCGCCATATGAATTTGTTTCCGGATCCATGCCCGACTCGCGATGATATGGAGAGAACATCACAAAAGGATTTTGAACGGTTAAGTACATCCGGAGCTTTAATCTGGAATCTTTTAACAAACCTCGATTGAAATCATATCCTAAAGAGATGGTCCGGATTTTTAAGAAAGAAGCATCAAAATAACCTAATGTACTTCCATACTTAGGGTTATCACCACTTGCGATACCGCCAGGTTTTGGATACTTTGCGCCTGTATTTTCAGGTGTCCAATAATCAACTTTAACGTTATTTCTTCTACCAGATAAGAGATTCAGGTATCCGGAAGAACCATATAATGTACTAAGCAAAATCCCGCCGTCTTTAAATAATCCTACCACATTGAGGTCAAATCCTTTATAAGCAACTCTTGTATTGAATCCTCCTGATAATTTAGGATCCACATCCATGATCTGTCTATCTGCTGCGCCGATAGGTCGTGTTGGTTTGCCGGTCGCATCAAAATCGCCCGTGTATTTTACTTTAATCATCCCCACATTCCCGCCTGGCTCTAAAACATTCAGATATGGATCTCCGGCCTGCCATAAACCTACTTTTTCATAATCAAAAATGGCATTGATGTTATGGCCTACGAACCAAGCATTCCCTTCGTCTCTGGTTTGGCCTGATGCAAGGGCAACGAGTTTGTTTCGGTTTGCATAAAGATTAAATCCCACATCCCATGACCAGCCTCCCTTATCATTAAAAATATTACCGTTAACACTCAGTTCCCACCCTTTATTCTGTGTTTGTCCGATGTTTGCAGTATAACTGCCCACACCTGCGGTAGAGGGCAATGCAACGCCTAACAATATATCTTTGGTATTGGTTACATAATATTCAAATGTTCCTGTCAACCTGCTTTTTAGTAAGGAGAAATCAAGGCCATAGTTCCAGGTCTGTGAATATTCCCAGCCTAAACCCGGACTTGGCAACTGAGAAACATAATATCCAGTGGCATAGTTGTTATCGCCAAAATTGTAAGGGCGCGAATTTAGTAAACCAAGGGTTTGATATGGATTTACCGCCTGGTTTGATGTTTGACCGTAACCCACTCTAATCTTCAACCTGTCGATAGCGGTTATCCCTTTCATGAAATTCTCATTCATCAGGTTCCAACCCACAGAAACAGCCGGGTAAGTATTCCATTTATGCCCTGGCGCCAAGCGTGATGATGCATCAGATCTGATGGTTGCACTGATTAAATAGCGATTATCATAGGCATACATCACTCTTCCCATGTAAGACATCAATCCACTTAAGCTGTAGTTCCCGTTACCGATCGTTAATTCTCCATTGGCCTGGCCAAGATTGTAAAACTGAAAAGCATCAGACGGAATATCACGTGCTGACATGGATGAGGAATTGAACTTATTCTGTTCAGCAGAATATAAGGCCACTACATTGATATTGTGCTTTTCTGAGAAGGTTCTGTCATAAGTCAATAAATTCTCAAGTGTCCAATGGTAGGTTTGCGAATTGCTAACCCCGGCAGTAGAAACCGTAGTAGCGGTAGCACTTCCAATGCCAACACCTGTATAGTTACCATTGTTGCTCTGGATAAAATCAAGGCCGAGATTGGTACGGTATTTTAGTCCTTTTACCCATGGAATGTTAACCTCGCCATAAAATGAATTATAGGTAGCAAAGCCACGCGTTTCATTAAGCCATTTATCACTGAGATTCTTAGTGAGTTCGCGCGTGTAAATCCACGATTCATCCTGAGGCATTCTGATTGTTCTTTTTAGGCTGCCATCTGCATTGTAAGGATTTGCGATAGGCGAATTGCTCAGGATTCCATAAACGCCGAGCTGGTTGCCTTCACTTAAGTTGTAATTGTTATTGGTGGTAAATCCAATCCTTAAGAAACTGGCAATCTGTTGATCCATGGATGCTTTCATTGAATAGCGGGTGTACTGTTGGGTTGGGATCAGACTTTGATTCTGATAATAGCCACCCCCAAAACTGTAGCTGCCTGTAGTAGATCCACCAGATACACCAACATCATGACTGGTTACAACTGCCGATTTATTATAGAATAAATCTTGCCAATCGGTGTTTACGTCGTTTGCTTCATCTGGGCCATTGGTTGTAAATAATCCAGCTGCCTTGCGCAGGGCAACGAATTCTGGTCCATCCATCATTGGATATTTGGCAAAAAGGGTTTGTAAACCAGTATATGAATTATAGGATACTTTGGCAGGAGCTCCTTGTTGACCACGGTTAGTGGTGATCAATATCACTCCATTCGCTCCCCTTGAACCATAAATCGCTGTAGCAGAAGCATCTTTCAAAATATCTAAACTTTTAATGTCGTTGGGATTGATATCACCAATAGAGCCCGGAAATGGGATCCCATCAAGCACCACCAACGGATCATTACTGGCTGAAAGTGAACGCTGACCTCGGATCAGAATCTGCATGGTTGCACCAGGTTTGGTAGAAGTTTGTGAAATGTTTACTCCTGCTATTCGACCTTGGATAGCCTGTGCCACATTCGGTGCGGGTATTTCACGAACTTTATCGCCCGATATGTTTGCCACAGAACCAGTTACCGATTCTTTGCGCTGGGTTCCATAGCCCACCACTACAACTTGTTCAAGTTCAGCAGCGCTCGGGAGTAATGTCACATTGATTTCGGTTTGATTTCTGACCGGAACCTCGCGACTTGTAAATCCGATGTAAGAAAACACCAGAACCGAATTGCTTGTTGGAACCGCAATACTGAAGTTTCCTGTTCCCAGGGTTGTTGTACTGGTTGAGGTTCCCTTGATCAGAATACTTACCCCTGGAAGAGCATTTCCCTGATCATCCACAACACGCCCTTTTACCTGGGTTTGTGCATGTGCAGCAACCACAAAAAGTGCAAAAAAAGCAATCAGTGATAGTTTGGCTAAACATTTGGAAAGTCCTGCACCAGGCTTTACAAAAAACTGTAAAAATTCATTCCTCATAAAAATTTGGTTTATAATGGTTAAAGTTCATGCTTCACTCAGTAATGAGCCGACTGATTATCCATAAACTGGATAATGAGCATCTCTATCAAGAGTAGACGGGCATGATAGAAGTAAAGTTATTCGATGAGAAGAAAAGCATAAGTGTCAATTGTTCATAAATATGGAATAAATGTTCAAAGGAAGGAATCGACTAAAAATGATTATTAAACGAGGAAAAGATTTTCGACCACAAAATATAAAGCCATCTTATGCAATCGATTGTAAACTAACCAGATGCAATAAAAAAGCCACTTCACAATCTTTAACGACAACAAATATTGAGGGAAACCGCTTTGATTATTTATTTTTTCGAAGCTATAAAAAATTGTAGTACGACCTTTTCAAAAACTCGGAAATTACGAATGTTGTTGGTGCTATAAGTAAAGATGGCAACCCGTAGCTCAGGGGTGAATTACACTTAATTTTATATTTATAAGAATTTATTGTTGGTTAAATCATAATAGGATAACCAGGTAATACTTACCCGGGATCCAGAACAAGTTTGCGGCCCGATCTATCATTTGACAGCTGACAAGCGCTTGCCCTGAATCCGAGAAGTACGCTAAACCAAATTTAATTTCTTTTTCTCCATGCATTATTTTGACAGCAAAAAAAATGCTATTTGTGGATTATTTTCAGGTATTAGTTACTCAAAAACGGCTACGAAACCATCATTCTTTTTCAGGTCGATTTTCAATCCTCCAGAAGCTGGTATTTTTATTTCTTTAGCAACAAACCCGTTGTGGCTGTCGTTATCGTTTCCTGAAGAAATGAGTTTACCTGTTTTGTTTTTAATAAAAGTAAGATTTAACGTAAGGGATTTGTCGATTGCTTCTCCATTCAATCCTGTAACGTACCATTTGGAACCCGATTTTCTGGCTACAACATATAACTTGCCCGGGTATCCATCAATAAATTTTACATCATCCCATTGAGCAGGCAACGCTTTTAAGAAATCTTTAACCTCAACAGGCACATGGCTCATTCCATCCGGTGTTTCGGCATAGTGCTGTATGCCCGATAAAAAGGCCACTGATGTAGCCAGTTCGAATGCAGCGGTTGTTCGCCGTTCAATATTGGGGATTTTGTATAAACACATCGGTGTGAAATCCATCGGATCAAAGGCATTTCTGATCATGGCACTGTTAACCATGTGTTGAGGTGCTTTGTTGGCTGCATCTTGCCCAAATGTGATCATTTCGTATCCCAGTACGGCTTCTGCGGTCATTAAATTTGGATAAGTCCGTTGCAATCCCCTGGGCAGTGTAGCCCCATGAAAATTGACCAACAAATGGTGGGTGGCGGCATCGGTTAAAATATCATGGTAGTAAGCAATCATAGATTGTCCGTCGCCACCAAAAAAATCGATTTTGATGCCTTTAACGCCCATTTCTTCAAGCCTGCTAAACTCCTTCACCCGTTTCTCATGCGTCAGCAGCTTATCTCTCGGTGTAAATTTTACGGTATTCCAATCCCCTGCTGAGTTATACCAGAGCAACATGCCCACATTTTTTTTTCTTGCGTAGTCAACCAAAACCGCAACCGAATCATATCCAATGGTCTGATCCCAATTTGCATCGATCAAACAATACTGCCAGTTCATATCGGCAGCGTAATCAATATATTTTTTCTGGACTGGGTATATCGTTGCCTTATCCTTTTCCAACACCCAGCTCCATGCGGCTTTTCCAGGTTTTACGAACGATAAATCTTTTAATCTGGATGCAGGGGCAAGATCTGTACCGAGGGTCGATTCCATAATTGTAGCCAAATCGCCTATTGCAATGATCCGCCAGGGCGTAATCCATGGAAGCGTAGATTCGGGATAAAGGGCTCCTCCTTTTATTTTTTCAGCTTCTTGCGGAAAATTGATCCGATATTCGCCGTTCGGTGATAAACGTTGCAAAGAAGTTCCACAATAATTTCTCTCCAGTCCTGCTTCCGTAAGCATCACCCAGGTATCGCCTGTTTTAAATAAAGCCGGATATACCCACCCGTTAGCACTGGAAGATGGCGTGCCTACCGGGATAGCCATATTATAATATACCTCATAGGAAGGATTGGTATGTTCAAATCCCGTTTGTGCCTCGGCTTTGGCCTGTAACCAGGCCAAGGTACCTTCGGGAAAGTGAAAACTTGTCTGTTCTGACTGTATTTTTCTTAGCGATGGATCTTTTTCCAGAAATTCGTAACGAAAGGCGGCCCCATCATTAGAAACACGAAAAATAATATTCATTTTTTTGCCTGTTGGCGTTTTGGTCGATATCGCCAATTCATTTGCGGTATAGGTAATCGATTTCTTTTTTGCATTGCCCATTACATAGGTCTCTTTCAGTTTTCGCTCCGCAGTACCAACGACTTTTAATGACCTTGTAAAGTCTTCATCTTCCCGGATAATGCCCAGTTTGGAATTTTGTAAGACTGTTTTTTTACTCCTGGCAATGCTATAGGTTCCCTGAGCGGGATTGCAGGTGAGAACAATTTTCCCGTCAGGACTGGAAACATGATAGCTTACTGCTTCCTGCGCATAAATGCAGGTACTTACAAGGGTGAAAATGATAAATAAACGGATAAATTTCATGAGGTTCTAATTATTTGAGCAGCAGCGTATATAATCTGCCTGGTGTGGTTGATATATCGTAAACAAAAGTCTTTTTCAATGAATTAGCGGTCAAATGAGCTTCGGGCACTATAATAGGTTCCTGAGTTTCGGTAATGGAATAGAACATATTTGGATTAGTACCGACTGCATTTTTCAACTCAATAATGTCGCTTTTCATTTCATTGGGGACCCTTAACCGTAAATTTCCGCCAAGCGTTGATTTAATTACCGCTTTGATTACTTGCCCATTAGACCATTCGAGGCTGATTACCTCAAAACCTCCCCTGGCCCTTAAGCCTTTAATGAAACCTTTTTCCTTCCATACATCTGGCAAAGCGGGCAATAAATGTAATGCCTCATCGGCACTTTGCATCAGCATCTCGGTAATACCGGAGGTACAGCCAAAATTACCATCTATCTGAAAAGGTGGATGGGCATCAAAAAGATTATTGTATGTTCCACCACCGCCGGGATTAACGCCTAGTGGTGTGAGTTGGTTTTGAATCAGGCGATAAGCATGATTTCCATCCTGCATCCTTGCCCACCAATTTATTTTCCAGCCCATACTCCACCCGGTAGATACATCGCCTCTTTGAAGCAGGGTATTTTTTGCAGCGGCGTAAAGTAAGGGTGTACGGTAGGCAGAAATCTGGTTGGAGGGGAACAAACCATAAAGGTGCGAAACATGACGGTGTTTATCGTTTGGACTGTCTATATCATCCAGCCATTCCTGTAACTGGCCATGTTTGCCAATGTGCATAGGCGATAATTTATTGCGCATCTGCAATAAACTATCGGCAAAAACAGCATCAACTCCCAGTATTTTGGCAGCACGGATAGCGGTAGAAAACACATCGAAAACAATTTGATTATCCATGGTGGTGCCTGCATCAATAGAAGAGCCACCATGTGCCGCAGGTGCATTTTCAGGAGAAGTACCTGGATTAACCACCAAATACTTCAGTGTTGGGTGCGGCACCAGAAAATCTTTGTAAAAAGTTGCTGCATCTTTTAAAACAGGATAGATGCTTTTAAGGTATTTGCGGTCTCCTCCATAAAGGTAATGTTCCCAAAGATGCTGACTGGCCCAGCCACCGCCACCGTTCCAGATTCCCCAGAATGCACCATCCACTGGGCCGGTGCTTCTCCAGATATCGCTGTTGTGATGCGCCATCCAGCCCCTTGCGCCATACATGTTTTTAGCAGCGGCCTTGCCCGTTTCTGCCATTTCACCTACCATTTTAAGAAAGGGCTGGTGCAGCTCGGGCAAATTGGTCGGCTCTGCAGGCCAATAATTCATTTGAGCGTTAATATTAATGGTGTATTTACTGTCCCAGGGTGGGTAAAGCTTATCATTCCAGATGCCTTGCAAATTGGCAGGCTGACCATCGGGCTGAGAAGAACTGATTAACAGATAACGGCCAAACTGGTAATATAGATTAACAAACTGAAGATCTGTTGTATTCCTGAAATTCATGAGCCTTTTGTCTGTCGGTAAGTCCGTACCACCGCTCTCCCCTAAATCAAGCTGAACACGATTGAAGTATTTGTGATAGTTGGTGAGGTGGGTAGCCAGGATTTTATCATAAGATTTCGCCGAGGCCCGGTTCAGGTAAGCCAATGCCCGTTTAGCGGCATTGCCGCTGATGTCATTATAATGGTTAAAATTGGTAGCAATGGAGATGAAAATGGTTACCGCATTGGCATGCTCAACAACAATACTCGAATCGGTAGCTTTTAATGTGCCGCCTTCATTGCTGAATCTGCTGATTACGTTGTATTTTACAAGTCCTTTGACACCTTCATGATCGCTGGTCAAACCTTCCATTACCAGATCTTTAACAGCTGAGGTACTGATTGAAACCTTTTTATGCGGGGTGGTGTAATTTGCGGTAAAAGAAATGCTGCCGGCTTTATTGGCGGTAAGTTTCATGACCACTACGCGGTTGCCGTGCGCGGCAAAAGCAGTTCGGGTATAGGCTACATCGCCAATGTTATAGTTTGTTTTACTTATGGCATTTTCGATATCCAATTCTCTATAGTAGTTTTGATACTTTTCATGACCAGGAAAAACGAGTTGAAGATTACCTGCCGGTTGAAAGATCTGTCCGGATGATTTTTTCCCAAACATGATTTTATTGGCCAGATTTTCAGCTTCCTTGTGCTTCCCCTGAAAAATCAGTGCGCGGATTTCAGGTAAGTGGCTCAAAGTTTCGGGAACATCATTTTGATAGGGGCTACCACTCCACAGGCTATGTTCATTGAGTTTTATCACTTCTTTTGCCACGTTACCATAAATCATTGCCCCTAAAAAGCCATTACCAACAGGAAGTGCATTTTCCCAAACAGCACCTGCAGGTTCTTCGTACCAAAGCTTTAATTTTGATTTTACAGGCACTTGTGCAAATGCTAAAGTGCCTGTAAAAAGCAATAAAATTATCTTACTGAATCTTAGTACCATGTTATGGATGTTCATTGAAAAAGGGATCTAATTGTTAAATTTCTTAATCGTTATTTTGAAACTGTTGGTAGTACAACAATGCTATTAAATTAAGCGCTTTTTACCACAGATGCGCACAAATAACACGGATTTTCATATCTGCGTGCATCCCTTCTATCTGCGGTGAAATTATTTTCACTTGTGTCGATGGCTTAACTTAATGACATTAAGCATTACCATGCTTGATCTCGTTCATCTGGAATGGTTTTTCTTGATCCACAGGGCCATTCGACGTTCAGAACCATGTTTTTCATCCCTTAGTTATTTCTTTACCAACCTCACATAAAATACCCTTGCCGTTGATTTTCCATCTGAAGGTGAAAATTTAACAGAGATCCGTTTTTTGCCCTTTAGCATTTCTGCAGGGATTGGGTATTCCTGGTTGTAGAAGCCTGTTTTTTGTGGTCCCTGCCCCGCATCTACACCAACCAGTTTTTGATCATCAAGATAAATATCAAATTTATCACGGCCGCCACTTGTATGGTAACGAACATTTAGGGCCAGCTGATCTGCACCCTCGTTATTCATTTCGTAGCTAAAGAAACCATTTCCCGTTGCATTGCGCCAAAATTGATCCAGGTAAGATCCGGTGTGGGAATTATTGTTTTTCATCTGGTGATCTACCTCTGGCTGCTGTTCTCCTGGTGCAACAAAATCAACTGTACGGCTTTCCAGTGCAAGTTTTTCATTTTCTACACGGGTAGCAGAATCGAGGTAAGCGGCATACTGGCCAGGTGTGAGCGCCATCCAATACATCATGTAACGTGAATCGTGAATGCGGTAAAAAGGCTCCAAAGTAATTTTTTCAGGGTTTTCTATCCGCTCATTCACAAAAGAGAACTTCATCGACTGACCTTTTATTGGCTCGATTTTCTTGCCGATATCGTCAATGTGCTCATCAATAAGAATAGGTGCCTTATTAATGGGCAGTTTTTTGCCACTGGCGATATGCCCCCAACGGCTATTGCCTGCTACCAGTCCGTTAAGTGCTTCCGTTCCAGTTTTAGCACCCAGCAAAATCGGTCCGTGCATAATCGCCACATATTCAGGCAAATTGGGCATCCGTTCGATGGTGGTTTTCATGGGCAGGCTCAGCTCTACCACGTCTCCTTTTTTCCAGTTACGGCCAATTCCCAGATAAGCGTTCGGTAGCAACTTATAGTCGGCTTTTTTACCATTGATTTTCACTTCCATCATTTCCTTGCCGATCCATGATGGCTTTCTGATCATCAACATAAACCGGGCGTTACCATCTGCAACAATCAGCCTGGTTTTTTCCTCATCCGGAAAAGTAGTTTCCTGCTTTATTGTAATGTTTTTCTCTTTCCAATTGAGCTCAGAGGCAATAAACAGGTTAAGGTATAAAGTATCTTTTTGATGGGTGTAAATAAATTCGTTGTACTTGCTGTGGTTCTCCATACCACTGCCCACGCAACACCACATACCTTCATTCGGGGCCGAATATACGCGGTAATGCCGTGGCCGTGCAGGCGTAAAATAAACATAGCCACCATGTTCGGGATGCTGGGACGAAAGAATGTGGTTATACAGCGCTTTTTCGTAAAAGTCTACATATTTTGCATCGGGCTTTTCCCTGAAAAGTCCTTCGGTCAGTTTCAGCATATTGTAGGTGTTGCAGGTTTCTGGCCCTTCCACATCATCTACAAAATCAGCACTGGCAACAGCACTTGGAAAAAATTCCCTGCGACTGTTTCCGCCAAAGGCCAAAGATCTTTGGCCTGTTACTGTTTCCCAAAAAAACTGACCGGCCTGATCGTAATTCCGTTGATGGCTCAGCTCTCCGATCCGCTGGAAACCAACTGCTTTGGGCACCTGTGTATTGGCGTGTTTATTATCAAGGTTATCCTGCCCCTTAGCCATAGGCGTAAGCAATTGCTGATGAGAAAACCGCATCGCTGCGTTCAGGTATTTTTCATTGCCGGTAATCTGATAGGCATCAGCCAATACTTCATTCATCCCACCGTGTTCTGTGTCTAACATTTGCTGCATCTGTTGCTCATTAAGCTTCGAGGTAATGGCTATCGCCCAATC
This sequence comes from Pedobacter sp. Bi126, assembly GCF_918698245.1. Lineage (GTDB taxonomy): Bacteria > Bacteroidota > Bacteroidia > Sphingobacteriales > Sphingobacteriaceae > Pedobacter. Next base: position 258,059 of record NZ_CAKKMS010000005.1, on the reverse strand, counting down.
GCAGAATTTTAAAAATACCTCCTTCGCATCTTTACTTTCCCCATAAATCCAGGCGTCGCGCAAACCCGCAAAAGTTTTATGAACATTATACCAGGGCACCCAGGCAGATTGATAAGCTTTAAAGTTTCCTTCTTTAAGTTTCATCCAGATCTCCTTACTATTGGGAACACCCCCTGCATATCCTATTCCCCATTCTGGGTGTGAAGTGGTATTTTTATCCTGGCAGGCTTTCAATGTTGTTACGATTTTTTCCATCCTGCTTTTGCATTCTGGATTACCTGTTGAGGCATAATTAAGTGCAAGTGCACTCAGGTAATGTCCGGCGATATGCCCATCCAACCCTTCCCAGTTATCATAGCCTTTTTTATCTGTAGGAAGCGCTGCCTGCTTAAGGTAAGGATAAAGCAACCGATCTATATCATAAGCCAATAACGTTTTTATGTTAAGGTCTCTGGCGTGATCAAATGGTCCATTAAGCAGTTTCACCTGTTTTAAAGGAAAAGAATTGGCATAAAATCCCGCTTGCGCCCCAACATTTCCACAGAAGCCAATATTAAATAGGACAGAAATGCCTAGGCAAAGGAAATGCTTTTGCAAAAGATCGTATTTTGGGAATGTCAACATATAATTTACTCAGAAAGGTTTATTTAAATAAGGTAGAGGAAAATTGATAAAGGTTATTCCGCCAAACAGGCCAGGTATGCCCTCCCGGATATTCGTGGTAACTAAAATTGATATTCAACTCTTTAAACTTATCCATCATAATCTGGCAGTTATTATAGGCAATATCTTCTTTCCCGCCCATGGCAATCCACAATTGTTTTAGGTTGGCATTGATTTTTTCACGGTTGTTTTTCATCCCTGCATACTGAAGGTCGGCAATTGTGTTTTGACGTGGCACAACCCATCCTGAACTGAATACACCAAGGTATGCGAATTTATTGGTGTTGTTAATCCCGGTATAAAGCGTGTGCATCCCGCCCATCGATAAACCGGCCAATGCCCTGTTTTGCGCATCGGTTTTGGTGCGGTAAGTGTTTTCAACCAATGGAATAATCACTTCTTTCAATTCTGATTCGAAGGTTTTTAAGCTGGCCTCGCCAAAGGCGGCTCCACCTACATTTGCACTGGGCATTACAACAATCATCGGTTTGGCTTTCTGAGCAGCAATAAGATTGTCGAGAATCAGATCTGTTTTACCCTGGTTCGCCCAGCCGGTTTCATCTTCTCCCCCTCCATGGAGAATATAAAGTACCGGGTATTTTTCGTTTACCTGTGCATCATAAAATGGGGGTGTGTAAACATAAAGCTGCCTCCATGACCTGGTTACTTTTGAATAATATTTTTTGATCCGGAGCTCGCCATGCGGAACATCCTTCAACGCATAATAGTCGCCTTTTGAAAAAGGGATTTCAATTCCACTGGCCATGCGCCCCATGCCGAAATAAGACTTACTAGCCGGATCTGCTACAGGAAGGCCATCAATGATGAGCGAATAATAATGAAATCCTTCACCCAAAGAATCGGTTGTAACAGTCCATCTGCCCTTTTCGTTTTTGACCATATCATACTTTCGGCCAAGATCTACCTGAACACTGTGCGCGTTGGGCGCTGAAAGATTGAAAACAACTTTATGGTCATCGGTGATCTGTGGATAGCCGCCAGCGCCAATATTAGTTGAGGCCGGTGCTCCTGCTACCGGATATTTTGAAAAAGTGGTGGTATCAACTGGTTTAAATAGCAATTGCGAAAACATATATAACCCATTCTTCCAAACTTTAAAATCGTGAAAACCAGGCTCGATAAAATAGATATGTGGCACCTTGTTTTTAGTCAGATAATCGTGCGTGCGCTTACTATTGATAATGAGGTTATCACTAGCCCCACAGGAGATAAATAACAATTTGAGCATGGTTGATGCCTTTTTTGGATCAGGCACAAGCACTTCTGGCATTTTGGTATTTGGTGCTGAAGAAAAGCCAGCTATCCAGGCAAACTTATTCAGATTTCCCAGTCCAAAATTCAAAGCCTGTCCTCCCCCCATTGATAAGCCTGCAATCGCCCGGTGTTCGCGGTCTTTATACACGCTAAACTTCCTTTCCACAAAAGGAATAAGATCATTAATTAAATCCTTTTCAAAAGTAGCAAAGGCCTGCACCTTATCCTTGTCCATAATGTTACCGATGGCGCGGTCATCTTTCATGGCTCTACCGTTCGGCATAATTACCACCATAGGTGCCAACTTACCGGCGGCATAAAGATTATCCAGAATCACCTGGGGATTCCCCCCATTAAGCCATTCTTTTTCATCGCCTCCGATACCATGCAAAAGATATAAAACCGGATATTTTAATTGTTTACTGTAACCTGGCGGCGTATATACCAATGCTTTACGCTTATTGCCAACAGTTTTTGATGAATAGACCAAAGTATCGATTTTTCCATGCGGAATTGCAGGCTGAATGACATCAAAGCCTTCAGGGCCACTGGAAACGATCTGCTGAGCAAAACCATCAAGGGTATAAACACTTAAACTGATAAAAAGCACTGTTATTTTTACGAAGAGGGATTTATTTGTTTTTTTCATATCTGGTTAGGTTAAGGCTATGTTATTGGCTGTTTATCTGTTTTTTACCGGGCTAACACCAGTAGTGGTTTCTACAATTTTCTGTATGGTGCCATCCTCATTATAGTGCATATCATCAACACAGATAGACCTTCTATAACTACCACCCGTAGGCAAGGAGCCATTGTGGTAAAAAAAGTAAGATCTGCCCTTAAAATCGATAACACCAGGGTGAGTAGTAAAACTGTTGGGAACATTTCCCTGGATAATACCTTTGTATACCCAAGGCCCCTGTGGCCCCTTGGCCATACAGTATTCGATCATTTCGGGTTTGGTTCCCGCGCCCGCATAGATTAAATAATAGTTGTCTTTTCTTTTGTAAACCCAAGGGCCTTCAATGTAGTTTTTGATGTCGAGTACCTGGATTTCTCCGTCCATCTCGATCATATTTTTTTTTAGCTTGACACTTTTACAACTTCCGTTGCCCCAAAACAGATAAGCCTGCCCATCATCATCGATAAAAACAGTGGGATCAATGTCATCCCAGCCATGCTTTTTATCGGTAGTCATCTCATTGGTTACCAAAGCCTTGCCAATTGCATCTTTAAATGGCCCAACAGGGCTATCAGAAACCGCCACGCCGATCGCCATCCCTCCTTTACTCTCCTTATTTTTTTGGTGGCCTGTTGATACATACCAATAAAACTTGCCATCCCTGTAAATACACTGGGCGGCGTACGCATCTCCGCCAGCCCATGAAAAGGCCTTTGGCGAAAGCAGCATGCCGTGATCTTCCCAGTCGACCATGTTTTTCGACGAGAACACATGCCAGTCGGGCATTTTATAATTGGTATCTTTCACTGTTGCGGTATCATGCCCAACATACAGATAAACTTTATTTTTATATACCAGTGGTGCCGGATCAGCAGTAAACATGTGTTTGATAATTGGGTTTTGCGCCTGCGATTTAAAATGCACCGCAAAAACCAGCGTTGATAACAATAGGAAGAGGGCTTTAAATTTCATTATTATTTTTATTTGGTCAGTAATCAGTTTTGTTTGACGATGATGTTTTCACCTTGATGGTACACTATCTGGCTTTTATTTACCATTCCTCATATATTTGGTTTAGCGAAGCTACCGCATCTGTTGTTTTTTTGTAGGAAGATTTGATTATTATTATACAAAATATGTTCATCGGTTGTATTTTTATCCTATTTTTAAGATAAAAGGGCTAAATTTTAACAGTCTGTAAGGAACGGTGATGCCAAAGTATTCTCCAGGTTATATAAATTAGGATTGATCAGGTTACTGCCCAGCATACGCACATATTTGGGGTTAAATGTATGTTCAACTTTCTTTTACCAAACGGTCTTCTACTTTTCTTTTAACACTAATGTATTCGGAAGGCTGCATATTAAATTTTGCTTTAAATGACTTGGCAAAATAATTAGGCGTAGCAAATCCAACCATGTAAGCAATTTGCGAAACATTCAAATCACTTTTTTCCAATAAAACAGCCGCCTTATCAAGTTTAACCGACCGGATATATTCAATTGGCGAAAGCCCTGTTAATTCGAGTATTTTATGATACAGTGAACCTCTGCTCATACCTACATGTTTGCTTAGGTCTTCTACCGATAGTTTAGGGTTGTTTAAATTATCATCAATATAAACTGCCACTTTCTTGAACAGACGGTCGCTGTGTGATTCGATTGTTACCGCTGCTGCCTCCACCTTGATCTGTTTACTATAAGTGTCTTTGAGTCTTTTGTTGAGGGAAAGCAGGTTTTTAATCTTTGCATTTAAGATCTCGAAGTTGAACGGCTTGGTGAGATAATCGTTTGCACCAGTTTCCAGGCCTTTTATCTGTTCCTCTTCCCCGGTTAAAGCGGTTAGCAATATGATTGGAATGTGGTTGGTCCGTTTGTCTGATTTAACTTTTTTACACAGTTCTATCCCGCTCATATAAGGCATGTTGATATCGCTTACAATGATCTGAGGATGGTTCGACAGCGTTTTTTGCCACCCTTCTTGTCCGTTGCTGGCCTCGTGTATCCTGTAGAAAGGCTGCAGTCCATCTTTAAGATAGGCACGAAAATCCTCATTGTCCTCCACTAATAGAATAGAAGGGATATCTGTATCCCGATCCGGGCGGGATGTGACGGTGTTCAACTCCGGTGCACCTTTATCTCCAGCATCCGAAAAATCGATCATCAATTCGGCTGCAGACCAAACATTTGAGAACGGGATTTCGATGGTAAAAACACTTCCCTGACCAACTATACTCCGTACAGCGATTTTTCCGCCATGTAGTTTCACAAATTCCTGTGCAATTGAAAGGCCTATGCCACTTCCCTGATTCAAGATGGGCGCTATTCCATCTGCCTGGAAAAAGCGTTGAAAGATTCTTTCCTGATCCGTTTCTGAAATGCCTATGCCCGAATCGACAACTGTAATAATCAGCGTAGCTGCATGTGCTGCGCCGGGCAGTGTAACCTGCTCCAGTTCAACTGAAATCCTTCCACCAACCGGGGTAAATTTGAATGCATTGGATAAAAGATTAAACAGCACCCTTTCGATCTTATCATGATCAAAAGGCGCATTAAAATAGCTCAATTGACTTTTGAACACCAACTGTATCTGCTTGCGTTCGCTCAGATCGTTGAATGATTCAAGAACCTCTTTAATGAAAGAAACGATATCTGTTTCAACAGCATTTAAGGTCAGTTCGCGGTCCTCGATTTTTCTGAAATCCAGGATCTGGTTAACCAGGTTTAACAACCGCCTTGTATTGCGCTTGATCATCAATAAGGGATTGGCAACGTGCTGATCAGTCTGTTCGGCAATCAGCTTATCTACAGGCCCCATGATGAGTGAAAGCGGGGTCCTGAACTCATGACTGAGATTTGTCAGAAACTTGATTTTGAGTTTATCCAAGGCCCTTAACTGTTCGGCTTCTTTATTGTGCTGCGCTAAACGCTGCTCTGCCTTCATTTTTTCCTGAACAAGGGCAAACTTTCTTTTGAGTTTCTGGATCCCCAGATGCCGTATATAGAAAAGCGTACCAACAATGCTGAGGATATAAAAAATATAGGCATATGTGGTTTTCCAGAGCGGAGGGCTAACATCAATTGCGATGGAAGTTTCTGAGGCATTCCAGATGCCATTACTGTTGTTTGCTTTAACATGAAAGACATATTCTCCTGGATCAAGATTGGTATAGGACACAGATTTTGTCGAGCCGGCCTTTATCCAATCCTTGTCAAACCCTTCTAATTTATAGAAATACTGATTATCCTCAGGGACGGTGTAATTGATGCTGACATAGCTGAGCGTGAAACTCTGTTTAAAGTCCAGGTGAATATTTTTGGCAATAGATATATGCTCCTGGATCGGACTGGCCTTGCCGGGCAGCACCGATAAGTTTGAAACCTTGAGATCCGTAAAGATCACCGAGGGAACACTTCTGTTTTTTTTAAAGAACTTCGGGTTAAAATAATTGAAACCAGCGGCCCCTCCAAAATAGATCTCCCCTCCGGCAGTTCGCATCCCCGCACCACGGATAAAATTGTTGTTCTGAACACCATTATAAACCGTGTAGTTTGTAAATACTTTTGTCCTGGGATCAAAACTGCTGATGCCTTTATTGGTACTTACCCAGATCAGCCCCTTTAAGTCTTCAACTATAGCATATACTGTAGCGTTGTTTAATCCATTTTTTTCAGAGAAGTTGACAAACCTGTTCTTTTTACGATCATAGCGGCTCAGCCCCCCACTGAAAGTTCCGACCCATAAATTGCCTGACCGGTCTTTTAATATCGACAGCGTGAGATCATTCGGCAGGTTATTGTTTTTTTTGTTCAGAACCGAAAATTTATGGGTAAACTGATCAAGTATAGATATTCCCGACCCGTAAGTGCCGATCCACATATGATTTTGATCATCTTCTTCTATGAACCTGATGAAATTATTCCCTGGAAAATCCACCTCATTGGCCGCCTGGGGGTTCTTGCAGTATTTTAAAACCACTTTAGCATTCGGGGTCATCAGGTTCACTCCTCCTCCATTGGTTCCTACCCAGATTTTACCTGTCCTGTCTTCTTTTAAACAAAAAACGTCGTTCGAATTCAGCCCATCGGCTTTGGTGGAGCGTTTAATCTGCAATAGCTTATCCGTTAATAGATCCATAGATACCAAGCCATTTGAATAGGTTCCCATGAGCAGTTTTTTTTCTTTGGTGATGGCCATGGCTATTATGGAAATATTGTTCATTGCACTTCCATCAGGCAATCTGGCATTGAACCTTTTTATCAGCTCGGTACGCGGATTGAAAAGATTTAGCCCACCACCATCTGTGCCCACAAATATTTCATCTCTGTACTGCGCGAAAGAAGTGATTACAGATGCACTCAAACCATTGGGATCGAAAACATTGCTTTGCTTTAGATTAAAAAGATTCAGATTGGAATCATATTTACTTATTCCGCCATGAAACGGGCCTAGCCAGTAGATCCCGTCATTAATATAAATACTGCTGATCGATTTGCCCGTGAGCGAGTAGGAATCTCTGTAGTTTGGTCTGTAGGATGTAATAGCGGCACTCTTGAGATCAATAATTTTCAGTCCATCATCAGTACCTGCCCATAATTGATTGTTTTTATCTATTGCCAGACTGATCACCCGGCTACTGGCAAGTGCATTGAGGTCGTTGGCGCTGTAGATAAAAGCACTGAATCCACTCTGGTCAGGCAATTTCCTGCATATTCCCCGCGCGGTACCAAACCAGATATTTCCTGATTTATCCTCACAGATCGTGTTGATCTCGTTACTGATCGGAGTGGACGCATCAGAGGGGCTGTGGCGGTAAACCTTGAAAGCCTTTTCTTTCCTGTCATAAAGATACACCCCATTATTTGATCCGATCCACAATCTGTTCTTACTATCTTCTAACAGACAGTTAAAAGATAATTGAGCTGAAGATTTTCTGTTTGGGCTTTGCCTGATGTGATTAGTGATCTTATTTGTTTTTGGATCCAGCTCATCAAGCCCATTATAAGTTGCTACCCAAACATGGCCTAAATGGTCTGCAGTCACAGCATGAATGAGATCGCTGCTAAGCCCGCCCTCTACATTGGCAGGATAGGTGATGAAGGAATTGTTTTTACGGTCAAATAAACTCAAAGACCCAAGAGAGCTCCCAACCCATAGGTTACCCGAACTGTCCTCATGTAAAGCCCTGATATCATTGGACCGCAGGCTTGTCGGATCATTTTCATTAAACTTATAAACGGTGAAGTTGCTGCCGTCGTATTTATTCAGTCCGTCCTCTGTGCCAAACCACATAAAACCAAAGTGGTCTTTTATTATCGCATTAACTGTGTTGGATGATAGGCCATCTTTTATCTGCAGTGATGTGAAATTTATTTTTTGCTGTTGCGCGTAGTCTTTTACTGGGAAAATCAGAAGTGAGAGCGCAAAGCACAGGAATATTTTATTAAAAGCAGATTTAAAAATCATGGGTTTATTTTTTGATCTGAGTAGTAATACTGATATTGGGCCTGGACAGGCCCGTTTACACTGCCGTCTAGAAAACTAAAATCCCACGTAACCAAACTGGCTGGCCCGCTGCAGCACATGGAAAATATTTTAACCGGGTGAAGATATGACAACAGGGAAATTTTGATCACCCTGCAAGTAAAGCTATGGCCCATATTATCTATTTGTTTATCAGTTAGGTAGGTAGCACCCAGAACTGAACATATCTGGTATTTAATCAGCGCACATGGTTTTCGCCCATGGTTTCCGAATTCAAGCTAAAATAACCTGATTATCTGATGAGCGTTAAGTCAATTGTGAAAATTACAGCAATAAATGTTCAATATTCCACAATGTTCGTCCTAATTTATCAGATGAAATAAAAATTTAAAGGGGCCAAACAACCAGATCGAAACATTTGTCATAGGTTTTTATCCAAATGTACACCTCCCGAAGTCAAACTATTTGGAACTTGCAAAAGTTAAGAAAACCAAATATATGAGACGATTATTCTTTTTAACCATATTTACCACGTTAGTTCTTCTACACATTACCAGTCCAATTCAGGCACAGGAATATCCATTTGAAGATTACAAATTACCTTTTGATAAAAGGGTTGATGATTTGGTGTCCAGATTAACACTTGAGGAAAAAGTTTTTCAGATGCTTAATTCAGCACCTGCCATTCCAAGATTAAAAATTCCGGCTTACGATTGGTGGAATGAAACACTGCACGGGGTTGCCAGAACGCCGTTTAAGGTTACCGTATATCCGCAGGCCATTGCAATGGCAGCCATGTTCGATCCTGCAGCACTGGCTAAAATGGCAGACTATTCTGCTTTAGAAGGGCGGGCAATTTACAACAAGGCGGTTGCGCTTGGCCGTACGAATGAACGCTATCTGGGATTGACTTATTGGACACCCAATATCAATATCTTTAGAGACCCGAGATGGGGACGCGGTCAGGAAACCTATGGAGAGGATCCTTATTTAACTGCTACACTTGGAGATGCATTTGTGAGGGGTTTGCAAGGCGATGACCCAAAGTACCTGAAAGCGGCTGCTTGTGCGAAGCATTATGCTGTACATAGCGGACCAGAGCCGCTACGCCACGTATTCAATGCAGATGTTAGTGCCTTCGATCTTTGGGACACTTATTTGCCAGCTTTTGAAAAACTGGTTACGAAATCGGAAGTTGCCGGAGTGATGTGTGCTTATAACGCATTTCAAGGCCAACCATGTTGTGGCAGCGATCTTTTAATGACCGACATTTTAAGAAAAAAATGGGGGTTTAAGGGCTATGTTACTTCAGATTGCTGGGCCATTGATGATTTCTTTAAAAATCACAAAACCCACAAAGACGCAGCAAGTGCTTCGGCTGATGCCGTTTTTCATGGAACCGATCTAGACTGTGGAACTGATGCTTATAAAGCTTTACTTACTGCGGTTAAAAACGGGATTATAACAGAAAAAGATATTGACGTATCGGTAAAAAGACTGTTCATGATCCGGTTCAGGCTTGGTATGTTCGATCCGCCTTCGATGGTGAAATACGCCAATGCACCAATAACAGTTTTAGAAAACAGTGCCCACAAAGCACATGCACTTAAAATGGCAAGGGCATCGATGGTTTTGTTAAAAAACGAATCCAACACACTCCCGTTGAAAAAGAATCTTAAGAAACTTGTGGTGCTTGGTCCGAATGCCAATAATGACATTTCGGTGCTTGGAAATTACAATGGTATCCCCTCAACCATTACAACGGTTCTTCAGGGCATAAAAGATAAATTGGGAAATCAAACAGAGGTGATATATGAGCAGGCCATTTCGTTTGCGAGCGATACGATTCTACATTATCGAAATTTAGAGAACCAATTAACTGCAGAAGGCCACAAGGGTTTCAAGGCCGAATATTACAAGGGTATAGAACTGCAGGGAGCACCCTTTTTAACGCGGTTCGAAGAATCAATAAACCACAACTGGCAAGAGGGCGAGCAAATTGGGGAAGGTTTGGCGGCAAACCATTTTTCGGCCCGGTTTAGCACAGTATTTAAAGCTTTAAAGTCAGAAGAAATTACCTTTGAAGTAGATGGGGATGATGGCTACCGTTTAAAGGTGAATGGGCAAAAAGTTTTAGATGCCTGGTCTAAAAACAGGTGGGGCGCTAAAACGTATAAAATTCCTGTTTCGAAAGATTCTACGTACAAAATTGAAATGGAATACTGGCAAGGTGAGGGTGGAGCAAAGGTCCGCTTTGCGGGAGGTACCTTTGGGCGCACAGATTTTACCGAGTTGGTTGCACGCCATCGCGATGCAGATGCATTTATATTCGTGGGCGGCATTTCTCCGCAACTTGAAGGCGAAGAAATGAAAGTAAATGTACCTGGTTTTAATGGTGGCGACAGAACCTCTATTATGCTTCCCCAAGCGCAAACCTCACTGATGAAAGCTTTAAAATCGAGCGGCAAGCCAGTTGTTTTTGTGATGATGACAGGGAGCGCCATCGCCATTCCATGGGAAGCCGAAAACATACCTGCTATTGTTAATGCCTGGTACGGCGGCCAATCGGCAGGAACTGCAGTAGCTGATTTGTTGTTCGGTGATTACAGCCCTTCAGGAAGACTTCCGGTAACCTTTTATAAGAGCGATGAGGATCTAAAAGATTTTAATGATTATAATATGGAAAATCGGACCTACAGGTATTTCAAAGGCAAACCTCTTTTCGGATTTGGATATGGATTAAGCTATTCTACATTCAATTATCACAACTTTATCTTACCTTCAAAGCTTAAATCAGGCAAAGGAACAAGTTTGTCTGTAAAGATTACTAATACCGGTAAAATGCAGAGCGACGAGGTTGCCCAGTTGTATGTGATGCATAACAATTTAAAAATCAAATCAGCAAAAAAAGCCCTTAAGGGATATCAAAGAGTTAGCCTGGCACCTGGTGAAAGCAAACTTGTTCATTTTAAATTATCACCTGATGAACTTAGTTATATTGATGATAAGGGAACAAAAAGACCACTAAAAGGCGAGATCACATTATCGATTGGTGGAAGCCAGCCCGATGAGAAACTGAAAACAAGCGGTAATATTGTAACCCGAAAACTAATAATCAACTAGATGAAAAAGATTAGCCTGCTATTGATTATCATTACAGCTACCAGCCATTTTCTGAAGGCTGAAGATGGACACCAACTTTGGCTCCGCCATACCGCTACAAAGCAGGTAAAGGTGGTATCGCCAAGAAAGTCGCCGGTATTAACCATTGCTGTACAAGAAATTAAGAACGGTTGGCTGGGAAAAGATGGCGCAGAACTAAAATTTGATTTTGTTAAAGATGGCTCGATTACAAATGACGGATTTCGTTTGGAAGGTGATAAAATTGTCGCTAAAACGGATCTGGGGATCCTCTATGGAAGCTACGAGCTCCTTAGAAGGCAGTATTTAGGAAAGTCTGATCAAAATTATTCATCCAATCCCTCCTATTCAAGAAGAATCCTTAACCATTGGGATAATCTGGATGGTTCTGTAGAACGCGGGTATGCTGGAGGTTCAATATTTTGGAGACAGGGCGATTCTTCGCTTCAACTTAGTGAGGCAGATATCGCGTTGTACAAAGAATACGCAAGAGCCAATGCCTCCATAGGCATAAATGGCACAGTACTCAATAATGTAAACGCTTCGGCAAAAATCCTCACCACGGCCTATCTTCAAAAGGTTCAGGCTATTGCCACAGTATTGCGCCCGTATGGCTTAAAGGTTTATTTATCGGTCAACTTTTCCTCACCCGTTACAGTTGGGAAACTTAAAACCGCCGATCCTCTTGTTCCTGCCGTTAGGCAATGGTGGGCAGCTAAGGCCAAAGAAATTTATTCACTGATTCCTGATTTTGGAGGATTCCTTGTAAAAGCCAATAGCGAAGGGCAACCTGGCCCTCAAAATTTCGAAAGGACACACGTTGATGGCGCCAATATGATGGCTGATGCGCTCTCCCCTTTTGGAGGGATTGTCATGTGGCGTGCCTTTGTATATCAACCAAGCAATGAAGACCGTACGAAACAAGCCTATAATGAGTTTTTAAAATTTGATGGTAAATTCAAGAAAAATGTAATTATCCAGATCAAAAACGGACCACTTGATTTTCAGCCCCGAGAGCCATTCAGTCCCTTATTCGGCGCCATGATTAAAACCCCTGTAATGCCAGAGTTTCAGATCACGCAGGAGTATCTGGGATGGTCGAATCACCTGGTTTTCTTGTCTACCCTTTGGGAAGAATGTTTACAACGCGATACCTACCGAAACGGTAAGGGCAGCACTGTAGCGGCCTGTACAGATGGGACATTGGATAAACGCACCTTCAGTGCAATTGCAGGGGTATCCAATATTGGCCTGGAGCGGAATTGGACCGGGCATATTTTTGCACAGGCCAATTGGTATGCTTTCGGCAGACTTGCCTGGGATAACAAGCTTAAGAGTGAAGACATTGCGGATGAATGGATTAGGCAAACTTTTTTAAGTCCTACGGAAAAGAAAATGGAGGAAAATCTGGTAAAGCCGATAAAAGAGATGATGATGCAGAGCAGAGAAGCAGCTGTGGATTACATGATGCCTTTAGGATTACACCACATTTTTGCCGAAGGCCATCATTACGGGCCCGCCCCATGGTTCGCGAATAAAGCCATCAGGGCCGACTGGACCTCAGTATATTACCACAATGCAGACCTTTTAGGAGTAGGCTTTAACAGAAGCAGCACAGGCAGCAATGCCGTTGAGCAGTACCATGAACCGCTCCGATCTACATTTAACAGCCTGGAAAGTTGCCCGGAAGAATACTTATTGTGGTTTCACCATGTGCCATGGACTTATAAACTTAAAAATGGAAACGACCTTTGGACATCGCTTTGTTATCGTTACGATTCGGGTTTGCAACGTGTTCGTGCGTTCCAGCGCATCTGGGACAGTACCAAAGGCTTGGTTGATGATGATCGGTTCAAATCCGTGCAATCCAAACTCAAGATCCAAAGCCGTGATGCACAGGTTTGGAAGGATGCCTGTTTGTTATATTTTCAGCAGTTTAGCAAACGAGAAATTCCCTATGATTTGGAACGCCCAATATATGAACTGGATACTTTGAAAAAGCTGACCAAAAGTAAGGACTATGAATAGTCTGTTTTCCGCATCTAGCACAAGTCTTAGCGCTCCGGCACAAGCAACGGCTTGACTTGTGCTTTTCGTTAAATTAATACATTAATCCTTTAAGACACAAGTCAGCCAGCCCTCTAACCCAAACACTAAGACTTGCGCCAGTGAGGGTTTGTTTCCGACCTAGAAGAATCACATTGCGGGTACAGCTCCGATTTGAGTCAGTAAAGCAAGCAGATCAGGTTGTCCTACTTCTTCTATGATCTGGTTGTCAGACAAACGGTAAAAATTTATTGCTGCAACTGCAATAGGTTTTTCAGTTGCGGGTACGCCAAAGAAAGTTCCTTTATGAGTTCCTTTCATGGTAAACCTAACCGCTACCCTATCATTCTCAGTGATCATCTCTTCAATATTCCACTGAATATCCGGAAAGCCGCTGCGCATCATTCCAATAATCGTTAAATAACCTTTAGGCCCTTGTAGCGGGTCAGCTTGAAAAGGCACATGGAACTTTGCTGCCGGACTTATTAATTGTTGTGCTAAATTTTCGTCAGCAGTATTAATGAACTGTAAAAATTGATCAAAAAATTCTTTTGTTGCTCCCATTTTCTATTTTTTTATAGCTTGTAATATCGACTTATTTATAATGCAAAGGTGAACCACAATTGTCTTTCTAGCCAATAAACAAGCTTAAGAAATAGTCTTAATGTAGCTTAAGGGTAGATGTTATTTTAATGATATATTTTTTCTGATCTTGCTGAGAAATTCAGGTGTGATGCCCAGATAGGAAGCGATCTGCGTATTGGGTAATCTTGAAGCCAGCGCTGCATATTGTGCCAGGAAATCCAGATAGCGTTGCGATGCATTTGAACTGAAATTTTGTAACAAGCGGTTTTGAAGTTCAATGAACTTTTCCTCCACGATCACACGAAAGTTTCTGTCAAACTTTGGCGAATTTACATAAAGATAAAGCAAGTCCTGATGCTCAATCTGTAGAATAGTGGAAGGTTCAATTGCTTCTATAAAAAGCTTGCTTGGTTTTCCCGAATAAAAACTTCCAAGGTCGGCAACCCAATCATTCTCTGCTGCAAACCCCAGATTATGCTCCGTCCCTTTTTCATCGATGCCATACATTTTAAAGCAGCCTTTCTCCACAAACGTATAATGTTTGCAAACAAAGCCTTCCTGCAAGATCATTTGCCTCCGTTTTATTTTTCTGTGTGTCGTTCTTTCGGCAAGCAAGTTTATTTCCCCGGAATTTAAAGGAAGGTATTTTTTAAAATATTCGATTAATGGCAGTATCGTCAACTTTTTTAATATTAGTTAAGATGAATATTTAAATGAATCATCGTTTTACAAATATGATAAAAGTGTAAGTAATTAGATTACTGTTTAAAAGAAAAGTATACCTATAAAAAAGGTAACTCTCAAAGCTGGTGCGAGCTTGTAGCCCGTATCCAAATTAACTTAAATTATATCCCAAGCTGGTGCGAGCTTGTAGCTCGTATCCAAATTAAGTTAAATTATATCAATCTCTAACACACGCCTTTTCCCAAGCTGATGCGAGCTTGTGGCTCGTATCCAAATTAACTTAAATTATATCAATTTCTACCCCCCTTTCTCCAGAAAAATCTATTGCACTACTATACTTCCAATGGTAGTCTTCTGTTACAAAGCCTGCCTCAACCGGATTATTATGTCTCAAAAATTAGGAAAGTTTAGGATTGCGATTTTCTAAATTTCAGAACTATGTTTTTTTTATATTGGTACGAGTTAAAAACTCGCACCAGCATAATTTATCTAATTGCAATATGTTCGGACTAGCAGGGGATTGGGACTTTCTAAATTTTAGAACTATGGCTTTTTATATTGGTACGAGTTAAAAACTCGCACCAGCACAAGTTATAGAAGCTCCGTTAATGGTTAACCATCTTCATTGCGCCTTCACTATAACGCTCGCCAGTTATAGGGTATCGTTTGATCAGTTCATCAACCGCTGTAAGATCATCACCTGTCAGCTCAACTTCAATCGCACCTACATTGTCTTCCAGGTATTTTCTTTTTTTCGTGCCTGGAATCGGGATAATATCCTCGCCCTGCGCCAGCACCCATGCCAGGGCAAGCTGTGCAGGTGTGCAGCCCTTGGTACCTGCCAGTGCCGCAAATTCAGCTATGAGCCTATTGTTACCGGTAATATTTTCCTGCTGGTAACGTGGCAGGGTTCTTCTAAAATCATCGTCAGCCAAGGTGTTTACGTCAAGTGCATTGGTAACCAGTCCCCGCGCCAACGGAGAATAAGGCACAAGTGAAATACCAAGCTCACGGGTAGTCTGCAATATCCCATTTTCCACATCCCTTGTAAGCAAAGAGTACTCACTTTGCAGCGCAGCAATCGGATGCTCGGCATGTGCTTTGCGTAAAGAAGCGACAGAAGCCTCACTCAGTCCAAGATAGCGTACCTTTCCTTCTCTTACCAGATCGGCCATAGCGCCAACAGTTTCTTCAATCGGAATGTTCGGGTCAACCCGATGGGCATAATAGAGGTCTATGGTATCGATTTTCAATCGTTTCAGGCTCTGTTCAACAGCAACTCTCATCCAGGCCGGAGAACCATCAAAATAAGTTCCCGTTGCGCTGCTGGGGCCCGCAATTCCATCTTTAAAACGGAATCCAAATTTAGTTGCAATAAATACCTTATTCCGGTTAGGCACTAGTACCTTAGAAATGAGTTCTTCATTCGCTCCGTTTGCATACATGTCGGCCGTATCCCAAAAATTGATCCCAAGATCAAGTGCTTTTTCAAGCGTCGCTAAACTTTCTTTGTCGTCTGTAGGGCCATACGCAAAACTCATGCCCATGCAGCCTAAGCCAAGTGCAGACAGTTTTTCGCTGGTTGTTCCTAAATTTCTATATTTCATTTTGATCAGATTTTGTTCCTTCAAATGTAGATAAGAAAGCAAAACCGCGACTTATAAGCATCAAACAGATCGTTATAATATTCAAACAGTTTCTCTCAGTTTAGTCGGTGCTGAGCCGGTGTGTTTTTTAAAGAATAGTGTAAAATATGAAGGGTATTCAAAGCCCAGGCTGTAGGCCACATCACCGATATTCCAGTCGGTATGCTGCAATAGTGCCTTAGCCTCTTTAACGATCCGGGCAGCGATATGAGCGCTTGTGGTCTTACCGGTTACCTCTTTTACAGAACGGTTGAGGTGATTGATGTGTACGGATAAAGCATCGGCATAATCGGCAGGGTTTTTCAGTTTGAGTATAAGCGCAGGAGAATCAATTGGAAACTGTCTTTCCAGCAGTTCAAGAAATAAGGCAGAAACCCTTGAAGAGGCATTGGCATAGGTATGAAAATTTGTGGCCGGATTATTTTTCATCGCCTCATGAATCAACAGGTGCAAATAGCTACGCAATACATCGTACTTGTGCGGATAAGTAGAGTGCATTTCTGCCTGCATCTTTTGGAATATAGCCGAAAATTCGCGCAATTGAACTTCATCCGGAAAGAACACCGGATTACAGCCGACCTTAAACAAAGGCGAATCGCGCAGGTTATTTACCCGTTCACTATGCTGAATAAAATCTTCGGTAAAAAGACAATACCAGCCCGACTGCTGATCTGACTCTGCTTCCCAGGAATAAGGCACAATAGGGTTTGAAAATAGTAGTGCAGGTCGGTCAATCTGTATCCACTTATCTGCATAGTAGATCTTTCCCTTACCAATGATAAGTGAAACCTTATAAAAATCGCGGCGACTGTATGGACTTACCACGGCGCAGTTCTCTCTTGTGAATACGTTGATGTGGCCGATGCCAGCATTATCAAGTGGAACATCGATGGGCGCATGGTCTGGCAGCCTGTTGTAAAAATCGATAACGGTCTCTGCTTGTTTCATACTGTAAATTTATAAAAATCAAATAATATACTTGCATAAACCAAATTGATTGATCCCGACCACCAATTCCAGAAACCCCTGAAACAAACTGCTTATCAGCATTAATTAACAATCTGTTTTGATGAAGAGCGATCCATAGACTGTATTTTCACAACCCATCATCCAAAGCCCTTACCAAACCCAAAGTATCTTCCAATAGTCTGTATTTAATGATCCCTCAACAATGGTTATTTCGGTGAAAAACAGCGATTTATAAACTTTGTTTGTTTTCACCATCCGAGTTTCAAAATTCCCCGAACTAATTACTACATTTCCAACGACTGCTATATGATCAATCATTGCAGAAACGGCTTCTGTATTTTGCCATAACAGTTCAAAAAATTCCCTTACCTGATCACAGGTATTGCGAGTTCCTAACCAGGGCGCGATTGTTTCGTCTCCAGGAATATACCAATCAAGCTCTTCTGGGAACATTGCTATTATCTTTTCGATATTACGTTCACCTAATGCAGAATAATAGCTCAAGACTACATCGATGGGGCTGTAAGATTCAGTTGCTTTCATCTATTTTTAGTATTACAAGATCACAGGCCGGACAGTGCGAAATAGTCTGTCCGGCATTTATTTTGCTTAGTTTGTCCAGAAGCCATCCTCCTGCACCTGGTCAGCAGAAAAAATCTCTACATTACAGATTTTACCATGCTCAACCGTGTAAATATCTATATTGTAAACGTCGAGTTTTTCTCCAGAGGGTTTCTCTGCCATCCAATGCAACAGGCATGCAACGCGGTTACCGTTTAAGCTAATTGATTGGTAGTCATATAACTGTAGTGTGTTACCGGAAATCTCGAACATCTTACCTACCATTTCGAATACCTCCTGCTGTGAACGCTTTAGGCCTGAGATCTCGTTGCTGCCAGGCTGCGACCAATTTACCTCGGGAGACAACAGTTGGCCAATTTTTTCAAGATCGACCGCTTTAACTGAGGCCAAAAATTCTATCACTGTTTGTTTTGATTGATTTTCCATAATATTTTCTATTTAGTATCTGAACCAAAGGTCGCAGGTTCAACTGAAGTTAAGATTACCATTAAACGACATTAAGCTATCTTTTTCCGTCAAATTATTTTTATTCCTTTCTATATTGATATTTTAGCTTCAAGTATTTAGCTACTATGGAAGACCAGATTAAAAATTTCATATCAAAACTGATTGGTTATGCAGTTCAAAGAGACATATCGGCAGAAAAATTGCTCCGCGCCTCAAACATTACCATAGACGAACTGACAGCATCAAAAAATCCGCTTACAGCTAAACAGATCGATGATGTCTGGTTTAATGCTGTATCTGTGACCAGAGACAACTTGTTCGGTCTTCATTTTGGGGAATCCTTACAGCTACAGGCATTGGGAATTGTAGGAGAAATAATAAAAACGAGCAGTACAGTGGGTGAAGCGGTAACTAATGCTGCCCCGTTGGCTCAAATCATCTCGGCATCGGTAGAACTTAGAATTTTCAGAGATGACCATCATTTTTCGATAACATTTGTACCGGCCAACCGGGATTGGGCTCAAGATATAACTGAAATACAAACTGTTGACCTTTTAATGGTTCTGGTTATACACGAACTTGACGGGTTATTGTTTAAAAAGCTCTATCCAAGTTCGGTGAGCTTCGCCAGATCGCTGGATAACCTAGAGGAATATGAGCGTGTACTTCGTTGTAGGCCTGAAATAAATGCAAAAACCACTCAAATTTCATTTGATATTGCCTACTGGAATGAAAGAATTATAAGATCAAAACACGAGCATCAGCAAGTTCTGCTTTTGGAAGAAGGCCTCTGGCAAAATACGCATGTATCTGACCAGGCATTAAAAAAGCGTATTTACAATTACATATGGTCAAACTCTTATCTAAAAATGGTTACCCTGAAAGATATTGCATGTAACTTTAACCTCAGTCCGCGCACACTCCAGCGTAAATTAAAAAATGAGGAGATCAATTTTCAGCAGCTAGCTGATGAAGCCCGTAAAAACCTTGCTTTAATGTATTTGAAAGATGATGCTCTTCAGATAAAAGAAATATCTACCATGCTTGGCTACAATGAAGTAAGCGCATTTATACGTGCATTTAAACGATGGACGGGAGCGGCTCCTACTGATTATCAAAAAAATTGTACCTCTCCTAGTAGAAAAATTCACACTATTTTTTAACGGCTATTATCGTTGTTATACTATTGTACAATTGAGACGGCTGCAAGTAAACCTATGGCGATAATCGGCCTGGCAAACTATAAAAAGCATAATTTAGGAGTCGCCGATGGAATGGCTGGTTACTGGTATCCTAAATGATAATATTCCCTGTGTAGCTACTCATTGCAATAGACTGCCTGTCATCCGAAATAAATGAAATCCAGGTATGCAGTTCATTATCTTTTTCAAATGCGGGGATTTCAATTGTCTCCATGCCATCAAGTCTTCTTGCGCCACTGAGTTTAAAATAAGTCCGCTGTGCTTTAACATTATAAGCAATTACCATCACCTGATCTGTTTCCCTAATCGAGTTATTAGCTGTATTATTTTTCCAGCTGAAATGAAGGCCCACATCGTCTTTAACTACGTTGGACTTTTCTGCACCCAATAAACCTCCAAAGGTTAGACATACCTTTGCACAATCAATTTCGCCTTTTGCGTCCAATGCGTTGAGCATATTGTACGACTTGGCTGCATTATGCGTAGTCATCATCCTCAATTTAGATTCGAGATTGTACCCTACCCTAATGAATGTAATTAAGGGCTTAAGGAAATGCTGCATCCTGGTAAAACCAAACCTGCAACGCTTTTGTTGGGCTGTTCCTTTCTTGTTTTTTGCACTGGATTTAGGTGAAGCTTTCATCACCCATTGTCCATTTAGCTGATAGCCTATTACGCTCCCAACTTTCCCGGTGAAACACCGTTGATTCCTTGTTTAAATATTGCCATAATTTTAAAAATTATGGGATGATTAACACTAAGATAAAAAAGAATTGTAATCAATATACTATTTCAGCAAATTTAACAGGGGTTTAAAACATAGTTAGTTCGGGTATAATTGTCACAACTCTGTTTTAAGTCCGAACCAACTCCGAACCAATGCCATCCTAATCCTTAGTTTTTCCGAACTGAATATATATGCTAAAATAATCTTGCAAATCTAATTTCCTCTTCTCAAACTTACTTTGCGTTTATTTCTTTTTCCCATTTTTATTCCGGATATCACTCAGTCTTACTTCTAAAGCACCACCTTTGCAAGCATGTTCTGTTGAAATCGAAAATTGTTCAGCAATACTCCATTAATTCAACGGATTGAATATATATTCTGAGTACAGAACACACCTCAGCCTCATTTCCCCCCAATAGCGCAACTCGTTTTGGATGAACATTTGGGTAAGAATATTGATTTTCAATGGCAGCGTATTTCGAGTAATGTTCCGATTCATCGATAAGCTTTAACAAAGCAATTCAAATCGAATTTAACTTTATGAACAGTCTCCTTTTTTCTTAGGTTAAAAATCTACATGATAATCTTTGGAGAACGGTTTTGCTGCCCAGGCTTTTTTCGATGTCCACTCTGCCGAAGGTGCTGCCCAAAATTCGTCGGTAGCTGGTAAACCCAAAGGAAGAAACGATAATGTAGCCATGTACAAACTACCCGTAGAGGTATAATAATCTGCTATTTCCGGATCATGTCCGCAAAAACCAAGCTGTAACCATCCTTTTGCATCAAAAGTTCCAGGGATATCATACATATTCTTTTTTACTTTAGTTAAGGCAGAACGCACTTGAGCGGGCTGAATAGTGGCTGGTAACTTATGCATTAAGGCAATTTGACTTAAAGCCTGAAAAGCACCTGTTCTATAGGTAATCGAACGCCCAATTGGTGGATAGGTTCCTTCTGGAGAAATCATGCGCTCTTGCCCCACTACGTAACGCTGCATCCTTTTTACGGCAAGATCATACCGTTCTTTTTTAATTAGCTTTTTATCAAGCATAACAGCTAGCGTATCCACCATCATCGGGTGGATTACAAAAGAGTTGTAATAATCAAAAGCCATGTTTACGCCATCCCCATACCAACCATCTCCTTTATACCATGCGTTTAAGGTATCTACCCCCTCATTTAAGCGGCTTTCATCGTGTGGTTCGCCAATCGATAATAAAAAGGCTTCGGTAATAGAACCAAATAACAGCCAGTTATTTTTAAAGGGCTTTCTGTTCCTCAATGATTTAAACGAAGCAATAATTTCGCGTTTTGTTTCGGGCTTTAACGGCTCCCATAGGGCTTTAGGTGCCCTTAAAAAAGTTTGTGCCAGGTAGGCTGAATCAACAATCGGCTGATAATCCTTGGTAAAATTTAGTTTATCAGGACTATTTACTGCAAAACAGCTATCCAATCCCTGAATGGCCTGTAATTTCAGCTTGTTTCTTAAAACACCTTCGGTTGTAGCATCATCAGGTAACGAAAGCCAGGGTGCAATTCCGGCATAAGTACGGCCAACAGCTTCCAAATACGATACAGCAGGTGTTCTGGAGTCGAATTTCGGTGCCGTAACTACTGGCATATTTTTAATCAGTGTTCCATTGGCTAAATTGGAAACAACGGGGCTGGCAATTTTATACAGCAGTTTATACCAATATTCTCTGTCGTTTTTTGGTTGAGCGCTTGTACTGTTATTAGTTTTTGTATCGGCTAAAATTTCGTTAGGATTAAACAGCCCAAATACGCCGGTTAATGACAACGCACCTATAAATTTTCTTCTTTCCATTTTATGTGTTATAAATACCAGTTTTTGTAGCGCATTAGCGCCTCGAGATAGTAATAATCGGCGTAGCTTAGCGGAACGTCGACTTCAGATTTAAGGGGTAATGCCCCAGTACTGTGCATTAGTAAAAAACCACCATTTTCACCGAGCTTTGCAGTATATGCATCAGATGAGAGTGAAATGATCATTTTTTTTGCTGTGCCTACATATAATTTTCGCTCGCTTTTTGTTGCATACTGTCCTAATTCTAACAAACCAGAGGCAATAACCGCAGCGGCAGAAGCATCACGATAAGTATCTGGAATGTTCGGTGCATTAAAGTCCCAGTATGGAATCTGATCGGCAGGCATATTTGGGTGGTTGATAATAAACCTGGCGATGTTTTTTGCCAGATTGAGATAATGTTTGTTTTTGGTAAAACGGTACATCATGGTATAACCGTATAATCCCCAACCCTGGCCTCGGCTCCAGGCCGATTCGTCAGATGCGCCCTGGGCCGTACCTCTTTTAAGTACTTTGCCAGTCGTCATATCGTAATCTACTACATGGTAGGAACTATAGTTCGATCTGAAATGGTTTTTAAGCGAAGTATCGGCATGGCTGATGGCAATTTTCTTGTATTTCGAATCGCCACCATGATCAGACACCCATGCCAACAACTCCAGATTCATCATATTATCAATAATGACAGGGCCTTTCCATTGTTTACTGCTGTTCCAAGATTGAATTACGCTAGCAGCGGGGCGGTAGCGCGTGGCAAGCGAAGCTGCAGCTGTATCGATGGTTGGTTTATATCGCGCATTACCTGTAATGCGGTAGGCATTGCCGAAACTACAGAACATCATAAAACCTAAATCATGGTTTCCGGTATAATGTTTCTCCTTCTCTAGTACGGCAAGGCGTTTTTCTGCCTCTTTTAAGGTACCTATATCTTTGGTGTATTCGTAAATGTAAAGTAGCGAACCTGGATAAAAACCACTGCACCACCATTTGGTATCGCTCGTTTCCAGTTTATTATTTTTTGCATAATAGGTTTTAGGCATGCGGTCTGCCGGTGTGTTTTTGGCCAGTAACTGATATTGTTTCTGTGCAAATTCAAATTGCCTGTCGAGCAGATTTTTCATTGCTTCTTTTTCATCAGCTGCCTTTTGTGCATGAGCAATAACTACTGTAGCCAGAAAACATATGGCGAACAATAATTTCTTACATGGGTTAGGTAAACTTGTATAATTCATTTTGTGTTAAGCCTTAACACAGGCTTTTGATCTTGGTTGCGGCAAATTTGTGCTTTTACAAGTTTAAAAGAGGTGAAAATCGGAAATGATATGGTAGAAAATCGGAAATCAACTACCTTTTTGGGGCTAATTTTACATCAATCGATTTTACTGGCCGTGTTTTATGCAGTTGACCGTTTCTTTTGAAAAATAATACCCAATGAGTGGCTATAGGATTTTGAAATTTGTAAAAACGACTGCCTCCCATTAGAAAACGGCCTTTCTTACAATTTCATCGGTCGTTAATCAATGTATATTGATTAACGGTACTGGATTTCATTATACTTATCTTATTGAAAATCAATTGATTTTTAACTCGGCATAATGTTTAATAAACCAGCTTAATGCCGGGTTTTTATTTGATTCTTTATAAGCGAGTACCACCTCTGTGTTGACCGGAATAGCATCAAATTCAATAAAAGATACTTTCAACTGTGCATATTGTTTTTTTAACGACAATGGCAAAATAGATACCCCCAGGCCTGCTTCTACCAATTGTAATATGGAGTGTACATTGTTGGCCTCGTGGGTAATATCGGGACTAAAGCCCATCCGCTGGCAAATTTCCATAAGTTTCTGGTTATACTGAGGCGCAAAATCTTTATTAAAGAATATAAACGGGCTTTTTCTCAAAAAATCAGCAAGTCCGTTTTTCGCATCAATTTTTTGGTCTGTTAAAGGAATAACCACTACAAATGGATCAAAAAACAAAGATTCTACTTTCAATTTTTCTGATAGAACCGGTGCTCTTAAAATCCCCACATCTAAACCACCATGTTCCAGCTCTTTAATTTGAGCAAGTGTGGGCACTTCGAATAAACTCGTCTTCAAATAAGGGAATTCCTGGTGCATCAATTTTAAAATTTCTGCCAGTTGCGATTGGTAAACCGAACTGATGTAGCCAATCTTTAATTCGCCGCTAACGCCTTCATGAATTTTACGAACCACTTCTTTACTCTCTTCTAGTTTGGCAAACATGGTGTCTACTTCAGCCTTAAAGTACTTTCCGGCATTTGTTAATGCAACCCGCTTATTACTCCTGGTAAACAATTGTACTTCGAGTTCTTCTTCCAGTTCTTTAATCTGCCTGCTCAAAGGAGGCTGCGAGATAAAAAGTTTTGTTGCTGCTTTAGTAAAATGAAGTTCTTCTGCAACAGTTTTAAAATACAACAAATGTCTGAGCTCCATATCTATAATACTTAATAGGTATCGTTTTATGCTAAAATTGATATTTTACAAATATGATCAACAGCACTAACTTTACAAAAAAAATTAAAGCAATGAATAAAGATTATTCGCATAAGGCAACAAATGAAGAAATTAAAACCAGGTTTGATAATGATGTAGAACGTTTCTCGAACTTAGAGAGTGGACAACAAACCACCATCGATGCGCCACTTACCATGGAGCTTTGCACCGGAGCGGCCAAATATATTAATCCAAATGCAAAAGAACTGTTGGATATTGGATGTGGCGCGGGGAATTACACGTTAAAAATGCTCAGTAAAATCCCAAACCTTAACTGTACACTTAACGACTTAAGTTTACCGATGCTGGAACGGGCAAGCGATAGGGTATCGGTACAAACTACCGGAACAGTAACCGTTATACAAGACGATATGCGGAACCTTAATTTACCCGATAATCATTTCGATATTATACTTGCTGCTGCAACATTTCATCATTTGCGCACTGATGCCGATTGGGAACTTGTTTTTACAAAAGTTTACCAGGCGCTAAAACCTGGAGGTAGTGTCTGGATTTCAGATCTCATTGCGCACGATTCAGTTTTGATCGATAACCTTTTTAAAGATCAATACGGGGCCTACCTGGAAACACTTGGCGGTGAAACATATAAGCAAAAGGTATTTGATTATATTGAATATGAAGATACCCCACGTTCTTTAAACTATCAATTGGCATTATTGCAAAAAGTTGGTTTCAGTGTTACCGAGATCCTGCATAAAAACTCTTATTTTGCAGCATTTGGAGCAATAAAATAAACAAAAAGAGGTTGTATCACAAATATAGATTTGTCATCTTGCCCAAAGGACTCCTGTGGAGAGCTTGTCGAAGGACCTGTTTAAATACTCTTTGAGGTGTTTCGACAGGCTCAACATGACACCTTCTGGGCTGAAATCGCCTTTATGATACGCCATCTTTTATTTTCAGCTTAAAAATTTAATATATCTCTTGATTCTTATTATTAATCAAATAAGTGGCTTTTCCGTTTTTGGCGTCAATGGGTTTACCATTCTGAAGGTAAATTAAGCCATTTCTATATACAGCCAAACTGGATTTTCCTCCAGCTAAGTAGTTGCCTGGAACAGGAATATCTCCTTCTTGTTCAAATATGCGATAGATAAGTCCACTTTGAAAATTAATCTCAAGTTAACAATAGTAGCTTTAAGTTTGTTCCTAAAATTCGAAAAGGCGATGACAAACCCCATAACACTCTTAAAAAGAACAACTTATTACAGCATTTATCTTATCATTCTATTTTTAGCCATTCTGCCATCCTGCAAAAAGGGCAGTAAAAATCCCGATTATCCAATTGGAAGCAACGAGAACATCAACACCTGGATACTCGATAGCCTTAAACGCTACTATTACTGGAATGAGCAATTGCCCGCCTATCCTAATCTCAGTTTATCACCAAAAGATTTTTTTAATTCCATCCGCAATGTATCCGATCGTTTTTCCTATATCAACATCCCTAACGACCAAAGTACCACAATACCGAGCAATAGAAATTTTGGCTTTGATTATGCAACGGTAAGCGACCAAAACAGCGCAAAGGTTATCGGGATCGTTAAAGTTGTATTAAAGGATTCTCCTGCTTCTAGAGCAGGTTTAAAACGCGGAGATTACATCAGTAAAATTAACGGCAAAACTTTAACTGCTACCAATGCACAGGCTTTACAAACCGAAATCTTAAACAGCGACCGTTTTTCTATAGGTTTAGCTGAATTGAACAACAATACCTGGACAGATACCCGCACTGTTGACTTAAGCAAAGGTGTAATACTCGATCAACGGGAGATTAGCAAGGTTATAGAAAGCGACGGAAAAAAAATCGGTTACCTCTATTTTCTGGATTTTAATGGGGGTTTGGCTAGCTCACTCACTCCTGTTTTCAGTAACTTTAAAGCAGAAGGCGTATCAGAACTGATCCTCGACCTCCGTTATAACGCTGGTGGTCAGGTAGCAGAGGCAGCTGGACTATGTACCATGATCGCTAAAAATATATCGTTCGATAAACCTTTCATTACCTACAGGGGCAATAAAAATGGAGGAGCCAAAACAGAATCTATTGGTACTGCAGCTACTTTTGATGGTACTGTAAATTTTAACACCATCTTGCAACAAAACCTTAGTCTAAACCGGGTTTATATTTTATCAACAGCCGCTACAGCATCTGCATCAGAAGTAATGATCAATAACCTTAAACCTTTTATTCAGGTGGTGTTAATTGGCGAAAAAACAAGGGGAAAAGATGAAGCATCATTCAGGATATTTGATGCCAGAATTCCGAAACAGGTGAACTGGGAGATGCACCCGATTGTTTATAAACTTTTTAATGCAAATGGCAGCGGTGGGTATAGTGCCGGAATCAACCCCGATATCGCAATCAATGAAATGAGTATTTTGCCTTTGCTTCAACTGGGTGATGTTGCAGATCCTATGGTAAAAGCAGCAATCGCTGCGATAACTGGCAAAGCCATCAAAACATCGATTGCTATAAATAATGCGGTTTCCGAGCGCTTTCGTGCTGATCATATTTTAATGGATTCGAGGGCAGAATCTGCCCAACAGAGTATCGTAACTACGCACCGATTAAAGTGATAGAAAAGGTTTTCATTGTGTTAACATTAACTTTAAACGCGACCGCTAACTTGCCTCCCATAACCGCTACTTATGGAACAGTTGGAAGATTTTAAAAACGCAAAACTCCTGAATGCAGTAAAAACCGGCAATTCAGTTGCATTTAATGAAATTTACCACCAGTACCGCAAAAAAATATATGGTTATGCCTACCATTTTACACGGGACAAAGAAGAAGCTGAAGAACTTACGCAGGATGTTTTTGTAAGGCTTTGGGAGAACAGATCGAAGATAGATCCGCAAAAGAATTTCGATGCCTTTCTTTATACACTTATCCGCAATAATTTCCTCTCTACACTTCGTAAAAAAGCCAGAGAAAAAGCTTACAGTAGCGAAAACCTTAAGCATGAGCAGTCTTTTAATGCCATAGAAGACGAACTTAATGCCAAAGAAACTAAACAGATTGCGCAGGAAGCAATAGAAAGTCTTTCTCCGCAGGTAAAAAAAATATACCTGATGAGTAGAAATGACCACCATACGCATGAGGAAATATCTCAACTGATGGGTATCTCCAAAAACACGGTAAACAATCACCTCAAAAAATCACTGGGTATAATGCGGAAATATTTTAACACTTATTCTCCAGAAACGATATTATCTTTTCTATTGGTGTTGTTTTGTTAACCAGTTGGCGTGGAGCGTTAAGATAAGTTCCCTCTCCTAATTTTTTACATCCGTTTTCCATCCTTAAGGAATAAGGACGTTAAGGTTTTTCTGGCGCAATCCAAGCGGCGCGTCCTCCTGAACTTGTTTGATTAGCTGTGCTTATTGATTTTTAGGCCTAATAGCTACTTCATGGTCAGGATCTATCCTACCTCCGATCACAAAAATTAATCA
Source organism: Pedobacter sp. Bi126 (assembly GCF_918698245.1). GTDB lineage: Bacteria > Bacteroidota > Bacteroidia > Sphingobacteriales > Sphingobacteriaceae > Pedobacter. The sequence continues at coordinate 230,108 of NZ_CAKKMS010000005.1, read as the reverse complement.
CCTGTTAAACAGGACTTTACATTTTATTCTAAAAAAAATATTTTGCTGAATAGCTGTATCCAAAGTTTCGTGCATATATACAGTAGCGCGCAGCATAAAAGCTTACAAACATTAAAGTGAAAGAAAACATTAAAATACTATTTGAACATTACTTAGCAGGTAAAACCAATCCGGAGCAAGAAAAAATCCTGATGGATTACCTTGCCGACCCGGCAAACGCCGATTCTGAATTTCACCATGTAATGGAAAAAGCCTGGACAAAACAAAGGGGAGAAACCGATTACTCTTTAGCCGCAGTTCAAGGACTGGCACAGATATGGGATAAAGTTCAGGAACGCCAACCAAAAAGCCGATCACTCTTCCCGCTATTAAAATATGCCGCCGCAATTGTGGTCATCATTTCTGCATCACTTGGCTGGTATGCATATAAGAAAGCGCAACAACCTGTACAAACAGCCATTGCTTTTTTAAGTAAAACCACCCAAAAAGGCGAGAAAGTAAGGTTGATTTTACCTGATAGTTCTATTGTATACCTGGGAGCCGGAAGTAAACTTACCTGGCCATCACATTTTATGAAGGGCGGTTTAAGAAAAATAGAGCTTGATGGAGAAGCTTTTTTTGAAGTAAAGCGCGATACCACCAGCCCCTTTATTGTACATAGCGGCCAGATGCAGACACAGGTTTTGGGAACCTCGTTTAATATCTATGCTTACCCGAAAGATGGAACCTTTAGTGTTGCCGTACGTACTGGTAAAGTGAAGGTTTCGGAGAACAGCCAAGGTAAACTAAAAGAACTTTCGCTACTTACTCCTGGCATGAAACTATTTTATCATTTAAAGGAACATAATTATACAGTACACACTGAACGGGTAACAGAAGTAAATGCATGGATCAAAAACAGCTTCGCTTTTAAAGATGTAACGCTACCAAATATGCTCAAATCATTGGAAAGATATTACAATGTAAACATTGAGCTAAAGAGTAATAAACTCAATCAATGCAGGTTTAATGCCACCTTTTCGAACAAAAGCATAAGCAACGTAATGGAAGAACTTCATGTGATGAGTGGGAAACACCTGAAATACAAAATAGATACAGGCACTAAAACATTTACCGTATGGGGGGAGGGCTGCCAATGATAGGTTAGCTATACTTTATGGCGCAGCAGGAATGCGCAACATTACCGGATTTATACCTATGAAAAATAAATTAAACCTCTTAACACAAACAAGGAGCCGGATTGCTCGAACAATCCAGCTCCTAAACAAAAGTTTTTAACCCGTGAGAATTAAAAAACATCTTGAACCTATGAAAATAGGATTTTATGAATATATAAAAGAATATATTATCCATTTCGATTACAAGCCAGTGGCGGTGATGTTAATGTTATGTACTTTTTTATTTAACCTGGCTATAGCAAAAAGCTTTGAGCAAACACCAGGAGAAAACAATGTAAGCATCAAAATAGCCGAAATGAGCATCCCTGATGCACTTTCACTACTTGAAGAAAAAGCAGGCTTGTCGATTAATTACAATAAATCGATTTTCAGCCAGAATAGCCGGATACGCCTCGAAGTAAAAAATATGCCGATTGAATTAATCCTCAGAAAAATTCTCAGCGGAACAAGAGTAGCCTATAAATTTGCTGAAAGTAATACCATACTACTCTACAAATTACCAGATCCTGTAAAACCTGGCCGGATATCGGGAAAAATATTCGACGAAAAAGGAGAAACCCTTCCTGGTGCCTCCATTAAGGTTATCCAAACAGGAAAAGCCACGCAAACCGCCAGCGATGGAAGTTATACTTTAAGCGTTGAACCCGGCATTTATACCATAGAGGTAAGCTATATTTCTTTTGTTACCCAGCGCATCAGCGAGGTTAACGTAAAGGCTGACAAAAACACACCATTAGACATTTCGTTAAAACCTGATACAAAAGGCCTTCAGGAAGTGGTGGTAACGGCCAGTTACAAAAAAGCATCGGTTGAGGGTTTATTGGCCCGGCAAAAAAATGCATCCGAAATCAGCAATGGAATTAGCGCCGAGCAGATTACCAGAACTCCGGATAAAAACATCGGTGAAAGTTTGAAACGCATCAGCGGTGTAAGCTCGATAGACAATAAACTGGTACTTGTGCGTGGTATTGGCGAGCGTTACAATACGGCCCAGTTAGATGGAGTTACCCTGCCGAGTACTGAAGCGCAAACCCGAAATTTCTCTTTCGATTTAATCCCCTCGAGCCTGGTTGATAACGTAGTGGTAAGTAAAACGATTACCCCCGATATGAACAGCAGTTTTGGTGGTGGTTTGATCCAGATTAACACCAAGGATATCCCCACTGAAAATTTTATGAGCTTTACTGCGGGTACTGCTTACAACGACCAAAGTACAGGCAAAGATTTTTTAAGTCATCAACGTGGTAAAAACGATTACCTCGGTTTTGATGATGGCCGGAGAAAATTCCCCGAAGATCTTCAACATACCGACCGTACCATTGCCCCCAACAATGTCCTTAAAGATGAGCAGTATAAGCAGAAACTGATTGCACAAAGTCAGAAATTTACAAACGATAATTTCACGATGTATCAATATAAAACTGCCCCATCGCAAAATTATCAGTTTACTATCGGCAAGTTGATCGGGATTGATACCACCAATAACAAAAAACTGGGTTTTACGGCATCGCTAAACTACCGCAATACGCAGAATATAAACACCATCGATCAGCAAACCAGAAGTGACTGGAATCCAAACACCACCAATACCGGCAGTAAATATATGTTTAACACCACTTTGGGGGCTATGTTAAATGTAGGTATACAGCTGAACAAGAACAAGTTCAGTTTACGCAATACCTATACGCACATCTACAATAACGATCTTGTTCGAACCATTGGTTATGACAGTGATGAAGGTGGGGCTTTCTTTACTGCAGGCTTAAAGCCCAACAGGATTGTAGAAGCAGATGATCCTACTTATACCGATCTGTTACAAAATAAGTTGAACGGTCAGCACCAGGCTGGAAAGGTAAAATTAGAATGGAATTTATCCAGAACATCTATAGACCGGAAAGAGAAAGACCTTGGCATTGCCACACAAAACTTAAGAAAAGCAGGTAATGATTACGAGTATTTTTATGCATCGAGTGCACAAACCGAAGGTTATATCAAACCCACATCACGCCATAACTACAGTAATAATGAACATCATTTTGCGTGGAATGGAGATGCCAGCATCCCATTTAAAACCGGGCCATTAAATAACATTTTCAAAACAGGTTATTTTGGTATTCATAAAGAAGGATCATTAAACTGGCAAATTGCATCACTGGTGCAAAGCCCGACAATAGCCGATAGTTTAAGGTATATCCCGATTGCCCAAATGATTGATCCGGCTAAAATCGGTAATAATGGCTATAACTTCTACATCAACAACTATTTCTTAAACGGTTATAAAGGAAAGAGTATTACACAAGCTGGCTATATGATGCTGGATAACCGCCTTGCCGAAAAATTACGACTAGTTTGGGGTGTTAGGGCCGAGTATTATAAATATACCGAACTGCGTAACGACATTAATGTAAGGGGATTAAGTTCTTTTGCTTTGCCATACGAAAAGAAATGGAGATGGTTACCATCGGCCAACCTTACCTATAGTCCAACCAAACAGATTAATATCAGGGCTGCTTTTTCTAACACAACCATTAGACCCGAATTAATGGATAACAGCCAGTTTTTCAGGTACGATCCTTCGTTCGATGCACAGTTTGGTAACGAAGGTTTAGTGAGTACACAAATTAAAAATTACGATTTTAAAGTAGAATGGTTCCCTGGGTTAGGCGAAATCATTTCTGCAAGTGCCTTTTACAAGCGCTTTGATAAGCCTGTTGAAGTAACCTTTAGTCTTTCTAATGGTGGTGGTGGTTTTTACTATATCCTAAACTCCGACGAGGCGACGGTTTATGGTTTAGAATTCGAGCTTAGAAAAAACCTTGGTTTTATTGCCAGCGCTCCCCTATTATCGCGGTTTACCCTATATGGCAATTTAACACTGCAAAAAGCCGATGTTGTAGGTACTTATAAAGCAGCCGGGCCTGATGGAAACGAAATGGTTGTAAATACCAAAGTAAAAAGAAATATGTACGGGCAATCTCCTTACCTCATCAACGCAGGTTTACAGTATGTGGATGAGCATTTTGGGTTTAATATTGCCTACAATAAATCAGGGCGGAAAACAACACTTGTTAGTGCAGAGCTTAACCGCATCGAATACGAAAACCCGAGAGACCAGATTGACGCACAGGTGAGTTATAAATTTTATAAAAGAAGGTTCGAGGTAAAGGTAAATGCGGGCAATCTGCTTAATAAAGCATCGGTTATTTTCAGAAATACAGGAAGTTATGAGCGTAATCCCGATTACGTTCCCGGAACGGCTGACTATAGTAATTTAAACCGCTTAAAACCCGGCTTTACAAACAAATTGGAAGATGGCGATCAGGTCCTGTTCTCTCAAAAATTCGGCCGTACCTACAGTACCTCTATTACCTATAATTTTTAAAACTACCATGAAAAACAGTATAAATAAGCTTACACCATTAAAAAGGAAAGGAGGAACAAAGTTTCCTGCACGGCCATAAAAAAACGAAAGGTTGTATCAGAACCCTTCGTTTAAACCGATCATTTCTAGTGGAACGGCCAATCCAGGATAAACCTGAAATATTTTAAAAACCTAAGTTAAAAGCCAAGGGCAGCTAACAGATCTGCTTAGTTATCTATAAGAAATACTAAGATATAAAAAACATCCTATTTAGTGATATGTAGGCATTTATTTCCATAAAAAAGTAGGAATTATCTGCCCCCTGCTTCTAAATAACAAAAAAATCAACCTAAAAAACATGGATCCTACCTAAGATCCTATGAAAAACAAAAAACGAAAATGAAAAATTTCAAAAATTTAATCGGTCTTTTATCAATTGTTGCTGTTTCTTTTACAGCTTGTAAAAAAAATGAAGGTGGATCAGCTTCATTCAACAACCGCAGCACTTCAGCAGCAGATTATTCACAATCATCATTACCGGTTGTAACCGTTAGCGGAGACATTACCAGCTCTGTTACCTGGACAGCAGGAAACGTTTATGAATTAAGCGGTATAGTAACCGTTAGAAACGGTGCAACTTTAACCATCCAGGCAGGTACTTATATCAAAGCATCAGTTAATACGCCTGGTGTACAAAACGGTGTATTGGTTGTAGCAAAAGACGGTACCATTAATGCCGTTGGTACAGCTGCTGATCCGATTGTATTTACCAGCCGTTACCTTTTAGATGGTGATGCCAGCACAACAGGCAAACCTGGCGATTTTGGTGGTACAATTATTTTAGGTAATGCAACGATCAACGTTGGTGATAAACTGATTGAAGGCTTAGCAAACGAATCTAAATTCCATTACGGAGGTTCTAACGATGCCGATAACCGTGGTACTTTCCAATATGTACGTATTGAGTATGCTGGTTTCCAGTTGGCTCCAAACGTTGAGGTTAACGGTTTAACTTTAGGCGGTGTTGGTAACGGTACTACTATCGATCACGTACAGGTTTCTTACGGTCTTGACGATGGATTCGAATTTTTCGGTGGTACAGTTAACGCAAGCAATTTAATTGCTTTAGCTTCTGATGACGATCAATTTGATTTCGACAACGGTTTTACAGGTACATTAAGTGATGCAGTAGCCATTGCTGATAAAAACGCTACACACAGTACAAGCGGCGGTGCCAGTGATTCAAACGGTATCGAATCTGATAACAATGCGACTGCAGAAGATGCTACATTTAGCCTAACCCCTAAAACACACCCAACTTTAATTAACGTAAGTATATTCGGAACTGAAAATCCTTCAGGTATTGCCGGTTTAGGTTACCGTAACGGTATCCGCGAGCGTAGAGGTTCGGAAGTTGATTTGATCGATGTAATTGTATCTGGTTACAACACCGGTATTGCATTTGATGCAGATGCTCCAGCCGGTGTTTCAAGCATCAGTACTACATCTGTTCATGGTTTCGTTAACGCAATCACTACAGCATCTGGCACTTACGTTGATGGTGGTGGTAACTCATTAGTTATTAACCCAACCAACGCAAGTTATTTTGGTGTAAGCCAACCATGGTACAACACGCCAGGTTCTCCAGCTACGGTTACTTTACCAACCTGGTCAACTGGCTGGTCTAAACTAGTATTCTAATTTTTTCTCTCTTAACACAAAGAGGCTATACCCTAGGGTATGGTCTCTTTATTATAAAAACAGGCAACTGTTTTAAATATAATGAGCCTTTATATGAAACTAAAAATTTTTACCCTTTTCCTTCTTTTTGCTGTTGTAACCTTAAGTTTATCTTGTCGCAAGGCAGCACTTCTTCAACCAGAACCAGCTAAAATTATCCAGCTAAGTATTAGTGGAACAACCAGTGTTGAGCTCGAATACCTATATAAAGACAGTATAATAGCTACTCCGCCCGCAGGTGGCATCAGTTTAAAAACCTTGCTTGCCGTAAAAGACCAGAATGCCGTTTTAAAAATCAGAAAAAAGGGTACTTCCGAAATATTGCTTACCAGAACCATTATGGCTACTCCATTCGATCAGAATATTAGCCTGTTTTATGATGGGACCAAAATATATAACAACGCCATTTCATTAAGACTTAAAGGCTATGCACTATCTGGCGAACTCGAATTCCTGTTGGATGGGACTGTATTTTCTTCAGGTAACGGCGCCATAGATAAATTATCTTCCGTCCTGATCGATAAAGGTACCACAAGAGAAATCACCGTCCGCAAAAAAGGAGAAACTGCTATTCTCCTAACCAAGACAATCGAATCGGCCACGGCACAACAAAATATTGGTTTCTTTTTTGATGGCATTAAAATAGTGGATAATGTAAAAGTTGATCCCCCTGTTAATCCTGCTAACATGATGCTGACGGCTAAATTTGAAACTACATTTCCAAATCAATTTAAAAATGTTGATGTAGACCTTGTTTTCTATACCAGGCTTAAAACTGCATCGAATACAACTGCCGGAACCAAAGTAACACCCGAGCTTAGATTTACCTTACCTAAAAGCGGGTCTTTTAATTCGATAGAACTACCTCCTTTACCCGGGCCAAATTATATTTACAGTTTTGATATTGTTGAAAAAGGAACCAATACCGAGCCTTACACCCCTGGTACGCCTTTAGTGCTCAATGGTTATACGTTAAAGCCTAATGAGGGTAGAATCACTGCAGCCTTTGCTGAAAACGGGATAAATTTTGAGGCAGGAAAATCAAAGTTATTTGTAATTGCAGATGCCAGAACAGCAGTTACCACACCAACCAGATCTATTTATGTATCAGGTGGAAGATTAACAGATCTTTCTCAATATTTTCAATAGGATTTATATTATGTATAGAAAATGGGGAAAACCAAGCAATTGCACTAGGTGTTCCCTTTTTCTTATTATAATTTGCTTATTTTCCTTATTAACAATCATCATTCAACCTACAACACGATTTAAACCAGCTACCAATTCATTTATTTGAGGTCCTGAACAATCAGTAAAAGCAATACTGGTTTTACATGAATAGATTTTTATCGGCTGATTTGATGTGATTTTCTTCCAAGTATCCAGCGGTTACGCATGCAGCGGTAACACCTATAACGTTTCATGGGTAACCAGAATAACAGGGTTTTCATCATAAATGTCCTTGGAATTCTTTCCATATCCGATTTATCACCCTTACCACATGGGCATGCGCCTTGAAGATGGTCGTTGTCGATTGAATCGATTGCTGCTGTCATGATGCAAAAAATTGAAAACTTATACTAACCATATAGATAACCAAAAATACAGCGCTAATGTTAATATAAAATAACCTGTTCAATACCAAAACAGGTTTATCACCTCATTACCAGGGAATTTTCGCAGTTATTTCCTGATCCTTCTATAAAACCTGGCTATTTTTTTAGCATCTTTTTTAAATATTTCGAGATAATCCTCTATTTCCTTCTTTGATAATGTTTCGATCTTCGCTTTAACCGCATGTTTGAAACTGCCCACTGCAAGTAGTTGGTTTCTACTATCGCGAAATTTCACATTCGGAAAAAGCTCTGTAATATGACGTTTATTTCTTTCCCTGATTTCGTTCAGTTTGGTAAAAGATTTTGAATTTGTATCGCTATTTAAATCTGTGAGCGAGTTATAATAATCATAATCATTAATGTAATTGATCACGTTAAGGGTAACCATGTTCAAATCCATATTTACTTTTGTTTCAGCTAAATATAACAGTTTGTGTTTAAAATACACAGTGCTGTTTAAAATATGTGACGCAGCAAACAAATCTAGTTCAGCAATTATTTAGGCTGCAAAAATCTAAACCAAAGCGATTTTTTGCCCGCTGATTCCTATAGATGTAATCACATTATTTCATAGCTTTACTAGCAAACAATACAACATGATGAATTTAGTGATGTCAATTATCGGGTGGTCTGGAGTGCTATTTTGTACAATGGGTTATCTTTTTTTAAGCATGAAATTAATCCGTGCCGATTCACTCTCTTTTCAGGCCCTTAACATACTGGGTGGTTTATGTTTAGCTATAACGGCGCTAGACACCCACGATCTACCAAATGCCGCTGCAAATGTACTCTGGATGTCTATTGGTTTGTATGCTTTAAGCAGGCAGTTTAGCAAACGGGAGCAGAAACAGCCTTAAGGGGTGATATAGAAAGGGTATCATATGCCTTTTGTTTATAATAGGCTAAACGATCTAAATATGCTTTTTTATCGCTTTCCATTGAAAGGTAAAAATAAGCACCATCTACCAGTACAAAAATAAAATCAGCGGTAACCTGAGGGTTCTCCACATTTGTGATCTGCTGTTCATTGCACTGTTCAATCATCAGGGCAAGACCATTACGAAGCGCATCTAAAATAAGTTTATACTTCAACTTAATCTTTTTCTCCCTGAATGCCAAAGCATAAAAGGTATAAAACAATCCATCATCAAAAAGCAGGTTCCATTTTTTAGAAAACAGCATTTCAATAGTGGCTTGTAAATCGTCTAGTTTTGCTTTCCCTTTGTTCTTTATCGTATAAATCAGTAAATACCGATCGAGTATATGATCGATCAGTTCATAAGTAAGTCCTTCTTTGGTTTCGAAATAATGAATAATAAGGCTTGGGTTAATATCCATCACCTTAGCAATCTTGGCAATAGAGGTATTTTCGTAACCCTCTTTCTTCGCCACTTGGTAAAATACCTTAATAATTTCCAATCGCCTTGTCTCTTTTAGGCTTTTACGTCCCATCGTGCAGTTAATTTAATTAGGCAAACTAATCAAAAGTAGTTGTATTCTGCAAATTTATTTTTTTCAATAGATTGAATGAACATTCAATTAATATATTAATTTAGTCTTAACTTAACTTTAACATGATATGCTCAATTTAGCGCCGCTGAAATTGCCTATCATTCCAAATCAAACAACTAAATATTAAGAAAAATGAAAAAAAAGCTATTCTGGATGTTCACGCTGTTGATCCTATCCGCTAGTAGCTTTGCTCAAGGGATTGCCATTAAAGGCGTGGTCTCTGACGCAAAGACGGGTGAAACGCTCCCTGCCGTAAACATTACTGTAAAAGGGACAAACCTACACATCGCTACCAACAGCAGCGGTGTTTACGCCTTAAGCAGTGTAAAACCTGATGCCATCCTTATTTTTTCCTACATCGGCTACAAGCAACAGGAAATTGCCGTTAATGGCAGAACAAAAATCGATGTTTCGCTGTCTCCGGACTTTGCCAACCTCGATGAGGTGGTGGTAGTTGGGTTTGGGACAAAGAAAAAAATCAATGTTGCCGGTGCAATTGATCAGATCTCTGGCAAGCAGCTCGAATCGAGACCGGTAACCAATGTATTACAGGGCCTGCAGGGCATTAGCCCCGGGCTGAATATCACTTATGCAGGTGGTGCGCCCGGCAGTGTACCCAACATCAACATCAGGGGATATACTTCCATTAATGGTGGCTCACCATTAATTGTTATTGATGGGATCCCTGCTACAAGCAATGATGATATGTTACGCTTAACCCCGTCTGATATCACTTCGTTTACAGTATTACGCGATGCAGCATCGGCTGCCATTTATGGTGCACGTGCAGCATTTGGGGTAATCCTGATCACCACTAAACAAGGTGCTGCAGGCAATAATGTAATTAGCTACAATACCTTCCAATCGTGGGCAAAACCAACTTTGCTGCCTAAACCGGTAACCGATCCGTATATTTTTTCGAGGGTTTTAGAAACCTCTACCGATAATACACCCTGGGATTATGTAAATTATAATGATGAGTATTATCGATGGGCTAAAGAAAGATCAGATAATCCTTCCATAGCCGACACCCGGTTAAACCCAACCGATCCTACCAAATGGGCTTACATGGGCAGCAACGATTGGTACAATTATTTTTTTAATAACTCAAGTTTATCCAAAAGTCATACCCTTACCTTCTCGGGAGGAGCTACGGTAAACGAAAAACCTTTAACCTATTATCTTTCTGCAGATTACTCAAGAGATAATGGCTTAAATAAACTTACCGCCGATTATTGGGACCGTTACGGATTAAGGTCAAAAGTGGGCTTTTCTCCACTCTCATGGCTTAAAGTTGATAATAACCTGAATATTTATCAGACCAAAAGGGCACTTCCCAACGGAAACATTACCGATCTGTATTACCTCATGCCCACCGATGTGGCTACAAACCCTGATGGAACCTGGGCAAATACCGCTGCAGGTAAACTGGCTGCAAAACTTGTTGATGGAGGAAACAACCTTCAAAATATGTTCGGTTTCCAGAATATTACCAGTGCTACAGCTTTATTTTTAAAAGGCGATCTTCAGGTAAATGCTGATGCATCTTTTAAACGTGAGCTTTGGAAAACACATAACGATAGTAAAAAATACAAAATCGGCTATGGTCCAAATGATATCCGCGAAGAAGGTGGAAACGGTTCAGTAACCGAAAACAATGGTTACCTGTATAACAATGCCTTTAACATATATAGCACCTATAAAAAAACGCTAGGCGATCATTTCTTCAGTGCAATGGTAGGTTTTAATAGCGAAGATTATAGCTATTCTACTGTAAACGCGAGTAAAGATATCCTTATTTCTTCTTCTCTGCCATATTTATCACTTACCAGCGGTACGGCTACAGCCAGTGCAGGTTATTCGGCTTATGCAACCAATAGTGCCTTTTCGAGATTAAATTACACGTACAAAAACAGATATATCCTAGAAGCTACCGGAAGGTATGATGGTTCATCGCGTTTCCCGATAGATAGACGTTGGGGATTTTTCCCTTCTGCATCACTTGCCTGGATAACAAGTGCTGAGGATTTCTTTAAACCATTATTATCTACAGTATCTACCTTCAAACTACGTACCTCGTATGGCGACCTTGGGAACCAGAATGTTGGCGACTTTGGTCATATCCAATCACTTGCCACTGGTACTTCAGGTTATCTGATTGGTGGTAATGGCCAGAACCAGATTATCACCGGTGCCCCAGGATTAAACGTAGATCCACAAACCTATACATGGGAAAGGGTATCTACCTTAAATATGGGTACTGATATTGGATTACTGAACGACAAACTTTCTTTCACATTTGACTATTATATCCGCGATACTAAGGGCATGCTTACTGCCGGACAGGAACTGCCAGGTGTGTTGGGTACCGGTGTACCACGCCAGAATTCAGCTGATCTGCGCACCAAGGGCTGGGAACTTTCGGTAACTTATAGAGATAGATTTGATCTCGGTTCGAAACCTTTCAGCTTTGATGCAAAAGTATTCCTGGCCGATTCTAAAGCCAAAATTACAAAGTTCAAAAATGACCAGAAACTATTTTCAAATTACCGTGAAGGACAGGTTCTTGGGGAGATATGGGGACTACAAAATGATGGCGTTTTTCGCAGTAAAGCAGAAATTGCTGCTTTAGATGAGTCTGCACTTATTCCATGGGGTGCCCTTTCTATTGTTGAGGGATGGCCAAAATACGTAGATCTTGACGGCAACAAGAAAATAGAAAAAGGACTGAGCTCAAACGATCCTAAGGATTTAAAAATCATTGGAAACAGTTCTGACCGTTATACCATTGGTGCCAACCTAAATATGGATTGGGCTGGTTTTGATCTTTCTGTATTTTTACAAGGTGTGCTAAAAAGAGACTTTTATCCTCATCACTATCTTTTTTGGGGGCCTTATCAACAGCCATATGCCAACGTTTACCCCTGGAACCTTGATTTTTACCGTGGAGCAGCCGATTCGCCAGAGCAAAGGGCTAAACACTCGGCTTCATATATTGCTGCCGGACTTGCTGATGCCAATACCGATTCGCAATACCCGGTATTACAATCGTGGCTTGCTGATGCCAATTATGGCTCAGGTTTAGATATTCCCCAAACCAAATATTTGCTAAATGGTGCTTACTTAAGAATCAAAAATGTATCGCTTGGTTATACGCTACCGGTTCAATGGACCAAAAAATTCCATGTAAACCGTCTTCGTGTATTTGTTACAGGAGAAAACTTATATGAATTTTCTTCGATCAAGAAGTTTATCGACCCTGAAGCAGTTAATCAAGGACCAAGTGCCTGGGCATATCCTTATCAACGCAGATATGCTTTTGGTTTAAATCTCGATTTTTAACCTAAGCCCTCACATTTAAATCATTTTAAAAATGAAAAAGTATATATATATCGTATTTATTGCAGCTGCAGGTATGCTCGCAGCCTGTAAAAAAGCTGGGCTGGACCGTTTTCCACAAACCTCCATCTCCCCCAACCTGTTCTTTAATACTGAAAGTGATCTTTCGCTTTACGTAAATGGGCTACTCTCTCAGCCAGACCGCAATACTTATCTTAACGATCAGAGTACAGATAACGTAGCCACCACCGCGGCAGTTGAGGTAAAAAATGTCATGACGGGCAATACGAATGCCCAGAATATTACATCTGGCTGGAGTTGGGGCAGATTAAGAAACATTAATTACTTTCTGGAAAACTATGGAAAAGCGCAGGTTTCTGCTGTCGTTAAAAACCACTATGCAGGTTTGGCCAGGTATTACCGTGCCGAATTCTACTTGGATAAAGTAAAGCGTTTTTCTGATGTACCCTGGTATTCAGGCACATTGGAACCAGGCGATGAAGAACTTTACAAAGCTCGTGATTCAAGGACATTGATTGCCGACAGTATAATGGCAGATCTGGATTTTGCCTATAAAAATGTACGGGAAAGCGTTCCGGTGGGTACTCCAGGGAAATGGGCAGTAGCTACTTTGTATGCACGGGCAGCACTTTACGAGGGTACTTATCGTAAATACCATAACGAACTGAATTTAAGCAGTTCAGCAAATACTTTTTTAGAAACTGCAGCAAGAATTTCTGGTGAGATCATCGCTGGTAAAAAATTTAACATTTACAATACAGGAAAGCCGGAACAAGATTATGCAACGCTTTTCTCTAGTCAGGATTTAACTGCCAATAGCGAAGTGATTTTGGTTAACATCTTCGACCTGAGTAAGAGCAAAAGCCAGAATGTGAATTCGACTGTATTTGGCGATTATGAGCAGGCACCAGCGAAAGATCTGTTACAAACCTACTTAATGAGAGATGGAAGTAGGTTTACTGATGTAGCAAACTACGCACAACTGGGTTTTGTAGCAGAATTTAAAAACCGTGACCCGCGAATGTCGCAGACCATGGTTTACCCGGGGTGGATAAGAGTACCCGATCCTACACCGTATATTCAGCGCTTAAATAAAAACTTTACAGGTTATCATCAGTTGAAAGGTTATGTAAACAGTACCGATAACTCGATCTTAAATAGTGTAGATTTTCCGGTATACCGTTATGCAGAAGTGCTGTTAACCTATGCTGAAGCACTTGCCGAATTAGGCACATTAACACAGACGCAGCTAGACCAATCGGTAAATTTAATTCGCAAAAGAGCAGGCTTGCCTGATCTTAATCTGGCAACGGCAAACGCCAATCCCGATCCTGCGTTGCAGTTGCAATATCCAAATGTTACCGCTAACGCAGGTGTTATACTCGAAATTAGGAGGGAACGCAGGGTAGAATATGCTTTCGAAAACATGCGCTTTGACGATTTAATGCGCTGGAAGGTGGGTAAACTGCTAACCAAAAGTCCTGAAGGCATGTACTTCGCCGGATTGGGCAAATATGATCTTACGGGTGATGGGGTTGAAGATATTATTCTGATTGACAGAACGGCAACCATACCTGGCGAAGACCAGAAAGAAAAAAACTCACTTGGGGTAAAACTTATTTATTACCGTGCAGGATTAATCGGAACTGATGCAACGGTTTATTTAAAGAACGGCAACACTGGAGGTAATATCGTAACAGAAAATGTGGTTAGAATTTTTGAGGAACCAAAATTCTATTATCGCCCTATTCCGCAACAACAAGTAATCCTAAACCCTAAGCTTAAACAAATTTTTGGTTGGTAATGATGACAGAAATAAAAAGAAGGTCTTTACTAAAGGCCATAGGGATCTCAGCAGGTGCTGCATTTTCAGGTACATTACCAGCGCTGGCTTCAGAAGCATTTTTGGATAAACCAAAAGGTAAAAAACTGATGCTTACTGTCCCACATATTACCGATGTGCACATACGTGCCGGAGAAAATGCTCCTGAGCGATTTAAAGCATGTTTAAAACAGATTATCAGCAAATATAAAGTTGATTTCTTTTTAAACGGAGGAGATTCGATTAACGATGCTTCTTACGATAATGTAGTACGCAATCAGGTAACCGAACAATGGGGTATTTGGGATGATTGCATTAAAACAATTGATAAATACGAAATACACAGCTGTATTGGCAACCATGATACCTGGTGGAAAGCGCCCACAAAAGAGGATGAAATGTATGGGAAGAACTATGTTGTGAAACGGCTGAAAATTTCTAACCGTTATTATAGTTTCTCCAAAAAGAACTGGCATTTTATCATTCTTGATGGAAATAACAGCAAAATTTCGCTTGATGATGAGCAGTATAACTGGCTTGAGCAGGAATTAAAAAACCTGCCCGCTGGCACACCTACCCTGCTCATGTCGCATTATCCAATCCTAGGCACCACCCAGGTATTGGTTGGTGGCGGACATTCGGATTGTAAAAAACTGAAAGATCTTTTCTACAAACACCGCGATAAGGTAAAAATCTGCCTGAGTGGCCATAACCATCTTTCCGATCAAACCGTTTACAATGGTGTTCGATACTGTTGCAATGGAGCCATGAGTGGTTTTTGGTGGGGCAAGGGCGATGCAGAATCGGCAGGCCCAGGTTATTATCTGGAAACGCCACCCGGATATGCAATACTTAAAATGTACGATGATGGAACAGTTGAAAATGAATATTTTCCACACACTTTCTAATACTAGAACTATGTTATTAAAGACAATTATTTTCGCTTGTTGTATTTCTTTATCCCTGTCGGGATTTGCTCAAAATAGGCCTCGTAAAGTGGTTTATGTAATAGCCGACGGCATCCCTGCCGATGTAATGGAACGTCTGGAGTTACCTAATTTCAAAAAGATCATCTCAGCAGGATCCTACTCGCGTATGCATGTGGGTGGTGATAAAGCAAGTTACAATGAAACACCAACCATATCTGCCGTTGGTTATAATAGTTTACTTACTGGAACATGGGTAAACAAACACAATGTACCAGATAACGACATTAAAGCCCCCAATTACAATTATCAACACATTTTCAGGTTGTTTAAAAATCAATACCCTGAGAAAAAAACAGGAATTTTTTCCAGCTGGACCGATAACCGGACGAAGTTGCTTGGCGACGGCCTTCCTGAAACAGGAAACTTTAAGCCTGATTTTGTAGCAGATGGTTTTGAGATAGATACTGTTCGTTTTAAACATGATAAAAATTCGGCCTACATGCACCTTATTGATGAGGAAGTAGTTAAACAGGCTGCAAACACCATTCATGATAAGGCGCCTGATCTTTCCTGGGTATACCTGGAATATACGGATGATATGGGACATCGATACGGTGATAGTCCAGCGTTTTATAATGCTGTTGAGATGCTGGATAAACAAATGGGCCAGATTTGGGATGCCATTACTTACCGTCAACAGAAATTTAAAGAAGATTGGCTGATTATAATTACAACGGATCATGGACGTGATGAAAAAACTGGCCGCGGACATGGTGGACAATCTGAGCGTCAACGTTCTACCTGGATGGTGAGCAATTATAAAAACCTGAATATTTACGCTCAATACTTCGATCTTGGCATAGTAGATATCATGCCTTCCATTGCCGATTATCTTAACGTAAAACTACCAAAAAGTGTAAAACAGGAAATTGACGGTACATCATTCATTGGCCCAGTTTCCATATCAGCACTAAAAGCAAATTATGTACAAGACCACCTCGACATTAGCTGGAAAGCACTGGAAAAGACAGGAAAAGTAAAAATTTTGCTGGCAACTACCAACGCGTTTAAAACAGGAGGAAAAGATGACTATCATTTATTAGGAGAGGTTGACGTTAGTCAGCAACATTATTTTGCAGATCTTAAAAACTACCCATCCTCTTTCTATAAACTCTTACTGGAAGCACCAGATAACATGCTCAACAAATGGATAAGCGTTAAATAATTAGTTTCATTCCTAATTCCAATAAATTATCTCTCTAAGCCCAATGGTTGATCGTGAACGATCAACCATTGGGCTTTTTAATTACTTATGGCACTTATCATATTTCCTGCAAGCTGTTTTAACTTGGTATCAGGTTACTCATAGGCGATACCCATATAAGCTTATTTATAATGTTCATTTAAAATAATCCGAACTTTTTTAACTCATTTGATGTTAGATATTTAGCTATAGCAATCAAATTAACGGGACTAATAATTTGTAAACCTTAATCCCACATAATATGAAATTATTCCGATGCACGCTAATTCTATCACTTATACTGGTTATCCAGCAGCTAAAAGCACAAAACGACAGCAGTTTTGTTAGTCTTTTGAATAAAAAATCGGTTCAGTTAAATGTAGGTACACAAGGTATTGGCGCTGAATTTATTTACGGGGTATTGCCAGAACTTGCTGTAAGAGGAGGCCTTAACTTCATCCCAATTAAAGCAAATGACGTATTCAAAATTTCAGGATTTAATTCCACATCCAATGTAGCAGCCGATTTTTACAATATTCATGCTTTTGCAGATTATGTACCGTTTAAAAATGCTGCATGGTTTCGCATGGTTGGCGGCTTTTCTTACTTTTTTAAAGCAAAGGGCAACCTTAGGGTAATTCCATCTGACGATTATAAATATGGCGACTTGGTACTCACAGAAGACCAAATCGGTTATGTAGACCTTTCAGTTGATTGGAGAGGCCTTGCACCTTACCTCGGGGTAGCTTTTGCGCACACCTTCCCCCGCAAAAAATTTAACATTAATGTAGATGTAGGGACCTATTACCTCAGCAAACCAAAGGCAAAAGTAGTAGGTACAGGTTTATTGGAAGGCAATTCATCTCAAACCTCCCAACTACAAAACAACATAAAAGATTATCGCTGGCTCCCAACTGTTCAAATCAATTTTAATTTTAAACTGTAAAAATTTAAGATCATGTTTAGAATAAAGACAATGTGTATGGTACTAATAATGTGCATACTTTCTGCCTGCAAAAAGCCTACTGAAAATATAAAAATTGTAATCGATACTGACGTAATAAAGTACACCGCAATGATAAATGTTACAGATGGGCAAGATGGGAGCCCCGCTCCTGCAAATTCAACCATCACCATATCAGGCAATGCCGCCAGCAATATTTATGAACTTTCAGGTAAAAAGAATATCCAGTTAAGTGCCGGCATGGTTACCATAGGCCTGCACCCGAGTATTGCTCCCACAGCAGATCAGCCGATTAGTGTTATTGCTGAAATTAATGCCCCAGGATACAACAAAGAATCCAGACAGATTACCTTCTCGGCGGAAAAGAAACAACAGGTGGTTAACATCCAATTAACCCGAACAGGCTCAACTGCGCCGCCCGTAGTTACGCCACCACCTCCGGTTTATAATAATGTTTCTTTAACGTTTACCGGCCGATGCCCTAACCGAACGGATGTAGAGATCAGGCCAAGCGTTTATGTTTACTTTCGTGCTGCAGGCAGCAATGCAGCCTTTCAATACCTGGGCTATATGGATAAAGGAAATATCAGTACAAATTTGCTGGCACAAAATGCAAGCTATGATTTCCAGATCGTTTTTGGCGGCGAAACCTATAAGGTAAATCAAAAAATAGATCAAACGGCTTATAATTTAACCATAGATATGCCGGCAGCCTGTAATTTCTAAATCCAGAAGCGTTTAGCTTAATTGAATAACATAGACAAAAAACTATATTTTAACTTCGGAATATTCGTACTTTTTAACCAATTTTTAGGATTTATAGACCTTTTTTAGCAATGGTTCTTGAGCGAAATTTGTAATCTAACTTATCGGCAGAACCATGTTTATTAATTTTTCTAGCTGATGACAATACAAATTCAATAAAAAATGGTCAGTCCCACTATCTCATCAAGCCCCAGCGGTTTAAAAACTGCTATTATCCGATTTCTTATTTATGGTTCAATAATGGTTTTATTGTCTGAATTTCTGAAGTGGAATGTACAGCATGAAGCAGGACGTAATAAATTCAATGAACAATCAATTGTAGAATATGTACAGAGCTTGCTGCTACTATTAAGTGCCCTTACTTACCTTTATATTTCATTTAAACATAAATCATCATTCCCACTTGCTTTTGCGTTATTTAGCTTCACAATGGCGTCTCTCATCAGGGAGCAAGACGCTTTTCTTGATGAACATGTTTATGATGGAGCGTGGCAAACCGGCGCTTTTGGTCTGCTTTTTCTTGCAGTTATTATTGTATATAGAAATAAAGGACTCTTTTTTTCTAACCTAAACGGTTTTGTAAACAAATTTTCCTTTGGGATGCTGTTATCCGGAATTTTAACTACTTATATTTTCGCACGTTTATATGGTAGAAAAGTGTTCTGGATGGCCGTTATGGAAAATCAATATACCCGTGATGTGAAGAATGTATCAGAAGAATCGCTCGAACTTTTTGGCTATACACTCATCCTAATCGCTAGTGTAGAATTTTACCTGCTTGCGAAAGCAAAAAGCAATAAGCAAGCAGTAACAATGCGCAGCAGCCAAACACCATTTAACCTTTCGGCATAATATACTAAAGACAGTATTAGACGGATCAATGCCTGATTGCCTAATTACTAATGGCATTGATCAGGTTTTTCACAAAGTGCTTCAAACCTGTATTGCGCATTAAATAATTGAAAGAAATGATACCCAAAAATGCGCAGCTTAATCCGGCTAAAACATCAAGCGTATAATGATGACTGGTATAAACAGCCGAAAACCAGATGCCAATCATCACGGCAGCAAAAAAAATATTGATCTTACCCAACCGGTTTTTTAAGCCATAATAAACAACAATAACGGGATAAGATGAGTGCAGCGATGGCATGGCCGCAAATACATTAGAACCTTTACTGTATATGCCATGAAAAAGTGTAATGTTAAAATAATGGTCAAACCGGGCCAATCCCGCAGTATTGCCAGCAGTTTTCGCAATAAATTCGAAGCCATGTTCCTGCACATACCATGGTGGTGCAGCCGGGAAAGCATAGTACAACACAAAACCTAACAAATTTACCCAAACAAAGGTGAGTGAAAACCGAACAAACTGTTCCTTATTTTTAAAGAAAAGATAAGTAGCAAATGCCAGGGGAACTGGTACCCACATCAGGTAGAAAAACCCGGTCAATACATCCAAAAATGCAGTACTGTTTATTTTCCAATACTCGTTGGGTGTAAGTATTAAGCCATGGTAATTAATGCCGAAAGTATTTTTTTCCAAGTCATATAAATCTTCAATATGTACCGTGTTAAAAAGATAGTTTGGAAAGGCTTTCATGTAATCGAACAGAATCCAGTAGACAATAAAGATTGAAAAGCCGAGGATAAACTGCCTGGTTCCCTTCGAAATAAAAAACAGAGCATTAAAAATAAAAATCAGCACCAGCTGATCGGTTTTAAAGCCAACCAGTAGTACTGATAACAATAGATATCCAACAGATATAGCAACTGTTAGATAAATATTCCGAAGATTATAAAAACTGTTTTTAAGCAATACCTCTTGCTGCATGTTATTTTTTATCAAAATTAGACCTAAAAATATGATCCCAAAAAGTCCAGCTTACCCCATAACCCTTGGTCGAATCGGAATAATGGTGAAGCATATGGTGCTGTTTTAACTGTTTCCAGAAACCGCTTTTAAAATTGGCATGGTGAAGTGCATAATGTACCATATCGTAAAAGAGATAACCGATCATAAAGCCTGAGAAAAATGGGTAAACCACTGTATCGGGCAATAACCAATCGAAAAGAAAATAAAAACCCAAAGCCATAGGAATACTGGCTGAGGGCGGCATGACCAATCTTTTGGCATCGTTGGGATAATCGTGGTGTACACCATGAAAAATAAAATGGATTTTCTTGCCCCATTCCACATCTGGCTCGAAATGAAACACGTAGCGGTGCAAGATATATTCAGTGATTGTCCAAATGCCAAGGCCAAGCAAAAACCAACCTGCAAAGTTCAAAACAGGCATTTCGATTTCCCAAAGCGCTTTCCAAAAAAGAAAGGCAATAACCGGAACATAAACAATTAAAGGCACATAAAACCTAACTTTTGATAGGCTTTCTAAAAAGTCGTTTTTAAACATCCTGATAGATGCTGTCGAATTTGAAACAAAATTCTTTTTCATTGGTAATATTTTTAACTGGTCTTCGACTCCTCATCTAGTCCGTCATCTCGACTGGAGCAAGGCGAAATGGAGAGATCTTTAAACTGTGTTAAAGGGTCTTCGACTCCGCTCAGACTGACATTCAACTCTATTTACATTCGGTCGTCATCTCGACTGAAGCAAGGCGAAATGGAGAGATCTATCTTTTAGATTTCCCGGCTTCGTTGCACTTCGCTCGAAATGACGTGTAGAGCGGACTCCGCTCAGACTGACAAATCGATATAAATTTTAATAAATGGGTCGTCATTGCGAGGCACGAAGCAATCTTAAAGCGATCGCTATAGCCCCCATAGTTTAAGATTGCTTCGTCGGCTGAAAAAGCCTTCTCGCAATGACGAACTTTGTGAGAACGCCCTCCGCTAAACCTTAATCCTTTCAACTAACACTTTTGATGGCTCTGAAGCATCAAAACCTTTTATTTCTACATATTTTACATTCGGAAACCAAAAGGTACCGCCCTCAATCCGAAGGAATATCCGTTCTAGCTGCATTTTTTTATTGTTAATGGTGGCAAAAACATGGTATTTTTTATCTGCACCAGATTTATTTAAATACATCGGCAGTTTTTTATGCGAGGTAAACCGCAGTTCGAACTGGCCGTTACCCAGATTTTTGCTGATAATACCATAAGCAAATTTCCGCTGGATATAACTCAGTTCTTTCTTTTCACCTTTATCTCCGTAGCGCATCCAAAACACATTTACAGGTTGATCCTTATTCACTACGCCATTTTTATCTACATTTAACTGACAGATAATGGTATTGGTATTTGGATCGCGCTGTAAATAAAACAGCTGATTATTAATATCTTTTGGTGTTGGAAAAGTAATCGGAGAAGGATCTGATCCCTGCGCGTTTGCATTAAAAGAAAGCATTCCGGTTAAACTTCCCATTAATACCAAACCGGCAATTAATGCAGCTTTGTTATTTCCTTTTCGCTCATTAAATTCTTGCGCTTCGAGTCCTTTTTTGGCTTCCTGTAACCTTTTAACAGCTGTGATATTGGTTAATACCGCCATTAGGGTAATGGGCATGGTAAAAATCGACATCGTTTCGAAAACATGGAATGAAACACCTGGTACATAAACTTTGTAATTGCCGCCAATAAAATGACCTGCAATACCACAGGCTATGGCAAAAACGCCAATGGTTACTACCCTTTCCGGTCTTTGCATTAAACCGCCTTTACACTCCACACCTAATCCCTCGGCCCTTGCACGGGTATAACTCACCATCATCGAGCCGATCAATGCGATAAATGCGAATAGTGAACTTAAAAAGTAATGATGCGCAACCAGGTAATAACAGATGCCCAAAAACATGATCATTTCGCTATAACGGTCGAGCACCGAATCGTACAAAGCACCAAACTTCGAACTCATGTTGCCTAATCGCGCCACCTGACCGTCGAGCATATCGAACAGGCCTGCAAAAAGCACCAGTGCCCCTCCCCAACCGATGTAAGACATATCGCCGCGGTTCGATTTTTCGGCACCGAGCACAAAAATAACCGCCACACCGATATTCAGGATCAGGCCAATGGTCGTCACCGCATTAGGCGTTAAACCTATTTTTATCAATCCCTTTACAAAAGGGTTAATCACTTTATATATGCCCTGTTGCAGGCTGTCCCTCAGATTTTTTTCCATAGCTTTTTTTCTTATTTCTTAAAAATCAAATTTTACCCTTGCCCTTATTCCCCACTCCGAAACCTCCGGATTATTGAGGTAGTTGAACCGCTTCACCACGTCGACCCTTAATAATTTAAAGATATTGCCTACACCAACACTACCTTCCATATAGGGCTCGTTACCCAATGCATAAGTTCTTTGTGCACCATTTTCGTAAACGGGAAACTGGTACAGCCCCGATTGGAAATTTGGGTTATTTTCATTTCTCAACCCACCATATAGGGCTTTGAATGACACCACTTCCCTCAACTTTAATTTTTTGATCAATGGTACTTTATTAAAAAAGAAGCCGTTAAAATTGTGGTCGATATTGATGCTTACATAGTGATCGCTCACAAATTCAAGAAAGTTCATCAGGTTGTAAGAGTTGAGCTGATAAGCGTAAGTTTGGTTGGCACGGTGTATGGCCAATAAAGGGAAAGGCACTTTTCCGGCGATATAACCACCTTCGAAAGTTACATCGCTATAGCCTAACTGCGATAAATAAAAACGTTTATCGATGCTTCCCATTAAGTTATGGTAATTGTATTCGCCACCGAAAACGCCCTTTAAACCTGCGGTATAACGCAAATTAAATACCGGATAACGATCGGCAATGGGCACACGGTAGATCTTGCCCTGATAAAACTTTTCATTCGGCGCGTACCTTAATTGCAGGGAAATTTCACTGGTACTTAACCGGTTAACAGACTGATTTGCGCCGTTTAGGTAATTGAGTCCGCCGGCAGGCGTTTGGCTCCACTTTTTAAACCCGAGGTTATAAGAAAAGTGATTTTCGAATTCTTTAACATAATCTAAACGATAAAAATCGTTGTAGAGCAACATATCATTTACCCCACGTTTAAACGAGAGCAGGAAATTATCTTCCTGCACAAACTGGAGTTCTTGTCCGGGAATTTTTGTATCGCGCTGAAAACTGGCTCTAACGTAGTTCTGGGGGAATTCGTAGATCGATTTGTTATTCAGCGAATACGTTCCGGAAAGGAAAAACTTCCATTTCTCATCTTTAATCCCATAAGCCAAATAATTTTCGAAATAATAACGTTTACTCAGTTCAGGCGTTGTTCGGCCGCCCACCCGCAGCCTTAAGCCTTCTACATTGTTAAAGCTATAAAATGTATTTACCGGGCCAATTTCATAGGGGCCTAAATTCTGATAACCAGCAAATAAAAGCGTAACGATTTTCATCGTCCGTTTAAAAGACGGCAGGTTTTGCAGGGTATCGATATTGCCGTAAATCTTCAGCTGGTTTTTCGAAATGGTATCCAGTCTGTTTTGCTCCCAGAATTTATCGTCTTTTTTTGCTGCATCGGCCCGCACAACGGTACTTTTCCCTTGAAAAATAGTATCAGGCAGAACCGTATCAAACTGGTAATTCTTATAGGTAACGGTGCGCTCGCCGGTAAAACCTATGCCTTTGGTTTTGCCAATACCAAAATCGGCCAACAGATTACTTTTGCTCAAACTGTATTTGCCTTTGTTGTTGGCTTCAAAATCGAGATCGACTTTTAATGCACGTACAAAATTGAGGTTAATGTTTTTATTTACCCCAAATGAAGCACCCGTAACGGCGTAGTGGCTATCGTTCGTTACATAAATCTTTCCTTCGAACAACATATCGTTTGTATTGCGTGGCGTAAAAGACAGCTCGATGACCTCAGGCTTTTGATTTTTTAACGTATCGGTAATAAAAAACTTATAAAAAGCAGGTGCCCCATCCGAAATCGGACTTAGAAATTCGTTGCTGATTACAGAGATGTTATTTTTATAGATATCAATATCCTGATACATCCTATCGAAATAGGTTTTCATTCCTTTATTATCGATGTACCTGCTATCGAAGTTTACCTGTTTTTCGGCAATAACAACAGTTTTATTTCTTTCCGGATCTTTACTGAGGTAGCTATCGGCTAGTTTCTCCTGAATGTACACCGGCAAGAGGTTTTTTCCGCCAATTAAGGTCGAATCCTGTTCCTGAAATAAAAACTGATAATTTCTGAACATCTTTTTGTTCTTAAACTTTTCCGAAACATTGCTCAACGAGAACAACATCTTCTCATACTGCCTAAAAGACACCGTATTGTAACTCTTAATCCGGTTTTCATCTTTATGGGCAATTACCTGGCGGATCAATTCGACCGCCGGATTATCTTTATTGCGGTATCTCACCTTTTTTCCACCAACAATGACCACTTCATCCAGTGCTTTTGAATCAGGAACCAATGCAATATCGAGTTCCTGCGTTGCAGATGGCATAACATTTTTAAAAACTGCCCGATAACCTACATAGTTAAAAGTGATTTCGCTTTGTGGATCGGGAGAAACCAATGTATACTTTCCGTTCACATCGGTCTGTATGCCTATTTTAGTGTCTTTAAAAAAGACGGAAACATTCGGCAGTGTTTCTTTGGTTACGGCATCGCGCACCGTTCCCGACACTGCGGTTCTTTGGCCAAAAGCATTTACCTGCAAAATAAAACTGAGCACCACGAGGAGAAAAAATGAATAGATCGGTTTCATTTAACTTGAAAAAATAAACTGCTTTTGCATGATATAATTGTAGCTTACCCCGGTTAAAACTGAGCTAAGCACTTTAGCGAGAACATAATTAAGATTAAAAAAATGGGTGAGCACAAACACACCCGCGGTTACGATAATGAGATTGCCTGTCCATACCAAAATGTATTTTAAGATCTGCCATTTAATCGCTGTAGATTCACTTTCGAAAACCCATTTACGGTTCACATAAAAATTAACAGCACCGCCTGTAACCGTACCGGTAATACTTGCTGCCAGATACCACCAGCCAAAAAGATTTGCGGCAATGATGGTCACACCAAAATCTGTTGCCGAGGCCACTAATGATGATGCCTGTGCTTTTAGATAAGTGAACATCATGGTTAAAACAGTGCTAAAACAACAACCAGTTGCAGTATAACATTTGCATAAATCCCCGCCAGCACATCATCTGCCATTACACCCCAGCCACCAGGTAATTCTTCGAGTTTTCGGATGTAAAGCGGCTTGAGGATATCAAAAAACCTAAAAAGAATAAGTCCTATAAGGGTGTATTCCCATTTTAAAGGCACAAACAAGAGGGTGATGCACATTCCCGCCACTTCATCAATCACCACCCTACCGTGGTCTTTTCCCCAAATCTCTTCTACCCGATCGGCACTCATTACCCCCAAAATCACGATGAGCATAGTGAAGAGCACCGGCCATAAATAAGGGTTGGTATAAGGGCTCTGGAAAAGATGCCAGCAGATGCAGGTTGCTATTGCAGCATAAGTACCTGCGCCCTTGCCGATATACCCGATTCCCAGAGCCGTTGAAAGAAATTTGTGGATAAACACTATACTGTTTCTATCAGTTCTTCTTCGTAATCCTGACCTAAATGGGTGATCAATTCTTCGCCCATAATGTAACGTAAGGTGTTCTGAAGTTTCATTAACTGTTTAAAAATGTCGTTTTCTGCAGGTACACCTGGGATCGTTTGTGGCGATTTCAGGTAGAATGATAACCATTCCTGAATGCCCGATAGGTTTGCACGTTTAGCCAGATCGATAAACAAAGCAAGATCTAATACAATCGGTGCAGCTAAAATCGAATCGCGGCAAAGGAAATTGATCTTGATCTGCATTTTATAACCTAACCAACCGAAAATATCGATGTTATCCCAGCTTTCTTTGTTATCACCGTGGGGCGGATAATAGTTGATCCTGATTTTGTGGTACATATCGCCATACAAATCAGGGTTAACCTCTGGTTTAAAGATATCTTCCAGCACACCAAGTTTAGATACTTCTTTGGTTTTAAAATTATCAGGATCATCTAACACCAAACCATCGCGGTTACCTAAAATATTATCAGAAAACCAACCGTTTACACCTAACGAACGTGCCGCCAAACCAGGTGCCAAAATGGTTTTCATTAAAGTTTGACCGGTTTTAAAATCTTTACCGGCAATTGGGGTATCGGTTTCTTTAGCCAGTTCGATTAAGGCTGGAATATCAACTGTTAAGTTTGGTGCTCCATTGGCGAAAGGAATTCCTAATTTTAATGCGGCATAAGCATAGATCATACTTGGTGCAATACGCAAATCGTTATCTCTTAAACCTTGCTCAAATGCAGCCAGCGATTCGTGAACTTCTGATGGCTCGAAATAAATTTCGGTAGAACCACACCAAACCAATACAATACGATCGCAATTGTTTTCTGCTTTGAAGTTTTTAATATCTTCCATTACGGCTAAAGCCAGTTCGTAACGGTTATCGAGATCTTTTACATATTTACCATCAAGGTTTTTTACATAATTTCTGTCGAAAGCAGCGCGCATCGGTTTAATGGCCTGTAATTCCTCGCGTACATCGCGCAAAAGGTTCGCGTCTAATACCCGGGCATTCATTGCCGCTTCGTAAACATTATCTTCGTAAACATCCCAGCCACCGAAAACTAAATCTTCAAGACCAGCCAGAGGCACAAAATCTTTAATTTTTGGTTCTCTTTTTTCTGTTCTTTTTCCCAAACGGATGGTACCCATCTGTGTTAACGAACCGATAGGTTTTGATATCCCTTTTTTAATTGCCGCAACTCCGGCAATCATGGTTGTTGCTACAGCGCCTAATCCTGGCATTAATATTCCCAGCTTGCCTTCAGCTGCTTTTACTTGTTGTTTCATTCTATTTTATTTAAAATCTTATAACCAATTGTTTTTACGGTACCAGTTTATGGTTTCATTAAGCCCTTGTTCGAGTCCGAATTCGGGCACAAAACCAAAGTCGTTCTGAATATTTTTAATGTCGCAGCCCCAATTGAGTGCCGTGAGTTCTTTTATCTTATCTACATTTAAAGCAGGAATCTTATTAAACACGCCATATAACCGTTCCATAGACCAGGCAAGGCCCTTAATCATTTGCACAGGTACATTCACCGTCAACGTTTTTTTGTTTAAGGCCTTGCGCACATGGCTAGCGAGTGCAGAACGGCTATAAACTGCCCCATCAGAAATGTTATAACTTTTGCCAACAACATCAGATGCAAGTGCTTTTATAATAATATTGGCCAAATCGGTGGCGTACACAAAGCTTAGTTCCTGTTCCTGCTTGCCGATATACAGCTCCAGCCCTGCTTTAATGGTTTTAATCAATATGAAAATGTCTTTCTCCCTCGGCCCATATACTGCTGTCGGCCTGAAGGTGATTAGCGGCAGATCCGGAATCTGAGCCAAATATGTCTCGGCAAGCGCTTTGCTGATCCCATAATTGGTTACCGGATTTGATGCCCCCTTGTCAGTCAGTTTTTCATTCTTTCGATTTAAAGGCCCCAGTGCAGCCAAACTGCTGATAAATACAAATTTCTTTATGCTGTGCGCCGATTTTGAAGCCGCCAAAGCCAGGTTCCGGGTATAAATGGCGTTTACCTGATTGTAATCATCGAGTTTTTTTGCCTTGGTTACCGCAGCTGCATGCACGATGTAGTCATATCTTTTTTCCTCTATATTTTCCTTCAACAGGTATATGGAAGAAAGATCAAGGTCAACATAGTTGATTGGAAAACCTTTAAGATGTGCTGCAGTGGCCGATTGACGTACATTTGCATACACTTCGAGATCATTCGCCAAAGCAGATTTTATCAGGTGATACCCTACAAATCCTGTCGCTCCTGTAATCAACACCCGCTTTTTCATATCGCTTTCTCTAAAATCCTGTATTTACGATATAGTTTTCCACCAATATCTTCAATAGGTTTATTGATCAGATCGTTATGATCTAAAGTCCAGCTGGCCTCTGCATATTTCATGTTTTTAGCCTTGAAATGTTTGATGATACGACCATAAAGACAAGCTTCAATCCCCATTTTACGGTAACCATCTACCACACCAAGCAACAAAATACGGATCCCATCAATTTTCTTTTTATTGGCCAAAAGCTTGATTAAACCTGTTGGGAACAACCTACCGCGTTTAATTTTGATCAGGATCTGATTGATATCAGGAATGGCCAATGCAAAACCCACAATCTTACCGTGCTGCTCGGCCAGGATACAAAACTCTGGGTCGAGGATCAGTTTTAAGTCGTTTGCGGTATAGTCGAATTCTTTATCCGTCATCGGTACAAAACCAAGGTTTTTATCCCATGCTTTATTGTATACCTCCCTCACGGCGTTACACTCCTCCTTGAATTTTTTCATGTTGATTTTACGCAGCACGATTTCGTTACGGAGTAGGCGTTCTTCTATCCTATCCAGCAGTCTAACCGATCTTTCGCTATAATTACCCGCGGTGTAGCGGTACGCTCTTAAATCGACATTTTTCCGAAAGCCGGTTTGCTCTAAGAGCGACAGATAATATGGCGCATTATATGGCATCATGGCCACAGGTGGCCCATCGAAACCTTCAATCAGTAATCCGCATACTTCGTTGGTCGAAAAATTTACCGGACCTAAAACTTTCGTCAGTCCTCTTTCCGATAACCAATCCTGTGCAGCATTTAAAAGCTGCAAGGCAACTTCCGCATCATTTATACAATCGAAAAAACCGAAGAAACCATCATGTCCGCCGTAAACCTTATTGTGGTTTGTATTGTTAATTGCTGCAATGCGCCCAACTACTTTACCTTCGTTGTACAGCAAAAAAAGCTGTATTTCCGAATGTTCGTAAAAAGGATGTTTGCCTGGGGTAAGCAAGTCGCGTTGGGCAATAAAAAGCTCAGGGACATAGTTTACATCAGCCGCATACAATTCGTGTGGGAAATCTACAAATGCCTTTAATGCTTTTTTACCAGAAACCTTTACCAGTTCTCTCATGATTGGCTTCCTACTAATTCTACGTTAACCGCTTTAAAAGCAGCACTTAGTTTGCTTATGGCTGAATCAATTTGTTCGAAAGTATGTGTGGCCATTAAAGAGAACCTGATCAAAGATGAATCGGAAGGCACCGCTGGCGAAACTACCGGATTTACAAATACCCCATTTTGCTGAAGGATATTCGTAATCATAAAGGTTTTGGTATTATCGCGGATGTAAATGGGAATAATCGGACTATTGCTGTGCCCGATATCGAAACCGGCCTCGAGCAAAAGTTTCTTCGCATATTCTGTATTGGCCCAGAGTTTATCAATCCGTTCAGGCTCCGATTCGATGATATCCAATGCAGCAATTACACTTGCTACAGCAGAAGGCGGCATACTCGCGCTGAACATCAGTGAGCGGGCGCGGTGCTTAATATATTCAATGGTTTCGGTACTGCCCGCAATAAAACCACCTAACGAGGCCAGCGATTTGCTAAAAGTGCCCATAATCAGGTCTACATCCTCCGTAAGGTTAAAATGTGATGCTGTACCAGAGCCATTAAAACCGATTACTCCTAAACTGTGTGCATCATCCATCATAATATTGGCGCCAAATTCATTGGCAATATTTACCATTTCAGGAAGATTAACTAAATCGCCTTCCATACTAAAAATCCCATCAGAAACAATCAGTTTAGCGGCATCTTCAGGTAATCTGCTTAGTTTTCGGCGCAGATCCTGCATATCGTTATGTGCATACTTGATGGTTCGCGAGAAGGACAAACGGCTTCCATCAATAATCGAGGCATGGTCGTACTCATCAAGCAACAAATAATCGTTACGATCTAACAAACAGGATATTACCCCTAAGTTGACCTGAAAACCAGTACTAAAAAGCACTGCGGCTTCTTTGCCCACATATTCTGCGAGGCGATTTTCCAATTCGAGGTGAATATCGAGCGAGCCGTTCAGAAAGCGCGATCCTGCGCAGCCAGTCCCATATTTTTCGATGGCTGCTTTTGCAGCTTCTTTTATTTTGGGATGATTGGTTAACCCTAAATAGGAATTAGAACCAAACATGAGTACCTTTTTTCCATTGATAACCACCTCGGTATCCTGGCCTGATTCAATCGACCTGAAATAAGGATATAATCCCTTTTCTTTTATTATCGCTGCATCCTTAAAAGAGGCAATTCTATCTTGTAATTTTTTACGCATGCTGAACACTTATATTCTTCAGTTTTTAAAACCCTGTTCTGAAAATTTGGCCTGTACCTGAATGCTACCGTAGCGATCAAAATCACTAGGTAGATTAAGACCGCATTAACCAAACGATTTGATAACACAATTTTAACGCGGAATTGAACCCAAAAAAAGGTTCAAATGTGGGATATATTGGTCAAAAAGTTGGATCGATGAAATGTGACATTCAGATGAATTGACCAATTGACATTCTGACTTTTATTATAAAATAGTAAAAAGTTTAAAAACAAGTACAAAACCACTAAAAACAAGATAAATACCTGTAATTAAACAGGTTAAAATACGTAAAATTCTTAATCAAAAACACCAAAATCAATCAGAAATTAGTCATTTTAAAAAAATGTTCTTGCAAAATTCGTTACGAACATTACATTTGTCATAGCAAAATCCGACAGATAAAGGGCGAAAAACTATCCGTAAAAGGGTGGCTGAAATTGTAGTGTAAAAGATGATCGAATCTGTTAAGAAATTATTAAAAAACGCTGAACGATTTTATGCAACAAGAGTTACTCAATAAAACTTTTTCAGAAAAAAACCATGAAGAGGCGCTTTCTTTAAATGATGGATTGATGGCAAAAATTCACCATAGCAGTGATCCGCGTTATTGCAGTTCGGAACCTTTCCGGGTATCAAGTTATGCCCTAATTCTGGTCACCAAGGGAAAGATGAACCTTCGGATAAATTTTGTAGAGCACGTATTAAATCACAGAGACATTCTACTCATTTTTCCACATGCAGTTTATGAGATTAAGGACAACAGCGATGTTTCTTTCATTAGTATCCATTTTAACAAAAGTTATTTAAAAAACAAAGGTATATTCTTTAATAGCGGAGAAGCTTACAGAATGTTCCAGAACGATCCTACTCATAAATTTTCATTATCAAAAGAAGAATATACATTCATTTACTACGACATGCTTGCGCTGCACAAAAAGCTGAATGTACCTAAAGATACCCCGCAGATTAAAAATATTGTGCACAATAGCTTTCTGGAACTGCTGTACGACCTCTTTTTGTTAAAGAACAAACAGAAAGATCCAATACCTTTTGCTCATGATAGCAAGACAGAACTCACCAATCGCTTTTTATCGTTGGTATCGGAAAACTTTAAGAAGGAAAAACGTGTAATTTATTATGCCAACTGTTTACGCATCACGCCAAGGCATTTATCGCAGGTTGTTAAACAGGTAACCGATAGAACAGCGGGAGAAGTTATTGACGAAATGGTGATCAGGGAGGCGAAATTACTGTTAACCAGTCATGTTATGAATATTTCGGAGGTAGCTATGGAACTGCGCTTTAGCAACTCCTCTTTTTTCGGTAAGTTTTTTAAAAAACAGACGGGCATTACCCCATCTGAGTATAAATTATCGAATAATATTGCTGTTTAGATCAATCTCATCAGACTGCTAACTACCTTCGGTGAGCTCGGTTTACTTCGCAGCTTTCTGTTTCACTACAGATCATGGTGACGACCGCAAGCGGGGATAACGCTGCGGGTCATTCGCCCAATATTATTAAGTTAAGCATAAGCGTTGTAAGTCTGAGGGATAATTTATTTTATAAAAATCAATATAAACGACGCATATCCTTTTTTTGTCCAGAGGCTCATTCTTGCCTCGGCTCACCGCCGCCGAAAGACTCTTTCTTTTTGGCATCAAAAAGACCAGCGTAGCTAGCTTGAATGCCATTGAAAGCATAAAAGCCCATGAAAAAACAAAAAATGCCGGCTGAAAATTTTTCTTTAAGGGCCAGTGATGTGGCTGGGTCAGCAGAATCCGAAAAATTTGTTAGGCCGGATTTAAGTGGAACGGGGATGCGGTGCTGTGGCCTAGCTGGGTGGAAATGCATAGTATCGCAAATATCTTATTAGTAAGCAATTGCAAAATAACGTTTCCTCCTTAACTTAACGGCATTGGTTACCCGCCTGCAACGGGGAGGGTTTTATTATGTCAATAGTTAAGTATTCGCCATAAATCAAAATAATTTAACCACAGATAAAAAGGATGCACACAGATATGGAAATCCGTGTTTATCTGTGTGCATCTATGGTTAAAACCCTGTAAACTTAACGATATTGGTTATTTGCGGGGTAGCGGTTTATTATACACATAATAGCAGTACTATTTCTGCCTCCTAAACCTGATCGAAGCGAGATGCCGATTTCCTTCAAATTGGCAGAAGCGGGAGCAGGACTGAACCGCCCTAAATGCTCCTGCAATTGCTTTCCAAAAAACAAATGTTAATGTTATGGATTTACACTAGTCAATTTTTTACCTGCTAGATCTTCCCATCTATAAAAATGAAAGGTTTTATCATCGCTCATAGCCACCAACAAACCGTGTTTAAAATCGGCGTTTAAAGGAACTGAAACCACATCAATACCATCCGTTTGATTGGCTGAATATTTAATGGTGGTTAACAGTGGATGTGGATGAGCAGTATTGGTTTTAGCCACCCGATCGTACACTTTTAACTGCTTAGCCCCCTGATCGGATACCATGATATATCCTTTATTCCCTGAAGTTTTATAAATAGCAATCCCCTCATTGTCGACAGCATAATCGCCCTGCCCAAACAGTGCCAGTTCTTTATTCCCTTTGGCCGGATCGGCATAATACTTGCGTACGCCAACCTGCTCATCGCAATAATAAACATAACCCAGTTCGTTATCAACAGCAATGGCTTCTATTTCCTTTTTACCACTATACTGGCCAAATTTTCGAACCAAATCTGCTTTAACATTGCCTTTTCCGTCGTCAGTTAACAGGTATTGCCAAAGATAACCTCCGTTTTTAGGTCCCGTTTTACGGCCAACAATTGCATAAATTTTTCCACTTGGATCGGTATACATCGAAATCCCCATCAAATCGCGGTACTCTGCCCCTGCTTCGCCAACAAAAACAGGAATTCCGCCATTATCTATTACTTTCATATCAGGAAGGGAAAATATGCGTAGTTTATGCGTATAACGTTCTGTGGTTATGGCAATATCTGTTTTTTTTCCAGCCAACAATAAACCATAGGCTATATCAACGTTGTTTGGGCGCTTTAAGCCTTTTACGGTTTTTGACCTGATGATTTTACCTTTCAGATCGAAAACATATAAACCGCCACTGCTATCTTTATCGGTACCGATTACCAAAGACTGCGCCGGATTATCCGGGTTTACCCAGATAGCAGGATCATCAGTGTCAAAATCGACAGGATCGGATACGTATAAGGGCTTTACTGCTGTACTACTTCCGCTTTGTGCGCCTCCATTACAAGAAATGGTCAGGCTTAGAACCGCAAAAGCGGCAAGTTTTAATATATTATTATGTTTCATTTTATATTTTAGTTCCGTATGCACCAATAAATGTTGATGGTGAAGGTGAGCTATAGGTGATACCATTTTTCATTGTAATTCCGGCCTGGTGATGGCGGGTAAAGTTAGTGATGCCTTTACCCAAAGCCGGTGAGTTACCTTGAAGGTGAAAATCCCATGCGGTATTAAAATCGGCATTGGTAACCGCAGTGTTTAATGGATAATTTACAAATTTAGGATCATTTGCTCCGGCAACATTGCTGATCACATCATTTTTACCACCCACAATATCGCCAGTTGGCTGAAACTGGTTTACAGTCGCCTGATCGAAACCATAATACCAGTTATTGCTATAAGCAGAACGGTTATCTTCAGGCTTTTTTGGATCTCTTTTTACACCAAAACGGGTATTGGCGAAAAGATTATTATACAGATCGGCACGTACTGTGCTCTCCAGCCAGATCGATCCGCCTTTGGCCGTTGGTCTTCTCCAGCCCGTATTCACCATGGTATTGTTATAGGCAATAATATAGGCTTGTGGTGTTTTATCTCCAGTGTTAGATAATTTTAAGGCATTGGTATTGGTGCTATAAACCAGGTTATAGGCCACATCTGCCAAACAGCCCGATTTAAAGTTCATGGCTTCTCCTCCTGTTACGCCAGTGGTATAAAACACATTATTGGCAAAAATAATCTTTCCACCATCAATGTAAGTACAATCTTCCTGGAGGTTTCTGAAGATGCTATTTTGAACCACTAATTTGCCATTAGCATTGGCAAACCAGAGCGCGGGTAAGTTTTCTCCGGCTTTTGCTTTATAAAGTCCCATTTTAACCGATGTTGAAGCATCTGAAGTAGTTGATCCTGCGTATTCGAGAATTACATGATCAAGCACCAGTTCCTCACATGTTTGGCCGGCTAAAATACCTCCCCAAAGCTTTCCGAATTTTTTTGATGGGGTTTTATAAAACTCATTTACCGTAAACCTGATCGGATTTTCTGCAGTTCCAAGTGCGTACAGATTACCTTTTATAATAATTTCTGGTTTCGCAACTGTATCCATCAGCACCGTTACCCCCTCTTCAATCGTTAATGTTTTCCCTTCCGGAATTACAATGTCGCCTTTAATAACCTGCGTACTGCCTTTTGCCCAAACGCCTGAAACCTCGCCAATTGCCGATCCATCAACAGCAGTGGTATCAACATCGATATTGGCTTTTTCACATCCTGCTACGGCCAGTACAACAAGGATTAATAATTTAAAAATCTGATTTGATTTCATGTCTTTGTTTCTTTAAATGCTATTAATTGAATTTATACCTGAAGCCAACAAGATAATTCTGTCCATAATAATCGCTTCTGATCAAGGTGTTTCCATTTTTAACCAAATCTTCTTTGATATCGTTATTTGCTGGGTTTGTACCTTTTATAAATAATTTTGTCGGCGTATTTAAGATGTTATTGGCTTTTACAAAAACACTGATGCCGCCTTTAAAACGTTTCTCTGCAGAGGCATCCACCTGAACAAATCCTTCCTGCCACAAATCGTTATTTAAGAATTGCGAAACGGTGTTGATGCGCGGTCCCGTATAGGCACCGGCAACCTGAGCATCCCAGCCTTTTTTTGTGTCTTTAAACAATATGGACAGGTTGGCAATATGTGCAGACTGACCATAAAGCGGGCGTTCCTGATTAACATTCGCTGGCTCGGTATCTCCAGTCGTACTATTGATCACCCTGGTGGTTTTAAGTGTGTTAATGCGCGAATGGGTGTAGGTATAATTGGCCTTAACACCTATTTTACTGAAATATTTGATGTAATCTACCTCTGCTCCGTAGTTATTGGCCGTACCAAAGTTTCCTGGACTATAATAAATATCCTGACCACGAACAGCATCGGCCTGAAAAGTATATTCAATTGGATTTTTTATCCTTTTGTAGAATGCACCAACCAATAATTGCTCTGAAGCGCCAGGAAAAAGTTCGTACCTTAAATCAAAATTATCAGCCAGTGCACGTTGCAGGTTAGGGTTACCACGTTCCTGAAATTCTTCGTTTACAACTTTTCCGGGTACAATTTCGTAAAAACCCGGACGGTTAAGTGCTTTGTAGTAAGAAGCATGCAACTGCGCTTTTTCTGTTAAAAAATATTTTGCAGTTAAACTCGGTAGTACGTCGGTATAAATCTGATTTCCTTTTGGAAAAGATTCACCTGCCGGAAAAAGCAGGTTGTAGCCCTGATTGGTATGTTCTACTCTGGCACCACCAATTACTTCTAACTTAGCTGAAGTATATTTAAACATTCCATAACCAGAAGTGCTTTGCTCAGTTGCATCGTAGGTAAGGGAATTGGCCACCGCGCCTGTTGGATTGCTGACTACCAGATTCAGGTCGGTATAATTTTGGAAATTCACACCATAAATATCATTTGCATGATCTGCTCCCTGAGCCAAATTATAATTATTAAAGAAGCTGCTCCTTTTTTTATCGCGGTATAACCCTCCTGCCATAAGATCCAGTTTATGGGTCCCTGATAAAACATGGTAAGTCAAATCAAGATAACCAGCTAGATCCTCGTCGGTATTGCGTTCCCATCTGCGCGTAACCGGATTGGTATTGACTAAACTGGTGCGTTTGCGTTGAAAATTCTGCTCCAACCCATTCAGGCTGATACTGGTATTTTCGGGTACATCGTTTTTGGCCGAAGAATAAACAGCCGACCACTGGACTTTAAATTTATCATCAAAAAATTTATGGTCGCCATGCAGCGTAGAATTGTAAATCTGTTGCTCAGTTAAACGGCTACGGGTATCGAAAACCAATTGGGCATTTCCTGCTATAGGATCATAATCCTTGTTATAAGTAGTGGTTATTGCATCTCTAACCTGTTGGTTTTTCAGATTAACGTACACATTGTAAAAACTGATCTGGTGGTCTTTGTTAAAAACATAATCAATTTTTCCATGTAAGCCTGTGCGTTGCTGCTGTTCAGAATACTCACGGTAACTTTTACTGGTAATGGTTGCATATGGATTGGTTCCAACAACTGCGTTATTGTAAAAAGTACTGTTGCTACCGCGGTAGGTATTCTGATAACTTCCTGCCAACACCACTCCTAACTTATTATCCAAAAAGCGCTTACTTAAGGATAAGCTACCAATTAAATTAGGTGCAGGATTTTTATATTTATAATCGATTGTTCCCTTACTAAAATCGTTTTGTGTAGCATTATAGTTTTTCCCGTTTATTTCGTAAGGCGATTTATAATTAATACCTGAAGCATCGTAACTGGCAAACTTGCGGTCGAAAAACAATTGGCTATAACCTGTAGAAACATTGGCATTTACCTGCAATAAGCCTGGGGCATTTTTCATCACCATATTAATGGCGCCGCCAACGGCATCGCCCTCTAAATTTGGTGTAAGTGTTTTGTACACCTCTAAACGGTCGAGTAAATCAGAAGGAAAAAGATCAAGTGGAACATAACGGTATTTGTTATCTGGACTTGGAATTTTCACGCCATTTACCAAAGTATAGTTGTAGCGTTTATCCATCCCCCTTAAAATGGCGTATTGTCCATCGCCGTTGCTATTGCGCTCTATTGATACACCCGAAATACGTTGCATCACATTGGCTACCGTTAAATCCGGCGAAATCTCAATCGACCTTCCTGATACGATATTCATCAGCTGTGGGGCATTTTTTTCCAGGCGCCTGGCTCCCTGATCGGTAGAACTCACTGCATTCGATTTAATGGTGATATCATCAAGGCTTTTCGAATCGCTCTCCATATAGAATTTTAAGTGATCGTTATCCTCTTTCAGTATCACTAAGGTTTTCTCGATGGTTTTGTAAGTAATGTAGCTTACACTAATTTTGGCACCACCTGCTTTTACATCCTTAAATTCGAAAGTACCATCTAATCCGGTATTGGTTGTGCGCCTTGGGTTCTCTAAAACCACTGTTGCACCTACAATGGCCTCTCCAGTTTGCTTATCGTAAACGTGGCCTTTCAGTTTTGTGGCATTTGCGGTGCCCGCACAAAAAAGAAGTAAAAACAGAATTTGTAATCGTTTATTCATTGTGTTTAGTCATGTCTTTTTATTATCGACGGGGCAAAGGTGTATACACCATTTTACACAAAGAAATTATTGAGGTTACATAAAGGCAACAGCGTTACAACAAACATATATTAAAAGGCAACACAAATATATAACACATTAATTATCAGTAAATTAAATATACATAAAAACGCCGTTATGCTTTCATTACCGTTACATTAACAAATTGTTAAGCCCGTAAAAACCAAAAAACAGGTAATAATAATATAGCTGATGTAACGGTTATAATGCCTGGATAAATGCTGATAAATTATCGCCTTGCGCCAGATTCAGCTTTTTCCTTAGCCTATATCTCGATACCCTTAAGCTATCAGTAGATATGCCAAGCAAGGTTGCGATATCGCCTGAATCGAGGTTCATTTTTAACAGTGCAATCAAGCGCATATCGCCTGAAGTTAGTTCACTGCTATATTTTTTTAGGCTTTCGAGAAACTGATGGTGAACCTGTTCGAAAGCCACCGTAAATTCTTTCCAGTTGCGCTCGTGATTAAAGCTCTGATTAATCTCCGTGAGGATCTGATTCATCTGCTTTTTCTGATCACGCTTATCCTCTTTTACCATCGCTTGTAAGGTACTCCTAAGATTTTCAAGGAATTGGTTGTGTTTAATCAGATTTAAGGTATGGGTAGACAGTTCTCTGCTTTTAACCTCCAGCAACTGTTTCAGATTTTGCTCTTCGAGCTGAAGATTTTTGAGCGCCAAACTGGTCATATCATGTTCTATCGCTTTCTGCCGCGCCAGCATCTGTTGATCTCTTAATTTTAACCTTTGTCTGCTAAAAATAACAAATCCCAAAATGACCAATAATATCACGACAATTGTGGCAGAAAAAGCAATGATCCTGTTCACCTTCCGGTCGTTTTTCAGTTTAATGATCTCATCTGATTTTTTATTGATATCGTAAAGTACCTGCAAAAAGGCTACCTGCCGGGCGCCATCTTGCGAATACAGATCGATCGTGTATTTATAGCCAAGTTTTACATAATGGTAGGCGCTGTCCATATTGTCCAACAGTTCGTAAGCCTTGCCCAAATCTCTGCAGCAGGAGCTTAACTGATAGACATTACCCATCTTTTCGGCCAGTTTTAACGCAGTTTCAGTTTGCACAATACTTTCCTTATACCGGCCTGTTTTACGGAGGATATCGCCCAAATTATTAATTACCTCTATACTTCCCATGTTATTATGATCTTCCTGATATAAATTTAGCGCTTGTTTAAAATGTACGTGAGCAGAATCGTAACGCTCCAGATCTTCATATATGCTACCCAGATTTTCGTGTATTTTTGCCGCGCCACTTTTATCATTAACCTGTTCGTTTATTTTTAAAGCGAGTTTTTGATAGTAAAATGCACTGTCGTAAAGTTGCCTTTTTTCGTATAACTGCCCAATATTGCCCAAAACGGTTGCCTGTCCGGTTAAATTATTCAATCTTTTATAGATGCCGATGGCTTTGTTATAACTGTGCATGGCCTTTTCTTTCTGCTTCATATAATAGTAGAGCACGCCCGCATCGTTAAGGTTAGCAGCCAATAAAAGCGATTGATTGGCATTGCTGAATATTTTATCGGCTTTTAAAAAGAACTCTAACGATTGACTGAAATGCCCCTGTGTATAACAAACCTTGCCCATTTGCTGTAAACATTTGCCTTCTAAAAGCTCATCATTGTCATCGATAGATTTGGCGTATATTTTTTTTAATTGAGCCAGGGCTGCAGTCGGGTCTTTTTGATTAAGGGCAATAATCGATTCGAATTTTTCTTCCTGAGCAATCGCGTTCGAAATAAAAAGCAGAAAAAGGACAAGAACACTAAAGGGTTTGATCATGTTAAAAGCATCTATATCATGCAATGCTGAACAAAGAAAGAGCGTATATGTTAACTTAAGGTTAAGTTGAAGAATTAACCGATGGTGATGAGTGCCAAATCTAATTTCAAAACCGATTTTATATTAGTCCATTAAGTGATATTTTGTATTTTAGTAGTAAAACCTATTGATATGACCATTACCTATGAAATAGGTGTTATCCCTGCACCGGAAGAAGTAATTGAACTATTTGTCCAGGCAGGACTTAAAAGGCCAACTGAACCGGAAAGAATAGCGCTGATGTTAAAAAATGCCAACCTATTGGTTACCGCATGGCAAAAGGATAAACTTGTTGGCATTTGCAGAACCATTACCGATTGGGTTTGGTGCGCTTACCTCGCAGACTTGGCCGTATTTACAGGCTATAAAAGCGCCGGTATAGGCAAAGAAATGATTGCTATTACACGCGAAAAGCTCGGTGATCAATGTACGCTTCTTCTTTTATCAGTACCTACTGCTTTTGATTATTACCCTAAAGTGGGTTTTAACAAAGAAGATCGCGCTTTTAGTATCGAACGGATAAAATAATTTCGAAATATGAGAAAGATTATTCTAAACCTTGCTGTTACGCTTGATGGCTACATTGAAGGTCCTAACGGAGAAATTGATTGGTGCATTATGGATGGCGATGCCAATTTTAACGATTTTTTAGATGGCATAGATTCTATTTTTTATGGGCGGATCAGCTATGATCTCTGGGGAAATTACCAACCTGGAGAAGAAGAGGATGAATTGATGAAATCGATCTCCGAAAATATTAACCGCAAGAAAAAATATGTTTTTTCGGAGACCAAAACCAGCGATGATACAGGTGCCACTTTTATTCAGTCGGATATTGTACAAAGGGTTAACGAAATTAAAAACCTTTCAGGCAAAAACATATGGTTATATGGTGGTGCAAAGCTAATATCTACCTTTTTAAATGCCGGTCTGGTTGATGAGTTGCAGCTAGCTGTACATCCCGTAATATTGGGTGAAGGAAAATTACTGTTCAGCGAAATTACCAATCGGGTTTGGTTAACATTAAAAGAAACAAAAAGCGCTCCATCAGGTGTTGTACAGCTGATATATGAGGTGGCTAGATAAGTTTGGAGTTGAGGGTTGATTAGACCAGTTATTGAATGAGTGAATTTTGAATGGGTGAATGACTAATGAACCAATTGTTAGTCTGGGGTTGGGCGTTTGGCGTCCATTAATCAATTATACAAAAAGCCAATTAATATTGAAATGTACTAATGACTAGTGAACGAATGAAAATGAACCAATTGTTAGTTTGGAGTTTAGAGGAGATTAACCAGTTATACAATCTAACCGATTAACCTTGAACTATATTAATGACTAGTGAACTAATGGCAAATGAACAAATGAACCTAATTACGCTGGAGTTGATAAAATTCAAAAACATGATTAAACAGTTATTAATAATCACTTTTCTTCTTGGTTTAGGTCTACTTTTTGAGCCCCTCTTTGCTCAAAATAAAGAAGAAATATCATTATCTATTCACCAAAATCCGTCGTGGACCAAAATCGGAACAAATTTTTTCCTTTATTATGAACTTCAATTAAAAAATGCTGGCACAGACACTATTGAACTAAAAACATTGAACATATCAGGAAAAAATAAGTCATACCTTAACCTAAATGGGCCAAAACTTGCCGAGCGTACAAAAAGTAGCGATCAGAAAAACAGAAATCTGATCATTCCTGCTGGCGGCTCGGGATTGATTTACATAGAACTCGAAACCGAGGTGTTAAAAGCCGAAACTATAGTAAACAAACTTGAGTTTTGGATTCACCACCGAACTAAAAATAATACAACTGCATTTATCATAACAGAATTACATCCAACAGTTACTAAACCAACCGTATTGGGCAAACCACTGCAAGCAGGTTTATGGACAGCCATTTACGACCCGGCATGGGTTTCGGGACATAGAAGAGTATTTTATTCAGAAAAGGGAAAGCAATTTCTTCCCGGCCGGTTCGCCATTGATTTTATCCGTGTAGACAGTGTAGGAAAATATGCCTCCAAAAATACAGATTCTATCCAAAACTGGTTTGGCTATCAAAATGCAATAATTGCTGTAGCGGATGGTACGGTATCTTCGGTACTCAATGATTTTAAAGAATCAACAACTGTTTCGCAGCACAAAAGCCCTGCACCCGAGCAAGCCAGCGGCAATTATATTTCCATAAAAATTGCTAACGGGCAGTATGCTTTCTATGAACACCTAAAGCCAAATAGTATTCGAGTTAAACCTGGAGATAAAGTTAAAAAAGGTGATATAATTGCGCAGCTGGGCTTTACCGGACAATCTACAGGCCCTCATCTCCATTTCCATTTAGCCGATCGAGATAACCGCCTATATGCAGAAGGATTACCTTATGTGTTTGAAAACTTTTTTCAGGCAGGTCGATATTCAAACCTTGATAACTTCGGCAATAACCCCTGGCAATACAAGGAACGGCTTAAAGTAAGGCAAGGAAGACCCTTATCAAATTCGGTAATTGAATTTTAGTTTGACATATACAGTTACCTGTATTTTTTTGCCAAAGGGATTTTCCGCAGCAAATAAGCATTTACCTAATTTAATCTTAGCAACAAAACGATTAGAACTAAAGCTCGCAGGTATAAAACAGTTAGGGTTGAGCGCAGATAAGCTATTCATATATTCATTAAAGATTGATTAACCACCATAAATCTCGATTAAAACAATTACATTAATGGTAAATTAATTGCCTTGATAAGATTAAACATCAAAAAAACGATACTATATTTTTATGGAAGAAATAAAAAACGGCGTTAAAGCTTTTTATGCCAAAACCCAGGCCGATTGGCGCCAATGGCTCGCCGAAAACCATGAAAAAGAAGTATCTGTTTGGTTAATTATCTATAAAAAAGATGCATCAGCAAATAGTTTACCACATAGCAACGCAGTTGATGAAGCCCTCTGTTATGGTTGGATTGATAGTTTAACAATGAAACGTGATGAAGAAAGCCGCTATCAATTTTTCTCCAAAAGGAAACCTAAAAGCAATTGGAGCGCAATTAACAAGAATAAGGCTTTACACATGATAGCGCAAGGATTGATGAGCCATGCGGGACTACAGTCGATCGAAATAGCTAAAGCCAATGGCATGTGGGATGCCCTGAACGATGTGGAAAATCTGATTGTACCCGATGATTTAAAAAAAGAATTTGAAGCCAACAAATCAGCACAAGCACATTGGGATAAATTTCCCCGTTCTTCAAAAAAAGCCATATTAAAATGGATATCAGAAGCCAAAAGAACAGAAACAAGAGCAACAAGGATTAATGAAACGGTTAGGTTAGCTGAAGAAAATGTACGGGTGAAGTAGCACTTAGTCCGAAGTCTTTAGCCGGGAGTCCGATTCCAGTTTCAAGTTAACCTTTAACTAAAAAAAACCAATGACCAAACAAGAATGACCAATGACATACCAGGCATTGCCGATATTTTTGGGTTACCACTTACCATTTCTCGGATTACAGGTACCGAGTAGTTTGCCTTTGATATCGATAAACAAGAATTTTCACCATTCACATGCCAGCGGGCATCTTTCCCTAAAATTAAACCTGCTTTATAAAGCACATCTGGATTCCAGATACCCATCTTAGTGTTAAAAAATTACCCCTATCTTATAAATGAATTAAACCATTGCTGATTACCCGACGTATCAATAAAGCCCGGTGCAATACCTATTGTTCTAATACCGGGGCCCGATTCTATAGCCAAACTTCTCACCAAACCCGTCAATGTAGTTTTGGCAATGTTATAAGGCGTACAGCCGGAGATACTGGCAAAAGCATGGTTTGATGCCATTACGATAATTATCCCATTATTTCCATCTAGTAACGACTTGCAGCGTTTGGCCAAACGCCAATGCGCAGAAAGGTTTAAATCCAAATTAAACTGCCAGTCTTTTTCGGTAGTATTTTCTAAACCTGTAATTACATCCTGACCAACGTTGGAAACCAAAATATCCAATCGTCCATAGTCACCGGTGATATCTGATACAAGACCATCAATATCGTCAGTTACCACCATATCAGCTTTAAAATAGTCTGTAAGTACATCAAAAGACTCCATTTCTGCTAAAAACCGTTGGGCAACATCACTCGTTTCACTTTGTTCTGCACAACCTATCACGGTACAGCCCGCTTTGGCCATCATTTTGGCAATCCCCAACCCAATACCCGAAGTAACACCAGTTACCAAAGCTATTTTCCCTTTTAAATCTATTGTTAGTGCCATAAAATCTAATTTAAAGAGGGTATCCAAACTTTTTGGACACCCTCTTAATCATTATTTATTCATTGTGTGTTGTGTATTTTCTAATATCCGCTGTTTTGCTTTAAAACCCCTTTAGAGAGATCTATCTGTGCCTGCGGGATTGGCATTAAGTATAATTTATCAGTCCAGGTTCTTTCTTGAATTGGTTTTGCGGCATCAGCAATGCTGTATATCGGTTTCATTACCTGTGGAGCAATTTTCCATCTTCTGACATCCATATAACGTTGTCCTTCTATTGCCAATTCAACACGTCTTTCGTTTCTGA
Organism: Pedobacter sp. Bi126; assembly: GCF_918698245.1. GTDB lineage: Bacteria > Bacteroidota > Bacteroidia > Sphingobacteriales > Sphingobacteriaceae > Pedobacter. Next base: position 185,506 of record NZ_CAKKMS010000005.1, on the reverse strand, counting down.
TCAATGATCTTAAGGTCTCCTGCGTGGCATATTTAGTCCGATCAACTACAGGCATACCCGCACGCGTTCTGATTTTATCCAAAGCATCGTATACACTTGCATCAGGACCAGTTAATTCGTTCTTAGCTTCGGCATAGGTTAATAAAACCTCAGCATAACGGATTAAAATATTGTTGGCATGGTTATCAATCTGATCTCTATAAATTTTAGGATCGACCATTTTACGCACACTGTAACCAGTTAGGGAGGTGTTACCTGCACCTTCAGTCCATTTAAATGAATAATCATCTTCGATGGCATTCCATGGGTTTCCATCAAATAAAATACTGGCGTAAAAACGCGGGTCTCTGTTTTTAAATTCATTTTTAAATGCCGGATCTTTCGCTTTATACCAAGCAGTTCTTTGTGCTGGCGATGGCGGTGTAATTAAATCGCCTGTTTTATAACTTAGATAGCTGTTTACCAGTTCTTGTGTTGGTGCTATAGAGCCCCAACCACCCAGATCGCCCGAAGGCAACAAGGTATTTAAGAAATTAGCATCTTGTTGCGGGATTCGCTGTCTATCTAATATTACTTCTACATTGCCTTCATTTGCCTGGTAAAACAAAGCTTCATAACTACGGAGGCCTACACGGAATTTTTTCTCATCATCGGCATTTGCAAAATCGACCCATGCGCTATAATTATCTTTGGCATTTAGGGCATCTTCGGCTGTTACTTTAAATAAATCGTAACCCAATGTCATTACCTGGCTTGCCGCGTCAGCAGCTAATTGCCACTGGCCTTCGTACAAGTGGGCACGTGCTTTTAAAGCCAATGCTGCTCCTTTCGTAATGCGACCTTTTTCGTTTGGCTTACCTCCAGCATAACTTTGTGGTAAAATTTTAGCGATGGCATCTAACTCGTCTACCACAAATTTTAATACTTCTGCTTTTGGTGTTCTTGGTATATTTTCTCTGCCAAGCTCAACTGTTTTAGTCGATAATGGCACGTCACCAAACTTGCAAATTAACCAGAAATAAGCATTTGCTCTAATAAAACGTACCTCGGCCTTATATCGGTCTAGTAATGTTTTATCCATGCCGGTCACTTTATCAGCGTTATCTAAAAAATAATTGGCACGGCCAATTGCTGTAAAATCCCAACCTGCATCTAAAGTAGAGTTTACATTACCCGATGATACATCTGTGGCCGAACCCTCCCAGGGATACTGTGCATGGGCATTGTCTGCAGCTGCATCATCATAAACCATATCATCACCGGGTAACTGACTGTATACACCGTTAACGGCTAAGTAAACATCATTGGCGTTCTTCCAAAAGGTAGCTTCCGACACCTGGTTCAAAGGTGGTCTTTCTAAAAAGTCTTTCTTACAAGAAACAATAACACTTAATAAGAGTACACTTGTAATTATATATATCTTTTTCATTTTTAAAATCTTTTATAATCCTGCACTTAAACCAAACGACCATGTTTTAATACCCGGGTAACCTCCGCGGCCCGAAGCAGACTCAGGATCGTAATCTCCCAAACGCTTATCAGCCATAATAGTGAAAGGATTATTGGTTGTGCCATAAATTCTTAGTTTAGACAAGCCGATTTTTTTCACTGCGTTTTGAGGTAAAGTATAGCCTAAAGTGATACCTCTTACCCTGAAATAAGAACCGCTAAACAGATAGAATGACGAAAGTTGATCGATATTATGTCCGGCATTTGCGGTTAATAATGTTCTCGGGAAATCGGCATTTGGATCAGGGTTTTCTTGTGTCCAGCGGTTTAATAACTGTACCTTTGCATTTGCGCCGTTAAAGAAGGGTGCTGAAGCTTCCTGGCCTAAATAGGTTTTTACTTTGGCTACACCATAGGTAAGAATATTAAAATCGAAACCTTTATAAGCTGCGCTTAAATTAAAGCCATAGTTTACAAAAGGCACATCGTTACCAATGATGGTACGGTCGGCAGCATTAATTACATTATCACCATTAATATCTCTGTATTTAATATCTCCGGCTCTGGTACGTGCATCCTGAAAAGCATGCGAAGCAACCTCTTCATTGCTAACAAAAAGACCGTCAGCAATATAACCGTAAAAAGACCCAAGTGATTCGCCAACCCTTTGGATATACTGACCATCAAATCGATCGTTATTATTGTCTCCAATTTTGGTGATTTTGCTTTTGATCAACGATAAGTTACCACCGATGCTAAAAGTAAAATCTTTTCCGATTCTGTTGTTATGGTTTATGGCTAACTCTACACCAGTATTGCGGGTACTTGCCGAATTGGTAAAAGGCACCGTTAACGGATAGGTTCTAAGGGCTGCATTACGTAATAACAAATCTTTGGTATCCTTAATGTAGTAATCTACGGTAATGTCTAGTTTACCTTTTAACAAAGTCATGTCTACACCAAAATCGGTCATGTATACTTTTTCCCAGGTAGTGGTTGGCCATGATCCATCAGCCTGCCAGATTCCATCTTGTGCTGTACCTTCAAAACTATACTGAAAGCCAGCGTTTAATCTGTTAAAATAGTTACCTACAGAAACCACATCCTGATTACCTAACGAACCATAAGAACCACGGATTTTTAAATTATCAACCCAGCTGATATTTTTCATAAAGTCTTCTTTAGAAACTACCCATCCTGCAGAAAACGATGGGAAGAAGGCTCTACGTACATCTTCGCGGAAACGTGAAGAATAATCGATACGGGCATTAACCTCTAACAGGTACTTATCGTTAAAAGCATAGTTAAAACGGCCAAACATCGATCGCATTGACCACTCTTCTGCAGCAGTTCTGTTGGCTAAGCCAAAAACTCCGCCAATAATATCATCTCCATTGTTATCTGATAAAATATCTTCTCCATTACCAGAACCATTGATAATGGTACTTAAATCGTTATTAGGGAAGTTTCTTCTACCAAGAAATGCGCTTCTAAGTACATTGCTTTCTTGCGATGCACCCACAGTTAGCTTACCATAATGTTTACCAAATGTACGCTCGTAATCTGCTGTACCTTGTATTAACAATTCTTTTCTTTTAGACCAGTACTCTCTTAAATCATTCTGTGTGCCTTGCCCGGCAGGCAGTGCAATAGGATTACCGGTTAAAAAGTTATTAATCGGTGTCATGGTATTGTTAAAGGCCGTGCTGTTGTTGTTGGTAAACTTTAACGAAACCAATCCATTTATTGATAAACCTTTTAAAGGTGTTAACGTAGCATTTGCAGCGGTTTGCAGCAAATTGTTCCGGTTACTGCCTTTCGACGATTCGGCTATCATGCGGGCCTGGTTACGATATGGAATTGAGCTACTGGCTACAGTACCATTGTTTACCGAGCCCCATTGGCCATTGCTCTGGCGGAAAACAGTAGTTGGTAGAGAACGGTTTAACTCTGTCCATGATAAATTACCCAAACGATCAAAAGCCTGGTTAATGAAAGAGATATTGGTACCTATCTTTAGTATATTCTCGATAACCTTGGTTTCGGTATTTAGTTTTGCATTAAAACGGTCCTGGTCTTTATTCGGAATTAACGATTCTTGAGTTAAATAATTTAAACCCAAATAACTACTGGTTATTTTACCGGGTGCATTGATGTTTAAATTCACATCGGCCTGTGGTGCACTAGGTCTTAAAACTTCTTTATACCAATCTGTATTCGGATATAAATCTGGCTGAGAACCATTTCTGTACAACTCTATCTGAGCTGGCGTGTACATTGGGCTACGGCCAACATTGGTGAGTGCCTCGTTGTAAAGTGTTGCATAATCTACTGATCCTAAATACTTCGCGATACGAGTGGGCGATTGCCAGCCGTAATTGGCATTGAACTCGATGGTTGCTTTTTCTCCACCACCACGTTTTGTGGTTACCATAATTACACCGTTAGCCGCTCTCGAGCCATATAAAGCTGCAGAAGATGCATCTTTTAGTACTGACATGCCCGAAATATCATTTGGATTAAGTGTGGCGAATTCTTGCGAGCTGGCCGGAATACCATCAATAATATATAGTGGAGTACCTGCCCCTGCTAGGCTGCTTCTGCCCCTAATATTAACAGCAGTACCTCCTGTTGCGCTTGCACTTACATCACCAGGGCGTTGCAAAATGGTTAAGCCTGGAGAAATACCTTGTAAGGCATTTTGTATTGAGGTTACAGGTCGTTCTTTTAATTGTTTAGGGGTAATGGTTGCAATAGCTCCGGTCAAGCTCGATTTTTTCTGTGTACCATAAGCCACAACTACCACCTCATTTAAATCGTTGCTTTGCGCTACCAAAGTAACTTTTACTGTTGCTGATGCTTTTACCTCTTTGGTTTGATAACCTAAATAAGAGATTATTAAAATGGCATCATCGGCCACACCAGTCAGTTTAAAGTTTCCGCCTTCATCGCTCATCGTACCTTGCTCTTTTCCTTTTACTTTAATGCTGGCGCCAGGTATGCCTTTGCCAATTTCGTCTAAAATAGTACCAATCACATCGATAACCTTGTTTACAGGTGCGCTTTGTTCTGGCTTATTGGCAGGAACAATGTTTGCAGGCCGCTCTTTAACCACAATGGTATTGGCCTGGATGGAATAAGTTAGGGGCTGATTTTTAAAACATTGGTTTAAAGCTTCGGCCAGGGGCATATCTTTTATATCAATACTTACTGTATTTGCCTTTTTTAAATCGCTCTGGATAAAAAATACATTATAGCCACTTTGATTTTTTATTGCTTTAAGCACTTTTTGCAAAGACGCATTTTTTTCGTTAAGCGTAATATTCTTTTGCGCAAAACTGCCCGCATTAACGTGTAAAAAGGCTACAAAAAGCAATAAGATGGTTAGCTTCATAGATAACAGAATTTTATTCTTTATACGGCTTGTACCATATAAATTAAAATCGTAAATTTTCATACATTTGTTAGGTTTTAGGTTGAGTTAAATGCCTATAGCAGTTGCTATTACATTTACAATGTTTTAACTATTTGGTTATTTGTTGGGACAATTTTAATCTAAAACTTTAAACGGGTTTCGATTGCACTCGAAATCCGTTTTTTAGATTAAAATTTCAGGTGTTATTTTAAAATTTTAATCCTCCTTCCTTCTATTTTAAATTTAAACTTATCAGTAGATTCTAATATTTTTAAGGTTTCCTGCAGGTTGTTGTGTTTGGAAAAAGATCCTCCGAAATAAATCCCTTCAAAATCACCAACATATTCGATATCAACGTCGTACCACCTGGCCAATTTTTGCATAGCTTCTTTAATTCCTTCATTATTGAACATAAAAAAGCCATTTTTCCAGGCGATATATTCTTCTACATCAACATTGCTCACTTTGAAACCTGTACCGTGAAAAACAGCCTGTTGCCCTGGTTTTAGCAAACCTGTGGCCTGTGGATTAAAGTTTTTAACGGCTACCCCACCTTCTACCAGGGTTGTTTTAATTTCGGCATCATCTGCATAGGCACTCACATTAAAATGGGTACCCAAAACGCTTATTTCCTGTTTTGATGTTTTAAGTTTGAAAGGCTTGTTTTTATTCTTAGCTACTTCAAAATAGCCTTCACCAGTAAGCTCGACTATTCTATACTTGCCTGTAAAAGCGATAGGGTATTTTAATGATGATAGGGCGTTTAACCAAACTTTGGTTCCATCGGGCAGGGTAACCTGATACTGACCGCCAGCTGGTGTACTGACGGTGTTAAAACCTGGTTTAGCTAGCACTGATCTATTTTCCAGCATGGTATAAACCAATTGTCCATCAGCTATTTTGGTAATCTGAATTCCCTCCTGTTTGGCTATTGTACCATTTAACGCCTGATCTAAATTAATTTTAGTTCCATCGGCAAGTGTTAAAAAGGCTTTGTTACCGCCGGGTTTGATTAAGCTGGCTGATTTATTTATTTTTTTAAGATTGGTACGTTCACTTAGCATAAACCAACCAAATCCTAAAACGGCAATTAATGAGGCGGCAACAGCTAAACGATAAAAATACCTGCCTGGCCGTTTTTTCTCTTGCTGATCTATTTGTTGATTAATCTTACTAAAAATCTTTTCGCCAACTTCAACTTGCTCCTCTTCATCAATCTGTTTTTCTCCTGCCAAAGTATTTTGGTTCAATTGATTATTGTACCAAGATTCTAATTTAAGACGCTCTTCTCCACTGGCAGTACCGGCTATGTATTTTTCTGTTAAACTTGTTAATTCTGTTTTTTTCAATTGCTTGTGGTTTGGTGTATGTACCCAAAACGAAGTATACCCCCCAAAAGAAATTTTAAATTTCGCATAACAAGCTATAAAACAGTTATTTAAAATTAAACAAAGTTAAGTGATTGTAAACAATCTGATTGAAATCTGCAGGAGAGAATAAGTACTGATTTATTTATCCCAAATGCCAGCCAGTAATAAAATGGCCCAAAATAAGAATTCGCCCATGTCGGTACGCAGGCGGCGTAATGCAATGGTAATCTGGTTTTCTACCGTTTTTGGTGAAAGGTTTAACCGGTCGGCTATTTCTTTTACACTAAGGTGCTCTTTTCTGCTCAGGATAAAAATTTCTTTACATTTTTGAGGCAGCAGCTCAATACTCTCATCTAAACGTTGCGCGATCTCTTTTTCAGCAAAAGCATTTTCGGCATTATGCGGACTCACCAAAAGGTCGGTATCATGAAGTAAATCGGTGCGCAATTTCCCATCTCTAATGGCTTTAAATACCTGAAAACGAACTGAAGTAAACAGATAATTATTGAGATTATCGACTAAGGTATACTCCCGTTTTAACCAAAGGCTCACAAATATTTCTTGTATAATATCTTCAGCGGCCTCCCTGTTGCGTAAAATATAATAGGCTGATAAATATAACTTGCTCCAATACCTGTTGTAAATTTTTTCGAACGCAGACCGATCATTGCTTTGCATATCGCTAACAAGCAAACTATCAGGCCATAGTTGTAAATCATCAGGTTTCATTAGTATAAGGAATATCTTTGCAATACTAAGCAAAAAAATAACGGTTCAATTTACATATTTTTCGCAAAGCAGCATAAATGTTGCATTATTGAAGAGACAGGAGCAGTGAGTTATTGAAGAAATTAGACTTTCACCACTAAGTCGCGAAGAGGGCAAAGTCAGGAATCTAGGTAGATGAGATTATTAGCCACGGAAGCCCGGAAACACGGAAATGCAACCGGGATTTTTAATCCTTAAGAATTTAAGGAAATTAAGAATTTATAAGCTAATGATCAATATTCAATAACTAATGATCAAATGTCCTATCACGAATCAAATTGTTAGCCACGAAAGTTAGGAAACACGGAAATGCAAACTGGTTTTTTAATCATTAAGAAGTTAAAAAAATTAAGATTTAATATAAGGAAAAACTAGAAATGCATTGCTTTAATGTCTGCGCATTAGGGACAGTTAACCAATCCCCAAGGCCCTAACTCATCTCTCTAATTAACGCCTCCATTAATTCTTTGGCAGAAGTATATTTTAAGTTTACCGCGTTTTGCCCTGACCAAAAATTGTACATATCTGTTTTGCCCTGTTCAATGGCGGCGGCTCTTAACGGCCCCATTAACCGGGTTTGCAATGGAAAGGGCAATACCTCAGTTTCATAACGGATAGCACCGGATATCCGGTTAGCAATCATCCGGCCCATTCGCCCTGTTAATGATTTAGAAAGTACCGTATTTTTTGATTCTTCAGAGAAAAGTTTTGCCTTGTGCATTGGCGTTGCATTAGATTCGTCGGTTACTAAAAAGGCGGTACCCATTTGAACTGCATCTGCACCAAGCGTTAATGCTGCCCTTATACCTTTCGCATCGGCAATACCACCGGCAGCAATTATAGGTATTTTTGTTTTCGCTTTTACCTGTTGGATCAATGCAAAAGTTCCTGTTAGCGATTCATCTGCTGGTTTAAGGAATGAAGGACGATGTCCGCCCGCTTCAAACCCTGTTGCCACAATAGCATCAACCCGGGCTTCTTCGAGTGCCAAAGCTTCGTCTAATGTGGTTGCTGCCCCCACTGTTTTAATGCCTAACTTTCTTGCTTCGTTTAATATTTCTTTTGAGGGTATGCCGAATATAAAACTAAATACTGCAGGTTTCAGTTCAAAAACGGCTTCAACCTGTTTCAAAAATTTTGAAGGAATATTGGCATCAAGATCTGGCAAGGGAATACTTAACTCGTCGAAAAAAGGTTTGAATAATAGTTTAATTTCCGCTATTTTTTCTGATGGATAATTAAGTAAACGCTCATCTACATCATTTACCAAAAGGTTGATGTTGTAAGGTTTATCTGTTTTTGTTCTTACAATTTTATCGGTTTCGATAATTTCTTCAGGACTTAAGGTATATGCGCCGATGCTGCCCAAACCACCAGCGTTTGATACGGCTGCTAAAAGCTCAGGTGTTGAAAATCCACCGCCCATTGGGCCTAATAAAATCGGGTACTCGATTTTTAAAAGTTCGGTTATTTTAGTTCTGTTCCACATCTTAGTAAATTTTTACGTTGGTCAATAATTTATTCACAATCATCCAACCCTGATCAGTTTTACTTAAAGATAAAAGATCATAATAATTAAAATCAAAAATAGGCAGATGAACTTTGGCAATTGCAATAGAATTGATAATTTCTATAGACAATATTTCCATGCGGAATGTTTCATTGAGTTCCTGCGGACTTTTGCGCTTACTTACACCTTCTAAATATTCATCCAGTGTTTTAAAGTATGGAAGGCCATTTACATCACCAGCCAATATAGACTGTGGGTGAAATATTTTTCTGAGCAGTACTGTATCTCCATTAAAAACTCCCTTAAAATAAGATGACAGTACTTCTGCTATTGCATTTGCGTTTTCAGTGTAATTATTCATGGTTTTAATTTTAAGGTATGCCCGGGGCTAATTATTTCCCTTTGCATACCTGGTTTTTGTTTTAATTTTTTTATCCTTAGCCAATATGATGCCCCGCTACATGGCCCCCATCTAAATTGATGATTTCGCCCGTTACAAAATTACTTTCTGCCAGGTACAGGGCGAGTTGAGCAACATCTTCTGTTTCGCCAATACGGTTTAATAAATGTAAACCCGCAAACGCATCTGCATCACTAATGCCATTTTTGGCCTGCAAAGGACTTCTAATAATCCCAGGAGCGATGCCATTTACCCGGATGTTGTTTTTGCCGAACTCTGCAGCCAGTTGTTTAGTTAAAGCATGGATGCCACCTTTACTTGAAATGGGTGCCGTTGCAGGAAAACCTCCAATGGCATGATCTACCAATACAGTTCCGATATTAATAATAGCACCACCATCTTGTTTCAACATCTGCGTGATGGCTGCCTGAGTAGTGAAAAATGTGCCTTTTAAATTGATATTCAAAAATTTGTCCAGATGTGCTTCATCTACGGCTAAAAAAGGCTTTGGTTCAAAAATACCGGCATTATTGACCAGCACATCTACAGCACCAAAACGCGCTACGGCAGTTTCTACCAATCGTTTACCTGTGTTTATGTTGCTGATATCGCCAGCTACCATCGCCAATTGGTGGTGCGAGCCTAATTCATTGAAAGCAGTTATTAAATTGTTTTCATTTGCAGCGTTGATCACCACATTGTGACCCTGTTTCAAAAATAAAGCTGCAATGGCGCGACCAATACCTGTTGATGCGCCTGTTATAATTACGGTTAGTGTTTTCATAATTTGATTATTACTTGGTTATTTATTGTTTGCTGTTATCCCTTTTTCGCGTAATACCGATACCTGTTCGCCTGCATAGCCCCAATCATCCAATTCGATCTCTTGAATTACTACATGGGTAAGCTTTGGATCTTTATCCAATACTTCGGTAATCAGTTTGGTTATTCCACTAATTAAGGTCTGTTTTTGTTCTCGTGTAACACCTTCACGGGTTACTTCTATTTTTACGTATGGCATGGCTGTTCGATTAAATAGTTAATGATGCGGTTAATTTTACATCAAGTTCAAATTCATTGTAGATCAGGTTATCGCCAAGGTTGGTGAAAAAGTTACCTGATCTGAATTTCATGTTGTACTTCGTACGGTCGATAAAGATTTTGCCAGAAGCTGTTAAGGTATTGCCATTAACCACAACATCTGCCGCAAAAATTACAGCATGTGTAATGCCTTTGATGGTTAAATCGCCAGTAATTACGGTATTGTCTTCATTGGTTTGATCAACAGCTGTAATGACAAATGTGGCTTCAGGGAATTGATCGGTTGCGAAAAAATCTTCAGAAAATAAATGTCCGGCGAATTGTGCATTGGTTGCAGGGTCGGTAACATCTAATATTACTATAGAGGTGGTATCGATAATAAAGTTCCCGTTGCTGAGTTTACCATCGTTTAAGCTTAGTGAACCCGATTTAATCGTGATGGTTCCGTTGTGTGCGCCGGTAACTTTTTTACCAGTCCAGTTGATGCTGCTTTGAGCGCTTACAATTTCAAATTTTGTAGTTTCCATTTCTTTGTTTTATCAATCGTTAGTGATTTGACAACACAAAGTAAAGGAGGATTTTTACAGGGCTTAGGTGATGTACATCACATTCTGCAAGCGTTATTTTTGTCCGTTGTAAAGTCTGCTCAGGGTTTCTCTGGAAACACCCAAATAGGCTGCGATTAAATGTTTGGGCACGAGATTATAGAGTTGAGGATACATAGCCAAAAGTTCCTCGTAGCGGGCTTTGGTATCGTTATTCATAAACGACAACAGCCTTTTCTGCGAAGCCAGGTAGCCCCTGTTTGTTCGCCACCGGAAAAAATGTTCAGCCTGATGGATTTCACCACAGATTTTTTCGCGGTCATCGTTAGAAAGACATAATACTTCTGCATTACTAATGCAATCTACGCTTATGGTTGCGCGAGTGTGGTTGTATAGGGCGCCATAATCAGAAGTCCACCAGGTAGGCATCGCAAACTGCAGAATATACATCTTGATTTCATCGTTGATAAAAAAAGCTTTTAAACAGCCCGAGATAACAAAATATTCGTGATCTACCTTATCTCCCTCGCTAATGATGGCCTGCCCTTTTTTAAAAGACTTTAACTTGAAATGGGAAAATAAATAATCGAACTCTTTGTCGGTTAAAGTAGCGGTTTTTAAAATATGCGCTTTTAGTATTTCTTTAGGATCCATAGCTTGAAATAAAGGTAAGAATTATTGGGGTTAGTACGGAGTTCGGAGTAAAAAGTCGATGTGTCATCCTGAGGGATAATTTATTGTATAAAAATCAATATGAATGACGCATATCTTTTTTTGCCCAGAGGCTCATCCTTGCCTCGGCTCGCCGCCGCCGATGGGGCTCTTTCTTTTTGCTGTCAAAAAGAAACAAAAAACACCGGCTGAAAATTTTTCTTTCAAAGCTAGTGGGTTGGCTGGGTCGGCGGAGCCCGAAAAATTTGTTAGGCCGGATTTAAGTAGAACGGGGATACCGTGCTATGGCCTAGCTGGATGGAAATGCGACAACGGCTAAAATATTGATTAATAGCTGTTTATGAAATAACGTCAATGGTAGCTTGTCGAAGGACAGCAATAACAGAACAACACAGCACTTGATTTATAACTTTTTAAATGTAACTTTGTTGCATTGAAATATTCAGTGTACACATACCGTAAAGAAATTTTTGCCCGCATATGGGCGGTATTGCTATTGGCGGTATTTCTTAATGCAACGCTGATAGAAAGCCTGCACCATCATGGTGCCGAAAAAACCGGTTACGGCAAGCAAACCTATAGTGAGGCGCACCTGCTTAAACAATTGAGTTCAGCAAAGCTAAAATGTAAATTGTGCGAGGTATTGAAACACCGATCGCAATTTTTCGATCTTCCTGCTCCTATTGCATTTGCTTTACCTGTAGTTAAACCAACCATTAAACCTTGCGTTTACCTCATGAGGCATCCTGTTGCTTACACCCTATGCTGCGCCAATAAAGGTCCACCTAGCCTAATGGCTTAATCTTTATACAAGAAGTTTCTTTTTCATAACCTTCAAATTACTCTGTTTAACGCACATGCCTGTTTGGTATGCGCCAATATTTTATTATGCTTCAAGCCATTTCATTATCCAAAAATTATCAATCTTACCGGGCCTTAAATCAGCTTAATTTAACCGTTAACCCTGGCGAAGTATTTTGCCTGCTGGGCCAAAACGGTGCCGGAAAAACCACTACTATCAATTTATTTTTAGGTTTCATTGAGCCGAGTAGCGGAAAAATCTTAATCGACAATGAAGCAATCTCTGCGCACGATGACGAACGACGGAAACATCTGGCCTACATTCCGGAGGTGGTTATGCTTTACAGCAATCTTTCGGCGATCGAAAATCTTGATTACTTTTCTAAACTGGCAGGGTTTAACTATGGTACTTCAAGCTTGATCGGTTTTTTAAAGCAATGTGGTTTACAGGAAGCTGCCCACCACAAACATTTATCGGGCTTTAGTAAAGGCATGCGCCAAAAAGTGGGTATCGCTATTGCACTGGCCAAAAACGCAAAGATTATTTTAATGGATGAGCCAACCAGTGGATTAGACCCAAAAGCCACCGCAGAATTTACCCAGCTGGTTAAACAATTAGCAACCGAGGGCAAATCAATTCTGATGGCTACGCACGATATTTTTAATGCGGTAAATGTAGGTTCGCACATTGGCATTATGAAACAAGGCGAATTGATCCATACACTTAAAGCCAGCAACATCACTGCAGCCGACCTTCAGGAATTATACTTACAAACCATTTAAAAACAATCCATTTCATGTACCCAATATATAAAGGTCTTTCTATTTTCCGTGCAATCTGTTTGTTATTGCTCTTCAGCACATTTAGCCTGGTCACTTTTGCTCAGATTAAGGTGAGTGGAAAAGTGATCGATACCCAAAACCAAGCTATCCAAAAAGCCACTATTAAATTTAAGAATGGGAAAGATCAAATGAATACAAGCAGCGATTCGCTCGGTAATTTCTCAGTTGTTCTACCTCAAATGGCCAATTATACCATCACCATTAGTGCCATAGGCTACAGCACTTTTAATCGCATTTACCCCGTTAATGGCATTGGTGATTTAAAACTGGATGCAATTGTGCTACACAGCGCCAACGAAGAATTGCAGACCGTTGAAGTGGTAGGTACCAATGGCAAAAAGTACTATGGCAACTACTCTTTTTCGGCCACTAAAACGGCTACTTTGAACAAGGACATTCCACAGGCTATTTCTTCGGTTTCGAAGGAATTAATTGCCGACAGGCAGGCGGCTTTACTGGCCGATGCGGTTAAAAATGTAACCAGCGTATCGCAAAGCAGTTATTACAACCAATTTTCGATCAGAGGAATTAACCAAAACGAAGAGGGTGCTATAATTAATGGCATGCGTACCCGCCAATATTATTTTAACCAGCCTTTAACCAATAATCTGGAGCGGATAGAGGTAATAAAAGGTCCGGCAAGTGCTACATTCTCGAGTGTAGACCCAGGGGGAAGCATTAACCTGGTAACCAAAAAACCACTGACTGAAGACCGTAAAGAGATTAGTCTCTCGGCCGGAAGTTTCAGCACCATTAGAGGCGCTTTAGATTTTACAGGTCCGTTAAATGCTGATAAAACGCTGCTTTACCGGCTTAATGTAGGTTATGAAGACAGTAAAAGCTTCAGAGACCTGCAATACAGAAAGGGTTACCTGATTGCCCCTTCTTTTTCGTACATCCCGAACGATCGAACCAGCTTAAATGTAGAAGTGGTAATGAATAATAGCAATTCGAGGTTAGACCGTGGACAGGCCATTTTTGGTGCAGTTGCGGGTAAAACAGATTTAAAAAGTACGCCGATCAGTTTCAATATGGGTGCCAGTAACGACCGTTTTAACAGCCAGGATTTAATGTTGATGACCAATTTTTCGCATAGCCTTACACAGGATATTGTATTTAATGTGGCCTATATGAAGCAAAACTGGAATGAGGATCTTTTAGAACATCGAACTACCAATGCTTTTGGCGTTGATGAAAACAATCAACCTATCCCTACGTTAGCGGCCATGCGTGCCGTTCAGCGTCAGCAAAAGTGGCGAACCGACAATCTAAGCACCTATTTTAGTATAAATACCAATACTTTTAACTTAAGCCACAAGCTGGTAATCGGGTATGATAGAATAAACACCCAGAAACTGCGGGGCGGAGGCGAAAACTCGGCACAAGGCTACCGTTTAAAAGATGGAACCATTGCAGCTAGATACGATCCCACAAAAAAAGACCTCTATTTATTTAAGGTATTAAATGGTATAAATGCACCAGTGCCAAATGTAGAGCACTTTAATCTAGCAAACCCAAGCTATACCATTAAAAATTTAAGCGATTATGTTTTTACAAAAACAGAAATTCCGGCTGCATATAATCTGGTTAACGCAGTGTACCTGCAAGATCAGATAAAATACCATCAGCTTACCTTAACATTGGGTTTACGACAAGAGTGGTACGAGGATTACAGCAATTACAAATTGGCTATCGAAAAGAAAATTTATCAGCATAAGCTTTTGCCAAGAGCCGGAATTACCTATGCCATAAATACAAACATTAATCTTTACGCAACCTATTTACAAGGGTACCAGCCGCAAGGCAATACCTCAACCCTGGTTATTGTTCCACCACCTGCAGGCATCAATTTTAAACCTTTAGAAAGTGATTTAAAAGAGATTGGTGCAAAATCCGAATGGTTGAATAAAAGTTTAATGGTTAACATTTCGGTATTCGAAATCAACCAGAAAAACCTATTGATGAATGCAAATGATCCATTGGATGTAAACCGCCTGATAGAACGCGGTGCCCAACGCAGCCGTGGTGTCGAATTCGAAGCCTCTGGTTTTATCAGGTCTAACTGGCAGTTTAATGCGGGTTATAGTTATGTAGATGCCATTATTAAGGATGATTTTAATCCTGATTTAATTGGTCAAAGGGTGCAGAACACGCCAAAACACAGTGCCAGTTTATGGACACGCTACAACTTTGAAACCCTTAAGCTAAAGGGAATAGGTTTTGGAGCAGGTTTACAGTATAGTGGCACGAAACTTCCATTATACATCAGAGATTTTGTACTGCCTGCTTACACCCTATTAGATGCCGCGCTTTATTATTCGCCTGCTGGTTCTAAAGTGCAACTGGCTGTAAATATGAATAACATTTTAAATAAAACCTATTGGGTCGGTGCACAAAACTACCTACGCCTTTTCCCTGGTACACCAAGAAATGTAATGTTTAACGTAACCTATAGAATATAATGCCAAATAGAATAAGCACTATAGCCAAACAAACTTTTAAAACCGCCCTTAACAACAGGGCCACCTTAGCCTTAACCCTTTTATTAGGTCTATCGCTTTATTTGGCTACCTATGTAGGGTGGCAGAATTTTAAAACACAAAACAATCAACGCCTGCACTATAAAGAATTGGTTAGGGCACAATGGTTGGCAAAACCAGATAAACACCCACACCGGATGGCGCACTATGGTTACCTCGCCTTTCGCGAGAAACATGAACTGAGTTTCTTCGATTTTGGAATAGAAGGTTTTGCTGGTGTATCGATCTTTTTAGAAGCGCATAAACAAAACACAGTAAATTTTAGTGAAGCAGGTTTTTCTAACGGAATGTTGCGCTTCGGCGAAATCAGTGTGGCCATGGTGCTGCAGCTCCTGGTACCACTTCTCATTTTCTTCTTAGGTTACAACAGCATTTCGGCTGAGCGCGAATCGGGGACATTAAAGATCCTGCTATGCCAAAATGTAAGCTGGAAACAGCTCCTCTGGGGCAAAACATTGGGCATAATTGGTGTTTGTTTGTCGATATTTATCCCCCTTATGCTGCTTACCATTTTGTTATGGGCCTCACTAAGTCATTGGCAGATTAGTGGAGATGCCAGTTTGCGCTTAATGGTATTGATATTTAGCTATGCGATCTATTTCTTCATTGTATCTGCTGTTACGGTTTTGGTCTCGGCTTTTGCACGCAGTTCTAAATCAGCCCTAACTACTTTACTGGCCTGCTGGATATTTTTTATGGTCATTATGCCGAGGATCACCCAGGCAATCGGCGTAAAAATCCACCCCTCCCCATCTAAAATAGCGTTTGCCGATGCCATTGCTACCGACATCCATAAACAGGGCGATAGCCATAATCCAGATGACCCACATTATGCTGCAATTAAAGACTCACTACTCAAAACTTACGGTGTTACCGATGTAAAAAAACTGCCTTTTAACTATGGAGGTTATATTATGGCAGAGGGCGAAAAAATAACTTCAAAAATTTACAGCAACCATCAAAAGGAACTGAATAAAATTTTTGAAAAACAGAACAGCATTACAAAGGTAGCAGGTTTCATGAACCCTTATTTATCCCTCAAGCATATTTCGATGGCCATAACAGCCGCTGATTTTGACACCTTTGTCGATTTTCAGAACCAGGCAGAAGCCTACCGCTATCAGCTGGCTCAAAAGATGAATAAACTACAGATTGATAAGATCAGTAACATTGCCCCAGGAGAAGAAGAAAAACCTTTGGCCATTAGTAAGGCAAACTGGGCAGAACAACCTGATTTCAATTACCACTTTGGCAAATTAAGTTCAGTAATAACAAATGAGTTATTGGCACTGAGTGCTTTAACCTGTTGGTTATTGGCAACGGTTATGCTGCTACAATACACCACCAGGTGGATTAAAACGATATAGCGATTAAGGATGAAAAAAAGTATATATAACCTCGAATTTAAACTGTTTTTTAGAAACAGCTCCTCATGGATAGGCATCATTGTGCTGCTGATTACAGGCTTTGCCGGTTTGTATTTCGGCAAAACATTTATTGCCAACCAACAGGCCGTAATTGAAAAAGCAGCAATGCTACAAAAGAAAAACACCCTTAGCAATATCGATCATTTTGGTAAAGATATTGGCTTATTGTTTTACCACAATAAGTTTTCATTGGCTAATGCGCCCAATGCCTGGGCCGCCTTTGCCAATGGGCAGCGGGATATTAACCCTTATTTAATTTCGGTAACCATGTTGGGTTTAGAAGGTCAGATTTACGATACAGATATTAATAACCCGGTAAGCCTGCTATTGGGCAACATGGACCTGAGTTTTGTGTTTATCTTTTTATTTCCCCTGGTGATTATTGCCTTTAACTATAACTTACTTTCGGAGCAAAAAGAAAGTGGGGTTTGGTCGCTTTTAAGCGCACAGACCAATCGGTCTTTTCAGGTAATCTGGCAAAAATTTTTAGTTAGGGTAGCTGTAATTTTCTCTGTTGCTTTATTACTATTATTTGTAGCTATTCTTTACTTGCATTTGCCTGTAGATTTCATTTTCTTTTCAATAACTACACTCGTCATATTTTATCTGGTTTTCTGGTTTGCAGTTTCGTTTTTTATCATTTCTTTAGCAAAATCATCGAACTTTAATGCATCGGCATTGGTTGCCGTTTGGGTACTGATCTGCATTGTAATTCCAGCATCACTTAACCTTTTTCTTACCCGAAAATACCCCATCCCAGAAGCACTGCAGAATGTAATTAACCAACGCGAGGGATACCACGAAAAATGGGATATGGCCAAAGAAGTTACCATGAAACCATTTTTTGAACATTATCCGGAACTGAAGCAATATCCCTTCCCACAAGAGAAAACTTTTAGCTGGTTCTGGTATTATGCCATGCAACAGATGGGCGACGATCAGGCAATAGCAAGTAGGCGCGCAATTGAGAATAAACTGGCCGCCAGACAGCGATTTACAAATACGCTTGCATTTTTCTTCCCTACGATACAAACCCAGTTGGGGATAAACAATATGGCTGGATCGGATCTTAATACCCACCTCGATTTCCAGCAAGCGGTTAGAAAATATCATGAACAGATCCGCTTGCATTTTTATCCCGATATCTTTCTTAATAAAACAGTGGACAGTACAGATGTTAAGGACTATAAATTGGAAAAATATAGTCCACAGCAAACGCCTTCAGTTTGGATTAATTTGCTATCTATATTGACCCTAACCGTAATCATAATTGGAGCAACAGCTTTTAACTTTAAAAGGCAGGAACAATTTTAGGTTTACTGCGACTGAACAATATAAAAATGGTCTGTGTTTTACATGGACCATTTTTTTTATCATAAACGGTTAAGAAGTTATAAATATGGAGTAGGTGATGGCCTGTCGAATAGAAATTAGCCGAAATCAAAAGCAGTAGGAGTTAATTCCACGTTGCAGCCAAATAACCTATAGAACAATGTACTAAAACCTATTAGCCAAAAAAGAAAATCATTACATCTGACTAAACCCTACAGGATGGAACAGGATGGACTAACGAAATAAAAGTTCTAATCTCGTATAACCAAGTATAATCAATTATTTTAATCGATACCTATATGAGCAAGAAAGACCATACATCAAACAATGCAATCGTTTGCACCTAATCACCCCTATACTACCACTTTAAAGCCTTAAGATTAAGAAAAGACTATTGTAGTCAAACATTAAAAACTAACTCATTTTCATTCTATAACAGATAATACATTCAGGAAAGAATGGATTAATTGCTTAATCATATGCCCTCAAAACAGGTAGCACACTCCATCTAGTATGCTATTTGGCTAAATAACCAAATATTTACATAACCAATAAAACTATGGATCTTAATTTTTATCCAGAAAATCTAAAGCGACGAAAAGGCTCTTCGTACAAAAAAATCCTGATTACGGGTATGTCGGCATTGTGCCTACTTTGTGTGGCGAACACTGCAGATGCGACCAACCTTAAAGCAACACCGGGAACTTTGGGTATAAACATTTCAACGAGCAAACGGGATGTTAACCTTAAAGGAAAAATTGTTGATGAAAAAGGTGAAACTTTGGTTGGCGTTAGTATAAAAGTAAAAGGTACAACTATTGTTGCCTCTACCGATGCCAACGGTGCTTTCTCCATCACTATTCCCTCAACGGTGAGCAATCCGGTTTTGGTAGTTTCGTACATTGGATATACCACACAAGAAGTACCTGTCGATGGAAAAACAACGATCAGCATCCAATTAAAAAGTTCCACAAATGATTTAGATGAGGTTGTGGTTGTTGGTTATAACACGGTGAAGAAAAGTGATTTAACCGGAGCGGTTGTAAGCGTGGGTGCAGAACAGATCAGATCGAGGCCGGTACAAAATGCATTACAAGCCATACAGGGTAAGGCAGCCGGAGTTGATGTTACTTCAAACGAGCGCCCCGGTCAGATCGGCTCTATTTTAATCAGAGGCGTACGATCTATAAACGCCAGTAATTCACCGCTTTACGTTGTAGACGGCATTCCATTTGCCGCAGGTGGTATCGAAGCCATCAATCCTAACGATATCGAAACCATCGACATTTTAAAAGATGCATCGGCAACTGCAATTTATGGATCGAAAGGAGCAAATGGTGTTGTATTGGTTACCACCAAAAAAGGTAAAGCCGGCAGATTAACTTTAGATTATGTGGGTACGGCAACCATCGAAACCATCCAGAACAGAACACAGATGATGAATGCTGCTGAATACATCGAATTCCGTCGCGATGCTTACCGTCGTGTAGGTTATTTAAATCCTGCGGCACAGGCAAGTACTACTTATCCTGTTATACCAACACAAGCAGATGATAACCGCATATTTCCTAACGATAGTTATGTAACGGCGAACATTGCACAAGGCTGGCAAAATGGCGTTTACGATGGCAGTTTAGTGCCTACAACAAATTGGACCGATTTGGTTACGCGGACTGGTATTACACAAGACCATGTATTAAGCGCCAGTGGCGGTACAGACAAATTAAAAGCCTACGCCTCATTTGGCTACTTAAACCAGATTGGTACAGAACTTGGCCAGGATTATAACCGTTATACTTCTAAGGTAAGTGTAGAACTGAATCCGGTAAAGTGGTTTAAATTCGGGGCTAACATTACCGCATCTTATGGCTTGCAGAACTATGGATTTTCAACAGGTAATGCAACAGGTCCGAGCAGTTTATATGGTGCAGCACTTGGCATGCTTCCTGTTGCTGTACCTTTTGATGTAAACGGTAACAGGATCAATTTACCAGGTGCCGATATCAATATTCAAAATCCCGTGGGTGAAGATCAATACAATATCAACTTACGTAAAGTGTTAAGAACAATCGGCTCTTTTTATGCTGAAGTAAGCCTTTTAAAAGGATTAAAGTATCGTATTAACTTCGGCCCTGATTTTTATAATAACTACAACGGAAGATACCAGGATGCAAAATCAATCAATCGTGGCGCGGGCGAATCAGGCTCTACCAATTATGCTCAGCTTAACCAAAACAACAGATTTGCCTACACGTTAGATCACTTGGTTTATTACGATAAAACAATAAAAAAACACAACTTTGGCGCTACTTTATTGCAGAGTTCATCGCTCTTTAAAGAAGAGAGTTCATCCATGACGGGAACTAAAATCCCTTTAAGTAACCCGCTCTGGTACGGCTTAGGCGGTGCCAATATTCCGAGTCTGGATGCTTTTAGTACCGATTTGAGCAGAAACACCCTTGTATCTTACATGGCCAGGGTTAATTACAGCTTTAATAGCAAATACCTGTTAACGGCATCTGCCCGTTGGGATGGTGCATCGCAATTAGCTGAAGGCAACAAATGGGACTTTTTCCCTTCTACTGCAATTGCGTGGCGTATAGATCAGGAAGATTTCATGAAAAACATTAAATGGATCGATCAGATGAAACTTCGCTTAGGTGTAGGTAGTGTAGGTAATTCGGCTATTTCTTATGGAACAACGTTAGGTAAATTACAGCCCTTAACTTATACTTATGGTGGCTCGGTACAAACCGGATATGTAGCATCAGATGCATCACTGGCCAGTCCGCCTACTTTACCAAACAAGGCGCTTGGGTGGGAGCATACCTTACAATATAACCTTGGTCTTGATTTTAGCTTAGTTAAAGGAAGAGTTGGCGGTTCCATAGATTTATATAAATCTAAAACCACCGACCTGTTATTGCAAAAAGATATCTCTTCGATAAATGGTTATACTTCATCTTTCGACAACATTGGAGAAACCCATAATAAAGGTATCGACATTACCCTGAATACTGTAAACTTAAAAAACAAAGATTTTAGCTGGTCTACAACCTTAAGCTTTTCGGCAAGTAAAGATAAAGTGGTTAAACTGGCCAATGGCGATGTAATTGGTAGTTTATTGTTCATCGGTCAAAGGGTTAGAGTAGCCTACGATTTTGTAAAAGATGGCATCTGGCAAAATACGCCTGAAGACTTAGCTGAAATGGCAAAATTTAATGCTAACCTACCGGCAGCAAGCGCTTTTAAACCTGGTAGTATTCGGGTTAGGGACTTAAATAACGATTATAAAATTGATGCCAATAACGATAGAATGATAAGAGGAAGTTACACACCAAGCTGGACCAGCGGGATTACCAATACTTTTAATTACAAAAACTTCGACCTTTCTATTTTTATTATTGCAAGATATAATTTCTTAATTGCCACGGGTGCAGAATCGCTTCAGGGCCGTTTTGCCCAACGCTTGGTTGACTATTGGACACCAACCAACCCAACAAACGATTATCCTGCACCAAATTATGGAAGTGCAGCCGGCGATCCTTACAGAAGTTCTATGAACTACCAGGACGGATCTTTCGTAAAAATCAGAAATATCTCATTGGGCTATTATTTCCCGGAAAAAATTGCCAAAAAATTAGCGTTATCTAAATTAAGGGTATATGCACAAGCCATTAACCCAGGTTTAATTTATTCTAATGTAGGCTGGGTTGATCCTGATTCGGGCATCTCATCCAACAATAGCGTTACCTCAACTTTTAACAGAGGTGTAGTATTTGGTGTTAATGTTAGCCTTTAATCCTTAATCGCTATTTAAAGAAATTGATCATGAAAAAGATTATAAATATATTATCGAGTGCTGCAATATTAGGAGGATTGATGATTTTCCCTACTTCCTGCAAAAAAAGCTTCTTAGATGAAGAGGTTGTTAATGCCCGTACCACTGCAGATTTTATCACAACTGACGGCCTCGACGGTTTAACCATAGGCATGTACCAAAGTTTAAAATTTCATTTTAATTATACCTGGGCATACACTACATCCAACTATGGAGTTGACGAATTTACCGTTGGTGGAGATAGAACTGAACAAATGTGGAACTCTTACGACGCAAGTTTAAATTCCCTTAATTCGGATGTGGCCAGTGTATGGGACAATATGTACGAAAACATAAATTCGGCCAATATTCTTATCAAAAACGTACCATTGTACTATCAGGGCGCAAGTAAAAACACACGCCTGGGCGAAGGTTATTTTATGCGCGCTTTCGATTACTTTAAACTAGTAAAACAGTATGGTGGTGTTCCGTTAAGGTTAGAAGCACAGGATTTCATTCAGGAAGAATTTATAAGGAACAGTGCAAAAGAGGTATATGAGCAAGTGATTCAAGATTTTACACAAGCTTATAACTTTTTGCCGCCTACGGTAACAGAAACCGGACGGATTACCAAATGGGCGGCTGCGCACTTTTTGGCAAAAGCATATTTATTCCGTGCAAGTGAAATAAACAATGCATGGAATAGCGATACCAAAACTGCAGATCTTCAGAACGCTGTAAAATATGCAGACCTTGTGATTAATAGCGGTCAGCATACCCTGGCTACCAACTTTAGCGATTTATGGAATTTCACCACCATTGATGGAGCGAACGAAACCAATAAAGAAATCATATTAGCCGCACAGTTTTCTGGCAATACAGCTACTCAGGGCCGTTATGGTAACCAGATACATTTGTATTATCCGTCTATTTACCAAAATTTACCAGGTATGCAACGTGATATCCCGGGCGATCGTGAATTCCAGCGTTTAAGATCTACAGATTATGCCCTGGATGTTTTCGACCGCGTAAACGACTCGAGGTTTTGGAAAAGCTTTAAAACACGTTATTTATGTAATAGACCTGCCGGAGCACCACTTTGGACAGCTGGAACAGCACCAACACCAGATCTTGTGGGTAAAGCAAAATTTGCTGGCGGCGAAGAATCTATTTTATACATCGTTAATAATGCAGGCGATA
This sequence comes from Pedobacter sp. Bi126, assembly GCF_918698245.1. Lineage (GTDB taxonomy): Bacteria > Bacteroidota > Bacteroidia > Sphingobacteriales > Sphingobacteriaceae > Pedobacter. Next base: position 162,373 of record NZ_CAKKMS010000005.1, on the reverse strand, counting down.
CCAGGTATACACCCGCAGTTGCGAATGCAAACCCTGCACTTCCCACCGATATTGGCCGCCGCAAGCCAAGTATGTATGTAAGGTACTTTGCTGGTCAACCGCAAAGTTATTTGGGTGGACATGGAAATTATGGTGTAAGTCAGTTTGTTGCTTTATCTAAATTTATGGATGGTTCAAGAAATGCTGTAGCCTCACAATTTGGTCAACGAGATGGCATTTTAGCACGCCTGGCAGAAACCTACTTAATTGCGGCTGAAGCTTACGGACGAATGGGCCAGTTTGCGCAGGCCATTCCATACTTAAATAAAGTTAGAGACCGTGCTGCATATAAAGAAGGAGAAGACAGATCAGCATATGTAGATGGTGGTGCGTCATATAAAAACAACCCTGCAGCAAACACAGCGCCATTTGTTTCATACTCTGATAAAAATAGTTATTTCGAATCAAATAACATCACTGCCACAACAGCCACCACGTTAACCAATATGCACTTAAATAATGAGGCCGATATATTTAACTCCAACAAAGAGTTCTATGATAAAATTGGTGCTACCTCACAGGAAAATAAGTTTACCGCTTTTATCTTAAACGAACGCTCGAGAGAGCTAATGGGCGAGCTATTACGCTGGGAAGATTTGGCACGTACCAAAACATTGGTTGCAAGAACAGCTGCCTTTAACGATGAAGCAAAACCATCAGAAAGCAAACATTACCTACGCCCAATTCCTCAAAGTTTCTTAGATGTAATTAAGAGCGGGGGCGCGGCATTAACACCTGAACAAAAACAGGCTATGCAAAACCCTGGCTGGTAAGCCAATTAAGCATTTAAAAAAGAGCAATTTACTTTCGGGTTTATTGCTCTTTTTTATTTGGATATTACTATTTATTGTAGTGAAACCGGCATTGAATCACGGCACATTGTTGATCTTTGCCTTTGGTACCCGATACTTGACAAACCAAACGATGTTCCCCGGTAATCCGCCGTGACCAAAAGCCTTTTAAATTATGCTTTAAAGCTTCAGGTTTTCCTAAACCATGAAATGGTGTTCTTGTTATATCTTTCAGGAGTGCCCTAATTTTTCTTTCCGCTTCATCATCATTATCCATCCAATATTCAAAATCCTCCCAGGCTTCTTCAGTAAACAATATATTCATTGCTTAAAGCTCAACAGACTTTTCGTCTTCTACGGAAAATTGCTTCATTCTACCGTTTTTTAAACTCTCTATAGATTTATCTAATCTTTTGCGATTTGCTTCAGTCGACATTAAATGTGCAGTTTCGGTAAGTGCATTATATTCTTTAATTGAAATCACTACTATAGCATCATCTTCGTTGTTATTTCGCGGAACAATTAAAACATCCTCTGTAGCACTTATTTCATCAAAGTAGCTCTTCATGTTTGTTCTGAGCGAAGAAATGGTTACTGCTTTCATCTTAATCGAATTTGTACAATAAAATGTACATCTTAATGTACAAAAAACCAAATAAAAATAATAACATGATCTATGCTATTATTTCCTCTATCGCAGATTCGGCTCTGTTAAATTGTATTGCTTTTGTTACCCACCCCGCTATATCGGATAAAGTATTATTTCAAACGTTTGAAAAGCGCTAAAAGCTGTTTATCCATATGCAACCTATTTTCTACAGGATAGAGCAGGATGGCCCTCTCAATTTTAAACGCTAAACTCGTTTAAACTATTTAACCAAATATTTCTTTTTATTAGTGGCATTTTTATCCAATGGTATAGAAACGGTCCAATAATGATCAATTTGAGATGAAAAAACTCCTCCTTGCCTTTTTGATATTGTTTTCTATATGTGCTTTTGCTCAAAAAAGCAATAAAACAACACTAGTTCCCAAGCCATTGTACAGCGATCCTGTTTACGATGGCGCTGCCGATCCGGTGGTCATCTGGAATAAAGGAGAAAAGAAGTGGTTTATGTTTTATACCAACCGCAGAGCAAACGTTAAAAACCTTGATGGCGTAAGTTGGGTACATGGCACGCGTATCGGCATTGCCGAGTCGAAAGATGGTGTAAAATGGAAGTACCGCGATACCTGCGATATTCAATACCGGCTAACCGATTATACCCATTGGGCACCAGAAGTAATCGAAAATAAGGGAATTTACCACATGTATTTAACCTATGTGCCTGGCGTTTTTAAAGATTGGCGCCACCCACGGTACATTGTCCATCTTACCAGTAAAAACCTCATCAACTGGAAATTCGAATCCAAACTGAACCTTGCCTCCGATCGCAGCATTGATGCCTGTGTATTGAAATTGCCTGATAACAAAGGCTGGCGCATGTATTACAACAATGAAATGGCCGGCAAATCGATCTATTATGCCGATAGTAAAGATCTGTACAACTGGGAAGATAGTGGCAAAAAATTAATTGGCGATAAAGGCTGCGAAGGTCCAAAAGTTTTCTACTGGAAAAACACTTATTGGATGGTAGTAGACAACTGGAACGGTCTCGGCATATATTCATCTACGGATCTCCTCACCTGGAAACGCCAGCCCAAAAACATTTTACAGGCACCCGGAAAAGGAACCGATGATGGTGTAATGGGCGGTCATGCCGATGTGTTGGTGAATGGCGATAAAGCCTATATCTATTACTTTACCCATCCTGGCCGAATACCCGAAAATAAAGGGATCGATAACTACATGACTAGAAGAAGTGTACTTCAACTGGCAGAATTAGCATACGCCAATGGTGAAATTATTTGCGATCGCGATAAACCTTTATCTATTAGATTAAATCCATAACAAATATGAAGCATATTTACCTCTTTTTAATAGTTACGTTCTTGCCCTTTATCGCTTTTGCGCAACAACCGACTAATCAAAGAAAAACCTACAACTTTAATCCTGGCTGGAAACTCTTTGTAGGTGATTTACCTGGCGCAGAAAGTACCGATTTTGATGATAAGGCATGGGAGCCGATTACCCTACCCTATGCCTGGAACGAAGACGAAGCCTTCAAAAAATCTATAGAAGATTTATCAACCGGTATTGCCTGGTACCGCAAGCATTTTACCATTTCAGAAACCAGCCAAAGGAGTAAAATATTCCTTGAATTTGAGGGCATCAGGCAGGCGGGTGAATTTTACCTGAACGGAAAGTTTATTGGCCGGCATGAAAACGGTGTGATGGCTTTTGGGTTCGACATTAGCAGCTTAATCAACCAGAACAAAGAAAATGTACTAGCAGTTAGAATCGATAATGCCTGGAACTACAAAGAAAAGGCGACCAACTCTGGCTACCAATGGAACGATAAAAATTTTAATGCCAACTATGGGGGGATATCTAAAAACGTGCGCCTGCATGTTACTGGTAATGTATATCAAACACTTCCGCTTTATTCTACTTTAAAAACTACGGGTAACTACTGTTACGCTAAAGATTTCAATATTAAAGGTAAATCAGCTTTAGTGGTTTCTGAATCGCAGGTCAAAAATGAAAGTGAAACAGATAAAAAACTGGTTTATGAGGTAGAACTTAAAGACCTTGATGGAAAAATAGTTAAAACCTTTAAATCCGCAGAAACCAATATCAAAGCTGGCGATACTTTAACCTTAAAAGCCGAAGCATTGGTAACCGGCTTAAATTTTTGGAGCTGGGGCTACGGCTACTTATACACGGTTACTTCAAGATTAAAATCTGAAGGCAAACTTATCGACGAGCTCAGCACCAAAACCGGATTTAGAAAAACAGCATTTAAAAATGGGATGGTTTATTTGAACGATCGGGTATTGATGATGAAAGGTTATGCCCAGCGCAGCAGTAACGAGTGGCCGGCAATCGGCTTATCAGTACCACCTTGGCTAAGCGATTATAGCAATCAACTCATGGTAGAAAGCAATGCCAATTTGGTACGCTGGATGCACATTACGCCATGGAAACAGGATATCGAATCTTGCGACCGTGTAGGTTTGATCCAAGCCATGCCTGCCGGAGATTCGGAAAAAGATGTTACCGGAACCCGTTGGGATCAGCGAAAAGCGGTTATGACAGATGCGATTATTTACAACCGCAACAACCCGAGTATCGTTTTTTACGAATGTGGAAACGAATCGATCAGTACAGCACACATGCAGGAAATGAAAGAGATTAGAAATCTTTACGACCCAAACGGAGGCAGAGCAATCGGATCGAGAGAAATGCTCGATATCCCTGAAGCTGAATATGGTGGCGAAATGTTGTACATCAATAAAAGCGCAACCAAACCATTATGGTCTATGGAGTATTCAAGAGACGAGGCCCTAAGGAAATATTGGGACGAGTTCTCCCCTCCTTTTCATATAAATGGTGCAGGTCCGAAATACAAAGATGCCGATGCCAGCGATTACAACCGCAACCAGGATTCTTTTGCCATTGAAGATGTAATCCGTTGGAACGAATATTATGAAGAACGCCCTGGAACAGGAACCAGGGTAAGTTCTGGTGGGGTAAACATTATATTTTCTGATTCGAATACCCACCACCGCGGCGAAGAAAACTACCGCAGAAGTGGAGAAGTGGATGCGATGCGCATTCCTAAAGATGCCTTTTTTGCACACAAAGTAATGTGGGATGGTTGGGTTGACGCTAAAAAAACAGGCATCCACTTAATCGGGCACTGGAACTACAAAACTGGAGTTAAGAAGAATGTATATGTAGTGGCCAGTGGCGACAAGGTAGAGCTGATCTTGAACAATAAATCGCTTGGTTTTGGCGAAAAAAGTAATGGTTTTCTGTTCACTTTTAAAAACATAACTTTCCAGGCGGGCACAATAAAGGCCATTTCTTATTCTTCAGCAGGAAAAAAACTGGCAGAAACACAATTAAAAACAGCAGGCAAACCAGTAGGATTAAAACTTACTGCAATGAAAAACCCAAGCGGTTTTAAGGCTGATGGTGCCGATGTGGTATTGGTGCAGGTTGAAGTAATAGATCAGGATGGAAACCGTTGCCCTACGGCTTCAAATATGATCAAATTTAGTTTCGATGGCCCAGCCGAATGGCGTGGAGGTTTAGCCCAGGGGCCAGATAATTATATTTTGGCCAAAGATCTGCCAGTAGAAAATGGGGTAAACAGAGTGCTCATCAGATCGACAACTACTGCCGGAAAAATTAATTTAACCGCAAAAGCAGAAGACTTACGGCCTGCAAGCCTTTCATTCGAAACTTTACCGGTTAATACTACTCAGGGATTAGCTAACCAATTACCAAGCGATGGTTTGAAACCGAACTTAAGCAAAGGTGCAACACCGCTTGATCCCTCGTACACAATTTCCCGTAAATCGATTAAAATTATTGCTGCTGAAGCAGGTGCAAACAGCGAAAAAGCCAATTTAAGCTTCGATGATAATGAATTGAGCGATTGGGTAAACGATGGAAAAATCGCTACCGCGTGGATCAAATATACTTTAGCAAAAGAAAGTACAGTATCAGCAGTCTCCTTAAAATTGAATGGTTTTAGAACCAAAATTTATCCATTAAGGGTCCTGGTTGATGGAAAAGTGGTTTTCGAAGGCAATAGCAAACCTAGCCTGGGTTATTTTACTGCAAACTGCAAACCAGCAAAAGGAAAAACAGTGACCATACAGTTAATGGGTTCAGGAAAAGAAAAAGAAAACTCATATATTGGCGTAGAGGTAAATGGTAAAAAACTTGATGATGGTGTTGACCGTGCAGAAACCAAACTAAAAGGTGGTTTAAGTATTATTGAAGCAGAAATTTACGAGCAGCCATAGGCAGACTTCCGAAGTTTAACAGCCCCGTGGCTTTGCAAAACTTCGAAAGTCTATACTAACTTTTAAACGATCATCACCCTTAGAGAATCGTCATTTCGACCGCAGTGGAGAAATCTTTGAACATTCCCGCCTGTGCGGGAATGACGACCGATTATTTAAAACCGTTAATGGTAGCTTGTCGAAGGGCAATCTTTTTTTGATTTATTTTAAACGTAAGGGTCTTCGACTACGCTCAGACTGACATCATATAAAAACAATACAATATGAAAACATTTAAAAAAGCTTACCTCCTACTCTTTAGCTTAACCGCTTTCATCTATACAGCAAATGCGCAGTCTAAAGCCAACATCGAGGTTAATTTCGACAAGAATATAGCACCCATGAAACCCATTTGGGCCTGGTTTGGCTACGATGAGCCGAATTACACCTATATGAAAGATGGCCAGAAGTTATTGACCGAGATCTCTAAATTAAGTCCGGTTCCGGTATATGTACGTGCGCATAACTTGCTAACCTCTGGCGATGGTACCCCTGCTTTAAAATGGGGATCGACGAATGCCTATACTGAAGATGCCAAAGGTAATCCGGTTTACAACTGGAAAATTGTTGATCAGATTTTCGATACTTACGTAAAAAGAGGCATGAAACCTTTGGCTCAAATAGGCTTTATGCCTGAGGCACTTTCAACCAAACCTCAACCTTATCAACACAAATGGAAACCTGGCGCCCGATATGATGAAATTTTAACCGGCTGGGCGTATCCGCCAAAAGATTACAAAAAGTGGGGCAATTTGGTTTACGAATGGGTAAAACATTGTGTAGCACGATATGGCAAGGCTGAGGTAGAAAGCTGGTACTGGGAAGTGTGGAACGAGCCTGATGGCGCTTATTGGAAAGGTACACAGGCCGAATTCTTTAAACTTTACGATTACGCTGCCGATGGACTAAAACGTGCCTTACCTACTGCGAAAATTGGTGGTGCCAACGTAACAGGTGGCGGAACGAAGTACTTGGATGCCTTTATCAAACATTGTTTAAACGATACCAATTATGTAACGGGCAAAATCGGTTCGCCTTTAGATGCTGTTCTTTTTCATGCGAAAGGCTCGCCAAGGGTGGTTAATGGAACCGTAGTGATGAATGTAAGGGCTCAACTCCGCAATATTGATGGAAATTATAAGATCATCAGTAAATATCCTCAACTTAAAAATATCCCTGTAATTATCGGCGAATCCGATCCTGAAGGCTGTGCAGCCTGTGGCATGAGCACCAATCCTGAAAATGCCTACCGAAACGGCACCATGTATTCGAGCTATACCGCAGCCTCTTTTGCCCGGCTTTATGAACTTACAGATAAATATAAAATCAACCTGTTGGGCGCTGTTACCTGGTCGTTCGAATTTGAAAACCAGCCTTGGTTTGCAGGTTTTCGCGATTTAGCCACCAACGGCGTTGATAAACCTGTTTTAAATGTATTCAGGATGTTTGGCCAGATGAAAGGGAACCGTGTTGAAGCCACAAGTAACCGTATGTACAATTTAAATTCTATTTTAGATTCGAGCATCAGAAAACCACAAACAGACATAGGTGTTTTAGCCACTAAAGCCGAGAAAACCGCTGCTGTTATGTTGTGGAATTACCACGATGAGGATAAAGCAGATTCTAAAGATGTTGTTTCCATCTTGTTGAAGAAATTGCCCGCAAAAATGGTAACCATCACAGAATATCGCATTGATACCGAAAATAGCAATTCTTATTCAGAATGGAAAAAAATGGGTTCACCCCAAAATCCAGATGCGAAACAGATTGCAGCATTAGAAAAATCCGGCCAGCTTAAAATGATTGGTAAACCCAGAAAATTTGACACCACAGGTGGTGCTTTTGAAATGGAATTAGCCAGGCAAGGAGTAGCTTTGTTGAAGTTGGATTGGTAGCATTTAGCTTTTTTTTTGCCATGGAAACACTGAAAGCAGGAAAATAAAGAAGTATTTTTCTCTTGGTCGGCGGCTCACAGACCAAAACAATCGTTTATAACGATGTAATCGTAATGCTATTTATGCACTCGTTTGGAAACGAGCGCAAGCAATAGTAAAAGTTGCCGTGGTCTGTGTCTCCACAGACCACCTAAATATATTTTTTTCGTTCTGTGAGGACACAGACCGAGGATAAAGCATACTCATTCTACTTCCGTAGGACCTATTTGTGCTTCGGAACAGTAAATTGATATTCTGTTTAAATGTCATTGAAGTCTGTCACTAAGGTTTAACGACTAATGGCGCTCCATTTACCATTACGTTCTCAATTTTAACATCCTGATACCTGTTTTTCAAAAAAGGTGTTTTTGTAGTTACTTCCAAATCTTTAAAAAGAAAACCAGATACCTTATCTTCAGGGTTCCCATCCATTTCGCCGAATTTTGTTGCTTCTACTTTAATGTTTGAGATCTTGATGTTTCTGATTGTCCCAAATGGCTTCGCCGTGCTACCTGCCAAATCGAAAAACTGTTTCCAAGGATTTAAGTCGATAATTGCGCCGCATTTTCCTGTAATGTTTTCTACCGTAATATTTTCGTAAAGCTGAAAAGTATCTCCACGCATTTTCATTTTTAAAATCGGGCAGTTATTTTCTACCTTACAGTTTCGCATGGTAATATTGCGTGCATGAATACACTCGCTTCCCATGGTTAAAGTAGCATGTGCTTCGCCAATAGTACAGTTTTCAATTAAAATATCTTCAACAGCACCATTTTCTGGCAGTTTTTGTGCATCGGGTCCTTTACCGCCTTTAATACAAATGGCATCGTCATTTACAGAGATATAACAATTCCTGATCGTTACATTTTTACAAAAATCAATGTCAATGCCATCAGTACTTGGTGCTTTTACTGGCCGAAACGGCGAACGGATATCACAATTCTCAATTAATACATGATTAGATTGGTATAGATGGGTGGTCCAGAATCCAGAATTACGCAATTTTACCCCCTTAATATTCACATTATTGCATCCCCAGATAAAAAGTAACCGTGGACGGCTAACTTCAAGGTTTGTAGATTCCCTTCCTAATTTCTTAAGCGAATCGCGATGTGCCCAAAATGTTTTCCAGAATTTAAGGCCATTTCCATCAATAGTTCCCGGACCTGAAATACTAAAACCATCTACTTTTGTCGCATTAATTAATGCCGCAAAGTATTTAAGGCTCCTCCCTTCCATACGCGACGGAATAAAAGGGTAATCTTTTATGTTATCAGATCCTTTAAGCACAGCACCTTCTTGTAACAACAGCTTAGTTTTAGGCTTGAAAAAAAGTGCCCCGCTAAGGTAAACACCTTTAGGGATTACAATCGTTCCTCCTCCTTTTTGATAGGCTTTATCGATTACAGCCTGAATAACTTTCGTGTTTAATTTAGTGCTATCTGATCTGACACCAAATTTTGTAATGATATAATCTTGAGCCATGGCATTTATACCAATGGCGGTAAACAAAGCGAGTATAAGGAGTTTTTTCATGATAAAATACATATTGCGGTGCAAAGCTTTAAGATTCCCGCCTGCGCAGGAATGACAGTGTATGATTAGTTAAAAGCTGTAATGCTTACCGGGCCGATTAAGCCTGAAGGCATTACATTCCAGGTTGATGCATCAAAATCCTTATAGTTAATATTTACGAAATTGATTTCGTGGTAATTCCGCCATTGGTTTTTTTTGATATCCATATCACGGATGCGGTTCGCCATCAGGTTAACCACTTCAATTTTAATGGTATTAGACCCTGCTTTTAAATATTTGCCAACACGGGCCTGAAAAGGGATACTCCATAAAATGCCCACTTCCTGACCATTGATCCATACACGTGCACTCTCATCTACCTGGCTCAGGTTTAACACATATTCTTTGGCTGTTTTCGAACTCAGATTAAAACTCGAGGTGTAAACACCAGTACCAGAAAAGGCCTGTAATTTAGGATCGTTTAAAGTAGTCCAGCTTACCAGTTTAGCTAACTGCTGATCTGCAGGAAGCTCCGGTCCACCTTCGGTAAAATGTAAATTCCATGGTTGGTTAAGATTGATCGTATTAACAGCTTTGTTCAGATAAACCCAAGGTGAGCTGGTTCCATTCTGACCAACCTTTAAAAACAAACTCTCTCCCGATTTAAGCTGTACACGAACCTTTTTATTGCGTACTGCCGCCAAACCCACATTCGAACTTTGTGGATCCATGATTAAAACCTGTCCTTCTTCATTTAAGAAAAGCTCGGTATCAATATCTTTAGCAGTATGGTTAACCAGATAATAATATTTGCCAGTTGTTGTTTTCCTTCTGATAAATTTTAGCCCGTTATCGGTTAAAGTTTCTCTATTAACGCCGATTGCATTTAATGCTTTTTGCACATCGTTAGCCAATAAAATCACTCCTGCCCCAACCTTAAACTGTTTAATACCATCTGCGCCATCTGTAAAAATCAATTTAGCCAAGGTTGCTTTTAGCTGTGCACGCCTTGCTTCCAGATTATTTAATCCTGGAACATCTTTAGGCAATGCCTGAAAAATGACTTTCGCTCCGTTACTGGCCAGTTTGATCATCTGATCCAGCGTTTCCGGGCTCATCATTTCGCATTGCGGAACAATCAACACCTGGTATGGCGCAGCAGTCGCGTTGGTACTGATTAATGTTTGGTTAACCGTTGACTGCTTTAATAATCGATCGGAAGCAAAATCAAAAGAATAACCCGATTTAGAAAGTTCTTTTGATAGTTTATAAAAGGCTGTTGGGTGCAGCCATTCATCAACATCATGTACTTTTAAGGCCATATCTAAACCTTTCGCCTTGTTCCATACATCATAAACTGGCCAATAGATTAAAAGTTCGTTGTCTGGCTTTCCTGATTGAAGAATAGACTGACAACGGGCAATATAATTGTTTAATCCTTGTGCCTGTGGCCACAAACTATTGTTCGGATTCATTTCTACCGAGGCATAAAACAGCCATCCCGGCCAGGAAACATTTGCTGGCGAATTGGTGGTTCCATGATAAAAAATATGGTTGATTCCTGCCAGGAACAATTGCTCTGCTTCTGGTTTACATTGCGAAAATGAAGTTTTAAAATGCTCGGTTAGCCAGGTAAACGTTTCGGAAGACGCCAGTTTTTTGCCACCTGTGTGTGCTGCAGATGATGCAAATTTGCTCATTATCGGATCGGGATCTACGTTGCGGATATCTCCAGCCTCACGCCTAAGGCCTGGAATCGGGAAGTAACTTGAACCAAAGGTTTCCGTTTCAGGAATATCAACTGCTCCATAAAGATCGAGCAGATTGCCTGGCGAACCATGCGACTGATTTTTGGTCACCGATTTAAGCTGATGCGCCCAATTGGTCCAGTTTTGCGTAAAATTATGGAGCAAAAGTTCACTCATGGTTTCGCGATAATCAGATTTTAAACGGGCAATATTTGCATTCGTAGAATCTTTACCGGTTAATTCTTTAATGTGAGTGGACAGATCGTAGCCCCTGTTTTTCTTAAATTCCTGAAAGAAAGTTGGCGTCCATGTTGCACCATAAACTTCATAACTATCGTTAAAAAACGACCGGATACCTTGTGGTTTGCTTCCAAAAGCATCCGAAAATCTTTTCAGGTAAACATCCACTGCATTTTTATCGAGGTGATCTAAAGTAAAACCTTCCCCACCAGGTGCTGCACGTTTAACCATTTGTCTGGTTTTACCTGCAAAAGCAGCATAAATATCCCAACTCCCACTATCAGGCGACCAATTTAAAGTTCCATCAGCCTCAACTTTAGAAAGCAGATTGAGCACCTCACCATTGTTGCCGTAAGCGGTTAAAGCCTGTAACTGCGCGAAATCCTGTTTCGCTTCTTTAACTTTAATGGTTTCGGTTAACTTCTCCCCCGCCTTGAGTTTATATTGTTGGGTAATCAGTTTTGTAGCGGCGTTTTCGGGCTTAATCTGCGGACCACCAAATGGCCAGCCCGTACCAGTGTTCATATCAACACCCAAGCCCAAAGTATTGGCTTTATTAACCGTATGGTGCAATATATTCACCCACTCCGGCGATAAAAACTGTAAATATTGCTTTTCAAAACCCTTTGCGCCATAAATTGGTGTAATTTCTACACCACCAAGGCCAGCATCTGCATATTTCTTTAAAACCAGGTTCAAATTCTGTTCGTCTACAGCATTTCCCATCCACCACCAGCGGGTCCAGGGTTTCATCTGCTTTTCGATGACAGGCCAACTGCTGGTATTTTTAACAGGCTTTTGTGCTTTAGTCAAACTAAAAATTAATGTGCTTAACAGCAGAACAGAACAGAATCGTTGTAATTGCATATTTTTAATCTAAATGGAATACCATTTCTAAAGGAAATGTTTTTGGAGAATTATCGGCGTTGGTTTCCATAATATCGGCCATGTATGCCCACCATTTTTGCACAATCTGGGTACTGCCTAAATCTTGCGAGGAGCTTCCATTTTGTTGCTGCACGGCAAAAAGTGTATTGGTTTCTTCATCTAAAAAGATAGAATAATCGCTGATCCCATTTTCCTTTAACAAAGTAGATAACGCTGGCCAGATCTCATCATGGCGTTTTTTATATTCTGTTTCAAAACCTGGTTTAAGTTTCATTTTGAATGCAATTTTCATGTTTTCAATTTTATTTTTTTAAGGATTTTATCAAGTTAAAACCCGTTTTATTTCTTCCATCTGCCATGGTTCGTGTCCTCACGAACCATTTATTAATTAAATTGTTCAGTTTAAAAGGTCGTCATTCCCGCGCAGGCGGGAACCACGAAGTGCTCAGCGAAGCTAATCTTAATGCAACCTACAAGCCCCGCAGCCCATAAGAGATTCTTCACTGCGTCAGAATGACAAATCTCCGTGGTCCATGTCCCCACGGACCATTTGCTAATTAAATCGTTGTCAGTCTGAGCGTAGTCGAAGACCTATGCATTAAATAATTGAAAAGATTGTCCTTCGACTACGCTCAGGATGACATCTTTTCAATTATTCCTCCACGCCCCCCATTAATTCACTACAAAGCTCAAATCAGCACTGTTATCTCCGGCTGATTTAATCCAAAGCATCTTATTTTTTATATCATAAAACCAGCCATCAGTTTTATCCAATTGATCTGGTGTTTTTAAAACTTTCAATTTAGCACCATTTTCTGAAACACCATTAGGACCTGCCTTTCCTGTCCAATGTATTTTAGCCAGGTATTTATGTTTAGTTGGCTTAAAACTACCTGTTGGTTTAGCCACTTTCAGCGTTAAATCCGATGCTGTTAATGAAGAAGTGATCTTGGTTAAAGCAAAGTTCCCTGTTTTGTATGCAGCGCTTAAATTATCGTCTTCGTACATATCATATTTAGAAGTTCCATAAGGAAAAACATCCAGGGTAATCACATCAACCGGTTTTTCGCCACTGTAGGCCATTTCTGGCTGCATCGGAATAATGCTTCCCGCCTTTACAAACAAAGGAATGGTATCTAAAGGTGCTACCACATGGTGATAACTTTTGCCTTCATATTTTTCGTTCGTCCAATAGTTAAACCAGATACCTTCAGGTAAATAAACCGAACGGGTAATGGCACCTTTGGTGGTTACCGGGGCAACCATTAAATTGTCGCCAAACATATACTGATCGCCAATTTCGTACACATTTTCATCATCCTGATGGTTGAGTACCAAAGCCCTCATCATGGGCAAACCCGTTTCGTATTGCTGATGCATACTGGTGTACATATAAGGAAATAAACGGTAACGCAACAGATCGTATTTTTTGAAATTACGCAAAGCGTCTTCGCCATATTTCCAGGGTTCTTTATAACCGGGATGATCCATCCCAAAAACAAGTGCAATCGGACTGAACATCCCAAATTGCACCCAACGGATATACAGCTCCGGATCGGCCTGATGTTCGAAACCGCCCATACAATGCGCCCATGAACCTACGCCCGAAAGACCAACATTTAATCCAGCTTTAATTACCGGAGCAAAGTATTGCCATTCGCTAGGCCAATCGCCTGCAAAAATATATGGATAACGCTGAATGCCCGAATAACCTTCCCGGGTTTGATTTAATCCCCTAAAACCATTAAACTTTTCAAACTCCAAAAACGGTGCTTTGGCATAAGCTATAGGAAAAAGATTGTGCAAACGTTCTGCATCTTTCCCTGTTGGACCAACCTTCTCACTTTCGTTGGCTAAAGATCCAAACGCACTACCTTCATCCGTTTTTAAGAATTTAGCGCCTAATTTTGCTACCCGCATTACACCATTGTCCCACCACCATTGCGTGGCCTTTTCATCAAAAAAGTTTACAAATTCGCCGGGTTTACCATTTTCTGGATAAGTATAACCCTGCGCTCTGGCCTGATCTAACAGGTTTAACTTTTTGGCATTATCAAACCGTGGACGAAGGTGCAATCCAACCATTTTATAGTTCATGGCGTAAATGCTATCGAACATCGATTTTGGATCTTTAAAGGTTTCTCTCCATTCGAAAGAAGTGGCACCTTTACCACCATTTTCACCAAATAAACGCCAGGTAGAATCTAACCAAAGCAGATCAACTGGAATGCCTAACGACCGGTATTTTTTTGCCAGCTCAACCACATAATGATCGGAAGTTTTTGCCTCATAACCCCATGTACCTCCACTATAGGTACCTGCATGTAAGCCTAAAGCAAACTGTGGCAACATCGGCGATTTGCCTGTAATCCTGGTATAATGATCTAAAATAGCCGGAAAAGTTGGCCCATACATGAAATAGTAATCCAATTCGCCATCAGCAGCTTTAAAACTGTACTGATCTTTTTTAGAAGCGCCCATATCCCATTCGGTAGCAAAAGAATTATGCAGGAAAATGCCATAACCTTTTGTACTCATGAAAAACGGAACCGGACAATAGTTGGCTTCCAATATATTATAAGCACCAATGGCATGCGGCAAACCTTTACCACGCCCAACATTTAAAGTTACTTTTTTAAAGCGGCGATCCATAAAATCCATGCGCTCGCCAAACCCGAAGAAATGTTCATCGGCCTGCAGTTTTTTGGTTACCCCAACCTGCGTATTTTCTTTATTTACTGATCCATTGACTTCACTGCTCAGCAATTTACCTTTGACGTCAAAAACATCAATTCTGAAAGGGGTTTTATATAATTTAACCACCAATTTTGAAGTGGCAAGCAAGAAATGATCTTTTTTATCCGAAACTTTAACCGCTACATTGGCCCAGTTGTAGTTAATCACCATCAGGTTTTCCTTGGCTTCGAATTTCCCATTCCAGCTGGTTCTGATCCTGAAAATTTCTGATGTACAGAACTCCAATTTCACTTCTCCCCTTGTGGTTAAAAATGAAATGGTATTGCCCGTTTTCTTAAAACCAGATTTATAATCGCCAATATTTTGTGCCCTGGCGATGGCAAGCATAAAAATTAAGGATAGGGCAAAAGCCAAAAGTTTCTTCATCATATTTATTGTATTTCCAACTGGTTAATTACCAAGCCCGGATCCAGCATATAAATTTTCACAGTCGATTTACCTGTTTTATTAATCTCGTGTTTGGTTGTGCCCGAAGCGTAACCCTGTAATACATTCTGTTTCCAGATATTATTTTCTGAAGCGGGAGAAATATTAATGATCTGCGGCTTGTCGTTGTTTACCGAAATGGCATAACGCACTTTAATGCCATTATTAACGCCCTGGGTAGGCAAACACTTCACTTCGATCTGGTGTTCGCCCTGTGTTTTAAAATCAACTTCGTAAATAGTGAAGGCAGCATTTTGAAGCGATGTTTCCCCGAATGGCTTAAAAGTAAAAGGGTAAAGAGAAATACCATCGCCACCTAAACCAAGTCCTTTTAGGGTTTGTAAAGATAAACCCTTCGGCACTGATTTCTCGGCATATTTAGCCGCACTTACAATAATTTTATCTTCAGATTTCTCGGTAATGTCTGATGATTTCGCCGTTACAGCATCGGCCACTTTTGGCATTTTAAAAACAGCTAAATCACGTGGCTTCCAGCTCATCATTCCGTTCCACTTGCCGCCTGCAATTTCTTCATTGTATTTTTTGGTAATCAACTGAATCTGATCAAAAGCAGCTGTTGATTTTTTAGAATAAGTTAAAGCCGATTGATCGCCGTTAGCGGCTAAGACCAGACTTTTCTTTGCATATAAAATCTTCTGGTTCATCAGCAAGGCACCTTCAACAGGGTACAGGATTAATTCAAAAAAGGCATCTTTTAAACGTGCTGGCATCTGATTATTTAAACTTTTGGCCTGATCATAAATCTTTTGATATGCAGCCAAACGTTCTTCAGCCTGGGCATCAGTAAAATTAACACTGGCCATATGCTCAGGCTTAGCAGCCTGTGCCAAGCGGTAATAAACAGCTTTTATTTCGGCAATAGGTTTTGCAAATTCAGCTCCGAAAGTCTCAGCAGCCCAACTTTCGGCATATTTATTCGCATTTTCGGGTTTCCACTGGTTTACATTCCAGGCCAAATCCATGGCAAACTGCGTTTCCATTTCGGCAGGCTTAATATCACCCACATTGATAACCCAAAGTCGGTCGGCTTTATACTGGTAAGCTTTGCTTAACTCATACGAAATTAACGATGGAGAAATTGAAGAAAGCCACAAATAATCTTGTGGAGCACCCCAATAAGAGATATGGTAGTACACCCCGCTTCCACCCGAGCGTTTTTGCTCTTCAGGGTTAGAAAGCTGACGGATATAACCGTGGTTATCGTCGGCCCAAACAATGGTCACATCATCAGGTAGTTTTAAACCAGCCTGGTATAAAGATAATACTTCCTTGTAGGGGCAAAAAATCTGTGGGATAGAACTT
Source organism: Pedobacter sp. Bi126 (assembly GCF_918698245.1). Lineage (GTDB taxonomy): Bacteria > Bacteroidota > Bacteroidia > Sphingobacteriales > Sphingobacteriaceae > Pedobacter. The sequence goes on along the minus strand of NZ_CAKKMS010000005.1, from coordinate 145,753 downwards.
ACGGGTTTAGTAATATTCTTGCTGAGAATGGTACGTTGATCTGCAATTACCTCGCCCAATAATTTCACTTTTTCATTTTTATCTTTCGGTCCGGGCATGCTACCATCGTGAATACCACGCATCCCTACAGTATAAATTGATTCGTAATTTTTTGCTTGTTTTACACGGTCGGTCCAATAGTTTGCAATTTCATTTTTATTCAGATCGTAGCGCCATTCGCCTGGTTTTTTACCATATTCATGCTCGAAATTCTCAGCCCATTCGAAAACATTGTTCCGTAGCATGGGCTCACAATGACTTGAACCTAAAATAATGGCATATTTATCCGCCATTACGGGATTATTGCCATAATGATAAAACGCTTTGGTTGAAGGATGCATGCCTGGCCAGATGTAGTTAGCTTTTAGCCTAAGTAGCAGCTCGAATATTTTAGTATAAGTTTTTGGGCCGATATCTTTCACATCAGTATCCATCATTTTAGCAGCCCAGGGCTGGATGCCCCAATCTTCATCATTAATAAAAATACCGCGGTATTTAACCGATGGCGATTCTACCAAAGGCTGACCAGCTTTTACATATAACGATTTTTTTGTTGCAGGTTTCACATCAGCCCACCAACATAGGGGAGATACACCGAGCATCCTAGACAACTGAAAAACGCCATAAGCAGTCCCACGCCTATCGCTGCCAGCAATTACTAATGCCCTTTTTACGCCTTTTAACGGATTTTCGATTACTGAAACAGAAAAAGTTTCCCATTTACCTGATAAAGCAGTGCGGTTGATTTTCCCAGCTTTGATTAACTGATCGATATAAAACGACTGCCCTATAGTACCAATAATAATGGGATAAGCACTTAAAGCAGGATTATTTTTCAAAACCGAGGCTGTTGTCCCCGTTAATAAGTGAATATCATCCTTGAAAGCCTCAGCAGCGATTCCAACTACTTCAGCATCTTTTTCGTCGATATAAATTGAGGCTGATTTTCCTCCATCCACAATCGGGAAGGATGAAACACTGTTAATTTCAGAAACAGCAATACCCGCCCCTTGCGCCATATTTTGTTTGGGCAGTAGGAACAACAACATCAATACCGATAAGCCAGCTAGATTTCTGAAATTCATTTTAATTATTTTTTAAGCTTGTAAACCTCTGTTCCGGCCAATAAGAAGCAACCCAAACCATAATCTTCAAAATCGGGAACGCTGGTATAACTTACCGGCTGTCCGTCTTTTGGCTCTTTCCCAGTTCCTTGCATATAACCAATAAAACCATTTTTTTGAACAGCATCTTTCGTCATGGCTTTCCAGGCTTTGGTGATGATAGGCAGATAAGTAGCCTTATCTAAAATACCCTGATTTACACCCCAGGCCATGCCATATACAAATAAAGCAGTGCCGGAAGTTTCTTTACCGCCAAAATGCGTCGCATCGTGTAAACTTACATTCCAGAAACCATCAGCACGTTGAATGGGCACCAAAGCTTTGATCATTTCGTGGTAGGTTTTTAAATATTCATTGCGGTGAGCTTCATTTTCAGGGATAATTTCCAATACGCGCACCAATGCGGCAACCACCCATCCGTTTCCTCTGGCCCAATAACAATCTTCGCCATTTGGTTCTTTATAAGGGGGCACAAAATCTTTATCGCGCCACCAAAGACCATCTTTGACATTGTACAAACCTCCACCCTCAGTATTTTTGGAATGCATATACATTTTGTACATGTAATTGTAGTAGGTGGTATCGTTGTATAATTTACCCAGTCGGGCAAAAACAGGCATCCCCATTTGGATCGCATCAATCCATGTCCAATCGTTGACCTTGCCCGATTTGATTACCAGATCAATAGAAGCTTTAATGTCTTTAATGCGTTCGGGTTGTTTATCAATCAGGTAAAGATCAATATATGTCTGCCCACAGGCCTGGTCGTCAGCATTTTTTGTGGTAATACCATTTCTTAAACCCCAATTATGCTTTTGACCCCATTGAACAGCATAATCGTAATATTCTTTTTTTGGATGGATTTTATAAAGATTCATCAATCCTTCGTAATACACAGCTCTCGTCCAGATATTGCTTGGCCGCTCTCTATTGGTTATGATTGATTTCCCGGCATCAGGCCATTTATTCATGAAATAAGCATTAGTTGCTTTTAATACTTTTAAAACCTCTTTTTTATTAGGGATCTTCTGTGCCAAAAGAAGTTGGACAGATATGCTGAACAATATAGCGGAGCTGAATATAAATTTCTTCATGGTGGTATTTCGCTTATCTTAATTGGTTTTTGGTTTTGGTTTTAACTCGTCAGGACTATCTTTTGTAAAGGTATCGAACTGAATTTTCGATGGACTTTCGAAGATATCTTTCACGGTATTAAAAGCCACTTCGTATTTGGGATTAAACTGGGCAGACATCATATACTGCTGTAAACTGTAATAAAGTTGTTGTGCAGCAGGTGCGTCTTTTAAATCAGGTGAGAGGTTGGCACTCGAAACCACTAATCTCCCCTTACCTACTTTTGCTTCGAAAACCAGTGCCAAACGGCGGTTCAAAAACCAGGTATCAATTGGTTGAATAATTGGCTTAAATCCTGAAGGAAAATCTTCGAGGTTCATCACCTGCGATTTGTTTACGATTTCCCACCACTGCATATCGCTGTGGAAATCGGTCGGAAAATTGTTAAAAGCAGCGTGTTTTGGATCGCATAAAATACCCAAAGTATGAGGCGGGCGCATTTTGAACCATGAGGTGTTCCAAAAGACGGGTAGAAAAGTTTGAACCACTTCTTTCCCTTTTACCACTTTGCCAGCTGCATTGAGAAAAACATTGCCTCCCTCGGCCAATACGGCCTGTGCTTTTTCATCTAAACTGGTGCAATAATATATGTTGCTTTTAACCTGTGGCAATTGTGCAGGGTAAACCCAAAAACTCCAATCGTTTGCGAATTCGGTTCCATCAATGGTAACCTCCAGTTTCAGTTTTGTTGCTTTTGTAATACTATTTAACGGAAATTTAATTTCTCCGATGGCAATACAATTGGTAACAGCTAAGGTTTTAGGATTGAAATCACCTTTTGCCACATTTGTGCCACTTTCATCTTTGAGCGTCCAGGAGAGTTTTGCATTTTCAATAGGCGCCTTTCCGAAATGTGCCACTTCTACCGCAGCTGCTAAAGTTTCGTTATTGGTAAAAACGAACTTTGAAACTTTTAGCAAAGGTACTGTGCTATTAGAAAAACGCTTGAATTCTTTCGCCGTGATATAACCTTTTTCATCCCAAAAGGCATCTAAAACACCAACAAGTGCTGTTCCCTGTCCTGGATAATCATTTAGCGACAATAACTGATAGCCATTATAATTCGGCGTACGTAATGCTTTTTCGATTTCATTTTTATAACAAAGGGCTTGTAATTTACCCGAAGCCATTAAAAAGTCATGTCCCTGATCGGCCATGTCGTGGTCTTTAAGGTCTTCCTGAAACATCTCAAAATTTTTCGCACGATAAACACCTGTATATTTTTTTATTTCATCGAAATTAGGGAAGGCACAATACTGGCCCATTTCGTGTGCTACAAAAGGCACGGTAAATTGTTCGATCTGTTTGGCATAGGTCGAAATACTTTCTGGTTTTCTGCCCCAATCTAAACCCCTGGCACCAGCACGCACCATAAACTCGTTGTTCGGAATAACCGGCCAGCTACCACCCACTGATGCTCCGGTATATAATCTTCTCGAATCTTTAGCTTTCCAATAATTATTGAATTTAGTAAGGTATTCTACTTGTTTTCCCCGCGGTTCATTTCCATAGGCCATCATACAAAAGGATGCATAATTGCCATAGTTTTTGGTCATGCGGTTGGTTTCATCGTAAATAAACTGGTCGATTGGTTTTCCATCTCCGATAGATGAACCATGATTGGCCCAGCTTGGTCCCTCTGGCTGAAGATAAAAGCCGATTTGATCTGCAGCGATAAAGGCAGCTTCTGGTGGGCAAAACGAATGGAAACGCATGTGGTTTAACCCATGTGCCTTTGAAATTTTAAAAATGCGTACCCATGCAGCAACATCCATTGATGGATAACCTGTTAACGGAAATTCACAATTGTTAACCGTTCCACGCAAAAAAACCGGGCGACCATTAATTTCAAAAGTTCTGCCTACGGCTTTAAACTCACGCATGCCAAATTGTACCTTTTTCTCGTCTTTTTTGCCATCTTTCGATTGTAAAGTAGCTGTTAAACGGTACAATGCCGGATCGAACTCATCCCAGGTGGCTATTTTATCGCCCATTGGCAAATTGATTTCCAAAGCACCCTCACCATTTGTAATTTGGTAAGTTGCTGTTACAGGCTTAACCTGAAGTAAATTTTTGGTATTGAAAGTTGTAGCGGCAAGTGTAATTTTCCCGGTAGAGGATTGCTTAGCATTGGCTTTAAGCTGGATTTTAACCTTGGCAGATTTGTTCTTTAAATCGGGATAAATCTGGATATCTTCAAAATACACTGGCGAACCGGCAATTAGCTCCATTTTTCCAACTACGCCATTCCAGTTTCCTTGAGTGTGATCGGTTAAACTATGGGAATCCTGTCCAACGTTTATCGCTTTGATGCGGTTATCGATCAATAAAGTGATGGTATGTTTTCCTGCTTTTAAATTTGCCGGGAGCTCGAAATTTTGCGCAACCACAAAGGTATACTGTGTTCCAATTTCGATATCATCTACCCAAACCTTTGTTTCTGAATGGGGATATTCTAAAGATAACACCAGTCTTTTACCCCTCCAATCGGCAGGAATTTGGATATCTTTTTGATACCATGCTGCGCCTGTATAATGTTTGGCGGGCGTTAACCAGAAAGGTATTTTTATATTACCTGGTTTACGGTATTTTTCTAAACGGGGATGAAAAAAGTACGAACTGTCGTAAATACTTCCGGTCCATTTTGTTTTGAGGGTAATATCATCGCCCTTTAAATTTTCGGCCATCGAGCCTGGAAGGTTAACGGATTCGGGCAGAACGGTTGAATACCATTTTCCTTTTAGGCCTTCATCTTTAGCGTCAATTTTGAAACGCCACTTTCCGGCAAGCGAAATGCTTTGGGCATGTATATGTGTGATGCTTAAAAATATAAAAGCAATGCCTAATAGCACTTTGAAAACTCGGTTAGCCTGTATCTGCATAAAATTGGACGGTTTATCACCGCTGGTATTTGGTTAGGCGGTTAAAATAACACAATATTGGCAGGAAAGCATCCTGTAGTATCCTGCTCAATGGCTTATTTAAGGTAGCTATTCAGTTTATTGTTTTTTAATTTCTTTAGGCCTTCAACAACAGCAGTTGCATTTAACTTCGCTCCTGCTTCGTTGGTGTGCGTATGGTCTTTCTCGGTAAAAAATGCCTTTACCTCAGTCGCACTTAAAGCAGCATATTTATCTTTAATGATCTGATTCAATGGAATAAAATCGACTTTTTCGGCTTTTGCCACCTCTTCGGCCCAACTTGCGTAACTATCGTTGGCCAGAACTATAGCATTATCTTTAACAGGATTACGTGGAATCGGTGAACATACAATCGCTGTTGCGCCTTTGGCTTTTATATCGCTGATGAACTTACGCAGGTACCAACCGTAGGTATATACCACTTCCTGCTTTTTCTTGATCGGGTTGTAAATTTCTTTGCTTTCCGTTCCGATGCCTTTTATGGTGCCGCGGGCACGGGCGGTATCGTCTAATGGGCTGCTATCGTTATGGCCAAACTGCATCATCACGAAATCGCCTTTTTTTACTTTTGCTAAAACAGCATCCCATAAACCATTGGTTTGAAAGGTACGACTACTGGTACCGCCAAGGGCATCGTTTTCGACATTAATTTTTTCGCTATTAAACAAATCTCCGATAAAACTTCCCCAGCCCCATAAAGAACCATCACCTTTGCCTTTTCCGTTTTTTACGGTCGAATCGCCAATGAGGAATAAAGTGGGCTTTGCCTGCTGTTTTAAGATAATACAGGAAGAAAAAACAATAAAAGCAGTTAAGAGAATGAGGGATAGGTATTTTGTTGATTTCATGATTATTGCCCTTCCGGGATGATTACACAGATTATTAGATTACACAGATTTATTTTGTCTTTGGTCTTTCAACTTTAGTCTTTTAGCTTTAGTCTTTCTCCTTTATTAAAGCAAATACTTTTTCAAATTACAATCTTTTAATTCCCTGATTCCTTCAACAACAGAGGCCGCATTAACTTTTGCGCCTTCTAAATTGGTATGGGTATGGTCGCCAGGGAAATAGAGTTTTACCTTATCTGGACCGAGTGCATCATATTTATCAGCCGTTATTTTATTCAGGTCTACAAAATAGGCATTTTCTTCTTTGGCTACATCAGCTGCCCATTTTCCGAAGTCGTTATTGGCTCGAACCACTTTACCATCTTTAAAAATATTTCTGGGGATCATCGAAAGTATAATGGGTGTGGCGCCTTTTGCTTTGGTTTCACGCACAAATTTGCGGATATACCAGCCATAGGTATGTACAGTTTCTACCTTTCCATCTGGCCATGTTAATACTTTGGTTTCTTCGCCGGTTCCTTTTAACACACCTCTTCTACCTGCTTTTGTGGTATCAGGAGCACTTCCATCATTGTGACCGAATTGCATCGTAACAAAATCACCTGATTTTAATGTCTCCAGAACTTTATCCCACCTGCCCTCCGATAAAAAGGTACGGGTACTTCTTCCGGCCATTGCATTGTTTTCTACATGGATTTTTGTGGTATCAAATAAAGAAGCAATCGGTGTTCCCCAGCCCCAGGTTTCTTTGTTTGAATTGCGGACTGTAGAATCGCCAATGGTATGTAATGCGGGTTTATGCTGGGCAATAAAGGCAAAAGAAGAAATGACGATGATCATTACCGCCAGGATAAAGCTATATTTTTTCATTCTTAGTTATAATTATTTACGTTACTCAATTAGTTTAATATTTTTTAGCGACCAATTAGTACAATGTTAGGTTTTGGTGCTTTCTTCATTCCGAAACCGAAATAGAACCCCGTATGTGGTGGTTGGTTATAACCATCATTTTGCCAGGCAATGCTTAAGCGGTACTGCGGGTCGTGCATTAAGGTATAGTTGCGGTATTCAGTCGGGATGGTTGTGGTATAAATTCTAAGGCTTTGATTGTCATAAGACCTTAAGATCAATTCTTCGCGCCAATCGCCAAAAATATCGGCACTTAAAGCAGGTGTAGATTTGGTTCCATTGTTAGAAACGGCTCCATCAGCTGTAAAAAGCCGTCCACCATTGTACTTATCGATATGATTACCATCTAAAAGTTCCCTTGATAAATCACCATCCCAATAAATTAAAAAATTGGTTGATCGGGGCTGATTACCGATCCGATTGCCCTTGATATCAAATAATCCGTTCGATCCAGACCACCACATCTGTGCGCCAAAACGGGTGTTATCGATATTATCGGCCACACCTCTACCCACATCTTCATCTTGAGATCCTTCCCATAATATTTTGCCCGTTTTGGCATCATAAACCGCAGCTCCCGGGCCTTTTGTACCCTCTTCTATTTCGTGTACGCCAAAAACTTCCAAACCTGGGTGTTCCGGATCAAGGTCTGAAACATGAATGGCATCACCATGCCTTAAGCCCGTAGTGTACAATCCCTTTCCATTATCATCTACACACATCGAACCGTAAATAATTTCGTCTTTTCCGTCCTGGTCTACGTCTGCAACGGTTAGGTTATGGTTTCCCTGCCCAGAAAATGAGTTTTTAGCATCTTTCGTATCAAATACCCATCTTGAAGTTAGTTTGCCATTACACCAGTCCCAGGCCGCCAAAACCGTTCTGCCGTAATAGCCTCTGCACATCACTACACTTGGATGGATCCCATCTAAGTAGGCCAAACAGGCATTAAACCGATCTACACGGTTACCCGTATTATCGTTTTTTCCGTTCCCACCTCTACCGCCCCAGGCGCCAATATTGCCACGGGCAGGAATATAATCTGTTGTGGCTAATGCCTCTCCGGTTTTACCGCTAAATACAGTTAAAAATTCAGGGCCATCCAAAATTTTACCGTTGGGATTGCGCCAATCTTTAGTTGCATCGCCAATTACTTTTCCTTTGCCATCTACCGTTCCATCGGCAGTTTTACATACCATTTCGGCAATACCATCCCCATCCAGGTCGTACACCATAAATTGAGTGTAATGAGCGCCTTCGCGGATGTTTTTCCCTAAATTAATCTCCCACAAAAAAGTTCCATCTAATTTATAGGCTTGAAAAATCGGCGGATCGGTAATACCGTTTGATGAATTATCCCTGCTCCGGCCAGTTTGGTGCAACACAATTTCATATTCACCATCTCCATCTAAATCGCCTACCGAAGCATCGTTAGGCGAATAACCAGCTGGTGTTTTCAAAGAAATAGTTAAATATTGCTGAATAGGTGGCTTGGCTGGCAACGTAAAAGATTTACTGGCTTCCAATTCACTGCCTTTTAAAATGGGTTTTACGAAATAGCTGTTCGGAAGATCGAATTTAACCCCTGCATCTACAAAATTGGTGTTCTTGGTAATCGGATCGTGGTTGAGTTTTATGGCTTCATTATTTCCGCTTTTGCGGTATAGGTTAAAAGCAATGTCATCGGCATCGGTACCCAACATTCGCCAGCCTACATAAACAGAATCGCTATTCTGCCGTACGGCAATTACACCACGTCCCAATTTTTCCATTTGGCGCTGAGCGAAAAGCTGTGTAGCAAAGAATAAACTGAAACTGAAGATTATAATGGTTTTGATCATAATAGCTTATCTCTGATTGGTTATTGAACTTTATAGCCTGTTTTCGCCGCTACAGCCACTCCTTTATCGGTAATTCCATCGGCTTTGATCAAAATATCGGCTTTGTTATCTCCATTAAAATAAGTGATAGTTGCTTCACCATTTTCGTTGGTTTTTACAGCTGGTGCCCAGAAAATGGTGGTACGTAAATCTTTATTTGGTGTTGCCGGGCTGCTGTAATTTGGCGAGTAAAAAGTTCTTGCGGCATAATAACCGTTTAAATTGAGGTTCAATAAGTCTAAATTTGGTCCACGTAAAGCTTCATCCTTTAAATTAAGGCTGATGAGGTACACATCTTTTCCGGTACTGTTTAATAAATGCTGAATTCTAACCTGGTTAATCTGATCCATCGTTAAACTGTAGTAATCTAGGCGTTCGGTAAAGAGCTCTTGCCTGTTGTTTACTTTAATAACCGGCCTAACTTTTTTTCCATTGGCGATAAAGGTGACTCCTTCATTACCCAAACTATCGTTATCTTCTGCCGGATAACTTCCTTTAGCCTTTGTTAACAGAAAATGTTCCAATCCCTTGTAAGAATAATCGGCTGCTGTAATGTTGAAAACTTCCTCAGGATACCCAAATGAGGTAAGTACATCCTGAAACAGTACTACCTTGTTATTCTGGGCGGCCTTAATTTCTATATCGTTTAAACTGATCGAATCGCCAAACTTGTAAGTGCGGTTATAATCCATACGTTTACCGATTTCTACGTTCAAGGTGTTCGAAATTCCAGGTGAGATTGTTTTTAACGGCGCTAAATTTAAAGGTTTAATCAGCGTATCGATCTGCAGCCAGCCACCCTTTTTCCCTTTATCATCTTTTGATGAAATTTTTACCTGCTGATTGCCATACCAACTCAACCCATCCAGAAAATAACGTCCGCTCTGATCGGTTTTCGTCGTAAAGATTTTATTACCTGTAAAGTTGGTGCCAAACAGGGTAATATTCATATTCGGAATGGGTTTATCGGCCAGTTTCTCTCTTACCATTCCTTTAATTGTTATGCCAGGTTCGGGCAAATAACTTATTTTAATAGCCGAGTCGGCCAGTTTTCTCCAGATATAATCTCTCCAGCCCTGGGTAAGCAACAATAAGTCGAGCTGTTTTAAACGAGATGGGTTTTTAGCATCAAAATATTGTGCAGCATTTTTAATATCTCCCTTTACTTCCGATTGCAGCATCAAATAAGACACGATATCATTTCCATCATCTGGAATAAGTCCATCAACAGCAGCTAAGGAAAACGCTGTTTTAGCTGGCTGACCAAGAAAATTGGTCGCTTTTACCTTAATAAGCACTTTTTCTCTTGGTTTATAAATGGCTTTGTTTGGGGTTATTGAAAAACTAACCTTATTTTCGTCTTGTATAAAAATAAGCCGTTCACAATTAGGCCTGTTCTGGTCATCTAGCAGGGTTATGCTTGCAATACCGTTCGGAAAACCTTTTGTTGGGATTGATACCGATACTATAGCTTTACTTAATTTGATCGATCCCGAATAAATGTTATCGCCTGCATGTTTAATTACAAGCGAAATGCTTTTATCCTTCAATTCGCCGAACATTAACTCGTTAGCACTAATACTTGCTTTGATATTTAAAGAATCGGTAGTAATATGTAATGAGAGGCCTTTTTTAAGGCTTAAAGGCATTTCCGAAGAAAATTTTTCTTTGCCATAAAGTCCCTCAACCTTATATTTCTCGTCCGTTTTGGGTGTAAAAGCAAAAATGCCCATGCCCGCATCGGTACTTTGAAAAGAAGTTACGGTATCTCCTTTTGATGAGATTACACTTCCTGTGGCTTTAATCCCATTTCCAATGTCATCATTGGTTTTAAAGGCTACAATACTGGTTAATCCTTCAACCAGCGAACCGCCCTCCGGGAAAAAAGCAATCGATTTTTTCGAATTGGAAACATCGTTTTTCTTGACCGGATTTCGGGTAAAATAAGAAGCGTTTTCAATAATATTATTGCTAATGTGGATCCGTTTTTGAAAAACAAAATCATCGCCAAAGTTTCGCATCCAATTGGTATAAGCCCTAATGGCGTACCAACCAGAAGGAATAGAATCTTTCAGTTTAAAATCTCCTTTTCCCAATCCACCATCCAACCTGATCATTTTCCGGTCTAAAACTTCCGATTTTGGCGAAAGCAGCTCCACATATAAATTATTGCTGGTAGCGGTTAAATTGCTACTTTTTCCATTTACCAAATAGGCGCTAAACCATACATCTTCGCCAGTGCTGTAATAACTTCGGTCTACCTGTAGGTATGATTTCTCAAAAAAGAGTTTAACCGATTGTTTATCTGTAGCTTTTTGTTGCGCCGAACCACAAAGTGTTGCTGCACTTAAAAAGCCAAGCAAAGTATATTTTTTAAGATTCATAGTTCTTTTATCAAGCATGTGAACCAGCTATTTTGCACATAAAAGCCTTGCTGAATAAAATAGTCAATATTTGAATATTGAAGAAACGAAGGCTCATCATGTGTTATTGGTTAGCGGATCATAACAGCCGCTGGGTAGCAGCCATTAAATGATTCATGTCGAATGTAAATAGTATATCTTTAAGGTGCATCCTGTAGTATCCTGCTTTTTGACGATGACAATATGTTATAAGAAAGATTTTAAAGGTTTCTGCTCAATAAATTTTAAACATCAAGTAAAAAGTTACTTTACTAAACCCTTTTACTACCTCAATCCATATTTGAGATGCTTGTATCATTTTCCCCGATGCTAAGATTGTAGAATTTACCAACAAAATAGTTGGTGAATAAAAAAATAAATGTTTAGATAACGTTTATTATTTTAAATATTTTACTTTTACCATTAGGATCTTCCAAATATTAAACCGTATGAAATTAAATTACCCTGTAAAAAGTGTGTTTTCGGCATGCCTGGTGTATGTAACAATTGGGATCGGATACATTTCCGAAGTACAGGCACAAACTGCAAAAGTGATCAAAGTTAAAACAGACCACTACATTGCCAAGGTGCAACCCAATATGTGGGGCGTTTTTTTTGAAGACATCAACTTTGGTGCCGATGGTGGCATTTACGCCGAACTGATCAAAAACCGCTCTTTCGAATTTGCAAAACCGCTGATGGGCTGGACCATCTCTAGAAGAAACCCAAGAGAAGGTGAAGTATTAGTGGTAAACCGTAAAGAAGTAAACAGCACCAATCCTAGGTATTTACAGGTAAAAAAACAAACTGATGATTTTGAGTTGATAAATGAAGGATTTAAAGGTATCGGCGTAAAAAAGGGGATGCGATATGATTTTTCTGTCATGTACCGTCAAGCAAAACCTGGTGTTAGGTTGACATTACTCTTAAAGGCGGCAGATAATAAAGTTATCGGACAGGGAAGATTAACCCCAGATCAGACCGGTGGCGATTGGAAAAAGCAATCAGCAAGTTTCACTGCGACAGAAACCGATCCAAAAGCCAGATTTTCGATTGTGTTTCAGGGAAATGGAAACATTGATCTGGATATGATTTCTTTATTCCCAGGCGACACCTGGAAAAACCGCCCACAGGGATTAAGGGCCGATATGGTACAGTTACTGGCTGATATGAAACCCGGTTTTATCCGTTTCCCTGGTGGCTGTATTGTAGAAGGTACCGATCTGGCCAACCGTTATCAATGGAAGAAAACCATCGGCCCGATCGAAAACAGGCAATTGATTATGAACCGCTGGAATACCGAATTTGCACACCGCCCTGCACCTGATTATTACCAGAGTTTTGGTTTAGGTTTTTTCGAATATTTCCAACTGGCAGAAGATATAGGTTCTGATGCACTTCCGATATTAAACTGCGGTATGGCCTGTCAGTTTAACTCGGCAGAAGTAGCTTCACTTGATGAACTCGATCCCTATGTTCAGGATGCATTAGACCTGATCGAATTTGCCAATGGCGATGTAACAACCAAATGGGGAAAAATGAGGGCAGATCTGGGCCATCCAAAACCTTTCAACTTAAAAATGATGGGGGTTGGAAACGAAAACTGGGGACCACAGTACCTGGAAAGGCTGGAGATTTTCACCAAGGCCATAAAAGCCAAATATCCCGATTTTAAACTGATCTACAGCTCTGGTACCGGTCCGGATGGCGACCGTTTTAACTTATTGAATACTACTTTAAGAAGCAATAATGCCGATTTTATCGATGAGCACTATTACCGCCCTGCCGATTGGTTTTTGAAAAATGCCGGCCGTTACGATAACTACCCAAGAAACGGATCAAAGGTTTTTGTTGGCGAATATGCGGTCCATGCAGACAATAGTATAGTTGGAAGCAACCGCAACAACTGGCAGAGTGCTTTAGCTTCAGCTTCGTTGATGACCGGTTTGGAACGCAATGCCGATGTGGTACAGATGGCCTCATATGCCCCGCTTTTCGCCCATATCGATGCCTGGCAATGGGCACCCGATATGATCTGGGTAGATAACCTGAAATCGTACGGAACCCCTGACTATTATGTACAGAAACAGTTTTCTACGAACAAAGGAACCGATGTGGTTTCAATTACGCTTGATGAGAAGAACATTATCGGCCAGGACGGACTTTACGCTTCTGCGGTAACCGATCAGACAAAAAAAGAACTGATCATTAAAATTGCCAACAACTCCGGTCAGGCACAAAACATAGATTTCGACCTGGAAGGGAAAATGAAGCTAAAAAATAAGGCCACCAATGAGGAGATAGCCAGTAGCAACTTAAATCAGTTCAACTCTTTCGAAAATCCTGAAGCGGTAAGCCCTCAAAAAAGTGCTATCAACCTAAAAGGCAAAAAACTCAACATCACTTTAAAACCTTATTCTTTTAACGTTATTAAAATTCCATTTAACCAATAGATTTAACGAGATCATGATGAAAAAACTTATCTTATCTGCGGCTGTATTCTGCAGTTCTATTTTAGTGCATGCACAAAGTGAAACCCAGTTAACCATAAAACCAGCTGGCGATCAGATAGTGAGCAAGCACATTTACGGTCATTTTTCCGAGCATTTGGGCCGCTGTATTTATGATGGTTTTTGGGTGGATGAAAATTCGACTATTCCCAATAAAGGAAGAATCCGTTTAGATATTGTAGATGCTTTAAAAAAGATAAAAGTTCCAAACCTGCGTTGGCCAGGTGGTTGTTTTGCTGATGAATACCATTGGAGAGATGGCATAGGGCCGAGAAATCAACGTCCGAAAATGGTAAACACCAACTGGGGCGGCGTAACTGAAGACAATAGTTTTGGTACACACGAATTTCTAGACCTCTGTCAGATGCTCGATTGTGAACCATACATTGCAGGTAATGTAGGCAGCGGAACCGTTGAAGAAATGGCCAAATGGGTAGAATACCTGAACTTTGATGGTGTAAGTCCGATGACGGCCATCCGCAGTCAAAATGGTAGAGAAAAACCCTGGAAAGTTTCTTTCTGGGGTGTGGGAAACGAAAGCTGGGGTTGCGGAGGAAACATGACACCTGCTTATTATTCTGATTTATACCGCAGGTATGCCACTTATGCACGTAATTATCCTGGCGCTCCGTTAAAAAGAATTGCCAGCGGTGCAAATTCCGACGATTACAACTGGACAGAAACCTGCATGAAAAACATTGGCAACCAGATGTGGGGATTAACTTTACATTATTACACCATCCCAACAGGAAACTGGGGCAAAAAAGGATCGGCTACCAAATTTGATGAGGCACAATACTTTTCGACCATGAAAAACTGTTTAAAAATGGAAGAACTGGTAACCAAACACTCCGCAATAATGGATAAATACGATCCAAAAAAGAAAGTGGCTTTAGTAGTTGACGAATGGGGAATCTGGACGGATGTAGAACCTGGAACAAACCCTGGTTTCTTGTATCAGCAGAACAGTTTACGCGATGCTTTAATTGCTGGTACAACTTTGAATATCTTTAATAACCACTCCGATCGTGTTAAAGTAGCTAACCTGGCACAAACAATTAATGTATTACAGGCCTTAATTTTAACCGAAAAGGATAAAATGATCTTAACCCCTACTTATCATGTTTTTGATCTGTACAAAGTGCATCAGGATGCCAAATATCTACCGATTGCCTTTACCAGTCCTGATTATACTGTGGGCGATCAAAAAATTCCGGCTTTAAATGTTTCTGCCTCTCAGGATGCTAGTGGCGTTATCCATATTTCATTGGTGAATTTAGATCCAAACAAGAAAATTGCCTTAAGCACCGTTTTAGATGGGTTAAAATGGAGCTCGGTTACAGGACAGATTTTAACCTCAGCCAAACTTACCGATGTAAATACGTTTAGCGATTCGAACAAAGTGCACAATGCTAAATTTAGCGGTGCAAAAAAATCAGGAAATTCGCTTAAAGTTGAGTTGCCTGCGCAATCAGTTGTGGTACTCGAATTAAAATAAATGATGAAAAAACTCATATACCTTTCTATAATCTTACTATCGGCTTTTTTTAATGCTCAGGCACAGTCGAAAAAGGAAATTTATCTCTTTGCCTATTTTAAAGGTAATGGGGAAGATGGGTTGCACCTGGCCTATAGTAACGATGCATACAAGTGGACGGCGCTTAAAAATGATCAATCGTTCCTTACGCCTACGGTAAGCAAAGATAAATTGATGAGAGATCCTTGTATTATCCGAGGAGCTGATGGCTTATTTCATATGGTTTGGACCGTAAGCTGGAAAGATAAGGGAATTGGTTATGCCAGCTCGAAAGACCTGATTAACTGGGGCGAGCAGCAGTTTTTACCGGTAATGGCTAAAGAAGATGGTGCGAGAAATACCTGGGCCCCTGAAATCACTTACGATAGCCGCACCAAGACCTATATGATTTATTGGGCTACAACGATTACGGGTAAGTTTAATGAAACGGCCTCAACAGAAGAAAGCGGTTACAATCACCGTATGTATTACGTTACCACCAAAGATTTCAAAACCTATTCGGAAACCAAATTGCTTTACGATCCAGGTTTTAACGTGATTGATGCCACTATTGTAAAAAACGGGAAACAGTTTATCATGTTTTTAAAAGACGAGACCCGTGAGCCCGCTCAAAAGAATATCAAAATGGCTTATGCCGATCAATTGATTGGTCCTTACAGCAAGGCGGGAAATCCAATTACGGGAAATTATTGGGCCGAAGGACCAACAACTTTAAAAACCGGTAATAACTGGATGGTGTATTTTGATAAGTACCGCGATCATAAATATGGCGCAATCCAATCTGCAGATTTAAAAAACTGGATCGATGTTTCTGATAAGATCTCCTTACCAAAAGGTTTACGACACGGAACCATATTAACAATTAAGGAAAAAGAACTGGAACCCTTATTAAAGCAATAGGGATTAAGAAAGCGAAAGTAATACCTGATGCTCTGTGGTCTGTGTCCGCACAGACCACCTATATTCATGAATAAGATCTCCATTCCGCTGCACTTCAGTCGAAATGACGATCTAGATTCATCGTCATTTCGACCGCAGTGGAGAAATCTACTTAGATAAATACTTCCACGCGTATGCTTGGTATAAAGCTTCAAATGGACCCTGAAACAAGTTCAGGAGGACGATCGCCTTTAAACTCATCGTCATTTCGATCAACATTCCCTGGTCTGTGTCCTCACAGACCACATCAACATAAAGCTTATCTCACCAACCTCACTTCATATACATTTGCAATAGCGGATCCCTGATCGGCAACAAATTTTACTTCTAAATCTGCTTTTAACAGCGCTTTTGGGATTTGGTATTCCTCTGTATAAAAAGTATCACCTTTGCTTCCATCAAGCTTTACATTTTCAATTACAACACCATTAATCAAAATAGAAAAGTTTTTATTCTTTTCTTTTCCGTAAAAAGTTAAGCCCAGCTTATTTGCCGATAAATCTTTGTTTTTAAGCACATAACTAAACCATGCCTTTCCGTTTCTAAAATGCCTTTCCTGATACGTTCCGTTATCGGTTTGCTCGCCCTTAAAATTGTGATCCGATTCTGGCTGCTGTTCTCCAGTGTTGATCAGATCGACGGTTCGCTGTTCCGTTTTCATTTTTTCTTCTTCTGCCAGCTTAATCGCCTTTGCACGCGCTGGCAATGTCTCTTCGCTACTGTAAGGGAAATAAACCACATACCGCTTTTCGGCAAGGGTGTAAAAAGGAACCAATTTTAAAGATTTGTATTTTGGCTGATAGATCGCATTTTGAGCACTGAAGGTTAAACTGTTTTTATCAACCAAAGTAATTTCATTTGCTAAGGTATTTTTTGCTCCTGTAACGAGTGGTGCGTCGCTGATCGGGAATAATGGTCCTGAAGCAATATGCCCCATCCTACTGCCATCAGCTAATAAATTAGGTTGATTTAATGTATCCATCGCTGCAGCGAGCACAACCGGGCCACGAAGAAAGGCCACCCAGTCAGAACCATCGGGCATAAACTCAGTAGTGGTGTGCATTGGCAATGAAATGTTAATTACATCACCCGTAGCCCAAACACGATCGATACTGGCATACCCATTCGCATTACTTTCGATGGCAACTTTTTTTCCATTCACCAAAACAGTCATTTTTCCCTGTTCTATCCAAACCGGCTGACGAAAATGCAGGGTAAAACGTTGCTTGTTCTTTAACTGAAGTTTGATTGTCGTATTTTCAGCATCTGGAAAAAGTGTTTGTTGTGTAAGCTGAATACCTTTTTCCTTCCAGTTTAAGGTAGAAGGAATGAATAGGTTTACGTACACATCATTCTTGCAATAGGCATAAATCAGCTCTCCATATTTACCATGGTTTTCCAATCCCGAGCCTACACAGCACCAGAAACTCTCCTGCGGACTCGAATAAGTACGGTAATGCCCAGGCCGCATCGGTGTAAAATAGACAAAACCACCTTCTGGCCGCTGCGAAGAGAGGATATGATTATAAAGCGTGCGTTCGTAATAATCGAGATAGGTGTTAGAAGGCTCGGCCAGAAATAGCTGTTTGGTGAGTTTCAGCATGTTGTAGGAATTACAGGTTTCTGGGCCTTCCCGCGATTCGGTCATTGAAGAAAAGTTATTGGCCGGATGAAAATGCTCTCTAACACTATTTCCACCTATGGCCACCGTTCTATGTTCTACTACTGTTTTCCAAAAGAAAGCAGCTGCATTTGCCCACGAAGGGTCTTTATCCAGCAAGGCGATCTGTTCAAAACCGATTACCTTAGGAATCTGTGTGTTCGCATGTAAACCATTCAGGGAATCAGTATTTTTCAGCAATGGTTTTAGGATAGATTGATCTGAAAACCGCTTCGCCAATTGAAGGTATTTTTGATTACCGGTTATCGCATAAACATGGGCGAAAGTTTCATTCAACCCACCATGTTCGCTTTTTAGAAGTTCCTGTACTTGCTGATCAGATAAATTCGAGACCAGATCTACACACCAGTCGGTGAGTTTTAGGAGCATCTGCTTTGCTTTTACATTACCTGCAACCGCATAAGCATCATATAGACCTGCATAAATTTTGTGGATATTGTACAAAGGAACCCACTTTCCATTCAGCGAAAAACTTGACGATTTGATGTTGCCTGCTTTGATCTCCTTCCAGATTTCTTTTCCACCGGGAATACCTGCCAAATAGCCATCACCATTTTTTACCTGGCATTTATCCAGTTCGGCAATCATGTATTCCATTCGGTCTTTAACCTTAGCATCACCGGTTGAAGCATACATTAAAGCCAGAGCAGATAAATAATGTCCGCCGATGTGCCCATCTAAACCTGTGTTTTCCCAGTTTCCGTAAGATGCTGCTTTAGGTTTTAATCCTGCCTCCCGTAAATAAGGAGCCAAAAGCTTATCCGCATCAAGCGAAAGCATATATTTTTTGTCAGTTTCCTGAGCCTGCTTAAATGGCCCTTCGAGCAAACGTACTTCCGTTAAATTAAATGGCTGTAAGCTCGCCTGTCCGAAAGTAGTTCCATACAGGGCGGTAAACAATACAGCGGTAATTATTTTTTTCATTGTTAAATGATGATCTATTTTAAATGTTTATTTATCTCCTCAGCCATTCTTAATCCCAGGTCCCAAGTCCCCTTGGTACCAAAATGGATGTAATCTTTTGGATAAGGTGTATTTTTATCACCTGCTCTTTGGCTAAGATCATCAGTAAGTATAACATAAGCATTACGGACAGATAATGATGTTTTAGCACTCGACGCTACTTCACGCTGTCCGTTTCGAACTTCATCTATTGCTATACTCTTATTGGGTGGTGGGTACACATACCCATAAACAAACAGCATGTTGGCTGTTTTTAAATCCTGTCTCACCCGAATAATGAATTGCTTCAAGTTTTTACCGTAACTCTTGCTTATCTCCTCCCCTTTATCAGCATCGGATTCGCCCTGCTGCCACAACATCCCCTTAATCACAGGTTGATAACCACGTTTTACCAAACTATCCAACCCAGATTTAACCGTACTCATAAATATCTTATATTGTAACCCTTGGTTTATTGTATCCTCTTGATCCTTCCCTGGATTCCATTGTTTATAAAGATTGGTACCACTATGTGCATGTTTTATAATGCCTATACGAGCTTTTGGACGAAGAATTTGTAATTGTGATCCAAAACCCAGTTCCAGGCCAAAACGGTCGGGCGATTCTGAAGAAGCATGTAATGGAAACCATTGATCAGGTAAAAAATTACTATTAAGATGAGGTTTTCCTGAATGAAAAATCAAAACCCTGCGATCAACTTTCATCGAATCATCCATATTGGACAAGTATCCTTGACCAGTTGCATTCGACTGTCCACCAATTAGATAAACCTCAATTACAGGCTTTTTTTGTCCGAAACAAGAAAAGCAAATAAAAGTTAATATTAAAATTAAGTTACTTCTCATTTTAATTCCCATCTGGCTTAATTATACTGCTTTTAGGGCTCTCTGGCCAGTGCCAATCTGCAGGATTATCTGGTTTTGCCGGATTAAATTTTGGCAGATCATCTACCAGATATTTCGCAATCCCTAATTTCTGTTCTTTAATCCCTAAGATGATGCATTGCGCAATTTCATATGCCCCATACGGATTAAAGTGTGTGTTATCGGCCAATGCCTTATCCTGACCAGGATAACTGTTAGCAGGATAATGAACAAAGGCTTTTTTAGATGGCTCTTCGCCTAATGCATTAAACAAGGTCGATGTCATGGCATTCAGATCAATCAAAGCAACTTTCTCTTCAGCAGCTACCTTACGTGCAGCATCCGGAAAATCGCCAAGAGAGTTCACAATTTTTCCATCGGGGCCAAAAGACCTTCTACTGGTTGAGGTAACCACAACAGGGATTCCTCCTTTTTTCTTCACTTCCGAAATGAATGTTTTTAACCTTTCGGTATACGATTTATAGGCGCCATCGTTGGGCCCTTTATCTTTTTGATCATTATGTCCAAATTCAATAAAAAGGTAATCGCCAGGTTTCATCACACTTAAAACCTTCGCTAATCTTTTACTCCCTAAAAACGAACCCAGCGTTAAGCCAGATTCTGCATGATTGGCAATCGCAATACCAGGTTTAAAAAAACGCGGAATCATCTGTCCCCACGATGCCCATGGCTCATCATCCTGGTTCACCACAGTCGAGTTCCCTGCTAAGAAAACGGTAACCTGATCTTCAACCTTCGTAATTTCGAGCGCCTGTAGAGCGGTTTGATGGTCGAATTCTAATGTAAGCTTATCATCCCAATCGAGCTTGCTAAGTTCGCGTGGCTTCAGCGAAACCAATTGCCCGCCGGCGATATGTTTATCTTTAATATTTACAATAAAAGTTTTAGTTAGCGATTGCCCTGCTGTGGTTTTCACGTTTTCGAGCATCAACCTTCTCGATTCTGCTTTTACTGTACTTAATGCGGGGCCTTTCGGATCGCCAAGTGTAACTGTTATTTTATAATTACCTTCTGGAACGGTCACCGAAAAATAAAATGGTTTATCACTTTTTACCAGATCTGAAGTTAAATAATTCTTCCCACCATAATCTACGCCTACAACTTTCGAATCAAAATCGAAACCATAACCCTTTTCTGTGCTGTAAACATCAGTTGGCAAAACTGGTGTATAACCTTTAGCAATCTTTCCGGTACCAAAATCAAATTTGTAATTGGTTTTTTCCTGGGCCTGGGATAGATTGACAATTAAACCAAGAAAAATGAATGGCTTAATAAACTTTTGAATGCTCATATACTTAAGGTTTGACGTAGGATCTGTTTGATGACTAAATCCATCATGATCACTTTCCTAAAATCTGGTTAAATAAACGTCTACTTGACATTTATAAACGAATATATAAAAACAATTCCCAATTAAAACGAGAATGAATCGTGTATTTAAAATTTAAGCATTTTTTTAGTAAAAGCGCGTTGTCGACAAACACGAAAAACAACAAACACTCAATAATAAATACTAATTAATACTACAATCATAAACAATTCACAACGCCACATAAATTTCTTCAATTTTTAATTAAAAATTCATAAGCCTGAGGAATACGAAGCAATAAGACCAAAAACTCCATTTCACGAACTTAAAACAACAAAAACTTGATGATTTCTAACAAAAAAATCTAAAAAAACTAAATACAAAACGTATTAAATCAATCAATTATAAAAATTAATCCGTAAATTAACCCATTATTAATACTAACTCAATATGGATAGTCTTTTTTTGTATTTGAAATTTAAATACACCACATAAAGGGCCATAATTGAAGATATTAATTAGATTTTCGTTCATAAAATTCATTTTTAAATGAAATGATTGCTTACCTTTCAAGCACTTGTTCAGTTCATTCATTTATGAATTTTTAAAACAATTTGACTTTATCAAATCGTATATTAGTCTAATTAATCATACACACTAATTACAGCATTAAAAAGCTGTGTTATTGCGTATTACAGGCAGGCATAAAGAACCATTATGTTTCGCTTTTAGTCATCCATCAAACAGAAGAAGTAGAAAAATCTAAAGCCATGAATAAACACGCCATTATTGCAGTAACTCCTTTTGAAATCCCTGACAGCAAATTGGTTTTTAATTTACAAAAAGCAGATTGCTTTCCAGTTCTCAGTCTTGGACATCATGTAGCAAACGCCGAAAATGCGCTTCAATCAATTTTAGCATCGGGCATCAATGATTTCGGTGTTAGTATCAATTCAGTAGAATTGGCTGATATCGATCTTCCTACCCAAGTAAGTTTAATTATTGCACCGCATGATTTCGTACTAAAGCGTAAAACATCAGCTAAAATTATCTATCAGGTTTTTGATCTTGAGTCGGCACTGGCCGCACAAGCTAATGGCGCGGATGGAATTATAGTAAAAGGAAATGAAGGCGCAGGCCGTGTGGCATACGAATCTTCTTTTGTACTTTTTCAACGGATTATTAAAGAAATTACCACTATTCCGGTTTGGGTTCAGGGTGGTGTAGGTATTCATACAGCGGCTTCTTTAATGGCCCAGGGCGCAGCAGGAATTATTTTAGATAGCCAACTTGCCTTATTCCCAGAATGTTCCGCTCCTGAAGATTTAAAAACGGTTTGTGGTAAATTAAGTGGAACAGAAACCAAACTGATCGATAAAGCTCGCGTATTGGCCCGTCCAAATTCACCGGCATTGGCAGAAGATATAGATTATAATGGCCTTCAAAAATATTTTAAAGGTTACGACCTGGAAACAAATTATCTTCCAATGGGTCAGGACATTGCCTTATCGATAGATCTGGTTACCAAATACAAAAAACTTGACAAGCTGGTTTTTGGCATAAAAGAAGCCATTTACGGCCATTTAAAACAGGCCAAAGCCATCAATGTGATAAAAGCGGACAACTCGCTTGCTAAAGATTTAAATATCACATACCCTATCGCACAAGGCCCAATGACCAGGGTAAGCGATGTAGCACCGTTTGCAGATGCAGTTTCGGAAGCCGGTGCCTTATCGTTTATAGCGTTATCCCTACTAAAAGGTGCATCGGCAAAAAACCTGATCGAAGAAACCAAAAAACTGGCCGGCGAAAAAACCTGGGGCGTAGGTATTTTAGGTTTTGCACCACAAGAGCTTAGAGATGAGCAACAGGAATATATATTAAATGCGAAACCTCCTGTTTTGTTAATTGCAGGCGGAAGGCCATCGCAGGCTAAACCCTTCGAAAAAGCAGGGATTAAAACTTTTCTCCATGTACCCTCTGCTTCTCTTTTAGATATGTTCTTAAAAGAAGGCGCTAAACGTTTCGTATTCGAAGGCCGCGAATGCGGTGGTCACGTTGGCCCCCTATCCAGCATGGTATTGTGGGAAAAACAGATTGAACGTTTATTAAAAGAAGAAAATCCGGAAAGCATCAGTGTTTTCTTCGCAGGCGGCATCCACGATTCTTTTTCTGCTGCATTCATTTCAGTAATGGCTGCTCCTTTGGCTGCCAAAGGAATGAAAATCGGTGTATTAATGGGCACAGCTTATTTATATACCAAAGAAGCCGTAAGCAAAGGCGCCATTTTAGATAAGTTCCAACAGGAAGCCATGCAGGCAAACGAAACCGTACTGCTTGAAACCGCTCCAGGACATGAAACCAGGTGTTTAAATTCTTCATTTGCCACTTTCTTTAACGAAGAAAAAAAGAAACTTCAAGCAGAGGGAATGGATAAAAAAGAAATCTGGGCCAAACTTGAAACGCTAAATGTTGGCCGTTTACGTATTGCTGCAAAAGGTATAGAAAGACGCGGCGATGAACTGGTAAAAATCGACGAGGCCGAGCAAACTGACCTGGGCATGTATATGATCGGTCAGATTGCACCTATG
Source organism: Pedobacter sp. Bi126 (assembly GCF_918698245.1). Lineage (GTDB taxonomy): Bacteria > Bacteroidota > Bacteroidia > Sphingobacteriales > Sphingobacteriaceae > Pedobacter. Next base: position 122,082 of record NZ_CAKKMS010000005.1, on the reverse strand, counting down.
CATAAAGAGGTGATGTCATTGCTCGATCTTCATCAGGATGTAGCCGACAATAACTATACACATATTTTAGACGCAACACTTTCTTCACCTCCGGAAAATAAAGCCAAAGCACTGGATGTTGCCATTGTGGGTATGGCCTGTATCTTCCCTGGGGCTAAAAACCTCGAAGAATACTGGCGCAATATCATTCTAGGCAAAGATTCGGTAACCGAAGTACCGGATGAAAGATGGAATAAAGAACTGTATTATAATCCAGATTCTACCGCAGGAGATATGTCGCACTCTAAATGGGGCGGTTTTATCCCGAGGATAGATTTTGATCCCTTAGAATTTGGCATTCCACCACAGTCGCTTGCGGCCATAGAGCCTACCCAACTGCTTACCTTAATGGTAGCTAAACAGGCCATGCAGCACGCAGGTTATGCCAATGGCGGTGTGGATAACGAAAATGTTTCGGTAATTATTGGTGCCGAAGGTGGAAACGATCTGGCCAACAGCTATAGTTTCAGAGGTTTTTACAAACAGGTTTTTGGCGAAATGCCGGCCGAAGTAGATGCCGTATTACCAAAAACAACAGAAGATTCTTTCCCGGGTATTTTGGCGAATGTAATTTCGGGCAGGATCACCAACAGGTTAAACCTGGGCGGTCGAAATTATACGGTTGATGCGGCCTGTGCTTCATCTTTGGCAGCAATAGATCTGGCTTGTCAGGAGTTATTTTTAGAGAAATCGGATATGGTTTTGGCCGGTGGAGCAGATCTGCACAACGGCATTAACGATTACCTCATGTTCTCGAGCACACATGCCCTTTCTAAAAAAGGAAGATGTGCCACTTTTGATGCCGAAGCAGATGGAATTGCCCTTGGCGAAGGTATTGCCATGATCGTATTAAAAAGATATGATGATGCTTTACGTGATGGCGATACGATTTATTCTATTATTAAAGGTGTAGGTGGATCGAGCGACGGCAAAAGCCTTGGTTTAACTGCACCACGTAAAAACGGACAGGTAAATGCTTTAGAAAGGGCTTATAGCCAGGCTGGAATTACGCCATCACTGGTTGGCCTGGTAGAAGCACATGGTACAGGCACAGTGGTTGGTGATAAAACTGAAATCAGCGCATTAACCGACATGCTTAATCAATCGGGTGCAACCGCCGGACAAACGCATTTAGGCTCTGTAAAAACGCAGATTGGCCATACCAAATGCGCTGCCGGAATTGCAGGTTTAATTAAAGCATCGCTATCGGTTTACCATGGTATTAAACCACCTACCATCAATTTAAAAACACCAAATAGTTTCTACAATGCCCAAACAAGTCCATTCGCTTTTCATACCGAAGCTGGTTTATGGATGGAAGAAAAAAGATATGCTGGCGTTAGCGCCTTTGGTTTCGGCGGAACAAATTTCCATGCCGTATTGGAAAGTGCTCAGAATACCGAAAATAAAAACTCAATCTTAAAATCGTGGCCATCAGAACTGTTTGTTTTCAGGGGAGATACTTACGAAGAAGCCAAAAAGCGGGTGATTTCGGTAAAAAATCTCTTAGAGCTGAACGATCAGATCGAACTGAAAGATATTGCCTATAGTTTAGCAACTGCTGATACCAAACCTGTTCAATTGAGCATCGTTGCAAATCATGCAGAAGATCTGGTAATGAAAATCGACCTTGTTTTATCTGGCGTAGAAAGCAAAGACACTTACCTTACTCAAAAACAGGAAGGCAAGGTTGCTTTTATGTTCCCAGGGCAAGGCAGCCAAAGGGTAAACATGGCAAGGGATCTTTTTGTGGTTTTCCCTGAGATGAGAAAACTGCTGAAAGCTTATCCTGAATACGAAAAAATCCTTTTCCCAAATACTGTATTTAATGATGCGGATGCGAAAGCACAAAAAGAACGCATAAAAGATACCCGTATGGCACAACCGCTATTGGGTATTGTTGATCTTGCAATCGCTAACTTCTTAAAATCATTGGGCATTATGCCTGATATGGTTGCGGGCCACAGTTATGGCGAATTGCCTGCGCTTTGTTTTGCTGGTGCTTTTGAAGAAGAAGCCCTGGTGCACCTGAGTGCAGAAAGAGCAAAATCTATTTTAAATGCAGTAGAAAACGGCGATCCTGGTACTATGCTTGCTGTGAGTGCAAAACAGGAAGACCTTGCACAATATCTTGGCGACATCAAAGACGTTTATCCTGTAAACTTTAATGCACCAACGCAATGTGTTATTGCAGGCAGTACAGCAGCTATTGGCCAGTTGGCTGCAGTGTTAAAACAAGCCAAAATATCTTTCCGCCCGCTTGAGGTGGCCTGTGCTTTCCATAGTCCTTTGGTGGCCAAATCGAAACAGCTTTACCAACAAGTGCTTTCTGGTGTAAACTTTAATGATCTAAAAATTCCGGTATGGTCTAACACCACGGCAAAAGAATACCCAACTGAAGCTGCCGCTGTAAAAGAACGTTTGACCGACCATTTAATAAAACCTGTCCTTTTTGTTGATGAGCTTAGGGATATGTATGCTGCCGGCGCCAGGGTTTTCGTAGAAGTTGGCCCTGGCAAGGTGCTAAGTGGTTTAACCAAAGCCTGCATCGGTAAAGACGAAGTGATTTTACACACCGAAGATCAAGGTCAGAATAAACTCAGCAATTTGTTGGGTACACTGGCTGGTTACATGGCTACCGGCCGCGAAATCAAACTCGAAAAATTATTCGAAGGCCGTTCTGTAAAAAGCATCAAATTGGATGAACCTTCAATTTATAAAAAAAGTCCCGCTATCTGGTATGTGAACGGTCAACACGCTGTTCCATCAACGGGTAAACTTCCGGCCAATGGTGCATCTCCTATTACTAAACCGATTATCCTTATGAATAATACCTCTACATTAACTGAAAATCAACAGGTTAATGGCTCAGCCAAAGACTTAATGATGCAGGAGTACCTGCACAGCATGAAAATGCTGATTCAGGCACAACGCGATGTGATGCTTTCCTTTTTAGGGCAGGCTCCTGCGATGCCTTCGCAAATCATTAATCAACCTTTAACATCATACCAGGCACCTCAACCTGTCCGTATCGAAAATCAGATCACGGTAAAACAGGAAGTACCACAAGCACAAACCATCGAAGTAATAACACCTGTGGTTGCACAAAAAGATTTAAAACTGGTGCTTTTGCAGCTAGTAAGCGATAAAACCGGCTATCCGCAAGAAATGTTGGGTATGGAAATGGATCTTGAGGCCGATTTAAGTATCGATTCGATCAAACGTGTAGAAATTATTGGTGCTTTACGTACCGAACTAGGTGGTTTCTCTCAACTAAACCTTCCTGAAGATAAAATTATGGAACAGCTTGCCGGACTTAAAACCTTAAACAGCCTGGTAAACTGGCTTATAGAAAACACCGAACAGCCAAAAGCGGTTAGTGCACCTGCTGCAGTAGCTCCAATAATTCAAGCAGAACAAACAAAATTTTCATTAGATCAGCTAAAATCGGCCATTCTTGATATAGTGAGTGAAAAAACCGGCTATCCAAAAGAAATGCTGGGCATGGATTTAGATCTTGAAGCTGATTTAAGTATCGATTCGATCAAACGGATGGAAATTATCGCTTCGCTTAAAGAAAAAATCGGTTTTGGCGCACAAAGTGAACAAGCTGATGATTTAATGGAGAAACTGGCCGCAATTAAAACCTTAAATGCCCTGGTTAACTGGATTGCTGATGTTGAAGCAGAAAGCTCGGAGGTGCTTACAGAAGCAAAAAAGCTTATTGAGGAGAGCATCGATGATCAAACGGTTAAAGAAAAATTATCCCGTTTAAGATTTGAGCTAACTCCTGCTGCATTGACCATTACCGAAGCAGCCATTTTAAAAGGTCAGCGTTTTGCCTTAACCGATGATGGTGGCGGACAGGCGATCAAAATCAAGAAAGTGCTCGAAAAACATGGTGCTATTGCCAATCTGGTGAGCTTCGAAGACTCATTGGATGGCTATCAGGGCCTCATCATTTTGAACATGTTCGAAGCACAGCAAAAAGTAGGCATTCTCGATCATTTCGCAACCATTAAAAAACTAAATTTTGATACCGTAAAATGGGTGTATCTGATTGCAGATACCAAACAATATTTTAACGATCAATCTGATATTTCTTTCTTAAGAAATTATCAGGGTTACTCGGGCTTCTTTAAAAGTTTAGACCGCGAATACGAGCATACCAAATGCCGTTTCATCAGTCTCGAAACCAAAATGTCTCCTGATGAAATCACCAATATTACCTTAAATGAAATCCTGAATCCGGATAAACCTTCGGAGATCATTTACAACGACCATAAAAGACACATTATGGAACTTGTACCGCATCAACTGAGTACAGAAACTGATGCGCACATCCATTTGGATAAAGACGCCGTGGTGATGGTTTTGGGTGGCGCACAGGGAATTACAGCTGAGCTGATGATCCATTTTGCCAAAGATTACCCTTGCAGGTACATTTTGGTAGGCCGCTCTGCAAATCCAATAGCTTCGGCAAATGAAGCCAGTTCTTCGTTAAAAACCAAAGATGAGATCAGACAGTACCTAATTAAACAGGGTGAGATTAAAAAACCTGCCGAAATAGAACAGGAAACGAATCGGATTTACAAAAACAACCAGATTTTACGCTGCATTGCAACTTTAGAAGAAGGTGGATCGACGGTAGTTTACGAATCGTTAGACCTTAAAGATGAAGAGGCGCTGACCCGTTTGATCAATCAGGTTTACGAAGATTATGGTCGCATAGATGGCGTGGTACATGGTGCAGGTTTATTGGAAGACAAACTGTTCCACAGCAAAACTTCCGAATCTTTCGGACGTGTTTTCGACACCAAAGTAACCCCATTAAGGGTATTGGCTGAGCAATTAAGGCCAGAAACCCAATTTGTGATCCTTTTCTCAAGTATTGCTTCTGTTTATGGAAACCGTGGGCAAACCGATTATGCCGCAGCAAACAGTGTAATGGATAAATATGCCTGGGCCTTAAAACAGAAGATTCAAGGCAAGGTAATGGCCATTAACTGGGGACCATGGAAAGGTGCTGGTATGGTTTCACCAACATTAGAAAAAGAATACCAGCGCAGGGGAATTGCATTAATCCCTTTACAGGATGGAATGGAAACTTTCCTGAACGAACTTAAATATGGTAAAGAAAGCCAGGTATTGATCATGGCCGGAAACACCTGGACATAGAAAATCGCATAGCCAAACAGCAGATGAAGAAAAGCGACGTAGCAATTATTGGAATGTCATGCATTTTTCCGGGTGCAAAAGATATGCAGGCCTTTTGGGAGAATATTATCAACCGCGTAGATTCTACACAAGAGGTTCCGGCTGATCGGATTGATCCTGTGCATTTCGACAAAGCAGTTAGCGGGGTAGATCGTTTTTATTGCAATCGAGGAGGTTTTATTCCCGATCATCAATTTGATCCGCAGCGCTTCGGCATTTTACCCTTGGCTGTTGAAGGTACCGAACCCGATCATCTGTTGACCTTAGATCTGGTTCACCAGGCACTGGAAGATGCATCAGTATTCGAAAAAAAATATTCCCTCGATAAAACGGGAATTATTATTGGCAAAGGCAATTATGTGGGGCCCGGGGCAACCCGCGCCATCGAAATTGTAAGAACTGGCGAGCAGATTTCGAGTATATTAAAAGACTTGATGCCACAACTTACTGATGCAGAAATTGAAAAGGTAAAACACGAGTTTCAATTGCGCAAAGGCCGTTTTAGTGCTGATACCGCAATGGGATTGATCCCTAATTTAGTAGCCTCACTGGTAGCCAATCGCCTTAACTTAGGCGGACTGGCTTTTACTTTGGATGCTGCCTGTGCCAGTTCGCTCATCGCAGTTGATCATGGCGTGCAGGAGCTGAATAGTGGCCGTTGCGATATGATTATTGCAGGCGGTGTGCATTTAGGCCAGAATGCTGCTTTTTGGAGCATATTCTCTCAACTGGGCGCTTTATCCAAACAAGAAAAAATAAAACCTTTCGATCAAAACGCCGATGGATTGATTATTGGCGAGGGTTGTGGTTTTGTTGTGCTCAAACGCCTTGAAGATGCCATAAAGGATCAGGATAAAATTTATTCAGTAATTAAAGGTGTAGGCATCAGTAGCGATGGCAGCGGAACCAGTGTAATGAGCCCATCGGTTAAAGGCCAATTAAAAGCCATTACCGAAGCCTGGAAAAACGCAGAACTGGAAAGTAAAAATATTGGCTATTTAGAAGCCCATGGAACAGGTACACCACTTGGTGATAAAACTGAGGTTGAAACTTTAAAACAGTTTTTCGGTCAGGATGCCGATCTGCCAAAAGCAGGTATCGGTTCTGTAAAATCGAATATCGGCCATGCCATGCCCGCAGCAGGTATAGCAGGATTGATCAAATCGAGTCTGGCTTTATATCATGGTATTATACCGCCTACTTTACATTGTGATGAGCCTGTAGCACAACTGGCCGAAACCCGTTTTTCGGCAGTGCAAAAAGCGATAGACTGGAACCAATCGGGTTTACCAAAACTGGCTGCTGTAAATGCATTCGGCTTTGGTGGGATTAATGCCCATGTGGTTTTAACTGCTTACGATACGCCTAAAAAAGATGAAGTTTTGGTCATTGCGAGACCAAGTCATGAGGCCTTGATCGAATCGCTCGAAAATGGAGATTATAGCATTGGGAATGGAAATTTCCGTTTAGTGTTATTTAATCCAAGTTCCGAAAGGATCAAAAAAGCCTTAAAAATTGTGGCTAAAAATTCTCCATGGAGAAATAAACAGGATATCTGGTACACCAATGCGCCACTATTGGCGAACGATGGAAAAATTGCATTTGTTTTTCCGGGTTTAGATGGACTTGCAGGTGGTGAAATCAAATCGGTAGCCGATTATTTCAACATCAGTATCGACGAAAACGAAAAACAGGATGGTCTTTTAAGCGAGGCACTCAACATATTAAACAAAAGCAGCGTTTTAGATCAGGCTTTAAAGCAATTGGGCATTAAATCTGATATGAATGCTGGGCACAGCCTCGGCGAATGGCTCGCAGCAAGATCATCAGAACTGGCAGAAGAAAGTTCAGTAATGAATTTACTGAATGTGCTTAACCCCGAAACTTTTGAGCTGAAAGATTCGCGTTTTATTGCCGTGGGTTGTGGTTTAGACACCCTTCAACCCATCATCGAAAGTATACCCGATTTATACCTTTCTAACGATAATTGCCCACAGCAGGTCATCCTTTGTGGAAGCAAAATCGCACTTGATGAACTGGTTCCAATATTGAAGGTGAAACAGATTTTTCATCAGATTTTGCCTTTCCAATCGGGTTTCCATTCTCCATTTGTAGCAGATAAGCTGGGTTTGATTCTCGAAGGCATGCAGGATATGCAGTTTCGAAAAACCACTACACCGCTTTGGTCGGCCACTACTTTAGAAACTTATCCCGAAGGTTTCGAAGCCATCCGTCAGTTAAGTGCCGAACACCTGATTAAACCAGTTCGTTTCCGCGAGCTTACCGAAAAGTTATATGCAGAAGGTGTACGTGTTTTTATTCAGGTGGGTTCTGGTGGTTTAGTCGGCTTTATCGACGATACTTTAAGGGGAAAAGAAATCAGCACCATTAGTGCAAATGTGCCGATCCGTTCGGGCATTACGCAGTTACAAAGAGTTTTGGCAGCACTTTTTATTGAAGGAAAAGAAATTGGCCTTAATTATCTGGGCAATATCAAATCAACCCCACCGCAAAAAAATAAAGGCATTAAACTCGAACTGGGTTCGCCGATTATCCATAACCTGCAAACACTTAAAGGCTTAACCATTAAACAAGCTCCGTCCACACAAGCTAAAACTTTTGTGGAGGCTAAACATCCGGTTTTACAAGCCTTTAATGAGAATGTGATGGAAATGATCAACATGCAGAGCGAAATGATCGAACTGTTCGAAAATGCAGCTTTACAGGTCGATCAGCCGAGCAACTGGGCACCAACCAAACCAATAAAACCCATAAGGCAGCCTTTTAGCCAAAAACTTGATGTGAGCCTGGAGAACTGCCCTTACCTGATCGATCATTCCCTATTGAGGCAACCAAAAGGCTGGCCAACGGTAGAAGATATGGATCCGGTAATTCCAATGACCATGATTTTTGAAGTGTTTGCTGAAATCGCCAACGCGCAGTCGCCTGAAGAAAAGGTACAGAAAATCATGAACATGCGGGTTTTCCAATGGATGAACGTGGTTAAACCTTTTCAGGAAACCGTAACTGGCGAATGGAAAGACGAGCAAAGGGTTTACCTTAATCTGGAACGTTTTGCCAATGCAGAAGTGCGGTTAGCTGCACAGTTAAGCCCTGCTCCGAAAAGAACTTTCGATATTGGAAAATTATTGGATATCGACCGTACTGCTGCACAGATTTACGATGCGCACATGTTCCATGGACCAGATTACCAGGGCATCAAAAAACTGATTGCTGTTGGCGAAAAAGGAATTACAGGAATCATCGAAGCATCTGGCGGAAAAGGCTCACTGCTTGATAATGCAGGTCAACTGTTTGGTTTATGGCTTCAACTTACTTTAGAAAAAGATCGGATTGCTTTCCCTGTTAAAATTCAGGAAATAGAATTTTTTGGCGATATGGCCGATCAGAAAGGACAATTCGAATGTACCTGTGTACTTACAGAAATAAACGATGAATTTGCCACTGCCGATATCGTGATGAAAAGAGATGGCATCACCTGGCTCATTATATCAGGCTGGCAGAACCGCAGGTTGGAAATAGACGAACCACTTTGGAACGTTTCGATGTCGCCACTCCACAACCGCTTATCGGAAGAGGTTGCACCTGGCGTTTTCCTTTTCGGCAATGCTTATTCGCGTGTGGTATCATGGGATTTTATCCTGAAAAGATATTTCAACCAGACAGAGAAAAAGCACCACCAAAACCTCTTACCCAATAAAAGAAGAACCTGGATGATCAGTCGCGTGGCGGCGAAAGATGCCGTTCGGAATTTATTGAATACACAGAAAAACCAGGCCTGTTACCCCATCACCTTCGAAATCTATTCGGATGAATTCCGCAAACCTTACGTTAAAGGTGGTTTAACAGATAACATCAATATCTCGATTGCACATAAAGGTACCGATGCCGTCGGCATAGCACGTTTTAACGAACCTGTTGGTATCGATATCGAACATATTGAAGAACGGAGCGCCGGTTTCTTCGATCTTGTGTTTAACGATCACGAAATGGCCCTGCTCGAAAGCCGCGACAAAACAGAATGGGCAACCCGGTTCTGGGTAGCCAAAGAAGCTTATGGGAAATACCTGGGCAAAGGTTTACAGGGCAATCCAAAAGCCTATACCGTTGAAGAAATTAACGGCGAAGAATTGCGCATCAATAACATCACAATCAAAACAATCAAACATAAAAACTATATCATCGGATGGACACTATAACTACGAAATTAAGCAGCGAAGAAATCTTCAACCTCATGAAACAATTTATCACCGAAGTAATCGGCGAAGAATTTGTTGAAGAAATGGATATCACCCCTGAAAGTTCTTTCACTAAAGATCTGGAAATGGATAGCATCGAAATTGTATCTTTTTCTGAAAAAATCAAAGCGCATTTTGGCGAACAGATCGATTTTACGGGCTGGTTATCTTCAATGGATTTAGATCAGCTGATCAACTTAAACTTAGGCATGATCATCTCTTATATCGAAGAATGCCAATCATAACGGTAAACGGCAAATCGGTTCACATTCAGGAGCTCAATAAAGGGGCTACTGAAACCATCGTCCTCGTTCACGGGATGTTCAGCAACCTGTCTGTCTATTATTTTAATATCGCGCCGCTATTGGCCACAAAATATCATGTGGTACTGTACGACTTAAAAAGTCATGGCATGAGCGAAAAGGCTTTGGAAGGGTACGACCTGGAGAGCATGACCAACGATCTGTTTGCATTAATGGAGGTTTTAAACCTTCAAAAAGTGCATTTAGGTGGTTATAGCTTCGGTGGATTAATTGCTTTAAAAATGGCCATCCGCTTTCCAGAACGCATTAACAAACTGGCAATAATTGAAGCACCAGATCCGAATGACGATAAAACAAGGGGAATTATTGATGAGTACAGTCGCGAATTTTTAGAACATTACGTTGAAAACTTCACTGATACCACAAAAGTGAAAATGGGTAAAAGGCAGATGGAGCGTAACCACCGCATGTACGAGTACCTTTTTTATCAAACTTCGATTAAAACCGACATGGAACTCGAAAAAGACTTTTTTGGCAGTCCTGCAATCGAAACCATAAAACAGTCTACCCTATTGTTGTATGGTACCGATTCCAATTGCCTTAATGCTGGTAAACATTTAGACGGAATGATTAAAAATGCCTCGTTAATTGCTATACCGGGAGATCATAATATCCCGATACAACAACCATTGGTAATCGCCGAAGCATTGTTAAACTTCTTTCAGGAAATATAAAATTAAACACACATGGCAAAATTTGTATTTGTTGTTCCTCCGCTAACTGGTCATATTAACCCTACGCTAAGTATGGGTACTGCCTTGCTTGAAAGAGGCCACCGTGTAGGATGGATTACTTTAGATGAATCATTAGGCGATAAACTTCCTGCCGGAGGCGAGTTGCTGTTGATCAGTTACAACCAAAACGACCAACAGAAAAAAGATTCAGAGAAATACCTCGATATCATCACCAAAAAGATTGTTTACGGTATCGATAGCATCAAATTTCTGTACGAGGAAGTATTGATTCCGCTTAACAGGCACAGTTATGATGGCATTGCCGAGTTACTCGATCAGTTTAAGCCAGATTTGGTGATCACAGATCATCAAATGTTTGCCGGTGCAATTGCCGCAAGCAATAAAAACTATCCTTATGTTACATCTGTTACCGCACCTGCAGCCATAAAAGTAATGGATGAACTGCCCAAAGTGCATGAATGGGAAGTAAATCAGATTGTAGCCCTGCAAAAAGAATTCGGCATAAATACCACAGATTCTATTGCCTGCTCTGATCTTGCCACTTTGGTATTTACCTCCAGAGATTTTTTTGGGGAGATGGATTTACCCGAGCATTTTAAATTTGTAGGGCCCGTTTTTAACCGCCGCAAAACTACAATTCCTTTCCACTGGGAGGCATTTCATACCAGCAAACCAAAAATACTGGTCAGCATTGGCACCACCTTCGATCATGAGCATAAAAAAGCATTTTTTGCCAAGGTAATCGAGGCTTTCGCTAACGAAGACTTACATGTAGTTGTCGTTTCAGATCCTGCTTTATTTGAGGAATGGCCAGCCAATTTTACGGTGCAGCACCAGGTACCACAATTGGAACTTTTGCCTCACCTTGATGCTGTGGTTTGCCATGGCGGGCACAATACCGTTTGCGAAACCTTGATGAATGGCCTGCCCATGGTGGTTATTCCAATAGCATACGATCAAAGCCATGTTGCCGGACGTGTTTTTAGGGTAGGTGCCGGAGAGCGTTTAAACTTTAACCGTTTTAAAGCCAACCACCTTAAAGAAGCGGTAAACAAAGTGCTGCAGAACGAAAGTTATAAAATCGCCGCAGAACAAATTAAACAGTCCTTTATCGAAGCTGGCGGAACAGAATGTGCCGCCGATTTATTGGAAGCCTTAAGCAACAAAACCTCAAACGTATTCATCAGTTAAATTATACATTATGTCAAAATTCCTTTTCGTTGTCCCGCCTTTTTTTGGCCATATCAGTCCAACTTTAAGTATTGGCGCAAGTTTACTGGCCCGCGGCCATGAAGTAAAATGGCTGGGTATTACCCCACTTGCACAGGTACATTTACCTGAAGGCGGAGAATTTATTTACCCTGAAGAAGATCTGGCAGAGTATGCTGATGAAATACAACGCATTTTAAAACGTCAGGATGATGGCCCTTCGTGTTCTGGTCCGGAGGTGATGAAACTTGCCCTCGAAGAAACCTATGTTCCTTTTGCCAAAATGATGATGAAAGGACTGAACAACTTTGTTGACGCCTGGAAACCCGATGTAATTATTAATGATTGCATAACCTTTGCCGGTGCATTAAGTGCACATTTAAAAGGCATACCATCGGTTACCACTACCCCAGTACCACCCGATGTGATGGGCGATACGGCTAACAGCGCACCCAAAATATTCGAATGGCAACAAAACTTAATTAAAGATTTACAAAAGGAAGTAGGCATATATAGCGATGATATTCACATCCATTCACATGAATTGAATATGGTTTTCACTTCACAGGCATTTGCAGGTTTTGAAGAAAAACCACCACACATGCATTTTGTTGGTCCGGTAAAAGGCAGGCCAAATTTAGCCCCTTTTGATTGGGAACGTTTAAGTCAGGTCACCACACCTAAAGTTTTTGTTTCGTTGGGTACTTTGCTGGTTGATATTCGTAAAGAATTTTTCCAGAAACTGATCACTGCTTTCGAAAACCAGCCCGTAACAATCGTGGCGGCAACCAATCCTGATATTTTTGAAAAATGGCCTGATAATTTTATTGTAAACGGTTTTGTGCCACAATCAGAATTGATGCCACACATGGATGCGGTAATCTGTCATGGTGGGTTTAATACGGTAAACGATACCTTCACCAATGGTTTACCAATGTTGATTACGCCTATCGCCTACGATCATTTTCATACGGCTAAACTGATTGAGCAAGCAGGTTGCGGAGTAAGCATCCGCTACAAAAGGTTACGCATCAGCGATTTAAGAGATACCGTTTTCGAGCTTTTAGAAAACCCGAAATACCGCCAGGCCGCACAAAAAATAAAAGAAACATTTATCGAAGCTGGTGGTAACGATAAGGCGGTGCAATTGTTGGAAGATTTTGCAAAAACAGCACAGGTTGTAGAAACCAACAGCTTGTAAACCTCGACCGTCATCTCGAGACCTTTCTCGGTCGTCACCCTGAATTTATTTCAGGGTCTTAATAGCAGGAAAGATGCTGATCCCGAAGTTTCGGGACAGCATGACGAATCGACTAAATTAATCGCAAGCATGAAGGAACGCATCAACATAACTTTAAGAGTTGTCAACTTGCATAACCAGATTACTAGAAAGTTGACAACTCAGAATAATAAAAAAAATGAAGAGAAAACTGTTATTTGGCGAAAGAATGTTATACGGAGATGGAAACAGTCCGTTTAACATTGTAATACCTTTCAAAATCAGGGGAGAAATCAAGGAAGATGATTTAAAGTTTGCCTTATTCAAAATCCAAAAAAAACACCCTTGGTTAACCGCCGCAATACGTTTTGATGAAGGTAAAAGGCCTTGGTTTGTAACCAATCTTACCGAAAATTTTAGCATTCCAGTTCGCATTGTAGATAGATTAAACGATGAGCATTGGGAGGAGGAATCTACTTATGAATGGAAAACCGCTTTTGATGCCTCAATTGCACCACTTTGCCGCATTACATGGGTTAAAGGTAAAGCCGTATCCGAATTTTTGATGGTATATCACCATTGTCTTTGCGATGGCACTTCGGCACTTTCTATTTTAACAGAATTACTTCAGCTTTTAGATGACCCCGATGCCAATATTGGGAAAGAGATTCCAATTATGGATATAAAAGATGTGATTCCGAAAAAAGTATTAAACAGCTACCGCAACAGGGCCAAAAACGGATTAATCGGCAAAATTGCCACTTTAGCACTTTGGATCATCCCGATCAAAAAGGTAGCTGTAGAGCGAAAAAAAGATTTTATGCTCCGCTGGAAATTCGATCAGGATTTCACTACACAGCTAATCCAGTTTTGTAAAGCCAATCAGTTCACCGTAAATACTTTGTTAAGCGCTGCTGTTTTAACGGCATTTAAAGCGGTGAGAAAAGAAAAAGCATTTAATAAAATATCATTACCGGTTGATATCCGGAACTTTAACCCGATTATTAAAAAAGACCACATTTTTGCCTTCGGATTAATGATTGTACTTTCTTTATTTCCTGAAAAAGACTTTTTAGACAACGTTAAAGCGCTACAAAAAGATGTGAACGATAAATCGGCCAAACTTAATCCTTACAGCTTGATGATGATGATGGAAGCTTGCCACCCTGCGTTAAACAACTTTACTAATTTCTTAAAATATGGAAAATCGAGTAATGATTGTATGTTTTCAAACCTGGGCAAAATAGACATCCATTACCAATATCGAAACTTCGAAGTAGAAACCATATTCAGCCCTTCGGTAATGGGCCCCTTAGGCAACACCACCACCATGATTGCCTCCACTTACCGTAATCAAATGGATTTTACCTTTGTGGCTAGCGAAGGTTATGTTCCTTTTGTAGAAGCAGAAGCCATAAAAGAAAAAGTAATAGCTATCCTTAAAGAACAGGTTGAAAAACCAATCGAGATTTTAACTGCAACTGCATGAAAAGAAGATTAATTTTAGGCGAAAGAATAATGCATGTAGATGCTAAAACACCGTTAAACTGTGTTTTTGGCGCCAAAATTTCGGGTAAAATGAGTGAAGAAAATTTGCACAAGGCACTGTTTAAAATACAGCAGAAACATCCACTGCTGCAAATGAATATCGATGCTACAGGCAAAACACCATATTTTGTACGAAACGAAAACATCAGCAAAATACCCATTAGGATTGCTGATCGCCCAACAGATCAAAGCTGGTTGGCTCAATCAAAAATAGAGTGGTATAAACTTTTTGATGCCTCAAACGAGCCATTAGCCAGGTTAGTTTGGCTAAAAGGTGAAACTGAATCAGACCTTTTGCTCGTACTTCCACACTGTATTTGCGATGGAACGACCATTTTAAATTTAATGGGGGAGCTGATGACTTTGATTGATGACCCTGAACAAGATCTGGCTCCATATCCTTCATTTCTTTCTGTTCGCGACCTGTTACCAGAAGATTTTGTGATGAGTAAGTTGGGGCATTTTAAAGGGAAAATTTTTGCAGCGCTTGGCCGTTTGTTTTTCTTTTTTAAATCTACTTCAAACAATAATATAGACAGGAGCAATTACGCTGTTCATTGGAAAATCAGTGCAGAGGATACCAAAAACCTATTAATTAAGTGTAAGGAAGAAAACACAACTGTGCATGCCACCATCTGTGTGGCCTTTATGGAAGCTTTTAAACATGTACAAGGCACTAAAGCCCATGGCAAAGTGATCTGTCCGGTTGATATCAGGCGGTTTGTAGAAGCCATAAAACAAGATACCATGTTTGCCTTTGCACCTATTGTAGAGTTAAAATTAGCGCAAGGCGAAAATGATTTCTGGACAAAAACCCGAACCTTAAAAACCGATCTGGAAGCAAAAGTAGCAGAAATGAAAGTCCACGACCTGTTAAACATGAGCGAGTATTTCCATTCATCAGTAAATAAAATGATCGGCTTTTTGAAAACAACCAAGGGCACGCACGATGTGACACTCAGCAATATGGGGCTTTTAAACATCCCGAAAGATTATCAGCACTTTTCTATTGAAACCATTTATAGTCCTACGGTTGCTTTCCCATGGAAAAATGCCAACACTTTAGTATGCAGCACTTTTAACGGACAGCTGGATTTCTCTTTTATGTCAAACGAATCATTCCTGAGGGAATTTGAAGCCTGGCAGATAAAAGAAAGAGTAATGGAACTGATTAAGGAAAATTTAAATGAACTGGTCAATGTCTGATAAAGTGGAATATGATGAGCAGGCAAAAGTGTCGAACTGGCGAAAGTTTGTGCGCAAAAACCTGCTGATACACCTTATCCCAAACACGGTATTGAATACTATAGTGCCATATTTTGCTTTTAAAGCGCAAAATTCGGTGCATTTATTTAGTGGAGAGCAAAATTTGGCCAGGTTTTTATTGCCGATGTCGTTGCTCCTGCCCTTTATGATTACCCTCGATATTTTAAAAAAAATAAAACTGCTGCAACACGCTGGCGCCATTAATTATAACATAGACGAAAAAATTACGGGTTATCCTTTTATATTGAAAAAAGCAGGTTTAAATGGCTTGTACAGCATTTTGGTGGTATTTGGATTGATGCTTGTACTGCACTTCTCCTTCCCTAAAAATCACGATTTCGGAATTACCCCATCTGCTGTATGTGCGGGATTGTTGGCTGGTTTATATTCCATTACCTTTTTTTATCTCGCCATTAGAAGGTTTAGGATCGATGCAGTAACGCAATATCATTTTGAAAACGGCTGTCATTCTGAACGCAGTGAAGAATCTGCCCAATAATGGGATTATTATTCAATGTATATATTAAATCCTTACACTGTTTGGTTACCCACCAAACACTAGAAAACCAATTTTGCCACGGAAGCGCAGAAACACGGAAACTCGACGTTGGAGTTCGTAAGTACTTTTTATACTTATGAACGTCAAATTGGTCTTCGGGGGTAGTTCTAGAATGCTATTCATGGTCTTTTTCGAATATAGCATTGTTATTTTACCATCTGAGAAATATAAGCGCATTTAAGTTTATAATCAATGACGATAATCTGAGGAGATTTAATCCTTTAAATCCTCCTATCATTATAAAATAAATTACCCTTCAGGACGACAGATCGTATAATTTTAAGTGTTTCATCGCTTAGAGATTCTTCGCTGCGCTCAGAATGACAGTACAACTACTCCAGCCAAACCATTTGTGTAAAAGCACCATTAGTGGCAATATCCCAAGCCTCTACCCTTACCCACTTACGCCCTTTTAAATTAACTGGCCAACTAAAATCCTTTTTCCCAAAAGCCTGTGTAGCATTCAAATTAATGCGGTTTCGATAAACCTTAGTTCCATCACCCGATACAATTTCGACAAAGCTTAAGGGGAATGTCCAGTCGAGGCGCATATTTATCTTTACTTTTCCGCTATTATCAACCTTCAAAGTTTCTCCTGCGCCCTTTCCATTAACATTAAAACTCGGGATCAATACCTCTCCTGTTGATACAAAAAACTTTCCTTTCCGCATTACATCTAAAACAGGTTGCCAACCATCTGCATAATTAGGTACCTTATCCAACTGCAAATAATTCACGTTTAAGTGTGCGTACATTTCATTTTGCTCAGTAATGGTAAAGATATCAGCCTCTGAGATAATGTGTTTTTTCAAACCCCAATTGGCCATATCATCCATCAGGTTCAATACCCGTTTACTTAAGGTTGGCAGCGAAAGATCTCCTGGAATGGCCTTCCAGGCAGCGCCCATAAAAGTCTCCGATTTAAAAAAGTCTTCTTCTTTATATTTGTCTGGATAACCTGTTGAAGCCTTTGTTCGGGCATGGGCAGTCCAGGCTAAGCCATGTTCTTGTTCCAATAGTTTAAGCATTTCTGTTTTATCATTAATGCGGTAAACTTTACCATATTTAGAATCGTTAGCTTCGAAAGGCTGATCGCTTTTTCTCGACATAATCCAATAAATTGGTTTAGGAAAAAATGCCAGCCAATGCCCTCCATAAAAATTATTGGCTTCTTCTCCTGGTAACAATAAAAAATTTGGATCAGATAACCTTTTAGTTTGTTTAAACAAGGCATCTAATTCCTTTAAACGAACAGAATCGGGTCCTTTGGGGTGGCCTGGTCCGTGAAATTCGGCAAGCTTAACAATATTTAAACCCGCCTTTTTCAATACCTCAACAAATTCGGGCTTTTCCGGAACGGCTTTTCCACTCAGCACTACATCCGAAATAAACTCATTGTGGAAATGGCTAGCCATTGTTTTATAACCTGCCAAGGGCTCATAAGTATCATTGTGCGTAAACTTTTTAACTTCATCCAACGCTGCCCCTGCCTTCCCAGTGCTCAATAAACAGAAAAAATTAAGACGCTGTTGGGTATTTGGTGGTGCATTAAACCAAGGCACATAACGTTTATCGCCTAATGGATCCTGCCTGATCCCGATACCAAAGTCGGGGATTAAGTTTAAATAATTACTGCCTTTCCAGGTAAATTTAAGGTTAAAAGCTTCATCTAAGGGATAGAAATATTGATGCGGAGCAGGAAAAACGGCCAAACTTCCACCATTATTTTCGCCGATAACGGTGCGGTATTTTACTTCCAGGTTTTTACTTGGATCTGCTTGTGCTGCCTTTTCGCGCTGAAGGTTTCCTTTTACATCAGACCAGGCGATATTAGACCAGATATCTTTTTTGCTGAGCAATCCGGCATCGTATAAAATGGCTGTAGAATCTTTTGGGGTTGATACCACTGCAGCCACATTAAACAAAGGGCTTCCATTGTAAAGTGTTATTTCTAAAGCACCGCTAAAGTTTTCGCATTGAACTCCATTTATTCGCACCACAGTTTGCGAGCCCTTCGTAGAAACACTGGCTGCCCCTTTTTCGAATTTTACAACATTTGTGGTATATGGTCTGGTTGGAACCCGGTCGAAAAAAACATCCCAGCCCCCACTGTTTGGACTTAAAGTGCGTTTACCTATTCTCAGCACAAATCCAGGGTCGAGATGAGCCGCAACTTCTTTTAAGGCGCCTTGCTTACCTAACAGCAAACTTTTAAACAATGGTTTGGTACGGTCAAGATCTAAAATCATTTTACCTAATGTTCCTTTACCAGCTGGCCAGGTGAGCATGAGTTCTTTTTGATTGGAAGAAACGGTAGCTCCGTTAGCTTTAAAGGCTTTTAGATTTACCTGGCTCTGCGCGCAAAATGCTGAAAAGCACATTATCAATAATATAGAAATACTGTTTCTCATACAACTTAATCGTTTTAGTATAGATATAACGCAAGATAACAATTAAGTGCAAAACATAAAATATTCGCTAATCAGCAATACATTGCGTTCATTATTTATTTTTTAAGAAAAACATAATAACATTGCTTAACTTAAGTAAGAATTTTAAACCAAATATCTTGCATCCTATTCTCATCAGAAACAACGTTAAAATCCTTGGCGAAGGGAGCCAGGTAATTGTATTTGCCCATGGCTTTGGCTGTGCGCAAAGTTCCTGGAAATTTATTACAGATGCTTTTCTCCAATCCTACAAAGTAATACTATTTGATTATGTTGGATCTGGCGATTCAGACCTAAGCCAATACGACCAACGGAAATATGCTACACTCGAAGGATATGCCTGTGATGTAATCGATATTATAGAAGCGCTTGATTTAAACAATATTATTTTTGTTGGTCACTCGGTAAGCAGCATGATTGGCATGATTGCCGCATTACAGATGCCAGAAGCATTTAAAAAATTAGTTTTTATTGGTCCTTCGCCGAGGTACTTAAATGATCGTGATTATATCGGCGGATTTAATATTGAAGATATTGAAAACATATTTGAGCACATAGCAGATGATTATGTGGCCTGGAGCAAACAATTGGCTCCAGTAGTGATGAATAGTCCTTTAAAACCCGAATTAGCTGATTTTTTACAGGAATGTTTTGAGGCTACCGACCCAAGCGTGGCCCTGGCCTTTGCAATGGCTACTTTTAAGGCCGATTATAGAGACGATTTAAAGAATCTGGGCGTGCCAAGCCTTACCCTGCAAAGTTCGAACGATATTATGGCTCCTTTATCAGCCGGCGAATTTATCCATAAAAATACACCAGAGAATTTTTTGGTTGTAATGAAAGCCACAGGGCATTTTCCGCACATTAGCGAACCAGAAGAAACCATCAGGGAAATAAAAGACTTTATTGAAGATATCCCTTTAAAATCGGCATCTGATCACCTGTATGCCTCCTAATGATTTTTCGGCCAGCGATAAATTAAAAACCTTTTAGCAAAGAAAAAGCACCGCCATTGTTTAAAAACACCTGCGCTTTTTCTTTAGCCTTTTTGCAGTTTATGGTAATCAGCCTTACCCTTTACCGCAATGTCATTAAGTTAAGCATTTTAACCACAGATGAGTACAGATAAACACGGATTTCATATCTGTGTGCATCCCTTCCCATCTGTGATTAAATTATTTTTGCTGGTATCGAATGGCACATTACCCATTACCTCGATGTCATTAAGTTAAGCGTTTTTAACCACAGATAAACATGGATTTTCATATCTGTGTGCATCCCTTCCATCTGTGGTTAAATTATTTTTTGCTGGTGTCGAATGGCTTAACTTAATGAAATTGCCTGTTACTCTATACTAATCGACAGTTAAATTATCATCCTCAATAGCCTGTAAAGCGCGCGCTCAGTTTAGGGCCTAAACTCATTACATAAATGTTTGAAAGCATTTAGGTTATCACTGCAATTAAACTTCGCGTGGCTGGAGAATATTTTCGCGAATAAATAATGAACAAAATGAATAAAGTATATATTTGCAAAAACTATTCAAGTCTTCATCACGTATATACGCCCGTTCGTCTAGGATTTTCACCCATCCAATACCTAGATAATACCAAATTAGCTTAAAAAAACGTACATCCAGTTACAGCATCACCCCTAAAACAGAAAGAACAAAATGAACAAAATCAAAAAAATCTTCATTGCAGCATTAAGCTTGCTATGCATTTACAACGCTAAAGCACAATCTTTTAAAGAACCTGTTGGCTATAAACTCAAAAATGGCATGAACATCATCATATCAGAAAATGACAGGTCGCCAAAAGCATACTCAAGTTTTACGCTGGATAGCAAAGCTTTCGGCCATAAAAAAGATGGTGTGGTTGAATTATTAAATGCGGTATTAAACGAAAATGCAGGTAAAAACCCGAGTATTAGTTTCAACGACAATAGCGGCAAACTGGCTACACTAAATGCGGATCTTGATAAAGACCTGGCAATAATGGCTTCGGTAATTCAACATGCAAGCATCGACCAGAAAACTTTTAATACGGCTAAAGCTAAGTTAATTGCCAGTATAACATTGCAGAATTACGATTATGACCAAACAGTAAATGAAAATTCGATCAATGCATTAACCTTGGAAGATGTTAAAAACTTTTACAGCCAGATCTCTCCAGAAAAAACATTTTTAACGATTGCCGGAGATGTTGAATTAAATACAGCCAAAGCCTCAGCTAAAAAAGCTTTTGGCAACTGGAACCCGACGCAAGAACTTGCATTAACTGTGGCAAGGTAATATTAAAATTAAATTTGAGGCCCTTTGATTAGTTTCGAAGGGCCTTTTTTATGCCCAAAATGTTACAAGAGATTAGGCTTAAACCGCCTGTATTCAAGGAATCATTCAATATATTCGTTTTTAAATAAAATCATTGTTTCTGAAAAAACCGACAGATGAAAAAAATCTATACACTCCTACTTCTTGTTACCATAAGTTTACCGCTACAGGCACAAGTTGTGGTTAACCGAAATCAGGATATTGATAAAATGGTTAAAGCTGTAAATCAGGATTCGCTAAAATCGTATATCAGTAAAATGGTTTCTTTCGGAACAAGAAATACGCTTAGTGATATTAAAAGTAAAACGAAAGGAATTGGAGCTGCCAGAAATTGGGTCGTAAATAAGTTTAATCAGTTTGCAAAGCAAAGTGATGGCAGGCTTACTGCATACCTGGATACCATTACATTTAAACCCGATGGCAAAAGAGTAGATCAGCCTACACTTTTGGGCAATGCTGTAGCTATATTAAAAGGCACTGATGCAAACGACAAACGCGTTTATGTGGTGAGCGGACACCTCGATAGCCGGGTTACCGATGTAATGAACAGAACCAGTGATGCACCTGGCGCCAATGATGATGGTAGTGGTGTTGCGGGTGTAATTGAGGCTGCAAGAATTATGAGTCGATATAAATTTCCGGCCACCATAATTTTTGTAGCCGTAAGCGGTGAAGAACAATCGTTATTAGGCTCTGGTTTTATGGCTGCAAAAGCAAAAAAAGAAAACTGGAATGTCGACGCCATGTTAAACAATGATATGATTGGCAGCAACAACAGTAGCGAAACACAAATCATCGACAATACCAGGCTGCGAGTATTTAGTGAGGGTTTACCCAGCTTCGATCTGGATAAAAATGCGAAGAGCATCCGTCAGTTTGGTTTAGAGAACGATGGCAAAAGCCGTCAGTTGGCACGGTATGTTAAAGAAATAGGCGAGCGTTATGTAGATCAGTTAGAAGTTAAATTAATTTACAGGAACGATAGATTTCTCCGGGGTGGAGATCATACCCCATTCGTAGAAAATGGATTTACGGCGGTTCGCATAACCGAAATGAACGAAAACTTCGATCACCAACACCAAGACCTTAGAACGGAGAAAGGCATTAAGTATGGCGACCTTCAGGAATTTATGGATTTCGAATATCTGCGTAAAAATACAGGTGTAAATATTGCGGTTTTGGCCAATCTCGCCAAAGCACCCTCAAGCCCTACCGAAGTAAAAATTGATGTAAAAAACCTGAGCAACGCTACCTTTTTATACTGGAAAGCACCTGCTAATGGCACAGTAAAGGGCTATTATGTTTTAATGCGCGAAACCAGCAGTGCCGTTTGGGAAAAGAAATTTTTCACTTCTGCCACCGAATTGCGATTACCTTATAGTAAAGACAATTATTTATTTGCAGTACAAAGCGTTGGGAATGATGATAATGAGAGTTTACCTGTAGTGCCAGGCATTGGCAGGTAATAAAACATTTAGAATTTTCCATTGTTTAAACTCAAATTTATAACATGAAATTTAAACCGGTAGCTTTTGTTATCAATATTGCCATCACATTGGGTGTTGGTGCCCTTGGTTCGTGGGCAACACTTCAATCTGTTAAAACATGGTATCGTACAATAAACAAACCTTCTTTCAATCCACCTGACTGGCTTTTTGGGCCTGTTTGGACTACACTTTATGTACTTATTGGCATAGCGGCCTATCTGGTATGGGTAAGGCGCGATAAAATTGTTCATTTTCCACGAACAGTGGCCATTTACCTCATTCAGTTAATTTTAAATTTAGCCTGGTCATTTATTTTCTTTCACCTGCACGAGATAGGTTTTGCCCTGGCCGAAATTATACTGTTGCTAATTATTATTGTAATTAATGGTTTAGTTTTCTATAAAATAAATAAATGGGCAGGACTGATTTTTATTCCTTATTTCCTTTGGGTAAGTTTCGCCACAATTTTAACTTATAACATTTTCATGTTGAACTAATTTAAAAGAAAACCCCTATTTTTAAGGGTGGTAACTTTTAAAAGATTTTTGCTGATCCTCTTCGTTCTGTGCTGTAACCAATTGCAGGCGCAAAAGGTAGGTCTTGTGTTTAGCGGTGGCGGTGCAAAAGGATTGGCGCACATTGGCACATTAAAGGCTTTGGAAGAAAATCACATCCCTATCGATTACATTACCGGCACATCGATGGGTGGCATAGTTGGCGCCATGTATGCCGCAGGTTATAGCCCGGCGGAGATAGAAAAAATTGCACGAAGCAACGACTTCCAAAATTGGGTAAATGGACGATACACCAGCGATTACACCTTTTTCTTTCAGAAAAATGCGCCCAATGCCTCTATGCTTACCGCAAAAGTGGCTATTGATACGGGTTTTCATTTTAGCTTCCGTTCTAACCTCATTAACGATATTCCATTAAATTTTGCCTTTCTCGAGCTTTTTGCCCAGGCTTCAGCTGTTTCTAAAGACAATTTTGATAATCTTTTTGTTCCCTATCGGTGTATGGTTGCAGATGTGCTTTCGCAAAAAAGTATCACAGTAAGCAAGGGAAGTTTAGCAGAAGCAGTAAGGGCAACCATGACAGTTCCGATTATCTACCGGCCCATTAAATTGGATGGAAAATACGTTTTTGATGGGGGGCTTTACAATAATTTCCCTGCTGATGTAATGGAAAGAGATTTTAAGCCTGATTATGTGATCGGCGCCAATGTTTCTTCAAAAACCTATAACGAATACCCTAAAAACATCGACGATCGTTTAATGAACCGCTTTTTGGTATACATGTTTCTATCCAAATCAGATTCTACCATGATCGGGAAAAACGGCGTGTACATCCAACCCAACCTGGCTACGTACAGCGTAACTAATTTTGCTCCTGTAGAAGAGCTGATCAAAAAAGGCTATGATGCAACAATAGCCGATATGCCAAGGATTAAAGCTTTAATCAGCAAAAGAGTGAGCGATGAAGAACTGGCACAAAGAAGGGAAAAATTTAATGCGAGAAAGCCAGATCTAAAGTTCAGCAACATCATCGTAACCGGTGTAAACAGTCAGCAGAAAAAATATGTAGAAAGGCTTTTCAAAAGCGATAAAGTTACTTTTAACCTGCAGGATATTAAACGTGGGTATTATAAACTGGTTGCCGACCAAACTTTCGAAACTGTATTTCCTAAAATTTCATATCAGGCAGCAACAGACAGTTATACTTTTGAGGTAGTGGCACAGCCGAAAAAGAGCTTTAAACTCGAATTAGGCGGCAATATATCTACAAGGCCCATCAGCAATGTTTTTTTGGGCGCCCAGTACAATTACCTCAACCGAAAATCGTATACCTTTGGAACCAGCTTTTACTCTGGCCGCTTTTACGAATCGGTACAGGTTAATGGCCGGGTAGATTATCCAACCAGACTTCCCTTGTTTCTGGCCGCGGAGTTAACCTATAATCACTGGAATTTTTATAATACCAGCCAGATATTTATCGAAAACCCACGCCCCATTTACATCGAACAATCTGACCGTAAGATTGACCTTATGATGGGAATGCCTTTAAATTACAATACCAAAATTGTACTTCATTCTACTTTTATCAATAATAATGATCGCTATAGCCCAAACAACACCTTTGCGGTAGGCGACCTGCTCGATCAAACTATTTTTAATGGATTTAGGGGATCCTTAAATCTCGAAAAGAATTCGTTAAACCGGAAACAGTATGCCAGTAGAGGTCAAAGCTTTTCGCTAAGTTTCAATTACACCACAGGCCGCGAAAACTATAATCCCGGCAATATTTTCCGCACCACTCCAGGTTTTGTTAAAATCCCGGGCAGCAGTCATTTGCGCCAGTGGGGAAGCATAAAACTTACCCAGGAAAACTACTTTTTATACCTCAAAAAATACACATTGGGTTATATTGTGGAAGGCGTTTTCTCTAACCAGCCTTTATTTAGCAATTATTACGCTACGCTTTTAACTGCTCCGGCCTTTTATCCTTTGCAAGATAGCAGGTCATTATTCCTGGATAAATTCAGGGCCACAACCTATGCTGCCGGCGGAATAAAAAACATTTATAATGTTAAAAAAAATCTCGATTTTAGATTGGAAGGTTATTTATTTTTACCCCATAAGGAGTTTGAGCTGAATAATTTTCAGGATGTAGATTATGCTAGAGCCATCACAAAAATACGCTATGCAGGTACTGCAGGTTTAGTTTACCATTCACCGCTCGGCCCCGTAAGCCTAAGTTATAATTTATATAATGATGCAGTTAAAAGAAATGGTGTATTATTGCATATCGGTTATTTAATTTACAATAAACGTTCTATCGAATGAAACGAATCTTACTCTTGCTTTCGCTGTGTTTAACCGGGTTTTTCAGCCATGCCCAAACTGCAGCAATCAATAATTTTCTGGTAAAAGAAAATTTGCTTAAAAACAACAAACTGGCCATAATAGCCGCCGATTCTTTAAACAACCCGAACGAAAATATAAACGGAACTTATACCTTTAGTGTAAGTGGTTTTACACAGGTATTAAAATTTAACGATGGCATAGCGGTGTTACCTTTACCCATCGATAAATCTACCTTCGTTTACATCAAACATCAAAACGACTCTGGCACCCACAGTAAACTGGTGTATGTGTATAAAAAAGATACCGATTTAAGTCCGTATGCCATAAATAGTTTATGGCTTTTCATCATTCCGATTATACTGGTAATCATTGCCTTTGCCTTCCGCAAACTGATCATATTTGTGGTCATTGTTTTTCTGGTATTTGTGTATTTTAACCACAGTAATGGCTTAAACCTTTCTACCTTTTTCGAGAGCATATTCGATGGATTAAAAAACCTCGTCTGACGTTTTTGAATTAATTTTTCATCACGAATCGTCATTGCGAGGCTGGACAAGCGCGAGCCGAAGCAATCTCATGCTATAAATTCTCTTTCTTTTTAGAAAAGCAAGGCCTGTGGTGCTTCGGTTATACCAGTCCCGCCCTTTGCTTAATCCCGATAAAATTATAATAATAAAAAATCACCTCAAATCGGGATAACGCTGTCGGTCGGGTTTATTTTACCACGAATAGCAGTACTGTTGTAGCCCCCTAAGCCCGATCGAAGCGAGATGCCGATTATTTCAATCGGCAGAAGCGGGAGCGGGACTACAGAGAGCCAATAGCTTCTGCAATTGCCTTCCAATAAAAAATCTGAAGTTAAGATATGTTTATATGTTCTAAATAATGAAATTGTTATTGCGAGGCAGAACAAGCTTCATGCTCACGCTCGTTTCTAACGAGTGTGTAGATAACAAATCGTTTTTAACGGTTCATTATTACTTTTTTACTAAAATTTTTAGTAAATTTGATTCATGGAAAATCTATTTTTAGTGTGTTTAGTCCCTCCTGTTTCTGTTGTAGAAGACATAGATGAGATTAGAACATACATTTCAGAGAAATTTAATGTGTATGAATCATTAAAACGTCCGGCACACATCACCTTATACCCTCCGGTAAAACTATCAGCTTACGATGCAGAAGAAAGATTTTTTGATGCTTTAGCAGATGCTTCATTCAGTGAGCCATTTACACAGGTACTCCGAAACTTCAATTCATTTCTGGAGCGTACCTTTTATCTTGATGTTGAACAAAATGAGGGCTTAATGAGCCTGGAAAAACAGATTACTAAAGCTTTACAACCTTTAAAACTGATAGCGAAAAAAGAAAAATTCAATCCACATTTAACTTTAGCGTTTAGAGATGTAAAACCTCCCATTTTCAAACAGCTTTCTGCCGAGTTTAAAGACCGGAAATTTAAACGCGAGTTCCCGGTTTCATCCTTTTCTGTTTACAAACACATGGATAAAAGATGGCAACCCTTTAAAGAATTTTCATTTAAAGATCCGGATACCAAACCTAAAGCATTAAGCCTTTTCGGTTAATTTAGAATGGCATACCAATACCAAAGTTGTACTGTAGAAAACGATAGGTATCAGGCCCGTGTGTAGCGTTATAGCTATTTTTAAAATCTCTTGCCCCAGATAAAAATTTGCTGATTACCCACTGGTCTGATCCGATAAACTGAGGATCTTTAAGTTTTAGCCCCACATCAAACCTGAAAACAAAATACTGAACATCGTACCTTAAACCAACACCTGTACCAATAGCAATTTGCTTAGCCAATTTACTAAGTTTAAACACGGTCAGTTCATCCAACTCAGGGTATTCAAGTGTAATCGACTCCCCTCTGCGGATATTCCAGATATTACCGGCATCAACAAACGCAGCTCCTTTCAAAGTAGCACCGAAAAATTTCCGGGCAAGTGTAAACCGATACTCAAAATTAGTTTCTATCCGTAAAGTACCCAATTGATCTAGCCCAAAAACAGCTTTCCGTACTTCATCGCTGGCAAGTACCTGTCTATTATAATTACCCGGACCAATTGTTCTGGCTTGCCAAGCCCTTAAGCCGTTAGATCCACCGGCGAAAAATTGCTTTTCGAAAGGAATACCTGTTAAAATTGAATTACCATAAGCGTAGGCTAATCCGGTGTTTAAACGGGCAACAAATTGCCGCTCACCACCCAAATGTTTATACCACCTAATATCTACCTCTGGCCTGGTGTACTGGTTAAAAGGCAAGCCTAATATCTTTGCCGGGTCGTTGTTTGCCGGATCATGCTTTGAACCTGTTAGCTTAGATATGCCTTGCAACATATTACCTGCAATATCCATCCCTGCTCTTAAATAAACAAAAGTTCTCAGTTGGTTTAACTTATCCGCATTCAAGGTGTAGGTATATTTCATACCCAGTGTTAAATCTTTACGATCGAGTAGTGAAGAATAATAAAGGTTGTTAAAGCGGGTAATTGCATCCACTTTTGATGTATCGAGGTTACCAAAACGGTACTCAAAATTTAATGGGGTAAAAGAGTGCAGCTTAGATTTGGTTTCAAACCAATCATAAGTAATGGAGTTGATAAAAATCCTCCTTACCGAAACATCTTTTTGTAAGGCATAAATGTAACTGGTTGCAAAAGTAGTGTGCGGCATTCCGTTTCCACCTAAAACAGGGTTATAAAAAGGGATCATCAATCTAGGTACCGAAATACTCGCACTGATTGAAAAATCGCGCTGATAAATATCACTAAAAACCTTGGCACCGTTACCTATACGCGATTGCAAACCACCTTTTACCTGGAGTTCGAATCGTTCTGCTCCTCTAAAGATATTGTTATTGGTATAGGTATTTCCGATGGTAAACCCAACGGTACCACCATTAAACGGAACCTCGCCCTCCACGCGATTACTCATTACCTTTTGGGGGGTGAGCAAAATGATTGCATTGATTTTATTTGAGGTACTGTCCCTTCTGAAATAATCGATCTTTACGTTTTTGAAAACATTTAGCTCATATAAGCGGTCGTAAGTAAGGTTTTCATTCCGGATGTCATAAAGGTCACCTTGCTTCAGAAAATCGTAACGAACGATCGGATTACGCCTGTAGCGCTTAGAGAAATCGGTATAAATAATCCCGTTCAAAGTATCTTTGCTTAATTTATACCTTGCCGAATCGGGCAAACCGTCAGGATTTGGCGCAATTAACAAATGTGTGTAACCTATATTAAACTGTTTATGCGGGCCATTTGCAGGATCTGTTACATTAAGATTCAGATCTATTTTGTTAGTCTTAGAGCTGGGTTCAGCACCATATACATCGAAATTTACATAAGGCCTTAAGAAATAGAAATATCCATTTTCTTTCATAATGCGATAAATCTGCTCTCTTTCATAAGTTAAAGAGTCTTCATCGTACTGCATTCCCTTGTGTAAATGGGATATTTTAGCCTTATTCGATTCGTAAAGGTTCCTGATATTTGCATTTGGTATTGAATCAGAAATTTTCTCAATAAAATAAGCAGGCCCAGGTTTTGCACTGAATACAATTTCGGCCTTTTTATCTGCAATCTTGATGGCAGAAGTTACTTCGGCCTGGCGGTAACCCTTACTTTTTAAAAACTTCTGTATCTGTGTTCTGGAAATTTCGACCAATGTACTATCTAAAATAGCAGGTGGTGTACCAAATGGTTTAATATCGCTTGTTTTATACCGACCATCTTTTGTATTGAACAAATTGTACAAAGGCACGTTGATACTCAGCTTAGATGCCGGCCTGATATCTTTCTGAACATAATTGTAAGCCTGTTCTTCAAATTTAGCATCAACACTATCAATAGTTACCTTTTTCACTATCGATTGATAGTCGGCAATGTATTTAGTTGACGAGCAGGCCTGAATTAAAACAATAATAAATAGTAATATTGCAGTGCTTTTCAGTTTAATATTTATTGAGTTTTGGTATGCTTTCAAAATCACAGATTAGTTTTATAAAGTCGTTACATCAAAAAAAATACCGTAAAGAACATGGTTTATTTATTGTTGAAGGTATAAAATCCATAAAAGAATTTTTTCAGTCAAGCTACCAGATCCATACTATATTTTACAACAGCGAACAATACAATTTGTTACCCAAATTGCCTGCAAATATAAACTTATTTGAAGTAAAGAACGCCGAATTAGATAAGATTAGTACGCTGCAAACGCCACAAGGCTTTTTAGCGCTCATTCATATCCCAAAAAACAGAGAATTAGCGTTAACAGCGCTAAAAAATCAGTTCACTCTGGTTTTAGATGGCGTTCAGGATCCAGGTAACATGGGTACCATTATCAGAACGGCAGATTGGTTTGGCTTTAAAAACATCATCTGCTCTGTAGACTGTGTAGAAGTATTCAACCCAAAGACCGTACAGGCCACAATGGGCTCGTTGGCACGGGTAAATATTTATGAAGCAGATCTGCCGGCCTTGTTAGAGAAAAATACCATCCCTGTATTTGGAGCGTTGTTAGATGGCGAATCGATTTACAAAACGCAATGGGGAGCTGAAGGATTGGTGATTTTAGGCAATGAAGGAAAAGGAATATCGGCAGAAGTGATCAAAAAAATAAATAAACCGGTAACCATTCCGAGAATTGGCGAGGCCGAATCGTTAAACGTGGCAGTAAGTGCGGCAATCTTTTGTGCTGAGTTAGTGCGAGTTCGAAATTAAATTAAGATATTATTTGCGGGCTAACTAATAATTGCTATTTTTGCAGCCTTGAATTTAAGGGTCGAGTGGCCGAGTGGCTAGGCAGAGGTCTGCAAAACCTTCTACAGCGGTTCGAATCCGCTCTCGACCTCCATTTGTACAAATAAAATAATTAAAAGGTTATTACCATGGCAGTTACCAGATTAAAAAGAAAAGACAGAAGAAATAAAAATACAGCTCACCAAGAGGTAGCATTTTTAAAGAGAGCAACCAACATCGAGTTGGGAAGCCGCTCTGCACAACCTAAAAACGATCAATTAGCTAAAAACAATGCTGTTTTAGCTGCTTTGGCAAAATAGTTTTTAGAAATTTCTTCTTAAAGAATTTAAAGCATCCTTCTGATCAAAGGATGCTTTTTTTATGCCTTAAAAAATCTGGATAATCTTTAAATTTGGAAACAGCGAAAGGTAAAACCATGAATCTTACAGAAACTCTTTCAAAACTAGAATCGCTCGGCGAAGAGAAAGTCCGCGCCATGCACATTAAGAACGGTGCCAGAGAAAATATTTTTGGCGTTAAAATGGGTGACATTAGAACGATAGCTAAGAAGATCAAAACCGATCATGAGCTGGCACTTCAACTCTGGGAAACTGAAAATATTGATGCCCGATTGCTGGCCATCTTAATCCTTAAACCAAAAGCGCTGTCTGCAGCACAGATTGAGCAAATGGTAGCTTCAGAAAGTTTTACCTGGGCAGCTGATTGGTTTTACAATTACATTGTTAAAGAATACCCTGATAAGGAACAATTCAGGGAAAAGTGGATGAATTCAGAAAATATTATGCTGGCCCGCGCAGGCTGGAGCTTAACCAGCGGACGTATAACCAGAGCGCCTGAAGGAATAGACATCCCAGCAATTCTCGATCGGATTGAAAAAGAAATGCCTAAAGCAGCACCAGAAATCCAATGGACGATGAATACCGCATTGGCTCAGATTGGCATTAACCACCCTGATTATAGAGTAAGAGCCTTAGCCATAGGTGAAAAACTTGGCATTTATCGCGATTATCCTGTTTCTAAAGGTTGTACTTCTCCATTTGCACCAATCTGGATTAATGAAATGGTAAGCCGGCAGAAATAAGTTATTTAGCCCGTAACGCAATATGTTTTCGATTAGTAAAGGTTTCGATAGGCTATCAATGGCAGATACCAATAGAGTGGCCGTCTTTCCCGGGCAGACCCTCGTGTGGACACAATTCTATATTTGTTTTTAGTGCACATTAATTAGGGCGGTCGTCATGCTGAACTTGTTTCAGCATCTTTCATGCACGATAGACCCTGAAATAAATTCAGGGTGACGACTGGATTTAAACCAGCTCTTTACAGATGCTTTTGATCAACCCTGGTCCTTCATATATAAAACCAGTATACAATTGAACCAAACATGCGCCGGCATCTAATTTTTCTTTGGCATCTTTTGCCGAATGAATACCACCTACCCCGATAATTGGAAATGCTTTGTTCGATTTCTCCGAAAGATAACGGATTACTTCAGTGGAGCGCTCTTTAACAGGTTTACCGCTTAAACCACCTGTTTGCGTAGTCAAGTCTTTTTCTGTAGCCAGATTTTCTCTGCTAATGGTTGTATTGGTGGCAATAATACCAGCAATTTTAGTTTCTGCAACAATCTCAATAATATCATCCAGCTGCGCATCCGTTAAATCAGGTGCAATTTTCAATAAGATCGGACGTGAAATATCGTTTTTACGATTTCGTTGCTGTAAGGTATTGAGGATTTTTTTTAACGGTTCTTTTTCCTGCAGCTCGCGTAAACCCGGGGTATTGGGCGAACTTACATTCACCACAAAATAATCCACCACATCAAAAAGACGGTCGAAACATTTAATATAGTCGTTTACTGCGTCTTCATTTGGTGTAGCCTTGTTTTTACCGATGTTTCCACCAACTACAATATCAGGATGTTTATCTTTTAGCAGACGCAAACGTTCAGCCATTACATCTACGCCCTTATTGTTAAAACCCATCCGGTTAATTAAAGCTTCATCACTAGGTAAACGGAACATACGGGGTTTATCATTTCCGGGTTGTGGCATTGGCGTTACCGTACCCACTTCGATAAATCCGAAGCCTAAATTGCTAAGCGGCTCTACATATTCACCATTTTTATCAAATCCGGCGGCTAAACCAACAGGATTTCTAAATTTTATGCCGAAAACCTCACGTTCTAAACCTTTAATGTGAACATCAAAGCTGCTACGGATAATAGTTTTACCTAGTGGAAATTTATCATTAAACCATTTTAACCGCTTAACTACAAAATAATGTACGTTTTCGGGGTCAAATTTGAAGAATATTGGTTTAATAAGGCGATACATGGCACGAAGATAAGAACTTAATACTAATTATGAAAAAAGGTTAATTGGTTCATTAGTTCAATAGCCATTCGTTCATTTGTCTAAGTGTCTAAATCCAACCCTGCTCCTAACGTTGTTCATGGTCAATGGTTTTTATGCCCATGATCGATAACCTAGCAAGCTTGTTGACCATGAACCATCAACCCCTAGGCAATCTGCCGCCCACCAATGACCAATGAACTGATGACTAATGAACCAACTGCTCTAATATGCTGCCGTAAACTGCTCCTGGTGGTGTGCCTTATTTTCCAGCTCATCGGCAATAACGATTGCTAAATCTTCTACCGATAAAATAGAACGGCCTTCTTCATTAAAAACAGGGCTTGTTTTACCCAAGCGGTATTTCCCTGTACGACCGGTGGTGATGCCCTGGTGCATTTCAATAGCCGGACTAAAAAATAACCAATCTAATTCCTTCTCCTGTTTTAGCGTATTGAAATAATCTCTTACCGCTGTTGCACCTGGCTTGTATTCGGCAGGGAAGTTCGGTCCGTCTACAATTTGGTGACCATCAATCTGCAAGGTACCCGCTCCGCCGATAAAAATGTAACGTTTAACGCCCGATGCTTTTACTGCAGCCTGAATAGCCTCTGCTCCCTGTACAGTATCATTATATAAATTCGGATTGGTCCAACCTGCGTTAAAAGCACTTACCACTGCGTCGGCACCTTTTAAAACCGCTGCTAATTTTTCAGTATCCAAAACATCGACTGCGATTTTACTTACCTGATCATTGTTATTTTCAATTTTAGCGGTATCGCGTGCAATGGCGATCACTTCGTTTCCACGACTTACCAATTCGTTTAAAATGGCTTTGCCTACAAATCCAGAGGCTCCAATTAATGCTACTTTCATGTTATTTAATTTTTAAAATTTATTAATCTAATTAAAATTGTAATATTTTTTGTTACAGTTATATTCAAATTTTTTTATTTAAAACTTGCACTAAAATCTTTTAATGTTTTAGCTGATAAACTTTTAACCAAAGCGGTTTCGGCTTCATCATATAAATCGTTTAAGTGTTGGGTAATCTGCCTCCCTACCGGACAATTGGGATTAGGTTCATTTTTGCTTTCGCCTAACAGTTTTTTCTGTTTAACAGCCCAATACACATCCCCCAGGTTAATATCGGCAGGACTTTTTGCCAAAGTAGAGCCTCCGCCCTTCCCTTCTTTGCTCTGCACAAAACCATGTTTATGCAGGTTGGCCAATTCTTTTCTTACCAAAACAGGATTACAGTTAATGCTTCCGGCAATATATTCAGAATTCAATAGTTGCCCCTTCACCTGATCGAGCAGTGTAAGGATGTGAAGCGATATAGAAAAATGACTGCTGTTCATACTGTAACTATTTTTATTACAGAACAAAGGTATAAATATATTTTCTAATACAAAAATGTTAAATCTTTATTCCTAATTCATCTAAAGACTATCTTTGTCGCTGAACGTGCCCTTAAATTAAAATCTTGAAAAAGTTCCTAAAAATATTCGCGATTACGATCGTTTCCTTAATAGTTTTTCTAATTGTTGTTCCCTATTTAATTCCGCAGACCATTACCAAAGAAATCACACAGGTTATTAATAAAAACATAAAAGGTGAGGTAAAGTTTGAAAGCACCAACATTTCCTTTTTCAACCATTTCCCTTCTTTAACTTTAAACCTGAATAACTTTTTACTAAAAGGTTCTGCCCCGTTTCAACAGGATACGCTCATTTACACCAAAAAGTTAGCCCTGGGCATAAACCTGCTTTCGTTATTCTCTAAACAGGTTAAAATTGATCAGTTCTATTTAGACGATGCCCGCATCAATATCCTCAGCGATGAAAAAGGTCATGCGAATTATAATGTCTACGAAAGCAAAAAGGGAAATGCGCCGGATACCAGCGAAAGCAATACTGCAATAAAAATTGAAGGGATTTTCATTAACAACAGCAACCTTACTTACAGCGACCGTTCAATTCCTATGCTCATCAGGACCAAAGGGCTTACTTATACAGGAAAAGGCGACCTCAGCAATGCGATATTTGACTTAAAAAGTAATCTTTCTATCAATGAAATGGATGTTTATTATGCCAATACCCCCTATTTGATCAAGAAAAAAATAAATGCCAATCTGATCACAAAGGTGAATACCAACTCCCTTAATTTGATTTTCGATGAAAACAATTTAATGATCAACTCGCTTCCAATCCGTTTTGTTGGCCATTTTTCATTTTTAAAGGATGGTTACGATATCGATTTCAGAACCAGGGCTAAAGAAACAGATTTACAGAATATTTTCACTGCACTACCTTCAGAAATTGCCGATAAACTGGAAAAAACAAAGGTTAAAGGTTATGCAGAGATTGATGCTTCTTTAATCGGGAAATACATTGCCGCCACCCACAGCATGCCTACACTTTCGTTTAACATGAAAGTAAGAGATGGCTCTATTTCTAATCCAAATGCGCCAGAACCAATCAGCAACTTGTTTTTAAATTTAAAAACAAAACTCCCTGGCTTGAATACGGATAGCCTATTGATTAATATGGATAGTCTTTACTTCAATATCGGAAAAGATTACGTGGCCTCGGTTACAAAAATAAAGGGTTTTAAAGAACCCGAAATCTACACAGATACCCGCTCGAATATCGACTTAGAAAAATGGGCAAAAGTTGTTAATCTTGATGCCTTACAACTAAAAGGCAGATTGAATATGAACATTAAGGCAGATGGAAAATACAGCAAAAAAATTGTCCGCTCTGGCATAAGGCAGGTTGATACGGTAATTGCAACCGTACCCAAGTTTTCGTTAAAAGTAGCCTTAAACAATGGCTACTTTAAATATGCTGCTTTGCCCATTGCTGTTAATAAAATCAATTTCGATGTGCTTGGTTCAAATACTGATGGAAATTACAAAAGCACTAAATTAGCTATCGAGAACATCGATATCCAGGCCTTAAGCAATTATATCAAAGGTTATGCAAAATTACAGACCTCAGAAAATATGCCTTTAACTGTTCAACTTAAATCGATAATCAATTTTGCCGACCTAAAGAATATTTACCCGATAAAAGGTTACGAACTGAATGGTTTACTGAATATTGACCTGCAAAGCAATGGCCCTTTCAATAAAGCGAAAAAGCTTTTTCCTGTTACCACCGCGACCATTAAACTTAACAATGGTAGAATAGTGACAGGAAACTTTAATTATGCCATGGAAAACATCCAGGTTGATGCCGATTTAACCAACAACGATGGTACGCTGAAAAACACCAAATTAAACATTAAACCCATTTCCTTTCGAATGGGCGGGCAGCCTTTTACACTGAAAGCCAATGTGCATAATTTCGAAAATATTACTTATAATGTTTCATCAAAAGGCACCATAGACATTGGTAAAATATATAAACTGTTCGGGGTAAAAGGTTATCAGGTTAACGGTTTAATTTTCGCAGATGTTTTATTTAAAGGCTCACAAAGCGATGCAATTGCCGGCAGATACAACAAATTACAAAATAGCGGTAGTTTAGGCATTAAAGACTTAAATCTCCAATCGGATTTATTCCCTAAAAGCTTTTTAATCAAAAACGGTGTATTCTCTTTTCAACAGGATAAAATGAATTTTGATAAATTCAATGCCACCTACGGGCAGTCTGATTTTCAACTGAATGGAAGCTTAAGTAATGTAATCAATTACGTTTTAAATGAAAAAGCCAGGCTTACCGGCAATTTCAAATTGATCAGTAAAAAAATATATGCTGATGAATTTATGGTCTATGCAGACAATGCACCTAAAACAGCTTCAACTACAGCAAACGGTGTGATCATTATTCCTGATAATCTGAATGTTAATTTTGCTGCAAATGTTGCTGACGTCATGTACAATGGTTTAAATATCAGGAATGCAAAGGGAACAATGTTATTAAATAATGGAACACTTGCCCTAAAACAAACAGGTTTTAATATTGCTGGTGCACAGGTTGATATGGATGCGAATTACAAGAGCACAAGTACAAAAACTGGCTTATTCGATTTTCATCTTACCGCTAAAGAATTTGATATCGACAGGGCTTATAAAGAAATTAAGCTATTTAGAGAGATGGCCAGTTCGGCATCGAAAGTAAAAGGCGTGGTTGGCTTAGATTATCAACTCACAGGAAAACTGAATGCAGAAATGTTTCCGGTATATCCATCGTTGAAAGGCGGAGGTGTGCTGAGCTTAAAAAAAGTAAGTTTAATGGGCTTCAAAATGATGAATGCCGTGAGTAAAGAAACAAAAAGAGACAGTTTAACCAATCCCGATTTATCTGATGTTCAGATAAAATCAACCATCAAAAACAATATTATCACCATCGAGCAGACCAAAATGAAGGTGGCAGGTTTCAGGCCACGTTTCGAAGGTCAGGTGAGCTTCGATGGCAGGTTAAATTTGAGTGGTCGCTTAGGCCTCCCTCCTTTTGGTTTATTTGGCATCCCATTGAGCATAACGGGCACACAGGAAAAACCGATTGTGAAACTAAAAAGAAATAAAGAAAGCAAGCTCGAAGAAACGGGAGAAAATAAATAGCATTATCAACAAAGGACAAAGCCTTAAAGGTTGTTGTATTGCTTTTCCAAAAAGCTAAGGCAAAACCACGGGCTTATCCTATTTGACATTCCAGCTGAAAAAAGCCTTTAAATTTCGTACTTTTGCAGCCGAAATGATTTCAATAAATAATTTAACCTTCCTGATTGGCTCAAGGGCCCTATACGATGACGCGAACTGGCACATTAAACCTGGCGACAGAGCTGGTTTAATCGGCGCCAATGGAACAGGAAAATCAACACTTTTAAAAATAATTGTAGGCGAATATGCACCAAGTTCGGGTACTGTTTCCATGTCTAAAGACCTGAAAATTGGCTACCTAAACCAGGATTTACTTTCTTACGATTCGCACCATAGCATTTTGCATGTGGCCATGGAAGCTTTTGAGCGCCAAAACCAATTGCATGATGAGATTGAAGAACTGCTTAAAAAAATCGAAACGGATTATAGCGAAGAGGTTTTATTTAAGTTAAGTGATAAACAGCAAGAGTTTGAAGCCTTAGATGGCTATAACATCGAATACAGGGCAAACGAAATTTTGGCTGGTTTAGGTTTTAGTACAGCAGATCAATTGCGCCCGTTAAATACCTTCTCAGGAGGTTGGCGGATGCGTGTAATGCTGGCTAAAATATTACTGCAAACGCCTGATATCCTATTACTGGATGAGCCTACCAACCACATGGATTTACCTTCCATTAAATGGTTGGAAAACTATTTAATGGGCTTTGAAGGTGCCATTGTAATCGTATCTCACGATAGGTACTTCTTAGATAAGATTGTAAACCGTACAGTCGAATCGCGCAAAGGAAAATTAACCGTATACGCAGGCAACTATAGCTTCTATGTTGAAGAAAAAGCCTTACGTGGCGAAATTCAAAAGGGCGAATTTAAAAACCAACAGGCTAAAATAAAGCAGGAAGAACGTTTAATTGAGCGTTTTAAAGCGAAGGCGAGCAAGGCTAAAATGGCGCAATCGCGGATGAAAGCTTTAGATAAGATGGAGCGTATTGATGATGTAGATGATGATAATCCGACCGTAAATTTCGCTTTCAAATTTTCTAAACCATCGGGCAGGCACGTGGTGCGTATAGAACACGCCAATAAGAGCTATCCAAATGTGCACATTTTAGATGATGCAGAAGGTGTAATTGAAAAAGGTGATAAAATAGCCTTGATCGGTGCAAACGGTAAGGGTAAATCTACTTTATTGAGAATGATTGCCGGAACCGAAAAATTTGAAGGTTTCTGCGAAACTGGTCATAATGTTACCACCACTTTCTTTGCACAGCATCAATTAGAATCGCTGCATTTAGAAAATTCGATTTTAGAAGAATTACAGGCATTTGCCCCAAAACATAGCGATACCGAATTACGTAGTATTTTAGGTTGCTTCCTTTTTACGGGCGATGATGTTTTCAAAAAAATCAAAGTGCTTTCGGGAGGGGAAAAATCGCGTGTGGCCCTGGCTAAATCATTAACAACAGATTCGAATTTCCTGATTCTGGATGAGCCTACCAACCACTTGGACATTCAATCGGTTAACATCCTAATCCAGGCTTTAGATCAGTTTGAAGGCACTTTTATTGCCGTATCTCACGATAGGTATTTCTTAGATAACGTAGCCAACAAAATCTGGTTCATTGAAGGCGGAAAAATTAAACAATACCCTGGTACTTATGCCGAATATGAAGAATGGAATAGCAAAAGGGTAATTCCTGTGGCTAAACCTATTCCGGTTAAAATGCCTGAGAAAAAAGAACAGCCAAAAGTTGTTGCGCCAAATACAGCCAACCAATTAAAAAAGCTGAACGACGAACTGCAAAAAACAGAGAAGCTGATTACCGAACTGGAGCAGAACGTTAAAAATATTGAAGCAGAATTGGCTGATGAGAATGTATACGCCAAAGCCGATAAATTAGCAGAAGCCAACAAACGTTATTTAGCAACAAAACAGGAGTTAGATGCCAGCCAAAATAAATGGGAAAGTTTAGCTGCTGAGATTATGGAGCTGGAAGGATAGTTTTAGCCCCCTATTAAAGCATATTCATATTAAAGCCACAGAAATTCTGTGGCTTTTTTTGTTGCCACGGAAGCACAGAACACGGATAACAACATTTAAGACTATGTCATGCTGAGGCACGAAGCATCTGCAACCTAAGTGTGCTAACGGATGTTACCATCTGGCTTTGTTTATTGAATTCATCATTTAGTGTCAGATAGCAATATCTGACACCACAAAAAGATTTCTCGACTGCGCTGTACTCCTCTACCATTGACGTTATTTGGTAATTATTATTAATCAGGGGTTTATTGTTTATGCATTCCACCCAACTAGGCCATAGCACCATATCTTCGTTCTACTTAAATCCGGCCTAATAAATTTTTCGGGCTCCACTGAACCAGCCATCCCACTTGCTTCGAAAGAAAAATTTTCAGCCGGTGTTTTTTGTTTCTTTTTGACAGCAAAAAGAAAGAGCCAATCGGCGGCGGTGAGCCGAGGCAAGGTTGAGCCAAGGGGCAATAACCAAATATATACGTCATTCATATTGATTTTTATACAATAAATTAGCCCTCGAAATAACGGCACACGGGGAATCTTCCGTGTCCATCCGTGCTTCCCTGGCAACCATCCACAATTCGGTTTTGCCACTTCCCAATAAAACTTTACTTTTAGCCATGCAGAAAATATTAATTCCGATTTTATTTTTCATTTCTACCCTGGCCTTTGCGCAAAACGACAAAACGTTTACCAACGGGAATAAAATTTATCTTCCAAATATTAAAACTGTACTTTGCTATAACAGCAATAAAGAGCAGAGCCTACCTGTAATTATGCTCAATTCGTCAGAAACGATCACTTTTTCATTCGACGATTTACTTGCAGGCACCAAAAACTACTGGTATACCATAGAGCACTGTACCGCAGAATGGGAGACTTCGAAAATCTCGAGCATCGATTATTTGGGGAGCTTTAACGACGACCGCATCATCAATTACCGCTATTCTTCCAACACCACAAGAAAATACACTCATTACGAAATCAGTTTACCCAACACTCAAATCCAACCAAAAATTGGGGGTAATTATGTGTTAAAAGTTTATTTAGATGGCGATAAAAACCAACCTGTTATTTCGCAACGCTTCTACATCCTCGATAGTCAGGTTGCCGTAGCAGCAGAAGTAAACAATTCCATGCAAGTGGAAAACAGGAACTACAAACAAAAAATCAATTTCACCATTAACCATGCTTTTCCCATCCCAAACCCCTACCAGGATATAAAAGCAGTAGTGATGCAAAACTTCAATGCCAATACGATCCAGGTGAATACTAAACCATCTTTTGTAAGACCAAACCAATTGGTTTATAACGACCTCAATACGAATGATTTTTGGGGAGACAACGAATTTCGAAAATTTGATACAAGGAGTTTGCGTTACAAGGCTGATAATGTTAAAGATATTTATCGCGATAATCAATCCGTAAACGTGATGCTTTTTCAGGATGCGCCCAGAACTGTTGGTGCATTTGCCAATCAGTACGATGAAAACGGAAACTTTTTTATCCGCAATACCGATGGACGTGACGATAAAACAGAAGCAGAGTACATGAGTGTTTTATTTACATTAAATGCCCCGGCACCCAGCCCGAATGGCGATGCTTATGTTGTTGGCCGGTTTAACAATTATACCATGAGCAATGAAAATAAACTGTTATATGATGCCAACAGGAAACAGTTTTACGGTAATGTTATACTTAAACAGGGCCTATACGATTATGAGTTTGCCTGGTTTAATAAAGACACCAAGGTAATGGAAACCAAACCTTTCGAAGGTGCATTCTTCCAGACCGAAAACAGCTACCAGATCTTTGTTTATTATCGCCGCCCCGGTGCGCGATGGGATACGTTGATTGGTTATACCAACCTGAGCAATAAGGTTACCGATAGAAGATAAGTCAGCTTTCAATGATGATGCATCAAAATGCAAGGAAATATAGGCTTATGACCTCATATTCTTGATGTGGCAAAAGACCTTTCACCTACTCTTAGACAATTAATTATACTAAGATTGACTTAAAAGATCTTCGCCAATTAGATCCTGAAACAAGTACCATTGACAGAATCTATAGAAAGGTCGTCATTGCGAGGAACGAAGCAATCTTAAAGCGCACGCTAGTAGCGATCGTTGTAAGATTGCTTCGTCGGCTGAAAAAGCCTTCTCGCAATGACGATTCCTCGTAGCCTATTACTCCAAAAAAGATCCTCTGTCATCTTTATTGATTTTTACAAAATAAATTATCCCTCAAGATGACGATAGCTTTAATTGTCAGTTTGACTTTTAATGTTACATTTCTTACCTTTATTGTTACATAAGTTTTCTTTGTTTTAAATGTGGTTATTTACTTTAGTGTTTCAGAAAGTAACCAGATAAACACTTAGAAAACAAGTGTATCTAACCAAAAATTATGTTTAAAAAGTTAATTGCCGTAGCATTAATCTCCTATCCTTGTGCACAGATTTCAGCACAAACTTCTAGTGACTCGTACACACAATCCATTAATGGAACGAAATTAAAATTCGATATGCAGGCTATACCAGCAGGCAAATTTAAGATGGGAAGTAAAACAGGCAAACCTGATGAACAACCCGTTCACGAGGTTAAACTCGATGCTTTCTGGATTGGAAAACATGAAGTAACCTGGGATATTTTCGAACCTTTTCTTTATCGCGATTACGAAAAACAAGCCAGCACAAGTGCTATTCCAGCTGAGGTGGATGCAGTAACCAGACCTACAAAACCCTATCTCGATATGACTTTTGGCATGGGCAAAGAGCACCAGCCAGCGGTAGCAATGACACAATATAATGCCATCCAGTTTTGCAAATGGCTTTATGTGCGTACAGGTATTTTTTACCGTTTACCAACAGAAGCCGAATGGGAATATGCCTGTAAAGCAGGTACAGAAACCAATTATTCTTTTGGCAATGATGCAACCAAATTAGGAGATTATGCCTGGTATAAAGACAATAGCGACAATAAAACGCATCAGGTAGGGCAAAAAAAACCAAATGCCTGGGGATTATTTGATATGCACGGAAATGTTAGCGAATGGACTTACGACCAATACATCGCTGATTTCTATAGTCAAAGCAAGGATAAAATTGCAGAAAACCCTGTGGCAGTTCCCGAAAAACTCTACCCCAATGTAGTTCGTGGTGGCTCTTATGATGAAACGCCAAACAACCTGACATCAACAGTTAGGTTAGCGTCTGATCCATCATGGAAACAATTAGATCCACAGATTCCGAAAAGCAATTGGTGGTTCCCCGAAGCGCCATTTGTAGGCATGCGTTTAGTACGACCAGCTAAAACGCCATCAAAAGCCGAAATTGATGCTTATTACAATAAACAACCTATAAAAGACTTTTAACCGACACTATCTAACCAAAATAAAAACTAAACACATGAAAAAACCAATCAACCAACAAGATCGTCGCGATTTTTTAAAAGCGACAGCAATGCTCGCAGGCGGTGCAATGTTAAGCACTATCCCACTGGCCGGAGCTTATGCTTCAGGATCAGACACGATTAAAATTGCCTTAATTGGCTGCGGCGACCGTGGAACAGGAGCCGCTTTCCAGGCATTGAGCACTAAATTCAACATTAAACTGGTGGCTATGGCCGATGCTTTTCAGGATCGCCTGGACAGCAGTTACCAATCGCTAAGCGGAAAATTTGCAGCAAAGATGGATGTTCCAAAAGAACGCCAGTTTGTAGGTTTCGATGCTTATTTAAAAGCCATTCCATTAGCCGATGTAGTGCTATTAACAACTCCTCCGGGCTTCCGCCCGATCCATTTCGAAGAAGCGGTTAAACAGAACAAACAAGTTTTCATGGAAAAACCTGTTGCTGTAGATGCACCGGGCATTAGAAAGGTATTGGCCGCAGCCGAAGAAGCTAAAAAGAAAAAATTAAATGTTGTAGTAGGTTTACAGCGCCGTTATCAGACCAACTATCGTGAGTCGATGAAACGCATTAACGATGGCGCCATTGGCGATATCATGTCTGGTCAGGTATACTGGAACAGTGGTGGCGTTTGGGTACGTCCGCGTAAAGCAAACCAAACCGAAATGGAATACCAAATGAGAAACTGGTATTATTTCAACTGGTTATGCGGCGATCATATCGTTGAGCAACATGTACACAATATTGATATTGCCAACTGGATAAAAAATGGGCATCCGGTTTCGGTACAGGGAACAGGTAGCCGTGCCTGGAGAACAGGAAAAGATTACGGAGAGATTTACGATAACCACTCCATCGAATTAACGTATGCAGATGGCGCGGTAATTAATAGCCAATGCCGACATTTCGAGGGTATCAGTAACCGTGTGGATGAATCTTTTCAAGGTACCAAAGGCAAAATTTATCTTTCAGGCAGCAATCAGGCCATTATGAAAGATTACAGTGGCAAAGAACTATATAACCACAATACCAAAGGAAACGCAAATCCTTACCAGACAGAACACGACGAACTGTTCGATGCAGTTTCTAAGGGAGAATATAAATTCAGTAATGTAGACTATGCTGCAACCAGCACATTCTCTGCAATTATCGGTCGTTACGCTACTTACTCTGGTCAAACCATTAAGTGGGACGAGGCTTTAGCTTCGAACATCAGTTTAATGCCGGAGCGTTTTGCATGGGATGCGAACCCAAGGTTAATGCCTGATGAAAAAGGGCTATACCCTATCGCCATGCCCGGACAAGCAAAGGTGATCTAAAACTAAACTGATGCGTTATAGGTTTTTGCTTTTCCTTTTACCACTGATTTTTGCTTTCTCCTTGAAAAAAGAAGTGAGGCAATACAAAATCAATGGTTATGCACAGGGAACCGATTATGCTATAATGTACTATGCCACTGATAGTTTAGCCACTAAAACAGGTATAGATAGTTTATTAAATGAAATTGATTTATCGATGTCGCTTTACAAAAAGGGATCATTGATAAATCAATTTAATGCGGCTAAAAAAGAAATCAAAACCGACCGTTTTATAAACGATGTGCTCAAAAGGAGTTTCGAGATCAATCGGGATACAAAAGGTGTTTTCGATATTACGGTTGCTCCATTGGTACAGGCCTGGGGTTTTGGGCCAAAAGAGGCTAAAAACGAGCCCGATCCGGCAGTCATTAAATCGATACTCGCCTGCATAGGCATGAAAAACCTAAAATTAAAGAATGGTTTATTAAGCAAACTAAAGCCTTGCGTGCAGATCGATTTAAACGGAATTGCCCAGGGTTACAGTGTTGATTTAATTGCCGATTATCTCGAAAAAAAAGGAATTAAGCAGTACGTGGCCGAACTGGGAGGCGAAATTCGGATTTCAGGACCTAAACCCAATGGCGAAACCATGAAAATCGGTATTGAAGGCCCGGATAAGGACGGAACGCCGGTAATCAGGCATATTGCCGCCATCAACTCAGGAGCAATCACCACCTCTGGTAACTATCGGAAATTTCACCAGAGCGGAAAGAAAAAG
Source organism: Pedobacter sp. Bi126 (assembly GCF_918698245.1). Lineage (GTDB taxonomy): Bacteria > Bacteroidota > Bacteroidia > Sphingobacteriales > Sphingobacteriaceae > Pedobacter. The sequence continues at coordinate 77,344 of NZ_CAKKMS010000005.1, read as the reverse complement.
ATTTCACATCTGATCGACCCCAAAACAGGTTATCCGCTGGATAATGAAATGATCAGCGTAACAGTGTACGCTAATGATGCCATTACAGCCGATGGCTACGACAATGCCTTGATGGCCATGCACCTTAAAGATGCCATCGCCTTCGTAGAAAGCAGAAAAAGCCTCGAAGCTTATTTTGTATACCATCAAAAAGATGGCAAAGTGGCTGATACCTTAACTACAGGGTTCAAAAAATTAATTACACATTAATATCTATCCGTTTAAAACCAAACCGATGAAAAGAAGTGAATTTATAAGAAACAGCTTATTCACTGCTGGCGCAATTGCCACTGGAGCAGGAATTAACAATACTTTTGCAGCTGAAAAGCATAATACATTAAGTGATAAGGTTTTTAACATGGATTATGCCCCACACCAGGGCATGTTCGAAAACCATGCGGGCAAAAGTTTTTTAGATCAGATCCAATTTATGTACGATAAAGGTTTCCGATCTATCGAAGATAATGGCTACTTAAACCGCTCAGTAGAAGAACAGGAAAAAATTGGAAAGCTATTGGCGAAACTGGGTATGCGCATGGGCGTTTTTGTGGTAGATGGTGGCGATAACTGGAAAACCTCTTTAACCACAGGCAAAAAGGAATTTAAAGACAAATTTGTAGAAACCTGCAAAAAATCGGTTGAAGCGGCAAAACGTTGTAATGCAAAATGGCTTACCGTAGTACCTGGGTTTTATGAACGCAACCTGCCTTATGGCAATCAATTTGCCAATGTAATTGATGCCATGCGTGCCGGAACCGAAATTTTTGAGCCCCACGGTTTGATTATGGTTTTGGAAACCTTGAGCGATACCCCGGAGCTTTTCTTGCAAAAAACAAATGAAACCTATGCCGTTTGTAAAGCGGTTAAAAGCCCTTCGTGTAAAATTCTTTACGATATTTATCATATGCAGCGAACAGAAGGCGACTTAATTAAAACCATCGACCGTTGCTGGGATGAAATTGCCTACATCCAGATTGGTGATAATCCGGGCAGAAAAGAACCTACAACCGGAGAAATCAATTATAAAAACCTATTCAAACACCTGCATAAAAAAGGTTATAAGGGTGTGATGGGCATGGAACATGGCAATTCGAAAGGCGGAAAAGAAGGCGAACTGGCTGTTATTTCTGCTTACAGGGCTGAGGATAATTTTTTGTAGATAATGTTCAAAGAAGCGTCGTCATTGCGAGAAGGCTTTTTCAGCCGACGAAGCAATCTTAAAACGATCGCTACTAGCGAGTGCATTAAGATTGCTTCGTGCCTCGCAATGACGATTTATTGAGAGTTACCCCACCTTCAACACCCAAACCGATACACTTCCGGCATTGCAGTGAAATTCTGCCCAACCATTTTCATCAATGACTACTTCCTGCTGGCGATAGCCTAACGCATCAACAAAGGTTTTTCCGGCAAAATGTTTACCGATTTCCATTTCTTTATAACCTTCTTCTCCTGTGCTTAATAATACCGCCAAGCCACTATTTTCATGTTCCTCATCACCTGCACGGGTCCATCCTACGCAAATGCCGTGGTCAAAATAATCGCGTTGCTCACCGTAGGCTAAGGCTGTACGTATTTTACTCATGGTTTCTACTGCAGGAATTGCCACTAACTCCACATGCACCTCGTCACCTTCTTTGTCCTTATCATCATAAATTCCTCCATAAAGATCAGGGAAGAACAAACAGGGAATCCCCTGTATACGCAACAGGATGATGGCATAAGCCAAAGGTCTGAACCAAAAATCGACATAAGATTCCAGTGCCTGCAAAGGTTGCGAATCATGATTATCAACAAATGTTACGGCCAGATCAGGCTTTACCTGAACCAAGGTTCCATCAAAAATCGTCCGCATATCAAATTCCTCTTCCTTACTCGCCAGGAAAAAATTATGGTGCAAAAGCGAATCAAATATTTGGGTACGCCCACCTGTAATCTCAATATATTTCAATTGTCCTTCCCTATCCACCACATTCCAATCTTCGGCCACAATAAAAAATTCGCGGCTAAATTTTTGGTTCAGGTGATCGATCCACTCTACAATAAAATCCGGATTGATGTGTTTAACCGCATCTAAACGAAATCCATCTACTTTGGTGGTTTCAACTATCCATTCGCCCCAATATTTTAATTCTTCAATTACTGCCCTGTTGCGGTAATCGATATCGTTAAACATCAGATAATCGTAATTGCCCAATTCGGTAGAAGGAACCTCTTCAAAACCTTCTCCCAAATAATTCTGGATCGAATAGATCGCTGTTTTTTGGAGGTCTTCGGCCCAGTCTACCCCACTAAAACACTCATGATTCCATATAAATTCAGAATATTTACCCTGTCGCGCGGGGAAAGTAAACTTCGTCCAGGCTTCTATTTCGAAAACATCGCTGGTAAATTCGTTTCTATCTTCTGGATTTACAGTTCTAACGGCAATTTTTTCGAGCTCATCGCCTCCGGCTTTGTGGTTAAAAACTGCATCGGCCAAGACGCCAATTTCATTATCATGCAGGGCTTCAATTGCTTTGATATATTCATCTTTAGAGCCATGTTTGGTATTCACACTTCCTTTCTGATCGAACTCGCCCAAATCGAAAAGGTCGTAAACCGCATAACCAACATCGTAAGCCGCATTGTTTGATTTATAAGCTGGTGGCAACCAAACAGACGTTATACCAATTTCTTTTAAATGACCCGCTTCGGCAGCTACTTTAGTCCACAAATTTTGTTCTTCATTATAATACCAATGGAAAAATTGGATCAGGGTCTGGTTTTGCATTAATTCGATTTTTTGTATGGATAACATGATTCTTTACGAATTGTTTTTTGGGTTTACAGCCCCTACAAGCTTTTCCCGCTGATTTCGCTGATACCCGCAGAAAAACAAATAATAAGAGCCTGTTTAAAATTAAATAAAATTTATTTCGTGTGTCAGTCTGAGCGTAGTCGAAGACCATTTCAACGCTTTAATAAAGCACTTCGACTATGCCATCATTGACACTATTCTACAATCATTATTATCAGAATTTTAACCGCTTTTGCATTTCCGCCCAACTAGGCCGTAGCACCATATCTCCGTTCTGCTTAAATCCGGCCTAACAAATTTTTCGGGCTCTACTGACCAAGCCCTATTACTAGCTTTGAAAGAAAAATTTTCAGCCGGCATTTTTTGTTTCTTTTTGATGCCAAAAAGAAAGAGCCCTTCGGCGGCGGTGAGCCGAGTCAAGACTTGTGGCAAGGAAAAAAGCCCACTCATATTGATTTTATACGATAAATTACCCCTCAGTGTGACTGACTGCCTATACCATTTTACCCACATTTTACTTACTTTTGCCATCAAATGAGTCTAAAAAAGAAATTTGCCAGAGAAAGTTTTACCATCATGAACGAATTGGTATTACCAAACGATACCAATACCTTAAACAACCTAATGGGCGGGCGTTTGCTCCATTGGATGGATATTGCAGCGGCAATTTCGGCTCAAAAACACTGTAACCGTATTGTAGTAACAGCTTCGGTTGATAACGTTTCTTTTAAACAGCCCATTAAATTAGGTGATGTAATTACCATTGAGGCCAAAGTAACCAGGGCCTTTAATACTTCAGTAGAAGTTCGTTTAGATGTTTGGGCAGAGAATATTCCAAGTGGTGCACGCCAAAAAAGTAATGAGGCGTATTATACTTTTGTTGCGGTAGATCAGAGTGCCCGTACCATCCCTGTGCCAGAGCTAATACCAGAAACACCCGAAGAAATTGACTTATTTGACGGCGCTTTACGCCGCAGGCAATTGCGTTTGGTTTTAGGTGGAAAAATGAACCCCGATGATGCCAGCGAGCTAAAAGCACTTTTCTTTAAAGCGTAATTTTTACATTAAATTTCTTTCTGCTTAGCATGATTGTTTTATTTTAGCGGCTTACCTTACGCTGAAAAATATGACAACTTATACCATTCTTATTATTTTAAGCGGATTAGTAATTTTCTCTTATCTGTTTGATTTAGTGGCGAGTAAAACCAAAATACCATCGGTTTTATTGCTGCTTCTTCTAGGTATTGGTTTACGTTTCCTGGTCGATAACCTTAAAATACAAACCTTCAATTTTCTCTCTATCCTACCCACATTGGGTACCGTAGGCTTAATTTTAATTGTTTTTGAGGGTTCTCTCGAGCTTAAATACGACCGGCATAAAAACAAGGTTATACGCAGTGCTTTTTTCTCTGCTTTAACCATTTTAATGGGAACTATCGTAGTAATCACCAGTATTATTTACCAGATCACCCATCACGATTTATATACCTGTATTGCAAACGCCATTCCCTTTAGTGTAATCAGCTCGGCTATTGCCATCCCTTCCGCAGCGGCATTAAACAATATCGATAAAGAATTTGTAATTTATGAATCCTCTTTCTCTGATATTTTGGGGATTATCATCTTCAATTTTGCCATTACCAACCATTCGATCAATACATCTGCTTTTATTGGTTTGGGCTTAAGTACCTTCCTCATCATTTTACTGTCGGCTATTGCCTGTGTGGTGTTGTTGTACGTAATGGGCCGATTGGTACACCACATTAAATTCTTCTTAATTATAGCGATACTGATACTGGTTTACGCCATTGGTCAGTCTTACCACCTATCCTCTCTGGTGTTGATTTTGAGCACAGGCCTGTTTCTGAACAATGCCGATACGATTGAGAATGCCTGGTTTAGAAGTGTCTTTTTATATAAAAATTTAACAGCCGATTTATCCCAGCTTTATCAGTTATCAGCCGAAAGCGCTTTTATTCTGCGTACTTTTTTCTTCGTTATTTTTGGCTTTACCATGAATATCGGCGATTTGAACAACACAATTGTACTGGCCAATGGCTTTTTCATTTTAATATCGATTTACATCATCAGAGTGGTATTCCTCAAAATATTCAAAAAAGAAAACCTGAGTCCGATTTTATACATTGCACCCCGCGGCTTAATTAGTATTTTGCTTTATTTCAACCTGCCAGCTTCATTAAAAATATCGGAGGTGGGTACGCCATTTCTGTTCCTGGTTGTACTGGGGTCGAGCATTGTAATGACGCTGGGGATTACGTTGAGTAAGAGAAATAGTGTGGTTCAGTAGTTCATTGGTCATTAGTTCATTTGGCTAATTGTGTAACTGGTTAACTGAGGCGAGGTCATCGGTTCGTAGCCAGTTCTGCCATCGATAGCTATCGGATGCGACGCCGGAATTGAGCAAGCCAGCCTGTCCACGACTTTTCCTTTTGTGTAGACACATCTTTCGGTTTAGTTTTTTTATACGTTTTGCTAGCTTGCTTTAATAAATTACAGGCTTTACCGAAGAACGCCGTCAATCCCAAGGGCCAGGAGAATCAAAAAAACAGTTGCAGAATAGCCCAAATGGCACTACCAAACCTAAAACGCAGTGGTTTTGTGTTCATAAACGAGAATTTAAAACTTTAATAAGTATTGAACACAAAACGAAGTGCCGCTGTTTTTTGATGTGTGTAGGATTGTGCAAAAAGCCCATTGCTGGATTGACAAAGCGCTTTGGGTACTTTGGCGCTCCAAAGTACCATGCCACCGCGGCATAGAGCGGAAAAATTAATATTTGTGTTTAGAGTTATTAACAATCTGTTAATCCACGCCCAACGCCACACACCCAACCCCTAAGGTTTAAACGAAGATGAAATGCTTTTTAACTGGTGCAGCTCGGCGAGCACATTTGGATTGGCCTGATAGTAAATGGAATAATAACTGAGTTCGTTTAACTTATTCTTATCTACTTTATTAAAGTTAAAACGTGCCAAATTCGGATTAATGGCATGAATAGGCAGTGCAACAGCATTTGCCATTGCGGTAAAAACCACAGAGAATGCAGTTGCTGCCGCGTCTTCCCTCAGACCCGGCTCTTCCTTGCCCCATTTATCAACCATTTTACCAGCTGTATTCATTTTATACTCTTCCGCCCGATCTTCACCTATTTTAATAAAGCTCATTCCTTCATAGCCCTTTTTAATCGTCCTGATCTGCACGGTTTTAATTTCATTAATCGGAACCTTAATAAATTCGCCATCATGATTTAGGATCGCATTTGCCGAATCAACTTTATATAAAATCCCTTTGTATTTGCCATTTTCGGTTTTAAGAATGGCCATGTAAGGTTTTATTATGCTTTGAGCATTCACTAAAGCAGTGGAGAGGAAAAAGAGGAGTGTAAAATAGATGGTTTTCATGTTGAGGTATTAAAAGACAGTTAAATTTAATACAATATTTTAATATTTAACATTTCTGTCACGGTGAGCGGAGTCGAAATGCTTTTAATACATTCCAAATGGAGGCTTGGACTATGCTACCAATAATGTTGTTTTTAATAAGCTTTGTGTGTACCGTATGAACTTCCACCCAGCTAAGCCAAAGCACTGTATCTTCGTTCCACTAAATCCGGCCTAACAAATTTTTCGGGCTGCACTGTTCTGGCCTAACAACTGGCTTCAAAAGAAAACGGCGAAGCCCTCATGAATGCAACTAAAAGTTACAAACAACAAATGAATAAATTTTCAGCCGGTGTTTTTTGTTTTTTCATGGGCTTTTATGTTTTCAATGGCATTCAAGCTAGCTACGCTGGTCTTTTTGACACCAAAAAGAAAGAGCCCTTCGGCGGCGGTGAGCCGAGGCAAGACCGTGGGGTATGGCAAAGAAATTAATTATACTTCACTCACATTGATTTTTTATACAATAAGTTAACCCTCAGGATGACAATTTATCAAATAAACCAACTTCACTGATTAATGAGTAACGGGTTAATTATTTAAATCGGTTAACTGAATTCAAACTCGTAAATCGACTAAAAATTGCATACTCAAGACTTCGGACTAAGCCCCCATTTCCAAAATCTTGTCAAATTCTTCCGCTTTTAATGGCATTACCGATAAACGGCCCTGGCGCACCAATGAAATATCAACCAAACTCGGTTCTGCTTTGATCTGCTCTAAAGAAACCGGATTTTTCAGACTTTCTACAGGCGATAAATCAACCACCACCCAGTTAGCATCATCGGTAGTTGGATCTTGATAAAACTCCCTTACTACTTTTGCAATACCCACTACATTTTTACCCTCATTACTATGATAAAAAAGCACCAAATCTCCTTCTTGCATGGCTTTTAGGTTATTCCGCGCCTGATAATTACGAACACCATCCCAAAAGGTACGGCCATCCTGATTAAATTTTTCCCAACTGTATTTAAAAGGCTCTGATTTGACTAACCAATGATTCATTGTATTTCTTTATTTAAAGCTCAAAACTAACAAAACAGAATGGATTAGAAAATAGGTTGGAAAGATAAGCGATAACCTAAACAAGATTATATACTTACTTGTGTGTAATTATGGTTTCCCGTATTGAAGGTTAAGATTAAATTTATAATTTAGGAAAATCTAACCGTTATATGCTCAATCATTTCCTCTTTTTAAACAGTTATTTAACTATGTGCGCTTAACGGGTAAAATGTAATCGTATTGCTGGCCTTAAAAAACTCAAATCAATATCTACGAAGTTTTTATTTGTGCTGTTTGCAAATCTTATACTAACAACTATCTAAACGTATTATGGCAATAACTGAAGCACAATTACAAATCTGGTCTAACCTAGGAGCGACAACTTCCTCTGCTAATACATATAGTTCAATCAAAACTTGCATTGAAAACAATAGTTGGAACGATGATGTAAATTTTAATATATACTTACAAGGCTCATATCGTAATTCCACAAATATTCGAGGCGATAGTGATGTAGATGTCGTGGTTGAATTCAGCTCTGTCTTTTATTCCAACAAGAATGATTTAAATCAGGAGCAGTTGAGAGACTTTAATGAGTATTATTCTGATGGTAAGTATACTTTGGATTCTTTTAAGGAGGCTGTTATCAGGAGGTTAGAAAGCTATTATGGAGAAGATTATGTAGTTGTTGGCAATAACTCAATTAAGGTTCTTGCAAACGCGGGAAGATTAGAATGTGATGTAATTTGTTGTGCTGAATATAGAGAATACAGAAGTTTTAGTAAACTAAATACATCCAACTACGTTAAAGGAATTGTTTTCTGGACAAATAAAACCAATGAAAAGGTTGTCAATTTTCCTAAATTGCATTTTGATAATGGTGCGTCAAAAAATCAAGACTGTAATTCCAACTATAAGCCAGCAATAAGAATTATAAAAAATATTAGGTCAAGACTAGTGGATAGTGGTGCAATTACAAGCTCTCTTGCTCCTTCCTATTTTATTGAGGGGTTAATGTTTAATATGCCTAATAGTAATTTTCAAAGTGGAACTAATCACACAAGGATTCTTTCTGTTCTCAATACTTTCTACAATTATTCTAATCTTGAATTAGAATCCTTTATATGTCAAAATAAGCAACGTTTTCTATTTGGGAATTCCGGGCAACAGTGGAGCCTAACAGATTGTGTTTATTTTAGAACCCAATTAATTAAATTTTGGAATGAGTTTTAATGATATGTAATTGAATGAATATATTGGTATTAGACGGAGGAGGGTCCAAGGGTGTTTATACTATAGGAGTGTTAAAAGAGCTTGAGTTGAAGCTTGGGATACCTTTGTGTGAAGCATTTGAATTAGTTTATGGTACAAGTACTGGTTCAATAATTGCCGCATTAATTGGTTTGGGATATAGAATGGAAGAGATAGAGTTACTTTATCTAGAACTCATCCCGAAGATAATGAAAAATAGAAGTAAAGCGGGTAAAAGTAAGGCACTTGAAAAAGAGGCGAAGACTATATTTGGCGAAAAGAAATTCGATGCTTTTAAAACCGATATAGGGATCGTCGCCCTAAACTACGATACTCAAATGCCTTTAATTTTTAAAACAAGTGTTCAACAAGCTCACGGAATGAAGCAATCTTATAAACCAGGCTTTGACTGTACCATTGAAACAGCTGTGCGTTGCTCCTGCGCTGCATATCCCTTTTTTAATAAGGTAAAAATTGAAACCAAAAATCATGGAGAAATCGAAGTGGTAGATGGAGGATTTATTGCTAACAATTCTACTTTATATTCAATGATAGATGCGTATAAATCAATGGGAGAGGAAGAGGAAAATATCCATATTTTGAATGTTGGGGTTGGTGACTATATAGAAAATAGTTCTGGAATAATTTCTAAACTTCTGAAAAGAATAGGAATATTAAACTTTTTTGAAAGGGTTTTAAATGCCAGCACAAATAGCAATACTATTGTTTCTAAATTATTATTTCCAAAATTAAATATGTTAAGAATAAGTGATTCCTTTCCAGAACCAAAACATGGAACAAATATGTTTGAATATGATTTGCGAAAGCTAAATAAAATGATTCAACTTGGAAGAGCATCGTACGCAAAGTATGAAAAGGAAATTTTAAAACTCCTTCACATTCAATAAAAACTTGCTGATATCTGAGATTAATTCACAGCTACATTTTTTGCAAAAACTAACTTTTTATTAATTTTTCATTTCAGCAGACATCCAGTTAGATTATTAAGCACAAGTCAGGCCTATGCTCTAGCCAGGGGCACTAAGACTTGCACTAGATGTGGTGATTATAACCTGGAGGATTTAGAATAACACAAATCCCGTTACTAGCGCAAGTCTTAGCATCTACGCTAGTGGACTGGATGACTTGTGCTTAGCGGAGATTTAATTGACGGATTTTTAAGCACAAGTCGGGCCTATACTTGACCCAGGCGCGCTAAGACTTACGCTTAGATGCGTATATTTAGGAGCGATGCACCATTTTTAGAACAACCCAACCCTGACAAATGAAAATAGATGAGGAATTAAGGCATAGAATTGGACTTTCACTCAATGAAGCAACATTACTTGGAGTTGAATTTGACAGAGAGAAAAACTTGGTAGCCTGTTCATTTTCATTGGTTGCTATCGACAAGGACGGCAATGTTCCCCAAGACAACCGAGTCTTGTTTATCTTTAAATCGATTGGACGATTTGCAGCTTCATACCGAAACGGACATTGGGACAACAAAACAGCAGAAGTTGAAAAATTTGAACCAGAAAAAATTTCAGAAATAGTTCAATGTTTTGAGGAACTTTCAATTTACGGATGGGACTTTATCAACTGTGGCGACAATGATTTTGACACTTGGAAAGACAGGCTAAGTTTTGATTATTCATCAGGGATTGACAGTGGCTTAACGAACACAATTGACTTGTTTCAAGAAGGTGGTAACAGGCATATAGACATAAGAATTTGGTTTGACGAATTTGAAATTTTAACTCCAACTTATCAAGCTGTAGAATTAGAAGACTTTTTAGCGAACGGAAAACGTGGTTGGGACGCCGTTTATGCAAACAATGATAAAATAGGCAATTTTGGAATAATACCTTCTACAACTGACAACAAACAAAAGCTAAAAGAAACAACAACAGGAGTGATAGGGAATAGCGAAACCAAAAATTGGTGGACTGAAATAACAGATAAGTTCAAACGGCGAAATGAAAAAGGAACTTGAACAATTTAAACAACAGAAGCAAGAGACGATTGACGAGAATAAGCCTTGGTGGAAGTTTTGGCAGTGACAAAAATCATAATATTAAATGGAATTCCTGAAAAAGATATTTTCAACAAAGATAAAAGATAACGATATGCCGTTACCAGAACGGTATCCTGAAAATTCTATTGGAGATTTTTATGTAGAGAACCAGGTTTGTATTACTTGTGGTGCACCTGAAGCAGAAGCACCAGACTTAATAGAACATTCTAAACTTGAATATGGACATTGCTACTTTAAGAAACAACCTACTACTGCTGACGAATTAGACCGAGCAATTAATGCAATGCAAGTGTCTTGTATTGCAGGTATTAGATATGGCGGTAAAGATAAAGGATTACTTAAGAGACTTTATGATTTAGGTTTAGAAGCAGAATGTGATTATAAACTGGAGGATTTAGAATGACTCCATTACTAGCGCAAGTCTTAGTGTCCTGGCAAGCGGGCCGGATGACTTGTGCTTTAATTAATAAGGATGTTACTAGGATTTTACAATAGCGCATGCAAATAATTTGCAGTATCGATAAGTCCATTCCTACGCAGGCTTTCCAGCACTTGATATTCATCCATTGCAGGATTCTTCCGGTTCAGTACCATCTCGCGGAAAGCCTTAATTGCCTGCTCCTGATTCAGATCGATAATATCGGTAAGAAAATCATCGGCACTTTTGGCCTTTAGACCGAAAGTGTCCAGATATTCCTCTGGAAAATCCTTGAGGTTATTAGTAACGATCACATTTGCGTTCGTTTTAATTGCAGCCGCAAGCACATGACGGTCATCCTCATCCGGTAGCTGAAGCTGCGAAATAAGACCTTCATAATTACCCACCAAAGCATCCGGGAAAGCCTGGTTTGCCTTTTGCACCCGCTTTTCAGCTTCGCTCTCTTCCACGCCATGCCTGAGCATCACTTCTTTCCACTCACAGAAAATATTAGTACCCCACTTTGGCGTATAAAGATCATAATGCGCAAACCAGAAAAGCAGGTCTCTGATCACAACTGGATAGATGACATTGGTATCCAGTACTGCCTTAAACCTTACACTATGAATCATACAATCCGAGTTCCTCATCAGCGCCCATGATGTCGATAATATTGTTCTTCTGCTGCACTTTCATTTTTTCCCTGTAAGCCACAACATCCTCGAATTTTATCCTCCGGTGCTTACCCACCTTGATAAACTCAATAGCTCCCTCTTCTAGTAATTTTACTAAATATGGTCTTGAACATCCCAATATCTCGGCTGCCTTTTGGGTAGTTACCTCTGTTGCCACCGGAACTATAGAAACAGGCTTACCTTCACCCATAGCCTTTAAAATATCGCCAAGAAATACCAAAGCCCTGGCAGGTATCTTAATTCGGTCGCCCGTCTCCTCAATCTCAATCTCAGTCTGTTCAGAATGGATGTTGGAGAGTATCGATGATAAAGCTGGTAAAGATTCTATGGCCATCTTCTGCTCTGCTTTGGAAGGACGGCGTGTTTGATCAGTTGAAATCATGCTGCAATTTTCTACGAAGTTAAACAAAAAAACAAACGAAATAAACGAAATAAATAAAATAAACAAAAAACTAACAAACCAAATAGACCAATAGTTTGAAAGAAGAAATACATACTAACAGTTACGAACCCAAAAACTGTAAAAACTTAAGAATACAAAAACAGGGAGAAATGAAATTTAACTATAGCAAAGAACAACTAATAGTGGTTTGCAAAGTCTGAACTACCAACTGCAAAGTCTGAACTATCGACCGCGAAGTCTGAACTATCAACTGCAAGTATAGAACTGCGAACTGAAAGTATAGAACTATAAACTGCAAGTTCAAAACTATCAACTGCAAGTACAGAACTATGAACTGCAAGGTCTGAACTATCGCCTGCAAGGTCTGAACTACCAACTGCAAAGCCTGAACTGTCGACTGCAAGGTCTGAACTACCGACTGCAAAGCCTGAACTATCAACTGCGCCATCTGAACTACCGACTGCAAAGCCTGAACTATCGACTGCAACATCTGAACTATCAACTGCAAGTACAGAACTACTAGCTGCAAGTATGGAACTGCCTCCATTTACGCGTTATTATTCGAAAAGATTTCGTTAATTATTTTATTGTATTTATCTTAGTGGTGCAGATTAATAAATAACATATTTTTTCACCTAGCTAAGAGAGATCAATTTTCACAATTAAATTTTAAAAATATTCCTGGACGAGCGTTTTAGAAACGCATTTTCTAATTTCTCTGAAAAGAGTTATTTGTTAGTCTGCAGCGTCCAGGAACTTTAATTTTAATGTTATGCAGACTAACAATTGTAAAAACCCAAACACACAGCTCCCAGATCAGGTAGCAGCTGTAACAGCATTCCGGAAACTGATTGAAGCCTATTTCGATATGATTGGTTTATCTGATGTGAATCAATTCCTTACTGAAATGCTTAGCGCAGCTATCGGGCCCGATCCGCGCTCTGGCAAGCACAAACCCATTACCATTGCCAACGCCCTTTATGATGTAAACAATATCATCAGCCTGCTTACCAAAACAAAACTTTTGGCCAATGAAGAAACCTTTCAACATTACGCCATAAACCTGGGTTATAACCTACAAGCTGTTGGCCAATTTGATGTAGAGCATCTATCTGAACTATTATATGTTGGATTAAATGCCTATATCTTTCAGGAGGATGATTTTGAAGGCGCAACCTTAAAATTTTCTGCCGAAATTACTGCTGCCTATAAAATGATTTATGATTGGCTGTCAGACTGCGATGCCTGGTGTAATGCTGTTGAGTGTTATGAATATAATGAAACTATCGGTTTAGCAGCTACACTATAAACGTAAAAAGTTTAATTGGCCATTTACCTTATACAGCTATGAGGGAAAACTCCCCTCCTGATTTAGGAGAGGTGCCCAAAGGGGCGGGGTGGTTACACCATTGCTAGCCCAAGCCCTATGTTATTAAGTTAAGGTTTTTAACCACAGATGTACACAGATAAACACGGATTTTTATATCTGTGTGCATCTTTTTTATCTGTGGTTAAACTATGTTCATTACCAGCGCATGTCTTAGCGCCTACGCTAGTGGGCTGGATGGCTTGTGCTTAGCAGAGATTTAATTGATGGTTTAAAACACAAGTCAAGCCTATACTTTGCCCAGGGGGCGCTAAGACTTGTACGAGATAAGTTTAATACACATTTCAAATCAAACAAAACCCTATTCCCCACGCGTTAACACCTCATCTATCATTCCAAATTCCTTTGCTTCAATGGCGGTCATCCAATAATCGCGACTGGCAATTTCATTTATTCGCTCATAACTTTGTCCGCTATGTTTCGCCAAAATATGGTACAGATCCGACTGGACTTTTAACACCTCTCTGATCCTGATATCCATATCAATGGCGGTTCCCTCTGCCCCACCCGAAGTTTGATGAATCATCACCCTCGAGTGCTGCAGGGCCGAACGTTTACCGGCAGCTCCCGCGCACAACAATACCGAACCCATAGAAAGTGCAATGCCAGTACAAATGGTGGCCACATCAGGCGCGATATACTGCATGGTATCATAAATACCAAAGCCAGCATACACCGATCCACCAGGCGAATTGATATACAATTGGATGTCGCTTTTGGTATCAACCGACTGCAAAAAAAGCAATTGTGCCTGTATCACATTTGCATTCCGCTCATCAACGGCTTCCCCTAAAAAAATAATCCGGTCCATCATTAACCGTGAAAAAACATCCATCTGTGCCACATTCAGCTGGCGCTCTTCGGTAATATAGGGCGTCATGGCAACAGGCATGGCATGAGCAGCTGTTCTGCCCATATACTGATCTACATAAAGGCCGTTTAAGCCCTGGTGTTTTACCGCATAAAGGCGGAATTCTTTGTTGATATCCATCATATTGATTTTAAATTTTAGGCATAACAATGCCCCTACCCCGATAATAGGGCATGATTGATAAATTAAATTGATTGTTTATTTGCTGAACAAACGCATTACCTTTTGCCTGAAGCTTTGGTGCGCATCGGTATTATACAACGTTTGGTGTATGTTTTCGATTTCATTTTTCAGCTGCTTCCGGCCGTAATTACGCACCATTTGATAGGTTTTGTCTTGCCAGTAAACCTGCTGCTTGAGATCAGGCTGTAGGATCATTTTGGCTTCGAGCAGGAAACTTTCTCCATCCTTATCGTCCGACAGCAGGTAATGCTCTATCAAACGGAGCTCATTCAACGATGTCTTCATATTTTAAGGATTTTGCTTTAACTGTTTCTTTTACTTTTTCGAGGCATTTAAATTTCTGAGCGGTTGCAGAACGTGCACCCGAAAAGCCAAAGCGCTGTGCGAGTGTTTCCATATCCAGTTTTTCGTAATAAAAAGCACTGAGCAACCGCATACATTTCTGCCCGGCCTGCTCCAGTAAATGCATCAGTTTCCCCGAAGAAACTTCCTCATATCCGATATCTGCCAAATCGATCTCTTCATTAAGAATAAGGTCAAGCTGATTAAAGGAAACATTCTTGTCGCTTTCTTTATAACGTTTGATCCATAAATATTTGGCAATCCCAAATAAATAGGCTTTCTCCTGATACTTCAGCCTCAGCCCCGAAACCTGTACTTTCTCGTAGTACACCACCAGCGCATCCTGAAAAATATCTTTCGCCTCCTCAAATGATCCTCCCATCTTACTTACGTGCCTTGCCACCAAAGGAAAAGCTTCTTTGTAGAGTTTCATAAAAAGTGCTTCGCGCTGGCTGGGCTGCCCTTTAGTGGCTGTTGCTATCATGATTACTATGCTTTATACAGTATGTGGCTATTTTTGAACAGATATCACCTAAAATTAACAATTATTTTTTTTGGGCCTTAAGTCTATCTTGAAAACTCACATAGTAAAAATTGTTTGGAGCCTCATGCCAGCTTACTTCGAAAAAACACAATCTTTACCGAAGCACGCCAGTCAATCCCAATCTTAATATTAAATCCTACTGTGTGGACAATTCTCTTTTAAGGAAAGTTTAGGCGTTATGCTAGCTTGCTTTGAAATAACTCAACCCTCACCGAAGCACGCCCGTCAATCCCAAGAGCCGGGGAAATCAAAAAAACAGGTGCAGTTCAGGTAAATTGGCACTAACAAACCTGAAACGCAGTGGTTTTGTGTTCATAGCGATGATTTAATTTTAAAAAATATTGAACACAAAACGAAGTGCCGCTGTTTTTTTGATGCGCATAGGATTGTGCAAAAGGCTCATTGCTGGATTGACGAAGCGCTTTGGGTACTTTGGCGCTCCAAAGTACCATGCCCCGCGGCATAGAGCGGAAGAAGAATCCACCCTGTACCACATTAATCAATTCCCATCTTAAGCCTTCAACTTACCCGGCGTAACTGCAAATTTCTTTCTGAAAGCATTGCTGAAGTGCTGTACAGATGAATAACCAAGCATAAATGCCACCGATTTTATGGATAGCCCCTCAAGCAGCAGCTCTTTTGCATGGTTAAGCCTGTAATCACTCAAATAACCGAATATGCTGTTATCAAACAGTCCTTTAAAGCCCTGTTTAAGTTTAAATTCGTTAATACCACATACTTTAGCCAGTTCTGCAACCGATGGCGGCTGGTGGATATTGGCAATAAGGTAATCCCTTGCCTGATAAAGACAATCCCTATCGTAGGCAGAATGTAAAACTGCAGGCTGTTTTTGGCTAATGGAACGTTCAAAAGCTTCGGCCTGGAGTACCAGCAGTTCAATGCATTTCGATTCGATAAACATACGTTTCAGGCCCTCGGGGTAACCACAATCGAGAATTTCGCGGATGCAGTGCTGCATGGCCCATGAAATAGGAAGGTTTTGTTCAGCCAGTTCCGTATAGCGACCGGTATCGGCATAATCTGCCAAAACCTGCAATGCTTTGGTGGAATGTTCTGCCAGTTGCAAAAACTTCTCCTTAGCAAAATGTACCTCAAAAAAACAGTAGTTATGGCGGGTGTCATATTCGCCTGTACCATCAAGTTCAGGCATGTAAATAATATTCTGCTGGTTGGAATTAAAGATGTACTGTTTGTTATTTACCCGGTTAAAGATAGTGCCATTGCCGGAGAGCGTAAAACGCAGTTTAACCATATCCGGGACATCGTAAGTGGGCCTGAAATACATCTGTTGCTGTTTAAACCTGATATCGCCATACACGATGTAAATACCGGGGATATTGATCTGTACCAATTCGGCATCGCTAAACGAAAAACTGTATTTCTCCTTTCTTTCTGTTACCAATCCTCCCCGGGCAGGAAGATCACCAAAGCTGCCTCCTACCTTTTTCCAGGCGCCATAATCCTTACCAACATTGATTCCCATAAAGGCAATTATCACAAAAAAAGCCGAACTACAGTAATGGCGTTATCCACAATTCGGTTTTTTGTAAAAGAAAATCCTTTTGATGTAAAAGCGTACGCCTGCTATTTTTCAATTTTGCCCAATTGCGAAATGCACCGCAAGAGACTAATCACGATACCATGGAGGAGCAAGAAGACCTGAACACATTAACGCAAGATCAAAAAACAGACGTTCTCCCACCCAAAAACACCCTAATTTTTAAACTCTTACAAGATTTACCGTTAAAAGCGGAGGAAAAAGTATTGGAAATCGGCCCAGCCGGCACCGAACACCTCTCTTATTTGTTTCAAAAAGCAAAAAACATTAGTTATTCTGGTACTTACCCTACTGAATCTGCGATGAAAGAAGCCTCTTTAACTTACAAGGCGGATGGTAACGCTGCAGAGTTCATTAAAACAACGGATAACAAACTCAATTTTCAGGATAATTTCTTCGATTATTGTTTTACGGCGAATACCATTTATTTTTGGCCGGATCCGCTAAAATACTTAGCTGAAAGCTACCGTGTGTTAAAACCAGGGGGAAAAACGGACCTTGCCTTTGTTGAAAAAAACTCTGGTGGCGACCTGCCCTGGACACAGCTCGATTTTACATTTTATGAGATTGATGAAGTAAAATCGTTTTTCGAACTATCGGGATTTGCGAATATCGAAGTAAAAAAAATGATGGAAATGGTAATGGATCAAAACGGAAAGGAAATCAGCAAACCGTTTATCGTAGTGTCTGGACGGAAATAGTGGATGATCTGGTTAAATTTAACAAAACATTTTCCTTAAAAAACTGGACACAGGATTTTGAAAAATTGCATTATTGAAGGCTCTATATATAGCCAATAAAAACACAAAACAGCCAAATGCGCTCAATAGCGCATTGGCCTTCGACATTAAATTATTGGCAACAACCTCAGCAGATATTTAAAGTTCTGCCATAATACTTTTGGCATCCTGGTCGTCATATTGATCGATAAGCTTGTTTAATTTGCCTTTTAATTGCGCAACAATACCTGCATATCCTATTTTGCCATATAAATTATTTTCTTCTGAGGGATCATTTTTTAGATCGTACAATTCCCAGGTATTCACGCGTTTGTAAAAGCGGATTAATTTATATCGTTCGGTTCTAACACCAAAATGAGGAGATACCGAATGTTCACCATTTTCATAATAATGATAAAACATAGCATCCCTGAATGCTACTTTTTTTGATTGAAACAAAGGCAGCATCGATTTCCCTTGCATAGCTTTTGGTATTTTAAGCTTTGCGGCGTCAAGCAAGGTTGGCGCAAGATCGAGATTCATTACAAATGTTCCGTTTTGACTTCCTGGCTTAATTACCCCAGGGTAACGCATGATCATAGGTGTTCTGAAAGATTCTTCATACATAAAACGTTTATCAAACCAACCATGCTCGCCTAAATAAAAACCTTGATCTGAAAGGTAGATTACAATGGTATTTTTGGTAAGATTGTGTTTTTCAAGGTAATCAAGCGTACGGCCAATATTCCGGTCGAGCGATGCTGCTGTGCTTAAATAATCGCGCATATAACGTTCATACTTCCATTCAACCAAAGCTTTGCCAGTTAAATTCCGGCTTTTTAAATCTGCTTCGATTGGCTTGTAGTAGGCATCGAACCTTGCTCTTTGTGCTAAGTTCATGCGGTTAACGCTCCCCTCTCCATTTTTGCTATAAGAAAGCATTTTCAGGTCGTAGCCCATTAACATGGTTTTATCAATGGTCATATCCTGTGCTTTTGCCGCTTCCCGGTTTACATAATTGTCGTAAAAATTTTTAGGCAAAGGGAATTTCACTTTATCAAATTTCCCCATATCAGCCGTATCCGGAAGCCAGGTGCGGTGCGTAGCTTTGTGCCCAATAACCAAACAGAACGGCTTCGATTGGTCTCTATTATCTAACCACTGCTCGGAGGCATCTTCAATCAGATTGGTTACATAACCTTCTTTATGCACGGTTTTACCATCCATGCCGATAAAATCGGGGTTGTAATACTGCCCCTGATCTGGCAGAATGCTGTAATAATCAAATCCCTGAGGTTTATCGCCCAAGTGCAACTTACCTATCCAGGCGGTTTGATATCCGCCAGACTGAAGGTGTTTGGCAAAATTATCCTGTCCATGATCAAAATGGGAGGTTTCATTATCTTTAAAGCCATTTTTATGGCTATACAAACCTGTTAATATAACGGCCCTGCTTGGTCCGCAAATAGAATTGGTTACATAAGCTTTGTTAAAAGTTACCCCCGACCGGGCAATACGATCGATATTGGGTGTTTGCGTTAATTTACTACCATAACTGCTTATTGCCTGAAAAGCATGATCATCAGAAATGATGATTACAATATTGGGTTTTTGCTGGGCATAGCCTATTTTGCAGCATAGCAGCGCAGTGATTAATATTATTTTTCTCATTGATGATTTTGATATGAATCGTATATAAAAGGCTTATCATTAACGTTTTTAGCTTCTTGCTAAAGCTGGGTATGATGCGTGCCGTATACCCGTAAATTTACAAAATGCCTGTTATTTTATATACTTTGGTAAAACGGAATTTACTATCTACCCTAACAGTTATGATTAATTTATCGTTATGTTGCTTAAAAATGATCTTCTTTGCATCTCCAGGTACTGTAACGTGTGGTACAAAATATACTTTAATTTATACTGATGCATCGTGTATTTTGGCGTGCCCCCAAGCTGAGCAAGGGGTCGGGCTATGCGCTGCAAGTCCTCGCTCGTTGCCTCGCTGTGGGCTTTTCGCTTCTATCCCTCACGCTTAATAACATCAGCTTAGTCCTTTGCTTACTTTGCGAAACCCTTAGCGTTCTTTGCGGTTAATTCATCATTCTAGTTAAGGATATTATTCATATCCATTTTCAAAAACGATGGTCTGCCGTTTTTTCAGGCTCACTTCGGCAATTCCATCATCGCCCATTTTTACACTTCCAGCAGGTATATCTCTTACTACATAGGTTTTAAAAGGCAGTTTAATTCTAAGTACGCGCGCTTTTTCTGCATATACTTTTACTTTTGTTGGCACACCGTTTTCCTTATTCCCGCTTACTAAAAAGCCGCCTTCAGCACGTAAATCATTAAAAGCTACATCTTTCCAGCTTTGTGGTACAGCTGGGAATGCCTGTATATAACCATTTCTGCTTTGCAATAAAAGTTCCTGAACACCCTGTGCAAAGGCAAAATTGCCTTCTAAAGTAAAAGGGCGGTAGGTAAAACCAGAATACTGCCCTCCTTTTTGATCGCCATTTAAATGAAAACTGTTGGACGAACAGAAATTGGATGCAAAAATTTCCAGTTGTTTTACCGCCTTATCGGCCTGGTAAGCCCTTGCATATAAAGAGGCCATCCAGCTAAAAGAGTAACCACACCATGCCCTTGTACCAATTTCTTCTAACCGTTTTAAGGAATTATCAATAATGGTTTTGTCTTGCTTGTTGTTAACATCCAATAAATCGAGCGGATATATGGCCATATACTGCGAAAAATGCCTATGAGAGCTCGTTAAATCAGATCCAGGGGCAATAGTAAAACCGGTTTCATTTATTTCATAACCCGGTAACTGATTCAGCATTTCCGTCCAATGTTTGCTTTCATCTGTCTTGCCTTTTGCCTTGCTTACTTCGGCCGCAGCTTTAAATAAAAATTTAGCTAACGATAAATCATAGTTGGTCCAGTTTAAGAACCAGGCTTTAATACTGTTATCGTTAAATTCAGGACTAGAGCTTAAAGGCAGTGAACGTTTGCCTTCTTTCAACCTGGTAATGTTCTCCAGGTAGGTTGCAGCTTCATGAATATATGGATAGGCTCTCCTTTTAAGAAACCTATCATCCATGCTATATTTCCACTGCCAATAAAAATGTTGCGAAGTCCATGCGCTTACAGTTGGCGAAAGCGAATACTGGATCCATCCGCCCATCGGATCGCCATTTAAAGTAACTACACCAGGAACATTTAAGCCTTCAACACCAAAATACTGTTTGGTATAAATAAGGTTATTTTTTCTGATTTTCCATAGCCAATCTGTAAAAGTGGCACCTTCAGCTAAATGGTTAGCGCTATATGTTGGCCAATAACTCAATTGGGTATTTAAATCATTGTGGAAATCGCCTTTCCAGGGTGGCAAGCTACCGTTATCGGCGGTCCAAACGGCTTGTAAAGTTATGGCAGGTGCCCCCTTTCTGGCTACACACCCTAATTTATACATTTCTAAATAGTATTGTTTTTGAATAAGCTGATCCGGTACAGCGATATTCGATTTATTCCAGAAATCTTTCCACCATTTGGTATGAGCATCCCAGCCCGTTGGCTCTTTCGCTGTTGAAGAAATACCAGGTAATTTTGCAGCTTTATCATTACTAATGGTCCAGGAACCGATTACATTGCCATTAGCCATTGTTTTCCATTTAACCAACACTTCATAATAATGTCCATCATAAGTAGGCTGACGATAACGGACACTATTCATCGTATTGGTAACTGTTCCTTTTGCATAACCCAGTTTTTGCAAACCCTCACCTGCATGGCTATTATCGCCTTTTTCTATCAGATTATTGGCGTAATTATGCACAATCAAGTTAGGCACGATTGCCGTAGATTTAAGATTTTCGAAACTAAAATATCCCCGTTGCCGCTTTGCATGAATGTAACAGTTAAAAACAGTACCATTTTCAAATTTTACCGTGTTTAAGGCTGTTTCGATATCCAATTCATTCGATACTACTTTACCTAGTTTAGCGATATCAAATTCCATTGCCGCTGCAGGCAATTTGGTTGGATATGGACTGTTATCATAAGGTTCATCGCCTATTTTTTGAACGGCAGCGTAGTTATTTTGATGAACCTGCTCTTCTACCCATTTAAAATTAAGCTTCGAGATATCAAGCGACTTACGTTCGTCCCACAGATCTGCACGATCTAAAGAAAGACGTAGTTTATTGTTTTTTTTCCATATTAAAACACCTAACATACCATTTCCCAAGGGCATAGCTTCATCCCACCTGTTAGCGAGTTTAGGAAAGGAAAGATTATAAGGTTTTAATGATTGGGCATAAATAAAGCTCCCAATGCATTGAAGCAATAACAGTAAAAAGATTTTAGTTTTCATTTGTGTTTAGAAATGGTTAGCGCCTGTGGTAGCGTATCAATTTCTAAAATAATGATATTAAATTACAATAAAACCGCTAAAATTTGCGCAAACGTTTGATGGGTAATATAAAACAGGCAATTGCGAAAAAAAGATTAGTGTACAATTTTGAAAACGAGTTCTTTTAAGAGTTCTCCATCTTCAACATTTCCCGTACTATCTAAACCTTTGCTTTTTAAATCGTATTCGCGGAGTAAACCGATCACCTGGAAAACTTTTCCGGTGTTGTAATTTCTTGCAGCTACCTCATAATCTTTAACAAAGAATGGAGGCACGCCCAACGCTGATGCCGCATCGGCCTTATTTGGGATATAATGGTATTTTAGAAGTTTAGTAAAGTAACCACCTAAATTGGCCAGAACCATTACTGTTGGATTGGCTTTAGGGTTGCTGGCGAAGTAATTGATAATTTTATTGCATTTCAGCACATCGCGGATGGCCAGTGCTTTCTGTAATTCGAAAACATTATATTCTTTACTAATGCCTATATTTTTCTGAACCAGATCGGTATTAATGGTTGTCTCTTTCGGAACATTAAGCATTAATTTTTCGATCTCGTTGGCAATTTTAGAAAGGTCAGTTCCTAAATATTCGGCCATTAAAGCCGATGCCTGCTGATCGATCTTGTAACCTTTATCTTTAATAAATTCTTCAATCCAGGGTACCAGTTTATAATCGCGTACAGGATCTGACTGAAAAATCAATCCACTTTTATTAATGGCCTTGTAGATTTTTTTACGCTTATCGAAATTGGCATATTTAAAAGCCAATACCAAAATGGTACTTGGCAAAGGTTTTTCAAAATAATTGAGCACAAATTCGCCCTCTTTACTACTCGAATCTTCTTTGCCCCACTTTAAATCCTGTGCTTCCTTAACAATTACCACCTGATAATCCGACATCATCGGGTATCGCTTTGCAGCACCCAAAACCGTAGCCATATCGGTATCTTTACCATACAAAACCGTTTGATTGAAACCTTTTTCGGCATCGTTCAATAACTTATCTTCAATATAATCTGTTACTTGATCGATATAATAAGATTCTTCTCCATGTAACAGGTATACAGGTTTGAATTTTCGGGCTTTGATATCTTTAATAATTTCGGCAGCAGTCATTGCCCGTAAAATTACGATTTAGGTTTAACGATTTGGATAAATGTTTATAATTTAAGAGATGTGAGATTTGAATACTAGATGTGAGACATGAGACACTAGATTTGAGATTTGATTACATATCTAAAATTAAACTAACTTTGAAGCCGTAATAATTGATAAATTGTTTATTGTTGCATGGTTAACTGCCAATTGCAAACTGATAACCACCAACTGAGAAAATGTTTACCCCTACTCCGCTTAACCTACCGCCCTATCCATTTAAAATTACCCAAAAAGATGATCTGGTTTTTATTTTCGATGAGTTGAGGAAAAAGCACCTCGTACTTACACCTGAGGAATGGGTCCGTCAGCATTTTATACAGAACCTGATTTTGGAAAAGAAATTCCCACGCACGTTGATCCAGATTGAAGGTGGTTTGGTGCTAAACCAATTACAAAAGCGGAGTGACATTTTAGTGTATAATACGGCTGGCGAAAAGCTGATGTTAATTGAATGTAAGGCACCCAAAGTAAAGATTACGCAATCGGTTTTCGATCAGGCATCACGATACAATTCTATACACCAAGCCAAATGGATTGTGCTAACCAATGGTTTGCAACATGTTTATGCGAAGATGGACCTTGAAAAAGGTAAGTTTAACTTCGTACAGGAAATGCCTGAATATTTGGGGCTGTAGCTTTTTGCCACGGAAACACGGAAAATCACAGAATAGAATTACTCCAGTTTTAAATAATGTTATCCATCTATCGGTTGGTGTCCCACCGACCGAAACTTAATCGGCATCCACAAAATGAAAGTAGAATAACAGTTCTTCTTGGTCGGTGAGACACCAACCAATAGAAAGGTCCTTCGTATCTATAATTGACAGATTGTAGAAATCGGTCGTCATTTCGACTGAAGCGCAGCGAAATGGAGAAATCTTTGAACTATTCAACAAACACAGTTCAAGGATTTCTCCACTGCGGTCGAAATGACGATTTATCTTAACCTGTCATCCCACCGCGTTTTTTTAAAAAACTGATCCTCAAGGTAACAATCGAATTAATTGCGTTTTCTGAATCATGCTATGCAATCTTCAATAGCAGCAAAAACCTTCCGATTTTAAACCTGATTGACGCGGAAATCCTTTTTTGTCACCCTGTCCAAAGGACTCCTACGGAGAGCGTAGTCGAAGGGCAAAAAAGATTGGAGCAGAAAGCAGGACGGACTTTAAATACCCGACACAATTGCTTTCCAAAAAAAATTAGGAGCATTAAAAATCCTTTCATCTATCGGTTGGTGTCCCACCGAACGAAACTTAATCGGCATCCACAAATGAAAGTAGAATAATATTCTTCTTGGTCGGTGAGACACCAACCAATAGTAAAGATTTGCTTCGCAGAGCCTCCGGATTCTTCAATCGTTCAGAATGATAAAAGAGAATATGATCTAAACACTATATTCCGTCTTCCAAACCTGTTTATTCCCGCTATAAATGGCCTCGTTACACATGGCCACACAAATAGCCGCCTGCGTTCCGGTATTGATATTTGATACTGGTTCCTTCTTGGTTGTTATCGATTTATAAAATTCATCTAAGGCATAATTTGTACCATCAATGGTGGCTTTATCCAAAATCGGGATTCCACCATCTTTATTTACCACAATTTTTGTGGCCCCAGTTACGCCATCAACAATACCTAATTTTTTTTTAGCACTTTCTTCAGGATAAAACAAGCCGGTATTGGTAAGCAAAGAAACTGAA
Source organism: Pedobacter sp. Bi126 (assembly GCF_918698245.1). GTDB lineage: Bacteria > Bacteroidota > Bacteroidia > Sphingobacteriales > Sphingobacteriaceae > Pedobacter. The sequence goes on along the minus strand of NZ_CAKKMS010000005.1, from coordinate 52,329 downwards.
CCTTTGGTACCCTTAATCTTAAACAGGTAACCATCATGCGCATTGCCGCAAGTAGCTCCAAAATTGCCGATCATGCCTTTTTCGTTATAACGGAGAATGGCCTGAATATTATCGTAGGTTTCCCGCCCGTCTTTAAATACATCTATCCCACCAGATCCCATAATTTCATCAGGCTGCGTTTCGAAAGCCCAATTGATAAAATCAATCTGGTGCGATAAAAGTTCGGCGGCTAATCCGCCAGAATACTCTTTATACATCCGCCAGTTGATCTTACGTTCTAAAGCTGGATCTGGCACTGCCCTACGCCAGTTGCCATTACGGTCCCAACGGCAATCGATCTGGCTAACCTTGCCCAAATAACCACTTTGGATCATATCCTTCACCTTAAAATACAAAGGCGAATAACGGTACTGATAACCCACCTGAAAAACCTGATTGGGATATTGTTTCACCAGTTTTTTAAGTTCGAGTGCCTGGGCAATATTGTATGTCATGGTTTTTTCTACATACACATGTTTGCCAGCCAGTACTGCATCTTTGGCAATTCTGAAATGTTCACTTAAAGGTGTGGCAATAAAAACCGCGTTGATTGTTTTATCGTCTAAAACTTTGTGATAATCTTTTATGGCCTTTGCATCTGCAGGAACATACTTTTCGGTTTCCTTAAGTCTAAAATCGAGTAAATCGCAATAAGCTTTAATTTTATACTTTGCAGGCATTGATTTAATTACCGACAAAACACCTTTGCCACGATCGCCACAACCAATCATTGCCACATTAATAATTTCATCAGCCACTAAATTGGCAAAGCCCTGGTTACCCAAAAGTAAACCAGAGCCTAACAAAGCTGATGTTTTAACAAACGATCTGCGCTGCATCTATAATGTTTTAATTTTAATCGTCCTGAAATCTACTTTGTTACCATGATCCTGAAGGAGGATATGTCCTTTTGGTGCTTCACCAAAGTTTTTCCAGTCTTTATATTTACTAATGGCAACCAGTTTTTTAAATTCTTCAGAGCCGCGGGTATATTCTAAAACTTTAACGCCATTTAAATAATGCTCTACTTTGTTATTTGGATACACCACCAAACGGCCATTGTTCCAGCTTCCAATTGGGCGTAAATAACGCGCTTCTTTTTTCGAAGTCATTAAATCGTATAACGAAGCTAAAGTTCTGTTTCCATCTCTACCTAATTTTGCATCTGGATGTAAAACATCATCTAAAACCTGATACTCTAGACCAATAGCAGAACCTGTATTTTTTTCGCTCAGGGTAACAAAATATTTTACGCCACTGTTGGCACCTGGGGTAAGCTTAAACTCGAACGACAAATCAAAAGCGGCATATTCATCCTTGGTTACAATATCGCCGCCGTTGGTCGATTCTGCACCACCCGATGGCTCTACACTGATAATGCCATCGGCAATCTTCCATCCTTTGGCAGGAAAAGTAGTTTTATAAGCACCAACCCAACCTGCATTGCTTTTACCATCGAACAAAAGTTTATAACCTTCCGATTTTTCGTAAGCAGATAAGGTATTGGGTGTTAAATTAACCGTATAAATTCCTTTTGGAAAAGCTTTGGCTTTTAAGCCGGCTGTTTGAATGTTAATGTTTTTGAAATAAACTTTTTTGCCATCATTATCGAGGTTATTGCCAATGCCATGAACCTGCAAACCGATAAATCCTGATTTATCCAAAGTATCGATCACGTAGGCAACAGGTGTTCCATTTACCCAGGTTTTGGTTTCGTTACCAATACATTCTATTTTGTAATGGTTAAACTCATTCTTTTTATACAGTGATTTTGCCGATGGGTTAAGTTCTAAAGGATATAGCCATAATCTTCTGGCCTCGTCGTAAATCCCACCTGTCCATGCCCTTGGTGTAGGGTCTATTTCTACCTGCCTGCCAAAAACCAATCCTTTACCGTTGTTTCCTTCTGGTTTAATATGACTGCGTGTTTGTACGCCGGAGTTGGTGGTTTCACCTTCCAGCTTCACATCGAGTTCTAAAATGAAGTCGCCATATTCTTTTTCAGTGATTAAGAATGAATTTGGTGTTCCTTTGGTCATCGTTCCGATAATCATTCCGTCTTCAACTTTGTATGGCGCGGCTCCTGCAACTGCTTTCCAACCGGTTAAGGTTTTACCATCAAATAATGGTTTTGCTTTTTGGGCAGCGGCTGATAAACTGATTAGCGAAAGGGCTAGAATACTATACTTTTTAAAATTTAACATGATTGGTTTTGTCTTGCTGTCATTGTGAGGAAGAATGACGAAGCAATCTTTTTTTTTAAGTAGACTTCTTCATTCCTCGTAATAACGATATGCTGTGATTAATATTTAAATACTTTTCCGTTTGCGAGTACTTCTTGTCTGCTTTCATCGAAAATTGCTTTTGCACCTGTTCGTACCGCAGCATTGGTCATGATATTGGCAATAGAGTGTGAATAACCAGCTTCAACGGGCGCATTTGGTGTTTTACGGCTACGCACACATTCCATCCAGTTGCGCATATGTCCAGAGGTTAACGCATCGCCACCCATATTGGCTCCTGTAGCCGCTTTAATTTCAGTTTTACTTAAATCAAATTCAGGCAAAAGATTGGCTTTTAAGCCCATGGCTGCAGCCTCTCTCTCCTTTAAACCACCTTTTGGCGATACTTTATTGGTGATTAAATTCAGCTCGCCACCGTTAGAATAGTAAACCTCGCCCACATCGCCTACACTATTCTGCATTCTTGAGGTAAAAGTAACCTGGAAACCATCTGTTGTATCGGGCTGACCATAATCGAATACGGCAACCATCGAATCCCAGTTTCTACGGCCATCTTTCCAGGTGTAAATACCTCCGTTTGCCACTACACTTCGCGGATGTTTTAAATTAGTAAACCAATGTACGGTATCAATCTGGTGCGACATCCATTGCCCTGGCATACCTGAAGAATATGGCCAGAACAAGCGGTATTCTAAATATTTTCTTGGATCGAAGGCTTCGTTTGGTCGGTTCAATAAGAATCTTTTCCAATCGATATCTTCTTCTTTTAATTTGGCTACTAAATCTGGTCTGCGCCATCGGCCTGGCTGGTTTACATTCCATACTAAATCTACAGCAGTTATCGGCCCAAATTTTCCATCCTGAATAAATTTTGCTGCATTGGTATAATTCTCTCCACTCCTTCTTTGCGAACCAATCTGTACAATCTGTTTACTTGCTTTAACGGCTTTAAATGCAGCTTTGGCATCGTCCATGGTTTCGGCAAAGGGTTTTTCTACATAAGCATCACAGCTGGCTTTTACGGCCTCGATGGTGTGAAGTGCATGCTGAAAATCGGCGGTACTGATAATCACCGCATCAAGATCTTTTGTGGCATAAAGCTCATCGTTGTTACGGCAGGCTTTAATATCGTGACCAAACTTTGCTTTTAAATGGGCAATTCCTAAATCTCTCCGGTAGTTCCATAAATCAGAAAGACCAACGATATCGAAATTGAGTTCCTTGTTGTGGTTCAGGAAACAAGGCAAAAGGGTGTCTTTAAAGCGATCAGAAAATCCAACAACGCCCACGCGTACCCTATCATTTGCACCGATGATACGTCCATAACTTTTGGCGCTCATGCCCATGGCACCTGCATAGGTTGCTGCAGCAAATATTGCCGATTGCTTAATAAATTTTCTTCTGGAATTTTCCATTTGAGGATATTAGGTTAGATTAACGCTTAAATAGTGTACGATCTGACAGATCGTTTTAACAAAATCTAAAATATGGTTAATAAAAACAAACCTTAAATATTCGAAAGTAATATTTTTGAAACCTTATCTTGAAATAATGGCTTACAATCATATTAACCTTAAATAAATGGCCAGAAAACCATTATTTAAGTGAATAGCATACTTTTATAAATATGTAGGAAAACGTTTGAAATAATTTATTCAGGTAACTTACCGGAATATTAAAAAATTAACTGAAGGGCTTTTATAGCCTCCAGTTATTCGTTGTTGTTTGAATAAGCAAAGTATCACGGTCTTGTAGCTCATTTAAGAAACGATCATTGAAATCGCCAAACAGATGACCGCTAGAAAGGGCAGCTCTATTATACAAGCGCAATTTATAAAGATAACCAGGGATAGTAAGGGCCTTTTTGTTCCCAGTAGCTTTAAATCCTAAATCTGCCCTGTAAATAACGGAAGGCATTGATGTTGGCTGACTGATTACCCTCACAGGCTGGGTATAAATACTCGTTCTATATATTAAAAAAGACCGGTCTAGTGATGCCTGGTTTCCGAACACATTCCCAGGAAATAGATGAACATCTCCCTTAAAATCAATATTTGCAGAATCTTTTACTTTATAAGTCCAAAATCCTTCTAATGCGCCTGGATATCTAATTTCAGCAGAATCGGGTTTGGTAAATTTTATCTGATAAAAATCTGCATCAAAAGAATTAACAAAGGCATTTCCCGCGAAATTAGCAATTTTCGGTTGGTCCAAAACTTCACCATCTCTGGTCCACATCCTCATTTTCCCCCTACTATAAGATTTATAATTTAAGGAAATCGGATATTTCAGTTCTTCTTCCTTATCGCTTTCTTTTTTACAGGAAACAATAAATAATAACAGGCAGGAAAAGATGCATAATAAATTTCGAGAGCACATCATATTTTTAATTAAAGACCTACAAGGCTTTTAAAGCCTTATAGATCTGTTACGGTTATTATCCTAAAACCGCTAAGCTTTCTTCAATAATTTTGATTTTAGCTTCAGCGTCGGCTTTTTTATTCCGCTCGTTTGCAATAATTTCCGGTTTTGCATTCTGTACAAAGCGTTCGTTGCTCAATTTAGCATCTACCGACTTTAAAAAGCCCTGTAAATATGCTAAATCGGCATTTAAACGCTCACGTTCTGCTTCCACATCAATATTTTCGGTCAGCGGGATGAAAAATTCATCTTTGCCCGCCATAAAAGCAGTTGCGCCAACAATTTTGTCGTTTACAATTTCGGCTTCTAATACATTGGCCAATTTGAAAACAATATTCAACCATTTTTCATAATCAAGATCAGAATTTATTTTGATACTTAAAGGCAAAGCTTCTTTAGGAGAAATTTGCTTCTGGTTCCTTACATTTCTAATTTCGGCTACCACGGTTTTAATTACCTCCGCATCTTTCAATAATTGCACATCAAAAGCCCCGCCTTTCGGGAATTCGGCAACAATACAACAGTCCATTTCTCCACGTTCGGCAAACAGATCGTCATGCCACAGCTCTTCAGTTAAGAAAGGCATGTTCGGGTGCAATAATTTGATGATATTTTCGAAGAAACCGACTGTAGCTTTAAAACTCTCCGCATCAATCGGTTGCTGATAAGCTGGCTTAACCATTTCTAAGTACCAGGCACAGAAATCATCCCAAACCAGTTTGTAAGTGATCATTAATGCTTCTGAAAGGCGGTATTGTTTAAAGTTAGCTTCAATTTCTACCAAAGCTTCGTTAAAGCGGTTTTCGAACCAGGATATGGCCTGGGTATTTGGGTTTGCTAAGTTTTCGTCAACTTCCCATCCTTTTACCAAACGGAAAGCATTCCAGATTTTGCTGGCGAAATTACGCCCCTGTTCGCAATAACTTTCATCGAACATTAAATCGTTTCCGGCAGGTGACGACATTAACATCCCCACACGTACCGCATCGGCACCATATTTTTCGATCAATCCAATTGGATCAGGTGAGTTACCCAACGATTTAGACATTTTACGACCTAATTTATCGCGTACAATACCTGTTAAGTATACATTTGTAAATGGTTTTTTACCCATAAACTCATGTCCAGCCATAATCATACGGGCCACCCAGAAGAATAAAATTTCAGGCGCCGTAACCAGATCGTTGGTTGGATAATAATAATTGATGTCTTTATTTTCAGGATTTTTAAAGCCATCGAAAACTGAAATCGGCCATAACCATGACGAAAACCAGGTATCCATCACATCGTCGTCCTGTCTTAGAAACGGCTCTAACTGATGTTTGAATCCAGCTTTTTCTGTTTCTGAACAGCTTTCATCCAAATGTTTTTTCTTCCAGAATTCTTCTAATGCTTCATCTTTAGTTTTGGCAACCACCCAATTTCCTTTATCATCGTACCAGGCCGGGATCCGCTGTCCCCACCACAGCTGGCGACTAATGTTCCAATCGCGGACATTCTCCATCCAATGGCGGTACGTATTTTCAAATTTATTTGGAATCAGGTTTACTTCTCCATTTAATACATCATCCAAAGCTGGTTGTGCCATTTCTTTCATCTTCACAAACCATTGCATGGAAAGTTTTGGTTCGATAGCGGCATCTGTACGTTCAGAAAAACCAACCTGCGATTTATAATCTTCAACTTTGTCCAAATGCCCAGCTTCTTCCAGCATTTTGGCGATTTTTTTACGGGCAACAAACCTGTCTTCGCCCACTAAAATAACCGCTAATTCATTTAAAGTTCCGTCATCGTTTAAGATATCTGTAACTGGTAAATTGTGCTTAACCCCCAACTCATAATCATTCAGATCGTGCGCTGGTGTAACCTTTAAACAACCTGTACCAAACTCAATATCAACGTACTCATCCTCAATAACCGGAATTTCATGATTAATCAAAGGCACAAAAACCTTTTTACCTTTTAAATGTGTAAAACGCTCGTCGTTCGGGTTGATACAGATTGCTGCATCGGCCATAATCGTTTCCGGACGGGTTGTAGCTACAACAAGATAGTCAGGAGTCTGAAGTCCGGAGTCCGAAGTCGTATTGCCTACAATGGTATATCTAATATAATATAGTTTTTGATTTACTTCCTTACGGATTACTTCTTCGTCAGAAACCGCAGTTTTACCGGCTGGATCCCAATTTACCATACGGATACCACGGTAAATCCAGCCTTTTTTGTACAAGTGGATAAATGAATCGATCACCGCTTCAGAAAGATCTTCTTCCATCGTAAAACGGGTACGGTCCCAATCGCAACTTGCACCCAGTTTCTTTAACTGTTCTAAAATAATGCCGCCGTATTTCTCTTTCCATTCCCAGGCATACTTCAAAAATTCTTCCCGTGAAAGATCTTTTTTATTAATCCCCTGCTCCTTCAACATCGCCACAACTTTTGCTTCAGTAGCAATAGAGGCATGGTCGGTTCCAGGTACCCAACATGCATTTTTACCTTGCATACGGGCTTTACGAATTAAAACATCCTGAATGGTATTGTTAAGCATATGCCCCATGTGCAGCACACCGGTGACGTTTGGAGGCGGAATGACGATGGTGTAAGGTTCGCGTTCATCGGGTTCGGAGTGGAAAAATTTCTTCGATAGCCAATAGCTATACCATTTATCTTCTGTTTCTGCAGGATTGTACTTGGTGGATATGCTCATGAATGATATTAAAAGTCCAAAAATAGCTAATTAAGCTGAAAGACCAAAGCAGCGTAAGCCGAAACGTATCCTTATGCGTTTAATTATTCCCCTCTTTTAGAAGGGTGTCCGTAGGACGGGGTTTATTTTTTGGAAAGCAAGTGCTGCATACCATTTAATTTTGTGCTCATAGGCGTATTAACCGCCATTATACTCTTTAATGCTGATCCAAATGGTATTATCCAAAAATCAAAAGCGAAAAAATAAGTTAATCGATATCATCAAAAACATCATCTAATTCCAATTCAAAACCTGGTAGTACCGATGAAGTGATTTTTTCGCTATGGGTAAATATTTTGGAAGGCTGAAATTTGCCCGAATCATTAAGGGTGTAAATGAGGATGCTTTGATCGCTTTGGCTAACCACCCAATATTCTTTAACACCAAATTCTTCGTAAACGCGGTATTTATTAAGCAATTCCATTTTGGTATTGCCAGGAGATAAAATTTCTATAACAAGATCGGGAGCACCAATACAACCGCGGGCATCTAGTTTGCTTTTATCACAAACAACACAAATATCGGGCTGTAATACCGTATATACATCCTTATCAGCTTTACTTTCTTTTGGAAAACGGACATCAAATGGAGCTGAATAAACTTTGCAGGGTTTACCCTTTAAAAAATTGACTATAGGATTTAATAAATTGATAGAAACTTCCTGATGTACCCTTGAAGGTGCAGGACTCATTTTAAAGATTTTACCTTTAATCAGTTCTACTCTTTCAGGAAAAAGCCAGTTTAAATAATTAGAGTAGCTATAAGTTAATGACGCATCAAGTTCATTGAATTGCCTTACGGGTTCATCATCGTTTAAAACCGGATATGGAATAGGCTTAGACATAAACGAATATACTAATTTTTATAGTATTCTGCCTTTCTATTTCTCAACATATCTTGCTTACTATCAAGAAGTTTTCAGTTGGCAATTGGCAGTTATCATTGGACTAATGAAGCGTAAATCAATATTTTAATCTAAAGTCGCTACTCCAAGTTCAGTTAACCTACTATCCAATTTAAACAATTAACCAACTAAGGAAACTTCATTTTCTGTATCCTCACCGCATTTAAAATGGCCAAAAGTGCAACGCCAACATCGGCAAAAACGGCTTCCCACATGGTGGCAATACCACCTGCACCTAAGATTAAAACCAATGCTTTTACCGCGAATGCCAATACTATATTCTGGATCACCACCTTTTTGGTTGCCTTTCCGATTTTAATAGCAGTTGCAATTTTAGAAGGCTGATCGGTTTGGATAACTACATCGGCTGTTTCAATAGCAGCATCGCTCCCCATTGCCCCCATGGCAATACCAATGTCGCTAATGGCCAATACAGGCGTATCATTTATTCCATCGCCAACAAAAGCCACTACCTTGCTTCTGTCACTTTTAATTTCTTCAAGCCTGTCTACTTTATCTTCAGGTAATAAATCACCAAAGTAAGCATCAATACCTAAACCTGTTGCTACTTTTTTAACAATTGAAGTTTTATCACCGCTCAGCATCACGACCTGTTTTATTCCATTTTCGTGGAGCTGCTTGATGGCCTCTGCGGCGTCTTCTTTTATTTCATCGGCAATTAAAACATACCCTACATATTTTTCGTCAACGGCAACAACCACAATACTTTCTTCAATAGCTGTAATCTTGACATCAAAGGCAATATTAAATTTCTCTAAAAGCTTTGTGTTCCCTGCCAAAACCGCTTTGCCATTTACAGATCCCTTTAAGCCCATTCCAGCAATTTCCTCAATATTTTCGGCTGGATGAATTTCTTTCTGGCCTGCGTATTCTACAATGGCCTTGGCAATTGGATGGGTTGATTTTGCTTCAACAGCAGTTAATAAATTCAAAAATGTTGCTTCATCGATACTACTTTCTACTTTCTGAACCTTAAAAACACCTTTTGTCAGGGTTCCAGTCTTATCCATTACAACAGTATTCAGCTTGGTAATTAAATCGAGGAAGTTAGAGCCTTTAAAAAGAATTCCATTTGCCGATGCAGCACCAATGCCTCCAAAGTATCCTAATGGAATAGAAATCACCAGTGCACAAGGGCAAGATATTACCAGGAAAACCAGTGAACGATACAACCAGGTTTGGAAATGATATTCGCTTCCTAAAACAAAGATCGGGACAGTAACCAGCGCAAGGGCTAAAAAGAAAACAATTGGTGTATATATTTTAGCAAACTTGCGGATAAAGAGCTCGGTTTTAGCTTTACGTGTAGTGGCATTCTGAACCATTTCCAAAATGCGCGACAATGTACTATCGGCAAAAGCCTTGGTTACTTTTACTTCGATTACTTTATCGAGATTAAGCATCCCCGCCAAAATCGATTCGCCCTTAATAATTGTACGCGGTTTACTTTCGCCCGTTAAAGCAGCGGTATTAAAACTGCTTTTATCGCTGACCAGTTCTCCATCCAGGGGGATTTTCTCACCAGCCTTTACTTGTATCATTTCGCCAATTTCTACCTTTTCAGGATTAACATCTTCGTATTTCTCATTACGGAATACATGTGCTACATCTGCGCGAACATCGAGCAATGCTTTAATATTCCTTTTGGCACGGTTTACTGCAGCCATTTGAAACAACTCGCCAATGGTATAAAAAAGCATTACCGTTACGCCTTCCGGATATTCGCCAATGGCAAACGCACCAATAGTAGCGATAGACATTAAAGAGAATTCGGTAAAGAAATCTTTGGCTTTAAAAGTTTCCCAAACCTCACGTAAAACCGGAATACCCACAGGTAAATAAGCTACTACATACCAATAAGGCCTGATGATCTGAAATGCAGGAACTGTAAATAGATTATCAAATGCAATTCCGATCAGCAGCATAACCAATGTTACAATGGCTGGCAGATAAGTTTGAAAGGCCGACGGATCTCCACCATGGTCGTGGTCGTGTTCGTCGCCTTCTTCGTGTGCATGATCGTGGTTATGTTTTGGAGTGGAATGTACTTTACTGCTGCAACAGCTATCTTCTTTATCGTGTGAGTGGCTCATTATATCTATTGTATGCTAAACATCATTTTTATTTATTATCGATAAAACCTCGCAGGTTTAGATAACCGTTTTCAAATTTATGGAAAATAAAATGCTTTATCCTGAATCGTTCTTGATAGCAATAATTTTTACAAGCGCACAATAAATTCTGTTAAAAAATGTTAATAGTGTATAAAAGATTTAAAATCATGAAATCTATTAAAATTTCTTTTTCAGCGTCCGAACTTATCAGGCGACTTGGTTTAGCAAAAATTTACTACTGGTTTAACAAGTAATATTCTTAATATATAACACCAGTATTAATTAGTATTTCATAAATTTCGCATAATTACTAACTTATTAAGCGAATGAAATACCAAAATTTGAAAAGATGTTTTGCGGCGCTAGGTATAGTCGCTGCAGGCTTTTCTGCAAATGCACAAACCAAAAAATTTATCGACCCTGCTAACATGGATCTTTCCGTTAAGCCAGGCGACGATTTCTACACCTACGCAAGTGGCACGTGGATAAAAAACAATCCTGTTCCTGCTAAAGAAACGCGTTGGGGTTCATTTAACGAACTTCGCGATTTCAACATCAATGCTGTTAAATCTTTAGTAGAAGATGCAGCTGCTGATAAATCTGCTCCTGCAGGTTCGGTCAAGCGTAGAGTTGGCGATTTTTATACGGCTGCCATGGATAGTGCAACCATAGAAAAACTAGGCTATATGCCAATAAAAGCCGATTTAGAGAAAATCAAACAGATTAAAACCATTCAAGGTGTGCTCGATCAGGTGGCTTACATGCGAACCAATGGTTTGGGCGGTGGAATGTTCGGCCTGGGTGTTGGTCAAGACCGCAAGAATGTAAACAAGTATATGGTGAATATTGGTCAGGGCGGCACAACACTTCCCGATCGTGATTATTATCTGAAAGATGATACCCGCAGTGTTAAAATCCGCGAGGCTTACAACACCTATATGGTTACGCTATTTACCTTAACAGGAAGTACCCCTGAAGATGCAAAACAAAAAGCAGCAACCGTTTATAAAATTGAAAAGCAATTTGCCGAAGCGCAGATGAGCCGTTTAGAAATGCGTGATCCTTACGCCACCTACAACAAACTTACTGTTGCAGAACTGAACAAAAAAACGCCAGACATTAACTGGACAACCTATTTACCTAAATTCAAAATCAAAAATCAAGATACTGTTCTGGTTTCATCGCCTAAATTTATGGCAAGCCTGAATGGGATGTTGAAATCGGTTCCGGTTACCGATTGGCAAACTTATCTGGAGTGGAACATTTTAAAAGGTTCTGCCTCTAGTTTAAGTTCTCCATTTGTTAAGGCAAGTTTCGCTTTCACACAGGCACAAACTGGCCAGAAAGTACAAACACCACGTTGGCAAAGGATGTCATCTTTAACTGATGGCACTATTGGCGAATTACTAGGCCAGCTTTATGTAGCCAAGTATTTTAAGCCAGAAGCTAAAGAACGCATGAACCAGATGATTGTGAATTTGCGGAAAGCATTCGAAATCAGAATCAATGGTTTAGAGTGGATGAGTCCTGAAACCAAACAAAAAGCTTTGGCTAAGCTCAATGCATTTACACCAAAAGTGGGTTATCCGGAAAAATGGAAAAACTACGATGGTTTAGTAATTAATAAAGATACCTACTTCCAAAACTTACGTAATGCAAGCGTTTGGGGTTACAATGAAATGGTTGGTCAGTTAGGTAAACCTGTAGATCGCAAACGTTTTGGTATGACCCCTCCAACGGTTAATGCTTACTACAGCCCCACTTTGAACGAAATTGTTTTCCCTGCGGGTATTTTACAGTTTCCTTTCTTCGATCCAAATGCCGATGATGCCGTTAACTATGGTGGTATCGGTGCGGTAATCGGTCACGAAATGAGCCACGGTTTTGATGACAGCGGAAGTCAGTACGATGCTGCTGGTAATTTAAAAAACTGGTGGACAGCTGAAGACAAAGCTAAATTTGATGCTAAAACAAAAGCTTTAGGCGAACAGTTTGATGGTTATACCGTTTTGGATACGGTTCATGTAATCGGTAAATTGACTATGGGCGAAAACATAGGCGATTTAGGGGGCTTAAACGCGGCTTATACTGCTTTTAAAATGACTAAACAAGGTCAAAGCAATGAGAAAATTGATGGTTTTACACCAGATCAGCGTTTCTTCCTTGCCTGGGCGCAGGTGTGGAGAGGTAATATTTTACCAGAAAGTGCCGCTCAGCTAATTAAAACCGACCCACATTCGCCAGGCCCGTACCGTACTATCGGTGCACCTGTAAATATGGATGCATGGTACAATGCTTTTGATGTTAAACCTGGCGATAAATTATATAAAAAGCCAGAAGACAGAATTAGAATGTGGTAGTTTTAAGGTGGAGGGCTGGAAGGTAGAAGGTGTAAGGTTTTTCCACTCAATAGTTTAAAATCAATTATTTATCATCCCTATATTACAAGCGCCCCGATTTCATTGGGGCGTTTTGTTTTATTAGCGTGGTATCAGATGTAGCCATCTGACACTGGCTGAAATTATCAATTCAATTCACCGAATTAATCAATTCTTTGTAGATATTGAATAAATTAGTTGGATGTTACCATCCGACTGCACGATTGCTCACACTCCTTGGTTTGTGTCTCCACAAACCAACAATTAAACCAAGCTCAATATTTCTTCCAATTCAAAAAATTAATCAATCTCCTTTCAACAATTCTTAATTATCATTCTATCTTTGGAAAAACATAAGCCCCTATTTCATGAGAAGCGCATTCAAAACAATTCTTATCCTAAGTTTAACTTTATTCTCTTCAATAACCTTTGCTCAAGAGAATAAGTTAATCAGTCTCGAAGCACTGGTAAATAAAACCGATCCGGCCTGGCCGTTGGTAAAAAAGTGGATCGATTCTGCCAAAAATAAGGTGGAGATTTTGCCAGTTGATTCTGCAAAAGCAAAAGAAGTTTTATATCACTCGCAAATGACTACCTATGCTACACTTGGTTCGGTAATTTACAATACCGGAGGCATTATGGTTGATAATGGCTGGATTAGAATTTTAGGTTCGGGCAGCGAAAGATTAAGCCGAAATATTGCCGAATGGAACAAAGGAAAAACCATAAAAGAATATGGCGATAACATTCCCTACCTATTAATTGCTGATGACGCTGTAGGTGGTTTCTTTGCCATTAATTATGGTGGCTTGGGTAAAGACATTAAAAACGTGTATTACCTAGAACCAAATACCTTAACCTGGCAACCACTTGGTGCGGGATATGGAGAATTTCTTGTTTTCTGTTTTGATAGTGATCTTTCTAAATTTTACAAAGGTTTGCGATGGAGCAATTGGAGCCAGTTTATTGCGAATTTAGATGGCACCAAGACTTATAGTTTCCGTCCATATTTATGGCAAGAAGGAACAGATATTGAAAAGTGTACCAGAAAACTGGTAGGCATTGAAGACATGTACCGTTTTAATATCATGAAGTCGAAAGAACTGAATGCAGATAAAGGCATAAAAAAAGATGATACACAAAAGAAAGAAACCAAAGAAGAAACCAAAAACGAGCAGTAAGTTACTGTCTATAAAATAATTAATGCCTAATACACTTGCCACCATCACCCAGATTAAAAATACCAGGGCTTTCATATTGGAACTGGTAAAAGATTTGAGCACTGAACAGTTAAATAAAATCCCTACAGGTTTTAACAATAATATTATCTGGAATATTGCGCATTTAACTGCAACGCAACAAAACATGTGTTATATAAGATCTGGACTTGAGATAACTGTTGAGGAAAAATATTTCAGCCCTTTTTTAAGCGGAACAAAGCCTGAAAAGTTTATTGGACAGGAAGAGATCAATTCTATTTTCGACGCACTCTTAAACAGTATGGATCGTTTAGCATCTGATTATTCGAGTGATATTTTTCTAAAATTCGACCCTTGGGATAAACGTTATGGCATGAAATTAAACTCAATAGAAGATGCAATAAACTTTATCCCTTTCCACGAGGGTATGCACATCGGCTACATCATGGCCTTAAAGAAACTTGTATAAAAATCTTACATTGAAGATATCCGCTGCTTTAATGCTTCTATGGCAGAACTTAAGCGTACTTTGCCTGTGTTTTTTTAGGTAATTTAGCTAAAACCATCGCCCTCGAATCGGCCACCCTTTTTTTCAGTTCTGTTTCGTTAAACACCTCCAGATTATCAACACGGATCCATTGTCGTTTAGCCATATGGTGTGCCTGTTGTATGCCATCTCTGGCCGTTAATGCATCAAACTCTTCGGGATCACACTTTATAGAGAAACTGTTATCTTCATCAATAGCGATAATGAAATACATTTTTTCTTCAATCATGAAGCACAAATGGCCCCATTTCATTCCCTCGGTTGTACCAGGTAAATTCAAACAATATTCTCTGAAAGATTCAATATCCATTTTTAGGGTTTAGGGTTTAGGGTTTAGGGTTTAGGGTAAGACCAAAGCTAAGAACAAAAGGTTAAAGCTGAAAGGACAAAGAGAAAATTCAGAAGTCGGGGTACGAAGACTAAAACTAAAAAACTAAGGACTAAAGCGGTTTAACTTCACCTCCTATCTCTGGCTAATTTATCCCTAAATCCAGAAATCGTTTAAATGCTGCGTTCATGTCTACACCATGATCCTGAAATCCAAAAATCATATTAATCCTATATCTATATTTGCACTACGATCTTGAAATCCAAGAATCATATTAATCCTGTATCTATATTTACATCATGATCTTGAAATCCAAAAATCACATTAATCCTATATCTATATTTGCATCATAATCTTTAAATCCAACAATCCTTAAAATCCTAGCTCATGAACATTATAACGCCTACTGCTGATGGTTCGAATACACTTTACAATGAAACTATAGGCGAACATTACCACAGTAAACATGGCGCATTACAGGAAAGCAGACACGTATTTATTGATGCAGGATTAAAATTCGCTTCAACTAATTTAACTGAACTTTCCATTTTGGAAGTTGGTTTCGGCACGGGACTGAACTTTATTTTAAGTTTCGAATATTGTGCTGCAAATAACATTAAACTTAACTATACCAGTATCGAAGCCTTTCCGCTCACTACAGCAGTAATTGAGCAAACAGGTTACGCTGCATATGTTCCCGAAATAATATGGGCCGATTTTATTTCAAATTACCCTGAAGCGTTAAAAACACCTCAAAAATTAACTTCGCTTTGCACCTTGGAAATTCCGCATACTACCTTGGCCGAATACCAAAGCGACCAAAAATTTGATGTGATTTATTACGATGCCTTTTCTGTGCAGCACCAGCCCGAAATGTGGAGTGATGAAATTATTGGACATGCCTGCAGTTTCTTAAAATTAGGCGGAACTTTTGTTACCTACGCCATTACCGGAAAGCTGAAAAGAGCCGTTAAAGCCTGCGGATTTACCATCGAAAAATTACCTGGTGCTCCAGGGAAAAGGGAAATGCTTAGGGCCATCAAAGGTTGAAGGTTAAAAGGTTGAGGGCATAAGGTTCGGCACGCCCTTGTCCAGCCTCGCATCCGATAGCCGTCGGATAATGATTTGTTGTTTAAAAAGCTAAAACATACCCTAACTTAAGGTTCTTTTTGTGGAAAGCTTAATAGAAGCTATTGGCTCTCTGCAGTCCCGCTCCCGCTTCTGCCGATGAAATATCGGCATCTCGCTTCGATCGGGTTTAGGTGGCTAAAACAGTGCTACTATCTGTGGTAAAATAAACCCGACCGACAGCGTTATCCCGATTTAAGTATTATTTTATTTATTGGTTTATCTATCGGGATTAAGCAAAGGGCGGGACGGGTTTAACCGAAGCACTACAGCCTTTGCTTTTCTAAAAAAAGAGCGCATTTTAATCTATGGAGAAAAATTGCTTTGGCTCGCGCTTATCCTGCCTCGGCAATGAACTGACTAAAATAAACCGACCGAAAGAAATAACTTTAAAATTGGTGGTTGACTGCTTTCCAAAAAACTACTGACATAATTCAGACTTCTGCACCAAACCTCAGTCCATATAATTTGTTAGCATAATATTAACATTCATATCATGGAAAAAAGAATCTTAGGAAAAACCGATTTAAATATTGCACCCATTATATTTGGAGGAAACGTATTTGGCTGGACAATCGATGAGCAAAAATCGTTTGAAATATTAAACCAGTTTGTAGAAAATGGATTTAACTTTATCGATACTGCCGATGTATATTCGCGTTGGGCACCCGGAAATAAAGGTGGAGAATCAGAAACAATCATCGGCAATTGGCTTAAACAACACAACAAACGCCACGACGTAATTATTGCAACAAAGGTAGGTTCTGATATGGGCCAGGGTAAATCGTTAAAGAGAGATTATATTATAAACGAAGTAGAACATTCTTTAGCGCGACTTCAGACAGATTATATCGACCTCTATTTCTCTCATTACGATGATGAAAATACCCCAGTCGAAGAAACCTTAAGTGCTTACGAAACTTTAATTAAAGCAGGCAAAGTACGGTGGATCGGCGCATCAAACTTTTCTGCTGAGCGGTTAAAAGAATCTTTGATTTATGCTACTGAACACGGTCTGCCTCGTTACGAAGTTTACCAACCAGGATACAACCTCTATGATAGAGAAAACTTTGAACAGGAGCACGAAAAAATCTGTCTGGATTATGGCTTGGGCGTAGTAACCTATTATTCATTGGCCAGCGGATTTTTAACAGGAAAATACCGCAGCGAAGATGATTTAAATAAAAGCCAGCGTGGCGGCGGCGTTAAAAAATTTCTGAATGAACGTGGCTTTAAAATTTTAGCGGCATTGGATGAGGTTGCTGAAAAACACCATGTTGAGCCGGCTTCGGTAGCCCTAGCCTGGTTAATTTATCATCCCTCAATTACAGCGCCGATTGCAAGCGTTACGGATTTAAGCCAGTTGAAGTCTTTTACGGATGCAGCGAATTTGAAATTATCGCCAGAAGATATTTCACTTTTAGACAAAGCGAGTATCTATTAAAAATAATCTCTTATATTTAAATGCCCGATTGGTGAAACAATTAATCGGGCATTTTGTATTAAACAGGATTTAAAATTATATGAAAGACAAATTATCGTTCCTCCCCAAGCTTGCCTTGGTTCTTTTCTGTTTAATAAGCTTAACCTATATCGCCATTTTAGGGCAATCGTTGTTGGCACCGCTGCTTTTCTCTTTTTTAATGGCAATTTTATTGTTGCCCGTGGGCAATTTTTTAGAGCAGAAATTTAAGTTTAAACGAAGTTTATCCACGCTTGTTTCAGTAGTGCTAATGATCGCTGTAATTGGTGGAATTATATATTTTTTCGGCAATCAGTTGAGCGATTTATGGGCCGATTGGCCATTGTTAAAAGAGAAAGCCAATGTTTCGTACCACGAACTGCAGAAATGGATTTCGCATACCTTTGGTGTAAATTCTCAGAAACAACTCGATTATTTAAATGATAGTACCGAAAAAGCTTTGGCTACCAGTGCTGCAATTGTTGCTACAACCTTGGCCACACTATCTTCTACCCTATTATTTTTGGGTTTCACACTTTTGTTCACCTTCTTCATTTTAAATTACCGCCGTGTTTTATTCACTTTCTTAACGGCTGTTTTTAAAGAAGAACACAAAGAAAAAGTTTCTGAAATTGTTAGTCAGATTCAATATATCATTAAAAAATACATCATCGGTTTATTTCTGCAGATGCTTATTGTTACGGTATTAATGATTACCGTACTGAGCTTATTAGGTGTTAAATATGCGGTTCTGTTAGGCCTGGTGGCCGGTATTTTTAACGTGGTTCCTTATTTGGGGATATTTTTTGCGCTGTTAATAAGCTGCCTGATTACTTTTGCAACAGCAGGGGCAGGTAAAGTACTTCTGGTTTTGATTGTTTTTGTTGGCGTACATGCGATAGATGGAAATGTGCTAATGCCGCTGGTAGTGGGTTCGAAAGTAAAAATTAATGCACTCTTTGCCTTTATTGGTATTGTAGTTGGCGAAATGATCTGGGGGATATCGGGCATGTTTTTATGTATCCCTTATCTGGCCATATTAAAAATAATCTTCGATAGAGTGGATAATTTAAAACCTTGGGGCATTTTAATGGGAGAAGAGCATAAGCCCGACAAAAAGAAACGCGTTTACCGCATTACGAAAAAAATTAAATTAGAAGAAAAGGATTAGTATGGCCGAAAATAGATCGCCTCATATTTTAAGCACTTCTGCCAATCTGTTGGGCATCTGCTTTATTGTGCTTACTTCTTTAAAAAAACTCGCACTTACCGATGGTTCCATAATTGATGAATTTGCCGTAGCTGCCGTAATGTTTTTTATGACCAGCTGTATCTTATCTTTTATCTCTATGAGAAGAGAAAGAAACACAAGTCAAAAGTTAGAAAAAGTTGCCGATTTTGTCTTTCTATCAGGCTTGGTTATCTTATTCATAGCAACGATTTTAATAGCCTTTAATTTGATCAAGTAAGTAAAAATTATAATAAATGAAACCTTTATTTGTATTACTTATCGTTTATATCGCCCTATTAGCTTTTGGCGGCCATACCACATTTGATAAAGGAAATATTTTTGCAGGCAATATCGCCATGGGCGTGATGTTACTTTTTACAGCTATAGGGCATTTCAAGTTTAAAACCAGCATGGCTGCTATGGTTCCCCTGTTTATTCCTAAAAAAGTAGAAATTGTGCTTTTAACAGGTGTCTTGGAAATCTTATTTGCCATTGGCCTGGCTATTGAAAGCACCAGGTATTTTACCGGGATAGCCCTGATTATTTTTTACATTGCTATTTTACCTGCCAATATTTACGCTGCCAAACACCGCATCAATTATGAAGATTTGCATAAGCCAGGGCCGGGACCAAAATATTTATGGTTCAGAATACCCTTTCAGCTTTTCTTAATCGCTTGGGTTTGGTACTTTAGCGTTCGATAAATATAGCTCAACCATAAATATGCCTAACAATCCAATTCCTGCCAGTGCCAATAATCCAGCTGATGCCTTTACACGATTACTCACCGTTTTAGATACATTGCGTACACAATGTCCCTGGGATAAAAAACAGACCATGGAAACATTGCGCCACTTAACGATAGAGGAAACTTACGAATTGAGCGACGCCATTTTAGAGGGCGACTTAAACGAAATTAAAAAGGAACTTGGCGATGTGATGATGCATTTGGTTTTTTATTCTAGAATTGCTTCCGAAACCAATGATTTTAATATTACAGATGTTTTAAACGGGGTTTGCGATAAACTGGTAAACCGACATCCACATATTTATGGCGATGTTGAGGTGCAGAACGAAGAAGATGTAAAACGCAACTGGGAGCAGATTAAACTCAAAGAAGGCAACAAATCGGTTCTGGCCGGTGTTCCATCTTCGTTACCAGCTTTGGTTAAGGCTGCCCGCATTCAGGAAAAGGCCCGCGGCGTAGGCTTCGATTGGGAAGATAAAAATCAGGTTTGGGAAAAAGTAGAAGAAGAATTACAGGAGTTTAAAACTGAATTTAACGTTGCCGATAATACGGCCATCGATATCGAAAAAGCAGAATCAGAATTTGGCGATGTACTTTTCTCTTTGATCAATTATGCACGTTTCATTAACATCAATCCTGAAAATGCATTGGAGAAAACCAATAAAAAATTTATCAAACGTTTTCAGTATCTCGAAACCAAAGCAAAAGAAAATGGAAAAGCCCTGGCTGATATGACACTAGCAGAGATGGATGTATATTGGAATGAGGCAAAGAAAATATAGCCATAAGGAGTAAAATCGCAAATTTTATATTAATTCTGCGAATGGAATCGCAAATTTTGTATGAATTTTGCGATTTCGTTCTTATTCATAAAATTCTCCATCCACATAATACCATTTCCCATCTTCTAACCTGAAATTCGATTTTTCATGCAATACTTCTGTTTGGAACTTTTTATTCAGATAATAGGCCTTAAACTCAACGACATCAAAATCAGAAAAAATAATTTCGAGTTTTAGCCATTTGGTGTTTTTTGCACTGCTTAGATAAGCATTTTTCGAATGCCCTTTTCTTTTACTGCTATGCATGGTGTCATAAAGATAAGCAGCATCAGCTACTACAAAAGCCGAATATCTGGAACGCATTAAGGCCTCTGCAGTTGATGCTACCTTCACTTTTAAATGATAAGGCTGGCAACAATGGCTAAACGCAGCTCCACTCCCGCAAGGACAGTTTATTAAATCCATAATTAAATTTACCACACAAAAGTATGATTTAATATTCCTGCTGCTAAAATTTCCGTAAAATTGCAGCTGAAAAATGAGGTATTTCTTTCACATTGCCTATCAAGGCCAGTACTTTAGTGGATGGCAAAAACAGCCTGGGGTAAAAAGCGTTCAGGAAGTTATTGAACAAACCCTATCGAAGATTCTAAAATCGCCGATTGCGATTAACGGCTGTGGGCGAACAGATGCGCATGTACATGCCAGTCAGTTTTTTTTTCATACCGATATTGAAAAAGAGATTGATTTCGATCTGCTTTACATCCTGAATAAAGCCTTACCTTATAATATCGCAGTATTCGACATTATTAAAATGGAGGGGAAACCGCATGCCCGGTTTGATGCTGTACAACGGAAATATGATTATTTTATCCATACCTATAAAGATCCTTTTTTAAGCACCCAAAGTTCCTTTTATCAATTAAACAATTTAGATTTTGATAAAATGAAAGCCGTTGTAAAACTACTACCCCAATACAAAGATTATAGGGCTTTTTGTACGCATCCTGATAAATATGAGCATACCATCTGCAATGTAATGGAAACCGATTTATTTGTAAATCCAAAAGGCGACAGGCTGAGGTTTCATATTGCCAGCAATCGCTTTTTGGGCAAAATGATCCGCATTATTATGGGTAAAATGCTCATGGTTGGCAAAGGAGAACTTAGCTTTGATGAATTTGAAAGCGGACTGATTACTCTGCAATCCCCAAAACTATCATTACCCGCTCACCCAACAGGCTTATACCTTTCGAAAGTCACTTATCCATATTTAAACCTCGAACCAAGGACTGAATTTATCCATAATACACAAGGTATAGACTGGATTTCAATTTAAGTGTAGCGTTTTCATTTTGAACTCCGTTTAAGGGGTATGAAAGTTCAAATCTGTATTTTCCTTTTTGCCCTGATCCTATCATTAGGCTGTAAAAAATCTACAACCGTGGATGTTTTATTGGATGGCAACTATACAGGTGTGTTGGTAATTACCAATAGTGCTAGGTCTGTGCCGATAACCAGACCAATTTCAATCTCGTTACAGGATGGAAAATTCATCATTACTCCAAGTACTGATGCTAACCTAAAACCATCGGGAGGTAAGGGAACCTATAATTTTAAGAACGGGATCGGATATTTTACCGATGAGGTCGTTTGGACAGCAGATTTTGATTGGAATATGATTTTAAACGGTGAATACGATATTAGAAGCAGCGGAGTAGATTTAACCCTTAGAAAAAGGTTTAAGCCTCAAACAGATCTTTCGCCGGCTACCTCTTATGCTACCGTAGATTATGAATACATTTTAAAAAGAAGCAATTAATCCTCATCTAAATGAAAAATTTAACATTCTTCTTTATTGTCTTATCTATTTTTGTTTTTGGATGTGAGAAAAAATCTGAAACAAAAACGACGAATTACGAATTTGAAATCAATACGTCAAAATCAATCGGTGCATCTACATTAGTATTAAAATCGATTAGCGATAGCCGTTGCCCAATAAATGCTGATTGTATTGGCGCTGGTGGTGCAAAAGCTTTTTTCAAATTAACATCTAATAACATTGATCAGGAAATTATCTTATGCAAAGGAGATTGTGGCACCTTAGCCGGTGTAGCAAACCTTAAAATTAACGGCATAGATTATTCACTCAAATTAATTGACATCACACCATACCCTCAGCTTCAGAAAAGTGATAACACACAAACTGTAAAAGTTGAGTTGACAAGAGCTTAAGTTTAGGTTTGCTTGGGCATCGGAAAATGATCTGTCCGGTGACCCAAGTTTTTTCCTTACTTAAATCTAATGGCTTTAAGCGGAGAAACCTTGCTGATCAATAGCGAAGGGATAATCAAGACCGTTAAACATACCACTACCGTAACGATATTAAGGAGCAGCACATCAATAAAATGAAATTCTATTGGTGCATAAGCTAAAAAGTAAGAGGCCTGGTTAAGCTTGAAAATGTGAGTTGCCTGCTGTAAAAAACCAAGTCCTAAGCCCAGAATATTCCCCAGTAATAAGCCAATACCAATTAAATAAGCCGCATTGTAAAGGAAAATTTTCATAATGCTCCAGTTGCTGGCTCCGAACGATTTTAGCATCCCGATCATATTTGTCTTCTCCAAAATCATAATTAACAGTGCCGTAACCATGTTAATTACACCTACAATTAACATCAGGATTAACAGCACATTGGTGTTCACATCAAGAAGACCTAACCAGGTAAATATATTAGGAAAATTTTCTTCGATAGAATACGAGCGCAAATTGCGTGGAAGCTTTTCATAAATATTATTGGCAATAGGCTTAAGTCTGTTAAAATCATTGATCCTAATTTCTATACCACCAATTTCGTTGGCCTCCCAGTTATTCAGGCGTTTAATGATATTCAGGTTGCCCAGCACAAAACCCTTATCTATATCTTCTACACCAATATCGTAAATGCCTACTATTTTAAATTTACGCGGTCGCAACTGGTTTTGAACAAAATACATGATAAAATCATCACCGGTTTTGAGTTTTAAACGATTAGCTGTATAATTCGAGATGAGCAGTTCTTGCATGGCAGCCGTACTGTCAGAAAAATCGATAATGGTTCCGCTGATAATATGCTGTTTAATGTAATCCCACTTATAGTTTTTGTCTATCCCTTTAAAATTAATGCCTTCAATTTCATTATTGGCCGAAAGGATAGCGGGTTTTGTAGCAAAAGGATAATAATATTCAATATCTGGATTGCTTTTGAGCATTTTTTTTGTTTCTCCATCTAGTACGAAGGGAGAATGCTCAAAAGAATTATTCAGATCGTAACGGGTAATCTGCACATCGCCCAAATAGCCCCTTACTTTATCCTGAATTTCAGTTTTAAAGCCTTTAATAATGGCTATAGAGAGAATCATAACAGCCAAACTCAACATCACGCCTGCTATTGCAATACGGACGATAAGTTTTGAAAAAGTACGCTCAGATTTAATGGCTATCCGCCCAGCTATGAAATATTCGAAATTCAATTTAATCAATTTGTATTAACAAAAATGCTCAATTCCTTTTTAAAAATGGCATTTTCGAAAATAAATAACCAACTTTAAACATCAATTTTTAAGTTGTAACAAGAAAATACCAATAGCATAATTGAAATATATTGTAAATTGTTTTGTTATAATACCGGAAGATTAGAATAATACTCAAAATGAAAAATTACATCAGCTTTGCTTTAACCAGTTTAATTGCATTATCGGCCTGCGGACAACCCAAACCACTTGAACAGGAAGTTCTTGGAAAGAAAAGCCCTGAAAACAGAAAACTGATGATCAGGAATGTTAAACTGCCATCGACAATTAAAACCGGTGCGGAACAGACCGAAAAATACCTCCCGCTTTTAAAAGGAAAACGTGTGGGTATGGTGGTTAACCCCACATCGATTATCGGTACACAGACTTCGGTTGATAGCCTGCTGAAACGAGGTGTTAAAATTCAGAAGATATTTGGTCCTGAGCACGGTTTTAGAGGCAATGCCAGCGCTGGTGTTACAGTTAATGATGATGTTGATACCAAAACAGGTATAAAAGCCATCTCGCTTTATGGCAAACACAGTACACCAACGGCTGAAGATTTAGCAGATATCGACATTATGGTGTTTGACATCCAAGATGTTGGTGTTCGTTTTTATACTTATATCAATACCTTACAGCACGTTATGGAAGCTTGTGCAGCAAACAATAAAACGTTGTTGATTTTAGATCGCCCCAATCCAAATGGTTATTTAATTGATGGGCCGATTTTAGACCCGAAATTTAAATCAGGCATTGGCGTGCAACCTATCCCTATTGCACATGGCTTGACGGTTGGCGAATATGCACAGATGTTAAATGGCGAAGGCTGGTTGAAAGATAAGGTGAAATGCAAGATTACGATTATCAAAAATGCCAATTACCATCATGATATGGAGTATATTTTACCAGTTAAACCCTCTCCTAACCTGAATACGCAGCAATCTATTTTACTTTACCCATCTACCTGCTTATTTGAGGGCACCTATCTAAACCACGGCCGCGGAACAATGTTTCCTTTTACTGTTGTTGGGGCACCCTACCTTAAAGGGAAATTCGATTTCAGTTTTACGCCGAAAAGTATAAAAGGAATGTCTGAAACACCATTGTTTCAGGATCAGGTTTGTTATGGCTTAGATTTAAGAACCTATGATACTTCGAAACTGGTAAAATCGAAACAGGTAAACATTAGCTGGTTAATTGAACTGTACAAGGCATCGCCAAGAAAAGAAGATTTCTTTAACACCAAGCTGAGTAAAGAAATGGGTACTATCGAAAGGTTAGTTGGTGTGGCAGATTTCAGACAACAGGTAATCGACGGAAAAAGTGAAGCAGAAATTAGGGCGAGCTGGGAACCAGGACTAAGTGCGTACAAAACCATGCGGAAGAAATATTTGCTATACAATTGATTATTGAATGATGGAATGATGGATTGAATGACTGAATGATTGGATTGCCCCTTGCAATTATTTTCAAACTTAACAGATAGCGATTTGTTATTATTAGATAATTGATAGGCAATGTGCTATTCAAAATTCATTCATCCAAACATTCACTAATTCAATCATTTTAGCTATGAGCGGTCCAAAAATTAAAAGTGATAAACCAGGAAGCAATTACCAGGAAGAAGTGCCCAAAGGCAGGGAGCCTGTTGACCATAAAACGGTGAGGCATAAAAACGACAGCACACCTAATAAAGCACCAAAAACGAATAACCCTGCTAAACAGCGCGAGCTTGAAGAGCAACCCGTTCATCCGATAAAAAAGGCCCCTAAAGAATAACTTTCAAAGGGCTATTGTAACTGGAGTATAGCTTAATACGGTCGTTTAAAACAGATTTTTCGAGCGGACCCGATAGCTATCGGGTCCGCTCGAAACGACGATTTTTTATATCAATTTGTCTATTTACTACTTGCTCTTAAAAACGACAATAAAACTTTCTCATCGTGTGCTAAACCTAATTTACCGGTTGTTTTGTTATTATTCATTTTTTTCATGTATTTACCAAGCTCATTGTTTTCGTAAGCGGTGAGCAATAACGGATATACATAAGAACTCTTGCAAACAGCCCTGGTATTGCCTAATTTTTTCGCTACACAATCTAAAACCGTTACAATTGTTTTTTTGGAGTTTAAGTTAAAACCCTCATCAGCGCTGCACTTCGAAAATTGGCGCAACGCTTCTAAAGTACCGCCCCAGGTTCTAAAATCCTTTGCCGTAAAATCATCGCCTGTAATTTCTTTAATGTAAGCGTTTATTTTGCCAGAATCGATACTTTTATGTTCTTTCCCGTTCGAATAAAACTGAAATAATTCCTGTCCGGGAATGTCCCTGCATTTCTTAACTAGTTTTGCCAGCGACCGATCATTTAACTCTACTTTTTGCCGAACACCTTTTTTCCCAACAAAATCCATGGTAATTTTACTTCCTTCGATCTTAACATGCTTATCGCGAAGGGTAGTTAAGCCAAAAGAGCCGTAAAGCTGTTTATAACTTTCGTTACCCACACGGATTAGTGTTTTTTGCAGTACATCTACAGAAATGGCCAATACTTTGCGTTCATCGAAATCTTTTCTGCGGAGGTCTTTTTCCAGGTTTTTCCGTGCATTGGGCAATGCTTTTCCAAACTCCAATAAACGGAAATATTTAGCCTCCGATCGGCGGCTGGTCCACTTTGCGTGGTATTTATATTGTTTCCTGCCTGCAGCATCAATACCCGTAACCTGTAAATATGCATTTGGCTTACTGGCAATCCACACATTTTGCCATGCGGGTGGGATAACTAAGGCCTTTATCCGCTCGAGATGTTTCTCTTCGGTAATTTTGTTGCCCTCTTTATCTTCATAATAAAATTTACCAGGTTTTCCTTTACGGTAAATGCCAGGCATGGTATCAGTTACGTACACCAATCCACTTGCCTGAACAACATCTTTGCCTTGTACCATTTTTTGCCTTAAGTATGGGTTTATTTTTAGTTATTTTGCAAAACTTAAACGTGGGTAGCCACGTTATTTTTAGAAACACAACACTTTCTTTATGAAAATAGTTTTTATGGGTACGCCCGATTTTGCGGTAGCCTCTTTAGATGCCCTGGTACAAGCCAATTTCGATGTAGTTGCAGTAGTTACTGCACCAGATAAACCTGCAGGCCGTGGCCAAAAATTGAATGAAAGTGCAGTAAAAAAATATGCCGTAGAGAAAGGTATTCCTGTTTTACAGCCTGAAAAGTTAAAAAATCCTGAATTTATTGAAGAACTAAGATCTTACCATGCCGATTTACAAGTGGTAGTGGCTTTTAGGATGCTACCAGAGATAGTTTGGACTATGCCGGCTAAAGGAACCATCAATTTACATGGTTCGTTGTTACCGCAATACCGTGGTGCAGCCCCCATTAACCATGCTATTATAAATGGCGAGAAAGAAAGTGGTGTAACTACGTTTTTCCTTAAACAGGAAATTGATACCGGTGATATTATTCTTAGCGATAGTGTGCCCATTGCCGACGACGAAACTGCGGGTGAGTTGCATGATAAACTGATGGTTGTTGGCGCAAATCTTCTGGTAAAAACACTACGTGCTATCGAAGCCAATAATGTAACCGAACAGCCGCAACCGCAAAATGACGATTTAAAACATGCGCCGAAGATTTTTAAGGAAGATTGCAAAATCGACTGGAACAAGCCGGCACAAACTATCCATAATTTAATCCGCGGTTTAAGCCCTTACCCAACTGCTTTTACCTTACTCAATGAGAAAAATTTAAAGGTATTTAAGGCCGAAATAGAAGATAAAGAGCCAGGTATAGTTGCTGGCGGTTTTTTAACCGATGGTAAAACTTATTTAAAATTTGCTGCGAAAGATGGGTTTATCAAGCTTCTAGACATCCAGTACGAAGGAAAAAAACGAATGCTGATCGAAGACTTTTTAAGGGGAATGCGGTTGTAATAATTAATACAGATCTCTCCATTCCGTTGCACTCCAGTCGGGATGACAACTGACAAAAGATACGTCATTTCGAGCGGAGTGCAACGAAGTCGAGAAATCTATTTAGCTGTATCGGATATGAATCAACTTCAAAGATCCCTCCATTCCGTTGCACTTCAGTCGGGATGACGATCGACTTAAGTTATTCTTTTTTGGAAAACATTTGCAGTAGCTTTTGGGTTATTTCAGCCCCCGCTCCCGCTTCTGCCAATTAGAAGGAAATTGGCATCCCGCTTTGATCGGGTTTAGGTGGCCACAGAAGTGCTGCTGTTTAGGGTTAAATAAACCCGACCGACAGCGTTATCCCGATTAAGAACTCTTTGTCTTGTGAAGCAAATTTATCGGGATTAAGCCAAGGGCGGGACCGGCCCTAACCGATTAGCACAGGTATTGCTTTCCAAAAAATTGAACAGTTTTTAAGGACATGATAGATGCTGAACTAAATCCGATAACTATCGGATCAGCATGACGACCAAGGTAAACCGTGCACTACAAATCGTGTGATAGCACTATAAATTATTCAATTTCTCAATCAAAAACTTCGATATCTCGTTAAAATAACGCTTCCTGCCGTAACCCATTACCCATTGAATGCCTTGTGTGGCGTTGGTAATAAACACTTCTTCGGCTTCTTTTAATATTTCGGGATTGATCTGCGCTTCGATTAAAGGCATATCGTTCATTTTGCACAACTGCATAATGGCTGTACGCATTACACCACTTATACAACCTTCAGCTAGCGACGGCGTATAAATCTGTTTGTTATATACGACAAAAACATTGGCACTGATACTTTCGCAAAGAAAACCATATTGGTTCAGGATCATTGCCTCATCCAAACGGTTTTGGCTTTTAAAAATTCCGGCCATGACATAAAGCAGCGCATTGGCTGTTTTAAAATTCGAGAGTTTATTAACCGGTTTAGTTATTTCATCAAAAACATCGATGATTAAACCTTTGCTGTTCAACTCGTATGTGGATGCTTTTAAAGGAATACCTTCTAAAATGTAGCCTGCTTTATTAATTTCGGGTGTATAAACGCCAGCTCCACCCCTGTATACAGAAAGGCGAAAACGGACATTGCCATTCCACTTGTTCCTTTTGGCCAGATCGGCAGTTTTTTGGCGCAGAAAATAATCGTCCATTAAAGCATGACCGTCGATTTTAAGCGCTTTCATGCCAGCCGTTAATCTATCGGCATGTAAATCGGCAAATTGCAGCTTATTATTAATCATTCGCATGCTTTCGAACAGTCCATCGCCAAATTTAAAGCTTCTGTTCGAAGCCGTTAAAATCGGGGCATCTACCGCCTGAAATTCATCATTAAACAAAAGGTACTCCTGAAGCATATTTTATGATGTAGCGATATAATTTTCCCATTTGGTTAAGCCAGCTTTAAAATCGGGTGGCAATGGCGATTCAAAATACATATACTCTTTAGTAGTAGGGTGGATAAAACCCAAACTTTGCGCGTGTAAAGCCTGACGGGGCAGTAATTCAAAACAATTATCTACAAACTGTTTGTACTTATTAAACGTAGTCCCTTTTAAAATCTTATCACCACCATACATTGCATCGTTAAAAAGTGGATGACCAATATGTTGCATATGCGCCCTGATCTGGTGCGTACGACCCGTTTCTAACTCACAACTGATCAAAGTAACATAACCTAAACGCTTTAATACTTTATAGTGTGTTACAGACCATTTCCCTTTTTCTTCATCATCGTAAATATCCATCACACGGCGGTCTTTCACACTTCGGCCAATGTAACCGGTTACCGTTCCATCATTTTCGATATCGCCCCAAACCAGTGCAATATATCTACGAGTAATGCTGTGGTCGAAAAACTGACGTGCAAGGTGCGTAATCGACTTTTCATTTTTACTGATCAGCAATAAACCTGAGGTATCCTTATCAATGCGGTGCACCAAACCTGGTCGGCCATCATTGCCAGGTAACTGAGGCAGTTGCTCAAAATGGAATGCCAAAGCATTAACCAAAGTTCCGGTATAATTATTAAAACCAGGGTGTACAACCATTCCCGCAGCTTTATTTACGATCAAAAGATCACTATCCTCGTAAATGATATCAAGCGGTAAATCTTCAGGATAAACTTCGGTATCGCGTGGTGGGTGAGGTAAAACAATAGATATTTCATCATAAGGTTTAACCTTGTAACTCGCTTTTATCTGTTTCTGGTTAACCAATACATTACCTGCATCAATTGCATTTTGAATACGGTTTCGGGAGGCATTTTCTACACGCACCATCAAAAATTTATCAATACGAAGCAGCGATTGCCCCTTATCAACAATAATTTTTAAATGTTCATATAATTCCTGCTCTTCTGATTCCTGCAATTCGACCACATTTTCCATGGCGCAAAAATAAACTTTTAACTTCAAGAATTTTTCAATGATTGCAGTTTTCGAAAAAACAGCCTTATCTTTACTCACAATCAAAACTTTCTAAATTTTTTATATGAAAAAATGCTACGCTTTAAAGGCCCTGTGTGCCTTATTTTTATTGGTGATGGCTCAAAAAGCAAGTGCCCAACAAGATGTTGGAGACTTGTTTGTGGGCGGGCCAGCAGATGCGACCAAACTGGTTAATGCCTATTTTGATCCT
Organism: Pedobacter sp. Bi126; assembly: GCF_918698245.1. Lineage (GTDB taxonomy): Bacteria > Bacteroidota > Bacteroidia > Sphingobacteriales > Sphingobacteriaceae > Pedobacter. Next base: position 21,872 of record NZ_CAKKMS010000005.1, on the reverse strand, counting down.
TTGTACAAAGGTTTAGGTCTGGGTTTAACCGATGGGTGGTCTAACACTGCTCAATCAAAAGGTTTTTTAAAATTTGATGTCAGGGTTTCGGTCTCCGGGGCTTTTGTTCCACAATCGGCCAGAAGTTATGATGTAAATACCTTGGGCTTAAGTAATATCAAACCTGCACCTGGTGCATCATCGATAGGCCCTACTGCATTTGGCGATGACCATGAAGGTGGTAAAATGCAAATTTATACAAGCAGTGGCGTTCCTACAGGTAAATTTTTCAACTTACCTCAGGGAGTGGGGTTTCATGTAGTGCCTTCTGCGCAGATACAGGCCACTTTGGGTTTACCCAAAAACATTGATGTTACTTTGAGAGCAATGCCGAAGATTAAATTAGGTGATGACCTGGGAAGTTTATCGATGATTGGCTTCGGTGCAAAAGTTGAACTTTTACCCTTATTTATGGGTTCGACAACAGAAAAACTGATTCCTGTAGACATTGCCATTGCCGGTGGTTTTACGCAGTATAAATATAATTTGCCTTTGAATATCAATAATACTTCCAATTCAGATCAACGTATTGATGCTAAATTCAATGGCGTAAATTTTGATGCCATTGTTTCTAAGAAAATTATGTTTTTCACGCCTTTTGCCAGCATCGGTTACCAAACCTCGAACACCAATTTAAAAGCGCTTGGTACTTATAAATTTGAAGATGGTGCAAGCAATGCAACTTATGTAGATCCAATCTCGGTGAAACAAACCGATATTGACGGCGTAAGAGGTAGTTTAGGCTTTCAACTGAAATTTGGTTTCTTTAAATTTTACGGCTCATATACTCAGGCAAAATACAGTATGGTTAATGCAGGTATAGGCCTTGGCATCGGCAAATAATTAATTTTCGAATATAATAATGCTTAAAACACCTGAAATACTCAGGTGTTTTTTATTTTTACACGTGCTCGAAGAAATATATAGTCCAATACAAAAAATAGCTTTTTCTCCTTTAAACAACCTGTTTGTTAAAAGGGATGATCTTATCGATCCTTATATTTCCGGCAACAAATGGCGTAAGCTCAAATATATTTTAGCCAAGGCTAAAGCTGATCACAAAACGCATCTGGTCACTTTTGGCGGTGCTTATTCCAATCACCTTGTGGCAACTGCCGCCGCAGCATCAAGATCGGGCTTAACCGCTACTGCTTTTGTACGTGGAGAAGAAGTAAAAAATGAGATGTTGCTGTTGTGCAGTTTATTTGGAATGAAACTCATTTTTACCGACCGTGATAGTTATCGGGATAAACACCAATTGTTTGATCAATATTTTGCGTCTGATGCGCAAGCCTATTTTATAAACGAAGGGGGTGCATCACCTGAAGCCACTATTGGTTGTGCAGAGGTAATCAGCGAATTAACAGAACCATACGACCACATTTTTTGCGCTGCCGGAACAGGAACCACAGCTGCAGGTTTGTTGAGAGGAATTCAGCAACAACAGTTAAATACAAAGTTACATATCATCCCCGTTTTAAAGGGTGCTTCATTTATCAAAGCAGAAATAGCACATTATACCCCCATATCGAGCCACCTCGAACTTTATCTTGATTATCATTTTGGAGGTTATGCAAAAACCACCCCTGAACTGATCAGCTTTATCAAAACCTTTACTGCAAAAACCGGATTGTTACTAGACCCTGTTTATACGGCGAAAATGTTTTATGCCATTCAAGATCTGGAAAAACAAGGAATTATTGGTAAAGATGAAAAAGTATTGGCCATCCATACCGGAGGGCTAATGGGCATTTTTGGCATGAAGGATAAATTTTAATATTTCCTAAAACTTAATTAAGATATGCGGATAATCCACATGTAAAGATTCTCCCCTTCTAATTTTAATCTGAACTATCTTCTATTATTTCCGGATTGATGCTGATCCCTAAGCTTCGGGACCATGAAGTAGCATAAGATAAAACCCAGCTCAATTTGTCAGAATAAATCAATAATTCAAACAAAATTTAAAAGTAAACAAACGTTTACTTACTTTTGAATCATATTAATTAAACGAGTTATGCGGCCCAAAAATTTAGTCAAAGAAGAAGCCATCAGATCGATCGCCCTACAGATTATTTCTGAAGAAGGATTGGAAAACCTGAGTATGCAGAAACTGGCAAAAGCAGCCAATATATCGCCGCGTACCATTTATATCAAGTATGAAAATAAAGAAGATCTATTGATAAAACTTTTTATCGAAGAAGTATTGGGCAATTATGAAAAAGCGATATTGGAAAATTTTGATCCAAAAATGGCTTTTGCTGATGGTATGAAAAGGTTATGGCTAAATACCTTTCATTACCTTAAAAATAATAAACCTGCTTTCTCTTTAATCCGATATGGAAAATCTTCTCCTTTGCTGAATAAGGCTTTTCAAGAGAAAAACATACAACAAGGTGCATTTTTCGCACCCATTCATACCTTTTTAAAAACAAATGTTCAAACGGGATTGATTGCAGATTTACCTCATGATGTACTCAGCGCGCTCCTATTTTCGCCCATCCAAGATCTGGTAGCTGAATATTTAGACCATTTAAATCGGCCCTTACAAATTATTACTGAGGAAGTTATTTTAACCTCCTGCGAAATCGTAATTAAAGGCATCCTTAAATAAAAAATAATGAACAATATTAAAGATAAAAAAATCGCCATCATTGGTGCTGGCCCGGGAGGTTTAACCCTAGCCAGGCTTTTGCAAATGGATGGCTTCAAGGTAAAAGTTTACGAACGCGACACTGATGAAAATGCACGACCGAAAGGTGCTACATTAGACCTACATGAGGAATCTGGTTTAGCTGCCTTACGTAAAGCCAAACTCATGGATGCTTTTATAGCAAACTATCGTCCAGGTGCAGATCGTACACGTATTATTGATCAGCACGGCAATATCGTTTTTGAAGATAGCGACATACAAAACAGAGAAGCTTTCCGGCCTGAAATAGACCGCGGTCCATTACAAAAGATCCTTTTAGATTCGCTGGTAAAAGATACTGTAATTTGGGATAGCCATTTTGAAGCAGTAACCCCCAACGACGGTTCATGGCTGATCGGATTTAAAAATGGAACTTTAGCGCAGGCCGATATTGTAATTGCCGCAGACGGGGCTAATTCAAAAATCCGTCCATACATTACACCCATTAAACCTTTCTATTCGGGGATTAGCATTGTTGAAGGTGCCATTTATTCATCGGCAACTGCTTGTCCGAAAATGCATGCGCTTTTAAACGGCGGCAAAATATTCGCTATGGGTGATGAAAAATCACTGATCGTAAGTTCAAAAGGTGATGGCAGTTTGGTATTTTATACTGGTTGTCATACGCAAGAAAACTGGGCAAAAGCGTCGGGTATTGATTTTGCAAATAAAAACCAAGTGATCGACTGGTTCAAGAATGAATTCTCCACTTGGGACTCAATGTGGTTGGAATTATTTGAAAATGCATCAACAGCTTTTATTCCCCGGCCTCAATATTGCATGCCTTTAGATCAGCGCTGGGAAGCCGTCTCCAATTTAACCATACTAGGCGACGCAGCCCATTTAATGCCTCCTTATGCTGGCGAGGGTGTAAATATGGCTATGCTCGATGCTTTAGAGCTAAGCCAATGCTTTAAGGACAACTGCTTTAATACACCTAAGGAAGCGATAGCAGCCTACGAAAAACAAATGCTAAAAAGAGCTTCGGAAACTGCAGATATTACAATGCAATCTACAATGGCACTTCATTCTACAGATGCAATTAGCTATATGCTCAACATTATGGGCCCTGAATAAAAAAAGGGCCCTCATCGCTGAGGAACCCCAATAAGATCTCTAAATCGTCCCGTTGATTTGATTCTTATGGTAAAAGTATCGCTACTTTCTTTCGAATGAAATAAAAATAGAGCAAGCCCGCTAAATAATAGATGAAGATGCACGATCTATACACATTGAACAATAAACCCTCCAAAACAACCGGCTTTTAGTTCTTTTTTACAGGTTCAATTAACTCATTTACAATTTTCCGGCGGCTTTCTTACCAGAAGCGCTGGAAAATTGGTTTTCCACAACCATGAAGTATCAATTTAGCTTTCCTGAATTTAATTCTAGTATTATTCTATCGATTAATCGTTTTCGCGCACTTTGTTCCAGATATCTCTGTAAAGTTCCTCATGGCGTTTAAATTGAAGATGCACATAAGGGCACAGTGGAATTACCTTCAGGTTATTTGTACGGACATAATTTACCATGGCATCCAGCAATAGTTTTGCGTAACCTTTGCCTTCTTTTTCGGGATCAATTTCGGTATGATAAACCGTTAAATTTTCTCCCTGAATATCAAAAACCATTTCTCCATATTTTTCTCCCTCATCATAAAGTTCGAATGCACTAGGTTCTTCTTTTTGGATATTTAATTTAACTTCTGCCATAATAATTAACTCGATATAATTTTAAAATTTGCTAATCAACTGATGCAGCAAATAGCTGCCAAATCAATTAAAGGTAACCAATATCTGCTGATTTATGTATAATCATAATTAACGGTTTTATGATCTACTCTTCTTTAGCGCTTTATTCTTCTTGCCCCAAGCACTTAATTGACAAAAAATCGGAAGAAACTCTAGTGCTATCGAAGTCAGTTCATATTCTACCCTCGGGGGAACCGCTGCATAAACGGTTCTTTTAACCAGTTCATCCTGTTCCAATGCACGCAACTGTAAGGTTAGCATCCGTTCTGATATATATGGAAATTCCTTTTTCAGTTCGCTAAACCTCAGTTTTCGGTCTCCAAGTTTATCCAATATTACAATTTTCCATCTCCCTCCTATTTTGTTGGCCGCATAAGTCAGATCGCAATCCGTTATAAATTTTTCGTTGAGGGTATAAGTCGAATTTTCTTTTCGTGCCGTCATTACTTACAAATTTGTTTGTACCATACAAATGGTAGTACATGCTATAAAAATACGCGGTACAGGTTATTATTGCAAGGTCATTTTAATCACAAGAAAATATGGACTTATATTTAACCGGAAAAACGGCATTGGTAACCGGGGCCTCTAAAGGAATAGGTAGCGCAATAGCAAAAGAGTTGGCAAGGGAAGGTGTAAAAGTTTTTGTAACGGGCCGTAACCAGCAATCATTAGATAATCTTTCTAGTGAGATCGTTGCTGAAGGCAACCTTGCTCCTATTGTTTTTGCACAGGACTTGCTAGCACCTAACGCGCCTCACGAAATTGCTACTGCGGCCTTAGCTGCACTTGGCCATATCGACATCCTCATCAACAACGCGGGGCAAAGTCAGCCTGTAGATGTTGCAGGGCCAGAAGAACCTTGGACTAGATCGATGGCCTTAGATTTTGAGCGCCCCAGGTTGCTCACTCAAGCGCTATTGCCACATTTCATTGCCAGGAAAGAAGGTACAATACTCAATTTAACCAGTACTTACGAATTACGCTCGTTAAATGTTTCTGCTATTGCCAAGGCCGCAATGGCAATGTGGTCTAAACAGCTTGCAGGTCAATTGGGCAAATATGGAATCAGGGTGAACTGTTTACAGCCGGGACTTATTGATACTGAAAACATCCGGCCTTATTTCCCTGGCGATGAGCGCCGTAAGTATGCTGAAAGTGAAATACCTTTGCAAGATTTTGGTGAAGTGCAAGATATGGCGAACATGGCCGTTTTCCTGGTTTCTCCACGTGCTAAATATATAACAGGAACGGTTTCGGTGGTGGATGGTGGAGGAACGCGTTCGGCATTCTAATTTTTAATCGACAAAACAACTTAAACACTTATATTCAATATATTATAATCGAATCCTGATTTATGTATTTCAACCTACCGCAAGAGATAAATGATTTAAAGTATCAAAAAAGCACAAGCAATCAACTTGAGCTGTAATAGGAATAATTTTTACACAATTAACCTGTAACAGAATTTTATTCTAAATCAATCAGATAGTATATATATTAGTGCTTTAGATAAGTTTTTATACGTGAAGAAAGTTTCTCAACCTTAAAATATTTCAATGGAACCCCTTATTATCAGAAAAGCACCTTTAAACCTTTATGTTATATTAGTGCTGTCCATAATATCGGTACCCTTTTTTATTTATATATTTTATGGTGAATTTTCAATTGTAACAGTAGGCATGATAGCTGTTTTTAGTATATTCCCTATATGGCTTTTTATTTATGCACTTCGCGAGCTGATCAAAAAAACACCTCATATTACTTTTACGAAAGACGAACTAATCATTAAAGACCGTGATTTTTACAATTGGGAAAACATAGAGGGTTTTGCATTCAGCATAGAAGAAGTAGGACGTGATAATGCCGGGAGTATATATAAAAATTACATCACCCTATTATTAAAGGGTGGCACTTCTGCAAAAATTCCGGTATCACATCTTGACAGAAAGGCAGACGAAATTCTGTATTTACTTAATGAATATAAGCGGGAATCAGATGATGCAAAAAGGCCTTCTCAACAATAAAGCTAATATCTTCATTGCATGACATCATTTACTGGCTTACTATCCACAAACTGCTCAAAACTTATGATTTTACGGTCTTTCAGTTTCCATATGTGGGCAACTCTTGCCGTAAAAGGCTTATTTGTCTTTTTATAGGTACCAGAATAAGTTCCATACGCTACCACTTTGTCTTCATTGGCAACATAATCTTCAGGCGTAAATTTATAGTCAATCCATTCGCTTCCTAGTCTTGCAAAAACATTTTTTGTAATGTTTTCCAAGCCTATATAAGTGCCTGCACATGGAAATCCTTCCGCTTCTGTCCAAGAGATATCTTCAGCAACATATTTTGCTAAGTTTTCCCCATTTTCTTCCGAAGTTTTTCCTTCGTAGGTACTTTTTACAATTTCTAGATTTGTCATTTTATTGGAATTTGAGAAACAGCTTGTCAGCAACATACCTGCAACCAACAAACTGAATATAATAGTTTTCATTTCTTTTATGCTGTGCTTTTGCAAAAAAACAATCCCAAAAAAGAAATAATGTTTTAAAAAAGTTTTTTTGTCTTTAAGATCAGCACGAATAAATTTTAAGTTAATTTATTCGTGGCGATTTTGATTCTACCATTTCATTTCTCCGGTATTTACCTTTGCTCCAATCTGCAAAGCCGTTTCAAAAGTTAAGGTTGGATATTGTGCTTTAATCGCTTTGATCAATTCTTCAGAGGTTCTGTTGCTTTTTAAAGCCTCTTCGTAAAACCGGATATAACTTTTGGTATGTTTTATTGCACTAACATCAAACGGGCTTGCGTTGTTGGCATGTGCAGGAATAACGATTGAAGGATTTAAGGCTTCGATTTTGTCTAAAACAGCAATCCAATTTTTACGGGCTTCTGGCGTTTGTGCATCTGCCATCCATAGGTTAAATGTAGTTCCGAAAATATTGATACCACCTATTACTGCTTTGATTGAAGGAACCCAAACAAATGTTTTTGCAGGAAATTCTTCCAAGCCAACAACTTCGAGTTTCTGACCTTCCAAATCAATGCTATTTCCCTTTATCACCTGTGGTAATACCACATTAGAAGTAATGGCCTTACCTAATCTTTCCCCCCAAACATCCAGTTTTTTCTGTGCAGAGGCTTTGATAGCTTCCACGGTTGCCGGTGAGGCGAAAGCCGTTACTTCCGGGAAATGTTTCTTAAAAACTTCCAATCCGAAGTAATAATCAGGATCGGCATGGGAAACATAAATTACAGTTAATTTTTTACCAGACTTTTTGATTTGGCTGGCAACCTTTTCGGCGTCTTCCAAAGTAAATTGTGCATCGATTAAAACGGCATCTGTTTTGCCCGAAACGATTACGGATGCCACACCAAAAGCATTCTCTGATGCGTTATAAACTTCGAGTTTTAAATTAGCTGTTTCAATTGTTTTGAAACCTTGTGCATTTGCTTCCATTTTTAATAAGATTAGAATAGTTAGAAATAATGTTGAAATAATTGATTTCATGTCTTAATGTTATTTGATGAAACAAAGATGCACAGGACACCAAGACAAAAAGATTGAACAAGTTCAATAAATACAGGTAAGCTAGCTACCGGTTACAATTTTCTTTCTGATCTTACTTAAAAATTCGTGACTAATGCCTAAATAAGCTGCAATCTGAAGGTTGGTCAATCGTTGTTGGAGCTGCGGATATTTTTTAATAAAATCAAGATAGCGCTGGTCTGCAGTTTTACTCAAATTATCGATCATCCTCCTTTGTAGGGCAACATGGGTTTTTTGGGTCATTATCCTGAATAGTTTCTCAATTTGAGGAAGATTGATGTAGGCAAATTCTTTGTCCTTCTTAGAAATGAGCAGTACCTCACTATCTTCAAGAGCCTCTATATAGAGCTGAGAAGGTATGGTATTGGTAAAACTATCAATATCGGTAATCCACCAGTTTTCAATGGCAAAATACAATATGTTTTCGAAACCATTTTGGTCAACATGATAGACGCGGAAAAGTCCTTTGATTACAAAACCTTCAAATTTACAGGTTTCCCCCGCTTGCAGTAAAAAACGCTTTCTTTTAACCAATTGATGTTTGAACAGGTTACAGAATCTATCTCTTTCCTTTTCCGGAATAGTTACATGGTTGGAAATATGCTGATGGAGAAGTTCTTTCATAAGGTTTTACAATATCAGGCTTAAAACCCATAGATAGTTCATATTTATTTAGATTTAATTTGCGCTGTAGTAAGAATTTTCGAAAAAGTTTTCCACATCTGTGAAGTCCAAAACGCGATTTTGTCTATAATCATACTTTAAACAGTTTAAACCTATTTTTTATGTAAAGTGCACAAAAAGTGCTTAAATTTTGATTTTAGGCACATTTAACTAAATTTGGATTATACCAAAACCAAGTTTATGTATCAATTAACAGTACCTGCAGATCGCGTTAACGAATCGTTAAGTAAGCACATTTTGGCCGATGGTTTCGACCTGACTTATGATATGGAAAAAAGTCATGGTGCTTACATTTACGATGCTAAACACAACAGAACTTTACTCGATTTTTTCACTTGTTTTGCTTCAGTTCCTTTAGGTTATAACCACCCTAAAATGATCAATGACGAAACGTTTAAAAAAAATCTTCTTCTCGCTGCATTAGCCAATCCATCGAACTCTGATGTTTACACCCAGCAGTATGCACAGTTTGTTGAAACATTTTCCAAAGTCGGTATTCCTGATTACCTTCCACATGCTTTTTTTATTGCAGGTGGAGGTTTAGCAGTAGAAAATGCAATTAAGGTAGCTATGGACTGGAAAGTTCAGAAAAACTTTGCAAAGGGATATACTGAAGAAAAAGGTTTTAAGGTTTTACACTTCGAAAGGGCTTTTCATGGCAGAACGGGTTATACTTTAAGCTTAACCAATACCCTACCCGATAAAACCAAGTGGTTTGCCAAATTCGATTGGCCAAGAGTGGCTGTCCCGGAAGTTAGATTTCCGCTTTCAGGAAATAATTTAAGTCATGCCATTCAAACCGAAGAAACATCTTTAGCGCAGATCAAAAAAGTCTTTACAGAAAATAAAGACGATATCTGTGCTATAATTGTAGAACCAATCCAATCTGAAGGTGGAGATAATCACTTACGTGAAGAATTTTTGATCCAACTTAAGGCCTTAGCCGATGAAAATGATGCCTTTTTGATTTATGATGAAGTACAAACTGGCGTTGGGTTAACCGGCAAATTCTGGTGCCATCAACATTTTAGTGAAAAAGCTCGACCAGATATCATCGCTTTTGGAAAAAAAATGCAGGTTTGCGGTATCCTTGTCGGTAATAAAGTAGACGAAATTGAAACCAATGTATTTAAAGTGCCAAGCCGTATTAACTCAACGTGGGGAGGCAATTTGGTTGACATGGTTCGTTCAACGCAGATCTTACAAATTGTAGAGGAAGATCAGCTTTGTGAAAATGCTGAAAAAGTGGGTACTTACCTGAGAGATCAACTGAAAAATCTATCGCATAAATTTGATCAAATGACAAATGTTCGTGGAAGAGGTTTGTTGTGTTCTTTTGATTTCCCGACAAAAGAAATGCGTAATGCATTTATTGGGAAAGGATTAGAAAACAATGTGATGTTTTTGGGCTGTGGTGAAAAAACGATACGCTTTCGTCCGGCACTTTGCATTGAGCAAAAACATATTGACGAAGGCTTGACGGTTATGGAAAAAATATTGCCTTTATTGTAGGCATGAATGGAAAATGGTTAGTTTATTTCTTAGTTGCAGGCATTTTAGTAGTGATCTTTTTCATGGTTAAGGCTGTTTTTGATCAGCCTGGGATTGAGGACATGAAAGCCGGTTTTAAAGAAGTTGCCAAGTATAGAAATGCAAACAATACTGGTCCGGTACAGCGCATTTATGTAGTTACGGTTAAAGATTCGGTATGGAAAGAAATGGAAGATTATGGCAATTTAATGCCCCATACCAAATACGGCAATACAAAAGTTTACTTCTTTATGGAAAATGCCAATGTTCCGAAAACTTTGGAGCCTGGAGAAGTAAACTTCGATTCTCAATATAATAAATCCTGTATAGCGCTATTCGAAAAAAGTGCAATGAGCCAGGTAGCATTTAATAAGTATCCGTTTTAGACATAGATTTTTTTTGTATAATTACAAATGAATCGTGATTATAGTTCGATAAGTCCATCAGCAAAATCGCTTTTACTTGCCAAAAGTTTAACGGATATTCCCTTTGTTGCTGATGCTGTTAAGTTAATTTACGGTAACGACGCCCTTGAAAAATTATATGATAAAGATTTTGATGAGGTATTTTTAAAACGCTTGGTGCATTTTGAGAGTAGATATTTATCTCTGGATAGCTTACTTTTTGCATCAGGCTCTTTAAATATTATAGAAATTTCTTCTGGTTATTCTTTCAGAGGCTTGGATCTGGTTTTAAGGCATCCGACTATCTATTATTTGGATACTGATTTACAAGGCGTAATCGATATCAAAAAAGATTTGGTCGATCGGCTAATTATTGATGAGAAATTACAACTAAAGGGTAAACTCAAAATCGAAGCTTTAAATGCTTTGGATGAAGACGCCTTTTCAAATGTTATAAATCAAATGCCTCTCGGCCCGATTAGTATTATAAATGAAGGTTTATTGGTATACTTAAATAATGAAGAAAAGATATCACTATGTAAAACCATCCATAAATCATTAAAACAAAGAGGTGGTTATTGGATCACTGCTGATGTATATGTTAAACGAGCAGCACTTAAAAATGAAACCAATGATCATTTTTCTCAGTTTCTGGAAGCACATCATGTAGAAGATAATAAGTTCGATAGCTTTGAACAGGCAGAACATTTCTTTCTTGAACAAGGTTTCAAATTGACAACTAAAGCAACTTCAGTTTGGCATCAACTTTCCTCGCTAAAATATATTGATATTGAATTATTAAAAAAAATGAAAGAGCAGGCGGATAAAATTGGGAGAATCCGAGAAACCTGGGTGTTAAAAGCGATTTAATGAAGTGAAGCAAGGCTACAATACGCTATTCCAATTCTAAAATACTTTTTCTTGTAGCGCTATGCCTGTGCAAAACATTAAGTTCCTTCCCGTTTTACGCTTATACGCTTCGCTGCCTCGTACCTCGTTGCTGCAGGGTATCGCTTCAAACAGGGCTAAATGGCCAAAACAGTATTTCATTTTTGAGGTTGCAGGGGCCACTAACTTTTGTTCAATAAACCTGACAGCAGCGGCAGCTCCCGACTTCTCGTCGGGACTACAGCGAATGGCAGGACTACAGCACCCATGAAATGCTGACATTCATTTCCTAACCTAAAAAATCCTGCTATTTATCTTACTATATCAGCCTTCGACTACGCACAGACTGGCAAGCAACTAATTACTCCAACTCAAAACTCACGAAGTTTCCCAAGCTGCTCTTACCCTTTCAAACTTCATGAGTTCCCTCCACCTAAACAAATGCAGAGAAACCCGTTATGGCTCTACCTACAATCAGCGTATTAATTTCTTTTGTACCCTCATATGAATAAATTGCTTCAGCATCGGCCACAAAACGTGCTACATTATATTCCAATAAAATGCCGTTTCCACCCATTACCTCACGGGCCTTACTCACCACATCACGTGTACGTAACGAACAGAATACCTTGGCTAACGAAGCGTGTTCGTCTTTCAACAAGCCCTGATCCTGTAATTGTGACAACCTAAAACATAATGTTTGCATTGCTGTTAAATTAGACAACATCTCAACCAAATGGTTTTGAATCAATTGAAAAGATGCAATAGGTTTACCAAACTGTTTTCGGGTGCGGGTATAATCCAATGCATTTTCGTAAGCGCCACGTGCGCAGCCAACAGCCTGCCAGGCCACCCCTGCCCTTGTCATTTGCAATACCTTTGCTGTATCTTTAAATGAGTTTGCATTTTGTAAGCGATCGGCTTCTTCTACTTCACAATTGGTTAAAGTGATAATTCCATTCTGCACAATCCTGAGGGCCATTTTATCCTGCATTTTTTCTACCGCAAAACCCGGATTATCCTTTTTTACAATAAAGCCCTTCACTTCTCCACTCTCTTCATCTCGCGCCCAAATAATTAAGATATCGGCAAAAGTGGCATTACCGATCCATTTTTTCTGACCATTTAATATCCATTTGCCATCTACTTTTTTGCAGGTTGTAGTGAGTCCTCCAGCAGCAGCAGAGCCCACTTCCGGTTCAGTTAGTCCAAATGCACCGATAATTTTAAATTGCTGCATCAATGGCAACCATTGCTGTTTTTGTTCTTCCGATCCACATAAATAGATCGATCCCATTGCCAAACCACTCTGTACACCAAAAAAAGTAGAAATTGAGGTATCTATCCGCGCCATTTCCATCGCTAAAATCCCTTCCATCAAATTCGATTTCCCCGGACAGCCATAACCTTTATAGGTTAAACCACAGATATTAAGTTCAGCAAGTTTTGGAATAATTTCGAAAGGAAATTCGGCTTTGTTCCAGTAATGGTTTACAATGGGTTTTACTTCTTTTTCTAAAAAAACACGCACTTTTAACTGGAGTTCGCGATCCTCATCGTTGAGCGCTTCGTCGCCTAAATGGTAAAAATCACCTTCAATTGGTGGTAATTCTCTCTTTTTACCCGGTCCACCCATCATTTTCATCATTCCCTGAATCTGTTTATCATCCAGATTGGATATGGTTTCGACCATTTTGGGTAAATCGACTTTTTTCGATAAAGCTTCTAACTTACCGAAATCTATATGTTTGAAAAGGTTGTACGCATTTTTGAGAGAAGAGAATATATTCGCCATTATTATTCGTTTTGAGAATAACAAACGAAGAGCGGTTTTGTTGGACTGTCAAAATAACCGCAAAGGGCGCTAAGTTTTTCGCTAAGGAAAAGAAAGAGAAATCTTAGTAAGACAAATCCCTACAGCTTTGCGTACTCTGCGGAACACTTCTTTTCTTTGCGGTTAAAAAAAGTTACCTTAAATCAAACAAACTATCAACACCCAATAATTTCCTTGAGGTAAAACCTTCGCCAAAAGTGGTACCAATGCTTTTACCAAATTCTCTCGAACGGCCAATTACGCTTTCGAAAAACTCTGGTGAAGAAATATAGGTTTGCAAGCCATCTACATCAGGATTATAAAATTGTGTTTTAAAAGCTTTGATCGATTCAATTTTCTTATCCATATGGTCAGATATATCCACAATGATATCAGGTTTTAAGTACCTGTCTTGAATATATTGCAATAATAACCTTGGGCGGTGCGCTTCTTGCTTAACGCCATCTATTGATGTTTCTATTTTTGGCAAGCCTGATAAAAAAACCGAATCGTACACCAAATCGCCTGCACGTCCATGATCAGGGTGACGGTCTTCCAGCGCATTGCTTAAAATAATTTCTGGTTGGTATTTCCTGATGGCTTTAATTACTTCTAAACGGTGAAATTCATCATTCTGAAAAAAGCCATCCCTCATTCTCAAATTCTCGCGAACATGTAAACCTAAAATTTTTGCAGAGTCTGCGGCCTCTTCATCCCTTGTTTCTGCAGTGCCACGCGTACCCAGCTCGCCTCTCGTTAAATCTACTATTCCAACTTTTTTACCAAGGGCAATATGTTTTAAAATAGTACCTGAACAGCAAAGCTCTGCGTCATCAGGATGCACGGCTATAACTAAAATATCTAACTTCATGATGTAATTATTGGGCATTTTGGCTCAGCAGTTGCTGAATTTTCTTTTTAATTTTCGAACTTAATGGCTTGGTGAAGGGTAAGAAATAATCTTCCAACTCGCCATTTTTGTTCACGATATATTTATGAAAGTTCCAACGGGGTTTTGAACTTAATTTTGAGTTTTGTTTTTTATCGCTCAGAAATTGATAAAGCGGGTGGGCATGTGCACCACGTACCATAATCTTATCAAAAACCGGAAATTTTACGCCATGGTTAATTTCACAGAAAGATGCAATATCGGATCCATTAAGCGGTTCCTGCTTTCCAAAATCGTTGGTCGGAAAACCCAAAATTTCAAAATCAGGGCTATTAATTTCGTCTTTTAACTGCTGTAATTCCTTTAATTGTGGTGTAAAGCCACATTCGGAGGCTGTATTTACAATTAAAACAACTTTATTGCGATAGGCAGATAATGGCTGCTCTTCGCCATTAATTTTTTTAACCTTAAATGAATAAATATTCGGAATGCGTTCCTGCATTATATGTTATTGATAAAATCCTGAGGTACGGATAATAGATTCTATATCCCTATCCTCGTTCGGATCGTAAGTGCTTTTTAAATTATGTCCTACCACTCGGGCCACAATCTGATAAGAAAACGCAGCGAAACCGCCTTTGGTCTGCTTTACAATATCATATGTTGTTCTGCCCACTTCACGATCGATCAGTTTCGTCAAAATCTGACCTTGAGTAATGGTTAATTCTTTAATTTCGCGGTTAAACATATCTTTAATTTCTTTATCACATTGTTTAACCAGTTGTTTTTGTTCCTTTTTCTCCGGCGTACGGGCAATATCCTGCTCTAATTGCTCATATCTGCGCTTTGCAAATAAGGCGTAGGGCATTACTTTTAATACATTATACCTTAATCGGTTATATGCGGCCTGTTCTGCCGGCGATTTCCAGATTCTAGCCGCGTAAATAGATACTTCGTTAAGCTGCATCCATGGAATCATTACACCATTATCATTTGTTGAGGCTACTCTTATTGTATCGCTTTTACCCAATTTAGGGAATATTGGCGCAGCAGGATCCTGAGCCCGTAGCGAAATGCTACAAATCATTACAATACAAAGAAAAAAGAGCCCTTTAATTTTCATAAATTTATACTTTTACAAAGTTAGGTGTTATTTCATATATTAGGTGTTTCACAAAACTAATATAAGTTTTATTCATAAATAAGACGCAATTTTTACGCAAAAAATACAAATGAAAACAGAGTTAGTGATTGATTTAGAGGCGGAAAAGCAAGAGATTCTAAAAAGATATAGGGCATTACTACGGGCAAGTAAATCTACTTTACAAAAGGGCGATAAAAAAGAAATCAGGAAAGCTTTCGATATGGCACTGGAAAGCCATAAAGATATGCGCCGAAAGTCTGGCGAACCTTATATCTATCACCCTATTGCTGTAGCGCAGATTGCCGCTGAAGAAATTGGCTTAGGAACAACCTCTATTGTATGTGCCTTATTGCACGATGTGGTAGAAGATACCGATATCACTTTAGAAGATATTGAACGCGAATTTGGCAAGAAAACCGCTAAAATTATCGATGGTTTAACCAAAATATCTGGCGTTTTCGACACCAATAGCTCTTTACAGGCTGAGAATTTCCGTAAAATGTTGCTTACCCTGGCAGATGATGTGAGGGTAATCCTGATCAAACTTGCCGATCGTTTGCATAACATGCGTACAATGGATTTTATGCCCCGCCACAAGCAGCTTAAAATCGCTTCAGAAACCATTTATTTATATGCACCATTAGCCCATAGATTGGGTTTATATGCCATAAAATCAGAGTTGGAAGATCTTTCGATGAAATATCTCGACCCTGACACTTACAAATTCATTGCAAAAAAATTAAACGAGAAAAAAGCTGAACGTGCGCTTTTCATCAAAAAATTCGTCGAACCGATTGATGAAATTGTTCACGAACAAGGATTAGTGGCCGATGTTTACGGCAGACCCAAATCAATCCACTCCATCTGGAACAAGATGAAAAAGAAAAATATTCCTTTCGAAGAGGTTTACGATCTTTTTGCCATCCGGATTATTTTGGACTCGGCACCTGAAAATGAAAAGGCCGATTGCTGGAAAGCGTATTCTATTGTTACCGATTTATATCGTCCAAATCCTGATCGTTTACGCGATTGGGTTTCCTCTCCAAAAGGAAATGGCTACGAAAGTTTGCATACTACGGTAATGGGACCACGCGGACAATGGGTTGAGGTACAGATCCGTACACAACGCATGAACGAAATTGCAGAGAAAGGTTTTGCTGCACACTGGAAATACAAAGAATCGAGTAATGATAACGGTCTGGATCAGTGGATCCAGAAAGTCCGCGAAATGCTGAGCAACCCGGAAGCCAATGCTTTAGACTTCCTGGACGATTTCAAGATGAACCTTTTCTCGGATGAGATTTTTATTTTCACGCCAAAAGGCGCCTTGATTCAGCTGCCTTTAGGTGCTACCGCGTTAGATTTTGCTTTCGAGATCCATACCGATGTAGGTGCAACCTGTATAGGCGCTAAAGTAAATCACAAACTGGTTCCTATTTCGTATAAGCTTCAAAATGGCGATCAGGTGGAGATTATCACCTCAAGCAAACAAACACCTAAAGAAGATTGGCTAAATGTGGTGGTTACTGCCAAGGCTAAATCGAAAATTAAATCATCTTTAAAAGAAGAAAAGCGGAAAATTGCCGAAAATGGGAAGGAAATCTTAGAAAGGAAGCTAAAATCGTTAAAAATCACCTACAATACCGACAATCTACAAAAGCTAAGTTATTTCTTTAAACTGCCTTCTACACAAGAGCTTTTCGTTAATGTTGCTTTAGGAAAAATCGAACTGAAAGATATAAAAGAGTATCTATCGAGTGAGAAAGAAGTTGAAAACCGCGGACCAGAACGTCCTGAAAATCTTTCAGTTGACGGAATCAAGAGTAAAATTAAAGGCGGTGAATCTGATATTTTATTGATTGGCGAAGACATGCAGCGCATTGATTATACCCTGGCTGCCTGTTGTAACCCGATTCCCGGTGATGATGTTTTTGGCTTTATTACCGTGAGTGAAGGTATTAAAATACACCGTACCAACTGCCCTAACGCAGCACAGCTAATGGCTAATTATGGTTATCGCGTGGTGAAAGCTAAATGGAACAAACAGCAGGAATTAACTTTCTTAACTGGCTTACGCATTGTAGGCATTGATGATGTAGGTTTGATCAATAACATTACCAGGGTTATTTCTACCGACTTTAAAGTAAATATGAGATCGATTACTGTTGATACCAATGAAGGGATTTTTGATGGTTCGATTATGATTTTCGTAAATGATACCGAACACCTGGAAAATCTGATTAAAAATTTATTAAAAGTTAGAGGTGTTACAGGAGTAACGAGGTTTGACGCCTAATTAGTCCGAAAGTCGGAAGTCCGGAGCTAGAAGTCTAGATGCTAAGTTACACGCTATTTGCAGATTGAACTCCATAACTCCAGCTTATTACAACAATCAAAAATTACCAAATCTATGTAATCATTTCATCGGTGTAATCGTTTTTCAAAACAATTTACCTACCTTTGAATGGAGTTTAAAAACTATGTCTGAACAAAAAACAAATGAGCTCGTTCGCAAGATTTTTGAGGCTTATTTAGAAAACAAAAATCTACGTAAAACACCAGAGCGTTTCGCTATATTGGAAGAAATATATTCAAGAAACGACCACTTTGATGTAGAAACCCTTTATATCCACATGAAAAACCAAAAGTACCGCGTAAGTCGTGCTACGGTTTATAACACATTGGAGTTACTGGTTTCATGCGATTTAGTTACCAAACATCAGTTTGGTAAAAATATGGCACAATTCGAAAAATCTTATGGTTACCGCCAGCACGATCACGTAATCTGTATCGAATGTGGTAAAGTAGTAGAATTCTGCGATCCACGCATCCACCAGATCCAAACCATGGTTGGTGATCTTTTAAAATTTGATGTAAAACACCATTCGTTAAATCTTTATGGTTTCTGCTCTGATTGCAGTATGGCCAGAAAAGTAAACGAAAGCGCAGTAACAGCCGCAAAAATTGTACAAAATTAAATCAAAATACAAATAAAACCAGCTTAATTTATTAAATAATGACGCAAGTAGATGTACTTCTCGGCCTGCAATGGGGTGATGAAGGAAAGGGAAAAATCGTTGATGTACTAAGTCCAAAATATGATCTTATTGCCCGTTTTCAGGGTGGCCCAAATGCCGGACATACTTTAGAGTTCGATGGCAAAAAATTCGTTTTAAACACAATCCCTTCAGGAATTTTTAACGAAAAAACCATGAATCTTATTGGTAATGGTGTAGTAATCGACCCTATTATCCTAAAAAGAGAGTTAGATAATTTAAAAAAAGCTGGTCATGATCCTGTTGCCGATGGTAAATTGGTGATTGCCCGTAAAGCGCACTTAATTTTACCAACCCACCAATTATTGGATGCTGCAAACGAAGCGCGCATGGGTAAAAATAAAATTGGATCAACCCTAAAAGGTATTGGTCCGACTTATATGGATAAAACTGGCCGTAACGGTTTACGCGTTGGTGATACTACTCTACCTGATTTCAAAGAACGTTATGCCAAATTGGTAGAAAAACATACTGAAATCCTTTCTCATTACGAAGGTTTCGAATATGAATTGGCTGAGAAAGAAGCATCATTCTTTGAAGCAATCGAATTCTTAAAAACCATCCCTCATGTTGATAGCGAACATTATGTGAACGGTTTCTTAAAAGAAGGAAAAGCTGTTTTAGCAGAAGGTGCCCAGGGAACGTTATTAGACGTAGATTTTGGTTCATATCCTTTTGTAACTTCTAGTAACACCACAACTGCAGGTGCCTGTACTGGTTTAGGTATTGCACCAAATAAAGTAGGTGCTGTTTATGGTATCTTCAAAGCATATTGCACACGTGTTGGTGGCGGCCCTTTCCCTACTGAATTAGATAACGAAGTTGGCGAAAATTTACGCGCTTTAGGTCACGAATTTGGCGCAACTACAGGTCGTGCCCGTCGTTGTGGCTGGATCGATCTTCCTGCATTAAAATATGCCATCATGTTAAACGGGGTAACCGAATTAATTATGATGAAAGCTGATGTTTTGGATACTTTCGATACCATTTATGCTTGTACGCACTACGAATACAATGGCGAAACGATCGATTACATGCCATACGACATCATTTCAATCGAACCAAAACCAGTATTGAAAGCAATTGATGGTTGGGCTACTGATGTAACTAAAATTACTTCTGTAGATGAAATCCCAGCTAAATTAACTGATTATATAGCGTTCTTAGAAAAAGAATTAGAAGTGCCGATCAAATTCCTTTCAGTAGGACCAGATAGAGCACAAACTTTGGAGTTACGTTAAAACATAAGATTCCGTCGTCTAGAAATAAATTCAGGTTGACGGTTCATAAAAGAAAAGCAACCCACAATCGGGTTGCTTTTTTTGTTTACGTCGCCTATTGCTCTTTACGATCGTCTTCGTTTTTAACGATGATACAGGAGGTCCACATTTTTAATGTGATTAATGGATTAAGTGGTAACATTGCTTTTCTCACTAATCTAATAGCCAAAATAAATTGGAGAAAACATATTTAGCTCCTTTCGGAATTACAAGATCCCGAGGAACAGAAACAACAATCTCTTTTGGAATGCTAGTTTTAATATCGCTTTTCATAATGCAAACATTATTGTCAAAAGGAATACTTTTCTCGGGATCACAATCAGCGAAGACATAAAGCGTATCTCCAGTAGATTGTTGTCTGCATAAATATAAGTTTGCTAATTGTTTATTTGTCTCATCCTTTTGTGTGTTTGGAAAATATTCTATAATATCTACTATAGCACATGAATCATCCGTCATATCCATTTTTACTTTTGCCTTCTGGAGTTCGTACAAATGAATTTTTCTATGCTCAATCCTCGAGCATCCCAATATTAATAAACTGATACATAGACAAAACAGATACTTTACTTTCATAACATAATTATCATTCAAGATAAAAATTAATTTCTTACAATTATCAACGCTATTTTTACCTTTGCCGCAGCTTGAAAACCACACAAAACATATCCAATTTTAAACAAAAAGCTTTGCATTGGGCCAACAAGTTCGAGGTTTGCTGCTTTTTAGATTCAAATAACTACAAAGATGCCTACTCGGCCTACGATTTCATTATCGCAGCTGATGCACATCATGAACTAAAATGCGCGGTAGGTAATGCGTTTGATCAACTAAAAAGCTTTTATGCTACGCATAAACAGTGGATTTTTGGCTTTTTCAGCTACGATTTAAAAAACGAAATTGAAGAGTTAAATTCTAATAATTCTGACAACTTAGACTTCCCTGATCTTTACTTTTTTGTTCCAAAATATTTAATCGCCTTTAAAGATGGCAAGGCGGAGGTTTTGCTTGGTCATCCTTCCATTTTAGCAGATATCGAATCCTTTCAGCTTCAGGTAAAAAATCAATCGAAAGCGATAACAATAGCACAAAGATTATCAAAAAATCAATATATCCATAAGGTCGAGGCTTTAAGAGATCATATTATTCGTGGCGACATTTATGAAGTTAACTTCTGTCAGGAGTTTTTTGCTGAAAATATAGAAATAGATCCCGTTCAAACTTTCGAGGTGTTAAACCAGGTTTCTCCTACCCCATTTGCTGGCTATTTTAAAGTTCAGGGTAAATATATTTTATCTGCAACGCCAGAACGGTTTTTATGCAAACGTGGATCGAAACTCACTTCACAACCAATAAAAGGCACTGCAAAACGAAGTTCTGATCTGGCAGAAGATGAAGCCATAAAGCTGCAACTCAGGAATGATATTAAAGAGCAGGCAGAAAATGTAATGATTGTTGATCTGGTACGCCACGACCTCACTAAATCGGCCGTTAAGGGTTCTGTTACTGTTGATGAATTATTTGGCATCTACAGCTTCCCACAGGTCCATCAAATGATTTCTACCATTAGCTGTAAACTAAATCCAGCGGTTCACTTTATCGACGCCATTAAAAATGCATTTCCAATGGGCTCTATGACAGGTGCGCCAAAGGTAAAAGCAATGAAATTAATTGAAGAATATGAAGTAACCAAAAGAGGTATTTATTCCGGTTCCTTTGGCTGCATCAGTCCAGATGGTGATTTCGATTTTAACGTGGTTATCCGGAGTATTTTGTACAATGCTGAATCTGGTTATTTGTCCTTTCAGGTTGGGGGAGCCATTACCTACCAAAGCAATGCCATTTTAGAATACGAAGAGTGTTTGTTGAAAGCCAGTGCAATTTTGAAGGTACTGGGTAGTTAATTTGTCAGTTGTCATTAATTCATTGTTTTTTTTATAGGATGTCATTCTGAGCACAATGAAGAATCTTTAACCCAAAATTTTCTAGCTGTAGCGTCTTTTATAGTTGTAGCGTCCCCAATGCTATTAAGTTAAGCTATTTATATGCTTGGTGCAACCTGCTTTTATTTTGCCGAACTTTAATTCTGGGAAAGCTTCTTGTTGGCTTTACCGCAACTACAGTTTTAGAAATTTGCTCTATTAGC
>NZ_CAKKMS010000004.1 GCF_918698245.1 Pedobacter sp. Bi126 | reverse complement strand
GCTAATAGAGCAAATTTCTAAAACTGTAGTTGCGGTAAAGCCAACAAGAAGCTTTCCCAGAATTAAAGTTCGGCAAAATAAAAGCAGGTTGCACCAAGCATATAAATAGCTTAACTTAATAGCATTGGGGATGCTAAGACCAGATTGTGATAGTATGCGACATATCATCATTTCGAGCGAAGTGCAACGCAGCTGAGAACCACGAAGTGCTCAGCTAAGCTAAATCTACCTGGAGGGCAATTTGATTAGATCTCTCCGCTCCGCCATGCTCCGGTCGAGATGACGAACCTGTTATTAAAGACTTTTCTATTTAAAGTGCAGCTTTTACTAAAAATGGCAATATTTCTTTCTGGAAACTTACAAAGTTCTTACGAACGTCAGAATCGCTAACAGAGGTAAATGCAAATGAAAATACGATGCTCTTACTGGCTTTTAACAGAAAGGCCAATCCTTCCCTTCTGGCAGGGTTATTCTTAAAGTTATCCAATTGCAGGTAAGCAGCTAACAACAAAGCCTCTAGCTGATCTGATAAGTGTTTTAAGAATTCCTGAGAGTTTGCATTTTCACGAACAAAATCCCACCCGATAAATTCGTTACACGCAGTAAAAGATAAACGGCTGGTTTTCATCACCAATGCTTTTAAATGTTCTTCTTCTGATGCATAGCTTAATTTATTATGCAGGATTTCGTGAAGATTCTGATCAAGGTAATCCATCAGGATACTATCCAGCACCTGTTCTTTACTTTCGAAATATTTGTAAATTGTTGCTTTGGCAATGCGTGCCTTTTTGGCAATTTCGTTTACACTGGTTTTATGATAACCGTATTTTCTAAATAGTTCTTTGGCAGCCTTTTTTACTGTTTCTTTTATTTTTTCAGCTTCCATTTTAATTGCTTACGTGTAATAGTGTATTGCCCTGCAACGAAATATTATATGCTTTCAAACTTCTTTCTGCGGGTGCTTTTTGTGGACTTCCATCAAGCAGTGAAAATTTTGCGCCAGAACACGGATCGGTTGCGGTAAATCCACTATCATCGGGCACTACTTTACAAATTTTCTCTGGATTTACAGTACTACAACGATCAAATACGACATAACTGTTAGATGATATTCTCACAATAATTAAACCGCCAACACCCCGATCAGCAACTAGCATAACATTATCTTTTTGCTTAATGGAAAACTCTTGAAGTGTTACATTATAATTTACCGGCACATCAGGAATGTAACCTTCATCTTTACCACAGCCTGTGGCAATCAAGAGTACAAACAATATGCTATATAAATACTTCATCATTAAATTAAAGCAGATTTAAATTGCTTCAAGAAACGTACGTCGTTTTCAGAGAATAAACGCAGATCTTTAATTTCGTATTTCAGATTGGTAATGCGTTCTATTCCCATTCCAAATGCAAAACCGCTATATTTTTTCGAATCGATACCACAGTTTTCCAAAACATTGGGATCTACCATACCGCAGCCCAAAATTTCTACCCAACCACTGTATTTACAAAACTGGCAGCCTACTCCTTTACAAATGGTACATGAAATATCCATCTCTGCAGATGGCTCAGTAAAAGGGAAATATGATGGGCGGAAACGCACTTTTGTACCTTCTCCGTATAATTCCTGAACGAAATAAAATAAAGTTTGCTTTAAATCGGCGAATGAAACATTTTCATCAACATACAAACCTTCTACCTGATGAAAAAAGCAGTGTGCACGTGCAGAAATGGCCTCATTACGGTAAACACGGCCTGGCATAATTGCCCTGAATGGTGGCTGGCCCTGTTCCATCATGCGCACCTGCACGGAAGAAGTATGCGTACGCAGTGCAATATCGCCTTTTTCTCCACCTTTTTTAATGAAGAAAGTATCTTGCATATCTCTTGCAGGATGCTCTTCAGGGAAGTTCAGTGCAGAGAAGTTATGCCAATCATCTTCAATTTCAGGACCTTCTGCTACTGTAAAACCAAGCTTAGCAAAAATCTCTACAATTTCTCTACGCACTAAGGCTAAAGGGTGGCGCGAACCAATCTCGAAACCTTCACCCGGTAAAGTTAAGTCTTGTTGTGAACTTTCCGTTTTTACATCAGCACTTTCTGTAGATTCTTTTAAGGTGAGGTATTTTGATTCGGCAAGTTGCTTAAACTCATTTAAAACTTTACCTAACGATCTTTTTTCTTCAACAGAAACAGATTTGAATTCGTCGAAAATCTCTTTAATGATGCCTTTGCTTCCTAAATACTTGATGCGGAATTGCTCCAACTCGTCTGCTTTTTCAGTTACGAAAGCATTAATTTTATCGGTATATTGTGTTATTTTGTCCTGTAACATGGCTTCAAATATACGTCAAATTATCCAATAATTTTAGGGTTGATGGGTTCAAATAATCTGTTTACAATACCATTATAAAAGAAAATGAACCCATAAACTATAAAAGCCGCTTAAGCGGCTTTTATAGTTATCGTAGATATATAGGTTTTAAATTACACCCAATTCTTTCCCTACCTTAGTAAATGCGGCAATCGCTTTATCTAAGTGATGTTGCTCATGTCCTGCTGATAACTGTACACGGATCCTCGCTTTGCCCTGAGGCACAACCGGATAAAAGAACCCGATTACATAAATACCTTCTTCTAACATTTTAGCAGCAAATTGTTGTGCAATTTTTGCATCGTACAACATTACCGGAACAATTGGATGGAAACCTGGTTTAATATCGAAACCAGCCTCAGTCATTTTCTCACGGAAATACTTCGTATTGTTTTCTAGTTTATCTCTTAATGATGTGGTTTCGCTTAACATATCTAATACTGCGATAGATGCACCTGCAATTGCTGGTGCTAAAGTATTAGAGAACAAATAAGGACGTGAACGCTGACGCAACATATCGATAATTTCTTTTTTACCTGAGGTAAAACCGCCAGATGCACCACCTAAAGCTTTACCTAAAGTACCGGTAATGATATCGATACGGTCCATTACATTGAAGTGCTCATGTGTTCCGCGGCCATTTTTACCGATAAAACCTGTACAGTGCGATTCATCGATCATAATCAAGGCCTCGTATTTATCAGCCAGATCTGCAATTTTATCCAGCGGAGCAACTGATCCGTCCATCGAGAAAGCACCATCGGTAACAATAATTCTATGTCTGCAATCTTTAGCCGCGATTAACTGTTTTTCCAAATCTTCCATATCTGCATTTTTATAACGGAAACGTTGTGCTTTACACAATCTAACACCGTCGATAATTGATGCATGATTTAATTCATCAGAAATAATGGCATCTTCTGCATTAAATAATGGTTCAAAAACACCACCATTGGCATCAAATGCAGCAGCATACAAAATGGTATCTTCTGTGCCTAAAAATTTAGAAATTTTAGCCTCCAATTCTTTGTGTACATCTTGTGTACCACAGATAAAACGTACCGAAGACATTCCATAACCATGATCGTCGATCGCTTTTTTAGCCGCTTCTATCACCTTTGGATGAGAAGAGAGCCCTAAATAATTATTTGCGCAAAAGTTAACTACTTCAGCACCGCCACTTACTTTAATGTCGGCACCCTGAGGGGTAATAATAATTCTTTCGCGTTTAAATAATCCAGCGTTTTCGATTTCTTCAAGTTCTTTCTGAAGAACAGGTTGTAATGTTTTATACATGGCCTTTTGATATGGTTGATTTTACGCCCAAAGTTATAAAAAAAAGTCTTTACAGACCTAAAAAGGCAATTTTATACCTATATATTGCAGACAAACGTTTGATCAATTAATTAATTAACACAAGATTTATAGATTTTAAAAAAATTAGCACTACTATTATTTCCAAATCCGACAAAACCCATATCTTATCGAATGGTGCTACTAGTTATGGTCGCAAAAACTAATTACTATCCAATATGAAATTTGATGAATTATACTGGCACGACTCAGTAATAAAGAGAGTCGAAATAGATAGAACTAAACCAGGAAAACAAGATACTATCAGCTTTGAAATTGATTGGTACGACAGTGGAATAGGAAAACTTTTGTTTGAAGATGTATATTGGATGCGCATTGATATGAATTTTGGGATAGTAGCGGATGATTGTATTGATGATGCATTTATATCTTCGGCGGAAGATGTCGATCTTATCAGATTTAAGGGAAAATGGCGTGGATTAATTGATACCGATTTATCCTGTTATGTGATTAAAACTTCATCCACGGGAAGTGAATTCAAAATTATTTCTAAGGGATACCGATTAGAATAGCTTTTAAATAAATGAAAACAACTTCTTATAATAATCAACTGTTATTATTTTTTTCAATCTTAACAAACTTTAACACCCCCCTGTATGTATAGTCTTAAAAGTTATTCGATATTTATAGCTTACTAATCCAATTTATGATAAGAATTTGCGCGCTCCTATTTTTTTGTGGCCTCACCAATTTTGTTTTTGCTCAACAATTTACCATTACAGGTGTAGTTAAAGATACCAACGGACAGCCTGTTCCTTTTGCATCAGTTTATTTAAAAAACACCACTACCGGCACGTCTGCAAATGTTGACGGAAGATATTCGATGAAGCTAAAAACGGGAGAATACACGTTAAATTTCAGGGCAGTGGGCTATAAACAGCAGGAACACATCATCAACCTTACCGACGATATTTCGCTCAATGTAACCCTAACATCTGAAAGTTATACTTTAGAAAATGTAAACATCAGGGCAAATGCCGAAGATCCGGCTTATGCCATTATCCGCAAAACCATCAAACAGAGAAAAACCCATCTAGATGAAGTTAAGGAATTTAGTTGTGATGTTTACATTAAAGGCGTACAACGTTTAAGGGGTGCCCCTAAAAAGTTTTTCGGTCGGGATATCCAAAAAGTTCTGGAGCTCGATACCAATCGAAAAGGCATCATTTATTTATCAGAATCGCAGAGTAAGTTTAATTTCAGAAGGCCTAATGATGTGCACGAAGAAATGATTTCATCAAAAGTTGCCGGAAGAAACAATGCTTTCAGTTTTAATAAAGCATCTGATCTCATTATTAATTTTTATGATAATTACCTGCTCGAAAACAAATTAAGCACCAGGGGCTTCATTTCACCAATTGCAGACAATGCCCTGTTTTACTATAAATACAAGTTGCTTGGCGAAACCAAAGAGAATGGAGAACTGATCCACAAAATCGAGGTCATCCCCCGTCGTGAAAATGACCCTGTGTTTAGGGGAATTATTTACATTATTGATGGCAGCTGGAGAATTTACAATACCGATGTTTATTTAACTAAAAAATCGGGGATCAACTTTATCGATACCTTAAACATCAGCCAACAATTTACCAAGGTTAAGGAGGTTTATATGCCTACCGCCATCAATTTTCAATTTGCGGGTAATGTATTGGGCTTTAAAATCGCAGGCTATTTTGTTGGTATTTATAGCAATTACAATGTTGACCCTAAGTTTCCTAAAAACTTTTTCAATGGCGAAATATTGAAAATAACTGAAATGGTGAACAAAAAAGACTCTACCTACTGGACAAACAACAGGCCGATTCCTTTAACAGGTGATGAAAAGCTTAATTACGTCAAAAAAGATAGTATTGCTAAATTAAAGGAATCGAAAAAGTATCTCGACTCACTAGAAAAAGACAACAATAAATTTGGCATTGGCAAATTGCTGCTTAGAGGATATAGTGTTAACGATCGCTATGATAAGGAATATTGGTCTTTCGATCCGGTACTTAAAGCTATATTTTACAATACCGTAGAAGGTTTTGCAGTAAAATATGGGGTTACCTACAGAAAGGATTTCGAGAATAGAAGATCTTACTCTATCCGGCCTGAACTGAGGTATGGTTTTGCCAACCAAAAACTTACCGGAAGTTTAACCGGAAGTTACTATTACAATCCGCTTAAAAGGGCCAGTATAGGTGCATCGTTCGGAAATGGCATTTTTGACCTAAATAATCTGGGCTCAATGACTGCGTTAGGCAATACCATTAACTCATTGCTTTACGAAAAAAACTTCTCGAAATTTTACGAGAAAAGCTTCATTAACATTAACACAACCAGAGAACTGGCAACAGGATTGCAGGGAAGTGCAAGTGTAGATTACAGCAGGAACAAAAATTTAATCAATAACTCCACATTTAAGTTTATCGATGCCAAGGATAGGGAATTTACATCGAACAATCCTTTCAGTCCAACTGTAGAAACGCCACTTTTCCCTACGTACAACTCCCTAAGTGCAACTGTAAGTTTAACCTACACCATTGGCCAGAAATACATTACCCGTCCAGATGGCAAGTTTTATACCGAATCTCACTTTCCTAGAATTACGATATTATATAAAAAAGGATTTAACAACGTTTTAAATAGCGATGTTGATTACGATTTTGTAAAAGCAGAAGTTTATCAGGACAGAATTAGCTTAGGGTTATTGGGTTATAGTTCATTTTTGGTTGGGGCAGGAAAGTTTCTTAATAATGCAAAGATGTACTATCCTGACTTCAAACATTTTTCAGGTAATATATCTACCATCTTCCCTCCTAACATAAGGAAGTTTCAATTTTTAGATTTTTATCAGTTTAGCACCAACCAGCAATACTTCGAAGCGCATTTAGAGCATAACTTTGCAGGCTTTTTCACAAATAAAGTGCCGTTACTGCGTAAAGCTAAATTGGAAGAATTTATTGGAGGTGGTTATTTGTCTTCTCCAGAAAAAAGAAATTATAAAGAATTTTATTTCGGCTTCCAGCGTCTGGTACTAAGGGCCAGTTATGGCTTTGCTTACGACGGTGCCCGCAAATTAACACAAGGATTTAGAATAGCTTACACCTTGTAATATGGTTTAAGGAGGAGGGTATTAGGCGTAAGGTTTACTGAAACCAATTTTAGATGTTTTTCCTAAAAAAAGGAAGATTCTGAAATCGGGAGTTAAAAACCTTCCACCCTGCCTTCTACGTTCTACCTTTTTTTATTATCTTTGCCCCGCTTTAAACGCCGTTTGCAACGGTATCAACAGCGTTATGGAAAAATATCAAACACTACTTTACTATTGCTATAGTTACATAGCAGAGGCAGAACAATTTGCTGCCGATCACCTTAAATTTTGTAAATCATTAGGTTTAGTTGGCCGTATTATCGTTGCCGATGAAGGTTTAAACGGCACTGTTTCTGGTACGGTTGAGGCTTGCGACGCTTACATGAAAGCCGTACATGCCGATGAAAGGTTTGCAAAAACAGAGTTTAAAATAGATGATGTTGAGGAGCCCTCGTTCCTGAAAATGCACTGCCGTTATAAATCCGAAATTGTTCATTCTGGTTTAAGAGATACCTCGATCATTAATCCGAACGAAAAAACGGGTAAACATTTAGAGCCTGTAGATTTCATGAAAATGAAAGATGATGAGGATGTAATTATTCTGGATGTCCGCTCCAATTATGAGCACAATCTTGGTAAATTTAAAAATGCATTAACACTCGATATCGAGAATTTCCGCGATTTCCCTGAACAGATTAATCAACTTGCCCAATATAAAGACAAGAAAATATTAACCTATTGTACCGGAGGTATTAAATGCGAAAAAGCTTCTGCTTTGCTTTTACACCATGGCTTTAACGATGTTTACCAATTACATGGTGGCATTATTAAATATGGAAAAGAAGCGGGTGGAAAGGATTTTGAAGGTAAGTGTTATGTTTTCGACAACCGCATTGCTGTTGATGTAAATAAGGTAAACCCTACCATTGTTTCAGTTTGTTATAACTGTGGTAAAACTACCCCTAAAATGATCAACTGCGCCAACCCAGAATGTAATGAGCACATTACGCAATGCGATGAATGCGGCGATCAGCTTCAGGGCTGTTGCTCGGTGGAGTGCACTACCAATCCACGCAAGCGCCCTTACGATGGCACAGGCTATTATGTGAAGGTTCCGCAGCCGGTAGCAGTGAAAAGTTAAACCGTGCTTATTGCCTATTAGTTGATGGTTAGTAGTCTAATGGTCAATAGCCATATTTCGCAGCATATTCGTTAATAGTCAAAGAGTTAATAACTAT
Source organism: Pedobacter sp. Bi126 (assembly GCF_918698245.1). Lineage (GTDB taxonomy): Bacteria > Bacteroidota > Bacteroidia > Sphingobacteriales > Sphingobacteriaceae > Pedobacter. Next base: position 903,977 of record NZ_CAKKMS010000004.1, on the reverse strand, counting down.
AAAATTAAAGACATAAAGTTGAGAGAGATAATTATATTTATTTCAAATTTAACATTATGGCTTTCAAATTTGAAGAATTAAAGGTTGGCAGGTTTCATTTAAACTCAGTAACGAAATAGATATTATAGCAAAAAGCTTTCCTAGGATAGAACTTTTCAGTTTAGCTAATCAAATTAAGAAAGCAGCTGATTCAGTCAACCTTAATATTGCCGAAGGTTGCATGGGACAATCAAAAGCTGAATTTTCAAGATTCTTAACTTATTCTGTCCGTTCTGGATTGGAGGTGGTGAGTTGCCTATTTATGGCTTTCTCCAGAGATTACATTACAGAGACTGAGTTTAAAAGACTTTATGCTGAATACGAACAACTTTGTAAGATGATTTCGAAGTTAAAAAATTCATTGTGAGATTAAGTCAATATCTAACGGAAATGGCAAACAGCCATTAACTATGAACCATTGACTATCAACAAACAGATCTCGATCATTACCTATTAACCACCTTATTAAACAATTTTTCATTTACTTTGTGTATTAATGGCTTTACCTATTAACCATTTTATGCTAAACTATTTCCGGCTCGTATTATTATTATTATCCTGCTTCGCAATAAATGCCCATGCATCAGAAATTAAAAGCATAGGCGTTCCATATATAGAAAATTATCCAAAATCTGTTTATTCGTCAGGAAACCAGAACTGGAGTATAGCAAAAGATAAAAATGGTGTGATGTACTTTGGCAATGCTGAAGGACTTTTAACTTTTGATGGCCGCTACTGGCAGAAATATCAGATGCCCAACAGGCAAATTGTTAGATCGGTCGCAACAGATGATAAAGGAAGAATTTATACCGGTAGCTTTGGTGAATTTGGCTTTTGGTCGATTAAAAGCAACAGGTTAACCTATAGCTCACTTACCAATCTTTTGCCAAAAGGAATAAAAATCAATGATGAAGTCTGGAAAATCTATGTAGATCAGGATAGGGTAATCTTTCAATCCTTTTCGAAAATATTTCTCTATAAAAACAACAAAATCGAGGTTGTAAAATCGCCATCTTCCTTTCTGTTTCTTCATAAGGTGAACAAAAGGTACATAATTGAAGTGCTGGAAAAAGGTTTGTTCGAGCTCATTGGCAACAAGTTAATCCATATCCCAAGCAGTGAAAAACTTGGCAAAGAGGGAATTCTTTCTATCCTTCCTTATAAAACCAATGGCCTCATTATTGGCACCAGTAAAAACGGATTATTTACTTATGACGGAAAAGATTTTACGCCGCTAAACACACCAGCAAATGGCTATCTTAAAACCTACCAACTTAATAATGGAGTAAGTTTATTGGGTAAATATTTTGCTTACGGCACTATTCTTAATGGCCTCATCATTATTGATGAAAATGGAAGGGTCGTGCAACGGATCAATAAATCGAGCGGTTTACAGAACAATACTGTTTTAAGTTTATATGCCGATAATGAACAAAATCTTTGGACAGGTCTTGATAATGGGATCGACCGTATAGAACTTAACTCTCCCTTATATTTTTATTTTGATAAAACAGGTCAGTTTGGTACTGTTTACTCCAGCATTATCTTTAATAATAAAATTTATCTTGGCACCAATCAGGGCTTATTTTATAGCGAGTGGTCGCCAGATAACCTCTTACCCTTTAATTTTCGGTTAATCTCTAATTCGCAAGGGCAGGTATGGGAACTCACCATTATTGATAATGAGTTGATCTGTGGACACAATAGCGGCACATTTAAAGTAAACGGCGATAAAATCGATTGGTTATCGAGATCATCTGGTGGCTGGACAATTAAAAAGCTAAACTCAAATCCGAATTACCTTGTTCAGGGTACTTATACCGGTCTTTCGCTTTTTACAGGATCTCCGGCAGCAGGATTAAAGTTTGCTACAAAAATTGCAGGCTTTGATGCTCCGTCCAGATATGTAGAACAGGATAACAAGGGGGATATTTGGGTAGCACATGCTTATAAGGGGCTGTATAAACTAAGCTTAAGCCCTAACTACACGAGTGTAACCAGCACCAAATATTTTGATGAAAGAAACGGTCTGCCCGGCAATTACAACATCAATATATTTAACTTAGAAAACAAAATTGTCTTTTCTTCTGATGCAGGTTTTTATACTTATGATGAATTGAGCAATAAGTTTACCAAGTACGAAGCACTGAATAAAGAACTCGGTTCTTTCGAATCCTCCAATAAAATTATTAGCGCTGGTGGCAAAAAATATTGGTTTATTAATCACGGCAAAACAGCACTGGTTAACTTTAGCGAACCTGGTAAAGTAGAAATAGATTCGAATCAATTCAGCATTTTAGATGGCCGGATGGTGCAATATTATGAGAATATCAGCCGAATCAGCAATTCCATTTACCTGATCAGCGTTGATGATGGGTTTGTAATCTACAATCCTACGGCTCAACTGAGTTTGCAGAAACAAAAATTGCCCGCCGTACTGATCAGGCGTGTAGAAGATATTACCGATAAATTTTCGCTCATTAGCGAAGCTGGAAATGGTGAAGAAGCAACCGAGATTGAAAATAGCCGCAACAATATCCGCATTTCTTATGCATTACCCTATTACCGACAGGCTAAGGTTAAATATCAGTTTTATTTAGAAGGATACTCTAAGGCCTGGTCTGATTGGAGTTATGCTACACAAAAAGATTTTACCAATTTAAGTGCCGGGAACTATGTTTTTAAAGTTAGGGCAAAAATCGATGATACTTCAGTAAGCGGGGAAACCGTTTATTCGTTTACTATTTTGCGTCCATGGTATTTAAATAATTGGGCCATTTTGTGTTATGTAATTCTATTTGTGGTGGTATTGATTCTGGGTAAGAAAATCTACGAAAGAAAACTACAGCGGGACAGTCAAAAAATCAGCGACCGATTACAGGCCGAGCAAGAAGAGATCCTGAAACAGGAAACGGAGATCAACGAAAAGCAGATCATCAAGCTGCAAACAGAAAAATTACAGGCAGAACTCGCCTCGAAAAATAGAGAACTGGCCAACTCAGCCATGACCCTTGTTTATAAAAACGAACTGCTCCAAAAGCTGAGTGATGAGATCACCAAATTAAAGGATGAGAATGGAAAAAAACTCTCAGATGATCAAACACGAAAAATCCAGAAAGTAATTAATGATGGTATGAATGATGAGCGTGATTGGCATTTATTTGAGAATAGTTTTAATGAGGCACACGAAAGTTTCTTTAAAAAATTAAAGGCACAACATCCCGATCTTGTTCCGAATGATTTGAAACTCTGCGCCTACCTCAGGATGAACATGAGTAGCAAAGAAATGTCATCACTGTTGAACATTAGTTTAAGGGGGGTTGAAATACGCAGGTATCGCTTGCGCAAAAAACTCGAAGTACCCCACGATAAAAACCTGACAGAGTTTTTAATGGAACTTTAAAATCAAACCTTCTTCAAAATATTTCAACTTACCACAGTAAAAACCGGAGGCAAATAGTTTCGGGAACGATTGCATAAAAACCGAATTTTAAGATTATTTTCTATTCAAACTCAAATCGGGCACTACATCATTACCTCTCATAGCCTCTTTCTACGCCCCACAAAACACTTAGTGTATTTTCTACACTTTTGTATCTGTTAATATGATGTTAAAATCTCAAAAACTGCGTTTTTAGCCTAAAATAGCATTTGGTTTATTCAATAATTAAACCAAATGGTCTTTCATGATGTATTAATGTAGAGGTAAAAACGCTTGCACATCAGCAAAAACAACCTCACATTTAACTAACAATTAAACTAAATTTATAATAAAGCATGAAAAGAATCTTTACAAGAATTTCTGTTCTCGCTGCATTTTGTTTGCTAACAATTAACGTAGCATTAGCGCAAAACATTACCGTAAAAGGTAAAGTAATTGATGGAGGTGACAAAACACCTTTACCTGGCGTAACTATCTTAATTAAAGGAACACAAAATGGTACGCAAACAGATGAGAACGGCAACTACTCCATTAGTGCGCCGGCAAATGCCACATTAGTATTTAACTTTGTAGGCTACACAGCATTAGAGCAAGCTGTAAATAATCAAACTACACTTAATGTATCCTTAGCTTCATCAACACAACAACTAGAGCAGGTTGTGGTTGTGGGGTATGGTACGCAAAGGAAAATTGATGTAACGGGATCGGTAGGAACAGTAAAAGGTGAAGATATTTCAAAACAGGCCTCAGTAAACCCGGTAAGTGCATTACAGGGCAAAGTTGCCGGGGTATCGATTACCAATAATGGTACTCCAGGTTCTTCTCCACAAATTACTATACGTGGTACAAGTACAATATATGGAAAAACAGGACCATTATACGTAGTAGATGGTGTGTGGTATGATGACATCAATTTTTTAAATCCGGCAGACATTGCTAATATCAGTATTCTAAAAGATGCATCGTCACAATCGATCTATGGTATCCGTGCAGCAAATGGTGTTGTTCTGGTAACTACCGTAAAAGGTAAAAAGGGAAATGCAGTAATCAATTACAATGGATCTGTGGGCGTTCAAAAAGTAACCAATCAGGTAGAAATGGCCAATGCAAGTGAATATGCAACTGCTGTAAATGAGGCATACAGTCTTCAAACCCCTCCTGCAGCACCCTTATTTGCCAATACAAATTTAGGTGCCGGAACCGACTGGTACAATCAGGTACTTAGAACCGCGATGGTAAATAATCACCAGTTATCTATAAGTGGAGGTGCAGAAAAATCAACGTACAATTTCTCTTTGGGCTATCTTGATCAGGATGGAATTGTTAAAAACAATAATTATAAACGGTATACCGCAAGGTTGGCTAATGATTTCCAAATTTTTGAGCCATTAAAAATCGGCTATAATGTTGCAGGAACATATAGTAAGTCAAAAGATGCTCCTACAACTATTTTCAGGGCCATGTATGCGGCATCGCCTGTTGTGCCTGTATTTAATACAGATGGCAGCTATGGTGATCCAAATGCCTTTAATTTGGGGAATGGCAGCAATATGAATCCCCAGGCCACATTAGATTTCTTTAATCAAAACACCACCAAATATAAAATTAACGGTAATGTATATGCAGAGTTAAAATTCCTAAAAAACTTTACCTTCAAAACCAGTATTGGTGGAGATTTTGGGCAGGAAGAAGTAAGGGGTTATGTACCAAAGTATAAAGCTACAAACACGCAGCTGAGCACTATAAGTAAACTTGATATAGACCGGATTGAGAATAGAAACTGGCTTGTTGAGAATACGTTAACGTTTGATAAAAAGTGGAATGACCATAGTTTAACCGTATTAGCAGGCCAAACTGCACAACGGAATAAGATGTACACTATAAATGCTGACGCACAAAACGTTCCTTACACTTCAGAGGGAGACCTTTACCTGGCTTTAGGTGATGCAGCAAGTAGAAGTATTATCGACAAAGGGGAATTAAGTACATTTTCATCTTACTTTGCAAGGGTTAATTATGGTTACAAAAACAAATATTTATTAAATGCTTCAATCAGAAGAGACGGTGCATCTCAATTTTTTGGATCTGATAATGTTTGGGGTAACTTCCCTTCAATCGGAGCAGGCTGGGTAATCAGCAACGAAGAATTCATGAAAAACCAGAACATTTTCAGTAATTTAAAACTAAGAGGAAGCTGGGGTAAAGTGGGTAATGCGGGAGTTCCATTTAATCCGTCAACCCAAACTGTTGATCAAACTGCCGCTTTAATCGCAATTTTTGGAGGTATTCCTTACACAGGTGCGAGTATTAGAACCCTTGTACCTCCAACCTTATTTTGGGAAAGAAGTGCAGGAACTGACATTGGCCTTGAAATGGGTTTCTTAAAAAACAGGTTAAATGTTGAATTGGATTATTACAACAGAAAAACAGAACAGGCGATATTTGATATCCCGGTTCTAGGAAGTTTAGGAACAGTAAACAGTTCTATCATTGCAAATCAGGCCGACATTCAAAATCGTGGTTTCGAGTTTTTAGCAACATGGGCTGATAAAACATCAGGTGGGTTAACCTATTCGATAAGTGGAAACTTAGGAATAAATGACAATAAAGTATTAAACGTTACTTCTGGAGCAAATCCTATTTATAAAGGTGGTGCTGGCTTAACCAGTGGATATGTATCTACGAGAACTGTTAACAATAGACCTATTGGGGAATTCTATGGCTATCAGGTTGCCGGTATATTCCAAACGGATGCAGAGGCCGCAGCATGGCCTGGATTTAAAAAAGGTGATTTTAAATATGCAGATATTAACGGTGATGGATTGATCGATTTAAGAGACAGGGTTGTTCTTGGTAATCCAAATCCTAAATTCACTTATGGATTAAATACCAACTTCGCTTACAAAAACTTCGATTTAACATTAGATATTCAAGGTGTAGCCGATGTAGATGTATTTAATGCTAATCTAAGTAGCAGATTTGGTAACGAAAACTACACTAAGGATTTCTTTGATCACCGTTGGACCGGTCCTGGTACTTCAAATACCTATCCTTCTGCAGATTTAGCTGGAGGCCTTAACAATGCGCCAAACTCATTTTATGTAGAAAAAGGCGATTATATCAGATTAAGAAATATCCAGCTCGGCTATAGCTTACCATCAGCAATTGTTAATAAATGGAAAATGCAACGCTTAAGAGTATTCTTAAACGCACAAAATGCGGTTAACATTTTTGGATACAAAGGATTTAGCCCAGAGGTAGGTGGAACACCAACTAATGCAGGTATTGATACTAATGTATACCCTTTGTTCGCTACCTACAACTTTGGAGTTAACGTAACTTTCTAATCGACTTAAAATGAAAAAATATATAAATACACAATCATTTTTTGCTGCAGCTGCAATTAGTGCAGTACTTTTAACTGCATCGTGCAAAAAAGATTTTCTAAATGTTCCGCCTCAAGCTCAGCAACCATCAGTAACCTTTTGGAAAACTCCAGAAGATGCTTTAAAAGGTGTAAACGCAATTTATGCTAACTTGCGCAGCTGGAACAATGTTGCTTTTAATGCAATAGCCATTGAAAGTACGGGTTCTGATGAGGCAGATAAAGGGAGTACACCTACAGATGCTACCTTCTTCAATCTTTACGATCAATTCACGGTTACATCCACTCATGGCACACTTCTAGATTTCTGGACAGGTCAATATCAAAATATCAACCTTTGTAATCAGGTTCTTGATAATATCCCTAATATCAGTATGGATGAGAGTCTTAGAAACAGATACCTTGCAGAGGCCAAATTTGTTAGGGCATATTCTTATTTCAGGTTGGTTCGTGCCTATGGCAACGTGGTACTAAGGTTACACGTACCTAAAGATAATAGCGAATATAATCTACCTCAATCGGATAAAGCTACTGTTTATGCCCAAATCGAAAAAGATTTGAATGAAGCTGCTGCAGTTTTACCTCAATCTTATGGCGCAGCAGATCTAGGTAGAGCAACTAAAGGTGCTGCTATTGGCCTACACGCTAAAGTTGCCATGTATCAAAACAAATGGGCAGATGTACTCTCATTAACCAATCAGGTAATGACAATGGGATATGATTTATTCCCAGACTTTGAAAAAGGTTTCAGAACTCAGAATGAAAATAACATCGAATCTTTATTTGAAGTACAGGCAGAGTTAGTTCCTGGTAATCCTGATGCCTCAACATCGCAATACAGCCAGGTTCAAGGCGTAGCCGGGATAATGGGCTGGGGCTTTAACACACCATCAGAGGTATTAGCTAATGCTTTTGAGGCCGGAGATCCACGTAAAGATGCTACAATTTTGTTTAAAGGTGAAACTACTCCACAAGGCGATTTAATTCCTAATAGTGTACCAAACGAAAGATACAATCAAAAATCTTATGTCCCATTTGCAATGCGGGTATCTGGATTTAACGAAGGTGCGCAGCAGAATTTTAGGGTGTTAAGGTTTGCTGATATTCTTTTAATGAACGCAGAAGCTGCTAACGAATTGGGCAATCCTTCGCAAGCATTAACCTCACTAAATAGGGTTCGTGCACGTGCAAGAGGTGGAAATAATAATATCCTTCCAAATGTTATCACCACAGATAAGGATGCATTACGTCAAGCGATCTGGAAAGAAAGACAAGTAGAACTTGCTATGGAAAATGATCGTTACTTCGACGTTATCCGTCAAGGAAGAGCCGCAACAGTTTTTGGTCCTAAAGGTTGGAAAGCCAACAAAAATGAAGTTTGGCCAATTCCTCAGAATGAAATTGAGTTAAGTGGAAATCTGTTAAAACAAAATCCAGGTTACTAAAATTTAAATCTTTTAATAAAGGTTGTCGGTTAATACTGACAACCTTTCTTTCCTTTGCTCCGTACTATGTTGAAAACAGATCTAAAGAAAATTACACTTATACTGGTAGCCACACTCTGCTCCTTTTTGCTTGTTAGCGCTTGTACAAAAAATAAAAACGGCAAGTATAACCCCGATCTCTCCATTAAAAAGAACCTATCAGATATTGAACTATTAGATCTGGTTCAAAAGCAAACCTTTCAATATTTTTGGGATGGTGCCGAACCTACCTCAGGCGCAGGTAGAGAACGCTTTCATGTGGATAACGTATACCCAGAAAATGATAAGAACACAGTGGCAACTGGTGCAACTGGTTTTGGCTTGATGGCCATTTTAAGTGGTATTGATAGAGGTTATGTAACAAAAAAAGAGGGATTAGACAGATTAAACAAAATATTGGATTTTCTATCCAAAGCCGATCGTTTTCATGGCGCATGGTCGCATTGGATAAATGGTGAAACAGGGAAAGTACGTCCATTTGGGCAAAAAGATAACGGAGGCGATCTCGTAGAAACTTCTTTTGTTGCACAGGCCTTAATCTGTATTAACGAATATTATAAAAATGGAACGGGTGGTGAAAAAGCATTAGCTAAAAAAGCTGATGAACTTTGGAAAGGAATTGATTTTAACTGGTACCGCAATGGCCAAAATGTATTGTACTGGCATTGGTCGCCAGCATATAAATGGGAAATGAATTTTCCGGTTAAAGGTTATAATGAATGTTTGGTTATGTATGTAATGGCCGCTTCATCCCCTACGCATGGTGTCCCTGCAGAGGTGTATCACGAAGGTTGGGCAAGAAACGGGCAGATTAAAACCAATTTCAAATTTTACGGACATCCTTTTACACTTGATTATCAAGGCCAGAAAAATTCAGTAGGACCATTATTTTGGGCACATTACTCCTATTTAGGTCTAAATCCGAAAGGATTAAAAGACCGTTATGCCGATTATTGGGAAAATAACGTAAACCACACACTTGCCATACACGATTACTGTGTAGCCAATCCAAAGAAATTTAAAGGTTATGGAGAAAACAACTGGGGTTTAACAGCCAGTTATTCGGTAAAAGGTTATGCAGCACACAATCCTCAGGAAGATTTTGGCGTAATCTCTCCTACTGCAGCTATATCATCAATCCCATACACGCCAAAAGAATCGATGAAAGTAATCAGACATCTTTATGAGGATCTAGGCGATAAAGTTTGGGGCAAATATGGTTTCTATGATGCTTTTTCTGAAACCGATAACTGGTATCCGAAAAGATATTTGGGCATCGACCAAGGACCAATGGTAGTGATGATCGAAAATTATAGATCAGGCCTACTTTGGAAGCTTTTTATGGGAAACAAAGATGTTCAAGATGGATTAAAAAAACTGGATTTCCAATTTAAGCCATAGTATTCAGTAGTATATAAATGTTTAGCCATCATATATTTCAAATTAAATCTACAGAACCATGAAAAGAATAATTTTAATATTAACAGCAATGATAGGGCTTGTAATCCTAAATTCGAGCTTCACTACCGTACCGGGCGCAAAACATAAAACCATAAAATCAAAGTTTGCAACCGTAAATGTAACCGCAACAAATTCTACCAGCGATGGCGTGTATGTTACACTAGAAAACAATACCAGTGGTGGTGTTTATTCTTTCTTTATCCCGCCAAACTCGCCAAGCGGAACAGTAATCGGGCAAATACCAGAAAACGGAGACATTTACACTGTAAAATTAACTTCAACAGGTGGCGCACATGATATGTGGGTTTACTGGGAGCATCAATCGCACGTTACCGGATTAAGCGTTAGCGGAATGGCAATTGGCTGTTCGAGCTGCGCACGAATAAACATTTTTAATTAACCCCATAAGAATAATGGCTAAACATTTATTCAAAATATTTCTAATTTCATTGCTATTCTGCGGTACTTATGCTGCATACGCTCAGCAAAAAACGTATTGCAACCCAATCAATATAGATTATGGTTATACACCATTCGAATCTTTTACCGAATGGGGGAAACACCGTGCCACCGCCGATCCGGTGATTGTAAATTATAAGGGCGATTTCTATCTTTTCAGCACCAACCAATGGGGTTATTGGCATAGTGCCGATATGCTGAACTGGAAATTCCATGAGAGAAAATTTCTCCGTCCATGGAACAAAACAAAAGATGAACTCTGTGCACCTGGGGTAGGCATTGTTGGCGATACCATGGTCGTTTTCGGGAGTACTTATACTAAAAACTTCACTTTATGGGGAAGTACCGATCCCAAAGGGAACAAATGGTTTCCATTGGTGGATTCGCTAGAAATTGGTGGCTGGGATCCGGCCTTTTTTACCGATGACGATGGCAAATTTTACATGTATAACGGAAGCAGTAATAATTACCCCATGTATGGCGTAGAATTAGACCGCAAAACTTTTCAACCTAAAGGCACCCGCACACCAATGTACCTGCTTGAAAGCTGGCGGTATGGCTGGCAGCGTTTTGGCGAATATATGGACAATACATTTCTTGATCCTTTTGCCGAAGGTGCATGGATGACCAAACATAATGGTAAATATTACTTTCAATACGGAGCACCAGGAACCGAATTTAGTGGTTATTCTGATGGAGTGGTGGTTGGAACCAAACCTTTGTTTTACGATAGTCCATTCACTCCTCAATCTGATCCTTTAAGTTATAAAGGCGGTGGATTTTCGCGTGGTGCAGGGCATGGTGCAACCTTTCAGGATAACAGTAAAAATTACTGGCACATTTCTACGAGCATTATCTGTGTAAAAAACACCTGGGAGCGCAGAATGGGTATCTGGCCAACCGGTTTTGATAAAGACGATGTGATGTGGACCAATACTGCTTTTGGAGACTATCCCCTCTATCTACCTTCTGAAAGAAAAGAAGATGGTCCGGCAGGTCCAGGTTGGATGCTCATTAACTATAAAAAACCCGTTACGGTTTCTTCAACTTTAGGAAGCTTTAATGCCAATAATGCTGTTGATGAAAGCATTAAGACTTATTGGAGTGCAAAAACCGCAAACAATGGAGAATGGATCCAGACCGATCTGGGCAGCCTGGCAACCGTTAATGCCATCCAGATTAATTATGCTGATCAGGATGCAGAATTTATTGGTAAACAGATCGGAATTTACCATCAATATAAGATTCTATCATCAACAGACGGTAAAAAATGGACTATCCTGGTTGATAAAAGCCAGAACAAAACCGATGTACCGCACGATTATATTGAACTGCAGAAACCGGTAAAAACCAGGTTCATCAAAATGGTAAACATCCACATGCCAACCGGAAAATTTGCCATTAGCGGCTTACGTGTTTTCGGCAATGGAAATGGAGAAAAACCAACAAATGTTAAAAACTTGATTGTATTGAGGACAGAAAAAGATAAACGCAGCGCCTATATTAAATGGGAGCCTGTTGATAATGCATTTGCCTATAATCTTTACTACGGTACCGCGCCAGATAAGCTATACAATTGCATCATGATCCATGATTTTAACGAGTACTGGTTCAAAGCAATGGACAGCCAAAAAGCCTATTATTTTGCCATTGAAGCGATAAATGAGAATGGTGTATCCACAAAAACGGAAATAAAGAAAGTTGATTAGAATAATGTTCGTGCTCGTTTGTGACGAGTGTGAAAATAAACCAATCGCTTTTAGCGATTAATGTTAAAACACGATAAAATCGTAAAGCTATTTAGCACTCGTTGCGAACGAGCGCCAGCTAATAAAAAGAATAAAACACACATATAATGAAGAGAGCGAATATCCTGGTTGTTTTTTTAACCTTGCTTGTACTGAACGGATCAGCACAAACAAAAAAAACTGTTTCGGCAGCAGATGCAAAGATGAATACCTTCATCAGCAATCTGATGGCGAAAATGACAGTTGAGGAAAAAATTGGTCAATTGAACCTGCCAAGTTCTGGCGATATCACCACGGGACAGGCTAACAGCAGCGACATTTCTAAAAAAATTAGAGATGGGCAAGTTGGTGGTTTATTTAACATTAAAGGAGTAGATAAGATAAAGGCAGTTCAAAAGATTGCAGTAGAAAACAGCCGCATGAAAATCCCATTGCTTTTTGGAATGGATGTAATCCATGGCTACAATACCGTTTTCCCCATTCCTTTGGGAATGAGTTGCGTTTGGGACATGAATGCAGTACAAAAATCGGCAAGGGTTGCTGCAATAGAAGCCAGTGCAAGTGGAATTAACTGGACCTTCTCTCCTATGGTTGATATTTCCAGAGACCCGCGTTGGGGCCGCATTTCGGAAGGAAGTGGCGAAGATGCTTATTTAGGGTCGCAGATTGCCGCAGCCATGGTGAAAGGTTATCAAGGTAAACTTCAGGCCAATAACGAAATTTTAGCCTGTGTAAAACATTATGCACTTTATGGCGCTGCTGAAGCTGGCAGAGACTATAATACTACCGATATGAGCAAAGTGCGCATGTACAATGAATATTTCCCTCCTTACAAAGCCGCTGTTGATGCAGGAGCAGCCAGTATTATGGCCTCTTTTAACGAAGTTGATGGCATTCCGGCTACAGGAAGTAAATGGTTAATGACCGATGTTTTACGTAACCAATGGGGCTTTAAAGGGTTCGTGGTAACTGATTATACGGGCATCCCTGAAATGATTGCCCACGGCATGGGCGATTTACAAACTGTTTCTGCCCTGGCTTTAAATGCTGGCATTGATATGGATATGGTGGGCGAAGGCTTTTTAGGTACTTTAAAAAAATCATTGGCAGAGAAAAAAGTTGGCATGGCACAAATAGACAGGGCATGCCGATTAGTGCTTCAGGCAAAATATAAATTGGGTTTATTTGCTGATCCTTATAAATTCTGTAATGCAGAAAGAGCAGAAAAAGAGGTTTTTAGTCCAGCTAACCGTCAGGTTGCACGTGAAATTGCAGCTGAAAGCTTCGTGTTACTAAAAAACAACAATAATATACTTCCATTAAAAAAATCAGGTACTATCGGCTTAATCGGCCCACTGGCAGATAATACCGCCAACATGTACGGTACCTGGAGTGTTGCTGCACTTTTTGATAAATCGGTAACAGTACTTCAAGGTTTAAAAAATGTTTTGGGTGATAAAGCAAAAATTTTAACCGCACGCGGCGCTAATTTTTTAGCAGATTCTGCTATGGAGCACCGTTATGTAAACATTCACAATCCTACTTACAAACGCGATCCACGAACCGAAGCAGAAATGATCAGGGAAGCACTAGAGGTTGCTAAAAAATCGGACGTTATTGTGGCTACCATTGGCGAAGGTTCTGAATTTACAGGCGAAAGCAGCAGTGTAACCGATATCCAGATTCCTAAAACGCAAAAAAACCTGCTAAAAGCACTGGCTAAAACTGGCAAACCAGTGGTACTGGTGTTGTTTACAGGCCGTCCGTTGGCATTAAACTGGGAGCAGGAAAATATTCCTTCCATTTTAAATGTTTGGTTTCCGGGTAGTGAAGCAGGAAATGCAATTGCCGATGTACTTTTTGGCGATGTTAATCCTTCAGGTAAACTGAGTGCAACTTTCCCTCAAAATGTAGGTCAGGTGCCTTTGTATTATGCACATAAAAACACTGGTCGACCGTTGGCAGAGGGTAAGTGGTTCGAAAAATTCCGTTCCAACTATTTAGATGTAAGCAACGATCCTTTATATCCATTCGGTTTTGGCCTGAGCTATACCACGTTTAATTACAGCGATGTTAAATTAAGTTCAAACACCTTAACCAAAGGAAAATCGATCACCGCATCGGTTACGCTAAGCAATACGGGCAAATATGATGGCAAAGAGGTTGTTCAATTGTATATCCAGGATCTTGTGGGAAGTATTACCCGTCCGGTTAAAGAGCTAAAAGGTTTCCAAAAGATTAATTTAAAAGCCGGAGAAAGTAAAACCGTCACTTTCAACATTTCCGAAAATGATCTTAAGTTTTACAATGCTGATCTAAAATTCGTGGCTGAACCTGGCGATTTTAAAGTATTCATTGGCACAAACTCACGCGATGTAAAAGAAGCATCTTTTACACTGAAATAAAGACAATTAGGTTTGGTTATGAACCCTGTGCTATTGTAAAGTAGCCAGGGTTTTCTATTTTTGTTAAATGAAACCATCATAATTTATCAAAACACACCTTGAAATAACAAATCATGATAGCTCCATCAACTTTAAAATAATATAAAACGGATGAAAAAGATTTTTTTTACCATCTGCATTCTTTTTTCTGTACTCTTTTTAAACGCTCAAGACTTTAAAAAATACGACAAGGGAAGCTATATCAAAGGGAAGGACTCTATTTATTACAGAATCCTGTTTCCCGAGAATTTTAATCCCGACCAAAAATATCCGATCATCTTCTTCCTCCATGGAAGCGGCGAAAGGGGGAATGACAATACCAGTCAATTGGTACATGGTGGAAAATTGTTTTTAAAAAATGATTTACGCAAAAATTTCCCTGCTATTGTTGTTTTCCCACAATGCCCATCAAACGACTTTTGGGCAAATGCCAATTTTGAGAAAGATGCAAAAGGTAAAAGGAGAATCAGTTTTGTGGAAGGTGGCAAGCCAACCAAAATTATGCATGCGTTACAAGGCATGGTTAAAAACTTCCTTAATAAACCTTATATAAACAAAGATCAGGTGTATGTGGGCGGTTTATCAATGGGGGCAATGGGTACTTATGAGCTGTTAAGAAGGGAACGCCACAAATTTGCCGCTGCCATTGCCATCTGTGGTGGCGATAACACCAACAATATTAAAAAATATCAAAAAATACCGCTTTGGATTTTCCATGGTGCAAAAGATGATGTAGTTGATCCGGCTTTTTCGATTGCCATTGCCGAACGTTTGAAAACGGTTGGTGATGAGGTGAAGTTTACGCTGTATCCAAATGCCAACCACAATAGCTGGGACAGCGCCTTTGCAGAGCCAGAATTGTTAACCTGGCTATTTTCACATAAGAAATAGTAGAACGATCCGCCTTACTGAACTTGTTTCAGTATCTATCTTCCTCTCGTCTTAGCGTCTCGCTAAGACGAGAGGAGTAACCTAGACCCGACAAAATGAAAAGCCCGGAGGTTGAGGAACGAGACCGAAGACTTGAAATGATGGCGGGACTGCTGTAACCGAAATACACAGGTTTTGCTCTTCAAAAAAATAAAAACCATAAAAAAGCCTGAAGAAAAAATCTTCAGGCTCTTGTAAAATATTCCAATTGATATTACTCCGCCATATTATGGTAAACAGCCTGCACATCATCATCTTCCTCTAACTTATCGATCAATTTCAAAACGTCAGCAGCTTGTTCTTCTGTAACCTCATGGTGAGACAAAGCAATACGCTCTAGTTTTGAGCTCTTTAACTCAATGCCTTTTTCTTCTAAAGCTTTTTGTAAAGAACCAAAGTTTTCGAAAGCACCTTGAGCAACAGCGATATCGTTGCCTTCTTCATCAGCCTCTACGTACAATTCTTCTAAACCAGCATCAATGAGTTCAAACTCTAACTCTTCTAAGTCTAAACCTTCAGCCGGTACAAAACGGAAAACAGATTTGCGGCTAAAAACGAAATCTAACGATCCGGTTTTACCCAAAGAACCATCCGTTTTGTTAAAATAACTACGAACGTTTGCTACGGTACGGTTGGTATTATCTGTAGCTGTTTCAATTAAAACTGCTACGCCGTGTGGTGCATAACCTTCGTATACAATTTCTTCGTAATTGGCCATCGATTTATCAGATGCACGCTTAATAGCTGCCTCTACCCTATCTTTTGGCATGTTTACCGCTTTCGCATTTTGCATCGCCGTACGTAAGCGCGAGTTGGTTTCCGGATGAGGTCCGGATTCCTTAACTGCCATTACAATATCTTTACCAATACGCGTAAACTGAACCGCCATTTTGGCCCAACGCTTAAATTTTCTCTCTTTTCTAAATTCGAATGCTCTTCCCATTTTTCGAGTATTGAGATATAAGATTTGAGATAGGAGACCTTATGCCTTCAACCTTTCAACCCTCTACCTTTATATTATTTTTTTAAATTATTCAACATATCAATTGTCAGTTTCGATAAATCGAATTCTGGTTTCCATCCCCAATCTTTTGCAGCGTAGTTATCGTCGATAGAACGTGGCCAGCTATTTGCAATTTGCTGACGGGGATCATTAGCAGCGTAAGATAATGTAAAATCTGGAATATGTTTTCTGATTTCGGCTGCTAAAACCTCAGGTGTAAAACTTACCCCACCAAAATTATAGCTGCTACGCACCGAAATCTGATCTGCCGGTGCATCCATCAGTTCAATTGTTCCGCGGATCGCATCATCCATATACATCATTGGCAACTCCGTTTCTGCATTTAAGAAACTCTGATAACTGCCTTTTTTCAATGCATCGTGAAAAATATGGATTGCATAATCTGTTGTACCACCACCTGGAGCAGCTTTCCAGCTGATTAATCCTGGATAACGGATACTCCTCACATCTAATCCGTATTTTTGGTTATAATATTCGCACCAGCGCTCGCCTGCCAGTTTACTGATTCCATAAACGGTATTCGGATCCATTACACAATATTGCGAGGTATTATCTTTTGGCGAATTCGGGCCAAATACAGCAATAGAACTTGGCCAATATACCTTAGCGGTTTTATATTCTAAAGCTAAATCTAAAACATTCAGCAAGCCGTTCATATTTAAATCCCAGGCTAATTTTGGATTCTGCTCACCTGTAGCCGATAATAAAGCTGCTAAAAGGTAAACCTGTGTTGGTTTGTATTTGTGAAAAATACCATTGATCATTTCTTTATCAAGCACATTCACAAATTCAAACGGTGCAGAGTTTTTGATATCATAATCTGGTCTGCGAATATCGCATGCAACCACATGATCATCACCATATATTTTACGTAACATGGTTACCAACTCGGTACCAATTTGCCCGTTAGAGCCTAAAACAACAATTTTTTCTTGCATAATTTTTTTGAGATTGAGCAAAGGTAAAAAAATGAGATAAAAGGCGATAAAATATTTATACTTAGTGTATAGAATAGTGGTTAATTGTATAAACTAGTTAACTGTTAACCGGATTGTTTAATTGTTGCATTGCTAACTGCAAATTGCCAACTGAAAACTGTTAACTGATATCTCAGGTATTTGAACCTTTCAACAATGAGATCATACAACAATCAAACTTGATTACATTTCAACATTAATTTTATTACATTTACTACACTTACCTGCATAACCAAATAACAAATGACTCACGCTGAGCCTGAAAAATCTGATGATTTACTTGATCGCTTACAACTGGGCGATAAGCAGGCTTACGAAAAAATATATTTCACTTATAGTAATGAGCTTTTATTGGCAGCCTACAAAAAAACAGGCGACAAGGTAATTGCTGAAGAACTGGTGCAGAACATCTTTATCTCCCTTTGGGAAAAGCGGCAGGAAGCAGTGATTAATAACCTCCAGGCTTATTTGTTCGGAGCCTTGAAGTTAAGTGTGATTAACCACATCAGGAGCCTGGTTATGGAGAATAAGTACATGGAGTACCAAAGCCTAACCTATTCAGAAAACCATCAGGATACTACGAATCTGGTCGATCTTCACGATCTATCTTCCATCATTGAAGAAGGTATCAACTCCCTTCCAGAAAAAACACAGGAGGTTTTCAGGCTGAGCCGCTACCAGCACCAATCTACTAAAGATATTTCTGCTGGTCTAAATATCTCCGAAAAAGCGGTAGAATATCACATTACCCGCTCAATTAAAAGGATTAAAGAATATATTAAAAATTTCTATATCTTTTTATAGCTGACTATCAGATAATTACAAATTATTTTAGCTTTTTTTACCTCCTACCTTTAGGGGTTTGCATTCATTGTGTTACTTGTATAGTATAAAGCCAAATATTCTTTCTTATGGACCAGAAATCATTTTACGATTTACTAAGCCGTTACGAAAACGGAAATTGTACCGAAGCCGAAAAGCTTTGGGTAGATAAATGGTATCATAACTTAAATAGCAGGAATTTTAAAGATCTATCTTCAACCGCACTGGAGGAAATGCAGGCCAATACCTGGCTAAACATCAATAATATTGAACGCAAACCAGCACCAACATTAAAGGTTAAAAGGCTTTGGCCAAAATTTGCAATCGCAGCAGCTATATTGGTTGCCTTTTTTATCGGGGGATTGTACCTAACGAACTACAACCATGCTGAACAATCTTTTATTGATGAAAACAGCAATTTAAGCTTAATCAGCAAAACCAATGATACTGATCGTCCCATCATTATAGCGCTTAGCGATGAAAGCACGGTAACACTTAAACCACAAGCCAATATTATTTATCCAAAAGTTTTTGCTGTCAACAAAAGAATGGTTTATTTAAAAGGAACAGCCTTCTTTTCGGTAAGCAAAAACCCAAAGCGGCCGTTTTATGTATATAATCAAAAACTGGTTATACGTGTTTTGGGTACCAGCTTTTGGGTAAAATCGTCAACAGATAAACTTCCCGCCCAGGTTGCCGTAAGGACTGGAAAAGTTCAGGTAGAAGAAAATCAAAAAAATTCGTTATTTACTTTCGTTAAAGAAAAACCGGCTAAACCAATTCTGCTTACGCCAAATCAAAAAGGTGTTTTTTCCAACCACAAATTAAATAAAACATTGGTAAGCAAGCCTATTCCATTGGCCGAAGCTTATAACATACCCTCAAGCTTGAGCTACAATTTTAAGGAAGAAAGCATTAAAGAAATTTTCAAAACTTTATCTGAAGCATATGGGATAGAGATAAAATCGGATAATGAGCAGATTTCGACCTATACTTTTACCGGAGATTTAAGCAAAAAAGGGCTATATGAGCAGCTCGACCTGATCTGTGGAACCATATCAAGCAAATATTACATCCAAGGAACCACCATTGTGGTTTCGAATAAAAACTAACCAAATATATAAACATGATGAAGAAGAACCACAACACCAACAGCCCGTAACCGCGGCGCCATTTTCCATAATATTTTTCTAAAAAACAAAGCCGACAATGTGGGGCATTGCCGGCGAGTTAAATACATTAGAAATGTATTCATGGTATTTCTATGTCCAATAAATCCAATCATTTAATGAACAATAACCAAATTTATGAAAAAAAATCAACTTATTTCGCTGGCGATATATGCAATGAGAGTTTCGATTTACCAAATACTTGCAATAATAATTTTTACTTGTGGTGCTTTTGCCAAAAATGTCGACGCACAAGATTTTCTGAATAAATCAATTTCGATCAAAGCTGATCAAACAGATATTAAAACCATTATAGAAAAAACAGAACACTTAGCCAATGTTAAATTTGTTTACAGCCCACAATTAATAAACTCCAACCGTAAAGTTTCTATTAATGTGGTTAACCAAAAGCTTAAATACTTTCTTGAGAATTCGCTAAAACGTTATGACGTGGGATATAGGATAGTTAAAGATCAGATTCTGCTCTATTCTATTCCCGCCAATAACAACCTCGAACTACTAAAAACCTTTGAAGGCATTGTTACTGGAAAAGTAACCGACAGTAAAGGCAATGCTATCCCTGGCGTATCAGTTACCGTTAAAGGAAAATCAATCGGGACCACAACCGACGAAAATGGTGCTTTTGCACTAAAAGGCTTAACTGTCGACAGCCGTGTAATCGTGGTAAGATACGTAGGTTTCATTTCCAAAGAAGTAAACCTATCACCTGGCAATGCCGACGAAAACCTGAGTATCAGCTTATCAGAAGATAACCTACAATTGGAAAGTGTGATGGTAACCGGCGGTAATCCTAAGAAAAAATTAGAAAGCAGTGTGGCCTTAACTTCAGTGAGTAATAAAGATATCACCAACCGGGCACCTTTAAACAGTACCGATTTATTAAAAGCCATACCAGGTTTAACGGTAGAAAGTACAGGTGGCGATGGTCCGGGAAATGTTTGGGTAAGGGGTTTTCCGCAGCAGGGCGGATATATCTTCCTGGGTATACAGGAAGATGGTTTACCACTTTTGCCAACAGGTTTCAACACCAACCCATCTGTAGATCAATATTATAAAACAGATCTGACTATCCAGAACATAGAAGCCATCAGAGGGGGTAACGCCTCAATTGTTCAGGCCAACACACCAGGTGCGGTGGTAAATAACATCAGCTATGTTGGTGCAGATAAACAATATGGTCAATTTAAGCTTACAACAGGCTTTTCGCAAGGTTTGTACCGTGTTGACGGCAACACCGGAGGCAAAATAAATGACCAGATTAAATACAATATCGGTGGTTTTTACCGTACCGATAACGGTGTGGTAGATCAGGGTTTTAAGCCAGCTAATGAGGGTGGACAGATTAAAGGGAACATGACTTTTAATTTTAAGAACAATAAAGGATTTTTTAGGGTGTATGGTAAATACCTGAATGATAAAGTTCAGTTCTTACTAACGAGTTATTACCCTTACGATGGTACCGGGAAACCAACTACTTACCGCGATTATGATATGGCTTCTCAATCGATTACGCCAACTCAAACAGAATGGAGTTATAACGATCCGGCAGCAGGAAGCCATAATTTTAGTTTAACAGATGGAATTCACACCAAATTAGGATCGGGCGGTTTTCAGTTCAACTACCTAACCGACAGTGGCTGGCAGATTGTTAACAATTTCCGTTATCAAAATACCCATACCAATTCTACCTATACTGCCCCTGCAGGAATTGTAGCGAGAACAGCAGCAACGCCTTATTACTACCCTGGTGGTTCAGTGGCACCTTTTGTAGCTGGAGATTATGTAATTACCTCTAATGCACAAGGACAAATTAATAGTGATGTTCAGATTGTTGATTACCTGGATTTAAGAAAGAAAGTAAAAAACCATAGTCTTAACATCGGATTGGGCATCCACCAGTATAACCGGGATGATTTACGTTATGCTTTCCGTTCATTTACTGAATTTAAAGAACACCCTAGCATTTTATTACAATCACCAACGGCTGCAGAGCGTACCATCCAGACCAAAAACACTTTTATTGGCGATACGAGAACCCTATCCTTGTATGCCGGAGATGAGATTAAAATATCTGAAAAATGGCGTTTAGATATTGGTGCCCGGATTGATAATCAAAATGTTAAAGGCGACAGACCTTATTATGCATTAAATGCAAATGGTACGGTTAATACAACCGCCAGTGCAAACCCGAATATCTTAGGCTACACGCATTATGATGAAACTTTAACCAACTGGGCAGCTTCAGTAGGAGCAAATTACAAAATAAACACTACATCAAGTATTTTTGCAAGGGCTACAAAAGCTTATAACGCACCAAACATTGGCGACTATAATGCATCAGCCTATAACGCCGTAAACATTAAAAAACGCCCGGTTTATTTAGGTGAAGTAGGTTTTAAATATGCTAAAAACAACTTGGCCATTTTTGCATCTGGAAGTTATTCGGCAATTAAAAACACATCATTAACCATTAATGTGCCAACAGTTGCTTCAGGTTTACAGGCATTGGTGGCATTTGGCTCTACACGTACTTGGAGTGCCGAGTATGAGGTTTCTTACAAAATCGCTAAACCACTAAGCTTACGTTTAACCGGAACATTGCAAGACTCCAAATACACCGATTACGAAGCAAACACGAGTAACAATGCTGCTGTTGCAGCCGAATTCGGCAATCGGATCTATAGCTTCACCGGCAAAAGGACCGAACGTGTTCCTGTACTCAACACCGAACTTGGCGCCAATTACGACTACAAAAACTTTAACTTATATATTGCAGCAAATTACGTAGGCAGCCGCTTCACCTCTCCTAGCGATAGCTATAAACTACCTGCTTATGTAGTAATGAAAGCTGGGGCAGGATATAATTTTACTAAAAAGATTTCAATAAGATTTTGGGCAGACAACTTGTTAAATGCAAAAGTGTTGACAGAGGGCGATGTTCGAGGAGATCAGTTCAGAGATTTCTCAACCATAACCCCTGGCACATTAATGATTGGCAGAACATTACTTCAACGTACTTTCTGGGGATCATTAGCTTATTCATTCTAACAAATAAAACCGGAGTTTACGCTCCGGTTTTTTAATTCTAAACATCATGACAACAAGAAGATCATTTTTACAAAAGGTAAGCCTTGCTGGTGCAGCAGCTTTTTTAAGTCCATCATTAGTTACAACAGCCTTAGCTGAGTCTGCTAAAGTTTCAAAAATCGGAATCGGACTTTTCACTTTAAGGGAGCAGTTAACTGCAGATGTAAAAGCCACAATAGAACAGGTGGCTAAAATCGGTTACAACCAGGTAGAAACCTATTATGGTTATCCTGGCAAATACGAAGTGAAAGGTTTTTGGGGTTTGGAACCCCAAGACTTTAATACCTTATTAAAAGCAAATGGCCTTACTTCTCCCAGCGGCCATTATAACCTAACTGAGTTTTTATCCTCAGGCGACGATAAAGTACTAAAATCGCACATCGAAACCGCAGCCACCGTTGGCCAGAAATATTTCGTTATCCCAGCTTTGCCTACCAATATCAGGGCCAATGGAACATTAGATGATTACAAGCGCATGGCCTCAAAATTTAACCAAGCGGCCGAGCTTTGCCAAAAGTCAGGATTGAAATTAGCTTACCACAACCATAACTTCGAATTTAAAGATCAGGGCAATGGAGTTACAGGCTACGAAATCCTGCTCGCCGAAACCGATGCCAAACTGGTCGGCTTTGAACTCGATATCTTTTGGGCGGTAAATGCAGGTTTAAATCCTGTTGATATGTTCAAGAAAAATCCAGGCCGCTATAAAATGTTCCATGTTAAGGATATGGATAAAACTGACAAAACAGTTTTCGTGGAGGTGGGTTCTGGCAGGATAGATTTCAAACGCATTTTTGCTGCTTCTAAATTAGCTGGAGTAGATTATATTTTCACGGAACAGGACATCATCAGGAAAGCACCTTATGAGAGTATAGCAGAAAGCTACAACTACGTCAAAAAAAACCTACTTTAAGCAGATTTTCTCCTTAAAAAACCGGTGTTTTTAGATTTATTAGTAAATAATATGCTTACCTATACTAAATGTACTTTTTACACCAAGTAAAATCGACATAAAAACATCGTTTAAGCTACAATAAAGCAATAAAAAGTAATTTATTTAGAACAATTCTACTCAGTAACAATCACATTGCATACCGATAATTTAACTTAAAAAAGTTATTCTTTCCGTTATATTTTTTCTAATATTACTAATTCAACACATAAGTAACCAATATATAAAATCATAAAGACGATGCACAGAAGAGAAGCACTCAAAAACGTTGCATTTTTGCTGGGTGGAGCAATCTCAGCAAGCACAATGGGCGTTTTATTTGAAAGTTTTACGCTACCGGAAAACGAAAAGAACTTTGTCCTCTATTCACTGGAAGACGAAAAAATTTTTGCTGAATTCGCTGATATTATTGTTCCCACTACCAAATCATCTGCTGGCGCCAAAGCTGCAGGTTTAGGGAAATTTATCCCGATGATGATGAAAGATTGTTACCCTGCCACCATGCAAACCTCATTTGCGCAAGGGTTTAAAGATCTTCAGGCTAAATCGATGAAAGATTTTGGAAAAAGTTATATCACTTTAACACCAGCCGACCGTAAAAAACTAATGATCGATTTAAGGGCAATCGCACTTGCCCAAAAAGCGAGCAAATCAGAAGAGAATAAAGATTTAGCTTACTTTTTTATTACTGCAAGAGATTTAACCCTACTTGGTTATTATTCTTCAGAAATTGGTTGTACCAAAGCACGCGAATATGTGCTTATTCCAGGCCGATATGATGGCAATGCGCCATTAAAACCAGGTCAAAAATCTTGGGCAACCTAATTTCTAAACAACAACAAAACATCATGAATTTAAATACAAATTTAAAAGCAGAAAATACTTACGATGCTATTGTTATAGGATCGGGAATTAGCGGTGGCTGGGCTGCCAAAGAACTAACAGAAAAGGGCTTACGCGTGTTGATGCTCGAAAGAGGAATGAACATTGAGCACATTACCGGTTACGAAACGGCAATGAAAAATCCATGGGATTTTAAACATGCCGGAAAACTTACCGAAGAGCAAAAACGTACGCACCCGGTACAAAAAAGAGATTATCCTTACCAAGAAGCAAATGAAAAATGGTGGGTAAACGATTTAGAATGCCCGTATACGGAAGATAAACGTTTCGATTGGTACCGTGGTTTCCACGTGGGTGGAAAATCGTTAATGTGGGGCCGCCAAAGTTATAGATTTAGCGATCATAATTTTGAAGACAATGCAAAAGATGGACACGGAGCCGATTGGCCTATTCGTTATGCAGAACTTTCTCCATGGTACGATTATGCAGAACGTTTTGCAGGGATCAGTGGTTCAAAAGAAAACTGGTCTACCTGCCCTGACGGGCAATTTTTACCGCCAATGGATTTAAATATCGTAGAAAAATCCGTTAAAGCACGTATTGAAGAGCACTATAAAAGAGAACGGATTATGATGATTGGCCGTGTTGCCAATCTAACTGTGCCACATAAAGGCCGTGGCAATTGCCAGTACAGAAATTTATGTAGCCGCGGCTGTCCGTTTGGTGCATATTTCAGTACTCAGTCTTCTACGCTGCCCGCAGCTATGGCAACTAAACGTTTAACTTTAAGGCCGTACTCTATCGTAAATCATATTATTTATGATAAAGACACTAAAAAAGCCAAAGGTGTAATGGTTATTGATGCCGAAACCAACAAAACAATGGAATTTTATGCTAAAATCGTTTTTGTAAATGGTTCTACATTAGGTTCAACCTTCGTTTTGTTAAACTCTACATCAGAAGCACATCCAAATGGATTGGGTAATGGAAGTGGTCAGCTAGGACACAATTTAATGGACCACCATTTCCGTTGCGGAGCATCTGGAGAGGCTGAAGGTTTTGATGACAAATACACTTACGGCCGCCGTGCAAACGGAATCTATGTACCTAGGTATCAGAATATCGGCAACGATAAACGCGATTATCTGCGCGGTTTCGGTTATCAGGGTGGTGCAAGCAGAGCAAATTGGCAAGATGATGTTGCTGAATTGTCTTTCGGAGCAGATTTAAAACAAAAAATGACCACTCCAGGCAAATGGTCTATGGGCTTGGGCGGTTTTGGAGAGATGTTACCTTATTACGAAAACAAGGTATACATCGATAAAACCAAAAAAGATAAATGGGGACAACCCGTACTGGCTATCGACTGTGAGTATAAAGAGAACGAGAAAAAAATGCGTGTGGATATGATGAATGATGCTGCCGAAATGTTAGAAAAGGCTGGCATGAAAAACATCAAAACATTCGATAATGGTTGTTATCCAGGTATGGCGATCCACGAAATGGGTACCGCAAGAATGGGTAACGATCCAAAAACTTCTGTACTGAATAAATGGAACCAAATGCACGAAGTAAACAATGTTTTTGTAACTGATGGATCTTGTATGCCATCAATCGCTTGCCAAAACCCATCGTTAACATTTATGGCTTTAACTGCCCGTGCCTGCGATTACGCTGTAAAAGAATTAAAGAAAAAGAACATCTAGACAAGGTAAAAGGCGTAGGGTTTAAGGTATAAGGGAAATTGCCCTAAGCCTTACACTTTACGCCTCACACCTTTTATAAAAATGAAAAGAAAATTAAGAATGGGCATGATAGGCGGTGGAAAAGACGCTTTTATCGGTGCCGTACACCGTTTGGCTGCCAATATGGATGGCCTTATTGAATTATCTGCCGGAGCTTTAAGTGTAAATCCTGAAATTGGATACGAATCTGGAAAACTACTTTTTCTTCCGGATAACAGAATCTACACCAATTACGAAGAAATGCTGACAAAGGAAAGTGAATTGCCAGCAGATGAAAGAATTGACTTTGTAACCATCGTTACCCCGAACTTTGCTCACTTTGCTCCTGCAATGATGGCTTTAGATAAGGGTTTTAACGTGGTGATTGAAAAACCAATGACTTTAACTTTGGAAGAAGCAAAACAGCTAAAAGCTAAAGTAGAAGAAACTGGCTTAACACTATGTTTAACACATACCTACTCTGGTTACCCAATGGTTAAACAGGCTAAACAAATGGTTAGCGAAGGTGCTTTAGGTGCAATCAGAAAAATCATGGTCGAATATCCTCAAGGCTGGTTAAGCACCTTATCAGAACGCGAAGGAAATGCACAGGCAGCCTGGCGTACTGATCCATCTAAAACCGGAAAAAGCGGTAGCATGGGCGATATCGGTACACATGCCGCTCATTTAGCAGAGTATATTTCTGGTTTAAAAATCACTAAAATCTGCGCTGATTTAAGTATTGTTGTTCCAGGTAGAGCTATTGATGACGATGGAAACGTATTGTTAAAATTCGATAATGGTGCCAATGGCGTTCTTGTGGCATCACAAATTGCTGCCGGAGAAGAAAATGCATTGAAGATTAAAGTATATGGCGAAAAAGGTGGCATGGAATGGCACCAGATGGAACCGAATACCTTAATTGTGAAATGGTTAAATGCTCCTGCTCAAATTTACAGAACAGGCAACGGTTATATGGGCAGTTTCGCACAGCACAATACCCGAACCCCTGGTGGTCATCCTGAAGGTTACTTAGAAGCATTTGCAAATATTTATAAAAACTTTGCATTAACAGTAGATGCGAAGTTGAATAACGAGCAACCTACTGCTGAAATGTTAGACTTTCCAAGTACTGAAGATGGAATTAGAGGAATGGCATTTATCGAAAATGTTGTGGCTTCTAGCCAATCGGACCAAAAGTGGTTAGATTATAAATTATAACAATCAAGCATGACAACGATAAAAGGACCAGCAGTATTTTTAGCACAATTTATAAGCGACGAAGCCCCATTTAACTCCCTGGACAGTATTTGTAAATGGGCAGCAGGTTTAGGTTTTAAAGGCATTCAGATGCCAACCTTAGATACAAGATTTATTGATCTTCAAAAGGCTGCCGAAAGCAAAACCTATGCCGATGAACTGAAAGGAAAAATTGCTTCTTATGGCTTAGAAATTACGGAACTTTCTACACACTTACAAGGTCAATTGGTTGCGGTACACCCTGCTTACGATGATCTGTTTGATGCTTTTGCACCAAAAGAAGTACATAAGAATCCAAAAGCAAGAACAGAATGGGCTGTACAACAAATGAAATATGCTGCTAAAGCCTCTCAAAACTTAGGTTTAAATGCGCATGCCACATTTAGCGGCTCATTATTGTGGCAATATTTCCACCCCTGGCCACAACGCCCGGCAGGATTGGTTGAAGAGGGTTTTGCAGAACTGGCAAAACGCTGGACACCCATCTTAAACGAATTCGACCAATGTGGCGTTGATGTTTGCTACGAAATACACCCTGGTGAAGATTTATTTGATGGCGAAACCTACGAAATGTTCCTCGCTGCGGTAAATAATCATCCTCGGGCATGCTTATTGTATGATCCATCGCACTTTGTGTTGCAACAATTGGATTACATTCAATACATCGATTTTTACCATGAACGCATAAAAGCGTTCCATGTTAAAGATGCAGAATTTAACCCTACAGGCAAACAAGGCACTTTTGGTGGATACCAGAGTTGGGCAAACCGAGCCGGTCGTTACCGCTCACCAGGTGATGGTCAAGTTGATTTTAAAACCATTTTTAGTAAATTGGCGCAATATGATTTTAAAGGTTGGGCCGTTATGGAATGGGAATGCTGTATCAAAAACCAGCAAGATGGTGCCCGCGAAGGCGCAGAATTTATTAAAAAGAATATCATTAACGTAACCGATAAAGCATTTGATGATTTTGCAGCATCGGGTAGTGATAGCACTTTCAATAAAAGAATATTAGGATTACAAGAATAACAAAACACAAAACACACACAAGATGAAAAAAACATTTTTAGCTTTAGGCGCAATAGTCATTTTTATGGCGTCGTTTTCAAAAGCCGATTTAGCGAAGGAGAAAACCGTGGTTGCAGCTGCAACAGTAACAAGCCATGCGGCTTTTCAATCAAATCCAGGCGAAAAACTGATCAACAAATCAGACTGCCTGGGTTGCCATAACAAGACCAACAAAATTATTGGTCCTGCATACGTAGAAATCGCAAAAAAATATCCGGCTACCGAGAAAAACATCAACATGTTAGCCGATAAGATTATTAAAGGTGGAACAGGGGTTTGGGGCAATATGCCGATGACTGCTCATGCTACCCTTAAAAAAGACGATGCAAAATTAATGGTAAAGTATATCTTATCTTTAAAGAAAAAATAATCGACCCGAGTTAGCAAATCGATTTACTTATATGAAAACAGAGCAAGAAAATAAAAACACGAGTAACCGCCGTGATTTTATTAAGACCACAGCTATTGCCGCTGCTGCGTTTATGATCGTGCCCCGCCATGTTTTAGGTGGCCCCGGTTATCTGGCACCAAGCGATCGTTTATTGGTTGCCGGTATTGGTGTTGGCGGAAAAGGCCAAAGCGATTTAAGCATGTTTTACAAAAGCGGAAAAGCAGACATTGCTTTTTTATGCGATGTAGATGATCGCCGTGCGGCAAATAGTGTTAAAGCTTTTCCTAAAGCAAAATACTATAAAGATTGGCGCGAAATGTTAGATAAGGAACATAAAAATTTTGACGCTGTGTCTGTTTCTACTCCTGATCATAATCATGCTATCCAGGCTTTAGCAGCTATGCAATTGGGCAAACACGTTTATGTGCAGAAACCTTTAACACATGATATTTATGAGGCGCGGATTCTAACTGCTGCCGCAAAAAAATATAAAGTGGTAACCCAAATGGGAAATCAAGGTGCATCAAACGATGGTCCACGCCAAATGAAAGAATGGTACGAAGCTGGTTTAATTGGCGATGTACACACGGTTTATGCATGGACTGATAGACCGGTTTGGCCACAAGGCATTCCTCGCCCAACAAAAAAAGCCGAAATCCCTGCCGAATTGGATTGGAATTTATGGCTAGGTACTGCGCCTGAAAAAGATTACATTGACAAACTGGTTCCTTTTAACTGGCGTGGCTGGTGGGATTATGGCACTGGTGCCTTGGGCGATATGGGCTGTCACTTAATCGAAGCCCCCTTTAGCGTATTAAACTTAAAATATGCAAAAGAAGTTCAGGCCAGTGTAGGTTCTGTTTATGTTGATGAATTTAAACGTGGTTATTTCCCTGAAAGCTGCCCTCCATCAAGCCATGTTACCTTGAAATTCCCTAAAACGGACAAAACCAAAGGTGATGTTACTTTACACTGGATGGACGGTGGCATCCAACCAGAACGCCCTGAAGAATTAGAAGCAAACGAAACTTTTGGCGATGGTGGTAATGGTACCTTGTTTATTGGAACTAAAGGTAAAATGATGTCTGAAACCTATAGTGCAAACCCCAAATTATTGCCTTTAAGTAAAAACAAAGACATTAAGGTAGCACCAAAATACACTCGTGTACCAGATGGCGCAAACGGGCACTATAAACAATGGGTTGAAGCCGCAATTGCGGGTTATGGCAAGCAAGAAGTAAGTTCGCCTTTCGAAATTGCCGGTCCATTAACAGAAGCTTTACTGATGGCAAATCTGGCAATCAGAAGTTTCGATATCCAAAAAACGGTAAACGGTAAAACTACTTACCCAGGCAGGTACACTAAAATGCTTTGGGATAACGACAATATGAAAGTTACCAATTTTGACGAAGCCAACCAGTTTGTAAAACGCGAATACCGCAAAGGCTGGAACAATTTAACGCTTTAATAAAAACACATCTACAAACCTCGCAGGTTTTAAAAACCTGCGAGGTTTAAATTCAAAAAAATGAAAAAAATCTTTCTTTCTGCTTGCATTTTGTTAAGCTTAACACAAATATCAAAGGCTCAAAAGGGCTTTAAGCCACTTTTTGATGGTAAAACAACAACAGGCTGGCATACTTACAACAAAACTACGGTTGGTAGCGCCTGGCAGGTTCAGGATGGTGCCCTTCATTTAGATTTGGCTACCAAAGGTAAAGACGGTGGCGGCGATTTGGTTACCGATAAGGAATACGGCGATTTCCATTTAAAATATGAATGGAAAGTGGCTCCAAAAGCAAATAGCGGTTTAATTTTTTATGTTCACGAAGAACCTAAATACCATGCCACCTATTCTACTGGCTTAGAAATGCAGGTTATTGATAATGATGGTCACCCAGATGGAAAAATCACTAAACACCGTGCCGGCGATTTATATGATCTGGTAAAAAGTTCATCAGAGCCAGTTAAAGCTGTTGGCGAATGGAACAAAGCAGAAATCATCAGTAAAAAGGGTAAACTAACACTAGTTTTAAATGGTGTTGAAGTAGTGAAAACCAGCCTTTGGGATGATAACTGGAAAAAGATTGTTGCAGGCAGCAAATTTGCAACATGGGAAAATTGGGGAACTTTTAAAACAGGCAAAATTGCCTTACAAGATCACGGAGATGAAGTTTGGTACAAAAACATCTCTATTAAAGAACTATAATAGAGGTTTAAGGCGTAAGGTAGAAGCTAAAGGTTTCTTTTCTTTCGCTTAAACCAGACATTTGAGTTAGAAAGCGGGAAAGCATAACGTTTATCCGCTTTCGCATTAACCTTATACCTTTAACCTTATACCTTAATACAACCTTATATAAGCCAAATGAATAGCACTACTCGCTTTAAACTCTCTGCCATGATGTTCCTGGAATTTTTTATCTGGGGCGCCTGGTTTGTAACCATGGGAACTTACCTTGGTAAAAATCTTTTAGCAAATGATGTACAAATTGGTTCAGCCTATAGTACACAATCACTAGGTGCTATTATTGCACCATTTAT
Organism: Pedobacter sp. Bi126; assembly: GCF_918698245.1. Taxonomy (GTDB): domain Bacteria; phylum Bacteroidota; class Bacteroidia; order Sphingobacteriales; family Sphingobacteriaceae; genus Pedobacter. The sequence continues at coordinate 872,706 of NZ_CAKKMS010000004.1, read as the reverse complement.
TATCGGATTAATTGCAGACAAATTTTTCTCTGCGCAAAAAGTGTTAGGCGTATTACATTTAGTTGGAGGTGTACTCTTATGGGTTGCTGGAACGTCTTTAAATTTTGATAGTTTCTTCCCTTTCATATTAGGATATATGATTGCTTACATGCCTACTTTAGCATTAGTGAATTCAATATCCTTCAAACAAATGCAAGATCCAGGGAAAGAATTTCCTTCCATCAGGGTATTCGGAACAATTGGATGGATTATTGCAGGGTTAGTAATTGGATGGTTAAACTGGGAACAGAGCGGTAACTTAGTATTTACATTCAAAATGGCATCCGTTGCTTCAATCATTTTAGGATTGTTAAGTTTCTTTTTACCAAACACTCCTCCAGTTAAAAAAGGAGAAAAAACAACTTTTGGCGAGATCATTGGCTTAGATGCTATTGGCTTGTTAAAAAACAAATCATATCTTTTATTCTTCTTAGCATCCGTTGCTATCTGTATTCCACTAGCATTTTATTACAATTTCACCAATCCCTTTCTTAATGAAGTTGGCATGAAAGGCGCGGCAGGGGTTCAATCATTAGGGCAGGTATCTGAAACCCTATTTATGTTATTAATGCCTCTATTCTTTGCTCGTCTTGGTGTAAAAAAAATGCTTGCAATTGGTATGATTGCATGGGTTGTTCGTTACCTTTTCTTTGCATTTGGAAATGCAGATTCAAACTATTGGATGCTGATCGGTGGAATTGTTCTACATGGCATTTGCTATGATTTTTTCTTTGTTACCGGACAAATTTATACTGATAGATTGGCTGGAGAAAAATTCAAAAGTGCTGCTCAAGGCTTTATTACTTTGGCAACCTATGGCGTTGGTATGTTAATTGGTTCGATCATCTCAGGTATGGTAGTTAATAAATATGTTGTAGAAGGTGGCCATATTTGGCAAAGCATATGGATTATCCCAGCAGCTATAGCAGGATTAGTTGCGCTACTATTCTTATTATTCTTCAGCGATAAAAATAAACCAGTTACTGAAGCTAACCCGATATAATTATGTCTACAAAACTGGATAGAAGAAATGCTTTAAAGAACATCATCGCAGGAACTGCTGCGATTGGTGTTTCTTCAGGATTTTCAGCATTAGCAATGGATAAATCAGAATCAGATCAGCCACTAAGGCTAAAAGGAAATATCAATCATGCCGTTTGCCGTTGGTGTTTTAGCGGTTTAGATGTAGAAAGGCTTTGTGTTGAAGCTAAAAAAATCGGCATTAAAGGCATTGATTTAGTTGGACCAAAAGATTGGCCGACTTTAAAAAAACATGGCTTAGAATCGACCATGTGTAATGGTGCGGAGATTAATTTAGTGGATGGTTTTAACGACGAAAAATTCCACGAAAAGTTAATTCAGAACTATACCGCAATGATTCCGCTTGTTGCCGAGGCAGGTTACAAAAACTTAATCTGTTTTAGTGGAAACCGCCGGGGTAAAGATGACGAAACAGGCTGGAACAATTGCGTTAAAGGGTTGAAGCAATTAATCCCATTGGCCGAAAAACACAATGTTGTGTTGGTAATGGAGTTGTTAAACAGCAAAATTAACCATAAAGATTATCAATGCGATAGAACTTCATGGGGAGCGGAACTTTGCAAACGCTTAGGATCTGAAAATTTCAAATTGTTATACGATATCTACCATATGCAGATTGATGAGGGCGATGTAATTAGAAACATTAGAGATAACCATCAATACATAGCCCACTACCACACCGCTGGTGTTCCGGGCAGAAATGAAATCGATGATACGCAGGAGTTATACTATCCTGCAATAATGAAAGCCATTGCCGAAACTGGCTTTAAAGGTTTCGTTGCACAAGAATTTATACCTAAAAATGCAGATAAAATAGCCTCGCTAAAAAAGGCAGTTTCCATTTGCGACATCTAAAAATATACCTATGTTATCAAGAAGAAGTTTTATTTTAAACAGTAGTATGGCTGCAGCTGCAGCACTTTTGGTTCCATCATTTGCTTGTGTGGCTTCCGATAAAAAATCAGTTGGTCTGCAGTTATATTCTTTAAGAGATGAACTTCCGAAAGATGTAAAAGGAACCATAGCTAAAGTGGCAAAAGCCGGCTTTAAAGAAGTTGAAACCTATGGTTTTTCGATAAAGGATCAATTTTGGGGCTTAACACCAGCCGAATTCAAAAAATTGCTTGATGATAACGGATTAACTGCACCAAGCGGTCACTATGGTTTAGGCAGCTATTTAACTGATGGAAACACTGAAGAATTAAAAGCGGCAATTGCTGCTGCTAAAGTGCTTGGAAGCGAATATGTAACCATTCCCTGGTTAGATGAAAGCATTAGAAAAAGTGCAGACGACTACAAAAAAATTGCGGTTAAAATTAATGAAGCCGGAAAATTGGCAAAAGAAGCGGGTATCAGGTTAGCTTACCACAACCACAATTTCGAATTCGACAAACAAGGTGATACCACTGGTTACGAAATCCTGCTAAAAGGAACCGATAAAAATCTTGTTGATTTTGAACTTGATTTATATTGGGTAGTACGTTCAGGAAACGATCCGATCAAACTATTTAAAGAAAATCCAGGTCGTTTTACCATGTGGCATGTTAAAGATATGGATAAAGCAAATCCAGCGTTAAATGCTGAGGTAGGAACAGGTTCTATCAACTTCAAACCTATTTTTGCTGATGCCAAACTTTCGGGCATGAAACACTTCTTTATAGAACATGAAACCAATTACAAGCCAAACCCAATGGAATCTGTTGCAGCTAGCTGTGCATACATTAAAAAAGAAATTATTTAAATTTTAAATGATGAATTCAAGAAGAACTTTCTTAAAACAGGCAGGATTAGCCGCAGGAGCGGCATTATTAGTCCCGTCGTTTGCCTTTGATAAAGCAAGTAAAAATGTTGGTTTGCAATTGTACTCCTTACGTAATGAACTACCTAAGGATGTAAAAGGTATTATCGAAAAGGTAGCACAGGCGGGATATAAAGAAGTAGAAACCTATGGTTTTTCTAATGGAAAATTTTGGGGCTTAACCCCTAAAGAATTTAAAGCCTTGTTAAATGCGAATGGTTTAAAAGCACCAAGCGGCCATTATCATATGGATGATTTTGTAAAAACCGGAAAAACAGACAGATTAAAAGCCGATGTCGAATCTTCAGCTGCCATTGGCGGTAAATATTTTACCATTGCCGGTGCGCATGTAGATATGAGCAAAGGTGTAGATGGCTTTAAGAAAACCGCTGATGATTTTAATAAGGTTGCCGAAATTGCAAAAGCATCCGGATTAAAATTCGCCTACCACAACCACGATTTCGAATTTAAAAAATTAGGTGATACCACTGGTTACGATGTTTACTTAAGCGAAACCGATAAAAATCTGGTAAATTTCGAATTGGATTTATACTGGGTGGTACGCTCAGGTAACGATCCGTTAGCTTTGTTTAAAAAATATCCTGGCCGTTTCCCAATGTGGCACGTTAAAGATATGGACAAAGCCAAACCTGAATGGAATACCGAGGTAGGTAAAGGTTCTATTGACTTTAAAAGCATTTTTGCTCAGGCAAAACTTTCAGGCATGCAACATTTCTTTGTAGAGCACGAAACCAATTACCAACCTGATCCACTTGGTTCAATCAAAACAAGCTGTGATTATATCAAAGCCAATTTGATTTAAATTCATCCAAACCTCGCAGGTTTCGAAAACTTGCGAGGTTTTCTGCACTTATCGTCATCTCGACTGAAGCATAGCGGAATGGAGAGATCTATCTCCAAAACAGCAAACCTTCAATTCTTCAACAATATATTTTAGGTTAGAACTGCTGATCTGAGTTATTTAAACCTGATAGTAACGGAAAGCCCTTAACGCAGTGGAGGCTTGAAGTGGATAGCAGGACTTTCGGAACCGATATACACAGTAACATGCTTTCCAAAACAAAAACATCAAGCAATCCGCTAACGGAGTGTTGAATAGGTTGTCGTTTACAAACGATAAAATCGTATAGCTATTAATGCACTCGTTAGGAAACGAGCGCAAACGGCATTAATACCTACGAGCCCTTCCTAAATCGAATTATGCCTAATCTTTTTAACCTTATTTTCTACTGAAAAAGTAAGATTTTAAATATTAAAAGCAAATTTAATTGGTAACAATGGGGATATAAGCTTAATTTTTAGCATATTTGGACTTATATCAAATGTTTAATAATATATAATTAAAATTTAAAATGAAAGTAGCAGTAGTAGGTGCCACCGGATTGGTAGGCACTGTCATGTTAAAAGTATTGGAGGAAAGAAATTTCCCTTTAACAGAGTTGATTCCCGTAGCATCAGAAAAGAGTGTTGGCAAGGAAATTACTTTTAAGGGTAAGAAGTTCCCAATTGTTAGCATGGATACTGCAATCAGCATGAAACCAGATATTGCTTTGTTTTCAGCAGGTGGAAATACTTCATTGGAGCATGCTCCACGCTTTAAAGAAGCTGGAACAACCGTTATCGACAACTCTTCTGCATGGAGAATGGATCCTGCAATTAAATTAATTGTACCAGAAGTTAATGCACACGAACTTTCTATCGATAATAAAATCATTGCTAACCCGAACTGTTCTACCATTCAAATGGTAGTGGTTTTAAAACCTTTGCACGATAAATACAAAATTAAACGTGTAATTGTTTCTACTTACCAATCGGTTACGGGTACAGGTGTTAAAGCCGTTGAGCAATTAATGAACGAGCGTAAAGGCATTGATGGCCCTAAAGCTTATCCATACGAAATTGATTTGAATGTTCTTCCTCATATTGATGTTTTCACAGATAACGGATATACCAAAGAAGAAATGAAAATGGTTAAGGAAACGAACAAAATCATGAGTGATGATAGCATAAAAGTTACCGCTACTACAGTTCGTATCCCGGTAATGGGTGGTCACTCAGAATCAGTAAACATCGAGTTTGAAAATGATTTCGATTTAGCTGAAGTGCGCAGTATTTTAGAAAAAGCACCCGGCATAATCGTTGTTGATGATGTTGCCAACTTAAAATACCCAATGCCAAAAGATGCTCATGAAAAAGATGAAGTTTTTGTAGGCCGTATCCGTAGAGACGAATCGGCACCTAAAGCTTTAAATCTTTGGATTGTTGCAGATAACTTGCGCAAAGGCGCTGCAACCAATGCCGTTCAGATTGCCGAATATCTAATTCAGAAAGAATTAGTTTAATCAATAACCTCAAGAGAAGTCCCCCGGTGTAAAATCGGGGGACTTTTTTTATACCCGCTCTCCACCATGATACATATTCCAATCGCTTTAATATATTCCAGGTTACTGATTGGTTTTATAATAATTCTATTAAGCTTTTTCCACGTCAATCACTATTCTTTTCTTGCAATCACATTATTATCGATCGGTTTATTAACAGATGTATTTGATGGAATAATAGCTAGAAAACTCAACATCTCCTCCGAAAAATTAAGACGTTTAGATTCCAGTATTGATCAGGTATTTTTTATCTCGGTTGCGGTTGCTACTTATATCCAATGTCCTGATTTCTTCAAAGTCAACTTGGTAAAACTGATTGTCCTTGGTGCTTTCGAAGCTTCAACCTATGCATTAAGCTATATCAAATTCAGAAAAGAAATCGCTACACATTCTATCGGCGCTAAAATCTGGACGTTGACTATATTCGCCACTTTGGTCGAAATTATAGTGCATTGCGACTCGGTTGTATTATTTGAAATTTGCTTTTGGCTCGGATTGGCAACCCGAATAGAAATACTTGCCATCGTTTTCACGCTAAAAAAATGGACCAACGATGTACCAACCATTTATCATGCAGTAAAATTGAGACAGGGGAAGGAAATTAAACGCAATAAACTGTTTAATGGCTAAAGTGTATTAACCCAAAAATATAAATTTAGAGATCGTAATCACTAAATTATATACAAAAAAGAGATTGTAATCACTAAATTATATATAAAAAAGAGATTTCGTTTAAATTTTCATTACATTTGTCATTAAATATGATATAATGAAATGATAATTAGAAGTCTGCAAACGCACATAGAATCAAAGTTTTTTAAACAAAAAGCAATTATAGTTACCGGTGCAAGGCAGGTAGGCAAAACCACCATGTTAAAGCAATTGGTAAATAAAACAGGATTGCCTTTTGTTTTTCTTAATTGTGATGAAGCCAATGTTCGAACCACATTGACAGACATCAGTATTGAGCGGCTAAAATCAATTATCGGCTCAAACAAATTTATTTTTATCGACAAAGCCCAACGGGTTACGAATATCGGCTTAACATTAAAATTGATCGTAGATAATTTTACCGATGTGCAACTTTTGGTTACAGGCTCTTCATCATTAGATCTGGCTGTTGGTATAAAAGAATCGCTAACGGGAAGAAAATTTGAATATCATCTTTTTCCTTTTTCGGTAGCAGAACTTGTTGATGATACCAATATCCTTACTGAAGAACAGGCATTGGAAAAAAGATTGATCTATGGCTCTTATCCCGATGCAATTAATTATCCAGGAGAAGAAAAAGAACTCTTAATGAACTTGGCCAATAGTTATCTTTTTAAAGATATTTTATCACTTACAGGCATCAGAAAACCTTTACAGCTCGAAAAATTAGTGCAGGCCTTAGCCTTGCAAATTGGTAATGAGGTTTCGTATACCGAGCTTGGCCAGATGATTGAAGCCGATAAACTAACAGTTGAGCGTTATATCGATTTATTAGAGCAGTGTTTTGTTGTATTCAGATTAGGTGCATACAGCAGTAATCTGCGGAATGAAATAAAAAAGAGCAAAAAAATATATTTCTATGATACCGGCATCCGCAATGCCGTGATCGAAAACTTTAGTATGCTTGCGCTGAGGCAGGATGCTGGTCAGCTCTTTGAAAATTATATTATTTCAGAATATATCAAAGCCAGTAATAACAAGAGAAAGCATGCTAAATATTATTTCTGGCGAAGCTTTCAGCAACAGGAAATTGATTTAATCGAAGAAATTGATGGAAAAACAAATGCCATAGAGATAAAGTGGAACGAGAATAAAAAAGTGAGGTTTCCATCAACGTTTTTAGATGCATACCCTACAAATAATACAAACGTTATAAACAAGTCTAACTATACGAGTTTTCTGATATAAAATAATCTTTGCCTTACATGAAATTTTTCAAAATATTAACCTTATTTCTTTTCTCAGGTATAACCGCAATTGCCCAAAACCGAATTCAGAACCTCGAAAAGGCCTTCAATAATTTATTAAATGATGAACAGGCAAAACATGCTATTGTTTCTCTTTGCGTTTTAGATGCCAATACAGGTAAAACGCTTTATGTCAAAAATGAGCAAATCGGCCTGGCTACGGCCTCAACCTTAAAAACCATAACTGCAGCCACGGCTTTCAGTATTTTAGGGAAGGATTTTCAATTCCAAACTACATTGGCCTATACCGGAACAATTACTACAGATGGAATATTAAAAGGAAACCTGATCATTATTGGCAGTGGCGACCCAACTTTGGGCTCCTGGCGCTATCAAAATAAAGAGAATGCTGTTTTAACACAATGGGTTACTGCAATAAAATCTGCCGGAATCAAAAAAATTGAAGGCACAATAATTGGCGACGATCGCATTTTTGGCACACAAACAACACCTGAGGGTTGGGTTTGGCAGGATATTGGCAATTACTATGGTGCCGGGACTTCTGGCTTAGCCTGGCGCGAAAATCAATTTGATATTCATTTGAAACCTGGAAGTAGTACAGCAGATGAAGTTAAGGTAATAAAAACAGTTCCGGCAACGCCTTATGTGCAGCTCATAAATGAACTAAAAACCGGAAGTCCGGGTTCTGGCGATAGAAGTTATGCTTTTCTTCCACCTTACAGTAATGTTGCTTACCTCCGCGGAAGCTGGGGAATAGGCATTGCCAAAACAGGCATTTCTGTAGCCCTCCCCGACCCTGCTTTTGATTGCGCTTACCGCTTACAGGATACTTTGAAAAGATTAGGTATTTCGACTGGCCAGCAAGCCACAACGGCAAGATTAATGACCTTGAACAATCAGGTCATTCCTTCGGTTACACAGAAAATAAGCATCATCAGTTCGCCTAGTTTAAGCGAGATGACTTACTGGTTTTTAAAGAAAAGCATCAATTTATATGGCGAATCACTGTTAAAAGCCATTGCGATAAAATCAGGCAAAGCAGGTACAACAAGTAAAGGAGCGGAAACCGAAGTCAATTTCTGGGCCGATAAAGGCATTGATAAAACGGCATTAAACATTATTGATGGCAGTGGGCTTTCTCCGGGAGATAGAATAACAACTTCGGCAATGGCGAATATACTTTTCCAGATCCAAAAGGAGAACTGGTTTCCCGATTATTACAAAGCCTTACCAGAATACAATGGTATGAAAATTAAAAGTGGGACAATAAATGATGTTTCGGCATTTGCAGGCTATCATACCGATGCTGCAGGCAATAAATACATAATCGTTATTAACATCAATAACTATAGCGGAAGCGGGATTAACAAAAAGCTGTTCAGGGTATTAGATGAATTGAAGTAATAGAAAAAACTTCGATTAAAATATGTCATTTGGCTACATATACATCCGTGCAGTCATCTTGATCCAATAGCTATCGGATCAGCACGGCGATCGTTGTAGGTAAACCTTTTCATCAAATACCGATACAATTGTTATTCAAGTAATTTCTCCTAAACACTATCCAAGCCACAATAAGATTCAACGGAATAAGGATTAATCCGAAGCCAAACATGATAAATACATAAAAAAGGAAAAACAAGCAAAAAATCCATATCAAAAATCCCTTAATCTGTATCGCATTTAACAAAAGCAGGCTTCTAAATAACAGCACTGTAGAAAAGGCAAATGCGATTAACCCAAACGATGTTAAAATATCAAAATTGGTAAATATCCAACAGATTTCGGGCAGCAATAAAACAAGATAGTTTAAACAAAAACTAAAAAATACTTTCTTTTTAGTAAAAGGAAAATTTGGCAAGAAAGATAAGTATCTATTATTAAAAACCTTCTCCTGATAAATGAGCACCACATGTGCCACAACAATACACGAGGTAACGAGCATCAATAATCTTGAATCATCTTTAAGATCAGCAAAAACGACCAACACACTTGAAATCAGCACCCACGAAAGCAGTTTGGTGAGCGTATAAGCCAATTTCGATTGATTGAAAACCTGAAAACTATATAACAAAAAAACAGGTTTGCTCCATTTCCTGCTTACCCTAAGTAACCAATTTGGCTTGTTAACCTCTATTAAACGGTTACTTTCTTTAAGATATATATAAGCGCCTGCTAAAACCAGAAGCAATTGAAAAAATAAAATCCCGATAGAAATAAGATAATATCCAAATACAATTCCAATGCTTATGGCATATAAAGTATAACACAATACAGGGATAAATATGCAGGTCTGCACTATACACCAGGTCGTAAACTGTTGTTTTTTGTTTAATGCGGTGAAACTATAATACAGAAACTCTTGCTGGGGCAAAGCAAGCTGACTTAAGACGTATTTTAAGCTTTTGTAAGCATATAATGTGCTTCCTATAAGATACAAAATCATCATTAGTGGATTACTCACCAAACTAATGGTAAAGAAAAACTGCCAGAAATCAATCTGGTCTGGCCGAACAGTGCCCAAAGTATTGATAAAGAAGCAGTAACTGATCAACATCACAAAGATGAATACCAACATAGCTGCATGGGTACGGTAAAAACCATCAACAAATATTTTCTTTAAGGCAGTGTTTGAAAGCAACGACATTAAAAATTCAGTATTATTTTTTTATCTTGAATGTTAATCTGTTTAAGTCCGGGCAGTTTTAACTCATCCAATGGCTGATGTGAGGACAGTAAAAAACTGATTTTTTCATTTTGGTACTTTTCTTTAATCCAGCGGTATAATATCTCCAAAGATTCTACATCGATCGTATTTAAAGGCTCGTCTAATAAGATCAATTTAGGTTTTCCTAAAAAAGCCAAGACCAACGACAACTTTTTTAACATACCACTGGAATATGAACCTAACGGGTTATGAATGTAAGGCTCCATACCCATTTCAGCAATTAAGGTCTTTTCTTGATCAGAAACAGCCCCCTTGGCTTTAGCGAAAAGATCAACCATTTCAAATCCGGTTAAAAATTCGGGGTACAGTGGTTCGGCATCGGCAAAATTTACAAGTTTTCTATAGGAAACACCATGATCTTTTAAATAAACAGTACTTAATGCGATATCACCTTCGAAAGACAATATTCCTGCAATTGCTTTCAGCAGGGTACTTTTCCCTGAGCCGTTACTTCCTTTTATCCAGAAAATGCCTTCGGGAATTTTAATATTATCTATCTTTAAAACAAGATGATTGAAATAAGATTTTTCAAATTGATTGAAGTGTAACATAAAAGCATTTTTGTTTCTGACTTTAGTTTTAATGAAAAGTTACAAAGCACATTCATCTTGATAAAATCATACGTAATGCAATTAATTTTACGAACTTACCAACCAAGTGATGTTGAAAGTTTGGTTAAACATGCCAACAATTTCAATATTTCGAAATATTTAACCAATAAATTCCCTTTTCCTTACGAGAAAAAAGATGGTGAAGCTTTTATTCGGCTAGCCTTAAGCCACGAACCTTTGCAAATCAAGGCTATTGTGTTAGACGGTGAAGTAATTGGATCCATAGGCGTGCATCAACTGGCCGATATTTACAGCAAGAGTGCAGAAATGGGTTATTGGATTGCTGAAGATTATTGGGGTAAAGGCATTGTTCCGCTTGCCATACAAGAAATGTTGAACTATGGTTTCGAAACATTTGATATTGAAAGAATTTTCGCACGGACTACACATACGAACCTGGCCTCGCAGCAGGTTTTAAAGAAATCGGGCTTTGTTTTCGAGGCATCGCTAAAAGATACTATTTTTAAAAATGGCGAATATTTTGATGAATTGATTTTTGGATTTAGGAAACGCCAGCTAAGCAAAGAACAGAATTAAAACATTTGTTAAACTCGAAGCTTATTGCGTAAATTCGTGCAAACCAAAAACAACAAAGCAATGAAATTATCGATCAAATCAGTAATGCTGTTTGTTGCACTTTTAGGTGCAGCAGATTTCGCAAATGCCCAGGGAGCCAAGTTTCCCCAACCGAGTAGCGGACAAACCATTATCCAGGATTTTGGATTAGGCAAAATAACTTTAACCTACTCTCGTCCGAATGTTAAAGGTCGCAAAATTTTTGGCGGCATGGAGCCAATGGGCGTAGTTTGGCGTAACGGGGCAAACGCGGCCACACGCATTAAATTTACCGATGCCGTTAAAATTGAAGGCAAAGATTTACCTGCCGGCGAATATGGCCTGTTCAGCATCCCAGGTAAAAACGAATGGACGGTTATTTTCAGCAAAACGCCCGATCAATGGGGTGCTTACGAATATAAGGAAAGTGATGATGTGCTTCGTGTAAAAGTAAAAACCACGGCTTTAAAAGATAAAGTAGAAACCCTTAGCATGCAGTTTTCGGCTGTTAACGAAACTTCGGCGCAGTTAAATATGATGTGGGAGAATAGTGCTTATGCCATCAATATTACAACTTCTATCGATGAAAAAGTAATGGCAAATATTGCTGAAGCGATGAAGGGCGAAAAAAAACCTTACTTTAATTCGGCATTGTATTATTATCAAAATGGAAAAGATTTAAAAACAGCTTTAGAATGGATGACGGAAGCAGAAAAATCAGACCCTAAAGCACCATGGTTTAAACTATGGAAAGGCCGTATCCAATTGAAAATGGGCGATAAAGCGGGGGCATCAGCTACTGCGCAGCAAGGTATAGACGCTGCAAAGGCACAAAAGATTGATGAATATGTACGCCTCAATTCTGAACTTTTGGCCGAAGCTAAAAAATAGAGATATTTTATTTCGGTCGGTGTGACACCGACCGATAGGAAATTTTATAAAACCGTTGGAGTTGATTCAACGGTTTTTTTATGAGGTTATAAATTACATTGTCATGCTGAGGCGCGAATCATCTGTTCCATAGCTTGCAGATGCTTCGTACCTCAGCATGACAGAATACCAATATTAACTTAAAATTAACCGTTGATTAACTTGAACAACTATCGTAACATTAACCCTTAAAACGCTTTATTTATTTAAAAATAATACTAACTTTGATGTTGCGCTTAGTAATTGTACTTTATACACTAAGCAGGTTAAAAAATCAATAAAAAATCAAATAAAAATGAGCATAATCGTTAATGTCCATGCCAGACAAATTCTCGATTCGAGAGGCAATCCAACAGTAGAAGTAGAAGTTGTAACAGAAGCAGGTGCTTTTGGCCGTGCAGCTGTACCAAGCGGTGCATCTACTGGACAATATGAGGCTGTTGAATTACGTGATGGTGATAAATCTACATATTTAGGTAAAGGTGTTTTAAAAGCTGTAGAAAATGTAAATACTAAAATTGCTGATGCATTAAGAGGTATTGATGTTTTTGAGCAAAATACAATTGATAAAATCATGTTAGATCTAGATGGTACCGAAAACAAAGGTAACTTAGGTGCTAACGCAATTTTAGGTGTTTCTTTGGCTGCTGCTAAAGCTGCTGCTGATGAAATCGGTCAACCATTATACCGTTACATTGGTGGTGTTAACGCCAACACTTTACCAATTCCGATGATGAATATCATTAACGGTGGCTCACACTCTGATGCGCCTATCGCTTTCCAGGAATTTATGATTATGCCAGTTGGTGCACCTTCTTTCTCTGAGGCTTTACGTTGGGGAACTGAAGTTTTCCATAGCTTGAAAAAAATTCTTCACGATAGAGGTTTATCTACTGCAGTAGGTGACGAAGGTGGTTTTGCACCAACTTTTGACGGTACTGAAGATGCAATTGAAACGGTATTAAAAGCAATTGAAACTGCTGGTTACAAACCAGGTTCTCAAATCTGTTTAGCGCTAGATTGTGCATCATCTGAGTTTTACAAAGATGGTAAATACGACTATACTAAATTTGAAGGCGCTACCGGCGTAATTCGTTCTAGCGAAGAGCAGGCACAATATTTAGCTGATCTTTCTGCAAAATATCCAATTATCTCTATTGAAGATGGTATGGATGAAAACGATTGGACTGGCTGGAAAAGCTTAACCGATAAAATTGGTGACCATGTTCAATTGGTTGGTGATGATTTATTTGTAACTAACGTAACCCGTTTACAACGTGGTATTGATGAGGCTACCGCTAACTCGATCCTGGTAAAAGTAAACCAGATCGGTTCTTTAACTGAAACCATCAATGCGGTAACTTTAGCACAAAACAATGGCTATACTTCGGTAATGAGTCATCGTTCTGGCGAAACTGAAGATGTTACGATTGCCGATTTAGCTGTTGCTTTAAATTGCGGACAGATTAAAACCGGTTCTGCATCACGTTCAGACAGGATTGCAAAATACAATCAATTATTACGTATTGAAGAAGAATTGGGTGAAAACGCTCGTTTCATCGGTTCAAAATTTAAATACGCTAAAAAATAATGTATAGGATTGGGTTTAAACCCAATCCTATAATGTTAACAAGTTGAAAAACTTATTTGCAGAACATCCGGAGATTTTAAATCTTCGGATGTTTTTATTTTAATACTATATTTGTTTGTCGGATTTGGGTTTCTCAAATCTCACATCTAAAATCTCATATCAATATATGAAACGTTTAATAGATCTTTTCCGAAATAAATATTTCCTTGCTACTGTCGCTTTTGCGATGTGGATGCTATTTTTCGACAAAAACGATATGATGTCGCAATACGAGTACCGCAGTCAGGCCAATAAACTGCAGGAAGAAAAAGAATATTTCGAGAAAGAAACCGCGCAGGTTAAAAAAGATCTAAACGAACTGAATACCAATCTGAATACGGCTGAAAAATTTGCCCGCGAAAAATACTTCATGAAAAAAGACAATGAAGATGTTTTCGTGATTATTCAGGAAGAGAAAAAGGATTAGTTTTCAGTTAAAAGTTTACAGTTTTGAGTTAACAATCAAACCATAAAACAATTTATATTCCAGTTAACCGATTAAGCAATCAAACAGTTAACCTATCTAATGCTCCATATCCTCTACATTATTGCCATAACCGCTGAAGCCATGACTGCTGCACTTTCTGCAGGCAGACGTGATATGGATTGGGTTGGCGTTTGTATTATTGCCTGGGTAACCGCATTAGGTGGTGGAACGGTTAGAAATGTATTATTTGGCCATTATCCAATGAGCTGGGTAGAACATCCTGAATATTTGGTAATTACCGCAGTAGCAGCCTTACTCGCGGCATTTATTGCCTCCATTATGACTAAACTCAAAAAACTTTTCCTTTACCTTGATGCTTTAGGTTTGGTGGTTTTCACCATTATTGGTTGTCAGGTTGCACAAGAAATCCATTTACCTTATCTAATTGTACTTTTTAGCGGAATGATTACCGGCTGTGCCGGTGGGGTACTTCGAGATGTGCTCTGCAATGAAGTTCCATTTCTTTTTAGAAAAGAGATTTATGCCAGCGCAGCGATAGTTACCGGCGCGGTTTACATCGGCATAGAGCATTTTCACGGAAGCGAGATGCTGGCTACCATTACAGCCGCTGTTATTGGATTAGCACTAAGATTACTTTCTATCCGCTTCGAATGGCATATGCCCAAGTTTGTTTACAGGGATGAATGGCATTGATTCAGTTCGGGAGTTTTCAGTTTAGAGTTTTGAGTCTCCACCCCCCAACTTCTAACTTAAAGTTCCCCGTTCCGCTTTCTCAAAAACCACTCTACGCCCAGCAAAATCAAAATTAAGCCGAACAGCCATTTCATGCTAATCAATTCGTCGTATTTGCGGTCTTCGTAACTGATGGTTTTAATATTTTCGTTTTTGGCAATCTCATCGGCTATTTTCAGCAGGTTTTCGGGCATAAACAGCTTACCATTGCTTTGCTTAGATATGGTATTTAAAAGCTGGTGATTAGCTGTTGTCTGCTGAAATTCTGCAATCAACGCATTTACATAGAAACTACCCGTAGCCGTGAATTTCTTTCCGCCAAGTTCGGTATTCGCGACATAAGAATAATTCCCTGCAGGCATGGTTCCTGCATCTAGCTGATAAGCATTTTCGGTTTTAGAAAAAATATAATTAAACACTTTGCCCGCTTCGTTTTTAACCTGAAGATTAACTTCCGACTCATTTACAGGCTGATAGCTATCGTTATAAAGGGTGCCGTTAAACTGGATGGTTTCATTTTCATCATAAGCAGACTTTGAAGTAAATACCTTAAACCTTCTCTTATCATCTTTAACAGATAGGTATTGAACCGTTTTTGAAATCAGATCGTTTAAAACCGATTGATTGCTTTCATTTTCAGCTTCCGAAAGTTTCCATCTCCAAAGCCCCTCTCCCATTAAATAACCTATCTTTAAGCCATTTTCATTGGCAAAGAACAGCAATGGCTGTTGTGTGCTTACTTTGCCGATACGCTGATTAAAAACAGGTATTGCGCCTGCATTTACGGTTAACCTTCCAAACGGACTTAACAAAGGATCGAAAGATGAAAACTGCTTCTTGTCATCTTCAGTAAGATTGAAGCTTGTAAATCCATTTGCAAAATCGGCATACACTTCCTGAATGGAGCCATTTGCAGAACCCAAATTGACCTGATTTTGCATTTGATTAAAAGCATTTATATTGCTCTGTGCGCCCAAAATATACCAGATCGGTTTCTTTAATCCAGTTAATTTCTTTAAAAATGTTGACGAAATGTTTTGCACGTCGGGTAATTGATACAATATGATTAGATCGAATTTAGACGGATCTATTGTATTTAAATCATCAGCAAGGGCAAGTTTAGCCTCGTAGTGTTTATTTAACGAAATGGCCTCCTTTAAAACGCCTAAATCGGGATGTGGAGCAACCGCAGCAAGCAATACTTTCTGCCTGCCATCAATAACTTCTATATAAAAGGTTTGAACATTATTTCTGGTTGTAATTTCATTTTGTAAAGCACCAAGCTGAACGGTATATTTCTGAACACCAATTTTACCCGCATGAATCTTGACAGGGATCGTTTTAACAAAGGAACCTCCATTAATCGATATGTTTTGCTGTTCTACCTTTGCACCATTTTGGTTAACCGTTAAAGAAGTACTTTCGCCCTCACTTTGAAAAGCCTGAACCTGAACTTCGATCGTAAAATCATCATCCAGGTACACAATGTTATTGTAATTTACATTCGAAATTAAAACATCGCGCTTTGGGATACTATCACCCAGGGCAATGGTATAAACCGGTGCATTAATCTGATTTACGCTGTACAGCGGATTTCCACCATGATTAAAAATCCCATCGGTGGCTAAAATAATGGCGCCAACATTTCTGTTCGTATACTCATCTCTAACTTTCTGAAAAAAAGCCGAGGCATCCGTTAATTTCCCCTGATTTTTAAAATCGAAACCATCTGCAACCTGATCGCCAAAGTGAAGCGTTTTTACCTCGTACTTGTCTGTTAGTTTATCTTGTAGAGCTTTAAGGTTATTTTCGTATAATTTTTGGTCGAAACCAGCTGCTTTAACCTGCCCTACAGAAAGAGAATTATCTTGTCCGATAATGATTACGGGTTTATCTAAAGTATAATTTAATGTTTTGATGAGCGGTGCAAATATTAACCACGCAATGGTAGTCACTACGATAATTCGCAAGGCAGTTAAGCCATACTGAAGTTTTTTATCCAAATTTTTGTTGCCACGATATAGCAACCAGGCATACAGCACGCCCAACGCCAGGCAACCGAGAAAAAACAAAATAGATGTACCCGAAAAAAAACTGTTCATACTTTTATAAAGATGGTAATTTTGAGGAAATTTTCAAGATTATTATCCATAAAGAATTTATGCTAAGGCTAAAAATACACATTCATTTAACCACTGAGTTTACACCGAGGAATACAGATTACCCAAACTGTCTTTAAGCACCCAACTCCGTCTACTTCGTGCCTTTTCTCGGTGACCTTTGTGGTAAAAAAAGAATGTTATGCGCTCTGTGGTTAAATCCCTATTTTTAAACCAAATCAAAATTTATGAAATTAATCTGTTTAACGTTTCTACTGTCTCTAAGCCTTATGGTAAATGCCCAAAATAATTTTAAAGCCACTCAAATTAAATTCGAAAGAGTAGAAAAGGCCTATGATGAAAAATGGGAAACACTGAGAAAGTTTGTTCTGGCAGGTGGCTATGGCGATCGGTTCTCTATGGTAATCAATGCCTACAAAACAGAAGGAAAACTGGAAGTATGGTTAAAGAATAATTCAGCTAAAACCTATTCGTTATTTAGAACTTACGATTTCTGTGCACACTCTGGTACCATTGGCCCAAAAGTGATTGAAGGAGATGGGCAAACACCAGAAGGTTTTTATTACATTAATGTTTTTAACCCGATGAGTAATTTCCATCTATCGTTAGGCGTGAATTATCCAAACGCTACAGATTATGCCCGAACTGGAAAGGGCAGAAAACCTGGAAGCGATATTTACATCCATGGTAATTGCGTTACTGTTGGATGCATTCCATTAACCGACGAAAAAATTAAAGAGGTGTATATTTTGGGTGTTGAAGCCAGGAATGCAGGCCAGGAAAAGATTCCTGTTAACATCTATCCTTTTAAAATGACAGATGGAAATATGAAGAAATATATTGCTCAATTCCCGGCACAAGCCAGTTTTTGGAAATCGTTGCAGCCAGGGTATTCAGCTTTTGAGAAAAATAAAAACCAAGCTAATGTAAGTGAGGTAAATGGGAAATATGTTGTGAAGTAACAAAAGAAGTCAAGTTTTAAAAACTTGACTTCTTAATATTTCTATGGTTTTGGAAAGAAACCCTCTACCTTAAACCTTCATCCCTTCTACCTCCCTACAGCATCCCGCCGCAAACAGATAAAGTTTGGCCAGTTACGTAAGCACTCATATCTGAGGCTAAAAACACGCAAACATTGGCAATATCTTCAGTTTCTCCGGCACGTTTTAAGGGGATATCTTTTTCCCACCCTTCAACAACTTTTGGATCAAGAATATCTGTCATCTCGGTACGGATAAAGCCTGGTGCAACTACGTTGGCACGGATATTTCTCGAACCTAATTCTTTAGCAATTGATTTGGTAAAACCGATGATACCAGCTTTAGATGCAGCGTAATTTGCTTGTCCGGCATTACCTGTAGTACCCACAATAGACCCCATATTGATAAAAACACCTTTACGGGCTTTCATCATTACTTTAGAAGCCGCTTTGGTTACGTTGAAAATCGATTTTAAGTTAATATTGATCACATCATCCCAGTTTTCTTCGCTCATACGCATCAATAAACCATCTTTGGTAATACCTGCATTGTTTACTACAATATCAATAGTACCAAACTCAGCTACGATATCATTGATCAATTGTTCAGCTTCAGCAAATTTAGATGCATCAGAACGATAACCTTTAACCTTTGTTCCAAAGCTTTGTAATTCTTGCTCCAAAGCTTCACCTTTTTCTACTGATGATAAATATGTAAAAGCTACATTAGCGCCCTGTTCGGCAAATTTTTCAGCTATTTTACGACCGATTCCTTTAGATGCGCCTGTAATTAATGCTGTTTTTCCTTCTAATAATTTCATTATGAAATGTTGTAAAGTTGAAATGTTTAATGTTGTAAAGTTAATATTAATCCAAAAACTAACTCTTTTTATTTTAAGTTCATTTATCTAAAACTATCTGTTTTAAGTTTCTAATAAAAGTATTTCTATTTTTTCTATTCCACCCGAAAGAAAACAAAGCTGTTTTAGCAGCTGGGGCACAAATGCTATTTATCAAGATTCCCTTATCAGTTTTAATAATTGTAATTAATTCTCCCCAATTTAAATAAGTTCTTGTATTGTGAACAGCACAGATATAGCTATCACTTTTTTCAATAATAATCCATTCGAGCTCTTGAGTCGTTTTAACTATTGCTTTTTTGCATTGCTTTTTTGTACAATCAATAACTACCTGTTTAAAAATTAATCTGCGATACTGGATAATAAAAAAAACTATAGAAATTACTAGAAATCCAACCCCAAGCATAATAGATCTTTCTAAGGTTGGGAATGTTGTTTCTAACTTTGTTATATTGATTTTAATTACCTGGTACCACCAAAAAATGGCTCCAAAAAATGTTAGAACTACAATCCAATAATGAGAAATTTTATCCCAAAAACTAAGTTTTAACCTTTGGGAAGTTATCATTTCCAATAACAATTCATTATCGAATTTCATATTTAAACCGCAGGTTCCTGCTGGCTCAAACAATGAAAGCTTCCCAATCCCCAAATAATATCAACAGAGTTTATACCGATCACTTTTCGATCAGGGAAACAGCTTTGAAGAATTTTAAGTGCTTTTTCATCATTTACATCATCAAAAATTGGCACAATTACCGCCGCATTGGCAATGTAAAAATTTGCATAAGATGCAGGCAGGCGAGTATCTTCATGAATAACCGGCGATGGCATTGGCAATTGAACAATATTCAATGCTCTACCATCTTTCAGCTTCATGGCTTTTAAGGCCTCTAGATTCTCTTGTAACAAGATATAATTTTCATCCAGTGGATTGCTTTCTACAACAGTTAAAACCGTATCCTCGTTTACAAAACGCGTAATATCATCAATGTGGCCGTCTGTATCGTCGCCAACGATTCCATCTCCCAACCATAATACCTGATCTTGACCATAATATTCTAGCAAATATTGTTCAATCTGCGCTTTGGTTAAATGCGGATTACGGTTTTCGTTCAATAAACAGGCAGTTGTGGTTAAAACCGTTCCAGCGCCATTAAATTCTACCGAACCTCCTTCCATCACAATATCTGGTGTAAACAAAGGTAAACCGAAATGTTTGGCAATTTTTGTCGGAACCACATCATCCAGATCAAACGGAGGGTATTTCCCACCCCATGCATTGTATCCCCAATCTACAACAGCCTTTTCATTTCCTTTCAGCAAAAATGCAGGACCGTGATCGCGGCACCAGGCATCGTTGGTTTCATTAAAATAAAATTCGATCTGGCTTAAATCGACATCTATTTTTGTTAATTCAGAAACAGCAAAAGCTTTCATTTCTTCATCCTTAACATTAATACGCACTTTCTCGCCTTCCGCAACAGCTTTAATAAACAGGCAATATGGTTCGTAAATGGTTTCGATTTTACCAGGCCAGCTCTCCTCTTTATGCGGCCAGCTTAACCAGGTTGCCTCATGTTTTACCCACTCTGCAGGGAAAACATAACCTTGCTTCTTCGGTGAATAATCGAATTGATTGATATTTAAATCTTTTCTTGGAGGGAAATTTGACATCTAATTTTAATTTATAAAATGAATGGTCCGTGAGGACACGAACCATGGATTTTTGTTTATGGGTTTTCACTTTAAGCTTTGGTCTTTAACCTTTCTGCTTAATCCCCGTCAATATATCTTTTTGTAATCGGCTGGTAAGAATCAATTCTTCTGTCTCTTAAAAAAGGCCAATGTTTACGGAAGAAATCAGATTCTGATAAATCCAGTTCAACTACCTCGGTTTCTTCCTGATCGTGAGAACCTAAATAAAGTATTTTGCCTTGTGCGTTTGTGGCGAAACTTCCACCCCAGAATTTCATGGCGCCATCTTGCTCAAAACCTACGCGGTTTACACTCACAACAGGCACACCATTTGCAACCGCATGTGAACGTTGGATGGTTTGCCAAGCATTGTATTGATCTTGATTGGTTTCTTCATCCTGATCCGTAGCCCAGCCAATTGCAGTCGGATAAAACATGATATCTGCACCCATTAATGCTGTAATACGTGAAGCTTCCGGATACCATTGATCCCAACAGATCAGAATACCAATTTTAGCAAATTTGGTTTGAAAAACTTTGTAGCCTAAGTCGCCAGGGGTGAAATAAAACTTTTCATAATAAGCTGGATCATCAGGAATATGCATTTTACGGTATTTACCTAAATATGAACCATCAGCATCTAAAACTGCAGTTGTATTGTGGTATAAACCTTCAGCACGTTTCTCAAACAAAGAAGCGATAATTACCACCCCCAATTCTTTGGCTACCACTTGTAAAGCATCAGTAGACGGTCCAGGGATAGCTTCAGCTAAATCGAAATTATCGTAATCTTCAACATCGCAGAAATACAAAGAAGTAAAAAGCTCTTGCAAACACACAATCTGTGCACCTTTTGCAGCTGCTTCCCTTACTTTAGCAATCGCTTTATCTAAATTTTCTTGTTTATCTTTAGTACAACTCATTTGTACCAAGCCAACTTTTACTTTCTTCATGTTTTTTTGAAATGAGAGAATGAGAGAATGATTAATTGAGAGAATGTTATTGTGCTTATAAGCCACATTCACTCATTCAAAATTCATTCATTCAAATTTTCGTCAAAGTTACTATTTTGTTTAAAAGTAGAACGGCATAATAATGTAATTGTTTTTCTGAAAAGCAAAGTCAGCATTTCAAACGTTTGCCAGTCGGGCTATCCATTATAGCTCCGAAGAAAATCGGAGGCTGCCATTCCTATCCCGTTTAGATGGGATAAGATAGTGCTGCTATTTGAGGTTAACCCACCTGACGGAAGCAATTCCCCGCTATGTTATTATTTTGAATGGAAAAAACATTGTCATCCTGAGGGTTAATTAATTGTTTAAAATCAATATGAGTGACGTACAATTGTTTTTTCTTGGTCTATGGCGCAGTCTTGCCTCGGCTCGCCGCCGCCGAAGGGCTCTTTCTTTTTGGCATCAAAAAGAAACAAAAAATGCCGGCTGAAAATTTTTCTTTTGAAGCGAGTACGTTGGCTTGGACAGTGCAGCCCGAAAAATTTGTTAGGCCGGGTTTAAGTAGAACGGTGATACAGTGCCGCGGCCTAGTTGGATGGAAATACACAATCGGCATAAACCATTCATATTTAAATAATTACAAAATAACGTCAATGGTAGCTTGTCGAAGGCAAATGTTTTTTTTCGATTATAAAAGGTCTTTACTTCGGCCAAGTTCAGTACAGGCTGGCTCAGACTGACAATTATGCTTAAAGTAATAAAATTTAGAGGAAGATAAAATGAAAAAGCCCCGATTCTCATCGAGGCTTTCTGTCTTACTTTAAAACCAAATTAAGGATTTATATTATCCTTTTTAGGTTTGGCTTTTGTTTCTACAATTTCTGCAACCGCTACCACTTCTTTGCGTTGCGTTGGGTCCATCAACTCCATCAACTTCAATCCCAACAGACCATCCATTGCTGAACCGCCGTGGTTACCTCCACTACCACCAATCAATACATCAGGAATCAGTTTCACATTACCTTTTGATAACTCCTCGGTAATTTTGTAACGGGTAAAGTTTTCGCCTCCCAAAGCTTTCACGGCAAGCTCGTAAGCTTCGGCGGTTGATTTACCTACCGCTAAGATTTTACCTGCTTCTGCACTACCGGTTAAAGAAATCTGCTCAGCCTCTGCTGATGCCCTTAACTTTATCGCTTCAGAATCAGCCTGTGCTCTTGCTTTGGTTGCCTCAGCCTCTGCATGCGCCCTCATTTTAGTGGCCTCAGCCTCTGCTCCCACTGCGAGTTTTACACCAGCCGCATCGCCTTCCGATTTTTTCACGGTTGCACTTGCGGTACGTTCGGCAATCTCCACACTTTGTTGTGCCTTCACAATATCTTTCTGCATATCAGCAATCGCAGTTTCTTTCTCCATCCCCTGGCGCGTTTCCTGTGCCTGTTTTTGGGTTTCGTAAGTAACCTTTTGCTCTTCCGCAATTTTACGGTCGGTTAAGGTTTTCATTAACGATTCTGGCGGAACAATGTCTCCGATCAGCGTATCAACCGCATTTACGTTATATTCATCAAGCACTTTACGGATATGTTCTTTAGCCGATTCCTGACGCTCTTTACGGGTACTTAAGAAAGCAATCACATCACTTCCCTGTGCCGAGTTACGGAAATAGTTACCAATGGTGGGTTCTAAAACCTGCGAAACCAGATTCACCATATTACCAAAACGTGCAATAACTTTAGGAGCTTCCGTAGTTGGTACGTGAATAATCTGCGCGACATCTAAATTAAAGGGGAAACCATCTTTAGAACGTACAGTAATGGTTGACAGGTTTTTATCCAGATTATGTGCCTCACTACGTGCCGATGCCCAGTTTAACACCAAATTAGTTGTTGGTACCAACTCTACCTTCATAATGTATTTGTTAATCGGATATTTACCTGGCCCAAGCGGTTCGAGCCAAACACCTTTAGAACCTTTACCAACAATATTACCATGTTTAAAGTCTGCACCGGTCAGGTCGTTCCCATCAGTACCAATAAATGAGATTACAACGCCTACATAACCGATCGCGATTTCAGTCATAGGGATTTCCTCCAATTGAATTGCCCAGGGGTTAAGGTTATAAGAACCTGCCAAAATTACCTGGGGTTGCAAACCACGGTTACCACCTTGTTTTATAAAGGCATCGAAATCCTGGAAATTGTTGTGTCCATCAACAAGCTTGCCCGCAATCTGATTGGCCTCAATCGGTAAACCATCTAAAGTGGTTACAATGCCCACCATGCTTTCCTGGATTCGGATCATATCCGTAACAGAAACCTGAAACAGCATCGTATTGATACGATAAGAACCCGAGGTAATATAAGAGGTTTGCCGGCCTCGCTGACCGCCATTTTCGAGAAACTTCACTGCATCCTGAAAATTATCAGACTCTACCCTTTGCCCAAGGATATTACCCGTTGGAATTTCCGAACCATCTTTGGCCATAATCAGTCCGATTTTACCCTCCGGAATAATGGTAAACTGTTCCATCGTTACGCTGTACTGCCAGAACCACATTCCGAAATACAACCCTGGGGCTAAGGTTTTTCCCTGGAAACCAGCTTCGCCTTTAACCGCGATGATGCGGCCATCGGGCAGCTCCCGGTCGGAACCGAAGAGCACGAATTTTTTGGTAATCAATCCGATCCTATCTTCGGGTACGATGACCATCCCGAATAAGAAACGTAAAATATATTTGTATAAAACTATGCACAACAGTGCCACTAAAACCCACCAGTAATTAGAAATGAGCGCTTCCATAATGTTATTATTTTTTCTTTTTTTAACCTGATAAACCATTTATCAAGCACGATATAGATATCAAACGCCGTGCTTTGTTACCATTTTTGACACTTATTTTTAAACTATTTTTTATTGATTTTAAGGCCTAAAAGATGACTCAGGATCGATTTAGAGCGAAATGTCATCTGCAGATGACATTTTATAGAATAGCCTGACTAAATGCTTATAAACGCTAAAAACTAACCATTTAGGTTTACCGAAATAGTTGCAGAAATTTTAATTGTATAAATTACAATTAATCGAAAAAAATGTGTCCTTTTTTAGACCTATACAAATGACCCAATTGGCCTACACTAATTGATAAGCTTTAATACCAGAAGCCTCAAATGAGCGTGATCTTAAATAATATACGGATAGAAACATTACAATATATTAGAGATATTATTACATTTATTCAAAGTATTATCAGACATGGGCTTTTTCGAAGATTTTACGGACGACTATATAAAGCCTTTCGGAGAACTGATCGTACTTGTTACTTTCTCTATTTATACGCGTATTGCCTTATGCGTTTATTTGGTCTTTAGCGATCCTCTTTCAGTGGAATTTAAATATCTCGTTGTTATTATATTCTGTATTCCAATTTTGAGGTATATTTTCCATTCGGTTACCAAAACCGATATGCCAGATGGTTCAAATATGTTTACTTCATGTGTTTTTCCCGTATTATACCCTTTCGCAAATTCCCATATCTTATATCTATACAATTTTCCGACACTGCTGGCATTGTTGATATTGTTTATCCCAATGGCCATATATTACGCCTTTTTTATTGCTGAACGCCTTTATCCCGATAATCGGATAAAATTTTTAACTACCTTATGTTTCTACGTCTTACAGTTTTTGTTTGCTGTAAATTTTGCCTTTGATACCGCAAAAACTATTGATAAAAGATATTATGTTATTTCTAAAAACGAAATCGTTACCGGAGGAAATGGCCCTGAAGATTTTGAGACACATCACTATTACTTAGATCTGGTACCCATAAATAAGAATGTAGATCCACCTAAATGGATAGAAGTGAGTGAAAAAACTGATAGTACGTTTCGTGGTGTTTTTAGCACTAAGTTTTTATTATGGAATGGCAAACCCTATAGAATATTTGCCAAGAAGAAAGTAACTGATACCATAAAAAGAAAATATAACACATTTCTATTACCAAGAACGCGTTTGCGTTATTATTTCTTGTTGCAGCATGATTTAGATTACGAGCGAAAAAAAATAAAAGGAGAAGTGTACGATAAATTTAACATAGGTAGTTATATAATAATAGAAAAACACCCCGGCCTATTAGGGATTGAGTGGATTACCTATCGTTAACATTTTTACCAGAATGGATTGGAACCCCATGTAAACTAAACCCGATTGCACGAATGCCCCCGGTTTTTTTATCGGGGCAGAAGGAAAAGCGGGACAGGAACCAACCTAAAAGCACAGGAACTTGCTTTTCAAACTATTTCGACTACAAAACACAAAGATTAAATGCCTACTTCTACACGATACTCTTGCTGCAACTCAAACAGGCATTTGGCGCAGAGGCAGCCATCGTACAGTTCGGAGATGTATTGTACCTCGTTAATGCTTAACTGCACCACGCTGCACTGGCATTTGGTATAAGAATTTGCCTTGCACTCAATGACGCCATTACATCGCTCGCAAGGGATGATTTCGTGTTTGGCGCTATGTTTTAAGGTATTATTCATATGTTCACTGGTCATTAGTTCACTTGTATTTGGCGCTTTAGAAACTAATGAACCAATGGCTAATGAACTACTGAACCACACAAAAGTATAAACAAAAAATAAGGTTTTGAGCGTTTGCCCAAAACCTTTACTTTATAATTGCTTTTAAGGAACTATAGCTACATTTACCTTTCTTAAACTAGTTTAAGTTTTTCTTGCAAGGTACTGTTCATCTTTGTATAGTACAATTTATCCTAGCAAAGATTATGAAAATAGTAGTTATCGGCGGTACCGGCCTTATTGGTAACCAAATCGTAAATCAATTACAAAACAGCGGACATGAAGTGATCGCTGCCTCGCCCAATAACGGAGTGAACACACTTACTGGCGAAGGTTTAAAAGAAGTATTGCAAGGGGCACAAGTAGTGGTAGATGTATCTAACTCGCCATCTTTTGAAGACGCTGCTGTGATGAACTTCTTCAAAACCTCCAACGAAAACCTGTTGCCTATGGCAACGGCAGCTGGGGTACAGCATCATATTGCCTTATCTGTAGTGGGTACCCAAAAACTCCAAGCCAGCGGTTATTTTCGTGCGAAACAGATGCAGGAAAGCCTGATCAAAGCATCAGGCATTCCCTATACTCTTGTTCATGCTACCCAGTTTTTTGAATTTGCAGGAAGCATTGTTCAAATGAGCATGACCGATGGAAAAGTAATCCTACCTGCAGCCAACATTCAACCTATCGCAAGTAAAGATGTAGCTGCTTTTATGGCCAAAATAGCTTTGGAAAAGCCCGCTAACCAAATTCTTGAAATTGGCGGACCTGAAAAATTTGATATGGCAATATGGATAAGAAAATATTTGCAGGCAACTCACAAAAACTATGAGGTAACATCTGATGTTCAGGCTTCGTACTCGGGAGCATTGTTAACCGCTGACACGCTGGTGCCCGAAGCAGCTGTTTTTCTCGGCGAAACCCATTACAAAGATTGGATTGCGATTACTAAAAATCAACGATAAAAAAAGCCCGATACAATGTATCGGGCTTTTGTATTGGAGGCTGTTTTAAATAATCTCCTTTAAAATTCTATCTTGCGTCAGACCTTGAAACAACCTTAGGATGACGACTCGTTAGGACTAGCCTGAGCAGCTGATACAGCCTTCTTCCATTGAACAAACTGGTCCGTCAACGATTTCTTCTGCAACCTGATCTTGTGTCATTTCAGCTGGAATAACCGCTTCAATTGCTTTACCACCTTGGTTCTCTACCGTAAATTTAACGGCCTGAGAAGCTGCTTGTGTACGCAAGTAATACATACCGGTTTTTAAACCTTTCTCCCATGCATAGAAGTGCATTGAAGTTAATTTTGATGTATTTGGTGCGTTTACGAACAAGTTTAACGATTGCGACTGGCAGATATAGGCACCGCGATCTGCAGCCATATCGATGATATTACGCATCTTGATCTCCCAAACGGTTTTATACAATTCTTTAATATAATCAGGAATCGAATCAATAGCCTGGATTGAACCGTTAGCCAATATGATCTGATTTTTCATATCGTTGTTCCATAAACCTAATGCTACTAAATCTTTCAATAAGTGTTTGTTTACCACTACAAACTCTCCACTTAATACACGGCGGGTGTAAATGTTAGAAGTATATGGTTCGAAACATTCATTGTTACCTAAAATCTGAGAAGTAGATGCAGTTGGCATTGGTGCAACCAATAGTGAGTTGTACACACCATCTTTAACTACTTTTTTGCGCAATGCATTCCAGTCCCAACGGCCGCTATCTGGTGTAACATTCCATAAATCGAACTGGAATTTACCTTTTGATAATGGCGAACCTTTAAATGTTTGATAAGGACCATTTTTCACAGCCAAATCGTGCGAAGCCGTCATCGAAGCGAAATAGATCGTCTCGAAAATATCTTTATTTAAACGTTTAGCCTCATCACTTTCGAAAGGTAAACGCAATAAGATAAAGGCATCAGCCAAACCTTGTACACCTAAACCAACGGGACGATGGCGCATGTTTGAGTTTTCGGCTTCTGGCACCGGATAATAGTTATGGTCGATGATTTTGTTCAGGTTTAAAGTAGCCTGATAAGTTACATCGTATAATTTCTGGTGATCGAAAGCACCGTTGATTACGAAACGAGGTAATGCCAATGATGCTAAGTTACAAACCGCAACTTCATCTTTAGAGGTATACTCGATAATTTCGGTACACAAGTTAGAACTTTTGATGGTACCTAAATTCTGTTGGTTAGATTTGCTGTTCGCTGCATCTTTAAACAACATGTAAGGCGTACCGGTTTCAATTTGCGAATCTAAGATAGCAAACCAAAGTTCTTGTGCTTTAATGGTTTTACGGCCACGGCCTTCTGCTTCATATTTAGCGTATAATTCTTCGAATTCCTTACCGAAACAATCTGCCAAACCTGGTGCTTCGTGCGGGCAGAATAATGTCCAATCGCCATTATCTTTAACACGTTGCATAAACAAATCGTTAATCCAAAGGGCATAAAACAAATCGCGCGCACGCATTTCTTCTTTACCGTGGTTTTTACGAAGGTCTAAAAATTCGAAAACATCTGCATGCCAAGGTTCTAAATAAATAGCAAAAGCACCTTTACGTTTACCTCCACCCTGATCTACGTAACGTGCAGTATCGTTAAATACACGTAACATTGGAATAATACCGTTACTTGTACCGTTTGTACCACCAATATACGATCCTGTTGCACGGATGTTGTGGATACTTAAACCAATGCCGCCTGCACTTTGCGAAATTTTAGCCGTTTGTTTTAAAGTATCGTAAATACCTTCGATGCTATCATCCTGCATGGTTAACAAGAAACATGACGACATTTGAGGTTTTGGTGTAGCTGCGTTAAACAAAGTTGGTGTAGCATGTGTAAACCAACGCTCGCTCATTAAGTTATAGGTTTTGATTGCGCTATCGATATCTTCTTTGTGGATACCAACAGAAACACGCATAAACAAATGTTGAGGACGCTCTACAATCTGACCGTTAACTTTTAAAAGGTAAGATTTTTCTAAAGTTTTAAAACCGAAATAATCGAAACCGAAATCGCGGTCGTAAATGATAGAACTATCTAAAATATCCTTGTTTTTTTCTATAATCTCATAAACATCATCAGCGATAAGAGGAGCATCTTTCTGCGCTTTCGGGTCGAAATATTCGTACAACATTTTCATCGTACCCGAGAATGATTTAGTGGTGTTTTTATGTAGG
This sequence comes from Pedobacter sp. Bi126, assembly GCF_918698245.1. GTDB lineage: Bacteria > Bacteroidota > Bacteroidia > Sphingobacteriales > Sphingobacteriaceae > Pedobacter. Next base: position 843,470 of record NZ_CAKKMS010000004.1, on the reverse strand, counting down.
TTGGAAACCGCAATACGCGATGCCAACAAAGCGTAATCAGGGTGTTTTGTTGTTAACGAGGCAGCAGTTTCTGCAGCAAGGTTATCCAGCTCAGATGTTGTTACACCATCGTATAAACCTTCGATAACCTTTTTGGCTACATCGATTGGATCGACCAGATCTGAATTTAAACTATAGCACAACTTTTGAATGCGGGCTGTGATTTTGTCAAATTGCACCGCTTCTTTGCGGCCATCTCTTTTTAGTACGAACATATTTTATGAGATTTAAGTTTTATTATTAAGCCGTGAGTATCAAGTATCAAGACCTAATCATCACTTTGTATTTTTTGTTATTTATTTATTAGTATCGAGTAGCGGGTAACAAGTATCAAGTAGCGAGATTAAAACCTTTCGCCCTCTACCTTAAAAGTCTTCATCTAAAGAAAACGCCTGTTTGTTATTATCAGCAGAGGTTAATACACCACTTTTCTGATAATCGCCAACACGTTTTTCGAAGAAATTGGTTTTACCCTGCAATGAAATCATTTCCATAAAATCGAATGGATTGGTTGCATTGTAGATTTTTTTGTAACCCAGCTCCTGTAACCATCTATCGGCTACAAATTCGATATACTGGCTCATTAATTTTGCATTCATACCAATTAGCGCAACTGGTAAGGCATCAGTAATAAATTCTTTTTCAATTTCTACAGCATCACTAATAATGCCATGAACTGCTTCTTCGCTCAATTTATTGCTCAACATGCTGTAAAGTAAACAAGCAAATTCGCAATGTGAACCTTCGTCTCTCGAGATCAGCTCGTTACTGAAAGTTAATCCCGGCATTAAACCACGTTTCTTTAACCAGAAAATAGAGCAGAAACTTCCGCTGAAGAAAATACCTTCAACCGCAGCAAATGCCACTAAACGCTCGGCAAAAGTTCCATTTTCGATCCAGCGTAAAGCCCATTCTGCTTTTCTTTTCACCGCAGGTACGGTATCAATGGCGTGGAACAAACGGTCTTTTTCTTCTGGATCTTTAATATAAGTATCGATTAACAGGGCGTAGGTTTCGGCATGGATATTTTCCATCATAATCTGGAAACCATAAAAACAACGTGCTTCTGGCAATTGAACCTCACTCATGAAGTTTACCGCAAGATTTTCGTTCACAATACCATCACTAGCAGAAAAGAAAGCAAGGATGTGCGAAATGAAATGTCTTTCGCCATCGTTTAAATTGTCCCAGTGTTTCTGGTCGTCAGAGAGATCAATCTCTTCTGCAGTCCAAAAACTAGCTTCGGTCTTTTTATACATTTCCCAGATTGCCGGATACTTAATCGGCAAAAGCACAAATCTATCTTTGTTTTCTTGTAGTAATAATTCCTGTTCCATACGCTGATGTTTTTAATTCTATTTTTTTAACAGAGCCGACAAAGGCACGCATCCATCAATTTTAAATGATGATTGTAATGTCTTTTATCAAAACGCTGTTGTGAAAGTGCTAACTCTATTGCCCGACAAACAACTGAGTTTTTAGTTAGGGAAAATTTAAAATTGCAATCAGGTGATATACGTATAAATTACTAAAAACTAAGCTTTTATATTTGTTTTCAAGCGCAAGAAGTTAAAGAACTTTGTTATAACAAATATATATACGGCGGCCCTTTTTTGTGAACCAAAGTTGTTAACACCCTGTTCAATTGCTGGGGAAAAACGATCAGTCGAATATCATTTTCAAGCGAAAAAAAAGCTAATCGTTTCTTTTCAAGGGCTTAGCAAACCAAAATGAGTGTTAATAACTTAAATTTGAGGGGTATAACAACTACTAAATAGAGCCAAAAGGAGTATTACCCAGTCGTATAACTGAGGCTTACTTTAGCTATGCCTTTACGGAAGATACCGATCTGTTTTGCAGCACGTTCAGATAGATCTATAGCCAATCTTTTAGAGAAAGGACCACGGTCATTTACCTTTACCACAACTGATTTTCCGTTATCTGGATTGGTTACCGTAACCAAGGTGCCGAATGGCAGCGTACGATGGGCAGCTGTTAGCTTTTTTGCCCTGTATTTGGCGCCGCTGGTGGTACGGCGACCTTCAAATTTTCTGTGATAATAAGTGGCGAGAACTGTTTTTTTAATACTATCTGGTTCGTTTGATGAATCAGAATCTTGTGCTTTACCTTGTAAAAACAGGAAACAAAAACTTAATAACAACAGACACTTCATAGGCTAAATTTTCTTTATCGAGCCTGCAAATATAAGCATTTAGTTTATAATCAATAATTTGTGGAAAAACAGCCCGATTTTGCGCATTAAAAAAGGCGTACAACTTATCGCTGTACGCCCTTACCTAACCCTTCTACATCCACCTTATTTTTGATCTGGCACGAAATTCATTGAGATCGAATTTACGCAATGACGGGTGTCTTTATTGGTAAATCCTTCGCCCAAAAATACGTGCCCTAAATGCGCGCCACAATTGGCGCAAACAATTTCTGTACGCGAGCCATCAGCATCAGGGATACGCTTTACAGCGCCTTTAATTTCGTCATCGAAAGCAGGCCAGCCGCAGTGTGCATCGAACTTACTTTCCGAACGGTACAAGGCCGCATTACAACGCTTACAGGTATAAGTCCCTTTATCTGTTGTATGTTCATATTTACCTGTACCAGGGTATTCTGTACCTTTATTTACAATTACTCTTTCTTCTTCGGGTGTTAATGGATTCCAGTTCATTTTCTTTTTTGGTATGATTTGTTCTGTTTCCTTCGATTGTTTTACGGCTTTCTTATCTTGCTTTTGGGCACAAGCAGAAATACCTGTTATTAAAACAACAGCAGAAACCAAAAATAGTTTATTTAACATCGTTTTCATACCTCAATATACGCTATAGATTCTGTTTTGGTTTGCAGGTTTAAGAGAATGGGGTAGTGTTTACAAAGCGATGATAAATGAGCGGGGAGTTTGGAGTTTTCAGTAGGGAGTTTTCAGTTTTGGGTGCAGAACCTCACCCTGACAAAGTTTAGGTGGTATGTTCCTTTCGTTCCGTCCCTCTCCTCCAGGAGAGGGAAACGAGGGCTGGTGGTTTTAACCTTAAGCATTAAAGATTCCAGCCTGCGCGGGAATAACGCCATAAGAAGAAAGATGGCCATAACACGCCAACTTCGTGTACTTTGCGCCTTAGTGGTCGAACACATTCTTCGCGAACTTTGCGGTAAAAAAACAAAAAAAGCGTCCCGAACCTAATCGAAACGCTTTTCTATAAAGAGATTTTTAAATCTTATTTTGCTAATTCTTCTGCCATTGCAGCACCGATTTCAGCAGGACTTTCTACTACACGGATACCACACTCGCGCATGATTTTCATTTTAGCAGCTGCAGTATCATCAGCACCGCCAACAATAGCACCAGCGTGGCCCATTCTACGTCCTGGAGGCGCAGTTTGACCAGCGATGAAACCAACAACTGGTTTAGTACCATGTTCTTTGATCCAGCGGGCAGCTTCTGCTTCCATTCCACCACCAATTTCACCAATCATGATGATACCATGAGTTTCAGGATCGTTCATTAATAATTTAACTGCTTCTACAGTAGGTGTTCCAATAATTGGGTCACCACCAATACCGATAGCCGTTGTAATACCTAAACCAGCTTTAACAACCTGATCTACCGCTTCGTAAGTTAAAGTTCCTGATTTAGAAACCACACCTACATGACCTTTTTTGAAGATAAAACCTGGCATGATACCAATTTTAGCTTCGTCAGCCGTAATTACACCCGGGCAGTTAGGGCCGATAAGTGTAACATCGCGGTCAGTAATATATTCTTTAACCTGAATCATATCCTTAGTTGGGATACCTTCAGTAATACAAACAATAACTTTAATACCACCTTCGGCAGCTTCCATAATTGCATCAGCAGCAAAAGCTGGTGGCACAAAAATGATAGATACATTTGCACCCGTTTTATCAACGGCATCTTTAACAGTATTAAAAACAGGCTTATCTAAATGCAATTGCCCACCTTTGCCAGGCGTTACACCACCAACTACGTTTGTACCATAGGCCAGCATCTGCTCAGCGTGGTAAGTTCCTTCGTTTCCGGTAAAACCCTGAACGATAACCTTAGAATCTTTATTTACTAAAACGCTCATGTATCAATATTTTTTTTGTGCAAAGCTAATATTATTGAACTGGAATTCAAATCTAAAACCATATTATTTAGTCCGTTTTTTCAGGAAAATGTAAGGAAATGGTTTATAGCCGCCGTAGCCAATCATAGGCTTTATTCAGAAGTAAAAACAAACCGTTCGTTTTCAAATTAAAATATCAACATTTAGGATTAGGAAATGAGCAGTCCTGTGCTTTTGGAGGGCTGCACTCCCGCTCTCCGTTACTTCTGGTAAAAACCAGAGCCACTGTGATCGGGTTTAGTAACAAAGTGCTGGTGCTTATGGCAACATGTCTGGAGCAAGCCTTTCATTATAAACCTGACAGGAACGGCAGCCTCCGATTTTTTCTATCGGAGCTACAGTGGATGGCAGGACGGAACCCCACCTAAGAACGGCAAACCATACGTTTTCAAATTAAAATATCAACATTTAGGATTGGGAAATGAGCAGTTAAGCGCTTTTGGAGGGTTGCACTCCCGCTCTCCGTTACTTCTGGTAAAAACCAGAGCCACTGTGATCGGGTTTAGTAACAAAGTGCTGGTGCTTGTGGCAACATCCATACAAAACGCCTAAATTTACCTTTTGAGCGGAAAGACTAAAGACCAAAGCGGAAAGACTAAAAATCCAGACAAAACTTAAGCCAATTATAAAACGCATATGATCAAGAAACTAATCCCAATCGCAACCATTTTTGTTGCAGCCTTTATTTCAGTTAAGGCCAACGCACAAAGTACCGATACCAGTAAATACATCATCCAAAACGATATTGAAGTAGCCAAAGAGGAACCTGGTACGCATAACGGCGGGGGTAAAACCATCGGCTTTAACTTTTTTAGTGATGCCAAAAACCTTAAAACAGCATTCCGAAAAAGAACTTTAAAATCGGGCTCCTCTATCGGATACCATTTGCAAAAAGAAGATGAGATTTATTACGTACTCAGCGGAAACGGAACCATGCAGATGAATGGAAAAACTTTTGCGGTTAAACCTGGTGATGCCATTTTAACCCGCCCAGGTAGTTCGCATGGTATTGCCCCAAATGCCGGTAATGATTTGACTATTATGATTGTTTACGAGAAGAAATGATGATATTCGGTTCTTTACGAGATGCTACGATTTGGGAGTTGCATTAGTTTTTCATCCCCAGCCCCCTTCAAAGGGGGACTTTAATACACTACATTAGAGAACAGATACCAAACAATGGAACTGGAAAAACATTATACCAACAGAACGGGCTGGCTAAGGGCGGCAGTGCTTGGTGCCAACGACGGCATTATTTCTACAGCCAGTTTAGTTATTGGTATTGCTGCGGCGAGTGATACCAGAAGTCCGATTGTATTGGCGGCATTAGCGGGACTGGTTGCCGGAGCATTATCCATGGCAGCTGGAGAATATGTTTCAGTAAGTTCTCAGGCTGATATTGAAAAAGCAGATCTTGCACGCGAGAAAATAGAACTCGAAACCATGCCCGAATTGGAGCTGAAAGAGCTCGCGAAGATATATGTTACACAAGGGCTTGATGAAGATCTGGCCATGCAGGTAGCCATAAAATTAACCGAGAAAGATGCCTTAGGCACACATGCCAGAGATGAACTGGGTATTAACGAAATTACACAACCCAAACCGCTTCAAGCGGCTTTTGCATCTGGAGCCTCCTTTATAAGCGGTGGTATTTTACCTTTTTTAGTTGCTTTTCTTGCTCCAATAAAATCGATGGTGTTTTATCAATATGGTTTTGCTATCGTGTTTTTGGCCTTATCAGGTGCAATTGCAGCAAAAGCAGGAGGCTCTAACATGATTAAAGGGGTATTACGGATCTGTTTCTGGGGAACGGTGGCCATGGTAGTAACTGCTTTGGCTGGGTATATTTTCGAGGCCAGGACCAGTTAATCAATAGGCAGTTTACAGTTCTCGGTTGACGGTTCTATTTTGCAAAATCTGCGAGCATCCTTGTAATCTGTGGGAACCATTTAAACGTATTTATTCCCGCTGATTTTAGATGACAAACGCAGAATGTAGCTTGGCTTTTCCCGGTATCATAATCCTAAAAACGAAAAGCCGGACTAACTTTAATCGTTAATCCGGCTTTGCTTTACTTATCTCTCGTAATTCGTCATTCTGAATTTATTTCAGAATCTTAAATGCTATTCTAATCAAAATAGACCCTGATCCCGAACATTCGGGGACAGGGTGACGAACAGATAAAGAATAATTTCGATCCGGAAACAATTGCCAAAAAAGATAAAAACGAAAAGCCGAACCAACTTTAATCATTGATCCGGCTATGTTTTACTATTTATTAGACTAAAGATTTTCGGCTTCAGACTTAGGCTTTTCTACCTTTGGTTTTGGCTCAGTTTTCCAGGCTTTTACCCATTCGGCCTGTGCAGCTTCGTCATGGAAAGTCCATGCTACGAAACGGCTTATTTTTTGTCCCTGGCTCATTTGAACGGTGGTTACCTCAAAAGCATTTGCTTTAACCAATGCGCTGTAGATGCTTTTTAAGTTAGCACTTTTTGATACCAATGAGGTAAACCATAAAACCTGGTTTTTGATCTGCTCACTCTGGATAATCATTTGCTCTACAAAAGCACGTTCACCACCCGGGCACCAAAGCTCGGCCTTGTTACCACCAAAGTTTAATACATGTTTTACTTCCTTCTCATTTCCGCCCAGATTACGCCATTTCTGACGGGTACCTTGCTCAGCTTCTTTTAAAGAGGCATGAAACGGTGGATTACAAACCACCGCATCGAACCTTTCTTTACCACCTACAACACCCCTAAAAATACCCATTTTTGAAGATTGCTGACGGATTTCCACTGCCCCTTGTAATGGCTTATTGGCTTCGATAATGCGCTTAGCCGAATCGACCGAAAGTGGATCGATCTCAGAACCTACGAAACTCCAGCCATATTCCTGGTGACCAATGATGGGGTAAATACAGTTTGCACCTACACCAATATCCAATACATTAATATTGGCTCCTTTAGGGTTTTTACCTTTATTGCTTGAACCCAATAGATCGGCAACATAGTGAATATAATCGGCCCGGCCCGGAATAGGCGGACAAAGAAAATCCTGGGGAATGTCCCATTGTGAAATGTTATAAAAATATTTCAACAATGCCCTATTAAGTGCTTTAACGGCACTTTGATCTGCAAAATCGATAGAATCATCATTGTGTTCGTTTTTAAAAACGAAACGTTTTAATTCTTTTGAGGTTGCTATAAGTTGTTTGAAATTGTAACGCGAACGGTGTTTGTTGCGTGGGTGTAACTCGCTTTTTTCCTTGCGGTTATTTTGTTCTTCTTGAGCCAATGTGCTATGGATTAATTAAACAAGCTGTGTGCATGTTTCTAACACAAAGGTACATAAAAAGGTTGAAGGCATGAAGGCTGAGGGTAGAAGGCTTTTGCATGTGCTATAAAAACAAAGATTTACTATAGCATAAATACAAGAAATTTTCCGTGATTCCGTGGCTAAATTATCTGCACCCAGAACTGAAAACTCACAACTGAAAACTCCAAACTACACCTCCTCTGCTTTTTCTATCATTGCAGGCTGAATAGCTTTCTGATACTTTGCCTCATCAAACTGGTTTTCACTTTTAGCAATTACTATGGTGGCCACGCCGTTTCCGATTACATTGGTTATAGCCCTTGCTTCGCTCATAAAACGGTCTACACCAATTAATATGGAGATATGTTCTATCGGCATAATTTTCAAAGCGGTTAAGGTTGATACCAAAACGATAAAGCCGCTCCCCGTTACCCCAGCTGCACCTTTAGAAGTAACCATAAGCACGCCTAAAACTGTAATCTGCTGACCCAAGGATAAATCGACATGAAAAACCTGACAAAGAAATATTACGGCCATGGCCAGGTAAATTGCCGTTCCATCAAGATTAAAAGAATAGCCGGTAGGGATAACCAAACCAACAACCGATTTATCGCACCCAATAGCTTCCATTTTCTGCATCATGCTTGGCAATGCCGATTCGGAAGAAGAAGTACCCAGTACAATTAAAATTTCCTGTCGGATATACTTCAGGTAAGCCCACAAGCTAAAGTTATAATAGCGGCAAATCCCATTTAAAACAATAAAAATGAACAGGATGCAGGTTAAATAAACTGAGCCCATTAGTTTAGCCATACCCACTATACTTTCCAAACCATGCGTACCAATGCTGAAGGCCATTCCTCCGAAAGCCCCAATTGGCGCTAAACGCATAATTACCTTCATAATTTTGAAGAGTACTTTCGATATTTTATCGAAGGCATTTAAAACGCTTGTTCCCTCTCCTCCTAATTTATTCAAACCATAACCGAAAAGAATGGCAAATAGCAAAATCTGTAAAATGTTTCCCTCAGCAAAAGCGGCAATCACATTATGCGGGATAATATGCAGAAAGAATTCTGCCCAGTTCATATCTTTTGCCTGCTCGGCATAACCAACAATTTTTGTAGCATCGCTAGCCTTAGTTATCATTCCGGCACCAGGCTTTAAAACATTCGCTACCACTAAACCAATTGCAATAGCTACTGTGCTTACAATTTCGAAATATAACAATGCTTTGCCACCCACCCTACCTACTTTTTTCATATCGCCCATGTGAGCAATACCTAAAACAATAGTAAAGAATATAATTGGTGCAATTAACATGCTAATCAGGTTGATAAAACCCTGACTGATCAATTTAGCTGTAGGCGCAAAACCGGGGAAGAAAATCCCAACATTAATTCCTATTATGATGGCAAGGATGACCTGAAAGGTTAAATTGGAGAATACTTTTTTTATAAATTCTATAAATGTCATCTTTATTTTTTTAGGTGTTTTGGCTTGCTATTGAATAATGAACAGACAGTAAGCTTAAAATAATTTTATTTATAAATACTGACCTCAATTTTCCCGTCGGCAGTAATTGCGCCTCTATACATTCCCTCGGTATTAAATGGCATAGTCATATTTCCTTTTTTATCCAAAGCAATTAAACCACCGTCGCCCCCCATTTTACCTACTTTATCTAAAGCAATTTTCGATGCCTCTGCAACAGATAAGCCCTTATATTCCATTAAATCGGAAATCGTTTTGGCCACCACATTACGGATATAAAACTCGCCCCAACCAGTACAGGAAATACCTGCTGTTTCATTATTACAGTAGGTACCCGCCCCTATAATTGGTGCATCGCCCACACGTCCATATTTTTTGTTCGTCATACCACCGGTTGAGGTTCCCGCTGCCAGGTTTCCAGCCTGATCTAAAGCTACACAACCCACCGTGCCGAATTTGTAATCGTGGTTTTTAATTCCAAATAATTCCGATTTTTTACTTCCATGATCTAAAACCGCTTTGGTAGAATCTTCTTTAATGGCCTGTTTTAAGCCATCCCAACGTTCCTTAGTCCAGAAATATTTAGGATCTACGATTTTCAATCCGACCTCTTTTGCAAACTGATCGGCACCTGCGCCAACCATAATTACATGTTCCGATTTTTCCATCACAGCCCGTGCTGCAGAAATTGGATTTTTTATGGTAGTTACCCCAGCAACAGATCCCGCCATTAAGGTTTTTCCATCCATTATTGCGGCATCAAGCTCATTTCTGCCATCATGTGTAAAAACAGCACCTTTGCCAGCATTAAAATGCGGATCATTTTCTAAAACATGAATGGTTGCTTCAACGGCATCGAGGCTCGATTTACCTGCTTTAATTTCTGCATAACCTGCATTTAGTGCTTTTGTTAAGGCAGCGATATAAGCAGCCTCCTTTTCGGGACTCATGTTCTTTTTGAGAATAGTACCAGCACCACCGTGAATCACCATTACATATTTTTTCTGCTGTGCAGAAACCTGCAAGGCTAAAGCCGAAAACAAGAATAAGGCAAGTAATTTTAACCGTTTCATCTTCCTATTGGGTTTAAGAAGCCGTTAAATTAAGAAAATCCTTGAGAATAAATAAGTTTAAACTTTAGCTATCCCTTTGGATGAGAACTGCAGATCATAAAGCTTTTTATAGTAGCCATTTAATTTTAACAGCTGTTGATGCGTGCCTTTTTCTTTAATCTCACCTTTATCGAGCACAATAATCTGATCGGCCTTTTGAATGGTCGATAAACGGTGGGCAATTACAATTGAGGTACGACCTTCCATTAAGTTATCAATAGCCTTCTGGATCAATAATTCTGTTTCGGTATCCACTGATGAAGTGGCTTCATCTAAAACCAAAATAGCCGGATTATGCACAAGGGCACGGATAAACGAAATCAACTGGGCCTGACCAGCTGAGAGTGTAGCACCTCTTTCCATCACATTATATTGATAGCCACCCGGTAAACGTTCTATAAAGTCGTGAGCACCAACTTTTTTGGCAGCATTCACCACTTCTTCGATGGTAATTTGGGGGTTATTTAGTGTAATGTTGTTTAAAATGGTATCCGAAAACAAGAAAACATCCTGAAGTACAGTAGCAATATTACTCCTTAAGTAATCCAGATCAAAATCTTCGATATGAATGTCATCTACGGTGATATCACCCTTTTTCACTTCGTAAAAACGGTTCAGGATATTAATGGTAGAAGATTTACCAGCACCTGTTGCCCCTACCAAGGCCACAGTTTCGCCAGCCTTCACTTCGAATGTAAGGTCTTTCAGCACGTAGTTTTCGTCGTTATAGGCAAACCAAACCTTTTCGAATTTAATATTCCCGTCTAATTTGGCTGGCTTTTGCGTCCCCATATTTGGCGTAGTTTCATCAGTATCTAAAACTTTAAAAACACGTTCGGCACCCACCATTCCCATCTGCAGCGTATTAAACTTATCGGCCAACTGGCGGATCGGTGTAAATACCATACCCAGGTACATAATAAACTGTGTGATGGTTCCAGGCGTTACATCCAACGGTTTGGAAAGAATACTTTTTGCGCCGTACCACACCAACAAACCCAGCGACATGGCCGAGATTAACTCCACCACAGGAAAAAAGATAGAGTAATACCAGTTAGAACGGATATTGGCATCACGATAGCGCTTATTAATGGCGTAAAATTTTCTGTATTCCTGTTTCTCCCTGGCAAAATACTGCACAATAGATACACCCGTAATGTGTTCCTGCAAAAAAGTATTCAGGTTAGAAACCTCATTCCTGATTTCCTGGAAAGCCACTTTAATCGCTTTCTGGAATTTCCGGGTAGCAATAATCAACAATGGAATGGGCAAAAGCACCACTAAACTCAATTGCCAATCGGTATATAACATGACGCACACAATCACCACCACCTGCAAACTATCGCCTATCATCGAGATTAAACCTTCCGAAAAGATATCGGCAATAGTTTCCAAATCGGAAACAGTTCTGGTAATTAATTGTCCGATAGGCGTTTTATCGAAGAATTTTAGGCGGAGTTTTGTAATGTGGTTAAAAACATTGATCCGAAGATCGCGGATAACCGATTGACCTAACGTATTGGTTAAAAGCGTGTGGTTATATTGAATCAAAGTTTGTAAGATCAACATAAAGATCATCAACATGGTCATATTCACCAGGCCAGAATAATTTCCGGTTAAAATATAATGATCGAGTGTATACTTAATTAAAAACGGACGGACCGGAGAAATGGCCGCAAGCAGAATGGTTAAAATAACCGACCATACAAAAACGGCACGGTAAGGCTTTACGTATTGAAAAATACGTTTCAGTAATCCAGTGTTGTATACGTCGCCTGTAACTGCCATTTTTTTTTAATTTTGAATGAGAGAGTTTCGAATATTGAATGTTAGAGATACTTTTTCATTCCCTCATTCAATCCTGCTCTCATTCAATCATTTTATATAATCGTATTCTATTCTCACTAAGTATAAGCCACAAGCAGGCACCGATTGCCCGGCCTTACTGCGGTTTTTACTTTCTATTATTGCTTTAAAATCTGTTAAATTTATTTCTTTTTTACCGATCTCTACCAAAGTACCCATAATGGCTCTTACCATATTGCGTAGAAAACGGTCGGCCTGAATGGTAAAAACCAATCCATCTTCCTGCTGCTCGAAAACAGCTTTGCTTATTTTACAGTTATTGGTAAAAGTTTGCGTGTTTGATTTGCTAAAACACGAAAAATCGGTATAATTTAATAACAGTGCCGCTGCCTCGTTCATTGCATCTACATCCAGTTTATCTTTAACCAACCACGATCGGTTAAGTTTGAAAGGATTTTTTTCGAAGTGAAGGTAATATTTATAAGCACGGGCAGTGGCATCAAAGCGGGCATGGGCATCATCATGTACAGGTATAATCCGTTTTGCTGCAATTTGATAAGGCAGCATGGCATTAATACCGGTTACCGCACTTAAAACCTTAGCCTCTTCTACACCTTCAACATCAAAATGTGCATAAAAATCAGTAGCATGCACGCCTGCATCCGTTCTTCCACAGCCCAATGTTTCGATGGGCTGTCTAAAAAAAACAGACATAGCCTTATCTAACAATTCCTGAACGGTAATTGCATTAGGTTGTGTTTGCCAGCCATGGTATAAGCTGCCATCATAAGCCAATTGGATGAAATACCTTTTTTTACTCAAAGCGATGCAAAAATACTTTTTTCCTTTTATTTAGAAGGAAAGCGCTCTACATTTATTATAAGTAGCCATAACTAAGGTGTAGCGGTATTTTTCTCGTCAAACTGCCATTTATTATTGTAAAAACCGGCCAGCTTAATGCCTTTGCTTCCTTCTTTTGGTAACTCAGATGAAAAAATCATAAAATCAGGGAAACCACTACCTCCGGCAAAATACTGGTTGGCATAAGCCGCTTTCATCCCTTTTACTCCAGTACTGGCTACTACGCCTATCAATAATTTATTGTCGTGTTGAGGCCAAATGTAATATGCGGCTAAATCATCGCCTTTCAACACATGTTGTTTCGTTGTTATTTGCGAATTGCTTACTTGTATAGGACAATCTTTAAGTAATTTATTCCAGGCTGTATTATTTTCGGAGTTTCCATATAAAATAATATTACGCCCCTGGTATTTTGATGCTGAAAATTCTTTATCCATAATGATATCAATAGCTCCATTACCCCGGTAATACCAACTTTCAGCATCGTATTTGGCTTTATTTAAATTAGCCAGATTGACTTCAGCAGAACCGTTTGTTCCAACCACAAAAACCATTTTATGATTAAAAGCTTCTTTAAATGTGCCATATCGTAAAGGGTTTTTATCTCTTTTATCAATTTTAGTGATGATTTGCCACGCATCGTTATTTTTCTCTAAAAACAGGGTATCATTAACGCTTTGTGTGGTATAATTAATAACTGTTAAACTATCTAAAGTAATTTTTATGGGTGTTTTTACAGCAAAATCTGTTAAAGCCAATTTTAAAAGCGCAACGTTCTCGGTTTTACCAACAATGGTTGATAGCTTCCTGTCTCTTGTTAAAATGATGCGACTATATTGTAAAGGCTGCGTTTGCTGATAAATAGTAGCCCAGCGATAAGTAGACGAAATTCCGGGACTAGATGTGGTAAAATCGATGCGGTTTACAGCAGAATCGGCAGCAATAGTATGCCACTTAAAAAAACTAAAAATAGGTGGCCAGTCTACACTTTGGTCACCGAACCAGTGCTCGCCGCCTGGATATTCATAATAACTAAAATCGGCATGAAAACCAGCAAGTAATTTCTTCATTTGCCTTGCATAACTAACAGGCACTACCCTATCCGCATCGCCATGCAAAACATAAACGCCTAATGGTGTGTAATTAGTCACTAATTTCGGAACATCGCTCTGGTTGCCAGCCCTTAACAACATCCTTTCGACCATATTTTTACTACTATCAGGGATTTTCCCATCGGCAGAACCGTAATCTTTAAGCGAAGCATAACCTGCGGCAGGTGCAATAGCAGCCCATTTATCGGGGTAAGTGGCACCTAAAAACCAGGTACCATGTCCACCCATAGAATGGCCGGTCAGGTAAATCTGTTTATCGTTTGGTTTAAACTGATCCTTTGCCAACGCCAACGCTTCTAAAGCATCCTGTCTACCCCAATCTTCCCAATTAAAACCACGTGGCCTGCGGTTAGTGGCTGCAACTACCGTTCCCCAATCTTTAGATTTATAGGCTTTTGCCTGACCAATGGCTTCTACACCGGCACCGTGGACCGACAGAAACAATGCTGAATTTGGTTTCCAGCCGTTAAGCTGTGGGGTAACTGCGAAATACTGCAAGCTGCCATCAATTTTACTGATAAAAGTCTGTTTATAGCTTGATGAATTGGCTAAAGCTTCAATTACAATCGTTTTCTGTTCCACATTTGTTTTGTTCTGTAAGAGTTGTATTTCGAGATTATAATTACCTGGTGTGGTTATGGTACTTGCATCTAACTCAAAAATCACCTTCCTCATGCTCAGTTTGGCGATGCGCGAAATGGCCACTTCCTGCTGTTTACCATTTAAAACAGTTTTGATATGCAAACCGTTAACATCTTTCAAAGAAGAATTACTTACCGTTAATGCCCCTTTTAGTACACCATTTGCCCGATTGATCACAATGTTCGGTAAAGTAACGTCGTCTGTATGGATGAGTAACTTTTTAGCATTAATAATGATCATAGGCAATATGCTGGCACCTCTTACAAAAAGTTCGTTTACACCTTTTTTTAATTGAACCGGAATATTCATATAAGCCGATGCATAGGGATCGCCCATATGTGGGGTACCATTGAAAAACAAACTATTGCCTCCAATTACATTTAAAATTGCCGTCTGTTCTTTTGGGGAAGTGTAAGTAATATAGAGATAATCAGAACCTCTATCTATGCTCCCTGGATTTAGGAAAGGATTATTTGTAGTCTGAAAAGATCTTCTGGAGAATGCACTAAAACGGCCATTAGCATCTGCTTTAATTGCTTTCCATAATACTTTTTGACCATCTTTGCCTGCTGAAAACGCACCATTTTCCGTCGGCCTCTGCAATTTTCCATTTGCCATTTGCCAGGCCAGTAAATCGGTATAAACAGCTTCGCGGCCATAACGGCTACCACTGGCTACCGTTAATGCCTGCTCAAATTTAAGGGTATCTTGCGCAAAGGTGTTTGTTGCAGCAAGCAGGAAAATTAGAAAAAGTAAGTTTTTTGGCATAAATCGTTTTATTGGTATGGTTTATCAAAGTTAACCGATTTAAAAGACCACCATCGCAGAACAGTTGGATGTAATACCTTTTTTACCCAAAGCGACATATAAGTACTATTTAAGGGCAAAGGGGTGAATAGCGCGTTTGGCGCTGAGCGTTTGGAGTTAGGGGTTTCGGGTTCGACGGAAAATATTGATGAAAATTGTAATTCATGCTCCTTATCAATTTCTGCTCCTATCTGGAAACTTTAATCTTTCTTTCTTTTCTCAAAAAAGGCTAGATTTGTTCCTATACATTTACATTCATGATACAAAGAATACAATCGATCTGGTTTTTTTTAGCGGCATTAACTTTGACTTTAATGTTATTTTTACCTATCGCCACAAAAGATGCTGCAGGAACAGAATCAGCGGTATACACTACCGGGCTATACCAAACTTTAACTATTAAAGCAGGCATAAGTCTTAAAGTTCAATCTTTTCTACCTTTAATTATTACCAACATAGCTGTTGCATTTATTTGTTTAATGAATATCTTCAACTATAAAAAGAGAAGTTTTCAAAAACGGATTGCCGTTATTTCGATCATACTAATTGGAGGTTTTGCTTTTTGGTGCAGTGTTTATGCTAAAAAACTACCTGGCGGTATTGAAGGTGCTAGTTTTGGTGTTGGAGCATATTTGCCTGCCTTAGCTATTTTATTCGTTGTACTGGCTATCTTTGGCATCAATAAAGATGAAAGATTAATCCGCTCGGCCGAAAGGTTAAGATAATTCGCTTATGACTTACAGAAATACATTTACCGTTCTTTTTATCTGTTTACTCTTTTCGTGCAAAAAAGGCGGAAGCAAATCTGAAATAAATTTCCCATTAATGCTACAAACAGAAAATCTGGTTAAAAAATCAGAAACACGTTTATTTACGGCGAACGGTGAAATAAAAGATCAAAATATAATTAAGCAGTTTATTAAAAACGAAAGCAACTTTATTGTACCAGATCATTACGTTGCAGATGGCAGCAGTTTGTTTTTTTCAACTAACGATATGGCAACAATTGGCGGAAATGTAAACTATTCGGTAGTAAAAGACGGAGATTTAATTTTGTTCTACTCTCCAAAAACCGTATTAACCAACAATGAACTCATTGATCAGATTTTTAAATACCGGGCTCCAGTAACTCCTATCACAGCTCAGAATGGATACAACTTTATTACGCAGGAAGTAAAGGTTGCCCGTGGGGATTACGATAAATTTTCATTTTCGAGAACAGTTTTTTTGCTAAAACGCGGAGCCACTTCAAAACAATCGGGGATTGCATTTAACGATATTGCAGATGATATAGTTTCCAAATTGACAGCTCAGGATACCCTGGCCTATTTAGAAACCGCACTGATTATGGCTCGTTAACGCCTCCTAAAACAAAATAGTTTGATTAAAGCTATTTATCTAATATTAATTTTAAATATTTTTCGGCACTAATCTGCTTTGCAAACATTTTCAACTTAAAAGTAGAAGTGCTCAAAAGAGGATTGCAAGCTGACCATTATTACTAATTGCCGGTTTTGTATTTGGTGTAACTGCTATGCCCGCACTCGCTATTTTATTTTTGATTCTTGCCATCTTCGGCATTAACAAGGATGAAAGATTGATATGCTCGGCTGAAAGGTTGCGCTAGTTCTTTAATTTTAACAGAAAATTACCTCTCTCTATGCCGATTAAAATAAATTATGCGGTTAACTACATCTGTTCGGTGGTTTTGCTTTGCGGAATCTTATCGTGCAATAAAAGCATCCGTACTTTCGGAAAAACCAAAATCGCTAAAAGTGTCGATTCGATCTCCCTTAAACAGAGAATAGCCGAAATAAAAGGTTTAAATACCGATATTTTTACGAAAGGATCATTCAAAGGCGCTGGTAATACACCAATTGTATACCGCTTACTAAAACCAAAAAGTACGAACAGAAAACTTCCATTGGTAATTGTATTTCATGGATCAAACGCGGTTGGAAACGACAATAGCAGCCAACTGGGTATTTTAGCAAAATTATTTGCTACGGATGAGATACAGGCGAAATACCAAGCTTTTATTTTGGCACCGCAGTTCCCTTCGCGATCGTCAAATTACATGATGGACCAAAGCAGAAATGTACTTACCTCTGTACCACAGCCGTGTTTAACAACCGCATTACAGCTGATTGATAGCTTAAAAAACACTTTAAATATTGATGAGAAAAGGATTTACCTCATCGGTTTTTCGATGGGGGCATCTTCGGTGATCAATGCCTTATCGTTAAAGCCTGATTTATTCGCTGCAGGTATAAGCATTTCCGGCATACCGCAATTCGACAAAGTAAAAACACTCACGAACATTCCAATTTGGTTGATCCACGGAAATATGGATACTGAAAACCCCTTCAACAGCGATGAGCAGTTTTTTAAAGAACTAAGCCATAACAACAAGATCAGGTTCTGGGAGTTCGACGATCTGGCTCACAACGATATTTTCGCTCCTGCAATTTTAACTGACGAACTGCCCCATTGGCTGTTTAAATACAAACGTAAATAGCTGCATTACCCCAGCAACCTAAACCCGGTTGGCGTGAAAATCCTTTTTAAAACCTGAAAGGTTTGAAAAAGATTGAAACAGAAAACGGGACTGAGGTAACCTAAGCACAACTGCAGCCGCTTTCAAAACAAAAAACACATGTTCTTATTGCAATCACGACCTCAATTTAAACCTGCTACATCCTACCTTTTCCATCATCCATCTTACATCTACTGTTACTTCCTTATTTTCAAATATTTAGCTTAAAAAACTATTTACTTGATTATCTGTGAAATACGAAATATTAACCTTACCTTTGCGGCTCAATTAAAAATAAAAAGACGAATGACAAACCCATTTCAATTATTGGGGATAAGTGATGACGTCGTTAATGCCGTAAAGGATCTTGGATTTGAAACTCCAACACCTATTCAGGAGCAAAGTATTCCTGTACTGTTAGAAGGCACTAATGATTTTGTTGGTTTGGCCCAAACAGGAACAGGAAAAACAGCCGCATTTGGTTTGCCGCTGTTAGAACTAATCGATTTTAAAGTTAATAAACCACAGGCATTGATTTTATGCCCTACCCGTGAGTTATGCTTGCAAATCGCTAACGACCTTAAAAACTTTTCTAAAAACGTTGCTAATGCCCACGTTGTTGCCGTTTACGGTGGTGCGAACATTATGCAACAACTACGCGAAATACGCCAAGGCGTTCAGATCGTAGTGGCCACGCCCGGCCGTATGTTGGACATCATTGGCCGTAAAGCCATTGATTTTTCTTCAGTTAAATATGTTGTGCTTGATGAAGCTGACGAGATGTTGAACATGGGTTTCCAGGACGACATTAACGACATTTTATCAACTACTCCTGATGACAAAAAAACCTGGTTATTCTCGGCTACTATGCCTGCAGAAGTTCGCCGTATAGCTAAAAACTATATGGATAACCCTGTTGAATTAACCATGGGCACAAAAAATACAGGTAACGTAAACATCGAACACGAATATTACATTGTTCGTGCACGTGATAAATATGCTGCCTTAAAACGTATTGTAGATTTTAACCCTGAAATTTTTGCCGTAGTATTTTGTAAAACCAAATTGGATACACAAGATGTTGCCGAGCACTTAATTAAAGATGGTTACAATGCTGATGCTTTGCACGGCGATTTATCGCAACAACAACGTGATAAAGTAATGCAACGTTTCCGTGAGCGTAACATGCAGTTGTTAATTGCTACTGATGTTGCCGCACGTGGTATCGATGTAAACAATGTAACACACGTAATCAACTATTCTTTACCTGATGAAATTGAAAGTTATACCCACCGTTCTGGCCGTACAGGCCGTGCTGGTAAAACTGGTATCTCTATCTGTATCATCAACTCTAAAGAAGTTGGAAAAATCCGTCAGTTAGAGCGCATTATTGGTAAACAATTTACCAAAGCTGAGCTTCCTACAGGATTTGATGTTTGTGAAAAACAATTGTTCTCTTTGGTACATAAAGTACACAATGTAGAAGTTAACAACGAACAAATTGATCAGTACATTCCACGTATTATGGATGAATTTGCTGATTTATCAAAAGAAGATGTAATTAAACGTTTTGCTTCATTAGAATTTAACCGTTTCTTGGATTACTACTCTAAAGCTCCTGATTTAAATGCTGCAGTTGGCGATGATCGTGGTGCAGACAGAGGCGAAAGAGGTGCCGGACGTGGACGTGGTAGCGAAGGTTACACCCGTTTGTTCATCAACTTAGGTTCTGTAGATGAGTTTACCCGTGGCGATATGTTATCATTTATCTGTAACAACGGTAAAATTGGTGGCAAAAGCGTTGGTAAAATCGATTTAAAAGGTGTTTTCTCTTTCTTTGAAGTGGAAGACGATGTAGCTGACAAAGTTTTTGAAGGCTTTAAATCTGTTGAGTTTAACGGTCGTCAGGTACGGATCGAGAAAAGCGGAGACGGCGGTCGTGGTGAAGGTGCTGGCGAAAGACGCGGTGGCGGTGAAAGACGTAGCGGTGGTTTCGGCGGTGAACGCAGAAGCGGCGGCGGTTATCGTGGCGGAGGTGATAGAAAATCTGGCGGTGGTAGCGGAAGACGTGAAGGTGGGAACAGTGGTGGCGGTTTCAGAGATTTCTCTGGACGTAGCCGTGATGACAAAGGTGGCAACACCGGAGGTCCACGCAGAGAAGGCGGAAACCGTGAAGGTGGCAGTGGCGAACGAAGAAAAAAATGGTAAATCACTAAACCAAATATTTTACAGCCGTTCTGATTATTCAGGGCGGCTTTTTTTATGGGTAAATTTTGTTGTGAAGGGGTGACGTCATTTTGAGGGATAATTTATTATATAAAAATCAATATGAGTGACGTTTAATTGATTTCTTTTGCCCTAAGGCGTGGTCTTGCCTCGGCTCGCCGCCGCCGAAGGGCTCTTTCTTTTTGGCATCAAAAAGAAACAAAAAATGCCGGCTGAAAATTTTTCTTTTGAAGTCAGTTGTACAGCTAGAACAGTGCAGTCCGAAAAATTTGTTATGCCGGATTTAAGTAGAACGGGGATACGGTGCTATGGCCTAGCTGGACGGAAACGCAAAATCGATTAAAACGCTGATTAATAGCGTCTTGTTAAACAACGTCAATGATAGAAGTGCAACGCAGTCGGGAAATCTATTAGTATATCTGTCCGGTGTCGCATCAACAGATATATGTGATGTCAGATGTTACCAGCTGACCTCTAACCGAATTCTTAATTTAGTGCTTCTATAGTTACCTTTCACTCAGATGATAATACTTATTTACAAATTTTCTTACTAAATCAATCTCCAGTCAGATGGTAACATCTGACTTCACAGCCAATTTTTGTTTAAAAAACAGCTATAAAACATTATATTTAACGTTTAGATATACTAAACACGATCATGCGTTATTTAAAGTTTTTCATCATTTTATTTTCACTATTCATCAACAGCAGGCTTTCTGCTCAACAAAAAATTTCTGATCAAAAAATGCAATGGTTTGCTGATGCCAAACTGGGTATTTTCATCCATTGGGGTATTTATTCAGTTAATGGAATTTCCGAATCGTGGTCGTTTTTTAACAACTACATCAATCATGATGCATACATGAAACAGCTTGATGGTTTTACCGCTGCAAAGTACAAACCGGAAGAATGGGTAAACTTAATTAAAGAAAGCGGTGCTAAATATGCGGTAATTACGACCAAACACCATGACGGCGTGGCCCTTTGGGATAGTAAAGCTCCCTTAGCCACTACCACATTAAAAAATAGTACTGCTAAAAAAGATTTAATCACTCCATTTGTGGCCGAACTTAAAAAATCGGGGCTTAAAACAGGGCTATATTTTTCTTTACCTGATTGGAGCTACCCGGATTATGATGGTTTTACCCGCGACAGGAAACGTTATGATTATAAACAGGATCCTTTACGCTTTAAAAAATTCCAAAATTATTTTCAAGGGCAGTTAAACGAACTTTCGGCCAAATATAATCCTGATCTGGTATGGTTTGATGGCGATTGGGAGCATACGGGAGAAGAATGGCAGGCCAAAAATATACTATCGAACTTACGCAAGGTAAATCAAAATATCATTATCAACTCTCGCTTAAACGGACATGGCGATTATGATACACCGGAGCAAGGTGTTCCCGTTGTAAAACCAAACTCACCAGAATGGGAACTTTGTTACACCATGAATGATTCGTGGGGCTATCAGCCTTATGACAATCATTATAAATCATCAAACATGATCATCCGCACCCTGGTTGATTGTTTCAGCATGGGCGGTAACTTATTGCTTGATATTGGACCAAAAGCAGATGGAACCATTGCGCCAGAACAGGTTAAAATTTTAAAAGATTTAGGCCGCTGGACCAAGAAACATGCAGAGGCCATTTATGATACACAGGCAGGGATCCCAGATGGGCATATTATCGGTAAAACTACCTTATCCAAAAACAAAGATGTACTGTACCTGTATCTCGATTACAAAACCGAAAACGGGATTTTACTATCAGGTATAAAATCAAAAATAAACAACATTGAAGTAGTTGGCAGCAAAGCACAGCCATATACAATTAAGCTAAATGAAACAGATTATCTCCTTAATTTTAAGGAAGCAGATTTTGACAGCGATGTAACCGTTCTAAAAGTATCATTAAACGGCCCTATTCAGCTCGTTGAAGACAAACAGAAAACCCTTTCGCTGGCAGACTTATATGCTGCGCCCAAACAACGGGGTTTAACCAACTTAAATCTGAACAGGCTGGCCATTAACTTAAATGCAGGTATAAATGTATTTCAAAATACAGGTTTAACTGCTGATGGCTTAGACTTTAACCCTGGAATTAAAAACGCAGATCAAAATATTAGCAACTGGGTAATCAAAAATGCAGAGGCGCTATACAAAACAACGGGGGGAATTCCGTCAGGACATTACCAAGGCAATACGGTCCTTTCTGCAGATAAACAAACCCTTTACTTATTTGTAGAAGGCACGCCAACCGGGCCAATTGCCATTAAAGGTTTAAAAAACAACATCAGCAGGATCAGGATTGTGGGTGAAGGTACCATGCTACCACACGAAATTTATAACAAACTGTATTGGAGCAAAATACCGGGCATTGTTTACATTCCGGTGCCTAAAGACAAACTAGATCCCGAATTAACCGTAATTGCAGTACTTTTAGATAGCCCGATTGATTTGTACCGCGAAAAAGTTGGCGCGATAGAAAGCAATCTTTAATTATTTTGTATCCTAAAGATCCTTCGACTCCGCTCAGGAGGGCAACCATATGGAGTTTCTGTGCTTCCGTGCCCGAAGAGCAAGGCCAATGTCCTTAGTTATGCCATGCTCATGGGTAAACACAATTTAACCACAGATAAATTAGGATGCACACAGATATAAACATCTGTGTTTATTTGTGTCCATCTGTGGTTAAAAACTCTTAACTTAATGACCTTGATGGCAAGGTGGGCGTGGCAAAAAATTATTTAACAATTGTAAAATAGTGGCGCGACTTTACGATTATCCTTAAATTGCATTACTTTCGCACATCATGCAGGCAAAATATATCTCATATCAGGAAACCGGATCATTTTCAAAACTGGTTTTAGATTATATTAACGACGAAAATCAGCTTAAAGCTTTTTATAGCTATCGTCCTGATATGGAGGGCTTAGCCAAAGCAATTGAGCATAGAAATTTTTTAGGCAATAGAGAAACTTTAGTTCAGGTTTTACAAGATCAATACCAACATTTACAGCCCAATAAATCGGTTACCAAAA
Source organism: Pedobacter sp. Bi126 (assembly GCF_918698245.1). Classification (GTDB taxonomy): domain Bacteria; phylum Bacteroidota; class Bacteroidia; order Sphingobacteriales; family Sphingobacteriaceae; genus Pedobacter. The sequence continues at coordinate 820,330 of NZ_CAKKMS010000004.1, read as the reverse complement.
ACATAGAACTTTTAGGTTCAGCGAACACCTTTACGGTTACAACGGGCCACCAATTGAATTTATTTACTGGTCCACTTTATTTTATTTACAAAATTGTAACCACCATTAATTTAGCCATCGAGTTAAAAATGGCACATCCCGATAAAAATTTTGTTCCGGTTTATTGGATGGCAACAGAGGATCACGATTTTGATGAAATTAACCATGTAAGTGTTGATGAAAAGAACATCAGTTGGATACAGCAAACCAATGGCGCCACCGGAAGACTAAGCACCAAAACCGTTGCCGCAGCAGTAACGGCTTATAAAGGATACCTTGGGATCTCTAAAAACGGAAAACGAATTGCCAAATTGGTAGAACAGGCCTATTTACAACACGATAATTTAGCCGATGCCACCAGGTTCCTAGTAAATAACTTGTTCGAGAAATATGGCCTGGTGATTGTGAATGCTGATGATACACAACTAAAAAAGCAATTCGCGGATATCATTACCGAAGATATCATTCAGCATAATAGTGCAAAAAATATTGAAAATAGTTCGAAAAATCTGGAGGACTTAGGCTATAAAACCCAGGTGAATGGCCGTGATATTAATTTCTTTTACCTTATCGACAATCTGCGTGAGCGTTTGATCTTCGAAAAAGGAAAATACATTGTAAATCATACAGACATTAGTTTTACGGAAACGGAACTAAAAGCCGAAATCGAATCATATCCCGAGCGTTTTAGTCCGAATGTAGTAATGCGGCCCATGTACCAGGAAGTGATTTTGCCAAACATTGCTTACATAGGTGGCGGTGCAGAAGTAGCTTACTGGATGCAGTTAAAGGCAAATTTCGACTTTTATAAAGTTGATTTCCCGGTTTTATTGCTTCGTAACTCAGCTTTATTGATTGATAAACGCAGTGCGCAGAATTTATACCACTTAGGTTTTTCTTTAGAAGATATATTTTTACCAGTTGAAGCGTTAAAAAACATTTGGGTAAAGCGAAATACAACTGCCCAATTGAGCTTAGCTGATGAAACCAGGGCCATTAACAGCATTTTCGATCAAATTAAGCTAAATGCCTATAAAATAGATAAAACGCTTTCTGTATCAACAGATACAGCAAAACAGCGGACCAATCATTTATTGGCTAACCTGGAGAAGAAACTATTCCGCGGAGAGAAAAGGAAACATGAAACGGCATTGCTGCAGATTGATAATGTAAAGAAAAGACTTTTTCCGAATGGAGCACTTCAGGAAAGAACCTTAAATATTGCACCCATGTATGTAAATTATGGAGAAGATTTTCTTTCCTCATGCATAGAAAACTTCGAACCACTGGGAGGCGATTTTACTGTTTTATTGCCGTAATTATTAGATAATCCGTCATTGCGAGGCACGAAGCAATCTTAATGCACCTAGTTTAGCGATAGTCGTAGGATTGCTTCGTGCCTCGCAATGACGACAAAAAATAAAAAATGAACTTCATCACTTTTACAGAAACCAATCTTAGAGCTTTTACCTTTAGCGTTTTTAAAAAAATGGGCTGTTCTGATGAGCATGCCGATTTAGCAACCGATGTATTAATCCGTTCAGATTTACGTGGAATCGACTCGCATGGCGTTGCCCGTTTAAGCGGTTATGTACACCTTTGGGAAAAGAAAAGAATAAATGCGACACCCAATATTAAAATCGTACATGAAACACCTACTACTGCCACTGTAGATGGCGATGCAGGTTTAGGCTTAGTGGTTGCACCATTTGCCATGAAAGTTGCTATAGAAAAAGCAGAAAAATACGGTAGCGGATGGGTATCGGTTAAAAATTCCAATCACTTCGGTATTGCAGGTTACCATGGTTTAATGGCGGTAGAAAAGGATATGATCGGAATCAGTATGACCAATGCAAGCCCTTTGGTAGCCCCTACTTATGCTAACGAACGTTTATTGGGTACAAACCCCATGTGTTATGCTTTCCCAGCAGGGAAATACCCACCGGTAATTGTAGATATGGCCACAGCAGCGGCAGCAAACGGAAAACTGGAAATTGCCCAGAGGGCAAATAAAAGTATCCCAGATGGCTGGGTTCAGGACAAAAACGGAGAAAACTCTACTGATCCGAACGAATTAAAAAACGGCGGTTCGCTCCTTCCTTTGGGCAGCGATAAAGATCATGGCAGTCATAAAGGTTATGGATTGAGTGCTACGGTCGATATTTTATCAGCGGTGTTATCTGGCGCGAATTATGGCCCTTGGGTGCCTCCTTTTGTGGCTTTCTTAGAACCATCGGCCAATCCGGTTGGCGAAGGACTTGGCCACTTTTTAGGCGCTATGCGCGTAGATGGTTTCAGACCAGCTGCAGACTTCAAAGATCATTTAGATAATTGGATAGAACGCTTTAAAAGTGCAAAAACAATAGATCCTGATAAAAAGGTAATCATCCCTGGCGAACCTGAACATGAATTTGAGCAGGAAAGGAAAATCAGCGGTATTCCGATCATTGATGTTGTGGTGAAGGATCTGAATGAACTTGCAGTGAAGTTAGGGATAGAAGAATTAAAATAACTTCATTTAACCGCAAAGGGCGCTGAGAAGAAAGCACGAAGTTCGCAGAGTTGGATGTAGCAATTCTATTTTTCCTTAAAGATCCTTCGGCTACGTTACTTGGCAGACTCCAATAGAATGATCGTCATCTCGACTGGAGCGCAGCGAAATGGAGAGATCTATCTAGGCAGATTTCTCGACTGCGTTGCACTCCGCTCGAAATGACGAAAACTAGGGGGAGACTATCTCCTTGAACTTCTATGTCATTTATATTGATTTTTATAGAATAAATTAACCCTCAGGATGGCAGCCGAATAAAAATTTCATGTTTTCCGTGTTTCCGCGGCAAAGACACTTAGGTGAGTTCGTCATTCTACCGCTTCAATAGATCCTGAAATAAATTCAGGAGGACGGACGTAAGAAAACACGGATTAGAATAAAAAAAGCCGCAGATTTAACCAGAATTTGCGGCAACTATTAATGATATTGTTTATACCATAGGATGTATTTTTTTAAGGCTTAACAGTTAAGTTATCTTTTAAATAAAGTGATTTACTTGATGATCCGATCATAATCCTATATTCCCCAGGAGCTACTTCCCATACATTATTGATATTGAGTGTTTGCAGCACCTCTTTATCCAGTTTGAATGAAATTACCTTTGTTTCGCCAACCTTTAAATGTACCCTCTGAAAAGCCCTCAATGCAAGAACTGGCTGCGCCAATTTGCTCAACAAAGGTCTCATATACAACTGCACCACTTCTTCACCATCGTAATTGCCCGTATTTTTAAGCTCGAAGCTTAAATTAGCGTTTTCATTTTTAGCAATACTTTTACGGTTAAACTTCAAATTGTGGTAAGAAAAGTTGGTATAACTTAATCCATATCCAAATGGAAAAAGTGGTTCGCCGCTTAAGTTGTTATAATCATCGCCTCTTCCCGTAGGTTTATGGTTGTAAACCAACGGTAACTGTGATTCATCTATCGGGTAAGTAATTGGAAGTTTACCTGATGGATTTACCTTGCCAAGTAGTACATCTGCAATGGCGCTACCGCCTGCTTCGCCTGGGTACCAAACATCTAAAACTGCATTTACTTTATTTAACCAAGGCTGCATATTAATGGCACTTCCACCGGTTAATACCACAATAATAGGTTTCCCGGTTTTTGCGAGTTCCTCCAGTAGCATTTCTTGATTACCAGGCAGGTTTAACATCGCCCGATCTAAAAACTCCCCTTCTTTTATACCTGCAACAAATACAATTGCATCGTTATTTTTTGCCGCAGCAACTGCATCGGCTATTTCGTTTGATTTCTTGATATTATAATCCCAGATCAGTTTGATTTTACCATTGCCTTTAGGCTCATAAAATTCGACCTTAATTGCATACTCCTTATTTTTCTCGAAATGAAATGGAACGGTTTTCGTATTGAATGATTTTTTATCCCAATTATCGATAAGTAACTGGTTATCCAGGTATAATCGGTAACCATCGTTTCCCTCCAATCCGATATTAACATCAACATTTTGTGGCACCTTAATTTTACCGGCCCACCTTACCGAATAATCATCCAATTGGAGCTGCTCGTCTGGCGGGTACAATGTCCAACTGAAATTAACCGCCTTATCATTTACTTCTTTAACGGGTTTCCCTGAGAACTGAAGCCCTTTGTAATAGTTTCCTATTAATCCTGCTTTCTGATTGGCAGAAAGAAACTGGCTATCTACCGGAATATAAGATTGCAGTTCCCGGCTACTGCCCTTTACATAATTAACCTTAACGTTATTGGATACGGCATTTTTTAAGCCCTCCAATATATTTATCTTATTGTTTCCGGTACCGCTGTAGCCACCTAATCTGGCTTCAATTGCATCTTCCCCTACCAGTAAGATCTGCTTTTCACTTTTTAAAGGAAGCGTGTTGTTATCATTTTTCAGGAGCACAAAAGATTTTAAAGCGGCCTCTTTGGCGAGATTGTGATTACTTTGATCGCTTAGCATCTTTTCAGCAATACTTTCATCCACGTAAGGATGTTCAAACAGCCCCAGCTCGAATTTAGCTTTCAGCACCCTTGACAATGCATCATCTATTCTCGATTTGGGAATGCCACCATCTAAAAATGCGGGCAGAAAAAGTTTATAATGATTATAATCTACCTGGAAGATTACATCAAGGCCGGCATTAATCGATTGCGCCGTAGCATCTTTATAATCTTTAGCTGTAAAATGTAATACATTGGCACCTCCAACTGCACCTGCATCAGAAATTACGAAACCTTTAAAACCCCATTCTGTTTTTAGTTTAGTGGTGAGCAGCCATTTATTTGAGGTTGCCGGAGTACCAAAAACGCTGTTATAGGAAGTCATTAATGAACGGATACCTATATTTTTAACCCCATCTTTAAATGCTGGAAAGTGGATTTCTTCTAAAAAATGTTTATCCATCTCTATCGGGTAGCTATCCCGCCCGCCATCGCCAACATTGGCAATAAAATGTTTTGGGGTAACAATGATATTCTGCCTTTCTATGGCATTCATAAAAGCATGCCCTATTACAGTTGTTAGATAAGGGTCTTCTCCATAGGTTTCTTCTACCCTGCCCCATCTTACATCTGTAGCCATATTGATTACAGGCGCCAAAAGATCTCTCAAACCGCGTGCCCTTGCCTCATTGGCAATAGCGGTACCAATTTTGGCTACTAAAGTAGTATCGAAACTTGCAGCTAAACCAATTGATTGTGGAAAAGCAGTAGCACCTTGCCTAACCAAACCGTGTAAAGCCTCATCAAATGGAATGATGGGAATGCCCAAACGGGTTTCCTCAACAAAAAATTTTTGAATTTCATTTACTTTTTTAGCCAGAGAAAGTCCATCTTCAGAGGTATTATAGGTTAACATTTGTTGTGCATTACCACTTCCCTGGGCAGCAGCACTTACCTGCAAACCAAAAATACCGTTTTTAAATTGTGTCTTATTTTCAGTTGTAACATCTCCAGGAATCATAAATAACTGCCAGAATTTCTCTTCCGGTGTCATTCTCGAAATGAGGTCTTTTACCCTCAAATCGACACTTAATTTCGGATTTTTATAGGGTAAAGATTGCCCTTTAACTTGAGCAAAAAGGCTACTACAGAAAAATAATGCAGGCAATAAATATAGGTGTCTTCTCGGTTTCGGCATTGCTATTTAGTTTCGGGCGTAAAAGAAAAAGTCAGGGCTATTTTCTCCTCTGTTTTAGGAAAATCGAAGTGTGCTTTGCCATCTTTCAATGTCCATTTTACCTTTTGGTTGGTACTTAAAATGGTAATGAGACTTCCTTTTTTAGGAATACTCCCCTGCCATGAAATTTCTTTGTTTGGCGTATTGCCGATTAAACTGATGCCGTAAATAGTTTTACCGTCTTTACTTTGCGTAAACCAGTTCTGTCCATCATGGTAGTTTTTGGTAATCCTTGTTCCGTATATGGCAACACCATTCTTACTGGTCCACTTACCAATTTCATCCAATCTTGTAATCACATGATCAGGCAGCGTTCCATCAGCTTTAGGCCCAATACCTAAAAGCAAACTTCCGCCTTTGGCTACTATTTCTACTAATTTATGAACCACTTCTCCTGCCGATTTATACTGATCGTTGGGTACAAAACCCCAGGCTCCGCCTAACGTCATACAGCTTTCCCATGGATACTCCAACTGATTTTCAGGGATTTTTTGTTCAGGGGTTTGGTAGTTTTCAAACTGGCCGTGTACCGTTCTATCCACTACAATTAAACCAGGTTGTGCTTTTCTAGCATCAGCTGCAATTTTCGGCATATCAATATCCTGACTCCAATCAGGAATAGGTGCTCCCCAAGAAAGTACTTCTTTATTTACGCTAGCCCGTGGACGGACCCATCCACCATCTAACCATAAAATATCAATGCTTCCGTAATTGTTCATTAACTCTCCAATCTGGTTCTGGGTATAACTTTTGAACATATTCCACCGCCATTCATTCTTTCTGATGTCGTAATTGTTATTTCTATCTGCAGTGGCATATTTATCCCACCAATAGTATTGAGAATGCCAATCGGGTTTAGAAAAATAAGCACCGATCATAAAATTTTCCTTACGGAAAGCATCGAACACATATTTAGCTACGTCTTTTTTGGCATTGGTTGAAAAAGGACCTTTTGCAATGCTAAAATCAGATTGTTTGGTATCGAACATAGCAAAGCCATCGTGATGTTTGGTGGTAAACACCAAATATTTCATTCCTGCACTTTTACCTGCTTTGGCCCATTGCTCAGGATTGAATTTTGTTGGGTTAAATTTTTCATTAAGGCCCCAATACCATTTTTTATAGTCTTCGTATTTAATGGTACTGTCTCTATCGATCCAATCTTCAGAACAGATTGACCAAGATTCGATAATCCCTGGAACAGCATAAAGCCCCCAATGGATAATCATTCCAAACTTTTTATCCTGCCAGGTATCGAGTTTTTGCTTAACAGTTAGATCTGTTGGCCACTCGTAATCTGATGATTCTTTTAGTATGTCGTTTCTTTGGGCACTTGAAAACTTAGCCAAAGCAATTAAAACAAGTACTAGGAGGTATTTTATTTTCATTGTTATTCTGTTTTTAACTTAATCTTTTTTCATTATAATTTTTTCGGTCTGATATGCTCCGATATTCCTACCTTGAATCTGACCATTTTCAATGGCTGGTCTGTAATGTATACCGCCGTAAAGTCTACTAAGAGCGGCTTCGTTAGCAGCTTGATTAAAAGAAGTGAAGCTTCGCACCGGTAATCCGAAATCAGTCTCAGTATTGTCTTGAAACTTAAAATTATCGCCAAATATTTTGGTTAATACATAGGCTGCAGATGTTGAAGCAACGCTATGCCCACTCGGGTATTCGGGAAATGGAGGTGTTTGCAAAATTGGCCGCCAATTTTCATCGATATTTGCATCAATAAATGTTTCCGGGCGAATATAATTGCTCCTGTATTTCTCATCCCAACAGCTGATAAAGGCATCAAATAATGCAATACAGGTAGATGTATAAGCACGACTACTTTGAACGTAGTTAAAGCTTTTTAGTTTGCAGGCAATGCCAGCTATCGAAATCCAGTGTGCTCCGGGTGATATCTTTTTTGTAGCATAGTTCATATGCCCATTTACATTTAAAAAGAAAGGGTTACAATCCCAAAATTTCGCTATATCTAATTGCTTTTGATTTAGATTTTTACCAACCGTGTAAACTTCATTTGCATTGATATAAAAAGCACTATTTTTATCTTTACTGTAAGCCGGAGGAGGTGAAGGTTTAAACTGACCAGCTGTTTTCATCACTAAAGGTCTTATTTTATTCCAATAAGGCTCTACAGCTGCCATATAACCAGGGGGAGTAGGTGCCCAGTTACCTTCTTTTTTTACAATGCTGTAACGTCTTAATTTACGCGTTTCTTTATAATAATCCTGATCAACCCATTTTAAAACAGAATCTGACACCTTTTTACCGTACAAAATAGAATTTTGAACAATAGTATCCGGATATCCTTTTACTTTATACCATAATAGTATGCTGTTTAGGCTATCTAAAGCCACCTGATCAGAGAAAACAAGTCGTTTTGCAATCTGCCAATAGGCATAAGTTGCGGCGACAGAATAACTAATTTGCTTTTTATCTGCATTTGGGATGCCATTAAAACTATTCAATTGTCCTTTTAGAGATTGAAACTGACTATTGTTTTTCGCCTGAATCTCGTATGCAGCAATGTTTGCATAAACAAAAATTCTACTCGCAACCGGCGGAGAAAATATATCACTTACAATGATATCAGAAAGTGCCTTTTGCGATCTATGCAGTGGTAAAGGATCATTTTCGCTTTTACGCCACTGAGCACTAGCACTGATTGAAATACAGAAAATAAATAAAAACAGATATATCTTCATGATGCTGGTTTTAATTAGTAGTTTTTAAAAGCTGGACCTTATCATTATTTTTAACAACAATAATTTTTTTGATTGCTCCCTTAATCTCAATCATATTCCTAACGTCGCCATCTATATACAATCCTGAATCATAAGGGGGCACCGCTTTAAAATCGCCTTTGCCATTTCCGACTAAAAGTAAGCCCAAACCTGCATCTGCCTGACCAAGCTGAACCCGATATGGATAAAAATTTCCCGACAAAAGAATATCCTCTTTCCCGTCCTTATTAAAATCATCTACAACCACGCCCCATGTTCTCGAAAACTGCGCCTCGATTGGAAGCGTCTTAATTGTAAACTTTCCATTTCCATCATTTAATAAAATGGAGGTTTCCAGTTGCTTACAATAAAATTTTTGACTTTTACTCAACTGCTCTGGTGTAAATAATTGTTCTATTGTGATATCAGCATAAGAGGCATAATTTAAAAACCGTTTTTTTAATTGAACCATCTGATCAAGTAGTTCATCTCTAGAAGCCATCGGATAATTTTGCCCTTGAATGTAATAACACATCACTGGATCTAATACGCCATCATTATTAAAATCACCTGCATAAACTGTTACCGGCTGCTTACTATTGGCTTTAAATTGATTGTTTAAACCACAGTTGCCAACAATAAAATCCATTGCCCCGTCCTTGTTTACATCCATTGGTACAATTTTACTCCACATACCATCTGAGTTTTCTAGTCCAGAATCTTTATCATATTTTAAAGCCCCCTTATCATTTTTGAATTTCTTTAATGGCATCCAATCACCGCCAATTAACAGCTCTGGGTATCCATCAGTGTTCAAATCCTGCCACAAAGCGGTAGCAACCATACCCGCGTACTCCAATTCAGGAGCGAGTTCTTTGGTTACATCAATAAACTTTACCGCTCCACCTTTTGATTCGTTACGTAATAAATAACTTTTACTGCAGAGGGGGAAAGATCCCGGTTTACTCATACCGCCAACAAAAACATCCAAATCTCCATCCTTATCAAAATCAGCAATGCTTATGGCCTGTTTACTACTCCACATTTTTGGCAATGCATCTTGTGCCTTATTAAAAGTACCTTTCCCATTATTTAAATATAATCGATCCTGATACTCTGGGGCATTTTCATCATACTCATTTCCACCGCTTACCACCCATAAATCTAAAGCCCCGTCGCCATTTGCATCGAAAAAAACAGCATTTACATCTTCACTCGCTTTATCTTCTTCCCAAGGCTGACTTTGAGAAGGACTAAAGTTCCCCGCTTTATCGCCTAAGAATAATTCACCTGCCTGACCAATTGCCCCACCTATAAAAACATCTTCTATTCCATCTTTGTTAATATCAGCCTTAGCTAGCGCAGGTCCAAATTTAGATAGTTGATAAGGTAAAAGGGTTTCGCCTTTAAAATCGATAAAATCGTTTTCATGATGTTTAAAATCTAAGCCTGAATCTGCAGTATAATCTGTAAATAGTGCTTTTGGTGCACTAATATTCTCCTTTTTTATTACAGCTTCATTCTGCTTAACTGTTAGTGTCTGATTTGATTGTACATTTTCAATCAAACTTTCTTTTCCGTCTGGCCAAACTATTTTTACATAATTTATTTTATTGTGTTTACCTAAACCAAAACAATTGATTTGATCTACACTTGATTGATAACCACGTACCACATACTTCTCCTGATACTGTAAATTATCATCTGTTTTAATATAGATTTTAGCCCCAATTGCTCCTGTATTTAATCCTTCTCCAATAAGATTAATTTTTAAATAGTTCGATTTCAGTAAATCGGAATTGTTCTTATACACCATTACCGGTGAGTTTATATTACAAACAATTAAATCCAGATCACCATCATTATCCAAATCGGCATAAGCAGAACCATTTGAAACGGAAGGTGTTGAAATGCCCCACTCTACTGTTTTATTGGTAAAAGTTAAATCATGGTTGTTTGAAAGAATATAATTTGAGATTTGATTCGATGGCATTTTCTTCACCAGATCGAAGGTTTGAAATTTTAAACTCCCTTGTTTAAGTGATTCCTTTTGGGCATTTGCAACGGTATATTTCAGAAAATCCATATCCGTAAAGTCTCTTAAATATCCGTTAGAAATAAATAAATCCTTCCAACCATCGTTGTCAAAATCAGCAAATAAAGGTGCCCAACTCCAATCTGTATTAGAAATGCCTGCCAATTGTCCTATTTCGCTGAAACGCAAATTACCATCTCCTCCTAATCCCTGATTTAAGTGCAGCATATTTCTCATCTGCTGATTGTAATATCCACTATCCAGTAATAAGTGATATTGATCATACTCATCTGGTCCTTTAAGCAGCTTTTGCCTATGATTATCTTCGGGCAACATATCAAGCGTGATGATATCGGGTTTACCATCATTGTTATAATCGGCTATATCAGAACCCATTGAATACTTTGAAATGTGCTTGATAGACTTCCGGATGCTTTCAGAAAAAGTACCGTTCTTATTGTTGATATAAAGGCAATCCTGTTCAGTATAATCACTTGAAGTATAAATATCCGGCCAGCCATCATTATTTAAATCGCTTACCGCTACGTTTAGGCCAAAATTTAAGGCATTATTTATAATTCCAGAGGTTAACGTAACATCTACAAAATGGGGTTGATTGTTTTTAGAATCATTTCTAAATAAACGATTCCCAAATTTCATATTTGGGGTAGATCGTACTTTTTTAGTATTTAAAAAAGGTTTGTATGTTTGATTTGAATGATTTAACAAAAACATATCTAAATCACCATCCTTGTCGTAATCAAAAAAAACTGCTTGTGTAGATTGGGTTCCTATTGCATCAAGGCCGTAAACCTCTGCCATGTTTTTAAAAACAGGTATACCAGCTTTTATTCCCTGGTTAATAAATAACTCATTTTTAAGTTTACTGTCAGGAAATTTCCCGGAATGACTTACATATATATCGGGTAAGCCATCTGCATTTAAGTCAGCAATACATACCCCTGTTCCCCAGGTACCATTTCCCCTTACACCTGCTTTGTTCGTAATATCTTCAAATTTTAAATTTCCTTTGTTAAGGTACAATTTATGATCTGATGCATTTGATGAAAAAAAGATATCTGACAAACCATCGCCATTAAAATCGGCTACTCCAACACCTGATCCGTTATACAAATATTCATAGTTCATAACGTGTAATGAATCCGTTTCAATTACTCTATTTACAAAACTGATATTTGTTTCCTTTGCTGGTAACAAGGTAAATAAAGGCTGTTGTGCATTAGCGTTGTTAACAACAGCAGCTTGCATTAAGAAAAAAAGTGCAGATCGCCATATTCTTATTTTCATGGTACTTCTTATTAAATCAAGCTGAAATTAAATTACACAGTTGGTAGTAAGCCTTTATTTTAATTGTATTTGTTCGTCATTTTCTTTGTAGGGCAAAAACACAAGTAACATGGTCAACATCTCATCGGTAGATTTCATATCATTGGCCGAATAAACATTTCGGGGCGGGCTGCTTGGATTGTTAGGATTACTCGTTGTATTATCATAAGTACCCTCTATTGTTAATATAGAGCCCTTAGGGATTTTTACTAAATTTTTAAATTGATAAATTTCCTGCCATCTAAAATCCCAGGATGGAATTGAAACGAGTTGTATGGTATCTCTCTTAGGTGTTACTGCGTATGATTTGAATATCTTACCCAGGTAATGCATATGTGGCCAAATGTATAATAAAGATTGATCTTGCGGTGTTGTGATTTTTAATTCGAACTTTCTTACAGACTCAGCAGGGATAAAAAAATAAGGCTCGATAGATTTTTCGCCTACGCCTGCAGAACCTAAACTAATTACCTCAACTTTCCGCCCTATTGGCGTTTTTTTGAAAAAGAAATTTACACCTGAAATATTCTCTTCCTCCTTTGAAACGGGAGCAAAGTGTACAGTTAATAATATAACGCCCCGTTTAGGCATTATCCAGCCAAAATTATTTGGATAAGATTCATAAGAGGTTCCTGGGATCCATCCTCCGTAATAGGTCATGGTTTTTTTAAAAGGAAAATACTGCGAGTATTTAGTCCGATCATCTTCTGTTAAATTTAAAAAATCGGCTCCCTGGTTAATATCAATATTATCTGCTACAGGGTGAATAGCAAAGTTAGCATGATGTACTACTTTTTTATTGGATGAAAAAAACTCCATTGCTTCTACGTTTTTTTCTACGCCAATATCAAAAGGAATTTTAAAAACAATAAACCGCTCCTTATTATCGCCTAAAACTTTATATGGTTTAATTGTTTTTAAAACAAGATCGGGTTTCCTGAAATATTGGGTCCCATCTATATATGTTTTAACTGCTTTTTTAGGCATTTCGCTAATATCGCCCATCGGCATTTTCGCGTCAACCCATTTGGCTATAGTTAGTTTTTCTTCATTTGTTAATGATCTATCATTCTTAAATAGTCTGTAGTGGTTATCTGGCTTCCATGGCGGCATATAACCAGATTGGGTTACCTTTTTAATAAAAGAGCCTCTTTTTGCAACATCCTCATAGGTTAATAAAGCAAATGGAGCAGCTTCTCCTGGCCTGTGACAGGGTTGGCACTTATTTTGGATAATGTATGCAACATCTTTATAGTAAGTTACCTTTTGGGCACTTACATGAGGTATGCAAATGAATGTCCCAAGTATAATGGTAATAATTTTTAATAATACTAAAGATTTTGGATTCATTATATGTCGTTAATTAAGCACCCTACAGGAATCGTTTTTTTAAATGTTTGTTTGCCGTTTAGAAGGTCTTTTATAGCTTGCTCAAGATATTTTTCGGTAATTACCAAGCGTTTCTGTCCGAGTGAGGAAGACCAGTTATCGATTAATCCGCTGTAAACTATTGCGCCCATTTTACTGATTAAAAAAACCTCAGGCGTAGTGGTTGCACCTAAATATTTTGATAATCGTTTGTCTTTGTCTGTTAACAGATCGAAGTTGATACCATATTCATTTTTAAGTTCATTTATTTCTTTTATTGAATAACTGGTACCTGGGATTACTCCGCAAAAATTGATGCTTTTATTCGCATTTTGAAGTTTTACCAAGCCTGGTAAATAATTTTTGCATAGCGGGCATTCGGGGCTTAAAAATACAATGATTGTTGTTTTGTTTAAATTAATTCGACTTTCTTTACCTGTTAAATTGATTAATTTAATCGCATTTATTTTTGCAGGGGATACTAAATTTTCCTGAGCTTTTATAAAAACAGGAAAAATAACGATAGCGAGTAAAAAACTCAGTCGAATAATAACATTAGCTAATTTCATTGCTTTTAATTAAAAAGAACCCTTAGTAAAATGACTAAGGGTTCTTTTAATTTAGTGATTATTTTTTATCCCACCAAACACGACCAAAAGGATCATTTGGACCGGCACCAAAATCAGGATTTTTAGCCATTTCAGCAATCGCAGTCTGCTGATTTGCATAGTTTAAGTTGGTTGGACTTAATAAATCTATACCTGCTCTACGTGCTAAAGTAAGTGGCGTTCCGTTGGCCTTTAATTCAGACCACGCCAACACCGAGGTGGTATTGGGAAAGCCAGTTCTTTTCCACCAGGCCCAGGCTTCTAAAGGTTGTCTAAAGAAATCAAGGTAAGCCTGACAAGCGATTTGATCAGTTGCTTTAGCCGGATCAAAATTAACTCCAACTTTAGCATAGTAAGCATCAATTGCTGCAGGAGTTACAGCGGTAAAATCTTTTACATTCGCATCAACTGCTCTATCACTATAAAATTGAACAGATGCATATACACCTTTTTTATACCATGTTTCAGCAACGTCTGTAGTAATATTACGGGCCGCAAGATCTGCACGTATAAAGCAATACTCGGCATATGTTAGCACAGGAAAAAAACCTTTGCCTGTACCAGCTTTTAAGCCATCATTATTGTCGAAATTAGGCGTAAACAATCGGTGTTGCAACTGTGATAAATTATCTAATGAAGCATACAACGGCGCATTAGCTGGTAATTTTGCTTCATCAGGACTGGTAAAACTTCCCACGTAATTTCCAGCTGCATTTGGACGATAATATATCGCTAATCTAGGATCCCCTTTTGCAACAAGAAAGTCTAAAACGGGTTTACCTGCTGCAAAGTTCGATGGGCTAAAGTTTCCGCTTGCATCTGCATAAGATGGGCCAACCTTAAGCATCCAGGAATCGTTAACATTTGCCATCTGTACTGGATCTGCTAAAACTTCGGTAGCAATTGCTTTCATTTTAGTTGGATCAACTTTCATTAAGCGAATAGCGATTTTCAGACGTAAAGCGTTTGCTGCTTTAGTCCAAAGTGTTGCATCTCCATTGAAATATGGATCATTTCCACCAAGACTGATCTGACCGGTGGTCGAGCCTTTTAAAGTAGCAACAGCTGCTTTCAATTCTGCATCTACTTTTGCAAATATTTCCTGTTGCGTATCATAACGTGGGGTTTTAGTACCACCATACCTCCCTTGGAAAGCTTCAGTATATGGTATACTTCCATTGATATCGCTCACATAAAATGCATAATATGATAAGAGTATTTGTGAAATTGCTTTCATCTGAACCCTTGCATTTTTATCAGCATCGGGCATTGATTCTATGTTTTTTATCCCATCAATCAAAGCTGGGCCTAATCTGCCATAAAATATTTTACCATAACGCGTATTAAATTGCGAGCCAACATTATTAAAGTTTAGTCCGTTTCCAGTACTTAGTGTGCTATACTGCATCCATAGGTTTGCGGCACGGTACACATCTGCAAAGTACTCGAAATCATCCTGGGACCCTACTGCAGCTCTAAGAAATTGATCTTCAGGCTTAACTTCATATATTGTATTAGGGTTTAAATTTGCTTCTACAAAGCTTTCCTTTTTACAACCGCCCACTACAAGCAAAGCTGAAATTATCAGGAAATATATTTTTGTTTTATTTATAGTCTTCATATCTCTATTATTTAAATAATTAAAACGATGCCCTGATATTAAAACCTAAGCTTCTTACCAAAGGAAAACCGCCATATTCAGCAAAAGCACCTGCCCTGTTGCTAAAAATACTTTCAGGATTTACACCATCTTTAGCTGTTTTATACAAATAGGCTATATTTCTACCGGTTAAATTTAGGCTTAAAGTATTTATTTTTAATTTACTTAAATATTTACTTGGTACAGTGTAGCCTACTGTTACTTCGCGAAGTGCTACCCAAGAATTTTCAAATACTGAATATTCCCTGATACCACTAGACCATTGACTTAAGTTTTCATAATAAGCGTAAGCCGGTACTGGTTTTAACAAACCTTGTTTAACTGCATCTGCATAGGTCATTCCGCCTAAGTCTACTCCATTTGCTTTTAATCCATCATTCAATACACCATCAGGAATAATACCATCATGCTGTACTACACCGTTTGCATCGGTATAAGTTACACCACCTGATGCTTCATCCCTGCCAAAAAGTGAATTGGCAAACGAACCATTAGCTGATCCATATTGATGCGTTCCAGAGGCCATTAAACCACCAATTTTAGCATCAATTTGAAAACTGAATGTAAAGTTTTTATAAGATAATTCTTGTCTGGTACTGGCAAGATAATCCTCCATCATAGTACCCAAATTTTTTCTGGTACCATCATAATCCTGGGATCTTACAAAAGTGTAATAACCACCGGTGGTTCCATAACCCGTATTACCTAATACTTTTTTACCATTACTTGCACTGGCAATTGGATTACCGTTTGCATCTTTCTTTTGATAATATGAATAACCATACCCTGTAATCAAAGAACCATATTGTTCGCCTACTCTGGCTACCGAGGTTATATCATTACCAAAAGCTAGATCTAAGTCATAATTTTCAACCCCTGGTGCCAATTCCAATATTTTGTTCCGGTTACGTGTAAAAGTAACTGAAGCATTCCAATTAAAATCTTTTGACACGATTGGTTTACCAGTTACCAGAACCTCGATACCCTGGTTCTGGATGTTACCGGCATTTAAAGCTTGCGAAGTAACTCCTGATTCCTGTGGTAAAGAAAAGCTTAAAATTTGATTGTAGGAATTTTTCTTATAGTAAGCAAAATCAATGTTTATACGGTTTTTGAAGAAGCCTAAATTGGTACCAATTTCGAGTTCCTTGGTTAACTCATTTTTTAAATTGTCATTTCTAAGAATGTTATCACTAAATCCATAAACCGATTGATTGCCTCCATTAGCATTACTGAAACTACCGTCTTGTAACCTATAGTAGCCGGCTGTATTCGTATATTGTGGCTGAGCCGATAAACCTGTGTAAGAATATGATGCTCTTAACTTACCAAAAGATAATATCGAACTATTTTTGAATGCTGGTAACTCGGTAAATATCCAGGCTAAACCTATGCTTGGATAGAAATATGAATAATTACCGTGCCCATCTCTATAAGTAAGCGCCGATGACCAATCATTTCTTCCGCTAACATTTAAGGTCAACATATTTTTCCAGGTAAGATCGCCATACAAGTAAACTGCGTCTGTACGTTCACCCAAATTTGGATAAGCGGTTGTTGATGAAGGGTTAACGGAATTCGAAATGGAATAAAGATCCGGAACCTTAAGTCCGCCATTGGTAACCGACCTGTTATAAAATGCAGCGTCGCCAAGGTTTTTTTGATAAGTTTCCGCTCCGATTGAAGCATTTAACTCAAAATCACTTGAAAGTTGTTTACTCGCATTTAACAAACCTTGAACACGATAGGATTTATTGGTATTTTGCGTGATCTCGTAATCGCCACCGGCGAAGCCAACACCAGCTCCTCTATTTTTTCTTTCGTAAGCAATATTGTAAAAATTAGTGTTAGCTCTCACCAAAGCCGAAAGCCAAGGAAGAATTTTAATATTTACATCAATATTGGCCAATAAATTATTTTCCTTTTGCGTTCTATTATCATTTTGAAGTCCATATGCAAACGATCCTATACCATAAGGGTCATAAAGATTTCGATTACTAGAACCCAAAGCGCCTCCGGTTACCGGATTGATATTGTTATCAATATAAGCACTTAAATCAACGTTTCTAGGCTTATAATAAGTAAATGCAAATAATGGGTTATTGGCACTTCCCTGTCTTGCCGGATTCAATGAATTCGACATGGTGTAGTTTACACTGGCATCAACTGAAATTGATTTTGAAATTTCTCTGGTTACCCTAAATGCAAATGCATCTCTTTTTAAGCTGTTTCCAGGTTCAACACTTGAATTATTCAAATTGGTATAGGCTAACCGGTAAGTTGTGTTTTCGTTAGCACCTTCAACCGATACGTTTGTATTGATGAACTTTCCAGTATTAAAATAATCTAATGGATTATTGGCTACCCATGGCCTAACAACCCCATCTAAATCTTTAACCATTCTTCCATCCAATTTAGGACCAAAAGAATATCCACCTACGTAATAACTGGCCTGCTGATCAACAACATCCATCCCATTTGCATCTTTTGCAAAAACAGGTGAAATTCCACCTCCATATTCATTCTGAAGATCTACAAATTTATAGGCATTATCAAAAGAGCTGGTTTGCGATACAGTTACGCCCAAGCCTTTGGTAGTTTTACCCTTTTTTGAAGTGATTAATAACACTCCTCCTGCTGCTTTAGAACCGTATAATGCTGATGCAGCAGCCCCTTTTAACACACTAATACTTTCTATATCGTCAGAGTTAATGTTTTTCATAATATTACCAAAATCTGCAGCATCACCCCATGAGTCTGCTCCAGAAGTACCTGGTTCCAACAATATTCCGTCATAAACAACTAAAGGTTGTGTGTTTGTACTTAACGACGAGTTGCCTCTAATTCTAATTCTTGAAGAAGAAGTAGGGCCGCTGGCACCTTGATTAATCATAACACCCGCAACCTTACCCTGCAAAGCATTTACCACATTGGCATTATTTGCTTGCGCTAATTCTGTACCACCAACGGCTGTTGCTGAATAACTTAGCCTTTTGACTTCTTTTTTAACACCAAAGCCAGTAACAATAACTTCGTTTAGTGATTTTGAATCATCAAGCATTACAATAGCCAGATTTGATGAAGCAGCAACTTCTTGAGTGGCTAAACCAATAGATTTAAAAATCAATCTAGCGCCGTCTTTTACCGTAAGGGTAAATCTACCTTCGCCGTTGGTAGAAGTTCCATTTTGAGTTCCCTTTTCGAGAACACTCACCCCAGGAATGGGATCACCGGACGCGTCTTTAACGGTACCAGTAATATTCTTCTGTGCAAAAGCGGTTATTGTTAAAAAACATAACAATAGCACACTTAGACACTTTAAGTACATTTTTTTCATAATTTTATTTGTTTAGTTGATATTAGTTTGAAATAATTCGGGACTTAGTTGAGGGTCATTTCTTTCATTTACGCATACAGTTCGGTTATTAGTTAAAAACTTGTTTAATTCTTTATTCAATTGAAATTAGCTTAATCAAATAAGCTATTTTCGACCATCAAACTGGCAGCAGCCAATAATTCAGCCTCATCACTTAAACTAGAGCATTTAATTTCTGTTTGTTCGGCTACCCGAGGTATACAAAACTCGTTAATTGCCTGTTGTATTGGCGGCAGAAGCATTTTTCCAGCTTTTGCACCACGGCCACTTAATACAATCCGTTCAGGATTCATAATATGGATTAAAGTGGCTAATCCTTTACCAATCTGAAATGCAGCATCAGCTAAAATAGAAATAGCGACAGGATCTTGTTTTACAACTGCATTCAAGAAATGATCTACATGGCTTTTACTTTTATCATTAAAAAGTGTTCTTAAACTTGTTTCTTCTCCATTTTTTACCGCTGCTTCTGCTTTTTGAACCATCACCAAAAGGGACGTTTCCACTTCAAGGCATCCCCGCTTACCACAAGAGCATAAGGTATTGGAATTAGATAAAGGGATATGGCTAAATTCGCCAGCATAACCGCTACTCCCCCGATATAATTTGCCATTAATAATCATCCCTAAACCTGTACCCCAGCCAATATTAACTACGAGTACATCTTTTAAATTTCTTGCTTCACCAAAATTTAATTCAGCTAAGGCAATCAAACTCGAGTCGTTATCTATGTAAACCGGTAAACTTAATTTTTTAGCGAGATAGTCTTGCAGGCTTATATCGTTTTCAACCTGCATAAATGAATAGTTCATTCCCTTCTCTGCATTTACAAAACCCGGCATACCAATACCAATTCCCAATAAATTTTCTTTATCGATTGTTGATTTCTTTATGCAGTGGTCAATAAATTCAATTAAAGTATCAGCACTTTTACTCTCGGTCATGTCTAAATCAATCACCTGCGTGGGTAAAACCTGATGATTTGACAAATCATATATGGTTAATTGACTGGTTAACTGATCCATTGCTACTGCTATTATATACCTTTTGTAATCAGGATTTAATAAAAAATTTAAAGGGCGGCGGCCCCCGGTAGATGGTGCCAATCCTTGCTCTATAATTAAACCATCTTCTATCAAAGCATTTACAGTCGACGTAATTAGAGGCAGGCTCTTTTTAGTACGTTTACTTAAATCGGTAAGCGATGATTTTTTTTTATAATAAAGTAGCTTAATAATGTCGGCCCTTAGTCGTTGTGCTTTCTTAATAGTTGCTGACATTTTTTCAATTTGGTTATATAAAAATATAAAAAAAAACAAAAGAAATGCAATCTTTTTAAAAAAATTAAAAAGAAAGTTGTTTTATATACATATCCACAAAAACATGATACTGGTTTGTTTCATAATCTATTTGGTAATGGTTAGTTAAATTGGCTAGTTACTTTATCAGTATTATTCGATTAGTAGAATTTGAACTGTTTAATCATGGGAAAACTGAACCCATTAATTTTATCAGAAGATGTAAATTGAATATACAGTTAGATTTTTACATGTTTTTTACCAACCGCTGACATAACAAACTTATGAAAAAAAAATATAAATAATGAAAACTTTTTAATTTTTTTAAAAAGGTGATTTTGGCATAAAAAAAAGCCTGCATAAAGCAAGCTTTTTCTAAAAAATATCGTATAAATTAATGGATGCCCATAAACAACCTGCTCCATCTTATTTTATGCAAGAAAGATGCAGTACTATCCCAGCTCATCCAAACAAATAAAGCTTTACCTACAATATGGTCTTCGGGTACAAAACCCCAATAACGCGAATCGGCCGAATTATGGCGGTTATCACCCATCATCCAATAGTAGTCCATTTTAAAAGTATAAGTAATGGCTACTTTATCATTAATATACCAAATACCTGCTTTTTGCTCTACTTTATTTCCTTCGTAAGTTCTAATAGCCCTGTAGTACAGCGGCATGGTATTGCTATCGATTTTAACGGTCCATCCTTTTGAAGGGATTTTAATCGGCCCGAAATTATCCCTGTTCCATACCCTGTTTGGATCGTTCGGAAAAACACCTCCCGGAACAGCGCCTGCAGGATCTGGGCTTAAGGTAACTGATTTCACAAAATCAAATGTTTTTAATTTATCGGCAATTTCTGGCGAGGCATCTACAATGTAGGTCTTATCTGCAACAGCAGGTGTTCCGCCTAAATTAAGTTTAAATTCATCAAGTACAGAATAATTAAAATCCATGGTTTTGAACTCGATGCGATATGGCATCATGCCTGTGTTTTTTAAAGGCTCATTTTTGCCATTTACATTGGCAACGCCATTGCTCATCGAAATTACATCGCCCGGAATCCCAATACATCTTTTAATAAAGTTCTCCCGTTTATCTACCGGGCGGTCTATTATCGTAAATGTGCTTCTAACCTGCTGCCGGCCCATGCTTCTTTCTAATGCATAATAACTTTCTGCCTGGTTTTCTACGGCTACAGTATCTCCTTCGGGAAAGTTGAATACAACAACATCGTTTCTCTTAATTTTGGATAAACCCGGTAAACGATGATATTTCCACTGCACACCATCCCAATAAGCTTTGGTAGAAGTGGTTAAAGGCATAGTATGGTGGGCAAAGGGAAAAGCAACCGGAGTCATCGGGATACGTGCACCGTAATTAACTTTACTCACAAAAAGGAAATCGCCAATAAGCAAAGATCTTTCCATCGAACCAGATGGAATGGTGTAAGCCTCAATAAAAAATACGCGGATGATGGTTGCTGCTACTACTGCAAAAACAATTGCATCAACCCACTCACGGGTTTTAGTTTTTTTCTTCTTTGGGGCATCTTTTTTTCGTTGCCAGAATTTATAATTCATATATCTTATTTTTGGTTTGCGATTTATTAATCGGTTACCTGTTATCCTTCGGTGTGATTTCACAGATTATGTGATTACACAGATTATTATCTGTTTGGTTATTCAGTTAATTGCATAAATCGCTTAACTGAAAACTGCCAATTTTCAACTGAAAACTATTTCCTATTCAAAAATATCAGTAATGCTGAAAAATCCTTTTTTATCTTTCAACCATTCTGCCGCTACAACTGCACCTAAAGCAAAACCAGCTCTATTATGCGCAGTGTGTTTAATTTCTATTTCATCCACTTCACTACTGTAAATTACAGTATGTGTACCTGGAATATTTTCTATCCTATGCGATTCTATCAGCAATTGCTCTGCTTTCGGAAACAATTCAACATCAGTCCCAACCACTTCGTTTAACCACTCCTGTTTTCTATCCAGGTTGTCTACGATCCCTTCCGCAAGGGTAATGGCTGTACCACTTGGTGCATCCAGTTTCTGTGTGTGGTGAATTTCTTCCACCTGAACCTCATAGGCAGGGTAATTATTCATCAGCTTGGCCAAAGTTTGGTTCAGCTTAAAGAATAAATTTACGCCAATACTAAAGTTAGACCCATAAAGCAAGGTATTGTTACTGTTGTTGCAATCGTCTTTTACTTCCTGGAGTTTGCCGTACCAGCCTGTTGTACCTACAACTATGGGCACATTGGCATCAAAGCAGGCATCAATATTTTTTAAAACCGAATCAGGCGTACTAAAATCGATGGCTACATCAGCCGATTTTAAATTTTGTCTGGTTAAATCGTCCTGATTATCGATCGTTATTTTTAAAACAATTTCGTGGCCACGTTCCACTGCAAATTTCTCGATAATCTGCCCCATTTTACCATATCCTAAAAGCGCAATTTTCATGTGTTTATAGTTTAGTTTTAATTGTTATGAAGCTATCAGATTTTTCATTAATGTAGATGTTTTAATGGTGTTTCAAGAAGGCCTGAGCCATTTATTCACCCAAGTTTGGTTTGAAAAATCATGATGGTTTCATCTGTTTATATTTATTTTCAGTTTTTATTCTTGTTGTATCTAACCTTTAGTAGCGGATAAACAATTATGATTTCAAATGTAGTGTCCTATATTGAATATTCATGATGGTTTCTACATTAAAATGTTAGTGATAATTTTAATGCGGGTGTTGCATTGAAACCATACATTGAATTAGTATTAATCATAGATGGCATTACCTTAAAAGAAAGGTTATCATCAATATTAAAGAAATGCAAACGGGCTGCGACATAAGCATCAACTATATTAGCAAAATAAACCAAACCGTAAGAGAACAATACAATTTGCTTATTTCTTCTATAGGTATCTTTACGCTGGGTTATGCCTGTAGTAGAATAACGGCTACCAAAAGGGCCGTTAGGATCAGGCTGATTGTTATGCGAGTCGCGATACTGTAATTCTGTTAGTGCTAAATTATATTGCTTGCTACTTTCGATGTACGACATGGTAAGTACGGTTATACCACCATAAATAGCTGCGATTTTACCACCGGTATATAGCTTTTGAAAAAACTGGCTTTTTCCGGCTCTTGTACCATAACCGTCGTTAAGCAGTTGCATATTGTACAATTGCCCCCACCCTGGTATAATCATCGATCTGAAAACCGCTTTTCTACCGGCAACCTTACCCGGATTAACATACTTGGCTTTCATCGAATCCTTTCTGGTCATCGGTTTTTTAGCCGCAGTATCTAACGATTTAGATAATTTAATTTTCGAAGTATCAGCAGGTTTTAATACCGTATCCTTAACCTGCGCCGAGGCTAAGTTTACAAGAAAAAATGTAAATGCAGCAACCAGTATTAAAAGCTTAGTCTTTTGCATTACCAGTCTAATAACTCTAAAATTCGGTTTAAGTCGTCATCACTCATAAAAGGTATTTCTATAGCGCCTTTACCGTTCTGACTTACTTTTAACTTTACGCGGGTAGCAAATTTAGAGGCCAGATCGTCCTGTAATTTTTGATATTGAAAAGAAACAGCTTTTTCTTTCGATTTTTCGCTGCCTTTTAAAGGTACATGCTGCAAATTACGTACAAGTTCTTCTACCTTACGTACCGATAATCCTTTTTCTAAAATTTCCTGGTGGATAAACAATTGTTTGTCAACACCATCAACATTAATTAAGGCTCTTGCATGCCCCATGCTAATTTTCTGATCTCGGATGGAAGCCTGAATAGCTGGCGGAAGTTTTAACAAACGCAGGTAATTGGTAACCGTTGTACGGTTTTTGCCTACACGTTCGCCTAATTGCTCTTGTTTTAAGCCTACCTCGTCAATCATCCGCTGGAAACTCAAGGCCACCTCAATGGCATTTAAATTTTCGCGCTGAATATTTTCGATCAAGGCCATTTCCAACATCTGTTGGTCGTTGGCACTGCGGATGTAAGCAGGAATCTGTGTTAAACCAGCTAGTTTCGAAGCCCTGAACCTACGTTCACCAGAAATGAGCTGGTATTTGTTGGCGCCAAGTTTTCTAACCGTAATCGGTTGTATTAAACCTTGTATCTTAATCGAATCGGCAAGCTCGTTTAAAGCTACCTGGTCAAATTCGGTACGTGGCTGGTATGGATTGGTTTCAACTTCAGTTAAACTTACGTGACTGATATTGCCAATCTGCTCGGTTTCGCTCACAGCATTTACCTGCTGTTTTGGCGGATGAGAAGATTCGCTATCATCTAAAAGCGCACTTAACCCTCTTCCTAAACCTGTTTTTCGCTGAAAAGATGTCATCTATAGTTTATAAAGTTGCTGTTCCTATGTTTTCTTCTTCCTTTAGAAGGCCGTTTTTCTTTACAATTTCGCGCGCAAGATTAAGGTAGTTAATGGCACCTTTGCAATTGGCATCGTGCATAATTACCGAAACGCCATAACTAGGTGCTTCACTTAAACGTGTATTACGCTGAATAATGGTATCGAAAACCAGTTCGTGGAAATGTGTTCTCACCTCTTCTACCACCTGGTTTGATAAACGTAAACGCACATCGTACATGGTAAGTAAAATACCTTCAATTTCCAGATCAGGGTTTAAACGGTTCTGAACAATTTTTATAGTATTTAATAACTTACCCAAACCTTCTAGCGCGAAATACTCACACTGAACAGGAATAATAACCGAATCGGCCGCTGTTAAAGCATTGATGGTGATTAAACCTAAAGATGGTGAACAATCGATGATAATAAAATCATACTGATCTTTAATTTTCTCCAAAACCGCTTTCATTTTGTACTCGCGGTTGTTCAGGTTAATCATCTCGATTTCTGCACCAACCAGATCGATGTGAGCGGGCAGTAAATCTAAATTTGGTGTATCCGTTTTTTGGATGGCCTGTAAAGGATCGATATCATTAATGATACACTCATAAATACTATCTTTAATATTCCGGGGATCGAAACCGATTCCTGAAGTCGAATTTGCCTGAGGATCAGCATCAACCAGTAAAGTTTTGTATTCTAATACGGCCAAACTCGCAGCCAGGTTTATAGATGAAGTTGTTTTACCAACACCACCTTTTTGATTTGCTAATGCAATAATTTTGCTCATCTATGTATCCGAAATTTACTTAACGTTTATTTGGGCTGTGTTATTTATGCGTTTTAATTGGCAAAAAGTTCTATTTTTGCGTTGTTTACGGCCTTTTTCACAATCAGCTAAGATACAAACTATATGGCAATTTTAGCAAGAAGCGTGTTTGGGTTTTACACATCTTATTAACAATTATCCATGATCACAATTATAGCCGCTACCAACAGGCCCAATAGCAATACGCTAAAAGTTGCTAAATATTACCAAAGGCAACTAAAAGAAAAAGGAGCCGATGCCAGTTTGTTCAGCCTGGAGCACCTGCCTATAGATGTTTTGAATACGGATATGTATGGCAAACGATCAGCAGCTTTTCAAGAAATCCAGAACATGATTAATAACACTGAAAAGTTTTTATTTATCATGCCAGAGTACAATGGAAGCTACCCAGGGGTGTTAAAAGTGTTAATAGATGCCTGTAATTTCCCCGATAGCTTTTATGATAAAAAGGCCGCTTTAGTCGGAATTTCTTCTGGTAAATATGGTAATATCCGCGGTGTAGATCATTTCACAGGCGTTTGTCATTATATTCATCTGCATATTTTACCCTTACGTTTGCACATTCCTAATATTAAAACCGAGTTAGATGCCGAAGGTAATTTCAATCATCCAGATACGATTAAGTTTACAAACGAGCAGATAGATAAGTTTATCAAATTCTAATCGTCATTCATTTTTTCCTGCATCCTGCAACCCTAAATCACGGTACAGACCGCGCCACCTAAACCTGATGGAAGCGGCACGCAGTAAAGCGTACAGCGGGATTGCACCAGCCTAAATGTTACCAAACCTGCTTTCAAAAAAAATAGAGCTCTATTCTTCTTTTGGAAAGCCCAGCCTGCATTTCATAGGAGCGTCAGCCCCGCTTTTCATTCCAAGTCCGCCCCGATGAATCGGGATACCTCGCTTACGGGCTTTCCATTGCAATCAGGTTTAGGGAACAAAAGGCAGCGCCATAACCTTAAAAATCGTTCAGTCTAAATTAAATTTTCATTTTCTGCACCCTACAGCCCCAAATCTTATTACCGGCCGCGCCACCTAAACCTGATGGGAAGCGGCACGCAGTAAAGCGGACAGCGGGGCTGCACCAGCCTAAATGTTACCAAACCTGCTTTCCGAAAAAACAAACTCTATTCTTTTTTTGAAAAGCAAACCCTGTGTTTCATATAGCGTCACTCCTGCTTTCTGTTGCAAGTCCTCTCTGCGCTGCGGGCTTTCCTTTGCAATCAGGTCTAGAAACGTAGAACAGCGCATTAAACCTCCAGAAGCAATGGTTCAAAATGATAAAAACCCTTCCAAAATGAAAAGGTTTTTTGCTTAAAACATTTTTAGAAACACCATAAAATACTATAAAACAACAACTTAAACAATAACCCAATCTACTGGCATAGCTATTGACTACAGGCTAAATGAATAACTATTTATTTAACCTTGGTTATATAATTTAGTTAATCAGGAAACAGATTTAATATAACCTATTTTTACAAAAAAAAGAGAGAAATTGCTTTGCATTAATAGCGAAAATCTCTCCGCCTTTGCGGTTAAACAAAAAAGTCATGAAACCATCAATGATTTTCAAATATCACACAATAAAATAAGCAAATCATGATAGCTTCATCACCATTAAAAAAAAACATAAACAGATGAAAATAAAAACCAAGCTCCGCCTCGGATTCGGGTTTCTCTTTATACTTGTTTTGTCCTTCGGATTAATCGCGCTCTTTTTCTTAAACGAGCTTTCAGATAAATCGAAGGCAATCCTTAAAGACAACTACAAATCACTGAAATACGTTGCTGCTATGCGCAATGTAATCGATCAGAACCAATTTCCATTAAGCAGTACTCAACTGGCTGTATTTAAGGAAAACTTAAAAAACGAAGGGTTAAACATTACCGAACCCGGCGAAAAAGTGGCTTTCCAGAAATTGGAAACGGCTTTTGCCATGCTAAACGGTCCACAATCGTTAAGCATTAAAGAAAATAGCATTAAAAATTTGCGCGTTGCACTACAAAATATCGAACAGGTAAACATGAAGGCCATTTACGATAAGAATGAATTGGCCAATGAAACCTCATCTAGGGCAAACCTCTACATCATGATTGCCGCTACCCTGAGTTTTATTATCCTCTTTACGTTCATTGTAAACTTTCCAGGTTTTGTAGCCAACCCCCTTGCCGAATTTGGTGCAGCGATTAAACAGATCAGTCGTAAAAATTATAAACAGCGCCTGCATTTCGAAAACGAAGATGAGTTTACAGAACTGGCAGATTCCTTTAACGGAATGGTGGTTAAACTAAACGAATGGGAAAACAGCAACTTATCTAAAATTAAATCCGAAAAATCACGTATTGAAGCCATTATTGCACAAATGCAGGATGCCATAATCGGCCTAAATGAAAAAGGTGAAGTACTCTTTCTAAATCATCTGGCGGCAAAACTGATGAGCCTTGATGAAGATAAGGTTATTGGCCAGAACGTGGCCGAACTGATGCAAAAGAACGAGCTGCTTAAACGGATTATTAAACCCGAAACCAATGATAATACCCTAAAAATTTATGCTGATGATAAGGAATCTTATTTCCTGTTGGAAAACCGCGAAATCATCATCCCAAATTATGAAGAACAGGATGAAAACACTTTAATTGCCTCTTCTAAATCTGCAGGAAGCGTTTACACGTTAAAAAATATTACGCAGTTTAAAGAGCTCGATGAAGCCAAAACAAATTTTATCGCTACAGTTTCGCACGAGTTAAAAACACCCCTATCATCTATCAAAATGAGTTTGAAATTGCTAAACGATGAGCGTGTGGGTGCCATGAATGAAGAACAGCATGAACTGCTCAACCATATCAAAGAAGATAGCGACAGACTGCTAAAAATCACCAGCGAACTTTTAGATCTTTCGCAAGTAGAAACCGGTAATTTAAAACTCACTTTTGCCATAACCAAACCAGAAGAAATTGTAAGTTATGCCGTTGATGCTGTTAAATTTCAGGCCGAACAAAAATCGATTCAACTGGTACTTAACTGCAACCAGAACTTGCGGGATGTGAATGCCGATATCCAGAAAACAGCCTGGGTACTGGTTAACTTTTTATCTAATGCATTGCGGTACAGTGCAGAAAAATCGAAGGTAATCATCGATGTTTTCCAAAAAGACAAGTTTATCGAATTTTCTGTGCGCGATTTTGGAAAAGGCATTGACGAAAAATACCAGAAAAGATTATTCGACAGGTACTTTCAGGTACCAACCGATGGACAGAATAAATCGGGCTCCGGATTGGGCCTCGCCATTTCTAAAGATTTTATTGAAGCCGAAAACGGAAAAATATGGGTGGTAAGCGCCATTGGCGAAGGCAGTAAGTTTTGTTTCAGCTTGCCGATTGTAGAATAGATTCCGCTTTTTTTTACCACAGAGGACACCGAGTTTTGCACTGAGGTACACAGAGTATAAAACAAATACAATAGCTATGCGCTTAACTCGGTGTGCTCCGTGGCCTACCCTCTGTTTTCTCTGTGGTTAAGCTGAATCGCCAACCGCTCAACGCCTCACGCTTACACAATATACGGTTCCATTTCTTTATCAATGCTTTTACGCAGTTCCATTAATTTAATGGCGTAGCCATGCATGGCAATTTCTTTTTCGGTTTTTGGCTTAAAGGCTGGGATTCCTTTTGGCTGGCCATCGTCGTCTACCGCAACAAAAACAATAATACAGTGTGTATTCTTAACAAAATCGGTTTGCCCTACTGGTTTTGAAAAAGCATCAACGGCAATATGCATACTGGTTTTACCCGTGTAAATAATGCGTGCTTCCATTTTAACCAAGTGCCCGATATGAACAGGATGAAAAAAACGGATTCCCCCAACATAAACTGTTACACAATAAGTCTGGCTCCACTGTAAAGCACAGGCAAAAGCAGCCTGATCGATCCATTTCATCATCATCCCACCATGTACCTTACCTCCATAATTAACATCAGAGGGTTCACTTAAAAATTGAAGTTCGATATGGTTTTTGGTTCTGGGCATAGTAATATTTTGTTAAGAATTGCTTGGTTTTAATGTCTTTGCTAAGATATTATAAAATAAGATATTTTCCTGCAGTCAGCTGTTATGATCTGTTAAGATAACTCAGCACAATTAACTGCCAATTACAAAAACAGTCCCGCAGGTTTAAGATGATTAACGCAAATTAATTGTTTTTTTTTGCGACTATCAGTAAGATCTGCGGGAAAGAACTCTACTAGGGCCATCATCCTGAGAGGTTAGTTTTAAAAAAACAAAGGAAGGGTGATGACAGGCCTGTAGGATCGTCATTTCGACTGATTTTCTAAACCTGTCACTGGTAGATCAGCTCAGAATCTGACTAACATGATAGATATTGAAATAAATTTTAATCCGTATTTATCTGTGTACATCCGTGGCAAAAAAACAATAAAAAAGTCGCAGCGGGGGCTGCGACTAGAAGAGAAGAGTGTCAGCTGGCAACACTGACATTCACTAACTTAACTTATTTCGCCATAATACTAATCGCGTATCCCCCACCTGGTGCACAATACTGCGATAATGTAGTTTTACTGGTTACCTCCATTTTACGGATGGTATAGGCTTTAGGATTGGTTTCGTAATGGGCATCTTTTGCATCGGCATAAATGGTTGCAGCATATTTTTTACCAGGATCCAAAAAGCTAAAATCAATTTTAGATGTTCGGCCCACTTCATCATTGGTGCGGCCAACAAACCAGTTGTTTTTACCTTTCGCTTTACGCGCAAAAGTGATATAATCGCCAGGTTCTGCTTCTAAAACTTTGGTATCGTCCCAATCTACCGCCACATCTTTAATAAACTGAAAAGCATCCATGTACTTGTTATAAGTTTCAGGCAAATCGGCAGCCATTTGCAGCGGACTATACATGGTAACGTAAAGTGCCAGCTGGCGGGCCAATGTACTGTGCACAAAAGAAGTATTTTCAGGGTTATAAACACTTACTTTAGTCTCGAAAATACCTGGGGTATAATCCATTGGCCCACCTATTAAACGTGTAAAGGGCAAAATAGTGGTATGATCGGCATTATTGCCCCCAAAAGCTTCATATTCTGTTCCCCTTGCCGATTCGTTTCCGATTAAGTTCGGATAAGTACGCGCCAGGCCTGTTGGGCGAACAGCCTCATGTGCATTCACCATAATTTTATATTCCGCTGCTTTTTGGATGGCATACAGGTAATGATTATTTAACCATTGGCCATAATGATGCTCTCCCCTTGGGATTATGTTGCCTACATAACCGCTTTTAACGGCATCGTAACCATTGGCTTTCATAAATTTATAAGCGGTATCTAAATGGCGCTCATAATTACGTACCGACGAAGAAGTTTCATGGTGCATAATCATTTTAACACCTTTACTTGCGGCGTAACGGTGTAATTCTTTTACATCGAAATCGGGATAGGGCGTTACAAAATCAAATACATAATCTTTTGTTTTACCAAACCAATCCTCCCAGCCCTCGTTCCAGCCTTCAACCAAAACAGCATCTAATCCATTTTTAGCTGCAAAATCGATGTATTCTTTTACATGTGCAGTATTTGCAGCATGTTTCCCATTGGGTTTTGTTTTGGCATAATCGGTTACGCCCAATTGCACACTGGTTAAATCATTATAGGCCCAGGTACTTTTACCTGTAATCATTTCCCACCAAACACCTACATACTTGGTTGGTTTTATCCACGATACATCTTTAAATTTTGTTGGCTCGTTTAAGTTATAGGTTAGCTTTGAGGTTAAAATGTCACCTGCTTTATCACTCACAATAATGGTTCTCCAGGGCGATAAACAGGGTGCCTGCAAATAACCTTTATCGCCAACTGCATCTGGCGTTAGCCACGATTCTAAAACCATATTTTTATCGTCGAGATTTAACGACATTAGCGAATAGTTGATCAATGCCGCTTCATGGATATTGATGTACAAACCATCTTTACTCTTCATCATTAAAGGCGTTTGTAAACCTGTTGGCGAAAAAGTAGTTTGCGACGCATTTGGTGTAACCGCAGCTTTCATTTTACTGCGTACTTCTGATAAGTTTGAGGTTACCGTACTGTATTCCTGTGTATCGTAATCGCCAGGAAGCCAAAAAGCTTTATGATCGCCAGCTAAGGCAAACTGGGTTTTCTCTTCTTTAATTACGAAATAATCTAAGTTTTTTTGTTCAGGAAATTCATATCTAAAACCCAAACCATCGTTAAACAAACGTAACCGCACAATGATATAGCGGTTAGTTTCTTTTTGCGTTAAAGTTACCGCCAGTTCGTTGTAATGATTTACAATTTCTTTTACTTCGCCCCAAACCGGTTTCCAGGTTTCGTTAAAAGTATTGGTTTTAGTATCGGTTATGGTAAAACCTTTCATTAAAGATTTACCATCTTTAAGTTCAAGCCCCAGCTTGCTGGCTTTAATAACGTCTTTTCCTTTGTACTTTAAGCTATAGGTAGGTACTCCCCCTTCGGCCAAAGCAAAACTGGCGACTAAATTGCCATCCGGCGACTTCAAATCCTTTTCGGGAACGTTCCCGAAAACATTCCCAAAAAATAGCAAAGTGCCTATTAAAGTAAGGATTTTAAAGCGGTTAAAGGATTGGTTAAGTTTCTTATTCATGTTATCATTTATTTTTTGTTATTACTATTTATATAACTTGCAGGTTTGGTTTCTCTAATATAAAAACGCATTTAATTAAATACAATTTATATTTAATTAGATACTAAGCAGGTATAACCTCATGCGAAAAGTATTTCTAATTACTATGTTTCGGTTCGTGACGACACCAATGCTATTAAGTTAAGCTATTTATATGCTTGGTGCAACCTGCTTTTATTTTGCCGAACTTTAATTCTGGGAAAGCTTCTTGTTGGCTTTACCGCAACTACAGTTTTAGAAATTTGCTCTATTAGCTGTTTAATTATTGTTTTCAGTTTTGATCCCATTACTAACTCAATTAGGCTGTTCCTAACAAATCTGAATGCATTTTGCCAGTTGAAGATATAACCGTATCTTCTTTTATCCATGTTTTTTTCAATCTTGTCCTGTGCGGTAATCCCCAGTAAAGCAACGAGATTCATCATGAAAATATGGGCCTCAAATTCCTGGTTTATGCCTTCTGGCTTACGGCTACCAAACTGCTCGAGTTTCATTTTGGGCTTGAGCTTTTTAAAACCCTCTTCAATCCTCCATCTGAGCGTATAAAGCTGGTTAATATCTGCTAAGCTGATATTCTTAGGCTCAAGTGAGGATATCAATAGTTCGATCTCACCTGTTGTTAGTTTGATTTTCGAAACTCTTACTTTTATGGGTTCGCAATCTTGCCCATGCTCGGCACAGGTCCTTTTTTCCCTTAAACTTGGTTGCCACTCCGTAATAAAATCCTCAGATGGATTATTCATTACCTGTTTGGCAAAGGTAGAATTCGATGAGCTAACCCTGATACAAAAGTCACTTTTCTCTTCGATAAGCCTCTTGAATATATTGAAGTAACCAAATCCCCTGTCTAAGATAAAAATAGCCTTATTGACAGCAAGGTTGTTTAGGCAATCCTTGAAAAGAGTTCTCTCTGAGTTCTTCATCTCGCTTATCCGACTCGCCAATACCGTCTTTGTGTTGATGTCAAAAAGCATAAACAATTGGGCAAGACAACTTTTGGCACCATTTTCATTTTCAGAATAAACGCCAAAGTGTTTTTTTATACCCGGTGATGCAGGCAGCGAGACCGTTGAGCCATCGCCGGCGATCAACTGAAAGCCTTTCCAACGTCTAACATAGTGTCGTTGATGAAAATCCACAAGTATGCTGTTCAGATCCTTAAAAAATGAAATTTCGACCTTATAACGAGCCAGTGAGAAAGCTGCCCCAGTAACTGTTTTGACTTTGAATTTGGGCAATAGAGTTGAAATATTGTACTCAACAGATTCCTTGAATAGATTCAAAATTGAGGTAACTACGATAGGAAAGGTAAGTGAGCGCTTTCTGATGAAAAACTTTGCTTTGGTAATATACTTCGCAGGGGTCGGATTTTTTTGAATAAAATCACATGTTTTTTTTAGGAGAAACGATATGTTTCTCCTTGGAAATATTGCTGGAAATTAAACTCATGTATCTTTTTTGATTGTATATAAATATACTAAAAAAAACTATCTCAAAATCCAAAAACCCTTAACTTAATAGCATTGGTGACGACACGAACCGCAGCGGAGGTTAATATCAATGGGCTCATTGAGCGCTACGCCGTTTAAAACCTGCGAGGTTTAGTCACGCAATATCTCCGCGTTAGGGACTGTAAGGGTCTAGTGCCGATCCTTTATCGGTACTGGAGCGAAGCGTAGCCCTGAAAAGCCCGTCCCCTTTCCCGTTTTTCACGGGATGGGGAACGCCCAAATAACTGGTAGCTTGCAGTTCACACCTGGCGATGAGCAACGTCGGTCATTCAAACACATCCTGAAACAAGTTCAGGATGACAATTAATCGAGGACAGGATGATGATGCAATAAGTTACTCTAAAAGCAAGGTATCATCATCTTCATCGGTTAAGCTCAACTGCACACTATCGCTACCGGCAATACCTTCTATTGAACCGCGGATATGGGTCGCATTTAACAATACTTTTTCTAACTGCTTTTCACGTGCTTTCCATAAACGTTCCATGGCATCACGCTCGCGTTGTATGGATAGTTTCATACTCATAAAACCTTCCCTAATGGCTTTCCATTGTTCTGAGAACTCTGCTCCCATTAAATAATCGTAAAGCATGTGCATTTTTTCGCCGCGGTTTTCCTGCGATTTTACTGCACCTGCCAAGCGCAAAATACCTTCGCGCAACACGTATGCCACAGCATTTACTTCTTCGAAAGAGCAGATCCAAACCCCATCGCGCTGCCCGAAACAATCCATGCCTTTTGGGTAACATTGACTCACGATTACCGCTACATCAATGCCCATACTGCGCATATCTTTTTTCAGTTTTTCGATCCAGTCGCCACCAAAATCTTTGGTACGCTTGCTTTCGTAAATAATTTTACCGCATTCCTGTCCGAATTGATTACGCACTACCTGTACACAATCTGCACCACGCACTCCTTTGCCAACTTCTTCAATTAAATCGAAAGGATAATTGGTACGAAGCAATTCCTCCAAAATCAGTTCCTGAACTTCGCCCTGCAATTGCATACTGCCCTGCTCAGCCTTACGTTTCATTTCTTCAGCCAATTTTTTCTGGTCGTCGAGCTGTTTTTCCAATTCCTTTAAACGCAATTGGTGTTCGGTATCTTTAATACTATTTTTTTCCGCCTCTTGCTTACGGATCTGTTCTACCAACTCGTTACGCTGCTCTTGCATTTTACGTTGAAAGGCAAGTTCCATTTCTTCTTCCTTTACCTTAAGGCTTTCCTCGCGGCGTAAAAACTCCAATTCTTTTTCGCGGGCCAACTTTAGTTTTTCGGCATTATCTTTCGCATTACCTTCCAGCATTTGCAGTTTTGTTTCAAAATCGGCCGAAATGCTTTTACGCAGGTTTTCCTCCAGACTATCCTTAAGCTTGGTTTTCTCTTCAGCAAGTTTGGCATCAAAAGCTTTCAATTGCTGTTGTTTTTCTGATTCGAAAATTTGCAGTTTACGTTGATATTCTTCATCTTTCTGCCTTGCATAAGCAGCCGCTTTCTCACGTAACTCTTTCTTATAATCTTCGGCCATGGCTTCTTCCATCGGAAAAACATGGGCACAGTTGGGGCATTTTATTTCGGTAGGCATTGATTATTGTTTTAACCACCAAGGCGCAAAGCACACCACGGTTTTTTTATTGGTAAAGATATTAAAGCTTTTTATCAATGTACAAACGAGTTTTGCACCGTTAGCATTAAAGTACCTTCGATCTGATTTCGTGACCGGATGCTAAAATCTTACTTACCGGGCATTTTGCGGCAATTTCTTCCAATCTGATTTTTTGTTCCTCGGTAAGTATTCCTGTACATACAATTTCTTCAAAAAATATGGTCTCCCCATTTTCGGTATCAATATTTACTTCTACCTCAATTTTATCAATTGGCCATTCCTTTCTATCGGCATACATTCTTAAGGTAATGGCTACACACGATGCTAAAGAGGCCATTAACAATCCTTTTGGGGCAAAACCTTTATGTGTACCACCCAATTCTAAAGGCTCGTCTACTATAATATCATGAGAACCATTTGTTACAGAACATGCATAATGCTCTTTATTTATTGTCGCTTTTACCATATAATTAGTTTTAGTACCTCAAATATTGTGCTTTAACTTTAAACTTAGGTAAAAGTCTGGTCTTTTTTTGAAAACGATAGAGAAGTTGTACCGCTTTAGCAAAAAACTATAACATTGCTTTCCAAATCAAAAAACATCAAACATTATATCAAGCGAATTGTTCATTTATTAAAACCGCATAATTATGAAATACAGAAAGTTAATCGGAAAATATTTAAAGCACGAATCGGATAACAGTGCAAAAATAGCACTGGCCTTAGTTGCTGGTTTAGCGGCCGGCGCAGTTATTAGTATTTTATTTGCTCCTGATAGCGGCGCAGGTACGCGTGGAAAAATTGTTGGCGGAGCTAAAAATCTACGTTACGGCTTTCAAGACAAATACAACCTTTTAAAAGAGAAGGTTTTTGGCGTAGAAGCCATCGAAGAAGATATTATTGAACATGAAGTGCCTCATTTTAAACATACTGTTGCTAAGAAACGTAAATCAGATGTGAAAGAAATTTTAGAAAGTGCCCATGAAAATGGCCAGGTACAAGAAGGCCAAGGATAAAATGTGGCAAGGTATTAATTGATTATATTTTAATCAATTAATACCTTGCCTCCCCCCCTTTATCATTTAAACAAATTCTTAGTTTTGCAGGATAATATCTGTATATGATTTTTATCCTCTCAAAGATTTTGCTTTTCCTCATTAAACCTATAGTTTGGATTTTTGTGCTTTTGATTTTTGCAATTGCAACAAAACAATCTAAACAAAGGAAAAGGTATTTAATCTGTAGTTTGATTATTTTCTTCTTTTTCTCTAATGGCTTTATTGTTGGAAAAATAATAAACAGTTATGAAGCCGACTATCCAAGGGCAGGTAAATTCGATGTCGGAATAGTGCTTGGGGGCTTCTCTGGCTTAAACAAACGAAACAATGAAATTGCTTTTAATTGGGCAGGAGATAGATTATTCCAAGCAATCGCACTTTATAAAAAAGGACAGATTAAGCAGATACTACTTAGCGGTGGGAGCGCAAATTTAATAGACCGAAAAATTAAAGAAGCTGATTTAGTCATTCAGTACTTAAAACTGATCGGAATTCCTGATTCTGCAATCCTGATTGAAAACCAAAGCAGAAATACCATCGAAAATGCCAGGTACAGCCTGGCACTCATTGCGAAAAACAAGCCTAAAGCTAAAATTTTGGTGATTACCAGTGCATGGCACATCCCAAGGGCAAAACTGATTTTTGATAAACAAGCCAAACAGAAAATTGAATATTACCCAACAAGTTTTTCTGGAGATACTGAATTCGACTTAAGTGATTTTATCATCCCAAATGCCAGTGCATTAGGCGCATGGGAAATGTTATTTAAAGAATGGATTGGTTTGACGGTAGACGGTTTGAGAACCTAGTTTGATTAATAGTTAAGGTTCATTAGTCACGAGTAGAACTAATGAACAACTGACACTATTGAACTGCTTTATCCTTCAATCGCTTTCCAAAGCATATCTT
Organism: Pedobacter sp. Bi126; assembly: GCF_918698245.1. Taxonomy (GTDB): domain Bacteria; phylum Bacteroidota; class Bacteroidia; order Sphingobacteriales; family Sphingobacteriaceae; genus Pedobacter. The sequence continues at coordinate 783,150 of NZ_CAKKMS010000004.1, read as the reverse complement.
TCAGTTCTAAAATATTTTTTTCAGCTACTGATGAAATGAATATAGATGGAATGTTTGGCAGATCCTGTTTCATTTCTTCCATTAATTCTTCATCTAACATATCTGATTTGGTAATGGCTAAAACATGCGGTTTCTGCATTAATTCAGGATTGTAAGATTCCAGTTCGCTTTTAAGGATTTCGTATTCTTCTTTAATTGAACGGCTTGTATCAGCTGGGACCATGAATAACAATACGGAGTTACGCTCAATGTGGCGTAAGAAACGATAGCCCAAACCTTTACCTTTTGATGCACCTTCAATAATCCCAGGGATATCGGCCATTACAAAAGATTTCCCACCTCTGTAACTTACAATACCCAGATTAGGAACAATGGTAGTAAAAGGATAATCGGCAATTTCTGGCTTAGCAGCCGAAACTACTGAAAGCAATGTAGATTTTCCAGCATTTGGGAAACCAACCAAGCCAACATCGGCCAAAACTTTTAATTCTAAAATGTTCCAAACCTCTTGTCCTTGCTCACCCGGTTGTGCAAAACGCGGTGTTTGCTGAACCGAATTTTTAAAGTGTGCATTACCCAAGCCACCACGGCCACCGGCTGTTAAAATCTTAGTTTCGCCATCTTTGGTAATTTCGAAAAGGATTTCTCCAGTTTCAGCATCTTTAGCAATGGTACCAAGCGGAACCTCCAGGATTTCATCCTTACCTTGTTTACCGAATTTATGGGAACTACCGCCTGCTCCCCCATCTTCAGCAATAATGTGCTTACGGTATTTAAGGTGCAATAATGTCCAGATATGGATACTGCCTTTAACGATAATGTGGCCACCACGACCGCCATCACCACCATCGGGGCCACCCATTGATGTTAAAATATCACGATGTAAATGTGCCGAACCTGCCCCGCCCTTACCAGAACGGCAACAAATTTTTACATAATCTACGAAATTCGAACCCTGTGACATATTTTAATATTGAAATGTTAATACTGGAATGTCAAAACAACAATTCCTTTAAAATTAAAGAGTTATAACGTTTTAACATTATAACTCTTTTTATGTTTTTGAATATTGGATCGGGAATTAATTAAAACCGTCTCTTTTATATCCGCTACTTGAACTTTATACCTTATACTGATCAATTACAGCGCAAAGATCATTATATACTGTTTCTATTTCACCTATTCCGTTTACTTTATTCAACTTTCCTTGCTCCTCATAATAAGGTAATACATGGATGGTTTTATCAAAGTATTCTGAAATCCGTTTTTTTAATTTTTCAGCATCGTCATCAGGACGACCGCTGGTTTTGTGACGTTCGGCAATACGTTTTGTTAACTCGTCCTGGTCAACATCTAAAGCAATAACACCAGCAATTTTACTGCCTTTACGCTCCAAAAATAGATCGAGCTCAATTGCTTGCGGAACGGTACGCGGAAATCCATCAAACACAAATCCTTTAGCATCAGGATTTTTATCTACCTCTTCTTCAAGCATGGCAATTGTAATGACATCTGGAACCAATTCTCCATCAGCTAACAATTGACTTACTTTTTTTCCTAATTCGGTTTCTCCTTTAACGTGTGCTCTAAAAAGATCGCCTGTTGAAACGTGTACCAACTGATATTTTGTAATCAGCTTTTCAGATTGGGTGCCTTTACCCGCCCCTGGAGGGCCAAAGAGAACTAAATTAAGCATTCAAGTTGTTTAGGTTGTCTTCAAAAATTAAAAAAGCCTTATTCCTATGGCTCTGTTAAAAGTAATCTTCAAATCACTGATTAATAGGATTAGACATTGTTACTTTCAAGGCTGCAAATATATAATTATTAATTTAGATGCCATTTAAAATTGATGATTTATTTAAAAATGGGCTATTTTAATGACATTTATCTCCTTCTAAGAAGAATCTTGTGCCATTTTTATATTTAACAGAATTTTCTTCAAATACTAGAGGGCCTAACCAAACAATCCTTTTACATTTTTATTAAATTTTACAAAAAACTTAAGTATCTCTAACCTTACTGGACTGATATTTCCAATATACCTAAATTGCAAAAAACGAAATGCCGTGATGTTGCCATCAACAAAAAAACATTTATCGCTTAGCATAGAAGAACCATTTTTATTGATCCTCATATTTAAAGTCTGTGATATCAAGAGCCCTCTTGCTAAATTTCAGATAAGTAACAATAACTTTCGATCCAATTTTGTAGCGGCTATAATCTTCTTGCTTAACCTCAATCCTTATTTTTTCATTTTTAATTGGACCCGAAAAAGTCAGGTATTCTGCATGCTCTGTTTTGTCCCGACCGATAACTACACTCGTTAATCTGTTTTTTCCGTTTAATTTATCTTTCTTCCAATTGTATTTGCTGTACCTATCTACTAACCAGGCAATGCAGTAACAAAAACTAAACATTAATAATCCTATTGCTGCAAAAGCGATATAGTCGTAATACTTCAGATTGTTGAGCGTTTCCTTTTCTACAGCTAAAGCAGCGATTATCCCAAGAAAGAATATACCAGCAACAAGCGTAATTACAGCGATTCTCATCACTGCTTTTTGCGCTGTTTCCATTTGCGCTATTTCTTCTTCAGTTAATGGAATATTTTCCTGTAACTGTATTTGCATATAGTCTATTTGATGATTCTCCATTTATTCCTTAGATCTGTAGTATATTAAATAATTGTTCTCAACCAATGTCATTATGGAGTAGTGGTTATACCCTCTCAGTTAGATTGCGCTTTTGCCAGCACAAACATTAACATCAGAATAATTAAGTAAAAACATTTTTCATTTGTATTTTTCGACAAAGTAGATGAATTAAATTTTTCCATTTTTATTTCAGAAATTCAATTCCAGGTGATTGACGACCAAAATAAAAACGCGCTCCAATTTCAACAACTGAAAACTATTCTTTCAGCTTCCGGTTTATGGCTAAATTAAAAATTTTAACAATTAATTTCTCTTTCGTTACTGCAATAATTTCCGAAATTGTGGTTTGATATTTATCCAATTAGTTATTTATGAATACCTATCGCTTCCATTTTAATAACGGCAAAAAAAACGCAACTATTCTGTTTTGGTTTTTTACCACCTTGCTGACTATTTCATTAACAGCCATCGTTTTACTGCTACATCCGGATCCGCTTTTCCCCGCCTGGCTATTGCTGATCTCCTTACCGTTAATGTTTATGGCCATTTACAGGTTATTTAAAGTGGCCTCCGAAAGGCGGTCAGGAGAAATTGTTTCACTAAGTAAAGAAGGCTTTACCAGTTCCAGTTTCGGTTCCGTTTTGTTTTCAGAAATACACTCCATTCAGGTTCCCGTAAAGCAAATAGGCCTTTTGGGTGGACTACAGCAGGACTATTACAAAAACACAGACGTAAATATTCCTTACCTGGAATTTTCGATCACCACTCAGAATGGAAAAATGTTAAATTGGAGGTTGAATGAGTGGGGCGGAATTTATAACTCAGAAGAAGAATTTTTAATTTTCTTTAACTTTCTTACAGCGTTAACCAATCAGCTGTATCAACTTTATCACGTTAATGAGCCATATAACAGCTATTTAAAAATTCTTGGCGAGAAAGGTTCTTGGGAAAAGCGGGGTTAAGCTAAAAAAGATCTTTCAAACTGAACAACAAAAAAGGGAGAATTTTTCAATTCTCCCTTCAGGTGCACTTGTAGGGATTCGAACCCCAAACCTTCTCATCCGTAGTGAGATGCTCTATCCAATTGAGCTACAAATGCGTTTCCGTATCGTTAACGGACTGCAAAGGTATAATTTGATATTTTAATTTCCAATTAAATTTTAAAAAAATCTCAAAATAATTCTTTGCAGAATATGCTTTATGCGCTTAATGCATCATTAATTGCTTTAAAATCAGGCAAATCATGTGCATCTTCCAAAACTTCTGCATAAGCTATTTTTCCTTCTTCATTGATCACAAAAGCCGCTCTTTTAGAAACACCTTTCAATCCGAACACAAATTCATCATAAAAAGCACCGTAAGCTGCTGACACTTCTTTGTTAAAATCAGACAATAAAAGGAACTGGTAACTTTGAACTTCTTTAAATTTAGCCAAAGAGAATGGAGAATCAACTGAGATGCCAATTACCTGTGCATCTATCCCTTCGTAATAGCTAAAATTATCGCGCATGGTACATAATTGTTCTGTACACGTCCCGGTAAAAGCCATCGGGAAAAAGTGGATAATTACTTTTTTACCTTTGAAACCAGAAAGCGCGATTTCGGTTAAATCAGAACTGTATAATTTGAAATCAGGGGCGTTATCGCCAACTTGTAATGCCATACTATAATTAATTGGTTAATGTATTGTTAAATTGTTTTATTGCTTAATTGTTTTTAACTCTCAACTCAAGACCGCGGACTCAAAACTAACCTTTTATCTGCTGATCTAAAATTGCTAAGCCTTCTTCAAAACTATGTGGACAGTAATTTAGATCTTTAATGGTCTTATCTAAAACAAAACCAGTTCTAACCGGTCGTTTAGCCGTTTGGTTTAAACTTGTCGAACTTATTTCATTAATAAATGATTGATCAAGACTCCAAAACTCGGCAACTTTTCGCACTAAATCTGCAATACTCATGTAATCTTTACCCGATACATGGTAAATTCCTTTTGCATTTTTTTCTATAGCCAACAAGCAGGCTTCAGCTAAATCCTCAGCTAAAGTGGGCATACGCCATTGATCGTTTACTACATTAATAGGCGATGCTTTTTCCAATGCCTCTTTGGCCCAAAGTACAATATTGCTCCGGCTCATATCACTGCTTATCCCATATACCAATATTGTTCTTAAGATCGCCCAGTTCGCTTTTGAGTTCTTCACCAGCTCTTCCGCCAGTACTTTCGATTCGCCATAATAACTTACCGGATTAACTGCATCCTCTTCTTTATATGGTCCGTTGGCACCATCAAAAACAAAATCGGTACTTAAATGAATAAGCTGAATGTTTTTTTCTTCACATATTGCTATCAGCGTTTGAACTGCATCTACATTTAATTGACGACAGAGCGACTTATTGGCTTCACAAATATCAACATTGGTCATTGCGGCGGTGTGCACAATGGCATCAGGGCTGTATCTTTCGATAACTTCCCTAACCTGAGCAGTATTTAAAATATCCATTTCTGCATATCCATAGCCATTCTTTACGGGATAGCGATTTGTTCCTTTAGCAGTAGCAACAAGCTTTACCCTGCCTTCGGCGAGAATTTTTTCAGTTAATTTCTGCCCTAAAAGACCGTTGCTACCTGTTGTTAAAATGGTTTTCATATGCCTTATTTATGGCTCTAAATTATCTATAAAAACCATGTTGAAAAAATTTATAATATATATTTAAAATTAAGTAAGAAAAACTTAACTTTGCCAACCGAATTGGAGCCCCTTTAAACAGCTTTAATTCATTGACTGTAATAAATTTACTCACAACAGATATGCCTAACTTAGGAAAAATAGCACAAATTATCGGCCCTGTGGTTGACGTTAGCTTTGCTAATGATGCCCATCTACCTAAAATTTTTGATGCGTTAGAGATAACGAAAGAAAATGGACAAAAAATTGTTTTAGAAGTTCAACAGCACTTAGGTGAAGATCGTGTACGCGCAATCTCGATGGACTCTACAGACGGTTTAGTTCGTGGAATGGACGTAGTTGACACTGGTGCTGCAATTAAAATGCCAGTTGGCGACCAAATTAAAGGTCGTTTATTTAATGTAGTTGGTGAAGCGATTGACGGTATCAACACAGTTGATAAAACTGATGGTCGTCCTATCCATGCTACTCCTCCTAAGTTTGAAGATTTATCAACTGAAACTGAGGTACTTTTTACAGGTATTAAAGTTATCGATTTATTAGAGCCATATGCAAAAGGTGGTAAAATCGGTTTATTCGGTGGTGCTGGTGTAGGTAAAACGGTATTAATTATGGAGTTGGTAAACAACATCGCTAAAGCTTATGCTGGTTTGTCAGTATTCGCAGGTGTTGGTGAGCGTACTCGTGAGGGTAACGATTTACTTCGTGAGTTTATTGAGTCAGGCGTTATCAACTATGGTGACGAATTCTTACACTCAATGGAAAAAGGTGGATGGGATTTGAAAGCTGTTGATACTGAAAAATTAAAAGAATCTAAAGCAACATTGGTTTTCGGACAAATGAACGAGCCTCCTGGTGCACGTGCACGTGTAGCATTATCAGGATTAACAGTTGCAGAATATTTCCGTGATGGAGATGGCGAAGGCGCTGGAAAAGACATCCTTTTCTTCGTTGATAACATCTTCCGTTTTACGCAGGCAGGTTCTGAGGTATCGGCTTTATTAGGTCGTATGCCATCAGCTGTAGGTTACCAACCAACATTGGCAACTGAGATGGGTTTAATGCAAGAGCGTATTACTTCAACAAAACGTGGATCAATTACATCAGTACAAGCGGTATACGTACCAGCGGATGATTTAACTGACCCGGCTCCGGCAACAACTTTTGCCCACTTAGATGCTACTACAGTACTTTCGCGTAAAATTGCTGAGCTAGGTATTTATCCTGCGGTAGATCCATTGGATTCTACTTCACGTATCCTTTCTCCTGCTGTTTTAGGTGACGAGCACTATAACACTGCACAACGTGTTAAAGAAACTTTACAACGTTACAAAGAATTACAAGATATCATCGCGATCTTAGGTATGGACGAATTGTCTGAAGAAGATAAATTAGTTGTATCAAGAGCACGTCGTGTTCAGCGTTTCTTATCTCAACCTTTCCACGTAGCTGAGCAATTTACTGGCTTAAAAGGTGTATTGGTTGACATTAAAGATACCATCAAAGGATTTAACATGATCATGGATGGTGAAGTTGATGAGTATCCAGAAGCTGCATTTAACTTGGTTGGTAGCATTGAAGATGCGATCGAAAAAGGTAAAAAATTATTAGCAGAAGCGAACTAAGAAACGCGACAAGCGTAAGGCGACAAGCGTGTAAACGCCCCACGCCTTACGCTCTACGCTAAACAAAAAAAACATGAATTTAGAAATATTAACTCCAGATAAAAAAGTTTTCGAAGGTGAAGTAACAGCAGTTACGGTGCCTGGTACTTTAGGCTCTTTCCAGATTTTAAAAGACCATGCCCCTATCATCTCTACTTTAGAAGATGGAGAAGTTATTATAAAAGCAAACAAAGCTGATGAGCAGCGCTTTTTTATTAAAGGCGGTGTAGTAGAAGCTATTCACAACAAAATTGTGGTTTTAGCCGAAGGCGTCGCTTAAGCAAAATAATTAACTCATTTAAAAAGCCTCCCGATTTAAAATCAGGGAGGCTTTTTGTTTTATATTATTGTTTAGCAAAATCACAAACTGTTGCCGTAAATTCTTTATTGTTTTCATAATAAAGCATGTGCGAGCCGTTTAACTGTACTACCTTTTGGTTTTTAAACTTATAATTTTTGTAATAGTCCCGTCCAACAGCGTGATCATCTTTACCCGTTATAATCAAGGCAGGTATTTTAATTTCACTGGTAAGTAACGCATAATCTTTAAAATATTCTGGATACTTCTGCACCTTTGTGCTATCCATTAAAGGCATAAAAAGTGTCATTCCGAAATCTGATGTGCGTTTATAGGAATTTTCGATGCTGTCCATTTTGATAACGGTATTTACATCATTGACAATATATTTATATCCAAGATGCACCGTGCTTAACTTTTTTCTAACCAGCGCCGCTCCATTCATTAATTTTTTAAAATCTGTTTCATTTATAGTGGTATCCTTTTTTAGTAACCGATATCCATATTCAATTTGTTCCTTAATCTGATTTGGATTCATGAAGTGGGCTATTGTATTCGCCATGATGATGCCCGATAAATGTTCTGGATACTTCAAGGCATAGTTAATGGCCAGAATACCACCAAATGAATGACTAAGTAAGTACACTTTTTCTACGCCCAATTTCAACCGCAGTTCTTCAACATCTCGAACAATCCGGTTTAAACTATAATTCTTTGCATTTTGCGAATGACCAGATCCTCTTTGATCCAGATAAACCATTGTTAAACATTTCTCCAGATTTGCTCCACCCATTTTTTCAAAGGAAAGAAAGTCCTGACCAGGGCCTCCATGCAAGTAGATACAAACAGGTCCTTTGCCTGCTACCTTAACAGATAACCTTACTGTATCAGAAGTTAAAATGGTCTGGTTCCCCATTTTGAGATGTGAGGTTGAATCTGACGGGGAACAACCACTAAATAATACGATTAAAACAACAAAAAAGATATAAATTGTTTTCATAAGAATAGTTTCTAATATTAAATTACACCACTTTACAATAGCAATCAAGCAAGTTTAATAATACTTTAATATCCACAAAAAAACACTAATAATTCTTCGCATTTTAACATCAAAATCTGACCTGATTTTTAAATTTCATACAGCCTTTAACTCGTTTTAGGCAGAAAAATAGAAAATTTATAATGCAAGCATAACAAACAGACTGTATACCGTTTTGATATTTGGTCTACGGCTATCGGCATTAAATAACTAATCCAACTCTATTTAAGAACAATATTCTGATTATTAATATATTTTCGGAATAATATTCTTATTTAACTTTTTTCTGATTTCTCTTGCATATTAATGAACCAAAAACTAAATTGGTTTTTATAAACAATAAGATAACAATGACTATTCAGAACAACATATTTTCTACCACTACTCCTGCAAAAGCAGCTGGTAATGTAGTGTTGTTACCTGTCATTTTACTTAACCTCCTACTCCTAAACATTTTATGGGGTAATAAGCGGACGCAGTTTAAATAGATTTTAAAAAACTAAATACACCTAAAGCGTCCCGATACAAACGGGACGCTTTTTTTAAATAACAAAAAGACAGTATTATGAACCGTCCATAATAAATAGTCAAAATAAAAAATGGAATGCTTATTTATTGTGGTAAGCTCCATCTGACGGTTAAAAAACAACAAGAATAAACAGATGAAATACTATAATTCTAATACGATTATTTACCTTGATGGACAGTTCGAAAAAGCTGTAAATAGCAGTACTGACCTTTACGGGCAGTCGCTACACTACGGCTATGCTGCTTTCGAGGGTATTAGAGCCTATAAAACACACAACGGCAACCGCATATTCAAAGCCGCGGCCCATTTCAATCGCTTAGAGTGTTCTTGCCAGTTGGCAAACATTCCTTTCCCATGGGATAAACAGGAATTAATTGCAGCAACCTATAAATTACTTCAGTTGAATAAACTGAAAGATGCTTATATCCGTCCCTTGGTATTTTGCCACCCGAACATGAAATTAAACGAGCCGAGTGGGGTTTCGATCTTAATCTGTGCCTGGGAATGGGATGCATATTCTGGCAACAAATTGTTAAAATTAACGGTTTCTGATTATGAAAGGCCAAACCCAAAATCCATTCCAATGGAGGCGAAATTGAGTGGAAACTATGTTAATTCTATTTTAGCTACTACTGCGGCAAATATTAAAGGCTATGACGAGGCTTTGCTTTTGGATATGCACGGTTTTGTTGCCGAGGCATCTGGAGCAAACATCTTTCTTGAAAAAGACGGAAAACTGTTTACACCATCTTTAGGAAATATTTTACCAGGAATTACACGTGCAACCGTAAAAGAACTTTGCACCGTTCTCGATATAGAATGCATTGAGAAAAAATTAACTACAGAAGATTTAAAAAATGCCGACAACGCTTTCTTATGTGGAACAGCAACCGAGATAGCAGGTATAGCATCAATTGATGATATTGTATATCGCCCGTTGTGGAGAGAATCTCTCGGTTATACCATACAGCGAGCTTATAAAAACCTGGTACTGGAAAAAGTGAATTACGAAGTGATTATATAGTCCAAAGTCGAAAAATCAATAAAATAACCTAAACATTAAGTAAAAAGAAGCATCCAAGCAGTAAAAACAGATGACTGAAGAAATCAATCAACACTTCCCGAAGGCCTACCAGCAAATTAATGGTGCAACAAAAGCATCAGGATTTGACATGGCATCTGATGTGCTGACCTGCTCTTTGCTCAGAACACTTGCTTCTACCAAGCCTTCAGGTAAATTTCTGGAACTTGGAACAGGAACAGGTTTATCTACTTCCTGGATATTAGATGGTTTAGATCAAAATAGTAAACTTACCTCGATAGATAACGACGCTAAATTTTTAGCGATTGCCAAAACTTTTCTTGGTGAGGATGAACGCTTAACATTAGTTGATACCGATGGTGCGGAATGGATTGAAAAGAATAAAGACAAAAAGTTCGATTATATTTTTGCTGATACCTGGCATGGAAAATATTTGCTTTTAGATGAGGCGATATCTATGCTTAATACCGGCGGACTTTACATCATCGATGATATGTTGCCACAATCGAATTGGCCTGATGGCCACCAGGATAAGGCTATAAAATTGATCAAAGATTTAGAATCCCGTGATGATCTGCACTTAACCAAGCAGGTTTGGGCAACAGGAATCGTGATCGGAGTAAAAAATAAATAAGATTAAATAGTTCTTTACTTTTTTAAATAGTTAGTATGTTTGTGATTCATCAAAGACATGAATATAAACACAAACATTATTAGCAACCTAATTATTGTCATTTCTCAAAAGAGAGGTGGAAATCGTTGCGTATAATATTAAAAATATACCATATCGAAACCGCCTCCCACAAGAGGCGGTTTTTTTTTGCCTCAAAAAGAAATAATTGAAATACAACAGAATACATACAATTTAAACAATGAGCGAATTAAACAAGTACAGTAAAACATTTACACAAGACCCTACACAACCGGCAGCGCAAGCTATGCTTTATGGAATCGGATTAACTGATGCTGATATGGCTAAAGCGCAGGTCGGTATTGCAAGTATGGGTTACGATGGTAACACCTGCAATATGCACCTTAACGATCTTGCAAAAGACGTCAAAGCTGGGGTCTGGAAAAATGATTTAGTCGGCTTGGTTTTTAATACCATTGGTGTAAGTGATGGGATGAGCAACGGTACTGATGGAATGCGTTATTCGTTGGTAAGCCGTGATGTAATTGCTGATAGTATCGAAACCATTTGTGGTGGCCAATATTACGATGGAATTATCTCTATCCCTGGCTGTGATAAAAACATGCCTGGCGCGATTATGGCCATGGCACGTTTAGATCGCCCTTCAATTATGGTTTATGGTGGTACGATTGCGCCTGGCCATTACAAAGGCGAAGAATTGAACATTGTTTCAGCTTTCGAAGCGCTGGGGCAGAAAATATGTGGTAACCTTTCTGAAGAAGACTATCAGGGCATCATAAAACATACCTGCCCTGGTGCAGGTGCTTGTGGAGGGATGTATACTGCAAACACAATGGCATCAGCAATTGAGGCTTTAGGTATGAGTTTGCCTTATTCATCTTCGAATCCAGCAATCAGCGAGGAGAAAAAACAAGAATGTTTAGATGCAGGTAAATACATCAAAATTTTATTAGAGAAAGATATCAAACCATCAGATATCATGACGAGAAAAGCATTCGAAAATGCCATTCGTTCAATTATTATTTTAGGTGGCAGTACGAATGCAGTATTACATTTTATTGCAATGGGTAAAGCTATCGGTATCGAAATCTCCCAAGATGATTTCCAGCGCATGAGTGATGTAACACCCGTACTTGCCGATTTCAAACCTAGTGGAAAATACTTAATGCAGGATTTACATCAATATGGAGGTATCCCGGCAGTATTGAAATATTTATTAAACGAGGGTTTATTACATGGCGATTGTTTAACTGTTACCGGAAAAACCATGGCTGAGAATTTAGCCGATGTAAAATCGATCATGGATTATGATCAAAAAATCATCCAGAAACTAAGTGAGCCGATTAAAGCCACTGGTCACCTACAGATTCTTTACGGAAACCTGGCTGAAAAAGGTTCTGTTGCAAAAATAAGTGGAAAAGAAGGTGAGAAATTTGAAGGCCCTGCACGTGTATTCGACGGCGAACACGATTTAATTGCCGGAATTTCTAGCGGACGTGTTCAACCTGGCGATGTAATCGTAATTAAAAATTCTGGTCCGGTAGGTGCGCCAGGTATGCCAGAAATGTTAAAACCAACCTCAGCAATTATTGGTGCTGGTTTAGGCAAATCAGTGGCTTTAATTACCGACGGACGTTTCTCTGGTGGTACGCATGGATTTGTGGTTGGTCACATTACACCTGAATCTTACAAAGGTGGCTTAATAGGCTTGGTAGAAGATGAAGACCGGATTTTGATCGATGCGGTAAACAACATCATTAGCCTGCAAGTTAGCGAAGAAGTGATTGCCGAGCGTAGAAAAAACTATGTACAACCAGCATTAAAAGTAACAAAAGGTGTTTTATATAAATATGCTAAAACCGTTTCAGACGCAGCTAGTGGTTGCGTAACTGACGAATACTAAAATCAAAAAATCATCCCCCAGATTAATTGATTACTAATAAAATAGATTATGCAAATAATTAAAAGTATTCAGAATAGGATTTATGAAATCCGGGGAGAAAGAGTAATGCTGGATTTCGATTTGGCATCGCTTTATGAAGTTGAAACGAAGGCACTGAATCAGGCGGTAAAACGTAACATAAAGCGTTTTCCTGAAGATTTTATGTTTCAGTTAACTTCTGCTGAGTTTGAAGAGATAAGACTTCAGATTGATGCAAGTAGTCAAGGTAGATCATCACAAATTGTGATGAAAGGCGGAACCAACTTGAAGTCACAATTTGTGACTTCAAGTTGGGGAGGTACTCGAAAATTGCCCTACGCTTTTACTGAGCAAGGGGTAGCCATGCTGAGTGGTGTTTTGAAAAGTGATAAGGCGATTAATATGAACATTGCCATTATGAGAGCCTTTGTTGATGTTCGTAAAATTTTGCTGAAGCAAAGCAACCTTAACGAACAATTGATAGAAATTAAAGAACGGATTGGTGAACATGATGTTCAGCTCAACGAGCTGTATGATGCAATGGAAAATTTAATAGACGAGAAAGTTGCTCAATTAAAATGGAACGACAGACAAAGAATTGGGTTTAAAATTAAAGAATAGTAGAACCGCAAAAACATAACTATGGAAACTGCACAAGATACAATACAACAAAACGAGGCGAAAGCAGAAACCTCAAAAACCTTATTCAAAGGAACAGGCTCGCAGGTTTTGTTGAATGGATTAATTGAAGAAGGTGTAACCACCATTTTCGGTTATCCGGGAGGAGCAATCATGCCTATTTATGATGCTCTTTATGATTATGCCGATAAATTAGAACACATCTTAGTTCGCCATGAGCAAGGTGGTATCCACGCTGCTCAGGGTTTTGCAAGAGCAAGCGGCGAAGTTGGTGTTGTTTTCGCAACCAGCGGGCCAGGTGCAACCAATTTGGTTACTGGTTTGGCAGATGCACAAATCGATAGTACGCCATTGGTTTGTATCACCGGACAGGTTTTCGCCCACTTATTGGGAACGGATGCTTTTCAGGAAACTGACGTGATTAACATTACTACTCCGGTTACAAAATGGAACTATCAGGTTACTGATGCCAAAGAAATTCAAGAGGTATTGGCTAAAGCTTTTTATATCGCTAAAAGTGGTAGACCAGGTCCTGTTTTAATCGATATTACCAAAAATGCACAATTACAACTGGAGGAATTCCCTGAATATGTAAAGTGCAACCACATCCGCAGTTATCGCCCGAAGCCAAAAGTTAGGGTAGAATATATCGAGCAGGCAGCCGAATTAATCAATTCAGCAAAAAAACCTTTCATTTTATTTGGACAAGGTGTTATTTTGGGAAAAGCTGAAGAAGAATTCAAAGCTTTTATCAATAAATCAGGAATCCCTGCTGCATGGACCATTATGGGCGAAGGTGCTATCCCAACTTCACACCCACTAAATGTAGGTATGTTAGGGATGCATGGTAATTACGGGCCAAACGTATTAACGAACGAAGCTGATGTAATTATTGCCATCGGTATGCGTTTTGATGACCGTGTAACCGGTCGTTTAGATAAATATGCCAAACAAGCTAAAGTTGTACATTTAGATATCGACCCTGCCGAAATTGATAAAAATGTTAAAGCAGAAGTTGGTGTTTGGGGCGACTGTAAAGAAACTTTACCCCTATTAACCAATTTAGTTAACGAAAACAAACACGAAGATTGGTTAGCTAAGTTCAGACAATATAACCAGGAGGAAATAGATCAAGTCATTACTCCCGAACTTTATCCAACTGGTGATGAAATGACCATGGGCGAAGTATTGCGCAACATCAACGAAATCTGTGGTGGTGATGCCGTAATCGTTACCGATGTTGGTCAGCACCAAATGGTAGCCTGTCGCTATGCTAAATTTAACAATACCCGCAGCAACATTACTTCTGGTGGTTTAGGTACAATGGGCTTTGGTTTACCAGCAGCAATTGGCGCTAAATATGGCGCACCTGATAAAACCGTTATCGCTATTATCGGTGATGGTGGTTTCCAGATGACGCCTCAGGAATTGGGTACCATTATGCAATTTGGCGCAGCAGTGAAGATTCTGATCTTGAACAACCGCTTTTTAGGTATGGTTCGTCAATGGCAACAGCTTTTTCATGATAAGCGTTATTCTTTCGTGAATATCACAAGTCCTGACTTTGTTGCTTTAGCAAAATCATATTATATCGAAGCGGGCAAAGTTGATGAGCGTGCAAACTTAAGACAGGCACTAGAAACTATGATCAACCATGAAGGTTCTTACCTATTAGAGGTTATGGTGGGCAGAGAAAATAATGTTTTCCCAATGGTTCCACAAGGAATGAGTGTAAGCGAAATCAGGTTGAAGTAAGGTAGAGGTTTAAGATAAAAAAGAAACTATCATGAGTACTGAAGATAAAATAAAATATACAGAAGACACCGTTGACCTAGAAGGAAAACAGGAATATACCATTACGGTGTACGCCGAAAACCGCATTGGTTTACTCAACAGGATTGCGATTATTTTCTCGAAAAGAAAAATCAATATCGAAAGTTTAAACAGTTCCGCATCTGAAATTGAAGGAATACACCGTTTCAACATCGTCATCCACGAAGGTTACGAAGTAGTGAGGAAGCTGGCCCGTCAGATAGAAAAACAGATTGAGGTATTGAAAGTTTATTTCAACACCAACGAAGAAATTATCTGGCAGGAATTGGCGCTTTACAAAGTTTCTACAGATGAAATTGCAGAAAAAGTAACTGTAGAGCGTTTATTAAGACAATACGGTGCAAGTGCAGTAGTGATCCGTAAAGACTATACCGTTTTTGCAGTAACTGGTCACCGCGAAGAAACTGATGCTTTGGTAAAAGCTTTAGAACCTTACGAATTAATTGAATTTGTACGATCTGCAAGAGTAGCCATTATTAAAGACAGTGCCGGTTTCCACGAAAAACTAAAGGAATTCGAAGCTTTCGAACCAGGTGAAGAATTGGTAGAAAACGAGTTTTTAGAAAAAGGACAGAAGATTTTTACGATGTAAGGTCTATAACAAATCCGTCATTGCGAGGAGGAAAGACGAAGCAATCTTTTAAGAAAAATCGAGAACATGAAATGCAATAAAGCCATACCGATTTTAAGAATTTTCGATTACGATAAAGCAGTAGAGTTTTACGTAAACTGGTTGGGCTTTAAAATAGACTGGGAACACACGTTTGAAGAAAATACCCCTGTTTATATGCAGATTTCATTAGGTGACATCGAACTCCATTTAAGTGAGCACCATGGAGATAGTTCTCCCGGTGCAAATGTATATGTAGATTGTACAGGATTGAAAGCATTTCATAAAGAAATAATAGATAAAAAATATAAGTACAACAGGCCAGGTTTAGAGAAAACTTTTTACGGAACCTGGGCAGTAACAGTAAACGACCCGTTCTTTAACAAGATTACCTTTAACGAAACATTAACCGAAGCTGAAAAACAAAACGATAATTAGATAGATACGAAGTATAATATGATGAACGAGGTATTTGATTTTATAATAAACTCACGCAAGGCATTTATTAAGTTAATAGAAGGTTTAACAATTGAAGAATTAAATAAAATTCCCGATGGTTACAACAATAACATTATCTGGAATTTTGGCCATGTTGTAGTGAGCACACAAACGCTTTGTTATGTTCGCACAGGTGTATTGCAAGATGCTGTTTCGGTAAAATTTAACGAGTATTATAAAAAAGATACGAAGCCAACTTACACCGTAACAGAAGAAGAAGTAGCAGAATTGAAAGTTATAGCATTGGAAAGCATTGAAAAAATAAAGGAAGATTATGCAAACGGAAAATTCTCAAACATCACTCCTTTTACAACAGCTACCTATGGCGTACAGATGAACAGCATTGAAGAAATTCTGATCACAACTATTGGTCATGATAATGTACACCAAGGTTATGCATGGGCACTGAAAAGACAGATATAAAAAGATGTAAGATGGATGAGGGTTTTGAAAAACAGGCCCAACTAAAATAAACCCGATAGCAGTAAAAATTTTAGACTGTGCTTCGACTACGCTCAGCATGACATTCTAAATTTTTTACGGAAAGCGGGACTGAAACAACCGAAAAGCACAGGAACCTGCTTTTCAAATAAAAAACCGGTGAAATCACTATATCTGTGAAATCAAACCGAAGAAAAAAAATGGATGATGGAAACGGATGAGATATGAACCGATAATAAAAAAATCAGTGTAATCACCTCATCTGTGTAATCAATCCGCAGGAAAAAAATGGATGATGGAAACGGATGAGATATGAACCGATAATAAAAAAAATCAGTGTAATCACCTCATCTGTGTAATCAACCTGCAGAAAAAAAGAATATATAACGATAATTAAATAGAAATTAACCAATAAAAAACAATGGCAAATTATTTTAACACATTACCTCTTAGAGAAAAATTAAACCAATTAGGTGTTTGCGACTTCATGGACAGTTCTGAATTTTTAGATGGCGTTAGCGCATTAAAAGGTAAAAAACTGGTAATTGTAGGTTGTGGCGCACAAGGCTTAAACCAAGGTTTAAATTTAAGAGATAGTGGTTTAGATGTAAGCTACACTTTACGTAAGGAAGCAATTGAAGGCAAACGCGATTCGTGGAAAAATGCAACTGAAAACAATTTTACAGTTGGCACTTACGAAGAACTGATTCCAAATGCAGATGTAGTAATTAACCTTACTCCAGATAAACAACATACTGCTGTTGTAAATGCAATTATGCCGTTAATGAAAGAAGGAGCTACTTTGTTATATTCTCACGGTTTCAATATCGTTGAAGAGGGTATGCAGATCCGTAAAGATTTAACCGTTATTATGGTTGCGCCTAAATGCCCAGGTAGCGAAGTTAGAGCAGAATATGTTCGTGGTTTTGGTGTTCCTACCTTAATTGCAGTTCACCCTGAAAACGATCCTCAAGGTAAAGGATTGGCACAGGCAAAAGCATATTGCGCAGGTACAGGCGGTCACAGAGCTGGTGTATTAAAATCATCTTTCGTAGCTGAGGTAAAATCAGATTTAATGGGCGAGCAAACCATCCTTTGTGGTTTATTGCAAACAGGTTCTATCCTATCTTTCGATAAAATGGTAGAAAAAGGAATCGATGCAGGTTACGCTTCTAAATTGGTTCAATATGGTGTTGAGGTAATTACCGAAGCCTTAAAACAAGGTGGTATTACGGCCATGATGGACAGATTAAGCAATGTGGCTAAAATCAAAGCTTTCGAAATTTCGGAAGAATTAAAAGATATTATGCGCCCATTATTCCAAAAACACCAGGATGATATTATGAGTGGCGAATTTAGCCGTACCATGATGGAAGATTGGGCAAACGGAGATAAAAATTTATTAAAATGGAGAGCTGAAACAGGTGAAACTGCTTTCGAAAAAACGCCTGCTGGTGATGTTAAAATCGGTGAGCAGGAATATTTCGATAACTATACTTTAATGGTTGCTTTTGTTCGTGCTGGTGTTGAATTGGCTTTCGAAACCATGGTACAGGCAGGTATCAAACCAGAATCGGCTTACTACGAATCGTTACACGAAACACCACTTATTGCCAACACCATTGCACGTAAGAAGTTGTTCGAAATGAACCGTGTTATTTCTGATACTGCTGAATACGGTTGTTATTTGTTCGATCAGGCTTGTAAACCGCTTTTGGGCGATTTCATGAAAAAAGTAGACACTGATTTAGTTGGTAAAAACTTCAACGAAGGTAAAGATGGCGCTGTTGATAACAGACAATTAATCGATATCAATGAGGCTATCCGTTCTCACCAGGTAGAACAGATTGGAGCAACCTTGCGTAAAGCAATGACTGCAATGAAAGCGATTAAAACAGCATAGAAACAAAAAGAATGTCATCCTGAGCCTGTCGAAGGAACTCATTTTGTTTATAACGAAAAAATCTTCGACAAGTTCGGACTGACAAACATTAAATAATAATAAAATGTCAAAAACATTAGTAGAAAAAATTTGGGATGCTCACGTTGTAAAAAGTGAAGAAGGATTTCCTGATATTTTATACATTGATACACACTTAATACACGAGGTAACCTCTCCGCAGGCATTTGATGGTTTGCGCAAAAGAGGATTACCTGTTTTCCGTCCGAAACAAACTGTAGCAACGGCCGATCATAACGTACCTACATTAAATCAGTTATTGCCAATTAAAGAGGAGCTTTCACGCTATCAGGTGGACATGTTAACCAAAAATTGTGCAGAATTCGGTGTAGAACTGTATGGTTTAGGGCATCCTTTTCAAGGCATTGTACATGTTATCGGCCCTGAGTTGGGTATCACCTTACCTGGTAAAACAATGGTTTGCGGCGATAGCCATACCTCAACCCATGGTGCCTTTGGTGCCATCGCATTTGGTATCGGTACTTCGCAGGTAGAGCAGGTGTTTGCAACGCAATGTTTATTGCAGTCGAAACCTAAAACCATGAAAATTGAGGTAAACGGCGAGCTTGGAAAAGGTGTTGGCGCGAAAGACATTATCTTATACATTATTGCCAAAATCTCTGCCGCAGGCGGTACAGGTTATTTTATAGAATATGCAGGTTCGGCAATCGAAGCTTTAAGTATGGAAGCTCGTATGACGATCTGTAACATGAGTATCGAAATGGGTGCACGCGGTGGATTAATTGCACCTGACCAAACTACTTTCGATTACATTAAAGGAAGAGAATTTGCTCCAGCCGGCGAAGAGTGGGATAAAGCCTTAGCTTATTGGAAAACATTATATAGTGATGCTGATGCAAAATTCGATAGTGTTTTAACTTTTGATGCCGCAGATATTGCACCTATGATTACCTATGGTACAAACCCAGGAATGGGTATGGGTATTCAGGAACATATTCCGGCAACTGGTGCACAACCAGAAAAAGAGAAACTTTCGTACCAGAAAGCGTTAGATTATATGGGCTTTGATGACGACTCTTCATTAATCGGGAAACCGGTTGATTATGTATTCATTGGAAGCTGTACCAACTCACGCATTGAAGATTTACGCGAAGTTGCCGATTTTGTTAAAGATAAACGCAAAGCTGATAATGTTACGGTTTGGATAGTTCCAGGATCAAAACAAGTTGAGCAACAAGCTAAAAACGAAGGTTTGGATAAAATTTTCGAAGCTGCTGGTTTCCAGTTACGCGAACCAGGCTGTAGTGCCTGTTTAGGTATGAACGAAGATAAAATCCCGGCAGGTAAATATTGTGTATCTACATCAAACAGAAACTTTGAAGGCAGACAAGGGCAAAATGCACGTACGTTATTGGCCAGTCCACTTACTGCAGCAGCAGCAGCCGTAACCGGAAAAATTACCGATGTAAGGGATTTGTTGGAGAAGGCTTAAAATAAAGTCATACTGACGAAGGAAGCATCTGCAAGCTAAGAAACAGATTCTTCGTTCCTCAGAATGACAACTTTTAAAATATATGATACTAGAAGTTGCCATACTAAATGTAAAAGCCGGATTATCGGCTGATTTTGAAAAAGCTTTTAGTGAAGCGGAAAAAATCATTTCCTCAATGGAAGGTTATATTTCGCATCAGCTTCAAAAATGTATAGCGGTAGAAAATAAATATATCCTGTTGGTAAACTGGAAAACACTGGAGGCACATACCGAAGGTTTCAGAGGATCAGCAGCATATCAGGATTGGAAAAAGTTATTGCATCACTTTTATGATCCTTTCCCAACAGTTGAACACTTTGAAATGGTAGAGGGTTGTAAGGCTTAAGGTGGAGGGTAAAAACATGGAGCATAAAACTACCACCATTAAGTAAAAGGCTTAAAGAATAAAGATAAAAAGTGGAATACAAGTCTCGCTACTTGATACTCCTTACTTGATACTAATTGACATGAAAAAATTCACAAAATTAACATCGGCAGTAGTGCCATTAAACATAGAGAACATTGATACCGATCAGATTATCCCTGCGAGGTTTCTAAAAGCGACTACCCGCGAGGGTTTTGGCGAAAACTTGTTCCGCGATTGGCGTTATGAAAACGATAACCAGCCTAAAGCTGATTTCGTGATGAACAACCCAACCTATAGCGGTCAGGTTTTAGTAGCAGGAAAAAACTTTGGATGTGGCAGCAGTCGCGAGCACGCTGCATGGGCTATTCAAGATGCTGGTTTTGACGCGGTAATCAGCAGTTTCTTTGCCGATATCTTTAAAGGAAATGCTTTGAACAATGGTTTATTACCCATCCAGGTAAGTGATGAGTTCTTGGCGCAGATTTTCAACGCGGTTGACAACAATCCAAAATCAGCCCTAGAAGTTGATTTAGAAAATCAAACGGTTACCATTGTAGAAACCGGTGCTCAGGAATCATTTGAGATCAATCCTTACAAAAAATCGTGTTTGATAAACGGTTATGATGATATCGATTTCATCTTAGCCCAAAAAGAATTAATCGCAGAATTTGAAGAGGCAAAATAATGCTTAAACCATTTGTCTACATACAAAACCTAAACTTAAGTTACCGCAATAAAGCGGTGCTAAAGGATTTGTATTGGGAAGTAAATGTGTGCCAAAACTGGGTTTTATGGGGTGAAAGTGGGAGCGGAAAAACTTCTTTGGCTAAAGCGATTGCAGGTTTAATTCCTTCACAGGGTAGCATTGAAATCAATTACGACGCCCAAAGTAAATTACCGGCCGAAGTTTTATTTGTAGAAAGCTGGTATCAGTTTAAAAATCTCGAAGGTATTGCAAACTTTTATTATCAGCAACGCTACACCAGTTTACAGGCCAATGATACTTTGACAGTACATGCAGAACTGGTAGCTTACGGCAAAGAAAAAGGACTTCATTTCGATCTGGTTGAACCCATTTTAGAAGCACTGGGCTTTGCTACTTTTGCCAGTTCACAGCTAATCGAATTATCAAGCGGCGAACATAAAAAACTGCAGCTTGTTAAAGCCTTATGGTTAAAACCTCAATTGTTAATTATCGATCAGCCTTATACCGGTTTAGATAAAGCATCGCGAAAAAACCTGAATGTACTTTTAGACCAGATTACAGCAGAAGGTGTACAATTAATTTTAATCTGTAATGATTTAGAATTTCCAGAAAGCATCGATTCTTTTGCGGAGATTATAGACGGGCAGATTGTTAGCTCATTTTCAAGAGAAATTGGAGATCTTCCACCCGAAATACATAAAAGGAAGATCCCCGCTTTTTTAAAGGAGTCGCCAATTTATTCATCAACTGATATGGTAAAGATGGTTGATGTAAACATCAGCTATGGAGAAAAACAGGTGCTAAAAAATATCAACTGGGAAGTTAAGGCTGGCGAAAAATGGTTATTGCAAGGCCCTAATGGCTCAGGAAAGTCCACTTTATTGAGTTTAATCAATGGCGATCACCCCCAATCTTACGCCAACGAGCTTTATTTGTTTGGCAACAGGCGTGGAACAGGCGAAAGCATTTGGGATATTAAGCAGCATATTGGTTTAATATCGCCAGAATTTCATTGGTATTTCGATGCCACTTCAACCGTTTGGAAGTGTATTGCTTCGGGCTTTTACGATACCGTGGGCTTGTTTCAGCAACTACCTTATAGCAAAAGAGCTCAAGTTGATGAGCTGATTGAATATTTTGGATTAACCGATAACAAAAATGAATTATTAACCGCACTTCCACTCGGTAAACAGCGATTGGTATTATTAGCGCGAACGATTATAAAAAATCCGGAACTATTAATTCTGGATGAACCTTGCCAGGGTTTAGACCAACAGCAAACAAGACATTTTAACCAATTGGTTGATGAATTGTGCAGCAACGGGATGACCTTAATTTACGTTGGCCATTTTGAATCGCAGCTGCCAACCTGCATAGAAAAAAGAATATTGTTAGAAAAAGGCGAGGTAAAAGTCGTCGAAAGTTTAAACACAGAAATATTAAGCTGATGCAAGCTTAGCCACGGAAAGACGGTGACCACGGAAACAAAATTTTTCTGTGATTTCTGTGCTTCCGTGGCAACCAATAAGCAATTGTAAAGCAAAAGAGGAGTCAACAATGAAGAAGAACATTTTAGTAATACCTGGAGACGGTATTGGGCCCGAGGTTACCACTTGGGGAAAAGCAGCATTAGAGAAAATTGCCGAAATTTTTGGCCATGAATTTGTGTTCGAGGAAGCTTTAATGGGCCATGCGGCTATTGAAGTTACTGGCGAGCCTTTGCCAGATGAAACCTTAGAAAAAGCAAGACAAAGTGATGCTATCCTTTTTGGCGCAATTGGCCACGCCAAATACGACAACGACCCAAGTTTAAAAGTTAGACCGGAACAAGGCCTGTTAAAAATCCGTAAGGAACTGGGTTTATTCGCTAATCTCCGTCCGATATTACTATTTGATGAACTTCTTCAGGCATCGAGCATCAAACCGGAAATTTTAAGAGGAACCGATATTTTGTTCTTCCGCGAATTAACGGGTGATGTTTACTTTGGTGAAAAAATTCGTTCTGAGGACCGTAATACGGCTTCAGATTTAATGATTTACCACCGTTATGAAGTAGAACGCATTGCACATAAAGCTTACCAGGCTGCACAGCAACGTAACAAAAGATTATGTTCGGTAGATAAAGCCAATGTTTTAGAAAGCTCTCGCTTATGGCGCGAAACTGTTCAGGAAATTGCAAAACAATATCCCGATGTAGAAACAGAGCATATGTTCATCGATAATGCAGCCATGCAGTTGATCAAAAACCCTAAGAAATTCGATGTGGTTTTAACGGCCAATTTATTTGGAGATATTTTGACAGATGAAGCTTCGCAGATTGCAGGTTCAATGGGTATGCTGGCTTCAGCATCTGTTGGCGAAAGCACAGGTTTCTTCGAGCCGATCCACGGTTCTGCACATGATATTGCAGGTAAAGATTTAGCTAATCCATTGGCTTCTATCCTATCGGCAGCATTAATGTTGGAAATTGGCTTCGGACTAAAAGAAGAAGCCAAATTATTGGTTGACACCATCGACCAGGTATTGAAAGAAGGTTTTAGAACACATGACATTGCCGACCAAAATACAAACCGGTTTAAAGTTTTAGGCACAGCCGAAATGGGCAAATTGGTTCTTAAATTCTTATCACAAAAATTAATCACTTCCTAAACTTAAGATTATGATTCACGACCCGAACAAAGTTTATATTTTCGACACGACATTGCGTGACGGGGAGCAGGTTCCAGGCTGCCAGTTAGATACAAACCAAAAAGTAGAAATCGCTAAATCACTTGAGCTTTTAGGTGTTGATGTGATTGAAGCTGGTTTCCCGGTATCTAGTCCAGGAGATTTTAACAGTGTAATTGAATTATCAAAAGCAGTTACCAACCCAATTATCTGCGCGTTAACCCGTGCAAATAAAAATGATATTGATGTTGCTGCAGATGCTTTACGTTATGCAAAAAGACCTCGTATCCATACTGGGATTGGTTCATCCGATTTCCACATTAAACATAAATTTAACAGTACCCGCGAAGAAATTTTAGAACGTGCTGTTGAAGCCGTAAGGTATTCGAAAAAATTTGTGGAAGATGTTGAATTCTACGCAGAGGATGCCGGCCGTGCCGATATCGAATTTTTAGCTAAAATGGTTGAAGCAGTAATTGCTGCCGGTGCTACCGTGGTAAATATTCCAGATACCAACGGTTATTGCTTACCAGATCAATACGGCTCGAAAATTCTTTTTTTGAAAGAGAACGTAAAAAATATCGATAAAGCCATTATCTCTGTGCACTGCCACAATGATTTAGGCTTAGCTACAGCGAATTCTATCGCAGGCTTACAAAATGGTGCCCGTCAGGTAGAATGTACGATAAACGGCATCGGAGAGCGCGCAGGGAATACATCAATGGAAGAAGTCGTCATGATTTTGAAAACCCACAAGATTTTGGGCTTAAATACCCAGATTGATGCTACCCGTTTTTATGAAATGAGCCACATGGTGCGGAACCAGATGAATATGCCGGTACAACCGAATAAAGCAATTGTTGGTGGAAATGCATTTTCTCATAGCTCAGGTATCCACCAGGATGGTTTCTTGAAAAACCGCGAGAACTACGAAATTATTAAACCAGAAGATGTTGGTTTCCCTGATGCAACCATTGTATTAACTGCAAGAAGCGGACGCCATGCTTTAAAACACCATTTAGACCGTTTAGGCCATAAATTGGAAAAAGATCATTTAGATATTGTTTACAAACAATTTTTGGTTTTAGCCGATAGCAAACAAGGTATTAACGATTACGATTTAAACCAATTGGTTGCTTTGCATTTGGCTTAAAAGCTGAAAGGTTAAAGACTAAAGCTAAAAGCAAGCTGAGAATTGCCTTAAAAACTTTGAGGGTGTACCCCTTTGGAGAGTTTATCCCGTCTTTTCGGGAGGGCAAGTGGAGGATTTAAATTTGGAATACAAACTTAGCCCACCTAAACCTGATTGGAATGAACATGAAGCGCAGCGAAATAAAATGTAAAGCAGGACAGCTGCAACCGATGGAACACCAAACCGTGCTTTACAAAAAAATACAAGTGAAATATTAGTCTCGATACTCATATCTCTCTTCTTGATACTAAATTATGAATACTACAACACCGAATACATTAGATTTTTTATCTGCATCGCAAAGGTTAAAAGGGGTGGTAAAACGTACGCCTTTAGAGTTTAACGCCGGACTTTCTGCTCATTACAATGCCAATATTTATTTAAAAAGAGAAGACCTGCAGATTGTACGCTCGTATAAATTGCGTGGTGCCTACAATAAAATTAGCTCCTTGCCACAAGATGCATTAATTAACGGTGTAGTTTGTGCAAGTGCTGGTAACCATGCACAAGGTGTGGCCTATTCATGTAAAAAACTCGGCATTAAAGGGGTGATTTTTATGCCAGAGATTACACCGAAACAAAAGGTTAAACAAACTTACATGTTTGGTGGCGACAATGTTGAAGTGGTTTTAGTAGGCGATACTTTTGATGATTGTTTAAAGGAAGCTTTGGCTTATAGTGCCGAAAAATCAGCTACTTTTATTCCACCTTTCGATGATGAAAAAGTAATTGAAGGACAGGCAACGGTTGGTGTAGAAATTTACGAAGATCTACCTGAACTAGATATGATTGTAATGCCGGTTGGCGGAGGCGGTTTAGCATCGGGTGTAAGCGCTTACATGAAAACCGTTAAACCTGAAGTGAAATTAGTTGGTGTTGAACCACTTGGTGCACCATCAATGGTTACGGCAATGGAATATGGCGGTCCTTTTACTTTAGAAGAAATAGACCGCTTTGTGGATGGTGCAGCTGTAAAAAGAATTGGCCATATCACTTACGAATATTGTAAGGAACTGCTGGATCAGATGCATTTAATCCCTGAAGGAAAAATCTGTACAACCATTTTAAAATTGTATAACGAAGATGCCATTGTGGTTGAGCCTGCAGGAGCACTCTCTGTGGCCGCATTAGATCAGCTTAAAGACCAGATTGCAGGTAAAACGGTAGTTTGTATCGTAAGTGGCGGGAATAACGATATTGAGCGCATGCAAGAGATTAAAGAGAAATCTTTGCTTTTTGAAGGCTTAAAACATTATTTCATTGTACGTTTCCCACAAAGACCAGGTGCTTTAAAGTTATTTGTGAATGAAGTTTTAGGTCCACAGGACGACATTACCCGTTTCGAGTTTATTAAAAAAACAAATAAAGAAAATGGCCCTGCATTGGTTGGTATCGAACTTTCTAATAAAAACGATTATGCAAGTTTATTGCAACGCATGAAAGATTTTAAATTTGAAATTATTGAGCTAAACCAGGACCAGACTTTGTTTGAATATTTGGTTTAAGGTTCTTTAACCGCGAAGGGCGCAAAGTTTTTTCGCTAAGCACACAAAGTATAATTTAATTTCTTTGTCATCCTGAGCCTGTCGAAGGACAATTAAAGTGTTTCGACAAGCTCAACATGACACATCTTAATAGAAAAATGAATTTCAAAGACTTAAACAACAAGGCATTAATTTCTGACAGCGATATTGATTGGGAAGATTTAGGAGCAGGTGTTAAACGCAAAATTATGGCTTACGATGACCAGTTGATGTTGGTTAAAGTAGAATTTGAAAAAGATGCCATTGGTACCATCCACAATCATCCTCATTTACAAATGAGTTATGTAGCAAAAGGAAGTTTTGAAGTAACCATGGGCGATGATAAGAAAATTTTAAATGAAGGTGATGTTTTCTTTGCCCCATCAAACGTATTTCATGGCGTTGTATGTTTAGAAGCCGGATTATTGATCGATATTTTTAATCCGCATAGGGAAGATTTTTTGAAGTAAAACCGATAGCCGTCATTCGAGCGGAGTGCAACGCAGTCGAGAACCACGAAGTGCTCAGCGAAGCTAAATCTATCTCGAGGCAGATCTCTCCACTCCACTGCTTTCCGGTCGAGATGACGACACTATGTGACGATCGCTTAACCCTAAACCCTCCACCTTAAACCCTACTCAAAAGTAAACCTCACATTCTTATAGCCCAAACCTTCTATAATCGGTTTAAGTACCGTTGTAGCATTGGTTTTAGTCTGCGTTAAAATACTCGATTTTTTAACCTCAGCAGTTACTTGTCTTTCGGCTGCTTTATATGCTTCATCTACCAAACCAGCCTCGCGGAAGAAAGCCATTTTGGTATCGTAAACACGCGAGTTTTTATGGTCGATTTTTACATAACATATTTCAGGCTGTGGCAAATTTACTACAGCGGTGTCCGCATCAATATTAATATCTTCACGGGTAATTTTTGTTAAGTCGATACAGCCTACCGCTTCAGCTTTAACAATCAACAAAACACTGGCTTCGGGTAAAAAGTCTGTTTTATTTTTGTGTTCTAAAACATCGCTGATCTGGTACCTTACCAGCTCTAATTTACCAATTGCCTCAATTTTCTCTACCAGAAGCTGATGTTTGCTCTCTACGGAGGTATTAATACTGAACTTTTTGGAAATAAATAAATACCCTGCAACGATTAAAATTAACCAGGGTAAGAGGCGAAAAAAGAACTTCATGTTTAAAAAAATAAGGTACCAACATTTATGTATTTAATCTGTTGCACAATAATTAATCCATTAATCCACAATTATATTTTTTTGGCAACAGATTTGTAATACCAATATCACACACACAAATAAACACTAATCAACATGAAAAAATTTACCATCTTAATGCTTTGCATTGCCACACTAGGTCTGGCTTCTTGCAAAAAAGACACGATTGTTCAACCAGCCAATGCCATTTTAACTGTCGTTAAAGATATATCTCCCAACGCATGGGTATTAAGTAATGATCAAAAAACATTTACTGCAGATATTTCTGTACCTGAAATCGACCAGTATCATGTCGACAATGAAGGAACTTTGGTTTACATTTCCTACAATAGTGGTGCAAGTTATATTGCATTACCATTTGTTTATAATGTTGATGCATACAGCTTCGAAGTATACAAAGGTGGAGTATCTATCGATGTACAAAGTTCAGATTACCAGGCAACAACTCCAATAAAACCTACATCAACAGTAAGGGTAAAAATAGTTCTTGTTGGAAACGATTTATAACTAGTATTTAAAATTCCAAAAAACGACTGATGTTCAATTGAACGTGGTCGTTTTTTTTATGCTCTCCCCTGTTTAGCTGCAAAGCACGGATGTTAACACCATTTCTTTCTAAAAGCAGTTCATCATAAAAACCTTTGTAGTACACATCCTTTACCTCATAGCGCCTGCTGCTCCAACTATTGCTTATTTCAGCCCATTCGGGATAAAACACAACGAATTCTTTTTCCGTTTTTAAACCAATTTTTTCGGCATCAGTTTTCGATAAAACCACGGCATTGCCTAAAATCTGAGCGGTATAAATGTGTTTGGGATGCTGGTAAATGTCAGCTGGTTTTCCAGTTTGCAGCAATTCTCCATTTTTTATTATAAGTAACAGGTCTGCTAAGAATAAACCGTCGGCCGGATCGTGAGAAACCAAAATTACGGTAACCCCAGTTTCGGAGGCTACTCGTTTAATATCGGCACGCAGTTGATTCTTAAGTAACGCATCAACCTGACTAAAAGGTTCATCTAAAAGTAAAACCTGTGTATCGGCAACCATTGCTTTTGCTATGGCCACGCGCTGTTGCTCTCCGCCGCTCAGTTCGATAATTTTTTTGTTCTGCAGTGGCGAAATCCGAAGATGTTCCATAATCTGAAGCGTTTTTTCGGCTTTGGTTTTAAGGTCTGTGTTCGATAGCTGTGAGGCAATATTATCGTAAACCTTCGCATAAATATTTAACGAAAAATCCTGCGTAACCATTTTCATCTGTTTGTGGCCTGGGATGAGTTGTTCATCGGGACCTTTAACCCTTTGATCTTCGAAAAAGATTTCACCCTCATCGGTCTTGAGCAATCCGTAAATGGATTTCAGCAAGGTCGATTTTCCACTGCCACTCTCTCCGATTATGGCCACTATATCGCCTCTTTTGATTTCAAAACTTACATTTTTAATCCCTCCGGCCTGTTCTGCCTGATATTGCTTGGTTAAATTTTTAACGTTGATTATGGTATTGCTCACGTGGTAAAGATAAGAAAAAGGTAGAGGGTTTTAAGGTGGAAGATTTAAGGTGCAAACAAAATTACACGTGTGTTATATTTTATTTTTGCACGTATCCAAGCATCTATGTATCTTTACATCAATACATCTTGACATCAGCAATTATAAGGCCATGAACACTAAACTAACCTTAACTATAGATAAGTCTGTTATTAAACAGGCAAAAGCTTATGCAGAACAGCAAGGCAGAAGCCTATCTGCAGTGGTAGAAAATTATTTAAAAGCTGTTATCAAAAAAGAAGAGATTGTAAGAGACGATGATGAGCTTTCTCCGATCATAAAATCTTTGATGCTCCGCCCGAAAGTAGAACTACCTGATGATTATGATTATAAAAAAGAACTACAGAAAGTCAAGGATGAGAAATATCAAAAATATTTAAATAATAATGAAAGATAACATTCTCATTGATTCTGATGTTTTACTTGATTTTTTTCTGAAACGAGAACCATTTTTTATTGATTCATCAAAAATTCTGAATTTATGTGTCAACCAAAAAATCAATGGTTTTGTTTCGGGTTTAATAATAGCCAACACGTATTATTTGTTGAGAAAACACTTTAGTCATAAAGATATTTTGGCCGACTTTAAGATATTATTTACTTTTTTAGATATTTTAATAATTGACAAAAATGTTATTTTGACTTCAATCGATTCTGAATTCACAGATTTTGAAGATGCACTCCAAAATTTTTCGGCTGAAAACCATGGATCAATTAATGCTATAATTACGCGAAATATTAAAGACTACAAAAGGAGTAAGCTAAGTGTATTAACGCCTACAATGTTTCTAAAAACATTATAAAATAAAAAATCCTGTCTCGCCTAACCGAAACAGGATCTGTTTATTTGTGTGTCAACCTCTCCTTTTCTTTTTGAGAGAATTTTAAGTCCTCCTTCAGGGGGATTTAGGGGCGTTAATTTAATCCAAATGTAACCCCGAAACTCATATTTTTTAAGCCAGCTTGTTGCGAGGTAGTAAACATGTCGTTAAAATAATACTTGGTAAATAATCCTATACCACCATAACCAAATCTAACTGTACCTCCGTAACGAACCGATTGAAAGTGGTAGCTATCATACTGTTTCTCTTTACCACGTTCTTCGCTTATCTGTTTAATTTTTCCGTTTAACAAAAAGCTAACCTCCGGACCTAAAACCAGGTAAAATCTTTTGCTGTTTTTGTTTTCGCTGGTACGGAATTCGAAGTTTAAGGGAATGTGTACATAACTGCTCGAGAATCGGTTTTTTGAAAAATGTACAGGTGCCTGATCGGTATATACAAATTCGTTGGAGTTTTTAGCAATAGTAATGTCTTTTCGCAAGCGGATCAATGTCCAGTCGAAACCACCGGCTACATAAACCTTAAAGTTAGAGTTGAAACGGTAGCCCAATTGCAAAACATCGAAAGAGAAAGTACTGGTTTTGCCACCTTTATAATCCAAAAAATCGTTGTTTGGCGATAAGTTGAAACTGCCATTGTCGATTAATCTGGAGAAACCTAAATCAACTCTGGTAAAAGTAATTCCGCCTACAAAACGGCCTTTTTTAACTGAATCTGTAGATTTGGTTTTAATGATGATACCATGTCCTTCACTGTAATCCATTTTCTTCTTGGTACTATCTTGTTGTGCAAAAGCACCTGGAGCCATAACACCGGCAAGCACGCTTACCAAAAGTGTTGTATAAATTAGACGTTTCATATATGTGTGTGTTATTGAGTTATTGAATGAGTGAATTATTGAATAGTGAGTGAATGACTTAAATGAGTGAATGGTTTGAATCCTAAAATCTGTAAATCCTGATCAATCCTGGCTTACTTCTTATTTCGTTTACCTATTTTAAATGGACCAATATTGATCGATGCCAAAGAAGAATCATCATCATCCGTACGGAACTGGATCAGTTTATCTTTTCTTTTGTCCATTTTATTAACAATGAGGTTTACCACATCGCCAACATTACGGATGCCTTTATTACTTTGTTCGTTATCGTTAATAGGTGCATCCGTTTTAACTGGCGTTGCAACAAGCGCAGTTACAACCTCTTCTTTTGGCTGTAAAATTGCCTCTTCGATTTCTGCTTTAATATCTTTTTTTGGTTCTACAACTTTAGCTACAACTGTTTCTTGCTTTTGCATTTCAGGGGCAGTAACTATCCGCTGTTGCTCCACAGCAGGTTTAACTTCATGTTTCACCTTTGTTTTGGCAATAACACTTACCGCCTTAGGTTGAACTGGCAAAACTGGTGCGATATTTTCAACTGGTGCAACAATTGTAGCCGAAGAATCTTTAATGGTCTGTACCCGCACCGCTGGTTTCTTTTTTTCAATTGTATTATTCGCCAATTTTTTATCTCCGTTAGTACTGTCTTGTTGTTGATAAACCAAAATCCCAATCGTAGCGATCAATAATACAGCGGCTGCCGATAACCAATAAATCGGTATGATTCTTTTTTTCTTAGGTGCTATTTCGCTTTCAATATTGCTCCATAAATCCCTCGAAGGCGTTACTTCCGCATCAGCAAAAGCATCCTTAAATAACTGATCAAAATCCTTATCCCGTATAGGTTGCATAACCAAATCCCTCCATTTTTATAATTTCTTCTTTTAATATTGCTCTTGCCCTCGACAGTTGCGATTTACTCGCGCCTTCTGAGATCCCAAGCGTTTCTCCAATTTCTTTGTGCGAATAGCCTTCAATTACGTACATGTTAAAAACCATGCGGTAACCATCTGCCAATTTTTGTATCACCTTCATTAAATCCTGCATCCCTAAAGTGCCAAAATCAAATCCGGTTGATGGTTGCTCGTAAGCTTCATCTATTTCAACCACATTTAAGCTGCGTAAATTTTTACGGTAACTTTCAATTGCAGTGTTCACCATAACCCTTCTAATCCAGCCTTCAAAAGAACCATCCCCCCTATACTCTTTTATTTTTTGAAAGATTTTGATGTAACCCATCTGCAGCACATCCTCTGCCTCCATCCTATCTTTGGCGTAGCGCATACAAACGGCCAACATCTTCGATGCAGTTTGCTTATAAAGCAGCTCCTGCATCTTCCGGTCGCCAGCTTTGCAGCCTTCCATCAAATCGTTTATCGTATAGCTTCGCGTCAATTTCATTGTGTGTTTGTAAATAGAAGATGGCAGATTACAAACAATGGTTGCATGAGGTGAGAAAAAAAGTTAAATAAAGTTAAAATAAGCATTTTACCTACTGATTATCAGAAAGATATAGCACTGATTTTTTTTCAAGAAAGATATAGATTTTTTATTTGAAAATGAACATTCAGCATTTCATCGGGAGCAGCAGTCCCGTGCCAAAGGCACTCCTTTGGAGCTATCTGCTTCAAAGCCTCGGTTCGTTCCTCACCTTCGTGTTTTCCGCTGCTATCGGGTTTAGAAACATAGGACAGGCTTAAAACAATAAAACCCCGCAGGTTTTAGATACCTACAGGGTTTGTAATGGATTAGTTAAATTACCTTCAACCTTCCTAACTTCTACCTTCCATCCTTTTTCACCTTAAACAATTTAAAATCTTGTTTATAAGTTAAGAAGAATGAGTGGTTAAACTGAAGTTGCTTATCGGTATGATCAAGATCGATATGCGGTTCGAAACGTACATCAAGGTATAAATGTGGAATTAATTCTTTTTGATACGCATAACGCAACGAAACAATGTTTCTAGCACTTTGCTTCAAACCTGGACTGTACAGGTTATCTGAAACCGATTCATAAAGTGGCATTCCTTTAATCGAAATAAAATTGTTGCCTTTCCAGTAAGAAGCCACCAAACTGCCCCATTTACTTTCTACACCCGCATTTAACCATAAACCAAAGCCACCTTGGTAAGCTCTTCTTTTATCAGGAGAAAAATCTTTATACACCGCAATATAGTTGTCGGTATATACCTGTTTAATGTTGGCATTAATTGCTTTGTGCAGTTTTAAACCAGTTGCTCCATTAAACATGGTGGTAATCGGAATTTCTTTAAGTACATCTATTTGCCCACCTTGATGGAAAGCCAAAAATTGGGCAGGCAAACTAAACTTCCAGCCATTACCTTCTGAAATGGTGCTTTCTGTAGATAAACCACCAATAATTTCCTCTTTGGCTGGATCACCCTTATAAATCATTTTCTGCCAGGCAATCCAGGCATCTAAAGTAAATTTCTTGCGCTCTACCAATAACTGTGTTCCATATTCAATTGGCGTGGTTAAGGTTCTTTCAAAATCGTATAATGGCTCGATATACTTATGTTGAATATTGCCCTCTAAACTTCCAAAAATTAAAGTAAGGTTTCTTTTATGATATTTTACGCTAAACAAAGGTTTAGCATCCGAAATTCCGTTTCTACCAAAATCCTTTCTGATAAAAGCACCGGCGGTAATCGCCAGGTTAGGATGCGCATAATAAACGATCTGAGGCTGCAACTGTGTTCCGTACAAAGTATAACCATCATGAAAATCGTTGGTATACTCGTAATTACGGACATAGTTTAAATTGTAAAAATTAAAATGAACCTCATTGGTTAAGCTGCTATCTGGACGGATCCGGTTTTCGAAAGCCGATTGATCAAACTGTGCCGAAGCGAAATAAGCACTAAAAAGAAATGGTATTAAGAGTAAGGTCTTTTTCAGACCTGTATTTGTAAACATGCGCTTTGATTTTATCGCCCAAATTTAGAATAGTTTTTTATTAAATTATCAAGTACAGGGTATCAAGTATAAAGAAGTCGGTGCAAGTTTACGCAAAGGAAACAAAGTTATTTATCCAATCACCATTAAGGCACAAAGGACTCAAAGATTTTGAAACTTAGTATTAAAGAATATTCTTATTGTTTTAGTGTCTTTGTGATACAAAAATTATTCACCTCGCTTTTTACGATAATTTTTATACAGTTTAACCGCAATCATAATGGCCATTGCTATGCCCATTATCCCTATTAAACCGTAAATCCAATTAATGGCACTTTTTAGGATGACCACAAATACAATGGCAATCATAAAAATCGTCGCCAGCTCACGCCATAACCTCAACTGAAAGCTCGTTAGCTTGTATTGGTTATTTTTAAGCTGTTTAACGATGTTTTGACAGATGAAATGATAAATGAGTAAACCGACAACAAAACCTAGCTTAACCCACATCCAATCGGCTTGAAGCAAACCTTGGTTTAAAGTTAGCATAGATACCCCTGCCAAAACAGAAATGATCATGGCCGGCATGGCGATAATTTTCCATAAAGTAGCCTCCATTTTAACAAACTGTTTTTGGAGGATAGTTTTTTCAGGTTCGGGTTTATCTTTAGCCTCGGTATGGTAAATAAAAAGACTCAGGATATAAAACAGTCCTGCCATCCAGCTAATTACAAATACAATGTGTACTGCAAGAAAATAGTGATAATATGGCAATAAGGTTTCTATCATTATTTTATTTTATTCAAAATATAGGTCTCTATCCAATTCGGGATATTCAAAAATTCAAGATTTAAAATTCCACGTTTAATATTTCCAACATAAATATGTTTACCCGCCGAATTATCCCAAAGATAAGTTTCATCAACTTCTTTTAACATATCTATAAGTAAATCCATTGTAAGAAAATAACGCTTCTCTATCCTATCTCCATCAACAAAATGGCCTCCTTTTTTTACCCTATCTTTTACTCGTTCTAAATTTATTATTGGCGTCTCTGTTCCAATGAAATATAAATAAACCTTATAGTTGTTTTGATGTGCAAATTCGATTAGTTCCAATTTCGACGGATGAGAAAAAACCGTTTCGAAAGAAAATGATTTTTTAGACTCAATCAATTTATGGCGAATAAAGTCAGCTATTATTGCGAAATGATAAGAATTATAATTAAGGTAATCATATTCTTCTTTTACAATAACATTTTCTTTTACAACTAAATTCCAGCTTTTTTTTGAGAAACAAGCCTTAGCATATAATCCATTTGAGGTATTGAATTTTTCAAATTCGGCTTGTGAGCAACTTATATCGAACTCTGAAAGATTTAAAAAATTATTCTTCTTAAAATCTGACTCTAAATTATCAGCATTTACAAAAAGTTTAGTAGAAAAATAAATTGGCTTAATTGAATTATAAAGCGTTGTTTTACCAGCCCCATTTGGTCCTGCAAAAATTCTTAGCTTAGGCTTGATGGCCATTATCAAAAAAGTTTAATCTTTTTCTTTTCAACTCTTTTTTTTGAAAAATTTCCAGAAGAAATTTTTACAGTCTCGCCATTATTGAAAGTTCTGTAAACGCCATCGGTTTTCACCTCGGTTCTACCTAAATCCATAGCATCCACTACGCGAAGAACATCATCCATCGTTTTATTTATGGCATTAATTACCTTTTTTATTGGCAATTTATCTTCGTCGCGTAATGATTTAACTGTCATGAATGATAAAATAATTTAAGCTAATATAAGCAAATGAGTTTGAATTTAGGTTTTAATACCTAAACTCCTTTACCACCTCAATTGCATACTTCACATTATCGAAAGGAATATCTGGCATTATACCATGGCCCAAATTGAAGATAAAACCTTCGGTACCACGCATGCGTTCAAATAATTTATGGATCTGTGCTTTAATTACGGCTTTGTCAGCATATAAAATATGTGGATCTAAATTTCCCTGAACGGCAATGCCTGCTGGCAAAGCATTTTTAATGTTCAATAAATCAGCGTTCCAATCAACTGAAATTACATCGGGTTTAGCTTCTGCCATAATCGGAGCAAAAACTGAGCTTCCTTTACAAAAAGAAATCACCGGAATATCTTTTCTGTTTAGGTTAGCAATAATTTCCTGAATATAACGGTGAGAAAACTCCTGATAATCATTCCATGATAAAGCAAGTGCCCAACTGTCGAAAATCTGAACAGCATTAACACCAGCAGCAATCTGAAGATTCAGGTAGTCAGCCGTTACTTTAGCAATTTTAGCCAAAAGTTTGTGTGCCAATTCTGGCTGATTGTGTATAAAGAGCTTGGTTAATTTAAAATCTTTAGATGAACCACCTTCAATTAAATAACTCATTACCGTAAATGGTGCACCTGCAAAACCGATCAATGGAATTCTGCTATCCAATCGTTGTTGAATCACTTTAATCGCATCAGCAACATATTGCAATTCGTCCAGACAATCAACATTTAAGTTTTCGATGTCTTGAGCGGTACGTACGGGGTTTGCAAATTTAGGTCCAACGCCTTGAGTAAAACTCAAATCACCACCCATAGCCTCGCCGGTTACCAAAATATCACAGAATAAAATGGCGGCGTCAATATCCAACAAATCGACAGGTAACATGGTCACATCTGCTGCAATTTCTGGATTTTTACACATCTCTAAAAAAGAGTATTTGTTTTTAATTTCCCAATATTGTGGCATAAAACGACCTGCCTGACGCATCATCCATACTGGTGGGCGTTCGGTTTGTTTTGAAAATGCTGCGTCTAAAAATAAGTTATTCTTCATGATTGTATTTGGTGTTGCACTACGCGTCATGCTGAATTTATTTCAGCATCTTTCTTTAGTTAGATCCAGAACTGAGTTCAGGATGACGGACTGCCTAAAATTTAATTTTGCAAAGGTATAAATAAAAAAAAAACGAAGTACCTTTTTATCCCTAAACTGGTGCTTCGTTATTCAAAATGACAATATTAATATTATAACTTGCTTATTTCTTTTTCAATTTTAACGATAATGTCTTTCGAGCGTTGCGTTTCGGCAAACTCTTTGGCCAATTTCGTATAAGCTTCTGCCCTTTCTCTATCTTTCTTCCGCAAGGCGAGATTAGCCAAATGGATCAGTACATACGATTTCTCATTTTTACCTCCCACCGGAAAGCGGCTTGCCAACTGAAAGTGATACTCTGCCTTATCATAGTCTTCTTCCTTCAAAGCCATATTGCCTTGCATGAATTCGTAATAACCCCTTCGGCTTTTAGCCAAGCGCTCTGGCTTAACCACCTCAGCCAATAAGGCTTTGGTTTTACCGAATTCGTTATTCTTGAAATGTTTTGATGCCATCAAAACCGAACTATGCTTAAAATGGCTCCAAATAACAAAGACAAACAACAGTCCTGAAACAGCGGCCAGCTGATATTGATTGTAAAATACACAAACCAATGCAGCAAGCGCAAAAACTGCCATTAAAGCATATCTGCCTTTATTATTGTACATTAATGACTATCAGTAAATTTATAGCCTACACCACGGATAGAGTGGAAATAAACTGGATTTTTTTGATCTGGTTCGAAATACTTACGGAAAGTTAAAATGAAGTTATCGATTGTTCTTGTTGAAGGATAAACATCATAATTCCAAACAGTTTCTAAAATCTGCTCTCTTGAAACCGCATCGTTTTTACGCTCGATCAATAGCTTCAACAACATCGTTTCCTTTTTGGTTAACGGAGTGATGGTACCATCATCGTGTTTTAATTCGAAAGAGTTAAAATAGATTGTTTTATCACCGATTTTGTAAGAATTCAATTCTTTTAAATCATCAGATTTTAAACTGCGTTTAACCAAAATACCAACACGAAGAATTAATTCTTCTAAGTTGAAAGGTTTAACCAAATAATCGTCAGCTCCTTTTTTCAAACCTAAAACACGGTCTTCCGAAGTGTTTTTAGCTGTTAAAAACATAATCGGAACTTCTGCATTCTCTAAACGGATTGTTTCGCAAACCTGGAAACCATCCATTTCAGGCAACATTACGTCTAAAATAATTAGATTAAAGCGTTCTTCTTTAAAAATTTTAAGAGCGGTTTTGCCATCTTTAACGGCGTGAACTTTATAACCCTCAAGTTCGAGGTTTAATTTGATAGCATCTAACAAGTGATCCTCGTCTTCTACCAATAGAATTCTTAATTTTTGTGACATAATTGAGATTAACTAAATGTTACTTCAAAAATACTTCCTTGAGGCAAATTGTCTTTTACTGTAATATCTGCATCATGGTATTGTAAAACCTCTTTCACAATAAACAAGCCTAAACCTGTTCCTTTCGCTTTTCTGACATTCTCGTTACCAACGCGGTAGAACTTATCAAATATCAACATTTTTTCGGCATCTGAAATACCCGGCCCCTGATCCACCACACTTAATTGAATATGCCCGTCAACTTTGTTTAAATGCACATTTATCTCATCACAAGGGTTCGAATACTTCACCGCATTCTCAATTAAATTGGTTACTACTGACGATAAGGCAAATTTGTCACCCACTAACTGCAAATTTGGCTGAATTTTAGCATTTATAATCTGCTCGCATCCACAAGAATGAACCTGTAACCTATCCGTGATTTTATATACCAGCTCCGAGAAGTTAAATTCTTCCTTCGGAAAAGTATAGGAACGGTTTTCAATTTTGGTGGCCAACAACATATTTTCAACCAGATCATCCAAACGCTCAATATCTTTTAGCGAATTGTTAAGCAATGAAGTTTGGCGTGCCTTATCCAAATCACGTTTAACAATGGTTTGGATAGAAAGTTTTATCGCCGCCAAAGGTGATTTCAGCTCATGTGTAATCGACATCAGAAAGTTTTGCTGCTGTTCCCTCAATTTATCTTCACGTTTTAACGATTGATGAAGGAAATAACCGCCGATACAGAGCAAAAACAAAAACACCGAACCTTCGCCCATAATCATGGTCATGCGGCTTGGCTGCAAACGCACCACCAATGTTCCCCACGAAATGAGCTGAATCAGTGCGTAAAGCAATAATGCGTAAAATATAATTATAGATTTCTTCATACCCCAACCCCTAAAGGGGCTTTTAATTTTAAATATCTTTTCCTTCGGGTTGATTACACAGATAATGTGATTTCACCGATTATTTTATATCGCCATGGTTTGTGTCCTCACGAACCATTTTTCCTCCGGGTTGATTACACAGATTTTTGGATTTCACAGATTGTTTTATTGCCCCACTTTTCCAGGTAGTCCTCATTGAAATTAAGGATGGTACCATTCTCTCAAAGTTTATAGCCCAACTTATTATTTTTTATATGTCTTTTATGGTTAACAACTTCTTACTCTCTATGGAAACTCAGCGTCCTCTGTGGTTAAACAAAAAAGCCTTACTTCTTAAACACTAAATCTAATGCTTCAAAAATAGCACGTTTCGCTTTCTCCAATTCGATCTTAGTATGTGCTGAAGATACGAAACCAACTTCATATCCCGATGGGCCTAAATAAATTCCTCTATTCAATAACTCGCGGTGCATAATTTTGAATTTCTCCATGCTGCTGGCATCAATATCATCAGCCGATTGGATTTTATCTTTATCGGTAAAAGCAAACCAGAAGATAGAACCAATGGTAAATACCTTAAATTTATAGTTACGTGCGGTTGCAAAACGCTGAATACTGGCTACAAATTCTTGCGCTTTGGCATTTAAATCTTTGTAAAAGCTTGATTTGTTCAACTCTGTTAATGTTGCAATGCCTGCTGCCATAGCCACCGGGTTTCCAGACAAGGTACCTGCCTGATACACACCACCATCAGGAGAGATATGTGCCATAATTTCAGCACGTGCACCATACATCCCAACAGGTAAGCCGCCACCAATGATTTTGCCATAAGTAACAATATCAGGTGTAATGCCATAATGTGCAGCAGCTCCTTCAAAACCTACCCTGAAACCGGTAATAACTTCATCAAAAATCAGAAGAGAACCGTTATCCGTACAAATTTTACGTAAAAAATGAATATATTCTTCATCTTGAATAATCAAACCATTATTTGCCGGAATACCCTCAATAATTACCGCAGCAATCTGGTCTTTGAACTGAGCAAAAGCTTGTTCGATAGCTGTTTTATCATTTAGGGGTACAACGATGGTTTCTTCAGCAAAAGATTTTGGCACACCCGCAGAAGAGGTTTCACCAAAAGTAACCAAACCAGAACCTGCTTTAACCAAAAGCGAATCGCTATGACCGTGGTAACAGCCTTCGAACTTTAAAATCTTATCGCGACCGGTAAAACCTCTTGCCAAACGAATGGCCGACATTACCGCTTCGGTACCTGAACTCGTAAAACGGATTTTCTCTACAAAACGGTTGTTTTTAATAATCAGCTCAGCCAATTCATTTTCTAAAGCTGTTGGCGCACCAAAGCTCATTCCGTTCTGCATTACCTCGGCAACTTTCTCGCGGATTTTAGGATTGTTATGTCCCAAAATTAATGGCCCCCAACTGCCACAGAAATCAATAAACTGATTACCATCGGCATCCCATATATAACAGCCATCACCTTTTTCGATAAAAAGTGGTGTACCGTAAACAGATTTAAAAGCCCTAACAGGTGAGTTTACCCCACCTGGGAAATACGTTTTTGATTTTTCGTACAATTCAGCAGATTTTACTCTCGAAATATCAGGTTTACTACCTGTATTTACCGGAATATCGGCTTCGTTGCCTGAAAACATTTTCTTTAATGAATCTAACATTTTTATTAAGCTTAAAGCTGAAAGACTAAAGCTTAAAGCGAAAAGTAAAGCGCTATAAAATGGCTTTGGTCTTTTTGCTTTAAGCTTTCAGCTTATCTAAATCCAGTTGTTATTTAAAATATCTTTAATATG
The DNA here is from genome assembly GCF_918698245.1 of Pedobacter sp. Bi126. GTDB lineage: Bacteria > Bacteroidota > Bacteroidia > Sphingobacteriales > Sphingobacteriaceae > Pedobacter. The sequence continues at coordinate 742,354 of NZ_CAKKMS010000004.1, read as the reverse complement.
GTAAGTGGTAATAATACTTGCGCCTGCGCGGGCGAAGGCATGCATGGTCTCCATTACTACTTTTTGTTCATCTATCCAACCGCGTTCGGCAGCTGCTTTTACCATGGAGTATTCGCCTGATACATTATAAACCGCAATAGGCAAATTGGTATCCTGTTTTAACCTTTGGATAATATCCAGATAAGCTAAACCTGGTTTCACCATTAACACATCAGCACCCTCTTGTTCATCCAGCTGCGCTTCTCGTAAAGCCTCTAATGGATTTCTGAAGTCCATCTGATATGCTTTCCTATCCCCTTTGCTTGGTGCACAGTCTGCAGCCTCTCTAAAAGGACCATAATATGCAGAAGCAAATTTTGTGGCATGGCTCATAATAGCTGCATTTACAAAGCCATTCTCATCTAAGAGATTACGTATGGCTTCAATCCTTCCGTCCATCATGTCAGACGGCGCAAACATATCAGCACCAGCTTCGGCATGTGTTAAAGCCATTTTAGCGATTACCGCTACTGTTTTATCGTTTTGAACATAATCGTTCTCTAAAATACCGCAATGGCCATGGGTGGTATAAGAACAAACGCAAACATCGGTAATTACATATAAATCATCACCGAACTGTTTTTTTAATTCACGAACAGCAGTTGGAACCAATGAATGATCATGATAAGCAGATTTCGCGTCTTCAGATTTTTCATCGCCCACACCGAAAAGCATAATTTTGTTGAGTCCTTTTTTCAATCCGGCCGCTACATCCTTAACCAGGGTATCAACCGAATAATGGTTCACCCCTGGCATGGCATCAATGGCGTGTGTAACATTGCTGCCTGGCACTATAAAATAAGGGTACACAAACATATCTTTCGATAACCGGGTTTCGGCTACCATCTCTCTCACCAATGGGTTTTTCCTTAATCTACGCGGACGATTTAACATTTTATTAGTATCAAGTATTTAGTATCAAGTATCGAGACTTGAATATCTTTCTATTTTTTCCTTCGGGATGATTGCACAGATTTTTAGATTTAGTATCCAGATTATAGTATCGGGTATCAAGACTTAACTATTTTGAACCTTAAACGCTAAACTTCCCCCCCTAAACCTTCTACCCCAAACCTTACCTAATCTCTATTCCAAACACTGCCTCAGCTAGTCCAATTTCATCAGGCGAATAAGGCAAGGCATACTTCACGCCCATTTCATCAAATTTCTTACCGGTAGAGTTTCCAATGGCAATTACCTGTTGGCCAGGTTCCAATAAATTATCAGCGAAATAGGCATCAACATTTGATGGACTGGTAAAAATCAGCACATCGGCATAACTTTGGTCAATATCATCTTCGATTACCGTTTCGTAAATCGGCAGATCGATTATTTTAGCATCAGCTGGTAATGATTTCTGAATCGATTGTAAAGAATCCTGTGCTCTTGGAAACAGGATTTGCTGACCGCCAACCAATTGCGCAAAATCTTCTGCAACTTCGGTAATATCGCCACTCTCGCCAACAAAATCGGCAATATGGCCAAATTTACGCAGGGCATCTTCTGATCCTCTTCCTACCACGCCAAACCTTGCTTTCTTTGGCAATACCGGTTTTAAGTTGAAAAAATATTCTACACTATTGCGGCTGCTGAAGAAAACCCAGTCTACGTGTCTTAAGATAAACTGATCTAAAACCGTTACTATCGGAAATGTACGGATCAACGAACGTCCTTCTATTTCAATATTATTATTTTCTAATGCTCTACGGAAATAACTGTGTTCGCCAATTTCGCGTGAGATGAAAACCTTCGCTGGTTTCTTTCTTTCTACATTAAACTTGGCCACAATTTTTTCTGCCAAACCTTCGGTACTTTCTGCACGTAAAAACAAACGCTCAGGAAAATGGTCGGCCGTTTCGGCTTTTGAAGTCCATATTTCGAATTTTCCGTTTTCTTTTTTACAATAACAGCCCAATGGCATATGGCAACCGCCTTCGAAAAGGTTTAACACCTTACGCTCTACAGTTACAGTCTCTGCCGTTTCCGGGTCGTGCAATTTTTGCAATGCATCAAAAAGCTCGGTATCATTTTCCCTGATCTGAATAGCCAAAGCCCCCTGAGCGGGTGCCGGGATAAACTCTGTAGTTTCTAATTCTTCTACATGCAAATCGCTCACATCAAGATTTAAGCGTTTAACGCCAGCTTTTGCAATCAGAATGGCATCATAATCTTCATCACGAAGTTTTTGGATACGGGTGGGTACATTTCCGCGTAAATCTTCAACCTCCAAATCGGGACGTAAACCCAATAACTGAGCTTTGCGGCGATTAGATGAAGTGCCAACCATTGCGCCTTTTTTTAACGAAAGCTTTTGCGAAACATCTACACAATCTTTTAAAATCAATAGGTATTCGCTTGCTTCTTCACGTGGTGGTAAAGCGGCAATGATCAATCCTTCAGGGTGTGTAGTAGGTAAATCTTTAAGGCAATGTACAGCCAGATCAATCGTTCCACCCAAAAGCTCTTCTTCCAATTCTTTGGTAAAAAAGCCTTTGCCTTCCAGTTTATCCAATCTTAAATTCAGGATTTTATCGCCCTGCGTTTTAATGATTTTTATTTCTGCTTCTATTCCAATAGCAGCCAATTCATCTTTTATATGATTTGCTTGCCATAAAGCCAGGTCGCTACCGCGTGTTCCAATGGTTAATTTCTTCACTATAAAGGTTAAATGAGTTGCAAATTTAATTTAATTAGTGGTTTATACCATGAATTGTTTAAAAATGAGACAGTGAGGTTACAGAAGGGATAATTTAAAGGATTTCTATGACATTACGGAATCGGTATCACATTTTTTAGTCATTCGGAAAGTTTATTGGAGTGATAAGCGAATCTAAATCGGTCTATAAAGATCTCTCCATTTCGCTGCGCTTCAGTCGAGATGACGATTTTTCTATTGGGCCTCCACTAAATATTGAGGAAGCGAATGACAGAAAAAAATGATGGAAACGAGACTTAGCGTTTTTAGCGCCTGCCCTTAGCAATCTTTGCGGGATAATTAAGGTTGATTTACCAGGATTTCTTTTGCCATTACCATTGGAACGCTGATGTATTTTTTCTCCATGTAGTTCATTACACGTTCTAAAACTTCGCGTGAGGCTTCATCCATCTGACTAATTTCATCGGCAAATACACCATTTATGGCTGTATTTTTGATCTCTTTAATCTTTCTTGGCACTTCCTGCATCGCTAATTCGATACGGCGTTGTTTTAAAACAGAGAAAAATTCGGTAATGTTATTGCTTATAATTTCTTCGGCATGTACCAGTTCGTTGTAACGTTCCTGGATATTTTTGCGCGCTACCTCTTTTAGCGATTCTACCTCAATATAATGTACAGGGTTGTTATGGATCACAGCAGGCGTAACATCATTCGGAATGGCTAAATCTACAATTACCTTTTTACCCTGATCGCCATTTAAAAGTTTGGCGTATAAGGCTTCGTTAATAATTGCCTCGGTTGAGCCGGTACAGGTAATGATCACATCAAATCCTTCATTAAAATCTTCAAGGGCTGCTAAAGGATAAGCCTTACCACCTAGTTCTTGTGCCAAAGATTCAGCCTTAGAAAACGTACGGTTGAAAATCGAGAAATTGGAGTATTTATGTTTGTTGAGGTATTTTGCAATGTTCTGATTGGTTTCGCCGGCGCCAATAATCAAGATACGTGAGTTGCCACACATATTTAATTCCTTTAGCTTACGGTAGGCCAATGAAACAACAGAAACCGGATTTTTTGAAATATTGGTGTGCGTATAAACTTCTTTTGCGGTTTTAACCACACGGTCCATAATCATACGCATGTAATCGCCAGTAAAACCTGCATCGCGGCAGTTTTCGTAAGCTTTACGGATCTGGGCAAGAATTTCCTTTTCACCAACCACTAAACTCTCTAAAGAGCACGATGTTCTGAGCAAATGGTTAAAAGCTTCTTCGTTTTCGTATACTGTAACATTATCAAGAAAACGCTCCATAAATTCAGGAGGCAGTCCCATGTCTAAAACAGTTAGGAATCTGGTTACAAATTCTTTGTCGGTTTTCTCTTTGGTAAGGAAAACAAACTCCACACGGTTACAGGTTCCAATATAGAAGATTTCACTAACGGGAAGTTCTGCTTGAACATTCTTCAACCTGCTATCTAAACTCTGATCACAAATAACTAATTTCCCTAAAGATTTCAGGTCGATGTGGTGATGCGTAAAAGCTATTACTTTTAAATATTCCAAGTGCTTCCGTTATTAACTATTATCGGGATACAAAAGTAACAGGGTGAACGCATGTGACTGTCATTAACCTGTAATTTACATCAATTTAGAACGGTTTTAAATAAAGAACTTAAAGATTAATCAAAGCATATTGATTTATATGAACAAACCAATCGTAAAATTTTTCTCTGAATTTACGCCCTCTTCTACGCCCTGACTGAATGTAACCACTTTTTATCCACTGCAGTATATTACGTGAATATGCCAAAATGGTTGCCTTCACCTGGCTTTTAATTTATTTTTATGGAATATTAGAAATTGTTTTTGGAGTTTTATTGTTGGTTAAGAAGACGAGAAAGCTTGCAGTAGTGTTAATTTCCTGATGGAATATATGCTCCATTTTTGAAGCGCAGTCCCAGTGCCGATGGGAAAGGTTCTCTCCTGCTGTACATTTCAATCCTTTTGGATAAAATTTATAAACGACAATTCAACTGTTCCAAAAGGGATTTCCATTTTCATCAGGGCTATTTAATAGGGGTTGTGATTAATATTCCTCTGATCTAAACACCAAACATCACAACAAAATTAGATTTCGTAGGTTTATATTTTATACCAATTCCTTTAAATTATGATTACACAAAGCAATTTTAGCCTTAGCGGTTCTGACGGAAAATTAATTATTGGTGATATCACTTTCGATGAGAAAAACCCTAATACGCCCATTGTACTTTTTGTTCATGGCTTTAAAGGTTTTAAAGATTGGGGTGCTCACAATTTAGTGGCCAGGCATTTTGCCAGCAATGGTTACCGTTACATTAAGTTCAATTTATCGCATAGCGGTGTGCCAGTTAATGACCCAAAAGATGTAACCGATATTGATACTTTTGCCAATAATACCGTATCAAAAGAACTTTTTGATTTAAATGCGGTACTAGATTTTATCGAAAAAGCATACGGTAAGGATACAAAGGTAAACCTGATAGGTCATAGCCGCGGTGGCGGATTATCAATTATTGAGGCTGCGAATGATTTAAGGATCAACAAACTGGTAACCTGGAGTGCCATTGGCGATTTTGCCAGTCTGTGGAAAAAAGAACAGGAAGCCGAATGGAAAAAAAATGGCAGAATCTTCGTTACTAATGCCCGTACCAAAGAGCAAATGCCTTTAAATGTTGGTTTATTGGAAGATCTGGAAGAGAATGCTGCAGCATTGAATATTTTAGATGCTGCAAAACGGGTAAACATCCCCTGGTTGATTATCCATGGCAATGATGATGTAAATGTTCCTTTTGAAACCGCACAGACTTTGGCGGAGGCCAATCCGAATAGCAGATTAGTTAAAATTGAAGGCGCTAACCATGTTTACGGCGCTACGCAACCTTATACCAATGAAACTTTGCCACCGCTGTTGTTTAAGGTTTGTGAAAAGGTTTTGTTATTTTTGGATGAAGGATAATTATTACCCAAGCGGTCGTCACCCTGAATTTATTTCAGGGTCTATATTGCAGGAAACATGTATAAATAAATCCAGGGTGACGACCACCTAAATTGATTGCCATCAAACCCTAATTATCTAATCATCCCCTCTCCTTACAAAATTTCGCATATCGCTGCCACTAGGGCTTTGGAAAATTTCGAGGTCGAAGTATGGTACTGCTGCCAACAAATGATCAAAAATATCTGCGGCAACTTCTTCAAAACGTTTTAAGCCTTTTTCTTTCGAGAAAACATAAATTTCGATCGGCAATCCGTTTTCTGTAGCCTGTAACTGGCGCACCATAAACGTTAAATCGGTATTGATATAAGGGTTACTCTCCAGGTATTTCTCTGCATAAACCCTAAAAGTGCCAATATTGGTCATGTGGCGGCCGTTAACCAGATTATTGGGATTTACTGTATTTTCGGCATTATACCTCTCTATAAAAGCCTGCGTTTCTTTAAGGTAATCTTTCAAAAAATCGATGCTCTGCAACCTTCCAATCAGCTCTTCATCGCAGAATTTAATACTTGAAATCTTGATATTTATGTGGCGTTTAATCCTTCGCCCCTCACTTTCTTCCATCGCACGCCAGTTCTTAAACGACTCACTAACAATGGCATAACTCGGCACAATGGTTACCGTTTTATCCCAATTACGCACTTTAATGGTTGTTAAATTTATTTCAGTTACTTCACCATCTGCACCATATTTCTCTACGGTAATCCAATCGCCTACCCTAACCAGGTCAATGGCGCTCATTTGTACAGAAGCTACAAAACCTAAAATCGGATCTCTGAAAACCAAAATAAAAACAGCGGTAACTGCGCCAAAACCACCGAAAACATACAGCGGTGATTCGCCAAGAATAATGGACAGGATGAGCACAAAACCAACAATATAAAATACAATTTTGGCTACCTGTTTATAACTTCTAATGGGTTTATCGGCATATTTCTTTGATGATTCCATGATGGATACCAAAGCATTCAGAAATGCATTTACAGCAAACATCACAGCTAAAACCATGTAGATTTTAGCGAATATTAACGCATAAAATAACCCGTTTTTAAAATCGATAAAAAGATAAGGAACAACATTATAGATGATATAGGCCCCAAATATTAAAGCAAATGCCCTGAAAACCCTAAATTCGAATAAAGCTTTTTGCCAGTCTGACTTTGTTTTTGCACTTTTTACCACACCAATAAAAAGCTGTCGGGTTAAAAATATGGTGATGAACAGAAATAGAATAACGCCAAGCAGCCCAATAAAAAAGTAAGAATAAACGAGTTCGCCATCAGCAAGGCCTTTGCCAGCAAGCCAGTTTCTAAGTTCGTTAAACAGGGGTTGAAACTCCGGGATGTTCATTAAGGCAATTTAGGATTTATTGGTTAGAAAATTAAATGGTGCTCTAGCCTTTGTCATTCTGAATGCAATGAAGAATCTGCTGTGAGCATATTGTTGCTGTTAAAACTATGCTGGTATTGATAATGGCGCAGTAGTTTGTAATTCTGTGCACCAGCATATAGATTCTTCGCTGCGCTCAGAATGACAGTATAGTGGTTTGTGGGGACACAAACCACGGTGCACAGTATTAATTATTAAACCTTCTCTACCCAGTTGCCATCATCTTTAATGATGTCGATCAGTTCATCAAGCGCATAGGCAGTAGTTACATTTTTCTTTACCACTTCTTTGCCACGGTACAGGGTAATTTTATCTGGCCCGGTGCCCACATAACCGTAATCTGCATCGGCCATTTCGCCTGGCCCATTAACAATACAGCCCATGATACCGATTTTTATTCCTTTTAAATGGTCGGTGCGTGAACGGATCAACTGCGTGGTTTCTTGTAAATCGAAAAGTGTTCTGCCACAGCTTGGGCAAGATATATATTCTGTTTTACTGATGCGTGTGCGTGTAGCCTGTAAAATCCCAAAACTGGTAGAATTAATCAACGAAAGATTTTGACCTTCTGCATCAATCCATACCCCATCTCCAAAGCCATCCGTAAATAAAGCGCCAATATCGGTTGCAGCATAAAGCATTAGATGATCTGCGTCAGCATCCTGATAAGTTCTCTTAATAATTACAGGGGTCTGAATATTTTTCTCCTGCAAAGCAACAAAAAATGCCCTTTGCTCGGCCATTCCGTGTGTTGCATCGGTTTCGAGGATTAGAACAACGGTGTTATCCAATTGTGCAATTGTTGTATTGCTAAATTGTTTTGAATTAATCTGTACGAAATTCAAAAATTCATCTTTAACATCCGCAGAAACATATTCAGTAAGCGTATATAAAGGATGACAGTTGTTTTTATTTTTAAGCTTTAACCAGGTTTTGTAATTGTAAATTTGCTTTAAATTCCCAGGGAAAGAGAACGATGGCAAATTATCACCTAAAAAGGCTAAATCGCAAGCCTGATCGGCCAGATTATATTTATCTAAACCTGCACTGTAGTTATAACCAATTGAACTTAAAAAGTAAGGATCTTTTAAGTTTTCTTTCGAAACGTCGATCATCACTACCGGATGGTGATGACCACCAATATGCTGTACAGTAGTGGTAATACGGCGATTGTACTCGTAGGGATTGTAAGTTGAGCGTAGGGCGTGGGGCGTAGAGCGTAATGTAATCGACTCGAGACTTCCGACTTCAAACTTCGGACTCCTTAAAGCATAACGGTCTGCCAGGGCTTTAGCAACCGGTGCTTCAAATTCAGGGTCTTCGGTTAAGGAAACACGAATGGTATCGCCCAAACCATCTTCTAATAAGGTTCCAATACCAACGGCTGATTTAATGCGGCCATCTTCTCCATCACCTGCTTCGGTAACGCCTAAATGCAAAGGATAATTCATCCCTTCTTTAGCCATAGTTTCTACCAGCAAACGGTAAGCCTGAACCATCACCTGGGTATTACTGGCTTTCATTGAGATCACCAGGTTATAATAATTCTGGTCTTCGCACATGCGGATAAACTCCATGGCCGATTCAACCATTCCACGGGGAGTATCGCCGTAATGACTCATAATCCTGTCGGACAGTGATCCATGATTAGTGCCGATACGCATGGCGGTGCCGTACTCTTTACAGATTTTAACTAAAGGAATAAACTTTTTGTAAATCCGGCTTAACTCTGCATTGTAAGCATCCTGTGTATATTCTAGATTTTCGAATTTCTTTTTATCTGCGTAATTGCCTGGGTTAACCCTTACTTTTTCTACAATACGTGCAGCCATTTCGGCAGCATTAGGCGTAAAATGGATATCGGCAATTAATGGCACATTATAACCTCGGAAACGTAGTTCTTTTTTAATATTGGCCAGATTTTCGGCTTCTTTAATGCTCGGTGCGGTAATACGAACATATTCGCAACCAGATTCTACCATACGGATCGTCTGCGCTACAGTACCCAATGTATCCATGGTATCGGTAGTGGTCATCGATTGAATCCGGATTGGATTGTGCCCGCCTAAAGCAATATCACCTATGTTAACTTCTCGGGTTAAATACCTCGAATAAGTTGTTAAACTGTTGCAATATCCGCCTGCCAGATCATGTTTTGCCAATATATTTTCCATCTGTTTGCAAAGATAAGGATTGTTGGAATGTTTTAATGTTGGAATGTTGTAAAAGATAAAGCTAGGGAAAGGCGAATAGCTTAATTGTTTTTTATTCATCCAAAAACAAAAGTACCTTGGTATTAAATTCGGAAACCATTTCTACAGGCACATAATGCGAAGCGCCCTTAAAAATAAACAGTTGTGATTTAGAGATATTAGCCGCAATAAATTTAGTGTGCTTCTCTAAAATCATATCCTTCTCACCTGCCATTACCAAAACTGGTGCTTTAATCTTCTTCAGGTCAAAAGCAGTAATATGCGGTTCGGTAAGCAACATGGTAAATAACCTAACCTGATACTTAGATTTAACATCTTGTCTGGTTTTCAAACTTTCAATTGCTTTGCTAACCTCTTCTAAAGTACTGGCCGAAACTGCTTCATTTGGGTTTGTACATGCTCCGGTAACCGCGAGTTTCTTTATATATGTAGGATATTTAGCCGCCATGATCAACCCCGTATTTCCGCCGTCGCTCCAACCTAAAATATTGGTTTTTCGGATATGTAAAGAGTCAAGTAATGTTTTCATATCCTCAGCGTAGAGGTCATATGAAAGTGGCTGAGTACTAGAATCGGTACTTTTCCCTTGTCCACGGGTATCTACAGCAATAACCTTATAAATTTTTGAGAATGCTTTAATCTGTTTTTTAAAAACGCTGATCGATTGGCTGTTTCCATGCAATAATAACAGGGGTTCGCCTCTTCCATAGGTTTCATAATACAATTCGGCATCCTTTACTTTCACTTTACCTGATGCCGCTGTATTGTTTCCATAATTAATTAGTTGTGGACCATTGGGATTATAATCTGTTTTAATTTTTGCCTGACTGATATCTACACCATCAATCAATATTTGAATATCATCAACCCATAGCTTACCTGTGCCGTAAAGCGCTGGAAAAAGGTAAATTTTTGAGGCCTCTTTATGAAGCGATAATTTCAGGCGGTATAGCTGCCATTCTTTTGTGCCTTTAATTTTGGTGGTCAATAAATTCGTATATTGTAGCATGCCATTGTCCTCGTCTTCAATCCAGAAAGGAAAATCTACATACTTATCTACGTTTTCTAATTTCATATAGAATTTAATTTCGATTTCGCTCCCCTCATATTTCGCCGGAAGAATAAGCTTTGAAAAATCATAAGCCGATTTTATTTTTTCATCAACTTTTGCAATTAACAACGCGTATTTGCCATCATGTTTTTCAGTAGAATCTATTGCGACTTTGTAGCCGCTACCCGAAGTACCTAAACTCCACCCCTCCAGAAGTTTTGTTCCTGGTTTTAACTTTTCAAAACCTAAATTATACTCATCCTTTGCATATTTTAATGAGTCTGATGAGGTTTGGCAAAAAGATATAAGTTGATAAAAAACAAAAAATGTGGTGAGAAGGATACGTAGCATGTTAGATTAATTTTACTAAAACTAATCAATAGAATAATAGCTTAATTCTTATTTAACATCTTTTAACTGAAAGCAGAAATTGAAATTGGTTTATTTTTTAGCGGTAAGTGGGTTTGGCATCATTGCACAGACCCAAGTTTCATAAACGGGATGGCAGCGGCATCCTTTGGCTGTAAGCCTGAGCTTAGTCTAAGGAAAGTCAAAGATATAGCGTACAGCCCGAGTAACAAAAATAGTTGTATTGACTTTGCTTTTCTAACTTATATCAACCTATCCTTTATCACCAACGTATTGGCTGCAATATCGTGCCAACACTGGTTTTTCTTATTGAGGAAACTGTATAAATAGCCAAAGAAAACAGGAATTACAGATAAGATTTTAGAAAAATTCCTCACCAGGGAAATACCAAAAGAAACCCGGCTACCTTCTAAATCGGTTACTTTGATATTGAGCAGCTTTTTACCAATGGTAGCCTGACTTTTAGATGCCTCGGCAATACTGCCATAAATGAGCTTAATGATAAATATGGATGGAAATGGGATTAGAAAAGCCATAATCCGCTGGTCTTTGCCTTCGATAAAAATATAGCTCGTTAAAATAATGATGCTATATATTCCAAAAATAATAAAATGATCAATCACTGATGCCAACAGCCTTTGATCGAAAGCGGCAAAATATTGGGGTGCTGTTTTTTGATAACTAAAACCCAAAAGCTCACGCAATTCGGGAATTGCGTGAGCTTCTTTATAATCGTCCATTCCGGGTTTACGTATAAAAGTATTCGCACTGATGTTTAAATCTTTCAGTCCGGTTAAACTATACGGCCCTTGTGGCTTTCCATTAATTACAACTATATATTCTTTATCAGGATTCATTGGATTATAAGATTTCAAGATCAGTGTTTTATAAAAGTTAGACCGACTAAAGCCTTACACCCTCCACCTTAAAACCTTCTGCCTTATTAATATCTGCTTACTTCAAAGTTACTCAATCCGCCATCTAAATTAATAAAGATTTTTTTGGTTGAGGTTTTATAGTTTGACGTTTCGTAAACACCATCGCTCAATTTCTCAAAACCATCGAAATCTTTAGCTGATAAACCTGTTTTGGTTTTAATTCGGCAGCCTGAATTAGTTGGCACCTTAATTTTAACATCGGCCACGCCAGATTTCACAATTACGTCGGTTATTGGCAATAAATCTCCGAATTTAATATCCAAAGCTGCTGCTCCACCATCAAAGCGGAAGGTACGCACTTTGTAATTGGCAAAATCAAAGTTTGCTTCGCCAGCGCCCAGTTTCATTAAAATATCCCAGTTGGCTTCTTTATTCAATTTAAAGTTAACATCGTTACCACCATCACCAAAATTCCATTTACTCTTTTTATCATCCATTTGGAAAGTAAGTACGGTGGCGCTATCGGTAAGCAACTTCTTTAAAGAGAAGTTACCATGTCTTTTCTTTATGTCGGCATTAATCAACTCGGTTGTTTCACCATCGAGATTAAATGAAATGCCACCTCCGGAAATATTTAGTACTGTTTTTTTGGCATTATCTGCAGCTACAAATGGCTCAGATAAACTTAAGTGATTATATGAGGTATCACTATCGTTATCATCATCGTCGTTGTCGCCATCATTATGGTCGATATTAACATCGATATCTTTTTTGAAATGGTGTCCCCACCAGTTACCACGCTCGGGCACTTGCTGTCCTTTGTAAAAAAGGAACGACAAAGCCACTACTAAAACGCCAATAGAAATGATACTGCCAGTTTGCGAGTTGTTTTTATTGAACAGGATATTTAAACCTGCTATAATTAAGAACACTGGCCAAAAGCTCCAAACGTTGCGCCAATAAAAGTTGATTACACCAAAGTTTTCGAGTAGAAGTACACCGCCAATAAAAAGCAGGATAATACCCCAAATTAATCTATCTAATTTCATTTTATTTATACTTGAGGGTTAGCGGATGTTGAATTGTCATCTTTGTTAACTGGTGCTGTAGGTTCATTTTCTACAATGGTTTCAGAAAAATCAGCTGTTTTTTGTTGTTCAGCCTCCTGTTGGTTCTGAAAAGCAGCCCAGTCATTCTTCCTTTTTGATTTAGCAATGATACTTACACCTAAGGCAATAAATATCAATGGCCACATGTACTTGAATAAATTGTGGATACTAAACCAGTCGGGTATAAAATCCATTTCGCGCATCAGGAAAAAACATCCTATCACTAGCAATACCAATCCGCCTATGGTGCGGCCAGTATCGTTAGATTTATTGAATTTGTCGAAATTCGGCTGTGTTTCGAAAGGTGTTTTTTGTCCACCATCAACAGGTTGTGTCCAATTCTGGTTTCCCTGGTTCGCAGATCCCGCAAAAGGATCGGCAGTCCCAAAGGGTTGTGCATTTGGGTTTTGCTTGCCAAAGTAATCGTTAAATTTAGAAAATCTTGCTGCCGGATCATTATTAACCGGAACAATAATCCACATTATTATATAGGCAACTAAGCCACCCCCAGCCATAAATATAGCCGATAATGCAAACAATAATCTAATTATGGTAACCTCCACCTGCATATAATCTGCAAGTCCCGAAGCTACACCAGCAATCATCTTATCGTGTTCGTTTCTAAAAAGCTTCTTTTCCATAACGTTGTTCATTTTGTGTTTAAAAATCAAGCGGAGTAATCAAAACCTCGTCTACATTTACCCCTTTACTTAAGTTTAAAATGGTAAACAAAGTTTCTGCAATATCTTCAGGCTGTACAAATTTTTCATCCGGAATTGTTGTTCCTTCCCAGGATGAAGTTTTAGTAGAGCCCGGCAAAAATGCAGTTACTTTAACATTGTGAGGCGCTAACTCTTGCCGCAATACATGATTAAGACTTAACATCGCTGCTTTTGTTACACTATAACTGCCTCCATTTTTCACAGGTGCTTTACTGGCCACCGAACAGATGTTGAATATATGGCCTCGCTTGGCTGAACGCATTTTTTTTCCAAAAAATTTACTGATGTAATAACAGGCATTTGTATTTATGTGCTGCTGTTTTTCGAAGGTTTCGTCATCCTCATCGAGCATGCTGCCAGGCAAAAAGATCCCCACATTATTTACTAAAACATCTACTTGATCAAGATTTATAGCAGTCGAATTTAAAAAAGCATACACCTCTTCTTTAACTGAACAATCTGCTACCTGGATAAAAATAGCATTCCCATAAGGAGTTAATTCCTGTCGAAGCCTGTCGAGTTCATCTAAACCCCTTGCTACCAAAACTAAATCGTACCCATTTTGGGCTAATTTAGTCGCAATAGCTCTACCAATTCCTTTAGTTGCTCCGGTTATTACAGCTTTCATTTATTTATGGTTTAATTTTTGTTAACAAAAAACCATATTTATATTCAAAACCACGAATATTTTTACAATTAGCAAAGTGCTCCAAATTTTTATTGTTTCTTTGTAGTAGTATAGAACGATCATTTAAATTAAGCAAATATATACGGAATGAATTTTACCAATTTCGGCAGATACATCCTGCTACTCAAGTCTGTATTCAGAAGGCCGGAAAAACTGAAAATATACCTAAAAGAAATCGCCAAACAAATGGATTATGTTGGTGTAGGCTCTTTAGGTTTAATCGCTATCATCTCTACTTTTATTGGTGCAGTAATGACGCTACAAATTGCTTTCCAGCTGGTTAGTGATTTTATTCCAAAAACAATTATCGGTTCTGTAAACCGCGACTCGAGTATATTAGAGTTAAGCCCAACCATTAGTGCAATTGTACTGGCAGGAAAAATCGGATCGGCCATTTCATCAGAAATTGGTTCGATGCGTGTTACTGAACAGATTGACGCTTTAGAAATTATGGGTATAAATGCACCTGGCTACCTCATCCTTCCTAAAATTATTTCGGGCATAACCATGGTACCCATGCTGGTAATCATTTCTATGTTTTTAAGTATTACCGGTGGATATATTGGCGGTTCTATTTCGGGTGCTGTTACTCCTGCAGAATATATTCAAGGTATAACAACTGATTTTAATCCTTACACCATCACAGTTGCTTTGGTAAAGGCATTTGTATTTGGTTTCATTATTACATCAGTTCCAGCTTACGAAGGTTTTTACGTTCGTGGTGGTGCTTTAGAAGTTTCGCAGGCCAGTACAAGAGCAGTTGTAATTAGCTGTATCTCTATTCTTGTTTGCGATTATTTAGTTACTCAACTTTTATTGTAATGATCGAAATTAAAGATATTTATAAATCTTTCTCCGGAAATGATGTATTACAAGGCATTTCTGGAAAGTTTGAAGAAGGTGTAACCAATTTAATTATCGGTGGTTCCGGATCAGGAAAAACAACTTTATTGAAATGCATGGTTGGTTTGCATCAGCCAGATTCAGGTTCGGTATTGTACGATGGCCGCGATTTTACACCGATGACCTACGAGCAGCGGATTGAGGTGCGTAAAGAAATTGGCATGTTGTTTCAAGGCTCTGCCCTGTTCGATAGTATGACTGTTGAAGAAAACATCATGTTTCCCTTAAACATGTTTACTGATCAGAGCAGAAAAGAAAAGCTTGAAAGAGTTGATTTTTGTTTGGAAAGGGTAAACCTTGCAGGTAAAAACAAATTATTCCCGGCAGAATTATCGGGAGGAATGAAAAAACGTGTAGGTATTGCACGTGCCATTTCTATGAACCCTAAGTATTTATTCTGTGATGAGCCGAACTCAGGTTTAGATCCAAAAACTTCCATTGTAATTGATGAATTGATTCAGGAAATTACCGAAGAATACAAAACCACTACTATTGTAGTAACACACGATATGAACTCAGTTATGGGTATTGGCGATTATATTTTGTTCTTACACGAAGGAAAAAAATTCTGGGAAGGCAGCAACAAAGAAATTGCCCATACTGATATCCAAGAATTGAACGATTTCGTATTTGCCAGCCGCTTCATGAAGGCAGCAAAAGATAAGTTTTAAGAAAATTCTTATATTTGTTTAGTTATGACAACGGCTACAAAAAATATCATTCACAAATTGGAAACCTTACCAGAAAGCATGGTAAATGAGGTAGAAGATTTTATTGATTTTTTAAAAGCTAAACATTCGAAGAGCTTTCCTAAATCAGCAAGTGAAAAAGCAAATGTTGTTGAAGAACCAAAAAGCTTATATGGCGCTGCAAAAGGTTTATTTATCATCCCTAAAGATTTTAATGATCCAATAGACGATTTAAAAGATTATATGTAATGCGTCTTTTACTCGATACGCATATTTTCATTTCATTAATTAATGAAGATCATAATCTTGATCAGTCAACAATAAACAGCATTATTGATTCTGAAAATGAAAAATTTATAAGCATTGCCAGTTTATGGGAAATCATTATAAAGCTTAACATAGGAAAACTGATTGTTACCAGAAACCTAGAAGAGATGTATGAGGTAATAAGCAATTTCAGTATATCAGTATTGAATATCCAAAAACAACATCTTGACGAGTATTTAGCGTTACCGTTGATCCACAGAGACCCATTTGACAGATTGATTATTGCACAGGCATTAGCAGACAAGCTCACTTTGATCACTGACGATCAATACATTATAAATTACCCAAATTTAAAGTTATTTTAAATACATGATACAATTACTTGCCCCAACCCACTGGAAAGATTATGAACTGATTGATTGCGGGGATTTTGAAAAATTAGAACGTTTTGGAAATGTAACCCTTATCCGTCCTGAACCTCAGGCGGTATGGAAAAAAACATATTCAGAGCAAGATTGGAAAAAAACAGCCAACATTACTTTCAGAGGCCGTTCAGCTACTTCTGGCGAATGGGTAAAGAAAAATCAATCTATTCCCGATCGTTGGCATGTAGAATATAAAAATGATGAAGTGGCCATTAAACTCCGCTTAGGTTTAACTTCTTTTAAACACGTGGGCGTATTCCCCGAGCAGGCAGTAAACTGGGATTTCATCTCTTCGTCTATTAAAAAATTTAAAACGCCACAGCCTAAAGTTTTAAATCTTTTCGCCTACACCGGTGCGGCATCACTAATTGCCAATGCAGCAGGTGCTGAAACTACGCACGTAGATTCGATTAAACAGGTAGTTACCTGGGCAAACGAAAACCAGGAGCTTTCAGGCTTGAAGGATACCCGTTGGATGGTAGAGGATGCCTTAAAGTTTGTAAAAAAAGAATTAAAAAGAGGCAAAAAATACAACGGAATCATTTTAGATCCTCCTGCTTACGGCCATGGCCCTAATGGCGAAAAATGGAAATTGGAAGATCATATCCAGGAAATGATGCAGGATGTGGTACAGCTGCTGGATGAAAAAGAACACTTCTTAATCCTAAATACTTATTCATTAGGGTTTTCGTCGGTAATTGTAGAAAACCTTATCCGTACCTCATTCCCATCAGTTAAAAACCTCGAAACTGGAGAACTTTTTCTACAGGCTACTTCGGGCATTAAATTGCCATTGGGGGTTTTTGGCAAATTCTGTAATGTGTAAATGTTGATTACTTTATTTTAAACTACGAGATTTCCACCCTACTTTCATCAAAACAGATTCGGAAACTGTCTAAACTTTAATTATCTATATAATATCTATGAAATTTCCTCAATTAGCAGGCACACTAATACTTGGTTTTGCCGCAATCAGCTTATTTGCCAACTGTAATTCAGACGGTAAGAGCAGTGGCGGTATCGGTAAAATCTTCTCTTCTGATTCAACTAAAAAGAAAACGGACTCGACGGTAAACGTAATGAAACCGGTTGATCCAAAGCTTTACGATTCGTTGGTAAAAAAACTGGCAAACGGAGATACTACCGGAAGATGGCCAGTAAAAAAACAACCATATCCTTTGGCGGGAGCCATTTTACCTTTTAAACGCATAGTTGTTTATTATGGAAACCTGCATTCGAAAAAAATGGGTGCGCTTGGCGAATATGCGCCTAAAGAAATGTGGAAACGTTTAAATGCTGAGGTTAAACATTGGGAAAAGGCTGATCCCTCTACCCCTGTACAACCAGGATTACACTATATTGCTGCAGTAGCAAGTGGAACACCGGGGAAAGATGGAAAATACATCAACAGAATGGGCAATAAACAGATTGATTCTGTTTTGAAAATTGCCAAAATGCAACCCAATACCATTGTATTTTTAGATCTTCAGGTAGCTTTAAGTACCATAAAAGCAGAGTTACCTCACATCGCAAAATACCTGGAATTGCCATACGTTCATTTAGGTATCGACCCTGAATTTTCAATGAAAGACGGAACATTGCCAGGCAAAAAGATAGGCACCTATGATGCTGCCGATATTAATTATGTAACCGGATATTTAGCAGATATTGTTAAAAAACACAATTTACCTCCAAAAGTATTTGTATTGCACCGTTTTACGAAGAAGATGGTAACCAATTCTCCGAGTATCAAATTACGTCCAGAAGTGCAGGTTGTAATGCATATGGATGGATGGGGCGAGCCTGAATTAAAAAAAGGCACCTACCGCCATTTTATACAAGGCGAACCTGTACAGTTTACCGGCTTTAAATTGTTTTACAAAAATGATCTAAAGAAAGATCCGAAGCGTTTGATGACTCCAGAAGAGCTGTTAAAGCTTACACCAAAACCGATATATATTCAATATCAATAAAAGTAGAAGCCTGTAATTACGATTACAGGCTTTTTTGTTTTCATGCTATATAGGATACATTTTGTGATGTATTTATCAATTCCATTTAGTTAAGTTTTTTAATCACAGATACACAAAGATTCTATATCTGTGTGCATCCTTTTTTATCTGCTGTTAATTAAGACTACCTAATCCTAAGGACATTGAAGTATTTACCCTAAAGCGCTGTCTAACAGCATCTCCTTAAAACTTATAGGAATAATCGGTGTCCGACCAATCTTTAATATCAAAAAAATGTCTTTTTTTGATTGATCTAAAAATTGGAATAGATTTTATATACGTAGGATATGCAAACAGCAACATTTGGCGGCGGCTGCTTTTGGTGCACCGAAGCCGTTTTTCAGACGTTAAATGGAGTAAGCCAGGTTACATCAGGCTATATGGGGGGAGATTTAAAGCATCCTACCTATATGGAAATTTGTAACGGCGATACCGGACACGCAGAAGTAATTAGAATCTCATTCGATGAAAGTGTTATTTCGTTCAATGAGCTTTTATTGGTATTCTTTAAAACCCATAATCCAACAACTTTAAATAGACAGGGTAATGATGTTGGCACGCAATACCGCTCGGTGGTTTTTTATGAAAATGAAGATCAGAAAAAACAGACGGAGAAAATGATCGAAGATTTAACCCAACAACATATTTTCGATAAGCCCATTGCGACAGAAGTTTCTCCTATAGCCGAATTTTATGAAGCTGAAGATTATCATCAAAACTATTTTAACAATAATCAGGGGAAACCTTATTGTGCATTTGTGATACAACCTAAACTTAATAAGTTTGCTACTGATTTTAAAGATAAAATTAAACCAGCGCTTTTGGAATAATTAAATTTCGAAAGTAAGTAAAGCGTGTTGGCTCGCTGTATGAATATCTCTCCAAACCCTATTAATTTCTGATTCCTTTTTTGCAGCCTCCAAGCCACAGTATGGGAATAATGTAGCTGCCGATTTCCAACAGGCATGGGCCAATTTACGACTGATTGAACTCACCTCCATTAAGGTATCCTCATCAATTTCGCCATCATCCATTAATTGATTCCAGGACTCCTCAAACGCATGGTAGAATTTTGTACGAAGATTTAGTACTTCTTCTTTACAACGGTTAAGTTCGTTGTTGAAAAACAAAATTTGCGCTTCATTATATCTCCCCAATCCAGAACGTGAATAAAAAGATTGCTCTACCAGTTTAATAAAATGATTGGTCATCCCTAAACTATTTACTGTTAACGTGGTTTCTGCGAGCTGTAAAAAGGGATAATCAAAGCCAGAATCTGCCACTTCGATATGCTGGTTAATTTTAAAGGTCCTATTTTCGTCGACGTTTAAATCACAGACTTCAAAAGCATGACTGCCCGTTGCAATTAAACCAAAGTAAGACCATCCGGGTAAAATATTTACTTCCTCCTTTTTAAGGATAAATGATTTTATTTCAGGTTCTCCATTTTCATCTAAAATATCATCACCATTTTCGTTTTTAAGCGTGCAGTTGGCTGTAAATATAGTGGCGTGCAATGCCCCACTGGCATAGCTCCATTTTCCATTAAGCAGATATCCACTTTGCGTTTTAATGGCCACCCCACCAACGGCACCACTCCCGGCAAAACAAACTTCACGATCAGCAAAAATCTCTGCAGCCAGTTCAGGATTTAGAAACCCGGCAAACCAGCCTGCACCGGCGCAAAGTGTAATGGTCCAACCTAAACTTCCATCAGCTTCAGCCAATTCTTCTTCCAATCTTAAAATTTCAGGAAGTTTTTTGTTTGGTCCGCCATAAATTTCGGGTACAAAAAGCTTAAACCAGTTTTCCTGATAGGCAAGTTCTAAAATTTCGGGATGAAGTTTTCCCATTTCTTCAGAAATTGCTGCATAAGCTTTTACTTTTTCCTGCCAGGTGATGGTTAATGTTTCTTGCATGATTATTTTTTACTTTGTGTAGGAAAGCAACTAAGCCAGTTTGAGTCTGCTTTTGTCAATGATCTTCTTCCAGTCTAAAAACCCAAATATGGCTACAGTGAACAAAAACGTAGTTAAACAGGCCATAAGTGGAAGCTTTTTATGAAACAGCAACGGAATGGCCACAATATTAGAAATGTTCAGGAATATCCAGTTTTCTATTTTACGCTTGGCCAACAGCCACATACCTGCCCATGCCGTTGAAGATACAAAGGCATCAAAAACTGGCACATCCGAATCGGTATAATGCCTCAATACAAGGTAAAGGACACCGAAACCAATCACAGAAATTAAAACAGCAATGGTTAATTCTTTATTGCTCGACCATGAAACCTGATTTTCTCCCTCCTGTTTTCTTTTCTTCCAGATTATCCATCCGTAAACGCTCATCACCAAATAATAAATGCTCAGCAAGGTTTCTGCATACAGCTTTACATTTAAGAGTAGAAACATCGATAACAGGATCGAAATTATTCCTGTTGGATAAAGCCAGATACTATTCTTCTTCGCCAATAAAACTTCAGATACCCCAAAACCCACAGCCAACCATTCGATTAATGAGGTGTGTAAAATCTGCTCCTGAAAAAGCCTAAACCAATCTTGAAAATTCATTTACAATAATTTGCCTTCTGGCCGGTAAAATAATTAGATACCGTTTTCGGGGCGAAACAGTTTTGTAAATTTTAACCTCTTCCTACGGCGGCATTACCCGCATCAGGTTCATTAGAAGGTGTAAGGTTTGAGGTATAGGGTGTAAGGTTAAACCCTATACCTTGAACCTTTTGGCTTAAACCTCTAAATGGGTATAATCTCAGCAAATTGATGGCAACAGACATTGCAACATCAAAAGCACCCCTTTGAGCAAGGCAAATATAGGTTTAAAAATGAAATGTTTTGATTGAAATGTGAAGAGTTGTCAACTTTCTTGCTACCAGGCCATTAAAGTTGACAACTCTCAAATCTATTTAGAACAACCCTAACTGTCCTTTGTCATCAATATCGATATCGTCAGGATTAGTGATCTCGAAATCTATCTTTTTGGCAGGTTTTTCTTCTGCTTCGGGTTTATCTCCGGTTTTAACTTCTTTTTTAACAGGTTCGGCTTCTGGCTTAGACTTTTCTACTAATGGCTTTTCTACAGTAACAGGTTTTTCTTTTACCTCTGGTTTTTCTGGCTTAACCACAGGCACTTCTTGAGGTTCTTCTTTGCGTTCGAATTTTGGTTTTGGCTGCGCTACAACAGGTTTGTCTATTACCTCTTCCGGCACTTCTGGTTCTGTTACGGTTTCCTCGTTCGCAATTGCTTTTTCGTTTGTAACCACCTCATCTAGTGCTTCTTCAGCACCCTCTTCCTCGTCAATTGTTGCTTCCTCAACCGCCTCAATTTCTATCTCAGGCTCTTCTAATACTACTTTTTGAACATCGTGGGGTGACAGTCTATTGCCATTTGCTTTTAGTCCTTTAACGTCAATCAGTTCTGCTAAGGTTAAATCCAATGTTTCCGGAATTTGGGTTTTACCCTTTAAAACATCAACAATAATTTTTGCTCCCGGATTTGATGTAAGGAACAGCAACCTTGATTTCTGCTCCTCACTAATGAAAATGGTTTTCCTACCATTAGCTTGCAGTTCGAATGCAAAACGTTTAATAAAATAATTTTGTGCTTTACCTTCAAAATGGACCGCGGCAAAAATCTTTTCCGGATCAAACTTCTGGATCAAGATCAGGCCATCATCAAAGTGGTTACTCAATTCGAAAGAACTTAACTCATAGAAGCCATCCTTGTGTACCTGTAAAATGCGGTCGTCGCCATCAAATTCGCCCAGGTATTTTCCGCGACCATCAACATTTAAGCGTTTTAATAAATCATCGTACCAGATTTTTAGTCCTGATAAAGTAGAAACTCCTTTGCTCTTCAGAATGATTTTCTTAACCGGATATTTAGAAATGATATTCCCCTGTGAGCCACGTCCTTTAATGGCCACTTCTGCAAAATCCTGATCGAACTGAAGCTTGCGCAATTTAGAATGCGGTTTTAATGCAACATTCACTACTTCAGCCTCACCATTAGGGTTGGCGGTAAAATATAAAACCTTCGAGCCTTTCGATCCCTTGGTTAAATCGTATTCTTTATCACGTGTTACGCCAACTACGGCAAACCTTTTAATATAGGAAGTACCACTTGCACCGTCTTTATAAACCATATTGTAAATGGTGCGCTCATCGTTTTTCTTAAATACCTGTGCGTGTATAATATTTTTACCCACGAAGGTTTTTTCGGCAACTTTGGTGATGATGCATTTACCATCCTCACGGAAAACAATTACCTCATCAATATCCGAACAATCGGCAACATGTTTATCTTTCCTTAATCCTGATCCTGTCCCAATAAAACCATCTTCTGCATTCATGTACAGTTTCACATTCGCCAATGCAACTTTTGAAGCTTCTACGCGATCGAACAAACGGATTTCGGTTTTACGTTCTCTTCCTTTTCCGTATTTATCTTTCAGTTTCTGGTACCAGGCAATGGCATAATCGGTAAGGTGTTTTAAATGATTTTTAACCACTTTAATTTCATCTTCCAGATTTTTCATCTGCTCATCGGCCTTTTTCACATCAAAACGAGTGATGCTACTCATTGGCTTATCAATCAGCTTCTTAAAATCCTCAGGTAAAATTTCGCGGTAAAGCGATGGCTTAAACGGATCAAATAAAATGTGTAATACCTCAACTACGGTATCAAAATTGGTTGAGTTTTCATATTCAGGATTTTTGTACATCCCCTCCTGAATAAATATTTTAAGTAAAGAACTAAAGAAAATCTTTTCCTGCAACTCGTGCAAGCGGATCTCCAACTCTCTTTTTAATAAATTTTTAGTGTGTTTTGTATTTTCAATCAGGATATCGTTTACACTCAAAAAGAGTGGCTTATCCCCTTGAATAATACAGGTATTTGGCGAAATAGACACCTCACAAGCGGTAAAAGCATATAGTGCGTCAATGGTTACATCAGGCGAAATACCTGGTGCCAGGTGCACTACAATTTCTACATTAGCCGCGGTATTATCCTCAATCTTTTTAATCTTGATTTTGCCTTTATCATTGGCCGATAAAATACTATCAATAACAGAGCCCGTTGTGGTACTGAACGGGACTTCGGTAATCACTAAAGTCTTTTTATCCTTCTCGGTTATTTTTGCGCGCACGCGGATTTTACCTCCACGCTGCCCTTCATTATAATTCGAGAAATCGGCCATACCGCCCGTAAAGAAATCGGGCAATATATTCGGCCGCACACCTTTCAGCGCTTCTATCGAGGCATCCAGCAATTCGATAAAATTGTGCGGCATTACCTTGGTAGCCAAACCCACGGCAATCCCCTCAGCACCTTGTGCCAATAACAAAGGGAATTTAACCGGTAAAGTTATTGGCTCGTTATTACGCCCGTCATAACTTAACTGCCACTCGGTCGTATCAGGGTTAAACACCACATCGTTGGCAAATTTTGATAAACGTGCCTCGATATAACGTGGTGCCGCAGCACTATCGCCAGTAATCGGATCGCCCCAGTTACCCTGCATATCAATCAATAAATCTTTTTGACCGATCTGCACCATCGCATCGCCAATAGATGCATCACCGTGCGGGTGATATTTCATGGTGTTACCGATTACATTCGCCGCCTTATTAAAACGTCCATCATCCATCTCCTTAAGCGAGTGCATAATACGCCGTTGAACAGGCTTTAGCCCATCGTTGATGTGCGGAACTGCCCTATCGAGAATTACATAAGACGCATAATCGAGAAACCAGTTTTCGTATAAACCGTTGATTGGGGTTATGGTATGTTTGTGCTCTTCGTTTACGTTTTGATCTAATTCTTCACTCATTTATTTACAAAAATTGGCAGCCGTAAATATAATAAAAATGATTCCATAGAATGAAGAGAGGTTATTCACATTTCGAGATGGGAAATTTGTTTTTAATGACCTGACGATTTATGTATTGGCCACGGAGGCACGGAAATCACGGAGTATATTTCGCCATCTCGACCGTAGCGGAGAGATCTTTAAATTCAAATTAAACAATTTCATCCTATCGGCAGGTGTCTCACCTGCCGAAATCTAAATTTATTTGTGTTGATTTGGAAAGCAGGGTTCCGTAGGTTTTGTTTAATGTTTCCTCCGGCTTTCCGATGCGATCTTTTTTGCCCTCCAGCTCGGCCCAAGGCAGCAAAAAAGGATCTCCTCTTCAATCCGGTTCAGAAAAATAGTTTTGTGGTGCTATTTAGGGTTGCAAGGTGTATAGAATCAAACCATAGACGCTATTTGAAATTAAAAATAAAAAAACCATTATAGGGTCAACCGAGCTTATATTCCCTTATATAATCTTATATGGTAAAAGAGGAAAGAAAAAGATCCTTCACTGCGTTCAGGATGACAGATTGATTAATTATTCAACCCCCAACAACACACCCGAAACATTCCATGCGCTTGAGCTCGAGCCTTCTGGTTTACCCATTGGGATGGTTACTTTTATGGTATGTGCACCGGCTTTTAAATCACCCAAACTTATCCATTCGGGATTGGTAACTGTGCCTGGACACCAGTTAGAACGGCTTAAATCTGACGAGGAAAGACCCGTTTCAAAATTTCCAGAGGCAGGATTCAATAATCGGTATGAACCGCAATCCTGGCGCCATGGTGTAAAAGCGAATGTTTCTTTTTCATCCAGCCAGATGGTGTTTTTCCGTGGCACAAACTCATCGCCATTTCCCCAACCACCGTGCCCGGTTGTAATGTATCGCAGTTTTGCATCTTTTAGGTCTTTTGCTAAGGTAAAAGAGACTTCCAAACCCTTATCACTGCTAAACATGGTTGCATATTCTTGTCCAGCCATTTCCATTACGTTGGTCGAATTAAATAAAGGCAAAATCACTTCTTTGGCTTCTTTTTGTCTTCCTCCAGTATGCAGTGTTATATTTAAAGAAACTTTATGGCCGCCCTTATCATAGTTACCAACAAAAACAGCTATCCAAACTTCTTTTCCATTTATGAGCGGAAACAACTCTGAAACATCCTGCCTGTAATAAACTTTCTCCGCCCAATTTTTATCCTTTAATTTTAAAGTATTGTATTTACCCACACCGAAAGGGGTAAAAAAGCGCATCAATTCTATAACAGGATTATAATTTGCTGTAGCCACAACACCCTGGTATTTCTTTCCATTACCATTGTCGTAAACCGGCAGGTCTTTAACAGAATTTTTAAGTGCATCCATTAAACTGATCTGTTTATCGGTTGGGATGATAAATACAGATCCTGTTCTATCATAGGCATCGCCGTTCGATTGTTCGGTTAAATCGATAAAAACATTGGGGTTGGACTGAAGCTCAGGAAATTTAACTTTCCTGGCAATCACGGTCCCTCCCGCAAAGCGGAATACAGAATCGTTCGATTGTGGTTTATCTATAAAATTGATCGTTTCGTTATTAAAAACACTTAATGTGGTAAACCTGCTTTTCCAAAGCAAATCTTTGTACGTTAATGCATCGGTAAGCTTAGCACTTATTTTTTGCAGATCGATCAATTTCGAATTTTTAACTTCTTCAATTTTTGTAGCCGTTACAAAGCTACCGCCGTTACGCACCTGCTCTAAAACCAAACCAAGGTTCTGGCCCAAATTGGTTGGTGCCGCTTTAATACCTGCTTCAGTAGTGTACCACAGCTCAATTCTATTCGAATTAACTACCGTGGTGGCCTTTTTGCAGGTATAACCCAAAATCACTTTGGTTTCGTTGCTCAACTCAAAAGTTTGCTTGCCAATGGCAAGGCTATCGGCAGTTGAAATCTGCTTATCTACACCTAAATCGGCAACCTGAAATAAAATTTGTGCAGGTTTCGCAACAATGCTTTGTTCGTAAGGATACTTTGCTTTACGATCGAGAATAGCAGCATTGCTAATTAAATTCTGGCTTGCTGAAGCCATTACCACAGTTGGATTACGGTCTTCCTTTGGCTTTCCATCAGCGGAGCGAAAGTAAACTATTTTATAAACCGCATTATTTTTAAGGACGGCCTGCGCATTTGCGCCAAAAGAAATTAAAAGGGAGAAAACGAGGGTGTAGAGTTGCTTCATTATGGTTAAAAAACCAAATATAAGCATAAAAGTCGGAGGTCCGAGGTTGGGCGAAGGAAGGGAGAATTACATTCTAATAGAAATTCGTCATTGCGAGGAGGAATCCCGAATGTTCGGGAAAGCAATCTTACAACTATCGCTATTAGCGACCGCATTAAGATTGCTTCGTCGGCTGAAAAAGCCTTCTCGCAAAGACGACCTGTCGAGAGATGCCTCCCCCGCCTATCTTTCCAACCGATCCTCTACAAAAGCAAAAGGCAGTAAACTCTTCACGCTCGGAACTTTTAATACTTCTCCGTTCAAACAGTAAAAAATCACTTCAATCGGCGTATTTTGCTTGCGCTCAAACTCTGCCATCACCTGCAAACAGCCCCCGCAAGAAGTAACGGGCTTTAAAATCTCAAAATTATCAGTTTGGGCAGTAATAGCCATACTTTCAATAACTGCGTTTGGATAGGTAGCACCAATGGTAAAAAGGGCAACACGCTCTGCACAAAGTCCAGATGGGTAGGCTAAATTTTCCTGGTTGCTGCCTAATATCGTTTCGCCAGAGGCCAAACGGATTGCTGTACCAACCCTGAATTTAGAATAAGGAGAATATGAAGTATTTAAAGCCTCTGCTGCAAGTTCGCAAAGCGTTCTGTCTGCCTCTGTTAATTCTGTAATACTTTCGTATTGTTCAAAAGTTATATTTAGATTTATTGAATTCATTTGTAACTAATTAGGAAACCGCCAATATTAAATTTTTATAGCGGGCGAACAATTTAAGTTATTTTTTGTATTATTTAGTAAAACGTGCCTTAAAATTAATTTTAATGGCATGCTTTTGGCATTTATCAAACACCAAACACGCTTAGCTTTGAATAAATACGTACGCAAAAGTCTAAAAATTTTATTGTGGGTAATTGCTTCCATCATCATTCTGGTTGTTGGTTTGGCGCTATCTTTAAATATTCCGGCAGTTCAGAATTTTGTTAAAGACAAAGCCATAAACTATCTTAAAAACAAAACCAAAACAGAGGTAAGTTTAGAAAGCATTAAAATTGCGCTGCCAAAAGATGTGGTTTTAAATAAATTCTATATCGAAGATCGCAAAGGCGATACCTTATTATATGCTGAAAAACTTGCGGTTGATATCAGCTTATTCAAACTGTTAAAAAACACCATTGAGATCAATAATATTGAACTAAAGAATGTACGCGCCAATGTGAAACGCATTACTCCTGATACTACATTTAATTTTTCATTTCTGGTTGATGCCTTTGCAAGCGATCAGAAAAAACCCGAAGAAAAAATAAAAAAAGATACCACCTCTACCCTCAAATTCTCTGTTGATAAAGTTTCATTTGAAGATATAGGCATTAACTATCGTGATGATGTTGCGGGTAATGATGTGAAATTATACCTGGGTGCCTTTAAAACCAAAATCAAAGATTTCGATTTAGCCAATCAGCACTACGTAATTAAAGAATTAAGTTTAGTGAACACTTCTTTACGTTATCTGCAGCAAAAACCACTAGTCCACCTGGTGCAGCATATTACAAACAGTGTTGATAGCAGCGAGAAAGAACAGGGCAAACTGCCATTAATAGAAGTGCAAAACTTCATTTTTAGTAAGGTAAAGGTAAATTACGACGATCAGTTATCGACCACCAAAGCCGTTGCCGATGTAAACGATCTGGGCCTGGTAAACCTACAAGTAGATTTAACCAACAGTAAGTATGCTGTTGATGATGCCCATTTAAATAAATCGAATATTCTTTTTGCTTTTAAACCAGCGCCAAGTAACGATTTAAAAAAAGTTAAGGATACCGTAGTACCTGAGAAATCTAATTTAGACTTGATCATCAAAAACATCAGTTTGGCCGATAACAATGTACAGTTTGATAATATTGGGGCAAAGCCTGTCCTTAAAGGCATGGATTTTAACCACCTTAAAATTACCCAGCTCAACTTAGGCGCCAGTAATGTAAGTTATAGCGCCGCTGGTATAAAAGCCAATGTTAAAAATGGATCGTTAAAGGAAAAAAGCGGATTTGTACTGGATCAGCTGAGGGGCGATGCGGTATATAACGACAAACAGATCAAACTGAGCAATTTCATTTTAAAAACACCCAATACTTCAATCGAAAATGCTACAGAGCTAAATTTTACGTCAATGGAGGATTTAACCAAACATCCGGAGCGTGTTAAATTGAATTTAGCTTTTAAAAATACAACCATAGGCTTAAAAGATGCTGGCTTTTTCAGCGATGCCATCCCATCAAATTACCGCAACGAAAAAATAAAATTAACAGCAGATGTTAATGGCTATCTGAATAACCTGAATATCCCAAAACTGCAGATCAGTGGGTTAAAAAACACGCAGATAGATATCAGTGGAAAAGCGAAAGGTCTACCTGATATCAAAAAAACCTATCTCGATTTAAATATCAAAAAGTTTCATCTAACCAAAGGAGATATTTTGGTGGTAGTACCCAAAAAATCGCTACCGCCGACGATCGAATTACCAAATGTAGTTGATGCGAAAGGCACATTTAAGGGTTCAATGACCGATTTCAACACTAACCTGAATATCAACACCGATATGGGTGGAGCGATTCTGGTAGCAGGTATGAAAGGGCCAAAAGGTAAGGAAAGTTATAAGGCCGACATTAACTTAAACAATTTTAACGTTGGCAGGCTATTAAAAATGCAACCTAAACTGGGTAGGATTTCGGTTAAGGCAAATGTGGCAGGCACAGGACTCGATCCTAAAAAAATTAATGCAAAGTTTAATGCCAAAGTGATTAGTGCTTATTACAACAAATATACCTACCGTAATTTAAGCCTTGCCGGGAATTACAGCAATCAGAACATCAGTATTAAGAGTAGCATGCCCGATAGCAATGCCAACTTTAATTTAGATGCTAAAGTGAATCTGGCAGGAAAATATTCTGCTATAAAAGCCGACTTAAACTTAAAGCAGGTAAACTTACAGGCACTAAACTTTAGTCCAACGGTATTAAGTGCAGCAGGTATAGTTAAAGTAGACCTCGCTACCGCCGATGCTGATTATTTAAATGGGTCGGTTGATATTACGGGCTTACAATTGGTTAAAGACAAACAAAAAATCAATGTAGATACGATTTCCATTCGGGCTAAATCAACCGCGACAGAAAACGAGCTGACCTTAAAATCTGAAATACTATCAGCAAAAATTGATGGCAAGTACCAGCTCACTAAAGTTGGCGATGCTATTATCAACGAAATTAACAAATACTATGCTTTTGGCACCGTTGCGAAAGTTCCCGACCAAAGGTTAAGGTTTTTTGTACAGGTTTACGATTCTAAATTATTAAAGGAGTTTGTACCCGAGTTAACCGTATTCAAGCAATCGCAGTTTTATGGATTAATCGATACGCAAAAAGATAGCCTGCAGATTAAAGGTAATTTCCCGCAGGTAGTGTATGGCGATTTTAAGGTAGATACTACGGTTTTAAACATCAATAACGATAACAATAAACTGGCTTATAATTTAAGGGTTAAAAGTCTCCAAAGCCCAGCTATTGCACTCTTTAATACGGAAGTAAGTGGCGATGCTTCAAATAATAATTTAGGCGTTAACATCTTCCTGCGCGATAGGCAGCTTAAAAATAAATATGTAATTGGTGGTACCTTTCAATCGATTAATAAGGATTTCAAATTCACTTTAGATCCACAAAAGCTATTGCTCGATTATCAAAAATGGGTGGTCTCGCAGGATAACTATATTCAATTTGGTGCTTCAGGCATATTGGTTAACCAGTTTCAGATTAGTAACAGCGGTCAATCGCTTTCCATCAATAGTAATCCTACCGAACCAAATGCACCCCTGGCAGTAGAATTTAAAGATTTCCAGTTAGAAACTTTAACCAAATTTGCAGAAACCGATACCACTTTGGTTGGTGGCCGTTTAAATGGAACGGCGAATGTTAAAGATTTGGCCAGCACACCAAAATTTGAAGCAAATTTAACCATCGATCAGTTGCGTTATCAAAAAGATCAACTGGGCACTTTACGCCTTGCCGTAAATAACAATACCGAAAATGCTTTCGAAGTAAATGTTGCTTTAACTGGGGTGCACGAGTTAAGGGTTAACGGCTTCTATTATACTGCACCAGAAAGCGCTTTAGATCTTACGGTAAACATCGATAAGATTGAAATGAAAAACATAGAGAGTTTATCTGCCGGTCAGCTTAAACGTGGTACTGGCACCTTAACAGGCGCGTTAACAGTTAAAGGTGCACTAACAGCCCCGAAAATACTGGGCGATTTAACTTTCAATAATGCAGGCTTTAATGTGGCTTATGTAAACTCGTTTTTCCGTATGCCGAATGAGAAAATATCGTTTACAGATGAAGGCATCAGTTTTAACAACTTTACATTGATCGATTCTTTAAATCAAAAAGCAACCGTCAATGGAAAAGTTTATACCACCGATTTTAGAAATTATCGCTTTGGTTTAGATATTCGTACGAACAATTTCAGGGCAATTAATTCGACCGCAGCTGATAATGACATGATTTACGGAACTGTATTCTTAACAAGCAATATTAAAGTACGCGGAGATTTGAACCAGCCAGATGTAAACATGAATGTTAATGTAAATAAGGGTACAAAATTCTTCTTTGCGTTGCCTTCAAGTGATCCGGCGATTATTGATCAGGAAGGTATAGTACAGTTTATTGATGCTGATGCACCTCCGTTTAACGGACAAAAAGCTTTAAAGGTTGATAGCATCAGTAAATCACCGATTAAAGGTTTAAACCTCGTAGCAGCTGTAAAAGTAGACCCCGAAGCAGAACTGAACGTGGTTGTAGATCCATCTACTGGCGATAACTTAAAAGTTAGAGGCGATGCAGACTTAAATGTAACGATGGATCCAAGCGGTAAAATTAGCATGACTGGTCGCTATGAAATAGTTGATGGTTCATACAATTTAACGCTGGCTGTTGTAAAAAAAGAATTTAAACTGGTTAAAGGCAGTACCATTGTCTGGACAGGTGAACCTACTTCAGCTACTGCAAATATTACGGCTTTATACGAAGTTAACGCTGCACCTATCGATCTCTTAAACCAGCCAGATCTTTACGAAGCGAGAACAAAATTGCCTTTTCAGGTTTATTTGATGATAAAAGGGGAATTATTAAAGCCAGCCATTTCATTTAAGCTCGATCTGCCAGAAAATGAGCGCGGCGCTTTAAATGGCCAGGTTTACACCAAATTAATTAATGTAAACCGCGATGAAAGTGAGTTGAACAAACAGGTCCTTTCTTTACTTGCCCTAAACAGGTTTATTGCCAATAATCCTTTTCAAAGTTTGGCCGGCGGTGGTGGCGGCGTTTCTACCCTTGCCCGTTCGAGTGTAAGTAAGCTGTTAACGGAACAATTGAATAATTTAACCTCCGATTTAATCCAGGGTGTTGATCTTAACTTCGGTGTAAATTCTTCTGAAGATTACTCAACAGGTTCGATGCAGCAAAAAACAGATCTGGAGGTTGGCTTATCGAAAAAACTGCTAAACGATAGATTAACCGTTAGCGTAGGAAGCTCTTTTGCTTTAGAAGGACCACAGGCACCGGGGGAAAAATCGACCAATATTGCAGGAAACGTGAACGTAGAATATGCGCTCTCTGCTGATGGACGATACCGTTTAAGGGCTTACCGCCGAAACCAGAACGATATGATTGTACAGGGACAGATTGTTGAAACAGGTTTAGGTTTTACGTTGGTGGTAGATTACAATAAATTTAGAGAGATATTCCAAAAGAAAAGAATAAGAAGAATAAGAAACATTGAACAGAAAGCACAAGATGAGAAAACTAACTAGACCGCTTTTATTTTTACTGGCCTGTTTAGTTTGGGCGGCTTGCAGCAGTACCAAATCCTTAAAACCAGGACAGATTTTGTATACTGGTGCTGATGTAAAAATCAATCCAGACTCATCAGGCAAAATTGACAATGAAAAACAGGTTAAAACCGATCTTGAAGCTAAAACAAGACCGCGCCCCAATAAATCTATACTTGGTATTAAATATAAACTGGGCATCTACAATCTTGCTGGCCAACCTAAAAAGCCAAAGGGTTTTAGAAATTGGCTACGCCGACAAGGAGAAGCACCTGTATTATTAAGCGAGGTAAAGTTGAAATACAACAATGATGTATTATCCAGCTATCTTATTAGCGAAGGATATTTGCAGGCGAATGTTAGCGGCGATACCGTTGTAAAAGGGAAAAAAGGCAAGGCCATTTATACTGCAGTTACTGGGCAACGATATAAAATCAACAAGATTAATTTCCCTCCGGATACCGGGGCGCTCACCAAAATCATCAATGCCAATAAAGATAAAACCTTGTTAAAAGTTGGCGATTATTATGACATCGATACCTACAAAAATGAACGGATCAGGATTGATAACGACTTAAAAGAAAATGGCTATTTCTATTTCAGTCCCGATTATTTAATTATGCAGGTGGATAGCACCATAGGCAAAAACCTGGTTAATGTTTCAGTTAAAGTAAAAGACATCGCTCCCGACGCTGGATTAAAACCTTATACCATTAAAAACATTAACATCTACCCTAATTATTCGTTAAGGAGAGACAGTACATTAAGAAAACTAAAGCCGTTACAATATAACGATTTCAATATTTACGAGGACCGGAACACCTTTAAACCAAGGCTTTTCGACCGCTTGGTATTCTTTCAAAAAGGTGAACCTTATAACCGTAAAGACCATAACCAATCGTTAAACCGAATGGTAAATGTAGGTGCCTTTCAGGATGTAAGGGCTGAATTTTTACCCGTTGATAGTTTCAAAAACAATCAGCTCGATTTAAATATCTATTTAACCCCTTTAAAGAAAAATTCACTTACCTTTTCGGTTGTAGGAACGAGTAAATCGAACAATTTCGTCGGTTCAGAGGTAAAAGTAACGCAAACCACCAGAAACTTATTTAGAAATGCAGAACAATTAGATTTGAGTGTTAGCGGTGGTTTCGAAACGCAAACTAAAGGAACTTCTTTAGGCAAAAACTCCTTGTCGTTAACTGCCGAAGGAAAACTGACTTTCCCCAGGTTTATTGTGCCGTTTTACAAACCGAATAGCACCAATGCTTTTATCCCGAAAACCATTGCCTCGCTCTCTTACCAGATGTTAAACCGTGGTTCTGAATATACTTTACATGCAGTTAAAGGGCAATATGGTTATAACTTTAAAGAGAATTTATACAAAGAGCATAATTTCAATCCTATCTCGATAAGTTATGTTTCTACGAGTTTTCCTGATACAAATACAAGAGATAGTCTGTATACTGCTAATCCACTATTAAGAACCACTTTAGAAAACCAATTTATCATAGGTAGCAATTATAATTTTACTTATACTAACCAGATGGAAGATAGCCGGAGAAATAATATATATTTCTTTGGAGGATTAGAAACCGGAGGTAACGTATGGGGTTTGTTTACCGCTAAGAATAATGAAGGAAAACGCACTATTTTTAATATTCCTTTAACACAGTTTATCAGGGCAGAGGCTGATTTAAGGGATTATTATAAAATTACCAAAAACTTAATCTGGGCAAACAGATTAAACTTAGGTTATGGTTATGCCTATGGAAACTCTACCTCACTGCCATTTGTTAGGCAGTTTTTTGCCGGCGGCAGTAACGACATCAGAGCTTTTCCGGCCAGAACTTTGGGCCCTGGAACTTTTAAGGTTAAAGAAGACGCTATTTTTGCCGATCAGGGTGGTGATATTAAGTTAATGCTCAACTCAGAACTGCGTTTTAAAATAGTAAGCGTACTTTATGGCGCATTGTTTGTTGATGCCGGAAATATTTGGCTGAGAAAGGAGGACCTTGGTGTGCCAGGCATCCCTGACTCTGGAAGACCTGGATCTGGTTTTAAGCTAAAAAATGCTTTTAACGAGCTTGCTGTGGGTACTGGTGCAGGTTTACGGGTAGATGTCAGCATTTTTGTAGTCCGTTTAGATGTGGCTTTTCCGGTACGTAAACCATACCTGCCAGAAGGACAAAGATGGGTGTTCGATGATATTGCCTTCGGTAATAAAGACTGGCGTAAACAGAATTTAATTTTTAACATTGGGATAGGATATCCGTTTTAATTTTTCAATGAGAGTAATTCATAAGGTCAAATATTTCTTTATTGCGCTTTATCATCTTTTTGTTGCTGCCGGAAAAGGTTTTATGGAAGATAGGGTAACTAAATTAAGTGCTTCGCTTGCTTACTACACTATTTTTTCACTTACCCCACTCATCATTATCATGCTATCTGCCGCTACCCTATTTTTTGGCGACAAAAGAAATGAGGAAACAAGAGTTCAGTTTTATGGGCAGGTTACCAAAATGGTTGGCAAAGAGGCAGCTACACAAATCCAAGGTTTTGTAGAACATGCCAACAAATCCGGGCAATCTACCATTGGTTTAATTATCGGGATTGGCACATTGATTATTGGCTCAACTGCTATTTTTATTGAGATACAAGATAGTATCAACATGATCTGGAAAGTGAAGGCTGTGCCCAAAAAAGGCTGGATAAAAATGCTTTCTAACAGGTTATTGTCTTTCTCTTTAATTGTTTCGATGGGCTTTTTGTTGCTTGTTTCACTAGTGGTTAACACTGTAGTAGTAGGTTTGGGTTCTAAATTAGGCCACCTACTTTCACAAAGTAAAATAGATGAAGTAATCCCCGTTGCAAACGATACAATGGCCATTCTAATTTATATTTTAAATAATGTAATAACCCTTGCTGCCGTTACAGCTGTATTTGCCGTTATATTTAAGGTATTGCCCGATGTGATCATCCGATGGAAATCGGCAATAATTGGCGCACTATTTACTGCAGTTCTTTTCAGTCTAGGTAAATACCTGATCGGGATTTATATTGAAAAAGGCAATCCAGGTTCGGCTTTTGGTGCAGCCAGTTCGATCATCGTTATTTTATTGTGGATTTATTATACCTCAATTATACTCTACTTCGGCGCTGAATTTACACAAGCTTATGCAGAGAAGTACGATAATGGCATCTCTCCTAGTAAGTATGCCGTGTTTACCAAAATTACCATTGTAGAGAAAAAGGTAGATGTATTGCCTCCACAACACCCAGAAGATACGGTAAATGTACCTAAAGAATAATGCTGTCGTCATCCTGAACTTGTTTCAGGATCTTCAAAAATGCGGTCTTCATTCTCTCACAGGCGGGAATATTAAGGCCATAAAACGGTTATAACCAAGGAAGTCAAGCTTTAAAAGCTTGACTTCCTTTTATGTTATAGATAAAAGCTGCTTCCTGGAGACATTAACCAAGGCATAACAAGTAGATGCTGAAAC
The DNA here is from genome assembly GCF_918698245.1 of Pedobacter sp. Bi126. Lineage (GTDB taxonomy): Bacteria > Bacteroidota > Bacteroidia > Sphingobacteriales > Sphingobacteriaceae > Pedobacter. The sequence continues at coordinate 706,427 of NZ_CAKKMS010000004.1, read as the reverse complement.
AAGTTCAGCAGGACACCGCAATTGATTCACCGCAAGCATCCAAACGCGATTGTCATCCTGAGCGTAGTCGAAGGATCTTTTTTATGCCACTTCTTCAGTAATCACTTTAGGTTCTTCAGTTACCTCATCCTTCTCTACCCTTAGGTTACGGATAATGTGCTGCTGTCTATCAGGCGTATTTTTGCCCATGTAATATTCCAGCAAACTTTTAATTGTTTGATCTTTCAAAATAACGGGGTCTAACCTGATATCTTTCCCGATAAACAAACCGAATTCATCAGGAGAAATTTCGCCCAAACCTTTAAATCGGGTAATTTCTGGTTTATTACCCAGTTTTTCGATCGCATTTTTACGTTCTTCGTCACTGTAACAATAAATCGTTTCTTTCTTGTTTCTTACCCTGAAAAGCGGCGTTTGTAGAATATACACATGGCCTGCTTTTACCAGATCGGGGAAAAACTGAAGGAAGAAAGTCATCATTAACAAACGGATGTGCATACCATCCACATCGGCATCTGTTGCAATTACAATATTGTTATAATGAAGCCCTTCTAAACCATCTTCGATATTTAAAGCATGCTGCAGCAGGTTAAATTCTTCATTTTCGTAAACTACTTTTTTGGTAAGCTCATAACAGTTAAGCGGCTTACCTTTTAAACTAAACACAGCCTGACAATCTACATCGCGCGATTTTGTGATCGAACCCGATGCCGAATCTCCTTCAGTAATGAACAAGGTAGTTTCATATCGTTTCTCGTGCGTGGTATTAAAATGCACCTTACAATCGCGCAGTTTTTTATTGTGTAAAGATGCCTTTTTCGCCCTATCGTTTGCCAGTTTTTTAATCCCCGCAATATCTTTACGTTCCCTTTCTGATTGGAGAATTCTTTTCTCTAGTGCATCAGCAACCTCTTTGTTCTTATGCAGATAATCATCCAATTCTTTTTTAACAAAATCGTTGATAAAAGTAGCTACCGATGGGCCTTCTGGTCCCATATTTTGCGAACCTAGTTTTGTTTTGGTCTGCGATTCGAAAACGGGCTCCTGTACACGCACAGAAATTGCTGCAATAATAGATGAACGAACATCGGCGGCATCAAACTCTTTTTTGAAAAACTCCCTAACGGTTTTCACTACCGCTGCCCTAAAAGCCGCCTGGTGTGTACCACCCTGTGTAGTATGCTGTCCGTTTACAAACGAATGGTAATCTTCGCCATATTGCTGCCCATGGGTCATTGCAATTTCGATATCCGGTCCAATCATATGGATAATTGGGTAACGGATTTCTTCTGGCTTATTAAATTTAGAAAGTAGATCGTACAGCCCTCTTTCCGAAAAATATTTCTGATTATTAAAATTTATGGTTAAACCTGTGTTCAAGAAAACATAGTTCCAAACCATGCTCTCTACAAAATCAGGGATATAATGGTAGTTCCTGAAAATGGTTTCATCTGGGTAAAAAGTAATCGCCGTACCATTGCGTTGAGTGGTATCGATAATTGGCTGCTCATTTACAATTTCCCCTTTGGAAAATTCTACTTTTTTCGTTTTTCCATCACGGTACGACTGCACCATAAAACTGGTAGAAAGTGCATTTACAGCCTTAGTACCTACCCCATTTAAACCAACAGATTTCTGGAAAGCATTGCTATCGTATTTACCACCGGTATTGATCTTGCTTACACAATCGATTACCTTGCCGAGTGGAATACCACGACCGTAATCACGTATATTTACCTTTTGTTCGGAAACAGTAATTTCGATGGTTTTTCCGGTACCCATTACAAACTCATCAATAGAGTTATCTACAATTTCTTTTAGCAAAACGTAAATACCGTCATCCTGCGCAGAACCATCGCCAAGTTTACCAATGTACATCCCCGGACGAAGCCTGATGTGCTCTTTCCAATCTAATGAACGGATACTATCGTCGTTATAAATTACTTCTGCCATACTGTATTTATCTGTTCTTCAATGAAAAACCTTACATTTTTTGGTTGCAAAGCGATGAAGAATTTGTAGAAATAACCCTGATGATTGAAATAAAAATATTTTCAAATACCTTCTTCAGAATTATTATACAATAATAGATTTATTCTGTGAGGCTCGCAAAAGAAAATTTCCACATGTCAACAGTCAGAAGTATAGGGTTGATGACACGTGGTCTATTGCCAATAGCCTGTGGTCAATTAAACCAGGCTATCAACTATGAGCTATCAAACCATCAGCCATTTTTCACCACCTTAGAAACCTAAGCCAATATTATCCATTCAATCATTCTCTCACTCAATCATTCAATCATTCTCTCACTCAACCATTCAAATTTCCCTATCTTCAACCCAATATTCATAATTCTATTTAATGCAACAAAAGAAACAACTTTCGCTATTCGATTTATCCATGATTGTGGTGAGTTTGGTTATTGGCATGGGTGTATTCCGTACACCTGTAAACGTTGCAGCTAAGGCACAAATTCCCGAACTGTTTTATTTGGCCTGGTTTATCGGTGGTTTTGTAGCCTTTTGTGGCGCGTTAACTTATGCCGAAATTGGTTCCCGCTTTCCGGTAACAGGAGGATACTATAAAATATTTTCAGCAGCTTATCACCCATCCATTGCCTTTGCCATTAATTGTATTGTAATCATTTCAAGTGCAGCATCGGTAGCAGCTATTTCGATTATTGGGGCAGAATACCTGAGCAAAATTATTTTACCCATTGATAAACAGAATGAAACCTATCGGGTTGCCATAGCCATTACCACCATTTTGGTGTTTTATTTTATAAATCTGTTAGGTTTAAAAGCGAGTTCTAAAACACAAAATGTGTTAACGGTAATTAAAATCGGAATGATTTTAACACTCATTTGTGCTGTATTTTTCGGCGGACAAACACAAACCGTTACCCCAATTTTTAAAACAGCAACTGGTGCTTTACCAACCTGGTCTGATTATGGAAAAGCCCTGGGCCTGTGTTTAATTGCGGTTTCTTTTTCTTACGCAGGTTATGCGCAAACCATCAACTTTGGTGGCGAAGTTAAAGAAGCCAAAAAAGTAATTCCACGTTCCATTATTATTGGCTTAACTATTATTGTTATTCTTTACCTGTCCATCAACTATGTATATGTAGAGGTGATCGGTTTTGAAGAATTAAAATCGGCAGAAAGCATAGCCGCGATATTGGCGTCGAAGATATTTGGTCCTGCCGGATTTAACGCACTTTCTGTAATCATCTTTTTCTCGGTAATGGGTTATGTAAATGTAAATCTGCTAAGCAACCCAAGGGCCATGTTTGCCATGGGCGAAGAAGGTGCCCTGCCAAAAATATTCAGCAGGATGAACAAAAAAACAGAGGTAATTACCATTAGCTTAACCGTTTTTACATTAATTGCTGTGGTAATTATTTTTTATGCCAAAACCTTCGACAAGATTTTAAACTATACTATTTTCTTAGAAAGCATTAGCATGGCCAGTTCGGCAGCTACGATTTTCATTCTCCGGAAAAGAACAGCACATCTTGATAAAAAAACCATCTATACTGTTCCTTTATATCCTATATTGCCTATTATTTTTATTGCTGCTTATACTTTCGTGGCCTTCAGCATTTATGCCGACGACCCAAATGCGGCACTGAACGGATTATACATTTTTGTTGGCTTTCTGGTAATCTATTTTGTGAGCAGATGGTTTAATAAGAAATAATTTTGATTTGAAAAGCAGTTGCGGTGCTGGTCGGTTTCGATAGTCCCGCCATACGCTACAATCTTTTTGTCATTTTCATCCTGAGCCTGTCGAAGGAACTACAAAAAGTATTTCTGCTACTGTCGGGTTTAAGATAGAAAGGCAGACCGATTAAAATAAACCTGATTGGAATGGACATGAAGCGCAGCGGAATAAAATGGAAAGCAGGGCTGATCTAACCAATTAACACAGAAACCAGCTTTACAAAAAACATAAAAGAACATAAAATAATTAATGAACAAAACTCTCTCCTTAAAACAAGAAATTGCTTACGCTGCTGGTATGATTGGTTGGAGCACGATGACAAACATTATCATCGTAATGCTTCCCTATTTCTATCTTCCCCCAAGCAACGCTGGCCTGCCACCTTTGGTACCACAACTCGTTTTATTGGGTGCGTTTAATATCCTTTCTATTATTGCTGCCTCAGGAAGGCTGGTAGATGCCATTTACGATCCGTTTATTGCGTCTAAAAGTGATGCATGCACCGATAAAAACGGTCGCAGGATGCCCTTTATGAAATGGGCAATTGTTCCTGCTATGCTTTTTTGCGGACTGGTTTTCTACCCGATCCAAAAAACGGAGAGCCTGCATAATGCCTGGTGGTTAACCATAACACTTTGTTTATTTTTTGTATCGGTTACTACCTATATTATTCCTTATAATGCGCTGCTGGCCGAAGTAACCAATACGCCAAAACAAAAAGTTAAATTATCGAGTTATCAGCAGGTTGGTTTTGTAATTGGAATCATTTTATCGGCCTGTACCAACAACTTTGCCGATCTGGTTGAGGCTCATTTTCATGTAGTCAACCGCAGCGAAGCCATCCAGACCGCGATATGGGGTTTGTGTATCTTATCCGGACTGGTGATGTTGTTGCCAATTTTTTTCATCAATGAAAAGGAATTTTCGATTGCGAAGCCTACTCATATCCCTTTATGGCCAGCAATTAAAAGCACCTTTAAAAACAGCAATTTTAAATATTACCTGATATCAGATTTCGCTTTTTATACGGCCCTGAGTATTATTTCAAGCGGTTTATTGTTTTTTTGTACGGTTTTATTGGGTCTACCAGAATCGGAAGGTGGAAAATTTATGGCTGCCATGGTTTTTGCGTCCTTGCTATTTTACCCGTTGGTTAATTTTGGTTCGGCTAAAATCGGCAAAAAACCTTTTGTATTACTTGCCTTTGGCGTGTTGTGTTTAATCTTCGTCACCATTTTCTTTTTAGGAAAATTACCATTTGGTCCACATACACAGATTTACATCCTAGTACTATCCGCTTCGTTTCCATTAGCTGCTCTTGGTATTTTACCAACGGCTATTTTGGCCGACATTGCCCAAAGAGATACCTTAAAAACCGGAGAAAACCACGAAGGCATGTTCTTCGCAGTAAAATACCTTTTTGTAAAACTCGGGCAAACATTGGGTATCGCTATTTTCGCCATGCTTACCATTTACGGGAAGGACCCCGGCAACGATTTCGGATTACGATTGAACGGAATTGTAGGCTTCGCACTTTGTTTGATTGCGCTGCTGTTTTTTAGCAGGTTTAAGGAGGAGAAATAGTTTGGGGTTGGGCGTTTTGAGTTAGGAGTCGACACAATCTAATAGATATGAACGAATTACTTGTACAAAAAGATTTAAGATTTAGATACAAATCATTTTTAATCACTGAAAACGGACTTGAGGTTAAACAGAAGAGTTTACTTAGTTCAAGTGAATATGTGATCGCTTACGAAAACGTAGGCACTAGAACTTATAAAAGCAATAAGGGTATTTATGGCCTCCTATTTTCATCAACAATATTAGGTATGGTGTCTATCCTATTGTATCTGTTAAGAAATGATGGAGAAGGCGTTGAAAGCTCGGTTTACTTCTTCTATTTTGGGTTATCGATAATACTGTTGATTTTGTTTTTAATCACCTATAAACGGATTTTTATTTGGTAAAACATGGGAACGTAGATGCTATTGAATTTTTTCAAAACAAACCATCAAAAGCGGAAGTCAATACCTTTATTGATATTTTAAAAGCAACAAGAAATATATTTTTACTCAATAAATACGGCCAGGTAAATTTTGGCCTCACCCGAGAAGAAAATTATAGAAACTTAGTGTGGCTAGCCAATAATGAGGTAATCAACAATGTAGAATTTAATAATATGGTGAATAAGCTAAATTTAGAAATGCAACAGCAGAATCCAGACAAAATGAACTTTGATTTTAGCTTAAATTAAAACCGATTGTCATTAAAGCCTGCAATAACCAGTTATCTAATTAAGCAAAAAATACATGAACGGAGGTAAGAAACGACCACCATCCCGCTCATGTATCTCATTTATAACCTAATAACCCGGGCTTTGTTTTAGGGTACCGTTACTTCTATCAATCTGATCTTGTGGTAAAGGGAAATAATCATCTCTGGTTTCGATGGTAATGCCTTTTAAGTAATTGAAGTACCCACCTTCAAAAGAAAAATAACTTTCCAGTGTTTGTTTTGCTACACCCCAGCGTACCAAATCGAAGAAGCGATGACCTTCCAATGCCAACTCTAACCTGCGTTCGAAACGCACCGCATTTCTTGCATAGGTATCATTTGGAAATGAGGTGTACTGGCTAACTTTGTAAGCCGCCGCCGGAGTCCCATTTATATCACGAGGGGTAATTTTAGCAGCACGGGCTCTAACTGCATTTACCAGTATTAAAGCTCTGCCCAAATCGCCCTTTTCCACTGCACATTCTGCCGCCATCAGGTAAACATCAGCTAAGCGGATCAGGTTTACGTTTAATCCGGTTACGTTGGAACTTCCTGGAGCTGTTCCGCTCGAAATCTGAGCAGCATCAATGGTATTCTTAACAGCCAGGAAAGGGCCGCCATTGCTGGCATCACGAATCCAGGTGTCACCAGGCATTAAACCCCAATCGCGATATGGAACGCCACGCCTTCCTATTGTCGATTCAATTCGTGGATCTAAAGGTAAAGTCTTATCTACTGCATAATTTGTTTTATCCGCTCCGGTTAATCCATAATCAGATTTATATGGGTTAGTACGATAGCTGCCATCCAATAGCGGCAAACCAAGGGCATCTACTTTAAAGGAGTTGGCCAGATCTATAGTTGGCTGGAAGAAACCACAACAGTTAATCGGTGCATTACCGTACGGAAAGTTAAGCATATCGCCTACATTACCATTATCGCCGCCTGTGCCATCAGTTCCAACCGAATGCTGAACAGACATAATCGTTTCTGGTCCGTCTTCTTTGGTAATGTCAAAATTATCGGTATAAGGCATGTCAACCAAGCTTGGTTTGGCCAATATTACCGCATTTAACAGATCATAAGCCTCTGTATATTTCTTTTGATATAAAAGTACCTTTCCAAGATAAGCCTGAGCAGCATATTTATCTACCCTACCTTTTTGATTCTTTGGTTTGGTTGTACTTAAATTGGCTACGGCGAACTGAAGATCATCTACAATATTAGGATAAATGTCTTTATCATTAGGAACAAAAGTACCACTATTGGCCTCGGTAACATAAGGAACCATTTTAAATATGCGAACCAAAAAGAAATAATAATGTCCACGTAACAATCGGGCTTCACCTTGAATTTCTTTTGCACGGGCATCATCAAATTTGGCCGATCCTGAACCTGCCTGTAAACTGGCAAGAACTTTTAAAGTACGGTTACAGCGTTGAATTCCTTCAAAACACCTGTTCCAAATATTCGATATATTATCATTTGTACTGGTTGGCGAATGCTGTTCAATGGCATTCATAGGCGGCTGATCTCCTGTGCTACTCCCTTTATGGGCATTATCAGATGCAACCTCGCCAAATAACCATTGGCTTGGTGCTGCACCATAATTACCCCATGTTCCGTCTAAATTGCCATTAAGTAAACTATAGGAACCTATTAAAAGTCCTTCAACCCCCTCTTGGCTCATTAACTGTTCCTCGGTGAGTTCACCCTGTGGTTGCAATTCTAAAAATTCTTTCTTGCAGGAAAAAGTACTGCAGATTAATAAGGAAAGAAGAATATATTTTATATGTTTCATTTTGATATTTTTAATTAAAAACCAACATTAATACCGATTAAAAACTGACGTGGTGATGGGTAAACCCCCTGATCTACCCCTGGCGCAGAGAAGCCATCTACAATTTGACTTATTTCCGGATCCAATCCTGTGTATTTAGTGATGGTAAATACATTGGTTGCACTAACATACACCCTAATCTTATTGATGCCAGAATTTGGTCCAAAAGCTTTGGCTGTTGGGATGGAGTAGCCGATTTGCAAATTTTTCAGCCTTAAAAAACTTCCGTTTTGAATATAATAACTCGAAGAAGCAAACTCCAGATCTGAGGCCCCGGCATAAGCAGAAGGAATCAGGCTTGATGTATTGGTTGGGCTCCAGGCATCAAGTAACCTAACACTTTTGGCTCCATCAAAGGAAGGGAAATCTGTAAAATAGCGTGTAGCTTCAAATATATCATTTCCTTTTACACCATATAAGAAAGCTGAGATATCAAAATTCTTGTAAGATGCGTTCAAATTTATACCATAAGTAAAATCAGGATGTGGACTCCCAATAATTGTCCGATCTTTTGGATCAATAATACCATCACCATTAATATCCTGATAACGTAATCCACCAACCCTGGCACCCGAATAAGAAGGGTTATTCTGAATATCAGTAGTACTCTGATAAATTCCTGCCGTTTTATATCCAAAAAATGACCCCAGTGGAGCACCTTCCTGTAAAACGCTGGTTTGTAGGCTTCTATAATTGCCATAAACCTGATTGAGAATACCTGGTGCCAACCTTACGATTTTATTGTTATTTTTTGAGAAATTTGCACCAATATCAAATTTAAAAGGGCTATCAGCGCTTCTTCCATAATGATAAGCGACATTAAATTCGACCCCTTTATTACTCATATCGCCAATATTTACAAAAGGTGAACTTCCCATTCCCACAATGCTTGCTGGCAGCGGTACCGGGTAAAGCATATCAGTCGTTTTCTTGTTATACCAATCTACTGATCCATCAACAGCCCCACCTAACAAAGTAAAATCAAGACCAATATTTAAAGAATTTACAGCTTCCCATTTTATATCAGGGTTTTGATAGGCATTTTGTCGCACACCAGTTGTAAGACCATTACCGCCACCAAGCGCATAAGCTGAATTAACAATAGAACTTTGAAATCTATTGATATATTGATATCCAGGTATCCGTTGATTTCCGGTTTGTCCGTATCCAACACGAAGTTTCAAATCGCTAACCCAATTGAGGCTTTTCATAAACTCCTCTTCAGATAACCTCCATGCAGCACTTGCTGCCGGAAAATTACCATACTTATTAGCAGAACCGAAGTTAGATGAACCATCCCTACGGATAGTAAAACTGGCGAGATAACGATCATTAAAGGAATAATCAAGCTTTGCAAACACGGAGAACAGTGAACCAATTGCTCCGGTACTGGCATTGCTGATATTTGAAGAACCTGTATTTAAATAATAATAATCCGGATTACCCAAAAGAAAAAAATCATTTCTTCCTGCAGTTAATTGTCTGGTCCTGGATCTGATTGCCTCTGTACCGATTAATGCATTTAAGCTGTGTTTTTCAGCAAATTTTTTATTATAATTTAAAGTATTAGTCCAGGTCCATTCTGTATTATACCCTTGGATTTCGCTTAAATTATTTGAATTATTACCTTCAGAGAATTCCAAATTCGGATAACGCATAGATAAGCTATTGTAATTTTCGTAACGTATCCCAAAATTGGTTTTTAATACTAAACCCGGAATAATATCACCCTCACCGAAGATATTCCCAAAAAAGAAGTTGTTTTTATTAACATTATCCTTTGCCCTGAATAGAAATGCGAGTGGGTTCTCTGCATTTCCCAACTGACTACCGCGGCTACCGGCAAAGTTTCCGGCAATGTCATAAACAGGGATAATTGTTGGGATGCGGTATGCCCATCCTAAAGCACTTCCCTGATCCTGATAACCACCGGGAGTATTCGGGTTAACGCCAAATCCGACGCCTTCAGAATAACTGTACTGTGCATTTTCTCCGAAACGCACCCTTTTATTAAAAGCAGATACCGCAGTATTGGATCTAAAACTATAACGTTTAAAACCTGTGTATTTTATCGTTCCTTTTTGGTTCAAGTATCCGGCACTAATAGAATAGGTTGCATTGTCTGAACCTCCCAGTGCACTAATATTATAATTCTGAACCGGTGCAGATTCGGTTATCTCATCAAACCAATTGGTACCTTGCTTATTTGCTTTTGTAATTTGATAAAACAGATTTGGATCACGGCTATAGTTGTACTTAGAAGGATCTGCATCTGCAGCAGTAACATTCTGACCGAGTTTTAAACCTGCCACCAAATATTCAGGTAATACCGGTACTGTGCCCGAACCATAGTTATCTCCAGCAGCAATAGGCTTTCCGGCATTAGTATACCCATTAAATACATATTGTGCATATTGTTGAGGATTCATCATTTGTGGGAAGCTATTTTTTCTTGGCGACTGTGTGCCATAGTAAGAATCGAGCGTAATTTTTGGTAGTCCTGCTGAGCCTTTTTTTGTGGTAATGATAACCACACCATTATTGGCTCTTGAACCATAGATAGAAGCTGAAGAAGCATCTTTCAATACTTGCATGCTTTCGATATCATTCTGGTTAAGCCAGGATAGTTTTCCCTCAAACGGAACCCCATCAATTACATAAAGTGGGTCATTGTTATTAATGGTACTAAAACCCCGGATTCTTATTTGTGGCGTTGAACCAGGAGCCCCGTCATTTACAATTTGTACCCCTGTTGCTTTTCCTTGCAACGCCTCTACAGCACTAGCTGCAGGCTGGGCCTTTAACAGTTCCATACTTACTACAGCTACAGAACCGGTTAAGTCTTTCTTCCGCTGAGAAGAATAACCTGTCACTACAACCTCTGTAAGGTTATTATTGTTGGCTTGTAATACAATTGAAATGTTGGTTTGGGTACCCACTGTTACTTCTTTATTGCCATAGCCAACAAAAGAAATAACCAACACATCAGTAGGTTTTACACTCAGCGAGAAGGCCCCATTTGCATCAGTAGCGGTACCACCACTACCATTTTTAATTTTGATCGTGGCGCCAACCACAGGGAGTTTATCATCACTTGCAATAACTTTACCAGTGATTTTTGATTGGGCCATTGCGCCGAGGGCAAATAACATCCCCAAACACAAGAGAAGAAAACTCCTCTTGATACAAGATAGATTTTGTTTCATAGGTTATAAATGATTAGGTGAATAATGCGTACTCAATACGACTGATGTACTTCTAGGTTAATAAACTTAGCAGTATCAGGTGATCTCCGTCAGTTATGACGAGGTGTTTAAGTGGTTTAGTTTTTTGCTGGATGATGCCAATGCACCAAAAAAGGCAGGCATGCAAGAAGAATGGATTTCTCCTGAAGGGTGGTAGATTTTTTCTCATAAGTAAGTGGTTAGATAGGTTGTTAGGTATTTTTATTGATGATTTACATAATGATATTTTTAATTAAGTAATGAATTAGTGTACAATATACACTTGATTAAAAATAAATATACATATAAAAATAATAATACTACAAAAAAACACATACACAAACAGACTATAAAATACTAACTAAAAGGATTAATGCATTAGATCAATAACAGATGTGAGTAATAGATAACGATTTGAGGTTACGTTTATCAAATAGTAAATTCTCATACATTTTTTGTATCTTTGCCGCCGAAGCAGGAATAAGGGCTTGCCATTCTGAATGGCATATTCTCTCCGCAAGTTAGTCCTTCAACAATTGATTGTTCTAGCTTCTTCGATAAATATTACACAGAAACATACATGTTATTCAAAGAATTAAACCTCATTGAGCCAATTTTAAAGGCCCTTGAGACCGAAGGTTATACACAACCGACACCAATACAGGAGCAATCCATTCCAACGATATTAAAAGGTAAAGATTTATTAGGCTGCGCGCAAACCGGTACCGGAAAAACCGCCGCCTTTGCTATCCCAATGTTGCAGTTATTGCACGAAAAACACATCAATACCAAGGCAACCAAAAACATAAAGGCTTTAATTTTAACGCCAACACGCGAGCTTGCCATCCAGATTGAAGAGAGTTTTAAGGCTTATGGCCGTCATTTAAATTTACGCCATTTAGTAATTTTTGGTGGTGTAAATCAACACTCACAAGTAGAAGCTTTAAGAAAAGGCGTTGACATTTTAGTTGCAACACCAGGCCGTTTATTAGATTTAATGAACCAGGGGTTTATCAGCTTAAATACTATCGAATTGTTCGTATTGGATGAAGCCGACCGTATGCTCGATATGGGCTTTATTCACGATGTGAAAAAAGTAGTGGCTAAATTGCCTGCAAAACGCCAGACTTTATTTTTCTCTGCAACCATGCCAGATGAAATCCAGAAGTTGGCAAATACGATTTTATCTAGTCCGACAAAAGTAGAGGTTACCCCCATTTCTTCTACAGCAGAAACAATTGTTCAATCGGTTTATTTTGTAGACAAACCTGATAAAAAGAAATTATTGATCCACCTTCTTGAGGATAAAAAGATCGAAACTGCTTTGGTTTTTACCCGGACCAAACATGGTGCAGACCGTATTGTTAAGGATTTGGCCCATGCAGGTATTAAAGCTGCTGCCATTCACGGCAATAAATCGCAAAATGCCAGACAACGGGCATTAACTGATTTTAAAGACCGTAAAATCCGCGTTTTGGTAGCTACCGATATTGCTGCACGTGGTATTGATATCGATCAGTTATCGCACGTTTTCAATTTCGAATTGCCGAATATTCCTGAATCTTATGTACACAGAATTGGCCGTACAGGCCGTGCTGGTGCAAACGGGATTGCCATTTCTTTCTGCGATGCAGAGGAAAACGAATACTTATTGGATATCCAGAAACTGATTAAAATTACGCTCCCGGTTGTTGATGATCATCCTTATCCATTAAGCTGGGAAAGTATGCTGGCCAAAAACCAGGTTAAACGTAAACCACAAGCCCAATCTAAAGGCGGTGGAGGCGCTAAAAAAGGCGGTGATGGTAATATGAGCGGCAAACCGCGCAATGCCAGCAACAATAGAAGATTTGGTGGAAACAGAAAAAGAGGGGAAAGATAGAACGCTGAAAGACTAAAGCAGAAAGACTAAAGTTTTCCTGCTTATCGTATAAAAACCCAAGTTGTAAAATACAGCTTGGGTTTTGTTTTTATACCTATCTACAGTTGAGGGGTGGAAAATAAGTAAAAGCAGTCGTCATTGCGATAAGGCTTTCAGCCAACAGAGCAACGACGATAAAACGAGAACCCCCGAATTGATCGTACAACTCGGGGGTTCCTTTTATAAAACTTTGCAGGAAAGCTTTCCGCTTTAGTCTTTAAGCTTTAGACTCCTTAAACCACCACATTAATAATCTTTCCTTTAACGAAAATGATCTTTTTGGTTGGTTTTCCGTCTAAGAATTTCTGGAATTGCTCGTCTGCCAATAAAATGCTTTCTACCTCTGGCTGAGCCAAAGTTAAGCTCAAATTCAGGTTCATTTTCATTTTACCATTGATCGAAACCGGATAGGCAAATTCATCTTCTACCAAATACTCAGGCTTAAATGTCGGGAAAGCCGTGTAGGATAAAGTTCCGGCTTCATTACCCAACAATACCCAAAGCTCTTCGCAGATATGTGGCGCATAAGGTGAAAGGATAATCACCATATCTTCCAAAATCTGACGGTTTTTGCATTTCAGATCGGTTAACTCGTTTACTGCAATCATGAAACTCGATACAGAAGTATTAAACGAGAAACGCTCGATATCATCCTGCACTTTTTTAATGATTTTATGCAACGATTTTAATTCGGCTTTTGTAGGAACAGCATCGTTTACATGGAAAGCCCATTCTTCGTTGTGGAACAAGCGCCAGAATTTACGCAAGAACTTAAATACACCTTCAATACCATTCGTATTCCAGGGTTTACTCTGCTCTAACGGACCTAAGAACATTTCGTACATCCGCAAAGTATCAGCACCATAACGTTCAATCAAATCATCGGGATTAACCACGTTGAATTTTGATTTCGACATTTTCTCTACTTCGACACCACAGATGTACTTCCCGCCTTCAAGAATAAATTCTGCGTTGGCATATTCCTCTCTCCAGGCTTTGAACTTAGCGATGTCTAAAGTGTCATTTTCAACAATGTTCACATCAACGTGCAATGCTGAAGTTTTATATTCTTTTCTTAATCCAGCTGATACATAAGTATTAGTAGGTTTTCCGTTCTCATCGTTAATGCGATAAACAAAATTACTTCTACCCTGAATCATGCCCTGGTTAATCAGTTTCTTGAAAGGTTCTTCTTCTTTGGTGTAACCTAAATCTTTCAAAAATTTATTCCAGAAACGGCTGTACAATAAGTGACCGGTTGCATGCTCAGAGCCACCAATGTATAAATCGACATCTTTCCAATATTCAACAGCTTCTTTTGAAGCAAAATCGTTGTTGTTGTTGGCATCCATGTAACGGTACCAGTACCAGCTGCTTCCAGCCCAACCTGGCATGGTGCTTAATTCGTAATGTCCGCCATCTTTTGGAACCCAGTCTTCAGCCCTCGCCAAAGGTGGTTCTCCCGTTTCTGTCGGTAAATATTTATCAATTTCAGGAAGTAACAATGGCAATTCTTCTTCATTTACCAAATAAGGCAATCCATCTTTAAAGTAAACCGGAATCGGCTCGCCCCAATAACGCTGACGACCAAAAATCGCATCACGTTGGCGGAAGTTTACTTTTGCTTTCCCTACTTTCTGTTCTTCCAACCAGTTATTCAAAAATGGAACAGCTTCTTTGTAAGTCATTCCGTTTATGAAACCAGAATTAATGTATTTTCCTTCTTTGGTTGGATCTGCCTGAACATCAATATCCTTTTGTCCATCCAAAATCTGGATAATCGGTAAATTAAAATGGGTAGCAAATAACCAATCGCGTTGATCGCCACTCGGAACGCCCATTACGGCACCAGTTCCGTAACCTGCCAACACATAATCAGCAATCCACAACTGTACGCGTTCACCACTTACAGGGTTAATTACATAGGTACCCGTAAAAGCACCAGACACCGTTTTGGTATCGGCCATACGGTCTAACTCTGATTTCTTTTTAGTTAAAGCGATGTAGTTTGCAATGTCCTCTTTTTGTTTAGGAGTAGTTAACTCTGCAACCCACTCATGCTCCGGAGCTAAAACCAGGTAAGAAACCCCAAAAATGGTATCTACTCGGGTGGTAAAAACTTCAATTTGTTTATCGTTTCCTTCAACCTGAAACTTTACGGATGCTCCAACACTTTTACCAATCCAGTTGCGTTGCATTTCTTTAATCGGCTCTGGCCAATCGATGGTATCCAAACCCTGCAAAAGTCTGTCAGAATAAGCGGTGATCCGCATGCTCCATTGCATCATTTTCTTTTGCTCAACAGGGAAACCGCCACGTTCCGAGAAACCATCTTTAACTTCATCATTCGCCAAAACGGTTCCTAAAGCAGGGCACCAGTTTACCGTACTCTCGCGAAGATAAGTTAAGCGGTATTTCAACAATTCGATCTGTTTCTCTTCATCGGTAAAGGTTGCCCAATCGCTCGGCATAAATTCTTTAGTATCTTCATCACAAACTGCTTTAACATCAGCAGTCCCAGAAGCATTAAATTTTTCGATCAGCGTGGTGATATCTTCTGCCCTATCGTTTTCGATATTGTACCATGAATTGAACAACTGCATAAAAATCCACTGTGTCCATTTATAATAAGATGGCTCACTGGTGCGTACTTCTCTGCTCCAATCGAAAGAAAAACCAATCTGATCTAACTGGCGGCGGTAGGTTGCAATGTTTGCCTCGGTGGTAATAGCAGGATGCTGCCCCGTTTGTATGGCGTATTGCTCTGCGGGTAATCCGAACGAATCGTATCCCATTGGATGCAATACATTGAAGCCTTTAAGGCGTTTATATCTTGAAAAAATATCTGATGCAATGTAACCCAGTGGGTGACCAACGTGCAGACCTGCTCCTGATGGGTAAGGAAACATATCTAACACATAATATTTTGGTTTATCAGAATTACTTTCGGCTTTAAACGTTTGATGATCTGCCCAAAATTTCTGCCACTTTTGTTCTATTTCTTTGAATTGGTAATCCATTGCAAGTTTTAAATTTTTAAAGGTGCGAAAATACGGAAATTAAGGGGCTTAAAAAAGCAGATTCATGATAATATTTTGCCAGCAGAAATGCAGAATTAGAAGAGGTTAAGGGTAAAACCTCGATGCCTTTGTGTAGTCAGATGTTATCATCTGACTATCGATTACTTAAATAAGGGAATATCTGGTGCCACTACAAAAAAATGCGCCATTGATGTTAAAAACCAATGGCGCAGCAAATAATCGGGGAATTAAGATCTTATCTTGATAAAGAATATACTTTAGTAACGTTTGTTTTATCAATTTTAGCAGTAAACTCTAATTTGTTTGCAGTAATACTGTTTACTTTACAATAGTTCAGCCCATCATTAATATCCATACTGAACTGATCAGAATAAATGATTACATAAGTTCCGATTGTTCTGTTACCTGATAAACTCAGCTCTACCTGATCATCGTTATTTGATTTGTAGTCAACATAATCACTTGTTGTACCATAGGTAACAGTTCCATTAATCTTTTTTGGATCTTTCAATGTTTCTTCAGCAGTATAACCGGAAGTTACAATTTTATTTAACGTCCATCGGCCTAACATCTGGGCTTTTAATGAAGTATCATCTTTTTTGCAAGAAATAATTGTTGAGGCGATAAGTAAGAATAGGCTTAGAAGAGTAACTTGTCTTTTCATAGTTAAATTTAGTTTTAAGATATCCATAATTAACGCCGTTTCAACAAATTTCGTACCGCGTTTTCACAAAAAGTAAATTTAATTAAAGAATTAATGCTCAAACTAAAAGCAAAAGCTTTGCGTTAATATTCATTTAGCAATCATTAATTGGTGTTTATCAGGTATAATTTATATTTTCGCAGAAACAAAAATGAAATACATGGAAGAATTCGAAGTAAGTGATGCATCTAAGAAAACCAAAACCGTTTATATCTCTACTATAATCAGTATTGCTTTGGTTTTATTAATGCTGGGGCTGCTTGGTTTGGTACTTGTACATGCCAAAAATCTGTCTAACTACGTTAAAGAAAACATCGTTTTAAACATTATTGTTGATGAAGGCGCAAAAGAAGCCGATGTTTTGGCCTTTCAGAAAGAATTAAATGCAAATCCTGCGGTAAAGCAAACTCAATATGTAAATAAAGAGCTTGCCGCAAGAAATTTAACGCAGGATTTAGGTGAGGATTTTGTTAACTTTTTAGGTTACAACCCACTAACATCTACTTTCGATGTGTATTTAAAAGCAGAATATGCGAACAATAAAAGCATTGATGCCTTAAAAGCCAGTATTTCTAAAAATCCTGTTGTTAAAGAAGTGGTTTACCAAAGCTCTTTAATTGATATGGTTAACAAAAATATCAGCACCATTGGCTTAATTATTTTAGCCTTTGCTGCACTCCTATTAATCATATCTATCGCACTGATTAACAACACAATAAGACTAGCAATCTACTCACAACGCTTTTTAATTAAAAGTATGCAGCTGGTTGGTGCAACGAAAAACTTTATTCGACGTCCTTTCTTATTATACGCTGCATTACACGGCTTAATTGCTGCATTTATTGCCATCATAATTTTATTGGCAACTTTAATTTACGCCCGCAAAGAGGTACCTGAGATTATTATTTTAAATAACTACCAGGAATTTGGCTTCGTATTTATAGGCCTTTTAATTGTGGGTATTTTTATAACAGGCATTAGTACTTGGTTTGCAGTAAGCAGATATTTACGTTTAAAATCTTATCATCTTTATAGATAATGGCAGAAAAAAAAACAGGTCCGGTTGTAAAGGACGTTAAAAGCGAATTGGTGTTTACCAAAAAAAACTATCAGTTATTGTTAATCAGCATTGCAATTGTAGCAGTTGGTTTTATATTAATGATGGGTACTACTGGCGATATTTATGATTTCAGAAGAACTTTATTGGCTCCGATAGTGGTGCTGGCGGGTTTTGCTTTTGGCATTTATGCTATCCTAAAAAAATAATTTTATCCTAAAGGATTATACTTGAAAACGCTTAATTTATTGATTAAGCGTTTTCTTTATTTCTTATCTTTTCAAAACATATGAACTCTTTTGAAGCCATTGTCCTTGCTATTGTTGAAGGATTAACTGAATTTTTGCCTGTATCGAGTACCGGACACATGATTATTGCATCATCGTTTATGGGCATTGCATCAGAACCATTTGTAAAACTTTTTACCATTGTGATACAATTGGGTGCAATACTTTCTGTTGTTGTACTCTATTTCAAAAGATTTTTCAAATCGATAAATTTCTACATTAAATTACTGGTTGCATTTATCCCAGCTGCCATATTTGGTCTGCTATTGAGCAAAAAAATCGACGAATTATTAGAAAGCCCAATGGCTGTTGGTATTTCGCTGTTAGTTGGCGGTGTGATCTTATTATTTGTAGACAAGTGGTTTAATAAACCAACTATTAATGAAGAGGAGGAAGTAACTTATTTAACAGCGCTGAAAATAGGTTTCTTTCAGTGTATTGCCATGCTACCAGGTGTATCGCGCTCAGGAGCCACTATTGTTGGCGGTATGAGTCAGAAATTAAGCAGAAAAGTTGCTGCAGAATTTTCATTCTTTTTAGCTGTACCTACCATGTTTGCTGCAACAGCAAAAAAACTTTACGATTTTTATAAAGAAGGGCACACCATTACCCACGAGCAGACTAATCTTTTAATTATTGGTAATCTTTTTGCTTTTATAGTGGCACTTTTGGCGATAAAAAGTTTTATCGGATACTTAAACAAACACGGTTTCAAGGTTTTTGGATGGTATAGAATTGCTGCTGGTTTAATCATTATCATCTTATTGCTGAGCGGGCACAACTTACAGATTATATAATTCAGAATATTAACCACAGATTTACACAGAAACACGGATGATTGTTATCTGTGTGCATCCTTTTCAGGGAAATCGCTTTTAAAACATGTGCAAAAATTAATTAGCCACGGAAACACAG
The DNA here is from genome assembly GCF_918698245.1 of Pedobacter sp. Bi126. Lineage (GTDB taxonomy): Bacteria > Bacteroidota > Bacteroidia > Sphingobacteriales > Sphingobacteriaceae > Pedobacter. Next base: position 687,442 of record NZ_CAKKMS010000004.1, on the reverse strand, counting down.
AAATCACGGAATAGAATTAAAGTTTTTCCGTGTTTTTCGTGCTTCCGTGACAAACATAATGCAGGCATGCGAAGAAGGAGGAAAAATTACCAGAACAAAGTTAAAAACGATTTCCCTGGCATCCTTTTCATCTGTGTTAAAAAACGACATTGAATCCGTATCTTTGCGCAAAAAAGATTTGTGATTACCGAAAATTCAAAATTTAAAGACTTCAATTTTGCAGAAGGCGAATTGCTCTTAATTAACAAACCATACAAATGGACTTCGTTTGATGTAGTAGGCAAAATCCGTAATTCTTTAAAACCGCTAAAGCTAAAGGTTGGTCATGCCGGCACTTTAGACCCCCTTGCTACAGGCTTGCTAATCATCTGTACAGGCAAACTAACTAAGCAGATAGACACTTTCCAGGCAGAAGAGAAAGAATATACAGGCACCATGATTTTAGGTGCTACTACCCCATCATTCGATATGGAGACTGAAGTAGATCAAACTTTCGACATCAGTAACATCACCGAAGAAGATATATACGCTGCCTGTACACCATTTATTGGCGATATAGAACAATATCCACCAGCACACTCTGCTGTTAAGGTAAATGGAGAGCGTTTATACGTAAAAGCAAGGCTGGGTGAAGAGGTTGAGCTACGTAAACGTTTTGTAAGCGTTCCAGCGTTTGAAATCACGCGGATCGAACTGCCAGAGATCGATTTTAGAATTGTATGCAGTAAAGGCACTTACATCCGTTCATTAATATCCGATTTTGGTAAAACTTTAAACAGTGGTGCTTATCTTTCCAAACTTACCCGTACCCGGAGCGGAAACTTTTTGCTTAAAGATGCGTTTGAAGTATTAGAACTTGTTAATTATATTCGTAGCAAGAAAGAAGAAGCTAAAACTGCAGCAGAGGCATGAACCGCATCAAAAACAGAAACATCAGGTTTATAAAAGAAATTCTTTTAATTATTGCAGGTGTAACTTCGGCATGTTTTGGCTTAAAAAGCTTTTTAATGCCCAGTCATTTTATTGATGGTGGTGTAACGGGTATTTCTCTTTTGCTAAGCACCTTAACAGACTGGAATTTATCGTACCTTATTGTAATTATCAACATTCCCTTTGTAATTTTAGGTTATAGGCAGATTGGTAAAGGCTTTGCCCTTAAAACCGCTATTGCCATTGCTGCGCTCTCGTTGGCCTTAATTTTTCTTCCCTTTCAGCCCATTACCCACGATAAATTGCTCATCGCATTTTTCGGCGGGTTATTTTTAGGCGGTGGGATTGGATTGGCCATGCGCGGTGGCTGTGTTATCGACGGGACAGAGGTTTTGGCACTTTACATCAGTAAAAACAGCATTTTAACCGTTGGAAATATCATCCTGATTTTAAATATTATTATTTTTGCCTTCGCAGCTTATTTCCTAAACATCAATACTGCGTTGTATGCTATTTTAACCTACTTATCAGCATCAAGCACAATCGATTTCATTGTAAACGGTATAGAACAATACACTGGTGTAACCATTATCTCAGAGCACCAGGACGACATAAAAGGGTTCATCATTAACGATATGAAACGCGGGGTGACCGTTTATAAAGGCGAAGGTGGTTACGGAGAAAAGAAAGATATCGATATTATTTTTACCGTGGTTACCAAACTAGAAATGAGCAAATTACAAACCGCAATACGACAGATCGATCCGGATGCCTTTGTAATACAACAACAAATTGCCGATTTAAAAGGTGGGGTAGTGAAACGCCATGCTTTACATTAATAACAATAAATTTGGGCATGTCCCTAAGCTACGCAAAGGGTCGGGCTGTACGCTAAATCCCCGATAGAAAATCGGGGGATACCGCTTCCATCCCTCATGCAAAACCCAGATCAATAAAATAGATTTTACCATTGAAAATATATCATAACCTTTCCGATTTTAAAAAATTAGATAACGCCATTGTAACCATTGGCACTTTTGATGGCGTGCATTTCGGACACCAGAAAATCATTAAACAACTGGTAGAAAAGGCAAAAGCCGATAACGGAGAAAGCGTAATATTAACTTTTTTCCCCCACCCCAGAATGATTATAGATCCTGAAAACCAGGAGCTAAAAATGATCAATACCATTAATGAAAAAGCCGAAATTTTAAAAGGTTTAGGTGTAGATCATTTAATCATCACACCATTTACCAGAGATTTCTCTAATCAGCTGCCTGAAGATTATATAAAAAACACCTTAGTGAATAATATTGGCACTAAGCATATCATTATTGGTTACGACCACCGCTTTGGGAAAGACCGTTCTGGAAATTTAAGCGATTTAAAGGCCGCAGGTTTACATTATGGCTTTAGTGTTGAAGAAATTATGGAGCAGGATATTCATGATGTTGCAGTAAGTTCTACCAAAATCCGACAGGCACTCTTAGCGGGCGATGTAAGCTTGGCCAACGATTATCTGGGTTATCCGTTTTCTATTTTTGGAAGGGTAATTAAAGGCGATAAAATCGGAAGAACAATAGGTTTCCCAACAGCTAATATCTTTATAGAAGAAACTTATAAACTCATTCCGGGCGATGGCATTTATGCGGTTACCGTAGAAATGGACTCCGAAGTCCGAAGTCCGGAGTCCGGAATCCTAAACCCTCTACCCTCAACCTTAAACCCTCAACCATACAAGGGGATGGCCTACATCGGGCAACGCCCAACCATTAACGGAATGACCAGAAACATTGAAGTAAATATTTTCGATTTCAACCAGGAAATTTATGGGCAGGATATTAAGATGAACTTTTTGAAATTCCTTCGTCATGATGTAAAATTTACCGGATTAGAAGCTTTAACTGTTCAGTTACAAAAAGATAAGGAGGCTACTTTAGCTTATTTTGAATTTTTAAGTTAACAGATTTAAATCCAATTTTCCTTTCAAAAAAGCCTCATTTTCGTTATATTAGCGGCAATGAGGCTTTTTTACATCATCTTTTTCCTGTCTATCTCCATTAATTTTGCGGCCTTCGCATCGCTGGAAAAAAGAAATGATGTACCATTAAAAAACACCAGAATAAGTTTCATTTCATGCAAAAAAAATATCAAATCCAATTCCGATTTCAATCAGGATAGTGAAAGTTTGCAAAAAGATTTCATTAACAGTTCAATTATAAAAATATCATCCAGTGCGTTTGTACTGATCACTTTTTTGCTGTTCCATTTTTTCAAGAACAAAACCATCAATATAAAAGTTGTAATCAAGAGATTAAAATATAATTATTGGTGCCTGTTTAAGATGCTCTACCCAAAACATGTTTTTTGGTAAGTAATTTCATTTTTAACCACAAATGTGGAGTTTTCAATAAAATGCCGAGTAACAACACTTGGAAATAAATTATTTAATCATCAATACCCATTTTTTATAGATGCATTTACCTGACTTAATTGCCGATTTGGGATTAATCCTTGCTGCTGCAGGGATAACCACCCTCATATTTAAACGAATTAAACAACCGCTGGTTTTAGGTTATATACTGGCCGGCCTCTTGGTTGGCTCACATTTAGATTTTTTCCCTTCAGTTACCGATACAAAAAGCATCAATATTTGGGGCGAAATAGGCGTAATCTTCCTTTTATTCAGTTTAGGTTTAGAATTCAGTTTTAAAAAACTGGTTAAAGTTGGCGGTTCTGCTTCCATCACGGCGATCGTGAAAGTGCTTTTTATCATTCTGGCGGGCTACTTGGTCGGTAAAGCAATGGGCTGGAAAGACATGGATAGTTTATTTCTGGGGGGAATTTTGTCCATCTCATCAACAATGATTACCATTAAGGCTTTCGAAGAACTTGGTTTAAAACATAAAAAGTTTGCTGGCCTGGTTTTTGGTGTTTTAATTGTTGAAGATCTGGTGGCTATCTTGTTACTGGTATTATTCTCTACCCTGGCGGTTAGTCAGCAATCGGCAGGTACAGAAATGCTGTATTCCATTTTAAAACTGGCTTTTTTCCTGGTACTTTGGTTCTTGGGCGGAATATTCCTGGTTCCTTCGTTTCTTAAAGCAACCAAGAAATTAATGAACGACGAAACCATGTTGGTGGTATCTTTAGCGTTATGTTTGGTAATGGTATTACTGGCCGATAAGGTGGGCTTCTCTCCTGCCTTGGGTGCATTTATTATGGGATCCATTTTGGCAGAAACCACACAGGCAGAAAGAATCGAACATTTAACCAAATCGGTAAAGGATTTATTCGCAGCGGTATTTTTTGTTTCGGTTGGTATGCTGATTGATCCTGCTATGCTGGTTAAGTACGCTGTACCGATTATCGTTGCTACATTAGTGATTATTTTAGGGAAAATTATATTTACCATTTTGGGTGCGTTATTATCTGGTCAGCCGTTAAAAACTTCTGTACAATCGGGCATGAGTTTGGCGCAGATTGGTGAGTTTTCATTCATCATTGCCTCATTAGGCTTAACCCTTAAAGTAACAAGCGATTTCCTTTATCCTATTGCAGTAGCGGCAGCAGCGATCACTACATTTACTACGCCATATCTGATTAAACTATCTGAACCTTTTTACCGGTACTTGAACCGTGTTTTACCTAAAAAATGGTTAGATGGGATCGAAAGATACAGCTCCAGTACAGAAGGAATTACAACATTAAGCGATTGGAAGGTTTTATTGAGGTCTTATATTTTTAATACCATTATTCACTCCGTAATTATCATTGCGATCATCTTTTTAGCCTACAGGTACGTTCAGCCTTTTATTGTGAGCAATATTGCCAATAGTTTAACTTCTATTATTATCAGCGTAGTGGTTTCCTTCATTTTAATGTCGCCTTTTTTATGGGCATTATCTATCCGAAGAATCCAGCGAACAGCCTATTCCCACCTTTGGCTAAACAAAAAATATACCCGGGGCCCGTTAATCGCAATCGAGTTTTTCAGAATTGCCTTAGGCATTTTCTTTGTAGGTTTTTTAATGTATGAGTTTTTTGATACCTGGATTGCCGCTGTGATCGCATTAGCCCTGATTATCTTAGGTATGATCATCTTCTCCAGGAAACTACAGTCTTTTTACGATAAACTGGAAAGACGTTTCATGTTGAATTTAAATGCACGTGAGCATCAAAAACCTAATATTTTACCCTGGGATACCCACTTAACTGAACTCACTGTTTCCCCTGAATCGGAAGTAGTTGGAAAAACACTTACCGAATTAATGATCAGGGAAAAATATGGCGTTAACATTGCTTTAATAGAACGTGGAAGAAATAACATTCCAACACCGGGAAGAGATGAGCGGCTTTATCCAAACGATAAACTGCTATTAATTGGTGCTGATGATCAATTGGCTGCTGTTAAAGTACTTTTAGAAGTTGATGCGCCAGAAACAGCTGAAGAAAGTAATTTTCCGAATAAAGAAATGACCTTGCAAAAGGTGGTTGTGCATGCCGAATCGCCGGTTTATGGGTTAAGTATTAGAAATGCAGGTATCCGCGAAAAAGCACAGGCATTAATTGTCGGCATAGAAAGAGGTACTGATCGGATATTGAATCCTTCCTCAGACTTTGTATTCGATAACGGCGATGTAATTTGGATTGTTGGGAACAATAAGAAAATAAAAGAGGTTATTTAGTTAGTCCGAAGTCCTTAGTCAGCAGTCTTTAGTCGATATAGACTGCTGACTCGGGACTTTTGACTAAGGGCTAAAAAAGCTATCTTCGTATATAACCTAACCTATGAAAGTCGATAGAGAAAAGAGTGAGTTTCTTGATGATATGATTGAGCAATGGCAAAGTGACGGCTTAATTAATAACGAAACCGGCGATAAACTCCGTAAAAGTTATGAAGCCAAAAACTTCGATTGGTTACGCCTGGCACAGTATGCTTTTTGGGTAGCCCTGGCTTGCGGTTTTATTGCACTTGGATCGCTCCTCATTGATAATTCGATCTTAAACTATTTAAAACGGGTTTACAATACACCAAACATCGTAATTGCTATTGTTTCTGGCGGATTGGCAGCATGGCTTTATATCTTAGGTTTTAAGCGAAAAAAGAAACTGGCCCATTTAAAGTTTAGTAATGAAGCTATCGTTTTTTCTGCAATTTTACTCACGGCAAATGCCATTGCTTATTTTGGAAAGGCGCTAGACAATGGATCTGGCAACTTCTCCATCCTGATTTTAGTATCCGTTTTCATTTATGGTGCTTTAGGTTATATCTTCAATTCGCGTTTGATCTGGATTTTTGCTTTGATATCTCTAGGTGCTTGGTTTGGTACTGAAACAGGTTATTTGAGCCGTTGGAATTATTACTTTCTTGGTATGAATTACCCTTTACGCTTTGTGGTTTTTGGCGCTGCATTAACCGCAGCATCGTTTATTATGAAAGCTTTCCCCAAAACACACAACTTCTTTCAGGTTACTTATATTGCCGGAATGGTTTATTTGTTTGTTTCGCTTTGGGCCCTATCCGTATTTGGCAATTTTGCCAGTTTAGAAGAATGGTATAAGGTTAGGCAGTTAAGCTTATTTTATTGGGCATTAATTTCAGGCGCCATTTGTGTAGCGAGTACTTTATTTGGTTTAAAATACCGTGATGACATTGCCCGCGAATTTGGTATTACTTTTCTCTTTATTAACCTCTACACACGCTATTTTGAATACTTCTGGGACAGTTGGCATAAAGCTTTATTCTTTTCGGTACTGGCGGCCTCTTTTTGGCTGATTGGCAGAAAAGCAGAAAAGATATGGAATGTAGAGTTTTTGAAGTAAGGAAGATTATAAGCTCGCATTTAGGCATCGATTTTTAAAGGTTTTTAAAATGAAAATAAACAACCAAAATCTATACAGTAGGGTTGTTGAACTGCTAGTCCAGTCTCGACAAAAGGTATCGCAAACCATTAATAATATAATGGCTATGACCTACTACGAAATCGGTAAGATGATTGTTGAAGAGGAACAGGACGGCAAAGAAAAAGCCGAATATGGCAAACAAATTTTGAGTGAGCTTTCAGAAAAGCTAATTTCAGAGTTTGGCAAGGGCTTTTCTGAAACAAATTTAAAACAAATGAGGTATTTTTACCTTACATATTCAATTCGTCAGACAGTGTCTGACGAATTCGAAAACAATGAAATTTCCAAAACAGCGTCTCCTAAAACTTCAAATTCAATTCAGCAGACACTGTCTGCGCAATTCAAACTTACATGGTCTCACTACCTTAAGTTAATGAGAATAACCGATATAAACGAACGTAATTTTTACGAAATAGAAGCAATAAAAAATAATTGGAGTCTACGCGAGCTGCAGCGTCAATATGATTCAGCATTATATACACGTTTAGCAATAAGCAAAAACAAGGAAGAGATACGATCACTTGGCCAGAAAGGACAAATAATCGAAAAAAATAAGGATTTAATAAAAGACCCCTACGTACTAGAATTCCTAGGCCTACCAGAACAAAGTTTTTATTCAGAAAGCGAGTTAGAGCAAAAATTAATTGATAAACTCGAACATTTCTTATTAGAATTAGGCAATGGCTTTACCTTTGTAGCGCGTCAAAAAAGAATAACTTTCGAAGAAAAACATTTCAAAATAGATTTAGTCTTTTATAACCGTATTTTAAAGTGTTTTGTACTTATCGATTTAAAAATCGGAGAACTAAAACATCAAGACATAGGCCAGATGCAGATGTATGTGAACTACTTTGATAGAGAAGTAAGACTTGAGGATGAAAACAAAACCATCGGTATTATCCTTTGTCAGGATAAAAGTGAATCTGTGGTAAGATATACGCTTCCGGAAAACAATGAACAAATTTTCGCAAGTAAGTATTTAACGGTTTTACCTAGCGAAAAGGATTTCATTAGAATTATTGAGAATTAATTCAAATGAAAATATACCAACAAGCCTTAGCACTGAGAGAACGTAGAAGGGGTTTCCATATCATTACTGATGAGGTTGAGGATGCCCTGCCCCAAATTGACGAAATTAACATTGGCATTTGCCAGGTTTTTATACAGCATACTTCTGCTTCGCTCACCATCAACGAGAATGCAGATCCTACGGTTCGGGTTGATTTTGAAATGTTCTTCAATAAAACTGTAAAAGAAAATGATCCCGATTATAAGCACGACTATGAAGGATCGGACGACATGCCTGCGCATTTAAAGTCAGCACTTTTAGGTAGTTCTGTTACCATTCCGATTAGAAACGGCAGATTGGCGCTTGGTACCTGGCAGGGCATTTATCTTTGCGAACACCGCAACCATGGCGGCCAAAGAAGATTAATCATTACAGCCTGGGGTGAATAAATAATTTTAAGCTTTCTTAACCTCTTTTTTAATTTCGGGATGATTATCCTGAATGGATTTACTCCCCGTTTCTATCTCAATTTCTTTTGTGGTAACCGCATAATGAGAAGGGTAAATTTCAGATCCAAAAGCAACCGCATAAGCCTTGGTAAATTCGGCACCAAAATATAAAATAATAGAAGAATAATAAGTCCATAAAAGCACAACTACCAACGATCCTGTTGCACCATAAGTACTACCAACATTGCTTTGCCCTATATAAAGTGAAATGGCAAATTTACCGATCATAAATAGCAAAGCGGTAACTACTGCACCAGCAATTACATCACGCCATTTTATAATTGCATCAGGTAATACCTTAAATATTACGCCAAATATTAATGAAATAACAGCCAAGGTTACAATTTGATTAAGAACGTAAAATACAATAACAGATATTTCGGCAAAGCGGGCCTGCAAGCGATCACTAAAGGCATCGAGTACAGATGTAACCGCTAACGAAACCAACAGTACAAAACCCAGGCTAATAATTACCGAAAAGGACAAGAACCGGTTCTGGAGCATTTTTACCCATCCTCTTTTCGGCTTCGGTTTTAAACCCCAAATGGTATTAATAGAATCCTGGATATCGCCAAAAACGGTAGTTGCCCCAATTAATAGGGTTATGATACCGATAATTAAAGCGATGGTACTTTTTCCATCCAGATAAGCATTCTTGATTAACTGCTGCAAGGAAACAGCCGATTCTCTACCTAGAAAGCCTTCAAGCTGGGCATAAACCTGTCCTTCGGCTATTTCTCTCCCTAAAAATATACCACACAAAGAAATAATTACCACGAGCAACGGCGCCATAGAAAACACCGTATAATAGGCTAATGAGCCGCTAAGTTTCGTTACTTTATGATCATTAAAACCTGTAAACGATGCTTTTAAAATGCCCCATATTCCTTTTAAAGTGATTTTATGCTTTGCCATAACAAACGATTTAAGATGAGATGCTCTAAACTTAAACCACTCATATTTTGAATTGTTTGTTAATTAATGAGGCGAATACAGGATGTAAAGAAACTAAATGCACAAAAAAAGCTCCGAATTTTGGTCGGAGCTTTTTCTGTATCGATTAGATCATTTTATATTATTTGGCCTTAATCCATGAAGCAATATCGTTAACTAAAGTTTCTGACACACTTACCGCTGCTTGATACTGGGCCATTGTACCCTTTTCGGTTTGAGCACTTAACAGGTGGTTTAAGTCTGGGTAAAATTTAAGAACCACATTTTTCTTTTTACTTAAGGCAGTATTCCATAAATCAAAATCTACTTTACCCACCTGAAAATCATTACCGCCCTGCAATACGTATATTTTAGGTTTCGAAAGGCTTTTTGCTACAGCAACCTGATTGTAGGTATTTAAATCTGTCCAATATTTTGCAGGCAGTCCTAAAATTAAAGAATCAGGTTTTATGGTAGTTCCCAACTGCGAAATTCTGCTTTTATCAATTTCAACATAAGCATCTGCCAGTTGTTTTTTAAAGGCAGCTGTTGTATCGTTAGCCTGATCGAACATATACTTATTCTGATCAACAATAATATCTGTTAATTTTCTTGCAGGTGCTGCTGCCAAAATAATCCCTGCTAAATCAGGTGTAATAGTAGCCATTTTAGGTGCCAGCATTCCGCCCAAACTGTGGCCGAATACATAAACAGCTTTAGGATTAGCGCCAACAACAGTTTTTGCGAGTGCAATAGCTGCAGTTGCATCATCCAGCACTTCTTCTTTTACTGTAAATGCTTTATTAAATTCATTCGGATAGATTAAGGTCCGTTTTACGTAACGAACAGAAGCAATACCTTTGGTTGCTAAACCGCCAGCTAAATCTTTAAAGGGTTTATTCCCACCAACTGATTCATCCATATCTGCCGGACCAGAACCATGCACAAAGACCACTATAGGGAAATTTTTAGCATTTTTTGGCGTGGTGATAATGGCTGCCAACTGTTTTCCTGCCGGCCCAATGTAAACCGACTTTTCTTTGTATAAACTGGTATCAACATAAGTTGGTTTTAAATAAGCGGCTGCTTTTCGAGAAGGCGCGAGGAAGATTCCGACGATTTTCTGTAGTTTATTAAAACCTAAGATAAAGTTCTGATCACCGTTGGCAAATTTGCCTTCTACTGTTACTGCAAAAAACTCGCCCTGAGCTTTACTTTGAACGGCATCTAACGATTCTGCCTTTCCATATTTTGTTCCAATATCTCCCCAAAGTTTCTTTAAACTCTCTTCTGTTAATTTCGTTTTTAAAGTATCATCAAAGAAAGCGTGGGCATCTTTAAATTTCTCTTCCTGCAACAGTTTAAAAAAGTCGTTTGCACCGTTGAACAGCTGGATCACATTTTGAGAAAATGCTGTACTTGTAAATAATAAAGCAATTATAAATAAAAGGCTTTTTTTCATCCGTGTTTTGTTTTAATGGTAATGAGATTCAATGATTAATCCTTTTCTGGATTTAAAAAATCATGATGGTTCATGTATTGTGTTTGGTTGTTTACAATACCCAAAGTTAACAATATTTGGTTCTGAAAAGCCGCAACCTAAACTAGCCGTTTAGTTTTAACTAATTTTAACATTTGATGCCAGTTTCTTCCACAAAATGTATGGGATAAACATAATTACCAGGGCAATAAGTGGAGGGATTAAAAGCGACATGCCATCGCCAACAAATGCCCTGGAGGCAAAGGCGCCAATAAAATTAATCGCAAAACCTGCATAGGCCCATTCTTTAATGGTTGTAAATTTGTTTTGCAAGATGGACACCGCCCCAAGCAGTTTTGCGATACCAACAATGATGAGCAGATACATCGGATAACCGAGGTGTTTAAATACTTCTTTGCCTGCTTCCTGTTGAGTAATTCCGCCAACGCCATCCATAATCATCATTAATGCAAAAATAATGGTGGTAATCCAGTACCACGTTTTTAACTTCTTCATATTTATCTGTTTTTATCGTAATTTATTAACCAATTATTCCCAAAGCGATCTGTTAAATCGCCAAAAAGTGCTCCCCAAAATGTTTCCTGTAGCGGATGGGATGCCTTCCCCCCTGCTGAAAGTTTACGGTAAAAAGCATGGGCCTCTTCTTCCGAATTACAATTCAGCATCATAGAAATCGAATTTCCCTTAATTAACCCGCGTTCTTCTACCATATCTGTTGCCATAATCACCAAATCATCTTTAGCCAAAACAGCATGCATAATACTCCGCTTCATAATATTGGGCATTTTATCAACAATAACCGATTCTCCAATGGTTTCGAAGGTCAATTCTCCTCCCAAACAACCCTGATAGAATGTCATTGCCTCGCGGCAGTTGCCGTTAAAAGTGAGATAGGAATTTATACTTGCCAATTGATTTTATTTTTTGATGCCTACCATTAAGCGCACATCTGTTTCGTTAATATACATTTCAAGGCAATAGCCGTTTGGATCAATGTTGGATTGATTGAGCAGTTTTTCGAAGGTCTTTCCAATCTGGCTAACATCTTTCATAAAATCGGGAACCAGTTCACTAATAAATATTCCTTTCTTTATGGTAAAGGCCTCAATCCCAAATTTCTCAGCTTCGCCATCTGTTATTTCTTCAACGGCAGCCTTATAAATAATCTCCCGTTTTTCGTTAGGCCTGCTTATTCCAAAACACCTGCGTTGCTTATCAAGTGGAAACAGGGCATGAAGTTTTTCGTGCGCCGCTAAAACGCCGTTTGGGAAAGATTCGGCAGTAATGCACATTACCTTAATATCCTCATTTAAAATATACTCTTCCATTGTCATTATCGGCATTACCGCTTTAAAGATTCAATTGTAAACGATTAACAACACAAACATACGGGCAGAAATTAACAAGCTAAATATGTAGAAACGACAATTGCGGGGGTTGTTTACGACAATTAGCCTCGTTATATTTGGATTATGAAACATGTATCTATCTTAATTCCAGAGACTGCCGTGATTGAAGCCATTGCAGATCCCCGCTATCTATTTACCGCTGTTAACGAATTTTTACAGGCGTCGGGCAAGCTCCCACTTTTTAAAGTTGAGCTCGTAGGGATGACGAAAGAGGTGAGGTTGAACAATAGCCTTTTTTCTGTTCATGCCGATAAACTGCTGCACGAGGTTGATCACACCGATCTGATCTTTGTACCGGCCATCAGTGGCAATATTGGTTATGCGATGGAGTCGAATCAAGATCTATTGCCGTGGATTGTAAAACATCATGCAAAAGGTGCAGAAGTGGCTTCGCTCTGTATGGGTGCTTTTTTACTGGCCGCAACCGGTTTGTTAAATGGCAGAAAATGTTCTACGCATTGGCTGTTTGCCAACCAGTTTAGAGAGATGTTTCCCGAAGTAGAGTTGGTTGATGGGAGTATTATTACCGATGCGCAGGGTTTATACTCCAGCGGTGGTGCAAACTCTTACTGGAACTTACTTTTATACCTGGTTGAAAAACATACAGATAGAGATACCGCCATTTTAGCGGCAAAATACTTTGCTATTGATATCGATCGCGAAAGTCAGCTGGCTTTTATGATGTTTCAAGGACAGAAGGGGCATGAAGATGCAAAAATCAAAAAGGCACAGGAATTTATTGATGGCAATTACCAGGATCGGATTACGGTCGATCAACTGGCCGATATGCTGGCGTTGGGTAGAAGAAGTTTTGAGCGGAGATTTAAAAGTGCGACCAAAAACACAGTAATCGAATACATTCAAAGGGTTAAAATTGAGGCTGCCAAGCGGAGTTTCGAATCGAGCAGAAAAAACATAACTGAGGTAATGTTTGATGTAGGTTATACAGACACAAAATCGTTTAGAGATGTTTTCAAAAAAATTACCGGTTTAACACCGATTGAGTACCGGAACAAATACCATAAAGCCGTACCTGTTTTGCAGGTTTAACTCATTTATGGAAAAAAAATAAAAAAAATTAAGCTGCACACAATATATTCTATTTACAGCGTTTATGTATGTGAGAGCGTTAATTTAGATGACGGGGATACTGCCTAAGGGTGGAATCCCCGTTTCTTTTTTGTTTGTCATCCTGAGGGATAATTTATTGTATAAAATCAATACGAATTACAGGAGATTCTTTTCCCAGTAATAGGATGCGAGGAATCGTCATTGCGAGAAGGCTTTTTCAGCCGACGACGCAATCTTACAACGATCGCTATTAGCATGCGCTTTAAGATTCCCGCCTACGCGGGAATGACGATCATTATATTGGAGTCTATCGATAGTAACGTAGTCGAAGGATCTCTTGAACAGATTTCTCCGTTCCGCTTCACTTCAGTCGAAATGACGGTAAAGTTGCGAAATAACCTATCATGCATTTTAGACACATTTATTTCAAATAAAAAAAAGGGGGCATTGTTAAAAAATGTCCCTTTTTAAGATATATGATGGAGTTAAGAATTTTAGCTTTCTTTATCAGTAAAATCAACGGGTTTCTTTTCAAAATACTGATCGAAGTTTTGCACCTTTTTAGGTTTTAGAATTACATATATTCCTAATCCGATTAGTATTAAAGCCGTACTGATTCTTGACAGGTCGAAATCAAAAATGGTTATTGCTTTAAGGGTAAATAAACCACCTATAATTGTTAAGGCTAACCAGCTGCTGCCCTGGAAGTTTTTGCGGTAACCCATCCATAAACCTACGCCTAACATGATGGTATGCCATTTCAATATCCAGTATGGAACATCTATACCAGAATTTCTTAACAAGAACACCGAACCGATTGCTATGATTAAAACACCTAAACCAAATTGTTTATCTGCGTGATTTTTTTTGATTAAATTTTCCATGACTGTTTGTTTTTATAATTCAAATGTATCACGAATACCAATGCCGGGGAATGGCTTTTCCCTCAGTTGTGATGTTTTATCGGTGAGTGAAATAAAACTGTCGGTAAAAAAATTGTAAGACTTTAGGGAAGGAACGATTTATCGGTGAAAATGTTATTAGTCCGAAGTCAGTAGTCCTGAGTCAGAAGTCGATTAATCGATGTAAACAATAAACCAATGGCTAATGAACCAGTGAACCAACTATCATTCGAAAATGATTATATCCGTTCCTTCGCTCATAATTACTTTTGAAGTAATGTTAATGAATAATCCATGAGCCAATAATCCGTTAATCTGGTTCAGGTTAGCAGATAATTTTGCAGGATCATCAATGAGGCCAAAATCGGCGTCGATAATCAGGTTACCATTATCGGTTATAAATGTTTTGTTAGCTACAGATCTCAATATACCCTTTCCACCAAGCTTATTAATCTGATCGGACACATATTGATAGGCCAATGGAATTACTTCGATAGGAACAGTGAAAGCACCCAATTTTTTAACCTTTTTTGAAGCATCGGTAATGATAATGGCATTTTTACTCAGTGAAGCAATTATCTTCTCTCTAAACAATGCCCCGCCTCCACCTTTAATCAGGTCGAGTGATTCTGTAAATTCGTCGGCTCCATCGATACTGATATCAATTTTGCTTAAACGCCCAAGATCAAGAATTTCGATGCCCAGAGATTTCGCGAGTTCTTCTGTTCGGATGGAACTTGCAGCAGCCTTTATCTTAAGCCCTTCTTTTACACGTTTACCTAATTCTTTAATGGCAAAGGTTGTGGTAGATCCCGTACCCAGGCCTACGATATCACCATCTTTAACAAATTTTACTGCAGCCAGGGCAGCCGCTAATTTCTCTGCATCTTGTTGAGTTTTATCTATAGTAGCCATAACGTAAAAATAGATTTAAATGATAAACATCGCAAAAACGAAAAAAAATTTACTACTGATGCAATAAATCGTTTTTATAGCGTTTATGTATATGAGAGCGTTAATTTAGATGATGGGGATTCTGCAATAGTGGAATCCCCATTTCTTTTTTCCATGAATTATGTCATCCTGTCCAAAGGACTCCTACGGAGAGGTTAGTCGAAGGATCTTTTCATTTAATAGACCCCTAAAATAAATTACCTTTGGTGAGCTCGCTTAAGGCTCGGTTTACTGCGTAGCTTTCCGTTTTGCTACAGTTCAGAGGGACGGGCTAACTTGTAGATTTCTCCTCCGAAGGAGTCCCTTTGGAACATTCCGTTGCACTCCAGTCGAAATGACGATATTGTAATCTGTACTGAACTCCCCGCACATATCAAGGCAGAAAAATTTTACGCACAATACATTAAATCTTATTTACAGCGTTTATATATCTGAGAGCGTTAATTTAGATGATGGGGATTCTGCAATAGTGGAATCCCCATTTCTTTATTCCATGAATTATGTCATCCTGAGGAATAATTTATTTTATAAAAATCAATAAATGACAGAGTGCTAGGTGCCGCGAGGAATCGTCATTGCGAGGAGGCCTTTTCAGCCGACAAAGCAATCTTACAACTATCGCTAGTAGCGAGCGCTTTAAGATTGCTTCGTGCCTCGCAATGACGACCATTCTATTGGAGGGCTTGTCAGTGGTAGCGTAGTCGAAATGATGATGACTCACAACGACTCAACTACCTCACACATATCAAGGCAGAAAAATTTTACGCACAATACAATAAATCTTATTTACAGCGTTAATGTAGATGAGAGCGTTAATTTAGATGATGGGGATTCTGCAATAGTGGAATCCCCATTTCTTTTATAACAAAAAAACGGCTGGTATTTCTACCAACCGTTCCCTAACAATTAAACTCACTTATTTATTTAAAGAATTTATCCAGCCTGCAATTTTTAAAGCTTCTGCTTTCGTTACTTGCGGCATTGGAGGCATTTCTGTTGAGTAACCCGGCCAATTTTGTGGCTGTGGGTTGTGGATCAACTGAAATATTTTCTCTGCTGAATACTTACGTTTTGCAATTTCTACGAATGGCGGGCCAATCTGTCTTTTGGTTTGATTGTGGCAGGCCAGACAAGTATTTTTTGTTAATAAACCCTCAACTTCTTTAAAAGTAGGTGCTTTAGCCGTAGCAGCAGGTTTAGCCGGAGTAGCTGTTCCTTTTGCTTCAGGTGCTTTCCCGGTTGTTGCCTTTGGAGCAGTTGTTTTCTTAGCAGGAGCATTTACCGGTGCCGCAGAGTTTTTGGTACTTACTTCACTGGTAGAAAGTTTATTTCCATCAGGAATCTGGTTCAAGGTATAATAAGCTACCGGATGAACTAATGAATAAAAACCATCTTGAGATCTTAAACCATCTAATGTTAAGGTATGGATATAATACTGGCGAAGGTTTTGTACAATAATTCTGGCTTTTAAACCATCTGCCGAAACTTTAACACCAGAGATTTTTAATTTCTCTGTATTTACAGGAGGTGAACCATACACAGGGTGATATTTGTAAATAAAGCTTTCTGCATCATATGAAGCTAAATCTTCGGCCGATTTACGATCAACAGGCATGGTAAACTCCACTTCAAAACCATCGGGCATTGCCCTAACGGCTTTCATTTCAAAAGGGGTTTTATTATTGTATACCAGTCTTTCTAAACCTTCGTTAGCATCACCTGCCGATCCCCAACCACGGTTGGTTTCTCCAACAAACAATGAACCATCAGTTCCCCATTCTAACCTCAATACGCCTGAACGGAAACCTTTACGGAAAAGGAAGGCAGCACCTTGTTCCTCGCCTTTCACCGTTTCCATAAAAATCCTCGAAATGATACTCATTCCCTGATCGCCGACTAAAATCTGACCAGCAAACGGGCCGAATGTATTTGCTGGAATTTTAACAGGTTCTGCAGAAGAGATCCCCAAAATACCATAAGGCAACCAAACCGATGGCAAACGTAATTCAGGGAATACTTTCTTCATTTCGAATAAGGTTTTGAATGTTTCGTTTACCCTATTTTCTGGTTTAATGTATCTTCCTTGTTCGTTTTTGGTTCTACGCTCGTCTATTTGCGAGTAAAAGAAATCTGACTGCAGTTTAACTGGAGAGTTAGGTAAGTTGGTCCATCTTAAACTGGCTGGATGCCCCATAAAATCACCTTTATTTACTTTCCATAAACCACCTGAACCTACCCAGTCGCCCTGGTTTTCGGTATAATAAAACTGGCCATCAATAGTGCCAATCCCCGCTGGCGAACGGAAACCCGCAGCATAAGGACTCATTTTACCATCTTCTGTAATGTTCATGGCCCAACCACGCATCGGCACACGGCTTTCTGCTCTCCACCATTCTTCATCGCCAAAGGCCACGTTTCCGGTAACCATAAAAGTACCATCAGGCATTAACTTCGGCCCAAAACTATATTCATGGTAGTGCCCACTTAATGGCCACGCATAAATGGTTTCGTACACATCGGCTTTGCCATCCTGATCTTTATCAACCAGTTTGGTCAACTCGCCACGCTGTGCCACATATAATGCACCATTTTTATAGGCGATGCCCAAAATTTCGTGCAAACCATAAGCAAACCTGCGCCAGTAAGGCTTGGCACTTGTAGGGTTTTCTACAATGTACACTTCTCCTCTACGGGTAGAAATACCTAAATCGCCATTTGGCAAAGTAATCAGACCCCCAACTTCTAAAATGGGGCCTTCGGGTACGCGTACTTTATTAATTCTGAAAAAATCTTCTTCTTTCGGTGTTTCTTGTGCAAAAACTGTAGTAAAGCTAAAACTTAATGCCAGTATTGCTAATTTTTTAAATGTATTTCTCATTGTCATTCCAATTAAAACAAAATGGTATAATTTAACTTAGTTCCAATAGCTACGATAACTTCTTTCTTGCCATCAACTTCTCTGATTACTGGTTTAGCAGAACCTTCAGCAAGTTGGATATAGTAAGATTTATCATCAATCAGGTATAAACCTTTGGCTACTTCCTCTATATCAGAAGCGGTTGCCAATAAGAAATACAGATCTTTTGATGGTTTATCAACAGCAATCTCCCTCGTTAAACCTTGTCCATTTTCCATCACCTTAACGGCATCTATAACATTTGTTCCATTAATGATGTACTTAAACTCCGGACGGTCTTGTTTATCCATTACATAACCTTTGGTTCTGAAACCAGTACCAGCAGTATCAGCTATCCATTTAGCCTGATCGTTCGCTAATTTTGCAATGGCCAAAATTGGTTTTTTAGTGAAACGGGTAACACTGCCCAATGCACGAGAAGTTCCATTTCCACGGCCATCCCACATTGGTGTAGCATCGATAAAATCGCCATGCCATCCCTGTAATAATGTACCATTATCTAAATCGTAGCTATAGGCAACTTTTTCTGGTCCGCCTACCGAAATAGCATGTACCGAACGTACTCTTGGCGCAACATCAACAAAACTTCTGATCATGTTGTTGCTTGCTGCTTCAATGTAAATTGGATCTGCCCCACCGTTTTGGTTTGGTTTTGGAATTTCTGATAGTTCGTTAATCTGGATATTTCTGAACGCTACCGAACCATGATCGCCCTGTAAACGTAAAGGTCCTTTTGCTTTTTCAGCTCCTGCAGCTCCTCTCGTTGCACCAAATAACTCAACATTTTCGTGAATCACCACCCCGTTTAGTTCTGCACTGATAATTTTAGCATTTTGCGTTTTCTTTCCTGATGCATCAAATTTTGGTGCCTGGAAGATAATTTTAATGTGCTGCCATAAACCTGGCGCTTTACTTGCATTTTGACGGGGAGCAACACCTCCAAACCCTTTTTCGGCTTCAGGTTTGCTATCGTCCCAACGTTGGTAAATACCACCATTGTTTGATGAACTTGGGTTTTTCAGTCCCCATGCGTCATCAATCTGAATTTCGTAATTACCTTGAAGATAAATACCAGAATTTGTTCCTTTTGCAGTTAAATAATCTAATTCTACTGCTACGTCCCCGTATTCGTTTACGGTATATAAGTCAGAACCCGCTTTTTTTGCTGTAGATTGATTAATCAATATCCCTCCACCTTTGGTTGTTTTTAAAACATTTTCGGCGTTTAGGTCGGCCACCACATTTTGAGCGATCGACCATGAATTTGAAGGATTTTTAAAGGCTGAAAGATCTTTGAGATCAATACGCTGGCCAAATGCCAACAGGGTTCCGCAAAGCCAGAAAATGGCTGTAAAACCCGTCTTTGAAATATTCATATACTTGGTTTGTTAGTTTTAGCCCAATCAGGACTAAAGGTTTTTCCTAAATATGAGACTGTATCATAAAGCGTCAACTTAATCCATCCTTCTACAGGCTCTCCGTAGGAGTCCTTTAGACAGGATGAAAATTCTATATTTATGATACAGTCTCTATTGTTTTTTCTATTTTTCTGTTGATAATGAATAAGGGAAATCAGCCGGATTTGAACCTCTGGTTTTATTCGGCGTTGCTGTCATATTGAAGTTTAACACCGCACCTTTTTGCAAACCACTATGGCTGATCCAGTTTTTAGAATATGGTTTACCGTTCATCTGTAACGACTGAACATAACGGTTGTTATCGCTATTGGCAGCTGCATTAATCACCACAGTTTTACCATTTTCTAAAGTAACAGTTACTTTTTTAAACAAAGGAGCACCCAAAACATACTGATCAACTGCAGGTGTTACCGGATAGAAGCCCATTGCCGAGAAAACGTACCAGGCAGAAGTTTGCCCGTTATCTTCGTCACCACAATATCCATCAGGAGTAGGTTTGTACATTCTGTTCATGGTTTCTCTTACCCAATATTGTGTTTTATAAGGCGCACCACCGTAGTTATACAGGTAAATCATGTGCTGGATCGGTTGGTTACCATGTGCATACTGGCCCATGTTTGCAATCTGCATTTCGCGGATTTCGTGAATTACACCACCGTAGGCACTCTCATCAAATACCGGAGGCATAGAGAACACAGAATCCAATTTGGTTACAAATTTACTATGGCCACCCATTAATTTGGCTAAGCCATCAACATCCTGAAAAACAGACCAGGTATAATGCCAGCTGTTGCCTTCGGTAAATGCACCGCCCCATTTAAATGGACTGAATGGGCTTTGGAAAGTTCCATCCTGATTTTTACCGCGCATTAAACCCGAAGCCGGATCGAAAAGATTCTTGTAGTTCATGGCTCTTTTCTTATAAATATCGATCGCCGAAGCCGGTTTGCCTAAAGCTCTTCCCAATTGATAAATGGTAAAGTCATCGTAAGCATACTCCAATGTTTTAGCGGCATTTTCATTCTTTTTCACATCGAAAGGCACATAACCCAATTCATTGTAATATTTAACACCATCGCGACCAACGGCTTCCATAGGGCCCTCGTTGTTTGCGCCATGTTTTAAAGCCTGCCATAACGTTTCAATGTCATAACCGCGCATACCTTTGATATAAGCATCAGAAACTACCGAAGCAGAGTTGTTACCCACCATAATGTTTGCATAACCCGGACTGCTCCACTCTGGCAACCAACCGCCTTCTTTGTAATCGTTGATTAAGCCTTGTTGCATTTCCTTGTTGATTGAAGGATAAACCAGGTTTAAGAATGGATATAATGCCCTAAAAGTGTCCCAGAAACCCGTACCAGCGAACATGTATCCTGGTAAAACCTGTCCGTTGTAAGGACTCCAGTGTACAATCTGGTTTTGTGCATCAATCTCATATAATTTATTCGGGAAGAATAAGGTACGGTACATCGCTGAGTAGAAAGTACGGGTTTGATCAATCGTACCCCCTTCAACCGATATTTTACTTAAAGTTTTGTTCCAAGTTGCTCTGCCTTTTGCTTTCGTGGCATCGAAACCATCGCTAGCTAATTCTCTTTTTAGGTTCAAATCGGCCTGTTCAAAACTGATAAATGAAGAGGCTACTTTTGCAATTACCTGCTCGCCTTTTTGTGTGGCGAAACCAATAACAGCGCCGGCATGATCTACAGTTAATTCTAAATCTTTATCGTTAAGTTTTTTATCATCCCAGGTTTTAGCCAATTTGAAATCTTTGTTGAAATAGATTACAAAGTAATTTTTGAAATTTTTAGGCAGTGGACCGCGGGCATATTTAGTGGTATAACCGATAATTTTTCTTTCTGCCGGTATAATTTTAATGTAAGAACCTTTATTCTGTGCATCTACTACCACATAAGCGCTATCCGTTTTAGGGAAGGTAAACCTGAACTGCGCAGCACGTTCTGTTGGGGTAATTTCGGTGGTTACATCAGCATCGGCTAAATAAACACTGTAATAATATGGCTTAGAAACCTCTGCTTTATGGCTGAACCAACTGGCACGGTCATCATCTGTGAATCTTAATTTGCCAGTAACAGGCATAATTGAAAAAGCGCCGTAATCGTTCATCCAGGGCGAAGGCTGATGTGTTTGTTTAAAGCCGCGGATTTTGTCGGCATCGTAAACATAAGCCCATCCATCGCCACTTTTACCGGTTTGTGGCGTCCACATGTTCATTCCCCATGGCAAACCAATTGCCGGATAGGTGTTTCCGTTAGATAATGATGGCTTGGATGCCGTCCCCATTAAAGGGTTTATCCAATCTACCGGATCTGTAATTTTGCCTATTGTTTGCGCGAAGCTGGTTGACGCCGCAACACTCAATAAAGCGATAAATAATCTTTTCATTTGTTGTGTTTGTGTTTTATATGCTTGTATTTATTTTAAACTTCCGAATTTTTAACGTAATCTGCCCAAAGCGCATCTAAATCTTTACCCGTTAATTTTGTCCAGATATCTTTGGTATAAGTGTGGTCTCTTAAAGAAGCGTCAACCGTTTTGATTATACCCGGTTTTACACTTTTCTCCATCCAGGCAAAAAAACCTGCAGTAATGCGGTAGCTATTTTTATAACTATGTTCTGGTTTTAAAGCAGGTAGCGACCATTTGGCACCTTCATTATCTACGCCAAATTTATAGCGTGCATAATCGGCAATACCTTCTGTTAACCAGCCCGGGCCAACACTTCGGCCATAATCTTGTACAATGTGCATTACCTCATGGGTTACTACATCAATGTCTTCAGGATGTTTCACCATCCAGATCGAACTGAAGGTTACTTTACCATCAGCAGTTGCCGCCACGCCTTTGTAAGCTGTATCTACAAAAAATTTCACTTCTTTTATGGTAGCTGGATTATACGCTTTGGCCAGTTTTGGGTAAACTTCGAAAAAAGTTTTGATTAACCGTTTCTTCAATTGAGGGTCTAATTCCTTAAAATTGCTCTCGAACGATAATGTATAACCACTTTTCTTTGTGATTTCCTGTGCTTTTAAATGAGCTGAAAAAGCCGAAACAAACATTAGGAAGATTGAAAAAGTAAATATTTTTTTCATCTGATTATATTTTTATTGTGATGGATTGTTACTTTGGTTAGCCTGTTTAGTTCTGCAAAATAAATATAATATGTAAAACGATTTAGTAAATGATCAAAAATTTTACTTTAGTGATGATTATTTTTACAAAGCAGAGGTCGTCATTTTCGAGCAACTTGCAACAGAGTCGAGAACCCGAAGGCTCAGCGAAGCTAATCTGTATAGATCGATCTCTCCTCCGAAGGAGTTCCTTTGGAACATTCCACTGCGTTTCATCCGATAGCTATCGGATCGAGATGACGACCGTTCCATCTAGATAAATTTCTTATTTTTTGCTGCTGTAACTAAGGCTTACCTTTTGTGGTTCTTTGCTATAATCTTCCCATAGTTGGTCGATAGTTTTCCCGGTTAAGGCTGCCCAAGATTCTTCCTTGTATTGATGCGCTCTTAACTGTTGATCTAAAGTAGCAATTAAGCCAGGTTTCACATTTTGCTCCAACCATGCAAAAAACCTTGCGGTAATGCGGTAACTATTTTTATAACTCTGCTTTGCATTATAATCCGGCAAACTCCATTTCGAGCCTACATTATCAACACCATATTTATAACGTACATAATCAGCAATACCTTCGGTTAACCAAACCGGGCCAGCACTATAGCCATAACCCTGAACAATGTGCATGGTTTCGTGTGTTACCACATCAATATCGGTTGGATGCGCTTTCATGTAAGCCGCACTAAACAAAATTCTGTTTCCGCTTGCTTCTGCAACTGCTTTGTATGCTGTATCTACCACAAATAACACATCGTGCGTAGATTTATCGTTAAATGTTTTAACCAGGGTTGGATAGATTTCGAAATAAGTAGCAATTAACTTCTTTCTTACCGTTGGATCTAAATTTGGATCTTTGCTAATAAAGGTTAACTCATAACCTTTGTGTTTTTCTTTACTGTAAGAAACCCAGTTTTTTGAAAGTGCATTAAATAGTTCTTTATCGATCTTAGACTGCGATTTACCTTTTACCCAACCGCTGTTAACCTTAATTTCTCCTGCTTTGGCTTTAATGGTTTCGGTTTCGTTGTTGGCAAATGTTAGCTCAACCTTTCTCTTGGTACGATACCCATCGGCCATGGCAAATTTTGGGTAAACGTGGATAAAAGCAGTATCCAATCTGGCTTTGGTTATGGCATCAGCTATATTGCTTTCACCGTTGAAGGTTAATTCATAACCTTTATTCTGTGCAAAAGTACTTATAGCGCTCGCCAGCAACGCGATTATTAAAAACTTCTTAATCATGGTTTGTTGGTGTATTTTATGAAATATTTTAAAAATTTAAACGTGATCTAACGCCATACTAAAACGTTTTATCAAGCAATAATAAGCATAATATCGCAGATGAAAAATTAATTCCATTTTTTTAATAAACTGAGACAAAAAGATCAATAACTAAAATACACGAATGATAAACAGGATTGCCATGAAAAAGGGCATTACGCTGTAGAGAAAGACAAAAGAGGAACAGACTGCAGGTCTAGTTATGTTAAGTCACCTGCAGTCTTCTCCTTATTAAGTTAAGCTTAAATCGCAGCAACTTGCAGCACCAATTAACGCTGCATGTTCTTTAAGTTCGGATATTTTTATTTCCGTGTCGATGTCGTTACCTTTTAAGGTTGCGATCAACTCGGGTGCAAAAGCACTAAAAGATTGCGCAATATTACCACCAACAATCACAGTATCGATTTTGTGTTTCTTAATAATAGGGATCAGGAACTGGGCAAGATTATAACCAAATTCCATAAATACCCGGGTAGCAAAATGATCGGTTTCTACCATTTCCACCAATTCTTTCACGCCATCTACCGTTTTACCGCTAAGCTTGTTAAAACGTTTTACGAACCAGCGCGTAGAAAGGTAATCTTCCGCAATTCCGTCTAAAAATTCGGAGTTCCAGAGGTCAGCATCAAAAGCTTTATCATTGAGACAAAGCGATGATCCCAGGCCCGTACCAAGCGTTAAGCCCAACACACTGGCATTTCCTTTGGCAGCGCCTGCAAAAACCTCACCTTGTAAAAAACCTGCTGCATCGTTTATAAAATGAATATGCGCTGCAGGGATATCCAACCTTTCAGCCAGTTCTTCCTTTACATTGATCTGGTAAAGTGATTTAAACTTATCCTGGTCTTTAATTAATGAAATGCCTTCACTATAATTAAAAGGACCAGGCATGGCAATCCCAACATTCCGGGCACCGTTTTTAATGTTTTTAAAAGCCTTATTGATGATATCGCACCACGCGGATAAAATCACTTCTTTACTCTCCTGCGAATTCACAGGGCTACGTTTGATGGAATCCTTCACCAAAGTTCTCGTTTCTAAATCCACCAATGCGGCCGTAATATGCGAGCCGCCAATATCTACACCTAATGCAACAGGCTTTTCCATTCTATATATATTTCTGTTATCTATTCTTTATAATCTGAATTAATTCGCCAAAAGTAGCTATTTACTAAGTGAAAATGGCTTATCTTCTTCTAATCCCCCCCTATTTAACGAAGGTTTAACATTCATCTCTAATTTTAACACCCCTCCTTTTAACAAATCGCTATGGTTTATAAAATTTTTGGTGTAATTTTTACCATTTAAGCTTGCCGATGTTATATAAACATTGGCAGCATTATTGGCGGGTGCCTCAATCACGAATTTTTTGCCGTTTTCTAAATTAATAGTCGTTTTTTTAAACATTGGGCTTCCTAAAACGTACTCCCCCGTACCTGGAGTTACGCTGTAAAACCCTAACGCGCTTAACACATACCACGATGAAGTTTGCCCCTGGTCTTCGTCTCCAGGATAACCATTTTCTGTGGCATTGTACAGTTCATGCATCACCTTACGGGCATAAAACTGGGCCTTCCAGGGTTGGTCGGCATAATTATACAAATACACCATATGCTGTATCGGTTGATTTCCATGTGCATATTGACCCATATTGGCCATTACCATTTCGGTCATTTCATGGATCATCCCGCCATACGAACCCACATTTACTTTATTAGGTTCGCTGAAAACAGAATCGAGTTTGGCGATAAAATTACTTTTCCCTCCCATCAAATTAATTAAACCTTTGGTATCTTGAAAAACCGACCATTGCCAATGCCAGGCATTTCCTTCGGTGAACGGGCCTCCCCATTCCGTTGGGTCGAAATTTGGCGACCATTTTCCTTCTGCGTTCCTACCCCTCATAAAACGGGTAGAAGGATCATAAACATTTTTATAATTGAACATAGGTTTCTCAAAAACCTTCATATAATGCTTATCTCCAATCATTTCTGCCAAATGGTAAGCGCAATAGTCATCGTAGGCATACTCTAGTGTTTTGGCTGTAGCTTCTCTGTATTTTGGATAAGGTACATAACCTAATTGGTTATATTCTGTTACGCCATCCCTACCATTTGCAGGGCCCCATGGCCCCTTATTCATTGCTTCGTGATAATAAGCATCTAGCGCCTTTTTCGGATCAAACGTTCTGATTCCTTTCGCCCATGCATCGGTTAACAAAGAAATAGCGTGGTTACCAATCATACTTCCAGCTTCGCTGGGAAAAGACCACGATGGCAACCAACCACATTGCTCATAGGCATCGAGCATGGCCTGCATATAGCGACCGTGCATTTCTGGCTGCACCAGTGTGTTTAGTGGAAATTGCGCACGGAAGGTATCCCAGAAACCCGTATCGGTAAACATATATCCATCATGCACTTTACCGTCATACGGACTAAAGTAATATGGTTTTCCGGCTTCATTTATTTCATAAAACTTTCTGGAGAACAGGCTTGCCCTAAAAAAGCAAGAATAAAAAGTTTCCATATCTGCTTTAGATCCGCCTTCTACTTCTATCTTGCCGAGCGATTTATTCCACGCCGCAGCAGCATGGGCTTTGGTATCTTCTAAGGTCTTATCATTGCCCAGTTCTCTTTTTAAATTAAGTTCGGCCTGTTGTAAACTAATATAAGATGAAGCAGTTTTCACCTGCACCTTTGTACCAGATTCGAACTGTACAAATGCACCTTTTCCCAATCCTTCAGCAGAAATAGAATCTTTTGCAATAGTATTACGTTTATTCTCCCAGGTACCGTAAGATTTAATCGGTTGATCGAACTGAATTACAAAATAACTTTTCCAACCTCTTTTAAAACCTTCGCCATTGTTTACCCAACCCGTTATTTTATTTTCTTTAGGATAGATCTGAACACCACTTAATCTGTTGTATCCGTCTAAAATTAAAAAGCTTCTTTTGCCTTTTGGATAGCTGAACCTGAGGTGTGCGCCACGCTCTGACGGTGAAATTTCGGTGGTAATATCATTTTCGAATGTTACCTTATAATAGTTTGGTTTAGCAATCTCGTCCTGATGACTAAATTTAGTTTCGCGTTTATCTTCATTTACTATCAGTTCATCAACCATTGGCATTAAAGAAAATACGGCATAGTCTCTCGTCCACGAACTGCATTGATGCGCTTGCTGAAAGCCTCTGATTTTATCTTTAAAATATTGATATTTCCAACCATCGCCATTTCTACCCGTTTGGGGTGTCCAGGTGTGCATACCAAATGGCAGTGCGGTTGTTGGGTACGTATTCCCCCTGGTAAGTTCGTGCTTGGAGTTTGTGCCCTGAAGTGTGTTAACGTAGTGAACCCAATCTTTCTGCTGCGCCATTAAACTTTTGGCAGCAAGGCAGCATAAAATGGATGCGATTAATTTAAATTTCATTTGTTTGTGTGTTTATTCTTTCCAGCTGATATAACCAAGACCAGTCTGCGTATTTAAAAAATCAGCATTTGTGAGCGCAGTTATGCGCTTACAACCGCTGATTATATGATTATTTAATATTCCATTTATCGGCTAACATCTTGATGAAATAACCGCCAACAACACTTCTCGCCTGAAAGCCTGTCATTTTCCCATTGGTAGTTTCATGCCAGTCGCTCAATGGCACCTTACTCTCCGTTTCGGTTGCAAAACGATATATCGGACTTACAAATTTTTGAAAATCGGCTTGGTTATCAGCCAAAGTGGCTGTCCACATAATCCAATCAGATTTGGTGTAAGTTCTACGGCTGTCCAACGGTAATCCGAAATCTTTTTGTTTGGTTAAATAAAAGTTAATTTCCTTTTTGTATACTTCTTTAGGAAAAAGATCAAGTTTTAAAAGTTTGTCCCAAACGAGGTTGTACTTCTGGCTCCAGGTATTTTTATCATTAAAAGTTAAAGCGTAATGATCGCCATCATCGGCAAGTTTCATCCAGTTCTGGGCCATCTGTAAGGCAGCTGTTCTGTATTTTGTAGCTATATCGGCCTTGCCTAATAATTGCGCCATTTGTGCATAAGCGCCTAAAGCGACAATGGCTTTAACCGATAAATTCGAGTTTCTGGCCAAGTGGCCAGCAAAATCGTCCGTACATAATTGATTGGCCGGATCGAAACCTTCCCTTAGCAGATAGTTTGCCCATACAGACATTACCTCCCAATGTTTCTCGGCATACTTTGCATTTCCTTCAGCTTTGGTTATGGCAGCTGTTAAGATGATCATATTACCCGCCTCTTCTACTGGCATATCTTCACCATAGGTTTGGCCGTTGGCTAAAGGATAAGTACCTAAATCATGTGCGGCAAATGGTTTCTCCCATTTTCCGCTTTCTGAATAATAGAAAATACCATTAAGCATTCCTTTTAACAATTCCGGATTGTACACTAAAAATTGTGGTGCTGACGGATAAGTTACATCCACTGTATTGATTGATCCATTACTAAAATTTTCTTTCGATAGAAACAGAATATCGCCATTTGGTGCGTATACAATTTTGTGCGCCGCAATAGCCTGCCTATAAGCCAGTTTACATAGATCTGCATATTCTTTGCCACCTGCTTTTTCGGCGTCGGTGTATAGTTTGGCATCAAAGATGGCACACTTGGTTTTTAACGAAGGGTATTGGGTATTCGCCTCGGCCAGCTGATCTTCGAATTGCTGTGAACCAGCCTGTCGCCAAACGGGCTGTAGCTTTTCGCCAAAGTATTCAACCGATTTTAGGTCATCATAGCCCAATATCATATATTTATCTACCGGGCTTGAAGAAACCGAACCGAAAGAAATAATACTGCTTAGGTTTAGGTTTTTCGAATTTAAAACCTGTGTTTGTGTTGGATATTTGGAATCGACGAAACTTTTTAAGCTTTCGTTCTGCTTACCTATAAATTGAGTGGCATTAAACTTAGCGGGAACGGCCACATATAAATAGCCCCAATCGATACGCAGATCATCGCCCCGTTTCTTTAATACTGGCTGTTCTACAGTCCCTGTTTTTAAGATGGAGAGATTGTTCTTCGAACGCTTCCAGGCCGATACACTTTGGCTTGGTGTATTTACAGCCAGGTTTGATGACGCGCCAAAGAAAATATCAACATTATGCGGCTTAGCATCAGTAGATTTTACGGTATAGTTGATATAACTGATCGGCCTGGCGGTTAATTTAATATCGTTAAGCAATAATGGGGAGGTAAAAGCTACCTGTAATTCTACATGGCCACAGCTAAAAGTATATTTGGTAGTGGTGGCCTCTATGGATACGTTGGTTTGAGTGGCGGGAGCAATTTTTATCTTGTCTGCAGCTTCTTCTACAAGCCCGGCATCTAAATGCCTGCCACCGGCTGTATTTTTGCAATGGATGGCCAATACATTTTTTCCTGTTTTTAAAATACCATCTTCAATTGGCACATAAATATAATCAGAAACCCATCCATTCTTTTTGTAAATTACTTTACCGTTTAAATAAACAATTACATTATCATCATGATTGAGTTTTAAGTATTTTTTTGCAGCCGATACATTGTCTATATCGAAGGTTCTTCTAAAATAAAGATTGTCGCTATTCCATTTTGTTTTGGCAGAATTATCGTCTCCAAAAGGGGCTTCGGCTTTTTTCCAGGTGTTATCGTTGTAACTATCGCTTTCCCAACCTGCTTCAGGTTTGTCGAAACTGTAACTCGCCTGATATTTTAAAACATCAGCAGCAGGGAGTATTTCTTTGAAGGTTTTGCTTTCTTCGCCTAAAAACCGATAAAACTTACCATCTACTTTAATAACACCTATCAAAGATTGCTCTTTCCCTGTCCAATGTTTAGTTACCGATTGGTTAAGCCCATCACCGAAAGACCAAATACTAAAATATGCATCATGTGTAATTAAGGGATAAGCGGGTGCTTTATCTTGTGCTTTTGTAATTAAATTAAAAAAAAGACAAAGTGCTACTAAGGAAAGTTTTCTCATAAATTAATATTTGGTTCGTTCATAAATCGTTTTACCTAATTTTCCCGGCTAGATTTTCTAATTCTGATCACAGAAAAAACGTAAAAATGACCGTAAATTAAGTGGATTATTGCTGCTCGGTAGTCGATTAAAGTAAAACGTTTTACTAATTCAATATTAATAAAAAAATGTACATCTTTTACCCTTTAAATTCGTAACATATAGGTTACAAAGAGCTTGAGCAAAAATAACAAAAAAAGGTGCCCAAATTGGACACCTTTTTTTGTTATTTTTTATTGATAACCAGGATTTTGTTTTAGATTGGTATTCAATGTTAATTGCCTTAAAGGAATTGGGTAGAGCGCCTTTGTCGCTGTTGATGGCGTATGATCCCACCAGCTACCTGATGCAAATTTGCCAAAGCGGATCAGGTCATCTCTTCTCATGCCTTCAAAAATAAACTCTCTTCCCCTTTCAGCCAAAAGCTCATCTAAAGTTAAACTTGTTGTAGTGTAGGCACGGGTAGCAAAATCTGCCTCACTAAACGCGCGTTTTTTACAATCGTTAATTAACTGAACAGCTTCTGCTGTAGCTACTCCCCCATTTTTACGCATAATTGCTTCTGCTTTAGCAAAATAAATCATAGTTAAACGATAGATATTCCAATCGCCATTGTTGTAATTCACATCAATGGCAGGCACTCCGCCAGGGCCAGGAAACTGATTACCTAATTTATATTTGTTAAAACGTACACCAGAATTTTCTTCACCTTCGCTCATGTTGCTTACAGTAGAGCCCACTTTGTTTTTCCTGATATTATCAACAAATTCCAACTGCGATCCATTGTATTCTTCAGATGCAAGAACTGGTTGGGTTGGAGCAACAAACTGGAACATAGGCCCTTCTAAAAGCCAACCTCTTTTTCTCAAGTCAGCGTCTCCGTAAGTTGTAAAAACACCGGGAATCAACACAATACCATCGTTACCATTTCTACCACCACCATAAATTTGCTGTTGTTTAAAGTGATAGAATTCTGCTGGCCAAGAAGGCTGAAAATTGGCAATTGAATAATTATAAGCAATAGAGAAAATAACCTCTTTAGATAAGTCGTTTGTGGTTTTAAACTGGTCGGTAATGTTAGGATCAAGCGCCATAACGCCGTTCTGTGCTCCTGCTTCGCCAGAGATTAGTTTATTTGCTGCAGCAATGCAATCATCCCAGCGTGGAGTCCCTGTCCATACCTCTGCATTTAGATAAAGTTCTACCAACATGGCATAACCAGCAGCCTGGCTTATCCTGCCCACCATTGCACGTGAAAGTTTAGGTGCTTTATCGATATTGGTTTTGATCTCCGACTCGATAAAGTTGAATACCTCTTTTCTCGGCATGGTTTCAGGCCTTTCAGGAAACCCTACTTTGGTTACTACAGGGATATTTCCAAACAGATCCATTAATTTAAGATAATGAAATGCCCTTAAAAGTTTTAATTCAGCAATATAAGCTTCCTTTTCCACCTGCGTAATGCCCATCTGTCCAATATCAC
Source organism: Pedobacter sp. Bi126 (assembly GCF_918698245.1). Classification (GTDB taxonomy): domain Bacteria; phylum Bacteroidota; class Bacteroidia; order Sphingobacteriales; family Sphingobacteriaceae; genus Pedobacter. Next base: position 656,040 of record NZ_CAKKMS010000004.1, on the reverse strand, counting down.
GTTTTTCGATATTTTCAATCGGATCATTACATAAGCCCATTCCCCAGTTCATTAATACCCATGCCTGGTTAATTCCACCTTCATCAACGGTCCAGGTATGGTAATGTAACCTTTTCCATTTACCTCCATCCTCACCATGGCGGCCTTTGGTAGGCCATGCCAGTTGATCACCAGATAATTCGGCAAGGCGCCACCAACCATCCTGGCCAGATGGGGTAACCCATGCATTTGCGTGTGTATAGGGTCTTAACACGGCCGATAATACCTCTGTTTTGTTATTATAAAAATTATCAGTTAATAACTGATCGTATGCATTTTCATCAAGTTTGGTACAAGCACTAATGCTTAATACGCCAGCAAGCATACCATATATAATTGATTTATTTTTCATTTTTAAGTTTTTAGAATCCAACATTTAATCCGATTACAAATGATCTGGTACTTGGGTATGGGCCTCTTGTATCAATACCTAAACTCTTACCATCAATTTCGTTTCCGATACCATTATCCTGTACAAAATCAGGATCATTTCCGGTATAACCCGTAATGGTTCCAAGGTTTTGTCCGGTTGCATAAAGGCGCAGCTTGCGGATGTACTTATTCTTAAATTTAAAGTTGTAACCTAAAGTAACCTCATCAAGTTTAACAAAACTTCCACTTTCTAAATAGTAATCGGAATACATGTAGGTATCGTTAATATCTTTGTATTTATCGAAAGTGCTCCTCAATAAATTACCAGACCATGTTCTGTTGGCGTAGGTTAATGCCGTGGTGTTTAATACATCAAAACCAAATTTACCTCTCAAAAATATACGAAGGTCGAAATTCTTATAGGTAAAGCTATTTGTCCACGAAGCATAGTATTTAGGAATGGCGTTACCGATAACGGCTAAATCTGTTGCATTTAAATCGTTGCGTGAGGTATTGATCTGGCCATTTAAAACCTTTTCGCCGTTTCTGTTATAGAATAACCATTTGCCTTCAGGTGTGAAACCAGCAAACCTTTTCCCATAGAATTCGCCGATTTTTCCGCCTTCAAATATGGTAAAGGCATCACCCAAATCTCCCGCACCGCCAATGCCTCCGCGGGTAATAAATTTAACTTTAAATACATCATTTGAGTAGCTATCCAGCTTATTGCTTAATGTACTTGCTGTAGCATCCATGTTCCAACTGAAGTTATCATTTTTAATTACCATGTAACTTAAGCCCAACTCTATGCCTTTAGAGGAGATCTGACCAACATTGGTTTGCAGATTATCGCGAACGTACGGTGGCTGAGGTGTTGTATAACTATCCAGAAGATCTTTTGTTGTTCTTTTAAATACATCAATCGAACCCGTTAAGCGGCTGTTAAGCAAGGTAAAATCTAAACCGATGTTTGCCTCCTGTTTACGTTCCCATCTTAAATTCGGATTTGGGTTTCTATCTGGTCCATAAGTTTCGTAGTAGTTACCATCAGGATATAGGTATTTACCGCCACCGCCAAGCGTAACACGGGATACGTTATTAACAGTAGGTGAATTACCGGTAACCCCATAACCAGCCCGTAATTTCAGGTAGTTAACAAAAGGAATATTTTTCATAAAACTTTCTTCAGTAATATTCCATCCGGCAGAAACAGCAGGGAAGTTACCCCACTTGTTATTTGCCCCAAACCTTGATGAACCCTCTCTTCTTAAGATAAACTGAACCAGGTATTTATTATCGAAAGCATAGTTTACCCTTCCGAAGAATGCAATTAAAGTATTGTCGTTTTTACCGCTGGCCATTGTTGCTTTACCAACACCCAATGCAGCTCCCTGTGATATATTATCCTCATGAAAAAGGTCGTTGATGAACCCGCGGTTAGACAGGTTTGAGCTCTCTTCCATATAATAACGGTAGCTATAACCTGCCAATGCCGTAATATTATGCTTTTGAGCAAATGTATTGGTATAATTTAAGGTAGGTTCAAGCGCGTAAGCCTGTGAAAGAAAATCTCCTTTGTAAGCATAACCGCCATTAGGGAAATCGGTATTTTCAACAGAGTTCTCACTGGCTTTTAAGCGGTATTGACCATCCACATATGAATTTCGCACTACCGACCCAAAAATTGAAGCCTTTAATCCTTTAATGATATCTAAATCAGCCTTTACGTCACCAGAAGTCGTTTGCTGCTTTCTGTAATTCGTTTCCTGGAATAAACGCGCATACTCGTTGGTACTCGTTAAATCAAAACGATATGAACCATCTGGTTTGAAGTTAGAAAGCGTAGGGTTTTTTGCCGATTCACTTTCCCATCCGCCACCGCCCAATAAATTGGCTTTATTAAAATTGGTAACCAAGTTCATCTGAATATTCAAGCGGTCATCCAATCCTTTCTGGTTTACATTTAATCTTAAGGTGTATTCCTCTCTACCATTCTCTTTAGCAATACCTTCTAAATCGCGATAGTTTAAACTCGCTCTGTAGTTTGTTTTATCGGTTCCCCCGCTGAAAGAAAGATTGTGATTCTGCGAAAGATTATCGTGATTGATCAAATCATTATAAAAGTCGGTTGAACTACCAAAATTCTGCTGTTTAATCTGTCCTGATGTTATTTTTTCGCGATATTCGTCAGCGGTTAAATAATCTGGACGGTTCTGCAGATATTCCTTTCTCAAATAACTAGAATATTCGAACACGCCAGGGCCTGCTTTACCCTTCTTGGTCGTAATCAAAATTACACCGGCATTGGCGCTGGTACCATATATTGCTGCTCCCGAACCATCCTTCAATACATCGATTGAAGCAATATCGTCCTGCTGCAATAAATCTGGGTTACCACCCGGTATGCCATCAATTACAAATAAAGGACTACGACTTCCGGTCACCGTTACGGATCCCCTAAGCTGTACAGAAACACCACTATTTGGATTACTACCACCTGGTCTGGTTAAGTTTAAACCGGCAATTTTGCCCTGGATAAGATCTAAAGGATTTCTTGATCCACTTTGTCTAAAATCTTCAATACCGGCATGGCCTACTGCAGAAGTAGTTTCTTTAATGCCCTGTGTACCATAACCAACAGCAACAACGGTTACCTCCTTTAGGTTTGTATTTTTTGATACTGCAAATTTTACGTTGATAACTGATGATTGGCCAACAGTTATATCTTGGGTATCGTAACCAATATAAGTAAAACGGAGCACCTGCCCCTCACTGGCTTCGATAGCAAATTTACCGTTAGCATCGGTAACAGTTGTTTTACCTGTTGTTTGGTTTTTGATACCTGCCCCTGGAACTGGCAGGCCACTATCATCCACCACTGTTCCGGTAACATTCTTTTGCGCCTGAACCCGCCCATTGAGCTTGTTATCATTCAAGAACCTCCGTGTACCTTCCCACTCCAAATTCATTGAAAACGCCGGACTATTTAGCAATATAATTGCAGCAGACAGCCCCGTGATTTTAAGTAAATTAATTTTCATTAACGGTTTTGTTAAATTATAAATTGATTAGTTATTTTTTTTCCTGGTAATATTTTATCTGCTATGGAAATGACCGGATGGATTAGTTGCCGAACATTTTCAGGTATCTTATCGATTTAAAAGGTTTGATTTGATCATGATAGAAAAAACTCCGGCGACCAAAATCTATTTCTGCGGTTTGGTAAAAACGGTTAAAATCCAGTAAGGAGCTGCTGTAATTCTCATAATAATAGATCGGCTATGCTAAAACGTTTTAGTCGGTCAATTATAAGAATTTTAAATTATAATAAAACGTTTTAGTAAGTAAAAAAAATATTACAATGCAGCGAGGGATGATTTTTTTCCTAGTCTCTGATGACTAAACGGGCGGGGATAATTACCTCTTCAACAGGCGATTTACCTTTTGAAGAAAGCTGATTTAAGATGAGTTTAATAATGGTTTCAGCTATTTCTTCCAGGGGTTGTTGGACAGCAGAAATACGGGGGGTATGCAGTTCGAATGCTTCATGGTCATCATATGCGATAACTCCTAAATCATCTCCTACTTTTTTATTGATTTGTTTTAATGCTTTTAAACCACTAATTGCTAAATAATTGGTTGCAAATAACACTGCATCGATTTTTTTATTTTCGAAGAGTTCTTGAATCTGAGCAATCGTTTCGCGCTCTTCCTGATTAAAGTGGATCTTTAAAACCAGGTTGTCATCATATTTGATTCCATTATCTTCCAGTGCTTTTTTATAACCATCGCATCGCTCTATAATTTGTTCCACATTTATATCAGTGGTAACCAGGGCGATATTCTTTTTACCCTGATCGATAAAACTCTGTATGGATTGGTGCGAGGCATTAAAATGATCTGCGCCAACATAACTGGTATTAATGTCTGACAAATTTCTATCGAACAGGATTACCGGGTTACCATCATCAAGGAGCATTTGTATATCTTCTTCTATTCCTTTTATCGGAGAAATGATATACGCATCAACCTTGCGCGATTTGAACATGTTGATCAGTTCTTTCGCTTTATCTACATTGTTTTCGGTGCTGGAATAAATGATTTTATAGCCTCTTTTATAGGCTTTGTCTTCGATTAACCTTGCAATCCTGGAGAAGAATGAATTGGAGATGTCTTCGATAATTAAACCGATGATATTGGAGTTACCAGTTCTTAAGCTTCTTGCAATCTGATTAGGCTTATAACCGCTTTCTTCGATAATTTTTTCAACTTTCTCTATTACTGCTTCGCTTATTGATTTCTCTTTTGCTTTACCGTTAATAATGAATGAAACTGTGGTAATGGATACATTTGCTTTTACGGCTATATCTTTAATAGAAAGCGATTTCATCTGGTTGGAGTTTCTTTAAGTTAATCAATTCAAAGCTAAATAAAAATTGCAGCTTTTAATTTTTTGCCCATTATAAAGACGCAATTTAACATTTTTTATGTTAATCGTTTTAGAAACACTTGTTAAAGGATGGTACAAGGTAAATATGAAAGCTTAAAACAACAAAAGGCGCCATTAAAGCGTCTTTTGTATCAAAATTAATATCCTGTAAAAGTAAATAAGTTCATCATCAGGCCCCTCTATCCTGTTAAATTGTTTTGTGCAAATAGGTCGTAATCAATCTGGCCGTTTTTGCCGAAGCGCCTGGTTTTCCCATAAGTAAAAGCAGCTCATCATAATGTTTTAACATCTCATTCCTGCCCTCGCCTGTCAAGATAATTTCGAGTTCTCCGTTCACCTTTTGGGTGTTACAATCTTCCTGGATAAGTTCGGTTACAATCTTCTTGTTTACAATAAGATTAACCAGTGAAATAAACTTAATTTTTACCAACATCCTGGCAATGGCAATTGAAATGGTTCCACCCTTATAAATCACCACTTGTGGCACTTTAAACAAAGCAGTTTCTAGCGTAGCTGTTCCTGAAGCAACAATTGCAGCATGCGCATGGTGCAATAAATTATAGGTACTGTTAAAAAGCAAGTGAATTTTTTTATCTCCCGTAAACTGGCGATAATAACTTTCGGTAAAGGTTGGTGCGGCTGCTATGGCGAAAATATAATCGGGATGGTTTTCGGTAACGCTCAACATCACCGAGAGTAAACGTTCTATTTCCTGCTTGCGGCTACCAGGCAGCAGGACGATAATTTTTCCATCTCCCAATTGATGGTTTTCCCGAAAATTTAGATCTGGCGTAAACTGCGCAATTTCGTCTAATAATGGGTTGCCTACATAATCTACCTGCATGCCCCATTCTTTGTAGAAATCTACTTCGAAAGGTAAGATGCAGAACATATGGTCGACAACTTTTTTGATTTTCAGCACCCGTTTTTGGTTCCATGCCCAAACTTTAGGCGAAATATAATAACATACTTTAATGCCGTTGGCCTTTGCAAACTCCGCGATTTTTAAGTTAAACCCCGGAAAATCGATCAGGATCAGTACATCGGGCTTCCATTGTATAATATCGTTCTTGCAGGCTTTAAGATTTTTGAAAATGGTCCTTAAATTTAGAATTACCTCTGTAAAGCCCATAAAAGCCATATCGGCATAGTGTTTAACCAACTCGCCACCCTCGGCCTGCATTTTATCCCCCCCGAAATACCTGAACACAGCTTCGCCGTCCTCCGCTTTTAAGGCTTTCATTAAGTTGGCGCCATGTAAATCGCCTGAGGCTTCTCCGGCTACGAGGTAGTATTTCATATTTTCTTATGTTATAACAAAGTCGTCATTGCGAGGAGGCACGACGAGGCAATCTTTTATGTTATTGTCTATCCTTTAATTCTCCGTTGTTCTGGAAAGATTGCTTCACCCCAGCTCACCATCCCCTTCTTCGGTTCGCAATGACGCCCGTTTTAAAAAACTTTATAAGCAAAAAATACAAAAGCGCATAAAAACGTTGCGGCCAATATACCCCTGCCAATATTTTCTTTATTGTATTTAAAAAAGTATTGCATGGTATAAGCATTTATGGCAATACCACCAATATATAACAAATCTGCTTTGGCGAGAGAAGCTACATGAGCAATAATGTACCAGGCAATGGAACAAAATACTGCTGGCACAAGCAAACCAATACCCAAACCTATCCACACCGAATTATTTAATTTTTTCAACCGATCAATCATAATGGCAAGCGCTTAACCTAAATTAATGCCATCTGGCGCTGAAACTTTAGTGCCGGCGCTTGTAGATTTAGCCGCATTGTTACCAATAAAATCCCAACTGTTTATGGCTTGTATGGCATGGTGCGCCGTTAAATCAAACTTGACCGGAACAATAGAAATATAATTGTTTTCCAATGCCCAAACATCAGTATCTTCTCCTTTGTCGAAATTTTCGAAAACACCGGTTAACCAATAGTATGGCCGCTTGTAAGGATCAGTTCTTTCATCAAATTCTTCCATCCACTTCGCATTGGCCTGGCGGCAAACCTTAACGCCTTTTAGGTGATCGCCTTTTGGGAAATTCACATTTAACAAGGTTCCTTCTGGTAAACCATTCAACAAAACCTGCTCACAGATATTTTTAATGTATTTTTTGGTATGACTAAAATCGGCATCAGCTGCAAAATCATCTAATGAGAAACCAATAGATGGAATTTTTTCAATTGCGCCTTCTACTGCTGCAGACATGGTACCTGAATAAAGTACATTAATCGAATTATTTAGTCCATGGTTAATTCCCGAAACGCATAAATCAGGTTTTTTACCTTTAAAAATCTTATTTACAGCAATTTTAACACAATCAACCGGGGTTCCACTGCATTTATACATTTCTACACCTGCATAAAGATCAACCTTATCAAAACGGATAGGTTTGCCTATGGTAATGGCATGTCCCATTCCGCTCTGCGGACTATCTGGTGCAACCACCACTACATTGCCCAGCTCCTGCATTACTTCCATTAAATTCTTTATGCCCGTAGCTGTAATCCCGTCATCATTTACAACTAAAATATTTGGTTTTGTGCCCTGCTTTGTCATGCCGGTAAAAATACAGATTATAAATTCAAGGCACAATAAGCCATGATTTATATGCTAAAATCATTTATTCCTAGATTTTTAGTTTTGAAATCAAAATTATTTCATTCCCTGCCAGAAAGCATATATATTTGGATAAATAACTTATTAAAAATGAAGGCTGTATTTAAGATCACGCTTAAAGCAACAGCTACACACTCATTATCATAAACCAAAACCAATTCAATGAAATTCAAACTATTTACTTTGGCTTGTTTTCTAATTACAGGTGCTTTAGCGAAGGCGCAAACCACCTATCAATGGAAAACAGGAACATCTGGCGGCTTTAGCTACAGGTATGTAACCAACGATCCGACCAAAACACGTTTTTATACTTTAAAAAACGGTTTGACAGTAATTTTATCTCAGAACAATAAAGAGCCAAATATTACCTATAAAATGGCCGTAAGAGCGGGCAGTAATACCGATCCGCGTACCAATACCGGCCTGGCGCATTATTTAGAACACCTTTTATTTAAAGGAACGGATAAATTTGGAACCTTAAACTACGCCAAAGAAAAACCGCTTTTAGATAAGATCGAAGCACTTTACGAAACGTACAACAAAACTACCGATCCGGCCAAACGTAAAGAGATTTACAAGGAAATTGATAAAACTTCGGGCGAAGCTTCTAATTATTCTATCGCAAACGAATACGATAAAATGATGAAATCGATCGGGAGCAATTCTACCAACGCCCACACCGCGGTAGAAGAAACCGTGTACGAGGAAGATCTTCCATCAAATGCCATTGATAAATTTTTGGCCGTACAGGCAGAACGTTTCCGTGCCCCTGTTTTCCGCATCTTCCATACAGAGTTAGAAGCTGTTTACGAAGAGAAAAACATCGGTATGGATAACGATGGCCGTAAAATGTATGAAAAAATGCTGTATGCTTTGTTCCCGACACATAACTACGGACAACAAACCACCATTGGTACCATCGAGCATTTAAAAAATCCATCCTTAATCGAAATCAGAAAATATTACAACAAATATTATGTGCCCAATAATATGGCCTTAATTATGAGCGGCGATATTAATTATGATGATTTAATTAAAAAAATCGACAAGGACTTCGCTTATATGGCACCTAAACCTTTGTCGCTTTACAACCCGGCACCAGAAAAACCATTAACACAGGTTCAAACAGTTGACATTTATGGCCCAAGTGCCGAAAATTTATATGTTGCTTACAGGGGTTTTGCTCAAAATACACACCAAAGTTTATTGTTAGATTTAATCGGCAGCATTTTAGCCAACGGTAAAGCGGGTTTAATGGATATCAACATCAATAAACAGCAAAAAATGTTGCGGGCAAGCGCTGGTTATAACTCGATGAAAGATTACGGAATCTTCATTTTATCTGGCTCACCTAAAGCCGGCCAAAGTTTAGAAGAAGCACAAAAATTATTGTTAGAACAGGTGGAACTGCTTAAAAAAGGCGAGTTTGATGAAAGCCTGATTAAAGCAACTGTTGCAAACATCAAATTAGCAGAGTTACAAAGTTTCGATAATAACGATGTGCGTGCAGATTTCGCGATGAATGCCTTTATCCAAAACCGTGGTACCGAGTGGGATAAAACCCTGGCATCAACCGATGCAATGGCTAAAGTAACCAAAAAGGAAATTGTAGATTTTGCCAATAAATTTTTCGTCAACAACTATGTTTCTATCTTAAAACATAAAGGCGAAGATAAAAGTATTGTTAAAGTAGAAAAACCAGCCATTACCGCGGTAAAAACCAATGCCAATGAGGTTTCTCCATTTACGAAAGATATTATTGCTGCGCCGGTAAAACCCATAGCCCCTAAGTTTTTAGATTATACCAAAGACCTTAATTTCGGTAAAGCCGGCATTGCTGATGTAATTGCGGTTCAAAACACCGAAAACGGAATTTTCCGTTTAGGCTACCGTTTTGATATGGGCTCGTACAACTATAAATTGTTGCCTTATGCCGCTCAATATTTGGCCTTCTTAAGTACCGATAAATATTCGGCAGAAGATATTAGTAAAGCATTTTACAACATTGCCTGCAGCTATAGCATAAACGTAGGTACCGATGTAACCACAGTTTCCATCAGTGGTTTACAAGAAAACTTTGATAAAGCTGTTGCCCTGGTAGAAGATGTACTGGCCAATTGCAAAGCAAACGAAAAAGCCTTAGAAGATTTAAAAGGCCGTTTGTTAAAATCGAGAGATAACGCAAAATTAAACAAATCATCAATTCTTGGTGGTTTAATGAGTTATGCACAGTACGGTGCAGATAATCCTTTCAATTACGGATTAAGCAATGATGAGATCAAAAATATGAAATCGGCAGATTTGATCTATATCTTGCACAACCTTACCAATTACAAACACACCATTACTTATTATGGCCCTAAAACTTTAACCGCATTTTCTGCTGATATTGTAAAAGCACACCCATTGGCCAAAGCATTTACTGATGCCGCACCAATCAAAAAATTTGTATACACCAAAACCGATTCGACCAAAGTTTACTTTGCCGATTACGATATGGTGCAGGCAGAAATCCGTTGGGTACGCAACGGTGGCTTGTACGATCCGGCCAATGCTGCAAAAATCGCCTTGTTTAACAACTATTTTGGCGGCGGCATGGGCTCAGTAGTATTCCAAACCATCCGAGAATCTAAAGCTTTGGCTTATTCTACTTTTGCAGTATATTCTTCTCCAAATACCAAAGAAAAAGAAAATACCATTATTGCTTATGTAGGTACACAGGCCGATAAAATGAATGAAGCCGTTGCCGGTATGAATGAGTTATTAACCACTTTACCAGAGTCTGATAAATCATTTGCATTATCAAAAACCAACTCGTTAAATGGCCTGGAAACCAGCCGCATCACCAAAGATGGAATTATCTATAGCTATTTGGCCGATAAAAAATTAGGTTTCGATCACGACTCGAGAGCTGATGAATACGCCAACTTAAAACCATTAACTTTTAATGATGTAAAATCATTCCACCAAACCAATCTTTCGGGCAAACCTTACAGTTATTGTATCGTAGCCTCAGAGAAAAAAATCAACATGGCCGATTTAGCAAAATTTGGTCCGGTAACTAAATTAAGCCTGGAGCAGATTTTTGGATACTAATAAGCTGAAAGACCAAAGCTAAAAGTCTAAAGCTGAAAAATCAAAGCGATTCCCGGAACGGGGATCGCTTTTTTTGTTAATTGGTTAATTAGTTCATTGGCCATTGGTTCATTGCCTAGGGGTTATTTAATTTATCTTAACTGTCAGCTTAAGTCTTGGATAATTTAAGTAATGTGAAATAAATGCTCCCCTTAAGCTGGTTTTACAGGGAGCATTTTAATATCCAGGCGAAGACCCGTTTTTCTCATTTGCCAGCAAGCCAGACCCATACCACAACTTGCCCTATGTACATCAAGGTTACTGATTAAGGATCTTCCTTTTACTGCTTTTCTGTTTAACAGGATTTTTTCGCCCTTGCTTCGAAACTATTTTCGGCACTGTAGCGGAATTTCCCCAATAGTGGCATTTAATGTTCAGGTAAACAGCCGTTTTCTTATTAACCAATAAGCCAGGCCAAGTGCCGCCACCAGCCCAATGCACATCGCGGCCCAACGTGGCTTCCTGCTTTTATCTATGTGCTGCAACTTCTTTTTTACCTGTTTGCTTTCAAGGCTGCGCTTTTGGCGCTGAAGCTGGTGGCTCGCTTGCTTTTGCTTATGAAGGGTCTTCCTTTTACCAACTTTCCCGCTTACCAGAACTTTTTCGGCCACTCCTTCGAAACCATTTTCAGCACTGTAGCGGAATTTCCCCACTGGGGTAATTTGTACCACATATTCGCTATTACTGGTATCGAGTAATAAGGTGTTTTCTTTTGCCCAGCTTTGCAGATCGGTATGTTCCTGGTAATCGCTGTTCGATTGAAGGTTTTCCGTATGCAGCGTCTTCTTGCTTTTTAAGCTCCCACAGGCCGAAAGCAGCATATTACAGGCCATCAATAAGATTAACTCAGTTTTCATTGCCCGCTCCTTTCTTGCTGGTCCAATCGGCAAAGTATTTCATGGCTTTTAATGGCCGCCGTTTGCGGTACACCCCATCGCCTTCCCGGCTGCCCGCTATATTGGTATTCCCTTCAATGGTAATGAGCCAATCGCCCTCCTGCCGCTCCACCAGGCCACAATGGGCAATGCGCTTTAGGTGGCTAAAGTAAATGCCGAATACCACTGCAGGGCCTATCTCTTTGGTACGTTTATTTAACGGAAATAAGGCCGGGCTCCAGGGGGTGCGTGGTGCGCGGTACCCGGCCTGGCCAAAAACCCAGCTTACAAAAGCCGCACACCAGGGGCTGCCCTGTTCAACACCTGTATAACGCAGGTACGCAGCTACCCGGGGCCCATCGTTATGGCCTGAAACTTCGCGCACGCCTATTTCGTTTTTTGCAATGCACAACAGTTTGGCCCTATCGGCAAATGCCCGGTTCGGCGCCTGGTTTATGTTATAGCGGCCAGGCAGGCTATCCCCGCTAAAAAGAGCAAAGCAAACGATGCCCAAAAAAATCTTAACTGTTGCCATGATGTAAGTTGTTTAAAGCGTAAAACCATATCTGTTAAATTAAGCAGGCCTAGGCCGAGCCAAAAGCGGTACAAGAGCCACCAGGAAATTTGCAATAAGGCCACATAACACAACAGGCCGAGCATAAGCAACTGCCAGATGCCTGCATCCAGCAGGGCAGCGGTGGGTTCGAAGGTCCTTAATAAATTGGGGAGTGTAAGCCAGCCCAAAACCAAAATGGTGGCCAGCATCAGTTTTTCGAGTATTTGCCTTTTTGGCATCAGTGCCGTTAAAGCCAGTTTTAATGTTTTCATATCTCTTCTTTTTAAAAAAGCCCAAACCTGCGGCTTTGCAAGGTTTGGGCGGGTTAATTAACTAGATAAACTAAGGAATGGTATAAGTGCCCAGGTACTGGCTGCTTGATACCGAAGTGGCATCGCGCTTAACCGCAAAAGCCCATCCGTAAAAAACATCACCCGTAAAGCCGGCACCAATTGCCGCGGTATAAGTAAGCGCGCCGCGCTGCGCTTCTTCGTACACCAGGTACATCTTTTTGGTATCGTTAAAGAGCACTACCGTTAGCAGGTCATCGGTAAAGGCACTGTAGCGGTTTAAAATGCTCTGCCAGTTCAGTACCAGGTCTGCACCCTGCAAACCCGCGTTAAGCCCATGAAAAACCGAAAGCGAACCTTTGCTTAGCACCACCTGCGAAAAATCGATAGTATAATCAGGATAGTCACCTACAATCGCCTGGTTTAAAAAGACCTTAACTGCCGCATTGTAACCTGTAAGTTTGCTCAGCTGTTTATCTTTAAAGCCAATGTTTAAAATGTCTTTAATAGGGCTCAGGTACATCGGTGCCAGGGCAAATTTACTGCGCTGGGCCAATTGCGGTTGGGTACTGGGTTTACTGCTCTTTTTGGGCAGGCCCTTTAGGTAATCTACACTGCGCCAGTTGCTGCCGACTACACTGCCTACTTTGCCCGAGAATGCGCCATTTGCGCCTTTTGAATACGTTGCCATAATTTTTGTTTTTTTAAGTGAAAAAATGTTTCTATAAAAGGATTTCTGTTTATACCGGTATGTTTAAATCCATGTCCAAACCTAGCGGCTTAGCAGCACTGGCGCCCCATTTTGAGCTAAAATGAGCTAAATTGAGCTAAATACGACCGTTTTTGAGCTAAAATGAGCCATTATAATTGTGGCAGGCGGCGCAAAAACCTTGGCGCTTGTGGCGGCACAATACCTTTAAATTAAACCATGGGGCACGAAAAATAATTTAACCGCAGATAGAAAGGATGCACACAGATATAAAAATCTGTGTTTACCTGTGCGCATCTGTGGTTAAAAATTCTCAACTAATTACATTGGGTGGCGCCCTGCTCAAGGGCAGCATAACCATCGGCGGTGGTGCCATTCTGCGAAAGCAGGCGCTGGCTTTACCTTTTAGGTAGAGAAAAGGTGACGCCGGGGTAACCCTGGGGTAACCTTGGGGTTAACTTGGTAGCAACAAAGGGTACAGAACAGGTAATGCAGGGGTAATTAAATACGGCCCTTTTGCTGGCTCTCCAGGTAGGCAGCCAGCAAATCTTTCGCGTAAAAACGATCGCCACCAGGAAGTTTTATAGGCTTTAACGTGCCATCTTTTACCTTACGTTTGTAGGTACTTTCGCTGATGTTCAGGTAGTCTTTAACCTGTTGGCGGGTAAGTTGCGCATTAGGGTCGCCAAGGAGATCGATAAAAGTAAAGGCTAGTTGTTCTTTGTTCAGTACGAGGTAAATGTTGTACATTACCTGTACAAGTGCATCAAGGTTATTCATGGAGCGTAAAATTAAATCATGAAACCGTACTACGAAAAGTTAATGAGGCGTTCCGCAATCCGGATCCGAAAAATGTTTCTGTGCTATAATTCAGGCGGTTAAACCCGTAGTGCTGTAGTGGCTAAAATCGGTTAGAAAGTGTGGTATTCACCTTTAAATTTTTGCGACAAACAACATCAACACGGTTTAACAAGCCTGGTAAAATTCGAGTTAATTGTGGTGTGTATATTGTAATTTATTGCAGGGGCAGCTTGCCCCAAATTTATGGGTAGCCCCGGCTGCTGCAGATGAGCCCCAGGTTGAAAGGAATACAAGCTACCCGTTGGGGGCGGTTTTGCCGTGCACAAATGAGCGGTTTATGCACCGTATTAGATAATTTAATTGATAGGGCTGAAAAAGTAACTGGTGTTAGTTTTTCCATCGAGCGTAAATTTAATCAGTAATTAAAGACGTAGTATTATTACATATTATATCCTGTATAACGACAACTTATTTCAAATCGTATATCAAAAACAGCAATTTATTGCAACCAGGTAGGTTTGTGTCATCAAAAACGGAACATTAAAAACCTGCCCCAAGCGAAAAAACCAAAGTTTGCCATCCCCTCTCAGCAGCTCAATCTAGCTTTCGAGCTGGAAATTAGAGGTATTTGGTACAAGGAATGACCTGATGCTATGTAGAGCCCACTTGCCTGAACCGCCACCGCTGTTTGTTCCTTTTTATAATGGTGATCGGGATGATGACCTGCCATTCTAAATTAGCTATGCTATTTCACAATATGTAATTATCTTATACTCAATTATGAGTAATCGATCCGATATGACTTGACATTTGTCCTATTTGGTTTCGAATAATGGATTTTCTGCTTACCTTGAGCATGCGCTCTCTGACGATCTATTTTCTCTGCCTCCAATAATTTGCCAGGTAAAATGCCAGAAGATTGATTACTAAGCGGCGTTACATAAGCTAACTAAAGACAGGTTTATCCTATAGTCAGTGGGGATTATCCCAAAAATGGTCACTCATTCCTATCTAAAATGGTCACTTATTTCGCTCCAAAATGTGCACTGATTACCGCTTAAAGTGTGCAGTCGACTGATTTTTAGCGTTTTTAAACTTGGTTCTAAGGCTTCCGGAATCTTCGTCTGAGCAATAAAACGCGCCGTAGATGCTTTAAAATTGGCTAAAAAAAGAAAGAGTAGGTTGTTCTGGGTGATATAGTTTTGATGGACCGTTTTTTCAGGTTTGGATAGTTTCTGAATGACGAATGGAAGCCGTTAAAGGGATTCAGGGAACTAAAAGCTATTTGGGAACCCCGGCAGAGTAGATTGCCATGTTCAAAAAACTGAAAGCTGAAAGTTCGGATGATCTTTTATCTTTGGGACAGATTGATTCAAATCTCCCTTTATTCAGGGACTAAAGCCGGGTGCACAGTTTGGATTGAAATCCGGTGTCTACTATCCCTGAAATCCCCAAGTGAGCAGATAAAAGATCATTAAATATACATATCTACCTCAAAAAACCATTAATGAATCTTTAACTTACAAAAACAGTATAAGGACTGAGCGCCCTATATCCAGCGAAAACCTGAACGTGTTAATTTAGATGGGGAGGTAATCATGAACTTGATTAATAAGGTTGAGCAAAATATCATTATTCGCATCCGTTTTTTTTAAAATCGTACAATGCCTAAAAAGTGCGAATGTTTAAATAACTTGCAGTCAATTTAGATAATTAAAACCAGATCAATATGCTTAGAAATATAAATTATCTACATTTATAACAGCTAAACTGTATTCTTCAACCAACAAACTAATTACCGAATAAATTTTAGGATCCTTCAAGACACTAAATACCCTATTATTAAATTTAATACTCCATGAAATTCTATCTTTTCAAAGAAGCTTGTAGCACTAAAGAAACTGGCCCAAATTATCCACAAATTCAGAAATGGAAACCTGGTTATAACGAAGACAAACCTGATTCATATTATTCTTATTACGAAGCATCTTCAAAGGGGAGCAATTTCCCACCCTTTGTGCCTGATCTAGATGGATTGGTAATGTGCAACAGCGCTAAACCCACAGATATAATTAGTTCTATTTTATCGATTGGTTATATTATAAATGAAAAAACTAAAATAATAATTGAGCAGTTCAAATTTCCATCATATAAACTTTACCCAACTAAAATCATACACAAAAACCTAGAACTGAAAAATTATTACCTATTACACATTGCTTCGGACAATAAAGACTATTTGGATTTTGTAGACTACGAACGATCTATCTTTATTACGGCAGGAGTCGCACGGGACCACCCACAAAACATTGCCCTCACCTCCAAACAACACTACCTTGACACTTCCAAAAAGTTACAAAACGACTTTTCCGTAAACAAAAATATTTATCGCACCATTTTTGCAGAAAAAATTTGCTTTACCTCAGAATTTGATAAAAATTTAGATTTCTTTACAGCTCCTTTTGGAGTCGACAATTATATTAGTTACAATTTAAAATGTGCATTAATCGAAAACGGTATAACAGGATGCGATATCGAGGCAACAAATAGAATTTTGATCTAGATTTTATGTAGGTTTCAAAGACTGTTTGTATACCAAAAGGAACAGCGATACTTCATTGAGTTTCGACATCTGAGCACAAGAAGCCTGTGATCAAATGATGCCTTTGTTTTAAAAATTGAGGTAATCCTATAAGTTTTCTGACCATCAGGAATACCTTACAAAGAATAAAGAGCCGACAGATGCTAGCTCTTTATTCTTTGTGTAGGCACCACATTGTGCATAACAAATTGCTTTAATAAGACTCTTCACCCATAAAGAGTCTCGGTTTTTAACTACATTTCTATATTAATTTCTTGTCGCTGGTTTATCGTCTGGCAAAATAACCCCAGGAGATATTGGACCCACTGTAATTATTGGGTTGATTTTTGGAGCAAAAAGAAAAGGATTAAAACCATACAAATCATTAAGTTTAGTATATGGATTATCTGATATCTTTTGCCGAGAATCTTTAGAGACCGTCCTTAAAATATCAGCAGCAGAGGCTCCCGGATTCGCTTTTTCGGCTTCAGCTAGTTGCTGTCTTATTGCTCTAGTTAATTTTGGAGCATTTCCATGAACTCCTTTACCTGTTTTTGCCCCGAGCTGGTGCGAGCTTGTAGCTCGTATCCAAATTAACTTAAATTATATCAATTTCTAACAAACCCTTTTCTCTAGAAAAGTCTATTGCACTACCATACTTCCAATGGTAATCTTCTTTTACAAAGCCTGCCTCAACTGCATTGTTGTGAATATAATCGACTTTTGATCAATTACTTCATTTGACCACAGCTTAATAGGCTTGTCATGCTCTTGCCAAAACCGGCCATTTGTTACATTCCTGTTTTTTCTCCTGCTCATTTAAACATCCAAAGCAGCCATTGCAACTTTCTAAATTTTAGAACTATGGCATTTCTATATTGGTACGAGTTAAAAACTCGCACCAGCACATTTTATCTAATTGCAATCCGCTCGGACTAGCAGGGGAGGCCAAAACAAGACTCACTTTTGGATAACAACCGACACCTGGAGATCCTTCAGGCTCTGGCCGCTGGTACCGACCCCGTAACCGGAGAAGTATTCCCTGCCGATAGCCCGTACAACCAGCCCGAAATCATAAGGGCGCTATCCTTTGCACTTAATGAACTTAGGGCGGTAGCTGAAAAAGGTAACCAGGGAATGCCATGGAGTGAAGAAGAAGATAACCTGCTCACACAACGTTTCAGCGAAGGCGCCAAGATTACCCAACTCGCCAAACTCCATTCTCGCACTTACGGAGCAATAAAAGCAAGGCTCATTAAACTGGAACTGGTACAGAAATAACGAAGCCCAGCAATTTTTAAACTGCTGGGCTTGTTATTTAACTTACATTTTTGTCTTAGCGAGGCTAAGACCAGATAGAGTCTAATTATGTCCACATTTTGATAATTGATTTTGCTTGCTCCGAAATTGCAATCCATTTAGGATCTGTGATAATTTCTTGATCAGTTTCTTTTTCAACGTAACCATCCAGAGCATTTCTAAGTGTTTTGAGCGCAAAAATGAGTTCGGGTTCTAAATCTAAAGCAATTGCCTCGTTTTCTATCACATAACTAAAATTATTATCATCAAATAATCTATTCATTAATTCAACATATGATGATATTAAGCCAGTGTCATTATTTTCATTCAGCCACATTTTTTTCTGCATATTTATATCCGATATTTCTAAAATATCATTAAATATATCTTCTAAGACCTTTTTCATTTTTTGTTATTCGAATTTAGGCATTTTAGTAATATCAAATATATCTCTTGGAATATGTGAAGCTGGATCCCTAGTATCTACCGGTCTACCCAATGCATCATAACTTACCCCGTCTTTCCTATAGATTACGTAAGGTTTCTGCTGTGCAGGATTAATACTATTTGGATTTCCAGGCATTTCTCTTATTGAATTATGTGGGCTATTTGGATCTCGTGTTATAGTACCATTACCTTTTTGACTTGGTTCAGTTCTCCATCCTTGTGGCTTTTCAATTTCATTACTCTTTTCTGGAAATTTAATTTTAGGTGCATCGTAGCGATTATCAGCTGGATATAAAGCATTAACAATTTCTCCAAGGAGTCTCATTCCAACAGATTTCATGCTTAACATAGCTAAATCTTGTCCCATTGAATTCATAGAACGCATGGATGAAGCCTCTAGATTCGCCTCAATTTTAGTGTTACCACTTATTGAAGAAGTTGCAAATTCACCAGTTTGCGCATTCGTTGCTGAACCATCATCATTTAGATTTACTGAACCAAGAACCGCTCCGGTAGCCTTATTAGTCGTTGTGATGACATTCGATGCCCCAATATTATTATAACCTTCCTGGTATCCATCTCCATCAAACCATTTTACTGTTGTATTATCTGTAGATTTATACCAATCCCATCGACCATCTGGGTCTATCCTGTTGATGGGATTATTGCTGGTATAATGATAAGGAGTCATCTCAGCCCTGCCTTCCGCCAGTGGGTCAACCACATTCCACCTTCCAATAACCGGGTCATAGAACCTTGCACCATAATCATACTGTCCTTGTCCCGGGCTTCCCAGCTCTTCCTGCAACTCCTTGCCATTGTAAAGATATTTATTTGTTCCGCCACTTGCAACCTTTCTCAAACCAAAAGCATAATAATCATCCCGCTGGATCGGATCCACGGTGCCCGATACCGGGTTCTTCTGGAAACTCACCCTCACATTCCCCAAATGGTCTACCTGGTTGTATTCGTAACTATAAACACCGCTGCTGTTACGCGCGATCCCCTCTTCGGTCTGGATAAAGTCAATGGTACCATCGGGCTTATAAACAATTCCATCAAAGTAGTCGACCCTGCCGTTTACAGAACTTACCTTGATCAGTTTCCTGCCCGTTGCGTCATAGGTATAATTCACGTTCTGGCTCCCGCTCACCTGTACCGGCAGGTTCAGGTAATTATAGCCAATTGTATTCCCGTTAGGGCCGTCAATGGTGAGGTTCCCGTTTTCATTATAGGTATAACTTCCATTGGTAAAGCCGCTGATGGTCTTTAACTGGTTGCCTTGATACTGATCGATATGATAGTCATTGGTCTCGTAGTTATCCCTGCCCAGGGTTTTGATGTTCCCCATCACATCATAGCTCAGGCTTTCACCCAAACTGTTCCCGGCACTGGACACCGTCAAACGGTTCAACCTGTCATAACTATAGATAAAAGTATTGGAAGCTCCTCCATTGGTGTAGGTCTGCGCGGAGATATTCCCGTTGTACTGCGGGGCAATGCCACTGTTATAGCCCAGTGTAAAACTGAACAGCGAACCGGCCTGGCTGGTCAGCCAGCCCCGCTCGTTATAGGTATAGCCAGTCTGCTGCGCAAAATTCACATCATCGGTACTATGCTGTCCCTTACCCTTCAATTGCCCGATCTCATTGTAGGTTAAGCTGCTTAAAGTCACCAGGTCTCCGCCATTGATCCGGGACTTGGTCGTTTTCTTCCTGCCCACATGGTCATAGGCATAACTGTTAACAATCGTCGTCAGCGTGCCGTTCCCCACATGCGCCCGTGTACTGTTCTTTAAGCTACCATCAAAGTTCCACTCATTGTCCACCACATCGCTGCCCCCAATATGGTTCTCGCTCTTGGCCGTGATTACCCGTCCGTCCCCATCATAGTAGTTTACGCTCAGCAGCATCGTCCCGGTACCCAGTACCGTCGTCCTGCTTCCGGTCAGCAGCGTTTTGGTACGCCCACCGCTGACCTGCGGCAGTATCGGCAGGCCAAAAGTATTGTTATAGAAGTTATAGTCATCGTAATAACTGATACTATGGTAATAGGTTACACTTTTTGGAAAAGCATTGTTGCTATAGCCCGTATAGGTGTTGCTTTCATTGCTGTTGTTCCGCACATCCCATAACTGGTAGGTGTTATCAGCTAACAGCCCATTCACATAATCCTGCATAGGCCCGCGTTCCCTTGAATCGCTATACAGCCCCGTTATGATCGTCCTACCTAAGGCATCATATTTGGTAAACAGCCATTGGCTGGAATTACGCTGTATCTTATCCTGGGTCAGTACCACCTGGTCCAGGGTATTGTACACCATATATTCCCAGTCCTTGCCGGGGATCTTTTTCTCGGTCAACCGTTTCCGGCCATCGTAATGATAACCGTACATAAAATCCTTGAAGACATCATCCGATTCGGTAAAACCAGCGATCTCAGCGGATAACCTATCAGTGTTCAGGTTGACTGCCGGTGGTAGTACATAGCGCAAATTACCCAGGTCATCATATACATAATAGGTCGAAAGGCTTTTAATATCCGTTTCCCAGACACGCTTCAGCACTACCCGTCCCTCCAGGTCCTTATATTCATCTGTTGTACCCGTCTTTACATCCCCAGGTACCCAGTTCTCATCTTTTATAGTAGATTTATAAAGTTTTCCGGCATCATAATAACTACTTCCAGAACTCGCACCGGAACTGTTCACCGTCCATTTCCTGACATCCCCCGCCACATTGGCCCCGTATTCACTTACTACTGTCCGGCCTGTAACAGGTTGCCAGTCTGCACCCGGCGAACCTTGTTGCTCCACGCGGTTCAATGGTGAAGCCTCGAACACCGTTACACTGTAAGGTACCGGCGTTTTAACCACATTTGCATCCCAGCCGGTGCTAATACCGTAATAATCCGACTGCTGGATCAAAGCATCAGCTTTATAAGCTCCGTTGTTTGCCGATTGCGCCGCATAAGGCAGGTATTTTACTGTTTCCCTCCCGTAGGCATCATAAGCTGTGGGCTGCACAATATCCTTTCCGCCTGGACTTGCCTGTACCTGCACGGCCTGCATAGGCCTGCCCAGCCCGTCAAAATATTGAATGTTTCGGTTCGCCTGAGCAACAGGCAAACTGCCTACCTGTGCCAAACTGGTTGCACCGGCCTCTTTTACAACGGTCTCCATAACAAAATTTTGGCTGTAACTCGGCTGGATGCCCGCAACACTTCCACCTATTATCGTAATGTTCAGCGCAAAGGCCGAACTGCTCTGGGCGGTATTGTAGGCCGTAATATAATAGTTGGCTGCAGCAGACGCTGTCGTTGGAACCCCACTGATGTTGCCGTTCGTATTGTTGAAGTTCAGACCGCCCGGAAGCACTGGTGCAACCGTAAAAGCAGCCGTGGCGAGCTTGCGGATATAGTGACTTCCGATCTCCGCCACATAAAGCGTCCCCTGGCTATCGATACTTAAGCCGTAGGGTGAACTCAGCCTTACCCCCGAACCCGTACCGTTTACCGTACCCGAAGAGGTCGCGCCCGCAAAGGCCGAAACATAACCTGAAGCATCGATCTTGCGGACCATATTGTTCTGTTGGTCGGCCACATAGATATTTCCCGAGCCATCCACCGCCAGGTTGTTGGGGTACTGGAAAGTAGCAGATGTACCATAACCACTCGCCGAGCCCATCGATCCGTTACCGGCAACCGTGCTCACCGTGCCCCCGCTGATCTTGCGGATCATATGGTTCAGCCTGTCGGCCACATAAACATTGCCCGAGGCATCCACCGCCACACCCATCGGATTGCGAAAGGTGGCCGATAAGGCACTGCCATTGGAAGACCCTGCCGTACCCGTGCCCGCAAAGGTACTCACCACACCTGATGGCGTAATCACGCGGATCCGGTTGTTCGAATAATCGGCCACATAAAGGTTGCCCGAAGCATCAAAGGCCAGGCCTATCGGACTGTAAAAACTTGCACCCGTCCCCGTTCCGTTCGCAAAGCCAGGTGATCCGCTGCCCGCAAAGGTCGTCACTACCCCTGCCGGGGTAATCTTACGGATCCGGTGGTTCTGCTGATCGGAAACAAACACATTGCCCGAAGCATCAACAGCAAGTGCAGAAGGGTGCTGGAAACTTGCCCCCGTACCCGTACCATCTGCTGATCCCGCAGATCCGGAACCGGCCAATATGCTCATGGTACCCAATGGTGTAACTTTTTGGATCTGGTTGTGGTCCGAATCAGCAATGTACACATTGCCCGCCGCATCCACTGCAGTGTTCAGCGGGTTATACAGCCCGCTGCTGACAAAAGTAGTCGTCGTCTGTCCGCCCGCTGATGCGGCACCTCCGCTAACTGTCGGGGAAAGTGTAGAGATAGCGCTCCCTGTACTATAGCTCTGGCTTGAAGGCGAATAGCTGACCGAAAGCTGCGCATGGCCTGCAAGGCCTGCACAGAGGGCTAAAAGCCCGGTAAATATGACGGTAATCTTTATTCCTGTTTTCATCTGGAGAGGCATTAATTCTTTAGTTTAACTTTAGTGCTGTCAACGGCCAATCTCTTGTCCTTTTTCCCGGGAAGCCTGGATTCCATTTCTTTCCGGTGTGCCGCTGTTCGGGCCCCGTTCCGTGAACTGATCGCAGCCGACATCTTTTCCCGTTGCTGGGGGCTCAAAAGGATATTGAGCGCTGCGCTCTGCTCCCGGGCCAGTGCCTTTAAACTGGCACTGCGCTGCTGGGGGCGCAGGCTGGTATCCTGCAGCACAGCCGTCACCTGCACACGGTATTTCTCCTGCCGTTCCACCAATCTGGCAGTTTTATCTTTGTCGAGGCCCAGTTCCCTGCCCACCGTCTCTTCTTTCTCTTTTTTGCTCCTCCTGGCTTCCTGGCCAGATGAATTTGATATTCCTGTCACCATCAGCAACAGGATGAATAATGGAAAATATAAATGTCTGCTCATGGTTTTCTAATAAGTTGGTGATGGGATATAAACATTTGCGCCGTTGTCCTCCACCTGGTAGGTGTAGTTTTCTGAATTGATTATCGTGCCATAATAAGGATCGTAATAAGAGTACCACGAATCGGTGACATAACGGCCAAGCAGCACTCGGCTGGTATTGGCTGGCACACTATAGGTATTCGGCCAGCTCGAAACCGAAGAACTGTTATTGTAAAAATAAGTGCCCGTAGTACTTACATTCACATCAAAGCCCTGCGGCAGAGAAACCGGCTGCGTACAGGCCGCATCACTATAAAGGGCAAGGTAGATATCCGCCTCTGTCGTACTTCCATCAATCGGAACGCTCCAGCTCGGGTTCAGTACCTCGATACGTGCATAGACCTGGCTAGGCTGAGGAGTTGTCGTCCCTCCGCCAGCATTACAGTCGGTGACCTGGCCTGCATAGTTGTAACAATAGGTCTTGACAATATTATTGTTCTGGTCACGGATCAGTTTCAACCGCTGGAAAGCATCATACTCATAATAAACGGTCATACCCTTTGCGTCCGTCTGGCTCACCATACCAACAAGTGGCTTGTACACATAGCTCGAAATGAATGCATCGGGAAGATTGTTCCTCAGCGGCAAAAGAAAGTTATCGATCGCCGTTTTGTCGGGACTGACCAGATTACTAAAAGCAGTAACAGCCGGACTACCTCCCAATAACGACTCTACTGTCGTATAGTCTGCATTCTTGATCTCAGCAATAGGATGCTGTGACCTGTAACTGTAGAGATAGCATGTTTTTGAAGCTCCTGTTTTAGAGACACCCTTTATCTTCCCATGATCATCATAGCCCTCAAAAGTTACCCGGGATTCATAGTTTCCCGTTCCGGTCTTGCCCGCAATAGTTATCGGTGCAACAATATTATTCCCCCAATTGTAATAGTTGTTCTTAACTGCACTCAATGGGGTAACCGAATTCTTGTAATCTAGCTGTTCAACTACAGGTGCCCACATATGATAGGTATCTACCATATCGGTGTAGGGCTGCGTTCCGGTAAAATCATGGGGATATTTCATCTCTGTTGTGATGTTGCCTCCTTTGCTATCTGTAACAGTTTTTTTGGTAGGCAGCAGGTGATCAAGATTATCGTAATTGTAGACAGTAGTTTGACTCACCGGATTATTTAGATCTGAAAGATCCGTTATTATCGTGGTATCAAGTGTCGTTACATCTTCATACCCTTTTGTCGCTTCCCAAGTATATGAGTTTAAATATTCCAACCAATATGGCGTGTCGTAATCATCAGGAGAGAAGTACCCTGTTAGATCCCTAAACTGAACCTCCTGATCGACACGTATGCCAGTTAGAAATTCGTTCATTCTTCTGGGAGAATACCGGTTTTCTATCTGGTTTACCTTGGTATATAAACCGTTGATATTCTTATAGACTGTTTTAGACGCTAGCAATGGGTTCATTGTACCCCTGTCGATCGTAAATTCATTGATAAATTTTGGAGCACTTAATATATTTGTAGATTCCAGCCTAGTGTCAAAAGGTAGATAGTAAGTAAAGACCGATTTTCCTGTATTTTCTGTTAATGTCCCATTGTATTCTGACACCTGTCCGTAGACAACAGGGGAACCCGACAGGACTGACAATGGATAAAGACTTGAGGAGGTTGCAACATTACTGCTAATTACTCCTATAGGGATATGTCCTGTATAGCTTCCTATATCATTTATTACACTTCTACCATAGTTTATTGGCTGTTGGTACCTGAACAGTATAGATGAAATGGTGTGCTCAGATCCTACCCAATCATAAGTATATGTTTTTTGAAATGCCAGCGAATTTTCAGCCGAATAATTTTTTATTGTTTTTATCCTCAGGCCGCCCACTATGCCATTATTCGCATTGGTCTGATTTGGATAATCATAAAATTTTGGGTTTTCTGACCTGTTATTTTCGAATTCGAATACCGTCTTACCACCTGTCGGATACTTTATCTGTTGCAGGATGCAATCCTGGACCGAGGCCGCCACAGGATTTCTACTACCTCCATATAGGTTTGATTCCGAAGAATTTAAAAAACCCAGAAACTCACTGGGAATCCCACTACCCCCTCCGCTGTACCCCCAATAATCTTCTAATATGTAGGGCGGGAATGAACTTCCGCCAGGAAAAACATACCCACTGGTAGTATAGTATCCCGGAGGTACATTATTGTTGTACAAATAGGAATAGTTCTCTGGTTGTGAACCTGGACCACCTTTCACCTGGATCGCATCGAGCCGCATCCTCAAGGTATGGTCTGTCGAGGTACCAAAATAACTTTGTCCCAAAGTAACTTCTTTTATCGCATCGTTAGATACCCTGTTGTTTACAGTAACCTTTACCAAGCGCATCTGTCTTCCATCCACCCGATCACCGCTGTACTCAAATTTAACAATTGCGTCTGTAGTGGTTATGCTGTCCAGCCGCTTAGGGTAATTCTGGCTGCCTATAGGGGTCCTGACAAATTCCGTTGATGATGGGACTTGCGAGGCTCCACTAAGCCCGTTGCCCGGATTTCTCGCCACGGTAGTAACTTCCGAGAGCTGAACAATAACCTCACCAGAAGAATAATGCAGCTTTATCTCATCCTTTTGGTCAGCGGAAACGACTCTTGTTAGGTTCCATGCAGTAGTCGGCGACATTCCGCCCTGTGTGGTCGACTCTGCTGCCTGAAAATAATATTTTGTACCACTTTCATCCGTTATGGCATAATAAAGATTCTGGGGAGCTACATTATTGTCAATATATTCCTTTGTAATTTTAAGTGGGGCATACGGAATCAACCTTACAGAACCATTAATCCAGTCAAACCTAAAAAATCCTGACTTACCTCCAAAATTATAGGCATACCTATCACTCTGTGTCTCAAAATTATTTTTGTTCATGTTCTGAAAATGATTCATCAGATTGATCGCATCACCTTCACTGGTAACAGAGGTTCGGGCAGTCTGGAGGTCATCTGTAGTTTTGTAAGGCGAGATATAGTCAAGGCTCTCGTCTCTTCTACCCAAAACTGTCCTTGCTACTGTTCCCCCGGCATTCAGGGCCCAGCCAAGGCCTACCACGCTTGCAATATCCCTAACCTTTATCCCGCTTGCATGATAGGAAATGCTTATTGGCAGCGAAATGCTCCCTGTCTTAACCGTATAGATAGGCACACTTACATCAGGCACACCGGTACTGTAGCTAACGGGAATTTCCGCATACCTTGTTAAGGATGCTACATCAGGTGATGGTGGAATGACCTTTGGCACTTCAAACTGTCCAAAAGAAAGTTGATGTTTTAGGAATAAAAACAACAGCGCAAAAAGAAATTTATAGTTATTCTTCATAGAGAGTGAATTTTATTTTTGAGAATATAAAGTGAGACTGGCCAAAGCTTATGCCTGCACTGTTCCAATTTGCTTTGAAACAATGCTAAAAAAAATAATAAGATCCTAGATGGAATCTTCAGGAGGTCGAAACAAAAACCGCTACTGCAAAAACGAACTCAGCACCAGGTAAAAGCCGTAGTATTTTTTGTTCTTTAAGATCGGGGCAGTAAATACCCATTGGAAGGAAGTGGAGAGCCGAAAATTTAGATACCATATTTAAATGTTTTGATGTGATCAATTTCTCTTGATAATCAACATTTAGCAAAAAAATTACACCAACGTACCGTTTTACATGACAAACCTCCCATTATTTATTCCAAATTATAAAAAACGTTATATAAACGGTTATCATTCTATCGATATCGACTCCAATCTATTCTGCTCATTAAATACAAGATCTAAAATTACAGCAATTATTACAAGCCCAACCACAACCGATCCGCGTCTATTTCTCTTTTATCGGCAAGGTTTCAAATTCTTTAACTATAACTTTCCATTGATTTTTATGGTGAAAAATGAAATAGTTAAAGATTGATATTGAAATACAGACAATAATAACAGGTAAGTTAGAATCACTTAAATGGAAGTATCTATTGATAAATACCTTGTAATAAACCAAAACAGATGCTCCCAAAATAGCAATAAACATCAGTACAAAATTCCGCTTTCCAATCGCTCCAAAACTCTAGGTATTGATACCGCTTCCCAAAATTTATATAGTTTATAAAACAGATAATAATAAGCTCTTTTCATATTCATGATGACTAAAATTAAAAACTAAACCTGGGATAATAGCTAGGGTTACTGCGGTAAACTTCTCCATAATCTGTTAGGTAACCATTCCTTCCGCGAGGATAAGGTTTCCTAGGTAATATTACAATACTTGTACCCTCAGTCATCCGCTTCATAAATATGGGCGATTGTTTATTGAGCGAAAAGAAAAAGGTCTTAGCGAGACACTAAGACCAGTGCGGTCTTTTTTGCCCAATACCCAATTGCTCAGGCCGCAAAAAAGGATCTTCCCTTCAAGCCGGTTTAAAAACGAAATTTTGTGATACTATCAGGACTATAAAGTGTATAAAAAAACTCTTCCCTTCCTGCCTAAAAGTTCATTAATTCCTACTACAAAGTATAAAAACACAAATCGTGTCTTGGTGGTAAAAAAACAAAGTTCATTGGTTGCATGATGCAGAAAATTGTGTCTTTGTGTCTTAGTGGTAAAAAGCCAACACCTCCAAAATTTCTTTCAACGAAAACTTGGCCCCGCAAACGAACTCATCAGCTGCACCATAATAAATTGTTAATTCATCTCCGTTAACGATGTGGCCGTTTGTAAATACCACCTCACCAAAGAAACCATGCAGCTCGTAATCTGCTGTTGTTACCATAATCGGTTCTTCGGTTCTGGCCAGTACTTTGGATGGATCATTTAAATCCATTAGAAAAGCGCCTAAACAATATTGACGTTTTCCGTTTGCACCATGATAGATTTCGAGCCATCCTGCTGCGGTTTTTATGGGGGCAGCGCCGGCACCAACACGGGCACTATCCCAGTGCTTTAGGCCTGATTTTGATGATACATTTGTGTTTGCCCCAATGAATGCCATCCGGAGATTCGGCCAACCAGATATAATTACCACCCAGCGCCACACTACTAGGCCGGTGTAAGGCGTAAAATTTATCGTTAATGCGTTCTTCAAATATAGCACAGTCTTTATTGTGTGGCGGGATAATTATGCCGTGTTTCTCAAAACACTTCCAATCTTTTGTCGTCCTTAATCCAACCCCTACCCCATGGGCAGATACCGAAGTAAAAGTTAAATAGTAGGTTTTATCGATTAAGGATACACGGCAATCTTCAATGCCAAAAGTTTCATCTTCTCCCTCACCCTGTAATAAAGGATAACCGGCCGGTTGATAAAAATGCACGCCATCATCACTGCAAACGAGCCTTAAATGCGATAAGGTGGTTAAATAATCGGCACCCTGATAATTGATCCCCTTGGATCATTAGCTACCAAAGCAGGGTCTGCCTCTGCTATCTCGATAATTTCGATGCCGTTTTTCCTTAAAACCGGAAAAGAGATAAGTCCCTGTTTTTGCGCGGGCCGTTCTGCTACCCGCACCAGAAGCCATATTTTATTTTGAAAGGTAAAAACACCAGGATTTAAAAGGCATGCGATTTCCAGGCCCGTTGTACTCGGCACTAAATCTTTTGGACAAAGTATTGGATTTTGAATAAACCGTTGTGCAATATCACTCATGACATAAGGTTTTAAACCAAACAGGCGACCAAAATTGGCCGCCTGTATATGATTAATAAAATTGATGTTATAATGAATTGATCCATTTTACAAGTTCATCTCTTCCTTTTCCTGTTTTTTGTTGCAGTTTCCCCAACAATTCATCGTCTTGCCCCTCTTCGTGTTTTAAATCATCGTCGGTTAAATCGGCATAAGCTTGTTTAACCTTTCCTTTTATTTCATTCCACTTCCCTTTTAATTCTAACTTATCCATGCTCGTGTTTTTTTGTGGTAAATAATATGCTTTTTTAAATGTATCAACACTTTTTACCGCTTTTTGTTTTGATTTAAGCTCAAAAAACCAAACAACTATCCGATTTTGCTTCACTACAGCAGGTTTTATAAAAATTTTTAATTATATTAAAAAATCGTTTTTACGAACTACTAAACATTACTAACTAAACTACCAATTTGATGAAAAAACTACTCTTAAGTATGCTTTTGTATCTCGGTACAATTTCGTTTGCTTTCGCACAAGGCAAAGTGATTACCGGGAAAGTTACGTCAGCCTCAGGACCAATTCCGGGCGTTAGCGTATTTGTAAAAGGCTCACCAGCTAACGGCACGCAGAGTGATGCCTCGGGCGCCTTTAAATTAACCGTTTCGGATGATGCCAAAACACTTGTTTTTAGCTTTATCGGTTACAAAACCAAAGAAGTGCCTATTACCGGGCAAAGCATTAACGTAAATCTTGATGAAGAAAACAATACGCTATCGGATGTGGTGGTGGTGGGTTATGGAACGCAGAATAAACGTGATGTGACAGGATCTGTAGCCTCTGTTAAATCTAAAGACCTGGAAAACTTACCAGTAACAAGTTTTGAACAGGCCTTACAAGGAAAAGCAGCAGGTGTTCAGATTGCCGCTCAAAATGGAAAATTAGGGCAGGGAATAACGGTAAGGGTAAGGGGCGCTGCATCAGTAACAGCAGGTAGCGAGCCACTATACATCGTTGATGGAATACCAATTACCTCGGGAGATTTTTCGAGTACTACTGCGCCTACGAGTGCGCTGGCAGATATAAACACCAATGATATCGAATCTATAGAAGTATTAAAGGATGCATCGGCATCGGCAATTTATGGCGCAAGAGCTTCAAACGGTGTGGTATTGATCACAACCAAACAGGGTAAGGCAGGCAAAACACTTATCCAGTTTAACGCACTTGGTGGCATAAGCTCACCTTCTAACCATAGGGATTTTTTAAATGCAGAACAGTACGTTCAAATAGAGCGCAGGGCTGGGCAGGGCCAGGCGAATCAGGATTTCCTCAATGGAGATTACGCAACCCTGCAAGAAGCATTAGATGATTATAGCGCAAGTGTAGAGGCGCGTTTAAACCGGTATTCGGCGGGCAACAACGATTATCAAACTTATAAGGTAAACTCTAACTGGGAAGCTGCTTCTTTTCAGGATAAACCTGTTACGCAACAATACGACCTTAATTTAACAGGAGGAAATGAAAAAACGAAATTTTACATCGGTGGCCAGGCCTTAGATCAACAAGGAATTGTGATAGGCAACAGTTATAAACGCTATAGCGGCCGGTTAAACCTGACCAATAAAGTAACCGATTTTTTAGAAGTGGGTATTAACCTTAATTTTTCAAACAGCATTAATAACAGGCTATCAAATGATAATGCCTTTTCAAGTCCGTTACAATCTGTAGCGCTCTCTCCCATTACGCCTTTTATAGACCCAAGGTCGGGTTTAATAAGTGGAACTTTACCCGGAGCAGCTTCAAACTATCCGTTATACTATAATCCATTTATAAGTGTCGATAATGCTTTTTATAAAGCAACCGTGTACCGGACAATTGGCAAAGCTTTTGCGAATATAAACATTGCCAAGGGCTTAAAATTCAGCACTGATTTTTCTATTGATAACTTAAATCAAAACGAAGAAAGTTATTATGGTTCATTAACTTTTAGAAATACAGGTACATCAAATGGCTACGGGCAAAATATTTCAACTTTTGTAATTAATGCCAATACCAATAATTTCTTCAGTTACAATACAACTATCGGAAAAAGTGCTTTTGATGTGATTTTGGGTACAAGTTATCAAAAATCAACCACCAAGTACAGCACCATTGAAGGACAGGATTTCCCGAGTGATTCTTACATTAAATTAGGTTCTGCTGCAACAAAAGTAATTGCAACCAGTAATGAAGGTGCTTTTAGCTTTCTGTCTTATTTCTTTAGGGCCAATTATAAATACAACGACCGTTATTTAGTGGGCTTTAGTGTAAGGGCTGATGGTTCATCACGATTTGGAACCAATAATAGATATGGGTATTTCCCGGCAGGTTCAGTGGCTTGGATTGCATCTGAAGAAGATTTCTTAAAACAAAGTGAAACCATCAGTTTGTTAAAATTCAGGGCCAGTTATGGTTTAACGGGTAATGCCGAAATTGGTAATTATTCTGCCCGTGGTTTATTCGCTGGAACAGGGGCATATGGTGGTTTGCCTGGGCAGATTCCTTCGCGGATAGCCAATCCGGATTTAACATGGGAAAAAACGAAGCAACTCGATATCGGCTTTGATTTTGGTATTTTAAAGAATAGAATTACGGGAATTTTTGATTTTTATCAAAAAAACACCACCGATTTATTATTAGATGTGCCTATCCCGCAAACAACAGGTTTCTCTACTAAAACCCAAAATTTAGGGTCATTAAAAAATACCGGGTTTGAATTGGGCATCAATACAGAAAATTTTGTAGGCGCGTTTAAATGGTCAACCGCAATAACAGGAGCAATTAACAACAATAAGATTACAAATTTAGGCGGGCAGATTTTAAATAGCAATGAAATAAATGCGGCTATTTCAGGGCAACCGATCGGCGTATTTTACATCCCGGAATATGCGGGGGTAAATCCGGCTAATGGTGATGCGATTTATTACAAAAACACAGTTGATGCAAATGGCAATGTAGACAGGAGTACAACAAATAACATTAACGATGCACAACGGATTTTTGCAGGCAACCCAAACCCAAAATATACATTTGGCTTAAACAACACTTTTTCGTACAAGAATTTTGATTTAGGTATATTTTTTCAAGGTGTAAAAGGCAATAAAATTTTCAATGCCGGCGGCCAGTATATGAGCGCCAATGCATCAAACGGTTATGATAACCAAACTGCAGATCAAATGAGTTATTGGGATAAACCGGGTGA
The DNA here is from genome assembly GCF_918698245.1 of Pedobacter sp. Bi126. Classification (GTDB taxonomy): domain Bacteria; phylum Bacteroidota; class Bacteroidia; order Sphingobacteriales; family Sphingobacteriaceae; genus Pedobacter. The sequence goes on along the minus strand of NZ_CAKKMS010000004.1, from coordinate 623,988 downwards.
TGTTACATCTGTTCCGGAACCCCGTCTGTTTGCAGGCAATGGTATTGGAAACTCAACAAGATATTTATCTGATGGTTCTTATGTCCGCTTGAAAACATTAACGCTTGGCTATACTTTTCCGGTTTCGGTATTAACCAAAATTAAGTTAAGCAAATTAAGGTTATATGCTACGGCACAAAATCTGCTTACCATAACTGGTTACAAAGGATGGGATCCCGAGGTTAATGCAGATTATCAATCGACAAACATTAATCAAGGCGTAGATTTTTACTCAGCACCACAACCACGGGTAATTTCATTAGGTATTAACATTGGCCTATAATTAAAAAAAGAATCAAAATGAAAAAGACATATATAAATAATATCGTATTTGCTTGCATGTTTTTGATGGCTTTATCATCGTGCAAGAAAGCACTCGATATAAATCCTGTTGATACCATTGAGCAAAAGAATGCTTTACTCACATCAAAGGATGTTGAAGGAGCCTTGGTTGGTGCTTACTCAGATCTCGGTAGCCGTAATTTTTTTGGCGGCCGTTCGTTTTTAATGGCTGATTTCTTAGCGAATACTGATGCCATTGAATGGGGCGGAACATATGAGGAACTGACCCAGGCCATCAATAAACAGCTTTTAAAAACAAATACCTTTGTAGATAATGTTTGGGCTGCAGGCTATACCGCAATTAATGATGCCAATAATGTAATTGCTGCCCTCGACAAAGTAGAGCCTGCGAAAAAGAATAGAGTAGAGGGAGAAGCTAAATTTATCCGGGGGTCGGCATATTTCGAACTCGTTAGGGTATTTGCAAAAGCCTACAATGATGGCTCTCCAAGCACGAATTTGGGCGTACCAATTGTGTTAACACCAACCAATCTCATAAGCGAAGCGAATTATGTAAGCAGGGCCACAGTAGCTGCCGTTTACAATCAGGCGATAACAGATTTGACAGAGGCAGAAGCTAAACTTCCGGCCACTAATGGTTTTTTCGCAACTAAATCTGCTGCGGCAGCCATGCTGGCCAGACTGTATCTGCAAATAGGTAATTATACTGCAGCCGGAACAGCTGCAAACCGGGTAATTACATCTGGAAATTATCATTTAACAGATACTTATCTGAGTGCTTTCCCTAAAATGCCAGAAAGTGGAAGACCCGCAAAACCTGGAGACAATACTACTGAAGATGTTTTTGCCGTGCAGGTAACAACGCTTACCGGATTTAATGGTTTTAATGAATTTTATGGTTCATCTACATTTGGTGGCCGCGGGGATGCGGTAATTTCACAAGATTGGATTGATGCAACCTATGCTCCAAATGATGACAGGATTAATGCTTTTTATGACGATGACGATATGTTTACGGCGAAATTTGGTAATCAATTCGGAAATGTTCCGGTTATCAGGTTGGCAGAAATGTATTTAATCAGGGCAGAATCTAATGCACGCTTAGCTCCGGCTGCTCCTATTGGAGGCGTTACACCACTACAAGATTTAACCACCGTTAGAAGCAGGGCTGGCTTAACAACACTAACCGCTACCCTGGCAAATATTCTAAATGAAAGAAAACTAGAATTTGCTTTTGAAGGCTTTTCATTACATGATGCAAAAAGAACGCAAACCAACATTGGTAGCTTACCCTGGAATTCTACCAGATTAGTTTTCCCAATTCCACAACGTGAAATTGATGCAAATACTAAATTGGTTCAGAACCCAGGTTACTAGAAACAGCATAAAAGAAATGGCCCCGATTTTTCGGGGCCATTTCTTTTTCTTAAAATTATGGTTAAAGCTTTTTGGCCGCCGCTATAATTTCTTCTACCACACCTGGATCAAGCAGTGTAGACGTATCGCCTAAATTAGTGGTATCCCCTTCGGCAATTTTACGCAGAATTCTACGCATAATTTTGCCCGAGCGTGTTTTGGGTAAACCAGAAACAAACAATATTTTATCGGGCTTGGCAATCGCCCCAATTACACGGGTAACCGTTTGTAAAATATCTTTTTTAGATAATTCTGCTTCACCATGCATTTCAGGGTAAATTACAAAAGCGTAAATGCCCTGCCCTTTTACATCATGCGGATAACCCACAACTGCGCTTTCTACCACACCAGCGTGCATATTAATGGCATTTTCCACTTCAGCGGTACCAATTCTATGTCCAGAAACATTTAATACATCATCAACACGACCTGTGATCCGATAATAACCATCTTCATCACGCAAACAGCCATCACCGGTAAAATATAAATTCTCGTAAGTAGAGAAATAAGTCTGTTTGCAACGTTCGTGATCGCCATAAGTGGTACGCAACATGCCCGGCCAGGGGAATTTGATACAAAGATTTCCCATTACGCCATTTCCTTCAATTTCATTACCATTTTCATCAACTAAAATTGGCTGAATTCCTGGTAAAGGCAATGTAGCAAAACTAGGTTTGGTTGGTGTTACCGTGGCAATAGGTGAAATCATAATGCCTCCCGTTTCCGTTTGCCACCAGGTATCAACAATAGGCGCTTTACCGTGCCCGATTTTCTCATCGAACCAATGCCATGCTTCTTCGTTGATCGGCTCTCCTACCGAGCCTAAAACGCGGATTGAGCTTAAATCTTTGCCGTTTAATGGATCTTCACCATAACTCATTAATGAGCGGATAGCCGTTGGCGCAGTATATAAAGTATTTACTTTATGTTTTTCTACAATATCCCAAAAACGTGATGGTGTAGGGTAAGTAGGAATCCCTTCGAAAAGAACCGAAGTAGCACCTTGCGAAAGCGGTCCGTAAACAATATAAGAGTGACCGGTAATCCAGCCAATATCGGCGGTACAGAAATAAACCTCACCAGGCTGATAGTTAAATACATTCGAAAAAGTATAACCCGCATAAACCATATAACCACCACAGGTATGCACCACACCTTTGGGTTTTCCGGTAGAGCCGGATGTGTAGAGAATGAACAGCATATCTTCCGCATCCATTTCTTCCGCTTCACAAATATCATTTACGTGTTTAACTTCATCTTCCCACCACACGTCCCTGCCTTTCAGCATCGAAACAGGTGTACGGATATGGGTTAACACGATACATTTTTCAACGGTTGGGCAACCAATTAATGCATCGTCAATTACATCTTTTAAAGGAATCTGTTTATTGCCACGATAAGAACCATCGGCCGTAATCACTACTTTACATTGCGAATCGTTAATCCTGTCGGCAATAGATTTAGCAGAAAACCCGCCAAAAATAACCGAGTGAACGGCACCAATTCTGGCACAGGCCAAAACAGCAATAGCCAGCTCGGGCACCATAGGCATATAAATACAGATCCGGTCGCCCTTTTTTGCACCATTACGTTTTAAAACGTTGGCAAAACGGCAAACGCGTTCGTGCAACATTTTATAAGTATAAGTAACACTTTCTTCTTCAGGATTATTAGGTTCCCAAACAATAGCAGGTTTATCTCCATTGGTGGCCAAGTGCCGATCTAAACAATTTTCGGTAATATTAAGTTTAGCGCCTTCGAACCACTTGATATTTGGTTCGTTAAAGTTCCAGGATAATACTTTGAACCAAGGCTTGCGCCATTGAAAGTTTTGCGCCACTTCGCCCCAAAACTGCTCTGGGTTTTCTACGCTTTTCTTATAATCTTCTTCGTATTGCTTAAAAGATGTAATTTGCATTGCTCGTTCTATATTTTGGATTAGTGGGGGCTAATTTAAATAAATAATAATAAGGAGAAACAGTCTAATCGTATCAAAATGAATATCAAACGTTTGATAAGAAATAATTTATTTTAAATAGATGTAATATAGGAAGAATTTAAGATTTGGCATTAACAAACATTGCACAAACCTTTTCTGCCCATAAATATTATTATAAAAATAATTAGCTAAGCTATTGCTGTTTACAATTATTATTCAGATATTTGCACACTCTTAAAAAAATTAAGCGGACGATATTAACAACTATATTTACAAGTCATGTCAAGAGTTTGTGATTTAACAGGAAAAAAAGCAATGGTAGGTAACAACGTTTCTCACTCAAACGTTAAAACCAAACGCAAATTTTACCCAAACCTACAACTTCAGAAATTTTATATTCCTGAAGAAAACCGTTGGATTACGTTGAAAGTTTCTACTTCAGCGATTAAAACCATCAATAAAGTGGGCATTAGCGAAGCAATTAACCGTTTCGTAAAAAAAGGATTTTTGTAAAAAACATTAACTGTTGAGATTAACAGTTTTCAATTTATATTAAAATGGCAAAAAAAGGTAACAGAGTTCAGGTTATTTTAGAATGTACTGAACATAAAGAAAGTGGCATGCCAGGTATGTCTAGATATATTTCTACCAAAAACCGTAAAAACACTACTGAGAGATTAGAATTGAAAAAATTCAATCCAGTATTGAGAAAAGTAACCGTACATAAAGAAATTAAATAGGTTAGAAATAAAAGACCAAAGCTTAAAGACTAAAGCATTTTGCAAGTCTCAAATCTAATGTCTGATATCTCAAATCTAATAATTAAAATTATAAGAACATGGCAAAGAAAGTAGTTGCAACCCTTAAAACAGGTACAGGTAAAGAATATTCGAAAGTAATTACAATGGTAAAATCACCAAAAACCGGTGCTTACTCATTCAAAGAACTTATCGTACACAACGACCACGTAAAAGATGCTATTGCATCTAAATAAGGTTAATATTTTTTAATATTAAAAATATTAAAGGCCGTTCCGTTTTAACCGGAAGGGCTTTTTTTGTTATATAAAAATTTAGATATGGGTTTATTCGATTTTTTCAAAAAGAAAGAAACTGCACCTGAAGCTCAGGAAGCACTGGATAAAGGTTTAGAGAAAACTAAAGACGGTTTCTTTAATAAAATTACCAAAGCTGTAGCAGGAAAATCTTCTGTTGATGATGAAGTGCTCGATAATCTGGAAGAAGTTTTGGTTACTTCTGATGTTGGCGTAAGTACTACATTAAAAATTATCAAACGTATCGAAGAACGTGTTGCCAAAGATAAATACCTCAATACCTCAGAACTAAATTTTATCCTTCGTGATGAAATCCAGTTGCTTTTATCCGAAAACAACAGTAACGATTTCCGCCAGTTCGAATACGGCGATCATAAACCTTATGTAATTATGGTGGTTGGCGTAAATGGTGTTGGTAAAACCACTACCATTGGAAAGCTGGCCCATAAACTTAAAGAATCGGGACTTAAAGTAGTATTAGGTGCTGCCGATACCTTTAGGGCTGCGGCCGTTGACCAGATTAAACTCTGGGGAGAACGCGTTGGCGTGAGGGTTGTGGCACAGGCTATGGGCTCAGATCCTGCTTCTGTTGCTTTTGATACCTTACAATCGGCTGTTGCTAACGATGAAGATGTAGTGATTATTGATACTGCCGGACGTTTACACAACAAAATCGGTTTGATGAATGAGTTGGGTAAAATTAAACAGGTGATGCAAAAGGTAGTGCCAGGTGCACCGCATGAAATTTTATTGGTGTTAGATGCCTCGACCGGACAAAACGCCTTTGAACAATGCAAACAGTTTACCGAAGCGACTGATGTTAATGCATTGGCCATTACAAAATTAGACGGAACAGCAAAAGGTGGAGTAGTAATCGGAATTTCAGATCAGTTCAGGATTCCTGTTAAATATATCGGCGTAGGAGAAAAAATTGGCGACTTACAGCTTTTTGATAAGAAAGAGTTTGTGAATAGTTTGTTTAAATAACACTTCGTGGTCGATTACACCGAGGATTTAGCCTACAATTCACTTCGTGGTTGATTACACAGATTACAGGATTACACAGATTATTATGTAATTTTAGTAATGGAAGAATATGAAAACCATGAGCTTACCAAAATTATAATTGGTTGTTGCTACAATGTCCATACGCAATTAGGTCCAGGTTTTTTAGAGAAGATCTATGTTAATGCCCTTAAAATAAAACTTCAGCAAGCTGGGTTAAAATTTGATGTTGAGAAGGAGTTTATAGTGATGTTTGAAGACCAAATTATTGGTAAATTTAGATGTGACCTGGTTGTAGAGCAAAAGGTAATTGTTGAATTAAAATCTGTAACCGGGTATCAACCTAAATTATTTCAGAACCAACTTATATCTTATTTAAAAGCCAGTAAAATTAAGACAGGATTACTGATTAACTTTGGCAACACAAGCTGTGAGGTAAAAAGAATAGCTGTGTAGTCCTTTAAATATCCACACCAGAATCAGTGGAATCACCAAATCTGTGGAATCAAGCCGCAAGGAAGGTGTAAATAAAATTAATATGAATACCAAAATAGTAAGAAGTAAAAGCGCAATTAAACAACCAAAAATTAATGTAATTACATTAGGTTGTTCAAAAAACATATACGATTCGGAAGTATTGATGGGGCAGCTGCGTGGCAACAATTTAAATGTTGTGCACGAATCAGACAAGATGGGCAAAGATGATATCGTTGTAATTAACACCTGCGGTTTTATCGATAATGCTAAACAAGAATCAATCGATACCATTCTACAGTTCAGTGAACTAAAAGAAGCCGGTAAAATTGGCAAAGTAGTGGTTACAGGTTGTTTATCTGAACGTTACAAACCCGAACTTGAATCAGAAATCACCAACGTTGATGCCTTTTTTGGCACTAACGATCTACAGAATATTTTACATGAGTTAGGTGCCAATTATAAGCACGAACTTATTGGCGAGCGTTTGCTCACCACTCCTTCTCATTTCGCTTATTTCAAAATTGCCGAAGGCTGTAACCGTCCGTGTTCTTTCTGTGCCATCCCATTAATGCGTGGCAAACACTTGAGTAAACCAATGGAAGAATTGGTTAACGAGGCCAAAATCTTAGCTAAAAACGGCACAAAAGAATTGATTTTAATTGCTCAGGACCTTACCTATTATGGCTTAGACCTTTATGGTGTGCGCAAGTTAGATGAATTGATGCGCCGTTTATCGGATGTTCCCGGAATCGAATGGATCCGTTTGCAATACGCCTACCCTTCTGGTTTCCCCATGGAAATTTTAGATGCCATGAACGAGCGCGATAACATCTGCAAATACCTGGATATGCCATTACAGCACATTACCGATAATATGTTGAAATCGATGCGCCGTGGTACCACCAAACAAAAAACCATCGATTTAGTCAATCAGATCCGTGATAAAGTGCCAAACATCGCTATGCGTACCACGCTAATCTGTGGTTATCCTGGCGAAACTGAACATGATTTCGAAGAAATGAAGGAATGGGTTGCAGAAACCAAATTCGATCGTTTGGGTTGCTTTACGTATTCGCATGAAGAAAAAACACATGCACATACCTTAGTTGATGATATTACTGATGAAGTAAAACAACAACGTGTTGATGATATTATGGAAATACAACAAGGTATTTCGTTCGATATTAATCAAGAAAAAGTAGGCAAAACCTTCAAGGTGCTGGTAGATAAAAAAGAAGGCGATTTCTTTGTAGGCAGAACCGAATTTGACTCGCCTGAGGTTGATAATGAGGTTTTAATCGATGCAGCTACAGGTTATGCCGCTAACGGAAGCTTTGTTAATGTGAAAATTGACCGGGCTGAAGATTTCGATCTTTACGGAACGATAGTATAGATTAAACCCTCCGTTTTGTTTATAAAAAAGAAGTCAGGTTTTTAAAAACTTGACTTCTTTAAATTACATTCTTCTATTTCTTAGGCTCAGGTCTATTTTTAATCTGACTAGGTTTTAACCAGATTTTAGCACCTTTCGAGTTTACATAATATTTTTCATTCTTGGCATTGATGTAAACATTAGATCCATCTGGAGCCATTTTACCTTTCCAGGTTTTATCTGCAACTTTCGAACTGCCTTTTACTGCTACTTCGGCAGTTTTATTACCTACAGATTTAGCACCTTTACCAATTGCTTTTCCGGTATGATCTAATGCTTTACCAACCTCAGTTTTTTTCTTTTCCTGAGCATTTACGGTTAAGGCTGCACCTCCAAATAAGGCCAGCGTTAATAAACCCATTACTAATTTTCTTTTCATGACAGCTATATTTTATTTAAGTGATAACAGTTTATCGCTGTATTTGTTTTATCGCAGATAATATTAAATAAACCATATTTACGTGGCTAAGCATAAGCATAATTGAGATAAAAAATAAATCATTTTTGGAGCACAAAGACAGTGACAACTATTAGGGTTTGTTCCCGTTCTTCGCTGTATCCTTTCGCTGCGCTTCAGGGATGCCGCTTCGCCCGGGGCTAAGCAATTGGTGCTGCAAGAAGTACAAAACACCTAATTACTTCCTTTCCTCAAGCAAAAATTATTTTTTTCGTTTTTTTGCACTGCCTCCCGTTAAATAAACCTTATTGAAGCGGTTATCCTTTTTGTTGCACTGCCAAAAAAATCCCCACTAACGGATCGCAAAAAGATAATAGCGAAAAGAAGGACTACCCTAACCGAAAAGCACCAAACCTGCTTTACAAAAGATTTAAATTGTTTTTTTGGAGCGCATGGGCACAGCATCTATTTAAGTTTGTTCCCGTTCTACGCTGTATCCTTCCACTGCGCTTCAGGGATACCGCTTTGCCCGGGGCTAAACAGCTACGGTTGCAAGGAAACATGAAGCTGGCTACAAATTTAAGTAGAGCGGTTTTCAGTCTATCCAAAGGACTCCTGTGGAGAGCGTAGTCGAAGACTTCCAGAGGCTGATAAATTAAATAGATCTTTTGACTATACTAGCATTGACAGATTCCTATAGAAAGGTCGTCATTGCGAGGAGGCACGACGAAGCAATCTTAATGCGCACGCTAGTAGCGATCGTTGTAAGATTGCTTCGTCGGCTGAAAAAGCCTTCTCGCAATGACGATTCTTTGAAGCTTAAAATACGATAAAAACCCATTATGTCATTTATATCCATTTTACACCATAAATTATCCCTCAGGGCGACACTAATTTAATTTCTCGGCCAGTAATTTCATTTCGATATGCGGCGAACGGTTTTCATAAATAATACTGTGCACCGCCTTACAAATTGGCATATCCACATTGTACGCCTGATTTTTAATATGCATACATTTAACTGCATAGTAGCCTTCGGCCACCATATTCATCTCCAATTGGGCCGATTTTACGGTATAACCTTTGCCTACCATATTACCAAACGTACGGTTGCGGCTGAACTGCGAATAGGCTGTAACCAACAAATCGCCAAGATATGCCGACTCCATAATATCCCTATTGATGGGGTGAACGGCATCAACAAAACGTTTAATCTCACGGATGGCATTGCTGATCAATACGGCCTGAAAATTATCGCCATAACCAATGCCATGACAAATACCACTGGCTACGGCATAAATATTTTTTAAAACCGCAGCATATTCCGTCCCGAAAATATCGTCTGATACGTTTGTTTTAATGTAACGGGTATTTAAAAATGAAGCGAAAGTGGATGCCTTTTCTACATCGGTACAAGCTATGGTTAGGTATGATAATTTTTCTAAAGCTACTTCTTCGGCATGGCATGGTCCGCTAACCACCAAAATATCATCGTATGGGATATTATAATTTTCGTGCAAAAATTCGCCGATAATCAGATTATCTTCCGGTACTATGCCTTTTATGGCTGAAATGATTTTTTTGCCCTTTAAATCTTCAGCGGTGATGGAAGTTAAAGTGTCTTTTAAAAATGCTGCAGGAACGTTTAGAATTACAAATTCGGCAGATTTTATGATGGAATTGATATCTGAAGAGATATGGTCGTCCTGAGTAAGTTTAATCTCAACAGAACTAATATAATTGGGGTTATGCTTAAATTTTTTAATGTGCGCTATGGCAGCCTCGTTGCGCATCCACCAAAAAATTTCCTTTTCAGATAAATTATCTGCAAGCATTTTAACAATGGCAGTCGCCCAGCTCCCGCCCCCAATCATTGCTATTTTAGGTACCATGTTTATAAAAAATATTTAAGGTAAAAGGTGTAAGGCCTTTTAAAGGCTTAAGGCAAAAGGTGTAAGGTGTAAAGCTAGGACCAATTGCCCTCAACCTTAAACCTTACACCCTAAACCCTTAGGAATACACCTTAAACAACGCAAGTTACTATTTCTTGCTATTAATTATAAACTACTTCTTAGCGTCTTTGCTAAACAATTGGTCTTTAGATGTTTTTTCTACAATCATTCCGTCTTTTAACTTGTTCTGGATGGCAGAATAAGGACCGGTAACAATTTCCTGACCAGCTTTAACACCAGATTTTACAATAATAAACTGGTCATTTTGGATGCCTGTGGTTACCTCTGTCTTTTTAACCTTTTTAGTTTTAGCATCGTAAGCATAAATATATTGCTTCACTTTTTTATCGGTTAATTTAGATTTCTGCTTATCGGTGTTTTCCTGATTGCCCTGGTTTTGACCAGCATCACCAGATTTACCATTATCGGTAAATACAGCCTGAATTGGAATAGCTAAACCTGTTAACGATTCGCTTTCAATATCAACTGTGGCCGACATGCCCGGGCGGAAAATAGATTGTTGTTTACCAGCTAGTTCTTCAGTAATTCTAATTTTTACAGAGAAATTGGTTACCTGATCTACTGAAGTAGATACCGCAGTACCAACAGCTGTTGATGAACTTGCAATTTCGGTTACTACACCCCTAAATTTTTTATCTGAGAAAGCATCAACTTCAATCGAAGCTTTATCGCCAACTTTTACACGGGTAATATCGTTTTCGTTAACATCAACATTAACTTCCATTGATGATAGGTTAGAGATACGCATAATTTCTGTACCTGCCATTTGCGAAGTTCCTAAAATACGGTCTCCCAATTCGATTGACAATTTTGAAACCACTCCATCAACCGGAGCATAAATTGTTGTTTTAGCTAAGTTTGCACCTGCTTCTTTAACATTTGCCCCTGTTTGCTCTAGCGTAAATTTAGCACCGGTTACATTTTCTTTTGCACTGGCCAGATTTGCTTTAGCAGTTAGATAAGACGCCTTGGCAGCATCGAACTCTGATGCAGAAATTACCTTTTTATTAAAAAGCTCTACATTACGTTTGTAAGTTGCTTCTGCATTTACAAAGTTAGCCTGGTTTTGTATCAATTGCTGTTGCGCTGCAGCCACACTGGCCCTTTGCGCATTAAAGGTAGCAACTGTTCTTTCGTAACCCGATTGCAAAACATCCGGACGTACTTTACAAAGCAATTGGCCTGCTTTAACAATATCTCCTTCTTTCACCTTTAATTCTACTACCTCTCCCGATACTTCAGAACTTAATTTAACCTCAGTTTCTGGTTGAATTTTACCACTTGCAGTAACTGTTTCAACAACAGTTTTATCTGATGCTTTTTCTGTAGTTACTTTTTCGGTTTTGTTCCCGCCTATAACTCCAGTTAGCTTTAGTATAACTAGAAGAGCTACGATAGCAACTACGGTAATAATAATATGCTTCAGTTTCATAATTTATTGATTGTATTTCGTTTGTTGTATTATGTTGTAATGTTTTAAAATTAAAACGTTGTAATGTTATGGTATAAAACTAAAGCTTCCGTTTTCTATTTTCAGCTTTTAATCTTAAAATGTGATCTGTTTACCCAAATAATAATCAATTACTTTAGCCCTGAACAAAAGATCATATTTAGCCTGGATAAAATCTATCTCCGCTTTATTTCTATTGGTTTGAGCCGTGCTGTAATCTAAAGAGTTTACCAAACCAACATTATAACGCTGCTCAATTACATAAAAGGCATCTTTTTGTGCCTGAAATGCATTCTGCGTTGATGAATAACGGCTTTCTGCTGCTTTTAAATCATAAACAGCCTGAGAGATTACCTTGCTTAAATTATTCTTGGTAAGTTGTTCTTGTACCTGTGTATTCTGATAGTTAATTTTTGCTTTTCTAACATTTGTTCTTGCCTGAAACCCATTAAAAATAGGAATAGAAAGATTTAATCCAATATATTGGTTAAAGTTATCTTCTATTTGTGAACCAAAGGCTTGTTTGCCTAAAACAGTTACAAAATCTGGTGCAACAACAGATTCGTTTGTTGTTAAGGTTCTTCCAATTTCAGAGAATCCATTTGGGGTAATAGAAACTACCTTACTTCTACCGCTTGAAAAATTAGATCCTAAACCAGCTCCGATTGATAGTCTTGGGTAATAAGAAGATTTTGCAACACTAATTCCTCTTAATGCAGCTTCAGTTCTCAATGATGCTAACTTAATATCAGGGAAATTAGTTACCGCACTGGTAAAAATTGTATTAATATCATAACTGTTCTGCAAAGAATAATTTTCTGCAACAACAGGTGCCTTTACTTCAAATCTGTTTTCTGGCTGCATTTCCATCAATTGATTTAAAGTTAAATAAGATACCGACAATGTATTTTGAGCATTTGTAGTATTTAACTCGGCAGTAGCTACCTGAGATTTTGCCTGCGAAATATCGGCTAAGGTTTTATTGCCAGCATCTAACAAAGCTTGTTCCCTTTTTAAGGTCTGTTTAGCTACATCTAACTGTTGTTGCGAAGCTGCCAACAAATCTTTGTTGTACAAAATCTGCATGTATGAGGTAACCACCTGTAAAATTAAATCGTTTTTGATTTTCTCTACATTGGTTTGATCGGCAGCAAGCAAAAGTTTGTTCTGTCTGATCTGGTTTATTTTCTGAAAGCCCTGAAAAAGATCGGCACTTGCACTTACACTACCATTGGCTGATGAAAATTGCTGTGAAATAAACTGATTGGTTGATGGATCGATGCTACGGCCAAAGTTTTTATTATAACTTGCTGATCCGTTAAGCGTTGGTAAAAGCGCATTTTTAGATTGACTTAGCGTTTCATTGCTTAACGCAGCACTAAATGCGGCCTGTTTAATCTGTAAATTATTTCTAAGGGTATTATCTACTGCCTGTTGGATGGTTAAAACTTGCTGGGCATTAGCCTTATTGGCAAAACTGAGCGCGATAACAAAAGCAAAACCGGTAATTAACTTATTCTTGGTAAACATCTTCATAATTTGTTTCAAATCTATATAAACAACTTTAATAATTTCAATCTGTACAGGCATTTAGTAACTTTGTAGCTAAAATGTACCTGATCAAATCACCGCTTCTGCTAAAATGGTATTATCCATCACTATTATGGAATAAATCCCGCACCGAAAAAGTTATTTATTTGACCTTTGACGATGGACCCATACCCAATGTTACAGATTTTGTATTAAAAACTTTAAAAGTCTTTAATGCTAAAGCTACATTTTTTTGCATTGGCGATAATATTGTAAAACACCCCGCAGTTTTTGAACGTGTAAAAAACGACGGACATGCCATTGGCAACCATACTTTCAATCATTTAAAAGGCTGGAAAACCGATAATGAAACCTACCTTCAAAATACGCTAAAATGCCAGGAACTTACACAAACAAACCTGTTTCGCCCACCTTATGGAAGGATTAGGAAGAGCCAGATTCGTAGCTTGGAGCTTGGCGTTTGGAGCTCGGAGTTTAAAGCGCCCAGCAACTCCCAACCCACAACTCTCAACTCCCAACTGCAAATTGTAATGTGGGATGTACTCAGCGGTGATTTCGACACTCAGCTTTCGCCCGAAAAATGTTATCAAAACGTGATTAAACATACCGAAAATGGTTCTATAATTGTATTTCATGATAGTTTAAAAGCATTCGACCGTTTATCTTACGCACTTCCTAAAGTATTGGCTTATTTTAGTGAAAAAGGTTTTACATTTTCAACGCTTTAGCCTTAAGCTAATCTTATGCCAAGGCATTAAACACAATACAACAAACTGATTATCAATAAATTAATTTATAAAACAACAAATAACTGTTCAAAATCGCACAAATCTGTCCGATAACGAACGGTTATGGAAAAGCCTATAATTATCCATCATCAGTTAAAAGAGCCACATGTTCCATAAACTGACAAGATATTATCTTTTTATTGTTCCATTACTACTGTTATCATGCAACAGAAAGGTTGAACAAGGTTTTGAAAAAATCCCGCCGGGGCTGAATGCAATCGAAGCACTAATCAGGGCTATTCAACCTGATAAAAAATTTGAGCATTGGGTGTGTTTTCGTCAGGATTTTCCGGAGAAAATTAATGCAGAAACGGAGGTTATTACAGCTAAGGGTGAAATATCAAAAATCATGAATATTAAGTTTAACCTCCCTAAATCTGGTTTCAAAAGCGAAATCTTACATGGATACTATTACATTGCTTACCTCGAAAATGATAGTGTAAAACTGGTCATAAACGAAAAACAACTCATCAAATTTATTGGCAATATAAATAGTATCGAAGAAAGCTTGTTAATTGCCAGTATAAGAGGACTTACTATAGATTACAGCCAGCCAATTGGAGGTTCGTACAAAAAGGTTAAAAACGGTTATGAGTTCTATTTAGTTAAGTTTCACAACTGTACAGTAAGAACAGAACCTTTTAAGGTTTGCATTAATACATCAGGCAATTACAAAGCTAAAAGCTTGGGCTTTTTCTATGATGTTAATAACAACAAATGCTTTGATTAATAGCTCAATTTATGTGATTTTACGACCTTTAATCCCGCTCTTTTACTGTTATTTAGAATAATTCCAAATTGTTTAATCGCCTGCCTAAATTACATTTAAGGGTTGTTTTTTGCTATTTTTGTTTTAACCAAAAAACTCGGCCCTATTGGCTCAGTAAACGCAAATTAATATACAAAACAGTATTCTTTTTTTGTAAAAGCGGGTGTACATTTTGTTGCACAATCTTATAACAAAAAGAATAAAATAGCTAAGATGAGTATTTATAACGATTATATCCAGGAGATTGAAGACAGAAAAGTTCAAGGTCTTCACCCTAAACCTATTGATGGAGCAGAATTATTGAGTGAAATCATCGATCAAATCAAAAATGTAAATAATTTTAACAGGGCAGATGCTGTTAATTTTTTCATCTACAACACCTTGCCGGGTACTACCGGAGCTGCTGGTGTAAAAGCAGAATTTTTAAAAGAAATTATTTTAGGTGGAACTATCGTTGCAGAAATTACACCTGATTTTGCTTTCGAATTGTTATCGCATATGAAAGGTGGAGCCTCTATCAAAGTGTTGTTAGACATTGCGCTGGCCGATAATGGTGATAAAGCCCATAAAGCTGCAGATGTACTTAAAACACAGGTTTTCTTATACGATGCAGATACCGATCGTTTAAAAGAAGCTTATAACAATGGCAATGCCATTGCTAAAGAAATTTTAGAAAGTTATGCCAGGGCTGAGTTCTTCACTAATCTTCCAGAAGTACCAGAAGAAATCAAAGTGGTAACTTTTATCGCTGGTATTGGCGATATTTCTACAGATTTATTGTCTCCAGGTAACCAGGCACACTCTCGTTCAGATCGCGAATTGCATGGCAAATGCATGATTACGCCAGAGGCTCAGGAGGAAATTAAAGCGTTGCAAGCGCAACACCCTGATAAAAGTGTAATGCTGGTAGCTGAAAAAGGTACCATGGGTGTAGGTTCTTCACGTATGTCGGGGGTAAACAATGTTGCACTTTGGACGGGTAAAAAATCTAGCCCTTATATTCCATTTGTGAACATCGCTCCAATTGTAGGTGGCACCAATGGTATTTCTCCAATTTTCTTAACAACAGTTGATGTAACAGGCGGTATTGGTATCGACCTTAAAAACTGGGTAAAGAAAACGGATGAAAATGGCAATGTTATCCGTAACGAAAATGACGAGCCAGTTTTAGAGCAGGTTTATTCTATAGAAACGGGCACAGTACTTACCATTAATACAAAAACTAAAAAATTATACAATGGAGATCAAGAGCTGATCGACATTTCAAAAGCGTTGACACCGCAAAAAATGGAATTTATCAAAGCTGGTAGTTCTTACGCTATCGTTTTTGGTAAAAAAATCCAAACTTTTGCAGCTAAAACTTTAGCTATCGAACCTTCGCCAGTATTCGCCCCTGCTAAAGAGGTATCTATTGAAGGTCAGGGTTTAACGGCTGTGGAAAAAATCTTCAATAGAAATGCGGTAGGTTTAACACAGGGCAAGGTTTTACATGCCGGCTCTGACGTTCGTGTAGAAGTAAATATTGTAGGCTCTCAAGATACAACAGGTTTGATGACCGCTCAGGAATTAGAAGCGATGGCTGCTACAGTTATTTCTCCGATTGTTGATGGCGCTTATCAATCTGGCTGTCATACCGCATCTGTTTGGGACAAAAAAGCACAGGCAAACATCCCTAAATTGATGAAGTTCATGAATGACTTCGGTGTGATTACTGCCCGCGACCCTAAAGGCGAATATCATTCAATGACAGATGTTATTCACAAGGTATTGAATGACATTACTATTGATGAATGGGCAATTATCATCGGTGGTGATTCGCACACCCGTATGTCTAAAGGCGTAGCTTTCGGTGCAGATTCTGGTACGGTGGCATTGGCATTGGCAACAGGTGAGGCTTCTATGCCAATTCCTGAGTCGGTAAAAGTAACATTCAAAGGTCAAATGAAAGAACACATGGATTTCCGTGATGTAGTTCATGCGACACAATTGCAGATGTTGCAACAGTTTGATGGCGAAAATGTATTCCAGGGGCGTATTATCGAGGTACACATTGGTACTTTATTAGCTGATCAGGCTTTTACCTTTACAGACTGGACAGCAGAGATGAAAGCAAAAGCATCTATCTGTATTTCGCAAGATGATACTTTGATCCAATCGTTAGAAATTGCTAAAAACCGTATTCAAATCATGATAGACAAGGGTATGGACAATCATAACCAGGTTTTACAAGGATTGATCAATAAAGCAAACAAACGTATTGAAGAAATTAAAACCGGTATCAAGCCAGCTTTAATGCCAGATGATAATGCCAAATACTATGCAGAAGTAGTTATCGACCTGGATATTATCAACGAGCCAATGATTGCCGATCCTGATGTGAACAACGCAGATGTTTCTAAACGTTATACGCATGATACCATCAGAGACTTAACTTTTTATGGTGGAGATAAAAAAGTAGACCTTGGTTTCGTAGGTTCTTGTATGGTACATAAAGATGACTTAAAAATCGTATCTCAGATGTTGAGAAACGTAGAGACACTTACTGGTAAAGTAGAGTTCAAAGCACCGTTGGTGGTTGCGGCTCCTACTTACAATATCATCGATGAGCTGAAAGCAGAAGGCGATTGGGAATACTTACAAAAATACTCTGGATTTGAGTTCAGCGATGCTTTACCTAAAGCTGCAGCGCGTACCGAATATGAGAACATCATGTACTTGGAACGTCCGGGTTGTAACCTTTGTATGGGTAACCAGGAGAAAGCGGCCAAAGGCGATACTGTAATGGCTACGTCAACCCGTTTATTTCAGGGTCGCGTAGTGGAAGATAAAGATGGTAAAAAAGGAGAGTCTTTATTGGCATCTACGCCGGTAGTGGTTCTTTCTGCTATTTTAGGTCGTATTCCAAGCATTGAGGAGTATAAAGTAGCTGTAGAAGGCATCAATTTAACCAAATTTACGCCTATTTCTACAAAACAATAAGAAACAAATAAACATATTTTTTGTTAATCAACAACGAGGCTATCTGGTAAACCGGATAGCCTTTTTGTTTAATGTAAAAATTGAATAGAATGTTTTTAAATAACACAATTTGACAATTCACAAAAACAAGTCTGTTAAAAATTGTTTAATTTAGTTAGTCTCATTATTGACAATAATTATAAAAAATAAAGTATGGCTTTTGATATAGACATGATTAAAAAGGTTTATGCAAACTTTGGCAGCCGCGTTGAGGCTGCACGTAAAGTGGTTGGCAGGCCTTTAACATTATCTGAAAAAATATTGTATACACACCTTTGGGATGGAGATCCTAAAACGGCGTTTAAACGTGGCTCTGACTACGTAGATTTTGCACCAGATCGGGTTGCGATGCAGGATGCAACAGCTCAAATGGCATTATTGCAATTTATGCAGGCTGGTCGCCCGCAAGTGGCTGTACCTTCTACAGTTCATTGCGATCACTTAATTACGGCTAAAGAAGGTGCTGCAATAGATTTACCTCATGCTAAAACCGAAAGTGCCGAAGTTTTTGATTTCTTATCTTCTGTATCGAACAAATACGGTATCGGTTTCTGGAAACCAGGTGCTGGTATTATTCACCAGGTAGTTTTAGAGAATTATGCTTTTCCAGGTGGAATGATGATCGGAACCGACTCGCACACCGTAAATGCGGGTGGCTTGGGTATGGTTGCTATTGGAGTTGGTGGTGCTGATGCCTGCGATGTAATGGCGGGTTTACCTTGGGAGCTTAAATTCCCTAAGTTAATCGGTGTTAAGTTAACAGGAAAATTAAACGGCTGGACTGCCGCTAAAGATGTAATTCTTAAAGTTGCGGGTATCCTTACCGTAAAAGGTGGTACAGGTGCAATTGTAGAATATTTTGGCGATGGCGCCACCTCAATGAGCTGTACGGGTAAAGGCACCATTTGTAACATGGGCGCTGAAATTGGTGCAACCACTTCTACTTTTGGTTATGACGAAAGTATGGAACGTTATTTACGCGCAACGGGTAGAAATGAAGTTGCTGATGAAGCAAATAAAATAAAGGAATATTTAACTGGCGATGCTGAAGTTTATGCTGACCCGGAAAACTATTTCGATCAGGTTATTGAGATCGATTTGGATACTTTAGAGCCATACCTAAATGGCCCTTTTACACCAGATTTAGCTACTCCTGTTTCGCAGATGAAAGTGGAGGCAGAGAAAAACGGCTGGCCTTTAAAAGTAGAATGGGGATTGATCGGTTCTTGTACCAATTCTTCTTACGAGGATTTATCAAGAGCGGCATCTATCGCAAACCAGGCTATTGCAAAAGGTTTGGTAACCAAATCGGCTTTCGGTATCAACCCAGGATCTGAACAGGTACGTTATACTGCAGACCGTGATGGTTTCCTAAAAACTTTCGAAGATTTAGACGCAACAATTTTTACCAATGCCTGCGGACCATGTATTGGGATGTGGGACCGTACCGGGGCAGAAAAAGCAGAAAAAAACACGATCGTACACTCGTTTAACAGAAACTTTGCTAAACGCGCAGATGGGAACCCTAATACTTTCGCTTTCGTGGCTTCGCCAGAAATGGTTGCTGCAATTGCAATTTCAGGTAATTTAGGCTTTAATCCATTAACCGATACTTTAACAAACGATAAAGGCGAACAGGTTAAATTGGATCCACCTACAGGTTTTGAACTGCCAACAAAAGGTTTCGCTGTAGAAGATGCAGGTTATCAGGCTCCGGCAGCTGATGGTTCATCCGTTCAGGTTTTGGTTTCTCCAACTTCACACCGTTTACAATTGTTAGATCCATTTACCCCTTGGGAAGGTACCGACTTAAAAGGTTTAAAACTTTTAATCAAAGCCAAAGGTAAATGTACAACAGATCATATCTCAATGGCTGGCCCATGGTTAAAATTCCGTGGTCACTTAGATAACATTTCTAACAACATGCTCATTGGGGCGGTTAACTATTTCAACGATAAAACCGATAACGTTAAAAATGAATTAACTGGTGAATATGGCCCGGTTCCTGCAACGCAACGCGATTATAAAGCCGCTGGCTTAGGATCTATTGTTGTTGGGGACGAAAACTATGGCGAAGGTTCATCACGCGAACATGCCGCTATGGAACCTCGACACTTAGGTGTTCGTGCTGTATTGGTAAAATCTTTTGCCCGTATCCACGAAACTAACCTGAAGAAACAAGGTATGTTAGGTTTAACCTTTGCAGATAAAGATGATTATGATAAAATCTTAGAGGATGATACCATCGATATCGTAGGCTTAACAGAGTTCGCTCCAGATAAACCATTAACATTAGTATTACACCATGCTGATGGCACCCAGGAGCAATTCCCGGTTAACCACAGTTATAACGATCAACAAATCGAGTGGTTTAAAGCTGGTGGTGCACTAAATATTATTCGGGCTGAAGCAGCGGCTAAGGCAGCGCTTTAGTAGACTGAAGTCCGAAGTCCGGAATCGGAAGTTCGAGATTTGGATGACATTGTATCAATCCCGTTTTGTTGAATCAGAACGGGATTTTTTGTTTTCAGATAATTTTAAGTTTTCTTTCTTTTTTTGGAAAGCAATTGCAGTAGGTCTTATGTTGGGGCTAGTCCCGCTAATGCTGCTGCTGGTTGAAGGAACCAGCATTCGCGTATATCGGGTTTAGATGGCAGAGACAGCGGTGCTTTTCACACAAAGATTCCCTGGATGCCATGAGGGAGATTTTGCCTTCCTTGCAGGAAATGAGTTTTCTAGCCCCAGGCGCAGCGGCATCCCTGAAGCGCAGCGTAAGGATATAGCGAAGCATGGGAACAAACTTTAATAGCTGCTACTGGCCTTGCGCTTCAAAAGATGCAATCAGTAATTTTCTTCTTTTTGGAAAGCTTTGCAGTAATTCTTAGCTTGGGGTTAGTCCCCGCTAATGCTGCTGCTGGTTGGAGGAACCAGCATTCGCGTATATCGGGTTTAGATGGCAGAGACAGCGGTGCTTTTCACACAAAGATTCCCTGGATGCCATGAGGGAGATTTTGCCTTCCTTGCAGAAAATGAGCATTCTAGCTCCAGGCGCAGCGGCATCCCTGAAGCGCAGCGTAAGGATATAGCGAAGCATGGGAACAAACCTTAATAGCTGTTACAGATCCTGCGCTTCAAAAAACAAAGACTCATTTTGTTAATTTTTGTTTGAGAATTAAGGCTACATGATGCTCACAACTTCGATAATTCCATTATCAGGCATAGGCATTTTATAACAGGACATCTCTTTAAAACCTCCACTACAAGCAGTTATCTTAACATATTTAATAGATACCGTTGCCTGGTTCGCGAATGAATTTGTTTTATCAATATTACAAACCCGATATAATTTAGCTCCTTCAGTTTGTATATATGTCCCTACGCAATCGCGAATTATTTTTGCTTTTGTATCTAAAACGCCTTCAACTTTTTCTCTTTTTTTACAGCCGAGTCCAATAATCAATAAACAGGCAATTGCAAGTTGTATTCTTTTCATCTATCTAATTGCTAATAACACGTTACTTAAACGCAATAATTAACAGTAACGCTACAATCATTCAAACTCATAACCGCAATCGTCGCAGTGGTGACATTTATTGGCCTTAATGGGCGTAGTTAGGGTTAAAAAGGCAAGTATGGTGGCCCAAATACTGTATTTTTTATCGGTAGCCATTCCATAACCCACATTGGTAGAGCCACATTTCTCGCAAACTATTTGACCTTCCGCTGATTCTTCTTCATCAACAATTTCATCTGATGATTCAAAAGCCAAACTATTGTCTTCAGCTAATAAAGCATTAATGGCCGCTACATCTCTTTCAAAAACAATGAGTTTTACACCGCCAATGGCCTGATTGTAAAGTGGATTTAAGGTTGCAACATTTTCATCCGCCAGGAAACAGGCAAATCCACTATCTTCCAATTTAGCTTTAATAATATTGGCCTCCATCGGATTGTAATAAGTGCTGTAAACTACTGTTCTATCATTCATCAACCAAACTTAAGAATTTGTTTAATAATGAAGAAAAAAACAGCCATATATCAACTAACTTTTTAGGAAATTTTGCCACCAATAGCCCGAATCTTTAATGCTGCGCTCCTGTGTTTTAAAATCGTTATAAATCAATCCAAAGCGGGCAGTAAATCCTTCAGCCCATTCAAAATTATCCATTAATGTCCAGGCCATATAACCAGTTACGTTTACACCTTCCTTTTTGAGCTTCAACAGTGCATTTAAATAAAGTTTGAAATACTCGATCCGCTCAGGGTCTTCTACCCTACCATTGATCAATTTATCATGATAAGCAGCACCATTTTCCGTGATTATGATATTTTTGACATTTGGGTAAGCAGCAAACTGTTTCACGATATTATAGAAACTATCAGCATTTACCTCCCATCCCATTGCGGTATGAGGTTTTTTTCTGCTCTTGGCTTTTACCTCCCAGGCCTGAATAACCGGAATAAAGGCATTATACTTAACCACCAAAGGGAAATAGTTCTGAAGACCAATAAAGTCAAAATCAAATTTCATCCGTTCGTGAAGCCGCCAGGTACCATATTCGATCTGAAATTTTTCTAACACATCCCAATTGGCAGTGGGAAACCCCATGCCCTGTGTAGGTTCTACAAAAAGGCGGTTCATTAGGCAATCTACCCGTTTTGCAGCAAGGATATCGCTATCACTCTGGGTACTTGGGATTACTTCCGAACAAGAAAAAGTAGTTCCGATATTAGCCTTGCTAATTTCTGCGCGTAAAATCTTGCCCCCATCTGCCTGGGCCAGTGCAGTATGTAATACCGCTGAAAAGAAATTACCTAATCCTGTTTTCCCTGGGGCATGAACGCCTAACATATAGCCCAAAGAAGTATAACCGAAAGGTTCATTCAACACAATCCAGTTTTTCACTTTATCGCCATATTCTAAGGCACAGATACTCACAAAAGCATTAAAAGCAGCATTGATGCTAAAGCTTGTCCAGCCGCCCTCATCTTCTAAAGCCTGCGGCAAATCCCAATGGTAAAGCGTGATGTAAGGTGTTATTCCATGGGTTAAACATTCATCGATAAGATTGTGATAAAAACGGATGCCTTCCTGATTAATCTCTCCCCTACCTGCAGGTAAAATGCGCGACCAGGCAATAGAAAACCTAAACACTTTAAAGCCAAGCAGTTTAACTAAAGCTATATCTTCAGCATAGCGGTGATAAAAATCGCAAGCAGGATCTAATTTGTGATTCTTTTTTATTTTTCCATTTTTCGCCGTAAAGGTGTCCCAAATGGAAGGACCTTTACCGTACTGGGTAGCTGTACCTTCTATTTGAGCAGCAGCAGTAGCCACGCCCCATAAAAAATTTTGGCCAAAATCACTTGCATTAATCATTCGCTATCAATTAATTGCCATAAGTTGCAAGTTTAATATTAACAAATCATTAACAAGGAATAGAAAAGACTTTTTACCTACATTTTACTTGTTAGCGCTCTTAATGGCAGATACACGACCTGATACGATACCCAAATCAGTACCTTTGAAAGGAACGCTTTTATTATTGCTTAATCCTGCGGGATCAGTCAGATGGTAACATCCGACTGCACATTTTTGGCATGACATCAGCTATTACGATCTGACATCCTATCTAAATTAGCGATACCATTTAGTTAATTCAATTCATTGATCGAGCAACTACGGTGCTTTAACCACGGTAGTATCCTGCGCTATCATTGGTACTTTATAGTTTCCGGTATCTAAACTTACTTTAGGCAATAGTTTTTTTATACTGGCTAAATCTACTTTACCTATCCCGGTATGATATACATACAGAAATTTTAAATTTTTCAGTTTCTTTAATTGATTAATCCCTTTTGCAGTAATTTTTGTCCCGACAAGACTCAATGATTGTAACTGATCTAAATCTTTCAGCGATGCTAAACCTGCATCTGTGATCTGGGTATTATTTAGGTTTAACCTGGTTAAGTTTTTGCAATCTTTTATTGCAGTTAAGGTTTGATCGTTTATTTTATTGTTTTCTAACTTAAGCCAAAGGAGCTGTTTTTCGATTGATTTTATCAGGTCCAAAACATCTTTACCCATCGATTGTGCATTGATAAAATTGGCCGAAAGGTAATTGGTATGCTGGGCAACCGGGAATACGGTAATCCCTGCATCGGTAAATTTTTTCAATACTTTATTATCAACTGCCGATACCTCTTCAGTTGGAATATCACTGGCTTTGATTTGCTCGGCCCCGCTTTCGCCTTTCTGTAGGCTGGCTAAAATTGTTTTTATATTTTCTGGCTGGGGAAGGTCTTTAAATTTCTTTTTAAAATCGGCGCCATTATCAATCCACCATTTTAATAAGGCAATCTCATTGTTAGTGAGTTGAGGTTTTTCTTTAGGTGCCATGTGGTCTTCATCATTCAACGGCAATAAAACCCGCTTCATCAGCTCACTATCATCAGCTTTACCCTTTACTATGGTGCGTCCATCTTTTCCACCTTTTAAAATATATTCTTCTTGGTCTAACCTTAGCTTGCCTTTCTGCTTTTCGCTGCCATGGCAACTATAACACCTGTTCTGAAAAAGTGGTTGAATAGCATTTTGGTAAACAAAGGCTTCCTGAACATTTGGAATTGGTGGTATGGCTGCACCACCTTTTGTACTGCCCGATTTTAACGGCGCGGTTAAATAATCAGAACCGTGGGTTAAAGAACCTCCTAAATGCCCTGTAATGGAAATGAGCACGATGAGAACCACCGCTATTGTACCCAGTATGGCATTTGATTTAACCTTTTGGTAAATAATCCACAATATAAAAGATATAACAGCAACACTGATTCCCATCCATTGATGATTACTCACGAGTTTTCCATCATAGTCGCCACCATTGGCCAATAAATAGCCAGTAATGCAAGATACTGCAGCACTTAACGCACCTAGAAGCAGCATAACAGGAATGGCTGGTTTTAGGTTGATAAACTTTGCAACAAATGATAAGAGAATACAAATACAGCCAAGTAACAAAATTCCGATAGGAAGGTGGACAAAAACTGGGTGAAAGCGGCCGAAAAACTCTAACATCTTATTGATATCTCTTTCTTAATAAATTCATCATGTAAACATTTATTGCCCATTGATCGGCAAGGGGTTGGCGCGTATAAGGCAGGGTAGGCATATAATCAGCCGGGCCAAATTCGGTAAGAATGGTCATACGCTCGCCGTTTTTCTTTTTGCGTTCTATAATTTTATCCCACCAGGCCAGGTGTGCTTCTACCACTTTTGCCCATTCTGGTGCCCGTGGATCGTTTACCTGTGGTCCTTCGGGGTGCCCAACCCGCGAGTGGATATGTTCTGCCTTTTCTAAAATAAAATCGATGGTCTGTTTCTGGTCAGATAATAAACTTTCGTGCACATTGCACCAATGCGAAATATCTAAAGTGAATTTCAATTCTGGATTTTTCTCCGCAAAATTTTTAGCAACATGTGCAGCAAACATCATACGGCTACGATGCGTTTCGTGATAAACCGGTATGCCCGACGATTTGCTCTTGGCCGTTGCGTAATCGATAATCTGTTTATTTTCTTCGTAAGTGAAATAATCTTTTCCAGAATGGCAATTAATGTAAACCGGTTTTTGATAAGTATTGGCACAAATGGTATCTAAACTTTTTTTGAAAGAAGCGAAGTGCTCAGTTATGTTCGACTGCGATCCAGCGCATAAAAACCCGATTTCCAGTTTATATTTCTTAACCGCATCAAAAAGTTCTTTTATCGCTTTGTCCTCACCAGGCCACCATACTTCAATGCCTTCATATCCTTCTTTTTTGGCTGCTGCGCAAAACTCATCTCTTGTACCTCCAAAACCCCAATCAGTTTGCATAAATAATAGTTCGTAGCCAGCTTTTGCTTTTGTATTTTTAAGTTCGTTGGCGCTCATGTTTTGAATGGGGGCTAAAATTGATGCTGCCGTTACAACAGCTGTATTTTGTAAGAATTTCCTTCTGGTTTGGTTCATTGGTTCACTTGTTGTTGGTTCATTTGTAGATTCGTCATTCGGTTAATCGGTTAATAGACTGTGGACTCAGGACTTCCGACTCCTGACTTAAGCTACAATCTCTGAGATCACCTTACCTGCCACATCGGTTAACCTAAATGGCCTCCCCTGAAAAGGATAGGTAAATTGTTCGTGATCGAAGCCCAACTGGTTTAAAATAGTGGCTTGAATATCAAAAGCATCAACTTTTCCACTTACGGCACTATAGCCAATTTCGTCTGTTTCGCCGTGTGTAAATCCTTTTTTTACACCTCCACCGGCCATCCAAATGGTAAATGCTTCTGTATGGTGATCTCTACCTTTAAATGGATTTTGAATACCATTTCTGTTTTCCATCATTGGCGTACGCCCGAATTCACCACCCCAAACAACCAGGGTTTCCTCTAATAAACCACGTTGTTTTAAATCGAGTAATAAAGCGGTAATTGGCCTGTCAATGGTTCTGCATTTATTCTTCAGTCCGATGTTAAGTGAGTTGTTTGGATTATCGCCGTGCGCATCCCATCCCCAATCGAATAACTGCACATAACGTACTCCTTTTTCTACCAGTTTACGGGCAAGCAACACATTATTGGCAAAACATGCTTTACCTGGTTGTGTACCATACATTTCGTGAATGTAGGCTGGTTCATCATTGATGTTCATCACCTCTGGTGCCGATATCTGCATGCGGTAAGCCATTTCATACTGTGCTATCCGCGATAAAATCTCAGGATCGTTATACTCTTGATATTGCTGCTCGTTAGCTTTATTAATGGCTTCGATAGATGCTTTTCTCAAATCCCGGTTCATTCCATCGGGATCTTTTATAAACAGTACCGGATCTCCCTCACTTCTACATTGTACACCCTGATAAACAGAGGGCAAGAAACCACTTCCCCAAACACTTTTTCCGGCATCAGGAAAACTCCCTCCACTGGTCAATACTACATATCCCGGTAAATTCTGGTTTTCTGATCCCAAACCGTAAGTTACCCAGCTGCCCATGCTTGGTCTGCCCAATCGCGGTGACCCTGTATGTACCAACAGCTGCGCCGGAGCATGGTTAAACTGATCTGTTTTAACAGCTTTTAAAAAGCTTACCTCATCTACCATAGTAGAAAAGTGCGGTAAATTATCACTCACCAAGGCACCTGATTGGCCATATTTGGCAAAATTAGCCTGTGGACCCAACATTTTAGGCACCCCGGTAATAAAAGCAAATTTTTTCCCGGCAAGTAATGATGGAGGGCAATCCTGGCCGTCCATTTTCATGAGCTCTGGTTTAAAATCAAACAATTCTAATTGAGATGGAGCACCTGCCATGTGCAAATAAATTACACTTCGGGCCTTGCCTACAAGTGGTGGCGATTTTGGCAATAAGGGGTGTGCAGGATCGTAAGCAATCTTTGTTTGTGGACTCGAAAAAAGATTACCGCAGCTACCCAATAACGAACCCATTGCCAAAGCACCCAAACCCATCGCACTTTCTTTTAAAAAATGGCGCCGCGAGTTTAGGCGTGCATTTGCTTCATGTGCTTCTTTAATTAACCTATGTGCATTTAATTCGTCTCTTGTCATAACTGATCAAATCAATTTTTGGTAACCACTTCATCCAGGTTAAGCATTACATTGGCTACTAGTACCATTGCTGCTTCTTCTGGCTTAAATTTCTTTTGTTTATCGCCCATAAATGCCGATACACTTGCCGAATTTTTTCTAAACTCGCCAAAAGCCTTGGCATACAGGTCTTCGAATACTTTTAACCTATTTTGAGGGATCGTTTTATATAAGATCAATTCATAGCCCTTGGCAATTTTAGATCTGCTGGTACCTCCTCCTACTTTTTCCATGCGTAGCGCCAGTTTTCTTGCCAGATCGATATAAACACTATCATTTAAGGTTACCAGGGCCTGAAGTGGGGTATTGGTTCGGATACGCCGCGGACTACAAACCACTCTCGATGCGCCATCAAAGGCAATAGCTGATGGATATGGGGCTGTTCTTTTCCAATAGGTATAAATTCCCCTGCGGTATTGTTCTTCCCCACCACTGAGCACCCATTTAGCACCATTATAAGGCGAAAACCAAATTCCTTCGGGTTGCCAGGGCATTACGGGTGGTCCGTACATTTTATTACTTAATACTCCACAAACAGCAAGGCTCTGATCTCTGATTTGCTCAGCACTTAACCTGATCCGCGAACCCCTGGCGTAAAACTTATTAAACAGATCTTTTTCTTTCAGTTCTTCGGTTACCTTACTATCTTGTCTGTAAGTACCCATCATCACCAGTTCCTTCAACATTTTTTTAACGCTCCAGTTGTATTTGTACATAAACTGATAAGCCATAAAATCCAAAAGTTCCTGATGGGTAGGCGCCATTCCCTGGGTGCCCATATCTTCTAAAGTTTCTACCAAACCGGCTCCGTATAACTGCTCCCATAATCGGTTCACCATTGTTCTCGATACAAGAGGATTTCTTTTATCGGTAAGCCACATGGCTAAACCCATCCGGTTATCAGGTGCGTTTTTAGGCATAGCAAAAGCCAAAGAATTAGGTACACCAACTTTAACATCTTTGCCTTTCGAAGTCCATGCACCACGCTCAAATACATAGTTTTTGCGCTGCATGCTCAATGGGTTTTCGACCATAATCGGTGTTGTTGGCACCTTTGCATTCATTAAATCAGTAAATCTTTTTTTATTGGCCACATACTCAGGCTTGCCTTTTCCGGGAAACTGCTTGGTAAAATAAAACCAATCGAAGTACACCATAAATTCGTCAGGATTTTTTACCGAAGGATTGGTATACTTTAAATACACATCCTTTAACCCACTTTGCTTTGCAAAATCTATTTCTACATTTTCATAACCTTCAGTTTGGGCGAGTTTCCACGATTTTACAACAGGGCCGTTTGGTGAGCCTAAATGTAAACTCATTGTACCACCAGGTTTGCTGCAGTTGTAGCGGAAAATCAATTGGTCAACATTTTCAAGGTTTACAGATTTTAACCTTGCAGATGAACTATTTTTAAAATAAAGTGCAATGTTATGATTACCGATTACTGAATTTACCAATTCATCGGCCGTTGTAGAGTTTATTGCCGGCTGACCAGTTTTTAAGAATAAATCAACTTCGGCAGCTCTTTCTTTACCTGCAACCGTTTTAACCCAGCTGGTTAAATGATCGAGCTCGTTTTTAAGGCTATCATTAAAATCTTTAAGTAATGGGTATTCTGCAGAAACGTCTTCATCTCTTGTATTATTAAAATACGACATGAATTTATAATACTCATCATGTTTAAAAGGATCGTATGGGTGGCTATGGCATTGTACACAAGAGAAAGTTGTACTCATTAACCCTTCCCAGGTGGCATTTACACGATCTAAAACCGCTGCCGTTCTAAATTCTTCATTATTGGTTCCCCCCTCATCGTTGGTTGGCGTATTTCTGCTAAAAGCCGTAGCAATATATTGGGCATCAGTTGGATTTGGAAATAAATCACCGGCAATCTGATCGGTAATAAATCGATCATATGGCATATCGCGGTTAAAGGCTTTAATCACCCAGTCGCGATAACTCCAGATATTTCGGTTAGGATCACTCTCGTAGCCTTTAGTATCGGCATAACGTGCTATATCCAGCCACATCGATGCCCAGCGCTCGCCAAATTTAGGCGAAGCCAGCAAACTATCAACCAGCACATTGTAGGCTGCCTGTTCGTCTTTACTGTTCAAATAGAATTTGGCCAGCTTATCAGATGGGTAAGTACCGATCAGATCTAAACTTACTCTTCTTAATAGGGTAGCCTTATCAGCAGTTTTAGATGGCTCAAGTTTATTTTCCTCAAGTTTTGCAAAAATAAATTTATCCAGATCGTTGCGTATCCAATCATTATCCACATCTGGCAATTCAGTCGGTTTTACACTAACATAAGCCCAATGGTTGCCCCATTTTGCACCTTGTTTTATCCAGCCACTCAAAATGTCAATTTCATCATTATTTAAAGCGGGGTGCTTATATGGCATCCTTTCTTCAGGATCGTTTGATTTTAAGCGTTTGATAAATTCGCTATCCTCCGGATTGCCTGGAATAATTGCCGGTTTGCCGCTTTTAGTTTTAGCCAAAGCCTCTTCCCTAAACAATACGCTAAAACCGCCTTGCTGTTTAACCCCTCCGTGACAGGAGATACATTTTTTATTTAAAATGGGCTTAACCTGCGTGTTAAAATCGATCGGTTTCTCCGACGAAAAAAGCGAAAAGGCTATTAAGGTAATCACAACCAGTACGAAGCCTGATGCAAATAATATTTTCTTTTTCAATAACATTTTGGTTAGAATAAATTTAAGCTAATTTTTAGGCTTCTTAACTGTATACAAAGTTAAATTAAGCTAAACATTTATCAAAAATTACAATAGAGGCGGCTATTAGACTAAATCGCTAAGATTTCGCTCCCTTTAAACCAAAGATCAATAAAAAAATAAAACACAAAAATGTATTAACTTGCTCAAAAAATGGATTATCTTACTTTTTATCAAGAATCACAATGGAGAAACGCCAAGTAGGACAGAAAAATAGTTTTGATTTTCAAAAAGCCTTTATCATCCCCAGGAATGTACTTATAAAACAGTGCACTAAAAATGAAATCATAAACAATTTATTTATTACCGATATTGGTTATTACCGTAAGGCATTGAATCACTATATAAAAAGAAATAATGGTTCAGAACAGCATATTTTGATTTATTGCATAGAAGGAAAAGGAAACGTAGAATTTCAGGATACCAATTATCATATTGAAGCCGGTAATTTCATTATTATCCCAAAAGAAATAGCACATACTTACCAAGCTGACCCAGCGTTACCATGGACTATTTATTGGTTCCATTTTTCCGGAACCGGTGCTGATCAACTGGTTGCTTCGTTACAGAATTATAAGGCTTATGCGGGTTTTAGTGAAGAACGGAACATGTTGTTCGACACGATTTACAACCGACTGGAAAGAGGTTTTAGTAGAGAAAATATAATTTATGCCAATTTATGTTTCCACCAATACATTGCTGAAGTTGTTTATACCGATAAACATCTCGTTAACGATAAAATTATGGAACCTGATAAAGTTGAAGAGGTTATAGATTTTATGCGGAAAAACATTGAAAAGATGCTTAGTTTAAAGGAAATGGCACTGGCTGTCTACCTTTCACCTTCCTATTTATCGGCCATTTTTAAAAAGAAAACCGGAACCTCACCGATCGATTATTTTAACCAGCTCAAAATTCAGAAAACCACACAATATTTACTGTTCACCAACCTGCGGATTAACGAAATTGCACAAAAAGTCGGCATTAACGATCCTTACTATTTTAGCCGGCTCTTTTCAAGCATCATGGGCATTTCGCCGAAACAATACCGCGATAATAGGTTTAACTGATGTTTTTATTGTCAGACAGATGTTCGATGTACAGTCGGATGGTAACATCTGACAGCACATTAATCCAAGGTTAAGCCAATTTCCTTCAGCAAAATAGCTGCGTTAAAAGTCTTGCACGGTCCGTGTTTTAGTAAATAATCAAATTTCATTTCACCTTCGGTGATCTGGATATCAAAATGAAAATTACGGACGGTTTCGGGGTAATCGATAATCAGATCTGCCAGTTGTAAATCGTGTGTAGCAAAAAGTGCAGGTGTTTTTTCGGTAATCAGCTTTTGTATAAAAACCTTCGAGCCCAAATATTTATCCCTACTGTTTGTACCCCGCAGCATTTCGTCAATCAATACAAAGGTATCTTTGTCTTTAACTACATTATCTAAAATCATTTTCAGGCGGTTTAACTCTGCCTTAAAAGTAGAGGTGCTTTCGTTCAGTGAATCTTTAATCCGCATATAAGTATTGATCGAAAAAACCGATAATTGCATGGTTTTGGCACAAACCGGTGCACCAGTATAAGCCAATATCATATTAATACCCAAAGTACGTAGAAAAGTGCTTTTGCCGGCCATGTTAGAACCCGTTACAATATCTACAGTTGGTTTGGTTTCTAAATGAAAATCATTATCCACCCGAACCTGCTCGTTAATAAGCGGATGGCCAATATGAGTGGTGGCTAATGCAAATTGATCTGCTACCATTGGAAAAACCCAATCTGGCTGATTATAGGCTGTTGTGGCCAATGAAATCAGTTCTTCAAAATCGCCTAAATGGTCAAGGGCCGAAATCACATCCTCGGATGATGATTTGTACCAAATATCTAAACTGATGCAGCACTTTAAATCCCAAAGCAAAAGTGCGTTCAATATACCGCCAACCAGGATATTCAGCCTGGCATCAAAATTCTGGATAATTTTGGATAAGCCTTTAATTTCTTTGCTTACCGGGATTTTTGAATCTAATAAACCTAAGGTATACGAACTTTTCCAGTTTTGATTCTCTGTCCATAAAATAGCACTGGCATAACCGTTTAACAGACTCGAACTTCCGCCAAAAGTGTAAAAAACCTTGTTAATTTTTGAGCCTAATAAAACGTTCCACCCTGTATGTATTACAAATAGAAGTGCCAGTATTTTCCAAAAAGCAGCGCTGATAAGAAGTGCCGCCAAAATTAAACCAACAGAAATATAAGGTACCAGCTTGACGTAAAACCTCAAAAAACTGCCCTTTACAAATTCCAATTGTGCGCCCAATTGGTGCTTAAGCTGTATTTTAATCTGCTCTATTTTATCTGGGTCGTAACCATGCAGATTAGCCCTGAAACTATAAGTTTCTGCTATCTTATCTGTTATTTCTTTTATGGCTTCCTGACGGAGTAATATCTTATCTCTGGTCGGTTTTTCTGCGAAATTTTTAGCCAGGAGGTTATTTCCGCTTTTGGTACTACAACGGTTGATCAGTGCAAACAGCGATGCACTTCCAAAAATATCAAGGTCGGAAGTATAGGGATGCAGTTCAGATTCGAAAGCCTTACCATGATCATAGCCATTCGCTGTTCCGTTTAAAACATTCCATTCATTCTGATAAACCCATAAGAGTTGCTTTTTAAAATCGATTTCGCGGTCTAGCTTACTTTGCCTGCGCACAATAAAGGCAAAGGCAATAATCGGCACCAATAATGCAAGCTGAATTAATGTGCGTAATCCATCATCTGCAGAACGTAACAGTAGAATAAAGAATAAAATTTCGGCCAGGAACAGGCCTATCCGGATGAAAGAAAGTTGATCGATTATTTTTTTGGTCTCTGCTATATCAGCAGTAACCTGCTTAATTTTTTGATCGTAATCGGCTATTATTTCTACTTGTTGTTTTAACATGATATCGCTTCGGTGTATATATTTTCGAAGGTATAAGATCGATAGATTGTCTTTTTTGTTACAATTTTCTCTAAGTTTGAATCTCGAAATTCTAAAGATAGGCAAAATATTAAATGAAGATTACACTGATCGCCATTGGCAAAACAGAAGATAAATATCTAATTGAAGGAATTGATAAATACATCAACCGTTTAAAGCACTATATTAACTTTAGTTTTGTGGCTTTGCCAGATGTAAAGAATGTTAAAAACCTAAGCGAGGCCCAGCAAAAGGCAAAAGAAGCAGAGTTGCTGCATAAACAAATTAACAATGGCGATGTTGTTATTTTATTGGATGAAAAAGGAAAAAAATATTCATCCGTAGAATTTTCAAACTACTTAAATAAACAGATGGTTGGTAGCGTGCAGCATTTAATTTTTATTATTGGCGGCCCTTATGGATTTGATGAAACCATTTACAAAAGGGCAAACGGGTTAATTTCGCTGTCTGACATGACCTTTTCTCACCAAATGATCAGATTGTTTTTTGTAGAGCAGCTTTACCGGGGATTTAGCATTTTAAAAGGAGAACCTTATCATCACGCTTAGAACAATGCCATTAAGTTAAGGGTTTTAACCACAGATGCACACAGATAAACACGGATTTTATATCTGTGTGCATCCTTTTTATCTGTGGTTAAATTATGTTTACCTCGGGCATATTATATAATGACATCACGCTTAGCAATGACAATGGTTATAGTAAGATGGGAATATGGAAAACGCGAATAAAAATCATCATTAAATAAAAGAAATTATGTTATTAGATAAATATAAACGGGAGTATAGATATAAAAGCAATCAGAATGGCAACAATAAATACCTATGGATCAGCATTATTGCATCATTGGTTATTATAGCTTTGCTTTATTATTTCTTCGATTAAACCCATAAAAAAACACCAGACAAATTGCCTGGTGTTCGCTATAATTTCGGTAAATAAAGCTTAAACGCCTTTTTTACTCGTCATGCTTGCTTTTTTAGCTGGCGCTGAAGTTTTAGTAGTTGCTTTAGCACTTGCTGATGCTTTAGATCCTGTAGCTTTTTGTTTTTTATCTGAAGCTGCTTTTTCTTCTGATAACTTAACCTCTGCTGGTGTACCCGGCGTTTCTGGAGTTTCTTCAGTAAACAATGGCAGGTCTTTTAATAAGTTATACCAAGTGATAATTTTCTTCATATCAGAAGCATAAACTTTCTCTTGATCGTGACCTGGTGCTACTTCAAGAAAGTAAGCACGTAAATCGCCTTTCAAATCCGGAGTAGATCCTTTTGCTGAAATTTTAGCAAAAATATCTGCCAATTTAATTTCCTCATCTTCGCCATACACAGTAATATCTTCTAACGAAGCTAATTTTGTGTTGGTGATGTTGGCAACAACTTTAGTTTTTTGAGCATCTAAGCCTTCTAAAATGTAACCTACTTTATTTTGTCCAACCAGTTTAAATAAACCCGGTCTGCCAGATACGGCAACAATTCCTCTTAAATTCATATTATGTGTGTTTAGCGGTTAGTGTTTGGCGTTTAGCGTTATAACACGCCTGCCACCAAACGCATCGCGTTTTCTAATGTTTTAAAACCTAAATATTGAGCAATTGGTATTAGCGCTAAACGCTTATCGCCAAACGCATTGCGCACTAATCTTCTAAAACTTCTATGTTTAAAATTTTATCACCTTGGCGAATATCATCTACAAGGTCTACATTCTCAACTACTTTACCAAAACAAGTATGATTACGGTCTAAGTGAGCGGTATTTGTTCTGCTATGGCAGATAAAAAACTGTGAACCACCAGTATTGCGGCCAGCGTGAGCCATAGATAAAACACCACGATCGTGATATTGATTTTCTCCGTCCAGTTCGCAGTCAATTTTGTAACCTGGGCCACCAGTACCTGCCAAATGTGCTTTAGCTGGGTCTTTTGAATTTGGGCATCCGCCCTGAACCATAAAGTTAGGAATTACACGGTGAAAAGTTACACCATCATAAAAGCCTTCTTTAGCTAATTTTTTAAAGTTTGCAACGGCTTTCGGCGCATCATTATCGTAGAATTCTACAGTCATTTCGCCTTTTTCTGTTTTTATTATTGCTTTACTCATATCAATATCGGTACTAATTTTAAATTTTATTCACTAAAAAAACAATCGTATTTTTTTAGTAGAGGGCAAAAATAACAAAATTGTATAACTTATAACATCATTAAATTTTTCTATACAGTTTAAATGCGGTATTTTAGTGTTTTAAGCATACCGATTTGATAAAGAAATATTATATCCTGCTCATTTGCCTGCTTTGCTCCTTGGGGCTAAGGGCTTCTTCTTTGTTAATTTACATGGATGAAGACCAAAAGAACCACCTTAAAGCATATGGTATTGCCTATTGGACAATCAGCAAACAACTGGAGGTTGATTGGCTTTTAAACTATCGCGGCGGAAGTTTTTTAATTAAATACAATAAAACAGTTGAAGACGAGCTTAAAATCCGTGGCGTATCTTACGAAGTAATGGCCGATGGAAAGGCAACCAACCTTTTAAACGAAATCAGCGATCCTGCGGTGAATATGGAGATGGTTAAGCTGGAGAAAACACCAAAAATTGCGGTTTACTCTCCAAAAAGCAAATTACCATGGGATGATGCCGTTACACTCGTTTTAACCTACGCCGAAATCCCGTACGATGTAATTTATGATGATGATATTTTACAGGATAAATTGAGCAAATACGATTGGTTACATTTGCACCATGAAGATTTTACCGGCCAGTACGGCCGTTTCTGGGCTAATTTCAGGTACGCAACCTGGTACCAGGAAGATGTAAAAAACCAGGAAACCTTAGCTAAGCGCATGGGATACAAAAAGGTTTCTGAAATGAAATTAGCCGTTGCCAAACACATCAAAGAATATTGTGCTGGTGGAGGCTTTTTGTTTGCAATGTGTTCGGGCACTGATAGTTTCGACATTGCCCTTGCTGCTGATGGGGTAGATATTTGCGCCCAAATGTTTGATGGTGATGCTGCAGACCCAAATGCACAAAGTAAACTGGATTTTAATAAAACCTTGGCCTTCCAGAATTTTAAGTTAGATAACAACCCAATGAACTATGAATTTTCGGATATCGACGCTACTCAAACCCGTACACTGAACCAAACCAACGATTACTTTACTTTATTCGATTTTTCAGCCAAATGGGATCTTGTCCCAACCATGCTTACCCAAGATCATGATAAAGTGATTAAAGGTTTTATGGGGCAAACCACGGCTTTCAGAAAGAGTTTAGTTAAAACAAGTGTGACTGTTTTGGGTGAAAATAAAGGTGCTGCAGAGGTAAGGTATTTACATGGAGAAATTGGCAAAGGCCAGTTTACTTTTTATGGCGGGCACGATCCGGAAGATTATCAACATGCCGTAGGCGATCCGCCAACAGATTTAAATCTACATCCTAATTCACCAGGATACCGCTTGATCTTAAATAATGTTCTTTTCCCCGCAGCGAAAAAGAAACCTCAAAAAACATAATTTTAGCGTAATCGCCTTTTGGCATCTTTTCTTTTAGGGTTAAAAAATTAGTAATTCTACTAGATATTCCTATTATGTAGACAGTAAATCATATCTATCGGCATAACTAATTGCTATCGTAATTATACTGAAACCGCTCAAAAAAGCCCCTGTAAACCAATAGATTACCAAATAAACTGTAACAGACTTGATACTTTGGCACAGCTTTTGGAATTGAGGCTTGTAATTAACAGCAGGTTAAAGCCTGAAATTTTAAACAAGATTCTTCTAAAAGAAAAATATTATGAAAAAGTTATTATTAAGCGCTTCAGTTTTATTATTAGCAACAGGTGCATTTGCACAAACAAAAATGACTAGTGAAACTGCTCGCTTTGGAATAAAAGCTGGTGTTAACCTTTCAAAGTTTCACGCTGGTGGCGATGATGCCGCAGCCAATAATTTTAATGATAATGCAAAAAACAATGTTGGCTTTAATGTGACCGCATTCGGTGATTTCGGTGTAGGAAATAATTTCTTCATTCAACCAGGCGTATCATTACAGAATAAGGGTAATAAATTTGAATCCGTAAGCACAGCAACCGCAGGAAGTAATACCATTACAACCACATCTTCAATTAAAACCAATTTAATGACCATTGAAGTACCTGTAAATGCAGTATTCAGAATTCCTACTGGCGATGCCGGCGCCGTTCAGATCAGTGCTGGTCCGTATATCGGCTTTAACATCTCTGGTAAAGACAAAGGAGAAAACACGGTTACAACAGTGAACAACTCCAACAATACCAGTGCTACCGTTACGACTTCTAATGATAAAGACCTAACATTTGGTAGTGCCAGCGATAAAAACTATAATAGTACCGAATTTGGTGCAAACTTTGGTTTAGCTTATCGCACAAATTCAGGATTTTTAGTAGGTGCAAACTATGGCTTGGGTTTAACAGATTTAACACCTAAAGACAGACAGGCCAATTCTAATAAATTGACCAACCGTGTAATTGGTTTATCTGTAGGTTATTCTTTCTAAGCGAAAGGCCTTAAAAACAAAAGCCTCCCAGATTATTAAATCGGGAGGCTTTTTTATGCTTTATTATTTAGTCGTAAAAGTTCCAGCTTACCCCAAATTTTAATAGGGCATCTTGCATGGGGTACCTGTTTACAGTGTAATAACCCGGTTGGAATAAACCCTGATTTACAAAATCATATTTAACAAAAATATTGGCCCTTTTTAAATTTGCTTTAAAAAAGACATCAATTACTGGTTTTGAAGCCAGGTTTGTTGGATTGCGCTCATCAATATAAAACTGCGCTGTTGCAGGTGAATATAAATAGTTTCCATACTCAGAATTGTACCTTACATCAAATCCTACATTAGCCTTTAATACTTTAAAAAAAGTATTATCAAAATAAATACTGTTATAAGTATAAAGTTCCGGTGTTCTTAACACTGCATTTTTATCTGTTTTTTGATAAGCGATATAATTTTCCATCACAAACTTACCAAACCTCGATTTCTTTGATACATCCAACCTGATTAAGCTAATATCGGCAGTAGCCTGTTTTGGTAAAATTGCAGTTGTACCATTGGTATGGTCGGCAGCAAAATAAACATAGTTACTGGTTAAGAAATATTTGGCTCCGGCAGTAAAACCATACTTATCATTGATATAGTTAAATGATAAATTGGCAATTTTAATGTTCTTAAAATCGCTGTTTGTCCATTGGTAATGGTTGCCATGATAGTAATTAAAAATAGCCGCTGGCGATTGGTTTTGTACATAAGCACCCAACTCGATTCTTCCTATGGTTTTACCTAAAAGGATTTTACTTTTTGCCTCGTATAAATAATCGCCTGCATTTTCACCTTGCAAAATTTGCTGAACATCTAAATTGAAATCGATATTATTAGAGAACCGATAGCCCGCTGCACCTAAAATGGTAATGTTTTGATGAGCAAACCTACTGCGCTCGTAATTGGTTGCATCTTGTTTTATACCAAAATATTCGTGCTTGTAATAATCATGCCTTACACCTGCATCAACCTTCAGTTCATTTTTAATAACCGAACTATTTTTTGGTCTTAAAAAGAAACTATAAATAAATTCATTTTTAATGTGTTGTACATGGGTCGAATCATTTGTAAATATTGTACTCGCAATTCCGGGAGGCAGTACATGATTAACATCCGTTCCATTTTTGTAAAAATCGAAGCTGTCGTTATTATACTCAAACGTATACGAAACCTTGTTGGTTGGTAAAACAGCATTGTTCACATTTGCAGAGGTATCTATCCTACCTACATAATAGGTTTGCTTTAAGAAAACGGTGTTTTTACGGTACAGATTTCTTGAGTCTGATAAATTTACCGGTTCAGCCTCTCTTGCAATTTTAGTATAATCAGGGTCGAATAAACCTGTAGCTACGGTAGAGCCATTCTCGTAGGCACGCATGGTATTAAAAATTGCTGATGCCCACATATTATAACGTTTGCTTGGCGATTGGTACCATGAAAATACGGCAACATTCAAATTATCGCCACGTTGTCTGGCGTAAAAGCCTCTGGAATCGCCACGGTTAAAATTAACCCCAACATTCCAGTTTTTTTTAATATTCTGTGTGTGGATAGCCCTAAAAAGCTGCTCTTTTTGTCCGGCACTAACAAAATATAAGCTGGTAAAAGGGGTCCTGGCCTGATAGTAAATAATATCTTCGGGCGTTAAAGCATAATAATCAAGCGAATGAAATCCTGCGTCAAAGCCGATCCTTTTACTAGGCTCGTATAATAATGGCCTTGCTGCCAAGCCCATGTTACCATTGTTTATGGTTGGGTGCAAGGGCTGTAAAAGCGGGCTGTAATTCTGGATATTCGTAGTTGAGGTATCTAAAGGCAGCAACACAATGCTGTCTTTAGTTAACGACAGCTTGGTAAACCTGATATATTTTGCGGTAAAAACGACAGAATCCTTCCCCGAGTCTAGTTTCTTCCGAACAGAATCCAATTCTTTGTTGGTACCAACACTTGTTTTTAAATCTTGTGCGAAGGTTTTGTTAATGCCTAACAGCAGTAAGAGAAAAAAACAGATTTTAACGACTTTATGCATCTTATAGTTCAGAAATTAATCGGGTTAAAATCTCCGTCATTTTAGGCTCAGCTTTGGCGGCGGCTGCTAAAATTTCTTCTAAATTAAAAGGTTGCAGATCTTCCGGGAAACCCTCATCCGTTAACACAGAGATGGCAAAAACAGGTAAACCAGCGTGATTGGCTACAATAACTTCAGGCACAGTACTCATACCAACGGCATCAGCGCCAATTAAACGCAGGTATTTATACTCAGCTTTGGTTTCTAAATTCGGTCCGGAAACGGCAACATATACCCCTTTATGACAATTAATATCTACATCTTTAGCTATTTCCAGCGCTTTAGCTATGATATCGCGTTTATAGGGCTGGCTCATATCCGGGAAACGGGGGCCTAATTCACTTTCAATTAAACCACGCAATGGGTTATCTGGCTGCAAATTAATATGATCGTCGATAATCATTAAATCGCCCTTTTTAAACTCAGGATTTAACGAGCCCGCAGCATTAGATACAATTAAGTTTTCTATACCCAAACCTTTCATTACCCTAACCGGGAAGGTGATCTGTTGCATGCTGTAACCTTCATAATAATGTAGGCGCCCTTGCATGGCAATAATTTTCTTTCCGTTC
The DNA here is from genome assembly GCF_918698245.1 of Pedobacter sp. Bi126. Taxonomy (GTDB): domain Bacteria; phylum Bacteroidota; class Bacteroidia; order Sphingobacteriales; family Sphingobacteriaceae; genus Pedobacter. The sequence goes on along the minus strand of NZ_CAKKMS010000004.1, from coordinate 583,784 downwards.
AATGTTCCAAAAATCAGTTTCCCACTATGAAATTCTAAAGTAGAAATTGGAAAATTTGGAATATTAGAATACATCAATTGATGCTCAACTTCGATTTCTTTTACCAAGCCACCCAAGCCAGTACCTAAAATAATACCTATTTCTGGCTTAAAGTTCTCTGTTTTACGTTTTATATATTCAACGGTTTCTTCTATTGCTCTTAACATAGTTTAAAATGAGTTCGTCAAAGGTAATCTTATCTTCTTCAAATAATTCAACCTCTATGGGTAAATAATATACAGGTAAATCTACCAGTAAATCTTCAAATCCGGTAGCTCTTAAACGCTTGCTATCCTTTTCTGTTGTGATAATGATTTTATCTTTTTTAGTCCCTGCCAAAAAAACAGATTTAAACTTCTTAATATCATCATTTTTAAAAGCATAATGATCCCGGAATTCTTCGTGTTTAATGGTTTTGGTATATTTTTCAAGCTCTTCTATTAACGGAGCAGGATTTGCAATTCCGGTGAGCAGGAAAATTTCGAAATCTTTAATCGACTCGAGCGTACGGCTTTCATTATGGTATAAATGAATAAGATCGCCGTACTTGAGATAAGAATGTAATACAGGTTGATTGGCATTTGGTTGCAATTCATTTATAGCAGCCTGCTGGGCAACATGTAACAGGGGAACCGGCGATTTTGTAACCAATAATACATCGGCCCTTTTACGCGAGGAGAAAACATCCCTTAAGTTTCCTGCTGGCAATAAAAACTGCAAAGTACCCAACTTTCTAAATTCGAAAAGCAGAATATTAAAACCTGCCCTTACCGCGCGGTGTTGAAAGGCATCATCAAGAATAACTAAATCGTGATTCTCTTCCAATTGCTTAATCCCATTTAAACGGTCTTCGCAAACAGCAACGGTAACACCTGCAAATTTTTGATGGTACTGTAATGGCTCATCCCCTATCGTTTCGGCTGTCGCAGCGCCATCGGCAACAATAAAACCTTTCGTTTTCCGGCCATACCCCCTACTGAGTATGGCGATTTTATAACCGGCCAGCAACTTCACCAAATATTCTGTTGTTGGTGTTTTGCCCGATCCGCCAACGGCTAAATTGCCTACACAGATTACTGGCAAATCGAACTTTACAGATCGCATCAATCCCCAATCATAAAGTTTTTTACGGAGAAGAATAGCCATTCCATAAATGATCGAAAAAGGAAGCAGTAAAAGGCGTAGATAGTTCAGTAGCATATCGTGGTTTCAAAAATACTGATTATTTAAAAAAGAAAGGCATGGCTAAGCCGATCCCCAATAAAGCAACCCTTAATCAATGAAATGGTTTGTAGGAAGATGATTTAGTCTGGAGTTGAGAGTTTGGCGTTTGGAGTCAATTAACCGGTTTAAACAATAACCCGATGAACGAATGAACAGATAGATTTAAAATTGTTCCAAAATATTTTTATCCGATTTGTAGGTTTCGACAATTATCTCCGGAATCTTTAAGTTATGCTTTTGATAAAGTACTGCCCAAAATTCGGCATTGTTCTTTTTAGGATATTGATAAAAATCCTGTCTAAGTTTTAGGGTAGAATAGTTGTCGCTGTTTTTTAATTCCAGATCAATATTTTCCAGAAAAATCAGTTCCATCTCTGCCGAAGGTTCTCCTTCCGAAAATAAGCCGGCCACTACATTACACTTTAAATACGTAGAAGATAACTTCGACAAACCATTATCGATGGTGTAGTTTTGCCTGTTTATCCAGATCATGCTTTTGTTTATCGTAGCGATATTACTTTCCATTCCTTTAATCAGGTGTTTATCTACCGTGATATAAATCCAGCCATTCTTGCGTTTGTACAATACATTTCTTGCCCTTGTGAAAGAGATCTTGTAACATTTTGTCCCTTCATATTCAACCTGTCCTTCAATTTCGTAATCATTATCTCCGCTGAGCATATTATCGTTAAGATTACTTACAAAATAAGATTTAAGCTCAATTCTTAAATCAACAGCATAATTAATCTTCACACCTCCTGTTTTTTTGAGCTCCTTAAGCCTTCTTAGTCCCTCAAGCTGTAACCTGATATCGTTTTTATATTCATCGGTATGAAGGTTAAATAATCCTTCGGCATAACTATAATATTTGCCATCCTTTACCATATACTGCCTACACAACAATTTTTCGCTTACCACACCGGTATCGGCAAGGTGCGCGACCGCATTTTTAATTAAGGCAGAAGCAAAATTGGCAGCATAAATATGCACATCGTCCAATTTAGTGTATTTGTCTTTTAGCTTAACTATGAGGTCACTTGTACTGCTTCGCTCATCAACTTTAACCGAATGGCTTTCGTAACCCACCGAACTGAAAGAAAGCGATTGACCTTTATTTAAGGAATCTATTTTAAAGCTGAAGTTTCCTTCAGGATCGCTCAGGGCAATTAATTTCTGCTTATTATAAATCGATACGGATGCGATACCTTTATTGGCTTCGTTAACCACTTGTCCTTTAATAAGCTGTTGCGCCAAGGCGCGCGGGGAGATGAAAAAGCAGCCTATTACGATTGAGATTATGATTTTTGAGTGATATGACATAGGTAGATTTGAGGCTTTATTTAGCTAATATTTGATTATTTAGGTGTAAAATAATTATTCTCTTTAAATAACAAAATATACTGGATTAAGTTGGGTATTCGGCGCAGGGCGTTCGGGTCGGTTAAGTATTAAACAATGAACTAACAAAAGTTATTCGACCATATTATCTTTTTTTATTATCATTGTTATCTATCAAAAACATATTTTAATGTCTCCGAACAAAAGATTAGTAGTGGGCCAAGGCCAGATTAGTGGATATATTTCTATTTTTTTAGCCGTATTGGCCTTATTTGGCATTCTCTGTTTTCATTATCCAGAGAAGTTAACCACGCCTGAATTCCGTGAAATATACACAAAAAACAGTATGGAAGCCCTAATGCTTGGAGGCGTTATTGCAGCATTCTTCTTTTCATTGTTAAGTTTAATCCTTAGTAAAAAACTAAAATGGGCCTGGCCAGGCTTTGCACTCGGTGCTTTAGCTGTAATATTGGGGGCTTTGAGTGTAGAAGGTAGAGATGTAGCCAAATCGGGCTGGCATTTTGGCCTTGATTGGATGATTTTAGATCTCCTATTAATGGTTGCCATTTTTGTCCCTTTAGAATTGTTTTTCCCAAAAAATAATGAGCAAACCAAATTCCACGAAGAATGGCGTACCGATTTAACCTATTTTGTAATCAGTCACCTATTTATTCAGTTTTTTGGCATTGTAACCCAAAAACCTGCCGTATTATTTTTCGGTTGGATAGGTTTAGATAAATTGCACACCTGGGTACAGGGTCTTCCATTTATAGTGGCTTTGTTTTTGGCTTTTTTCAGTACCGATTTGTTTCAATACTGGGCACATCGTTTTTTCCATACCCGGGTATCCTTATGGCGTTTCCATTCCATACACCATTCTACACAAAATATGGATTGGCTGGCGGGAAGCCGTACCCATTTTATTGATATATTTTTCACCAGGGCAATGACTTTCATCCCGCTTTATGTTTTGGGCTTTTCATCTACCGTTTTCAATGTATACATTATATTTATTGCAATACATGCAGTACTCATCCATGCCAATACCAGGATTAATTTTGGTCCGTTAAAATACATTTTTACAACACCCCAATATCACCATTGGCACCATTGCGAAGACCCTAAATATTATGGACATAACTTCGCCTCAATATTTCCCTTTATCGATATGATGTTTGGCACCTATTATTTACCAGGCAAAGAATGGCCCGCCGGAACAGGTGTACATGAAGCTTCGTATCCGAAAGGTTTTGTTAAACAAACCATTTATCCATTTACAAAAAGTCCGTTTGATACCGACTTGAATATGGAAGAAAGAAGTGACAGATAAGCTGGCTTTCATTTGAAAATCAAAGCAGATTGGATTATATTTCATCGGGTTTTTAGGAAAGTAATACCCGCAAATATTATCAACGTTAGTCGGGCTTTCCGCTAAATCTTTTGTTTTGAAGGAAAACAAAAGGATACCGCTACAATCCCGTTTAAATCTGGAACAGTGGTGCTACTATTTAAGTTTTGAACCTCCCAGAAAAGACAATCAATCGTCACAAACGACAAAATCGTAAAGCTGTTGTGCACTCGTTTGGGAACGAGCGCAAATGAAACTGTCAGATGGTAACATCTGACAGCATGTTAGTACATTACACACCCAACTCAGTGCACTTTGTGTTTTTCTCTCCATGACCTCTGTGGTTAAAGAAGCTTAAATGGAACAAACCCGAGTTTTAAATGTTATATTGGGGTTCCATCTTATCATATGCAGGCCGAAACAGAAATTTTAATTATTGGTGGTGGATTGGCAGGTTTAACAGCAGCACTCCACCTGAATAAGGCGGGTTTAAATGTTACGTTGATCGAAAAAGATACCTATCCCCACCATAAAGTTTGCGGCGAATATATTTCTAATGAAGTGCTCCCCTATTTTGAATGGCTCGGTCTGGATATTGAAAATCTGGCACCCACATTAATAAGCGAATTGCTTTTCACTTCCCTTTCTGGCAAAAGCATCAAAACTAAATTACCCCTTGGCGGCTTTGGTTTAAGCAGATACACCATCGATCATTATCTCTATACCGAACTGATCAGGAGAAAAATAAACATAATTCATGATCGCGTTGTACAGATTAACTTTGCCAACAATCAATTTACAGTAACAACTGCTAAAAACGCTTTTGTAGCAACTTACGTTATTGGCGCTTATGGAAAAAGGTCAGCAATTGATGTTAAGCTAAACCGGAATTTCATCAACAAACAATCACCTTACCTGGCAGTTAAAGCCCATTACAAAGCCGATTTTCCGAGTAATCTGGTAAGCCTTCATAATTTTGAAGGTGGCTATTGTGGCGTTTCGAACGTTGAAAATGATCGATTGAATATCTGTTACCTAGCTAACTATGAGCATTTCAAAAAACACAAAAACCTGCTTGCTTTCCAGGAAAACGCACTCTATAAAAACAGGCATTTGAAAGCTATTTTCGAAAATGCCACCTGTTTATTCGATACACCATTAACCATCAGTCAGATTTCTTTCGAAACTAAAGAACCTGTGTATAACCATATTTTAATGATTGGCGATACTGCCGGATTAATTCATCCACTTTGTGGAAATGGCATGGCCATGGCCATCCACAGTGCTAAAATTGTTTCAGAACTTTTGCATCAAAGAATAGAGGGAAAAATTGGTTCGCGTGTAGCATTAGAAAAAACTTATACTTTACACTGGAATAAAGAATTTAAAAGCCGCTTAAAAGTGGGCAGCGTATTATCTTCTTTGCTGAGGAACAATAAATTCGAAAATTTGGCCATGAGTGCGTTGACTAAAATGCCCTTTCTTCTCCACAAAATAATTAAGCAGACACATGGTAAACCGATCAAGATTTTATAATAAATGCCAGTAGATACCACATATAGAAGTACAGCGCCGGAGATTATGGATGACTTTGCCATGGAAGGTGAGATATTACGCGATGCACTGGATAAAATAGCCAGTATCAATCAACTCCTTGGTGGTAATAAAGTTACACTCGAAGGAGTTAAAAGCTTAATCACCAGCAAACCAAAGGACGAGGTTATTCGTATTACTGATATTGGTTGTGGAAATGGAGATATGTTGCGCTCTTTGGCAGATTATGCAAATAAACAAGGTTTACATTTTATTTTAAAAGGGATAGATGCCAATAGGTTCACGATAAATCATGCGCAAAGTTTATCCAAAAACTATCCCAATATAACCTACGCCTGTAGCGATATTTTTGAGGATTTAAGTAAAACAGAACCTTGCGACATTATGCTTTGTACTTTAACCCTACATCATTTTAAAGATGAAGAAATTATTAATCTGCTTGAGAATTTTAAAAGGTTGGCAACAATGGGCATTGTAATAAACGACCTGCAAAGAAGTGCAGTAGCGTATTACTTGTTTAAAGCTTTGTGTTATGTATTCCGTTTAAATGACATGTCTAGAGAAGACGGCTTAGTATCAATTCTGCGTGGGTTTAAAAGGGCAGATTTGCTTAAATATAGCAAACAATTAAAGCTGAAATCGAGTTCAATAAAATGGAAATGGGCTTTCCGCTACCAATGGATAATTAAAACAATATGAGCGTAACCGTAAAAGCAGTAAGTAAAGCCTTGCCCGAATTCTGGAGATCAACTGATGAGATTTTACCATTTCTAGATATTTGGCTAAAAGATCAGGATGATCGCTTTATCCGAAAGGTAAAAAAGATTTTTGAAAGCGCCGCGGTAGATAAAAGATACTCGATCATGTCGCCCGAAGCGGTTTTTAGTGATTTAAGTTTTGAGGAGCGAAACAATATTTATGTAAGAGAAGGAATAAAGCTGGGTGCCAAATGTTTGGAAACCGCACTCGAAAAAGCCAACTGGCAAGCTCAGGATTTAGACTACATCATTACGGTGAGCTGCACCGGTATCATGATCCCTTCTTTAGATGCTTATCTGATCAACTTACTTAAACTCCGCCAGGATATTGTGCGCCTGCCGGTTACTGAAATGGGCTGTGCCGCTGGTGTATCAGGCATGATTTATGCCAAGAATTTTCTGAAAGCAAATCCTGGTAAACGGGCCGCAGTTGTTGCGGTAGAATCGCCAACGGCAACTTTTCAATTAAACGATTTTTCGATGGCCAACATTGTAAGTGCAGCAATATTTGGCGATGGTGCCGCCTGTGTACTGTTAAGTTCGAATGAAGAAGATAGTGGGCCAGAGATTTTGGCTGAAGAAATGTACCATTTTTATGATGCTGAAGAGATGATGGGATTTAAACTTACCAATACCGGATTGCAAATGGTACTGGATGTGGCAGTTCCGGAAACCATTGCCAATCATTTTCCAGCTATTATTCATCCTTTTCTTTCCAAAAATGGCCTCGACATTAATAATATAAACCATTTAATCTTTCATCCGGGTGGAAAAAAAATTATCCAGATTGTTGAAGAATTATTTGGCCAGCTAGGCAAAAATATAAACGAAACGAAAGAAGTTTTAAGGCTTTATGGAAACATGAGCAGCGCAACAGTTCTCTATGTTTTAGAACGGATTATAGATAAAAAGCCAATGCCTGGAGAAAAAGGACTGATGTTAAGCTTTGGCCCTGGATTTTCGGCACAGCGCATACTTTTACAATGGTAATCATTCAACTCATCACTAATGAAAAAAAAGATTCTAGCTAAACTCCCTTACGGCAAATCTTTTCTATTTGTTGATGAGTTGCTGCATGTTGACGAAAATGGAACGAAAGGCACTTATACTTACGCTAAAGACCTTCCCTTTTACAAAGGTCACTTTAAAAACCACCCTGTTACCCCGGCAGTAATCCTCACTGAAACCATGGCGCAGATTGGATTGGTCTGTTTAGGTATTTACCTGTTAAAAGATATTGATCAAAATATATCCATCGCCATGACTTCAAACGCTATTGACTTTTTAAAACCGGTTTACCCTGGTGAGCGGGTTACGGTAACGAGTGAGAAAGTGTATTTTAGGTTTAATAAACTGAGTTGCAAAGTAAAAATGGAAAATGCAGCAGGCGAAATAATTTGCAAAGGCAGCATTTCGGGCATGTTAATATCAAAAGGAAATGGGTAACAGAGTCGTAATTACCGGTTTAGGCGTATGCGCACCCAATGGCACTACCATTGATGAGTTTTCAGATGCCATAAAAAAAGGACTTTCTGGCATCCGCCATCAGCCCGATCTGGAAGCCTTAAACTTCTCTTGTCAGATTGCAGGCAAGCCAGTACTTAGCGAAAAGCGGATCAGCCAGTATTTTACACCGCTTGAATTACGAAACCTAAACAGTACAGGAATTATATATGGTGTTATTGCTGGCTTGGATGCCTGGAAAGATGCGGGCTTAACCATCGAAAATAATGAAGAACCCGACTGGGACAGCGGTACTATTTTCGGAGCAGGCACTTCTGGTATAGATAAATTTAGATGGGCAATTAATAAAATAGATGCGCTTGAAATCAAAAAACTGGGAAGTTCTGTAGTGATACAAACCATGGCCAGCGGTGTAAGTGCGTTTATCAGCGGCAAGCTCGGCTTAGGTAATCAGGTAAGTACCAACTCATCTGCCTGCGCAACAGGAGCAGAAAGCATATTGCTGGCTTACGAAAGAATTAAAACAGGTGAGGCTACAAGAATGCTAGCAGGAAGTACAAGCGATAGCGGCCCTTATATCTGGGGTGGTTTTGATGCCATGAAAGTTTGCACCTTTAAACATAATGATGAACCGGAAAAAGGTAGCCGCCCTATGAGTGAAACGGCAAGTGGCTTTGTACCTGGAAGCGGCGCGGGTGCTTTGGTATTAGAATCGCTCGAAAGTGCAATGGCTAGAAAAGCCAAAATATATGGCGAAGTACTCGGCGGCCATATCAATTCTGGCGGTCAGCGGGGCTTAGGTACGATGACTGCACCAAATCCTACCGCTGTACAGCGATGTATCCAAACAGCATTAAAAAATGCGGGTATTGAAGCCCAGGAAATCGATGTTATTAATGGCCATCTTACCGCAACCACCAAAGATGCCCTGGAAATAGAAAACTGGAAAGCAGCACTACAATTACCTGCCGATGATTTTCCGTATATCAATTCTTTAAAAGGTATGATTGGCCATTGTATTGCAGCATCAGGGAGCATAGAATGTGTAGCCTCAATGCTTGAGCTTTCAGAAGGATTTATTTTTCCCAATATTAATTGCGAAGACCTAAGCCCCGAGATTTCCGCTTTAATTGATGCGAAATGCATTCCGCAAACTTTAATTCAACAACCAATTAATATCTTAGCTAAAGCCAGTTTTGGTTTTGGTGATATTAACGCCTGCATTATTTTTAAAAAATATACCCATGAATAAAGAAGAGATTATCGAAGCCTTAAAAACAATAGTTGAACCTTATAGCGAGGAGGTATCAGCCTTGGCACATATTGACGAAAACACCGATTTTATAAACGATTTAAAAATAAATTCGGCCAACCTGGTTGATATTGTTTTAGATATTGAAGAGAAATTCAACATCGAAATAGACAACGATTCGATGGCTAAAATGCTTACAGTAAAAGCCACCACCGAAATTATAGCTCAAAAACTGGAAGCGAATGCTGGGTAACGATATCGTTGATCTGGATCTGGCTAAAATCCAAAGTAACTGGAGGCGTAAAAATTATCTCGATAAAATTTTCACCGCCGAAGAACAGTTACTGATTGCGTCAGCAAAAAAACCTGATGAAATGGTATGGCTGTTATGGAGTATGAAAGAATCGGCTTATAAAATTTATAACCGTAAAACCGGAATCAGAAATTTCGCCCCTAAAAGTTTAAACTGCACTATTTATCCAAACATCGATCAGATAAAAGGCATAGTAAGTATAGACAACGATACATATTTCACTAGAAGCGACATACAGCTACAATATATTCATACCATTGCTGCTCCTGTTTATGGCAAGCTAGAAGAAATTAAAGTAACCATTTACGAATCACCAAATCATCCAAGTAACTATAAATGCACTAAACCAGGTTGTATAAGCCATCATGGGCAGTATTTGGCTTTGGTGTATTAATTAAGCTTATGCTTTAAAGTTAAGAAGGCAGATCTGATAAACTAAAAGAATCTATGAACTGGTATTTCATGTTTAGTTTTAAATTTGCTCAATTCATCACAATCCCCAGTTTGTTCGAGGTATTTTTCTAACCCACACTTATTAACATCAAAATTCCATTTATCTATATCTGCCCCCATTTGACGGAATACAAATATTTCATCATTTGTTGAATAGGAATTTCTTCCAATCACTTGCTTTGCACTTATAGATCCAGAAAAGAGTTCATTATTTAGATAAGCATAATCATAAAATAAAAAATGCTTTTTATTTACATATTGCTCGTAATACCGGGCTTGTTTTAATGAATTAGTTTTTTTATCCAAAATCCATAGGTAAGAAACCACAAGCTTTTCATTGGCAGAAAGGTTTCCTTTAACATTAATAACGATATTAATACTATCAGATTTAATACTTTCTTCCGTAATATTCAACTTTACCAGCTCATAGAAATGATTTGGCAATAATCCCAAACGTAATTTAATTTGAGGATTACTCCCATAAGTTACTTTCGGACGGCTATTTGAGTTAATTGGATTACAAGCGTAATCAATATTTAATTTTACTTTTTTACTACTACCAGCTACAATAAGCTCTTTTAAATCAGGACAATTCAGGTTTAATAATCCTTCATTTAACAAGATAACCTTTTCGTTATTTCTAACAACAGACTGCCTCAAAAAAACCTTTGCGTTAAAAGCATTTGGATTTAATTGTAGAAAAGATGCGTTCAATAATGAATCAATTGTTTTTCGTTTGTTAAAACTTACTTGAACATCATCTAATTGAAATGTCTTTGCAGTTAAAACTATATTTTTCTGAAGTGAATCAGTTAAAACAAAAGTGGTAGCATCATAAAAAGGAAAGGTTACCTTCAATGTATCGCCCAATTTTGTGCTGACTTCAAAATAACCAGATGCATCACTATTGCCAACATGTTTGCCGGAAATTATTATTGAAGCGCCTATTAGAGGCTCTTTACCATCAAAAACATGCCCTGTAAGGTAAAATGATTGCGCATCAACATTACCAGAGAATATAAAAAACAAAGTCGCTAAAAAAACATTTTTAACGTTAAATATATAGTTAAACATAAGATGGTTTGTAAGAGGAAATAAAAAGAGCAGGACAAATACCTGCTCTTTTCGTTTAATTATTTTCCATGTGCTCCGTCTGAGCCTAAGGTAAGTCCAATATTATCCTGTAACCAATGATAAGCATCATCCAAAGCATTACCAACTGCTTCGAATGCTCTGCTAAACCAGCTTCCGCCATCAATTGATTTCATTTCTGTTAAAGATAATTCTTCAACCTCGTATTTTTTTAGATTTTTCATGTTATAATTTTTAATTAGTTTTAGGTCAGCTATTTAGACCAATGGGTTTATATTTAGTTATTTAAAGGTTTGAAGTGGGATCAGCACCTACCACATCGGTAACGATTTCGTGCACTACATCCAAAACAAACTCTTTTATCGAATTCCACGCCCTGCCAATCCAGCTGCCTCCTTCAATAAGAGATATTTCTGAGCGGCTCATCTCCTGAACATTGAAATTCTCCAGATTTAATTTTTTCACAATTTAGATTTATTTAGTTCACCTACTCGTTAAAGGCTTTTCGGTATACGCCTTTTTGTTGCAACGCTACTAAATTACTTTTGCCCACTCTATAAAAAAAGGAGTGGATAATTTTGCTGGTAAAAAAAACCAGCATTTATATTCATTAACTCCTGAGGCTTTAAAACCGTAAAATCGGCGCTAATATTTACTTCGAATGCCTGGGTATAATAATATGTTTGTAACTGTCTCGAGTATTCTATTGGAGCGCCCATTAGTTTCAGCTCATCTAATACTACATATAATCTCGAGGTTGAAATTGATAACCTTCTTGCTAAATTTTCAGGAGCGCCTGTACGGCTTTCTTTTATCAATTTATGGATAATCTTAATGCGATCGATGTATTCTAATAGTTTCATAGTAAAACTGATGATAATTAAATGTTATCCCTTACAAACTCTAGTGTGGGTGTTATCAAACTTGTTTGGTCATCATCACCAAATTGTTGTTTCCATAAGTTGGCGTAATGGCCATTTGCAATCATCATTTCAATATGGCTCCCCTCCTCTACAACCTTTCCTTTATCTAATACAATAATCTGATCAGCTTTTCTAATCGTAGGTAACCGGTGCGCAATGATGATGATTGTTTTCTTTTGCATCCTCAACAAATCTATTGTTCGCTGCACATACTGCTCAGAAGCCGAATCTAAAGAGGAAGTGGCTTCATCCAGAATTAAAATTTCAGGATTGCGGTACAGTGCCCTTGCTATTGCAATCCTTTGTTTTTGTCCGCCCGATAAAGAGGCTCCGTTTTCACCTAAATAAGTCTGAAAACCTTCTGGCAAAGCTTCAATAAAATCGATAATCCCCAGTTGTGTGCAAATACTAATAATCTGTTGCATATTTGGTTCATAATCGCCAATGGCAATGTTTTCGATTACATTTCCTGCAAAAAGGTCAATTTTTTGCGGCACAACGCTTAGTAAATTCCTTAAAGAGGCATTGTTCAAATACTTAAGCGCATGATTACCGATAAAAATATTGCCCGATTGTATCGGATAAATATTTTGTAGTAACGACATTAAGGTAGACTTCCCAGATCCGCTTTCTCCTACGATTGCGGTAAAACTTCCAGCCTTAATTTTTAGGTTTAAATCTTCAAACACATTTACACGACTGCCATATCTAAAGGCTACATGTTCAAACCTGATATCGCCCATTAATTCTTTCGTAAGGAAAATGCCCGACGAATTTTGTTCAATCTCCAGGTCCATAATTTCGAACAAACGATCGGAGGCGATCATGGCATCCTGGATAGATTTATTTGCTCCAATTAAGGAAGTAGCCGGACCAGTGAAGTAACCAATAAGGGTATAGAAGGAAAATAATTCCCCAGGGGTAATTTCGCCATCTAAAACATAACCTGCGCCCACCCAAAGCAAGATGATAGTGAGCATACGGGCAATAACTTCGGTTGATGTTCCAGAGAAAACAGAGTTTAATCCTGATTTATAAATTGTTCTGAGCAGGCCAATAAAATGAGTTTCTGTTTTTTCGTTGGTAAACCTTTCAAGACCAAATCTTTTAATTGTGGCTACATTATTTAAGCCCTCAACCAATTGCGATTCCAACTCGGCCGACTCCTCCATCAACTTGCGCTGCATTTTCTTGTTCAGTTTATTGCTGATGAAATAAATCAGTAAATACAATGGAATAACCGCCAACATCATTAATGCCAGTTTCCAATAGTAACTGAACATTAAAATAAAAGAGAATACAACAATAAAGCCGTTTACAACCAGGTTAATAGAAACATCGTTTATAAAAGCCCTTATTTTAACGGCATCGTTTACCCTTGAGATAATTTCGCCCACCCGCATGGTATCGAAAAACTGCTGAGGCAGTTTTAAGAGGTGTTTGTAGTAGCCCAATATCAATCGGGCATCTATCTGCTGGCCCGTGCGGATTGTAAAAATAGTTTTAGCCGTTCCAATAAATAATTGCAGCGCTAAAATGGCCACCATCATTAAGCTCATTAAATTAAGCAGGTTCCGATTACCTTCTACCAGAACATGGTCGGTTATTTTTTGAACAAAAACTGAGGTAGATAGTCCAAGAATGGTATAAATCAAAGCACCAAAAAGTGCCTGCGTTACAATACTTTTATGCGGTTTAATCAGGTTCCAAAAGCGGCTTTTGGTATCGACCTTTTCATTGCCTTGCTTAAAACCCTCATCAGGTAACAACAGAACCAGTACACCTGTCCATTCACTTGTAAATTCGTCAATAGCTTTGCGGTGTATTTTCCCATCACCGGGGTCCATTACTTCAATGGATTTATCGGTTACTTTATAAATAACTACATAATGCTGCAATTGCTTCTTTACCACCACATGCGCAATGGCTGGCAATGGAATTTTAGAAAGACTATCTAAACTGCCCTTTACGCCTTTTGCTTCAAAACCCAGTTTATTTGCAGCTTCTATCAAACCTAAAACATTGGTTCCTTTTTGATCGGTGCTGGCCAATTGGCGAATGCGCGCAACAGGCATTTTTAATTTATAAAATGCAGCTATAGATGCCAAACAAGCAGCGCCACAATCGGTAATATCGCGTTGTTTTATTAGTGTAGACATTAGAAGGGAGATATTAGATGCGAGACTGGAGATGTGAGATTGGATGATTTGAGAATTTTCGGCTTTGGTCTTTTAGCTTTTAACTCCGTTTGGATTTAACCAATCATCAACTTTATCATAAAGCAATTGATACAAGTTTCGTTCTGCAATAGTAAAGTGTGCATTAAAGGTCATTCCCTTTTTTACCTGCCCTTTATAACCGTTTTTTAACTTTAAATAATCCTTGTCTAATTTACACTTCACTTTAAAATAAGGGCTTTGGTTAATCAATATAATATCGTCAGAAATGTCGGCTACTACACCGGCAAGCAGGCCCCATTGGTTATAGTTAAAGGCATCGATCTGAAACCTGACGGTTTGGCCAGCTTTAATTAAACCGATATCAGCAGGTTTAATATAACAGATGGCCAACAAAGCACTATCAGGCGATATCTCACCAATTTTCTGATTGGCGGTAATGAACGAACCCAATTGTAAACCTGATAGATTTTGCACTGTTCCGGATACCCCTGCGGTTAAATGATATAATTTCTCCTGCTCGGTAAGCTGGATTTTCTGACCATCGAGATCTTTTAATTCTTTTCTATATTGATTAGATTCTGTTTGCCACTGTGTTTTGTACTTTTTAGCCACCAGATTAAAATCAGAAAGCGCCTGATCGTAATTAAACTTATATTGCTCATACTCTGCTTCGGTAACCACCTTCTTGCTATACAGTGTTTCATACCTTTTATAAATCTTGTAGGCCTGTTCGCGTGCATTTAGTGCATTTTGAATCTGCTCCGCGTATTGTTGCCAACTTGCCGCATACAGGCCGGTTTGCAATGCAGGTTGCCCTGCATTGCTTAAGTCGACCAGTTTTAAAACGAGGAGCGCATCATTTAACAAATTTTTTAATTCACCTGAGCGATTATTCAAAATCACATTTTGTGTTTCAGGTATAGTAGGGTCTATATTTAAAAGAAGTTGTCCTTTTTTTATTTTTTTATTATCGGTTAAATTAATCAGGGTAATTTTCCCTCCCACAGGTGCCAGCAGTTCTGTTCTTTCAATATTACTCTGCAAAGAACCATTGCCCTTAACGCTTACCGTTGTATAAATAAATGGTAAGGCCGCTAAAGCCACAAGAATGAATAGAATTGTGGCAGAATAAATAATTTGTGTCCTTACCTTGGTATGGTGTAAAAAAATGATGGAATTATCTTCGAAATTGGCTTCTTCTGTAAAAGGCATATCATCAATTGGCTTGGTTAAGGCCAAGTTTGTAATTATTAAATTATGCCAGAAAAAAGATACACGAAAAGGGGGATTGTAGGGATGAAACTGTTTTTGACCTTAGAAAATAAAAAAACCGATAGATGCACAGCAGGCAATATCGGTTAACAATAT
Organism: Pedobacter sp. Bi126; assembly: GCF_918698245.1. GTDB lineage: Bacteria > Bacteroidota > Bacteroidia > Sphingobacteriales > Sphingobacteriaceae > Pedobacter. The sequence goes on along the minus strand of NZ_CAKKMS010000004.1, from coordinate 568,478 downwards.
TTTAATCGTATTAAGCTTTCTAAGAATTAATTTATATCATATTTAATTAAATACAGCTTTCTACTCAAAATACAGTTTAAATTAATTTGAGGGTTACTGGGATTTTCAATTTAACCATCAGATTATTTTTCTTTGTTGACTAAACTTTTCCGCAAAAATTATTAGAGAAACACCACTCCGTTATTTCTTAAATATAACGCCTAACCCTATAGCATAATGGCTAGGGGTAATACTTAGGGTATTTAGTATAGTGCTATTTAGTCCAGAGTTGAATCCAGAAGATAAAAATATTGCTTTTTTATGGGTTAACTCATAGGCTACCCTAAGCCCATAATTAAAAGTATTATTACGGACTTTACCCTCATTGTAACGAACAACTATCTGTTCAAAACCTGCGTAAGGTGTAAATGTTAAATTCCTTGAATTTTTATTTAAAATAAAATCATTTGAAATATTCAAATCAAATGTAGAAAGATTGATATGTTTATTGTTACGCAGGTTCGTATTTACCTGAAATCCTAAAAATAGATTTTTATATAACCTATAATTGATACCTAATCCAAAGCCATAATTGATACTTTCTGAAACGCGATAAAATTGATCATTCATTAATACTGGAAATTTTGTCAAACCTAATGTGGTACGTACATTATCTTTATTAAAATAGTCAAATACCCTTCTTCCAAACTGTCTCTTTATTTTTTGATTATCTGAATTAGCTATTCCATTATTACTTTTTATTGTATCAAGTGATTCACTGGATAATCTTTCCATTCGCCCTTCCTTTTCGGCTTTTTGAAACAAATGACTATTATTCTCCCATTCCTCATTATTTCTGGGTTTATTAATTAATAAAACATCATCCCGATGTTGAACAATATCTTTATATGAAATCTTATCCACATCTATGCTATCGATTTCAGTTCGAATAAAATCAACTGTAGTGCGAGGTGATTCTTTTTTCAATTCGGACGAAGCAAAAGTATGGGTTTCTTTCAAGTACCACTTCTCCCCTATTTTTTCATAAGCAACCCGATAATTTAACATTTTAAGAGGTAAAAAGCCAGCCCTTATCAGGTTATAAGTATATGTGTTTGCGGCAACAAATGCGTAGGTAGCTGTATCTATATACAATGTTGCCTGGATTTTATCATATTGCTTACTGGTATCACGTGTTGTTATATTAATTACAAATACTTTATGATTATCGTATATCTCCTTACCAGCAAGTAAATAATCAAATTTCTTCTTTTTAGCAATTTTATGAAGGATATAATTATTGTGAGCGATATCCTGAAAATCAACAACATTATAGTTCGATGTATGTTTCAGATACTTAAGAGTTTTATCATACAACGTATCCATGCGATTTTGCACCACAGCAACCGTGGTTTTTTCTTTCGAATCGTAGGCTGGTACATAAGCTTTTATTAATGCATCCGACTTAAAATATTCAGACTGGTTACGCCATGATTGTGTTCTCAATATTCCTTTAATGATAATAGGCTTATTTGGGTAGTTGTAAACAATTCTTTTAATTGCTTTTTTTATAATATCATCACCTGCTCCAATGATAACTTCCTGTAATTCAATACTGCTTTCGGTTAATTTAACTTCATAAAAATGATTAGATTGATATATTAAACGAATATTGAAATAGCCTACATGACTAAAATTTATCCCAAGCGCTGTTAAAGTCTTTAATGGAGCAGTCATTTCAAAATAACCATCGTGATCTGTACGTGTATACTCATTACCTACTTTTACGGTCGCTCCTGATAATTTTATGTTATTTTTTGCATCTACTACCCTACCTTTTAAAGTTACGGATTGTGTATAAGCATTGCTTGATACTAATAATAAAAGATAAATTATAAGTGTAAATTTCATATTTAACAATAAGTGATCTGAAGAATTTATTCTAAAAACAGATAAAGAAGGAATTGGAAATAATTTTAATTATTTCCAATTCCTAATTAATATTAGTCAATTAGATTGGAATAATAACTGCACCAGCTCCGGCGCCAATTAATCCTGCGGTAAACCAGTTATCACTACCAGATACCACCTCACCATTTATAGTAATCTCGCCAGAAACAAGAGCAAGAGTGGCACCAACAACAAAACCAATTAGCGCTCCAAAAAAGCCACCTCCTACAGTTTCATTTATTTCTTTAGCATCCATCTCCTGAACACCGAAGTCTTGTAATTTTAAATTTTTCATTTTTAGTTTTTAAAGTTTATTCCCTACTCTTTAAAGGCTTTTCAGGTTTCGCCCATGCCGGCCTAACACGAAACAAGTATTGGATATTAAATTTCAATCAAAAAAAAGATACACTAAAAGGCTTTTTATAGGGATAAAAGAGGCATTACATCAGAAATAGCTCAATATTGAATCAAACTGGCGCTAATTAGATGTTACATTAACCTGCACAGAAGATAATACAGATATGTATTTTAAAATAGTTTACCCTTTAAGTATAAATATCGACTATAATTGTAATTGAAAACTATGAAAAAAATTATCTTCTACTTATTGCTCTTATTTCCATTTTATAATCTACAAGCCCAGAACTGCGATTGCGGTGATAACTTTAGTTATCTTACCAATAGAATAACAAAAAACTATGTAGGTTATGCTGATAAAGTCACACCTGCAAATAGCCAGCAGTTTAAAAAATTCACCGATAGTCTGCAACAGGTAGCGAATAAAGCTAATCCCTATAAATGCCTGAGTGTATGCCGAGAATGGATAGATTTTTTTAAAGATAAACACATGGCTTTTGGCATGGACTTCGATAAGCTCACCGCTGATTCGGTAAGGACATTTTTTGCAAACGAAGAAAAAACCACCTGGACAGAAAACAGTTTTAAATCTTACCTGCACCAGAATAAAACCAAACTCGATAGTATAGAAGGGATTTGGAGTGCTGGTATATATGAAGTTGGGGTGGTTAAAGACACTAACCCTAATCAGTTTATGGGATTTGTATTAAAGGCTGATTCGATAAGATGGATGACCCAGCAAGTTAAATTCAGGTTAGTAAAAAAGGATGGACGATATGAAATGATTTATTTCAGCGGAGGAGACCATTCGGAACAGCACCCCAAATTATCAAAGCAAAAAGATACCATAACCCTTGGCATATTCGGTAAATGGATAAAGGCACCCAAGCCAACTGCAGCTATTACACCAAAAAAAGAGATAGATCTCTCCCCAAAATTCCGGGTTTTGGACAATGAAACGGCCATCTTTGAAATGCCATCTTTCGGCAAATTAGATTATGTGGCCCCCACAGCAGCCTTAATCAAAAAGAATGAAAACATACTAAAGAACACCAAACATTTAATTGTCGACTTAAGAAATAACAGCGGTGGCTCTGTTTTAGTGTACGAAAAACTGATGCCATATCTATATACCAATCCCATTCTACAAGAAGGCGGTTACGTTTTGGCAACACCAGACAATATTAAAGACGGTTATTCCAAAGAATACCCTGAAGCTTCTGACAGTATTAGAAATACTTTTAAGAAACGCCTCATCAAGTTAAAAGCTCACGAGGGAGAACTTTATAAGCTGTACCCTATTGACACTATCAGATTTAAAACAGTTTATAAGAACCCTGAACGCGTTTCGTTTCTCGTTAACGGCGGCACAGGAAGCGCTGCCGAACTGTTTTTGCTAGAAGCCAAACAGAGCAAAAAGGTGAAATTATATGGCCAAAATTCTGCTGGTGCTGTAGATTACACCGAGTTTATAAAAATAGAAATGCCATGTAAATACTATACTCTTTATTATCCTGCTTGTAAGTCTTTAAGATTACCAGATTATCCTTTAGATAATATTGGGATTAAACCCGATGTAGAAATACCTGCCGATACCGCCGATTGGATTGATTTTGTAAAGAAATATAAAACTAAATAACGATTCACTATTTAAACTATACAATCTACTGGTTTGATACAGATAAATGGCTGTTTGGTGTATAATTTTTGGCTATTGAATTCAGAAATAACACTTTTAAACACATTTATTTAACTATCTATTATTACGATTATGAAAAACAAAAAATTAGAAAAAAGAACACAGTTTATCTTTAAGAAAAAAACTATTATTAATTTAGATAATGACCAGTTGAGGAGAATTAATGGAGGAAGTAATCCTACAGGAGGAGGCCATTCAGGAAATCCACAATGTGATGAACTAAAAACGGTAAATCAAACAGTAAGTGGTTAAGAGATAACTGAAGCTAACAATTATAGTTTACATTAAGAATGAAAATGTAAACTATAATCATCCCATTAAATATGAAAAATATCATCTTATCTGTTTTGTTGTTCTTTTCCTTTAATAGCTTATGGGCACAGAACTGCAACTGCTCTGATAACTTTCGTTACCTTACTAATAGGATAACGAAAAATTATGTGGGGTTTAAAGATAAGATTACAATAAAAAATCAGCAACAATTTCAGAAATTTACCGATAGCCTGCAAACAATAGCAGACAGATCAAATGCTTATAAATGTTTGAATTTAGGCAGAGAATGGCTCGCCTTTTTTAAGGATAAACATATATCATTTGGAATGGAGTTTGATAAATTAAATCCTGATTCTGTGAGACATTTTTTTTCAATGGAGGAAAAAACTAGCTGGACAGAAAACGTTTTTAAATCTTACCTCGCGCAAAACAAAGAAAGCATTGATAGTATTGAAGGGATTTGGAGCTTTGGCATATATGAAGTTGGAATTATTAAAGACATAAAGCCTAATCAATTTATTGGCTTTATATTAAAGGCAGATTCGATCAGATGGATGCCACAACAAATTAAGTTTAAATTGATAAAGAAAGATAGTCAATATCAAACAATATTCTTTAATGGAGGCGATCACTCAGAACAACATCCTATACTTTTAAAAAATGGTGACACCCTAAATTTTGGGATCTTTGGCAAGTGGATAAAAAGCCCTAAAACTAAGCAAGAGACGCTACAACCAATAACTGTGAATAATAGCGCCCCATCATTTAGCATTCTTGATCGGAAAACCTCACTCATTAAACTCCCATCATTTAATTCTAAATATAAAACTCAAATCGATAATTTAATTCTTAAAAACAAGTCTCAACTTGACCGTACTGAGCATTTGATTCTTGACGTAAGGGATAACTCTGGAGGCTCGACTAAGTGCTTTGAGAAACTATTGCCTTATTTATACACCAACCCCATAAAAGTGGATGGAGGAATTGTTTTGGCTACAGAGGACAATATACGTGATTGTTACGAAATAGATTATCCTAATATTTCTAAGCAGAGTAAGATAGAAATGAAAAATGATGTTAAGAAATTAAGAGCTCACCTAGAAGAGCACTATCTTTTGTATAAAGAGTATAGAATAAAGTTTTCGAAGGTTTTAAAAAATCCGTCGCGGGTCTCAATTATAATTAATGAGAATACGGCAAGCAGCGCTGAACTTTTCATATTAAGAGCAGAGCAAAGTAAAAAAGTGGTTTTATATGGCAGTAACACATCAGGCGCAGTTGACTATGGTGAAACTGTACTTATAAAATTACCATGTAACTTTTACTCTCTTAGTTATCCTGCTAGCAAATCACTACATAGCGTAAAGCGACCACTAGACAATGTCGGTATTACACCTAATGTAAAAATACCTAGCGATACAACTAATTGGGTTGATTTTGTAAGAACATATTTTTTTAAATGATAAACACAAAGAAGAATTACAGGGTATTTATATATCATTTGATTTTTTGGATAGCTTATATGCTATTAGGCAATCTATTGGAATATCCCTTAGATCCAGAAGGATTTGTTTTTAGCCCGATTGATATATTAATCTCTCAGCTGCCAAACATTTGTACAGTATACGTGTGTATTTTAGTTTGCAAAAAATTTGCTAGTCCAATAAAACCGCTTTTACTTATTTTGGGGACAGTATTTGCTTTTACAGTTTGTTTTTTACTATGGTACATCACAAGTTACCATATAAGACCCCATTTTAGAGTGAATGGTCCAAAATCCCCTCCATTTAATTTTTTAAATTATGGAGCTGCAGTATTATGGGTTTTCATAAAGTATTCTATTTTGGGCTTTGGGTATTATTTTGCCTCTGAAGGAATTAAACGCGAACGAAAACTACGCCTCATCGAAAAAGAAAAACATGAAGCAGAATACGCTTTTCTCCGTGCACAGATTAATCCTCACTTTTTAAACAACACCCTTAATTTCTTTTTTGCGAAATCGTTACCCTTATCTCAAGAGCTTGCCGATGGCATTATGACACTCAGTAAAATCATGCGCTATTCCCTGGAAATGGATAAAGATGACCGCATGACATTAATAGAAGAGGAAATTGAGCATATTAAAAATGTAATTAAAATTAATCAGCTTCGTTTCAATAACAAGTTACAGATCGATTTTAGTGTGAATGGAAATACCGATAATGTAAGATTGATTCCATTAATTCTAATTACTGTTGTAGAGAATATCTTAAAACATGGCAATTGTACAGATAATTTGCATCCTGTTAAAATAGCCTTAAGCATCAACGAAACCGACCATCATATCCGTTTAAGCACTTGGAACAAAAAGAAAAAAGGGCCTAAAGAACTCTCGAGTGGTATAGGTATGGAAAACATAAGGAAAAGACTCTCAAATCATTACAAAAAAGGGGTTGCATTAAACATTAATGAAACCGAGATTGATTACAGCCTTGAATTAACTTTGCCTTACAATAAGGTTGCCGATCACCAAGAAAAACCATCATCATCTGACAATTTAGGCTTTTTGGAACAGTTCAAGATACCACAAATTAAACCTCAACCATACGCCTCATGATTAACTGCATTATTGTTGATGACGAAGATCATGCCATTGAAGTAATACAACATTACCTAAAGTCTGTTGCGGCAATACAGATCGCCGCAACATTCACCAATCCGATTGATGCCCTGAGTTTTTTAAGCAGCAACCCTGTAGATCTCATTTTTCTGGATATTCATATGCCAGAGATATCGGGCATTGATTTCATCCAAACGATGAACAACAAAGATGTACAGGTAATACTTACCACTGCCTATAAAGAGTTTGCCACTGCCGGTTTTGATCTTGATGTGGTTGATTATTTAGTTAAACCTATCCCCTTGCCCCGTTTTTTACAAGCCATAAACAAGGCTCAAAAGATTATTAACACTAAAAAAGTTCATATCCCTGTGAACCAGCAAGATGATGATTATTTCATGGTTAAAACAGAGGCTAAAGGTAAAATGCTAAAAATTAATATCGGCGAAATTGATTTTGTTGAAGGCATGAAAAATTATATTGCTTTTCACCATAATGGGATTAGAACGCTTGCGCTCCTAACCATGAAAGATGTAGAGGAAAGGTTGCCAAAAGCGCAATTTATCCGTGTGCAGAAATCGTTTATAGTTGCGCTTAATAAAATCACCTCCATTGATGGAAACAGGATTATTTTAAAAGGCATTTCTGCAGAAATATTGATTGGAGAAACTTATCGCAAAGATTTTTTAGACATGATGAAGCAAAAGCTGCTTTTGTAACCCGTGTTGACAACTTTCTTGCCACCTTATTAGTAAAGTTGTCAACTTTTCTTATACCCACATTTTAACCACAACTTCTTTAAAATTACCTGCTCATTGGCTTTGGTCTCCAGGCTTCTATCTCTGGCTATTCCAGTCAAACGTTTGCTCTATTTTCTTTACAGAATAATAGAATTGCCTACCCCAAAAAGCATTATCTTTGTCCAAATCATAAAAAATAAAATATGCTTAAAGGATTTTTTAACGTACCTACCCCGGTTAACGAGCCTATTAATAGCTATGCGCCAGGCACAAAAGAACGTTCGCTTTTAAAAGAGGCTATCGCAGAGGCACGTTCTAAACAATTGGATATTCCAATGTTTATTGGCGGAGAAGAAATACATACTAAAAACAAAAAGAAAGTAGTAGCTCCACATGATCATCAGCATGTACTGGCCACATTTAGTTATGGCGACAAAAGTCATGTGAAACAAGCTATAGATGCTGCCTTAGCTGCCAAAGCTGATTGGGAAGCTTTAGCTTGGGAACACAGAGCTGCCATCTTTATGAAAGCTGCAGATTTGATTGCTACAAAATACCGTTACAAAATTAATGCTGCAACCATGCTTGGGCAAAGTAAAAATGCCTATCAGGCAGAGATAGATGCCGCTTGCGAATTGGTAGATTTCTTACGTTTTAACGTAAGTTATATGCAGGATATTTATGGCCAGCAGCCTCCAGTATCTCCAAATGGCATGTGGAACAGAACCGAACAACGCCCTTTAGAAGGTTTTATATTTGCTTTAACTCCTTTCAACTTTACAGCAATTGCGGGTAATCTACCTGCTTGTGTAGCCATGATGGGTAATGTGGTGGTTTGGAAGCCTGCTGATACGCAAGTTTATGCGGCTAATGTAATTATGCAAGTTTTTCGCGAAGCGGGCTTACCTGATGGTGTAATTAACCTTATTTTTGCCGATGGTCCTGAAGTAGGCGATGTAGTTTTTAATCACGCTGATTTTGCAGGTATTCACTTTACCGGTTCTACCAAAGTTTTTCAGGAGATATGGAAAACAATCGGCACAAATATCCATAAGTACAAATCATACCCACGCATAGTTGGTGAAACTGGTGGTAAAGACTTTATTTTGGTTCACCCAAGTGCAGATGTTGCAGCTTCGGCTACTGCAATTGTACGTGGTGCTTTCGAATACCAGGGACAAAAATGTTCTGCTGCCAGCCGTACTTATATCCCACAAAGCCTTTGGCCTGAGATCAAGAAATTAATGATCAGAGATTTAGCTTCATTTAAAATGGGTGGAACTGAAGATTTCAGCAATTTCATTAATGCTGTAATTGATGAACGTTCTTTCGATAAACTGGCTAAATATATTGATCAGGCTAAAAAAGATAAAGGGGTTGAAGTTATTGCCGGTGGTAATTATGATAAGAGCAAAGGTTATTTCATAGAACCAACTGTTTTAGTGGTTGACGATCCGAAATATACCACTATGTGTGAAGAACTTTTTGGCCCGGTATTATCTGTATACGTATACCAAGATCAAGAATTCGACCAGATTTTAGAAGTAATTGATACCACTTCACCTTATGCTTTAACAGGGGCTATTTTATCACAAGATAGATATGCTATAGAAAAAGCCAGTTACGCATTACGCAACTCAGCTGGTAATTTTTACATTAACGATAAATGTACAGGTGCAGTAGTTGGGCAACAGCCATTTGGCGGCGCCAGAGGATCAGGTACAAACGATAAAGCAGGTGCAATGATTAACTTGTTGCGCTGGGTTTCCCCACGGACTATTAAGGAAACTTTTAATCCGCCAACTGATTACCGTTATCCGTTTTTAGCTGAAGATTAATATTAACATATAAGGCCAAGCATCATTGTTTGGCCTTTTTTATGCCTAACCGAATATCCCTTTCTAACCATGAACCACAAATTTTTACTATCCCTCATTATTGTCCTCGCCAGCTTTAACTTTTACGCCACAGCACAAAAGAAACCCAATGTAATTATTATCTATGCTGATGATTTGGGTTATGGCGACCTCAGCTGTTACGGCGCAACAAAAATAAAAACCCCAAATATTGACGCATTGGCAAAGCAAGGGCTGCGGTTTACCAATGGTCATGCAACCGCATCTACCTGTACGCCTTCACGTTATTCCTTAATGACGGGAAGATATGCATGGCGTAAAAAAGGAACGGGTGTTTTGCCAGGCGATGCTGCATTGATTATCCCAACAGATAATAGTTCCTTACCATCAATTTTTCAGCAGGCTGGTTATAAAACAGGTCTTGTTGGCAAATGGCACTTAGGCTTGGGCAATGCAGTAGAAAAAGACTGGAACAAAGAAGTGAAGCCCGGGCCAAAAGAAGTCGGTTTTGATTATTCCTTTATTTTCCCGGCTACGGCCGATAGGGTACCTACTGTTTTTATGGAAAATCAATTGGTAGTGGGTTTAGACCCTAAAGATCCGATTACAGTTGATTATAAAAGTCCGGTTGGTACTGATCCAACAGGAAAAGACCATCCAGAACTGTTAAAAATGCCTGCTGAAGCTAATCATGGGCACAACCAAACCATTGTAAACGGCATTGGCCGTATTGGCTATATGCAGGGAGGCAAACTTGCACGCTGGACTGATGAGGAAATTCCGGTTACCTTTTTAACCAAAGCGAAGAATTTTATCGAAAATCATAAACAGGAACCTTTTTTCCTGTATTATGCATTAACCGAACCGCATGTACCGCGTTTGCCTGCCACCATGTTTAAAGGGAAAAGTGAACTGGGCAATCGTGGTGATGTAATTTTACAACTCGATTGGGCAGTTGGCGAAATAACAAAACAACTAAAATACCTGGGCCTTGATAAAAATACGATGATCATTTTCAGTAGCGACAATGGTCCTGTAATTATGGACGGCTACGAAGATCAGGGTTTCGAAAAATTAAACGGCCATACACCTGCAGGTAGTTTACGTGGAGGAAAATACAGCATTTTAGAAGGTGGTACACGTGAACCTTTTATTATTTCGTGGCCAGCAACAATCAAACCGGGTGTTTCCGGAGCCTTAGTTTCACAGATTGATTTTTTGGCCTCGTTTGCCAGCTTTTTCAATGTAGAAAGCAAAAACGCAATTGACAGTAAAAATGTATGGGATGCTTTTACCGGAAAAGACCAAAAAGGCCGTGATTTCTTTATCGAACAGAGTAATCAACTGGCAATTGTTAAAGATAACTGGAAATATATCAGGCCATCAAAAGGAGAAGCTTTTTATAAACTTACCCATACCGATAGTGGAAACCTGCCTACAGTGCAACTGTATAACTTAAATGATGATTTGGGTGAAAAGAACAACCTTGCATTAAAATATCCGGAAAAGGTGAAAGAATTGGAATCTTTATTAAGTACCGAAGAAGCGAAAACCAAATAAAACCGATCGGCTGGTCGATTTCCCTGACCAACTCGACTTATACAACACCATTTTAAAGATGTAAAACCAATCTTCTTTTATGCTGTTTTATATAATAGCTTAAAAGAAGATCATGGAAAACACAAAAGATAACAACAAAAATCTGGGCAATAAAAACGCTGATAACAGTGCAGATAAAACCAATATGCCCGATCAGCAGGTGCCGCGCCACCGGAGCAACGATAACGAAAAGAAAAATAGTGTTGAAACTGAAGCCGGTAACCTTGGCAGAGATTTCGGAATGGGCGATTTTGGTTCGGAAGAAGCAAGAACAGATGCAGAAAAAGGCAATAAGGGAGAAGCAGGAAATATGCCCAATACCACAGAAAAATAAAAGCCCCCGATGTAAAATCGGGAGCTTTTCCTAACAACTAAAAAATAGCACTTATTGGTGCTTTTATCCTACTTTAAACGCAGGGGCAACATCATCAAGACAAGTACAGGTTACTTTTAAGTCTTTAATGATTCCTGTTTTTAAACTATAAACCCAGGCATGTACGGCTAACTCCTGGCCATTGGCCCATGCACTTTGTACAATTGATGTATTGGTTACATTTGCAGCGCCCTCAATGGCATTTAATTCAACTAAGCGGTCAAAACGCTGATCAGGATCTTTGATTGTCGCCATTTCACGTTCGTGCGTACGGTATACATCACGGATATTTCTCAACCAGTTATCAATAATTCCAACCTGTTTATTGCCTAATGCAGCTTTCACGCCACCGCAGCCATAATGGCCACAAACAATAACGTGTTTTACTTTTAATACATTAATGGAATAATCCAGCACTGAAAGTAAATTCATATCGGTATGAACCACCACATTGGCGATGTTTCTATGTACAAAAATATCGCCTGGTCTGGTGTTGGTAATCTGGTTTGCCGGCACACGGCTATCAGAACAACCGATCCACAATACCGGTGGGCTCTGACCTTCAGACAGTTTATCAAAAAAGGCAGGATCATTGTCAATTGTATCTTTAACCCAGTCCCTATTGCCTTGTAACAGGCTATCGTATGTTATATCTTTCGTATCTATTGTTTTTGCGCACATAATTATGACTTATTAATATCTTCTTCTACTTTTATATTTAATTTTGGTACTGTATAATGTTTTTGGATATTCTCCAATGTGACGATAATACCCTTGGTATAAGCATTATGTTTGTAATTATAAATCGTTTCCAATACATCAGGATCGATATACCTGGCATTCGAACCATCAATAATTACATCTGTTTCTTTCGGAATATTCGTTAAAACTACTTGTATTGCTGCTTTGTTCAGAAAAGAAACCTCTTCTGCCAGTTTAATCCTGATGTGCTTTTTATCACCTTCATTTGTAATTCTGTAAAAGAACGGGTTACGCATATTGGTACGGAGTAAATAGAAAATAGAAACCAACATACCAACGGCCACACCTTTTAGCAGATCGGTAAATAAAACTGCAAGCACCGTAACTACAAATGGCACAAACTGGTCCCATCCTTTATGGTACATGTGTTTAAATAAACTAATACGGGTTAGTTTATATCCTGTTACCAAAAGGATTGCGGCCAAACACGACAACGGAATCATGTTAATTACCCCTGGAATAAACAAAAGTGAAAGTAATAACCAACAACCATGAAAAATAGCCGACATTTTGGTCCGGGCACCAGCGTTAACATTCGCCGAACTACGAACAATTACCGATGTCATAGGTAAGCCACCAACCATACCACTGGTGATGTTGCCTAAACCTTGGGCGATTAATTCTCTATTTGTTGGCGATACACGTTTAATTGGATCTATTTTATCTACTGCCTCTATGCTTAATAAAGTTTCTAAACTTGCCACAACGGCAATAGTTGCAGCTGTTATATAAACATTTTTATTAGCCAACTGAGAGAAATCGGGCATGGTAAACAGGCCTAAAAATTCGCCAAAACCACTTACCACTGGAATTTTCACCATCTGATCGGCGCGTAGCGGATGATCGGTACCAGCAAAAAGTATAGTTCCAAGAACCCCAAGTGTTACCACCAACAATGGTGCAGGTACAACCGCTAATTTTGGAAATTTAGGCCAAACAATCAGAATAGCTATCGATAATAAACTGATAACCACAGCAGCCAAACTAAAATGGCTTACCGCTGCTGTAATCGCAGAAAAAGTATTTTCGTGATCTTGCTGAAAGAATCCTTCGTCGCCACTAAAATCGGTATCAACACCCAACGCATGTGGCAACTGTTTTAAAATCAAAATCAGTCCGATTGCTGCAAGCATCCCCTCAATTACACTCGAAGGGAAGTAATTACCAATAGTTCCGGCTTTTACCAGGCCTAAAATCATTTGGAATACCCCAGCCAATACAACTGCAAGTAAAAAGGTTTGATAACTCCCCAAAGATGTTATGGCACCCAAAACAATAACGGTTAAACCCGCTGCAGGGCCACTAACGCTCAATTGCGATCCACTGAAAGAGGCAACCACTACCCCTCCAATAATACCAGTGATCAAACCAGCAAATAACGGTGCACCTGAGGCTAGTGCAATACCTAAACACAATGGCAAAGCCACTAAAAACACTACAATACTTGCAGGTAAATCTTTCTTTAAATTCTTTTTAAGAATATATTTCTTCACGTCCGAACCTGAAAAGGCCGGGTTAAACTTTTGCATAACGATATAATTATCTAATAAATTTTAACGAATAAATCGCGGAGGAATCTTAAAAGCGATCAAGGAACAAGCATATCGTATAAATATTTAACACAACATACCTGCTCAAATTACTGATTGCAATAAGTTACCCCAATAAAAAAGACTAAATAAAGTTAGGTGGCGGTGTTGGTACCGTAGGGTGATATGGATCTACATATCTTTTGAAATGTTCGATGAAACTGCTCTTCAGAAAGAAATGGCTTGAAGAGAATTCGTAAGAGAAGATAGGATGATTAAGTTCAACGAGTTTGAAATCGGTAAATTTTGCAGTGTCTTTGGCGGTATCCTTCCCGCCTTCATGCTCTAACTCGATTTGCATGATTACAGCGTTCATGATTTCCTTGTCAATACTCGTACAAAATACCGGCGCACCAGATATACCCATCTTCGCCATGAAGATGAACATGAATGAGGCAACGATTAAATACTTGTATTTCCTTAAAAACATCTAAAATCCTAATGTTGTTTTAATACTAACGGTTACAAAAATAAACGGATAATTGGTTTTTCAATGCTTTAAGCTGTAAAAAAAATGTAATTTAACAGATAAGGCGATTGCATTCGACATAAAAGCTGTTTCTTGCACTGCCTTAGGTTAAATAAACCCGATTGTCGGGAAGAGCTTCCGATCCTTCATCGGAACTCGTACCAAAAAGCGGGACCTAACCTACCAAAAGCTCAGAGCCAACCGTTTCTTATTAAATATTATTATTTTTTATTTGGAAATGAAAGGTTAGTATTTCATAGGTGCTGTAGTCCCGCCATTCGCTAATTCCGATGAAGAATCGGAACCGCTGCTGTTGGGTTTAGTTAACAGCGGTTTGTTTTCCAAACACCGGCCTAAGTGAAATAAACCCGATTGCCGGGAAGAGCTTCCGATCCTTCATCGGAACTCGTACCAAAAAGCGGGGCTAAAAAAGCCAAAAGCGCAGAACCAACCGTTTCCTATTAAAATTATTATTCTTTATTTGAAAATGAAAGGTTAGTATTTCATAGGTGCTGTAGTCCCGCCATTCGCTAATTCCGATGAAGAATCGGAACCGCTGCTGTCGGGTTTAGTTAACAGCGGTTTGTTTTCCAAGCACAGGCCTAGGTGAAATAAACCCGATTGCCGGGAAGAGCTTCCGATCCTTCATCGGAACTCGTACCAAAAAGCGGGGCTAAAAAAGCCAAAAGCGCAGAACCAACCGTTTCCATAGCCAGCCTTCTGCTTTACTCGACATGGTATGCTTAAAATAACACCTCGTTTACCTTGTATTACCGCTGGTAATTTTTAATTTTAAAATCTCATAGCGTTGCAAATGGACAAAAAAATAGCATTACTTAAAGATAAAATTAACCAGGCAAACCTTGGCGGTGGACAGGCCCGAATCGACAGTCAGCATAAAAAAGGTAAACTTACAGCCCGCGAGCGCATTCATTTTTTAATGGATGAAGGGAGCTTTGAAGAAATTGGCATGATGGTTACGCACCGAAGTACTGACTTTGGAATGGAACGCGAAAAATATCTTGGCGATGGTGTAGTAACGGGCTATGGAACAATTAATGGCAGGTTAACTTATGTATTCTCTCAGGATTTCACCGTGTTTGGAGGCTCACTATCCGAAACCCATGCAGAGAAAATTTGCAAGCTTATGGATATGGCCATGGAAAATGGTGCACCACTGATCGGTTTAAATGATAGTGGCGGTGCCCGCATTCAGGAAGGGGTTGTTTCTTTGGGCGGTTATGCCGATATCTTTTATAAAAACGTACAGGCTTCGGGTGTAATTCCGCAGCTATCGGCCATTATGGGGCCATGCGCAGGGGGTGCTGTTTATTCGCCAGCCATTACCGATTTTATTTTAATGGTAGAAAATACTTCTTATATGTTTGTTACGGGCCCAAATGTGGTTAAAACGGTAACGCACGAAGAAGTAACCTCAGAAGAATTAGGCGGTGCCAGCACACATGCTACAAAATCGGGCGTTACCCATTTTGCCTGTGCCAACGAAATTGAGGCTATTAACCATGTAAAGAAACTACTGAGCTATATGCCGCAAAACTGTGAGGAAATAGCCGATCATTTACCTTATGAAACAGCCGATGAAAGCCGACCAGAATTAAACACTTTTATGCCCGAAAATGCTTCACAACCTTACGATATACGTGAAGTGATTTCTGTCGTGGCCGATACGGATAGCTTTTTAGAGGTGCATGCTGCTTATGCCGAAAATATTGTGGTAGGCTTTGCCCGCCTTGCAGGGAGAAGTATTGGTATTGTAGCCAATCAACCCGCTTATTTGGCAGGCGTTTTAGATAGCAATTCTTCTACCAAGGCAGCACGTTTTGTCCGCTTTTGCGATTGTTTTAATATTCCATTATTGGTATTTGAAGATGTTCCAGGATTTTTGCCGGGTACAGATCAGGAGTGGAATGGCATTATCACCAATGGGGCAAAATTGCTATACGCTTTTAGTGAGGCTACTGTACCACGCATTACTGTAATTACCAGAAAAGCTTATGGTGGTGCCTATGATGTGATGAACAGCAAACATATTGGTGCAGATATGAACTACGCCTGGCCAAGTGCAGAAATTGCTGTAATGGGTGCTAAAGGTGCTGCCGAAATTATTTTTAAAAGAGAAATTACTTCAGCAGAACACCCTGAAGAGAAATGGCTGGAGAAAGAAAAATTATATTCAGATATCTTTGCCAACCCTTATCGCGCGGCCGAGCGCGGCTTTGTTGATGAGGTGATTGAACCAGCCCAAACCCGTACAAAGTTGATAAAAGCCTTTAAGATGTTGGAAAATAAGGTGGTGAATAATCCAAGAAAGAAACATGGAAATATACCTTTGTAGAAAATAATCCCAGTCATTGGTCCATAGTAAGGTTTGTATCAATCCAGACTATAGAGACTCATGACTGAGGGCTTCCGACTTAAGACTAAATGCAGATTACTCAGAAATTATCACGCGCCGATATCCTCCTCATGGCTTTTTGCACAGGCCTGATTGTTGCAAATATTTACTACTGCCAACCTTTGGTAATCTTAATTGCAAAAGATTTTAACCTCACCGAAACCGATGCCGGACGGATTACCTACCTCACGCAGATCGGTTATGCTTTAGGGCTTTTCCTTTTAGTACCGCTGGGCGATATGTTTGAGCGCAAAAAACAGATCCTTGTAATTACGGGACTGGCAATCTTCGCCTTACTGGTTGCCGCGGTTTCACATACCTTTTTTGTACTGGAAGTTGCCTCAATTTTAATTGGCACCTGCTCTATTGTACCCCAATTGATTTTGCCCTTAGCGGCTAATTTAAGTACCGACGAGAACCGGGGAGCCAATATCGGTATGATTATGAGCGGTTTACTGGTCGGAATTTTAGCTTCGCGGGCGGTAAGCGGCAGTATTGGCTTTTGGCTAGGCTGGAGAGCCGTTTATTATATTGCGGCCGGAATTTGTGGCCTGCTTATTTTTTTAATGGCCAAACGTTTTCCACAGAGTTATCCTGCCTTTAAAGGTACCTACAAAGAACTCATGCGTTCGATGTTCAGTTACATTAAAACCCAACCTGCCTTAAGGGAGACTTCGATTATTAACTTCCTGGCTTTCGCCATTATTAGTGCATTTTGGACTACCATGGTATTGTTTCTGGCTAACCCACCCTTTAATTTCCAAACCCTGCAGATTGGATTATTTGGAATTGCTGGCGCCGCAGGCGCATTGGCAGCGCCATTGGTTGGAAAGTTAAGCGACGGTAACAATCCGCGCAAAAACTTAATGATTGGTTTTATATTACAAATCGTTAGTATCGCCTTGTTTTATTTTACTGGCAGCCATTTGTACCTGTTTGTAATTGGCATTGTGCTTATAGACATCGGTCAGCAAGCCATACACGTAACCAACCAGACCCGAATTTACACCCTAATACCAGAGGCCAGAAACAGACTAAACACCATTTTTATGTCGGTTAGTTTTATTGGCGCCAGCTGTGGCTCAGCTTTGGGTTTGTGGCTGTGGGACCAAGGCGGATGGGCATTATTCTGTTATGGAATGACGGGAATAATTGTCCTTAATATCTTAATTTATCAGTTCTACGGAAGAAAAAACAAATAACTAATCAATAAAAATTTCATGAAATCTAAAAACGCGATCAAAACATTTTCGGCCTTACTTATTTGCCTGGCCATTTTCGGTAAAGCAAAAGCGCAAGACAGTACAAAAGTAGAACAGCCAACCGAAGTAAAATCATTAAATAAAATCAGGTTGACCATATTGGGACTTGGCTACGAAAGGGAGCAAAAAGTGGGTAAAACAACTTCAGTTTATTTTGGTGCAGGGGCCCAAGGCGTTTTTATTTATCGAACTGAGATTTCCATTGATAACAATTATAATTTTAGCTTTAACACAGACACAGATTTCAAAGTTTACCCTGCTCTTAATGCAGGATTTAGGCACTATTACAATTTTAACAGAAGGATTAAAAAAGGTAAAAGAACTTTAAATAACAGTGCTGGTTATGTAGGCCTTGATGTATTAGCCATTATCCCAACACAAAGTGATACCGTATATGGTTATCAGATTAATATTATGCCGCAATGGGGATTTCAAACTGCTGTTCGTAGAAAAGTTAACTTCGAATTGGCTTTAGGCCCTTTAGCTGCAATTAACAAAACCGATACCTATTACGGAATTGGCGGAAAAATCGGCTTTAGCTTTTTATTATAATTATGGTTCAAATTGAGCAAATATTCCCTTCTCTAACCTGGCGGATCAGGCACGAGGCCATGTATCCAGAATTACCTTTTGATAGCGTAAAGCTTCCGGATGATTTTGAAGGCATCCATTTTGGATTATACCTCGATCATAAGTTAACTGGGGTAGTTTCTTTATTTCATGATGGAGATGTTTATCAGTTCCGTAAACTTGCCGTTCTGCCCGATACTCAAAAAGCAGGTTATGGCTCACAACTAATGGCCTATATCCTTGATTTTTGTAAAATTCAAAAAGCGACAAAACTATGGTGCAACGCGCGTGTAAATGCTAAGGAATTTTATTTTAAATTTGGCTTCCACGAAACCGATAAAACCTTTTTTAAAGATGGTTACGATTTTGTGGTAATGGAAAAAGAATTATCAAGTTAAGTTAAAATGAGTATGATGTCTCAAATCTAAATACTCAAATCTCATATCTATTAAAATGGCTAAGAAAAAAGACGACGAAAAGAAAAAACATGTTGCTGTGGTAACGAAAAAATCGCTACACTTTCTTGAAGAATACATCAATAATCCTGCTCCTACCGGTTACGAATGGGAAGGGCAAAAACTTTGGTTAAACTATTTAAAACCATATATCGACGAACACTTTATCGATAACTACGGTACCGCTGTAGGTGTTATTAACCCTAAAGCTGCTTTTAAAGTAGTTATAGAAGCACATGCCGATGAAATTTCCTGGTATGTAAATTACATTACCGCAGATGGTTTAATTTATGTAATCCGCAATGGTGGTTCAGATCATCAGATTGCGCCATCAAAACGGGTAAATATTCATACTGAAAAGGGATTGGTTAAAGCAGTATTCGGTTGGCCAGCGATCCACACCCGACATGGCGAAAAAGAACAGGCACCAGAATTAAAAAACATCTTTTTAGACTGTGGTTGTACTACAAAGGAAGAAGTAGAAAAATTGGGCATCCACGTAGGCTGTGTAATTACCTACGAAGATGAGTTTATGGTTTTGAATGACCGCTATTATGTGGGCCGTGCCTTAGATAACCGTGTGGGCGGCTTTATGATTGCCGAAGTAGCACGTTTATTAAAAGAGAACAAGAAAAAACTTCCTTTCGGCTTATACATTGTAAACTCTGTACAGGAAGAAATCGGTTTACGCGGTGCCGAGATGATTGCCCAGCGAATTAAACCCAATGTGGCCATTATTACCGATGTAACACACGATACCACTACGCCAATGATCAACAAAAACATTCAAGGCGATTTATCGGCCGGTAAAGGCCCTGTGGTGTCGTATGCGCCAGCTGTTCAAACCAATTTAAATAAATTATTAATTAAAACGGCTGAGAAAAACCATATTCCTTTCCAGCGCCAGGCATCTTCGCGTTCTACCGGAACCGATACCGATGCTTTTGCCTATTCGAATGGCGGCGTACCATCAGCATTAATTTCTTTGCCGTTACGTTATATGCATACTACCGTAGAAATGGTGCACAAAGAGGATGTTGACAATGTAATCAGCTTGATTTATGAAAGCTTATTGAACATTACCGACGGTCAGGATTTCAGAGAGTTTAAATAATGGAAAAAGTAAATCATCAAAAGATCATCATCAGCACCTTGCTAAAGGTTTTGCTAATGATTGTTATTATTTTCATTCTTAACTCCTGGCCAAACATTAAACAGAGTTTTAGTGGCAATGTGCCAGCATTCAGTTATTGGCTTGATCATAGTTTCAAAATAAGTAATATCATCCTCATCTTAGGATTTGGTGGTTATTTCTACTATAAAGATTTGAGCGATCAAAAAGAACTGATAGAAAAGTCAAAAAACACCAATCAGCATTAATTATTCCCAAGTAAGTCAAGTTTTAAAGCTTGACTTATTTTTTGCCTGCTCGGGCAACTACGCAAAACCATCCTACCTTTTGCTTCTCATTTTATTTAAACCCCTGAGCACTACGCTTATTTTTATTAATACTCAAAATACTTTTACATTGTTTATGTAATTTCCCCAAATAGTTTATCCTTTATTTATGAGTACAAATAAGAAAAATATTGATCTATCCATTATTTGCGATGATCATTGGGATGTGGTGTTCGACCACCTTGGTCTTGGTTTTTGGGAATTAAGTATAGCAACGGGCATCCTCCGTTCAACCCGATCATTTAAGAAAAGCCTAGGTTGCCCACCAGATGAGGTTTTAAGTTATGAAAAAGTTTTAGGCCTAATTTTACCAGACGACCTTGACCACGTTCAGGATGAAATTGAACTCACGGTTTCGAAAGAAAAAAACAGTTACCACTCGGTATACAGGATTTGCAGGCCTGATGGAGAAATTAGATGGATTAAAGCCGATGGAATACTATCCCAACCGGACGGCGAATGCTTAAAATTAATAGGAACAATTTTAGATGTAACCGATTTAAAGAATAAGCTGCAATAATATTAAACCTCGCTAAGTTCAATCCATACCGGCCCGTGATCGCTTGTTTTTTCCCAGCCCCTCACGTGTTTATCTACTCCCGCAGATTTTAAGCGATCACTAACCTGAGGGCTTAGTAAAAAATGATCAATTCTTAATCCCGCATCTCTACCGTATGCATTCCTGAAATAATCCCAAAAGGTATATATCGTTTCCGTAGGGTATAATTTTCTGATCGCATCTGTCCAGCCTTGCGCCATTAAATTTTGAAATGCCAAACGGGTTTCGGGACGGAATAAAGCATCTTCAACCCAACGTTCTGGTTTATAGGCATCAAGCTCTGTAGGTATTACGTTATAATCGCCACATAAAACTACTGGTAAATTATATTCCAACAGTTTTGCCGCGTGGGCCGTAAAACGCTCAAACCATCGCAACTTGTATTCGAATTTTGGTCCTGGTGCCGGATTTCCGTTCGGAAGGTAAAGACAACCAATTATAACATTATTCACCATTGCTTCGATGTATCGGCTGTGCAAATCTTCAGGATCGCCATCCAAATTTCGTTTTAGCTCTTTTATTTCCAGATTTCGAGCCAATATAGCAACGCCATTCCAACTTTTTTGACCATGCCAAATGGCATTATAACCAGCATCTTTAATAGCCTGCTCCGGAAACTTTTCTTGCGGTGCCTTTAATTCTTGTAAACACACTACATCAGGTTGGGTTTCTTCCAGCCAACGTAACAGCACAGGTAAGCGCCCATTTATTCCGTTTACATTATAAGTTGCTATTTTCATCTGTATCAATATGTTTTAATGGTAATGAAGCAATCATGATTGACCTGGAGTACAGTTTGAAAATCATGATAATTTCATTTTATAAATCTCCGCAATAAAACTCAAAAATGAAACTAAGTATTTCAGATAGTAAAACTCAGCGTGGCTTAACACCCTTCTAATATGTAATCTTTAACTATTTACACTGCTTTTTTAAAACTAATAATAAACTAAAATGTTTAATTTTGGAGATTCATTCATGTTTGAGCGCATGTTTGAGTTTAGATATAGGGATAGGCTGTTAGTCTATCCCTTTTTTATGCTCAAATGATCTTTAGTTTTTATCCAACAATGTTTTCACCTTTTGTTGGAGATCCATAATATCAAAAGGTTTTTCAATGATGGCCGTTGGTGAGCAGCCTAAATTATCCATATTTAAAGCCGAAAGCAATATAATGGGCAAATGAGCTGTTTTAGGATTGTGCTTTAATTTATTGCAAATATCCCGCCCATCATGTTTACCAATACAGATATCCAATAAAATAATATCTGGCAGAAAATCAGCGATTTCTTCTTCCAGATCATCGGCGCTTAAAGCGCCTTTAATCAGGTAATGCTCTTCCTCAAAAATTAAATTTATAATGTCGTGGATGTTTTCATCATCATCAACTATGAAGATTTTATTAACTAGCACGTTGCTCATATGCAACAAATCTAGTTTAAGTTAATTAGCTCACATGATGTATTTATACCTGAATTTACCGAATAAATGATGAGAACATTAAGCAGCCAAACCAGATTTATAATTTTTAAGCATCTTTTTAAGAAGCCCTCTTGCTACATGTATTTTGGTTTTCACAGTGCCCAACGGGATATCGAGCTCAGCAGCAATTTCATGATATTTATAACCTTCAAAATAACGGCAAAAGCAAAAACGGCAATCTTCTGGCAAAGCATTTAATGATTTCTGGATGTCCTCCATCATAAACTTTGCCGCACCACCATTAGATGATGCGCTTGGAACCAGTTGGAGGGAAGTTAAATCCTCTTCCTGCTGGATCATTTCATTTTTCCTTTTTACCTTATAATAATGATTAAGAAAGGTATTTTTTAGAATTGTAAAAAGCCAAGCGCGTACGTTACTTCCCATTTCAAACTTAGCCGAAAACCTAAACGCCTTCATAAAGGTGTCTTGAACTAAATCAGCTGCATCGTCTTCATCATGCGTATAGGCTAATGCGCGATCGAAAAGTGGTTGCCTGTATTGGTATATGTCACAATTGAAATTTAATGTTTCCATAATTCGTTTTAGGTATGATGTAGATATTCAACAAACAGCACCATGCAATGTTATTTGTAGAAATACCCGATTTTTTACGGTTTATTTAAAACACTAAAAAATTGCCCTAAAACGATCAAAAATACTAGGCTACATAACCATTTCGCATAGCAAAACGAACCAAAGAAGCAGAGTTTTTTGTGCCGGTTTTACTGATTAAAGCTTCTCTCTGGCTCTCTACTGTGCGCCTGCTTAAGTACAATTTATCCGCTATTTCCTGATTCGTCAACCCATCTGCAATGAGTTTTAATACATTAATTTCGCGTTCAGAAAAGTTGATTTCAGTATTCATTTTTTGCGAAAGCATATTTAACTGGGTATTAAAACGCTCTAAAATGGAGATGCATAAATTAGAGGAAAGATAGCGTTTTCCTTTCATTACATGTTTTAGGCAAAACAGCAATTCATCTTCTTCGATATCTTTTGACAGGTAAGCAAAAGCGCCTGATGTAAAGGCATTTGACGCGTACTTTTCATCATCTAAAATAGACAAAACAACTACTTTCACGTCGTATCCCCGCTCCTTAATGGTACTGGCTAAACCTATTCCATCGAGCCCAGGCATTACAATATCTGATAAAATGATATCAGCTTTTATTCCCTTTTCCAAAAGTTCCAAAACCGCCAAACCGTCTGATACTTCTGCAACAACCTTGATGCCTTCGTGTTTTTCTATAAGTGCTTTAAGTGAGGTTCGGATAATATGGTGATCATCCGCAAGAATAATGTTAATCATAATTCAAATATAACTTACACTGTTTTAAAATTAAAAAAGGCTACTTAGGCAGCTCAATATAGAAGGTAGTTCCGATACCAATTTTGCTTTTAAACCAGATTTTCCCTTGGTGCAATTCAACAATTGCTTTGATTATTCCCATACCAAATCCTCCCGATTCTTCGCCTTTCAAACCTGGCCTTAAAGTTTCGGGCAAATGATCAAAAAGGCCAGCCTGCAACTCATCTGGAATTCCAACCCCATTATCGGCTACTGTAATTAAAACAGTACTTTCATATTCCTCGGCATGTAAAGTAATATTCCCATAATCGGCAGTGAATTTTATTGAATTTGAGATTAGATTATTGATCACCTGCATAAATTTCATGCTATCCAGGTGCAGGTAAATCTGTTCGGCAGAACTTGTGAATTTAATATTCTTCATTTTGCCTAGTTTCGATCGTTTGTAAAAACGAACAACATCCCTAAGTTCCCAGACCAAATCGGCCCGCTCCTTGCCAATTTCTATTACCGACGATTTTAAAAACTCCCGGTTAATCATGCTCCGTACCAAAAGCAGGTTACGCTCACACATATCCAGAATAAAAGCTAGTGAGTTTATCATCTGCTCATCGCCTGTTTGGGCAACACCATTTTTCATAGACGAAGCAGTTAATTTCATCATGGCCAACGGTTCCTTTAAGTCGTGTGCCAATACTTCTAAGGTTATATTTTTTCGGGCGTTTATTTGTTCAATATGGATTTTATTGTGCCGCATTATCGTGGTATCTTCTACTGTACCTACTAAACGCTTTACTTCCTCATCGGCAACGGCAAACACAATTACCCGCACATATTTTTCTCTACCGGCAAATATTAACCTGAATTCATATTTTTTCTCCGTACCTTCTTCCAGGCATTCTTTGTAACAGGACATTACATGTGCAATATCTTCAGGATGTACCCGCGCTAAAAGTAGTTGAGGATTAGCCGCAATTTCATCAAGGCCGAGTTCCCAAATTTTACTTATCGATTTATTGAGGTATGAAAAATTTTTTGCCGTATAATCGAAAATAAAATACCCGTCAACAGAGCGGTTGCCCAGGTTACAAAAAAGCTCTTTATTTAATTCGACCATGATTTAATGTTTGATAATTTGCCACTAAACGATTTAATTATATCATCGGCAGCAACCACATCACAAACATCACACACCTTAAAAAGTTTTAATCAAAAAACGCGTACAATACTTCATATGGAAACAAGCGGCTAAAACCCTTATGACCGGGAAAGAAGATGAATATTTAAGCTATAGAGCAGAAGTTAGCCCAATCTAAGTTTCTCCTTAGCCACACATTTTATTCATTTTCAGGTTATCTACTAGCCTTTTATAATTCGCATGGCAGAAGAAACTGACCACAGCAAATGACGCCCTAATATTTAATTTCATTCAAGTAAATCATTATTGGCATTTTGTAATGTATAAATCTCGGAGTTTAAACAGGCTTTGTTCGGGTAACATTGTCACAACTCCGTCTTAAGTCCGAACCAACTCCGAACCAAACCCGTCTCAACAGTTAATTTCTCCATAAGTTTTTTGCCAGTTCTTGATGTAGATTACGCTTGATCCGTTTTTAGAGATATTAACATTTTCCACACGATGTGCAAAATTATTTTGCGGATCAAAACCAACTATTGCCTAAATTGTTAAGCATAAAAGAAAGATAAAAAAGTCCTGTGAGCGGGAGATCCGCGGAGGGCAGGCACACCATAGAGAAGACACTATTCTTCTTACCAATAGCCATCGCACAGGTGGCTATTTTTATGATGTAGTGACTATTTTAAAATCACCTTTTTGCCTGTTTGAGCTGATTTTTTAGCGGCCGCTAAAATTTTGACCACAATTAAATTATTCGGCAGCGATGATAAGTCATTTGCTGGATTAATTTCTCCTTTTAAAACTGCAGACAGATAACTTAAATGGTTTGAATAAATTGGCTTCGATGTCTTAGCCTGATAAATTTTATAATCATCCTTCCCATTATTCTTTAGCCTTAACGTTTTATCATTAACGGCCTGCATGTATCCATTTGCTCCAAATACTTCCATATCTTTTATGCTAAAGGGCCAATTCCACGATGCTTCGATAATCCCCGTAGCCGATGGGTACTCCAATAAAATTGTTGCATCGTCATCAACATTCGGATAAACATCTTTTTTAATCTGATGGGTAATTGCACTAACCGAAATTGGGGCTTTTCCATCCATTAACCAAGTCATTAAATTAGCACCATAACAGCCAAAATCTACCAATGCGCCTGCCCCGTTCTGATTGGGATCGGTTAACCAGCTTAAAAACTCAGCACTCACTCCAATTTCTTTCGGTCCCTGATGGCCATCGTGCACGATTATTTTACGTAAGGCACCAATGGTATTGGATTCCTTTACTTCCTTGTAAAGCTCTTGATTACTCGGATACCAGGTAGTTTCGTAATTGGTGAGTACATGTACTTTATACTGTACTGCTAGTTCAGCCATTCTTTCTGCCTGCTTAACTGTTATCGCCAATGGTTTTTCTACCATTACCGATATGCCGAGGGGAGCGGCAGCTTCTACTACAGCCAAATGTTCGCTTATAGCATTGTATGCCAAAACAACATCAGGTTTCTTTTTCTTTAATAAATTAGTAAGGTTATTATAAAATAAGCTATCGGGAATTTTATAGCGGTTTTTAAACCTTTTAACAAGCCCAGGATTACTTTCGGCAATACCAATAATGTTCACTTCAGCTTTTTGGTAGCTGTTCATGATGAGATAAACGTGATCGTGAGTTAGTCCTGCTATTGCCACATTTAATTTTTGCTGTGCTTTAACAGTGCAAGAAAGAAGTAAAAAGCAAAGAATAAAGGTATTGGCCCTAAAAAAACACTTCATCAGATAAGTAGTCATCATACGCTCATTTCTAAATTTGATGGTTACCAAATTAGAAAATTTAAAAAGCTCTTGATGCTAATACCTAAAAATATTACAATGTTGAAGATAGGAAACGAAGTGGTAGGATTAAGATATAAATAAAAAGAAAAATCTAACGGGATGACTTAGCTTATTTCTATTGGCGAAAACTTAGTTTTATTGATATAAAAATGTATCAGGTCTTTTATTTCTAAGTGGAAATTCCTTATTAATTGGCTCTAACTCTTGCTGCTCTTCTGTAATTAACAGGTCGTTGTATTTTTCTAGCAGATGAATATATTTATTCATCCAGAAATACACAGAATTATTATCCGAACCGATTTGTTTACCGGGATCTGCCGCTTGATTGATGGATTCGGGGTTGTACTTGGGGAAAGCTTCTGGAAATGCCGAAGAAAGATCCTGACCTAATAACTTGCCTACCTGCCAAATTACTTCATGCCCGATTCTGTCTTGACCAAACCAGTTGTAAATTGTTCTGCGGCTTACATTAAGTTTCCTTGAAAGCTCACTGATGCCCATGCGATCTCTGCGCACTAAGCGTTCAAGAATTTCTCCTTGTTTTAGTTGTTGTGTTGTCATTGAGATAATTAATTTTAAAAAAAATGAAAAAATAATTAAATCAGTTATCGGGGACGATTGACAATTCAAATGTAAGAATAAGTGTATAAGGTTGTATAAAAGGTGTTGATTTTTTGACATATGTCAAACTGCATTAGCGAATTACTGTGAAATATGCTCAAAATGAGTGATTTCTAAATCTACTTTTCCCAAGAAATAACGTATTACTTTAAATACAATTGCCGCAGAAATTGAAATTATTTAATCAAATCTTATATTCATTATAAAAAAAGACATGGCAAAGAATAAAACTACCGAAAACGATTTAAGCGTTCCAGACTTTTTAAATACCATTCCCGATGAAAATAAAAGAGCAGATTGTTTTAACCTGTCGGATATCTTAAGTTTAATCACAGGTTTTGAAGCTAAAATGTGGGGAAATGCCATTGTTGGTTTTGGAAGTTACCATTACAAATATGAAAGCGGCCGGGAGGGCGATGCACCATTGGTTGGTTTTTCGCCACGTAAAGATGCCATAGCTTTATACTTATCTTCGCAATTTAAAGATCGTGAAGAACTACTGGCTAAATTTGGCAAACACAAAACAGCGAAAGCTTGTATTTACCTAAAAAAAATGAGCGATATCGATGTTGCGGTTTTAAAAGAAATGACTATCAATTCTGTAGAGCGGATAAAAAGTTTATATCCTTAAGGATGGAAAATGTATGATGGAGCTGAAGCCGCCGTTGATTAGTGCTTTTCTTTTGCCATAGCTGCACAAATTTATAGATATGTCATTCTGAGGGTCAATTTATTATATATAGATCAATATAGATGACAGGATATATTAACGGAGATAAATCACTTCAAGTATCATCGTTGCGAGAAAGCTTTTTCAGCCGACAGCCTGTCCCGACCTTCGCGAAAGCAATCTTTCTGGCAACGATCGTTAGCAGGAAAGATTGCTTCCTCGTTCCTCGCGATGACGAGCTCTTTACAAGTATCCCTTCATGATGTAAATAAGAAGTTACGCGGTAATAAGTTAAATTTTACAATATTTGATTATTCCTTATTTCGAACAAATTAACCGGAAATGATAAAAAAATTACACCTCTATTTATTGATAGCGGGCGCTTGTGTTTCGCTTAACTCGGTTGCACAAGATGCAGTAAGCTACCAAACACCCCCAAAAGAAATTGCCGATTTATTACTTGCCAAACCAACACCTGGCGTAAGTATTGATGGCAAAGCAGAATGGATCTTGTTTAGCGAGCGCAACTCCTATCCCTCAGTCGAAGAACTGGCTTTGCCCGAATACAGAATTGCAGGTTTAAGGTTAAACCCAAATAATTACTCACCCAGCAGGCAAACCTACATCAACAATTTTAGCTTAAAAAACATCAAATCCAACCAAACGTTTCAGGTTACAGGACTGCCAAAACCACTATATGCCAGCAACATTAGCTGGAACCCGTCAGAAAATAAAATTGCCTTTACCCATACCACTCAAAAAGGAGTAGATCTTTATATTATTGATCTGGCTACAAAAAAAGCTGTCAAAACCAATAAGGCTTTTTTAAATGTGGTTTTAGGTAGTGGCCTTACCTGGTTAAATGATAATACCATTATCTACCGTACGGTAACTAAACCAGCAAGTGCTGCACCTACAAAACCATTGATGCCAAAAGGGCCAACCATTCAGCAAAATTTAGGTAAAGCCGCACCTAGCGCCACTTTTCAGGATTTAATTAAATCACCTTTCGATGAACAATTGTTCGAGTTTTTTGCAACCTCCCAATTGGTAAAAAATACAGCAGGTGTAGAAACGGCAATTGGAAAACCAGCTATTTACGGTTCGACAAGTTTATCGCCTGATAAAAATTACATGATGATCGAAACTATACGCAAACCTTTTTCTTATTTGGTTACTGCAAACGGTTTTCCATCAACAGTAACCATTACCGATTTAACCGGTAAAACCATTAAGGTTATTGCTGAACTGCCTTCATCTGAAGGTACACCATCTGGTTACGACAATACGCAAAATGTACCGCGTGGTTTCGATTGGAGGGATGATGAACCTGCTACACTGGTTTGGAGCAAACCATTGGATAGCGGTTTAATTAAAAAAGATGTTCCCTTTCATGATGCAGTTTATGCGCTAAGTGCACCTTTTACCGGCACAGAAAAAGAATTATTTAAAACACAGACCCGTTACCGTGGCGTGCAATGGGGTGATGCCAACCTTGCCCTCATTATGGAAGGTTTACGCAGCAAACAAACCAATAAAGTGAGCCGTTATAACCCTACAACAGGCGAAGCAGAAGAATTGTACAGCCGTAATCAAACAGATGCCTATGGTAACCCTGGTTCTCCGGTTACTACTAAAAACAAATATGGCCGACAGGTAATTAAAACGGTTGACAATGGCACTAAACTGTTAATGAACAATATAGTAGGTTCATCAGAAAAAGGAGACTTACCTTTCTTAGCCAAATTCGATTTAACCACTAAAAAGAATGAGATTATCTGGCGCAGCGCCGAAGGAACCTTCGAATATGTAAGCGATGTAATTAATCCTGACAAACTGGTTTTGCTTACCCGTAAAGAGAGTCAAAAATTAGTCCCCAACTACTTTATTAAAAACCTGATGCTTCGCATCGCCGATCAACCCATTACTAATTTCACTAATCCATATCCATCTTTAGAAGGCATTACCAAACAGAAAATTTCTTACAAACGTGCCGATGGTGTAGATTTAACAGGCGATCTGTATTTACCCAAAGGTTACAACAAAGACAAAGATGGTCCATTACCTTCATTAATTTGGGCTTACCCACGCGAGTTTAACTCTGCAGCAGATGCGGCACAGATCCGTGGATCGAAAGACAAATTTACTACCATTAGCTGGGCCTCTCCCATTTTCTGGGTAACCCGTGGTTATGCCGTATTAGATAACGCAGAAATGCCAATTGTTGCCAAAGATGGTAAAAAGCCTAACGATACCTTTGTAGATCAATTACAACTCAATGCGGAGGCAGCCATTAATAAACTGGCTGATTTAGGCGTTGGCGATAAAAAACGGATGGCCGTTGGAGGGCATAGTTATGGCGCATTTATGACCGCAAACTTATTGGCTCACACTAATCTCTTTGCTGCAGGTATTGCCCGCAGCGGAGCTTATAACCGGACGCTTACGCCCTTTGGTTTTCAAAACGAAGAGCGTACTTATTGGCAAGTACCGCAGTTGTATTACGAAATGAGCCCGTTCAGTTATGCAAATAAAATTAAAACTCCAATATTGTTAATCCACGGCGATTCTGACGATAACCCAGGCACTTTCCCTATTAATAGCGAACGTTTGTTCAATGCGATTAAAGGTGCAGGCGGCACTACCCGTTTTGTATTTTTACCTTATGAAGCACACAGCTACCGCGGCAAAGAAAATTTGCTTCACATGCTTTGGGAACAAGACCAATGGTTAGAAAAATATGTGAAAAACAAAAAATAAATCTCTCTCTCTACCTTTATCGATTAAAGTGCCTCTATATGGGGCGCTTTTTTTGTTTAACGGCCTTTCCTTTGCGCGCTGACAGTTATTCCTATCTGATACGATAAAGTAATATTAGTTCAATCACTTAGTTTCTGCCTTTCTTATAATTATGTTTATGCTAAAGTTCCTTAATCAGTCAGATGGTAACATCTAACTGCACACGCATGATTAATATTTTGAGGATCTGGAGCGCAATGACAGCAACATTAGGTCGGGTTCCATCCTGCTGTCCGCTACAATCCTTTTGGATATCCGTGCCGATTAATAATCCATCATTAACCAAAAGGGATTTCGCTGCCATCAGGGCTATTTAACCTGGGATAGAAGGTGTAAACCGTTGATGGGATATACTCAGCGGAGATCAGCGTAATCTGCGGAAACAAAACCTTAACTTTCTCAACTTAATTATAAGGTACTTCAAACTACAAACAAACTACCAACTAAGTGGTTAAGACAATTCCCATTGAAATACACCATTATAAAACCTACATTTATACAATTAAATTGAACATTACTTTTACTTATTTGTTAAAGCCATTATGGACTACATAGACTATTATAAAATCCTCGATTTAAAAAAAGATGCAACAACTGAGGATATTAAAAAAGCTTATAGAAAATTAGCCCGAAAGCACCACCCTGATCTTAATCCCAACAATGAAGAAGCCAATAAAAAATTTCAGCAAATTAATGAGGCAAACGAAGTTTTAAGTGATCCGGAAAAGCGTAAGAAATATGACAAGTATGGTAAAGATTGGCAACATGCCGATCAGTTAGATGCCCAGCAACAGCAGCAAAGGCAATACCAGTCGCAAGGCGGCGGATATGGCGGTAATAGTTATTCAGGAGGTTTTGGAGGCGAAGATTTTTCTGATTTCTTTTCTTCGATGTTTGGCGGAGGCGGAGGCAGGAGCAGTAGAAATTCTCCTTTTAAAGGTCAGGATTACAATGCCGATTTGCAATTGGATCTACTCGATGCGTATACCACACACAAACAGACCTTAACCGTAAACGGCAAACAAGTACGCATTACCATTCCGGCGGGCGTAGAAAATGGGCAGAAAATTAAACTACCAGGTTACGGTGCACCAGGTGTTAACAATGGCCCTCCAGGAGATCTATACATCAAATTTAACATTACAGATCATCCTAAATTTAAACGAAAAGGGAACGACATCTACCTCCAGGAAGAAATAGACCTATATACTGCCATTTTAGGTGGCGAAAAAATTGTAGAAACCTTAAACGGCAAGGTCAAACTTAAAGTGCCAGAGGGAACACAGCCCGATGCTACTTTACGTTTAAAAGGAAAAGGGTTTCCACTTTATAAAAAAGAAAATCAGTTTGGGGATTTATATATCAAGTGGCAGGTAAAATTACCTACCAATCTAAATGTCGAACAAAAAGAACTATTCGAAAAACTTTCCAAATTCTAACCATTATGGGAACCAATCTAATACCTGTAGAAGACATCTGTGCTTACCACCACGTAGAGATCAACTTTATCCAATCGCTTGAAGATTTCGGCCTGATCCACACCACCGTTAAAAAGCAATCGCTCTTTTTGCCAGTTGATGAATTGACCAAATTGGAGCAATATCTTCGTCTAGCACATGATCTGGAAATCAACTTAGAGGGTATTCATGCTGTTTCGCATCTGCTTAATCAATTGCAAAATATGCAGGAAGAAATAACTGCACTTCAGAACGAACTAAATTATTATAAGCAGCTTAACCAACACCATTAAACAACCGTTTGTGCAGTATTTTGCATTAAAAGTGGAAACAAAAACACAATCTTTTTAAGATATCTTTCTTAAATTGGCAATCTAATTTAAAAAAATGAGCGATCTTTCTTCAAAATTCATCGAAAAAATAAAATCAACCTATGCCCCTACAGGCTCGTACATTTATTTAGGCGCCGGAATTTTAGACGGTCAGGTTTACAGTGAAGCTGAGGTTAATTTGTCGCTAAAAATGATGAATAGACATGGTTTAATTGCTGGAGCAACCGGAACAGGTAAAACACGGACCCTACAGTTACTGGCAGAACAACTGTCAGATGCCGGCGTACCTGTTTTTATGTTAGATGTGAAGGGCGATTTATCAGGCTTAAACCAGCCCGGTTCCGTTAATCCAAAAATAGAAGAAAGAGCACAACAGCTCAACAAACCTTTTTCTCCATTAGGCTTTCCCATCGAAATTTACTCCCTTTCGGGTAAAATGGGTTCTCAGATGCGGGCAACGGTATTAGAATTCGGGCCAACACTTTTATCGAAAGTATTAGATTTAAATGATACCCAGTCAGGCGTTATGGCAGTAATATTCAAATACGCCGACGATAACAAAATGCCGATTATCGACTTAAATGATTTAAAGAAATTAGTTTCTTATTTATCAGAAGGTGCCGGAGCCGCCGAAATAAAAAGTAGTTATGGCACCATTTCTACCGCTACTTCCGGTACAATATTAAGAAAAATTGTCGCCATAGAGCAGCAAGGACTAGCAGGTATGTTTGGCGAAAAATCTTTTGACATTGAAGATCTTTTCGAACGTGTTGATGGCAAAGGAACCATCAGTTTGTTAAATATTGCAGATGTTCAAAATCAGCCCGTATTATATTCTACATTTTTATTGAGCTTACTGGCTGAGTTATTTAATACCATGCCCGAAGTTGGCGATTTAGACAAACCAAAACTGATCTTCTTTTTTGATGAAGCACATTTATTGTTCAAAAATTCTTCGAAAGCATTTTTAGAGCAGATTGAAACCATTATCAGGTTAATCCGTTCAAAAGGAATTGGTGTTTTCTTCTGCACCCAGGCACCTACCGATGTTCCTGAAAGTGTTTTAGGGCAATTGGGTAACCGCGTGCAACATGCATTAAGGGCATTTACCCCTAATGATGTAGATGCCTTGAAAAAAACTGTTAATACGTATCCAAAATCAGATTTCTATGAGATCGATAAAATATTAACTTCGCTTGGAACAGGGCAGGCTTTGGTTACCGTATTAAATGAAAAAGGTATACCAACGGAAGTATCTGCTACTATGCTTACCCCACCAAGGGCTGTAATGGGGCCACTTACCGCTGCAGATTTCGATCAGCTTGTTCATGCCAGTTCGAAGTATACTAAATATAAAGATCCTGTCGATCCTGAAAGTGCTTATGATATTTTAACTAAACGCATTAATGAGCAAACTGCAGCAGCAGAACAAGAAAAGCAGGAAGTTGAGGCTCAGAAACAGGCCGAACAGGAAAGCAAGCCTAAACCGGGCGAAAAGAGCCTTGTTGAACAGGTAATGGGCGCAACAATAACACGCCAGATTGGTAAAGAAATTGTTCGCGGTATTTTTGGCATGCTTACAGGAAAGAAAACACGTTCAAAAACCGGTGGTGGACTTTTTGGATTTTAAAAAAACTTATTAATTAACACAATAAACGCTCAAATAACTAATTTCGCAAAATGAAACCATGATGGTGAATTAATCGTTCCATCATCGAGGTCTTCACCCACAAAAAATAATAAATAATAGATGAAACCCACCCTATTAATATTGGCTGCAGGAATGGCTAGCCGTTACGGAAGTATGAAACAAATCGATGGTTTCGGCCCAAATGGAGAAACCATTATCGATTATTCAATATATGATGCAATTAATGCTGGCTTTGGCAAAGTTGTATTTATTATTAAAGAAGAGTTTGTAAACGAATTTAAAGCCATTTTTGAACCGAAGCTTGCAGGTAGAATAGAAACAGATTATGTTTTCCAAAACTTCGATTTAAAACAATTTGGCATAGAAGAAGAAATATATAGGGAGAAACCCTGGGGTACCGCACATGCAATCCTTTCGGGCAGAAACGTAATTAAAGAACCATTCTGTGTAATAAACGCTGATGATTATTATGGTTACGATGCCTTTAAAAAAATGGTCGATTTCTTAACCACCGAAGTAATGGATAGCAATTATTCTATTATCGGCTATGAGATCGGCAAAACCCTATCAGAGTTTGGTGCCGTTTCGCGTGGTGTTTGCCAGGTAGATGAATCTGGTAACTTAAAAGAAATTGTAGAACGTACAAAGGTTTATCCTAAAGATGGCAATATTTTTTACGAAGAAAATGGCGAAGAGTTCCCTTTAGCTTATGAAACGCCTGTTTCAATGAATTTCTGGGGATTTACACCAGCGGTTTTCAAAATTACGGAAGAATTGTTCAGAGAATTTGCTGAAGCAAACAAAGATAAGCCTAAGGCTGAATTCTTTATTCCATTAATTGGCGAAAACCTGGTAAAAAGCAATATTGCAACCTTCAAAGTAGTGCCAACCTCAAACAAATGGTTTGGTGTTACGTATAAAGAAGACAAACCTTATGTTCAGGATAGTATTGACCAATTGGTTAAAAACGGAACATATCCAGAAAAACTATGGAGCTAAATTTAGATTCCGAAGTTTTAAAAGCCTACGGATACGCTAAAGAAAATACAAAAATTACACAAATAGGTACGGGTTTAATTAACCGTACTTATTTGCTTTCACCCCTATCCGAAAAGAAGAAATACATTCTTCAAAATATAAATACTTCGGTTTTTAAATCACCCCAGGCCATTGCCAACAATCTGAGGTCTATTGCCGATTACCTCACCTTCACTTACCCTGAATATCTTTTCATAAAGCCTGTTTCTACAACAAATAGTGAAGAAATGGCGCACATTCATCATCAATACTGGCGGATGCTTCCTTTCGTGCCAAATACCATCTCATTAGAAGTTTTAGCCGATCCTAAGCAAGCATATGAAGCTGCAAAACAATTTGGCAAACTGAGTAGATTATTGGATGATTTTGATGCGAAAACACTTCAGCCTACTATCCCAGGTTTCCACGATTTAGGCTTAAGGTACGAACAGTTTATTTTAGCCCTAAGCCATGCAGAAGAAACATTAAAAGATGAGGCAAAAGCACAAATTGAAGATGCTTTAGCACATAAATATATTTTAGATTATTATACCTCATACTCGCACAGAACTGATTTCCCTGATCGTGTAATGCACCACGATACCAAAATCAGCAATGTTTTATTAGATAATAAGACTTACGAGGGTATCTGCGTAATCGATTTAGACACGATTATGCCTGGTAAATTCATTTCTGACCTGGGCGATATGATGCGTACTTATCTTTGTGCCTTCTCTGAAAATGAAACTGATTTAGATAAGACTAAAATACGCTTACCTTACTTTGAGGCCACGATAAAGGGTTATTTATCCGAAATGAAAAGTATTTTGACAGAAACAGAAAAAGAACTCATCTTATTCTCAGGCAAATACATGATTTATATGCAGGCCCTGCGCTTCTTAACTGATTATTTGAGCGGTAACAAGTACTATCCTATTAGTTACCCCACACAAAATTTAGACCGGACCAAGAATCAGTTTAAACTATTGCAAGAAATTGCTGCGAACGAAAAAGAGTTACAGGATATTATTGAACAGAATTTAATTTAGTTTCAAAATAACCTAGTCGAATCCCCACATACATATGATTTTAAAAAGAAGAAGGTGAAAATAAATAATTTTAAGGTTTGGCTTTTTATTCCTGCCATGTTCATTTTTTGTATTTTCACTTTCATAACGCTTCTTGCAGCTGGAGCTGTTGATGAAGGTACGGATGGCAATAGTACCGTAATACAAGCATTAGCCAAACTATTTTATATCTTTCGTTTTCCTACGCATACCATATTTTTCAACTTTATGGATGGAATTTTCTTCTTTCTCGGACTAGGAATAAATTGTTTATTCTACAGTTTTATAACCGAAAGGATCGTTTCTGCGTTTAGCAAAAAAAATTAAACAATATGCCAATATTTAACCATACCAGGCATTTAAGGAACACATAAGTTCACCTTATCGCTATTCAAACCCTTCCAAAAGTACTAAACGCCCTTCCTAAACCCGACAGCAGCGGCAGCCCCGAATTTTTCATGAGGGCTACAGCGATGGCGGGGCTTTAGTTCCTGAAAAGCACAGAACCATTCATTTCCAAATTCTTTTAACCATATAAGACATATTAGAAACATATAAGCTTAATGGGGTTTTACATCTCTTATATGGTCAATGCTTAAAAGCAAAAAAAGCGCTCCTGAATTTAATCAGAAACGCTTTTATTTTATCCTCCCAAGACTTACGACTCAGGACTCAGACTTAAGACTATTATTTCTTATCGTCTTCTTTTACTTCTTCAAAATCAACATCGGTAACGTTATCGCCACCACCTTGAGGCTGACCATCAGCTTGTGCTTGTTCGCCACCCTGAGGTTGCTCACCAGCTTTGTACATTTCCTCAGATGCTGCGTTCCATGCATTTTGCAATTCAGCTTGTGCTGCATCGATATCTGCAAAGTTACGAGAACCGTGCGCTGCTTTTAATTTCTCTAAACCAGCTTCGATCGGTGCTTTTTTATCAGCAGATAATTTATCACCAAACTCTTTTAATTGTTTCTCAGTTGAGAAGATTAAAGCATCAGCACCATTGATTTTATCAGCTTCTTCTTTCTGCTTAGCATCGTCTGCTGCATTAGCTTCAGCTTCTTCTTTCATTTTTTTGATCTCAGCATCAGTTAAACCTGAAGATGCTTCGATACGGATTTTTTGCTCTTTGCCGGTAGCTTTATCTTTAGCACTAACGTGTAAGATACCGTTGGCATCAATATCAAACGATACTTCTACCTGAGGCACACCACGAGGTGCTGGTGGAATACCATCTAAAATGAAACGGCCAATTGTACGGTTCTGAGCAGCCATTGGGCGCTCGCCTTGTAAAATATGGATTTCTACTGAAGGCTGGTTATCAGCTGCAGTTGAGAAAGTTTCCGATTTTTTAGTTGGGATAGTTGTGTTAGACTCGATTAATTTAGTCATTACACCACCCATAGTTTCGATACCTAATGATAAAGGCGTAACGTCTAATAACAATACATCTTTAACATCACCAGTTAACACACCACCTTGAATAGCAGCACCGATTGCCACAACCTCATCAGGGTTAACACCTTTACTTGGCTCTTTACCGAAGAAAGCTTTAACCGCTTCCTGAATAGCAGGAATACGTGTAGAACCACCTACCAAGATAATTTCGTCGATATCGCTTGTGCTTAAACCAGCATTTTTCAAAGCAGATTTACAAGGATCGATAGTACGTTTAATCAAACTATCTGCCAATTGCTCAAATTTAGCACGGGATAATGTACGTACTAAGTGTTTAGGGCCGCTAGCATCAGCAGTGATGTATGGTAAGTTAATTTCAGTCGAAGTTGTGCTTGATAACTCGATTTTAGCTTTTTCAGCAGCTTCTTTCAAACGTTGTAAAGCCATTGGGTCTTTAGCTAAATCCATACTGTTTTCAGCTTTGAATTCGCTAGTTAACCAATCAATAATAATGTGGTCAAAGTCATCACCACCTAAGTGTGTATCACCATCAGTAGATTTTACTTCGAAAACACCATCACCTAATTCTAAAACAGAAACGTCATGCGTACCACCACCACAGTCAAAAACAACAATTTTCATGTCTTTGTGTGCTTTATCCAAGCCATAAGCTAAAGCAGCTGCAGTAGGCTCGTTAATGATACGTTTTACAGTT
Source organism: Pedobacter sp. Bi126 (assembly GCF_918698245.1). Classification (GTDB taxonomy): domain Bacteria; phylum Bacteroidota; class Bacteroidia; order Sphingobacteriales; family Sphingobacteriaceae; genus Pedobacter. The sequence continues at coordinate 530,016 of NZ_CAKKMS010000004.1, read as the reverse complement.
AAACCTGCAATCTCGCCAGCTTCTTTAGTAGCCTGACGTTGTGCATCGTTAAAATAAGCTGGTACAGTAATTACCGCTTCAGTTACTTCCTGACCCAAGAAATCTTCAGCAGTTTTTTTCATTTTCTGTAAAATCATTGCAGAAATCTCTTGTGGAGTATATTTTCTGTCGTCGATTTCAACACGTGGTGTATTGTTATCACCTTTAACTACTTTATATGGTACACGCCCAGCTTCTTTCGCACTTTCGTCGTAGCTGTTACCCATAAAGCGTTTAATCGAATATATCGTTTTTGTTGGGTTGGTTATAGCCTGACGTTTAGCAGGCTCGCCAACCTTACGCTCACCGTTTTCTGCAAAAGCAACAATAGACGGTGTAGTACGTTTACCCTCACTGTTTGCGATAACTACAGGCTCGTTGCCCTCCATTACGCTCACGCAAGAGTTTGTTGTTCCTAAGTCTATTCCAATAATTTTTCCCATTGTATTTGTATTTTCTCTTTTTAAAGTATTATAATTTCTACTCCTATTAAACAATGCTTGTGCCAATTGGGTTTTGGCAGATAATACCGGTAAAAGACTGATAAAATGTAAAAAAAGAGGCTATAGTTTACTGACAGCATGACAGAATAAGCTGAAAGGTTAAAGCTTAAAGACTAAAGCAAAGTGCAAATTCCTTAAAATGATCTGAAAATGAAAGTCAGCAGTGCTTCGGAGGCAACAGCCCCGTCCTAAAGGGACTCCTTTGGAGCTAACCGCTTTACTCCGTTTCACTCGTGTCCGCTATTATCGGGTTTATTGAACAGCAGTTTTTAGCGCTTCGGTGATAAAACCACAAGCAGAAATAATGAGTAATCATCTAAATGCCCTCAAAGTTTTATATCTTTAAATCACAATCAATCGGTGCAATCATTTAAATCTGTATAATGCAATTAGCAGCACAAATCGTAATCGGCTTAGTAGCCTTCATCCACATCTATATCCTTTGGTTAGAAATGTTCGCCTGGACCACAAGAGCGCCAAAAGTTTTTAAAACCATACCAAAAGATTTATTTGTGCCAACAAAAACATTGGCAGCAAACCAGGGATTATACAATGGCTTTTTAGCAGCAGGATTAATTTGGTCGTTATGTATAGCCGATCATCACTGGAAATTTTATGTGGCCATATTCTTTTTAACCTGTGTCATTATTGCTGGCATTTATGGTGCAGCCACAGCAAGTAAAAAAATTCTTTATGTACAGTCCATACCGGCATTAATTGCGTTGATTTTGTTGCATCTGTAAGTTCGATACGTCTTATCGGTCGGTGTCTCACCGACTGAAAATATCCGTTTGGTTTGATAGATTCTGATCCCGAATATTCGGGACAGAATGACGATGCTTCCTTATAGCTTAACCTTAGCATCATGATTTCGGCAATGGCTTTGCGTTTCTTTGCGAAAAACTTTGCATTCTTTGCGGTTAAATTAAAGCTCCAACAATCTTTCTAAATGATGATAGCCAATTCCAAAATATTCCTTGCTCGCTTTAATCTTTTGTAAAATCTCCGCTTTTCGCTCTGCACTATGCGCTTTGCTCTTTACCCCCACCACAAGCACATTTTTAGGTGTATGTGCATCCGAAACAAATTCGAAAACTTTGGTTTTATAGCCAAAATATTCTAAGATCAGTGCACGTATCCCATCGGTAACCATTTCGGCCTGACGTTCTAAAAAGATACCATATTTAGTTAAAAACGAAACATCATTCTTCACTTTATTTTGCTCAATCTCTCTCCGGATCTGTTTGTGGCAACAAGGCGCAACAACAATCAGCTCCGCATTGGCTTTTATCCCTTTAAAAATGGCATCGTCGGTAGCGGTATCACAGGCATGTAATGCAATTAAGAGATTCACCTCCTCAGCCTTATAATCTTCAATCGTTCCCTGAACAAAGTTTAATTTATCGAAAGCAGATTTTACAGCAACCTGGTTACACAAATCAACCATATCCTGCCTATATTCCACGCCTACAACTTCAGTTTCGAGCTTTAAAACCGAATGCAGATAATCGTAGAGTGCAAAAGTTAGATAACCCTTACCTGAACCCATATCAGCAACCTTTTTAATGGTTCCTTCTGGCAGCTCTTTAATTAAAGAACTTAAAATTTCGATATAATGGTTAATCTGGCGGAATTTATCCTGCGCATTTTTGAAAACCTTCTCTTCTGCATCGGTGATTTTCAGTTCCGTTAAATAAGACTTTGCCTCTGGTTTAATCAACCTGGCTTTTTCTTTATCGTGACTGGCAGATGGCGCTGCTGCACTTGATGCTTTGCTTTCCCTAAAAACAACCTTGCCATTGTTCAGTTCCTCCAAAATCAGATCCTTTTCGGTGGTAAACAAAGTACCGATTTTAAAACCTTTTTCGAGATAATCGGCAATCAAGCCTATTGCTTCATCAACTGCATAGTTTTTCACCACATCGCGGGTTTTATAGCGATAGGTAAAGGCCAGTTTATCTTCGCGTTTAATCACCACTTTGCGGATAAGAATCTGCTTTAATGCTTCCTCTTCTCCTTTATAGTGTCCTAAAGATACCTTTACAAAAGTTGCTGCATTTAAGCTTTCTTTTAAAGCTATGGTAAATTGTTCTATATATTCTAACACTGGCATCGATAAATTTTAAGGACAAAGATAGTCAAGTTTATCCGGAGCAGAACATATCCATGATAATGTAACAATAGGGCGACCATTTAAGATTTATTTACTTAAAAACGGCTAATCAAGCACTCACGTAATACGATTTAGAAATACGCATGGGCAATATTATCTATATTGATTCCAAAATAGCCGAACACTTCTATTTCAAAAAAATTAGCTTTAGATTAGAGTATATAAAAATAGCTAACCATAATCAATGAGTGACTTTCAGATAAAAAAATCGCCTACCGTTTATGATGCCATTGTTGTTGGCTCAGGTGCGGGAGGTGGAATGGCTGCATATGTTCTGGCACATGCAGGTCAAAAGGTTTTAATGCTCGAAGCTGGTCAAAATTTCGATCCGCGATTAGATTCACATCAATTAAAATGGCCTTGGGAATCTCCTCGTCGTGGTGCCAGTACAACGCGTCCGTTTGGAGATTTTGATGCTTCGTATGGAGGATGGGAATTAGAAGGCGAACCCTATACCCAGAAAAACAAAAGCGAATTCGAATGGTTCCGTTCGCGGATGCTCGGTGGCCGTACCAATCACTGGGGACGAATTTCTTTACGGATGGGTCCGGACGATTTTAAACCTAAAGATGGTTTAACCGATGCCTGGCCCATTACTTACGCGGATGTAAAACCGTTCTACGATAAAGTTGACCGTATGATCGGTATTTATGGAACGGCAGAAGGTTTAGAGAACGAGCCAGACGGAATCTTTATGAAACCGCCAAAACCAAGATTAAACGAACTTTTTATCAAAAAAGGTGCAGAAAAAGCGGGTGTAAAAGTAATTACCGGCCGTGGGTCTGTGCTTACCGAAGCCTTACCCAATAACAACGACCGTGCACCTTGTTTCTACTGCGGTCAGTGCGGAAGAAGCTGCAAGGTTTATGGCGATTTTTCATCATCATCATGTTTGGTGAATCCTGCAGTAAAAACAGGAAACCTTACTGTAATTACCGATGCCATGGTGCGCGAAGTAATTACCGATAAAGACGGTACTGCAAAGGGCGTTTCATACGTAAACCGTAAAGACCTGCAAGAATATCAGGTAAATGGCAAACTCGTTATTTTAGGTGCCAGTGCCTGTGAATCGGCACGTATTTTATTAAATTCAAAATCAACTTCTCATCCAAATGGCCTGGCCAATAGTAGTGGCGTGGTTGGAAAATATCTGCATGACTCTACCGGAGCAAGTGTTTCGGGCTTTCTTCCACAGTTAATGGACAGAAAACGTTACAATGAGGATGGTTTGGGCAGTGTACATATCTATTCGCCCTGGTGGTTAGATAACCGTAAACTAAACTTCCCCCGTGGTTACCACATCGAATATTGGGGTGGCATGGGTATGCCTGCATATGGTTTTGGCGGCGGTGTAGCCCAGATGAACGGAATGGTACCTGGCAGAGATGGCAAAATGAAAGAAGCAGGAGGTTATGGAAAATCGTTAAAGGATGATTATCGCCGTTTCTATGGAACTGGCGTTGGCATGGCTGGTCGTGGAACGGCAATTGCCAGAGAAGACAACTACTGTGAAATTGATCCGGACACCGTGGATAAATATGGTATTCCTGTTTTAAGGTTTAACTATAAATGGGCCAAAGATGAAATTCTACAGGCTAAGCACATGCAGGAAACCTTTCTTTCGATTATGAAAGAAATGGGTGCCGTGGTTACCTCCGAAATTCAGGGCGCAGATACCAATTATGGTTTACTGAACCCAGGAAAAATTATTCACGAAGTTGGAACCATCCGCATGGGCGACGATCCTAAAAAATCGGCGTTAAATAAATATTGCCAGGCACACGACTGTAAAAACCTGTTTGTGGTTGATGCTGGTCCGTTTGTTCAACAAGGTGATAAAAATGCCACCTGGACGATTTTAGCGCTTTCGATGCGTACAGCCGAATATATTTTAGCTCAAAAGAAAAAACAAAACATTTAAAGAATTGCCATATGAACAGACGTGATTCACTAAAAGCATTAGGTTTAACAGCCATCAGCACAACCGTGCTGCTCGATGCCTGTAAACAACCTGAAACAAAAACCGAAGTAGCCGCACCAGAAGAAACTGCAAAAGAAGCCGGAAGAGAACAATGGGAAATAGACCGTGATAAGAAATTAAAAGCTGAAACCTTTTTCACTAAACATGAAATGGCTACCATTACAGTTCTGGCTGATATTATCATTCCTAAAGATGAAGTATCGGGCAGCGCATCTGACGCCAAAGTGCCTGAGTTTATCGAATTTATTGTAAAAGATATTCCTGAACATAAAGTACCGATGCGTGGCGGCCTGAAATGGCTGGATGTGTACAGCTTTAATAAATTCCAAAAATCATTTGTTGAGGCATCCGAGGATCAGCAAATTTCGATTGTAGATGAAATTGCATATCCTAAAAAAGCCAGACCAGAAATGCAGGCTGGTGTAACTTTTTTCAATAGAATGAGAAACTTAACAGCATCGGGTTTTTACACGACAGAAATTGGTGTAAAGGATATTGGTTATGTTGGTAATGCACCAAACCAGTGGGCCGGTGTTCCAGCAGATGTACTGAAACAGTACGGAATGGAGAATGTAAAGGTATAATGCAAAAAATCGTCATTGCGAGGCACGAAACAATCCTACAACTATCGCTACCTTTTAGCGCATTAAGATTGCTTCGTGCCTCGCAATGACGAAAACTTATATAAACTATTCTACTATCAAAATCAAACCTTTTCCTTTTTCAACAGGAACAGATTTTCCATCAGGATAACTTCCCGAAGTTTGAAACTTGTCAATTGAAGGAGCGGCTAATTTTACTTTCCCGGCATCTAACCCCAGCTTGGCCCAATCGATAGTTAAATTAACCTTTACATCTCCTTCTGCCCAGCTTGCTAATGAAATCATTGTTTTACCTTTTTGTTTGTATACAGTTGCCAATACTTTGGGGTTATCAGTTTTAACCGGACAGTTTTCGCTCCAGTAACCGATCATCTCAGATCCTTTTATGCCGAAATTATCCCAGGCTTTCCATAATGGTTTTGGGTCACTTTTGTCAGACCATCCCAAGCGGCTTGTCATGCCGTAAATCATACCACGCCAAGGGTTTCCATCATCCTGTAACATCTCTCCCATTAATCCAAAAGGTATTCCGCTTACCTCTGTTAAAAAGAAATCGGGATTGTTTTTTTGGTAATCGAAATATTCGCCAAACCATAAACGGTTTAAATAAGGAAAATGTTCCAGGTATAAAATGGCACTATTGTTAAAGCCATCACTTTTATTGTATTGATTGGCAGAGTGCAAGTCGATAATACCAGGGTGGTTATCCTGTGTCAACACACGTTTTATACGCTTCATGGTTACACGGTCAAATGCCACATCATCCAGGTAAACACCATCAATCCCAACGTTGTTTACCAACCAATTCATTCCTTCTACGTAATAGTTGTGCCAACGGTTCATTCCGCTGTTAATTACGGCGGCATCTTTTATTTCAGGAACAAACCAGGCAGCAATATAATTGGAATCTAAATGCTCCTGTAACCAGCTAAAGCCTCCTCCTTTACCAGGAGAGTATACTTCAGTACCTAAACTCCTTAAAGCCGGCCACTCGTATGCATGGTTAGAAAGTTCGCGAACAGTATTGTAAATTTTAACTTTTAATCCTTTTGAATGTGCATTACCGATATAATCTTTCATCTTTTTCCATTCGATAAATGGATAATTGATCCAAGGGTTGATCGGCGTGGCATGGTGAATGTTCACCACCGTTGCACCTTTAGCTTTGATCGTATCTAAGTCACCATATTTATGATAGAAACGGTTGTCCCATTGAAAATCGGTGTTAAGTAGATGGAATGGTGTGATCAGTAAATTGAAATTATAATATAACACATCGCCTTTTTTCATGCTTCTTGCACCGGTAAAGTTATCAGCCAGCATCGAACTGCCCTTAACATTGATCTGGATACCACCTTTATCTCCATTACCCCACGATTTAGGCAATAATAAGGGCTTTTGAAGATAGAAATTAGTATTAAGCGGGCGAACATAGTTTTCGTCTCTTAAGTTGTAATAAAGGCCTGCATTTACATTCCCGATCCAAACGGCATCCTGATTTTTATTCGCTACATCCCATTTCCATTTTACGGTATCTGGTCTAACGCCACCTTTTTCACCTAAGCCCATCAAATATTTTGTAGAATTCTTATCAAAAGGGATATGAAAATCGACATTACTGAAATCGACATCTTTTAAAGCCGTTACTTTAATTACATAATGTACATAGCCATCAAACTCTAAAGCACCTTCTAAATCCATTTTCAGGTTTTCAGAAGTATTGGTGACCTTCCATTTTACCGTTCCAGCTTCTTTATCGGTAATCTGAAAATTGCTTGGTACAAATTTCTCCTGCGTTTTTGGCGTATTAAAGAAGTGAAAGTGAATAGGTTCTGCCAGGATATTATTAGGTTTTGCGCTGTAAGCCGTCATCTCAGCATTAAAGAACGTTTGAATCTGCTTAGGGAAACCATCGGCATTGATTTCGAACTTTCTACCTAAAAGCGAGATTACATTCCCATCAACTGTTAGTGGCGTATATGGTGCTACAACCGTATTCGCTTGTGCTAAAGTAGAATTTAGCCAAGTTAAGCGGGTCTGTTTATTTGGGGTTCCTACCCCAGCATCGGCTAAAACTTCATTACCCACTATAATTTTGACATCGATTACTTTCGATTTCCCATTGGCTTTAACCGTAAATTTTCCAGCATAAATACCTGCAACAATATTTTTAGGAATGTTAACTGTGATCCACATCGGCTGAATTTTGCCAGAGGCTACATTTACGGTTTCAACCAAAGGTTTGTTATCATAACTTGTTCCATTGGTATTTAAGCAGTTAATATATTTTGAAGAAATTACTTTTCCGGCTGCATTTTTTAAATCGCCAAAGCTAACCATTACATTTTTCAGGTCTTTCAGAGCAAATACGCCTAATTGAAAAGCATAGTTTTCACCTTTACCAGCCGATGCTGTAAAAGTATTTGCAGCGCCTTTCTGCACCCAGCGATAAGGTAAATCGTTCTGCATTTTGATTGGAAACATTCTGTCCTCTGGAAAAACGACAAAAGCTTCTGAAGCATATTTGGCCTTGATTGCAGCCGTTTCTTTGCCAGTGGCAATTACTTCCATTGGATAAAAAGAATTGAAAGCATCGATAGACTGGATCTCTACAACAGATGTATTCACTTTAACCTGTTTTGCCGCCGTTAACCATGCCTGGTCAGTCTGTTTGGGCTTTAAGTAAACTCCTTTCGGATAATTACTTCTTCCCTCATTTTTATAAGGGAGGTAGTAAACATAATATTTTCCAGCTCCAGGTGCTTCAAAATAAATATCAGCACTTTCTCTTGTCAATTTACCTGTGCCAACAACCGAAACAGTTTTGCCACTGGCATCTTGTACGATAATTCCTTTTAGTTCTGGATGTTCATCTCTCCGGCGCCAATCGATTTTAGCATGGGCAATTTTGCCTGTACCAGCAAACCGCACCACAACTCTGTGGTTACCTAACGAATCAGGGTTCCAGGCATTGTTACCATTGGTGTATTTTAGTGTTTGTGCATTAAGAGATAACTGTCCGAAAAGACAGAGTAATAGAAAAAGCCTGAATTTCATTTCAAATTTGTTTTCGGCTAATTTATAGATACCTAGCTAAAATTAAGCTATGTAATGAAAAAATGAGACAAACGTTTGATTGATTGGTTCATTAGTTCACTGGTCAATAGTTCATCAGTGGCTATCATGTGCCTATGGAGTTATGCCATAGATTGATAGTGGTGTCAGATGTTTCCATCTGACACATAGAAGAAATTCTTAAGATCTAATTTATTTTTAACAAACCGTCAGATGGTAACATCTGACAGCACAAAACGGCACAAAAAAAGTCCTGCTCTTTCGAACAGGACTTTTTTGATCTTAAGGTGAATAAAATTATTCTCCTTTTGGTTCTTCAGTAGCAGGAGCTTCTTCAGCAGGAGCAACTTCTTCGGCAACTTCGGCTTTCGCTTCAGCAGCTTTAGGTGCAGCAGTAGCTTTACTTCTACCACGACGAGTTGTTTTCTTCTCTTCTTTAACTTCTGCATCTTTACCGTAAACTGTATTGTAGTCTACCAATTCAATTAAAGCCATTTCAGCGTTATCACCTAAACGGTTGTTTAATTTAATGATACGAGTGTAACCACCTGGACGGTTTGCAACTTTCTCAGCGATTTCGCGGAATAAAATTGTTACTACTTCTTTATCTTGTAAATAAGCAAATACCGTACGACGTGAGTGAGTAGTATCATTTTTTGATTTAGTGATAATTGGCTCAACATAAGTACGTAAAGCTTTAGCTTTAGCTAAAGTTGTTGTAATTCTTTTGTGCAAAATAAGTGATGAAGCCATGTTAGCTAACATCGCCTTTCTGTGGCTTGCGGTTCTACCTAAGTGGTTTACTTTTTTACCGTGTCTCATTGTTTTTTAATTGAGTGTATACCGTCTCGTTGCAATTAAGCGGAGGGAATTATACACTGTGAAATAATATTTTGTTCAACGCTTTGCGCTAAGCGCATGGCGCCATGCTTTTTATTCTTCGTCTAATTTAAATTTAGACAGGTTCATACCAAATGATAAACCTTTTGATTTTACTAATTCTTGGATCTCTGTTAAAGATTTTTTACCGAAGTTTCTGAATTTTAACATATCAGCAACATCGTAAGAAACTAAATCAGCTAAAGTACGGATATCAGCAGCTTTTAAGCAGTTTAATGCTCTAACTGAAAGATCCATATCTACCAATTCAGTTTTAAGGATTTTACGCATGTGTAAAATTTCCTCGTCAACTTCTTTAGTTTCTTCTTTAGCTTGAGATTCTAATACTAGATTTTCATCAGAGAATAACATAAAGTGTTGGATAAGGATTTTAGCCGCTTCTTTTAATGCTTCTTCTGGATGAATTGAACCGTCAGTAGAGATATCTAAAACCAATTTTTCATAATCCGTTTTTTGCTCAACACGAAAGTTTTCGATCGTGTATTTAACATTTTTCATCGGAGTATAAATCGAATCGATTGCGATTACACCTACAACAGCATCAGCAACTTTATTTTCTTCAGCAGGTACATAACCACGTCCTTTATTGATGGTTAATTCCACTTCCAAAGTAACAGATTTATCCATATTGCAAATTACATGCTCAGGGTTTAAAACTGTAAAGTTGTTAGAGAATTTAGTGATATCACCAGCTTTAAACTGATCTTGACCATTAACGATGATGAAAACTTTTTCAGAATCACCTGAATCACCTGTTTTCTTAAAACGAACTTGTTTTAAGTTTAAGATAATATCAGTTAAATCTTCTACAACACCTTTCATGGTAGAAAACTCGTGAGATACGCCTGAAAAACGAATAGTAGTAATAGCATAACCTTCTAATGAAGAAAGTAAAATTCTTCTTAAGGCATTACCAATTGTTACACCGAAACCGGGCTCTAAAGGACGAAATTCAAATGTGCCATCGAAATCAGTTGATTTCTGCATGATCACTTTGTCTGGTTTCTGAAATGCTAAAATTGCCATTTATAATTTTTTAAATTCGTTATTGAATATATAGTAACATGAAAAAAGTTAATTACCCTTTTGAGGTAATTAACTAGTTCATTTATTACTTTGAGTACAACTCGATGATTAAGTTTTCCTTGATGTTTTCAGGAATCTCATCACGTTGAGGGTAGGTTAAGAATTTACCAGTTAATTCACTAGCGTTCCACTCTAACCAAGCAAACTTATTAATAGTTCTACCTGCAACTGAGTTACTAATTGATTCTAAAGATTTAGATTTTTCACGAACAGCAACCACATCACCAGCTTTTAACTGATATGAAGGGATATTTACAACTTCACCATTCACGGTAACGTGTTTATGGCTAACTAACTGGCGTGCACCAGAACGGGTTGTTGAAATACCTAAACGGTAAACTGTGTTATCTAAACGTGCTTCTAATAACTGAAGTAAGTTATCACCGGTAATACCAGCACGAGAAGATGCTTTTTTAAACAAGTTACTGAATTGTTTTTCTAATACACCATAAGTATATTTTACTTTTTGTTTCTCCATTAACTGGATAGCATATTCAGATTGTTTTCCTCTTCTTTTTGATGAGCCATGTTGCCCAGGAGGATAATTTTTTCTGTCTAACACCTTATCAGGACCGAAGATTGGTTCTCTGAATTTACGGGCGATTTTTGATTTTGGGCCTGTATATCTTGCCATTTTTTTTCTGTTTTAAAGTACCATCAGGCCTGTAACCTGAGATTCTTAGCTTTAAAATTAATTAAACTCTTCTCTTTTTAGGAGGACGACATCCGTTGTGAGGAAGTGGAGTAATATCTTTAATAGATGTTACTTCGATACCTGCTACTTGCAAAGTTCTGATTGCAGATTCACGACCTGAACCTGGACCTTTTACAAATACTTCAACTTTACGTAAACCTAAATCAAACGCAACTTTACCACAATCTGAAGCTGCTTGACCAGCTGCATATGGTGTGTTCTTTTTAGAACCTTTAAAGCCCATTTTACCAGCAGAAGACCATGAAATAGTCTGTCCGTTGTTGTTTGTTAAGGTAACGATAATGTTGTTGAAAGTAGCATTGATATGCGCCTGACCAACAGACTCAATTACAACGATACGTTTTTTTGTTACTTTTTTACTCTTAGCCATTTTATCTTTTAGATTTTAGATATGAGACTTGAGATATGAGACTTTCTCTACCCCGACACTCAGTATCCTACTTTTTATCTTTTATTCCAGATTTGAGCAGATTTTAAAGATATGGTGCTCACATCTAAAATCTCATACTTCATATCTATCTATTACTTAGTAGCTTTTTTCTTGTTAGCAACTGTTTTTCTCTTACCCTTACGAGTACGTGAGTTGTTTTTAGTACGCTGACCACGAGAAGGTAAACCTTTTCTGTGACGTAAACCACGGTAACAACCAATATCCATTAAACGTTTGATGTTTAACTGAACCTCTGAGCGTAAAGCACCTTCTACTTTAATCTCATCGTTAATCATTGTACGGATAGCTGATAACTCATCATCAGACCAGTCTTGTACTTTTTTGTTCAAGTCGATACCTGCTGTAGTTAATATACGTTGTGCAGTTGTTCTGCCAATTCCGTAGATATACGTTAAACCGATCTCTCCTCTTTTGTTTCTTGGTAAATCAATACCTGAAATCCTTGCCATATTTATTTATTTTTTGAGTAACTCCGAACGGCGGGCCACCGTTGTGCGGTTCATTACAATATTTTTAATTACCCTTGACGTTGCTTGTATTTAGGATTTTTCTTGTTGATTACGTAAAGTTTACCTTTACGGCGAATAATCTTACAATCAGCGCTACGTTTTTTAATTGATGATCTAACTTTCATTTTATTTGTATCTATAAGTAATGCGTCCCTTTGTTAAATCATAAGGAGACATTTCCAATTTAACTTTATCTCCAGGAAGAATTTTGATGTAGTGCATCCTCATCTTTCCTGAAATATGCGCAATAATCTCATGCCCGTTCTCGAGTTCTACCCGGAACATCGCATTGGATAATGCTTCTCTTATTACTCCGTCTTGTTCAATTGAGGCTTGTTTAGCCATATTTTATTGATTGTTACTTAATTAGCTGCTTCTAAACAGGGTTGCAAAATTAAATAAAAAATTTTAATTATTTATTTTTTTTTGTTGTAAAACTTCTTCTATTATAGAAAACGTTGATAAAACATCTGCTTTGCCCTTTTTTACGGCTACTGTGTGTTCAAAATGTGCCGATGGTTTATTGTCTTTACTGGTTACCGTCCATCCATCGTTATGGAATTTAACACCGGCTACGCCTGCATTGATCATGGGTTCTATCGCAATTACCATTCCTTCTTCAAGTTTTGGCCCTGCACCACGTTTCCCATAATTCGGAACTTCCGGTTTTTCATGAAGTTTTACACCAACACCGTGTCCAACAAGTTCTCTTACTACACCAAATCCATTAGCTTCTGCATACTGCTGAACAGCGAAACCGATATCACCGATCCGCATACCAACAACAGCTTTTTCTATACCCAATTCCAGGCAACGTTTAGTAACCTCAACCAACTTCTGTTTTTCAGCATCAATTTCTCCGATAGAGAAAGTATAGGCCGAATCGCCAAAGTAATTGTTTTTAATCACCCCACAATCAACTGAAATTAAATCGCCTTCCTGGATTACGTATTCGCTTGGAAAACCATGAACAACCTGTTCATTTGGCGAAATACATAAAGAATTAGGGAAACCATTATAATTTAAAAATGCCGGAATCGCTCCATGGTCACTTATAAATTCGTAGGCTAGTTTATCTAACTGGATAGTAGTCATGCCTGCTTTTATCACCTTGGCCACTTCGGCCAACGTTTTAGAAACAAGCATGGAACTTTCTCTTATTAACTCGATCTCCTCAAGAGATTTGTAATAAATTTTAGACATCCGTTACACTACAACGCTGCGTTGCTACTTGCAGCAGGAACACCTGTTCTGCCAGTAACTCTACCCGTTTTCATCAAACCATCGTAATGGCGCATCAATAAATAACTTTCGATCTGCTGTAAAGTATCCAATACAACACCAACTAAAATCAATAAAGAAGTACCACCGAAGAAGTGCGCAAACTCTTGTTTAATGCCGAACTTAACCGCTAACGAAGGTAAAATAGCAATGATCGCTAAAAATACTGCACCTGGGAAAGTGATTTTAGAAATTACATCATCAATAAAAGTTGATGTTGCAAAACCCGGTTTAACACCTGGAATAAAACCACCGTTTTTCTTCATATCGTCGCTCATTTGAGTTGGATTAACTGTAATTGCAGTATAGAAGAAAGTAAATGCGATAATTAAAAATGCGAACGTTAAGCTATAAGCCAACGAAGTTGTGTTGCTGAACTGGATTAACCAAGAACCTTGTAATGAAGGAACAAACTGCATTAAAGCACCTGGAATAAACATTAACGCTTGAGCGAAAATGATCGGCATAACACCAGCAGCATTTACCTTTAAAGGAATGTACTGACGAACACCACCAAACTGGCGGTTACCAACTATTTTCTTTGCGTATTGTACAGGTACTTTACGTACACCTTGAACAATTAAAATGGTAAACATTACCACAGCAAATAATGCAACGATCTCTAAAACCAATGCAACCGGGCCTCCACCTTCACTAGATGAGCCTACACGTGCACTAAATTCTTGAGAAATTGCAACTGGTAAACGGGCAATAATACCAACCATGATGATCAGTGATGTACCGTTCCCAATACCTTTATCAGTAATTTTTTCACCTAACCACATTACAAATAATGTACCTGCTGTTAATACAAACGTAGATAACACTAAGAATAAAGTATTTGGCAATAAAATAGCTTCTGCGGGAACTTGCGTTTTAACGTAACCAACAGATTGAACGATTGTGATCGCTACCGTTAGGTAACGGGTAATCTGGTTCATTTTCTTTCTACCACTTTCGCCCTCTTTCTGCATTTTTTGGAAAGAAGGAACAGCAATACCCAATAGTTGCACCACAATCGATGCAGAGATATAAGGCATTACCCCCAACGCTAAAATAGACACACGAGAGAAAGAACCTCCGGCAAACATATCTAGTAAGCCTAAAATTCCTGATTTTTCGTTATTGCCTAAAGCAGTTGGATCTACACCTGGTAAAACCACGTGAGATACGAAACGGTATACCAAAAGAATTAAGAGCGTAAACAATATACGCTCTTTTAATTCCTGAATTTTCCAGATATTACTTAAAGTAGTAAATAGCTTCTTCATTTAATAATTACAATTTTACAATAGAACCACCTGCAGCTTCAATAGCTTTTTGTGCGGTTGCAGAGAACGCATGTGCTGTAATTTCTAGCTTTGCTTTAACTTCACCACGACCTAAAATTTTAACCAAGTCGTTTTTAGAAGCTAAACCATGTGCTTGTAAAGCAGCGAAATCGATAGTTGTTAAGCTGTGTTTTTCAGCTAAAGCTTGTAAAACATCTAAGTTTACACCAACATATTCTGTACGGTTGATTGGTTTGAAACCAACTTTAGGCACACGACGTTGTAAAGGCATTTGACCACCTTCGAAACCGATTTTGGTTTTGTGACCTGAACGAGAACCCGCACCTTTGTGACCACGAGTTGAAGTACCGCCACGACCAGAACCTGTACCACGACCAATTCTTTTGCTGTTTTTTGTAGAACCTACTGCAGGTTTTAAATTACTTAAATTCATTTTTTTGAATTTGTGTTGCCCTTCGCTTTCACTAAACAGGTACAACGATTAAACATATATAAAGGTAGTACAGGATTTTACCCATACTACCTTTAAAACTTTTACTAGATTGCTTCGATTGCTACCAAATGGTTCACTTTGCGAACCATACCGATAATTTGTGGAGTAGCTTCAACCTCAACACTTTGGTTCATTTTAGATAAACCCAAAGCCTGAACGGTTCTTTTTTGGCGCTCGCTTCTGTCGATAACGCTTTTTACTTGTGTTATTTTGATCTTAGCCATGATATTATCCGTTAAATACTTTGTTTAAATCTATACCACGAGTTTGAGCTACTGTATAAGCATCACGCATTTTAGTTAATGCATCAACAGTTGCTTTTACCACGTTGTGTGGATTAGATGATCCTTTAGATTTTGCCAATACGTTATGCACGCCAGCACTCTCTAATACAGCACGCATCGCACCACCAGCAATTACTCCGGTACCTACTGCAGCTGGTTTGATTAAAACAAAACCACCTGAGAATTTACCGATTTGCTCGTGAGGAACAGTACCGTTTAAAATTGGAACTTTTACCAAGTTCTTTTTAGCATCATCCACACCTTTAGCGATTGCTTCAGTTACCTCTTTCGCTTTACCTAAACCGAAACCAACAACACCGTTTTCATCACCTACAACAACAATTGCTGAGAAGCTGAAAGTTCGGCCACCTTTGGTTACTTTGGCAACGCGTTGTATACTAACCAAACGATCCTTTAATTCGATATCGGTGGTTTTTACTCTTTTTATATTAATAGTTGACATCTTACTTTTTCTTCAGATTAAAATACTAAACCAGCTTCGCGGGCACCCTCTGCCAACGATTTTACACGACCGTGGTATAAATAGCCATTTCTATCGAAAACAACTTCTTTAACACCTGCAGCGATTGCTTTTTCGGCAACTAATTTGCCTACTGCTACCGACTGATCGCTTTTGTTTCCAGTACCAGTAAAATCTTTCGATAATGATGATGCTGATGCTATTGTTTTACCGGTTACATCGTTAATTACCTGCGCATAAATCCCTTTATTGCTTCTATATACAGATAACCTTGGACGTTCTTCCGAACCGGTAAGTCTTTTTCTGATCCCTTTTTTAATACGATCTCTTCTTGATAATTTTTTACCTGCCATGATTACTATTTTTTAGATGCTGATTTACCTGCTTTTCTTCTTAACACTTCACCTACAAACTTGATACCTTTACCTTTATATGGCTCTGGTGCACGTAACGAACGGATTTTCGCTGCTACCTGACCGATCAATTGTTTGTCAATACTTTCTAAAATGATTTTAGGAGTCTGACCTTTTTCTGAAGATGTAGTTACTTTAATCTCTTCTGGTAATTGGAATACATAGTGGTGAGAATAACCTAAAACTAGATCTAGTGTATTACCTTGGTTTGTAGCACGGTAACCAACACCTACTAATTCTTGAGTTAATTTATAACCTTCTGTAACACCAACAACCATGTTGTTAAGCAATGAGCGATATAAACCGTGTAATGCTTTGTGTTTCTTTTGTTCTGAAGGACGTTGAACTGTTAAAATTCCGTCTTCTTGACTTACAGTGATATCTGTATCAACTGCTTGAGTTAATTCACCTTTAGGACCTTTTACAGTTACTACGTTATCTTTTGATACGGTAATTGTAACACCTGCAGGGATTGTAATTGGGGCTTTTCCTATTCTTGACATTGTGCTGTTCTCCTAATATTAATAAACGTGACACAATACCTCACCACCAATGTTTAATTTGGCTGCTTCTTTATCGGTCATTACACCTTTAGAAGTAGATAAGATTGCGATACCTAAACCGTTTAATACTCTTGGCATATTTTCAACACCAGCATAGTTTCTCAAACCTGGTTTACTTACTCGCACTAATGTACGAATAGCAGGAACTTTAGTAATTGGATTGTATTTCAAAGCAATTTTAATCGTGCCTTGAACTGTAGTATCTTCAAACTTGTAGTTCGCGATGTAACCTTTGTCAAAAAGAACTTTAGTAATTTCTTTTTTAAGGTTTGATGCAGGAATTTCTACAACACGGTGGTTGGCCTTAATGGCATTCCTTACTCTTGTTAAATAATCTGCTATTGGATCTGTATTCATTTTTTATTGTTTTTGATAGTGGTTTCCTTCTGCTACCCAGCTGTGGGACCTGCTACCGGTTAAAATTCTTTTTTTAGTAAATAGATATAAGTATCAAGTATCAAGACCAAATTGGTTTCTTGCTACTTGATACTAAATACTTTATACTAATTATATTACCAAGATGCTTTTTTAACACCTGGTATTTTACCGTCTAGTGCCATCTGGCGGAACGTTACCCTTGAAATACCAAAGGTACGCATATATCCACGAGGACGACCAGTTAATTTACAACGGTTGTGTAAACGTACCGGAGATGAGTTTTTAGGTAATTTATCTAAACCCTCGAAATCTCCTGCAGCTTTTAATACTGCACGTTTTTCAGCGTATCTAGCTACCAATTTTTGGCGCTTAACTTCGCGTGCTTTTACACCTTCTTTTGCCATTATTCTGCTGTTTTTTGATTTTTAAATGGTAATCCGAATTGTTTCAATAACTCAAGCGCTTCAACGTCAGATTTTGCCGAAGTTACGAAAGTTATATCCATACCTAAAATTTTATTGATTTTATCGATATTAATCTCAGGGAAGATGATTTGCTCAGTAACACCTAATGTATAGTTACCTTTTCCATCAAATCCTTTATCATTAATACCTTTGAAATCGCGGATACGAGGCAAAGCTACAGAGATCAAACGATCTAAGAACTCGTACATGTTGTTATCGCGTAACGTAACACGTACACCTACTGGCATACCTTTACGTAATTTAAAGTTAGAGATATCTTTCTTTGAATTAGCCGGAACCGCTTGCTGACCAGTAATGGTAGTCAACTCAACGATAGTGGTATCCATAATTTTCTTATCAGTAACAGAAAAACGACCAACACCCTGATTGATACAGATTTTTTCCAATTTAGGAACCTGCATTACAGTTTTGTACTGAAATTTTTCTTTTAGTGCATTTACAACTTCTTCTTTGTATTTGCTTTTTAATCTAGGTGTAGCCATTATTTAATCTCCTCTCCTGAAATTTTAGCAACTCTAACTAATTTACCATCTGCGTTAAGTTTACGACCTACGCGGGTAGCTTTACCAGATTTTGGATCAACCAACATCAAGTTAGAAATGTGAAGAGCAGCTTCTTTTTTAATAATACCACCGTTAGGATTAGCAGCATTTGGTTTAGTATGTTTAGATACTAAGTTAATGCCTTCCACAATGGCTCTGTTTTTATCTATAAGTACTGAAAGTACTTTTCCTTGTTGACCTTTTGAATCGCCAGCAATGACTTTAACTAAATCTCCTGTGCGGATTTTAAGTTTTGATGGTGTATTTACTTTGTTTCCCATTTTATAATACCTCCGGTGCTAATGATACAATTTTCATGAATTGTTTTTCACGTAGTTCTCTCGCAACCGGGCCAAAGATACGTGTACCTCTTGGCTCATCCTGTGCGTTCAATAATACAGCAGCATTATCGTCAAAACGGATATAAGAACCATCTTTACGACGGATTTCTTTTTTAGTTCTTACAACAACTGCTTTAGAAACTGTACCTTTTTTAATGTTACCTGAAGGTAACGCGCTTTTTACGGTAACAACTACTTTATCACCAATTGAAGCATAACGTTTGCCGGTTCCACCTAGCACGCGAATTACTAATACTTCTTTTGCGCCGCTGTTATCAGCAACGTTTAATCTCGATTCCTGTTGTACCATCTTATTTAGCTCTTTCTAAAATTTGTACCAATCTCCAGTTCTTGTTTTTACTCAAAGGACGAGTTTCCATAATCAATACTGTATCACCGATACCGCATTCGTTTTTCTCGTCGTGAGCCATAAATTTGGTAGTTTTCTTTACGAACTTACCATAAATCGGGTGTTTTACTTTACGTTCCACGCTCACTACAACAGATTTATCCATCTTGTTGCTTACCACTAACCCGGTTCTTGTTTTTCTTAATTGTCTTTCCATGTCGACTCTCAAATTATTTAGTTTCAGTAGCTGACTCAGTGTTTTTCACTTTAGTCAACTCAGTGTTTAAACGGGCTATGTCTTTCCTTACTTTTGCAATGCGTGAAGGATTTTCGATAGCTGAAATAGTGTGAGCGAACTTCAATTTTGATAAGTTCTCTTTTTCTTCCGCAATCTTAGCTACTAATTCTTCTTTTGAAAGCCCTGTGATTTCTGAATTTTTCATTTTTCTTTTTCTTTTACGTTGAGTGTAGCGGTTATAATAAACAAGTATTTACAACATTCACCTCAACACTTTACTATGCTTCTACGTAATCTCTACGTACTACGAATTTGGTTTGGATCGGTAATTTCTGAGCTGCTAAACGCAATGCTTCTTTAGCAACTTCTAAAGGCACACCTTCAGCTTCGAAAATTACGCGTCCTGGTCTTACAACTGCTACCCAATACTCAGGAGCACCTTTACCTTTACCCATACGTACCTCAGCAGGTTTTTTAGTTACCGGTTTGTCCGGGAAGATCCTGATCCATACTTGGCCTTCACGTTTCATGAAACGAGTTACGGCAATACGGGCAGCCTCTATCTGACGACTTGTGATCCAAGTAGCTTCTAGAGATTTGATACCGAAAGATCCGAATGCTAACTCAGCTCCACGAGAAGCTAAACCCTTCATTCTGCCTTTTTGCATCTTCCTGAACTTCGTTCTTTTTGGCTGTAACATTTTATTTTGTTCTAATCGTTAAACGATGTTAATAAATCAATTATTTACGAGGACCTCTGTTAGCGCCTGCGCCACCACCTCTGTTTGCACCACCTTGGCCTGGACCACGACCACCGCCTTGGTTTCCACCACGTCTGTCGTTACCACCGCCACGGTTATCTCTTCCACCACCACGGTTATCTCTTCCACCGAAAGCTGGTTTATCTGATGCGCCTTTTGGACCGTTGTTTGTTGCACCAATGTTTGGAGACAAATCACGTTTTCCATAAACCTCACCTTTACAGATCCAAACTTTAACACCTATTTTACCATAAGTAGTTAAGGCTTCAGCTAAAGCGTAGTCGATATCAGCACGGAATGTATGCAAAGGCACTCTTCCTTCTTTGTACTGCTCGGTACGTGCCATCTCAGCACCGCCTAAACGACCAGAAGTCATAATTTTGATACCTTCAGCACCCATACGCATGGTTGATGCGATAGAAGATTTCATTGCTCTACGGAATGAGATCCTTGCTTCTAATTGTTTTGCAACACCTTCTGCAACTAATTGTGCATCAAGCTCTGGGCGTTTAATTTCGAAGATGTTAATTTGAATTTCCTTTTTAGTTAATTTCTTTAACTCTTCTTTAATTTTATCAACCTCAGCACCTGCTTTACCGATTACGATACCTGGACGAGCTGTGTGGATAGTTACCGTGATACGTTTTAACGTACGCTCGATTACTACTTTTGCAACACCGCCTTTAGCGATACGGGCAGAAAGGTATTTTCTTATTTTCTCATCTTCAACTAATTTATCGGAGTAGTTGTTGCCACCGAACCAGTTAGAATCCCATCCTTTGATGATACCTAACCTGTTACCTATTGGATTTGCTTTTTGTCCCATTTCCTAAAATTAGTTTTGAGTTGTTTCTGTACTTTTACTATCTACAATCAGCGTTACGTGGTTAGAACGTTTACGAATTCTATATCCACGGCCTTGAGGAGCTGGACGTAAGCGTTTCAACTGACGGCCACCATCAACCATAACTGTTTTTACAAAAAGTTGGTTTTCTTCAGGGCGAGCACCTTCATTTTTAGATTCCCAGTTTTTGATAGCAGATAATAATAATTTCTCAACTCTTATTGCTGCTTCTTTATTGGTAAACTTTAAAATGCTTAATGCTTTTTCTACACGTTCACCTCTGATAAGATCTACAACCAAACGCATCTTACGCGGTGAGGTTGGACAATTGTTTAATTTTGCTATTGCTTCCATTGTCTAATTATTTTTTCTTTTCAGCGTGTCCTCTGAATGTTCTGGTTGGAGCAAATTCTCCCAACTTGTGACCAACCATGTTTTCTGTTACGTACACAGGGATAAATTTATTTCCGTTGTGTACAGCAAATGTATGATTCACGAAATCTGGTGATATCATTGATCTGCGAGACCAAGTTTTGATTACAGACTTTTTGCCTGAATCATTCATAGAGTTTACTTTTTTCTCTACGTTATGGTCAATATAAGGTCCTTTTTTTATCGAACGAGCCATTATTTCTTCCTTCTCTCTATGATGTAACGATTAGAATATTTTTTAAGTTCTCTGGTTTTGAAGCCTTTAGCTAAAACACCATTTCTTGAACGTGGGTGACCACCTGATGATCTACCTTCACCACCACCCATTGGGTGATCGACAGGGTTCATCGCTACCGGTCTAGTTCTCGGACGACGGCCCAACCAACGTTTACGACCAGCTTTACCTAATACTTCGTTTGCGTGATCTGAGTTAGATACAGCACCGATAGTAGCAAGACAAGTAGTCAAGATTAAACGGGTTTCGCCTGAAGGCATTTTTAAAGTAGCATATTTACCATCGCGGGCAGCTAATTGTGCGTAAGCACCTGCACTACGAGCTAATTGTGCTCCTTTTCCAGGATGGATCTCTACGTTGTGTACGATAGAACCTAATGGAATGTTCGATAATTTTAAAGTGTTACCTACTTCTGGTGTTGCTTTGTCGCCCGATAATAATACCGAACCAACTTGCAATCCTTCAGGAGCGATGATATAACGCTTCTCGCCATCTGCATAATGTAATAATGCGATGCGGGCAGTACGGTTTGGATCGTATTCAACAGTAGCTACTGTTGCAGGAATATCGAATTTATCGCGTTTGAAGTCGATTAAACGATATGATTTTTTGTGACCACCGCCCATGTAGCGCATAGTCATTTTTCCTGTGTTGTTACGTCCACCAGACTTTTTTGATGATACAACCAATGATTTTTCGGGCTTGGTTGCTGTAATCTCCGTAAAACTAGCACCAACTCTGAAGCGGGTACCTGGAGTAACTGGTTTAAATTTTCTTAAGCCCATAGTTATAATGAATTATTAAATTAAAGGGTTGCGTAATAATCTATTGTTTCGCCGTCTTTTAACGTTACGATTGCTTTTTTGTATTTCGGGCTACGGCCAGATACAAAACCTGCTTTAGTGTAACGAGATTTAGCTTTTCCATCAACAACCATTGTGTTAACTGCAACGATGGTAACACCGTACAATTTCTCAATTGCTTGTTTAATCTGGATTTTGTTAGCCTTGTGGTTAACGCTAAATGTGAAACGGTTAGATTTCTCAGTTAAAGCTGAAGCTTTTTCGGTTAATATTGGTTTTTTTAAAATTTCCATATTATTTGGCAAACGCCTCCTCCAAAGTTTTAACAGAATCAGCAGTTAACACAAGTACTCCAGCGTTTAATACATCATAAGTATTTAAATCTGCTGCCGAGATTACTTTAGTTTTCTGAATGTTTCTGCTTGATAAATAGATATTATTATTTTGCGCAGGTAAAACCAATAAAGTTTTTTGAGTACCTACGTTTAACGCAGCCAATAAACTTGTATAGTTTTTAGTTTTAGCTGTATCGAAGTTGAAATCTTCTAAAACTACCACGTTGTTGTCTTTTGCTTTATAAGCTAAAGCTGATTTACGTGCTAATGATTTTAATTTCTTGTTCAATTTAAAGCTATAATCACGTGGCTGAGGACCGAAAACACGACCACCACCGTTAAATAACGGAGATTTAATGCTACCAGCACGGGCACCACCTGTACCTTTTTGTTTGTATAGTTTACGAGTTGAACCAGCAATCTCATTACGTTGTTTAGATTTGTGAGTACCTTGACGTTGGTTAGCCAAATACTGTTTTACATCTAAATAAATCGCGTGGTCGTTAGGCTCGATACCAAATACCGATTCAGGAAGTTGCACCTTGGCACCTGTTTCTTTACCTGAAATGTTTAATACTTTAACTTCCATCTGATTACTTGTCTAAGATTACGTAAGAACCTTTAGCTCCTGGAATGGAACCACTAACTACTAATAAGTTTTGCTCAGCATAAACTTTCAAAACCTGTAAGTTCTGAACTTTTACCCTGTCTCCACCTGTTCTTCCAGCCATGCGCATTCCTTTGAATACACGTGAAGGGAATGACGATGCTCCCAATGAACCTGGGGCACGTAAACGGTTATGCTGACCGTGAGTCTGCATACCAACACCGGCAAATCCGTGGCGTTTTACAACACCTTGAAAACCTTTACCTTTTGAGGTACCTACAACATCAACAAAATCGCCTTCTGCGAAAGAATCAACCGTTACCACATCACCTAAATTAAGTGAAGTTGTAAACGAATCAAATTCTACCAGCTTGCGTTTCGGAGTTGTGTTTGCTTTCGCGAAATGGCCTTTCAATGGTTGAGTTGTGTTTTTCTCTTTTTTCTCATCGTAACCCAACTGGATTGATGAATAACCATCTACTTCTTCGGTTTTTACCTGTGTAACTACACAAGGTCCAGCCTCGATTACCGTACAAGGAATGTTTCTTCCTTCGGCATCAAAGATACTGGTCATTCCTACTTTTTTTCCAATAATTCCT
This sequence comes from Pedobacter sp. Bi126, assembly GCF_918698245.1. Classification (GTDB taxonomy): domain Bacteria; phylum Bacteroidota; class Bacteroidia; order Sphingobacteriales; family Sphingobacteriaceae; genus Pedobacter. The sequence continues at coordinate 506,226 of NZ_CAKKMS010000004.1, read as the reverse complement.
GACATTTTATCTTTTCTTTTTAACACCCATCGAAGCAGTAGGGCTTCGTTCAAGGTGGTTGTACATCCCCCGAAAGGGACGGCAAAGATAGGCAAGAAATATTAATTTTCAAATAGTTAGCCAAATATTTTTTCAAATAAATTGCTGATATGATGGGATTTAACTAAAAAAGAGATGTTAATGTGCCAAACCACCATTTAAACTGATGGTTATGATCGCTAAAATGATAAATCCAATGAGTACATATAGGTAATCGCGTTCGATTAAAAAGCTGAAAATAGCAAAAACAATACGTGCAATTGGCGTAAAAATGAGCATCAGGATGCCAAACTGCACAATTGCATCTCCCTGAAAAGTAGATACCCCCTTAAATATGGCCACTATAGAAGAAAACTTGCTTAGCTCGGGTTTAAAAACTTTATAGTCGGTAACTGCCCCTTTGTTATGGATCAGGAAAATGGCACCCCCTATTAATACAATGCTCATCGAAATAATTACACCTGCACGCAGAAGCGTACCTAAAATTACCTGAATATCCTTATCGTTTAGGTTTTCTTTTCCGGCTGTATCCATTATAACCCGCTTATTCCTTTATATATCATTTGCAGTGCCAAAAAGGTAACTACAATGGCAAATACAATTTTAAGTTTATCCGTTTTGGCTCTTAACAAAACTTTCGAGCCAACTGTTGCCCCTGTTAAAACGCCGATACAGACTGGCATGGCAATACCCGGATCTATCTGACCACGATGTAAATAAACCACCGCACTCGCCGCTGCCGTAACACCCATCATAAAATTACTGGTAGTGGTTGATACCTTAAAAGGCAAACGCATAATGTTATCCATCGCGATTACTTTTAATGCTCCACTCCCTATACCCAGCAAACCTGATAATGTTCCGGCAAAAAGCATCATTAAAAAACCTCCGGGAACATGTTTTACTGCATATGGATGATCTATACCTTTATCCGGATAAGATCCATTGAGTTTAAAAAAATTCGCCCATTTATCGGTATGGTCTAAAGTAGTATGATCTACCTTTTTCTTTAGCGTCATGATGGCCGAAAAAATCAGGATACAGCCAAATAGAATAGCAATATAATTGGCATTGAGATAAACGGCTACAATTGCACCGCACACCGCACCAATTGTGGTAGCGATTTCTAAAAACATCCCAATTCGGATATTGGTAATGCCTTCTTTTACATAAGCCGCTGCTGAACCTGAAGAGGTAGCGATAACAGAAACAATTGATGCGCCTATGGCATAATGGATATCAACCCCTAGTGCTAAAGTGAGTAATGGAATAATAATCACTCCCCCACCCAAGCCCGTCAGTGAACCCAATAATCCGGCTAAAAAAGCACCTAATAAAATGATAATGGTAAACAACAATACCGACATGCGGGCAAATATAATGCACTCTTTTTGGGTAAACGAAGAATTAAGGGAATAAAATAAAGTCTATATGTTATATGGATGATATAAGATGGGAGGTGGAAAATGGAAGATGTTAGAGGATAGCAAATGATTAAATTTACTTATAATACAAAGGGGTTTTACTTGTATGGCGTAAGCGTACTATTCGTATTTGGGTAGCAGTGATTTTATACGACACCCTGTAATGGTATTTTTCGAAGGCTCTCCAACTACCATCATTGTCAATCTTATATTTATCAAGAGCATATTTTTCAGAATGTTTACTAAGGGCTATTGTTAGATCAATAATTTCGTCACGAACCAATATTGCGTGTTTTAAAGAATCTAAAGCAATATAGTTAAAAACTTTTTTTAATTCTAACCTTGCCCCCTTTACTCCAAACAACTACCATTTACTAGCTTCAGCTTTTAGTTGGGTTGCTGAAATAAAATCACCCTGTTCTATTTCTGAATTTCCAGCTTCAAGATCTGCATTATATTCCTCCAAGGTCTGGGCTTCATCAACTAACCTCTCTGATTTATCAATATTATAATTTAAACCCAAGGCATCTAAAACAGCCTTAACAGCTTTTTCTGATTTCTTATTGTCAATATTTACAGTTAAAGTTATCATAATAATAAAGTTAAAAAATAATAGGGAGAAATGTTTGATTGTTTAAGCTATTAAAACTGTTTAATTGTAAAATTGTTGCCAAGCCTAATTACAATTTATAATATAGCTTACTTTCCTTATTTAAATCAACACCCCGAAAACTTTCAAGTAGTTCGAAAGCAATTTGCCGAACAGTTTCGGGTATTGGGTCGATAGTTGATTTGTTTCCTCCGGCATCTTTAACCGTCCAGCCTGAAGTATTAAGCAACAATGAACTGGAACTAGCCAACGATTTAATTATTTTAGCCCTCGTAAAAGCAATCCCGTCCGAATCAACGATCACTTTTTTATTGTTCCACCAGTTTTCTTGCGATACCCTTGTTAAAGCAGAACGGTCTAATTTGGCCGAATAACTCCAGCCTCTTCCGGCATGATGTGCCAGTTTCAATAAGCCGATAAAGTTGGTGAGGCTTTTAAAATTGTAAGCCTCCGAACTACAATACATATCGAGATGATTTAATTTAAGCTGACTCAACAATGCTTTTACCTGATCGGAGTTATGGAAAAACACGACGATTTTTTCGGCAATGGATGGAATAACAACATCAGTTCCTTTATCGTACTCCCCACAAAGTATTTCTATCTCTATTAATTGTTGTTGCAACAACGAAACCAGTTCAGGTTTATTCAGAATGATCTTCATCCCTGGCAGCTACTTGCCTAATCGCTTAATCATTTCCGCACTTAAATCTCTTCCATCATTTAAACGGTTGGCGAAAAATGATTTGGCCGCTTCGAAATGTTCTTTGTAACCTTTTAAATCGCCATAGCCAATAATCGATGCCCATTCGTGCACCGCGGTGTGGAATTCTAAATCATCTCCGCGGATAGATTTATCATATAAAGCAGTATTAATCGATTCCTCTAACATTGCTTCATTTTTGAAAAGATATTCGGCAATGCCCAGCCTCAATTTAAAAGGTGGGGTTTGGCAGATCAGGTTATCATAAGGGTTTACACCCATTTTATACCAGGCATATACCATGCTCAGCAAACTTAAATGCGAATTTGGTTTCTGTTTATGGCTGGCATCCGATAGGCTGAATTCTTTCATGATGTTATCATCCAACAGTAAAAGCGAACGGCTTTCATGAAAAACGAAATCGCGTGCAGCATAAATCTTTTCCCTAAACTCCGCCTCATTCTCGCAGATCATCAGCTTAAACAGTTCCGATTCGGCCTGTGCATAATATTTTACCTGTTTCTGAGCATAAGGATTTAAAATGGCCAAACCAGCATAAATATGAGATTTGTAACTAAAAATTCTCAGCGTGGTCAAAATTTTCACATTATCGATTCCACCCGCATATGCCGGATTATCCCAAGGGAAAAAACCCGCATTTTTCCATGCCGAGCCCATGCTTTCGAATCCCATGTGTGTTACTGCCTGTGTATCGGCCACAATACGGTCGTGCTCCCTATAATCGTCCATTTCAATAATGTTCGATTTTAAAGATTTGTAAATTTCTAATGCTTTGGCATAAACAGCATCGGTAGCACGGTGACGTACTACCACAAGTGTTTGCCCTTCCGGACTAAATGCTGGACCATGCAAAGAATGACAGGTTACAATCTGGGTATCCGCTGGAAGGTGTTTTTCGAAAGCAGCAATTTCGGGATGTTTAACCGAGGTTTGTCCGGCAACTATGGCGCCATATTTTGTTGAGCGGGCAAAAGCAGCTACCACTTCATCAATTTTTTCGGCTTCAACGCAATAGATAATAAAGTCTGATTTACGGGCAACCTCATGGCCATCGATTAAAACTTCGATTCCTTTAGGTTCCAGCTCTTTTTTTAAATCTGTAAAACGTAAGGGCATATCTGCCCCACATACCTTATAACCAGCGTTTAAGAACGATAGCGCATACAATTTGCCCATATCGCCCAAACCAATAATTCCTATTTGCATGAAACAAATGTAACCTATCGCAAATAAATTTATAATAAAACTTAGATAAAATTGTTATTTAGAATGTTAAACCAGAACAATTTTATCGATTTGCCAAAACCTTAAACAAATTTTATTAACCGGAAAATGGATAAAAATGTAGTTTTACATTCTAACACCTATATTTAAACTATGCAGAAAATTAAACACACCCTATTGTTTTTAGGCGCTATGCTATTTTTAAACGTTGCCTTTGGGCAAACTTTACCTGACACTACGAAAAATACCGACCCTTCTTTAAATGGCCAGTATCAGTTCATGTTAAAGAAATCTAAAAACTTCAACGGCGCAAGGCTGATCAATCCATCACGGTTATCATCTTTATGGAAAAGTGTTAGTGATACGCTCAGAAAAGAACGCAAGCAGCTGCAGGAAGCCCGTCAGGAAATTAAAGCACAAGCCGATAACATTTCGAGCTTAAAAGGCGAAGTAAATGGAAAAGAAAGTTCCTTAGCCAATGCCAACGCTGCTGTTAATGAAATTAAATTTTTAGGCATATCCTTCAATAAAGGCACTTATAATACCATTGTTTGGGCCATTATTATTGTACTTGGGGTAGGTTTGGCCTTTGTAATTTTCCAATCGGGTAAATTAAGGCACGAAGCGAAGTACAGAACCGAGCTTTACCAAGAGGTGGCCGATGAATTTCAGGCACACAAAGTAAAAGCAAAAGATAAGGAAATGAGACTCGCCCGTGAGCTGCAGGACGAGCGTAATAAATGGGATGATGGCCGGGGAAGGTAATCGAAGACCTTTTAGTTAACTGAAAAAACTTACTTTTTTTTTTAGAAAAGCAGGGCTTGTGGTACTTCGGTTCCGCTAGCCCCGCCATTCGCTTTACCTCACTACGTTCAGTGTCCGCTACTGTCGGGTTTATGGAATATGGTTTGTGGTTTATGGGAACCAACCGATGCCTAAAACACGAAACGTTCCTACGGAACGAAAAAAATAAAACATTTTTTTACCGAGGAGCCGTCCCGATGGGACGAGCAATTTTTGATCATATGAGATAGAAAGGGTGGGCGGTAGCTAAACATAGATGTTTTCTTCTTAGGTTGGTGCCCCCCCCATTTGACGGAAGACAAGGAGGCAATTTTATCATTACAAATCGTCCCATCGGGACGTCTTCTTGGTAGCCAATTTATATAATTGGCGTTTTTCGTTCCGTAGGAACGTTTGGTGGTAAACCCATCAATAGCCCCCATCATTGGCCACCTAACCCGATCAAAGCGAGATGCCGATATTTCATGGGCAGAAGCGGGAGCGGGAACTGCTCTTACCCAAAAGCTACCACAACTGCTTTCCAAAAAACAACGGTTTAAAAAAATAATTAAATTATTGGATAAATCTGTAGGTACATTTAACAGTAGATTTCTCCATTCCGTTGCACTTCAGTCGAAATGACGATAACAGCTTAATTTTTGATACTGTACTTCAAACCCACCTCAAATTCGCCATTGCTATAACTCTGCATTTTTGAAGTATTGGTCGTGTACTGGAATAAAACCGAAAATTGGTTTTTGTAGTTTGCACCAAAACCAGCTGTAAAGCTGTTGGTACTATGATATATGCCGTTCATCATCAACTTATTCTCTAAAAACTGAAGATTTACACCGGCATCAAAAATACCATCGTAATTCTGCACCCCTCTATATACCAATTTCGGTTCAATACTGTTGATTACTTTATCAGTTGTGAATTTATAACCCGCTGCGATAAAATAAATCGATCGGTCTACCACGTTTCGCAGTACATCTCTTTTAAAAAACCGTTTAAGATTAGGCAAAGCAGCCTGTAGTGTCAATTTATCGGAGCGGTAAGCTACTCCAAAATCGCCGTCCAGATATAATCTACGATCGTTAAAGCTATTGAGTACATCGTCGTCTAAATCGCCTTTGGCTTTACCGAAGTCAATCCATTCATTCATTAGGCCAGCCGACAACCCAAAATCCAAAAAGTTAGTCCCACCATTTAAAGGCAAATGATAAGCATAAGTTACAGTTGCCCTGGTACGGTTAATCGCCCCTGCACCTTCATTGTAAAAAAGAATGCCCAAACCTACTTTATTATTAGCCAAACCATAGTCGCCAGTCAAATACTGAATCTTTGGTGCACCATCTACCCCCGTCCATTGTGTTTTAAATGCTGCATTTAAATTTAGTCCGGTTTCTAAACCTGCCATTGCTGGGTTAGCTAAAAACTGGTTCTGATAGTAGATGCTCCCCATGGGGTTAAGCTGGGCAAATGCTGGTGTAACAAACAAAAACAACAGCCCCGCCATATAACATTTCATTTTTTTCACGCTGTTATTTTTTATATAAGATTGATATAAAACCTTTAATAGAACCATCTGCCCCCAAATCGAGCATATAATAATAAGTATCTTCGGTAAGTGGCTTTCCGTTAAAATAGCCATCCCAGTTGTTTTGATAACCTGGAGTAATATAAATCAACCTTCCGCCCCTATCAAAAATGGATAGCTTGTTGTTCGGATACTTTTCTAAGCCCTTAACTACAAAAAAATCGTTTTTCCCGTCTCCGTTTGGAGTAAGGATATTATTTACAATGGCTACGTCGGCTGTGGTCTGTATGATCAGAAAAGGCTGTAAAAATCCTTGGGTCAATGTAGTGTTGGCAGCCTGTAAAGTTTGTACCAGTACCATTTCACCAATACTAAAATCGTATAATTGATTGTTAATCTTACCGCTGCCACTGGCCGAATTAACCACGTACGGCAAACTTTGTGCGTTTACGTTTCCCCAGAAAAAACCTATGGTTAAGAAAACAAGCAAATAGGATATTCTTCTCATCATGTTTAGTTTAAAGAGATCCATGCCGCCCCATCGCTTTGAATGGTGAAAGTTTTTGCACCGGTAATTGTGGTTACACTAGAATCATCATTCAACAAAACAGGATTGTTTAACGTAACATCACCTGATGATAAAGCTTTTACAATTACATAAATCCTTCCTTTACAGCTAGAGGCCGTTGGGAGATTAACACCTACCGCCAAACCTGCATTTTTTATCCTGACGGTGTAATGACTGGCATCGAGTGTTAAGGCTCCGGCCGTAGTATAGGTTAAAACACTTGCTGCAACAGAACCATTGATGTTTAAAGTACTTGCATTTGCTGGGGCATAAGCTACAGAAGATGCAGCGGCAGTTCCATTAATGGTTAATGCACCACCATTTGCCGTAAAATCGCCAGCGATTAGAGGATATGAGGTACTGGAGTTAGCTACTACTAAGGTATTATTTGCATTTGTGCTGTTGGCGGCAGCGTTGCTTCCGATAAAAACATTCCCTGCCCCATTGTTTTTCGAACCGGCGGCATAACCTAGTGCCGTATTATTGTCGCCATTACTTGCTTCAAGCGCCAAACTTCCAATAGCTGTGTTTGATATACCAGTTCTATTGGCCATTAGTGTATGCGTGCCAATTGCAGTGTTATTGGAGCCTACCGTATTAATCGCTAATGCCTGCGAGCCAAAGCCGCTGTTGTTGATGGCGCTAAAACTGCGCTGCAACACCAGGTAACCGAAAGCGCTGTTTTCGTAACCTGAAATGTTAACAGATAATGCTTCGCGACCAAATGCACTGTTATAAAAGCCAGATACATTTGCAGTAAGTGTTTTATAACCGTAAGAAATATTGTTTTCGGATGAGTTTCCTAAACGGCCAGATTTTAAACCGTTAACCAAAAAATTAATGGCTACGTCATCTGTATTGCCCAGGAAATTATTGTTTTGATCGATGCTGCCCGTATTTCCTTTTAATGCCCAGGCATTTGCATTTGCAAATAATGTCCTGCTGATTAACTCAGGTTTTCCGGTTGTTGCATTGGTGATATACACTTTGTTTGCATCGCTTACCCCATCAGTAGTTAATTTAGCCATCGTAACAGCTGCATCAGCAAGTTTTGCTGTAGTTACCGACCCATCAGCGAGCTGTAGTGTATTTACTGCGGTGTCATCGATATTAACGTTTTTAACTTCTTTACTTCCAATTTTTACAGCGGTTACTGCAGCGTCGGCTAATTTTGCCGTTGTTACCGCCCCATCTGCCAGTTTAAGCGTGCTAACCGCCCCTGCATTGATATCAATTACCACATCTTTCAATAAAGCCGTAGCGCCATTGGTACTAATACTCAAATCAGTTGAGGTTAATGCCTTAGCTCCCGACAATTGACTCACATCCAATGTTACCGGTTTCCATACAGTCCCATCAAATAGAAGCACCTGATTATTGATTGGTGAAGTGGCATTTAATGTCTTTCCCTGAAGATTAGCTAATGTAGGATTTGGATAATTCCCTGTTAAATCACCGCCAGCTACTCCTGTTGAAGGACCAACCGGGCCTATGTCACCTTTATCCCCCTTATCCCCTTTTACGCCAGGTATGCCCTGCAAACCTTGTAATCCGGTAGCTCCCGTTGCACCTGTATCTCCTTTCGCTCCTTGTGGACCTGTTGCGCCTACCGCTCCTTGTGCACCGGCAGCACCAGTTAAGCCAATTGGCCCCTGAGCACCAGATGCTCCTGCTGGTCCCTGCGGACCTGCAGCGCCTGCAATACCTTGTGGACCAGCAGGGCCTGCTACACCCGGATCTCCTTTGGGTCCGGCTGGCCCATTGGCAGCATAAAGGGCATATGGAACACTTAGCAATTGTGCGGTTCCGGCCAAACTAAAATTTGTACCGTTATCAGGATCGATTTCGACCTTAACAAACTTTAATCCACTCGCCCAGGTTACTCCAGCTATTGTACCGTTAACCGAACTTGCACCTGTAGCCCCAATTGCCAATGCATATAAACCTAAAGCATTGGTTGTTACATTTCTTACTTCCGAATATTGAACGGTCCCGGTTGAAGATCCATCTAAAATACTAATCCGCAAGGCTATATTTTTATTGGCCAGCGGGGTGCCATTAGCATTTCTTGCCGCTCCTTGATAATTAAATTGTTGTGGGGTCTGCGCTTTAATAGCTAAGGTGAACCCTATGCTTAACAAAGCAATTAGTAAAAGTTTTTTCATGAATCGGGATGAGATCTAAAGCATCAGGCCTAAAAATAAGGAGCCCAACGATCAAATCTAACAATTAGTGCAAGCTGCTCCATTCGCTTTACACGAAATACTAATTACAAATACTAAAACGATTTTAAAGAACTACAAATCAATCACTTAAATAAAATTTAATTTTATAATTTTACACAAACACCCAATTTAAGGTCAATTTAACCCGCTAAATCAGAAGAAACAGAGCGTAAACCAGTAATTAATCGAACATAAAAAGTAAGGCCAGGAAGTTATCTTTAGGTTTCCGAAGGAAAAGATATTCCCTTTATATTGCGGTATAGATCAACTGCGTACAAATCGGTCATACCCGAAACGAAATCCAATACGCTCTGTATGATGGAATAAATATCAGTCAAATCGGTATGATATTGTTTGGGAATAAGTTTAACCAGTTTTTTATAATAGTGTGTATTGTTATGAATAAGTGCAGGAACAAACTCTTCTAATAAACCGGCCATAATTTTATAACCGGCAACCTCTTTCTGTATAACCGACGAGAAATTGTAGATACGCTCAACAGAAATTTTTTCTACGGCTTTCCAGGCAGAAATATAGGGCTCGGGCAATAAATCGGTTAAACTTTGATTAAGCTCACCTTTCAATAATTTTTCTTGTTCCCTAAAAAATATGCCTGCACATTGGTTGGTTAACGTATTAATTGCTTTAGCCCTTAACAGACCGATTTTTGCATCATCGTCTTCATAGTCATTTTTTAAACGATCTTCGATGGTGGTAGAGTTGGCAAAAGGCAACAGATAACTCTTTACCTCCTCGTAGGAAAGTATCTTTAAGCGGTGCGCATCTTCCAAATCGATGATGCTGTAACAGATATCATCGGCAGCTTCAACCAGATAAACCAAAGGATGTCGTTTGTAAATGAGGTATTCGCCTTCTTCTTTCTCCAAATTGAGCTCTTCTGCAATCTTTTTAAAAGTTTCTTCTTCTGATTGAAAGAAACCGTATTTCTTACGGTGCAGCACTCCCTTTTGTTTACCCGCAATTGAGGCGCAAGGGTATTTTGCAATCGAAGCCAAAGTAGAATAGGTTAACGCGTAAGCATCGTTGCCTTTTCCTTTTAGCGGATGGGTAAGGATCCGGATGGCATTTGCATTACCTTCAAAATTAATTAAATCGTGCCACTGCGATTCCTTCATCTCATTCTGATAAACTTTCCCATCGCCATCGGTAAAATATCGTGAAATAGCTGCTTCTCCTGAGTGCCCAAAGGCTGGGTTTCCCAAATCATGCGCCAGTGCAGCGGCAGCCACGATATTACCCACTTCGTTAATTAAAGGAACATCTTTAATCAGTTGCGGTTGTTGCTCCTCTACACTTTTTAAAAAAATATTGGCCATGGAGCGGGCCACACTGGCAACCTCTAAACTATGTGTTAAACGGTTATGTACAAAAACACTTCCTGGCAATGGGAAAACCTGGGTTTTGTTCTGCAACCTTCTAAAAGGAGACGAAAAAATCAACCGGTCATAATCACGCTGAAAATCAGACCGTGCCCGATCTGTGCTGGCACCATATTGTTCTTGTCCGTATCTCTTATTCGAAAGTAAATATTTCCACTCCATTTATCCCGTTTGCTTTAAAATTTGGCGCAAGTTAAACAAAACGCGAAAATGGTTAAGCATAAAGCTTCAGGTAAAATTTATATTATACAATTAAAAGATATTTTTATATTCGCTACAAAATTAAACAAACAAATAATGAAGAAAATCTTATTAACGCTCGCTATCTTGTGCTGCTTTACGGTTTTAACCAAAGCGCAATTTGAAGGCTCGAAGCAAATTTTTGAAAGTCCGAAACTAAAGGAAACAATCAAAACACAAAAAACTGTAGCCATTTTGCCTTTCGAGGTAAAAATTTCTTACCGGAAACAACCAAAAAACTTCAGTGCAGAAGCAAACAAAAGCCAGGAAGAGTCGATGGCAAAATCGATACAGGCCAGTATGTACACCTTTTTGTTAAGGAAAGCTTCTGATTATACGGTAACTTTCCAGGATGTTGACAAAACAAACATCTTATTAAAAAAAGCAGGTGTTTTAGGTAAGTTAGACGAAACAACTAAAGATGAACTGGCCAAAATACTTGGTGTTGATGCTGTTATCGGTGGGCGTTTTGAAACTGAGCAAACGAAATCTGAAGCTGGTGCAATCGCCTCTGCTGTTTTATTTGGTGGCTTTGGTGGAAAATCTGGAACAGGTACTATGTTCTTAACCATAAACAACGGAGCGGATGGAGAGTTAATGTGGCGTTTCTTTAAAACAATGGACGATTCCATTATGAGCTCTACCGATGATATGGTAGAACGGATGATGCGAAAAATATCACGGAATTTCCCATATAAAAGTTAAAACGAAGGCAGATAGAAATATCTGCCTTTTTTGTTACGACTATCTTTTGATTTATCCTGATTCAAACTATTTAGTCTGCGTTCTGTTTATTCATAAAGCTATAATACGATGAAAACGAACATATATAACAAGGAAGAGCATATTGAAGGTTATGTAGGATCAGGTGATGAACAATCAGAAAAATCTGATGTACAAAAAGCTTACGAAGCAGGTAACAACACCGATGTAGTAACCAGTTATGGCAAAGAACCAAGCGAACTGATTGAGGGAAATCCTTTAGCCAAAGACGGTCGGGATAATTCTGGTACGCAAGGTAAAGATTCTCTTAGTGATGACGCCTACAACAGTTCGGATAAAAATCCAACCTTACAGAGTGCCGAAAGTCATACCGGAAGTTCATCTGATGATTTTAAGACGAATACCAACATTAATGAGGCTGATGAAAACCATGCTTTAAATACAGGAATATAAACAGATAATTATGGGACTATTAAAATATGCCATTATAGGCGCAGCAGCCGTATATGGTTTTAAGTATGCCACAAAAAAGCGGATAACTGACGGTAAATCGTTGATTGATGACCTTAAGGAAAAAGCTCCGGAATATGTAGATAGGATTAAGGATTATTCTGAAAAAATAAGACAGGATTATCGTCAGACAAGCGATTTATACTGACAATTAATCGAGTATAGAAATACACATTAAATTGACATATATCAATATATTAATGCAAGACGTCTTGTAAATTGGCGATAAGTTCTTGAAATTTGCAGCGCTGTAGGATTCGCGACAAAGATTAACTAAAAAAATCAGAGACTAACGATTTAAGGGCATTTGCTTCTTGATTAACGCATTTCAGTTGTGGAATCCTAATTAATTTCCATCTACCGGAAAATGCATAAATTTTATAAAGGGATTATTCTGTATGGATAGTCTCTTTATAATTGGATCATAAATCTTTTCCCCTCAAACCTTTCTCGTTATTCTTGTTTCTGTTTCCAATGTCTTCACCCTGACTTAAATTCGAATTATTTAAATTTTCATTTACGGCATGCGTAGGATCATTTTCTGTTTTTAATAAATGTGACTCATCTGGCTGATCTTTACGCTTAAAATCGGCGCGTTTATGTCCATAAGTAGCCTCTCCATTATCCCATTCAATATCCTCCTCATTTCGGTTAATCTCCGAATTAGGATCGACATTTTTATTTTCATTCATTTCCATAGCCATTTTTTTTATAGATACCTCTTATTTAAACAATTGGTACGATAAAAAGTTTAATCAGGCATTAATATATCAATCGCAGCCTATTGTCTCTTTAACCGAACCCTACCACCCATTTGCGGCTACTGTACACCTTTACTTTGATCTATCTCTGTGCTACTATCCAAATCATCTTTGGTCGATCCATTTTCATCACGATGTTTTGGCGGATTTTCCATTCTGCTTTCTTCCAGTTCAGAAAAATCACCGTCTTTTTGATTGGCCACTTCCCCATGTGAAGAGGGGTTTTCTTTCAATTTTTCTTTAGGATCCGCAAAATCCTGTCCTTCAACTGGTAATCTTTGGTGCGTTTTATCTTCCTTAGCCATATCAGTACAACCAGCTAACGTTGCTTTTGTTTTAAAATTTGGATGCATAAAAAAAGGTCTCGATTTGCATCGAGACCTTTTCTATTCTTTTAAAATCAATTAAACTTTGATTTCAACTTCAACACCGCTAGGTAATTCAAGTTTCATTAAAGCATCAACTGTTTTAGAGTTAGAGCTATAAATATCCAATAAACGTTTGTAGGCGCATAATTGGAACTGCTCTCTAGCTTTTTTGTTTACGTGTGGAGAACGTAAAACAGTAAAGATTTTTTTCTCTGTAGGAAGTGGAATTGGTCCACTTACAACTGCACCCGTAGGCTTAACAGTTTTTACGATTTTCTCAGCAGATTTATCTACTAAGTTGTAATCGTAAGATTTTAATTTAATTCTGATTCTTTGGCTCATCTTATTTTTAATTGTGGTTTCCTGTTAGAGCTATTAACAACAGAAACCGGATTTATCTTTTTAGCAGCAAGTATTTTAGTATCGAGTATCAAGTCTAATAATCCATCTTGATACTTGATACCTTTATCTTAATACTAATTAGTCTTCAGATTTTACTCTTCCTTTAGATTTAGCAACTACTTCATCCTGTACGTTTTTAGGCGCAGCTTCATAGTGGTCAAATTCCATTGTAGAAGTTGCACGGCCTGAAGTGATTGTACGTAACTGCGTTACATAACCAAACATTTCAGAAAGCGGCACAGTAGCTTTAATTACTTGAGATCCATTACGGGTATCCATACCTAATAATTGACCACGACGACGGTTCATATCACCTATAACATCACCCATGTTTTCTTCAGGGGTTAAGATTTCGATTTTCATGATTGGCTCCATCAAAGTAGGCTTACATTTAGGTAAAGCTTCACGATATGCCATACGGGCAGCAAGCTCGAATGATAAAGCATCTGAATCGACTGCGTGGAATGAACCATCAATCAAACGTACTTTCATATCAGGAAGCGGATAACCAGCTAATACACCATTAGCCATTGCAGCAGCAAAGCCTTTTTCTACTGAAGGGATAAACTCACGTGGAATTGAACCACCTGTAATTTCGTTTACGAACTGTAAACCACCTTTTTCGAAATCAGCATCAATTGGTGAAATAATTACCTGAATATCTGCAAATTTACCACGACCACCAGATTGTTTTTTATAAGTTTCACGGTGTTGAGTAGTACCAAAAATTGCTTCTTTGTAAGCTACTTGCGGCGCACCTTGGTTAACCTCTACTTTAAATTCGCGTTTTAAACGGTCAATTAAAATATCTAAGTGTAACTCACCCATACCAGAGATAACCGTTTGACCAGTTTCCTGATCAGTTTGAACTCTGAATGTAGGATCTTCTTCAGCTAATTTAGCTAAGCCCATACCTAATTTATCAACATCAGCTTGAGTTTTAGGCTCAATAGCTAAACCGATAACTGGTTCAGGGAAGTTCATAGACTCAAGAACGATTGGGTTTTTCTCTTCACAAAGTGTATCACCAGTTTTGATATCTTTAAATCCTACTACCGCAGCAATATCACCAGCAGCCACATTAGGTACAGGGTTTTGCTTGTTAGCATGCATTTGGAAGATACGGGAAATACGCTCTTTACTTTCTGAACGTGTGTTATACACGTAAGAACCAGCTTCTAAGTTACCCGAGTAAACACGGATAAAACATAAACGGCCTACGAATGGGTCAGTTGCAATTTTAAATGCTAAAGCTGCAAATGGCTCATTGATGCTTGGTTTTAATAAAACTTCAGCACCTGTATCTGGGTTAGTACCTGTTACACCTTCTGAATCAAGAGGTGAAGGCAATAATTCCATCACGTAATCCAACATGGTTTGAACACCTTTGTTTTTGAAAGATGAACCACAAACCATAGGAACGATTTTAGCATCTAAAACAGCTGCACGTAAAGCATCTAAAATTTCGCGCTCAGTGATTGAGTTTGGATCTTCAAAGAATTTCTCCATTAAAGACTCATCATAATCAGCAACTGATTCTAATAATTTCTCTCTCCACTCAGCAACCTCATCTAACATATCTTCAGGAATTGGCACTTCAGTAAAGGTCATACCTTTATCATGCTCATTCCAAACGATACCACGGTTGTTGATCAAATCAACCACACCTTTAAATCCGTCTTCAGCACCGATAGGTAATTGCAATGGAACTGCATTACTACCTAACATATCTTTAACTTGTTTAACAACTTTTAAGAAGTCAGCTCCAGAACGGTCCATTTTGTTAACGAAACCGATACGGGCAACATTATAGTTGTTAGCCAAACGCCAGTTGGTTTCTGATTGAGGCTCAACACCATCAACTGCAGAAAACAAGAACACTAAACCATCTAATACACGTAACGAACGGTTTACCTCTACGGTAAAATCCACGTGTCCTGGTGTATCGATAATGTTCATGTGGTAAGCCTGACCTCTGTATTTCCACTCAACCGTAGTTGCAGCAGAAGTGATCGTGATACCACGCTCTTGCTCTTGTGCCATCCAGTCCATTGTTGCAGCACCTTCGTGCACTTCACCAATTTTATGACTTACACCAGCATAATAAAGAATACGCTCCGTTGTTGTAGTTTTACCTGCATCAATGTGAGCCGCGATTCCAATATTTCTTGTAAATTTTAAATCTCTTGCCATGTTATGTTTTTGATTTATCTGATTTTAAATAATTACACCGATTATGTTAAAACAAATCGGTGTAATTTATCTAATCAGTATAATCTTCTAATTAAATCTGTGTAATCTTACTAATCTGTTAATCCTAAATTAGAATCTGAAGTGAGAGAACGCTTTGTTAGCCTCAGCCATTTTGTGCGTATCTTCTTTCTTCTTAACAGCAGCACCTTCACCTTTAGCAGCAGCTACGATTTCACCAGCTAATTTCTCTTTCATGGTTTTTTCGCCACGTTTACGAGCATATAAAATTAACCATTTCATACCTAAAGCTGTTTTACGCTCTGGTCTAACCTCAGTTGGAACCTGGAAGTTAGCACCACCAACACGACGAGATTTAACCTCGACAGCTGGCATAATGTTAGTTAAAGCACGTTTAAAGATCTCTAAACCGTTTTCACCTGCTTTTTTCTCAGCAATTTCAACAGCATCGTAAAAAATTGAATAAGCGATAGATTTTTTTCCATCGTACATCATATTGTTTACAAAACGAGTTACCTGAACATCATTAAATTTTGGATCAGGAAGAATAATTCTCTTTTTTGGTTTTGACTTTCTCATTTCTTATTTCCTCCCGATTATTTCTTTTTACCTTTTGTTGGTGCCGCAACTACCTGTCCTGGCTTAGGACGTTTAGTACCATATTTAGAACGACGTTGGTTACGACCAGCTACACCTGATGTATCTAATGCACCACGGATGATGTGGTAACGTACACCTGGTAAATCTTTAACACGACCACCACGGATCAATACGATTGAGTGCTCCTGTAAGTTGTGACCTTCCCCAGGAATGTAAGCATTCACCTCTTTACCGTTCGTTAAACGAACACGGGCTACTTTACGCATTGCTGAGTTTGGTTTTTTAGGGGTAGTGGTGTACACACGTGTACATACACCTCTTCGCTGTGGACAGCTGTCCAACGCTGGAGACTTACTCTTGAACTCCAGTGCTACTCTACCTTTTCTAACTAATTGTTGAATGGTTGGCATTGTGCTTTTTTATGTTTTTTTATTAAAAAATTTACCGCTCCCCCGGCATCCTTGCAGATAGCCCATAAAACGGACTGCAAAAGTAGAACAATTCTTTTTAAAAATCAAGGGGTTAGCATAAAAAGTTTTCTATTGGCAATTATCAGTTTTCAGTTGAAGATTAAGGAGTAGTTCAGTTTACAGTTTTAGATTTTCAGTTAACAGTTCTCTCTCTAAATCCTCTAGCACGCTCATCATACTGAACTCGTTTTAGCATCTAGTTTGGCTATTTAAATTACTTTTGGAAAGCAGTTTCAGTAATTCTTAGGTTGAGTTCGGCCCCGTTCCAAAGGAACTCCTTCGGAGCTAACGTTACAAGTTCGTAAAGAACTCACTTTCCACGTATATCGGGTTTAGTTAGTAAAGTTAACCGATCCTATTAACGTTATAATTTTCCCCAGCCCATTTCTATACGCTTTAAAAAGCCTTAAAACCACACATGCTTTAATTCCATAAAAGATTGTATTAAATACTTTATCTTTAATAAAAATCTAAATTATATGTTCTTAAGTATCATTGGGATTATTATCATTTTTGTCGGTTTTGCAGTATCAAACCAAAATAACGTTATTGGCCGCTACAGTAGTATTACCAAAATTATCGGTGTGGTGCTGGTCATCATTGGCTTATCTTTCTCCATGTTTAAAGTTATTGATGCCGGCGAAGTTGGCGTTAAAACCGTTTTTGGAAAAGTAGATAACGAAGTTTTATATAGTGGCCTGAATGTAATTAACCCTATAGCGGTAATTACGCCATTTGATGTTAAAACACAGAACTACACCATGTCTGGCGTGCATGATGAAGGCAATAAACAAACTGACGATGCATTACGTGTTTTGTCTGCTGATGGCTTGGAGGTCATTATTGATCTCTCGGTACTATTCAGGGTAAAGGGAAGTGCCGCTCCAAATATTTTAAGGGAAATAGGAACTGATTATCTGGAAAAAATTGTCCGACCGGTTTCACGTACCGCCATACGCGATAATGCAGTTGCTTACGATGCCGTTGCATTGTACTCGAGTAAGCGGGATGAATTCCAATCGAAAATATTTAATACCATCGAAAAAAGCTTTGCCAAAAGAGGTTTAGAGCTGGAACAACTTTTGGTGCGTAATATTACGTTACCTGCATCGGTAAAAGCAAGTATCGAATCGAAAATAAACGCAGAACAAGATGCGCAAAAAATGACATTTGTACTCCAAAAAGAACGTCAGGAAGCCGAACGGAAAAGAGTAGAAGCACAAGGAATTGCCGATTACCAACGGATCCTTTCCACAGGCTTAAGCGATCGCCAGCTCCAATACGAATCTATATTGGCACAAAAAGAAATTGCAAAATCGGCCAACACCAAAGTTATTATTATGGGTAATGGCAAAAGTGCACCAATTATTTTAGGTGGAAATTAACATTCAGGTGTTTAAAAATGAAAACAAAAATCGTCACCATCATATGCTGTAGCATTGCATACCTATGTAATGCACAAACTTCGTCAACCATTAAAAGAAAGGCCAATGTAGATTTTGATGCTTACGAAAAACTCATACCCGAGGTTAAAGCCCATCGTATAGGTAGGCTCGTAGATTTACCAACATTTTTAAAAATGGCCGAAGAGAAAGGTACCATTATTTTAGATACACGTTCTGATAGTCTATTTAAACGCAAACATGTTAAAGGTGCCATTCATCTAAATTTTTCTGATTTCACACAACAAAACCTGTTAAGGATTATACCAAATGCGGATACCAAAATATTAATCTATTGCAATAATAATTTTATAGATGACCAGGCAAATTTTGCCAGTAAAGTAGTTGTGCCTGTTTTAATAAAGAAAAAAATAGCCCCAATTTCATTGGCCTTAAATATTCCTACTTATATTAATCTATATGGCTATGGGTATAGAAATGTATATGAGCTGTCCGAACTGGTGAGCACACGGGATAAACGGATAACCTTTGAAGGAACCGAAATCAGAAGTGCTGTTATTAAAGCAAGGTGATAAAAGCTAAGCTTTAATTACAATCCTTAAAGCTATCTTTCAGAACTTTCAACTGTGCAACTGCAGCTTCTAATTCTTTTGGTGCTTTACCATACTCGTAAGTAATTTTATACTGTTTACCATCGGCATTAATAGCAATCCACTCTGCACCTCCATCAGCACAATCAGGGCAGCCAATTACCTCTGGAAGGGCCGAAATCTTCTCCAAATTCAATTCTTTTTTGATTGCGTTTATATCAGCTTCGGAGATTGTTTTGCTACAGGTTTTGGTATCAGCTGTTTGCCCGTTTTTCGATTTAGAAAAAGTAAGTTTCAGGTCGCTAATGAGTAAATTACTGGAACAATAGCCTACACACATCCCAAATGACGATCCATAACCAATACTGTTTAGGGTTTTAATGTCGCCTTTTTTACATGCCGAAAAATACAGGGTTATTAAAATTGTAAAAATGAGTGGTAAAGTTTTCTTCATACATTAAGATTTCCAAATAAGCTTATTCTATCCGAAGATACAAATATCCTGCTATACAGATTAACAAATCGCCACTAATTAACGGTATTGCGTGGGTTGCTCCTTTGGTTGTTTACACCCACTTTGGTTAACTTGTAATTTAGTGATAAATAAAAATATCGGGTGATGTTGTTGTACCTTACATCTTCAATCCGGCTACTATTCACAACTCTATCTATGCTGGTATTCTGGTTCAGGATATCAAAACCTTTTAAACTCAGTGTTACCCTTCGTTTCATTAAATATTTGTTTATGCCCGCGTTAAGTAGAAAGTAATTGTTATTAAACCCATCGGCACGGCCTGCTGAACCGATATGATTTAAATCAGCTTCTATTCTTAAATCTTTAATGAACTCGTAACTTAGATTTAAGGTGTTATTTAGCGTAAAATATTTATTGTCGATCGCCGATTCGGCTGTATTATTTACTTTGGTATAGGCTACATAAACATATATACCAGCATTAAATTTATCATCAATATCATAGCTCCAGTTAATGTTCGGACCGATTTCGAACCTGTTGGTGATGTTTTTAGCACCGCTGATAAAGTTTGTTCTATGTTCGGTAAAGAAATTTGCACCATAATTCATCCTTAAACCTTTAAGTTTTGATGGCATCCCAAAAAATGTTCCGGCACGCAGGTAATAATTGCCATTTACATTGATCGGCTTCACCGTTTGTATCCCATTGTTATAGGTAATATCATTTCCGGTATCATCAAAAGATAGGTTATAGAGAAAATATCCATTCCAATAGCGGTTATTATCAGGACTAAAGGTATTAAAGTTTACCGATAGGCGATGGTTTTTTCGGGCTTCGAGATCAGGGTTTCCGATTCTTTGATATAATGGATTGGTATTGTTCTGTACAGGCTGCAGATCGGTAACTGAAGGTAGATTAACGCTTGCCCGGTAATTGATTGCAATGGTTTGATTTGCTTTATTTTTAAAATTGACTGTTAAACGCGGCAATAAGTTGTAATACGATTTTTCAATATTGCCAATATTGGCACCTACATTATTAAATACATTGGCATTTAACAAACTTTCCTGTGCATTGAAACCGAAATTATAAGTCCAATCCTTTCCGGTGTAGATAAAGCCCAAACCGGCAACTTGCAGGCTGTTATGGTTATCGAAAGTATTGGTTAAGGATGGCACAATGGTTTCGTAGCGATCGGTAGTCGGATTATAATCAAAGGTAATCTGCTGCGCATCAACAATGCTTCTTGTATAACCGTAAGCAAGGTTGGCACTCCACTTTTGATTCAACTGCCTGGCATAATTTCCGTTGATGGTATAAGTTTTTGAGGCATTTTCCTGATTCGCTTGCTGATTGATATTGGTAACGGCGGTATCACCATTTACATATTGATGAAGCAGCGATTGATTTAACCAGTCAGAATTAAAGGTATTTTGTGTGCCATTTAACCGGAGCGAAACCGAGCCTTTTTTATTGGCCAATCTCCTCAGCACGGTAAACTCGCCAAATAAGGATGGGGTGAAATTATGCTGATTGTAATATTGGCTTCCATCATTTGCTTTTCCTGTAGCATCAAAATTTGCATTGAATGTACGGTTGTTGATGTTGGTGGTACTGTTTAGGATCACATTTGGCCGGAATACCATATCTGTTAACGAATCGGGATGGTATTCTGCCTTAAAGTTAAAACGATGTGCCTGGTTATTACTATTGCGGTCGGTATTATCCAATGTGCGTAAAATATCGCCAGCGCTTAAATCCTGAATATTGGATAATTTATTACCTAGACCAGAAGAAAAATAAGTAAAATAACTTCCGCTAATGGCTAACTTATTATTCTTGCCCCAGGAATTACTGTAGTTTACACCGCCACTATGTGTGGTGTAGAGTCCAATGGCATTGTTATCAAAAACCCCACTCCCACCAATAGTTGTTTTGCCGTTATTGTTATTGATGGAGAAACTTCCCCCGGCTGGTGGAGCAAAAATATTTCCGATATTTCCACCGCTGAAACTACTCAGGTCATCGTAGCCAAAGCTGGCATCGTTGGTATTGTTGCTCATGCCCAGAACAGCAAACTGCAGATTTTTATTAAAGTGGTTGGCACTTAAATAACTTCCATATTTATCTGTTGTTCCTCCTGCTAGATTGGCGTTACCGAACCAACCCTTTTTCTTATCTTCTTTAATGGTAAGATTCAATACTTTTTCGCGCTGACCGTCGTCAATGCCAGTGGCTTTTGCTTCCTGGGTTTTGCTGTCAATCAACTGTACTTTGGCGATCGCATCTGCAGGGAGGTTTTTCGTTGCCGTTTTAGGGTCAGTGCCAAAGAAATCCTTACCGTCGACAGTTAAGCGGGTAACTTTTTGTCCCTGCACCAAAATACTTCCATCTTTATCAACGGTTACACCTGGAAGCTTCTTCAATAAATCTTCTACCGCTGCATTTGGCCTGGTTTTATAAGCATCGGCATTAAATTCTATGGTATCTTTTTTTACGGTGGCTGTAGCATAACGCCCGCTTACCGCTACATCTTTTAAGGCAATGGCATCTTCTGCCAATTTTAAAGTGCCAATGTTAACAGTCTTTCCGTTCAAATTGATGTTTTTGGTGATGGAATTATATCCTAAGGCCGAAATCCTGATTTTATAGTCGCCATTGGCAACCGCATTAAAAGAAAATTCTCCGGCTTTGTTGGTTACTACACCTACTTTTTTGGTAGAATCAGTTTTATCGGATAAAATAATACCCACATATTCAATAGGTTGGTTTGTTTTCCCATCAATAATTTTTCCATTTATATTACCCGCTTGTTGTGCGAAGACTTTCGTAGATAATACGCACAGCAATATCCATAAATAGGTTTTCATACTTAAAATTGTCTTTTTTATTGGTTTGTTTGATTAACCCTTTTTTAAGGGTTCAACTATAAGACACCAAAAAAATTAAAATGTGACAAGAAAAAAGATTTTTTTTTTTAAAAATCCCTCCCTAGTCGGACCGACTTCCGAAGTTTGCTCCTGCGCAGGCCTTTGAAACTTCGGAAGTCTGAGGGCTTTGATTGTTGAGCGTTTTAAAGGAAAGGTTGCAAGGTGAGATAATTATTGAATGAGTGAATGACGGAATTATTGAATGAGAGCAGGATTGAGTGAAGAAATTACTGGATGACTGATTGATGAAATGTTGGATTTGATCACTAGCACATTTACTCATTCAAAATTCACTCATTCAATCATTAGATCTCATTTATGAAACGTATCAAGATATAATTCTTCTACCTTTTTACGCGCCCAAGGCATTCTTCTTAAAAATTTTAAACTCGATTTTATCGTTTGGTTGTTGTTAAAACAATCGATCCTGATCAGTGACCCCAGTTTTTCCCAGCCGTAGTGTAGCTGAAGATCGGTTACAATTTTTTCTAGGGTGATACCGTGTAAGGGATTGTTTTTTTGCTGTTCGGCCATGCTGCAAAGTTAAGGCAAAATTATCAGGGTTTATATTGTGCCATCCAAACATTTGCGCCGCCACAATCAGGGTCATTTATGATATGGCTAAGTACTTCAAAGTGATTGGATTCAAGCAATGATCGATATTCATCAGTATCTAAAGAAGCATGGAATAAGTTTTCACCACCGTTCATCCCCCAAACCTCTCCTCTATCCGTTCCAGAGGTAAATAACAAAATGCCATTTGGTTTAAGGTGACGCCTAAAAATACTGAACATACCAGGCTGATCGGCTGCCGGGAGATGAAAAAAACTGTGCCAGGCAATTATTGCATCGAATTTTTCATCTAAATCAAGTTTACGCATATCTTTCAGCATAAACTGTGTGTCTGGAAAATTTAGTTTGGCCAATTCTAACATCTGCTCACTGGCATCGATTCCGAGAACATTTACATTTTGCCTGATCAGATATTCTAATATAGGTTTTCCACTGCCGCAGCCCAAATCTAAAATACTTGCATTTAGAGGCACTCGCTTAAGTAAATCGTCCAAATAGGTTTTCTCTTCTAAACCCGCATAGCGGTTTTCGGCAAACCATTTACCCATCTTATTGTAAGCCTTATAAACATTTTTGCGTTCTCCTTTTTCCATCTGTATAATTTTTTCAATTTATTATTAATGCTTTAGCAACACCAAATTAATTATAGCTATATTTTTTTGGAAACAAACGTACAATGGTTTTTGGCAAATGCAGCCCTTCCATCCGCTTTATCCCGATGAAGAATCGGGATGCCCGCTACTATCAGGTTTAGGATGAAAGGTCTGCTCCTAGCATGGCGCCAAGGCATCGAAGCGATGTTTCTGAACCCGATCCGATAGCTATCGGATGAAGTGGAAGCCCGCAGCGCTGGACTTGGAACGGAAAGCGGGACTGAAAACCTCCAGGAGAACGGAACCCTTCATTTCCAAAAATACACAACATCAGTTTATAAATTAGTCAATGGCCGTAGCATCAATTTCGATCAGCATGCCAGTTAAGGCCAATCTTTGTACCGGAATAAGCGTGTTTACCGGAAATTTCTGATCAGGCCATATTTTGTTCGATTCTTCGATCAGGATTTCGTGTTTCGCCTCATCATAATCCACCACTAATGTTGTGAGCTTTGCAATATTGGCCATGGTTAAGCCTTTGCTTTTTAAGGCCAAAGCTATATTTTCGAATACAATACCTACCTGCGTCCTGAAATCATCACTCAGTACGCCATCTGTTCTGCTACCACCCTGGCCTGCAACAAACACAAGTGAGGAGTTGACTGAAACAGAAGCAACGTGAGAATATCCATGTGGACGGGGATCGTATATGCCTGCCGGGTTACTGATTTCTAAATTAGGTTTTTCCATTTGCTAATAAAATTAACTGGTGCTAAATTATTCGATAAGAAATAGTAAACCGTCGGTTGTTTGCAATAAAAAACCTCCTGATCTTTAAAAATCAGGAGGTACAATTCATTAATCAGGCTAAATTAGTTACCTGTAGCTGTCCAGGTATTATTATCTGTATTCGAATCTGGCAATACTTTATTAGGATCTAAAGTAACGGATTCGATCTCTTCAGTTGTTGGATAGCGTACCAACCAAGTCGCGTTTTTCATCCAAACATCAACAGGAATTTTTACGATGTCCGTTTTACCGCTTTTGGTTTTAACCTGCAGGATAATTGGCATTGGCATTTTCTCCAGGTTTACAACTTTAATCGCGTAGCCCACCAATTTATCATCTTGCTTAACAGCCTCAACACCAGCAATACCTTGATCCATTTTCCAGTTGTTTAACCACCAGCTTCTCCAAAACCAGGCTAAATCTTCGCCAGCACCATTCTCCATTGAACGAAAGAAATCAAATGGGGTTGGATGTTTAAATGCCCAGTTTTTAATGTATTGACGGAAAGCATAATCGAAACGATCTTCACCTAAAATCTGATTTCTCAGGATATCTAAGCCCCATCCTGGTTTATAATATAAATTAATACCTATATTACGTTCCGCCATACCATCAGGCATTAACATCATGTTTTCATAAACCGGATTTCCGATGGTGCTTTTACCAACTTTATTCATATCGGTTGGCTGAGCGGCATACTCACCTTTATTAAAACTACTTTTAGAAATACCGTTGATAAAAGTATTGAAGCCTTCATCCATCCAACCATATTTACGTTCGTTGGAACCCACAATCATAGGGAACCAGGTATGGCCGAATTCGTGATCGATTACGCCCCATGCACCTGCTTTTTTAGCTTTCCAACCACAAAAAACAATACCAGGATATTCCATCCCACCTACATTGGTAGCCACATTAACTGCCATTGGATATGGATATTCGAACCATTTGCCTGAGTAATGCTCAATGGTAGATTTTACATATTCTACACCACGGCCATATGCATCAACACCGTTGCTTTCTACAGGTTGTGCAGAAACGGCCAGGGATTTTTTACCGCTTGGCAAATTGATCTTTGCTGCATCTAACACAAAAGATTTAGATGAAGCCCAGGCCGCATCGCGTGCATTTAAGATTTTAAATCTCCAGGTTAATTTATCTTTCGCCGGACGGGATTTTGGATCTGTTACCTCTTCTTCTGTACGGATGTGAACGGTAGCATCGCTAAGTTTAGCGGCATTCCACCTTTTTAATTGTTCTGGTGTAAAAACTTCGGCAGGGTTTAATAATTCGCCCGAACCCATTACGATATGGCTTGCCGGTGCGGTGATGGCAAAATTAATATCGCCATATTCGCAATAAAATTCACCGCCGCCCCAATAAGGCAAAGTATTCCATCCTAGCACATCATCATACACACACATGCGTGGAAACCACTGTGCAATGGCAAAAATTTCGCCATTTTTTGTGGTTAAATGTCCTGTTCTGTCTGAACCCTCTTTTGGGATAACGAAAGAATAGTCCATTTTAACAGTTACAATATCACCATTAGCCGCCATTGGTTGGTCTAAACGGATCTGCATGCGCGTATCTTCTACCAAAGAAGTAAATTTTACAGCAGCAGCTTTTTGCGAAACACTGATGTTCTGGATTTTATAACCACCATCAAATTTTTCACCTTGTGCACCATAACGGCTACGCGCTGGTGTAATGGCATAGCCACGTGAAGTTTCTTTAAAGGTATTCTGATCTAATTGCAGCCATAAATAGGGTAATTTATCGGGACTATTATTTTTGTAAGTAATGGTAACGGTACCCGTAACCGTATTTTTAGTTTCATCGAGATTAGCGGTAATGTTGTAATCAACGCGGTTTTGCCAATATTTTGGTCCGGGTGCACCAATTGCAGAGCGGAATTCGTTCCCGTTTTGTGTATAAAATAGTGGGCCAAAGGCTTCAGCAGGATTATAATTGGTTGCTGGCGCCGGTGTTGTAGCTTGTTGTGCCGATGCGGAAAAGGCAAAAACGCAACAAACCAAACATAAAGTTATTAGTTTAGTCAATTTCATGATAATAATAAGGTTGTAATCAGGCCGTAAATATAAAAAATAACCACATATAGATTTATATGTGGTTATAATGTTACCAATGATGGTTATAATGCTACCGATAGTAATTACCGAATATTAATTCGCTTTTAATTTGGGTAAATCCTGAAGTTTTCTTTCTTGCTGGGTTAATTTTTTCCATGCTACAAAGGCACGGGAAATATAATAAGCATAACGGTATGGCCTTTCTGCCTTTACTGTCTCAACTGAGGGGCGATAAATAATCATGAAGTTTTTGAGTTCCTCCCCCTCTAGCTTGGTCATATCCGTAATGGCTTTTGCGGTAAAGTTCTCATCAATTTCCTGGAGATACATTTCCTTTTCCTCCAAATCAGCCTCTTTTCGTTGTTGTCTTCTATATTTACCATAGCCAAGGTTTAGGTTTAAGCCTCCAACCTTGTCGGTCATACGCTTACGGTTTAGGTTTCCACCTGTACTTAATAACGTATATTTTTCAGCTAATGGATCTTTCGCATCTGTAACCTGACTATTCATCCGCACTGCTGTAATATCTACATCTTTTAAACTGTTCGATTTAACGGGAAGATATATCGTTCTATTTAACAGGTTGGTTAAGTACAACGTATCGGTATGATAGCCAACGGCAGAAAACTCTAAAAGATCGCCAATATTGGCACTAATGGTATATCTACCTTCTTTATTTGTACTGGTTGATTTTTTACTGTTCAGATTTCTGATACTAACACCAGGGAGAGAGAGCGTTTTTTTCGAGTAATCGAAAACCGTGCCTGTAGTTACCGTTTGTGCAAAAACGCCAATTGGCAAGGTAAGCAATAGAAAAATGATCAGTTTGTACATACTCAAAAGTAACTTAGTTCGACATTTAAAAGCTGCATTTAACAAACTTTAACATTAGAACAATTGAATCAGGCTAGTGTTTTTAAATAATTGTCATCATCAAATCCAATTAATATGGCTTTGTTGTTCTGCTCAACAATCGGACGTTTTATTGCGCTGGTATTTTCTTTTAAATAAGCTATCGCCAAATCTTGGTTGTCAATTTTAGCCTGCTCTTCTTTAGTTAGTTTTTTCCAGGTTAAACCTTTGCGGTTTAATACCGTTTCCCAACCGAAGGTATTACACCATTCATTTAATTTTTCAGTTGTAATGCCTTTTTTCTTGAAATCATGAAATTCAAAATCAACCTGATGTGCTTTTAACCAATCGAGCGATTTTTTAACTGTATTGCAATTTGGAATTCCGTAAACGGTCATATTGAATGAATGAATTTTGAATGAGTGACTGAATGTAAAAGCAAAGTTAATAAACTGTTTAGCTTTATACTTAATATTTTGAAGATCCTTGTTTTATTGTGGTGCTGGATGTGGTGTCAGATATTTCTATCTGACACTAATCGTGATTATTCATTTGGGTATGAACCCAACTATCAGTCAGATGGTAACATCTGACAGCACAACGAAGAAAGTTGACAACGCTAAAAACCGATCTTAAAATCTAAAAATCCTATTCATTCATCACATTTTTTGCCCCATCCATCACATTTTAAATATTGGTGCCGATTCTCTTCGTAAAATTGTGGTATAAACTAAAAAAATGGTAATTCTTTCAGGCAACCCATCAACAACAAAGACCAAAAACATCAACCAGCTTGAGTTTTGGATTTCTACAACACTATATATTCTGGCATTGATCAGTATTTGTTCATCTACTATTTACAGCAGGGGCAATTCTTATCGTTTTGAAGAAAGCCAAATTGATTATAGTGTAATGTCAAATTACTTTGTCCCCGAATTATTTAAGATCAGTATTTTGTACATCAGTTTTCTATTGTTCAATTTTTTCTTCATGCCTCAACTGGCAAATAAAAAAAATATTGCACTCAATATCATTCTTAGCATTTTGATAACATCGTTTTCCGTTGTTGCATGGATGATTTTTAACACCTACGCTCAAGCTTACCGCCTGTTAGAATATGATAACATCGATAACGCTTACGGGATCTTTTTCGGGGAGGCATTTACCTATATTTTCTTTCTCTATCTACTCTTTAATGCCTACGCATATTTTAACGAGCGGGGCCTTGAAATGTTAAATAGAATTCGATTTTTAAAAAGCTTTAACAACAATATCATTCCAGAACTTTTTACCGCTACCAGAATCTGGCTGATTACGCTGATGATTTTTGCAGCTATATTTTCGGTAAGGATAGATTACGAAATATTGATCGTTTGGCTAATTGTACCACCTGTAAACATTTTCTTTGCTTTTTGTGCTATTTATTACATCATTCCAAATCTTAGAAAGAATTTTAAAGGTTTTGGCCGGTATTTTTGGGGAAATGTAGGTTTAACCATTATCATTTCACTTTTGCTGCTAATTATCCTTATTCCCTTTATGCGTAATGGCGAAGTGATACCAGTTACCTTAATTTTAAATGCGATATGTTTAATCTGCATTACCACACCATCGGCCTGGTATATTTACAAGCATAAATTTGAAAAGCTCAGCGAAATTCAGATGCTCAAAACGGAATTGGGCAAATCGGATGCGAACCTAAATTTCTTAAAATCGCAGATCAATCCGCATTTCTTATTCAATGCTTTAAATACCTTATTCGGAACAGCTTTGCAGGAAAATGCAGAAAGAACGGGCGAAGGGATCCAGAAACTGGGCGATATGATGCGTTTTATGCTCCATGAAAATACCCAGGATAAAATTTCGTTAACCCGCGAGGTAGAATACCTGAACAACTATATTGATTTACAAAAGCTGCGCACCTCCCGCTCTGCAGATATCAGGATCGACACGCATATTGAAGAACAGTTAAATAGCCTGCAGATTACGCCGATGCTGTTGATTCCATTTATTGAAAATGCATTTAAACATGGTATTAGTTTGCAGCAGCCTTCGTACATTAAAATCACCTTGCAAACCAAAGAAAAAACTTTGTATTTTGACGTAAGCAATAGCATTTACATTAAGGCAGATAACGATCCGGAAAAATTAAAAAGTGGCATCGGACTAGAAAATGTTAAACAACGTTTATCATTACTTTACTATGGAAAACACGAATTGATTATCCGTGAAAGTGCCAATGAGTTTTTTGTTCATTTAACTTTGCAATTGGATTAGTGATACGTATCTTTCAGAAATCAAATAAACGGGTAAATAATTTAAATTGATAAATTTGGGTGATCCGTCATTTCGACTGGAGCGCAGCGTAATGGAGAAATCTTTGACCAAAGTTTAAAAGATTTCTCCACTACGGTCGACATGACGATCTCCTTTGAGCTACTAAAGATGCTTCCTTCGTCAGCATGACAGAAGAGAAAAACACAAAGAACAAATAAAAAATGATTGCCATTGCCATAGATGATGAACCGATTGCATTAGAGATTATAAAATCTCACGCCTCAAAAGTTCCATTTGTAACATTGCAGCAAACTTTTACAGATGCCTTTGCGGCCATTAGCTATCTTCAGCAGAACAAGGTTGATTTAATTTTTCTGGATATCAAAATGCCCGATATCAGTGGAATTGATTTTTTAAAAAGTTTGAGCAAGCCACCGATGGTTATTTTTACAACAGCCTACACAGAGCATGCTGTGCAGAGTTTTGAACTCGATGCTGTAGATTATCTGCTAAAGCCTTTTTCACTTTCTCGTTTCCTAAAGGCTTGTAATAAAGCCCAGGAACTCTTTAACCTACGCAACCAGAAGGAGGAAACAAAAACAGCATATATTTTCGTAAAGGACGGTTACGAGCAAATTAAGGTGGAGCTGGACGAAATTCTTTATGTGGAGGCTTCAGGCAATTACACCCAGATACAGCTAAAAGACAAACTTTTAAGCTCGAGGATTACCATTAACGATTTGGCTGAACTGTTGCCAAAAGCAGATTTTATCCGCTGTCACCGGGCTTTTATTGTAGCTAAAAACAAAATATCCAAATTTGACCGCAGCCAGATTTGGATTGGAGAAAAAATTATTCCTATAGGTGCAACTTATACCAATATTAACCTTACTTAGATGTCATGTTGTCAAAAGGACTCCTATGGAGAGCCTGTCGAAACACCTTAAAGAATGTTTAACAGGCCCTTTGACAAGCTCAGGATGACAAATCTATATTTATGATGCAGCTTCTTCTACTTCTTTAGCTAAACTCTGAAATAAATTCAGGGTGACGGTCAAAACACTATGGCTTTACATTCACCCTTATTCCTGCTGAGTGTGTGGTAAACTCTGGTGCATACATACTTTGCAAAGAGGTAATTCCATTTGAAAAATTTCCGGCATGCGTAACCCGCAACGGGTATTCAAATACGTAAGTTCCTTTAGGCATATAACTGATAAAGAAATTGGTTGAAGCATCTTTTGTACTTTCGTAATAACCTAAACCATCCTGATATTTATACCTCGAGATTACGTTCACAGGTTCAAAACCCGATGAACGCATATCTTTCAAATGAATATATTCCATATCTCGGTCGCAATAAATTTCAATACGCACTTTCAACAAATCGCCAGGTGCCAAAATATTGGTTGCCGTAAGCGGAGTTAGAACATCGCCTTTTGCGCTAGCTTTTTGAACAAACAATTGTTTGTTGATTTTAACACCTGTGTTGGCCGGCGTAATTTTATCCAGTTGCTCAAAATATTGCCAGTACAATGCGCCCCAGGCTACGGTTTGGTTGTTATTTTTAACCTGTACTTTTCCCATTTCTGGTTTTATATTAGCCGCTGTAATGGTTAATTTTTGGTAACCCGTTCCGGCTTCTTTTACGGCATTAGGCTGCTGCAATTCTGCTATTTTTTGACCACCTATAGTTATTTCAGACTCATTGCGCTCCGTCAGAAGATCAGTACCTCTCATTAGCAATGCATAACATGCCGCCGCAGTGGCTTTGGTTGTTTTCCAATCGTTGGTCTGTTTGTTTTTGAGCAACCAGATTTTCATTTCCTCCACGGATTTGGCATCGTTAGTCACTTCGTCGAAAGCCTCTATTAATAAAGCCTGTGTTTCTATCGGGCTTTGGTACCACCACCAGCCAGCTTTATTTGTAGCCCAGTACATACCCAGTTCATCATTTTGCTGAGCCGTTTGATTTAATAATGCAATGATTCTTTTGGCTTCTACCTCATTGTTGGCTCTATTTAAAACCAAGGCGGTTTGTGCCAACTGGTAAGTATCAAAGGTTTTCCAGTTTGCCATTAATTTTTTCAGATAGAAATCTTTGGCCTTTAAAAAATCTGCATTGTTATTTTTTTGATTGGTGTAACTTCTGGCGAATAGGTAGTGCAATGGCAAATAGGCAAACCGTTTTCCTTTCACTTCATCCTTATAATCTTTAACCAGCTGTGCATCTAAATAAATAATGGCTTTGTTAAGCATTACATTAAAATTAGGATAAGCTTTTTCGTCAATCAGTTTTAGTTTTTTTAACTGGCCCATTCCTAAAACTATGTGCTGTGTAATGTACCGGTCTTCCTGCATGCCGTTAAACCACGGAAAGGCACCATTGTTAAATTGCATCTTCTCTAACTTTTCGAAATTGTTTTTCAACTCGTATGTCATTCTATTCAAATCGAAAAGTATGGCCAACCGCTTTTTACGCTCATTTTCATTATCGGCACTATGTACCCAAGGCGTTTCTTCTAACAAAATTGATTTGAGCTCCTGGTTTTTCTCTAAGTTAGATAAGAGGGCTTCGCCATTATTTGTATTTTGCCATTGTTCGAAAACGGTTTTAATTTTTGGTGAGGAATTAATGATACCTGTTGCAAAACTATTGGCATAAAACCGGCTAAAGGTTTGTTCAGCACACTCATAGGGGTATTCCATTAAATAAGGTAATGCCTGCACGGCATACCAGATGGGATTTGAGGTAAACTCGAAAGTTAAACTTTGGTTACGTAAGGTTTTTGAAACTCCTGATTTCTCCAGCTTCTCAAAGTCGAAAGTTTTACTGGTATTACCACGCACGTTTATGGGCATACTTTCGGTAACCAACATGGCATTTGCCAAAACGGGAATGGTATTTTCTTCACCATCGCTAAACTTGCCACTTTGGGCCAAAACTTTATAGGTAATGGCATTAATACCGGATGGAATAATTAATGTCCATTTTAAAACAGCATTTCCTGCATCATCAACTTCGAAAGTTTTTTCGGTTTTTTCGTTTGTTCCAAAAATCTGGATCGGTTTTGCAGTTAAGGCATCGGTAAGTGCTAAACTGGCATTGCCAATAAGTTTTTTGCCTGCCAGGTTATTTAGTTTGGCGCTTAATAAAATGGTATCCCCTTCGCGGAAAAAACGTGGCGCATTAATGGCAATGGCCAATTGTTTCTGGGTAACCAATTCGTTGGTAATAAATGCCGTTTTTAAATCTTTGGTGTGCGCAAACCCCATCATTTTATAGCGCGTTAAACTTTGAGGGATGGTAAACTCGATCTTGATTTCGCCTTTGGCATCGGTTAGCAATTGCGGATAAAAAAATGCGAGCTCGTTAAAGTTGGTACGTGGAGTGATGTCAGTCTTTTTGTTTTTAAGTGCCTCTACTTCTTGACGCAGTGTTGGATCTTTCTGATCAATCGGTGCCCCAGCACTTAAGATTAAATCTTCAATTGCACTATTATCAGCAGCCCTACTGCCATAAATAGCGTCTGTCGCCACACCTGCTACCTTCCCTTTTAAGGTAGCTGAACCTCTGATCTGGATCGCAGCGGTTGACATCTCCTTTTTCTGCGACCCATAGCCCACAACCACCACCTCATTTAAAGCTTGCCCATCTTCTTTCAGGGTTACATCAATCCGTTTTTTAGTACCTACTTTTATAGTGTAGCCCTTAAAGCCCAGAAAAGCGAAACTCAATGTTTCCCCTGCTTTAGCATCAATAGTATAAATACCAAAAACATTTGTGGTTGTTACTGTTTTGCCAGATTTTACCTGTACACCCGGCAATATTTCACCATGCGCATTGAATACCACCCCGTAGCTTAATTTACCATTGGCCAACTCTGCTAATTTCTGAACAGCCTCTGGAGATAAACCTCTTTTTTTGGGCTTTTTCAGATTGTTTATGTAATTGCGGTAACTATAGTTGTAGCCACCATAATAATTGTAACCGAATAAATTAAGGTTTTCGTAACCACGTGTAATTACGCCAAAATTATTTTCAGACCTTAAAAACCATAAATAACCTGGGTTCGCGACGTCATTTACAGTGAAATTCCAAGTGTAAAAATAATAGTTAAAGCCTGTTGGTAACTGCGTATTCCAATCCATTCTTTTCAAGTCGTCCAAACTTGCGTCGTATAGCGTAGCCACCATTTCGGCCATCTGCTTTTCGCCATTTTTATTACTGATCTGTAGTTTCCAGCTTTCTTTTTCACCGGGTTGAAGTTTATTTCTAAAGGTTAAAAACCTAATATCTAGCTCTTTTTTCGGATCTATAATTTTAACCTGTTGCATAGAACTGTAAACCATACCTTGGTGTACCATGGTAAACTGTACGGCAAAACCATCCTCATAATTACCTTTTGGTTTAATTTTAACAAAACTTTGTTTTGGCGATAGATTAAGCCATACCTTTTCGGCTATACTATCACGATAATAAACCTCATAATATGCCCTGCTGTTATCGGCTAAGCCTGCCAAGCGGAAAACAGCACTTTCAGTCGGTTTAATTATGCTTACTTCAGGAGCAATCCATTCGATATTAGATTGTATCGTTGCAGGCGCTTCATTATAGATAATTAAATACTTATCTACTTTAATGGTATCGTCCTGCTCGTTTATGGCCATTAAATTGATTTTATAATAACCTGGTTTTAGATTTTTTTGATTGAAGATTAAACTCCCCCGACCATTTTCAGCAATCGCGCTTTGTTTTAATTCTACCGATTTTATTGGCCATTTGGCTACTTCGAGCTCGTTGTTATAATCCTCATCCGGAAAATTTTTAATAAACTCCTCTTTACTTAATGCATAGTTTTCGGCATAAAACGGACTCTTGTTCATTAACCTGGATGGCGCCTGCAACAAACTCCATTCTGCCTTAATATTCGCTTTAATGGGTTCGTTGTTTAAATTGGTTACCCAGAATGGGATACTATCGGTTTTGTTGCTTATATAAATAACCTGTTCGGCACTGACGTTAAGGTTAATATCTTTTTGCCCCACATTTATAACTGTGGTTTTCGTTCGGGTTTCGCCGTTTAAATCCGTTACCTCAGTTTCAATTTCGTAGCTATAATTCTGTTTGGTATTGGCGGCCTTTGCAAAAAAGATAATATCGAATTTGCCACCTGGTTTGGTATTTGTTTTGCCAATGGCAATCTGTTTTCTTTCGATATATATATTTGAACCATAAATAGCACTATGCTGTGCGTAAGTTAGGCGATAATCGTACATCGCCCTGCGGAAAATCTTATAATTTACCTTTGCATTATTTACGAAATATCCTGAAAATGAACTGGCTTTACCTTGTACCTTAATGCTGTCGTTCAGTTTGTAGTGCTGATTAGGTTTATCAAAAAGCACTTCAAAAGTTGGGCGTTTATATTCTTCTACCTGTATATTAATGCGGCCATAATCGGTTTCAATTTCCATCTGGCCATTTAATTTCCCCATCGGGATACTAAACGAACCTTGAAAAGTGCCAAAATCATTGCTCGTTACATTGGTCGAAGTTATTTCCTTTCCGTTAGCATCATTAAAAAAAACCTCAAGTGTTTTATTTACTTCTATTTTATTTTTACCATCTTTCGATTGCAAGCATATACCCTTATAGTAAATGGTTTGCCCTGGCCGATAAATAGGTCTGTCAGTAAAAAGAATTACACGTTCTTTATCATCCTCATCCCGATAGGTGTTATAATTATTGATGTTTACTTTCAATTCGTCTTTCCCAAAAGTAGCCACGGCAAAAGACATATTCGCATCGGTTTCATTTGTAGTTGCATAACCATTTTCATTAGTGGTAATTAAATCGCCATTAATATATTTCCGCTTGTTGTAATCATATCGCTGTTGCTGGATCTTAACATTCTTCAATGGTGCACCGTTGCTAAGCTGGCTAACAAAATATTCATGTTTTTCAATATTGCGCCTGTTGATTACAGCCATTGCAGTAACCTTAAAATTAATATTGCTATAAACAGTATCTTTTTGTTCACGGTTAATGGTTTGGGCAATCAAAGTATAATTACCAAAGGGTAAACCATCTATTTTATCAATTAAGGTATGGCTTTGATAATCAGTGGTTTTTGGTACTATGACAAACCATTTTTTGATTACTTTATTCTGATTAAAAAAAGTTAAAAAGCCATCTTTGTTTTTAAACTGTTCGTAATCATTTTGAGGTTCGGGTGCTTTAAACAGCCTGACATGTACTGTATCTGTATTTTTATATGATAAATATAACTGTGCAGGTTTATCCGGCTGGATATATCCTTTTATTTTAGTTGATAATTCGCTGCTTTTAATCTGCTTGATTAAATTCTCTGCATTTTGCGCACCGATACTTTTAGGATAGGCCTCAACAGCTTTTTTGGCCAAGGCAACGGCTGTTAAAAGGTTTTGTTTGTTGGTATCAACAGGCAATTGCGCATTTTTATGCATAAGGGCCTGTTCATATAAAATATCGGCATAAACTTCGGTTTCGGTGCTTTGTTCAGCTAAATTACTCAAAGCGTTATTGTACAATTCCTGATTATCGCCACTAAAATTTCGTTGTATAAATTTTAAGCGCTTTAAATCAACATCGGCCAATGCCGAAAAGTTATTGCTGTTTTGATGAAATCTGATCAGGTTTTTAAACAACTGCAAAGCTTGCGGCTTAAACAATGTACTATCATTTGTGAGTTCCATCGCTAAAAAATCCTGTCTGTTGCCAAACCAGGCAGCATTACTCATATCAATTGAGTCATCATCATATTGTGTAAGGCTTATCTGTGTGTTGCTAAAAATATCGATGGCCCGGTGCGCAAGCAGGTCATACAGTGTTGGCCTGTAATTCCGGTTATTTTTATCACCCGCCAAAACTGCATCCAAAACATCAACTTTAGTTTGTTGCAAAATCTGGGCTTCTTTTAACGATAACAGGTAATACTTTATCGTTTCTTCGTTTAGTTTTTTAATGCTCCAGGTTTTAATGTCATTGCCAATATCGCCCTGTACTTGTGTACGCAATTCAATTTGCCACCTGTTTTGTTGCAAATAATTCCAATACGTTTCGGCTAAAAGCGACTGTAAAATGCTTTTTTCGGGTTGTTTGGCATTGCTGATGTCTGTGCGCAGGCTAACCAAAATTTTATCAAAGGCATTCTCTTCCAAATAGCTTTGAAACATCATCCGGTAGATAACTGATTTGATCAGCAATGGTGCATTGTTCTCTTTCTTTGCCGCTTGATATATTTTTTCAATCAAAGCCAGGGCATCTTTGGGTTTGGCCTGGTTAGCAAGAGAATCTACCCGATAAAAATCGGCCAGCGTATATTTATGCTGAGCAGAAACATCGAAAGAAAACAAAAAGGTAAAAAGAAATAAAGCGGAGATACGTAATGATATGTTCATAAGATGGCTTTGCGTTTTAATATAGATGGGCAGAACGTAAAAATTCCATAAGCGGTTAAAATTTTATGTGATTATTATACTAATCTAACCATAACTGAACTAAATGTTACAAGTAACAAACATTAAGGTTTTTAACATTCGCAGCATAACATTATCTTTGCCCCATGTCAACACAATTAAAAAATCTATCTGATTTCTCTCACACCACCGTTCCCAGTGGAGCAAACTATAAATTCGGAATTATTGTAGCCGAATGGAATGCCGAAATTACCGGTGCTTTGTACAATGGTGCTTTAAAAACGTTATTAGCCAATGGTGTTGCCGAAGAAAATATAATTTCTTTACCGGTACCGGGAAGTTTCGAATTAACAGGTGGCGCAGAAATTCTATTGAGCAAAAGAAGCGATATAGATGCTGTAATCTGTTTAGGGTGCGTGATTCAGGGGGATACCAAACATTTCGATTTTATTTGCGATGCAGTAGCACAAGGTGTAACCAATGTTGGCATTAAATACAGTAAACCAGTTATTTTTGGTGTTTTAACGACCAATAACTTAGAGCAGGCACAAGATCGTGCTGGTGGCAAACATGGCAACAAAGGAGATGAGGCTGCAATTACAGCGATTAAAATGGCTGATTTTTCGGCTCAAATTTAGACTTGCGTTTTAATAATTATTTGTAACTTAGAAGTTTAAAAATTAACAGATCCCGATGAAACCATCATGACTGGTTCATGATCGCTTCATTACCATTGAAACAAACTTATGCAGATGAAAAAAGTAGCCATTTTATTATTGGCGGTGTTTTGCACCATTACCATTTTAGAATCTTGTTCTTCTAAGCTTTGTCCTGCTTATGGATCTTATCCTGAAGGAAAACGCAGAAGGAATTAATCCACATCATTTGTAATCTCATATTCAGGTCATTTACAGAACTTTATTTAACTGTAATTGTTGTCCTGTAAAACAATACGTATAATATCATGACTTGGGTTAACTTAACTTCAATAGGACAGCTTGACGAGATCAAGAATGCAAGCGGCTTTAGCCTTATTTTTAAACACAGCACGCGTTGCTCGATCAGTTTAATGGCTAAAAAAAACTTCGAATTTGATTGGGACATCATTCCTGCAGATACAAAACTTTACTTTTTAGATTTAATTAGCTACCGCGATATTTCCAACCAGATTGCAGAAATCTTTCAGGTAGCGCACCAATCACCACAGATTTTATTGATTAAAGATGGCGATTGTGTATTGGAAGCGTCGCATAGCGATATTTCTGCAGATGAAGTTGCAGAAGTAATTGCGGCTTAACCATAAAGTATTTTTCACAAAAGAGGGTATTCAAGCAATTGGATACCCTCTTTTGCGTGGTAAGAATATATGTCATAATTTTTTGAAAAGCAAGGTCCGGTTTGCTATCGGTTATTGTAGTCCTGCTGTACACTGTAGTCCCGATGAAACCTGCGAACAAGCAAGCACACCGTAAAAAACAAAAGAATAGTGCCCAAATCGGGAGCTGCCGTTCCCATCAGGTTTATAATTAAGGAGCAGTGCAAAACACACCAAACGTTCCTATGGAACGAAAAAAATCCTCTTCCCTATATGTTACCTATTAAACGTTCCTAACGGAACGAAAGAAAACTGTTACTCAATGTTATTCATGAACCCCATCCCTCTGGTAAATATGGATGATATCGATAGCTAATATAACGTATTAGGCGTCCCAGCGGGACGCATCGTGGGTAGCAAATAACATTTTGTTATTTGTGTTCGTTCCGTAGGAACGTTTGGTGATACAAATGATCAATTACCTACCCCATTATATTCTGTGCGGACACAGACCATGGAAATACCT
The DNA here is from genome assembly GCF_918698245.1 of Pedobacter sp. Bi126. Taxonomy (GTDB): domain Bacteria; phylum Bacteroidota; class Bacteroidia; order Sphingobacteriales; family Sphingobacteriaceae; genus Pedobacter. Next base: position 467,527 of record NZ_CAKKMS010000004.1, on the reverse strand, counting down.
CAAACAAAAAAAGTCCCGATTTACATCGGGACCTTGTATAAAATTATATCGCTGTTTAACTAAGCAACTACAGTATTTTCTATTTTCAATACTTTCGATGTTCTTATTCTGGTTTCTTTGCAAAGTTCTGGGTCCTGAGCTAAGGCTTTTCCATAGGTTGGGATCATTTCTCTGATTTTCGCCTGCCATTCGTCGGTAGCTAAATCTTCTGCAAAGCAACGGTTTAATAGATCGAGCATGATAGAAACAGCTGTTGATGCACCAGGAGAAGCGCCCAACAAAGCCGCAATAGAACCATCAGCAGCACTTACCACCTCGGTACCAAACTCTAAAATACCGCCTTGTTTTTCGTCTTTTTTAATCACCTGAACACGCTGTCCAGCATATTCCAGTTCCCAATCTTTAAGTTCGGCAGTTGGCAAATATTCTTTCAACGCTTCCAGTCTGTCTTCTGGCGACTGCCTAACCTGCTCAATTAAATATTTTGTTAAATCGAGGTTGTGCAATCCGGCAGAAAGCATTGGGCGGATGTTATTAAATTTAATTGATTTTGGTAAATCCAGGAACGAACCATTTTTAAGAAATTTGGTCGAAAAACCAGCATAAGGACCAAATAACAATGCTTGTTTGCCATTAATCATTCTGGTATCTAAATGTGGAACCGACATTGGTGGTGCACCAACCGCAGCCTTACCATATACCTTTGCATGGTGTTTTTTAATAATTTCTTCATTGGTACATTTTAGCCATTGCCCACTTACAGGGAAACCGCCAAAACCTTTTCCTTCAGGAATATCTGATTTTTCCAATAATGGTAAAGAACCACCACCGGCACCGATAAATACAAATTTAGCTACTCGTTTACGTTTATCACCGGTTTCTAAATCTTTAACTTTTACAATCCAATTGCCGTCTTTATTCTTTTTCAAGTCACGGATTTCGTGATTGAAATGCAGATTAACATTACTTTGTTCCTTTAAGTTGTTAAACATATCACGGGTTAAGGTTCCAAAATTAACGTCGGTTCCCAGATCCATTTTTGTTGCTGCAACTTTTTCGCTCTTTTTACGGCCATCCATAATTAAGGGTGCCCAGTTTCTTACAAGCTCAGTATCCTCGGTATATTGCATATCGCTAAACAGATCACATTGGGTTAATGCGTCGTAGCGTTTTTTAAGATATTCTACATTCTTTTTCCCCCAAACAAAACTCATGTGAGGAATATTGCGGATAAAATTACAAGGGTCAGAAACCAATCCCTTGTTCACTAAATATGACCAAAATTGCTTGGAAACTTCAAAATGCTCAGCAATCTGAACAGCCTTTTTTATTTCAACCGTACCATCCTTCTTTTCGGGTGTATAGTTTAGTTCGCAAAAAGCAGAGTGTCCCGTTCCAGCATTATTCCAGGCATCAGAGCTTTCTGCCGCCGCAATATCTAAACGTTCGTAAATTTCTATGCTTAAATTGGGTTCTAATTGTTTTAACAAAACACCCAGGGTTGCACTCATGATGCCAGCCCCTATTAAAATTACATCAGCGTCAGTTTTACCAACTGTCTTTTTCTTTTTTGTCATCTTAGCTTAAAGGAGTTACAAATTTAGAATGATTTTAAACATCCCACGAATTTTAGGGCATTAAATCTTAAAAAATTGCTAAAAAATTAGAAATACCCTTCTGTTTTTGACAAGTTCTAATCAAATTTTAATCCAAAAAATAGTTTGGTCAATAACAAAGCAAACGGAACATTAAACTTACAGCAGGAACCTATTATTAATTTGCTAAACATGCTATCTGTTTCTTTTAAAAATTTATCATTTTACCTTTAAACGCGCTAAAAAATTTAAATTTCAATAATTAAGAAATATCCTTAAACGCTAATTTTATAAGAATCTGTGTTTTTCATTTTTATTCCTTCCTAAAGTGTTAGTTTTACACATCTATTTGTTTAAACCTGCCCTCATGAAGAATTTAATTTTATTTTGCGTTATCCTATTTTTAGCTGCCTGTTCTGGCGAAAAAACCGATCAGCTTTTACTCGAACTTGATAAAAAGAAACTGGCTGAAAACATTAATTACGATAAAATCATATTTTATAAATTTGCTAAAATAGCGGTCCGTTCAACTGCCGTTCAAGATACGACCCAGCCCGAGTATCAGAAATTCAGCAAACAGGCACAAAGTGTTGTCAGGACGCTGAACAAAGTAAATACACACAACAATGAAAACATTTCTGTAATAGATGCCTTAAGGGTGTATAAAGAATATCGATCGGTTAAACAATTTGTAAAAGAAACCGATGAAGATGTTTTTCCATTGCTAACTGCAGGCTTCATCGCGATGAAAACGGGCGTAAAAACGCCACAGCCATTTTTTAAAGATACAAACAAGGCTTACTATCAAAATATAGAACATGCCATTTTAAGCATGGCTGTACTGGCCACCAGAGATTTAGGACAACCTTTTGCGTTATATGAATGTGCTAAAACTCAACCTGAACTGCTGGATGATTGCGAAATTAAAACACTTTTAGAATTTGTGCGCGGTTTCTTATTTTTTAGCAACAACCTATTTTATCTATCTGAAGATGGCCTTTCGAGAAATATTAAATGGCTGGATAAAAACGAGAAAATCCCACTGCCATATACCAAATCATTTTTTGGCTGGAGCCGTTTAAACGATGAGCAGACACATTTGGCTTTCCATAGCATGAACTATCTTTTTAGAGGTTTTGACCGAATGAGAATGGAGCGAAAAATTGATGAGGAAAGATCGCTTGAAGATTTTGAGGCTTTTTTAAACGACATGAACAAACTCGGCATCCAAAACGAACTGGTTTGGGGAATAACCGTTTATCTGAATTTAAAAAAAGAAAAACCAGAGCAGTCACTTCCAGCATTGGAAAAGCTGAGCAAAAGCCCATTATTTTCTAAGAACGAACACGAAGCACTACTACAAACTATGATATATGTAAAAGACCGTAAATCAGATAAGGCACTAACTGGTGTGTACGACAAAGCATTTATCGGTCAAATTGCCACTAAATACATGATTGCTGTGCTCTCAAAAATAGACTGGGAAAAACTGATGAAACAGCAGGGTGTTCCTTATACCGAAGAAGTATTTGCTGGCATAGGTAAGTTTAAAGCACTTTCCAATTCGGTGAGTGAGTATACTCAGCCTTCAACTATAGAAAAAGGAAAAAAAGAGATTGGCAAAAAAGGCAGCGAACTACTCGAAAAAGCTAAAGGTTTTTTGAACTAAAAGACGATTCGTCATCTCGACTGAAGCGTAGCGGAATGGAGAGATCTATCTCGACAGATTTAGCTTCCCTGAGCCTTCGGGTTCTCGACTGCGTTGCACTCTGCTCGAAATGACGCCCACCTAAACCTGTCATCGTAACTCTAGTGTTTTGTCAAAAATTAGCTCTCAATAATGGCTTAAAATATTAACCAATTTACCAAAAGGATCTCTGGTGTAAAACCGCCTAACGCCCCATGGTTCATCAGCAGGGCCGTATTCGACCGGAAATCCGGCGGCTTTCACCTTTTCCAATATTTCATCAACATTTTCAACTTCGATGGATAGATCTGGTGTTGGGGTACCTGATCCGCCTTCGGAGGCAAAACTGATCTGTACATCCATTTTTTGTCCTACCGCACCATAAGTTGCAATCCAACCATGATCCATTAGTAGATCAAGTCCCAAAATATCTTTATAAAAACTGGCTGCATCAGCAATTTTTTGGGTATCAATATTAAGCACTATTCTTTTTACCATAAACAGAAGTTTAAATTTCTAAGATAACAAAAAGCCCTGCAATGTTTTATTGCAGGGCTAGTCAAGCGCGCTTATTAATTTTTAAGCTTCGCTTTAAATATTTTCTCCAGTTTATCTATTTTTGGCTGGATCACTAATCTACAATAGGGCTCACTTCCATTTTTGTTGAAATAATTCTGGTGATAATTTTCTGCAACATAAAATGGCTTGGCTGCTTCGATTGCCGTTACCACTTTTTTGCCATAAGCATTTGTTTTATTCAGCTCTGCCTTATATTTTTCTGCCAAAGCTTTTTGTTCGGCTGAATGATAAAAAACTACGGAGCGATATTGCGTACCACTATCGGCGCCCTGACGGTTTAATGTTGTAGGATCGTGGCTTTTCCAAAAAACTTCCAATAAATCATCGTAAGAAATCACCATCGGGTTATAGGTAATCTCTAAAACTTCGGCATGCCCGGTAGCACCGGTACATACTTCTTCGTAAGTTGGATTCGTTAAAGTACCACCTTCATAACCAGATTTAACCGATACCACACCCTTTAAACGTTGAAAAATGGCTTCAGTACACCAAAAACAGCCCATTCCGAATGTGGCTTTCTCTGTCTTTTTTCCTTGTGCATTTGCCTGATTTAAGGCCAATACCGATAGAAGAATTAAAATTATTTTTTTCATTGTGTGTGTTTTATTTTATTAGTCGCAAATAACCAATTTACCTTACAGTTCATCAAGTTATTTTCTAGTTAATTATACGAAATTAAATAAGCTGTAGTTTGCGTTTTAATTATAATGGATTTAGTGTGACAATCGACTATTACATTGCTTCTACAATTTTGTTAATAACTTAAAAAACTGTATATTAATTTATTAAACACTTAATACACAACCGAAACGCACTTATTAACAATTCTTTTTAAATTCGTAAAACATTAAATATAAAATTATGTCTACACCGTATATTCCTTGTTTGGATTTAGGCTCTTACATCAATGGTTCTGCAGAAGACCGTAAAAAGTTTTCTGATGAATTGGGCAGGGCTTTTAACGATTCGGGTTTTGTTACCATTACCAACCATGGTTTAAGCCAGGAATTAATTGATAAGCTTTATGAAAATATTAAAGCTGCTTTTTCGCTTCCAGTTGAAACCAAAAGGAAATACGAGAAACCAGAATTAGCTGGTCAACGTGGTTACACCAGTGCAGGCAAAGAAACTGCTAAAGGGGCCAAAACCCCAGATTTGAAAGAATTCTGGCAGATTGGCCAAGAAGTAACTGATGGTGATCCGGTTAAAAATGAATATCCTGATAATGAAGTTTTAGAAGAATTACCAGAATTTAACAAAGTAACAGGCGATATTTACAAAAAACTGGAAGAAAACGGGACACATTTATTACGTGCAATTGCTACTTACCTGGAATTGCCGATCGACTATTTCGACAAACATGTTCATAACGGAAATTCTATTTTGAGGGGTATCCACTACTTCCCGATCGAAAATCCTGAAACCATTCCTGATGATGCGGTGCGTGCAGGTGCGCATGAAGACATTAACTTGATTACCTTATTAATTGGCGCAAGTGCCGATGGCCTTGAAGTGTTAACCCGCAGCAATGAATGGTTGCCAATTAAAGCACATCACACTGATATCGTAGTGAACGTTGGCGATATGTTACAGCGTTTAACCAACAATAAATTAAAATCGACTACACATAGAGTGGTAAACCCACCTCGTGAACTGATGAAAACCTCTCGTTTCTCTGTTCCTTTTTTCTTACATCCACGCAGCGACATGGATTTAACAAGCTTGCCATCAACCATTGATGCTGAACATCCTAAAGCCTATAGCGATATGACAGCTGGTGAATATTTGGATGAAAGATTAAGAGAAATTGGATTAAAGAAGTAGTTCGGAGTCGTGAGTCCTCAGTCATGAGTCCCTAGCGAATCGTAAACAAAAATAAAAGCATCGGCCAAAACCGGTGCTTTTTTGTTATTTTCAAACATGCATTTAACAACTTTAGAAGTTTTTGCCAAGATTGATGGTATCGGTTCTGCTTCGGGTCTATTCCTTCACGAGGATTTACTGTATATCATTGGCGACAACAGCGGCTACTTGAACGAATATAACATCAAAACCAAAAAACTCCGTAAAATTCAGATTTTATTTGACAAAATACTTGATCAGTTAGAAAATATACCTAAATCCTTAAAACCCGATTTCGAAATCCTTTGTCATAACAACAATAAGCTCTACATGTTAGGTTCGGGCTCTACCCCCAAAAGAAACCTGATGATCGAATTCGATCTGGAAACTCAAAAAGTTATTCAGAAAGACCTGACTAATACCTACACCAAACTTAAAGCTATTGCCAAAATAGACGATCAGAACTTTAACCTAGAAGGCGCAACCTTTACAGGCAATGAGTGGCTACTTTTTAACCGCGGCAATGGGATCGATGCAAAGAATGGCATATTCAAAATCCAGGAAGTAGATTTAACTAAAACTAAACAAGCTAAGTTCAATCCTTTTAAGCTTCCAAATATCGATCATGTTGAATCCTCTTTTACCGATGCTGTATTGGTGAAAAATGAAATATTTTTCATTGCTACTGCGGAAGATACCAAATCGACTTATGCCGATGGCGAAATTCTGGGCAGTTTTATCGGCAGTATTAACCTACAGACTTTGAAGCTAACCTTCAGCCATAAAATTTCTGACAAACATAAATTTGAAGGCATTACTTTACTTAGCCAAAACGAGCATAGGACAACTTTTTTATTGTGTGAGGATCGTGATAGCGAAGAACTTAAAACGGTAATTTATAAGCTGATTCTAGATCATTAGCTTATGAACTATTAACACTCTAACAAACCATTAGCTGATAACACTAAGCCTTTATATCATTATGTAAACCCAAACATCTAATCAACTATGAAACGCTTCCCTCTCAGAATTTTTCTAGTCCTCACCACTTTACTTTTTGCGTGCCAGCATGATAAGCCGATTATACAAAAGAACGTCGTAAACGATGTTACGCAACTCAACCCCATAAAGGTTGCCAAAATAATTACGCCACAAACTTCTGCTGAAATTACTAAGGCAGTTAAAACCCACAATGGACCAATCTCGATAGGTGGAGCCCGATTTAGTCAAGGTGGACAAACGGCTACAGAAAATGCTTTTCAAATTGACATGAGAAAGTTTAACAGGATTTTAAGTTTCTCAAAAGAACGGAAGGAAGTCACCGTTCAAGCCGGTATAAGGTGGTGCGAGCTGATCCAGTTTATTGACCGATATGATTTATCTGTTAAAATTATGCAGACTTATGCGAATTTTACGGTTGGCGGTTCACTTAGTGTTAACGTGCATGGTCGTTATGTTGGGCAAGGGCCAATTATTTTATCAGTTAAAAGTTTTAAGATTGTTTTAGCCGACGGAAGTTTCATCACCGCGAGCCCAACGGTTAACAGTGAAGTTTTTTATACCGCTATTGGCGGCTACGGCGGAATTGGTGTAATTACCGAAGTAACCTTATCGCTAACAGACAATTATAAAATAGCGCGAAAAGATACCCTGATGGATATTGCCGCCTACAAAAAGTTCTTCTTTTCTAACGTTCGAAATAAACCCCAGTTCGTATTTCATAACGCAGATATATACCCAAACCGTTACAAGAAAGTTAGAGCGGTTACTTATGCAAGAACCGAAAATAAATTAACCATAACCGAGCGTTTAAAACCGAACGATGTAAATTATGGATTGAAAAAATTTGCCATGAAGGTAGTTGCTGGTTCTGATTTTGGAAAATGGCTAAGGCAACACATTGTAGATCCGATACATTATACAGGTAAAGTTGTTGAATGGAGAAATTATGAAGCGACCTATGATGTACAAGAGCTCGAACCAAATTCGAGAAAAAAAGCAACCTATGTTTTACAAGAATATTTTATACCAGTAGATCATTTTGATTCCTTTTATCCAAAAATGATTAAAGTATTAAAAAACAACGATGTGAATGTGATCAACATTTCAATCCGGCATGCAAACAAAGATGCGGGATCGTATCTCGCCTGGGCTAAGGAAGAAGTTTTTGCTTTCGTAATTTATTACAAACAGGAAGTATCTGATGTAGAAAAGGCAAAAGTAACCCAATGGACAAGGGCCTTGATTGATGCGTCGCTTTCTGAAAAGGGTGCTTACTATCTGCCTTATCAAATACAGGCTACTCAATCACAGTTTTCAAAAGCTTATCCAAATGCTGAAACATTTTTTAAATTAAAAAGGAAGTACGATCCTAATTGTAAATTCCGGAATAAGCTTTTTGATGCCTATTATAATCCAAAAAACTAGTATTAAACGAGTTGCCAACTTAATAACCATTTAGCTAGAAAGTTGACAACGCTGAATGATGTAGACCAAGATTTACTTCTTCGATTCGTCTATGGCTTTATTTACCACATCCTGAATTCTTCCTCTAATCTTCAGATTGGATAGTTTATCCGTAACGGTAGGGTTCACACGGTTAGACAAAAACACATACACCAAACCTCGGGATGGATCTACCCAAACACAGGTTCCGGTATAACCGGTATGACCATAAGTTTGCGGCGAAGCCAGTTCAGACGGGTAATGTTTAGTACTATCTGGATCCCAGCGATCGAAACCTAGCCCTCTTCGGCTAACATTCGATTGTTTGGAAGTAAACATATCTACTGTCGAATTCTTGAAATATTCTACTCCCCCATAAGTACCACGGTTTAAAAGCATCTGATAAATAATGGCCAGATCGTTGGCGCTGGCAAACAAACCTGCGTGACCAGAAACACCGCCAGCTAAAGCCGCACCCTGATCGTGAACGTAGCCAACTAAAAGGGTTTTCCTGAAATAGCTGTCCATTTCGGTTGGAATAATCTGCTCTGGTTTAAAACGGTTGCGTGGCAAGAAACCCGCTGTTTGCATACCTAATGGTTTGTAAAAGTTTTCGTAGGTATATTGATTTAAAGGTTCTTCGCTAATATGCTCCACAATATCTTTCATTACATACATGCTGATATCGCTGTATACATACTTGCCACGAGTTTTTATTGGCGAGTTTAACATTTTCGGCCACATAAAATCTTTAAAAAAGCCTTTTTTAATGTAATAATTATCGGCCACTTTCGTCGGATAGGCTGCTGAAGAATCCCTGCTGTAATCGCCGGTTTTCACATAATCGTGAAAAGGGATATAGGGAATGAAACCTGCCTGATGCAACATCACTTCACGCACCTGAATGTTGTTCATCGGCGTAGTACGTGCCTTTGGGATATAAGCACCAATATTGGTATCTAATTTTAGTTTTCCTTCTTCAAACAAACGCATTACGGCAGGTGTGGTTGCAGTTACCTTGGTTACTGAGGCCAGATCGAAAATATCGGTTACCTTATCGGGCACATTGGTATCATAAGTATGCGTTCCGTAGGCTTTGTTAAAGATCACTTTGCCATCTTTAGCCACCAAAACCACCAATCCTGGCGTTGCTTTCTGCGCTATGGCCTCAGCAGCAATGGCATCAATTTCTTTTAAGTTGTTCGAATTTAAACCTGCATCTTCGGGAACGGTGTACTTTAAGCGCGTGGCCGTTGTAGTAAAACCAGAACCCATGGTATAACGTGCGGAATAAGCAGTAGTTAACTTATTTGAAGCGGCAATGCCACCAAAAATATACTGTGGTACAATAGCAGCGGCATCAATATTGTTTTGACCGGTCCATACAATCGGCGATTTTAACAGATCGAATGATTTTAAACCAGGTCCGTTACCAAAAAAAGAAATAATTACCTGTTTATTTTTACTGATACTGTTAATGAAGTTAATGTATTTGGCTTTGCTTACATTTTGATCATCAATAGAAATTAAAATGGTATTAAAATATTTAAGGTCATCTTCTAAATCGTTCAAATTCACGCTGTCTTTATAAGAATCGGCAGAAAATGAAGTAATTTTATCATATTTATTTGCCAAACTATCGAAAACGGCACTATAAGCAAAGCTCAGGCTAACCGAAGCAATATTCTTTTTCTCCAACGATTTTAAAGGAATAACACCATCCTGATTGTTTAACAATACGGTTGTATTAGCTATCGCATTGGCAATAGCCAGTTTTTTCTCATTCGCTGTATGCTCCTGTGCGCAGGCGATTAAACATAAAATATTGCAGCAAAATGCTACAACCAGGATACACAATCTATTTCGCTTCATATACTTTTTCTCCGTTCAGGTAGGTTTTTAAAACTTTGGTTTTTAATATGTTTTGTGGTGTTGATTTTAAAATATCGTGATCGAGTATAACAAAATCGGCCAATTTACCTTTCTCCAAACTACCCTTTTCGTGTTCTTCAAAATTGGCTTTTGCTGCCCAGATGGTCATTCCGCGTAAAGCTTCTTCAGGTGTTAAGGCATTCTCCATTTGGAAGCCCCCTTTCGGAAAACCTTTTGCATCTTCTCTCACTGTTGCTGCATAAAACGTTAATAATGGATTAATGTTTTCGACCGGAAAATCGGTACCCAAAGGAATCCAACCGTTTTGTTTTAACAATTGTTTGTAAGCATAGGCACTTTTTAACCTTTCGGTACCTAAACGCTGTCCGGCCCAGTACATATCGGAAGTGGCATGGGTAGGCTGAACGGATGGAATAATGCTGGCCTTTCCGAACAGATCGAAATCGTTGGCATTTACCGCTTGTGCATGTTCAATGCGCCAGCGCTGATCGTTTTTGCCTTTTAAAATTTTATTGTAAATATTCAGGATTACCCGATTGGCCGAATCGCCAATGGCGTGGGTACACATCTGGAAATGATTGGCTGCGATCTGTTTGGCCACTTCTTCAAAGTGTTTTTGATCGCTCAATAGAAAACCCGTTTTATTTGGCATATCGCTATATGGATGCAACAGGCAGGCCCCACGCGATCCCAAGGCACCATCAGCATAAACCTTAAAAGCCCGGACATTTAACCGATCGGTTTTGATCGGCCCGCGACTAAAAAGATATTTATAATTATCAGGCTCATCAGAAAGCATTACATAAAGCCTCATTTTCAGTTTATGTTCTTTCTGCAGTTTTTCGATAAATTCGACAGCCAGGTAACTTAAGCCACAATCATCAATGGTGGTTAAGCCTGCCGCGAAACAGTTTTTCTGTGCATCGATAAATATTTTTTCAGCCAGTTTAGCATCTGGTGATGGGATTTTACGCTCTACTAAAGCGACGGCATTATCGATTAAAACACCGGTTAACTTTCCGTTTTGGGTAAGCATATCGCCCCCAACCAATTGCTGCCCGCCTTTAATGCCTGCATCATCTAAAGCTTTTTGATTGGCGATAGCCGCATGACCATCGATACGCTTTAAAAATACCGGGCGACCAGGAAAAAGTGCGGTTAACTTTTCATTAGTAGGGAAAGCTTTATTGTCCCAATCATTTTGGTCCCAGCCATTGCCAATTAACCAACCATCGGGATGTGTTTTGGCAAAGTCGGTTAAGCGCTTAAGCACTTCATCCCACGATTTTGTTTCTCTTAAATCGGCCGTTTGCAAACTTTGTCCGTAGCCATAAAAATGGGCATGAGCATCTATAAAGCCAGGATAAACAGCTTTCCCATCGGCATTAATCTCTTCTTTGCCAGCGTATTTTGATTTGATATCATCACTTTTGCCAAGCTCCAGAATCTTACCATTCTTCACTGCGAAGGCCTCAACTGTTTCGAACTTGTTGTTTACGGTATAAACCTTAGCATTATAAACAATTACATCAGCTTCTTCTTTCCTGGCACAAGAAGTCAAAAGTATAGCTAGAGAAAGGCTGTATAGAATGGATTTCATATCGATAAAGATAGAAAATTGAAATCATTGCCTTTGTAAATTCGGTTTTACAGAAAGGACGATTGTCATGCTGAGGCACGAAGCATCTGTAACCATCAACACACTTGTTGAATTTTACTGCTTATTTCAGTGGCTGTATTTTAACGGCAAAAGATTCTTCACTGTGTTCAGAATGACAGCCCGTTGTAAAATAAACCAGATGGAAGCGGTATACTTTTTGGCGGTCACCCTGAGGGATAATTTATTGTATAAAAATCAATATGAATGACGCATATCTTTTTTTGCCCAGAGGCTCATCCTTGCCTCGGCTCGCCGCCGCCGATGGGGCTCTTTCTTTTTGCTGTCAAAAAGAAACAAAAAACACCGGCTGAAAATTTTTCTTTCAAAGCTAGTGGGTAGGCTGGGTCGGCGGAGCCCGAAAAATTTGTTAGGCCGGATTTAAGTAGAACGGGGATACCGTGCTATGGCCTAGCTGGACGGAAATGCGACAACGGCTAAAATTTTGATTAATAGTTGTTTATGAAATAACGTCAATGGTAGCGTAGTCGAAGGGCAGCCAAAAAGATACAGCGGACAGCGGGACTACCGGAACCGATTGACACAGGAACCTGCTTTTCAAAAAAACAAAAAATTTAAGCATAAAGAATTAATTCTTTCCAGCCATATCCTTCGACTCCGCTCAGGATGACCACTGGTGTAAATAAAACCAGTAGAAGCAATTATTCCTCTTTACCAACAGTCATTTACATGTTGAGTTTTAAACAAATCGGGTTCTTTAAGCTTATTTTGCATAATTTAGCAAATTCACTTTGCCTTAATACATGACTGATATTATTCACTTATTGCCTGATGCTGTTGCCAATCAGATTGCCGCCGGAGAAGTTGTTCAACGACCTGCTTCTGCGGTAAAAGAATTGCTCGAAAATTCGATAGATGCGGGTGCAGATAAAATTCAACTGGTAGTAAAAGATGCCGGTAAGGCATTGATTCAGATTATAGATAACGGCTGTGGGATGAGCGTTACCGATGCCAGAATGTGTTTCGAACGCCATGCCACTTCGAAGGTAAAAAAAGCCGAAGATTTATTTGCCATACGTACCATGGGTTTCCGTGGCGAAGCGATGGCCTCTATTGCAGCAATTTCGCAGGTTGAAATGAAAACCCGCAGGCATGAAGATGAAATCGGCACCTGTATCTCTATAGAAGGTGCACAGGTAACCAATCAGGAACCCGTTGCTACCTCACCAGGGACACAGATTTCGATTAAAAACTTATTTTTTAATACACCTGCCAGAAGGAATTTCCTTAAAAGTAATCCGGTAGAAATGCGCCATATTCTGGATGAATTTCAACGTGTAGCATTGGCGCACCCCGCTGTTTTTTTTAGTCTGCACCATGATGGCACCGAGATTTTTAACCTGCCAAAAGGCAATTTAAAACAACGCATCGTTCACCTTTTTGGCAATAACTATAACGAACGCCTTGTTCCTGTTGAAGAAGAAACAACCATCATCAACCTAAAAGGCTATATCGGTAAACCTGCTTTCGCAAAGAAAACCAGGGGCGAACAGTTCTTTTTTGTGAATAACCGTTTCATTAAAGATCCGTATTTAAACCACGCGGTAAGTTCTGCTTTCGAAGATTTATTACCGGACGACAGTTATCCGCTGTATGTACTGTTTATAGAGATCGATCCATCAAAAATTGATGTAAACGTTCATCCCACCAAAACAGAAATTAAGTATCTGGATGAAAAATCCATTTATGCGATCATGAAATCGGCGGTAAAACGTTCGATTGGCCGTTATAACATTTCGCCGACTTTAGATTTTGATCAGGAAACAGGTTTTAGCAATATGATTACCCATAAAGCGGTTGAAGATATTGTTCCACCAAGCATTAATTTCAATCCTGATTTTAATCCGTTTGCCATCGATAGCAGTTCTACATCGGGTTACGCTTCATCACCAAGAAATTATGAAGCCAAACCGAGTGCTAAAAACTGGGGTTCGCTTTACGAAATAACAGAACAGCCAATTGTAGAACAAACTTCTATTTATGCTGATGAAACAGTTTTAGAAACCAAGCAAAAGCAGTACATGCAATTGCACAACCGTTATATTGTTTCGCAGATTAAGTCGGGATTGATGGTGATCGATCAACAAATGGCACATGAGCGAATCCTTTACGAGCGTTTTCTCGTACATCTGGATGACCGCAAAGGTGCATCGCAGCAGAGTTTATTTCCTCAAACCATTACACTAAATGCCAATGATTTCGAACTGGCCAAAAGTTTACTGGATGATATAAAAAGTTTAGGCTTCGATGTACGGGAATTTGGAAAAAATACGTTGGTAGTAGAAGGCGTTCCGGTTGACCTGGGCAGCAGTAATATTAACGAAACGCAGCTATTTGAACAGTTGATTGAGGGTTTTAAAAACTCACAGCAGGAACTAAAATTAAGCAAACGCGATAGCCTGGCCAGAAGTTTAGCAAAAAACAGCGCTATAAAAGCCGGAACAAGTCTTGGTCAGGAGGAAATGAATACTTTGATTGATGAGCTTTTTGCGTGTAAAACACCTAACTTTAGCGTGAGTGGCAAACCGATTATCCAAACCATTACTTTGGCAGAGCTGGATAAGAAGTTTGAGAAATAGACTAAAGACCAAAGCTAAAAGACTAAAGAGAAAAAGTCGGGGATCAGGGATCGGAAGTCAGAAGATTGAAGTGCGTAGCAAAACTTGAAGCCAAAGAGAAATACAAAACAGTTAACCGATTAACCAGTTAACCCTTTTTAAAATTAAATGAATAACATATATATCCCGCCAGTAGTAAAAAACCTACTGATTATTAACGTCTTATTTTTTGTAGCGAGTTACCTACTAACAACACTCCACCTTGATGATCGGCTAGCAGTATATTATTTCGACTCACCGTATTTTAGATATTGGCAGCCTATTACCTATATGTTTATGCATGGTGGTATTGCGCACATCTTTTTTAACATGTTTGCATTGTACTCTTTTGGAAGCATTCTTGAATCAAGATGGGGGGCAAAGAAATTTATCACATTCTATTTTATAACAGGCTTAGGTGCATTATTTTTACAGTGGGCAGTACAGGCCTTTGAGGTTCAGCAGATTATTGGTCAGATAACATTATTTGATAACTGGCCGCAACACGTAACAAGCCAAGCTCAAATGACTACTATAAAGGGAATATACGGGGGCGGTATGGTAGGTGCTTCTGGTGCTATTTTTGGTTTATTGGTTGCCTTTGGTATGCTTTATCCAAATGCCGAATTGCTAATCATGTTTATTCCTGTTCCGGTGAAGGCAAAATATATTATACCAATTTATATTTTAGTAGAGTTATCTTTGGGTGTTGCCCAGTTTGAAGGTGATTCTATAGCCCATTATGCTCACCTTGGAGGTGCCTTAATCGGCTTTATACTTGTTAAAATATGGAAAGACAAAAACGATACATTTTATACACTCTATGAATAATACTTTCAAAGATTTAAAATACAAGGTTTTTCAATCGGGCAACCCATTGTTCTTTTACATTGGGATTAATGTAATGCTGTTTTTGATTACCGCTATCATTGGTGTAGTTGTTTTTTTAGGCCGTATCCCTATCGATTTTGATTTATGGCTTAGAGAATATATTGGCTTACCAGCCAGTATTTCCAAATTGCCTGAACGCTTTTACACCATATTTACTTACATGTTTTTTCATGATGGGATTCTTCATATCCTATTCAATATGCTCGGCTTATTTTGGTTCGGCAACATATTCATGAATTTTCTAAAAAGCAGGCAATTTCATTTCGTTTATCTTGCCGGTGGTTTATTTGGTGGCTTATTTGCCATAGCCATATTAAATATATTTCCAGTTTATGCTGGCGGATTAGCAGGAGTAACCATTGTAGGGGCATCTGCAGCGGTAATGGCCATTATTTTCGCTGCTGCAACGCTGGTACCGAATTATACCATCACGTTACTTTTCTTTGGCGAGGTTAAAATTAAATGGATTGCCATTGTATATTTTGTACTCGATTTTATTGCCATCGGTTCAGTAAATGCTGGCGGAAGTTTAGCGCACATTGGTGGCGCACTTTTAGGTTTCACTTTTATTAAAAGTTTGCAGAGCGGAAGGGATTGGAGCAAGCTGTTCGAACGCAAACCGAAATTAAAGGTAGTCCGGAATGAAAAACCGGTTAAAAAACCCGAATTTAAAGGCGGCGTTTCCCAACAGGAAATAGACGCCATTTTAGATAAAATATCAACCTCAGGATACGATAAATTAACAGCAGTAGAAAAAGAAAAACTATTTAAGGCAAGTAAAGATTAATGGCCACAAAAAAAAAGAAGTATAGTTTAGTGGATAAACTCCTTTTGCCCATTGCCGTTGTATTGGCAATTGCATTGCTATTGGGGGTTCTTGCCGGAAATATGGATCCAAGAAAACATGCCATTATTGCTTTTTTCGGTCTCGCCTACCCCTTTGTCCTATTCGCTAATATTATCTTTTTGGTGTGGTGGTTTTTAAGCAAAAAATGGATTTTTGCAATTGCCACCGTTCTGGTTATTGCATTGGGTGCTAAAACTTTAAAAGCAACCTTTGCCATTGGTGGCGATGAAGGTGGCACTGAAAAAGCAGACAATAGCATCCGGATGATGACCTACAATGTACACAGCTTTAAACTATACGGCGAAGACAATACCGAATCGGTAAAAGAAAAAATGCTTCAGGTAGTGAAAGATCAAAATCCTGATATCATCTGTTTCCAGGAATTTTTTACCCGTTACAAAGGCGCTTTTGATACGGTTGATAGCTTGAAGGCACTACTAAATACAAAATATTACTACTTTGTACCCACCAATAAAAACGATTACGAAGCTACTGGCTTAGCCATATTTTCTAAATTCCCGATTAAGGATTCTGGTAAAATCCCTTTTGTTGAAGGTTTCCCTGGCAACATGAGTATTTATACCGATTTAAACATCAAAGGAAAAACCTTAAGGGTTTATAATGTGCACTTTCAATCTATTTCTTTCGAAAAACAGGATTACGAATACTTAGATAAGGTAAAAGAAATGAATACCGAACTGCAGCCATCGAAACGGATTTTAAGAATGCTGAAAAGTGCCTTTTTGAAACGGAGCGGTCAGGTTGATATTATGAAAAAGGAAATGGCAACCTGTAAAACGCCTTACCTTATTGCCGGCGATTTTAACGATACCCCGGCTTCTTATGTAGTTACCCAAATTACCTCTGGACTAAACAATAGTTTTATTAAAAAGGGTAACGGTTTTGGCAAAACCTATAATGGTAAGTTCCCCAATTTTCAGATCGATTATATTGCCACTTCTAAGGAACTTGAGGTGTTAAATTACAAAATTACCCAGGCCAAGTTATCCGATCACTTTCCGGTGCGCAGTGACCTTAGATTTGTGCCTTAGTTTTTCTGTTAATAAAAATTTATTTCGACTATAACTTATACGTTTTTCATTTGGAGCGGAAGGCCAGTACAAATCAGTAAGTTTCTTCCCGTTTTACGCTTTTACGCTTCGCTTCCTCGTGCCTCGTTGCTGCAGGGTAACGCTCCAACCGGGGCTAGGTGGCCAAAACAGCATTTCATTTTTGCGGTTGCATGGTGTACAAACCCTTGTTCCTAAACCTGACAGCAGCGACAGCATCCGTCCCGATTTTACATCGGGATTCATCGGAGCTATAGCGAATGGCAGGGCTGAAAACCGCCAAGAACCACAAGCCAATCATTTTCTAATTTTAATATAGTGCTTTCATCATTCGTCATTCTGACCTTATTCCATTTCGGTCAGTGAGACACCAACCTATAGGATAATCCTGTTTCTTTATTTCGCTTCTTATTCCGTTGGCTGAAGCCAACGGTAAAGAGGGATTTTTCTTAGCCGTTGGCTTCAGCCAACCGAGACCAAACAAAAAAATTTCTTACCATACATCAACAATAGGTTTATTCCTTATCTCCATATTTGCTTCATAAAATTTAAAAAAAATCTTCAAAAATATGAGCTTAATAGATGCCCTAAACTGGCGTTATGCCGTTAAGAAAATGAACGGTCAACCTGTTGAACAAGAAAAGGTTGATAAAATTATTGCTGCAGCACACCTGGCACCAACATCATCTGGTTTACAGCCATTTAAAGTGATTGTGGTAACCAACCAGGAGTTAAAAGAGAAAATCGCACCAATTGCATTTAATCAATCGCAGGTTATCGATTCTTCTCACCTGTTAATTTTCGCAGCCAACGAGAACTATACTGAAGAAGGTATTGATGCCGTTTTTAGCAGAATGAACGCTGAACGTGGCTTACCAGAAAGTGGAACTGATGCATACAAAGCGCAATTAAAAGGTATGGTTTTATCCAGAACTGCTGAAGAAAACTTTAACCATGCTGCCCGTCAGGCTTATATCGGTTTCGGCATTGCCATTGCAGAAGCAGCTTTGTTAAAAGTAGATGCCACACCAATGGAAGGCTTTAATGGCCCTGCTTTAGATGAACTTTTAGGTTTAGATAAAAAAGGCTTAAAAAGTGTTACCCTACTGCCATTAGGAAACAGGGATGAAGCTGGCGATTGGTTGGTAAATCTTAAAAAAGTACGTTCACCTAAAGAAGAATTTTTGATCGAGTTTAAATAACAGGCAAACAACATCATAATTTAAAACAGGCCGCTATTTAGCGGCTTTTTTTGTTTTAGGAGCGTTAGTTTGGCGCTGGGAGTTTGGCGTTTGGAGTCGATTAACCGATTTAAACAATTAACCGGTTAACTTAACCCCTACATTAGATCCTGAAACAAGTTCAGGAAGACGGCACGCAGGGAATGCACCAATGACCAGTAAACCAAAGGCCAATGACCAATAAACTTAAATCTTTTGTAAAAAAATGTTAAACATCATCACATTTTATGTGCTCTATTTATAATTGGATATATTTACGGGCTTAGCATTTAATATCCAATACATGAAGATTTTTAGATTATCGTTTATAATACTGTCACTTCTATCAGCACTAAGTTTTTCTTCGTCGGCACAAACCGACACCATTAGCATAAACAGCATCATTACTAAAACAAATAAGGTATTGAGCGATTATCCTGCAGAAAAAATTTATCTTCATTTCGATAAACCCTATTACGCTGTTGCCGATACGGTTTGGTTTAAAGCCTATGTTACCGAAAACCAGAATTTCTTATCTGCAATTAGTAAGATCATTTATGTTGATGTGATCAATCAGAAAGATTCACTTATCCAAACCTTAAAACTACCCATTACCGGTGGTTTTGCTTATGGCAGTTTTCCCTTAGATCAGATTAATTATAAACAAGGTAACTACCATATCAGGGCTTATACTTTATGGATGCTAAACAGTGAAGATCCTGCTTATTTTAACAAGACTTTTTATGTGGGGGAAGCCATTGACAAGGAAGTAAAAACCCATATCACTTATAAAAATACCTCTACTGATAAGTTAGAAAAAATTGATGCACGCGTACAATTTAAAGATGCCAATAATAAACCTCATGCCAATAAAAATGTAAGCTGGCAAGTGGTTACCAGTTATACAGTTATTGCCAAAGGAAGAGGCACAACAGATGCCAATGGTTTTTTAACAATAGCCATGAGCAATGCACAAAAGGCAGAATATCAACTACAAAAAGGCGAACTGATTACCAGCATTAATACAACTGATAAAGATGTGGCAAGCAGTAGCTTTCAACTTAAAAACGCTATCGTAAGCAAAGATTTTCAATTTTTTCCTGAAGGTGGCAGTTTAATTGCCGGCTTAACCAACAAGGTAGCCTTTAAAGCCATTAAAAGTGATGGTTTGGGCATTAACGCTAAAGGCACGGTAATAGATAACGATGGCAAAACTGTTACTACTTTTACCGCTCAGCATTTAGGAATGGGCAGTTTCAACTTATTGGCTGAAGCTGGCAAAACCTACAAAGCGGCAGTTACTTATGCTGATGGCACTACTCAAAATTATAATTTACCTGCAGTGGCTGCAAATGGTGTGGCCATAAACATCGATAACAGCAGCGCCGATAATGTGGCCATAAAAATTGCAGCGAATGATGCTTTCTTTGAGCAAAACCAAGGCAAAAAGCTTTATTTAATTGCGCAGAGTAAAGGTGTTATCTGCTATGGTGCGCAAACAGCATTATCGAACAAAACGTACAATACCACCGTACTTAAATCCAAATTCCCGAATGGAATCGCACAGTTTACCTTATTTAATGAATTTGGTAAACCATTAAGCGAACGCTTGGTTTTTGTTCAGCATAAAAATACCATGGCTGTAACTTTAACCAGTGCTGCAACTACTTACGGAATCAAGAAAAAGGTTAAGATAAATGTGGCGGCTAAAAAAGACGGCGCCCCTGTAGAAGGTAGCTTCTCGGTAGCAGTTGTAGATGAGTCGAAGGTTCCATCAAGCGAGGATGCAACCAGCACTATTTTAACAGGCCTGTTATTAAGCAGCGATGTTAAGGGTTATATCGAAAAAGCAAATTACTACTTTAATGCACCTGATGAGAAGAAAAACGCAGATTTAGATGTGTTGTTACTTACCCAGGGCTACCGCAGTTTCAAATACACCGATATCATCGCCAATAAATTACCCAAAATTGATTTCTTACCCGAACAAGGCATCGAAATTTCGGGTATTTTAAGGCAGAACAATGGCATACCAGTTAGAAAGGGAGCTTTGTTATTAACCATACCTGATAAACGTTTTAATTTAGAAAGCACCACAGATCCTGTTGGAAATTTTAAATTTCAAAACCTGATGTTCAACGATTCTTCTAAAGTGACCATTACCGCCAAGTATAATGTAAACTATAAAAACATGACGTTAAGCTTAAACGGTGCACCTGTTCCTTCTTTAACGAGAAACTTTAGCGCAGCCGAAGAGGTTCTTAACATCGATAGTGCTTTAACCAGTTACCTGGATAACAGCAAAAGACAATATGCTTATTTACATACCTTAAAAGATGTAACCATTAAAGCAGCCGTGGTGCCTAAAGTAAGCCATAAAGATTACCCGGCATTAAGCGGACTTAGCCAAATGGCCGACCATGAAGTGAGTGGCGATCGATTAAAAGGCTGTGGTTTACTGATTAACTGTTTACAGGGCATGTTGGCTGGTGTTACTTTTGCAGATAACAATTTCTATGTAACTAGAGATTATAACCAGGGCAAAAAAATTCCGATGGGTATCTTTATCAATGGAATGAACGTGGATGTAAACCAGATCAATACGCTTGATGCCAATCAGATCGAATCGGTTGAGGTATTTTTAAGAGATGAATTAGGCTTGGTAAACCGCGCAAACAATGTAAATGGGGTTATTGTATTCAATCAAAAGAAAGCGCCTAAAGGCACTAAAATATCTAAAGCACAGCTGATGGATATGCTACCCAAATACTACGAACTTACTTTCTCACCACAGGGTTACAACAAAGAAAAACAGTTCTATTCACCAAAATATGATGTTCCTGCCAGCATGAACCGCAATGATTTAAGAACTACCATTTACTGGAATCCTAAGGTGGTAACCGATGCTACGGGTAATACTTCTTTCGAATATTACAATGCAGATGGTAAAGGCCAGTATAAAGTAATTATCGAAGGTATAGATGCTAACGGAAATTTAGGAAGATCGGTATTTAAGTACATGGTAAAATAGATTCATGTAGACGGTCCATGGTTGATAGTTCATAGCCAATAGCTAACAGACTATCAACCAGTTATACCTGCGTAGTTAAGGGATCATGGCCATCAGACTATAAACCATTAACTATTAACCCAACAGAAATTTTCACCTCTTATACCTCAAAAGGCAGTTGCTCTCCTTTTAAACCAGCCAGAACATTTTTAACAATAATTTGTGCCATGGCTGCACGGGTTTCTTCGGTAGCTGAGCCGATATGTGGCAAAACAGCGACACTTTCCATCGATAGCAAAGGATTATCTTTATCCATTGGCTCCGGATTGGTTACATCTAAACCTGCTCCCCAAATGATCTTTTCTTCCAGCACCTGGATCAAATCTTTTTCATTGTGAATAGCGCCTCTGGCGGTATTAATAAAAATCGATTTGGGTTTCATCTGTTTAAAAACATCAAGCGTAAATTTACCCTTAGTTTCGGGCGTTAGCGCTGTATGTACAGATAATACATCACTTTGTGCCAAAAGTTCTTCAAACGAAACATATTTGGCTCCGATTTCTTTTTCAGCTTCTTCGTTACGCGATCTGTTGTGATAAATTACCTCCATTTGATAGGCAGCCATGCATTTTTTGGCCATCTCTAATCCAATTTTCCCCAAGCCAAAAACACCGAGCGTTTTGCCATTTACCTCAATTCCTAGTTCGGGTGATGGTTCATAGTTTTTCCATTCGCCTTTAATGATTTTTTTGTGCGAGAAAAAGGCCTTTCGCGATACGGCAAGCATCAATAAAAAAGCGGTATCGGCAGTTGCGCCGCTCAAAACACCAGGCGTATTTCCGATTGGAATATTTAATTTTTTGGCGGCAGCTATATCTACCTGATCGTAACCTACAGAATGTAAGGCAATAACCTTTAAATGACTACAGGCCTTTAAAAATTGGGCATTAAGCTTATTTGGCCCGACACTGATCAAGGCATCCTGACCTTGACAGGCTTCAATCAGTTTTTCGGCTGTAATCTGTCGGTTTTCTTTCCATTGGGTAATCGAAATATTGTTTTCTTCCAGTTCTTTTATGCCAACTGAAGCAATGTTGCCACTTATAAATACTTTCATGTTTTATTTAACACTAAAAATTCTAAGGTGTTTTGGATAATACGAATTGACTTATTTATGGGTACTATTTCACAGTTGCTGATAACATCTGGTAAGTATTGGCACTAAAATAGCCCAGTGCATGATTAGAAATATTTGAAGTCGGGTTAGCTGGTGTAGTACCCTGATTTGGCCCCCGGTTCGATTGCTGACTTAAAGCATACCAATAATCGAAAATATTCGAATCGATACACTCCATTTCTATTTTAATCTTATCGTTCGAATTCAACTCATCACTGTCGTGGTCGGTAGTAGGCGGTTTAAAAAATAACTGGATCCTTAAATCGTTTCCATTTGTTAAACGATCGTTATTTACATAGAAACGTTCCGATAAAATATCATTTACATAAAGGTTAAAATGGTAAAAATTGGTTTCGTTGATCGGGTCTTTTAAAAATACAGCAGCAGTTTTGCGTTCGCGACCAAAGAAAAAGTTTTTAATCACCCCTATCGAATCCATTTTAACCGCATTGGGCATTTTTGAGCTGGCGGTGTAAGTTTGGCCTTCGGCAGTAACGGTTAAATTATAGGTAACACCCGGCACGCCTTTCATTTTATTGATATAAGTCCCTGGTGTTGTACCTTCTTTAAAAACATAAGTATTTCCCTTATTATCGGTTACCGTTACGTTTGCTCCCGAAATTTTCGGAAAAACATTCGCTTCGGTATAACCAATGGTTTTGCTGATCTTAATCTGCTGATCGATCAATTGATCATTAATTATACCTTCAATTACGAGCTGAGGATCGGCATTTTCAGTTTCAATTTGAATAATTTTCTTGCAACCTGTAAAACAGAAAGTGAACAGCAAAAAGTATATAATCAGTTTTTTCATGTTTTTAAAATTTAAAGTTCCAGGTAATTGATGGGATAAGACCGAACAGCGAAGTTTGCTGGGCAGCAGTTTTGCCCGGATGATCAGGATCCGTAATAAATTCAATGGCATAAGGATTTTTTCGTGCCAATAAATTATAGATGCCAAAATTCCAGCTCGATTGGTATTTCTTACCGGGTTTCCCCTCTAAAGTTGCACTTACATCCCAACGCATATTATAAGGCATTCGGCCTGCGTTTCTTTGCGTGTAATAATAAGCAGCCTGGCCACCAATTGTATATTTCCCCGCTGGATAAGTAACGGCATTACCGGTGCTGTAAATAAAGCTCGAAGAGAATGTCCACCGCTTGGTCATATTGTAAATGCCCACTAACGAAATATCATGCGTACGGTCTTGTCTTGCCGGAAAATATTTACCATCATTAAGCTCGGTAAATTTACGCTCAGTACGTGATAAGGTATAGCCCACCCAACCGTTCAGCTTGCCAAATTTCTTTTTAAAAAATAGCTCCATTCCATAAGCCCTGCCTACTCCATATAAAAGTTCTGATTCTACATTTGAGTTAGCCAATAATTCGGCCGCATTTTTATAGTCGATCTGATTCTGGAGCCACTTATAATAAATCTCTCCCGAGAGTTCATAATTGTTATCCTGAATGTTTTTGAAATAGCCCAAAGCCACCTGATCGGCAATTTCGGGTTTAATATTGGTACTGCTCAACACATACTGATCGGTTGGTGAGCTGGAAGTAGCGTTGGTTAAAATATGGACGTTCTGGGTATTCCGGTTATAAGAGGCCTTGATCGAATTTTCATCGTTAAACAGATAGCTCACCGAAAAACGTGGCTCCAGGTTAAAGTAGTTTTTATGGAATTTTCCCTTGGCTACATTTTCTGTCGACAGGGTATTTCCATCAGCATCATAGGTACTAAAATTACCGGGGCCCATTAAAGAAAAAGCAGCCAAACGTACACCATATAAAAAGTTTAAATGTTCGTTTACGGCCCACTCGTCAGAAATGTAAGCTGCTGATTCTATGCCATAACGCCTTTCCTGCGTAAGCGAATTTACCTGCGATGCTTCATCGCTATCAATATCAATCGGCGAGATACGGTGCTGCGTGGCATTGATACCAAAACGAAGTGTATGCTTGTTGCTGAAATACTGAAAATCTTCTTTAAAGTTAAAATCCCGAACCAGTGAGGTTGCTTTAAAGTTGGTCGCATCATTTAATAAGCGAACGGTATAATTATAGTTGTTGTAAATTAACGAGGTATTCGAAAACAAACGGTCGCTAAAAATATGGTTTAAACGGATAGTGGTGGTTACATTGCCCCAGTTGTTTTCGAACAGGTCTTTAACGCCGATATTATCCTTGCCAAAATAACCTGAAATATAAATGGTGTTTTTATCGTTGATCTTATAATTTGCCTTTGCATTAATATCATAAAAATTTAAGGTACTCCCATTTACAGTCGAATCGGGCGAAGACCTTAAAAACAGATCGATATACGTTCTGCGGAAACTCACCATAAATGAACCCCTGTCTTTTACAATCGGCCCTTCTGCTTTTACACGCGAGGCAATCAATCCGATGCCACCCTGAAATTTAAATTCCTTATTGTTCCCATCGTCCATTTTAACATCTAAAACCGACGATAAACGGCCGCCGTATTGTGCAGGCATGCCACCTTTGTATAAACTTACATCCTTAATTGCATCAGCATTAAAAGTAGAGAAAAAGCCCAGTAAGTGAGAGGAATTGTATACCACCGCTTCATCCAGAATAATTAAATTCTGATCGGCAGCACCACCGCGCACATAGAAACCTGTATTCCCCTCACCACCCGACTTTACGCCTGGTAACAGCTGGATGGTTTTTAAGATATCCTTTTCGCCGAGCAGTACAGGTATAGAATTAAGCGATTTCATATCAATCCTTTCCAAACCCATCTGCGCACTTTTAACGTTTTCATTCTTACGGTTGTTTGCGTTTACCGTTACTTCAGCCAGATCGATTGCACTTTTTAATTCCTCATTCAGCTTCGTATCTTTAGTTAGATTGATGGTTTTAACAATAGGTGCATAACCCGTATAACTTACAGAAACGGTATAAGTTCCCTCAGGTTGGGTTAAGGCAAAATAGCCATAGTTATTGGTTAAAGTTGCCGCTGTAGATGCTCCAGTAATCCTTACCGTAGCACCGATTAAAGTTTCACCTGTACCTGCATCGCGGATGGTGCCACTAAGGGTAAATTTATTTTGAGCAAAAATAGGGGTTGATATAAAAAGAAGGAAGAATAAAGCTAAGTAGTGTTTTATGAGCATATTGGCTACTATCTAATTTTTAAGGTGGAAACCAAATGTACGAAATCCAAGTCCTATTAATGGATAGTGGGAAATTTCTTAATACAAGTTTGGGTTTTACTTATTAATAACGGGATAAATGGCAATATGGTGTGAGCGTAACCTATAAGGACTTAAATGATCTTTACCTGCCTGTTGAAAGGTGATCAGTTTTGAAGATTCTTTAGGCATATGGCAGTCGATACAATTGGTACTGAGCGATCCTTTAGCTAAAGTGGCTTCGCTATGATTGGTACTTTTGTGGCAATTGATACAGCGCTGAGAATAGAGGCTTAAATTCCCTTTAATATTTCCGTGTGTATTGTGGCACGATTGGCAAGTCATGGTTTCACTTTTCCGATAACAATTACTACCTTTTAGCATAGCACTTTGGTTACCGTGTACATCAATATCACCACCGCCAAAACCTGTAAAATCCTGTGAATAATAAGCCTCTAAATCGTCGCCGGGCTGGAAACCGAAAACCGATCGCTGTGCCACCAAAGTATTGCCCGAATGACAAACAGCGCAAACATCCATCTTTTGTTTTCGGGTAAGCGTTTTATACAATGTGATAAATTTTGCTGTCTTTTCTTCTGGATTCTCCATATGAAAAACAACATGTTGTTTGCCTGGTCCGTGGCAACGTTCACAATCTATCCCATAAATAACAGCGCCCTTTTCCATTTCCTCATCTTTTGAAAAAGTAGTTTTTTGTGTGAGTTTAATAGCTACATAAGATGCGTGGCACTCTAAACAACGGCTCGTTATCGCCCGATCATAATAAAAACTTTCTTTTGGAAAACCAGGGCTGATGGCCCAATTCTTAATAGCAGTGAAGTAAGATAAAGGCAGTTCGTACATTTTCTTGCCTTGCCAATAGCTATAAGTATAGGCTTTTTCGCCTGAACCAAACTGCATATCAAACTTTTGCGCACGCACAGCTTTGCCATTGTGATAAGCCACCTGAAATATACCACTGTCTCTCTTTTCTATTACTACTTTTTGGGTTGCATCATATTGGAAACTGTTCGAATCAGGGGCGAAAATTTTTAATAAAGCGGCATCTACCACAGGCTTAGAAGTTAAGCCATGCGGACTATGTGCGTAAGACTGCGATAAATCTTTATGGCATTTAACACAGGTAGCCGCTCCGGTATAAGCCTCACCCCTCGCATCTGCGGGCAATTGATCGGCCACATTCATGCATCTTGAAAGAACAACAACCGCAATGGCAATTGCGCCCAAAATAAGCAGGATACGTTTTATGCCTTTCAAGATGATGTTTTGTTTTTTATTTTATTTAACAAATTGAATATAACCAAAATTATAGCCCCCTGCATCTGCCAGCACCTTAATTTTTTGCTTGCCCGCCTTTAAAACAATGTTCTTTACCGCAAAGGTTGCAAACTTCTTATGATCTACGGTATTTGGAACCGCAATATCTTTGGCTACGACTTTGTTATCGATCATAATGGTCATTCTACCTGAAGTATTATCTGCCGCAGCATTTATTTTTAAAGTGTAGGTTCCTCTTTGCGAAACATTTACGGTATACTGTAACCACTCTCCTTTTTCGATATGGTTTACATAATACTTTTCGTACTGGGTAGAATCTTTTGCAATATCCACCCCATCATTCCGATAAATCCGGCCATGGTTACCTGCACTTCTTTTTCCTGTTGAGGTATGGTAATCGGCAGTATCTGTATCGAAATAAGCTTTGCCATTTTTACCTAAATCGTAATCTACAGCGTACACAATGCTTTTATCTCTAATTAAACTGGGCTTAAACGGTTTGGTTTCATTACTAAAAGGCTGACGGATCATTGCATCGATCACATCTCTGTGAATAATCGTATTTTCTAATCTTGAATAAATAGCCAGCTCCATTAAACCGCTGTATACGTTGCTATCTTTAGGTTTGTCTCCACCGTTATTGAAGTACTTTACCAGCGCATCGTAATTGGGGTTCGATTTAATTTCCATCGGATTATTCGCGCCTATCTTTTTCAATGGCCACCAAGCCCAGCCGATGTTATTCTTTTCTAAAAGGTGGATGGCATCAGTAAACCAAACATTCGAATTTTCTCCTGTTTCACCAAGCCAAACCGGAACATGCTGCTCATCCCTGGCCTTAATAATGTGCGCAATTGACGCCTGATCGTTATAATTCCAGTATTTATGATAACTCAAAACCATGTTTTTATCCCACAGTGGAAAAATGCCATTATAATTATTGCCCCAGCCATTGCCTTCGATAATAATGATGTGCCTTTGATCAACCTCACGGATGGCTTTGGTAATCTCGACCATTAATTTTCTTAATGGTGCATTCACCTTTTCTTTTGTTCCGTTTTTATCTTCTTCAGGGTTTGAGAAACCGTAGTTAGGTTCATTCAAAATATCGTATGCACCAATATAAGGTTCATCTTTGTAACGTTCAGCCAGTTTTTTCCAGAGTGCAATGGTTTTCTCCTGATTGGCTTCACTGTCCCATAAATAAGGTTTTGATGGATCGCGGTCGGCAATATTTAAATCATTCCCTTGTCCGCCGGGTGCAGCGTGCAAATCTAAAATCAAGTACATTTTATTGGCCTTACACCAGGCTAATAAGCTATCGGTTAAGGCAAAACCTTTTTCAAGCCAGGTATTTTTGCCTGCAACAGGCTCTTTATCTGCCGGCAGGGTGTATAAATTGTAGTGCATGGGTAAACGGATGGAATTAAACCCCCAGCGTTTCATCGAATCGACATCAATTTTACGCATGTGGTTGGCCAGCCAGGCATCGTAAAACTCCTGGGTCTGTTTTGGCCCCATCAGTTCTTCTATCCGTTCGCGGATGCGGTATTGTTGTGCCTCTTGGTTGATTTTGAGCATATAACCTTCCTGCAACATCCAGCCACCTAAACCAAAGCCGCGGAGCAAAACATTCTCGCCTTTTGCGTTCACTATTTTTTTACCCTCGGCTTTTAAAAACCCCTGACTAAAGCCTGTAAACGAAACGATGCTGAACAGAAAAATATATAAGATTGATTTTGTAAAAGACATAAATAAAATTAGGTTTTAGATAATTACCAGATATAAGTGGCTACAGATCCTTTATCAAGCGCTGCAACAAGTGATTGGCCATTAAAGCTAATATTAAACTTAGCGGCATTTTTACCGCTATTGGCTACAATTAAAACATGTTTTCCACCAGGTGTTTTAAAGGCGACATTGGACAGATCGGGTAAATCGTTCGTAGCAATGCGAACAGCGCCTGGACGAACAAATTTAGAAGCATGTGCAATGGAATAATAAGCCAGGTTTCTGCTATAAGAATCTTTATCAATGGTTACTGCGCCCTGGCACATCGAACAGCCGCCCCTATCGGTATAAGGTTTGTTTTCAGGATCGGCTGCTAAATTCCATTCCAGCACATTTTTGCTCCAGTTTCTGGTGGCGCCGATAATCAAACGCCTAACCGGATTAACAATTTTAATATCCGTAGCATTTGGCTGCTCCACTACCATTTGCTCAGAAAAGTAAATGTTTTTATCAGGATGGGCATTGTGCACATCAGTTAAGGCTTCTATCTTTCCTCCGTACAGATGAAAGGCAGATCCGTCGATATATTTTTTCGCTTCCGGATCATCTAAAATGCTAATCGGGTAATCCGGGCGATCGGCGTTATGATCGTAAACAATAATTTTGGTCTTAATATTGGCTTTGGCAAAAGCAGGACCGAGAAATTTCTTTACAAAAAGCGCCTGATCTGGTGCAACCATAAGCAAGCTGGGATTATTACCCGGGTGCAAAGGTTCATTCTGAACCGTAATGGCATCAATAGGGATCCCCTCTTTTTGCATTTCCTGTACGTAACGCACAAAATATTTAGCGTAAGCATCGTAATATTCGGGTTTTAACATCCCACCGCGGGCATCGTAAGAGGTTTTCATCCATAAGGGAGGAGACCATGGCGAGCCCATAATTTTCAGTTTGGGGTTGATCGCAAGGATTTCCTTCATTACCGGAATCACATCTACTTTATCTGGACCGAGATCAAATTTAGCCTGCGTTAAATCGGTTTGTCCTTCGGGAAGGTCGTTGTAAGAAAATACTTTTTCATTTAAATCGGAAGCACCAATGCTCAAGCGGATATAGCTCACCCCGATGTTGTTTCCATCAGTCGCAAACAACTCTTTCAATAAAGCGGCTCTGGCTGGTGCCGACATTTTAATAATATGCTGCGCACTTCCACCTGTTAGGGCATAACCAAAGCCATCAATGGTTTGATAGGTTTCTTTGTTATTTACGGTAATGGTTGGCAGATTGTCTTTAACTGCATTAAAACTTAATTTACCTTTCTGTTTGGCAAATAAAACAGATCGATCGGCTTTAGTAAGCCAAACTTCAGGTTGGTTTTGAGCAATGGTAGAAAGTGAAGAACAGGTAAAAACACAAATGATAAAAAGGCGAAGAAATTTGGTAGAAAGCATAGGTAAAAGATGAGCAGATTAAAAAACAGGAAGAAAGATTTCGCTTTCTCCCTGTTAACAATTAAACATTAAGCGTATATAATAGATGAGCAGCTATTTTGTTCCGCCCCATTCTTTACTTTGAAGAATTTTGGTGTTGTTTAACTCAGCCTGTGGGATGGGCAAGGTCTCATTTTTATTTGCCTGAAATCCTTTAAAAGCCAGTTTAGTTGGGGCAAGCTTCCACCTAACCAAATCGAACCACCTTTGCCCTTCTGCTACCAGTTCCAAACGTCTTTCTTTCATAATATTATCCATGGTTACCGCAACCGGGTTTAAACCTACACGGGCCCTTACTGCGTTAAGGAAAATGTAAGCCCTGGTACCCGCACCAACTGCGGCACCACTTTTCAATAATGCTTCGGCTTCCATTAAGTACGTATCAGCTAAACGTATTTCGTACATATTCTGCCCAAAGTTTAGTTCTAACTGGCCAACAGCTGCTTTGGTAGAAACTCTTCCAGCATATTTTTCAACAAAATACCCAGTATTATCATTGGCATGCTTGTAGGTTACAATACCTGCCTTTTCCAAGCTATCCAAATTGGCAACTGTAGGTTTATTACGCGGATCGTAGTGAATCAAGTCAAATAATTCTTTGGTTATCGGCATCACACTCCAACCCGAAACATAATCAGGTGCTTGTGCAGCAATTACAGGCACATAGTTCCGTGGCCCTACCAAAATGCCCATAACATTACCTTCACGGCTTCCAACGTTGCCCCAGCCCATGTTAGAGGTTGTATTGTAGCTGAGTTCTAAGATAGATTCTGAATTGAATTTGTTTTTCCAATTCCACAGATCGGCAAAATTTGGTAACAGCTTATATCCATAAGTACTCGCGCCTGGTGCAGTACCGTTTACCAATGCAAACTCTGCTGCTGCTGGCCCCCATTTTTCTTGCCATAAGTAAACCTTGCCTAAAACCGCATGAACTGCGCCCTGACTCAGACGCCCCGCATCAGCAGTAGGAATAGTTACAGGAAGAGCAGGCAATGCTTCTGCTAAATCAGTCTCTATTTGTTTATAAACATCTGCAGGGGCAACCTGTGTAACATCAAACATGCCAGACGGCTCTATAGGTGCTAAGATTAATGGTATATTTTTGAAAATACGGACTAAATCAAAATAAAATATAGCACGCAATGCTTTAGCTTCGGCAATATACCTTGCCTTGGTTGAAGCATCCATTGTAATTCCTTCTATTTTTTTCAATAAAATATTTGCACGGTAAACACCGGTAAAACCTTTACTCCATAAATAACTTGGGCCACCCGATAATGAGTTTACCGTATAATTATTCATCGCTTGCATATCTCCTAAATCTGACGGAGAATCGGCTCCGGCGAAATGATCATCCGATGCAGAGCTAAATAAATTAAGTTTAGTGAGATACCCACTGGATTGATTACCCAATTGATCATAAACAGCTACCAAGCCAGTAAAAGCTTGCTGCTGGCTTTGATAATAACTTGTCTCCAAAATACGTTCACGCGGATTTACATCCAGTTGCTTTTGACAAGAAACGATTATTTGAGAAGCAGTTAAAAGGGCTGCAATAGCTAAAATATTTTTTTTCATTTTAATTTTTTTTAGAATCCAACATTTAAACCTACCATAAACGAACGGGCTTGCGGATAAATCCCCCGATCTATACCCAATACAGTTCCACCGATTTCGGGATCGTAACCTGTATATTTCGTAATGGTCCAGAGGTTTTCACTCATCAGATACACCCGAACTTTTTGTGCGCCAATTTTTTTAATCACATTACCTGGAAGGTTATAACCTACCTGAAGGGTTTTTAAACGGAAGTAATCTCCTTTTTCCAAATAATTTTTAGAGAACTTGGTATAGTTTCCGTTAAGGTCTTTATCGGCAACACGGGGAACGGTAGTTGACGGGTTTGTAGGCGTCCATCTATCAAGAATTGATTTTTGCCAGTTTCCATAAGTTACATCTAAACGCCTTAACCCCTGGAAGATCATATTTCCACCTACGCCGTTTCCGAAAGCAACAAAATCAAAGTTTTTATATGCCAGATTGATGGTAATACCATAGGTGTATTTTGGAAGCGGACTACCTAAATAAGTACGGTCACTACCATTTATGGTTTCATTTCCATCTAAGTTGGCAAATTTAATGTCTCCGGGTTTTGCAGCAGGTTGCAGCACTGTACCACCTGGTCCTTTATAAGCATTAATTTCTGCTTGCGACTGAAAAATACCAGCCACTTCATACCCATAAAACTCATTGAATGAACGTCCAATTGCGGTACGGGTGAAGTTACCCATGCCCTGAAAACTCTGTGCATTATCCTCTATAAACTCTCTTCCTGGCAATAGCTTGGTTACCTTATTTTTTAAAGTTGAGACATTAGCATTAATACCTAAATTAAGCTCGCCGATTTTTTTTCTATAACCTAATTCGAATTCTATACCGGTGTTCTGCATATCGCCAACATTTTCTGCGGCACCGCCAGCTGCACCTAAATAAAGTGGAATAGAAGGTGTTTGCAATACACCAATAGTTTTCTTTTTGAAGTAAGAAGCACTAAGCGAAAAATCTTTAAACAATGTAGCATCTAAACCAATATCTGTTTGGTGGGTTTCTTCCCATTTCAAATCAGGATTTGACAAGGCAGCAGGACTCCATCCAATAGTACTTACATCTGTAGTGCCAAAAGTATAATTACGTCCGCTATTCACTAAGGATACGTAACTGAAATCTCCAATTGCATCGTTTCCTGTAATTCCGTAGCTACCGCGTAATTTCAAGAAATTAACGATGTTGTTTTCTTTCCAGAAAGCCTCTTTTGTAGGCACCCAGCCAATTGAGGCTGAAGGGAAATAACCAAACCGGTTATTTGTACCAAAGCGTGAAGAACCATCACGGCGAATAATACCTGTAAATAGGTATTTTTCATCATAATCATAAGTTACACGGGTAAACAATGAGTTAACAACATGCAACGTAGCATCACTACCATCGCCCTGAATATCGGCAGTTGCAGGTTTGTAATTTAAATTACTCTGATAAAAATCCTGCGCAATTATATTGTTAAACCTTACGTTTAAGCCACGGTTATTGTTATCCATATAATAACCTTGCCCAAATATTGCGTATGCATGATGTTTACCAAAGCTTTTTGAATAGCTAATGGTATTTTCCCAGTTATAATTTAAGGTCATATTCATCTCGCGATAGAAATTTGCCTTAGTATTGGTGTTTGAAGGACTTAACCAGAATAACGGGGTGTAAGACTCTGACCCATAAAAAGCAAGTTTCGTTCCCAGCGATGATCTGAATTTTAAATTCTGAATGGGCTCAATTTCTAAGAACGCATTGCCAACAATATTGTGATCCCAACCATAGTTACCTAATCTGGTTTGAATATAAGCAAGCGGATTGCTCATTTCCTGGCCTACAGGGCCCGAAATACCATAAGGAAATCCTGTTGCCGGATCTTTTATAATATTCGCAATGGTATAAGGAGATTTTCCTATAGCAGTTGGATCGGTTTGAATAACCGGCGTCATTGGATCTAAATGGATTGCCGAACTCAAAGGCCCACCGAACTCACTATTGGTATTACCTAAAGAACTGTTAACCGAATGGCTATAGCCTAAATTCTCGCCGAAGCTTATCCACTTGGCAGGCTTAAATGTAGAATTAATACGAATGTTAGCACGATTAAAATTAGAAATCGGTGTGGCTACAATACCTTCCTGGTCTATATAACCAAAAGAAGTATAAAAGGTAGATTTATTAGTTCCGCCTGAAACGCTAAACTCGTGGGTTTGTCTGCGGGCATCGTCGTTAAAAACAACTGATTGCCAATCAGTACCTTCTCCATAAGATGATGGATTTGAATACGGAAGTGTTAAAGGGCCATCAGTTGCTGCGTTATAGCTATTTGAATATGCTTCATTCCTAATCGTTGCATATTCACTTGCATTTAGCAGTTTTAGCTTTTTAGCTGGCGCCTGTGTGCCGTAAAATCCATTGTAATTAATAGATAACCTTCCTTCTTTGCCCTTCTTGGTTGAGATAATAATTACCCCGTTTGCCGCTCTGGCGCCATAAATTGCCTGCGAAGCCGCATCTTTTAAAACCTCGATCGATTCGATGTCTGATTGATTTAAATAACCAATGCCTCCATTATCTACAATTACACCATCAACAACCCAAAGCGGATCGTTATTACCTGAAGACGCAAAAGAGGTAAAGCCTCTCACTCTTACTGTTGAAGCAGACCCTGGCTGTCCATTACCACTGGCAATAGTTAAACCAGATGTTCTTCCTTGTAAGGCTTGCTCTACCCTGTTAATAGGCATTGATTCCAGATCTTTTGCTTTTACGCTGGAGATTGACCCAGTTACCAGGGCTTTTTTCTGTGTACCATAACCAACCACAACCACTTCCGTTAAATCTTTCGAATCCGCTGCAAGCGAAACATTGATACGGCCGCCTGCTGGAACAGTTACCGTTTGCGTTGCCATACCAATTAAACTGATGGTTAATTTACCACCAACAGGCGCCTGAATGCTAAAAACACCATTGGCATCAGTAGATGCAGCTTTGGTAGTTCCATCAAGCTTAACCGTTACGCCAGGTAAAGGAGCACCATTTTGTTCTGTTACTTTTCCTGTAACCGGAATGTCTTGTGCCAATAAGGCCAGCGGAAATGCCATGATACAGTAAATGAAGAATACGAATGTAAATCTTCCTCTCATAGAAATTAGTTTTAAGTTAATATTTGGTTAGTTAAATGACCGGGGCTTTTGGTAGCCCGTTTCATAAATCAAATCTATAACCGTGCAATACAATTGAACAATTTTGCGCTACTACACAAACCATACAGCAGCACTCAATTAACCTAAAAAGAAGATTTTTAGGCCTACATAAGCCCTACAATGAAAAAGAAATCAAACTGAATACCAGACACTTAAGACATTTTAACTAGAAACGTTATTATTTGTAACGAAAACATTGTTTTAAGGCGTTTTTTGGCGGGCTATGTTGATCAGGAACTCATATAAATTAGTTTCTGGCTTAAGCTGGAGTTTCTTTCTTAAGCGATATCGGCCTACTTCGATGGCTTTAATGGTTACATTCATCAACTGCGCCATTTCTTTTGATGAAAGATTCATCGATAAATAAGCACAAAACTTTAAATCGTTCTGACTTAAATCAGGGTAAAGGTCTTTGAGTTTATTAAAAAATTCGGTGTTTACATGATTGAAGTGCACGCTCAGATGATCCAGTTCCTGATCCTTCTTTTCTACATCTTTGATCAGCCTGATGAGGTGCCTGAAACTTGGCGAGCTCTCATTTATATCGTGGTTTTTAATTACAGCCGATATTACTTCTTTAATCTTGGCCAATACTTTACCCCGCTGTACCAGGTGCATGGTCATGGTAGAAAGTTCTTTGTTCTTATAATTTACATCGGCTTCTAACTTTTCGTTCTGCAGCCTCACAATTTCCTTTTCGTTCCGATCCAGTTCCAGTTGATGCAGGTAACTCATCCGCTCCTGCTCTTTAATGTGTTTGCGTTTTTGCCACCTGATAATCAACCTGATTAACAGCACAATCAAAATCAGGTAAAAAATCCTCATCCATATGGTATTGTACCAGGCTGGCAGCACGACAAAAGTATAGCCTACCACTTCCGATTCATTACCTACATCCGTTCTGGCTTTAATATTGAAAGTATATTTCCCTGCAGGTAAATTGGTATAGTCCTTTTCGCTTTTCGTGTTCCATGCCGACCACTCCTTATCGAAACCAACCAACTGATAACTGAATTTAATATTTTTATCATGCTCGAACAACGTTGAGGAATATTCGAAATGCATTGAATTTAAATTATTGGTGTATTCCGGTATCTCGTTCTGATCTTGTTTGGCAGAAATGATGCCTTTGGTTGTAAAATAGCCTCCAAAAACCAGACTATCCTTTTTACCAAGCAGTTTGATCTGCCCCAGCACTACAATTGGTTTGGTTATGTTCTCGATGTATTTTTCATAGTTAATATGGTAGGCTCCCTTATTGGCTCCAATAAATATGTTCTTACTATCCAAGGGGTAAATAGATTCGAAGCCGCCTACTACTTTCCCATCTAACTCTGGCAGATAAAAAATACTAAAAGGATTCGATCCTGATGGTCGGCTAAAATCGATTACACCTACTTTTTTATTGCTTACAAACCAAATGTTCCCGTCGTTATCCTCCTTCATATACTGCACCGAAATACCCTTTATGGCATTGGCCAATAATTTTAGGCGGACAAATTTTTTCTTCGTGTTATCATATTCATAAATGCCATCAACAGTTGCAATTACCGCCCTGTTTTTTATATGGTACACATAATTGTACAACTTAGAAGGTAATCCATCATGGTCGGTATACATGGTGGTATGCAACACACGTTTATGATCGGGCTGCAATTCTATTTTATATACGCCATGGTAGGGGTGCGATGCCCAGATATGATCGGGATTATTATTATCCGCTACAAGAAACCGCAGGGGTTCATTTATGCCGTCAATTCTTCCGCCATTATTAAACACGCCATCCTTATACGTTAAGTGTTGTAAACCCCAATAAGTGCCTGCAATAACCTCGCTGCTCGGGTAAACCCGATCTAAGCTCTGGTACAACCAGGTGCCTGGTAAATTGTAAAGCGGCTTAGCTACATTGTTCTGCACCAAAAGCGTACCTTCTTCGTGTGCTAGCAACAGCTGGCTGTTAATCTCATCAAGCCCCCAAACCTGCCCTTTGGTATTTTTCACCTCCTCAAAATTCGAGGTAGTATAACTTAAATCTTTGGCAGCAGGATTAACTTTGGTCATGTACAAACCGTTCGATGTACCAATGTAAACCGATTGGTTAAACTTCCTAAATGCATAACTCGTAATCTGTTTATTGCGGTCAGGAAAAATGCTTTTAATGGCACTATTTATGGCCACATAGGCAATCCCATCGTCTAAAGCCAGCCACATGTTCTTATCGCGGTCCTGCAGCACTCCCCTTACGTTGTTGTTCTGCAAACCTTCCCTGTAATTGTATTTCTGGATCAGTTCTCCACCTTTGTTCATAATATATACCCCACCAGAGGTGGTACCTACTACATACAGATTTTGATTGATCTGATTGGCAAAATAAATCCGGTCGTTAAAAAACACATGATCGAGATTGGTTTTGAAGGGTTTAAGCTGATGGTTAATCAATAGAAAAAAACCGCCCTTTAAGGTAGAAACCATCAAAGTATCGCCACTATAAGGCAAAATAGCTGTAACAGACGATTTCTTGAAAACCGGATCAGCACAAAAAGGCTTCCACATTTCCTGCTCGTAAACCATTAAAACCGATTCTTCCGATTGGGCAAACACTTTATTATTGGCCATGCCCATAAATAGCCAGGCCTTACTGGGTTTATAGTTTTTAATCACCCCATCCTTATAATGCAGAATGGAGTTGTTCGATCTGAAAAAAACTTCGTCGTGGATAATCGAGATGTCCCATATATCAGCCAATTTCCTCAGGTTTTCGGGTAGCAGGCCTAAAAGCGAAGTATATTTTAAAATCCCTTTCTCATTGGGGTAATAGAAACCAAATTCATCCTGCCCACCTACATAAATCCGGTTTTTAGAGTCGATCCCGATGGAGCGTACCGAAGTATAATTAGGTAAGCGAAACAGGCTCCAGTAGCGACCGTTAAAAGTAAGCAGCCCCTCATTGTTCCCAAAATAAAGAATCCCGTTTTTATCCTGCTTAACATCCCAGTTCTGCATCCCTGCGTTATACTGCTCGTTATTGTAATTTACTACCTGCGGAATGGCCAAAAGATCCTGGGCCGATGCATGATAGCCCATCAGAAGAAAAGTAACGGCAAGCAGAAGTTTGTACATATGGTTAGGGATCATTCGCACGCAATAATAAATATATAATTTTAATTCCGGTTAACATTGACTACCGCATCCACTAAAACAAATCATTTTGAGCATGAAATAGGCTAATGCTTATTCTTAGATGTGCCCAGGAGCCTTGGATGGTAAAAATGAAAGCTTATATGTCTTATATAGTAAAATTGACTCGTAAGGTGGGGTATGTGCCTGAGGTGGTGAGAAAATTTAATCTTATTTTTTTGGAGCGCAAAGCCTGTAGTGTTTAGGGTTGTTTCAGTCCCGCTTTTACTTCAAGTCCTCTCCCGACGAAAAATCGGGATTGCGGGCTTTCCGTTCAATCGGGGCTAGTTTGCTTGGACTGTGCAATGAAATTAAAAGCGTCAAGGGCTTCTAACCATATAAGAATTTAAGTACATGTAAGCTCATATGTTCTTACGTGTCTTATATAGTAAAAAATAATTAGAGATAAATATTTTGATCACAATCTCTTAGTTAGTAGAAAATGACTATTTTATTAAATACGGTTCTACCGCTTTTCGCCAGATGGCATAACCCGCAGCATTCATGTGCAACATATCATCCACAAAAAGTTCTGGCCTAAGTTGCCCGTCTTTGGTTAACATCAATGGATATATATTAACGAATTTCGTGTTGGCCTCGCCAGCTAAAAATTTCGCGATCAATGCATTCGAAGCTACGGCCTTTGCTTTAAATTTATCCCTGCTCGGACTCGGTTTAATCGAGATGTAAACAATAGGCACCGTTGGTAACTTTGCCCTAATGGCCTGCACTAAACGGATGGTACGGTTTAAAACGGTATCAGGTGTAACCGTTTCGTTTGGTAAATCGTTCTCCCCCACATACAGTACAATCTGTTTGGGCTGGTAAGGGAAAACAACATCATTTAAATAAAAGATAATATCGTTAATTACAGCACCACCTATTCCGCGGTTTAAAGCATTGTATTTGGCAAAAATCCTTGTACAGTCGTCCCATTTGCGGATAGATGAACTTCCTACAAATAACACCGGATGAACAGGTGGTTTGTACATTTGATCGTATTTTTTAATGGTTTGCACATCATCCCAAAAATTAGGTTTCTTTTGGGCAAAAGCAGATATAGTTAAAAAAGAAATTAAAAGGAAGCTTAAAAATGATCTTTTCATGCGAATATGGATGTTTAAAGGCACACAATATACCAATATCCTATTTTTTACAATCAATTCAATCAAATTTATTACTGTATGTAAAAGGAATAGATTGAAGTTTTCTGTGTAGTAGTGCCTGATTCGCCTGCATTGAGTAATGCAGGCAAACAGGTCTTGTTATCATCAACTAACCAAATATAATGATGAACAAATATAGATCTTTATTTAGAATTATTCTAAATAATTAACATTAATTAACTAAAAGCATAATAAAATACTAATAATCAATCCATTTAATTTTTAATAAGAACGCTTAACAACCCAGGAATGAAGTTTTTCAATAAAAATTGTTCAAAGGATTCTCCTTGCAGGCATCCTGCTATATCTAGCCAAGCCTGTTGAAGGTTATTAACGAACAATTTGCTATGATTAGTACAAAGGGGGGACCCCGCTGACGCTGATTTTTAGAATCTGTCATCCTGCGGGATAATTTATTTATAAAAATCATTATGAGTGACAGGAGAATTTAAAAAATTAAATCTCCTCAGATTATCGTCATTGCGAGAAGGCTTTTCAGCCGACGAAGCAATCTTACAACTATCGCTATTAACGTACGCTTTAAGATTCCCGCCTGCGCAGGAATGACGACCACTTTATGGGAGTCAGTCATTGTGGTCTATCGAAGCCCCTCTTTCTGTGAACCATATTAAGACATATAAGTTTCATATAAGCTCAACAAGTTAATCTATCTCTAGAAAATTGATGATCTTGAAGTTTCTGCGCTCATCACCTTAATCTGCGGGAACAAAAATGAGCTCAAAAGTTAACAGCTAGCACGGCCCTGACTCCGCTCTCCTTAGGAGTCCCTTGGACACACTGACAAACAAATAAATTTAGCCCCTGAAACCCGCACTAAACCTGTTAAATTCTAATGATAAAGCCGCAATATGTGCCAGTTTCTGTTTGGTAGAATGGTCATCATGATCAACATCTATTGCATCAAAATGAGCAGCCCGTTTTAATATAGCCCCATCACTTAAATTACTTATAATCTGCTTAACCAATGATGGATCAGCCTGTTCAGGTTTATGGTTAAGCGAAAGGTATATAGAAGTGATAATTGCATTGATCTGGTAAATCGTCGACTGTACCCCATACAAGCCATTAAAATCGATGTGTTTCCGCATCGGCTCCTGACTGGCCGACTCAATCGCTTCGCTTAATGCAGATAAACTCAGGTTGGCATTTTTTCTGGCCATGCGCGGAATATTCCCGCCCAGGTTTTCCTTCCTTTCTATCGCCACCTGCAAATAGTGCAAACTATCTTTTGTGGCTTTGCTTATTTTCTCTTTCAACTGGCGGCTGTCCCAAATTGGGAAAAGATAGGTGGCAAAAATGGCAATTACACAGCCCAGCACGGTAAATATAATCCTGTCGTGTACGATATGGTCGAAATGCCCTTGGTAACTACCCAATGTTAAAATTACCGCAGGGGTAATAAACAATACACTTACGGTATAATTTAAACGGTTAAAGGCATAAAAACCCAATAGAAAAACCACCGAAAAAGAAAGCAGCACCGCCGGACTCTTCACAAAATAAATGATGATCAATCCGACGGCAACCCCGCCAAGACTTCCTTTTAACCGCTGTAAGTTCCGTTTCCAGGTAATCGAAAATTTTGGTCGCGCCACAATGACAAGGGTGAGAAAAAGCCAGTAACTGTATTTACTCGGTTCCAACTGCCAAATAAGCAAGAAACCAAACAGAAAACAGATGGCCAAACGCAGCGAAAACCTAAAGATGGGTGATTTTAAGGTAAGGTGTTCCCTGATCGAAAAGCGATCGCCGGTAACAAACAAGGGATAAGAAATAGATTCGCTCAGCTCTTGTAAGTGTTTCTCGGGCGTACGCTCGTTGCCCCTAATCATTTCGATAATGCGCACAATATCGTTCATATTCGAAACCACTTTTAATACAATTTTACGCTGGGTTTCGTTTAAATGCTCTATTTCCTGCAACAACATCACGCGTTTCTGGTAATATTCGATATTGGTGGCCACTTCTCCCTTATAAGCCTTGGCCGACCGAACATGCCTGCCCAACTGTTCAAGCTCTTTCGCCAGCAATCCAATCAAGCTGGCAATCAGTTTTAAACTCGGACCCCTTCCCAGCGTTTTGCGCACCAAAGCATAATCATAATGTACGGCATTCAACTGCTCATACAAATCGATCAATAACCTCGCCCTTTCCAACAACAGTTGGCCCTTGGGGTTATTGGGGTTCATGGCGTACTTATCGGTAAGCAGCAAATTCCGGATGAGCTCATGTTTCTGGTTAACCTTAATGTGCAGTTTTATGGCTTCCTTTTGTTGCAGATCGAGCGGAACATCAATATCGTAATTTTTGGCTTTGGCATTCAAGAACATCGCGCTGCTCATCAAACATTCGAAAATGGCGTGGTGAAGCGAACGGTAAGGGCGCAGCAAAATCTGGATTAAACTGATCACGTAATACCAAATCCCGCCAACCAGGATATAACTGCTAAAATACAGCGGTCGTTCAGGATGAAGCCCCATCACAAAGGTGCACACAATCAGCGCCATGGTACCAATCAGTGAGAGTTTCTGCCCATATACGCCAAACATCGAAAAGCCGAAAGCTGCAATGACTACTACTACCGCGCTGAGGTAAACATGATCTAAAACGGATGAAACCACCAGCGTGGTGGCGAAAAAAACGATAATACTTGATAGTGCTGTTTTCAGTTTATTCAGTCGGTTATCGGGCAGATCGGTCAGGCTGATCAACAAAGCTCCAACGCCTATTCCTTTGGCCGCTTCAGGATTACCCAGGTAAAAGAATAAAATAATGGGTAATACCACGGTAATGGTGGTGCGCAGGGCATCAGAAAAGTACTCGCCTAAAAAGAAATACGAAATGGTAGAGCCGATGCTGTTTTTGCCCATGAATAGGTTACTGAATGCTAATAATTGATAAAAGCTGCAAAGATAACAGATTTATAATGCATGCATAACAAATAGCTACACAAAACCAGATACCGATCTGTTCTTTGGGCTTTAGAAGCGTAATTGCATGTTCATAACTTAATCTTCTGTGTTACTCTGTAGTGATGCTGCGCTGAACACTACGGAGAGGAAGGAAGGGGATTTGGGGAAAATAAATTGTGTTGTATTCTTATTATTTCCACGCCTGACTGAATACAGCACTTATTGGAGCGATCATAGGAGCAGCCCCGAATTTTTCAGCAAGTTCTTTTTCCACCTTACTTTTGATCTCGTCTATACAGTCAGGATTCTGTTTTTTGATCTCCTCAAAAACAGGTCCCCACTCTACCAAACCGCATGCAGCTTCTTTTGCGGTTGCACTTACGGAAAAAAGTTTTACTTTTTCAATTGATATTTTTGCAAAGCCGGCATCCTTTAGTAATGGTGTTATAAGCGCTTCATTATTCATCGAGGTTGCAAGGTTATGCGATTCGGGCAAGGGTTCGTCTAAATATTTCGTTGCAATAGATCTGGCAGAATAAGATGCCGCATTATTCTCCAGCTTATCCCAGGTTGTAAATAAAAACAAGCCACCCGGTTTTAAAACCCGATAGGCTTCTGCAAATGCTTTCGGTTTATCAGGAACAAACATATACCCGAAGCAACAAACCACCAAATCTATACTATTATCGTTAAAAGGAAGTTGCTGGGCATCAATATTTCGCCAGTCAATATCAAGGTGGCTCAATGTCTTTTTGGCTACGGCCAACATCTCCTCGCTAATATCTGAAGCGATCAGCTTTGCTGCGTGTGGAATATGCTCGCGGATATGACGGGTAACACGACCTGTCCCAGCCGCAATTTCGAGCGCAACAGAAACCGGAACGGAGTGAATTCGTTTTGCAACTTCTACAGCATAGGGTTCAAAGAATAATGGGCCGAAAAACTGCTCGTAACGAGTGGCAGTATCTTCGGGCAAATCAGCCGAAGGATCTTTTGTCAAATTATCGTTCATAAACGATTGATTTTATATTTCGTTCAAATACAATAGGTGATATTGTGACCCCTCAGGGGTTCGAACCCTGGACCCACAGATTAAGAGTCTGTTGCTCTACCAACTGAGCTAAGGAGTC
This sequence comes from Pedobacter sp. Bi126, assembly GCF_918698245.1. Lineage (GTDB taxonomy): Bacteria > Bacteroidota > Bacteroidia > Sphingobacteriales > Sphingobacteriaceae > Pedobacter. The sequence goes on along the minus strand of NZ_CAKKMS010000004.1, from coordinate 424,113 downwards.
TGGTAAAATAAATATAGGTTAAAAATAATAATTAGTCGCTTGGATTTAAATATAGATCCAACCTCATTGCTCCGCAATTATCAGCTCTCTCGCATCTTCTCGGTTCTCAGAAGTGAGTAACTTGTAAAAGTGTATTAATATCATATATTTGCCTGACATCTTATCATCAATATGGTGACTCTAAAATACCTCATTCTCACAATAATTGGATTCTTCTGTTTCAATAGTGTAAAAGCACAAACCTTTGGTTGTCTAAAATTCAAACAGGGAAAGTTTAAGATGATATATAACGAGAAGTTATTAATAATAAAACGTGACGCAACTCATCAATATGAATATTACGATAATTCAACCGTTCCTATTTCGTATAAAATAAAATGGATTAGCAATTGCTCTTACATATTAAAGCCAGATGCAAATAACTTCAAGAGATTTCCTAATACCCCTAAAAATGCACTTATTACAGTTAATATAATTAGCTATAGTAGGGATACTTATAAGATAAAGGCAATATCTAATTTCAGTCCGCTGGCATTAGAAAGTGAGATTACTAAAATCAACTAAGGTTGTCTCTCTGCAATTGAACCATATATTCTCACACGCGGCACGCGTGCGCCAGCGAAGGAGCTAGTAAGGATCCAAAATTATGAAATATGGAATGTACACCACCTATTTTCTTAATTAATAAATCTATCTATCTCTTGCTTCAAATGTTTAAGAGACTCTATAGAAGAATTTTTGCCAACCCGATAAGTAAAACTGTCAGAGTCAGTGTTTGTTAACACCCCGAATTTACCTGTTAACCTGAATTTCAAAATATTCATAAGACACTTACCGGGAGCGTTTACTCTTAAGCTATCACTACTGAAATAATCTTTACATATATCGAACTCATTATCAAAATCACCTGTTGGATATTTTAAGATATACTGACTTTTGACCAATGCAATATAATCTGAAATATAGTTACCTCTTAATGAATAAGGTTTAGTAATAATGTTTAAGTCTCTCGGAATGTTAATACTATAGTAACCACAAGATAGTTCATGCAGAAAAACAATAGGGAAGCAGCTTATTAAATCCAACAGCAAAACATCCAACTCAGCTAGAAAATTGTCAAATTGAAAAATCGCTTCAAAATCAGCATTTTTAAGTGTAGTTTTTTCTTCTTTTACCAATTCAAAAAGCGCCTCTTGATTTATCAAATAGTTCTCTATTGAATATTTACGCAAATAAAAAAGGTTAGGCAATTGTTGCTTGCTCCTAAAAAAGTCATCGAAGTCTTGGTCAACAATATAAACATCCTTTTTAGAATTTGCTATCGATTCAGCTGCCTTTATTACGTTAGCCTTTCCATTTAAGCCTATGATTCGATTTATTTTAATTCCATTAAAAAGATTTTTAAATAAGTGGAAATAAAAATGTTCTTTGTCTACATCCTCAACATAAAAATTAATATCATTAAACTGATCGAATAAAATTCCGAAATTAGACTTCGCTTGTAATGACCTTGTTGGCATAATCCCTTGGCTTTCTATACTCATCTACTATTTAAAATAAGGATTAAAAATCTTGCATTTGTCTTTATATACTCCAATAATCTCTGGCGAATGAGTTGCAATAATCAATTGTGTATCTGGTTTTTTAAACTTATAAATAGCTTTTAAAAAATCTTCCTGCCATTTTATATGTAAAGAAAGTTCCGGTTCATCAATCATGAACAACTTTTCTTTCCTATATTTTATGTAGGTGAATAAAATCAATAGTTGTCTCTCCCCGGAAGAAAGAGTATTAATGTTTATTCCAGATTCAACTATTTGTTTTTCACTATCTATAATATCATATTTCAACTGACCTGTCTTCTTCTCAAAATAAAGCCTTTTTGCTGAATCAACTAGAAAATCATTTATAATCGCAATAAATTCCTCTAAAGGTGCAATTTCAAGCTTAGAGTTTTCCTCAAACGTGCTAAAGGCATTTATTAGTTTATTCACCTTACTAAAATGACTTATATTAACCGCATATTCAAGGCTTTTCTCTGAAGGATTATCCTTAAGCAACCTTTTTAGAGAAGTAAAGTACTGTGAAATGTTAAATTCAGTAATATTGACTTCAGGAGAATCCTGAGCTTTCTTTTCGCGACCATTTGAATTGTGGTTCTCATTCAAAAAACTTATTATTTGTTTCTCGAGAGTTTCCAAAATTTCAATAGATGGAGGCTTTTGGCTCATTAAATCGATTAATTGCTCCTCTGTGTAGACCTCATCAAATGTAGACATGATGATTGTCTCGTTTAGGGTTCTAGTCAATTTTAAGATTTCGTTAGTGTGATTGGTAAATTCCCGAGATAAAATTCTACCGACCCGTTGTAATGGATTAAGTCTATTTGGACCGTAATGAGATTGATTAGTGTTAATATCTTCATCTACAGTAGTACCACCTTCATCCGATAAGATCAAAGTTCTATCCAAACCAATATTCATTGGTTTTGGAAAAGATTTTATTAGATTATATGTTTCCTGTTCAGTTTCATCGGGAGTTACTTTAGAATAAATATCAAATTGTTCATTTTTTACCCGCAGACTTTTTAGCCCTTTGGTATCATGATCAAGCTTAATAACTAAATTTTTAAACGAATATCCTGTTTGTATATCAAGTAGATTTATTATGACAGTCTTTTTATCTTGAACGGCGCTGTATAAATAATCCTTTCCATCTAACTCAAATGTTAATTCGATCTTTTCGTAACATTCAGTAGCTAGTTTTCCTGTATCTAATTTGATTAACCAATTTATAGCGTTTAGTGCGCTTGTTTTGCCACCACCATTTATCCCAACTAAAAGTGCTAAGTCGTCATCAAGATCAAATTTGCTGTTCAGATAACCATGTAGTTTTTTGATACTTACTTGTTTGAGTTTCATTCTAATTTAAATATACAAAATTGATCAAAAATGCCATTGATCAACAATAATTTAAGCTCAAAAATGAAAACGAAGTTATACTGATTTGAGAGCCGATCGTGCAAAGTACCAAAAAAACCTTTACTTGCAAATTCTATTAGCAAAACAATCTTTGCGAAAGAGAACATATCTTTTGGATATAAAAATCGTAACACAATCTATTCGCAGTTGAACTACAAAAAATTAGATGATAGGCTTAATAATGTTTTCTCATACGCGGCACCCTTTCCCATTCTAGCTCAACACTCAACCCCTGACTAATCCGCCAAACGCCAGTCACTAAACGCCACACGCCTAAAACCCTCTTGACATTAACTAATCATTTCGTTACTTTAGTTCTATCATATCCTTATTTTACTGAGCAGCGATTATTTCATTACGCTCGGCTTAATCATCCCACATTTTATTAACGGGTTTTATTACCCATAAATTAATTGAGTTATGGCAATAACAGGCATGATTAGGGAACCTCCGCGTTCTGCAAAGACTGCAAAGGCAGTACAAAAACAGGTTAAAAAGCATCTTTTTTGGTTAAAAGGGGCAAATTACTTTGAAACCTTCCTGCCATGGGCAGCACCCAACCAAAGTTACTTTGAAACCTTCCTGCCGTGGGCAGCGCCAAATCAAAGTTACTTTGAAACCCTCCTGCCGTGGGCAGCGCCAAATCAAAGTAAAATCTACAAAAACAGTAAAAAACATAATTATTAAAATCTATGATTAACAGTATAATATTACAACCACTCAGAAATGGAGAGTATATCCAGTTCTTAACCGATACCTTAAACATTGTATCGAAAAACAATCCTGAAGCACTTAAGGTTAGCGCACAATATGATGCCTTACGTACAGCAACCGCCGATATTGAAAAGCTGTTTAAAATTAGTCAGGGCAGTTTGGTAACCCAGGAATTAGAAGTTTTAGATAAACGAAGAGACGATGCTATAAACGGCATTACTTTGCAGGTGCAAAGTTTATCGTACAGTGCCGATGCCGTATTAAACAAACATGGCAAAACCCTTTCGGCCCATTTGGCACTGTTTGGCACCGGCATAGCCAAAGATAACTACCAGAGTGAAACCACTAGCCTGCGTAATATTGCCAACGATTGGAAAAACAAACCCGAACTGCAGGAGGCGGTAACAGCTTTAAGCCTGGGCAGTTGGCTAACCGAAATGGAAACGGCCAACGATGCGTTTAACCTGGCCTATATTAAACGGAATGAGGAACTGGCGTTGGCACCCAGCGATAAGTTAAAGGAACTGCGCAATACGGCCAACAACCTGTATTATAAACTGCGTACCCGGATTAACTCCAACCTCGACATTAGCGATGGTGCAGAACCATGGTCCGCTACGGTGAACCTGCTTAACCAGAACATCAGCACCTATACCGCCTTGCAAACCCGCCGCGGAGCAGGAACGGGCGGGGAAGCACTTACGCCAACCATTGCCTGAAAGTAAACAGCAGATGAAAAAGAGCTATAGCGATATAGCTCTTTTTTATTAATTTGTGCGTTATAAATACGCAGGAATGACTGATAATAATTATGTTTCCAGAGGTGGCTGGTTTAGCTTCAGATTAGCTGACGGCTGGACAGAATACGATGATGAGGATGATTCTACCCATGCTTTCTGGAATGAAGCGGAGGCATCTTGGACTGGTAATTTTAGGATTACAGCCTTCCAATGGCCAAATGTAACTGACTCTGATGTAGATAAAGCTGGTGAATATATTAGCAATGAGGTTTTGGAGAATACTGGCGCACAGAAAATTATTTTAGGTGAATACGACTGCGCGCATTATAAGAAAGAATTTCAACAAGAGGAAGATCAGCAGGTAGTCTATTATTGGGTTACCGGAGCACAGAATGATATATTTATCTGCACATTCGCAATTGATAAGGAACAGGAGGCATTGCCGATTAATAAAAGGGAACTAATGGCGGTTCAAAATATGATCGCCAGTATCAAAATCATTTAGAACGATTGATTGACTTTATTTATTTCCCAAGGAAGGAACTTATCAGCAACAATACAAAGACACCATGTACATTCAAAAACTATCCATTGATATAAAGACTAACACAAACAAAGACGACCTCATTGATGAGTTTGGTGTACTGATGTCTTTTTATCGTGGAAATGGGCAAACACAAGGAAGAATAGAATCTCGGTACATTAAAAACGACAAGATCGTTTGTTTACCTTTCACTCTTGAGAAAAACTCCCTTAACAGAAAATTCAATAATTTCTATGTAAATAGACAAACAAAAAAAATCGAAGATCTCTGTAATTCCAGGCTGAGCTATAAAACTATCGGCAAGTCGTATGACAGTTACAAATCTCCTTGCAAATGTAAAAAGTCTGACTTCTATATTCTGATTACAAATTATATCACAATTAAATCTCCATTAACTTGTGGCACTTGTAATAAATCAGTACCGCTTTACAGATTACCGATTTATTACGATCATGGCTATATGCCAATCTTAAGCTGGGAAACGAATTATATTTCATGCGACAGTTTACAAATGAATTGTGAAGTTGGAGAACGTTGGGCTTTAAATCAGATGCAAGAAATTAAATCTCAACTATCCAAACAAGGACTCGAAATTTGCAAAAAAATCGAAGGAATGACTTCAATCCCAACTTTTTACTATTTACATAATTACAAGAAATATAAAGGAGATCAGCTAACAAGACCTTGTCCAGGTTGTAATAAGAAATGGAATCTAAAAACACAACTAAACAATCAGTATGACTTTAAATGTGACGAGTGTAAAATAATATCAACAATATCGCCAAACGTTTAACAAAGAATAACCTACACGCATGCTTCCCAACCTACGCAAATCTCAGCACCCTAACCTAAGCAATTGCCTGAATCGGCTTTCAAATAAATCAACACATTAATCTCGCTAAAAGCTTAACGAGTTGGATACATAAATGCAAATTAATACACCCCATTGTATTCAACTTAAATAAAATTCGCTTCATTTACTCAATCAAGAATTTGATAAAAATAGCAATTATGTATATTTAAGCGTGGGGCAGCAACTTACAAAACCTAATATGGACCAAGAAACAGCAAGTTATATTATAAACTACTTCAGTAACTTAATGACTGACAATGAAAAGTTAGCACTGAAACACCATATGCATACCTATAAAACTTCTGATGATCCTAAGATGAGAAGGATTTTGACTAATAGAGGTTGGATTAGAACGGAACCCGAAATACTTAACTTTCTAAAAGACGGCTACGATGAATTTGAGTTGAGCATCGCAAAACGAATTATGACGGAAAATCCTGAAAAGGTATTTCTCAACAATTGTTCAAAGTGTAATAAACTTGCAAGGACTCCATACGCTAGGCAATGCCGACATTGTGGCGATAATTGGCATGCAATAACCGTTGCTCAGTTTAAGCTTAACAATGCTTATCAATTGAAAGGAAAACAATTTTTCTTACTTGGAACAGTCGTGAAAGGAGACATCAAAAAAGGCCAATTTATAGATCTGACAATGTTAGGACTGAACAAAAAACCAAAAATTGAGACAATTGAATTTGCACTTAAACGAAAAGACGGAAAAGTATCGGAAGACATTGCACTCGGTACAAACGAACTAACCGAAGATGATAAAGATTATATTACAAATAAGGGTCCATTTGCTACACCATTCGACATTATAAATGACCGATCAACTTAAAAACACTTGTGTTTTACACTATTGAACCTGAAGCATTTATAAAAAAAGTCCGCTCTTCAATTAAACATTTATGCAGATATATTAAAGCCAACAAATGATCATAATAATAATTGGATTTATATTTTTTTTCTTAATAACAGCCCTTATTTACCTTACATATTGGTTACCAAAGAAATTGGGCTACCCAAAGGTTGGAAAATATACCTCCATAATTTTGACACTTTTGATCTTGATAAAAACTGCTTTATATGTATTCGAAGACGAGCTGTTTTCGAAAACAGATGCAGAAAAATTATTAATGGAGCAGGGTATTCAGCTAAAAGATAATTATAAAATTGAGGAGAATAAATCTGATTGGGGAGTGGGTGACTATTACCACACCTTTACTTTGATTATTACACCTCATGATAAACAAAGAATCATAAATCAGATAAAAAATGCTTCTAATTTCTCTAAAGAGGAAGAAGTTATAACCCGTTTTGATAACCAGGAACGCGACTACAATGGCCCTAAAAGATTTACAAATTACGAAACAGAAGAACAGTATGTTAGGGAACTTTTTGAGCCACATGGAAGTGGATATGCACCAACCTGGAGGAAAATAGAAATTGAAAAGAAAAACAACAAATTAACGTTCGAAGACATAGATGAATGATACCTCCGCTGGCGCATGCGTACCACGTGTGAAGAACAAAAGAAAATAGGCTATAGAATTAAATTATATAGTTATTTACAAAATTTCATAAGAACGATGATCCTAATCAAATACTCATGCATCCAACAATAACAGACATTATAGCCAGAATTATGGCTGATAAGGAAGAACTTGGGATTATGCTTTATGCGCCAGCTTCCCCAGCGGAAATATTGGATTTTGAGAATAGCATGGGCATTAAATTACCAGATGATTTAGTTAAATTCTATCGCTTTTCAAATGGTTTCGAATCAGAGGAAGATATGTTTAGGATCATTCCATTAGACGAAATTATTGACAATATAGACCAGCCAGATACTTATGCAGTGGAACTAAATGATTTCCACTTTGCAGAATATTTAATCTATTCTGATATGTGGACAATCAATATAAATCCTGTCGACAGTAATGATTACCACATTTATAACAAGGTGGAAAATGTAATCACCTTAACAAATTCATTCCCTGAATTTTTAGAGGCATTTTTAACCGGCGGTGTTTTTGACGGGCTTTACACCTGGAGAGAAAATATAAAACGATTGACTAAATAAAATTGATTTTATTCGGTTTACTTTAGTATATCGGATCCCAAAACTTTATCTTTAGAACAACTCCAGCTATTCTACCCAAATGTTTCGATGCTAACTCCAATATTATGAAACGTTATCTAAATATTCTAGCTTTACTTTTAATTGTAGCTGCCTGTACTAATAAACACCCTACTAAATTGAGTATAGCTCAAAAAAATCCAAGTCAAAACTGTGATTGTACAAAGGATACATTGTTAGCCCAAATTATTTCTTGTGAACCAATTTCTTTAGATAATGGGGCAAAACTATACTGGAATTATAATTGCGACTCTTCATGGATAACTTTTGAAAATAGAAATCGAGAGAAAAAAACAATCTTTACATTAGGTGATGGATTAGTACAATTGACTAATCGGCTTGGACATACAAGTTTTCAAGAATTTAGAACAACATTCCTATATACAAACAGGGTCATTTCTGGTTGCTGCGATCCAGACGATTACTATTTATACAGCAAAGCTTCAGGTAAACTAATAAAAAAAATTGGAACAGCTATCTACGTTTCAGACAATAGTCAAATACCTTTTGTGGTTTCTGTTGCCAACAGAAGTCATATTCAAAAATTCGATTTTAATTCTCTAACACTCTATAATGTCGACACTCAAAAATCTTTCAGGATTAAAATCAAAAAAGGAGAAATCGAAAAGGGAATGAAAAATAACAATTACATGTTCCCAGAATACATTTTTGACAATCCTACTATTCACGGGCAAATCCTTACTATTAAATATTTTACAGAAAAGTATATTAAGGGGGTTAACCTAAAGTATAAAACGATCAAAATTGACTTAAAACAATACAACCGTTAGCAACTCCTTGCTATCTAGCCCAAGTCTTAGCACCCGGCCTAAGCAACGGCATGACTTGTTCTGCCGTTAAATTATAAATCAATTTCATTATTAAAAACTTGATGAGCCAAATACTGTGAATGCACAAATCATCCAATCCACTTCCTAGCCAATAAGAACTGCATCAGTGGGGGGGGCTTTCGAGGCACAGCCCTATCTAGCGCAAGTCTTTGCGCCCTGGCCTAAACAAGGCCTGACTTGTGCTTTAATTTAGCATTAAATTTAGATTGCTTCACACTACTTCGCTACCCCTGCCCTTCAGTTCGCAATGACGAATCTCTTCGCCTTTATAAACCCAAGCTTCGAACCTCCAACTCCACACTACCCTCATCAAAATATACCCAGTAAATGGTATTGACGCTAAATATCGCGATTGGGAAATTTGCCCATAACAAACAAACAATAAAGCATGAAAATAAACAAACTACTATTAATGGCAGTGCTTGTGCTATTGATTACTACATCCAATTTAATTGCACAGGTAAAGAAATCAGCAACCAAAACGGCTGGTCCCCTTAAAACCAAATATGGTGCATTGGCTATAGACCGATCCAATGGTTTTTATTATGGTTTTTCATTCGATCAGCCAAACCGGGCAGAAGCCGAGAAGAGAGCAGTTGACGAATGCAACAAACGAGGCGGGTCTTGTAGCATTGTACTCACCTACTCGGGTACAGGTTGTGCGGCATACCGCACCATAAACGGCAATGTGGGTACCGCATTTGGCTGGGGCATAGCCAAAACCAAAGAAGAGGCCGATGCAATAGCAACTAAAGAATGTTTAAAAAGAAGCGGCGGCATCCAACCTACCAACTTTGTTTGGAGCTGTAACACAGCACAAGCGGCGCCGTTAAAAGAAATGTACAATGCCTCGCCTGAAATTACCGGGCCGGTAAAAATTGGCAACCAGGTGTGGACAAGTACCAATTTAAACGTGAGCACCTATAGAAACGGCGATCAGATTTATTACGCAGCCAACCAAAAAGAATGGGAAAAAGTAAGCAGGGATAAGATTCCGGCTTATTGTTATCTTAATTTCGACAGTAGTAATGAAAAGAAATACGGTAAGCTGTACAACTTTTATGCGGTTACCGATCGCCGAGGCTTAGCGCCTGCTGGTTGGCATGTACCTAGCAGCAGTGAATTTTTAACCCTTATTGCGGCTTTAGGTGGTGAAAAAGTAGCCGGTAAAAAAATGCGTGGCACTACTGGCTGGGACGTAAAAGATTCGTACAAATTTGCGCATGGCAATGGCGATAACTCATCAGGTCTCAATTTACTTCACAATGGCAGTGCAGGTGGTGATGAATATGGTGGCGGCCAGTCTTTCAAGTATGGGGTGTGGTTAAGCTATTGGTGGTCGAGTACTACCAAATCAAGCGGCGACAGCTTTGCCTACTACCTTGACTTTAACAAATACAGCGAACCGCGTGTAACTGACTATAGTAAAACCACAGGCGCCGCGGTAAGGTTAGTGAAAGATTAATTTGCGGTATTATAATATTTAAAACCTTAAGGTTCGAAATCGCTTACTCAACCGGGAATGATCAAGATTTTCCGGTTGATTTTGTTTAAAGGGTCATAACAAACCAAACACCACTTATATTGGTATTTGACCATATCAGGAATTGAAGGGGATACAAACTGATATCTAATTATAGGGCTTAAATCGTTTGTTTAATAATTGGATTGCTTCACCTCACAGTTCCTCCCTTTGGTTCGCATTGACGTATCGTTTAGTTTACAAGTCCAGACTTCGGACCTCCAACCCCTGACTCCGACTAATCACAATGACCTACCAAAACCCTTCTTTTAACAATTGCCAAAACAATTGCCTTTTAAAAGGGATTATATAAGTACACCAATAACATTTGATATGAAAACGAAAATAATAATCTTGGTAGCTGCCTTTGGCTTAGCGTTGTCAGCGTGTAGTGGTAAAAAAGCCGATCAGGAAAATGCCGACAGTATGTACAAATACACCGATACGAACAAATTGATCGATAGTACAAGCACCGATTCAATAGCAGATTCGACCACCAATGCTCCAGCCGATGTTAGACGTTAAAGAAGAATAAACAAACAGCTAGCGCTCATACCTAAAAATATGGGCGTTTTTTAATGATTTACCAAATCCAATCTTTTGATGCTAGGTTTCAGGCCCCAAACCTCCTGAACCTGGATTAATACGCCAACAGATTGCTTCATACCTTTTCTTCGTTTCGGGGTACAGCTTAATGTTAAATAGCCCTGATGGAAGTGAAACGGACAGCAGGACCGAAGCCAGCCCAAGGATTACAGCTGCTGCGCTCCAAAAACCTTTCAACTCCAAACTAATCCACATCTTGTTCTCTTTCTAGAAATCAAAATTTCGGACTAATCCACAAATAGATTGCTTCACGCCACCTCCCCCCTACCCTTCGGTTGAGTTAATATAAACCTCGAGTTCGGCCCCCTGACTTTTGACTCCAAGCTCCAAACTAACCCTTCCCCAGTTCTCCAACATACCGATAAGTGTTCACCTGCACCCCTGTAGGCGTAGTTTTCGTGCTTAGAAAAGCCAGTTCGCGTGCATCGGCAGTATCAGAAAAGAAACGTTTGCCCGTGCCCAGCAATACCGGGTATACCATCAGCACCACCTCGTCAACCAATCCCTGCTCTAAAAGCACAGCAACCACCGTCGAGCTTCCATATACGATCAGATCAGGACCTTCTGTTGATTTGAGTTCGCGAATACGCGTAACGATATCTGTACCTAAATCTTCAACAGGTCCCCATTCGAGGCTGTCTGGCCTATGAGTGGCCACATATTTTTTGCCATTATTTAAACTATTTGCCATCGGATTATCGCCTGCTTTTGGCCAGTACTGGGTCCAGCTATCGTAGGTTTTGCGGCCCAGCAACAGATCGATATTAGTTCCCTGCGCCTCTAATACGGCTGCTAAGCCTTCCAAACTCCGGTAAGGTGTTGTCCATCCGCCATGCGTGAAATCCTCGCTGTTTTCGTGCTGCATCACGCCATCAAGCGAGATGTGTTCCATTATTTTGATCTTTCTCATGTTATTTTCTATTGATTTGATGATGATAAAGTTACAACGGAAGAGTAACACGCATGAGGGGCAATCGTGACAATAACAAGGCGTTTTTATGACCATTTGCATTGGACGTAAGATGGTTATTGGTTTAACTGGAAATGGGACTTGGAAACGAATGGTTCTGTGCTTTTCGGGTAGCGCAGCCCCGCCATTCGCTACAATCTTTTTGTTACTGTTATCCTGAACCTATCGAAGGGGCAACAAAAAGGATTTCCGCTATTGTCGGGTTTAGGGAGGAGGATCTGTAGCTTTTGGCAAGCTGAATAGCGATTGTTATATTCATATGGCCTTACCTGTCCCGATTGATGAACACTGGTATGGATAAGTCGACCGTAAACTGTCAATTTAAAACTGTAAACTAAAACCCCTAACTTGTGGCAACTAAATTAACAAGCATGCTCATAGATTTGATACCAGTAATTGAAATCGGATATAAAAATCAGGAGCTAGCTCCGCCAGACAAATTTCCTTATTGGGAGCATCCTGAAATTTGGAACGCCTATCACCAAGAATGCTTTCAAAAAGCGGGTTTTAAAGATAAACTGACGCCTTATTTAAAAGGTTTTCCATTGTATAAACTCTCAGAAATTACTGATAACAACTTAACCAAACTCATCATTGACCATACGCAAGAAATGAGAGATGGAAAATATGAACGACAACAGGCCGCAACATTTTTTGGCGGTTATGTTTTGAATATTGATGGGCAAGACAAATATTTTCCTCAATGTTGCGGAGGACTGAGTGATATCATGTATTGGGACAGCCTTTCAATGCTACAAAATGTTTATTACGAAGGACACCCTTCCCCACAGATCAAATTTGATGGCGACAATATCCTATTTGATTTTTCGGTTGACGAATTTGATGAACCTTTCCTACCTACACCACAAGAAATTACACTATCAATTGATCGACACGAACTCAGAAAAGCAGTTGAAAAAGTTAAAATAGCACTTCAATATTTTGAAAAACGTCTTGATAAAATAAACGATGTCGAAAAATTAAACATTGAAAACATTGGCGGACTTTTAATTTGGGGCGATTAAAACTACGGAATAAGATATTAATAGATAAACATACTCAAGTGTTAACCTAAATAATCCTGAATAAAGATATCATATACCAAGACGATCAACCACAAATGAAAACACTACTAAGCATTTCGATATTATTCCTCTTCTTTGGTTGTAAATACATCGACAAGAAGTCTGAAGTCAAATGGAAAACAATTGAAGTTGGTGACTACCTTTTTGACTTTCCTCAGAACTTTAGATTAATTAAAGAGCAAGGGATTGACTCTTATATTGGGAGAATTAAAGGAAATGATATAACCTTTGAATTTGATTTTGGGTTTTACTCAAATGACTTTGAACAAACCATTGATGAATATTTAAAAGATGGAGATTGGCGAAGTCTCATTGCATTTCAATTTATGAAAGATGGCGTAAATTATGATGACAGAAATATGCCAAATGTCGAAATTATCAATATCCGGCCCGCAACGTCGAAAGATGATTCAAAAAATAAAAAATACGATTTTGTTGCCGAATATATATACGAAAACAGCAAGTTTGAATACCCGATATCGATTCCGGATGATATCAAAAACCAAAATTTTAGCATTGATACCATCCAAAATGTATATAGAAAGATAGTATTCTCCAAAGATACGAAAAATGGAATTACTGGAATTTACCTGGCAAAAACAGATGGTACTGAAGCGCTATCAATGTTTACCAGTAACCTGACGACAGTGCAACAAAAAACAGTATTAAAAATTTTCAAAACAGGCAGGTTAAAAATTCAGTAGCAGTAGCACCCAATCAAGCCTCATAAATCTATCTTTGTTGAGGATCACTTAAATCGACAGACATTAATTAACTTTCATAAGCCCCAGTAAATCGTGAAATCATCTCTAACGCTCCTCATTTTTTTTAATCTTACCGCAGCATTATCTTACAATCAATCTCAAGCTGTGCCGATTAATTCCGAAAACACCAAAAGGTCATAATGAAACGACAAACTATACCAGCCAATCATTTAAAAACTATCTGTTGGTTTAACAATGCAGTTATAGACTGGGCTTCTGCTGGCAAGCGGTATACACTTGATGGAAAAACAGATCAATTGGGCAAAAATAGTTTTAATTTTGGCGACAGCGCCATTATATCGGCCGACGGACAATATGCGTTTATTTATCAAAAACTTGGCACAAAGGGACTTCTACTTAAAAACGGAGCACTTTTAAGAGAAATAAACCGTTCATATTATTGCGCAGATGTTTATGAATACCCTGCGGCATTCGTGACCTTAAACAGTAACACATTTTTAATTCATTGTCCATCCGAATACTGTAGGCTTGATTTTGAAGAGGTTGAAACCGGACAGATCATCACCAGTCGTGAGGGACGAAATCCTACCGACTTTTTTCATTCCCGGCTCGAAATAAGTCCCAATGGCAAATACCTGATGAGTAAAGGCTGGTTTTGGCACCCCTGGGATGCCATCAAAGTATACGACATCGAAAAATGTATACAAAACCCCAAACTGCTTGATGAATCTGAAATTTATCCAAACGTTGTGGTAGAAATCGCTACTGCAAGTTTTATTGATGACCGCTGCATATTATTGGGGTCATCGGATGAGGAGGAAATGAATGAGGAGCTATTGGAAAATCTTCCACCAAAACATATTGCCATTTGGGACATCAACTTGAATCAAATTTCTAAACCAGTTAAAATGGACATTGAGTTTGGAAATCTTTTCGCCATTAATGACCAGTATGCCTGGGATACATATGGCTTCCCGAAAATTATAAATTTGGTAACAGGCGAAATAGTAGATCAGGACGAGAGTTTGCAAAGTGGATTACAAAATTCATCAATCATTCGCAATATTGAAGAACTTCCGAAAGTGGCTTTTAACCAAAAGACCAAACAATTGGCAATAACGAACGGCGATAGTATTGAGATTATTGAGCAATAAAAGATAAAAACATGGAAATTCGCTTATTGGTACTACGAACAAGTAACACGAAACTTCTAGCAGATTTTTATAGTTTACTTGGGCTTAAATTTGAATATCATAAACATGACAACTCTCCATACCATTATTCGGCTATAATTGAGTCAACTATTGTTGAAATTTATCCATTAGCTAAAAACCAAGATAAAGCAGACAAAAACTTAAGGTTAGGATTTGGTATAGAAAATTTTGATCAGGTGATGATAACGTTAAAAACATCACAAGTTGATTTTTCGCAAGAACCAACCCAAACAGAATTTGGTTTTATGACCATTATAATTGACCCCGATGGCCGGAAAATTGAATTGTATAAAAACAGTTAATAGACTTTGTTTAAAATAAAAATTTATTTAAATCGGAATGGAACCATACAAAAGCATCGATTCCTTAACGCAACAGATTAAAAAATAAATCATTATACTACGTGCCGAAAACCTGATAGACAAAACCATTTATTATAGAAATTTAGCCACGAATAAATCTTATTATTTCCCAATGTGTAAACAACATGATTCAAAAAAAACAAATTATTTATTATTATTTCTTTTTTTCGCATTAAACGGCTGTAATATGATAAGTGCAGGACATGGCTCTTTGACAAGTTACGATTTCGAAACAAATAAGGCTAACTTGGAAGCTGCTGTAATGAAAGTGATAGCTGAAAATAAAAATATTTACCGTGAACCTGAACCTAATCAAGAAGCGAAGGATATTTATAAAGAAATCGCAAAGGAAAGGAATAAAGACGATGAAAGTATAAATACTGACACAACCTATGTTGATTATTATAATGATGGCAAAGACTATTTGACCATAAAAATCAAGGATAAAAACTATAGGTTCACATTCAGGTATTATGGTGACGAAGAGACGTGGAAGACATCCCCAACATCCTCATTATTTATTGTATATGCTTATAATGAACTTGGGCAAGGAGGAGGTTACAACGATAATCAGGATCCAAAACTTTTGAAACAGTTAACAGCTGTTTTTGAATCAGAATTGGCCAATAAAGTTGAAAAAGAGTTAGGTTTAAAATATACGGCAAAGAAATAGACTGAATTTAAAAGGTTAAATGTGAAAACAACAATCAAGAACCTATCAAATCAAGAATTAGAACTATACAACTATACTGTGTCTCTACAAGAAATGACAGATATGGATAATATAGACAAGAAACTCAAAGAGGATGGCATTTTCAGTCAGTATCGACACATCCACAAAAGCTATTTCGATTTATTTTTCAATACAGAAAACAAGGAAACCAAGCTTGAAATCCTGAAACGCCTTGTGTTTCTGAACTGGTATGGTGAAATTGAGCCGAGTTATTTCACTGGTGTTAAAGATCTGGAAAATTCAATTATTTTGGAATCGTATACAATTTTAAACGAATACCTTTTAAGCAATAAAATCGATGAAGAATTTAAATGGATGTTATCCTATTATTCGAGTTGGTCTTTCGCCATACTTCCCTTTTCAGAAAATAACCTTTGTGCACTAACAAAATTTGTCAGAGAAGTTGACACTGCCCTTTTAGCTTGTCCAAAAAAACTATTACCCAAAGGAACCATGGATAACAGAGGACAAATGGGTATTTATTGGACAAGCTGTTTGGTGGAAAGAAATGAATAAAAGAGGTTTAAATATAAATTATGATCAAACACTTACTAATTGCCATAGTTGCCCTATCTAATTTAGCCGCTACAGCACAGACCAAAATGCGACCAGTTAATGAACTCATCAATACCACCAACCCAGGCTGGCCTGTGGTAAAAGATTGGATTGAATCTGCAAAAAACAAAGTCGAAATTTTAACAGCTGATAGTGCAAAGGCAAAAGATGCCTTGTTTAAGACACAGGTAACCACACGTTCGCCAATGGGTTCGGTAGTTTATATGACTGGCGGAATTTTGGTTGATGATGGCTGGATCAGAATTCTTGGTTCGGGCAATCCAAAACTAAACCGTACACTACCTGATTGGAACAAAGAAAAATCAATACAGAAATTTGGAGAAGCATCGCCCTTCCTATTAGTTGCAGATGATGCAATTGGCGGTTTTTACCTTTTAAATGGTGGTGGCCTCGGTAAAGACCTGGGAAAAATATACTATTTTTCTCCAGATAATTTAACTTACGAGCCACTTGATCTTACTTATTCGGATTTCTTACAGTTTTGTTTCAACAACGATTTAGACAAATTTTATAAAGGCAAAAGGTGGAATAAGTGGAGAGATGAGGTTTCAAAACTAGAAGGGGATAAAGTCATTAGTTTTTATCCAACCCTTTGGTCAAAAGAAGGCAAAAACATAAACAAAAACACAAAGAAAGTGATATCAATTGAAGAACAGTACAATTTAAATATAGAGACACGTAAACAGTTAGGGCTTGATAAGTAAAGCTCTTAGTTCTGCGCCTATCACCTTAAATCTGCGGGAAACAACTACGAAGGGGTTCTCCCGCAGATCACACAGATATCCGCAGATATTTCTTTATAAATTGCAGTCTAAGCATAGTCGAAGGCCATCCAACTTTGCGTGCTCTGCGTCTTCTCTCTGTGATCTTTGCGGTTAAAACACGTTACTCCGTTAATTTCTGTCTAATCCCTTCAGTAAGTTTTTTCACTTTCATATAACCTGCCATAGAGCTGTTCCGCTTATCGAAGTCGATTACTAACCAGCCTCTTTTGGCTTTAAGGTTAAACTTATCGCTACCGTTTAAGTTTACGAACAGATCGATATTCTGATCTAACGGAAGTTCATTATTCAAGGCACTATCCAGGAATTTTTCCAGTTTACCCGTTTTATCTTCGGCGTACTTGGCTTCAAATTTGAAACTAGTATCATTATCGGTAGCATTTATTGATAAATAACCGCCACTATTATGGCATCCGTAAGCTAAAGCGGTAATTAAAATTGCGATACTGTATATTATATTTTTCATTGTTTTTTGGTTAATTGTTTAAACTGGTTAACTGTATAAATTGGTTAATTGGGGATTTACTACCCAGACTTTAGACTAAGGACTAAAAAACTACCCTCCTGCCCTTCCCTTGATATCATCGGTAGCTGTATTTCTAGACCGGGCCGATTTTACATTCTGGTTCCCGAAATTGTAGCTGATGCTGAAATTTGCCCTTCGGCTGGTGTAACGGTTCACTACGTTCATATTGATGTTCTGATAAACCAGTTTCCCCTCCCAATGGTTGGTAAGTAAAATATCATCCATATTTAAACGGAGTTTAAGCTTTTTGTTCATTAAAGTTTTCTGGATTCCGGCGTTTAAAGCGCCCTGATAAATGGTGGTTTGCTCTACACCCGAAACCCGCGGGGAGTTTAGCCATGCACTAATTTCGATACTAAAGTTTTGAGGCAAGGAAAAGGAATTGGAGGTGAAAATATTTACCGCAGCCTTACCCGCACTGTATGCAGCACCTTCAATATTTCCGTCATTAAATTTGCTGTAATAAACACTAACATTATTTTGAATATTCCACCATTTCGTCACCTTAACAGGAACATATAAATCGGCGGAGTAGTTCTGGAAACGGCCTAAATTCTGGCGGATTACACTGATCACCCGGGTAGCATCATCCTGTTTACTAATTTGCGTAATCATATCACGGGTGTTCGAATAGCTGAGCGAAAATGAAGCTTGTTTATAACTGTAACTGATCTGGTAATTATCAGTAAACTGAGGTTTCAGATAAGGATTTCCCTGATCAACCGCCAAAGGGTCCATGTAAAACACAAATGGATTAAGCTGTTGGTAATTTGGACGGTCTACCCTTCTGCCATAAGAATAACGGATGTTATGGTTTTCACTGATCTTCTGATTAACAAAAACCGTTGGAAAAACAGATAGATAGTTCCGGTCTACTTCTTTCTGGTCGGTTACAGAAGTGCCATTAGAATGGGTGTGCTCCGCCCTTAAACCCAGCTGAACCTGAAATACCTTCCATTCTTTAGAGAAACTACCATAGATGGCATTGATATTTTCTTTATATACAAAGTTGTTCGATTTGCCCAGATCATTTTGCCAGACACCAGATACCAACTGCTCAGAAATAAAATCGTTATTCGTAACTACATAGCTGCTTTTTAAGCCCGTTTCAATTTTCATCGTTTTAGAAATGGGCAAAGTGAAATCCGTTCTGGCGGCATACACATTGATCTCCGCATCCGTATTATTTCTTAAACTGGTTTGGTTGGTTGGGTTGCCGTTTGCATTTAAATAATTGGCCAAAAAATTTTCATCTTTTTTATTGCTGAAACCCGAATAATCTACATCAAAAGTAAGGCTCTTACCTTTTTTATCGAAATCGTGTTTAATGTTAAAGTTGGCTGTTAAATTACCCACAGGCGAACTCGAGTTGGCATCCTGTAAAATATAGCTGAGATTCGAAGTTCCATTCTGCACTGCATTAATATTGGTATTGCTAAAGTTAGTCAGTTTGGTGTTTACCGTATTGGCATCTAACATCACCCCGAAAACTGTTTTCTCTGATGCATAATAATCTGCACCCAGCTTCCCCTGAAAACCAACACCTTTATTTTTACGGTCGAAATTTTGCGTAAGTGAACTGGCCAAACCTTCAGATAAAGTGGTACGGGTTAAAAAGGTATTGTTAAACTGGGCTTTGCGTACAACGGCACCATTTCCAAAAATGTTCCATTTACCTTGCCTGTGATTTAAGTTCAGGTTTACCCCGGCGCGGAACAAATCGCTGGGCGAATCGGGCATAATACCCTGCCCGGTAGTAACAGAAACTGTACCATTGGTACCATAAGCTTTGTTGCGTTTTAGTCTGATGTTGATGATCCCGGCATTTCCGGCAGCGTCATACTTGGCAGATGGATTGGTAATAAGTTCGATGGTAGAAATCTGATCGCTGCTCATATTGCTCAGCAATGTGGTAACATCAGCACCAGATAGGAAATTCGATTTCCCGTCGATCATCACCATTACACCGCTTTTATTATTCAGTTTAATCTGGTCTTTTTGGCGGTCGATCTGCACGCCTGGGGCTTTCTCTAACACTTCTAAAGCCGTGCCTCCAGTTGCAATAATGCTATTTTCTACATTCAGCACCGTTTTATCGATCTGATGTTCAATAAAAGGTTTTTTGCCCTCAACGCTCACTTCTTTCAATTGTTTGCTTAAACTTTCGATACTGATGATTGGCAACTTTAAATCACCGTTGACTGAAAAGTGATCCGTCTTTTTACGCTTAAAACCAACGATCGAGATCGACAACAGATACTCACCATTTTTCAACTGATCAATTGCAAATTCTCCTTCAATATTGGTCGATACACTTTTAACCACGGTGGTATCAGGATAGTTTAAAATCCGAATAATGGCAAACGACACTGGAACAGTTTTTTCATCGACGATTTTTCCCGTCAAACTATTTAATTTCTGGGCAAAAGAAGCCCCACATGCCATTAAGCATGCAACTAGCGTAAGTAATATTTTCATGATTTCTTCTTTTTAGGCGTTCTATTTTTAATGCTGAGACAAATTTGTTATTGCGAAACTCAGTCGACCCGGAACTTCTGCCTCCAAACTTTCACCCCCAGACTCTCAACTCCAAACTCCAAACTTAGAGTCCAGACTACCCCCCGGCTCTGTTCTTAACATCGTCTGCCGCCGTTTTCCGGTCCTGGTTTGATTTTAGATTTTGGTTGCCAAAACTATAACTGATATTGAAAGATACCCTTCTACTGATGTAATTATTCTGCACCCTTAAATTCACATTTTGATAATCGAGCGTTCCTTTCCAGTAGTTGGTTTGAAAAATATCATCAACATTTAACTTAAGCTTTAAAGCTTTGTTCAGGAAACTTTTTTGCACACCAATATTTAAAGCATACTGATAAATAGTGGTCCGTTCTAAACCCCTAACTTTTGGTGAGTTTAACCAAAAATTGGTCTCAAATGCCCAGTTATCGCCCAAAATAATCGAATTCACCGTATTAAAATTGTAAAAGACTTTACTTAAAACAAAGGGGGCGCCCTCTAAATTATCATCATTAAATTTATTATAAGAAACCCTAAAATTGTTTTGCAAATTCCACCATTTGGCAATGGTTAGCGGAACAGATAACCCGGCCGAGTAATATTCCCCGCTGCCAATATTCCCTTGGCCTACAGTAACTATTCTGGTGCTATCGTTTTGTGCGGTTTTACTATCTAAAATTAAATCTTTTGTTTTGGCATAACTCAATAAAAAAAACAATCCGCTTTTATAATTGTAACTCACCTCAAAATTATTGGTAAACTGTGGTTTTAAGTATGGGTTTCCCTGTGCTATGGTATAAGGATCCATGTAAAAATTAAACGGATTTAATTGCTGGTAATTTGGTCGATCTATCCGTCGGCCATAGGTGTAATGTAGATTACTACTTTCAGAAATTTTCTGGTTAATAAAAACCGTTGGAAATAATGACAAATAATGTTGTTTTACCGATGTATTATTGGTTACTGATGTTCCGGTAGATTGGGTAAACTCTGCCCGTAAACCAGCCTGAACCTGCCACTTGCCCAGATCTTTTGATAAGTTTGCATAAGCTGCATTTACGTTTTCTTTGTAAATAAAATTATTGCTTTGCCCTACAACATTTTGCCATTCATTATTTACCAATGCCAACGACAAAAAATCATTATTGGTTTTTACATAAGCACTTTTTAAACCGGTTTCCAGTTTTGTAGTTTTTGATAGCGGCCAGGTAAAATCTGTTTTTGCAGCATAGATATCAATGGCTGTTTTACTATCATTTTTAATAATTGTATTGTTGTAAACAGCCCCTTTTTCATCGTAAAAGTTAGTGTTAAAATTTTCCAGCCCCGAGTAGTCAAAGCCGGAGTAATCGGCATCAAAATTTAAGCTGGCACCCTCTTTTTTAAAATCATGCCTGATATTAAAATTTGCACTATAATTTTTGTTTGGGGTATTCGCATCAGAATATTGGATTAACGAATTATTGCCCGCAACCCCATCCTTAATTTCATTTATAAAGGTTTGAGAGAAATTATCCAATTTACGTGTATTCGTACTGCCATCAAACATAATACCGATAGTTGTTTTTTCACCTGCGTAATAATCTGCACCTAGTTTTGCGGCCAACCGCGATCCTGTATATATTTTCTGAAAATTCTGGTTAAACATACTTTGTAAACCATTGGCATTGGTGCTCCGCTCTAAAAATAAATTCGAAAAATTATTATTCTTTGAAGCATTTGCATTGGTGAAAAAATTCCACTTTTCTACACGGTGATTTAAATTGAAGTTAAGCTCCGATCCGTAAATATTGGTGGGTAAGTTAGCCCTTATTGCATTGCGATAGGTTGACGAGACACTTCCGTTGGTACCAAATGCTTTGTTCTTTTTAAGTTTAATGTTGATGATGCCCGCGTTGCCGGCAGCGTCATATTTAGCCGATGGGTTAGTAATAATTTCGATGGTAGCAATCTGGCTGCTACTTAAGCCATTCAGATAAACAGTTAAATCGGCACTCGATAGAAAGTTGTTCTTCCCATCAATCATCACCATTACACCCGATTTATTGTTCAATAAAATCTGGTCGTTTTGCCTGTCTAACTGTACGCCCGGCGCTTTCTCTAAAATTTCGAGCGCCGTACCGCCTGTTGCAATAATGCTGTTCTCTACATTCAGTACCATTTTATCAATCTGATGCTCAATAAAAGGTTTTTTGCCCTGAACGCTCACTTCTTTTAATTGTTTGCTTAAACTTTCGATCGTAATGGCAGGTAATTTCATGTCTTCGTTAAGCGACAAACGGTTAGTTTTTTTACTTTTAAAGCCCACTATAGAAATCGACAATACATACTCGCCACTTTTCAACTGATCGATCGCAAACGCTCCTTCGATATTGGTCGATACGCTTTTAACCACAGTGGTATCAGGATAATTCAGCACCCTAACAACCGCAAACGATACCGGAACAGTCTTTTCATCAACAATTTTCCCTGTAAGTTTATTTAATTTCTGGGCAAAAGAAGCCCCACATGCCATAAAGCATGCAACTAGCGTAAATAATGTTTTCATTGGTTTTTTCTTATAGGTACTTTTATGATGTTTATCGGATCGTATTATTCAGGCGCTATCCCCAATTCTTCCTTAACTTCCTTAATCCGGTTTGATACAGAATCCTGGTAAAGGGTATCATTAGGTCTTTCTAGGTGCAAATGATCTAAATCACGTAGCTCTTGCTCTAACTTTTCCTTTTTTAACGCTTCTTCTTTTAATTTTGCAACGCATTTCAAACCATCATCCGTCATAATCCATACACTAGAATCGTTATGATCATTTTCGCTGTCGTTACATTCCCAGGTCCAGTAATTATTAACATAGCGGTAAGCATCCTGCTTTAAAATTAATTTTGTACCCACCGGAATTTCAAGGTTTAACCTTACTTCCTGGTTTCTCCAAATGGTTCCCTTTCTCAATTGAAACCGCGGACTAAAAATCAGTTCAGCATCTTTCACTACATAATTGTAGCTAATGTTCTGTGCATTTTGCAAGGCACTTTGAAAGGTTTTACCCTGTGATTCGTATTTCTGCGTTAAACGCGTAACACCGGTTTCACTTTTGTTAATATCAATGCGGATACGGTTCGGTGAAACAAAAGGTCCGTCTTCAAAATCGTCAACTACAATCTGGTGGCGGTTATTCGCATCAATGTGGTAAGCCGCGCTATCTTCTTTACTGAAATATTTACTTTTATCAATATTGATGGTGTACACTGGATAAGCTTTCAGGTCGGTTGTTTGTGTTAACTCTGCATGTTGCTTAAATTCTGATGATATTTTAGCGGCTTGATAACCTGTTATAGCTACCCCGGCCAACCAGATAATTAACAGGGCAAAAGAAAGTGTTTTGTTAATGGCCTGTTTGTTAAAAGCTACCCTGATCGAGAATAACACCAGGGCTAAAATCGGCACAAAGCAAACAATAAATGCACCAAATAAAATTGCCCCCCTATTGCCTTCATTTATAATAGAGAAGGGAAAATATTCATAGATACTCGCATCCCAAAACCCCTGAAAAGCGGCCGTACCAATAATTAAGGTAATTAAAAAGAGTACGCCAAAAACAATGATGAACCCCGCAATGATCTTAAAAATCACCTTTCCGGTGCCCGAAATAAACCGGCCAAGCCATTCGAAAAACTCTCCTATAAAATTCCCTAAACGGGCAAATATTGGCTGAGCATGTTTATTTACTTCGCCCAAGCGTTCCTTAACGGCCTGTAGCTCTTCATCTAAGTTCTTTTGGAAACCCTGAAGATTTGCAGGTTCGCCTTTCATTTCCATCCTTTCGATACGCGATTTGGCTTTTGGCATGATGATCCAGAGTATGGCATATACCAGTATTCCAAATCCACCGGCAATACTGATTAGCAAGGTCGCCAGCCTGATCCATTTAGGATCTGCGTTTACATAATGTGCAATACCTGCACAAACTCCCGCTACCACGCGGTCGTCCATATCGCGGTACAGTTTTTTCTCTGTGTATTGGTATTGATAGTTGTTATTGATCACTGGCGCTTCTTCACCTTCCTCTACCGTGTCAAAATCCTGCACCTTGCCCATTTGCGCAATCACCGAATTTACGTTGGCCGAATCTACCACTTGTTTTTTCTGCTCTTCCAATTGCTCGGTTAACAGTTCGGCAATCCGGTTTTCGATATCCGTTACAATTTCAAGGTCATCTGCATGGTTGGCAAAATATTGTTTTACTTCGTTCAGGTAGGCCTTTAAGAGTTCGTAAGCACTTTCTTCAATATGAATAATCGTGTTCCCTATGTTTATGATGATGGTCTTTTCCATTTCCTTTTTAATATTTATGAATTGGCTCCTTTTTGTGAAATACCTACAGCATAAGCCAGCTCCTGCCAGGTTTGATCTAGTTGTGATAAAATACCCCGACCATCTTCGGTTAAGGTATAATATTTACGCGGTGGGCCCGAGGTAGACTCTACCCAGTTGTAGCTTAATAAACCATTGTTTTTAAGCCTCGTTAATAATGGATATAATGTACCCTCAACCACCAATAGCTTTGCCGTCCTTAATTCGGCAATAATATCCGAAGCATATATTTCGCCCCGTGAGATGATTGATAAAACACAGTACTCCAGAATTCCCTTCCGCATTTGTGTTTGCGTATTTTCTGCTATCATATAACAAAGATATATGTTTTATATACTACCATGCAATACATAGTACTAAAATAAATTAAAGTAAATACATAAACACCTTATTATCAGTTAATTAATTTTTAATAAAAATTTTATGTTTAAGGTTAAATGAATAAAATCTAAGTATTTGTAGCCTTTTTTTGTAAAGCAGGGTGCTGTAATCCTTAGGTTTCTACAGTCCTGCTATCACCTATAGTCCCGATTTAGACACCCTTTAAATATAAAATATTCGATAAAATCGGGAGCTATTTGGTTCTATCAGGTTTAAGGTGGAGAGGGCTGGTTTTACGATTAATGGTTTTTGGGATAATGCCAGAACAGCCCCTTGTAAATAAACCCGACAGAGTGGATAGCCCGCATCCCGATTTTTCATCGGGAGAGGACTACAAGCGATGGCGGGACTGCAGCTCCCATGAAAAACAGGGCGCAGATTTTCTAAAAGAAGAAATTTGTAGTGACCGTTTTAGATTTCAAAGATCCGCTTGCACACACGCTCGTCCAGGCTTCGAGGAATTAAATATATAAATACTATAGATTTAATATATTTTAATAATTTTGCAACGTTTTAACTTATTTTCATGAAAAAATCTATTGCCAGCATTGTTGCTGAGGCAAACGAAAGCGGCGAAGGAACGCTCAAAAGAACCTTAGGGCCGATAAACCTTATTTTAATTGGCGTAGGCTTAACGCTTGGTGCAGGCTTATTTTCAATTACAGGTTTGGCCGCGGCCAATCACTCCGGTCCGGCAGTTACCTTATCGTTTATAATTGCCGCTTTAGGCTGTGGTTTCGCAGCACTATGTTATGCAGAATTTGCATCGATGATTCCGGTTGCCGGTAGTGCCTATACCTATTCTTATGCTACCATGGGCGAACTTTTTGCCTGGATTATAGGCTGGGATCTGGTATTGGAATATTCTGTGGGTTGTGCAACCGTAGCCATCAGCTGGTCGCAGTATTTAACCAGGTTTTTAGCCAGCCTGCATATTTATCTCCCTCCGCAATTAACCTTATCCCCTTTCGAAACTGCTAAACTTGTCGATGGTTCTACCGTTAATGGCATT
This sequence comes from Pedobacter sp. Bi126, assembly GCF_918698245.1. Taxonomy (GTDB): domain Bacteria; phylum Bacteroidota; class Bacteroidia; order Sphingobacteriales; family Sphingobacteriaceae; genus Pedobacter. The sequence goes on along the minus strand of NZ_CAKKMS010000004.1, from coordinate 397,905 downwards.
GTAAACATCCCTGCAGCATTGGTGGTGGTTTTAATGACGGCCATATTAATCCGTGGCACCAAAGGCTCTGCCATTGTAAATGGAATTATTGTGTTTCTTAAAGTTGGTGTGGTATTGGTTTTTATTGCGCTGGGCTGGCAATATATCGATCCTGCAAACTATCATCCATACATCCCTGAAAATACCGGAACCTTTGGTCAGTTTGGCTGGAGTGGTGTTTTACGCGGTGCTGGTTTAGTGTTTTTTGTATTTATCGGCTTCGATGCCGTAGCAGCTTCGGCACAGGAAACAAAGAATCCAGCCAGGGATTTACCAATCGGCATCATTGGATCTTTAGTGGTTTGTACGGTTTTATTTGGCTTGTTCGGGCATGTAATGACTGGTCTGGCCAATTATAAAGAATTTGCCAACAGCGGTGCCCCGGTAGCCATTGCCATCGAAAAAACACCTTACGCCTGGTTAAGCCAGGCTATTATTTTGGCGATTTTAATCGGTTATACTTCTGTAATTTTAATCGATTTAATGGCTCAATCGCGAATGTTCTACTCCATTAGTAAGGATGGCTTATTGCCAAAGATGTTTTCTGATGTACATACTAAATTTAAAACGCCTTACAAATCGAACATTATACTTTGTGTATTTATTGGACTTTTTGCTGCATTTGTCCCCATGAATGTGGTAGGCGAAATGACAAGCATTGGTACCTTGTTAGCCTTTTTAATGGTTTGTGTTGGCATCTTGATCTTAAGAAAAACAGATCCCGAGGCTAAACGTCCATTTAAAGTTCCTTTTGTGCCCCTAATCCCTATTTTGGGCATTTTAACCTGTATTGCCATGATGGTATTTTTACCTTGGGAAACCTGGGTCAGGTTAGCGGTTTGGTTAATTATTGGTTTAGCCATTTACTTCTGGTACGGTAAAAAGAATAGCAAATTAAAAGCACAGAAAGACAAAACAGAACGATAGGTAATAAACTCATTACTATACACATAACATGATTAAGCTGTTTCATTTCCTAGACAGCTTAATCAGTGGCTACCCAACTAATTGCACTGATAAGCATATAAATATCAGCGGAATAACAAAAAAGTATAAGTTATTAACAATTCAACATTTTTCTTAATTTTTGGCTTGGGATTTGTCTTAAGAAAATTGACCCTATTAAACTCATCCCTATGCTTATTAAATTAGACACATCAGTTTTCAGGCTTTCCAGACACAAAGCAGAAAGCGAAAAAAAAACTATTACACCACTTACAAGAGCGCAATGGATTACTGCTGATAGAATCGTAATAGCAGCGATGTTTATTGCAACAATTGTTGGCGCAATCTTATTTTAAATTTCCGATGGTTGATCAAAAATCTTCAGAAATCATTTCCTTATTCATTACCACTGCGGCCATTGTTCCTGCAGCTGTGATGATAGATAGCGACCTGAACAAGGTTGCACAATCTCCTGCGGCATAAACGCCTTTGGCAGTGCTTTGCTGCTGCTCATCTACTTTTATTGTTTTTAAATCTGTTAATTCAAAACCGAGCTGTTCGTCGAAGTTGCAATGTTGTTCAACATCCGATTTGAGGTAGATCGCTTTTAAGGTTATTTTTTCACCATTTTTAAAAACAACATCTTCGAGATAACCATTATTGTGCAATAGTTCAACAACTTCGTCTTCTATAATACTAATTGATTTGGATTTCAGTTTTTCAGTCTGCTCGGTGCTTAGCTGCGATTTACCATTGGTTAAAACCGTTAAATCTTTATTCCAATGGTTCAGGGTTTTGGCCATCTCAAATGCATGCTCGCCATTCATTAACAGGCCTATTTTTTCATTCCTCACCTCGTAACCATGGCAATAAGGGCAATGTATAGCAGAAATAGCCCAGCACTCAGCCAAACCTTTAATATCAGGCAGCACATCTTTTAAACCTGTGGCCAACAATATTTTTCGTGCGGTAAAATTTTCGCCGTTTTCTGTACCAACATTAAAACCTCCATCTATTTGTATGGCCGAAATGGCTTTCCCTTCTAAAAATCTAACTGTTGGATATTCCAGTACTTCTGCTTTAGCAGCTTTAGAAATAGCTGCAGGCTCATGGCCATCGTGCGTTAAAAAATTATGGGAGTGTGGCGTTTGCCTGTTGCACGGTTTACCGGCATCAATTACCAAAACATTTCTGGTCGCCCTACCCAAAGTTAATGCGGCAGATAAGCCAGCATAGCTTCCGCCAATTATGATTACATCAAAATCCATATCTAAATCTTTTAATGCAAAGATCAGAAATGAATTATCAAATGCAACATAATTGCATTAAATTAATGTCATTTTTATTTTTCGGAAGATTGTTGCCTTAATAAAACTCCCATAATACAGCCGTTCGTCAACAATCAGATAATTGGCTTTGAAAAAGTAAGGATTCATATCGATAAGCTGATGCGCTTCTACAATACCCAATAATTTAAAAAAGCTGTACATCGATCTGAGCAACAACCATTTCCACCAGTTTCCGTTGATTTTATTTAACGAAAAATCGACCAGAAACCACAATCCATCTCTTTTTAAATACTCATTTAATTGTGCAAACACCTTTGCAGCGCGTTGTTCCGCAAAGTTATCAAACAAAAAAGGCGTTAAAATTACATCAAATAATACATCAGTTTTAAAATCCTCAATACCCATGTTTACAAATTCAACATGATTATTTTTATAGCTTCGTTTTTGAGAAAGCGCAATCATTTTAGCAGATATTTCTACATAAACGATCTTTAATCCACTAGAATAAATCTTCGCGAGCTCCTCTAAGATCCACCCGGTTCCTCCACCAACAATTAATATATGGCTATTCTCCTGAATATATCGAAGTTGATTGATCTGCGCATTAACCTGCGATTTAAAAAACACCAAACGGCTTAAAGTATCATAATGACCGGCTATTTTATCGTAGTTGTTAAGCATAGTATCAAGTAACGAGAATCAGGTATCAAGATTGCACTTTCAAATATAACATTGGCTTTGGTCTTTCTGCTTTAGCCTTTCTACTTAATAAATAAACTGCATCCCGATTATTCCACATATCGCCTTAAACAAAATAAGCCCATCAATTACCATTAAATAATAGAGAATGTTTTTTCTTCGGTGCATGGAATAAGCTACGTAAATGGTCAGGATAAAAGGCAACACGTTAAATAAAACCTGTGGCAATCCAAAACCTTTGTAACGCGCAAATATGCCTAAAGAAACTAAACCTATAATCAGCAATGGAATCAGGATACTGAAAATTGTTTTTCGCAGGCCATAACGTACTACGAATGTTCTTAAATGTCTATTAGCATCCGTTGGGTAGTCTTTAATATCAAAAATGATTGCATTTACGGTGCAGAACATCCAGTTTTTAATAAATAGCCAGGTCCACAATACAGAATCGTGGTAGCCAACCCCAGTTTCAATTTTAAGCATAATCAGCGGCAGCACATTGGCACAGCAGGCCCACACAAAACCGATTACAAAAGCCTTTAACCAGCCTGTATTGCGCAGATTAAATTTAAGGAAAGATCTGGGCAATAAACCGTAATATAAGCCGCCTGCAGTGATGATGATCAATATTGCGATCCAATAACTGATGGGCAAGCCCATAATATGCTGAAAGTTTTTGTAAAGCAGGTTTATGGCCAACAGCATACAAATAATAAAAAGCACAGCCTGACTCCAGTTGATAAATGTTTTATGTTTGAAATACCATTGATTGCGTGGGTTAGTTACAGATGGCTTGGTAGAAACCTTATTGTAAGCGTAGGTATAATAGATGGTTGGCGCCAGAAACAACAACAGGTAGTAATTTAATGAATTAAGCGGCAGTTTTAATTGCAAGGTAGCCTCGAGCGTTAGGGCAACAGCCAGAATACCCACAAAGTAGTTTCCAAAGAAAATGAACCTGATAACTTTACCAAACATTTGCTACTGTTTATCGACAGGCAATTTCGGATATATAATCGAATAAGGTAAATAAAATATAAATTACATTCTATTTAAACTCATTTCTGCAAAGAAAAACATTTTTTAGAAGAAGTGATTTTCTGCTATATTGAGCCAGTAAGAAAAACTAACAATAACGATATTGATTGTAACACCACTTACATTCAGCCAAACAGAAAAATAATATGGAAGAATATAAAGACGACTTAAATTCGACTACGGATACCACTCCAAAAGTGACAGGAATTGGTGGCATTTTCTTTTTTTCAGATAATCCGCAGGAAACGAAAGATTGGTATGCTAAAAATTTAGGATTTGAAATGAGCGCTTGGGGCACCTCAAGTTTTGAATCCAGAAACCTTAACAATCCTGATGAGATCGAATCACTTCAATGGAGTCCGTTCAAAAAAGGGGATGAATATTTTTCGCCATCCAAAAAAGATTTCATGATTAATTACCGTGTACAGAATATTGAGGGCCTTATTGAGAAGCTCAAAGAAAACGGTGTAACCATACTCGATGAGATTGCAACCTACGATTATGGGAAATTTATCCATATTATGGATGGAGAGGGTAATAAGATTGAGTTGTGGGAGCCTAAATAGCATTTTTTGTCATTCTGAACGCATTGAAGAATCTTTTTAAGATACTCAGGATCCAACATGATCATTGCTCTATGTTAGGGATTCTTCACTTCGTTCAGAATGACAGCGCTCAATAAGTGGTTTTTATAGCAGATGCTGACCACGAAGTAGCTATTAGGCCTTAAAAACAATAAAAACTGCTAATAAAATAAATTCAGCATGACGACCGCATTAGAGAAAGATTCTGAGAAGTCTTTATATTTCAGATTTGATTTACAACAAAAAAGCCTCTCAATAAATTGAAAGGCTTTAGTTGTGGGAAATGATCCCGATCAGAATCCGGACGACCCTTCGGTGTAAACGGGGTGCTATAAACCAGTTGATGCAATCAATTTTTCTATCATAACCCTGCTTTTCCATTTTTTAATCTGGTTTTCCTTAATTCTTGCATCTCTTAAATTATCAAAAATCCCGAACCAGACAATAAACCAATCACCAGTATGCCCGGTAAAACCTGAATGGTTTGTATTGTGCTTCTTTAACCGTTCCGTTAGGTTAACAGTAGAACCGATATAATATTTATCGCGCGTTTTGGAATATAGATATAGGTGTAAAACATCTTTAACAACTGTTTAATTATTGTGGGATGTCTATTTCTTTTAGAAATCTTAATAGGAAAGTGATTTCTATATGAATTAAAAGCCGTCTAATTTTACTAAAGGCTTAGTGGGAAATGATCCCGATCCCAATCGGGACGACCCTTCGGCGTAAACGGGGTGTTCTGAACCAGCTTCAATAATTATCAAACAAAAAAGTCCTTCAGTAAACTGAAGGACTTAAGTGGGAAATGAGGGGTTCGAACCCCCGACCCCCTCGGTGTAAACGAGGTGCTCTGAACCAGCTGAGCTAATTTCCCTTTTTTGGGTGTATTCAAAGTTTTATAAAAAAGCCTTCCAGTTGTACTGAAAGGCTTGGTGGGAAATGAGGGGTTCGAACCCCCGACCCCCTCGGTGTAAACGAGGTGCTCTGAACCAGCTGAGCTAATTTCCCTTTTATAATTTTGTCAAACTTAATGTCCCATCCTCCGTTTGGGAATGCAAATATAGCGCTATAAAACTGTTCTGCAAATCTTTTTTTCTTTTTTTTCAACTTAACAAAGTTTCGAGGATTTTATGTGATTGTACCACCCCGAACGACGCCGTATGTAAGGTATAGAAAACCAATATCTTATCTAACAGAAACCGTCGCTGTGCATTGCTCATTTTTATTTCAGAAATTTTTTCGAGTGGTGTATTAAAAAGCGAAATAAACCCGATGGCATCTTCTAATAGGAGATAATTGGAGTGGATTGGCAGTCTGGAAGTAAACTCGCCCTCTTGCAGATCGAAATAAATCTGGTCATTTCTCCTTTTCTCATTAGGCGAGAAACCTAAAAAACGGGTAAGTTTTAATAAAAACGACAAATGAAAATTGGGATTGATCTCTTCAATTTCATCAAACCAGGCAATCGAATTAAAAATATAATCGAATAAACTCTCATCGGCTGATTGTTGCCTGATGCTTTTATACAATACCTCATTTAAAAAAATAACGATACTGGTTTTAATCATATCGTAAGGGATGCTTTTAAAAACAGGCGTTTGCCGAACCTCTGATACCCTTTGAATATTGGTATTTGCTTTATGATAAACCACCATATCCAACAAATGGAGCGATTGCAGCATGTTCATCTTAATCTTCGCTTTTGGCTTTTTAACACCATTAATGAGGTAAGACTGCATACCGAATTTATCGGTAAGCACCTGCACTACTACACTGCTTTCACTGTAATTGGTGGTTTTTAAAACAATGCCCCTAACTTTGTGCAACATCCGGTTAAAACAATTTTTTCAAAAGTATGTTATTTGTGCAAATTTAATTGTGCAAAAAGTAATCACGTTTTACAAATAAGATTAGTTTTGCCGTTAATATTATTATTAAACTAAGCTGCACATGTGGGTTAAGCTATCGAGATTCATTCTTCAGAACCGTATCGCAATCATCGTATTTTTTTTATTAGGTACAATTTTCATGGCTTATCAGGCCAAAAATGTAAAACTCTCTTATACAGGGAGCAAAATCCTGCCCGTTACCGATAGTGCTTTTGTAAAATATAATGCCTTTAAAAAGACCTTTGGCGAAGATGGAAGTGTAATGGTGGTGGGAATACAATCGCCTGATATTTTTAAAAAAGAAGTTTACAACCAATGGGTCCAGCTTTCTAACGACATTCAGAAATTAAAAGGCATTAAGCAGGTTTTATCATCAGGCAGGATTTTTCAACTGGAAAAAGATACTGTAAACCAAAAATTTGTTTTAAAGCCGCTCCCTGGTGGTTTGGTTAAAACTGATGCTGAAATGGATTCGATCAAAAATACCATTTATAGCAATCCTTTTTTCGAAGGACTGGTTTACAACCGTCAGAATGCCACCTTAATGGCCATTACTTTTGATACCAAAATCTTAAATACTGCTGAGCGTAACCCTATTTTAAAAGAAATTGAAGCAAAAGCCAAAGCTTTCCAGGCCACAACTAAGATACAGGTACATATTTCGGGTTTACCTTATATCCGCACAGCGGTGAGTAAATTGGTAAGTAACGAATTCGTATTGTTTTTAGGCTTATCTATCTTGGTTTCTGCGCTAATCTTATTGTTTTTTTTCAAGAAATTTTATGCCGTATTCTTCCCTATTTTAGTGGTTGTGATGGGGGTTATCTGGAGTATCGGCACTTTGGTACTATTTGGTTTCGAACTTACTATTCTAACAGGGCTGATTCCACCGCTTATTGTGATTATTGGCATTCCGAACAGTATTTTATTGTTGAATAAATACCAGAATGAACTTAGAAAAGACGGCGATAAACAGCGTGCCTTAAGCGTAACCATAGAAAGAATTGCCATTACTACACTAATTGCGAACATTACCGCAGCCATTGGATTTGGCGTATTGTATTTTACAGGAAGCGAATTATTGATGCAATTTGGCAGTGTAGCCTCTATAAACGTAATGATTACCTGGTTAATGTGTTTATGTTTAATCCCAATTATCTTTAGTTATTTGCCAGCGCCTAAACTTAAGGCACAAAACCACGTTGAAGAAGGATTTTTGCATAAATTATTAGTCAAAACCGATACACTGGTACAGCACAAAAGTGGATTGATTTATATCGGAACGATTATCATATCCATCATTGCCTTTATTGGTGTAATGAAAATCAATGTTAATGGTTATGTGGTTGATGACCTGCCTAAAAACTCGGAAATTTTAACAGATTTAAAGTTCTTTGAGAAAAATTTTGAAGGTATTTTACCCTTAGAAGTAAGTGTAGATACCAAGAAAAAGAACGGCGTTTTCAATTTAACCAATCTGAAAAGAATGGAGAAACTAGAGAAGATGATTTCTTCCTATCCGGAGTTTTCGCGTTCCATTTCAGTAAATATGGGCTTAAAGTATGCCACCCAAGCATTTTACAATAACGATTCTACCTTTTTCCGCTTGCCAGATAATTTAGAAAAGAACTTTATCCTGGCCTACATCGCCAATGGCGGCAAAGGAAATGCAAGTCTGTTAACCAACTTTATCAGCAAGGGCAATCAAAGTACAAGGATCAGTTTTCAAATGGCTGATGTTGGCTCAAAACGTTTAGACGCCATTATGACCGAATTAAAACCGCGGATCGACAGTATTTTACCTCCATCTAAATTTGATGTAGAACTTACGGGATCGAGCATTATCTTTTCTAAAGGAACGGATTATATGTTAAAGCATTTGGTTGAAAGTATAGCCCTCGCCATCGTATTGATCTCCCTTTTAAGGTTGGCACAATTTAAGAGTTTGGGCATTATGTTTATTTCGCTATTGCCCAACATTGTTCCGCTAATCATTACTGCAGGGATTATGGGTTATTTTGGAATTTCCTTAAAACCTTCTACCATATTAATTTTTACCATAGCCTTTGGTTTAGCTTCCGATCAGACCATTTATTTCTTAACCCGTTACCAGCAGGAATTAAACCTGACCAATTTCAGCGTACCAAAAGTGATTACCGATACCATTACCGAAACAGGCGTAAGCATGACACACATTGCTTTAATCTTATTCTTCGGTTTCGGAATATTCACCGCATCTACTTTCGGAGGAACGGTAGTACTTGGCCTGCTCCTATCCATAACCCTATTGGTCGCTTTAATTTTCAATTTAACTTTATTACCTGCACTGGTATTATGGTTAGATAAAAAGAAAGTAAGAAAACTGGTATCTGATGAAGAATCGGCGAAGAATGCTAGTGAGTTTGACCATTAATTGAGTTGGGAGTTTTCAGTTGGCCGTTTGGAGTTCTTGACGCCTTAAACCTGAAACAAAATAAATATTATTCATAGCCTTGGGTTTATATCCAAGGCTATTTTATTTTAGATAAAAAAGTCTCCCATGGTTCGTGTCCTCACGAACCATCAGTTATCGGTCCGTGGAGACACGTACCGAGGCATGGAAAAGTAAGAAAACTGGTATCTGATGAAGAGTCGGCGAAGAATGCTAGGAAGTTTGACCATTAATCAGTTGGGAGTTTTCAGTTAGCGGTTACAAAATAGATATCATTCATGGCCTTGGGTTTAAACCCAAGGCTATTTTTACCAAATCGTCAACCCTACATTCCAACCTAACCAACCTGTATACCTCGAATTGTTAAAAGAGAAATCTTTATGTTTTTCCTGCAACAAACCAAATTCACCAATTTTGGTGTTTTGTTTGGTGTAATACACATTAACCGATGGACCGCCCTGTATGGCTAACCATTTATTTAAACGGATGTTTATTGGCAGCTCAAATTTATTCAGCAGATTGAGGTAATCCCAGCTCCCTTGGTAAACATATTGGCTACTTATTTCAGGATTTAGTGAAACACTTTTAAAAAGATTAATTTCCTTGCCAAAACCTAAGCCGCCGGTATATATTTTTTCAGCTGATTTTTTGTTCGTTCCAAACATTAATATATTGTATAAACGTTTGCTGCCACCTTTATAAGCCACATTAAAAGTAGTGCTTTCATTGGTGCTGAAGCTAAATTTATGATAACCTTTTAAAGCAATATTGATCAGCCCGATTGAATAACCATCATTTTCATTTGAAACATTTAATACCCCAACTTGGGCTCCTTTTAGGTTTTTGGCATAATTAATTGCTCCAATTTGCAATCCACTAGCAGTTTGTCCGGTAAAATTGGTGAGCACCGCAAGATTTACGCCACTGCTTTCTTTGTTGATATTGGCAATCCCTCCAACTTGTATTCCACTTGTTCTACCAGCTACTATGTTACCACCAATTCCAATCTGAACACCCTTCGTCTCTTCATTAACCAGGTTTAACGCACCTGTTTGCCAACCCTTTAAGGTTCCGCCTATGGTATTAAGACCTAAGGAAAGTTGAATGCCTTTCACATCTTGATTAACATGATTATAAATTCCACCTACTTGGAAACCCTCGAAACTCTTACCTACGCGGTTATAAGCCAAGGCAATCTGAGCCGCCCGAACATCGCCGATTACATAATTAAACAGGCCAGCAATCTGCGCTCCACGAACACCCCCCCCAACTAAATTAAAGGCTCCAGCAAACTGAAAATACTGCACATTACTTTTGTTAATATTGAAAACAAAACCAATTTCTCCGCCATCTACTCCTGCGCTATAAGCACCAATAACATTAAGTGAAAATTTATTCACCACCTGACCGCTCAATGAGCCATGGGAATTTAAACTAGGAATAAGCGAAAACTGAAACGGGGCTTTTGAGATAAAACCACCGATATTGATCGATTGGATTTTTTGTTGTGCGGTAACCAAAGTATTGCCCAGCCAGGTATTTTCTACATCGCCCAAATTTCCGCTGATAAACCTTTCGCTTGGATTTTCTTTTTTATTGGTAATGTTCACCTCTGCCAGAAAATGGGTAAGGGTAGACTTATAATTTTCTTTACTTACCGTTAGCGATATAGGCCGCGTAATGTTTTTTAACCGCATCGAAAAATAACCGTTCCCATCCGATATTTCAGAAACCAATAGGTTTCGCTCGTAAATACTGGCATCCTGGAGTGGTTTATTGGTCTGTTTATCTACAATCTGGCCCGTAATGGTATAAAGTTCGGCATTACCAACAGATTCGTTAACCAGCAACACCAGTTCGAGCGGTGCATACCGGATAATCACAAAATTGCCCGATTGGCGGTATTCGAACCTGTGATTTAAAATTTTATCCAGTGTTTCGGCAATATTTAAGTTGTCTTCGCGGATACTGATCAAACTATCTACAGGTAATATATTACTGTTGTAAGAAAACCTGAATCCGCCTTTCTCCTCTATCATCGCCAGTACTGAACTTAGTTTCTGCTGCTCGATATTGAGTGAAATATTTCTGGATAGATTGGATTGTGCTTTTATCAAGGGACTAAAAAAGAGGAGAAAAATAACAGTTATTTTGAGCGTACGCATTGGTTTTTATTTAAGTTTAATTATACCTTGCCCGTACTCAACTTTTATTTTAAAAGTTTCGGCAATCACATTCAAGATTTCTTTAAGCGATTCATCTTTAAAAGTTGTGCTAATTGGAAGCGCCTTTAATTCAGGATTTACAATAACGATATTGGATTTAAATTTTTGATTAAGTGCGGCAACTAATTCGCTAAGCGGTGTGCCATCACAAACCAATTCATTCGAATAATAGTAATTATACAACTTACCCTGATTTTCTCCTTTAGATAAATGCCGCTGATTTTGACTTACTTCTACTTTCTCTCCAGCGGTTAAACGCACACTGTCATTTCGGTTGTTCACCTTAACGATCCCGCTTTCTACAATTACCACAACAGCTGTCCCATCGCTTTTCACATTAAACGCGGTGCCTACAACAGTTACCTGAACATCATTAACACGAATGATAAATGGTTTCGACTTATCGGCGCTTACTTTAAAAAAAGCTTCGCCCTTTAATTTAACGTTGCGGGTTTTATTAAAAAACCCGCCCACGAAAGAAAGTTCAGATTGTTTATTCAAAATTGCAATAGAACCATCAGGCAACATTTGTGTTAAAGTATTTCCGCCACTATTTACATTTATTTTATTGCCGATTAAATTGTTGTAGAAAAATAAGCCAGCACTAAAAAATATAAATACCACAGCCACCCAACGCAAAACAAATGTATAGCTGATCGTTTTTTTTTCGGTTTCTAAACGGGTATTTAACCGATCTAAAGCCTGATATTCATCAATTTCGGGATCAATCTGCAGTTTGCTTTTCTCTAGTATCATCCTGAAATCTTCTAACTGTTTCAGGTGATCTGGATTTGATGCTGCCCATGCTTCAACCTGCTCACTTTCGGGCACAGTAGCCTCTCCAAGCAAGTATTTTGCAAGTAAATCATCATTAATAGGTATATAGTTTTTATCCATGAACTTATTTCAATAAAATAAAAATGAGAATCAAAAAATCTACCACCCTAAGGCGCAAAATCTTTAAGGCCTTCCCCATCTGGTTTTCTACCGTTTTGATAGAAATATTTAATGCATCGGCAATTTCCTGATATTTCATCTGGTCGAACCGGCTCAACTGAAATACATTTCTGCATTTTTCGGGCAGCTCATTTATCGCCGAATGGATATTCTTTTCCAGTTCTGTTGCCATGATCTCTGTATTTAAGTTTCCTGTATCGTTTTTCACAGCATCGGCATAATGAACGTTAAAATTCGATCTCACTTTTTGATGTTTCAAATAATTTAAACTCTCGTTGTGTACCGAACGATAAAGAAATGGTTTTAAAAATCCATCTGTTTTAAGTTGCGCTCTTTTCGTCCAGATGCGTACAAACACATTTTGAACAATTTCTTCGGCATCATCTTTTTCTTTAATTATCGCAAAAGCATAGGCATGCAGGCTTTTGAAATGCTTTAAAAACACTTCGTCGAAAGCCTGCTTATTACCGCTTTTAATTAATCCGATAAGATTGGTGTCGTTACTTTCCAAGCCCGTTAATGATGTTTCTATTTTTATATTAACCACAGATAGACACTGATAAACACGGATGCGGGTTAGTCATTTACATAACTCAGCGAAAGCGTCTTCGACTAACCTGAGACTGACCAACGCTTTGTTTAAGCCAACATCTTTTTAGCACAAAACGCTATCTGTGTCCATCATTTTTATCTGTGGTGATGATTAAGTCTATGTTGTTAAAATCGATTTCAATTTACGCCTAATTATAATTTCTTTTAAAAAGCCAGGTATAATTTTATCCAACACCACCAAAAAACGGTTTGCAAAACCTGGTATAATTTCTTTCTTGCCTTTCAGCATGCCATCCATTGCTGTTTTGGCAACGTAATCGGCCTCTAAAATCGTCGCTTTTGCAAACCCCTTTAATTCATTGTTCATTACCAACAGCTCGGGTTTCGTATTAATACCGCCAGGGCTAAGTAAACTAATATGCACGTTTGTACCGCTCAATTCGAGTTGCAAACAACGGGTAAAATAACCGATAAAGGATTTGGTTGCCCCGTAAACCTGTTTTTTTGGAACGATAAAATGTCCGCCTAAACTGCCAACATTTAAAATATAGCTTGCTGTACTTTTATCGATATGGTTTAAAAACAATCGAGTAAGCAACACCGTATTGGTAATGTTGAGGTCGATCTGTGTTCTGTAAAAATCGACATTTTTATCTTCAAACCAACTCCAGTTCCCTAAACCAGCATTATTGATCAAAACATTTACCCCGATGTTATGAGCGCTTACCTTTTCAAAAATTTCGCTTGCGGAGGTATTTTTGGTCAAATCTATTTCAATACAAAACACCTTACTGTTAAAGTTTACACGCAGGTAATTTGCTAAATGTTCCAGCCCACTATTTGGTAGCGAAACCAATACCAAACCTAAACCACGTTTGGCCGATTCGATAGCGAAAGATTTGCCCAAGCCCTCGCTTGCTCCTGTAATTAATACTGTTAATTGTTTCATTTTTATATTTTATATCGTCCTCGTTTGCAACGAGGATGGTTGAGATCCACATTTGCAATGTGGAATATAGAGTTATAAAAGTCGATACAATCGACATTCTCTTGCATCCTCGTTGCAAACGAGGACGATAATCTCTAATTATGTTTAAAGTGATTAATGGTTTTTCTTAAACCAATTGCAAAAGGTGTTATCCGATAATTTAGTTCGGCAATGGCTTTATTGCTCGAATATTGCTGATTACATTTTAACCTATCGGCAAATTCTGGAAGAAAAAACGGGGTAAGGTTAAAAAGTTTCGATTTTAAAGCCTCCAGCAAACTATAAGCTTTAATAATGCCTACCGGGACTTTATACAAACTTCTTTTTTTACCAGTGATCTGCCTTAGTGTGCCGAAAAAACTATTAAAAGAAATATCAACTCCACCCAAAATATACCGTTCGCCATTCCTGCCATTTTGCATCGCCGCAATATGTCCATCTACCACATCATCTACAAAAGCATAATTGGCAATTGCTTTTCCATCGCCCGGAATAAAATGCCATGTACCATTTATATAACCTGTAACCATTTTACTCACCGTATTACTATCAGTTATTGGTCCATCGCCATATACTCTTGATGGGTTTACAATTACCACTTCCAATCCCTTTTTTACAAATTCTTTCACCTCTAATTCAGCAAGGTATTTTGTGCGTTCATAGCTAATTGGGAAGCCGACTGCTCTTGGATCGTTTTCTGAAACCGGCAGATTTAGTGTTGGCCCCCACACCCCGCAAGTTGAGGTATGCACAACCTTTTCTACACCCAATTTTAATGCACAGCTAAGCACATTTCTTGTTCCAATTACATTCACATCGTAAAAATCCTGCTCATTCCGGCACCACATTTTGGCCATCGCCGCCGTATGGTAAACCTGATAACAATCTTTCATTGCGTTTTCTAAACTTTCAGGATCCAAAACATCGCCTTTTACAAACTGGATATTTCGGTGCTGAATAAGAAAGGGATGCTTAACATTTCTGCAAAGTGCCACTACATCATAGCCCATTTCTGCAAGGGTAAAACTTAACTTCCGGCCGATAAAACCAGATGCACCCGTAACCAAAACCCTCAGGCACTTATTTGCAACTGTTTCCATATTAAACCCTTTCCATTCTAATGGTGTACAAAGAGTGATTTACAACTACCAGTTTACATATTCCGTTTTCGAAATGGTAATCGTTATAATTCCCATCGGGAAGATTGATCCGATACTGATGTGCCCCGTTTTTCTGAATGGGAATAAAACACTGAAAGTTGTCAGAATAAATTTCGGGGATATTAACAGGCTCTTTGGTATACAGTAGCATCATATTATAACTGATGGGCTGATTTATTGTACTGGTTTTATCGCCTGTTTTAAGCTGGTAAACATTATTTATCCAACTTGTTTTCTTAGCCTCTTTTGCATTGCCATTTACTACCCGATTTACATTTGAGCTGAGGAGTTTGCCATTTTTAAAATGTGCTATATCCTCTGTTTCCACATCAATTTTGAAAACAAAACGGGTTTGTACTTTCGAAGTTATTTTTAGGTAAACATTATCGCCATCGTCTTTTTGCTGAAAATACATCTGGCCGATTACTTCTCCATTACGCTTGATGTTAAATTTACTTTGCTGTGCAAAAGCTGATGAAAATGAACAGACAAGAAAGAGCACCGAAGCAACACTTTTTGGATTGATTAGGCTTTTGGAAGAGAATGTTTTGTAGGTTTTTGGAGCAAAATATTTCTTGCAGAGCCAAATAATTAATGCAGGAATCATAGTTATCTCTATTTGTTATTTAGAGCTAATACAACTCACAAGAAATTTACCCCTACGTGGATTTTATTTTTTTCATGGCCTTGGGTTTAAACCGGCTATGAGGGTAAGATTTATTCAGCTGCAGGCTTTTGATCCTCTTCATCTACCGGAACTTCGACCGTTGGGTCGGTAATGATTTCGGCATTGCCATCATTATCTTTTTTGGCGAATAAAATTGGATATAACAACCATAATGCACCAATGATGATGAGTACGCCGGCCAGCATCTGTAAATAGATACTTCCTTTTACCTCATTTGCATCTAAAATTTTATAGGCGATAAAAGAAAGTACGCCAGCTATGAGGATGAAAACGGCTTTCTGCAATTTTAAGAGCTTAATCATGGGTTCTTTCTTTTTAGTGTTACAATATGGATTAAAACAAAAATAAGCCCGATTAGTTCGAGCAAGCCACAGAAATAAAAAGCATAAAGTACAAAATCCCGGTCTGAAGGGTTTATTACCGCAACAATTGGCAAGGCAATTACGGCAACAATCATCAATGTAAGCCCGATATTAAATAATTTCACATTAAAAGTATTTACATCAAAACTACCAAAATTCAGTCAATTCTGTTAACTTTGCAACCTTTAATTTTTTGAGGTACTTGATTGATGTATAGCGAATTTAAACAATTGGAACTTGCCAAAATAGGGCAAGAAATACTGGATTTTTGGAAAAAGGAAAATATCTTTGAAAAAAGTATTTCTTCCCGTCCTAAATCTAATCCGTTTACTTTTTACGAAGGGCCACCGTCTGCCAATGGCATGCCGGGGATCCACCACGTAATGGCGCGTGCAATTAAGGATATTTTTTGCCGCTATAAAACAATTAAGGGTTATCAGGTAAAAAGAAAAGCTGGCTGGGATACGCATGGCCTACCTGTTGAGCTTGGAACTGAAAAGGAATTAGGGATTACCAAAGAGGATATTGGTAAAACTATTTCTATTGAAGACTATAACGAAGCCTGTAAAAAAACAGTAATGCGTTACACTGATGTGTGGAACGAATTGACCGAAAAAATGGGCTATTGGGTAGATATGGATGATCCATACATTACCTATAAGTCGAAATACATGGAATCGGTGTGGTGGCTTTTGAAGCAGATTTACGATAAAGGATTAATCTATAAAGGTTATACTATCCAACCTTATTCTCCAAAAGCTGGGACAGGATTGAGTTCGCATGAGGTAAATCAGCCTGGCGCTTACCGAGATGTTACAGATACAACAATTGTTGCTCAATTTAAGGCGATAGCGGATACGTTACCTCCGTTTTTACAAACATTTGGAGATATTTACCTGATGGCCTGGACGACTACTCCATGGACTTTACCATCAAACACAGCTTTAACGGTTGGACCAAAAATCGACTATGTTTTGGTCAAAACTTTCAACCAATATACATTCTTGCCAACAAATGTAATTTTGGCAAAAAACCTGGTTGGCAAGCAATTCAGTAAAATTTTCTTTGAAAGCAACGAAGTTGAAGATTTTACAAATTTTAAAGCTGGCGATAAAAAAATCCCCTATCAAATACTTGCCGAATGCAAAGGAAGTGAGTTGGTTGGCATTAGATATGAACAACTATTAACTTACGCATTGCCGTATCAAAATCCTGAAAATGCATTTAGGGTAATTTCTGGAGATTTCGTAACTACAGAAGATGGTACCGGTATTGTTCATACCGCCCCTACTTTTGGCGCAGATGATGCTAAAGTAGCTAAGGAAGCCATTCCTGAAGTACCGCCAATGTTGGTATTAGACGAGAATGACACCCCCGTTCCATTAGTAGATTTACAGGGTAAATTCACTAAACATGTTGGTCCTTTTGCAGGCAAATATGTAAAAAACGAATATTACAATGCTGGCGAAGCACCTGAAAAATCGGTTGATGTAGAAATTGCTATTTTATTAAAAGAAGAAAATAAAGCTTTTAAAGTAGAAAAATATGTTCACAGTTACCCACACAGCTGGAGAACTGATGAGCCACTTTTATATTATCCTTTAGATTCATGGTTTATTAAAGTTACAGATGTTAAAGACAGGATGTTCGACCTTAATGAAACCATTAACTGGAAACCAAAGTCAACTGGCGAAGGTCGTTTTGGAAACTGGCTAAAAAACGCCAACGATTGGAATTTATCACGTTCGAGATACTGGGGAATTCCTTTGCCAATCTGGAGAACTGAAGATAAAAAAGAAGAAGTGTTAATTGGTTCTGTTGAGGAACTTTATAATGCCATTGAAAAATCTATAACAGCTGGTTTCCAGAAAGAAAATCCTTTTAAGGGATTCGAAATCGGGAACATGTCTGAAGAGAACTATGATTTGATCGATTTACATAAAAATGTGGTCGACAAAATTGTTTTGGTATCTCCATCAGGCAAACCAATGAGCCGCGAAAGTGATTTAATTGATGTTTGGTTCGATTCTGGTGCTATGCCTTATGCGCAGTGGCACTACCCTTTTGAAAACAAAGAAACAATTGATGGAAATGAAGATTTCCCTGCAGATTTTATTGCCGAAGGCGTAGACCAAACCCGTGGCTGGTTTTATACGCTACATGCGATCTCTACATTGGTTTTTGATAAAGTAGCGTACAAAAATGTAGTTTC
This sequence comes from Pedobacter sp. Bi126, assembly GCF_918698245.1. GTDB lineage: Bacteria > Bacteroidota > Bacteroidia > Sphingobacteriales > Sphingobacteriaceae > Pedobacter. The sequence goes on along the minus strand of NZ_CAKKMS010000004.1, from coordinate 379,844 downwards.
GAATGGACTGGTTCTGGACAAAAACGGACAAAAAATGTCTAAACGTTTGGGCAATGCCGCTGATCCATTCCAAACCATTAATGAATATGGTGCTGATGCCACGCGTTGGTACATGATTTCTAATGCAAATCCTTGGGACAACCTAAAATTTGACATTGATGGAATTGCTGAAGTGCGCCGTAAATTCTTCGGAACACTTTACAATACCTATGCTTTCTTTGCCCTGTACGCCAATATCGATAAATTCGAGATCGATAAAAATAATTTAAGCAAAGTTGAAGAAAGGACGGAGTTAGACCGCTGGATTTTATCGTTATTGCAAACCTTAATCAACGAAGTTGATGGAAGTTACAACACTTACGAACCAACGAAAGCTACCCGTGCTATTCAGGCTTTTGTTGATGAACATTTGAGTAACTGGTACATCAGGTTAAGTCGTCGCCGTTTCTGGAAAGGCGAAATGACCGATGATAAACGTGCAGCTTACGAAACATTATATACTTGTTTAGAAACCTTGGCACAGTTGATGAGTCCTGTTGCGCCTTTCTTTGCCGATTGGTTATATAGAAACTTAACCATTACCGATGCACATGCGGAACAATCTGTCCACTTAACTTTATGGAAAGAGGCTGATCAAAGTTTAATTGATACCGATTTGAACGAGCGTATGGTTTACGCTCAGGATATTTCATCGATGGTTTTATCGCTGCGTAAAAAATCGGGCATCAATGTGCGTCAACCACTTGAGAAAATCTTAATTCCATCTTTAAGTGGCGATTTCGAACAAAAAATATCAAAGGTTGCAGATTATATCCTTTCTGAAACGAATGTTAAACATATTGAGTTCATTACCGATACGCATGGTATCGTTAAGAAAAAGCTGAAACCAAACTTCAAATCTTTGGGTAAAAAAGTTGGAAAAGAGATGAGCCTGGTTAAAGAGGCTTTAGAAAATTCCAATCAGGATGATATCCAACGTTTAGAAAATGATGGCTTCATCATCGTAGTTGGTAATAATGGTGAAGAATTTACCATCAATTTAAATGATGATGTTGAGGTTTTTGCCGAAGATATTCCGGGATGGCAGGTAACTAACCTGGGCAGTTTAACTGTTGCTTTGGATGTTACCATCTCAGAAGAGCTGAAACAAGAAGGTATTTCCCGCGAATTGGTTAACCGTATCCAAAACTTGCGAAAAGAATTAAACTTTGAAGTAACAGATAGGATTAAAGTTTCGTTACAAAATGATAACTTGGTGGCCGGCGCAGTTGCCAAAAACAAGGATTACATTTGCGCGGAAATATTGGCCGATGAATTTGAATTAACAGATACTGTAAATAATGCAAACAAAATCGTTATCGACGATGTTGAGTTAAGCATTTCAGTAACTAAAATATAAATCCATATATTAGAAAATTAGAAAAAGAACATGGAAAACAGCAACAAAACACGCTACTCAGACAGTGAATTACAAGAATTTAAAGAATTAATTCAAGATAAATTACGCATGGCGAAAGAGGAACTTAACTCTTTAACCACTTCTTTGAGTAATCCAAACGCAAACGGAACAGAAGATACTTCAGGTGCCTACAAAACATTAGAAGACGGTTCTGCAACAATGGAAAAAGAGCAGATCAATCAATTGGCTGCACGTCAGAAAAAATTTATTGACAACCTGGAGAATGCATTGGTGCGTATCGAGAACAAAACTTATGGTATTTGCCGCGAAACCGGAAAATTAATCCAAAAAGAACGTTTACGCGCTGTTCCTCATGCAACATTAAGCATGGAAGCTAAATTAAAGCAGAGTTAATGAAAGGCTATACAAAACCTTTAATTGTTATCTTTTTAGTTTTACTGGCCGATCAGCTGGTGAAAACCTGGGTTAAAACGCACATGTACCTCGGTCAGGAATTCCATATTATTGGCAAATGGTGTATTATCCATTTTACCGAAAATAATGGGATGGCCTTTGGGATGGAGTTTGGTGGTGAATTTGGCAAATTAGCCTTATCACTTTTCCGTATTGCAGCTGTTGCAGGAATTGGCTATGGCTTACATTATCTAATTAAGCATAAATATCACCGCGGTTTAATCTTAAATGTTGCACTGATTTTTTCTGGCGCATTAGGAAACATTATCGATTCTGTATTTTACGGAAAGATTTATGGTTACGAAAGCTGGTTTCACGGTCGTGTAGTAGACATGTTCTATTTCCCGATTGCAGAAGGCCACTTCCCTACCTGGTTCCCGATTTGGGGAGGCGAAGAGTTTGTTTTTTTCAGGCCTGTTTTTAACCTTGCAGACGCAGCCATTTCAGTTGGAGTGATACTGATCCTCATCTTCCAGAAAAACTACTTTAAAGAAGATGTAAAAGACGATGTGAGCATCAACAGTGAGATTGTAGAAGATTAAATAAATCCGTTGTCATTCTGAGCCTGTCGAAGAACGGCATCATACTATTATAAAACAAAGCCCATTTCTTAACTGAGATGGGCTTTGTTTTTTCAATGAATTCGTGATTGCGAGGAGGCCTTTTCAGCCGACGAAGCAATCTTTATTGTGAAATATCCGAAAGCATGAAAGATTGCTTCGCCGTTCCTTCTCGCAATGACGATAACAGTAGTGTTTGGAAAGCAGGTACAGCAACAAATATCAAAGTCTGTTCCCGCTATCCTTTCTGCCAATGCCTCTTGTGCTTTGCTTCAGTTTCTTCAGAAAAAATTAGGGCAGAATTAGAACGCATTGGCATTCATACTATCGGGTTTAGTAACTTTGGATGCTGCAAGAAACAAAGGTCAAAAACCCATAGCCCATAACGAATGATCAACTTTCTTGATATATCTTACTTAAAGCTTGGCAATGAAAGGCAAAAGAAGGCTTATCAGGTGCTAACTGATAATGAAATTATAGGAAAGCTTGCTCCTTACCATCCAATACTTGTGGGTACCATTCCAATCAATATCGACATCGAAAACAGCGATTTGGATATTATCTGCGAAGTTTCGGATAAGAATGAATTTATCGACAAATTAAATGTACTGTTTAGATCTGAAAAAGACTTCATCATTCGTGAAAGCCTCAAATTCGATGCGATTAAAGCGAATTTTATCATCGATGGTTTCGAAATAGAAATATTCGGCCAAAATATTCCCACCGCACGACAAAATGCATATCGGCATATGCTCATTGAACACAAATTACTCTTAGCTAGGGACGAAAAATTTAGGCAGGACATCATTGATCTCAAAAACCAAGGTTATAAAACCGAGCCAGCATTTGCTAAACTATTGAGGCTTGATGGAAATGCGTACGAAGAATTATTGAAATTGGAGTCTTAGCGAGACGCTAAAGACCAGATTAGGCAGCGGGGTATCGTCATCTCGACCGAAGTGGAGAGATCTATAAATACCGTAATCATAGATTTCTCCATTCCGTTGCACTCCAGTCGAAATGACGAACCCTCTTACAATTCTTCTGCCATTTATATTTAATATATTTGGAATACAAAAACCAAATATATCATGAAACTTTACTACGCCTTTTTACTACTAGTTATTATGAGCAGTTCAGCATTTGCTCAAAAAAGCCTTTTTAACGGAAAAAATCTAAGCGGTTGGCATGTAGATGTACCTGCAATGGATAAAAAGCCTGATACTATTAATCCATTTATTGTTCGCAATGGCATGTTGGTAAGTTTAGGTACGCCAGGTGGGCATTTAATAACCGATAAAATTTATAAAAATTACCAGTTAACAGTACAATACCGCTTTGCTGGCAAGCCAGGAAATTGTGGCGTTTTAGTTCATGCATCTACGCCAAGGGCATTGTATGGTATGTTTCCAAAATCGCTGGAAGTGCAGATGCAACATAAAGATGCTGGCGATTTCTGGTGTATCGAAGAAGATATTACAGTACCGGATATGGTTACCAGACGTGGGCCTCAAGAAAACTGGGGTGTAAATGGAAATAAACTCCGCCGGATTAAAAATTTAACAGATGACAGTGAAAAACCGCTTGGCGAATGGAATACCATGGTTATTCAATGTTTGAATAACGAAGTTAAAGTTTGGGTAAATGGCATATTGGTAAACTATGGCACAAATTGCACTGCAAGTAGCGGCCAGATTGCACTGCAAGCCGAGGGCAGTGAAGTAGAATTTAAACAATTGGATTTAAAAGCAATTAAAGCGCTTTCAAAATAAGAAAAGTGCTTTAGCTCAATCCTTAAAGCACAAACAGATCAGATAGCCTACAAAATAAGCGAGCAGATCGTAAACGCTAAAGGAAGTGCCCAATATAGTGCTCATTATTTTGTTGTTTTCCCAGCCAAACCAGGTAACATAATTTGCCTTTTGGAGGAACTCAATTACGAAAGAAAAAATTAAGACGCCTAATGATAACTGCTTATAATTGGTTTTAAGGAAAATCCTCAAAAATGCGTAAATCAAGATAACAACCAATACGTCTCCGCCAAACGGACGAATAAATGCATCATGAAGGTATTTGCCAATTAAGATTTCTACGATGAGAAGCGCGAGAAAAATAATGAGAAATTTTGAGTTGAACGTTAATTTCATTTTTCAGGTATAAAAAAAGAAGTCAAGTTTTTATAGCACGTTGGCCATTAAAACTTGACTTCTTTATCTTGACTTTCTATAAAGATTATAAGCCCTCTTTAGGGGACTTAGGGATTAGATACCTAATAATAATCTAGCCGGATCTTCTAACAATTGTTTCACACGAACCAAGAAACCAACCGACTCACGTCCATCGATGATTCTGTGATCGTAAGATAAAGCAACGTACATCATCGGACGGATGACTACCTCACCTTTTTCAGCTACCGGACGCTCAACGATGTTGTGCATGCCTAAAATAGCCGATTGCGGCGCATTAATAATCGGAGTCGACATCATTGAACCAAACACACCACCATTAGTGATAGTGAATGTTCCACCAGTCATTTCTTCGATGGTTAATTTGCTATCACGTGCTTTTAAAGCCAATTCTAAAACCGATTTTTCAATCTGCGCTAAAGTCATACTTTCTGCATTACGGATTACCGGAACCACTAAACCTTTTGGTGCAGAAACTGCAATCGAAATATCAGCGAAATCATTGTAAACCAATTCTTCACCTTCAATACGACCATTAACCGCAGGGAAATCTTTTAATGCTTCGGTAACTGCTTTAGTGAAAAAGCTCATGAAGCCTAAACCAACACCAAATTTTTCTTTAAACTGATCTTTATATTTTCCGCGTAAATCCATAATCGGCTTCATGTTAACTTCGTTAAAAGTAGTCAACATTGCGGTTTCATTTTTAACAGCAACTAAACGTTTTGCAACCGTTCTACGTAGTGGAGACATTTTTTCACGACGTTCGCCGCGACTACCTGCGGGAGCAGCAGCTACAACCGGAGCACTTGCTTTTGTTGCTTCTGGTTTTTTACCCGCCTCAGCCTTTACAGCATCGTCTTTAGTAATACGACCATCAACACCAGTACCTTTTACAGCAGCTGCATCAATTCCTTTTTCTGCAAGAATTTTACCAGCAGCAGGAGAAGGAGTTCCAGTAGCATAGCTTTCGCCTGATTTTTCGGCCACCGGAGCCGCAGTTTTATCTTCAGCAACAGCAGCCTTTTCTTCAGCTTTTGGTGCATCAGCTTTCGCCGGAGCCGCACCACCATCTTCAATTTTACAAACTACTGCACCGATGGCTAATGTATCGCCTTCGGCTGCTATGGTTTTTAAAGTTCCAGCTTGTTCTGCAGTTAATTCGAATGTTGCTTTGTCCGATTCTAATTCGGCAATAACTTCATCCATTTCAACAACATCGCCATCGTTTTTTATCCAACGTGATAAAACAACTTCGGTTATCGACTCACCAACAGGCGGAACTTTTATCTCTAAACTCATTTTTGTAATGTTATGTTTTTTATCTTCTAATAATCAATATCAAACGCCACGCTCCAAACGCTTAGCGCAATGCACCTAATCGATCTGAACTAATTTTTTTGTTGCTTTTTTGGCGATATCCTTTACATCATCCGTTACCGAAATCTCTAAAGCTTTTGCTAAAATATAAGCCTGTTGATTAGCATGTTGTTTTGCAAAACCTGTTGCAGTACTGCTGCTTTCTCTTCGCGAAATTACATCAATGCCTTTTAATGCTGTTTTGTATAACCTGCGGAACAAATATGGCCATGCGCCCATGTTCTCTGGCTCTTCTTGTACCCAGAAAACTTCTTTAGCATTTTTATATTTCTTCTGGATGGCTTCCATCTGATCAACTGGAGTTGGATACAGCTGCTCTACACGAACCAGGGCTACATGTTTCAATTTATCAGCCTGTTGTTTCTCCAGTAACTCGTAGTAAATTTTACCGCTACAGAAAACAATGCGTGTTACATCTGCAACTTTAACATTTACATCATCAATTACTTCTTTAAAACCACCTTCCGTAAATTCTTCTAATTTAGAAACACAAGCTGGGTGGCGCAATAAACTTTTAGGAGTAAATACCACCAAAGGTTTACGGAAATCGCGTTTAAACTGACGGCGTAAAACGTGGAAGAAGTTTGCCGGAGTAGTACAGTTTGTTACCTGCATGTTATAGTCAGCACAAAGCTCCATAAAACGCTCTATACGTGCTGATGAGTGCTCTGGCCCCTGACCTTCGTAACCGTGAGGCAATAACATTACCAAACCATTTTCGCGCTGCCATTTGGTTTCGGCACTTGCAATATATTGATCGACAACAATTTGCGCTCCGTTAAAGAAATCGCCAAATTGTGCTTCCCAAATGGTTAAAGCATTCGGGTTTGCCATGGCATAACCATACTCGAAACCTAAAACGCCGTATTCTGATAAGTGTGAGTTGTAAATATCGAAAGCCGCTTGTTGGTCTGAAATATTTGCCAATGGTACATATTCTTCCTCACTATCTTCAAGCGTTAATACCGCATGACGGTGAGAGAATGTTCCCCTCTCTACATCCTGACCGCTTAAACGAACACGTTTACCTTCTGATAACAAAGTACCATAAGCTAACTGCTCGCCCATTGCCCAGTCGAAAACATTGGTTTCGTTAACCATTTTGCCACGTTCAGCAAATAGTTTTTCGATTTTTTTGAAGAACTTTTTATTAGATGGCAAAGCAGTAATGCGCTTACCAATTTCTAATAAAGTAGACTTTTTAACCGCAGTAACAGGAGAAGATTCGAAATCTTTAGGTGTAGCCATACGCAAATCTGCCCATGCACCACCAAATTTAACTTCGGCATTACCTGCAACAAATTCTTTAGCTTCGTTTAAGCGTTCCTGCAAAATACCACGGAAATCTTTTTCCATTTCTTTTGCCAAACCGGCTTCTAACTTACCCTCTTTGGTTAACTGATCAATATAAATTTCCCTTGGATTAGGGTGTTTTTCGATTGTTTTGTATAATAATGGCTGGGTGAATTTGGGCTCATCAGACTCATTGTGTCCGAAACGACGGTAGCAAAGAATATCGATAAAAACATCGTTTTTATATTTCTGACGATACTCCATTGCCAGGTTAATTGCATAAACCAAAGCCTCAGGATCATCACCATTTACGTGGAAAACCGGAGATAAAGTTACTTTAGCAATATCGGTACAATAAGTACTGGTACGTGCATCTTTATAATTAGTTGTAAAACCAATCTGGTTATTAATTACCAAGTGAATAGTTCCACCGGTTTTATAACCTTCAAGGCCTGCCATCTGAATTACCTCGTAAACAATACCTTGTCCGGCAACTGATGCATCACCATGAATCAAAATCGGTGCTAAACGACTGTTATCGCCACCATATTTGAAATCGATTTTCGAGCGGCTCATGCCTTCTACCACACCATCAACAGTTTCTAAATGCGATGGGTTAGGACATAAACTTAAGTGAACACTTTTACCCGAAACGGTAGTTACATCTGTAGAATAACCTAAGTGGTATTTTACGTCGCCACCAAATGGCGTATCTGGGTTGTAGCTTTTACCTTCAAACTCAGCAAAAATATCTTTATATGTTTTTTGCATGATATTGGCCAACACGTTTAAACGACCGCGGTGTGCCATACCAATTACAAATTCCTCAATACCTAATTCAGCACCTTTTTCGATTACTGAATCTAAAGCCGGGATTAAAGCTTCTGCTCCTTCTAACGAGAAACGTTTTTGGCCCAAAAATTTGGTGCCTAAGAAATTTTCGAAACTTACCGCTTCGTTTAATTTCCGGAGAATGCGTTTTTTCTCATCGATTGAGAAATTAGGGGTATTACGTGCACTTTCCATTTTCTGCTGAATCCAGTTCAACACTTCAGGTGTACGTAAAAACTTATATTCTGCACCGATTGAGTGTGCGTATGTTTGTTTTAAAAAGGCTACAATGTCTTTCAATTTTGCCGCACCGATACCAATCTCAACACCAGAGTTGAAAACGGTTTCCAAGTCAGCATCCGATAATCCAAAATTTGCAAGATCTAATGTTGGTAAATGTTTACGTCTTTCGCGAACAGGATTGGTGTGCGTAAATAAGTGACCGCGGCTACGATAGCCATCAATCAGATTTAAAACATTAACCTCTTTTAAAAATTGTTCAGGAGTTTCCGCTGTTACTGCAGGCGCTTCTGATCCTCTTCCAAAATCGAAACCTTCAAAAAATTTCTGCCAACCAAATTCAACAGACTCGGGATCTTGTTGATAAGATTGATATAAAGACTCTATATATTCGGCGTTTGCGCCATTAAGATAAGATAATTTATCCATTATTAACTGTTTACTATAAGCATTACAAAATTAGAATTTTACCTTATATAAATGGCAAAAATCTCGATTAAAATGAGAATTATTGAATGAGAAAATTATTGAATGAGAGAATAACAAAAATACCACTTGTATTAGTCGATAAAATTTCAGTTCCATCATTCAATACTCTATCATTCAGTCATTACAACTATGATGCCCAAGTTAAGGAGTAATTGCCTTTTGGGTCGAGGTTTTTGATATTTTTATCTATGTCGAAAACACTTTTTGATTTCTGATCGTTACCTACACCTGCCACATTGGCCCAGTTTCCCCAATTACTTGCAGGATTATAATCAATCAGCTTTTCTTCAAAATATGCTGCGCCAAAAACCCAGCTTACTTCTAAATTATTGATTAGATATAAGGCAGCGGTTTGTCTGGCGATATTCGAAATGAAGCCGGTCTGATTTAGCTCTGTCATCACCGCATCTACCACAGCAAAACCTGTTTGCGCATTTTTCCATTTACTAAAATTATCCTGCTCATTCACAATGTCAACCAGTCCCTGGCTGCCAAATCCATCCGGACTAAAAAAAGTATTGCCATATTTTTTAAACATGAAACGGAAATAATCTCTCCAAAGCAGGCCTAATAAAATATGATTGAACATGGCTTTTGTATTGGGCACACCTTCCATCTTTTTAATTTCCCAGTATACTTTCCGTGGCGATAAACTACCCATGGCCAGCCATGCTGATAGTTTTGAAGCCAGAATTAAATTCTTGGTTGTTGCAGCCTGCTGCATAGCCACAATCACTTTTTGAAGGTGTGCTAATCCTTCGGCCTCGCCACCAACAAATTCAAAATCAGAACGTTGGTCTTTTTGCTGTGGCAACAGATTAAGATCTTCTAACGAAGATAATGTTCCCCAGTCAATCACCTCGGCTACGTTAATCCGATCGGGTGCCGCAAAACAAGGCTTGATAATCGAATCGCGTTCAATTTTCTTTTTAAATTGGTTAAAGGCGTCGGGAATATCCTTAATGGGAAAAGGGAGGTCTTCCTTATTATATAAGGTATGGCCGATAAAATGTTTCAGGTTGATGCGTAATTTCCAAAGTGCATTTTCTACCAAAGTTGAAACATGCGTTTCTTCGCGTGCCACTTCACGGTGATGGTAAACTTCGGTAATCTCATATTCCTGAACGAGTTGAGGAATAATATCTTCGGGGTTGCCTTCGGCGATAAGCAAGTTACCGCCAATCTGTTTTAAAGAATTGCGTAATCCTAAAACACTTTCTAAAATAAACTGTGCTCTAATATTACCTGTTTTTAACGTACCGTATTTTGTTTCGCCAAAAGAACGGCGATCGAGAATGTAAACAGGCAAAATTGAATCAGATTTAGCAATCGCCTCGACCAGCATTTCATTGTCATGCAAGCGAAGATCATTTCTAAACCAGACTAAAATTTTTTTGGACATCTTTTATCGAAAAGGGTGTAAGAACGCGTTTACAAATTTATCTTATTTTTCTTCTTCATCAAACCCCTAAATAATTCTTTACAAATAGGTAACAAAAGAATTAGAACTGAATTAATATCGTTTTAAATGAAGCCATAAAAACCCTTTTGTATCTTTGCTGTTTTAAAAAGATGGCTAAGAAGATTCTGATTACCGGGGCTACAGGACTTGTGGGTACTAAGCTGAAAAAACATTTACTAAATAAAGGTTATGAGGTGAACACACTTTCGAGAAAGAAAGACAAAAATCCGAATAATTTTGTGTGGGATGTTCACAATGGAACTATTGATGCTGACTGTTTGAATGGTGTAGATGCCATTATCCATTTAGCGGGAGAACCTGTGGCCGATAAAAAATGGACCAACGAACGCAAAAAACAGATCATCGATAGTCGTGTAAAATCAACAGAATTACTCTTTAAAACCATTAAATCAAAACCCGACAATCAGCTAAAATCGTTTATTTCTGCTTCTGCAGTTGGTTTTTATGGTGATTGTGGTGATGAAATTTTAACCGAAGAAAGTCCAAATGGTTACGGATTTTTAGCCGAATGTTGTAAACTTTGGGAAGATGCTGTAGACCAAGGTAAAAAGCTAAGCCTCAGAATTGTAAAACTCCGTACCGGAATCGTTTTAAGCAATCATGGCGGCGCCTTACCGCAACTCGATAAACCGGTTAAGTTATTTGCCGCAGCAGCTTTAGGTACAGGTAAACAATGGACTCCCTGGCTGCATATTGATGATATGGTAGAAATGTACATCGAAGCCATCGAAAATCTTAAAATGGAGAATTGTTATAATGCCTGTGCTCCTTTTCCAGTCACCAATAAGGCGCTAACCAAAGCCATTGCTAAACAGCTGCACCGTCCTGTTTGGCCGATCAAGGTTCCAAAAAAGGCACTGGAATTGTTATTGGGAGAACGTGTTGAAGCTGTTTTAATGAGCAACAATACCTCAGCTCAAAAAATCTTAGATGCAGGATTCAAATTTAAATTCACCCATTTGGAGGATGCTTTGAAGGATCTGTACAAATAGGGTTAATTGGTTAACCCACGCCAAACGTTCAGCTCCAAACGCTTCTTCAATTGTTCAAATCTTCAAAATAATTTGTTTCCTTATAATTCCCTTTAATGACTTCAATATCCATTCACTGGTTTCGCCGCGATTTACGTTTAACAGATAATACTGCTTTGTATCATGCACTTAAAAGTGGTTACCCGGTCTTACCATTGTTTATTTTTGATCAAAACATATTGGATAAACTTCCAACAGCTGATGCCCGCGTAACTTTCATTTACCAAACCATTGAGGATTTAAAAAAAGAACTTCAGCTACATGGGTCAGATTTATTGGTAAAATATGGCAAGCCCGAAAAAATATGGTCAGAGATTTTAAAGGAATATGATGTTAAGGGTGTATATACCAATCATGACTACGAACCTTATGCCCGCGAACGTGATGATAACATGGCCGAATTTTTAACCAGCGAAAAAATAGCCTTCAAAACATACAAGGATCAGGTTATTTTTGAAAAAAACGAAATCCTAAAAGCAGATAAAACACCTTACACTGTTTTTACCCCTTTTTACAAACAATGGCATGCCAAGCTAAACGATTTTTATGTGAAGGCTTATCCTACTAAAAAATACTTCGAAAATTTACTTAAAACTGAGCATTTGCCTGGTGTAACGTTAAAAGAGATGGGCTTTGAAAAGAGCAAACTGGATTTCCCGAAAATCAACTATAAAAACAAACTCGATGATTATGCAAAAGAACGTGATTTCCCTGCGCTCGATGGCACCACACATATCGGACTGCATTTGCGTTTTGGAACATTAAGCATCAGAAAAGCTGTAAAGGATGCATTGGAAGCAAAATCGGACGTCTGGCTTTCAGAATTGGCATGGCGGGAATTTTATATGACCATACTCTGGCACTTCCCCTACTCCGCTTTCGATTCTTTTAAAAAACAATACGATAAAATTAAATGGCGCAACAACGAAGCTGAATTTAAGGCCTGGTGCGATGGCAATACGGGTTATCCCATTGTAGACGCTGGCATGAGGCAGCTCAACCAAACCGGCTGGATGCACAACCGTGTACGCATGATTGTGGGCAGTTTTTTAACCAAACATTTACTCATCGATTGGCGGTGGGGAGAAGCTTATTTTGCCGAAAAATTATTGGACTACGAAATGGCAAGCAATGTAGGCGGCTGGCAATGGGCCGCCGGATCAGGGAACGATGCCGCACCATACTTTAGGGTTTTTAACCCTGAACTCCAAACCAAAAAATTCGACCCTAGGGTCGAATATATTAAAAAGTGGGTGCCAGAATTTGGGACAAAAAAATATGCCCAACCAATAGTTGAGCATACATTTGCAAGAGAAAGGGTTTTAAAAGTTTTTAAAGAGGCGTTATCTAATTCGTAACCTTTACAATTTCAATATCGAAATCTAAAGGAGATACCCCGTTAGCTAAATCAGCAGGGATAATCAAACGAAGCTTTCCCCCGGCTGTTACTTTTCCCGGCAATATTAACTGCCACCCTTTATATAAATTACTCAGAACATCAGTAAAAGTTCCATCGGTACTACTTTGTAAAACTGTTCCATCTAAATAGCGCACGGTGTAGTTAGCAACTATTGTAGAGTTCACATTAATTACGTCTGTTCCTGTTCCAGGGGTGGTAATACTATATCGCGCTCTGGAAGGATCTTTAATCAGTGTTAAATTATTGTTGGTAATAAATTTATTGATCTCAAACTCGTCTATTTCATGTCTTTTCGCTCCAGCATATATCCCTAAATCAACAAGGATATTTTCATTCGAACCAATATTTAAAAAACTTACGCCGTTCCTACCAAAAGCCATACTAGAAGGCATAATTAAAGTTGCTTTGCCACCTCTTTTTAATTTGGTTAACACTTCTCTAATTGGTGTAAATACATACGATACGTTATTAATGGTAAATCGATCTGTATAACCCAAAAAGGTTCCTGGAATCATTAAATCAGATGTTTGATTTAGCACCTGCCCGGATAAGGTTTTAAAGATATATGAATAATAAACCGAATCTTGGTTTGCAACACTTGCACCAGAACCTACGTCGGTGAGTTTATAATAATAGCCTTTTGTATCTTTAGTGAAGGTAAGATTATTCTTTTTAAGATAAGCCTGGATAGCGGCATCATCTACACTTTCAATAGACTCATATTCCTTTTTACATGAGCTGAAGATTGTAGTAGCCAGTAAAAGTGCAAATAGGCTAAGTTTAGTAAATTTGTTCATTTATTATTGTACGTCTGTAAGTGTTATAGTAAAATCGAGTATTGAATTTGCCGGAACCAAAGCTGAAGGTGATTGTGTCCCATAAGCGTAATAAGAAGGTATGATCAATCTGATCTTACCACCTTTCTGTATTTTTTGAATCCCAAATTGCCATCCTACAATAACGTTTCCGAGTAGAAACGAGGTTGGGGTTCCTTTGGTACTATCGAAAATAGTTCCGTTTAATAATCTCCCTTCATAATCTGACGTGATTTTTGTAGATGCTTTATACTCTACACTTCCAGTCCCAGGCTCTAATATCTGATAAAATATACCACTGGCATCTTTCGTAGCCGAGATATTATTAGTCTTAACAAAAGCACTTATTGCAGCAGTATCGGCCTTAAATTGTGGAGTAGGGTCGTAATCATCAACCGGCACATTTTTCTTACAGGCTGCTAAGCACCCTGCAAAGCAGATCATGAGTATAAAATATTTAAACTTAACCATCAATCGCAAAAATAAGCTTTTAATACGGATGCTACAATTTTTAACCTATTTTAACAATTTTAAGGCGCTTAAAGGTAAAATCAAAAAGACTAAAGCGGCATTTTGATTTGAATTTAGTCTTTTATCCTTAGTCTGTACGCTTATTGTGTATTAGACAGCTGTATGGTAAAATCTAATACAGCGTTACCAGGGATAGGACCTACCGAACTGCTTCCATAACCCAAACCCGGCGGAACGATTAATCTTATTTCTCCACCTTTTTGTATTTTAGGGATACCGATTCTCCAACCAGATATTAGTTCGGCAAGATTAAAGGTCTGCTCTTTGCCATCGCCATTATCAAATACAGTTCCATCTAATAACCTACCTTCATATTTAATGGTTATTTTGGTGTTATTTGGATAAGTGAACGACCCCGAACCGGGTTTAATGATCTGATAATATAAGCCAGAATCATCTCTAACTGCGTTAATATTATTTTGTTTGATGAAATCGGCAATTTGTTTTTCAGGGTCTTCATCTTTTTTACAAGATGAAACCATAGCTACACATAAAAGAAGTATCGGAAGTAATCTAAATTTAAACATGCGCGAAAATATGATTTTAATTACGCAACCTTAAAAACTAAGCTAATTTTTCAATTATGATGAAGCAATCTTAATACGGTCGCTATACCCCATAGTTGTAAGATTGCTTCGTCATTCCTCCTTGCAATGACGAACTTTCTTTTGGAATCTATCAATGTTAGGAACGAAGCATTTGTTAAAATTCGGTTAAGGTGTTTCGACAGGCTCAACATGACAAAATAGGATAAAAAACAACTCATATGAAAAAACACTATGTATTAAAAACCAAAAAAGGTTTAGCGCCTGAGTTAATGCACCCAAACCCTAAACCTTAAACCCTCTACCCTAAACCTACCTTAAAAAATATACTTATTTGCTTCAATAAGCTGTTGGGCAACTCTTTGACGGGCATCTTTAACATTAAATGGTTCTACTTTGGTAAAACGGCGTAAACCAACAAGCATTATACGTTGCTCATCACCTTCGGCAAATGCCCAAAGCGCTTCTTTACCCGCTTTGGCTATACCATCAACTGCTTCTACCAAATAAATTCTTAATAGATCTAATTGGCCTGCAACTGCTTCCTCTCCACGGATACTTGCTAATTTTTCTGTTCTCAACAATGCCGATTCGAGCACATAAACATAACTGGCCATATCTGCAATGTTCATTAAAATTTCCTGCTCTTTGCTTAAGGTCATCATTAATTTTTGAACCGCAGCACCAGCCACCATTAAAGTTGCTTTTTTCAAATTCGAGAGCACTTTTTTCTCTGCAGCAAACAAGGTGGTATCTTCTTCGCCAAAATCAGGGATACTCATTAATTCAGCTGCAACTGCTGTAGCAGGTGTCATTAAATCCAGTTCACCTTTCATGGCGCGTTTCAGCATCATATCAACGGTTAATAAACGGTTAATTTCGTTTGTACCTTCGAAGATCCGGTTGATACGTGCATCACGATAAGCCCTATCCATTGGCGCATCGGCACTAAAACCCATGCCACCGTAAATCTGCACACCTTCATCCACAGTATAATCTAAAGCTTCAGAACCCCATACTTTTAAAATGGCACACTCTACCGCAAATTGCTCAACAGATTTTAACCTTGCTTTACCAGATTCCATTCCACCTGCAACCAGTTGATCGTAAGTATCATCAATATTCTGACCTGCACGGTAGTTCGCCGCATCAACAGCGTAAAGCTTAGAAGCAATCTCTGCAATTTTAAAACGGATGGCGCCGTATTTAGAAATCGGGCGGCCAAACTGGATCCGCTCATTCGAATAATTAATCGCTGTATTTAAAGTTGCTTTTGAAGCACCAATAGCTGCCGCTGATAATTTAATACGGCCAATATTTAAAATGTTAACCGCTATTTTGAAACCGTTTTCTCTATCGCTCAACATGTTCTCAACCGGCACCGGACAATCGTTAAAGAAAACCTGACGGGTTGAAGAACCTTTAATACCCATTTTATGTTCTTCGGGATTCATGGTTATGCCACCGAAATCTTTCTCTACAATAAATGCAGTTAAGTTTTTATCATCGTCAATTTTAGCGAAAACAATAAAAATATCGGCAAAACCACCATTGGTAATCCACATTTTCTGTCCTGTAATGATATAGTGTTTACCATCATCGCTCAGCGTGGCTTTGGTTTTACCAGAGTTCGCATCCGAACCTGAGTTTGGTTCAGTTAAACAATAAGCAGCCTTCCATTCGCCAGAGCCTAGCTTAGGAATATACTTTGCTTTTTGTGCTTCATTACCATAATATAAAATTGGTAAGGTACCAATTCCGGTATGAGCAGAAAGTGCAACGGCGAAAGAGTGGCCTGCACCTACAACGTCTGCAACCAGCATGGAAGTATTGAAGTTTTTACCAAAACCGCCGTACTCTTCCGGTACCGAAACACCAAGAATACCCAGTTCACCAGCTTTGGTTAAAAGTGTAGGCATGAGCTCGGGATCTTCCTGTTTGTCAATTTTATCTAAATTGGGATAAACCTCAGCCGCCAGAAAATCGCGACAGGTTTGTGCAATCATCTGCTGCTCTTCATCAAATTCTTCAGGGATAAATACTTCCTGATAAGTGGTATCCTTAATTAAGAATTCACCGCCTTTAATTGTCTTTTTTTCAGTTGTTTCCATTGTTTTAGTATCTAGTAGCGACAATTGAAATCGCTTAATTTTCATTTTTTGTTCATTCTTCTTGCCGCATCGTCATGCTGAATTTATTTCAGCATCTTTCATGCTAAGCCACTTTGTAATTAAGACCCCGAAATAAATTCGGGGTGACGATCGCTCTTAGCATTTGCCTTACTCGGTTGTGATTGCTTCGTGCCTCGCAATCACACAACTGTCCCTATTATCAACACAAAGCATTAAGATTGCTTAGTGCCTCGAAATGACGATCTGCCTAAAATAGTTCAAAAATCCCCGCTGCACCTTGCCCGGTTCCTACGCACATGGTTACCATTCCGTACTTTTTGTTCTGTCTTTTTAGCTCATTCATAATCTGTACGGTAAGTTTTGCTCCTGTACAGCCCAACGGATGCCCTAATGCAATTGCACCACCATTTACATTAATTACATCTGGATTTAAATCCAGTGTTCTGATTACGGCTAACGACTGTGAGGCAAAAGCTTCGTTCAGTTCGATTAAATCGATATCTTCTTTTTTCAAACCCGCTTGTTTCAATGCTTTTGGAATTGCCTCAATTGGGCCAATCCCCATAATGCGTGGCGGAACTCCTGCGACACCGTAACTTACCAACCTGGCAATCGGTTCTGCGTTTAATTCTTTCATTTTCTTTTCAGACACCACTAGCACAAAAGCTGCCCCATCAGATGTTTGCGATGAATTACCCGCGGTTACACTTCCAACAGCATCGAATACGGGTTTTAATTTCGCCAACTTATCTAAAGTAGTATCTGCTCGTGGGCCCTCATCGGTATCAACCACGTAAGAACGGGTTTTCTTTTTAAGGTTGGCATCGAGGTAATTTTCGTTTACTGTGATAGGTAGAATACCGTCTTTTAAATGACCGTTTTTTATAGCGTGAATGGCTTTTTCATGAGATTTTAACGAAAAAGCATCTTGATCTTCACGGCTCACATTATATTCTTTAGCTACTGCCTCGGCGGTTAAGCCCATACCCCAATACCAGTCTGGATTGTTTTTTGCAACCTCCGCATTTGGTACAAGCTTCCAACCTCCAAAAGGCATTCCACTCATCACCTCTACACCACCTGCAATAATGCAATCGGCCATGCCAGCCTTAATTTTGGCAACTGCTGTAGCAATGGTATCTAAACCCGATGCACAATAGCGGTTTACCGTAACACCAGGAACTTTATCAGTATCCAACCCCATTAGCGAAATCATACGGCCAATATTTAAGCCTTGCTCTGCTTCTGGAGTAGCGTTACCCACAATTACATCATCAATCTGTTCGTTATCTAAATTCGGAACCGATGCCACTAAAGCCCTGATTACTTCTGCGGCTAAATCATCAGCTCTTGTAAAACGGAATACGCCACGGGGCGCTTTGCCCACTGCTGTACGATATCCGGCTATAATATATGCTTCCATTGTTTTAGTATCTAGTAGCCAGAATCAAGTATCAAGACCTAATCCTCGCATTGTTTTATTTGTTATTAATGTAAGTAAAACTTTATTCAACATTCGTATCTTGATACTTGATACTCATATCTAAACATTTAACTCACTAATTCCTCAACGGTTTCCCCTTGGTAATAATGCTTTGAATCCGCTCTAACGATTTCCGCTCACCTGCAAGTGATAAAAATGCTTCTCTTTCCAGATCCAATAAATATTGCTCTGTTACATCTGTTGGAGCCGATAAGTCGCCGCCACACATCACATAACCTAATTTTTCGGATATTTTTTTATCGTGCTCGGAAATGAAATGCCCTGCATACATGCTATTTGCACCTGCATAAACAATTCCCAAACCTTGCTTTCCTAGCACTTTAATATCGTTCCGTTGCACGGGTTTTGTATAACCAGCATCAGCCAATTCTATTGCTTTAGCTTTAGCATCGGCCAATAAGCGGTTCCGGTTCATCGAGATGGAGAATTTGTCTTTTTGCAGATAGCCCAGTTCATAAGCCTCGTAACCAGAAGTAGAAACTTTCGCCATTCCGATGGTTAAGAAACGGTCTTTCAGGGCATTTTGCACAATCTGATCATCTTTATACTCATCAGAAGCACGCAAAGCAAATTCTTTTGTTCCGCCACCACCAGGGATAACGCCAACACCAAACTCAACCAAACCCATATAAGTTTCGGCAGAGAGCTGAACATGATCGGCATGTAAACTAAACTCGCAACCACCGCCCAGGGTTAAATTATGTGGGGCAACCACAACCGGAATAGAAGAATAACGGATGCGCATCGAAGTATTCTGGAACATTCTGATCGCCATATTCAATTCATCCCACTCCTGCTCTACCGCCATCATAAAAATCATCCCAACATTTGCCCCGGCAGAGAAGTTTGCACCATCATTGCCGATTACCAAACCACGGTAATCTTTCTCGGCCATATCAATCGCTTTGTTGATACCCGAAATCACATCACCGCCAATGGTATTCATTTTGGTATGGAATTCTACATTCAGAATGCCATCGCCCAGATCGATAATGGAAACACCTGAGTTTTTCCAAAGGGTTTTATTTTCGCGGAGGTTATCTAAAATGATAAACTCATCCGTTCCCGGTAAGGCTTTATAACTTTTTGAAGGGATATCGTAATATTTTTTAACGCCATTTTCTACTTTATAGAATGAAGTATTCCCGGCATCGAGCATTTCATGCACCCAAGCCGCAGCTTTATTGCCATATTGCTCCATCCCTTCGATGGCTTCTTTTACGCCAACTGCATCCCAAAGTTCGAAGGGACCAAGTTCCCAACCGAAACCTGCACGCATGGCATCATCGATACGATAGAGTTCGTCAGAAATTTCTGGAATCCTATCTGATACATATTCAAATAAACCAAATGAAGAATGGCGGAACAATTCGCCTGCCTTATCTTTTCCCTTTGCAAAAATCTTCATGCGTTCACGAAGATTTTCAACCGGCTTAGTCATTTCTAAGGTAGCCGATTTTACTTTTTGCTGTGGTTTGTATTCTAAAGTTTTTAAATCAAGCGCAAGGATTTCGGTTTTACCATCAGCAGTTTTTGTCTTTTTATAGAAACCCTGTTTGGTTTTGTCGCCAAGCCATTTGTTCTCTTCCATTTTTTGCACGTATACTGGAAGTTTAAACAAATCATGTGCTTTATCATCCGGACAATTATCGTAAAGTCCTTTTGCTACTTTGATCATGGTATCTAAACCCACCACATCCGAAGTACGGAAAGTAGCCGATTTTGGTCTACCCAAGGCTGGTCCGGTAAATTTATCAACCTCTTCTACTGTCAGATCCAATTTTTCAACTAGATGCAAAAGTGCCATGATGGAATAAACACCTACACGATTGGCGATAAAAGCCGGGGTATCTTTACATAAAACAGTTGTTTTTCCTAAAAACTTATCGCCATAATGCATCAGAAAATCAACAATTTCAGGTTGCGTATGCGGCGTAGGGATAACCTCCAATAATTTTAAATAGCGGGGCGGATTAAAAAAGTGTGTTCCGCAGAAATGCGATTTAAAATCATCAGTCCTTCCTTCAGCCATTAAGTGAATTGGAATACCAGAAGTATTCGAGGTAATCAATGTGCCGGGTTTACGGAACTGCTCTACCTGCTCGAAAACTTTTTTCTTGATATCAAGATTTTCGACCACAACTTCAATTACCCAATCGTAACCGGCAATTTTCGGCATATCATCGTCGAAATTTCCAGTTTTGATCTTATTTAGTGCCTTTTTGCTATAAACTGGAGATGGATTTGTTTTTACAGCCGTTTGCAAAGCTGTATTAACAATCCGATTTTTTACAGCTGGGTTATCCAGTGTTAATCCTTTTGCCTGTTCTTCGGGACTTAGCTCTTTCGGGGCAATATCTAATAACAATACCTCTACACCAATATTGGCGAAGTGGCATGCAATACGCGACCCCATAATACCCGAACCTAAAACTGCAACTTTATTAATGCTTCGTTTCATTATCTATTTGCTTTTCATTAGTCTGATAGTACCATGTATGCAGCAACCTACCAAACAGATTTGATTATTATATTTGTTAATCAACAGTATAGGCTACAGTGATATCATTTAGTTTGATCAATAGGTTAATAAAAGTCTCTTTCTCCTTTTTAGAGAAATGCTCATCGAGATATTCATTAAATTTTCGAACAACACCTTTGGCCAATTGTTTTTTCTCTTTACCGAAATCAGTTAGAAAAACCTTTACCGATCGTTTATCGCCTGCAGATGTTTCACGATAAATGAGGTTGGCCTCTTCCATATTATTTAACATACGGGATAAACTGGTTGCTTTCACCCCAAGTAAGCCAGCTAAATTTGAAACCGCAGTTCCCTCGGCATCATCTATATTAATAAGCATATAACCAATGGCCTGGGTAATCCCAAAACCAGATGCCATTTGATTGTACTTATTAAACATATTTTGCCAGGCAAACTTAACGTGGTAATCTATGGTTTGTTGTTGTTTCATTTTTGCTAATTTATTATGCTTGCATAACAAAGCTAATGAATGTATTTTGTTAATGCAATAGAAAAATTCAAAATATTTGTCAAATTTTTCTTATCATAGTCAAACACAAAATGAAAACACTTAATATGTTAAAAGCTAGAGGAATTCTCTTATTTAGCCTATTTATTTTATGGGCTACAATTTGTAAAAGTCAGGTATCTTATTTCGGAGCTGCTCTTTTAAACAGTCAAAAATTAGAGACATTTAAAAAAACAACAACCTTGTTTACTTTACAGTATACGGATTATGCTGAATTGGAAAAATTTGATCGGGCCATTAAAAAAAACTGGACCATTACACCTTATAAAATTATTAAACCCGAAGAGCTTGCCCGTTACGATACGCTTTCAAATTACTCTTTTTTTTATTTTGATGGTTATGCCGAAAAGCTAGACAGTACAACCAATGTAAATATCGTTTATGCGCTAAAATTAATTACGCCATCTAAAAAACCTAAGGTAAAGGAAGAAAGTATATTGGCAACAGTTACACTTTTTGCTGATTGGAACACAAATCTGCTGGTTCAAACACAGGATCAACAATATGGCACAAAAAGAAGTATAAAAAATAATATTTTATCAAACTTCTACAACAAGTCTAGTTTCCTAAACTGGTCGCCAGGGTTTTTAATGGGTTATTTAAAACAGATTAATGATGGATTGCTCGCAAACAAGGATTGTAATTTAGATTACCAGTTTTACAATAAGGTCCGTTTACCAGAATTAACAAAAGAAACGCTGTATGTGCCTGAGTATATTAAGCAGGTATTCTCGTCCAAACTGGCTCTTTTGCCTCAATCGGGGGTAGTTTTAGAACCTTATAATTATAAACTCAAATTTGTATCGTACAAGGAATTGGATAGTTTAATTTTGAATACTGAAACGAATATTAAGTATGTAGTTTACACTCAACGTTCTAATGATAAAATAATCAGTGTTTATGATAGCAAAGACGATAAAATCATTTACCAGCGTTTTTATCCACAATCATCAAATTTTGAAATGAATGATTTAAGCGAAATCAAAAAGGTAATTGTTTCGCTTAAATAAATGTCTTTGACGATCCGTATAGATTAATCACTAACCATTCTGAGAAATCGTTTTTCTGAGAAATAAATAATAGTAGGATTGCTTCGTCGTTCCTCCCGATAATGACATCCTATAAAATCTGTCATTCTGAACACAGTGAAGAATCCCTAACAGAAGAACCACTGACGTTACAATCTCACAAAGCCATTTTCACTAAGGTCTGCATAAAAGATCCTTCATTGCGTTCAGGAGGGCAATTCATATAAACGGCCAACTAATACACTAGACTAACAAAAACAGATTTCAATTTGGAAAAGACTAACAGTATTTTTGAACCAAACGCCTGTAAAAACAAAATGGTTCCCATTAAAAACCTTAAACCATTAAGAGATATTTTGCAAATATTTAAGCACTTCTTCCCGTTTACGGCTAGAAACCGGAATTTGGCTACTATCGTACATTTGCAAAAAGCCTTCCCGAAAATATTTCTTTACATAATTAAAGTTAATGAGGTAAGATTGATGGCATCGAACAAAACCCATTGGCAATAACATCAGTTCGTATTCCTTTAATCCTTTAGAAACCAGAATTTCGCGTTTATCTTTTAAATAGAAAGTGGTATACCCTTTATCGCTTTGGCAGTACATAATATCTTCTATTAAAACAATTTCTATATATTCTAAACTTTTTAAGGCTATACGCTTGCTGTTATTTATACCATTTTCTAAATAATGGCTACGGGCTATTTGCAGCTGTTGTTTATTAAATAGCTCTTGCTCACGGTGATGGTAGCACTTTTTTAATGTTACAGCTAAAGCATCATCCTCAATAGGTTTTAACAGGTAGGCAAAAGCCCCTAAATTAAGCGCCTGTATGGCATATTGATCGTAAGCTGTAAGAAATACAAGCTGGAAATCTTCAATATCAATATTATTAAACAGCGTAAAGCTATCACCGTCTTTAAGCCTGATATCGGCCAAAACGACATCAGGCTTTAAAAGCGGAATTTCTTTTGATGCCGCTGCAACATAGGCCGAGTGGCCAACAACCTGAAGAAAACTGATTTTTTGCAATATTTGCAACAAGTGCTGCAATATGAGCACCTCATCTTCAAGAATATAAAGTTTCATCCCGTTTTTATTCATATACCGCTGGAATAGTGATCTGGACTTTTACACCTTTATCGTTATTTATTTTTTTATCTACAATAGCAAAATTAGCCTGTTGACAGTCTAGTTTAAACAATGCCTGTAATCTTTGTTTTAGTATGACCTGTGCCAACGAGGTTTTACCTGACTGCAACTTGCCTTTGTTTGTAATGCCGCTTCCATTATCGTCTACCGTGATCAATAATTGTTCATTGGCCAATTTAAACTGAATTTTCAGCATACCTTTATACCGGATGTTCCTAAAACCGTGTTCAATGGCGTTTTCTATAAACGGTTGCACAAGCATAGGTGGAATAAGTGTTGATTCTGTATCCAGCTCATCAGCTACAATCTCGTAATCAAAAAGATGGTGATAACGCATTTGCTGTAGCTGCATATAATTGTGCAATGATGCAATTTCTTCATCTATAGGTATAAAATCTCTCCGGCTTTGCTCCAACACATTGCGCAGCAATTTAGAGAAAAAAGAAAGGTAACGTACCGATTCGGAAGTATCGCCCGATGCGATAAGGCTTTGCAGATTGGCTATGGCATTGAAAACAAAATGCGGATTTAATTGTGCCTGTAACAATTTTTGCTCTATGTTTAGCCTTTGGTTTTCGCTGCGCAATAACTTGTTCTTCTCTTTTAAACTACGCTGTCTATATATGGTGTAAATTAATGCGATTGTTCCTAAAAACACTATAAGGACTGAAAAAATCAGCCATTTCTGCTGGCGGATAATACTTTCGCTGAGTTGGTTTTTACTTTTTAAAACCGCAATATCCTGATCTTTTTTTCCTGCTTCGTATTTTTCGTGCAATTCTTGGATTTTAACAACATCAATAGCTTTTAAATCTTCTATTTCTATAGCGTGGGCCTTAAGGGCAACATTAAATGCTTGTTTATAATCGCCCTTCATGGCATAGGCATCAATTAATCCCTTGTACAAATAACTTTTCTGCTTTGCGGGGTTGTTACTTTTGGCCAGCTCCATACCTTTTTTCAAATAAAATATGGCACTATCTGGTTGATTGACATTTAAATAGCTTTTTGCCAGATTATTGAAGGCAACATCATGTAGCATATTTATCTTAGCTAAATAATTAAAGTAGATTTTACTACTTGCCAAAGCATTGCGGTAATCTTTTTGCAGGGCATAAATCTGCGATTCATTATCATACGTACGGGCCAGGGCCATGCTATCGGGAATAGTTTTAGCCAAAAGGCGGGCTTTAGTATTGTAACTAGCCATCTTTTTATAATCCTGAAGCCTGGACGCCAACAAAAAACAAATATCGTAATAGCGTTGCTTAACGACCCTGTGCCATTTATGCGGATGGTGTTGGTAGTAAAGTTCCGAATAATAAAGTGCTTGTTTATTGTTTTGGTTCTGGTAATAGGCTTTTGCTAATAAATCGTAATACTTGTAAACCAGTTTGCTCTTTTTACGTTCGGCTATTTTCGTGGCAGCAACAATCTGACTCATCAATACAGCCTCTACCATTACGCTGTTATTTATAGTATGGTCAACTATGCTACAAGTTTTAAGCAAATCGATATCATCCCATTTCCTTTTGATTTTCATTTTTTTGTAGGCAATTATGGCGCTATCTGTTTTTCTTTCTAATTCATAAGCTCTTGCCTTAAAATAATGATAAAATGGGTTGGTATTGTAGTGGGCATCATGCTTAAAAACATGATCTTCTTTTAGGATAATGGCCATTTTGACCTTACCGGTTGGCACTGTATCCAAATCGAATATTTTTTGCAGGTAATCCTTTTCTGTAACGGTATTAACCTGTAGGTTTTTGATATCGCTTTTCGGCGTTTTTTTTGGCCTACAGGATGAGACAATGCATATGGAAATTATAGAAACAGCAATATTTATTTTTAAGCTCATTATTTTTTAGCTAAGCGGAGAAAGCATTTGATGTAAAACATTTTTAAAAGTAACAATAGATAATGGATTAGAAACTACGGGTAAATATTCGTTGGATTTAATCTGATATCCGTAGTTAAACAATCAATATCATAAAATGATGAGTTTAATTATTTCGAATATGAGATGAAACACTACGAATATTTGCACTTAACATTCGGATATGGATTAGGGGTTTGGGTTTGGGATTTTTGTACTGAATTTTACACTAACAAAATGAATTAAGACCATCCTTTATCTTACGTAGATTATTAAAAATTTAACGAAAATGAAAAAATTATTATTCGCACTCGCATTCGCGGTACTAGGTACCGGCGCTTACGCAAAAGATTTAAGATTACCTGTTGCAAAACCGAACTCGGCAAATATTGTTGTAAAAAATTTGCCGCAGCCCAATAAAGTTGAGATTGGAAAGATTGCAAATGAACAACTTGGCCTATTTCGCAGACAGATGAATTTCACATTTACAGATGCTTGTGGAGCACAAACTACAATATATGTTTCAGGTGCAAGTAGTGCATCTAATCATTCGTTGTGGCAGTTCGCATGGGATTACTTTAAAGACAATCTTATAACTGGTTGTTTCTGGGTAGGATAATAATAGAAATATAAAGAAAAAAGTTATGAGGAAAATATTTTTCGCAGTTATATGCACACTAATAGGATTTAGTGCATCTGCTAACGATTTAAAATTGAAGGCTTCTCCAGTAGCCAAGTTATTTAAAAATGTTGCAATTGTAAAAAACATCTATTTAGATGTGAACAACAAACAAAGTAGCTTGTTACGCAGGGCAAAGACCTTCCAGTTTACCGACGCATGTGGCACGAAATGGAATATACATGTATCTGGCGCTAACCATGTTGATGATATGACGTTAATGCAATCTGCTGTAAATTATTTTGACAACGGTATTGCTGATGGTTGGTTTGGTGACGGTTGTTTTCACCCCTATTAATATAACATAATTAAGCAAGAGGATGGTTTTTAATTCATTATAAAAAAAAAGATGCACAGATATTTAAAATTTATTGCACCGGTATTATCCCTGTTCGTTTTATACTCGTTCAGCTATAAAAGCACAAAACTGCCCGAGCAACCCACAACTATTGCCTATTACCAATTTTATCATATAAAAGATACTACACAAAAAGCAAAAGTTTTTAGCGAGGATTTTATTTTGGCATTTAATACTGAGAAAAGCCTTTACACCAGCCAAACGCGGTTAAAGCAAGACTCTACCATTCAGGCGGCATTAAAACAGGCCGAAACCAAAAACAACAATGTAATTAACATGGGCGTTATTTTGCCTGCTACAGAAGATGATATTTATGTTGATAAGCTAAAACTATCGGTAGTAAAAAACCATAACCAGCAAAGCTATTTAATTAACGAGAGCACAGCAAAAACCAATTGGAAAATTGAAAAAGACACCAAACAATTGTTAGGTTATACCGCACAAATGGCCACTGCAATGGTTAAGGGGCGTAAATATACAGCATGGTTTACTACCGACATAGCCGCAAATTTTGGCCCATGGAAATTAAATGGTTTGCCCGGGCTTATTTTAGAAGCATACGACGATAATTATTTTATAAAATTTACATGCACCAAAGTGGTAACTACTGGAAGTTTTCAAAATATTCCATCGGTAAATATACCAACAAAAATAATTTCAACCTCGTTAAAAGAATACGAACGTATGAGAAAGGCAGAAGCTGAAGGCTTGGGTACGGATGATTTTGGAAGTGGCATTACAATAGATAAAGTTACCAGCAGTGGCGGAGGTAATAACGGTACTGCCTCAAAAAAGAAGTTTACCATGAACTACCCCTTAGAATTAACAAATTAATTAGAAAGCTTGTATTTAAAACATTTGTTAGCAACCTGGGCTTTGTTGTTATCGATTATCTTAGCATCGGCCCAGCAAACAATTACTATAAATGGTGTGGTAAAAGATAGCTTAGCTGTACCGCTTGATGTTGCCACCATTGCAATAGTTACTAAGAATGGCTCGGGTTTAGCCTTTACCAATACCAATCAACAGGGCGTTTTTAGCTGTAAACTCCAAACAAATGACAACAGCCTTTCTATAAAAGTAACAGCAATGGGATATGAACAAAAGATAGTACCTATTAGCAGTTATACAAGCCAGCCTTATACCATCATCCTTAAAAAAAAAGTAAATCTTTTAAAAGAAGTTAAGGTTACTTCACTAAAAAAAGTATCGCTTGTTAGCGATACTTTAAGTTACAATGTGAAAGCCTTTAAAGAACAAAATGATAGGGTGATTGCCGATTTGATTGGCAGGTTGCCTGGCATAAAAATAGACGACAAAGGCGCTATCAGCTACAACGGAAAACCAATATCAAAGGTTTACCTTGATGGCGACAATCTGTTGGATGGCAGATATAAACTGGCCACCAACAATGTACCGGTAAATGCTGTAGAACAAGTACAGGTTATAGAACGGGACCAGCCTATAAAAGCCCTAAACGGATATACGGTTACCAATAACGTTGCCCTAAATCTTAAACTTACCGATAGCGCCAAAGCAATAACCATTAATACCGGTCATGCTGGTCTCGGAAATAGTGCCTATAGTGGTGAGTTTAATAACATGTTCTTTAAATCAAAAAATAAGAGCATCAACAACCTAAAAGCCAATAATGTTGGCGAAAATTTAGAACATGAAAATGCCGACGTTGGCGTATCCTCAAACAACGAAACCATTTTAAAAAAAGCTGCACCATTCCTGTCGATTACAAGTAGCGAACTCCCATCACTAGATGAAAAGTATTACTTGATGAACAATGATTTTGCAGGAAATATTAATGCGCTTTTTAAACTAAAATCTGATTGGACCTTAAGAATGAATGTGGCTACGCTACAGTTAAAAAGGAGATATAATTTTAACAACTCGGTTAATTATTTCCTTAACCGCGATACAGTTAGGTACACCGAAATACAGAACCATTTACACAGGCTTAACCAGTGGCAAATACAATCTCAAATAGAAAAAAACAGTAATGCCATTTATGTAAAATCTCTTACCAAGTTAGATTTACCAACATGGAAAAAAAATGGAAGCACCATACAGAACGATCAAGAATTAACGCAAAATTTGCCAACACAATATTTATCCGTTAGTAATGAAACGGTGGTAATAAAAGCGCTGGGAATAAACAATATACTTCAGTACAATGGCTTGACGCAGTATTACAAATTAAATGAGCGTTTAGAAACCGCTCCTGGGTTGCATGAAAATATTATCAATAACAATAAAAGTTATCTCTTTTTAGCACAACAGACGCAAACCAAAAATACGTTCATTGACCAAGCTATAACCTTTAAAACAAAATTCAACAAATTTATACTTTCTACCGCAATAGGTTTATCGTATAATGGCAATCTACTAACCAGCAATTTATACAAAACCGACAGCTTACACGTTACTTCGGCAGTGGGCGATAGATTTAAAAATGATGTAATATTTAATAATTTAGGACTATTGGGCAAGGCATCTGCAACTTACCTCCTTAAAAAAGGCGTTATTATTGCGGAGGTAACGCCAACATTCAACTTTATAGATTACGACAGTAAAACAGATTTTATCTATAAAAAAAACAGATATTTTTCACTGAACCCTTCTATAGATTTTCGTAAAAATTTAGGCCGGTACAGTGAAATTAATTTTAGATATCTTAAACAAACTACTTTTGGAGAAGTGGAAGACATATACCCGGGCAGCATTTTGGTAAATTACAGGGAGTTTAATTTTAACGAAACGCCATTACCCATAACAAATAACAACTCGGCAAACGTTAGGTTTAGCTATCGCAAACCTTTAGCAATGTTCTTTTACAATTTAAACCTAGGTTACGATAAAACGCAACAAAACTTTATCAACTCTTTTGAAATTGATAATGGCCTAACAAAATCTACTGCTATTAATTTTAAAAATACCGCAAAAAAATACGCTTTGGGTGGCAGTATTTCTAAATATTTATATTTTGCTTCATTAAATATCATGGCAAATGCTAATACAAGCCTACAAAGGGGTTTTAATTTTTATAACAACGAGATTCTGCCTTTCAACGTTAAAAGTATCGCTACTGCATTAACTGTCAGGAAAAAAATATTTAATAAAATTACAGTTTCGGTAAGTGGAGAGCTTTCAAGATTTATAAACGAGCAAAGTACAGTAAATGGTAAAACTGTAAACACTACTAATATCGAGAAGTTAAAATCTACTTGGCAACATCAGTTAAACCAAAAACTATCATACAATGTGGCTTATAATTTCACTTTGTACAAACAGAAATTACAACAACCTATGCACAATGTTTTTTTGGATATGAATGTAAAATATGCTCCTACAAAGTGGAAAAGCTTTTTTGAGTTTCAGTGCCTCAATTTAATAACCCAGAAGGTTTATAGGCAGATAAATTCGACTTCTAACCAGTTATTGGTATTTGATATACCTTTGAGAGACCGTACATTTCTCTTAAAATATTCGTTTACTTTTTAAAAAAAAATTGTCACAGAAGATATTCTCAAACATTCGATTTGCTACAGGAATCACTATGTGATAAAAGCTGATATGATAATCTACCTCCCTAGTTAAACAAGCATTACTGAGAATTGCGCTTGCGTTGCTACAACCCTACATCTCTTTATTCCAAAACCTGTCAGTTAACCTTATTTACTTTAATCACATTTAATTAATGTTCTAACTAAAATCTGATAGTGCTATAAGATATTTTGAGAAAAAATTTGTTACAAAAAAGCGCCCCAATAAATCGGGGCGCTTTAAAATGTATGTTAAAACAGACTAGTAAAGGGTAAACTCTACACGACGGTTTTGTTGACGACCAGCCGCTGTTTTGTTGGTAGCAATTGGTTGCCCCATACCATAACCAGTAGCCTCAATACGTGATGCATTTGCACCTTGAGAAACTAAATAAGCTTTTACAGATTCTGCTCTATCTTTTGATAAACGCAAGTTTAATTCTTTTGAGCCTGTATTATCTGTGTGGCCAGCTAATTTTAAGCTAAAGTTTTTCTGGATTAATAATGCAGCAACTCTGTTTAAAGAAGCATAAGATTTAGAACGGATGGTTGCTTTACCTAAATCGAACTCTAAGTTTTTAATCGCTTCGTTAACAACTTTACGATCTTCTTCTGTAACGATTACTTTCTCTACAACTTTTTCTGGAGTTTTTAACGGACAACCAGAACCATCAACAACAGTACCAG
The DNA here is from genome assembly GCF_918698245.1 of Pedobacter sp. Bi126. Classification (GTDB taxonomy): domain Bacteria; phylum Bacteroidota; class Bacteroidia; order Sphingobacteriales; family Sphingobacteriaceae; genus Pedobacter. Next base: position 349,145 of record NZ_CAKKMS010000004.1, on the reverse strand, counting down.
TTGGTGTATCAGGGCATTTGTCTAATTTATCTGCAACACCATCGCCATCTGTATCTTTCAAGATGTCGTTCATTTCTGAACGTAGTTTTGCATTTTCAGCCTTTTGAGCATTTAAATCAGATTTTAAACCTTCTGCAGTTTGTTTTGCTTTTAAAGCTTCATCGTACGTTAAAGCTACCGGATTATGGAAAGCCAATTGTTTTCCGGTACCTAAAGCAAACTCTAAACCAGCATATGCATAATTGTATTTATCGTTTCCGTTTTTGTAATAACCATCTAAGTTATCACCATCAACAAAGTTGATAGTCCAACCTAAATCTAAATTAACCGCATCAGAAATTTTAAACTTAGCACCTAATCCTACAGGAATGATCAACTCATTGATGTTATCCCCACCATTAAGTGTCGAAGTTCCAGCTGCTGTAGTAATAGTCGGTTTGTAGGCCGCAATACCAGCACCGGCAGAAGCGTAAAGCTGTAATGTATTCTCTTTTTTAAACATATCAATATTGAACATGTTTACTACAGCGTTTAAACTTCCAGAATAAGATAACTCTGTATCAAATGCTTTTACCGGAGAGTTGTTTACCAAACCACTTTCATAAGGCTCGGTATTATCTCCCTTTAATTTACCACGAACCCCATCTAAACGAAGAGAGAAATAAGGTGTAAATTGTTTTTTAATGTAAAGGCCATAACCTAAACTTGATTTGTTATTACTGAAATCATTTTTTCCACCTAATGGTGACAATGGAGTAAGTACACCAGCGTTTACACCGATAGACCATGTTCTGAACGTTGTTGTAGAAGTTGCAGGGCTTTCTTGAGCTGAAGCAACAGACCCGATGAGTAAACCAGCGAGTGCAACCGGGAGTGTTTTAAATAGTTGTAGTTTCATAAATTTTCTTTTAACGTTGAATAAGCGTTGGCACCCGTATTGCAATAGCCATACCAAAAATACAAGCATGTAAAAATACTTATCAACTTTTCAACACTAATAAACAGTTACGTACGTTGAATAAAACTAAAAGACACGTTATAAAACAGTAAGCGCAGCGTTTAAGCTCTCTAGTTCTTCCAAAATCAAAATCTTTAATTTCAGGCCTCAATAGCCCTATTTTCTGTGGATATTTTACGAATGGCAGGAATCGGCAGTATCCGTCTTGATAAAATAAATCAATGCCAATTTATCAGGTTAAATAAGTCGCTCTTGCGAATCACGGATAAATATTTTATCAATCCCTTTGTCTGATCATCTATTACTTTATGTTATCTACACCTATGTCAAAATTGTACTATTTAATATCGCCGGCAAATTTCCATCGGGTACTGAAATTTTCGGGCAATTGCTGGTTGGTTAACAAGGCCCTTACCATTTCTACAGGCATGTTGTTTTCGTGCAATACACGATTGTGAAACTGAATATTGGTCATTTTACCACTTTGTACCAGCTCTTTGTGCAATGCCCTGAACTGTAATCCACCTAACATGTACCCAATTTGGTATAAGGGCCCATAACCTCCCGTAAACGATCTACGCACCTCTGCTTCTGCATTAGCACGCTCAAAACCAACACGATCTACCAAAAAATCGATACACTGCTGAGGCCTCCATTTGCCTAAATGGTAGTTCATTGAAAAAATGATACGCGCACAACGGTGCATGCGCCAAAAAAGCATTCCAATTTTATCTTCCGGAGATTTTGCAAAATTCTGGTCCCACAGCAACATCTCCCAATACAGCGACCAGCCTTCCGTCCAGAAAGGCGTACCAAATACTTTACGATAAGGTTTGTAACGGCTTTGCATAAAATACTGAAGGTTGTGCCCGGGAATAAGCTCATGAAAAACTACAGCTCTGGAAAAATGCTTGTTATTGCCACGCAAGGTCATCATTTTGGCATCCTCCGTCATATCTGCTGTTGGATAAGCAATTAATACGGATTCGCCGCCTAGAAAAAACGGCGCAAATAATTGTTCCTTCGGACTTAGCATGCGCATGCGCCAGCCTTCTTTAGCCAGGGCCGGAATGGCGATGAGTTTATTTTTCTCTACAAAGTCTATGGCTTCATTAGCCAGTTCATAAACCAGTTCGGGCTGCTTCCCCAATTCAGGATAATCTGTTTTTACTTTTTCCAGTGCTTTTTTCCATTCCTTACCAAAGCCCATTTGTTGCGAGGCTTTAAGCATTTCGGCATCACACCAGGCAAATTCTCTCATGGCAATGGCCTCAATCTGCTCAGGGGTATAAGCAATCATCTCATCCCTTAAGCTGCTTAATAAAGCTGTTCTTCCTATCGGATTTCCAATAATGCCACTTCCATCGTCTTTGGCATTTGACGGTTTAGCTATTTTACCCAGTGCATCAGCATAATCCTTTATGGCATCTACTACATCGGGATACACCGCTTTGGTGGCTTTGGTAAATTGCGGATCGTAGCCATCATAAAATTTATAAGCTTCGGTAAATACAGCCAGATATTGATTAACGGTTTCCTGCGCCCAAGAAGCCTGTACTGGCGTAATTGCCAGGTCTTTGTTTTCTACTGCTTTTGTGGTTTTCTGAATAGCCTCTTTCAGTTGTTCGAATTGTTCTTTGGTAATTTTACCATCTTGTTGCTGGCCAATTCTTCGCTTTGCTTCAAAATCCAATAATATTTTGGCAAAAGGCAAAGTAAAAATGCTGCTTCTAAATTCGGCGTAGTGCTGTTGTAAACTTGCCGAATCTGATCGGATATCGCGTTTAAGCAAAATATAATCTACCCTTTCATTTACAGTTAGCTTGTTAAAAGGCAATGCCTTTGATTGTTTTTGCCATTCAGCATAAAAGCGTTCCATCCGCTTAAAGTATTCTTCCGATCGCTTGAGCGTGTATTTACGGTTTAACATGGTCTCGTCTGATTGGTATTGATTAATCAGTGGACTCACCAGGCTGGCTTCATTAGTTTGAGCGTGTAATTGTAGGGCAACTGTTAGAAATAAAAACAGCGAAAATAGTTTGCGCATAGCGATTGGGGCATGTTTGATTAGCTAACGCAATATAGCTAAACTGCTAAGTATTTGCAGCAGGGTGCCTGTGTAACTTATTGAAGATATTAGATTAAAGGTAGCCTAATTAAATATTATAAAATGGTTAAGCGCAATGCCTTTAATCCACTTAGTCCCTGTAAATCTTCCAAATCAAGATCTTCGGTTTCGGATTTCAATACACCAGTTTCCTGCAGGTATTTTACAAAGGGCAGGTAATCGTCGATATCTCTTTTATTGAAATAGATCAATGCCAGTTTATCAGGCTGGGTAAGGCGCTCCTGCGAATTGCGAATGAGTATCTTATCGATCCTTTTTTTGATCATCTGATACCTGATATTGTAAGCGCCTTCTACATCGAACTTTCGCTCGTCGATCCTAAAACTAATGTCTATTGGATGGTTATGGATAAAGATAAGTTGTGTGCTGGCCAACTTAACGGCCAGATCGGGCTGGAGCTGCTGAACCATTTTGGCAATCTCAGCCATTGATGATAGTTGCCATAACCGTAGATTTTTAAGATGGAAGTGATTAAAAATCCGATCAGGAGCGATAGACTGCCCGATATAGATATCGTATTCAACACCATCTGTCCTGAATTTTTCGAAATAACAGGGATAAGAATCTTGCAGTTTTTCGCGTTCACTTTCAAAATAATTGTTAATGGCTGTATTAATCAGCTGCATAGATGTTTCTAGCGCCTGACGGTGTTTATACACTTCGCCATGAGGCGCAGAAATGCGGTCGAGATATTTACCTATTACCTTTTGGGTATCAGGATGCGATTGGGAAATGAGCTTTAGGTAATCGCTGGTTTCTTCTTTAAGGAAAATATTGAGGCTGTTTTCATCCGTTGTATTCAACTCGTCGCCCTGCAAAATATCACTCCACTTGTTGCAGTTAAAAATGATCTCCACCAGCAAAGCATCGCTATAAGTTTTGCTCAGCTCTTCCAGCGTTTCACGAAACAGGCTCAGGTGCAGATTCAGATCGGCCTTACTGGCTACATTGCGTTCAGTAGTAGAATTCCTAATATCTATTGCCCCATAAAAGGGGTAAACGTCTGCAAAACTAATATCCTCATTACGCTGTGGCAAATTCCTTTTCTTATTGTAAAGGTGATGCCAGGCAGCTTCATTAAACTTCCATTGTACAGCAGGTTGGATAGAGGTATATTTTTCTTTGATGATGTTTTCAATCTCAAGATTAAACTCATCGATATAGACTTGTAAGAGTTGAGCAATAGGCGCTAAAACGGGCTCCAATAGAGTAATTTTCTTTTCGTCGAAAGTTTCTCCAATCCAGGTGTGCATGCCTAGTACACCTACCAATATCTGGTTGTGAAATACAGGTAGGAGCGCCATCGATTTTACATTTAGCTCCCTAAACCTGTCTAACCAGGGAAACATCTCTTTGCTTTCGGCCCAGATATCGGGCGAATAAAAGGAATTCGGATTTGCAGCGTAACCTTCGGCAATCTGCCGAAAAGCTTCGGGACTTAAAGTTTCTTCACCCCATACCGAAAACAACAGACCACTTCCGCCTTTTACATACCCATAAACCATTTTGTTGTTTACCCTTACGAAAGGAAAAAGATCGAACTGGATATTGGCATTTTGCACCAGCACTTTAAGCGATTGTATCACCTCTCCATAAACGACACCCTCACTGCCTGGCACACGGCTCAATCTTATACTTTTAATATTTTCTACCGCCTGCTTGGCAGTAACATCGGTAATGGTAAGTACTGAAATACCTCTAAGCTCAAAAAGAGTTAATGGCAGCACCTGCTGTAGCTTATCCAATCCAGATTCTTCAGTCAAATATAGTTGTAACTCACGGTAGCTAAGATCGGGCAATGGCTGCTTAGCCTTAACTTCGATAAAACTGGCATTTACACCAATATGGAAGTAACCTGGCAAGCCAGTATCAGCATTGATGCCTGAATGGTATTTTTCTTTTAAAGGTACATGAAATGCATATAATTCGTTAAGAATGAAGGAATAGATAAAATGCAGGTGATCATGCTGATGTTGCTCAAGCGTTTTTGACCCGACAAAACTATTCTGATCTTTTTCTTCATGTTCAAGCAGTTCGTACATCAGCTCCGTTCCATAAAAAGTAATGGGCTGCATTGGCGCACAAAGCCCCCAGGCCTGATGGTCTTCTGTTAAAAGTGCCGGCGAAAGACAGGCATACATATGTTCCAGCAGTAATTCGTGCTGATAAATATCTTCGATAGCGATAACCTGTTCATCAATTCCCTGTTTTTTAAATTCTTTTAAGGCATTGCTATAAAGGGTAGATTTTACAGTCCGTTCTTCTTTAATTTTTCGTTGCAGGTATTTGATAAAAGGGCCAAAAGAGATAGCCGAATCTACCTGGGGTAAACCTGGGTAATTTTGGGCATGATTAAATATGCGCTTTTTCATCTCTTTAAATTTTAAACCACACAACTAATTGAATTGCAAAAGATTGACTAGTGCTAAGATAAAAAATAGATGTGAGAAATTGCTACCAGCCAATGGCCTTATCATCTCCCCTTGGGTCGGCACCGCCCTGATAATTGCCCCATTTAGTTTTTAAGATGGCATCAACCCTGCCAATCGCACCTCTCGGTACAATTTTATAGCCTTTTGCTTTTAATTTTTCTAGGGTTAAACTATCGATGGCATCTTTTTCTATATATACTTCATCTGGTAACCATTGGTGATGAAACTTTTTAGCAGCTACCGCCGACTGCATCGACATATCAAAATCGATTACATTTATAATGGTTTGAAACACGGATGTGATGATGGTTGAACCGCCTGGGGTACCCACCACCATAAATAATTTTCCATCTTTCTCTACAATACTCGGGGTCATAGAGCTTAACATTCGTTTATTGGGTGCAATTGCATTGGCTTCGCCACCCACTAAACCATACATATTCGGTGCGCCAGGTTTGACAGAAAAGTCGTCCATTTCGTTATTCAACAGAAACCCGGCTCCTTTTACAGCAACTAACGATCCGTAAGAACCATTTAAGGTAGTGGTAATCGAAACAGCATTTCCATGGCGGTCTACAATAGAGAAATGTGTGGTCTCTTCGTGCTCTGCCCCTTTTATTTCGCCGGCCAAAACAGCACTGCTTGGTGTTGCTGCTGCCCAGTTAAAGTTTGCCATACGCTTTTTATTATAGTCGGCGCTCAACATTTGCTGTTGCGGAACAGTATAAAAATCAGGGTCGCCTAAATGTGTTGCCCGATCGGCATATACTCTTCTTTCGGCTTCTACAATTACCTGAACTGTAGAGTCTGCATTATGCCCCCACTTTTTTAATGGAAAATTTTCTACACTTTGCAGCAATTGAATCAGGGCAATACCTCCACTTGAAGTTGGCGGCATGGTAATAATTTTATAGCCTCTATAGTTGCCTGTTATGGGTTTACGCCAGGTAGCGTGATAATTTTTTAAATCTTCTTTTGTAATAAGTCCATGGCCCCGCTGCATTTCAGCCACAAGCGAATCGGCTACAGCACCTTCATAAAAACCTTCCCTACCTTTTTTCTGGATCAGTTTTAGCGTATTGCCAAGCTCTTTTTGAACCAGAAGATCATTTTCCTGCCAGGTACTTTCTAAATTTACGAAGGCCGTTCCATCGGGATTAAAATCCATAAACTTTCTATGCAAACCATTCAATTCGCTTGCCTGCCGCTTAGTAATTTTGAAACCATCTTGCGCCAAATTTATTGCCGGCTGCAATACCTGTGCCCAAGAAAGCTTTCCATATTTTTTGTGTGCCTCTACCATACCATCTACTGATCCTGGTACGCCGGCGGCTAAATGTCCGTATAAACTTTTATCTACAATTGGATTGCCGGCAGAATCGAGATACATATCTCTGCTGGCTGCCGCAGCTGCTTTTTCTCTAAAATCTAAGGTATTTATTTCGCCGTTTGCGCCACGGTACACCATAAAACCACCCCCACCTATATTTCCCGCGTTTGGATAAACCACAGCAAGTGCAAATTGAACAGCAACAGCTGCATCAACCGCATTCCCACCCTTTTTTAAAATATCTATACCTACTTGCGATGCTTCCGGATGGGCAGAGACCACCATCCCATTTTTATATTCACCACTATTGTTTTTACCCAATTGTCCGGTTACGCAACCAGCCAATAACAGCACAATACTTAGGTATATCAACGATTTTTTAATGTTATTGAGGTGCTTTATAGTTCTCTGCATCTTTATATATTTTCTCGATTACCCAATTATTTTCTAAGTAATCACTTTTTTTAATTTTAATTTCGGATAGAAAAACACTTCCTTCTGGCAGCTATAAATATTTACCAATTTGTGCATATAGTTTTTCTTTATCACTTGGCCTTAAAGCATTGTCAACTACTAATTTCCCATTTTTAATAATTAAATAACGGGGTATTCCATAGCTCCCGTTTTTTCCCAATTTATCGCTCAAATCTTTTCTCAGGGCTTGATTAGTTCGAATATGATTGCCAGAAAGTTTAAAATATTTTATCATCTCCTTCCATTGCTGCGCTGCATCATCTTTATCAATGGAGATAAAAAGCATGTCAACCTGTTTTGCTTTGAGAAATTTCTCCAGATCCTTACTATATTTAAATTCTTCTTTACATGGCCCACACCAGGTTGCCCAAATATCAACAAATACCGTTTTGTCTTTAAATTGGCCGATTAAACTATCCAGGCTATTTACTTTATCGTAGTTGGCCAATATTTTTTGCTCAGGTTCAAAATCCTTTTTTACTTCGTTGTGGTAAGCTATAATCTTACTGGCCATTGGTTGCAAATATGGTGTAAAATTACTTTTAGGGTAACTGGTTTTAAATGAATCGAACAAATCGACCAATACTTTCTGATATCTATTTTGTAACATCTCATCATATAGAAAAGTAGCCAGCAAAAACTCTTTCATTTTGCCTGTAAAATTATCTTCGAAGGTTTTATATATAATTTTAAAGCCAGTATTCTCATCTTTTTTGGGCAATTCAGCTCCTTTTTTTAGCGGGATGTAGTAATTGAGATAAGTATTTGCGTAATACTTGGCGTGGTAATAAAAATCTGGGTAAAAAGCATCCTGAAGATTGTTCATTGAATACTTTTCATAGGCATCTGCCCACATTTTATCCAAATCGTTATTTATTTTTTGCTTTGTGCTTAAAACTATCATTGGGATAGCAGCTTGCAAAATTATCTGTTCAGTTGAAAAATACCTTTTTATTTCGTTATAATAGTTTGTGGAAATCTTTTGTTTAGAAAATAGCTCAGTATAAGGCTTTAGGGCTTCACTCTTATCATTTTCTAGCAATTGATACAAACCAGCTACAGTGCTATCTTTCTTATAATAATCTCTGGCTCTGTATTGATAAAAATCGGCATTCCTCCTGTTAAAAAGTAACATGCCTTCCTTATTTTTATCGCTCTGTACCAAAATACCTTTATCGAAAACTAAATTCGTAGTACCTGGCTCTATTAATACTGTATTATTGTTAATTCTTAACCAAGCAAGTTTATTAATCTTTAAAGAATAGTTTACTGTACTATCATCACCAAATTTAATCTCTTTTTTGGCAGGATAAAACCATGTATCATCCACAGGAATTTGGATAATTACCGTATTATTTTTAGCATTTAAACTTTTAATATTAAGTTTTGCTTCTTGCGCAAAAGAATTTATTGCACCTGTAATTAGTAAAATAAATAAAATTATCCTTTTCATAATTTGGCTGTTATTAAGGCTATTTTTTCACCAATCCTTACTTGGAAATCTTTCTATGGTTTATAACCTTCCGCATCTTTATATATTTTTTCGATTACCTGATTATTTTTCTCGGTAATCACTTTTCTTTTCAAACTTAATTTTGGGGTAAGCTCACCGCCATCTATGCTCCACTCTTTTGGTAACAGCGCAAATCTTTTTACCTGTTCCCATTTACCAAAACCTACATTTGCCGCTTCGATAACCTCGTTATATTTAGTGAGTACCTGTTCGTTTTTAATAATCTCTTCGTTCGAGGTAAAAGTAATGCCTTTTCTTCCAGCCCAGGTTTTTAAGGTTTCGAAATTTGGAACAATCAGTGCAGAAGGGAACTTTCGATTTTCGCCTAAAACCATAATCTGTTCGATAAAAATTGATTCTTTATATTTATTCTCCAGCATTTGTGGGGCAACGTATTTACCGCCTGCTGTTTTAAACATTTCTTTTTTACGGTCGGTAATTTTTAAAAAGCGACCATCAACCAGTTCTCCAATATCTCCGGTATGGAACCATCCCTCATTATCTACCGCCTCATCTGTTAAATCAGGTCGGTTGTAATAACCTTTCATTACCTGGTGCCCACGAGTTAAAACTTCGCCATCCTGTGCTATTTTAACTTCCACACCTTTAATTACTTCACCAACGGTGCCGAACATGGTTCCTCCGAAATGGTTAACGGTAATTACGGGTGAAGTTTCGGTTAGTCCGTATCCTTCAAAAACAGGCATACCCGCGGCCCAGAAAATTCTGGCCAAACGCGGATTTAGCGCTGCTCCGCCTGATACAATCACTACGATTTCGCCCCCTAAAGCTTCCTGCCATTTTTTGAAAACCAGTTTACGGGCTATCCCAAGCTTGAAATTATACCAGCCCCCCGCATCAATTGTATACTTTTCGGCTAAAGCTACCGACCAGAAGAAAATTCCTTTTTTAATCCCTGTTAATGCTTTTCCCTTTTCCATTATCTTATCGTACACTTTTTCGAGAAGCCTTGGAACGGTAGAGAATACATTGGGTTTTACATGCTGAATATCAGCAACAATGGTTTCCATGCTTTCGGCATAATAAACTCCTGTATAATTAAATAGATATAGATAAATGATCATCCGCTCGAAAATATGCGAAAGTGGCAAAAAGCTTAACCCTTTTTTAACGCCTTCGGGTATCACCACAGCCGAGTTAACAAAATTTGCCACCAAGTTATGATGCGTTAGCATTACACCTTTTGGCGTACCTGTAGTGCCGGATGTATAAATTAGGGTTAATACATCCTCGGGGGCAACTGTAGCGCGATATTCTTCTAAATCAATATCTGTACTCGCTTTGCCCAATTCAATTAATGTATTCCAGTTTTCGGTTTCTGTAATTTCTTTAAAACTATAAATCTTAATGGCTGGGTTAATTGCATCGGCACAAGGTTTAATTTTTTTATACAAATCTTCGTCGGCTACAAATATAATGGCGATTTCTGCATCTTTTAAGATAAACTGGATATCGTGCTCGGCCAGGGTTGGATATAAAGGAATCTGATAGGCACCGATCTGGTTGGCTGCGAAATCGGCAATATTCCACTCAGGTCGGTTATGCGACATTACAGCAACCCTGCCTCCTTTGCCTATGCCTTGTTTAATTAATCCGCGGCTTAGGTTATCTACGGCTGTACAAAAATCGGCTGTACTATAATTTATCCATTTTCCGTTAATTTTTCCGCTGATGAATTCTTGCTTTGGATTTTCGAGGCTATATTTCAAAAGATCAAAAACCCGTTTAATTTCTGCCGCCATATGAATTGTTTATTATTTGGTTAAGTTAAAAAATCAAACATAAAGATTAACATCTATATGCCTTTTTAATAAAAATAATACCTCGTAGTTAATAAAACGCTGTATTTACTTTTCGTAAAAAATATTTAAATAAACTTAGTGATTACAAAATTACTATGCAAGCATTGTTTTTTATCCTGATGGATTTTTACCAAAAAAACAGAAACGGCATTAAAGTTGTTAGGCAGATAATTATTTACAAAACATTTAAATTATGAAAAAGTTATTTACAATTTTAGGATGCATTGCATTGTTTGCCCTTACTACAACAAACGTTAAAGCCCAAAACTATAAAACCGGACTAGGTTTAGGTATTGACTTTGGTGATGGCGCTACACTGGTTGGTCCTTCAGTTAGACATCACTTCAGCCCTAAAGCTGCACTTCAAGGTGAAGTTTTATTTGGTGGAAACTCTACTATTATTCAGGGATTTCTTCAATACAATTCATCTATCCCTGGTGCAAAAGGTTTAGACTGGTATTTAGGTGGTGGTCCGTCGATTCAATTGTATGATGGTGGTTCTAGTTTTTACCTGGTTCCGATGGTTGGTTTAGATTATAAATTCTCTGGCGCACCATTGGCATTGGCTTTAGACTGGAGACCAAGACTTTACATTGGCGACAACGATAGCGATTTTAACGCTGGAAGATTTGGCCTAGGTTTTAGATATACTTTTTAAGCGGAGGGCGTTTGGCGCTGAGCGTTGAAAGACTAAAGCTAAAAGTCCAAAGCCTAAAGATGAAAGCCTAAAGCAAAAGTGTAAAGGCATAAAAAATCCCGTAAGATGAATTCTTACGGGATTTTTTATTGAACTGAAAATTGAAAACTTTTAACTGTGAACTGACTAAACGCCTGTCCATTTTTTTAACACTGCTTTTTGAGCTGGTGTTGCATTTTCGTTTACGGTTGCTTTTAAACGTACATTTGGATTTTCTTTCAAGCTTAAAGAAATTTCTTTTTCAAGTCCATCGCGGATTACTTTAACCGTTAGCTGATCGCCAATTTTTTTATCGGTAATGATGGGTAAAATATCTAAAGAAAATTTCGGTTCTTTTAACTTCACATTTTTCAGTACATCACTTAATGATGAGCCATCAATCAGTACAATTACATCGTTAACATTTAAACCACTTACCCAAGCTGCTGAGTTTCTGGTAACCGAAGTTACTTCTAAACCTTTAGTAGCCAACTGAACTGCTGCACCACTAACCGGTTTACCAGGCGTTGCATTTTCTGTAGAAACATCAACACCGGCATATGCGAAATATTTTACATAGTCTACATCATCTACACCATTAACATACTTTGCCCAAAAGTTAGTAAAGCTAATTCCTGATATCTTTTCAACCATTGCTTTAAACTCTGCATCGGTATAGCCGCGTTTTAAAGTTTTGCACTGCAAATACATGGCTTTCATTACATCATCTAAACTTTTAGCACCTTTGGTAGCGTTAATGATTTCGAGATCCATCAAAATACCGATCACTTCTCCTTTATTGTAGTAAGAGATGGAATTGTTTTTTGAATTCTCATTCGGACGGTAGCCAATAATCCATGCATCATAACTAGATGAAGCAGCTGACTGATATTTAGCACCAGGGGTATTTAATACTGTACCAACACCGCTGGCCAGATCATTCAAAAATTCGTTTACATCTGTAAAACCTGCTCTGTGCAAATATTTATTTTCGTAATACGATGTAAATCCTTCAGCTACCCAAAGGTTTGTGGTGTAATTTTCGTTGTCATAATCAAAAGGGCCTAATGCTACCGGGCGTAGGCGCTTAACATTCCAAAGATGGTGATACTCATGTGCAACCAGGCCTAAAAAGCCTTTATAACCTTCGGCAGTATTGTAGGCATTTCTTGTAGCGCCTAAAGTGGTAGAGTTTAAATGCTCTAAACCTCCTCCACCTTTCAAGAAATTATGAACAATGAAGAGGTAATATTTATTAGGGTTTTCGCCATAAACTGCAGTTTCTTTTTCTACAATTTTAGCCATATCTACTTTCAGTTTCTCTTTATCGTAATTACCACCGCCGTACATGGCTACTTCATGGCGAACACCAGCAGCTGTAAATTCGAAAATATCCTGATTACCCACTTCAATAGGGCTATCGTAAAGAATATCAAAATCGGTAGCTTTATAGGTGAATTGCGCTCCAGCAACAGGTGTTAAACCAGTAGAAACTTTACTCCAGGTATTAAAAGGAATAATTTTTACAGTGTTTGGCGATTTGATCATGCCATCAGGATGCATAAAAATCCCTGTTGGAGATAAGAAAGCGTGGGATTCGTCGATAAAAGGTGTACGCACCGAGATTTCGAATGCATAAACACGGTAGTTGATCTGGATATTGGCAGCCTTGGCTGAGAAAATTCTCCAGGTGTTTTTCCTTACTTTTTCAACTTTTACGGCTTTACCTGCTGCAGTAGCCTTAAATTCTTCTACACTTTTTTCAAACTCACGAACCAAGTAAGAACCAGGTGTCCAAACAGGCATTTTTACATCTACATAATCTTTTGCCAAGCCAGAAATATTCATCTGAACTTCAGCATAGTGTGCCTGTGGTTCTTTAAAAGAAACCTCAAAGCCTATTTTTACCTGCGCCTTCGCTGCCATAATACACGTTAGTAGTAAAACTAAACTTAAAATTGATTTTTTGTTAAACATATTGATATTGACTGTGTTTTGCTGCAAATTTAGATTTATTGGCGGGGTTTTGAAAGAAAAAGCCAGCGGCGATGTAAAATAGTTGTTTCCCTCAGATTCGTTCATGGTTAATGGGTGATATTTTTTTAGCCAATCTAACCCTAGAAATCAATTGACTTTCTCTTCTCTAACTTAGTTTAGGGATATAAAGGCTCATTATATTGTATTCTCAGCCAGATTTACTCCAAACTGAAAACTGCCAACTCCAAACCGAAAGGCTGTAACATCCTTAATACAACAAATTTAGGACTAAACTATTTGAATATTTTTACGCTCTAATTCTAGAATATTAATCTTATTTTAATGTTCGGAATACGCACGACACAAAAAGAAACATGAAGAAAAGGTATATTATCTATGCTGTTTTAGCTATAGGCTTGGCTTATTTGGTCTATTACAGAATTAACGCAAATAAAAAACTCGAAGGGAAAGGCGGGCCATCTGCCGGGGCAGGAAAAGGTAAAGCTGGTGGTAAAGGGGGCGCTTCTGCACCATTGGTAGTTGATGGGATCATCGTAAAGCCGGTATCCTTTGATAATGACCTGGAGGTAACCGGTGCCATTGATGCAAACGAATCTGTTGTATTAAAAAGTGAAGTATCAGGATTGGTTACCGGTATCTATTTTCAAGAAGGTACAACGGTATCGAAAGGAAGTGTACTGGTTAAAGTAAACGACAGAGATATACAGGCCCAATTGCAGGATGCACTAACCAAACAAAAACTTTCCGGAACAAATGAAAACCGGGCAAAACAGCTTTTGGCCAAAGGTGCAATCAGTCAGGAAGAATATGATACAGCACTAGCCGATTTAAAATCGTTACAGGCGCAGGCACAATTAATCAGGGCACAACTGGCAAAAACGACTATCCGTGCACCTTTTACTGGCAGAGTGGGTTTACGTAATATTTCTGCAGGAACATATTTAACACCAGCCACCGTAATTGCCAATTTGGTAAGCACGAACCCGGTTAAAATTACATTTTCTGTTCCTGAAAAATATGCCGGACAGATTAAACTGAATTCGGAAATTACCTTTACTACTGATGGTTCTCCTAAAGAAAACAAAGGAAAGGTTTATGCCATTGAACCTGGAATTAACGCTGCAACCAGAACATTACAGATCAGGGCTCTGGCTCCAAATGCCGATAATCTGTTATTACCCGGCTCGTTCGCCAAAATTAAACTGGCTTTAAACACCCTTCAAAATGCTATTCTTATCCCTAACGAAGCAGTTATTCCTGTTTTAAAAGGTAAGATTGTTTATATCCAAAAAGATGGAAAAGCACAAGAGGTTAAAGTAGAAGCAGGTACACGTACCGATGAAAATATTGTAATTACCTCAGGATTAAAAGCTGGCGATACGGTTTTGACAACCGGATCGATGGCATTAAAGAAAGATGCCCCGGTAAAAGTTCATTTAGTTAAACAATTATGAGTATCTCAACCACGGGTATCAAAAAAGTAGCCTTTATTGCCGTCGCAAATATGGTTTTTGGCCTGGTTAGCTGTAAGCAAAGCCCTAAAGAGCGTGCAGTGATGCAGGTACATGTATCGTATGCTGAGGCAGATTCGGCTACAGTAATGAAAATTTTAGACCCTTTGCAAAAAGAAATTTCAAAAATCAGCAATATCCATAAAATATTAACTTCATCCCAAAAAGGTGCTGGCAACATTATCGTTGAATTTAACATGGATAAAAATATAGATAGTGCGGCTATTGAGGTACAAAACAGGCTAACTGTAGCTAACACCGGTTTACCAAAAGAAGCCAAAATATATTGTTTTAGAATGAACAACGAGCATAAAAAAAATAAATACAATCAATAATGAGTATTTCAACCACGAGTATAAAAAGGCCGGTTTTGGCCATTGTGATGAACTTATTGATTGTCCTTTTCGGGATAATCGGCTATACCTTTTTAGGTGTGCGCGAGTACCCATCTATCGACCCAACGGTGGTTTCGGTAAGGACTTCCTATCCTGGTGCCAACTCAGATATTATCGAATCGCAAATTACCGAACCTTTAGAAAAATCGATCAACTCAATTGATGGCATCCGAAATATTTCTTCATCAAGCAACCAGGGAACAAGCAATATTACCATAGAGTTTAACCTCGATAAAAATATAGAAGAAGCCGCAAATGATGTACGTGACAAGGTATCGCAGGCGGCCCGTACCTTACCAAAAGATATTGACGGTTTACCGGTAGTAAGTAAGGCCGATGCAAATTCTGACCCGATTTTATCGATGACGATCCAGAGCGATAAACGCAATACACTGGAGTTAAGTGATTTCGCTGAAAACGTAATCGCTGATCGTATCCAAACCATTCCGGGTGTAAGTAGCGTACAGATCCAGGGGCAACGGAAATACGCCATGCGTATTTGGATGGACCCGAATAAACTAAGTGCTTACGGTTTAACTTCACAAGATATTGTTACCGCTTTAGATAATGAAAACGTAGAGCTTCCATCAGGAAAAATTACCGGAGCTACTACCGAGCTAACGGTTAAAACTTTAGGAAAACTGACTAACGAAAGCGAGTTTAACAACTTGATCCTGAAAACAGATAGCAACCAGGTAATCAAATTAAAAGACGTAGGTTATGCAGTTTTAGGGCCTGAAAACGAAGAAACCATTTTACGCGAATCGGGCAGACCGATGGTGGCCATAGCCATTATCCCTCAGCCAGGAGCCAATTATCTCGATATCAGTAAAGAATTTTACAAGCGTTTTGATAAGCTAAAAGCCGATATCCCTCAAGACATTAAGCTGAAAGTTGCATTAGACAATACACTATTCATCAAACGATCGGTAACCGAAGTTGCCGAGACCATTGGTTTATCATTGGTACTTGTAATTTTGATCATTTACCTTTTCTTTAGAGATTGGGCTATTGCTTTCAGACCATTGATCGATATTCCGGTATCGTTGATTTTCACTTTCTTTATCATGTACGCCTTCGGATTTTCAATCAACGTATTGAGTTTGCTGGCCATTGTACTCGCTACGGGATTGGTGGTAGATGATGGTATTGTGGTTACCGAAAATATCTTTAAAAAGGTTGAAGAAGGGATGTCGCCTTTCGAGGCAGCCATTAAAGGATCAAATGAAATCTTTTTTGCCGTAATTTCGATCTCCATTACCCTTGCAGCTGTATTCTTACCGGTAATTTTCTTACAGGGGTTTGTTGGCCGCTTGTTTAGAGAGTTCGGGGTGGTAATCGGTGCAGCAGTACTCGTCTCGGCCTTTGTATCGCTTACTTTAACACCAATGTTAAATGCCTACCTGATGAAAAAAGGCGGACATAAACCATCCAGGTTTTACAATTGGACCGAACCCTATTTTGTAAAATTAAATGATGCCTACGAATCGAACCTGAATAAATTTTTGGATAAAAGATGGCTATCCGTTCCAATCATTTTGGTTTGTATGGGCTTAATTTTCTTATTCTGGAAGATTTTACCAAAAGAAACCGCTCCATATGATGATAGAAGTGCGATAAACATTAATGCGACTACTCCAGAGGGTGCATCTTTTACCTATACCGATAAGTTTATTATGAAATTGAACCAATTGGTTCTGGATTCTGTACCTGAAAAAAATGTGAACATAACCATTACCTCGCCAGGTTTTGGTGGTTCAGGCTCGGTAAACTCTGGTTTTGTAAGGATGGGTTTAACTGATCCCGAAGATCGTAAGCGTTCGCAAAAAGACATTGCCGATATGCTTACCCGCATTACAAAGAAATACACTGAGGGCAAAACCATTGTAAATCAGCAACCTACCATCTCCGTTGGTCGCCGTGGGGGTTTACCGATCAGTTATATCATCCAGGCACAAAATTTCGAAAAATTAAGGGAGAAAATCCCTTTGTTTATGGATGCGGTATCGAAAGATCCAACATTCACCGTTTCGGATGTGAACCTAAAATTTAACAAGCCAGAAATTAATTTAACCATCGATAGGGATAAAGCCAAAAATTTAGGCGTTTCCATATCTGCTATTGCCCAAACCTTAAATTTAGGTTTAAGTGGCCAAAGGTTTTCATATTTCTTTATGAATGGAAAACAATATCAGGTAATTGGCCAGTTCGATCGTGGAGACCGGAAAGATCCATTAGATTTGAGCTCGGTTTATGTACGTAATGATAAGGGCGAATTGGTTCAGCTCGACAATGTAGTTACTGCTAAAGAAGAAAGTAGTCCACCACAACTGTACAGGAACAACCGTTTTATCGCAGCAACTGTTTCGGCAGGGTTAGCACCCGGAAAAAGTATTGGTGAAGGTATTGATGCCATGGATGCCATTTCTAAAAAAGTATTGGATGAAACTTTCTCTACTGATTTAAGTGGAGAATCGCGGGATTTTAAAGAAAGTTCTTCAAATACCTTCTTTGCATTCGGTTTGGCACTGTTACTCGTTTATTTAATTCTTTCGGCACAGTTTGAGAGCTTTAAAGATCCGATTATTATCATTTTAACCGTACCTATGGCCGTTGCGGGTGCATTTTTATCGCTATGGTTATGTGGCCAAAGCTGGAATATCTTTAGCCAGATCGGGACCATTATGCTTATTGGTCTGGTAACTAAAAATGGTATTTTAATTGTTGAATTTGCTAACCAGTTAAAAGAAAAAGGCATTCCAATCCCCGAAGCCATACGGGAGGCTGCTGTTTCGCGTTTGCGTCCAATTTTAATGACAAGTTTGGCCATTGCCATTGGTGCACTGCCTATTGCATTGGCTTTAGGAGCTGCTGCAAAAAGTAGAATGAGTATGGGAACCGTAATTGTTGGTGGTACCTTATTCTCTTTGGTTTTAACCTTATTTGTAATCCCTGCTATTTACTCTTATTGGGCTAAACCATACAAACCGAATAAAGAATTGAAAGAAGCCCATCGTTTTGAACAAGAAGCTTTACACATAGAAGAATAAGATGAGCAAGAAATTAAAAATATTTACCCTACTACTAAGCTTATCCCTTTCGGGCTTTGCACAAGAGCAGCTGAGCCTGCAGGAAGCCATTACCATTGCTTTACAGAATAATTACGACATTAAAATCAATAAAAACCAGGTCGATATAGCAAAGAACAATGCCAATATCGGCAATGCTGGTATGTTGCCCAATTTAACCGGAAGTTATACCAATGGTGGAAGTATCCAGAACACCAGACAAACCCCTGCAACTGGTCCTGATCGGGTAATTACAGGAGCAAAAAGTACTAATAACAGTTATGGAGCCGATTTAAACTGGACCATTTTTGATGGTTTTAGCATGTTCGCCAATTACGATCGCTTAAAAGAACTGCAAAAACAAGGTGAATTAAACGCACGCCTAACCATTTTAACTACTGTAGCGGATGTAATTACAGCCTATTATGATATTGTAAGACAGCAGCAATTGGTTATAGCAGCTGATAGTGCTATGGATGTTTCAGTATTACGCACCAATATTGCCAAAACAAAACTGCAGCTTGGCCGCGGTTCTAAACTGGATGTATTAACCGCACAGGTTGATTATAATACCGATACCTCAAATTACCTACAGACGAAAAATGCCTTACAGGTGGCTAAAGTTCGATTAAACCAATTGATGGTTAGAGATATAGGCACATCGTTTTCTGTTATTAATAACATTGATGTAGACAAAGGTATCCTCTTTAGCAAAATGGCCGAAATGGCCGAGCAGCAGAACCCGAATGTACAAAACGCCTTCATCAATCAGCGGATAGCTTCCTTGACCTTAAAATCTGTACGTGGGGCAAGATATCCATCTATCAGTTTAAACTCTGGATACAGCAGGGCAAACAGCACCAGCCCGACGGGCTTTAACCAAAAGTTTGCTGCAAACGGGCTTACTTATGGTGTTACGGCAAGCCTTAACTTATTTAACGGCTTTTTACAACGCCAGCAAGAACGCAATGCAAAGATCGAGATCGACAATTCTATCCTGAATTTAAACAAAACCAAGCTTGATGTAAACGCGCAGTTGCTTACCGCTTATCAAAATTACAGCACTTACCTTGATCTGATTAAATTAGAGCAACGAAATGTAGATATTGCAAAAGAAAACTTAGATATTACTTTAGCAAAATACCGTTTAGGCAGCATAGCCCCTTTAGAGTTAAGAGAAGCACAACGAAATGCGATAGATGCACAGAACCGTTTCATCGAAATGCAATATCAAGCCAAAATTGCTGAAACAACACTGAAAGAAATCAGTGGAAATATAAATTTATCTAATTAATTTTTATATTTAGTCCCATGATACTTGTTGCAGATAGTGGCTCATCAAAAACCGATTGGATGGGCTATCATAATGGCGAAACCATTAAATTTAGCACTCCTGGAATAAACCCTTATTTCTTAAGTGAGCAAGAAATTACCAAGCTGATTTCTAAAAATGAACCCTTATTACAATATGCGAGTGAGGTGAAAGAAATCTACTTTTTTGGAGCGGGTTGTTCTTCACCAGACAAACATGAAGTAGTCTCAAATGGCTTATCAGCTGTGTTTGGTAATGCTTTTATTTCAGTAGATCACGATCTTCTGGGTTCGGTATATGCTACCTGCGGAAATGCCGAAGGCTTAAACTGTATTTTGGGCACCGGATCGAACATTTGTTATTTCGATGGAAAAAAAATCCATGATGGCCACCATGGCTTAGGTTATGTACTTGGCGATGAAGGTTCCGGTACTTTCTTTGGAAAAAAAGTGCTTTTAAGCTACATGTACAATAAAATGCCATCCAACTTAGCGGCAGAATTTAAAAAATCTTTCCCAGCAGAAAAGGAACAAATTATTACCAACGTATATCAAAAACCTTTCCCTAACATCTATTTAGCAGGTTTTAGCCGTTTCATGGCCAGCCATACAGACCATCCATTTATTCAGGATATTTTAAGAACTGGCTTTCAGGAATTCGTAGATACGAATGTTAAAGATTATCCAAAACATAAAAACGTTCCATGCCATTTTGTAGGTTCCATAGCTTATTATTATCAGGAAACATTAATTTCGGTGTTATTAGAAAATGGCATTGAGCCTGGGAAAATACTACAGAAGCCCATTGAAGAGTTATTTAATTTTATCTTAAATAAAGAAGGCATCGTACAACAAGCGAGTTAAAATCGATGTCTAATTTTTATCTACTATAAATTTATTGTTAAAATATCCTTAAGATTGTAAACATAACAACATAAACTTTTGTTATATTTTTAGCGGCATATAAATGCTAACACATATGAAGAGAATACTGGTAGTAGACGATGATATTGAGGTTTTAGAAACCATACAATTAATACTGGAAATCGGAGGATTTAAAGTTTCGGCACTAAATGATGGTGAAGAAATTTTTAACAGAATCGAAAAATTTAGCCCTGATTTAATCTTACTGGATATTTCTCTTGGGCATATCGATGGGCGTGTGCTCTGCGAGCAGTTAAAATCAATTGAAAGTACCTCGAAAATTCCAATTTTACTGATTTCTGGTTTATACGATCCAAAAGATTTTACAACCTTAAACTACGGTCAGGACGATTTCTTGTCAAAACCATTCCAAATGGATGTATTGCTTAAAAAGATCAGTAAAATTCTTTCACTGGAAGAAGATAAACCAAGTTTTCTTTTAAATTAAGTTAATCCAACATTAAAATATTTAGCCAAGAGGATTTTCAAATCGTCTTGGCTTTTTTATTTAAAAGAATAAAATTTATCTTCCTAGCGAACAAATTTTAAATACCATGATACCAAGCAATGAATGGTTAAAAACCTGGAACGAGAAACGTGCTTTATTAGCCTGCCCCAACAATTTGAATGATTATTTTGAGGAAACCTCAGTAGCTGGTAAAAAAATAGATCACCTAGAACTGGGAAGTGTTTCTATTCCAACAGGAGAAATACTGGTCAGAGATCCACTTGTATATGTTCAAAAAGATGCTGAACCGTATTTAATTAAGGTCCCTAGAGGCGAATTTCCGGTAACTGCAGCTGTAGTTGTTCCCGATGGTGAAGATTGTGCCAGATATGCTGCCGTCAAAGTGCAATTTACAGCTTATGATGCTATACGCTTTGAAGAGGCACTAATAGGCACAGAAGACCTTGTTGATTTTAACGAAGGAGAATTTTTTGGTTTTAATGTGGATGCAGGACTAGCTTGTGTACTGGATAAAGAAACGTTAAACCATTTCTGTGCATTTCAAGACACGTTTAATAAGGAGAATCCCGGTAAAAATCTGTATGATGATTACTTCGCTGCACTTTTTGCAGGTAATTATGCTGAAAACCCTGACTACCAACGTGAAGAAGGCGATTGGATCAACTGGACAATACCCAGAACTAAATATCATATCCCATTTTTTCAAAGTGGCTTTGGTGATGGTACCTACCCTGTTTATTATGGTTTTGACATTGATGGCAATATTTGCGCACTGATTATTCAGTTTATTGATCTTGAGCTGGCTTACGGAGAAGAGGCATAATTGTCCAACTTCCGATAGTGGTCTGTGGAGACACAGACCACGGAATCAAACAAAGGCGCGGAATAGGCGCTATGAGTGGAAACCCCTCCTACTGGCACAGCCCGATCTCATCTAAACCCGATGGCACGAATGCCCCCGATTAAACACTGCTTTTTTATTATGCTATTGTGTGCTTGCTTGTTTCACAGGTTTTCATCGGGGCAGCAGGTACAGCGGGACTAACATTGATTGAAATACTGGCTTTGCTTTCCGAATCATTATTTAACTGTGCAATAATAAAAACAACTAGTGGCCCGTGAGACACAGACTACGGAATCAGAAATTGGCTTCGCAATGACGACTCGCGCGGCTGTCATTTTGGCAAACAAATTCTTTTGGAACAACCCTTGTTATGCAGGATATAGATTAAACAATTTATTTACATATGAGCATACAAGAAAAAGGAAATATCTCCATACATACCGAGAATATTTTCCCGATAATTAAGAAGTTTTTATACTCTGATAACGAAATTTTTCTTCGTGAGTTGGTTTCTAACGCAGTAGATGCAGTCCAGAAAATTAAAAGACTAGGTTCATTAGGTCAGTTTAATGGCGAAGTTGGTCAACCACTGGTGCAAGTTGCGGTTGATAAGGATGCAAAAACCATTACCATTAGTGATAACGGTTTGGGGATGACTGCCGAAGAGATTAAAAAATACATTAACCAGGTTGCATTTTCTGGCGCAAGTGAGTTTGTAGAGAAATTTAAAGATGCTAAAGATGCCAATGAAATCATCGGTAAATTCGGTTTAGGTTTCTACTCAGCCTTTATGGTTGCAGATTTAGTTGAGATTCAAACTTTATCATACCAGGATGGCGCTGAACCTGCACGTTGGGTTTGCGATGGCAGTACAGAATTTGAAATTACTGAAGGCACTAAAACTACACGTGGTACCGATATTATCCTCCATGTAAACAAAGATTCGGAAGAGTTTTTAGAAGAAAGTAAACTGCAGGAAATTCTTGATAAATACGCTAAATTTTTACCTGTTCCAATTAAGTTTGGTACTAAAACAGAATCGGTTGAAGATGGCGTAGATGAAGAAGGTAAAGCGAAGTATAATGATGTTGAAGTTGATAACATTATCAACACCACCAACCCGATCTGGACAAAAGCTCCTGCAGATTTGTCAGACGAGGATTATTTAAGCTTTTACCGCGAATTATATCCATTTAGTGAAGAACCATTATTCTGGATCCACTTAAATGTTGATTATCCTTTTAATTTAACAGGCGTATTGTATTTCCCTAAATTGAAAAACGATTTCGAAATGCAGCGCAACAAAATTAAATTATACTCCCGCCAGGTATTTATTACCGATGAGGTTAAAGATATTGTTCCTGAGTTTTTGATGTTATTGCATGGTGTAATCGACTCTCCAGACATTCCGTTGAATGTATCGCGTAGTTTCTTACAGGCCGACAGCAATGTTAAAAAGATCAATAACTATATTACTAAAAAGGTTGCTGATAAATTAGGGGAGTTATTTGCTAAAGACCGTAAAGCTTACGAAGATAAATGGAAAGATATTGGTCTTTTTGTAAAATACGGGATGATCAGTGAAGAGAAGTTTTATGATAAAGCCAAAGATTTTGCTTTAGTTGGAAACACTAAAAATGAGCTTTTCACACTTCCTGAGTATAAGGAGAAGGTAACCGCATTACAGACCGATAAAAACGGCACAGTGGTTTATTTATATACCAATGATGCTGCTAAACAAGATGCATTTATCCAATCGGCCAATAAAAAAGATTACGATGTTTTAGTATTGGATTCGCCGATCGACAATCACTTTATTAATCAATTGGAGCAAAAACTAGAGAAAACATCAATCAAACGTGTTGACTCGAGTGTTGCAGATAAGTTAATCGAGAAAGATGAGCAGAACGAGCATGTTTTAACCGAAGAACAGGTAAAAGAAGTTACTGCTATTTTTGAAAAAGCCATTACCAAACCAGGTATGCATGTAGAAATTGTGGCTTTACACCCTGAAGAATTACCAGTTACCATTACCATGGATGAATTTATGCGCAGGATGAAAGACATGGCTGCAATGGGTGGTGGAATGGGCTTTTATGGCCAGATGCCAGACAACTATAAGGTTGCCATTAATGGAAACCATAAATTGGTAAGTAAAATTTTAAAAACTGAAGGAGAAGAGCAGCGCAACCTGGCTAAACAAGCGGTAGATTTAGCACTTTTAGCACAGGGTATGTTAACTGGTGCAGAATTAACAGCTTTTGTAAGCAGAAGTGTAGAATTAATTTAATCAGGAAATCCTGTTATAGTTTAAAGGGCGAAATCGATTAGATTTCGCCCTTTTGTTTTTAGGCCAAGTCCACAAAAAAAGTCCCGACTAGATCGGAACTTTTAGGCAAGAATTTTCGGGAACTCTTAGATTAAAATTAATATTGTTTAGCTTGCTATTGGTGCCTGCTTTTGATCTACGTTGAAGTAATCTTTATGGTCTTCGATCATTTTGGCAATCGTGGCCGCTTTAGTATCGGTTATTTTAAATTCGAACAATGGCTCTTGATTTTTCTTTGATCTCACCATTTTCTCTGTATAAAAGCGGTATACCAAACCATTGGTTAATAAACCATATTTAGCTTTTGTTTTACGGAAATATTTAGATAAGCGTGAATCATGGATATCTAAATTTTCAGCATGGTGTTTACATTCCACCAAAATTGTTGGTTCGCCATCTTTCATAATGGTGTAATCAACTTTTTTACTTTTTTTAACCCCGAAGTCTAGAACAGCTTCAGATTGAACCTCAGAAGGATCAAATCCTAAAATTTGGATAAAAGGCATAACTAACGCATTCCTGGTTAAATCCTCAGATTGAACTTGTGGAAGCATTTTCTTAATTCTTACGGCAAACTGCCCGATTTCGTCTTTCAATTCCATGATGTTATCTATTATAGGTAGTTAGTTTTTTAAATTGTATTGGTTAAATACCGAGTTTGCAGTGATAATAATTTGATCCAAACTTTGTTTATCAAAAAAATTTCTGTTCAACATATCGATCATATAAGTCAATTTATTGATATCAGTAGCGCGCATGGTAAACTGAAAATTTTTCATACCATCTTTTATCGCCTGCTGAACATAATTACGTACAACCAGAAAAGATTTTCTGAATGCGTATTCGCCATCTAATTGGCCCTTAACAAGGTTTTGTCCATCAAGATTGCTATATTCATTTTGCATTCTCTGGTACATATCTGCGTTGATTCCTTGATTTTTTAGAATCCCCTTGTAGTAGATTTTATTAAGTAAATACTCGTATTCGTTGTGTTTCATGTGGAGGCTTGGTAGATGTAGGGGAATGTTTCTTTTGCTTTCGGTATTTTTGTTTTTTGGTTTTAATAAATCTTTAACCCAGTATTGTATGGCCTGTTTTTAATTTTATTATCTACAGGCTACACAAGATTGGGCAGGCAGATGTTTTTCACAATTAGTAGTTTTCACTGCTAATTATTTTGTTTTTGGCAAACAGTATAAAGATTATAAAAAGAAGGGGCCTGGATAATTTTTTTACATCAACCACCCAGAATATTACACGAAACCCATGTTTTTTTACACGAAAACTGGAATAAGTTTTTTTGGCGCATTTGTTAATTCAATTCATTTTTATTTAACTTGCAGTCAAATCAAATAAAACATACATATTTATACTCATGAATCTAAAATGCGTTGTTATAGACGACGAGCAACATGCAATTGAAGTGTTAACTGACCACATTGCAGAAATGCCTGGTTTAACAGTTTTTAAAACTTTTACCAGCCCTGTCCAAGCACTTACTGAGATCAGTATTGAGGACGAAATTGATTTATTGTTTATGGATATTGATATGCCAGGAATCAATGGATTGGAACTGGCTAAAAATATCAGAGAAAAAGCAAAATATTTGATTTTCACTACTGCACATCCTGATTATGCCCTGCAGGCATTTGATGTACAATCAGATCAGTACTTATTAAAACCTATTTCCTTTGCAAAATTTGCACTAGGAATTGATAGGATTTTAAAAAAGGAAGCAAATAATACCAAGGTTACTACGAAAGAAGCCGATCAGGTGGCTGCCCTTTATATTAAAGGCGACCATAAATATGCCTTTTCTAACATTGCCATTGATGAAATACTTTACATCAAAGCGCTACAGAATTATATACAGATTATTACTAAATCTGAAACCCACACTACCTACCTTACACTCAAGGAAATTGAAAAGGCCTTAGAAAACCACGCATTTATCCGTGTTAATAAATCGAACATTGTTGCTAAAGCGGCAATTAAAAAAGTAGATGGAAATATAATCCGTTTGGTAAATAACGAGATGATCCAAATTGGCGAAGGTTATAAAGAAGCTTTCTTCGCCTATGTACAGAGCAGTTTGTTAAAATCTAATCGAAATCAATAAACTAAAGGTCTACAATCCAGCTAGTCATTACTACTGTGTGGCTTTGATCACCTGTAGTGTTAGTAGTAAAGTTGTTTTGACCTTTAACATTTTTATAAACAAAAACAGTTTTTTTTGCAAGTTTAGTAGTGTGTTGTGCTTTCATGATATTATATATTTAATAGTTATTTATTGTTGTTATTAATTTCTGTAA
Source organism: Pedobacter sp. Bi126 (assembly GCF_918698245.1). Classification (GTDB taxonomy): domain Bacteria; phylum Bacteroidota; class Bacteroidia; order Sphingobacteriales; family Sphingobacteriaceae; genus Pedobacter. The sequence goes on along the minus strand of NZ_CAKKMS010000004.1, from coordinate 322,650 downwards.
AGATGCAGCGTAAAATTAACCACAACTACTTTTTTACACAAAACCCCAATTTTAGGAGACAAAAACCCTATTTCAATAGATTTAAAGCGAAAAAATGACTTTTTCAACCCTCAAAATATTATATAAAAAATATAAACTTCATTTACTTATCTGGAGTATTTACATCATATATGAAGTATTTATTTTAGGTTACACTTCTAAACAATTTAGACCGGCCGGTATCTATCTGCTTATATATATCACTAATATATCTGCTTTCTATTCTCATTCATTTTTGTTAAAAAAAGTGTTAAATAACAAGAATGGAGCCTTCAGATTCTTAAAAATATCGTTACTAATATTATTCATGTTAACAGCTTATATTATTGTAAGTTATTTACTTGTAATGTTATTTGGAAAAATTGGGATAATAGAAAGTGAAAATTGGGACTTTATTGGTCGTAGTTTTATATTATCAGGTATATACAGGGCATTATTATTTATAGGTTATGCTACTGGCTATGTTTATATTATCAAATCATTTCAGGATCAGAAGAAAGTAGAAGCATTGGAACGCCAAAACCTGGTCACCCAGATAGAGAAACAGGCATTAGAGAACGATCTCGTGCAATCGCAGAATAATTATCTGCGGAGTCAGATCAATCCACACTTTCTATTTAATACTTTAAACTTTATTTATAACGACGCCCGCAAAAAGGCACCTATGGCTGCAGATGCAATTATGAATCTGGCCGAAATGATGCGTTATGCCTTAAAACGTCCTGAAGCATCAGAGATGGTTCCATTAAGTGAAGAAATTGAGCAAATTGAACACTTGATCAATCTTCATAAACTCCGAACGGCTAACACAATTAATCTGGAACTTGAGGTAACGGGCGATATGTTCGGGTTAAGATTTCCACCGCTTATCTTATTAACTTTGGTAGAAAACATATTTAAGCATGGAAATGTTTCACACTCTACTCAACAGGCCCTTATTAAAATTGCTTACCAAAATGACAACCTCAATATCAGTACCATAAACATGATTAATGATAATAAGGGCAAACAGACAGAAAGCCATCATGTAGGGATTGACAATATTAGCAAGCGCCTGAGTAATTTTTATGGTAATGATTATGTATTCAGGTATTATAAAGACCCGCTTAACCGGTATATTACTGAAATAAATGTAACTGTTGTTAACCCCTTAGCCAAGTTAAACCGTTAAGCTTTCATTGCATTTTGGCGCTGGATATCTTTTAGCAGAAAATAATACATAACCATTTCATGTGTCCGCTGATCTTTGCTGAAAAGTCTGTTTACATGCATATGCATTAAATCAGTTAATAGCTTTAGTGCATTTTCGGGAGCACATTGTTTAAGAATTTTGATGAACGAATCTGAAAACTTATCGAACTCCTGCTCCTGCGCTGTTGTTAATGCCATCCACTCTGTTTTACGAAACTCCTGGTAGTGATTGTTTAATTGTTTAAAATCGGCAGCATCTAATCGATGTTCCTCATTAAAGGTATCAGACATTATTCTCACGATCTTATTGATGGCCAGCTTATCTATAATGTTAGATTCGATAATCTTAGAAATTAAAAGACTACACAATTTATATTTGTTGAAATCATCAGTCTGAGTTTCTAAAAGCGATAATACAAATTCACTATCTACAGCAAAATGCTGCTCAACATCTTCGATCATGTTGCTGCCATAACGCTCTAACTCTCGCTTATAGGTTTTAATCTGTACATCAGACACCAAACCTGAATTTAAAAACAATTCCAGCTCATCCATAAGTTTTGATGTTAACAGCTGCCCATCCCTTAGATTGTTAAGTTGAACCCTAAACCTGATGTGGTTTCCATTTTCATTGTAGCGGATAAAAAACCACGATTTAACCTGATCAGTATGAGTGGATATGAACGGCGCAATTACATCTGTCAAAATCTGATCACCGCGTTGCTGGTGGCAATAAATTTCGAAATACAGCCATTCTTTACCTGGCAGGAAAAATCGCGTTACTTCAGCATTTGTGGATGTTTTAGCCACACCATGATAAATCTTTTCGCCATGACCTATACTTAAAACAAACTGGGCTAAATAGGGTTTAGCTGCTTCATCAACCACGATACTGTTTTGAGGCAGTAGCATTTCTTCTATGTAAGTACTCCCATGTTTTTGCAGGTATTGCAGAAAAGCATTTATATCATCGTCGTTTTGTAGTGCAAAGCATAATGTTTGATCGGATATGCCTGCTTTAAAATATTCGCTAACACCTAAATTGCTCAAGTATGACCTACAGTTGGCGACAGATAGCCACTTTTGATCGGCACCTAAAAGGACTTCTTTTTTAATCCTCCATTTATTACTGTTTAAAACTATATTTTGATATTGTAACCTTGGATAATAATCCAAATCAGGGAAAATAGTATCAAGTGAAAAGGAAAGATTTGTTTGTAAGCCTTGATGTTGCAAATCGCACAGTAACCTAAATACTGAAAGATCTGAGCGGATGTAGTTGTACGCAGAAGCCATTCTTGGAACGAGCCGTTTATTTAAATGCTTAGAGCGAAGGATGATTTCTGTGCCCCGAATTGAAATCTGTATATCATTTAAGGCAAGTGGCGATGCTGAGGTATCAAAATTTAAGATTGATAATTGATGCCCATAAATCAGTTTTCGTCTGTTTATATTATCTACATTGGCCTCAACCATATAGGCCACATCAAAAAATAAAACCTCAGGGTTTGCCTGTTGTTCTGCGCCCGCAATATCTTTAGCATATTGTGTTACATCATCGGCTGCCATTGTAAATCTTCCGCTTAATGCATTTGATGTTGCTCCACCTATCTGTTCGATAAAAATCAAATCGTCATGAACAGACATTACCATGCTAAGTGAATTAGGTAAGGCTGCCAATTTCTGATTCGGTGTCAAGGTAAGTTTGTTCAGATAAACAGTTTTACCTTTTTCGAAGCTTTGTTCCGTCAGGAAGGTTTTTAATGCCGTTTTAATATTTTCTGCCTCCGCTTTTTTCGGCGGCTTAGTATTGAAGCGTGCGATAAATTCGCTGTTTTGACCAGCTTGCTCCAGTTCATCGTAGCCTACACCCATTTCTGGATCTAGTGCCAGTAATAATGGTACTTCCTGATCTTCGAATTTCTTTTTAAACCTGATCTGAAACTGGCTAAGGGCATCACGATCTTTTGCGGGCATCATACCATGGAGTATATTGATCAAACCTGGAATAGCCTGAAGCAAACGTTCATTAATACTACCCGATAAAGCAGTGCGTTGAGCGATAAGATATTTTGGTAACTCAGCCGTAGCAGTGAGCCTTAAACGTTCAAAATAATCATCCCCTATGATATTGGGATCGTAGTTGGTAAAAACAAGCTGTAAATCGTGCATATCCTGCAGCAAAGCAAAAAGGTTTTCGGTTTCAGCATCATTTAAATTTAATTGTTTTGCCAGATCGTTAAGCCTAATCGGTGTTAAGCAAGCAGCCAATATTTGCTTTACAAAATCGTCTTGATCTAACTCAGCAAGTTCGAAAACACCATCGGTACAAGCTATATACCGGATACTGTTGGGCGTTAAATAATAACTGCTGTTACTAAATATAAGGCAGTTCTTTCGCAGCACTTCTGCCAATGGCAATTGAATATTATTCTTATAAGGCCAATCAACCAATTCGCGAACCTTTTGGGTTTCTTCAACTACTATTCTGCTTTCCGATGATTTAATGGCATTGCTCAACAAACTAAAACCAGCAAAGGTACCATATGGGGTCGACCGGAATTTCGCACGGTTAAAATATTTCCATATGGTAAAATAAACTTTAGGTGGAAGATCTTTTAGTTCGTTTGCCTTTACTTCTTTTATGGTTTCGTAAAATACTGTAGAAGATATTGCAATTGCTGCTTTTAATTCCTCCCAACAATCTACCAGTTCAGATTGATATGAAAATTTAGGTGTTCTAAAAATTACGGTTGGTTGGATATTAAGCTTCATTGAATTTAAATAGTGTGCGAAAATTACAAAGATTAATTTAAAAAGTTATCAATTGACAGTTTCAGTTTGCAGTTCCATACGCACAATCCTTTAATAGTGCATTAAAAATTCAGGGGCACATAGATCTAGATTACAAATCCCCAACCAACTTCATATAAACTAAAAAGCCATCTTCTTTAGGAAGATGGCTTACCGGAATGTTAATTGAATTTTATTTTTTGGTTACTTTAAATTCTGTTCTTCTGTTTTTTGCTCTTCCTTCGGGATTATCTTTTTTCTTGCGTTTCACTACGATTTCGTTTGGCGCAATCGGCATTGATTCTCCATAACCTTTAGAAGTCATTCTAGCAGCAGCAATTCCTTTACTTTCTAAATAGTCTGTACAAGATTTTGCTCTTCTGTTCGATAGATCTAAGTTGTACTCATCAGTTCCAATATTGTCCGTATGAGAACCCAACTCGATTTCCATTTCAGGGTTATCTTCCATAATCGGGATCAGGAAGTCTAACACTTTTTTAGAAGGTTCAGTTAATTCGGCACTGTTAAATTCGTAATAAACATTATCCAACGCCATTGGGATACCTATTCTGAAAGGGCTTAAACAGTAATCTTTATAAATTAAGGTATCTGCTTTTGCCAATTCTTCGTAAGCATAGTTTTTCGTTACCGCAAAGTAATTATCTTTCGCAAAAAGCAATTTGATTGGTCTTTTTGAATCTACTTTAAATTTGTATACACCATCAGTGCCTGTTGTAATTTTCTGAGCACCCTCTGCATTGGTAAGCGTTACATTTGCCCCTGCTAATGGCAATTTAGTTTTACAGTCAGTTAAAATACCTGCAATTGAGAGGTATTCTTTTTTCACTTCAAATACCTCTAAACAGCATGATGACTCGCGATCAGAACTGATATATCCTTTTGTTCCCTTATCATCTGTTGCAGTGAAGTAAAGATCATCTTTTGATGAGTTAAATGGGTAACCAGCATTTTTTGGCTTGGTCCAATCTACAAGATCACCTTCTGATTCAAAGAAATCGAGACCACCAAAACCTATTCTACCATCGGTACTGAACAATAACTTTTTGGTTAATGGGTTGTAGTATGGTGCCCGTTCATCATCTTCTGTATTAATGGTTGGGCCAAAGTTTACGGCCTGACCTAAAGATCCGTCTTCGCGAACGGTACAATACCAAAGATCGTACTTACCATAACCACCGCTTCTATCAGATGAGAAAAGCAGGAATTTACCATCGCTGGTTACAAACGGTTGAGTTGAATTAAAATCTTTACTGTTTACCTGTAAACCAACCGGTAGTGGGTCTGCCCATTTATCACCTGTTTTTTTAGAAGAATAAATGGCATATTTTTCTTTATCCTTCCAGGCTGTAAAGTACACTGTATTTCCGTCAGGAGTAAAAGTAGCAGCAGCAACTTCCATGTTTTTAGGAAAACTGATATCAATCTTTCTCACCGCAATATCAGCCGAAGTTAACTCGCCCTTAGCTGTATAAATATTATTTAGGAATGGATTGCTTTTAGTTGATACCTGAACTTCTCCAGCACCTGTTTTAACCATGTCTTTTTTACTACCTACAGCAACCGGACGGGATGAAGTAAAATATAACTCGTTGTTGATTCTAACAGGAGCATAATTAGAGCCTAAACCATTTACATTACCAGGTACTTTTTTAACTTGCACCATGCGTGGAAAACGCATTTCTTCGATCGCAAATTTGCACGATTCGATTTCCTTTTGGGCGTCTTTAGCTAAAGCATCACCAGGATTTTTTTGGATGAACTGTTGAAAAGCATCGATAGCCAGGTTAAATTTTTTATTTGCCCTTAAGCTTTCTGCATAATAAAATAGCGCCTTTCTAAAACGTGTATTGGTAAAGGTGATCGCTATGGCGTAATATTTTTCAGCCTCGTTAAATTCCCTATACAACCTACTAGATTCTGCAAGGTTATAAATCGATCCTTCATAATCGTCTATCACTTTATCATCAGTCGCTGATTTCCTTTCCATACCGTAAGGTAAAATGGCCTGGGTACTGTCTCCAGTAATTTTTAAGGCTTTTTTATAAAAAGTAGATGCTGCGTAGTAATCCTTATTTTCGAAATAAGTATCTGCAACCTTTTTATAATTCACCACATACTGTGCGTTTGCAAAACCGCCAAATGCCACTAACAAAAAGAGTAATATTTTTTTCATTTGATTAATTATAAACGTGGACAAAAGAAGTTTGGACCAATAAGGCCGTTACGGCCAATTAAGGATATCGAAAGCTCTAAACCACCGTTACTGTTAGAAGCACGGTTGAAAGTAGAGGTATTAATATCATAACTTAAGCCGAAAACCATATTCTTTAACTGTAGGCCAACAAAGGCAATTGCAGCATCTTTATTGCGGTAGTTACCACCAAACAAAATGTTTGCTGATGGATTAACATTAAGCTGAGCATAAGCACCTAAAGATACCTCGTTTGTATTACCCTGATACATAAACAATGCATTAGGTACAATATCCAATAACTCTGAAGCCTTGATCCGCGCACCTCCATGTGCGGTAAAACGAACGGGGATACGTGAATTTGAGCCAGAGAAACGATCCATAGGGCGGGTTAAGTGTGCTGCACTTGCGCCTAAGAAAACGTTTACACTTTTGTTGGGGTTACCATCAAAATACATGATACCTGCATTTACATCAGGAACCAAAGAAGATTGAGATGAAAGTGTTTCGCCGCTCATCATACCACCATCATAACCTGAAATTGGATTAAACTGGTTACCAAACCTGGCCTGAGAGAAATCGAAACTGCGGTTAATTACACCAGCTTGTAATCCAAAACTCACCATCTGTAAACCTTCGGCACCAAACCTTAAACGGTACGAACCTGATACCAAGGCAGATAAGTAGTTAAAATCTAATTCCCCTGCCCTTTGGTTTAAAATGGTTGCACCAAATGCGAAGTTCTTTTTTGGCGCCATATCGAACGATGCACCGCCTGTTAAGAAAGAACTGTTTAATGCACTCCATTGTTGTTTAAAATTTACAGTTGCACGGTAATCGCCGTCTATTACCCCGGTTAAGGCCGGGTTAAGATATAACGGGTTTGCATAATATTGTGAAAAATGCGGATCAGTTTGTGCAAAGGACTTAGCTGTACACAGCAGCAATCCTAGCACTGCAACATATATTTTTAAAGCCGATAGTATTTTCATGGTCTTTGATTTTATCTGTTTATTATTAATCCTCTTCTTATCTAATCAGCGTTACTGTACCTTTTCTTAATGATGTTGTTCCATTGGTGAATGTAATATCAACCATGTACACATAAACTCCGATCGGTTGATTTACTCCTTTGAAAGTTCCATCCCATCCATTTGCTACATTATCTGACTGGAATATCAATTGACCCCATTGTGTGAAAATACTCATTTTGGCGCTTGATATGGTATTGCCATAGATTAAGAAGCTATCGTTTTTACCGTCGTTATTTGGTGTAAATGCATTTGGTATGTAAACCTGATCTCCAAAAGGATTAGCTGCTTTACCAGTTACCGGAGTAGAATTCGCACTGGTTTGGCACTCAATCTGGCCTCTTGCCCGTACAATAATGGTTACACTTTGATCTGGTTTCAAGCCTGCTACTAAATAAGTTGTTCCGGTTGATCCGCTTGTTGGGTTTACCCATGTTAAGCCATTATCTTGAGAAACTTCGTAAGCCGTAGCGCCAGCAACCGCAGCCCATGCAAAGGTTACACTGTTTGGTGTTGTGCTTTGCACCACTACTACTGGTTTTTCTAATACCGGCAGTACATTAACCGTAACGCCTGTTCTTGTTGGACTAGCACAACCACCCACAGCTATTGCCTCTACGTAGTAAATTGTGGTAGCAGTTAAGTTTGGTGTAGTAAAGGTTATACCTTCTGCCAGTACAGGGCCGCCAGAGCTTGCAGCATACCATCTGTAAACTAATCCTGTTCCCGGATTATTAACCGTTAATATGGTTGAGCTTCCTGCGCAAAGTGTTCCATTTGCTGCCGTTACCGATGCTGGTGCAACTGGTACTGGTAGTGCAATTATATTTACCGGTGTTCTAGATGATGAGATACAAGTTCCATTTGCACCTTCAACATGGTATGTGATGTTTGCATTAACCGCAGGAGTGGTAAAGTTTGCTCCTGTTCCAGCCAATGTTCCGCCCACAGCTGCAGTGTACCAATTGTATGTTACACCTGTTTGAGGACTTGTTACCGTTAATACAGCTGGGCTTCCGGCACAAACATTAACCGATGTTGAAGCTACTGTTGGCACTGTTGGTTTTGCGTTAACAGTAACCGTTACTTTAACACGGCCACCATTGTTGTTACAACCTCCAGTTCCGATTGCTAAAATATAGTAATCTGTTGTTGCAGCTAAGGCTGCTACATTGAATGTTGTACCAGTGAATAATAAATTACCACCAACCGCTGCAGTGTACCATTCGTAAGTAACACCTGCCTGTGCATTCGTTACTGTCAGGGTAGCTCCATCGCCTGCACAAACACCACCATTTGGACCAGATACCACTGGATTGTTTGGTAATGCATTTACGGTAATGGCTACTGCCCTTGCTGTTGCTGCAGTATTTTCACATTTATTATCGCCTTTAACCGTTACATAATAAGTTGCACTTGCAGTTAATACCGGTGTAGTAAACACTGAACCAGTAAATACTACGGTATTTAAAGTCGCATCACTATACCAGGTAAATATTGGGTTTGTTACTGTTGTGCTTGTTGCTGCTAATGTTGCGGCTGTGCTTGCACAAACTGAAGTTGATCCGTTTACTGTAATATCTGTTGCCACAGCAACTGGATTAACAGTAACAATTACTGTTTTTGCGTTAGCCGCAGTGTTTTCACATTTATTGGTTCCCTTAACAGTTACATAATAAGTTTTAGTAGCTGTTAATACCGGTGTGGTAAATATTGGTCCTGTAAAGGCCATACTGGTTAACGAAGCATCGTTGTACCAGGTAAATACCGGATTGGTTACTGTTGTTGAACTTGCATTAATTACTGCTGTTCCAGAACCACATATTTTAGCTGGAGTAGATAAGGTAATATCGGCAGCTGTTGCACCTGCATTTACATTAACGGTAACTACTTTTGCAGTGATACCTGAGTTTTCACATTTGTTATCACCCTTAACCGTAACATAGTATTTAGTTGTTGCCGTTAATACAGGGGTAACGAATGATGTGCCTACGTAAGCTACCGAAGTTAGAGCAGCGTCGTTGTACCATGTAAATGTTGGGTTGGTAACGGTTGTTGTACTTGCTACCAAGGTAGTACCAGAACCTGAGCAGATTGTTGCATCAGTAGCAGTTATATCGGCAGCGGTAGAAACCGGACTAACAGTTATGGTAATTACTCTGGCAGTACCAGGGGCATTCTCACATTTATTATCCCCTTTTACAGTTACATAATAAGTAGCGGTGCTGGTTAAGGCCGGTGTAGTATATGTTGCGCCAATGAAACTTACATTGGTTAATGCCGCATCACTATACCAGGTAAATACTGGATTGGTTACTGTTGGAGATGTTGCAGTTAATACGGCCGATGATCCTGCGCAAGCCACTGTGCTTCCGCTAAGAATAATATCGGTAGTAGTTGCCAAAGGATTAACAGTTATTGTTACCGCTTTGGCATCTGCAGCACTGTTTTCACATTTATTGGCACCTTTAACAGTTACATAATAAGTAGTAGTGGCAGTTAAACCAGTTACTGTGAAAGTTGGGCCTGTAAATACAACACTTGTTAATGATGCATCACTATACCAGGTAAATACCGGTTGGGTAACCGTAGTACTCGAAGCCATTAACATTACGGTAGAACCTGAACAGATTTGAGCATTGCTTACCGCAATATCTGCAGAAGTTGCAAACTCTTTAACTGTTACGGTAACAACCTTAGCATTTGCAGCTAAATTCTCACACTTATTGTCACCTTTTACGGTTACATAATAAGTAGTGGTTGCAGTAAGTGCAGGTGTACTAAAGCTGGCACCTACATGAGCCACTGTATTTAAAGTAGCATCGCTGTACCAGGTAAATACAGGATTGATTACTGTTGTTGTTGAAGCAGACAGTGCAGCAGTAGATCCTTTACAGATTGATGCAATTCCATTAATGGCGAGGTCTGCATCAGTAGCTGCAGGATTAACCGTAATGGTAATCGATTTTGCAGTAGCTGCTGTATTCTCACATTTATTATCGCCTTTAACCGTTACATAATAAGTGGTGGTTGCAGTAAGTACCGGCGTAACGAAGTTAGCACCAGTAAATGCTACTGTAGTTAAAGCCGCATCACTGTACCAGGTAAATACTGGGTTGGTTACGGTTGTACTTGTTGCATTTAAAGTAACTGAAGAGCCACCGCAAACGGTACTTGTTCCAGCTAAGTTAATATCAGCTGAGGTAGCAACAGGATTTACCGTTACAGTAACCTCTTTTGCATTACCTGCTGTGTTTGCACATTTATTTGTTCCGCTAACGGTAACATAGTATTTGGTAGTTACGGTAATGGCTGGTGTATTAAATACTGCACCAACAAACGCAACCTGTGTTAAAGCAGCATCAGCGTACCAGGTAAATACCGCACTTGTTACTGTTGTACTGGCTGCAGTAAGCACTGCTGTACCAGAAGCACATAATGATGTTGTTCCGGTTACTGTTAAATCGGCAGCAACAGCTGATGGATTCACAGTGATGGAAACCTTAGTACGTGTTGAGTTTGAACAACCTGCTCCACTTAAGGCTTCCACATAATAATCATGTGGCCCTACTGCAAGCGATGCAGGCGTAGTAAAGCTACTGTTGTTAGTTACCAACATGTTGCCGCCTGAAGCAGCGTCGTACCAGTTATAAGTAATACCTGCCACTGCCTGTACACTTAAGGTAGCAGGTGAGCCGATACAAGTTGTAGCTGGGTTGGTAGTTGATGGAATCGGTGCTACTGCCGGAGGTAAAATAGTTACCGTTACTTTGGTTCCTACAGTCTCACAACCGTTAGCCGTAGCTGTTACCGAATAAGTATAAGTTCCAGCAGTTAAAGCTGGATCTGTTGTGAAAGTTGCTCCATCTTTTCCTGCTTGATAGGTGGTTCCTAAGTACCATTTGTACACTACACCAGCTTGTGGGTTCTGAACACCTATGGTTGCAGATGATCCTTGACAAGCGCTTGCTGTAGCTGCGGTAACTGTTGGCGTAGTGATTACCCTTTGGGCATAATCTAAATTAACAGATGTTAATGCCCCAAGAAGACCTGAGCTTAATCTCAATTCTGCCCCATCAAATTTACTGGTTGGTACGAAAGTTAATATGGCTGATGTTCCGCCGGTTAATAGTTTTAAGCTAATTAATGGGTTAGATATAGAAACTGCATCGTTATTGCTGGTTGTACCCTGGAAAGTGGTTACCGTTAAATTATTTAACACTCCAACCGAAAGCAACGTACCTGGAGTGGTAATTTTCACCCTTAAAGTATCGCCTACGTTTGATAATCCTGTAAAGCCAACATGGTGATAAACAGATGCGCCAAGTAATCCCACTGGTATAACCAAGCTTGATCCCGTGTTGATATCGTTATCAACCGCAAAAGTAGGGTTGAAAACTCCAGCCAATAATGCCACTCCTGTTACACCACTTGCAACTGTTGTTGTAGCTGCTCCACAAGGTGTAGTTACCGGATTACCATTTGGAATTACCGTAACCGTTACAGTTGCCCTGCTTGTTGCAGTACATCCACCAGGGATAGTGGCTTCTATGTAGTAGGTGGTGGTTGCGTTTAACTGTGGTGTTACATAAGTTTCGCCAGTAAATACCGGAACTGTTCCGTTTGCCGTAGTGTACCAGTTAATGGTTGCACCTGCTGTACTCGAAGTTGCTTTTAATACAGCAACCGAACCTTCGCTGATGGTTACTGATGGTGGTGTAATTACCGGAACATCAATAGTTCCCATTATAATTTTAGCCTCAGTTCTTGCTGATGAGCTACCACAGCTATTTACTGCTGCTACAAAATAACTCGTATTTGCAGTAATTAAAGGTGTTGTAAAGTTATCGCCTGTGAATACCAAGTTTCCACCTGTTGCAGCATCATACCAGTTATAGGTTGTGCCTACAATTGGGTTTTTAACCTGGAAAGTAACTGATGTATTAGGACAGGTATTTACAGATGCTGAAAGTAGATCTGGTGTTACCGGTGCAGGGTTTGTAGTTACATTAATTACTGTTTTATAGCTTACACAACCAGTTGCAGAAACTGCTGCAACATAGAATTTAGTATCGCCTGTTAAAACTGGGGTAGTAAATATGATACCGTCTTTACCTGTTAAGTATGTACCTGTAGCATCGTACCACCTGTAGGTTAAACTTGCCGATGGGTTGCTTACTTCAAGCTGCGCAGTTTGGCCAACACAAGCAGTAACATTTGCTGATGCTACGGTAGGCGCAACCAAAATGCGCTGTGCGTAATTTAAATTGATTGATGTTAAAGCACCCAATAAACCTGAGTTTAATCTAACCTCTACTCCGTCGAAAACATTCGTTGGAACAAAAGTGATTAAGGCCTGGGTATTACCGCTTAACAATTGAATATTGATTAAGTTATCATTTAACAATCTAGAATCACCATTACTGTTGGTTCCAACATAAGTAGTAATTGCAGCGTTTCCTAATAACGAAAGTGATAATAGTTTTCCTGGAGATGATACCAACACGCGTACCGTATCGCCCACTTTAGATAATGATCCAAAACCAACTCTTTGATAAACTGAAGCACCAAGTGCTCCTACTGGCATTACCAATGAAGATGCAGTTTGGGTATCGTTATCAATAGCCAATGCCGGGTTAAATACACCGGATAATAAAGCTACACCGTTAACACCGTTAACTTGTGTTGTTGCCGCCTCGCAAGGAACAGGATTTGGAGATCCATTACCATCAACTGTAACGGTAATCTGAACGCGGCTTGCTGATGTACAACCATTTGTAGAAACCGATTCTACATAATAAGTTGTCGTTGCCAATAGTGGCGGTGTAACATAAGTTGCACCTACATAAACTGGTGTGGTTGAAGTGTTCGAAGTGTACCAGTTAAAAGTATTGGTTGCATCTGCCGAACTAGCTGTTAAAATTGCAGTCTGACCTGCGCTAACTGTTGATGAACTTGCAGTTACTACTGGTAAAGCCGGACGAGGATTTACTGATACTGCTGCTGCAGCTCGTGTAGTGCTTGTACAGTTTCCTTGAGATGCTTCTACATAATAAGTAGTTGCCGCTGCTAATGCCGGTGTTGGGAATACCGCGCCAGTGAATACTAAGTTTCCACCTACCGCAGCATCGTACCATTTATAAGTTACAGCAGCATCTGGATTGGCAACCGATAAAGTTGCTGATGATCCTTCACACACATTAGCTATTGTTGCCAATACTGGTGTTGGTAATGCAGGTGTAACCGTTACAGTTACCGGAACTCTTGTTGTGTTCGGACAACCACCTTTGCTTACCTGAATATAATAAGTAGTGGTAGCAGTTAAAGCTGGTGTAGTAAATGTTTCACCTGTGGCCAATTGTGTGCCAGCAGTTGCTGCATCGTACCAGGCCAATGTTGTACCACCGTTTGCAGTTGCAGTTAATGTTGCTGTACTTCCTGCGCAAATGGTTTGTGCACCCGCTGTTACCGTTGGGTTAGGATAAATTACCGTTGCACCATAAACATCTAAACTGGTTAAAGCTGTAACTAATGCACCGAAGCTAACCTGTACCCTATCGTAAGCACCACCTGCTAATATAGTTGCAGCGAAGCGGTTACCTGATAACAGCTGGAGATTTAATAATCCGCCGTTTAATTGTACTGTTTTTACAACTGTAGTACCATTTAATACGGTAACGGTTACATTGTTTAATAAACCAACATCGGCTAAACCGGTCGGTAAAGCTAAATCTAAACGAAGACTATCAGTAGCTGTTCCAACTGTTGGGAAAATTAATTGTTGATAACCTGATGCACCAACACCTACAGAAAGTGATATTCTGGTAAAGTTTGAAGGATCAGCATCAGTAGAATTTCCAGCGCCGCTTATTCCACACAATAAACAAATTCCGTTTATACCTGTGTTTTGCGCATTGGCAGCGTTACAAGCAGTACCACCACCATTGTTTAATACGGTAACAGTTACCGGAACCCGGGTTGCACTTTTACAACCACTGGCATTTGTTGTTTCTACATAATAAGTTGTAGTTGCCGATAATACCGGAGTAACAAATGAAGTACCTGTTCCTACCTGTGTTCCACCCGTTGCAGCATCGTACCATTGAATGGTATTGCCTGCATCAGCCGTTGCTAACAATGTAGTAGACTGGCCAGCATTGATTACCTGATTGTTAGTGGTTACTGTTGCAGCAGTTGCTGGTGGGTTAACTGAAACATTAACAGCAGTTCTCGAACTTACTGCAGTTCCAGATACCGCCTCTACATAAAAAACTGTTGGAGCGGTTACTGCTGGTGTTACAAAAACACCTGTGTTGTTGGTAACCAATGGGGTGCTTCCGGTAGAAGCATACCAGTTATAAGTTACGCCAGCTTGCAAATTGCTAACACTTAATGTAGCTGGGCTTCCAGAACAAACAGTTGCTGCAGCAACCACAGGCGCATTAACCGTTACGGTTAAGCTATAAGCTGTTGTTGCTTTGTTTCCGTTTGCATCTGTTGCAGTTAAAGAAATCGTAAAGGTTCCGCCTAAAGTTGGTGTTCCTGTAATTTCTCTTGTTGCAGTATTAAAACTTAATCCCGGAGGAAGGTTTGTTGCTAAATAAGTATACGGAGCTGTTCCACCTGTTACTGCAGGTAAGGTTTGTGTTGGGTAAGCTGTGCCTACAATACCGTTTGGTAAAGTTGCACCTGGTAATGATAATACCCCTATTACTTTAAGTGCATAAGTATTGCTTGCGGTTCTGCCTTCACTATCTGTAGCAGTTACACCGATCGAATAATTTCCGGCCTGTGTAGGTGTTCCTGAAACTTCTCTTGTTGCTGGATTAAAAGTTAATCCGGCTGGAAGGTTGCTTGCTACATAAGTATATGGGCCAACACCACCAGTTGCCGATGGTAAGGTTTGTGTAGCATAAACTGTTCCTTCTGTTCCATCAGGCAAGGTTGCTGCTGGTAACAATAAAGGATCAACCACTACGATTGTATAGTTATTGGTTACTGTTTTTCCATCAGCATCAGTAACCGTTACCGGTACTGTGAAAGTTCCAGATTGTGTAGGTGTTCCTGTAATTTCCCTTGTAGCCGGATCAAAGGTTAATCCCGGAGGAAGACCAGTTGCCGCATAAGTATAAGGTGTTGATCCGCCTGTTGCAGATGGAATAGTTTGTGTCGGATAAACTGTTCCTGTTGTTCCGTTAGCTAAAGTCGCTGCCGGTAAAACCAATGGATCAGTTACTTTAATTGTATAGTTAGCAGTAATGGTATTGCCATTAGCATCTGTTACTGTAACCGGAATGGTAAAGGTTCCAATTTGAGTTGGTGTACCTGTAATTTCTCTTGTTGCCGGATTAAAGGTTAATCCCGGAGGAACACCAGTTGCCGAATAAGTATATGGTCCGGTTCCACCTGTTGCAGCCGGAATTCCGTTTGTAGTATAGGCTGTACCGGTTACGCCGTTAGGCAATGCTCCAGGAACCAAAGCCAATGCTGGTGTTACGGTTAAAGTAAAGGTTGAAGTTGTGCTACAACCTTTAGTATCAGTCGCTACAACATCGAATGTTGGATTACCTGCTGCTGTTGGTGTTCCACTTACTACACCACTTGGTGATAAAGTTAAACCAGCTGGCAAAGTACTACCTGCAGCTAACGTATAAGTATAACCAGGTGTACCGCCAGTAGCAACCGGAAGTTGTTTACTGTAAGGAGATGCAATGGTTGCATTGGTTAAAGTTGTGCCTGCAAATACAATTGCTGGGTTAACGGTAATAACCACCGGAACTCTTGTTGTATTTGAACAGGTTCCTTTGCTTACCTGAACATAATAAGTAGTTGTTGCAGTTAAGGCAGGAGTTGTAAAGTTTGCACCCGTACCTACTTGGTTTCCGCCTGTTGGTGCGTCGAACCACGCTAATGTAGTGCCACCATTTGCAGTTGCACTTAATGTTGCAGTACTACCTGAACAGATAGATTGTGCACCTGCTATAAATGTTGGGTTGGGATAAACTACTGTTGCACCATAAATATCTAAGCTGGTTAAAGCCGAAACTAATGCACCAAAACTCACCTGTACCCTATCGTATGCGCCACCTGCTAAAACAGTTGCAGCGAAACGATTTCCGGATAAAAGTTGAAGATTTAATAATCCACCGTTTAACTGTACCGTTCTTACAACTGTAGTACCATTTAATACGGTAACGGTTACATTGTTTAAAAGGCCAACATCAGCTAAACCAGTTGGTAAAGCTAAATCTAAACGGATACTATCTGTAGCAACACCTGTTGATGGGAAAATTAATTGTTGGTAACCAGTTGCAGCAACACCTACAGCAAGAGAAATCCTGGTGAAGTTGTTGGCATTCGCATCAGTTGAGTTACCTGCGCCATTTACAGCACATAATAAACAGATACCATTAATACCTGTATTCTGACTATTCGCTGCATTACAAGCTGTTGCACCACCGCCGTTAATTACAGTTACAGTTACCGGAACGCGACTTGCACTTTTACAGCCATTGCTGCTTGTAGTTTCAATGTAATAAATTTTGGTTGCTGTTAAAGCTGGAGTAGTGAACGAAGTTCCGGTTCCAACCTGTGTTCCTGCTGTTGCGGCATCAAACCATGCAATAGTGTTTCCAGCATCAGCGGTTGCAGTTAATGTTGTGGTCTGTCCAGAGTTGATTACCTGATTATTGGTAGTAACTGTTGCTAAAGTTGCAGGTGGGTTTACTGAAACTGTAACCGATGTTCTCGAACTGATTGCTGTTCCAGAAACGGCTTCCACATAAAACACAGTTGCTGAGCTTATTGCAGGTGTTACAAAAGTTCCATTATTACCAGTTACCAATGGAGTGTTTCCTGTTGATGCATACCAGTTATAAGTTACACCAGCCTGAAGGTTGCTTACTGTTAAAGTAGCAGTGCTTCCGGTACATACTGTAGCAGAAGCCACAACCGGAGCATTAACCGTTACAGTTATTGCGTAAGTGGTAGTTGCTTTATTATTGTTGGCATCTGTAGCGGTTACAGAAACATTATAGGTACCACCTTGTGTTGGTGTTCCGGTGATTTCTCTTGTAGTTGGGTTGAACGATAATCCCGGAGGAAGGTTTGTAGCTACATAAGTATATGGAGCTGTTCCGCCTGTTACTGCTGGTAAGGTTTGTGTTGGATAAGATGTACCCACAATACCGTTTGGTAAAGTTGCACCTGGTAATGATAAAACACCAATTACTTTAAGTGCATAAGTATTACTTGCGGTTCTACCTTCACTATCTGTAGCGGTAACACTGATCGAGTAATTTCCAGCCTGTGTAGGTGTTCCTGAAACTTCTCTTGTTGCTGGATTAAAAGTTAATCCGGCTGGAAGGTTGCTTGCTACATAAGTATAAGGACCAACACCACCTGTTGCAGCTGGCAGAACCTGGGTAGCATAAGCTACATTTTCTGTTCCATCTGGTAAGGTTGCCGCTGGCAATGCCAATGGACTATTTACAGTAATGCTATAATTTGTAGTTGCCGTTTTTCCATCAGCATCGGTTACCGTAACTGGTACGGTATAAGTTCCTGGTGTTGTTGGTGTTCCAGTAATGGCTCTGGTTGACGGATTAAAAGTTAAGCCCGGAGGAAGTCCTGTTGCCGAATAAGTGTAAGGCGTTGTTCCACCAGTTGCAGCTGGAATAATCTGCGTAGTATAAACTGTACCAGTTGTACCGTTAGCTAAGGTGGCTGTAGGTAATAACAATGGATCAGTAATTTTTACAGTATAATTTGAAGTAATGGTATTACCGTTCGCATCAACAACTGTAACTGGTATCGTATATATTCCAGGTTGAGTTGGTGTTCCGGTAATTTCTCTTGTTGCTGGATTAAAAGTTAAACCTGGAGGTACACCGGTTGCAGTATAGGTATACGGCCCTGTTCCACCGGTTGCAGCTGGAATAGTCTGCGTTGGATAAACCGTTCCTGTTAAACCATCAGGCAATGCGCCTGGAGTAAGTACCAATGCTGCCGTAACAGTTAAATTATAAGCTGCTGTTGCTTTACAACCTTTACTGTCAGTTGCAACAACTGAAAAAGTGTAAGCATTGGCTACGGTTGGTGTTCCGGTAATTGCACCGGTTGATGATAAAGTTAAACCAGCTGGCAATGTACTTCCTGCTGCTAAAGCATAAGTATAACCCGCTGTACCGCCAGTAGCTGCATCTAATTGTTTAGCATAAGCAAAGCCTGGTGTTGCGTTGGCTAATGTTGCCCCATTAAAAATGATTTGCGGATTTACTGTAATTACAACAGGAATCCTTGTCGATTCGGCCGTACAACCTAATCTTCTGGCAGCAACATAATAAGTTTTAGTAGCGGTTAATGGAGGTGTAGTAAAAGTACCATTAAAAGCAACGGTGCTTACTGGTGCTCCACCTTCTATAGCCTCATACCATAGCAATTCGTTGGTATTTGGCGTAGTCGCATTTAAAGCAACTGTACTATTATAACATGCCGCAATTGCAGTGCTTGCTGGTGTTGGCCTGCCCGCAGAGCGGATTACACCATAAACATTAAGCGTTTGTGTAAGGTTTACAGTAACTACCGAACCTAGTGTTACCTTCACCCTGTCGTATACTACATTTGCACCTGGAGAAAAAGGTATCGATACCGGCTGCCCACTATTTAATAATCCTAATAAATCTAAATTTAAAGTAGTTGGAACTGATCCGGTATATACCTGAGTACCGCCATTATATGCTGTTATTGAAATATTCTGTAAAAGCCCTGCGGTTAGTAATGCAGGGGTAGAACTAAATCTCAGGTTAATATCGTCACCAGGGTTTGATGGTGTTGCAAAATAAAAATTTTGGCTAATGGATGAGCCCACGCCAAGTATACCTAAACTAAGTTGAGAAAAATTATTTGGATCCGAATCAATCGCCCTTTCGCTATTGGTTACCCCCGAACTACCCAATTGTAAGGCATCGAGCGTAATACCTGTTCCTTCGTACCCTGTAGTAAATGCCTGTGCACAAGGATCAGTACCCGAAGTATAAAAAGAATAATAAACCTTCGTACTGTTAGAAACTGAAAGCAAAAGTGCGTTGGTTACGTCTTTTAGAAACACCCTATCATAAGCCTGTGTAGGGGTTATCGCTATGTAAAAGAAACCATTTGCATCTTTTACTAAGCGTAAATTATCTGAAGAAAATCCGTCTACACTATTACCACCCGTTGGCGGTACGGCTGAAGCACCGTTTCTGGCACCAACCTGGAAAGAATGGTTTCCAAGAACTACCGTTCCACCTACATTAGCAAGTATGGTACCTAAACTACCACCTAATAATCTATTCAGGATATCGCCGTCAAAATCTATTCTGAGATAAGATGTAACTCCCGCAGCAACCGAAGCCGGATATTTAAGTTCCAACTCGCCACTATACGAACCTATACCAACAGCAATTCCACCGTATGAATTTACAGTAGCAAAGTTATTGTTGTTTATTGTTGCATTTGTTGCATTATCAACATGATCCGATTTAGTGACAGTATTTGCAAAAATTTTAGTTTGCGCATACGATTTAGTGGAGAAGAGCGTTAATAGAATGATGATTGCAATTAAGGTATTGCTAATTATCCCTATCCGGGACGAGTAAGTATGAGTTTTCATCATGTCAGGCGTTATTTTAGAAGACTTACTATGTACTAATGCTTGTTTGGTAAATGCTTTTTGGTGCATTATATAATTATGACAAATCTAAATCTAGAATAGCATCCTATCCTATCCATTGCTATTCATTTTTATGCAATCCATTTCATTCATTTTATTCATACAGGGCAATCTTAGTGAATAGATTTCTTCAATTGTGAAATTATGATGACATTAGCGCTAGTCATCCCATCTGTTAATTAATGAATGCTAACGATCTCCTTATCGAACTCAGGAAGTTTGTCCTTATAAAATCTGGTTTGAGAAATATCGACCCAGCTCATTGTAAGATTATTTCAGAGTATGTATTTCAAGAAACTAAAAACTACGTAAGTGAAACAACCATCAAGCGATTCTTTGGCTTTGCGAACACCCTACATAAATTCTCTTTATTTACTTTAAATAGCTTATCACAATATATAGGTTATAACGATTGGGACTCATTTTGTAAAGACAAGGAAAACCAAACTACCTCCGTTCAAAGTATCTGGCAAGATTTAAAGCTAAAAGCACATGCCATTACAGAGATATCGTTAATTGCAAATAAAAATAATTCGGGCGTTCCATTTAATGCTACCGCCAACAGAAGTTTTTTTTACCCCGATTTTGATTATTTCTTAAAAAACAACTACCAGTTTACAACCATTAGTGCTCAACCCGGTCAGGGAAAATCGATACTCCTTGCACACATGGTAGAGTATTTTTTCTTATCAGAAAACGCCCTCTACAAAAACGATATCGTTTTATTGGTTAACTCTAGCAGCATTAATACCATTATCCAAAATGGAGACACTTTAAAAGACTGGTTTTTAAAAGAATTTAAATTCGGGAGTCTTACCGAGTTAATCAGTTTTTTCAAAAAAAATCCCGAAAAGAGAGAAGGCCGTTTCATTATTATTGTTGATGGTATTGATGAACATTTAGCAAGAAGTAATTATTTTAAAACGTTTATCGACTTTTTATATAGTATTGAAGAAAACAACTTTGTTAAGCTCGCATTTGGTCTGCGAACGAATAGTTGGATTAATCTTCAACCCGCTATTTACGGTTCTGCATCTTTAACTAAAGCCTGGTATACGGGCTTATTTTATGATGAGGAAACCCTAAGTAATGTACCATCGTTAAATGTTGATGAGGTACTCTACACCTTAAGCAATATAGAAAACAAAATTATCAACCGGGCAGATGTAAGCCTGCCCCTATTAACTCAGTTCAAAACCCCATTCTGGTTACAGGTTTATTTCAAGCTCAAAGATGAGAACCACCATCTTGAGCTGAGTAATCCTTTATTACGTTATGAATTAATTAACTACTTCTTAGAGAAACGCGTATTTCTGGCAAAAAAAAGCACAGAAAAAGTATTTCTCCTTAAAAAAATAAGCGATAGCATTTCAGAAGGAAATAAGAAATTAAGGGTTTCTAAAGAAAAAATCCTGAGTTATATCAATTGCTATCCCGATGCATACGAAGAACTTTTGCATACCGGGATCATCATCGAAGAAAAAAGGTTAAGTACTGCCATCCCTACAGAAATTGTCCGCTTTTTAAACGACGATATTTATACCTATTTCCTATTTATACAGATCACCGATAAGTTTGAATATAGGCCTTGTAAATCATTTTTCGAGCATATATTAAACAGTTTCCCTGGCCAAACCTCGCTCAGAGACTATATACTTAACTGGGCAATTAGGTTCTGCATCACAAGAAATGAGATTGCAGCCTTAAAAAACATTTTCAGGCTGCCATTTACCAACATTGAAAAAAACAGTGCCTTCGATTTTATCTGTTATGTGTCTAAATACGAACTTGGCAAACCCAATTCTAATTTCAATAAGTTAAGCATTGGCGTCGATTTTATCGACATTATGGCTACAGGGCGAACCATGAGCAACCTGTATAAGGAAACCATTAAAACCATTTCAGAGAATGTACTCAATGAAGACATTCAGATTATCCTGCATGTAATAGAATGCAACGTTAATCTAATTGATGTGGACAAAGTAGCTTTAGCCAATACCATGCAGCTGCTAAAGCGGAACTACAAAAGATTAAATGAATTGTTCCCAATTAATCCTTATGATTTAATTCTTTATTTCTACAATAACCTGGTTAATAAACCTAACGAGAGTAAAACCCTGGAAGATAAAATAATAAAACTTTGCCAGGAGATAGACCAGAGTAAACCACAGAAAAACGAAGAAATCACTTCTACCGAAATACTCTCTTACCGCTTGGTATTGATTACCTTATTTTCTCAAAAAAGCTATGCAGAATGCCACCGCTTTATTATGGCTATTTTGGCTAAGTACCCCAATATTTTTTATGTAAGACATTCCGTTTTCTCTTCTTTTTTACTGCTTCACTTAGGTCAAACCTATATCAAGCTCAACTATTTTAAAAAAGCGCAGCGCATTATGCAATTTGTTGATAAAATCATCAGCAGCGATTACACCTATTATACCAATTTTATTTTGGCCAGTTTCAGTGTGTTTAAAGCCAACTTTTACAATGCTACACATAATTACGAACAAGCGCTTATAGAAACGAATATCGGCTTGGGTATTACGGGAAAGAATGATTTTAAGATGTTCGAGATTGCCCTGTTATTAAGTAAGATCGATACCCTAAAACATACCGAAGAATCAGAAGAAGTATCAAACGTAATTAAAGAACTGTTAAACTTTTTAACGGTACATAAAATCTCCATGCCCGATTATTCTAACCTAAGCAGTTACGAGTTCGAGCATACCTTTAAAATTTTAAAATCTTACCGCAGGCATCAAAATCTATAAAAAGCCCTGCAATTATCGCAATGCTTTTCCCAAACGCAGGTCATTCATTTCTTAAGTCTAAAATGCTTTTTTTTTATGGAGCGCAGGGCCTGTATAAAACACTAAGTTTCTTCCCGTTTTACGCTTTTACGCTTCGCTTCCTCGTGCCTCGTTGCTGCAGGGTAACGCTGCAACCGGGGCTAAATGGCAAAAACAGTTTTTCATTTTCGCGGTTGTTGGGTGCAGAAACCCCTGTTCCTAAACCCGACAGCAGCGGCAGCCTCCGATTCTTATCGGAGCTACAGCGAATGGCGGGACTGGAAACCTCCAAGAACCACAAGCCAGTCATTTCCTAAGTCTACACGCTTTTTTTATGGAGCGCAGGGCCTGTATAAAACACTAAGTTTCTTCCCGTTTTACGCTTTTACGCTTCGCTTCCTCGTTCCTCGTTGCTGCAGGGTAACGCTGCAACCGGGGCTAAATGGCAAAAACAGTTTTTCATTTTCGGGGTTGTTGGGTGCAGAAACCCCTGTTCCTAAACCCGACAGCAGCGGCAGCCTCCGATTCTTATCGGAGCTACAGCGAATGGCGGGACTGGAAACCTCCAAGAACCACAAGCCAACCATTTCCTAATAAGAATGTCTTTATTTCGGTCGGTGAGACACCAACCGATAGGATAAAGGCTACCAAGAACCACAAGCCATTCGTTTCCTAATTTAAAGAAAAGTGAGTATGCTTATTTCGGTCGGTAAAATGCCAACCGATAGCATAAAATATTTATTTAATCAAGTTATAAAGTTCATCCAGCTTAGGCGAAAGTACAATCTCTATCCTTCTGTTTTTGCTTCTTCCATCTGCATTTGCGTTGGTACCCAACGGTTGGAACTCGCCCTTACCTGTAGCTGTCATCCTTACACTTTCTACCTTCTCATTCTCTGTTAAATAACGTACTACGGAGGTAGCCCTCAATACACTTAAATCCCAGTTATCTTTAATCTGCCCCAGGTTATTTATTTTCTGGTTATCGGTATGACCTTCAACTGCAATGTTTATCTCCGGTTGTTGTTTTAATACGTTGGCCAATTGAGTCAGTGCTTGTTTTCCTTTTTCATCGATAATAATACTTCCCGAAGGGAACAATAGTTTATCCGTTAGCGAAACATAAACTTTACCATTTTTAATCTCTACGGTTAAACCACTTTTGGTAAAGCCCAATAAAGCCTGTTGAAGTTTTTCTTTCAATGCATTGGTTGCCTCATCACGTTTACGCAAAACTTCTTCTACTTCTTTTAAACGTTTTTCGCGGGCAGCTAAGTCTCCGGATAGTTTGGTAATTTCTGATGAAGAATTATTTTTAAGCTTTTTATAGCTCGCATCCATTTCATTGTAATTGTTCTGCAGATCGCGAAGTTCTTCAGCCATTAAGGTAGTATCCTTTTTAAGCTTACCTACTTCTTTTTCTAAATTTTCGATTTTAATTAAACCTTCGTTAAAAGCAGTATATAGCGAATCTTTGGTACCCAATAAGGCTTTGTACTTTTTAGGCGAAAGAACAACGCAAGAGCTAATTGAAGAGATAAACAAGAGCAGCGCAAATGCAAAAAAGGTATTTTTCATATTTTATTTTCAAGATTTGAGTATCAAGGATCAAGACCTTTTATAGGTTGAACATTGACTATTGGTTATTGATTATTTTGGGTTATGGTCATTAAAAATTAAACGGTTGATTATTGTTCAATGGCATTCCGTAAAAATGCAACTAATGGTTGTACTGTTTTAAAAGAACTTATCAACTTATTAACGAGGTTTGGTTTTAAAAATTCTTCATCTCCGATTTTTGTGGTGGCCTCGAAGCTTTTTAACTTCAAAAATTCGATATTTGGATCTGCAGGATCATAACCCTTAGGTGCATTTTTAAGTGCATTATCAACCCCCAGTTTAAAGTTTTTCTTGAAGGCTGTATTGTTAATAATTTCTTTAAAATCGCCTATATTATAATCAATCTCTTGCCTGATCAATTTTAAATGTGCCGCATCTGGCATCCAGTATCCACCTGCAATAAAACTTTTTCCTGGCTGAATATGCAGATAATAGCCGGGTTCGTTCCCTCCTTTTTTAGTGGAGAACCATATGCCAAAGTTATTTTTATAAGGATCTTTATTCTTGCTGAAGCGCACATCACGATAAATGCGTAAAAGGCACTTTTTTGGATCCATCTCTGCCGGAAGCATTGGATCTACTTTGGCCAGCTCCGGGATGATATTGGCCACAAGTTCGAGTACATCGGCCTTTGCATTTTCATAAACTTCTTTGTTGGCGGCAAACCATTCGCGGTTGTTATTCTCCGCTACGTCTTTTATAAAACTAAGGGTTTCTTTTTTTAACATACGGGTATTGGGTTAACTGGTTAATCGGTTAATTGTTTAATCACAGAATTTAACAATTAACCAGTTTATACGATTTAAACGACTAACCAATACTACTACTTATCGTAATATGGCTTATACTTAATGTTCGGCGATAAAACATGGAGCAGTATAATTCTCGAATATCGATAGTTAAATGGATACAGAATAAAACAACCTGCAAAAATAACAATTAGATAAGGCCAGAAAGTTGCATCGGTAAGCGGACCAAAAATTAAATAGGTGATGAAACTGGCGAAAAGCATTTCGATTACGTTCATGGCATAACTTACATACATGGCTGCATAAAAGTAACCAGGTTCAATTTCTATGCGTTGTGCACAATGCCCGCAGATTTCTTTGGTATGCTGAATGTTCCAGCCATACATACTGCCTGTAAAAATATCTCCTCTACGGCAATGCGGACACTTACAGTGTACAATGGCATAAAGTTTTGAGGTAGTTTGCTCAGACATACTTTTAATTTAAATTAAAAGGTTCCTTTTTCATATTAAGGTGCACATTCTTTTTGCGGTATTTTTTATACCATACCACACCAACAATAACAGCCATTAAATAAGGAAGAGATAAAAGATACAGTACACCTGTATTTAACCCTGCTGTTTGCGTATTCCCGTTTTTAACACCTTGCTCGGCATTAATGGTACACATGGAACATTGTGCGTTAACATTTGGGCTTACCGCGAATGTAAATACCAATACAAACAGGATAAAAATTGCTTTCTTCTTCATTAGTTACAAATATAAGCATAAACGTTTGGAGGGGTTTAAAAATTATGTCATAAAAAACCCTTGCTTTTTAGGGCAAGGGTTACGGGAGAGAGAGATTAAAATTTATATTAGTTACAGCGTACCATAAAAAAATGATGCTGCGTCAATAGTCCTATAAAGTCCGCCAAGTAAAGGTGCATTTGGGTTGGTGCTAGTTACCCAATCAATTTTAAATGGACCAGTTAGAAAATAATTCTGAATATCAATTAATTGTGTTGTTCTTGCGACCCAATTGCTATCATAAATTGGATTACTCAACGTAATTACTCCATTCTCCATAACATAATTGTATGTAGCAACCGCTGTAAGAGTAGTTGTACCATTATTATTTTGGGTAGTCACTGTTGCGGTATTATTACTCGTTAATGCAAAACGGACAGCTACAAGTGTACGGGATGGGACAAGTGTAGTTGCAAACTTGGTTACACTTGCCTGATATGCAACATTAAATCCCGATGTAACACCTAATGGTAAACTCGTCCCAATATTAATACTTCTATACGCAAAAGCAGATGGGAAACCAAACTGTAATGATAGTGGTATAATAGGAACTGGAGAATTTTGCACATTAATCCTGGTAGTACCAACCATAATATAATAAGCCTTACTAGCCGAATCGTATAGTAGTTCATTGAAATAAGTACCTCCGTAATTTAAATAAGCACTTAGCGAAAGTTTATTGATGCCATAAGCAAAAGTTACATTTTTCGTTTGCACAATACCTTTACTATCTAAATAGGTTAGTTTCATGGTTTTTGAAGTTGGATCGATAGATAATGCCCCCTTTGTTCCATCAGCAAATTGTAAATACGGATATTTATTAGCTGCAACATATGCCGTATTTGCATCGGTCATGGTTTTCAAACCACCCGCCAAAATACTTTGGCTCTCGGCAGCAGATAAAGTTACCATCGACATTTTATTTCCATAAAATGTTCCTTCAAATTTTAAGGTATCGCCAGCAATACCAGCAAAAGCAAATTCAAAGTCAGATTTTAAACCGCTAGCATTTGCCCCGCCACTAATACTCGCATCAGGATCGGCTATTAAATGAATATAGTTATAAGTATCAAAAATTAAAGTTGGCCTTTGCAAGGCTTTTAACCTATAGGTACTTGTTTGTGTTGCGCCAGATGATGTGTTGTTCACATCACCCATCATATCTACCTTTCCATCTGCCAAAAATTTAAAATAAAAAGAGAAACCTTTTCCGCCCGAAGGGTAAATGGTGGCTTTCCATCCATTTGATGCAGCTACTAATTTAGCTTGGTTGGCAACCAGTTCTGCTGTTAATCTGGTATCAGGATCGTCCAAAATAGGATCAGAATCCCTTTTACAACTGACCATTAACAAAACAACAAGCGCTATATATAAAAATTTATTTTTCATGTTCTATAAAATTAATTTCCTAAAACGCCATAAGTGAATGAAGCAGCATTGGTAGTTTTTCTGAAGCCACCATATTCAATCCTCATATCTGGAGTATAAAAATAATTTAACAATAAAGGACTTTGCACAAAATAACCCGTTAACGGGGCAACAGCCGGAGCAATCACATTTGCATTTGCATCTCTGGTGGTAGCGGTAAAGGTAACCTGGTTTCCAGTTGCAGCGTAAGTATGGGTAAATAACCCAGTATAGGCTGTTCCAATTGCTGTTCCTGCGGTAGCATGAAAATTAACCTTCATTTGCATTTCTGTTGCGCTGGTAAATGTAATTGTCATATTGTCCAGTTCATATTTTGCAGTGGTATTTAAAGCCAAGAGTGCCGTCTTAGCATTATTATAGGCTGTGGTAAACTCATCTGATAAACCTGTAGTGGTTACCGGGTTAATGTTCACCGAGCTAAATGCTTTACCAAAACCTAAATAGCCAGATAAATTTATCGGTGACAAATCATTGAAAGATTTTTGTACCCTGGTTTGTAATCCATAAAAATCTATGCCCCAGGTTTGCTTAAAATAGGCTACAACCAGTGCTTCTTTTGCCCTGATAGCGGTTACAGCAGTAGTAGAAGTGTTGGCTTTAAGCAATGTCTCGTAACCCGACTTACCTTCGGTTAACATAATAGAAACCATTTCGGCATAATCTTCGCCTGGCGCAGCCTGTGCATATTGACTAATGAAACCATTAGCTGCAAAGCCTGTACTATTGTTCCAATCGGCAGTATAACCAGCAGGTGTAATCTGCTGAAATTCTTTCTGATAAGTGATCGTTTGGTTTAAAATATGCGTAAATTCATGGTGAATGGTTTTCAAAACTCTTTTCGCTACAGAACGTTCAGATTTATCGAAATTGTTTACATTAAACAAAGTTACTTTAACTCCACCTTCAGCTTCTCCTAGTGTAACGGTACCTCCAGAGTTATACTGAAGACTTCCAACTAAAACATATTGTTTAGGAGAATATTTTTTTATAAAATCTGCACCTGCTTCAGCAGTATAAGGATCAATCCACGAGCCTTTTACTACTTCCATTAATGGCTGCACCTTATCGTACTTTACTGGTGTAAGGGTTTTACTATTATCATACTCTGTACCATCCCATCTGTATTTTACATATAGATTGTAAGGTTGGGTAAAGTTGTCAAACAGCCATTTATCAAGGGTAGTTTCTGCCCAGGTATCTCCACCTAATCCAACAATTTCGCGGTTAAGGTTTTCATCTTCTTTTTTACAACCAGAACCCGCAACTAAGAGCGCTAGCATTAAAATATATAATTTTTTCATGTTGATAAAATTTAGGTTATCTAGGATTTTGTTGCATTCCTGCTAAGGTTACTTCACTTGGCAACTGCCAAACTTTTCTCAAATCATCAGCTGCTAACTCTACATTATTTCCATCTGGATCCAGGTGACTAACAGGTAACTTATACCTTAAAATATCCATCCAACGCATTCCTTCTTCTACAAACTCTGCCCTTTTCAAATCCAACAAAGCGTATATATATGCTTGTTTGACATCGGAGGTTCTTGAAGTGTAAAAGCTCTTAATTTTAGCATCAGTAAAATTGTGGGTAGATGCTACATAACCGGTAACTCTTTGGCTGATTAATGTATTCATATCAACCAAAGCATCACTAAGTCTGTCTCTCATAATATAAGCTTCGGCTCTATTCAACAAAACCTCTTCAGTAGTTAATAGTGTTTGCATCACATATCCAACTCCAGTGCTTGCATTTATACTGGTCCGTACAAAATGTTCGTAATGTTTAGGGATAAAGTAAAAGGTTGAAGAGTTAGAGTATCGCTGATATGCATTTAAGCTTATACCTAATGGGGCAGTAATCGTATTCAACCTATTTTGGCTTAGAGAATAGATCGTAGTTTTGTAATTCCTGGCGCTCCAAGATGCAGTTTCTGCCAACAACAAATTACCAGGATTTGCAGCACTCGACATGTTTTGAGCAACTTCATTTGAACCACCTGTTGGTGCAGAATAAGCGAACCAAGGTCTTACGTTTGTAGCAAAGTTGTTAGAAGGGAAAGCCAGATTAGCATAGGTAATCACCTTCTCATAATCTTTCTTAAACAAATAAAAACGTGTAGCAAAAGCATTTGCCGCTTTACGGGTAAAGTGATAAGCAGGTACTCTATAAAGTTCGTCTTTTATTAGCGGAATGCCTTCAAGCAAATCTTTTTCTATCTGCTCGTAAACATAAGCCACCGTTTTACGATCGTAATTTCTCAGCACCACTGTTTCTGGCTTGGTAACATATGGAATACCTAAATCTGAAGCCGCTGTTGCACTATCATAACATTTCGAAAAGAAAGTAACCAACATAAAGTGTGCATAAGCTCTTGCTACTAGTGCCTCTCCTCTTTGATGTGTATAATTCTGTTGATCTGTTGCTTTATCAATTGCATCCAGCGCCTGGTTTGCAGCGGCAATTGCTTCGTAACAGTTATTCCAATAGTTATTTGGCGTGTCCTGTCCAGTGCCCTGAACATCTCTCCAGTAGTAAGCATCTCTATTTTCAGGTTTATCAAGTCCTGTTAAACTCACGAAAGATGGGTTATCAGACATTGCTTCTGCTACCATCACATAACTTCCACCAGGATAAGCTGTAACCAATAATTCAGAAACTTTCTCAGGTGTGTTTAATTTGGTACGCTGATCTGGCGATACCTCTAAATATTTCTTACAGCCTGAACCAAATGCTGCAAGAGTGATGAACGTATAAATTATATATTTCTTCATTTTAATTCTTATTAAATACCAACTTTTAGGGATAAAGTAATTTGTCTGGGTATTGGCAATGCTACACCACCAGATCCAAAAAACTCAGGATCTTGCCCTTTTAGTTTTTTATCAGCATAGATTAACCAAATGTTATTTCCTTGCAGTTTTAACGATAACGAGTTTAAACCGATTGATTTTGCATATTTTGTAGATAAGTTATATGCAAGCGAAACCTGTTTCAGTCGTACAAAAGAACCATCAGCAACTCGATCTGAAGAATAATTGTATGCCGTATAAGGATAAGTACCTGTTAAAGATTTTCTCAATAAATAATCGGCAATTGATGGCACATTGGTAATAGCTTCATCACCTGGTAAAGTCCATCTATCTAAAAACTCTCTCGGCATGGCATCACTATCATCATAATTAGTTGCAAAAACATTTGTTAACCTTATTTTATTTCCAGCTTGATAAGAAACAAATACGTTTAAAGCGAAATTTTTATAATTGAAAGTATTATTCAAACCACCAGTATAAAGTGGATCAACAGCGCCTTCATATTTAAGGTAATCAGTAGTTGTGCTTTGTACATATACATTACTGCTGGTTACACCACTTTCGTTTGTAAATACTGGAACACCTAAACTATTTAGTTTTTGAAAGTCGATAGAATATAATCCTCTCACCGCACCACCTTCTTTAGGCCCGCCTTCCGGGATAATTAAATCATAAATACGTGGTTTGCTTTTTAAATTGGTAATGGTGTTTTTATTGTATCCAAACGTAAAGGTGGTATTCCATTTAAAATCGGCTGTTTTAACAGGCATACCACTTAAGTTTACTTCAAATCCATGCGAATTCATATCAGCATAATTAGCTGATTTTGTAAACTCACCGCCGATACCGGAGGTTCTAAAGTTGCCGATAAGATCAAAACCTTTTCTATTATAATAATCCAATGATACATTTAAACGGCTTTGGAACAAACCTAAGTCTACCCCAATGTTTGCTTCATATTGTTTTTCCCAGGTAAGTTCCGAATTCTCTAAACCATTTAAAGTAATGCGGGGCTCTACTTCAGATAATCTTGGCCTTAAAGTAGTGCTATTGGCTAAAACTACAGATGAGTTAGTAGCACTACCCATACTTGCTGTTAAACCGTAGCCGCCTCTTACTTTTAAGTAACTTATTTGCGAAATGTTTTTAATAAATTCTTCTTGATCTACGTTCCAGGCTGCACTTAACGTCCAGGTTGGAAGCCATCTTGCAACGGCACTTTCACCCAAACGGTTACTTCCATCATATCTGAATGTTCCATTAAATACATATTTAGAATCGTAAGAATAACTACCGTTTAAAAAGAAAGCTGCATATCTATCAAAAAATCTATCCATACCATAGTAATTATAATTTCCTTCTAGTAGCATTTTAATGATCCTATAGTCAATAAATGGTTCGCCCCCTTTATCGTATTGGTAACCATATCCATTATTGAAACTGTTTTGGCGGTTTGCAAATTTGATCTCTTGACCAATAAAGGCACCAAGTGCATGTTTACCAAAATCTTGTTTCCAATCTATTTGATTTCTTACGTTGAAGTTTAAGAGATAATCATCATTTCTATTATAGAATCCTCCTTGAGGAAGTACACTTTCTTTATCAATAATTTCTGGATGATCTGGATCATCGTATAAGAAAATATTGGCATTGGCAATAGTAGAATTTGGCGCATAACGGTAAGCTGTAGCCATGTTAGAATACTCAGTAATTTTGTGCTCGCGGGTTGTTTTAACATAACGCATTGCACCTACCGATCTGAACTCAAAGTTTTTAATAAACTTGTAGTTAAATTCCCCTTGCATTTTCATATCCAACATATCCAAATCGATGTGGTTGTTTTCTGTTTCGTTAAGGATATTAAATGGTGCATAATTTCTGGTAAAATATTCCAGATTACCATTATCATCAAAGGCCCTAATTGTTCGGCTAGTATTTAATGCATAGCTGAAAGGATTGATATCAAAATCACGTGTATACGTTCCTTCTACTACATTACTGGTTCTACCCAATGTGCCTGGAGCTCTTTGTTGCCTATATGCACCTGTAGCTAATAAGCCAATATTAATTTTAGGGGAAAGTGTATAATTTCCACGAAGGTTCATGGTATATCGCTTCACGTTATCAGCAATAGACCATCCATTATCATTATAGTAACCAACTGAGAAATAATGCTGTGATTTTTCAGAACCCGAAGAAATACTGATTGAATGTTCTTGTACAAAAGAATTTTTGAAAAGTACATCAAACCAGTCGGTATTAGCTGTTGCATATTTTCGCAAAAATGCTGCTCTTCCTTCTGGCGTATTAACAACACCAAATTGACCGGTACTACTGTTATACTTATTAATTTCCTGGTACATTTTAGCAAAAACACCTCCGTTCATTCCGTTTACGATGTTTGGAGATAATCCACCTTTTCTATAAACTTCCGCGTACAAAGACATCTGATCTGCAGAATTCATGATATTGTACGAATCGTAATCTGGTTTTAAGAACGAAGAAAAGTTACCACTATAATTAATAGTTGTATTTCCAATCTTTCCTTTTTTGGTGGTAATTACCACCACGCCATTCATGGCTCTGGCACCATAAAGTGCAGTTGCAGATGCGTCTTTTAAAATATTAAAGCTTTCAATATCATCGGCATTTATTCCTGCTACCGATGAACCGATTAACGTTAAAGCGTCTCCACTCGACAACTGATCGTTAGAAATGTTAACAATATCCTCCAATACAATTCCGTCAACTACCCAAAGAGGCTTATTCTCTCCTGAAATGGAAGTAGCTCCACGAACACGGATTTTCGGTGCTGTACCAAAAGTACCCGAAACGTTCTGCACCGAAACCCCTGCAACACGGCCCTCTAACATCCGGCTAACATCCACAACACCATCTTGCTTTACATCGCTTCCCTTAACGGTCGTTGCAGATCCGGTAAATAACTTTTTCTGTATATTTTGGTAACCAGTGGATACTACATCAACCGTTTTTAGATCATTAACATTTTCTTTCAGGTTTACGTTAATTTTCGTGCGGTTATTAACCTCCAGTTCAATTGGGTTATAACCTACATAACTAAAAACAAGTGTACCCGCATCACTTACTCTAATGGTATATTCACCATTTGCGTTGGTTGTCGTAGAGTTTGTCGTTCCCTTTTCACGGATACTTGCACCTGGGATTCCACTCCCATTATCATCCGATACCCTTCCTTTTACTTCAATAACAGCAAAATAGTTGACAATCTTATCGAAAATACTCTTCTCTTTTGGTTTGATTAAAATTGTTTTATCTTCAATAGTATAGGTTAAATCCCGACCAGAAATAATCTTAGTCATTACTTCTTCTATAGTTGCATTATTAAAATTGGCATTTAAAGTAGTAGTGCTTTTAATGGTGTTGGTTGATAATAATACATCGTAACCAGATTGCTGTCTGATTTCCCTAAACATTTTTTCTAATGTTACATTTCTTTCTTTTAATGTAACCAGCTGGCCAAATGAAGCTGCACTTACCTGCATTAGCGAGGCAAGTAATATGACCGTAACTAACTTCATAATTAATAGCAATTTAGGTATGTAGCGTCGATGCGTACATAAAATTCTAATATAAATTTTGTACATTTAATAGTCTGTTTTTGTGCGAAGCGCAATAAAGTTTAGACGCCAAAAAGCGTTTCGCGGTTATCCAAGAAATAATTAATTTTAATCGATTCCGGTTTACGGAATAGCTAAACAGATAATAAAGGGGGTGTTGCAAGCACTCCTTTTTTATTTATTCAACTTTTGAATCGTTAGGAGGTTTGTCGAAGTATATTCATTTAGTTGTAGTGGTTTTAGGTTATTGTTGATTAATTAGTTTTGTTTTTAGAGATAAAGGTTAGTTACGCCTTCATCTTTTCAGGTTATTCTTTATAGACAATAACTTTATTGCCTTTAATATCGAAACGTACTTCACCAGTTTGCTCAAGTTTGGTTAACACTTTCGATATTTTTTCAAAACGGCTTACCGTTCCGTAGTACATCACATTTTTTGCATCCGCATCTGCGTATTCTATTTCTACATTATACCAACGGGCAACTTTACGTAAAATGCTTTCTTGCCGTTCGTTATCGAACATAAAATAGCCGTTTTTCCATGCTATTGCTTCATCAACATTTACTTCTTTTACATCCATGCCAGAAACAGATACCAAAGATTGCTCGCCAGGTTTAAGCACCTCGCTCTCATTGGTAGTATTATGTGAAACTCGTACGCTTCCTTCCAACAAAGTAGTTTTAGTTACCCTTTCATCTTTATAACTATTAATATTAAAGTGCGTACCCAATACCTCAACAGACTGTTTATCGGTTTCTACAATAAAAGGATGTGCTACATTTTTAGCTACTTCAAAATAAGCCTCCCCATCTAATTTCACCAAGCGCTGCTTAGCCGTTCCGATATTTAACGAATACTGAATTGAAGATGCTGCATTTAGCCAAACAGTAGAACCATCGGGCAACTGGATTTGCCATTCGCCACCATTTGGGGTTGAAATGGTATTTAAGCTCGCATCATTTACATTTTCTGATCCAGCCATGTTATACACCAATTGACCATCGGCAGTTTTGGTGATAGAGAAGCCGGCTTCTTTGGCAACATCGCCATTCATCGCATCTGAAAGTGAAATTTTCTTTCCATCGGCCAGGGTGAGAATAGCTTTATTTTTTCCCGGCGCCACGTCACTAACAAAAACGTGCTCTTTCTTTTTCTGTAAAGAGAGGTAAGCGGTGAATGAAAACACAATAAAAACAACTGCAGCAGCAGCCCATTTTAAGCGCTTCATTAAAATCCGTTTAGGCGATCGGCTTGGTTTATCTACCGCTAGAATTTTATTTAGGACGGGATTCCATTTTTCCGCAACAACATTAACCGCATGTTCTTCTTCTGCGATAATCATTTTCACGATTTCGTCAGAAAGCAATGATGTGCTGTTTTCTGCTAAAATTAAAAGTTCTTCCCTTTCGGCCTCGCTTAAGGTCTTAGCTGTAAACTGTTGTAAGAGATAATGTATACGTTCTTCCATAAAGATTCTGATACTAAGAAGCAGCAAAAGAAAATTAGGACTATCGGGATATTAATTTTTTTCTATTTTATTTTCAAAAAAGAAAAAACAATTGGAAAAAAGAATACAATCCCATGTTGATCGAGGTGTATACGTATCGATTTAAGGGCAATTACTAGGGCATTTTTAACCGTATTAGGCGAGATATTGAGTATTTCTGCAATTTCAGGTATGGTTTTACCATCGCGTCTGCTCAATTGATATATATTTTTGCGTTGCTCAGGTAATTTTTCAACAGCAATAGCAATAATTTTCGTTACCTCGTTTAAATTAATGGTTTCTACCGTATTGTTATGGCTATTTTGTTGCTTAGCCACAAATGCATCCACAACTCTATCTTCTTTTAATTTTTTACGCAAGTAGCTTAAACATTCGTTAGAAACATATTTATATAGATAGGCTTTCACATTATCGACTTCAGCTAATTTATCGCGATTTAGCCAAACCCTCAAAAATGAATCTTGAATAATTTCTTCAGCGGCATCTTCAGATTTAGAGAACTTAGCGGCAAAAATGTGGAGTACAGGAAGATATTTGAAGAACAAAACAGAAAAAGCCTGCTCATCTCCCTCTACGATTTTTTCTATAAGCTTACGTTCATCTTCTGTCCTTCCTGGCGCCATAAATTAGTCGATCTACCTGCTCATCTACAAATTATAAGTGTTTTTTTTGAGATGTAATATACATAAAAGTGAAAAAAAAATTGGGTTAAAACAAATATGATGTTCTGGCTAAGTAACATTAAATAAAAAAAACCTTACTTGTTAGGTAAGGCTTCAGCACTTTCTAAGCGAAAAACGCTAATATTGATAATATGGTGAAATCATCAAATAGACCACTACACCAGTTATTGCAACATAAAGCCATAATGGAAATGTAATTCTTGCAATTTTTCTATGGCGATCGAAACGCTCGGCCAATGCCCTTACATAAGTAACCAAAACCAGAGGAATAATGGCTATTGACAATAGGATATGCGTTAACAAGATAAAGAAGTAGGCATATTTAATGGCACCATCACCACCAAATTTGGTAGATGGGGTAGTCATATGATAAGCGATATACATTACCAAAAACAATAAAGAACAGCCGATAGCGGTTTTCATCAAGTTTTGGTGCAATTGTATTTTACCATTTTTTATGGCCCAAACCGCAACCACCAACAGTACAGCCGTAATTCCGTTAATGGTAGCATATATTGGCGGTAAAAAAGGAAGTGTAGGTGCATTGATACCTAAATCTTTTAGTTTTACTACGAATAAAAATGCTACTGCTAGGGGTATAAAAATAGAAAGAATGATGATCCACTTGCTATACTTTTTCTCAATTGGGCTATTTTCCATGAGTTTTTTAAATCTCTTTATATTATTATTATTTTGTATCGACTTCCGACTCCAAACGCTAAAAACCCTAACTGCTAAGCCAATTACCTGCCGTCTTTAACGTTCCGCAAATACTCTGCAATAAGTACTTTTATTTCGTCCTCCAACCTGGCGTTTGCCTCGGCGTTATCTGCATCATAAATACCACGTATACGGTGTAGATTATCGATAAGTACTATTTTATTGCTAAAAATAAAATTGGTTTTCTCTTTCGTTTCATCTGTTACTACATCAAGTAACAAACCTTTCCTGATCAGCGGATAAGTTTGAATGGTATCACCAACCAGAAAATCCCATTTTCCAGCTTTTGCCTTAAAATGCTCCGCAAAATCTTTTATTCTACCTTTATCAAGTGGATCGACAGAGAGGCTTAAAAACTTAACCAAAGGTTTTAGCTCATACCCATCAGATAATTTCTTAATGTATTTACTTGTTTCCTGGTTGTTGGCACCGGTATAAAATAAATTTAGTACCACAATCTTGTTCGCGAGCGATTTCCAGGTAATGGTATCGTTATGTTGGTTTACGAGTTTAAAATCAGGAACCAGGTGATAAATGGTATCTGGTATTTTTTTCCCTTTTTCGCTATGAAAGGTTGATGCAACAACTTTCTCACCAAAGATGGGTAAACGCTTATACCTGTTCTTTGCAAAGTGTGGCAATAAGTAAAAAAACAAAAATCCCGGTATAGCTAAAATGCTTACCAGGATTATTACCTTTTTTATAGGACTTCTTTTCATTAATGGTTCATCATGTGGATGTTTAAGAACCCACCTTCTATCAGCATTAAAACAATAAAGTAAATAATGAAAATAAATGATACCGTTAATGCAAGCTGTAAGCCCAATTTCTCAAACTTTAAGTGCATAAAATAAGCTACGATATAAAATGCCTTTACCAAAGTTAAAGCGATATAAATGTAGTTACCGATATGCTGAGGAATATGATGCCCTGGAATAAGCCAAAGTGCTATAATAAACTCAATACCTGTAATTAGTGATAAAATACCTGCTACTTTCCAGATTTTGGCTTTATTCATTCCTGCATGTTCGCCATGCTCATGGCCTTCTGTTGTATGTGCGTGCTCTGACATAAAAATATTTTTATAATATGATAAATTAAACCAAATAGAAGAATGTAAATACAAACACCCAAACTAAATCAACAAAGTGCCAGTATAAACCCACTTTTTCTACCATCAAATAGTGTCCTCTTTTCTCAAAACTTCCATTAATGGTCATCACTAATATGATGATATTAATTAAAACACCAGTAAATACGTGGAAACCATGGAAACCGGTAATGGTGAAGAACAGGTTAGAAAATTGCTGTGCCGATACTAAAGATACCTCACCTGTAAATAAATGATGTAATGTTTCCATCGGTGGAATTT
Source organism: Pedobacter sp. Bi126 (assembly GCF_918698245.1). Lineage (GTDB taxonomy): Bacteria > Bacteroidota > Bacteroidia > Sphingobacteriales > Sphingobacteriaceae > Pedobacter. The sequence goes on along the minus strand of NZ_CAKKMS010000004.1, from coordinate 284,601 downwards.
TTCCCCATCCAAAACCTTCATGGAATAAGTGTGTCCACTCTAAAGCCTGGCAGCCCAAGAACATAAAACCACCAATAATAGTAGCAACCATCCACCAGATTACTTCTTTTTTTGCACGACGGTGACCAGCCTCAACAGCCATAACCATGGTTACGGAACTAAGAATTAATATAAAAGTCATGATACCCACAAAAACTAACGGGGCACCGCTTTCTTTTAATCCAGGGATTGATTGGAAAACCAAATCCGGATCAGGCCATGTTAATTTAGAAAAACGCTGAGCGCCGTAGTAGATCAATAAAGATGAAAAGGTAAAAGCATCTGACAAAAGGAAAAACCACATCATGATTTTACCATATTCTACCGACCACGGAGAACGACCACCATTCCATGGTCCGGTTTTAACTTGATCTAATTGTGATACTGCATTCATTTGGAAATAGTATAATAGTTTGTTAACAAATTTAACGGTTCAAAAGTAAAAAAACATACAGATATATCCATAATATATCTATAAAATGCCAAAAAATAGAAGCAATTTCCATTCTATACTGGACTTTGGCAACAGGCAGGCTTTTATAACTTCCTGCTAAAGCATTAATAATAAGGCCAACACCGCCAATAATGTGTAATAAGTGCATGCCAGATACCACATAAATAAATGATATTGCTGCGTTATTTCCTACTAGGGTTGCACCGGTCCGCACCATACTTCCCCAGGCATTAAACTGCATTACACCAAAAGCGACGGCTAATATTACGGTAATCCACAGCATATTGCGCTGTAAGCTAAAGTTCAGTTTCTTTAAAGCCTTTGATGCAAGCACCAAAGTAATGCTACTGGCAATAATTACCAAACTAGAGTAAATAAAAGCATCTGGTAAAACCAAACCATGCCCCTTTCCCTTCGAAGCGGCAAATACCAGATAATAACTGGTAAAACCACCAAACATAATTGTTGATGATACGACAAATAACCAAACAATAAATTTCCTTGGTTTAGGGTCAAACGTATCCTGCATCTTTTCCATTGTTAGCACCATAAATTATTTTGCTATAAAATTTAATAATAAACCCAACTGTACTGCCGGGATGTAAAAAAACGAACAGAACATTACTTTCTTGGCATCAGCCAATTCTCTGCTCATTAAAAGTTTAAAAGCCAGCCAGCTAAAAATAAGTCCGGCTATTAATGATAAACCAGCAATGTAGTATCCACCAAAACCATATAGCGTTGGCAGTAAACTTACCGGAATTAAAATTAATGTACTTAAAAAGGTAAGCAAAGCAGAGGTTTTATCTCTTTTCTTGGTAGGCAACAACCTAAAACCTGCTTTCTTATAATCATCATCCAAAACCCAGGCAATTGCCCAGAAATGTGGAAACTGCCATACAAATTGAATTAAAAACAGAATGCCTGCAATGTAATAATCAATCTCGTGGAACATCTCGGCTTTTAAACTGCCAAATGCTGCTAAATACCCAATAAGCGGTGGTAAAGCACCTGGAATGGCACCTACAAAAACTGCTATTGGCGATTTTCTTTTCAAAGGTGTATAGGCAAAGGCATACAAAAGGATCGAAAATACAGAGAGCAAACCTGTTTCAAGATTTAATTTCCCTAATAACCAGGTACCTAAAAATGCCATAAAAACCCCAAGAATCAAACCCTGTCCGGTAGTCATTCTACCTGCTGGCATAGGACGATCTTTAGTTCTAGACATTAACTTATCTAAGTCTTTCTCAATAATTTCGTTAAAACAGTTTGCAGCAGCGGTTACTAAAAAACCACCGGCAATCAATATTAACCAGTTTCCCCAATCGATACTAGGGATATGGCCTCTACCCACCTGCATTTTCTGTCCGATCAAAAAAGAGATCGACGCCGAAAACACCACCGTAAACGATAGCCTGAATTTGATAAGTTTAGAAAAATCTGAAAGATATTGCTTCAATTTTCTTAAATATTATTGTTTAATATGTACTTGTTCGGTAAACCAATAAGTACAGGTAAAACTGTAAACTAAATAACAGCGTAGAGAATAAAATATGCAATGCCTGCGCTGCCGGTGGGAAAGCTATATATGCCAAAGCGAAACCACTTAATAACTGTATGAGAAGCGTTATTAACATAAACCTTGCAGTTAACAACGGTGCAGCCTTACCGCTAAAACGGTCGATAACCATTTTATACACTACTGCATTCGCAATTACTACGAGTATAGCTAAATCACGGTGATAAGAGAATACTTCTCCTACTTTCGAAATCCATGTATTCTTGTTTCCGTAAGAGAGCGACTTTGCAATAACATCTACCGCTTCTCTAACCTCGGTTCCTAAAACAATCTGAACGATACTAATTAGGAGGGTAAAAAACAAAAATCCTTTTAGCCATGCTATACGGTACATAATTACAGAAGGCGCTTTGTTCAATTGCTTCGCATAATTGTAGGTATAAATAGATATCGCTAAAATAACCAGCGCTAACAACATGTGTACGGTTACCACCCATTGTGCCAGGTTGGTAGAAACCACTATAGAACCTAACCAGCCTTGGTATCCCACTACAAAAAGATTTAGGATACTGAGTACAATAATTCGTTTGGCCGTTTTTCGGTAGGCAAATGAGTATACAACTGTTAAAAACAGGAATATTCCCGCGGCTACCCCAGCCAATCTGTTCAGATATTCGGTCCAGGTTTTAGTTGGATTAAATTCTTCAGGTATGGTGATACTCTTATCGTGTCTAATGCTATCAGCTAAGGCTACTTTGCCCATGCTTTCCAGGTATTTGGCAAACTTTTCATTCTTCTTTAACCTACCTGCTACGTATTTCTCTTTATAATTGGCAGGAAGTTGCGATACATCAGTTGGCGGAATGTAACGATCGAAACATTTCGGCCAATCCGGACAACCCATGCCAGATCCGGTACTGCGTACAATACCACCGGCAAGTATAACCAATAGCGTAACTATAATGGTTATAAGATTAATTCTAATGAAACGTTGTTCTGATCTGCTGACCATATATCTATTAAGATGAAAAGGGTATCCGGATAAGCAGAAACTTAATCAGATACCCCTTTTAAAATTTTATTTTAAGCCTAAACTAGCCCTTGCTTTCTGCAACAGGGTTAGCCAATTCCCAATCTTGCTGTATTTTTTCTGCTTCTGCATTTCCTTCAAAATCGTGAGGCAAGTTAGAGCTCATGGTTTGAGAGAATGGAACAGTTTGAGGAATAAAATCGGCATCATGTCCTGGTTTGCTATAGTCATAAGGCCATCTGTAAACCGTAGGAATTTCTCCTGGCCAGTTACCGTGAAGGTGTTCTACTGGAGCAGTCCACTCTAATGTATTCGATTCCCAAGGATTTTGAGGAGATACTTTTCCTTTAAAGATTGAATAAAAGAAGTTAAATAAGAACGCTACCTGAGCTAGTGCTGCCATAATAGCTGCCCATGTTACAAATACGTTAACAGTTAACCATTTCTTCATAAATTCAAACTCGGTAAATGCATAGTAACGACGAGGTACACCATCTAAACCTAAGAAGTGAAGTGGGAAGAATACCAGGTAAGCTGCAATGAAAGTTAACCAGAAGTGTAAATATCCTAATTTAGCATTCATCATTCTACCGAACATTTTAGGAAACCAGTGATACACACCTGCAAGCATACCAAAGATTGCTGCCGATCCCATTACCAAGTGGAAGTGGGCAACAACAAAGTAGGTATCGTGTAAGTTAATATCTAATGAAGCATTTCCTAAGAAGATACCGGTTAAACCACCAGAAATAAAGAATGAAACTAAACCAATAGCAAATAACATTGCTGGAGTGAAACGGATGTTACCACGCCATAATGTGGCTAAGTAGTTAAAGGTTTTTACTGCCGATGGTACTGCAATGATTAACGTTGTAATCATAAACACACCACCCAACAATGGATTCATACCGGTTACAAACATATGGTGACCCCATACGATGAATGATAATACGGTAATACCAATTAAAGAGTAAACCATTGCATGGTAACCAAAGATTGGTTTACGTGAGTTTACAGAGATAACCTCAGATGAGATACCTAAAGCTGGCATAATTACGATATATACCTCAGGGTGACCTAAGAACCAGAATAAGTGTTGCCATAAAATTGGCGAGCCACCTTCATTTGGCAAAATATCGGTACCCATTACGATATCTGATAAGTAGAAACTTGTTCCAAAACTACGATCGAATACCATTAATACTACCCCAGCTACAAGAACAGGGAAAGATAAGATACCTAAAATAGCGGTCAAAAAGAAAGCCCAGATGGTTAATGGCATTTTCCAAAGGTCCATACCTTTAGTACGCATGTTTAAAATTGTACTTACGTAGTTAATACCACCCATTAAAGATGATGCTACGAAAAGTACCATACTGATTAACCACAAAGTCATACCTAAACCAGAACCTGGCATTGCTTTCGCAACAACCGATAACGGCGGATAAACCGTCCAACCACCAGATGCAGGACCTGTTTGGATAAAGAATGAAGACATCATGATCACACAGGCCATAAAGAAGAACCAGTATGAAAGCATGTTTAAGAATGGCGATGCCATATCTCTTGCTCCAATTTGAAGCGGAATAAGTAAGTTACTAAATGTACCACTCAATCCGGCGGTTAGTACAAAGAATACCATGATGGTACCGTGAATGGTTACCAAAGCCAGATAAAAGTCGGGTTTAATACGGCCACCTTCAGCCCATTTACCTAAAAATGTTTCTAAGAAAGGGAAGTTTTGATCTGGCCATGCCAATTGAATACGGAATAAAATTGATAAGCCCATTGCTATTACCGCCATAATAATACCGGTAATCAAAAATTGCTTAGCAATCATTTTATGATCCATACTAAAGATGTACTTTGAAATCAAAGTCTCTTTATGATGCCCATGATCAGCGTGATCGTGATTGTGTTCGTCGTGTAATGCTATTGTTGACATAATTCGTTCGCTCCTGCTTAATATTATTTATTTAAAGCCATTTGGTTAGTTTTCACAGCTGCTGAATCTTTAGCTGCTGAATCTGCTACTGATTTTACAGGTGCAGGTGCCACTGGCAAATTAAATTGTTTTCTTAAATCGTCGTTTAAGTATGTTTTCTGTTCGGCAATCCAAGTTTTGTATTCGGCCTCAGAAACTACACGTACCACTTTTTGCATGTTGTAGTGACCGGCACCGCAAATTTTAGCACATAAGAAAAGGTACTTAAAGTTAGGATCGTTAGTTTCTTGCTGCATTTCTGCAGTAGTTTTTGTAGGCGTAAACTCAAATATAGTTCTCATACCTGGTACGGTATTTAACTGTACCCTGAAGTGTGGCATGTAAAAACTGTGAATTACATCTTTACTGGTTAAGATCAATTTAACTGGTTTACCAACAGGAAGAACCATTTCATCAGCCATCTCATCATCGCGAGAGTTGATATCTTTGAAATCGATACCCAATGTATTGGTAGCTGTAGTTAATTTGTAGTTTTTGTTCCCTACTATTCCATCAGCTCCAGGATAACGGATAGACCATTTAAACTGCTCAGAAGTAACTTCTATCTGCAATGGTTTGTTGTTTGGATCTTCAACTTTGAAGAAAATAGATCTCCAGGTTAAGAATCCCATTAATACCAAAACAGTTAACACTAAAGCCGGAACGATTGTCCAGATTTTTTCGATGGTATTATTGTGTGGATAGTAGTAAGCTTTTCTTTTAGCTGAGTATTTATAGATGTAAGAAAATCCGAATAGTAAGATGTGGGTAACTACAAATACAATGGTGGTAATGATTAATGTTAAATTAAACATCTCATCAATTTTCTTTCCGTGCTCAGATGCCGCATCAGGAAGTAACATTGCCCCATGTACTGTATATTCCCAATATACACCATATAAACCGATCACTAAAAACAGCGCAAATAAACTTGCGTGTACCCTGTTCCAGTTAATACCAACAGGTTTACCTTGTGCCTCGCGGCTTAATTCATATACTTTTATTGCTTTACCAATAATTGCAATGAATAAGCATACGGCAAGGAAAACCAGAATATAAAATATTACCGATTTATAAACCTCGCCCATATCAACTTTCGGTGCCGCGGCAGCACCTGCTGCTGCATCTTGCGCAAATACGCTAGTGTTTGCAAAAACAGTAATCAATACTGCTAAAGCTGCGGTCGTTTTATTCGTTATAAACTTTCTTAAACTCATTTTCTTAAAAGTAGTACGCTGTACTGCTAATTATAATAATAATTAAATATTTGCTTTATCCTATCACCACTACAGTTGATGATGCAAACTTTCTTGTAATAATGGGTGGTTCTTTGCAATTAACGGTTTTTTGCTTAATGATGTTAAAACCGTAAAGGTAAACAATCCTACGAAACCTATTGCAGTACCAATTTCAATGATACCAAAACCATTATGTCCATCTTCTACCGCTCCTGGCATAATCATTTGGTAGTAATCTACCCAGTGACCTAAAAGTACCACAATAGAAACGAACAATAATTTTGCATCTGTTCTTTTGTTATCTCTGTCCATTAATAATAATACTGGCGCTAAGAAGTTCATGGCCAGGTTTAAGAAAAACCAGAACTTGTAATATTCAAAGCGTTTGTAGAAATATACAGTCTCTTCAGGCATGTTTGCATAGTAGATCAATAAGAATTGAGCAAACCATACGTAAGTCCAGAAGATAGAGAAACCGAAGATAAACTGACCTAAATTGTGTAAGTGGCTATTGTTAACCCATTGCATATAACCAGCTCTTCTTAATAAGATAAGAATAATAGCAATAGTAGCTAAACTGCTTACCCACATAGCGGCGAAGTTATACCAACCGAACATGGTTGAGAACCAGTGCGCCTCTAATGACATTACGGTATCGAAAGCAAAAATCGGTGTTGTAAAACCGTAAATTACCAAGAAGATACAGGCATTTTTAAAGCTTTTTCTGTAAGAATTTAAACCACCTGCTAAATCTTCGTTGTATGAAAACTTAACAAACATGATCGAAAATATACTATAGATACCTAAGAACACCACTTGGCGACCTAAGAAAAAAGGTACATTTAAGAATACTGCCTTACCAGCGATTAATGAATCGTAGTTAGGGCTTTTTGGATCTGTTAATCCATCAGCATGCCAGTGGTGATAAAGGTTATGTGTATATAAACCTGCCGAAATTACTACAACAAGTATTACAGCTGCAATAGGCAATGTTTTTGCCATAGCTTGTGGTACACGTAAAATTGATGCAGACCAACCTGCTTGAGCTACATATTGAACAGCCAGGAAAAATGTACCCGACATACAAACGCATGCAAAGTAATATGCCATAAGCAACAGGTTAGCAAAAGTACGCTCGTGCATTACTTTATCGCCGGCTAAGAAACCGAACAATACAGCTGCAATACCGATAACGATACCAACAATGCTTAAGGTTTTTACTTTACCTGTAAACTCAAACTGTTCACTAAAATTAATATTGTGAGTTCCCATTTATATTCTGCTTTACTATTGTCCTTTTTGTAATTGTTGAACATACATCACCACTTTCCAACGATCTGTTGGTGAGATTTGCGAAGCATGCGAGCCCATGTTATTTACACCGTATGTAATGGTGTGGTAAATTTTACCTGCGGTAAGGTCAACCATGTTACCACCTCTAGAAGATGAGCCTGTTTGATAAGCAGGTACACCACTAAATTTCTCAATTTTAACTAAGTGTCCTTGTCCATCACCTTTTTCTCCGTGGCAAGGGCTACAGAAAACGGTAAATAAGTGTTTACCCTGAGCTAAATTAACAGTATCTACTGGTAAAGGGTTAACCATACTCACACCTGCTGCTTCATATCCTTCTTTTGTATTAGGATACTCATCATATTCAGTAAAACCTACTGGTTTAGTATGTGCAGGTGGCAACTGAGCTGTTTTACCATCTTTAAAATTTTTGTTTGGCTGATCTGGATTGTAAGCAATCGGATCATACATGTTTCTGGCATATTCCAGGCCAGTACTGCGTTTATCTTTACAAGCAGAAAAGGTAGCTGCAAAAGCGATAGCTAAAAACGCCGTGTAAACAAATTTTTTCTTATTCATAGCTAATGTACTTCCTTTCATTATACTTTATTTCTAAAGCACCTGCATCTTTTAATAATCCATCAATTACAGTATGTTCTATATTGTCTTTTGCATCAACTGCAATAACAAAACGATCATCAGTCGCACGTAAATCCATCACTCTTGGTGCTCTTCCCGGAAATAAGTGAGTAGATGCATAATAAGTTAACACCATACCAAAAGCACAGAATAATACTGTAAGCTCGAACATTATCGGAATAAAATCCGGTAATGCGAATGATGGTTTACCACCTATGTTTACTCTCCAATCGATTACTGCGCAGAAATAAATCAAAGCGAATGCACAGCAAGTACCGGTAATACCAAAGCAAAATGCTGCGATATCGATTCTAGATCTTTTAATTCCTAATTTGGCTTCTATTCCGTGTATAGGCATCGGTGTATATACATCATGAATGCTGATGTTATTTTCCTGAAGCTTTTCGATGCCGTGCATCATTTCGTCAGGATCGCCAAAGCTGCCTAAAATATATTTGATATCACTCATTGTTATATTTTTGCGTAATCTTCTTGTTTAACACTATCAAATTTTTCTAAAGACTCTACGTATTCTGCAACGTATTCTTTATTCTCATGCCCTTCTTTAATCTGTTTCATTTTGGCTTGCTCACTTGCAGTTTTTAATAATAATTTAACCTCTGCTATAGCGATTGATGGCAATACTCTTAAGAATAATAAGAATAAAGTAAAGAACAAACCAATTGAACCTACGAATACACTGATATCAACCCATGTTGGATAGAACATTGCCCAACTTGATGGAATATAATCGCGGTGCAATGAAGTAACGATAATTACGAAACGCTCGAACCACATACCCACGTTTACCACGATTGATAAAATCCAGGTAGCTTTAATGCTTAAACGGATCTTTTTGAACCATAACAACTGTGGAGAGATTACGTTACAAGTCATCATCATCCAGTACGACCACCAGTAAGGACCAGTAGATCTGTTGATAAATGCGTATTGCTCATACTCAGAACCTGAATACCAGGCGATGAAGAACTCAGTTAAATAAGCCACACCAACGATTGATCCGGTTAAGATGATGATTTTATTCATCGACTCGATGTGGAACATGGTGATGTAGTTTTCTAAGCCCAATACTTTACGTGCAACCAATAATAAGGTTAATACCATCGCAAATCCAGAGAAAATCGCTCCAGCAACAAAGTATGGAGGGAAGATGGTCGTGTGCCATCCCGGAATTACCGAAGTTGCAAAGTCCATTGATACAATGGTGTGTACCGAAAGTACAAGTGGTGTAGAGATACCTGCTAAGATTAACGACACCGCTTCGAAACGTTGCCATGTTTTAACACTTCCACTCCATCCAAAAGAGAAGATAGAATAGATTTTTCTACGTGTACCCACTGCACGGTCGCGGATGGTAGCGATATCTGGTAATAAACCTGTGTACCAGAATAATAATGATACAGAGAAGTAAGTCGAGATCGCAAACATATCCCACACCAATGGTGAGTTAAAGTTTACCCAAAGTGATCCGAATTGGTTTGGTAAAGGTAAAACCCAATAAGCTAACCAAGGACGGCCCATGTGCGATACAACGTAAGTTGCGGCACAGATTACGGCGAAAATAGTCATCGCCTCTGCCGAACGGTTGATGGAGTTACGCCAGTTCTGGCGGAAGAGTAATAGTACTGCTGAAATTAGTGTTCCAGCGTGACCGATACCTACCCACCATACGAAACCGGTGATATCCCAAGCCCAACCAACTGTTTTATTTAAACCCCATGCACCGATACCGTTCCAGAAAGTGTAGCTTACTGCTACTACCCAAAGTAAAGCACCTAATGAGGCAACGATGAAACCAATCCACCAAGCCTTGTTCGGCTTGTTTTCTACCGGGCTTAAAATATCATCCGTAATTTTTGCATACGTGATGTTATCTCCGGTAATTAATGGTTCTCTAAGTATTGATTCGTTATGTCCTGACATAATTTGTATTTTCTTTATACTAAAGCTTACGCTTGTACTGTTGTATCTGTATTTCTAATTTTTGTCATGTATCCGATACCCGGTTTCACGTTGATCTCTTCTAATACGTAGTAGATACGCTCAGAACGTAATGCTTTTGAAACCTCTGAATTTGGATCGTTTGCATCACCAAATACAATTGCATTTGCTGAACAAGCTTCCTGACAAGCCATTTTAATATCACCATCTTTTAATGGACGTTTCTCCAGTTTAGCTTGTAATTTGCCACCTTGTATACGTTGAATACACATAGAGCATTTTTCCATTACCCCTCTCGAACGTGTAGTTACATCAGGGTTTAAAACTAATTGGGTAAACTCGTTATTTAAATAGTTATCGAAACGTGAATCGTTCCAGTAGTTAAACCAGTTGAAACGACGTACTTTATACGGACAGTTATTCGCACAGTAACGTGTACCTACGCAACGGTTATAAGCCATGTGGTTTAAACCATCACTTGAGTGAACTGTTGCCAATACCGGACAAACGGTTTCGCAAGGTGCGTGATCACAGTGTTGGCACAACATTGGCTGGTGAACCACAGAAACGTGATCTAAGTCTTCTAACTTAGCAATTTCTTTTTCTCTGGTTACATCACCGTCTTTAGTTTCATAGCTGTAATAACGATCGATACGGATCCAGTGCATTTCACGACGACGACGAACCTCATCACGGCCTACAACAGGAATGTTGTTTTCTACGTTACAAGCAACAATACAAGAACCACAACCTGTACAAGCATTCAAATCGATTGCCATCACCCAGTTGTTACCTGGTTTTTCGTATTGATCCCAAAGATCGTAATCTTTATGCTCGCCTTTTTCGTTACCAGCTCCAGGATTTTTCAAGTACTCCTTAAAAGTAGCTTCTTTAATCACTGCACGGCCCTCGAAAGAGTGGTGAGTTTGTGTTTGAGCCAATTCGTAATAACCGCCTGTTGGGGTAATGGTTACCGAAGTAGCATATTGGAAAGTTCCATTTACAAAAGAAACAAAAGGGAAAGCATTTTTACCTACATCGTTACCCGCTTTACCAGTTTTGGTACGGCCATAACCTAATGCGATAGATGCAGTTCCTTGTGCTTGTCCTGGCTGGATCAATACCGGAAGATCTACTGAGTATCCGTTGCTGGCCTTAACCGTTACAACATCAAATTCTTTAACTTTTAATTTCTCGGCAAATTTTGGTGCAAGTGCAACATAGTTATCCCAGGTTACTTTAGAAACCGGATCAGGTAGTTCTTGTAAGAATGCATTGTTTGCATTTTTACCATCACGCATCGGGATGCTTTCGTAAACCTGTAATTCTACTTCTTTAGCTAAAGCTTTGCTGCTATTCGCAATTGAAGTAGCAACTTGTGCTAAAGATTGAGTAAATGAATACGCTCCAGCAGTTTTTGCTGCTACAGTAACCACACCTTTGTCTAAAACTTCTTCCCATTTCAAACCAACAGCTGGTAACATTTTAGCTTCCCAGTTGCTGCGTACAAACTGATAATAATCTTTAACAGGAGCATCAGCCCAGGCTAATAAACTCTCTTCAGCCTGGCGGCTATTGAAAACCGGGTTGATAGTTGGCTGAACGATAGAATAATATCCTTCGTAAGCGTTTGCATCACCCCATGATTCTAAGTAGTTATGGTTAATTGCAATGGCATCACAAGCGGTTGCAGTTTCATCAGCACGATCAGAGAATGAAATTTTAGCAGGAACCTTAGCTAATGCATCAGTAAATGCTTTTGCATTTGCAGCATCGTAAACGGGGTTACTGTTTAAGAATAAAACAGCACCAACTTCGCCACGGTTCATTTCAGCAACTAAGCCGTTAAATTCGGCATCGTTACCTGCATATAAATAACAAGGGTTATCCAAATCGATAGTTGTACCATAACTTCCGATAGCGGCGTTAATGGCATTTACTAAAATCTGAGTAGAAACATCGTTCGAACCGCAAACTACAAGGCCTTTACCTTTAGCTTGTACCAATTCTTTAGCTACCAATTTAATTACTTTATCGGCAGTGGTGTTGTTACCTAACGTTCCGCCAGGTAAAGCACTACCGGTAATTGCATTGTATAAGGCAATTAAAGCAGGTCCTTCTTCCGATAATTTAACCGGAACACGGGTATCTGCATTGGTACCTGTTAAGCTCATTCCACTTTCGAACTGAATGTGGCGGCTCATTTTTTTATTTTCTAACGATTTGTAGTTACGGTTAGCAGTATACTGAGCAGTAAACTCTTCTCCGCTAATCCAGGTACCTAAGAAATCGGCACTGAAACTTACAATTAAATCGGCCTTATCAAAGTTGTATTTAGGTAAAACTGCTTTACCGAAACTGTTTTGGTTGGCCTGGATAATACCAGTATAAGAAACCGCATCGTACTGAACCAGTTTAGCAGCAGGATATTTTGCAATAAACTGTGCAATAACTGCATTAGTTGATGGGCTGTTTACAGTTGATGCTACAATACGGATTTTCTTTCCACCCGCCTGTGCTTTTGCCAACTCGCCTTTTACAAAGCTGTCGATTTTTGCCCAGGTAGTTTCTTCGACTTTTCCATCTTTTACTAAAGCTGGTGCTTTTAGTTTAGATACATCATATAAATCTAAAACCGAAGCTTGCGCTCTCGCATCTGTACCGCAGTTAAATTGACCCGCATTTGGATTTGGTTCAATTTTAATCGGGCGTCCCTCTCTTGTTTTAACTAAAATACTCTGGCCATTAAAGCTCGAAGTATAATAGTTAGGAATACCTGGAGTAACCTCTTCAGGCTTTACCAGGTAAGGAATAGATTTATGAACAGGGGCAGTTTGACAGGCTGCCAAAGTTACTGCACCTAAACCAAAACCTAACGCCTTTAAAAAGTCGCGGCGTGGGGTAACGGTACTTAACCCTGCTTCATTTAAAACATCTTCTATTGGAAGTGGCTCGGCGAATTCGTTTTTGCTATTCTTAACAAAATCGGGGGTATTGTTATACTCCTCTAAGCCTTTCCAGTATTTTTTGTTGCTTTCCATTTAAGCTATATTACTGTTTATTCGAACGTTCTTACTAAACTCTATCTATTAATAGTGGCATTTACCACACTCTAAACCACCCAATAACGCTGGTGTAATTTTCTCGCCTTTTTTAATCTTCTCGTGCGCTTCGATAACCTTAGCGTAGAAAGCATTATTTTTCTGACCAGAAATATCTGTTTCCTTATGGCAGTTAATACACCATTTCATGGTTAATGGAGAATATTGGTAAATTTCTTCCATTGTATTAACCGGACCGTGACAAGCGAAACATACAGGTTCTGTTGGTTGTAATCCTTTTGCTTTACGGATTGCATCTTCTGCAACAACTACGTGTTGAGAGTGATTGAAGTAAGCAAAATCAGGAAGGTTGTGTACACGTACCCATTCCATTGGTTTAGCTTTACCTTCATCATATTTCTGTGTTTCAGGATCGTAACCTAAAGCATTGTAGATTTTTTTGATCTCAGGAGAAATCTCACCATCATATTTATCTCTTGCCTGAACAGCTTTATGGCAGTTCATACAAACGTTTAATGATGGAATAGTTGCATTTTTAGATTTAAATGCCCCATTGTGGCAATACTGACAATCGATCTGATTGATACCAGCGTGCAACTCGTGAGAGAATTTAATTGGCTGAACTGGTTGGTAACCGGTGTGAACACCAGTGTTCCACATGCCCATCCAACCCCAAGAACCTAAAGCGATGATTAAACACAAGATAAAGAACATTACAAATTTCTTGTTTTTGAACATCTTGCGCACACCAACCTTTAATGGCACATCTTCTTCAATCTCGATGCCTTGTTTTTGTAAAATCAGGCGCTCTAACAATTTAGAAGCACGACCCAAGATTACTAAAATAACAATCGCTAATACAACAATGGCTACAATACCTGCAATTGACAGACCTGAAGTAGATTCATCTTTTACTGCAACAGCACCACCTGCAGGAGTAGCTGCTTTTGGCTCACCTTCTTTAATGTATTGTAAGATGTCTTTAACTTTTGTTTCATCCAATTCAGGAAAAGAAGTCATTGGTACTTTTCCATTGTCATTGAATAATTTAACAGCCTCTGGATTTCCAGATGCCACCAATCCCTGAGAATTAGGAATCCACTTTAAAAGGAATTCTTCTGAATGGCGATCGCTTACACCAGTTAAGGCTGGACCAACCAATTTAGCATCTAACGCATGGCACGAAGAACATTTTGCTTTGAAAAGCGTTCGTCCCTCTTTAGCATCCTGCGCATTTACGGTAGAAACCGCTATTACGGAAATTGCTGAAAATACGAATAACGACTTCCAAACGCTTTTTAAAATCATCGAGATATCTCTCATAATGAACACTTTATACTTATTTAATTTACTTTTTGTTGTGAAATTGATGCTGAACTAGGGGTAGCCCCACCAAAACTTGAACAAAAGTATAACTTATTAATAAATCCCATGACATAATAGTGACTGGAAATACAATTTATAATCATTCTAAACAAATGTCATTTCAAGCCATTCAGGCAATAAAAATGCCCATTTTTGATATGTTATCTTCAATGGGCATACTAGAAACCAATTTGGTTTATTTATTTTTTATGATTATTGTTTTAATATCCAGGCAAACATCAGCGGTGCAACAATTGTTGCATCACTTTCTACAATAAATTTTGGCGTATTAATATCCAGTTTACCCCAGGTAATCTTTTCGTTCGGTACAGCACCAGAATATGAACCATAAGAAGTGGTCGAATCTGAAATCTGGCAGAAATAACTCCAGAAAGGAATATTTTCCATTTCCATATCCTGATAAAGCATTGGTACTACACAAATCGGAAAATCGCCGGCTATACCGCCACCAATCTGGAAGAAACCAATTCCTTTGCCCCCGCTGTTCGCAATATACCAGTCGGCCAACCAACCCATATATTCAATACCGCCTTTTACAGTAGTTGCGGTAAGTTCTTTTTTCATCACATACGATGCAAAAATGTTTCCCATGGTAGAATCTTCCCATCCAGGAACTACAATTGGCAAATTCTTTTCAGCCGCAGCAAGCATCCATGAATTTTTAGGATCAATTTCATAATATTGCTCTAAATCTCCGCTTAAAAGCATTTTATACATAAATTCATGCGGAAAATAACGCTCACCTGCAGCTTCGGCATCCATCCAGATTTTTTGAATGTGTTTCTGCAAACGGCGGAAAGCCTCTTCTTCAGGGATACAGGTATCGGTAACACGGTTGTAATGGTTTTCTAAAAGGTCCCATTCATCCTGTGGACTTAAATCGCGGTAGTTTGGTACACGTTTATAATGTGAATGTGCTACCAGGTTCATAATATCTTCTTCAAGGTTTGCACCAGTACAAGAAATAATAGCCACTTTATCCTGGCGAATCATTTCTGCAAGTGAAATTCCCAATTCTGCAGTACTCATTGCACCAGCAAGTGTGATCATCATTTTACCACCTTCATCTAAATGCGTTTCGTATCCTTTAGCCGCATCCATCATTGCCGCAGCATTAAAATGGAGGTAATTACGCTCCATAAACTGAGATATTGGTCCTCTTGTATTGCTCATTTCGTTTTGTATTATTTGCCGCAAAAATAGGTATTTAGGCCGAAAGGTAAAAGCGTTTTACGCTTGAGGCATGGCGTTTAGCATTAAATTAGTCCAAAGTCCATAGTTTTCAGTCCCAAAGTCGATTAAAATCATAAAGCGCATTTCCCTTGCGATTTTCATCCTGAACGTGGCCGAGGGGTCTTTTTTGAAAAGCAGTTGCTTAGCCCCTATTAAGGGTAGTCCGCTTTTCGGTACAAGTCCTTCCCGATGAATCGGGATGCCTCACCTGCGGGCTTTCCCCTTCAATCCGGTTTAGATGGTGGCAGGCATTACTTCGAATCCTAGCGATCGTCATCTCGACTGAAGCGCAGCGGAACGGAGAGATCTATCTCGAGGTAGATTTCTCCACTGAGTTGTACTCCGCTCAGGCGTTTGGAGTTGAGATTGAGCAGTCGCCAGGTACAATTAACCAATTTAATCTGTTAACCAATAACTAGCAGTTTGAAGTACCAATCAACAAATGAACCATCGACTAATGAACTATAACTAAATTTCCTTTTCTTTGTGACAATGAAAAAATATTATCTAATTATTTTACTTGCGCTCATTTCAGGAAGTTCGTTTGGACAGATGAAACTGATCAAAAAGATGCTCTCAAACGAAAAAGATACTACCCGTAAAGCAAGCTTTTTACCTCTACCAGCTTTTGGCTATAGTCAGGAAACAGGGTTTGAATTTGGCGTTGGTGCCATTTATTCATTTTACATAGATCGTAAAGATACGCTGAACCGCAGTTCGAACTTCGCCTTGAACACAACCTATTCTACCAAAAAGACGGCTAATTTTATGCTTAAGGGCGATGCCTGGACAAAAGGAAACAAATATCACTTTATCGGCGATATCCGTTTCAAAAATCAGCCTTTCAATTTTTATGGTATTGGCAACAATGCAATAAAGGCAAATGAAGATAAACTAGACCAACGGGTATTTAAAACACTTTTCGATGCGGAAATGAATACTTTGCCGAAGGCTTATACTGGTATTTCGCTAGGTTTTGAGAATTACCGTTTTATAGACAAGGAAATTGGTGGTATTTACAGTACAAATCCTCAGATTTTAGATAAAGATGGTGGCTCGGTAGCCTGGATCGGTGCATCGCAAAGTTACGATACACGTAACAGCAATAATTATCCAACAAAAGGCTTTTTTGGTAGGGCAACCTACCAATACGCACCCGATTTTTTTGGTGGAGAAAGTTTTAATGGCTCACAGATTAAGCTAGATCTCCGTGGTTTCTTTAGCCTGGCACCAAAAGTAGTTTTAGGGGTACAGGGCATTTTTTATACCATTCAGAGCAAAAGCACCCCATTTTACCTGTTACAACAGTTAGGCAACGACCAGATGATGCGCGGTTACTACAGTGGCCGCTATCGTGACGAAAACCTGATGGCCACTCAGGCCGAAATCCGATACCGTTTTATGAACCGTTTTGGCATTGTCGCTTTTGCGGGTACTGGTAAAGTATTTGCAAATGGCCAGTTTAATACAGATGGGCTAAAACCAAACTTTGGTGTTGGTGGGCGTTACTTTTTCGATCCGGCAAAAGGTTTGAGTGTTCGGTTAGATTATGGCATTGGCGAAAAATTGCCAAACGAAAAACGCCAGGCCGGGTTTTACATCAGTTTGGCGGAAGCGTTTTAAGAATGTGTAATGTATAATGGAAAAGGGGGTGATGGAGGAGGCCCGTACTATCATCCCGTTCCTTTTGTCATCCTGAGCGTAGTCAAAGGATCTTTACCGCAGATTCGTACAGATAAAATTATTGCCACGGAAACACAGAAGCACGGAATTAATCAGTTCTAACTGTAACTCAGTAAGTCTGCTTTTTTTAACATATTAATACAAATAAGTTGCTCCGTAGTTGGATCGTAATGCAATAAACTTTAAGATTCCTGCTTGCGCGGGAATGACCACTATTCTTTTCACAACCTGTCATTGATAGTGAACTCTTTTAATGATCTTTGAAGAGTTATGGATTAGATACTTTACTTTACGAAATAAAGTTTGCCTGCTTCCTCAAGTTCAGTATCCGCTTCATCGTCAAATTTAAATTTATAAATTCTCCATTTATCCTTTGCTTTATAAAAGATGAAGATAAATCTTATTGGCTGTATGTCATGCTTTACCAAGAAACTATAATAAACTAGACTTTCCCTAATTCGTTGTTGAGTGATGGACTCATATCCTTCGTAGTTTCCTGCTATAACTGTTAACTTTGCTAACCTTCCTTTTAACTCACTCAGTTGTTCTGGAGACGCACCGGAGGCTGCAAAAATAAAATCTACTGCTTTATCTGACCCATCATTTTTGTATGTTTTAAAAAAAACATCTAAAGTTGACTTTAGTATTTCCTCGCTTTTAGGATAACTAGTCGCTTTAACATTTTTATCATCGACATCCTTTGATGAGCAGCCACTAATGAGGAAAACCAACAGGAAAAGATATGTTATTTTATTTTTCATTTATTATTGTGAAAGACATTAGAAGAAAGAGCTGTAAACTTACGAATCAAAAAGGGAATGATTTTTAGAAAAATTGCTAATTCTTAATCCTTAAATTACCTTTGGTTATTTCCCATGATAAAGCGCCAAAATCTTCCCGTCAGACTTCTGTATTTCAATATGTGGAACACCACCATTCATACCTTTTTCTAAGGTCCCATCAACCATCCAAATTTTGCCATCCTTTAATGTTGGAACAAAAGGTTTCTTTTTAAGCACTTTCTCTCCATAAATCCTGACAAAAAATATCTGTGCAAGTTGAACCGCGGTTGTGCTATCAGGAACATAACCTTGGTTAGGATCCCATTCAATATGATCCTCTTTGTGAGCACAATCTGTAAATAAAACTATCGATAGTATAACTAAGAATAACTTTCGGATGACATGCATTTATTTTTATAATTTGATTTACCATAAAAGGTAATATTTTTTTGCACTTATAATACAAAATCAATCTATAATAACTAAAGTAATATCCTTGATGGAAGCTTTATACTGCGACAAGTGTCCTCTTTGTTTAGCATCAATTTTTCCATGCAATATCACAGTTTTATTGTACATTTTTTTGAAACTTTCTTCTTTTCCAAAAAGATCTATCTTAGTTTCAGTTGATACTAAAGGACATTTTAATATGAAAGCATCATATTCAACCCACAATGCATTTTCACTATTAATATGAAATCCTTTTGCATACAGTGCAGATTCTTCAAATCCCGATTTATATTTTCCTTTAATCTCTACATATTTACCATCATACATATCTATGTTTATCAAAAGCTTATCCATCTCTACCTTACGATATGTTATATCTTTATTACATACACTTCTGTAAATTTCAGGTTTCAATGAGCAGGATGCCATCCCCATTACCAAAATGTATAATAAATTTCTATAACGACTCATTACAATTTAATTTAATAATACCTGTATAAATGTAACCAGAAGATGCCTACATTCCGCTACCGATGAAAAATCGGTATACTCTGGTCGAAATAACGATTTATTCTACAGCCGCCATTTCCCAATCTTGCCTTACATTTCTCATCATCAATTACTCCTCTTCCGCTCCTCTTCATTACCAGGCTTCCTATCCTGCTGTTTAATTTTTTCATTGCCAAAATTATAACGGAAGGCAATCTTGAGTTGGCGGCTATCGTAATAGTTATTGTATTCCTGCCTGATGTTGTTGACCAAACTGTTAAAACGGTATTGATTGGTTTTTAAAACATCGGTAGCGGTAATGGCCAATTGGATCTTTTTGTTAAATAATAAGACTTTTATACCCAGATCGAGGTTGTATTGACTTTTATTTTTGTTCAAGCCATCAACGGAGGGAAATTGATACCAGAAACTGGCTTCGCCCAAAATAGTTTTCGATGGGTTAAAAACAAACTGATTTAAGGTAGAAAAATAAGTGCCAAATCCATTCAGGTTACTCACGGTTTGCATGATACTGGAATTTGATCTATTATAAAAAACATCAACCTGATTGATACTTTCTAACCATTTCAACACATTAAAAGTAACTGCATTGCTGAACTGATAATGATACCCTGTAATAAAGTTAACAGGTTTGGCTGCCTGAATATTAGTGCCAGCATCAATAAAATTTACATCATTAAAGCCGTTTGTGGTGTGACTAAAAGATAGTGTTGTGGTGAAGACATTGTAAGTGTGAGAAATTTCGATGTTATCGTTATAAGATGGTTGCAAAAAAGGATTTCCTTCAGTATAGGCATATTGGTTGCTATACCAGCGGAAGGGATTTAGTTTACGGTAAGCAGGTCGGTTGATCCGACGGCTATAATTAAGCGCAAAAGTGCTTTTATCATTTGCACGATAAACAATGTAAAATGTAGGGAAAAGACGGAAATAATCATTTCGATTCTGTTCATTAACGGATATGCCATCAATCTGCGTATATTCTCCCCGCAGCCCAGCTTGAAAACCCCAGTCCCTTATGGTTTTATTATAATTAACATAGAGGGCCTGCGTATTTTCCTGATAATTAAAAAGGTTGGTTTGGCCAGGGTCTAATTCGTAAATTGCATTACGGGCTTTGTAAAAGGCAAGATCACTCTGGTTATTGATAAAGCTCAGTTTTGCACCGAAGGATAACTTAAAGGTTTTATAGGGCAAGTCTACATCAGCTTTTAAAGTATATAAATCTATATTTTGTTTGCTGGTTGATAGGTATTCAACAAAAGAATTCGGAATAACCCCTCCATTTTGGAAATAACTTGTATTGTTGAAAAACCTGTTTTTATCATCATTATATTTAAACCAATCGCCGTTAATGGTCAGTTGTTTTCCTGTAGAATCCAAGGCCTGTTTTAAATAAATATTGGCCGAATGATAATGAGACCTGATTTTGGCATTGGCATCAGAATTCAGCACCGAATCTAAATTACCGTTCTTTTTATAAACAGTGGTTTTAATATTTTCTTCGGAATGGAAGTTAGTTAAACCACCATTATATGATAAACCCAATACTGTTTTTGGGGAGACCTGATAATCAATGCCGATCTGTCCGCTGGGTACTGTTCTAAAATTCCGGTCTTTATTTACAATATCCCAGGTCTGTGCAGGATAAAAATTGGTACTTTGTTCAAACGGCACAAGAGATCCTTTTCTGATATTGAAATTTGAGGAGAGCGTAATTTTATTTTTCCGAAAACTCAAATTTCCACCTGCAGATGCCGTTGGATGAGTAGCTTGTGAAAAAATAGTATTAACCGACACCCTAAAGCCTTCGGCATTAACTTTCTTCAATACAATATTAATTAATCCGTTATTTCCCTGGGCATCATATTTTGCCGGCGGATTGGTAATCACTTCAATCTTGGCGATATTGGCTGATGAAATTGATTTTAAATAATTCGACAATTCATCATCTGATAAGGGCACCAATTTATCGTTAATCATGATGTTAACAGCACCTTTGCCTACTAAAGAAACCTTATCATTCAAAACCCTAATACCAGGCACTTTCGAAAGCAGTTCCAAAGCATCTGTTCCGATGGCAGAAATACTGTTCTCGACATTAAAGACCGTCCGGTCGATCTGTTTTTCTATTAAAGCTTTTTTAGTATTGATCTGGACATCAGTAAGCTTGTTTGGATTTTCCTGGAGCTGAATATTGATCACTGTGTCAGCTACTAAAACCAATGACTGATTAACAGCTTTAAAATTGAGTATAGAATAAACAACTGAATATTTTCCAGTTTGCAGATTTTTAAAGGTGTAAAAACCTAAACTATCTGTTTGGGTATAGTTTACGCTGTTTTGAGGACCAGAAATTTTAACGGTAGCAAAAGGTATCGTTTTATGTTCCTGATCGGCTACCCTACCAGAGAGTTTGAATTGGGCCCGAGAAGATAAAACAGAAAACAATACAACAACAAAAAAAAGAAATTTCAGCATCTATTAGTAAGGCTGTATCATATAGCTATAATTAACTAACAACCACGTTTCGAAAAAGCTACAAATCCATCTAAAATCAAATTACTGATTCTTCGGATATTTTTTTCCTGATTGATATAATCAAGCGTCTTACTGTCTGATATATTTCCAAGTTCAATTAAAACTGCAGGTATTTTAGATTCGCGGAGCAACAAAAGGTTTGCGTTTTTTAATGAATCTCTTACTTCCATCCCTTTAAGCTGTTTCAGATTGCTTAAAATTCCGGCACCAAGATCTTCCGCAGTTTTAATATTGCTGTTCAGTTTCGAAACATAAACTTCAATAGCACCGAAAGGTACAGCCGCATTTGCAAGCGTTGCATTATGATGGATGGAAATAAAAGCCGTAGCCTCCTGTTTTGGTAAACGATCGCGAAGTGAAATAAACTGGTCAGAATTTCTTGTTAATATTACTTTAATCCCTCTTTTTGCTGCTTCTTCCTTTAGGATTTTTACCGCCCTTAGATTTAAGTCTTTTTCCTTTTGTCCATCCAGGGCACTTACAACTCCATCTTTTCCGCCATGGCCGGCATCAATAACCAAAGTAGGTTCTACTTCATTAAAAGCAGTATTCGGATTAACCTTAATATTGCTGTTTAAATAGTTCATCGCATAAACATTTGGCTTTGTCGGCGCATCTGCAGAAGCCTGGTTCCCTACTGACGTTTTCTCAACAATAATTTCTTTGCGGTTTATAAATGCCATACAGCAGATCATTAAAACGGGAACAATGGCTAAATAGGCAAGCTTTTGCAGCTTGGCGTTTGGTTCTTTATACAACATCATGATTCTATTTTTTAGTGGAAGTTTACTAAAACTATTAATGGCTAAATTTTTAGCTGGCATAGCCAGATTTAAAAGTAAAGAAGCATAAACCTTCTTATCTGCAACTTTCGAAGTTTCACGGTCGGCCAGAAATTCGTGGTTATGATCGATCGCATTCCGCCAGAAATAAATAATGGGGTTAAACCAAAGGATTGCGGTAACGAAATTGACTAAAAGTTTGTCGACAGCATGCAACTGCTTCACATGAACCAATTCGTGTTTAATTACCAGGTTCTTTTCTTCGGGCTGCAAAGAGGAGTCGACAATAATCTGGTTAAAAAATGAGCAATTTTTTATGGTCGATTTCGCATCAACCAGGATAACGGCTCTGTTTCTGTCTATGGCATGTTTACGCAATTGAATCTGGATGCGTATCATCATAAAAAGCATTCTAAAAACAAGAGCGGCTAAAACCAAGCAATAACCATACATGAGTACTTGATCCCAGTTGATGTTAGTGTTAGCAACATTACCTTCATCTACAAAATCCCGTTCAACAAAACCATCGTTGCTGTAAGCTATTTTTGATGGGATCTCCTGGCTGGCAACCATTACTTCCTGACGGTTTTCGACGGTAACTGCCGGAATACTAAAACTCAACACCAGCATCATTAATAAATAAGCACGGTTAAGGTTGAAAAACGTGAGTTTAGCCAGTAAAAACTGATAGGCTGCAAAAAAGATTACGGTACAGGCCGATACCTTTAATAAGTAAATTAAAATCATGGCTTTGGATCTTGGTTAATGATTTTTTTAATTTCTTCTATATCCTTTTCACTTAGTTTTTCTTCTTTTACCATAAACGATAAAAGGCTGGTTGGAGAATTATCAAAATAACCTGAAAACAATTTCGAAAAGGTAGTTTTGGCATATTCATCTTTTGTAATCGCCGGAAAGTATTCGTAAGTTTTGCCATAGGCCTTATAATTAACATAGCCTTTCTTCTCTAAAAGCCTAACAATTGAGGAAATGGTATTGTAAGGTGGCTTAGGTTCTTCTTCCAGTTCATCAATAATATCTTTCACAAATGCCTTTTGCAGTTTCCATAAAACCTGCATAATGCGCTCTTCTGCTTTGGTTAATTCTTCCATACCCAAACCTATAACTTATTCCTCAGTTTTACAACTAAAAAACAAGTTATATTACTGAAAAATCAGTTTAAAATAACAAAGTGCTGATTTACAGCCAGATAAATCGTTGTGAATTTCAATTTGAAAACGACCAACATGTGATTCTTGGCAAGTGAAGCCCTGCCATTCGCTATAGCCCGATGAAACCTGTGAAACAAGCAAGCACACCATAAAAACAAACGAATCGTGCTTAAATTCGGGGCTACCGCTGCTGTCAGGTTTATAATGAAAGGACTGCCCCTAGCATGGTGCATAAGGCGTCCACCCTTGGTATCTAAACCTGATCGAAGTGGTTCCGGTTCTTCACCGGAAGGAACGGAGAGCGGGACTGAAGACCGCCAAAAGAACTGGATTGCTCATTTCCAAATCCTAAACATAACATCTTTTATTGAAAACGAAGGGCCCGTGGTTCTTGGCAAGTGAAGCCCTGCCATTCGCTATAGCCCTCATGAAAAAATCGGGGCTACCGCTGCCGTCAGGTTTATAATGAAAGGACTGCCCCTAGCATGGTGCCTAAAGGCATCTATCCTTTGGTACCTAAACCTGATCGAAGTGGTTCCGGTTCTTCACCGGAAGGAACGGAGAGCGGGACTGAAACCCGCCAAAAGAACTGGACTGCTCGTTTCCAAAATACTAAAATTTACTATAGCGTCGCCCACACCAGGGCAAACTTACGAAGTTCGCCTGTGCTTTGGCCTTCCTAAACTTCGTAAGTTTGCCAAAGCCTTCGCTAAAACTTATTTGCTTAACCCAGCCAATGCATTAATGGTTAACGCCACAATTACGGTATTAAATATAAAGGCGATTAAACTGTGTAAAAGGGAAAGCCGTCTGATCTTCCGATCTGAAATTTCTACATCAGAAACCTGGAAAGTCATGCCGAGCACGAAAGAAAAATAGGCAAAATCAATAAAATCGGGTTCATCATCTCCAGGAAATTCAAGTCCTGTTCCTTTTTTATTTGAATGCCCTTTCTTATTATCGCCATAGTAAAGATGTGCATAACGCATGCTAAAAGTAGTATGTACCAAAAACCACGATAAAAACATACCTGTTATGGCTACCACTAAATCGAGTGGTTCAATATCTTTATTAATCAGCAATAAAATTACGGCAAGCAAACCAGCAAAAGTAGAAACCACCACAATAGCAAAAATTTCACCTCGGGTTTCATCCTGCATTTTCGCTTTAAGATGCGTTTCGGCAGCGGAAGTATGAAAAAACATATACCAATGAAGGGAAATTAGGATTAAACAAAATATATCCCAACCGAACATGATATGTGTAAGCACACTCATTTTAAAAAAAAGCGAAATCAAATAAAAAGCAACCCCTAAAAAAAGACTAATCAACAAAATAAACAACGCTGACCGTTTCTGGATACCTTCTAATTTCGGCTCGATTTCCATTATCTTAAAATTTAAGCTTAAAATGTTCTTTTGCCTGTCCTTTTTTAAAGTAAACCAAGCCGATCCAGAACAGATCTACTGTTATGGTAACATCAGGATGGTTTTTAATTTCAGCCCAGGCTTCTTTCATACCTTCGCTCCAATAAATATCGTCAAAAATCAACAGTGAATCTTCATTAACTTTAGGCAAACACCAGTTAAAATAGCTCAGGGTAGCATCCTTGCGGTGATTACCGTCAATGTAAACGAAATCTAAACTTGGTTGTTTGGCAATAATATCGGGTAAAATCAAATCAAAATTGCCCACATGAAGCTCGATATTCTCTAAATTTAGATCCTCGAAATTTTTCTTCGCCACCTCTGCTGTTTGCGGGCAACCTTCAATGCTAATTACTTCTGTATCAGGATTTGTTGTGGCCAGATAAGCTGTTGTAATGCCAAGGCAGGTACCTAATTCTATAGCACTTTTAGGATTTGTATTTTTCGCCAACCTGTAAATCAGTTTGGCCAAGCGAGGACTTTTCAACGCATTCTTCGCAATCTGGCTTACCTTTTTTGTACGGTTTTTATTGAGGTGAGAACCCGCACCAAGGTCTGTAACGGTGATTATCGAATCGTCATTAAAAAGTTTTTTTCGCTGTTCTTCTATGTTTTTGTATTCAGATTTGTCGGTAAAATCGTAAATTACCTCATCAGCGAGCTTGTACACGAATGGTGAGTGCGTTCCATGTCGGCTTTTTGCTGTTAAACGGTGTTTAAGGTAATCTGTAATAAATTGAAATAGCATAATATTGCAAAAGTAATTAAACACTGCAAACGTAGGTATGTTTTATGGAAAATAACGCAGAGATAAGTGCTTTAGTAAAATTGTTGGATGATCCTGACGAGGAAGTTTTCCATCATGTAGAGAAGAAACTGCTTGAATATGGTGGCGAAGTAATACATTTTTTAGAAAATGCCTGGGAACAGTCTTTTGATGGCTTGTTACAGGAGCGAATTGAAAACATTGTTCATCAGATCCAGTTTAAAACGGTTAAAGAAGATTTAAACTTATGGTATTTAAGTGGTGCTTTTGATTTATTGCAGGGTGCTTTGATTATTAACCGGTACCAATATCCGGATTTAGATGAGCAAAAGGTAATTAACCAGCTGGAAGAAATTAAAAGAGATATCTGGTTGGGCCTTCAGTATGAAATGAGTTCGGTTGAAAAAGTTAAACTGATCAATCACGTTTTGTATCAACAATATGGTTTTGGTGGCAATACGAAAAATCACCACGACCCTCAAAATTCTTATTTAAACCAGGTTTTAGAAAGTAAAAAGGGTAATCAGATTTCGCTGGCCATTATCTATTCTACCCTGGCACAGAAATTAGATCTGCCTGTTTATGGAATAAACTTACCACAGCACTTTATTTTGGGTTATATAGACGATAGCAAACAGGAAGGAAGCGAATATGGCGTGCTTTTCTACATTAATGCTTTTAACCGTGGCAATATCTTCGGCAAACATGATGTGGATCAGTTTCTTCGTCAGCTTAATTTAGAGGCGCTGCCCGAATATTACAGGCCTTGCAGCAATAGCGATATTATCCGCCGGGTAATCAGAAACCTGATTTCGGCTTATGAAAATGCAGGGGCTACCGATAAAGTTGCCGAATTGAACGAACTTCAAGATATTATTGCCGAAAAATAGTTTACCCAGATCCCCATGCACAAAAGAAAGCTTACCGCATCTACTGTACTGTTCTGCATTACAGCCATCATCTCCTTATCATTTTTGAGTACTCAATCAAAAGCTCAAAAAACAATTAAACCAAATGTTATTGCCTATTACACCGGACAAAATTCAGTAATAGATAGCTTTCCGATCGAAAAACTGAGTCACCTGATCTACAGTTTTGGGCACTTAAAGGGCGATAGCTTAAACATTAACTCGGCGAAGGATTCAGCCTTAATTACTAAAATGGTGGCCTTAAAAAAACGGAATCCTGATTTAAAGGTGATGATTGCCATGGGTGGCTGGAGTGCCTGCAAAGATTGTTCTGAAGTTTTCAGCAGGGCTGAGGGACGAAAAACATTTGCCAAAACCACTAAAGAAATACTCGATTTTTTCCATGCCGATGGGATAGACATTGACTGGGAATACCCGGCAGTAGTTGGCTATCCTGGGCACAGATATACAGTTGACGATAAACATAATTTCACTTTACTGATTAAAGAACTCCGTAAAAAACTAGGTAAAAAGGCCGAAATCAGCTTTGCTGCAGGCGGTACAAAAAACTGCATCGATTCTTGTTTCGAATGGGATAAAGTAATGCCTCTGGTAAACCGGGTTAATGTTATGAGCTACGATCTGGTAAGCGGATATGCGACACAAAGCGGCCACCATACCCCGTTGTATGCTACCGCACAGCAATCTTTATCAGGCGATTACGCTGTAAAAGCTTTAATAGATTTAGGTGTACCCGCACAAAAAATTGCTTTAGGAGCAGCTTTTTATGCCCGTATTTTTGAAAACAGCACCTATGCCAACCAGGGATTATACCAGCCTACCAAATTTTTAAGCGGTGTTTCTTTTAAGGATTTTAAAAAGCAGTTCACTGCAGAAAATGGCTATAATTATTATTGGGACGAGAAAGCCAAAGCCCCATATTATTATAATCCACAAACAAAATACCTTGCCACTTTTGACGATCCGAAATCAATTTCATTAAAAACCAAATATGTAATTGATCAAAAATTAAATGGCATCATGTTCTGGGAATTAACAGATGATGCTTACACAGATGGACTATTGGATGTGATTGATAAAACGATAAAAGAATTATAATGGATTACCAAAGGTTACCACCCAGTAATTTTGGGCCATGCCCACACCAGCTTCTTTACTATTAGCATCCATCATGGCTTTACAATGGCTTACACTATTTTTCCATGCAGCAATTACCTGATCTGCCTGACTATATCCCTTAGCTAAGTTTTCTGCTCTAAAATCACCTGTATAACCGGCATTTAATGCACGCTCCGCAGGAGTACCGCCTTCAGGAGATAAATGATCAAAATAGTTTTGTTTTGCCATATCTTTGGCATGAGTTATTGCGGCATTTTGCAGTTGGTTATTTAATGATAGGGTGGGTACCGGAGGCATGTATGCTGTGCCACAATTACACCCACTTTGCCTTAACAGATTAATTTTAGCAATTACCAAATTAACATCATTCTCTGGCACAGCCACTTCATCCTTTTTACACTGTGCAAATAAAATGCAGAGCAGTATACAGGCAAACATGCTTAGGCATTTTTTCATATTTATTTTATGCTACAAAAGGAGGTAGCTATAAAGCTACCTCCGAAAGTGAATATTTATTTTTATAAATTAAAAAGCTCTTTCTCTACCCATATAAACATTTTTACCGGTATAGAAAGTATTGCCAGAAGGGCCTGGAGAGCCGCTATCGCCTTCCATTTGCATATTAATGATTAGCCACATGGGTTTATTTACCGAATTACTCATGGTATGCTTGGCTACCCAAACGTTATCAATATAATAATGGCAATCTACATCTGTTGCACTTACTTTATTATACCAGCATTTGTAATTATGGTATGAGCCTGCGTTAGAAACTGCGGTGAGTTTATTCTCCCAACCACCATCATAAGTATTCTGCCAATTTGTGTTATTGCCCTTAAATTCCATAATATCACTTTCAGGTGGCCATGAATTAACGCCGGTAATCCAAAAAGCAGGCCAGGTTCCTTTACTGGTTGGTACAGCAAAATCGCCAGAAATGGTATAACTGGGAAACTGATCATTAATTACAACCTGTTGTTTGGCGTAACAGGCACCTGAATTGTACCAAATTGCAATATTGGTAAAACCATTGGCGGTACTGTTTCCTGGAGATGAAGCCAGGCGGGTGGCTTTAATGGTGAGAACACCTCCGCTTAACGAGAGCTGGTTATGATTTGAGGTACTCCCTACCATACGTGCAGAACCATTATGATCGGTACCCCAGGGATAATTATAATTCCATTGTGCCTCAAAATTAGTATAGTTGGCAAGAGAATTACCATCTATTAATGTTTCCCAGGCTTTAACCTGTCCGTTTTCTTGTTTAACTTCTTCTTTCTCTTTCTTACAAGATAGAAGCACCACAAACATGCATGTAAATAACATACACCATTTCATTTTTTCATTTCTCATTTTTTTTGAATTAGGTAAATATTTGGTTAATTGTAAGGCATTAGGATGTGATCAATAGACTGTAAATCAATAACTAACAAATACAAAAGATTTCAGTGACCACTGTAGGGTAGACAAGGTTGATTGGTATTTTTTCCATAAGATTTGGTTAGGTTATAATATCATCTCAATTTTAAATCGACATGCTTGTAAGCAAAGATATACGCGGGCTGATCAAAAAATGAGGGGCTAAATCGTAAAAAAAGAGTGGTAAAATGAGCGTTTTACATCATTTTTCTTAATACGGGTTATTTTCTGTTTCTGATGGTTAGGCGTTTAATTTTTATTGACGAAAAAAAAGCCCACAAAAACAAAAGCCTGATCATGGTTATGATCAGGCTTTCAATGAAATTTTTTATATCTATTTACAAGTATAATTTAAGCTATATTTTACATTGTAAGTATCCGTTTGAACTGGTCCACTGCTTGGATAAAAAGTAGAAAGCACCGAAAACGATACCGATGTAGCGTTTCCTTTTCCATCGTATTGATAACCGAAGGTATAAACAGCATCAGTAAAAGGATCACCATCACCGTCCACCGTTTTTGCTGTGCCTTTAAGCAATACATTTTTAGATTGTTTCCCAAAATATCCACCAGGGAAATAATCAACATGATAAGAAAGTGGATCCGCAATCTCGTATGTGTTTACCGCATTTTCTGTTGAATATACATAGGTAGTGGTTTCTGTGTAGCCAAGGTGAGCATCAACTGAAACTGCTTTTACTAAATTGCCGTTAGCATAAGTTAAGTTATCAGTTGTATTTAATTCTCCGTTTAAATAATTTTTCACCTGAATTAAATAACCATCTGCGTTGTAGGTGTATTTTCTGGTATAACTATAACTAACCCCACCTCCACTAATAACGCCATCACTCCCACTCGATATTGCCCTTCCATTTTCCAAAACGATTTCAGACACATTCCCATCCCCATCAGTAGCGGTAATTTTATTTGCCGTATATACATAATTACTCGTCTGACCATCGGTAGTGGTTGCTTTCGAAATCCTACCAGAAGCGTCGTAAGTAAAGTTAAGCGTGTAAGTGCCTAAAACATCAAGATCAGCCTTTAAACTGGCTAGCTTGCAGCCATTTCCATTAGGATCAAGCTTGGCATTCCAATTAATTTCTTTTTTACAACTTGCTATTGATATGATAGCCACAAAAGCTACCATAACATATTTAATTGTTTTTTGCATTAAAATTTCCGGTTAAGAGGTTAAAATATCAGTAAAGATATTAAAATTTCTCTTTTTTCATCCAGTCAGCCAACAAGTTAAACCAATCTACATCCGAAGTTCTGTTGATTAAGCCGAAACCGTGACCACCTTTCTCATACAGATAAATATCGGTATCTACCTTATGCTGCTTTAGTGCCTCATTCATTAAAACACTATTTTCGAAAGGAACAGTTTTATCATCCTTCGCATGCACAAAGAAGACAGGGGGTGTTTTCTTGTTTACATTTTTATTGGCAGAAAAATAATGTTTTAAACTATCGGCAGGGTTCGGTCCCAATAAATTCTTCATGGTACCAGTGTGTACAGATTCTTCAAAACTGATTACAGGATAAATTAATGCAGCGAAATTTGGCCTAAGATCTATCTTTTCCGGATCGGAAATCTTAAGATCGTTATAATGGGCAACCAAAGTTGAGGCAAAATGCCCCCCGGCAGAAAAGCCCATAATCCCGATTTTGTTGGCCTTAATCCCATATTTTTTTGCATTTTTCCTGATCAGGTAAATGGCCTGCTGTGCATCCTGCAATGGGCCATAAGTTTTATCAACCATAATCTGATCGCTCGGTAACCGGTACTTCAATACAAAAGCCGTAACTCCAATTGCATTAAATCTTTTGGCTACATCGGTTCCTTCATGGCTAAATGCCAAAGCGCCATAACCACCACCCGGACAAATAATTACTGCAGTTCCTTTAGCAATATTTTTAGGTGCTTCGAAAACCGTAAACGTAGGTACCGATACTTTGGTAACACTCAGGGTACCATTTGCACGTACTTCAGTATTTTCTACATAATCAGCAGGTGTAGTTTTAGCGCCCGGAATTTCACCTGAATATAACGGTACAACTTCTTGGGCACTCGAATAGTTAACTGCCATAAACAATAACATGATAAGGATGGATGATTTTGCCATTTGTTTTAGATTAAAATTCCATTAAATATGCTTTTAAAAACCCGTTAATATCGCCATTCAAAACCGCATCAGGATTGGAGGTTTGATAATTGGTCCGGTGATCTTTTACCCTTCTATCATCCAACACATAACTTCTGATCTGCGAACCCCATTCTATTTTCTTTTTCGATCCCTCTACCGCAGCAATTGCTTCGTTACGTTTTCGTTCCTCAATTTCATACAATTGAGATTTTAATAGCCGGATAGCATTCTCTTTATTCTGTAACTGCGATCGCGACTCCTGATTTTTAATAATAATACCCGAAGGTTTGTGGTATAAACGTACAGCTGTTTCAACTTTGTTTACGTTTTGTCCGCCTGCTCCACCAGCCCTAAATGTTTCGAATTCTATATCAGCAGGATTAATATCAATCTGTATGGTATCGTCAACCAGGGGATAAACATAAACAGAAGCGAAAGAGGTATGCCTACGGGCGTTCGAATCGAATGGAGAAATCCGAACCAAACGATGCACACCATTTTCGCCTTTCAGATAACCATATGAGAAATCGCCATCAAACTGAAGCGTTACCGATTTTATACCGGCAACCTCCCCTTCCTGGCTATCCTGTTCGGTAATTTTATAACCGTTCTTTTCTCCCCACATCATATACATGCGCATCAGCATATAAGCCCAATCACAGCTTTCAGTTCCACCAGCTCCAGCTGTAATCTGTAAAACGGCAGAAAGCTGGTCTTCCTTGCTACGGAGCATGTTTTTAAGTTCCAGTTCTTCTACGGCAGTTTTACTGATCTCGAACTGGTCTTGCAGCTCCGCTTCCGAGGCATCGCCCGATTGAAAAAACTCAAACATTACCGCAGCATCTTCAACAGCATTATTGGTTTGGTTAAAGCCATCCGTCCATTTTTTCTTTGAACTGATTTCGGCAAGAATTTTTTCTGCTTTTTTAGGGTCGTCCCAGAAATCGGGAGCCATTGTTAATTTTTCTTCTTCGCGGATGGCGTAAAGTAGCTCATCAACGTCAAAGATACCTCCTCAGCGACGTTACTCTGTCCCTTAAATCCTGAATATTTTCTTTGGTCATGAAACAAATATATAAAATCGCTTTGAGCATAGTGCATGGCGGAAAGCGATTTCAATTAAACAGCCCCCTTTACTGTTTGTTAATCAATTTTATTTTCTTTCTTAATCCATCAGGCACCATGACTAATTAACCAGTGACAAATGAATTAATGAACCACCCTTATTTCTTCATCGACATGTAATCTAAAGTAAGATTAGATAATAATTTAACCCCTAAAACAAAACCGCCTTCATCAAGATAAAAATCCGGTGTGTGGTGCGATGCTGCTTTTAAAGGATCTTTACCTTTTGGCATTCCTCCTAAAAACACAAATAAACCTGGTACTTTTTCCTGAAAGAAGGAGAAATCTTCTGCGCCTGTAACTGGTGGTTTTAATTTCACGTGATCCTTACCTGCCGTCGATTCCATGCTTGGCAACATCTTTTCGGTTAGCGCAATGTTATTAAAAGTAACCGGATAATGGTTGCTATAAGGGATTTTGACTTCTGCTGTTGCACCGCCTGCTTCAGCCGTTTTGGTTACGATGGTTTTAATCCTTTCGATAAACATGGCCTCATCTTCCTTACTAAAGTTGCGTACCGTACCTAACATTTCTACCTTTTCGGGAATAATATTCGACCGTACACCACCATTAATAGCACCAATGGTAACTACACCTGGGTTTTCGGTCACATTTAAATTCCTGCTTACTATGGTTTGCAGGCTATTGATAATCTGGGCTGAAACCACCACCGGATCGATACTGCTCCATGGATAAGCCCCATGTGCCTGACGGCCAGTAACGGTAATTTTCATATCGTTTACTGCTGCCATCGTCCCCCCCGGGCGGTAAGTTACATCGCCAACTTCGGTTTGAGAATTGATGTGTAAACCGAAAATTACATCAACTTTAGGGTTTTCGAGTACGCCCTCCTTAATCATTAATGCAGCCCCACCTTCATCTCCAGCAGGCACACCTTCCTCAGCGGGTTGAAATATGAATTTCACCGTCCCCTGGATATCTTTTTGCATAGAAGCCAGCACTTCTGCTACGCCCATTAAAATAGCCACGTGACTATCATGTCCACAGGCATGCATTACGCCAACCTCTTGTCCGTTATACTGGGTTTTTACCTTCGAAGCAAACGGAACATCTACCCGCTCGGTAACCGGCAAGCCATCCATATCGGCACGCAAAGCCACAACTGGCCCAGGTTTACCTCCTTTTAGCACACCAACTACGCCTGTTTTGGCTACACCTGTTTTTACTTGTATACCCAAAGATTCTAAATGTTTTGCAATAATGCCAGCTGTTCTTACTTCTGTATTTCCCAATTCGGGATGTTCGTGAAAATCGCGCCTCCAGGTAATTACTTTTTGTTCGATGGCATCAGCTTTTTTTGAAACCAATGGCCTCAAATCTGATTTTTGGGCGAAAGAATTTAATGCCAGTAGGGAAAAACCGATCAGGAATATTTTCTTCATAAATGAATTATTTAGTTTAGGTGCCCTAAGCTAAACAATTTTAAGGAGAGATGGAATTTGGTCTTGCCAGAACAGACAACAACAGTATTTCTGCGGGCATCGACGCAAAGGTTTCCGGTATAGACTTTAGGATTGTCAACTTTAATGGCAGGTTTGCCATTAAAGTTGACAACTCTTCTCAAATATATATTTTTACAGGTGGATCTGAAGGAAATGAATCCTAAAAATCAGCAATATTTAATTAAACATTCCCTTTAGCTTATCCATAATGCCGCCACCTCCTGCCTGCCCCGGCTGCTGCGCCTGCCCACCACCATTAAACATTCCGACTACATCACTTACATCAAATTTACCATCATCACCGCCCAAACTTCCCAAAACATCTTTAATGTTAAAAGAGCTATCGTTCGGGTCGTTTGTTTTTTGGGTAAACTTGGCAATCAGGCCCGGAATAATACTTGCTGCCAAAGATTTCGCTGTATCAGCATTAATGCCCAAGCCACTTAATTTATCCATAAAATTCCCCGAAGCCTGCTCAGCAACCTGGGTACCTTCTGCTTTATTACCGTTAAATATATCGGTTAATGCACCAATATTACCTGATGACACCTGATCTTTCAGCGTATCGAAGATAGAACCCGATGCAGCCTGGATTACCGCTTCATTTTGTTCGTTCGGAATGGCAGTATTGTTTACAACACTTTCCTGGACGTTTTCACGCACCATATTATTTAAATTTTCTAACATAACGTAGAATTTAAAGGTTAAAATAATTAATGAACTAACAGGGATGGTGTATTAAAGTTAATGTGTTTAATCGACATTAAAAATTCTTATTCATTTAGAACATTAAAAAGACCATTTTAAATTTTTGCTTTATTACTTTTACAAAAAAACAAAGATTATGTTACCTAAAGTAAATTTCACAGAAACTGAGGCCTACAAGTATTTAGCCGATCATTTTATAGATATTAACCAAAAAAGCATTAAAGATCTTTTTGCTGAGGATGCAGATCGTTTCAATAAGTTTTCTGTTTTTTTTGAGGATATTCTGCTAGATTATAGCAAGAACCGCATCAGCGATGAAACACTAGCACTATTGATTCAATTGGCGCGCGAGTGTAAATTGGATGAAGCTATAAAATCGATGTACAACGGCGATAAAATTAATGAAACGGAAGACCGGTCGGTACTTCATATTGCCTTACGTAATTTAAGCAATACGCCAATTTTAGTTGATGGTAAAGATGTGATGCCCGAAGTAAATGCAGTACTGGCTAAAATGGAGAAATTTAGCAACAGCATCATTAGCGGCGAATGGAAAGGTTATACAGGCAAGGCCATTACTGATGTGGTTAATATTGGTATCGGTGGGTCAGATTTAGGCCCAGTAATGGTTACCGAAGCGTTAAAACATTATAAAAACCACTTAAACATTCACTTTGTTTCGAATATTGATGGCACACACATCGCCGAAACATTAGCAGATTTAAATGCCGAGACAACATTAGTCTTGGTCGCATCAAAAACTTTTACCACACAAGAAACCATGACGAACGCACACTCTGCACGCGCTTGGTTTTTGGATAAAGGTGGAAAAGAAAGTGATATTGCTAAACACTTTGCTGCATTATCAACCAATGCGAAAGACGTATCAGCTTTTGGTATCGATACCGAAAATATGTTTGAGTTTTGGGATTGGGTTGGTGGCCGCTACTCATTATGGAGTGCTATCGGTTTATCCATCTCACTAAGTATAGGCTTCGATAATTTTAAACAATTGTTAGCTGGCGCCCACGCAACTGATAACCATTTTAAAACCGCTGAATTTGAAAGCAACTTACCTGTAATTTTAGGTTTGTTAGGGGTTTGGTATATCAATTTCTACAATGCAGAAACACAGGTTATTTTACCTTACGACCAATATATGCACCGTTTTGCTGCGTATTTCCAACAGGGAGATATGGAAAGCAATGGTAAACACGTAGATAGGAACGGTAATGAAGTTGATTATGAAACCGGACCGATTATCTGGGGTGAGCCCGGAACAAATGGCCAGCATGCCTTTTATCAGTTAATCCACCAGGGTACCAGAATTATCCCAGCCGATTTTATTGCTCCGGCACAGAGCTTAAACCCACTAGGCGATCATCATCCAATTTTACTATCAAACTTCTTTGCACAAACAGAAGCTTTAATGAATGGTAAAACCGAAGAAGAAGTAACCGCTGAGTTAAAGAAAGAAGGCAAATCTGATTCAGAAATTGAAAAAATTGCGCCGTTTAAAGTATTTGAAGGCAATCGCCCAACAAACTCTATCTTATTGAAAAAAGTAACGCCATATACTCTAGGTAGTTTAGTTGCCATGTACGAACATAAGATATTTGTTCAGGGAATTATCTGGAACATCTTTAGTTTCGACCAGTGGGGAGTAGAACTTGGCAAGCAATTGGCCAAAAAAATTCTTCCAGAGCTGGAGGGCAGCGAAAAAGTTTCGAGCCATGATAGCTCTACCAACGGCTTAATTAACCAATACAAGGCCTGGAGATAAAATATATTAAAAAAAGCGAGTGTAAATACTCGCTTTTTTTGTTTAAATCCATAATTTAGGCCATCCTTATTATTCTTCACGCTGGTGAAAAATCCAAATTAACTTATTAATGAAATAGTTGCTCGCTTTCGCCTTTGATTATTTCTAATCATTAAAACAAACTATCAATGAAAAAAAGAATTCTCTTTGCTTTGGCTATTTCCGGTCTGTGCTTAAGTGCTTCTGCCCAAAAAGTACAGTTTACGGAATTTGACCTTGACAATGGCCTCCATGTCATTCTACACCAAGACAAAACCGCTCCAGTAGTTGCCGTTTCGGTAATGTATCATGTTGGTTCTAAAGATGAAGAAACCCAGCGTACGGGTTTTGCTCATTTTTTCGAACACTTATTATTCGAAGGTTCGGATAATATCAAAAAAGGTGAATTTATGAAATTAGTGAGCAGTAACGGCGGGCAGAACAATGCCAATACTTCTCAAGACCGCACCTTTTATTATGAACTTTTTCCATCAAACCAATTAGAACTCGGTTTATGGTTAGAAAGTGAAAGAATGTTACACCCCGTAATTAACGAAGGTGGAGTAAAAACACAAAATGAGGTAGTAAAAGAAGAAAAACGTTTACGCATAGACAACTCTCCTTACGGAAAATTTACAGAGAAAATTTTCGCTCATTTGTTTGATGGGCACCCTTACCGTTGGCAGCCAATTGGTTCAATGGAGCACTTAGATGCTGCAAAATTGAGCGAGTTTATTGCTTTCTTTAAAAAATATTATGTTCCTAATAATGCGGTTTTAACAATTGCCGGCGATTTAGATATAGAGAAGACCAAAGCTTTAGTAAAATCATACTTTGCCGAAGTACCTAAAGGTGCACCAATTGTTCGTCAAGAATACAAATTACCAGAAATTACCAAAGAAATTATCGATACGGCTTATGATGCCAACATTCAGATCCCGGCCATCTTTGCGGCTTACCGCGTACCAGGAATGAAGAGTAGAGAAAGCAAGGTTTTGGGTATGATCAGCTCTATTTTATCAGAAGGTGGAAGTTCGAGATTAAGTACTAAAATGGTCGATCAAAAGAAAACAGCCCTGCAGGTTGCTGCTTTTAACTATTCGCTTGAAGATTATGGCGCTTATATCACCTTAGCTTTACCCAATAAGAATACACCGCTTAACGATTTATTAAAAGATATTGATGAAGAAGTTTTACGTCTTCAAACCGATTTGATTAGCGAAAGTGATTATAAAAAACTGCAGAATAAATTCGAAAACAACTATGTAAGTGCAAACAGTAAAATGTTGGGTGTAGCCGAAAACCTTGCCGATGGTTATACTTTCCATGATAAGGATACAAATGATATCAACAAGGAATTAGAGGTAATCAGATCCATCACCCGTGAGGAGATCAGAGACGTTGCTAAAAAATACCTGAACAAAAACCAAAGAGTTGTATTGTATTACTTACCTAAGAAATAAGCTGATCGCTTTTTCATTTTAATTATTAAAAACATGAAGAAATTATTCATTATAGCTGCAGTTTCCTTATTGGCTCAAGGTATTTCAGCACAAACAATAGATCGAAGCCACAAACCAAAACCAGGTCCGGCACCCATTATTACCGTTGGCGATCCTGTGATTTATAAATTAGCGAATGGCATCACTGTTTTGGTGGTAGAAAACCACAAACTACCAAAAGTAGCAGCAAGCTATAGTATCGATGCAGGTCCCATTACTGAAGGTGCTAAAGCAGGCGTTGTAGGCTTGATGGGCAGTATGCTGAACGAGGGAACCACAACTAAAACAAAAGCACAATTTGACGAAGCGGTAGATCAGCTTGGCGCTGATGTAAGTGCAGGGGCATATGGTGGCTCTGCTTCTGCTTTAACCCGTTATTTTCCTGAGGCCTTTGCTTTAATGGCGGAGGGTATCCGTAAACCTGCTTTTCCTGCAGAATCTTTCGAAAAACTAAAATCGCAAACCATTACTGGATTAAAATCTAACGAAAAAAGTGCAAAAGCCATTTCAGCACGTGTGGTAAATGCATTGGCTTATGGCAAAAACCATCCTTATGGAGAGTTTGAAACGGAAGCTTCTATTACAGGCATTACTTTAAACGATGTAAAAGCGGCTTATAAGAAATACATTACCCCATCTAGAGGTTATTTAACTTTTGTGGGTGATATTAAACCAGGAGCAGCAAAAGCTTTGGCAGAGAAAGCCTTTGGCGATTGGAAAGGAACTGCCTTAACTTTACCAGTACTTACTAAAGTTGCTAATCCTGCCAAAACAGAAGTTGACATCATTAATGTTAGCAATGCTGTTCAATCTGAAATTACAGTTGTGAACTTAATCGACCTGCCAATGAGCAGCCCAGATTATTTCCCGATTTTATTGGCAAACCAGATTTTAGGTGGTGGCTCTGAATCGAGATTATTTGATAACCTCCGCGAGAAACATGGCTTTACTTATGGTGCATATTCAAGCACAGGCTCAGGCCGTTTCCAATCTAAATTTTCGGCCAATGCAGCAGTTAGAAACGAAAAAGTTGATAGTGCAGTGGTGGAATTTTTAAGAGAAATTAATACGATCCGCACTACAAAGGTAACTGCTGATGAATTACAGAACGCGAAGAATCTTTTCAACGGATCGTTTGCCTTGGGTTTAGAAAATCCGGCACGTACTGCAGGTTTTGCAAGCAATATCTTGATTAATAACTTACCAAAGGATTTTTACCGTACTTACTTACAAAAGATTAATGCCGTAACAACCGATGATATTTTAAGGGTAACCAAAAAATACTTTAACCACGATAATACTCGCATTGTTATTGTGGGTAAAACTGATGCGTTTGCGGCAGGCTTAACTAAGGCAGGTTTTAAAACACAGGTTTATGATAACTATGCGAATGCAGTTAAAGCAGCCGAAACTACTGCTGTACCAACAGCTGCTCCTGCAGAAATTATCAAGAACTACATTAAAGCCATTGGCGGTGAAGAAGCCATTAAAAAAATCACTTCATTACAGCAAAATGGTGAAATGGAAATGCAAGGTCAAAAGCTTACCGTTACCATGAAAAACATGGCGCCTAACTTAAGCAGCATGGAAATTTCTATGGGCGGCCAAACGGCAATGAAACAGGTTTACAATGGTAAAACAGGTTATGCGATGCAAATGGGCCAAAAAGCTGAATTAACTGGCGATGACCTGGCTGAAAAGAAAGATGATAAAGGTTATGGTAGTCAAGTGTACTACGCAACTGATGGAACTAAAATTGAAGCAGCCGGAACAGCGAAAGTAGGTACTGCTGACGCTTTTAAATTAAATATCACTTCGCCATCGGGCAAAAAGAAAACTGAATATTACGATACCAAATCGGGTTTACTTTTAAAAGATGAAAGTACCACGACCAAAGGTGGGGCTGAAATTAGCCAGTCTACAGAATATTCAAACTACAAGAAAATTGGCGATGTATTATTTCCATTTACCTTAACTCAATCGGTGGCAACCCCACAAGGTGCTCAGGAGTTTTCAGTCGTAATTAAAGAAATTAAAATTAATCCTCCATTAAAAGCCGAAGATTTTAATTAGGTTTTAGATACAATTTATCTCGAAAGCCGTCCCGATTTAAAAATCGGGACGGCTTTTTTTTTTGTTTTTTTTATTGCAGGCAACCAATTGTAAAAAGTGCACGTAACGATTAAGATTTCAATAGAAATTATTTAAAAACCCATGGTTATTACAAAAACAGCGATAGTTTTCAAATAAACAAAACATAAATCTTAAAAAATTCGGATATGGCTGCAAAAAAACAAGTTATCGCAATTTTATTTGCTGTATTTCTGATCATGTTATGCCTATCGGTAAAAGCAAAAAACAATTCGGCCATCCCTGCAAAAAAATCCATTACCCTGTACCATAATCGAATATGAGGATATAAATATGAATCTACCACCAATTTTAATCTTAACTAAATACCTATGAAAAAACAAAATTCAATCTTTTTATTAGCCGCAATTACAGCCATGCTTTTTGCCTGCTCTAAAAAACAAGCAGAAGAATTAAAGCCCGAAACACCAACACCCAATGGCCCTACGCCTGTAACCACTGCGAATGTAACCTACACAAATTTTGCCGGGGCATTGTTTCAAACCAAATGTAACAGCTGCCATGGCCCTAATGGGGGAATGAAAGGGGTATGGGCACTGAATGGTTTAGCCTCTATAAAAAATGATGCACGTGTAGCTAATTCTGTTCTGGTTACCAAAACAATGCCAAGAGGTGGATCGATAACCACCAGCGAAAGGGAATTATTACAATCCTGGGTTGATAAAGGCATGCCAGAATAATAAGCAAGGATTAACGCTAATCAAGATGGTTCCATTAAAAATTTAAACAGATACACCGATGCAAAAACTACTTTTCACCTTAATAGCCTTGTTATTATGCACAGGCATAAAAGCGCAGATATGGGTAAGTAAAAATGTAACTTCTTCATTTTTCTCTTCAACACCTGTTGAAGATATAGATGCGTTGAGCAAAACAGGCGCTTCGGCCCTCAATGTCAAAACCAACGATATCATTTTCAAAATCAACAATACTTCTTTTCAGTTTAAGAAAAAGTTGATGCAGGAACATTTTAACGAAAACTATATTGAAAGCGACAAATACCCAACTTCAGATTTTAAAGGAAAAATTATAGAACAGATTGATTTTTCGAAACCAGGCACTTATCCAATTACCATAAAAGGGAACCTACAGATCCATGGGGTTACCAAAGAATATCAGGTTAAAGGTTCGCTGGTTATCACAGCTGACGAGGTAAAGGCTACTTCGGCTTTTAATGTAAAACTTGCCGATCATGCCATCAAAATCCCAACAATTGTTTTCAAACAAATTGCCGAAACCATACAGGTAAAAATGACGGCTACTTATCAACCTAAAAAATAAAACCTTATGAAATATCATCTAAAATCACTTTTATACTTGTTTGCCCTTTGTTTACCAATAGTTGCTTCTGCACAGGATTCGCTCGAAAATGCATTGCAGATGCCTGTAGAAAAAAAAAATGTAAAGGCCACATTTAAAGCAACCAAACTCATTAACATCCAAACCAATGAAACCATTTACAAAAATGAGATGGATTTCAGGGTAGATCACCGGTTTGGAGACATTGCCGGATCAGGGGGCGGGATTAAAAACTTTTTCGGTCTGGATCAATCTACCGACATCCGCATTGGTTTTGAATATGGAATCAGCGATAAACTTTCTGTAGGCTTAGCCAGGGCAAAAGGCGCCGGAATTGTAACACAATTGTACGAAGGAAACTTAAAATATCGGTTACTGGAACAAACAGATGATGAAAAAGTACCCGTAGCGGTAACCTTGTTTGGCAGTACAACCATTGCAGCCGTAAAAGCTTCAACTGATCCGACAGCGGTGAATGCTTACAGCAAATTTCAAGATCGTTTGACCTATGTGGTGCAAGCTGTAATTGCCCGTAAATTTAATTCGAACTTCTCAATGCTGGTCATGCCGTCGTATATACACCGCAACTTTACTGTTTTCGGAGATCAGAACGATATGCTTGCACTGTCGGTTGGTGGGCGTATTAAGATCACTAAACGGATGGCTTTTGTTGCCGATTATACCATTCCATTCAGAGATAAAGATAAAAAAGCCTACCTCGAAAACACCTTGGGAACGCAATATTACAAGACACT
Organism: Pedobacter sp. Bi126; assembly: GCF_918698245.1. Classification (GTDB taxonomy): domain Bacteria; phylum Bacteroidota; class Bacteroidia; order Sphingobacteriales; family Sphingobacteriaceae; genus Pedobacter. The sequence continues at coordinate 242,225 of NZ_CAKKMS010000004.1, read as the reverse complement.
TGGTGCCGGACTTGAGTTTGAAACTGGCGGTCATATTTTCCACCTTAATTTCACCAATGCCACGGCCATACAGGAATCGCAATTTATTACCGATACCAATACTTCTTGGCTTAAGGGACAATACCGTTGGGGTTTTAGTATTGCCCGAAGGTTCTCTTTCGATAAGAAGAAAGCAAAGTAGATCAAATTCAACCAAATAAAAACTTAAACAATTATGGAACGTAACGAATTTATCAAATCATTGGGGCTGGGTGTTGCCATGGTTTGTACCGGAGCTTGCTTTTCTGCCTGTGGTAAAAAAAGTGATGCACCAGAACCCGACAAACCAAAGGGCGGTGGTGTTCCTTCGGGTACTACCGCAAGTGTAGATCTAAGTACGCAATTACTAGCTGTTGGTGCATCCATTACTGTAAACAGCATATTGTTTATCCGTACCGCAACAGGGAATGCCAGCACCTCATTTGTGGCGACACAGGCAGCTTGCCCACACCAGGGCGGTGCATTGAGTTTTATCCAGGCCAGCAATTATATTCAATGTGGCTTACATAGTTCGAGATATACCACTTCGGGTAGCATTTTGGCCCAACCAAATGATGGTGGCACCACGAGTGCGCTAAAAGTTTATCCGCTTACTGTTTCAGGAAACACACTGACTGCTACAGCCTAAGTTTTTGTTTTTAAGGGTAAAGCAGTATCGTAATTGGTACTGCTTTTTTTATGATATTGATTAAACAGTTACATTTTGTCCTTTTACATCAAAGGCATCGCGTAAGCCTATAGCCAGTACATTAAAGGCATAAACAGTAAACATAATGGCTAAACCGGGCAAAACAGCTAAGTAGGCTGCATCCATAATAATATAACCATAATGTTCCTTAATCATGCTTCCCCAGCTTGGCATAGGTGGCTGAGCGCCAAAGCCTAAAAAGCTTAAGCCTGTTTCCAGCAATATGGCTGAGGCAAAATTTGATGAGGCAACAACTAAAATTGGTCCCGCGATGTTTGGTAGTATATGTTTGATAATGGTTCTGCTCGTGCTAAAGCCCAAGGCCCTTGCGGCCTCTACAAATTCGACTTCTTTTAAAGCCATTACCTGCCCGCGTACCAACCTTGCTACATCGACCCAGGTTGATAAGCCTACCGCAATAAAAATCTGCCAAAAACCCTTGCCTAAAGCGAATGATATGGCGATTACCAACAGTAACGAGGGCAGTGACCAAACTACGTTCATAAACCAACTGATGGCTGCGTCTACGCGACCACCAAAATAGCCAGCAATGGCTCCTAAACTCACGCCAATAAAAAGAGAGATAAGCACGGCCATTAAACCTACAGATAACGAAACTCTGATACCTAAAATCAACCGGCTTAATAAATCACGTCCGTAAATATCTGTACCTAAAATATAAGTCTTTTTATAAATGTTATTTTTTTCGAAAAGCGCCTGCGGGCTCCCTATTTTGGAGAGTACTACGCAAGAAGGGCACAAATCCTTAAGTTCATACTTCGTTTCCTTGGCTTTTTCATCATCACCAATATATTCCTGTACAAAAACATTTTTACCTTTTATCTTGTAAGAAGTAATCGGGATACTTTTAAAAGTTGGTGTTTGCCCGTTTAACATTCTTTCGAAAAAGTTAAGCTTTTCTACTTTCGGGCTCCTACTGATAATTAAAAACGTAAATGTACTTCCGGGTTTCTTTTTGTTTAACTGGAGAATCTGAACGTTCGCATTTGGAGAATCATCAGGCATAATTAAGTAGCCCAAAATACCCATTACCATCAAAAGTAAAATAAAGACCAATCCGCCGAAGGCAAATTTATTCCGTTTAAACTTTAACCATACTTTTTTTGATGGGCTATTATCCATTATCTAACCATTCTGCCTTTCCAATTGTATTTTCCGCTGTTTCCAGCAATGCCGATGTACACCATATAAAGCACATGCAGCACATTTAAAACCGGGATTAAAATGAGTAAACTGCGCCTTTTTGCAAAGCCCGTTACATCCCATAAAAATAAGGTTTCTAAAATCATTTTAACCAATAGTTGATAAAATGTAATGGTCAAAAAACCCGGAATAAAAAGCCCGGTGATAAAGTTTGCCAGAATAGTGAGGTTAAAGATCCAAATCAGAACCCCTAACACGATAATAGCCTTATTTTTATAACGGGTACTTTTAGAAGCCCAACGTTTGCGTTGCTGAATAAATGCGCCCAAGGTTTCTTTTGCATGTGTATACACAATGGCTTCTCTATTTTTGAGAAAACCGATCTGATCAGGATACTTGGCAGCAATTTTATGCAACAGTAGCTCATCATCACCTGAAGCCAGGTCATCTATGCCCTGAAAGCCACCAACTTCATAAAAGGTTGTTTTCGCGTAAGCTAAATTTGCTCCGTTACAGGTAGAGGGTTCCTTATTGCCAATAGTAGAGGCCCCCAAGCCGATCAGGTATAGAAACTCTAACGACTGCAGACGCTCAAAGAAACTTTTCTCCTGAAAATAGGCTACCGGAGAGGAGATCATTTTATAATTTTTCTGCTCATATAGGTTTACAATGGTAGCCAGCCAATCTGCGCCCATCCTGCAATCGGCATCAGTAGTGATAATCAGATCGCCAGAACAAGTCCCTATTGCAGTTTGTATAGCCTTTTTTTTGTATGAATTCAGGGCCCTATCTTCATTCAGCTTAATCAGTTTCACATTCCGGTCTGCATAACTTAACACAATTTCTGCCGTACGATCGGTAGAATGGTCATCGATAATAATAATTTCGGTTAAAACCTTAGGGTATCGCTGTGCAACCAGGTCATCAATGGTTTTAGTGATATTGGCTTCCTCATCCCTTGCGGCAACAATGATAGAAACTTTGGTTTGAGGATCGGACTTTTGTGGAGTAAAATAAACCAGGTTATGCCATCCTCTGATAAAATTAAGGACCAAAAAACCATAGATTAAGGTTAAAGCAGCAGATACTAGACTAATTAGATTTAAGATTTCCAAAAAAATTGAGTTTAAAAACGAAATAAGTGCCTAAGATAGCAGGAATTATAATATTTATGAGCCAAATACTTGCAGTACATGCAATAACGGCCACATGCTGATCAGTTACGTGTTTAAATAATTCAACAGCGGTAACACTCCTGATACCCACATCAAAAAGATCAAGTGACGGTAATGCCGATTGTACCAAAAAGAGCAAACAGGTCATCATGATGATATCTGCATAATGCAAACCCGGCACCAACCATACAAACAAGATGAAGTATTGTGAGCTAAACACCAAATAGCGAACAAAACAATAAGTGATGATTTTGAATAGTTCCCTTTTTCGATACCTCGCTAAAATGCTGTAAAATTTCTTGTATTTCCTGGTAAGTTTAAAGGATAGCAAAATGCCGTTTAACCATCGGATGTTAAAGTAGAAGATCAGGAAAAACAGGCAGAAAAATACCGCGAGAAATACCATGGCGATAAAAAGTACACGGTCGATCGGAATAAAACGATAAACAAAAAAACAGGCGGCTATGGCTCCAAAAACATTCGTTAATACCAGTTGACCGATGCTGCCCACACTCATGGCAACTATGCCTACAATCCTTCTTTTAGGTGACAGGAAAAATACCCTTCCTCCATACTCTCCTAGCCTGTTGGGTGTAAAAATGGCCAGTGTTAATCCGCAAAATACCGATTCGATAGCGCGATAAAAACTGATAGACTCGATGTGGCTCATGAGGTATTTCCATTTTCCCGCCTCCAAAAACCAATTCACAAACATCAATAACACCACGATACCGATTACCGTAATAATTTCTGTTTGAGGGATATTTTTTAATAATGCACTGAAATCGTGCAGATTTTTATTCGCAACGAGCTTATGGTAAATAAACCAAAAAGCAAATATTACGATTGCAGCTTTGATGAAGATTGATAATATTTTTTTGTTCCTGCCTGTCAAGATTATCTTTTTAGTTTGCAAATATGCTTAATATTGCTGTAATGTTGAACGAAAAAAAGGAACGGGTTATTATGGGCATTGATCCAGGCACAGCGGTGATGGGTTATGGCGTAATTTTAGAGAAGGGAAATAAAACAGAACTGATCAGTTTAGGGGTGGTAAAGATGACCCATTTGGATGATCCTTTTCTTAAGCTTCAGCGGATATTCGAAAAAACAGTGGTTTTGATCGATCAGTATAAGCCAGATGTCCTCGCCATCGAAGCACCATTTTATGGTAAAAACATTCAGGTATTATTAAAACTCGGCCGCGCGCAGGGCATTGCCATTGCAGCTGCACTCTCCAGAAATATCTCGGTAACCGAATATTCTCCACGTAAGATCAAACAATCCATTACCGGCAGCGGAAATGCTACTAAAGAGCAAGTGGCAGCCATGTTGCAACGCTTGTTAAATTTTAAAGAAACGCCAGAGTTTTTAGATGCTACCGATGGGTTAGCAGTAGCCGTTTGCCATTCTTTTCAAAAAATTACCTCTGGTGGAAAATCCAAAACCTATTCAGGTTGGGAATCTTTTGTAAGTGATAACAAAACCAAGGTTAAAGGTTTAGTGGTTAAAGCAAAGAAATAAATATCGGTTGGTGAATCACCAACCGAAGGAGAGCGAATGACGATGATAGGTCACGAGGTATCGTCATTCCCAACTTGATTGGGAACCACGGAGTGCTCATGAATGCCTCTGAAAAAAAGAAAACTTATGAATAATCCTAATGCTATAAACTTTAAGATTCCCGCCTGCGCGGGAATGACGGTCGATTATTTAATCTGTCATTGGTAGCGTAGTTGAAGGAATAGATTCTTACTGCCTAGCCTGATCAATCATATTTTTAGTCGCTTCAGCCATTGCCAGTTTATTCTTGCGGACAAAATATTTGATAGTGAAGAAGATTGCGATACCGACCAATATCAACATCCATAAATTGGAAATTGCGATGATGATTTCTTTAAAAATGGTCCAACCATTTACAATACCCAACCAAAGTCTGTTGATAAATGCCGGGCGGTAATCGTACAGATTGTCATTGGCAACAATCATCGTTTTAACGGTATTATCCTGATAAAAATTAAGAGTAATGGTACTGAATTTTACACGGCTATCGATTTGCATATTCTCAATTCTCTTGTCAACATAATCGTCTTTGATGTAAAGAGAAGATTCTACATTGGCACTTTTCTTCGAGGCTACTTTATTGATTTTTTCAATCGCATCGACCCGATTCTGTGCTTTCAGCTTATTGGATAAATAGGCGATACTCTGATCGTCCATCTTCATCGATTGGTTATCCACAAAAACCGCCATTTTTGCAATGGTATTGGTAAATTCATCCAGTTTCTCAGACGGAACTTTTGCCACCAAATAACCTTGTGTACGATAGGAAGTAATTTCTTTTAACGAATCAGTAGATTGCTTAACCTTATCGGTTTCCTGGATGGAACTTTCAATAGAAAACTCAGCCACCGTACCCCCTTCGGCTTTAATGGCTTTACTGAGCTGTTCTTTGGTGTTTTGAACATCTTTCACACGAAACCGCATATCAGCAGTTTTAATAATTTTTTCGGCGGGCAACTCTACTGTAGCAGTAGTATCTGCCATACTTTCTTTGTCAGTACGGGCGTAATCTTTTTTTTCGGCGTTACAGCCAAATAGGGCCAAAATTATGGCTATAGCAATAATATTCCTTTTCATGATTGTGTGTTTTTAAATAAATAATCATTTTAAATATTTGCTTCAAATGGCCATAAGAAGTGCAGCGTTTTGGTTAGCTTTTAACGCTGTGTTTCCCTTAATACAGTAATCGTATTTAGGTAACCCAATGTTGAGCTTGGAGTAGTGAGAAGGGGGTTTGGAGGTTTTTTTTTGGTTATTATAAACCTCGCAGGTTTTGAAAGCTTGCGAGGTTTGCCTAGCGTCTTTAATGTGTGTCTTTTTTGAAAAGCAGGTTACTGTGTACATCGGTTCCGAAAGCCCTGCCATCCGCTTTACCGCTCTGCGTTCGGTGCCCGCTCCTGTCAGGTTTAAATTACTTAGGCAGACCTTTCTATCCTAAACCCGACAGTCGCGATAGTCCCTGATTCTTCATCAGGGTATTATTTTAATGGCCTCAATGAGGCTGCAAGATTTAAAATCTGATGGATTTGTGCCTATAAACAAAAAAGCCGATCATGAATAAACATGACCGGCTTTTATATCTTGATCGCAATTGGCTTATGCGTCTAATATTTTGAATACACCTTTAATGGCAATAATTGCACCGATGAATAAAACAATCCAGGATGCTAAAGATACTTGCCACGAATCATAAGCGAAACGTGCGTAAGTACCCACCATGCAAACCAGTACACCAAAAATCATTAATTTATAAATTCCTGGCTGGTTAGCCGTTTTCATACTTTCTGTATTGTGCTTTAATTCGTTGTTCTCCATAATGTTTATTTTTATGATGCTGCAAAAGTAATACTTATTGCTGAATAATTATAAAACTTAGTAACTTTTTAATCGTTCTAATCTTTGTTTCGCTTTATCTTTATCACTAAGTTTTTCTCCCTGATACAAAGGCTTTTCCCAATCTCCGTACATTGGGTTTGGCAACACGATATACTTTGTACCAAATAGGTGCTGATTTGTGTTTACCTGTTCAAAGGTATTTTTATTTTCACGATAAAAAATATTGCTAAAATCGCTTAAATTATCGCCACACAACAAGAGAATGTTATGCGTTTCAGTAATTTTTTGGCGGCGCGGTTCTTTATTTGATGTTCCTTTCGAAACTACTAAATGCGCATCATCTGCATACGGAAAGCCAAAGCTTTTAAGATTTTTCAATGTTGCGGTATAATCCTTTTCATCGCGGTTGCTCACATAAAATATTTCGATATGCTTTAATGCAGCAAACTTTAAAAAAGCCAAAGCCCCCGGAACAGTGTCAGCTTTAGCCAGGTTTGTCCATTCGGTCCAGTCTGCAGGTACGTAACTCAGTCCTTTCTTAATTTCATGTCCCTGAAAAGCCGAGTTGTCCAAAACCGTCTCGTCTATATCAACAACCACACAATTTGGCTTTTTGCTGGTATCGGCCCATAATGCTTCTTTTAATGATAAACGGGCAAAGTTATAAGCCTGAAAGCATAACGCCCTGTACTCGCCTGAAGTTTGCTGCCAAAGCACTGCATTGGTATAATCACGGGCAGGATTTTGGGCCTTTGTAAAAAACGGAAAAGCAGACAAGATGATGAAGATGTATTTTTTCATTGTTGATATTATACCGCAAAGATATTAAAAGACTATCATTAACCAGGCCTGAACGCTTGTAAAACAGTTCTTATATAATTTGCATAGAAATACTTCAATACAATACACCTAAGTAAGAGATAGACTACGGAGCAACCGCAATAATCAGAATAATTTCTACCAATTAAGATTTTAGTTATAAAAATAACTATTTTTGGGCACACACAAATAAAATCAATTTATTATGAAATCTAAAAGCCTACTAGGGATAGCTATTGCCCTATTTTTCTTTGCGGCCTGCAAGAAAGATGACCCGATTATTAAACCTCCGGTAGTTATCGAAAAAGAAGACCCTTTAGAATATGCTCATGACAGTATATCTTACAGTATCGATGGGATCACTTATAAACTATCTAAATATTCCAGTTTCTACAGTGCCAGTAATAGACAACCGTATTCAAAAGTAGATTCAATTGTCGACAACGGTTATTATATATCTGGTATTAAAGATTCTGTTTTATACTCAAGGAAATATGGAATGTATAATGATGAGCAAAAAGTGGACGTAATATTTATTAAAACTTATAACAAAGCATCGATGTTGCAGTCACTAATTTTAAGGCCAAAAGATATTATGGATTTATTTACAGTGGGGCAGAGAAATTATGCGCTGGATTATGGTAGAGATAATATACAAAATGGGGTTGCGATAAGCATCTCTGATGGATTTAAAACATATGGTTCAGATTCATTTAGAACACCACCACAATTAAGCGCTGATGCTCAAAATAATTCAAAATTTGAAATCACAAGTTTAAAGAAATTAAAGTCTGGCACATCTATTTTAGAAGCTAAATTTAATGCAACGGTTTACAACGAAAAGAACGTGAGCAAAAAATTAGAAAATGGATATTTGAGATTAGTTATGAGTAAATATGACTCAATCTTATAAATAAGTAAGATGCCCATTCCAATTTAAGAATGGGTATCTTAGTTTTATCAACAAACGATTAACCATTCAAAAAACTTCCTCTTTCGCCTTTTGATAAAGCCAGTGTTTCCGCTTCAGGATAAGCCTGGGTAAAAGTTACAGGGATTTTATTTTTACCTCTTTCATTCCATTTAAATTCTACAGCGAGAAGCCTCGTATCCGTTTTTTCGATATAATCGATTTCCTGTTGTTGAGTTGTACGCCAGAAAAAGCATTCAGCTTCCATTTGATGCTGATGCAAAAACTTCATCCGCTCGGCAATCATATAATTTTCAAACAATGCACCTACATCGTTTCTGTTGGCAATGGGATTAAAATTCCTTGTAATGGCGTTTACAATCCCGGTATCGTAGAAATAAATCTTTTTATTCTTTTTTATTTCGTTGCGCACGTTACCCGAAAATGCTGGCAGCGTAAAAACTACAAAAGATTTTTCGAGCAGACTGATATATTTATCAACTGTTTTCTGGTCGGCTTTTACCAATTGTGCTAGTTCAGAAAAATTCACTTCGCTTCCAATCTGTAAAGCCAAAGCCTTTACAATTTTCTCAAACAACAGTGGCTTCTTCACCTCCTCGAGTGCAAATAAATCCTTATACAGGTAGCTATCGGAAAGTAATTTTAAATGCTCTTCGGCATGCTGTGGATCGTTAATAATTTCAGGATAAGAACCATAAATTAAACGTTGCTCCAGCGATCTTTCTTCGGAAATGAAATCGGTATCATTTACCAGTTCGGCATACGAAAAAGGCAAAAGCATCATTTCATATTTCCGGCCAGTTAAGGGTTCGTTAATCTTACCCGATAGTTCAAAAGCCGACGAACCTGTAGCAATTACTTGAACATTTTTAAATCGATCTACAATGATTTTAATCAATAATCCAACATCACTTATCCGTTGAGCTTCATCAATAAATAGAACTTCATAATTACCAAGCATTTGGCCAATCTGTATAGCATTCGGTTTAGCTAAAGTTTCCCTCACATCAGCATCATCTCCATTCAGGTACAATGTCCTTTTATCCACTTTGGCTAACAGCTGTTCTACAAAAGTAGTTTTACCTGTTTGCCTTGGGCCAAAAACGATGAAAGCTTTCCCTTTAAAGAGCCTTGCCAAAGCATAATCCAACTGTTTCCTAATAATCATAACAAAAAATTACTACACAAAAGTATAATAATTTTGGATTACAATCCATAAAAAGTATAATAATTTTGGATTGAAATCCATAAAAAATATAATAATTTTGGATTACATACTATATTAATATTAAAAAAGCCCATTTCAGTTAAGAAATGGGCTTTATATTTTTCGGACTCGGGACTAAAAACGCCCAACCCCAAACTACATGTTATCCGTTCAATGCTGCTGCACCACTCACAATCTCAGTTAACTCAGTTGTAATTGCTGCCTGGCGAGCCTGGTTGTATGAAAGTTTTAAGGCTTTCAATAATTCTCCAGCATTTTCAGTTGCTTTATCCATTGATGTCATACGTGCACCGTGCTCAGAAGCGTGAGAATCTAAAACGGCTTTGTATAACTGAATTTTAACTGATTTAGGAATCAACTGTCCTACAATCTCTTCTTGCGAAGGCTCTAGAATGTAATCAACATTGGTCGTTTTACTTTCAACCTTTGTTTCTTCCGCTTTTGGTAAAGGCAACAATTGCTCAGTTGTAATAAACTGAACCGCTGCATTTTTAAAACGATTGTAAACAACCTCCACTTTATCGAACTCACCTTTAATAAAACCGGCCATAATCGCATCGGTAATTTTGGTTACGTTTTCGAAAGTTAAAGCAGCGTATACTTCGTTATTATTACCAATTACGTTATAATTACGTTTTTCGTAAAAATCCTGGGTTTTCTTACCGATAGAAATAATGCTTACATTACCGTTTTTCAACTGTTCGCTATATTTCTCAGCAATTAAATTGTTGGCCGCTTTAATCACGTTCATGTTAAAAGCACCAGCCAAACCACGGTTTGATGATACTGTTACAATTAAAACCTTATTAGGTTCACGCTCTTGTATAAAAGGCGATGAAGACCCTTCTAAACTTGCTGATAGATTACCTAAAATCTCTTTCAGTTTAGTCGCATAAGGACGTAAAGCGATAATTGCATTGGTAGCACGTTTCAACTTAGCTGCCGAAACCATTTTCATAGCCTTGGTAATTTGCTGCGTTGATTGTACCGATGCAATCCGGTTTCTTACTTCTTTTAAATTAGCCATTTTTTAAGTATCGAGTATTAAGTATCAAGTATCAAGATAGGTGAACAAACCCAATCTTGATACTTGATACCCGCTACTTGTATCTAATTAGTATTTACTTGAAATCTCTTTTGCTACTGTATCTAAAACACCTGTAATGGTATCATCAAATTTACCAGCTTTTAATGCCGCTAAAGTTTCTGGATGACGTAGTTCCAATTGCGTTAAATATTCAGTTTCGAATTCTTTTACTTTATCAACTGGTACACTACGCATTAAGTTTTTAGTACCTGCATAAACAATAGCTACCTGTTTTTCAACTGTAAAAGGGGTAAACTGAGCTTGTTTTAACATTTGTACGTTACGTGCACCTTTATCTAAAACCGATTTCGTTGCAGCATCTAAATCAGAACCGAATTTAGAGAAAGCCTCTAGTTCGCGGTATTGAGCCTGATCCAATTTTAAAGTACCTGCTACTTTTTTCATCGATTTGATCTGCGCATTACCACCTACACGTGATACCGAAATACCTACGTTAATTGCCGGACGGATACCTGAGTTGAACAAGTTCGACTCTAAGAAAATCTGACCATCAGTAATCGAAATTACGTTGGTTGGGATATATGCTGATACGTCACCTGCCTGAGTTTCGATAATCGGTAAAGCTGTTAATGAACCACCACCTTTAACGATATGTTTGATCGATTCAGGTAAATCATTCATCGCTTTTGCGATATCATCGTTAGAATTGATTTTCGCAGCTCTTTCTAACAAACGACTGTGTAAGTAGAAAACGTCACCTGGATAAGCTTCACGGCCCGGTGGACGACGAAGTAATAAAGATACCTCACGGTAAGCTACAGCTTGTTTAGATAAATCATCATAAACGATTAAAGCTGGTCTGCCAGTATCGCGGAAAAACTCACCAATTGCAGCACCTGCAAACGGCGCATAGAACTGCATTGGAGCAGGATCTGCAGCCGAAGCAGCAACAACAACTGTATATGGTAAAGCGCCGTTTTCTTCCAATGTACGTACAATGTTAGCTACAGTAGAGTTTTTCTGACCGATAGCAACATAAATACAGAACACAGGCTGGCCTGCTTCATAAAATTCTTTTTGGTTGATAATAGTATCGATACAAACGGCAGTTTTACCAATCTGACGGTCGCCAATAACCAACTCGCGTTGACCACGACCGATTGGAATCATCGCATCAATTGCTTTAATACCGGTTTGTAAAGGCTCATTTACCGGCTGACGATAAATTACACCTGGTGCTTTACGCTCTAAAGGCATTTCGTAAGTTTCACCTAAGATTGGACCTTTACCATCTAAAGGCTCACCTAAAGTGTTCACTACGCGGCCAAGCATACCTTCACCAACTTTAATAGAGGCAATTTTTTTGGTACGTTTAATCGTATCACCTTCTTTGATCTCATCTGAAGCACCTAAAAGTACCACACCAACGTTATCTTCTTCAAGGTTTAATACGATCCCTTGTAGGCCGTTTGCAAATTCAACTAATTCTCCCGATTGAACTTTAGTTAAACCGTAAACACGGGCAATACCGTCGCCCACTTGCAACACGGTACCAACTTCTTCCAGTTCGGTTTCTGATTTGAAGCCCGCCAATTGCTGTCTGATAATTGCCGATACTTCGTCTGGTCTTACCTCTACCATAATTTTACTTTATATCTTTTTGTAAATGTTTAGTGCTTAGCGCATGGCGCTTGGCATTTATTCGCCATCCGCTTATCGCAATACTTTTTTGTTTGGCATTTGGCGCATGGCGTTTTCCGCTATACGTTTATCGCCTCGCGCTTACTGTGCAAATTCTTTTCTTAGTTTACTTAAACCGCTGGCAATACTTGCATCAAATTGCTTATCACCAACTTTTAATATAAAACCACCAATTAATTTTTCGTTAATTTTTTCGTTAACAATAACCTGGTTGGCGTTTAATTCTCTTTTAACAATCGCAATAATCTGCTCTTTAGCTGCAGGGCTTAAAGCACTTGCAGTAGTTACATCAGCAGTAACAATACCCTTAATTAAGTTATATTGTTGAACGAACTGTTTAGCAGTGGCAAATAAAATCGCCGAACGGCCTTTGTTTACCACAATCTTAAAAAACGAGATGGTTAGCTTGCTTACTTTATCAGCAAAAATACCGTTCAAAATACCCGTCTTTTTATCTAAAGGTACAATCGGGTTTTTTAATATTGCTTCTAGTTCAGGGGTTTCATCAACCACTTTCTCAAACAAAACCATATCATTATAAGAATCCTCTAACGCGTTGTTTTCAACGGCTAAGTCTATTAATGATTTGGCGTATCTGCTTGCAACTTTAATTTCTGACATATCTTTTGGGTTGGCGTTTAGCGGTTAGCGTTTAGTACGCCCGTCGCTTTACGCAATACGCTTAGTTTAATTCAACGTCTTTTAACAAGTTAGCTACTAAAGTTTCTTGTTTTGCTTTATCATCCAATTGGGTACGTAAAACACGTTCTGCAATTTCCAATGATAATGAAGAAACCTGGTCTTTAACTTCAGCTAAAGCTGCTTTCTTTTGGTTCTCGATTTCGATTTTAGCTTTCTCGATCAGTTTAGCACCTTCAACCTGGGCTTGTTTTTTAGCTTCGTTTAAAATACCATCCTTTAAAGTTTTAGCTTCCTTTAAAATCTCATCACGTTCTGCGCGAGCCTGTTGCATCAAATCTTGATTTTGGCTGGTTAAACGAGCCATTTCTTGTTTGGCTAATTCAGCTTTGTTAAGTGCCTCATCAATGCTTTGCTCACGTTCGTGAATAGCACCTAAAATAGGTTTCCATGCAAATTTTCTAAGTAATATCAATAAGCAGATGAACGATATTCCAGTCCAAAAAATTAATCCTATGCTTGGGGTTACTAAATCCATTTTATCTAATTTTTTTAATCTTAATCTCTTTAATAAGATTGGGTAAATAACCAATCGTTAAATACCCAACCTAATTTTTTCAGGTGAATTACTGAGGGTTGTTTCCTAATAATGCAACTACCACACCGAATAAAGCAGCACCCTCGATAAGGGCAGCAGCGATAATCATTGCAGTCTGAATTTTTGATGCAGCTTCTGGTTGACGAGCAATACCTTCCATTGCTTTACCACCTACTTGACCGATACCGATACCTGCACCGATTACTGCTAAACCGGCACCAATTGCCGCGATTGAACCTACCATAACTAATTTATTTATATTAATTTGTAAAAAATAGTTTTCTATTAATGATGCTCCTCTACTGCCATACCAATAAACAAGGCAGTTAATAATGTAAAAATAAAGGCTTGTAAAAATGCCACCAGCAATTCTAACACATCCATAAATATTACGAATGCCACTGAAACAGGAGAAATCCAAGCCGTTTCGAAAATAAATATTAAGGAAATTAAACTTAATACGATAATGTGACCAGCTGTAATGTTTGCGAACAAACGAATCATTAAAGCGAAAGGTTTAGAAATGATACCAATTAATTCAACAGGAATCATAATCGGATATAACCACCAAGGCACATCAGGTGTTAAAATGTGTTTCCAGTAATATTTATTACCGTTGATATTAACAATAATCATAGTACCCAATGCCATCACAAAAGTCAAGGCAATGTTACCGGTTACGTTAGCACCACCTGGAAAAATCGGAATCAATCCCAACAAGTTGTTAAACCAGATAAAGAAAAATACGGTTAACAGGTAAGGCATAAATTTAGCATACTTATGACCGATGTTTGGCTTAGCAATATCATCCCTTACAAAAACAATGATCGGTTCGATTAAAGACTGTAAACCTTTTGGTGCCTTACCAACGCGTTTTTTATACGCCCTAGCGACTGAAATGAATACAATTAAAATAATCAAAATCGCCACGAACATCGCAGCAACGTTTTTAGTAATTGAGAAATCTAAAACAGACTTACTTGCTTCTTCATCGATTTTTCCATCAGCACCAACTACCTTTATATGATCTTCTTCTAAACGATAATTATTGTATTTACCGTTATAATCATGCTCTCCATGATGGAAGTTACCAGAAGAGAAAACCTCCAAACCGTTAGCAGTATATAAAATTACTGGAAGAGGCAATGAAGTATGCCCCCAAAGATGCCACATATGCGAATCGGCAATGTGTTCCATAATTACCTTAGTTGGCTCGAATTTTTCTTCACCATGTTTAGCAGCGCCATGCTCACCAGAAACTGCTTCGGCAGATCCGGCTACAACACTATCAACAGGAACAACAGCGCTATCAACCTGAGCGAAAGTATCAATTTTGATAGATAAAAACGCGATTAAAAGCGTAAAAACAACAATTAGTCTTTTAACTTTCGACACAAAAACTTGGTTACAATCCATTTATTGGCAGTTTTTTACTTTAAATTTTGGTGGCGCAAGTTACGTAACAAACAGTAAATTTCAAAGGCCGTAAACAATAAATATAAAGAAAAAAAATTAAGCAGAAATATTAGCCCAATCCCCTTCGCTTTTATACTGTAAATCAACACAAAAGCCATACAAAAAATCATCTTCACTGCAATTGATCCCATAATTGCCATAATACCCACTTCAGGATCACGTTTTATACCGATATCAACAAGCATATAGGCTACATAAGTTATGCCGGCCAAAAAGCCAAACATCACCCAAAAGTTATTTACAAACAATTGTTGATCAGGAAATACGACAGGTAAAACGGCAATTACACCTATTAAAAGGCCTACAAAAATGAAATAGATACTGGTAAATTTGGCTAGCGTCAATGTATAATTTCTTAGCAGATAAAAACTTTTGCAAAGATAAGGTTTTTAGTATCATTAAGTAGTGTGGGAGATAATTATTATGAAGGTTGGTTAAATGTTCAAATTGATTAATCGGTTAACTGAAGCAAACAGCAAATTGTTCTATTGCTTAATTGTTTTAAATTGGTTAATTAGTTAAGCGAAACAAAACTTCTAATTTAAATTGTTTTATAGTAACTGCTGATGGCAAACTGTCGCTTGAAAACCGAGAATTGCCTACTGAAAACTGCCTACTGGAAACCGTCAACTGAAACTTACGGCTTAGTGGCCTGCCTAATGGCCTGGTATAATGCAATCCCCACCCCTGCCAAAGCAAAAGCAGCCGTAATTAAATTAGTTTTGCTGTTTCTGTGCTCATCAATCTTATAGCCAATAAAAGTGAGCAGGCCAATGGTAGCAATCATCTGGAAGCCAATAGCAGAATATTTAGTGGCCGCATTTACCTTTTTCTTTGTATCTTCTTCTTTCGGATTTTCCATTTTTTAATGCAATAATTAAATTAACTTTGAATAATTAAAATTTGTTGCCAAATAAAATATTTTTCTACATATATTGTTTATTGTATATCCACCTAAGAGATTTATCATACTTGAAAAATTACGCTAACAAAAACTTAAATCCCTTCTTCATCTTTTTTAGTGTCCTCCTTATTTATGGCTGTGTCGCAAATAAAGATACAGCAGTAGATCGCAGGTTTCAAAACTTAACGGCAAGGTATAACTATATCTACAACTCCAATGTTTTACTAACTGAGTACAATGAGAGCCTACTACAAAGTTATGCCGATAATTATGAAAAAACACTGCCTGTTTACCTCGATCCTGAGCCACAGGTAAATCTGGTGCTTACACCAGGGGTTGCCAATAAACAGCTCGATGACGTTATTGCCAAAGGACAAACTGTTATAAACGATAAAAGTTTTAGTAATTATATTGATGATGCCTATATGCTTTTGGGCAAAGCAAATTATTTAAAAGGCAATTATTTTATCGCATCAGAATATTTCGATTATACGGCAAAAACCTATAACAGCGATTTAAAAACATTCATTATGGCCATGAACTGGAAAGCCCGTAGCCAAATGCAACTGAACAATATGGTACTTGCCGATAAAATTATTGATACCATGTTGCGTGCTTCTGATGAGTTAAAAAAAGATCTGGCAGAGCCATTGGCAACTGCTGCCCAGATGCGTATTTATCAAAAACGCAATAAAGAAGCTATTCTTTTTTTAGAATCGGCAATTGCCCTTCCGGCCGAAAAACAGCTGCGTATACGCTGGCGCTTTATCCTTGCCCAATTGCAGGAGAAAGAGAAAAATCTTCAGGATGCTTATGCCAATTTTACCAAGGTTGAAAAAAGCAACGCTCCATTTGAAATGTATTTTCACGCCAATTTAAACCGCATTAAACTAAGAGCATTGCTCAGTGGCGTAAAACTGAATAAGGAAGAACAGCTGCTTGCTTTGTTAAAAGATGATAAGAATTTCGATTATACCGATCAGATTTATTATCAGGTTGGAGAGCTCTTTTCTGCAGAAGGAAACTTTGTAAAAGCTGAAGAGAGCTACCACAAATCAGTTGCAAAAAGCACCAGGAACCAAACTCAAAAGGCCTTATCCTATTTAAGGATTGCCGACTTAAATTTTAAGGCGTTTAACAACTACATTAAAGCAAAACTGTATTACGATAGTACGGTGATGATTTTACCTAAAAACTTCCCTGATTACGACAACATTGTTAAAAAGGCCGATAACCTGAAATATTTAACGGATAGGTATACCATTATTGCAAAGGAAGATACCGCCCAGGCTATTGCCAAACTTCCTGCAGGCGAGCGCGAGGCTAAGGTTAAAGCCTATTTAACACCTAAAGTTGAAGTGAGCAATACTGGAGGGGTAATCAGTAATCAATATTTAAATGATCCTGACTTCCCAAATCGATCGTTAAATGCTTCGAATAATACTGCGGGGAACACCTTTTATTTTAATAACAATGCTGCAATAAGCAATGGTTTCGGCGATTTCAAAAAACGCTGGGGCAACAGACAGCTGGAAGATAACTGGCGTCAAAGCATCCGTTCATCGGCACAGGAAACCAATCAGGTTTTGGCAGGTGGGAATGTAGCTACCGGAATCGCGCCTGCAAATGGAGAAACGAATCAAACGGCTGTAGACCAAACCACATTAGAAAAACAGTTTTTGGATGGTTTGCCAACCACTCCCGCATTATTGGCTACCTCCGATCAAAAAATCATTGATGCTTATTTCGAAATCGCCAGCTTCTATCAACAAGAGCTAAACGACAAAGCAGAAGCAAATAAGATTTACCTGGAACTGATTAAAAGATATCCGGATAATAACCATTTAGTTGCCATTTACTACAGTTTACATCTAAATTACAAGGGTGTTGATGAAGTAAAATCAGATCAGTATAAACAATTGGTGCTCACTAAGTTCCCTGAATCTAATTTTGCAAAGAATATTTTAGATCCATCGTACTCGGCCAAACAAACAGAAATGGAAAACATTGCCATTAACAATTATAATGTGGCCTTTAATGCTTACGCGAAAAAAGATTATCCAGGGGTAGTGAAACAGGCGGATGATAACATTACGGCTTTTCCTAACAATGATTTAGCACCACAGTATGCCTATTTAAAAGCAATTGCTGTTGGCCGCACCGCTAAGGTTGATGCGCTGCTTACTGAATTTAATTTGATTACCACGCTTTATCCAAACGATAAAATTATTACCCCATTGGTCCGCGATCATTTAAAATATATTGAGGCAAATTTGGAAGAGTTTAAACAACGGCCACTTGCCCTTATCGATTTTGATCCAAATGCGCCACGTTTTGTAAGTCAGGCTACACCAATTGCCGTTCCAACAAAACCTTTAGTAACTGATAATGCCACTGTTAAAACAGCAGAGCCTACCATTGTATCTAAACCTGCTGAGGTTAAACCGGCCGATCCTACCAAACCGGCGAGCATTTTTAGTACAACTAAATCAGAAGAGTATTATTATGTGATCGACGTTGCCGACGCAACTTTAACCTTAAGTTCCTCACGTTTTGGAATAGGGCAGTTTAACCGTGGCAATTACCCCGATAATGATTTGGAACATAAATTGGTAGAGTTAGATAATGATCAGCTGATTTACATTACGAGTTTTATCGATCTTGAAGATGCCAAAATTTACGAATCAAGCATTACAGGCCAGTTAAAGAACATTATGAAAGTTCCAGCCAACTTATATAAAGGCTTTATCATCAGCAAAGAAAACTTCGAAAAGCTAACAGACCGCTCGCGCATTAACGAGTATCTGGAGTTTTTAAAAGACAATTACAAATAAGTAATATGGTTTAAGCTGGTGGAGAAAAATCTATTCTATAAAAAATTAATAAATTTGCATCCAAAATCTTCTATTCTGGAGATGATTGGAAAATAACAACACAAAATGAACAAGTCCCTTTCTGCACAAGAAACAAAAAGATATAGTTTAGTCATCTGGAAATTACTGATCGGGGGAATTGCCCTGTTTGCTATTTTCATTTCGATGGTAGGCTTGGGCCTTTTTGGTGCATTACCTTCTTTCAGGGATATCGAACATCCAAAAAGCAACCAGGCTTCAGAAATTATTGCCGAGGATGGCCGGCCATTAGGCACCTATTTTGTTCAAAACAGATCGAATGTTACTTATAAAGATATTTCCGAAAATGTAATCAACGGGCTGATCGCGACAGAAGATACCCGTTTTAAAGAACACTCGGGCATCGATTTCAAACGTACCTTCACCATTATCGGTTATAATTTAATCGGTAAAAAACAAGGTGCAAGTACCATTACACAGCAATTGGCAAAAAATCTCTTCCCTAGAGAATCGAACCTGAATTTTTTCTCGCTTGTGTTAACCAAGTTTAAAGAGTGGATTGTTGCCGTTAAATTGGAACGCAACTATACCAAGGAAGAAATTATTACTATGTATTTAAACACGGTTGATTTTGGTAACCAGGCTTATGGCATAAAATCGGCAGCCAGGGTTTATTTTAACACTACCCCTGATAAACTTACTTTAACAGAGGCTGCAACGCTTGTAGGGATGCAAAAAGGGATAACCATGTACTCGCCAACCCGCCACCCCGAACGATCAAGAGACCGCAGAAATACCGTAATGGCCATGATGGTCAAATCGGAACTCTTAACCCAGCAAGAATTTGACGAACAAAAAGAAAAGCCCTTAAACCTGCATTTTAATGCGGCAACCGTTAACGATGGTATTGCACCATATTTCCGTTCGGTACTTAAGAATGATATTAAAAACATTTTTCAGGAACAGTCGATTACCAAACCCGATGGCACACCTTACGATTTAGACCGCGATGGTTTGAAAATTTATACCACATTAAATTATGATATGCAGGTATATGCCGAAGAGGCGCAAAAAGAATATATGAAGATCTTACAGGCGCAGTTTATCGCCAGCTGGAAAGGCAGAAACCCTTTTAAGGATAAAGCTTTACAGATTGAACAGGGGATTAAAAGATCAGACCGTTATAAATCCTTAAAACTAGAAGGTAAAACAGACGATGAAATTAAAAATGATTTTAATACCAAAACAGAAATGAGCATTTTTACCTGGAAGGGTAATATTGATACGGTAATGAAACCGATCGACTCGGTACGTTATTACAAAATGTTGTTGCGTAATGCGATGATGACGATGGATCCGACCAATGGTCATGTAAAAGCATGGGTTGGGGGGATTAATTACGAACATTTTAAATACGATCAGGTTAAAATGGGGACCAGACAAGTGGGTTCGACAGCAAAACCGTTCACTTATGCCGTAGCAATTGAAAATGGTTATTCTCCTTGTTACACTGTGCCAAATGTACCAGTAACGATAGATGGCTATGGAGAACCATGGACGCCAAGAAATTCGGGTAAACCACTGCCAGGCAGCATTACTTTACAAAAAGCCCTGGCTTATTCACAAAACTTTGTTACCGCTTATTTAATGAAACAGGTCGGTCCTGTGGCCGTATCTACATTAGCTACTAAAATGGGCATTCCTAATGTTCCGGCATTTCCATCTATTTGTTTGGGGACATTCGATTCATCAATTTTTAATATGGTTGGGGCTTATGGCGCTTTTGCAAACAAAGGAACCTATACCAAACCAATTTATTTGTTAAGAATTGAAGATAAAAATGGGGTGGTATTATTTTCACAAAAGGAAATACCAAAACCGATCATGAGCGAAGAGGTGGCTTATGTAATGACCAGAATGTTAAAAGGTGTAGTAACTAACGGAACCGGATCGAGGCTGAATTATAAATACAAAGTAAACGCACCTATCGGAGCTAAAACGGGTACTACCCAAAATAACTCAGATGGTTGGTTTATGGCCATTACTCCTCAATTGGTGACAGGTATATGGACTGGCTGCGAAGATAGGGCATTCCACTTTATCAGTACCAACCAGGGTGAAGGTGCTAATACGGCTTTGCCAATTTTTGCAGGTTTTATCAAAAGAGTATACGCCAATCCGGCCTTAAAAATTAGCCATGCTGATTTTGAGGCACCAAAATCTGGTGTTTCGATTACCTACGATTGCAACCAATATCAACAACAGGAAGAAGGCGCAACCGAATTGGATGAGAAGTTGGGATTTTAGACACTATTTACAACCAAAAGTTTTCTCCTAAATTTTAGGGGATAAACATTAAATTTGTAATAGAAAATTGTAATTGCATTTTAGGGAGTGTTCTTCAAATATTTGAGAGGTAAAATCGTCACCCTGAATTCATTTCAGTGTCTATTTTGCATAAAAGATGCTGAAATAAATTCAGCATGACGATCGCTCTGCATAAAGGAGTTAAAAATTAAGCATTATAAACAAGTACTAATAGAACTTAGGTTATGAAATTACAGAACATTAAAATTGTTTCTTTGCAAGACGATCTTAAACCTAATATCCTAAAAGGGAATAAATCACTTAATCCTAAAGAACTTTTCGGTATTTGGAAAAACAATCCCAAAAACCTTAAAGATATAAGGAGTGGATCTTGGGATTTCAAAAACTGATATTATTGAGGCAACCGCAATTGTTTACTTACGACAAAAAAGACTTCGATTTCATACCTAATATTATTCTCTATTAAAATCACCTTAATTTTGCTCCATTAATCCTTCATGAGCAGTTTCGACCATAAAACAGCATTAACCGCAATTCCGCATAAACCCGGTGTTTACCAATATTGGGACGCTGATGGAAAGCTCATGTATATTGGAAAGGCAAAAGACCTGCGCAACCGTGTGGGTTCTTATTTCAATAGCGACAGGAATCAGTTTAATGGCAAAACAAGGGTACTCGTTTCCAAAATCCGTAAAATTACATTCACTATTGTTGATACCGAGATTGATGCCTGGTTACTCGAAAATAGCTTAATTAAAAAACATCAGCCAAAATTTAACATCAACCTAAAGGACGACAAAACCTATCCATGGATAATTGTTAAAAACGAAAACTATCCCCGTATTTACTGGACAAGGAAAGTGATTAAAGATGGTTCTACCTATTTTGGCCCTTATGGTTCTATAGGCATGATGCATACTATTTTGGATCTGATTAAAGAAACCTATCCCCTTCGTACCTGCAGCTTACCTTTAACAGAAAAAAATATAGCTGAAGGGAAATTTAAAGTCTGCCTGGAATATCAAATTGGCAACTGTAAGGGCCCTTGTCAGAATTACCAGACCGAAACGGACTACGATAAAAATATAGGTGAGATCAAAGAGATCCTGAATGGCAAAATCGGGAATGTAATCCGGGATGTTAAAGGGATCATCAAATCGGCATCAGAAAACCTGAACTTCGAACTGGCGCATCAATATGCAAGGAGATTGGAAGTACTGGAGAAATACCAGAGTAAATCTACAGTGGTAAATAGCGCCATTACCAACGTTGATGTGGTGAGTATTGCATCGGATGAACGTTATGCTTTTGTAAATTACCTGAAAGTGATGAACGGAACGATTATCCAGACGCAGACCATCGAAGTTAAAAAGCAATTGGATGAGAGTGATGATGAAATTTTAACATTGGCCATGTTAGAATTCAGAACGAAGTTCAGCAGCACCTCCAAAGAAATTATTGTTCCTTTTGAGCCTTCGTTAGAAGATGAAAGTTTAAAATTTACTGTACCTAAGCTCGGCGAGAAGAAAAAACTCCTGGAGCTTTCGCAGAAAAATGTATTGTTCTTCAAAAAAGAGAAACTTAATCAATACGAAAAATTAAATCCCGATTTACGCACCGATCGTATTTTATCTACGATGCAGAAAGATCTGCGTTTAACCCAGCTTCCAAAACATATAGAATGTTTTGATAACTCGAATTTTCAGGGGAAATATCCGGTTTCGGCAATAGTTGTTTTTAAAGATGCAAAGCCATCGAAAAAAGACTACCGCCATTTTAATGTGAAAACGGTAGAGGGTCCAAACGATTTCGCGACCATGGAAGAAGCGGTTTTCCGTCGTTACAGGAGGATGCTGGATGAAAACCAGACGTTGCCTCAGCTCATCATCATTGATGGCGGTAAGGGGCAGCTTTCGTCGGCTGTAAAGAGTTTAAAGTTATTGGGTATAGAAAACAAAGTTACCGTAATTGGTATTGCCAAACGTTTGGAAGAACTGTTCTATCCTGGCGATTCCTATCCATTGTATCTGGATAAAAAATCGGAAACCTTAAAAGTGATCCAACAGCTCCGTGATGAGGCCCACCGCTTTGGGATTACCTTCCACCGCAAGAAACGCGATCAAGGGACACTGAAAACAGAACTGGAGCAGATTGAAGGTATCGGCAAAACTACCGCAGATAAACTGTTAACCCATTTCAAATCGGTTAAAAAAATTAAAGAGGCTACCGAAAAAGAACTGGCAGAGGTGCTGAATAAAAAACAGATGATTACCCTTCAGGCCTATTTCAAACAGGAATAGCTATTTCAACCCAGATTCTCTTTGAGGAGGAATTAGGATTTCTCCTCCGAAGGAGTTCCTTTGGAACACTACGATCGAAATGACGACCAATTTATAGAACCTGTCATAGCCAATAAGATGCCTCATTCTACCTTTCTTACCAGCGCTTCTGTTTTCAATGACAATATGACGTTTAACAAAAAAGGCTCCGATTTATCATCGAAGCCTTTTAATAAGGTTAATATTCCCAAAGACCTTGTTCGTAATCAAGAACAGATTTTTTAATCCTTTCTGATTCGTACAACCTTTCTCTAGGATCGGTAATAATATCTCTGATCTTATTGTCGCCAGGATTTGATTCTTTTACAATATAGCTGCTGAATAAGCGGCGGATAAAGAAATCATCGAAGCTTAATGCTGAAGCATCGTTATTGGTATTGATTAAACGTTTCTTCGTTAAAATCTCTCTAGCTTCTGGATAATACACCCAAAATACCGGTTGCCATTGTTTAGAAACCTCATTGTATTTTAATGGCGCAATACCTACAATACGCGGTTCGAAAACAGAACGTTTGGTATCGAAAATCCAGTCTTCTTTAATTCTGAATTTCAAGAATAACTCTGGATTAAAATCATTAACTACAGTAGTAACCGTTCCGGTTTTGTTGTTCGAAACCTCTGCTGTTCCTAAAGCCGATTTGGAAGCAGAATCTGCCGACATTGGATTAAGAAAAGCATCATCTTCGTTCAATGCACTATCTATTGGTGAGTACGCGGTTAGTTCGTCTTTCTTAATTGCGGCAATTAATACATCAATTAGGCGTGATTTAGGCGATTTTAAGGCTGAGTTAACCGTATCACGTAAGTCAATTTCTCTCCAGATCCGTTTTGCATAAAAAACATCCTCTTCCCTCACATCAGCCAAAGGAACCATTTCAGTACTGTCAATGTCCTTACGGGCATAAAAACCATCTTTAGGTGGTACCTTAAGTTTCTTTTTAGCTGTTTTAACAGGGGCTTTCACTGTATCTGCCACAGGGGGTGCGGCTACTACTGGTGCAGCTTTCTTTGGTGCTAACTTGGTTGGCTTTTTTTGTGCAAAAGCAAACGAGGTTAACAAAACTAAAATAGCAATACTTAAAATCCTTTTCATCTTCTTCTTATTTTACACTAAACGCTAATGAAGGCAAAATTCTTTGACGACCATCTGGCCCTACAGAAACAATATCTTCAAAAAACACCCTTGTACCAGGCGTAATTGAGTTTATTGCACCCTTAACTGCGCCTGCGAAACTTCCACCACTACCTGCAATGGTAACAGCATCAGAACGAGGTTTTATAATGGTTAACTTATAACGTTGTATTTTAAACTTAACATCGAAAGGAAAATCATCCAGATCTGCTTCAATTTCAGTTTCGCTTTTTAGCTGTACTGAAGCTACATCACCTCCAGCGCGGCCACCAACCTTAGCCACCGGAGCAGGGATAGCTTTAACCCTGAATTTTTGTGAGCCTAAGCTAACTGTTTTACCAGCGTTATTTGCAGATACATTAATGGATACTTCCTGGCCAACCATACTTCCTGGAACGTTAACATTATAATTTCCGTTAGCACCAGACATTGAACCTCCTGAAATGGAAGCACGAACACTCTCTAATGGAAAACCTGCTGCCGATACCGTAAATGGATTCGGAATACCTGCATAAATTACATTCAACTTTGTTGAAGAAACAGATGCTGAAGGTTTCGCTACCTGATAAGTTTGTGGTTGGGTTTTATATTCTTTTACCTGACCATCGGTTTGGCGAACACGAACAGTACCTACCCAGGTAAACTGGCCAACACTACTTGTACCACCACTATAAGTTCCTTTACCATCTTTAACGGATAATTTACTTCCATTAACGGTAATATCAGGAGTTGATCTCGAATCGCTGGCTGTTAAAAATACCTCAGCAGTATACGGCTGACCTTGGATTACGTAAGAAGTAGGTGCTACTGCAACTGCTGCAAACTGATCCAGATTAACCTGTGCTTTATCCATATTTCCGAACAATTTCTTAACTATCTCTGCTTCAGCATTTTTAGTATCTGTTTGCAGTTTGGTTAAAATCGTCATTGCAGCAGTTAATGGCGTTCCCTCACCAAAATATGTTTCCTGCCAGTTTCCTTTTCTTTTTCTTACAGGATCTTTAGCTTCGAGAGAGAATGAAACATTCGCTCTATCAGCCGGGTCTAACAAAGAGATTAATTTTTCGCGTGTGGCGTTAATTCTCTTTTTCAACTCATCTGCTTTCTTTTGATTAATCATGATATTCTGTGCAATATCCTGATTTGATCTATTTACCAAATCTTCAGTTTCCGGATCGATTCCATCACCTGCCTGGGTAAATTCTTTTTTAATGCTTTCAATATAATTATTCAAATCATCAGCCGCCTTCTGTGCCTGTTTTGCCTTATCGTAAATTGGCTGTGCACGTGCTGGCTCTTCTTTCAACTTCGAATTTTCGAAGGCAGAAAATAACTGATTAATACTTGTATTTACATTGTTTTTAGAAGTATCCAAACTATCGTTGATATTTTTGAATGCATCTAAAATGGTATCTGATACGTTTAAGGCGAGCATAGCCAACAATACCAAATACATGATATTGATCATCCGCTGCCTTGTTGTTTCTTTTCCGCCTGCCATGTTTGATGTAGCTTTTCCTTTAAAAATTAAAAACTAAACAAATTATACACGTGGGCCGTTCATAGCCGATAACATATTGCCATAAATTGCATTAAGCGATGATAGGTTTTTAGCCAGCTTATTCACCTCTTCTTTAAACTGTTTCGAATCTTCCATCGATTCGTTAAAGTTCTGCATGGTTAATGATAAGTTTGAATAGAATTTATTCATCGATTTTAGATGCGCGCTCGAATCTTGTAATTCTAATTCATATACCGCATTTAAAGCTGATAAATTTTTAGCCAAATTGTTAACCTGATCGTGGTAAGCCTGAGAATCTACAGTGCTCTCACCCATTGCTTTCAAATTAGCTGTAGCTTTATCAAAAGATGCACTTAAATTATCGAAACCAGCTGAAGCTGTTTTAATTTTGCCTGTAAATTCGTTGGTTGCGGTAGATGCATCTGCAACATTAGAAATTGTTGCTACTTTATCACCAAAAGTACGCAAACCAGAGCCTAAGCTTTCAATCAATTCAGGACCGATTTTAGCATCTGATAACATTTTATCCAAAGCTGCTGTGTTCGATGCTGTTGCTGCAACTGGTCTTGCGGATGCAGTTGGTAATTCTCCTTTAAAATCTGGTTTTAATTCAGGATATACTCTTTCCCAAGCTGGTTCTGGCTCTGGTGGGAAAAACCCTGTTAAAAAGAATAAAATTGCCTCTATTCCAAGACCAAGCCCAATCATATAGCTACCTACAATTCCACCAATGTGTAGAATTTTAAATAACGCTCCGATAATTACAATACTTGCTCCCCATGAAATCGCTACGTGTAACCAGCCTGGTTGTTTCTTTGCTGCCATAAAATTTTGATGTTTTTCTTTAGTTTTTAGTTTGTTTGGTTTAATGTCTTAAGTCGGTACCAGGATAAGATGAAACACATCTGAAACCAATGTATGATCTTTGTGTATCCTGATATTCATATGTAGCTACTGCATTTTGTAGAAAATAGCCTGTATCTTTCCAAGAACCACCTTTAACTACTTTACGCTTTTTGTATTTGCTGTCCGTTGCACCAGCATCGTAAGTAAAATTCGGGTTCAAATCGTGCAATAATGGGCTTGCACCTTTATTGTAAGCAGTTAGTGTCCATTCAGAAACATTACCGGCCATGTTGTACAAACCATAATCATTAGGAAAATACGATCTAACACCTACCGTATAAATACCCCCATCGCTCGAGTAATCGCCACGGCCCGGTTTAAAGTTAGCCTGTAAACATCCTTTTGTGTTTCTAATGTAAGGACCGCCCCAAGGGTATTTGGTTTTGGTATTGCCACCTCTTGCTGCATATTCAAATTCAGTTTCAGCTGGTAATCTATAATCTGATCTTGATCCTGCGGGCAATTTTCTTGCTGTAGCAACTCCATCGTACAATCTTGTTCTCCAATGAGAGAATGCTTTTGCCTGTTCCCAGCTTACACCAACTACAGGATAATCATCATAAGAAGGGTGGTTATAGTAACCACGTACCATAGGATCGTTTTGTGAATAAGAATAATCTGTTTTCCATACCATGGTATCAGGGTAAATAGCAACGGTATAACGATCGATATAATCCTGGCGTTTGCTGTTTGGATCTTTATGCCCTAGAGCAGCTTTTTCCATATTTAATTCGGCATAAGAATATTCGAATTTACGAACATCTAATTCTTTTTTCCCTGGAAGCGCATCTAAACCTGAATAATACATACCATCTAACTGGCTAACCTGAGCGGCAGCTGCACCCTTACCTTTATTGCGCCAAATGTTGGCACCGTTTGGTCCAACTTTTCTCCAGTCGATGTATTTCTCCCCACCAACAGCATTTGCGGCATTTCCTTTGGGCGTAACCATAAACTGTTGAGGATTGCCCATCATCACAATTGCAATCGAATCGCGTACCCAGTTGGTAAACTGGCGGTATTCTGCATTGGAAATCTCGGTCTGGTCCATAAAGAACGCGCTAATGGTAACCATTTTACTTGGCCCGTTCTGAGAGAAAGTAATATCTTCATCCGATCCTCCCAGTGGAGTATGCCCCGGCGGCACATAAACCATTCCTAGTGGGATTCTATCGTTTTTAAATTTTCGGTTATAAGCACCAACTAGCTCGCCTTGACCGCCATGGCCACAGCTTGCTAGCATTACAGTTATACCTACAATAGCTAGAAGGTAGATTTTCTTCATATTTTTTATAGTGTGCACAGCACGATTAGGAGCAATTTTATCAAAAATCACTGAAATTATCAACAAAAGCAAATATTTTACGTTAAATCATTACTGAAAGGCAATTAAAGTTACATTAACATTTCGCCAACAGCCCTATATTTTGTTCAAAAACATGCGTAACTCTCTCACTAACAGTAAAGTTACGCATTTATTGTATTGACTTAAAATAAATTATTTATCGTATTATTTATTAGATATTTTGATGTAATTCTCAATAGCCATCGTCATAGATGGAACGCCAGGGGTTGGCGCAGCAATATCCACTATCAGGTCCATATCGGTACAAGCTTTACTTGTGTTAGTTCCAAAAGCAGCAATCCGTGTATTATTCTGTTTAAAATCGGGGAAATTTTTAAACAACGACTGGATACTTGACGGACTAAAAAATGCAATAACATCGTAGAATACTTCAGCTAAATCAGATAGATCGCTCACTACTGTTCTAAACAAAACTGCAGGCGTAAAATTATACCCACTTTTTTCCAGGAACTTCATCGTGTCTTCGGTAGCCATATCAGAGCAAGGATATAAAAACTTCTCGTTTGCATGCTTCTTTAGCACTTCTGCTAAATCTGCTGCAGTTTGTTTACCAAAAAAGATTTTACGCTTCCTATACTGGATATATTTCTGCAGATACAATGCAATAGTCTCAGACAGACAAAAATATTTCAGTTCTGCCGGCACTTCATAACGCATTTCTTCGCAGATTCTAAAAAAATGATCTGCTGCATTACGGCTGGTAAAAATTACTGCCGTAAAATCGGCCAGATTAATCTTATCCTTTCTAAAGTCTCTTGCGGGCACACCTTCAACATGAATAAAGGACCTAAAATCAACTTTTAAGTTGTGTTTTTTGGCCAAATCGTAGTAAGGAGATTTTTCTGTTTCAGGTTTTGGTAAAGTAACCAAAATACTTTTTACTTTGCGGATTCTAGAGTCGTTCTTTTCTTGCATTTTCCTTTTTCCTGCTACAGTCCTATCGTTTTAATTAGTATTAGGATAGGACATATTTCGAGGGCGCAAAAGTACAAAAATAAATGCATTCTAGAAAACTTATTATTAGAAAGTATCGTTATACCTGCCCGCAATAGCTGAAAAGCAAAAATAATGCCTAACAGTAAGAATGCCAACACGATATACACCCCACCGTATTTAAGTGGCGATAAGGCGAAAGCAACTACTAAAGGAATAAATAGTAGGGATGCATTGAAGTAGCTGAGGTACAAAATTGAGATGTATTCGCCCACTGGTTTCTGCACATTGAACAGATAACCCAAAAAGCGTAAAAGAACCAATTTGAGGGCATAAAAAACAATTATAGTAATCGATATACTAAAAAAGAATTTAAACCCATCTTTAGCCTGATACATATCATTCCACTGCGCTACCAGAAAAAAGAACATGCCAAAAACGAAACCAAACTGCACAAAAAGCAACAAAAATGGCCATGAACTAAACAGGTTGTCTTCCTTGTTAATATTATTCAAAATCCTGTTGCTGAAAAACGATTGAACGATTGCCGATAATTGTTTCGAAAAAGCATTTTTTAGAATGGCAAAGATGATAAGCATACCAAAAATAAATCCAAGTAAACCAACATTGCCTTTTGGGATTCTTGTTCCCAGTTGATAGGGATTTGCCTTTTTCTTTAAGTGCTGATATTTCTTTTGCCAGGCCAGTAGATCGAGTTTAGGAAAAAGATATTCCTTTTCAATGGTATCAAGCAGCGCCCCCTTGTTAATTAAACTGTCAGGAAGCACCCAGGTGTGATGAACAAGCGAATCGGTCGAAAATTTCTGTCTGGCAAGGGTTGCCGAATCGGGCCGGTATCTTCTATAATGATATTGATTTACAGCTACACTATCTGTTTGAACAGGAATTTCTTGTGCTACTACAAAATTAGCAGACCATACAAACGCGAACAAAAAGAAAATAAATTTCGGCATGCTGTTAATCAAAACTTAAGGATGCAAAAGTAGTCGAATAATCATGGTTTACCTAAAGAAATTAATCAATCCAGATTATAGCCATTATTTCTGCAAGATCCTATTCATGTTAAGGATTGCTTTAATCCAACCACTTGTTGGAATTGCAACCCTGCTTAAAGTGGCAAAACTTAAAAGCTTGCTATTTAGTTGTTGTGGCACTAATGATTTCTTTCCCATAGCAATTAAAGTAAAGCTATTACTTTAATTATGTAATTTATAATGATCCTTTTATAATCGATTGGTTATTAATTATAACAATAAAGAAAAACTAACTTTGCTATCTTTGCCCCAATACATGAAACACCAATAAATACTGAAAATCAAAGAGTTAAGAATAAAAAATAATTAGCACGGAGAGAGTAGTTAAACGACCTTTTGTACTTCGAACAATGTTGATAATATTCCGTACACAATACTAAAAGCAGAGATTTTCCAAATATTTATCCGTAAAAATATACTGCTTTTGCCAACATTAGCAGTATATTTTTACGTAATAAAATGCTGCCTTTTTAAAAGGGAATTTTAGCCGCCGATTCTCAACAATATCAGTCCAACTTAAAAACAGTTTGACCCTAATTATGGTAACCTTCTCAAAAATAAAAATCGATGGCCTTACTTCAAATAAAGCATGCGCAAACGTTTGTTTACAACCATAACCACATTACCATTTGGCAGTACCAGCATCGCCTGAGCAGGAGATAACCTGGTCATAAGTGCATTATCGATATCAACACCATTTATCGGAAAATAATCAGAAATGGTTCCGGCTATGATCCTCATCCGATTATCACTGGCCTTAATTTTTTTGATGCGCCAGTTGAATGATGAAATAAACAAGTCGCCATTTCCAGCAAGTGCATAAGCAGATGGCGTAGACACCCCTGCCTGCTCAGCCGGCGTATTATCTGCCGACTCAGGCTTTTGTAGATAAGTATTTTCCCCTATAATGCGCTCTACCTGTCTGCTTGATGCAATATATTTCCAGATATAACCCGCGCTCTGAAAATAGATGCCACCCGTCCATCCATACAATAGACCGCCGATGCTGGACATTTTCAACGGATCACTCGGGTCTGAAACATACCCTGCTCCCGCCTTGTCTTTTCCGATAACCGTCCTGATGATTCCGGTCGCTTTCTCAATCCTGCGAATCACATAACCCTGTTTAAAGTAGATATCACCGTTGCCTGCAACAGCAAGCCCCTGAAAACTCCAGGTATCCAGCCACGATTTGCCATAGGGAACATTATCGGGGATATCCAATGAAGCAGGATATGGCACTGGACTTCCGCCCATAAGCAATTCAACTTTATTATTGGAAATACTATAGCGAAGCAGGTAATATTCTCCACCAAACAAGATGTGGTCATCATCTTCCATCGTCATTGCGCCTACATTGTACAAACGGGGTTCATATATCCGAATAAAGCTGTCAGAGCCGTCAACACCTGTTTTTCTAATAGAAGTATAACCCAAACCGCCCAGTCCCGGCGAATACGAATAAGCATCTCCTTTGGAATTCAGGCAAGCCGTTGCTTCAACCGAACTTTTGGCAAGTGTTTTGATGCCGTATTCACTCTGCGGAATTTTCAGTCTTTTATGCCTGTAAACCTTATTGCCTAAATAGAGGGTGAGTGAATCATCCGTTAGCTTTCTAATCACCCCGTGACTAGGTCCGAATCGTACCAGAGAATCCGGTCCAAGCTCCATATCGCTCTCCAGATCATAACTATACATTGCGCTATAGTCTGCAATAACATTTGTCTTACTGAAAATATATAGAGAGTTAAACAACCTATCAGTTCCTGTTGCCAGCCACCAGCCTGTTATCTTGCTTGTATCGACAAGTACAGGCTTCTTTTCCGGAGTAATGGGACTAGGAACAATATCGTTTTTCTTACAGGAAGACAAACTAACAGCTAGTATCACTGATAGGTAAAAGAATGGGGAGCAGCGCATGGTATTTTTTTTTGGGTAAAGATAGCAAAACGCCCAGTTTTATAAAACTTGTGGGCAACATCGATTTCACTCATTGCTTTTTGAAGATATACAATATCAATAAAGTCCTTTAATCTCGTTCCATTACCAGAAATGGCATTAAGTTCCAATGCAGCAATATCATCATGCTTTATCCGACGGCCATTTGCAAAGACAAAGCCGTTCAGCCGACCAGGAAAAAAGCCTTCAGCAATTCATTATTCATTAAAGTGTTTAGGAGTTCCAGTGTAGATTCACTGACAGTTTCTTTTCGTAGCATTTCATTGAAGTTAAGGGTATATTAAATGATGGCTTACAAAGCTCATATCTTTATCATTCAGATAAGTCAAGTTTTTAATGGCCAATTTTACCCCTGCAACCCCATATTTGTTTAATATAAAATACCAGTCTTTTGGCCACCCTCGCTCAATTACCCTTTGAACGACTACATCACGCATTTCGTTATAATCAAAATCACTGAGGTTAAACTCCCAGAGCAATTTTGGATTAAGGGTTACATCAGGAAAATTTTTATAGTCACCAAAATACATAATCTTTCTTTCCTACGCTGTTTAACAAAAATACGGAATATCCATGCTAAAGGCAATTAAAATATAAAGAATGAGAGGGATCGTCGTAGACTCATTTACTACCCCCCTATAATCTCAAAATAGCATCTCTTCGGGTTAATCGGATCAGCTCCTTATGGTCGCCATATTTCTGACTAATGACATTATCTTCTGCACACAAGTCATTTTTATACCTTATTTTTGCCAAATGTCCGGTATCTATATTCATATTCCTTTTTGTAAAAAGGCCTGTCACTATTGCGACTTTCATTTCAGCACTTCTTTAAAATATGCTGATGAAATGGTTGATGGGATATGCAAAGAAATCAAAATGAAGAAAGACCGGATTACAGGGCAGGTTGGAAGCATTTATTTCGGCGGCGGAACCCCATCTATCTTATCGCAGGTAGCTTTACAAAAGATTTTCGATGCCATTAACCACACTTTTTCGGTTGATGCAAATGCTGAAATTACCATCGAAACCAATCCAGATGATTTAACCGCCCAGAAATTAAAAGAACTGAAGCAGTTGCCTGTTAACCGATTTAGTGTAGGTATTCAATCTTTTTATGATGAAGATCTGACCTGGATGAATCGGGCACACCAGGCCCAAGAAGCGGAAGATTGCATCAGAAGGAGTCAGGATGCCGGTTTTGAAAATCTTACCCTCGATTTAATTTATGGTTATCCTTTGCTTACCGATCAAAAATGGTTAAGTAATATCCAAAAGGCAATTGAGCTTGAGGTTCCACATATTTCGGCCTATGCCCTAACAGTAGAACCACGGACGGCTTTAGCTCATGCCATTAAAAACAAAAAACAAACGCCAGTAAACGATAATCAAAGCGCTGCTCAGTTTGTAATTTTAATGGATAAACTGATTGATGCCGGATTTGAACACTATGAAATTTCGAATTTTGCCAAACCGAATCATTATGCCGTGCACAACACCAATTACTGGAAAGGCGTAGATTACATTGGCATAGGCCCATCAGCACATGGCTTTAATGGCCAGAACCGC
The DNA here is from genome assembly GCF_918698245.1 of Pedobacter sp. Bi126. GTDB lineage: Bacteria > Bacteroidota > Bacteroidia > Sphingobacteriales > Sphingobacteriaceae > Pedobacter. The sequence continues at coordinate 208,455 of NZ_CAKKMS010000004.1, read as the reverse complement.
TATATGAACCCCGCCAATAACGCCCTGTATATGGAAACGTTAGGCCATAACAAACTTCCTGAAATTATTGAAGAACTGAGTTTAAACGACAGATTTAACGAGTACATCATGACTTCGTTAAGAACGATGTGGGGAACTGATTTACAAAAAATAAATACCGATTTCGGGAAAGACTTTTTAGCGGAAACAAAACACAACCTTAAAAATTTCGAGGATAAAGATTGGCTAATGATTGACGGAGATAAGATTTGTCTAAGTCAGAACGGAAAATTATTTGCCGATCATATTGCTTCAGAATTGTTTATAGTAGGAGATGAATGAGTGAATTGAGAACAAACTAGAGAATGAGTGAGTTTTGAATGAATGAATTGGTTTTATCGCAGAGCCAACCATTCTCTCATTCAATCATTCCTTAATTCAATAATTATAAATTTATGTCAAAAATTGTATGGATTACAGGTGCATCATCAGGTATTGGTGAGGCCTTGGTATATGAATATTTTAAAGCGGGCAATAAACTGATCATCTCTGGAAGAAATCGAGATGAGCTTTTCCGTGTAAAAGGAAACTGCCAAAACTCTTTTAATGTACATGTTTTACCATTCGATTTAAGCGAAACGGCTACCCTCGAAAACAAAGCTGCCGATGCCATCCGTATTTTTGGAAAAATAGATTTACTGATCAACAGCGGTGGTGTAAGCCAGCGGAGTTTGGCGCTTGAAACCAATCTACAAACAGAACAACAGATTATGGACACCAATTTCTGGGGAACAGTGGTACTGAGCAAAGCAGTTCTGCCTTTGATGATCGCTAACGGTGGTGGACAGATCGTTGTAATTAGTAGCCTTGTTGGAAAATTCGGCACGAAATTCCGCTCTGCTTATGCGGCATCAAAACATGCACTGCATGGTTATTTCGATTCACTCCGATCGGAAGTTTACGATAAAAACATCGATATTACCATCATCTGTCCAGGTTTTATCAAAACAAATGTTACCTACAATGCACTGACGGGAGATGGTAATCCGCTTAATAAGATGGGCGATGCGCATGAAAACGCCATGACTCCGACCGAATGTGCCAAACAAATTGTAGTGGCTGTTAACAACAAAAAAGAAGAGGTTTATATTGGCGGGAAAGAAACCAGAGCCGTATTATTGAAACGCTTTTTCCCTAAGCTTTTTTCTAAAAAGGTAAGAACGGCGAAGGTTAATTAGAGAAGCGTTTTGAGGTTGGCGTTAAGCGTGATCCGCCAAGTTTAAAAGGATGCGACTAAGAGACGAACCCAATTGATCTAAACCCGGTTGAAGCGCTATCCTTTTGGCGGTCATTTTGAGCGTAGTCGAAGAAAGCCAAAAGATTAAGCGAAAAACGGGACCAGCCCATCCGAAGAAGCACCACAGCACCTTTACAAATCAAAAAAAATAAAAATTAAAATACTAACAATCAGCACATTAAAAATTATTTTTTATTTCTAAAAACCAAGTATCTGTAAGCCATCGTAAATGGAATCAAATAACAGAAACTTAAAATTAGAAATAATGAAAAATTTAATCTTATCCGCATTTGCCGTAATTACCATGGCATTCACTACTCAAGTTTACGCTCAGAAAAATCCAATGGTTGGTGGCGCAGCCATGTATTCGACTAAGGATATTGTAGACAATGCTGTAAATTCAAAAGACCACACTACACTGGTTGCAGCAGTAAAAGCTGCAGGTTTGGTTGAAACTTTAAAAAGTGCTGGCCCTTTTACAGTTTTTGCACCAACTAACGCTGCATTTGATAAACTTCCTGCCGGAACGGTAGACAATCTTGTTAAACCTGAAAACAAAGCAACCCTAACGACCATTTTAACTTACCATGTTGTTGCTGGTAAAATGGATAGTAAAGCAATTGCAAAAGCAATTAAAGCTGGTGGCGGCAAAGCTGAACTTACAACGGTACAAGGTGGTAAACTTTGGGCATGGATGGAAGGCAAAAAATTAGTTCTAAAAGACGAAAAAGGCGGAATGAGCACAGTAACCATTGCAGATGTTTACCAGAAAAATGGTGTAATCCACGTTATTGATACTGTTTTAATGCCGAAATAACATTTAAAAGATATCCTTATTAAAACCAAAAATCACGCCTTAAGTGATTTTAACATTAACGCACTTTGCTCATTTAGCAAGTGCGTTTTTCGTTGTCAAACATCGTACTTTCTGACTTTTTTTGATGAATTGTCAGTTTTTTTTCAAGTTTTTGCATTTGTAATGCTTAGTGTTTTTTAACTATTTAATTTTGCGGTATTAATAGTTTTTTAACATGAAATTCAATTTATCTCCGATAGATGTAGTTGAAGACATATCTAAATCAGATTTCGAACTGAACTACCTTAAACCGCGTAAACCATTGGTAATAAAAAATATGGCCAAAAAATGGCCTGCTTACCAAAAGTGGACGATGGAATACATGAAAGAAGTTGTTGGCGATAAAACTGTTCCGCTTTACGACAGTTCTAAAGCCGATCCTTCTAAACCAATAAATGCCTCTGCTGCCGAAATGAAATTTGGCGATTATATAAATCTGATTAAGGAAACACCTACAGACCTGCGTATTTTTTTGTTCGATCCGATAAAATTTGCACCAAAATTACTTGAAGATTATATCGCACCGAAAGATTTAATGGGCGGTTTTTTAGATAGTTATCCAAATATGTTCTTTGGCGGTAAGGGATCAGTAACGTTTTTACACTATGACATTGATTTAGCACACATTTTCCATACGCACTTTAACGGCCGCAAGCATGTGATCTTATTCGATTACAAATGGAAAGAACGTTTATATCAAATCCCGTACGCCACTTATGCCTTAGAAGATTATGATGTAGAGAACCCCGATTTTGATAAATTCCCTGCTTTAAAGGGCGTTCAGGGCGTTGAAGCCTTTTTAGAACATGGCGATACCTTATTTATGCCAACCGGATACTGGCACTGGATGAAATACCTGGATGGTTCTTTCTCAATTAGTTTAAGGGCATGGGACAAAAGCTGGGCAGTAAAAGCAAAAAGCTTGTATAACTTAACTTTACAGCGTAAATTTGACGACTTTATGAAAGCAAACTACCGCGAAAAATACATGCAATGGAAAGAAGAACTTGCAGTTAAAAGAGCAAGTAGAGCACTTGAAAAGAATTTACCAAAATAAATAATGATTGAATGATTAAGTTTTGAATGATTGAATGAACAGGTGTTTAACCCTGCTAATTCACTAATTCCATCATTCTCTCCCTCATAATTTAAGTGACCCACTCAAACATCCAATCATTCACTCATTCAATATATGCATCCTAACATTATAAAAATCCAGGAAAGAATAGCGCCGCTTAGGCAAGAAATCATCAACCATAAAGTTTATTCGGCCATTAGTGAAATAGAAGATCTCCGGGTTTTTATGGAACACCACATTTTCGCCGTTTGGGATTTTATGTCGCTGCTTAAAGCCCTACAAATTAATTTAACCTGCACTACTTTACCTTGGTTCCCGGTAGGTGATCCTGTTACCCGGCAATTGATCAATGAAATTGTGGCAGGTGAAGAATCGGATGTGGATGCCAATGGAGCCATAAAGAGCCACTTCGAGTTATATTTAGATGCCATGGACCAATGCGGTGCCAATACCAAACCCATCAATATCTTTTTACAGGAACTAAAAAACGGGAAAAGTTTTAATGAGGCTTTCACGAAAGCGAGTGTTCCTGCAGCGGCAAAGGATTTTGTAAATGCAACCTTCGAAACCATCAACAGTGGAAAAACACATTTACAGGCCGCAAGTTTTACCTTTGGCCGCGAGGATTTAATTCCAAACATGTTTTTTAGCATGGTAAATGACCTGAACAGTACCCAGGCTGATAAAGTTTCGATTTTTCAATATTACCTGGAGCGCCATATCGAAGTAGATGGCGATCACCACAGCCATTTGGCACTCTCTATGACGGAGAAGCTTTGTGAAAAAAATGAAGTCTTTTGGGCCGAAGCAGAAGAGACCACAATACAAGCCTTGCAGAAAAGGATCGACCTGTGGGACGCTGCCTATACCGAAATTGTTAAAAATAAAGTTGAGGCGTAATTATTAAATTGTTAAGTATTTACTACTTTTAGATTACGTGATTTTAGTCACATTTACCTGTTAACATCAATTTTGTAAAATAAAATTTACACATTTGTTGTTCGGCACAAATAACCGATTTTAAGCGCATGAGTTTCATTTTAAAACCTGTTGATATCGTTGAGAGCATCACTCCCGAAGATTTTAAGAAAAATTATCTGAAAACTAAACGTCCGTTAGTAATCAGGGGCCTAACCAAAGACTGGCCTGCCAGAGAAAAATGGACGACTGAATATTTAAAGGAAATTGGTGGTGAGCTCGAAGTTCCACTTTACGATAACTCTAAAGCCGATCCATCTAAACCGATCAATGCAGCTACGGCGCATATGAAATTTGGCGATTACCTTGACCTGATCAAACGTGAGCCAACTGAACTGCGTATATTCTTTTTTAACCTGTTTAAAAAAGTACCCAGTTTAATCAATGATGTAAAAATCCCAAAAGATTTAATGGGTGGTTTTATCGAAAGTATGCCTGCTATGTTTTTTGGCGGTTCTAACTCGGTAACCTTTTTACATTATGACATCGATTTACCGCATATTTTCCATACGCACTTTGGCGGGAGAAAGCACATCGTTCTTTTCGACAACAAATGGAAAGACAGATTGTATTGCCTGCCAAATGCAACTTATGCTTTAGAAGATTATGATGTGGCCAACCCAGATTTTGAAAAATTCCCCGCACTGAATGGTGTAGAAGGTTATGAAGTTTTCCTGGAGCATGGCGATACTTTATTTATGCCAACCGGAATGTGGCACTGGATGAAATACCTGGATGGATCGTTCTCTTTAAGCTTGAGAGCCTGGGATCAATCAATTACGCGCAAAGTAGCCAGCGTTTGGAGCTTATTCACCCACGGTGCGATTGATAGTTTAATCAAAATGACTTTCAAAGAGAAATACGCCCATTGGAGAGAGAAAAAAGCAGTTAAAATTGCCGAAAGGGCTTTAGCCAAAGGCAGACCATAGAAATTATTGAAAATTAAAATACAACGGGGCATCGGTTACGATAGCCCCTTTTTTGTTATAATTGCGCTTAACACCGGGAATTAAAAAATCAGATACCTAAGATGGAAAACAATATCCTTAGCGAAAAAGAAAAAATGCTGGCCGGCAAAGCTTATCAGGCTAGCGGAGAAGAACTATCAAAAGAAAGATTAAAAGCGCGTGAAATTGTTTTCGAGTTTAACAACCTAGCGCCAAAATTTATCAAACAACGGAAAGAGCTATTAAAAAGGTTATTCGGGAAAACAGAACGGATGTTTTACGTAGAACCTCCGTTTAGATGCGATTATGGCTACAACATCGAAATTGGCGATAATTTTTACGCAAATTTTAACCTCGTCATTTTAGATTGTGCCAAGGTACGCATTGGCAATAGCGTTTTTATTGCACCAAATGTGGCTATTTATACCGCAGGCCATCCTATTCATGCACATTTACGCGATCAGGAATATGAATGGGCACAGGAAGTGACCATTGGCAACAGTGTTTGGATCGGCGGAAATGTAGTGATTAATCCAGGGGTAAAAATCGGATCAAATGTGGTCATCGGATCAGGTAGTATCGTAACCAGGGATATTCCGGATAATGTTTTTGCCGCAGGAAATCCATGCAGGGTAATCCGCCAGTTAACAGATACAGATAGGGATTATTATTATAAGGATTTTAAGTTGGGAGAATAAATAATCGTCCCGATTTGCAATCGGGACGCATGAGAAGGGCGATTTTATCGCCCTTAAATTAATTTAAACAGCATTAAAAATGCTGATCACACGAATCCTCGTTACAAACGAGGACTATAAAGTTGGCCGTCATTCCCGCGCAAGCGGGGAATCTTAAAGCCTATTGCATTACGATTCCCAATCAAGTTGAGAATGACGATTTAATCAAAACCTTCCATCCTTAGCTACTATGATCAGCAACCACTTTCCATTCGCCCTTAATTTTTTTAATTAACAAGGTAAAATATCCTTTAAGTTCATCCTTTTCGCGTTTAACATTCCAGCTGCCCAATACAAAAGCCAGATCAGGCTTTAAAAAATCGACCTTTTTAATTCCAAACACCAAAAAACCCATTGCCGATTTATCCGGATAGCGCTTTTTATAATTATCCAATGTTTTTTGCCAGCCATAAGTTGGTCCGTTTTTACCTACAAAAAGTAAACTATCCGATTTTTCATAACCCTGCATAAAGGCTTCAACATCGCCTTTGTTCCAATCTGCGCGTTGCTTTTCGAGTAAATTAAGTATGGCTTGTTTATCATTTGCATTTTGAGCAAAAGCACTAAAGGAAGCTAAAAACAATGCAATTACAAGTATTCTTTTCATGGTTATTTAAGTTGAGGTAAAAATTAAAGATATGAAACAAATTATTTTGTTCCATGCATAAAAATTCTTTATTTACATATCTATAAATCTCCTATGCAAAATAAAGTAATCACAATTGGCGAAATACTCTGGGATGTTTTCCCAGAAGGTAAAAAAGCTGGCGGCTCGAGCATGAACGTTGCGCTTAATTTGCACAAACAAAGTATAGACAGCAGTTTTATTAGCGCAATTGGTGATGATGAAAATGGAAAAGAACTATTCGATTTTCTAACCAGCAATCATTTTGCAACTGATTTGATCCAAGTAAACGCCGAATTACCAACCAGTACGGTTGTAGTGCAGTTGGATGAAAACCATCAAGCCACTTATACGATTAAACAGCCTGTAGCCTGGGATGAAATCAAAATCAGCGAGGAAAGCATGGCCGCTGTAAAACAGGCAGATGCATTGGTATATTGCAGCTTAACCTGCCGGGATGAACGATCTAAAAAAACTATTCTTACACTCTTAGAAAATGCCAAGACTAAAATATTCGACATAAACCTCCGTGCGCCTTTTTATACAAAAGAACTAATTGAAACACTTTTGGCAAAAGCAGATATCCTAAAAATAAATGAAGATGAAATTTTATGGGTAAAAGAAACGTTTGCTTTAACTGGCAATACGGATGAGCAACTTTTAAAGCAACTTTCCGGTCAGTTTAACATTGAAATGATCTGTCTCACGCTTGGTGATAAAGGTGCCTGCGTGTTAAAAGATGGCAAGTTGTTTAAACATGCTGGTTACAAAGTACAAGTGGCCGATACAGTTGGTGCCGGAGATGCCTTTTTGGCTACATTTATTGCCTGTTATCTACAGGGTTACCCTATGGAGACCACATTAGATAACGCCTGCAAAGTTGGGGCATTTGTAGCCTCTCAGCCTGGCGCAAACCCTAATTACAATAAAAAGATTTACCATATGGCATTGGGTTAAGCATTCTGCTTTGTTGCCACGGAGACACGGATTAACACGGAATTTTAGATCTGATCTGAAACGGTGGGTTTTGCGTTAGGGATTGTAAGGGTTCAGTACCAATATTTCATTGGTACCGAAGCGAAGCGTAGCCCTGAAAAGCCCGCCCCTTTCCCGTTTTTCACGGGATTGGGAAACGCCCAGATCAGTTTGACAGTTTTCAGTTGGCAATTCAATCTGCTTTGGTCTTTCAGCTTTTACCTTTCTGCTTTGTTCCAAATATGACACCGCGCTTAAATTAATACAAAGCGAAACTTTTATCTTCGATAAATCGTTAATACAAGCACATGAGAGGTTTTCGTTTTTCTGATTATAAGCCGGGCGATGCGCCAAAGGGTGGGTTTGATGAGTTGCTGAAATTATTTAGCGAACTGCTGAATTATACAGCTGGAGATGCAGCAGAGGCTTTAAGCTGGCTGAATGAGCTCGACAAACAATATAAACTAACCAATAATGATTATGGGATTGGTAATTTTATCGACGACCTGAAAGACAAAGGTTATCTTACGGAAGACAATCAATCTGGGGAATTTAAAATAACAGCCAAAACCGAACAGACTATCCGCAAATCGGCCCTTGATGAAATTTTTGGGAAACTAAAAAAGTCAGGACGGGGAAATCACAACAGTAACCAATCAGGAGTTGGTGAAGAAAAAAATGCCGATAGACGCGAATACAGCTTTGGGGATAGCTTGGATCAGATTGATATGACGGCTTCTATCCATAATGCGCAGATTAACCATGGGATTGGTGATTTTACCTTAACCGATCGCGATCTGGAAGTAGAGGAAAAGGATTTTAAAACCTTAACATCTACCGTATTGATGATCGATATTTCGCACTCGATGATCCTATATGGCGAAGACCGGATTACCCCTGCAAAAAAAGTTGCGATGGCTTTGGCCGAGCTGATTAAAACGAAATACCCTAAAGATACTTTAGACATTGTGGTTTTCGGAAATGATGCCTGGCCAATTAGCGTGAAAGACCTGCCTTATTTACAGGTTGGCCCTTATCATACCAATACTTATGCGGGATTAGAATTGGCTGCTGATTTACTCCGTCGCAGAAAAACGCATAACAAGCAGATTTTCATGATTACCGACGGAAAACCAACCTGCTTAAAAGAAAATGGCAAATACTATAAAAACAGTATGGGGTTGGATAGGAAGGTAATTAATAAAACCTTAAACATGGCTGCCCAATGTAAGCGCCTGAAGATCCCGATTACTACATTTATGATTGCCAAAGACCCTTACCTGCAACAGTTTGTGCGCCAGTTTACCGAAATTAATGGCGGCAGGGCTTTTTATAGCTCGTTAAATGGGTTGGGCGAATACATTTTTGAAGATTACATTAAAAACAGACGTAAGACGGTTAAATAAGGTAGAGGGCAAAAGGTGGAAGGTTTAAGGTAAAACCTAAAGCCGAAAAGACCTATTTAACGAGTCTTAGAAACATTTAAACAAGGGAAGATTTAGCGATTGATGTTGCGTGCTGCAACCTTAAACCCTAAACCCTAAACCTTAAACCCATTTTAAAAGATGCAAAACACCACATTAGGCGAATTAAAAACTACAGGATATAAATCGAGATCTGTAAAGGAAGAGCTCAGGGAAAATCTGATTAAAGTTCTCCGCGATAAAAAAACCGAATTTGAGGGCATTATCGGCTACGATGAAACGGTGATTCCTGAATTACAAACCGCCATTTTATCGCGCCACAATATTTTACTTTTAGGTTTGCGTGGGCAGGCTAAAACACGGATTGCCCGTTTAATGGTAAACCTATTGGATGAATATGTACCATATGTTGCCGGAAGTGAGATTTTTGATGATCCATTGAACCCGATTTCATGGTATGCTAAAAACGAAATTGCCATAAAAGGCGATGATACTGAAATTGCCTGGTTGCACCGTAGCGAAAGGTATACCGAAAAACTGGCCACGCCCGACGTTACCGTTGCAGATTTAATCGGTGATGTTGACCCCATTAAAGCCGCAACATTGAAATTAACCTATAATGATGAGCGTGTAATCCACTTTGGTTTAATTCCGCGTGCACACCGCAGCATTTTCGTGATTAATGAGCTTCCGGATTTACAGGCCCGTATCCAGGTGGCATTATTTAACATGCTGCAGGAGAAGGATATCCAGATCCGTGGTTTTAAACTGCGTTTACCCCTGGATATTCAGTTTGTATTTACCGCAAACCCTGAGGATTACACCAACCGTGGAAGCATTGTAACACCTTTGAAGGATAGGATTGAAAGTCAGATTTTGACGCACTACCCTAAAACCATAGAAATTTCGCGCAAAATTACTTTTCAGGAGGCAAAATTAACCACCGATCAAAAAGCCAATATTGAGGCCGATGGATTGGTAAAGGATTTAATCGAGCAGATTGCTTTTGAGGCACGTAAAAGTGAATATATCGATCAAAAATCAGGCGTTTCTGCCAGGTTAACCATTTCTGCTTATGAAAATTTAATCAGCACGGCTGAAAGAAGAATGCTGATTGCAGGCGAGAAAAATACTTTTGTCCGCCTATCTGACCTTGCAGGAATTATCCCGGCAATAACAGGTAAAATAGAACTGGTTTACGAAGGCGAACTTGAAGGGCCAGCGCATGTAGCTACAACCTTAATCGGCAAAGCGGTTAAAACGTTATTTGCGCGTTACTTCCCTGATCCTGAAAAAGCAAAGAAAAGTAAAACGGCCAATCCTTATACCGAAGTAACCGAATGGTTTACGGAAGGCAACAATGTAGATGTTACCGATGCTTTAACCAATGCACAGTATAAAAAAGCGCTGATGCTGGTACCGAGTTTATACGATCTGGTAAAGAAGTTTCATCCTAAATTAAGCGAAAATCAAACTTTATTGTTAATGGAGTTCGTATTGCATGGTTTAGCTGAATATTCGCAATTGAGCAAAAATTATTTAAATGGCGGCTTTGGTTTCTCTGATATGTTTGGCAGTTTATTTAACGCCGAATTTGACGAAGAAGAGGATGAAGACGATTTCAGATAAAATTAATGGAGTTTAACGGATATCTTTTATCGCTAAGGTTAAAACAAGAGCACCTTCCTAATGGGTATCCGTTTAATATTCCATGCTTAAAATCTTTTGAAAAGTTAGACTTCCATCCTAATGTTACCTTTTTTACCGGCGAAAACGGGGTTGGAAAATCAACCCTGATTGAAGCTATTGCAGTTTATCTTGGTTTCAATGCAGAGGGCGGAGGTAAAAATTTCAATTTTAAAAGCACAGCAACACATTCTGCATTGCATAACTATCTAGCGATAACTAAAAGTTTCAAACAAATTAAGGATGGTTTCTTTTTAAGGGGAGAAAGTTTCTACAATGTTGCCAGCGAGATTGACAAACTTGATGAAGATGACCCAGATATCCCTATATCTTTAACTAAGATAATAGATTCTTACGGAGGCATTTCCTTACATGAACAATCGCACGGAGAATCTTTTTGGTCGCTGTTTATGAACCGCTTTAGTGGCCATGGTGTTTATATCCTCGATGAGCCCGAATCGGCCCTTTCGGCTACAAAACAAATTGCTATGTTATCCAAAATCAATAGTCTGGTAAACAAAAATGCCCAATTCATTATCGCAACACACTCTCCGATCTTATTATCATACCCCAATGCCTGGATATACGAAATGTCGGAAAATAAAATAGCCAAGGTTAAATATGAGGAATCGGAAGTTTATCGGGTTTATAAAGCTTTTTTAGATCATCCTCAACGAATATTAGATAATTTATTTACTTCAAATACTTAATTTAGACAGGTCAAAAGAACCTGTCTAAATTTTTAATTTAACTCGAATAACCCGATCGTATGGGAAGACTACCTTTCATCATTGCCGCCTGCATATTCATCATTGCTTTTGACATTTATTGTTACAAAGCCATAATCGCTGTTTTTAAAAAATGGAAACCGACTACTAAAAAAGTATTCGCTATTGCCTATTGGAGTTATAGCCTGCTTTTGATTTTCGGCGTTTTCTGCGGCATTTACCTCAACCTTTTCCTTACGTTAAGGGCCATTATTTTGGTTGCCTTCTTTTTAACCGTTGCCTGTAAACTGGCTATGCTTCCATTTTTGATCCTGGATGATTTACGAAGGTTATTCATTAAAATTTTCAGGAGGAACAAAAAAAGTGAAGTTTCAACAGCACAAAGTACAACAGCAGAACCCATTTCACGCTCTGAGTTTCTGGTTAAAGCCGGATTGGTAGCAGCAGCGGTACCCTTAACTTCATTAAGCTGGGGCATTATTTCTGGCGCATACGATTACCAGGTGCGACGGGTAAATTTAATCCTCCCTAACCTACCCAAAGCGTTTGACGGCATTACCATGGGACAGATTTCGGATATCCACTCTGGAAGCTTTTACAATAAAACAGCCGTAAAGGGCGGTGTAGAAATGCTATTGGGCGAGAAACCCGATTTCGTATTTTTTACCGGCGATTTAGTAAATAACCTTACCAACGAGGTAAGAGATTATCAGGATATATTTTCGAAAGTAAAAGCACCTCTAGGTGTATATTCAACATTGGGAAACCACGATTATGGTGATTATTTTTTTGGCAAAGAATCTTCTCCTGCCAAGGTAAAAAACCTGAAAGATATGGTTGATGTGCATAAGGTAATGGGATACGATTTACTAATGAACGAAAACCGGAGACTAAAAGTAGATGGAGAAGAGATCGGAATTTTAGGTATCGAAAACTGGGGAATGGGCCGCTTCCCTAAATATGGAAAAATGGAGCTTGCAGTTCAACATACAGACGATTTACCGGTTAAACTTTTGCTTAGTCACGATCCTTCGCACTGGCGTGGAGAAGTTTTAAAGAAATATCCGCAAATAGATGCAATGTTCAGTGGCCATACACATGGAATGCAGTTTGGCGTTCGTTTCAAAGAGGTTCAATGGAGCCCGGTGCAATACATCTACAAAGAATGGGCGGGTTTGTACCAGGAGCAAAAACAACAGCTTTACGTTAATGTGGGCTATGGCTTTTTAGGTTATCCGGGCAGGGTTGGTATTTTACCTGAGATAACTATATTTACTTTGAAGAGGGCGTAGACTAAACATAAGTGAATTTCGAATGATTGAGTTTTGAATGATTGAATGAGAGAATATCGGCATCAGGCCTAAAACATTCGCTAATTCAATCATTCTCTCATTCAAGAATTATATTTATCCCGCATTAAAGCGATAACCTACTCCCCTAACAGTCTGTAACAATTGTGGATTATCAGGGTTTAATTCTATCTTCTTACGTAAGCGCACAATATGCATATCAAGTGTTCTGGTATTCACATCAGAGTTGTAACCCCACACCACCAACATCAATTCGTCACGGTTAATAACTTTACCTGGGTTGCGCAAGAAATAAAGGAGGATACGGTTTTCCAATATCGTTAATTCGATTTTCTTTCCATCTCTAAACAACGTATGGATGTTTGGATGATGTTCCATATTACCAAAACGGTGAATTTCGGCAGTATCTTTATTCACAATAAATTTCACCTTACTCTCCAACATCGCAACCAAAACATCCATATTAAATGGTTTGGTGATATAATCAGATGCACCAAAGTTATAGGCGTCAATTTTATCAACATCCTGCGCTTTTGCAGTCATCATAATGATCAGGTTTTCGAATCCTTGCTTGCGCACATTCTCGCAAACTTCGGCGCCCTGTTTACCCGGCATCATCCAATCCAATAAAACAATATCAGGCTGATCGGCAACAATCATTCTTTCACCAGCTTCGCCATCATTTGCTTCAAGCACAGTATAACCTTCAGCCTTTAAACGGTGGGCCACAAGAAAGCGAAGATTTTCATCATCTTCTACAATTAATATTTTTACTTCTTTTGACATTTGTATGTGTGTTTTATATGCGGTTGTAATGTTGAAACGCTGTAATGTTTAAAGGGTTAAACTCAACTTACAACCTTCCAACTCCTAAAATTTAACTATTATAAGGCAGTACAATCTTAAATTCAGTACCGCTTCCTACTTTACTTTTTACAGAGATTTCTCCCTCCATAAAGTTAACCAGTTCTTTGCAGAATGCCAAACCCAGGCCTACACTGCCCATTTGGTTATATTCGTTCTGAATCCTGAAAAACTTCTTAAATATATTGTTTAATTCTGATGCTGCGATACCTATTCCCTTATCGGCAAACCGGAAAACCAGCACCCCTTTAATCAACTTTGCACTAATGTGTAATTTTTTCTGTTCTGGTTTCGAATATTTGTAGGCATTCTCTGCCAGATTATCGAATAAACTCCCTAATAGTACCGGATCGGTAATAAAGGTTTTAAAGCCCACCACCTCATAGGTAATCTTAAAATCGGGATGTTTTAATGTATGCGATTCGACGGTACTTTCAATAAAATCTACAATATTAACTTCTTCCTGATTCAGTTTAATCGCCTTATTTTCAATCTGTGTAAAGGCCAATAGTTTGTTCATTAAGCCATTCAGCTTGTCGGCTTCTTCATCCAGGATCTTGCCATAAAGCTGCTGTTCCCTCTGGCTTAATGTAGTAGCACTTTTAATATTGTTTCCCGCAATCTTAATCACGCTGACGGGCGTTTTAAACTCATGCGTAAGGTTATTCACAAAATCGTACTGCAGCTTAAACATTTTGCTATTGATATTCAGGTTACGGTAAATCAAAAAAGCAACCAATAAAAGTACGCCGTACACCAATAAAAGCACCAGGGCGATCGGCATGAAGTAAATAAAAATTTCTTTCTTGATGTAAGATCTTGATGAAATAAGGTAGAGCTTAAAATCAGAAAATGCGCCCGGCAGAGCAATTTCGGTATTAATATTTTCTTCAGAAGTATCAATCGGATCGTAAGTCAACGGCTCAATCCTGATCGTTTGGTACAGCAATGGCCTGGTATTGATGATCTTTATTTTATGTGCATCGAGATTAAAAACCAGTACATCCTGTTGATAAACAGGCGCTGGATTTAATTTCCGTCTGATCATATCTTTATAGGCCCTTAAATCTTCCCGACGGGGAATATTTAAATAGGTGATTTTATTTTCATTCGAGTTAACGATAGAAAAATTAGTAAACAATTCCTCTTGTGTAGGTACCAATGCTGTATCCAGATCCTCAACAAAAGTGGCAAGTTTTATGGCTATTGCATTAAAATCGCTCCCTACATTAAAAGATTTGGTATCATCTTCTGAATATAATTTTACCGAATCGGGTTTAACACCTTTGCCAAACTGAAAAATAGATTTAGGGCCAATACCTAAGTGGTTTGCATTGATCCCATCCTTCACAGGAACATTCTTCACCTCGGTATCGTAAAAAGTAACCTTCGAGATAAAAGGATATTTTAACATCACGGTATCTACAAATTTTGCTGCTGTAGAAGAATCTAAAAAGCCACTATAATATGAAATCTCGGGCATTTTGTTCTGAAAGAAATCATTATAAGGCTTAATACTCTGCTCTAGCACGTTTACTTTCTCAGATACAAAATCGTTCTCAATCGATTTCTTGCTGTAGTTAAACGCCAAAAAAAGCGATAGAATAAAAAGAATGGAAATGAGTACAATGAAGGTTATACCGAGCGAGAAATTTTTACGATATCCACTTTTTTTATCTAAGGCCATACCCTATTTCTTACCTAGATTTTCCTGTAAAAATTCTTCTAATGCTTTGTACAGAGCCGTTCTACTTTGTTGACGTACGATAGGGTTTGGGCCTTCTTCCTTTTCGATATAGGTAACCTGAACATTCCGTTTTTTCAGCTCTTTAATAAACTGAACACCTTCAGCCACATTAACGCGAGGATCCTTAGGGTTCTGCGCTATAAAAACAGGCGCTTTAAACCGGTCGGCATGGAAAACAGGTGATGCAAACCGCATATAATCGGTATCTGTTACCGGATTGCCTACAATTTCATAATACATCTGCAAATTCGCTTTTAAAAACGGCGGGATGGTTTTCAGGTAACTGAACAAATTGATTACTCCTGAATTTGATCCGCCACATTTATAAAGATCGGGATTTTTATACAAACAATTTAATGCAATATAACCACCAAAACCATTGCCATAAATGGCGATTTTTTTAGGATTGGCAATTTTTTTGGCAATTAACCATTTTACGCCATCGTTAACGTCTTCCTGGATTTTATCGCTCCACTGCTTAAAACCAGCGGCATAAAAAGATTTACCATAGCCGGTAGACCCACGATAGTTTACTTGTAAAACAGCATAGCCACGGTTAGCCAAGAATTGAACTTCTGCATTATAGCCCCAACTATTTCGCCCTGCAGGGCCATTATGCGGCAGAACCACTACAGGCAAATTAACAGCCTTTTTATTTTTTGGTAGGGTTAAGTAACCGTTAATGGTTAAATTATCCGAACTTTTAAAACAGATTGGTTTCATGGCACTCATATCGCCCTGTTTAATAGATGGGCTAATATCAGTTAGTTTTTTAAGTTTATTCTCACTAACGGTATAGAGATAATAAGACCCCGGATTTTTATCGGTAAATGTTCTTACCACAAAAACCTTGTCCATTTTATCTTTATCCATAATTTTCCATTCGGTACCTGGTAAAAGCCGATCTATTTTGGAGTAAGTAATCTTCGTACTGTCATCAAGGTAATATTTTTCCTTTTTCCAGGTTTCGCAGGTTACAAAAAGCATTTTCTTTTGTGGCCGCGAATATTTTGCATCTACTACGTTTAAGGTATCGTTTGCAAAAAGTACCTGTTTTTCTTTACCTGTTTTTAGATCGAGTGCCACTAGTGCATTCTTATCTCTATTTACATTTGAAATGGCATAAAGTATATTAGGCTGGCTTTCTGAGAAGGCAACTGGCTGTAAAGTGGTTTCGAAATTGTTGGTAATTACCGGAGCAAAGGCCTGGTTTTCGTTTTCCCGGTACATCAAGGTTTCGTTCACCCCATCACTCGCAACAGCAATTTTCAACACTCCTCTATTATCTGTCATCCATTCGGTAATATTTCCAGGGTTTTTAGCTGCAATATCCATTTTACCGTTCCTAACATTTAGGCGGTAAACATCGAAAACTGTCGAATCGCGTTTATTGGATGCAACAATAATGTATTTATCATCAATTAACTGATCTTCTATTACCCTTAACCTACTTTTCTCGTTGGCACTCAGCTGAACCTGCTTGCTTCCATCTTTATTGATCACAAAAATATCCGATTTGCGCTCTTTAGATTCGTCTTCAGCATAATAAATCAACTCGTTATTGCTGGTCCAGAAGTGAAAACTGATATTCTTCCCATTCAAATGGGTTAACTGAAGACTGTTTCCGGTAGCAAGATCTTCAACGAAAAGATCAAGTTTTTTATCATGAAGCTTTAAATAGGAAAGACTTTTCCCGTCCGGAGAAATGCGATAATAGGCCTTATCCTGCGTTTTAAAAAAATCGTCCACAGGAATAGTATCATTGTTAGCACCTTTACAGGCCCAGATCAATGCAACCATTAACAATAGAAAAATCTTTTTTAGCATAAATAAATCCTTTACGGGATGACAAAAATAAGTATCATAACAACTTAACTGCGATTTACACCAACAATGTTACTTATGCAATCAAATAATAAGTCGTGGTTCAATTTAGTATTTATAAAATACCTACAAAATAAAATACAGGTAACATTTAAAATACGTTTAATATCAATTGATGCTTTAGCTAAAGATGTATTAAAATGTTACATTTAAAACTTATAATTTAGGGTTTATGAACCGCTTGCTTTTCATCATATTCTTATTTCTATCTCTTGGGGCCAATGCACAAATCTTCCGTCCCAATCAACAGATTGCACCTGATGAAAGTAGCCTGGCCATTCAATACTATAATGATGGTGATTATGAAAAAGCAGTTGTGCTACTGGAAAAACTTTATGCCATACCCAATAACGAAGCCTATTTCGATATTTACTTTAATACATTGGTAAAATTGAAGCGTTATGATGTTGCGGAGAAAGTGGTTAAAAGGGAAATTAAAAAAAATCCACAGGGTGATGTTTATCCAATAGCATTGGGCAAACTTTATCAAGAGAAGGGTGATGTACAAGCGGCAAACAAGATTTTTACCGATGTTATTAATAAACTTCCAAAAGATGAATTTAAGGTCAGGAATTTAGCCAATAGTTTTTATCGTTTCGAAAATTATGAATTTGCGGTTCAAACTTTTAAGCAGGGAAGAAAACTGTTGGGCAACGATCAACTCTTCGCCTTTGAGCTATTAAATATCTACCGTTTTAAAAAGGATAAGTCCATGCTCATGCAGGAATATCTTGATGCGCTTGGAACAATGCCTCAGCTTTTACCACAGGCTGAAGCCGTACTCGCCTCTATTTTTGAAGATAAAAACGATTACCAAACCTTTCAGGCAGCCATTTTAAGGAAAATACAGAAAGAGCCCGATGCCGAAATTTATATTCAGTTACTCACCTGGAACTATATTCAACAACAGGAATTTGATATGGCCCTGCGCCAACTAATTGCATACGATAAACGCACCAAAGCTGATGGAGGCACCTTGTTTAATGCCATTTATACCTTTGTTGACAATGGCGCATACGAAACAGCGATTAAAGCTTACGATTACCTGTTAACTAAAGGAAAGGATAACCAGTATTATCTTCCTTCAAAAATAGAAATGCTGAATACCAAGTATAACCTGCGTACCAACGGGAAATATACAGTAGCCGATCTTGATCTGTTAGCGAAAGATTATCAGGCCTTACTGGACGAAAACGGCAAGAACAGAAACACGCTTTTCGCGATAAAAAAACTCGCAAACTTGCAGGCTTACTATTTAAATCAACCCAGTAGTGCAGAAAAAGAGCTTGAAGAAGCCATAAAAATGCCAGGCATTAACGATCAGGAGTTAGGCCAACTGAAACTCGATTTAGGCGATATCTATATTTTAACCAACCAACCCTGGGAAGCTTTTTTAGTATACGAGCAAGTGAGCAAACAATTTGAAGGACAACCCGTAGGAAATGAGGCACGTTTCAGGAGTGCTAAACTTTCCTTTTATCAGGGTAATTTCGAATACAGCAATGGCCAATGCCTGGTTTTAAAGGCTGCGACTTCACAACTCATTGCAAACGATGCGCTGAATCTGAGTTTACTCATTAACGATAATATTCAAACCCCTGCTGATAGCAACGCGCTAAAAATGTATGCCGATGCGGAGATGCTTTTATTCAGAAACCTCCCTGAACGAGCAGTTAAAAAAATGGATAGTATTGCGATGGCGTTTCCACAAAATAGCCTAACCGATGCGATAATGATGAGTAAAGCAAGAATTCTCATCAAAGCCAACGATTTCCAAAAGGCAGCCGATATCTTGAAAAAGGTAACTGAAGATTTTAAAGATGGGATTTGGACAGACGATGCGCTTTTTACATTGGGCGACCTTTATGAAAAGAAATTGAACGACATCGCACAGGCCAAAATCTATTTCCAAAAACTGATTACGGATTACCCGGGGAGCATGTTCAGTGCCGAAGCCAGGAAAAGGTTTAGGAATTTACGTGGAGATGGGGTATAGTTCAGTGGTTCATTAGTCATTAGTTCATTCGTAATGGTTAATTGTTGTAACTGGTTAATTGACTCCAAACGCCTATCGCTAAACGCCAAACCAACCTATCGTTTCCAGTCCCAAACTACAACATTCCATTCTACCGCGCTGTTATCTGTATAAGTATGAATAACCTCGAAACCAATACGTTTATGTGCATTCATCGATCGTAAATTGATGCTTGCAATTTCGGTGATTGCGAAATCGTATTTAGATTTAGAATAATCTTTATAAGCCTGATAACATTGATCGAACAAACCTTTACCAC
Organism: Pedobacter sp. Bi126; assembly: GCF_918698245.1. Classification (GTDB taxonomy): domain Bacteria; phylum Bacteroidota; class Bacteroidia; order Sphingobacteriales; family Sphingobacteriaceae; genus Pedobacter. The sequence goes on along the minus strand of NZ_CAKKMS010000004.1, from coordinate 189,046 downwards.
GATAAGCCTGACTAACGCAAACCTGCCCTACAACGATATAGGAATAGGAAGAAACGGATTTACCGTGATATTGGATGTGATCGAAACTTTCGTACATTTCAACCAATCTTGGGATATCATTTTTAGATTCCTCAGTCATTGCTAACACATAAGCCACTACCAATTCTTCATCTTTTGCAATAATGTTGGGTTCGTGCCGATGCATCTTTTCCAGATCATCAAGCGAATGCGAAACGGTAACAAAGCCTTCTTCTTTTATTTGTTCTGGAGTTAAATCTTTCTTTAAGTTTTGCTTCTGAAGCTCAAGAATGCCTTCAAGCTCTTTTGTAGTAGAAGATTTGGTAATAATAATCATTTCTGGATAGATGGGATTAGGCATCTAGTGCAATAATAGTTAAGGTTAGCAACAAAACGAAGCAAATTGCTGCCAAAATTAAAATTCTGGCGCCATGCTGCCTATCCGTTAGAGAATAAGAAAAAACCTTTTCGCCAGTATTTAATGTTCTCTTTTTCTTCATTAAATCCCAACCAATCACCAGCCCTAAAATGCCGCCGAAAATTGCAGTTAGGTATCCGGTATAAATATAATTACGAGTGGAATTGTCTATTTTTTGAGAGTCGTTAGTTCGTATCATGCTTAAAAACAATGGGATTCGTCAAATCTAACAGATTGACACCACTTTAAAGAATAAAATCCATTATCATCAATTTTTTAACATTTATATATTATTTACCTTTGTGCCATGTTTTTATATAATGTTACGCTCATCTTAGATGATGCAGCGGCTGAAGAGTGGTTACAGTGGATGCAAGATGTTCATATCCCTGAAGTGATGGCTACGGGTATGTTTATTTCCAACCGTTTATTAAAGGTTGTAGACTCACCGAACGAGGGTGTAACCTATTGCGCACAGTATGTTGCTGAAACATTAGATCATTACAATAAATACCAGGAAATATTTGCCCCTGCTTTACAGGCTGAACTAAACGAAAGATACAAAAACCGCTTTGTGGCATATAGGAGTTTGATGGAGTTCGTTGGCTAAGCCAAAAGAATGATTGAATTTTGAATGATTGAATGTTATTAAATACCCTTTATTCACTCAGTCAAAATTCAATTACTCAATAATTCACTTAAGCTTCTCATTATTCTTATGCCTATCTGCATCGCGGATGCTCTTTTTTTCCAGGTTCTTTTCCAAAGCATCGGTAAGGTTTATGCCTGTTTGATTAGCCAGACAGATTAAAACGAACATCACATCGGCCATTTCATCGGCGAGGTTTACCTCTTCGTCGCTTTTTTTAAACGACTGCTCGCCGTATTTACGGGCCATAATACGGGCTACTTCTCCAACCTCTTCCATCAAAATGGCGGTATTAGTGAGTTCGTTAAAATAGCGGATGCCTGTGGTTTTAATCCAATGGTCTACGGTTTCCTGTGCTTCGTTAATGGTCATGTTTTTCTTCTTCTATTTCTGATTTTATAATGCTAGTCATTTCAATATTGGCACCTTCAAGCAAAAAAACTCCTGCGCCCCTTTCTCTCGTATATGGAGTAGTTACTTCACCAATTTTGGTGATCCTGGCAAAATAGGGCTGCTCTCTCTTCCGCTGTGGATCTTTGTCCTTCCATTCGGTAATCATAATGAAATCTTTGATCGGCTTATCCATTTTAAACCAATACAAGTAATCGGCATTGTATGATACCACATTGATGTTTTTATATTTTGAATAATAATTAATTGCACCTGCTTGCCCATAATTATCTGCACGAACCAATACGGTAGATTTATCTTTAACCATTCCGTAAGCCGAATCAACAAGTGCTGCCAATTCCTTCCAGCCTTGCATATCGGCATAGTCCTGCGGCAGCTCGTGATTTTTACCATCTTCCCATCGCAAGGCACCTACCCGTTCAAATCTCTTATGATGTGCTACAATTTCATCAGGACCATAAACTGGCATAATAAGCGGTATCAAATAAATGAATGAGCCAATATTAAAAGCAAACAGCAATCCCGTTAATATATATTTCTTTGCTAAAACCCGACTTAAATAATGCGCACCAAAAGCCAGTAAAACCGGATATAAACCTAATGCATAATAATCTTTTGCCTTAAAATAGCTAAATACAATAAGTGTAAACAGATAGGAGAGAATAATCCATCTGTATTTGCTGAAATCCTTATAAAAAACAAGGCTGCCAATGCCTGCTAAAAGAATAAAGATCGAACTGATAAAAAAGAGGAACTGTCCGATAAAAAAATCAATCCGGTTTACATGAACCAATTGCGTTGCCTGTAAAAGTTTCATGTGGGCGAGCACCGGAAAGTGATTGTTAATCTGCCAGATTATATTGGGCGAAATGATTAAAAACGCTATCAAAACGGCCAGATAAAGATATTTATCGGTAAATATTTTTCGTTTTGATGTAATGAGTATAGCTGGTAGTAAACCAATGATGAGAAAAAGGATGTTGTATTTATTTAAAAAACCTAAAGCGACAAAAATGGCAAAGGCATACAGATATCTGGCTTCGTTTTTATCGAAATATTTTAACAGATAATAGAATATAGCTGTCCAAGCTAAAACATCGAAAGAGTTGGGCTGGTAAAGGGTATTTAGTCTGAGCAGAGCAGAACACAGGCAGGCTACAGCAACCAGGCATTTTGCCAATAGGTTACCCTTTAAAAAACCGACAATTTTCCAACAGTATAATATAGTGAAGGCACCTAATAATGCAGGAACAAATTTTACCACGAAATATCCATTGCCAAAAGCTTTAATAAGCCATGAAAATAGCGAGGTTAATGGCGGAACTGAGGTGAAACCCGCAGCGAGGTGGTTCGCCTGATCTAAATGCAGAAATTCATCACGGTGCAATTCGTAAACTGAATTGACCAATACAAAAGATAACACTAACTTTAAAATCAGAAAAAACGCAAGACAACTGTATTCCGCTAGCCGGTTCGGATTTTTATCCTTCATATTAGCTTAGGTTAAATTTTGGAATAAATTAATATTGTTTTTTGACAATTTAAGACTTCATAAGTTACGCCGCTACTTTTTAAATTGAATTATTCCTTATCTTTTGTATCAATCAAAATCGTAACTGGTCCATCGTTTAAAAGTGCGATTTTCATATCAGCACCAAAAATTCCGGTTTTTACTTTTTTACCCAATAAATGCGATAGCTTTTCGATCATTTTCTCATAAAGTGGAATCGCCACATCTGGTCGTGCTGCCCTTGTAAAACCCGGACGGTTTCCTTTTTTGGTAGATGCAAATAAGGTAAACTGACTGATCAATAAAATATCTCCACCCACATCGGCAAGTGCTTTATTCATCATTCCGTTTTCATCTCCAAAAACGCGCATACCGATAATTTTCTGCGCTAACCAATCCAAATCCTCTAAAGCATCGGCCTCTTCTATGCCTAACAACACTAAAAGTCCCGTATCAATCGCTCCTGTTGCCTCACCGTCAACCGTGCAACTTGCCTGTGTAACTCTTTGTAAAACTGCCCGCATTTTATACTACTTTTGCTCAATAAAATTGATATGCGCAAGATAAGTATTTTAGTGATTTCTGTGTTTCTCTTCCTTGGTTGTAAGCAAAAATCAATTGTTCACCCTACTTTTTATTATTGGAAAACGGATTATCAGAACAAAAAGGAAGAAACCAGTTATCTTGATCAATTTAAATCTAAATCTTTGTACGTGCGGATTATGGATGTAGATTTTAATCCAGATCTTCAGCTGCCTGTACCCATTTCGCCAATTAAATTTTCAGATCCGTTACCCAAACAGATCGATATTATCCCTGTTGTGTTTATCGTTAACGAGGTTTTTAACAAGATTGACACCATGCAAACAGCGGTTATGGCCGATCGAATTGTCAAATTTATAGCTGCAAAGGTAAAACAGTCCGGAAAGCAAAATTATGCGGAATTACAGATTGATTGTGATTGGACCAAAGGCACCAGAAACAGGTATTTTAAATTTCTCGAACAATTAAAGGCGAATCCGCTTTTAAAAGGCAAAAGCATTTCAGTAACCTTGCGGTTGCATCAGGTTAAAAACATCGTATCAAGCGGAGTGCCGCCAGTAGAAAAGGCCATTTTAATGTGTTACAACATGGGTAATCTGCGTAAATATGGTGAACAAAATTCCATATTGGATCAGCACGAAATGGATCTTTACCTTAAAGATTACCTTGAGCGATATCCCTTGTCACTTGATGTAGCCTTACCTATTTTTGAATGGGCAGTGGTATTCAGGAACGGGCAATATGCGGGTATCTCCAAACGAATAGGCAAAATCCAGATCGGGGATAAAAAACTTTTTAAACAGAGGGGAAATTCCATTCTCTATGATCTTTTGGCTGATTATCCTGTAGCCGGATTAAAAAAAGGAGATGTGTTAAGGTGGGAAGAGATTTCCACTGAAGATTTACTTTCGGCCTCCAAATTTTTATCCCGATATTTAAGCCCTAGAGACCGGAACCTCGTTTTTTACCATTTAGACACCGACCTTTTAAAACATTTTACTAATGAAGACGTTCAAAAAGTTATCGCTAATTTTTAGTGTATTCCTAATTACTTTTTTCGGCGAAATTGCCGTAAATCTTGCCTGTGGTGGCGAGATAGATCCTTATGATTACTACATTTCTTATTTCCACAACAACATAGAAGGGGATGAATATTCGCCGTTCGCCTACAACCAGATGGTTTACCTCAACAGCGAAACGGATATCGAAAGCGAGCCAGATATCAATAGTCGTGAATGGGCGAAATACCTCAATGTTAAAAAAGAAGATGTGCTAAAAGTAATGTATAAAACAGATAGTGCCACTGACGTAAAACTCGTTAATTTTGAAGGTAACGTTTCGCAATTACCCGATAGCTTACAACAGAATAGTTTTATCAAGGCGTTAAGCAAACGCAAAGAATCACTAAAGTATTATCAATTCGCCAAAAGCTGTGAACCTTTGGCCAATGTGGATTTTAGTCTTTGGGACCCTAATCCCCGTGATACGACCGCCATGGGTTCAAAAGCCCAGGAAGGTCTAAAATTAACAGAAGCAGAGAAAGACGATTTTCTTAAACTGCGCTACGCTTACCAAGCTGAACGGATGTTTCATTTTGCAGGATTGCATGCCGAAAGCAAATCAACCTACGAAAAGTATATCAAAACCAGTAAGGTAAACAGTGCGGTTAAGGGCTGGGCATTGGCACTCTATGCCGGATCGACCCGTAGATTGGGAAATCCGGAAGAATCAGCCTTTTTATTCTCGAAGGTTTTTGCAAGCAATCCGGAGCGAAGGGTACAGGCTTATAAAAATTATTATTACACCAGTTCGCCTGTTAACGGAGCGTTAAAATATGCCAAAACCAATAACGAGAAAGCCAATATCTGGGCGATAAACGGCTTTGGAGATGCTGATTCGGGTATAGAAAGTCTGAATAAAGTTTATCAGTACGAACCAAAAAGCCAGCTTAATGGAACACTGTTGGTGCGCGAAGTAAATAAATTAGAACAAGATCTTATCGAGGCGAACGATATTGCCAAAATTGGCTATAATTATTATTTTTCGGATAACGGCAATTCTAAATATAAAGACAGTTTAAAAAACATCAATTTAAAACACCTAAATGAAATCAGGAATTTTGCAGTAAAACTGGCTACCGAAAAAAAATATCCACAGCCTGAGCTGGGCACGTTAACAGCAGCTTATTTATCGTGGATGGAGAACAAAGATTTTCTGGCGACAAATTATCTTGCCATTCTAAAACCAGATAAATTGCCAGAAAGATTACGCAACCAATACCGCATTACCGACTTATTAATCAAGGCAAAAAACATCAAAAAAGGAAATCCTTTTAATGAGAACGATTTATTGCCGACTTTAAAATGGCTCGACGAAAAACGTTTCGCAGAGAATAGCGAGCAACCAAAAGGACCATATTATTATGATACAGATCGTGCCAGCAAACGCTTTAGCAGAACGACCAGGAATTTTTATCAGCAAATATTGGCATCAGCTTATTTGAGTATGGGCGATACTGCAAAAGCGGCATTAGCAATGGTTAAAGGCGACCTGGAATATAAAACGTTAAAAGAGAATTCACTTTTCCAGAATATGAGTTACCAAAGTATTGCCTTTTGGCAGAAAAACTTAAGTCCGAAAAGCATGCAGGGCTTAGCTGTTTATAAAGCCAGGGCAACAGGCAATGATGTTACCGCTTTGTTGGCATCGGCTTTAAACCAGCTTAAAAACGATGATTTTTATGAACTTTTTGGGACAACTTATTTACGCACACATCAATATGATAAGGCTGTTCAAATGTTTGCAAAGGTTTCGCCAGGTTACAAATATTTTAACCCTGATAACTGGTACGCTGATGAAGCCAACGCAAAACTTTATGCTAATCCTTTCATCGAAACGATAAACGATTATCCTAAAAAATATGTAACAGCGAAAACATCAATTACGAAAAAAGCTTTTGCCGCCGAAATGCTCCGCTTGCAGAAATTAACCATTAGTGATAAAAAGAACGCGGCGCTTTATTATTATAAAATGGCTAATGCAGTTTACCAAACAGGTTATTTTGGAAACAGCTGGTTTTTAATCAGTTATGACTGGTCGTCATACGACAACAGCAACCCCGCAAAATATGTATACGATGGTGATTATAAAAAAGCGCAAACGGCAAAAGCCTGGTATTTAAAAGCTAGGGCATTAAGCACCAATGCCGATTTTAAAGCAAAATGTACATTTATGTTGGCTAAATGTTTGCAGAAACAGATCATCATGAATGCAAACCCGCTATCATTTTATTATTACGATAAAAAAGATGTGAAATGGAGAAATTTCATCAAGGCTAATTACAATAATCCTTATCTTAAAGAATTAAGGTTTAATTATGCCAAAACGCCTTTTTATGCTGTTGCGGCGGGCGAGTGTAGTTATTTAGGAGATTTTATTAAGCCAAAAACACAAAACTAGGCCCCTCGAACTACGTCACTATTAAGAGCTTCAAATGAACGGTCGTCATCTCGACCGAAGCAACGCGGAGTGGAGAGATCTTTAGATATAGATTTCTCCACTCCGCGTTGCACTTCGCTCGAAATGACGAATCTATGGTTACCACCTAATCAGTGCGCTGGCCCAGGTAAAGCCCGATCCGAATGCGGCAAGGCAAACCAGATCGCCATCTTTAATTTTGCCTGCTTCCCAGGCTTCGCACAAGGCGATAGGAACAGAAGCTGCTGTGGTATTTCCATATTTCTGGATATTATTAAAAACCTGATCATCATTTAGACCCAACAACTGCTGTACATACTGGCTGATACGCAGGTTTGCCTGATGTGGCACCAACATATCAATATCTTTTTCCGTTAAATTATTTGCGGCCAAAGCCTCTTTAATTACTTCAGGAAATTTTACCACCGCTTTTTTGAAAACCGATGGCCCATCCATATAAGGTAAAGCGGCACCGCTATCCAAAATTTCCTGCGTCATAAATAAGCCACCCAACTCCTGTTCAGGATAGGCAGGTTTATCTTTCAACCATTTATTGGCGTGAGAACCTGGATAATACATGGCCAGGATTTCGGCATCGGCACCATCGCTATGCAAATGCGTACTTAAAATCCCTTTTCCGGGTTCATCTGTAGGCTGTAATACCACAGCGCCAGCACCATCGCCAAAAATCACCGATACATTACGGCTACGGGTTTCGAAATCCATCGCGAACGAATGTTTCTCGCTTCCCACTACCAGCACATTTTTATACATACCTGTTTTTACAAACTGATCGGCCACAGAAAGGGCATAAACAAAACCCGAACACTGGTTGCGGATATCTAAAGCACCAATTTCACCCATGCCCATTTCGCGCTGCAATAATACGCCACAACCCGGGAAATAATAATCGGGGCTTAATGTGGCAAAAACTATAAAATCGACATCCTTCGCAGTAATCCCAGCCCTTTCAATCGCGATTTTGGCTGCCTCAATACCCATGGTGGTAGTGGTTTCCTCGTTACGATCGGCAAAACGGCGCTCTTTAATACCGGTACGTTCCTGGATCCACGCATCGTTGGTATCCATAAAACGGCTTAAATCATCGTTGGTATATACATTTTTCGGAACGTAGTAACCTATTCCGGCTATTTTAGACTGGTGCATACTCGTGTTATTATAATTTGGTTAAACAAAGTTAGTTAATTAAAAAAGATATGAGCGCTGCGATTTGAGCCGTGAGATTTCATCGCAATATCCTAAAATCTAATATCTCAGTCCAATACCTAAAATCTTCTAAATTATTGTTTATTTTTGCGCCATGTCTACAGAAACCAAAGAAGAGACCTTTACGCTCGAAGAAATTTTAACTTCCCTAAAAACCGTACATCGCCTTATTTTGTGGAATGATGATATCAATACTTTCGATCATGTGATCTACTGCATGATGAAATATCTCGATTATAACGAATCGCAGGCTGAAAAAATTGCCTGGAAAGTACATAATGATGGAAAATGCCCTGTTTTGGAAGGTTCATTTACTGAGATGGAAGTTTATCGTAAAATTTTACAGCAAGAGGGACTAACTGTTTCTGTTGATTAAATTTACGAAGTAAGATTTTTTCTACGAATCGTCATGCTGAACTTGTTTCAGCATCTATCCAGTTGTTAAGATCCTGAAATAAATTCAGGATGACGACCTGCGAAGAACGCAGTCACAGGTATTACCCTTCCAACCCCTCCAACAGTTCATTTAATCCGGCCTGTGTAGTCTGCGTTTTATCTTTAGCGTACCAGCCGTGAAGTTTTTCTGCCAAAATTGGCATTTCAGTACTTTCTTTTCTCCACTCTTTTAAAAGCTCCTGCAAAATTTGTGGCCTTGGGCCCCAGGTTCCTAAAACCTGATCTGCTGATTCGTTTAACACAATTAAAACCGGAATAGCTCTTCCACCATTGGTTAAATGCGCATCAATTAAGGGCAAATTTTTATCTCTAAGCACAAATTTCAGATCAATTTTACCTAATGACGCAGTCGCGATTTTATTGAACACCGGAACAATCTGGGCAGCATCGCCACACCAGCCTTCGGTAATCACTAAAAATTTATAATTTTCTTTAAGATGATCAATGGTCGAAGTCAACTCATCGGTTAAGCTAACTGTTTTATCCACGCGATTCATCCTTTGCACATTCATTTTAGTATAGTGCAAATCGTAAGTTACATCACCAGTAGCCTTTCCCTCTAATAGAAGTTGATCAATCAATGCACGATAGGTTTGATAATCCATTCCTTGTGTGCTGAAAATTTCGCTGTAATTAACCATGATGTTTAAAATTATGTCGCAAAGGAAAGGAGAAATTCAATGAAAATAATCACGGATTTGCAAGAATCGCTTCGCGGATTTAAACCTCCATCAACTTACTCACATGCTGCGTTAAAGCCACAAAATCTGCAACAGTTAACTGCTCTGCGCGTTTCTCAAAATAAATATGATCGTCCATTTTATCCTTAGGCATCACCGCAGAAACAGCATTACGCAAAGTTTTTCTCCGCTGGTTAAAACCCGCCTTAACCACCCGCCAGAATAATTTTTCATCACAGTCTAAAGTCTCCACTTCGTTTCTGGTTAAACGGATTACTGCAGAGTGTACTTTTGGAGGTGGATTAAAAGTACCCGGCTTAACCGTAAACAGGTATTCGATTTTATAATAGGCCTGAAGAAATACACTCAGAATTCCATAATCCTTACTTCCAGCAGGTGAAGCACAACGTTGGGCAACTTCTTTCTGAAACATCCCAACCATTTCTACAACCTTGTTGCGGTTATCTAAAATCTTAAATAAAATCTGCGAAGATATATTGTATGGAAAATTACCAATAATGGCAAATTGACCTGGAAAAATAGCATTCAAATCGAGTTTCAAAAAATCGCCATTAATCAATCGATCGCCAAGCTGGGGATACTTTTCATTTAAAAAATGGAAAGACTCGGTATCGATATCGATAAGATAAGTTTCTAAGTCTTTACGCTGCAGCAAAAAATCAGATAGAATTCCCATCCCTGGCCCTACCTCTAAAACCTGATTGTATTTATCGGTATTTACCAATGCCTCTACAATGCGGTTGGCAATGCTTTTATCGGTTAAAAAATGTTGGCCTAAATGTTTTTTCGCTTTTACTAAACTCATCTTTTCTTTTTATTTTGCCACGGAGGCACAGAAATCGCAGAAAAATTTTATCGAAGAATGAGATTATCCTATTTCTTTTCCGTGTAAACCGTGTTTCTGTGGCTACTCTATTTTGTACAAAATAACTAATTTTTATCCGGTAAGCACCTGTTTAAACGAAAATCAGTAATTTGCGCTAAAATTTTCCAGTAATTATGAGCGATAAACTTAAAATTGGCATCAGTATAGGCGACGTAAACGGCATAGGTTTAGAGGTAATCATTAAAACATTATCTAATCCTGCCATTTTAAATTATTGCACACCGATTGTTTATGGCCATACCAAGGTTTCATCTTTTCATAGAAAAGCAAATAACCTGGGCGATTTTAGTTTTAATGTAGTTAGCCATGCCAACCAGGCACAGCCAAAAAAGGCAAACATGATTAATTGCTGGGAAGAGGATGTGAAAATCGAATTGGGGCAGGTTACGGCAACAGGCGGAAAATATGCACTTTTATCACTTGAGCGTGCAACAGCCGATCTGGTAAATGGCGATATCGATGCACTGGTTACTGCTCCGATCAATAAACATAACATTCAATCAGAAACTTTTGCTTTTCCCGGCCATACCGAATACCTGCAGGAAAAAAGTGGCAGTAAAGATGTGCTGATGTTTTTGATCAGCGAAAATTTACGCGTAGGTGTAGTTACTGGTCACATTCCGGTGAAAGATGTTCCAACCTCGATTACAAAAGAGAAAATTATCGGTAAGCTAAAACTGATTAACGAAAGCCTGAAAAAAGACTTTTGGATCGAAAAACCAAAAATTGCCGTTTTAGGCTTAAACCCGCATGCCAGCGATAATGGTTTATTGGGTGCCGAAGAGGCTGAAATTATTACACCGGCTATTCAGGAAGCCTACGATAAAGGTATTGTTTGTTTTGGCCCATACCCTGCTGATGGCTTTTTCGGCAATGGTAGCTACAAACAGTTTGATGCCGTTTTGGCCATGTACCATGACCAGGGCTTAATTCCTTTCAAAACATTAGCTTTCCATAATGGCGTAAATTATACCGCCGGTTTAAACTTCGTGCGTACTTCTCCCGATCATGGAACGGGCTACGATATTGCGGGTAAAGACCTGGCTGATTCTACTTCATTTACCGAAGCACTGTTTTCGGCCATCCATATTGTAAAAAAACGTAGGGAGCAAGAAGAAATGCTGGGCAATCAGTTGCGTACAGGTGGAAAAGTGGTTGAAACGCAGTTTGATATTAAAGATGATGCTTCTTAAAAGGTAGAAAGACTAAAGCTGAAAGACCAAAGTTTTATTAAACTCAGATCTGTAAGGCAGCTTAGGTGGTCATTTTTTTTTTGCAAAGCATGGTCTTGTGTTTCATAGGTTCCGAAAGTCCTGCTATGCGTTCCAATCTTTTTGTGATTTTCATACTGAGCTTGTCGAAGCACCATATCAAAAAATATTTCCACTACTATCAGGTTTATTTTAGGTAAAATTGTGCATCAAATTCAAAATGAGCGGCACTAAAAAACCCAATTACATTCTTCCCACAATTGTTATTGCACAGTTTCTCTGTACATCGCTGTGGTTTGCTGGCAATGCGGTATTACCAGATTTTGTTAAAAGCTTCCCAACAGAAACAAATCTATTGGCCAACCTCACCAGCATGGTACAGTTTGGTTTCATCAGCGGAACATTAGTTTTCGCTTTTTTTGCCATTTCCGATATTTTTTCACCCTCAAAAGTGTTCTTTATCTGCGGAATTGCAGCTGCCTTGTTTAATCTGGGCATTTGTTTAGAACTAGCCGATGTCCGTTTATTGTTGCTTTTTCGCTTTTTAACTGGTTTTATGTTGGCTGGAATTTATCCTGTCGGCATGAAAATAGCATCCGATTACTTTAAAGATGGGCTAGGGAAATCGTTGGGTTTTTTAGTTGGTGCTTTGGTTTTCGGCACTGCCTTCCCTCATCTATTAAAAACATTTACAGCAAATTTTCCCTGGCACTACGTAATCTTTGCTACTTCGGGATTATCTCTGATTGGTGCAATTGCTATTTTATGGTTTGTGCCAAACGGTCCATTTAGAACTGCCGGACAGAAATTCGATTTCCGCTCTTGTTTTAATGGCTTTAAAAATCCTGATTTTCGATCTGCTGCTTTCGGCTATTTCGGGCACATGTGGGAACTTTATACCTTTTGGGCTTTTTTACCCGGCATGCTGTTGCTTTACAACACTAAACATGCACATGCAACTTTAAATATACCGCTGTTTTCGTTCTTAATTATCGCATCGGGAGGTTTATCTTGCATGATCGGCGGTTTGCTCTCACAAAAATTTGGTGCAAAACGGATTGCCACCATTGCGCTGTCCATTTCGGGCTTATGCTGCCTGCTCTCGCCGCTTTTCCTATTCTGCGGCTCGATATATCCTTTTCTTGTATTTTTATTTTGCTGGGGCTTGTCTGGCACGGCCGATTCGCCCTTGTTTTCTTCTTTAATTGCCAAACATGCCCCCCAAAGCCTGCGGGGAACTTCGTTAACACTGGTAAATTGTATCGGCTTTGCCATTACGATTATTAGCATCCAGGTGATTAATCTTTTGGCAAAAGAAATGAATTCGCATTATCTTTATATGGTTTTGGCTGTTGGTCCAGTTTTGGGGCTATGGGCACTTATAAGAAAAACAACTTAAAATGCGCCTATTTGGGATTATATTAATTGTAATAAGAGTTTTGATGGGGTTTTCGCTATGATGCCTTTTTCTTATCGCCACGAAATAGACACTAAAGTTAGTAAGACTGGAGAATATTCTTTTATATGGCTTCCAATATTAATTACTGGAATTATAATTACATTAGTTATCCCTAAAAAACATAGATGAACACAAAATTATCACCCATTATAAAACCAGCAGAATTAACCTGGTTAAACCAAGACGATGAAATCGTAATTATCGATGCCAGTGCCGGATCAAAAGCAAGATATGACGAGCAACACCTTGCTGGTGCGCTCTTTGCTGATGTAAATAACGATTTAGCCAACATTGGCGATTTTGCCATTGGCGGAAGGCATCCCTTACCAACATTCGACCAGTTTTCTGCTGTTTTACAGCGACTTGGCATCACAAAAGACAGCCATGTGATTGTTTACGATGATAAAAACGGCGGTAACGCCGCTGCGAGGCTGTGGTGGATGCTAAAAGCAATCGGTCATGAAAAAATACAGGTAATTGATGGAGGCTTTCAGGCGGCTGTTAAAGCAGGTTTTCCGACTACAGATAAAGTAGAAATTCCAAAATCTGTCGAAAAATACGAAATCACAGCATGGAACTTACCGTTATCAGATATCAATGAGGTAGAAAAAGTTGCCAAAACCGACGATTATATTGTGATTGACGTGCGCGATGCCAACCGTTTTGCAGGCCTTACCGAACCTATCGATTTAATTGCAGGGCATATCCCTGGTGCGGCAAATATTCCATATACCGAAAATTTGGATGCTACGGGTGCTTTCCTGGCCCCTGAAATATTGAAAGAAAAATATGCTGAAGCTTTGGCCCACGTTAAACCCGAAAACGTAATTGTACATTGTGGCTCGGGCATTACCGCCTGCCATACGCTATTAGCTATGGATTATGCCGGTTTACCCATCCCTAAGCTTTATGTTGGTTCCTGGAGCGAGTGGAGCAGAAATAACAAGGAAATGGTATTGGCAGACTAACCTTCTTACATACCTTACAGGTTTCAGAAACCTGTAAGGTCTTTCAGTATTTCGATTAACATTCTGAAAACCTGTCCGATTAACATCAACAATTTTTAAAAAACATTTTTAATCTAATTATTTTATCCCTACATTTGCAGGCTAAAATTTTACAGTACTTTGAACCCACTAAAACAATTTTCATTACCGTTTACCGGATTAAAATTGGGAACTCATCAGTTTGATTATGAGCTTGATGACGCCTTTTTTAATGCATTTGAGTATTCGTTAATTAAAAGTGGAAATTTAAAAGTAGACCTGGAACTTGAGAAACAAGAGACCATGTTGCTTCTAAAATTCAAAGTTATTGGCACAGTTAATTTAGATTGCGATAAATGTTTATCTGAGTTTTCGTTACCTGTAAATCTTTATGAAAGGCAGATTGTAAAGTTTGCTGAAGATGAACTGGAGAGCGATGACGAAGAAATTATTTCGCTAAGCCGTAAAGATACCGAGATTGATATATCGGGTCCTCTATACGAAATGATTAATGTAGCGGTACCTTATATCAAAAACTGCGAGCAGGCAGATAAAGATTGCGATCAGGAGATGATTGACCGTTTAAATCAATTATCGATCGAAAAGCAGGCTGAAGAAAATGAACAAACAAGCGACCCACGTTGGGAAGCCCTTAATAAGTTAAAAAAATAATTAGATTATACACCAATGGCACATCCAAAACGGAAAATCTCGAAACAGAGAAAAAATAAAAGAAGAACACACTATAAAGCGGTTACTCCTTCTTTAGCAACATGCTCGGCAACAGGTGCTATTCACGTACCTCACCGTGCTTACAACGTTGATGGTAACTTATACTACAACGGCAAACTGGTTATCGAAAATACTCAGATAGGGTAATTTTCTTAAAAAATTGTTTGTGTTTTCAGCGGCTTTAGTCATACCTTAGTCAACTGAAAAATTCAGGATTACACCTGACTTAACACAAACAGATTTTTTCTATGAAAATAGGCCTCGACATAATGGGCGGAGACTATGCTCCCAAAGCAATTGTTTTGGGAGCAATAGCTGCTCATCAATCGCTTAACGCTGGAGAGCATTTAGTTCTTATTGGCGATACCGAACAGATTAAACCCATTCTTGCAGAAGAAGGTTTTAATCCAGATCATTTTGAATACGTTCATACTGATGAAGTAATTGGTATGGGCGAACATCCCACCAAAGCAATCGTTCAGAAACCAAATTCGAGCATAGCAGTTGGTTTTAACCTTTTAAAAGAAGGCAAAATCGATTCTTTCGCAAGTGCTGGTAACTCTGGAGCCATGTTGGTTGGCGCAGTTTTTAGCGTTAAAACCATTACGGGCATTATCCGCCCTTGTTTATGTACAATTCTTCCAAAAATTAAAGGTGGTACTGGCTTACTGTTAGATGTAGGTGCTAATGCCGACTGCAAACCCGATATTTTATTACAATTTGGTGTTTTAGGCAGTTTATATGCAGAAAATCTTTTGCAGATAAATGATCCGAAAGTTGCCCTGATAAATATTGGCGAAGAAGATGAGAAAGGAAATATGCTAAGCATGGCTACTTTTCCGTTAATGAAAGAAACCAACCTTTTCAACTTTGTGGGCAATGTGGAAGGACGAGATTTATTTAACGATAAAGCCGATGTAATTGTGTGCGACGGTTTTACCGGAAATATAATGCTAAAATTAGCAGAATCGTTTTACGTACTTACCATCAAAAAGGGACTTAAAGATGAGTTCTTCGATCGTTTTAATTATGAACAATACGGTGGAAGTCCGGTTCTAGGCGTTAACGCTCCCGTTGTTATCGGACATGGAATTTCTAGTCCGCTGGCTGTTAAAAATATGGTTCTACAATCCAGAGAAATGATCACTACAGGATTGGTAGAAAAGATTAGAATGGCATTTAAATAATTTATTAAAATTCTTAAAATGAGTAAAATTCACGCTGCTATTACAGCAGTAAATGGTTACGTTCCCGACTATGTGCTTACAAACGCAGAGTTAGAAACCATGGTTGATACTTCGGATGAATGGATTACCAGCAGAACGGGAATTAAAGAACGTAGAATTTTAAAGGGAGAAGGTTTAGGTACTTCCGATATGGCTGTTCATGCCGTAAATGGTTTACTTAAAAAGAGGGGAATTGATGCAAAAGAAATTGAACTGATTATCTTTTGCACCACTACTCCAGATTTCACTTTCCCTGCAACAGCAAACGTTTTAGCTGATAAAATCGGTGCTACAAATGCCTGGGGTTACGATTTACAGGCCGCTTGTTCTGGCTTTCTTTTCGGGCTTTCTACCGGTGCATCATTTATCGAGTCAGGAAGACACAAAAAAGTTTTAGTTGTTGGCGGCGATAAAATGTCATCAATCATCAACTACGAAGACCGTACAACCTGTATCATTTTTGGTGATGGTTGCGGTTGTGCTTTATTAGAGCCAAATGAAGAAGGTTTCGGTATTCAGGATTCCATCCTGAGAACAGATGGTTCGGGAAGAGATTTCCTGGGCATGAAAGCAGGTGGTTCGGTTATGCCGGCAACACACGAAACTGTTGACGCAAGACTACATTTTGCACACCAGGAAGGCCCAACAGTATTCAAATTTGCAGTAACCAATATGGCCGATGTTGCTGCCGAAATTATGGAACGCAACAGCTTAACCGCTGATGATGTTGCATGGTTAGTACCTCATCAGGCCAACAAACGCATTATCGATGCCACTGCAAACCGTATGGGTGTTACTACCGATAAAGTAATGATCAACATTGAACGTTACGGAAATACAACCAACGGAACAATTCCTTTATGTTTATGGGAATGGGAAAGCAGACTGAAAAAAGGCGATAACATCGTTTTAGCTGCATTTGGTGGTGGTTTTACCTGGGGTTCGGTATACCTTAAATGGGCTTACGACTCTGAGTAATTGAGTTGGGAGCTTGGAGCTCGGAGTTAATCAGCTGCTTAATTAAGCACATCACCATTAACGATGAGCCATTAAACCATCAACCTTAAGCGGTTGCAAAGAAAAATAAAACAAAAAAAGTATAACTTAGTTAATTCAATAAACACTATTTTTTACATAACTAGCCTAAAAAATGGATATCAAACAAATACAGGAACTGATTAAATTTGTTTCTCGTTCTGGAGTAAATGAAGTTGCTATTGAGCAGGAAAACTTCAAAATCACGATCAAAACAAACCAAGCACCAACAGTTGTGCATGCTACCGTACCACAGGCTCCGATTGTTCAGGCTGCTGCCCCTGTTGCTACAGCTCCTACTGCTCCAAATGCAGCAACACCTGCTGTACCGGCTGCAGAAGACACCTCAAAATACATTACGATTAAATCGCCAATGATCGGTACGTTCTACCGTTCAGCTAGTCCAGACAAGCCAATGTTTGTTAATGTTGGCGATGAAATCAGCACGGGTAAAGTAGTTTGTATTATTGAGGCAATGAAACTTTTCAACGAGATTGAAAGCGAAGTTTCTGGCCGTATCGTTAAAATCCTGGTTGATAATGCATCACCGGTAGAATACGATCAACCGTTATTTTTAGTAGAACCTATTTAGAAGCCGATTTCACAGATTAATTTGATTTCACAGATTTGTGATGATACCGACCAAATCGGTGTAATCCTTAAAATCAGTGCAATCCTAAATTAAAAATTATGTTTAAAAAAATACTAATTGCCAACAGGGGTGAAATCGCTTTGCGTATTATCCGTACCTGTAAGGAAATGGGCATCAAAACGGTTGCTGTTTACTCTACCGCAGATCGCGAAAGTTTACACGTACGTTTTGCTGATGAGGCTGTTTGTATTGGCCCCCCTCCTAGTAAAGATTCATATTTAAATATTCCAAATATTATCTCGGCAGCAGAATTAACCAATGCCGATGCCATACACCCAGGTTATGGTTTCTTATCAGAAAATGCTAAGTTTTCTAACATCTGCCGCGAGTACAACATCAAATTTATTGGTGCAACTCCAGAGCAGATCAATGGCATGGGCGATAAAGCCTCTGCAAAAGAAACCATGAAAATTGCCGGTGTACCAACCATTCCAGGGTCTGAAGGTTTGCTTACCAGCGTTAAAGAAGGTATTGCAATTGCGAATGAAATGGGCTACCCTGTTATTCTAAAAGCAACCGCCGGTGGTGGTGGCCGTGGTATGCGGGTAGTTTGGAAAGATGAAGATTTCGAAAATGCATGGGATAGTGCCCGTCAGGAATCTGGTGCAGCTTTTGGTAACGATGGTTTATATTTAGAAAAATATATCGAAGATCCACGTCACATCGAGATCCAGATTATCGGAGATCAGTTTGGCAAAGCCTGTCACTTATCAGAACGCGATTGTTCTATTCAACGCCGTCACCAGAAATTGGTAGAGGAATCTCCCTCTCCTTTTATGACAGATGAACTCCGTGTAAGAATGGGCGAAGCAGCTATTAAAGGTGCAATGGCCGTAAATTACGAAGGAGCAGGAACAATTGAATTCCTGGTTGATAAACACCGTAACTTCTACTTTATGGAAATGAACACCCGTATCCAGGTAGAGCATCCGGTTACGGAAGAAGTAATCAATTTCGATTTAATCAAAGAACAGATTAAAGTTGCTGCCGGAATTCCAATTTCGGGTAAAAACTACTTCCCTGATATGCACGCAATCGAGTGCCGTATCAATGCAGAAGATCCAGCAAATAACTTCCGTCCATCACCAGGGCGGATCACCAATTTCCACTCTCCGGGTGGCCATGGTGTTCGCGTTGATACGCACGTTTATGCAGGATATTCAATTCCTTCTAACTACGATTCGATGATCGCTAAATTAATCTGTGTGGCACAAACACGCGAAGAGGCAATCTGTACCATGGAGCGGGCTTTAGGCGAATTTGTAATTGAAGGTGTAAAAACAACTATTCCATTCCATCTTCAGTTGATGAAAGATCCAAACTTTAGGGCAGGAAATTTCACTACGAAATTTATGGAAACGTTCGAGTTTTCTGAATAATAAAGCATTTCTATACTTAATATACGAAGAGGCTATTCAAATAATTTGGATAGCCTTTTTTATTGTTTTAGATTTCAGTTACTGTGAGATAAACACCTGACAATTAATATTTACCGAATGGTATAGCGTTTAATTAACCTCATACGTTTAATATTAAAACACTCCAATTATGAAAAAAAGTCTAATTAACGCACTACTCTTCCTACTTGTTTTCGCTGCATTTACAGGATGCAAAAAAGACGAGTATGAAATGATAAAGATTGTAAAAATGATTTCGGTTCAGCAAATGAGGGCTTTACCTGTAGGTATGACAAAAGCTATTCCTGCCAAAAAAACCGGAAAAATATACATTTATAACGATTATCTTTTCATTAATGAACCAAATGAAGGTATTCATATCTACAACAATGCTAATCCGGGTGCTCCCATAAACGTGGGTTTTCTGCAAATTCCGGGAAACGTAGATTTAGCGATCCACAATAATATCCTTTACGCCGACAATTTTATTGATTTGCTGGCTTTTGATATCTCAAACATGAACAACATCAAACAGGTAAAAAGAGTAACCGATGTTTTCAATCAGTTCTATTTGCCAGGTGCGCAAAAGTATCTTTACACCTATAAAGATACCCTGGTAAAGAAACAAACTTACAAAGGGGTAATTAATGATCTCGCTTATTCGAACAACTCTTCTTCTGGGCAAGGTGGCTCGATGGCCAGATTTACCTTAATGAACGACTATTTATATACTGTTGGCACGAATAATTTAAGTCTGTTTGACGTTAAAACTGCATCGAACCCAACTTTTTTAAAGGCTATTCCTTTAGGTTGGGGTGTCGAAACCATCTTTCCATACGAGAATAAATTATTTATAGGTACCAATAGAGGTATGCACATTTTTAGTGCTACCGATCCGGCTAATCCCGTACAACTATCTACTTACAGCCATATTTTTGCCTGCGACCCTGTTGTTGTACAAGGCAAATATGCTTACGTTACCTTACGCACAGGCAATATGTGCATGCAAGCAAGCAATCAGTTGGAAGTTGTAGATATAGAAGATCCCACCAAACCGAAACAGATTGCAGTTTATGCTATGCAAAATCCACACGGTCTAAGCACCAGTGGCGATAATCTGTTTCTCTGTGAAGGCAATTATGGAATAAAGAGCTTCAATATTACCGATAAAACCAAAATAGGCAACAACATGTTGCAGCATTTGAATAATATTAAAAGCTTTGATGTTATTGCAGGCCCTAAATCTTTAATCGTTACAGGAGACGATGGGGTATATCAATTTAATTATAACAACGCCGCAAATTTAAAGCAACTGAGTATAATTAAAGGGCAACGTTAAAAGCTCCTTTTGTAGCATCTTTCTATTTTTGCAGTCATTTCTCATAATAATATAAACTATTTCTATATTTAACACGTAAATACCATTCTATTCAAATAGAATGGTATTTTTGTTTTCAACATGAGCGACACTAAAAAAACTTCACTAACAAAAGCTATCGGACAAAAGAGCACCACATTAGAGGCAGAAATGTCTTTTTTTGATCATCTGGACGTTCTCCGTAAACATTTAATCAGGGCCGTAATTGCCATTGCCGTTTTTACCGGTATTGCTTTTTACTTCAACGAATTCATTTTAGATAAAATCATATTTGGTCCAAAAAAGCCAGATTTCTGGACTTACAGGATGATGTGCAAACTGGTAGAAAAATTCCCTTCACTTGGTGCAGATATGTGCATCACCAAAATTAATGGAGAGATTATCAACACCGAAATGGCCGGTCAGTTTAACCTGCAATTAAATGTTTGTGTAATGTGCGGTATTGTAGTTGGTTTTCCTTATTTATTATGGGAAATCTGGCGTTTTATTAAACCGGCATTACACGAAAATGAGCGTAAATCGGCAAGTGGCTTCGTTTTCTTCGCTTCTGTACTTTTCATTATTGGTATATTTTTTGGCTACTTTGTGGTATGCCCATTATCGGTTAACTTTTTAACAGGTTACACCGTTAGTGCCGAAATTAAAAATACATTCACAGTTGATTCGTATCTATCATCTGTAGCAACTTTAACTTTAGGCACAGGGATTATCTTCGAACTTCCGGTTATTATTTTCGTACTGTCGAAACTTGGATTGATGACACCAAAGCTGATGAGATCGAGCAGAAGGTATGCCGCGGTTATTATCCTAATTATTGCAGCTATTGTTACCCCAACACCTGATATTATGACGATGCTAATTGTAGCCACGCCATTGTTCTTGCTTTATGAGCTCAGCATTTTTGTTTCGGCTTACATAGAAAAAAAGAAGAAAAAGGCTGATGCTGCTTTCTACGCTAACTAACAAAAACATTACGAATAGATTTTATAATTCTCTATAAATTTGACAATGTCTGATACAAAAATTAAAATTGCTATTGGAGCGGATCACGCTGGGTTTGAATACAAAGAAATACTAAAAGGTTTTTTACAGGATTACGAAGTAAAAGATTTTGGTACTTACTCAGAAAATTCTGTTGATTATCCAGATTTCGCCCATCCGGTTGCTGCTGCTGTAGAAAATGGAGAATTTACTTATGGGATTTTACTTTGTGGATCGGCAAATGGTGTAGCCATCACCGCGAACAAACATCAGCACATCAGAGCAGGTTTATGCTGGGAGAATGAAGTTGCTTCTTTAGTCCGCAAACACAATAACGCAAACGTTTTGTGTATACCTGCCAGATTTGTTTCGGAAGAACTGGCTAAAGAGATTACCACAACCTTTTTAACAACTGAATTTGAGGGCGGGCGTCACCAAAACAGGGTTGAAAAGATTTCGTGCTAACAAGAAAATAACTAACTATTATCATAATGAACAAAAAGTTTTTAACCCTTGGTTTAGTATCACTTGTTACCGCAAGTTGCTTTAGCCAGGTAAGGCCCCTTATACCGAATAAGGATGCAATAAAATTCAGCAAGGCCATTAATCCTGAAAATGCCTACAAACACCTTTCTGTATTGGCTTCAGATGAATACGAAGGCCGCGAAACAGGTACAAAAGGCGCTTGGATGGCCGCTGATTATATCCGCGATTATTTCAAATCTTTAGGCTTAAAAGCTCCTGTAAATGGCAGCTATTTCCAAAAAATCGATTTGGTTAACGTTACCTTAAAAGAAAGCCATTTAACGGTTAATGGTCAACCTAAAGAATATCAGAAAGATTATTTAGTATCTCCTAGCTTAATCAGCGATCAAGGTTTTACATTCTCAGCCAACGAACTTGTATTTATTGGTTATGGCTTAAAGAAAGACAACTATAACGATTTTACAGGTACCGATATCAAAGGAAAAGTGGTTATCATGTTTAATGGTGGAGATCCGACCGTAAAACCGGGTACAAGAATTGATAGAGCAGCTTATCGTGCTACGCTTGAAGCGAGGGCAAAGTATTTTGCAGAAAATAATGTGAAAGCGATTATCCTGATCGACCCAGCGGTTGATAGAATAACTGAAAACACCAAGGAAACCCTTAAAAATGGCAAGGTAATGGTGAAAACCAATGCTGCTGTCGAAGCTCAAAAGCAAAACGATATTCCACGTATCTCAATATCTGTTGCTTTGGCAAACGATCTGTTAAAGACCTCGAACACTACTGTGGCTGATCTGCAAAAGAAAATAGTAGATAGTCAGGCTCCAGCCTCGCAGGTATTAAATGTGCCTTTTTCTGCAAGTGCTGCAAAAACAGAAACACCAGTTAGATGCGAGAACGTTCTGGGTTATTTAGAAGGTTCTGATCCGGTACTTAAAAAAGAAGTTTTAATTCTTACAGGTCATTATGACCATATTGGATTGGAAACAGATCCAAATGCAAAAGATAAAGTGAACAATGGAGCAGATGATGACGGATCGGGAACTACGGGCGTTTTATTAATGGCAAAAGCATTTACTGATGCTAAAAAAGCCGGAAAAGGCGCTAAGCGTAGCATCCTTTTCATGACTGTTGTTGGTGAGGAAAAAGGACTTTGGGGTTCTGAATGGTACTCGGAGCATCCTGTTTTCCCTGTCGAAAATACCATTGCTGATCTAAATACCGATATGATTGGCCGTACTGGCGAAGAATATTTAGGTAAAGCAGATTCGGCAAATTACATTTACTCTGTAGGTTCGAGAATGTTGAGTAGTGATTTGGCTAACTTAAGTGAGCGAGTTAACGCAACCTATACCAAAATGAAACTGGATTATAAATATGATGATCCAAAAGATCCTGAGCAGATTTATTACCGTTCAGATCATTATAACTTTGCTAAATTGGGTATTCCGATCATCTTCTATTATGACGGCATGTTACAACAAGACTACCATAAACCTGGTGATGAAGTAAGCAAAATTAACTTCCCACTTTTGGCCAAAAGAGCAAAATTAACCTACTTTACCGCATGGGAATTGGCCAACAGCGCAAAACGCCCGGCAGTAGATATGGATGGAAAAGGAAATCCAAAGAAATAATCATTCAAAATGCTTAGCCTCGACAAAATGTCGGGGCTTTTTTATGCACAATACCTTTTCGCACCTGCATAAATTCCTATCTTTGATGTTATAACGAAGTAGCTAAAAACTAAAATCAGTTAATATTCGTTACCTATTACAAAATAACTATTGATGAATATTGCCGAGGAATTTTTAGAGAAATCTGACGAGAAAGCTTTCGATCTACCGCATCGTAAAACCATAAATTATAATATTGGGAAATACAATGCAGCTGTTGAACGGGGCTTATCAAAATTCGAAAATTTAGAGGCATCCAAAAAAAAGGCACACGTAATCAAATGGCGTGTGATGGAAAACCTTGATAAATTCTTGCCAGAATTCGAATCAAATTTCCAACGCCGCGGCGGTAAGGTAATTTGGGCCAATGATACTGAAGAAGCCCAACAGGAAATCCTCAATATCATTAAAAGAAACAACGGCAAAACGGTTATCAAATCAAAATCGATGACCACCGAGGAAATCCACTTAAACGACTTCCTGGAAAAGAACAACATCG
Organism: Pedobacter sp. Bi126; assembly: GCF_918698245.1. GTDB lineage: Bacteria > Bacteroidota > Bacteroidia > Sphingobacteriales > Sphingobacteriaceae > Pedobacter. Next base: position 165,029 of record NZ_CAKKMS010000004.1, on the reverse strand, counting down.
AATCTTTAGAAAGTGATCTGGGCGAATATATTGTTCAGTTGCTTGGGCAGGCTCCGTATCATATTGTTACACCGGCCATGCACCTAAGTGCAACAGATATAGCGCAGTTATTTCACGATAAATTTGGCACACCTATAGATGCCACTCCCCCGCAGCTGGTACAAAAAGCAAGAGAATTACTCCGCGACAAGTACCTAAATGCTGATATTGGCATCAGTGGTGGCAATTTTTTAATTGCCGATACAGGAAGTATTGCCCTAACGGAGAATGAAGGCAATGCACGTTTAAGCACCACTTTCCCTAAAATCCACATTGCCATAGTAGGTATCGAAAAGGTAATTCCCTCTATGGCAGATCTTGATCTGTTCTGGCCTTTACTGGCTTCGCACGGAACGGGACAAAACTTAACGGTTTATAATACCATTTTAAGTGGTCCACGCCAAGCCAATGAAACAGATGGGCCAGAGGAAATGTATGTGATTTTGCTGGACAATGGCCGCACCAATTTATTGGCACAAAAAGACCAGAGACAGGGCTTGTACTGCATCCGTTGTGGTGCATGTTTAAATGCTTGCCCGGTTTATAAAAATATTGGTGGACATACTTATAATACAACCTATAGTGGCCCAATCGGCTCGGTAATCACTCCTCACTTAAAGGGCATGGAAGAGTTTAAACACCTAAGCTATGCTTCCAGTCTTTGCGGCAAATGTTCAGAAGTATGCCCGGTAAAAATCGATATCCATAAAATGCTCTTGCTTAACCGTAGAGATGCCGCCGCAGGGCATGAAAACGGCAAAAAAGAGGAAATTGGCTGGAGCATGTTTAGCAGAATGATGCAAAAGCGCAAATGGATGGATTTTTTTGGCGGAAAGTTTAAAAACTTTATGCTCAAAAGATTTTTCAAAAAGAGCTGGGGCAAATATCGGGAGATGCCTAAAGTTGCCGATAAATCTTTTGCTAAACAATGGGAAGAATTGAAAAAAAATAAGGAGTCTTAAATCAGGACTCATTAGTCAAAATAACCAGATATGCAATTTAACAGAGGTGATAAAGACGACGAGTTCTTACTGAACTTATACAAAAGATTGCTTTACCCTCGGATGGTTGAAGACAAAATGCTCAAACTGTTGCGTCAGGGTAGAATTGGCAAATGGTTCTCGGGCATTGGCCAGGAAGCAATAGCTGTTGGCAGCACCTTAGCCATGCAAAGCGATGAGTACATTTTACCCATGCACCGTAATTTAGGTGTTTTTACCGCTCGCGATATTCCTTTAAAAAAATTAATGGCCCAATGGCAGGGCAAAATTACCGGCTTCACCAAAGGCCGTGATCGCTCTTTCCATTTCGGCACACAAGAATATAAAATAATTGGGATGATATCCCACCTTGGCCCACAAATGGCTCTAGCCGATGGTATTGCTCTGGCCGATGTTTTAGCTAATAAACCGCACGCCACATTAGTTTACACCGGAGAAGGGGCAACCAGTGAAGGCGATTTCCACGAAGCAGTAAATGTTGCTGCAGTTTGGAACCTTCCTGTTATTTTCCTGATCGAAAATAATGGATATGGACTTTCCACCCCAAAATCGGAGCAGTTCAGGTGCAAAAACCTGGTTGATAAGGCCATTGGTTATGGCGTTGAGGGTATTCAGATAGATGGGAACAATATTTTAGAAGTTTATGATACCATCAATCAACTGGCTATGGAAATCCGAAAAGATCCAAGACCGGTTTTGGTAGAATGCCTTACTTTCAGAATGCGTGGACATGAAGAAGCATCAGGTACTAAATACGTTCCGCAAGAATTGTTGGATGAGTGGGGAAAGAAAGATCCTTTGAGTAATTACGAAGCGTATTTAATTGAGCAGGGTGTTTTAACCTCAGATTCAATTATCGACATCAAAATCCAGGTTAAAAGAGATTTAGAGCTGGAAGTTGAAGAAGCTTTTAATGAAGATGAGCCTATCGCTAATGCCGATCAGGAAGAGGCTGATATGTATTTTCCTTACCAGCAAGATGTTGTCCAACCTAGTCAAATTTCTACAGAAAAAAGATATTTAGATGCAATAACCGACGGATTAGACTTGGCCATGCAAAAATACCCCAACCTGGTTTTAATGGGCCAGGATATTGCCGATTATGGTGGGGCTTTTAAAATTACAGATGGTTTTACTGCTAAATATGGCAAAAACAGAGTCCGCAATACCCCTATATGCGAATCGGCCATTGTGGGGGCAGGTTTAGGCTTGTCCATAAATGGCCATAAAGCTGTTGTAGAAATGCAATTTGCAGATTTTGTAACCGTTGGCTTTAATCAGATCGTGAATAACCTGGCCAAAACGCATTACCGTTGGGGCGAAAAGGCCGATGTGGTAGTGCGCATGCCCACGGGTGCCGGAACAGGGGCTGGACCATTCCATTCACAAAGTAATGAAGCATGGTTTACCAAAACACCGGGTTTAAAAATTGTTTATCCAGCTTTCCCTGAAGATGCGAAAGGTTTGCTATTGGCAGCGATTGAAGATCCAAACCCAGTGCTTTATTTCGAACATAAATACCTCTACAGGAGTTTAAGTGCTCGTGTTCCTGATGGCTATTATACTACAGAGATTGGTAAAGCAGTTAGGCTTGTGGAAGGAAGTAAATTCACGATCATTACTTATGGATTGGGTGTGCACTGGGCGTTAGATTACCTGAAGCAATATCCGCAAAGCCATGCCACATTAATCGATCTGCGCACGCTTCAGCCCTGGGATAAAGAAACAGTAAGGGCAGCGGTTAAAGCAACAGGAAGGGTTTTAATTTTGCATGAGGATACCTTAACCAATGGCTTTGGCGCCGAACTATCTGCCTGGATTGGAGAGCACTGTTTCTCTGATCTCGATGCACCTGTAATGCGCTGTGCAAGCTTAGATACGGCAATTCCAATGAGTAAGGTATTGGAGGAAGATTTCTTGGCCAAAGCAAGATTAGCAGAAATGATTGATAAATTATTGAAATATTAAATAGTTTTGCCACGGAGACACAGCAATCACGGAGAACATTAACTATTAATTCCGTGCCAATCCGTGTTTCCGTGGCTAATTTATATAAACAGCATGGGCAATTTTAAAGTCGAAGGAAATATCATCAACATCACAAAGCGGAATATTTTCTTTGGCGAAGTAGCCGTTGAGGGTGGAAAAATAAAATCAATCTCTAAAATTTCTGAACAGAAAGAAGGAGCACATTTTATCTCACCAGGCTTTATCGATAGCCATGTGCATATCGAAAGCAGCATGTTAATTCCAAGTGAATTTGCACGATTGGCGGTTGTTCATGGAACGGTATCAACCATTAGCGATCCACACGAGATTGCCAACGTTTGTGGTATGGAAGGTGTAGAATTTATGATTGAAAATGGCAATACCGTGCCTTTTAAATTCAATTTTGGTGCCCCAAGCTGTGTTCCAGCTACCATTTTTGAGACGGCCGGAGCTGAATTGGATCATGATGACGTAAAATCACTTTTAGAACGTCCTGAAATAAAATACCTCAGCGAAATGATGAATTTCCCAGGCGTACTTTATAAAGATGAAGAGGTTTTAAAAAAGATTTCTGCTGCGCACCATTTGGGTAAACCTGTTGATGGGCATGCCCCGGGCTTACGTGGCGATGCTGTTCAACAATACATCAATGCAGGAATTTCTACCGATCACGAATGTTTTACCGCCGAAGAAGCATTAGATAAATTACAGCGCGGTATGAAAATCCTTATCCGTGAAGGAAGCGCAGCCAAAAATTTTGAGGCACTGATCGATCTATTGAACGATTGGCCGGAAATGATGATGTTCTGCAGCGACGATAAACATCCTGATAGTTTAGTCGAAAACCATATTAATCAGCTCTGTGCAAGGGCAGTAGAAAAAGGGATCAATATATTCAATATACTGCGGGCAGCATGCATCAATCCTATTCTTCACTATAAATTAGATGTTGGCTCACTTCAGATCAATGATGATGCAGATTTTATCGTGCTTGAAGATTTAAAAACATTCAAGGTTAAACAAACCTATATAGATGGGATATTGCTTGCCGAAAATGGAAAAATAGTGGGTAATTGGGTAAAACATGTCGAAGATCGAGAATCGGTAAACCATTTCGATTGCAGTTTGAAAAAGGAAGAAGATTTTATTTATCCATTCACCGGACAAAAAGAAATTCCAGTTATTGAAGCATTGGATGGACAATTGATTACGAATAGAATATCCGCAAAACCGAAAGTTTTAAATCAAAATATCATTAGTGATCCGGAAAACGATGTTTTAAAAATGGTGGTGGTAAACCGTTATCATGATGCCCCTATTGCAATATCCTTCGTTAAAAACTTTGGCTTAAAAGAAGGCGCCATTGCATCAAGTGTTGCACATGATAGTCATAACATTATTGCTGTCGGCGTAGACGATAAAAGTATCTGTGAAGCCGTAAATCTGGTGATTAATGAAACCGGTGGCGTAGTGGCATTGGGAAATGGGGAAAAAGAAGTTTTAGCTTTACCGGTAGCAGGCTTAATGAGTAACCATAACGGTTATCAGGTTGCAGAAAGTTATACTTCAATAGATCAATTTGCGAAAGATTTAGGCTCTACTTTGCTTGCCCCTTTCATGACGCTTTCTTTTATGGCTTTATTGGTAATTCCACACTTAAAACTGAGCGACAAAGGTTTATTTGATGGAGATGAGTTTAAGTTTGTGTAGCTGATTTGTCATTCTGGGCGCAGCGAAGAATCTGTTTACTATTGGCACTTCAAATGGCATTAATCTAAAGTATCTTCAAACGCAAAATGTAATTGCAGAGCTATTTTGCAAAAGATTCTTCATTGCATTCAGGATGACAGCAAATTAATCTTATTCCACTACAAAAACCTCTGCCAAAGGATTAAACAGATATAATCGCTTATCGTCTAAACATATACAGCGGTACCGCTTCCTAATGCGTTCGCCTTTGGTAAAACGCCGGCCATCTTTAATTTTAAAAGTGGTATTAATCGGCAATTGCTCCAAATGCAAAGTCTCGGTTTTATTGCTATCGTATTTTTTTAAGGCTCGCGATAAATGCAGATCAGAACAGCTGGATGCCGCCGGGTTCGACATATAATTATCAATCGCTTTGTGGATATCGGCTGGAAAGATATTCAGTTCAAAAAAGGGAACCATCATCCGCTGAAAGTTCTTCTTCCACTCTGTGCCATGCGGTTTTACTTTATTCTTGAAATCGTTCCAGGTGAGTAAATGCGCGAACTCGTGTACGGTAGTAACCAGAAAGGCGTAATGATTGAGGTTAAAATTCACCGAAATGCGATGCCCTTTGCCCTGATAAGGATGGCGGTAATCGCCCAATTTTGTAAAACGGGTTTTAGAAATCTTAAATTCACATTGAAAATAATCTATCCATTTTGCAATTAGCGGTGCCGCTGGTTCGGGCATGTACTGCGCTAAAACTTTAACCTTTTCCATTTAACCGCAAAGTTCGCAAAGTTTTTCGCAAAGGAAACAAAATATTCATATAGCTTTTAACCACAGAGGGCACTGAGTTTGCACAGAGGAAACAGAGATTATTTTAATATCCATTTACTACCCGCTCAATTCCATCTTTTAATCTTAAAACATTAAAATCCATTAATAACCCGAATCTATATCCACCTAATTTCATATAGGTTAACATTTGTGCAAGATGAATATCATTTAGGGAATCTATACTTTTAAATTCTAAAACCAATCTATTCTCAACCAAGATATCAATTCGATAACCACAATCCAACTTTACATCTTCAAATCGCAGGGGCATTATTTTTTCTTTTTCAACTTGAAAACCTGCCTTATCAATCTTATAAAACAAACATTCCTTGTAAGCACTCTCTAGCAAACCGGGACCCAGGGCTGTATGAACATCTATAGCCAATCCAATAATGGTTCTTGTTAATAAATCTTCTTTCATAACACTTTGTGTTCTCTGTGCCTTACCTCTCTTTTCTCCGTGGTTAAAACATTTTATTCTTCAGATGGAAACAACGATGCCAATACCAGCTTGATCTCCCCGAAAGAATAATCTTTCCCTAAAAACTCCCTTATCGTAGCCATCGATTTTGTTTTCTGGCTTTCCACCGCATCACTGATATTTTTGATTTTATTGGCCTTTACCAGTTTGGTTACATCCAATTGTTGTGTAGAAACATAATAAGCCAAATGCCCCTCAATGGTACCGGCAGAAAAGCCACGCTCTTTTGCAATTTCGTCGATGATTTTGCCCTGCTCATACAGCTCGAAGCTCACTAACTTGGTATCAATCTTTGGCTCTTTTTTCTTTTTCTCTGCTGCAGATTTTACTTTAAGCGTTTCTCCTTTTAGCTGAATGGCTTTTTGGAGTTGGTTGTTTCTTTCGACCGTATTCAACAGTGCATCGGTATCGGCTTTGCTAAACTCTTTCCCAGCAATGAGCGCTTGCAACAATGCTTTGCTTTTATGCATTTTTTTCAATTGCTCGTACACCAAAATTTCGAGTTCTAACAGTTCTGTAACATAGGTTTTAATCTGCTTTTCTTCTTTGATCACTTCGATTTGGATCAGGAAACGGTCTGAAATTTCCTTAACTAAGGGATTAAAATATTTTAAGGCAGCCTCTACCCTTTTCGATATATTAAATAAAGTATGTTCGGTTTGCTGTGCGAACAGGTTTTTGAGCTGATTAACAAATGTATCGGCTGTGGCTGTTATTTTTTGAAAGTCGGTATAAACAGTATCGGTCCAATCTTCGTGCTTTTGCTTGGTCGATTTTTCGCTTTTATCAAAAGTCTGGCGGTGTTCTTTTAAGTAATAGCGGATCAGGTTCAGATCAAATGCGGCAAGCAAATAACTGCGGATAAAAGTATAACTCTCTATACTGATCTGCTCGTTCAGCACTTCGGAAGGTTGTTTTGTTTTAGAGAAGTAATGCACATTTTGATCCTGTTGCAAACCACTATCACGAAGATGAGAAGTTAAAACCAAACCTTTTAATGAGCGTAAACGCGACAAGGCTACATAGGCCTGCCCAGGTGCAAATGCATCACCTACATCAATAATGGCTTTATCAAAGGTTAAACCTTGACTTTTATGCACGGTGATGGCCCAGGCCAGTTTAATGGGGTATTGGATAAACGAACCTGCTACATTTTCTTTGATTTCGTTGGTTGCCTCATCCAGTTTATATTTTACGTTCTCCCATGTATAGGGTGAAATCTGGATCACCACTTTGTCTTCAGGCAGTTCAATTTCAACTATATCCTTTTCAATATGATGCACCACGCCGATCTTACCATTGTAATATCGCTTTTCGGCAGTCATATCATTTTTGATGAACATTACTTGTGCACCAACCTTTAACTCTAAACTTTTATCATTCGGGTAAGCATATTCATTAAATTCACCCTGAATCTTTGCCTCAAAAAAGTAAGATTTAGTTTTCAGCTGTGTTAACCTTTCACGGTTAATGCTATCAGCTTTATTGTTATGGGTAGTTAAAGTAATATAATTTTCGTCTGCAGAGGGCTTAAAATCCTGTTTGAAATGCTGCCTGAGCAGGGCTGTATCTTCTGCGGTGATTTTGTTGTTCCGTAGGTTGTTCAGCAGATCGATAAAAACAGCATCATCCTGACGGTAAATTTTGTCCAGTTCGATATAAACCGGAGGATTATCCTGCAGGGCCAGGGCATCGAAGAAATAAATACTCTTATAAAATTTAGCCATGATGCGCCACTCATCATTTTTTACCACAGGTGGCAGCTGGTGCAGGTCGCCTATAAACAATAACTGTACTCCGCCGAACGGAAGGTTTCTGTTCCTGCGTATATAACGTAAAGCGAAATCTATGGCATCGAGCATATCGGCCCGCAACATACTTACCTCATCGATAACAAGTAACTCCAGTTCCTGCAACATGCGGCGTTTATTGCCTTGCATGTTTAAGTGTTTCACTAGCGTTTTGGGCGTATTGAAGTTAAAATTGATATTTTCATTAATCAAGGCGCCAGCAGCATCAGGAAAAAAAGCCCCAAAAGGAAGTTGGAAAAGCGAATGGATAGTTACCCCGGCTGCATTGATTGCAGCAATACCCGTTGGTGCAACAATTAAGGCTTTTTTGTGCGTAAGCTGGATGAGTTTCCGTAAAAAAGTTGTTTTACCTGTTCCCGCTTTTCCGGTTAAGAAAACGTGTTTTGAGGTATAATTAACAAATTTAGCCGCAATTTCTGCGGGCATAGAAGTTTCTTCTAAAGTGGGCATCGGCAGTAAAATTTTAGTCAACAATAAACGGAGGGATGAATAAAGCTAAACATTTTAGCACAAAATTAAACAATGATTGGTGAGAAAATTTAACTTTAAGCGGATATTTTTGGTCTAAACCTTTATTTAATCGATAATTTCTTAATTATTGAATCAAAAAACCTCAATAGAATTACTGCAGAAGCAACCTAAACCTGACAGCAACGGCAGCCTCCGATTCTTCAATCGGAGCTATAGTGTATGGCAGGACTGCAATAACAAAAGAACCATTGCCCCTGCTTTTCAAAAGCAATAAACACGCAACCTATTTTCAATTAAACAATTAACCTATTCAAACTTTAAGCAAATTCCTTATCTTTGCGGCCTGATGAAACAACAATATTCAAATCTTATCGCTGTTAAATTCCTTTAACAAGGTTTCATCACTCTTTACACCCAAAATTTTATTATGCTTAACCCTGAAATAGAAAAACGTAAAACCTTTGCCATTATTAGCCACCCCGATGCGGGCAAAACCACATTGACAGAAAAATTTCTGCTTTTTGGTGGTGCTATTAATACTGCCGGTGCGGTAAAAAGGAACAAAGCGAACCAGAGTAATACCTCCGATTTTATGGAGATCGAAAAGCAACGTGGTATCTCGGTTGCAACTTCTGTTATGGGATTTGAATATAGCGGTAAACGCATCAATATTCTCGATACACCTGGTCACAAAGATTTTGCGGAAGATACCTACAGAACCTTATCGGCGGTAGATAGTGTTATTTTGGTAGTAGATTGTGTAAAGGGTGTGGAGGAACAGACCGAAAAACTGATGTCGGTTTGCCGCATGCGTAACACCCCGGTAATTATCTTCATCAACAAAATGGACCGTGAAGGTAAAGAGGCTTACGATTTATTGGATGAAATTGAAGAAAAATTAAATATCAGCCTTTGTCCGCTTTCCTGGCCTATTGGTCAGGGACATACGTTTAAAGGTGTTTACAGCATTTATAACAAACATTTAAATTTATTCAATTCAGACAAAACCAAAGTAACCGATTCGGTTGTGGCGGCCAGTGATTTAAATGATCCATCTTTATTGAATTACCTTAAAGAGAACGAAATCAATACACTGAAAGATGATGTTGAATTGGTTGATGGTATCTACGGGAAGATAGATAAGGATTTATATACCGATGGCTTGGTTGCACCAGTATTTTTTGGCAGTGCGATTAATAATTTCGGGATAAAAGAACTCCTGGATACCTTTATTGATATTGCCCCGAGCCCTCGACATAGAGAGGCTGAAGAGCGTGATGTACTGGTTGAAGAGAAAAATTTCAGTGGCTTTGTATTTAAGATCCACGCCAACTTAGATCCAAAACACCGCGACAGGATTGCCTTTTTAAGGATCTGCTCTGGCAAGTTTGAACGTAATAAATTCTATTACCATACCCGCCAGGATAAGAAACTGAAATTCTCCAACCCGATGGACTTTATGGCGAACGAAAAAAGTATTGTTGAAGAGGCGTGGCCAGGTGATGTGGTGGGTTTATACGATAGTGGCAACTTTAAAATTGGCGATACTTTAACCGAAGGCGAAAAGCTGCAGTTTAAAGGTATCCCTAGTTTCTCTCCATCTATTTTTAAAGAGGTTGAAAATATGGATCCAATGCGTACCAAACAATTGGAAAAAGGTATTGAGCAGTTAACCGATGAAGGAGTTGCGCAGTTATTTGTTATGCAGCCTGGAAACAGGAAAGTGATCGGTGCGGTTGGTGAGCTTCAGTTCGAGGTAATCAACTTCAGGTTAGAGCACGAATATGGTGCAAAATGTCGTTTCCGAACCTTGAGTTATACCCGATCGAGCTGGGTAACTTCTACCGACAGAAAGAAACTGGATGAATTTGTAAAACGTAAACAACAGCACATCGGTTTCGATAAAGAAGCCAATCCGGTTTATCTGGCTGATAGTGAATACATGATTAATTTAACCAAACAGGATTATCCTGATATCGATTTCCATAAAACCAGCGAGTTTAAGAGTTAAAATTGAATGACAGGGTGATTGAATGAGAGATTTTATTAGCGGAATTGCCAATATTCTCTCATTCAAAATTCAATTACTAATATCCATTCCCTCTTTAGTTTCGTATTGACTAAAAGTTTGTTCCAAACGCCTTTTAATTTTTGAAATCAACAATCGTGGCGAAAGCACTTTAACACACTCTCCAAAGCCTAAAATTTCGCGCTCCAGTTCATAGTTTAGTACCACATCGATCCTAAAAGTTGTTGTTTTCTCGTTCTTACTTAATACTACCTGCGATTGATGCATCGGTTTCGTTACGACGTAGGGCGCATGATCGTTGGTAAATTCGAGGATTACTTTTTGTGCACGGTCACGTTCGTTTTTCGTTACACCGATCAGATCTTCATAATACCGATCAAAATCTACGCCTTGATAACTTACAAATTCTTCGTTAGGCAATTCCTGAAATTCTACTATCCTATCCAATGCCAAATTTAAGATCCCTGGCCGTTTTTTCGCTTTACAGATCAAAAACCATCTGTTGCGGTATTCTTTTAACAGATACGGATAGTAAATTCCCTGTTGTGATTGTTGTGCCTTGAACGATTTATATTCTATTAATAAAGATCGTTTATTTAAAACCGCCTGATACAAAGGCGGGATACATTCTAAACCTTTAACCAGCTTATTACTCTCCAATTGAATATTATTTCCACTCTGTTTGGTCGATTTGTAGAGGTTATTTTCTAAACGGGCAATCATATCGCTCATTTCGTCGAAATAATTGAAGGCATTGAACTGTTTCAGTACACCTACAATTTCTTTCATTTTATCTACATCAGCGTTATTGATTGGTGCTTTGGTAATGCTAAAACCAGAATCTTCGTAGGCATAAAAACGTTTATCCTTCACCACAATCGGCGCATTATAGCCAAGCTTATCACTCCGCATGAGCTGGATATCAGCCTGAATGGTCCGTTTGCTTACCCCGGTGGTAATCCCTTCAAGCTCGTACAGGGTTGCCGATACCTTTTCGATAAGATCTTCTAGTGTCCATTTACGGTAACGGTTCTTCAAGCAATCGTCGATGGTTTTATACCGGATGAGCGCCAATTTATTTACTGCCATTTTTAATCAATTTGAGTACGAAGCTAAAAATCTGATCGAAAAGCTTAACTAAATATAGCAAAGCATTTATCATCTACGCAATACAACTGCGTAATTAGAGGATAAAAGAAAAAATATAATGGAAAAATTAAATTTATCAATCTAATTATCAACAAATTAGTTCTTTTATACAAAAATAAATTTTACTACGCAAATCTGCCGCGTAGTGGTGGTGGCATCTTTGTAATGTCGCCAGTCGATAAAGTTCTTTGATAAATGTTAATAACAACAATCTGATTGACAGAAACAGTTTACTGTTCTAAATGATATGCGCTCTCGTTTATGAAGCCCCTGTTCGGGATACGCCGGACAGGGTTACATTAGTAGTGGTTATCATAATCAGATTGATATAAGGAAATCCCGAAAGGGATGGCGATACTAAATAAAACTTATCCAATGTTGTGGGTTTCGGAATAGCCCCAAAGTATTCGGGCAAATTGCTTAGAATATGCTGATAAGAATTATGATAGATTGTCTAAAACACGTTGTGTGCCGTGGGTTCGAATCCCACTTCCGATATACCGGAATAGCTCAGGGGTTAGAGTACCAACCAAAATGCAGGTTCGAATCCTGCTTCCAACCATCACTTGGAATAGCAAAATGGTAATGCAATGGAATTAGGATCCATCTAAAGAAGGGCAACTTTTCAAATCGCTCAAAAGAACAGCATTGCAAAACCGCATTCGGCTTTAAGATTTTTGATGAATCTGAACGCAATTTGCCTTTTGCTTTGAAAGTAAAAACGATGAAAGAGCTGATTTAAAAATCAAATCTCGCCGAAAAATTTATTTAAATCCTCGGATTTACCTACTTGCTAAAGCTTGATTTCATTCTTAAAAACATCAAGATTCAATTTGCTTCCGCAAGAAAAAAATGAATGTGCTTTTGCAATGCTTTGTAAAACAAAAATTAAATAATTATAAATCTTAACATCAAAAAAACATGAAAAGAGTAACAATTAACACCAATTATGTTGGATTGGTGTTTAAAAAAGGAAAATTAAAAAACGTTTTAACAGCTGGAACTTACTGGTTAGGTTTCGGTGAAGACATGACTTTGTATGATATGGCAAAAGAGTACTATTACACAGTTGCCGAATTGGATATCTTATTGGAAAACACAGATTTTGTGAATTTGATTCACTTGGTAAGTGTTGCCGATAATGAATTGGCCTTGGTTTATCAAAACAAAAATTTCAAGAACGTTTTAACGGCTGGCAGACACGCCATCTGGAAAGGTTTGTCTGCATATGACTTTATTAAAGTAGATATCAGTAACATCAAAATTGATGAAACCATTGATAAAAACTTATTGGAGAAAGCACCATTATTGAATTATATCAGGGCTTATAAAGTAGAATCTTTTGAAAAAGCTTTATTGTTTATTGATGGTAAATTTGAAAACGTATTGGAAGCAGGAAACTATGTTTACTGGAAAAACAGTACTACCGTTCAAGTTTTGAAAACCGATATGAGACAATTGAATATGGAGATTATCGGACAAGAAATCTTAACAAAGGATAAAGCGCAACTGAGGGTAAATTTCAGCATTCAATATAAAGTTGATGACATCGTCAAGGCCTTATTGGAGAACAAAGAATTTGAAAAACAATTGTACATCACCATGCAATTGGCATTAAGAGAATGTATTGGCTTAATGACTTTTGACGAATTGATGGAAAGCAAAGAAAAAATTGCTGAAATGGTAATGACCATCACCTTGGATAAGGTTGAAAACTTGGGTGTAAAATTAACCAACTGTGGTGTTAAAGACATCGTTTTACCTGGCGACGTTAAAGAAATTATGAACCAGGTTTTAGTGGCCGAAAAAAGAGCCCAAGCCAATATCATTACCCGGAGAGAAGAAACGGCCTCGACCAGAAGTTTGTTGAATACAGCCAAATTGATGGAAGACAACGCTATGTTGTATAAGTTGAAAGAGATGGAGTATGTAGAGAAAATCGCAGAAAAAATCAACAACATCAGCTTATCGGGTAGTGGACAAATTGTAGATCAATTGAAACAAATCTTCGTAAAATAAATTAAATTTAGAAACTCCTCGGTTAGGTGAGTATTACCTGCCGGGGATTGAACAAGGAATAAAATGAAAACTACAATAATAAACAGACTTGCAGAAATAGAAAGATCAAATGATATCAAAATATTATTTGCATGTGAATCAGGTAGCAGGGGATGGGAATTTCCATCACCGGATAGTGATTTCGATGTCCGCTTTATTTATGTACGCCCGCTCAACTTTTATCTTTCGGTTCAGGATAAGGATGATCAATTGGGCTTTCCTATTAATGATGAACTGGATATTTACGGATGGGATATAAAGAAAGTACTTAAACTGATCCGGAAATCGAACACCACTCCTTTCGAATGGTTACAATCTCCTATCGTTTATGGAGAAAAGGATCATTTCAGGGAAGAATTATGGAGATTATGCCAATCTTATTTTTACAGGAAGACCAATATCAACCATTATTTAGGAATAGCACACAGTGCGCTAGAAACCGTAGTAAACAGTGACGAAATTAAAATAAAAAAACTTTTTTATGTACTTCGCCCCCTACTTTCGGCTAAATGGTGCCTGGAAAAAAATACGATAGCACCAATGACCATTGGACCACTTTTGAACTTAATGCCAGAACACCTTCAAAAGTTGGTGAAAGACCTGATTACACTAAAGTCAACCGCTGCAGAAGGATATATTATTAAAATACATCCTGAGCTAAGTAACTATATTGATGAGGAATTTAAAAACTGTACTGAAGGCGCTAAAGATTTACCAAAAGAAAGTTTTGATTCAGAAATGCTCGACGTCCTTTTTAGAAAAACAATAAACCGTTATGACGATTAAAGATTTAAAGGACAAAAACCTATTATTATTCGAATGTTTAAGCGGTAGTAAAGCCTATGGATTAGCCACTCCACAATCTGACACTGATATAAAAGGAATATATTATATGCCAAAAGAAATGTTTTTTGGCTTGAAATATATTCCTCAAATCAGTAACGAAAGCAACGATGAAGTATATTATGAAATTGGCCGTTTTATTGAATTACTGATTAAGAACAACCCAAATATTGTAGAAATCTTGGCAACACCGGAAGAATGTATCTTATACAAACATCCGATAACGGAGAAGCTAAATATTGACATGATTTTATCCAAGTTATGTAAGGATACTTTTGGCGGCTATGCTTTAACCCAGATTAGAAAAGCAAAGGGATTAAACAAAAAGATATTAAACCCAATGCCTAAAACCCGGAAAACGGTATTAGACTTTTGTTTCATCACAGTAAACCATTCATCTGTAAAAGCGAAAACCTGGCTTACAAAAAATACTATTTCGAAAGCTGATTGTGGATTGTCGAAAATTCCAAATGCTAAAGATCTGTATGCTTTGTTTCATGATGCGGAGAAGAAATTGAATTATAAGGGGATTGCAAATAAGGAAGCGGCAAATGAGGTTTCGGTCTCGTCAATACCTGCAGGAGAAAAAGAAATCGCCTATTTGTTTTTCAATAACGATAGCTATTCATCTTATTGCAAGGAGTATAATGAATATTGGGAATGGGTAGAAAAACGAAATGAAGACAGATACTGTTTAAATAAAAGCCATGGCAAAGATTACGATGCCAAAAACATGATGCATACCATTAGGCTTTTGCAAGTAGCGCTTGAGATTGTACGCGATGGAGAACTAAATGTAAAAAGACAAAATCGGGAGGAGTTGCTTTTAATTAAAAGAGGAGAACTTGATTACGATGAAGTATTAAAAATGGCAGAAAAACTAATGCTGCTAGTAGAACAAGAAACAACAAAAAGTAAGCTTCAGGAAAAACCAGATGCTCAACTAATTGAATCGTTACTTATTGAGATGAGAGCAGAACTTTATGCCAATTAAAAGATTAAACAATGAACAACAACATAACAGGGAAAGACCTTATAGAAATAGGTTATTCCGAAGGAAAAATAGTAGGGATGGCTTTAGATATCCTGAAAGAAAATTTTGCGGATATTGAAGAAAAAGAATTACTCGCCTTATTTAAAAAAGTAAAAGATTATCCGGAAAGTTTTTTGGATGACAAGGTATTAAATGTATTGGCAACTGCTGTGATCGAGGAAGCCAATCCAAAATCAGATGGGACCATTGAACTGATCAGCAATGCTAAAGATTATTCAATTTTCGGTGCCGATTATATAGAAGAAGGTGCCAGGAATCAAATGGATATCGCCATGAAACTGCCTGTTTCGGTAGCTGGGGCATTAATGCCCGATGCCCACCAAGGCTATGGTTTACCAATTGGTGGTGTATTAGCGACTAGAAATGCAATTATCCCTTATGGTGTAGGTGTAGATATCGGTTGTAGAATGGCTTTAAGTATTTTCGATATTCCAGAGAAACATTATTTCGGGAAAGATGCCATGTATAAACGCGAATTAATTGCTTTCACTAAATTTGGTGCGGGTCAGAATTTTAAAGGTAATGAAAGGGCTGATCATGACGTTTTAGAAAATGACGCATTTAATGCTACTCCTTTTCTTAAAAATTTACACGGAAAGGCTTGGGCACAACTGGGTACTTCGGGTGGTGGGAATCACTTTGTAGAATGGGGGATAATTGATTTTGCCGAACGCGATGAGATTTTAAATATCGATAAAGGCCGTTACGTAGCATTATTGACCCATTCGGGTTCCCGTGGCTTTGGCGCAACCATTGCAGGTCATTACACCAAACTGGCCAAAGACATCTGTAAGCTCCCTAAAGAGGCTGCAAACCTGGCTTATTTGGATCTAAATTCTGCCGAAGGGCAAGAGTATTGGATTGCCATGAACTTAGCAGGCGATTATGCTTCAGCCTGTCACGAGGTGATTCATAAAAGATTAACCAAGGCGATTGGCGCTAAAGTTTTAGCCAAGGTAGAAAACCACCATAATTTCGCATGGAAAGAAATGCTTGATGGAGAAGAAGTAATTGTCCACCGAAAAGGTGCTACACCGGCAGGTAAAGGTGTGATGGGGATTATTCCAGGAAGTATGACCGCTCCAGGATTTTTGGTTAGGGGAAAAGGTGAAATGAGCGCGATCAATTCAGCTTCGCATGGTGCCGGACGTCAAATGAGCCGAACCAAAGCAATTCAATCGATTACCAAATCGGATATGAAAGCGATTTTGAAAGATCATAATGTTACCTTAATTGGTGCAGGTTTAGATGAAGCGCCAATGGCCTATAAAGACATTAACAAAGTGATGGCAGCACAAACTGAACTGGTTGATGTAGTGGCCAAGTTTGAACCAAAAATGGTGAGAATGGCTGATGATGGAAGTAGGGAGGACTAGTTGGGAGTTTTTAGTTTGGGGTCTTGAGTCCAAAGGTCCCTAGTCTGAAGTCAGAAATACAATCCTATAAAAAATCGTCATCTCGACTGGAGCGCAGCGAAATGGAGAGATCTATAATAGATTTCTCGACTGCACTGCACTCCAGTCGAAATGACGATCAAATCCATAAAAAAGCCTCTTCAAAATTAACTGAAGAGGCTTTCTTTATACTTATAATCTTATTTCAACTTACTCAAAGCGGTTTTAATCCTTGGCAACATATCTTTAATATCCTGCAAGGTACAAGCACCAACCGAAGCCCTGAACCAAGGCATGCTATCTTCATTTCCAAAAGCAGAGAACGGAACCAAAGCTGCTCCAGCTTCTTTGATCAGGTAAAAATTCACATCCGCACTGTCTTTTAAAAGCTGACCATCTTCAGTAGTTTTCCCGATATAATCGATTTTGATTGTTAAATAAATTGCACCCATTGGCTCAACAGCATCAACATTAAACCCTTCGTTCTTTAGCTCATTAAAACCATTATAAAGTGCATTTAAGCTATCTTGAATCTGGCCTTTAAAACTGGTTAAGAAAGTATCAACCTGTGCTTTATCGTTAAAATAATTAGACATGGCCACTTGCTCGGCTTTTGGCGCCCAGGCACCCATATGACCGACCAAAGCTTTCATTCTATTGATAATATCTTCCGGACCAAAACCCCAACCTACACGTACACCAGTTGCCGCCAAACATTTCGAACTACCATCAACAAAAACCGTAAACGGACGCATTGCAGGGCGCAAAGAAACTGGGTTTACATGCTCTTTTCCGAAGGTTAAAAGCGAATAAATCTGATCATACATCATGTATAACGGTTTTTCATCAGCTGCACGAGATGCATTTTCCTCTAAAACAGCATCACAGATTTCAGCTAAGGAATCGGCATCGAACATGGTTCCTGTCGGGTTTAATGGCGAACACAGCGCCAATAAGGTTGCCCCTTTTAAATGTGGTTTTAATTGCGCTGCCGTTGGCATAAAATTATGCGCAGCATCGGTTTCTACCGCAATTGTTTTTGCCGAAGTTAAGTGAGAATAGTGGTTGTTGTTCCAAGATGGTGCAGGGAAAACCACAGTATCTCCAGGATCGATCAAAGCCAGGTAAGTAGCATAAATTAAAGGGCGTGAACCACCAGAAACTAAAATGCTGTTGGTGTTGTATTCTAACCCAAATCTATCCTTTAACAATTCCGAAACTGTTTCGCGCAAAGGCAAAACACCATCAGCAGGCGGATAATTGGTTTGGTTGGCATTGTACGCTTCTACAATGCCAGCTTTTAATTCAGTTGGGATTGGGTAAATGTTTGCGTCAAAATCGCCTATGGTTAAATTAGCGATCGAAGCACCTTTACGCTTCATTTCGTTAACTTCATTACCGATTTTTATAATTTCTGAGCCGATCAATGAACTGGCCAATACTGAAACTTTCATATATTATTATTTATTATCGCCTTTATAATTAGCGAATTAAATCTTCTATTGCTTTATTCACTTTTCCGAAACCAAATTGAGACAGCACACCCTGCATTGCTGCAGAAACCTGTTCGTTACAAAGGTTGCCAATGCTTCCCTCATGCGTATGATGTATTTGGCCAGATGGTGCAAAACTACCATTTTCTATCTGTTCGCCAACAATTTTATAAGCCTCTCTAAATGGAACACCTTGGAGCGCCAGATCATTCACTACTTCAACGCTAAACAGGTAATCGTATTTTTTATCCTTTAAAATATCATCCTTTATCGTGATGTTCTGGAACATAAAAGTAGCGATCTCCAAACATTCGTTTAAAGAAGTAATTGCTGGAAAAAGATTTTCTTTCAGCAATTGTAAATCGCGGTGATAACCTGATGGTAAATTGGTAATCATCATGGCAATTTCATTCGGCAAAGCCTGAATTTTATTGCAACGCGAACGGATCAACTCAAAAACATCAGGGTTTTTCTTGTGCGGCATAATACTCGAACCTGTGGTAAGCTCTGCCGGAAAACTGATGAATCCAAAATTCTGATTAATGAATAAACACACATCCATCGCCATTTTAGCTAAGGTTGCTGCAACTGCACTCATTGCCTGTGCTAAAATCCTTTCCGTTTTACCTCTGCCCATCTGCGCATAAACTACATTGTAGTTTAAACTTTCAAAACCTAGCAAATTGGTTGTTAAAGTCCTGTTTAAAGGGAATGAAGAACCATAACCAGCAGCTGACCCTAGTGGATTCTTATTACAGATTTTCCAGGCAGCCAACATCAGTTCCATATCATCTGCCAGGCTTTCGGCATAAGCACCAAACCACAAACCAAAAGACGATGGCATGGCAATCTGCAAATGCGTATAACCCGGCATCAATTTATCTTTGTGTGTATTGCTCAGCTCAATTAGCTTATTAAACAAGGTTGAGGTTTGGCCAACCATATCTTCGATACAAGCCCTAAAGAACAGTTTCAAATCAACCAGCACCTGATCGTTACGCGAACGCCCACTATGGATTTTCTTGCCTGCTTCGCCAATACGTTGTGTAAGCAACCACTCTACCTGTGAGTGCACATCTTCTACACTGTCTTCGATGGTGAAATTTCCAGCTTCAATTTCAGCATAAATATTTTTCAACTCTTGTTGAACCGTTTTCAGTTCTTCAGCTGTTAGCAAATTAATGCTTTCTAACATCTGTGTATGCGCCAAAGAGCCCAATACATCAAACTTTGCCATTTGCAGATCCAGTTCACGATCTTTACCAACCGTAAAACGCTCTACAAACTGATTTACATCTATATTTTTTTGCCAAATCTTCATTTTAAATTTATTTAACCGCAAAGGGCGCTAAGTTTTCCGCAAAGCACACAAGGCTATTCTATCATTTTACCACAGTACGCAGCGTTTTTCACAGCAAACACAAGGTTTGTAAAGTGTATGAAAGCATCTAAATTGGGCATCCAAGCCACCATCAACCTTAAACCCTCAACCTTCTATAACCGGTTTAAGCATATTTACATACCCCGCTACCCCCTCTGCTACTTCTCGCACATACAAAAACTCATCAGCCATATGCGAGCGACCAGAAAATCCTGGGCCACATTTTACTGATGGGATATCTAACAATGCCTGATCGGAAGTAGTAGGCGAACCATAAGTAGTTTTTCCAAGGGCAACACCAGCTTGAACAACCGGATGGTTTTTATCAATCGATGATGGTTTTAAGCGGATAGACCGTGGGGTAACATCACAATCAACATTTGCCCTGATAATCTCTAAAACCTCTTCATTAGTGTAAGCATCGGTTACACGAACATCAACCGTAAAATTACAATTTGCAGGTACAACATTGTGCTGCGAACCTGCGTTGATAATCGTAACGGTCATTTTTAATGGCCCGAAAACCTCCGAAACTTTTGGAAACTGATAGTTTCTAAACCATTCGATATCTTTTAATGCTTTGTAAATCGCATTCTCTCCCTCTTCACGTGCCGCATGACCGGCTTTACCATGCGATACACAATCTAACACTAACAAACCGCGCTCGGCAATGGCTAAATTCATTTCTGTAGGCTCGCCTACGATACCAAACTCCAGTTCTCCCAAATCGGGAAGAACCAGTTCTAATCCATTATTACCAGAAATTTCTTCCTCGGCAGTCGCTGCCAAACAGATATTGTATTTTAAATTTTCCTGCTCATAATAATACAAAAAGGTTCCGATTAGCGATACTAAACAACCACCAGCATCATTACTGCCCAAACCAAACAGTTTATCACCTTCAATTGCGGCATCATAAGGGTCGCGGGTGTAACCAGAATTAGGCTTAACCGTATCGTGATGTGAATTTAAAAGCAATGTTGGCTTAGCAGGATCAAAATGTTTGTTGTAAGCCCAAACGTTATTCATTTTACGCTGCGTCTCAACGCCTCTCTCCTCTAAAAACTGCGCAATTAAATTCGCCGTCCGATCTTCTTCTTTACTAAAAGACTGGATGCGGATCAACTGTCGCAATAAATCCAGGCTTTCTTTTTGTATATTTTCTAATAACATAGTATCAAGTAATTAGTATCAAGTATTAAGACTAAACCCGTCTTTAAACTTTCTACCTTTTATTTTGGCTTTCAGTTTTATGTTTGCAATTAAGACCTTATGCCCTAAACTCTAACCCTCTTTAGTATACAGATTCCCAGCTTTTAAAGCCGAAAGTTTAATACCTTTTATCAATGATGAGCTAAAACCGTTATGTTCCATTTCATTTAAACCTGCTATGGTACAACCTTTCGGCGAAGTTACCTTATCTATTTCTGATTCTGGGTGTGTTCCATGTAATAAAAGCAAATCAGCCGCTCCTTTAGCCGTTTGAACAGCCATTTTTAAAGCTTCATCCGCATGAAAACCGATTTCTACCCCACCTTGCGACGCAGCCCTGATTGCCCTTAAAAAGAACGCAATCCCGCAGGCACAAAGCGCTGTTGCCGAAGTCATTAAATCTTCATTAATTTTCACAACAGAACCAACCGTTTCGAACATTTTGGTTACACTTGCAATATTTGCTGCTGATGCATTATCGCTGGCCATGCAAGTCATCGATTGACCAATAGCAATTGCTGTGTTAGGCATTACCCTGATTACCTCAACAGCATCACCTAATTTTTCCCTTACCGCAGCACAGCTCACGCCAGAAATTACCGAAATAACCAAATGTTTGGCCGGAACAATTGAAGTTTGAATTTCATCTAAAACCGTATTTAATTGTTGCGGCAGAACAGCCAAAATCACAACATCAGCATCAACTACAGCTTGTTTATTGTTATTGCTTACCTTAAAACCGGCTTCGGCGAATGATTTTAAATGATCAATATTTCTACGGGTAAGCGTAATGTCGCCTGCTTGAGCAAAATCGGCCTTTACTAAACCTTTCGCTAAAGATAAACCGATATTTCCGCTACCAATTATGGCTATTTTTTTTGTCATGATTATTAATTTTCCTGCGGGTTCGTTACAGATTAATTGATTATACAGATTTAAATTTACTTTTGAAAAGCAATTTCAGTAATTCTATTGATGTTCAGTCCTGCTATTCGTTGCAAGTCCCGATGAAAAATCGGGAGCTTTTCACTACTATCAGGTTTAGATGGCAAAGTCAGCAATTAATCGGTTTCTTTTCCATACCAGGGCAAAACTTTTTACCACTAAAGCGCAAGGGCACTAAATTAGATTAATAATCCTTTGTGTTCTTCGTGCCTTGGTGGTTAAAAACCTACTTTAACATCTTAGTTCCAAAGGTTCCTTCTTCAAGCTCACCAAGTTCATCGGCCTTACCAATATAAACTGCAGAAACTCCTTTTTTAATCGCTTCAAAGGCATTATGCAGTTTAGGGATCATTCCACCTTGCACAGTTCCATCGGCTTTTAAACCTTCAAACTCATCAGCTTTGATTTCTCTTACCACAGAAGCATCATCATTAACGTTCCTAAGTACTCCTTTTTTCTCAAAGCAATATACCAAACGGGTTTCATATAAGCTTGACATAGCCACCGCAACAGAAGAGGCTATGGTATCAGCATTGGTATTTAGAAGCTGAGTATCACCATCGTGTGTAATGGCACATAAAACCGGAACAAAGCCAGCATTTAATAAAGCGCCTAAAGTACTTGCTGAAACAGAATTTTCATCTAAATCGCCCACAAAGCCGTAATCAATAACTGCACCTGCCATAGGGCCCGCCTCTGCACCATAAGTTTTGGTACTAACAGGCCTTTTTTTCGCTTTAATGATATTACCATCTGCACCGGTTAAACCAATCGCATTACTTCCTTTGGCCTGTAGTTGGGCAACCATATTTTTATTGATCAGTCCGGCGTAAACCATAGTTACAATACGCAGCGTCTCAATATCGGTAATTCTTCTACCCTCAACCATTTTGGCCTCAATGCCCAATGATTCGCCCAGTTCAGTTGCAATTTTACCCCCGCCGTGCACCAGGATTTTATCTCCTGGCAATGCAGTAAAATCCAATAAAAACTGGTGTAGGTTTTCGGAATTATCGATTACGTTTCCACCGATTTTTATGATAGTGAGTTGTTTCATAATTTATTCTTACCGTGGTTCGTGTCTCCACGAACCACATTAATTGTTTTGTTTCGCCATATTAATAATTTCGGTTCGTGAGGACACGAACCGAGGCATATGATTTACAATTCCTCCAACATCGCTTTAATTACTGCCTGCGCCGCCCATAAACGGTTTCCGGCTTCGTGAATAACCAATGAATTTGGTCCATCCAAAATCTCCGATGATAATTCCAGATCGCGGCGTACAGGCAAGCAATGCATCACTTTAGCATCGTTTGTGAATTTTAATTTCTCATTATTCATCATCCAGCCATCAGGATAAGTTAACACTTTTCCATACTCTTTATAACTACTCCAGTTCTTCACATACACATAATCAGCACCGGCCAAAGCTTCTTCTAAATTATACTGAATATCGGCATCAGGCGTAAAATCTTCCGAAAGCTCGTAGCCCTCTGGTTGCGCTATGGTAAAATCGATCATTCCTTCAGCCTGAGCCTTGCACATCCACTCTGCAAAAGAATTTGGTACTGCCTGGGGCAAAGCCTTTACATGAGGCGCCCAAGCCAAAACTACCTTTGGTTTGCGCCCATCAGGTTTCTTTGTCCAGGTTTCGTGAATGGTAATTATATCGGCAAAGCTTTGTAAAGGATGACGTGTTGCACTCTCCAAACTCACTACAGGTACAGCACAATATTTCACAAATTTATTGAAGAAATCTTCGCTATAATCTTCTTCACGGTTATTCAGTTTTGGAAAAGAACGCAAGCCTAAAATATCGCAATATTGGCCCATCACCGCAGCAGCTTCGCGGATATGTTCAACCGTTGAGCCATTCATTACTACACCATCCTGTGTTTCTAAAGCCCAACCTTCTTTATCCAGATTCATCACCATTACGTTCATACCTAAGTTTAAGGCCGCTTTTTGCGTACTTAACCGGGTACGTAAACTTGGATTCATAAAAACTAAACCTAAGGTTTTGTTCTTACCTAAATCTTGGTGCGCATAAGGATTCGCCTTTAACGCTAGCGCATCATTTACAAACTGTTTGATGCTTGGAACATCGTGTACGGAAGTGAAAAGTTTCATATTAAGGTATAAGGTTTAAGGTGTAGGGTTTAAGGTTTTTCCTTTCCACCTGCTCTTAAAAATTTCAATAAACAAGCTTGCATTAATTTTATTCATTGTCGTCATTGCGAGGCGCGGAGCAATCTTACTATTATGGGCAGGTTCCCTTTTTACCGCTTTAGGATTGCTTCGTTCTCACAATAACAAATGACTCTATATTATTTAACCAATTTACCAAAAGCTGCTAAAAACTCATCAGCATGTGCTTTCGTTAAATTTAAGGCTGGCAACAAACGGATCACATTCGGTTTTGCCTCACCAGTAAAAATATGATGTGTAAACAATAATTCTTTTTTAACATGCGCCAGTTCTGCAGGTAGCTCAATACCGATCATTAATCCACGTCCACGTACTTCTACCACCTGCTCAAATTTCTTCAATTCGGTAATTAAGTAACCTCCCACTTCCTCAGCATTTTTCATCAGGTTTTCCTGTTGCATCACTTCTAAAACAGCTAAAGCTGCAGCACAAGCTAAATGGTTGCCACCGAAAGTTGTACCTAACTCTCCATGCCAAGGTTTAAATTTGGGCGCTATAGAGATTCCCGCTACCGGAAAGCCATTACCCATTCCTTTTGCCATTGTATAAACATCTGCTTCAACCCCGGCGTAATCGTGCGAGTAAAACGATCCTGTACGTCCGTAACCGCATTGTACACTATCTGCAATATAAACCGCATTATATTCATCGCAAAGTGAACGGATTTTTTGCAAGAAACTTTTCGAAGCTTCTTTAATGCCACCTACACCTTGAATACCTTCAATAATAACAGCCGAAATTTCATTGCCCTGTGCTTTAAAAGTTTCTTCTAAAGCAACCTCATTATTGAAAGGCAAAAAGATTACATTTTCGGTCTGATTAACCGGTGCTACAATTTTAGGATTATCGGTTACGGCAACAACCAAAGATGTACGTCCGTGGAAAGCGCCTGTAAAAGCAATTACCTTTTTTCTTCCATTGTAAAATGAAGCCAATTTTAAAGCATTTTCATTTGCCTCAGCTCCAGAATTACATAAAAAGAGTTGAAAGTCTTTTTTACCAGAAACGGTTCCCAATAATTCTGCAAGCTGAACCTGCAAAGGAATTTTCACCGAGTTAGAGTAAAAACCAACTTTATTTAATTGATCGGTTAAGCGGTTTACATAATGTGGGTTGGTATGCCCGATTGAAATTACAGCATGACCGCCATATAAATCTAAATATTGCTGATCATTAGCATCCCAAACATTACTGCCTGCCGCTTTTGTTATTTCTATATCGTTAAGTGGGTAAACGTCGAATAAGTTCATTTTTTAATAAGGTTAAAGACTAAAGACCAAAGACCAAAGCTTCCTGTCACATTTCATATAGCAGTAAGCCAAAACTCAATAGCATTTAATCTCGGTTATTGTCGAAGGTGTTTAATTAAGCCAATTAACATTGCTTTAACCTCACCTGCCATTTTATAAATTTCTAAATATTTGCTTTCTTCAAGATAATCTAAATCTTTTGCAAGAAAACAAGCATATTCCATTTCTTAGACAGAGCCTAAAGCATTATCAAGAAAGTGGGCAAAATCTTTTTCAGTCCGCCGCCCTGCTCCCTCAACAATATTTAGTGGAACAGAATATGCAGCCCTTTTAACCTGACTTTGCAAATCGTATTTCTCATGAGGAGGAAAAGCAGGTAAAATAACTTTATACACATGTAAAACCATTAGATGTGATTTTTTCCAAACGTCTAATTTTTGATAGTCTCTCATTTGATGTTTTAGTTATTCCTCATGCTACCTTCGCTTTAGACTTTAGTCTTTCAGCTTTGGTCTCTTCTACCTAAAAGTTGGCTGCTTTTAACTTAAGTCCTGCTGTTTCATCCAAGCCGAACATTAAATTCATATTCTGAACCGCTTGTCCGCTGGCACCTTTTAACAGGTTATCAATAATACTGATGATAAATAATTTACCACCGTGTTTTTCTATATGTACCAATGCCTTGTTGGTGTTCACAACCTGTTTTAGATCGATGTTTTTCCGGCTTACATGCGTAAAAGGATGAGCACTATAATATGCTTCGTAAATATTTTGCGCCTCTTCTAAACTCAAATCACTTTCCAGGTACATGGCAGCTAAAATACCTCTTGTAAATGCACCACGCTGTGGGATAAAACTTAAAGTTTCAGAAAGTGATGGTTGCAACTGCAACAAACTCTCGCTAATCTCGTTCAAATGCTGGTGTTCAAATGCCTTATATATGGAAAGATTGTTGTTTCTCCAGCTGAAGTGCGAAGTGGTAGCTAAACTCTGTCCTGCACCGGTTGATCCCGTAGTTGCATTAATATGAACTTCATTCTTGATCAAACCTTTCGATGCCAAAGGCAATAAGCCTAATTGAATACAAGTTGCAAAACAACCAGGGTTTGCAATATTTTTAGCGATTTTAATTTTATCGCGGTTTAGTTCGGGTAATCCATAAACAAAGTCTTTGGTCGAAAAGTTAGCATTTGCATGCAACCTGAAATCCTGCGACAAATCGATAATTTTAATGTTATCGCTAATTGGATTAGCAGCTAAAAACTTCTTCGCATCGCCATGGCCAACACAAAGGAAAAGCACGTCAATATCCTGTGGAATATCGCTTACAAACTTTAGATCTGTATCGCCTATTAAATCAGTGTGTACATCAGAAATTAAGTTCCCGGCATTGCTTGTACTGTTTACAAAAGCAATTTCAACATTTGGGTGGTTAACCAAAATACGCAACATTTCACCCCCAGTGTAACCCGCACCGCCAATTATTCCTGCTTTAATTTTCATATTTAAAAAGGTTTAGGGTTTGAGGCCTAAGGTTTAAGGTTTAAATGCTAATGCAGCTTCAAACCTTAAACCCTCTACCTTCTACCTTTGAGGCTATGCCTCGTTATTTACTTTATGCCAGATCATTACCTGATTACCAAATATTTTAGAGAAACCTTTAACGTCTTCTCCGCTCCAGGCATTATTCATTTCACCATAACTGCCAAATTTATTGCTCATTAAATCATGGTTTGATTCAATTCCGATAACCTGGAAACGGTATGGTAACAACTCTACAAATACTTTACCGCTCACAAATTTTTGCGTATCGGTTAAAAAAGCCTCAATATTCCGCATAATTGGATCGTGGAACTGACCTTCGTGCAACCAATTGCCATAGAAAGACGATAGTTGTTCTTTCCAGCTTAACTGCCATTTGGTTAAGGTGTGTTTTTCTAGCGTATGGTGTGCTTTGATGATGATAATGGGGCCAGCTGCCTCAAAACCTACGCGACCTTTAATACCAATAATGGTATCACCAACGTGGATATCTCTACCGATGCCAAAAGGCTGAGCGATTGCCTGTAATTTTTGGATTGCCCTAACAGGTGCTAATTTTTCACCATCAATAGCAACAAGTTCACCTTTTTCGAAGGTTAACTCTACCCTACGCGATTCTGTTTCCGAAACCTGGGTTGGCCAGGCGCTTTCTGGTAAGGTTTCGTGAGAAGTTAAAGTTTCCTTTCCTCCTACCGAAGTTCCCCATAAACCTTTATTGATTGAGTATCTTGCTTTTTCTGCACTATATTCTACACCATGTTGTGCTAAATATTCTATTTCCGCCTCGCGGGATAATTTTAAATCTCTAATCGGAGTAATGATTTCAACCTCTGGAATAAGGATATTAAAGATCATATCGAAACGTACCTGATCGTTACCTGCACCGGTACTTCCATGGGCTACGTAATCTGCACCAATTTTTTTCACGTAGTTGGCAATAGCTGTTGCCTGACTAACACGCTCTGCACTTACCGATAATGGATAAGTAGCATTTTTTAATACGTTACCAAAAACCAGGTACTTAATGCATCCTTCATAGTAACTTTCAGTTTCATCTACAACAGCATGCGATTTTACGCCTAAAGCATATGCTCTTTTCTCAATTTCCTGCAACTCTTCATCAGAAAAACCACCAGTATTTACAATTACTGAATGAACTTCTAATCCACGATCTTGTGCCAGGTAAATACAACAAAATGAGGTATCTAAGCCTCCGCTAAATGCTAAAACAACTTTTTTCATGCTATTTAAATAAAAAGGTAAATAAAAATAAAAGGGCTTTTAAGCCATTTTTTGGCTTAGGTTTAACAACTAAACGCTGTTTAATGCGCATAAAGCGCTCGTATAATTTGGGTTTCTTTTGCAGTTCTTCGGCAAATTGCTTGGCTACCTCATGTTTCTTCTCCGCCGGATCGTAAAGCATAGCTGTACACATGCAGTTTTTGCGTTCCTTCATTTTTAAAATTTCGAAGTTTACGCAACTTTGGCAGCCTTTCCAAAACTCTTCATCCTGAGTAAGTTCGCTGTAGGTTACAGGTTCGTAGCCTAAATCTGAATTGATTTTCATTACGGCCAAACCTGTTGTTAAACCAAATATTTTTGCCTTTGGGTACAACTTTCTCGATAAACCGAAAATTTCATTTTTGATGGCTTTTGCTAATCCCGCTTTGCGGTATTTAGGACTTACCACTAAACCACTATTGGCCACAAACTGTCCGTGGCTCCAGGTTTCTATATAGCAAAATCCTGCCCAAGAGCCATCATTATGGAAAGCAATAACCGATTTGCCTTCTTGCATTTTATTAGAAATATATTCCGGCGAACGCTTAGCAATCCCTGTTCCACGAGCTTTTGCCGATTCTGCCATTTCGGTTACTATTTCTTCTGCAAATACACGATGTTCAGGAAGTGCGACCTGCACTATAAATTCGTTAATATCCATTCGTTTTCTAACGAAAAATTATAAGTATTCTTGTTAATTGGGTTTTTAGAGAGGATCAATTCCTCGTTACGTTTAGTATAGGTACTAAATACGTGGAGTGAAATTTTGCCGGCTTGTGGGATAATAAAACACGGGCTGAAAATGATTAATAAACATACCTTTTCCAGACACATTTTGTGCTGTGGAAACAGAAAGTTTATATAAAATTTGTTTAATCATTTCTTGCGTATTAAAACGGCTTTAACTCTATTGAGGTGCAAAGGTTTAAATAAAAATCGAGTTACACAATAATATCATCATTTTTTTATGTTAAGCTTTCGATTTTATTGAACTAATCTGACTTAAACAAGTATTGAGGCCACTTATAAATTTATAAAAAATTCGAGTATCGTGCATTTCAGTTATAGATTCTTTTGCCAATTTTAACATTGTTAAAAAAACGCAACAAACTTTAACATCTGCTTAACATCATTTAACATCCCGTAATACGGTTTAAACTCAATATTTGTATGTCTGTAGCGAATGCGATCTGGCTATCGTTTTATGGATACTCCTTAAATATTAAATCAAATTTTAACCGTATGAAGAATTTTACGCCATTTCATTTCAAATCGATCCCTTTATTTGTTCTAATTGCTTTTACCGCATTAACTTCATGTAAAAAAACCGAAACTGCAGATCCCAACATATCTTATTTAAGGGTAATCAATGCATCACCTTCTTTGGCTACCTACAATGCTTACTTTAATGGCAGCATGGTTAATTCGGCAGCTTTACCATTTGGAGGCTCTGCTGCTTATCTTTCTTATGCCGCAGGCGCTTACAGTTTAAAATTTACGACGGCCAGTAGCACAGAGAGTTTGCTAACCAAAACCGTTACTTTAAATGCAAGTACTTATTACTCTTCTTATTTAATTAATAAGCCTGCTGCACTAGACGTTTATACCATTGGCGATGATCTTTCTATTCCATCAACAGATAAAGCTTACATCCGCTTTATCAATTTATCACCTGATGCACCGGCTTTAGACTTGGCCAAAACGAGCGCAACGACCATGCTGGTTACCAATAAAGCCTATAAAAGTGCGAGTGGTTTTATTGCTGTAGATGCAGGAACTTACACCTTGGATGCGAAAGAAACTTCATCGGGAACAATCAAAGCGACTTCTGCCAGCACCAGCTTTACAGCGGGTTATCACTATGACATTATTTGTGGTGGTTTGGTAACACCTGCAAATGAAACCGAACGCCCTTTAAGTTTACAGGTTATATTGATCAAATAAAAAAGGCTTTTGTGTTTGCCCCTCATAAAAAACGGCAATTTTCGATATGAAAATTGCCGTTTTTTGATTGTATTGAAAATGAATATATCTTCCTATTAAGGAAATGGTATTATTTTCTATTTTTTGGTTACGTCAGTAAATTTCACCTGTATAACATAAGTTCCTTCAAGCTTTAATTGCCACGACCATCTTGGATTTACGGAGAAGGTACCAAGTGATGCAGGAAAACCATCTACCGTTACAAACTGACTTGGAATTCTATAGTACATCAAAAAGCCCCAATCGGTAGTTGGTGTAACGTATTTGGTAAGTGGGAAAGGCGCTACTTCAAAATCGCAGATCATGGCTGTATCAGTTTTGATCACCGGGTTAAACTTTGCGTAGTTTTCAAAAACTGGCCGATCACCTCTTTGTATGATTTCACCAGCTTTAGGGTTAAAAACCTTTCCGTTTTTATCCACCATTTTTAAAATAGCCCTTGCGCCCTGGTTAGAAATTTTTGTACAGGTAATGATCGGATTTTTCATTGGGGTTGCTACACCGGTAACATCATGAAAAGCATTCGAAACGTTATCGGTAATAACAAACAAATCATCTTTTTCCGGATCTACCACATTTATGGTAGCCAATTTTGGAAAAAGTTTTGTACCTGTAACATTCGTCATTTCTACATCAAAAACATATCTACCCAAGGGCAAATTAGCTGATGCCCTGTTAAACGTTAACTGACCACTGTTCTCATTAAAGTACATGGGCAACCTTTTTACCAGTTCTCTTTTCTTATTCAGCAATTCAACGGTTACATCAGTTTCAGGATCAAAACTTGTTCCCTCCTTAAATACCAGAATTTCATATTCTTTAGAAAACTCTGCCGGTGCCGGAGAGCCATCTTCTTTTCTTAAGTTTACCAATTTATAGGTATATGGCGGCGTAGACCCATCGGCATTGATTCTGTCAGACTGGAAGAGTATTAATCCTCTTTTGGCATAGATATCGTTGTCTTTATATCGAATGCCGTTACTTAAAAAACCCTTTTCGATTTTTGTGCAGGCATACATACTTAATAAAAATAGTATGCCCAAAATATATTTTATCTTCATAATTGAAATATTTATGGCTTAATTACCTAGCGATTGTCCGTTAAAAAACAAGCGGTGATTTCCGTTTAAAACATGGATAATTCCGGTTCTGGTGATAATACCAGAAGTTTGCACGTCTACCCCTTTGTCTTTCTGATCATCCGGTATGGCATTCAAATCAGGCTCTTTATCATCTCGCGTACCAATCACCTTGGTATAGGTAACGTAATCTACGTAATTTAAATACTGTGAGTATTCGAAAGAACGCCGAAATTTTATTAAATACTGAACATTTGGAATTGCACCTAATAAACTATTGTAAAGTTTACCTCCCAAGGTAATCTGATCCCTGTTTATCTTGCCTGTAAACAGATAGGTTTTTAATGAATCGCTAAGCTCCTGAGATGGAAGATCCTTAATTCCGAAATCAAAATTTTCATTCCCGGTCTGAAGACTCTTCTGGTATTTTTTAGCTTTTACATAATCGGCAATGCCATAGTTCGTGGTCGCAAACAAAGTGATATCTCCATTTACGGCATCTTTTAAACCAGCCTTATCAATCACTTTAACCAAGGAATCAAAATTTCTGTTGGATTTTAAATAATCATAAGTGGTCATATCCACATAGGCATTGCTCGGCCCCCCATCTCGCTTATAGTCGTCTTTTTTACATGCCGATAAGGCTAATAAAAAAATAGCTATGTATATTAGAATATTATTTTTCATATCTTTTAATCTAAGAATCAACTTATTTTACACTTTACCCAACCAGTATGTGGTTTGCTTTAACAATGGATTATTCCTGAATAAAGCAGGGTCTACCGGCCAATAATAGCCCTCTTTTCTAAATCGCTCTACCGGGAGCCACTCTACCACATTGCTATACTTCCTGGTTCTTAACAAATCGTAAAACAGGTGCCCTTCTAAAAACATTTCTTTCGAACGTTCTGTAATGTATTCGTCCATCACTTCATCTCTAGATAAAACAGCATCTACCAGTACCGGATTAGGGTCATTCCTTTTCCTGAAGGTATTGATAATGTTAATAGCAGTAGGGACATCTCCTTTATATAGCGCAATTTCTGCTTTTAGTAACATCATATCAGCTAATCTGAATATGATAATGTTATTGCTTAAATAGGGATTTAACTTTTGACCAGGATTCCTGTAAATTACATTGCTATATTTTATACACATCGGCTTATCAGGCAAGGTTACATCAAATCCTTTTTTATACCTGATATCGGTATCTGTGTAAAAATTATTGAAATAACTCGGTACTACGTAGTATCTAGGGTTATTACCGTAGCCTTTAACATAAGTTTCATTAAGGAAATTACCGCCAACAGAACTATTTGAACCCTCCAAGGTATTTTCACTCACGTTGATCTCAAAAATACCTTCTGTAGAACGGCCTATAAAGGTATTTTTATAATTTGCAGTATCAGTTAATGCATAACCTCCACGACTAATTAAAGTATTAATCGTAGTATCCGCACTATTTACATCAACCAGATTAGGTGCATCTGTAGCCACATTGGACATCGTTGCTCTCCACAAATATAAATGTGCTAAGAGCGCATAGGTTGAGCCCTTGTTTGCGGTTACTTTAGCATCACCACTATTGGCATACGTCCAGCCCAACAAATTAATAGCTTTGTGACAATCATCCTCAATAAGCTTCATCACTTCTGCTTTTGGTGTTCTTGGAAGCTGGGGTGCATTAAGCGGATCTTCGTATGCTTGGGTAACTACTGGTACATCACCCCAAACCCTTACCATCATAAAATAACTCAAAGCCCTTAAAAAATAAGCCTGTCCTAAAGTATTGTTTTTAAATTCGGTTGGGTCATCCTCCGTAGATAACTGGGAATTGGTCATCGCACCTACCTTCGACAATATTAGATTAGACATCGCTATGCTTTTGTAATAAAGCGTATAATTTGCCAAAGAGTTTAAGTTATACTGAAAGGTAAAATCACCGTTTTGTATTCCTTCAAGCCCATCACCCGTATATTGTATGGTAAAATAATTTTTGGCAATGGCATCACCATACATGTAATACCGGTTGCTTTTATCGGTAATGGCATTGCGGAGTAAGGCGTAATTACCTGCCATGGCACTTCTCACGTCTTTAGAATTTTTCCAAAATGTTTGTTCGTAAGGTGCATCCTTCGGTTCTTCGTAAAGTAATTTTTTACAGGCACTTGTGGTTACTATAATGAGGATAGTAATTAATATGCTGAGTTTTTTAATTATATTTTTCATGTTAATGCTATTAAAATTGAACTTGAAGACCTAAGGTGTATTTTTTTGGAATCGGATACCCATTTCCATTATACTCTCCATAACCATTTACAGCTTCTGCATCTGGCAGTTTTTTTGATTGTTGGAACATGTGTACATTATCCATCATAGCAAACACTTTAAACTGGCTTAAGCCCCATTTGCTTAAAGTTTTTGCGCCCAAATCGTATCCAAGGGTAATATTTTTTATCCTTAAATAACCACCTTTTTCTAAGAAAAATGTTTGTGCCCCAGTATAATAATAACGATAAGTACCTAAATCGTATTTAGCATATTCCGCATTATCGCCTGGGTTTCTCCAAATATTCAATCTGTCTAGATCAGGAGTAGAGAAGCTTGCAAAATTAGCTACAGCGTTACCATCCTGCGAATTGGCAAAACGATCTGAATCAAATAGATTCAATACATCTCTTTTGAAGGTGAAGTTTGCAAAAATACTAAGTGAGAAATTCTTATAGTTAAAGGTGTTGGTCCAGCCTCCTGTAAAGCGAGGGTTTGGATCGCCGATCGGCATTTTATCTGGGTTAATTCCATCATTAAAAATATCAACAAAGTAATCACCATCTAAATCGGCCAGATAGAAATCTCCTTCGTTAAATGTTCCATTACTATTTCTATAACGCTCGCCGGTAAATGGGTTTTGTGGAATATTTCCAGTTCGTGAGAATACACCTTTTGTTTGATACAGATAAAAAGCATTAATAGGGCTACCAACCGATAAAATATGTGTTTTATCAAACCGATCGCCACTTAAAATAATATCCCTGCCACCATTTGGTAAACTCATGATCTGATTTTTGTTGTAAGAAATATTGAATGAAGTATTCCATCTAACCACTTTACTGATCGGAGTTGCATTAAAAGTTAACTCCATACCCGAATTACGTACTGAAAAGGCATTGGTATAGGCAACATCGTAACCAGAAGTAGCAGGTAGATCTACGTTGAATAATTTATCCTTCACTTCTTTGTTATATACATCAAATGTTAAGGCATATTTTCCATTTTGGATTTCGATATCCGTACCAATATTCCATTGGGTAGATTTTTCCCAGCTCAGGTCTTTTTGCGCTACCCCATTTCTAAAATTTGGTGTAATAACCGTAACACCGTTATAGGAAGTAGAACCACCATTGCCGGAAAAACCACCATTATTAACCAGGTAATTGTTATATTGTACGTAAGAATTATTTAAATCTTCATTACCGGTAGCACCATAACTTCCCCTAATTTTAACTAATGTAAAAGGGTTATTAGTGATGTTTTTCATGAAATTTTCTTCAGATAATATCCAGCCCAGTGATATGGAAGGAAAAACCCCATACTTATTATTTTCACCAAAACCTGATGAACCATCGGTTCTAATCGTTCCAGATAACAGATATTTTTCTGCATAGTCATAGTTAAACCTTCCATAATAAGCAATTAATCCATGTGCTTTGTACTGAGAGAAGGCAAAGATGTTGGCTTGCTGAAATCCCGTTACCACTTGAATGTTATCAGATGCACCACCATAGCCTCCCGCTTGTGTATTTTGATACTGGTTATATTCAATATCCTGGCCCACTACCGCACTGAAATTGTGTTTACCAAGCTTACCGTTATAATTTAAGTAGTTAGAAGTTCTCAGGTTCACATTAGTAGAAGAAAAACTAGTCGCACTATTTCCAGAACCATTGTTTAGCAAGCTACTCAGACTGGCATCCCGACGTGCATTATCAGCCTTATAAGATGATTGAGAATTCAATGTAAAGTTTTTACTAAACTCATAAGATAAATTCAGGTTTATACTAAACTGATTACTGATATTCTTGTCCAGGTTCTCACTACTAGGGTTCACAAAAAAGTCGAGCTTTTCTGGCGATAAGTTGATCAGCGAAGAAGGTAAATTGCCAGACCCTATTTTTGTAGGCTTGGAAGGATCGTTAGGATCCTCGTTGCCCCTTGCACGATCAGCTCTCGAATAAAAAAATTGTGGATTGATCATCAACTTTTTATTTAATGCTCTCGAGGTTAAGTTAAGTCTACCACTATAGCGTTTAAAACCAGTTCCTTTTACAACGCCTTCTTCATTATAATAGCCGCCACTAAAACGGTAAGTCATGCCATTGTCTGAACCACCGCTTAAACTGAGATTGTTATCGTTAATTCTACCTACCTGATAAAACAGATCCTGCCAATCGGTATTTCCGTTGAAAGCTGGATTTAAACTATCGGTAAGTATATATGGCAGTTGTCTTCTCTGGTCGTAATTGAGCTGACGCTGCAGTACTTCCATTTTTTGCCTGCGTTCTGTACTACCAATGGTTGCTTCGCGTAAATTTGGGCGCTGTACGAGCCCAAAATAGGTACTTAGGTTGACCTTAGTATCACCACTAACGCCTTTTTTGGTGGTAATTAGGATTACCCCGTTTGCTGCACGAGAACCATAAATGGCTGCAGCAGAGGCATCTTTTAACACATCAATAGACTCAATGTCATTAGGGTTGATACCGGCTAGATAGTTGGTACCCGTACCTGTACCAGGTGGCACAAAATCGTCAGAAGATTGAGGCACCCCATCTACCACATATAATGGCGATCTGATCACATTAAACTGATCGTAACTACTACTTGCTGTAGAGTTACCACGTACCGAAACAGTAGGTGCTACCCCTGGCTGACCTGTAAAGTTTTGAACATTTACACCGGCAAGCCTACCCTGCAATAGTTGATCGAAGCTTGCAGCCGGTAAATTTGCCAGCTCTTTACCTGAAATACTGGAAATAGAAGCCGTAGATTTTTTCCTGGTTATTTTCTGATAACCAATAAGTACCACCTCATCCAGCGTCTTATTGTCATCTTGCAGGGAAAAGTTTATGGTACCGCTTGCCGTAATTGTTTTTTCAACGGTAACGAAACCAACTATCCTGGCAACCAGCACAGCTTTATCGCTCTGTACAGCGATTACGAACTTACCTTCGCTGTTGGTGGAAGTACCATTTTTTGTCCCTTTTTCTAAGATAGACACCCCGGGGATGGGTTTGTCATTCTGATCTAAAACGGTTCCTTTAATTGTTTTCTGCGCAAAAGCGAGCCAGGGAATGAGTAAATAAAAGAATGTTGCCGTCAAAAATTTCACATAGCAATGTCTTGTAGAAGTTTTTTCCATTGATGATTAGTTAGTTTGGTTTGATTACAAACTAAAAGTATCAACATTTTTACTTCGATTTTAATTTATTTTTAATCAAAAGGAACCATATTTTAACCTAAAAATTGACCTAAATGCCACATTTTGTTTTACAAAAACCGACATTTGTAATTGATAATGCACCAATAGCTGCTCAAAACAGCGTATTTTGCCAAATTGCCTCATGTTTCTTGATCATAGCCCAATTAAATTCGAAAAAAACCTCCCAGAAGTTTAGTTGAAAAAATTTCTATAAACTTAGATTTTAGCGCAACTAAAACGTTAAAGTTATTTACCCCCTTCATTCCCAATCTGTATTAAAAATACAAATTTACAGGCATCAATCACTGCTATTTAGAATAATTCAAAATAATTTGGATAATAAGATTTTCTGCCGTTATTTTGCAGTAGTTTAGAATTAATCCAAATAAATATTATCATGCTTAAAATCAGACTTTTCTGTATAACGTTTTTTTTAACTTTTACCAGTCTACTCTCCTTTGCGCAACAGTTTTCGACCATAAGCGGCACAGTTACCACTTCTGATGGTAAACCTGCCGCTTACATTTCGGTTGGTTTAAAAGGAAAAGGCTTGGGGAATGTAACCAACGAAAAAGGTATTTTCGAAATCCAGAGAGTTAAACCAGGATCTTATACCTTAAGGGTATCGGCTGTTGGTATCCAAAACATAGAAAAACCAATAGTTATTACTGTTGGAGAGCATAAAACTGTTGATTTTGTAATCAATCAAAATTCAAATCAGCTTAATGAAGTAAATATTAACCAGGGCGTAAATAAGTATATCGCTAAGAAAAGTGAATTCGTTTCAAAAATGCCCCTAAATAATTTGGAAAACCCTCAGGTATATACCACGATTACGAAAGAAACAATGGCCGATCAGCTTGTATTTTCGGTTGATGATGCTGCCCGCAATGCGACAGGCGTTCAAAAAATGTGGGAATCAACTTCGCGCGGTGGCGATGGTGGTGCTTATTACGCATCAAGAGGCTTTATTGTACAGGCTAAACTCAGAAATGGAATTGCTGGTAACGTAACCGGCCGCAACGATGCAGCTAACTTAGAAAATGTAGAGTTTATTAAAGGCCCATCTGCTACCTTATTCGGTAGTACATTAACCTCATATGGTGGCTTAATCAACCGCATCACCAAAAAACCTTTCGAAGGAATGGGAGGCGCGGTAAGCTTTTCGACAGGCAGCTACGATTTTAACCGGGTTAGTACCGATTTCAATTTTCCTGTTGATAAAGATAACCACATTTATGCCCGCTTAAATACTTCTTACAATTACAAAGGTTCTTTCCAGGAGAATGTTTACGACAAAGGTTTCTTCATTGCGCCTAGCCTGTCGTATAAAGTAAACGATAAATTAGACTTTGTTTTTGATGCCGAAATTGCCAACGGTACAAGCACCCTAAAACCATTCGTTTTCTTCTATTTCCCTGTAAAAGACCTTGGTTTTGATCGTGCGGATCAATCTGGAATAGCTTACGACAAATCCTTCACCGCTGATGCGATGAAGCAAAAATACAATAGCTCAAACTTTTTCGGGCAGGCCAATTATAAGTTTAACGAAAACTGGTCGTCTCACACCAGCTTTTCAAGCAACTATAGTTTCTCTAACGGCCGTGGTACGTATTTGTTCTTAGTTCCAAACAACTATCCTCCACTGGGCAACCCAACGGCTGCACCAGGTGCCGATTTAATATCAAGAGCAGATCAATCAACTGATAACAGTAAGGTTTTTACTTACGAGGTACAACAAAATTTCAATGGCACTTTTAACTTAGGTTCGGTAAAAAACAGAATGGTTTTAGGCTTGGATTATTTACGACAAAACTCCGACCAGTTATTTTATTCGATCGATACTTTTGATCTGACCAATAAAGATGGAAGCGGTGCTAACTACAATAACTTCACCGAACATAATTTAGCGGCATTTTATGCAGCACTTCCTAGTGTTCCTAAATATCCGTATAACTTCAAAACCAATACATACAGTGCTTATGTTTCTGATGTGATTAATTTAACAGATAGGTTAATCGCCTTAGCTGCATTGAGAGTAGACAGGTTTGACAATAAAGGTAATTCCGATCGTGCAGGCTCGGCACCAAAAGGTGCGTACAAACAAACTGTTTTTTCGCCAAAATTTGGCTTGGTATTTCAGCCTATTAAAGATCAGCTATCATTATTTACCAATTACCAGAACGGCTTTAACAACTTAAACGGTATAGATTATCAAGGTAATGCTTTTAAACCAGAGCAAGCAAACCAAATTGAAGGTGGCATTAAAACAAACCTATTTAATGGCAAGTTAACAGGATCTGTATCTTACTATTACATTAAAGTTAAAGATATTGTTAGGGGTTATAACGGAGATCCATCAAATCCAAATGCACAAATCCAGGATGGTAATAAAACCAGCAAAGGTATAGAAGCCGAAATTATTGCAAACCCGGTTAACGGTTTAAATATTATTGCAGGTTTCGCTTATAACGATAACCATTTAGAAAATGCATCGCCAGATGTAGAAGGCAGAAGAGATGCTTATTCGGCAGCGCCTTATTCAGCAAATTTATGGATCAGTTATAAATTCGCTACAGGATCACTTAAAGGTTTTGGATTAGGTGCCGGCGGTAATTATGCCAGCGACAATAAAATTGTAAACAGCGTTAGCC
The DNA here is from genome assembly GCF_918698245.1 of Pedobacter sp. Bi126. Lineage (GTDB taxonomy): Bacteria > Bacteroidota > Bacteroidia > Sphingobacteriales > Sphingobacteriaceae > Pedobacter. The sequence continues at coordinate 125,671 of NZ_CAKKMS010000004.1, read as the reverse complement.
AGGGCGTATTTATATTACCTGCTTACGAGGTTTTTAACGCATCAGTATTTTATGATCATCATAGATTTAGACTTGGTGTTAAAGCAGACAATTTTACCAATCAAAAATACTGGACAGGTTACAGCACCATGAACCCTCAGGACCTGAGAACCTTCACTGGAAGTGTTACTTACAAATTTTAATTAAATCAATCGGGAGCAATTGGATCAGATCAATTTCTCCTGGTTTTAAAACCCAACCCAGAAAACATGAAAACTAAAATCTCATTATTATTTTTCGTTCTAATCTTTAGCATTTCGAGCGCATTTGCGCATGCTTTATGGATAGAAACGGCCTCAACAGGCAAAAAAGGACAAGCACAGGAGGTAAAAGTCTTCTTCGGAGAATACGAGAGTAACGAACCAGATTCTGCAGCAAAATGGTTTAGCAACTTAAAAGAATTTAAGCTGGCTTTAATTGCTCCAGATGGAACAACCAGGGTTTTACCAACTACTGCTGATGTACGTTTCTTCAAAGCCAGTTTCACACCGGATCAAGAAGGCACCTATAAACTTTCTGTGGTACATGAAGTTGCGGCGGTTTATGAAAAAGCTAAAATTGAATATTATGCTTTTGCAGATGTTGCCGTAGGGAACGCAAAAATAAACACCAGTTTTCCGGCAGCTGCGGCATTAACCATCAGACCAGATAAACATGCTTTAACCGTTGGAGAAACTTCAGTTCATCAGGTAATTTATAACGCAGTGCCTTTTGCAAAACAAAAGTTAACCGTTGTAAATACTGATCGAAAAGCACAACCTACTGAAACAGATGTGGAAGGAAAATTCACTTTCAAACCAGAGAAAAAAGGAAATTATTTTCTGGAAGCTTTTACTGAAGATAAAACGCCAGGAAAATTAAATGGAAAAGACTACGATAAAGTTTGGCATTTGGTAACTTATACTACTGAAGTTAAATAGTCGAATTTTTATAAAAATTTAAAGCCAATTAGTCTTAAAAAAGGCTAATTGGTTCTTTTATTCATACAGCTTTGCTAATGGCACTAACAGAAACATCAACCAAATCAAAAAACAAGAAATCGCGTTTAAGGCGGATAAGCGACTGGCTGCACTTATGGCTGGGCATCGCATCTGGTTTAATCGTACTGATGTTGGGCATTACAGGTTGTATTTATGTTTTTCAAAAAGAAATTACCGAACTCATTCGCCGCAAGGAGATTTTTGTAGAGGTTCCATCAAATCCTAAAACCCTACCCTTAAGTGTACTAAAGGCCAATGCCGAAAAAGCACTGGGGAATAAAAAGAAAATCACCTTTGTTTCTGCTTATAAAGCACCAGGAAGGGCATGGGAACTTGGCGTTTATAAACCTGGCGACCCTAAGGCATTCTGGTATTTCGATTCTATCGATTATTATGATGTTGTGCTGATTAACCCTTATACTGGAAAAGTAACTTTAGTTGCCGATTATAAATATGAGTTTTTTGGTGTAGTTAAAATGATCCATTGGAGTTTGTTGATCAATCATCCCATTGGCCAGCAGATTATCGGATGGTCTACCTTCATTTTTGTATTTCTCCTCATTTCTGGAATGGTGATGTGGTGGCCTAAAAACCTCAAAAAATCAAACTTCGATAAGAGCTTTAAAGTAAAATGGAAGGCCAAGTTTAAACGCATTAATTACGACATGCACAATGTGCTGGGTTTTTATGCAATGCTGATCTGCCTAATGCTGGCCTTAACCGGTCTGGTTTGGGCATTTCAATGGTTCCAAACCACGGTTTACGTAGTAGCCTCGGGAAGTACCACAGCGCCAAAAACGGTAGAAGTTAAATCAGATTCGACCAAAACCATTACTGCAATTCCTTTCGATATTGCTTTTGAGCAAGCCAGAAAAATATTTAAAAATGAAGATCGCATTGCCATGTCGCCTGCCAATGGCGGTTCGGCAACCATTTACGCCACAGGATACCGGGGCAAAGAAACGTTTTGGAATTACGACGTACTTCAGTTCGATCAGTACTCGGGCAAGTTATTGCACAGAGCAAACCAGTCTGAGAAAAATGCGGGAGAAACGTTAATCGGTATGAATTACGATATCCACGTAGGGGCTATTTTAGGATTAACCGGAAAAATAATGGCCTTTTTTGCCAGTTTAATTGCAGCAAGCTTACCCATAACCGGATTCATTATCTGGTGGGGAAAAGGAAAAAAGAAAAAAAATACCGCAGTGGCGGAAAGCTAAACACACCCTAATTAATAATAAAAATGAAATTTTTAAACCTAATTTTAGTATTAACCGGTTTGATTACCCTTAATACTGATGCGCAAACAAAAGTTGACTCTCCGGAAGAAAAACTAGAAAAGGATAGAAAAGCAATAAAGTCATTGGCTGGTTTTTATGAAGTGAACTTCAACTATGGTGAAGTTACCGCTCCAGATCCAAACTACAAGTTCAGTAAGCCTTATGAAAGTCATGGCAACGAATGGGCAGAGATTATTATTGATGAACCTAAAAGAATTGTAATTCAACACATGTTGGCCATTAATGATACCACTGTTATTAAACACTGGCGCCAGGATTGGACGTATGAAGACACCAATATTATGCTTTATACCGAAGGTAATGCATGGAAAAAAGGCAATTTAACGCCAGCTGATGTAAAAGGAAAATGGACGCAAAAAGTTTATCAGGTTGATGATAGTCCACGTTACCAGGGTTATGGAACATGGAGCCATGTTGGTGGTCACGATTCTTGGTCGAGCGAAACCGATTCTCCACTACCAAGAAGAGAATCTACTGTGCGTAAAGATTACAATGTATTAAACCGTGGCAGCAGAATTACCATTACTAAAAATGGTTGGACGTTTGAGCAGGACAATAAAAAAATAGTGCGTTCTGCCGATGGCGATAAACTTTTAGCTGTTGAAAAAGGTTATGAGGAGTTTACGAAAATAGACCCTAAAACTTTCGCATATGCACAAAAATGGTGGGCAAGCCAACACACCTACTGGGCAGATGTTCGTGGTGTTTGGGCTGACATTATTGGTTCGCAAAGTACCTTTAAGGTTCAGACAATGGCAAATGGCAAATTGCTTTACGAAACACTTTTTAACCTGGGTGATCAATCTATTAAAGAAAAATGGACAGCAAGCCAGAACAAAGAAAAAATTAAAACAGCTTTAAAGCCTTATTTGGTAAAGTAAAATAATTGTTTACATAGTGAATGGTTGATGGTTAATGGCAATGGCTTGTTAACTGTCGACCATTTTTTGTTAAACGATGTCGCATAACTTGGGTGTATCGATAATATTATTATGAAATCAAAGTCTGGCGCACTTCGGTTGGTAAAGTCCTGCTATCGCTGCAAGTCCTCACTCGTGCCTCGTTCCGGGCTTTACGCTTTATCAGGTTTATTTAACTTGGGTCTGTAGTTCTTTGGATTATAGACCAAACGTAATGTTAGTCGAGATTTGCAATTTCGGCCAGATGAATTGTGGATTTGTAATCCGCCTAAGAGATTAAAAATCCTTAACTCCAAGATCGGGATTACAAATCCCGATCAACAACTACATTATTTTACTAAATTTCGGGATGAAAAAATTTGGCTTCATCATCTTCCTGTTTTTAGCAATCAATACTTTTGCGCAAGATTCTACCTATACCAGAAATGTAGTAAATACCCTTACTTCAAAAGAATTTTGGGGCAGAGGTTATACCAAAGACGGGATGAAAAAATCTGCGGATTACCTAGCAGAAGCTTATCAAAAAATCGGTTTGTTGCCAATGGGTCAATCTTATAAGCAGACATTTAATTTCCCTGTAAATACATTTCCAGGAAAAATGATGGTGGCAATAAATGGTCAAAAACTTATCCCTGGTAAAGATTTCATTGTAAACAATGAGAGCCCCAGCGTTAAACAAAAGGAAAATTTAACCGAGGTGGATAGTCTTAATTATCAGGCTTCTCCATCGTTAAAGGTTTTATTAAAAGACAAATTAACCTGGTCTGTAGCTACAGAAGTTGGTGATATAACAACGATCCAGCTTAACAAAAAGAATTTTACAGCAACACCAAAAGAAATTAATGTTGATATTGAAAACAAATTTATTCCGAACTTTGAGGCAGCTAACATTTGCGGTTTAGTTAAGGGTACTAAATTTCCTGATTCCATTTTAATCATTACAGCGCATTACGATCATTTGGGTGGAATGGGTGCTGACACTTATTTCCCCGGCGCAAATGACAATGCCGCTGGCGTAGCTACATTATTAAGTTTGGCAAAATATTATGCCGCCAATCCCCAGCCCTACTCAATTGGTTTTATCTGTTTCGCAGGCGAAGAAGCCGGGCTGTTGGGATCGAGGTTTTTTGTAGAAAACCCTTTAATTCCTTTAAGCAAGATTAAATTCCTAATCAACTTAGATTTGGTTGGAACCGGTGAAGCCGGCATGACTGTAGTTAATGCATCCGTTTATCCTAAAGCATTTGCGCTGCTAAACGCAATCAATAACCAAAATCATTACATCTCGAAAATAAACTCCAGAGGTAAAGCAGCCAACAGCGATCACTATTTCTTTACCGAAAAAGGCGTTCCGGCATTCTTCATCTATACCCAGGGTGGTCCGTCTGCCTACCACGATATATTCGATAAACCTGAAACATTGCCGCTTACCGAGTATAAAGATCTGTTTAAATTAATTGTTGGTTTTAATCAAAAACTGATGGAATAACATTGTTTAGACGAAAGCTTTAAGTCGCCATTACAAACTTTTAATTATGAACACTGAGCCGTTGAAATCCCTTTTTTCTCCAGCTCCTCTTTTTAGCATTATGTAATTTTTTCGTTTAGTATTTGCAAAAATACTTTTAGGCAACTACTTTTACCTAAAAGATTAGTTGTTTTAATTTGGTTCAACGTTTAGTCAGCCTGTACGCCTTATAACGAACCAAGCCAGATTTTTAGTCTATCACATTTTTTATACCGTTCATCACATTTATCTGTACCGTAAAAACATAGCGCCTAATTTTAGCTTGCTTATTTAAAATATACATGAAGAAACTCTTACTTTCAATCGCCTTTACCTTAGCTATTTTTAATTTATTTGCACAAAAAAACGGAAGCATTACCGGAATTTTAGCCGATAGTGCCAATCACAAAACCACCTTAAATTACTCAACGGTTTCAGTATATAAAGTTGGCGATAGCATATTGAGCACTTATAAATTATCGGATGACAAAGGCGTTTTTAAAATCAATGGCTTAACCATAGGCGTAAGATACCGTTTAGTGGTAACCGCATGGCAGTATGGAACATATCGGAAAGAGGTTGAACTAACTGCAGCCAATCCCACCTTAAATTTGGGCACTCTCTATCTTTCCGTTAAAGCAAACGACCTAAACGAGGTTGTAATTTCGGGAGAAAGGCCACCTGTAATTGTACGTAAAGATACTATTGAATTCAATGCAGAATCCTTTAAAACCCTCCCATCAGCGGTGGTAGAAGATCTGTTAAAAAAGCTTCCAGGCGTTGCTATTGCAGCCGATGGCGCTATACAGGTTAACGGTAAAACAGTTAGTAAAATTTTAGTAGACGGAAAAGAGTTTTTTGGTGGCGACCAGCAGATTGCGACTAAAAATCTACCAGCTAATATTATAGATAAGGTGCAGGTGGTTGATGATAAACAAGCCAAAAGACGTGATCCGGATTTAACGGCAGCAGAAATCCCACAGATTATCAATTTAAAATTGAAAAAAGCCATTAAAAAAGGAGCTTTTGGCAAACTGTATGCTGGTGGAGGTTTAAAAGACCTGTATCAGGCCGGCGGATTAATGAATTTCTTTAGAGATACTACACAGGTAAGTATATTGGCTTATGGCAACAACATCAATCAGCCAGGCTTTAACCCCAATGATGTGCAACGGATAGGTGGATTTAGCAGAAGCGGTGTAAACTCCATGATGATGACCTCAGGAGGTTATTTTGAGTTCAACGGTATTAATTTTGGCGGAAGTTATAATGGCGTTCAGGCTTCATCGGGTGGTGGTTTTAATTTTAACACTTTAACCAAAAAAGGGATCAAAATTAATACCCAATATTTCTTCGGCCGATCGGATAACCTTCTGGAGAAACTTACCAATACCAACCAAACATTAGGTACTGACAGATTGATTACCAACGCCAGTGAAAATACCAATTCTCTTATTCTAAAACACAATATTGGTGGAAAATTAGATTGGCAAATCGACTCTTTAACACAACTGACCATAGAGCCGGCAATTGTGCTCAGCTCCAACAATTCGGTGAGTAAGGTTTCCTCAAGCAACAATAATGCGAATAATCAGCTCATTAATACCCTCAAAAATTTGAATGACCTCAATACTTCGAGCAACAAATATCAGTTGAGGGCCGATTTTAGTAAGGATTTTAAAAAGGCAGGAAGATCTTTCAATATCGGAGCCGATATTTCTGCAACCCCCAACCCAATTATCAATTACAACAGGAGTAGTAGTATTTTTTACCTTACGCCATCTACTTCAGAAGTTGATCAGTTAAGGAATAATACCATTGATAATTTCAGGTCTTACTTCTATGGCAATTATACCGAACCAATTAGCAAAAAACTGAATTTTAAAGCAGATGTAAGCGGAAACATCATCAATAACGAAAATGCATTAAGCACTTTTTACCGCAATCCGGCTAACCAGCTGTACGATATTGTTGTGCCAGATTTATCGCAAACTGTTAAACAGGCCGGTTTTAAAACCAATACAAACATCAGTCTGGGATACAAAGTAACCAAAGATCTTTACCTTCAACCGGGATTGGTACACAACTACATTTCGTTAAACAACCGCTTTACCAATACCGTTGATATTAATCAGCGTTATAATTTTATATGGCCAACCTTCCAATTAAAATATAAAATATTCCGCTTTAATTATTCTGCCCGTTTTACAGAGCCTGATGTAAGTTATCTTCAGCCTGTGGCCAACAATACCAATGCATTTTACATCAGAAATGGAAACCCAAATTTATTACCTGCCCGTATGCAGAATTTAAGCATGAATATGTATAAATATGACCCTAAGAGCATGATTAATTATAATTTATACGGTTATGGCAGTTTCACAAAAAATGGCGTTGTTAACACTATCACCATAAATAACGGAGTTCAAACGATTAATCCCGTTAACAAAAATGGCATCTATAATTTTAGCGGAGGGGCCAATATTTCGAAAGATTTCAAAAAAGATAAAACAAGTTTAAAAGTAGGTTTAGGCTTCTGGGCCAATTTTGATCATAGTCCCGTTATTGTGAATAATATTGAGAGCGATGCAAATGTGTTTTATGTAGGGCCTAATGGGAGTATCAGGTTAAACCTAAACGATAAGGTAGAAATTAACCAGTCGTATTCGGTAAACCTTAATCGCAGTAGGTACGAGGATAGCTATTACACTAACATTAGCTACAATACCCATCAAAGCACATCCGAACTGATTATCCGTTATCCCAAAAAACTGGTTTTCGAAACCAGTTATGCTTTAACCATCAATGATCAAAAAATCGCCGGATATAACAATAACATCAAATTCTGGAATGCCGCTCTTACTTACCTTTTCATGAAAAACGACAGGGCGCAATTAAAATTCTCGGTGAATGATATTTTGCAGAGCAATGTCCGTAGGAACATCCAGATTACGGGCAACAGCGTTATCGATACACAGAGTAATAACCTGGGTAGATATGGCATGCTTACCCTTACTTATAATATCCAAAACTTCGGCCAAAAAGTTGGCGGCAGACAAACGTTTTTTAATTTTTAATCCCGTGGTCTGTGTCTTCACAGACCACAGTAAAAACTCTTGGCTTGAAACCCTTCATAATTGTCTGTGGAGACACAGACCATGGAAATGATTTATCATTACAAAAACATTTCCGCAAGCAACTCGTAAGATTTTATCCGATCTTCAAAATGCTCGGTAATGGTAACTGCCATCAGTTCATTAACATCATAATCGGCAGCCAATTTGGTAAGCCGCTCTTTAATCACCGCAGGGGTACCGTAAATCATTCGTGGCTTATTTGCGTTAATCCGTTCCTGCTCTGCAGCGTTATAGCTGATATCCTTAATATCGTTCCAACCTACAGCACTTAAACCTCCACCCTTTTCTAGCTGGAGAAAACGGTAAGCCATTAAAGCCTCCTGTTGTTTTACCTTTTCTTCATCTTCTGAGCAGAAAACAAAAAGCGCCACGTTTTCAACGGGTTTTGCCAAATCAACCGAAGGCTTAAAATGTTCCCTGTAGTATCGAACAGCCTGTGGCCCTCCATGCGGATTAATAAAATGCGCAAAAGAAAAGCCCATTCCAAAGTGGGCCGAAAATAAGGCACTTTGCCCGCTGCTGCTCAAAAGCCATTGTTGCGGAACAGTTTCAGCAATGGGAATGGCTTTTATTTTGGCCTGGATACCCCCATCAGAGGTATCATGCAAGTAATGTTGCAGCTCACGCAGTTGTTCTACAAAATCCTGCTCACTCCAATTGTTTGATGGATTAAGCATCGAAGCCGTAATGCGGTCGGTACCTGGTGCGCGGCCCATGCCCAGATCAATCCGGCTGGGATGCATCACCTCCAGCAAACGAAAACTTTCTGCAACCTTTAACGCACTATGGTTAGGCAGCATAATACCGCCAGAACCTAACCTTAAAGTTTTGGTATGATTGGCCAAATGGGCAATTAAGATTTCGGGCGTTGAACCCGCTAAACTGGTGGTATTGTGATGTTCTGAAACCCAGAAACGGTGATATCCCAATCTTTCGGTTTCTTGTGCTAGTATAGTGGTTTCCTCAATGGCACGACGGGCGGTAACACCCTTGCGAACCGGCGATTGATCTAACACACTTAGTTTAATTTTCGTATTGCTCATATTCGTATCCAACAAATTTATGAGCCTGCTTATTTAAAACGTGAGTTCGAAAAGCTTTATGACTTTTAGATTATTGCGCCAAAGTCAATTTGACCAAATACTGATCTTCGCCATCGTCAAAAATCAATTCAGCATTCCATCCTGTCTCTTTAGCAATCTGTTTAATGGTTTCTTCATCTATATAAATCCAATTAAACCAATTGCCTTTTTCGCCCTTATATTCATATTGATAAGATACCTCGCCATAGTATTGGTTTTGCGGTTTCGGCATATCTTCGTATAAATACGCAATATCAGAAGAATCGAAAATTACCTGTCCATCGGGATTGATGAGTTCTTTTAGCTTGATCAGAAAATTCTTAAAACCAGGCAAAGTTCCGGTTAAACCGATGCCGTTCATGAGCATGATAATCGTATCGAATTTTTCCTGATAGGTAAAAACATCTTGTATGAATGCTTTTTTCACACCACGGTCTTTCATAATATCAACAGCTGCTTCGGAAATATCAATAGCTGTTACATCGATATTAAAAGCCTGTAAAAGTAAAGCATGACTGCCAACACCGGCACCAATATCCAATACTTTCCCACTGCACATATGTAATGCCTGAAGTTCTAATACGGGCATATCTTCATCATCACGAAAGAAGAATTCTAAAGGCATTTCTTCTGGCTCGCCATACGAATTGTGTAACCAAAGCGGATCGGCCTCGCCGGTTCTATAAATATCTGTTAACGCTTTACCAAAAACATCCATGTGGACAAAGATAGGGAGGAAAGCTGAAAGACTAAAGCTTAAAGAAAATGAGGAATCAAAAAACCAGATTACAAATCTGGAGAATAAAGGTCCGGATTACAAATCCAGACCTGCACCTCAAAATTATTCAATCTCAAATACCTGATGATATTCGGGAATAGCCACATGTTTAAAACCTGCATCTTTCAATCTGCTGGCAAAATGCTGCTGTACTTCATATTCTCCATGTACCAAAAACAGCTGTTTTACTTTAGCCGGATCCTGACCTGATAAAAAACGCAGTAAATCTTCATAATCGCCATGTGCGCTCATCGATTTTATCGATCGCACTTCGGCTTTAACTTCATATTCATCACGGAAAATTTCAACTACTTTTTGTCCGGAAATTAATTTACCGCCAAGCGAGTTAGGTTCACAATAGCCCACCATTAAAATGGTGTTTTTCTGATTATTAATATTGTTCCTGATGTGATGCTTAACCCGACCAGCCTCTGCCATACCCGACGCCGAAATAATTACACATGGCCTGGGATCAGCATTTAAAGCTTTCGATTCTTCTACACTTTCGATAAAACGCAGTCCTTTAAAACCAAATATATCATGATCTACCTTTAAAATCTCTTTAACCCCATTATTATAAACTTCAGGGTGGTTTTTAAGAATTTCAGTCGCTTTTGATGATAGTGGACTATCTACATAATAAGGTACATCAGGCAATTTACCTTTTAATTCTAAGCCATTTAAAGCATAAAGTAACTCCTGGGTACGGCCCACAGCAAAGGCAGGAATAATTACTTTGCCCTTTTTTATTTTGCAGGTATGATTAATGATCTCTAAAAGCATGTTTTCGATCGGATCGAGATCTTTATGCAGCGAATCGCCATAAGTTGATTCCATTAAGATATAATCGGCCTGATCAAACTGCTGCGGACTTTTTAAAAGCAGGTCGCCATAACGGCCAACATCGCCAGAAAAGGTAATCCGTGTAGGTTTTCCTTCTTCTGTAATGGTAAGATGTACCGCAGCACTGCCTAAAATATGGCCTGCATCAGTAAACCTTAACCGAATTCCCGCCTCAATCTCGAAATCTTCTTCATACTCCACAATCTTCATCTGACTAAGCGTTTTGGTAACGTCTTCATCGGTGTAAAGCGGTTCTTCCATTTCTTCGCCTTCGCGCAGATGGCGGTTAGAAAATTCTGCGTCCTGCATCTGGATTTTGGCAGAATCCATCATTAAAATTCGGGCCAGATCCATAGTTGCCGAAGTACAGAAAATCTTACCTTCAAATCCTTCTGCAACCAATTTGGGCAATAAGCCACAATGATCTATATGTGCATGTGATAAAACCAGGTAAATAACCTTTTTGGCGTCGAAACCAAAAAAGTCGTTTAATTTATCGGTAACATGGCCCATTCCCTGGAATAAGCCACAATCTAATAATATCTGGGTACCGTTTTTTAAGGTAATAAGGTGCTTACTCCCCGTAACAGTACGGGCGGCACCATGAAAAGCAATGTTCATCAAGATGGTGGTTAGAAAATATATAGAATAAAAATGCCGGATATTTCCGGCACTTCCAATTCTTTATGCATTTATTTCTGCTATTTTATCTTTCACCTTATCGGCTACACCTGTAGCTTTATCTGTTAAACCCGCTAATTTTTCTTTTGAAGCGTCTAATAGATCAGCAAAAAAATCTGATACTTTACCTTTTAAATCGCTTGTCGAATCTGAAGATAATGCCAATGCGATTGTTGCACCAAGTGCTGCTCCAGCTAATACGCCTACTATAATTTTTGTTTCCTTTGTCATAACTTTATTCTTTAAATAATTAAACATTAATTGGCACTTGTTGTTTTGCTTTTATTACAACATAAATCATTCCATTTAAATGAAGCACATTTTTTTTATCGATCTAGACAATACCATTTATTTTACCAAACCAAATGAAGAACAGTTAATGGGTGAGTTATACAATTTCCTGGAAAGTTTGGATTTAGGGATCAGTAAAGAAGATTTTCAGCTTGCAAAACAAGACATGCTTAGAACACCTTTTCAAAAAGTGGCCAAAAAATATGGCTTTAGCGAAGAATTAATGCCCGATATACTTGCTTATTTGCAAAACCGCCAGGTAACGAAACCCTTAAACCCAAGTGATGATTATCATTACATTAAAAGTCTTAAAGGCCGGAAATTTATTGTAACGGCAGGTTTCACGAAACAGCAAACCTCAAAAGTAAAGATGTTGGGCATTGCTGATGATTTTGAAGCCGTACATGTTGTGGATGTTTCGACCACCAATAAAAAGGAAGCTTTTAAATTATTGATTGATAAATACACCTTAAACACGGATGATATTTTAATTATAGGTGATGATGCAGAATCGGAAATTAAATTTGGTCTGGAACTCGGGATAGCTACTTTTTTACTCGATCCCGAAAACCTGCACCCAAATGCAGAAAGTACTTTTAGGGGAACTGATTTAAGTGGCCTTCATGCAGCGGCGGAACAATAATCTAAACCATATTTTTCTTGTTGTGTCACCCTGAGGGGTAATTTAAAAGTCGATATAAACGATTTTTTTTGCAAATGATTGGCTGCGAGGAGTCGTCATTCCAACTCGATTGGGAATCTTAATGCACTCGCTAGTAGCGATAGTTGTAAGATTGCTTCGTGCCTCGCAATGACGACCTATCTATTCTATTAGGAGAGCGGTTTTCTGCAACTATTTAGGTTCCCTCCCGCTTTCCGTTTTATCCCGATGAAGGATCGGGATGTTCACTTCAATCGGGTCTAAGTGGCTCTTAAGTGGTGCTATTTTTGGCTGGGTGCTTAGCTGAACAAACTTTGTTTCTAAACCTGGTAGCAGCGGCAGCCTCCGATCTTTCATCGGAGCTATAGCGGATAACGGGACTGCTGTTCCCAAAGCAATACTGAATGTTCATTTCCAAAACAGTAGAATGAACAAATCCTTACTTCTTATTTTAAGATTACAAAGTATATAAAATAAAAAAGTCCCGATTTTCATCGGGACTTATCAATCTATCCTCTACCACCCCTTGATGGTCTTCCTCCTTCAGAGCCGCTTCTTTCACCACCTCTTTGTTGCTGTTGTTGTGGTGCTTCCGTTCTTCTTTGTTCTTGTCTTTGTTGCATTTGTTGCTGCTGCTGCTGTGCTCTTTGTTGTTGAGCCTGGGCATCACGCTGTGCACGTTCCTGCTGTTGTTGCTGTGCTTGTTGTGCACGTTGCTGTTGCATCTGCTCATTACGTTGCGCTCTTTCTTGTTGCTGAGCCTGAGCCTGCTGCGCACGTTGTTGTTGCATTTGCTCATTTCTTTGCTGTTGCATCTGTGCATCTCGTTGAGTCCTTTCCTGTTGCTGCGCCTGCGCTTGTTGTGAACGTTGCTGTTGCATCTGCTCATTACGCTGTTGCTGTGCCTGAGCATCACGTTGCGTACGCTGTTGCTGAAATTGCTCATTACGCTGTGCCCTTTGTTGCTCCATTTGAGCCGCACGTTGCTGTTGGTCTGCCTGGCCACGTTGCTGGCTTTGAGCATCGCGCTGTGTACGTTGCTGATCCTGGCTCATACGGTCTTGCTGTGTACGCTGCTGTCTCATCTGCTCCAAACGTTGCTGATCCTGACCGCGGTTTACATTTTCCTGTCCGTTTCTTCCGTCTATACCATTGGTATTGCCACGGCTAACACGTCCATTAGCATCTCTATTATAACCTTCGCCTCTGTTATTAGGCTGATTATTATTATCTCTGCCTATAGTGCCGTTGTTCCTATCAGGTTGCCCGGTACGGTTATCTCCTCTGGATCCAAAACGGTTATCGTTATTATTGCTATTACCGCCTCTTTGATCGCGGTTGGTATAACCTTCATTCCTTCCACCCCTGCTAATGCCAGCATTACCCTGCTCAAATTTTCTTGGTGCTGCACTACGGTTATCAGCATTACGCTCTGGTCTAGGTCTGTAAATAGAAACCTCTCTACCACCAACCCTACTTGCGCCAGGTCTTGAACTTTGCGCATATCTGTAAACAGTTACATCCCTATTGGTTGCACGTCTGATATCTTCTACCCTTGGGCCACCATAATAGGTTCTTCTGTTATAAACATAAGTATTATTGATAATGGTGGTATTGCGGATATATACATTATTGCGCCCGTAATCATATCTTGGGAATACATTGATATAGATATTACGCTGTGGAATAAAGTTCCAACAGAATTCTGGCACAGAATAACGACGGCCAAAGCTCAGATTTATACTAATACTTGGCGCCATTGGAGCCCATCCGTAATAACCATCTCCACTTCTCCAATCTACCCAGGCTGGCCCCCAATTGGTATCAGGTAACCAGATCCATTGTCTGTAACTGTTAATTACCCAACGACCGTAGTGGAAAGGTGCCCAGCCCCAGTCGTAATTGGAAACCCAGGTATTACCGTATTCGGTCATCGCCCAACGTCCGTTTGTATAATATGGCCGAAATTCGCTTTGATCTACATCAGGGCGCCAAACATATCCATATTGAGGATCTTGTATCCAGGTACCATAAGGCGAAAGTTCATCGTAAAAAGTCTGTAAAGAAACATTGCCAGTGCTATAACCATCGTCCTGGTAATCGTTTTGATAGTCTTGTGCCCTGACAAGGGTTGTGGTTCCGGCAAGGAGCGCAAATAGCCCCAGCACAAGTGCCGTAGATTTCAGTGTTTTCATTTGTGTGTTTTATTTTAATAACCTAATGTGTGTGTATCAATTAGAGAACCAAAACTGCAGAAGGTTTAATATGCATGCATAGTTTCTGTGTTTTCCTTCAAATATTGCCCTATGAGGCATATTTAACTAATATTTAACGTTTTAAGCACATTTTAATTGTGCAGAAAATAAGTCAGTTTGAAATAAAATTTGCTACACCTTTGTTCACAAAAGAGATTATATTGCCAGTACTGTAAACTTTAGAACTTAAATTCTATTTATTGTGAGTATTTTTGTAGCATGCAAAAAGGCACTTTATACCTTATTCCCGTACCATTGGCTGAAGAGGTAGCACATAAAACTTTTACCCCTTATTTGGTTGATACCATTAACCAGATTGATACTTACATTGTAGAAAACAGTAAGACAGCCCGTCGGTTTTTGAAAGAGGCTGGTTTAAAAACACCACAAAAAGATTTGATCGTACACGATTATGGCAAACATAACCGGACAGATTTAGGTCAGTTTTTTGTTGAGCTTGCTGCTGGAAAAGATGTAGGCTTAATGAGCGAAGCCGGTTGCCCGGGCATTGCTGATCCTGGAGCTGATATTGTTGCCGAAGCACATAAACGCGGCATTAAAGTGGTGCCATTGGTAGGCCCAAGTTCAATTTTGCTGGCTTTAATGGCCTCAGGTTTTAACGGCCAGAGTTTTGCCTTTTGGGGTTATTTACCGATCGATAAAGAGCAACGTACCAAACGGATTAAAGATTTAGATTTATCGGCAAGCCGTTATAAACAAACACAGATATTCATCGAAACCCCTTTCCGGAACAACCAGCTTTTTGAAGAAGTGCTGAAAAGCTGCAAACCTAATACGCAGGTTTGTGTAGCCAGCAATCTTACTGCAGAAGATGAATTTATTAAAACTCAAAGTGTTTATAATTGGCGCAAAGAAGAAATAGATCTTCATAAACAGCCTACGATATTTTTGTTGTACTAAGTTCTTTGGCCGAGTGTCATTCCCTCGAAGGAGGGAACCACGATTGCTCAGCGAAGCTAATCTTAAGGCCTATTGCATTACGATTATTCATAAGCTTTCTTCTCTTCAAAGGCATTCATGAGCACTACGTGGTTCCCAATTAAGTTGGGAATGACGGGCTACGCCATGAGAAATATTGAATTTCAAAAAATCAAAACATATCCGATTATACATTGGTTGTTATCATAGCGCTTTGCAATTTATTGACTAAATCTTTGAGTTATGAAAAATACGAGCACACCAAAAAACAATCCAACGGTTCAGGGCAGTTCAATAGCTGACCGGGCTAACCACGATGTTAAAACAGATAAAAAAATCCAGGGAATAACCAATGGAGGCGGCCAACGGTCAGATCAAACTTCCAACAAGGACAATCAAAGAAAATACGATAATAAAAAATAATAGTAGGTAGCTACTATACCAAAAAGGCTTGTCGGAGATCCATATTAAATGAGATTTTCCGACAAGCCTTTATTTTAACAAATGGTATTTTATTTCGCCATTACATTATAGAAATTATAATCCGTCATAGGGGCACCTGTTATTCCTAAATTATGGCAAATGGTAATGATCTGGCCACGATGGTAGGTACTGTGGTTGAAAACATGTAACACATATTCAAAATTCTGAAAGTCGGAAGTAAACCAAGGGCTTTGAATTTCTGTTTTCTCATTAAATCTATCTTCACTGATTGCAGTAATATAAACGGCTAAGTTTTCTGACTGTTTCAACAGCGCATTAAAAATATCATTCAAACTTCCATATTCGCGAAATTCGAATTCGGTTTTAGTGAGAATCGAATACCAATACTCCTGTGCCTGCAAAATATGAGCAAGCGTTAACTTCACACTTTTAAAACTTGATAATACTTCCTGCTCCAATAATTCTTCCGGATGATTTTTTAACCAATTTACCAAGGTTAAATTTGCCCAGAAATTATAGTTTGCATAATTTTTCATTAAATACACAAGGGAAGTTTCTTCCATTGTTTCTGCGAATAATTGTTCCTGTACCATGTCTTTTTTGTTTTAGTTACACAAAGAAAACACAGGCGACTGACAACCCTATGGCAGTGTAAAAATCAACATAAAAATATTTTTAAAATGAAGTGTTTTCTTCATTTCAGTTTACATTTCCATGTATTTTCCCTCTTACCTGATCATCCTGTCAGGAGAAAAAGCAATAAAATATTCTGATCCGGTTTGGATACTAACATTAAGATCTGGCACATTAATTTTAGGTTGTTCCTTAAGCTGCGATAATACGCTTGCTGCAAAATCATGTATCTTTTTTGGGTCTACCTGAACAGAAACCGTAGGGAAGAAATCGTGCTCTATTTCTGCCTTTCCCTGCTCACTTACCTGGCTGAACTTCCACGATTCTTTGGCCCGAAAACCATTTTCGTTGTTGGCATTGTTTAAATGATATAAAAACACTTTCGCCTGTAAGGCTATACTCTCATTTTGCATATTATAAAATTTGGGCTTTTTTGGCCATAATTTGGCAAGGTAAGAAGAATTAACCGGTAGTATGTTTTTTTTGGTTGGTAAGCGACATGGAATGAGTCTTGTTTTTCTTTGACAACTCTTATTTAACTAAAATATTATCGATAAAACAGATTGTTGATGTAAATTTTCAAATACAAACATAACTTTAAAACATTACAAAGCATATTAATTAAGTTTTCGTGTAAAATTATCCTGCAGCCAAAATTAATGTAACAAGTTCTGTTACATTTGTTTATCAGCTCCGAAAGGACTTAACTAACTTAAACTTCATGAAAAATAATCTAAAAAAGATTGCCATCGTTGCCATGGTGGCAGTGGTAATTGCAGCCTGTAAAAAAAATCAGGAATCGATTACTGAGCCTCAAGAAACAGTAAAAAATTCAGACAAAGTTTTGCAGTACATTAAAGACCTGGGCTTCCCTGCAACAAGTATTGTTGATAATGGAAATGAATTTATCGTAGAAGAAGATATTACATTCCCTAAAAACATGGAAATCCCTGCTTATGGCGCAGGAGCTAAAACGGAACAGTATTATACTGGAAGCATTGTAAACAGCACTAAAAAGCTAAACATTAGAATTTTTGTAGATCCGTCTATGACTTCTATGAGCAGCGAGATCAATAGTGCTATTGCGCAATGGAACGCTGTTCCAAATTCCACTTTGCGCTTCAGCACCGTAACTACAGCCCCTTATGACATCCTGATAAAAGATGAAAATTTAGGAAATGGTGTTTGTGGCTCAGGGCAATTCCCATCTGGCGGAAGTGCAGGTGCTTTGGTTAGAATCAATAAAAACTATATTGCAGGCAATTCATTTGCGCAACGTGCAAGAACAATATGCCATGAATTTGGTCATAATATTTCCTTACGTCATACAAATTGGTCAGCTCAGGGCGAATCTACAGCTACAAATGTTCCTGGTGTTACCGGAACAGATGCCTTATCTCTTATGAATGGCGGCCAATGTGGATCAGGTGCCACTGTATTATCAACAAAAGATAAAAATGCTGTTGCAGCATTATATTAAATTTACGAAAAACAACTAAACAAACCTAAACTGGTCTATAAGGAGCTGATAATTAACAAGCCCGGGAACTCATTGTAGCACCCGGGCTTATTCTTTTGATAGGGCAATAATGTCTTTTCCTTCTAAAATCCTCCGCTCGCCATTATGGCTTAAAGTACTAATCATGGCATTGCCCAGTTCGGCCATGGTGCAAAACCCGCCTGGATAAACGGCCCTTCCAATCGGAAATAACCAATTAATATATTTATAAAATTTGTGCGCGTACTTCTGTTCTGGTAGCGGCTTAATAAAACCCGGGCGAAAATTAAACACCTGCCCGAAAGGCAATCTCATTAAATCACGCTCTGTTTTACCTTTCACCTGTGCCCATTTCAACCGTCCATTTTCATTGGTTCCCCCGCCAGAAACATAACAAAAAGTCATCCCCTCATTTAGCTTACTTAACGTTTCTGCAACATGCATGGTTAGCGTATAAGTCATTTTGTAATAGGTAGCATTATCAACACCTACTGAAGTAATCCCCAAACAAAAGAAACAGGCATTATAACCTGAAAGTTGTTCTTCAATCGGCGAAAAATCGAAAAAATCGGGATGGATAATCTCCTTAAGCTTTGGATGGCTATAACCACATGGCTTGCGGTTAATCACTAAAACAGTATCAATTTCAGGGCAGTTTAGGCACTGCATTAACACCCCTTCGCCAACCATTCCTGTGGCACCGGTTATGATTACATTATTCTGATCTCTGGCTTTTCCCATGAATTTGATACTTTTTAATAAAACGGTTGTAAGGTAGTCTTTGTTTGGGAACTATAAAATCGGATACATTTCTTTAAAAATAAAAAAGACTGAACCGAATGGAAATTGTTAGTCCATTAGCGGTACAGCCTCTTTTTATAACTACTAAATGTTAATATCCGGGGTTTTGTGTTAGATTTGGATTACCGATTTGATTTTCTGGAATCGGGAAAAGCAGGTATTTTGCCTCACTAGCAGGTTTCTCCTGCCAAGCGGCCAGGAATTTCCCAAAACGGATTAGATCCTGTCTTCTAAAACTTTCCCAGTACAGTTCACGGCCACGTTCATCCAATAAAATATCCAATGTTAAGCCAGGCAGAATGGAAGCCCCCCTTACCGTTCTGATCGAATTCACAATAGTCAATGCTGCAGCAGGTTGCGCGGTTCTTAACTGTGCTTCGGCTTTCATTAATAACACATCCGCATAGCGGAAATAAACCCAATCATTATCAGGCTTTTTAGATCCTGAATTGGCATAATCAATCGGATATTTGATCACCCGGATACCCGCCACTTCCAAATGGTTCGGGTCTCTTTCTACAATGCTTACCTCGGGTGTAAAGGCTAAAGGATTACCTTTTCTATCTTTTAAAGACTCTCCTTTCCCATTTACTTGTTGACCAACCAAAAACCCCACCCGAACACCAGCAACTTCAGTCTGGCCGGCATAAGGCCCGCCTCTTCTTTTGTCAGTTGCTTCAAATTTTGAATAGAAGTTGGATAAGGTACAG
This sequence comes from Pedobacter sp. Bi126, assembly GCF_918698245.1. GTDB lineage: Bacteria > Bacteroidota > Bacteroidia > Sphingobacteriales > Sphingobacteriaceae > Pedobacter. The sequence continues at coordinate 106,168 of NZ_CAKKMS010000004.1, read as the reverse complement.
AAACCGTTATAACCACTTGGATCTTGGTTATAATGTGTGGTACATTTCCACTGACCATCTAAGTCGCTGCCATTTACACCACCTATATTTTGAGCGGTAAAAATATTCTCTTTCGAAAGATGATTCGTTGGCGAAAAATTATCAAAATAGTTTGGCGTTAATACGTAACCTCCTGCGCCTATTTCATCGGCAAGAGAAATTACTTTAGCCATGTCTGCAGCATCGAAAGTTGGCGCGCTGCGATTTAAGAAAGCGCCTTTATTGAGATAAATTTTCATTAAAAGCGTTCTGGCTGCATTCTTATTGGCAACATTTGCCGGACCGTCTGGTAAATTCGGAATAATTGCATTTAGCTCACTAATGAGGTAGGCAATTTCATCAGCTGCATTCCTCACGCGCGAGGGTTTGGTAACACCTTCACCGGGATCGCGGTACGGAACCTGCCCCCAGCCATCCAAAACAGAAAATTGAGAAAATGCCCGTAAAAAACGGGCCTGTGCGGCTTGATCAGCAGTTGGCCCCGCATTTAAAACACTTGTTGCTACATAAGAGATACTATTTAAATCCCTAAAAACATCCGATATCCGGCTATGATCCGGAGCCCATTTATGCAAATGCAATGAACGCCAGGCGCCGTTATCGTCCCAATCGCCTGCACGTGTAGGCACAATAATTTCATCTGATGTTACTTCCTGTAAAGCAGACCAGTTCCATGGGGCCTGGTAAGGGCCGATCATTGCAGCATAAGTAGCGCCAAGTACGCCGGCAACATTGCCCGATGATACGGCTCCACTGCCAACCTGGCCATTCAGGCCCTCATCTAACTTGGTACAGCCAGAAAAACTCATGGCAGCCATCGCAAAAGCGAGAATATATTTATTTTTCATGTTGTTATAATTAAAAGCTTAAAGAGAAAAGTTAACACCAAAATTGAAAGTCCTGGCCGTTGGATAAGCCGTATAATCTATACCTGCCGAAGGAACCCCGCTTATACCTTTGTTCACATTCACTTCAGGATCAAAACCTGTGTATTTGGTAATCACGAATAGATTTTGTCCGTTAACATAAATATTTAGCGATTTGATTGTTTTACCAATATTGCCAATGTTGTAATTGAGGGTTGCATTGGCCAGTTTTAGGTAATCGCCCTTTTCGATATATCTCGATGAAGCCGCAATTGGATTGGCAAGCGATTCGGTAATCGGCTGGTTAACCAAGGCAGCAGAAATATTTCTTTGCGCGCCCAAATTAGATATCGCCAATACTGAGTTTGCGGTATTGTTGTAAATATCCTGACCAAATGAACCATTAAAGTTTGCTGTTAGTGAGAACTTTTTATACCTCAGGTTTGTACTCAGTCCCAAAATCACTTTCGGATTGGGGTTGCCTACATAATAAGTGGTAAAACCATCATCGGTATAAATCGAAAATCCGTTTGCATCTAAGCCATTATATTGGCGGGTAACCATCGCAAACAAAGGCAAACCGTTTTGGATCACCTCAGTAGTTACACCACTCAAACCTTGTCCGTTCAACGAACCCGTTTTAATAATGCTAGTGATGTTCTGCACTTTATTGTTGATAAAAGTAGCATTACCGCCTAAGCTCCATGTGAAGTTGTCTTTATCGATCAGTATACCGTTTAAGGTTAATTCTAAGCCCTTATTGATAATCTGGCCCGGTAAATTTACCCAGGTAGGCACATTGCCTCCAACTGCAGGAGAGAATGAGATCTGTGGAAACAGTAAATCGTTGGTTGTTTTATTGAAATAATCTATTGATCCTGTTAGCCTGCTTTTAAACAGTCCAAAGTCAATCCCAATATTGGTCTGTTTATCCGATTGCCATTTTAAATCAGCATTTTCATTGTTGATTGGGGTTAGGATTGGTGAGCCATTTGCATTCCCAAAATCGTAACGGAGCTGTGCAGAACCGGATGGAAAATCCTGGTTACCAGTTTTACCATAACCAACCCGTAATTTTAACTGATCCAGCCATGCAGTATTGGCCATGAAATTTTCTTTCCTAATATCCCAGGCTGCTGCAAAAGAAGGGAAGTAACCATAACGGTTCGATTTACCAAATTTAGTTGAACCATCTGCCCTGAAGGTAGCCGTTAAAATATACCTGTTGTCGTAATTAAAAATTGCTCTTGCAAAATATGACTGTAACTCTGTTGTAGGGTTGTTGAAAGTAGAAAACGTACGGTTAGCGGGCGATGTTGTTTGAAAAGCATCTGTATAATCAGCGGCTATATCGCCAAAACCCGTTGCGGTATTGGTTGCGCCTTTGTTGATAAAATTCGAATATTCATAACCCAAGATTGCGTTTAGATTTAACTTAGAAACAATCTCTTTGTTGAAATTTAAGGTATTAGTAAACTGTTGGGTAATCAGCTCGTTATTGGAGTAACTGGCATATCCGCCCAGAAAAGTTCCCGATGGCTGGATACCCTGCAGATTTAACGTACTTCTGGTAGAAGCTCTTCTGATACCGGTACTGTAATTAACGCTGGCCAGCATGCGGTATTCTAACCAGGGTGTAATTTTATAGTATGGTGAAACACTTCCTAAAATCGTCGAAACTTTCGATTTATCGTTATTTGCGGCCAAGGCTGCCAAAGGGTTGATGGTGGTAGAACCGTAATCGATAAATAAACTTCCATCGGGATTATAAAAAGACTGTGTGGGGTTCCACGATAGTGCCTGAGAAATTAAACTTCCCGTGAAACCTGCATCAGTAGTAATTGGGGCTACACTTTCCAGGTACTGGTTGCTGATCATGTTAATGTCTAGTCCCAGCTTTTTACTTTCCAAAAATTTGAAATTACCGTTAAAGGCTGCACTGTATTTTTTAAAATCGGTTGTTTTGATAATCCCCTGCTGGTCTTGATAACCGAGTGAAGCGCGGAAGGTATTGCCGTTGGTGCCACCGCTTATGCCAACTGAGTAATTTTGGTTGTACGCAGTTCTGGTAATCGCATCCAATGCATCAACACTGGTACCGAAGTTACCTGTGTTAAGGTTATATTTCGATAATGCTGCACGGTACTCATCGCCCGTTAAAACATCAACTTTTTTAGCAATATTGCTTATACCTGCCGAGGCGCTTACATCAATTTTGGTTTCTCCAGATTTGCCTCTTTTAGTGGTAATCAAAACAACACCATAAGCAGCACGCGAACCATAAATTGCCGTAGCCGATGCATCTTTCAATATCTCCATCGACTCGATATCGGCCGGATTGATAAAGTTTAAAGGATTGCCATCGGGCGCTGTACCGATACCGGCGCTTGTTGATGGCCTGGCCGATCTTCCGTCAAGTGCTACCCCATCTACTACATAAAGGGGCTGCCCTGTTCCGGTAATGGCAGAATTACCCCTTATCCGAACGGTAGAGGCACCACCCGGTTGCCCACTGTTATTGATCATTTGTACACCCGCAACTTTACCCTGTATCAATTGATCTGGCGCATTTAACGGGCCTTTATTAAAATCTTTGGCCGATACGGTTGTTGCGGCACCTGTTAAATCATTTTTTCTAACAGATGCATAACCGATAACCACAACAGCTTCAAGGTTATTGAGCGAACTTAAAGTAATGTTAAGCAGGGTTTGATTGTTGATACTTACCGTTTGCGACTCGTAACCTACAAAGCTTACTGTTAGCCGGCTTGTTCCGTTTGGGGCAGTGATTTGGTACTTACCCTCTGCGTCGCTTTGTGTTTTGGTGTTTGTACCCGTTATCTGCAAGGTTGCGCCGGCTAAAGGCGTTTTATCGGTATCGTATATAATACCTTTTACAGTGATCTGGGCAAAGGCTGCCGTACTGGATAAAAGTATTAAGAAACTTAAACTGATGAGTTTGTTTAGTGAATACAATTTCTGTTTCAAAGACAAAACAGACCAATTGCCTGGTAAAATGATGTTCATAGTGATTTATTATAATTGGTTAGAAATTAGGCTTTTAAGAGATTTATACTGGAATTTAGGGCGGAGTCTTTTTCATGGTTTTCGGTTTTATGTTGATATTTACTTGATTACACTGCAATTGATGACTGGCGCCAATGAATGGCTCCATTGGTAAATGCCCGCTCTGGATTGGGCAATTCAAAATTTCTGGGATCGTTCCCGACATTTATGACAACAAAACAATAAGCTATTTTTAGCTCATATCTGTCCCAATTTATGGGCAAATAGGACTCAGCAAGCATATTTTGGTAATTGTCAACACGATTTCGATGGCCTTTAAAACTTATCTTGTTAAGGCAATAAACTACGGCATCTTTCTGCCAGGCTGGTATTTTTGTTTTTGTATATATTATATTTTTGAATACGGGCCGCAGCTGGCCGGTAATGACAGAGAATGGAGGATATAAAATGATGAACAGTTCAGGTTGTTCCATAATTTTTGATACAATAAGCCCGGTCCATATCATGGCTCCAAAGCTACTGTCATTTAGTTTAGCACTAGGTTAATGTAATGATTAATCGTCAACAGCAAATAGTTAAACCTACGCGCAATATTGACTTTATAGTATGAATATAAGCTATAAATCATACAAAACCATAAAATTTGAAATTATTTATAGCGATAAATTGCCCAATGTATCCGTTATGGGCCGAAAGAACTGATATAAGGATTGCGACATGACGCCTGTTTTAAGCCGGAATAACAGTTAAAAGATATAACTGTTGAAACCCACAAAAACTACAACTCAAGAAATAGCTGATCAAAAAGCTTAGTCGATAGTTAAGAAAGGAGGGTATTGGCCAATTGGCCTGATCGAGGAGATTTAAGTAACCTCTCTACTCGTGCATTTAAATTATAAATGGATCTTTAAAAAGGTGGTGGATATATTTCAGAAATTCTGTTTCACAAAACATAACTGAAGAATCTATTTTAATGGAGAGCGGATCTGGGTGATGTTAAAACATTGAGGCTATATGTAGTTATACATACAGCCTCAAAAAAAATTATCTTGCTGAAGGACCTTTCATTTGATAGTCTTTAGGTGGTTCTGCTCCTAAAAGATGCTGTACAAAGTAATCCCAACGGCGACGCGTCATATAAGGTGAGTATTCGCCATAGCCATGTGCACTATTTGGAAAAATAACCAGATCGAAAGATTTATTTGCTTTTTCTAATGCCTCCACTACTAATAGCGTGTTGTAAGGCGGTACATTATCATCCATCATACCATGAACCAACATCAGTTTTCCCTTTAGGTTTTTAGCATAGTTCTGGTTGGCCTGTGCTTCATAATCAGCATTTTCTACTAAACCATTGTAACGTTCGCCCCAATCGTCCTCGTAGTTTCTGTTATCATGATTACCTGATTCGGAAATTCCTACTTTAAAGAAATCCGGATAACGGAACATGGCCGCAGCAGTCGCAAAACCTCCGCCCGAATGCCCCCAGATACCTACTTTTGTCGTATCAATGGGATATTTAGCAGCGAGCTGCCTGATAGCCGCAATCTGATCAGGCAAAGTATTCTCAGCCATATTGCCATAGCTCATATCATGAAAACTTTTAGAGCGGTCTGGATTACTGGTTCCTTCTATTACCACAACGATAAAGCCCAGCTCGGCCAAAGCCTGATTATCACCCCGTGAAGCAGCGAAAGACCAACTACCTACGCTACCGCCCTGAGGACCTGGATAAATATAATCAATTACCGGATATTTCTGCCCTGCATCCATTTTTGTTGGTGTGAAAACCAGTCCGTAGATATCGGTTTTACCATCTTTGGCTTTAACAGAAACCGGGACAGGTGCTTTCCAGCCTGTAGCAGTTAACCTGGATACATCTGTTTTCTCTAAGGTGTTGATCAGTTTACTGCTGATACTTCTTAAAACCGTAACGGCTGGTACATCTGGCTGCGAATAAGTGTCTACAAAATATTCGAACGTTGGAGAAAATACCACCTGATGGTTACCTTCTTCAGGGGTTAACAATGCTAAATTTTTTCCGTCGAAACCGATTTTGTATAAATGACTAAAATAAGGATTGCCTTTTTCCCGGCCGTTAGCCATGAAGTAAAGCGTGCGTGTTTTTTCGTCTACTTTAACTAAACGGGTAACCACGAAATCGCCTTTGGTAATCTGGTTCTTCAATTTTCCGTTGGTAGCATCATATAAATATAAATGGCCCCAGTTATCTCTTTCCGAATACCAGATAATCTCTTTAGATGCTGGAAGGTAACGCCAGTTGATGGTTCCCTGACCAGATTCGTACTGTGTTTTTACCGTTTCTTCGAAAACTTCGCGAACGGCCCCAGTTGTGGTATTGGCAATACGGAATTTTTCATTTTTATGATCGCGGGAGGTAGACAAAAATGCCACTTCAGTGCCATCGGCTTTCCAATCGATATCATCAAAAGTACCACTGCTCGAAATATCATCGCTTAAGGTAGCGCGGTGTTGATCTGCAGGGATGTTTAACGAAACCATCTTTGCGTTTTCAACATCAATCACAACTCTTCTAATGGTTGCAATCTGTTTATCGCCAGGTAAAGGATATTTCCAGGCTTTTAATATTGGCGCACCCACATTCGTGGTTACCAGATACATATCTTTTGAGTTTCTTTGGTCTTGTTGAAAAGTGGCTATCTTTTTCGAATCTGGCGACCAGCGCAAAATTGGTGCATCGCTATGTTTCCATCCCGCATTATCGGTAGCATAACCATAATCTTTAATACCATCACTAGTCAATTGTGTTAATTTTCCAGTGGCTACCTCTTTAACAAAAAGGTTATAATCTTTAATTAAAATGGCTTTTTTCCCATCGGGAGATAGAACTTCATTCCGGCTGGCTCCACGACGCGGTGGCGTTGCACTGCTTTTATAATCGGTAGTTAAAGTTTTTGTTTTCTTTACCGGATCTACCAAAAAAGTCTGTTCAATACCATTGGTTTTAGTCGTGTACCAGAATTTATCGCCGTCCAGCCAGTTAGGTTGCACGCTGGCATTGTCGATATACTTTGCAGTATTATAGCCCATAAAACTTTCCGCCCTTTCATAATCTTTAACGGTTAAAGCCTTCTGCTGGGCATTTGCTGTAATGGCCAAAGTACAAGCCGTTACGGTAAGCCAATATTTATTCATCATGTTAGTTAATCTTGCGCTAAAAATAAGACTGTTTTAGGAAATGGCAGGTATTAATCTTGATATAATTTCCATGATGTATCGTTCTATTAACCGCAAAGGGCCCAAAGAGAAAAAGCAAATGGCAAAAGTTTGATTTTTTCTTTTTTACACAATCCACTCCACACCTCGTATTAACATCACCATCCATCTTTTTAAAGATCCTTCACTGCGTTCAGAATGACAAATCACAAGTTCGGCTGCGAACGCTAGACTTTGGACTAATTGATCAGCTAATCCGCTCCAAAACCTCCACGCTAAACGCCCAACTCAAGATAAATTGACTCCGGACTAAAGATTTCAGACTTATTTATAAAATCTCCACATACCCATGCGTTCCGTTCAATCTGATCCGCTGCCCGTCTTTGATCAGTTTGGTGGCATTTTCCACGCCGACCACCGCCGGCAGTCCATATTCTCTTGCAATTACAGCGCCATGTGTCATTAATCCACCAACTTCTGTAATCAGGCCTTTTATTGAGACGAACAATGGCGTCCAGCTGGGATCTGTAAATGGGGTAACCAGTATATCTCCATCTTCCAGATCAGCATCTTCCATGTTTAGGATTACGCGTGCCCGTCCTTCAATCATTCCTGAAGAAACCGCTAAACCCACAATGGCCTCTGCCGGAAGGTTATCGCGATTGTATTTACCTGTAATAACTTCGCCATCAGAGGTAATTACCCGTGGCGGCGTAAGTTTTTCGTGTTTGCCATACTCTTCTTTTCGTTCAGCAATAAACTGGTAATCAACCTTATGTGCACGTACCACTTCACGAAGTTCTTCAAAAGTGAGGTAATAGCTATCTTTCATTTCATGAAACACATGAGCATCTATGAGTTTTTCGACTTCTTTTAGTAAAGCCTCCTTATAAACAAAAAAGCGGTTAACAATGCCATATTTAGGATATTCACGATAACCCGCAAAATTTCTGAGCAGACTAATCATTTGCTTTGTTTCCAGGGCTTTTTGTTCACCGCCTGGTAAAGGAGCCAATCTACCTAATAATTCATTTTCCTTTTTTAAAGCTTCCTGTTTCCCCTGCTCAAATTTTCGTTTACCAGCATTGGGCTCAAAGTTTTTGATATTGCTAAGGATTAAGGGAATTAATATCGATGGTTTTTCGCTCCAGCGTGTGTTCGTAATATCAATTTCTCCTGCACACCGCATTCCGTATTTTTCGAGATATGCGTAGATTGCATTCCGCGTCTCCTTTCCACCATCAAATTGAATCAGATCATCTAAAAAATTACCCTTCTTTGTCTCTTGTAAATAATTAATGAGCTCCGGATAAGGACGGATTACATCTGCAACATCCAATAGTGCCAGGCCCATTTCTGAAGTAATATTGTTGGGTGCCGACTGAGACAGTGTGTCTGCCGGATTTTTTTCACCCAACCATTCTTCCATCTTTTCATTGAGCCAGGACGAAGCATTCATCGCGGCTATGATCACTCCCATATGTTGCGAATCAAATATCATCTTCTTTGATTGTTCGATGTCTTCCAGAATAAAATCAAAAAGGTCCGGTCCTGATTTCGATTGGATATTTTGTTTTAGTGTTTCTACTGATGCCTCATTAGTTTTGATCAGACCAGCAACGATAGCAGGGTCGTTTCCTATTTGCGCTAAAATATCGGCAGCAGACAGGCCCTTAGTACTCTTGACCAGCACCGGTCTTTTTCCGTCATCTGGTAGTTGTTTTATAAAGTCGCCTCTTTCTGTAATCGTGATCAATGCATCTTTGATGAGCGGATCATGTTGTCCCATCGCATCTAATAAATTCGTCCTCCCAGTTGCGGTGGCCAAACTATCCGTTACATCTACAAACAACCTTCCTCCGGCTTTAAACATTGGCCTGGCTGCCCTTAACTGCCATAACGATAGCCCTAGTGGCTTCATGGCATCAGTCATCATTTGCTGATGGCCTACAGATATGTAAACATGGTTTCCCTGATCGTTCCCTTCGGGGATTGGGTATAATGTAGTGATTGGCCTGCTCTGCACAATATAAAGCTTACCATCAACCAAACACCATTCGATGTCTTGGGGATGGCCGAAGTGCTCCTCAATCTTTCTACCCAGCTGCTCAAGCTGTAAAATCTGTTCATCTGTAAGCACTTGACTATTTTGTTCTCCAGCTGAAAGCGCTTGAGATTTTGTACCACCATCCTTTAAGGCATAAATAGCCAGTTTCTTAGTTGATATTTTTTTATTGATAATTCTGCCGCTGCACACTTGATAATTATCAGCATTTACCAGGCCCGAAACCATGGCCTCTCCTAATCCAAAACTGGCATCAATAGACAACATTTTCCGATTTCCTGAAACCGGATCGGCAGTAAACAAAATTCCTGCAGCCTGAGGAAAAACCATTTTCTGCACAACGACAGCTAATTGCACTTTCCGATGGTCAAAACCGTTCTGGAGGCGATAAATTACCGCCCTATCGGTAAATAATGATGCCCAGCACTTGCTGATATGTTTTAAGATGGCTGTTTTTCCAATAGTGTTCAGGTAGGTATCCTGCTGACCTGCAAAAGATGCTGATGGGAGGTCTTCGGCAGTAGCGCTAGACCGCACAGCAAAGGCCTCATATTTGCCAGAACTGGCAAGATACCTTCCAATCTCTTGAACAATATCATCCGGAATGGATATGTTTTCAATAAGTGTCCTGATTTTGGCGCTGGTTTTATTAACCGCCTGCAGCTCTCCTGTTTTGAGCTGGCCCAACTCATCCAATAAACTGTTAAGTACATTATTGTTTCCTGTTATTTCTTTATAGGCTTCAGTGGTTATGCAAAAGCCATCGGGCACTTGTATTCCTTCAATTTTTGATAGTTCGCCTAGATTGGCGCCCTTCCCCCCAACTTCTAAAACATCAGACCTGTCGATTTCGTGAAAACCAATTACATAATTACCCATATTTTTCATGCTTTAATTTGATAGAAATTCTGTCCCTTTTAATCACATTTTTAAGGAACAGATCCAAAAATATAGGCTATAGCACTGGAAAACAACGTTTTTTAACTATAATTTTCCAAACGCAATAATGGTAGAAGCATTGGCGTTATCCTTACAACAAAGCGACAATAATTAAGATGAAATTATCCCGGTTTTTCCCCTCAACAGGGTACCTTAACTTCAAAAATGACAAAATGATTTTCACAGTTCGATTCACTAGCCTGCCACCAGACAGTCTGCAAAATTGCGCTCAGAAACTTCTTTAATCCTCACGGTTTTTCAGTAAATTTATCTCAAACGCAGACCTCACAAATCAAGAGGTATTGTACATGATAAAGTGAATTTTTAGTATGAAGATGTATATTCTAGTTAAAAGAGATATTCCTGATAAAATGGTACCCGTAATAACAGCACATGCTTCCCTTGCCTGTTTTAGAAAGTTTGAAAATACAGAAAATATGCAGATATGGATTAATGGAATATTTAAGAAGGTTGTTTGTGTAGTTTCCGAAACGGAGTTCGTAAATGCTAAAAAGGAACCAGACCATATAGTACTAACAGAATCAGCATTGGACAATCAGGAAGTTTGTATCGCATTTTCGCCGAGAGAAGAATATTCCAAGATGTTTAAATTTTTTAGCATGTGGACACCCAAAGACACCTAGAGACATGCATAACCAAGAGAACTAAGCCATAAATGGTTAATGAGGAGGTATTAAATCCCCATATTTATACTGTTTTTAACCAAATTTGTTCTAAGCACATTTATTTTATAAATTTCGACTATGAATGTTATACATCGACTAAGGCTTTGTGTATTACTTGTGTTTATCACGTTTTCTTTATTTGCACAAACCGGTCAGGATCCGCGGATTGGTAAGTTCTTGTCCGTAAGGCAGGGAATGAAAACTAATGCAGCTCATGACTATCTGCGAACACTCTTTCCTGAGTGGGACTTGAAAAAGATGCAGCATATTTGTCTTATAGTGGGTGATTGGACACCACCTGAAGAAGTTGGGACTCGTTTTAAGTATATGTATCAGCAACGGTTTTATCTCGCGGCTAAAGTTGATACCTTACACGATAACGAACAAAACATCGCTACAAAGATTTCTGCAATGTGGAAGATTTACCAACAAACAGGATATACATCATGCAATGCAATTACGTTTGATATTAGGGATGGAAACCTTTTAAAGTATGCTGTTGCCGTTAACTTTGACCAATTCCTGGAAGATGCGATCAAATGGCAACTGGACCTGAATAAAATAGACCTTTATGACCAGATGACGCTGCTTGATTATATTGATTTTCACTTGGCACGTAGTAAAGGATCCGCCATGCAATCAAAATATCAAAAATACCATGACATGTTCCGTAAAGCTGGCGCAAAATACAAGAAGGAGCTCCAATAAATAATTATTTACAGATGGAGCAGTCAAATTATTATAGAAAAAAGTACAGTTTCAGCAGGATTTATCGACGTTGTCAATCTGCATTTAATACATTTTTACAAATCGTGGCCTACAATATAAAACTTGGTATCCGAAGCAAATAGGAATGCTCAAGACGAACAATCCTATCTGTTTGAGAACTCATTCTCGTTATGCGGAGAGGGCGGGATTCGAACCCGCGGTACCTTGCAGTACACACGCTTTCCAAGCGTGCTCGATCGACCACTCTGACACCTCTCCGGTTATATGATTTTATTTTGTTTCAAATAAATGTAGCCATTTATAGACTTATAATATTGTTCTCTTCTGAAAGCTTCACTTCTTGAATTAAATTCTTCAAAAAAATGAATGATGAAAGGGCGCCTAGCTTTCGTCGATTTTACATCTCCCCTATTATGTTTGATTAATCTTATTTCCAGGTTTTCAGTACTCCCATAACAGTACTTCCCATCTTTCTCGCTCTTCAAAATATAACTATAAAACATAATTATCTTTTATTCCAAAGATTAATTTATTAGTCCCTGCTTTCCAAGCGTGCTCGATCAACACTCCCCATAGGGGTCCTTTGGACTGACACCTCTCCGTGCTGGACTGCAAAAGTATATTTTTTATTGATAAAAAAAATGCTCCCGATTAAAATCGGGAGCATTTTATAAATATGATATTAGAAATTAATCTATAACCGTAATTTTTAACATGTTGGTTTTACCTTTTGCTTCCATTGGGATAGCGGCAGTATTGATGATGATATCACCTTGTTTAACCAATTTTTTGCTTTTTAAGAATTCGTTAACCTCAATAATGGTATTATCGGTACTTTCCCACTTATCGTAGTAGAAACCTCTTACGCCCCAAAGTAAACTTACTGCATTTAATAATGCCCTGTTACTGGTAAAAATAAAGGTCAAAGCTTCCGGACGGTGGCTTGAGATTTCGAAAGCAGTATAACCGCTTAAAGTCATCGATACAATACCTACCGCGTTAGTTTGTTTCGCTAAGAAACAAGCTGAATCGCAAATGGCATCGCTTAAGAAAGAAGGCGATTTTGGTTTTAAAAACTTATCAGGATTGAAAGGATAGTTGTTCTGCTCAATGTTCTGGATAATTTTTTGCATGGTTTCGATTACGATCAGCGGAAATTCTCCAACTGAGGTTTCGCCGCTTAACATCACTGCATCAGCACCATCTAAAACAGAGTTGGCCACATCATTCACCTCTGCACGTGTTGGGCGGGGTGTAGTGATCATACTCTCCAACATTTGTGTAGCCACAATTACAGGTTTAGAAGCTGCTCTACATTTAGCAACAATCATTTTTTGTAATAATGGAACTTCTTCCATCGGACATTCAACACCTAAATCGCCACGGGCAACCATAATACCATCTGTTACTGCAATAATCTCGTCGATATTGGCAATGGCTTCTGGTTTTTCAATTTTAGCAATTACACGGGCAGTTTTACCACGTTCTGCAATAATCTTTTTAAGTTCAATGATATCCTCAGCTTTACGCACAAAAGATAAACCGATCCACTCTACATCATTTTCTAAAACAAATTCTAAGTTTTCGCGGTCTTCTGGTGTTAATGAAGGAATAGAAACTTTAGTATTTGGAAGGTTTACACCTTTTCTTGAAGTTAAAATACCACCGTGAACAATCTCGCAAACTACTTCATCCTTTAAGTTGGTAGAAATCACTTTCATTTGAAGCTTTCCATCATCCAAAAGGATAATTTCACCCGCCTGAACATCCTGAGGGAAGTTTTGGTAGGTGATGTAAATACGTTCTTCGTTACCAATACATTCGTTAGTAGTAATTACGGTAGTTTTACCATTGATCAGGTTAATACCACCTTCTTTTACTAAACCGATACGGATTTTAGGACCTTGTAAATCGGCAAGGATACCTACATTATAATCGTATTTTTTGTTTAAATCGCGGATAGTATCCAAAACCGCCTGGTGATCTGCTTGTGATCCGTGCGAAAAGTTTAAGCGGCAAACATCTAAACCTGCGTTAAACATACTATATAATACATCTGGTTTTGCTGATGCAGGCCCAAGCGTGGCAACAATTTTAGTTCTCGAATGAAAAGGTTTCATTTAATTAATTGATTTTAGCAATGCAGTTTAAAGCATTAATTATTATCTAAAATAATCAAACTGCATCAAATTTTATATATTTTGTTCTTTTGTTCTTTGTTTGTAACCGTCAAATATAGTGTATTTAATACACCAAGTATATAATTTTTATATTACCAAATTCTCACGGCTCTTTAACTTGGCCGGATCTATCTTTGCAGCCACCTGTATATCAGGCAGTTTATTTAAACCATTGATTAAATAATCCAAATCTTCCTTATCAATAAATTCTTTAATAATAATAAAAAAATCTACTTTGTTCATCTCCGGAATTAGAAAACCATCGCTGCTTTTATTGCAGATTAAGTAGTATTCTACCTCACCTTGCTCTACAAAAAAGTAATATTTCGAAAAACACCAGGCTGGTTCGTCGATATTAAAAAATATTTCATGGTCTTCTATTTTTTCAAATTGAGTATTTAACCGGGTATTAATTTTGTGGCAAAGCACATAGTCTTTTAGGGGTGCTGTGATCGCAATTAGTATAAAATCAAGGTCTAAGGTAAGTTTTAGGTAAGTCTTATTCAAAGCGAAATAAATTATTTACAGAACGAAATTAAAAAACTAATTCTATATTCGCTGTGTTATTGAGATACCAAAATTACGTATCGAAATAAAAACATTTGAAAATTGTAAGAATTTATTTTTCTTTGCACAGAATTATTTAACCATTAAATTATAAAATTATGTCTGATATTGCTTCAAGAGTTAAGGCTATTATCGTAGAAAAACTAGGTGTTGACGAAAGCGAAGTTACGCCAGAGGCTTCATTCACCAACGATTTAGGTGCAGATTCTTTAGATACCGTAGAATTGATTATGGAATTTGAAAAAGAATTCAATGTAGCTATTCCTGATGATCAGGCTGAAACCATCGGTACAGTTGGTCAAGCGATTGCTTATTTGGAAAAAAACGTTAAATAGAATTACGCTTTTTCAGTATAAATGGAATTAAAAAGAGTAGTAGTAACAGGGTTGGGTGCGCTCACTCCTATAGGCAATAATGTTCCCGATTTTTGGGAAGGATTGACTAACGGGGTGAGTGGCGCTGCTCCTATTAAGGGTTTTGATACTGAAAAGTTCAAGACCAAATTCGCATGCGAGGTTAAAAATTTTAATCCGGAAGACTTTTTGGAGAAAAAAGAAGCCCGCAAGCTAGATCCGTTTGTACAATATGCTCTTGTAGCAACAGATGAGGCTGTGAAAGATGGTGGTTTTGATTTTGAAAAATTAGATACCAACCGGATCGGAGTAATCTGGGGCGCAGGCATAGGTGGGTTGAAAACTTTCCTGGATGAAATTTCGAATTTCGCTAAGGGAGATGGTACGCCAAGATACAATCCATTTTTTATCCCTAAAATGATTATTGATATTGCTCCAGGGCATATCTCGATCAAATACGGCTTACGTGGGCCAAATTTTGCAACCGTTTCGGCATGTGCTTCTTCAACAAACGCAATGATTGATGCATTTAACTATATCCGCTTGGGTATGGCTGATGTAATTATAAGTGGCGGTTCTGAAGCGATCATTAACGAAGCAGGTAT
This sequence comes from Pedobacter sp. Bi126, assembly GCF_918698245.1. Taxonomy (GTDB): domain Bacteria; phylum Bacteroidota; class Bacteroidia; order Sphingobacteriales; family Sphingobacteriaceae; genus Pedobacter. Next base: position 90,914 of record NZ_CAKKMS010000004.1, on the reverse strand, counting down.
GGGTGGTTTTAATGCCATGCATGCATTATCAACACGTAACGAAGATCCGGCAACGGCATCACGTCCTTTTGATAAAGACCGTGACGGTTTCGTAGCCGGTGAAGGTGCTGGAACCATTATTTTAGAAGAACTTGAACATGCAAAAGCAAGAGGTGCAAAAATTTATGCAGAGCTTGTTGGCGGTGGAATGAGTGCTGATGCTAATCACATCACCGCACCACATCCTGAAGGTTTAGGCGCTAGAATGGTAATGACCAATGCACTAAAAGATGCTGGTTTAACAACTGCGGATATAGATTATATCAATGTACACGGTACTTCTACACCTCTTGGTGATATTAGTGAAACCAAAGCCATTGGTACATTATTTGGTGAGGATGCTTATCGTTTAAACATCAGCTCAACCAAATCGATGACTGGCCACCTTTTGGGTGCAGCTGGAGCTATTGAGGCAATTGCAGCAATTCTTTCTGTTAAAAATGATATTGTTCCTCCAACAATCAATCACTTTACAGATGATCCTGCATTTGACCCTAAATTGAATTTTACTTTTAACAAAGCGCAAAAACGTACCGTTAGAGCTGCTTTAAGTAATACATTCGGTTTTGGCGGCCATAACGCTTCTGTTATTTTTAAGAAATACGAAGATTAATTTAAAACAGCCCTGCTATATAATTTTGTATGCTAATTAAAAATAGATAACTTAGTTAAATATGCTAATTAGCCGTTAATTGTGTTATTTATTTAATGCCGATATTAAAATTATATAAACTTTACCTCTCTCCCGAAAAGGAGTTTGTTAAAAAGCTGAAAAACATTTTAGGCTTTGTTCCAGGCAATGTTACGCTCTATAAAATGGCGTTCAGGCATCGTTCCGTAGCAAAAGTTTTAAAAAATGGAAGCAGGAGCAGCAACGAACGCTTAGAATTTTTAGGCGACGCTGTTTTAGGTTCGGTGATAGCAGAGCTGCTTTTTAAGCATTACCCCTACAAAGAAGAAGGTTTTTTAACCGAAATGCGTTCGAAGATTGTAAACCGGGCTAATTTAAATCAGCTGGCAAAGAAAATTGGTTTTGATAAGCTTATTCAGTTCGATCAGCGTTCAGTGAGCGTACAAACCAAGCACAATTCGATGCTAGGCGATGCTTTTGAAGCCATAGTGGGTGCCATCTATATGGATAAGGGCTACAACTTTACCAAAGAATTTTTATTGCGCAGGATCGTAAAACCACACATCGACATCCACACTTTAGAACTTACAGAAACCAATTTCAAAAGTAAATTGATCGAATGGTGCCAACGCCATGGTAAGGATGTAATGTTCGAACTGGCAGAGAATGGCGAAGGCGAAAGCGCTAAATTATTTACAATTAGTGCTGTAGTAGAGGGCGAAAAAGTAGGTACCGGACGAGATTATAACAAGAAAAATGCTGAAAAATTAGCCGCAGAGAAAGCTTGTGAGGCATTGAGCATATAAAAGTTTACTGGTTTAATTATTGAAATTGGTTAATCAGTTAACTGCTGATATGAACTAAAACTTCTGACGTCGGGCTTTCGACTTTTAGCTTAAAACGCTCAACTCCAAACCCCAAGCTCAAGACTAAAAACCTACTTTCCCTTCCCTAACGTATCGGTAAATTTCTTCGAAGATTCTTTAATGTACTTGATGTAATCGTAACTGTTCCAATACTGTGCTTTATCAAATTCCGGGCGACAGTTTAACATGTATTTCTCTAAAGTATCACCCCTTAGTTCGGTATTATTTTTAATAATGCTCTGGTTGAAGTATACGTCAATCTGCGATTGTTTGATTTCATTATCGGCATACCTCCCAAATCTCCGTGCATTTTTAGGATCAGTACCAAATAAGTTATATAGTGCATTTAAAGGGCTGAATATAGCAGACAAAATGGTTGTTTTGCCCCCATTATATACACCCTTATTTTTAAATTCGCGTTTAATTTCGTCCAGATCCTCTTTTTTGGTATTTCCCCTAATGGTAACATCGGCTAGCGTGGTACTCCCTCTAACCAGATAAACTACAAGATCTTTTTCGCTGTTCACCACAACTCGCTGATCGATCAGATCCCTTTTAATTACCAGCAGTGTATCGCCAATTCTGGCTTTTAACTGAAACATACCAATATCATTGCTACCAACACCAATTCCGGTGCGCAGATTGGTAATTTCGGATAAGGCAATCCTGATATTCGAACCTTTTTCGATCACCACACCTTTGACAATAAAATCCTGTGCCTTTGCGAAGAAGCTGATTGAGGTAAAAACAAATAGTATAACGGCAAATTTAAAGTTTTTCATGGTGTGTTAATTTGTATGTTTCAAAGTATCGGTATACTTCTTAGCCGATTCTTTGATGTATTTCACCGCATCGTAATTGCTCCAATTAATGGTCATGCTGCGTGTCGGGTAATAATCCAGCAAAAATTTGTCCAGATCTTTCCCGGTTAAGTTCGTATTGTTCGAAACTAAATTTTTATTAAAAAACTTATCTACCTCGATTAAACTTAGCTCCTTTTTGTAATAACGGTTAAAATTACGCGCTCTTGCCGGTGTTTTACCAAAAAGCTCATAAAAAAATGTTATCGGACTTCCTCCAAATGGATTTAATAAAATTAAAGGCGGTTTACCTGCATAAAATGAACCATTTCTTTTCAGGTCGCTTTTTATGCTTTCCATTTCCTGCTTTTTGGTCTGTCCTTTGACTGTAACCTCCTCTAGCATAGTACTTCCTCTGATCAGATAAACAACCAGGTCATCATCTGTTTTAACGACTACTTTTTGCTCATTCAGGTTTCTTTTTTGAATCAACAATGTGTCGCCAGTCCGCGCACTTAATTGAAACATCCCAATATCGTTACTTGTGGCGCCCATTTTACTTCGGATATTGGTAATCCCAGCCAAAGCAATCCGCACATTCGAACCCTTTTCGATCACTACACCTTTCAGCACAAAATCCTGAGCCTTTGTTTTTAAGCCTTGTGTTAAGATGATCAATAAAAGAAAGAGTTTTAAATGATTCATGGTGTACTTAAAGTATCTAAATATTGTTTTGCTGATTTTTTAATGTATCCAGCGGCATCATAAGTATTCCAATCTTTAATCTGTTTATATTTCGGCCTGTAATCCAACATAAACTTATTCATTTGCTTAGCCGTTAATGTTGTATTATTTTTGACAATTCTAACGTTAAAAAAACGGTCTATTTCCAATTCTCTGGTCTCATTTTCATAATAACGATCAAACCGCCTGGCATTTTTCCGCTCTGCACTAAACAGCTCCATGATGGCTGCCAGCGGGTAACGTGCATAATAAAGCGGATTTCTTTTCTTACCATAAAAATAAGTTTTCTTACGATGTTCTAACCTAACAGCCGATAAGTTTTGTTGTTTGTTTTCTGCTTTAATTGTTACATCTTCCAACAGCATTTCGGCCCTGAGTAGTTTTATAACCAAATCCTGATCATTGATGAGCACGACAGTAATATTATTGAAGTGCCTTTTACTGATGACCAGGGTATCGCCAATTTTGGCCTTGATCTGAAAGAAACCCATATCATTACTGCCAACCGATTGTTTGTTGTTGATATTGGTTACTACAGCCAATGCAATGCGGATCTGTGTTCCTTTTTCTAAAATAACGCCTTTGGCCGAAGTAATTTGAGCGAGCGTTTTTTTAGGCAAAAAGAACAATAGTAATGAAAGTGATAGCGTGATTAGAAATGCTTTCATATCTATAAGATATTTTTTGTAAAATTAACATTTGTTAACCTTGCAAACTGTTAAAGAAACGTTAATAACCATGAGAAAGCTATTGGGCGGATTTTATTTAGGCTATTCAGCAATTGTATTTTTTATACTCATGCTTATCGTTTGCCCTTTTATCCTAATCAGTACAGGTATTTTTAAGGAAAAAACAGGAAGAAAAATTTCATTCTATTTTTTAAAATTCTGGGCATGGAGCTTTAGCGTTTTTACTTTTTTATGGTTTACCGCCGGTGGAGAAAAAATTGACACTTCGCGGGCTTACATCTATGTAGGCAATCATAGTTCATTTTTAGATGCCGTTGCCATTGTAATCTGCATTCCACAGGCTTTTAGTCCACTGGGAAAGATCGAAATGCTTAAAATCCCGGTATTTGGATGGATTTACAAGCAATTGGTGGTGATGATTGATCGAAGTAGCAGAGAAAGCCGAGACCATTCTGTAGCCGAACTGAGAAAAGACCTGGCCGATGGACAATCGATCCTGATTTTCCCCGAAGGGACAATGAATAAATCCAATCAGCCTTTAAATCCATTTTATGATGGCGCGTTTCGGCTGGCGATAGAAACCCAAACACCGATTTTACCTTTTGCGATATTGAACAGTAAAGCACATTTCCCCCGAACGAACCCCCTTTTACTCAACCCCGGGATGATTAGAACAGTATTTGGAGAAGCCATTGAGGCGAAGGGATTCGTTGCTGATGATCTGGAAATGTTAAAGGAAAAAACTTTCAACGCAATTTTAGAACTGTTAATAAAAAAATAGCTAATCTTTATTTGAAAATGAGGGATTCGGTACTTTTGGCTAAAGCAGCCCTGCTGTCCGTTTTATCCCGATGGAAGAATCGGGATGCTCACTTCCATCAGGTTTAGGAACAAAGGTTCTGCGCCTTGTAGGTAACAGACCCCTGCCAAAAACTACTCCACGATGTACATAAACCCGATTGAAATGAAAAGCACACAGCGAGGACTTGTAATGAAAAGCGGGGCTGCAATTACCAAAGAAATATTGAACGCTGATTTTCTTAATATTTATACATAGCTCTAATTATTATTCTACACAGTTCTCACGCCTTGGCCATTATTATTTCTCCTTTCGGCTTAAAACCCTATCTTTGCGCATGATAAAATCCATGACAGGATACGGCTTAGCAACAGCCGATTATGCAAATGCGAAGTATAGTGTCGAAATCAAATCGCTCAACAGTAAATTCCTGGAGCTGAATTTAAAATACCCTAAAGCTTTTTCTGATAAAGAGCTGATCTTGCGCAACATCTGCAGTAAAGACATCGAAAGAGGAAAAGTAAGTTTAAGCATTAATATAGAACGCACCAATGGTGAAGTTACGGGTGCTACCATCAATACGGCCTTATTAAGCCACTACTACAAACAGCTTATTGCCGTTAATAACGAATTGGGTGCTGATAGCAGTAACTTACTGCAAACAGCATTAACTTTTCCTGATGTAATCAGTTACAAGGAAGAAAGTGTAAGTGAGGATGAGTGGAACCATTTATTTCAGATTTTCACCTCGGCTTTGGCCAATTTCAATAAATTCAGAGAAGATGAAGGCTCAGTTTTAAAGGCCGATTTAGAACTGAGAATTAAAAATATCCTTTCTTATTTCAAATCTGTTGAAGAATTAGAGCCTAAAAGAATTACCGCAATCCGCGATAAATTTACCCAGTTTTTAGACGATGCTGTAGGCAAAGTAAATATCGATCAGAACCGTTTCGAGCAGGAGTTGATCTACTATATTGACAAAATAGACATTACCGAGGAAAAAACACGTTTAAAAAGCCATTGCGATTATTTCTTGCAAACTTTAGCGAGCAAAGAAGCAAACGGTAAAAAAATGGGCTTCATTTCTCAGGAAATCGGAAGAGAAATTAATACCATGGGTGCTAAAGCAAATGATGCCCAGATGCAACAATTTGTTGTAGGTATGAAAGAAGAATTAGAAAAGATAAAAGAACAATTACTGAATGTGTTGTAGCGTTAGGCGGAAAGCGATAAGCGCTTAACGCCAGACGCCAATCGCAAAATTTTTAAAAATGCAAGGCAAATTAATCATATTTTCGGCGCCATCAGGAGCAGGTAAAACCACTATAGTACATCATTTATTAACGAAATTTCCTGAACTAAGCTTTTCTATTTCTGCAACCACCCGCGAATTGAGAGGCGCTGAAACACATGAAAACGATTACTATTTTATTAGTAAAGAAGAGTTTTTGCACAAAGTAGCCCGCCAGGAATTTGTGGAGTTTGAAGAAGTTTACAACGGAACTTTTTATGGTACCTTACGCTCCGAGATCGAGCGTATCTGGAACGATGGCAAACATGTTATTTTCGATATTGATGTAGAAGGCGGTATCCGTTTGAAAAGAAAATATGAAGAAGATGCTTTGGCCATTTTTGTTCAGCCACCATCTCTAGACGTTTTAAAAGAACGTTTAAGCGGTCGCGGAACAGATAGTCCGGAAAAATTACAGGAACGTTTTATCAAAGCTGAAAAAGAATTACTTTATGCAGATAAGTTTGATGTAATTTTAAAAAATTACGATCTGGCTACAGCTTGTGCAGAAGCAGAGCAGTTGGTAGGTGATTTTTTGGAGAAATAGTTTTCTAAAGAAAGTAGAAATCTTTATATTTGAGTGATGACTGATATTCAATTATATAGCCAAATATCTTCATTGCCTTCAGACCTGAAGAAGCAAGTGTCTGATTTTGTCTCATCCCTAAAGAAAAAATCGAAAGAAAGTAAAAAATTGAAAGAAAGACAATTTGGCTATGCCAAAGATTTCTTTAAAATGTCTGCTGATTTTGATGAACCATTAGAAGACTTTAAAGATTATATGTAATGCAGCTTCTGTTAGATACGCATACATTTATCTGGTTTATAAATGGAGATTCATCCTTGCCAAAGAAGATAGTTAATGAAATTAAAAACCTAAATAATCAATGTTTGATTAGCATTGCTAGTATTTGGGAAATTGCAATTAAATCTAAATTAAACAAACTTTCTTTAAGCGCAGATTTCGATAAAATTTTAGATTTTCTAGATCAAAATCAAATAGAAATATTGCCAATTTCATTCGATCATATTATTAAGCTGAATGAATTAGATTTTTATCATCGTGATCCATTTGATCGGATTTTAATTGCTCAGGGCATCTCTGAAAACTTAACGATTTTAACAAAAGACCAAAACTTTAGCTTTTATAAGGTTAAAGCGCTTTGGTAAATCATAAACATGAAAACTGGTCTTTTCTTTGGCTCATACAACCCCATCCATACCGGGCATTTAATTATTGCCAATTACATGGCTAACTATACCGAGCTTGATGAAGTATGGTTGGTAGTTTCGCCACATAATCCGCTAAAAGATAAGAGTGGCTTAACCAATATGTACGACCGTTTGGAAATGGCCAAGTTGGCGACCGAAAATGCAGAACATATCCGTGTGAGCGATATCGAATTTGCATTGCCGCAGCCATCTTATACCATCGATACTTTAACCTATCTTCACGAGAAATATCCTGAAAAGCAATTTGTACTCATTATGGGTGCCGATAATCTGGTATCATTCAAAAAATGGAAAAACTACGAGGTGCTTTTAAAAAACTATCATATTTATGTTTATCCGCGCCCAGAGGCAAATGTAAGTGAATGGGAAAATCATCCTTCCATCACTTTTACCAAAACACCTTTAATGGAAATTTCATCAACCTTTATCCGCAAAGCCATTAAAGAGAAAAAGAATGTTCAGTTTTTTCTGCCCGATAAAGTGATTGATTTCATTGAAGGCAAGGGAATGTATAAATAGCAGCGATCAATATTTCTAACCTATACAGCACCTAAAAAACAACAGGCTTACAACATATTGTATTAAATCGATTACTTGGATTGGTTTTTGTTTAATTCACCTTTTGATTACTAATTTAGCGGCAGCAGATACAAACAAAACACGTGAAAAAAAACTTATTTATACTCCTTGCCCTTTGTGGCGCTGCATTTTCGGCAAGCGCACAACAAAAAACCTACTTAGAATTATTGGCCAATCAACCTAAATGGGTAGATTCGGTTTTTAACAAACTTAACCGCAGAGAACGTATTGCACAGATGTTCTTTGTTCGGGCACACACCAATCTGGGTAAAAAATATACCGATTCAGTTGGTCAGGTAATAAAAAAAGAACAATTGGGTGGGGTTATCTTTTTTCAGGGAGGCCCTGGTCGACAGGTTTTAGCCACAAACGCTTATCAAAAACTAAGTCGGGTGCCGTTAATTGTGGCAAATGATGGCGAATGGGGCCTGGGCATGCGTTTGGATAGTACCATTTCTTATCCTTATCAAATGACTTTGGGTGCCATCCAAAACAAAGAATTACTGTATAAAATGGGCCTTGAAGTGGCTAAAGATTATAAGCGCATGGGGATGCAGATGAATTTAGCTCCTGATGCTGATATCAATAACAACCCTAAAAACCCAGTAATCAATTACCGTTCTTTCGGCGAAAATAAATATAACGTAACCAGTAAAGTTGCCGCTTATATGAAAGGAATGCAAGATGGAGGTTTATTAACCACGTTAAAACATTTCCCTGGTCATGGCGATACTGATGTAGACTCGCACTACGATCTACCACAGCTTACTTTCTCTGCTACACGTTTAGATACATTGGAGATGTATCCTTTTAAAGAGCTGATTAAACAAGGTGCATCGGGCGTAATGATTGCCCACATGAATATCCCATCGTTAGATGCTACACCAAACCTACCTTCTACCCTTTCTAAACCGATTGTTACGGGGATTTTGAAGCAGAAATTAGGCTTTAAAGGTTTGATTATCTCTGATGCAATGGATATGAAGGGCGTGGTAAAATATTTCAAAGATGGTGAAGCTGATTTAATGGGTATCATTGCCGGAAACGATATTATTGAGCTATCTGAAAACAGCGACAGGGCCATTAAATTGGTGCGTAAAGCCGTAAGGCAAGATCGTGTAAGCATGGCTGAAATAGACCAGAGTGTGCGTAAAATATTGACCGCAAAATACTGGGCAGGCCTGGCTAAGCGCGATACGGTTGTAACCCAAGGTGTTGTTGCGGGTGTAAACCGCAAGTCGAGCAATGCTTTGGTGCAGGAACTTGCCAATGCATCGGTAACGCTTTTAAAAGGTAAAGATTATATCAAGCGCCTCATCCCGATCAGAAGAACAGCCATTATCAGCATCGGTGTACCGTCGGTTACCACTTTCCAAAAAGAGGTTTCGAAAGGTTATTATAACTCTGTTTATTATGTGCTGGATAAAGATGCCAGTGCTACCCAGATTTCCAACATCGCCCGCGAAATCGGTGCATTTGACCAGGTGATTGTGGGTATTCACGATAGTCGTGCAAGACCAGCCAATAATATTCCGCTAAATGCAGGTGTAAAGAATTTTATTAAAGAATTATCGGCAAAGAATGCTGTTTTTGCGCTCTTTGCAAACCCATATAATCTGGCCGGTTTATCAGGGTTGGAAAACAGTAAAGGTTTGGTTGTTGCCTATCAAAAAGAAGATTATATGCAGATTTCAGCTGCTGCTGTAATTAATAACCGATTGGTACCAACAGGAAAATTGCCTGTAGGCGTGGCGCCGTTTTATAAATTTGGAGATGGCCTTTAACCCCTCCCAACCCTCTCCTAAAAGGGAGGGCTCTAATTCGAAAAAGAATTGCATGCTGGATGACTAAATCATCCGGCATTTTTTATTTATATATTTTAGCTCCGGAAATACAGCATTTACAGATAATCAATCTATTGCTTTAGTCTTTTAGCTTTCTTAAAACAATTTTACTCTCAAAACGATTATCTAATATAAAACCTTAATGTTATGATAGATCCAGAAGATGACAATTATTCAAACGATCCGAATGATGCTTTACGCAGAGAGGATGATGTTGAAAATATCAACGAAATTAATGGCGACGACACCAACATTGAACATGATAAAGATCTGTTGGAACAAGCCGATGAAGCATCAAGGGCTTCTTATGAGTTAAACCTCGATGATGAGCTAGATGAAGATGATTTAGACGATTAACAAGAAAGCCATCCCGATTTTACATCAGGACGGCTTTCTTGCTTTTTTAGGCTCCGGCTATTGTCGTTGGGCCTTAAACCTTACACCCTCTACCTTAAACCTTTATTTGGCCTTCGGCTTATAAGTTTCGGGATTAACCGCGGTGCTTGTCCATCCTTTTAAAAATGAAGTGATTTTCTTTACATCATGCCCAACTTTCTTTTTACCGTTAGCGCCAATCTCTTCGGTTTCTAAGTAAGAAGAATTTTCGATGTGGAGTACCTTGCCTTTCCCATCCAGAATTAAAAATACCGGAAAACCAAAACGTTGAGGGTAGCCTAAGCTGGCTAAAACAGTTTCGTTTTTATTTTCAGGGCTGTAATTAACCAGAACGGTTTCAAAATTATCGTTAATGTATTTTTTCAGCGTTGCTGTGCTGTCAACCAGATTATGAAAGGCGATACACCAGCTGCACCAGTTACCACCAACCTGCAACAAAACATGTTTATTTTCTTTAGCAGCTTTTGCAACCGCAGCAGCAATTTCAGCTTTAGCATCTGCTTGTGGGTTATAGATATGAACACCTTCTTTTTTCGCCTGACTAAACGCCGCTGTCGAAATTAATGCAGCAGTTAATAAGATGATTAATTTTTTCATGATTTTCGATGAATAATAGCAAATGTAATAAAGTCTAGGGTTACAATGGATTATTCTCGAATTCTTTACAGAGTGGAAACAGTCCGTAGAATGAAAAGGGATTAAGAACGAAGGTTTAATCAAATATGAATTTTACATTCTCCATCTTCATTTTACATATCTTTGTTTTCCAATGGATTTTTTAGACATACATACCCATAAAGTTGCCACCCAACCTGGGGTAACCAGCGTTCAAAGTTTGTCGTTAACCAGCGATATCTTTTTAGCAATGCCTAAAACCAAGCCAATTTCTGTTGGTCTGCATCCCTGGTTTGCTAAAATTGATCACCTCGAACTACAGATGAAATATCTAAGCGTTGTGGCCAATCAAACAAATGTGAAACAGATTGGAGAGTGTGGTTTAGATCGGTTGAGGGGCGAAAACCTTGAAAATCAGACCATAATCTTAGAAAAACAAATTGAATTGGCAGAAAAAATTAATAAACCATTGATTGTACATTGTGTTAAATGCTTTTCAGAATTAATTGCAATTAAAGAACGATTAAAAGTTACAGTACCGATGATTATCCATGGTTTTAATAAAAATGAGCAGCTCGGCCAACAGCTACTGGATAAAGGTTTCCTTCTTTCCTTTGGAATAGCTGCTTTAAAAGAAAATTCGGGCGCAGCTAAGCTGATTCAAAGTACCGATCAATTTTTCCTGGAAACTGATGATTCGGATAGCTCAATTGAAGAAATTTACCAGGCCGCAGCCATTTTAAAAAAATGTAGCATTGATGAGCTTAAAGCTCGTATTTTTGGAGACTGGAATAAATTGATTTTAATCTAAATTTTAACAAGCTGGCCGAAAAACTAATATTTTTAGTAAATCAGCTTAAATATCTCAACTCTAAAAATATTATATTTGTTGGTTTCATGCTTAAGTTTTTAGTAACAAAAAGACCACTATAATTTCTCTAAACTAGATGCAATTAAAAAAAGAGCTTTTAACGCAAATACAATCTATCATAGCCTCTGCAAAAGAACGTGCAATACGTTCTGTTGAGACTGAAAGAATGCTTATGTATTGGCAAATTGGTAAAGTTATTTTTGAAGAAGAACAAAAAGGCAAAGATAGGGCTGATTATGGGGAATACCTTATTAAATCTATATCCAATGAATTTCAACCAAAATTAGGGACAGGATTTTCGATTCGCCAATTAGAGCGAAATAGGCAATTTTATCGTGCTTTTCCAATTGCGTCTGCACTGCGGACGCAATTCAGTTGGACACATTACAAAATCTTGATGAGCATTGATAATCAAGATAAAAAAGACTTCTACATTGCCGAGACTGAAAAAAATAATTGGTCAGCAAGACAGTTAGAGCGGCAAGTAAATAGCCAACTATTTGAACGCCTATTGTTAAGCAACGATGTTGAATCTGTTTTAGCTATAGCCAAAGCAGAAAAACATCCGACAGAACCAACACAGATTATTAAAGACCCAATGATATTAGAATTTTTGGGCTTAAAAAGGGAAGCAGCATATTATGAAAAGGATTTAGAAACGGCAATCATTACCCACCTTCAAGATTTTTTATTAGAAATCGGTAACGGTTTCTCTTTTGTCGCAAGGCAGAAACGGATACATATTGATGGTGATGACTTTTTTATAGACCTCGTTTTTTACAATCGGTTATTACAATGCTTTGTAATAATAGAAATTAAAACAACTAAACTTAGTCACCAAGATATGGGACAGTTGCAGATGTATGTAAACTACTACGATCGTTTTGAAAAACAAAATTTCGAAAACCCAACCATTGGTATTTTACTATGCACCGATAAAAACGATGCTGTAGTAAAAATATCTTTGCCCGAAAATAATAAAACAATTATAGCAAGTAAATACCATCTCTACCTGCCGACAGAGCAGCAATTAATGGCTGAGATGAAAAAAGAAATTGAAAAACTAAGAAGTTAATTAAACGTAATATGTCTGATGTTAGCTGGCTTTCGCGCTCTGCCCTCCTTGTTGGGAATGATGGTATAAATAAACTCCAATCGAAACACGTTTTGGTTATCGGTTTGGGCGGTGTAGGCTCTTTTGCTGCCGAATTTATATGCCGTTCGGGTGTTGGCGAAATGACCATTGTTGATGGTGATGTGGTTGATCCGACCAATCGGAACAGGCAGTTGCCTGCTTTGGCGACCAATCATGGTGTGAGCAAAGCCGAAATAATGCAAGAGCGTTTATTGGCCATTAATCCTGAACTAAAACTTCATGTGGTAAATACTTTTCTTAGTCCGGAGAAATGCAGGGAAATTTTAGAATCTGGCTTTGATTACATTATGGATTGTATCGACAGTGTAATGCCAAAAATCACTTTATTGGGAACTGCATTAGAAAAGAACATTCCTATTGTTAGCTCAATGGGTGCTGGCGGCAAAATGGACCCTACCAGAATAAGGATTACATTGCTTCCAGATACTTATCAATGCGTTTTTGCCAGTTATGTGCGTAAAAGATTGAACAAGCTTGCAAATGCAAGCAAAATAAAGGCTGTTTTCTCAACAGAGGAAATGGATAAAAACTCGATGATCATGACTGATGGGAGTAATTTCAAGCGCTCCGCTTATGGTACAGTTTCTTACCTACCTGCAGCATTTGGCGGTGCCTGCGCCTCGGTTGTAATCCGCGATCTGCTTGGCCTGCCAATCGAAATGGCAGAACGCCCTGCAAGGATCAGCCATAAGACATTGAATAAAAGGAAAAGTAAAAAATCCAAATAGAGGTAGAATTGTTGATATCATGATTTCGAGAAAATTTTAAATTGTTGTAAGTTTAAAATTCGAGAGAAATCATATTATGCCCCAACCCCTCAAAATTCTTCAGGCCTCCGCAGGTTCTGGTAAAACATTCAGTCTTACCGCACATTACCTTACGCTGCTTTTTAGTGGAGACAATAAGTATCGTGAAATTTTAGCGGTCACCTTTACCAACAAGGCGACCGAAGAAATGAAAACCAGGATTCTGGAGGTATTGCTAGGATTGGCAAAGGGCAATCCATCGAAAAAAATCGAAGACTATCGGAAACTCATTTTACTCGCCTATCCGATATTAAGTCCCCAGGAATTACAGTTCAAAGCAGATAAGATTTACCGGAAAATTTTGCACGATTACAGCCGCTTTTCGGTAAGTACGATTGATGGCTTTGTGCAAAAAGTAATCCGTGGGTTTGCTTTCGAGCTGGGACTAAATGCCGATTATAATTTAGAAATGAATTATGACAAGGTTAAAGATGACCTCGTAAACAAACTAGACGAAGCTTTAGACCATAATAAACAACTTTTACAATGGATTATCGATCTGGCAATCGAACGCATTAGCGACAATAAAAGCTGGAACTATAAATTCGAACTTTATAATTTAATTGGAGAAATATTTTCTGAACGTTTCCAGATTTTTGAAGATGCGGTAAGCACCCTTGGTTTAGAAAACGTCGACGAATTATTTAAAAAATACATAGCTGTTACCAAAACAGAAATCAAGAACTTTGAAGAGGAACTGGTTTCTCTGGCAACCGAAGCGAATGAAGCCCTGAATGTAATCGGTGTAGAAACCGAGCACCTCAAAGGGAAATCGCGTAGTCCGCTGGCTAAAATTATCCTGGTAGCAAGAGGCGATTTTTCTAAGATAGAACCACTATTCAATTTAATCGATGAACCTGAAGAGTGGTTTCAAAAAAATGCAAATTTTCCAGAGGCTTACGATACGGTAAATCCGATCCTCCAGAAATTAAAAATGCATTATTTAGCACATTTACCAAATTATAGCCTGGCCATCGCTTTTAATAAAAATCTTTACTATTTAAGGTTGATGCAGGAAATTGCCGTACTATTGAAAGCGTACCGGGCTGAAAATGACAATCTGCTCATTAGCGATGCACAAAAACTGATCTCCGGAATTACCGAAGATGCAGGCGATAACCCTTCTTTTATCTGGGAAAAAGTTGGCAACCGCTACCGTAATTTTTTATTCGACGAATTTCAGGATACCTCTACCAGCCAATGGGGAAGTTTTAAATCGCTCTTAACAAATGCGATGGCCACGCCTAGTAAGGATCTGATCGATCACCTGATTGTTGGCGATACCAAACAATCTATTTACCGCTGGCGCAATGGCGACTGGAACATCCTGCATAAACATGCCAAGCTGGACGTTGGCGCAGAGAATGTATTGGAGGAAAGTTTGGAAGAAAATTATAGAAGTGCCGAGAACATCATCACTTTTAACAATTTCCTTTACAAAGCTATCCCTTTAACGCTGCAGAACGAACTGAACGAAAACCTGGCAAGCAAGCCTGAAAGCATCTCTAAATGGTGGCAAGAACAGCAATACCAGCAGATTATTACCGATATTTATAGTGGCTCAACCCAGAACTTTGCCACCAATACCTTAAAAGGCGGAACCATCAAAATTAAAAAGTTTGGCAAAGATCATGCATCTAATGAAGCGCGTTTTACCGAAACCATTTTCAGGGACATTGCTTTAGACGATATTGTTGAAGAAATAAATCATCTCAAAAACCAGCAGCAGTATGCCCTAAAGGATATTGCCATTTTGGTTCGTTCGAATAGTGAAGCCTTACTGACGGTTAAAAAATTAATGGGGCACAACTTACCGGTTTTATCGGGCGATGCTTTATTAATTTCGAACAACTCGGCTATACAGCTCATCATCAACACTTTGAAAGTGCTCATCGGCTTAGAATCGCAAACAGCATTATATAAAGCCAATTGTATAGCACTGTATCATTCCTTGCACGAGAAAGAGATCAACGCCAATTATTATTTAAACCTTAACAACAAGCCTTTAAACACACTCACGGAAGTTTTACCTGTAGCATTGTGCGAGAACTGGCAAAGCTGGTTACAGCTTCCCCTGCCTGAGCTGGTTGAAATCTTAATTGAAAGCTATGGGCTAAAAAACCTGACCGCCAATTTACCCTACTTGTTGGCTTTTAGAGATCTCACCGCTTCTGCCGGTAAGCTTGGCGAAAAAGGTATTATTTCCTTTTTAACCTGGTGGGAAGAAGACGGTATCAAAAAATCACTACCCTCACCAGAAGGCGCAGATGCCATACAGATCATCACCATACATAAATCTAAAGGGCTGGCCTTTAGGGCTGTTTTCGTTCCTTTTTGTAATTGGGAAATTAAAGGTAAACCGAATGGCACTTTTTGGGTCTCTTCTGAAGAAACGGTTTACAAGGAACTTAAGGGCATTCCATTAAAATACAATGAAGCCCTGGCCGATTCGGCAATCGCGAAAGCATATTATGAGGAGTTACTTTATAATAATATGGATGCGTTGAATATGCTTTATGTGGCTACCACACGTTCAAAAGATTATTTGTACATCGCCACGATGGCAAAAAAAGAGCTAAAATTATCCAATATGGGTGATGTGATCAATTTTACTTTTGATGAGCAATTTGATGAAAACGGGGTATACGAAATCGTAGATAATGTCTCGATCGAAAGTAAATCAGAGGATTCGAATTTTATCAATTTAAATAGTTATCCAACCACAACCCGATTATCAGCGCTATACATCCCTTCAGAAGACAAACATTTAAAGCATTTGGTCAATATTGAAAAATCAGGAAGAAAAGGTTCGTTGTTACATGATATCCTGGCCAGTGCAAGTACTTCAAAAGAGGTAAATGATTATACAAGCAATCTGGTTTTGCAAGGCATTATCAAGGAAGAAGAAAAGCAGAAATTAATCGATTCGGCACTTGAAGTATTAAACAATCCCGAACTTAAGGCCATTTTGGATAAAGCGAGCGAAAGTATCGTAGAAAAAAATATTATTGATGCCCATGGTAAGCTTCATCGCCCCGATCGGGTTTTGATCAATGCAGATGAGGTAATTATTCTGGATTATAAATTTACCTTGGAAGAAAGCGACAAACACATCGAGCAGGTAAACATTTACAGAATATTGCTTACTGAAATGGGTTATCAAAATATCAGAACCTATCTTTTTTACGCGGTTAAAGGCAAGTTGAAATTAGTATAAATGCAGATGAAACCATTTTTACAGGAAGTTGCCGAAGATTTAGTTACCAGGTTTGGAAATCAGCTTGAAAACTGTGCCATTGTTTTTAACAACAAACGGCCATCAGCCTATTTACAGAAACACTTTGCCGATATTATTGGCAAGCCTTTTTTCAGTCCCTCATTTTTTACCATACAAGAATTTTTCTCCAGTTCTACCAGCTATAAAATAGCCGATTTTTACCTCCAGTTTTTTACTTTACACCGTATTTATAATCAACTGCTTGCAGAAGAGCAACTGGAAAGCATTTCGAGCCATAAGTTTTTTCCATTGGCCAAGATCATCTTAAGCGATTTTAATCAGATTGATGCCGATCTTGTTGATGCTGAGAAACTATACCGCGATCTGGAAGATATTTCAGTCATCAATAAAGATTTCGATTATTTAAGCCCTGAGCAATATGAGTTCCTGGCCCAGTTCTGGACTTCCTATTCTGAAGGAAAACACAAAAAACAACAGGAACTGTTCATCAGGATGTGGCGCAGGATGCCCAAGCTTTACCATAAATTCCACTCAACGCTTAAAGAACAGGGATATTTAACCAATGGCTCTGTTTATCGCCACCTGGTCGATAACATTACCGATCTCCAGCAGTTTATTTCAAATTTTGATAAGGGCAAGATCATTTTTGTAGGTTTTAATGCTTTGAGTAGCGCCGAAGCTAAAATATTTACCCAGCTACAAGAAGCCGACAAATCATTGTTTTATTTTGATGCTGATACTTATTATTTAGATGATATATCGCAGGAAGCAGGTTTGTTTTTACGCAAAAACATGAACCAACTGGGTTTAAAAAATGTATTTGCCGACCATGAAAGTTTAATGAAATCTGCAGAACACCATGTGAAGGTTTTCAAAGTTCAGGGACAATCTGCACAGGCCAAAATCCTAAATAATATTTTAGAAGAAGATTATACAGCTACTGAAACTATTGGCAAAACAGTGGTGGTTTTAGCAGATGAGAGTCTCTTGATCCCAACTTTACAGACGATTCCGACCACATTTAACGGAAAAGAAATCGATCTTAATGTAACGATGGGTTTTGCGCTGTCAACCTCAAGCATTTTTGGCTTGGTTGATTTATGGTTGGGAAGTCAGTTGGAGATTTTACAGCGGAATAAAGTAAGCTACAAAAATGTAGAAGCTTTTTTAACCCATCCCTTAACAGGCCTTACCCAAAAAATGCGCGATAAAATTTTAACCGCATTGTTGGAAGAAAACCAAGTGGAGATCGATCATAAAAGGTTATTACGCCAAAGTGGGCTGTTTGAAACTTTTTATAAAAAAATCGACGATCCGCAGCATGTAGTAACCAATTTACTCGATGTATTGGATTATGTGTTAACAAGATTATCGAATGCGAAAACATTAAAAAAAATCGATGCAGAACTGTTTGTAAAAACCATTCAGGAATTAAATAGGCTGCACGATACTTTTAGCAACCACATCGGTAAAGAGGAAATCCCTTTTGTAATTTACCTCGTTCAAAAATCGCTGCAGGCCATTGCCGTACCGCTTTCAGGCGATCCACTGAATGGGATACAAGTAATGGGATTACTCGAAACGCGAAACTTAAATTTCGATAAAGTGGTGATTTTAGGTTTTAATGAAGGTATTATTCCAAAATCATCCATCGGTAATAGTTTTATTCCCGATTCTATACGTCGTGTTTACGGCCTTCCGGTTCTTGAAAATCTTGATGCCATTTCCTCTTATATGGTATACCGCCTATTACAAAGAGCAAAGAATATCAATTTTGTCTATAATAGCTTAACCGACGAGTCTACTTCAGGCGAAGCCAGCAGAATCTTAAAGCAGCTTGAGTACGAAAGCGGTTTCGACTTTACCTATAATGAGCTTAATCTGGAGGTAAAAACCGAGCCTTTTAAGGAAGTAAAGATCGAGAAAACCAATAATGCTTTTATCCAGGAAACACTTCAGAAATACCTCGATAAAAAGAAGATACTTTCTCCATCGGCACTTACCCAGTATATCTCCAACCCGTTAGATTTCTTTTTCAATTACATTGCAGGCATTAAAGAGCCTAAAGAGATCAGTGCAGTGGTAGAAGCCAACGAAATAGGTTCGATTTTACACAAAGTGATGGAGTATTTTTACGAGGATTTAAGGTCGGCTGAAATTACTGCAGAGCGGATTAAAGAGAAACGGAAACAGATTCCCTCTTTGATACAAAAAGGTTTTAATGCCGTGATGTTTAAAAATCCTGATACAGTGATGGAATATAAGGGTATGCAAAAGGTAATTTTATCGATTGTTGATGCCTATGTAAACATCATTTTAAATCAGGATGAAGCCCAAACGCCATTTACAATCATTAGCCTAGAGCAAAAAGTAGAAGCCGAAATCAGTTTCCCGCTTAAAGGAAGAGAAGCCAGCGTTAAAATATTTGGTTTTATAGACCGTGTTGATGTAAAAGATGGGGTAACTAAAATTATTGATTACAAAACAGGAAGTGATAAGTTAACCTTTAAAGACATCCCTGAATTATTCAATTCTGATGGCAAAAATATCAACAAAGCTTTAATCCAAACTTTATTGTACACCTATGTTTATGAACAATTCTCGGGCAGAACTTTTGTAGAACCCAATCTTTATGTAGTAAAAACCATGAGTGTAGATGGCGTTTGGTTTAAATCAGGCAGGCAAAACCTATCTGGAGCTTATTTGGAAGAAATTAAACCGGAATTTCTTGCTGAGTTAAGAAAAAAATTAACCGAACTTTTCGAAGCACCTTATTTCGTTGCCAGTGCCATTGAGGATAATTACAAATATTCTATTTATAAAACCTTGTTTGGAAAGTAGTTTCAATCGCAAAGAAATAAAGTCAATCGCAAAGAGCGCAAGTGCTTAGTAAAATAACCACAGAGCACACAAAGTAAGCCGCAGAGTACCCAGAGCTGGATTGAAAAATATCAACTTCGTGTCCTCCGTGAAAATTTCCGTGTGCTCTGTGGTAAAACAAAACTTTGTGTTCTTTGCAAAAAACTTTGCGTGCTTTGCGGTTAATCTCTTAAATTTAAAAATGCTAGCCTTAAATTTCACAAAATTCCCCATACTCGAAACTGAACGTTTAATTCTCCGCGAACACGATCTTGCTGATGCCGAAGCACTTTTTGCCATGCGTACCAATGAAACGGTGATGAAATATATTGACAGAGAAAGGCCCAAAGATATTTTTGAGATCAAAGATTTTATCTCACGTTTTAGAAATGGTTACGAAAATGGCGATAACCTGGCTTGGGTAATCGCTTTAAAAGAGAACCCTGAACAAATGATCGGATCCGTAGGTTATTGGCGCACTGATTTTGCCAACCACAGGGCTGAAATTGGCTACATGCTCCATCCCGATTATTGGAGAAAAGGAATTATTTCGGAAGCATTAAAGAGATCAATTGCATTTGGCTTTGAACAGGTTAATCTACACACCATCAGCGCTAATATTAATGTCGAAAACGATGCCTCAAGGCAAATGCTGATTAAACACGGATTTGTAAAAGAAGCACATTTTAAACAAGATTATTATTTCAGAGGCCAATTTCTGGATAGCGAAATTTATGGCTTATTGAACCCAAATCATTAAATCATGGTAAAAAACGAGGCTTTTAATAAAAAGGGGCATCATCTCTACCGGAGCATGGCGGAGCGGAGAGATCTATTATGCGCCAGTCTTTTATTTATACGATAGCAATAATATTATTCATTTTCAAGAAGATATTTCGGAAAAAGCATAAGCTTTGATACATTCAGCTAATCAAAAACACAATTGCCCAATATTATTTCCTCTTTTAACAGATAAACAAAAAATACAGCCTCAAAAAGCCTGAATAATTAGGCAGATTGCCTATAATTATTACAAAACATACGCATTTTAGCCTTTGGTTTCAAAGCGATTAATAATTATATTTGCCACCGTTATTAAAATTTACAATGAGAGAAATCCAATTTAGAGAAGCACTACGCGAAGCCATGAGCGAAGAAATGCGTAAAGATGACCGCGTTTTTTTATTAGGTGAAGAAGTAGCAGAATATAACGGTGCGTATAAAGTAAGTCAGGGTATGCTTGACGAATTTGGTGCGAAACGCATTATCGATACCCCGATTGCCGAACTAGGTTTCGCAGGTATTGCAACTGGTGCAGCAACAGCAGGCCTTATTCCAATTGTGGAATTTATGACTTTTAACTTCTCATTAGTAGCTATCGATCAGATTATCAATGGTGCTGCTAAAATTTTATCAATGAGCGGTGGTCAGTTCTCATGCCCTATGGTTTTTCGTGGCCCAACAGGTAACGCAGGTCAATTAGGGGCACAACACTCTCAAAACTTCGAAAACTGGTTTGCAAATACACCAGGATTAAAAGTGGTAGTTCCAGCTACTCCTTACGATGCAAAAGGATTATTAAAGCAATCAATTATAGATCAGGATCCGGTTATTTTCATGGAATCTGAAGTAATGTACGGCGATAAGGGCGATGTTCCTGCAGAAGAGTACTATATCGAATTAGGAAAAGCAAACGTAACCAAACAAGGTACCGATGTTACTATCGTAACCTTTGGTAAAATGTTAACTCGCGTTGTAAACCCAGCTGTAGAAGAATTAACTAAAGAAGGAATCAATGTTGAAGTGATCGATTTACGTACCGTACGTCCTATTGATTATGATACCATTATCGCTTCTGTTAAGAAAACAAACCGTTTGGTTGTTGTAGAAGAGGCATGGCCTTTGGCATCTCTTTCTGGAGAGATTGCTTTCATGGTACAAAAACATGCATTCGATTATTTAGATGCACCGGTTTTACGTATCACCTGTGCCGACGTTCCACTTCCATATTCACCAACTTTAATCGCAGCAAGCTTACCAAATGCTGAACGTGTGGTTAAAGCAGTAAAAGAAGTAATGTACGTTAAAAAGTAATTACAAATTGTAGTCTGAGCTTAGTCGAAGACCAAAACATATAAATCCTCCAAAGAAATTTGGGGGATTTTTTCATTTCTCTTTTCCGTGTCCTCGGTGTTTCCCTGGCAAATATTCGAAAATTTAGGTTCAGTAATCCTTCGGTTTCATCAGTCCTGCCATTCATTGCAATCTTTTTGGCCGGTTACCTACTCCATTTATCGTCGTTGCGAGGGGGAACGAAGCAATCTTTCCCGTAGGGCACACCAAAAAGTATTTCCATTTCTGTCAGGTTTAGTGAACCATGGCCTGTATAAGAAACACAATTCAGTTTCCTGCTCAAAGCAAAAAAAAAGCGTGATAATTTTTATATTCGTTGCACAAAGAAACTCCTTCCATGTCCGAATACATAGCCGATCAAACCTTCGAAAAAGCCGATTTTACCTCACGGGCACTCCCAAAAGCAGAATACGAAAACTGTAAATTCATCAATTGTGATTTCTCCAGTTCAGATTTAAGCGGCGTTAAGCTTTTAGATTGCGAATTTATCTCCTGTAACTTAAGTCTGGCAAGCCTTACCAAAACCTCATTTATTGATGTAAACTTTCAAGACTGTAAAATGCTTGGATTAAGATTCGAAAACTGCAATGATTTTGGGCTGGCATTTGGTTTTAACAACTGCAAACTCGATCATTCTTCTTTCTATAAATTAAAACTGAAGAAAACAGATTTCAAAAATTCGCAATTGCATGAGGTTGATTTTTCGGAAAGTGATCTAGCCAATTCAACCTTCGATAATTGTGATTTATTAAACGCAACTTTCGACAGGAGCATTCTCGAAAAAGCAGATTTTAGAACAGCTTATAATTACTCTATAGATCCGGAAAAAAACAAGGTCAAAAAGGCGAAATTTTCACAATCCGGACTTGCAGGGCTATTGCACAAATATGATATAGATATTAAATAATGATATATAAAAGGTCTGTAATTTACTATATTAGTCTATCTATATTACAAAATGAGACCATTAGCTTATTTTCTCTGTTTATTCCTATCTGGCATCTCAACCTATGCCCATAGCGGATATTTTTCTGTTAAGAACATAAAAAACAATAATGGCTTTTCATTTCCAATTGTTTCTGGCCGTAATGGTTCTTCGGCTTCAAAAAAGATCAATCAGTTATTGCAAATTTCTGAATTGGAGATTTTAAGAAAATCGTCAGGTCAAAATATTTTCAAAAAAATCAGCACTAACAACAATGGTCTTTATGGTGGTAAAGTCTCCATTTCATATGCTATTCAAACCAATAGCAGTAAATTGCTCTCCATTAAATTTAATCAGGCCAGTTGTGGCATGACCTGTCATTATTGGGTCCGTTATTATAATTTCAATGCCCAAAATGGCGAACTCCTTCAATTAAAGGACATGTTTACCGAAGCCGGGTATCGAGAATTCTATAAAAAAATTGCAGAGAAAAGAATCAAACGACTCAGAGAAGAAATAAAAAAGCTCGATAAAGCAGAGCAGGCAGATTTTAAAGAAATCGAAAGTTATTATGGCGATGACGATTTAAATGATTTTTACATCAAAAATGGCAACCTATACATTGATGGCGATAACAGTTTTCATAAAAACTTAAAATTCTCGGGAATCGAAACAGTTTGTGCATTTAAAAATGCAGAATTCAAGAAATTTTTAAATCCGTATGGGAAATCTATTTTTAATCTTAACAATCAACCTATAAAAGAATTTCATTCAAAATCCTTACCGCAATTGTATACAGGAAAAATTGCAGGAAAAAATGTATTAATGGTTATAAATAAGGGCTATAAAAATGAGATCAGTGCCGAATATGTATATCTAAGGTATGGCGATGGTATATTCTTGACCGGACAATTAAACGACACAACATTGTCGCTATCGGAAAAGAACAGAGATTATAAAGATGTTGGCTTTATCAAAGCTGAATTTAAAAACAACCAGATCGAGGGCACTTGGATGAGCAAACAAAAAGATAAGATTTACAAAGTATCCTTAAATAAAATCTAAATTTATGGAACAGCCCAAACCAGAAAACATTGATCAATACATTGCTAATTTCCCAATAGAAACGCAAAAGCTATTACAGCAAATCCGTGAAACTATATACAAAACCGTACCAGAAGCCAAAGAAGTAATCAGTTATGGCATGCCAGCCTTTAAACAAAACACGGTGCTCGTTTATTTTGCGGGTTATGCCAAACACATTGGCTTTTATCCAACCGGTTCAGGAATTGAAGCATTTAAAGAAGAATTTGCCCAGTATAAATGGAGCAAAGGAACTGTACAGTTTCCTTTAGACAAACCTTTACCGCTAGACCTGATTACCCGAATCACCAAGTTTAAAGCAGAAAGGGATTTAGAGAAGGTCAAAAACAAAAAATCCAAGTAGTTCTGGTTTCCTATCTGGGAAAAATGGAGGTATAATTATGGAAAACAGTTCAAAAAAGCATCTGTTTAGTAAAATCTTACTAAACCGACGCCAAACAGATGAAAAAAATACTTTTACTCCTAGTCATCTTTATCTCTACCAAATCATTTAGTCAGAAAGCAACAGTTGTAGAAATTGAAACACTTTCGAAACCAGCAAAGCTACTTCCAGTTGTTCCTACTTCGGAAATACTCAAAGTGTTGAAAGCCGATGTAGAAAGAAACGTTGAAAATCTACCCGACAGTTTGGTTTATTATGGTGAGCACCCTTTCCTAACGGGCATTTTAAATTCATATATAGATCACAGGCCGTTTGTGATTTCTCCCGATATTTTCTGGTTATTGATCAGCCAGGGTTTTGCCCGGCATATCACTCAAAATACAGAAGAACTCAGGTCGCAGATGGTAAACTTTGAGGGTAGAAAAACCTTGACGATTGTTTCAAATAAAATCCAGATTGGCAATCCTCAATCAGATTGGGCATCAATTTTCCCTCAGTTTAATGAACAGATCAACGATTATACAGGCAAAAAATTGGTTGGTATTTTAACTTCCGATTTTACTACAACTACACCAACTTCAAAAATTGTGAGCCAGGTTACGATTATGGAAGCCGTAAAATCTTATTTCGAATTTAAGGTGATTATTATTGGTTGTGGAATTCCGAAAATCACCATAGAAGGCACAACCCACGATTGGAAAAAATTACTGGAGAAAACAAAACATCTCTCTCAGTATAAATTAGAGTGGTGGACAAATGAGCTCATCCCAATTCTCGAAGAAATTATTGCCGCAAAAAAAGGAAAAGTAAATAAGGATTTCTGGATGAACATGGTAAAATACCATACCGAAAAGAAATATGGAACCGTAAATACAATCGACGGTTGGATTGTAAAGTTTTTCCCTTACACCAAAGAAGGAAATAAAACAGGTTTAAAGCCGATTACGAGTGTAAACAGTTTGGCTTCTGAAATTGTAAAAGTTCCATTTATTCTAAAAGATGATGAGCACCATACATCAAACAATATGGAAATCTGGGCTGGCTTTATCGGCCTTTCTCAAAACAATAAAGACTTTGCCATGAAACCAGAAATGAGCTGGGCGATCATCAATAAAAACAGTGCTCCTTCTGAAACTTCTGTTTTCGACAATAAAACGCATGCTGATGATCTTTCCATGAGCAATATCAATGAAATTCCGAAAGCCTTATATAAGTTGGAAAGTATTGGTTCACTTAGGATCAAGTTCACTAAAAATATTGTTATCCCCGATGAACTTAGTAAAATCAAGATCAGAAGCTTAAATTTAGATGGGAAAATTACTGAGGTGGAAACACAGCGGATTTTAAAACTTTTTCCAAACAGTTGGCTGATCATAAATGACAAATCAGTCGATCATTGATAAATATATCTACCATTTTTTAAAACTTACTCACAAATTTCGGTGGAAAACTTCATTTTAAAAATCCTGAAATCCCGCAAATCCTGATTAGCTTTGCTTCCTTTAATTTTTACCTTTAGGATATGTTAACCCACCATAAAATAATTGCAGCCGAATTAAAAGTTGCAGAAAAACAAGTAACGGCAACCATAAATCTGTTAGATGAAGGTGCAACTGTACCCTTTATTTCGCGTTACCGTAAAGAGGCCACAGGCAGTTTAGATGAGGTTGAAGTAGCTGCAATCCGTGATCGGGTTTTGCAGTTGCGCGATTTAGACAAGCGCCGGGAAGCGATATTGAAATCGATGACCGAACTTGGCAAATTAACTCCCGAACTGGAAAAAAAGATCAACGAAGCCGAAACCATTTCACTTTTAGAAGACATTTACCTGCCATTTAAACCTAAGCGTAAAACCCGGGCATCAGTTGCAAAAGAGAAAGGATTAGAACCTTTGGCTTTGCAGATATTTGAGCAAAATGCTTTTGATTTAGAGGCATCAGCTGATAAATTTATCGATACTGAGAAGGGTGTAAATTCACTTGACGAAGCTCTAGCTGGCGCAAGGGACATCATAGCCGAAATGATTTCTGAAAATGTGGAGGCGCGGACCAAAATGCGCACTTATTTTCAGGAAAAAGCTGTTTTTAAATCAGAGGTGATCAAAGGAAAAGAAGAAGAAGGCATTAAATATAAAGATTACTTCGAATGGAGCGAGCCGGTTAAAACAGCTGCATCACACCGTGTTCTGGCTATGCGCCGTGGTGAGAAGGAACTGATTTTAAGATTAGATGCCCTTCCACCAGCAGAAGATGCCATTGCTATTTTAGAGAACCAGTTTATTTTAGGCAATAATGCGGCTTCAAAGCAGGTTCAGCAGGCTTTAGAAGATGGCTACAAACGTTTGTTGGAACCGGCCATGGAAACCGAACTTCGTGTATTTACCAAACAGAAAGCGGATGAAGAAGCCATTCGGGTTTTTGCGGAAAATGCACGTCAATTGTTATTGGCAGCTCCAATGGGGCAAAAAAATGTACTGGCTATCGATCCGGGTTTCCGTACCGGTTGTAAAGTGGTTTGTTTAGATAAACAAGGTCAATTGTTAGAGAATACAGCCATTTATCCGCATACCGGACAAGGGAATGTGAAAAATGCGGAATTTACTATCCAACAGCTCTGTGAAAAACACAATGTTGAAGCCATTGCCATTGGTAATGGTACAGCAGGAAGAGAAACTGAAGCTTTTGTTCGTGCGTTAAATTTACCGCACATCACCATTGTAATGGTTAACGAAAGTGGCGCTTCTATTTATTCAGCATCAGAAGTGGCCAGAGAGGAATTCCCTACACAGGATATTACCGTACGTGGAGCGGTTTCAATCGGCCGCCGTTTAATGGATCCATTGGCAGAATTAGTAAAAATCGATCCAAAATCCATCGGTGTTGGTCAATACCAACATGATGTTGATCAGAATAAATTACAGGCAAGTTTGGATGATACGGTAATCAGTGCAGTAAATGCTGTTGGCGTAGAATTAAACACGGCCTCAAAGCAGATCTTAGCCTATGTTTCTGGCTTGGGTCCAACTTTAGCACAAAATATTGTAGACTATAGAAATACGCATGGTGCTTTTAAAAACCGTGAAAGTTTGAAAAAAGTACCTCGTTTGGGCGATAAAGCCTACGAGCAGGCAGCAGGCTTCTTGCGCATCCGCAATGCAGAAAATGTTTTGGATACGAGCGGTGTTCACCCGGAACGTTATGCCGTAGTAGATAAAATGGCGAAAGATCTTGGCACTACCGTTTCCGCTTTAATGAAAGATCCGCAACTACAAAAACAGATTAAACCACAGCAATACGTAACCGAAGAAATCGGCTTACCAACATTAACGGATATTTTAAAAGAACTTGCAAAACCCGGCCGCGATCCACGTGAACAGTTTGAAGCTTTTAGCTTTACCGATGGCGTAAACGAGGTTTCAGATTTAAGGGTGGGTATGAAGCTCCCAGGAATTGTAACCAACATCACCAATTTCGGTGCCTTTGTTGATATCGGCGTACATCAGGACGGCTTGGTTCACACTAGTCAGCTGGCTAACCGCTTTGTGGCTAACCCAAATGATGTGGTTAAAGTACACCAAAAGGTAGAAGTTACGGTAATGGAAGTTGATGCAGCACGCAAAAGGATTTCACTATCGATGAAAACTGAAGCCAGCCCGAAGCCGGAAGTCCGTAATCGGGAATCTAAGGAGCATAAACCTAAACAAGATTTTAAACAGAATAACAGTAAATCCAATTTCAAGCCACGTAATGAGCCTAAAGACGCTGATGGCGATCTGCAGGAAAAATTAGCAAAGCTGAAAGGGATGTTTAAATAATTTCCATCGATTGTCGTACTGAGCCTGTCGAAGTATTTAAGGAATCTTCGACAGATTCAGACTGACATGTATAAATTACTGTTTCTTAAACTCTAATCTTTGCTTCGGTAAGCTTTCAGGATAATTTCTTTGAATAAACGAAATCATAGCTTCCCTTACATGGCAGCGTAAATCGAAAGCCCTTGAAGAATTAGAAGCACTCATCAGAAATCGGACTTCGATGGCACCGTCTTTTGTACTATCGGTAACCTGTACCACATTTACGCGCTTGTCCCAAAGCGGATTAGCATCCAATAATCTGGATAATTCTTGCCGCATCGGTTCAATAGGGATCGTATAATCCAGATATAAGAAAACCGTTCCGAGCAGATCGGCAGAAACACGGGTCCAGTTTTGAAAAGGCTTTTCGATGAAATAAGTAATCGGTAAGATTAACCGCCGTTGATCCCAGATATTAACCACCACATAGGTTAAAGTAATCTCCTCTACCTTACCCCATTCGCCTTCCACAATCAAAACATCATCAATCCTGATCGGTTGGGTAAAGGCAATCTGAAAACCGGCCAATAAATTTCCGAGCGACTTCTGTGCTGCAAAGCCTATAATAATTCCGCCGATGCCCACCCCGGTAAGCAGCCCTGCTCCGATTTTGCGCATACTTTCAAAGCTCAATAAAATAATAGCAGCAGTAATTAAAATAATAAGCGAAATAATAAACTTTCGAACAAACTGTAACTGTGTTCTGATTTTTCGCTCTTTTAGGTTGTTTTCTTTGTTTAGATCATATTTCAGGTAGAAATAATCTTCCAAAACGTTAATTGTCCTCACCAAAATAAGCGCAAAAGTAATCGTCAGGGCAATTTCTAATATCTTGGTTATTGGAAGACGATATGTTGGCACCATCTCCATCAGCGTTAATGAGAAGTTAAGGAACAATAAGGGAATAAAAATAGCTACAGGTCTCCTCAAATGCTTTACTGTCGATTTTATAATGATAAAATCCCACCAACGCGAAAGCAGGATGAAAGTTTTGTGAATGATGAACTTGATTAAAATACCAAGAGATACCGCTATTAATCCAATAATGAGGTTCTTAAAAAACAAAGGAATTGGATAACCGAAAATCTGGTCGATATACTGCATAAACGAAATTTGTGGTTAATAAATACGGCGATCAGCCTATGGATATTCTTATAACAGCTATATTTTTGGATTGTTTGCCAACAGAAAACCAAGAGCCGCAAATAAATTATTTACATTAGCATTTTGTAGATCTTCAAAAAAGAAAAGATGGATTTTTTCGATGCCAAAAGTATATTTTTCACGGTTCTTGAATATAAAATGAGCTACCTGGAATTCTTCGCGGTAATTACGGGGATTATTTCAGTTATTCTTTCAGCAAAAGCTAGCATTTGGAGCTGGCCCGCTGGCATTGTTAATGTATTTTTATCAGCCTTTTTATATTACCAAAACCAGCTCTACCCCGACATGTTTTTGATGGCTTTCTTTTTTATAACCAACATTATGGGCTGGTGGCGATGGACAAATCCAAAACCGGAAGAAGAAGACAAAAACAAAGAGCTTAAAATTAGTTTTATGCCTGTAAGGCAGTTTTTAATCTTACTGGCGATAGGTATTGTTGGCACATTGCTGATGGGTACTCTGGCCAGTCAGCTCCACAATTGGCTTCCACTACTCTTCAACCTGCCAAGTGCTTATCCTTTTGTCGATTCATTTATTTTTGTAATGAGTGTAATTACCACTTTTCTAATGATCCAGAAAAGAGTAGAATGTTGGATTATCTGGTTGATCATCGATGTAGTGGCTACTTACCTGTACTTTTTAAAAGGCATCAAGTTTATGGGGGTAGAATATGTCATCTTCACCATCATTGCAGCTTTTGCATTGTGGCATTGGATAAAAGAATATAGAAGCTATACTAAAACGGCATGAAAAGAGGCTTAGTGATTGGCAAATTTATGCCGATTCATAATGGGCATATTGCATTGATTAACTTCGCTGCTTCCCAATGTGATGAGCTGATTGTATCAATGAGCTTTACTCCTGAGGACAAGATTGATCCGGTTTTACGTTTTGAATGGATCAAAGAGATTTTTAAGGATCAACCAGGCATCAAACCAGCCATTATTGCTGATAATTTTGATGATGAAACCCTGTCTGTAAATGAAAGGACAAATATTTGGGCAATCAGGATGCGGGAGGTATATCCAAAAATTGATATTCTTTTTAGCTCCGAGTTTTATGGAGAACCATTTGCCTTCAATTTACAAGCGGAACACATCTTATTTGACGAGCTAAGAAAATCCATCCCCGTTTCAGCAACCCTAATCAGAAACCATCCGTTTCAATATTGGGAATTTATTCCAAAAGAAGTCCGACCATATTTTGTAAAGAAGATTTGTTTCTACGGACCAGAAAGCACAGGAAAATCGACAATGGCCGAAAAAATGGCTATACATTATCAAACTACCTTCGTTCCGGAAGTTGCGCGCGAATTAATTACCTCGAACGATATTACTGTCGATGACATTATCAAAATTGGGACAGCACAAACTGAAAGGGTAAAAGAAAAAACCAACAGCGCCAATAAGATTGTTTTTTGCGATACCGATTTAATTACTACAAAGATATACTCGCGATATTATTTAAATGAGATTCCGGATATCCTAAACGATCTTGAAAATGAAATCAAATACGATTTATATTTTCTGCTAGATATTGATGTAGAATGGGTAGCCGACCACCTCCGCGATTTTGGAAACAGGCGGCTGGAGATGTTTAAGCTTTTTAAGGCAGAGCTAGAAAAACGTGGAATAGACTACATTCAAATCAGTGGTAATTATAGAGAGCGGGAAGAAATGATCAAAAAGATTATAGATTCAATTTTGGTTTAAAGAATCTATTTTTTGTATCTTCAATTCAAATCCAAAAATGATATGACAGCTAAACAAGTGCTTCCTATCATCCCTGACAATATTGTAGTTAATAAAATTTACGAGCTAAGAGGTCTTAAAGTGATGCTCGATAGCGACCTAGCGGAGCTATATGGTGTAGAGACTAAACGCCTCAATGAGCAAGTTGGCAGAAATCCAGATAGATTTCCCGAAGATTTCATGTTTCAACTTAATGATGAGGAATGGTTAAACTTGAAGTCGCAATTTGCGACTTCAAGTTGGGGAGGAAGAAGAAAACTCCCGTTTGTTTTTACCGAACATGGCATACTGATGCTTTCGAGTGTATTAAATAGTAAGCAAGCGATTCAAGTGAATATTCAAATTGTAAGGATTTTCTCCCGCATCCGTCAATTTATTATTGATAATGGCGAGCTCAAACTTGAAATCGAAGAAATTAAAAAAACGCTGAATAATCATGATAAAAATATCGAGTTGGTTTTCACCTACCTGGATAGACTCATCGATAAGAAAATTGGGCCAAGGAAAAGGATTGGTTATATGCCCGATGATTTGTGATATTATAGCATTAAATATTTATGCACTTTACTCCTAACCTTTAATAATTGTACCAGCCCGGTTTTTTAAACAGGATTGTAGCGATATCCTTTTAAATTTGCATTGGCTCCGTTCACTATGTCATTCTGAGGCACGAAGAATCTGCAACCGATGAAGACTAACACCATATCATCAGCACTACAGAAGTTTTTAAAAGATTTAGCGTAAAGCCAGACTGGAGCCAATCAAAAGAATTTCTGGTTTTGCTTTTCACAACCTCAAAAAAGATACAGCTTATTAGATGCTGAAATAAATTCAGCATGACGATCGAAAGGTAAAAATCCAAAACTTTTTTTCAATCAACTATTTGATAATAAAAGTATTCTATCTATCTTTGCAGTCCCAAATTTAATGGGAATAATAAATTGTTTAATAAATTAAATACAAGCAAGTGAATACGTTAAGTTACAAAACTGTCTCGGCCAATGCGAAAACTGTTAACAAACAGTGGATTGTTGTTGATGCGCAAGGCGAGATTTTGGGGCGCTTGTCATCGAAGATCGCTATGATCATCCGTGGTAAAAACAAGCCTGAGTACACCCCACACGTAGATTGCGGAGATAACGTTATCGTTATTAATGCAGACAAGGTTAAATTGACAGGAAACAAATTCAGCGAAAAGCAATATGTTTCTTATACTGGTTATCCAGGTGGTCAACGTTTTATTTCTCCTAAGGAGTTAATGGCGAAACACCCTCAACGTGTAATCGAGAAAGCGGTACGCGGTATGCTACCGAAAACTAAATTGGGTAAAAAATTATACACCAATCTTTTTGTGTATGCAGGTGAAACTCACCCTCATGCGGCTCAATCTCCAAAAACCATTAAACTTTAAGAAATGTCAGTTACTAACACTTCAGGAAGAAGAAAAACAGCTGTTGCACGTATCTACTTAAAAGATGGTGCTGGCGCAATTACCGTTAACGGTAAAGATCACAAAGTATATTTCCCAACTTTACCCTTGCAATATATCGTAAACCAAAGTTTAGAAGTTTCTGAGCTTGTAGGTCGTTATGATATCACTGTAAATGTACAGGGTGGTGGAGTAAAAGGACAAGCAGAAGCTGTTCGTTTAGCTATTGCTAAAGCGATTGTTGAACTAGATGCGGAGAAAAAACCTGCATTACGTGCTAAAGGACTAATGACGCGTGATATGCGTAT
The DNA here is from genome assembly GCF_918698245.1 of Pedobacter sp. Bi126. GTDB lineage: Bacteria > Bacteroidota > Bacteroidia > Sphingobacteriales > Sphingobacteriaceae > Pedobacter. The sequence goes on along the minus strand of NZ_CAKKMS010000004.1, from coordinate 58,409 downwards.
GGTTGAGCGTAAGAAACCAGGACGTGCTAAAGCTCGTAAGAAATTCCAATTCAGTAAACGTTAATCACAGGAGGCAAAGACAATGGCAAGAACAACTTATCAAGACTTATTGGATGCAGGTGTACACTTTGGTCACCTTACCCGTAAATGGAATCCAAAAATGGCTCCTTACATTTTCATGGAGCGTAATGGAATTCACATTATAGATTTAAATAAAACTTTAACTAAAACTGAAGAAGCTGCGGCTGCGATTAAACAAATCGTAAAATCAGGACGTAAAGTATTATTTGTTTCAACAAAAAAACAAGCAAAAGGAATCGTAGCTGAACAAGCTAAAAAAGTAAACATGCCTTTCGTAACCGAACGTTGGTTAGGTGGTATGTTAACTAACTTTGCTACTGTTCGCAAGTCAATCAAAAAGATGTCTAACATCGATAAAATGACTAAAGACGGTACTTATTCGATCTTATCTAAAAAAGAGCGTTTAATGATTCAACGTGAGCGTATTAAATTAGAATCACTTTTAGGTGGTATTGCTGATTTAAACCGTTTACCTGCAGCTTTATTCTTAATTGATGTTAAGAAAGAACACATTGCAGTTACTGAAGCGTTAAAATTAAACATCCCTACTTTTGCGATGGTTGATACTAACTCTGATCCTTCTAACATCGATTTCCCTATCCCGGCGAATGATGATGCTACCAAATCAATCTCTTTAATTACTGATGTAATTATCAAAGCTATTGAAGAAGGTTTAGATGAGCGTAAACGCGAAAAAGATGATGAAGCTGAAAAAGAAGCAGTAGCAGCGAAAGTTGCAGCTGATGCACCTGAATCAAAAGAGCCTAGAGCAGCTGGTGAAAAAAGACCAACTACTAAAAAGGTAACTGCTGAAGCAGAAGTTGAAGCTCCTTCATCAGAAGAAACTAAAACAGAAGAATAGTAATATTTTTTAATTGCAGGTTACTGGTTTCAGGTTTTAAGTTGGCTTAACATGAGTTTAACTTGGCACTTGTAACTTGTAACCTGTAATTGTTATAACAAGATTGTAAAATTTAAAAAAGGAAATAAAATGTCTACAGTACAAATTACTGCCGCTGATGTAAATAAACTACGCCAACAAACTGGTGCTGGTATGATGGATTGCAAAAAAGCATTATTAGAAGCTAATGGCGATTTCGAAGCTGCTGTTGATTTATTGCGTAAAAAAGGTCAAAAAGTATCTGCCGCTCGTTCTGGTAATGCTACTTCTGAAGGCCTGGTATCTATCAATGTTTCAGCGGATGGCACAAATGGTAAATTAGTTGCTTTAGCTTGTGAAACTGAGCCGGTTTCTAAAGTTGAAGATTTCCGTAACCTGGCTCAGGCCGTTTTAGCTGCTGCAGTTGCCAACAATCCTGCTACTACTGAAGAATTATCAGCGATTACTTTGGAAGATGGACGTACAGTTGCCGAAACCATAACTGAACTAACCGGTAAAATCGGAGAGAAAATCGTTATTCAAGAGTATGCAAATATATCTGGCGAGAAAATCGTTTCTTATATCCACTCTAATGGTAAAATGGGTGTTTTAGTAGTATTTGAAGGCGCTAATGGTGCAGATATTACCGAAGCTGGTAAAGATGTTGCGATGCAAATTGCTGCAATGAACCCAGTTGCTGTTGATAAAGACGGTGTTGATCCTGCTACTATCGAACGTGAAATCGAGATTGCTAAAGACGTTATCCGTCAAGAAGGCAAACCAGAAGAAATGGTTGAGAAAATTGCTGCTGGTAAATTGAATAAATTTTACAAAGACAGCACTTTATTAAACCAGGAGTTTGTTAAAGATAGTTCTATCGATGTGCGTAAATATTTAGATAACACTTCTAAAGGTTTAACGGTAACGGCTTTCAAACGTGTACAATTAGGTGCATAAGCACTTATGAATCATATTAAAAAGTCCTGATTTTCATCAGGACTTTTTTTATGCCTTATATTCCAATAATTTCCGTCATCTCGACTGAAACGCAGTGAAATGGAGAGATCTATCAAGCTAGATTTAGCTTCGCGGGGCATTCGTGGTTCTCGACTACGTTACACTCCGCTCGAAATGACGACCAGTTATCCACCCTACTTTCTAAGTGCAGTATAAGCGCCTACTTCCTTACCCGAATCATCGATCATACTCGCCACAAGTTTATTTCTATCTGCTTTTATTTTGGTAATTGTTCTTGTTCCTGTCCTTGGCCCACCAGCGATTATTAAAGGGTAATGGTTTAATGCTTTATCAGGCTGATGCACCATGTACTTATGGGTATGACCACTTAAAACCAAGTCTACTTTACCCTGATTCAACAATGGCTCAAATAGTTTAGTGCAATGTTTTGGTCCATGTGCATCGCCCGAAAAGCGTGGTGGAATATGCATCAATACTACTCTAAATGGTGCTCTTTTAAATTCCTTTGAATTTATTTCTGTTTTCAGCCATTCAGCCTGTTGAGCTCTATAATCATCAAAATCTACAATACCGGCATATACTGGATGTGCGTCTTCTTTATCTTCACCAGTGTCTAAAATTACAAAGCGAACAGGCCCTAAGGTAAAAGCTGCATGGCCAACATGCATATAATACTGCGGAAATTCACGTGCAAATTTACCACGTGTTTCGTGATTGCCCCTTACGTAGATAAAAGGTGTATGCTTTGCAAAATTATCTACACAGGGTTGCAGCATATGTTCGATAATCTGTTTCTCATCGGTTTGATAATCGAATATATCTCCATTAAAGAAAATAAAGTCCTGCTTCTTATCGGGAACAAGCGCTAACAATTGAGGGATTGATTCCGGGCGATCGTGCGTATCATTCATCATTAAGAACGAAACCTCATCTTTCGCTCGGTCTGCATTCACAAATTCTTCAACAGCACTGCTTACCGTTACGCCGTAGGTTAATTTGTAAGGCTGGAAATCTTTAATTTCTTTCGAAACAATTTTGTAATAATATTTTGTTCCTGGTTTTAAATTTTTGAGCGTTACGGCATTTAACTTGCTATTAGCCTGCATTAAACCCAATTCGGCCTTTCCATATACTTTTTGGCCAAGCTGATCTGCCTGTTCTCCAAATTCTACCCAGCCAGCAGCATTTTTATTGGTTAACCAAAGAATGGTCATCGAGTTATTAAAATTGGTTTGGAGATAAGGGCCTACTGCAATTTTAAAACCCTCTTCCTCAGCGGGTACATCTGCAATCGCCATTGCTGGAGCTACCAAAGTAGTAGCACCTAAAGTTAGTCCGGCCTTTAAAAAACCCCTTCTATTAGACTGATTTTCATTCATTTGGTTATTTTATCTTATTACCCAAATATATAGCTACAATATTTAACTTTGACCGTGTAAGATTAAATTTACTCAAACGTTTGATATGCCTAAAGTAATTTCCAATATCTCCTATTTTAAGGGCAACGATTTAAAAAAAAATCAGAACATCATAATTAATGGCGCTCTAATTTCCAATATTAAGGAAAGCGACAACAAAGAAACCAGCCATTCGCTCGTTGTACCAGGTTTTATAGATTTACAGATTTATGGTGCTGGCGACAGGTTATTTTCAGCCGAGCCAAGCACTGAATCGTTAAGCATCATGGAAAACGATCTGCTTAAAAAAGGTACTACAGGCTTTTTAGCTTGTATGGCAACAAATTCTCCTGAAGTTTTTGATGAATGTATCAAAGCAGCTAAAGAACACCGTACAGCTGCAAAAAATTTCTTGGGGCTACATTTAGAAGGGCCATTTTTAAATCCAAAACGCTTAGGTGCCCATGTTCCGGCCTTTGTACGAAAGGCCTCGTTAGATGAAATTAAGAAATTAATTGATTTTGGTGATGGCGTAATTAAAATGATGACCATTGCCCCAGAACTGCAGGATGACGAAGTGATCGAATATTTGTTAGCTAACGGAGTATTGGTTTCTTTAGGGCATAGTAATGCGACCTTCAATGAGGCAACGGCTGCTTATAACAAAGGCATCCAGACCACTACACACCTTTTTAATGCCATGAGTCCTATCCATCACCGCGAACCGGGTATCCCGACCGCTGTTTTTAGCCACGACAAAGCTATGGCCAGCATTATTGCCGATGGTCAGCACGTAGATTTCGAAGTGGTTAAGTTTGCCCAAAAACTTTTAAAAGAACGTTTGTTCCTCATCACCGATGCGGTTACTGCTTGTTCAACAGGGCCGTATCAGCATGTTCAAAAAGGCAATAAATATGTTATGCCTGATGGTACACTTTCCGGCTCATCGCTCACGATGTTAGAAGCTGTTAAAAATTGTGTATCACATTGTGACATCAGCTTAAATGATGCAATAAAAATGGGAACGTTATACCCCGCCAAATTAATTGGGATCGAAAATCTTACTGCAGCGATAGAAACCGGACATCAGGCAAACTTATTGGTACTTGACGATGACCTGAATTTAAAAGAGGTCATATTTAAAGGCGAAACGATATAATTAATTTAACATGTTCAAAAAAATCCTCGCAGCGATAATATTCTTATCAGTTTATACCAGTAATTCTTGGGGACAAGAAATAGGTACTGCTTTTACAATAATACCCCTTGGGGTGAAGGGCGGAGATGATGAGAGTAATTTATCCTCTTATATGATTGCTCCAAAAGGCAGCGAAAATTATGTTTGTTTAGATGCAGGCACCATAAATGCCGGTATTCAAAAGGCCATAGAATATAAATCATTAAGCGGAATAAGCGAAGAAATTCAGCGAAAACAGATTAAAGGATATTTGATCTCACATGCACATTTAGATCATGTAGCAGGTTTGATTATCAATTCACCAGCCGATACATCCAAAAACATCTACGGAATACCTTCGGTACTGAATATTTTGAGGGATAAATATTTTACCTGGGATGCCTGGGCCAATTTTGCAAATGAAGGCGAAAAACCACAACTAAAAAAGTACACCTACTCACCACTTAATGAAGGTGAAACTTATCCGCTTGAAGGAACGGAAATGAAAGTAAGGGCTTTTGAGCTAAGTCATGGCAATCCCTATAAAAGCACTGCTTTTTTGATCAGTCACAATGATAGTTATGTATTGTACCTTGGAGATACCGGTGCAGATGAAATTGAAAAATCGGATAAACTTGCCAACTTATGGCAAACCATATCTCCGTTGATTAATAAAGGCCAATTAAAAGCCATCTTTTTGGAGGTTTCTTTCCCAAATGAACAGCCTGATAAACAATTATTCGGGCACCTTACACCAAAGCTTTTTTATAGTGAAATTGGCAAACTTAAAAGCTTAACAGATGGTAATGCCATTAAAAAAGTTTCTTTCATTGTAACCCATATTAAACCCCCGCAACGTAGCGCCGAAAAAATAAAACATCAATTACTTACCGAAAACGCGCTGAATTTAAACTTAATATTTCCTAAGCAAGGGAAACTGTTAACCATTAATTAATATAAATGTAACATTAGCTACAGTAAGTCGGAGTATTTTTGCTTAAAAATTACTCATGAAAAAAACCTTACTTCTATTTACAACATTTCTATTTTTGATACTCCTAAAAATAGATGCTGTTGCGCAAAATGAAACAACAGCCTCTATAAATGGAATGGTTGTCGATGCTAAAGGGCCAATTAGCGGGGCTACAGTTATTGCCATACATGAACCGTCAGGTTCGAGATATGCCACTTCTACCCGATCGGATGGCCGTTACAATTTACCAGCCATGCGTATTGGTGGCCCTTACTCCATTACCGTTTCATTTATTGGCTTTAAAAATCAGACACAACGTATTGAAAAATTGGCCCTTGGCCAAAGTTCTACTTTAAATGTATCTTTAAGTGAAGACGCCAGTAATTTATCAGAAGTTACGGTATCAGGAAAACAAAGTAAAGTTTTTAACTCGGGAAGAACGGGTGCATCACAGAATATATCAAGAACAGCAATTCAAAATTTGCCAACTTTAAACAGAAGCTTTACCGATTTTGTGAAGCTTACCCCTCAGTTCTCTTTACAGTTTGGAAGCCCAAGTATTGCGGGAAGAAGTAACCTGGCCAACAATTTTACGGTTGATGGAGCGCTGTTTAATAATGCATTTGGCTTACAGGGTACCATTGGAAGCCAAACAAGTTCTCAACCGATAAATATGGACGCCTTCGAAGAAATTACAGTAAATATTGCACCATATGATATTCGTCAAAGTGGTTTTACAGGTGCTGCAATAAATGCGGTAACCAGGAGTGGTACAAATGAATTTCAAGGCTCTTTAAATACTTACTATAGAAATCAGGACCTAGTAAGTGATTACAACTATGCTGGATTAAAGGTGCCGGTAACCAATTTTAGCCTTAAAGGTTATGGGTTTACTTTAGGCGGACCGATTATTAAAAATAAATTATTCTTTTTTGCCAGTGGAGAATTGGAAAGAAGATCAGATCCAGGAACTGGATTTTCAGCTTCAAGGGGTGGAAGCACAGGACCAAATATATCTCAGGCAAAAGGCGAAGACTTAGATAAGTTAAGTTCTTTTTTACAAACACTTGGTTACGATCCGGGGGCTTACGAAAATTATGCTTTAAAAACCAGGAGCGATAAACTATCTGCCAAATTAGACTATAATATTGATGATAAAAACACTTTAAGTTTAAAATATTTCTATTTCAGATCTTATAAAGATATTTTGCCAAGTAATAGCGGTGCTCCAAAAAATAACCGCCAGCCATCGCAGTTGGGCCTTCCTTTTCAATCGGCAGGATATGGCATAAATAACAACATGGATAACGTTAATCTTGAGTTTAGAACACGCTTTAACAATAAATTCTCTAATCAGTTAACTGTTGGTTACAACAGCATGAACGATTTTAGAGAATCAAAGGGTAACAAACCTTTTCCACTTGTTGATATTATGAATCCTGATGGAAGTTCGTATACTGCTTTTGGCTACGAACCTTTTACTGCTTTTAACACCTTGAAAACTAAAGTTTACCAGATCACAGATAATTTTAATATCTATGCAGGCCGCCACGAAATAACATTGGGCGCCAATTATGAAGGCTACAGAACGCTTAACGGTTTCGCTCCCAACTATTATGGTGCCTATACCTTTAACAGCCTTGCCGATTTTTATAACAGCGCCAATAATGGTGTATCGAATGCAACGAAATACCAGGTCCAATATTCGGTTATGCCTGATGGATCATTCCCTTATGCAGAAATCCAGTCGAATATGTATGGCTTGTATGCGCAAGATGCTTTTACGGTTAACGATCAGTTAAAATTAACCCTTGGCTTACGTGCAGATTTAACCAGCGTTTCTTCACCAGCATCACTAAGCAACCCAAATGTAGAAAAGCTGACTTTCGAAAATGACGAAAAAATTGATGTGAGCAGGTTTCCTAAAAGTTCTATTTTATGGTCTCCGCGTTTAGGCTTTAACTGGGATGTAAACCATGCCGGAAAAACACAAGTACGAGGCGGTACCGGGCTATTTACAGGAAGACCTCCACTGGTTTGGGTATCTAACCAGGCCAGCAACAATGGTGTTCAATTTGGTTCAGAATCGATTAACAACCCAACCAACAGACCATTTACCCCCAACGTAGATGCTTATAGAAATGTAAATAAGGCTACAGCAGCAAACAACACTGCCTACAATCTGGCAGTAGCCCAACAGGATTTTAAATTTATGCAGGTTTGGCGTTCAAATTTGGCTGTTGATCAGAAATTGCCTGGCGGTATAACCGGAACAATCGAAGCGTTATATTCAAAAGACATTAATTCTGTTTATTTCCGCAATGTGAATTTAAACACTTCGGCATATACCCTTTTAAAAGGCGCTGATAACCGCCCAAGATACACCAGCTCAAGGATTTATGGTTCAGCAACCCCTACTCCTGCAAACCCAAATATTTCTGATGCAATTGTAATGACCAATACCAATAAAGGCCATAGTTTAGCAATTACAGGAACATTATCAAAAGAGTTTGCAGGTGGCCTTTTTGCAACTGCAGGTTATACTTATACCGATTCGAGATCAGTTAATGATGGTGGCTCTATTGCTCAAAGTATGTGGAGAGACCGTCAGGTTTCTGGCAGCCCGAATACAGATGCACTTTCTTATTCAAGCTATATGGTTAAAAACCGCTTTATTGCCTCTGTTGTTTACAGAAAAGAATACATCAACCACTTAGGTACAACATTCTCTATGTTCTATCAACTACAGGATGGTTTTAGATATTCCTATACTTATGGAAACGACTTAAACAATGATGGTTTAAGCGGAAACGACTTAATTTATGTTCCGGCAAATAAATCCGACATTGTTTTGGTACCAGAAAATGCTGCTGATACCCGCACACCTGATCAGCTTTGGGGTCAATTAAACAGCTACATCAGTCAAGACAATTATCTTAACAAAAAAAGAGGCCAGTATGCAGAAAGAAATGGCCTTGTTGGTAATGTAATCGGTACGCTTGATATTCGACTAGCACAAGATTTATTCGCAAGCCTGAAAGGTAAAAAGCATTCTCTTCAGCTTACTTTTGATATTTTCAATTTCGGAAATATGATCAATAAAACCTGGGGAGTTCCAAAATTTGCCAATAGGGCTAACGGACTCCTTAACTTTAAAGGAGTGGATGCAACATCAGGTAAGCCTACATTTTCTTTCCCTTACCTAAATGCAGATAACAGCGTGCCTTTGGTTAATACATTTTCAAGCAATATTGATGAAACTGCCCGTTGGAGAATCCAATTTGGGTTAAAATATAGATTTAATCAATAATTTTTAAAAATCAAAAAATGGCTGGATCGGATAACGATTCAGCCATTTTGGATAAAAAGGGATAATGTAAATGTAACAAGCCGGCAATAATTGCTTAACATAATTAAAGTAGGTTTAATATCTTCAATCTATCAATATTATGAAAAAACAATTTAAATTAACAGGCTTCGCTTTAATAGCGTTTGCTACATTATTAAGCTTTAGCGCTTGTAAAAAACAAGATATTGAAACCAGCCAAAACGCTTTACCTAAAGTAAAAGTATTGGGTCTCTCTGCTTCAAATGCTACACTCACGGCACAAACTTTAGAAAATTTTGAGGTAGGCTCAACCAGTCCTAAAACGGCTTATGATGTTTCTCCTTCTGGCTCAGCAGGTGGAGATGACATTACACTTAGCGGAAAGTCATGGAATTTTTTCGATGCGTTAATCGGAAATCTTGCTGCTGATAAGAAAAATGGTTCATGGTCTGCCCGTATCCGTAACTCGGGAAAAATTACGATGCAGTTTGATATTGCAGCCGGCATTAGTTCGGTAAGCATTCAACATGCTACTTATGGCACCGATGCCGCCAGTCAATGGGGTTTATGGTATTCAAATAATGGTGGAAGCAGCTGGACCCAGTCGGGCGCCAATATAACTAGTACGTCAACTTTACAAATACAATCTTTCAGCCTAAATCTTACTGGAAATGTCCGCTTAGAAATCAGAAAACTTTCAGGTGCTTCAAACAGAATAAACTTTGATGATATTACCATTAATGATAACGGTGGTGGTACCGATCCAGGTACAAATCCTGTACTTACGGGCAAGAAGTTTTTATTTGATGCTTCAAAATTGGAAAATGCAGGTAGTGCCGATTGGCAGATAGATGCAGATGGTACAGAAAGCGTTCCGGGTTATCAAGGAGGAACCTCTGTTGAACTTAAAGCACAGAGATTTCCTACACCCTCATATACCGGTATAACTGCTTCAACTCCTGAAACCTACTGGAAAGGCGCCATGTCTGCCTGGGCCGTAGAATTGGTAAAACGTGGCGAACTGGTAGAAACTTTGCCAGGCGGCACTGCGATTACTTATGGCAATACCGCTAATCCCCAAGATTTAAAAAATTACGATGTTTACGTGGTTATTGAACCGAATAAATTATTTACTGCCGCCGAAAAAACGGCAATTATGAATTTTGTGGCCAATGGCGGCGGTTTAATGATGGTGGCCGATCATACTGCTGCAAGTACAGCCGGAACAGATGCAAATGGTTATAATCCTTCAGACAGAGATGGCGATGGCTACGATTCTCCAAGAGTTTGGAATGATTTGATGAGCAATAACGGCATTAACAACAACAAACCTTTCGGCTTCAATGTAGATTATGTTGACATTAGCGAAAAACCAAGTACAAAAGTTTACTCTGGAACAAGTACCAGTGCCAATCTGGTTTTAAATGGTGCTGCCGGAAATGCTTCAAAATTAGCTTTCTATAATGGTACAACTGCAACCTTGTTTCCGACAGAAAATTCTACAGTACAAGGATTATTTTGGAGAATGAGCAGCACATTAGGAAGTAATAATGGTGTAATGGCATTAATTTCGACATATGGAAGTGGAAGGGTAGCCTTTGTTGGCGATAGTTCGCCTTCTGATGATGGAACCGGCGATACGAACGATAATTTATTTAATGGTTGGTCTGGTGATGTACCATCTGGATACACCTCTCATCCAGCTTTGCATTTAAATGCCTCATTATGGCTTGCTAAAGCACAATAATTAATCCATTAACAGAAGGGGTGATATGAAAATATCGCCCTTTTTTATTTATATACCTAACCTAATTAAATATTTACATCAAATATTAAAACGATAGCCCGTAAGTAAAAAATTGTTAATATTTTTGAGGTCATGAAATACAAACGCATCCTATTAAAGCTTAGCGGAGAATCGCTAATGGGCGACAAACAATATGGAATTGATAATGAACGCGTTAAACAATACGCAGAAGATATCAAAGCCGTACACGATAAAGGTTTAGAAATCGCAATCGTAATTGGAGGAGGAAATATTTTTAGAGGTTTAAGCGCCGAAAAAAGTGGGATGGACAGGGCACAGGCCGATTATATGGGCATGTTGGCAACAGTTATCAACTCTATGGCCCTGCAAGATGCGTTAGAAAAAGTGGGGATTAAAACACGTTTACTTACTGCCATTAAAATGGAGCAGATCTGTGAGCCATTTATCCGCAGAAGAGCTGTTCGCCATTTAGAAAAAGGCCGTGTGGTTATTTTTGGTGCAGGAACAGGAAATCCATACTTCACAACCGATTCTGCAGCAGCTTTACGTGCTATCGAAATCAAAGCTGATGTTGTTTTAAAAGGAACACGTGTTGATGGGATTTACACGGCCGATCCTGAAAAAGATCCGCTGGCCACTAAATACGATGAAATTTCTTTTAGGGAAGTTTACGATAAGGGGCTTAACGTGATGGATATGACCGCATTTACCCTTTGCGAAGAAAACCAAGTGCCGATTATTGTGTTTGATATGAACAAACATGGCAACTTCATGAAAATCGCCAATGGCGAACCTATTGGAACCCTGGTTAAATAAGGAATAAAAATTATTATTTTTGTAGAAATACACACAATTATGAACGACCTCATACAATTACAATTAATGGATGCTCAATCTGCAATGGATAGAGCCATCGATCATTGTGAATCTGAATTAACTAAAATCAGAGCTGGTAAAGCATCAGCTGGAATGTTGGATGGTATTTTCGTGGATTATTATGGCGCAGCTACAGCATTATCACAAGTAGCCAGCATTAATACGCCTGATGCCAGAACAATCGTAATCCAACCTTGGGAAAAATCACTTTTAACTGCGATTGAAAAAGCTATTCAGGTAGCCAATATTGGTATCAATCCACAAAATGATGGTATTGTTATCCGCCTGGTTGTGCCGCCTTTAACAGAAGAGCGTAGAAGAGACTTGGTAAAAAAAGTAAAGGAAGAAGCCGAAAGAGGCCGCATTACCGTTCGTAACATCCGTAAAGATGCCAATACCAAAATTCAAAAACTGAAAGGCGAAGGTGTTTCTGATGACGAGATTAAAACAGGTGAAGGCGAAGTGCAAAAATTAACCGATGCTTATATCATCAAGGTTGACAAACACGCCGAAGCTAAAGAAAAAGATGTAATGACAGTTTAATCTGTATAAAACACAATAAGAGAGGGAATGGACTTAAATCTATTCCCTTTTTTTATTGCTTTGCGCTTGAGCCCCTAACATTTAAGATAGTGGGTAACGACACCTGCATGTTTTCGACAGGTTTTCCTACTTTCTTAAGCTTGTTCAATAAAATTTTCATCACGTTTTCTGCAATCGCCTCAAGAGGCTGTGCAATAGCCGTAACCGGAGGCTCACAAAACTCCAGGATTTCAAAATCATCAAAAGAAACAACAGCCATATCCTTGTGGATCTGAATACCTAGTTTTCTAAAAGTTCTTAAACCGTCTAAACAAATATAGTTGGCTGCAAAAACGACCGCATCCAGCTGTTTCTCTGCTTTAAAAAACTTGATCATCTCCTCAATTGATTCGGCAGAGTTTACATATTTAATCTTTTTCACAAATGCCGGCAAGTTGTATTTTTTTACAGCACTTTCGTAACCCGCCAAGCGGTCTACCATCTGTTGCTGTAAGGTATCGATGGTTACAAAACCTATTTTTTTATAATTATTCTTAATGAGGTGCTCGGTAGCTTCGTAGGTGCTGCTTTGATTATCGATTATTACATAATCTGTTTTAACGTCCTGTACATACCGATCGAATAGTACAACTGGAGCGTCTGTTTGAATCAGTTTTTTAACTTCTTCTTCCAAACCTTCAGGCAAGGCCATTATATAGCCATCAACATGCCTGTCTTTAAAAATCTGCAGCAATTCTATTGCCTTTTCGGTATCGTTTCTAGTACTGCTAAAAAGTATCTTATAACCAAGGCTCGAAGCAATTTCATCAATTCGGCGTGCTATACCCGAGAAAAAAGGTTCAGAAATATCATCAACCAAGAATCCTATAATTTTTGTTTTGCCTGTTCTTAAACTTGTTGCAAGGGTATTGGGCTGATAATTTAATTCAGCAACCAGTTCTAAAACTTTTTTGGTAAGCGATTCGCTAATATTTTTTTCTCTTGCTTTCCCATTAATTACAAACGATACGGTTGTAATAGAAATATTTAATTGTTTAGCGATATCTTTAATCGAAACGCGTTTCTTCATCACAGGCATTGAACGAATAAAATTTTGATTGGTAATATAACAATATATCTATAAATATAGGAGGGTTATGAAAAAAACTAGTCTAAAAAGAAAAAGAGCAACCTATCCAGGATTGCTCAATTAACTAACTTATTATTCATAAAAAATGCTGTTGGGGAAGGAGTCGAACCTTCAAGGGGTAGTTAGCTACAGTTCAAAAAATTAATTTGTGGTCAACCCAATAAACTGCGTTTGTCCCATTATTCCCCACCACCGAGACAAGGAGGCGTGTCTGCCAATTTCACCACCCAACATTTTAAAAGTTAACAGTTTTCAATTTCCAATTCTCAGTTTTTAAACTGCCAACTGTAAATTGCCAACTGAACTGGCTGTAGGGGAAGGAATCGAACCTTCAAGGAGTGGTTAGTACCGAAACCGGTATATTCCCATTATTCTCCGCCACCGAGACAAGGAGGTGTGTCTGCCTGTTTCACCACCCTACATTATGTTATGCAATTTTGAAAGAACGTTTCCTTTTTGTTAATTGCTTGATACAAATGTAAAGGAACAACCAATACCTTGCAAATATTTTAAACATTTAATTTTATTTTTATAATATTGATAAATATTCGTAAATTCGCTTATCATAATTCAAAAATATGCTTAAAAAAGACAATTCCAATTTAGAAATTGACAACCTCGACATCGATATATTGAAACAATTGATGCAGGATGCCACTAAACCTTATACAGAAATCGCTAAAGATCTGATTGTTTCGGGCGGAACGATACACGTTAGGATGAAAAAACTGCAGGAAATGGGGATTATTAAGGGTTCGCACTTAATCATTGACCCGCAGAAGGCTGGATATGATATTTGTGCCTTTTTGGGTATTTACCTGGAGAAAGGAATCCAGTACAAAGATGCAGTTGCACAATTGAGCAAAATTAAAGAAGTGGTAGAATTGCATTATACTACCGGTGCCTACAGTATGTTTGCCAAAATTATCTGCAGGGATACCAATCATTTACGCCACGTTTTAAACGAAGAAATACAGGCCGTGAACGGTATTCAGCGCACAGAGACTTTAATCTCGTTAGAAGAGAGCATTAAGCGTCAGATTGAACTGGGTTAAAGCACAAAGACTAAAGGTAAAAGACTAAAGCAAAAAGATTTCATTTAAGAACACGAAGCTTAAATGATCTCATATGCCTTATATGGTAAAACGCTATTGGTTATTCTTAATAATCAGGAAATGAACGCTGAGTGGGATTTCGGGAATAGTAGTCCCGTTATTCGCTATAGCCGATGAAGAATCGGGCTGCCGCTACTACCGGGTTTAGGAACAAAGGTCAATGCAATAAATAGCAAATTGCCTATCGGCCCCTTCGACTACGCTATTGTTGACAGACTACAATCGAAAAATCGTCATCTCGACCGGAGCAACGCGGAGTGGAGAGATCTTTAAACTAAAGATAAGAGGTAGGTATGCATCGAGCCAAAAATAGCACCACCTAACGAGCCACCTAGACCCGATTAAAGTGAACACGAAGCCGCAGGCAAAGTAAAACGGAAAGCGGGGAAGAAACCAGAATAGCTATACAGACACTGCTCTCCAAACCCAAATAATGATAATATTTTTTTGACAATGCCCTTCGACTACGCTACCATTGACGTTATTTTGCAAATAATTATTAATCAACATTTTAACAAATTTCGCATTTCCATCCAGCTAGGCCATAGTACGGTATCCCCGTTCTACTTAAATCCGGCCTAACAAATTTTTCGGGCTGCACTGCCCAAGCCTACCTGCTGGCTTCGAAAGAAAAATTTTCAGCCGGCAGTTTTTGTTTCTTTTTGATGCCAAAAAGAAAGAGCCCTTAGGCGGCGGCGAGCCGAGGCAAGGTTGAGCCAAGGGCAATAACCAAATATATACGTCATTCATATTGATTTTTATACAATAAATTACCCCTCAGGGTGACACCCTAAGAAAAGCTATTTCAACAACTGATAAGCAACCAGCGCAGCAACATAAGCCATGGCTGTCATATAAGCCAATTGAATAACCGGCCATTTCCAGCCTTTAGTTTCGCGGTAAACAATAGCTACTGTGCTCATACATTGCATGGCAAAAGCATAAAAAAGCATTAATGAAATTCCAGTAGCAAAAGTATATACAGGCAAACCGGTACGACTGTTAACCGAGGCCGACATACGCTCTCTAATGGTGCTTGTATCCTCATCACCGCCATCGACACTATAAATCGTAGCCATAGTACCTACAAAGGCTTCGCGGGCAGCAAAGGAGGTAATTAAACCAATACCAATTTTCCAATCGTAACCCAGCGGGCGGATGGCAGGCTCGATCCAATGGCCAAGGATACCTACATAAGAGTTCTCTAACTTCTCTGTAGCTACCAGGGTTTTAATGTGATCTGTATTTTTTGTGGTATCAGCCAAAGCGGTTTCGTATTTTTTATCGATACTTTCGAAACGGTTTCCTGGCCCAAAAGAGGCCATTACCCAAAGGATGATGGAAATGGCGATGATAACCTTACCCGCTTCGAAAACAAAGGTTTTTGATTTCTCGTACATAGTGTAGAAAACATTTTTCCACCTTGGCATGCGGTAAACCGGCAATTCCATGATAAAATAAGATCTTTCTTTGGTCTTGATGATGAATTTCATTACCCAGGCCACCAGTACCGCAGCAATAATCCCAACCAGGTACATCACCATTAGCGCTAGTCCCTGCAGGTTAAAAACACCTAAAACGGTTTTGGAAGGAATAATTAGCGAAATGATTAATATATATACCGGAAGCCTCGCCGAGCAGCTTACCAAAGGGGTAACCATGATGGTAATCATCCTGTCTTTCCAGTTTTCGATATTTCTGGCGGCCATAATAGACGGAACTGCACAAGCCAAACCACCTATCATCGGTACCACCGATTTACCGTTAAGGCCAACCTTGCTCATAATTTTATCCATCATAAAGGTAACACGGGCCATGTAGCCGGTATCTTCCAAAATGGATATAAAGGCAAAAAGTATTGCAATCTGTGGGATAAACACGAATATGCCGCCTAGCCCGGCAACAACACCATCCAATAACAGATCGGTAAGCATGCCCGCCGGCAAATATTCGTGACCAATACTGGTAATAAAACCAAAACCAGTCTCAATCCAGTCCATTGGATAGGATGACCAGGCAAATATGGCATTGAAAATAACAAAAAGAATCAGTAAGAAAATGGCAAATCCCCATACTTTATGGGTTAAAATAGCATCTAATTTATCGCTGAAAGAAAACTTCTTTTCGGTACCCTTATCAACAACCACATCAGATAAAATAGTACTGAGGTGTTTGTACCTAGCAATGGTTTCTGCAGCCTGAATTTTTGAAGACTCAAAATGGTGCGACTGCTCTATATTTTCAATTTCTTCTTGTTCCTTTTCGGTAAAGAAAGTTAAATGCTCATGCTGGTGCAAAACCTGCAGCGCATAATAATCGTTATCAGAATTAAGTTTCGATTTTATGGCATTAATAGCTTCAGGAGCCAGAAAATTCACATCCACATCCTGCAACTGTGTGGCAATTCTATTGGTATTGGCAATGGCTTGTTTTAGTTTGTCGATCCCAATGTTATTCCGTGCTGAAATGGGAACCACCTGGACGCCCAGTTTCGCTGCAAGTTTATCCAGATTGATCTCGATCCCTTGTTTAGCCGAAAGATCGATCATATTCAGGGCCAAAATCATAGGAATGCCTAAATCTGCCACTTGCGAATACAAAAGCATATTGCGCTTTAAATTGGAAGCATCGGCAATGAGGACAATAACATCAGGGTGGCTATTGTTTTTTTTATCGGCAAGTACCTGAAAAACGATACTTTCATCAGCACTTTTCGGATATAAACTATAGGTTCCGGGTAAATCGATTATTTCGGCTTCTTTACCATTGGCAAGTTTTGTAAAACCTGTTTTCTTATCGACAGTGATGCCTGGAAAATTTCCAATTTTTTGATTTAACCCTGTTAAACGGTTAAATAAAGTAGATTTACCTGTATTGGGATTACCAACTAACGCAACTTTAATATCCAAACCCAGCTTTTTTATTGAATAATGATAACATCGGCTTCGCTTTTACGCAAGCAAAGCTGATAACCAGCAACACGGATCGCCATTGGATCGCCCAGAGGAGCAAAACGCTCTACCTCTACCACCTCACCCGGCAAGCAGCCCATCTCCATTAACTTCACAGACATATCTAAATCTGTAAAAGCTACTATTGTTCCTTTTTCTCCAACTTTTAGGTGCGACAGTTTCATGTGCTAAATTTGGCGCAAGTTAACCTTTCTTTAGATTTATTCCAAATAAGATAGTTGTGCGCGGGATATAAATTACACAGCTTTACCCTAAAATGATCTAGTTCCGCTGTCTGCCCCCACCAAAGCCGCCACCACCGTTACCTCTACGGTTCCTGCCTCCCTCTTCGCCTCCTCTGATGCGGTTTTTACCGCCCATGCGATTAAGTGAATAGGTAAACGAAAACATAAAATAACGCTGCAGAACATTATAACTTACATCCTGGATGGTGTTGTTATTGGCCGTACGGCTTACGCCCTGGTTTTCGTTCAACAGATCGTTTACTGCCGCTTTAAAAGTCCCCCTGTTTTTGAAAAACTGTTTGCTGATGTAAGAATTAACCAAGGTAAAATGCGTATCAAAACCCTCTCCCCTTCCGGTATTCTGGTTATAATCGGCATCTATTGCCCAACGGATATTACCAGGGAATAAATAACTTACACTCACATTTGGACTAAAGGTATAATAACGCGTATTAGAATTAGGTTGAACCGAGTAAGTTGCACGGTTAATCGAACCGTTTAAACCAGCTGTTAAATCGAGCTTATCTAAATTGGAAACCAAGCGGTAACCATTGGTAATAGACCAGCTATTGGTAATATTTTTTAAAGCGTTGGTAAAGTTTACATCCCTATCATAACTTCCACTGACATTGATATGGAAATTCAGCTTATTCTCTGCCATAATCGGCAAACTTAATGAAGAGGAAATAGACCCCGAGTAAACACCGTTTACATTCACCGGAGTAATAGCCAGTTTTCCCTGGTCTTCGCCACTTTGAATTAAGCTACTGCTATTCGCAATCCGGTTTGCAGTTTGCGTCAGGTTTAAATTCACGAATAACGACCTGTTTTTTCCGACAGTAAATGTATTGTAGGCTACGCGAAGGGTGTTGTTAAATTCGGGTTTCAGATCGGGGTTACCAACGGGGATACTTTGCGTGTTGGTATTGTTCCGGATTGGCTGCAACTGCTGAATGCTTGGCTGGTTTGTGCTGCCCCTATAGTTAAACACCAGGCGTTTGCTGTTGCTAAAATTATACCTGAACATGGCCGAGGGTGTATAGTTGAAAACGTTCTGCTTGAGTACAAATCCCTTACTGATATTGTTATTTGTGCGATCAGTATTCTGAACCGCCATCCCCACATTCCAGTTGTATTTTTTCGCCATTTTATTAAAGCTAAAACCCGCCGAGTTGGTTAAAATGGTATTTTCGTAGGCATTACTAAAGGTTTCATCCAACAGATCGTATTGTAAGGTAGCTGGATTGAAATTATAGGTAAAACGATCGGATGTATTGTGGTTATAACCGTTCTGGTAATTAAACTCCAGGCTCAAGGTTTTATCCAGGGGTTCGGTATATACCAATCTTGTATTCTGATTGATGGACTCGCTCTCCTGATCGTTAAACTGATCGGTCGTTTTTTGAGTGGTAGTTCCGTTTTCTTTTCTGGTTTCGGGATTGGTATTGTAATTATCAGCATCGTTATTGTTGATGTTGGTGTTTAAATTCAGAGATAGCGTTCTTCCCCTCCGCATAAATTTTTTACGCAATAAAATGTTGTTGCTAATGGATGGCGTGGTATTATGATTTCTTAACGCTTGGGTTCCGGTAATCATATACTTATTAAAATCGCGGGTGTAGGTGCTGCTGTTTAAGCTCTCGTTATCGGTATAACTTAAATTTGGCTGTATCCGAAGTGAGGTTAATGAATCGAGTTTAGTATCTACCATAAAGTTTAAGCGGTGATTTAACCGATCGGAATTATTGATCTGATCATTTTTAAAAACGGTGGTTTCATTTCCCAATAAATTTTGCCTGACACTGTTCGACAGAATAAGGTTATCAGATTTATTAACGAAATAACTCAGGCTGATTTCGGTTTGATCGGCATACTCATCTGAAAAATTAAACCCGCCAGCTTTGGTGTCGGTAATCCCTCCCCGGCCACCGTTACTGCCGCCATTGCCCCCACCCAAGCCGCCGCCAAAGTTTTGTTTGTTTACATTGTTGAACTGTGCAATTATACTTAAGCGTTTGTCCTGGTTAAAATGGTTAATGTTCGCATTTACATCGTAACGGTCGTTAGAACCATAACCTCCAGAACTGTTTCCGAAATAACCATTTTTCTTATCCTTTCTGGTGGTGATATTAATGATCTTGGTTCTCGAACCATCATCGATTCCGGTAAACTGTGCCTGATCTGACAGTTCATCAATAATCTGAATTTTATCGATCATATCGGCCGGAAGATTTTTAGTGGCCAATAAAGGATCGTTCCCAAAAAACTCTTTACCATCTACCTTAACTTTTGTAATGGTTTCGCCCTGCGCTTTCACCGTTCCGGCCTTATCTACCTCTACTCCTGGCAATTTCTTTAACAGATCCTCAACTACAGCATTCTCTACCACTTTAAACGAGCTTGCATTAAACTCGAGCGTATCCTTTTTTACTACAATTGGGGGAATTTCGGCTTTAATATCAACCGTTTGAAGGTCTATTGCACCACCCTCTAAAACAATATCGCCCAAGGCTACATCTGTTTTGTCTGCAGCGATTGTAAAATCCTTTGTAATATTCTTTAAGCCTAAAAATGCCGCATAAAGCCTATAAGTACCCGGATTTAAGTTTTTGAAAACAAATTTTCCATCCTCGGCGGTACTCACTGCACCAACCATACTAGAATCGGTTAAGTTTTTAACTGCTATAGAGGCGTAATCAATTGGTTTTTTATCTTTTGATTGAATAACCCGTCCGCTAACTGAACCCGTTTTCTGAGCGTAAGCATAAAAAGATGATAAAATAAGTAGGAGCGTAAAAATTTGTTTCATTCGGTTAGTTTGGTTTATAGCATAGAGACTAGCGACTTTTATAAAGGTTTATTTTACTTAGGTAACATTTGAAATACATAAATGTCAATCACACATTTAATATGGAAACGAAATGGACATAAAAAGAAAAGTCCCGATTTTCATCAGGACTCTCATTATTTTAAGCACTATACTTTACATTCTTATGCGCTGGCCGCCACCGCCACCGCGTTGACCTGGCATCTGCATATCTCCACTCATTGTTCTGCCACCAATACGGGTTAACGAATAAGTGAATGACAACATATAATAGCGTTTTAACACATTAAAGTTAACATCCTGGATTGATGTGCCTGTAGCTGTTCTGCTTACTCCTGTATTCTGGTTAAGTGCATCATTAACAGAGAATTTAAATGTGCCTCTGTTTTTAAAGAACTGGCGGCTGATGTATGGATTAAGGATAGTATATTCCTGGTTATACAGATCGCCACCACCAAAATTTCTAAAATAATCAATATCTATGGCTAACCTGATATTGGCTGGCAATACATAACTTACATCAAAGCTTGGATTAATGGTGTAAAACTGTGTATTGGCAGATTGCTGAGCTGAAAAGGATGAATTGGTATAGCTACCGGTGATACCACCCGTTAAATCAAATTTATCAACGTTGGTAACCAGTTTATAACCGTTGGAAATGGTATACGTATTGGTAATGTTTTTAACTGATGTGGTACCGCCCTGTGGAACAATGTAATTTACATTCCTGTTATAAGCTCCATTACCTGATATATTTAAGGTTAATTTACGCTCTGCCATTAAAGGTAAAGACCATGTTGCATTGGCATTACCTGCATAAACGCCATCAACATTAACATAACTCACCTGTTGAATACCACTAGGCAGCTGTGCAACACTGTTACCGATACTGTTGAAAGTTTGGGTCAAATTTAAGCCAGCAAAAAAGAATCTGCCGTTTTCAATATTGAAGTTATTGAAATTAATCCTCAACTGGTTATTGAAAGAAGGTTTTAAAGCTGGGTTACCCACATAAATAGTTTGCGAATTTGTATTATCAGGAATTGGCTGAATCTGGTCGATGCTTGGTTGAGTGGTAGAACCACGATAATTAATAAACAAGCGTTTACGGTTGCTAAAGTTATACCTGAACTGCGCAGAAGGGGTAATATTAATAAAATTCTGCGTACGCTTTAAGCCAGTAGTTAAATTCGTGTTCACCCTATTGGTTTGCTGTGCAGCTACTCCAATATTCCAGTTGTACTTTTTCTCCGTTGTTGTTAAACTAACGCCTGCCGCATTGGTAAGGGTACGGTTATTATAAATGTTCGAGAAAGTATTGTCTACAAGGTCATACTGCAAAGTTAAAGGATTGTAATTAAGAACATCTCTTTGCGAATCGCTATTTGAATATCCATTCTGATAATTAAATTCTACGCTTAAGGTTTTATTTAAGGGCTCAGTATAAACTAATCGTGTCGTATTATTAATCGAATGACTGCTTGTATTATTCAACTGGTTGGTTAATGAATCTCTCTTTGAAGCACCAGTGGTAATCGTTTCATCTCTATAGTTAAGATTCGTACCATTATTATCATTAATACTGGTACTAACGTTTAACGAAAGGGTACGACCTCTACGTTTAAAACTTTTTCTTACTAATAAATTATTGCTAAACGCGGGCGTAGCTGCAGTTGTCGTGTTCCGCTGTAAACCTTCTGTTAATGAAGTTATAAAATTACGGGTATAGTCTGTAACGCTGTTCCCATCAGTTTCGGTATAGGTTACATTGGGTTGAATCTTGATCGATAACGAAGGGTCTATTTTAGTATCAACCATAAAATTGAAACGATGGTTGATCCGATCTGTAGTATTATTTAATTTCTGATTAATATCGGTTGTTCCTGTACCTAAAAGATTTTGTGTGTGCGAATTCTGCAACAGTTCGGATGTTGCTTTGTTAAAGAAATAACTGGCCTGAAACTGGGTCCCATCTTTATAGGTATCGGCAAAGTTTAAACCAGCTGCATTTGTATTGGTGATACCACCATTTCCACCAGCGCTACTTCCGCCTCCACCACCGCCAAAACCGCCGCCTCCACGACCACCACCGCCTCCAAATCCGTTGCCTACACCACCGCCCTGACCAAAGTTCTGTTTGTTCACATTATTAAACTGACCGATAAAACTGATCTGTCTATCCTCATCAAACTTATTTACATTCAAACTTGCATCATAGCGGTCATTGGAACCGTAACCTACCGTACTGTTTCCAAAATAACCATGTTTCATGCCGCTTTTGGTTGTAATGTTCAGGATTTTATTTCTTGTTCCGTCATCAATACCGGTAAACTGGGCCTGCTCAGAAAGCTCGTCAATTACCTGAATTTTATCAACCATATCGGCAGGAAGATTCTTTGTAGCCAATAAGGGGTCGTTTCCGAAAAATTCTTTACCATCAACCTTTACTTTGGTAATGGTTTCGCCCTGGGCTTTAATACTTCCATCTTTTGCTACCTCTACGCCCGGTACTTTCTTTAATAAATCTTCTACAACAGCATTTTCGCGTACCTTGATCGATTTGGCATCAAATTCAATGGTATCTTTTTTTACCACAATTGGAATGGTTGCGGTAACGTTAACATCTTTTAAATCAACGCCATCGTCGCTCATGGCAATTTCGCCGGCATTTACTGCTACTTTATTCACTTCTATATCTTTAGTAGCTGTTTTTAAACCTAAAAAGGCGGAGTAGATTCTATATTTACCTGGGGCAATGCCCTTAAAACTAAAAGATCCATCCGGATTGGTTTGCCCTGAAGCAACAACACTCGAATCTTTTAAGCTCTTAACTGCTATTGTAGCAAAGTCAACCGGCTTCTTATCTTTCGCGTTAATTACTTTACCGCTTATTGAGCCAGTATTTTGAGCCTGGGCAATATATCCACAAAATAGGAGCACAATGAATATTGCCCGCTGAACGTTTTTTTTCATCAAAAAATTAGATATTATAATACAAAACTAAGCTATCAGACTAGGGAAAGGCGCAAAGGTTTGTTAAGGTGTGTTAAAAGCTTGGTAACATTTTAAATACAGCTTTTAGCAAGGCGATCAGATCTAAAAGGAAATCGGATCGGAAGTGGGATTATTTTTGCGGTGAAGGATAAGTTTTGTAATACACTTTTGGGCAGTTACAGTTCTTTTTAAAAATACTGCATCCACTTAAACATATGGCCACAATTACACAGATGATACTAACTTTCGTTTTCATTGATTTTATTTTATTTTCAATTGCAATGAAGCTATTCCGAATAGATTAATTGTTTTTGGTAAGCGGTGTATTCGTCATGGTTTCATTGAAATTTAATTTATGAAGCAATACATAACTAAAAACTGCCATTGATGCGCCTAACATGTCGCAGCCAAAATCCCACCATTCTGCAGACCGGTAGGTAAAAACTTTCCATTGTAACAGTTCAATTCCGCCTCCAAGTACCGCATTGATGAGCAAGATCTTAAAAATGGTTAATGTTCTGAAAGCGAAGGTATGCTGATATCTTATTTTCCCGTAGAAGAGTAATACCGATAAGACAAAGAAAAAACCCATATGGGTCATTTTATCAAAGCCTTTAAAGAAAAAACCGCTTCCACCTACAGAATCGGAAATCTCCATATTACAAAGCACTAAAACTACGATGGTCCATAGAACGGCCCATTTTTGTTGTTTCAGTGCTTTGTACAAAATATAATAATTAAGCGCCTACCAATTCCTGGTATGCTTCTGCAGTTAATAAATCTTCTACTTCAGCTAAATCAGCCAAAGATACTTTTACCATCCAACCTTTTCCATAAGGGTCAGAGTTTACCAATTCCGGATTGTCGTTTAATTCAGCATTAACTTCTAATACTGTACCAGTAACTGGCATATATAAATCAGAAACAGTTTTAACAGCTTCAACAGTACCAAAAACTTCTTCTTTTGCTACTTCGCTGCCTACAGTATTGATATCAACATAAACAATATCACCTAATTCGCGCTGAGCGAAATCAGTAACACCGATAATAGCTTCGTTACCTTCAACTTTAACCCACTCGTGGTCTTTAGTGTATTTTAATTCTGATGGAAAATTCATGGTTTTGTAAGTTATGAATATAAGTTATTTTAATTTTCTTTTTTTATTAAGCTTGTATGGATAAAACGTTTCCCAGCGTTTACCTGCCAAAAATACAATTTAGTTTAACATATCGCAATGCCTGGTGAATTAACTTATCGTAAAAGGTTTGATCTTGCTTTTTTCGCGCACAGCTTCGAATTGGCAATTGTACAGATGAACAGATTCAGTAAAAATCTTTATATTCACCTAACAAATTAACACTCAAACATGAAACCTGCACAAATTTATACTTTAAAAGTATGTCTCGCCACTCTAGTTGTTTCTGTTCCGGTAACAATGGCAATTGGATTTGCCTATATCGGATTGATCAGGCTCATCAACCCACCGAACTGGATGTTTAATTTTAGCCTTTCTTTCAATCATGTATTTATCTTTGTAGCTATACTCGCTGCATTGATCATGTTAAGTGGATACCTGATTACAAAAATAGGTTATAAAAGATTTGTCAACGATAGGCCAGTGGCCCACTCGATTGTGATCTTCCTCTTTTATCTAATCGCCAGTGGAAGCACTTACCTGATGACTTTTGATCATTTATTATTTAGCTATGCCCCTATGTTCTTAACGGCATATGTATTTAGCAGCATATTCTCGTCACAAAAGGACAAGCCTTTACCTGCCTAAGCAACTTACTTATTAATTCAGCGTAAACCTTAAACTAAATCCGAAATTACTGAATGAAGTATTAAACGTTTGAGAAGTATAAGGCTTGGTAATATTCGAATCGTAAAACAATTTGATATTAAATTTCTGATTCAACACATAATCCACACTTGGCCTTAAGGTAATGTTCTTCGCTCCTGAAGAAACTTCGGCTTCGGTAACATCGGCACGGTAAATAACGGTTTTATTATCGCGGATAGCTACATCCAATTTGAAATCCATGTTGTTATCCATTTTCAGGCTTTTAAACCATCCAAATGGGAAGCGGAATTTATTGGTACGATAGCCCAATCCTAAAACCATATTGTTTTCTGATAGCTGTGCCAATTGGCTGTTTGATAAACTTAATCCCAATAAACGTGAACGGTTTAATTCGAAAGAAGCAGTCAGGTTGTTTTTAAACCTGGTATCAACGCCAACCAACGGAGAAAAATATTCAGAAATGGTTACCTGGGCAAACTGGTATTCCGGTAAAAAGTTATTATTTACGTCTCTACTGCTAACCGCACCATTGGTTTCCTGATAACGCAACAATGAGTTAAAGCCATTAATGTTGTAGGCAGAACGATAGCCGTGTCTGATATCAACAGACGAAAACTTATCGGCGATAAAAGGAATACGTGTTAAACCGCTATAGGTTAAACTCCAGTTTGGAAGTGGAATTTTAGGGAAAGCATTCATTTTCGTTTTCCCAGCATCTTTGCCTGAATAAGCAGCCATAAAAGCAGAGATAATTACATCCTGGCTTTCTTTACCGTAACCATCGGCATAACTGCCGTTTACGCCTCCCGAATTTGGATTCTGAGCACCCAATCTTCTGGAAATAATAATCCTATTGGCCATAAACTGGTTAAACAGACCCGAAATTACCGTTGAGTTATTTTCTTTGAAAGCCGTCCCCAAAGCAATATACGATACACTATAATCGCCCGTGGTAATGGCACTTAAGTTTTCGAACGATGATACACTGGCTACATACCTGAAATTGGTAGAAAAGTTTCTTGTTTGCGCCTTATTGGCCTTTAGCGTAATCCGTAAATCTTTAAACGGCTCTACCTGCCCGGTAAGCTGAAAATCTTCTCTAAGTGTATTTACATACAATTGGTTCTGCAAGGTATCGGTGGTGAGCCATCCATTGTTTAAGGCCATATCGCGAATATCACGCTGACTGCCGAAAGCAAAACCCAAGCCGGGTGCCCCCGTTGCATTATCGATACCAAAATACTTGGTGGTTGGCAGATAGCCCGGCAAGAAAATACCTTTGGTTTGTACAAAGCTGGCATTAACGTTTTTTACACTCGTTAATAGATTAATAAAAAATGTCTTAGCACCACTTCCTTCCTGGTCGTTGCCCGCCTTTCTGATAAAACCAAACTTGTTGTATAATGTAGTTAGGTTTAAGGTTGGATTTACCTGTACCGTTCTGCTGTTCTGTACCGTGTTACCCAAATTAATATTCGGATCGCGTAAAGTAGAAAGCGGCTCAGTTTGCCAGTTAAAGTTTGTACCATAACGGGTTTTAACGGTAATCCAGTTTAGTCCTGGTATTTTATCAATTGGCAGATTATAGGTAACGTTTAAATTATGGTTATAATCGGTTGTGCGTCCTAAACGTTTTAAGTTTTGCCAAACGGTATCGCGTTTTAAACCGTCAAGTCTTCCATCCGGTTCATCAATGATCGAATAATTTGTGGCATTAAAATCTAACTGTAACGAACGGGTAAGGTTCCAGGCGACACCATAAATCCTGCTCATGGTAAAGTTTTTGTTAAAGGTGGTACCATAACCACTCTGGTAAACCCCAATCGTATTATTTGGATCGTTATTCCGCAAGGTATTTTCTGAATATAAACGGTCTACATCAATTCTGAAATTAATGGCACTTGGAAAAATACTGAAGTTAAAATCCTTCAATAAAGCCAGCATGTTCGATTTAATAATCTTTTCAAACGGCGCTATTGTTTTGGCTTCTTTAGAATAACTATACTGTAACGATGCCCTATAGGTATTCTGAATACTGCTCTGATTAATAAAATCGCGATGATTGTATTGGGTATAAGCATAACTTGCGGCAAAATTCTCAATATCCCATAGCCTTACAGGTTTACTGTTATTGGTCCGTTCTTTTCTAACGTTTGTAAAGTTTATGCCTCTTCTAACGGTATAATCCTGTGCAAAGTTTAAAATCGAATCTTTCTGTTCTTTTGTCGACTGCTCGAGCGCATTTTTGAGCTCAATATCTGGCGTTCTCGGATTATACTGCGGGGTAGAAACCTGTTTAGAGTAACTCACAAACATCGGGATTTTCACACCCGATTTTTGCGGCAGAAACTTACCTAATTCCATGGCCGAAGAAACATCAAGCAATACATTATCCGCACGGTTCCGCTCGCTCACTTTCGAATCGATAGATCCGAAACCGATGGTAGATTTACTTCCTGAAATATTTACATCTGCAAAATCAGCCAATTTTAAGTTCAATCTTCCGGTAGCTGCCCAACCGCCTTTTTCGTCAAATTCAGTTAACCTCAATTCGTTAAACCAAACTAGGGCATTTTTATCAAGGCCATCATCATTTTGTTCATCACTGGCAGCACGGAGCGGATTTTTAATCCCCACCATGTACACCCTAACCTTGCTCATATCAGGTTGCCCTTTAACTATAATAGTTCTATTTCCGTCGGTATAGGTAAATGGAACATTTGTAGGCCATGGTTGTCCGTTAGCCTGTTTGGCTACGTTACGGGCCAGCTTGGCATTTTGGAAGAGTGTTAAATCAATATCCATTCTATTGGCTTCCGGCCAAATGGCATCAGGATCGCTTGTACCTGGATTGGTTACCTTTAAGGGGATTACATATTCATAATAATTATCCTGGTTATCGGTTCCGATTCTTAAGAATGCGGCAACATCATTATCATTTAAGATTTGATTATTAACAGCCTCGGCATGAATAAACATTTCCAAATGTTTGTAAGATCTGAAATCGCTGTAGGCTGTTTTAAATGCAGCTCTACCATAGCCATCTCTTAACGATTTTACAATAACCGATAGCGATTGCTCATTTAAACGTGTATCGCCACGATAGTTGCTATAGTCGCGCTCGCGAAGAATGCCCGGAGGGGTAACATATGGAATCGGTGAACGTTTTCCATTTTCTTCGATGTTTACTGTGGAAACTTCAATAGTCGAATTATCAGGAGTAAGTGCAGGCAACGATGGATCAACGATTACCTGTGCAGCTTGGTTGGACGCATTATACTCTCTCCACTCCCCACGGATTAACTGCAACTTTGCAAAACGCATCACGGCAGTATCAGCGAAATTGGTCATAAACATCCTGAAGAAACGGATTGATTTAAAATCCTGGATCCCACCTACTTTCTCCTGGTACTGACCGATCGGGATTCTGAATTGATACCATGAAACGGCCTGGGTATTTCCATTGGCCAATTTTACCTGCGAGGTAACCTTATCGGTAATAAAGTTCTGACCAACATTTAAATCTCCCGGGCGGATCGAAACTTTATACTGAAAATACTCATCACTTTGCGTCATGTTATTATCGCGGTTGATGTCTTCCCCGTCGGGTAAAGAAGTAGATGCAGAATTTTCAAGTCCTAATTCTTCTTGCGACTGTTGCGAAGTTTTAGAGTTTCCTTCCGTTCCATTATATTTTTCGTAGCGTTTAAGAATACCCGCGTTGATCTGATCTAATGCCGGACCTCTGAAATAAGTATAATTATCTGATGATGGATCGGCATCAAGCGCGGCAGAAGCGGTGGCATTTAACTGCGATTTAATCTGCGTAATTGCCGCAGCAAATTTTACTTTTTCATCAGCATCTGATAATCCATCCAAACCTACATCCTGTGCCCTACGCGAACCGGCATTGTTATCGAAAGCCTGTACAACGGGTTGCAATTTGGGTACACGGCCCCAAGCAGTTTCTTCGTATTTGCTTGGGTCGTTTGTGGCTGGCAGACCGTTTTCTAACGATTTCCGGCCATCCTTAAGAATATCTTCTGAGATATTCCCCAGGTTAAAATACATGTCGCCACCGGCAGAATTTGGTTTATAGATAAACGGATCCATTACCCAAAACTCAATAAAGCCCACATTTAAGGCTTCAAAATCGTTGGTTTCGATTTTTCGTTGGAAACCTCCCCAATTATTTTTAGGTTGCAATAATGTTCCATCGGGCCTAAAATCTGTTGAACGAAAGTTATATGGCCCCCTAACAGTTGGATAATAAGCCACATCAAAAGTGGTAATGTTTAAGGCTTGCCCGGTTGCCGTTTCTTTAAACGGAAAAACCTCCTGCTCAATTACCTCCCTCACATAGTGATTGGAAAGTTCTCCCCGGTTGCCTCTGATATTGGACGGAGTGGTAGATGCCGCCGAATTATAAAAAGTTGGGTCGATGTTATAAAATGCAATTCTTGCCCGATTGTAACCATAAGATAAGTCGTTGGATTTATCAAACTCTGAGAAAAGCTGTGGCGTACCTGACAGCTGCCAGGCAATGGCACTCTTTAAATCGATTACCGATCTGGATGCTTCGAAATCATCTAAATAACTTACTCCGTTTTTACTGCCAGCAAAATTTAATGCCCTTGGATGACCAGGGATCAGCTGTGCAAACTCTCCATAAAACGTTACACTCGAAGGTGCTTTGGTTGAAATGAACGGAAGTTTATCAACCAGTTTTGTTAAAAATCTTGATGGAGAGCTATAATTGATATCTGCTCCCCAAATGGTATTTGAAATAGGCTCTTCGCCGATGTTTACCTTTTGGGTTAAAGGTTTCTCGGTTAGATTCATAATGGTACCGCCCAGATTTAGCTTATTGTTTACACGGTAATCTAAACGGGTTCCAAAAAGTGATCGTTGCTGCAGGCCAAAGGTTTCACTGTTTTCAGTAGTGATCCGAATCGGCTGACCAGACACCAAAAGCGCCTGATTGATGATACTTACCCGGCCACCCTGATAATCGACAGTAAAATCTACCCCTTCGGTTAATGGCATTGTTCCGGCAAAAACCTTTACCGATCCTTCCGGAACGTTAATGGCATTTAAACTAAATTCAGAAGAAATATCAGATTGGTAATTTACCTTGATGGTGTACCTGTTCTGGTTTTGAAACAGCTGCTTAGCGATGGTTTGGGTTGAATCGTAAAGTGCAGTAAAAGTATATTTATTGATCAAAGCCTGCTCACTCGGTAAAAACTTAGAAGCTAAATCTTTACCAAATGGCTCAATTACAGGGAAAATAATCCTTCCATTTGCCGGATCGATAGTGATATAACCCGAATTGGTATTGGTAACCAATGAAGTTTGCCCATTGCTCCCCACGCCGAACATACTCGCCTGATTGGCATTGCTTGCAGTAGAATAAGAACCAAAAGCATTATTTGTGGCTACAAAATCGAAAACCCCATCGGGCCTGCGCTCATTTTGCTGGTTCAAACGATCAAATTCGGTTAAGGCAATCCACTGCTTATTTGCCGTATTTTGTCCTTCAGTCATTACCGGGTTATCTACACCCGTTTCGTTATCAATGCGGTAAATATCAAGTTTAAAATTCTGGCTGCTGATCTGGTACCCTCCGATAGAATAAATATTTTTCATCATCAGATCCCATGTTGGCAGTTGGATCTTGGTGGTTTCGTTCTTTAACAATTTGGCATAAAGCACTTTTGGATTTGCCGCATCAAATGAAACATCGGTAGAAAACTCACCAACCTGATACTCTACGCCGTTATAGGTATAGCGGTAGGCAACAGCTAAAACCTCATCGGCATTTAATGGGTTGTTCAACGATAAATAACCCAGCTGTGGCTGAAAGGTAAACTCACGCTCGGTTAACTTTCTGGCGTAAACCAGTTTAGCAAAGTTATCGGTATTGCTGCTATTGGCAGGTGTTGTCTGGAAGAAGGAAAGGATGGCATTGGAATTTGTCTGTCTTATAGCACCGCCCTGATAAGCATTTAACTGCGAGATCAAGTTGTTTGACTGTTGCGGGAAACCTGTAGCGGTAGTTCCTGCCGGCAAACCAGAAGTTCCTCCGGTAATCAAATTATTGTTAAAAGGAACATTTTCACCCAAATCCATTAAACCCAGTACATCTCTGGAGTCGGTGGTATTACCTGCCTTATTGGTAATCCATACCTCAATTTTGGTAATCTGAATCGGAGAGGTGATAATAGGTGCGTTGGCCAGGTTTTTATTGTAGTTATTCCTAAAATATTGTGAGAGAAAATAGTGTTTATTGGCCTCGTAGCTATCAATATTTACCGTGGTGGTATTTTGTTGCGCCCCATTGGTAATTTTAATTTCCCGTGATTGAGATTTTTGTTGGGTATAAACACTTGTTACGTTTAAACGCCCGAATTTCAATTGTGTTTTAATACCAAAGAGTGCCTGGGTTCCGGTAATTAAAGAGGTATTTAAAGGCAAGCTTACATTACCCGCTTCAATTTTTTGGATAATATCATCAGGTCCGCCGGTATAATCAAGCTTAATCTGATTTTCGAAATCAAATTGGGCCTCGGTATTGTAATTGCTTTTGATTTTTAGTTTGGTTCCGATGTTACCAACCAGATCCATCTGGATCCTTTGGTTAAAATCGAAATTGGTCTGTACCCTTTGTCTTTCGTTAAAAAGCGGGTTTTCATTCTTATTTATCCGGCCTAAAAAGGTGAGTTCTGCCTCTCCACGTGGCTGAATATCAATGGTTGTGCCACCAAATAATTTTTCGAAAGCTTTGCTGTTGACCTGGATCTGCGGAATAATACCAGTGCTTCTGTAATCACTTACTTCTGCATTTGAAATGCTGCGCCAGTTACCGCGTTTTATCTCACTGTTAACCAATCGCTGGTATTCATCAATGGTTAAGTATTGTGTGTTTAAAACAAATTTTTCGCCAATTAATTCCTTTACCACATAACGTTTATTCTTGGCATCGTATTCTACAACACGTTTTAAATTGCTAGGTGCCGGATAAAACGGATTAACGGCCGGACTAAGTCCTAAATGTTCTTTTTCACGTAAACTAAAATTATTTTTGGGGGTAATAGTATCCGTTTTGCTTGGAACAACTTGAGAGAAAGCGTTTTGAGAAGCAATTAAGAAAAGAGGGATGAGAAACAGAAATGTAGATATTCTCTTCAAAGGCAGTAGATCTATAAAGTTTTTAAAGCTTGTTTAATTAGTTGCTCTACCGAAAGTGTTCCCTCTGTCACTTTTAAAATCTGGTCAATAGTTTTTTCGGCGGTTTGTTTGGCGAATCCGAGCATTACCAATGCTGATAACGCTTCATCTTTAACAGTATTGTGTTGAGGCATAGAAATTAATGAATCTACACCTTCTTTTTTTAGTTTGTCCTGTAGCTCTAAAACCAGGCGTTGTGCGGTTTTAGCTCCCAAGCCCTTAATTCTTTGAATTAGAGGCAAATCGGCTTTAACAATTGCGGTCTGGATTTCAACAGGTGTGATGGATGATAAAATCATTCTGCCCGTATTTGGCCCAATTCCCGATACCGATATTAAATGTAAAAATAAACGGCGTTCGCCTTCATCGGCGAAGCCGTATAATGTATGTGCATCTTCTTTTACATGCAGCCAGGTGTATAGTTTACACCTTTCTGCATCAGCTAAAGCGCTGTATGTATTTAAAGAAATGTTTATATGATAGCCTATACCTCCGGCTTCAACCACAACATAGGCTGGGTTCTTGAATGTCAATCTACCATCAATATAGGCGTACATGTAATTCTACTTTTTAGTTGTTTTTCCAAATATACCTTTTCGTTTCGATGTTGCAATTTCTTCTTTTGCTTGCACATCTACAACAGCAATGGTAACCATATTGACGATTTCGCGTACAGAACTACCTAATTGAACAATATGAACAGGTTTATTCAATCCTAACAAGATCGGACCCACCGCTTCGGCACCGCCTAACTCTTGTAACAATTTGTATGCAATGTTTCCAGACTCCAGATTTGGGAACACTAAAGTGTTCGCAGGAGCATCGGCCAAAGTGCTAAATGGAAAATTATCTTTCAGCAGTTCGTTGTTAATGGCAAAGTTTCCTTGCATCTCTCCATCCACAATTACCTCTGGGTGATTTTTATGCAGGAGGTTAACCGTTTCTCTTACTTTATTTGGGGTTACCCCATCATTTGAACCAAAGTTCGAATATGATAATAAAGCAATACGCGGCTTGATGTTAAACTGCTTAACAGATTTATCAAGCAATAAAGTAATATCTACCAACTCTTCTGCAGTTGGATCTACGTTTACGGTGGTATCGCCGAAGAAAACAGGACCTTTTTTGGTCATCATCATGTACATACCAGCAACGCGTTTTACACTCGGATCAACACCGATTACGTGTAAAGCAGGTTTAATGGTAGATCCATAATTTTTGGTCAGACCAGAAATCATCGCATCTGCTTCGCCAAACTCAACCATCGATGCACCATAGTAGTTACGGTCTCTCAATAATTTAGTGGCATCAGTTAATGAAACCCCTTTACGCTGACGTTTTTGATAAAGCGCCTCGGCATATTGTTTGGTTTTATCAGGGTTCTGCATCTGATCGATAATCTCAACACCTTCTAACTCTAAACCGTGCTCATCAATAATCGCCTGTATTTTATCTTTATTTCCTAAAAGTATCGGAATTGCGATATTCTCGTCGTTAACAATCTGTGCGGCCTTTAAAATCTTGTAATTATCGGCTTCAGCAAATACCACTCTTTTTGGATCTGTTTTAGCTTTGGTAGTGATGGCACGCATAATGGCATCATCCAAACCCAGGCGTTTTCTCAGTTCTTCGCTATAGGCATCCCAATCGGTAATAGTTTTACGGGCTACTCCACTTTCAATTGCTGCTTTAGCAACCGCGATAGAAACTTCAGTAATTAACCTGAAATCTACAGGTTTTGGAATAATATATTCTTTACCAAATTTAAGGTTACGGGCGTTGTAAGCTAAGTTCACAGCCTCTGGAACAGATTTTTTAGCTAATTCTGCAATGGCTTTAACGGCAGCGATTTTCATCGGCTCGTTAATTCCTGTTGCACGAACATCTAGCGCACCACGGAAAATATAAGGGAAACCTAAAACGTTATTTACCTGGTTCGGATAATCAGAACGGCCGGTAGCCATAATAATATCTTTACGGGTTTTAATCGCCAGTTCGTAGGCAATCTCCGGATTAGGGTTGGCCATCGCAAAAACGATAGGGTTTTTGGCCATCGAAGTCAGCATTTCTGCTGTAACACAATCTGCTGATGAAAGACCGATAAATACATCAGAATCTTTCATGGCTTCTGCCAAAGTGTTGATTTTCCTGTCGGTAGCAAATTCAGCTTTAATATCGTCAAGTACTTCACGATCTTTACGGATCACGCCAGAACGGTCGCACATAACGATGTTCTCTTTTTTAGCACCCAAAGAAACATAAAGTTTGGTACAAGAAATTGCAGCGGCACCAGCACCATTAACTACAATTTTGATCTTATCCATTTTTTTCTTGAAGATTTCGCAAGCGTTCAACAATGCCGCAGCCGAAATAATCGCTGTACCATGTTGATCATCATGCATGACCGGAATGTTCATTTCTTCCTTTAAGCGACGCTCAATTTCGAAACATTCTGGGGCTTTGATATCTTCTAAGTTAACACCACCAAAAGTTGGCTCTAAAGCCTTAACAATTTTCACAAAATCATCAACATTTTTGGTATCCAACTCTAAATCGAATACATCGATATCAGCGAATATCTTGAAAAGTAAACCTTTTCCTTCCATTACCGGTTTTCCGGCTTCCGGGCCAATATCGCCCAAGCCTAAAACGGCTGTACCGTTACTGATTACCGCAACCAGGTTACCCTTTGCGGTATATTTATAAACATCTTCTTTATTTTCTGCAATCTTCAAACACGGCTCTGCAACGCCAGGGGAATACGCTAAAGTTAAATCTCTTTGCGATGTTGTAGGTTTTGTGGGTACTACTTGTATCTTTCCTGGACGGCCTTGCGAGTGGTAATCAAGCGCATCTTGCTTTCTAGTGGTCTTACTCATTACGTAACTTATTAGTGACGGGGGCAAAGGTACAATTCTTTTTATGAGGCATAAAATAAAAAGCCTTTCAAAAAAGTTAAATAAGACGTTACACTAAGCTACCGCTACACTAATTGGATTAAACCAAGCATTGCTGATAGAATTTTAAATATTTGATCAAGAAATGAATACCACTGTTCGGTCGTCCCTACTAACCCCTGCTAATTTTCAGGATCATCCCTACTTGCAAACCAGCTTTTGATAAACGGTTGTCTCTTCTGATGCTCTGAACGGTTGCACCGTCAAATTTCTCTGCAATTTCAGACAGGGTGTCGCCGGTTTTAACCTTATAACTTAAAAACGATGATGGTGCTTTTAATGGCATCCGGTTTTTGGCATAAATCTTTAGTCTTTGCCCCGGCACCAGCGTTTTGGTTTTTAAACCGTTCCAAACCCTTAAATCCTGCACCTCTACACCATATTTATCAGCAACAGTTGTTAAGCTCTGTCCTGAGGTAACTTTATGATAAACTACTGAGGACGTAGCTATACTTTTAATTTTTTTCTTTCTTAAATCTCTTGCATCATCAGTACTCGCAGCCACCACTTTCATGCTTACATCCACTTCCTGGTTGTTGAGCACATCGTAAATGCCTGCGTAATCAACATCCCTCAACTTGGGCATTACAATACGCTTCGGCTCATCATCGGTACCATTTACAATCTTTTTCTTGTACGATGGGTTTAAGGCCATAATCGCCGCTTCATCAACATTTAACACTTTTGCAAGGGTAGATAGCGACACGAAACGGGTAGTTTGAACCGTATCGGTTTTTAAGAACATGCTCGAGGCCTGCGCGGTAATCTGATGTTTGCCAGAATAATTCATTACGTAAACCGCGGCAATAAATGCTGGTACATAATTTCTGGTTTCTTTAGGTAAAAACTGTCTGATTACCCAAAAATCCCTCGATCCTGCTTTATCGATAGCCCGGTTAACATTCCCCTTTCCGCAGTTATAAGCGGCAATGGCCAACAGCCAATCACCAAGCTCTTCAAAAGCATCTCTAAAATAGGCTGCCGCTGCATAACTGGCCTGGATGGGATCTTTACGTTCATCCACAAAATTATCCATCTTTAGGCCATAGGCTTTGCCGGTACCGAACATAAACTGCCAGATACCCGTAGCCCCTACTCTAGAAATGGCATGCGGATTCATCTGTGATTCGACAATCGTTAAATATTTTATTTCCTGTGGAATATTATAATCTTTTAAGGCTTTATCAAAAATCGGGAAGTAATAACTAGATAAGCCGATCATTTTCCCGAACATATCTTTACGCTTGGCATAAATATCGATATACTGCTGAACGTACTCGTTGTAAGGAAGGGGTACTGTTTTAGCAATAGAATCGAGCCTGAGTTTATAGATAAAGTTCTGGCCCATGGTTAATGGGTTTTCTGAAACAGCCGGTACAGCTACGGTATCAGTATTGATAAAAATGTTGTTGTGAATCTTCGGAAGACTATCCAGTTTGAGCGTTTGTTGCGCAGAAGAAGAAGAAATGTATCCTAAACAAGCGCAAATTGAAGCAAAAAGTAATTTTTTAATCATGGGCTATTGGTTCAAATTTTCATTAACCGTGGCATGTGTCACCACAAACCTTTATACAGATTCCTTTTCTTTCCATAATTAAGAAAAGAGTAAGAACCTGCGAACCTTCTAGACAATGCCTAGAAAAACAGTTAATAAAATGCCATTGCCATACTTAACTATAATGCTTTGTAACTCGCAATGACGATAAAACTATGATAAAAATGCCTGAGAAAAAGCCAGAAGCTTATCTTCCTCAAAATGTTTGGCTGTAAACTGTATACTTAACGGCAATCCTGCGGCATTATTGCCTAGCGGCAAAGCAATAGCCGGATTTCCACTTAAAGAAGGCAATACGGTAAAAATATCGGCCATATACATCACAATTGCATCCTGAACATTATCGCCAATTTTAAAAGCTGCTGTTGGTGCTACAGGAGAAAGAATTAAATCATAATCCTGAAACAAAACATCCATTTTTTCTCTGATCAACCGGCGAACCTGCTGTGCTTTTTGATAGTAAGCATCGTAATATCCAGCACTTAAAACAAAAGTACCTAAAAGGATGCGGCGTTTTACTTCCTCGCCAAAGCCTTCGGCGCGTGATAATTTATAAAGTTCATTTAGCGATTTCGCCTCCAGGTTACGATGTCCGTAATGAACGCCATCATAACGCGAAAGATTTGAAGATGCTTCGGCCGTTGTTAAGATATAGTAGGCCGGAACCAGATAATCCAACAGATCAAAAGAAACATACTCAACAGTATGGCCATCTGATTTGAGCTGCTCGATTGATTTTAAAATAGCCGATTTGATTTCGGGATCGAGGGCTTCGCTCTCAATAGTTTCTTTTAATACCGCTATTTTTTGTTTTTTATGTTCATTCAAATGAGCAGGGTAATCAGGCACTGCAACTGGAGAAACAGTAGAATCGTAATCATCAGCGCCGGCTAAAACCTGTAAAAGCAAGGCAGCATCTTCTACTGATGATGTAATTGGCCCAACCTGATCGAAAGAAGAAGCATAGGCGATAACACCATACCTTGAAATGCGCCCGTAAGTAGGTTTAAGCCCAATTTGGCCGCAAAATGCAGCTGGCTGTCTTACCGAGCCACCAGTATCAGTACCCAGGGCAGACAAACACATATCGGCCTGAACGGCTACAGCTGAGCCACCTGAAGATCCCCCTGGAACAAGATCGGGATTTGCAGCATTTTTAGCAACCCCATAGTATGAAGTTTCATTAGAGCCGCCCATAGCAAACTCATCACAGTTTAAACGGCCGATAATAACGGCATCTTCCTGTAACAATCGTTGCACAACTGTAGAAGAATATGGAGATACAAAACCTTCTAGCATTTTTGACGATGCAGTAACGATATGGTCTTTATAACAAATATTATCTTTAATACCAATTACCATCCCTGCAAGTTTACCTGCAGTACCTTCTTCTATTTTTTGCTGTATCGCTTTCGCCTGAACTTCGGCCGATAAAAAAAACACCTCATTAAATGCATTGAGGTGTTCATTATTTTCAATCTGCTTAAAATAATAAGCTAATAAATCGGGTAAAGTTAATTGCTTTTGCGCAATGAGTGTTTGAATCTCTTTAAGAGAGCTGTATTTCTTCAAAACTAAAATTATTGCAATTAAACGGTTTTATCACGGTTAGACGGATCTACCTGTTCTCCATCAACGCCATCTTTACCATCTTTAAATTCTTTAACACCTTTACCTAAACCTCTCATTAGTTCAGGAATTTTTTTACCACCAAATAATAACAATACCACTACCGCAATAATGATAATTTCTGGTGTTCCAAGCATTGCTGCTATTGTTGTATTTAACATGATTTTTTTGTTTAAACTTTTTCTTTGTCAGTTACAATTTTTTCGTCAGTAGGCTTGCTCAGATCAATGTGTGACTCACTTGCCTCTATTTTTTCATCAACCGGTGATTCTTCTGTTGGATGATGACGCTGACTATGGTTTACCGCTGTTTCTTCTGCTTCTTCTTTATCTAAATCCATGGCATTGATATTCCGATGGATTTCACGCTTTACACCATCAGAGGCATCTTTGAATTCTCTGATCCCCTTCCCTAGTCCTCTTGCAAGTTCAGGTAATTTTTTACCTCCGAACAACAATAGAACCACCACTAAAATGAGTACGATCTCTGATCCACCCATGTTTAAAAACTCTAATAACGTGCCTTGATACATCACTAATATAATTTATACAAATATAGACATTTTAACTTGTCTTAAGTTTATTTACTAATCCAAGCTTCAGGATTT
This sequence comes from Pedobacter sp. Bi126, assembly GCF_918698245.1. Taxonomy (GTDB): domain Bacteria; phylum Bacteroidota; class Bacteroidia; order Sphingobacteriales; family Sphingobacteriaceae; genus Pedobacter. The sequence goes on along the minus strand of NZ_CAKKMS010000004.1, from coordinate 19,364 downwards.
AAAGTTCCCTGGCCTCTTCTAATCTGGAATTTTAAAATGGCGTCGTCACCAGTATTTGCTACAATTCCAATAGCCTGTTTGGTTTCAACTAAATTACCTACACTCACACTAACCGATCTTAAGTTTTGGTATACTGTAAAGTACTCGCCGTGGTTAATTACTACAGCAGTTCTACCCATAATATTTTGCACCATAACAACCTTACCTGCAAATATACTTCTAACAGCTGCCCCATCAGTGGTAGTGATATCTACTCCATCATTGGTATAACTTGCCTGGTCGATCTTATGTAAACCAAACCTTTCGGTTATTGTTCCTGTTGCTACCGGCCAAGGTAACCTTCCTCTATTATTTTCAAAACCTGCCGATAATCTGGCTGCCTCAGGTGTTGCAGTAAGCAATTCTCCTGTCGATTTTGCTTTAGCGGTTGGTGTAGCTGGTGCAGTAGGTACAGGTCTATTTTCAGCCTTGGCTTTTGCCGCCGCAATCCGTGCTTCTTCAGCAGCTTTTCTTCTTGCCTCTTCTGCGGCCTTCCTTCTCGCTTCTTCAATTGCCCGCTGAATTGCAGCACTAATGGCCCTGTCTATCTGAGCCTGTTGTTTTTTACGACTGGTAATATCCTGTTTAAACTGTTTTTCGTCCTTGCTCAGTTTGTTTAATTCTACTGATTGTTTACTTTTATCCTTGCTTAAACGCTCACGCTCTCTTTCCTGTTCCTTCAACAGATCACTTTTTTCCCTGAGTGTTTTATCCAGAACCTTAATCTTGCCGTTCAGATCTTGCTGCGTATTCTCAATGTATCCCGCCTGTTTTTTACGGTATTGACTAAACTGCTGTAAATACTTTATTCTTTTATATGCCTGGTTAAAATCCTTTGCTGCAAAAATGAACATCATTTTATCGTACGAATTTCTGTTCCGCTGTGCAAAGCGGATCATCCCCGCATACTCTTTTTTAAGATCGCCCAACTGACCTTGTAACGTATGTACGGTATTTGTGTTCTGAGAGATTTGGTTATCCAGATTTTTTATTTCAGAGTTGATTGTACCGATTTTATCCTGGCGCAATCTAATCTGGGCATTTATAGTATTAATCTGCTGTATAGTAAGCTTTTTACCACTCGCAGTTTTATTCAAATTCTTTTGAAGCTGTTCAATTTCGCGTTGTATAGCTTCTTTTTTCCTTCTGAGCTGGCTTTCAGTTTGTGCAACCGCCGAAAGGGTTAACACGCTTAAAAAAAGGATAAATAGGAGTTTTTGTAGCTTCATTAAGCCAAAAGTATAAAAATTTTTGTAGTAAAAATATTAAAATCGAGATACTAAAGTCATAATTACTTATTACAGAACTGTCTTCACTCAATCTTCATACATAACAAAGATTGCCAGCGCCGCTGTACTAATGCAGTACCTAACCTGGCAAATCATTGATAGCATATGTGAATGTAGTTTTTAAGCCTACTTTACAACCGTAAATCTCTTTGGTACATTAAACGGAAAATCGACAGGAACATTGCCATCAATTTTCACAAACTGTAGGTCGATGTTTATCCGCTTTGCTTTAGATAGTGTTTTGATCTGCAATGCGCTAGGAAATAATGATTCGTTTAATTTTTGATAATCGGTATAGGTAACTTTTAGCGCCTGACCGTTTTTAGTGTCATTTAAATTGGTTTCAGCTACTTTAAAAAGTGTGTTAAAAAGCAATTTATAATCTAACTCCGATTTGCTTCCGGAAACCACCCAAACACCATTTTCCTGTTTAACATCCGATTCTGGCTTTAAAAACTCGCCCATGGCATTACCCGTTAGAATGGCTTGCAAGGTGTTAAAATTAACCTGTTTATTGGTGAAGTTATAAATATAGCTGAAAGGTTTTTTTAGATATTCACTTTTTGCCCTGTTCATAATTTTAATGCTATCTGGCGTAATCAATGCTCTTGCTGGCTCGTATGCCCCACCTAGAGCCGTAATACTAACCCAAATGGTTTCCTTGTCTTTCATTCGGAAATTCATGGTTACATCGTTCACATCACCGGCAATATCTAAAGTGGCTTTTGCTTTTAAAGAAAGTGTATTAAATTTAAGTTGCTTGCTATTTAGTAGTGTTAAAGCTTCTGCTTTCGAATTATCAGTTTTGGTTTCTGTTTTGGTAGGAGGAGCCACTACAAGTTCTTTTTTAGGTTTACATGCCGAAACAAAAATTACAGCTCCTAACAGGAATGCGCTATTTAAAATACTTCTTTTCATTTATCTTTTTAATTAATACTTCTGATCCGTTTCCAGCCTCTTTTGCTTTTTGCCATTGGATTAATGCAGCATCCTTTTCACCTTTCATAAAAAGTATATCGCCATATCGCTCCAAGTAAACACTGTTTTTACTGCTATTGTTTTGCAAAGCCTTTTCGATCCATGTTTTCGCCAGATCGTATTTTTGCTGTTTAAACAGAATAAACGCGTAGGTATCTACAATTGAAGGATTATTAGGCATAGCATTGGCCGCTGTTTCTGCATATTTCGCCGCCTTGGTTAAGTCGTCATTTCTTAACGCCAGATAATAGGCATAATTATTCATGATGAGATAATTATCGGGTTCTGTTGAAATGGCTTTTTCGAAAGCTGTTTTAGCTAAGGCAAAATTATTCTGGTTGATGTAGATATCGCCTTGTAGTGCATAAATCTGTGCCTGCAGGCTTTTATTCTCCACATCCAACTGTAAGGAGGTTTTTAAATTGCTTTGAGCGGGCTCATATTTACCTGTTTTAAACAGGGCATAAGCCATATAATAATATAAGCTGGCCTGGTTGGGATAAATGCTTAGAGCCTCATCGCCAACCTTTATCGCTTCCTCATAGTGTCCAAGCAGTGTTTGGATATTAATAACCTGTTCCCACACAACATAAACCTGTTCGTTAAGTTTTAAAGCAGCCTGATATTGGGACAATGCATCTTTTAAGTGGTTCTGCTGATAAAGTACATCGCCATAAAGTGCCAATGCTTTTGCATCAGCCGGATTTTTTTCTGCAACCAGTTTACTTAGTTCAGTTACATTTTTGGCAACAATGGGTAGGTTAAGTTTCGGAAAAAGTGCCGCGACAATCTTCACCTTTTCCGTAAGTGGCATTTCATTACTTTCGAAAGCCAATTTTAAGGAAGAAAAGGCAGCTTCATCATTTTTCTGCTTACGGTAAATATCAGCCAAAGCCAGGTTTACCTCAAAATTATTGGGTTCGAGCTGCTGTGCTTTAGTTAATACCTTTAATGCTTCGGGATCATTTCCCTTCTGCAAAAGCAAACCTGCAGCATATAAATAGTTCTTTACATCAGCCTGATTGCCTTCCAGTAATTTAACAATATCACTTTCAGTGGCATTCCCGTTAGATTGCAGACGCTTTCTGGCATTTACCAGATCTCTTGATTCGCCAAATTTAGCCTGAATTTCATCATAGGTCTTTTTTGCAGCATCCAGCTGATTGCCCAAGAACTGTGCATTGGCTTTATCAAAATAATAGGCATCGTTTTCAGAATCGAGACGGATCAGCTGATTAAACACTTCAATCAGTTCGGGCATTTTATTGGTGCGCTTGTATACCTCACCGAGTAAGCGCCAGTACCATAAATTGCCGGCGTTTAATTTAATTGCCTGTTTTATATGCTGTTCAGCTTCCGAAAGTTTATCTAAACGCAGGTTTGCATTGGCCAGCTCGAAATAGGCTGCATGGTTATTTGGATCCAAGCCAACAATTTTATTGAAATTGGTGGAGGCAACAACATAATTTTCAGACATTTTCTCCCGTAAGCCCGCAAAAAACAATTGTTTTACCATATTGCTATCGCGATTGGTACTTAGCGTAACCGTTCCCTGCCCAAAGGCCTGGAAGCCCACTAAAGTGGCTCCAACAAGAAAATGCACTTTGTATTTCATATCATTTTATTCATCCAAAAATTAACTCAAAACTGAAAAACTGTGAACTCCAAACTTATTTCCCCGTATGTCCGTAGCCACCTTCGCCGCGTGCAGTTTCCCCTAATTGTTCAACGGTGTGCCAGCTAACAGTTTCGTGTTTTGCCACAACCATTTGAGCAATTCTATCACCATTAACGATTTTAAAATCTGTGTCTGATAAATTTACCAATAAAACTTTTATTTCACCACGGTAATCGGCATCAATTGTACCAGGAGCATTTACAATGCTAATACCGTGTTTATAGGCCAAGCCGCTTCTGGGTCTGATTTGTGCTTCGTAACCAATCGGTAATTCAATAAACAAACCTGTTGGCACCAATAAGCGCTGCAAAGGTTTCAATATCATTTCTTCTATTATTGATGCCCTCAGATCCATACCAGCCGCATGTGCAGTTTCATATTGTGGAAGTGGGTGTTCGGATGTATTGATAATTTTTATTTCCATTTTTTCTGAGATGTGTTCTTTAGGTTTATGGCTAATAGCTCATAGTTAAATGGCTATTGACTATGGGCCATCAACTTAAAAGATGAGCCTTGTCATTATTAACCTTTCTTCAGTATTTTCATTAAATCATTCTTTTCAAAATAGGCAATACCCGCAACAAAAACAATCAACATGGCATTGCCAATATAAATGTTCCGGTTAAAGATAAAAAATGAAGAGAACACAATTATTGTTGAAATAATTAAATAAGCTGAAATCTTTTTGAGGTTATAAGGGATGGGATAATATTTCTGTCCGAGCACATAAGATAAAACCATCATCACAAAATAAGCCAGCATACTTACCCAGGCAGAGCCCATATAGCTAAAGCGTGGGATTAAAACCACATTGAGCACAATTGTAATTATAGCTCCTGCAACAGAAATATAAAGTCCGAAACGGGTCTGATCGGATAGCCGGTACCAGATAGACAGGTTCATATAAACTCCCAGGCACACATAGCCTAACAATAAATAAGGAACTGCTGGTAAACCTACCCAATACTCTTGTTTGCGGATGAAAAATTTTAGCAGTTCGATATTTGCAATAATGGCAATAAAAAGAACAGATAGGGCAATTACGAAATATTTCAAAATTGTAGCATAGGTATCCCTTGCATTTTTCTCTTTTGCATGGCTAAAGAAAAACGGTTCGGCACCCAGCCTGAAAGCGGTGATAAAAATACTTAAGAAAATTGCTATTTTACATACTGCACCATAAATTCCAACCTCTCCATCGGCAATTTCGGGTGGCAATAGTTTTTGAAGTACTATTTTATCCAGGTTCTCATTTACGATGAATGACAGGTTCGCTACTAAAATTGGCCAACTGTAAGAAAACATATTACCAAAAAGCTTACCGTCAAAACGCAATTGTAACTTCATAAATTCGGGAAGCAAATAAATCAGGGTAACAACAGAAGCAATAAGGTTAGCTACAAAAACATAACCGATCCATTGATGTCTATACCATGATGCAAACCATTCTGTACCTATCCAATTGTGTTTTATGATCGCGGGAATCAGGTAAATGAATATAAGATTAAAGCCAACAAAGCAGCCAATATTCAAAAATTTGGCAACGCTATATTTAAATGGCCGGCCATCGGCCCTCAATTTGGCAAAAGGGATTACACAAATAGCATCAACAAAAAGGATCCATAAAAAGAAACTTACGTATTGTTTATAATCTGCAATTTCGGATGTTTTTGTGGCTAAATAACCCGCAATTGAAGAGGAAAAAATTAAACCTGTAATTAAGAAAAGTGATGAAATGAAAGCAATGCACAGAAATGAATTATTATATACCTGTTGCTTTTTATCATCAAATTTATTCAAATACCTAAAATAGGTACTTTCCATCCCAAAGGCTAAAACTGCATTAATCAACGATGCATTGGCATACATATTTGTGAAAATGCCATAAACACCTTTTTGGTAAACGCCCGTGTAGATAGGCGTGAGGATAAAATTGAACAACCTGGAAAAAACGGTACTGATACCATAAACCATGGTTTGTCCAAGAAACTTTTTATATACAGACATTTATGATTGAGATTTGAGTACTGCGTATTGAGATAGGCTCCTTAGTGGAACAATATAGCAATCCAACAATTCAGCAATTTATTTTCTTAAGATTTCAAAATTACGATAGTTTTTTACTTCACCATCGCTTACCACTACATTTTCTACCCGCGAGCGGTCTGGTCCTTCGTGGCACCAGTTTACAAATTCTTCCAGAAAAATATTTTCGCCTTCTGCTTCAATATAAACCGATCCGTCCTTTTCGTTCCTTACAAAACCGGTTACCATCATTTGGTTGGCAATAATTTTTGTGGTTTCTCTGAAGCCAACGCCCTGTACTTTACCTGTTATTGTTATATTGAGGTGTTTCACCCCTAAATCCCCTTGTGGAGACTTTATATTTTTTTCGCTCATGCTAAAATTTATTGTTGCAAAGTTAGTAAAGCAATTGTGTATCCCTATGTTTATAAGTCCAATTCGCTTTGTAAACTGTTAAATCTTTGCAGTTCGGACCTAAAACCTGACCATATTTCTTCCAGGATTTCTTTTGCAGGTTTAATTTCATCCAGCATAGCTGAAACCTGACCGATTTCGAGTTCTCCATTTTCCATGTCGCCTTTAAACATTCCTGCTTTTGCCCTTGCTCTGCCCAAAAGCTCCATTAAGCGGCCCCGGTCTGCGCCTTCAGCTTCTGCTACCGATATCGCATCGGCAAATTCATTTTTCAGCAACCGCACCGGAACCAGTTTTTTCATGGCCAGCCTAGTATCGCCTTCAGCAGCAGCAATAATTTTATTTTTAAATGCCGGATGAGCAGATGATTCTTCGGCAACAGCAAAGGCCGAACCTACCTGAACCGCATCTGCACCTAAAGCAAATGCAGCCAGCATGGCTTTTCCACTCCCAATGCCGCCAGCCGCAATAACCGGAATTTTAACAGCATCCCTTATCATCGGAATTAAACACATGGTGGTGGTTTCTTCCCTACCGTTATGCCCACCTGCTTCGAAACCTTCGGCAACAATAGCATCAACGCCAGCTTCCTGCGCTTTTATGGCAAACTTTGTATTGGCAATTACATGAACAACGGTAATACCCTTTTCTTTTAAAAAACTCGTCCATGTGGCGGGATTGCCAGCAGAAGAAAATACGATTTTAACTTTTTCTTCAATTACCACATCTATAATTTCCTGAATATTGGGATAGAGCAATGGAATATTAACACCAAAGGGTTTATCGGTAGCTAACCTGCATTTCTGGATATGTGATCTTAAAACATCAGGATACATTGAACCCGCTCCAATAATGCCAAGGCCTCCTGCATTCGAAACTGCCGATGCCAATCTCCACCCACTACACCAAACCATTCCCGCCTGGATAATTGGATATTTAATATTGAAAAGTTTACAGATTGGATTCATCGAAAATATTTACTTTACAAAATGAGTGACAAATTAGGAAATATCTGCTATCCTGAGAATATCCTGTCCAATTTTAAAGTACTTAACCTTAAAATATCAAATTTTTAATGTTAAAAGGCTAAATGGCATTAAAATTTATCATGAGAACAGATCATGCTTTAAAACACACTTTTTAAGATTGATATAAGAAATAACTAATGTATAATATCCAGATATTAAATTAACCGCTTTACATGGTCGCTTTCAATCGTAAAATCAGCGGATAGCTGGATTAGATTCAATCCTGGCTTTTTACCAATCGCTATTGTTCCAATTTGTCGATCAAGCTCCAAAAATTCAGCTCCATTTATAGTTGCCCACCGCAAAAGTTTTTCAAAAGGAACCTGTTTATATTTCTGTAACGTGATCATTTCTGATAGGATATTAAGTTGATGGTTACTTGCTAAACTATCTGTTCCTAAAGTAATCTTTACATTTTCTTCAATTAACAGATCAACATCGGGTAAAGCATTTTCGATATATAAGTTGGCTTGCGGACAAAGGCACCAATATAAATTATTGTTGTTTTCTTTTGCAAAGGCGATATCAGCCTGACTCGAAACCGTGTTATGCACCAACAAAGTTTTTTGCTCCTTAATATAGGGTAGCCAAGTTTGTAAAGATGCTTTTTTGGAGGGGGTAAAGAAAGAAATATCGAGCCCTAGAAATTTGTATAGCCCTAAAAATCCACCCGATTTATTTTCGAAGAAAGCATTTTCATCTTTAGTTTCCTGATTGTGAATACTAATAAAGGCGTTATCTCTTTCAGCCTCCACTTTTATCAATCCAAATAATTCAGGCGATACCGAATAAGGTGCGTGTGGTACAATTGAGGTGGGCAAAGCGCCAAAACCTTGCTTAATTTCCTTTACATAATCCATTATCGCATTTGCCCGTTCGGGATTAAAACCCATGGCTTCGATAAAAGTATGGTAGTATATTTTGCTATTCTCTTTTACTTCTTTTGACGAGATTTGATTGGAAATGTCGCCAACAGCTACAATCCCATTTTCGAACATTTTCTGATCAGCGGCATACATAGCCTTTTTAATCTCTTCTATATCGCCCTGCCTGCTTTTAATAATACTTTGTACAAATTCTACCAAACCTGTTTGCTCTGGAATTTGCCCCAACATATGCGAGAGTTCTAAATGGCAATGGGTATTGATAAAACCCGGAACGATTGATCCTTTATGTTTTGTAATGGCTAAACCAAGACTTGCGGCCTTTTCCGGGGTTAACACTTCCTCAATTTCACCATCTGGATTTACGGCTACCACTCCGTTTTTAATCGGCGGTGATGAAACAGGGAATATCCAATCGGCTGAAAAGTATTTTAACATACCGCAAATTAGCGGAATAACCGGAGCAAATAAAATATTTTTCTAAGCCAGGCCTATTCTGATAATGAAATGATCTTTGAAATTACGCTTCTAAAAGAAATTGGAAAATGGGGAAAGAAAAAGAGCCTCCTATCGGAATCGAACCAATGACCTACTGATTACAAGTCAGTTGCTCTACCAGCTGAGCTAAGGAGGCTTTCAATCGGGCTGCAATGATAGAAAAAAATCTTCTTTTTTAAAAATTGAAAATTATTTTTTTCTGGCTTGCTGTCAGATATTACCATCTGACAGCTAATTAACTCCAAAAAATTTTTAAAATCCGTCAGATGTTGCATCTGACGCACAAGAACGCTCTACATGCAATCTGCATTTCCAATTATCAAAAAATAACGCCAAAACTTGTAGTCATTCACCACAAATTGTGGAGAAGCTCTACAATGCCAAAATCTTGGCACACACACAAACACCTAAAAAACAGATAGTTAATTAAAATCAACGGTTTGGCATCATTGTGAAACATTAGCAAGTATTGTTACACAAATTAAATTTTTAATTATATACTATGAAAAAGTTCGTTTTAGCAGCTACAGTATTAGCATTAGCAGGATTCTCAGCAGTACAGGCAAGTGAGGTAAAAGATTTTAAAACTACTGCAATTGTTGCAGTTCAAGATAGTGCAGTGAAAACTCCTGTTAAATTGGAAGAACTTCCTGAGCCAGTAACAACAGCATTAAAATCTGATGCTTACAAAGGATGGACCGCTACTGAAGCCTGGTCGGTGAAAGAAGGAGCAAAAGAGTATTACTTAATCAACGTTAAAAAAGAAGCAGAAACCAATTCTGTTAAAATTGACAAAGACGGTAAACCAGTTCAATAATCAACACAAAAATAATCGTTCCATAATTAAATAATAATTAACAAGCATATTGACGTAACGCAAGTTACAAACACTTTAAATTATATACCATGAAAAAGATCATTTTAGCCGCTACTTTAGCATTCGCAGGATTCACAGCAGTTCAAGCAAGTGAAGTAAATACAATTAAAAACGCTGCAATTGTTGCAGTTCAAGATAGTGCCGTAAAAACTCCAGTTAAATTGGAAGAACTTCCTGCACCAGTAACCACCGCATTAAAATCGGATGCATACAAAGGTTGGACTGCTACTGAAGCTTTCTCTGTTAAAGAAGGTACGAAAGAATATTATTTAATTAATGTTAAAAAAGAAGCAGAAACTGGTTCAGTTAAAATCGACAAAGACGGTAAGCCAGTACAATAACCTCAATAAATACGCCGCACAGGCATAATCAATATAAGCGTGGCCTTCGGGCTGCGCAAAATAAAAAATAATACTATCTAAAAAATAATATCATGAAAAAATTAATTTTATCAGCTGCGTTCTTAGCTTTTGCAGGATTCTCAGCAGTACAGGCAAGTGAAGTAAATACAATTAAAAATGCTGCAATTGTTGCAGTTCAAGATAGCGCAGTTAAAACTCCAGTTAAATTGGAAGAACTTCCTGCTCCAGTTACAACAGCGTTAAAATCTGATGCATATAAAGGATGGACTGCTACTGAAGCTTGGTCTGTTAAAGAAGGAACAAAGGAGTACTACTTAATCAATGTTAAAAAAGAAGCAGAAACTGGTTCGGTTAAAATTGATAAAGACGGTAAGCCAGTACAATAAAAACCCAAATAATTACATCTACCTATTATAAGAAAGCCGGATTATGTCCGGCTTTTCTTATTTTTGTTACATGGCGAGAATCCTGATCTTAGAAGACGATACTACATTTGCTCAATTACTTGAAGGTTTTTTAACAAAAAACGGTCATGAGATTACCCTTGTAACCCAAGTAAAGCAATCATTTAAGCAAGTTGAAAACAATGAATTCGACTTACTTTTAATCGATTACCGTCTTCCGGATGGGACAGGTCTTGAAGTGCTTAGCCACATCCGTGATCTGGGTCTATCCATACCTGCAATCATCATGACCAGTTTTAATGATGTTCGGACCGCAGTCAGATCTATCCAATTGGGTGCTTTTGATTATATTACCAAGCCGGTTAATCCAGATGAATTACTAATGGTGATCAAAAATTCTTTAGCTAAAAAGGATTTAAAAAGTGTTGAACCAAAAGAAACAAACAGTGATTTTATAAAAGGGAAAAGTGCCGTTGCAGATAAACTGTATGAGCACATCAGCTTGGTAGCCCCAACTGATATGTCGGTAATTATACAGGGCGAGAGCGGTACAGGAAAAGAATTTGCCGCCAGAACCCTGCACCAGCAGAGCAAGCGTGCCGATAAACCTTTCGTAGCAATAGATTGTGGTGCACTATCAAAAGACTTAGCGGCCAGCGAATTATTCGGACACGTAAAAGGTGCTTTTACAGGCGCTTTAAATGATAAAAAAGGTCAGTTTGAGGCTGCAAATGGCGGAACACTATTTTTAGATGAAGTGGGTAACCTAAGTTACGAAGTGCAGATTAAATTACTTAGGGCCTTGCAAGAAAGGGTAATCCAGCCTTTGGGCAGTACCAAACAAATCCCTGTTAATGTTCGCATCATTACGGCTACCAATGATGATCTGTCTAATAGTATGCAACAGGGTGAGTTTAGAGAAGATTTATATCATCGTTTAAATGAGTTCAAAATCCAGCTTCCGCCATTGAGAGATAGAGGTGGAGATTTAGAACTGTTTATCAACCACTTTATACAGCTATCAAACCGCGATTTAGAACGGAATGTGAAAAGTGTTTCTAATGAGGCAAAAACACTTTTGCTTAGTTACGATTGGCCTGGAAATTTGCGCGAGCTTAGCAATGTGATTAAACGTATGGTTTTATTAAGCCCGGGCGATGTTGCCCAGATTGGTGCATTACCTGATGAAATGATGATTTCTATCCGTCAACAGTCAGCTCCAGGTAATTCATCCGACCTTAAAGCGGTAAACGAACAGAATGAAAAAGCATTGATTACTGAAACGCTGATCAAAGTGAGACATAACAAATCAAAAGCCGCGAAGATTTTAAACATCGACCGTAAAACCCTTTACGCCAAGATGGAGCGTTACGGCATAGAATAATTATCCGGCATTGGCGTAGTCGATTTCCTCCATAAAGGCAATCAAGCTATCCAGTTTTCTGATCTGTAATAAAACTTCAGATTTAATATTGGTGGTTAAGCCTTTTTCGGCAATTTCTAATTCCAGGGTGCGGAATGCGTTTGCCAAAGTCTTCGAACCCATCTGCGCCGTTCGTCCTGCAAGGCGGTGAACCAGTAACCTGGCCTGATCTAAGTCATTATCGATCAAATGTTTTTTCAACGCTGCAGCATCATCTATAGAATCCTGTTTAAAACGGTTCAATATTTTCTCCAGCATTTGCTGGTCGCCAAAGGTCATTTTCTCAATGGAAGAAAAATCGAATTCAGGCTGCTGGGTTAAAATTTCGGTTCTATCAAATATAGATAGGATATCAACGGCCCTAAAAGGTTTCATGATCAGTCCATCAAAGCCCTCGCTCAAAACCATTTCACGTTCTTCCGGTAAAACCTGTGCAGTAATGGCGTAAAATTTAATGTGCGCCGGGAGTTTCTTTTTTAATAAATGACAAAGTTCGAATCCTGTCATTTCGGGCATGCGCATATCAACAAGCACATATTTTAAATCCGGCTCAGGTGCTGCGTGCAGGATGTCGGCTACCTGGGTAAAGCTTCTAAACGGGATTTTATTTTTCTGAAAAATCATTCCGCATAAATCTAAAATGAGTTTATCATCATCAATTACCCAAACCGTGCCTGGATTTACAATCGCATAATGTTCTAAATCTAAAGTATCGTTTACACGCTCGGTAGTATTTTCATATTTCATGTAAATATTAAATGTGGTACCAATGCCCGGTTTACTTTTCACATAAATTCTTCCTCCTTGTGTTTCGATCAAAGATTTAACAATAGGCAGTCCCAACCCCGTACCAGCCTGGTTGATAATATATTTTTCAGGAGATTCTATCTGCTCAAATTCATTAAAGATTTTGGGAATATCTTTTTCTTCAAAACCGATTCCGGTATCTTTTATAGTAAAATGGAAATGCAGATCGTCGCCTTGCTTTTTATACGATACAGAAAGTTTAATTTCACCTTTCAACGTAAATTTTACGGCGTTCCCCAATAAGTTAAATAAAATCTGCTTTAGCCTAAAAGCATCGCCTTTTACAAATTCCAGATCGGCAAGATCAAGTGCTGTATTTAACTGAAGTGATTTCTGTTCTGCCAAAGGCCGCATTACCGAAACTACCTCATCTAAAGCTTTTTTGATGTTGAACACTTGGTTATTAAAACTAAATTCGCCCGAAATAATCCGGTTATAATCTAATACCTCGTTCACAATCTGAAGTAAATGAATGGAAGATTGATAAATGGCATCCACATCTTTCTTATTCGGTACATCCTGCTGGGTAATCAGTTCGGCATAGCCTAAAATAGACTGCAGTGGCGTTCTGATCTCATGGCTCATGTTCGATAGAAACCGTTGCTTAGCCTTACCATGGTATTCTGCTTCATCTTTAGCAAGCTCCAATGCCCTTCTGTACCTGTTGCTTTTTGTAATGTCAGCTAAAATTAAATACAGCAGAATAACCGTTAAGAGAAAAAAGATAATGATAATGGTTGTGATCTGCGTAATCCCATCATTAACCACCTCTTTGGCCTGGATGCCGTTTAAATCTATCTGGGCCACTGCCTCCCCCTCCACTTCTCTTAAAATCTGTAGCATCTGGGCAGTCAGGGCATTACTGGCATTTGACAGGTCTGCTTCGCGTTTTAAAAATTTCTGGCTTTTCTGGCGTTGCTCCAGTTCGATATTTTTTAAGGCCCCCGTCATGCTCTTCATAATGCTATCTTCAGCTTTAGCATTCAGCGTATCGCGCTTTACCTTAAATTCCTCATTAATGATTTTATACACATCAGATTTCTTCTTGCCAAACAGTTTACTCAAAAAACCCCTCGATTTCTGTTCTTCTTCAGGTGCAACCGTAGTGGTTGATGTAGTTGTCTCGGTGGTCAGTACCGCACTGTCTGTTTGCCTGGTACGTGTGGCAACCAGTTCATTTAATTTCTGAACCTCATTAGAGAAAGATTTGGTATTCACCAATGTTTCTCTCACTTTTAAATAATTGATAAATTGTTTATCCCGGTCGGTTAACAGATTCTTGATCGACTTTATCCTGGCCAACTGAGCGGAATCGCCCTTGTACAATTTACGTAAGGTATCTAAACTAGCCCTCAACTTACGCGACTCTTTAAGAAAACTATAGGTACCTTGTTTATTGAAAGCTTCATCCCTTTGTAACTGATCTAACCTGGCAATCTTATGTGAGAGATCATTTACAATCCTTAAGCGGTCGTTTGGGGCCGAAATTTCTTCAACAGTATCCAGCATCCGTGTAAAAGCAAATTTACTGATACCCCAAGCCAATAACAATGCAAAACAGGCAAACAGGAAACCTATAATTACTTTACTTTTTACTGCCCGGAAGAAACGCTTTTGGATAACAGCCATTTAATTCAGATTATATACAATAAACCATCATTATAACGGCTTAACTTGTAGAATTGATATGTATTTATCTTTTACAAATAACGTACCACAAGAAAAATTGATTAAAAAACTTTAATTTTAAATGCCTAAAAAAACAAACTATGAACCGTATCGACCGACTTTTCGGAATCTTAACCCTGCTTCAATCCAGAAAATACATTACCGCAGAAAAAATTGCGGAAAGGTTTGATATGAGCATACGCACGGTTTATCGCGATATTAAAGCGCTAGGCGAGCAAGGAATACCGGTAAGTTTTGAGCAGCATAAAGGTTATTATCTGGTTCAGGGTTATTTCCTGCCCCCAGTTTCTTTTAATATGGATGAAGCCAATGCATTGCTATTGGTTGAAAGTTTGGTGAACGGATTTGCTGATAATTCCATCCGCACCCATTACTCTACAGCACTGACAAAAGTAAAGGCGGTATTAAAATCGGGACAAAAAGAAAAGCTCGAAACCTTAAACCAACATATTAAACTTCAGATTCCGGAAAGGTTAAATTTTAACTTCGAATACCTATCACTTATTCAACACGCCATTACCGAAAAACACATGATCGAACTCGATTATAAAAACAATAAGGAGGAAGTGAGCAAAAGAGAAGTAGAGCCAATTGGATTGATTTTCTATGCTTTTAGCTGGCATTTAATTGCCTGGTGCCATTACCGGAATGAATACCGTGATTTTAACCTCACCCGGATTATCTGCCTTAAAAATCTAGGTATTCCTTTCAAAAAAATGCAGCACATGCCGCTAAGTGAATACATGCACCTGCTTCCTGTAAATTATTAAAAAAATATTTTTCACACTGCCATAGGGTTGTCAGTGGGCTGTGTTTTCTTTGTATAACTAAACACCAAAATCATGAGTATAGCCGATTTACTACTAATGGATTTAAATACCGCAGAAAAAACAAAACAGAAAAATATGGAAATCATTAAATTATTATTGAAAGAGTTAGAAGCTGAATTTAATACAACAAAAAAATTCCTGGCCATTGTACCTGTAGATAAATTTGACTGGGCACCACACGAAAAAAGCATGAAAATGAAATCGCTTGCAGTTCATATTGCTGATCTGCCGAGTTGGGTTTCACTGGCTTTAACTACGGATGGACTGGATTTTGAAACAGCACCATATGTAGAAAAACCTGTAGAAAGCTCCGGTGACCTGGTTAAAATCCTAGAGGAGAATTATGCACTGGGAAAAGCAGAATTGGAAAAAGCTACAGAAGAAGATCTAAATGGCCGTTGGGTATTGAGCATGGGCAAACAGGTCTTGGCAGATTATTCTAAATATGAAACCATCCGCCATTCACTTAGCCAAACCACCCACCACAGGGCACAGTTAGGCGTTTACTTAAGACTGTTGGATATCCCAATCCCAGGAAGTTATGGTCCAAGTGCGGACGATCAAAACTTTTAGTTCTTAATAATTTTTTCGAATGGGCTATTGAAACCTGATGCGTTTCGATGGCCCGTTTTGAAATGACAACACGATTACCAGACTACCTTGATATTCCATTTACGCTTTGCTACTTTTAGCAATGAAAAAAATATTGGCAATCTCTGGCAGTACGAAAGCAGTATCAACCAATGCACTTTACATAACTGCCATCTCCAGGTTTTTGGGTGGAAACTTCGAGGTAACAAACTTTCCATCCATTGCAGATATCCCACATTTCAATCCTGATTTAGACCAGGAATATCCACCACAGCCCGTCGAAGAACTTCGCTCAACCATCAAAAAGGCAGATGGAATCATCATCTCAACACCAGAATACGCAATGGGTTTACCAGGTTCGTTAAAAAACCTCCTCGACTGGACCGTAAGTTCAGCATCATTTTCAGGGAAACCCGTTTTAGCACTTGTTGCTTCAACCCAAGGCGAAAAAGCTTATCAATCCATCATTGATATTTTAACGGTAATTGAAGCAAGGGTATCGCCTCAGCTTATCTCATTTGCAAAAGCGAAGATCAATAACGAGGCAGCAATTACCGATGAGGAAACTTTAACCGCGTTCAAAAGCACCATCAATTCATTTGTTGCCAGTATGGAGAATGGATAACACGATTTATTTCCGTAAAATTGCAGTATGAACAATAACTCTGCAACCCGTTTAAATAAATTCATCAGTGAAAGTGGATTATGTTCACGCCGTGAAGCAGACCGTTATATTGAAAAAGGCACAGTTTTCATCAACGGAAAAAGGGCTAAAATAGGCGATCAGGTTTTTGCAGGCGATAAAGTGATGGTAAATGGCCATAATATCGAACCTAAAGAAGAAAGTAATTTCATCCTTTTGGCTTTTAATAAACCTGTCGGCATTACCAGTACCACAGAAGGCAGCGTACGCGATAATATTGTAGATTATGTTAACCATAGCGAAAGAATATTTCCAATTGGCCGATTGGATAAAGATTCTTCAGGTTTAATCTTCCTGACCAATAACGGCGATATCGTTAACAAAATTTTAAGGGCGGGTAATAAACACGAAAAGGAATATGTGGTAACGGTAAACAAACCGATTACGGAAGATTTTATTTTCGAGATGAGCAATGGTGTTCCAATTTTAGGGGTGAATACGCGTAAATGCAAGGTAAGGCAGATCAGCACATTTGTTTTTAATATTATCTTAATTCAGGGCTTAAACAGGCAGATCCGTAGAATGTGCGAGCATTTTGGTTATGAGGTTACCAAGCTCGAGCGTACCCGCATTATGAATATCAATCTAAAAGGTATTCCTACAGGAGAATTTAGAGAACTTACCGAGGATGAGATGAAAAGCATCACCAAAAGTGTTGAAAATTCATCATCAGAGGCCAAAATAAAACCTAAAACCGCTAAGAAAAAAACAAATACGTGGGAAGAAATCCCTGAACTTAAAGAAGAACAGCAAAAAAAGGCATTTAAACCAAAGCCGTCTGGCCCAAAATCAACAGGAAAAAAGGGCGCAGGTCATTCAGTGGCAAAACCAACAGGTAAAAGCAATGCGGGAAACAGAAATTCCAGACCTGCCAAAGGTAAAGCTATCAGCAAGTCAAACTCAAGAGGCAGAGGAAGATAAAGCTAATTAATTGTAAAATTTGGCATCTTGTAGGCACCCTCAAGCTTCTGTCTTTCTGCCTTACACCTTTTTTAAGTACCTTTGCAACAAATGGTAACAGCAAAAAAAACCGATATCCGTGCATTGGATCTACCTCAGTTGCAACAACATCTTGTAGCGATGCAACAACCTGCATTTAGGGCTAAACAGATTTACCAATGGCTTTGGGAGAAATCGGCTACAAGTTTCGAGCAGATGAGCAATCTTTCTAAAGATCTTCGTAAAGCATTGGACGAAACTTTTGCCATTAATGCTGTTCAGGTTAACAATTCTCAGTTTAGTAACGACCATACCATTAAAAACACTTTCAGGTTAGCAGACGGTAATATTGTAGAGGGGGTTTTAATTCCTTTAGAAGACCGTATGACCGCTTGCGTAAGCTCTCAGGTAGGCTGCAGTTTAACCTGTAAGTTCTGTGCAACTGGCTACATGGACCGTAAGCGCAATTTAAACGCTGATGAGATTTATGACCAGGTTGTATTAATTGATAAGCAGGCTAAACAGAATTACAACAATCCCCTTACCAATATCGTGTATATGGGCATGGGAGAGCCGTTGTTAAACTACGCCAATGTATTGAAATCGATTGAGCGTATCACTGCACCAGATGGCTTAAACATGAGTTATAAGCGTATTACGGTTTCTACAGCGGGTATTGCTAAAATGATCAAAAAATTGGGCGATGACGGTGCTAAGTTTAATCTCGCACTTTCACTTCACGCCGCTGATGATAAAAAACGTAACGAGATCATGCCAATCAATGAGGCCAACTCGTTAAAAGCATTAGCCGATGCGTTAAAATACTACTTCGCTAAAACTAAAAATCCGGTAACTTACGAATACATTGTTTTTAATCACTTTAACGATGAAATTTCGGATGCTATGGATTTAGCTAAATTCTGCAAACATATTCCTTGCAAGGTAAACCTGATCGAATATAATCCCATTTCTTTCGCTGATTTCACCAATGCCGAAGGCGATAAGATCGATGCTTTTTCTAATTACTTGAAAAGCCAGGGGATCAACACCAACATCCGCCGTAGCCGTGGTAAAGATATTGATGCTGCTTGTGGTCAGTTAGCAGTTAAAGAAGAAGCTAATGCTTAATCTCCACATTTAAAATTCAATATTATTTATTAAGCATAATCTAAAGATTAATTTTTTGATTATTAGGAGCGCAGTAACAGTAACATGTATGTTCGGTTCCGTCCTGCTGTACGCTGCAATCCTTTTTGGAAACCCTTGGGATAGACAATCTACCGCTGCCCAAAAGGGATTTCCGCTGCCATCAGGGCTATTGAACCTGGGACGGAAGGTGTAAAAAATCAGCGGAGATCAGCATAATCAGCGGGAGCAGTGCCTTAACCCATCTTAACTCCTTAATGGTGAAAACAAGATAGGCATGGCTATAAAATGCTTTTAAACGAAGAAAACCCTTCAACATTGCTGCTGAAGGGTTTCTTTTAAGATCTGGCACCGACCTACTCTCCCACGTGTTACCGCAGTACCATCGGCTCTGGTGGGCTTAACTTCTCTGTTCGGAATGGGAAGAGGTGGACACCACCGATATAGGCACCTGAATATTTTTTTCAAGACTAAAGAAGAAAGCTTAAAGACTAAAGCGGCATTGCCTTTGGTCTATGCTCTTTCAGCTTTTCGCCTTTCAGTATTTCAATTTCACCGGCCTTAAAACACAGAGCCCTGTATATAACGAAGAAAACCCTTCAACATTTCTGCTGAAGGGTTTCTTTTAAGATTTGGCACCGACCTACTCTCCCACGTGTTACCGCAGTACCATCGGCTCTGGTGGGCTTAACTTCTCTGTTCGGAATGGGAAGAGGTGGACACCACCGATATAGGCACCTAAATGTTTTTATTTGAGCTG
>NZ_CAKKMS010000003.1 GCF_918698245.1 Pedobacter sp. Bi126 | reverse complement strand
AAAGGTAGCAATCTTTTCCGCTCCCGCAATATTTATTTTAAAATAAACATGCCCTCCATCTCGCTCTGCCATCTTTTCAATCAAACCCTTCCTCCGAAGCGGGATGCAAAAGTAAGGATTTTTAATGAATATCCAAAGGTTTTACCCCGAATATCTGAAGGTTTGGGATAACAACATGGTTTTCAGACAGAAAAAATACACCGCAGGGCAAAACTTTTTAGGGGAACAGCTGTTTGTAGCTGTCTAGTCTCTTCAGACTTACCGGGTTTTCTCCTCCGCCCGGCCGTTTAAAACTCCGGAAGACCCTGCCAGCTAAACCCGACAGCAGCGGCAGCCCCCGGTTTTTCTACCAGGGCTACAGCGTATGGCGGGAACATACCTGTATAGTAGCACCGAACCTGCTTTGCTAAAAAAACAAAGGCACTCTTAATATATAGTGTAGCATTAAACCCAGCGTGGCCTGAAGAGACTTCCGAAGTTTTCCCCTGCACACAGCCGTTTAAAACTTAGGAAGACCCTGCAGAATAAACCCGACAGAAGTGGAAAACCCGATGGTGAGGAACGAACCAAGGCTTTGTAACGGATGGCGGGACAACACCTACATAGTAACACTGAACCAGCTTTCCTAAAAATCATAAAGAATATATCACTAGGCAAACTTCCGAAGTTTTCCAACCTCTCTGCCTTTTAAACTTCGGAAGTCAAAAATATTTTATAAATTAGTTAAATGCATCTGGTAAAACAATGGACTTCGGACTTATTTGGATTGCTATTCCCAAATTTATGCAATGCATGCGGCAATTCTTTGTTTCGCCACGAACAGTTGATTTGTTTAAAATGCTTATACGATCTCCCTTTTACCGATTATCACCAACATGCAGATAATAGGGTTGCCAAGCAGTTATGGGGCCGCTTACCACTTAATGCTGCAATGGCCATGTTGTATTTTAGAAAAGGAGCGAAGGTTCAAAACTTAATCCACAACTTAAAATATAATGGCAGAACCGATGTTGGGGTATTATTAGGCAATATGCTAGGCGAGCGGCTAAAAAGCGGAATTCTTTACCAAGATATCAACATGGTTATCCCAGTTCCTTTGCATCGTAAAAAATATAAGATTAGGGGTTATAACCAAAGTAGCTTTATTGCAGAAGGAATTGCATCACAAATGGGAATAGATATTAGTGAAGATCACCTTATCCGGACTACTTCAACGGAGAGTCAAACTAAAAAAAGCAGGTATAACCGGTATGAAAACATGAAAGATGTTTTTCAGGTAAATTCTGCTGAAGAAATCATCGGTAAACATATTTTACTGGTTGACGATGTAATAACCACCGGGGCAACACTTGAAGCCTGTGCCAATACACTCTTAACTATTGGGGCGGCAAAAGTGAGCATTGCAGCCCTTGCCTTTGCAGAATAATTACGGTTACACGGTTTAAGCGCTATTGTAAGTGGCCAAACATTTTTCTAAGTTTGATTTATGCGTTTAAATATTGGTTTAGTGCTTTTAATTTTATTCTTTGGTTCAGCTTGCCGGAAAGGGGAGCGTATAACCACAGATCCGAACGCCAAACTAAACATCTCTAATAAAGAAGTATTATTTGATACCATTTTTACTTCAGTAGGATCAATAACCAAAAGAATAAAGATCGTTAACTGGAACAATGATGCGGTTAAAGTTTCCGAAATCAGATTATCAGGTGGCAATACTTCGGCTTTTAGCATTAACATTAACGGGGAGCAAACGCAGAGCAAAAATGATCTCATTATAAACGGCAGGGATTCTATAAACCTTTTTGTCAAAGTTTCGATCAACCCAAATTCAACTAACCTGCCCTTTCTTGTTCAAGATTCTATCATATTAAATACAAATGGGAATAAACAGGTGATTCAGCTTTTAGCTTATGGGCAGAATGCTGTATTTGTTAACGAATCGACGATTAATGCCAATACCATCTGGACAAAAGCTTTACCCTACATTATTAATGGATCGTTAACCGTTAAGAACGGAGGGTCACTAACCATCCAGCCTGGAACTAAAATTTATTTTCACAAGGATGCAAATTTAAATATAGAAGGGAATCTAGTGGTTAATGGCAGCCTTACTGAACCTGTACTATTTTGTAGCGACAGGCTGGAATACATATATAGCGATGAGCCCGGACAATGGAAAGGGATTTTCTTAAAACGAACCGGATGTGGGCTTATTAAAAATGCGATTATTAAAAATGCATCTGTTGGCATTACCTCCGATTCTTTGTCCGTGAACAACAACCCCAAATTAATTTTAAGCAATAGTACTATTAAAAATATGCAGGTGGCGGCTTACATTGGCTACCACTCGGAACTGCTTGCATTTAATAATGTAATGTATAACTGCGGCAATTACTTAATATATGCAGTAGGGGGAGGGAATTACAACTTAAAACAGAATACTTTTGCTGGTTACAACTCAAATTTCCCACGTAAAACTGCCGCTCTGAGTTTTTCGGATTATTTATCGGCAAATGCTTATAACAAACTTCAGGTAGATTTAACCAATAATATCATATGGGGGAATTTAACGAATGAACTGGATATCCAAAAGAAAACGGCTGCAATAGTGCAGTTCAATTTATGGAGCAATTTAATCCGGTCTAACAACAGTGCTTACAGTAACAATGGCAACATTTTAAATACCGATCCTCTTTTCATTAATCAAGATCTAGAAGATTTTCGGGTATCTTCCGGTAGCATCGTCAGAAAAAAGGGAACTGATTTAAGTACTGATCCGTATTTCTTTGATTACCTCAATCATGATGCTAAAGGAAATGCAAGAATTTCTCCCTCAACCTTAGGTAGTTACGAGAAATAACTTATTTTTTTCATTTTCTCAAAACAAAATGGCGATAATTTCCGTTTATATATTCGAGAGCGTTAATTTAGATGGTAAGGGTCGATATTTCTTCTAAAGAATATCGGCCCTTTACTTTTTACAAGATTAAGATTAGGATTGCCACTCCATTTTCAGGCTATTTTTTAATACCGCTTCAATCTCCAACAAGATTTATTTCTTTAGAATTTAGCATTTGTGCCTATGGCAGCCCGCTTTTCCTCCTGCCGTTTTAATTCATCAATATCAAAATATATAGATTAAAACGGCATCCGTTCAATCTGGCTTAGTTAACAAAGTCAGTATTTAAATACTCCCCTAACAAAAAAGCAGCTACAAATTAATGCAAAGTCCTATTTATTTGTTTTGTTATAAAATTATTCTACTGTTACAGATTTAGCTAAGTTTCTAGGCTGATCTACATTACAACCACGCATCACCGCAATATGATACGACAATAACTGAAGCGGAATAGTTGCTATAAGTGGTAAAAAGGCTTCATTGGCATCAGGAATTTCGATACAGTAATCGGCCATTTTCTTCACCTCCGAGTCTCCCTGGGTTACAATCGCAATCACTTTACCTTTTCTTGCTTTTACTTCTTGTATATTGCTGATTACTTTTTCGTATGATGAATTCTGCGTAGCAATAAAAACCACCGGCATTTCTTCATCAATTAAAGCGATAGGCCCATGTTTCATTTCCGCTGCAGGATAACCCTCTGCGTGGATATAAGAAATTTCCTTAAGTTTTAAGGCACCTTCTAAGGCCACAGGAAAACCACTACCTCTTCCCAAGAACAAACAGTTGGTAGAATCTTTGATCTTTTCTGCAACTTCTTTGATCAGATCGTTCGATTCTAAAGCAACCTGGATCTTTTCTGGGATATGATCCAGTTCGGTTAAAAGCTCGATTAATTTTGAGGTGGTAATGGTCCCTTTTTGTTGCGCCATATAAAAGGCCATCAAGGTTAGAACCGTTACCTGGGCAGTAAATGCTTTTGTTGAGGCTACGCCAATTTCTGGACCCGCATGGGTGTAAACCCCGGCATGGGTTAAACGCGGGATGGAAGCCCCAGCAACATTACAGATCCCAAAAATAGTTGCTCCACGTTCTTTAGCCATCTCGATGGCCGCCATGGTATCGGCAGTTTCGCCGGATTGTGAAATGGCAATTACTACATCTTTTTCGGTGATAATTGGATTTCTATACCTAAATTCTGAAGCATACTCCACCTCTACAGGTATACGGGCATATTCTTCGATCAGGTATTCGCCAACCAAACCTGCATGCCACGATGTTCCGCAGGCCACAATAATGATCCGGTCTATATTTTTTAATTTCTCTGCGAATTCTTTGATCCCGCCAAGCTGAACTTTTCCTTCTTCAGGATAAATCCGTCCACGCATACAATCTTTAATTGAACGTGGCTGCTCATAAATTTCTTTAAGCATAAAGTGATCAAAGCCACCTTTCTCCAGCATCTCAAGTTTTAACTGTAACTCTTGAATTAAGGGGGTTTGCACTACGTTATCCAATTGTTTAACTAAAAGGTCATTTTTGGTAATCAGGGCGATTTCGCCATCCTTTAAATAAATTACGGTTTTAGTATACTCAATAATCGGGGTCGCATCAGAGGCAATAAAATATTCTCCTGCTCCAACACCAATTACCATCGGACTTCCTTTCCTCGCCACAATTAAACGATCAGGGTGTTCTTTATCCATAATCACGATGGCGTAGGCACCGTTCACTTCCTGCAAAGCCAAACGAACTGCTTCTAAAAGATCAATATTTTCAATTTCCTGGATTTCTTCAATCAGGTGGATCAATACCTCTGTATCGGTGTCGCTTTTAAACTCGTGGCCACGACTAGTCAATTCTTCTTTTAAGGTGGCGTAGTTTTCGATAATTCCATTATGGATAATAGACAGCTTACCGCCATTTGATGTGTGGGGATGAGAGTTTCTATCGGAAGGCACGCCATGAGTTGCCCATCGCGTATGTCCCATACCAATTGTACCAGACTTATCTTTGTCTTCGGCATATTCTTCTAAAACAGCTACTTTTCCAGCCTTTTTATAAATATGCTGACCACTATCGTTCATCAGTGCAATACCAGCACTATCATAACCCCGGTATTCTAATCTTTTAAGACCTTTCAATACAATCGGCCAGGCTTCTCTGTAGCCAATATAGCCTACTATTCCACACATAAGTTACATCATTTTATTGGTCAAATATATAAAACAAACGTTTGTTTTACATCATTAAGGCGAAAAACTTACTTCACAAAAAAAAGCAGTTACAAATTAATGTAACTGCTTGTGTCATTGTCACTCTAGCCGAGTGAATGTATAATCTTATTTATATAGTGGGAAGGCACTTACCAACTTAATCACCTCAGCTTTTACACTATTCAGGTTAGCTTCATCTTCCGGATTGGTTAAAACCTGGTCGATTAAATCTACAATCTTCTGCATTTCAGTCTCTTTTAAACCTCGTGTAGTAATTGCGGCAGTACCTACACGGATACCTGAAGTTACAAACGGCGATTTATCATCGAAAGGAACCATGTTTTTGTTCACTGTAATTTCAGCTTTCTCTAAAGCATTTTCAGCTACTTTACCAGTAATATTTTTATTTCGAAGATCGATCAGCATCAAGTGGTTATCTGTACCTCCAGAAATAATGCCATATCCTTTAGCTACAAATGCTTTGGCCATTGCCTGTGCATTAGCGGCAACTTGTTTAATATATGTTCCGTACTCCTCGCTTAAAGCTTCGCCAAAAGCAATTGCTTTAGCTGCAATAATATGCTCTAACGGACCACCTTGTGTACCAGGGAAAACCGCCATATCGAGCAGGTTACTCATTAAACGGATTTCGCCTTTAGGTGTTTTTAATCCCCATGGATTTTCGAAATCCTGCCCCATCATAATCATACCTCCACGTGGACCACGTAAAGTTTTGTGGGTGGTAGTGGTTACAATATGGCAATGTGGAAGCGGATTGGCCAATAATCCTTTTGCGATTAAACCTGCAGGGTGAGAAATATCAGCTAAAACCAAAGCACCGATTTTATCAGCTACTGCACGGATAAAAGCGTAATCCCACTCGCGGGAATAAGCAGATGCACCGCAGATAATTAATTTAGGTTTTTCGGCTAAAGCAACTTCTTCTAATTTTTTATAGTCAATTAATCCTGTTTCTTTTACAACGCCATAAAATAAAGGCTGGTATAGTTTACCCGAAAAGTTAACAGGCGAGCCATGGGTTAAGTGGCCTCCATGAGAAAGATCAAATCCTAATATTTTATCGCCTGGCTGCAAAACGGCAAGCATTACTGCTGCGTTAGCTTGTGCGCCAGAGTGTGGCTGAACGTTTACCCATGCTGCGCCGAACAACTCTTTTGCCCTATCGATAGCAATCTGCTCTACTACATCCACTACCTGGCAACCGCCATAGTAACGTTTTCCTGGTAAGCCTTCAGCATATTTGTTGGTTAGTACCGATCCGGCAGCTTCCATCACTTGCTTGCTTACAAAGTTTTCTGATGCAATAAGCTCTAAACCATGCTCTTGGCGGTTTAACTCCTTATCAATAAGTTCAAAAATTTGGTTGTCGCGTGTCATCATTATATGAGGTTTGTATTTTTTTGGCAAAAGTAAGAAATTCAAATTTAATTTAGGCCGTATTAGGATAATGCTTTCACATTAAAGTTGTTAAAGCCGCTCCCAATGGTTATCTCTACGATTTGTTGCTGCAACATTTCTAAAATAGCCAGGAAATTATAAACGAAATGCACTTTATTCTCCGAATTTTTAAGCACTAAGGCAAAATCGATCTGTTTATTGATATCGAGCAGATTCGCAATAAAGTGTTTTTGTTGCTCGATAGTGTAAGGATATTGTACCACGGTGTGTTTAACCTCTTCGCTGCGCAGCTCATACTTCTGCATCGTTCGGTGGTAAACGGTTAAAAGTTTATAGAGATCCAATGATAAAAGTTCATCCTGGTGACTGGAAGATGCGGCGGCCAGGGTTAAATCATATGCAATATTACCCCGTTGATCTTGTTTAAGCCGTTCCTCTTCAAAAACTTTCATTTCTTCTGCTGCAGATTTAAACTGCTTATAGGCGATAAGCCTTGCGATCAGGTCTTGTTCAGCATTAATTTCATTTCCGGCTTCATCAACCTCAATCCTTGGCAAAAGCATTTTAGATTTAATGCGCATCAAGGTTGCGGCCACTAAGATAAATTCGCTGGCAACTTCTACATTTAAAGCAAGGAGCTGATGGATGTAGGCCAAAAAGTCGTTGGTGATTTTGGCAATCTCCACATCCTGGATATTGAGTTCATCCCGCTCTATAAAGAACAGCAACAAATCGAAGGGGCCTTCGAATACCGGAAGTTTAATTTCAAAATTCTCTGCCTGCATGTGAAGAGACAAACATAACGAAAAATTTTAGCCCTTAATAATATAAACCCTAGCCTATTAACCACTAAACCCTAAAGTTAATGTCATTAATTTTAGATTTTTACCACAGATAAACACAGATCTATATTTATAGCTGTGTTTATCTACGGTTAATTTTGTTTTTAAACCCAAAACGGTTTTCCTTAACCTTATCCGCTATCTCATAAACACAACTAAACGCCCATAACCCAATTGTCAATAACTAAAGCCATTTTACCACAAATACAAATAGAACTGAGGTTTATCTGTGTGTATCCATTTTATCTGTGGTTAATATTCCTTTTGACTTAAACCTAAACCCTTAATCTGCACCCGCTAAGCCCTCAACGCCAACCGCTTAACGCTCAATAATAAACCACTATTTTTCTCTTCTATATTAAAACAAATTTGCCTTACTTTGTATCTTGTTTTTTACCATAAATTTCGAATGCAAGTAAAAGCTGGCCCCCTATTATCTAAAATCAACTATCCCGCTGATTTAAAGCAATATAGCGAATCTGACTTAGAACAAATAAGCCAGGAATTACGACAGTATATCATTGATGTAGTTAGTGTTAACGGTGGCCATTTTGGAGCCAGTTTAGGTGTTGTTGAATTAACAGTGGCCTTACACTATGCATTAAATACCCCTTACGACAAGTTGGTTTGGGACGTAGGCCATCAGGCATACGGACATAAAATATTAACCGGGCGTAGGGATTTATTCCATACCAACCGTGTATACGGTGGTATTAGCGGTTTCCCGAAGATTTCAGAAAGTGAATATGATACCTTTGGTGTAGGCCATTCTTCTACTTCAATTTCGGCCGCTTTAGGGATGGCGGTGGCTTCGCAGTTAAAAGGTGAAACCGATCGGCAACACGTTGCCGTTATCGGCGATGGCGCCATGACAGCTGGTTTAGCATTTGAGGGATTAAACCATGCCGGGATCGAAAACAGTAATGTACTTGTGATCCTGAACGATAACTGCATGTCTATCGATCCGAATGTGGGTGCACTTAAGGAATATTTAACCAGCATCACCATTTCAAAATCGTACAACCGTTTCCGTGATGATATTTCTCATGTACTCACAGGGCTTTCTAAACTAGGCCCTAATGCACATAAGTATGTTAAGAAAATTGAGAAAAGCATTAAAGGAACCTTACTTAAACAAAGTAATTTATTCGAAGCCTTAAATTTTAGATACTTCGGCCCCGTTGACGGGCACGATGTAAAACGTTTAGCACAGACCATAAAAGATTTATCTGCTATTCCCGGTCCTAAACTTTTACACTGCGTTACTGTAAAAGGTAAAGGTTTTGCATTGGCAGAAAAAGATCAGACCAAGTGGCATGCACCAGGTCTTTTCGATAAGATTACCGGTGAAATCAAAAAAAGCACTCCCGATAAGCCGCAACCGCCAAAATACCAGGATGTTTTCGGGCATACCATGGTTGAGCTGGCAGAGGCGAATGATAAAATTGTAGGTATTACACCTGCTATGCCATCAGGATCATCGTTGAATATTATGATGAAAGCGATGCCAAAACGTGCATTCGATGTGGGTATTGCAGAGCAACATGCCGTGACTTTCTCGGCTGGTTTAGCGACACAAGGATTAGTTCCCTTTTGTAACATCTATTCAAGCTTTATGCAAAGGGCATACGATCAGGTGATCCATGATGTAGCCATTCAAAAGCTAAACGTAGTGTTTTGTTTGGATAGGGCGGGCTTAGCAGGTGCTGATGGTGCAACACACCATGGTGCATATGATATTGCTTACATGCGCTGTATCCCGAATTTAGTGATCTCTTCGCCAATGAACGAAGAAGAATTGCGTAACCTGATGTTTACTGCTCAACAAGAAAATGTGGGGCCATTTGTAATCCGTTACCCACGTGGTAATGGTGTTATGCCCGATTGGAAGCGACCATTCAAAGCATTAGAAATTGGCAAAGGACGTAAGATCTGTGATGGAGAGGATGTAGCCTTATTAACTATTGGCCACGTAGGTAACTTTGCCGTTGAGGCACGAGCCGAATTAAACAGCGAAGGTTTTTATCCAGCACATTACGATTTACGTTTTGTGAAGCCATTGGATGAGCAGCTACTACATGAAGTATTTGCTAAATATAAATATGTAATCACCGTAGAAGATGGCTCTTTGCCAGGTGGAGTGGGTTCAGCAGTACTGGAGTTTATGGCCGATCATGGTTATAGTGCCAATGTGATCCGTTTAGGTATTCCAGATCAGTTTATCGAACATGGAGAACAGGCCGAGCTTTGGGCCGAATGCGGTTATGATAAAAATGCAATTATAGCGGCAGTAAGAAAAGTGGCTGTAAAAAGAACAACAAATAGCATGGCAGGGTAGGCTACCATCATTCTTGTAATGATTGTCATTCTAAGCGCAGCGAAGAGTCTCAATTTTGCAAGTAAAGATCCTTCCTATCGTCAGGATGACGGATAATTAATAAAACATAAAGCCTCAGCTATATAAATAACTGAGGCTTTATCATATCATAAGCTTAACTAAAAATCAGAGTATAAATTTCTAAACGAACTCCGTAAGCCGAAAGTAATTAATCCGGTTGTATTTTTACCTAAATTGTTACTTTCTCTCCTAACCACACCGCCTAGTTCTAAGCGCAGGTTGTATTTCGGGTTAACCACGTATGCAACTTTTCCTTCAGCGTAAAAAAGATTGGTACGGATCCCTTGTGTAGTATAATTCCCTGTAGTTTGCACCGCATCAGTATAAGGCTCGAAAATGTTCTTACCATAGTTCTGTCCAGAGATATCAAGGCCGTACTTAGCATACATCAGTTCGCCGCTAAAATCAAAACGTTTATAAGAATAGTTTAACAAACCAATCAACTCTCTAAAGTTTGCACCCAGCGGATGTGCCAAAGGCTCCCCATATTGCGCATAATTTAGGATAGGTTTACGCGAAGAAAAAGTATAAGGTTTAGCCGTGTTGTATTCTAATAAATAATTTAGGCCTTCAACTTTAAAAACATCCGCACCTCTAAATCCCAGTTGCCATGCATATTTATTTCTTGAACTACCTTCTGAAGAGAAAAACTCCTTTGCCTGAAATTCATCTAAAGAAAACTGGCCGTATGCAACCAGTTCCTTTGCAAATTTATATTTTCCTGTAAACCCTATTAAGGCGTTGTCTGGAGAGCCGCTTGAAGCTTCAATTGGTCTTAAGAAAATAATTGGATTCGCATAACCCCAGTCAAAACCTCTTCTGTTCCCTGCGTCATCTGTTTGCGCCCATACAATTGAATCAAAGAATCCGATCGACAACCTATTATTCACGTTCCAATCTAAATAGTGGAATATCCCACCCTTTTTTCTAAAACCAGCTTCATAAGACAACCGTGGTGCACTTGGATCCTGCATCGCTGCCCACATCACCATATATTGTACATTACCTAAGTTCCCTGTTAATTTTAAGAATGGATAAGGAGATGCATAATCAGATAATAATAAGGACCGGTAACCATCTCCCACAAAGTTTTTATCATACCCAGCAGTAACATTCAAATATTTTATGGGCGTATATGATACGGTAGCGGTTACATAAGACCAATCTGCAGTTAAAGGATTAATGTCGGGATTATAACCCTGACCGTATTTACCACCAACACGGTTATAAGATTGGCCAGGAACAACTCCAGTTTGATCGATATAATTTCTATAATAATCTGCAAAGCGGCCCTGATTTTCGAACCCACTGGTATAAAAAGAAAATTTCTTTCCTATTGTACCGCCAACCTGGTAACCACGGGTATTTAAATAAGTATTTTTTTTTCCTGAAAAATCTCTCCCGATCTGGAAGTCAGGCAAAAAATCGGCATAAACCGTAAAATCTTCTTTTTGAATATCAAATAAATGCTCTTGAAACAACTTTCTGGCCGCCCATGATTTTCTCGTTGAATCTGCGCCAATACTTAACAATATGCTACTCTTATCGCGCAGCAAACTATCATCAATAAAAAAAGGCTTTAAAGAGCTGTGAATCCGTGTATTTGGATTATAAATCTCACTACTCAGTTTCTGGTAAAATTGATAAGAGTAAGGTTGATAAACAGCCTGGGCTTTAACCTCGTAAATGGAAACGACTAAAAATAGGAGGACTAAGATTTTCTTCATCTGATAAATTTTAATTCAAACGGCAAAGAACGTTATTAATTATCAATTTAACGCCTTCACCAAAGTTCAATAAAAGAAAAGCCCTTACGGGCTCCAAAAACTATAATTGTGTTATCGGAGTACTTACATCCCAAATATCAACAGGATAGGTTTGTGCGTTAGAAAGTTTTAAAAGTTCTTCTTTTACCATGGCTGCATCTTCCTTAAAGGTAACCCCAAACCACTTGGCATCCGTAGCAATAACTTTGATACGGGCTTCACCACTTTTGATCAATTGATCGGCAACTTCCGGTATAAGAAACTCCGCCTTAAGCTCGCCCTTATTTGCAGATAAGAATGCATAATACTTATCCTCCATCCAATCAATAAAAGCAGGTGTAAAACAAAAAAAGTTCATGCTCACCTGCGTATCCACAGCCAAGATCTGCTGTTGGTCTTTTTCAAAGCTAACAATTTGCCCATCTTTTAAAATAATCTCTCTTCGTTCATTAATCGAAACAATTTCATCTGCTGCATTGGTTTTGATTTCTCCCCTGGTAACTGCGCCAAACTCACTTACCGTATTCTTTAATTTATATCCAAGACAGGCAAATAAATCATCCTGAATCTCTCGGGTTAAAAATGTATAGGCTTTATTAAAGGCATCTAAACCATAAAAGTCATCGGCATTAATTACTGCAAAAGGCTCACTCACCTTACCCTTGCAACAAAGTAGCGCATGTGCAGTACCAAAAGGTTTTGTTCTTTCTTTCGAAAACTCAATATCATTGCTAAAGCTTTCCAGCGATTGATAAGCATAATCAATTTCAATTTTACCGCTTAATTTGTGCTCAATTTGCGCAGCAAAGGCTTCAGCAAATTCTTTTCGGATAATAAAAACCACCTTGCCAAAACCCGCCCTGATGGCGTCATAAATAGAATATTCCATGATGGTTTCACCACTAGGACCGAACGATTCTGTTTGTTTGTTCCCCCCATATCGGCTGGCCATTCCAGCCGCAAGGATAATTAAGGTAGGTTTCTTATTGTTATTCATTAATTACCAAATTAAAAAGCATTCTCCTCACCTTTAGCCATATTAATTACGGTCATAAAGATAATCTTCACATCCAGCATGGCACTCCAATTCTCTAAATACCAGATATCGTGTTCCACTCGTTTTACCATTTTATAATCTTCTTTAGTTTCGCCACGGTAGCCGTTTACCTGTGCCCAGCCAGTTATTCCCGGTTTTAAAAAATGGCGAACCATAAACTGATCTACGATACCTTTATATTGTTCGGTATGGCTTAACATATGCGGACGGGGACCGACTACACTCATGTGCCCCATGAACACATTAAAAAACTGAGGCAACTCATCTAAGCTTGACCTTCTAAGAAATTTACCTATCGGTGTAATCCGGTCATCATTTTTGCTCGCTTGTCTTTTATCACTATCGGCATTCATGCGCATGCTTCTAAATTTAAAACACCAGAAAGCTTCGTCATCACGTCCACTCCTTAATTGCTTGAACAGGACAGGACCTTTACTCTGCATTTTTATTAATAGCGCAATAATTGGATACAACCAGCTTAATACGAAAAGAATTACTAAACCACTAAATACAACGTCAATAGCGCGTTTTTTAAAGCGATTATGTATCTTCTCCAGTGGTTCAGAACGTAAAGAAATCACAGGGAATTCGTTTCCCAGATAACTCACTGTATAAGGGGACAATAAGGCCCCGCTAATATCGGGGATAAATTTCAAACGCACACATTGACGTTCTGCCTCTTCTGTAAGCAAGGTCATATCTGCCATCCGCTCTGGTGCAATGGTAACATAAATATCTTTAATCCCTTTGTCAACAGCCATTTTAAACTGGCGGCCAACCATATCGGAAATCTGACCATTGCGATCCAAATAATCCTCAGGTACATCGCCTATAAAACCATGAAATTCAATATAACGCTGCTTTTCAAAATAACTGGCCAATTGTAAACCAGTTGCGTTGTTACCCATAATAGCAACTGATTTAACGCCTCGTAAATGATTAAATAATAAAAACTGAAAAGAGGTACCAATAAAGCGGTTCACCAAAAACAAAATGGCCAACATGCCATAAAAAATCACCAGAAAAGATCTGGAGAAATCATTTTGTTTAGAGAAGAAAAGGTAAATTGAAAACAACACAGCATGTAAAACCACACTTTTCCAGGTCCCACGATAGATTCGCTCAATCCTACGCGACCCATATTCACTATAAAGTCCAAAGCTTGTAGTGCTCACAATCCAGATCAGATTACAAACTACAATGTAATGCCACTGCAATTCAGAACTCACCGCCTTACCCATATAAGCGGTAAATTCGTATGCAAAAAAGTACACAATATTGACCATGATTAGGTCAGTTATGGGT
Organism: Pedobacter sp. Bi126; assembly: GCF_918698245.1. Classification (GTDB taxonomy): domain Bacteria; phylum Bacteroidota; class Bacteroidia; order Sphingobacteriales; family Sphingobacteriaceae; genus Pedobacter. Next base: position 1,083,787 of record NZ_CAKKMS010000003.1, on the reverse strand, counting down.
AGTATGTATTTAAGTATAAATAAGTAACGTGTTTGCATAGGCTTAAAGGGAAAACTTAAACATTTATTTCTTGTTTTTGTTTTGAATGAATCATAATGAACAAAATTGATGCCCAAATTCTGAATTCAAAGTTAAAAAATCATTATCAAAATAAAAATCGATAATAATGACGCAATATATAGGTAATATAACTTTCTATGAAAACGAGTATCTATGAAACCTAAAATAGTAGATAAATGCCTTAATTAGGTAGATACAAAAAAAGCCTACAACAGCTGTAAGCTTTTTTTGTATCTAAAGAAATAAAAATACTCTGCTAGTACAATCCTACACTTTCACAATCATTGTACCAATCAGTTAATGCTGCCATTAATGAAAATTGCAATTTATAGGGTGATTGACTAAGCTTTTCTCCTGAAATATTTGTCGATATCATTAACTTCTTTACTCGATCAGGATGAATACCACTAATATTTTTACCTAATACCCTGGCGCCAAAATAAGCCGAGCCTGCCGCGGTCTTTAATGCCCAACCTGGCACCAATATTTTCGGTGCTTTAATATGAGTAGCCTTTGCCATGGTGATACAGATTTCCTCAATTGTAGGCGCAGGAAAATATGTTAAATTAAAAGTAATGTGCCCCGGTTTTTCCTTTTGTCCTGCTTCATATAATATCCTTGCAACATCCTTTACATAAACACATGCTTTGATCGTATCCTTTCTCCCCGGGTAAAAGAAAAAGCCCTTCTTAAGTGAATTATATAATCTGGTAAAATTACCACCTTCTTCCTTACCGAAAACCACTCCAGGTCTAACGATTATAAGTTTTCGGTTTTCAGGGTCTTCTGATTGCCAAAGTTTATGAATATATTCTGCCGTTAGTTTAGAGATGCCATATGGCGTATTGGGCATTGGTAAAGTTTCTTCTGTCTTATAATCTTCAGAAGCGCCATAGGGAGCAATTGAACTGGTAAAAACAATGGTATTAATATTATTCTTTCTAGCGAAATCACATACATTCTGTGCTCCAAATATATTGGTCTCAAAATATTCATGGTCAGGATGACCTGGCGTGGTATGCACGGCAGCTAGATTATAAATTACACTATTATTAACACCATCTAATTTCAAATTTATACGTTGTCTAATATCTAGTATTGTAAAATCTTCGCTAACCTTTTTCTTAATATCATAGCTGTAGACAGGATCAGCAAGAGATAGCGTTTTGGAAATATAATCTTTTAGATGGGTCCCTATAAACCCAGAACCTCCGAATATTAAATGATTCATTTATTTTTTTCTAATTTATCCCAGTATTTACTATGCATTGAGAATATTTTCTTTTGCTTTAGCGACAATTTTTCGTGTAGCATACCTAATTTATAACCTAAAAATTTAGCTGCTATAGACATAGCCATTTTAGGCAAAACTAGAGGATTATTTTTAATTACGTACTTTAGTTCTGATTTTAAATATTTAAAACCCTCTCCACCTGCGGATCCAAATTCATTTAACAACCAAATGTTTGTTGAATGAAAAACTCCGATATCGAAATACCTTTTAAACTCCTCTTTTATAGTATAGTCATGTGAGTGATAAGCCTCAGAATCTGCTACATATGCAATTTGCCAGCCTTTAATTAAAATTTGCCCACCAACAATTACATCTTCAGCGAAAATTGTATGGCTTGGGAATCCGCCAACATCACGTAATGCTGTATTTCTATATGCGGCAAAAGAGTTTGAACATGATGCTGTTTTTATTCCAAATTTATCTTTATCTGAAAGTTTTTTAACGACAGAAGTAGATGGATAATTAAACAAGCGCGCATGAGATTCAAGTGTTTTAGCGCCTATATGAGGCAATTGTCTGCCATAAGCAATACCGACTTTCTGTTGTGCAAAAGCATCAACCAGATGCTTAATCGAAGCTTCATTCTTGAGAATACAATCTTGAGTAAGATAAATAAAAATATCACAGTCACTAGCTGCTTCTGAAAGCAATTGTCTAACATAGCCATGATCAAAATCAACTTGCTTTATGGTTAATGTTTCAAAACCATATTTTTTAGCAAGGCACACTGTCTCATCAGATGATTCTGAATCCATTATAATTTTTCGATCTACAGTTAAGCTCTGAATAGATATACTTTTCAAAACATTTTCAAACTCAGGTCCAGCGTTGTAAGTTGGAATTAATAATGATGTTCTAAACATATTTATTTAATAATATAGCCCTCTGAATGTGCTTTAGCAAATTTAAGAGAATCCTTAAATTCAAAAGAATTGATAAAGAGGCTTAAAAACAATTTCAAAAAAGAGAAATAATACTTATAAGCGGGAACGCCATTAGGATTTTTGGCTAAAACATTAATTTTTACCCTCTTTGTTATACTTTCAGGGCTTTCATTATGACTATGTTTAACATTTAAATCAGGGAAATAATAAATTCCATCAAACTTTGCACTTACTTCTTCCGCAAATATTTGATCTTCACTAGCCACAACATCTTCAAAACCAATTTCTTTCCATTGTTTTCTAGAAATTACAGACCCTGCATTGGAAAAATGAAATCCTTTCTTTAGCAAAACAGGAGACTGTCCATTATACCTCGGAAAATAATACTTTAAAAATGTACTGTCATAGATTGAATATCCTAAATATTCATTAACAATTTGTCTGAAGTAGCCAGAAAATTCGCCGATTTGTTCAAATAATTTAAAAATCCTTTGAAAAAAGCAATCCTCTTCTAGTATAACATGTCCTGAAAAAAAAACATTTAACTCTGAATCAGACAGACTCATCATAAGGTTGCAAGAATCACCGAATGAAAACTCGCTTGAATGTATAGAATATAAATCGCAGTTTAAATTTTGTAGTATTGATACAGTGTCATCGCTACTTCCGCTATCCAAGAATATTAAATGAATAGATTCAAACATTTTCTGTTTTTTTAATGAATCAATAAATCGAGGAAGTTCACTAGCTTCATTTTTTACCCGCACACACACTGCGATCCGTTCATCTCTGCTCAGCCCTGATTGCGACCTTAGCTTCAAAAGCGTTCTATAATTTTTCATCTTTAACTATTAGCGATATCCAAAATAACTGAAAAATTATAGGCAGGTAGAAAAAGTGATTATAAAATATGCTCAATATTAAACATTGCGCAATTACAGCACGAAAGAGTACTCGTTTATTTCCTTTTGACCACCATGCTAAAAAACTAATAATACCAATAGTGAATGAGAATATAGCAATACCATAGTATCCCATATCTAAATAAGGTGAGGTAAATGCAGAACTCACATTAAAAGCTTCGCTAATTAATGCTCCAGAGGTATTAGAAACTGTATTATCTCCATAGAAAAAATTCCTAATTAAACTAGGAAGTAAAAGACTTGTAGTATTAGGAAATGATGGGTCGTAATTTGTAATTGGAACACTAAAATTAAATAGTAAATTGTTAAATGGAGTAGCAAGATAAATATACACCCATAAAAACCCTGATGGCAACCAAGATATCCAATTTTGCGATGGCATAGCCAATTCGTAAAATTTATCCTGACCTGTCCTTAAATCGCCAACCACACCGAAAAGTATAATAAAGAACAAACCAAAAAAAGAAAGATTTCGAACTAACTTTAACTGAGATTTACTAAAAATAAAGTAAATATAGAATATCTCTATGATTTGTGTAACGATTAGCTGTCTGGAGATTACAACAATCTGCCATATAAACGTAAATAAACATATATATAAATATTTCTTTTTACCAGTTTTGATGTATAAAAAAAAACTAATAATCCCAAGCGAAGTCTGCAAGGCATTTAACAACCCGTGTAATGACGGTAAACCAAAGTCGAAGTACGTCTTTTCACTTCCTTGAATAATCCAAAGTAAAGGAACCCCTTTCGAGAAAATAACCTCAATAATTGTAAAAAAAATCCAAAACTTAAAAAACGGAATAATCCGTTTTTCTATATTTTTAATAGTTGAATCTGTATAAACAAATGGTTTTTCCACGACACGCCCTCTTAATAAAAAGACAAAGAAATAACCTAAACAAAATGAAAAAGTTGCTATAAAAAAGAACTTAAATCCAGCAGAGGCTTCAAACCAAATCAGCTCGCTCAATCTCATGCTATATAGGAAAAACACTAATAACCAAACCACTATAAAAATTAATATTGGCTTGAATAATGTAATTATTTTTGTGTTCATATTAACGAGAATTATTTTTTCTTGAAAACCTCATATAAGTTCCTTATTAAACTTTTTTTAAAAATTGACTTTGGGAAGTCTGTGATCTTCAAATTTGATTCCTCTGTTGCAAGAATCAATTTCTCGACAACCCCATCAATAGAGTGGTTATCTAGAAAATAATCTAATGTTTTGTTGGAAATATCACTATAATTATGAAACGATTCTAAAATAATCTGTTTTAGGCTATTCCCATCACGATCAAAGTCTTTCGATGATATATTATGTCCTAGATCAAAATCTTCTGTATTATAAAGCCACCGATATTTATAATTATCAACGATTTTAGCATATGAAAAGTCTAAAACAATAGTAGGTAGTGCGAATTTAGCTCCTTCTAAAGCTGATGTCCCCATCGCAGTTAGAATATCCACTTCATTTATCAAAATATCATCTAATTTTTCACTACTGACAGCTCCAAGCATCTCCAATTCAAAAAACTCGTTATTCAAATCCAATTTATCTATTTCAAATCGGAAAGGACCATCGCCAATTATCTTATACTTGATTTTGATTTTTAACTCTTTGGATATTATTGTGAGCCTATCAATTGTGTATAATAATATGTGGATTTTAAAATCACAAAGTCTACCAACCCAGCAAAATGTAAGGTCGCTATTATCTTTATGATTAATTCTTTTATCCGAATTTAAAGCAGGTACAGGTAAAAAATCGTTATTTAAAATATCCAAAAAAAGATATTGAGCTGTTTTATTCCTATTAACGCTGTCCATAAATAATAGCGCATTTTTTTGCAAACAAATTGAAGCAAAGGTTTTCACTTGCCCAATGGTTCTTTTAAAGAACATCTTCCCAATTTTTTCATATAAATTGAATGATGAAAATTGGATATTCCTTAAACCTGGAAATGGAATTAATACGGGCACCAGATTATCGGGATGAAGATTCCAAAACACAATTTTAGACGTTGCCGGAATTACCAATTCAGATGGGAATCTGTAAGGAAGCATAGCCTGAGTAATGAAGGTCACATCATCGGGTATATACACTGATTTTCCGAAATTAAATGGGATCAATTCTATTTTACTTTGCCCCTTAATACTTTCGGCAATGTACCCATCAACAAAATCAACTACATATACTTTTTTAACTGATGCCCTTCTGGATAAAGCTAAAGCTATTCTTGAGAAAAGAACTGGTACACCACTAACTCCACGGCTAGGAAAGTAAAAGCAAAATACACCTACATTATTCATTTTTCGAGAGTTTTTTTCTGAAAATGATTACCATAGCTAATAGGTATAAAAAATAATTTATTGCAAATGCGATACTCGTACCCAATATCCCCCATTTAATAACACAAAAATAGGTTATTATAATATAAGATAACCCAAAAATAATTTCTGTAATTACGAATAACTTAGTCATTGCTTTTGCTAACATCAAATAAGCTAAAACCCAAGCTAAGATTTTAAATATATCACCCAATAATTGCCAAATGAACAATTTTTCCATTGAAATGAAATCGGATGTATAAAGAATATTTATAATAAAAAATCGCAACAAAAAAATTAACAAACAGCTAGTTATTACAGCCGGTATTATTACTTTATAACCGTTATAAATTTCAGTCTTGAGCTCTCTATTTGTTTTTAGCGAAGAAAGTTTGGGCAAATAATATGTACTTAAAGATGTTGTTATTAGCATCAAATATCCATCTGATATTCTCATCATGCCTTGCCAATATCCAGAGTCATTAATTCCCAATTTAGAAATTAAAAAATTCCTTATTATAATCTGAGCTAATGGCATTGTTAAAGCACTAATTATTGCCATAAAGCTAAATTTACTCAAGTTAACTGCAATCTGTTTATCTATGGGCTCGATATTAAAAAAAAGCCTAAAAATATTTTTCTTTCTAAGAAGGAATACAGTAACAAGTAGTATAAGTGATTGTGAAAAAACCAAAGCATATAATGCTCCAATCACATTATAAAAAAACACAAGAATAATAGTAAAAATCAGACTTATTATACTTCCTGATGCATTCACAAAAGTATATAGTTTAATTTCGCCTAAGCCATTTAATACAGAAAGGATTAATGTATTAATCGAAGTTAAAACTATAGTTAGCCCTAATAATCTGATTGGATTTATATACAACTCATTCATAAATACTATGGAAGATATAAATCCACTAAAAAGGATCAGAAATATTCCACTTATTATTGAGCTATAAATTGTTATCTTAAGGGAGGTACTAATTAGGCTCTTTAATTTTATTGAATCATTGTTGTACTCTGATGCATACTTTATAACCCCATTATTTATTGCCCCATTCGCAAAAGTCTGCGATATTGTTATAAAATTCGTAAAGGCTCCTACAACAGCAACCCCAGCAGGTCCAGCACTTATTGCCACGATTTTACTTGCAACAAAGGTTGAAGCAATCTTGACAAAAGTTATAATTCCTGAAAAAATTGTTGTTTTTAATAGCTTCAAGATATTAGTAGTTATTTACAACCTCAATAACACGGCTAATTTCCTCATCTAACATAACCTGACTTATTGGCAAGCTTAGCACCTCCCGGTGAATTTTTTCCGAAATAGGTAAAGATACATCATTAAGCTCTTCGTACGCCTTCTGTTTGTGAGGAGGAATAGGATAATGTATCACTGTTTGTATACCTTGGCTAGTCAGATATTGTTGCAATTCGGTGCGATTTTCCGTTCTTATTACAAATAAGTGCCAAACATGGCTTTCTTGAAAATCAACAACAGGAAGATTAATCTTCGGATTCTTAATTTCTGTTAAATACCGATTTGCCACTTTTCTTCTTAATTCTGTTTCATCATCAAGGCTTGCCAGTTTTACCTCAAGTAAACTTGCTTGGAGTTCATCAAGCCTGCTGTTTACACCTTTATATATATTCTCATATTTTACCTGAGAGCCATAATTCAGTAATGCGCGAATAGTTTCTGCTAAATTGTCATCATTCGTAGTAATAGCGCCAGCATCTCCCAATGCTCCTAAATTTTTTCCTGGGTAAAAACTAAAGCCAGCGGCATCACCAAAATTTCCTGCAGAACGCCCATTTGGCGACTTTGCCCCATGAGATTGAGCACAATCTTCAATTACCTTGAGTCCGTACTTAGCACCTATAGCACAAATCTTGTCCATATCGCATAATTGGCCATATAAATGAACTGGTAAGATTGCAACAGTATTTTCCGTAATTTTTGATTCTATTAAACCATAGTCAAGATTATATGTTTCTAAAATAGGTTCAACAAGAATAGGCTTTAAATTATTAGCGGATATAGCCAATATACTGGCTATGTAAGTATTTGATGGAACAATAATTTCATCACCATCTTTAAAAATACCCAATTCTTTATAAGCTCTAATAATTAAGATTAAAGCATCTAATCCATTTGCCACACCGATTGTGTGTTTCGCGCCCGTATACTTACTGAATTTTTGTTCAAAATTTCTTAACTCAGATCCCATAATATACCATCCTGATTCTAATACGCGTTCAAATGCGTCTTGAAGATTCTTTTTATGAAGCTGATTAATCTTATATAAGTCTAAAAATTTTATCATAATTTAATTGGTTTAAACCCATCAAGCACAAACTGCTCTCCTGTTTCTTTATCCTGTAACTGAAGATCCAATATCTTCAGATCTTCTGTTAAATATCCCCTTAATTTTGCCGGATTTCCATACCAAAGAGTATGAGGTGGTACATTCTTTGTTAACACACTTCCAGCGCCAATTAAGCTGTACTCGCCAATTTCGATTCCGGCAACTATTGTAGAATTTGCTCCAATTGAACAACCTTTTTTTAGAATTGTTTTTTTAAATTCTGTTGGATATTGTTTTGAGCGTGGTAACAAATCATTAGTAAAAGTTACATTAGGTCCAATAAAAACGTCATTTTCAATTTTAATACCATCCCAGATTTGTACTCCAGACTTTACAGTTACATTATCACCTATAACAACATCATTTTCTATAAAACAATTCGCATTGATGTTACAATTTTTTCCTATCACTGCACCCGCTAATACTACGGTAAACTGCCAAATAAAGGTCAGTTCCCCAATAGAGTCGGTTTGAACATCAGCTAAATGATGTACACTAATTCCCATTTGAATAAATTAAGAAGTCATTATAGTCTCTAATATAATCCGATTCATTATAATGGCTTGATGCAAAAACCAAGCATATAGATCCTGATGAGAAATTGATTTCAGAAGCCCAGATTCCTGGTGGAATATGTAAACCAACATTAGGCCTATTTAATTGAACAATTCTTTTTGTCTTTCCATCATCCAAGAAAACTTCAAAGCTACCACTTGCAGCAACTAAAAATTGATGACATTCCCTGTGGGCGTGAGCGCCTCGTGATTCGCCACCTGGTATATCATATAAATAAAATATTCTTCTTATAGAAAAGGGTATTTCTATATCATTATGAACAGGCGTTATATTGCCAGCCCTATCTTTTATTTTTGGAAGTTCAAAAACAGAACAGTCATAGGTTGTAATTTTACGCATTGTTTTTGGACAGTTTAAATTTATCAAGATCTCTTTCATAATCAGTTTCATCATAATCGGTGGAAGAAACTATCAGCGCTACAGAGTTTGTAGAAAAATTTTCCATATGCCGCCATATACCACTTGGCACATACATCCCATAGTACGAGCGATTTAGTGAAAACGTTTTGCCCTCAATTCCATCATTAATTACAACATCAAAGCTTCCAGATAAAGCGATTATAAGCTCTTCATTTCTATAATAACTATGCCCCCCACGAATTTCACCTCCAGGTACATCGTAAATCCAATAAGTACGCTTAATATCAAAGGGCAACTGGTTTCCTTCTTCAAGAAAAGAAAGATTTCCACGCTCATCAAGTATTTTAGGTAGCTGTATAATTTTAACTTTATCAATTCCCATTTTATTTCATTCTTTTAAAAATACTAGAGTACCACTTTTGATTTTCACTCTGACCATAGTTACCGTAACCGTAACCATAACCGTAATATTTGCTACTAATATCATTAACCACAATCCCCATGTTCTTCATTTTGCCAGAGCTGTAAAGTTCCTCAACAATATTTAATTGATCCTTTTTGGTAAATTTCTGCCTCACAAGATATAATGTAACATCTGCATATTTCGCTAAAAGTTGTGCGTCTGCAATAATGCCTATTGGTGGTGCATCCATAATAATATAATCGAACTCTTTCTTTAGTTCAGCAATTAAGCCAGGGGTATATTCACTCATTATTGTTTCGGCAGGATTAGGAGGTAATGGGCCTGAAGAAACGATATACATATTTTTGTTAATTGTGAGTTGCTTAACAATATTGGCAGGCTTTAAAGAAGAATCAATGGTAAAATTACTAAAACCTATATCATTGGAGACACCTAGTTTTACAGAAAGACCAGGCTTTCTTAAATCTAATTCCATTAATAAAACTTTCTTACCAGCTAAGGCTAAAATATTACCCAAATTTATTGCAGTAAAAGATTTCCCTTCACCACTCATGCTTGAAGTGAGCAAAATAACTTTGTCGTTCTCGTTTTTCAAATAAAACGATAAATTAGTTCGCAAAGCTCTGAACTGTTCTGAAATGGCAGATCTTCCCTTATTCGCGACTATTAAATTATCATCCGACTCATTATGACTTATCTCCCCAATAACTGGCACAGAAGTACGGTTAGTTACATCATCCTTAGTTCCAATACCAGTATTCATTATATCAACAACAAAAACAACTGTTATAGGAACGATTAAACCGATAAATAAGCCTATTAAGTAAACTATATTTTTTTTGGGACTAACCGGCAGGACGGCAGCTTTGGGTGGGTCGATTGTTTTAGCAATAGAAATATTTGAAGTTTTAGAAATTGCTGTTTCTTCTGCCTTTTGCATTAAAAATATGTACAATTCTTGCTTTATCTGTTGATTTCTAGCAAGTTTTAAGTAGTCTTTTTCAATTTGAGGCACATTACTTATCTTACCTTCCGATTGATTCAATTGAGACATTAATTTATCTCTCGTTACAACAAATGTATTCTTCGTGCTTTGAATATTTGATAAAATCCCTTTCCTCATTTCAGAAATTTGAGTGTCCAAATTTTTAATAAATGGGCTTTCTTCGGTAACACTTAATAATTGTTTGTCTCTTTCGATAAGCAAAGTGTTATACTGATTCATTAGGCCAGAAAAAACCATATCTTGTGGCAATAAAGATGTAGGGAAAACCCTTTGATTTTTACCAGTATCTTTCAAATACTTTTCAAGGTCATTTAATATTGAAACTTGTGTTTCTGCTTTAGCGAGTTCAGAAGTAATTTCACCAGAGCTCTGAACCAATAATCTTCCCTGCTCGCTCATATCAGCAAGCTTATTATTAGTTTTAAAACTTTGAACTTTATTCTCAACATCACCTAATTCACTAGCAATTAAACTCAATCTTTTTTGAATAAATTTAGTTGTACTATCAGCAATTACGTTTTTATCATTCAGGTTAGATTGAGTATACTGTTTTATCAATGCATTCAGGATATCTTCTCCTTTTTTAGGCACAGGATATGAAAAGCCTAAATCAATAATAGTAACTTGTTTATTATAAACGCCTACACTAAGTTGCTTCATTAACGTAGCAACTCTTTCATCAATAGAACTAATCGACACATAGTAAATTCCTTTATTTGGTCCCACTAAATCTTCTTTTGATATCGAAAGCTTTCCAATCCCTTTTATTTCAAAGATTTGCCCCCAATTTACTTCTAAATCAATATCCTTACCGGAAATACTTATTTTATTGTTTTTTTCTAAATCAATCTTTAATTTCGTAAAACTAATTGTATCAACCTCTTGAATTAAATTAATCTTGAATGGTGATTCATATACCTCCCGATTAGTTAAACTTCCTTTCTTAGTGTAGACAATATTCAATTTCATTTGCCTAACAACCTGATCCATTAAAGATCTTGTTTTTAAAATTTCGGCTTCATTATCAACAGAATTTTTTCCACCAAGAATACCTCCCAAATCCATAAGTGCACCAGCTTGTTTGCCAATACCTCCTCCTTTTTCATCATCGTTTACTAATACTCTGGCATTAATTTGATAAATTGGGGGAGTATACCTTATGTATAAAAAAGATATAAATAAACAAAAAATGACACTGATAAAGAACCAAGACCATTTGTCTTTGATTTTTAGAAAAATTTGTTTTATATCAATGCTATCACCTTCTAAATTTTGAAGGTTTTTTTTCTCAGAATAGGTATTCATTTATAATTTCGCTAGTATATTTTGGTTTATTTAAAATTGCTTATAGCTAAAACTATAACAGATATAACAGAAGCAATTACACCAATCGTTTGAATTTGAGCTGAATTTGAGGCTGAAACTTTACGTTTATTTGGTTCAACATATACTACATCATTTTGCTTTAAATAGTAGTATGGACTATTAAAAATATCCGATGAATTGAGATCTAAACGGCCGAATTCTTTTTTCCCATTTGTCTCTCTAATTACCAAAACATTTTCTCTTTTGCCATAAATGGTCAAATCTCCAGCCAAACTTAAAGCATCTAAAACAGATACCTTCTCATTTGGTAAGGTATATGCAGAAGGGGCATTTACTTCACCTAGCACACTAACTTTGAAGTTAGCAAATCTTAGTTGAACATTTGGTTCTTTATATACTACAGCAGCCTTTTCGCGAATTAACTCACGTGCATTGTATGTTGTTAAACCACTAACTTTTACTTTTCCTATGAGTGACAATTCTACCTCACCGTTACGATCTACCAAAAAGCCATTTACTTGTTGGGAAGCAAGTGCCGTATTAGCCCCTCCTCCCAAAACAGTATTAGCTGCAGCTTGATTAACTATAGCACCACTTTGTGGATTTAAAGTAAATATATTGATACTCAAAATATCATCTGTTTGTATAATTGGCTCAATAAAGGCAATTGAATTTTCTAATTTGGCCTGATTAACAGTTTGAATGTCTTGAAAGTAAGCGATTTTCTTATTGCTAACACAGGAAGAACTTAAGGCGATTACGAATATTAGGCTAGTAATTTGTAGCCGTTTATACACATTTATTTTTTTATTCATAGTATAGATCCCATTTAAAATGAAATTTGACCATTTTAAACAGTTTGCAAACTTAAACATTTAATTGTAATATCTGAAAATCTTTAATTTCAGATTTAAACATTTCAGATTTTGATGGAAAATTGAACATTAGTTTATGGGAAAGATTAGTTGATTAAGTACTAAACCAAAATTGAGCTGAATAATTCTTGATTTTTGAAACTATAACTACCAATAATATCATAAAGCTTTCCAGAAAGAATAGATTCTTTTAAAACATTTAAGTGCTTATCATGGTGAAGATCTGTGCCTGCTAGGTCATACATTTTTTCCTTCAATAGAACTTCGGCTAATTGTTTGACATCTTTTCCATAGTACCCCAAAACTGATAATAAATTTAACTGTAATAAACATCCTTTTTCTTTAAATCTCTTTAACCTGGTTATGTCTCTGAAATAAAATGTATAACGTTCAGGGTGAGCTAAAATTGGCTTATATCCTTTTATTTCGATGTCAAATATTGTTTGGCTTATACTCGGGCTTTCATTCAAGTAAGACATTTCAATCAATAGATGCTTCTGATCTAAAGGACATAACTCATTTTGTAAACTAAAATCCTGATCAATCATGTACTCTGCACCAGCACCCAATTTAAATAATATATTTTCCTTGTCCAACGCTTCCTGAAGAGCTGCTTTAGCAGCAGAGATTGTTTCAACGGTATTCGGATAAAGTTCCCTATAAATATGAGGGGTGCAAATTAATTGATCAAAACCTAATTCTTGAAGACTTTTTACAAAGCGCAATGAAGTAGCTACATCAGGTGATCCATCATCAATCCCTGGTAATATATGCGAATGCATGTCCACTCCGAGCCAAGAGATATCCGTAACTTTATTTTTCCTATTAAAAAAGCTTAACATACAAACTTATATAATACTAAATGTTAAAATAAAAACTTAAACTGACAGCCCTTAAACAAGGCTAAACCATTAAGCGCAACAAATTTAATTTACAGTATAACCGTAAACTAATGTTTTTATTGCGCAATATGCAATAATCTATCTACATCACAAATAAAGATCGTAAGATACAGATCAAAAGTAGAGGAAATGAGACAAAAAGTAGATACTTTTGCAAACTTTTAACAAAAAAACAATTTCATAAGCCTGATAGGCATAAATTAGCAATGTTTTTTTTATTTTTTAACGTGCTCATAACAAATAGTTAACACATAAACATCAAATCTGTCAAAATTAAGACAGAGTCATTATTCAAAATAGTTAAGTGTCTTAAATCCGCCCGATTTTAAGTATTCATCCTTTTTCATTAAATGAAGGTCAGAAATGACCATATCTTTAACTAAAGCCGCTAAGTCATATTTAGGTTCCCAGCCCAATTGCGTTTTAGATTTTGTTGGATCTCCCAATAATAAATCTACTTCCGTTGGCCTGAAATATTTAGGATCTACTTTTACTACTGTGCTACCTAAAAACAGTTTTTCAGGATCTAGGCCTAAACGGCTAACCACCTCAACATCTAACCCTATAATTACACCTTTTTCATTTTCGTCTTTCCCCGAAAACTCGATATCTATGCCCAATTCGGCAAAACTCATGCGTACAAAATCGCGAACTGTTGTCGTAATACCGGTAGCAATCACGAAATCTTCTGGTTTTTCTTGCTGCAAAATTAACCACATGGCCTCGATGTAATCTTTGGCATGGCCCCAATCTCTTTGGGCAGAAAGATTACCTAAATAAAGGCATTTCTGCAAGCCTAATGCAATTTTAGCTGCAGCACGGGTAATTTTACGCGTAACGAAAGTTTCGCCCCTTAAAGGGCTCTCATGATTAAACAAAATGCCGTTACAGGCAAACATACTATAAGCCTCTCTGTAATTTACGGTGATCCAATAGGCATACATCTTGGCTACTGCATATGGTGACCGCGGGTAAAAGGGTGTAGTTTCACTTTGTGGAACAGCTTGAACTAAACCATATAACTCTGAAGTACTGGCTTGGTAGACTCTAGTTTTCTTCGTTAAACCCAAAATACGTACGGCCTCTAAAAGTCTCAGGGTCCCAATACCATCTGCATTGGCAGTATACTCAGGCATCTCAAAACTTACATGCACATGGCTCATTGCCGCGAGATTATAAATTTCATCAGGTTGTATTTCCTGAATAATACGGATCAGGTTGGTCGAATCAGTTAAATCGCCGTAATGCAATTTAAAATGTACATTCTGCTCATGTTGGTCCTGATAAAGGTGATCAATACGATCGGTATTAAATGATGACGAACGTCGCTTTAATCCATGAACAAAGTAATCCTTTTTCAGTAAAAATTCTGCTAAATAAGCACCATCCTGTCCTGTAACACCTGTAATTAAAGCAACTTTCATATCAATCAATAATTTGTAGGCTACAAACATACAGAATAATTTATTTGATTGATGAGTGTTTTTAAATGGTAATTTAATCTTATTTCCCTATCAAACACGATCAAATGACTGCTTATGTTCGTACTTTTGAAGCTTGCGCTCATCGAATTTTATGTCTTTTACTTGCAATGATAATGTACCTTGTTTACTTTTTAACCGGGATTCGTTAATCAGCATGCAAAATTTGATTTACGGATGCTTTTGGTAATTAATAGTCGGTTTTTAGGAAAGAATGAATAAGCAATCAAACCAACGATCATATTCGAAATGAAGTTGACAAACGACCTATACCTTGAATGTTCCACTGGAGTTTTACTAATCCATTGGTCTCGATACATAAATCCGTTACATCAGGCTATAACTGCTGTAGGGTATGCTGGTGTTAAATTCAAAACCTTTAAGCAAAATAGCCTTATCAATCAATTTTTTATCACCTGCATGTTCTGGCTGGACGATTTTAAAGATGCGAATAACAAGCTTATTTAGACGATTGGGAAATAGCCATAAGCATAAAGTTTACCGGCATGACAAATGCTTTTCTGATGTAAGCCGCATTTCTACTGACTGTACCAAATACGGACTACTTTCCCTACAGGTTCCTATTAGTGGGCGGCTTTTTTCTTACCATATCCTGATTACCGCATTTGTAAAAAAAGGCGGCCAAGTTGCCCGTTAATTTTGATTATTTCATTCCGGATCACTATAATTTAGTATATTAGGTTAAACAAAAGGGATGATCACCCAATTCAATAAATCTGATTAAAATCCAAAAAAAATATCCCGAATCCCACCTTTACGGCACGTTTACTCCGACTTCCGGCCAGGCTTGCCTATGCCTTGCTGTACACCTACTTGCCTTCTGCTTCGGACTTGCTTTGGTTGAAACAGAACCATGTTGAAGATCAGCGATATCAAAGATTTGCGTCGCTTTAGGTTAGCTGGTTAACAATAGCTAAATAAAAGGTGAAGGGAAACTTAGCTAGGATTATTTTGGGTCACAGCTGTGTCGGTATTGGGGATAGACAACGCGGGAAAAGCAAAATACAAAAAGCCCGAATATATTAGCCGCTCATGCGTTTAGTTCCCACCTGCGCGAGAATGAAGACTGTATAAATAATAGCCTAAAAAACAGCATTAATCACAAAGGCAACAAGAACACAAAGCTATTAATATTTATTAAGCGCTTCTTTAAGAAACTAAACCTGAATGAATGCTCGTGATTTTTTCTATCGGGGCAAAAGGAAAGCGGAACTAGCAGAACCGATGCACACAAAACCTGCTTTCCAAACCCTTGATAACACTAAAAATACCGGCTAACACAAGCAATCTTCGCATCTTTGTGACTTGGTGGTAAAAACATCAATGAACCTCTCTATGAAGATTACTTTACCGACAAAATGGGTACAGGCTAGCTCGCTCAATTCCGGCTTCCATCCAATAACCATCGGATTATTGCCATTAAGATTCCCGCCTGCGAGAGAATGACGCACGGTGTTAATGGTCCTACTCATGCCAATCAGCATGTTGGAAGCGAAGTGCCTATAACCTGGCATCCACCAAATTTCTGTCGATAAAAGATTTGGTATCAAAAATGAGTGCCCCTTTTTCTTTAATACTGCGATAATCAATGTCTAAAAACTGCTGGTGCGCCACAGCAAGGATAACAGCATCGTAATGTTTAAACTGACCATCATTAATCATTTCGATGCCATACTCCGCTTTCACTTCATCCCTATTAGCCCATGGATCATATATATCAACATCCATACTAAAAGCTTTCAGTTCCTTGTAAATATCAATTACCCTTGTATTCCTGATATCAGGGCAATTTTCTTTAAAAGCGAAACCTAAGATTAGGGCTTTAGCGCCATTAATTACTTTTTCTTTGGCCACCAGCATTTTGATCACTTTATTGGCCACAAACATCCCCATATTATCATTTACCCTTCTGCCGGAGAGGATTACTTCAGGTTTATAGCCCAAAGCCTCCGATTTATGCGCCAGGTAATATGGATCTACGCCAATACAATGGCCGCCAACCAGGCCGGGTTTATAGTTTAGAAAATTCCATTTGGTTGCAGCAGCCGCCAGCACATCAGCTGTGTCGATTCCCATGCGATCGAAAATTAATGCCAGTTCGTTTACAAAAGAAATATTCACATCACGTTGTGCATTTTCTATGGCTTTTGAAGCTTCTGCTACTTTAATGCTGGGTGCCAAATGCGTACCGGCAGTAATAATAGAAGCATAAAGTTCATCAATTTCAGCAGCAATCGCAGGCGTAGAGCCAGAGGTTACCTTTTTAATTTTGGTAAGGGTATTAATTTTATCTCCAGGATTAATCCGTTCTGGAGAATAGCCACAGAAAAAATCAATATTGTATTTTAACCCTGAAATTTTTTCTAGAACAGGTACGCAATCTTCTTCGGTACAGCCAGGGTAAACAGTCGATTCATAAATGACGATATCACCTGCTTTTAATACGATACCTAACATTTTGCTGGCTGCAAGTAAAGGTTGCAGATCTGGCCGTTTGAGTTGGTCGATAGGAGTAGGTACCGTAACGATATAGACGGTGCATGTGGCCAGGTCGGCTAAATTGGCGCTGAGGGTTAATCCCATCTCCGACGCAGCAATTACAGTTTTCAGATCTTCCAAATTTGCTTCATTTGTTCGATCCTTTAATTGATTTAACTCAGCTACCCGTTCCTCATTCGTGTCAAAACCAATTACTTTATATTTCTTAGCAAATTCGATAGCAAGTGGTAGTCCAACATAACCTAAACCAATAATGGCAATTTGCTTTTCTGTATTCATTTTTTCTGGTGGTTTTGCAAAGATATAATTATCAAAAGCGCTATTTCAAGTAAAAAGCTTGCTTTCCAAATGATAATCTCCTAGCTAATAATTTAAAATAAGCTATCGCTCCCATCCCAAATTAAAATAAATTATTTATAAATAATATTTAAGATACTATCGCCCACTATTGGCCTATAATGACTTATTTCATAATAATTTGTGACTTTTTCTGAGAAAATACTTTTCCCAGAAAAATCATACACATTTTCTCCAAATAAATTATGTAATTTTTTCAAATCTTTTGGATTAAACTTAATCTGCTCATAAAGGGGGCTCAATACTATTTTGTAATTAGTTTTATGTTTAACCAAAATCCTTTTAATTTCATTTAGCATGTAATCGAATTCTTTGTTAATTTCAACAACGCTGTCTACTTGTTCTTTGTCCCTTTTATAAAATAGTTTATTTCTAACCTCGTAGTATCTTTTAGTCTGATTTGTAATTTCCTCTTCTTGATCAATTATTGTTATTGCATTATTAACAGGATCAAACCTTATCCTTCTATTTTCTATATAGCCTGCCATAAATGGCTTATATTTTTTTGTATTCAAATAAACATAGTAACTAAAAAGAAATTTTGGATTGAGGTAGGCTTTAAAAAAAGTTGCCTGAAAATCAAATTCACTCTCTCCAGAAGTTAAAGGATCTTTGATAAATAAATGACCCTGATGATTAGTCTTATTTAAAAAAGAAACATCTCTACACAGAATAATTAAGGCATTTTTTATATTGATATTTCTAGAATCAAGAAACTTTAACTTAGTGTATATGCCATATATAGATTCTGCAGATGCATCAAACATAAAGACCTTATCCTTTTCATCTAATTTCTTCACCCAAGAATTTGGTCTATAAGCCAAAGTTCTTGAGCTGCCAAAAATAAATGAATTATAGTGATACTTAGGATAATTCTTCACAAGCATTTCTGTCGAGATAAAGTCTCTGTTAGGTATGACAAAAGGATAAGAATAATCGCTATACTTTTTAAGAACTTTGAATGGATCATTTATACAGTAGCTTAGTATAAATATTAGCATAACTCCAAATCCACAAAGTGCAAAAATAAATAATTGTTTTAAGAAAGATTTCATTGTTAGAATTGAAAGTAAATAAACTGCTGTTCGCCACCAGATGAATATAAAATTGCAAATACTAAAATATAATAAGCACTCCACCTTAAAGGCCTAGACCAACTTAATCCAATTTTTTCAATAGCATAATTTTGCTCTCTGCCAATCCATTCTATGATAAAAAAACACATGGTTACAAAAAGCACTCCCAATGCCGATGATATCCCGACAAATTTGGGCAAAGTAAAAAGCGAACTAGAAAATATCTTTACAAGATACTCAAAAGCAGAATGTATACTGGGCGACCTAAAGAAAATCCAAGCGATAACGGTTAGAAAAAAAGTGAGGCTTATAGATAAAACTTCCTTAAGGGTTGGGTAACGCTTGCCATGTGCAACAATATCCATGTTCACTCTATTTTTATTGAAAACAATTGATGGCATTATATAGAGTGCATTTAAAAATCCCCAAGCAATGAATGTCCAATTAGCTCCATGCCAAAATCCACTTACTAAAAATATTATGAACGTATTTCTTACTTTAACAAGCGTTCCACCTTTGCTACCTCCCAAAGGAATATATAAATAATCCTTAAACCATGAGGATAAAGAGATATGCCAACGTCTCCAAAATTCAGCTATATCTCTGGAGAAATATGGAAAGTTAAAGTTTTTGAGCAAATCAACGCCGAATAATCTTGCAGTACCAAGTGCTATATCTGAGTAGCCTGAAAAATCACCATATATTTGAAAGGTAAAGAATAAAGCTCCAAGCAATAAGGTGCTACCGGAATAATTTTCAGAATTATTAAATATTAAATTAGCATAATTAGCGCATTGGTCTGCAATAACAACCTTCTTAAATAGTCCCCATAAAATCTGCCTTAAACCATCTATGGCATTTGCATAGTCAAATTCCCTTTTTTTCTTTATCTGCGGTAAAAGGTGAGTTGCTCTTTCAATAGGCCCTGCAACAAGTAAGGGGAAAAAACTAACGAAAAGAGAATAGTCTACAAAATTTCGCTCAGCGGGAATTCTTTTTTTATAGATGTCTATTACGTAGGAAAGACCATGAAAAGTATAAAAGGAAATTCCAACGGGTAGGATAATAGTTAGTACCCATGGATTAACATGGTATCCCAAATGGGATACTGATTCGGCAAAAGAATCAGCAAAAAAATTAAAGTATTTAAATACAGCTAAAAACCCTAGGTTAATACCTATACTAAGCCAAAACCAGAATTTTCTAACCTTGTTATCTGTTTCAGCCATCTTGATTCCTGTGTAGTAATCCAATAATGTTGAGAAAACTAGCAAGAACAAAAACCTCCAATCCCAACAAGCATAAAAAAAATAACTTGCTACTAAAAGAAGGATATTTTGGGATTGCTTCTTCTTACAGAAAAACCAATGTAGAATAAAAACTACAGGCAAAAATATTGCAAAGCTCAGGGAATTAAAAAGCATCGAATAAAATTTGAAACTTAAAAATATGTACGTTTAGCTCATTTTTGGATCAATAGACCACAATAATCTCACATAGGAATTAAATTATTTAATTTGCTTCAACAGGTAACTGCCATAGCCACTTTTAACCAATGGCGTAGCAATAGCCTTAAGCTGTCCTGCATCGATAAAGCTCATACGGTAAGCGATTTCTTCAATGCA
The DNA here is from genome assembly GCF_918698245.1 of Pedobacter sp. Bi126. Lineage (GTDB taxonomy): Bacteria > Bacteroidota > Bacteroidia > Sphingobacteriales > Sphingobacteriaceae > Pedobacter. The sequence continues at coordinate 1,063,386 of NZ_CAKKMS010000003.1, read as the reverse complement.
GCCTATCTTTAAGCCTTGTCTTTCTTCTATGATCTGAACAAATTGTCCGGCCTGCATTAATGAGGTGAATGTTCCTGTATCTAACCAGGCTGTACCGCGGCTCAATACGCCTACTTTTAATTTACCCCGTTCCAGATAGATTCGGTTTACATCGGTAATCTCATATTCACCTCGGGGAGAAGGTTTAATATTTTTGGCAATCTCGACAACCTCATTATCATAAAAATACAATCCTGGCACTGCATAATCAGATTTTGGGCTAACAGGCTTCTCTTCAATCGAAATAGCCTTTTTATTTTCATCAAATTCTACCACACCGTAACGTTCAGGATCTGAAACCTGATAAGCAAATACCACACCGCCATCGGGATCAGCACTGGCCTGTAAGAGTTTGGCCATACCATCACCATGGAAGATATTGTCGCCCAATACTAAGGCCACTTTATCTTTACCTATAAAGTCTTCACCAATCACAAAAGCCTGTGCTAAACCATTCGGCTCGGCCTGTACAGCATAGCTAAACTTACAGCCCAAAGAAGCACCATCGCCCAATAATTTCTCAAAATTTGGCAGATCGTGTGGCGTAGAAATAATTAGAATTTCTTTTATACCAGCCAACATTAAGGTCGATAGTGGATAATAGATCATCGGCTTATCGTAAACCGGCATCATCTGTTTACTACAAGCCAAAGTTAAAGGGTGCAAACGGGTTCCGCTGCCACCAGCTAAGATTATACCTTTCATATTAGGATTAGATTTGAGATTTGAGACATTAGATTTGAGACGAATGGCTCTATCTCAACATCTGTATTACTTCTATTTATTAATTTGTTTTATACACGCTACCAAACTATCTCTCCAGTAAGGAATTTCAATATTAAATGTTTCTTTGATTTTAGATTTATCCATCACCGAAAATGCTGGCCGGATTGCTTTAGTTGGGTAAGCAGAACCTGGAATAGGATTTACTTTTACCTTAGTTTGGCTGATATCAAAAATCGCATTTGCAAAATCGAACCATGAGGTTACGCCCTCATTGCTATAATGGTAAACGCCATAAGTGGCGGATGAAGAACTTATAATATCAAAAATGGCATTTGCCAGATCAATGGCATAGGTTGGTGTACCCACCTGATCGGCAATGATATTCAGTTCATCACGCTCGGCACCGAGTTTAAGCATGGTTTTTGCAAAGTTGTTGGCATACTCAGAATACAACCAGCTGGTGCGGATAATGAAGTGAGCAGGCAGTGTTGAAACAACTGCTTTTTCTCCATCTAATTTGGTTACACCATAAACATTGATCGGTTTAGCCTCGTCGTCTTCCTTTAGTAATTTTACTTCATTCCCTTCGAAAACGAAATCGGTAGAAACATGTATTAGTGTTGCCCCATTTACAAAACAAGCTGAGGCTAAGTATCCTGCACCTGTTTCATTAATGGCTTTAGCCAGCTCAACTTCATCCTCTGCTTTATCTACAGCAGTATAAGCGGCACAATTAATCACAAAAGCAGGTTTCTCTGCAGCTAGCAGATCATTCAAACCAAACTCATTCAGGATATTTGCATCCTGCTCGGCTGGAAAAACAATTTCTGTAATTGCTCTTCGCTCCGCAACCACCTTCAAACACTGGCCTAACTGTCCGCCGGCACCAATTACTAGTATTTTACTCATATGTGCTTTAAAGCTGAAAATGGTTTTAAAAGTAGATCTTTATCAGATACCGCCAGATCTTTCTCCGGAATTAACCAATCAATATTCAGGTCCGCATCATTATAAATTACCCCAGTTTCTGAAGCTTTATTAAAAAAATTATCACATTTATATAAAAATTCTGCCGTTTCGCTCAATACCGAAAAGCCATGTATAAAACCTCTTGGTATATAAAGCTGTAATTTATTCTCTGCACTTAAGCGTATGGCAAAATGTTTACCATAGGTTGGTGAGCTTGGACGTACATCTACCGCAACATCCAATACTTCTCCCTTGGTTACACGCACTAATTTGGCTTGCGCAAATTCTCCGGTTTGGGCATGTAAACCTCTAACTACACCGTAAGAAGAATAAGATTCGTTATCCTGAACAAACCTGCCTGATAAACCCGTTTTTTCTTCGAATGTATTTTGGTTAAAACTTTCAAAAAAATATCCTCTGGGATCTTCGAACACCCTTGGCTTAATAATCAGACAGTCTTTTAATCCCGTTTGTTCAATTTCCATTATTTACTGCTGTACTGTTGTTCGTAGTAAGACTGATAATTGCCTGAGGTTACGTTGTTTAACCATTCTTCGTTTTGTAAATACCAGTCTACCGTTTTGGCTAAACCTTCTTCAAATTGTAAGCTTGGTACCCAATCTAATTGATTTTGTAATTTACTCGAATCAATGGCATAACGTAAATCGTGCCCTGCGCGGTCGGTTACATAGGTAATCAGTTTAGCCGATTCTCCTGCTTCGCGACCTAATTTTTGATCCATAATTGTACAAAGCAAATTGATCAGATCAATATTTTTCCACTCATTATGTCCACCAATGTTGTACGTATCTCCTGTTTTCGAATTGTGGAAAATTACATCAATTGCTCTCGCATGGTCTTCTACCCATAACCAATCGCGTACATTTTCACCTTTACCATATACCGGTACAGGTTTGTTATTTTTGATATTATTAATGGCCAGTGGGATCAATTTCTCAGGGAAATGATGAGAACCATAGTTGTTAGAGCAATTAGAAATTACACAGTCCATGCCATAAGTATCGTGATAGGCCCTTACAAAGTGATCTGAACTCGCTTTTGATGCCGAATAAGGACTATGAGGGTCGTATGCCGTAGTTTCGGTAAACATACCTGTTTCACCTAAGGCGCCATAAACCTCATCGGTACTTACATGATAGAAACGTTTTTTGTCATAATCACCTTTCCAATATTCGCGGGCTGCATTTAATAAATTTACGGTGCCAATTACATTGGTAATGACGAAAGCTGTTGGATCAGAAATAGAACGATCTACATGGCTCTCTGCGGCTAAGTGAATAACTGCATCGAAGTTTTCTGTTTTAAACAGATCGAACATCGCGTTAGCATCGGTAATATCTTCCTTTATAAATCTATAATTTGGCTTATTTTCAATATCGGTTAAATTAGCCAGATTACCTGCATAGGTAAGTTTATCTAAATTTACGATCTCGTATTGAGGATAGTTGTTAACAAAACGGCGAACTACATGAGAGCCAATAAAGCCCGCACCACCAGTGATTAAGATTTTTTTCACAGTTATTATATGATTTTCAATTCTGCTAAAGTAAGATAGATTTCGGCAAAAAACAACTTAATTTTGACATAAGCTGAAAACCGAACGAAATAATTCAGAAGCAATTAGTCAATTTCTATGAGCATCTTCTGCATAAATAGATAAGCTTGCAGTTGCAATAGAGAAACGCAAGGAAACTATAGATGACGCTTACATTTGACTTTACTATTGCGCCAATAACCATGAAAAATTTAAGGAAGACAAACTACATCGCCGCCACAGAACTTTCCAATTCTTTATACCACTCTTCTCCATATTTACGGATAAGCGGTCCTTTTAAAAAGCTATAAACTGGAACCTTTAATTCACGGCCAAAGGTACAGGCATCGTGGCAGATGTGCCAGCGGTCGTAATTTAGCACTTCGAATTCTGGATATTTCGTTATCCGGATAGGATAAAGGTGACAAGAAATCGGCTTCTGCCAATCTACAATACCTTGCTCATACGCTTTTTCAATGGCACACTTCGTAATACCACCCTCAAAAAGCACGTAAGCGCATTCTTTATTTTTATCTACACAAGGGGTGGTTAAATCGCCATCTTCATCAACTACATAAACGCCTTGTTCCTCAATAGCTTTAATGCCCTTTTCATTCAACAGGTGTTTAATTTTCGGATATATCTCTTCCAAAATGGCTTTTTCGTCATTATCCAATGGTGCACCCGAATCGCCTTCTACACAACAGATTCCTTTACATTTGCTTAAATTACAAACAAAGTTTTCCTTCAATACATCCTCGTGCACTAGCACCTGTTCAACTTCTATCATCATTATTCTTTTGCTAAAGCATATTTCAGGCCACTGGCCGATTTTAATTCCATCGTAACTGCCCCCACCAATATCTCTACCTGGGCCTTTACCGGTACGCGGTTTCCATCATCGGTTACCCAAAGGTATAACCGGCTATCTTTTTTAAAGATCCTTCCCGGTTTAATGGATGGACTAAATTTTAAGCAGCGGATGTTCCCCAATTTACTTTTAATCGTTTCTTTTCCTATATATTCAACCTCTAAGGCTGAGATTTCATCACCCAAGAAATAGTTCAGTTTAAACTTATCACCAATTTTGATTTTACTGATATCCAGGCTCCGGGCAAAATAATAAGCCGAAACCAGATCAAAAGTCTGAGTAGTTGGCGTTGTAAAAGTTCCTCTGTTCGAAACTACTTTCTTTGCATCCTGCGTAAAACGTGCCTTATCCTGGCGTCTATAACTGGCCTCACGGATATTCTCCTGATAGAAGTAAGGTAAAAGGTCAGTTTTATCGATATACGAATCGTAGTGATCTCTTATCTTATAAAACACATCAAAAGTTCCGGAAGTCTGCGCATCAACCGTAAGTTTATAAGTAGGCCTGTTATCAAACTTTAAATCAGAATTGGCTACCTTAATCGTAGCTTCTGCCGCCGTTATAAATCCGTACCTTAATTTATATTGCAAAACTTCACCTTCCTGAAATACGGCCTCTTTCTTCAGGGGAAGTTGCTGCGCCGTTGCCAAAAGACTGCATAAGCCAGCCGTGACGGTTATAAATAATTTCTTCATTGCTTTTGTACTCATTTGTGTGTTGTTGGGAAAGAACTGTTTCCTAAAAAAAATGCGGTTAAATTCTTTCTCCCATGAAGATATACAAAAAGCAAACCAAAATTTAATCTTTTCTTTTATATACAGGAACTGTAGAGCAGGGTTCGCCAAACATAATGCTTTTAACTACTGGCGTAAGCAGGTTGGTTACCTCAACATAGGCTGAAACCGGAACATCGATATCGCCACATCCTTTTACCACCACACGCTCGTTGGCATAATCTTGGGGATTAATTTTAGCCAGTGCCTTGGTAAATAAAACAGCTTCCAATGTATTTAAATCGCCAAATACTACTTCATTGGCATAAGGTTTTAATCTATTCGCCAGCAGCATATAAGCCCAGGTAGGTACAATTGCATCGGCCGAGCAGATAATGGCTACATTCTTATCCTGATATTGCGCCCAGTCGTGATTTTTGATAAATTCTCTAAAATCCTTTTCTCTTAGTATTAAACCAGAAAAAAGATTGTCTACAATATCATAAACCACTCTTTCACCTTTATGATAAAAATCTTCGAGATTTAAAGTTATTAAACCGCTATTGGCTACTTTATTAATAATGTTTTCCTGAATTTCCATGGCCTTAAATAAAAAAAACCGTTCCGACTAATCATCGGAACGGTTACAAAATTACGTATTTTCTATTTAATAGAATTTCACACGATTGTCTTTTATCTTGGCATTTTCCTGTAAAGCCTGGAAAGCCGATCCTAATGAACGCTGTCCTAAACTTAACATCATGCTTTCTTTTTGTTTAAACATATTTGCAATTGGTGCAGGATTTGTAAATCCATCAACTGAAAATACATAAACACCACGTTCACCCTGAACAGGAGCAGATACTTTACCTGGCTGTGAACCAAAAACGCTTCCTACTAAAGCATTTTCCTGTGCTACACCCGGGATTACCGGATTGGCAAATACCACGTTCTGTACTGGATTAACCGGACGTGCAACTTTAGCTGCAACCTGGTCGATACTTCCTTTACCTGCGTTGGCCAATTTTTCTTTTAATTGTTTTGCTTTGACTGCATTAATTACCATTGGCTCAATTTCTTTCTTCACATCAGCTAATGATAAAATACCTTTAGGGCTGATTGTAGTTAAACGGGCCACAACATAAGCATTGCTCATGGTATAAATTTCTGGTAATACATCACCTTTGTCTGCTGCGTAAGCATCCTGAATTAATTTACGTGGGTTATCCAATCCAGCTGCAAATCCTTGTGTTGATGCAACCTTATCAGCAACAGTAACTTTTAATCCTTTTTGTGCAGCAAATTTGCTAAAGTCGTTACCTTTCACCTCAGTTAAGAAATTGCTTGCTGCTTTGTAGGCAGCCGCCTGGGTTTTGCTACTTGCATTTAATGCTTTTTCTACGTAAGCTAATTTAGCTACTTTAGATGACCCGATCTGTTTTTCGATTTTAAGCACATGGTAGCCAAATTGAGACTTTACTACTTTAAGATCTCCTGTCTTTCCATCAAAGGCTGCATTCTCAAACTCAGGAACCATAGCGCCACGGGCAAAAGCTGGCATTTCACCACCTTTATCTTTCGAACCGTCTACACTATAGTTTTTAGCCAGTTCTGCAAAATTAGCGCCTTTTAAAATTAATGCGTTTAATGAATCAGCTAACTTAAGTGCTTTATCTTCGCCACCAACTTTAGCCGGATCGATTAAGATGTGGCTTGCTTTTACTGAATCAGGAGAAATACGGGTAGATACTACCTTTACAATTTTGTATGAGTTACCTGTTAATTTTGGGCCGTAAAAACTACCTGCTGGTAAAGCGAATACTGCTGAATCAACCGCAGGATCCAATTTACCTTTTGTGATATAAGTAAACGGAACTTTTACGTCTGAATTGATTGCAGCGAAAAGTGAATCGTTTTTAGCCACCTGGAAATCAGCAGCAATTTTGTCTACCTGAGCTTTGATTGCCAATGAATCTGCTTTGGTTGGACTGATACTGAAACTGACGTACTCAAAAGCACGTGTTTCTTGTGGATTGTTGAAACGTGCTTTGTTCTGCTCATAATATTCTGAGTAGTCGTTGTCTGTTAATTTAACAGCAGCATCGGGAATAGAAGTATAATCTAAACTTACATATTTAAAATTAGCCAGTTTATTGCGGTTAGTATATTCATCAGTAGCTTCCAAAGAAGTTACATAAACCGAATTACGGATCAGGTTAGAATATTTTGTCTGCAGGGCCTGGTTTTTAATTTCTTCCTGTAACATATTAGATTGCTGCAAAGCCTGAGGTTCTTTCGATTTTAGAAAGTTCATCAAGGTAGCACGGTCTAACTGTCCTGTCTGAGGATTAGAGAAATATTGTTTAATTAGGGGGCTAGGGTTTTGACCTTGCAATAAATCTACCAGTTCATCTTCAGAAACTGTTAAACCTAAACGATCGTACTCTTTAGTTAACAAAACTTTTGCCAACTCTGCATTCCATGCCTGATCTACAGCCATAGCAGTCATCTGTGCATTTGCACTGCCGCCATATTGTTGTTTCATCTGGTTTACACCCTGATCAACCTTTGGTCCGAATTCATCAATACTGATATCCTTACCATCAATTGATCCTACAACTTTTTGATCTGCTGCCCAAAAAGGTTTACCCACGTTAATTGCATCACCTACTAAAAATGCAACAATTGCAAAACCGATGGCAAAAACTAGAATATAGCCTGCACGGTTACGCAAAAATGTCATTAATCCCATATTGTAATTATAAATTTATTTAGTTCTTTTTTAAGAGGGCGCAAGATACAAATTTGCCTCAAAAAAGAAAACACAAAATTTTATTTATCAAGTGTTTAATTTTTAAGCAAATACAGGCCCTGTTTTAATGATTGAAATGACAGAATTTTGAGTGATTGAATGATGGAGCTATCGAAGGATAATTTGAATAAATCCATTAACATTCAATAATTCACTCATTCCATCATTTGTACATTGCAACTAAGGCGCTACGCCTTCCTTCATGTTCAGCTCGCCGTTTCCACTATCCATTTCATAGGTACTAAAATCCTGCGGAGCTTTGAAGTTGATGCCTTCGCCTATGCTTCCATCTACTCCTTTCACATATACCCGTTGATTGGAATAAAAAATCTTTTTCGACTCATCCCAGATCAGTTCCTGTGAAGAGAAAGTATCGCCCTTACTGTTTTTTACGACTACATTTTTCCTAAATTCGGTTTTAAGCTCATTATCCTTCCTAATGGCGTAATCGCAAACCAGGTTTCCATCAATGGTTCCGTTAGGGTTATAAAAATCGATATTTACGCCCTTAATCATTTCCTGATAAGCGCTTCCGTTCGAAGGCGTAACCTTATCCATTATTGGGGCATAACCTTTAGCCTTAATTCTGGCCGAATCGCTGTAAGTGATATCGACACCAATGGTCCGATCCCTGGACAGGATTACTTTATTTGGTGAGACTGAATTGGCATTTTTTAGATCGTCGTCTCCACAGGAAGCCAGAAAAAAAGGCAACACCAGAAACAGACCGTATAAAAATGTCTTTAAATTCATTAGTCTACACGGTACTTACGGAACCAGGTATCGTTCAAGGTAAAGCCTAAGTGGAAATTAATAAACTTCTCTTTAACAAGATTATCGGTTAATGTTCCTCTTTGTCCGAACTCGGTTGTAAAGTTGATTTTATAAAATGCTGAACCACCGTTAGCAGTAGGCAACGGGAAGCCAAAACCCAACGATGCACCCATTTGTTTGATATCCTGATTACCGATTTTGATATAAGTTTTATCGTAATTAAAACCAAGACGGTAATCTACACGTTTCATATAACTATTGTAAGAAAATGCGTCTGGTGTCCACTGGCCACCCAAAGAAGCACCCCAGCTATCTTGCAAACCTTGATTTACATTATTGATACTTGTTGCAGACCATTTACTCATCCTAAAATCGGCACCGATCATCCACTTATCATTCTGCTGGATAGAGATCCCAAAATTATGCGTTAATGGCAAGGTAAGATTAGATTTCCCGTTATTCGCGATGTTTAATGTATCGGCAGCAGGGTTTTCATTACCGCTTTGATCTCTTGTGTAGAACGTAGCAAAGGAAGTTTGCGTCGAATTTATTTTTCCAGAAGTGCTTCCAGAATAACCCAGGGTCATAATTGTTTTCTTACCGATATTAAAATCGTACTGGATGCCATAAGAGTAATTTATACCACCAACACTATTTTTATTTTGAAGTTTAGCATTATAAGCCCCAACTGATTGGAATTCGGTAGCGCGGGTAGTTTGGAGGTTACCAAAAATATATTCTAAGTTACCGCCAATTCTTAAATGATCGCCAAAACGATAACCATAACCTATATAAGCCTTTGATAAGCCGCCTTCGCCTTCATAAAGCTGGTCTAAAGTGGTTGTATCAACTTTGGTCGTGTTTCTGTAAGAATAACCCAAATCTGAGTAAGGCAAAATACCAAAACTCAAGGCCGATCTTTTGGTAACCGGAGCGGCAAATGCCAAATGACTAAAAGTAGAATTGAAACTTGTTTCGCTTAAATTGTTTCGCGAAAGATTGGTTAAACCAGCACTCATTCCCACATCAATGGTGGTTAAAGTTATTCCGGCATAAGATGCAGGGTTTTGCATATTAATGTAATTGAACCCTGTTACTTTACCTACTGCGGTAGAAATTCCACCCATTGCTCTAAGCTGGGGCAACAAAGAGCCCTTTATATTTCCAAGTCCATATCTTGAATATGGTGATGAAGTGGTAACCTGTGCCTGAGCACTTAAACCACAAACTAGAACGAGTATGGCTGCAATATAATTTATTCTTTTGTACATTTTAATCTGCAATAGCTTCATTTAATCCTTTTAATACTAAGTAAGGATCTTTTATAATTTGAGGCGCAAAGATGCTGTTTTGTAATTGTTTATACAAAAAATTAGCATCACCCCCCGTTATAATTACCTTCAGAGCACTTTCTTTTTTATTATTTAGGGCAATAAAGCCTTCAATTTCGTTTATTATTCCTTGTAAAACGCCGTTCTTGATTGCCGATTGGGTATCAGTGCCTTCCACAATAGCCTCATTTGCATCCCACTCCACCAAAGGCAAACGGCCGGTAAATTCGTGTACAGCCTTAAAACGCATTTTAATACCTGGGCTTATACTTCCGCCAAAATATTCCTTCGTGCTACTTAAAACATCATAAGTAATACAGGTACCCGCATCAACCACTAAACTTGCGTTTGTTGGATGTAAGCCATTTGCACCCAAAATAGCAGCCCATCTATCTAATCCTAAAGTAACTGGCGTTTTATATCTATTTTGTACGCCGTTCGTCAACATGGTTGAAAAACGGATATACTCAGTATGCTTTTTTAAAAATACTTCTAATGGTCCAACTTCCTGATTAACACTACTGATGATGGATTTCGATGGCGAAAACTTCTCAATCAATTGAGCCAGATCAAGTATCCCAATTTTATTGAAACGCTGATGGTGAATAATTTCCTTATTTGCAAAAACAGCAACTTTCACAGCAGAATTTCCAATATCAATGCTTAGTCTACGCATTTAAAATCTCCCACTGCAAATAACATGTTCTTAGAAATTCCAATGACTCCATTTTTTATCTATCTTGATCAAAACTAAAAAAGCTTTAATTCTAAAATCATGCACAAAGCTATTAATCTTTGTCAAGTTTCGCTCTAGTTATTTGTTAAAAAAGGTTAAACAAACAGAAAATACTGTATCGAAAGCACAAATAAAACGAACAATGTTTCGTAAAACCAACGTTTTTTAGCATTGCTGAAATAATAGGCCAACAGTACCGATCCTGGCGGTACACAAAGCAAAAAATGCCAGGTCCTGAAATCCGGTTTGAGGTAAAAACTTGCTGCAGAAATAATAAACATGAAAAACAACAGCTGAAAACTTTTCCGTGTACTGATAAAACTCCTGAAGAAATTTTCCCGGAGCTGTAGTGATGCCAGTATGATAATTACCGTTACCGGGATTAGCACCAGGTAATCGTTATAGTTAATTTTAAAAACCGAAGGAAACTTATTGCCTAATGGTTTCCATATCTGATAGAACGAGCTTAAATTATCATTCCAATAATAAAATACGGCCAGAAAAAAGAAAACTGTAATAAAGCCAATCAAGCCAGCTACCCATTCGCGCCAATTAAATGATCTAAAAAGCAATAGTGCTAAAAAGATCATAAGCAACATGGCCATAAACGGAAAATAGATCAATGTTCCTACCCCAATAATCATCCCGATATCGAACACAGTGGTAATAGAGTTCGCACTTTTACCCAGTTTTAAAAATTTATCTATAATCCAAATCAACAGAAAGTTACACAACAATGCCGGACTTAGGATCATAAAAGGCATAAACAAACTTGTTCCTGTTATAAACATCAGCCCTGGCAGGAAACTGGGTTTGGCCAATAAATTATGATTGTTTACAACTCGATTGAAAATTAAAGCCTGTACATAAACCAAAAGTGCCGCGATAAAAATATTGGTATATGGCGTAAAGGCATTGTCTAAATCTATATTGATCAATAACCGGGCAAATGGTTCCAAAAAATCAAAATTCAGCTTATCGTGTGTTTCATGAAAAATGGCAATACGCAAAAAGAATGTGTATGCCAGCAAGAATACGAGGTTAATAGGATTTAGCTTTCTAAACTGATTAATCATACCTTTTTTAAGAGTAGGCAAAGTAAAGAAAATAATTTAAGAGTAGGGGAAGAAAGATAAAAGGGGAGAGACGAAAGGTTAAAGGGGAAACTTCTACTGTCTAACAAAATGTTGGTTTATATCCAAATCCAGCTTCAGCTTGGTAATGGATATCAATAATCCATTATTTTTTATATTTTTATTAAAATTATTGCTCCGTGAATATCAAATTACTTTTTATCCTATCTCTTTTTTTTTCAGTCTTATCATTCAATTCATATTCCCAATTAAAACAGGTATATAAGGATACTGATGAGGAAAATGAACTTCGTAAAATCTCCCTGTACAGTAAATCCGAAGGATACATTACCTTCAAGAACTGGATTGGCTATACCACTGATGGCGGGGCCAGTTACCAAAAAAGAGAAATAACTCCATCCAATGTAAATTTTAATGGTTTTCAGGCTAATCTGACATTTGGATTTGCACTTACTGGCACCATTGCATTTGATAAAAACAACCTGATCGTTTATGGCGACTACGGATTGGTCCCCTCAATATTATCTTCCAGCGATGGGGGAACAACCTTTAAACTTGTTTATCATGCTCAAGTATCCGATACCAAGTTTTCCTATATCGTGGATATGATTTTTCCTGAAAACGGTTCAACCGGCTATGCCATTGACAAGGACCGCATATTTAAGACAACAAATAAGGGACAAACCTGGACTACTGTTTACACAGCAATAGATAGCTATTTTAAGCGGATACAGTCTTCCGGCGCCTCTTTTTTAGCCGTTACCGGACAGAACGGAATCCTCAGATCTACCAATCTGGGCAATAATTGGGACCAGATGAACGTGCCTAATGGCCTGGCCAATAACTCTGTTCAGAGTTCGAGTTTTCTAAGTCCAACAAAGTGTTGGGTAAATTTCGCCGGAAGCATTTTCTCGACCAGCGATGCGGGTAATAATTGGACCCTCAAGAACAATCCTCAATATGATCCGACTAATTTCAGCAAAATGGAATTCTTGGATGATAATATTGGATTTGGACTGGGAGGCGCCTACAACGTATACAAAACGACCAATGGAGGGAAAATTTGGGAAGCGCTACCAAGAGAGACGGCTTTTACTTACCTGGGCTATCAGCACTATACCTTTAACTTTTGGAACAGCAACGAATTTTTAGTAGGTGGCGGCTATGGTCTCCTTGAATCTACCACTAATGGTGGCGGAACACCAATACCCAAAGCAGTTTTTAGTGTAGATAAATCGAAATTGCCAACCGCTGGCACGATAAACCTTACAAACTACTCCAGAACAGACTACAGTTATAAATGGTTTAAAAACGATGTCCTCTTTGCTACTACTTATAACGCTTCTTATCCAAGAACATCGAGTACAAAAGACATCATTAGGTTAGAAGTTAATAATGGCAACCGGAGCGAGAGTACTACTCAGGAGATTACCCTTTCGCCTCTTCCAAATATTAGCTCGTTTTTGCCTCAATCTGCTAGTATTGGAGGAAAGGTCACCTTAGAAGGAACAAACTTTTCTGGCGTAACAAAGGTAACCGTAGGTGGAGTCAGTTCCTCCTTTGTCATTAGCTCAGCAACCAAGTTAGTTATAACCATATCCAATGGGGCCTCCGGCGACATCTCGCTATTCACCGCTGACGGCATAGCCAGGGCAAGCGGTTTTACATTCATACCCCCACCAGTGATAACCTCCTTTAATCCACTTACAGCTCATCCAAATAGCGAAATCATTATTACAGGGAGTAATTTTGAGAATGTAAAAGAGGTTCGGTTTGGTGGTACATTGGCCAGCGCTTTCAGGGTAGACTCTCCCACAAGCATTACTGCAACAGTGGGTGCCGGAACCTCAGGAAAAGTATCAGTAACCGCAGCCGGTGGTAGCGCAGAATTAGTGGGGTTTATTCTTCAGCCGGTAATATCATCTTTCTTTCCAAAGAGTGGCACCATTAACGAAGTGCTTACCATTAATGGAGCCGGCTTTGAGGGAATAACAGCCGTTTCGATAGGCGGTACACCAGTAAAGTCCTTTCAAATCAAATCCCCAACATTAATCACTGCGGTAATCGGAGCATCAGCGAACGGAAACCTTATGGTATCCAAAGCAGGTGGTTCTTCTTCAATGGGTAGCTTTACCTTTTATTTTACACCCGTTATTACCTCTTTTTCTCCTCAACTAGCCTCCGTTGGAGGAGAGATTAAAATCAACGGAAACAACTTCAGTTTGGTTCCTGCAGAGAACATAGTCTACTTTGGAGGGGTAAAGGCGGTGGTTAATTCAAGTACTTCAACACAGCTTAGCGTAACCGTACCAGTAGGAGCTGGGTATGGAAGTATTTCAGTAAGCTACCATCAACTCACGGCCTATTCGGCTAAACCCTTTTCTCCTCTACTTTCAGGAAATAACGTTATTGCAAACACTCCCTTTAAAGAAAGCGATACCGAGTATGGAACTTATCTGAATTATGGCGTTGCCATTGGGGATTTTGACAGCGATGGAAAACTCGACTGCGCTATACCCAATATCACCAATTTAGGCAAATCGGGCTTTAGCATCCTTAAAGGTAATGGTACCCAGGGACAGATCAATTTTCAGGACAGCGAAATTTTCGGGATTGGCAGATTTTATCATTACATGGCGAGTGCTGATATGGATGGAGACGGAAAGCTAGATGTGATTGCAGGCGCACAGGATAACAGCGAGATATCCGTTTTTAGAAATACTTCGAACGTTGGTGGGGTAAGCTTTGACGCTCCAATCAAAATATCCGGCATCAGCGTATTATCCTTGATCATCAGCGACCTCGATAGTGATGGCAAGCCAGATATTATCAGCGGTAATACCATAATTAAGAATTCATCATCAGTGGGTGCCATTTCGTTTTTTGATAAAACAAATGTTTCAGCAGAGGGCAGCTGTACTAAGGTTGCGGATCTTGATAATGATGGTAAAATGGATCTTTGTTTCGTGAGTTTCTTTACTGGTAAGTTCGCCATTTTACGCAATATTAGTACAGTAGGAACGATTGCTTTTGAAGCAAAAAAGGAATTTTTAGAAAAAAATATAAGAACCATGAACTGCGGGGATATTGATAATGATGGCAAGTTAGATATCATCTCGGTATTGGCCGATAATAACGCGCTTATCTTTTACAAAAACAACTCCATTGCCGGACAGATCAATTTTAACAGGGAGGCCAGGGATTACTCTACTCGTTCCTTTCCTACAGAAATAGGCATTACCGATCTTGATGGGGATGGGAAAATCGATATTGTCGTCAACTCGAGAGAAAAAACGATCAGTGTTTTTAAGAATACTTCTAATGCCGGATCTATTAGCCTGGCTGACCGGATAGATCAGGTGTTATCAACAGATATCATTGGGTTGAGCATCGCAGATCTGGATGGCGATGGTAAAAGTGATATTATTGGAGGAGCATCGGCTCAAACCAAATACAAAACGCTCCGCAACCTAATTTCACCCTCTCCTTTTATAAATTCATTCTCGCCAACAGTAGCTGTAGAAGGCACCGAAGTAACCATTACTGGCTATAATTTCAGCGGTGTAGCTACTGTTCGTTTTGGAGATATTGATGCACAATCTTTCACTCTTAAAAGCCCTACCGAAATAGTGGCCAAGGTTGCCAAGGGATCTTCGGGTACCATTAGTGTAACCACATCCATCGGTACGGGCTCCAAACCTGGTTTTTCATTTGGCATTGCCCCGAAAATCACTTCTTTTAACCCTAAAAGCGGCCCATCGGGCACTGTGGTTAGCATCGCAGGGCTTAACTTTGACCCGGTTGCCGAAAATAACGTCGTTTACTTTGGCGATGTGCCTGCAAAGGTAATCAGTGCTACTGCACTGAGCCTGGTTGTTGAAGCACCAAAGGGTAGCAAACAGACCAATATCTCGGTTACATCAAATAACCTTACTGCTTATACGGCTATGCCCTACATTAATACCTACCCCGGAGCCGCTGCAAGCTTCGATAAAAATGCTTATGCAGAGTTACAGAAATTTACACAGTATGCTAACATTGCTTCGCTGACTGATGTTGACGGGGATGGGATACTCGATGTGGTAACCGAGCAGGATGCTAGCTTCAGTATTTTAAGAAATGCAGGGGTTAAGGGTTCGGTTAGCTTTGATCAGGTAAAGACATTTAAACACGATCAAGCATCGCAGAAAATAGCTATAGCAGATTTTGATGGGGATGGAAAGCAAGACTTTTTATTAAACAACTCCCTTTATAGCAATACCAGCAATAGTTTAACGATTTTTAGAAACACAAGTATCACCGGACAGGTTTCGCTGGCCGATAAAATAGAAGTGAATGCCAGCGGTATTTACTTCTTAACTTCGGACATAGACCTTGATGGAAGACCAGATATCGTGATCAGGGGTACCGAGCAGGTCGCAGTACTTAGGAACATCAGTAAACCCGGAGAGATTAAATTTGAAAAAGCCTTTTATTATTATGGTCCGGGTTCTCCATCAGGCTTTATTACAACCGATCTTGATAATGACGGCAGAATGGACCTTGTGATGATCTCTTCGGGTGGTGGTTTTATGACCCAGATGCGTAATACTTCACTTCCGGGCAATATCTCTTTTACCAAAGTAGCGGGAATTGCAATATCATCAACTACCCATCAGCTACGAGCGGAAGATTTGGATGGCGATGGAAATATAGATTTGGTTACCAGGGATCATGTTTTAAATACGTTCGATATTTTTAAGAATACGGGTGGATTGCTTGCTACATCACCAACTTTAAGCTTTAACACTGCAGAACGTTGGTACGATTTCACCATTGCAGATCTGGATGGTGATGGCAAAATGGATATTCTTGGCGAGGGAGTAGGTATTTTCAAGAATTCGAGTAGTAGTGGAACCATTTCCTTTCAACCAGAAGCAGCTTATCAGAATACCGAAGCAGGTTCATCAACGATCGGTGATCTGGACGGGGACGATAGGCCCGACATCTTGCTTTCTGGTTATCCAATGCGGATTTACACCAATCAGATTGGAAAACCCATCCCACAGATCACCTCATTTACACCTAAAAAAGCGACTTTGGATCAGACCATCACGATCTCTGGAAGTAATTTTACGGGAGCCACACATGTACAAATCGGTGATTTCCAAGCTAAATCATTCGTAATTAACTCTTCTAGCAGCATTACGGCAACTTTGGGAGATGGAGGATCAGGAAGAATTGCAGTTACTACCCCGAGTGGAATTGGCTCGGCAGAAGACTTTGAGTATATCCCTCAACCACTTATCAGTTATGTAGAGCCAATGATATCGTCAGAAAACTATTCCTTCACCATTAGGGGAGGTGATTTTACGGGAACTACTGCTGTAAAGTTTGGAGGTGTACCAGCGAAATCATTTAGTGTTACGAGTGCTAACGAGATTTACGGCATCATCGGAAAAGCCGCTTCCGGACTTGTTGAAGTAACCACACCAATTGGCACGGCTAAAAAAGAGGGGTACTTTTACGTACCAAAAGTAGTTATTGTGCCCGGTGGCTCTACTACACTTTCGCCGGGAGCTAGTGTAATGTTAAATATAAATACCATTAATGATGTTAAATACCAATGGTACCGTAATGGGATCTTAATAACCGGGGCAACCAGTGGTACTATCCAGGCTGGCGAAAGCGGCAATTATACCGTATCCAGCACCTATAATAATTTTGGCATTTGGTCTGATCCGATCATGATCACTGCCCTTGCCAGCTTACCCAATACCAACCTAAAAATAAAAGTAGTAAACGAATCGTGTAAAAAGAATGATGACGGCTTGATAGAGGTAATCGCAGTACAGGCTCTAAAATATACGGCTAGGCTTTATTCCAATGGCGACCTGATTAAAACAACTACATTCACCCAAAGTACAAACTTTAATAACCTTGGTTCTGGCAGTTATACTGTATGCGTAACCCATGAAGATGATGCCAACTACAACAAATGTTTTACTGTTGCCATTACCGAACCGAAAGACGTAGTGCTTACCTCTTCTACTATCAATCCCGACCAAAGCGTAACCCTTATGATGGCAGGGGCGGATTTATATTTCATTTCGTTAAACGGAAAGTCTTATCAAAGCAACACTGGTGAGATTACACTACCGCTTTCGGCAGGAAGCAATGATCTGAAGATATCAACGGCAACTGCTTGTCAGGGTATAATTGAAAAAAAGATCATACTCGAAGGAAACATCAAGGCGTACCCTAACCCTTTCGAAACCGAATTAAACATAGAGTTACCAATAGATCCCAAAGTGCCAAACATTACGATACAGGTGTACGATCAGGCTGGAAAAAAGGTGTACGAAAAAGTAGTAACGAATTCAGGTAGCTACTTACGCCTTAATCTGGCTTCGCTTCCTCCCGGAATATTTGTTTTGAGAACACTAAACGGACAGAATATTTTAAAAACCAAGATTATAAAGAAATAATGAAAATAAAAATAATATTGGGAATAGCTTTGTTGACTTTGGCTTTGGCCTGCGGAAAGAAGAGCCCCCCTGCTCCAGAACCAACACCACCTGCTCCTCCTGTTGTGCCTCCTCCTGCAAACGGAACAACTACCAAGGCAACCTTGCTGCTTCCCACCAAAAACGAGGTTTGTTATGCTGGCGTTGTGCAATCGTCTACTGCCAGTAAGGTAACCTTTAAATGGACTGAAGGACAGAGCGTGGAAAGTTATACAATCACAGTTAAAAATTTAAACACCGGCAATTCATTTATTCAAACACCATTAATCACTAACCAAACCGAAATGTCGCTTGAGAGAAATACGCCTTACTCCTGGTTTGTACAAACCAAATCAAAGAACAATAATGGCGAGGTATTCGAGAGTGAAGTATGGAAATTCTACAATGCGGGCGAAGGAATAACAAGGTATGCCCCTTATCCTGCAGAACTAATATCTCCAACAAAAAAACAATCTATTGCTTCATCAGCTGGCAAAATTACGCTATCCTGGAGAACGGACGACCCTGATGGAAACGTAGTGAATTACGATATATATCTGGGCACTACGACTACCCCAGCGCTTATACTATCTAAATCCGGATCAAACACCTACCCTGCAACAGTAAGTTCTGGGGTTAAATACTATTGGAAAATTGTATCTAGGGATTCATACGGTTATACTTCGGAATCAGACATGTATGAGTTTACGGTACTTTAATATAACTTTCTATTTTTAGCTAATTATCCTATGATTAAACCCTCGCGTATTTCTTCACCATATCGTCAATGATCTGGGCCGTTTCATCTGGGAAATTAAACTCATGCTGTTGAGGGTTTTCTATCCAGTTTTTGATAATCGGCAACCAGTTTCTGGTACTTCCCCAAATTACAGGCAAACCAAACTGTTTTAAGGCGTAGGCATTACATTGTTGTTCAAACTGGAAACGCATAGGCGCCACCAGCAGTTTTTTCTTTAGGTAAAGTGCTTCAGCAGGTCCTTCGAAACCACCACCGGTAAACAAGCCTTCGCAGGTGGCCAGGCTTTTATTAAATTTTTCATTGTTAACAGGTTCTACAAAAACATTCCCTTCCTGATAGGCAACTTTACTGTGTTTAGAAAAAACCTGCCATGTAACCTCAGGAAGCTGTGTAAAAAGCTTTACCAAACGTTTATCGTCAATGGCTGGAAGATATACCGTATAATGTCCTAAATTTTCACTTTTCAGATTTCGGATCTCTGCCCTGATTACCGGGGTATGGATAAAAGTATCGTAACGGTCGAAATGAAAGCCAATGTGGTATTTGGTGGGTGCATAACGGCTCAAAATCAGTTTCCCCCAATCTAAAGTTCTAGGACGCGGTACTTTTTTAGATTTAAATGCAGCCTGATGGCTCAATGATACACATTCTATGCCCTGCAGTTTACAGGCCCAGGCGCTTACAGGTTCAAAATCGTTAACAATTAAGTTGTACTCTTTCAGTGGCAGCTGCTTCATATCTTTTCTAAAACGGAAGAGATTCATGTTCAGCCATGTTTTAAAATGGTCTACACCACCTTTTTTTCCAAAGATAAAACTGAAGCCATGCAATTGATATTTTACAGGCTGACTGAGTTTTACATCCGCCTGTGTTCCACTTACTAAAATATCCAATTCGCCATACTGCTGAAGCAAAGGAATAATTTCCCTTGCCCTACTGATATGACCATTACCTGTTCCCTGTATTGCGTAAAGTATCTTCATTTATGCCCGAATATCTAAAATTATTGGGCAATTTCATATTTTATATTCTGTAAAAGAATATTTATGTCCAGTTTACTTTTTAAATCTTCGGCATCAGAAAGGATTCCTTCATCCAATTCGTCCTTCGTAAAATGTTGATGTTCGTACTTAAAAACCGTCCAGTTTTTATTTTCATACTCTAAAGCGGTTAAACTTTCTACCCAATCGCCACTGTTCAGGTAAAGCACTTTTCCATCTTCTGTGGCGATTTCGCGTTGCTCGGCCTGGTGGATATGACCACAAACTACATATTGATAACCTTTTTCGATAGCCAGTTCTGCCGCAGTTTGCTCAAAACTATTGATGAACTTAACGGCATCTTTAAATTTAGCTTTGATCTTTTTCGAAAAGCTCATCTTCTCCCGCCCAAATGCGGTAAGTACCCAGTTTACAAAACTATTAATGAGGATCAGTGTATCGTAGCCAACCGCACCAAGTTTAGCCAGCCATTTAGAGTGCTGCATGGTAACATCAAAAACATCACCATGAAAAAACCATGCCTTTTTACCGTCCAGCTCTAAAATTAATTTATTCTGGAGATGGAAAGTGCCCATTTCCATGCCATCAAATTTGCGGAGCATCTCATCATGATTTCCCGTCAGGTAGTGAACCTGAACACCCTCCGATACGAATTTCATCAGTTTACGGATTACCTTCATGTGCGATTCGGGCCAATAACTTTTGCTAAACTGCCAGATATCGATGATATCGCCATTTAAGATCAGTGTTTTGGGTTTTATGCTCTTAAGATATTTTAGAAGTTCTTTTGCATGGCAACCATAGGTACCTAAATGTACATCGGATATTACGACTACATCGACATTTCTTTTATCCATAAACGGGAAATTTTAGGGGGAAGAGTGTTATTACCGCTCGATTAAAGCAGTTCAGAGATAAATTAGCTGTGTTACCACTCTTCTTCCTCATCGAGTTTTACCTCAAAGGGGCTAAAGAAATAAAGTACAACAATTAATAAACATACGGCAAAGAATGATTCTAACATATCATCTGATTTACATTACAAAGGTAAGACTCTGTATATCAAACAAATGTTACGACATTGTTAAATTATTATTCTACTTGATAAAGATTGTTAAAATGACATCGGAAGGGGCTGTTTGGTTCAATATTTCATTAGTCGTTGGTTCATTACCCACCGTCATCATCGCTGGGATGATCCGCAAAGCGGAATACATTAAGATATTAGTGTATGTTAGCAAAAGGCCTAAAATGGTATTTCTTAAGCACAGTTGCTATTTCCATTCTTCATAGCCATCCCGTAAGGCCAAAGCACTGTTTTCCGTTTCGCTTTTAAACCGGCATGGTCAATTTTTTGGCAGGCACAGTTCAGGCCTACTCACTGGCTTTAATAAAAAAATTGCGAGCTGGTAGTTTTGTTTCTTTTGCTATCAAAAGAAAGAAGGCCCCGCGGCTAGCGGTTAAGCAAAATCCACCATCACCTATTTTACATTTTCTCTAATTAAAAGATCCTTCGAATACGCTCAGGATGACACGTGGTGTGAAATCGACTTTGGATTATTGAATAAAGACTCAAGGCTGATTGCATTTTATAGATCCTAAGTTCAGGAGGACGATCGCAAGTGTGAATACTCAGAATCTCAAGGTGTGCAATGAATTCATTTTAAATGCCCTTCGACTATGCTCACGTTGACAAACCGAGGGAGGTATCCTGTGTTTCCGTGGCAAGAAATCGTTGCAAAAATTCTGGCAACAAAAAACCCCGCAAGATTTTAATCTTACGGGGCATAAATGTATTTAAAGATATATTAAGCTTTAACTGCTTTCTTTTTCTTCTTTTCTTCTGAATAAAACCCAAAACCTAATCCGGCCAACAATAAGATAGATCCAGCTAAAGAGATTTTCTCTCCGGTATAATACGATGTTGGGTGGAAAATAAACTCAAGTTTATGGTTGCCTGCTTCTAATTGTGCCGCACGTAAAACATAATCAGCCCTGAAGTATGGCTTTTCAACACCATCGATATACATCTTCCAGCCCTTATCATAATAAATCTCTGAAAACACTGCAATTACATCTTTAGCGGTTGAGTACTCATAAGTTAAATGATCAGGGTTATAGTTGGTTAATTTAATAAAACCTTCCTGACCAGTTCCTAAACGTTTGGTATCAATCGAATTTTTGAAACTTTCATCAACAATGGCTTCTTTTTTAGCATCAAAACTGCTAATGGCCTTCATTTCTTCATCACCGTTTTTGGCAAACTGAACACTTTGTACAAACCAGGCATTACCCGCTGCCGTTGCGTTACGCTGCATTTTATACGATCCATTCTGAGGATCTTGTGTAATAATGTACTTGGTATTTAACATATCCAACACATCCTGGTTAACGCTTTTTGTTAATTGGTTATCCACCAACTCCTGAAAACGTTTTAACCTCGCGGAGTGGAAACCACCAACGGTTTTATGGAAATAAGAAGTTTCGGCACTTTTAAACGGATCGCCCAACGATAAATCGAAAACCCTAAAGTTTGGATCTTTATCAGCCGCTATAAAATTATCTACATCCCTGGGTTGATAATGGTTATCTAAATCGGATTTACTTACAAAATTCTGGTTGTTTAAATAACGGCGGTCTACCTGCCACAAATCAATTAAAACAAATAATGCCAATAAACCAAAAGCCAATTGCATGTTCAGTTTTTTGGTAATGAAGGCCCAGGTAATTCCAAAACCGATGGCTACGAACAATAAAGAACGTAAAGCATCAGCACGTGCTAAAGCCACACGGTCGGCAACAATGCCATTTAAAATTTCCATTGCAGCACCTCGGTTATTCTGCAAGGTTTGTGTTAAAGCATCTAAAACCTGTGCCTGGTTGGCCTGCGTAAAGCTGAAGAACACCGTAGGGATCACGGCAATAATTAAAGCAAAACCACCGGTAATACCTGCTGACCAGGTTAATCTCT
The DNA here is from genome assembly GCF_918698245.1 of Pedobacter sp. Bi126. GTDB lineage: Bacteria > Bacteroidota > Bacteroidia > Sphingobacteriales > Sphingobacteriaceae > Pedobacter. Next base: position 1,040,549 of record NZ_CAKKMS010000003.1, on the reverse strand, counting down.
GCACTAAATATTTTTGATCGTATTTTCCTTCTTGTGCTTCTTTAATGGCCAGTATAGCCAGCAAGGGTACCAATAAACCTACAACGGCCAATATCGATTCTACCGCCCTGAATTTATTATAGCCCGGCAAGTAATCGAAGAATATATCTGAAATAAACGGTAAGTTATTTCCAAAGGAAAGGAACAGCAATAAGATACTTGATCCTAAGATCCACCATTTCCAGCGGTGTTTTACTATAAACAGTCCGAAAACAAATAAGAAACAGATAATGGCTCCAAAATAATACGGCCCGGAAGTACCCGGTTTATTGCCCCAATACTGGTTGGTGCCCAAATTTTGCGCCACATAACCAATGGCCTGCTTTGGATCAACGCCCTGAAGATTTTTTTCAACTGCTTTATAAGTATTGCTTTCAGGCTTAATAATTTCGTCAATACTGCTTGCACCACCATAAATATTCGGAATCAGAAATGAGAAACTCTCTCCAACACCCTGGCTCCATTGGTAGGCATATTCTTTATCCAAACCATTTGCAGGCTCGGCTTTATCGGTAGTTAAATTCGATTTACCACGGATGGTTTCTTTGCCATACTCGTAGGTTGTCCACAGGGTACCTGCATTTACCAGAACCGACAGGAAAATACCCGCAGCTATATAAGCAACAGCTTTACCAAATGCCGGAAGCTGTTTTGCTTTAAAGGCATGGTAAAGTTCTATACAGCCTAGAATAAATAACGCTATAAATAAATAGTAGGTCATTTGGATGTGGTTCGAGCGGATCTCTAGCGCCATAAACAACGCCAGCAAACTGCCTCCTACCAGATACCTGCCCCTTAGAATGAGAATAATGGCAGCCAAAATAGGAGCAAAAAAGCCAATTGCTAATGCCTTATTGCTATGCCCCGCAGCAATAATGATAAAATTATACGAGGTAAATGCAAAAGCGATTGCCCCGGCAGCAGCAAGCCATGGGTTTATTTTTAATACACAAAATAATAGGTATGCGCCTAAAAGGTATAACAAAACTGTTCCAACAGGATCTGGGAAAATACCTTTTATTACATCGATACCATACGTTGTAATATTGAGGGGATACTGTACCCAAATTTGGTAAGCTGGCATACCACCGAACATCTGGTTGGTCCAAAGTGGGCCTTTACCATCTTTCGCCTTAATATCCATAATTTCTTTCTGCATGGCCTTAGCCTGCAAAACATCGCCCTGCTGTGGCGCTTTACCCTGCAAAACAGGACTGAAGTAGGCAAAAGTGATGACTACAAAAAACGCAATAATGGCTAAGTGAATGCCATTTTTATTAAACCAGTTATTCATTAAGGTTTGTTTAAGTTTAAACGAACGTCAAAAATAAAAAATTGAGCGGTATAAAAAAGTAATAAATTAAATGCATGCTGAATAAAAAATTAGATTTGTAGGAAAGAATAAAAATTCAACCTATTTATTATGAGAAAGTTTGTCGTTACAATCGCTCTTGCTTTATTATCTTTTTCTTCGTTTTCGCAAATTGTAAGTTTAAATAACAATGAAATTAAAAAGCTGAAAACCCAGATCAAAAATGATGAGGAAACCAAAAAACTATACCTGGGCTTTGAAAAATCGGCATTAAATTATCTAAGCGAAAACCCGAATCCAATAGATACCATCAGGACTGAAGGATTATTAAAGGGAAATCCCAAAAAAGAGAAAACCAGATTAGCCCTGGCAGATATGAACAAAATGTTTGCACTGGCCTTACAATATCGGATTACCAATGATCGAAAATATTTAAACAAATGTGTAGAATTTCTTAGTGCATGGGCCAAAATCAATAAACCAAATGGCGATCCTATTGACGATACCAACCTGGATAAAGCAATTGAAGCTTATGACCTGATTAAAAAAGATATCCCAACAGCTGATAAAAAACAGATTGAACAATGGCTTACTGAAACGGCTTTAGCAGAAATTAACAGTAAACGGATGAAAGCGGGCAGAGCTACCGCCATTAATAACTGGAATGCTCATCGGCTAAAAGAAGTTGGCGAAATCGGTTACACCTTAAACAATCAGCATTTTATTAAATGGACCATCGACAATTTAAAAAGCCACATCAATATCAATCTATATGCTGACGGAACAAGTTTGGATTTTAAGGAGCGCGATGCCATGCATTACCACATTTACGACCTGGAACCGATGTTAAAGTTGGCCATTATGATCGACAGGGCGAAAGGCACCAATTTTTATACTTATGAGTCGCCTAAAGGATCTTCGATCAAAAAATCTGTAGAATGGATGATCCCATACATTAATGGTGAAAAACAGCACGAAGAATATGTGAATACAACCGTTAAATTCGACCGTGACCGTGCAAAGAACAATGAACCTGGATTTGCTCCCGGGACGATGTTTAAACCAGATCTGGCTTTACCGGTATTAAAACTATCTGTTTATTTCGATAGGGCACAGGCTGATCTGTTAAAAAAAGTAAATAACAACGATACCAGCTGGCAGATGGTATTGGATAAACTACAACGGGAAAGCAAATAGCTTCCAAAACAAATAAATTTATATTTGTGCATGGAATTAGCAGCAGCAAAATTAAAATTTATAGAAGCTTGGGGCAAATTAGGCTCCGAATGGGGAATTAACCGGACCATGGCCCAGGTACATGCGTTATTACTCATTTCTCCTGAAGCGCTTACCACTGAAGAAATTATGGAGGCGTTGAGTATCTCCAGGGGAAACGCCAACATGACCCTGCGCGATTTAATTGGATGGGGTTTAATTGAAAAACAGCACAAAGCAGGCGAGCGCAAAGAATACTTTTTTGCCGATAAGGATGTTTGGAATATTTCTCGTCAGGTAGCTAAAGAGCGTAAAAAAAGAGAGCTAGAACCTGTTTTAAAAGTTTTAAATGAACTGTCAACGGTAGTGGGCGATGAAAAAGATCCTGAGTTTAAAACCTTTAAAAAATCGGTAAACGATATTAACAAACTTGCCCTCAATGTAGATAAAACTCTAGAAACAATGCTTAAAGCAGAAGAAAGTTGGTTCTGGGGCTCGGTATTGAAAGTTTTTAAATAGATATGAAGAGGAGATTTGAGATATGAGAGAAGTATCAAGTAGTAAGTATTGAGTAGCAAGACATATTCACCCTAAACGCTAACCACCAAGCGCTAAACCCTAACCCCTAAAAAGCCTTACCCTTAAGTTCGGCTTATTTCCCATCCAAAACTTTCATTTTTTACTAAGAACAATAGGGTTAATCGAACAGATTTAAGCAGAAAGCATAGAAAAACGACCAAAGTTAAGTGTATGCCCACAATTATCTTAAAAACATCGATTAATGCGCCGATTGAACGCTGTTTCGATCTGGCTATAAGTATCGACCTTCATGTACAGTCGATGCAAAGTTCTGGTGAGAAAGCCATCGCTGGGAAGAGAGCCGGATTGATCGGTTTACATGAATCCGTTATCTGGCGAGCCAGGCATTTGGCATTCTGTTCGAAATGACGAATAAGATTAGTACAATGGAATACCCAACACGCTTTGTCGATGAGATGGTTAAAGGCCCCTTTAAAAAACTCCACCACCAACACCTGTTTAAAATAATAGATTCTCAGACAGAAATGACTGATGTTTTTGATTTTCAGGCACCATTTGGCTTATTAGGCCGGCTTGTAGAAAAAATATTTCTTAAAAATTATATGCTTAAACTAATTGAGAAAAGAAATGAGGTAATCAAATTTCAAGCTGAATGGTAATATGCGCTATTTGTGCCTCGCACTATCATTAAATTGCCAGAGCACATTAATAATCTTCCAGACCCCATTCAATTTAACAAGGTGCATATAATCGATCCATTCATCTGCAATTAATTTAACTGAGGCAGTTTTCTCTGAAACATCAAGCATTTTAACTTCCTTTTTAGGAACAGCGGGGAATTTATCTTTTTTGCGGTTATAACTTTCAGCCAGGATAACCATTGATTCTGCAGAGGTTTCACGAACATAATCTTTGTTGGTTTCCTTATCCGTCCAAAATGTGCGTTTAACCAGCCTTGGGTGCAAAGCCTGCTCCATTTGTTTAGGATTTGGGGTATGCTGCGATTCTATATAATCAAGGACTGCACGTTTGATTGCTAAGCTATCCTGTTTTGTCTGGCTAAAGCATTTCGCACTTACCATCCACAAGGAGATAAAAACAATAAAATATTTCATAGTTGCCGGTATAGTTTTGGTTTTCGGGTTGAAGGTTAAAACATTAAACTTAAACTATATATTTTAAATTATTGCTTTTTGAATTCACACAAAAAAAAGTCTGTATCTAAATATAGGATTGTCATACTGAGGGGCCAGTTTTCTAGCAAAAAAACAAAGAAGTTAAGTAACAGGTAAGATAAATCGTCATCTCGACCGCAGTGGAGAACCCGAAGGCTCTGCGAAGCAAAATCTTTGAGATTTGATTTCAATAACTTGGTACAAAGATCTCTCTCCCGAAAGTTCGGGACTGCGCTACAGTCGAGATGACGCTAGTTTTTAAAATACGTCAATGGCAGCTTGTCGAAGGACCTGTTTTAAATGTCTTACAAGGCGTTTCGACAGGCTTTAAACAAAAAAACCCTGAACAAGTTCAGGGTTTAGTTTTATTTCACTTCTTCGTAATCTACGAAGTCGCCGAGTTTATCTGTTTTACTTTGATCAGGCTTTGGAGGCATATAATCTATCGAAATAGCGCCTTCAGGTTTTGACCGTTTTTGTTGTTGCTGTCCTGTAGCCTGACTCTGCATTTTGCTGGCCAGGTTATTAAACAGCATTGGCAGTATTAACCTAATCAACATTCTGATCAGCCAAAGTACCAATATTGTGATGAAAATGAATTTTACTAATGCCATTTTTTAAATTACTGTTGTTACAAATATAGACGTCATAAAATTTATTTTGTTACTTATTGTGCCTTTAATTGCATTTTGATTACAAATATAATACGTAAATAAGCCTATAAAGGTTTTAATATCCGCATTAATCTTCAATAATTTCAGCTACGCGGCCTACCTGACCATCTTCGAGCCTCACTTTTATCCCTCTGGAATGAAATGCCGATGACGTGAGCAGATCTTTCACCACGCCGTAAGTGATATTTCCCGACCGCTGATCTTTTTTCAAGATAATTCCGACTTCTAATCCCGGATAAATGTCTTTTCTGTTTTGCCCGTCCATTTGTGCTGTATATAATCATGATTAAAGCCTCAAAATTCCATAATTATTTTGAGTGTTACGGTAATTTACTGAAATCTATTTCAGGTTTTTTACCTGTAGTGCTTCTGGTAAATATTTTTCTTGGTGTGGTGTAATCGTTAAAAAAGCCCCCGTTCTTTAAATAAAAGGCACCATTATCTACTCCTCCCTGATAATCCATCCGATATCCTTTTGCTCCTGTGTTGTCAGTCGTAAAGCGGGCAGATTTTAATTCAGTCCATGTTCCCTTATCATCGCAGATCCATTGGTTATCAAACAAAACCTTCCGCGATAAGTCGCCCTGTACAGGTGAAAAGTTTTCTAAAAAGGAATGGAAGCGTTTTAAATAGGTTTTAGTCTGCGGCCTGGTAAAACTGGCTATCAATTGCCATTTATTGATTTCGGGAGCAAAGAAATAAGCAGTGTAAGTAGTTAGGCTATCTTTTCCAGGCACACCATGCAACAAAAATTTATAGGTATTTCCTGCTTTCCACATGTAGTTTAGGTAGCTCTGACCGCCAGCACCTTCATTACCAAATTCTCCCGTATGTACGTTTTCTCCTTTCTTTAGCATTTTTATTTTGTGCGATTCCGGGATACTTTTAGGATCGTCGGTATTGAAAGGGCTCCATACCGAAAATAAGATATGCCGTTCGGTTGGACTATTTACCTGCATCCCGAAATAGCCTTCACTAAATCCGTTAGCCATAAAATAAGAGCCTAAAATATCTTCACCCTTTGGCACAGTTACTTCGTTATAATACCACGCTGCATTTACATTTTCAGGTTGTTGATAGTTGAGGTGAACCGATGGCCCACGTCTGCCCCAATGAAAAAAGTTGCCTTCGTTGTTTTTAACATAAGCCGTTTTGCCTTCAGTTGCTGTTCCACTAATGGATAAGGCTTGTATTGAAGGAAATTTCGTTCCAGTTTTGCTTATTCCTTTAATGGTTAAGGCAACGTAGCCCGTATCTTTAATGGTCCACTCGCCAATCTTGCCGTCAAATGATTTGGTTTCATCGAAACCTACCTTTTTAGATTGATTGTTGATGGCGAATTCCAGAACTGATTGCCCATCTACAGTAGGTTTATCGCTTAATGATACCGTTATGGTACCAGGTTTAGAAACCCGAAAATAAGCTGTAAAATATTCTTTTGGGTTAGACCAGTTTACGATTCCCCTGTTGGATAATGTTCTTTCTGAATCCTGGTGTAAAGAACTGTAGGCATTACCTCCAAGTGGAAGGGAAATTGCTGTAGCATTTTGGGCATAACTTTTTAGCCCCATGACACCGAGTACGATCAGTGTTATTAGTTTAAAAGATTTCATTGAATGATTTTTAGATAACTTGTTTAAAGCAATTGTAGGCTAAATTATCTAAAAATCATGCTATAAAACCAAATCGTTACTTACCGAATTTTTCGTTAAACATTTTTTCTAGGGCAAACATTTCGTCACGCAGCTTTGCCGCCTGCAAAAAGTCCATATCTTTTGCTGCTTTCTGCATATCTTTACGCGTAGTATCAATTGCTCTTTGCAGTTCTGCTTTACCCATATATTGTACAATGGGATCGGCGGCAATGCTGATTTCGGCATTTTCTACATAAGCCCTGGCTTTGTTATCGCTTGCTTTCTGAGAGAAATCAAGGACAGATGTTTGCTCTAAAATTGCTTCCCTTGATTTACCAACAGTTTTAGGCGTAATGCCATGTTCAAGGTTATAAGCAATCTGTATATCCCTACGTCTGTTCGTTTCTGAGATGGTTTTCTCCATGCTATCCGTAATGTTATCAGCATACATAATTACACGGCCCTTATCGTTACGGGCCGCACGGCCTATGGTTTGGATCAGTGATTTTTCAGACCTTAAGAAACCTTCTTTATCCGCATCTAAAATAGCAACCAAAGTAACCTCTGGCAAATCCAAACCTTCACGCAAAAGGTTAATTCCAACCAACACATCAAATTCTCCTAAACGTAAACCACGAAGAATCTCTACACGTTCGAGGGTTTTAATTTCAGAATGAATGTACCTGGTCTTGATATTTAAGCGATCAAGATATTTAGTTAATTCTTCAGCCATACGTTTGGTTAATGTGGTAACCAAAATACGTCCCCCTTCTTTTATGGTAATATCTATTTCATCAAGAAGATCGTCGACCTGGTTAATGGCAGGTCTAATCTCAATAACAGGATCTAACAAACCTGTAGGTCGAATTACCTGCTCTACTACCACACCTTCTGATTTTTCCAATTCATATTCAGCCGGAGTTGCACTTACATAAATGGTTTGCGGGGCAAGCGCTTCGAATTCGTTAAAGTTTAAAGGTCTGTTATCCAGTGCAGCTGGCAAACGGAAACCATATTCAACTAAAGATAATTTCCTCGATCTATCGCCACCGTACATGGCTCTGATCTGCGGAACGGTAACATGGCTTTCATCAATTACCATTAAATAATCTTCAGGAAAATAATCCAACAGACAGAAAGGACGCATACCGGGCTGCCTTCCATCGAAGAAACGAGAGTAGTTTTCGATACCGGAACAATAACCCAATTCTTTCATCATTTCGATATCGAAATTGGTACGTTCTTCCAACCGTTTTGCTTCCAGCAAATGTCGATCTGCAATTAACTGGTTCTTACGGATTTCGAGCTCCTCCTGAATTCCCCAGATCGAAGAATTGAATCTATCTTTCGGAGTAACGAAAAGATTGGCCGGATAAATGGCCATGTCTTCTAATTTCTCTATAGTTTTCCCGGAAACCGGATCAATTGCAGAAAGTTCTTCAATATCATCACCGAAAAAAGAGATGCGGTAAGCATGATCAAGATAAGCTGGAAAAATATCAACGGTATCACCTTTAACCCTAAAGGTTCCGCGTTTAAAGTCTGTTGTAGTTCTGGAATATAAAATCTCAACCAAGCTATGTAAAAATGCATTCCTCGAAATCCTTAAGCCCACGCCAAAACGGAAAACCATTCGGGAAAAATCTTCGGGATTACCCATACCATAAATACAGGAGATGGATGATACCACGATAATATCTCGTCTGCCGCTCATTAACGAAGAGGTAGTGCGTAACCGGAGTTTTTCAATCTCTTCGTTTATACTCAGATCTTTTTCGATATAAGTATTGCTTGATGCGATAAAAGCTTCTGGCTGATAGTAATCGTAGTAAGAGACAAAATAATTCACCGAGTTTTCAGGGAAGAAATTTTTGAACTCGCCGTAAAGCTGCGCTGCCAAAGTTTTATTGTGACTCAAAATCAGTGTAGGTTTTTGCGTCTGCTCGATCACATTGGCTACCGTAAATGTTTTTCCCGATCCCGTAACGCCTAGTAAAGTTTGATAATGTTCATTGGCATTTACGCCATCTACCAATTGTTTTATCGCATTCGGTTGGTCTCCGGTGGGTTGATATTCTGAGGTGATTTTAAATTTCATGAGTATATCAAATATACGATTTCGGGACTAAAGAGTAAAACAGGCGAAAGTCAGGAAAATAAAATCCCTGTTGAAAAAATTCAACAGGGATTTCTCGCGTGCACAATCCTTTCGAAAAGCTACGATTGACAGATTCCAAGAGCGGTCGTCATTCTCGCGCAGGCGGGAATCTAATGCAACCTACAAACCCCACCAAGGCAGTACGATTATTCATAAGCTTTCTTCTCTTCAAAGGCATTCATGAGCACTATGTGGTTCCCAATCAAGTTGGGAATGACGATCTTCCGGCATGAAGGTTAGTATTACTATTTACCCGCTGCGGCCTGCATTGGGTTTTTACCAACCGATTGGCCTCTTACTGCTCCGCCAGCTTTGGTTTTATATACTTTAAATTTGCTTTCTTTTGCTCTGCCGCCCCAGGTATTGTTTGAGGTATCAATATCTGCAGTTTCGCGTAATGGATCCACTAAAATAGAGGCTACTTCTTTATTTTTAACATAAAATTTAGCTGTTTTCAATTCATTATGCCTCCAGATCTGAGCTGGAATACGGTCTATTTCTTTTGTTCCATCTTTATAAGTAAACTCAACAATGATAGGCATTACCAAGCCTCCTTTATTGCTAAAGCTCAGTTCGTAAAGAAATTTGTTACCATATTTGTCCTGCTCTGCTGAAGGAACAGCTTCTAGTGCTGCGGCGGTTTCTGTTTTAGTAGCAACAGTGGTATCAATAGTAACCATTCCTCTATCGTATTTATAGTAGAAATCTTGTGCTGCAGGAGTTTTATCTATATAAAAATTAATTTTCTTATCCTCACGGTTTCTGGTTTTCGAAATATCTTCAAAAGCATTAACGGCAGGCTTATCAATTTTAACCATTTTCGATTTGGCTTCTGGTAAATCTTTAGGGAAATCGGCTTTTGCAAATTTCACGCTATCTAAAGATATATCGCATGGATCGGTTCCATAAAACCAACCTCTCCAAAACCAATCTAAATCTTCGCCGCTGGCATCTTCCATGGTACGGAAAAGATCTGCAGGTTCAGGATGTTTAAAAGCCCATCTTCTCGAATATTCTTTAAATGCATAATCGAAAAGTTCCCGTCCCATGATGGTTTCGCGAAGGATATTTAAACCGGTAGCAGGTTTCGAATACGCATTCGGACCGAAACGGGTAATGTTTTCAGAGTTGGTCATAATTGGCTCCAGTTCATCCTTTGGTAGTTTCATGTAATCAACAATGGTATATGCCGGTCCTTTTTTACTTGGAAATTTGTTGTCCCAAAGCTCTTCTGTTAAATATTCAACAAAAGAATTTAGTCCTTCATCCATCCAGGTCCATTGGCGTTCATCACTATTTACAATCATTGGGAAGAAGTTGTGTCCAACCTCGTGAATAATTACACCTAACATCCCATTTTTAGTGCTTTCGCTGTATGTTCCGTCAGTATCTGTACGGCCATAGTTAAAACAGATCATTGGATATTCCATTCCATTTGCAGCTTCGATACTTTGTGCAACAGGGTAAGGATAAGGGATAGTAAAATCTGAATAGGTTTTAATGGTATGTGCTACTGCACGGGTAGAAAACTTACTGTATAGGTTATATGCTTCTTTCCCATAAAAACTCATACACATTACGGTATTGTTATTGGCCTGAATTTTTTGAGGCATGGCATCCCAGATAAACTTACGTGAAGATGTCCAGGCAAAATCGCGGACATTGTTCGCATTAAAAACCCAAGTTTTTTTTGCTGTAGATTTTTTGGTTTCTGCCAGTTTAGCTTCAGCCAAAGTTTGTATTTCTACAGGCGCAGCAGCAGTTTTAGCAGCATTATACCTACTTAATTGAGTTGGATTTAAAACAGCGCTATAATTGATACACTCTCCCGTTGAACCTACCAGGTGATCAGCCGGCACAGTCATCTGAACTTTAAAATCGCCAAAGGTTAAGGCAAACTCACCTCTGCCTGTAAACTGATGGTTCTGCCATCCCTGAAAATCGCTATATACACATAAGCGTGGGTACCACTGGGTCATGGTAAACAGGTAGTTTCCATCGGTTGGGAAAAACTCATACCCTCCACGGCCGCCAACACTCATCCGGTCAGAAATTTTATAGTTCCAATCAATATTGAAGATAAGTTTTTGTCCACTTCTCAACGCTACAGGCAAATCTATCCTCATCATGGTTTTATTAACCGTATAGGGCAAGTTTTTACCGGTTGCATCGGTTAATTTGGTAATATTTATTCCATAACCGTTGTTTCCTGTTGCGCTTAACTGATCTAAATTTTTAGTATTTCCTGTTGCAGGCATTTTAGTCGCATCCTGGTAATTCGCATTGCGATCCGTGCTATGCTCATTTTCATCAAGCTGCAACCAGATATAAGTTAGTGGATCAGGAGAATTATTGGTGTAAGTGATCGTTTCAGATCCGGTTAACAACAGATTTTTTTCATCCAGCTCGCATTTGATGTTATAATCGGCACGTTGCTGCCAGTATTTAACACCAGGCGCTCCGCTGGCTGTACGTTGTTCATTAGGTGTTGGTAAAATGGTGCCCAACTGCTCAAACTTATTCCCATGGTTACTCCCTGGGTTATTCTGCGTATTTTGGGCCATAGCCAGGCTACCAGAAAAGAATAACAGGCCGGTTAAAGTAAATAGTTTATTCATGATATGGTTTATTAAAAAGGAATTCGTTCTAAAGCCATTTTTAAAGCCAGGCTAAATACGGCTGCTGATATAAATAAAACCCAGTTCATACGCTTTATGCGGGTATAATTAAAAATTAAAAAGGTAATTAAAAGAATGATGATCACCATAAAAACCTGTCCGGCTTCCAAGCCTACATTAAAACCAAATAGGCCCCAGCCAATATTCTGATCTTTGGCCAGCATTATCCGGATGGAGTTTGCAAAGCCCATTCCATGAATAAGACCAAAACCAAGTGCCAAAAAATAATTGATCTTAATCGATTTTAAGGAGAAATTCTTTCTAAACAAATTGCTGATTGCGGTAATTACAATGGTACAGGGAATTAAAAATTCTACCCACTTGCTATCAAACCGGATAATATCCAATACGCTTAAAAGTAAGGTAAAGGAATGGCCAATGGTAAAAGCCGTAACCAATATGAGCACCTGTTTTAAATTGATATAACTGTAAATAGCAACCAGTGCCAAAATAAACAGCTGGTGGTCTAAAGCATCGGCACTGATGATATGCGCCCAACCCAATTTAAAATAAAAGATAAAATCTTGTAACGGCATGAATAATAAGCTAACTATTGAGAATGAAATAGTTTACAATAGCTAAAATTATATTTTTAATTACAAAAACCCCAAATATCTTGTAAACAAAAGCCTAAATACCAAATTTGTTACTATTCTTTAAGTGATTTAGTGCTTTTTTTCGAAGTTTTATCGCAAACAACTGGGTTTACAGTTGTAAACAAAACTGTTGTTTAATATACATAGCCAATACGGTACCTTGGTACTTATAACTATTAGTCTTCTATTCAACATTATGCTTTGGCTTAAATATCACTTACAAAAACCAGGAAAAGGTTTCGATCCTGTTCCAAAAGCTTTTGCAGAACAATATGCTGCAAACGAATACAAAAAAATAGACAGTAAAATTATAGATATTATAAAAAGTCACTTAGGCAGTTTCGAAAACAAAACTTTACTTGATCTGGGGGCCGGTCCGGGACAATATAGTATCGAATTTGCCAAAAGGGGCGCGAAAGTTACCTGGCACGATATCAGCCAGAATTATTTAACAATAGCAAGAACAAAAGCTAGCGACCAAAACATAACAGTAAATTTTTCATTGGGCTATTTAGAAGAAGCCCATGGTAAGTTCGATATTATTTTTAACCGCATATGCTGGTATTATTGCATTAACGATTACCGTTTTGCAAAATGTATCTACAACTTGATTGGAGAAAACGGCTACGGTTTTATTGTGGTTAACAATGAGAAATTTCTTCAGCAGGAACTTGCAAAAGAATCGGGTTTTAGAAAATTGGCCATTAAAATGAGCTATTGGCTCAATGAAAATTTTAATATTAAGCTTACACATGTTCATCCATCCCATAAGAAACTAAGTAAAATATTTGCCCGCTTAAATTTCAGGAACTTACATTTAGAACAATGTGGGCATAACACCTTAATTACATTTAACAAGTAGAAGATTATGTGTTAACTTTGCCCCTCTAAGGAAGGATTTAATATGTTGATGCATAAATTAAAATATAGTTTTTTGCTTTTATTTTTTGCTTTTTTTTCTGTTGGAGCAGGAATAAAACACCCTTTGCATGTAAGCACAACTGAAGTAAACTTTAATGCCAAGGACAAAACCTTAGAAGTAAGCTGTAAAATCTTTTCTGACGACTTTGAGGCAATTTTAGCCAGATTATACAAACAGAAAACCGATCTGAGCAATCCGAATATGAAGAAAGCAATGGATGAGTTGGTGAAAAAATATCTGCTTTCTCATTTACAGCTAAAAGCCAATGGCAAAGCGGCTTCAATGAACTACATCGGATTTGAGATCGATCATGAAGCTACTAATATTTATCTTGAGGTAGAGAAAATTCCGTCCGTAAAATCGGTTGAGGTGAGCAACACAATTTTATATGATATGTTTGATGATCAGATGAGCATTGTACATATTGTAAAAGGCCCTAACCGTAAAAGCACAAAAATCCTTTACCCTGAAAAAAAGTTCACAGCAAACTTTTAATTGTAATTTTTGTATTAAATTACGGCTCAATGTTAAATTACCGTTAATTTTAGAAGGCAATATTATTTAAGTTAATATCTGCTGAGAAATATTTCTTGTAATCTTTTTTTAAATACCGTGTTGTTAAAATAAGTTATGCATCTAATCATCTTCTCCAATATATTAACGCCTCGGATAAAATATATCTTTAATTTTATTTTTAAAGATATTCTTAAAACAGAATTGGAATTTACAGGCAATAGTCAATATTTTCTACAGAGCGAGCACGTCAAAATCAGTTATGGCGAAGAGCCATTGGGCGAGGAACTTTTTTTTAAGCGTACCACTTTACTCTTCTCCAACAAATTAGAAGAAATTAAGCCAAAAACTATTCCTTTTGGCGAATATCAGGCCCCTTTTCCGGTTGCACAATCTGCCTTGCCATTTGATGTTTTTGCTGCCTCATTTTTTATATTAAGCCGGTATGAGGAATATTTTTATCCCAAAAAAAATGAAGAAGAATTTAGGCCATCAAAAAGCCATCAGCATAAATGGAATATTTTAGATAAACCGGTTATTGATGAATGGGCATTGATCATTAAAAGTTTGATCAAAAAAAAACATCCACATTTTAAGTTCCACGAAAAGAATTTTCAGCACCAGCCAACCGTTCACTTCAATATTTTGCCCAACCTACCCGAGGGATTGTTAAATAGGACCAAATTTATTTTCAGTGCTATCTTTAAAAAAGATAACAATTACCTGAGCTCGAAATTTGATAGGTTAACAGGGGTAGGGATTAATAATGAGCAGGTTTTAGATGAGGTAAACCAGCTATTTTCTTCAAAAAAAAGTAATCCTCTTTATTTTGTCGATTTTCCTGACGTGCCCATAAATTACATTAGGATAAATGGCGTTTCAAAAATACTCAGCAATCAATCAGTTGGACTATTAAGGCCTTGTGCCAGCGATAAGCAAAAAATGCTCGAGATTAAAGAGGGCCTTGTTAAGCTCAAAAAAATCAATCCAAACCCTGCACCCGTAAGTAGTCAGCAGTTAGAAGTATTAAAATTCCCCATTTGCTATTTAAATATTCTTAATTCCGGTATTACTTCCGATTATTCTATGGGTTATAGCAATGTACCGGGCTTTAGGGCCGGAACCTGTACGCCATTTAACTGGTATGATCTTCAACTCGAAAAAGTAACCCCCTTAATCGTTAACTCTTACTGCCTCACAGATTATATTCTTCAGTTTTTAACACATGAGGCAGCCACTAAAACAATACACCAATATATAGGTGCGGTGAAGGTTGTAAACGGCACCTTTTATAGCAGCTGGAGCCTAAAAAGTCTGTCTTCAAATGCAAAATACAAAAAACTAAAATCGCTTTTTAAAGAACTGCTCGATTACGCGGGAAATTGATTTTAATTTAACTTATCCGGCTTAAAATTGCTAATTTCAGTAATTAAACGTCCCAAGGAATAAACCTGTAAGATACCGGAACATTATGATGATTTTTGATGTAAGCAAGACAAAATCTATCGCCAATACCTTTATTGCCGAACTTCGGGATGAGAACATCCAGAAAGATTCAATGCGTTTCCGCAAAAACATGGAAAGACTTGGTGAATTCTTTGCCTACGAAATCAGCAAATCATTGGAATATACCAGTCAAGAAATCGTAACCCCTTTGGGTGTATCGCCCTGTGAGGTTTTAACTCAGCAGCCTGTTTTAGCTACCATACTCCGAGCCGGGTTGCCACTTCAACAAGGTTTGCTTAACATCTTCGACAAAGCCGAATGCTGTTTTATTTCTGCTTACCGAAAAGTAAAGAAGAGCGGCGATTTTGTGATCCAGATGGATTATATTTCTACCCCGGATCTAGAAGGAAAAGTTTTGATTATGGCCGATCCGATGTTGGCAACCGGACAAAGCATGGTGATGTGCTGTAAAGAACTGATTAACCGCTACAAAATTGCAGAACTTCATATCGTTGCCGCAATAGCCAGTACAGAAGGTGTTGCACATGTACGCGCTAATCTGCCTAAAGCAAAACTTTGGCTGGGAGCAATCGACGAAGAAATGACCAGTAAATCTTATATCGTACCTGGACTTGGCGATGCAGGCGATCTGGCCTACGGAGAAAAGGTTTAGTTTTTAGTCCAAAGTCCTTAGTCTTAAGTCCAGAGCCAGTGAAGATTCTCTTTGTCTGCAGTAGAAACAAATGGCGTAGTGCCACTGCCGAAACCATATATCAAAATCATCCCGATCATCAGGTAAGGTCAGCGGGAACAGCGCCATCGGCCAGGATTAAAATCAATGAAAAACTTGTCATCTGGGCCGATCTCATCTTTGTGATGGAGAAAAAGCATAAGCAAAGAATTACTGAACGTTTCCCTGAAGAAACCTACGATAAGGAAATTATTACGCTTCATATCCCAGATGATTATCAGTATATGGATGAAGAACTTATTGAAGAGCTAGATGCAAAAGTTGCGGATTATTTATAAATCAAAAATCATTAGGCTACCTTTGTGAAAATCATTACTCATGAAACCATCATGATTTTTCAAATCACGTAGGGATTAGAAAAATCTGATAGCTTCATCACCGTTGCAGCTAATATATATACTCATGAAAAAGCACATTTTCTTCGACCTTGACCACACCATTTGGGATTTTGACCGTAATGCCGAAGAAACATTAAATGAGCTCTTCCAAACCTATAAACTAGAGGAGCTTGGCTTAAAATCGTGTGCCGACTTTATTACAACATATACCGAAAACAACCATCAGCTCTGGGCCGATTACCATTTGGGAAAAATTACCAAAGATTTTTTAAGATCGGAAAGGTTTAACAAAACATTCATTCAATTAGGTATTCACCCTGATGCGGTACCTCATCAATTTGAGGACGATTATGTAAGTATCTCACCCACCAAAACCAATTTGTTCGATGGGGCAGAAAATGTTTTGGGCTACCTACAGCAAAAATATACCCTACATATTATTTCTAATGGCTTTAAGGAAACAACCTTAACCAAAATGAACCTCTCTAATCTTAATCCTTATTTCGAAAACGTAATTATCTCAGAAGATGTGGGCGTAAACAAACCTAACCCTATTATTTTCGAATATGCATTGGATAAAGCAAAGGCTTTAAAAGAAGAAAGTATCATGATTGGCGATAGTCTGGAAGCTGATATTTATGGGGCTTTGAATTTTGGTATGGAGGCTATATTTTTCAACCCTTTACAGAAAGAAAAACCTGGTGATGTGCAGAAAGAAATTGCGCATCTCGAAGAATTATTGAAACTTTTTTAGTTTTACCTCTTTTTTGTTTGGTTTTGGCATTCGTTTGGCATTAGCTTAAACACACACAAATGAAAACCTTAATTTAAATGAAGAGAACCATCTTTTTAGGATTGGCAATGCTTTTTGCTACCCTAAGTTTCGCTCAAAACTACCACAGTGCAGCCGAAGTATTCTTACAAATCGTTAGCCCAGGCAAGTATAATGTATATTTAGATGAAGAACTAGTTGGATCGGCCAATGGCAGGTTCCGTTTTTACGATGTATACAATACCACACCAATGCTATCCATTATTCAGGGCAATACTGTAATCCTGAAACAGAGAATAAGGGTTATCCCACAACAACGGCTTGTTTTAAGTTTGGAGGATAAGCGACTAATTACCTTAAAACAGCTAACGATCTATCGGAATAGCCAGTACGCGCTAAACGATTTTGATGGTTATACGAGAGATTACGATACTGGCATTATTCCACCTCCACCGGCATTGCCCGAGTTGAACTATAGATTGTTATCTGATGAAGCTTTTCAGGCTTTTTTAACACAATATAGAAGGGAAAGTTTTGATGATGGCAGGTTGAGGATGATAAATGTGGTGAGCAAAAATTCGTCCTTACTGAGTGCTCAGGTAAGGGTACTCTTAAAATCTTTCTCCTTTGATGATGAGCGTTTGAAGGTAGCCCGGAACCTTTACAAAAACGTTGCCGATCCGCAGAACTATTTTACCTTATCCGATATTTTTGTTTTCCCATCTAACAAGGACGACTTCTTAAAATATTTGGAGAAACAGTAATTCAGCTTATCTTTATTAAATGACGGCTGCAAAAATAAAGGCATCGATAAATAAAATTGTCGATGCCTATAAATCGAAATTATCTCACTATTCTGAGGATATTTTTCAAACCACGCCACCCATTTCCGGATGGAGTTACAGCGAAGTATATTCGCATATTTTCGATTCAAGCCTGCTCTCGTTAATTGCGCTCGAACGTGCAGCAAGTGGTAAAGGCGAAAACAAACCCACACATTTTATTGTAAAACTGATTTTGGTTTTAGGCACTTTACCACCGGCAAAGCAGTATAAAGTTCCGAAAAGACTGGCCGAGCGTGTTAAAAAAATCAGCAAAACAGAAGCCCTCGATTTTATTTTAGAGTTTGAAAAAGGTCTTGATGATAATTATCCTGTAATTGCCCATGCAAAAGCCAATTGTAAAACAAAACACCCACGATTAGGTTATCTAAATGCCAAACAATGGCTAAGGTTTATCGAAATTCATTTAAAACATCACCTCAAGCAGCTAGAAAGAATAGAAAAGAGCTTTTAGACGTAAATTAATTTCGCCATATTTGAGTAAATTAATCTCAGTCCCATGAAAAACGCTTTTTACCTGTTAGCCATTGCTGTTCTTTGTGCATGCAATAGCGAAAAGAAAGAAACTACTCAAGCAGTTATCCCAACACCTACGGGAATACAAGGACTTCAAAAAAGCAATACTGCGCAGCCCGCAGCGCAAAGTGCCAAAACTAACCTAATTTTCAATCCGCCACATGGCGATGCCGGCCATACCTGTGCTTTAGCAGTTGGCGCACCATTACACCAAACAGCCGCCGTTCAACCACAAAAAAGCGCTACTCCACAACCGGTAACTGTTCCGGTGCCACCTATAGTAAATACATCAGGTAAAAAACTTAATCCTAAACACGGAGAGCCTGGTCATAGATGTGACATAGCTATTGGGGCACCGCTGGATAGTAAACCAACACAAGTAGTCACCACACAGCCTGCTGTAGTGAAACAAACTGTAGCAATAAAAACAGGAAAGGGTTTGAACCCACCTCACGGCCAGCCCAACCATCGCTGCGATATTGCTGTAGGTGCACCTTTAAACAGCAAACCTGCCCCGGTGGCAAATAGTGTTCCTGTATCAACACCTGAAACCAAAACAACCGAAACAAAGGCGCTGGAGACAAAAAGTGAAGGGAAATAATAGTAGATATATGGTGTACTTAATATTTTGAATTTTCAGCACCTAACTTAACGCACATTTTTTTACATCTTTGCGTTAATGAAATTACCCGCCATAAAAGGTTTTGACCAAGAAGCACTAATAAAGTATTTTAAAAATACAGGAATGCTTTTGATCGGGAAAGTTGGCAGTTTAGGAATAAAAATGCTAACAAATATCGCGGTTGCAAACTATTTGCTGTCGTATGGTAATGGTATTCTCACTACATCAATCGCTTATGTTTTTTTATTCGCAGCATTGGCGGGCCTCGGCTTAGATCAGTTTATTGTAAAAGAACTTCACCAGTTTCCGCAGAAAAGGGATCAGATCTTAGGCACAGCATTTGGGTTGAAAGCTTTTGCAGGTTTTATGTGCATTCCTTTAATTTCACTTGCATGGCTCATTTATCCACTTGAGGACATCCAATATCAATTCATATTATTGCTTTCGTTTGTCGGTGTATTTCAGTCTTTTACTGTAATTGATTCTTATTTCCAATCAGAAGTAAAATCCAAATACATTATGCAGGTGCAGATTATTGGGAATCTAGTTTCTGCTGCAATAAAAATTATTTTAATCTATACTCATTCGCCAATCAGCTATTTCTTTTTTGCTTTTCTTTTTGATACCATTTTACTTTCCATTGGCTATATTATTACTTATAGCAGAAAAAATAGAAGTATCCTGAAGTGGAGATTTGAAAAAACATTGGCTAAAAAACTCTTCTCGCTTTCATGGCCACTGATCATTTCCGGCATAATGGTTTCAGTTTATATGAAAATTGATCAGATTATGCTTAAACAGATTTTAGGCACCAAAGGGACAGCCGAAGCAGGTGCTTATGCAACCGTGGTCAACTTTAGCGAGGCCTTAAACTTCGTCCCTGTTGCTATCGTTTCATCACTCTTTCCTGCAATTTTAAATGCGAGGAGAGATGATAAGGAACGTTATCAGAAGAGACTTCAGAATTTATATGATTTAATGGTTTGGTTAAGCTTAAGTTTTGCCATTTTTATAACTTTTGCCTCCCCGCTCATTTATAGTTATTTTAACCCAGAATTTGCAGATGCCGCACCTGTTTTGTCTGTCCATGTTTGGGGTTCTGCTTTCATATTTCTTGGTGTAGCAAGCGGACAGTATTTAATAGCAGAAAATTTTGGCCGCCTAACTTTTATCCGAACAGGAATAGGGGCGGTTGTAAACATCATTTTAAACATTATCCTTATCCCAAGAATGGGAATGATGGGTACAGCAATAGCTACAGTAATAGCATACTTTGTTTCAGCCTTTTTTATACTATTTATCCCTAAACTTCGTCAACAAGGTATAATGATGTTAAAATCATTATTTTTGGTCACCGCATTTCAAAAAATATTTAAACGTTGAGTACTCTTAAAGCATTAACCACATTAATTGCAAAGCCAAGCAGGCTTAAGGCATTATTATCATACGGACATAAAGGCTACCTGAATAGCATTGGCTGGTTTACGGCTTTTGATAAAAAACAGGCCGTAGACGGGCAAGGAAAAGCATTGCCATGGGTAACCTATTCGTTTATCGATTTTATTAAAGAACGCATAAACAAAACACAGCATATTTTCGAATATGGCTCTGGCAGCTCTACTATTTTTTATGCCGAAAGAGCTGGCTCGGTAACTTCTGTGGAGCATGATAAAGGCTGGTTTGATAAAGTAAAAAATACAAGTCCGGCCAATGCTGAGATGATATTCTGCCATTTGGAAAAAGACGGGGAGTATGCCAAAAAAGCAACCTTGCTCGATAAAAAATTCGACATTATTATAGTTGATGGTCGCGACCGTGTAAACTGTTGTAAGTATAGCGTTGATGCACTATCAGAAAGCGGAGTATTAGTTTTGGATGACAGTGAACGTGAAGTATATCATCCTGCCCGTGTGCTTTTAAAGGCCTGGGGGTTCAAAGAAATCAGCTTCAGTGGGATTTCACCAGGCCTTTTTTACGAAAAAGCAACCTCAGTTTTTTATAAACAGGATAATTGTTTAGGTATTTAAAGCAGTAAGCATCATGTTAAGCGAAGAAGTAAAAACGGCCTACGATAATTTTTATACCAATAGCGATGTAGCATGGAGAATGCTTGGCGCAAAATATAAAGCACAGAACATTGTTGATGTTTGCAAAGGGTTAAAGCCTAAAAAAGTGCTCGAAGTTGGCGCCGGAGATGGTAGTATTTTACATTTTTTAAATGAATGGAACTTCGCACCAGAACTGTATGCTTTAGAAATTGCACAAAGTGGTGTCGACATTATAAAAGACCGTAACCTCGCTAGTTTAAAAGAAGCACAAACTTTTGATGGGTATAAAATCCCTTACGGGGATGATGCATTTGATCTGATTATTCTTGCGCACGTTTTAGAACACGTAGAACACGAAAGGATCCTGATCCGTGAATTGAAAAGGGTAGCAAAATATATTGTAGTTGAAGTACCTAAAGATTATCGCTTTGGTGTAGACCAAAGAATGAAACATTTTCTGGATTATGGGCACATTAACATGTACACCCCAACTTCCTTGAGGTTCTTGCTGCAGAGCGAAGGTTTAGAAATTCTAGAAGATAAAGTTTCTATGACTGCACCAGAAACGGTAAAGTTTAATGAGTTTATCAATAGAAAAGCACCTAAAACTTTTTCTAAAAACTTAAAAATCGAGTTAGAATACCGAATCAAAAAAACATTAGGTAACTTGTTCGGGAAGAAAAAGCAAGAACAGTTTGCCAATGCCTATACAGTGTTAACCAAAAAGTCTGACAATAATCTACATATATTTTAGGGGTCGGGCGATCGTCATTCGAGCGAAGTGCAACGAAGCCGAGAAATCTATTTCGATAGATCTCTCCATTCCACTGCGTTTCAGTCGAGATGACGGACCCTTCAATTGAAAATCGGTAATTGATAAAAAACAAAAATGCAAAACCTTGCCCCAATAGCGCTTTTCGTATACAATCGCCCGCAGCACACCGAGCGTACGTTACAATTCCTGCAACAAAATGAATTGGCAGCACAAAGCCATTTGTATATCTTTTCCGATGGTGCCAAAACAGATCAGGATAAAGAAAAAGTTGCTGAAGTAAGAAAAATCATCAAAAAAGCAGAAGGTTTTAAATCGGTTAAAGTAATCGAAAGCAAGGTAAATGCAGGTTTAGCCAATTCGGTAATTGCAGGTGTAACTCAATTAATAGTAGAATACGATCAGGTAATTGTTTTTGAAGATGACCTGGTTACCTCTCCCCATACTTTAGCCTATTTCAACAATGCTTTAAACCATTACCGCGAAGAGGAAAGAGTAATGCATATAGGAGCCTATATGTATCCCTTAAAATCAGATCAACTTTCGCAATCGTTTTTCTACAGGGCGGCCACAAGTTGGGGTTGGGCCACATGGGGAAGGGCATGGAAAAACTTCGAACCAGATATTAACATCCTTATAAAACAGTTTGATAAAAAGAAAAGAGCTGCATTTTCCATCGACAATAAAATGAACTTCTGGAAACAGATGTTGGAGTTTAAAAAAGGAAAAAACAACAGCTGGGCCATTAGATGGTATGCTTCAATCTTTTTAAAAGGAGGCATCACACTTAACCCATCGCAATCACTTGTTAACAATATTGGCCATGATGGCACTGGCGTGCACTCAGGAATAAACGATATTTATAACGTTATTATCAACCCTAAGCCCATTGTTGAGTTTCCGACCACAATAGCCGAAGACCCCATCGCATACAAAGCCATCAAAAGCTTTTTGATTAAACGGAAAGGCAATATGGTAACTCGTGTTAGGCGTTTTGTTAAAGAAAAGCTGGCACAATACTTTTCAAAGAAATAATTAAACTGATATAGCTCACTGTTGTAGACAATTAAAAAAAATGACAAACCTTTTTTTAATTGTTCATGTTGCTTTTATACATCGAAACTATAAAAATAAAAGATATGAAAACGACAACAGCAACAGCAGAGGTATTAAACGATCTGGTTCAAATTAATAACGATCGTATTGAAGGCTATGAAAAAGCACGTCAGGAATTAAAGGATGGAGATGCCGATCTGAAAACGCTATTTTTAAATATGATTGCCGAAAGTCAAAAATATAAAATGGCTTTGGCTGCAGAAGTAGCTGCATTGGGTGAGGATATCGAAACCGGAACAACAAACTCAGGAAAAATTTACAGGGCATGGATGGATGTTAAGGCATTATTTACCGGCCACGACCGTAAAACTGTTTTAAACAATTGTGAGTTTGGAGAGGATGCAGCACAAAATGCATATAAAATGGCATTAGAAGAAGAAGATCTTCCATCAAATATCAGAGATTTAATCTCTGACCAAAAAGCATCGTTAAGAGTATCGCATGATGAAATTAAAAGATTACGTGATGCTCAGGCATAAGTGACAGAGATAAAATAGAAAAACCTCCTTCGATTTATTATCGGAGGAGGTTTTTTTTTAACTTTCCGTCATGCTGAACTTGTTTTACAAATAGATTAGCATTTTTAATTGTCTTGTAGCTACTACGTGGTCAGCACCTTTTTTTAAAGACCCTGAAATAAATTCAGGGCGACGATCTTTTAGGAACTAAATCAGTTAAGAATTACGACTCTAATTCCCGATCTAAATGTTCGGTAACGCGTTGGATTGTATTGTCGATCGTGTTACTTAGAATCGTTAAATAAGAACCTTTTTTAGCAGTTTCGATCGCGATCTGCAAACATTCTGTGCTTTTATTGTTAATGATGATCTCTTTATCTGGATCAACTTCCTTGATGCCTTTTACCAGCAGGTCAACCAGTTCTTGTTGTTGTCTGCCACGGAGATATTTCTCCTGACAAACATAAATTTTATCAAACATCTGAGCCGAAATGCGGGCAGTTTCGATAATATCCTCATCTCTTCTATCACCTGTTGCCGAAATAATACCTACATGTTCGGTAGCCTCTACACCCTGCAAGAAACCTTTTATGCCGTTAAATCCGTCAGGATTATGCGCAAAATCGACCAGTACTTTAAATTCTTTGAACCTGAAAATATTCATCCTTCCTGGGGTATGCGCCGCAGAAGGAATAAATGTTTCCAGCGATAAACGGATATCTTCAGGTTTATAGCCCCATAAATAGGTTGCCAGTGTTGCTGCAAGCACATTCTGGATCATAAAATTCACGGAACCACCAAAAGTTAATGGAATGTGCGTGGCTTTATCTACCCTTAATTTCCAGTCGCCTGTTTTAATGGTAATGTATCCGTTTTCATAAATGGCGGCAATTCCACCTTTTCTACAATGTTCTTTAATCACCGGATTATTTTCATCCATGCTAAAATAAGCAACATTACAGCGCGCATCCTTGCCAATGCGAACGCAATAACCATTATCTGCATTTAATACTGCCCAACCTTTGCGACGCACTGCCCCGATCACAACCGCTTTGACACGTGTCAGATCGTCAAGATTATGGATATCAGAAATACCAAGGTGATCTTCCTGGATATTGGTTACTACGCCAATATCACATGCATTAAATCCCAGTCCAGCTCTTAAAATTCCCCCACGGGCGGTTTCTAGTACCGCAAATTCAACTGTTGGATCTTTTAAAATGAACTCAGCACTTACCGGTCCGGTGGTATCACCTTTCATTAGCATCGTGTTGTGCACATACACACCGTCACTGGTGGTAAAACCTACACGTTTACCATTACTTCTGATAATGTGCGCAATTAATCGTGTAGTAGTGGTTTTTCCGTTTGTTCCGGTTACAGCAATAATCGGAATCTGTGACAATTTTCCCTGTGGATACAGCATGTCAATAACCGATGCAGCCACATTTCTAGGCAAGCCTTCACTTGGTGCAAGGTGCATCCTGAATCCTGGTGCTGCATTAACTTCCAAAACCACACCTCCGTTTTCGTTTAATGGCCGGGTAAGGTCTTGCGCCATAATATCGATACCGCAGATATCCAATCCGATTACCCTCGAAATCCTTTCACATATAAAAATATTCTGTGGATGTACAATGTCAGTTACATCGATAGATGTCCCGCCTGTACTTAAATTTGCAGTAGATTTTAAATAAACCACTTCTCCCTTTTCGGGAATAGTTTCTAAGGTATATTCTTTTTTTGCCAGCAGATCCAAAGTATCCCGGTCAACAGCAATTTCAGTTAGCACATTTTCGTGACCATAACCACGGCGTGGATCTTCATTCTCCTTATCGATCAATTCTTGGATCGTATGAATTCCATTGCCCTTAACATGTGCCGGATCACGTTGTGCGGCAGCAATAACTTTGTGATCGATTACCAGTACCCTAAAATCGAAACCAGTAATAAATTTCTCTATAATTACCTTTCGCGAATACGTTTTGGCGTATTCGAAAGCGGCAACCGCATCTTCCATCGTTTTCACATTAATGGTTGCGCCCTTGCCATGGTTGCCATCAAGTGGTTTAAAAACGAGTGGAAACCCAACCTTTTTAACAGATGCTTCCAGATCATCAGGATTTGAAATGGTTACCCCCGATGCCACTGGAATGGCAGCTTCGGTAAGCAAACGTTTTGTCTCTTCCTTGTTGCTGGCAATATCTACAGCGATGCTACTGGTTTTTTCGGTCATGGTTGCCCTAAAACGAACCTGATTTTTACCATAGCCCAACTGCACCAACGAACTTTTATTCAGCCTGATCCAAGGAATACTTCTGCTCACCGCCTCTTCTACAATAGAACCTGTACTTGGTCCTAATGCTTCCAGCTCACGGATTTCCTTCATCCTACGGATGTCGTGCTCCAAATCGTACTCTTCGTTATTAATCAGGGCTTCGGCAATTTTAACTGCAGCTTCAGCCGCGTAAACACCAACCTTTTCTTCCAGATAACTGAATACCACATTATAAATGCCTTCAGTTTTAGTTTGGCGGGTTCTGCCGAAACCGGTTTCCATGCCTGCCAAAGTTTGAATTTCCAAGGCAATATGTTCAATTACATGCCCCATCCATGTCCCTTCTTTTACCCGGGTGAAAAAGCCACCTTCAACTCCCTTAGAACACCGGTGTGTAAACATGCTAGGCAAGAGTTTCTCAATCCTTTCGCTAAATCCTTCTATTACGTTGGTTGGTTTTTGCTCTAAATCTTCCAGATCTAAACGCATCTGGATCAATTTTTTTCGGCTAATTGACCATATGTTCGGCCCTCTTAATACTTGTATGTTTGATATCTTCATGTAATATTTTGTTCGTTTTTTATTTAAACAAGCGTTTGGGACAGCCTTTTTAACTCAATTTTTAGAATAAAATTGATGATGGTAAATTATGCATTTATTTTGAAATTAGACGTTCCATTAGCTAAATCAATTTTAAGGCGTATTTGTTTTATTTTCAAGCACAATCCTGTTAATTTTAGGTTATAATATTTTAACGTTTGTTAATAAATTGAATATTCTTGACAAAAAAAGTCGTGTTTTTTATCATAAGCCTATATATTTGGGTTTTTTGATACAATTATAATACACAAAGAATGGTTCCGAAAGGTAAACTCATCATCATTGGTGGCGCAATAAACACAGGTAGCTTCGCAGAAACGCAATTTGGACTGCCTGAGAATATGAATTTTTTTGAGCGTGGAATTTTAAAACGGATTACTACAGAATCATTAAGAGATACTCAATCTCGCTTCGAGATTATCACTACAGCATCATTAATGCCCGAAAAGGTTGGTGAAGAATATATCAAGGCTTATGCACAATTAGATGTGCACAATGTTGGTGTGCTTAATATTACCAACCGTGAAGAAGCCAATTCTGATGAAAATTATGAGCGTATCAAAGCAGCGGAGGTAATTATTTTTACCGGTGGCGATCAGCTCCGTCTTTCATCTATTTTTGGTGGAACAAAAATCCATCAAATCTTACTGGAGAAATACAGAAATGAACCTGTAGTAATTGCCGGTACTTCTGCAGGGGCGGCCGCAAGCTCTAAAAATATGATTTATCAGGGTAGCAGCAAAGATGCTTTACTTAAGGGAGAGGTTAAAATTACCGGCGGATTAGGCTTTATTGATGATGTTATTGTTGATACACATTTTGTTCAACGCGGAAGAATCGGCCGCTTGTTATATGCTGCTGCCAGCAATCCTGGTATATTAGGGATTGGTCTTGGTGAAGATACGGGGCTTTTCATCTCTGATGGTCATACGATGGAAGCAATCGGCTCTGGCATGGTAATTTTAGTAGATGGCCGCAATATGGCCGATACCAATTTAACAGATGTAGAGATGGGCCAGCCGGTTTCAATTAAAAACATGGTGGTACATGTAATGTGCGATGGCGACGTTTATGATTTAACAGACCATAGCTTGGTGATCCATCATCCAAAGGTTGTTCCTATAGGGTAATTCAGCTGGCAATAAACAGTAGGCGATTTTCAGTTAGGACTTGCCCAATCTTGATACTTGCTACTCAATACTCCAATACTCCAAAAAAATGAAATTAATCATACATGGCGGCTTCTTCAGCGAATCGTCTACCAATCAGGAAACGAAAAAGGCTAAACAAGATGCTTTGGCCTCGATTGTTACGCTCGGATACGAATATCTAAAAACACATACTGCTTTAGAAACCGTGGCTTATACTGTTGCACTATTAGAAGATAACGAGCTGTTTAACGCTGGTATCGGTTCGCAGATTCAAAGCGATGGAAAAGTGAGGTTGAGCGCAGCCCTAATGGATGGTAAAACAGAAAAATTTAGTGGTGTAATTAATGTAGAAGATGTTAAAAATCCTATACAGATTGCGCACAACCTATTAACATATGATGACCGGGTACTTAGTGGTGATGGTGCCCGGCAATTTGCCAGAACAAATGGATTTGAATATTTCAATCCGATTACCCCACAGCGCCAATCAGAATACGAGGCTAAGCTAAACCAAAAAGAAAATAAAGGAACGGTAGGCTGTGTAGCACTCGATGCAGATGGAAATTTAGCAGCAGCAACCTCCACTGGGGGAAAAGGATTCGAAATTCCTTGCCGTGTGAGTGACTCTGCAACCGTGGCAGGCAACTATGCCAATCAATATGCAGGTATTTCTTGTACCGGAGTAGGTGAAGATATTGTAAGCGGTGCCTTAGCCGCAAAAATTGTAACCCGTGTTACCGATGGTTTTTCTTTAAAGGAAGCATCAGATAAATCTTTTGCCGAACTTAAAGCTTTTGATGGCTTTGCGGGCGTTGTAGGCATTTCTGCAGCGGGTGAAGTGTACCATTGCGACTCGCATCCATATATGGTTTGGGCATCTTTTGATGTTAATTTACAGGTATTTAGCTGAAATTAGATTTAAAGTATTATTTTTGTTGCATGACCAAGATTGTATTGGCTTTATTAGGCCTTTTTGCATCATTACAACTACAAGCTCAAAATATAGATAAATCTGAGATCCAAGAACCTAACGGTAGTGCTATAAATATAGCAGTATCTAAATTTGACCTGGAAGACGGCAATTCTTTTTTTGAGGAAGCAGAAGATTTAGAGCGAAAAGGCGATTACAACGAAGCCCTCACCTTATTTGGCAAAGCCGCTTTCGAATATAATGCCGTAAAAAACTTCAACAGGTACGGACAGGCCGTTATCAAGATGAGCAGTATGCATTATCAACTTGGCCGTTTCACTGATGCTGAGCAGATTCTTTTAAATGTGGCGTTAAAAAATTATTCTAAAACCGGAAACAGAGCAGGAGTAATGAACACCTATAACCTTTTAGGCAAAGTTTATCTGGCAAATACCAAGTATACCCAATCAATGTGGTTTTACACCCAACAGGGTATATTGGCAAAACAGCTAAAAAGCAACAATTCATATATCGAATCTATTTTAGGCATTGTTCAGGTTAAAATCAAAAAGAAAGATTTTACGCTTGCACTGAGAGATCTGAAATCGGCCGAATGGCTTGCCAACTCGATCAAAACCACCCAGTACAAAACGCAAATCAAAGATGCCAGGGAAATGATCGCCAGCAAAACCACCAGTAAAAAGGTAAACCCAAGCTAGTTTGGATACTTATTTTTCTTTAAATCTTCCTACATCACAAACAATATAGCCCTTAAAGGTCTGTAATTGGTCAAATTTGAGTATCGATCAAAACAAAAAATAACGCTCAACGTTCTACATAAGAAATTGTTAAATAAAAAGCTTTTAGTTAGATTTGATAAAGTTTTAACAAGAGACGGTAATAATGCTGTCTCTTTTTTGTTTTTTTGCTAAAATGGTATCATATTGGCTATATAGAATTGGAAATGGATTTTAAATCATTTAAAGAGATGTTAAAGAGAATATTTTTTGTAATTTTTACTGCGGCAGTACTTGCTTGTCATGCTGCACCTAAAACTCAGCCAATGGTTGAGGGTGTTACCAATGTAAAACCTGATGAGCAGCAACAACTTGTTATAAAAGAGGTTGTAAATTTGATTGAGAGTTATAATTATAAAAAAATTCAGATCAACGATTCTATATCTTCAATCATTTTAGATAAGTATATCAAGTCTTTAGATCAGGGCAAAAATTACTTTTTGGCTTCGGATATTAAGGAATTTGAAAAATACAGATATACTTTGGATGATGATTTCAAAAATGGCGATCTAAGCGGCCCATTTTTCATCTATAACGTTTATGCCAAAAGGTTGAACGAATATTTTACCTATTCTTTAGCACAGATTAAAACCAAATACGATTTTAACCAAACCGACAGTTATGTATACGACAGGGAGAAGCAACCTTGGGCAACTTCTTCTGCAGCATTAAACGATACCTGGAAAAAACGTGTTAAATACGAACTGATCAATTTAAATTTAGCTGGAACAGCTGAAGCAAAAAATGTAGAAACATTAACTAAACGTTATCAGAACCTACAGTCTCAGACTTCAAAAACCAATAACCAGGATGTATTCCAGATTTTGATGGATGCTTTTACCGAATCTATTGATCCACATACCAATTATTTTAATCCAACCAACGCAGCAGCATTTAACGAAGATATGTCCCGTTCTTTCGAAGGTATTGGCGCCCGTTTACAATTAGAAAACGAGGTAGTTAAAATCTCCGAAATTATTGCTGGCGGACCTGCATTTAAAGGGAAACAACTAAGTGCTGGCGATCGTATTATTGCTGTAGCACAGGGTGATGGAGAATTTGTTGACGTAGTGGGTTGGAGATTGGACAACACCGTATCGAAAATTAAAGGTCCGAAAGGAACCAAGGTGCGTTTAAAAGTTATACCTGTTGGAAAAGAAATGTCTTCTAAACCGGTTATTATCGAATTGGTTCGCGATAAAATTGTTTTGGAAGAAACATCTGCCAAGAAAAAAGTTAAAACCATTAACAGTAATGGTAAAGATTATAAAATCGGGATTATTACCCTACCAGCGTTCTATGCTGATTTTAAAGCAGCAAATGCAGGTGATAAAAACTACAAAAGTACTACCCGCGATGTTAGAAAACTAATCGATTCGTTAAAAACATATGATAAGGTAAATGCAATCGTAATGGATTTACGTGGAAACGGTGGAGGCTCATTAGTTGAAGCCATCTCATTAACCGGTTTATTTATAGATAGAGGCCCTGTAGTTCAGGTGAAAGATTTACGCGGTAAAATTGAAGTGGATGAGGATGAAAATAGCGGTGTAACCTGGGATGGGCCTTTTGGTGTAATCGTAGACCGTTTAAGCGCATCTGCATCAGAAATTTTCGCTGGTGCAATACAGGATTACGGCCGTGGTATTATTATGGGTAGCCAAACTTATGGTAAAGGTACCGTTCAATCTTCTATCGATTTAAACAAATTGGTAAACCCAAGTATGTTGCAAAGGGTAGCGGGATTAATTTCTAAAGATAAAACCGTTGGCACATCGCCAAGCGGAGCAAGCCCGGCTGATATTAACTTAGGTCAGATTAACCTAACCATGGCTAAATTTTACCGTGTAGCAGGAAGCAGCACGCAGCATAAAGGCGTAACACCTGATGTTGTTTTCCCTTCAGTTTATCCGATGGATAAAATTGGAGAAGATACTGAATCATCTGCCTTACCATGGGACGTTATTCCAAGCTCTAGCTTTAAAGCAGTTGCGAATCTGACCCCTGTAAAAGCACAGTTGGTTAAAAACAGCGAGCAGCGTATCGCAAACTCATTGGATTTTAAATACCTGAAACAAGATATTGCCGATCTTAAAAAACGCGACAATGAAGTTTCTGTAACCTTAAATGAGGCTAAACTTAAAGCTGAGCGCGATGCACAAGAAGCTAAAACACTTGCCAGACAGAATGAATTAAGGGCATTAAGAGGATTACCTGCCATTAAAAAAGGAGATAAAATTACCAAGCAAGATGCTTTCGATTTTATTGAAGATGAATCGTTAAAAGTAATGGGCGATTTTATGCAACAATCTGGCAACTACGTGATGAACTTAGGCGTGATGCCAAAGAATAACTAACAAGAAATATATTTCAATGGAAAAGGCCACTTTAGTTTTGCTAAAGTGGCCTTTTTTGTAATTGGATTTCAGAGTTGTCAACTTTAATAACCAATTCGCAAGAAAGTTGACAACTCTAAAGGTATAATAGAGATTTGGAATTTATGGTGTCGGATATTCCTATCCGACACTAAACAATATTTATCTTTAATCTATTAACTGTCAGACGGTAACATCTGACAGCACTATAAATCGCTACCCTTTCTTCGCTGTTGGCTCAGTTTGTTTATTCAACTGCATCGCCATCATCTCTTTCATAGTTTTATTCATGCCATCGGCACTGCCATCAAGGAAAATAACGTTTCCGTCTCCGTTTTCTGCAAAATGTTTAATCGATTCAGTCCACATGGTAAATAAGATTACAGAAATATCCAGATTGGCCTGCTCCATTTCCTGAGCGGCTTTACTCATACCATGGGCCACTTCTGCACGGAATAAAGCGATACCCTGCCCGCGTAACTGTGCAGCCTCACGCTCGGCTGTAGCTGCAATTTTAATTGCATTACCATCGGCTTCAGCAGCTTTGGTTTTGGTAATTAATAATGCCTGCCCCTCATTCTCAGCCGCTGCTTTTAAGTTGTTTGACGCTACTACCCGACTCATTGACCGCATAATTTCCTCATCAAAGGTAATATCGTTCAATTGAAGATCCTGAAGATGATAACCCCATCCATCTAAAACCTGATCGATCTGTTCTTTAACATGAAGCACAATTTCATTGCGTTGGGCCAATACGTTTGCCTGCTTTTGCGTAGCCACGTAAGCCCTGATCGAACCTTCAATGGTCCTGATTAGCGCCTGCATTAAGTTGGTTGCATCTACAAACTTAAAAGCTACATTTTTGATCGTTTCTTCATCCTGGTTTACCACAGAATACAATAGCATCGCCTTAAAATATACATTGGCCTGATCTTGTGTTACCGCTTGAAACGACAGCTCTACAGAGCGGTTTTGAATGGAAATACGAGAATAAATCTGCTCTATTAATGGAATTTTAAAATTTAAGCCCGGCCTTAACTGGCGACGGTACTTGCCGAAAACGGTTACCACCGCAATGGTTCCCTGTTTAACGGTAACAAACGAGCTGAGTAGGATAATGAATGCTACGACGGCTACAATGTAAATGGTGTATTGCATAATTAGATTTTTTTATGAAGTTATAAAAAATTCATACAAACTACATGAGGCATTTTGTAGCTTTAAGTTTTCTAACTAACTTATATACGATGAAAATTAAATTAATTCTTCCGGCGGCCGGCGTATTGCTTTTTGCTGCCTGCCAGAATAAAAGCCATCAAGATGCCGATGTGGCGAATGCACGCACCGAATTTTTCGATAAAGCCGGCATGGATACCACTGTAAAACCTGGTGATAACTTTTTCCTGTATGCCAATGGGAAATGGATGAAAAACACCGAAATTCCAAAAACCGAAACAGGCTGGGGTTCTTTTTATACGCTATATAACGATAACCTGAAAAATCTGAACAGTATTCTTGAAAATGCTGCCAAAGCTAATGCAGCCAAAGGAAGCACCGAACAAAAAGTTGGCGATTTCTATACCAGTGGAATGGATACCCTTACCATCGAAAAGTTGGGCATCGAACCAATAAAGCCGCTCTTAAGTAAAATAGATGGGATTAAAAATGATAAGGATTTAATCAATTTTGTTGCCGACGGCTATAAAGATGGTGAGGGAGATTTATTGGGCTTTGGTGTAGAACCAGATGATAAATTAAGCACTAAAAATGCTTTATCATTTTCGCAGGCCGGCCTTACCCTGCCTGATCGCAGTTATTATTTAGAACAGGATGATAAGGCAAAAAAAATCAGAGCCGAGTACATCAAATACATCACAAAAATTTTTAGCCTGGCAGGCGATTCTGCTAATGCAGCTAAATATGCCGACAATATTTTAAAACTGGAAACGGCGATTGCGCAGTCGCATTCTACTCCTGTTCAACTGCGCGATCCACAGAAAAATTATAACAAAATGACCGTGGCCGACTTTCAAAAACAGACGCCAAACATTGAGTGGAAATCTGTTTTAAGTAAATTGGGGGCAAGTACGGATACCGTTATTGTGAGGCAGCCAAAATATTATCAAACCTTATCTGCCCTGGTAAAAAGCCAGCCTATCGAAATCTGGAAAGAGAAATTAAAATTTGATGCTTTAAACAGATCAGCTAACGCCTTTACCAAAAAATTCAGAGATGCTAAATTCGATTTTTTCTCGAAAACGCTATATGGTCAACAGGCACCAACAGAAAGATGGAAAGCCATTGTAAATGCTACCGATCGTAATTTAGGCGAGCTTTTAGGTCAGTTATATGCCGAAAAGTATTTTAAGCCTGAGGCTAAAGAGCGTATGTTAACCCTGGTAAACAATTTACAGAAAGTATATGCAGAAAGAATTCAGAAGGTAGATTGGATGACACCTGAAACCAAAAAGAAAGCTTTAGAAAAACTAAACGCATTTATCAAAAAAATCGGCTACCCTGATAAATGGAAAAAGTACGATGATGTTGAGGTTTCGAAAAACACCTATTATGCAAACCTTCAATCGGCGAGTAAACATGCCTACAAAGAAATGATGGATAAACTCGGCAAAAATGTTGATAAAACTGAGTGGGGAATGACTCCTCCGACGGTTAATGCCTATTACAATCCGTCTTTCAACGAAATTGTTTTCCCAGCAGGGATTTTACAGTTCCCGTTCTTTGATTTTGCTGCAGATGATGCCATTAACTATGGTGCAATAGGTGCTGTAATTGGTCACGAAATGACGCACGGTTTTGACGATCAAGGTCGCCAGTACGATGCAGTAGGCAATTTAAAAGAATGGTGGACAAAAGCCGATGCCGATCAATTTAAAGCCAAGGCGGGTAAAGTAGAAACATTTTACAACAACTTCTCGCTGTTGGATAATCAGCATGTAAACGGTTCTTTAACGCTGGGCGAAAACCTGGCCGATATTGGTGGATTAAACATTGCATACGATGCCTTTAAATTAACTGAGCAGGGGAAAGGCGATAAAAAGATTGATGGTTTTACCCCTGATCAACGTTTCTTTTTAAGCTTTGCCCAGGTGTGGAGAATCAAAACCCGCGATGAAAGTATGCGTGTAAGGTTAAAAACAGATCCGCATAGCCCGGAGATGTTCCGTGTAAACGGCCCCGTTTATAATATGGAAGCATTTTACAAGGCATTCAATATTCCTGCAACAGCAAAAATGTATATCGCTCCAACAAACCGGTTAGGCGTGTGGTAAACGATCCTTTCAGCTAATAAAAGAAGCCCATTTCAGTTCGTGAGATGGGCTTCTTTATTTGTTTAAAACAAAAACTGCAATATTTTGTCTTAATCTTATTAATAGATAACCATATGAATGTAAAACGCACTTTTGGAACCATATTGACCGTACTGGGCATAATTGGATTGATCTACGCTGGCTATGGCTTTGTAAGCCACAGTGAAAATACAAGGGGATTAATGGTTTATGGCATTATCGGACTTATATTTTTTGTATCGGGAATTGGCCTGGTAAAGAATACAAAGGACGAAAGCTAAACCAGGATTTTATCCTAAAACTTAACAATAGTACGACCGTTACGCAGATGGCTAACCAAGGTAGATTCGGTCTTAACAGCATTTAGTCCTAATAGCATGTTTTGCATAACAGCAACCATGCTATTGCTTCTTTTTGTGTTTAATGATCTGGTACTGGCTAAAAGCAACCAGGCAACCCGCCAGGATAATTATTCCAGCAGACAACAGGTTATCAGGATTTTGATTGATGTAGTAGGCTGCCGCCAATACTAAAATTGCAGCTGCAATACCTATGATATAGTGAAGTATTAATCCTTTTTTCATCGTATAATTATTATTTATTGCTCATAGTTTCCATATGGTTTGAAAACTGAAGGCGGTTTAATGCAACAAATATTCTGAAATAAATTGAGATTGATGTCGCAGAAGATTAATCTTTTAAACTGATCCTGTTATCAGCGAATTTTAGCTGATGGCCAATAAAATCAATATCTGTCAATTCTTTAATCCGTTTAAAGGCACCATGATTATCATCTAGGGTCAAACGGTTAATCTTATCCTGTTTAACTGATACAATATCTGCATATAGAAAATCGCCCTTCGCATTTATTTTTAGCTGAAGCAAGGGCGAAATACCATTATTGCCTTTTAAGCTAAACATACCATAAGTACAAAAATTACCTAAACTGTAAGCGATGAATTTATTTTTATAAACTTCAACAGCCCGGGTTACATGCGGGCCATGCCCCAGCACTACATCGGCACCGGCATCAATAACAGCATGTGCAAAGGCATAAACATTACCTCTGTTCTCTTTATAAAAAATTTCGTTTTTACGGGGAACATGTTCAAACCTTGCGCCTTCACCGCCACCATGAAAAGAAACAATCACAATATCGGCCATCAATTTTAAACGGGCAACCAAAGCCTTGGCACTGTCGATTTTATTAATCGATACCGTATTCTCGTTTGGCGCAAAGGCACAAAATGCATACTTTACACTATCTTTTTCAAAAACTTCAAAAGGTTTGTTTACCTGCCCGGCATAATGGATCTGCAGTGAATCTAAAATCCTTGCCGTATTTTTTCTTCCCCTGGCATCAAAATCACCAACATGGTTATTGGCGATGCTTAAAACATTAAATCCTGCATCCTTGTATATCCCGGCATAGCGCTCTGGCATTCTAAAAGCATAGCAGTTATTCGGGTTAATGCCGTTACATTTGTTCGAATTGCCTGAGTTGAGAAAACAGCCCTCCAAGTTCCCAAAAACAATATCTCCTTTTAATAAACTATCAACCGCCTGGAAACTGTTTACAGCATCATCGGGAGGGAGGTTGGTTTTAGATGGAAAAGCGGAGCCGAGCATAATATCGCCTACAGCAATAATGGAGATGGTATCCTTTATTTTTCTGATTAACGTATCTTGCCTGGCTACAGGCGTTGTAATCTGTGCATTGTTGCTCGTGCAGCTAATTAAAATAACTATTGCTACGAAAGAAAGGATTAAGGTATTGAAAAACTTCATTCTTGATTTTATGGTATAAAAAAATCCTCCAAAATTTCTTTAGGAGGATTGTATATCTTTTTACTGTCAACCGAAAATGGCTAACTGTTAACTGAACTATTCTACTGTAAATTCTTTCTTAAAAGATTCTAAAACGCGACCGCCTTTGTAAAAATAGCGGCTGTAATAAGGCTCATTCAGGTTGCTGATTACTACACCACGAGAACTTGATGCATGTGCAAATCTGTTATCGCCCAGGTAAATACCAACATGTGAAATACTTCTGCTTTTAATCTTAAAGAAAACTAAATCGCCCTCTTTTAAATCTTCTTTAGACAGTGGATCCACCATACTAAAAATATCGCGCGAATTTCTTCTGATGGTAGTGTTGAAAACTTTATCGTAAATCGCTTTAGTGAAAGCCGAACAATCGATCCCTCTTTTGGTGTTTCCACCATAACTATAAGGTGTTCCGATCCATTCGTAAATAAACTTGTACAGTTTTAAGTTCGAAGTTGCATCTACCGCAACACCCATAACCTGCGAAAAATATTGTGATGCAAGGTTGTCGGGATCATTTAATTCTTTACCAGATTCTTTTGTTTTTGTTTGCGCAAATGCGGCTGAGAGCGTACAAATAGCAATTAGAGTAGAAAACAAAATTTTTTTAATCATGTTATACAGTTATGTTTGGGTATTCACTTACACATTAACGTACACCACATGGGCTTATTGTTGGTTACCAAAAGTATTAATTATACAAATGTTATCCAAATGTTAGACGTTAAAAAACGAAAGTTATTAACATTTTTGTTTTCCATTCATCATTTTTTGTGATAAACGCCTCCTAAAAAATTCATCTTTTCTCAAAAAACGATTTACATCAGTACGCTAAACAGGAATAATTCGATTTTATTTTAAATTACGAGAATAAGCGTATATACAGAATTAAATTTCAGAATAAATTGATTCCATATTATGATAAAGGGTGTTGATTTAATTATAAGAAATCGCTGTTAAATCGATATCGGCGGCCGGGCTTTATATTTAATTGTAAAACAACTGTTAAATCTGATTACAACCCTAATACTATGATGTTTTTACACTAAAAAGTGCCAAAAATTACAATAAAAAAATTAGATTTGCTGTCGCAAAAAACAAATACCCTAAAATGAGTGCAGTAGAAATAAATAAAGATACCTGGTTAAAGTGGTTTGAGTCGATGTTGCTTATGCGCAAATTCGAAGAAAAAACTGGCCAGTTATACGGACAACAAAAAATACGTGGCTTTTGTCATTTATACATTGGACAAGAAGCTGTAGTTGCAGGTGCAATATCTGCAATGCAAAAAGGTGATTCAATGATTACAACATACCGTGATCATGCTCATGCCTTAGCTTTAGGAGTTAGTGCTGATAGTATTATGGCAGAAATGTACGGTAAAGCTACAGGTTGCTCTAAAGGTAAAGGTGGTTCAATGCACATGTTCAGTAAAGAGCATAACTTCTACGGTGGTCATGCAATTGTTGGCGGTCAGATTCCGTTAGGTGCTGGCGTTGCTTTTGCAGAAAAATACAAAGGAACTGACAATGTTAACATTTGTTATATGGGCGATGGTGCTGTGCGCCAGGGTGCACTAAACGAAACTTTTAACATGGCCATGCTTTGGAAATTGCCTGTTATTTTTGTTTGCGAAAACAACGGTTATGCAATGGGTACCTCAGTACAACGTACCACTAACATGACCGATATTTATAAAATAGGTTTAGGTTTTGATATGCCATGTGCGCCAGTTGATGGTATGGATCCGGTTGCTGTTCACAATGCAATGGACGAAGCGATCCAACGTGCACGTAAAGGTGAAGGACCTACTTTCTTGGAAATGAGAACTTATCGTTACCGTGGTCACTCGATGTCAGATCCGGCAAAATACCGTACCAAAGAAGAATTAGAAGATTATAAAGCAAAAGATCCAGTTGAGCATGCAAGAGAAACGATTCTTAAAGAAAAGTATGCAGACCAAGCCTGGATTGAAGAAGTAGAAGCTAAAGTAAAGGCAATTGTAGATCAGGCAGTAAAATTTGCCGAAGAATCTCCTTGGCCTGATGCATCTGAATTATACAAAGATGTATATATGCAACAGGACTACCCTTACGTAATGGACTAATATTAATAAGATTTCAATTAATTAGATATAATGGCTGATGTAATTAAAATGCCCAAAATGAGCGACACCATGACCGAAGGGGTTTTGGCGAAGTGGCATAAAAAAGTGGGCGATAAAGTGAAAAGCGGCGATGTTTTAGCAGAAGTAGAAACTGACAAAGCAACAATGGATATGGAATCTTATTGGGATGGGACTCTTTTATACGTAGGTGTAGAAGAAGGAACAGCTGTTCCCGTTGATGCAATCATGGCCGTTATTGGTAAAGAAGGCGAAGATTATAAAGCAGCATTAGAGGCAGAAAAAGGTGCAGAAGCCCCAAAAGTAGAAAGCACTGAAGCCCCAAAAGCTGAAGAGAAAAAAGAAGAGGCAGCACCAGCTCAGGGTGGCGGCTTAAGCGAAGAAGAATTAGCCGCAAAAGGTGTTACGGTTATCCGCATGCCTTTATTAAGCGATACCATGACTGAAGGCGTTATTGCTGAATGGCATAAAAAAGTTGGCGATAAAGTAAAAGATGATGATGTTCTTGCTGATGTAGAAACCGATAAGGCAACTATGGAAGTAATGGGCTATGCAACCGGAACTTTATTACACATTGGTGTAGAGAAAGGTGCTGCTGCAAAAGTGAACGGAATTATCGCTATCGTTGGTCCTGAAGGAACTGATGTGAGTGGAATTTTAGCGGGCGGCTCAGCTCCGGCTCCAAAAGCCGAAAGTGCTGAAGCACCTAAAGAAGAAAAATCTGCAAATGTTGCAGAAATTGAAACACCAAGAACCTCATCATGTGGTACAACTGCAGACAACGCCGATAGCCGCGTTAAAGCATCTCCTTTAGCTAAGAAAATTGCTAAAGATAAAGGGATCGATTTAGCACAGGTTGCGGGTAGTGCAGAAGGTGGACGTATCATTAAAAAAGATATCGAAAACTTTAAACCAAGTGCAGCGCCAGCAAAATCAGAATCTGCATCAGCTCCGGCTGCAGAGAAAGCTGCTGCACCAGCACCAGTTATTCCTCAATTTGTTGGTGAAGTTAAATTTACAGAAGCTCCGGTTTCGCAGATGCGTAAAGTAATTGCAAAGCGTTTGGCAGAAAGTTTATTTACTGCTCCACACTTCTACTTAACCATCAGCATTGATATGGACAATGCAATGGCTGCCCGTACGGCAATCAACGCTGTTGCTCCGGTTAAGGTTTCTTTCAACGATATCGTAATTAAAGCGGTTGCTGTTGCATTGAAAAAACACCCGGCTGTTAACTCATCATGGGGTGGCGATAAAATCAGATTTAACGAACATACCAACATTGGTGTAGCGATGGCTGTTGAAGATGGTTTATTGGTGCCAGTAGTGCGTTTTGCTGATGGCAAATCTTTATCACACATCTCTGCAGAAGTAAAAGATTTTGGTGGTAAAGCAAAAGCTAAAAAATTACAACCAGCAGATTGGGAAGGCTCTACTTTCACCGTATCTAACTTAGGTATGTTTGGTATTGATGAGTTTACTTCAATCATCAATTCTCCTGATGGTGCAATTTTATCAGTAGGTGCTATACAACAGGTTCCTGTTGTTAAAAACGGCGCTGTTGTTCCTGGTAACGTAATGAAATTGACTTTAGGTTGCGATCACCGTGTGGTGGATGGCGCAACCGGAGCACAGTTCTTACAAACATTAAAAGGTTTATTAGAAGAGCCAATCAGGTTATTAGCCTAATCAATTAGCAATTCGCAGTTTTCAGTTTAGTACTGATTATATATTAAAGCCATCCTTAAAAAGGGATGGCTTTTTTGCGTTAAGGGGAGCCACTCGTAAATGGCTAATAATTTGCTATTTTTGATTAGAACCTTAACCCAAAATAGATGAAAAAGATATTTCTTTTTGCTGCCTGTATTACAGTGTTTACTGCCTGTAAACAAAAAAGCAGTTCAGACAATACTACCGAAAACAAAGCTTTTGCAGCCCTGTGCGAACAATACTACCAGGAAGGATTAAAACTGAACCCCATTAACGCCACCTATATTGGCGACGAGCGTTATAACGACCTTTTAGCCAACGATGGGTCACAAGCCTATATAAAAGAATTTAAAAGCTATAGCGAACGTTATTTAGATAGCCTTGGCAAATACGATAGAGAAAGCCTAAGTGCAAACGACAAATTATCTTTCGATTATTTAAAAGATCAGTTGGATATCAATATCGAAGGACTTAAATATCACTTCGAATACCTGCCGTTTAACCAGATGTTTGCTTTGCCTTTAACCATTGGTCAGTTTGGCGCTGGTACGGGTATCCAGCCTTTTAAAACAGTAAAAAATTATGAAGATTGGTTAAAACGTATTGGTGCATTTTCGGTATGGGCCGATACTGCCATTGGCAATTTTAAAAAAGGTGCTGCCGCCGGCATTGTATTGCCAAAAGCATTGGTGATTAAAATGATCCCTCAAATGCAGAGTATGGTTGTAGCCACACCGGAAGAAAGTCTGTTTTACGGGCCAATCAAATTAATGCCTGCAAGTTTTTCTGCGGCAGATAAACAAAAGTTAACAGAAGCTTACCGCAATTCGATCACTAAAGTAATTATCCCTACCTATAAAAAACTGGGCGATTACCTGCAGAACGAATATCTACCAAAAACAAGAACTACCTCAGGCTATTCTGCCATGCCGGGTGGTTTGGCCTGGTACACTTACCTGGTTAAACAACAAACTACCACCAATAAAACGCCCGAGGAGATCTATCAAACGGGCTTAAAAGAAGTTGCCAGGATTAAAGGCCAAATGGATAGCATCAAAAACTTTGTTGGCTTTAAGGGCGATTTGAAAGCTTTTTTCGAGTACATGAAAACAGACAAAAAATTCATGCCTTATAAAACACCAAAAGAAGTTTTAGCTGCTTTTGAAAACATCCACCAGCGCATGAAACCCAATCTGAAAAAAATGTTTGATGTTGAACCTAAAACACCTTTCGAAATCCGCCAAACAGAGGCTTTCAGAGCAGCATCGGCCAGTGCAGAGTATAATCCAGGTTCGGCTGACGGGTCTCGTCCAGGGATCTTTTATGTACCAATTTTGGACGCTAAAACATTTAACACCACTTCGGGCATGGAATCTCTTTTTCTTCACGAGGCAATTCCAGGTCACCATTACCAGATTTCTTTAACACAAGAAAATAAATCACTTCCTAATTTCCGCCGTTTTGGTGGACATAATGCTTATGTAGAGGGTTGGGCATTGTATTGCGAATCGTTGGGTAAAGAACTAGGCTTGTATCAAGATCCTTACCAGCATATGGGCGCTTTGGGCGATGAAATGCATAGGGCAATCCGTTTAGTGGTTGATGTGGCCATCCATACCAAAAACATGAGCAGAGAAGAAGCTATAAAATACATGACAGACAATGAGGCCATCAGCACTGAAGGTGCAACAGCAGAAATTGAACGTTATATGGGCATACCTGCACAAGCTTTAGGCTATAAAACCGGAGCAATGAAAATAAGAGAGTTGAGAACCAAATATGAAAAAGAATTAGGTCCGAAATTTAAACTGGCAGCTTTCCATACTGCAGTTTTAAAAGATGGATCGTTCCCTTTATCTGTTTTTGAAGCGAAGATGGATAGCTGGGCAGAAAGCCAGAAGTAGAACAGTCTGTCATTGCAGGGAGGAACGAAAAAAGCCTTCTCGCAATGACGACCATTTATATAAATCTGCGGGAGAAAAGATCGCGATCTGTAAACCCTTTGCCCATTACTTTGTTAACTATTAAAACACCCCCAAATCATGGACAAAGAAAAATTGATACAAGAAGCCTACCTGGTTGCACATAAAATAGAGGAAAATGGCAATTTCCCGAACAATCCCACTTTACCGTTAATGATTTACAAAGGTACGTTCAGGTTGCATCCTGATGATACCGAAGAAGTAATCAAGAAAGTTTTCGCGCAGAACGGGTATACCAATGCCTGGGTTGATGGTATTTTTGATTACCACCACTACCATAGCAATACGCACGAAGTAATGGGTGTATTTTGTGGCAAGGCCGATGTACAGTTTGGAGGCGATCATGGTGTTTGTATAGAACTGGATAAAGGTGATGTAATTATTATTCCTGCAGGTGTAGCACATAAAAAACTGAACTCAACCGACGACTTCACTGTTGTTGGTGCATACCCGAATGGCTCAGACTACGATATTAAATATGGCAAAGCCGAAGAACGGCCCGAGGCAGATGAAACCATCGCCAAAGTGAAAAATCCAGACAGCGACCCCGTTTATGGAAGTAAAGG
Source organism: Pedobacter sp. Bi126 (assembly GCF_918698245.1). Taxonomy (GTDB): domain Bacteria; phylum Bacteroidota; class Bacteroidia; order Sphingobacteriales; family Sphingobacteriaceae; genus Pedobacter. Next base: position 997,783 of record NZ_CAKKMS010000003.1, on the reverse strand, counting down.
TCACTTATTTGAATGCTGGTACAATCAAAATTGCGAAAATGTGTAAAACTCTTTCGTTTTAACCGTCTAAAATTCTTTAATTTTCGGGTTTTAAATACACTATCCCTATTATAAATGAATTTTCGATATATATGTTCAGCATTAGCCCTCTCTGTAACTTTACTAACTGCATGTTCAAGCAAAAAATCTGAAGAGAAAAAGGCCGCTGAAAAAAAAATCCGCACCAAAGACGACGACAAAGCTGATAGCCTTCTATTGGTTTATAATCCACAAAAAGGTGATAAATGGGTAGCTGATTTTGTAGATAACCTACACCGGAAATTCAATTTTAACGGAAATATGCTGGTAGCCAAAGATGGAAAAATTCTTTACGAAAAAGCCGTTGGATGGGCCGACTATCTGCACCGCGATAGCTTAACCATCAACTCAGAGTTTGAGCTGGCTTCAATTACCAAAACCTTTACCGGCACAGCCATCATGCAATTGGTAGAAGCTGGAAAACTTTCATTGAACGATAATGTAAAAAAATTCTATCCTAATTTCCCATACGAGGGCATAACGGTGAAATTATTGCTTTCTCACCGCAGCGGCATGATGAACTATGTTTATTTCATTGACGATATCTGGCGCAAGGAAAAACGCAACATGAAAAAAGGCGTAACCAATCAGGAAGTAATGAATGTTATTGCCGAGCGGAAACCAAACCCTTATACTAAACCCGATAACCGTTTTCACTACAACAACTCAAACTTTATGGTTTTGGGTGCCATTATAGAAAAGGTTACCGGACAACGTTACTCGCAGTATATGATGGAACATGTGTTTAAACCAGCAGGATTAAAGCACACGCATGTGTACAGCACCACTGAATATGAAAAAATTCCGGTAGATGTGGTTGGTCATGATCGAAATAGTTTCAGATATTCTGTTGCGCAGAATTTTTTAGACGGTCCTGTTGGAGATAAAGGCATTTATAGCACGGTACACGATTTGGTATTATTTGATAAATACTTAAAAAACGGAAGATTACTAACCAAAAAGAGCCTGGATTCGGCGTATGTAGGTCGCAATAAACCTATTAACGGCCATTTTAACTATGGTTATGGCTGGAGAATATTCGATGGCGAGAAGATGGACAAAGTAGTTTATCATACGGGTTGGTGGCATGGTTTCCGTCATATTTATGTGCGAGATTTAGACAAAAACATTGTAATTATATTTTTAGGCAATCTTACTAACGGAAGTTTGATGCATCTTGACGAACTTTATAAACACTTCAATATGCCGGTTATCCGTAAAGGGGCTTACCATGGCAACGGAAGTTTGCCGGGTTCTGACGAAGATTAATTTTTATGGCAAAAACTAAATGGATTATTGAGCCAAGCAAGTTGATTATCTATCCGAAAAGAAATTTAAGGATAGTTGGGCTTATATTTTTTGTATTAATTGCGGCCATTATTTTCTTTTTATCGAGATCGGAAAAGGACTATTCTACCGGCCTCACGCTTGGATATTATGGCGTCCTGTTATTAATTCCGTTACTACTGATTTTTATTGCTGAAACAAAAGTAATTTTTGATGGCAACAGCAGGGTTCTATATAAGAAGATTGGTTTTTTGCCAACAGGTTCAATCCCCTTTGACGATATTGCTTCGGTACAGGCTTACGAAATCATGGGTAGTGGATATAATTACAGGCTGTTTAAAAAAAGTAACCGGCATGGCAAGGGTATAATCGTCTCCAGCGGTTATAGCAAAGCCACCAATCCGAATCTGATTCAATTTCAACAGGAAGTTCTTCCAAAAATCGATGAACTTGTTTTTGCAAATGCACCAGTAATTCCTAAACAAACTATTTACGACTTTCAGTTTTTTAAAGAAGAGGGTGGCGTGTACCTATTGCACGATAATAAGATAGGCAGCTTAATCATTGGATTGATTTTGATAGGAGTTACCGTTTCGATATTGCTTAACCCAGATTTTTTAACAAACGAAGGTTCTTTTCAAAAAATATTACTCACCTATTTTCCAGCGATTATTGGTTTAGCACTTCTTTTTGCAGCAACCTCCAACATCCGTTTTGATAAAAGCCAACGGAAAATTATCCGCTCCACTTTTGCTGGCCGTGTGTTAAAAGAATATCCATTTGATGACCTGATCCGTTTCCAGATTATCCGCAAAACAACCAATCTTATTTATTCTGGTACCGAAGTTAGGGCAGAGATTTTATTGCCTGCCAAAAACAAAACAACCACTTTAATCCTTAAAAGCTTTATAGGCACTAAAAAGATTGAGCGCTTTCTTGATGAAGCCAATACGATTTTAGGCCGGATTTAATTTTATAATAAAAACAACAAGTTATGTTCGATAAATTATTTGCGGCTCAACAAAAAGCCGAGGAAATTAAAAAACGCCTTGATACGATCTCAGTATTTGGCGAAGTTGAAAATGGTGCCATAAAAATCACCGCTACAGCAAACAAGACCATCACCGGAATTTCCATTGATGAGGCGTTTTTGAAAAATGCCGATAAGGAAGAATTAGAAGAACTTCTATTAACAGCTATTAATAAAGCTATGACAAGTGCTGAACAGGTTAGTGCAGCCGAAATGCAGGCGTCAGCGCAAGATATGCTTGGGGGCTTAGGCGGTATGTTTGGGCAATAAAACCATTAGTTAACTTAACTGTTTATCCTAAGAAGAATCGATCTTGCTACTTGAGACTCAAATCTTGATCCTATTATTATGAAATACACTTATTACGGCCAATCTTGCTTCCTATTAGAGGCAGCCGGCAAAAAATTACTATTCGATCCGTTTATATCACATAATCCGTTAGCTAAAAATATAGATATTAAAGCTATTGAGGCTGATTATATCCTGGTAAGTCATGGGCATAGCGATCACGTGGCTGATCTGATAACACTAGCAAAGCAAACGCAAGCGACCGTTATTGCCATGCCAGAAGTAGTAGATTGGGCAAGTAAACAAGGCGTAGAAAAAGTACACGGAATGAATTTTGGCAAATTCACTTTCGATTGGGGAACTGTACGCATGGTGCCTGCAACCCACTCATCGGGTTTGCCAGATGGAAGTTATGGAGGAAACCCGGCAGGCTTTGTACTTGAAGTAGATGGCAAACAGATTTACTTTGCAGGAGATACAGGTTTAACCATTGAGATGAAAGTTTTGGCTGATATTTACAACCTGGATTATGCCATTTTACCTATCGGCGGAAATTATACCATGGATGTTGATGATGCTTTGGTTGCGACTAAATATTTCGACTGTGACAATGTAATCGGCGTACACTACAATACCTTTCCGGTAATCGAAATTGATACTCAGGCTGCGTTAGATAAATTTAAACGCGAAAACAAAACTTTATTGTTGCCAGAAATTGGTGAGACGATAAACTTATAGTTTCAGCGAACCGTCATTTCGAGAGATAATTTATTTCACAAGATCAATATGAATGACAGGGGAATTTAAGAGAATATACCGTCATTTCGACTGAAGCTTACCGATTCTTCATCGGTAGCGTAATGGAGAAATCTTTAAACTTTTAGGTAACACAGTTCAAAGATCTCTCCACTTCGCTTTGCTTCGGTCGAGATGACGACTGAGCGCATAAAACAAAAAAGGGCCTCCGATTTTCATTGGAGACCCTTCAAATTATAAACCTGAACCTAATTCTTTTTAGCAGCAGCAGCTTTATTTGCTTTGTAACGCATATCAGCTGTTCCGTCTTTTTTAGTTGGACCGGCAACTTTAGTTACCACTTTTGCTTTATTTTCTTTAAAACGCATGTCTGGCGTACCATCTGCTTTTACTTTAGCAGCTGTAGTAGTTGTTTTAGTTTCTACTTTTTTAGCCTCTTGTTTTACGCCTGCTTTAACAGGTGCTGTCGTTGTTTTTACTTCTTTTTTAGCAACTGTTTTAGCTTTAGCTGCAGGAGCCGTAGCCGGCGTTTGAGCAAATGCTGTTGTTAAACCAAATGCTGCGATTGCGATTAAACTCAATAACTTTTTCATAATTTTCGATTTTTGTTTTACTCGTTTATTTGTTGATATAAAATTGATTAATCGGGATGAAGTTTTAATGAAGATAACGAATATTTTTATTTTTTGTAATACAACTACCTTAAAGTAAAATTAATATTGATGTTGTACGATACAGCTATGGGATTACCAAATAATGTACCTGGAATCCAATTTGGTGATTGCTGCGTAACCCTGATTGCCTCTTCACTTAAACTTGCACTAGGTGACGAAATAATTTTAATATCTTCTATTGTGCCAGTTTTATTTACTGTGAATGATAAATAAACTTTCCCTTGGGTTTTAACCCGATGATCTTCTACAGGATACCTGATATTTCTGCTCAGATATACATAAAATTGCTTCATGCCTCCCGGAAAAAACGGCTCCGTGCTAACATCGGCTTTGGCTACAGGTTTACCGTCGATAGCTAGATATGCACTATCGGTTACTTTATTTTTACTATCGTACGCTTCTTTAAGTGCCAGGTTGCCGTTCTCGTAAAGAATCTTCCATTCGCCCAATTTCTTTCCATTGCTATAATTGCCGCTTATTTTTGTAGCACCATTTTTCCAATAGGTGGTATATGCTCCATTGAGCTTATCTTCTTGATATACTTTCGATTCTTTTGGCTTACCATCAAGGTCAAAGCTCGTCCACAAACCTGTTTTTTTATTGTCGAGATAAAAACCCTTCAATGAAACTTTTTCATTGTTGTACTCTTCATATTCGCCGTTTAGCGTTTTAAGTTTTTTATCGGTGAAAGTTTCCGTTTTAACAATAGTGTGTTTGGCATTAAAGGTTGTTTTGATCCAAACACTATCCTTTCTGTAAACTTTATAAGTTTCACCTGTTTTGGCTACCGTTTTAGCATAATCACCAAAGCTATAGGTTATTAAGGTGTCGCTTTTCTGTGCAAATACATTAAGCGAAATAAAACTGAAAACGATGATTAAGGTTCTTTTCATCACATGTATTTCATTATCCCTTAATGCGCAGCCAGCCAATTATCTCCCTCACCAATTTCTACCACAATGGGTACCGTGAGTTTAATGGCATTGGCCATTTTATCCTGAATAATTGCTTTCATCGTTTCTTTTTCTGATCTCAGTACATCAAACACCAACTCATCATGTACCTGCATGGTCATGGTTGACTGTAAATTCTGTGCTTTCATTTCTTTATGGATATTGATCATGGCAATCTTAATCATATCGGCTGCAGAACCTTGAATGGGTGCATTAATGGCATTTCGTTCTGCAAAACCTCTTACGGTTTGGTTGGCAGAGTTAATATCTCTTAAATAACGTCTTCTGCCCATTATCGTTTCTACAAATCCGTTCTCGCGTGCAAAGTTCATGGTATCGCTCATGTAACGTTTAATACCTGGGTATTGCGCAAAATATTGTTCTATAATTTCTGCTGCTTCTTTGCGTGGAATACCTAAATTTTGTGATAAACCAAAAGCAGACTGACCATAAATAATTCCGAAGTTAACGGCTTTGGCATTTCTGCGCTGTGTTCCATCTACTTCTTCGATGCTTACGCCATACACTTTAGCTGCTGTTGCCGTGTGGATATCGATCCCCTTGTTAAACGCATCGAGCATATTCTCTTCCTTGCTGATTTCGGCTATAATGCGCAATTCTATCTGCGAATAATCGGCCGATAACAAAATGTGGTTTTCATCCCTTGCAATAAAGGCTTTGCGCACCTCTCTGCCACGCTCGGTACGGATCGGAATATTCTGTAAATTCGGGTTATTGGAGCTTAATCTTCCTGTTGCCGCAACAGCCTGATTGTAGGATGTATGCACTCTACCTGTTTTAGGGTTAACCATTAAAGGCAGTGCATCAACATAGGTAGATTTAAGTTTCTGTAACTGGCGGAAGTCTAAAATATCCTGTACAATATCACTTTTGCTGGCTAAGGCCATTAAAACGTCTTCTCCGGTTTGGTACTGACCGGTTTTCGTTTTTTTAGCTTTCGGATCTAACTGAAGTTTATCAAATAAAACCTCTCCCAATTGCTTTGGCGAAGCAAGATTAAATTTAATTCCTGCTTTATCGTAAACATTCTGTTCGAACTTGATAATTTCAGTTTCGAGCTCTTTGGAATAAGCTTTTAAGGTTTCGATATCAATGCGAACACCTTCTTTCTCTATGTCTGCCAGAACATAAACTAAAGGGTTCTCAATTTCTTCGGCTAGTTTGGCCGCATTTAGTTCTTTTAATTTTGGTTCGAAGATGTGCGCTAATTGTAAGGTCACATCGGCATCTTCGGCAGCGTAATCTACCACATCTATTACTGGCACATCACGCATGGTGCCTTGGTTTTTGCCTTTTGCACCAATCAATTTGGTAATAGAAATTGGTGAATAACCAAGGTAGTTTTCTGATAATACATCCATACCATGGCGGGTATCAGGGTCGATTAAATAGTGGGCAAGCATGGTATCAAAAAGTTTACCTTTCACCTGAACACCATACCATTTCAACACTAAAATATCGTATTTGGTATTCTGACCAATTTTTTCAATTTCTTCATTTTCCAATACGACTCTAAATTCGTCGACGATAACCTGAGCTTCTTCTCTCACTGCCGGAACCGGAATGTAATAACCTGTGCCTGGTTTTATGGAGAAAGATAAACCAACTAAATCGGCCATGTTTGCATCGGTACCGGTAGTTTCCGTATCAAATGAGATGCGTTTTTCGGCAAGCAATGACTTAATTAGATCTGCACGTTGCTCAGCAGTGTCAACCAACTGGTAATCGTGTTCTGTATTTTCTATGGTTTTAGCCGGAAGCTTTTCTACTGGTTCCTCTTCAAGTGTATTGGTATATTGAATGGCTTCACCTGCTTGGTTTCCAAATAAATCTGTCTGCGTACCTTCCTGAAAGCGTGCTGTCGTAACGGAAAATTCATCGCCAAATACCCTGCGACCTAAAGTTCTGAACTCTAATTCGGTAAATAGCGGTTCTAATAAATCGCGGCTCGGATCGCAGAGTTCCAAACTTGCTTCATCCAATTCAACAGGAACATCCAATAAAATAGTAGCCAGTTTTTTTGAGATTAAACCTTGCTCTGCAAAATTTTCTACGTTTTCGCGCTGTTTACCTTTTAGTTCGTGCGAATTTGCAATAATGTTCTCCATAGAGCCATATTGTTTGATCAAAGCTTTCGCTGTTTTCTCGCCTATGCCTGGGATGCCCGGGATATTATCTACCGCATCGCCCCATAAACCTAAAATATCGATTACCTGTAATACATTTTCGATCTCCCATTTGGCCAATACTTCCTTTACGCCCAATATTTCCATATCGTTACCCATACGGGAAGGTTTGTAAATAAAAATATTTTCAGAAACCAATTGTGCAAAATCCTTATCTGGCGTCATGCAGTAAACCTGATAGCCTTTTTGTTCTGCCTTTTTAGCCAGTGTACCAATAATATCATCGGCCTCGTAACCATCAGAGGTGATTACTGGAATATTAAAACCCGTAATTAATTTGATCACATAAGGCATTGCCGCAGCCAGATCTTCCGGCATAGCCTGACGATGTGCTTTATACGCTTCGAAAGAAGTATGCCTTTCAGTCGGCGCCTCGGTATCGAAAACAACTGCAATGTGTGTTGGTTTTTCTTTCTTCAAAACATCTAACAAAGTATTGGTAAAGCCCATTACTGCCGATGTATTAATGCCTGTTGAGGTGAAACGAGGGTTTTTACTTAATGCAAAATGCGCCCTGTACATCAGCGCCATACCATCTAGGAGAAAGAGTTTTTTATTCATGTGATTACACCTATTTTATGATTATACCGACAAACAGATTTATCGGATGATAAAAGTAACCAAAGTTAGTCATATCACTAAAATGCTTTATCAACAAAAAAAATAAATTATTTATTGAAATCTCTTACTTTAAGCATCATTTATAAAAAAACGCTTTTATGAAAACTTTCTTTACCTTAATTTTTTGCATGACGGCCTGCTTAACCAAGGCTCAGTTCCCATCCGATACCTTGATTACCTATATCACTTTCGAAAACCTAAAAGGACCCGATGATGGTTATGGCGCGTCAATCGATCGGCCAATAGGCAGTGGTGCCTTTAAAAACATATCCGATCGGGATAATTTAAGAGTAAGAATGGCCAAACTCGAAAATTCTTACCGCTGGCCTGATGGATCAAAAATCGACTTTACTAAAAGAAATAGTCAACATTCAAATACAGGTATTGTAGATCGTTATACTTTGATAAATCCAACTACAAAAGATACGCTATTTCTCTTTGTTGATCCCTATAAAACCGATTCTACATTTTATATTCCAAAGGGAATGGTTGTTGTTAACAAAGAAGTTTTGGCAAAAGAAATTGCCGTACAGCTAAAATCAATCGAGGATATTAACGCCGCTAAAGATGTTTTTGCCAATGAATAGGAAAACATTAATAAGATTGCCAACTATATTGCCATTAATATCGGACTGGTTAATTTTATTGATCGGGAAAGTCTGCGTAAAGTGATGACTGATACTCAAGCTGATCCAGAGCTAAAGAATCATTTATTAATTTTCAAAAAGAACATCCTGATGTAGCGACTGGAAATATCAAAATTAATCTGAATTAGTATGTTTTGGAATTAAGTTCCGTTATTTGTGAAAAGCAATTAAGCATATGAAATTTCTATTATCTGTTTTTCTTTTCTTACTTACGCTAAATCAACTTTCAGCCCAGGATTTTATTGTTAAAAACAACGATGATGTCATCCGTGGAACGATAAAGGGCACTGATTATTTTTCGGTTTTTATTAGCGCCAATGATGAAGCCGATGTGATTTTGCCTGCAAAGGATGTTAAGAACTTCTTTTGGAACGGTGATAGCTTTTTGAGCAAGGGTTTTGCAAATGGGCGCAATTTCGAATACCGTTTTGTTAAGATAATCGAAATGGGTACAGTTAATCTTTATTCTTTTGGCGGAGGTACCTTAGTTCCCGCAGTAAAAGAGAAAAAAGTAAAATTCAGACCGTCAATTGGTATTGGAACAGGAACCGGTGGTTATGGTGGCATGGGTATGGGTGGAGGCATTAGCATCGGCAGTGGCCGTAATGCTGCACCAGAGAGACCAGCATGTGCGCCTGTTGTTCGTTACTTTATTGAAAAACCAGGTGCTGGTCCTTTACAGGAAGTACCTATGAAGGCGATAACCGAAGACACTAAAAAAACTGAAATTAAAAATATTTTATTGCAAAAAATAGGCGACCAACCTACTTTAAAAGCTAAAGTTGAAGCTGGGACAGATTTTAATAGCAGAGATGTAATTGAATGGGTTAAGGAATATAACGCCACAAAGAAGTAGCGCTAGGATTCCGGGTTGATTATAGGATTGCAAGATCCTCTTGCATAAAATATTTAAACAAACTGGCTCCTGGTCGCTGCAAAAAAGTAAACATTATCTTGCACAACAGTTTAATAAATGGTCATTAACCATGCCGGTTGCCTGCATATGTGCATAACAGATGTTGGTGCCGAAAAATTTGAAGCCACGTTTTTTCATGTCTTTACTAATCTGATCGGAAAGTTCGGTTCTTGGCGGAACATCACTCATTTTTTCGATCTGATTTTGGATCGGTTTACCATCAGGAACAAAACTCCACATGTACTTAGAAAAGCTTCCAAATTCCTTCTGGATTTCGATGAACAATTTAGCGTTGGTAATGGCTCCTTTAACTTTTAAACGATTGCGGATAATACCTTCATCGTTCATCAGCCGCTCTACATCTTTTTCAGTAAAAGCCGCTACTTTGTTCACCTCAAAATCGGCGAAAGCTTTACGGTAGTTCTCCCGTCTTCTGAGAATAGTAATCCAGCTTAAGCCAGCCTGCGCACCTTCGAGGATCAGGAATTCGAATAAAATTTTATCATCATAAACAGGCTTTCCCCATTCTTCATCGTGATATTTGATATAGAGTGGATCGGAGCCTGCCCAGGCACAGCGGGTTATTGAGTTTGGAGTTTGGGGTTGGGAGTTTTGAGTCGGCATAGGGCTAAGATTGGAGCTTGGAGTCATCCAAAGCAACGTATTAAAACAATTTGATTAAGAACTTTTCCGGGTTTTTCATCATGTATACCAATAACTTTGCAACTTCTTCTGCTTGATTATTTAACATATTAAACTCATCCTCAAAAATGTAGCTACAGGCCAGAGCGAATTCCAGCCAGGTTTGAGTTTCACCGTTTTCAGTATCAGCATCAGAAAGCTTACTAACAAAATGGTTTGGGTATTTTCTTTTTCTATAAGCCTCTGCCAAGTTCGCGCAAACACTTCTTGAGCATCTTCTGATCTGATCTGTTAGACTATATTTTTCTTCTGATGGAAACCGTTTAGAGATATGGAATATTTCCATTGAAAGTTTAAATCCTTTTTGATAAGCCAATAAATCCTTAATTGTTCCCATAAACTAAATATAAAAATATTCAATGGCATTATTTAGTGCATTTTTAAGAACTCTACTCTAAAATCTAACAGCCCCAGTCTGGGACATGCAAGGAAACTCCCAACTCTAAACTCCTGACTCCAAACTTAGCTCATCCCAATACTCCACCGCTCTCCTGTAATGTGGAATTACAATACTGCCACCCACAAGATTGGCGATCATGAAAATTTCGTTCATCTCATCATGGTTTACACCAGCATCGAAACACTTGCCCAAATGGTATTTAATGCAATCATCACAACGCAAAACCATTGAGGCTACAAGGCCTAACATCTCTTTCGTTTTAACATCTAAGGCTCCATCAGCATAGGAGGTGGTATCGAGTGCAAAAAATCGTTTAATATTTGTATTCGCCGTCTCCATAATTCTATCGTTCATTTTTTCACGATAGCCATTAAATTCTTCTACAAGCTTTCCCATATTTTAAAATCTTTTTTAACTGTTATTTGTTAGGGATATAAACATTTGATTATGAAAATGATATCTCCAAAATTTCATGCCGTTTTAGATTACCTATTGGTAATGCTTTTGTTGGCTTCGCCAGATATTTTTGGCCTTTCTAAAACCGCTTCAACACTGGCTTACACATTGGGCGTCATTCATTTTTTATTAACGATAACCACCAATTTCAGCGGGGGTATTTTTAAAATCATTAATCTTAAACTCCACGGCCTTATCGAGTTTTTCGTTAGTATTGTTCTAGTAATTTTAGCATTTACGCTTTTTAAAGGAAATTTAACCGACGAAATCTTCTATGCCTGCTTAGGTTTATTGATTCTGATTATTTTTACCCTTACCGATTATAAACGAAGTTTGCCTGTTATACTGTAATTTCTTCGAGCGGATTCCAGAATACTTTTTTAAAGTTTACCACCTTATCGTCCTTCACTTCAACGCCTTCTTTCTTTAACAGTTCCTCCATTAGTTCGGGCGGTTTGAAATGAAACTTTCCGGTTAGCAAACCACTACTGTTTACCACCCTATGGGCAGGCACAACAGGATGGGCTGTTCCGGCATAAAGCATGGCATGTCCAACCATTCTTGATGATTTTGCTGCACCTAAACTTTTCGCGATAGCTCCATAAGATGTAACCCTCCCTTTCGGAATTAACCGGGCAATCTCATAAACCTGTTCGTAAAAGTTAGTATCCATTATTCAAAAGAAAATTGAATATAATTAATATTTTTATCGTGTAACAAGTATTTTTTCTCGTAATAGGTTTTGATCGACAATACTTCATCAACCAGTTCAGAAGTATACAGATGATCGGTATTTTTATGTACAGGCAATCCTAATTCTGCAACCTTTTCGCACGTATAAGCATACAATTGGTCGTTATCCGTTTTCAAATTAACATTGCCACCTGGTTTTAAAACAAGTTTATAGCGGTTCAGGAATGCGGGGAAAGTCAAACGTTTTTTTTCACGGCTATCTTGTAGTTGCGGATCGGGAAAGGTGATCCAGATCTCGTCAATTTCTCCTTCGTTGAAATAATCCAATAAATTTTCAATCTGGATTCTTAAAAAAGCAACGTTGTTAATTCCATCTTCAATAGCTGTTTTTGCGCCTCTCCAAATGCGGTTACCCTTATAATCAACACCTATAAAGTTTTTTTCAGGAAACAACCTGGCTAAGTTTACCGAATATTCGCCTTTTCCACATGCCAGTTCGAGCACAATGGGATTCGTATTTTTAAAATGTGCTGAAGCCCAGTTTCCCTTTAAAGTTTTTCCTTGTTCTAATTGATATACGTTTGCAAATGTTTCAATTTCTGCAAAACGCCTAAGTTTATCTTTACCCAAAAGTTTTTTTTTCTGCAAAAATACAATTAAATCAATAATCGAAGTTTCTTTTGCCAGAAAGATTAATGTCATTCTTATTTAGGAATCGTATTTTTGTAACCTATAAAAAATACCGTGGAAAAAAACGCTAAAATATATGTTGCAGGTCATCGTGGTATGGTGGGTTCGGCCATTTACCGCAAACTGCAAAAAGAGGGTTACGAGAATATTATAACCAAAACTTCGAGCGAGCTAGATTTACGCAACCAACAGGCGGTTACCGATTTCTTTGCAGCAGAAAAACCAGATTACGTATTTCTTGCCGCAGCAAAGGTAGGTGGCATTGTAGCTAACAATACATACAGGGCCGATTTTCTCTATGAGAATTTAGCCATACAAAATAATGTGATCCATAATGCTTATGTAAATGGCGTTAAGAAACTCATGTTTTTGGGGTCGAGCTGTATCTACCCTAAAATGGCCCCACAGCCTTTAAAAGAAGATTACCTTTTAACCGGAACTTTAGAGCACACCAATGAGCCTTATGCAATTGCAAAAATTGCAGGGATTAAAATGTGCGATGCCTACCGCGATCAATATGGCTGTAATTTCATCTCTGTAATGCCAACAAATTTATATGGCTTTAATGACAACTATCACCCTCAAAATTCACATGTTCTACCTGCTTTGATCCGTAAGGTACACGAGGCAAAAGCAAATAACGAAAAAGAGATTGTGGTTTGGGGATCCGGTTCGCCGATGCGCGAATTTTTGTTTGCAGATGATCTGGCAGACGCCTGTTATTTCCTGATGCAAAACTACAACGAACCGCATTTGATCAATGTTGGTACCGGGCACGACTTAACCATCAAAGACCTGGCTTTATTAATCAAAGACGTATTGGGCTTTGAAGGCGAATTGGTATTCGATGCAAGCAAACCCGATGGAACACCGCGTAAATTGATGGACGTAAGCAAACTTCATAATTTAGGCTGGAAACATCAAATAGAACTTCGCGAAGGTATTGCGCTGGCTTATCAGGATTTTGAAAGCCGTTACTAAATGAGTTTTACAAGGGTGCGCAGGATGTTATTCTGCGCAATTTTATTTATGGCTTATTTTTTAGCGGCAGGATCATAAATGGCTACTGCTACCCGGCTGTCGGCACAGCCATAATATAAAAACCATTTCTCTTTGAAATAAACCAGCCCCTCGATAAAAACTGTACCTGACGGGTATTGCCCGCTTTTTTCGAAAGGCGCAGTAGGTACGAAAAAAGGTTGATCAAGCCGCGCGATCACTTTTGAAGGATGCTTCAGGTCGAACAACACCTGCCCGGCCGAATAGGTATTGGCTACATAATTGGTATCTCTTTCTGTATCGCTCCTGTTTTTACCATTATATAAAACTAAAATACCCTTATCGGTTACAATTGCCGGCGGACCGCACTCGGTCAGGTCACTATCGAAATATTTTTTCCTGGGTTTCACAATTAAATCTAAATCTCCTTTTGCATTTAAAGCTGGCTCCCAATTGATAAGATCGACTGAGGTAGCAATATTCATGAAACGTTCACCCCAGTACATCGTATATTTGCCATTTATTTTGGCGATCACTTGTTTTCCATTTTCCACCTTGGTTACAATCGAACCAGATTTGCATTTGAGATTTTGAAATTTTCCATTGTAGGCCCTACTAAACGCAGGGCCGTGTTTGGTCCAGTGTTTTAAATCTTTGGAAGTGGCTACAGCCAGACGGAATATATTTCTGTTCCATTGGGTATACAGCATTACGTACATACCCTCTGCGGTAACCGCAATTCGCGGATCTTCGCAGCCACCCGGCCATTCGTACGCTTTTTGATTATCTTCATCAGGGTAGAGCACAGGCGCTGGATTGCGCTTCATTGTAATGCCATTGGTACTTTCAGCAATACCTATTCTGGAAGTACGCATGCCAATTCCATTACCTGACCTATCTTCTCCGCGATAGAGCAGATATACCTTATTTTTGTATACAGTAGCAGCAGGATTAAATACATCGCCCGCTTCCCACGCTATTTTTTGTTTACTCATCGGGTCGAAGAAAACACTTTCAGCTTTTGGCGAAATAATGGGATTAACATTTTCCGGGCGTATAAATGGCCCTAACGCCCAATCGGAAAATTGGTTTTGGGCATTTGCCGCAAAGGCCAGCGGAAGAGAAATAACAAGAAGGACAAAGCGTAAAGCAATTCTGTTCATAAAACTAAAATACCTAATTAATCTCGAAAACCGGTGATGATTTGGATTATCGCTAATTAAATCAATCCTACATAAATATTTTATTCAACCTTTTGTTTAAATGTCTCATTTTAACGGAGAATCTTATTCATCCAAATCATTCACAACTCAATTACCCATCCATCAGTGCCTCAAATATTTTTTATTATAGTCAAAATTGATATATTTGGAATTATAAATAAATTTTAACTATATGACTTTAGTTCAGCTAGAATATATTGTTGCTGTAGATACTTACAGAAGTTTTGTTACTGCAGCGGATAAATGTTTTGTAACGCAGCCTACCTTAAGTATGCAGGTACAAAAGCTGGAGGAACTGATCAGCGTTAAAATTTTCGACAGGAGCAAACAACCAGTAAGTCCGACCGAAATTGGTGCCCAGATTATTGCCCAGGCCAGGATTATTTTACAGGAAAGCGGAAAAATAAAAGAACTGATCAGCAGTCAGCAGCAGGATGTTCTAGGGGAATTAAGAATAGGTGTTATCCCAACTGTTGCACCGTACCTGCTTCCCGAAGTAATTTCTGCCATGCTGGATAAATATCCTGAATTAAAACTTTTAATCTGGGAATATACCACCGAAGATATTATTCACCACCTCAAAACAGGTGTACTGGATTGTGGTATTTTAGCCACGCCACTTACCGATCCAAACATTACCGAAATCCCGTTATACTACGAAAACTTTGTGAGCTATATCAGCAAAAATAGCAAGCTTTATAAAAAGAAGGCCGTTGATGCCGAAGATTTGAATGATGAAAACATCTGGCTTTTAAACGAAGGTCATTGTATGCGCAATCAGGTATTGAACATTTGTCGCTCTACAAAAAACAATAGATTACAGGGACTGGAATACAATACAGGCAGCGTAGAAACGCTGGTTAGAATGGTCGATTTAAACGGTGGCGCAACATTATTGCCCGAGCTGGCCATAGCAGAATTAAATGCAAAACAGACTAGTAAAATCCGTCATTTTAAATCGCCCGAACCTGTGCGGGAGATCAGCCTGGTAACCCATAAAAACTTTATTAAAAAACGGATGCTTAATGCTTTAAAAGATGAGATTTTAGAAATTATCCCAAAAGCCATGAAGCAAAAGAAGAAAAAAGATATTGTTGGGATTTAGTTCTTCTTGCGAAGTTTAAAAGGGCGAAGCGATGGAAAAGCTTCGAAAGCTTTTAAATGTGATCGTCATTGCGAGAAGGCTTTTTCAGCCGACGAAGCAATCTTACAACGATCGCTAGTAGCGTGTGCACTAAGATTATTCATTTTTGCAGCTGTTTTTAAAGGTATTCATGAACTCAATCGTTCGGTTATCTTCGTATCTCGCAATGACGGCTTTAGAGCTGTATTTTAATGATAATCATTAAGAGCCCTAAATCAATAAAAGAAGAATCATTTAAACTTCGTGAATTAGCTCACGGTCTTTATCTACATGATCGGCCAACTTATAGCCTGATGTAGCGGGGTTTTTATCCTCCAAAAAGATCAAAACAATTAATGAAACGATAGGAATTAAAAAGGAAATAAAAAACCAGAACCAGAAATTCCGGCCTGTGCGCTTAGCCAAAAAACCTGCAAGTAACTGTGGCGACAATAGTAGTCCGAGTACAATAGTGCCTACGATTATCTCTGGCATTTGTTATTGAATTAATCGATTGCAAAAGTGCTAGCTTGCTTAAAGATCTTGTTTTTGTGCCGGAGGTGCAGATAACAATCCTTTAATATCGCTCTCCACTTCTTCCTCTTCGCCTTTTTTCTTTTTCTTGTTTTTTGCTTTAAGCCCTTTACCGCTTAAACGCTCTTCGATAATTTTATCATATTCCGTTTGTTGCTCTGGCCTTAAAACATTGCGGATATTTTTTGAGGTTTCGTTCTGTAGCTTATAAAATTTATCTACATCCTCTTCACGTGAGTTGCCTGCCTGTTGCCTTTTGATTAAATCTGCCTGTTCTTTCGCTTGGTTATAGGTAAAGCTGTAAATTACGCTTTTTTGGGTTCCATTTAATTTTAATCGCTTATCCAGATCCTCCACATTCTTCTGTGCAATTTCCCCTGGAGTAGGTACTTTATTTTGCTGTGCACGCACCAATCCATTTACACCAACAATAACTAAAAATAAAATTACAAGCCTTTTCATTTCGAACATTTTATATCTGCGAAGTTACTTAATTATCTTAAAACAAGAAAGTCCCGATTTGCATCGGGACTTTCTTAAATTTTATTGAATGTTTAGCTTATAAAGCTTTTTTGTAAAGCTCAGCAACTGCATCCCAGTTAATTACATTCCAAATTGCCGCTAAATAATCAGGGCGTTTGTTCTGGTATTTTAAATAGTATGCATGCTCCCAAACATCGATACCTAAAATTGGTGCTCCTTTAACTTCAGCAACATCCATTAAAGGGTTATCCTGGTTTGGCGTAGAAGAAACCTGAAGTTTTTTATCAGCACCAACTGATAACCAAGCCCAGCCAGAACCAAAGCGGGTAGCACCAGCTTCTTGTAATTTAGTTTTAAGATCAGCAAACGAACCAAAAGTTTCGTTAATTGCTTTAGCTAAATCGCCAGCTGGCTCACCACCTTTATTTGGACCTAAAATGTTCCAGAACAAAGAGTGATTATAGTGACCTCCACCGTTGTTTCTCACAGCAGCTGGGAATTTTGAAATGTTTTTTACAATTTCCTCGATACTAGAAGTCGCTTCTGGCTTACCTTCTAAAGCTTTGTTTAGGTTGGTAACGTAAGCCTGATGGTGTTTATCATGGTGGATTTCCATGGTAGTTTTATCAATATGCGGTTCTAATGCATCGGTTGCGTAATGTAACGCAGGTAATTCAAAAGCCATAATGTTTTATGTTTAAAGATTTAAAAATGTTTCTTGTAGCAAATATAACATTAGAACGTTAAGATTTGTTCATGTTATTATCATCAAATCGTTTTCTGCGCTGTTGTTGTAAAGTTGGAAAGGTTTAAAAGCTGTAAGCTTCAGGACAATAGCCAACAGTTTTAATGAAAAATTAACTTTTTAGTCGATAGTTGATGGTCGATAGCAAAATAGCCCGTTTCCCTATGAACTACAAACCATGAGCCATTAACTCATCTTTTCTTTGCAAAAAAGTCCCTCATCAATATTGCACATTCCTCTGCCATTATCCCTCCTTTTAACACCGTTTTTGGATGGAGCAGATTCGCGTTTTTGGAGATAAAGCCTCTTTTTTCTTCTCTGGCACCATATACAATGCGGCCAATCTGTGTCCAATAACTTGCACCGGCACACATTACACAAGGCTCGATGGTTACATATAGGGTACAATCCCTTAAATATTTCCCGCCTATCGTTTGCGCTGCAGAGGTAAACGCCTGCATTTCTGCATGTGCAGTAACATCATTAAAGCGTTCGGTTAAATTGTAGCCACGGCCAATAATCCTGTTTTTACTAACCACTATTGCGCCGATTGGAATTTCATCTTCAGCTAAAGCTTTTTTTGCTTCTTCCAAAGCCAATTTCATGTAATGGATATCCTCTTTTTCAGGGTCGGTATTTTCGAAGTTGTAAAAACTCATGTGACAAATATAGGGTAAGACTTCCTAAGTTTCCAAAGGTAACAGTCAGGCGAAACTTTGGAAGTCTATAGGTAAACTTTTTCTGATTAGGTTTTTGGAGCGCAGTTACAGTGCTAATCCGTTACCTCAGTCCTGCTTTTCGTTACAAGTCCTCATTCGTACCTCACTCCGGTCTTTTCACTCCAATCAGGGCTATTGAACAAAAGCCTGTGCTAATAGTAAGCAAATAAAGTGCAGACTTCAGAAGTTCCCAAGGGCAGAGGGCCAGAAAAACTTCGGAAGTCTACAAGCGTTACACCAGTTTACTCCCATTAGGAACTTTACTTTGTACTGCAGTCAATACGATATCACCGTTTTCGTCGGCAAAACCGGTTACCAAAAATTCGGACATAAATTTTCCGATCTGTTTTTTAGGGAAGTTGATTACCCCTACAATCTGTTTCCCTGGTAATTCGTCTAAAGAATAATGTTTGGTAATCTGCGCACTACTCATTTTAATGCCGAATTCGCCAAAGTCTACCTTAACTTTATAGGCAGGCCGCCGGGCTTCAGGAAATTCGAAAGCCTCTAAAATGGTGCCTACCCTCAGTTCTACTTTTTCGAAATCATTCCAGGTAATCTCTTCCATAACTTAATTTTAATGTAACGGCAAAAATATAAATTATTAAAATAATTCGATTGCAGTTTAAATTAGGAAGAATGTTCAATTCAACCGATTGCACAAAATGGAATAAATGTTACAAAAATTTGCGTTTTATATTTTAAGCACTATCTTTATGCAACCGTTTGCATAGCCAAATATTAAAATAATTTAAAACCATGTATTTATTAGGGATTGATTTAGGAACCTCATCTATAAAAGTTGCAGTTGTTGATGTAGCTTCACAGAAAAACATTGCGACAGCACAATACCCGGAAGAGGAAACAGCAATTAAATCTTTGCAATCGGGCTGGGCAGAGCAATCGCCTAATGATTGGTGGCAAAATGTTCAGCAAGCAATTCTCAAATTAAATTCGACAGGCTTATTTAATCCTAAAGAAATTAAAGCAATTGGCATTGCGTACCAAATGCATGGTCTGGTTGTAGTAGATAAAGACCAAAACGTACTGCGTGATAGTATTATTTGGTGCGACAGCAGGGCAGTTGAGTTAGGCAATGGTGCTTTTGAGGCCATTGGAGAGGAAAAGTCGTTAAAACACCTCCTAAACTCTCCGGGAAACTTTACAGCTTCAAAGCTGGCCTGGGTAAAAGCAAATGAGCCAGAGATCTATAACCACATCGATAAAATAATGCTGCCGGGCGATTTCATCTCAATGAAATTAACAGGAGAAATTACAACAAGTATTTCTGCATTATCTGAAGGCATTTTCTGGGATTTTGAAAATCATGAAATTTCCAAAGATGTAATGGATTATTATGGAATCCCAGGCAACGTTATTCCGCAGGTGAAAGCTTTATTTTCCGAACACGGTTATTTAAAAGCTGATGTTGCAGCGTCTTTAGGCCTGTCAGCCGGTATCCCTGTAGCTTATAAATCCGGCGATCAGCCTAACAACGCGCTTTCTTTAAATGTATTGAAGCCTGGAGAAGTTGCTGCAACAGCAGGAACATCAGGTGTAATTTACGGGGTAAGCAACGATCTTACCTACGATAAACAATCGAGGGTAAATACCTTTGCCCACGTAACCTATTCGGAGGAGAAAAAACACACCGGCGTTTTACTTTGTATCAATGGCACTGGCAGCATGTACCGTTGGGCAAAATACAATTTCGCACCACAGTCTACATATGCTGAACTGAATAACCTGGCGTTAAAAGCACCAATAGGTAGCAATGGCTTAAAAGTACTTCCCTTTGGAAACGGTGCCGAGCGGATGTTAAACAACAAATATACTGGCGCCCAGCTGTTAGGTATCGACTTAAATCTCCACAATCAATCGGATATTTTTAGGGCAGTACAAGAAGGAATTGCCTTTTCTTTCCGCTATGGACTGGATATTATGAGAGAAAACGGCATGAAACCTAAAGTAATCCGTGCCGGGAGGGCCAACCTCTTTTTAAGTGACGTATTTGCACAAACTTTTGTTGACGTTACAGGCATTCCGGTAGAACTTTACGAAAACGACGGTAGTGTTGGCGCAGCCTTAGGTGCCGGGATAGGTGCGGGGATTTTTAAAAGCGCAGAAGAAGCTTTTAACAACCACGAAGTAATTAAAACTTTAATCCCACAACATTCGGCAACATACGAACCCATTTATCAGGATTGGAAAAAAATATTAGAGAAACAATTAGCAATTGGTTAATGATTGACAGTCCATAGCGAGACCGACTATGAACTATTGACCAACAGACCACAACCAAAAAACAAAATAACATGACAAAAGTAGTAACAGGAGCAAAAGAATTTTTTAAGGGCATTGA
This sequence comes from Pedobacter sp. Bi126, assembly GCF_918698245.1. Lineage (GTDB taxonomy): Bacteria > Bacteroidota > Bacteroidia > Sphingobacteriales > Sphingobacteriaceae > Pedobacter. Next base: position 977,197 of record NZ_CAKKMS010000003.1, on the reverse strand, counting down.
GCAGATCAAGTTTGAAGGCCTGGGCAGTGACAATCCATTAGCATTTAGATGGTATGATGCCAACAAAGTTGTAGCGGGCAAAACCATGAACGAGCATTTTAAATTTGCCTGCGCCTATTGGCATTCATTTAACGGCAATGGTGCAGATCCGTTTGGTGGCGCAACGCACATTTTCCCCTGGGATGAAAAAAAAGATGCAGTAGAAAGGGCAAAAGATAAAATGGATGCGGCATTTGAATTTATCACTAAAATGCAGATTCCTTATTACTGTTTCCATGATGTGGATGTGGTAGATTATAGCGACGATGTTGCCGAAAACGAGCGCAGATTACAGGCCCTTGTTGAGTATGCCAAGCAAAAACAAGCAGATAGCGGGGTAAAATTACTTTGGGGAACAGCGAATTTATTCAGCCATAAGCGCTACATGAATGGCGCATCTACCAATCCCGATTTCCATGTGCTGGCACACGGAGCTGCACAGGTTAAAGCAGCTTTAGATGCTACCATTGCGCTTGGTGGCGAAAATTATGTGTTCTGGGGAGGAAGAGAAGGCTATATGAGTTTATTGAATACCAACATGAAACGTGAGCAGGAACACTTGGCAAAATTCTTACATACCGCTAAAGATTATGCACGCAAACAGGGTTTTAAAGGAACATTCTTCATCGAACCGAAACCATGTGAGCCTTCTAAACATCAATATGATTACGATGCGGCTACAGTAAAAGGCTTTTTACAACAATACGATCTATTGGCCGATTTCAAATTAAATTTAGAAGTTAACCACGCTACCTTGGCCGGCCATACTTTCCAGCACGAATTACAAGTTGCAGTAGATAATGGCTTATTAGGTTCTATCGATGCAAACCGTGGAGATTATCAAAATGGCTGGGATACCGATCAGTTCCCGAACGATATTAATGAACTAACGGAAACCATGTTGATCATCTTAGAAGGTGGTGGCTTGCAGGGTGGAGGTGTAAACTTCGATGCGAAAATCCGCCGTAACTCTACAGATCCAAAAGACCTGTTCTATGCACACGTTGGTGGCATGGATATCTTTGCAAGGGCATTAATCACTGCAGATGCCATTCTTCAAAAATCTGATTACAAAAAAATAAGAACCGACCGCTACGCTTCATTTGATAGTGGAAAGGGTGCCGAATTTGAACAAGGTAAGCTAAGTTTAGAAGATTTGAGAAATTATGCTGCAGAAAACGGCGAACCAGAGGTACGCAGCGGAAAGCAAGAATACCTGGAAAACTTAATCAACAGGTATATTTAATTTATTTTATATAAAATATAATCTCCGTGGTCTGTGTCTTCACAGACCACGGGCATTTGATTTAATTAGCATGGTCTACGGAGACACAGACCATGGATGAGAAGCGGGACGACCTCCATTAATTTACCCATCCCAGTAGCGTGTGGAAAGTAGAATAGCTGTTGATTTTTAGCAGCCCAAATTAATAAACGTTACTTTAACATTTTTTAATTCAAAAAAAAGCAGAGATTAATTTATGATTTTACTACATTTAGATTTCTAAACCAAATAACCACTATTATATTAATGAAAAACAATTTATTGGACACGAAGGATTACATTGTATTTGCGGTGTACTTCGTTATTGTGGCTGCTTACGGTCTGTACATCTACAATAAGAAAAAATCCGCATCCACAGGCTCAAAAGATTATTTCTTAGCTGAAGGTTCACTTACATGGTGGGCAATCGGTGCATCATTAATTGCATCGAATATTTCTGCGGAACAATTTATCGGCATGAGCGGATCGGGCTTTAAGATGGGATTGGCAATTGCAACTTACGAGTGGATGGCTGCCCTTACCCTGGTTATTGTTGCTGTTTTTTTTATTCCGGTTTACCTGAAAAACAAGATCGCCACAATGCCGCAGTTTTTACACCAACGCTACAACGGAACCGTTGCCATGATTATGGCTGTGTTCTGGTTATTGTTGTACGTAGTGGTAAACTTAACATCAATTCTTTATTTAGGTGCTTTAGCTGTTAGCAGTATCTCTGGATTCGATTTAACTTTCTGTATGTACGCCATTGCGGCTTTTGCCATCGTAATTACACTTGGCGGAATGAAAGTAATCGGTTATACCGATGTTATCCAGGTATTTTTCTTAATTCTGGGTGGTTTGGCCACAACATACCTGGCATTAAACCTGGTTTCTACCCATTACGGAACCTCAGGCATTTTTGAAGGTTATAGCCTTATGACCTCAAAAGCATCAGAACACTTCCACATGATCTTAAAACCTGACAATGAGAATTACATTGATTTACCGGGATTAAGCGTATTGGTAGGTGGTATGTGGATTGTAAACCTTAACTATTGGGGCTGTAATCAATACATCACACAACGTGCTTTAGGTGCAGATTTAAAAACTGCGCGTGGAGGTATTTTATTTGCTGCATTCTTAAAGTTATTAATGCCAATTATTGTGGTATTGCCAGGTATTGCGGCTTACGTACTGTATAAAGACGGGGCTTTTCAATCGGAAATGCTGCAGGACGGAACTGTTAATCCAGACCGTGCTTATCCGGTATTGTTAAACTTATTACCTGCGGGATTAAAAGGTTTATCGTTTGCAGCATTAACTGCAGCCGTTGTAGCCTCATTAGCAGGTAAAGCAAACAGTATTGCAACCATTTTCACATTAGATATTTACAAAAAAGTATTAAAAACCGATGCTTCTGAAAAAAACCTTGTTTTTACAGGCAAAATTGCGGTAGTTGTAGCCATGGCATTGGGCGTTATTATTGCACCACACTTGGGTATCGATAAAAAAGGTGGATTCCAATATATCCAGGAGTATACAGGCTTTGTTTCTCCAGGTATATTTGCCATGTTCATTCTCGGTTTCTTCTGGAAAAGAGCCACTTCAAATGCAGCACTTTTTGCAACGATTGGTGGTTTCGGATTATCGTTATTGTTAAAGGTTCTTCCTACATGGACCGATCTTTCCTGGTTATCGGGAGTAGGCTTCTCGGTTAAAAATGCAACAGGTATTTATGAAATCCCTTTCTTAGATAGAATGGGTATTGTATTCGTATTCTGTATTATCGGTATGGTAATTATCAGCTTGTTTGAGAACAAAAACGGTGTTAATCCAAAAGGACTGGAAATTGATTCGAAAATGTTCAAAACCACAACAGGTTTCGCTGTTGGTTCACTAATTATTATCGGTTTATTGGTAGCCCTTTACAGTATCTACTGGTAGGAGATATTCTTTTATTATAATTTCTAAAGCTTTTCTGGAAACAGGAAAGCTTTTTTGTTTAGGCAAGTTTGGTTAGCGTGTGCATAAAATGGAAAATTGTTAGCTTTCTGGAAAGCAGGTGCAGCAGCATCAATTAATGACAGTCCTGCTCTCCGTTACTTCCGGAGAAAAACCGGAACCACTTCGATCAGGTTTAGGTGACAGAAAAGGTGCAACTATTTACGGTTGCAGGGCGTAGCGAATTGCGCCTATCCTACTAAACCATTAATAGCCGCAAAAGCGCTTAAAATTAGCCCTGATTGAAGTGTAAAGCCCGGAACCCGATCCTTCATCGGGTGAGGACTTGTAACGGAAAGCAGGAATGCCGTAACCGATTAGCATTGCAATTGCGCTTCAAGAAAAAAACTATCTTAAAACGCTAGGCTTTCAATCTAACAATTGTCTAAGCTATTTATCTATACCATTGGTTTAGTTCGTGGAGACACGAACCAAGGCGTTTGATCCCGAAGATCCGGATCAGCATGACGATCTCTGTTGGTTTTCGATGAATTACTGTGAACAAGGCCCGTCAGGGATTTCTTTACTGATTTTAAGCACTTTCATCACCACCAGGGTAGAATCGAAATCAGGTGAAACCGTAGCGGTATCAGACTTCGCGAAATAACCTTCTAATTCTACATATACTGGCTCGTAAGGCTTTTCGAACCCCAGGTTACTGTAAGAGAGCTCTAAATTTTTTACACTGTCTTTAACCCAATACTCACGCCCATCCTCACATAAGGTAAAAGACTTCATTTCAGGGCCAAAACTATACAAACCTTTAACCGTTTTCAGGTTACTTTTTTCTCCCTCGGCTTTATCGTTTCTACAAGCTGTAGCGGCTACGCCAAGGAGCACAACAAATACAATTGCTTGTTTAAATAACTTCATTTTATATAGTTTGATTAATTTGATCTATCTTTTTAACACTTAAATTGGATGACAAAGCAGATGCCAAAAATGAGAAGATGCCTACTGTAACAAAAACTAAAACAAAATCCTTCCATTTTAATCCGATTGGATAAGAACTTACCAGCGTTTTATTTACTTCATCACCCATTTTGATAAAACCATAAGTGTGCTGAAAATAATAAAATATGAGGCCGATAATTAAACCCAGCACACAGCCAGACATGGTGATCATCATTCCTTCAAATAAAAATATACGTTTGATTAATTTCTTGCCTGCGCCTAAACTGCTCAGAATGGCTACATCCTTCACTTTATCGATTACTAACATGGTTAACGACCCTATGATATTAAATATAGCAATAATCAGGATAAAAGTAAGAATAATATATACCGCCCATTTTTCGGTATTTAAAATGTGGTAGAGTGATTTATTTTGCTCGGCCTGATTTCTGACTTCATAATCCTTCCCAGCTTTTTCGATTACCTCTTTTTGAAAATCGTCTACATCAACACCGGGCTGGAGATTGATCTCTATTGCAGACACATTTTTCTCTTCGCCTAAAAGTTCGCGGGCAAAATTTAATGGTACAATAATGCCATTGTCGAAATCTTGTTGTACTTCAAAAACACCACTTACCCGAATGTTCTTTACCACAAAATCGTCGGCAGGGTTTAAGCTATTTGCAGCGATATCTTTCTTTGGCGAATAGATTTCCAGCTCTGTAAAGGGATCGACAGTATTTACGGCCAAATAACTCTGCAGGGCAGAACCAATTACCGCATTATCACCGCTTCTGTTGTGCAGTATAAAATGGCCTTCTTTTATGGTACTATCTAATTTAGTGTTCTTCAAATAATCTAAACTTACACCTTTAACCATTCCAACAGCTTGTTTGTTGTTGTATTTTAATAAAGCATTTTCTTGTAGCACCTCGGTAAAAGCGGCAACATCTTTATTTTTTCTGAGCTGATTGAAATAGCCTGTGTTCGGATCAAAAGTTTTCCCCTTAGCCGGTGTAATGGCAATTTGTGGGGTAATGGTATCGAACATATTCAATACTACTGTTTCTAAACCGTTAAATACCGAAAGGATAATAATCAATGCAGCGCTACCCACCATTACACCAACCATCGATATACCAGATATCAGGTTAATGGCATTGGTAGATTTTTTAGCAAAAAGATACCTTTTGGCAATATAAAACGATGTATTCACAGCGGCAAAGATAAATAAAAGGTTGAGGGTTTTAAGGTAAAAGGCTTCAGGTTATAAAGCCTTTAACAATTATGAACCTTTAATCCTGCTAAAAAAATGGGTTATGTTGTTTTTCAAAACCAATGTTTGTGGCTGGTCCATGACCAGGATAAACTTTGGTTTCATCAGGTAAGACAAAAAGTTTATCGGAAATGTTTTGGATTAATTGCTGATGATTACCTCCAGGCAGGTCGGTACGGCCAATACTCCCATAAAAAAGTACATCACCACCTATTAAAATATGATCGGGTGCACTGTAAAAACACAGGTGTGCCGGCGAATGCCCCGGAGCAAAAATTAAGGTCAGTGTACTGTTACCAAAAGAAATAGTCCCTGTTTCGGGCAAAAAGGTATCGGGCAGAGGAGATACATCATAACGGGTAAAACCCATTGATGGTGCATAACTAGGAACTGCATTTAAAATTGGCAGTTCGCCTGCATGAAACTGCGGTTTTAAGCCGTAGGTTTCGAACACAAATTTATTGCCGAAAACATGATCGAGATGACAATGTGTATTGAGTAATAAGACCGGTTTTAACCCTTCATTTTTAATGAAAGCCGCCAATTCATTTTGCTCAAAACCTTCGTACATGCCCGGATCGATAATGACACATTCTTTGGTTTCATCAAAAAGTACATAGGTATTTTCGCTGTAGGCATTAAATGCGAAGGTTTTTATTGTAATCATAAAAATTTTAAAAAAATCCTGTTTCCAAAAGCAGGATGACAAAATAATAAATCAATTTTTCCACCTAAAGGTAGAAATCAAGGTATCGATATCCTTTTTAATAAATTTAACAACGGGTTCAATAGAGTCGTATTGTGGGCGTTCATTAAAATATAAAGCTCCTCTGAAATAATGTTTGGCACTATCGGTTAAAAAAAACTGAACTGATGATGCGGTATTTCCCTCTATGGCGTAATAAATACCGTAAACTTTATGATCGGGATAATTGATGAGTTTTTGATCAATCGCACTGGCTTTTATGGTATGTTTAAAAGCCAGTTTTCGGGCATCTTCTACCATTTCATCATACTCGCCTTTACCCGAAATATCGTAATACGTTAAATGCAAAAAGCCGTTAAACTGCTTAAAGTGTAAATTGTACCAGTTTTTTTGGGCATCGCGGCTTTGATCTTGTTCTACCGCAGCATAAGTTGGGTATTTAAAAGTAAAAGGTACAGGCTTGGTAAATACAGTATAATCTTTTTTAGGGAATACGATCCTATAGTAAGCTTTCGGCTTTGGGCTATAATCGTGGTTCTGACAAGCTGTTAGAAACAAAAGCAGTACAAAGGGAAGGCAGATCAGTTGTTTTAGTTTCATAACATTTTATCAAAGATTGCGTCGTCGTTCCTCCTTGCTATGACGATAAATTAATTATTTATTCCAAATTGCCCAAGCTTTTTCGGCTTGTTTGTACAGCATTTCCAAACCGTTTTTAATCGCTGCACCGCGCGCTGCAGCTTTAGCCAAAAATGCTGTCTCCAGCGGATTGTATACTAAATCGTAAGCTAAATACCCTGGCCCAACTAAACTGTAATCAATTTCAGGAAAGGTATCCACATTTGGCGACATCCCTAGGGGTGTAGTATTGATCAATAACTGGTGTGAGGCTAAAATCTCTGGCGTAACTTCCGAATATAGAACAGCACCGGGAACAGCCGTTCGCACCACAACCTGATATTGGATATTTAATTTCTCTAACACGTACTTTACCGCTTTCGCCGCCCCACCATCGCCAAAAACCAGTGCTTTGGTATGTTGCGGCCCCAACAAGGGTTTTAGCGATTCTTCAAAGCCATATGCATCGGTGTTATAGCCTTTTAAATAGGTCGCACCTTCAAAACTTTTGATCGAAATACAATTTACGGCCCCAATTTTTTCCGCAGCTTCATCTACTTCGTTTAAATAGCAAAGCACGTTAACTTTATGCGGAATCGTAACATTAAGCCCACAAAGTGATGGATTTTCAGTCAGCAGATCGGGCAGTGATTTAATATCGGCAATAGGAAAAAGCTCATATTGATGATCGGCTATGCCCTCATTTTGAAATTTTTCTGTGAAATATTTTTTCGAGAAAGAATGAGAAAGTGGGTATCCGATTAAGCCGTATGTTTTCATTATTTATATAAAAAAGCAAACCTTACAGGTTTTTGAAACCTGCAAGGTTTATTTAACTATGCACTCCGCAACAGCGGGTTGAGTTATTTAGTTTGGTTCAGGAAATAATCAAAAGTATCTCCACGTAAACCTAAACGAATGGTTTCTAAAGGAATAACTTCTGCCGGGGCAATATTACCAAGGTTTACATTGCTACCAATTAATTTAATAAACCAAACTTGCTGTTCTTTTTGAGGTGCTTCCCAAATAATGGTTTCTTCAGGAATCTGGGTTAAAATTTCATCAACCAATCCTTCGCGTACTTCACCGCTTCCACGGTAAATACCTACATTACCACCTTCGCGGGCTTCGGCAATTACCTTCCACGATCCCGCCTCGATTTCGGCTTGCATTAATTTAATCCACTTATATGGGGCAAATATTTTAGCGGCATCTTTACTTCCAACCTCCGAAATTACGGTTACCTGTTTAGAAAGTTCGCGGATAAACTCACATTTTTTATCGTGCTCAATTTCAATAGAACCATCAGAAACTTCTGCAAATTCCATCCCGTACTGATCTAGAACACGTTGATAATCTGAAAACTGGTCGCGGATGATAAAGGCCTCAAATAACGTTCCTCCGAAATAGGTAGGAATGCCTGCACTTTTATATAAAGCTAATTTTTCTTTAAGGTTTGGTGTTACGTGTGATGTTGCCCAACCTAATTTTACGATATCTGTATGTACGCCGGCAACTTCAATAAAATCTTCAACCTGGCGTAGGCTCAATCCCTTATCCATAACCATTGTTAAGCCTTTTTGGCGTGGTTTAGCTGGACGTTCGGGAACGTTTAATAATGGATAATTCATATGCGTACAAAAGTGAAAAAAATTTTGAGATTTATTTGTTAAATTTTTCTCACAAGGTCGTTACCTAATATATCTGTTTATAACGTTCAAAATGGCACTATTATCCTGCAATTGTGGCAAATATTCAAATAAAATATAGTGTTTATCGGGGTCAGTTGTTAAAGCCGTTTCCAAATATCCCAGTGCATCGCTATAATTCCCCTGGGCAAAAAGATAGGCTACCATCCGGTAATACAGTTCTGCTGCTTCCGGATTATTTTTAATCGCCTCTGCCATCGTTTCCGATGCTTCCAGCAATTTCCCCTGCTCGTAAAGCACAGTACTAAAATCTAACCAAGCTTCGATATCCAAAGGATTAAACTCCAATACCTTTTCGTAAGCTTCGATTGATTCGTCAATCTGGCCTAATTTATAATAAGCATCGGCCATGGCAAACCAGAAATCAGGGTTTTCGGCCTCTAAATCGATTGCTTTTTTGTAAAAGTGAAGCGATTCGAAATAACGTTCTTCAAAATTCAGCGTAACACCGATCCCGAACCAGGCATCTGCCATTTTGGGATCCATTTTTACCGATTTTTTGTAGTAAGAACGGGCTTCGTCCATTTTCTCCAGTTTCTCGTAACATTCGCCAATGGCACAATAAGTATCGGCATTAGGCTGCTCGTATTCGAAAGTCTGTTTATAAACATCTATCGCCTCGTCATATTTATCGAGCTGAACCAGCGCATTACCTTTATTGAAATAGGCAGAGCTAAAATCTTCTTTGATCAGGATCGCGTAATCGTAAGCATCGATCGCTTTTTCGAAAAGATTCAACTTATGGAAACTGTTGCCCAAATTATACCATGCCGCATAAGAATACGGATCGGTATCGATGTATTGTTGATAAAACTTGATACTTTCTTCTTGTTTATCTAACACATCGTAACAGAAAGCCAGCTCATATAAACCATCCTGGTTCTCCATATTCTGCTCTAAACTAAGCTTAATATAGGTAATGGCGCTTTCATAATCACTCATGCTCTGATAAACATAAGCCATTTGTAATAAAATCTCATCAGTACTCTCGGCCAACCCTAAAGCTTTTTCATAATTTTCCAAAGCCTCGTCAAAACGTTCGGTATTTTGAAAAATATTACCGCGGAGCAAATAAATATCTGGTTCTGACGGTTCTAAAAGCTCGGCTTTTTGCAAGGCAATAAAAGCCTTTTCGTTGTTGTTGGTTAAAATGTAAAGATGGGCTTGTTTGATTAAAAACACTGTTGCATAAGGGTGCTGACTGATTGCAAAATCAACAACCTGCAAAGCTTTGACCGGATCATTTTTCTCAATGTAGAAATCTACAATGTATTCGAATGCCCCTGCATCGAAGAAATACTGATCCTGGTTGCGGAGCATTTCTTCGTAACGTTCTACCGAGCGTTGTGCATCTTCGTTGGATTCAAAAAAGAATTCTTCTTCCATATATTATACTATTAAAGAACCGTGCCAATTAGCAGAAAAACACATTATAAGTTTACAAGTTTTAATTATCCGTTTTTAAAATAATTATTAACATCAATCGGTTAAAACAGCGTAAATAGCTGACTACAAAGCGTATTGACTGTGATTAAGATGTGTGGATAATCTATAGATTCTTTGCAACATCGCGGTTCCTTTTCCCTTCTTTGACAAAAATACTATAAATTTATGGCATATACGTAATTAAGAAGTCATGAAAGGATTAGTCATTTTTGCCCTGTTTTTACTAGGTTTTGCTACAAATACCTTTGCGCAAAGCGATGAAGAAAGTGATATCAAAAAAACTATAAATAACCTTTTTACCGGTATGAAGACTGGAGACAGCACTTTAACCCGAACTGCGTTTGCACCAGCAGCAATTATGCAAACCATTACGAACAAAGAAGGTAAAACGGGTATACGTACAGAATCTGTTAACGACTTTATCAAATTTATCGGCACTCCACACCAGGAAAAATATGATGAGCGTATTGTGTTTACCAAAATATTAATCGATGGTCCTTTGGCTTCTGTTTGGACAGACTATAAATTTTACCTGGGCGAAAAATTTAGTCATTGTGGGGTTAATTCCTTTCAGTTGGTAAAAGGAGATAAGGGCTGGCAAATTGTTTATATTATCGATACAAGGAGAAAAGAGGGATGTAATCCTTAAAGGACAAATAGCCAGCTTTGGCAGATTGTGAAAAGAACGATCGTCATTCCCAACTTGATTGGGAATGACGCATCGACACCTAACTATGTTAATTATTATTCTTTTTCCAGATCAGCTGCGCCTTTTTTAAATAATTCGGCCTGTTTGCTCAGCTTTGTTTTAGCCTCTCCGCTTATTGCGGCAGCCTGTTGTGTTTTAGCCTGCGCAGCTGCAGTATAAGCACCCGCAAGTTGCTTGTTTAAATAGGTCTGTAATTTTAATCTTTCAATGGCGCCACCAATGTTCGCAATACCTTTTTCGGTAACTACAGGATTATTGTTGGCCCTCAGGTACTGAAAATACTGGCCAACTACTGCAAAAACACTATTCCTGTCGCCTGTAAGCATAATGTTATCATAAAATGCCTGATACTCATCTTTTGGTTCATTGATATATAATGTTGCAATAGAAGGTGCTATATGTGCTTTCGTATCTTCATCTAACGATGCTAAAGCTGTGATACTTTCTTGTGGAGCCAGTTTGGCCAAACCATCAATACCGGCAGCAATTACCTTGTACGACCTATCCTTTAAGCTTTCTAACACTAAAGTTTTATAAGCCTGATCGCCAGTTTCAGCTAATTTCACAATTGCAGCTGATCTTGCTTCGGTATTTTTATCTGTTTTGGCAATCTGAAGTAAAACCGGTAAAACTGCTGCTTTAATCTGAGCATCTTCTAAGTTAATCCCATCAATGCTTAAAGCGCGTAAATCTGCAGATTTATCCTTTAAACCTTCTAGCAACACCAGCTGGCCGCTTTTGGCTTTGCTCTGCATAATAAATTGCAGGGCTTCGATTCTATTGGCATAACTAGGCGCATTTTTGTATTGGAAATAATAGTTTTCAGCGGTTTTATTGTCGTTGGTTTCTCCAACTAAAATTTTATCTACATCAAAATCGATTAAATCGGGTTTAGTACTTACGTCGAAACTAAAGTTCTGCTCACGGCTATTGATCAGGATTTCTTTTCTGATTTTTTTACCTCCTGCATAAATGTCAATCTTGATCGGCAATGTAAAGGTCTGCACGCTTGCATCTTGTGTTTGTTTAACTTTAATTGTTGCCTTGCCGTTTTCGTAACCATAATCGATACTTAAAACCGGATGGCCACCATTGTAATACCACTGATTAAAATAAGGGCTCCAGTCTTTTCCGGTAATCTCTTCCATAGCCAAACGCAATTGATGTGTTTCGCCATTTTTAAAGGCATTGGTGGTGAGGTAGCGGTTAAGTGATTTGTAAAAAGCGGCATCGCCCATTTGATTTTTTAGGGCATATAAAATAATCGATCCTTTAGCATAGCTGATGTTATCGAACATATCTTCCTTGTCGCCATAATAAAAGCGGGCCAAAACAGGGCTTTCTCCTTTTTTGGTCGATCCTAAGTAAGATTGTAATTTATCGTAACGTGATTTGTCTTCTGCATCTTGCCCGGCATCATGTCCATGCCAGATCACTTCGCCAAAGGTGGCAAAAGATTCGTTCATGGTTAAGTTAGACCACGACTCTGCGGTCACATAATCGCCAAACCATTGGTGAAAAAGTTCATGTGCAATGGTTCCTTCTTCATTTTCATCCAATAACTCGCGATCTGTTTTTTGTACCTGCTCGCCATGTAAAGTAGCCGTAGTATTTTCCATTGCGCCCGAAACGTAATCTCTGGCTACCACCTGCGCATATTTGTTCCATGGATAATCTACCCCTAACAAATTGCTGTAAAACTGGATCATATTAGGTGTTTTACCAAAAATCTGCTTGGCATAGGGCGCAAATTTCGGTTCGAGGTAATAACTTACTTCCTTCCCTTTATAGGTATCTTTTGTGATTTTGAATTCGCCCACCGCCATCATAAATAAATATGGCGAATGTGGCAGATCCATCTTCCAGGTATCGGTCCTTGTTCCATCTGCATTGGCTTTCTGGCTCATCAATTTTCCGTTAGAAAGTGTTGTGTATTTCGATTTTACCGTCATCGAAATCTCTTCGGTAGTTTTCTGATCAGGTTTATCGATAGTTGGAAACCATGCCGAAGACGATTCTGTTTCACCCTGGGTCCAGATCTGTGTTGGTTTATTTTTATCGGCACCATCTGGGTTAATAAAATATAAACCTTTAGCATCGGTTATGGCCGCACTTCCCTTTACTTTCAATTCATCGGGTTTAGCGGTGTAAGCAATATACACCGTGTACTTTTCGCTATTGGTGTACTTTTTATTCAGGGTGATATAAAGCTTATTATCTTTATAAACATATTTAAGCGGGGTATTTCCTTTTGCGCCAACCAATGCAATGGTTTTAATATCCATTCCCTGCGCATCAAGGGTTAAAGAATCGGTAGGATAAAAATGAGGCTTTAAAGTAACCCATTCTTTACCGTATAGGTATCGCTTTGCATAATCAAAAGATACATCAAGTTTGGTATGCACCAGATCGTTAACTTTAGTTGCAGTTACACGGTAAACATTTAAGTTGTTCGATTTTTCTACAGGCTGTTCCTGTGCAAAAAGTGGATTAGCCAAAAAAGCAGAAACCAGCATCACACCACAGGCAATAATTTTTTTATTCATTTTTATGTTTTTACAAATTAGTTTTACTTTAAACACAGCTATTAGTGCTAAAGTAAAAACGCAAATGTAGCTCCCTTTCTTTTGTTTTTCACAAACACATTGAAATATTAATTAGTTGCTACGGGCTTTAAAATGTATCCTTTTACCTGCAACCCTTTTATCAAGCCTTCGGCACCCAGTAAATGCCCCGCTCCAACCGCAATAAATAACGATTGCTTCTGCATTAGAGCCGGCAGCTGATCTAACCATCTTTTATTTCGGTTTTTTAAGAGCTCAGTCATAAATTCTTTTGATTCTTCGTCCTGATTTTTAAAGAGTTCAGTTAATTTATCCATATCCTGAGTGATGTAATAAGTTTTCAGTTCTTCCATTTTTTGTTTGCTTTTATCCACTTCCCGGATCGATTTTAGCAATGCATTCTTTTGTTTTTGCAGATCACTGTCAAATAAAAGTGCACCCTGATATTCGGCTGTTTCCAAACCATATAATGATTTTCCATTTTTTTTGGCATACTTCTGAAAGCTATCATCCATACCTTCACCTATATCTTTTAACATATCTGGGCTTTCAAAAAGCATCATCATTATTGCTACCATTGCGGGCTTGAAATTGTTCAGTTGCTTTAATTCAAAACCTGGTTGTTTGCTTTTAAAATAATCTTTTACTTCCTTGTATTCTGATTTTGTTAATAAACTATCCAGCGTATTATTTTTCATTACTAAAAACGGGGCCATTTTAGTTTGCGTAGTACTGTCCATTACAATCTCGCCCACTACTGCATCGGTAGATTTAAACTTTTCCTGCAGAACCTTCATCGTATCTACAAATTTAGCCCCTATTAAATGATGGGTGCCAAATAGATAGGAAGGCTTTTTTAATCCATTACCAGAAATTTCCCACAACAGCGAGTTAGTTGCCTTTTTTGTTTGTGCCGAAAGGGAAATACTGAACCCTAAAAAAGCAATGAGCAATAATTTTATTTTCATTTTTCTATTTATAACGACTGAAGTCTAATTTGATATCATTATTCTTTTGGCAAACTACGCTATTTATATTGCAAAGCAAAAAGCACAATTTATAGCCTTATTTACACCTGATTATGCTTAAAGGGAGATATTGATTATGGAAATAATTTAAAGACCAGAATTTGACCTCCGTTCTGTTAATTTTTTGTTTTTTTGTGTAAATCGTTAGATATATGACTACAGATATTCAATCCATTTTAAATAAACTGGGCATTAATGCAAGTAATGCCGCTTATAGTACGGGCAGCAATTGGGGCGGTGAACTTAATACAAATACATTAGAAAGTTTTTCTCCCGTTGATGGCAAACTGATTGCTTCGGCAAAAGTTGCAAGTGCTGCTGATTATGATGCTGTTGTACATCAAGCGCAGGAAGCATTTACAGCATGGCGTACGGTTCCGGCTCCAAAAAGAGGAGAAATTGTGCGCCAGTTTGGTGATGCCTTACGTGAAAACAAAGATGCGTTAGGCACCCTGGTTTCTTACGAGATGGGGAAAAGTTTGCAGGAGGGTTTTGGTGAAGTGCAGGAAATGATCGATATCTGCGATTTTGCAGTAGGTTTATCCAGGCAGCTTTACGGTTTAACCATGCACAGCGAACGCCCAAGCCACCGCATGTACGAACAATGGCATCCGTTAGGGATTGTAGGTATTATTTCTGCATTTAATTTTCCTGTAGCGGTTTGGAGCTGGAATACCGCTTTGGCATTGGTTTGTGGTAATGTTTGCATCTGGAAACCATCAGAAAAAACACCGCTAACCGCAATCGCCTGTCAACAAATTATTGCAAAGGTTTTTAAAGATAACAATATCGCTGAAGGGGTTTGCAACTTGGTTTTAGGCGATAGGGAAGTTGGCGAACTCATGACAAATGATGGCCGCATTCCTTTAATTTCTGCTACCGGATCGACGCGCATGGGTAAGGCAGTCGGTGCTGCAGTAGGCGCAAGGTTAGGAAAAAGCTTACTTGAACTTGGTGGTAATAATGCCATTATCATTTCAGAACATGCTGATTTAGATATGAGTTTAATCGGTGCGGTATTCGGTGCTGTTGGTACCGCGGGGCAGCGTTGTACCTCTACCAGGAGGCTAATTATCCACGAAAGTGTATATGATGCTTTTACCGCTAAACTGGTTAAAGCTTACGGACAGTTGCGTATTGGAGATCCCTTAGATCAAAATAACCATGTGGGACCACTGATTGATACCGAAGCGGTTGCAGCATACTTAGATTCGATTGCAAAATGCAAGGAAGAGGGCGGCAATTTTGTGGTAGATGGCGGCGTTTTATCGGGCGATGCCTATACAAGCGGGTGTTACGTAAAACCATGTATTGCCGAAGTTCAGAATGATTTTAAGATTGTTCAGCACGAAACATTTGCGCCGATTTTATACCTGATTAAGTATAAAACATTAGACGAGGCCATTGCTTTGCAAAACGCCGTTCCTCAAGGATTATCATCGGCCATTATGACTTTGAATTTAAGAGAGGCAGAGCAATTCTTATCGGCTAAAGGCTCTGACTGTGGCATAGCCAATGTAAATATTGGTACTTCAGGCGCAGAAATTGGCGGTGCTTTTGGCGGTGAAAAAGAAACAGGCGGTGGCAGGGAAAGCGGGTCTGATGCCTGGAGGGCTTATATGCGCAGACAAACCAATACCATCAATTATTCGAACACGCTGCCTTTAGCACAGGGGATAAAATTTGATTTGTAAAATTGTCCCCGTTTGTAACGAGGATGCAGGAGAAAAGCGATTTTATCGCAATCAGATTTCTTACCTGCATTACAAATGCAGACCTCGTAGATCCTCGTTACAAACGAGGACCATCTTTTAAAATAAAAAAGGCGCTGAACTTAAATTCAGCGCCTTTTTGGTAAAATATATGATGGGGATTAGAATAGCCTTTCTAATAAATCTACCTGAAGATCATCATAGCGTGATTTATTGTTGTTTGCTAAAATTGGTTTATCTGCTACTTTAATTGTGCTTTCCTGGGCAGTAAAATCGTCCATTTTAATTTCAGAACCCGATCCAATTAATGCTGAATGTATTTCAGAAGAACCTGTTAACTTTAATGATGCAGTATCTTTAACCGTAGTAGATAGGTTAACAATATTGGCTGTTATATCTGCTGATGCTTTGTCGTTTAAAACAACATTTAAGTTTATCAGGTAAAAGTTCCCTGCTGTATTTACCGTTGCTGTGTTCGATGCTTCAATAACAGTTAAATTATTTACGTGGGCAATTACAATTAAGGTCTTTTTATCAAAAGAGGTGATTCTAAGTTCATCTCCCTGCTGTTGTACCAAAGCATTTTTGGTATAATATTGATCATAAACTTCAACGCTTTCTTTGGCATCCTGAACAAGGATCAATTTAACATTTCCGGATACTACAATTTTACCGATATTTTTAACCTGAGTTATAGCGGTATAATTTGCGTTGTTTTCTGTAGCGTTTGCTACTACTGTTGCGCTACTAAAAGTAACCGTTACTAATGCAGCTGCGAATAAATTTTTAATAAAAGTTCTCATGACTTTAATATTTTTATGTTGTGATAAATACTTTGTTTTAAACACCTAACTATCAGGTGGTTTTGTAATTAAGACTGCGGTTTATCAAAAACGTTTCAGCGAGTTACCGGCTATTATACCATGAGCTTGTATTTATAGACGAACGGCTAATTAACCTATATGAAAAACGATTTGTTGTAAAACCTGAAAGATTAAAATGAATTGAATATTAGGCAATAATGTTAAAAAAGGTTAAAGCATTATGCACAACTAACATATTAGTTTATATTCGGCAAACAAAACCAAATCTTATCTATGAAACGCCTATTACTCTCGTTGTGCCTTTTCGTTTTTATCTCCACTTATTCGAAAGCACAAAGCCTCCATACCATTAAAGGCCGAACGATTGATACTGCATCGACAACGCTTTTATCTGGAACCTCCATCGCAGTTTTAAATGCAAAAGATTCTACATTGGTAAAATATACAAGGGCAGCAGAAAATGGCTCATTCGAGCTTAGCGGAATTAAAAACGGGAAGTTTATCTTATTGGTTTCTTACCCTAAGTATGCAGATTTTGTAGATCATTTTACGCTCGATTCTACCACTCAGGTTAAGGATTATGGAAAAATTAATCTTACAGGGATGGCCAAAATTCTTGCCGATGTAATTATTAAAGGAAACAGAACAGCCATAAAAATTAAAGGTGATACTACAGAGTTTGATCCCAAAGCATATAATATCGAACCGAATTCAAAGGTTGAGGACCTCATAAAACAGTTTCCTGGCTTTCAGGTAGATAAAGATGGAAAAATTACGGCCCAGGGCAAAACAGTACCGAAGGTGTTGGTAGATGGTGAAGAATTTTTTGGCGACGACCCAACACTGGTAACCAAAAACCTGAGGGCAGATATGGTAGAGTCTGTTCAACTTTATGATAAAGCCAGCGATCAGGCTAGCTTTACAGGTATTGATGATGGCGAAAAAACCAAAACACTTAACATTAAACTTAAAGAAGATAAAAAGAACGGCTACTTTGGCAAAGTGCAGGGTGGTTATGGAACAAAAGATTTTTATCAGGGGCAGGGAATGTTTAATAAATTCTGGGGCAAAAAGAAATTTTCTGCCTATGGCATTTTAGGCAACAACGGAACGGTAGGTTTAGGCTGGGATGACCGGGATAAATACGGCGCTTCAGGTGGGCTGACGATGACTGATGACGGTGGAATGTATTTTAGTAGTGGGGGCGATGATTTTGATAGTTATGACGGGCGATATAATGGCCAGGGTTTACCCGTAGCGAGAACTGGCGGTTTGCATTTCGATAACAAATGGAATAAAGATAAAGAATCGTTAAACACAAATTATAAAATTGGATCAATCAGGGTTCAGGGTGATAAAAATTCAATAAATCAAAACAATTTAGAATCGGGAGTACAGAATAACACCTCTGATGAATCTTTCGATAATGACATGTTCAGACAAAAACTGGATGCCATGTATGAGCTTAAAATCGACACCACCCTGACCATGAAAGTTAATGTTGATGGGGCATTGAAAAAAAGCAATACCTCAAACCATTTTATTACCTCAACTTATGGTGAAAATGATAAATTCCTAAATTCATCCGACAGATTGTTAACTAACGAGGTTGATGATCAAAGTTTTAACATGAACGTTTTATTCACTAAAAAATTAAAAAAGAAAGGTCGTACATTATCATTAAACTTAAATCAATCGATCAACAAAAGCAATAGTGAAGGGTACTTAAACTCGCTTAACAAGCGGTCAAATGAGGCTGGAACAGGAACAATAGATAGTCTTACCAACCAATTAAAGACCAACAATATTACTAATAGTGCCTTTAAGTTAAATGCCGCATATACCGAGCCTCTTTCAAAAACATTGACCGTAATTATTAACTATGGACTGACTTTAATGAATGGAAAATCGGATCGGTTATCCTTTAATCAATCCGGAAGTGGCAGATATGATATTTTGGATACCCTTTACAGTAACAACTTTGAACTGAACCAGACCATTAATCAGGCTGGTGCAATTTTCAACTATAAAAAAGGTAAAACCGTTATCAATTTTGGATCGAAGTTTAGTGGTGTAAATTTTAAGCAGGATGATATTTATCACAATAAAACCTATGTAAGAAACTTTATTAATTACATGCCACAAGCATCTTATCAATATCGTTTTTCTCAGCAAAAATCATTACGGATCAACTATAATGGTAATACCAACCAGCCCTCACTCGATCAACTCCAGCCAGTTAGGATAAATAATGATCCATTTAATGTTGTGGAGGGAAATCAAGATTTAAGACCGTCGTTTAGGAGCAATGTCAGCGCTAGTTATAATTCTTACAAAGTTTTAACCAACCAATCGGTTTGGTTAAGTGGTTCCTACAGCTTTACGGCAAATCCAATTATTAGTGATGTAACCACCAATAGTGTTGGTAAAAGCACCTACCGCTACATTAATTACAATGATAAAATGCAGACCAATTTTTATTTATACGGGCAGATAAGCAGAAAAATAAATGCTCTTGGCGAAATAAACGTAGGTTTAAATGTAGACGCAGATGGAAATTCTTCTTATAATTTTATTACCACTGATTTAGGCAGGACCTTAAATAATACTAAAAACTATAGCTACGGCGGTGGTATTAATATCTCGAAATACAAGGATAAAAGTTATAGTTTTTATACCCGATTTGGTCCCTCCTATAATATGGCAAGGGCAAGTATTGGCAGGAATAGTGATGGGTGGGGATGGACTGGTTATGCATCTGGCAATGTGCAATTACCAGGAAAATTTGAAATATCAACTGATGCAGAATACCAGTATAATGGAAAAACCCAGGTGTTAACCGAAAGCTTTGAACGTCTGATCTGGAATGCATCGGTAAGCAAAAAATTCTTTAAAGCAGAAAACTTAAGATTCTCAGCAACTGTAAATGATATTCTAAATCAGAATATAGGTTTTAATCGTTCGGCATCTAATACCACGATTAGCCAGAGCAGTTATACAACCATTAGAAGATATTTAATGTTCTCTGTATCGTGGGATTTCAATAAAATGGGCGGCGGTATTAAAACACAAAAATAATAATCATGAAAACTCAACTACAATATATCATCCTATTTGCTGTTATTTTCATCAGCAATGGTCTTTTTGCCCAGAACATACACTTCGTACAAAATGGCATGATCGAATTTGAGAAAAGATCTAATATGTATGCTTTGATTAAAAAGAAAATCAATAAGGATAATGAAAGCTATATGACTCCTGCTTTTGAACAGTATAAAAAGAACAATCCTCAATTTAAGGTTGCTAAAAGTACCTTAAGCTTTACTAAGGATAAAAGCTTATATAAATGGCCAGCGGTAGAAGAAACGGCAAATTCAAACTGGGCCGCAAGGGATGCCCTTGTTGATCTAAAAAATACGATAGCTACTGATTATAATAGCCAGGCAAGTATTTCTCAGAAGTCGGTTTACGAAGATACTTATCTTGTTAAGGATACGCTGCGTAAGATCAATTGGAAAATTACCGACGAAACAAGGGAAATTGCGGGTTACGAATGCCGTAGAGCCAACGCCATCATTATGGATTCGATTTACGTAGTGGCTTATTATTCAAACCAGATTGCCGTTTCGGGTGGCCCGGAATCTTTTACAGGATTGCCTGGAATGATTTTAGGTTTAGCCCTACCCCACGAAAATATAACCTGGTTTGCCACTAAAGTAACAGAAGTAAACGTTCCTGAAAAAGACTTAACCCCACCAACCAAAGGAAAACCAACCGATAATAAAGGATTAACGGATAAAATAACTTCAGCACTAAAAAACTACGGTACTGAAGCGCTGTCAGAACTAAAAGCCTTTTCGCTTTAAGCTATTGATTTCATTTTTATAATTATACCTATTTTAGCTAATCATTAGTATAGCTATGTATAGTGCACTTTATAACCACATTAATAGATTTATAGATTTGAGTAGCGATGAGCAGGAAACCCTTGCATCGCTACTCAAATCTTTTTCCGTTAAAAAGAAAGCTTTTTTATTAGAAGAAGGGCAAACCTGCAGGGCGAATTATTTTGTAGTAAAAGGCTGCCTGAGGCTCTATTTCATTGATATAAAGGGTGCTGAGCAAACCACACAGTTTGCCATCGAAAACTGGTGGATTACCGATCTAACCAGCTTTCTATTTCATGAGCAATCTGAATTTTATATCCAGGCAGCAGAAACCACCGAGGTGATAGCCATCGAACATCACCATTATGATGAAATGTTCCATAAACTCCCCAAGCTGGAAAGGTACTTCAGATTGATCTTGCAAAAAAACCATCAGGCTTCACAACGGAGGATAAAATTCCTGTACAGCCAAACAGCAGAGGAAAGATACCGTCATTTCAATCAATTATTCCCCGAATTTGTACAGCGTGTACCACAGTATATGCTGGCTTCTTACCTCGGCTTTACTCCAGAATTTCTGAGTAAAATCAGGGCTAAGAAATAATCGTTTGTTAACCGCAAAGCACGCAGAGTTGGGCTTATTGAATTTCGTCATTTCGACTGGAGCGAAGCGGAAAGGAGAAATCTGTAAGTTCTGTTATGAAATAAATTACCCATAGATTTCTCCTCCGAAGGAGTTCCTTTGGAACACTGCGGTCGAAATGACGAATCGCATACATTTATCGAGTAATATTAAATGGCGAACTAACAGGACTTTAACGCTACTTAGCGCACTTTGCAAAAGCCTTTGTGCCCTTTGCGGTTAGAAAATTCATTTCTTAAACTACATTAAGTTTTTTGCTCGATAAGTTGCAGAACTTTACATCGTAATCAAAAAACAAATAAAATGGAAAGTAGAATTGATATCCCAAAAGTAGAACCCGCAGCTTACCAAGCCATGTACGGTTTAGAGAAATATTTATCAACCAGCAAACTAGATCCAATTCTTTTAGAACTGATTAAAATGCGTGCATCGCAAATTAACGGCTGTGCATTTTGCTTAAATATGCACTCAACCGATGCCCGCAAAATAGGAGAAACCGAACAACGTTTGTACTTATTAAATGCCTGGAGGGAAACAACCTTATTTACGGCACAAGAAGAAGCTGTTTTGGCTTTAACAGAAGAAGTAACGTTAATTAGCCACCATGTTTCTGATGCAACTTATCAGAAAGCTGCAAGCTTTTTTAATGAGCAGGAATTAGCACAGATTATTATGGCTATAGTTACCATTAATGCCTGGAACAGACTGGCTATTACAGCTAAAGTAATGGTTGGCTAACCAGATGCTGATTTCAGCCTAGCACAAGGACACAATAACACTTGGTTAATTTTCAAAATACCTTGGTGCTTTGTGTCTTTGTACTTTATTGTAGATCGGTAAGGGATAAATTTATAGCACCCTTAACAACAATCCCTTTAAGTATTCTCCTTCCGGAAAAGAAATCCGGACCGGATGGTCTTCTGGCTGGCAGAATTGTTTAATAATCTGAACTTCTTTGCCAGCATCAAGTGCCGCCCAGGCAATAATCTGTTTAAAGGTTTCGATATCAACCGCTCCCGAGCAAGAGAAAGTAGCCAATAAGCCCGCTTTTTCTAGCAATAACATGCCTAAACGGTTTAAATCTTTATAAGCTCTTGCCGCACGGTCTAATGCCGAACGCGATGGCGCGTATTTAGGTGGATCGAGCACAATTACATCAAATAATTCGCCCGATTCTTTGAAAGCCCGCAGTTGTTTATTTACATCCGATTGTATGGCTGTTACTTTATCCGCATCGAATTGGTTTAGGGCTACGTTTTGTTTTAATGTTTCTATAGCCAAAGCCGAACTATCAACACTGGTAATGCTTGCAGCACCATTAGCTAAACTATTTAAGCTAAATCCACCGCTGTAACTAAAACAGTCTAAAACTTTTTTACCTTTTGTATAACTGGCTAAAATGTGTCTATTATCTCGCTGATCGCAGTAAAATCCTGATTTTTGTCCTTCTGCAATATTGATGTGGTAAATAATTCCATTTTCTTTTACCTCCAAAAATTCTGGTGGGTTTTCGCCCCAGAGTAATCCGTTTTCGATGGGTAAACCTTCGTGGGTACGCGCAGTAGCGTCACTTTTATCAAAGATTCCTTTTGGATTTAGTTCAGTTTTTAAAATTTCTACGATTTCTGCTTTCACTTTTTCGATTCCAGAACTTAAAATCTGAAGAGAAAGAAAATCAGCATATTGATCAACAATTAAACCTGGAAGGAAATCAGCTTCGCTAAAAACCAGTCGGCAGGTATTGGTCTGTTCGCCTAACATAAACTGACGTGAAGCAATAGCCTGCCTTAAGCGGTTCTGGTACCAGCTGTTATCAATGGTTTGAGTTTCATCCCATTCCAAAAGACGAACGGCAACACGCGAATTGCTGTTGTAATAACCATAAGCTAGAAATTCATTGTCGAAAGCAAAAACTTTTACTACATCACCATCTTCAGGTTTTCCCTTAACTTTTTCCAATGCTCCGGAAAATACCCATGGATGTCTTTGTAATGCCGCTTTTTCTTTGCCCTTTTTTAATGTGATTTCTACCATGCTGCAAAGGTAATAATTTGTAGGGAGTTTGGTGTAGCGCGTTTGGCGCTAACGATGGATGATAAGTTTGGAGTTGAGGGTTGGAAGTTTAGCGTGCCGTGCATCAGCCGTATACCGCTAAACACCTTGCACAAATCGCCAACCGCCTGGCGCTCACCGCTTCTTCACCAATTCGGTATCCAAAACCTTTGTTTCGAATTCAGTTACGGGCCTTTTGGCTTCGATCATCGAGATTAACAGTTCGGTGGCTACCTGCCCCATTTCGAATGCGGGCTGTTTAACCGAGGTTAGAGATGGTGAAAATAATTCGACCAGGTTAGAATTAGTAAAACCTGCAATCGCAATTTTATGTGCCACTTCAGGATTGGTTTTCTTCAGCGCCATAATGCAGCCGGTAGTTAAGCGGTCGCTCGAAATAAAAATCCCATCTGGCTGTAACGGCAAAAGTTCTTTAACCGCCTGTTCCAGCTCTGCACTGTGCATACCGCCATGCTGGCAATATTTAACCAGCTCAGGTCTAAATTCGATATGGTATTTAACCAAGGCTGCCTTGTAACCTTCGAGTCTTTCTTTAGTTATCGAAAGGTTTTCGGAATTGGTTAAATGGGCAATGGTTCTTTTTCCAGATAAAATAAGATGTTCTGTGGCATCAAAAGAACCTTTAAAATTATTCGCGATTACCTTATGGGTTTCAAAATCTTTAGGCACACGGTCGAAAAAAACAATTGGTAAGCCCTTGGCATATAAACTCCGCAGGTAATCGATATCCTGCGTTTCAGAGGATAGCGCGATCAACAAGCCATCAATAGAACGTGACGCAAGGTGCTCAACATTCAGTTTCTCCTGCTTATAAGATTCGTGACTTTGAGAGATGATAACGTGATAATCTTTATCATAAGCGATGGATTCAATACCATTTATCACCTGAGAAAAAAAGTTGTTGGCAATTTCGCTCACAATAATGCCGATAGAATAGCTACGGCGCTCCTTTAAACTTCTGGCGATAGGATTAGCGCGGTAATTAACCTTTTCAGCATAAGCCAAAACCAGTTTTTTAGTTTCCTCACTAATTTCGTAACGGTCTCTTAAAGCCCTGGAGACTGTTGAAGTTGACAATCCCAACGCTTTAGCAATATCCTTTATGGTAGATGTTTCAAATCTCATTTTCGTAATGCGTACAAGTTACAAAAAATATCTCTTTAAGGGGATTGGATAAGCAACATTAATAAACGTCATATCTACGTTTTTGGGAACGTTTGCACAGTTTTTTAGTTAAATCTGGTTTCAATTGCTTTTTAGTTTGTAAAATTGTTACATCAACGTAACCAAATATAAACTAACTATAACATCCCGAAATAGAATTATATTCTATCTGCAAGCGATTGCAGCATCATAAAAAACCAAATTACTTCAAATAAATAAATAAATAACTATGAGCAGAGTTTTACTCTTTTTAGCACTTCTCTCTTTTTTTGGATTATCTGTCGCTCAAGCACAAAACAGACAATTAACAGGAACTGTAAAGGATAAATCTGATGGGCAGCCACTAATAGGCGTGAGTGTATCGATAAAGGATTCGAAAATTGGAGCCAGTACTGATGCGAATGGAGTTTACAAAATTTCCATTCCGGCCAAAGGCACTACCCTAATTTTTACCTATGTAGGTTATAAAACAAAAAGTGTTGCTGTAGGCGAGCAAAACAAGATAGACGTAACACTTGAAGAAGATGCCAACACTTTACAAGAGGTTACCGTAAACATCGGTTACGGATCTGTGCGTAAAGAAGCCTTAACGGGCTCAGTATCTTCCATTACCGGAAAAGATATTGATCAGTTCCCGGTAAGCACCGCAGCCCAGGCTTTAGCGGGTAAACTGGCAGGTGTATCGGTTACCACAACAGAAGGAAGCCCGGGCGCCGAAATTGTAATTAAAGTACGTGGTGGCAGTTCACTTACGGGTGATAATTCTCCATTGTACATTGTAGATGGAATCCAGGTTGAAAATGCATTATCCATTTTATCGCCGAACGAAATCCAGTCTATCGATGTTTTAAAAGATGTGGCATCAACATCAATTTATGGTAGTAGAGGCGCTAATGGAGTAGTGATCATTACCACAAAAAGTGGAAAGAAAGGAAGGCCGATTGTCTCGTTTGATGCTTATGCGGGTGCGCGGCAGATTGTAAACGAGCTGGATGTAATGAATCCTTATGAGTTTATCAAATATCAATATGAACTCTATAACAACAACACCAACCAGGAGGTAAAAGATACTTTTACCAAAAAGTATGGCACGTTCGAAGATCTTGACATTTACAAAAATATTCCAAATATCGATTGGCAGGACAAAGTTTTCGGCCGTCAGGCATGGAGCAATACCGAAGTTTTAAATCTGTCAGGCGGTACTTCTAAAACCACTTACAATGTTTCGGTAAACAATACCAAGGAAGACGGTATTATGCTTAACTCTGGCTATAGAAGAACTTTTGCTTCGATGCGTTTAGACCATAAATTTTCTGATAAATTCAGGGTTGGCCTAAATGCCCGTTACAGCGGTCAGCGTATTGATGGGGTTGGAACAACCTCTACAGGTTCGCAAGGTACGAACCGTTTAAGAAATTCTGTACGTTACCAGCCTTATTCGGGTGGTGGCGATTCTGGCGATTTATTCGACGCAGACTATTTAACTACCGGATTAACCAATCCAATTACTTTGGCCAACCAGGAATTGAAATATGATTATCGCAACGATTTAATTTCGAGCGGTTATGTACAATATTCGATTCTTAAAAACTTAACGATAAAGAGTACAGTTGGTTACAACCGAACCAACAGACATGTTAATACCTTTAATGGCCCGGTAAGTAACGTAGCCAGGAACAATGCGGGTTTACCTGCCATCCAACTGGACACGGTAGCCCAAAAATCTTTTATCAATACCAACACCATTAACTATAAACCAAATCTGGGTAAAGACCATAGTTTAGATTTATTGGTTGGCCAGGAAATCAACATGGTCGATATAGATTCGAGAACAACGGTACTTAAATTTTTACCCGTAAATATCTCTCCCGATGATGCTTTTGTGAGCAGCGCTCCGGCAAATACCATTCAGGACAGGCCAACTTCACTAATTTCTGGCACCAGGCAGTTTTCGGTGTTTAGCAGGGCCTCTTACGGTTTTAAAAATAAATACCTGGCCACTGTAAATTTTAGAACAGATGCTTCTTCGTTATTTGCGGAAGGGAAACAATGGGGTTATTTCCCATCTGCGCAAGTAGCCTGGAGGGTAACGGAAGAGAAATTTGTAAAAGATCTGAACCTCGATTGGTTAGATAACTTTAAAGTTAGGTTTAGTTATGGTGCAGCAGGGAACAACCGCATCGGTCAGGATTTATTTAGAACATTGTTTTACCTAAGTTCTACCACCGGTGGTTATGCCGATACAGATGGCTCAGTATCAACCGGTTTAATTTCAGGTACTGCTACAGGAAATATTTTATCTAACCCTAACATCACCTGGGAAACCAATATCTCTAAAAACCTGGGTATTGATATCGATTTATTTAAAAACAAGTTATCGCTTAATTTAGATTATTACGATAATAGAACAAAAAACCTACTTTTAAATGCAAATGTGCCACAAACTACGGGGTATGCTACACAACAGCAAAACGTGGGTAAAACGCAAAATAGAGGTTTCGAACTGCAATTAAACTATCAGGCCGTTAAAACCAAAAACTTCAGCTACAATACCAGTTTCAACATTTCATTCAACAAGAACAAAATTGTCGAATTGCAAAATGGCGTAAATTCATACATCACACAATCAGGCTGGGTAAACAGCTTAGGCGATTTTAAAGTTGAAGTAGGCCAACCGGTTGGCCAGTTTTACGGTTTCGTTTCGGATGGGCGATATACTGTTGATGATTTCACCTATGTCCAAAACGCAACTACTGGTGCCTATACCTATACACTTAAGCCAACAGTTGCAAATAGCAGGGTATTATTGGGCAACCGTGATCCTCAGCCAGGCGACATGAAGGTTCAAAAGCTATCGTCTTCATCAAGTATGATGATCGGGGATGACGACAGAACGGTTTTAGGTACAGCGCAGCCGAAATTCACCGGTGGTTTTAACAACCAGTTTGCCTATAAAAACTTCGATTTGACCGTATTTGTAAACTTTAGCTACGGAAGCAAGGTGTACAACGCCAACAAAATAGAGTTTACCTCGCAATACAACGTAAAAGACAACAATTTACTTGCGGTGATGAACGATCGCTGGCAGAATTTTGATGCCAATGGTGTAAAGTTAACAGATCCGGCATTATTGACTGCCATGAATGCCAATACTTCCTTATGGACACCAACAGGAGGGAACTATGCCTTAACCTCTTACGCTATTGAAAGTGGCTCATTTTTAAGAATCAGCAACCTGACATTAGGTTATTCCTTACCACAGGCTTTGATCAGAAAAACAGGTTTCATTTCAAAATTAAGGGTATATGGAACAGTTAATAACTTATATACGATAACGGGCTATACTGGTTATGATCCTGAAGCAAACACCCGCCGATCGAATCCACTTACGCCAGGTATAGATTATGCTGCTTATCCGCGCAGCAGATATATCCTTGCTGGTATTAACATGGTATTTTAACCTCAACATTAAAGAAAATGAACAATAAATTTATAAAATCGGCTTTAATGGTAATTGCTGTTGGAGCATTGAGCATAACTACTTCCTGTAAAAAATATTTAGATGTACAATCGCCATCTACTTCCAGTCCGGATGTTGTTTTTGAAAGTACAGCAAACACCAATGCGGCAATTATTGCGGTTTACAACCGCCTTTGCGGTGATAATGGTTACGGAAGCCGCATATCTACACTATTCGGTTTAACCGCCGATGATTTTAAAACCTCGGGAAGTTACAGTTCTTCCGATCGCAGGGGGATTAGCATGTATGGTGCGAGTTCAGACAATACCGATCTGATCAACCCATTTTTACAATTATATGCAGGCGTAGAGCGGGCAAACATCTGCATCAAATTTATCCCGGCCTCTAGTCTTTATACCAATGGTTCTGAGGCCGACAAAACGATTATGAAGCGCTATTATGGTGAAGCTTTAACATTAAGAGCACAGTTTCTTTATGAATTGATCCGTAACTGGGGTGATGTTCCTGCGTCTTTCGTGCCTTCTGCAGATGCCGAAACATTGTACGGTCCTAATGTAGACCGCAATAAAACCTATGATCGGATCATCGCGGATTTAAAAATGGCTGAGGACCTGGTGCCATGGAGAAGTGGAATTACCGAATATGGCAGTTTCCGTTATACAAAAGGGGCAATTAAAGGTTTAAGGGCCCGTATCGCCTTAGCCAGAGGTGGTTATTCTTTAAGATCGGCCAACCATACTATGGAACGCAGTGCTGATTATTTAACTTATTATAAAATTGCTTTTGATGAGTGTTTGGACATTATGAACCACCGTTCGGAGCATAACCTGAATCCTGTTTATGAAAATGTGTTTAAGACCTTGCATACCACAACCCGCTACGATGATGCCCACGAGCTGATGTTTGAAGTGGCTGCTTTTGGTGGCAATGCTTCTACCGATAGCAAATTAGGTTATTATAACGGTATCCGCTTTAACTCTGCATCTACTTTTGGTTCAGGCGGCGGCGGGATGAATGCTATCCCTACTTACTTTTACGAATTTGATGTAACAAAAGACTGCCGCAGGGATGTAACCATCGGCGTTTTCGAAATTACCGCAACATCAAAAAAAATCATCAATACCCTGTCTAACATGACCGATGGAAAATTCCGCAAATCATGGACAACTTTTAACAACTCTTCTGCTGCTCAAACTTTCGGGGTAAACTGGCCAATGTTACGTTTTGCCGATATACTGTTAATGTATGCAGAGGCTGATAATGAAATTAACGGAGCACCATCAGCCACAGCAGTTAATGCCTTGCAGGAAGTACAAAAACGTGCCTATGCTGGTTTTGAAGGCCAGATCCCGGTAACACCAATGGATAAAAACGGCTTTTTTACTGCTATCGTGAAAGAAAGGTTGTTGGAATTTGGAGGGGAGGGCATCCGTAAATATGATTTAATCCGTTGGAATTTATTAGGCAGTAAATTTGATGAAACACGCACTAAAATACGTGCTTTGATTGCAGGAACAGGCGATTATACCAGTGTACCGAATTATGTTTATGCCAAAGAGGGGAATTACCTGTTGGGAACAAGCGTAAACGAAGTAGCTACACTCGATCTCTATGGTGGTGTACCAAATAATGTGTTTGCCTCACCAGGATTAAACACTTCAACAGCCCCGAGCGGATATACCACTAAAAACTGGAGAAAGGCTGTTACAGAAGAAAACGCCATAACCAGCACTTCTACGGGAATTGCTTTTTACTTCGAAGCAAATAAAAAGGAACTTTTCCCATATCCTAAAACAACATTGATCGAAAATCCGAGTATGGCTCAAAACTTTGGTTATTAATTAGATATTAATTATGAAAACATTTATAAATCAATTACGGTTTAAATTCGCCATTTTATTATTGATGGTTGCGGCAATTTCTTCTTGTAAAAAGGAAGACGATGTTCCGACAGACCCAGCACGGATATTCAAGCCAAGCGATGTAAAAATTACCGCTGGCGAAACCTCGGCTAAATTAACCTGGACAGTTCCTTTAATGTCGACTGGAAAAACCTTTAAATACAGTATCGATTTCTCTACGGATTCGCTATTTGCTACAGTAAATTACACCACGACAGCTGATACAGCCGGTGTAACGGTAACTGAAGAGAATTTAGCGGTAAGAACCAAGTATTATGCAAGGGTTAAAGCCAACGCAACTGAAAGCCAGCCAGAATCGAAATATATACGTAGCAGTGCTTTTCAGTTAACCGGGATTCAACTTTTTGCAGCCATCAGAGATAATGAAATTAAAGAAAATAACATTACACTGCGTTATACCCCAACTGTTGGTTTAACATCCATCGTTTTAACCCCTGAAAGCGGAACGGCAACCACGATCACCCTGAGTACCACTGATGCCTCGGCAGGATTAAAAGCCATAACAGGATTAACAGCAGGGACAAAATATACCGCCGAACTATTTGCAGGAACGAAAAGCAAAGGAATTGCCACTTTTACTACCCTTGCGCCAACTACATATACGGTAAAATTAAATCCTGGTGATGACCTGGCTGCTGCGATTGCCAGTGCGACAAATGGTGCAATTATTGGTTTAAACCCAGGCACTTATACCTTGTCGGCAACCACTTTCATCACCCAAAAAACCATTACCATAAAATCAACATCGGGCAACCCAACCGATACAAAGATAAATTATAGGGAAATTGATTTAGAGGGTACTGGGGCAGGTGTAACGCTTTCGGGTATTGAATTTGATGGAACAGCAAGTGCATCGCTTTATTTCCTTAATTTTATTGGTACACAGGCAGCCAATGGCGCAGCAGCAACTTTTACCAATGTAGTGGTAGATAACTGTATTGCACATGGCTCTGTAACGTCGTTTTTAAGAGGTGATAGAGGCACGGCCGCCCGCGATTTTAAAATCACAGGCATTACGGTTAATAACTCGATTGTTTACGACATGGGCTTAAATGGTGCATCCGCATATTATACTTTTCACCTAAATAAAATGCAGTTCAATACCCTTACGATATCTAAATCTACTTTTTACAATGCAGGCCCTGGCCTGGTTACAGCAAGCACCACTTATACAGGGGATGTTATCC
Organism: Pedobacter sp. Bi126; assembly: GCF_918698245.1. GTDB lineage: Bacteria > Bacteroidota > Bacteroidia > Sphingobacteriales > Sphingobacteriaceae > Pedobacter. Next base: position 946,050 of record NZ_CAKKMS010000003.1, on the reverse strand, counting down.
CGACAGTTGCGATCACCAATTCGACCTTTAATGGTTTTGGTGGCAATGCCAAGTACGCCCTGTTAGATGCAAATGCAAACCCGATCAATTTTACCATTTTGAACAGCATTTTTGCAAATACACCAAAATCGGGTACGGTTAACGCTGCTGCCATTAGGGGCACAGGTGCAGGAAGTACATTGAAGATTTCGAACAGTAATTACTTCAACCTGTTCAGCGCCCTAACCGGCGGAACATCACTAACCTTTGGAACAGCAACTTTAGCAAGTAATCAATCTATCAATACCGGCTGGACAGCCACAACAACTGATTTTACTATAGCTGTTGGTTCGCCTTTAAGAAGTGCTGGAAGCAACGGAGGTCCGATCGGCGATCCGAGGTGGACATACTAATAAAAATTATAGGGCAGGTTTTAATCTGCCCTTTTTTAATGAACTTTATCCTGTAGATTTAATCGAAGAGAATGACAAGAATAGCCTATCAGAAATTTATTGCAATACTTGTTTTAATTACCGCTCCCTTTCTTTATCTCCATGCCCAGGATCCCAAATATCCTTCAGAAATAATTGTTGCGCAGGACGGCAGTGGAAATTACAAAACCATTCAGGAGGCTGTTAATTCGGTGAGGGATTTAGGCGAGAAAGCAGTTAAAATTCATGTTAAAAACGGAACCTATAAGGAGAAGCTGATTATTCCGTCCTGGAAGATCAAAATCTCTATAATTGGAGAGGATATTGAAAATACCATCATCACCTTTGATGATTATTCAGGGAAATCCAATGCATCAGGTAAGGATGTTTTTGGCAATGCTAAATTCAGCACTTATACCTCATTCACTGTACTGGTTCAGGGAAATGATACCCAGCTGGAAAATTTAACCATTATCAATTCATCTGGAAGAGTTGGACAGGCGGTAGCCTTACATGTAGAAGGCGATCGTTTTAAAGCAAAAAACTGCAGATTTTTGGGCAATCAGGATACGCTGTATGCCGCGATCGAAAATAGCCGGCAATACTATCAGGAGTGTTATATTGAAGGCACAACCGATTTTATTTTCGGCAAGGCTACGGCAGTCTTTCAAAATTGTACAATCAAAAATCTAAGCGATTCTTATATTACCGCAGCTTCAACTTCAGCGACGCAAAAGTTTGGATTTGTTTTTATAAATTGTATGCTTATTGCAGATGATACTGTAACGAAAGCTTATCTCGGCAGACCATGGAGGCCTTATGCAAAAACAGTATTCATCAGCTGCGATCTGGGGAAACATATTTTACCCGAAGGTTGGAATCCATGGAAAGGTGATCTGATGTTCCCTAACAAGGAATTGACCGTTTTTTATGCAGAATATAAAAGTAAGGGCGATGGTGCGTCACCTAAAACGAGGTTGGCCTGGACAAAACAGTTAACAGATAAAGAGGCAAAAAACTACACTTTAAAAAATATACTAGGTGGAACGGATCAGTGGAATCCAGCTAAATAAAATAACTGATAAAAACATGAACAAGAATTTCTTTAAAATTTTGGCGGCAGGAACAATAGCCGTTTTATTTTCTTTTACATTCATCCCAAAGAAAACAAAACTCTATATCATTGGCGACTCTACCGCAGCAAATAAAGAAGAAAAAGCGTATCCGGAAACAGGCTGGGGCATGGCATTACAGTCTTATTTTAAGGCTGATGTTACCGTTGATAACCGGGCTTTAAACGGAAGGAGTACAAAATCTTTCAGGGCAGAGAAACGCTGGGACCCGATATTGGCCGAGTTAAACCCAGGCGATTATGTTTTTATCGAATTCGGGCATAACGATGAGAAAGTTGATAAACCAGCTGTCGGTGTATCCTTAGCAGATTTCAAGATCAATCTGGTTAATTATGTAAAAGAAACCAGAAGTAAAAAAGCTTTCCCTGTTTTATTGACGCCAATCTCCCGCAGAAGTTTCAAGAATGGGGTTTTACTAGATTCTCATGGAGATTACCCTCGCATAACCCGCCAGGTTGCCGATTCTTTAGGTGTTCCTTTAATTGATATGCTGGTTAAGACCGAAAGTTTACTAAACCGCCTAGGTGAAGAGCCATCCATTAAATTATTTAACTATGTTGATTCGGGCAATGTGAACTACCCCAATGGCAAGAAAGACAATACACATTTAAGTCCTGAGGGGGCTAAACAAATTGCCGGTTTAGTGGTGAAAGGGATTAAAGAGTTAAAGCTAAGTTTGGTAAAGAGCTTGAAGTAAATAATCGTTTTCAAATGAATTTTACCACAGATGCACACTGATAAACACAGATGTTTTATTGTACACGCTTTTTGCCACGGAAACACAGAACACACGGAATTGGGTGTTTTAAAAATCGTCCTCGTTTGTAACGAGGATGCATGAGAAAGGCGATTGTATCGCCGATAAATAGCGCATTACCCGCATTACAAATGCGGATCTCGCAAATCCTCGTTACAAACGAGGACTATATAAAACTATTTAAAATGTCATTGCGAAAAGGCTTTTCAGCCGAGAGCCTGACCAGACCTTTCGGGGAAGCAATCTTCTAGAATCGACAATTAATTCTTCGTGTTAAGATTGCTTAGTCGTTCCTCTTCGCAATGACGATTATCCTTTAAAAAATATACTTCGTACTTAAAAAGTTCGAATCATCTCCTTTAACAATTTCGTTCAACAACTTTTTATTATCGTCTGTAAATTTGGTTGCTACCAAAGAACGGATCGAGAACGAACGCAATGCATCCACTACAGAAAGCGTTCCTTCAGCACTGTCTTTACGACCGGTAAAAGGGAAAGCATCTGGTCCGCGTTGACATTGGCAGTTGATATTTACACGACTTACCTGGTTAACCAAAGGATCGATCAACGAAGAAATTACCGCAGCGTTGTTGCTAAAAATACTCACCTGCTGGCCATGTGGCGAACCAATTAAATATTCGATAGGTTCTTCCAGATCATCAAACGGAACAACTGGAACGATCGGACCAAACTGCTCTTCGCGGTATAGTTTCATATTGCTGTTTACCGGATACATAATAGCTGGATAAACGAAAGTTTCTAAAGTTTGTCCGCCATTTTTATTGATCACTTTAGCGCCGTGCGAAACTGCATCATCAATACATTCTTTTAAGTATTCAGGTTTGTTCAGCTCGGGCAGCGGTGTGAGGTTTACGCCTTTCTCCCATGGCATACCAAATTTCAGTTTCTCTACTTCTGCAGATAAACGTTTTAAAAACTCCTGTGCTAAACTGCGGTGAACATAAACGATTTTAATCGCGGTACAACGCTGTCCGTTAAAAGAAAGCGAACCCAGAACCGTTTCAGAAACCGCTAAATCCAGATTGGCATCTTTAGTAATGATTGCAGCGTTTTTAGCATCCAAACCTAAAATTGCCCTTAAACGGTTTACTTTAGGATGCAGTTTTTTCAGTTCGTTGGCTACTTTACTCGATCCGATTAAGGTAAGTACATTAATTTTTCCAGATTTCATTAGTCCTGGCACAATGGTATTGCCACGGCCATAAATGGTATTTACAACACCTTTAGGGAAGCTGGAACGGAAAGCCTCTAATAAAGGATAGTGCAATAAGGTCCCATGCTTAGGTGGTTTGAATAAAAGCGTATTGCCCATAATCAAAGCTGGAATAAGCGTCGTAAAAGTCTCGTTTAACGGATAGTTGAACGGCCCCATACAAAGCACCACACCCAGTGGAGAACGACGAACCTGTGCCACAATTCCCTGCTCTATTTCGAAACGTGACGATTGCCTGTCGATATCTTTCAGTGCATCAATGGTGGCATAGATGTACTCAACCGTGCGGTCGAATTCTTTAACCGAATCGGCGTAGGATTTACCGATCTCCCACATAATCAATTTCGCAACTATTTCTTTTTGCTCAATCATTTTATGAGTGAAGTTTTCTACGCAGCTAATCCGATCAGCAACGCTCATGGTTGGCCATTGTCCGCGGCCATTATCATAAGCGGCTACAGCTGCATCTAAAGCTTCTGTCGACTCTTTTTCTGTACAAACAGGAAAACTACCTATACGCTTTCGTTTTAAGCCTTCGGGGGTTTTTACGCATACCGGAGAAAACACTTCATTAAATGGTCCATTCCATGGTTTCATCTCTCCATTTGAAAGAAACTCTTTTTGATTGATTTCTTCCTTGAGCCTAAATTCATCTGGAATCTGGCTCTCTTCAACGAAAATACTTTCGAGGTTTAGCGATGTACTCAATTTGGGTTGTTGTTAGGGTTAAATTAATGTTAAGTCTATAGTTTAAGTATAGATTTATTGTTGTAAAAAGGCCGGGTATCAGGATTCTTTATGCTCCTTAAGCCCCAGCCTTTAAATTATTTTAGTTCGATTACTTTATATTTTGGGACTAAGGTTTTCATTACAGTCCAACCGATAAGATAACATACCGCACAGATAGAGAAAATAATAAAATAACCTGCTTCCTCACCTTTAAAACCCATAAAAACAATCTGATTTTTGCCTGTATAATCAAACAATAAACCAGAGCCTTTATTGATAATGAAAGAGCCTAATCCGCCTGCCATACCGCCAATACCCGTAATGGTGGCAATTGCCTTTTTAGGAAACATATCGCCTACGGTTGAAAATATATTTGCCGACCATGCCTGGTGAGCCGCACCTGCAATGCCAATAATGATTACCGGAATCCAATAGGTAATGTGCCCAAGAGGTTGTGCCGCTAAGGCTAAAAGCGGGAAAAATGCAAAAATCAGCATTGCCCTCATTCTACCTTCATACGGGTTCATGCCTTTTTTATCAACGAAATAGGTTGGTAACCATCCGCCGATAATAGACAGTAAGGTAATCATATAAAGTACAAATAAAGGAAGTGCACTTTGCGTAGAATCCATTCCATAAACAGATTTTAAATAGGCAGGTGTCCAGAATAAAAAGAACCACCACACCCCATCTGTCATAAATTTACCAAAAGCAAAAGCCCAGGTTTGTTTATATTTAAAACAGTCGATAAACGAAACTTTTTCTTTAGTCTCTTCTACATAATCAGCCATTTTACGATCATTGATCACATCCTGCTGAATATAAGCCAACTCTTCAGGACTAACTCTTTTATGCAACTCTGGTTTGTTATATACAAACACCCATAGCCCCATCCATACAAAACCAAGTGCACCGATAATAATGAACGACATTTCCCATCCGTAAGCTTTTGCAATAAAAGGGATGGTAATCGGTGCAGCTAACGCACCTACCGTAGCTCCTGCATTAAAAATACTGGTAGCAAACGCCCTGTCTTTTTTAGGAAAGTACTCTGCAGTAGCTTTAATCGCAGCAGGAAAATTTCCCGCCTCTCCAACAGCCAATACAAAACGGGCAAAAATAAACAGGGTAACACTTACCGAAACAATTAATCCGGTATCGTTAACACGTGCAATAACTTCTTTAGCACCCTCAAATCCTACAAACCAGTTTCCATTGATGATCCCGGCAGTTGCAATGCCACAGAAGGCATGTAGACAGGCTCCAACAGACCAAACGCCTATTGCCCATAAAAAGCCTTTTTTGGTATCCAGTTTATCAACCAAACGACCTGCAAAAAGCATCGATATTGCATAGAAAATAGAGAACAGTGCAGTTATATTTCCATAATCATTATTATCCCAATGAAATTCTGGTTTAATAAAATCTGTCCAGGTTAACGAAAGTACCTGCCTGTCTAAATAATTTATGGTTGTAGCTAGAAATAACAGCAAACATATGGTCCATCTGTATTTGCTTGTTTTGGATTGGTTCATTTGGTTAGGGTGTGTTAAATTTATTTACTCTGCTGAATTAAGTCAAGCGCTAATTTTGTATTGTCGAATAACTCCTCATAAAGACCTTTGCTCATCACATCTTTACTGATTAATTTGCTGCCCATACCTACGGCACAAACGCCTGATTTAAACCAGGTTTTTAGGTTGTCGGCATTAATTTCTACGCCACCAGTTGGCATAAACAGCTGTCCGGCGAAAAGATCTTTAATTGATGAAATAAATTCAGGGCCTAAAATATTGGCAGGGAAAATTTTGATCAGCATGGCTTTGTGCTCTTGAGCGACACTGATTTCAGTCGGCGTCATACATCCAGGGATCCAAAGCATACCAATTTTGTTTGCAATTTCGGCAACTGCCGGATTTACGATTGGTGCCACAATAAAATCTGTTCCGGCTTCGATAAATGCATTTGCATCTGCAGGCGTTTTAACGGTTCCGATACCCAAATAAAGATCAGGCATTTCGGCATCCCGGATTTCTTTTAACTTTTTAAAGTTCGGCAGGGCCGATTTACCCCGGTTGGTATATTCGAAAACACGAACGCCAGCTTTATACAAAGTGCGTAATATTTCTACGCTACCCGATTCGCTATCCTGGTAAAAAAGGGGTAACATGCCCTGCTCTAAAATGGCATCTAAAATTTTGTGCTTGTTGCTAATCATTGCGTATTATTCTTTTTTCTATATCGGCTACAGTACTGGTTGTAGCATCGCTTGGAATGTATAATTTATCGTATGCCGCTGCGGTGGCAAAATTCAAGGTTTCTTTGGCCGACAACTGGTTGTAAAAGCCATAAATCAGGCCCGCCATAAAACAATCGCCACTACCCACCTTATCTAAAATTTCTTCTGAAACATATTCTTCAGAAACCGTTAATTCATCAGCGGTATAAATGGAAGTATAATACCGGATGCCTTTACCATGATCGAACCTGAATGTATTTGCAACGGCCTTGCAAGCCGGAAACAAACTTAATATTTCTTTAGAAGTATCTGTTGCCTGTTGCAGTAACGTTTCCTTTGCATAACCCTCTGTTGGTGTTAAATCTTCGTGAAGTGCAGTGCCCAACATTTTATTGGCGGCCCACACATTGCCCATAATCAGGGTGCAATATTGAGCCAGTTCTGGTAACACATCAATCGGATCTTTACCATACTTCCAAAGCTTGGCGCGATAGTTTAAATCGAGTGAAATGGTAATATTTTTCCCACTGGCCGCTTTTAAAGCTTCTAAGCAAACATCAGCAATAGATTGATTTATCGCCGGACATATTGCGCTGAAATGAAACCAGCTCACACCTTCAAAAACTTCATCCCAGTTAATCTGGCCAACTTTTAAATCTGCATAGGCAGAATTTGCCCTGTCGTAAATTACACCTGCATTTTTAAGGTCTTTCCCTTTTGGAAGATAGTATAAGCCCAAACGTTCGCCATGGTAAACCATTGGTGTGGTATCAATGTTCCGTGCATCCAGATAATCTACAATCTCTCTGGTTACCGAATTATCAGGCACAGCCGATAAGTAAGTTGAAGGAACATTCCAAAGTGCCAGCGCTGTTGCTACATTGAGCTCCGCACCGCCCACATAAAATGGTAGTTTATTTTCTTTTAACCACTGGCCGTCCATATCGGGACAGATGCGCAAAAGTATTTCACCAAAGCTTAAAACTTTTTCTCCTTTTTTTGATGAAGCGAATATTTGGGTGCTCATTTTTGTATCTAATCGGCGTATTTCATGCTGTTTTCTGCAACGCTATGAAAATGGAAGGAAAACGATTGAAATGATTTGATTCCAACGAAATACCTCTTTAAAGCCCTATTTTGGTTAAAATTTAAAGTAATTTTTTGCGTTAAAGTACGAAATATCCTGAACAATTTTGCCAACCCACTCCAAGTCGTTAGGTAATTCGCCGTTCTCAATGTCTTCTCCAAAGAGGTTACAAACGATCCTTCTGAAATATTCGTGACGGGGAAAAGAGAGGAAACTGCGCGAATCGGTAAGCATACCCACCAAACGGCTTAGCAGACCCATGTTTGATAATGCATTTAATTGTTTGATCATGCCATCTTTCTGATCCAAAAACCACCATGCCGAACCAAATTGCACTTTACCCGCAACCGAACCATCGTTAAAGTTTCCGATCATCGTTGCAATTAATTCATTATCAGCTGGATTAAGATTATAAATAATGGTTTTTGCCAGTTTATCCTGGTTATCTAAACGGTTTAAGAATTTAGAAAGCATTCGGGCCTGACTAAAATCGCCAATAGAATCCCAGCCGGTATCAGGTCCTAATTGCCTTAACATCCGGGCATTATTGTTTCGCAATGCACCCAGGTGATATTGTTGCACCCAGCCTTTTTCGTGATCCCATTCTGCAAAATAAATCAGCATGGCCGATTTAAATTTAAGGTTCTCCTCGTAAGAAATATGTTGTTTACTGCGGATTTTATCAAAGATTGCTGAAATTTCTGCTTCTGTATAATCTTCAGCATAAATCTGCTCTAAACCATGGTCAGAAACTGAACAGCCATTTGCCGCAAAGTAATCGTGACGGCTTTTCAACGCATCGATATAATCCTGAAAGCTACTGATTGTTTTATCTACAACACTTTCCAGTTTGTCAATATATTCATTTAAACCTTCAATATCGTCGCTGTTCATCGCTTTATCCGGGCGGAAGGCCGGCAACATTTTAAGGTTTGCGCCTTCTCTTGCCAATTGCTGGTGGTAGTTTAAACTATCCAAAGGATCATCGGTAGTACAAACGGCTTCTACATTCATTTTGGCCAGCAAACCGCGTACAGAATATTCAGGTGTTTGTAATTTTGCAGAACATTCGTCGAAAATTTTCTGTGCCGTTTTACCAGAAAGTAAATCAGTTATACCAAAATAGCGTTGAAGTTCCAGATGTGTCCAGTGGTATAAAGGATTGCGTAAAGTATAGGGAACGGTTTCTGCCCATTTCTCAAATTTTTCATAATCTGATCCTACACCTGTAATGTATTTTTCATCAACACCGTTGGCACGCATGGCTCTCCATTTGTAATGATCGCCGGCAAGCCAAACCTGACTGATGTTGGCAAACTGAGTGTTATTGGCAATCTGCTCTGGAATAAGGTGATTATGGTAGTCGATAATCGGCAATGATTTTGCAAAATTGTGATAAAGCTTTTCAGCAGTTTTGCTTTGCAAAAGAAAATTTTCGTCTAAAAAAGGTTTCATGCTATGTGATTTGAGATAAGAGATTTGAGATGATCAAACCGCTTATCTATTCATTTTTTATTTATCCCCGGTCTGTGTCCTCACAGATCAGAACTCAATTTATGTTTTATTCCCTTGGTGGTCTGTGAGGACACAGACCACGGAATATGGTTCCAAGACTCACGACTTGGGACTTATGACTCCAGACTCACTAAAGACTAACTCCCCGTTTCCATGGAATAAAATCATCCTGATTAAGCAATACCGCTTTAGGAATTACTTCGCCGCTGGCTGCTTTAATGCAATACTCCAGTATATCTTCTCCCATTTGTTCGATGGTTTTTTCGCCTTCGATTACCGGGCCGCAGTTGATATCGATAATATCGCCCATACGTTTGGTTAATGCATTATTGGTTGAAACCTTAATGGTTGGACAAACCGGGTTTCCGGTTGGTGTGCCCAAACCTGTAGTAAACAAGATTAATGTTGCTCCAGATGCTGCTTTTCCAGTAGTAGCCTCCACATCATTTCCAGGAGTACAAACTAAATTTAATCCTGGTTTTGTAGCAGGCTCAGTATAATCTAAAACATCTTCCACTGGCGATGTTCCGCCTTTTTTGGCTGCACCGGTACTCTTAATCGCATCGGTAATCAAACCATCTTTTATATTTCCAGGCGATGGATTCATGAAAAATCCTGAGCCTACATTTTCTGCAGATTGATTGTAAGCAGTCATCAATTGGATGAATTTACGTGCTGCGGTTTCATCTTTTGTACGGTCGATTAACTGTTGTTCTGCGCCGCAAAGTTCAGGGAACTCGGCAAGAAGTACAGTGCCACCTAAAGCCACCAGCAAATCAGACGTATAACCTACTGCCGGATTAGCGCTAATTCCGCTAAAACCGTCGCTACCGCCACATTTAACACCTAAAACCAGTTTGCTTAAAGGCGCTGGCTGACGTTCGATTTTATTAATTTCAGTTAAACCAATAAAAGTTTTTCTAATGGCTTCTTTAACCAGTTGTTCTTCGCTTTGCGATTGCTGTTGTTCAAAAATGAATAAAGGTTTATCGAAATTTGGACTACGGTGTTTTAAATCGTCCATAAAATCTTTAACCTGTAGGTTCTGGCACCCTAAGCTCAATACGGTAACGCCCGCAACGTTAGGATGATCGGCATAAGCAGCCAATAATTTACTTAATACAGCAGCATCCTGACGGGTACCACCGCAACCACCCTGGTGATTTAAGAATTTAATGCCATCAACATTTTTAAAAACACGGTTGGCTGATGGATTTGCAATTCCAATTGAACTTGGATCAGCTTCTTCCAGGATTTCGCCGTTTTTATAAGCCTCAACCAGTTCATGGGCATAAGATTTGTATTTATCGGTTACGGCATAACCCAATTCATTGTGCAAGGCTTCACGGATCACATCCAGGTTGCGGTTTTCGCAGAAAACGGTCGGAATAAACAACCAATAATTTGCAGTTCCCACGCGGCCATCACTACGAATATAACCATTAAAGGTTCTGCCTTCAAATTTAGAAACATCAGGTGCATGCCATTCGTAATGATACGGGCGAAACTCGTAAGGATCTGATGCGTGTTTAGTGTTTTCAGTATCCATTAAGCCGCCTTTTAGGATGAAATGCTGCGCTTTCCCCACCAGTACGCCATACATAATAATGTGATCACCTGCATTCATATCCTGCATAAAAAACTTATGCTTTGCCTGGATATCATCCTGTAAAATATATTCCTGTCCATCGTAAATAACGGTTTCGCCTTTTGCCAGGTTTTGCAGGGCAACAAGTACGTTATCGTTGGGATGGATTTTTAAAATTCTAGTAACCATTTTAAATTGTTCTTTCTGAATGCAAGTTACTTAAAGTTTCTTTTGCACCCTTGTTCTGTAATAAATCAACGTAAGATTTTACGGCCGCGTTAAAGCCAGGATAGTTATTCAAGTTTTTATCCCAAAGACGTCTGTCGCCAAGGGTATTATCTACAACCGTTTCAGGGTTTTTCCAGTATTCGTATAAAATTTCTGCAAATTCATCCTGTATCGGAAAGGTTTTTCCGTTTGCGCTGGCCGTGTAAGTATCACCATCTTTATTCACATTCATAAAAAGGATATATGCTGCCACACCTAAAGCGGTAAGTTGAGGTACTTCATTTTTTAAAGCGTAATACCTTCTGATTAACGGCATGTTACGCATCTGCATTTTTGAGGTGAAGTTTAGCGTTATGGCTTGCCACTGGTGTTCTAAGGACGGATTGCTAAAACGGTCGATTACGCTTTCTGCAAAGGCAATCGCTTCGTCATAGGTAATATCTTCATTTACTACAACAGGGGCAATTTCATCTTTCATCAGTTTTAACACATTGGCTGAAAAATCTTCATTCGCCATAGCCTCTTTTACGGTATTAAAGCCAGCTAAAATGGCCAATCCACAGCTAATGGTGTGCGTACCGTTAAGTAAACGGAGTTTTAGCTCTTTAAATTTATCGATCGATGGAACAATAAAAACCCCCTTATCAGCCTTTTCAAAAGATAAAATTTCCTTCACTTTTTCGCTTGACGATTCGATGGCCCAAAGCCTGAAAGGTTCGGCCATAATCATGAGTTCATCTTCATAACCCAGTTCACGTTCAATCGCTTTTTGTTCGGCTTCAGGAAGTTTTCCCGGAACAATCCGATCAACCAAAGTTTTGCAGAAATGATTGGCCGTTTTTAACCAGTTTTCGAAATCCCATCCCAATTTATTCTGGATGGCCAGATCTAATAAAATTTCTTTCAATTTATCAGCATTATCACTGATTAATTCCGTTGGAACAATCACCATTCCACTTTCGGCCGAACCATTAAAAGCAGTGTATCTCTCGTGCAGGAATGCAAGTAATTTTCCTGGATAAGATTGTGGTGGATTATCAGTTATTTTATCTTCGCTTTTAACAATCCCAACTTCAGTTGTATTCGAAATTACAACCTGCATTTCTGGCTGGTGGGCCGCTTTTAAAATTTCGGCCCAATCTTGCGAAGCCGACAGCACTCGGCTAATAGAAGAGTTGATTGAATTTTCTTCAACATTAACACCATCTTCGATACCCTTTACACAAAGCGTGTATAAATTATCCTGTTTCGAAAATGCATCTGCCCCGCCTTTTGAAGTAGATTTAACCACTAAAATACGTCCGTTAAAAATACCTTTCTGGTTGGCCTTATCAATAAAATAATCAGGCAGACCACGTAATAAAACGCCTGTTCCAAACTGAATTACTTTTTCCGGTAAAGCCAAAATTTCGGCGCTTGGTTTAGTAACCTTGTCGCCGTTAATGTTTGCTAAATTTTCTTTGTTTAAAATCATATCCTTGCGATTTCCGTCATTGCTTTATTCCTAGCAATCACGATTTATATTTTATTTATTTCCCATTCGTGCTTAACCACTTCGGGTATTCCTTTTCAATTAATTTTTGCCCCCAGTTGCCATACCAGGCATAACCGTTTCGCCGCTCAGGACTTAACTCTTCCAATTTTGTTTTAATCGTATTGTCGCGGTCGCCGAAAATCGGGGTGTTTTTCTCTATATCGTAAAAACGGGCCCAAGCCATGCTGGTGTTATCGGCAACCAAAGCCGAAATATTTTTGTTCCGATCAAAACGGTAGCCGGCAATTTTATAGGTATCGAACCATTTCACCGCTGCTGCAACTGCATTTTTCACTTCTGGTGAAGGGTTTTTAAGCCTCATCAGGAAACGGACAATGCCTGCCGATTCACTTGTGCTTAACGAAGCCGGCTCAAATGCTCTTGCTTTTGCAGGTAACATCGAGTCTTTATCGTATTGCGCAGCCCAAATGGTTAGCACTCCGTTCTGCTTTACTTGTGTTTTAATAATGCAATCGATACCTTTTATAATGGCTTTTTCGGCTTTTTTGATGTAAGCTGGATTCACGACCTCAAAATCATTTTTCTGTGTAACAATATCTTGTAGGATATTTAACACATTGATCATTGCATCATCATTATACGTAATTTCCGAACGGTACAAAGTTTTATCCGGATAATACTGAGGCCAGCCGCCATTTGCATATTGGGCAGCTAAAATATAATCCAATCCTTTTTCAGCTGCAGTTAAATAAGCCTTATTCTGCGTTTTTTTATAGGCTTGAACGAGGTATACCACTTCTCTGCTGGTGGCCCTATTATCGAATGTAGCATGCAGATCTTTTGTGGCTTTTATCCTGGCCAAAAGCTCAGGTGTTAAGGTTGCACCATAGTTAACCACACTTTTATCTTCCAACTGCTTAGGCCAACCGCCATTGCCGAGTTGATATACAAGCATTTTTTCTGCGGTAGAATCGGTAGGCTGCTGCGCATAACACGATAGTATTAAGCTTGTACAGATCAGGGTTAACAATATTTTTATTTTCATCATTTTGTTTGTTAGTTTTTTGCAAGTGCAAACACTGATTATCTTATTTTTTGCCACGGAAGCACGGACTAACACGAAGTATTTTTCTCTCTTTTATCCATGGTCTGTGTCCCCACAGACCATTAGCTATTTCTGTGTCTCTGTGTTTTGTGACCAATATTATTTATCTGTGCTAATCCTGCTTATCTGTGGTTAAATTCTTTTCCGTGCTGTGGCTAACATTAATTTATGTATGCCTACTTTTTACTCGGCACCTGTTTAATCAACCAGTTTACTAGATCGTTCGTTGCCTTAAAGTTTTCAAAATCTGCGGGCAATTTTCTGCCATCGATATATTCATTATAAAACCACGGATCACCTACCGCGAAAACGGTTCCCTTACCATATTTTGCTGTTGCAATAAGCACATCACCATTATCTTTTAAAGCCGAAACGGCAGGGCTTTTTGCCACAATAGTGGAAATCTCTTTGATATAAACTTTCTTAGCTGTTTTAAAAATTGAATTTCCGTCGGGGATTTTCACTGCGCCCTGTTCAAAGTTCGAACCTTGAACCTTGTTGCGGCTATCCTCGTTAAAATGAATACCAAATGTTTCTGGTAATACGTTAAATTTCGAAATTTCACAATTGCCAGCATCGTTTAATAGCAATACCAATACGCCACCCGCTTTAACCCATTCGCTAACCTGCTTGGCATGTGCGGTATTCATAAAATTTGGGTTTGCAGTTTCTTTTTCCGTATCAGGATCTACAATAATGTAAATGTTACTTCCTTTCAAGTTTGCTGTTGTTGGTGCAGTTTTAAGGGTAGCGGTTTTAACGCCTGCATCATTAAATACTTTACCAAATAATGAAAAACCGTTATTATCATCTTCTTCCCATATGTAATGGAAAGGGATTTTATCTCCGGTTGGGCCGGTCATATACTCGTTATTGAAAAAACTATCAACTGTAACGGTTAAACCTTTACCTGTTTTAGGGAGTGCAGCAATTTCCATTTCTGAAGCGGCGCAGATAAACGCCCCTACACCTTTCGGATCGTTGGTGATTACTTTTTCGCTAATGTAATAGTCGAAACTTCCATCGCGGTATTTTGGTTTTCCGCCCAATCCCGATACCGAAACGGTTTTGGTCAGATTAATTCTTTCTGCTCCTGCTTGTTCAACAAATTCTTTCTTTAAGCCTGCGTAACCTTTATTTGCAGCAGCCATAAATGATGGTGCCAACCAACCTTTGCGCACCCCTTTGGCCAAGCCATATACAAACATGCTCGATGCCGAGCTTTCCAGGTAATTTCCTTTTCTGGTTGGCATATCTAAAATATCGAACCAAACACCCGATTTCGCATCCTGGTATTTTACGGTAGCAGTTGCTGTACGGTTTAAAATGGCGATTAATTCTTTCCGTTGTGGATGATTGGCCGGAAAATTATCCAGCACATCTACCAATGCCATAATGTACCAACCCATTGCCCTTCCCCAGAAATTTGCTGAGCGACCTGTTTTTTTATCGGCCCATTGCTCTGCTCTGCTCTCATCATATCCGTGATAAAGTAATCCTGTTTTAGCATCTCGGGCATTTTTCTCCATCAGGATAAACTGCTTTGCAATGTCGTCGAAAGCGGCATCTTTTTTCATCAGCTTGGCATACTCCGCGTAAAACGGTTCGCCCATGTATAAACCATCCAACCACATTTGATTGGGATAAATTTTCTTGTGCCAAAAGCCACCTTCTTGGGTACGCGGCTGTTTTTGTAGCTGATCGTATAATTTGGTTGCCGCTAACAGGTATTTCTGTTGTCCGGTAACTTTGTATAACAATAATAACGAACGTCCATTTTTAATGTTGTCGATATTAAAATCATCAGGTTTATACGTATTGATATTTCCTTCCTTATCCAAATAGGCATCCATTGAGCTTTGGATGTACTTGAAATATTTCCCATCGCCGGTATTCCGCCAAACCGCTGCAGCACCTTCCAGTACCACACCCATGTCGTAGGTCCATTTAGGGCCTTTGGCACCTTTTAACAGTGTAGTATCCTGAAACAGTTTTTCCATCGCTGTTAGGGTTAACTGTTCTGACAATTTCTTTTGGGCAAATCCACTTTGTGTTAAAATAGAAAAACCGATGAGCGCAGCTGCTGTATATAGAATTGATCTCTTCATGTTTGTTATTTTGAAATTTCCAGTGCTTTTTTATCTACCTCTATACCTAAAAGTGAAGCCATTTTTGCTTTAGAAACATCTGTTCCGCTAATTTTTACACCTTTTGTTTTTTCTCCCGACACGTCAAACAAAACCTTGCTGTTATCAGGGTATTTTAAGTTACTGATATTGATGTTCGAACTGTTCTGGATCATTACAACCGGACTGGTGTCTTTGGTAATTACGTTTATGTTTTTCAGAAAAATTCCAGAAGCTTCAATAATTTCAATGCCTTTTTTCGCTTTTATGGTTACGTTTTCCAGGTGGATATCTTTGATGTTCATTTCTGGCAATCCCCTGAAAAATATGGCTTTCTCAGCGCCATTGGCTACCACATCTTTAATGTAAAAGTTTCTGAACTGAGGGGTAGCTTCGGTTACCGGAACCGTTACCGTTTTAATGGCTTCGCGTTTTTCGCCTGCCAAAGGAACCGGATCAACCGCAGCATAATACATATCGAACAGAATCGCTTCACCCGGAATATCGATCATGTTGATGTTGTTGATATAAATATTTTCTACAACGCCGCCTCGGCCACGGGTAGTTTTAAAACGCAGGCCAATATCGGTGCCAATAAAAGAACAGTCGTATACCCAGATATTTTTCGCACCACCACTCATCTCGCTCCCGATTACAAAACCGCCATGGGCATGGTAAACCACATTATTCCGAACAATTACATTTTCTGTAGGTACGCCACGTTTGCGGCCCGCTTCGTCTCTTCCCGATTTAATACAGATCCCATCATCACCCACATCAAAAGTGCTGCCTTCAATCAATACGTTTTTGCACGATTCTACGTCAACTCCATCACCATTTTGTGCAAACCAGGGGTTTTTTACCTGTAGGTTTCTTAGGGTTAAATCCTCGCAAAGCAAAGGGTGTAAATTCCATGCCGGTGAATTTTGAAAGGTAACACCTTCTAAAAGAATTTTTTTACAACCCGTTAACACCAGCAGATTCGGGCGAAGGAAATCTTTGATATCTTCATAATCGGCTGCTGTTTTACCAGCCTCAATTACGCCGGCATTTTTGGTATTCGAACCTTTAACGGTTTTCTCAGATGGGTACCACATTTTTCCATCGGCCCTCACTACGCCGCCAGATGCCACCAAGGTTTTCCACTGTGTTTCGGTCAGTTTATCTTTTTTAACCATACGCCAGGCTCCACCGTTCCCGTCGATAATCCCGGTTCCGGTAATGGCTATATTTTCGAGGTTGACACCAGAAATCGGACTCTGGTTTCTCCACGCTGGCTGGCCTTCCCAATTTCCCTGTACCAATCTGTATTGGTTAAAGTCGTCGGTAAACTGAAGAATTGCATCGCGTTTAAGGTGTAGGTTTACATTACTTTTTAACTCAATAGGACCAGTTAACCACAAGCCTGATGGAATTAAAACCACACCACCACCTTTTTGGCTTACACTGGCTATGGTTTTATTGATGCTTTGCGTATTTAAGGTAATCCCATCGCCCTTTGCGCCAAAACTGATAATACTTGTGGTATCTTTTTTAAATTTAACCTGCTGAATAACGGGTAGGCTTTGCTGTTGTTGCGCTATGGCAGCACTTGCAGAAGATAAAATTAAGCATGCCAGCGCTATTTTAATACGGCATAAACGACCAGAAATATGTTTCATTATTTGTGCTGTTAAATTATACTTGGTTATTGTAATAACAAGTGTACGTTGTTTGCACTTAAAATAGAAGAGAAATCTATGCAATCGTTACCGGAAAACGACACAAAAAATAGTTTTCAAACAGCTTATTAACATCTGTATATCAATTATTTAACAACTTATTTTGCCTCCGGATTCCAACCACGGAAAACGTTTTCCAAAATGTAACTTTTATACGCTTCGTCTGTTAATTGATGCGACCAATTTACCCGGCTTTTTGGATCGGCTCCTTTTCCAGTGCTTTTATATTCAGCGTAATAGGCTGTTTTCTCGTTGCTTTCCTTGCCCCAGTTGTTCCAACCCTCAGGGCGGATAAAATCTGGCAGTTCGCAGTTGAGGTAGGCAACCTTTGCGTAAGGCCTCCATGGGCGACCCAAATAAAAGCTATTGGCCGGTGCATCTCCCTTGATTTTGCATTTATTAATTACATAACCAAATTTTGTAGTATCAGCAGTTGATGCCGCGGTGATATAACCCGCCTTTTTGCAGAAAATGGTGCAGCTTTCAAACCACGCTGTAGAAGCGCCGAAAATAAAATCGACCGTCCCTTCGATGTAACAGTTTTTATAATACTGGCGGTTGTTGCCTCCGTAAGTATAAAGTGTATCCTGAAAGCCTAAAAACCTACAGTTGGTAAAAATTAATTTATCACCGCCTGCCCAAACCGCAACGGCTTGCCCCACCGGACCTGATGAATTTTCGAAGGTGATGTTTTCTGCAGAAAAGCCTTCGCCATAAATATAAAAGCTGGAAGAACCTGAAGTGCCTTTTTCTTCTCCAAAAGCATTCTTCTTTTGCGCATAATCATCATACGTTAAAATGGTTTCGTTAAGACTTTCCCCAATAAATTTCACATTCTTTTTAGAGGCCGCCAAGATTAGCTTTTCTTTGTAAATACCTTTTTTGATAAAAATTATGGTTGTTTTGTTCCTGAAATCGGGCACAGCGTGTATCGCTTCCTGTACCGTTTTAAAGTTTCCGCTTCCATCGGCAGCTACCACAAAATCTGGCTTAATGTCTAGAGCATAAACTACTGATGAAACGGTTATCAGAAAAAATAGGATGATTGCTTTCATATCAATTTGGTTAGACTTAAATTAAAATCGGCCACGTAAAAGTATAAACTTTGTAACGCAGCCGTGTTTTTAAAATATATGATGAACAATTTTAAACATTAATATTCATCAGAAAGAAGTTTTTTCAAGATTAAACACTGCAAACGATGTCGGGAACGATTGCACAATAACAACTTGCCTAAAAATAAAAAAAGACTTAACCTTGTTAGTAGGCTAATTTGATAAAATAGACTCGTCGTCATTCCCAACTTGATTGGGAATCTTAATGCCAATCACAAGCCGCATTAAGATCCCCGCCTGTGCGGGAATGACGTAACGCTAGATAAATAACTGACCAAATATTAAAAACATCATTGTATAATGAAACATCTATTTAGTTTAATCCTTGTTTTGAGCTTTAGCATAAATACCTTTGCCCAACCTGCTCCAAAAAGTGGGTACATATCTAAAGTTTGGGTTTCTGATCTAGGTAACGGAACCTATAAAAATCCGGTTATCAACGCCGATTATTCTGATCCCGATGCTATCCGGGTGGGAGATGACTTTTATATGATCGCCTCCAGTTTTGACGCCATCCCGGGCTTGCCGATCCTGCACTCGAGAGATTTGGTGAATTGGAAAATAATCGGCCATGCCTTAAAACGCCAGCCTCCATTTGAGCATTTCGAAAAAACACAGCATGGCAATGGTGTTTGGGCACCTTCCATCCGCTACCGCAATGGCGAATTTTATATTTATTATCCTGATCCTGACTTTGGGATTTATTTAACCAAAGCTAAAACCATAACCGGCGCCTGGTCTGTGCCAAAATTGGTCGCCGCAGGTAAAGGATTGATTGATCCCTGTCCGTTTTGGGATGAAGATGGCAAGGCCTACCTCGCTTACGCCTACGCAGGCAGCCGTGCGGGCATAAAAAGTGTTTTGGCCATTATGCCATTAAGCAGCGACGGATCAGCAGCTACAGAAACCGGCAGAATTGTATACGATGGCCACGAACTCGACCCTACCATTGAGGGTCCAAAAGTTTATAAACGCAACGGCTATTATTATTTGTTCGCACCAGCAGGGGGCGTTTCTACAGGCTGGCAATTAATTTTGAGAAGTAAAAACATCTTCGGCCCATATGAAAGGAAAGTAGCCATAGATCAAGGGAAATCTTCGGTAAATGGTCCTCATCAGGGCGCCTGGGTAAATACGCAAACAGGCGAAGATTGGTTTCTTCATTTTCAGGATAAAGATGCTTATGGTCGCGTTGTTCACCTGCAGCCTATGAAATGGATCAATAACTGGCCTGTTATCGGGCTTGACGCAGATGGCGACGGCAAAGGCGAACCGGTTATCACCTATAAAAAACCAAATGTGGGCAAGGTTTATCCGGTTGAAACACCTGAAGAAAGTGATGAATTTACCACACCAAAACTAGGCCTACAATGGCAATGGCAGGCCAATCCGCAACCAACCTGGTTATTTACTGATGCAGGCAGTGGTTTATTAAAGTTATATACTTCGAAAATTCCTGATGATGCCAAAAACCTTTGGGATGTTCCGAACCTGTTGATGCAGAAATTTCCTGCTGATGAATTTATGGCAACAACAAAACTCTTATTTAAACCTAACCCAAAATTGGAAAACGAAAAAACAGGTTTGGTAGTAATGGGGAGAAGTTATGCGCAGATTAGCATTAAAAGCAAAAAAGACGGATTATATCTTATATACGGTGTTTGTCAAAGTGCCGACAAGGGAAAAGCCGAAAATGAAAAGGAAATTACCAAACTAAAATCGGGCTTGGTATATTTCAGGGTTAAAGTTACTAATGGTGCAAAATGCCGGTTTAGTTACAGTGAAGATGGAACCCGTTTTACGGATGTAGGAGATGAGTTCCAGGCCACGGCGGGCCAATGGATCGGCGCAAAAATGGGAATATTTGCCGCCAGAGATACCCAAACCAATGATTCAGGAATTGCCGAATACGATTGGTTCCGTGTACAAGCATTAAAATAACAAGATGAAAAAACATAAATACCTTATCGCAGCTCTTGGCACCGTTTTCTTAATGTCTTTCATTGTAAAACCCAAACCTGTTAAGGTTTATTTAATCGGCGATTCTACCGTGGCAGATTATACCCTAGATGAAGGTTATCTGCAGAAAAAGTATCCCATTACAGGCTGGGGGCAGGTTTTTCAGCAATTCTTAAAAAAAGACAGTTTAAAAAAATTAAACAGACTAATTAAAAGCGACAGCGCTTTGGTTATTGATAAAGCAAAAGGGGGAAGAAGTACCAGAAGTTTTTTTGAAGAGGGAAGGTGGAAAGAAGTTTTATCAACCCTGGAAAAGAACGACCTGGTGTTGATCCAGTTTGGGCATAATGATGCCGCTAAAGATAAACCTGAACGTTATGTTGATATTCCGGGCTATAAAGATTTTTTAAGGATGTACGTGAAAGAAACAAGAGCAAAAGGTGCTTTACCGATCCTGATCACACCGGTTACCCGCAATTACCCCTGGAAAGATGGTAAACTGGGTAGTGCACATGGCGAATATCCACAAGCAGTGAAAGATGTGGCCAAAGAGTTAAATACACCCGTTATAGATCTAACCTCACTTTCAGCGAGTTTTTTCACAACAAAAGGCAATGAATTTGTAAGCAAACATTACTTTATGAATTTAGACTCAGCCAAATATGAGGCTTATCCAAAAGGACAAAAAGATAATACGCACTTCCAGCCAGGAGGAGCCAAAGCAGTTGCGCAGTTGGTTTATAATGAATTAAAAAACATCAACCGCAAGACCAATTAAGGAAAAGATATTAACGAACAGCGTATATAAATTACAATTCCTCCGAACTTTCCGGCAAGCGATCATACTCTCCCTTCCAGGCATAAAAGCCAAATATCATCAATCCCAAACTGATCGGGAGGAAAATAAACAGGATAATTGCCCATTGCAGAATGGTATTGGTACGTTCGATATCCGAATGGGTCAAGCCCACTTTGTCTATTGCCTGGATAAACAAAAATGTCATTGTTAATGGCCCTAAAACCATCCAAACCAAGCCTAAAAATTTCTTTAACGTATTCATCTTCTTCGTATCTAGTCGTTAATATTTTCGTCTCTTTTATTCGATAAATAAATTGTGCCAATAACCAGGCTCAATGCTGCTATACCTATCGGATACCATAGACCTGATAATGGCGTAGAACCTGAAAAGCTTGCAATTAGTGTTGCTATAAATGGCACAAGCCCTCCAAAAACACCGTTGCCGATATGATAAGGCAGCGACATAGAGGTGTACCTGATTTTAGTAGGGAATAGCTCGACAAGGAAAGCCGCAATTGGCCCATAAACCATCGTTACCAGCAAAATCTGGAAGAAGATTAAACCGACAAATTTCCAGAATATTGGCGTAGGCAAAACTTTATCTTTTATTACTTCTTTACCTAAGAGAATCCCTTTGGTTGCAGAAACCGTATCGGTTTGCACCTTATTAAAGGATGCACCATTTTTAAGCATTATTTTAGTAGAAACCGTTCGCAAGCTATCAGTTGAGTTCGCAATTAAAACAGAAGTTACCGGAGCTGGGCTGGCAGATAAAATATCAGTCTGTTCAATTTTTGTATAGTCGGTATCATCTAAAAACATTTGATAGATTGGGCGATAGAAAAGAATACCCAAAAGCATACCGCTCAGCATAATCCATTTCCGGCCAACCTTATCACTCCAGGCACCAAAAACCACAAAGAATGGCGTGGCAAAAGCGATTCCCCAAAGTAAAATATACCTCGAGTCGTTAAAATCTAATCTACAGGTATTCTCTAAAAATGATTGTGCATAAAATTGACCTGTATACCAGATTACCCCTTGTCCCATGGTAGCACCAAATAAAGCCAGCAGTACCATTTTAAAATTCGCTTTGTTGTTAAAACTTTCTTTTAAAGGGTTTTTTGAAATATTTCCTTCAGCTTTCAATTTAGAAAACATTGGCGATTCGTGCATTTTCATGCGAATATAAATCGACACCACAACAAGCACAATGGATAGCAGGAAAGGAATTCTCCAGCCCCAATCGCCAAAAGTTTCGGCACCTAAAATGTTTTTCGTGATTACGATAATCCCTAATGAAAGGAACAGTCCTAAGGTTGCTGTAGTTTGAATCCAGCTGGTAAAAAAGCCCCGTTTATCTTTAGGTGCGTGTTCTGCAACGTAAGTTGCAGCTCCACCATACTCTCCGCCAAGGGCTAATCCCTGAATCAGCCTTAGTATTAAAACCAAAATTGGTGCGGCATAACCAATGCTTTTGTAGGATGGGATTAAGCCGATAAAAAATGTCGACCCACCCATCAGCACCAACGTGAGCAAAAAAGTATATTTTCTGCCGATTAAATCGCCAAGCCTGCCAAAAACCAATGCGCCAAAGGGACGAACGATAAAGCCTGCCGCGAAAATTGCCAAAGTGTTGATCAGGGCAGATGCCCCTGCATCTTCTGGAAACAATTGATGGCCAATGATAACTGCAAGGCTACCAAAAATGTAAAAATCGTACCATTCAATCAGCGTACCTAAAGAAGATGCGCCGATTACTTTAAAAATATTGTTCTTGGGTAAAGTGTCGCTCATAAGAAATAAGAATATTTGGTTTCCCAAGATAAACATTTGCATGACAATCGGCAACCTGTACTGTCTGTCATTTAATTTGTTACATTGCCAAACATTTTGGCTTTAGTTTTGTATTTTCATCCGTAACGAATTTATTTCCCATTCAGATTATATGCTTTTAATACAAAACATCAGGTTAAGTAGAATTTTAAGAAATACGTGGCACGTTGATCTGATCATGATTGCCTCCTGCACTGCGGCTTACTTTGTACGCGAGTATTTAATTGCGCATCATTTTTCCATTCCATCCATTATTCCAACGGTTTTAGGTACTGCTATCGCCTTTTTTATCGGTTTTAACAACAACCAGGCTTACGATAGGTGGTGGGAAGCCCGAAAAATATGGGGTGCTTTGGTAAACGATTCCCGCTCTTTTGCAAGGGCATTGATTAATTATGTTGATGAGGATGAGAAAAGCGTAAAACGGATGATTTGCAGGCACATTGCGTTTTTATATGCTTTAAAGGCAAGTTTGAGGGGAACGGTAGACGAAATTTACACCAAATATTTATCCGAAGCTGATTTAAATGAAATAAAAAAACATAACAATGTGCATAATGCGCTTTTAAATATACAATCAAGAGATTTACAGAAATTATCAAAAGCCAATGCCATTGATGGTTTCCGTTTTATTGAGATCAATGAGATGCTTACACGATTTTCCGATTCTATGGGCATGAGTGAACGCATTAAAAACACCATATTTCCTACTACCTATTCCTACCTTACTAAAGTATTTATCTGGTTATTTGTGGTAACATTTACTTTGGTAATCAGTCAGGATGCAGGGCCTGCAGCCATATTTTTGGGTTGGTTAATAGGTTTCGTATTTGTATCTACACAGATTAATGGAATGAGCCTGGTTAATCCTTTCGAGAACAATTCAGCAGGTGTTCCGCTTAACCAGATTACGAGAACGATAGAGATTAATCTATTGCAGATGCTCGAAGAAGACGAGATCCCGGAACCAGTTAAGCCGATTAATGACGAATATGTGCTCTAAGCTGTTAACAGCTTGAGGGAATCCGTCATTTCGACCGTAGTGGAGAAATCTTTGAACTTTTATATCGAAGAGGGCAAAGATCTCTCCATTCCGTTGCACTTCAGTCGAGATGACGACCGCTCTAGAATATTGCACTCCCTTCAACCCACGATTTGTAACCTTACATATTCTGACTAATTGTTTAATGCAAATTTTAACTTCTCCTCAAAAAGTACCGATTTTGCTTTAAACTGTGGGTCAGAAAAGGAAATATTAGCAGTAGCATAAATAATCTTTCCATCTTTTCCCACCAAAATATTTGAAGGAAAGCCGTGATTAATATTCAGTTTTCGGATCTCATCTTTGCTTAATGATACAATTTCATATTTGTAACCGTTCCGTTTCTGAAATCGCCTGGCACTGGCGGGGCTATCATGGGTAATCCCGATAAACCTTACAGCTTTTTTGCCATATTTAGCCACCAGATTATTTAATTCTGGCATTTCGGCTATACAAGGCGGGCATTTTTCGAACCAAAAGTTAATTACCACTACCTCGTTTTTTAAATCGGTATTGGAAAGTTGTTTTTTATTGATGGTTAAACCGTTAAAGGGAGGTAAATTTTTACCTATTAAATCTTCGAAGAAAGTTTCCTGCGTAGCCCATTTAACAGGAGCATCTTGAGCTAATGTTGTGAAAGAAAAAAAAGAGATCAGTAGAATAAGGTAAATTTTCATCAGCGCTAAATATAAAAAAAGTCCTACCAATATGGCAGGACTTCAAGATTTGTTTGGTTTAGAAAATCTTATTTAAAGGTAACCGAACCGTATTCTGTTTTAATGGAAACGTTTGCAGCACCGCCACTACCAATTTTACCAGCATATTTTTTGGTTTCATCATCTTTACTTACCAGGTTTGATGTTACATTTGAGCCATATTTAAAGCCGGCATACGAAGTAGAAACATTAAAATTGGCATTATAACGGTCGGCAAAGCCCAATCCAACGCTTACATATTCACCACCAAAGCTGAAGTTTTTACAAGCTGGAGTAATTTCGTTTACGCTAAGGCGGTTGTAATCCATGTTGATGTTGGCATCACCATTTAACGCACCCAAAGTAACGTTGGAATATTCTGCATTTACTGCAATTTTACCAGCTGATGCAATATTTAAATCACCATAAGCCTGTTTAACAACCGTATTACCTTTAACCGTATTGATGTTTACTTTGGCATATTCTGCATTTAAAAGTAGATTGCCGCCAATAGTGCCGATGGTTAAACCTTTACCATATTCTACCTTAATATCGGCTGATCTCCTGATGGTATTGATGTTTACCGCAACATACTCGGCATCAAGTTGTAAAGTACCCACAGCCCCAATGGTTACCGGGCCATTATATTCATGTTTTACCACTGCAGCATTCAGATCCTGGATATCGCATTTACCATATTGAACATTGATGTAGTTATTTACATTGCTTAAATTGCCAGCAACCAGATTGCCATATTCTACCTTTAAAGAAGTTGGACCAGAAAAATTACCCAATTCTACGTTGCCATATTCTTGTGAAACCGTTAATGGGTTTACTGCTGGCATATACACCACGTAATTTACTTTCACTTCCCTCCGCCAGGTGGTTACTCCATTTTTCATCCCACGGCCATAACGTCCGTTTCTATCGCCCATGTTCGTTCTGAAAGTAACTACATCACCGTTTTTATTCGCATCAATACTTATCCCATCAATCAGTTTTTGCGCATCATTATCCGAACTGCTATAAGCTTTAATATCTACATCAACACGTACTTCTTTTTTATCCCAGGTTTTAATGGTCATCGATCCATATTGATTGTTTAAATTAATTTTGTCGTTATTATCTACACTAAAACTCTTGCTAAAAGATTTAGAACGTTCGGCATCACTTCCTGTTTGATTGTGTTTTACGTGATTTACGACCATCGCCAGTGTTGAAGATTTCGCTGCACTTTCGACAATTACCTGCTCTGATGGACTATTTACCGCAACTTCTTGCGCATTGGTTTTTACGGCGATTAAAGCCATAAAGGCTAAAAATATTTTTATTGTTTTCATGTTGTTAATTGTTAAACATTTAATAGCTCAAAACCTGCCGGCCGGCAATAAGCAATTTAATGTGGTGAGCGTTCCCTAATTTGTATAAAGTATGTTGAATCAGGTATCAAGACCGATTGACTACTATTTATTGTGCTTTTAGGCGTTAATTTCTCCTAAATTAAATCTGGTTAACCCTTTTGTAATCGTCAACCTGGTTAATAATTAATAATTGTTGTTTTAATAACTGCAGTTGTATTTCGCGGTTTTTAACCATGGCCTTTACCACAAAAGTTTGGTTGGGCGAGGTTGGCAGCTCTGCTTTTAATCTTTCGTAATCTTCATCAAGCTTTTTCAGATCGGCCGTAAATTTTTTATACAACTCTGGATTCGCAGAAGCGAAAATGGCCAAACTATCTTTTTTTTCGGTAATCAAACCTGCGAAGTGGACTTCTTTTTTGGCATATGAAGCACTAACGTCGGCTATTTCTAAATCTTTGTTTTGTAATTTTCCTACGTATAACCAGGCTAAACCGAAAACCACCACGATAGCTGCTGCTGCACTCATCCATAAATACAGCTTTACCGGCTTTTTTTTCTTCTTGTTATCTAATTCTTGTTCAATCTTTGCCCAAAGTCCTGCCGATGGCTCCATTACATCGAAAGCTTTACGGTTTTCCTTTACAAAGGTTTCTAATCTGTTATTCATCTCTCATCCCTTTCTGTTCTAAAATACTTTTTAACTTCTTTTTCGCCCTCATGTACTGTGTGCGGCTTGTATTTTCACTTATTTTTAAAATGTGTGCAATTTCCTCATGGTCGTAACCCTCTAAAAGGTATAAACTCAATACCACTCTATAGCCATCTGGCAATTCGGTAATGGCTGTTCTAATTTCATCAGCTTGCAACCGTACTTCACTGTCATCAAAACTATCCTCATCAGGCACTTCCGATAGCTCATCGGTACTTACAAACTCCATTTTACGTTTACGTAAATAATTGATGGATTTGTTGATCACGATCTGCTTTAACCAAAGTCCGAAAGTGGTTTCCTGCCTAAAATCTACAATTCTGGTAAAAGCATCTAAAAATGCTTCCTGTAAAACATCTTCTGCCTCTTCTTCGTAATTTAAAATGCGCAGCGCCACATTATACATGGCCTTTGCATACAGCTTGTACAATTCAAACTGTGCTGCGCGGCTGCCCTGCATGCATTTTTTTACTAGCTCTAGGTTCTTATCGATGTATACGGCTTCCAAAATTTCGAATATTCTGATTATAAGACATAAGGGATTTTAAAACGTTGCATCAAGGTAGAAAAAAAGTTTAGAAATATGTTAATACAGTATTAAGATAGAATTAAATGCACTGTTATGCTCAGGAGCAAAGCACAAAATGACTTCTTCATTCCGGTAAAAAATGTTTTATATTTAATAGGAAACGGTTGGTTCTGTGCTTTTGGCATTTTCAGTCCCGCTTTTTGGTACGAGTTCCGATGAAGGATCGGAAGCTCTTCCCGACAATCGGGTTTATTTAACAAAGTTTGGCGCCCAGAAGCAAACCACTGTACCTAAACCCGACAGCAGCGAACACGCAGTGCAACGAAGTAAAGCGGATGGCGGGGCTACAGCACCCAATGAAATGCTGCCCTTTCGTTTCCAAAATGTAAAAGTCTTGAATAATATTAGGAAATGAGCGGTTCTGTGCTTTTGGCATTTTCAGTCCCGCTTTCTGGTACGAGTTCCGATGAAGGATCAGAAGCTCTTCCTGGCAATCGGGTTTACTTCACTTAGGCCGGTGCCTGGAAAACAAACCGCTGTTAACTAAACCCGACAGCAGCGAACACGTAGTGCAACGAAGTAAAGCGAATGGCGGGGCTACAGCACCTATGAAATGCTAACCTTTCATTTTCTAAAAAGAAAAAACATTTATAATTAATGGGAAATGAGCAGCTCTGAGCTTTTTGCAATTTCAGTACCGCTTTCTGGTACGAGTTCCGATGAAGGATCGGAAGCTCTTCCCGACAATCGGGTTTATTTCACTTAGGCCAGTGCTTGAAAAACAAACCGCTGTACCTAAACCCGACAGCAGCGAACACGTAGTGCAACGAAGTAAAGCGAATGGCGGGGCTACAGTACCTATGGAATACTAACCTTTCATTTCCAAAACCTAAAAGCCTTTTATAAACATTAGGAAATGATTACTTCTATACCCTTGGTATTGTGGAAAATCATTTATAGAATCATCATAAATTTGAAATCCCTGATACAAACAATTAACTTCATGCCATGGAAACCGATTTGATCATTTCAGCAATAAACGAGATACACAAAAAAGCAGATCAGGCTTTAGAAAGTAAGGATGTAACTGCCTATACTGCGATGTTTGATGATAGCTTAACTTATACCCCTGCAGAAGGTATAGCGCTTAATAAACGCGATTATACAATCGATTTAAAAGAGTATTTTGGTCATATTAAAGAAATCCATACCAGTTATTACCGCATTAAATCTTCTTTTGAAAACGAAGTTTTTACCGAAAAAATAGCCCGAAAATCAGTCATTTTAAAGCCGAATTTGCTTATTTTTTCTAAAAAACAAACTATCCAAACTGAGGAAATTTACCATTGGAAAAACATTAAAGGCGGATGGAAAGTAATCGCTATTGAAATTGTGCTAGAAGAGAAATACTAATGACTGAAGATAAACTGGTAAAAGTCCTCTTTGCTTTTCATAGCGATGCCCTGGAGGAATGGACAATAGAAACCATGTGGTGCGAAACTGTAGATCAGGAAAAAGGCCATTATAAGCTCGAAAACATTCCTTTTTATGCACCCTTTGCCTATAACGACCTCGTATTTGCAGAATATGATGAAGATGAAGGGATGTTAACCTATCGCGAAACTATTGCTTATTCCGGCCATTCTACTATCCAGGTGGTGTTAATGGACAGCGCAAATTCAACAAATGAAATTATTACCATGCTCGAAACTTTAGGGGTTAAAATCGAAAAATTTAAGGATGGTTATTTCGTAATCGATATCCCGCCCAGCCTAAATTACAAACCCATAAATAATGAATTAAAGAATTTGGCAGAAAAAGAGATTATTGATTACGCCGAAAGCTGCTTAGACGATAAGCATCAATTTCAAATAACATGAAATTAAAAAGAATAGCATATTACATCATTTTAATGATGGCAATAACCGGTATCTTCTTATTTCCTTATGGAATACTAAATACCATGGTAAGCCTGAAATATGAAACGGACAAGGCTGGCGACTGTATTTCAGTAATTTCGGGAGATAATCTTTGTGAAAGTATCAGCAATATGAAAGTTTACTTTATTATTGCTGTAATCCTTATGGCAATTCTCATAATTTTTAAAAGAAGAATATTGATACAAAAAACACCATCTCCTAAATAATTAGCCTCATTCCTTTTTGACCTACATCAAAGTTTAAGATTTTTAATGGCTGCACCTTTGTAACATTATAAATTAAACAGATCAAAAAATGAAAAAAGAACATTTCAAATACATCAACACACTTTTCGTGGTTATCCCTATGACATTAATTATGGCCTTTGTGGGGTTAATGCGCAACTATGGTTTTGGCGAAGATTGGTTTATCAAATTCTTAAAAGCATGGAGTATTATGTTACCTGTAGCCTATTTTGCGGCTTTTATCATTATTCCCAACGCACGGAAACTGGCCGAAAAGATCACGTCTAAAGCCTAAACATTATTACATTTGGTTAAGACTAAATTAAATGCACGAACAGCTTTCCAGTTATATCAGAGAAAAAATTACCATCAGTGATGAGGATCTGGCGCAGGTATTGTCTTTTTTCAAGGCGATGCAGGTAAAGAAAAACGAATTCATGATCAGCCCTGGCGAAACGAGTCAACGCATTTATTTTGTTGACAAAGGCTGCTTACGGATTTTTTTCCTAACAGAAGGTGGGACTGAAGCTACCAGGCATTTTGCTTTCGAAAAGCAGTTCGCCACGGCTTTGGTCAGTTTTATTACCAACGAAATTTCAAAGGAGTTTGTGCAGGCTATAGAAGATACCGACCTGTATTACATTTCGCAAAAGGACTTCTATCATCTGCTTAAAATCATCCCCCAGTGGGAGAAACTTTACCGCCATTATTTGGAATATGCCTACGTAACCAATACCAATCGCTTGATGTCGTTTATAACGCTTGATGCCACAGAGCGTTACCGCCAGTTGCTTGCGCAAAATCCAGGCGTGGTCATGCGCATGCCGAACAAAATGGTTGCCTCTTATTTAAATATCTCACAAGAAACTTTAAGCAGATTAAAGTCAAAAGCATAAATTTAGGATGTAATTCTAAATTATATTATCATTAAAATATGACCGCTCAACAACGTAAGGACCAAACTGAAATAATTTTAAAGGAAAATAACATCCCCATAAATCTATATTTGCCACTAATAGAAGAGGAACGTGAAGCTGTAATTAGAACTGCGGCAGATATTGCTAAACGTATATTGATTCTTGCCTATTTATATACAACAATTCATAATGACGATGATAAGCAGGACATCATCGCTTATCTTAAAACAGAAAAATTATGGGGCCATGTTTCTAGAAGAGAGCAGGCTCTTTTTAATAAAGAGACATTAAGTGAGAAAGAAGCAAGGAATCTCTCCTGGCGTGTTGAATGTATCAAGGTTTTGCTATGGTCAATAAACAAAATAGATGATCTGGGGCTACCTATTGATGAAGCTTCTGAAATATTCAATTTGATCCCCGGATATATGGAGTCAAGTGAAGAGTTTATAAATGGAGCGGTGATCAGGGATACTACCGAAATCCTTGATGCTTCTGATTTAATTTATAGAATACATTGGGCAGTAAAACAAGCCAGAATAGATAATACAGAAATTCCAAATATTAATCCTGATGTTGTTCAGGAATGGCATCAGGCAATTAATTGGATTACATTTTACGAAGATAGGTGGGACGACATCACAACAGACACCTAAGAAGGTCTAAGGGTGTCCATCATTTCTCTTTGTGTGCTTAGCGTATTTGTGGTCTAAAACAACAAATTAGGAAGCACAAAATTTCCTTAAATCTACTACGCTAAACTTTAAAACAAAATCGGTATTTTTGCCGCTCAATTTAGATTACAATATATGTTAAGAACAGTAACTTGTGGTGCATTAAACCTAAATAACTTAGGCGAAAGTGTTACGCTATGTGGTTGGGTACAAAAATCAAGAGATTTAGGCGGTATGACTTTTATCGACATCCGAGATCGTTATGGTATTACTCAGTTGGTTTTTAACATGGACGATAATCGTGAACTTTGCGAAGCAGCACGTTCATTAGGCCGCGAATTTGTAATTAAAGCAATTGGTACCGTTGTAGAAAGAAGCAACAAAAACCCAAAAATGGCAACTGGTGATGTGGAGATTAAAATTTCTGCTTTGGAAATTTTAAATGCAGCAAAATTACCTCCATTCATGATCGATGACGAAACTGATGGTGGCGATGAGTTGCGCATGAAATACCGCTATTTAGATTTACGCCGTAATCCGGTTCGTAATAACCTGGTTTTGCGTCATAAAATGGCACAATCGGTTCGCCGTTATTTAGATGCTTTAGATTTTATCGAGGTAGAAACACCTGTTTTAATTAAATCTACACCAGAAGGTGCAAGAGATTTCGTGGTGCCTAGCCGCATGAACGAAGGCGAGTTTTATGCTTTGCCTCAATCGCCGCAAACCTTCAAACAATTGTTGATGGTTTCGGGCTTCGACCGTTATTTCCAGATTGTAAAATGTTTTAGAGATGAAGATTTAAGAGCCGACCGTCAGCCTGAGTTTACCCAGATTGATTGCGAAATGTCTTTCATCGAACAAGAAGATATATTAAATACTTTTGAAGGTCTGATCCGTACTTTATTTAAAGAAGTACGCAATTACGACTTACCGGAAGTACCGCGTATGCAATATGCAGATGCGATGCGTTTATACGGTTCTGATAAACCTGACACCCGTTTTGCGATGCAGTTTGTAGAGCTTAACCACTTGGTAAAAGGTAAGGGCTTCCCGGTTTTTGATAATGCAGAATTGGTAGTAGGTATCAATGCAAAAGGCGCAGCAGGCTATACACGTAAGCAGTTAGATGAATTAACAGATTTTATCAAACGCCCGCAGATTGGTGCTACAGGTTTGATTTATGCGCGTCATAACGAAGATGGAACCATTAAATCTTCAGTAGATAAATTCTTCAACGAAGAAGACCTTAAACAATGGAGCGAGGTTTTTGAAACAGAAAAAGGCGATTTATTATTGATTTTAGCTGGCTCTACCGATAAAGTGCGCAAACAGTTAAATGAGCTTCGTTTAGAAATGGGTAACCGCTTAGGTTTACGCGATAAAAACACATTTTCTGCCCTATGGGTATTGGATTTTCCATTGTTGGAGTGGGATGAGGAAACAGAGCGTTACCACGCCATGCACCACCCCTTCACTTCGCCGAAACCTGAAGATATTGCCTTATTGGATACCGATCCTAAAAACGTACGTGCCAATGCTTACGATATGGTAATCAACGGAACTGAAGTTGGTGGCGGATCGATCCGTATTCACGACAGAGCATTACAGGCTTTAATGTTCAAACATTTAGGTTTTAGTGCAGAAGAAGCACAAAAACAATTTGGTTTCTTAATGGATGCCTTCGAGTTTGGCGCACCACCTCATGGCGGTATTGCCTTTGGTTTCGATCGTTTAACTTCAATTTTCGCAGGTTTAGATTCAATCCGTGATGTGATTGCTTTCCCTAAAAATAACTCAGGCAGAGATGTAATGATCGATAGTCCAAGCACTATTGACGAGAAGCAATTGAAAGAATTAAAGATTAAAACAGATTTATAGGTTCATTAGTTCACTGGTCATTGGTTCATTGGGCTGGGAGCAGAAATAGCATCGTCATAAAACAAGGCTTACAACGGCTGAGTTTTTAATCAAGAAAGCCTCAGAATTTAGCATCCTGAGGCTTTCGATTTAATATCATTTTGGCAATTGCACACTAATGAACAAATGACTGATGACCCATTTAACTAGTAAGTTTCGCTATCGGGCGGGATGCCGTAGTCCACAAATTTCTTTTCTTTTTTCTCTTTCTTTTTTCCCAACCAGCTCTTCACAGAATTAAA
This sequence comes from Pedobacter sp. Bi126, assembly GCF_918698245.1. Taxonomy (GTDB): domain Bacteria; phylum Bacteroidota; class Bacteroidia; order Sphingobacteriales; family Sphingobacteriaceae; genus Pedobacter. Next base: position 912,724 of record NZ_CAKKMS010000003.1, on the reverse strand, counting down.
AATTGCCGACAAATGTTCCGCATCAAGCGATTTACCGATTTTTCCTGAAACCAGACCTACAGCCGCTTTGGTTAAAAAACCAGCACCTCTAAATAGGGTTTTATTCATAAACATCGGCAAAAGCAACGACATGGCGGTTCCACTAATATTTAATTTTTCGTCAGCTTTAAACAGGTTACTTGGTGTAGCGTACCGCTTTATTAGCGCGCCTAAGGTAAATTGTTTAAAATAAGCTCTCGTATCCGATTTAAGCATATTCTGCTTAAGGGTGTACTCAACCTTAAGTTCTAATTTTCTAGCCTGCAGGTCTTCTAGGTTACGGATGTCTTTATACCTTTTCATCTTCCTCCTTATCTGCAAGTTTATCAAAGTATCTTCTGATGGCTACATTAATAATTGCCTTTTCGATATACTTATCTTTAGTTAAATAAACACCCAGTGCCAATAGAATATAGAACAAGGAAACGCAACCAAAGCCTCCGGCATAGCTACCCAAAAGATCAGACAGATAAAGCGCCAAAGTTACCGAGCCAAATAAAAAGGCCAATATAAAACAAACAATAACTACCGTACTGGTTACTAAATCGGCAAAAACTTTAGAGACTTTTTCTACCAGGTAAAGTCTTGTATACTCAACCCTGGCCTCTAAAAACCCTTTGGCATCGTCTACAAGATCTTCAATGCTTTTATCTTTATTTTCCTGCATAATTCAGATTGATATTTAACCGGGCTTTGCCCGGCTATGCAATATTTATTTATTACGCGTGCTCTACGTCGTCACTATATTCTTCTTCTACGCTTCTTAATTTCGTTTTGATGGAGCTTACCACTTTATCCTTTAAGCTGGCAAGGTTGTTAATTTCATCAGCAGCTTTATCTTTGATAGAATCGCCGAGGTCTTTTAGAGACTGGCTTAATTTATCGCGGGTTTCATCACCTTTATCTGGTGCGAATAAAATTCCTAGCGCCGCACCAGCAGCTAATCCTGCTAAAAGCGCAACTACAACTTTTGAGTTATCATTCATAATTAATGTATTTAAGGGTTTAACAATTATGTACAATATAAAACTACTACATTATTTATTGTTAAGCTATATTTATAACTCCGTATGCTCGTTATTTGTTTTAATTCTTTCCAATCTTTCTGATGCAAGCGTACTGGTTTCGTAAATCTTAACGAGCAATATAAAATAAGATAACAGTAGCGGGCCAAAAACAAGGCCCAATATTCCAAATAAAGGGATACCAATAATTACGCCAATTACTGTAATTATGGGGTGAATATTGCCAACTTTTTTTGCAATGATAAACCTCAGCACATTATCGATATTGATAATGACTACAAAACCAAAAATAAGCATGGCCCAGCCAGCAAAATTATTCCCGTTCGCAATCTGCAAAATCGCAGCTGGAACAAAAACAACTGGTGGCCCCAAAACGGGCACAAAAGAAATAAATGTTGTAATTACCCCCCAAAATACAGGATCTTTATAACCCAAAACATAAAAAGAAAGACTTAAAAGCGAACCTTGAACGAGGCAGATCAGCCCTTGTCCTAATACATTTGCATAGGTTGTATTTCGCATTTCATCTCCAAAACGAAGTGCATTCTGTTCTCTGAAAGGTGCATATTTAATCAATGAAAATTCGAATTTTCTTCGCTCTATTAACATAAAGTAGAGTAAAAAGTACATCACCAATAAACTTAATATAATATTTACTGCACTCGATATTAAGGATGGGAAAAGCTGAGTGGCCCAATTCCCTAAGCGGTTTAATCCTTCCTGGATAAGATCCTGATTAATTTTAACCGGAATAAGATGCTGTAATTTAACCAGCAGATTCCTGAAAAACACTTCATTGTTCTTCAATTCCGAAATTTTACTGATAACCATACTACTTAATGCATAAAAAGGCATTACAATGAGTATGATGCTGATGGTGATCAGGAAAATAGCCGTTACTCTTTTATTCCAGCCCTTATTTTCTGCCAAATGAATATACGCCGGCCGCATTATCGTGTAAAGCACCAAAGTACTTAAAATAGCACTAAAAATACTTTGTAAAGAATACGCAATTAACACCCCAAGCGCAATAATAATGACCAGGTTAATGTTATTGCGTTGCTTATAAGAGAATACTGACATATTTAGATCATAAGGGTATTCTTTAAATGCTAAAATGGCTGATTTTGTTTTTCTAGATTTAAAATTTATATCTCATCATCAACCTCAATGAATTTGATTTTATTGTAAAGTGTTTTTCTGTCGATATTTAATATTTTTGCCGCCTTGGTCTTGTTGAAATTAACCGCTTTTAGCACTTCTAAAATAGCCGTATATTCGGCTTCCTTAGCAGTATTTCGCAAATTAAGTGATTTATCATCATTTAATTTTAGCGGCAAAAGAAGCGCTTTTTTTTCGTGCTGTGTCTTAGGATAATCAGTCATTCTAAGCTCCAATGGTAAAACATGAGTTTCTATGCGATCACCATCGGTTAATAAAGCAATCCGCCTGATAACATTCTTCAGCTCACGTACATTACCTGGCCAATTGTATGCTAATAAACATTTCATCACTTCATCAGAAAAGCCTTTAATCTTTTTGTTCAATTCTTTGTTTACTGCGGCCAGAAAACGTTCAGCAAAGATAAGGATATCATTGTCCCGGTGTTTCAATGATGGAACATGTATCGAAAATTCATTAAAGCGGTGATATAAATCTTCCCTGAATACCCCCTTTTGAATCCCTTCTAGTAAATTTTCATTTGTAGCTACAATAAGCCGCACATCCAGATCAATCTCCTTCGTACTTCCAATCCGCTTAATTTTCCGTTCTTGAACGGCCCTGAGTAAAGTTGCCTGGATCTCATAGGATAAATTACCAATCTCATCAAGAAATAATGTACCGCCATTAGCTTGCTCAAAGTGACCGATTTTAGTGAAGGCTGCTCCAGTAAATGCCCCTTTCTCGTGTCCAAAAAATTCACTGGCGGCTAATTCTTTTGTTAAAGAACCACAATCCATGGCGATGAAAGGTTCTCTGCTACGCGAACTATTTTGGTGAATGGTTTTAGCAACACATTCTTTCCCTGTTCCACTTTGCCCCGTTAAAATGACGGTGTACCCTGTTCGTGCTATGAGTTGGATTTGTTTCAGTAAAAGTGCTGAAGCATCGCTTTCCCCATTTATATATTCCGGATCATTTAGAAAACCGGAAATAACATTATGATCAGCGCGTTCAAAATTTTTAGGTGATTTTAAAGCCTCTTGCGTTTCAAGGGCTTTATTTATGGTATTTAAAATTTCATCTGGGTAGAGCGGTTTAACAATATAATCGTAAGCCCCTAGTTTTATCAATTCTACGGCAAGCTTAATATCCGAATAACCTGTAATAATAATCACACTGGTAGCCGGATAGTTTTCCTTAACGTGAATTAAAATCTCCTTCCCATCTGTATCATCCAAACGATAATCGCATAATACCAAATCGAATCTCTCTTTTTCAAGAATTTGTAAAACCGTTCTACCAGTTGTTACATTCGAAACTTCAAATCCATTTTTAGTTAAAAACTTGCAGAGCAATAAACCGATGCTAATTTCATCGTCAACAATGAGTATCTTTTTCATGAGTAGCGTTATTATTATAAAAACCCATATGTAGTGTTAAACACACGAGGGTTAATAATTAATTAACATAATTACTCAAAATAAATTGCATTGAAAATTTTTGCAACACTTTCGTTACACCATACATCAGATTAATACTACACAGTCATGCTATTTTCCAGAAAAATTTGCTTTTCTCTTTTCAACAAATGCAGTCACTCCCTCTTTAAAATCGGCAGTTTCGAAACATTTGCCAAATTCTTCAATTTCGATAGCGTAGCCATTGCTGTTATTTACGGCTGCAATTACAGATTTTATTGCTGCCGAAACAGCTAGCGGTGCGCGTTGCTTAATAACATTCAGCAGCTCTTCAGCCTTGCTAATTAGATCTGGCTGTGGAACAACATAGTTTACTAGTCCTATTTTTTCTGCATCCGAAGCTGTAATCATATTAGCAGTAGTAATCATTTCTATTGCTTTACCTTTTCCAACCAACTGTGTAAGGCGCTGGGTACCGCCATAACCGGGAATTAAACCTAACGTAACTTCAGGTAAACCTAATTTCGCATGATCTGATGCGATGCGTATGTGGCAGGCCATGGCCAACTCCAGTCCTCCACCCAAAGCAAATCCATTAATTGCTGCAATAAATGGCTTTGAAGAATTTTCAATGGCATTAAAGACCAGATCATGACCACGTTTTGCTAATTCTTCTCCCTGTTTACCACTATAATCAGAAAACTCTTTAATGTCAGCTCCTGCAACAAAGGCTTTTTCGCCTGCTCCTGTTAAGATAACACCTCTTACTTCATCGGTTTTGCCTGCGAAAGCAATTACATCCGCTAGTTCAGCCAAAGTATCTTTGTTTAAAGCATTCAGCGCTTTTTCACGGTTGATGGTAACGTATAAAATGTTTTCTTTTATCTCTGAGATTAAATTCTGGTATGCCATAACTTAAAAATTTCTATTTTCTGTAACCCAATTCTGAATATATTCTACAATACTTGCCATTGTTGTACCTGGAGGAAATAGCTCCCCAACACCCATATCTGCTAGTTTTAACCGATCAGCTTCCGGGATAATCCCTCCGCCGGTTAATAACACATCATCTAACTGTTTTTCTTTCATAAAATGAATAACCTTTGGAAAAACCGTCATGTGTGCGCCCGATAGGATGGAAATTCCGATGGCATCAACATCCTCCTGGAGCGCTGTGTTTACCACCATTTCTGGTGTTTGGCGTAAGCCGGTATAAATTACTTCCATGCCAGCATCCCGTAAGGAAGTTGCGATTACTTTGGCCCCTCTGTCGTGGCCATCCAATCCAACTTTAGCTACTAAAACGCGGATAGGCCGATTTAATACTTTGCTCATAAATGAATATTAAGTTGACGTAAATGTATAGAATTTATTAAGTAATGTAAGTAATAGTTGATGGAACATGTAATGAGCCTGCCTTTGCTAATTAATGCAAAGTATTGATATTAGCCACAGCTATTTTTACTGAATGAGCCAATTCTTCCATTCAATAATTCAGTCATTTTACTATTCAATCACTGTTTATCTGTATTTTAATCGTAATTAATGCAGGCTTAAGCTATCGGCTATCAACTATGGGCTAATAAACCTATAATCATTGTATAAATCCGCTCAATCTTTTTACATTTGCATTCCTAATTTACAGGTTTTTATGAGTGAAGAGAAGTCATTGAACTTTATTGAAGAAATTGTTGAGAACGACTTAAATAGTGGTAAGTATGAAACTTTGGTTACGCGTTTCCCGCCCGAACCTAATGGTTATTTACACATCGGCCACGCGAAAGCAATATGCTTAAATTTCGGACTAACACAAAAATACGGCGGCTATACCAATCTGCGTTTTGATGATACCAATCCGGTAACAGAAAAAACAGAATATGTAAACAGTCAGCAAGAAGATATCAGATGGTTGGGTTTTAACTGGAAAAATGAATTATATGCCTCAGATTATTTTGATGAGCTGTATGGTTTTGCTGTTAAACTGATCGAAAAAGGTTTGGCTTATGTTGACGAGAGCTCTGCAGATGAAATTGCAGCTTTAAAAGGCACGCCAACAGAACCAGGACAGGATAGCCCATACCGTAACCGCAGCATTGAAGAAAATTTAGACATTTTCACGAAAATGAAAAATGGCGAATTTGCCGATGGCGCTTATATTTTGAGAGCAAAAATCGACATGGCCAGTCCGAATATGTTAATGCGCGATCCGATTATCTATCGCATCAAACATGCCGAACATCACCGTACCGGTAACAAATGGTGCATTTATCCGATGTACGATTTTGCTCACGGCCAAAGCGACAGTATCGAAAACATCACGCACTCTATCTGTACATTGGAATATGTTTCGCACCGTGAACTGTACGATTGGTTTATCGAAAAACTAGAGATTTTTCCTTCGAAACAATATGAATTTGCCCGTTTAAACCTTACCAGTACGGTAATGAGTAAACGTAAGTTACTTCAACTGGTTAACGAAAACTTAGTAAATGGATGGGACGATCCGCGCATGCCTACAATTAGTGGTTTGCGTAGGAGAGGTTTTACACCGAAGAGCGTACGCGAATTTTGCGAACGTATTGGTATTGCCAAACGCGAAAATTTAATTGAGCTAAGTTTATTGGAATTTTGCATCCGCGAAGATTTAAATAAAACGGCTAACCGTGTAATGGCGGTTTTAGATCCGATTAAACTGGTGATTACTAATTACGAAAAAGGAACAGAAGATTTAACCGGCGAAAACAATCCAGAGGCTGAAGATGGTGGTGGCACACGTGTGATCCCTTTCAGCAACGAACTTTGGATAGAACGTGACGATTTTATGGAAGTACCCGCAAAAAAATGGTTCCGCCTGGCGCCCGGTGCAATGGTACGCTTAAAATTCGCTTACATTGTTAAATGCGAAGATTTTGTGAAAGATGAAAATGGAAACGTTACTGAAATTCATTGTACTTACATCCCGGAATCGAAAAGTGGAAATGATACCAGCGGCATAAATGTTAAAGGAACTATCCATTGGGTAAGTGCTCCGCATGCCAAAACTGCAGAAATCCGTTTGTACGACCGGTTGTTTACTTCTGAAACACCAGATGCTGAGGAAGGAGATTTTAAAGATTACCTAAACCCTGAAAGCCTAACGGTGTTACCTAATGTTTATATCGAGCCAGCCCTGGCAGATGCAGATCTTGAAAGCCGTTATCAGTTTATCCGTAAAGGTTATTTCTGTTTAGATAGAGATTCTACTGCAGATAAATTGGTTTTTAACCGTACAGTTACACTAAAAGATACGTTTAAGAAGCCAAATTAATTAGCTTTTTTAAACCACAGATAAACACGGATGAACACAGATTTATCCGTGTTTTTTTTGCTAGAATTTGGATTCCAATGCCTGGCGGAGAGAATATGGGCTAGCAAATATTAGCATTTGTTTTTTGCGCCATAAACTTCGGGCTTATTCCACTTTTAAAGATCCTGAAACCAGTTCAGGATGACGGCATGAGTGTAATCTACGCCAAATCCCTTCACTTAATACTTCGTATACACATTATACAGAACCAATATGTCTACCGGTGTTAAAGTTGGTGTAATATCACTCTGAATAAAATGGATTTTAAAAGCGGTGATTGCTGCAGGGAGGTTACTGGTATCGTAACCAATATATTTTAAGGCCATTTCGGTATTAAAATCTACGGGAGGGTTTTTCAGCACATCATCATACCAATAGCCAAAGCCTTTATCTGCCAGTTTTTTCCAGGGGAAATTTTTAGGGTCATTTTTCCGTTTAGGTGCTATATCGGCATGACCGATAAAATTCGCTGTCGGGATTCCATAGGTTTTCTTTAGAGTGGCCAACAGCTTTAGCAAGCTATTCATCTGAGCATCAGGCCATGGATCAGTTAGTCCATTGTTATCCAATTCAATTCCTATCGATGAAGAGTTTAAGTCGGTATCTTTTCCCCATTTACTCACACCAGCATGGTTTGCGCGTAAATAGTCATTTACCATATGTACTACTTTACCATCGCGGCCGATCACATAATGGGCACTTGTACCTGCCTTAGTGGAGAAAAATGTTTTTATGGTCTGTGCCAAACTATCTTGTGCAGTATGATGGATCACCACAAAATTTGGTTTACGTATCCCAAAATTTACAGAACCAATCCATTCCTGGTTTGTTGCTCCTAATGAATCGTAAAGTTGACCAACAGGTGGCGTGGTATTGATTATTTTCGAAAAATCCTTTGCCTTTTCCTTATAGATTTTTTCTGTTGCAGCATATTTGCTGCTTCCGCAGGCAGATAAAATAAGTACAAGAGAAAAAGCGGAAATAGATAATGATTTTGATGACTTTGAAAATAACATGGTATGAATTGTTAGCAGGTTGAAGTTACAAAGTTATCTTAAACTTCACCCAATGCATCAAACTTTATACAAAGCTTTTAAAATTTACTAATTTAGCAGCCATATACTTTAATATGAAGAATTTATACAAATCAACCCTGTTTTTATCGGCAGTAGCTGTTTCTATAGGCGCCTTATCGTCTTGTACCGGCAATAATAAATCTAAAGATGAAAAGGCTGTGGTAGTACAAAAAGATAGCCTGACCAATTATGTTGCACAACGGCTGCCTATTTACGAAAGGGTAAAATTAACCACCAATATAAATGAGTTAAGTGTTAACGACCGTAAAATTTTGCCTTTATTAATTCAGGCAGCAGAAATTATGGATCAATTATATTGGAAACAAGCCTATCCACAAAGAGATAGCTTGCTGGCAACTATTAAAGATGAAAAAACACGCGATTTTGTTAACATCAATTATGGCCCTTGGGACAGATTAAATAATGATAAACCTTTTGTTGAAGGTGTTGGTACCAAACCAGAGGGCGCATCTTTTTATCCATACGGTATTACAAAAGAAGCCATCGAGAAATCGGATCTTGCTGATAAGTTTGGTGCATATTCGGTTATTCAAAAAGATAGTACAGGCAAATTATCAACTGTACCTTATCATGTGTTATTTGCTTCAGAATTACAAAAAGCAAGTTCGTTACTAAAACAGGCCGCTTTAATTGCTGAAGATGCCGGTTTAAAAAAATATTTAAACTTAAGGGCCGATGCTTTGGTAACGGATAATTTTACCGCAAGTGATTATGCCTGGTTAGATATGAAAACCAATGGTTTGGATATTATTATCGGCCCGATCGAAAATTACGAGGATAAACTGTTTAATGCCCGTACCAGTTACGAAGCTTATGTTTTAATCAAAGATAAAGAGTGGAGCAAGCGTTTGGCGAAGTACGTAAAAATGCTTCCTGAATTACAGAAAAACTTACCTGTTGCGGCGAAATACAAAACCGAAACACCTGGAACCGACTCTGAGTTAAATGCATATGATGTGGTTTATTATGCAGGAGACTGTAATGCCGGATCTAAAACCATTGCGGTTAATCTTCCGAACGATGAAAAAATCCAACAGGAAAAAGGAACACGCCGTTCGCAGCTGAAAAATGCAATGCAAGCGAAATTTGATAGGATTCTGGTACCGATTTCAAAAGAATTAATTGAAGCCGATCAGCAACAATACATTAAGTTTGATGCTTTTTTTGCAAACGTCATGTTTCACGAGGTAGCTCATGGTTTAGGCATAAAAAAAACCATTACCGGAAAAGGCTTTGTACGCGCAGCATTGAAAGAACAGTATAGCTGGTTAGAAGAAGGCAAAGCCGATATTTTAGGCTTGTATATGGTAACAGGCTTACTTAAAAAAGGTGAGCTGAAAGGTGACATAAAAGATTATTACACCACATTTATGGCTGGTATTTTACGTTCTGTTCGCTTCGGCGTTTCTGAGGCGCATGGAAAAGCCAATATGCAATGCTTTAATTATTTTCAGGAGAAAGGTGCTTTTGAGCGTACCGCTAAAGGAACTTATAAAGTAAACTTCGAAAAATTTGCAACTGCCATGAACGATTTAAGCGCATTCATTCTCACCCTTCAGGGTAACGGCGACAAAGCTGCAGTAGAAAAAGCACAAAAAGATAAAGCGATTATCCATACCGAACTTCAAACAGATCTGGATCGATTAACCAAAAAGAATATTCCGGTTGATGTTGTTTTTGAACAAGGTGTTGACGTACTTGGGGTAAAATAAAAGATTTCTTTACCCAGGAATTAAAGGCCATAGATATGCAGGCGTAAGCTTGTCTGTCTGTGGCCTTTTTGTTTATAAATTAGGTTTACTATTGAAACTGGTTAATAATAAAGGCTTTTATTCTCCTAGAGCTGTTGCAAGGCTTGTTTTACAGTGTCTTTGTTGGGCTTAGAAACGGGTATCTTTTCTCCAGAGGTTAAGAGTAAGATACCGCCGTCTTCCTTTAACCAGCTTTTTACATATTTTGGATTTACTAAATGGCTTTGGTGAGTTCTTAAAAATCCGCTGGGGCGCAGTAAATCTGCATATTCTTTAAGTGATTTAGAAACCAATATTTTTTCATTACTTGAAAGGAAGAACCGGGTATAAGTATTGTCTGCCTCGCAACGTATAATTTCTGATAAAGCTACATACCTTATTTCGCTTTGCATCTGTAGGGCAATCTTGCTAATATTGGTTTCGGGCTTTTTTAGTTGCTGCAGTAAAAAATCAAGCTGTAGATTTTGTATTTGTGTTGCCAGTTTATGTTCGGCTTTATTTACTGCGTTTATTAATTCTTCAATATCAATGGGTTTTAAAAGATAATCTAAGGCTGCAAATTTTACTGCTTGTATCCCATATTGATCGTATGCGGTAACAAAAATAACTTCGAAATTACGAGTTGGAAGCAGCTTTAGTACATCGAAACCTGTTTGCTCGCCCATTTGAATATCCAGAAACACTAAATCAGGTGAATATTTTTCAATAATATCAACCGCATCATTAATATTTTGCGCTGTTGCCATTATACTTACCTGCGGACAGTGCTTTTCTAACAAAGTCCGCAGGTTTTCTAAGTTGGAAATTTCGTCATCTATTAAAATTGCCTTCATTATAATATTATAGCCAATCGGTTAATGTTAAGCTTATTTTTGTGCCGTTAGTACTTGGTTGTATGGCTAAAGTAAAGCGATTTTCTTTATAAATACTATTTAAGAGTGCTATTCTACTGGCACTTAATTGAAGACCTAAGCCATTGTTCTTTTTTTCTGTGTCAAATCCGTTTCCATTATCGCTAATAGTTAACACTAAATCATTTGCCTGCTTAGTAAATGTGATTACAATTTTTCCGTTAGTAGCTTTTTTCGATATGCCGTGCTTCACCGCATTTTCTACAAAAGGTTGTAGCAGCATGCTGGGTATTTCTACGTTATCCAAATCTAAGTTTTCGGAACGGTTAATCTCGTACTTAAATCCAAACCGCAATTGCTCCATTTGCAGGTAATCGTCTAGTAAAGTTTTTTCTTGCGATAAACTAATCAGTTCTTTATCATCAAGCACATTACGGGTTAAGCGGGCAAACTTAGACAGGTATTTATTGGCATTGTCTATTTCGTTTTTGTTCATTAAATTTTGAATGCCAGAGAGTGCATTAAATAGAAAATGAGGGTTTAATTGCGCACGGATGGAGTTAAGTTGAAGCTTTGCCGTGTTTTTTTGCTGCTCTTGTTCTACAACCTTTTTTTTATTTCTTTTTTTTATAGCGTGAAGTATAAGCAAAAAATTTAAACCAATAACAAATGCTGCCATTAAAGCATAACTGTAAAGTTCTTTTTTGGTGTAGCTTTCTTCGGCTAAAGTGATAACAAGCGTATGTCTGGTTATGTATTTTTCGGTTTCTTTTGGTGAAATATCACAATCAAGGCAATTGGTCCATTTAATCGAGGGCTGAATAATAATTTCATACTCCCCCGACTTTTTGAAAATATTTTTATCAATATTTATACTAGGTAAAGCCTCGTGATCCTCACTTATTATGCCGCCATAATCCCAAGTAGTTGATTTGAAGATTATTTTATTCGTTTTTTTGTCTTTTATTGATGTATAGTAGAGATAATCAATATCTGATTTGTCTTTCACAATGGTTAGCTCATCTTCTTTTTCAGTTAAAGCAATTCTTGTTCTGTCTTTTATATCGGTAATCCACTTGTAATCAACACCTTGATTAGTTTTGAAACGCTTTCTAAAAGATAAGATCTTTGCTCTTGGAATAGGCTTTACGTAAAAAACAGCCTTATCGATATCTTGCGGTTTGTCTATGCTATAAATAAGTGTTGTAATGATTTTGCCTTTTACAGGAAAAATGCCAAGTGTTGTCGAACTGAATATTTCTTCATCCCCTCCTGCATGGGTATCTTTCAGTTGCGTCATGTCGATCGGCTTATTTAGCACGATTGGTTTACTATCTATTAAAATAGTGTACCGATAGTGCCGTATATTGATATTCTTTCTAAAATTAATCGAGATACTTAAATTGTTTACTTCAGGTAAATAACTTAGGGTTGTGCGGGGCTGATTGGGAAAGCCAATTGCATAAAAAACATTTTTAGCTGAACTATCTACACACATGAGCAGTTTTCCTCCCGCAGCATATATGTGATTAAAATTGATGCCTTTTTGTGCATTAACGGTAGATACTGCAACAATGAGACTGAGAAATATAAAGATGATCTTTTTCATAAGGTTAAGTTTAATTTTCATCAAACTTGTAGCAATAATAGCAAAACTAAAACCATAAAACAGGAAAGGTAGTGTTTGAAATAGTAGATGTATTGTTTTGTGCAGTATTCGAATGTTCACAGTGGAGAATAACCCGACTCGGAACTTTTTCACTTTCCCTGTAACCTTTTTAAAAAACGGTCGTCTTACCTATAACTAAACAAGCGGAAACCTTTCGTTTCCGGGCTAAACTTTAAAATAAGCAAGCAATTAAATTGAAAGCGCATGCACATGCGGTATAGAAATCTTTTTGCCTATTTTTTTAAGAATAAATACCTAAAAATGAAAACATTATACAGAATATCACTTATCGTTACTTTCCTTTTTACCGTTACAGTTGCTTTTGCGCAAACAAATCCAAAACCGAACATTAGCGGGGTAATTTTAGATGAAACCAAAAAACCTGCAGATTATATTACTGTTGTGCTCTTTAAAGCATCCGATTCGAGTGTGGTTAAAACGGCATTTACTGATCCAAACGGAGCATTTAATTTTAATGTTTCGGGCAAGGGGAGTTATTTTTATAAAGCCAGTAACATGGGTTACAAAACACTTAAAAGTAAAACCATCGTTTTAACAGAAGATAATCAAAAGGTAGATTTCGGAACGGCGCAGCTCACCGCAAACGCTCAAAACTTAAAAGAAGTGAATGTAGCTGTAACTAAACCATTAATTGAAAGAAAAATGGATAAGATTGTGATGAATGTTTCCAATAGCTCGGTTATGACAGGTTCTACTGCGCTGGAGGTTTTGCAAAAAGCACCAGGCGTAACGGTAGATCAGAATGATAAGATCTCGATGATGGGGAAACAAGGTGTACTGATTCAACTGGATGGAAAACAGACCTACATGAGCAGTGCTGATGTGGCGAACCTACTGCGTAACATGCAGAGCTCGGAGATTGAGAGCATTGAACTGATTACCAATCCGTCTTCAAAATACGATGCCTCCGGCAACTCGGGAATTATCAACATCAAAACGAAGAAAAACAAAAATGGCGGAAGCAATGGCAGTGTAAGCGGAACAGCCGGTTATGGCAAAAACTTTAGGGGAAATGCCGGTTTAAACCTAAACCATAGAACACAAAAACTGAACCTTTTCGGAAACTACAATTATGGAAGAAATGAGCGCGACAACCTTATTGCCATCGACCGTATTTCGAACGGAACACCAGATACTTATTTTATGCAGGTGGGTACCAGTCATAGAAAGCAACAGAACAATAACTTTAAAGCAGGTATAGATTACTTTATTGATAAGAAGAATACGATTGGTTTATTGGTAAACGGCTACTTTAACCATGGAAATGAAACTGCGGTAAACAATACTTTAATTGGCCCATCTTTTAACCAGGTAGATTCTAGCCTGATAACCAACTCATTGCAGGCAAACAAATACAATAATGTTTCTTATAACTTAAATTATAAATCTGTTCTGGATACCGCGGGTTCAGAAATCTCTGCAGATGTGGATTATTCCAAGTACAAAGGAAACGATGGTTCTAATTATGAGAACGATTACCGGTTCCAAAATGGAGATAGAATCCGTCCTATCAGGTATACCCGGAACAATACTCCATCGATAATTGATATTAAAGCATTTAAAGTCGACTATAATGTTTCACTAAACAAAACCGTTAAACTCGAAGCCGGGGTTAAAAGCAGCTGGGTTAAAACCGACAATGATTTGCAGGCAGAAATGTTGGTGAACAATACCTGGCAGAACGATGTTAAACGAAGCAATCAATTTGTATACGATGAAAATGTAAATGCGGCTTATACCAATATAAACAAGCAGTTTAAAAATACCAGTGTACAGATCGGCTTAAGGGTTGAGCAAACCAATTCGAAAGGAAATCTGATTACCAAAAATACTGTTGTAGAACGAAATTACTGGGATTTTTTTCCAACGTTATTTGTTCAGCAAACGCTTTCAAAAAACAATCAGTTAGGTTTTTCTTATAGCAGAAGAATAGACCGCCCAAGTTACGATGCTTTAAATCCCTTTATTTATTACTTAGACGAATTTACCTATAGCAAAGGAAATCCATTTTTAAATCCACAGTATACACACAATTTTGAGCTTAGTTATACACTATTGCAAAAATATATGCTCTCAATTGGCTATAGCAGGGTTAACGATGTAATTGCAGAGGTAATTTTGCCAGATGCAGCGAATCAATCGTTATATCAAACGAATGCAAATATTGCCACCAACATTAGCTACAATGCCAATTTAAACGTACCTGTTCAAATTACGAAATGGTGGCAGACCAATAATAACTTAAATGTTTTTTACCTCAGTTTCAAATCGCCAGATTTAGCCGGGAGCGCTTTAAAAACCGGAAAAACATCTTTCCAGTTTAAATCGCAACAAACCTTTACCATTACGGATGGTTTTACAGCAGAAATAAATGGCAGTTACGAATCTCCGCTTGATTATGGAACCCTAAGTTTAAAAGCCCGTTATTATGTCGATGCTGGTTTGAGCAAATCACTGTTCAACAAAAAAGCAAGTTTGAAGCTCGCCTTATCAGATGTATTTAATATATCTGAAAACAATTTATCAAGTGCATATCCTGGTTTAACTTACTCCGTACATCAAAAAAATGAAACTCAAATTGGTAGAATCAGTTTTACCTACCGCTTCGGTAAAAACGAAATTAAACCCGCCCGCCGCCGTGCAACGGGTACCGAAGCAGAACAAGGCCGTATGAAAAATTAACACTCACCCATTCAATTGTGAAAACCCGATCAACGTTATGCTGGTCGGGTTTTCTGTTTTTTGTATATTTAAACTGGAAACCTGAACAAAATGTCTGTCGAGAAAATCTCTAAACGAACCACAAATTTAACAGCTGCTGCTTTTATTGAAAAATTAGGCACCTACCAATCTAACGCAGAACTGGAAAAGATTACCCGTTATTTTAAAACTGAGGAAGGTGATTACGGGGCGGGAGACCGCTTTGTTGGCGTTCGGATGGGGCAGGTTTTCGAAGTGGCCAAGGCTTTTGTGGCCATGCCTGTTCAGGAAATAGAAAAGCTTTTAGAAAGTCCGGTTCATGAACACCGGGCAGGCGCGGTAAGCATAATGGATTTTAGGGCAAGGGATAAAAAAACACCTGAAGATGTAAAGAAAGCCCTTTTTGAACTTTACCTTAACCGGCACGACCGGATTAACAATTGGGACCTGGTAGACCGTGCCGCATGTTTTGTAGTGGGCAGTTATTTATTTGATAAACCAAGGGATATTTTATATCAATTAGCCGTTTCTGAAAATATGTGGCAGCGCCGGACATCAATAGTGAGCACCTCTTATTTTATCCGTAAAGGCGATTTGACCGACACTTTTGGCATTGCACAAATCCTTTTAAATGATCGAGAAGACTTGATCCATAAAGCAGTTGGCGGCTGGATCAGGCAGGCAGGTACAAAAAATAAACCTCAGCTAATGGCTTTCTTGGCAAAACATGCTGCAACAATGCCCCGTACCATGCTGCGCTACGCCATAGAACATTTTGAAAAGAACGAACGCGAATATTATTTGAACCTTAAAAGAATAGATTAGAATTTATATTCCATTACATAATCGTCCATAAAGTAACCTTCACCTATATCAAGTTTTACCGATTCTTTAATGGTAAAACCTCCTTTTAAGTAAAAATCTTTGGCTTTATTATGTTTGTTCACATTCAATTGTAAAGCACTTCCCCCGGCATCTTTTACCTGGTTAAAAACCTCATTAATTAAGATTTTCCCAACACCTTTGCCATGTGCAGAGGGCAGCACATAAAGCTTGTGCAGTTTGTAAATACGCGCTTCGTGTCCAACAATAGAATATCCTGCAAAACCGAACTGATTTTCGCCTTCCTCTGCAATCAGGAAAATATGCCCTTCCATAAATTGCTTCAGGAGTTCTCCTTTATTGTACATTTTATCCAACATGTAATCAATCTGTTCCTGCCCGATAATATCGAGGTACGTTGATGGCCAGGTTGCCGCGGCAATAGCCCTGATAATTTCTATATCTTCTTCTTTTGCTTTTCTGAGGGTAATCATATTGGTTCGCTAATAAAAATTGGTTGTCCTGAAAAAGTAAATTCTACAAAGCCATCTTTAACTACAGTAAAAATTTCTTCTTCATTCTGCACCAGGTTAGTTACTTCGATATATCGGTTGCCATGAATCAGGAATTCACCTCCTGCAGGTTTCCAAACAGAAAAACCTGATTTTATTGCATAATGTTTTGCCCTTTCGGTAAATACCACCAGATTAATTTTGTCTTCAAATCCGGCAAACTTCTCCAGATCAAATTTCTTCGCAATTACATTTACCGCGGGATATTTCTCTTCGTACAGATAATTTACCGCCACCATTAAAGCATCAACAGGGCCTTGAATAACTTTTGTATCCTCTTGTGTTTCCTGTCCACTCCCGTTTACAAGCACATCTACCTTTAAACCTAAAGAAAAAATTTTATCGTAATTTTCTCCGTTAACCAAAAGCGTAGGGCTCCATTCGAGCAGTTGCCCCAAAAGCTCTTCATTAAAATTCCCAAGCTCATCGATGTATAAAGCCGGCTCTTGTTTTTCTTTTACAATATGGTGTGAAGACATATTGCGAATATAGAAATTTCGCTTTAAGTACGGTATAGGAAGAATCAGTTAGGGGTAAAAATGATTAACGATTGTACGGATATTCACTCACCCAATGGAAGCCCCTGTTGATGAGCTTAAAATCTTTAAGATCTTTTCGCTTAAAACTTACCGATATGGAATCTTTGTCTGTTAAGCCTGAAAGAATCAGTCTATCTTTTCCAATAACATTATAGTTTAAAACATATTTAGTGGAGTCTTTATCTGTTGATTTTAGCAACAATTCTTTTTTCTTCTGATCAAAAGCAGTAGTGAAATTAGCGGAACTATCGTTCATCTTCTTTATCCTTACATACCCTGAATAATTAATAATCATCTGTTTCCATCGCGTACTATCGGTAGTTAAAGGTGCTAAGGTTTCACCTTTAACTTTCATACTTTCAACATTATAAATACCATACATAAATGGTTTGGGTGCACCATCGCCGTAAGTTTTATATCGCGTCATTAATGACGGGAATAAGAAAAGCATTGAAGCAGCTATATACAGATATTTACATATATATACCAAAATAAAGTGCCATCGTTTTTTATACCTTGGACGATACATTCTTTCGAGCTGCTGGCTTTCATATTTAACAAAAAATTTATATAACTTAAAAAAATGGGGGGCTAAAATAAACAGGCACATCACCACCAGTGCTGTAGACAGCAGTTTTACCGGAACATCGAAAAAATAGTTCATTGACATTACGTGTGCTGTCGCAGCCAGCGCCAGAAATGCGCCAACAATTACCGTTCTGCGGAATAACAATAAAATTGCAGAAATTTCGATAACCCCCATAAAAATATTGTAACCTTTAGAAAATCCGAGAAATCTCCAGGCCAGCCCCATTGGCGAGGCATCACCAAAAGGAGTGAGCAACCTATCTAAAGATGAATCGTAAAACTGGAGCTTAATCACTTTAATAGCCCCATACATTACAAGCGTAAAAGCCAGATAAAAGCGTACCAGAACGATAAGCCAGTAATAGGCAGCATTGTAACTCTTGCGTTTACGGTCGAAAACCGACCAAAGGATGCAGCCCACTACCGATACCAAAAACATAAAGAGCAACAACGCCCATTTATAGGAAGTATCGCCACTTCCGCTCGCATGAATTTTTAAATCGCTTTGAAAAATATGCTCAGATAACCATGGGATTAAACTTTCTAGCATCATGGCTGGGTAATGCATTACATAGTAGAAAAATGGAAAAGCGCCATTGTTATACAGGATGATGAAAAGAGACAGGAAGAGGAAAAAGAACCTGAAAGAGATTTTTTTATAAATGTTCCAAGATGCATTGGTTTGAAGAGCGTTTTCAGACATATTAGCTGGGTTTTATCCAAAACTAAAAATTATCCTATGGGCTTCAAATTATAAAATGTTAATTAACAGCGCTTTCTTTAACAACTGTGTAAAAATCCTGATAGGCTTCAATAAAATCATCTGCAAAATTAATAGCGCCGGAGACGGCTATACCATAAATACCGGTTTGCATTAAAGCTTCTACATCGTAGGTTTTTATTCCACCCACAGCCAATA
Source organism: Pedobacter sp. Bi126 (assembly GCF_918698245.1). GTDB lineage: Bacteria > Bacteroidota > Bacteroidia > Sphingobacteriales > Sphingobacteriaceae > Pedobacter. The sequence goes on along the minus strand of NZ_CAKKMS010000003.1, from coordinate 894,203 downwards.
CCGGAATGTTGACGGATTGAGTCTTTAATTCTTTTATTATCTGTTGATAGCCTTCTGTACCTAGAAGTGCATAATTATTGGGCTTGGTTTCAGTTTCTGCAAATGGACCATAACCAACATAATCGGCTCCTTCCTGGGCAAGTCTGATTAAATTTTCTATTGTATTTGCCGATCCCCCAAGGGTAATATCATTGCCAACCAATTTGCGCAGGGCAATAAAATTGGCATCCATATTTTCTATATGAAAACCCTGTATATCGGCCTTTCCATTTAAATGAACATGATCGGTAACGATTAAGGTGGTGCCCCAATCATCACAGATTTCGGCTATCGCATTAATATCCTGTAAGAGTTCTTCATCACTTTTGCTCAGGCAACGGTATTGGACCCATTTTGCCCCGGCCTCACAAGCCTGTTGCACCTGTTCGATATGGCTTAAATGGGGAATATCGTGCGTAATATAATGAAGCTTCTCTATGTATTTCATACTTGGTGAACAGGATTTTAAGCTGATTTGATTTTAAGATCAGGAGGGCAATATAAACAAAATCGCCATTGCAAGTATATTCCGCAATGACGATCCTGTTTTTTGAATGTTAAGCTTTTCTAAAACTTAACGTTCAGGCTTAACAAAAAGTTAGTTCCCGCTTGTGGGTAAAAGAAGTTTTCGGTTACCCTGCTACCACCTGCCTGGTAGCCATAGGTATAACCATTGCTTTCATATTTCTTATCGAAAATATTGTTAACCAATAAACCAAGGTTTACGTTTTTAACACCTGCAAATTTAAAGTCGTAGCCCAAACGTGCATTGCTTACCCAATAACCGTTAATGGTCCTATCGTTGTTTTGCGTGTTATCCAGGTATTGTTTGCTTACATATTTGCTCTGTAAGGCTACAGCAAAACCACTAACAGGTTTGTAAACCAACTCCCCAAAAAGAACAGCATTTGGAGAATAGGAGATGTCGGTTAATTTGTAGTTGTTTACCACCTGTCCACCGTTATCATAGTCATCATAATATTCGGTAAAGTTCTTGATTTTGTTTCTGCTCAATGCGGCATTGGCGTTTAATACAAATTGGGAAGAGATGTTATATGAACCGTCTACCTCAATCCCTAAACGGTAGCTTCTATCTACATTCTGACGGAAATTTCCGCCAACATCATTTATTTTCCCAGTAACTACCAGTTGGTTTTTATAAAACATGCCATAAGCATTTGCACCGACATTAAATTTATCGTTTTTAAAACGGTAACCTAACTCTACGTCATTCAAACGCTCAGGTTTTGGAGAAATACCTACAGCAGCATCTGTATAGTCATCACGGTTGGGCTCTTTGTTGGCCACACTAAATGAGACATAAACATTGCTCTGTGGATTGATAAAATAAGTTGCACCAAATTTCGGGTTAAAGAAATTCAAGGTTTCGTTAACGGCCAAAGTGTTTAGTTTGTTTTCCGTTCCGGCAACATCGAAATATACCCGGCGGTACTGTAAGTCGGCAAATAAGCTTAACGATTCTACCGGGCTATAATTTACTTTACCATAAACGTTAAAATCGGTTTTGAAACCATCGTTATCATAATAATGCCTGTCTATATTTCCATTTGAAGCATATTGGGCCCAAATTACCTGCCCGAAGTGGGCGCCTTTATATTCATTATATGCACCGCCCAAAGTAAAATTTAAATTCTTTTGAGGCACGTAGTTAAAGGCATAGGTAACGCCATAAAAATCGTTATCTAACCACCGTCTACGGATTAAGTCCGTTTCGGTAACTGGTGCTCCTCCCGGAATAACAACCGGATTTAATCCATAATTTTTAAGTTCATCCTGTGCCCTGTATTCTTCATAATAGCCTTCGCCTTTAGTGTAGTGTAAAGCGCCGTTAAAAGAAAACTGATCAGAAAACTGTCTGGCATAAATTAACTGATAATGGTTCTGTGTATAGTTATCCGTTTGGTTATTGTACAAGAAACTGTTATAAGTTCTTCCAGAGTTTAAAAGATTAGCGGCGTCATCTGCACCCAATCCGTTTCTGTCAATATAGGCATTCATTCCAACCACATCATTTTCTAAGCGTGATTGTGGAATACCGTTCCATGATTGATAGGTTTTCTCATTCCCTGAAAAAACATTTACGCGCAACAGGTCTTTATTGCCGTGGTAAGCACCTGAGAGAAAATATGATTTAAGCAGTGATGAACCACGGTCTACATAACCATCAGAACTGATTCTTGATAAACGGCCATCAAAGCTAAAGCGGTTATTAATCAAACCAGTTCCAACCTTAACAGTGTTTTTCCAGGTGTTGAAACTACCATAAGTGCTGTTTACTTCCGCATAGGGCTCCGTTTCGCTGGCAGTTGTCTGGATATTTAAACTCGCACCGAATGCACCTGCACCATTGGTTGAAGTACCTACACCGCGCTGAATCTGTATGTTATCTACCGAAGAAGCAAAATCGGGCATGTTTACATAAAACGTGCCTTGGCTTTCGCTATCGTTTATCGGAATACCGTTAACTGTTACGTTGATCCTGCTATTATCGCTACCGCGGATACGGATACCTGTGTAGCCTACGCCGGCACCAGCATCAGAATTAACCACAACTCCCGGTGTGTTCTGAAGGATAAAAGGCAGATCTTGTCCGAAGTTATTCTGTTGGATTTCTTCCTTGCTAATGTTCTTATAAGTAGTGGCTGATTTTTCTGTCGCCCGTATAGCGCGGACAATCACCTCATCTGCCAGGAAATTTTGTGGTGAGAGACTAAAATCCAGCGTAGCATGCTGTTTAAGTTCTACAGCTTTTTCGATTGTTTTATAGCCTACATAACTTACCACAATAGTGTATTTTCCGTTAACGAGGTTAGTGATGCTGTAATTTCCGGAGGCATCACTAACAACTGCCGTTTTTTGACTTCTTAATTTAACTGTAGCGCCGGGAAGTGGCTGCTGGTTTTGATCTGTTACTTTACCGGTAACAGTAATTTGTGCCGATGCAAAGAAAGGCAACATTGCAACAAGCGCTGCAAAAAGTAAATTTTTCAATTTTATTGTTTTTAGTTAAACCCATCGGAAAAGGGGCATTGCCGATTTTCAGTTAAACTTCCATAACTCCAATCCCTACGCCGGCATTACCCGGATCAGGTGCATTCGAGGTTGATGGCTGGAGGGTTTTAGGTTGATGGCATTACCCCTCTACCTTTTTACCTTCTACCTTTCACCTCAAAATGGGTATGATCTCAGCCTGTTTTTGTGTTTATTTAAACAAGGCACCCCTAATGATGGTGCAAATGTAGAAAATATTTAACAATAACCGTATTTTTTGATGCTTTCTAGGTTAATTGAACAAAAATTGACAGTACAATGGAAAGATCTGTTATTTTTAGATCGAGGAAATGAGTGGTTCTCTGTGCTAGGGGATTTCAGTCCCGCTTCTGCTTCCGATGAAACCTGTGAAACAAGCAAGCTTACCAAAATATAATACAAAACTGGTGCTTAAATTGGCAGCATCCCGCATTGATTGGGTTTAAATGGCCAGGCAGGTATAAATATTAATGGATGACCACCAAACGTTCCTACGGAACGAAAACGCCAATTATACAATCGGCTACCAGGCAATCGTCCCGATGGGACGGCCTGTGGTTATTTTACCTTTCCCGTCCCATCGGGACGACTCCTAGGTAGAAAAAAAATGTTTTATTTTTCGTTCCGTAGGAACGTTTTGTGTTTTAGGCACCACGGTAGCAAACCCCTGTTCAATAAACCCGACAGCAGCGGTTCCGATCCTTCATCGGAATTAGCGAATGGCGGGACTACAGTACCTATGAAATACTAACCTTTCATTTCCTAAAAAAAATCATTTATATTAATGGGAAATGAGCGCCCTGAGCTTTTGGCAAATTTCAAAACAAAGTCATGAATTTAGTCAAGAAACATCTATTTTCTTATACACCAAGAAAATCGTTTACTGCCTTAATTGCATTTTCGAACCTTTCATCACCCAATCCACCAATTACCTTATAATTCGCATTTAGTGCTTTCAGTTCCTTATGCCAAACCTGCATAAAATATTCGCGCTTATCGGGGAAATCGCGCAGCGGATCATCTTGCCAGGGCAAATCGATGTCCATTAACAGATACAGGTCGTACGGTCGCTCAGGCAGTGCATCCAGCACTACCTGTGGTGTTTCGCCTAATACTTCATCGCTCCAGATCTTTACCGTAATAAAAGTCGTATCACAAATAATAAAATCGCTTTCGGTAGTTACTAAAATAGCATCCTCTAAAGCTACCTGCCCGTAATACATGTTCACTTCATCTTGCAGCGTATAATCGGCAACCAGGTTTTCGCAGTAATAGCGGGCGTATTCTGGCACCCACGAAACTTTATAATATTTTGCCAGCAATTGAGATATAGTAGATTTTCCCGTACTTTCCGGGCCAACAATAGCGATCTTTTTAATATTTTTATTCACGATATGTTTTCTGAATAGGGTCAAATGTAATGGAAAAAGCCTTAAAAGAAAAAATCCGGTTGAGGAGGGCTCCTCTAACCGGATAATAAACCAAACAAACTATTTATGAAGAAATCCTCATGGCGGGTAACTAATCCGCGGAGGAAGCTTTAGATCATTGTCTAAAGTATATACAAAACGCATATATGTTCTGCTTATTACAACATTATTGCCAATATTTCCAATATCACAACTTCGTGACTTAATTCTGACGTGTAGCGCCACTTTTACGAAATTCTTTTAACACTAATTAACATTTGCAATAAAACCGTACATTTGATTTTGACAGCCATGTATAATTTATAGTACAATCTAAAAATTAGTGTTCATTATTTAAAACTATTTGTACTAAATGGTGTTATTTATTTAAGACATCAACAACTAAAACGTTATACCATGAAAAAGTTATGTGTTGTATTATCTCTGCTTATTATATTTGCTTTAGGTTCAATTGCCTTTACAAATATTAAATTGGGTGGAATAATCGGAAAAATTACACCGGGTGATGCGGCTTCTGCTGTTTCGCTTGTAGCGGCGACAGACACGCTAAAAGCGCAGATTAGTCAAGGTGTTTTTACTTTCACTAACCTCAAAGAAGGCGTTTACACTGTCGTTGTAAAAGCCAATGCACCATACAAAGATGCTGTTATAGAAAAGGTTGCCGTGAAAGATAGCGCCACTACAGATTTAGGCGAAATTAAATTACAGCAATAGTTCATTTTGCAAAAGAAAAATCTAAAAAGAGCACTTAAATAGTGCTCTTTTTTATTTTAAAAAAAACGCCTAAAAATCATGCTAAAGATGTATCTTTGCATCCCGACAGAACAGTTGGGATTTTTCTTCTTACAAGCACAAAATCTCGTTGCTTTCAGGGTTTCAAAAGAACCAATACTTTAGAATTTTAATTATTGTTTAAGCTTTATCATGCCTAAAGACACTTCCATACGCTCAGTACTGATTATCGGATCTGGACCAATTATTATTGGCCAAGCCTGTGAATTTGATTACTCGGGTTCGCAAGCGGCTCTTTCTTTAAAAGAAGAAGGGATTACCGTTTCCATTATCAACTCTAATCCGGCTACAATTATGACGGACAAGGTTATCGGCGACCATGTTTATTTGCGCCCGTTAACTGTTGATTCAATAGAGGTTATTTTACAAGAGCACATCGACTCTGCAGATTTACCTAGAATTGATGCGGTACTTCCTACCATGGGAGGCCAAACTGCATTAAACCTCTGTAAGGAAGCTGAAGAACGTGGTGTTTGGGAAAAATATGGTGTAAAAGTAGTTGGTGTAGATGTTGCTGCAATCGAAAAAACCGAAAACCGCGAAGCTTTCCGCCAGTTAATGGTTGATATCGGTGTAGGTGTTGCAGAATCGAGAATTGCCAACTCATTTTTAGAAGGTAAAGAAGCAGCACAAGAAATCGGTTACCCATTGGTAATCCGCCCTTCATACACCTTAGGTGGCTCAGGTGGTGGCTTCGTACACAAAAAAGAAGAGTTCGATGCTGCTTTAAAACGTGGTTTAGAGGCTTCGCCAACACATGAAGTATTAGTAGAGAAAGCTGTTTTAGGCTGGAAAGAATATGAGTTAGAGTTGTTAAGAGACAGCAATGATAACGTAATCATTATCTGTTCGATCGAAAACTTCGATCCGATGGGTATCCACACAGGAGATTCGATCACTGTTGCTCCGGCAATGACCTTATCTGATCGTTGTTACCAGGATATGCGTAACCAGGCGATCAAAATGATGCGTGCAATCGGCAACTTCGCTGGTGGCTGTAATGTTCAGTTTTCGGTTAACCCGGCAAACGATGAAATTATCGCCATCGAAATTAACCCACGTGTATCACGTTCATCAGCTTTGGCAAGTAAAGCAACTGGTTATCCAATTGCAAAAATTGCAGCAAAACTGGCAATCGGTTACAACCTGGATGAAATTGAAAATCAGATTACCAAAACCACTTCAGCATATTTCGAACCTACTTTAGATTACGTAATCGTTAAGATACCCCGCTGGAACTTCGATAAATTTAAAGGCGCTAATAAAGAGCTTGGCCTACAGATGAAATCGGTTGGAGAGGTAATGGCAATTGGTCGTACTTTTATCGAAGCACTACAAAAAGCTTGTCAGAGTTTAGAGATCAACCGCGCTGGTTTAGGTGCAGATGGCAGACAGGTGCGCAATATTGAAGAAATTATGGACGGTTTGGAGCACGCTTCATGGAACCGTCTGTTCTTAATAAAAGATGCCATGGCAATGGGCGTACCTTTGGAGTCGATCCGTAAGGTAACCAAAATCGACAAATGGTTCTTAAACCAGATTCAGGAGCTTGTATTGCTTGAAACTGAACTGAAGAGATATTCACTAAACAATATCCCTCAAGATTTCTTCGTAACACTTAAACAAAAAGGGTTCTCTGATATCCAGATCGCCTGGTTGTTAGGCAATGTTACAGAAGATGAAGTTTACGATCGCCGTAAAGCTTTAGGTATAAACAGGGTATATAAAATGGTTGATACCTGCGCTGCAGAATTCCCGGCCAAAACACCATACTACTACTCTACTTTCGAAGAGGAAAACGAATCTGTTCCATCCGATAAGAAAAAGGTAATTGTATTGGGTTCAGGCCCTAACCGTATCGGTCAGGGTATCGAATTCGATTACTCTTGTGTGCACGGATTATTGGCAGCAAAAGAATCAGGTTTTGAGGCCATCATGATTAACTGTAACCCTGAAACGGTTTCAACAGACTTTAACATGGCCGATAAATTATATTTCGAGCCGGTTTTCTGGGAACATGTTCGCGAAATTATCGAGCTGGAAAAACCAGTGGGCGTTATCGTTCAATTGGGTGGACAAACAGCTTTGAAAATGGCTGAGAAATTAACCGAAAGAGGCATCAAGATTATCGGAACATCTTTTGAGAATATGGATATCGCTGAAGACCGTGGCCGTTTCTCAGACCTGTTGAAAGAATTAGATATTCCTTATCCAAAATATGGTGTTGCAGAGAATGCTGAAGAAGCAATCGTTGTAGCAAACGAAGTAGGTTATCCTGTATTGGTTCGTCCGAGTTATGTACTGGGTGGACAAGGCATGAGCATCGTAATCAACGATGAAGACCTAGAAAAAGCAGTAGTAAAATTATTGGGCGATTTACCAGGCAACCGTGTATTGATCGATCACTTTTTAGACAGGGCAGAAGAGGCAGAATCTGATTCAATCTCTGACGGCGAGGATGTACACATTGTGGGTATGATGGAGCACATCGAGCCTGCAGGTATCCACTCAGGAGATTCATTTGCCGTATTACCTACATTCAGCTTATCAGAAACGGTAACTAAAGCGATGGAAGAATACTCGATCAAAATTGCAAAAGCATTAGATGTACGTGGTCTATTAAACATTCAGTTCGCCATTAAGGATGAGAAGGTTTATGTAATCGAGGCAAACCCAAGGGCATCACGTACGGTTCCTTTCATCGCAAAAGCTTACGATGTTCCATACATTAACATCGCAGCTAAAATTATGCTGGGTGTAGCGAAGCTGAAAGATTTTACGATTGTTCGTAAACTTAAAGGTTACGCCATTAAAGAACCCGTTTTCTCTTACGAGAAATTCCCTGAGGTAGCGAAAGAGTTAGGTCCTGAAATGAAATCTACAGGTGAGGCGATCCGTTTCATCAAGGATTTGGAAGATCCTTACTTCCGCAAGCTTTACAAAGACAAATCAATGTATTTGAGTAAGTAATTCGCTTACGAATACTTATAAAATAGCAATGGCCAGTGATGATTTCACTGGCCATTTTTTTTGTAGTTGTATTGGGCGGCTCGTCATTCCCAACTTGATTGGGAATCTTAAAGCCTACTGCATTACGATTCCCGCCTGCGCGGGAATGACGACCGTTTTATAACTGCCGCTATTATTGCTTCAACTTCGGAATCCTCGTTGGTGTATCCGTTCCGTTTACAATGGTAATTGCGCTCTTTGCGATCGCTTTGATGGTAGAAAGGATATTTTCTACATCCAAAGAACTATATTCGTCTTTCACACTATGGTACAATTTATCGATATCAATTTTATCGGTACTAATGGTATGTGCCGGAACGCCCAAAGCAGCTAAAGTTGCATTATCACTTCTATAGAATAAGTTTTGATCTGGGTATGGGTCTGGATGGAAAGTAAATTCAGTCCCAGCTAAATTTTTCTGCAAAATCTTCCCAAAATCAGATCTCTCATAACCGGTAATAAATGCGGTATTCTTGCCAAATTTCGAATCCTTACCAATCATCTCAATATTGAACATGGCTACTACATCATCAGGATTTAGTTTTTCTGAGAAATATTTTGCGCCGAAACCACCGATTTCTTCGGCAGTAAAGGCAACAAAGATTAAAGTACGTTCATTGTTTTTCTGCGCTTTGTAATATTTGGCAAGGGCAATCATAGCCGTCGTGCCTGAAGCATCATCATCTGCACCATTGGCAATACTATCGCCATCAACACTTTTTAAAAAGCCTAAATGATCATAATGGCCAGAGAAAACCACAATTTCTTTTGCTTTTGATTTACCTGGAATTACCCCTGCAACATTAAATAAAGGCATTTTATCTACCTTACTTTTAAATGTTGCCGAAAAATCTGTTGCGGCATCTTTACCCAAAACAAAAACCTGCACAGCGCTTGTAGTTGCTTTAACGTCTTTCTCATCAACGGTTGCCGGTTTACCGAAGTAACTTCTATAACGGTTAAACAGATCAGCAAATTTATTGTCAACCAGAATAATCTGATTTTTTTGAGCACCCATCATTGCCCTTAGCTGAGGCACAAATGCTTTTTCTGGATCTAATTTAACAACAGTAGTGTTCGACTTATCTAGTGTAACACTTTCTGAAGTTACGCCTGAAACGATTAAATTTTCTGCGGCAACTTCCTGTCCATCAATCTTAACACTTGTGCTTAGGTTGGTAACCTGGTATTTGTTAAAGGTTTGGCGGAAAGTTTTCTCACCTGTTAAAGGCTTTAAACCGATCTTTTTAAATTCAGATTCGATAAAAGTAGCCGCTTTATCAATACCAGGCGTAAAGGTTGCACGCCCTTGCATATCATCGGCACTTAAGGTTTTAATCAGGTGATCGGTGTATTCGCGGGTGATGATTTTATCTATGTTTTGCGCTTTAAGCTGCAGGCTTGCCATCCCGACAAGCGTAAAAAAGAATATTTTCTTCATATAATAAGTATTAGTTTTGCGATTTAGATTTTACCTGTGATGTTAACCATTTATCTCTAAAAGTTTGCATGGCCGGTATTAAATCTCCTCCTGTTTTTTCAATGGGAACAATCTCTAAAGCCGGATCTTCAATCAAGGTTAATTGTGTCGTTTTCTGCGCCCCACGATAAAGATAAGTAACCTTCAGCACATCGCCGGGTTTGTGGGCATCAGTAATGGCCGCAACCGCAGCTACATCTTTTACCGTCACACCATCGATGGCCAACAATGCATTATCAACATCTAAACCTGCCTCATATGCAGGCGTACACATTAGCGTTTGCCCTAAAATTAATTTTCCATCCAACTCATTAATCTTGCCAAAGCCAGCAAAAGCTTTAGCAGGATTTGCTTTGCGCAAAACAAGGCCTGCATTTAAAAGCAGCTTGGCATAATCGTTCTTTTCGGTGCCGTAAATATAATTTTTAAAGAAACCGGCAGCGAAAGCAGGATCTTTAGTCAGCGTCGCGAGGGTTTTCTCTAAATCAGGTACAGTGTATGCAATTTCTGGCTTGCCATAGGCTTTCCAAAGCGCACGCATATAATCATCAAGGCTGAGCTTAAATTCGGTTCTTAAACGAAGATCTAAAGCCAGGGCAGTTGCAGCACCATAGGTGTAATACGAGGTGAATATGTTGCCTTTATTGGTCTGATCGATAGCCACACCAGCATCGGCAAACACCGCATACCTACTGGCCTCAATTGGCGAAAAGTTTTTTGCACCCGGCGAGAGTAAAACAGCATTTACCAAGCCATTAAAAGTTTGTATGGCATTGTCGGTAGTTTTTAAACCCGCCCTGGTTAATAGCAGATTGCCATAATATTGGGTAAAGCCTTCAGCCAGCCAAAGTTCATCACTCATATTGGCATGCTCGAAATTGAAGGGTTCTAAGGTTTTTGGCCTTAAACGTTCTACATTCCAGCTGTGAAAATATTCGTGCGAAAAAGTACCCAGGAGGTTTGATTCATAACCCGCAATTTTTGGTGTGCGCTGCACAATCGAAGTGGAGTTTCTATGCTCCATTCCATCGCCCGCATTCTCCGGATACACATCATCCAGAAAATAATAATTACCGTAATCGTAAGTGGGGAATTCGCCCCAAACGGCAAAATGTTCAACAACCATTTTTTTAAGCATTTCAGCATAATTATTGATGGTTTTCTGATCGTCGTTAGCGTGCGTAATTAAATGGATGGTCTGTACTTTACCATCGGTATTTTTAACCTGCCAGCTTGCCGTTTTATAATTGGCAATTTCGATAGGACTATCCATAAAATATTGAAGATTTGGCGCGAAATAAGTCCCATTGGCCATTGGCTTAAGCTGTGTAGCTACTTTCCAGTCCGGTTTTTCGGCATAATTAAATTTCACCAGTCGCGGCCTGGTATCCATGCCTACCGGAAAAGCAAAAGTTGCCGGCATATTCATGTGTGCATGGGTTTCGTCAAAACCAGCATAGGTTCCGTCAATCCAGTTTCCAAAAAGTGTATAGTTTACTTTTACGCTGGAACCATGATTGGGAATTTCATAAACATCGCCTGCTGTTTGTTTAATGGCCAGCTGTTTTCCTGATGCATCGAAAGCTTTCAGGTGATATATATTTTTTCCAAACTCATGTGTAGCGTAACGGCCCGGAGATGACCTGCTCATTCTAACCTTTAGCGTACCCGCAGGAACATTTGGGATAACCATGCTGATTTCAGCTTCATGATGGATAACATTTGGAAAGGAAACCGTATAACTGATCTCATTTTGGGCAAAAGCCTGAAACGATAATAGACCAAATACCGCAGCACCTAAAAATTTCTTCATAAAATCGGGATTATAAGGGCAATTTAATAAAAATGGAAGATGTTTGAGGTAAAATGTACGATGGATAATAGTTGATGGTCTGATAGTCAATAACTGATAGCCTATTGTTCACAGTAGATTTTTTTCGGTTTAATAGTTTAAGCCATGATCTATGAACCATCCGCTCCCAACTCCCTTCTTACATTTTCCCTTAGCCCTCGCTATCCCAATCGTGTTTTTCGAGATCGCGGTAAGCTTTTCCTTTTATAATTTCCTTCTTTTTAGATGATTCGGAATCGACCCTAGTTTCATGAATATTATCGGCTACTTCAAAATGGAAATCCTTATCTTTTTTAGAATGATAAATCGATACTTCATCCCCATCCGCTATAGCATAATCATAAGGTCCTCTTGCACTCATCAGTTTTACAAACACCGGCAAACATTCAAAAAAGATAAACAGCAGCCCGATAAAAGTAACAGCAATTGCCGTATTGTTATCCCGTGTGCCATCAACATTAAATTTAAGTTGCCCTAATGCCCAGTTGCGGTCGGCAAAACCAGCAATATCCGATAAACTGTCTAACTGTTTTTTAGTGTACAGCTTTTCGGTAAACAGCCCATCAAATTCTTTGCGTTTATCTACAAAACCTTCCGATTTATTGATGGCGGCTTTTAGTGAATCTAATTCAGCTGTGCGTTGTACTATTTCAGCTTCCTTACGCTTGGCATACGGCCCGTAGCCCATTACGCCGGATGTTTCGGTGGTTTTGTTTCCAAAAATCTCGAAATTAAGCTTTTGTCTATCCGTTTTAATTCCTTTTTCAAGCGAATCGCGTGTGGCCTTCTGTTGATTTAACCTACCGAATTCTACCTGATATTTTTTCTCAAAAGCTTTGTTCAGGGTATCAATTTTAGAACGCTGGCCGTTTAGGTAACTTACCTTTAGGCGTTCTTTAATTTCCTTGTCGAAAATTTTAAGTTCTATTGGTCTCGAAATTACCATACCAATCATAATGGCCAACAGAATACGCGGTGTAGCCTGTAACAACTGTTTATTGGTACTGGCGCTTTTGTTAATGCTCGATACGATATAGCGGTCCATATTAAAGATGGCCGCCCCCCATAAAAAGCCGAAAACAATGGCAAAAATTACGGCCAGATCATCCCCCTTAAAAACAAAATACATGGCATAGCCCCCAGAAAGGGCAGCAAATAAGCCGGTAAAAAAGATGGTGGCGCCAATGCCAGTATATTTATTTTGTTCTGAAGGATACTTTTCCAGTGTCGGGATATGAGCGCCAGAGCAAAACCAAAAGAAACGGTTCAGTTTGTCCATTTGTAACTATTTATAATTAAACGCCTAAGGGTTAAAGTTGTTACAGTTTCACACAAAATTTTATGGCATTTTTTTGATGGGGAGCGTAAAGTTGATTTTCCTATATTTGCATAAATACATTTAATAAAATGAAAGAAATATCGGTACAAGAACTAAAAGAGAAAATCGATAACAAAGAAGATTTTCAATTGATTGATGTTCGTGAAACATTCGAATATGAGGTTTCCAATCTTGAAGGCGAGAATATCCCTTTAGGTGGAATTTTAATTGAGGCTGATAAGGTTGCGAAAGATAAGCCGGTAATTATTCAGTGCCGCAGTGGAAAAAGAAGCGCAGCAGCAGTAATGCAGTTGGAGCAACAATACGGATTTGATAATCTTTATAACTTAAAAGGCGGTATTTTAGCTTGGCAAGAAGCTTTTGATCCGAACATGCCGGTTTACTAATGATAGAATGAGTGAGTTTTGAATGAGTGAATGTTATTATCGCTTATTCAAAATTCATTCTTTCATTCAATAATCTAATCATTCTAAATTCTCTAACTCAATCACTCTCTAATTTCGTCATTCAATCATTTCTACCGTGGCTAAAAAATTTGCTTTAAATATCTTCTATAACCTGGCCATTATCCTTTCTATTTTCGGATTGGTTTGGTGTTATAACAATGCTAAATATCTTCCAGCTGGCTTTTTGGTAGGCACAACGGCTTGTTTGTTCTACTTTAAGTATCAACTTACCAAAGACATCAAAAAGAGCTTTAAAGAAAAAGATCAGAAGTAGCAATTTAATGTTAGAATTAGTGAGTCTTGAATGAGTGAATATGATGATATAACGCTTATTCAAAATGCTACTATCATTGCCTCGCTCAGACTCTTCAAATCATTCCTACTCTACTTTAAAGAAAAAGATCAGAAGTAATGCCTGTTAAGCCTAAACCAGGCAGATCTTTTAAAATATACTTACCATTTTCGAAAGCTGGATCAGTAAAGGGGTTATTCTTGGTGAGCCATGGCCCATCCAAATCGGCCCAGTTACATAGAGGAGCCAAAGCAGCTGCAGCCAAAGTGGCACAACTGGTTTCGCTCATACAGCCAATCAGCACTTTCATTCCAAAAGAACGGGCTTTCAAAATCATCTGATGCCCTTCGTACATGCCACAGCTTTTCATCAGTTTTACGTTAATGCCATGGTAAGCGCCTTTCAGGTCGTCCATGTCGGCTAAACGCTGTACGGCTTCATCAGCCAACAAAGGAATTGGACTGCGCTCGGTTAGCCAGGCATTCCCATCGAGGTTATTTTTATCCATAGGCTGTTCGATTAACACCACGCCCTGGTTATGCAGCCAATAAATTAAATCAATTGCTTTAATTTTATCTGCCCAGCCCTGGTTCGCATCCACATATAAGGGTACATTGGTCATGCTCCTGATCGTTTCGATAATTTCCTGATCGTTATCCCTCCCCAGTTTAACTTTGATCACTTTAAAAGCTTCAGCATCTTTCAGTTTTTCGCGGATTACTTCAGGTGTATCAATCCCAATGGTATAAGAAGTTACCGGCATATTAGCAGGATCTGCGCCGTAAATTTCATAACAGGGTTTATTTAACAGCTTTCCATTAATATCGTTAAGGGCAATATCAATAGCTGCTTTAATGGCTGGCTGGCCTGGAGCAAGGCTATCCAGATAGCTAATCATTTCTTTGAAATCGAATGGATACTGGATTTTATCCCAATCTACAAGGCTAAGAAAAGCCGCTGCGCTTTCGTAGCTCTCGCCCATATAAGGTACCATAGAAGCCTCACCATAACCTGTAACACCTTCATGTTCGATCTTTAACAGCATTAAGGGGGTGCTGGTACGGGTAAATTTCGAGATCGAAAAAGGATGTTTTAATTCTAATTCAAATTGTCTGCAACTAATCTTCATTATCAATCGTCTTCTAAATAAATAAGGTAATTATCGATTTGCAAATTATCTTTGTTTTTATTAACGCAACTACCACTGCCATGAAAAACATTTCAAGATTACGGTATTTTATTTATTTATCCTTAATAATTATTGGGGGATGTACCACAGGAAAAAAAGCCTTACAAAAAGGTGATTACGATGCTTCGGTTGCCAAAGCAGTAAGCAGGCTGCAAAACTCGCCAAAAAATAGTGAGGCTATGGAAGTGCTAAAAACAGCATACGATTTAGCGCTGCAGGACCATCTGCGAAAAATTGAAGAAGCTAAAATGTCTAACGATTTATTCAGGTGGGAATCGGTGATGTACGATTATCAAAAAATCAATCAATTGGCCGATGATATTAACAGTTGCCCAGCTTGCTTAACCATTGTTCCAGGTCCGAAAAAATACATCAATGAACTTGCTGATAGTAAATACAATGCAGCTGCCGCAAGGTATAACTCAGGCTTAGGCTATTTGAGAGAAAACAACCGCCAATCGGCTAAAAAGGCATATTACGAATTTGAGAAAACACAGAATCTTCAGCCAAATTATAAAGATGCCAAAGCCAAAATGGAGGATGCTTATTGGGCAGCGGTAACCAGGGTTGTTGTTCAGCCGATTATTGTTAACAGCGGCATGTACAAATTAAGCGCTGATTATTTTCAGCAGCAGATCGATCAGTTTATTGGAAATTACTCGAGAAATAAGTTTGTGATTTTTTATGGCGAAACACAGGCAACAGATCAAAAAATTGTTCCGGATCAGGTATTGAGTTTAAACTTTGACGATTTCGTGGTAGGCCAGACCTATGTAAAAGAAAGGGTAGAAAAGTTGAAACGCGACAGTGTGGTAATTGGCGAAACCCGTGAGAAAAAACCAATTTACGGTACAGTAAAAGCCACCTTAAGTATTTTCGAAAAGAACATCTCTTCATCGGGATTATTGGATATGAGCATTACCGATTGGAGTACAAAAAAACTGGTACGCCAGCAGAAATTTCCTGGAACTTATGTATGGAGAGATAATTGGGCAGCCTATAAAGGCGATGATAGGGCGCTGAGTAAACAGCAATTGGCCATTACCAGAAGGAGGGAGCAACTGCCTCCACCACCAAGTGCTTTGTTTTTAGAATTTACCAAACCCATTTACAGCCAACTGGTTGATGATATCAGTTATTATTATAATAATTACTAAACCTCACCCTATTTGAGGAACTGCTTTACGCACTACCTGTGCATCCCTCTCCTGCAGGAGAGGGAAACGATGGACATTGCTATACTACCACTGCTAACATGGTGAGGTGGTTGTAATCCCTGCGTTAAAATAAAATATCGTTGCAAAGCCCTAAAAATATAATGGCTAATATTGCAGTGATGAATACCGGCTTATACAATCCTTTCCAAAACTTCGATTTTTTATACAAAATCTGCTTCCTAAGTGGCAAAACTTTTAATTCGCCTGTTGTTCAGGTGCCGTTAATCCCCAAATGGTTATTAGCACAGGCTGGTTTAAGTGGCGAAGAGCAGATCCAGTTTTTGGATGAGAGTATCCGTTCCTACAACACCTTGGTTATCCCGGTGAACAGTGAGGTAAACGAGCAGTTTTTAAGCCCGCTTGAACACAAAATCGAAGCAGCATTTGCAACAGGGTACGATGCCATTTCCGCATTGCCCGAACTGGATCTTTTTAACTGGATCGGCAAGTTTTTATATGGCTTTGTATACATCGAAATGCATTCGGCTTTACGCAAGGAAATGACTGCAGATGGCTTAAATATGTCGCAATCGTTAATGATGAAATTTGCCAATCTGAATTTCATGATGCAGAACCTGTATACCAGCCTGGAGTTTGAAGATTTTTCACCATGGTCTATCACAGTAGTGAAATTAGAAAACGGAGAAACCCCGTTCAGTTTCCGTGATGAGATAAACACTTTAACCTTCTCGTTAAAAATGAAAGATTTTGGGATTATCGCCTGTTTACAGGATAATGGTACCAATAAACGCTATCATCAGGATATCATTAATGAAATAAAAGGAAAAGCACTAACAGCCGAACAGTTTGAAGAGCTAAGTGCGCGTTTTTATTATTCTGCCTATCTGTTTAACCGCTTGCCAGAATATACTTTTATGCCAGTAGAAGGCACCACCTATATCGAAGCCATGCCTTTACGCGGCAACATGACCAAACCGCTTTTTGATGTTTGGCAAAATAAAGTATATGCCCAGGTATTGGAAAACTTCTGGAAACCCTGGGGTTATGTGGTATTCGAGATTATTAAAAACCCTGATGAACCGATGAGTTTCTTCGAGAAACCCTATTTGCCAACGGCGGGGTAGTTTTTGGTGTTTCGTCATACCCCGCTTGACTGGGTATCTTAAAGCCAAAAAACATATAACTTCTTGCATTAGGATTCCCGTTTTCACGGGAAAGACGATTCTTCCCAAAGGATACTATCTCCCACCTGTTAACATGGTAATAAAGTTCTGCAAAATGCCAGGAACAAAAATGATCGTAAAAATCAATCCGGTTAAGGCACCAAAAAAGTGAGCGTCATGATTGATGTGGTCTCTCGAATTGCGGGAAGCATAAGCACAATAAATTAAATACAAAATCCCAAAAACTACAGCAGGAATTCCAATCGGGATAAACATGATGTAAATTTTAGACATTGGATTGAATAAAATATAGCTAAAAAGCACTGCACTAATCGCTCCGGATGCACCAAGGCTATTGTAGTTAAAATGGTCTTTATGTTTAATAACGGTGGGTAGATCACTCAGCACCAGTCCTAAAAAATAAAGTAATCCAAACTGCCAGCTCCCCATTAATCTTTCCAGCGTAAAGGCAAAAGCATAAAAGGTAAACATATTAAAAAACAGGTGCATCCAATCTGCATGTACAAGCCCGCTGGTAATCAAAGTATATACATTCTGTCCTTTCGAAACACTATACGGATGCAGCATAAACTTTCCGTAAATGGAGTGATCGTAAAAAGCATATAAGCTGGTAATAATGGTAAAAACGAAAATTACGGAGGCAACTGGTGCAATATTGAAGTATTCCATGGGGGTTGTTTTAAATCAAGTTTTACGTCTGTAACCAAACGGGCTACCGGATATCGATTGTGTGTTTTTTCGTAATAATCAGAATTTTTATATACAAAATCAAGTTGTGCGGCCGCATTCTTCGCAAATTCGGCATCTGAAGCTTTTTTCGCCTCCAGTTTATGCTGTAGTTCTGGATTATTTTTTAGCAATGCTGTTGCGGTATCTTCAAAAACATATGCAGAATAATGTTCTTTCATATCCAGAATTGAATCGAAAAAGTTCCAGTTGAAATAAGAATCAGTAGCCTGTGGCTCCAGTGTTTCTACAATATACCGGTTAACAGGCTGGTTAACATAAACCACAAAATCGCCTGCATAATACTGGAGGTTCTGTTTTATCGTATTCAATTTTACGGCTGAGTGCAGATAGTGCCCTTCATAGGGCCTTGTTCCGGTTTTAAAATCGCCGATATAATAACTTTCTACTTCAATTTTCTGATCGTTTTTTAGCTCCCTGATTTTAACATTATTCAGTTTAAGCAGGGCAATTACGCGGTCCCAGGCTTTCGGAATAATGTAGGCAACCGGTTTTTGAATAGACACCGCGGGTTCGAACTTATTCCATTCTTTAATGGTTTTGGTGTAAGGTTTACTGCGGTCGTAATATAAACGATCGGCACCGCTTACCATACTGGGTTTTTGGCCAGCCTCAAAGCCTTTAAAGGTCAGATCGTTTACCTCGGTTTTGTTCAGTTTCCATTCTAAAGGAAATTCCTGTTGTGCAGCAACAAGTTCATCGGCCCTCCGCTTATTCCCTCCAATAACCTTGGCATCGCGTTCTACAAGCTGAATATAGGTTTGCAAAAGCTTGTAAGTAGCATCCACACGCAAATCGTATGCCTTTAGCATATGCGTTTCGGGCATAAAACCGATGGTGTTGTGCAGCGTGGTATATCCGGTAGAATAACGTGGGGGATCTATAAATCCGGTTATTCCGCTTTCAGGCGTTTCGCCTATCGAATTTACATAGGGAATCATCGGGTAACCCATCTTCTCCATTCCCTTATATAGATCAGGTACCAATGTTTTAGTTAAATAACCCGAAAGAATCGGGTTCAGCTTATCTTTTTGTGTAGGGATAAGCGTTATTACATATTGATAATCGGCACCATTGCTGGTGTGCGTATCTACAAATATTTCGGGCTGCCAGGTATTAAAAATGAGTTGAAACGCTGCTGAATTTTTCGAATCGGTTTTAATGAAATCACGGTTCAGATCGAGGTTCTTGCTATTGCCCCTAAAACCATAAGCAACCGGTCCGTTCTGGTTGGCCCTTGATGTTCCGCTACGGTTAAAACTGCCATCTATATTGTACAGGGGAATAATGCAGATCACCACATCTTTTGGCAGTTTACCTGCCTTAAGCAGATCGCGGGCAAGCATCATCGATGCATCCACCCCCTCTGGTTCGCCCGGATGAATGCCGTTGTTGATCAACAAAATCCTTTTATTCTGTTTTCTAATCTCAGAAGGATCAAAAACCCGATCGCGCGACAAAACCAATACATGTAAAGGCTTACCAAAATCTGTACGTCCATAGGTGAACAATTTGGCCTGTGGATAGGTCTTAGTTAGGTTTTCGTAATAGGTTATAGCAGCATTGTAAGTTGAGGTTTCAATTTTTCCGCTCAGCTCGAAAGGTGTTTTTTGTGCCGCAGCTTTTAATCTCATCGAAAGCAAACAAAACACAAAGAATTTTTTCATGCCTTAAATCTAAGAAATGAAATGATGTTATTAAAGGGTTTTACGATAAGATTTAATCGTTCCAAACATATATCTAAAACCTATGGTGTAAACGTTGTAAACATCCGGCGAATAGTTCTCAAACTTGGCGCTCGAATCGTTATAACCATCCAAACCTTCACCAAAAGTATAGTTCGATTGTGCATTAATATTGATAACATACCTCATGTAGCCATAACCATCGTTAATGTAATAGTTAAAACCGAAGTTTAAAGGTACCGCCATATTAAGGCTTTTATCTTTTCCAGGGAAAGGGCCATAGCCAGGATCGTATGCAGCCCAACTTGGTTTATACCGCACAATATCGGTAATCTTGTTGTTAATTACCCCAATACCCAAACCCACATACAAACCCCTCAAATTGTATAAAAACTCGCTTTTATCGTAGTTCGCCACCTCACCAAGCATTAACTTTACATTGGCTGTAATGGCGGTATATTGATTTATAAACTGACGGTTGTGCGGATCGGTTTCAATGTCTCCACCTTGAATCCTACCATACTGCCCTTCTAAACCCAGGGTTACAAACGGCGTGATATGATAATCGATTACGCCATAGGCCGTGTAACCAAAACTTCCTTTGTATACATCGGTATAAGATTTGTTTATTCCTCCACCAAAACCATACGACATCTTAAAGTAATTAGATTGGGCAAAAGAAAAACTTCCTATAAAAACAAGCAGAAGGGTTATGTAAGTAGCTTTCAGCAAATTAAAAATCATATCGTTTTTTTACAAAAATAATATGTTTATCGAATATCTATAACTTTTACCTTTGAATTATGAGCACATACACCAACTTTAACAAATCTCTGGAGCAGCGGTTTATAAAATATGCGAAGATTGATACCCAATCTGATCCAAATTCTCCAACTTGCCCATCAACCTTAAAACAAAAAAACTTAGGTAAAGAATTGGTTCAGGAACTGTTAGAAATTGGCGTTATTGATGCCGAAATGGATGATAATGGCTATGTGTATGGCACAATCCCATCCACTACAAACAAGCAGTTGCCCGTAATTTTCTTCTGTTCGCACATGGATACCTCGCCCGATTGTAGCGGTGAAAATGTTAAACCGATTATTCATGACAATTATCAAGGACAAGACTTAATTCTGCCAGATGACAACAATATTATCATAAAATTGTCTGAGCACAAAGACTTAAAGCACCAGATTGGCAACATTATTATCACCGCAAGCGGAACAACTTTATTAGGTGCCGATAATAAAGCAGGGTTAGCAGAAATTATGGAAGCGGCTGCCTTTTTAATGCGCAATCCTGATGTAAAACACGGAACCATAAAGCTACTTTTCACCCCTGATGAAGAAATAGGCCGTGGCGTAGATAAAGCCGATTTAAAGAAACTGGGTGCCGATTTTGGCTATACCATAGATGGGGAAACGTTGGGTTCAATCGAAGATGAAACTTTTTCTGCCGATGGCGCCACCCTTAAAATTTATGGCGTAAGCACTCATCCGGGCTTTGCCAAAGGAAAAATGGAAAGCGCCATTAAGATCCTTGCTGAAATTTTAGATTCGCTGCCAAAAGATACACTCACACCAGAAGCTACACATCAAAAAGAAGGATTTATCCACCCGGTGAGTATGAACGGACAGGTAGAAGAAGCAGAAGCACAGTTTATCATCAGAGATTTTACCGATGAAAAACTAGCCGCACATGGGCAGTTTTTAGAAGAAACCGTAAAAAATGTGATGGCTAAATACCCAAAGTCTACCTATAAAATTAATATTAAAGCACAGTACCGCAACATGAAACAGGTGTTGGATCAGCATCCTAAAATTGTACAATACGGAATTGAAGCCATTGAACGGGCAGGTGTGGTGGCAAAACAACAAAGTATCCGTGGTGGAACCGATGGCTCACGACTTTCTTACATGGGCTTACCTTGCCCCAATATTTTTGCCGGAGAACACGCTTTTCATAGCAAACAAGAATGGGTAAGTGTGCAGGACATGGAAAAAGCGGTACAAACCATTATTAACATTGCCTGTATTTGGGAAGAGCGTGGGTAGTTGAAACAGTTCGGAGTTGGCAGTTTTGAGTTCGGAGCCGTATCCAACTCCAAACGCCCAACTCCAGCCCCCAAACTCAATAGGAGGCTTGCCCAATATCCAATCTTGCTATTTTCCCCTCTTTGTTTACCTTAAATTTAAAGCAGGTTTTAAAATCACCCCATTGGTCGGAGTGGAAATGGCCATACACCTCCAATCCGTTGTTTTCAACTTTATCTATACTGGTAAAACGCTCATGTCCCAGCGCTTTCTTAAAGAAGTTATTAAATTTCATCTGGTTTCCGTCGTCGTAAAAGGCAACATCGATAGCAAATAAAGGAAACCACGTTTTTTCATCGCCTTTTTGCAATGCGGTAATAGCGGCCTTCACTTTTGCATTTGATAATTTTGTTAAATCTATCGCCATGGGTTTCTGATTTTATTTTAAGCGAAAGTAAATGCGCGGGTAATAAAATAAACAGTGCTTTTAGCTTTTCATTTGCTTAAGCTTTAAGTAGTAATCAAAATTAATAAAAAAGATATTTTTAAAGTACATCTTTTTGTTAATTTAGATTGCAAATGATAACTCTCGAGAACGACTATATAAAAGTTAGCCTGGCGGCTAAAGGCGCAGAACTTCAAGGCTTATTTAGTAAAGAAACCAAGTTGGAATATTTATGGAATGCCAATCCTAAATATTGGGCAAAACACAGTCCTGTTTTATTTCCTATTGTTGGCTCATTAAAAAACAACCGTTTTACTTACCAAGGTAAAAGCTATGAGCTACCACGCCATGGTTTCGCCCGTGATCATGTTTTTAATTTCGAAAAAATAAGTGAAACTGAAGCTGTTTTTACTTTAACCCAAAATGAATATACCTTAAAAGTATATCCTTTTTATTTCGAACTGAAACTGAGGTATCAATTAATAGATAGAAAGCTGAGCTTAACTTACGAGGTAGAGAACACCGGTACTGCCGAGCTTTTATTTTCAATTGGTGCGCACCCGGCATTTGCGGTACCCAATACCCCCAATACCGTTTACGAAGATTATTATCTTGCTTTTAATAGCGATGAGAAATTAACTTTCTGGAAACTGGAAGATGGCTTAGTAGCCGACGAAACGGAGCTCATTGAACTGGGTGGCCACAGGTTAAACCTTAAACATGATTTGTTTTATAACGATGCGCTGGTTTTTAAAACCCTTCAAAGCAACTGCATCAGCTTGCTCAACAACAAAAACGATTATGGATTACATTTCCATTTCGATGATTTCCCTTTCTTTGGCATTTGGGCTGCTACGGATGCCCCTTTTATTTGTTTAGAGCCATGGTGCGGAGTGGCCGATGGCGTTAACCACGATCAGGAATTAACACGCAAAGAGGGTATAGTAAAACTTAGTGTAGGCGAAAACTGGTCGCGGTTTTGGGAAGTAGAGTGTTTCTAGATGGGTTATTGCTTATTGCTGGATGCATAATTAAGTTGGCTACCGGCAGTTTTTTGCTAACATTTGCCTTTGGCCTCTTTATGTTCGTCTTTGCAAATTACAGGGCCTTTAATTATTCTGTTTTCGTGGTATTGCCTCCAGCTTGTTGTTGGCAACGTTACCTCATATAAATAGAGTATAGAAGCAGGCAATAATTTTCCACATTAAATCCCTGTTATTGTGGTGTAGTGAAAACCACTACCCAGAAAGGGGTATTTTTACCTTTTAATTTGATGTTAACATGTTGATAACTATATTTATAATGTTAAAATTAAATCAACGGGACGATTTAGATTAAAACGCGAAACCTTTCAGCAATGAAAGGTTTTTTTTTGCAAAAAAAAACACACCCTCAAAAAGAGGACGTGTTTACTCAAATCTAAAATTATTTTGGGACGATCGAGAATTATTTCATTAAATGTTTAATACCCTGATACAAATATGAAAAAGATAAAGGATTTATTTCCGTTCAGTTTTATTCATCTGTTAAAGAATAACTTATCCAGAAGTTATTGTAAAATGAATAAAACATTTTAGTCGATGTAAAAACAATTTTTTATCAAGCTTGGCACCCGAGTTAAGGTCATCGCAACAAGGTGGAACCGCACAAGTTATTAATTTGACGATGTCAAAAACGCCCTTACATTTGTCTCAAGTACACCCATTTTATCATTAAAAGGTGCAGTAACTTAGTTGTAAACAAAATAAATAAGATTATGGCAACCATGCACCCTTACTTAAACTTCGACGGCAAGGCCGAAGAAGCTTTTAATTTTTATAAATCAGTTTTTGGCGGAGAATTTACCTTCTTTGCAAAAATGGGCGATGCACCCGAATGTGATAAATTAACCGACGAGGAAAAAAACCGTGTAATGCACGTAGCCCTACCCATTAATGAGCACACGGTTTTAATGGCGTCTGACTGTGTACCTTCGGCAGGGCACGCACTTAAAGAAGGCAACAACATGTACATTAACCTCAATGCCGAAAGCCGCGAAGATGCCGATCGCCTATTTAACGGCCTTTCAGCAGGCGGTAATATCGAAATGCCAATGGATGATATGTTCTGGGGCGATTACTTCGGTAGCTTTAAAGACAGGTTCGGTATCCAATGGATGGTTAATTTTAGCAGCCACAAATAAAACAAAGCCCTTATTGTTTTCACATTACCATAACTAGAGCGATAAACGGCTTAAAGTTTCCCTGGTAACACCCAAATAGGACGCAATAAGGGTTTTCGAAATCCTCTTTTGTAAAGATGGGTATTGATTGCGCCATTGTTTGTAACGCTCGCCCGCATTATTACTCAATAGCGCCAATACCCGTTTTTGCAAAGCCATGTTGCCTGTGGTGTATTTTTTCCTAAAAAAGTATTCCATTTTCCGGGAAGAGGCACAAAGTTTTTCCTTGTTCTCAAAAGAGATAGAAAGGGTTTCGGTATCTTCAATACAATCTACATTTAAGGTTGCCGGCATTCCGGTGTTAAAAGCGTTCGGGTCTGAGAACCACCATTCTTCCATGGCAAGCTGTAAAATGTATTCTTTGCCTTCATGGTCGGTATAAGAAGACTTCACAATTCCTTTTAGTACAAAATGTTCGCAACTGGCTGCATCACCGGCCTGAATAATATATTGATGTTTTTTATATTTCCGCTTGGTAAAAAAAGATTCGGCATATTGAAATTCTTCATCTGTTAAACAAACAATCTGATCAATATGCGCCCTTAAAAAATTTGTTTCCATGTTTCTGATACAACAGTACAAATGTACTCTTTATTGAAGATTTATATACCTGAGGCAATTGCCCTTATCCGGTAAACGTGACAATAATCACATTAAAATAGTGATCTATGTCCTTTCCAAAAGTTGATGCTTGCTTTAAGTTTGCAATACACAAACACACAAATGAAACTTAAATTATTAACCGTCATCGCCTTACTGGCGATATTAAACACACAAAAATCAGCTGCCCAGAGCCTTGCCAAAATGAACTGGTTTAACGAACCTGAAAAGTGGGAAATCAAAGATAAAAATACATTTAGCCTCTTTGTTCCTGCCAAAACAGATTACTGGCGGATTTCACATTATGGCTTTACCGTGGATGATGCCCCTTTTTATTATGCCACCTATGGTGGTGAATTTGAGGTAAAAGTAAAAATTACCGGCAACTATGTAACCACCTTCGATCAGATGGGTATTATGCTCCGAATTAATGAAGACGAATGGATTAAGGCAGGAGTAGAATTTGTAAATGGCAAACAAAATGTAAGTGCGGTGGTTACGCATAAAACAAGTGACTGGAGCGTAGTTGAATTAGCACAGGCACCAGCATCTATCTGGATGAAAGCCGTTAGAAAACTTGATGCGGTAGAGATTTTTTACTCATTGGATGATAAAAAATATACCATGATCCGTACGTGTTATTTTAAGGATAATGCGCCTGTAATGGTGGGACTTGTGGCTGCCTGTCCTGATGGCAAGGGTTTTAACGCCACATTTGAAAATTTCAAGGTTACACCAACGCCAGATCAGCGCAGGTTGGATTGGGCAAAAAAACAGCAGAATTAATATTTTTTTATAAAGTGGTCGTCACTTCGACCGTAGCGGAGAAATCTATGATTAAGTGTAGCGCACAGCTCTCTCCTCCGAAGGAGTTCCTTTGGAACATTTCGCTTTGCTCCATCCGATAGCTTTAGGATCGAGATGACGATTTTTCCAGGGACTCAGATTAACAACTTGTTATAATGAAATCTTCGCTAAAGCTTCAACTAAATCCTGAAAACCAGGCCTGTTTAATGGCGATGCAACTAAACAGGCATTTCTTAGGGCAGTCAATGTATTCATACATGCGCTGCTTACCGTTTCATTTTTTAAAGAAAGTAAATCATCGAGCAGGTAACCATAAGCACTAACTTCTATCCGCTCTAGCGCAAAGGCGAGCGGAGCATCAGCCTGATCATAAAAACTTGCGGCACCAAAATCGCCGAACAAAGTACTGCCCTCATCATCAATTAGGATATTGTGTGCATATAAATCGCCATGCATAATCCCGGCCTCGTGCAATTGCGCGGCTAAGGAGGCAATGGTTTTGGCAATACTCAGCAACTGTTTTTCCGACAGATGCATCCCTTCAGGGAAAACATCCCTGGTGCAGCTTTCTAAACTTGGCGGATTACCCAAGTTATAAAAATGATGAGGAATGAGGTCCATCACCAGTCCTTTTTTATCTTCCGGATGCAGGGCAATCTGTCCGATTAAATTAACCAAACCAGGGTGGTAACCCGCAGCAATGTAGGCCGTCATTTCATCTTCCGGCAAGCCATCGCTGGTTACATTGCCCTTAAATATTTTAACGGCTACCTCCTGGGTTTCATCGCCAATAGTCCGGTTTGCTTTTGAGATAATGCCCGAAGCGCCTTCACCCAATAAATGGTTAATCTCCAAATCGTGCCAGTTAATTAACGAAAGTGTTTCTACAGCCGGTGTTTTACTAAAGTTATTCCCCGAAAATGCGATCCACGAAAGTTTAGGCATCATGGCAATCCAATGTGGCAGCTCATGCAGTTTATTAGCAGCAATCCGCAGTAACGATAAATTCTGGCAATTACTTAATTCATCGGGTAATTGCACCAAACGGTTACCCGATAACATCAGCTTTTGCATCCGCGTACACTGCCCAATCTCTTTTGGTAATTCGGCAATGTTGTTGTTTGTTAAAATCAGCCAGCGAAGATTAGGATTCAGCGATTTCGCAGGCACCGTTGTAATCTGGTTAGATTTAAAACCAACAATATCCAGCGAAGGGCAGTCGGCCAATTGCTCAGGCATCACCGTGAAAAGGTTTTCTGAACAGAAGAAAATCTTCAATTTCTTTAAACGGCCAAAATCTGCCGGTAATGCACTTAATTTATTAAAAGATAAATCCAGCACCTCCAAAGTATCGGCCAACTCGAATATTTCGTTTGGAAACTCGGTTAGGTTTTCAGAAAGTTTTAACGATACTGCTCCTTTAAGTTCGCCGCTTTGTAATGCTAACAGGTTTTGCATAGGGATACTGGCTTTAATAATTTAAAACGAAGATAAGGCTATATATTTATTTTAAAGATCAATGCTGTGTTCCACATAGATTTGGTCAAGAAAATATTCATCGTGCGATATGACCAGAAGCGTTCCCTGGTATTCGTTAATGGCTGCAGTTAAAATTTCTACATTCTGAATATCGAGGTTATTGGTAGGTTCATCCAATATCATCAGGTCGGGCGATTGGTTGCTGATGGTTAACGAACAAAGGATCAACCGCATTTTCTCTCCGCCACTTAAGGCCGAACAAGGTTTGTCCCAATCGGCTTTACCAAACAAAAACCGGTTTAAACGGATTTTTATTTCATGCTCCTGCAATGCACCCGAGTTGTATTGCTGGGCCTGTTCGTAAACTGTAAGTTGATTATCGATCAACGAATAATCCTGATCAATATACATGGAGCTAATGTCTGCTTGGTTTAAACTTCCTGTCGAGGGCTGGAACTGCCCCAAAATAAGCTTGATCAAGGTGGTTTTGCCCGATCCGTTCCTGCCCTTTATCACGTAACGCTCAGCACTAAAAATCTGAAAACTAAGCGGCTCCTTCCAAAGTAGCTGATCGTGAAAAGCAAAATTGACCTCCTTAGCTTCAACAATACTTTTCCCTTTGTGCAGCCTGGCTTGGTTAAAACCGATCTTCATTTTGTCTGCATCAGGCAGCGCAGAACGGAGCTGGCTTAATTCAGCAGAAATATGATCGAGCTTTTCGGTATGAACAGCCTTTAATTTTGCCGTACTTTTTTCCGCATTATTTTTTAACGTATTCATCGAAATGGTCGGCAATCCGGCTTTTTCCTGTTTTTTCTTCCCTTTGGCATCAAGCTTCTGCTGCCGCTCTATCGATTCCCGCTCCACTTCTTTAGCCTTGCGCAGTGCTTTTTCCTTTGCTTTTAAATCATTGTTCAAAGCAGTATTTTCAATTTTCTTTTGCGCAGCATAGAAATCGTAGTTTCCGCCATAAATGGTTATTCCCCGCTTACTTAGCTCGCAAACTTTCTCAATCTGGTTCAATAAAGTACGGTCGTGACTCACCACCACCAAAGTATTCCTGGTCAATCGGATATAATCGTACAACCTGTTTCTGCCTTCGAGATCTAAATGATTGGTCGGTTCATCCATCAAAACAATATCCGGATGGTGTATCGTGATGCCAGCCAAAAATACGCTGGTTTTTTGTCCCCCGCTTAAACTTTCCATTTTTTGGTTCAAGTCTAAACCCTCCAATCGCCAATAACTCAAAGCTTCCACGCAACGTTCCTCAATGGTCCAGTCATCGTTGAGTATAGTCAAATTTTCGTCTGTTACTTCTCCGTTGAGGATTTCGTTCAGCGCTTTTAGTTTATCTTCAATCCCGAGGGCCTGCGCAACGGTAAAATCATTAAATTGACCGAAAAGCTGTGGCACATAATAAGGCACCGATTCCGTTTTAACATATCCGGCAGTTGGCCTGAGTTTACCCGACAAAATTTTTAAAAGTGTCGATTTCCCTGCCCCATTATGGCCAATGAGTGCAATTTTTTCGTATTTGTTGATGGTAAGATTTAAATCTGAAAACAGTAAATCTCCATTGGGATGGATATAGTTAGCCCCTTGTAGAATAAGCATAAATTTCTTTTTTTATGGTAAATAATTGCAGGAACGGAACCGCTCTGCTGGTTATCTATTTTCTGAAAAGAAATGAATCTTACATGTATGGGGTGATTTGGTAATGCTGCAAAGGTAAGGAATTTTTGCGTTTTGCGAAAGGCGGTTGGCGTGGATTGGTTAATTAGTTCATTAGTCTTTAGTCCGAAGTCTGAGTCTTGGTGAGCAAAAGTTAGGCATTCACTTCTCTTAATCTGTCATCCTGGGTGTAAGGAAGGATCTTTATTGAACAGATTTTGGTTCTGTGTTGCATCGGTTAAAGGTTCTTCACTGCGTTCAGAATGACATCAATACCACTAGCGATAAAGTATAGATTTTATCTATATCATTTTCTATTTGCATTAGAAATTTAATCACATATATTTACAAAAAACTTTAGGGGTGCCTACGTGCTGAGAAATACCCTTTGAACCTGATGCAGTTAGTACTGCCGAAGGGAAAAGTGAAAGCAATCTTACATTGCTGTCTTTTCGATCTCCATTTTGGGGCAATCTCTATAGTTTTTCCAATTTTTTAAAATATGGAAGTAACTATAAACAATCAAAACTATCTGCTCAACGAAGCCTGTTCCATCGAACAGATGCTTGCTGTTGTCATTTCAACCGAAACAAACGGCCTTGCCATTGCCGTAAACCAAACTATTATTCCCAAAGCAGACTGGGCAACCCATGTATTAAATCCGGCCGATCAGGTTATACTCATAAAAGCCACGCAGGGAGGGTAAAAATGAATGAATTTTGAATGATTGAATGTAAAGTATAGCCCATTCACTCCTGCTGCCATTCAGTCATTCTCTCATTATGTCATTCAATAACTCAATCCCCCTCTCATCAATCACTCAATAATTGATTCTACTCATATGAAACAAGAAAAAACACCGAACCAAGAGGTCATCAGCCGCAGTCCTTTTCCGGCCTCACGCAAAATCTTTGTACCTGGAAAAATCCACAATATCCAGGTGGCCATGCGCGAAATCAGTTTATCGGAAACCAAAATCCATAACGGATTTGGCTTAACCGAGCCTAATCCGCCTGTTACGGTTTACGATACCAGCGGACCCTATACCGATCCTAACGCTGTTATTGATGTAAAAAAAGGCTTGCCACGCCTAAGGGAACAATGGATTAAAGACAGGCTTGATGTGGTAGAGCTTCCTGAACCATCTTCTGCTTACGGACAACAGCGCCTGGCCGATGAGAAGCTTGATGCCCTACGCTTTAACTTCACCAACAAACCTTATAAAGCACAGGCCGGTGCCAATGTATCTCAAATGCATTATGCAAAAAAAGGCATCATTACGGCCGAGATGGAATATATTGCCATTAGGGAAAACCAACAGATCGAGCTGTTAAATGCGCAATTGGGCGATCAGCACGATGTAATGAACCACCAGCACCAGGGCAATAGCTTTGGCGCAAATACACCAAAAGGCTACATCACACCCGAATTTGTAAGGGCAGAGGTGGCAGCTGGCAGGGCGGTAATTCCCTGCAATATCAATCACCCCGAACTCGAGCCCATGATTATTGGCCGAAACTTTCTGGTAAAAATTAACGCCAATATCGGTAACTCGGCCGTAACCTCTACCATCGAAGAGGAAGTAGAAAAAGCCGTTTGGGCCTGCCGTTGGGGAGCCGATACCATTATGGATTTATCAACAGGGAAAAATATCCACGAAACCCGCGAATGGATTATCCGCAATTCACCTGTGCCCATTGGTACCGTTCCTATTTATCAGGCTTTAGAAAAAGTAAACGGAAAAGCCGAAGACCTCACCTGGGAAATTTTCCGCGATACTTTAATTGAGCAGGCCGAACAGGGCGTAGATTATTTTACCATCCATGCCGGTGTACTGCTCCGTTACGTGCCTTTAACCGCTAAAAGGATTACAGGCATAGTTTCGCGTGGCGGATCCATTATGGCCAAATGGTGCCTGGCCCATCACAAAGAAAACTTTCTGTACACCCATTTTGAGGAGATCTGCGAAATTATGAAAGCATATGATGTGGCCTTTTCGTTAGGCGATGGTTTGAGGCCTGGCTGTATTGCTGATGCAAATGATGCCGCACAGTTTTCGGAGCTCGAAACGCTTGGCGAACTCACTAAAATAGCCTGGAAACATGATATACAAACGATTATAGAAGGTCCTGGGCATGTACCCATGCACCTGATTAAAGCCAATATGGAAAAACAGCTCGACCATTGCGGTGAAGCGCCATTTTACACTTTAGGCCCGTTAACGATCGATATTGCGCCAGGTTACGACCACATTACCTCAGCCATTGGCGCTGCCATGATCGGCTGGTTTGGCACAGCGATGCTCTGTTATGTAACCCCGAAAGAACACCTGGGCCTGCCAAACAAAAAAGATGTTAAAGACGGTGTAATTACCTATAAAATTGCCGCCCATGCCGCCGATTTGGCCAAAGGCCATCCAGGTGCGCAATACCGTGACAATGCTTTAAGCAAGGCCAGGTTCGAATTTAGATGGGAAGATCAGTTTAACCTCTCACTCGATCCAGATACCGCAAAAGAATTTCATGATGAAACCCTACCTGCAGAGGGCGCCAAAATTGCACATTTCTGTTCCATGTGCGGCCCGAATTTCTGCTCGATGAAAATTACGCAGGATGTGAGGGAATATGCCGCAAAACAAGGTGTGGAAGCAGAGGCAGCTTTAGCACAGGGCATGCTGGAAAAATCGAAAGAGTTTACCCAAAAAGGAAGCGAAATTTATTCTTAAACCGCTATGGAACTGATTGTAATTGCCAAGCCAACCTGTTTTAAGGAAGAATGCCATCTTGTAAATCAGCTTTTCGAAGCCGGTTTACAGGTATTTCATTTGCGCAAGGAAAATGCCGATGAGGCCGGTTACCGTAAAATTGTTGAAGGGATTTTACCGGAATACCATCCCCGCATTGCTTTACACCATTTCCATACATTGGCCAACGATTATAACATTCATAGAATCCACCATACTGAAAGCTTTAGAAAAAGTATTACGCCCAATACCCTGCCACCGCAAAAGCATATATGGAGCACATCTATTCATCAGTTATCAGATATAGATCGCATTAGGCCATACCATTACAGTTTTTATGGCCCGGTATTCAACAGCCTTTCCAAACCAGGTTACATGGGGATTATTCCTGCTGGTTTTCATTTAAACAAACCTAACAGCAATACAAAATTAATCGCTTTGGGTGGCATTGGCCTCAACCAGATCGATCAGGTAAAACAAATGAATTTCGATGGTATTGCACTGTTGGGCTGTATCTGGAACGATCCCGCTCAAGCTTTAATCAATTTTAAAAAAGCACAGCAACATTGCCTTGCTTACCATCAACCGTTTTAAAAACATCAATATGATTCACCCATTACAATATATTTCGCAAGCACCCCGAACAGGCACCCATATCGATGCCATTGAGCAGGTGCTCCAGGCTGGCGGAAAATGGATCCAGCTGCGCATTAAAAACCAGGCCGAAGCCGAAATCCTGCCTTTTGCAAAAGCTGCACAGGCTTTATGCGAAAAGTATGGCGCCAGGCTTATCGTAAACGATTTTCCGCACCTGGCAAAAGCCGTAAATAGTTATGGCGTACACTTGGGCCTGCAGGATATGCCCATTTCCGAAGCCAGGAAAATTATCGGCAAACACCAGATCGCCGGAGGCACAGCAAATACCTTCGAACACATTTTGCAAAGGGTGGCAGAGGGTGCCGATTACATTGGCCTTGGCCCCTTTAGGTTTACCCAGACCAAAGAAAACCTGAGCCCGATTGTGGGCTTAGCGGGCTACCACAAACTAATGGAAAAAGTGCGAAAAGCTGGCATTAATACCCCCATTATCGCCATAGGTGGCATTGAAGCAGCTGATATTCCAGCTATCCTCGAAACCGGAATTTACGGAATTGCCATCTCGGCAGCGCTCACCAACCAAACACAAACGGCTGCAGTTATTGAAGAAATCAACAGCAAGTTCAGTATTCATTCGATTTAAAAATTACAGATATGTTAACCATAGCAGATCAAACCTTTAGCTCTCGCCTCTTTACCGGCACCGGAAAATTCAGCTCTGCCAAAGAGATGGAAAGTGCCTTAATTGCCTCGGCCTCCGAACTGGTTACCGTAGCACTCAAACGTGTAGATTTAAAAGGTAAGGACGACGATATCCTTCATCACCTTAAATATCCGCACATCAATTTATTGCCCAATACTTCTGGTGTGCGCAATGCAAAAGAAGCTGTTTTTGCCGCTCAGCTGGCACGCGAAGCCTTGGAAACCAACTGGATCAAACTGGAAATCCACCCAGATCCGAAATACCTCATGCCCGATCCGATCGAAACCTTAAAAGCCACTGAAGAACTGGTTAAACTCGGTTTTGTGGTTTTGCCATATATCCATGCCGACCCGGTTTTATGTAAACGTTTGGAAGATGTGGGCACGGCAGCAGTAATGCCGCTAGGTGCTCCAATTGGCAGTAACAAGGGATTAAGAACGATCGATTTTTTAGAGATTATCATCAGCCAGAGCAGGGTTCCCGTAATTATTGATGCCGGCATAGGTGCACCATCTGATGCAGCCAAAGCCATGGAAATTGGTGCCGATGCCGTTCTGGTAAACACAGCCATTGCCATAGCCAAAGATCCAACTAATATGGCTATTGCCTTTAAAATGGCTGTAGAAGCCGGCCGAATGGCTTTCGAGTCTAAACTAGGTGCCCAAACACACTATGCTGCAGCAAGCAGTCCACTAACCGCATTTTTAGATGAAGAGTTTTAACGAGGTATTCGAATCCCACAATTGGGACGATACCAAGGCCAGTATTTACGATAAAACAGCTGCAGATGTAGAACGGGCATTGCGCAATACACAGCGCGATCTGGAAGATTTTAAAGCGCTTATTTCTCCCGCAGCGCTGCCTTATCTCGAAGACATGGCGCAGATTAGCCAGCGATTAACTTTAGACCGTTTCGGTCGGGTAATCCAGATGTACATCCCGCTTTACCTCTCCAACGAATGCAATAATATCTGTACCTATTGTGGTTTCAGTTATGACAATAAAGTAAGACGGAGAACGCTCAACCCAATGGAAATTATGCAAGAAGTTGCGGTAATTAAAGGAATGGGTTACGACCATGTTTTACTCGTTACCGGCGAAGCCAACCAAAGTGTGCACACGGATTACTTTAAAAAAGTGTTAGACCTCATCAGTCCACATTTTGCCCATATATCCATGGAGGTGCAGCCTTTGGATGTAGCCGACTACGAAACCCTTATTCCGCACGGGCTAAATACGGTATTGGTTTATCAGGAAACCTACCATCAGGATGACTACCGAAAGCACCATCCAAAAGGCAAAAAATCGAACTTTCTTTACCGCTTAGAAACGCCTGACCGTTTGGGGCAGGCCGGGATCCATAAAATGGGACTTGGCGTATTAATCGGCTTGGAAGACTGGCGTACAGATTCATTTTTTACGGCCCTGCACCTCTCTTACCTCGAAAAACAATATTGGCAAAGTAAATTCAGCATTTCTTTCCCCAGGTTACGCCCCTTTAGCGGCGGTCTAGAACCCAAAGTAGTGATGAACGATAAAGAATTGGTGCAACTGATCTGTGCTTACCGCTTATTCAACAGTGAAGTAGAGCTGTCTATTTCTACCCGTGAAACGGTAGCTTTCAGAAACCAGGTAATTAAGTTGGGTATTACCGCCATTAGTGCGGGCTCTAAAACCAATCCCGGTGGTTACGAAGTGGAACCTCAATCGCTTGAACAGTTCGAAATATCTGATGAACGTTCGGCACAGGAAATTGCGGCCATGATCAGAAAACAGGGCTATGAGCCCATTTGGAAAGATTGGGATATGAGTTTGATCCAAAAATCATGTTAGTAAAAGAAGAACTAAACCGCTACAACCGGCAGATGATCGTGCCCGAACTGGGCCCCGCCGGACAGGAAAAGCTAAAAGCCGCCAAAGTATTGGTTATCGGCGCAGGTGGTTTGGGTTGCCCGGTATTGCAGTATTTGGCCGCAGCTGGTATAGGAACAATCGGCATTGTAGATGATGATGTGGTAGAATTGAGCAACCTGCACCGGCAAATTTTGTATAACCATACCGATATTGGGCAACCTAAAGCAAAAATTGCCGCTGCAAAACTCCAATTGCTTAATCCGCATGTGGGCTTCAGTACCTATCACGAACGTTTTAGGGCTAATAATGCGGTGAATATTTGCAAGGATTATGATCTGGTAGTCGATTGCTCGGATAATTTTACCACCCGCTACCTGGTGAACGATACCTGTGTGGCTTTAGGCAAAACACTTATTTTCGGTTCTATTTTACAGTTCGAAGGTCAGGTTGCGGTATTTAGCCACCAGGGTAGCGCAAACTATAGAGACCTCTATCCAGCACCACCAACTGAAAATAATAACTGTGTAGAAGGAGGGGTAATTGGCATTTTACCTGGCCTAATAGGCTTGTACATGGCCAATGAAGCCCTAAAATTAATCTGCGGCATTGGCGAAACACTTTCGGGCAAACTGATGACCGTTAATGCATTGAACAATGCCGTATTGGTATTTAAAATTGCCTCAAAAAAACCAACCGATACCCCAAAACCAGCACCTGCCAAAACCGATAAAGCCATATCAGAAATCGATAGCACAACATTAGATCGCTGGCTGGAAACCAATGCTGATGAAGTTTTTTTAATTGATGTACGCGAAAGCTACGAACACGAAGACGGCAATATTGGAGGCATCAACCTTCCACTGTACGAACTCAGGGAGTCGCTTGCAGTTATCCCAAAAAACAAAAAAGTGGTGTGTTATTGCCAAACCGGGCAAAGAAGCAAAATGGCAGTGCAGTTGTTGAATGGAGTTTATGAAGGAAAAGTATATAGTTTGAAGGAGGGGATGTAGTCCAGTTGTTCCTCAGTCATTGGGTCATTTGGCTTCAGATTTCGGCCTAAAAATTCCATCCATCATCATTTTCCATATTTTTAACCACAGAGGGCACAAAGAAAAGACACAGAGGCCGCAGAGCTGAGAGTAAAGTTTTTTAATATATAAGTCTCTTCTATTACACTACCATTGCCAGGTTCCAATAGAAAAGTCGTCATCTCCGAAGCAACGCGGAGCGGAGAGATCTTTAAACTAGAACTAATTTTTAACCGCAGAGGGAAAAGAGAAGGCACAAAGGAGACAGAACTGGCGCATAGCTCTTTTAAGGCATTTCACTAAAAATCGATAGAGAAACCTCCGCCAAGAACAAAACCTTTATCGAAATTTGGTGGAAGCTCACCTGCAGTATACTTGATCGCAACCCTGGTTTTGGTGCCCGGACCTAAATTAATTTTAAGCAGCTTTTCTATCCTGATCATGTAAAAGTAATTCCAGTCTTTACCTGCGTCTTTCAACAATAAATTACGGTCGAGGTCGTAATACGAATCGAATAAAAAAGCGATCCGCTCATTTCCAGAAAGTATACCCGTTTCCCATTCAGCTTTAAGGTTTAACCTGTTCATAAATTTCGAATCTTCAAGCAAAGGAGCAAGGCTGGTTTTATTCGCGCCGGTTACATAATCATAACCAACAGATAAATCCAACTGCCTGGGGTTGTTATTTTTTGCCGCCCTTAACAAACCAAACGGAAAATCGAGGATCGAACTCAGGTAAGAAGTAGAAACAGAAAGCTGCGGGCCAAATGCAAAATCGTAATTCCTGAAATCCTGCGTGGTTTCATGTTTCGCATGCAGGTTAAACGATAGCCACAAGGGCGAAGCTACCTGTGCAGCCTGATCACGTATCTGTTGAACAAGAGGGTCTTTTCCGGGAGGTAGCTCCGGGTCATCATCTGCCAGCGCATCTATAGTGCTACGCGGCCCAAGGTCTTTGCCTTTTACATGGAACAGGGGTTGCCCCTCCAATTTAATTTCCGAAATCAGGCTGCTGTTTTTGTTTTTATCCTCAGCAACGGTTACAAAACCCCTACTGCCTAATGATAGGTTAAGTTTATTGATTTTAGCCGGATCCTTGCCCAATAGTTTTTTATCCAGTTGAAACTGATAATCGATCCCGAATGATCCTTTTTCCGGATCGATAAATTTAAGGTCAACCTTTAGCCCGTATTTATCGAACACTTTAAACGAAGCCGACGCTTCCACCATACTTTTTTTTGCTGTGGTATCGGCACCAGTTGTTTGGGCAGCTGCCAGGCTTCCAAAACCCAGGCAAGAGATCAATAATAGCGCCCTTTTCATTTTCCTATCGCTTTAGTGCCAGTCTTATCACTGGGAAAAACGGCCTTATCAGCCCAGGTGTTTATCATCGCTTCGTTGGTCTGTGTATCCTTATCCAGGTCGACCAGGATATCTTCAAGCGCCAGCGAAACATTATAATACGTTAAAATCTGGTTAAAATTATAGGCAAACCTGATTTTTGACCTTTTAATGGCATCAGGATCTATCCCCCAATTCATATCCTTTACCTTGGCCGCTAAAAATTCATCCCAGGCATCAAATGGATTTACATCATCAAGCGGATTGTCTGATACACCGAAATAAGTGCGCTTAATAAAACGCCTTTTCTTTTCCGTTAATGCTGATTCTTTCATAATGGGTCTTTTGGTTTTAACTCAATAACAAGAATATTGATGTAAGCTAAAGCAGGTCATAAAATAAAACTAAATCTACATATTAAGTATTTCATTATCAATACCATGTTGGTTATATTATGGTTGGTTTATTCGGTCAATTGTAGACCAAACCGAGTATCCCATTCTATATTATTTGGCCATATAGCTTCAGCATTTTTTAATCAGCGCTAACCGCTCCCCGCCAAACGCCCGACTGTTTTCATAATCCATCTTACATTTTCCATATTTTTAACCACAAAGCGCACAGAGAGAAGGCGCAAAGGCCGCAAAGTTGGGGGTGTAAAGTTTTCACCATAAGACATTGAAGAACATGTAAGGCTATTGTGCTTATATGAACCTTTTATGTCTTATGTGGTTCAAATTAAACGATTTTCACTTCCCTCCCAATTCAGTACAAGTTCGCTCAAAGATTCCGTGCCTTCCATGTTTCCGTGGCAAAAAAAGCCCACTGATTTCGTTAATTCATGATGATGCGTTGAGCGACTCCGGACTCACGACTTTGGACTAAAAAACTCGGCTCAATCTTTGCTCCTCCCCAAAACAAATTTGACAAGGAAACCCTATATTAGATCATGAACAAATTACCAGCGCTATCGTCAAAACCATTCGTATCCCTTTTAATCCTGCTTAGCCTTTTGCTCTCGGCCTGTTCTGAAACACCAGCACATTTTTTCGACATTACGATCTTAAACACCAACATGATCAACGATTTTGCCAGCGCCGATCTGGCCCGCCACATCAACGATGAAACCAAAGAATATTCCGATATCCCATCCAATAAAAAGAAAGGCAATGAAGCCGCCACCAACCTCAACAACAAAATATTATACCTCGAGCAATCGCTCGAAAAGGTAAAAAAGCTTTCCACCTCTGGCGATGAAGAAAAAGAAATTAAGGCCCTTTCGCAGCAATTATACGAACTGGTCATCCCCGTTTATAAAAACGAATACCTGGCTTACGCCAAACTGTGCGACAGCAAAGGCAGCCAAAGTGCCAAAGATGAAATCATTAACAGCATCGACCAGAAATATGGCGCTCGCTTTGAGCAAAACTTTAATGCCTTAATGGAAAAAGGTAAAGCTTACGCCCAAAAAAATAACATTCAGGTAAACTGGGGCCAATAAAATAAGTAATGGGTTAATCCAGGTGCGATGCATTTGGGTTAAAACATTGCTTAGTCGCTAAATGCATCTAATAGTCCAATAATAGATTAAGCTATTGTTGGGCGAATTGGGCTTCGGAAAAATTTGCAGCATTACCAGTCTCCCCTTCATCCACGGGCTGTTTAACTTCTTTCTTTAACGTGCTTGCTCCATAACCACAAAGTCCTACAAAAAACGCTGCACATATAAACCATACTAATCGGGTAAGCATATACCTGTAATTAGAAGTATGGTACTTTAATATATCAGGCGAAAGTTTTTTTAATGTTCTAAGCGTATCTGGTGGATACGAGCCGGCCGCAGTAAAATATTCGTGGTTGTCTTTATAGCCCTTATACCACACTTTACCTAAGGAATAAGTAGTCATGGTATCAGGCAGATTAATTTTTCTTTGCTATTTCAGTATTTTAAGATTTAATGGGATGATCGTAACACCAGCTTTTTGTTCACCATCTTTAACGGGCTCGTAATGATCGCCATCCCAATACATAAAGGTTTCACCTGCTTTAGGCATCCTAACACTTGTAGCCATGCGCTCCCAGGCCAGAAAAGAGATGCTGCCGATAGAGAGCAAAAGAATACATGTAATCACAATATAGGTGTGGGGGATTAGTCTTGTTCCAGATCGACCAATCTTAGGGCCTGTCGTTTTACCTCCACCAGTTTTTCTAGTTATTTTCTTTTTCCTCGTTGCATCCTCAAAGACACGTTTTTTTTCCTCATCACTAAGTTCTCTCCATTCTTCATTAGCAGGAAAATCTATTAACCATGCAAAAAGCTTAACGAGTTTATCGTCTCTAATCGTTTTTACTTTTTCTGTTAAAAAACTTATTAAAGGCCTAAACTTATCCAAGTCAAATTTTTCAATGCTTCTCATTTGATCCTCATATTCATTTGTAGGATCAAACACTGATCGGACAAAATCTTTATCCTTTTGAGTATTTTTTAGTCTAAATATCCTAATACATTCTTTCTTTAATTTTTCCCGCCCAAGAGATTCCAAATTCTCAGCAAGAAGATGATTTTCTTTCTTGATCTGAAAGAATTTTAATAGGTCTTTTTTATACTCCTCAAACATTTCTATAAAAATTTAGCGTAAAAATAGGGTGGAATTTCCGGAATTTTTACGGTTAACCGGAATTCTAACGGAATGACAGGAACGAACGGAATCTTTTGATAACTAGCGATTTGAAGCCCCCATATTTGTATCGTTGATCAGCACAGGCGGCGATTCATTATCAAAGCTAATTTAAAAAACTGATTAATAAAAGAGTAGAAATCGCGGTTGTGAATAGCCGGTTTGGGAAGCAGTTATTGGCTCCCGCGACAGACACTCATCACTTCCCAAAAATTTCAGAAGGCCTTCTGATACAAACCGTAGAAAGGCCCGCGAATGGTTCGCGGGTACTCTGCCTAGTATTCGATTTCTAAATTTTTGACAAAATGTTCATTCCTTTATTTATTGCGATCCTATTGGGATTGGCAACGCCTGCAAATACAAATAACAATTGTAACCCTAACAGCGGTACAACCGTAAATACTGCCGATACTGATCCGACCAATCCTGGTACCCCAGGCGACGGCACAGGAGAAACTGGTGGAGATACGGGTGGCGAAAATGGCCACTTGCCACCACCCAAAATAGGTGATTAGTACAGTTGATAAAAAGGCGGCAGCAATGCCGTCTTTTTTCTTTTAACACCGCCATCTTGATTGTTTATCTCAAATTCAGAATAATCATGATTATTTTCATAATTTAGGGTAAAAAACAAAAACCTTGAAATATTACTATTTTACGCTCTTCTCAATATTGTTTTTTCTCTCTTGTTCGGAACAGAAAGCAACAAAAGAAAAAAAAACAATCAATCCAGATTATGATAAGGCATTCGAATTTAGGGAAAAGAAAGTACCTGATAGTTCCT
The DNA here is from genome assembly GCF_918698245.1 of Pedobacter sp. Bi126. GTDB lineage: Bacteria > Bacteroidota > Bacteroidia > Sphingobacteriales > Sphingobacteriaceae > Pedobacter. The sequence goes on along the minus strand of NZ_CAKKMS010000003.1, from coordinate 853,501 downwards.
TTATATATTTTAACAAGGCTAAAGACGTTTTCTTAAAACAAAAAGATAGTTTAGGTGTCGCAAAGTGCCTGGTAAATATGGCCATAACCTCTATTGACAAAGGAGATTATTTTGGCGGTCAGGAAATTTCGACCGAAGCATTAACTTATTTCAATAAGGACAAAAAAGAGCAGTTTGTATATTTAGAATCTACCTTTCACGAGCTTGGCGTAGCGTCTTCCAACTTAAAAAACTATTCGCAAGCCATTATATTCTATAACCAATCAATAACTTATGCACAAGATAGCATATCAGTACTCGTAACTAAGAATAGCATTGCAAATGCCTATGGTAAAATTGGTGCCTATCAAAAAGCATTGGCACTCTTTAGCAGCATTTTAAAAAAGAAGATGAGCGATGAAAATTTCGCAAGAACATTATCCAATTATGCCTTTAACAAATGGAAGCAAAATCCTCACTATAATGCCAAACCCGAACTTTTAGCAGCATTACATATTCGCCTAAGAGATCATGATCTTTGGGGACAGAACGCCAGTTTCGCGCATTTAGCCGACTACCACACCCTAAGCCAACCAGATACAGCCTTATTTTATGCACACAAAATGTATGAAGGTGCTAAAAAACTAAAAAGCCCTGATGATCAATTGCAAGCGTTACTAAAAATTATAAAATTAAGCCCAGTAAAAGAAACAAAACAATATTTCAATATTTATAAAAACCTAGACGACAGCTTGCAAACGGCCCGCAACGCCGCCAAAAATCAATTTGCCCTCATCCGTTACGAAACGGAAAAAAGCAAGGCCGATTTTCTGAAGGCTAAAGCAGAGAATATCCAAAAACAAAAAGATATACTCCTAAGAAATATAGGGATTGGCACTTTGGCACTCTGTTTAATACTGGGTTATTTCTTATACCAAAGAAGGCAGAAAAACCTAAGGCAGGAAAAAGAAATAGAAGTTAAAAAAACAGAGCTCAAATATGTAAAAAAAATTCACGACCGTGTAGCCAATAGGGTATACCAGGTAATGTCGGAGGTAGAGAACACAGCCGAAATAGATAAGAATGATCTTGCCGACAAACTTGATGTAATCTATAAAATATCGAGAGATCTTTCTTACGATAGCAAAGACATTAACAACGAAGAAAGCTTTTCGATTGACCTGTCGAAAATGTTATACGCTTATGCCTCGGCGGAAACTAACATAACCCTTGAAGGTGGCGGCGAAAAACTTTGGGAAGCTATTAATGATGATACTAAAGCCGAAGTGTTTTGCATTTTGCAGGAACTGATGACCAATATGAAAAAACATAGTGGGGCAGATACCGTTACCATAAATTTTAAGCGTGAAAATGATCGTATAACTATTTTATATGTAGATAATGGAAAAGGAATGGAGTTTTTAACACCTAAAAATGGATTAAGGAATACGGAAACCCGTATAGAAAGTATTTCGGGCCATATTACTTTTGATACCAAGCCTGATGAAGGGCTTCGTGTTGAATTTTCATTTCCAACCTTATAAAAATATAAATATGTTCAAAAACGTACTCATCGCCGAAGATCATGAAATTGTTAGCAAATCGCTCCGTAGCGCCCTTACAGATCTTGGCATTACCATAGCAGATAAAGATTATGTGTTTTATTGTGATGATGCATTTACACGCGTACAGAAAGCACTGCGCGATGGCGATCCTTATGAACTGATCATTACCGACCTTTCTTTTGATGAAGACTATCCGAAACAAAAAATAGCAGGAGGTAGAGAACTGATCAAAGCTTTAAAAGAAATACAGCCAGATTTAAAAGTGCTGGTATTTTCGATAGAAAACAGGGCACTAATCGCGAATACACTGTTTAAAGAATTAAATATCGATGCTTATGTACCTAAAGCCCGCCATGATGCAAAAGATCTTAAACTGGCTTTAGAAAGCATTTATAAAAACAAGAAATACCATTCGCCCAACCTGAGGCAAAAAGAAGAATACCTGCACGATTTTACGCCCTATGATAAAACAATCGTTTCGCTCATTTTAGATGGAAAAACCCAAAAAGAAATGTCGGGCATTTTGAAACAAAAAAATATGGAACCGTCTGGCTTGAGCAGCATCGAAAAACGGATAAATTATATTAAAACCGCGCTCAATATTTCAAATAATGGTCAGCTAATTGCTTATTGCATCGCAAATAAGGTGATTTAGCTTAGGTTAGTCTTCAGTCCATAGTCGGGAGTCGATTGATCTCCGCACCGCTAAGCACCCAGCTCTGCAACCTTTGTGCCTTCTCTCTGTGCGCTTTGTGGTTAAAAACGGGCGATTGTATAGAGTGATTAACCTTGAACCAATTGACTAATGAACCAACCTACGGTTTCCCGTAAGGATGCACCATATCCCTCCCATACTTTTGAACAGCTTAAAAAACAACTATGGGAAAATTTATCATTACCAAAAGAACAAACGGCGAATACCAGTTTAATCTCGAAGCAGCAAACGGCAGGGTTATCCTCACCAGCGAGGGCTACGCCACAAAAGCTGGCTGCAACAAAGGTATCGAATCGGTAAAAACCAATGCGCCAACAGATGCCAGGTACGACAGAAAAATTGCCAAAAACGGAGCCTACTATTTCAATTTAAAAGCTGCCAACGGCGAAATTATCGGTACCAGCCAAATGTATACTACTGCTGATGCCAGAGATAGCGGCATCGAATCGGTCAAAGAAAATGCGCCTGATGCATCAGTAAAAGATGAAACCATTTAATGCGATAAGTTATGGATCTTAAACTAAAGTTAGAACAACTTCATCAGCGCGTGGTGGGCTTAAAAGAGCAGATCAATACCGAAGAGGCTACGAAAAATGCATTTGTAATGCCTTTTATTCAAATCCTCGGTTACGATATTTTTAACCCTACAGAAGTTATACCCGAACACATTTGCGATATCGGCACCAAAAAAGGCGAAAAGGTAGATTATGTGATCCGTAAAAACAACGAACCCATCCTCATTTTCGAATGTAAACACTGGAAGGAAAGTGCCGATGCGCATAATTCTCAATTGCACCGCTATTACCATGTTTCTAAAGCGCGGTTTGGGGTATTAACCAACGGTACAGTTTACAATTTTTACGCCGATTTGGAAAAGCCGAACATTATGGATGAAAAACCATTTTTAACCATCGATATCGAAGACCTGAAAGATAATGCCATTAAAATCCTCGAAAGTTTCACCAAAAACGAATATAATTTAGAAACGATCCTCGATTCGGCCGAAGGGTTAAAATACATTAAAGCCATCAGAAAGGAATTTGAAAAAGAAATAGACAGCCCTTCCGATGAAATGGTGAAGCTCTTAGTAAACCGTTTTTTCGACAAACCCTTAACGGCAAACCGGATGATTGCCTTTAAAGATTATACCAAAAAAGCCCTTACCATTTCGATCAATGAATCTATCAGCGACCGCTTAAAATCGGCATTGAATATTAACGAGAAAATTGAGAAAAAGGAGGAAGGCAAAGTGATTCCTGTTAATGAAGATCCCGATGCTTCTAAAATCGTAACTACTGAAGAAGAATTAGAAGCTTTCCAGATTGTAAAAGCCATCTTGCGCGAGAAGATTCCATCTGCCAGGATCGCTGCGCGTGATACCCAATCTTACTTTGGCGTATTGCTGGACGACAATAACCGTAAACCAATTTGCAGATTCCATTTTAATACCATTAACAAGTACATCGAAACTTTCGAGAAAGGAAAAGATGCTGGCGAGAAAAAGCAGCTGTTTAACCTTGATGAGCTTTACGATTACAGAAACCAGTTGCATCAAACTATAGAAAACTACTAATTATCCGCTCATCTCTCAAAAAATGTAGAGGTTGTTTTCGAATCAGGCAGGGCAACCTCTCATTTTTGCATTAACTATATTCACTCATTCCATCACCCTTTCTATTAAGTTATCATTCCCTTACTGTTAGCCGTAAGGAATATATTTTTTGCCGAAATACCTTAGTGGCATGAAACATCTAGTTACACTGCTATTATTAACAGTCATAATAGGCAATGCCCATGCACAAAAAAAGAAAGTGATCACCTATCAGTTAATGGAACCCGGTTTCAACAACAAAACAATTAAGGGCACCATAAGCGAAGTGTACACCACAAAACGTTATGGCAAAACTTTCTGGTGGGTACGTATAGGCACCGACACCCTAATCCACGTATGGCGCAGGCACCTCGATACAGCAACCATGAAACCAGGTGTAAACCGCGCTTTTTTTTCCATTAAACGCCTCGATAATAGCTGGTGGAAGAAAGAAAAATCAGAGGATTATGTGAAGCCAAAGAATGATTAGTGCGTTAACTTATTCAAAATATGCTACATTTTTCCAGCTTTGTAAACAGCTGTTAATGAATCCATTTTTGCTGAAAATTAATTATGAAAATAGTTTTGGCTTTACGGTTTCCCGTAATGTAAGCCCCTTCAAGCAACTTATTTTTGTAGTATCAAAATTAAAAAATACTAAAATGGCTTGGAGCTTTCACAAACGAATAAAAATTATCCCTGGTGTTCATTTAAACTTAAGTAAAAGTGGTATAGCCACTTCTATAGGAGTTAAAGGGGCAAGCCTGACTTTCGGAAAATCAGGAACCTATCTTAACACCTCTGTTCCACTTTTAGGCATTAACAGCAGGTATAAACTTTCAGGCTCAAGTACTCAGCCTCAGGTATACCTGCCAAACGAGCCGGTAGAAGTTTTAGACAATATTTTCAGTGCTGACATTCATGAAATAACCAGCCAAAACATGCTTGGTGTTAAAGAGGCTATTCTATTGGCCCAACAGCAAAGGAAAGAACTCAAAAGCGATTTATTAAAAATCCAGGCTACTTTAGGTTTTTCGAAAACTAAACTCGTGCTAAGTTATATATTCCTCTATGGCCTAATAAAAAAGACTATTCCCGCAAGCTTAAAAATAAATATTACGGCACAAAAAGAAGCCATCAAACAAACATCAATTCAAATAGACAACTGTTATGTCAAGCTTGATATAGAATTTGAACCCGAAATCAGGGAAAAGTACGATTGCTTAGTGAAAGCATTCGGGAACTTAACAACCTCCCATAAAATTTGGGATGTAACCAGTGCCCATTTTCAAGATCGCGTGGCAGCGCGATCATCTGCCAGCACCATTGTAAATAAACGAGATGTAAAGTTTGCATTTAAATCACTTATCGATATCAGATCAAACTTTGAAGCACTATACTTCGAAAATGCAAATGGCGCGGATTTATATTTCTATCCCAGCTTCATCATCATGTATTCCAATAACACAAATTTTGCCATCATCGGGCTTGATGAACTTAACCTGCAGCAAAGTTATGTTCGTTTTACCGAAACCGGTACGGTACCCCGCGATTCGAAAATAATCGACAGGACTTGGGCCAAAGTAAATAAAAATGGTACACCAGATAAAAGATTTAAAGGTAACTACCAGATTCCAATAGCCAAATATGGCCAGATCAATTTACGTACGAATACAGGCTTAAACGAAGAATACGAATTTAGCAATTACGAGTTTACAGAAGCATTCGGACAGAGCTTTAGAGATTACCAAACAACGATTAAACAACTAAAATAATTTTTAAATTAAGTACGGATACAGCAATGTGTTCATTCCTAAATGAAAAACTCATGCTCACAGAAAATACCCAACTCGATCAGCAAGTGTTGCAAGACAACAAAGAGATTTTTGCCCGGATAGTTAAAGAGCTAGAAGGAGCAGATTTCGAAATTCTAATTGCCAGTGCATGGTTTACTGACGAGGAATTATTCGCTATCGTTAAAAGTAAAGCCGCTCAAAATGTAAAGGTTGAGCTAATCATCGCCGATAATCAAGAGAATCTGAAGTTAGATTTTGATGAACTCGTTTCATTGGGAGCTTCAGTAACTAAGATAAAGAATGTTGGTTATGGTATCATGAATCAAAAATTTTGTGTAATTGATAAACGGATTGCACTGCATGGTTCTTATAATTGGTCGGTAAATGCAAGGAAAAATAATCACGAAAGTATAATTGTAACAAATCATGCCGAAACTGTAGCTCATTTAATCACTAATTTTAACGACATTAACCATAAGGCAGCCCTGCAGCGGGGTGAAGTGGTTGATGTTCCTTTTGTACCTTTAAAAGTTGAGGCAAAAACCGAAACCCACACAGCTAAGGAACATGCTATTTCTGAGTTTACTAAGGTACTCGATTCGATGATTGCTGCAGAGATTGGTAATTTTGATCGATCTATGTTAAGGGGGCAAGGTTATGAGCGTTCCAAATATAATAATGGCGATCATCAGGTACTTACTAAATCATTAGATACAGTTTATTCGGTTTTTATAAACGATATTGATGTAGTTGAAGACAAAAAGAAACGTTTAAAAACCAAGATTGATGAGCAGGAAGTAAAGAGCCTTAATACATTTGAAGAAAATCTCAATTTGCAGTTACAAACGTCTGAGGCAGAAGCAGAAAACGAAACGTCAAATGCCAAGAACCAGCTCATCAACCTAAAAGCTGAGACCGAAAAAAATAAACAGGAAATCCAGAGCCTTAAAGAAAATAAAATTGGTTTTCATGAAAAAAATATTGCAGAGATAAAGAATAAGATACGCATTGCGCAAACAGATTTTGTCAGCCCAAAGTTTAAATGGTATGAGTTTATTCCAGTATTGTTCGCAAATATCTGCTTAATCACTTACCTTTTTATCTTCTACTCTTCAGCATGTTACATTTTATTGTTTGCTGTTGAAGACTCGAAGGCTGCCAAGGCCGCGGGATTCGATGCTATTCCGATGGAAATATTTAATCCTAAAGCTTTGTCTTTAACTTTATCAAAAGGCGGGGCAGGTATCATTTTTATCTTGCTCTTCGTAAGCATCCCACTTTTTTGCGCACTCATCAAACTTTTTACAAAGAAAACATGGATTATCATATCCATGTTCCTCGTTGGAATTGTATTAGTTGATACAGCAATCGCTTACAAAGTTTCGGCAGCCATTTATCAAATGAAATATGATATAGGAGACGCTACTGAGGCTTGGCGAATATCAATGGCTTTTACAGATCCTAATTTCTATTTGGTATTTTTATTAGGTGCCTTTGGTTTGCTTATGTTAAAGTTTGCATTTGAGAAACTCATGTTAATCTTTGAAGAAAGAAACCCTGATGTTGCTACATTAAAAAACAACTTGCTCATCAAACAAATGGATGAAGATCTAAAATTAGAAGGAGAAAAAATTTTACTATTTAAGGGGGAAATTTACGCAATAGAGGCACAAAATATTAGTTTAGATGCTCAATATAAAATTGTTGAGGCTAGGCTCACTTCCATTCCCAATAAACTAAACCTTTTAAAGGAAGTTAAAAAGACAGATCTAATTACGGGGAAACAACACATTATAGATATTGCGACCATATATAAAAGTCATGTCGAAAATGACAATCTTCCAATTTCTATTGATTCGCTAAATGATAGGATCAATATCTTTTTAGAGGGCTGGAACGATTACCTACATGAAGAATATGCGGTACTAAAGGCCACAGAAAAATCTCGGGAGGCGTTTGATACTGCTGTAAATTGGCAAAACGAAAAGGTAAAAAGTTCACAAATAGATAAACGGGTTGTAATCTGATGAAAAAATATTTCTTAATAAGCATTTTGATATGTTCTGCCTGTATGTATGCGGCGGCTCAAAGAACAAAAGAGGTTACTGACTATAATATAGTTTTTGCACCTGATTTATCAAATCGATTAAATCCTAAGTTGTATCCAAAAGCAGTTAACGATGTGGATATTGTTCAAGGGGCATTGAAGAAGATATGGCCAGACATACTCCGGTTAAAACGAACGGATGGCCAATTTGATCATTATAGTGTCGATTTTATCAATAAAGGACTAATAGGATTGTATAAAATCAATACGAACCTGTTAACCGTCGATCTCCAGCAATTTGATAAACAGGTTGACAGAATTAATTATATCCTTGGAAGAAATAAAGTTGTCTCCTGTCTGCCAAAAGACATTAATAACTTTATTTCAGAATATAAGAAATTTAACGACAAAGCCGCAATCTCTAAAAATGGAGCAGATATTTGGACCTATTTTCAATCAGGTATTGATGATCGGATTATTTTGCCAGACTTACCTCTTGGCAAAATAACCCACAAATTTCGTAACATCATGGTATTAATGACTGATGGTTATATTGAGGCAGGAATTTATGATAAGGGCTACGATTTGAGTGCAAAAAAGGTTGCGGATTTTCGCAATGCCTTTTTAAAATCAAAGGGAAGCGATATGGCTTTTTTTTTATCCAAAAACACTAAATTTAAGATTAACCCTGCAAAAAATCCATTTTTAAAAAGCCTAGAAGTTATTGTGATCGAAATGTATGATCGATCGCTTTCCAAAACAGGAGCAGCAACACAGCATCCAACAGATATGGAAATCATGCGGCTAATCTGGACAGATTGGATGAAAAGCTCTGGTGTAAAAAGGTTTGAGCTTAAACCTGCGGCAAGCAACCAGGCCGAAGCTGTTAAATACATTCTAGATTTTATTAAGAAATAAACAAGCAAATATCCCACAATCATGAAAATGCTCTCCTTACTCCTCTTTTTCTTTATCAACATTACTTGTAAAGAAAATACAACCGTGTACATTTGCAACAGTGGTAACGCCAAAAAATATCATTATAGCACCAGTTGCCGTGGTTTAAGCAACTGCACATATAAAATTGTACAAAGCACAATAGATAAAGCAAAAAAAGACGGAAAAACATTATGCGGTTGGGAAAAGTAAGTTTGTTGGTTTTATTGTTAACGCTCCAGGCTTGTTTCATCCCGCCAAGCGAAAGCAAATCACTAATAAACTACAATCAGCTTGTTTTTACCGCCAAAGTAATCCGCATTATGGATGGCGATACCATGGAGGTATTATACCAAAACCAGCCTATTAAAATCCGCTTAGCGCATATTGATTGTCCTGAGAAACGCGGCTCGCAACCTTTTGGAAATTATGCTAAAAAAGCACTCTCCGATTTGTGTTTCGGGCAAATGGTGAGTGTACAAGGCCAGAAATACGACCGGTATAAAAGATTAATTGCTGTAGTAATTAACCGCAAAAAACAGGTGGTGAACCAGGAAATGATTAAACAGGGCATGGCCTGGCATTATAAAAAATACTCCAGCGATTTACTTTATTCACAACTGGAAATAACCGCCAGGAAAAATAAAGTAGGCTTGTGGCAAGAGAAAGATGCTGTAGCACCATGGGCATGGCGGGAAACGAAGCATAGTTTGGCGAGGTAGATAGTAGCGCGACATATCCAGTTGATCCGTACAAAACTTACCGGATGCGCCTAATATTGTTTTTTCAACATGCTTATGGCAGCTACAGACAATGTTAATGCAAAATACACAATGTAATCGTCTATAGGGCAGTTTACTATCGTGATTGTTGTGATAATTCCACATCTGCCTCCTGTTACACAATTCCGATATAGCGCAGGCGAAGCATTACTTAAAGTTGGGGTGTAACAAAAGCTAGAGAGTGCACCAGTTGTTGGGGTTGAAGAATAATTTTGAACAGTATAACCATTACAACTGGAAGTGCTTCCTAAAGAAGTTGTATAAATGCCGTCGGAAAGACGTGGATCTCCTGATGCTTCGTATATTACACAGCCGGTATAGGTTTGGGATTGAACTGTTAATGATAATAAAATCATTATGCTAAAAAATGATAGACTTATTTTGAACTTTAATCTGTTCATGGATTCTTGATACTTTCTACTTAATTCTTATAATAACAGTTGAAAGCATTAATATTAAGAACAACGCCGCTCATAAATTTGTTTACAATTACCAGATTTTTTTTGCGGATTCTAATAAGAATTTCGTGAAAGATTCAAAATATTACAGCTTCCCGTTAAGGAGAATCTTTTTCTCTCGGTTATCAACTTGGGTAGGATAGGTTCAACTCCTATGGCTAAATAACTAGTGCTATTTACATCCTACAACATATACTCAAACCCATTATTTCCTGCAATCGTAATTAAGTGCTCAAGGGTTGTTTTAAATTTAAGCTTATATTCAGCTGGTAATTCCTAAACACTTTCCAGGTCAGGAAAAATGCTCAAAGAAAAGCTACTGGAAGATTATATGAGCATTTTTCCTATCTAGTTGGGTGAAAACGGCTCTTCGCCCGAATGTTAAAATGCCGCCCGTAGGTTAGGCGGCATTTATTAAAGATAAGATGTTATTTATCCACAGCCAATTATTAATTTTAGTGTGGTTTTGACTCTGGATTTATGAGGAATACGCTCCCCCTTTACTATATTAACCTATTTGTTATTTCGCTAAATTCATTGCGTTTTGTTCCGCTTCCATGATCGCTTGAGAAGCATACGATGCAGATTTAAGACTGGCAAAGTTTGCTAATTTTACATTTTTCATGTTGCTTGCAATCATTTTGCTTTCACCAGCGGTACCATTTAATTTTAATACCGCATCATCTTTAACAATGGTGTATAAACTGCCTGTTGTAGTTTTAATTTTCGCTGTAGCACTTTGGCCCAAAAATAACTGAAGGTATTTTACATCGAAATTATTGCTGGTAAGCACAACCGATTGTCCGTAAGCTTCTATTCTTTCTAAATCTTTTACGGTAATATTTAACGTTACCTGGCTTGTTTCTAATGAATTGATAAATAAGGTTTTCCCATCAGTTGATACAGAGGTTTTTGTAGCATCGTAATTGCTGGTACCTTCTACATTTTGTTTATCACCTTGTGTTAAGATAAGCTTCACGTTACCACTTACCCAGATCCTGCTGAATTTTGATAATGAAGCAGTTTTGGTTTCTGCTTTAACAGGCTCAGCTGCAAAAGTTGCCATGGCTGATGAAGTAAATACTACTGCTGTTAATGCTGCTGCGAATATTGTTTTTGCTAAAGTTTTCATATCTTTTATATTTAGGTTTTTGCTATTGTTTTGTTATTAAGACGCAGCTGCCCATTAAACGTTTCAGGCAAAAACTTGGTATTATACCAGTGTTGGTAACCGCTAGACCAACGCCTGTAATTCCTAGACAAACGGTTATTGATCATCAACGGTTTGATGCAATAGTTTTCGGGAAAACCGTGTAAACTTAAAGCGCAGCTTTTGTAACCTGTGTAATGCCGAAAAGCGCCAGCCTGCCTTAATCCTCCAATTGTTAAAAAATGTTAAAGGAATTTGAAAATATTATTTTGTTGTTTTTTTTTGATCCTCCAATCAGATAAACAAACAGGAAAGCATTTTTTAGAGCAATTATTTATTTTTTGATTTTAGATCATGTTATCAGCATTACCATTTAACCGTTTTCGCTTATCAGGAAGATTTGCGTTTTTTTTCATCATCTTTTTTGCGCCATCCGTGGCCACTATTGCCCAACCCTTAAACGAAGCCAAGGCTGGCCCATCGGCTTTTACGGCAAAGCTGATTAATATCGAGGCGGCCACGAATGAGGTTTTCAGGTACAGCACTACCCTTCACAATGGCACCAACAAGCAGGCCATTTACGAGCTGAAGGCAACGCTGCCAGCGGGCTGGGTGGTGAGTTACAAAGTAGAGGGCAGCCAGGTTACCTCGCTCAATATGGATGCAGGCAAAAGCCAGGAAATTGCAGTGGAGATTAATGCCAGTGCAAATGCATCACCTAAAAAATACAATATCCCACTTAAAGCCGTTTCGGCCGATGATACCCTTTTACTTAACCTCGAAGCAGTAGTAAAAGGCTCGTATGGCGTAGCCATGAATACACCGAGTGGAAGGCTGAGTGAGGAGGTAAGCTCGGGCGGGCATAAAGATATCCAGCTGGAGGTTAAAAACACCGGAACGCTGGCCCTGAACGATCTGGAGTTGAGCAGTCAGCTGCCGAGCGGCTGGGAAGTCCGTTTTGAGCCGGCCAAGATCAGTAAACTTGAGGCAGGAAAAAGCGTTTCCGTTACCGCCTTTTTAAAAGTTCCCGATAAAACAATAGCCGGAGATTATGCCGCAACCTTTAGCCTTTCTGGTGCCAATGCTAACACACAGCTGGCGTTCCGCATGTTTGTTAAAACTTCATTGCTTTCTGGCTGGATCGGGATTTTGGTGATTGTGCTTGCCATTGGCAGTGTATACTACCTTATACGCAAGTACGGCAGAAGATAATCCATCCTTTAACAGCACAATAAGATGGAACCTATTATACAACTCAGGAACCTAAGCAAAAGCTATGGAACCTTTAAAGCGGTTGATGAGCTGAACCTGGAAGTATACCGCGGTGAGATTTTTGGATTGCTCGGGCCAAACGGCGCGGGCAAAACCACCTCCATATTGATGATGCTTGGGCTAACCGAACCCAACAGCGGCACTGCGCATGTTTGCGGCTATGATGCCACCAAAAACCCCATTGCAGTAAAGCAAAAGGTGGGCTATATGCCAGATAGCGTGGGCTTTTATAACCAGATGACGGCCCTCGAAAATTTAATTTATTTGGGCAGGCTGAACAACCTGGACGAAAGCACATTAAAAGACCAGGCCGAAGAAGTACTTAATATAGTGGGGCTTGCCGGCAGCATGGATAAAAAAGCCGGCATTTTTTCGCGTGGCATGAAACAGCGGCTGGGTTTGGCTGATGTATTGATCAAAGACCCAGAGGTAATTATTCTCGATGAGCCAACACTGGGCATAGACCCTGCAGGGGTAAAGGAATTTTTAAGCTTGATTAAAACCCTGAGCCAGCAGCAGGGCTTAACCGTTTTGCTCTCTTCGCACCACCTGCACCATGTACAACAGGTATGCGACCGGGTGGGCATATTTGTTGGCGGTAAACTGTTGGCCCAGGGCGATATTGCCTCGCTTTCTGCCCATCTTTTTGGCAAAGAAGGAGCGGTTACCACAATTAAAACAGCACACTTAATTGAGCAGCCCTGGCCATTGGAGACCGAAATGAGACAATGGGGAGAAGTTACAGACATTGGCATTTTGGGCGATACGCTGGAGTTTACCACCCAGCATGATATTACCCCCCTCATTGTTCGCCATTTGGTAGAAAAGGGTTACAGCATTTTACAGGTAAGCCGTAAGGAGTACGGCCTGGATGAGATCTATCAGAAATATTTTGAAAGTAGTTTTAATGAAAATCTAAATCATGGAAAATCAAGCGGTATCTTCAAGCGGGCTTTCTTTGGGCAGCACAAAAGATAAAAAATATACAGCCTCACCTCAGCCAAACAGGGCATTTGGCGTAATCATCCGAAAAGAGATTGCCGATCACATTAGGAGCTGGCGCTTTTTGGTATTGGTTGCTTTGGTGCTGTTAACCTTTGTGGCTTCTTTATATGTTTCGGTAAGCAATATCAGAGCAGCCTTTACCAATACAAACGATCCCGACCATGCTTTTATGTACCTAAAGCTGCTTACATCAACAGATAATTCGATGCCGCCTTTCCATGTGCTGCTCAGTTTTCTTGCACCGCTGCTTGGCATTAGCATGGGTTTTGATGCCATTAATTCGGAGCAGAACAACGGAACTTTAACCCGGCTTTTGGCACAGCCGATTTACAGGGACAACCTGCTGCTGGCTAAATTTAGCAGTGCAATACTGATAGTAGGCATGCTTTTTCTTTCGCTTACCTTACTTATGATTGGTGGGGGACTGGTGTTAACAGGCGTTAGGTTAGAAGCACAGGAACTGATCAGAATAATGGGTTTTGTTTTTGTAACGCTTCTTTACGTTGCATTCTATTTAAGTTTATCGATCCTGCTTTCTATTGTTTTTCGCCAACCGGCAACTGCAGCGCTGAGCGCACTGGGGCTGTGGCTGTTTTTTACCGTTTTTTATCCGATTATCGTTAACCTGGTTATAAGGGCCTTTTTACCCGACCCGGCCTACCTTACGCAGGCACAGGTAATGGGTTACAATGAATTTATCTTAGCTATTATGCGGATTGCACCTAACCAGCTTTATACCGATGCGGCCACCACACTATTGATGCCATCGATACGGAGCCTCGGCCCGATGAGTATGGAGCAAATGGCAGGTGCCATTCCCAGCCCGCTGCCGGTAAAAGAGAGCCTGATGATTGTATGGCCCCAGTTAAGCGGCATGATTGCCGCCAGTACAGGTTGTTTTGCCATTGCTTATTACCTTTTTATGCGCAGGGAAATTAGAAGTTAAAGCGGATAACTGCTTTGCATACTCCCGTCATCCGGTTTTTATGTTGCTCATTTGGAAAAAAAATACCCTGATGCATGGAAATTTTTAAATTATTATACCAGTAGGGCAATAATTTATCTCAATACACGTATTATATACCGAGAGCGTTAATTTAGATTAAAACGGGGACCGTCTATTAGATGGTTCCCGTTTTTCTTTTAAAGATCAAAGTTGAAGGCCAAGACAGAACAGAATCATTATTGCCCAATACCACTTTCGCTAAATAAATAAAAAAAGCCACCCAAATGGGCAGCTCTGATCCATCTTAAAAACAGATTTTTTATTTTGCTAAAACCATTGCGTTTTGTTCAGCTTCCATGATCGTTTCAGAAGCATATGATGCAGATTTAAGACTGGCAAAGTCTGCTAATTTTACATTTTTCATGTTGCTGGCAATCATTGTACTTTGATTAGCGGTACCATTTAATTTTAATACCGCATCATCCTTAACGGTTGTATATAAACTGCCTGTTGTAGTTTTGATCTTCGCTGTAGCACTTTGGCCCAAAAATAACTGAAGGTATTTTACATCAAAATTATTGCTGGTTACCACAACCGATTGACCATAAGCTTCAATTCTTTCTAAATCTTTTACAGTAATATTCAGCGTTACCTGACTTGTTTCCAATGAATTGATAAACAAGGTTTGTCCATCAGTTGATACGGAGGTTTTTGCAGCATCGTAGTTGCCGGCACCTTCTACATTTTGCTTGTCACCTTGTGTTAAGATGATTTTAACGTTCCCGCTCACCCAGATCCTGTTGAATTTTGATAATGAAGAAGTTTTTGTTTCTGCTTTAACTGGCTCAGCGGCAAAAGTTGCCATTGCTGATGAAGTAAATACTACTGCTGTTAATGCTGCTGCGAATAATGTTTTTGCCAAGGTTTTCATATCTTTTATATTTTAGGTTTTTGCTATTGTTTGTTATTAAGACGCAGCCATACACCAAACGTTGCAGGCAAAAACCCTGTATTATACCAGCGTTGGTAATCACTAGACCAACGCCTGTAATTTCTAGACGAAAGTTGCAGATGCTCCAGCCAGATTTACGTAAATCTAAATATCCTGCTTGCCACAGAGATGATGTTTATGGTGAACATACTAGAGGAATTATTCGCGGTAGCGACGCCTACGCCATGAGATCGGTAAGAAGTGCGTATTTTCTTTATATCGAAAACCTAAATTACGATGGGGTTTTCAAGAACACCGTAACCAATGGAGCATTGGTTAAAACTTGGATGGAGAAAAATTCAACCCGGGCAAATGCATATCAAAAGAGGCCAAAAGAAGAATTGTATGATGTGATCAAAGATCCATTTAATCTCCAAAACCTGATTGCAGATCCTAAGTTTAAAAAAGTAAAAAGCGAACTTTCATCTAAACTGCCTACTTTTATGAAACAACAAAACGATAAAGGCCTGGCCACGGAGCTGGATGTCATAAGCCGTCAGCCGAACATCAACCAAAAGATTAATATGAAATATTTAAAGTTATTATTTGCCTTTTTCCTGCTTGCATTTAGCTATTCGGCTTTCCCTCAAAACAACAAGCCAAACATCATTATTATTCTTGTTGATGATATGGGTTTTAGCGATGTAAGTACCTTCGGCGGAAATTTTGTGCCTACACCCAACATAGATCGTTTGGCGAAAAATGGGTTAATGCTTAACCAATATTATAGTGGCGCACCAATCTGTTCGCCATCAAGAACCAGCTTGCTTACGGGTATGTACCCCGGAAGGTGGAATTTTAATACTTATCTGGATAATAAAAAGCACAATAAAAATGCAGAACAAGCAGATTACTTAAATCCCCAGGCGCCATCTATCGCCCGAATTTTCCAGTCTGCCGGATATGCAACTGGTCATTTTGGTAAGTGGCACATGGGCGGAGGAAGAGATGTGAAAGATGCACCGGTTTTTGAAAAATATGGTTACGATGCCCACGCCAGTACTTACGAAAGTCCCGAGCCAGACCCACTGCTTACTGCTACAAATTGGATATGGTCGGATAAAGACAGCATAAAGCGCTGGAACAGAACCAAATATTTTGTTGATAAAACACTCGAGTTTTTTAAAGAAAATAAAAATAAACCATGTTTTGTAAATCTTTGGCCAGATGATGTACATACGCCATGGGTACCCAATGTTGGAGATGAATATATAGGTAAGTTCCCTCTGGGACAAGAATCTGAGCAGGCCTTTAAACTAGTGCTGAAGGAACTTGATCTGCAGGTGGGAAGATTAATGGACGGTTTGAAAACAATGGGTGAAGACAAAAATACCATCATTATCTTTACCAGCGACAATGGCCCTTTACCGAGTTTTAAAGGGAGCCGGACTGGTGGTTTAAGAGGTACTAAACTTTCTTTATACGAGGGTGGCACCAGAATGCCATTTTTAATTAGCTGGCCAGGGCATATTCCCCAGGGAAAAATAGATGCGGGCTCGGAAGTAAATGCGATAGATTTATTGCCATCATTAGCCGGTATGGCCGGGGTAAAGTTACCGGCAAATTATCAGGGAGATGGGTTAGACCGGAGTAAGGTTTTCGCTGGAAAATCATCACTGAGGAAAAAAAACATGTTTTGGGAGTATGGCAGAAATGATATTGCCTTTAAATATCCTGCCAAACCCAATAGAAGTCCAAACCTGGCGGTGCGCGCTGGAGAATGGAAATTGCTTATGAATAGTGATGGCTCTGATGTGCAGCTTTATAACATTGTGAAAGATAAAAATGAAACTACCGAGCTAAGCGCCAAACAGGTTAAAATAACCAATCAATTAAAAACCGAACTGCTTGCCTGGTGGGAATCTCTGCCTAAACTCAAAAATTAATTAGAAGATATGAAATCATACCTGCAAGTTCTCAGTTTTTCGAATTAATTATTTAAGCGTTCGGTGGTGAAGATCTGCTCAAAACTAATAAATAAGATAAACCAATTAGTTGCCATCATTGGTGTAGCATTCTAGTTTAATTGGTGTGAATTTGGAAAGTGCGCAGTGTACACTTATTGATCATTTTTTAAACCAACAGGAAGATTAAACTCATAGAAAATCAACCTATTATCCTTTCTGTATAAAAAAACAGTTTATTTACAATTGTAAACAACTTCACAACAACCTGCTTTACAGCAATATACAATTAAATTAACCATACATTCGCAGTATGAGAAAGTTATTTTTGCTATTGGCATTGTCGCAGTTGATTTTACTAATGAGCTGTAAAATGGATCTTATTGATTTAATAAATAATGGTCCAAATCAAAAAAAATATACTGTCAATTTTCGTATTGGTGGGCTAAATCACACTGTCGGGGAGCCTAATGTTGGATTCCAAAACGAACCGATAAAAAACTATATTACACAACTCAGCATTATTGTTTACGATGCCGGTAGCGGTGAAGAAGTAGCAAGGCAAACGCAAAGTTCAACTGATTTAAATTTTGGACAAATTGCCTTTAACCTGCCATCAACAAATTACATTTTTGTTGCGGCAGGCTCCAATACACCTTTTGGCATTAATCTTTTTTACCAAACACCTGCTACAGTACCAGTAAAACTACAAATTGCACAGGCTTATATGCAGTATCTTTATCCAGATCCTTACGAGGGCGAAAAAAATTATAGAACCACTGATACATTCCTCGCAAAAGACACCGTTAGCATTACGGGAAACAAAACCGTGGATCTGATGATGCAACGTGTAATCGGAGAAGTCGAGATTTCTTTTTCTGATGTTCATGTTTTTATTGCGGAGCTATTCCGTGAATCTACCGCCATAAGTTTTGATACATATAATCCTTTTAATGGCGTAACCAAAAGGCCCCATTTTCAGGTCAATACAGCAGCCAATGGGCCATTCAAACTTAAGCTGCTAACAACTGGAAGAACTCTTTTTATAGATATTGATCCCCCGGGCTCACTTCCGATCCCCGTCTTCATTCCAATTGAAAGAAATAAGACAACAAAAGTTTCAGGAAATGTTCTAAGCGGGGAAATTAACATTACCATCCAATAATATTAACAATCCAAGTATTTTGAAATAAATAAGCTGTGCAACAACCATTAGAATTTTTCTGGCCTTAGTGCTTTACAAAAATTGGCAAGTTTTCGCCTCACTAAAACCAGCCATTCAGAATGAACAATGATGAGTCTTAATGTGTTATAAAAACCAAAACAAAGCCTTGAAAATCAACGATTTGCGCGACAATGTTCTGGTTTGAATCTAAGGAAGTGGTCTCAAAGAGGTCGGTTTTAAATATCTTAACGAAACGAATTTTAAACTTTTACTCCCTTTGGCATTAACTTTAAAAAAAGCACACTTACTTAACCTATCTGATTTTTAATAAATCTATCGCAAATATCTTTTGATCTACTTTTTGTTCTTTAACAGAAATAACTTCATAAGTTTTACTTGATAAAATATTTTTGTGTGAACTATCAAAATGAACTGATTTAGATTTTAAATAGTAAGCTCCAGATTCATCTATTATTTTATTAAAAAACCCCAAATTCCAGTTTTTAAAATGCTCTTTCTTTATTTTTAAATAACCTCTTGAAAATATAATCGTATTATCGGTATAACTTGTAGAACCGTTTTCGTCAAAACTAATGGTAAGTTCGATGGCTTCGCAATTACGTGAAAATATTTTTTCTTCCGCTTTTTTTATTTTAAAGCTTTCAAGTTTCCCAAATGAGGAATTTAACTTTAACGACCGAAGAGTATCAGAAGTATTATCAACAAACAACCTTAAGGGATAAGCACCATTAAAATAATAATCTTTAACTATATGGAATTTTGAACTTCTCTCTGAGTGAAAGGCAGCATAATTTCCGTTAGCATAATAGACCGTAACCGTATCATCCACATTCATTCCTTCGATACTTTTATCCATTTCATGATATGTGATTACTCCTTCAAATTCTTTAACCTCTTTATGCTCAGATCCTCGACCAGATTTACATCCAAATTGTGAAATAAGAATTGCTATAAATAAAAAGGTAAAGTTTTTGACCATGCTGAAGTTATTGTTTAGAAACTTAATTAATAATAATCCTAAAATAACAAAAAGCCTTCGGATTTAAATCCAAAGGCTTTTTGTTTTGTGGTCCCGACGAGAATCGAACTCATATCTAAAGTTTAGGAAACTTCTATTCTATCCGTTGAACTACGGGACCATTTGTTGCGCAAATATAACAAAAGTTTTGTCGCAAGAGAATTCATTTTAACAAGCATTTACCTAAGGAAATTGTCTTTAAAAAATAAGTTATAACAAACGGCATTTAGGATTATTGCATAAGGATAAGCAATAAAAAAAAGCCGTTTGAAATTAATCAAACGGCTTTATATCTTAATTACGGCAGGCAAACACTATCTAATTACACTACCCTCTGGGAATTTTTCTACAGGTGCCACAAAAGTGAGTTTGCCTTCGGCATTTTCGGCCATCAGGATCATTCCCTGCGATAAAATCCCTTTGATTTCGCGTGGAGCAAGATTTACGATCATACTTACCTGTTTACCAACAATATCTTCAGGTTTATAATATTCGGCTATGCCCGAAACCACTGTTCTTTCGTCGATACCGGTATTTACGGTTAATTTTAATAGTTTTTTTGTTTTCTCTACTTTTTCGGCAGCAACAATGGTGGCCACACGGATATCCATTGCCGAAAAATCATCAAACTGGATATTCTCTTTTGCCGGAACAGCAACTATATTACTGGCTGCATTACTGGCCTTGCTTTGGTTTAGTTTCTCAATCTGGAAGTCGATCTCTGCATCTTCAATTTTATCAAACAAGAGCACAGCTTCGCCAATTTCGTGGCCACGTTTTAACAGGCTCACCGTACCTGCATCATCCCAATCATGACCGCCGTTTTGAAGCATCTTCATTAACTTTTCTGCTGTAAATGGCAAGAAAGGTTCGATCAGGATCTGAATATTGGCGGCAATTTGAAGCGCAATATTCAATATCGTTCTTACACGGTCTTCATCCGTTTTAATCAATTTCCACGGCTCGGTTTCGGCCAGGTATTTATTTCCTAAACGGGCAACATTCATTACTTCTGATAAGGCCTCTCTAAAGCGATAATTCTCGATAGACGCAGAGACTTTAGCAGGGTACCCAGCCAGTTCATCAATAACAGCCTGATCTACATCCGTAATTTCCATACAGGTAGGTACTGAACCACCGAAGTATTTATGCGTAAGTACCACAACCCGGTTTACAAAGTTCCCTAGAATAGCCACCAATTCATTATTGTTTCTCGCCTGAAAATCTTTCCAGGTAAAATCATTATCCTTAGTCTCGGGGGCTGTTGCGGTTAATACATAACGCAATACATCTTGTTTACCTTCAAACTCTCTTAAATATTCGTTCAGCCAAACTGCCCAGTTTTTAGAAGTCGATATTTTTTGTCCTTCTAAGTTTAAAAATTCGTTTGCCGGCACATTATCGGCCAGGGTATATTCGCCATGCGCCATTAACATTGCAGGGAAAATAATGCAGTGGAAAACGATGTTATCTTTACCGATAAAGTGAACCAGTTTGGTTTCGTCGCTTTTCCAGTATTCTTCCCAGCCACATTTATCGTTTTCGTAACTGCTGATGTAATATTCTTCAGCTTTGGGGTTCCAAACATCGAGTTTGGCATAGTTACAAAGCTCTTTGGTTGCAGAAATATATCCAATAGGGGCATCGAACCAAACATAAAGCACTTTACCTTCGGCATCGCGAAGCGGAACACGAACACCCCAATCTAAATCTCTGGTCATGGCCCTTGGCTGCAAACCTGCATTTAACCAGCTTTGGCATTGGCCGTACACATTTGGACGCCATTCCTTATGGCTTTCGATATAGGTGCGTAAACGGTCTTCGTATTTATCTAGTGGCAGAAACCAGTTTTTAGTTTCCTTTAAAATTGGTTTATCGCCAGACAGGGTAGATTTTGGATTGATTAAATCGGTCGCATTAAGTGTAGAGCCACAGTTTTCGCACTGATCGCCATAAGCATTTTCGTTACCACATTTAGGACAGGTACCGGTAATATAACGATCGGCTAAAAATTGTTTCGCAGTGGCATCGTAATATTGCTCGGTAACCTCTTCGGTAAAAACACCTTTATTGTAAAGCGTTTCGAAGAAATCGGCAGCAGTTTGGTGATGGGTAAGCGATGAGGTACGGTGATAGATATCGAAAGATACGCCGAATTCTTTAAAAGAATCGCCAATAATCTTATGATACTTATCTACCACTTCCTGAGGCGTAATACCTTCTCTTTTGGCTTTTAAAGTAATGGGCACACCATTTTCGTCAGATCCACAGATAAACTTTACATCACGTTTATTCGACCTTAAATAACGGGCATAAATATCTGCAGGGATGTAAACACCCGCCAGGTGTCCAATATGAACTGGTCCATTGGTATATGGAAGCGCTGCAGTTACGGTATATCTTTTAATTTTACTATTATCCAAAACAATTTTTATTAATTTGGCAAAGATAAGTGTTTTGAAGATGATTAAGCAGCCCCCGTATTTAAAAAAAGGAGATAAGATTGCCCTGGTATGTCCGGCAAAGAAATTACCTAAACCTATAGACCATGCCATAGCACGATTAGAAAGCTGGGGCTTGGAGGTTATTGTTGGCGAAAGTGTATACGCCAGTCATCACCAGTTTGCAGGAACTGATGCGTTAAGAACTAAAGATATTCAGCGTTTTTTAGACGATCCATCTATAAAAGCGATTATTTCGGGCCGTGGCGGTTATGGTACCATCAGGATTATTGATGACCTTGACTTTACTGAATTTAACAAGAACCCTAAATGGTTTGTGGGTTTCAGCGATATTACCATACTATTGTCGCACCTTATTGCGCAATGTAATACCCAGTGCATGCACGCGCAAATGCCCTATACTTTTGACGAATCTACCACAGAAGCTTTAATTTCTTTACAGCAGACTTTATTTGGTGAGAAACCGACCTATTCTTACCAAAGTGCCTTTGAAAATCGGGCAGGAGAGGCAACCGGGGTTTTGATTGGAGGCAATTTAACTTTGCTTACCATGTTACAGGGCTCGGTTTCGGAAATGGATTTTACAGATAAAATTCTCTTTTTGGAAGATGTTGGCGAGCAAGAATACAGTATAGACCGCATGTTGCGGATGCTGAAAAGGGCGGGTAAACTAAAAGTCTTAAAGGGTTTGATTATTGGTACCTTTAATGAAATAGAAGAAGAAAAGATTTCTTTCGGGCAAACGGCCGATGAGGTAATTTGGGATATTGTTAAGGACTATGATTTTCCAGTCTGCTTTAATTTCCCAACGGGACATATCGATAACAACCTCAGTATGGTTTTAGGTGCTGAGGTGAACTTAAAAATAGAAACAAATAACGTTCAATTTAAATATTTATAGATGGCAATTTTAGATAATTTAGGAAAATACCGCAATACGGGCTTGTTGCTGCTACGCATTGGTTTAGGCACCATGTTTATTATTCATGGTTTCCCGAAACTTGCAGGGGGCCCAAATGGCTGGACTGGACTGGGAGGAAGTATGAAAGTAATCGGCATAGACTTTTTACCTATATTTTGGGGCTTTATGGCCGCCGCTACCGAAACCTTTGGTGGTTTCTTGCTAATTGTAGGATTGTTTTTCCGTCCGGCGCTAATTTTATTAATCTTTACGATGATTATAGCAGCACTGGTTCATTTTGGTAAAGGAGATGGATTAGGCGGTGCCAGTCATGCAATAGAGTTAGGCATTGTATTTTTCGGACTGATTTTTATTGGTCCGGGCAAGTATAGTGTGGATAAGAAATAAGCTTAAATTCTTTTCAATTTAAAAAAGAAAGGCCTGGAAAATTTCCAAGCCTTTCTTTCGAACAAATTATCCGGTAATGTTAATGGTAAAAAAGCGTTTTACCGTTTGTCCATTCCCGAGGGTAGCGGTAACCGTTAAAACAACTGCTCCACTTGTGCCAGAGGTTGGGAGTGGGGCATCAGCCGCACCACGTAAATCTTTTACGAGTTTGGTAAAAGTGTAAGAACCGCCACTTACTGTAGCTGTACCCAGGTTGTTAATAACTGTGCCTGTTGGTGTAGTAAACGAAAGTGTTTTTACATCTCCACTATAGGTAATTACAATACTTACTGTTCCTGTTCCTTTTGTGGAAGGAGTAGCACTAGCATAGCTTGAATATGTACCGGATACCGTATTTAAGTTGCCATCAAATGTAATTGTAGCGGGTGTATCAAGCGTTTCAGGTTGCTTTGGGTCTTTTTTGCATGAGGCCAAGCCTAAAATTGATGCAAATAGTATGATTAAAATTCTTTTCATAGTTATAATTATTTATCCCAAAATACAGATTTTACAAATACTGAAGGTCGGGCTGGTGTGTTAGGATTGTAGCTTCTTTCGTTGAATGAGTATGGTAATATACGCGGAATGGCTGTTGCAGGAGACACTGGTGATAGTACAGGAAAGCCTGTTCTTCTCCAGTCCGTCCAGGGCTCTATAGCAACCCCAAAGTTGGATACAAACTTTTCTTCGATAATTTTTTGCAGGGCATTGCCTGTTGCCAATGTTCCATTAGTTGAAGCCAGATAAGTAGCTAAACCGGCGGTTACGGCCGCAGCTTCCGTCCCATCTGAAAATTCAACTGCACTTGCAAATGAAGCGGTTATACCTGCTTTATAATAGGTATCTGCTGTGGTTAAATCATTACCTCCGTTTGTTCTGGCAAAATATTCAGCTAAAATCTGATTTTGCTCAGCAAAAGTTAACATTCTTATCGGTGCCTCACCAGAATATGCGCCTGCTGAAAGTTTCCCTCTGAGATAAGTGCTCATGCGCGAAAAAGCAGTACTTACCACTACATCACCATTGCCATTCGTTGCGCCAACATATGCAGTTCCCTGTAAGGTGAAAAATGAATTTCTTCTACTATCGCTCTTGGCATTCATGATATCAACCAATGTTTTACTCGGGAAAAACTGGTTTGGTCTTGATCCTTCAAATTGGTGAATTGGGTTGGTTTGATTGGCAGAAGTTAAAAAGCGCATCTGAAAATTGTCGGTATTTGCTCTTAACAGTTTATTCGCAGCCAATATAGCAGTTATGCCTGTTTTAGCTCTTGTTGCATCTGCAGCTGTTCCATTGGTAGAAAAGTAGTGGATAAACATTCTTAGTTTTAAAGCATTTCCAAAACGTTCCCATTTATCCATGTCACCACCATAAAATAGGTCATCGGTTGTAGGTGCCAGTAAAGATGCCTTTTTGATATCTGCAATTCCCTCATCAATTAAACCAAACAGATTATCATATATAGCTGAAGATCCATCAAACTTGGGTTTTAAATTCGCTTCATAACCAATGGCTTCTGAATAGGGAAGATCTCCAAATGCATCAACATGGGTTTGATAAACATAAGCCTTTACCAACTCTGCAACACCCGCATATTTTGGGCTTGTTGCTTTGGTTTTTTCGATCACTTTCTGCAAATCTGCCAATGTTCCCGAAAAAGTAGCTGCCCATGTATTATTGACGTCGCTTTCACCTACTGCATATTTATCATATTGAGTAGGTTGAGCCGCGCCACCACCTTGTGCCGCAAACTGTTGTACCCATAAGGATGTAAACCGATGAATATCAGAGCCCATTGTAAAGCCCACTCTGCCCTGTGCTGCAGGTAAAACCAAACTGGCATCAGGATCTTTTAATCGTGTAGGATCATCATTAATGTCTACAAATTTCTTGCACGAGCTCAGTCCTGTCATGGCTAATGCCAGTCCAAAAACTATTTTCTTTATATTAATTTTCATATTTAAACTCTCCTAATACTAAAATGATAATTTTAAAAATCCACCATAGGTTCTAGTTTGAGGCTGGCCATTATACTCTATACCTTGCCCATTACCAACACCTAAAAGGTTATTCTCTGGATCTAAGTGAGGGAAATTAGGTGCATACATCAAAAGATTTCTTCCCGTTAACCCAACATTAATTCCTTTTATAAAGCTCAGTTTGTTTAATAATTTGCTTGGGATACGATAAGATAATGTAGCTTCACGTAACCTGATCCAGGAACCATCAAAAACCGCATACTGTTGCGCTGCCGAAGAGTATAAATCACTATAATATTGTTCGGCTGTAATTAATGTATTATTTGGCGTACCATCAGCATATACTGCATTGTGCGTATATAAACGATCTCTATTTCCTGTTTCTTCAGCAACACCATATCTTCTTAAGTCGGTAATTGTTCTCGAATAAATATCACCACCATAGCGGATATCTGCAAATAAACTTAATGATAAACCTTTATAAGAGAATGTAGTATTTACACCACCTGTCCATTTTGGATTTGGATCCCCAATTGGCTGCAATTCTGTGGTATTGATCTGGCCAGAACTCAACCTACCGTTCGCATCCACAACATCCATCCCATTAAGTTTCTTAAATACCTGTCCGAATAACGTTCCATATTGATAACCAGTAACAATACGGCCCTGGGGATTGGTAAAACCACCGTTACCGATAAAAGGTACACCCGGCGCTAATTCTACTACTTCGTTTCTTCCTTTAGTAAAGTTTACAGATAAATCCCAGATAAAGTCAGTAGATTTTACCGGTGTTCCACTGATCAACAACTCAATACCATGGGCTTTTAAGGTTCCGGCATTAAGTAAAGTACTGCTAAAACCAGAAGAAGGCGCACTGGGAACAGAAAATATAATGTCGGTACTTTTTGTACTATAGTAGGCAACATCGATGCTCAACCTGTCTTTTAAAAACTTGGCCTCTAAACCAACTTCTCTTGAAGCCGTAAATTCGGGCTTGATATTAATGTTACCAGCAGCATCCGAATACGTTTGCCCATTTACACCATTAAACGGGAAAATTAAATTTGGACCAAAGCCATCAGATGGGCCTGCAGTACCAAAATAGGTGCCGGTACTATAAACTGGTGCCTCTCTACCAACTTTCGCATAGTTGGCCCTGATTTTTAAATAGGTTAAAATGTCATTTTTCTTTAATTCAGGGAAAGCCTCTGTAGCAATGAAACTGGCATCAACCTTAGGATAAAAATAACTTCTTTTATCAGGAGCAAAAGTTGAAGAAACATCTCTACGGCCTGTAAAAGACAGGTATGCAAAAGATTTATAATCTAAACTAATATCGGCATATACCCCAACCAGGCTTTGTTCTGTTATGGCTTGAAACGGAACATACGTTAAGGTATTAGAAATATTGTAGTTATGGGCAGCCTGTATACCGTTACCAGTGACCTGTAATTGATCTGTTCTTCTATAGTTAATCTCGTTACCCAATAAAAATCTGGCACCAAAATCTTTTAAAAACCTTTTGTTGGCCACTAAATTGAAATACGAGCTTACCTCACGTCTATTGGTGGTATTATCAATAATAGAACCAGCCCTGCTTGCCGATTGGTTATTGTTAGATGATTTCTCATTAATTGTTTTCGATACATTTGTATATTGATCTATACCAATTTTATAATTAGCACTTAACCAGTCTGCTATTTTATAATCTAAACCAACATTACCAATGGCACGGTCTATTTTTTGTTTAAAAAGAACATATTTGATAGACCATAATGGATTATCTGATCCTAAAATATTGTAATAAGTATAGCCTGCATTGGGAACACGACTTGTTGGTATATTATTTAAACCTGCTGCTGTTTCAAATGGATAATTTGCGAGGTTGTATGTTCTGGGCAAAGTCATACCATCAAATAAAGGATTAGACCTTGCATTACCCGTAGGAGTACCCACAGAATTATTGTGGATGTACTGAATTGAAGAACTAATGGTTAAATTTTTACTCAATTGTGTACTTGCATTAACAGTAAAGTTATTTTTAGCCAAAGTGTTATTATCCATATATCCACTTTCTTTAAAATTTCCATAATTAAAGTAGTAGGCTGTTTTTTCGGTACCACCAGAAAAAGTAACATTGTTCTGTAAATTATAACCTCCTTTAAATATATCCTTAACATTATCTGGATATGCGGTAAGGGTTTCAGCATTACCAAGGTAATTGGTAACTGTTTGCCCGGTTACCTTTGTTCCCCACGACATTTGAGAGAAAGGATCGTATAACCCATTGGTTCCTTGTGAGTATCCGTTCTGATAATCTGGTAAACGGTTAACCTCTATGTAATTGTAGTTACTGCTTAATTCTACTCTTCCTGCCTGGCCTTTGCTTCCCTTTTTAGTGGTTACAATTACCGCACCAGCAACGGCTCTTGAACCATACAGCACCGCAGCAGCAGGTCCTTTTAAAATGGTTACAGATTCAATGTCATCCTGGTTTAGATCAATACCTCTGTTTGAATTTGTACTACCAGTATTAACACCTTGTGCACCCCCACCATTATCAATCGGAATACCATCTAATACCCATAGCGGTTGGTTCGATCCGGTAAAAGTTGTGGCTTGCCTGATATTAATGTTTGATGATGCTCCTGTTGCACCGCCTGTTGATAGAATTTTTACACCTGCTACTTTACCTGCCAATGCATTAACCACATTGGTTGAACGGCCAGCCGTTAAATCGCTATTCTTAACTGTTGTAGCAGCATAACCTAACGATTTGGCTTCTCTTTTTTGGCCCAATGCCGTTACCACAACTTCTGACAGAGACTTTGAATCTGTTTCTAAAGATGCATTTACGACACTACCTCTAATGGCAATTTCTTGTGTGGAATAGCCAACCGAAGAAAAAATTAGCACCTTGGCTTCTGCACTTACCTTGATGGAAAATTTACCTGCGGCATTTGTAGAGACGCCAGAGTTTGATGCGTCTTTAATTCTTACACTTACACCAGGGAGGGGTAATCCATCTTCCTGGGCCGTAACTGTTCCAGTGATTGTTCGATCTTGCGCTATTGCTGAAGTGGCAATAAATAGCAATATGAACAAACTTTGTAGAAGTTTTTTCATAAAAATAATTTAGTTTAGTTAATAATAATCCAAGATATGGTTTAGTATTCTGTAATGCAAATTTTACACTCCTAAATTTGCAACCATTTATATATTATTAAAGCGCTTATAGCAAGCAAGTTCGCTTTTAGAAGCCCCCCCTTGGTTTTAAAGAAAATGATTGCTGCTATTTGGATGTATATAAAAAGATGATAACCTGGAAATGAATTAGGCATTGTATTTTCCGGATTGTTCTTTATCCAGCTAGCGAAATATAGTGGAGCTAAGAAATAAACATATCTACTTTGATAATCAGAAAGATATTCTTAAATTATACACATATAACCCGTACTTAAAATGAACAAAGGATTTTTTTTAGCTTCATTGCTTAGCATTTCTGTTTATACTGCACAGGCACAATTTAAAATCTCGCAAGATATTGTAGGAACTCCTATCGGTACCAAGCAAGAAAGGACGTTTGTTGGTACCGAATACCTTTACGACAGCTTTATTAAAGGTCATGTTCTTCAGGCCGATGAAAAATACTTTAACAACATGGATCTCAATTATGACGTAATGTCTGATAGATTAGTTTTTTTAAGCGGGGGGCAAGAGATGGCCTTTAAAAACCCAGTTAAAGAATTCCAGCTTATTAAGCCTAAAACATCACCTATATATCTCGAAGTTTTTAGAAATGGGTTTCCACCCTATGGCACTTATACAGAGAAAAGCTATTACATGGTTTTAAATTCAGGAAAGGCTATTGCTTTAAAAAAACCTGTAAAAGCTATTGTTGAAGTTACACCCTATGGATCTGCAAGAAGTCAAAAAACGGTTGTTAACAGTGAGTTATATTTCATTTACAACAACGGACAGCTGCTTAAGGTGAAAAAAGACAAGAAAAGTTTGCTGAATGCGTTGAATGATAAAAAGGAGCCATTGACTAAATTTATCGTCGACAAAAAGTTAAGTTTCAAATCGGATGAGGATATTCAAATGTTGCTTGAGTATTACAATTCTCTCTCTGCTACTTAATCATTTCAAGGAGTCCCTATAATAAAAACAGCCTTTCAAATTTAATTTGAAAGGCTGTTTTTCGTTTAAAATACTTTATACTGTGTTACCTTACCATTCAGCTGCAGGGTTACTAATAATCTCCTGGGCAGGAATAGGTAATGAATATCTAACATCTGCTACAGGAATAGTAGCGTTGGCTCCATATGATTTCAGTGGTAAGTTCTTTCTGGCGATATCATTGTATCTGAATCCTTCCATTAACAACTCAATTCTTCTTTCCTTAAGGATCACATCAGCAAGTTGGGCACCAGTTGCCAAAACACCAAAGTCATAAGTGGCATCCGAACGCTTACGAACAGCATCAAGCAAAGCTCTTGAACGAACCAGGTTACCTCCTGCGCGTAAAGCTTCTGCTTCAGCAACATTCAACAACACTTCTGCGTATCTGATCATGGTTACATAATCTACAAAAGGACTTACAGCACTATGTTTTGTTGGGTAAGTATATAACGTACCACTAATAGTAGCTGTAGAGATTAAAGCTGATGTTTTTCTTGCATCAGTAGCAGGCCAAATTGGATCAGTATATATACCAGAATAAGTACCTGTAGTGGTGTTTAGGGCATAATCTAAGTTACCTCCACCGTCCCAGCTGAAGTAGTAGCCAATCTGATTTTGAGTGCCTGGGGCATTTGTATCAGCAAAAGGAAAAGAGAAGATAGATTCTGATGTTGTATATGGTGCAGTAAACACCGCTCTAACTGAAGCTGCTAAAGCATGTGGCGCACGGGCAGAGGTAGAGAAAGGGGCCGCTGCGGGAACAATTTTATCGCCCTCTTCAACAACTTTAGCATAGTTGCCCATCGTTAAATATACTCTGGTTTTTAATGCAATAGCTGTGTTTTTATGCGCTCTTGTTGTGCGAAGCAAAGCTGTTGAATACGTATTCGGAAGACCGGTTTCTGCAGCATCGAGATCTTTAAGAATCTGAGTATAGATTTCAGCAACACTACTGCTTTTTAATATGTTATTCGCTGTACCAATTTCAGGAAGCAAGCGTAGTGGCAACCCTCTTGAAGCACCAGCGTTTGAAATATAAGGCTTGGCAAAGATTTGAACTAAGCTGAAGTAGGTCAAACCACGCAAAAACTTGGCCTCAGATGCAAATTGATCGTATTGCGCCTGCGTTACTTTACTTTTATTAGCCTCAAGTCCATCAAGGAAAACATTTACCCTGTTAATTAGTAAATATCCCTGGTTCCAAAAGTTAGCAACATAAGTATCGCCGTTGTTGTTGGTCGAATTATAAACAGTTGAGCCGGTTACACCATTAGAAGTACGATTTATAAATTCTTCAGCTCTAATGTCATTATAAATCTGATAACGTCCGCCAAATAAAGATCCGCTTTTTGCGGTTGAATATAATCCCGTCACCAAAGCTTCTATACGTGCTGGGGTTTCGTAAGCATTTACATCAGATAATGATAACTCTGGTGCAATTTGCAATGTTTCTTTTTTACAAGATGTGATGCCTGTAATTAGAGGAATAGCTACAATAGCCGCTTTGACCAATTGTAACCTATATGATTTTAAGTATTTTTTCATGTAGTTAATATTTAATTGTTACAAACCTAAGCTAAGACCAAAAGTGAACTGTCTACCCTGTGGAATACTGTTACGCTCAACACCTGCAGCTAAGTTTGAGTTACCATTCGTCGAGATTTCAGGGTCAACACCAGAGTATCCTGTAATAATGAAAGCATTATTTACAGATGCATATACTCTTAAGCTTGTGATTCCTGTTTTTCCAAAAACACTGGTAGGGACTTTATAACCTAAAGTAGCAGCCTGTAAGCGTAAGAAATCTCCCTTTTCAACATTTTCAGAAATCGGGAATGACGATCCGTTCGAAATGTTATCTCCGTAAACCACTCTTGGAATATTGGTTTGTTGGCCGGCTGTTGTCCAGGCATTTAACACATCTGTCGAGTTATTCCAAAAACGCTGATCACGTAAACCCGCCTTAGAACCATTGTAGATATAATTTCCGCCAGAGTAAGTGAACATGAAATTAAAGTCAAAGTTTTTGTAGGTAAATGTATTGTTAAAGCCCCCATACCAGGTTGGAAGTGTGTTGCCAATGTATTTTTGATCATTTGCATTAACTGGATTAGCAGCAGTACCATCTAGGTAAGTCCAGGCATTTACACCACCTTGATGTAAGTATTGAACTTCTCTGCCATCTTTATTAACAAAGATTCTTCTTCCATTTGCTGGATTCACACCTCTAGTCTCAACGGCATAGATTCCTCCGATCGACTTGCCTTCTACGGTTATACTTGCTGTTTCAAGTCCTCCTGTAGATTCAGTTAACTTAGGAAGTGATGGATCAAGTGCCGTAACCTTATTTTTGATTGTTGTAAAGTTAAGGCTCGAAGTCCATGTAAAATTGCTGTCTTTAATTGGCGAACCACTCAAAGCAAACTCAAATCCACGGTTGTACATTGAACCTACGTTGGTATTGATTACACCTCCCGGAATACCTTTCGATGGTGCTTGAGTAACACCTAAAATCAGGTTATCGATATCTTTGTAGAAATAATCCATCTCAAAGGTAATGCGGCTATTTAATAAGCCAACATTTAAACCTATATCTGTTTGTTTACTGGTTTCCCATTTAAGTTCTTTGTTTGCCGCACCAGTAAATGACCACGCCAATACTCCAGCGCCGTAGATACTAGATCCATAAGTGGTGTAGCCTTGGTAAGCAGCAACATTAGCATTACCAACTTTACCGTAACTTGCACGTAAACGTAAAGAATTAATGGTTGACCCTAGTGATGAGTTTTTGAAAAAGTCTTCTTGCCCTATTTCCCATCCAATAGATCCACCTCCGAAGGTTCCCCATTGGTTATCGATATAGAATGCCGAGTTACCATCTCTTCTGATGTTACCACTTAAGAAATATCGTCCTTTATAGTTGTAGTTAGCACTTCCAATATATGCTTGCCACGATTGCTCATTAATTCCGTTACCACCAGCTACGTTTGTAGTGAAAGTACCTTGGTATTGGGTAAAGAATGAAGGATCTGCCAACCCTTGTCTAACAGAACCCCAGTTTACCGTTCTTGTGTTTTGGATATCGGAACTTACGTTCAAACTTAAGTTGTGGCCTTCGCCAAAAGTTTTGTTATATGATAAAGTACTAATCCAGTTCCAGTTGTTTCTTCTTGCCGAATTGTTGTATGCATAACCTGGATAAGAAAAACCGTCACCATTAATAGGATTCCAAAACTGAATATTTTCGGTGTTACTTCTATCCCAAGAATAAGTACTTTTTGCCGTTAATCCTTCTGCAATCTTAATTTCTGCACCTAGATTAGTAAGAAACCTGTTTGATTCTGATGTATTAAGATCTTTATCAATAATAACCTGAGGGTTAACATAGGTAATAGGCACTAAGTTGGCGCCGCTACCAATATTATTACCAGACACGCTATAACTACCATCGTTGTTAAACGGCTTAATGTTCGGAGCCATTACAACTGCGATCCGACCTAAGCCAGATGAGTTAAAGGCAGCTCCCGGTATAGAACCGCTATTGGGCGAACTATTTAAACTATTGTTATAGTTGATGTTTGCGTTTAATTTTAACCAACTTGTTGCCTGGTGGGTAAGATTTGCCCGGGCTGAATATCTTTTAAATGAGTTTGCCTTTAAGAAACCGTCTTGATCAGAAAGACCTCCTGAGAGATAATAAGTTGTTTTATCTGTTCCTCCAGAAACGGTTACAGCATGGTTCTGAGAATAGGCGGTACGATAAATTACATCATACCACTTTGTATCAACAATCGATCCATCAGCATTTAATGTTGGAAAGAAACTCTCGCCGTTTGCATTTCTCTGAGACGCAGGAACTGTATTTGGGTTCAAAGCCAAAGCATTTTTCATCGCTGTATTTTTCGACTGGATATATTGCTCTGCATTTAATAACTCAGGTAATCTAACAGCATTGTTAACACCTACCCATCCATCATAACTTACTTTTGCTGATCCTGATTTACCTTTCTTAGTGGTAATCACCAATACACCGGCAGCAGCTCTTGATCCATATAATGCGGTTGAAGCTGCATCTTTAAGGATGTCGATAGTCTCAATATCAGCAGGATTGATGTCGCCCAACGGGTTATTTGCTGAAGAGTTGGCAGAAACATCGCCTGTCGGGAAAGGAATTCCGTCAACAATAACCAATGGGAATGAACTTAAGGAGATTGAACTCACACCCCTCACACGAATAACAGGAGGATTATTCAATAAACCATTTGGTTGCACAATACTAACACCAGCCGCCTGGCCAGTTAGTCCTTGCGTAAAGCTTTGTACTGGTTTGTTTTTCAGATCGTCACCTTTAACTGTCGAAACAGAACCTGTGAAGTCTTTCTTCTTTACAATACCATAACCAGTTACCACAACATCTGTTAATGTTTTAGAGTCGCTCTCTAAAGCAACATTAATTGTTGATCCTCCTCCAATTGATCTTGAATGAGTAATATAACCAATGTAAGAAAATTCTAAAGCTGTTGCTTTTGAAGTTACACGAACCGTGTATTTACCATCGGCGCCAGTTGTGGTTCCGCCTGTTGTACCTTTAATTTTAACACTTACGCCTGGAAGTGGCATCCCATCTTCCTTACCCGTAACTGTTCCAGTGATTGTTCTTTCTTGCGCTATTGCCGAAGTTGCAATAAATAGCAATATGAACAAACTTTGTAGAAGTTTTTTCATAAAAAATAATTTAGTTTAGTTAATAATAATCCAATATAGGACTAAGTGGTTTGTAATGCAAATTTTACAATAAAAAATAATACTTTTTATTGTATCCTGATTAAATCGAGCTAAACAACTGATATTAGGAACAATGAGTACCCCCCCATAATATACCTCAATATGCAACTAATGTAGTTTTCGAAAGCTACATTTTTAGATTGGTATTTATCTGGAACTGGTTATGAGCATTTAGAGCCCATGATTATTCGATGTTGATTACTGCTCCGGTTGCAATAAACAGCAAAGAAGAACAATCTCTACACGAGTTTTTTCATACAAGTTTGTCTAGTTTCGGTTAATATCACAATATACAGGTATTCATTCTATAATGCAAATACTATGAGATCAAACTAATAGATTTCCTATTGATTTTTATTTAAAAAAAGTTGCCATATCAAAAAAAAACGAACTTTTTTATCCAGGAAATAGTTATTTGATTCCTAAATTAATTTTTTATTTATCAAACATGATACATGTAGATTAAAAAGGCATTAGAATAGCCACGAAACTTTAGAATCTAATTGCTTAATAATAAAAAAAGCCTGAATGTATGAATACATTCAGGCTTTTCATAGAGAAAAATTCAATTAATTAGTTTGCATATCCAGGATTTTGCTCTGCTGCTTTATTCGATTCTCTCTCAGCCTGAGGAATAGGCCATTGGAAACGATAATTCGTTGCAGGAACATCACCGATAGCATTTTCGGTTGCCATATAAGTGCCATCCTTAGGACGTGAAAAGCCTAATCCCCATCTCTTAAGGTCGAAAAACTCGTGTCCTTCAAATGCTAGCTCCCTTCTTCTTTCGATCCTAATTTCATTTAGTAAGGTTGCATCATCATAGGCATCTACCAAAGCGGTATTATATCCGGTTATACGCGCCGATCTTAGTGCTTTTAGAAGCGTTTTCGCAGTTGTTTTACTCAAATAGTATTGCGCTTCCATTTTATTAAGAGCAACTTCTGCATACCTTAATAACTTAGGGGCATTAGCTTTATCGGAATAAGACTTATAGCTAGGGTTACCTGGGTATTTCTGCACCAATGTAAGAGGGGTAGCAAATTGCCTTACCGTATAGCTCTTCAAATATTGAGCTGTTCTCAGATCCGTAGCAGAAAATAGATCAATAACAGATTTAGATGGAATAAAATCAGGATTTGGTAACAAAGAGCCTCCGTTATCATTGATAAAGAACACTCCATAATTAACTGCACCAGATTCCTGAACCGCTTCGATACCAATTTTGAAGATAATCTCTTTGGTACTCACGTCATTTGTCCAAAGGCTTGTTAATCCAGCGGCTGTGGTTTCATAGCCAAAGCTGCCAGCCATTACTTTATCTGCTGCGTCAGAAGCCTTTTGGTAATCTTTATAGTATAGATAAACCCTTGACTGAAGTGCTGCAATAAAGTATTTATTTACCTTAATCTGTGAAGTTACATTTGTTTCTCCGATTAAACTTTCCGCCTGATTAAGGTCGCTGATGATCTGATCGTAATTTTGCTTAACCGTTTGACGAGGGATCTGGATTTCCGTTGTTGGCTCTAATACCATAGGTACACCAAGTCGGTCATTCAGATCAATTTTAGAGTAAGTACGCAACAAGTCGAAAAGATAAAGTGCCCTCAAAGCGTAAGCCTGCGCTTTGAATGACTGCTTTGATGCCGCAACTGTAGTTGCATTTTCGCCAGCAATCGGACTTACATTATCGACATTTTTCAAAAATGTGTTAACCCTATGGATAGCATTATATAAAGTTGACCAGAAATCCCTTGTTTCGTATGTCGATGAATTGTAAGTGTTTCTTTGCCAATCTGAATAGTTATTGCTAAACCAAGATGTTGCGATAAGGTTATCAGTAGTAATATCGTTCATCACAACAAAGTTACGTCCATAGTAATTACCTGATCTTAAAGGCGCATAAGTGCCATTTAATACGGATTCAGCAGCCGTAATGTTAGTAAACACCAAATCTGATGTTAGTGCCTGAGGGGGCAACTGGTTCAGTTGTTTCTTGCAGCTAGATAAAGTTAATGCAACTGCTAGCGTACATATAATTGTCTTATTTAATTTCATTTGAATTTTCTCCTTTCTTAAAATGTTACATCAACACCAAAAGTGAATTTTTGAGAAACAGGATAAATACCCAGCTCAAGGTTGTTGAAATACTCTGGATCGTAACCGCTATATTTTGTGATGGTTACTAAGTTATTGGCTCTAGCATAAACTCTTGCTTTATTTAAGAACTTGGTTTTGCTCAACAAAGATTTATTAAAGTTGTAGTAAACAGTAAGATCGCGCAGCCTTAAATAAGAAGCATTTTCAATATAGCGATCGTCGAAGTTTGTACCTGTACCATACTTACCGTATTTGGCATCGTTATCACCAGGTTTTTTCCACATTCTTTCATAAAGATCTGCAACCCTGTTGTAGTTACTCCAAGAAGCGTTGTTCCACTCCATCCATGCCCTGGTATTGTTGATCGTATATTTACCTACTACGTAGTTCCATTGCATAAATAGACCAAAGCCTTTATAAGAAAAATCTACAGAAGCTGCGCCATTATATGGTGCATAGAAACCTTTTCCGTCCAATACTACAGCGTCGCCACCGTCGAAATTTGTTGTTTGATTACCGTTTTTATCCAAATAGACCTCATTACCTGTTTGTCCATCGATATGTGAGAATCTGTTATATTTTAACTGACCATACATGTAGCCTACAGCAGTATAAACACCTGTACCAGTTCCTAACAGCTCATCCCTGAAACCATAAAGTTCAGTAACCCGGTTCTTATTATACGTAAAGTTTGTATTAAAGTTTAAAGTAAAGTCTTTAGATTTAACGATCTGTGCACCTAAGCCCAATTCAATACCCCTGTTATACATTCTTCCCATATTTTGATAGATTGAAGAATAACCTGTAAGGTACGAAACCGGCACATTAAGTACCATATTATATGTTACGTCATTATAAAAATCAGCAGTGAATGTTAATCTGTTTTTAAAGAATGCCGCATCGAAACCAACGTTAAATTTACGTTTGATTTCCCATGATAGATCTGGGTTTCCTGCTTGGGTTGGAGTTAAACCCGCAGCGCCGTTATAAGTTGTTGAGCCGAAAAGATCGTAGGAAGGATAATAACCGATACCATCATTACCAGTTGTTCCGATCGATCCACGGATTTTTGCAAGCGATAACCAGCTAACATCTTCCAAGAATGCCTCTTTTTTGATGTTCCACCCTAAACCTGTTGACCAAAAAGTACCCCAGCGGTTATTTCTTCCGAATTTAGATGAACCATCCCGTCTGATACTCAAATCTACATAATACTTATCTTTATAGCCATAGTTTACGTTTGCCAATGCAGAGAACATTCTGTATTTATTTAAAGAACCGCTCGTTGCTGACGGGGTTTGAAAAGAACCGAATTCCAACAATAGTGGTGACGAGGTGTTCTTTGCAGTTGCACTAAACACAATATCGTTATGGAAATTGTACTCGGACCCAATTACGGCTGCGATTGAATGATCTCCAAAAGTATGGTTATAGTTTAAGGTATTCCTTTGAATACCATCCATCCATGATGAATAATACCTGTTGGCATTACCATTATCAGCTGCAGCAATTAGAGGTGCATTATATCCACCACCATAATAACTGGTGTAGTTTGCCCCATAACTAGACCTCAATTTGATATCCTTTGTTACATCAGCTTCTAGGTAAGTATTTCCAAGCAATTTTAAGTTTTGATAATCAGTATGCTGATAATCATTCGCGCGAACCCAAAGATTATTATAAGCACCCGCATATCCACCATACTGTAGCCTTTGTTTAAAGTTACCTTCAGCATCACGGATATTTTCATAAGGCAGTAACAGATAAGCCATCATACCAGTGTTCGCAGTACTATTCCTGGTCTCATTTGGCTGACGCTCGTTGGTATTACCAGCATATAATGAGATACCCATCTTCAACCAGCTTTTTGCTTTGTGGTCAACAGTCACACGGGCACCGTACCTTTCCCATTTAGAATCGAAATAGATACCATTCTGTTGCGCATACTCTCCAGAGAAAAACGCCTGTGTTTTTTCGTTACCTGTTCTGATACTTAAAGAATGTGATTGTGTTTGAGGTTTTTGGAAAACTTCATCGACCTGGTTAAAATCCGACTTTAACAGTTCAGGAATAGCAGGATCGTTGGCTGCACGACGACCAATCGCAACTTCATAATCCAATCTTTGCTGCGTGTTCATCATCTTAAATTTTTGGTTATTAATTTGTTCATAACCATAATAAGCTTGATAATTGATATCAGTACCAGACTTTATACCTCTTTTGGTTGTTACCAAAATTACACCGTTTGCACCACGCGAACCATAAATTGCTGTTGCAGATGCATCCTTCAATACATTGAAAGAGTCCATATCCTCAGGATTA
Organism: Pedobacter sp. Bi126; assembly: GCF_918698245.1. GTDB lineage: Bacteria > Bacteroidota > Bacteroidia > Sphingobacteriales > Sphingobacteriaceae > Pedobacter. The sequence goes on along the minus strand of NZ_CAKKMS010000003.1, from coordinate 814,979 downwards.
AGCTGTGCAAAATCGCTGGCATCAACAGGCTGTCCATCAACAACATAAAGCGGAGCCAATGAAGAGTTGATCGATCCCTGACCACGGATAAAAATTTGAGGAGCCGCACCTGGTCTACCGCTTCCTGCTGCTACTACAACACCCGGAACCTGACCTTGTAAGTTGTGGAGCATATTTCCTGAAGGCCTTGATGCTACTTTATCTCCATCAACTAAAGATACAGAACCAGTTTCAGCACCTTTCCTTTTAGTGATATAGTTATTACTGATTACGACCTCATTAAGCAGGGTTGCATCTGGACTCATCGATACATTAATATCATTTGAGCCTGTAATCTGTCTGGTTGCGGTATTATAACCGATAAAAGTAAATACCAATACGTTTTGTCCTGATGGGACTGTGATTTTAAAGGTTCCTTTGCTATCTGTTGAAACACCAGCATTGGAGCCCTTGATTTTAACACTTACACCGGGAAGAGGTTGGCGATCTTCAGACGATGTAACTGTTCCTGAAATTGTTCTGTTCTGTGCCATTGCGCTAACCGCGACAAACAAGAACATGAACAAACTTTGTAGAAGTTTTTTCATGAAATTTAAGTTAGATAATGATATAGTTATTTGAAGCGCTAAATATAAAATAGTTTGGTAAGAGTTTAACAAAATTTAACAAAATTAACCCTCATAATGACGCTATTTTGACAATGATCCTGTCTGATTAAAAAGGCGTTTTTGGGGAGTTTTTCCGCAAAACGTAGAATATTATGGGCGATTATAATCGTATTTTATCCCCAAATAGGCGAAAACTGCCCATTTATGTCCATATATTATATAATAATAATCCAAAAAAACTGTGCCAAAAAATCAAATTTTATGTGCACGCACTTTACACGCTAAATTAGGCTTTAAACACAAATAGGATTTTCATCTTAAGAAAATCCTATTTGTTGTAGTTCTAAATGCTTAGTGAGGTTAGCTCAGATTGGTAAACAGATAGAAACAATTATCAAATTCGTTTATGAAAATTTATAGCAATTTTCTATACAATTTATAAAAGATCAATATAAAAAAGCGCCGCTCTAAAATGATTAGCCTTTGAAAGGAATCATTTTAGAGCGGCGCAAAGGTAAGCTTATGTAAGCTGCTAAAGGATTAGCTACTTATTGTTATTATTTCTTTTTAAGTTTTATTGTAAAATCACCATAACTTCCCAAAGGAGAGGTATGTGATAATCTTACACCAACTGTTAAATCACACGGCGCTACAGCATTTGCTGCACTACCAGCCACACTAACAGCAGTGAATATTGGCGGGCCACCATAGCCACCATACGCTACACTTGCTGCTGATGTAGTATTATCTGTAGGATTTATCGTAATTACAATAGGCTTAACACTCACATCAGTTCCATAAAAGAAAGATAGGTGTGTAGCATCAATAATGGTTACAGGAACCGTTTGTCCAGCTGAATAATCAGCCCATTCATCGGTTACCACTGTATAAGGCACAATTGTACCAACAGCACCATAATCGCTCATTTTAAACTGACAAACTGCAGCAAAGGTAATTTGAGGTGTAGAGCCTGCAACTGAAGATAAGCCACCATTATTGGTCTCTCCTAAAGTTGAGAAGGCAGGATAAAATTTCCCACTTTCTGTCGTGATATTAGCACCAATGGTATAAGAATCACCAAGAACTGAAGATACGCCAAAGAGCGATTTAATCTGGGCACCAGTAAGTGTAATGTTTGTCGGATAAGAGGTAACACCAGCCTGTATAGTTTTAACAACTGCAGCATTACCATTTTTAATTACAACAATATCCAATTTAGAAGGCTTTACATCTTCTGGATAAAACAATGAAACCGAAAATTTTCCAACAAAAGCATCTGGAGCTAATGCAGAAATTGTAGCATCACCCGTTTTATCAACCGTTAACTGTGGAAGAGGTACCCTTTCAAGTGCCGGCAATTTAGGGTTATCTTCTTTACGGCATGCCGCGATAAAGAACGATGACATTAATAGATATATGACTAATTTTTTCATATTAAGTTAATTTAATAATGTTTTATGGTAACCAGAATGGCTTAAAAGTAGATGGATCTGATTTCTGTGCAGGAGCACTACCATTTGCAGATAATTCTGTATTAGACCAAGGTAAAGTTAATGGGTACTTTTTAGATACCTGAACATCTACTGCTGGTTGAATGGCCTGAGATGGATCTCCATTTATTGGCGGTTGAACTTTTCCTCCTGGCGCTTGGGCAGGGTTAGAAGGATCAAACAGCACAGGGAATTTAGTTCTTCTATAATCTGTATATGCATCTACTGCACTACCATAACTTGAGATCCATTTTTGTGTCATAATAGATTCTAATTGTTGCGCAGGCTTTGCATCATACTGAGCCATAACTGCTGCAATGTAAGCCGTTGCCGCTGGCGTACCTGCAACAGCAGGAACTGTTTGAGCAGGTTTTACATAGGTGGTGACCACATAATCAACTTGGGCGAATGCCTCGGTAATGGCGGCCTGTAAAGTTGCCTTTGCATCACCGGCAATCACACCTGCTTTCATTAGCTCTGCTTTCATAAACAATACATCAGCATAAGTAATAAAACGGTAAGGAGCTGCTCCAGTACCACTTGCCGCACTCGCTGTACCACCTGCACCATCATCATAACGACCACCAACTGGATATATACCAAACAGTGTCATAAAGTTTTGTTGCGACTGTGCAGCGTTTGGTCCTGTTGAACCAAAATAGATAGATAGAAAACCACCATCTCTATATTCCGTTGGATTTGTTGCTGAAGCTGTTGCTTTTATCTGATTGTAAAAATAATAAGGAAGACGTGGGTCTTTAATTCCTGTATAAATGTTGGGATTATATCCTTTTAAAATTTCATAAAACCAAGGACTTTGATATTGTGATCTTTGCGCGGCAAAATAATCACCAAAACCTGGATTTCGATCATCCGTTGCACCGTTAGGGCCAAATGGCAATAAGAAACTCTCAGCCGTTGTACTAATTAAATTGTTAGCTGCAATTAATGCATTTACATCAGCCGTCACATTTTTGGTTAAACGCTGTTGCAGCAATAGCTTCAATTTAATGGTATTTGCAGCCTTAATCCATCTAGAGATGTTGCCTTTATAGATTACATCATCATTACCGGGCACAATAAGATTTGATGCTGTCGCATTCAGATCAGCAATACCTTTATCTAATAAAGCAATTAATTGAGGATAGATCTCAGACCCTTTGTCGAATTTTGCACCAAATTTATTTTCAGAGACTAACTTGTTCACATCACTAAATGGAACATCTCCATAAATATCAACCATTTGGCTGTAACCATAGGCCTTCAATATCTCTGCAATCCCAACATACTTCAAGTTACCTTTTGCAGTACCTTCCGAAATGATGAAATCCAAATTGGTAAAAACAGCAGTGTACATGCCCGTCCAACTATTCACAATATTGAAATTCGCTCCTGTAGCATTGTACTGATTCGGATCTTCTCTAACTACCAGACGGTGCATATACACTTCCAGCACTTGGGAGATCCCACTTGAAGTAGCCAAATTTACACCTAGGTTTAATTGAGCTGCAGGCAGTAATTTATTTACACTTACAGAAGTAGGACTATAAGGGTCTGTATTAATATCCAGTGATTTTTTGCAAGAGGTCGCTAACAAAATCACCGCGGGTATAAAGTATTTTAATTTACGTATCATTATCGTATGTTTTTTGTTAGAAAGTTATGTTAACATTAAAACCATAGCGCTTAACTGTAGGTGCAGTAGAAAGTTCAATTCCCTGGATATTGGTTGCTCCAAAACTGTTGGTTTCTGGATCAAAATTGGTTCCTTTTGGAATATTAGGAGCATAAAACCATAAATTTCTACCTGTTGCGCTTACGCGGATCGAGCCAATTGGCGTTTTCTTAAACCAAGCTTTTGGAAGATTATAACCTAAGCTTATTTCCCTTAACCGGTACACTGTTCCATCATACACACTCCACTCATTTGCTCCGTTTGTAGCGAAAGTAGGTGCTCCACCTCCATTAAAATAAAGATCGTTAGTAGTTAATCTGGTAATGTTTTGGATCTTGTTCCCGTTAGCATCTAAAATTGGCTGAAATGTATTGGCATCTCCATAAACACCTGGAATTACCCATGTCGTTTCTCTATCATCAGTTAGCTTTCCTGTACCACGACCCAACTCATTTTGGATAGTTGTAGAGTAAATACTTCCACCTTTAGTATAGTCTAACAAAGCGGTTAACACAATCCCCTTATAAGTAAAGGTATTGGTAAAGCCTAATTTAAATTTAGGGTTAGGATCACCGATAAAACTCGGCTCAATATTATCAATCAACGTACCTGTATTGGGATCAATCAATAGATTACCTTCATTATCACGTGCACTTGTAGTACCTCTTAAATAACCATATGGCATCCCAGCTTCTGCATAAGCAGAATAACCTGTTGAAGCTGCGAAACCAGCTAAATCGATTCTAGTTACGCCATCCTTCAACTTATCAACCATATTTTTATTACGGGTGAAGGCTAAAGTAAGATTCCAGTTAAAATCTTTAGTTCTAACAGGCACTCCTGTTAATTGTACCTCAAAACCTTTATTACTGATTTGTCCAATATTGGTATTGTAAAATTGATACCCAGAACTTGCAGGTGCATCTATTGCCTGAATTAAATTGGTTGAGATTTTGTTATAGTAAGTGAAGTCAAAGTTAATTCTTTGAGAAAAGAAACTTAATTCTGTACCCACCTCAAACTCTTTGGTAAACTCTGGTTTTAAATTAGGATCGTTTGCTGTAATATTTGAGCTTGCATTAGGTACACCTAAGAAATTTGTGTTAAAACTAAAACCATTGGTTATTCCATATGGGTTCGCATCACGTCCTACCTTTGCATAACTTGCTCTTAACTTTCCATAATCAAGCACTTTACTTTTCAACTGAAAAGCGTCAGTAAAGATGAATGTTCCTGAAATTGCCGGATAGAAATAACTTCTGTTATCTGTTGGTAGGGTTGAAGACCAATCATTACGTCCGGTGGCAGTAATGAAGGCGTAGTTTTTATAGCCAAATGTTGCTTCAGCAAAGACACCAAAAATCCTTCTTCTGCCGTACGAATCTACTAAGAACGACTGCTGAACCGTATTGTTTAGATTATGTATCCCTCGCTCAATAAATTGATTTCCTCTATTAGCCTGTCTAGTGGTCGTTCTCTGATTAAAGTTAAAACCAAGTAAACCGTTGAAAGTAAAATCCTCGTTAATTTTTGGTTTTAAGTTTAATAAAGCAGTTGATTCGATTTCTTGTTTCCGATAATTGTCTAGTGTTAATCTACCCAATCCTTCAGCAGCTCTAGAGCTTACTTCGATCACCTCACGTCTACCAAGTGTATTTACGTTTGTTCCTACAGCAACAGAAAAATTAGCCCATTTGGTAATATCATAATCTGCTTTTAAGTTTGCAATAAAACGCTCTTCCGCAGTATTCGTAGTATTATATTTAGCAGACCACAATGGGTTATCAAACTGCCCAGCACCAGCGTAAATAATACTGTTTCCGTTTTTATCCTCAAAAGGAAGACTTAAATCCCAGTTACGTCCTAAAAATAATGTTCTTGAAAACAATGAAGGCGCACCATTCTGGGTTTCACCGAAATAGCCCCCATTTTGTACAGAGCGGCTATAACTTAAGTTTCCACGGATATTTAAACCATTATCCAATTTAGAACTACCACCAACCGCAATATTTGTACGATTGTAATCTGAGTTGGTAACATATCCCTTTTGATCTAATTGCGACGCCGTAATTACGAACGCACTTTTTTCATTACCACCATTTAGGTTGATGGAATTCTCTAAAACATAACCATCTTTAAACAAGCTGCTCACGTTATCCGGATAAGCCTGATAAGGAACCTTACCCGTAGGGAATAATTCTGGATAGGCGGCTAAATAGGCAGGCCAAGCTGGAATTTCTTTTAGCGCTCCACCAAATTTAGGGCCCCATGAACCGTTGGAAGCAGAATAGTTGCCATAAGAACCCGTACCATAATTGTTTTGAAGCTCAGGCAATTTGGCGATTTGCTCCAATGAAGCTGAACTCTTTAAATTGATTTCCAGTCCTTTTTTTCCCGCTGTTGCACTACCCGATTTTGTGGTAATCAACAATACACCATTTGAGGCTCTGGAACCGTATAAAGCTGCAGCACCAGATCCTTTAAGTACCTGAATGGAAGCAATATCATTTGGATCGATGTTCGCAAAACCACTTCCGTAAGCACCACCACCACCTAATTGGCTTGATGTAGTTACCTGATCATTGCTATACGGTACCCCATCAACAACAATTAATGGTTGTGCATCACCAGTAAAAGAGGTATTACCACGAATCTGTATACGCGTAGCCGATCCAGGTGTACCTTGAGACGCACGAATATCAACACCCGCTACCTTCCCTTGAAGTGTTTTTAATACATCGGGCTCAGAAACCTGGGTAATTTGTTCGTTGTTTACTTTTCCAACACTTGCACCAAGAGATCTTGATTGACGCACAACACCGAAAGAAGTAACTACTACCTCATTTAATTGTTTTGCATCTGGCGCTAATGAAATATTAATCGAATTTGATGCGCCTACAGTTGATTCTGATGCGGCATATCCGATGTAAGAAAAGACCAAAACTGATCCGTTTTTTGCAGTAATTGAAAATTTACCGCTGGCATCTGTCGTAGTGCCATTCTGTGTTCCTTTTACCCTTACACTTACCCCAGGAATCGGAAGTTTATCATCCTGAGAAGTAACAGTACCAGTAACCGTTCGATCTTGTGCAATTGCATTTACAGCAAAAAACATAAGAATGAACAAACTTTGTAGAAGTTTTTTCATAATTAGAAAATAGGTTAGTTAATGATGGGCCTAATTTAAGGGATGAAAAGGATGTTAGAAAATTTTTTTTAACAATTTTTAACAAAAGCAACAAAACAAAAACTAACAGCCTTTAATACAATACATTACGAAATGTTAAATATTATTTTAGCGACAAAAAATGTTAATATAATATTAATTAATGGCGATTTCATGTCCTCCTTAACCTTAAATTCCACCGTTCAAACTAGAGATTCAGGAGCTAAATGTAATTTTTAGCTCAACTATTCTAATAAAATCTACAAAAATTCATCTAATTGGGCGTACGCTTTGCCTAACGATTTAGAAATCAAAAGGTATGTATGATAGAATTTATAACTTTAATAATTACAAAAAATTATATTCCCGAATAAGGTTTTCCCACCCTCCCAGAAGTTTCTAAACAGCGGATCGTTAGCCAAATAAACGACCTGGCCACGCCCGAAATCTTGTACGCCGATAAGGAGCCCGGTTTTAAGCTCTTCCCTTGCTTTTTTACCAACTACACCTGCCATTAAGCTTTTTTCGTTAATTAAACCCACATTCCAACCTTTAACAAAAGGCTCATAAATCTTCCGGTCTGTTTTTAAACTGTAGTAAGTTTTACCCAAACCATAGGAGAACGGGTGACTAGCATCAAGATTGATCCGATAAATGGCACCGGGTATGGTGGTTTCGAAATCATCTCTATCCTTATCCTTGAAAAGAAGTTTGTTTGCCTCTGGCTTTTCATCTTTTTTTACAACGGACTCCTTCTTTTTAATATCAAATCCCTTTTTCTCGAATACACTTTCGATGGCATCTTCCATCAAAATCAATCTGCCTCCTTTATTCAGCCACGCAGTTAAACCATCACCAATAAAAGCACTGTAACTTCCATCCGGTAAAATCAAGGTGTTTACCTTATTAATATCCAGGTTATTCAGATCCTTAGCATTAATAATGCTTGGTGAAAGATTTAGATCATGTTCAAGAAAAAACCAAGCTTCGCCGAAAGCGAGAGAAGAAACCTCCATACCAGATACAATGGCAATTTTAGGCTGTTTTAACAATGGATAAACATTAGAGCCAAAATCCTTTCCCTTTTCTACAAAACCACTGCTAATTGCCTGAATTGGTCTGTTCAAGGTTTTGGCGATCGACGCAACCTTATCTTTCGTTCCTTTGATCAGTTTTTCGTTTTCTGCCCTCAACACAATTAGGGTTCCGGCAGGATAGTCTTTACCATTTACGGAAAAGGGCTGATCGGCCTGTCTAACTTTTATATTTTCTTTTTGCAGTGCCGTTAAAACCTGAACATCTTCGCTTGTTCCCCAACTAAACAACCAGGCTAGGGGCTTCTCAAGTTCATTACTGATTATCTTTGGCTCTTCAATCACTGAGAATTTTCCTTTTATGCTTTCCTTGCTGGCATAGCCCTTTAATCCGTACACATAAGGTAGGGCCCAAGCTGTAATATCATAGGTATTAGAGTCGGTTACAAGGGTTTGGGGCTCTAATAAAACGTTAGCCAAAACTGCCCGTGGCTGCTGAATATTAACAATTAAATCGTTACGGGCGATGCTAAAATTTTCTTCCTTCTGGGTATCATAGTCATAACCTCTTCCTGTTTTATCACCACCAAAAGCAAATTCGATTTTATTTTTGGTTAGCAGTTCAGCCAGTTTTTTTAAGCGCGACAAATTAGTCGCTTTGATGATATAGCTTTTATAAATGCCAGGACTATTGGCCAATTCTTGCTGGAAATATTTTTTATACTCCTCTAATAATTTATTATGGTTTAAAGAGGTTACTTCAAGGGTCGACATCCCTGTTGTAAAGTGATGGGCTATTCGGTCTTTTAAAGTTAACGTATCGCCATCATTCGTTACTACAGATAATCCGGCCCTGATTCCCCCCTGCTCATAGGTCATACCAATTGATCCATTATACAAAGGATAAGTATCGCCATAAGATGGGTATAACAAATCAAACCGTTCTTTGGTGAAGTATTGCCATCCTTCTGCATCAAAATACTTGGCATTATTTTTACCGACTACCACCTGGAAACTTTTTTGCCAAGGCGTAATGTCCTGATGAACCGGTTCTGCCGCCGGTGCAAAATAGTAAGGTTCATTATAGCTCTGCTCATGAAAATCGACATGTACCTGAGGCATCCATTGGTTATACAACGCTAACCTTTGCACGCTTTCAACCTGCGTTTGCCAGGCCCAGTCGCGGTTTAAATCGAAATAATAATGATTTGGCCTACCACCTGGCCATGGCTCTATGTGTTCTCTTGATAATGGATCAGAATTGGGAGTTTTCCCCACTACACTATTAAAATAATTCACATAACGGTCTCTTCCATCGGGGTTTAAACAAGGGTCAATCACTACAACTGTATTTTTTAACCATTCTGTTGCAGGTTTATTATTACCCGAAACCAAGGTATAAAGCATCTTCATTGAAGTTTCAGTTGAGTTTGCCTCATTACCATGCACATTATAACTTAACCAAAGTATGGCAGGCTGATTTGCTAAATCGACACTATTAGTGGTGCCCGTTGCTAAAACTAAATTGTTGTTCCTGATCTGTTCAAGTTTGCTTATGTTTTCTGGTGAAGAAACAACTGCAACCATTAACGGTCTACCTTCATTGGTTTTACCATATTCTATCAGTTTCATGTTTTTAGCAGAAGCCGCAGCGGTTTGCCTAAAATAATCGGCTACTTTATGGTGCGGGGTGAAGTGCGAACCTAACTGGTAGCCCAAAAAATCATCGGGACTTTGTATTTGGCTATAAACGTTTAGATTAATGAATAAAGCAAGGCAGAACAGAACGTATCTCATGAAAAAATAATTGTTTAACCAATAATACATAAAATAAATATGATTTGAACACCCACATTCATATCATTTTTGTGGTCAAGTACTTCTTCTGAATAAAAGTAAAGCCCCCATTACTGGAGGCTTTACTTTTATTATAAAATCAGATCATAAAGCAATGCCATTCGAACTGCCATATGAAAACCAATCTAATTGGCCCACCAAACCTTTGTTGAAGTAGCGATACTTTGTTGTGGCTGTGGGTTCGAGGTAATTTCTTGCGAAGGGTAAGGAAAGCGTTGTGGAATATAAGGTTTAAATGCATTTTGAACCACAGATAAGGCAGGATACCCTGTTCTCCGCCAGTCGTTATAGACTTCAAGAGATAAAAAATCGGCAATATATTTTTCGTCAATTATTGTTTTTAAAGGGACTGAAGGATCAAGTGTTGCATGGGCAGCAAGATAAGTAGCCTTATCTGCAGCAGATACATTCAACATATCCATGTGTGCAGCAATGGCACTGTTATATATCGGCGTAGCGGCTGCCGCTCCTGATTTATAAAGTGTAGCCTCTGCCTTAATAAATAATGCTTCTGCATAAGTAGCCAGATATACTGGGGCTGCCTGCGCTATTTTTTGTTTGTTCTCATCTCCATCAACATCCCCTCCATAAACGATACCTACTGTAGCATAAGTGGCCGGATCTGTTGCTGCAGCCGTACCGCTTGTTCTTCCAACATAATCATTATCCGAACCTGGGTTTGCCATTATAGGCAGCCGAGGATCGTTATTTAATTTTAACATATCGACAAAATTTGAAGATAAAACAACCCCACCAGCTCCTGGCAGCGTATTCTGATACCAAGGATTTTCAGCCTTTGCACCACCAGCATAGGTTATCATTGCATTATCAGCATTTGAAGTAAAACCATTTTGAAGTGCAGTAAGCGCCAAATCTGCTTGAGTAGCTGCATTATAGCCTGCCGCTTTGCTTAAACGTAAATAATATCGTGCCTTCAGGGTATAAGCAAATTTCTTCCAGGCAGCTAATTTTCCTTCGTAAATAAGATCATCACCCCCCATCGCTTTATTTGTATTTGGTGTATTTAGCTTTACAATAGCGTCATCGAGCGTTGTTTGAATAACCTTATATATACTTTCTTGCGAATCGTAAACTGGCTTAAGTCCATTTAAAGAATTAAACGCCTGTGTGTAAGGTATATCACCCCACAAATCGGTACAAACGGCTAAATTATAAGCCAATAAAATTTTACCAACGCCCGAATAACTGGTATTACTTTTCTTATCCGCATCGCTGATCATATTACGCAGGTTATAAAAAATAGCGGGATAAAGATCAAAGCTCCAGGTATTGTTTACATCTGTTGGAGTAATGCGATACGTATCGATATTTGGCGATTCTTGATTTAGCGCCAGCTGTTGTGTCCAATAAGCCGTCGTTATTGAAGGGTACCCCCCAACAATCTGCGTAGTGGTATAAAGCTCAACAGGGGTTAAAATTAACGACTCTTGTACTTTTAATGGATTATTGGGATCTTGATTGATATCAAGAAATTTCTTACAACTACTAAAAGAAAGCAGTAATAAAGTGGCTATTGAATAATATATAACTTTCATGTTTGCTTAGATTAAAAGGTTGCTTTTATTGCAAAATTATAACTCCTGTTTGTTGGGGTAACAAAATTGGTAAAACTTGCGCCATTACCTGTTCCATACAAACTCACCTCTGGATCTGAACCCGTATAATGGGGGGCATAGATCCATAAGTTTCTGCCAGTGGCAGCTATACTCAATCCTTTAAATGGAGTTCTCTTTAAAAGCGATGGATTAAAACTATAGGATAAGGTTACCTGTCTTAATTTATAATAAGTGCCATCCTCTACACCTGTTTCATCTACCACGCTCTCATTATTTTGGTAGTATCCCTGATCCAGTTTTGCAACGGTTGTATTTACCTTCCCGTCACTTTCTCTGATTCCATCGAAAACTGTTGTTGCCGTTCTATCTTCAGTCTTTTTGGTTGTCCCGTAAAAATCTAAATAATGGCCATCTAAATTATAAACATCACCGCCATACCTCATGTCGAATACGGCTGATAAACTAAAACCTTTATAAGCGAAACTTGTAGTTAAGCCGGCATTCCATTTTGGTGTTGTGTTTCCGATTACGCCAAGTTGATCATCAATAATCGGATAGCCCTCATCATCGATTAATAACTTACCATCGCCATTTCTTTTATACCTGGAACCATATATTACACCATAAGGTTGGTTTTTGTAGGCAAAAATACCTGGGTTTGTAAATCCGGCAAATTGGATATTATCCAAATCTTTACCCAGTTCTGTAACTTCATTTTTAATTTTTGAGAAGTTAAGTCCAATATTCCAGGTAATATCCTTTGTTTTAATCGGTGTGCCGTTAAGGATTAATTCTATCCCCCTATTGTACATGCTGGCGGCATTAATTGTTGCAGCATTAAAACCTGATGACGGCGTAATTGGAGTAGTGGTAATCAGATCAATACTTTTTTTGTCGAAATAAGTAGCTTCAATACTTAATCTACTTTTAAACATCTTTAATTCGATTCCAGTTTCGAACTCTTTTAATCCTTCATTTTTAAGATTAGGATCACCATAGGTATTGGTCATTAAAAACCCGTTGTTTTTATCGTAAGGGAATTCGATGTTCGAAATTACAGGATGAAGATAAGGTGTAGTTAGTGCATATGGGCCTACGTTATCGTTTCCTACATAAGAGTACGACAGTCTGATCTTACCAAAATTTAATATGTCATTATCCTCTAAATGAAGTGGCTCGGTAAAAATAAAAGCTGCCGATGCTGAACCATATGGATAATAATTTTTATCCTGACTCAGAACCGAAGTTCCGTCATAACGCCCGGTTAATGAAAAGGATAACATTCTTTTATATTCGGTTGTTAATTGTGCATAGTACCCAACTTTTCTTCTGGTGTAATTATTTATGGAAGATATTTGAGTAGAGGCATTGTTAATATTGTAAAAATCGGCCGCAGATAAGCCCACTCCTTTATCAAACACAATCCTTTGCGAGTTGCTTAGAATGTTGTTACCTATTAATATGCTACCAAACCAATCTTCATTAAAGTTCTTCTTGGCCTCAACAATAATGTCATTATTAAATTGCTTATAATTTATTTCACGGTTATACATCTTACCATCTTCAGATTCTCCACCTACTATTCCTGGTGATTCATGGTAGTTACTGTTATCATTGTAAATGTCAGCACCACCACGTTCGGTTATGGTTAACCATGGTAAAGGATTGTAGCTCACTGTAAGTACAGGTAAAAAACGGTTAACTGCAGATACAAACTTAGTGTTATCTACCAACCAATACGGATTGTTTCTGGCCGCTCTGTATACACGTTGTGAACCATCAGGGTTTGTGGTTGGGAATGGATCCCATGAGATAGGGGCAGCATAGACAGTCCAATAAGGACTGGCCAATCCATTTCCTTCTGCTAAACGGTTATTTACAGAATTAACATAATTAAACTGTCCGTTAACAGTGATATCTTTTGTGATTTTATTGGAAAATTTCGTGAATAGCGAATGTCTTCCAAAATCTGTTGATGGCACTGTTCCGTTCGTTTTTAAATAGGAATAAGAAACCAGATAAGTTGAGTTATCTGTTGAACCATTTACTGCTAAAGTATTATCAGTTGTAAAACCTGTTTTAAAGAACTCCTTTCTAGGGTCGTGCTTTTGCACTGGCTGTCCATTTACCGTTAAACCATCAATAAGTGGGCCCCATGATGATGAACTGAGTTGGCCATTATTCCCATCAACATAAACGCCATTACTGCCTTGGGCATACTTATCTTGAAACTCAGGAAAAATAGGGTTATCAAATGTTATTCCAGAGCTTAAGGTCACAGAAGGTTTTCCTTTTCCTGTTTTGGTGGTAATAATGACTACGCCTCTAGCGGCAGCAGCACCGTACAAGGCACTCGCGGCGGCTCCTTTTAAGATGGTTACACTTTCAATAATATTTGGATCAATATCTATGGCACGGTTCGATGTTCCGCCAGCACTTAATGCTCCATCAGGATTACCTGCTTCGGAGTTATCAATTGGCACTCCGTCTAAAATAAAAAGCGCGCCGTTTTCTCCTGTTAATGAAGTATTTCCCCGGATTACGATTTTTGAGGAGCCTCCGGCAGCACCACTTGAATTGGTAATCTGCACACCAGCAACCTTACCTGCCAGGGCATTAACCAGGTTATTTTCTTTTGCATCTACCAAGGCGCTTCCACTAACCTCTTGTGTAGAGTAGGTAAGCGTACGTTTCTCCCTTTTTATACCTAAGGCTGTTACTACTACTTCTCCTAAAATTTTCGAATCTGGAAGCAACACCACGTTGATTACATTAGAAGAGCCTATGTTTATTGTTTGCATCAAGAATCCCAAGGAAGAGAATTGTAAACTTTTTGCACCCGACGAAATTTTTAGAGAGAATTTCCCATCTGCTCCGGATGACATGCCTATATTGGTACCGACTACCTTAATACTTACTCCGGGAATTGGCGTTCCATCTTCCTTAGCGGTAACCGTACCCGTGATGGTTCTTTCTTGTGCCATTGCGATGGATGCAAATAGCAGCAGAACGAACAAACTTTGTAATAGTTTCTTCATGATTTAAATTAGTTTAGTTAATAATGATCGAAAAACAATGCTTAAAAACTGCCGCAATTCGTTTATTCAGCAATGAATGTAGAGTCTTTCTGAAGGAAATTGATGAAGAAATAGTGAAGATTGGAAAAAGAGTGTTTTATTTGGGCTTGATTCGTAATTTTACCTTCGCAATCTATTTAAAATGACAAATACAGAAACCCTTTATCAGCATTACTTACAGCATAATATTATTTCTACCGATACCAGAAACATTAGCCCGGGTTGTATCTTTTTTGCCCTTAAAGGAGATCTTTTTAATGCCAACGAATTTGCTGCTCAAGCTATTGAAAAAGGCGCAGCTTATGCAGTTGTAGATGAAGAAAAGTATGCCGAAAATAGTCAATGCCTCTTGGTTGAAGATGTATTAAGCACTTTGCAGGATCTGGCACGCTATCACCGCAAACAATTAAATATTCCGGTAATCGGTTTAACAGGTAGTAACGGCAAAACAACCAGCAAAGAATTGGTAAATGCTGTTTTAGCAGAACGATACAAAACCTTTGCCACATTCGGTAATTTAAACAATCACATTGGTGTTCCGTTATCTATCTTGTCCATCACTGGTGAAGTGCAGATTGCGGTAATCGAAATGGGAGCAAACCATCAGAAGGAAATAGAGCTGCTTTGTACCATTGCTCAGCCCACACATGGCATTATTACCAATGTTGGCATGGCACATTTAGATGGATTCGGCGGATTTGAAGGGGTAAAAAAGGGCAAAGCAGAACTTTATGCCTATTTAAAAGAAACCCATGGTTATACTTTTATCAATAGAGACAATCCATACTTGCTTGAAATGAGCACTGCCGCAGGTTTAAATAAACTGATTTATTATGGAACAGAAAACGGCAATACCATTAAAGGTAAATTAAAAAGCAGCGACCCTTTTATCGAGGTGGATTGGACCAACCATGAGGTTTCTTCTTCTGTTAAAACCAATTTAACCGGTAGCTATAATTTCGAAAACATTCTTGCTGCAATCTGTATTGGCGATTTCTTTGATATGACTCCGGATGAAATCAATTCCGGTTTATCTAATTATCAGCCAAAAAATAACCGTTCTCAATTAACCAAAACAGAAAAGAATACCGTAATCTGCGATTTTTATAATGCAAACCCAAGCAGCATGACCGCTGCACTGAAAAATATTGCAGTATTATCGGCTGATAAAAAGACTGCTATTTTGGGTGATATGTTTGAGCTTGGGCCAGAATCACTCGGACAGCATGAACTCATTGCGAAACAGGCTAATGAAAGCGGCTTGGATCAAATTATTTTTATCGGGAAGGATTTCTATTCATTTAAAGACAATTTTAAGGGCGCATTTTTCGAAAGTCCGGCCGAAGCAGCGGCATATTTACAGGAAAACCCGGTTCAGGGTCATTTGGTATTGTTAAAAGGATCGAGGGGAATGAAACTGGAGAGTTTGCTTCAGTATTTGTAGGTCTTCGATATAAAAAAAAGCTGTCTCGAACTGAATCGTATTCTTATCGAAACTCTATTCACCTTACGTCATTCTCGCGAATGCGGGAATCTTAATGCGTGTTTCCATTGGCATTAAGATTCCCAATCAGGTTGGGAATGACGAAAAATCTAAATATAATTTTTCACTAGAACAATTAAATTTATTCGAGACAGCTGATTAATTTAAATATTGTTAAAAAGTACAGGCAATTTTACCATACACATACCTACCACTAAAACCAAACTGGCTAACGGCTCTTGAGTACAAAAACCTACCATTCGAGGTATTGTCTAATCCCCCAGAATAATTACTCGCAGCGCTTCCGCTCAAATTATTTTCATTATTACGCGGATCGATATATAATTTATCAGGATAAACATCAAAAATATTATTGGCTCCCACAGTAGCAGACCAGGTTTTATTTGCTGTATAACTTACTGAGAAATCAGTTATCCATTTTGGTGCAAAAGTCTGATCCAATTGCATAGGCAAACCATTGGCAGCAACATTGGGATCGATAGCATTTAAATAGGTAACCTCGCCAAAACGGACTGTTCTTGCCACAAACGATAGTTTATTTACATTATAGGTTGCGGTAATATTTAGTTTGTTTTTAGGCACAGAACTTTCAAAACGGGAGCGTTCCAAACGATCGAAAAGTTTAGCCTTTAATGTTGGATCACTTTCAATTTTATCAGACCCCTGAATACTTCTCACCACGGTTTTGTTTACATTTCCGGCAACACTTAAAATTAAGCTGCTTTTTGCGCCCAAATTGAATCTATTGGTTAAAACCACATCAATACCTGCGGTATTGGTGGTAATGGCGTTGGTAAAAAACTGTACACTGTTAATTTGTGCTGATGGATCTACCGTATTTAAAATCTGATTCACTACGCCAGTTGGCACTAAAACACCACCAGCACGTTCGCGGGCATACTGACTGGAGAAAACAATCCGGTCGCTGATATCAATGTTATAAGCATCGACGGTAAAAGTAAAGGTTTTGGCGATTTTGCCTGCTAAACCTAAACTTCCCGATTTTGAAATTTCAGGTTTTAATGCGCCTACACCAAATTGTGCCACAATAGGATTTGCATTATTTACAGTTAAAACCTGCGTTGCATTGGTGCCTACAAACTGTGTACTCTCATTATTAAAATATTGTTGGTGTAAAGATGGTGCCCTAAATCCTGTGGAATAAGCTCCCCGCAGCGAAACATCACCAAAAAGCTTAACCTTGCCCGTAAATTTATACGAGAAGTTAGAACCAAAATCACTGTAATTTTCATAACGGCCCGCGGCCCCTAAAGTTACCAGGGGTCCAAATTCAGCTTCAAGATCGGCATAAGCACCAACGTTGTGCCTCGATTTATCCAATGCATTGCTGGGCTTAAAGCCTGGGAATACCTGCGCTCCTGATGCCGTAGGGGATGTTCCGATCAATCTTCCACCATTTGAATAGGACAAAAGCTCACCTTCTTTGATCTGGTAATTATCTATCCTGAATTCAGCACCAAATGCCGTATTTAATGAAGTTAAAAATCCACCATCAATAATGTGCTTTTTGCTTAAATCAAGATTACTGGTGTTTTGTCTGAACAGCAATTCTCCTGCATAAAACGAAGTAGGGCTAGTGCCTGTTGGTAATGAGGCATTTACAGTGTTGTCAATATTAAACTCAATGGTATTTTCTCCACTTGTATTACTTAGGTCGTAATCCCAAGTGCCTATTTTTCCCCTCAATCCGGCTGAGAATGAATAATCATTAATCTTGGTATCGATGAAAGGCAAAAATCCATTAGGATAGATGGATAAATCAATCTGTGTTGTTTGTGTTGGCAGGCGATAAAACCCAGCCGCACTTCCGGTTTTATGGGTAAAGCCAGCTGCATAGTACAATTGAGTGGTTTTACCAAAATTAAACTGTCCGTTTAAAAAACCTCCTCCATTTTTCGAATCGGAGTTACCCACGCGCATGTTATTTCTATCCAAGCCGTTTGCTCTTGCCCTTGCATCATCAGCAGCCTTTAAGCTTGCAAAACGGGCTTGAAAATCAGCTTCGGTTTCTGTTGAACCTTTAGTTGGGCTTGCAGAATATAATAGCGGACGGGTATCTAAGCCGCCCCTGTTGGTATAGCCTCTTTGGAGGTATTGTGCCGCAAAATTGATGAAACCTTTATCATTTTTAAATGCCCATCCTTTGCTAAAATCAACCTGAAAGGTTCTGCCATCGCTAAAGTCGCGCCCTAAAGCACTTGATGAAGACTGACCGAAAGAGGTAGAAAAACTATACGGTGTTACCTTTTTTAACACAATGTTGATTACCCCTGCAATGGCATCCGA
Source organism: Pedobacter sp. Bi126 (assembly GCF_918698245.1). Taxonomy (GTDB): domain Bacteria; phylum Bacteroidota; class Bacteroidia; order Sphingobacteriales; family Sphingobacteriaceae; genus Pedobacter. The sequence continues at coordinate 796,684 of NZ_CAKKMS010000003.1, read as the reverse complement.
ACCGTACTGCGCCGCAGCACCATCACGTAACACTTCAATGCGTTCTATTGCCGAAACCGGGATGGAGTTTAAATCGGTTCCGACAGAACCCCGCCCGAAAGTACCGTTAATGTTTACCAATGCTGTAGTATGCCTACGTTTTCCGTTTACCAGCACCAAAACCTGATCTGGTCCTAAACCGCGTAAAGATGCAGGATCGATGTGATCGGTTCCATCAGCAACGGTTTGCCGGTTAGAGCTAAAAGATGGCGCTACAAAGTTTAAAATCTGCGTTAAATCTGTTTGGGCAAATACTTTAACGTCTTTAGTAGAAATCAGATCAACAGGAACCACGCTTTCGATGTTCGTTCTTGGCGTTGATCTTGATCCAACCACAACTACATCACTTAACAGTTCTTTCGCATCCTGCAATGCAAAATCCATCGTTTTTACGGTATTGTCGATCTGAACAGCTACTTCGGATGTTTGATAGCCTGTAAAAGAAATCCTCACTTTATAAGGGCCGGGTGAAGGAAATTTTAAGGCATAAAACCCATTTCCATCAGATGATGTTCCAATTTTTGAGCCAACTACCTGAACTGTAGCCCCTGGAATAGCTAAGCCTGCAGAGTCTGTTACCTTACCCTTTAAGCCTTGGGCAAATAATTGAGTAGAAATTAAAATGAGAAGAAGGGGTAGGATGTTTTTGAGTAAAATTCGTATCATAGTTCATAGGTTTATAAACAATAATAACAATTTTATTACAAAGATTTAGTGCGAGACCTAATTTTTCCAAATAAAATTTCGAAAAACGCACTCAAATACAAATAAACAATGAGAATGGGTTAAATAATCAATAAGATGTTAAATGAAAACAAAACTTATTTTGCCTCTTCAACTAATAAACCAACATCACTTATCTCTAAAAGTGGGTTATCACGCATATTCTGCTCGATTTCGATCTCAAACTTACCATTTTGGGGAAAATGATAGTTAGTTAACATCGGCAGGATATAACTAAATACATTCCCGGAACCACTGCCCAACCATTCGCCATCATTTTTGGCGAGTTTGTATTGATAACGCCGGGTGATCATCTTTTTGCCATCTTTAAAATGCGCAAGGATAAAAATATTGGCATATTTATAATCGGCGGTATGTCTGAGCTTAAAATAAATGTTGTAGGCCTTAGTATTATCCTTAACCTCAAACGGTGTCGAAATATGGTTACGGTAGGTCCACCTGCGGTTGGCGATTTCTACGTTACTATCAATTACGCTGGGTGTACAGCCAACAAATAGCGAAGTAACGAATAAAAAGCCAAGCAAAATTATTTGCTTTTTATTCAGCAGCAGGTTTATTTTCTGAGCCATTATTATTGTTTCGGCGGTTATTGTTTTTCCTACGGTTATTTCTGTTTTTATTTTTGCTCTGTTCTGGTTTAACACCTTCGGCCGCTACATTTCCTTCAGCTTTTACTACAGGCTTTTGTGCTTGTGGCTGCTGTTGTTTTGGCTTATTGTTTTGAGGTTTTGGCCCATTAACATGCTGTGGTTTAGGCACTGCCTGTTGTGGCTTTGGTCCATTAGGCTGTTGTTTGCCGCCTTGTTGAGCTTTCTGCACACCCTGTTGAGGTTGCTGAGTTCTATTATTAGGGCCTGCATTTTTCTCTCCGACAGGGACTCTTTCTCTTTTATTTTGGTTGTTGCTGCGGCTGTTTTTCTGATTATTGTTTTTGTTCTGGTTGTTTTTACCCCTCGAGCGTTCATCTAAACGGGTTAAACTATCCTGACCAACTACATTTTCATAATCGAACGGTTTTTCTACTACAACTGGCGCAGCAATCTGAACGGCCTCTTCTTTTAAGTTAGGCGCTTTTTTGCCCGCCTTGTTCATTGCCATGATCTCTTTTACACGCGCAGCTTTAACAGGAATCCAGTTTTCATCACCCTGGTAACTGAACCACATGATTTTTTTGAAGATATCGGTTTTTTGATGACGGGCATAACCAGCTTCAGTATCAAGATTTTCAATTCTATCGGGAATGTCTTTTAAAGCATCCAAATAGGTATCCAGCTCATAGTTTAAACAGCATTTTAATTTACCGCATTGCCCTGCAAGCTTTAAAGTATTTAGTGATAAGTTTTGATAACGCGCCGCAGCCGTAGATACGGTTTTGAAGTTGGTTAACCATGTTGAGCAGCATAGCTCTCTACCGCAGGAGCCAATTCCACCTAGCCGGCCAGCTTCCTGACGCATCCCGATCTGGCGCATTTCAATCCTGATACGGAAACTCTCCGCCATTTTTTTAATGAGCTCACGAAAATCCACACGTCCATCTGCTGTATAAAAGAAAGTGGCTTTGGTTTTGTCGGCCTGATAATCTACATCACTGATTTTCATCTGTAAACGAAGATCTAAGGCTAGTTTACGGGCTTTGTGCATCGTTTCCCACTCCATCCCTTTAGCGGCATTCCATTTTTCTACATCAGCTTCTGTAGCCTTACGGTAGATTTTTTTGGTTACCTGATCAAGCGACGTTTTACGGCGTTTCATCTGGATCCTTACCAGTTCGCCCGTAAGCGAAACGTGCCCCACGTCAAAACCACCAGTTGGCCCTTCAACGGCAACCAGTTCCCCAATTTCGAGGTAAATGTTATCGTTATTAAGGAAAAACTCTTTGCGTGAGCCTTTAAATTTGATTTCTGTAACCTGAAAAGGTTTATAATTAGAAGGCATATCCAAATTAGATAGCCAATCGTGAACTTCCATTGTTTGGCAACCACCGGTGCCACATGAGCCATTACTTTTGCATCCATTAGGGGTGCAACCACCACCTGTTGAACAACTTCCACATCCCATATTAATTGTATATATATTGAGTCCCCGCAGGGAGCGTTTTAAACTTGATAATTTTTACCAATTGTAAAGATACATCTAAAAACAGAATTTTCGGGTTTGCGTTTCTTTCAATGTGGTAATGTGCCTTTTCCAGTTCGCCGATTATAGCCTCTGCCATAGGCAAGGTAAGTACGTGTGTACTGAGTTTTTTAGCCGTTTCGAAGGTTAGGGGAGGTAATTTCACCAATTCTTCAGCACCACTTAAAATTAAACAGCACTCGCGTAAATAATTTACGCCATATTTTAAAAAATTCTTCTGGTTTTCTCTTCCCCACTTGGCGGCCTCGTCAGTAAACTCGATCAGATCGGGCACTTTGTTGCCAAAACCCATTCTCAACCAGGCCGTAAATGTACCAGAACTATCACTTTGCGTATCGGCAGCCAGTGCTTTTGCTTCAATTAAATTTCCATCGGCCAAAAATGAGTAATCCATAGCCTGGCGCTCGCTTAATCCCCTCGAATTCAATAAATACCCGGTTACTTCTTCCGACGAAAGTTTTGGGATTTTCACAATTTGCGTTCTGGATAAAATGGTGGTTAAAATCTGATCCTGGCTTTGTGCAATTAAAATAAATAAAGTATTTGCGGGTGGCTCTTCAATTAATTTAAGCAGCGCATTTCCGGCTTTATCCAAATATTCGGGCAGCCACATAATTAAAACCTTGGTTTCGGCTTCGAAGGCTTTATAACTTAGTTTTTTAATAATATCGTGGCATTCGGCAATATTAATATTAGCCTGTTTATTAGCTGCATCGAGTTTAGAACGCCAGATATCCATATCGAAATAAGGGTCATGCATTAACATACCCCGCCATTCTTCCAGCACATCTACAGCGGTTTTTACACTCGCAGAAGCAAAAAAAGGATAGGAGAAATGGAGATCGGGATGAATTAAACGTTCGTATTTTCTACAGCTCGAGCATTCGCCACAACTATCATTTTCGCCTTTGTTAAGGCAATTAATGTATTGTGCGTAGGCAATAGCCAGCGGTACAGCGCCAGAACCAGCAGGCGACAAAAACAGTTGCGCATGGCTAATGCGGTTTTCCTTAACCGTTTGCACCAATTGTTGCTTCACTCTTTCCTGTCCGATGATTTCTTTAAACTGCATTTGGTGCAAAATAAGAAATAGATATGAGATTCACGGCCTCGTCATTCTGAACTTGCTTCAGAATCTGTATTTTTTAGATTAAAACGACATTTTATTTTTTAGAAAAGCAGGCTCCGGTAATGCTTTTGTTCAGTTCAGTCCCTCTTTCCGCTATATCCCAAATTGAACTAATTTGGGGATGCCGCTGCAATAGAGTTTAGATGGGGGCTGAAGAAGCCTTTTTGCTAAAAAACCCATTTCCTAAAACCTTATCATTGATTTTTATTTTTAAACAATATTTATACCCTGTTATAATACGCCCTCCAACTTCACCCAAACCGTACAGGCCTGAATCAAAAAACCTGATGGAAGCGGCAGCCCCGAAGCATGAGGGCTAAAGCATACAGCAGGGCCCTACACTCCCAAGTACTACAGATTTTGCTTTTCAAAAAATGGGACAAATCATTTTTTTTAGCCACAAACACCAATAACATACACGTTACCAAAGCATTACCGCTTAGGTTTACCTATTATTCCAAAAACCTTACCTTTGGCTTTATTTTTTTAAACGGGGCTAAACGCTTTACGCCGAACACCCAACGCTTAACTATTTTTATGGCACGGATCCTCGCATTTGATTACGGAACAAAACGCATCGGTATCGCGGTAACCGATCCCTTGCAGATTATCGCGACAGGACTGGATACGGTGCATCCGAAAGATGTGATTGAATATGTTAAAAAGTATATGCTAACCGAGCAGGTGGAGGCTTTTGTATTAGGCGATCCTAAACAGATGGATGGTTCTCCGTCTGATTCGGCACAACATGTAAAGGGTTTTGCTACACTGTTAAAAAAATCATTCCCCGATATCCCAAGACATTGGGTTGATGAACGCTTTACCTCTAAACTTGCCCATCAGGCCATTATGCAGAGTGGCCTAAAAAAAATGGACAGAAGAGATAAAGATCGGGTTGATACCATTGCCGCAACCATCATTTTACAATATTTTATGGAAAGTAACCGTTTATAACCAACAAATGAGCCTAATAAACGACGATTTGCAGGATTTACTAATTGCCTATTGCGAGCCTGAAAGCGAATTGCTTCAACAGATAGACCGCGAAACCAATCTTAAAGTTTTAATGCCCCGCATGTTATCTGGCCACTATCAGGGCCGGGTTTTGAGCATGCTGAGCAAAATGATTTCCCCTAAAAGGATTTTAGAAATCGGCACTTTTACCGGTTATGCTACTTTATGCCTTGCTGAAGGTTTAACCAAAGATGGCCTGTTGTATACGCTGGATATTAATGAGGAATTGGAAGATATGGTGCGCCACAACTTTGCGCAATCTGCATTTAATGATCAGATCAACTATATCTTAGGCGATGCCACCACCACAATAGCGGGTTTAGACGAAGTTTTCGACATTGTTTTTATCGATGCCGACAAGAAAAACAATGGCACTTATTACGATCTGATTTTTGATCGCGTTCGTCCGGGCGGGATTATCATTGTGGATAATGTACTATGGAGTGGAAAAGTACTGCAGGAGAAACAGGATAAAGACACCAGAAATATTACTAGTTTTAATGATAAAATAGCTGCAGATGAACGGGTTGAGAAACTGATATTACCTGTTCGCGATGGTTTGTTTGTGATTAGGAAGAACTGATAATGGCATATAGTTAATGGCTCATGGCTTATAAGCCAAGGCTATCAACCATTTAAACCATGGTCTATTAACCAAAAAAGAAATGAAGAAAATCTTTACTTTTTGTCTGCTCCTTTTAACAGGGATTGTTGCAAGCGCGCAAGATACGGAAGAATATATTGCAGAGCATGTAGAATATGCACAGGGTTTAATGCACGATCATAAAATTCCAGCCAGTGTTATTTTAGCTGTTGCCATACACGAATCGGCTGCAGGAAACAGTAAAATTGCACAACACCTTAATAATCATTTTGGAGTAAAAGGCCCGAATAACAATGCCGAAATCCGTTCATCCTATCGCGATTATTTAAATGCGGATGAATCTTACAGCCATTTTGTAGAAATTATGGAAACCCGCAAGCCTTTTAATAATCTTTTCGAAAAATACGATCAATACGATTACAAAGGCTGGGCTTACGGAATCCGCCGTTGCGGTTATGCCAGCAGTAGAAGCTGGGCCAGCCAGGTAATTGGCTTAATTAAAAAATACGAACTCTACCAATATGATGAAAGGCCAGAGGGATATGAAGAACCTGTTTATGCAGCACCGGTTCACCGCCGCAGCAAAAGCAGAAGAACAGCTAAAACTTATACCGTAAAACCTGGAGACAACCTAAGTATAATTGCAAAAAAGAAAGGCACCACCGTTAAAGCCCTCATGCAGAAAAACGGCATAAAAAAAGTGAACTTAAAACCAGGACAGAAGTTGAAGTTTTGAGTCTAGGGTCATTAATCCAAAGTCGATAAAGCCATACAGTTAACCAATTCCAACAATTAACCGATTAAACAAATCATAACATCAATGCGTTCATACAGCCATTACATCATCATAGCAGCAATCCTCCTATTTTTTAGTTCTTGCGGTACACGGAAATTTTCTAAAAACAATAAACAGATAGAAAAAGCAGCCAACAAAGCCAACAACAATTCGTACAAAAGTTACAATACTTTAAGTTACATTGATGAGTTTAAAGGAGTGGCAGTTGAAGAAATGAATGCAAACGGGATCCCTGCAAGTATTACATTGGCGCAGGGAATTTTAGAATCGGGCAGTGGAAATAGCGACCTGGCCAAATACGCAAACAATCATTTTGGCATTAAATGTACATCAGATTGGAAGGGAAAAAACTACTTCCGGGACGATGATCAAAAAAACGACTGTTTCAGGGTATATAAAGATGCCCGCGAATCTTTCAGGGATCACTCTGAGTTTTTAAAGCGCAAACGCTACAGCTTTCTCTTCCAGTTGGACAAAAATGACTACAAAAGTTGGGCGCAGGGATTAAAAACAGCCGGATATGCCACCAATCCAAAATATCCGGATTTATTGATCAATACCATCGAAAAATACCAGCTTTACCAATACGATCAACCAGAAAGCGAAAAGCAAAAGATTGCCAGGGAGGATCGTGTCTTTTCAGAAATCAACCAGAATATTCCGCAGGAAAAGGCTAAATTTACGCCAGTGGAAACCCCACCTGCCGGAGCTAAACCCATTCTTGCCGATGGTACTTATACCGTTGTTAAAGGAGATACACTCTATAATATTGCAAAACGTTTTAATTTAACGGTTGATCAGTTAAAAATGCTGAACGAAATGAGTACCGACGCCATTAAACTGGGTCAGATACTGAAGGTTAAATAATGTTAAGTACAAGCATAGCCTGCCAGATATTTGTAGTTTTGTAGCTTAATGAAATTTTTTCTTCCCTTTATACTTGTTTTCGGCTTCTCTATGTTGCTTCATGCACAGAATAAACCTGTGCAGGGGATTGTTATTGATAAAGAAACCAAGCAGCGTTTGGCCAAGGTTTATATTTATAACATCCGCACAGGTGATGGTTTATACAACAATACGAAGGGCGAGTTTAGCACCTTTGCGCTGCCGGGTGATACCTTAGTTGCGGCTTTATCGGGCTATGGAGTAGATACTATTGTTTTTAAGGGGCAAACTGCCGCATACTTTCAACTCAGATCGTTGGGCATAAGACTGCGCGATGTACTTATTCAACAAAAAAGATTAAGTCCGCAGCAGCAATACGAAAAAAATGTTCAGGAATATCGTTACCAAACCATGAAAGGAAGTAGTAAAGATTTATTGAATTTAGGTAACGGCGGTGTAGGTTTAGGTATCGATGCGATCTATAATCTGTTAAGCAGACAAGGAAGAAATGCCCGCCACCTTCAAAAAATTCTTGAAAAAGACTATCGTGAAGACTTGATCGATTATCGTTTCAGTGCCAGTCTGGTTAGCCAGGTATTAGGCATAAAAGATGCTGAACTCATTGATTTTATGCAGCAATACCGCCCAACTTATCAGTTTGTGCTCGATGCTACTGATTATTCTTTTAACCAGTTTATCAGAAATGCCTACAAAAGCTACAGGTTAAACCCGAAAGCACTGCAATTGCCTCCATTGCCTAAAATAACCATCGATAAGCTGTGAGGGTGCCAATTATAATCGTTAAAAAACTTCCGGCAGCGGGCATGGCAATCTTTCCATTTATCTTGTTAAAATCGCCGCGGTTTAAAAGTGATCCGATCATTATTAACCACGAAAAAATCCACTTACGCCAGCAATTAGAATTGCTTATTTTCCCTTTTTATATTTTATATCTGGTTAACTACCTGGTTAATCTTATTAAATGCCGAAACCATGATTTAGCCTACCGTAACATCGTTTTTGAGCAGGAAGCCTATGAAAATGAAAATGATTTAAATTACCTAAAAAGGGGAAATTGGTACGGCTGGTTTAAAAAGATCTGAAACAATAGTTTTCACCTCCAATTCAATTGTCAATCTGACAATCATTTTGTTAAATGCTTTTTATCTCTAAAATTTTTCGTTTTCTTTGTAGGTAATGAAGAACTGTTTAGCTGCCATAATCCTGATTCTAAGTTTCTGCTCTACCAAATTATATGCACAGGAAATTGATACTATTCCGATCAATACAAAAGACCTGAATATAAAGTTAAAACGTAGTCCTTTGCCGAGCAGACAAGGACCATTAAACTTTGAACCGGTAAAAATTAAGCCTTTGGTGGTAAACGCCAAGATTAATTATTGGAAAACAAGAACCAACATCGGTATCAATGTTAACCAGGCCCAGTTTAGTAACAACTGGAAAGGTGGGGGTACCAACTCTGTGGCTGTTGGTGGCTTACTAAACTGGAAAGCAGAATATAATAAAAACAGCTATAGCTATATCAGTGAACTTGTTTTGCAATATGGTAAAATCAAAAATAAAGATCAGCTGCAAAAGAAAACCAACGACCGTATTTTTTGGGACAATAAAGCCTCTTTCCAACTCTCTAAAAGCTGGTTCTTTTTCGGATCGATAAGTTTTGAATCTCAGTTTGATAAAGGATTCAGATACTTTAGGGATGGGAATGGAGATGAACAACAGGTTTTGATTTCTAAATTTATGGCACCAGGTTATTTAACCGAATCAATCGGTTTTGAGTATAAACCCGTTAAATATTTCTCAACCCGGATTGGTACAGGTACAGCCAGACAGACTTTTGTACTCGACACTGCGGTTTATGACAATAAAAATGAGGTTTATGCAGTTGAAAAAGGAAAAAACTTTAAAAACGAACTGGCTTTTCAAATTGTAAGTGCTTTCGATAAGGATATTTTTACCAATACAAATCTAAAAGCGCGATATGCCATGTTCATTCCATATAAAGATTTTAAGGCAAGTAAAATCGACCACAGGTTAGACATTGCTTTAACAGCAAAAATTAACCGTTTTATGAACACCAGTTTAACAGGGGTACTTTTATTTGATGATGATACGGGAACAAACAAAATACAGGCGAACCAAACTTTAGCGCTGGGTTTTGGCTTTACCTTCCCCAGATAGGTTTAGGCGCCACCAACCTTACCTATTTCCCAATACGGCATTGTTATAATCTGCCTGAAACTTACGCCTCTTTGCTTTAGGTATTTTTTAAACTGTTGTACCGATTTGGCCCTGCCAGTTAAATAAAAAGTAGCATTTTGCCACATTTCCCAGCATAATGGATGCATATTTTCCATCCAGTTAATGGCATTTATTGCTGGGGCATTTACATCAGAAGGCACGGTATCGATCAATAACTTAAGGTGATCAACAGAACTCAGGTTTTCTTCCTGAAGCTCCAAAACTCCAAAGTATTCAACATCTTCGTCGATCACTTTTTTTCCAAGAGATTCGTACAGGCCCAGGCTGGTTTCGTCGCCAAAAAAGAAATGCTGATTGGATTCTTCATTGTATTTTACCTTCGCGCGATCTACAATAAGTTTCAAATGGTCTCCTTTTTGGATGTTCACAGCCAAGCTATGGCCCGGCCCTTGTCTGTTTAAGTAAAAAATAACTTCGCAGGTTTCGTGCGCTTCATCAAAGCTAGATAAAGTATAATGCCTATATTCATTGGCATTAACCCTAAACAGCACTTCCATTCCAGGAATAAATTTAGCATCGAAAAAATCGCCTTTAAAGGTAACGCACTTTAAGTTGCTGCTTAACATTTTAGTTTCTACAACTTCTACCTGATATATTTTATTGCTGATCACTTTTTCCATTGTGTTGGCCAGCCATGATGGTAATTTTGGCATCGTATTCTTTTGTTTAGTAACTTTGAACAAAAGTAGTTGTCTAACAAACGCATCTTTTTATACCAAAAGGATTAAAGTTTATATCAAAAGGATTTTATGGCTTTAAACATTTACGATGGTGACGATAAATACTATATTGTTGGTAACAAGTTCGACAATAACGAATTTAATCAGGCACTGGTAACCGAAAGAAGAGACAAATACAGCTTTCCCTTTGGCGATGCAGAGATTGTGGAGATCGCTTTTTCGGGTATTTACATTGTTTACGGCGATATGCTTGTGAAAAAGAGCCGCCTGCGCATTAAATCTTTTGATGAGCCCGATATGGTTGAGCTTCATTTTTCAATTACAGGCGGTGGCATTATGGAAAATTACCTCACCAACAAACGCCTGGATATTAAAGCCAATCAGCACAATATTATTTACAGCCCTGATTTTGATGGGATGGCAGAATTTTCGGTCGGGGGTCCGCATAAATTTTTCGAGGTAAATTTCGAAAGATCACGTTTTGTTGATTTAACTGGCGAAAGCAGCACTTTGCTAAAAAACTTTGCCGACAAAATCATGAACAACCGTTCGGTAGAGCTTTCATCAGAAAACCTGCCCATCAGCTTAGCCATGCACAGTTGTATAAATGATATTATGAACTGCCAGTTTACCGGTGGATTAAAGCTCTTGTTTCTGCAGTCTAAATGCCTCGAACTTTTGGCATTACAAGCCCAGGCTTTTGAACTTGCAGCAAAAAAAACCAACACTTCTACTATTAAATCCACCTACGATAAAGACCGCATTTATTATGCACGCGAATATTTGTTAGCCAATGCCAATCATCCGCCATGTTTAACCGAATTGGCAAAGGTTGCAGGCATAAATGAATTTAAACTGAAACAAGGCTTTAAAGAGGTTTTCCAGAATACCGTTTTTGGCTATTTAAGCGATTATAAATTGATGCGGGCCAAAGAACTTCTGGCCGATAGCAGCAAAAATATCAAGAATATTTCCGACGAACTGGGCTATTCTTCGGTACAGCATTTCAGCAGTGCTTTTAGTAAAAAATTCGGCGTAAGCCCTGGTAAAGCAAGGTAAGGTTAGTCCTTAGTGCACATTTCCTAGCCTTGAGTTTAGACCCAAGTTTAAAACGACCCAAAACTTAAACCTTTTTTCTTTTTTTCTTCAGATCGAGATAATCAACATAATATAAAACCTTTACAGAGAGGCTGTTATTCTGAGGGGCATTTAAAATTCCGCTCAGATTTTTATTATAACGTTGCGTATAAAAAGTATCATAAGTTTCGGCCGCATCCTTGTACGAAACAGAAAGGGTGCTACCGGGTGCAAACTGCCAGGTATAAATCAAATCAATATTAAACACATTATAGTTTCTATCCACCGCGGTTAATGTTGGCCCCTGATAATCGGTTAAATGGCCATCAGGCTGTAGCAGGTAAAATTCTTTATTTCTTCTATCACTCCAGTAATGTCTTAGTACAACGGTTAGCCCCATTAAGTTGGTAAAGGTATATTTAGCATCAAATGAGTTTTCTACCGTTCTGCGGTCATATTTAGAGAAAATAGCTTGATCACCTTGTGCGGTTACCCAGTTTACATAATCGTAGTTCGGGTTAAAGTTCAGGTCTAAACCAAAAGCAATCTTATCATTTAACCTCAGGTTCTGGAAAAAGTAAAAGTTATACTGTTTACCGCCAAAAAGATGCTGTTCAAAATAGCGTACATTTCCACCGAAATTATAAGCTTTAGCGCGGTTTGGATTTATATACAAAGCAACACCAAAATTTCCCGGCGCCTGATACATTTGTCCATTTCGGGCTTCGTAAAAGTCGTTCCCCTTTCTATCTACACTTAAATCAAACTCTGCCGACCATTGATTTTTAAATTGAACCCAATACCCCGCATTTGTACCAATTTTTTGGTAAGCGCTCGGTATTGCCCTGCGAGAATAGGTTAAATTAAGCCAACTTTCAAATTGATTATACCATTTGCTTGGCTTGTATACATTATAACCAACGCCTATCCGCTGATCTAAAAAGTTGTTATTGGTAAAGAAACCCATATCTGATGGATCAAATTTATCATCTGCATATACCTGATTGTAGCTCCAGGTAAAATTGCCGCTCTGTTTTCCAAACCTTAAGGTGTAGCTATAACCCGTGCTCGATTCCTCACCCCGTAAATAGCTCATTTTGCCCCCGCCATTTACAAAATATTTATTGCCTTTATTGTTTAAATTGAAAAGCAGCGCACTTACATTGGCATCGTAAGCAGAACCTTGCCTAAGTACATTTGTGTTGATTAACGTAGCCGAACTGTTGTTTTTTAACGACTGATCGAAAACCAGAATATTATAATTGGTGAGCGGCTGTGTTTCTACCATACGAAGGTTACCCTGAACATCCTCTACCTCAGTTTCCATGCTATTGGTAATGGCATTAAATATCCCAATCCCCAGGCCTTTTGCTGTCCGTCCTGAAATTTTTGTGGCGTTTAATACCTTAGCTTCAGTTTGATCTTTCACAATTTTATCACTGCTGCCTACCCCACTGTAATTATAATAGGATGGAATAGAACCGATTCGCTTCGAATAAAACAGATCACCTTTGTTAAACAATTCAGTTCCTTCGGTAAAAAACTGTCGGTTTTCATTAAATTTCACTTCAAAAGGAGTGAGGTTCAGTATCCGGTTATCAGATTGCACTTGCCCAAAATCAGGCACTAAAGTCATGTCCAGCGTAAAGCTATTGTTGATTCCGTATTTAACATCCATCCCCCCATTAAACCGTGAGGTTGTGTTTTTTACCCCAGGCAAATTAACCGGATAATGATTTACATAAGCTGAAATATATGGCGAAAAAGATAATCTTAACGGAGGTTTAACATCTTTTATGCCCATCCACAACCCTTCCTGATTGATAAAACCGTTTACTTTAGGGTCTACAAAATTCCAAAAGGTTTGAAGGTTTTTCCGTTGCATCCTGCGGCTAAAATTCAAACCCCAGTTCTGGACATCCTTACCAGAGAAACGCAAGGCCGAATAAGGGATCTTCATTTCGCAGGTCCAGCCTTTATCATCAATTTTAACAGCACTTTCCCACACAGCGTTCCAGTTTGCATCTTCATCACCCACCTGCGAGTATTTGGCATCAAACTGAACACCGGCAGCGGTAACGAAAAAGCCATTTCCGTTCATCTTATCATAAAAGGGATCGACAATAATTGAAATGAAATCGGCATTGCCAATATTATCCCTCGAAACCAACTCGTGCGAAACACTGTCAGGATGATCGTACATCCGGGCATAAACATAAATCGCAACGTCGTCGTAAAGCACCTTCATTTCTGTACGCCGATCGTGAGTTTCTATCTTTCCCGGATTTGGCCTGATCTGAATAAAATCAGTAGCTATTGGAACATTATTCCAACACTCATCATCTAAAATACCATCTATTTTGGGGCTTTGCAGCGTTCTTTTTGCTTCCAGTTGGCGCTGTTTCGAAATATCCTGTGCTTGGGAAAAAGCACAAATAAATATAAAAAAAAGGAGGATGCAGCGTTTCATTCGTTTAGGTTAGTTAGGTATAAGACCACGCCTTAAACAAAATGTTGCACCAAAAGAAAAATTTAATATTCATCTTCCTAAAGTTTTGACTTTGAGTTGCTAAGATTTACAAGCAAAATTTGATACATTTGCCTTTTATTAAAAACAACCAGCTTTTTGCCTTTCGGCATAAAGCTTTTAGCTTAAAAAAAGATGTTTGATAATTTACAGGACAAGCTAGACAGAGCATTTAAAGTACTAAAAGGACAAGGCAGCATTACGGAAATCAACGTGGCAGAAACCATGAAAGAAATTCGTAAAGCATTATTAGATGCCGATGTTAACTATAAAACAGCAAAAGCATTTACTGATGATGTGAGACAAAAAGCTTTGGGGCAAAATGTGCTTACCGCCGTTTCTCCAGGTCAATTGCTTACCAAAATAATGAACGATGAACTTGCAGCCTTAATGGGTGGCGAAGTTACAGAGTTAGATACTAAAGCAAACCCTACCATTATCTTAATTGCTGGTTTAAACGGTGCGGGTAAAACTACTTTCGCGGGTAAACTGGCTTTGCATTTAAAAGGCAAAGGTAAAAAACCTTTATTGGTTGCTGGCGATATGTACCGCCCGGCGGCTGTAGATCAATTGGAGGTTTTAGGAACCTCGGTTGGTGTTTCAGTTTACGCTAACCGTGCCTCAAACGATCCTGTTGGCATTGCTTTAGAAGGTATTGCACATGGTAAAGAAAATGGAAATAATGTAATCATTATTGATACCGCAGGTCGTTTAGCGATCGACGAATCTTTAATGAACGAAATATCTGAAGTTAAGGCCAAAACTCAACCGCACGAGATTTTATTCGTGGTAGATTCGATGACTGGTCAGGATGCCGTAAATACAGCCAAAGTATTTAATGACAGACTTGATTTTACGGGTGTTGTTTTAACCAAATTAGATGGCGATACCCGCGGTGGGGCAGCGCTTTCAATTAAATCGGTGGTAAACAAGCCAATTAAATTTATCGGTACCGGCGAGAAAATGGAAGCACTTGATGTTTTCTATCCAGACCGTATGGCATCGCGTATTTTGGGTATGGGTGATGTGGTTTCGCTTGTTGAACGTGCACAGATGCAGTTCGATGAGAAAGAGGCAGCAGAACTTCAGAAAAAAATCCGCAAGAATAAATTCGATTTCAACGATTTCTACAACCAGATTCAGCAGATTAAGAAAATGGGTAACATGAAAGATTTGATGGGTATGATACCGGGTGTAGGCAAAATGATGAAGAATGTAGATATTCAGGACGATGCCTTTAAATCAATCGAAGCCATTATCAATTCAATGACTCCATTTGAAAAAGAAAACCCTGATGCTATCCAGCAAAGCCGCCGTTTACGTATTGCAAAAGGTTCGGGCAGCAAGGTAGAAGAAGTTACTAAGCTGATTAAGCAGTTTGAAGATATGCGTAAAATGATGAAGCAGTTTTCTAACCCGGCAGCCGCAGCAGCAATGATGAAGGGTATGCCTAAAATGCCATTTGGCAGATAGTTTAAAGGTTTAGGGCAGAGGGTTTAGGGCGTAAGCCTTAGTAGGCGCGTCATGCTAAACTTGTTTCAGCATCTTTCAAAATAATACAAATCCCGATCAGTAATGGTTGGGATTTTTTGTTTATTGGTTTTGGAAATGGGGGTTCAGTATTCCATAGAGGTTATAGCCTTGCTTTTCCTGTCCCTACATAAAGTCGGGATCGTCCAATCAGGTTTATTTAACAAAGACAGTTTAATCAACCTAATTCAAACCAAAACTGATACTGAGACTTCCCTTTGAACGCACTTTTCTAGATTTTAAAGTTGCTGGAATCCACTTTTCAGAAGTTCTCAGTAACCGCAATGCTTCTTGATCGCACTTTAAATTTAACCCTAGTGTAACTACTGCATCCGTTATTCTACCATCCTTTTCAATTACAAATAACAAATACACCTTTCCAATAGCCCTATCCGTTTTAGGCATTTCAGCATATTTTGAATTAGTTAAAAGATATCTTCTCCATGCGGTTTCTCCATTAGGAAAGTGAGCGGGTGCATCTACTTCATTTGAGGAGTAAACATAGTTTTCCTTTGCTTTTTTCAGATCTATTTTAACGGTATCACCCCTCCCTTGTGAATAAAGTTGTTGGCTCGGAATTAGAAAAAATATAATCAATAAAATTTTCAGCATTGTTAGTATTTTAACATTTAACTAAAATTAAAGATTATTAATTATATTAGCCTATAATATTCATCCCGAATAATTTACATCCGAATTTATTTTAATTAAAATCAATGCTTGTAAAAACATACGGGAGTGCTGTTTATGGCGTAAATGCACTAACCATAACCATCGAAGTGAATATTAGCGCAGGTACAAAATACTATATGGTAGGCCTGCCAGATAATGCGGTAAAAGAAAGTCTTCAACGTGTGGCCAGCGCCATTAATATTTCGGGGTTCCGTATGCCGAAGCAGAAAATTGTAGTCAATTTAGCACCTGCAGATATCAAAAAAGAAGGTTCATCCTACGATCTTCCAATAGCCATAGGTATTTTAGCAGCATCAGGGCAAATTCCCGCCGACGAACTGGACGACTATTTCATCATGGGCGAACTCTCTTTAGACGGTACCATTCAACCCATTAAAGGCGCTTTACCCATCGCAATCCAAGCACAGCAAGATGGCTTTAAAGGTTTCATTTTACCGAAACAAAATGTTCGCGAGGCTGGCATTGTAAACGATTTAATTGCCTATGGCGTAGAAAACCTGGCTCAGGTAATTGCTTTCTTTAATAAGAGTGAAACATTGGAACAGGTTAAAATCAATACGAAAGAAGAATTCTTAAAAAACATCAATAATTACGAGCACGATTTTGCCGATGTTAAAGGCCAGGAAAATATTAAAAGAGCATTGGAAATTGCTGCAGCAGGTGGTCACAATGTTATTTTAATCGGTCCGCCTGGGGCAGGCAAAACCATGTTAGCCAAACGCTTGCCAACTATCTTACCCCCACTAAATTTAAACGAAGCTTTAGAAACTACAAAAATCCACTCCGTTGCTGGAAAACTTTCTGCTGCCGATGCTTTAATGACCATCCGTCCGTACCGCTCCCCGCACCATACCATTAGTGATGTTGCTTTAGTAGGCGGGGGAATGAACCCACAGCCTGGAGAAATATCGCTGGCCCATAACGGCGTTTTGTTTTTAGATGAGCTACCCGAATTTAAGCGTACCGTTTTAGAGGTAATGCGCCAACCGTTAGAAGACCGTAAAGTGGCCATAGCAAGGGCAAGATTTTCGGTAGAGTATCCGGCCAGCTTTATGCTGGTGGCCTCAATGAATCCCTGCCCATGCGGTTTTTACAACCATCCGGAGAAAGATTGTGTTTGCGCACCGGGGGTGGTTCAAAAGTACCTGAGTAAAATATCTGGACCGCTTCTAGACAGGATTGATCTTCATGTAGAAGTAACGCCGGTTAATTTTACAGAATTAGCCTCCACCGCCGACACAGAAAGAAGCAACCACATTAGGGAACGTGTAATTAAAGCCCGGGAAGTTCAGGACAAACGTTTTCTTGATAAAGAGGAGCTGCACTGTAACGCCCAAATGAGCCCGAAAATGGTTCGCAAGGTATGTCAGATCAGCGAGGCTGGCACTATTTTATTAAAAACAGCAATGGAAAGGTTAGGCTTATCAGCCCGCGCTTACGATAGGATTTTAAAAGTCGCCCGAACCATTGCAGATTTAGCCGGAAGTGAAAATGTAGAGCTCGAGCATTTGGCCGAATCGATTAATTACAGGAGTTTGGATAGGGATGGCTGGGCAGGGTAAACATTTGGGAAGAACCTATTTACTTATTTGCTATCTTGACAAAGTTTGATTTTTTTGGCACCAATGCTTTCTATTAAAAAATTTATTGCTAACATTAATGCGGCTCCTTACATTCTCCATGAAACTAATCCTCCTTTTATGCTTTATAAGTATTACCAATTATTCATTTGCCCAAAAAATATTTCACCAACAAAAAGCAAAAGGTAAATGGCAATATATTTACCCGTTTGTAGATAAAAGTTATATACTGGCTATACAACACTTAATAATTGAAAGAAAACCATTTGCAGAAATATACAACGCCAACATTTACTTTGGTAAAAGTGAGCCAAAAGCCAATAAGATTTTTTGGAAAGAAAACATTGACATGCGTCAAATCACACACAATATCACTTACGAAGATTATAACAATGATGGAATAAAAGATCTGCTAATTTTCGAAGATACAGGTGCCAGGGGAGGAAATTCTTTCTACAATCTTTACCTTGTTAATCCCAAAAACCATACCTTAACCAAGGTGAAAGATTTCGATAAAATTGTTAACCCCAGCTACAATAAAAAACATAAGGTAATTGTTAGTTATGGTTTAACGGGTACCAATTATTATCAGTTGTATAGGTTTGGTAAGAAATACAAGCCATATGAAATTGGCAAGCCTTTCGATGATACTGACAATTTAGATCTGGATAAAAAGATTGCCGCGATCTTAAAGATAACCAAAACCACAGAGCAAAAAAACAAACAATTAACGCATCAATAAATGATCATCAAAAAAATTATTAAACTACTATTCTATGCCTTCATTTTAGGGGTTATTGTGGTATTGAGTATCAACTTGCTCGTAAAGCACCAGACTGATCCGGCGATTTACCCGAACGAACAAGATGCACCAAAAACTAAAGTGGCCATTATTTTCGGAGCAGGCATTAACAATAATAAACCTAGCAAATACTTAAAAGATAGGCTCGATGCTGGTATCGAACTTTATAAAAACAATAAAATTGATAAAATTTTGCTGTCAGGAGATAACGGTAGTGATGCACACGATGAATTAACGGTGATGAAACTTTATTGTTACGAACATGGTGTTGATACCAATAAGATCTATCTTGATTATGCTGGCTTTGATAGCTACTCTACCTTATATAGATCTAAATATATCTTTAAGGTTGATACCGCCATTCTGGTTTCACAAAAATATCATTTAAACCGATGTATCAATATCGGGAATAAATTAGGCGTTAAATCATATGGCTTTGCTGCCGATCAAGGAACTTATCAGGGTTACAAATATGCTTCTTTTAGAGAATATTTTGCCGTTGTAAAATCTACAATTGATATTTTAATTGGCAGAAAACCACATTTTTTAGGCAAAACAGTAGACATTAACGGACCTTCAAATTATACCAAAGAATAACGTGAAGTATATCATTTTTTGATTACTCTAAGCGGCGAAAATTTTTTTTCTTCAGGTATTGGTCTACATGAATTTCAATAAACTGGCCCGCGTTCTTCTAAACTGAACAGTTTTATTTGTTGGTGAACGCTAGCAGCCGTAAAAAATCTGCTATAGGCAGCGTGAATGAAAACCGCGACCACAAACACTCATAAAAACCTATTAAACAGCTTTTTAACACTCATTTTTTTATAATTTTTATTTTATTCTCTCACTATTTTTAAGGCATGAATGACTCGTTTGGCATAGTCATTGTCATAGCCATGTTACATTTATTACCTATTTAAAATTAAAAAGTGAAAGAGATGAAAAAGACAGTTCAAATTTTCAGCATGCTTTTAATAGCATTAACCGTAATGGTATCATGTAAAAAAGATACCGATCCTGCAGATAGGGATTTCTTCGTGGGTACTTACAAAGGAACCGTTTCTTATCGTAGTGGTGAGACTACCATTAACAGTACCGATGGTAAAGTAACAGTAAGCAAAGTTGGCGAAACGTATAATTTTTACTTTGGCAACGGAATTCCTGATATTACAGGTGTAAAGTTTGAAAAAACCGGCGACAACAGTTATGTAAGTATTGGCTCAGGTTTAACAGGTATTAGTATTGATGCCAGTACCCTTAAAATTTTGGTTTCAAAAGATGGGCAAACCTGGACTGCAAATTGCACAAGGTAAACCATTTAAAAGACAGAAGGCCCGATCAGTAAAAAATCGGGCCTTATTATTTTCACCTTACCTCATTCCCAAATCAAAAAATGAGTTTCATGCTTAATTTAGTTAAATTTATAGCATGAGTTTTGAATTAAAAACACACCTCGAAGAAATCATTTCCCTCACCGATCAGGAGTTTGAGCATATAGCAGCACATTTCAAACCTAAAACGCTTAAAAAACACCAGTACCTCATCCAGGAAGACGAATTTGTTAATCACATTTATTTTGTAGTTAAAGGTTTGTTAAAGGCTACGTTTACAGATGCCAATGGTAAAGAGTATATCATTCAGTTTGCAATGGAAAACTGGTGGCTTTCCGATTTTAGGGCTTTTTATGGGCATGTTAAATCGATTACCAACATCAGTTGCTTAGAAAACTCCGAACTACTCTCCATTAGCAAGGATAGTTTAGATCAGCTATGCAGCGAAAGCCATAAAATGGAGCATTTTTTCAGGATAAAGAACAGTTTAGGCTACGTAGCGTTACAGCAAAGAGTTTTATCACTTTTGACCACAAGCCCGAAAGAGCGTTTTGAACAAGTCGCTCAACAGTATCCGCAATTGATGCAACGGGTTTCTAAAACAATAATCGCAGCATACTTGGGCATTTCTAGAGAAACCTTAAGCAGGCTTTCCGCAAAAGTGTGATTTTGCGCACATTAAATTTGTGATTGAAGTCCTTTGCTGCCCTATTCAAGAGCACTAATTTTGTGATACACTTAGCATTAAAAATATGAATAAGAAAGTTTTATTCGTGCTTACAAGCCACGACGAATTAGGAAATACAGGTTTAAAAACAGGTTTTTGGTCAGAAGAATTGGCAGCGCCATATTATGCCTTAGCCGACAGAGGTATCGATATTGTATTGGCCTCACCAAAGGGTGGTCAACCACCAATTGACCCTAAAAGTGAAGACCCTTCTTTTCAAACCGAAACGACGAAAAGAATGGACAAAGACACTGTTCTTTTGACCAAATTAAAAAACACCATTCCATTGGCCGATATAATGATGGCTGATTATGATGCCGTTTTTTATCCTGGTGGCCACGGACCACTTTGGGATTTAGCAGAAAGCGCAACTTCACAACAGCTCATTGCCGAATTCTATAACGCCAACAAGCCTGTTGCTTTTGTATGTCATGCTCCGGGAGTGCTTAAGGATGTAAAGATAAATGGTGAATATCTGGTTAGCGGAAAAAATGTAACCGGGTTTACCAATACCGAAGAAGAAGCTGTACAATTAACAAACGTTGTGCCTTTCTTAGTAGAGGATATGTTGATAAAAAATGGTGGACATTACAGCAAGATAGCTGATTGGAATCCCTATGCCATAGTTGATGGCTTATTGATTACCGGACAAAATCCCGCTTCATCAGAAAAAGTTGCAGAAGAATTATTAAAGCTTCTTGCTTAAATTTAAATCCTCAACAAGGCTTGGCTAAGCCAAACCTTGTTGAGGATTACTTATTATAGCTCGTCTTCTTCCTCATCTTCTTCAGGCACATACTTTTCAATGGCCTGCCCAATTGCATTCACTTCTTCGTCCTCTTCAAAAATTGGAAGTTCAGTTTTGTAGTCCATTTTTAACCAGATAGATGAAGTATCCTTTTGAATCTGAATGTATTCTCTTCCATCTTTAAAAATGGTATACGAATCATTTCCCTCCGGAAAAACTGAATAATTAATTGGCCCTATTTCTATATCAAAAGGTTCTTGCATGGCTAATATTTTTTCTTCAAAGATAAAAATCTTTTCTTTGGACTAAGCCGGTTATCTAATGACATTCTTATCTTTATGACATAAATTTACATAATGGATTTTTCTAAAGCAGACAACAAAGTTGCCAGAAAGTTATTCGAGGTAGCTTTACAACGGGAACTAAAAAAAGAAATGCAGGTATTCTCCGAAATTTTAGACCAATGGAAAAAACAACAGCCTGAAGATAATAGAGATGATTATTATAAAATTTTTACCGCTGTAAAAGATTTCGATAAACACATCGCCAGGAGATACGATGGTATGAGAAATTCGTGGTTTTTTGATACGATCATCGCTATGCTATTAGACAAAACGATCTTACTATCAGATTTAGAAGATTTTTCGGAAGAGGCAAAAAGTGAAATATTAAGGGCACTAAAATTTAGACAACAAGACGAATAATAATTAAAATATTACGCTTGATTGTTTAAAAATCCCTTCAATTATATTACTTTACGGCTAAAGATTTTACGCGATAGACAAGAAGATGAAGTTAACGTTTTGGGGCGCAGCACAACAAGTAACAGGAAGTATGCACCTGCTAGAAGTTGGACACTATAAAATACTGATAGATTGCGGATTAG
Organism: Pedobacter sp. Bi126; assembly: GCF_918698245.1. GTDB lineage: Bacteria > Bacteroidota > Bacteroidia > Sphingobacteriales > Sphingobacteriaceae > Pedobacter. The sequence goes on along the minus strand of NZ_CAKKMS010000003.1, from coordinate 774,470 downwards.
ATTATGAGAAGGAAACCTACCAAGAAGAAAACCAGCAATTCCCTTTCGATCCGGCAAGCATCAATCTGGTTATTCTAACTCACGCCCATATCGATCACTCTGGTAATTTACCTACACTGGTTCGATTGGGTTTTGACGGCCAGGTACTCTGTACACCACCAACAGCCGATCTTACATCGATACTATTATTCGATTCTGTAGAACTTTTCTTAAGGAAAGCAGGCCGAAAGCCCAGAACTAAACGCGGCAATTTTAGCGGACCAAAACCTTTGTACCTGCACAAACATGTAATGGATACGATCGATCGTTTTGTAACCATTGCTTTTAACAAGCCTTTCAAAATAAACGGAGATATTAGTCTAACCTTTGTGCCAGTTGGCCATTTGCTTGGCGCTGCTGCAGCTATTTTAACCATAAACGATAATGGCGTAGAGAAGAAAATTGCTTTTACAGGCGATATTGGCAGAGAGAACTATCCGGTATTGGTTAACCCTGAGCCGCTGCCAGAGGTTGACTACCTGGTAAGCGAAGCAACCTATGGCGGGAGGGTGCATACCAAAGATCAGACCTTAGAGGAAAGATTAGTCCAGGAGATTACCGAAGCCTGCATTAAAAGCCCTGGGCGATTGATTATTCCTGCGTTTAGCATTGGCCGTACGCAATCCTTGGTATTTGCCTTAAACCAGATTTTCACCAAAAAACTATTGCCACCTATTCAGATTTTTGTAGATAGTCCCATGGCTATCCAAGCTACTGAGGTTTACCGCAAACACCATAACCTGGTAAATCAGGAAGCGAAAGATTTTTACCAAACCATGGGTGATGAGTTTGAATTTGAGCATCTTGCTTACGTTCAAACGATGAAAGAAAGTAAAGATGTTTCCAATTATTTTGATCCTTGTATTATCATTTCATCGGCAGGCATGTTAGAAGGCGGGCGGATTCAGGATCACCTGTATTACAACATTCAGAACTATTATTGCACCATTCTTTTTATTGGCTACTGTGCAAAAGGAACTCTCGGTTACAAGCTATTGAGCGGAGCACCTATTGTCCGCATTAAAGACCGGGAAATGATGGTTTACGCCACGATACACCAAACCGATCTGCTCAGTGGCCACGGCGATCATAACGATTTAGTGAAGACAATTAAACAAACTGGCCAACCCAAAAAAGTTTTCTTGGTTCATGGTGAAGATAAAAGTCTGCAAAGTCTTTCTTTAGCTTTGCAAGAAGATGGTTTTAACGTAGCCGTACCTGAAAGAGGAGAGGTTTTTGAATTATAATATTATGCTGTCATTCTGAGCCCGGCGAAGAATCTTTATTTAGTTGCATTGCGCTAACATTTATACTGAAGGCAACAAATCTAATGACTGTTTTCCATCGTATGCAGATTCTTCATTGCATTCAGAATGACAATAAAACCAATCAGTCCCTTACTTGTCCGTCACCCCTTACCACCCACTTATAACTGGTTAATTCTTCCAGCCCCATTGGTCCGCGGGCATGGAGTTTTTGTGTGCTGATACCAATTTCGGCACCAAGGCCAAACTGTGCACCATCCGTAAATCCGGTAGAGGCATTGGCATAAACCGCAGCAGCATCTACTTCGTTTAAAAATTGGGCAATATTAGCGGCATCTTCAGAAATAATGGCTTCACTATGTTTAGAGCTATAATCGGCAATATGATTCAAAGCTTCAGCTAAATCAGCCACTACTTTAACCGCTAGCTTTAAAGATAAAAACTCTGTTCCAAAATGTTCAGGCTTAGCCTGATTTAACAACTGTGCAGGATAAGAAGCTTTTAATAGCTCAAAACTTTTTTCATCAGCATATAACTCAACATCGCCATCAGCCAGGGGAGATAAAAGCGCAGCCAGATCATCAAGCCGATTTTGATTAATCAGTACACAGTCAAGCGAATTACAAACGCTTACCCTTCTGGTTTTTGCATTAAAAATGATCGCTTTGCCTTTCTCCAAATCACCGGTCTTGTCAAAATAAGTATGTACAATCCCAGCACCAGTTTCAATAACAGGGATTTTACTGTTTTCGCGAACGTAATTAATTAACGATTGACTTCCCCTCGGGATTAAAACATCTACAAACCCCCTTGCATTCAATAAAGCTTCGGTTGCGGCTCTTTCGGCTGGCAATAAGGTTAAAACATCGCGATTGATTTTATGCTTATCCAAAACCTCGTGTATCACCTTTGCAATAGCCAGATTCGAAAACTCAGCATCACTACCTCCTTTTAGCACAGCAACGTTTCCTGTTTTAAAACAGAGTGAAAATACATCAGCAGTAACATTTGGACGAGCCTCGTAAATTACACCCACAACACCTAAAGGCACACTAACTTTTTGTATATGAAGCTTGTTTTCCAGCGTTTTATCTGAAATAATTTTACCCAACGGGCTACTTAAGCCAGCAACATTTTTAAGGTCATTCGCAATATCAGCAATACGCGCTGCGCTTAACTTTAACCTGTCGTATTTGGGATCTTCGATGGGCATTTTTGCTAAATCCTTAGCGTTTTCAACAAGAATTTCGTCCGTATTTGCCACTAAAGCAGCAGCCAGATCTGTTAGAATAGCATCTGTCGTTTCTTTGCCAAGGATAACCAAGGTACGGCTTGCCTGCCTTGCTTTTTCGAAGTATTGTTTATAATCCATTGTTTTCTTTTTTTACCACAGAGGTTACCGAGTTTCACACGGAGGAAAAATAGGAAATTTGCTTAACGCTGAGTCTCTCCGTGATTTTCTCTGTGTGCGCTGTGGTTAAACCTTTAAATAGCCGAGTAAAAATAATCGTAATGTACCAGCGCTTTCTGTTTCTTCTGTCCGATTCTTTCCCTGGCTTTGTCCGATCCATATTCTGCTATTCCGAGCCCGATGAGGTTGTTTTTTTCGTCAATAATTTTAATAATATCGCCTTTTAAAAAGTCTGTTTGTATTTCGATAATCCCTATGGGCAATAAACTGGTGGCTTTCCCAGAAGTCAATACTGTTTTTGCGCCATCGTTTAATTTCACAATGCCCGTGGCAGCAGTTTCAGAATGGGCAATCCATTTTTTCTTGCCTGATTTACTTTTTTCGGGAACAAAGCGTGTATGCACCAGTTCATTGTTTAGCAAAGAAGAGAGCACATCATCTTGCGTTCCGTTGGCAATATGAACTGTTATGCCCAATTTAGCTACTTTTTGCGCCATGGTCGATTTAGTGATCATTCCGCCACGGCCAAATTGCGATTTACCCGTTTGTATAAAGGAAGCCAGGTTAGCTACCGAACCATTAATTTCCTCAATAACGGCCGATCCTTCAATTTTCGGATCGCCGTTGTAGATGCCGTTTACATTCGACAGGATAATCAAGGCATCGGCATTTAACATAGAAGCAATTAACCCAGCCAACTCATCATTGTCGGTAAACATCAGTTCAGTAACCGAAACTACATCGTTTTCATTCACCACAGGGATTACCTCATTTTGAAGCAAAATCTGTAAGCAGTTTTTCATGTTTAAATAATGTGCCCGGTCGCGGAAATCTTCTTTGGTAACCAAAACCTGTGCACACTGAATTTCATGTGCTGCAAAAAAATTAGCGTAGGTATTAATCAGTTTAACCTGACCAATGGCAGCCAATAGTTGGCGGGTAGTTACGGCGTCTTGTTTTTCAGATACCTTGATCAAACTTCTGCCTGATGCTACCGCACCCGAAGAAACCAAAATAACCTCAATACCAAGTTTTTTTATATCGGCCAGTTGATTCACAAGATGTTTAATCCTTGCTTCATCAGGCAAACCATTCGCTTGTGTAATTACATTCGAACCAACTTTAACAACTATTTTTTTGTACCCTAATTTCATTATTATTTTCAAGCAATTTGATGTGGCAATTTACCATCAATTTTTCTAATTCAGATGATTATCTATGGGCATAATGGATTTTTACAAAAATGGTAATTAGTTTGGGGTTGGGAGTTTGGCGTTTGGAGTCGATTAACCGATTTAAACAATTAATCTCCATGCCACTAACCAATCACAAATGAACTATTTTATACGTCCGAAGTCAGGTAACGGAGGTCAGAAGTACCGCTTGCTTATTACAAGTTAACCGATTTAAACCATTAACCAGTTAATCTCCATGTCACTAATGAACCAATGACAAATGAACTATTGAACTAAATTATTAAATTGCATTCAACCTAATCCAAACCACTATGAAACGTATCTTACCAAGCATAATGTTGCTCAGTGCAATTACGGCTTGTAACAACCCTCAAAAGAAAGAAATGAAAGCAATTAAATGGCCCGATGCCAAGGCCCCTATAGCAGAGATTATTCCGCATAAAAGAACAATACATGGCGATACCGTGGTAGATAACTACTATTGGATGATTGATTACTTTAAAAAAGGTCCTGATAGTACAAAAGTTGTCGATTATTTAAAAGCCGAAAATACTTATCTCAACACGATGATGAAAAGTACAGATCAATTCCAGGCTGATCTGTTTAAAGAAATGAAAGGCAGGATTAAAGAAAAAGACGAATCTGTTCCTGTTTTCAAGAATGGCTATTTCTATTACACCAGAACCGAAGACGGACAGCAATATTTTAAATATTGTCGTAAAAAAGGGAGTTTATCGGCCACTGAGGAAATACTGTTAGATGTAGATCAACTGGCAAAAGGCCATGCCTATTACAGCGCAACCGGATTTAGTGTTAGTCCCGACAATAAACTTTTAGCTTTTGGCGTAGATCAGGTTTCGCGCCGCCAATACACCATCAATGTTAAAAATTTAGAAACCGGCGAAATTTTAAAAGATGTTATTACCAATACTCAAGGTGCAGTGGCATGGGCAAATGACAACAAAACGTTTTTTTATACCTCAAAAAACCCCATAACGTTATTAAGTGAAAAAATTAAAAGACACACACTAGGCTCCGATGCTAAGACAGATGCAGTTGTTTACAATGAAAAAGATAACAGCAACTATATTGGCGTGATGAAATCGAAAAACGGACGTTATATTTTTATTGGCTCGCAAGGGACATTGACTGCTGAATATAGAATGATTGATGCCGATCATCCAGAGGCAGCGTTTAAAGTATTTTCGCCACGCTCAAAAGATGTTTTATATGATATTTTAACCGTAGATGATAAGTTTTACATCATAACCAACTGGAATGCTAAAAATTTCCGTTTGATGCAATGCCCGCTGGATAAAACAGAAAAAGAGAACTGGAAAGAGGTTATTCCAAACCGCAAAGATGTTTTACTCGAATATGGAGAAGAATTTAAAGACCATCTGGTATTATCAGAACGTAAAAATGGCTTAACCGAGCTACACGTACTGAAGAAGGATGGTAGCGATTATTATATCAAGTTTGATGAACCTGTTTACGCTGCCGGTGTTGGTGCAAATCCAGAATATAACAGCAAAACATTACGTTATTCGTACACCTCTTTAACCACACCAAATTCAGTTTACGATTACGACCTCGAGAAAAAAGATAAAAAACTAATGAAACAGCAGGAAGTTGTTGGTGGTTACGATCCTAAAGATTACGCAACGGAACGAGTTTTCGCAACAGCAAAAGATGGCACAAAAATTCCAATTGCTTTGGTTTACAAAAAAGGCTTTGAAAAGAACGGACATGCGCCATTGCTGCTTTATGCATATGGATCTTATGGATCGAGTACAGACGCAAACTTCTCTTCGCCAAGATTAAGTCTGTTAAACCGCGGCTTTGTTTTCGCCATTGCCAACATTCGTGGTGGACAGGAAATGGGACGCCAATGGTATGAAGACGGTAAATTGATGAAAAAGAAAAATACTTTTACCGATTTTATTGCAGCGGGCGAGTACCTGGTTGATCAGAAATACACTTCAAAAGGCCATTTGTATGCACATGGAGGTAGCGCAGGTGGTTTATTGATGGGCGCGGTGGCTAATATGGCCCCCGATTTATGGAACGGTATTATTGCCGATGTTCCTTTTGTTGATGTGATTAACACCATGTTGGATGAAAGCATTCCATTAACCACCAATGAGTTCGACGAGTGGGGAAATCCTAAACAAAAAGCTGCATACGATTATATAAAAAGCTACTCACCTTATGAAAATGTAGAGAAAAAGGCCTATCCTAACATGTTGGTTACTACAGGCCTGCACGATAGCCAGGTGCAGTATTTCGAACCTGCTAAATGGGTAGCCAAATTAAGGGCAACTAAAACTGATAAGAATGTATTATTGCTTAAAACCAATATGGAATTTGGCCATGGTGGCGCATCTGGCCGTTTCGATTATTTAAAAGATGTTTCGTTACGCTGGGCGTTTTTATTCTCGTTGGAGGGAATAACGAAATAATTTTCAACAAATTCGTCATTGCGAGGTACGAAGCAATCTTAATGCGCACGCCAGTAGCGATCGTTGTAAGATTGCTTCGTACCTCGCAATGACGATACTTTTATTTAAATCTATATACAGATCTCCCCACTGCGGGAATGACGACCATCCTTTTTAAAATTTAAATCAAGCTACATCCCACAATGAACACTAAACTAAAAACACTTCAGATTATCCACCTTGCTTTGTGCACTGGCGTTTTCCTCTTTGCATTGGTAACCATCTTTCTTAACCGCGAAATCATGTTTTTTGATGCCAACCCCAAAACCACTTCGCCTTTTAACCCAATATTTCCAATTATGGGATTGATTACCATCTCGGCGAGCATATTTTTTTACAGAAACTTAATGGCAAAAATCGACAAAAAAGCCCCTGCCGACACCAAGATTAACATGTATCAAAGTGCGTTTATCATTAGCTCGGCAATGCTGGAAGGAGGTGCTCTTTTCAACATTGTTGGTTTTTTTATGACACATAATTCATTCTTTTTGATATTCGGTGCAGCTAATTTTATTTTTTTGATACTCAAAAGGCCTACCAGGAATAAATTGATTTCCGCTTTACAATTGCAATACCCAGATACAGAGGCTTTGTAAGCAATTAGCCTTATCTTTGCCCCCCAATGGAATACAATGTTCACACTTTGCCAAACGGCATACGCTTACTGCATGTGCCCTCGGCCTCTGCCATATCTCATGCATGCATCATCGTTAACACAGGATCGCGCGATGAGCCTGAAAACAAAGCGGGTTTAGCACACTTTATTGAGCATCTGATTTTTAAGCGCACCGAAAAACGGAGTACCAACCAGATTTTAAACCGCTTGGAGAGTGTTGGGGCAGATTTAAATGCTTATACCACGAAAGAATACACCTGCGTTCACGCTTCTTTTTTAAATCCATATTTAGATAGAACATTAGATCTTTTCAACGATATTCTGTTCCACTCCACCTTTCCTGAAGAGGAAATGGATAAAGAAAAAAGTGTAATCCTGGATGAAATCTCTTCTTATTTAGATCAACCGGAAGAGGCCATAAACGATGATTTTGAAGATATGCTTTTCGCTGGCCATGCATTGGGCAACAACATTTTGGGCACAACCGAATCCGTTCAGCATTTTACCCGTGAGGATGTAATCAATTTCAGAAAAGCTAATTACCGCACAAACGAAATTGTGGTGGCCGTTTTGGGCAATTATACCTTAAATAGTGTTGTAAATAAAGGGAGCAAACATTTTGCTGATGTTGAAGAGAATAATCCAAACAAAGAAAGGGTTAAACCTGGTATAATCGCACAAAACAATACCACGATCTACAAGCCGATTATGCAGGCACACTGTATTTTAGGCAGGCAGGCATATTCTACTCATGAATCGCAAAAGGTACCTTTAATGCTGTTGAATAATTACTTTGGTGGCAATGGAATGAGTTCGGTATTAAATCTACAGATCAGAGAAAAATATGGGATTGCCTATACCATTGAGTCCAATTTTTCTCCATTAAGCGATACCGGTATTTTTTCTATTTATTTCGGAACAGATAAGGAAAAACAGGCCAAAGCACTCTCTTTAATCTTTAAGGAGATCAAAAAGCTCAGAGAACATCCTTTAAATGAATTGCAGTTACAAAAAGCCAAAAACAAATTTATCGGACAGATTGCTTTGGGGGAGGAAAACAGGATCGGTTTAATTATTTCAATGGCTAAAAGCCTGATCGACCATAACAAAATCGATTCTCTGGAAACTGTTTTTGAGAAAATAAATGCCGTTACCACCAAGCAAATAGCAGATGTTGCCAACGAGATTTTAGATATTGAGCAACTGAATATCTTTACCTTCTGCCCAATAGAGGAATAATTCTTATTTTTGTACAGAACTTGCTGTCATACTGAGGCACGAAGTATCTCAAACCGATGAGCAGTTCAATTAAACATAGTAGCAACTTGTTTGGACAGCAATTAAGATGTTAGAGATTCTTCATTGCATTCAGAATGACAATTTGCGATTAACAAGCTCAGATTGAGGTCTGAAAAAATATAATACAATGAAATTACCAATAGTAGCTTACGGCGATCCTGTTTTAAAAACGGTAGGAACCGATATCGATAAAGATTATCCAGGATTAAAACAATTAATCAGCGACATGTTCGACACCATGTATTATGCAAATGGCGTAGGCTTAGCTGCCCCTCAAATTGGTTTGCCTATCCGTTTGTTTATTGTTGATACAGGCGAAGATGAAGATGGCACACCTGGCTACAAAAAAGTATTTATCAATGCCGAAATTTTGGAAGAAACGGGAGAGGCCTGGAGTTTTAACGAAGGCTGCTTAAGTATTCCTGATATCCGTGAAAACATTATGCGCAAGCCGAATGTCAAAATCACCTATTTTGATGAAAACTGGGTAGAACATACTGAAGATGTAGACGGAATGCCTGCACGCGTAATCCAACATGAATACGATCATATTGAAGGAAAATTATTTACCGATAAAGTAAGTGTTCTTCGCAAAACCATGCTTAAAAGCAAACTGGATGCGATTTCGAAAGGAAATATCAAAACAGATTACAAAATGAAGTTTCCGAATAAGAGTAAGAAAAGATAATGCCATGAAAAGTTGTTGGCAGTTATTAAGCAAAGGTTGCTTCGTTATCTTTACGATCGTCAGCCTGATTAGCTGCCAGCAAACAAATTCGCCCAACCCCGAATACAGCTATGATAATGGGCCAGAAATCGACACTTCGTACATTGCAATAATTCCCTTCGAAAAAAACGCTGCTTTTAGAAAACCGGCTCAGTTGACCTCAACTGATCTAAAAGAAATAGATAAAATTCTATTAAAATTTGCTGAAGATTATAATAAGCATATCCTAAGTCTACTTTCTCCTAGTGACGACAAAAAGAACCATCTAATAAATCTTAAAGATTACAAACGCCAATACACACCAACAACCAATAGCAAAGGAGAAAAGGAAGTTGTAATTTATTGCATGTGCCACACTTTCAATGTTGACTGGAAAAAAGAAAGAATAGATGTTGCAGATGGAGGTAAATGCTACTTTATGTTAAAAGTAAATCTTAAAACAAAGGATTTCGAGAGTTCCGTTAATGGGGAGGCTTAGTGGATGGATCGTGGTCCGAAGGATTTTATATGTGACATTTACCCTTTCGCTTATACATCTCTCCATTTCGCTTCGCTCCAGTCGAGATGACGACCCCATTAGACTAATTCGTCCTACTCTTATCCCCATCAAAAATCTGCTGCATCAGCTTACCCCAGGCGAAAGGATTAAGTAGGGGATTGGTTTGCACCATGTTTTTATTGACCATCCTATCGAAATTATACCGGTAATTCTGACTTCCAATTTCCTGTCCGTCACGCGGTAAAGTTTGGATTAAACCATCAATTGAGGAACGCGAAAGGTTCTTTTTGGCTATGGCCATATCATCATCCGCCAGTTTCATCGACAAAAACTCGCGGGTAAATTCTTCTGTTGTTGCCCATGGAAAAACACGCACCGATGGTAAATCGATCACATTGGCCTTCAACTTAACCATAATGGTGTATTTGCTATCGGGTGTGCCTTCAGGAATTACAGTCGAAAACTTCTTATAACCAATGGCCGTAAACAAGATGGTATCGCCAGGATTAACAATGAAGGTAAAATACCCTCTATAATCAGCACCAACCCTTTTACTCTTCGCAGAAAGATTGGTGATAGTAACGTAAGGAATCACGTTTGAGCTATCGATATCGGTAATAATCCCTGAAAATTGGATGAGTTTATCCTGTGCCGGCTTTTGTTGTGCAAAAGCGGTTACAGAAAAAATAAGGCAAATTAGGGCAACACAATATCTCATTAAGACAAAAGTAATTTTATTAATAAAACTTCCTTGTTAAATAGTGTTAAAGCTTAATCTTGCTCTGCCATGTTTACGGCAACTACCGAAGTGATCTGAGGAACAGCTTTCATAATGGCTTGTTCGATACCAGATTTCATAGTCATGAAACTCATCGGGCAAGAACCGCAGTTGCCTAAAAGCTTAAGCTTTACTGTTCCTTCAGATGTAATTTCTTCAACAGAAACATCACCTCCATCAGCCTTTAAATACGGCCTGATAGTTTCCAATGCCTGTTCTACTTGTTCTGTTAAATTCATTATATATATTTTAATTTATAAAAATAGTAATTTTTTAGCAATTCACCATTTGCGCGTTGTTGATGGATATCTGTTGAGCAATTTTACTTGCAATATCTCCAAATATAACATCAAGCTGAGGGTTCTGGTTTAGCGCTACCGGTTTCCCTTTATCTCCAGCTTCCGAAATGCTCTGGATAATTGGAATTTCGCCTAAAAACGGCACATCAAAACGTGCTGCAAGCTCGGTACCGCCACCTTTTCCGAAGATATAATATTTATTCTCCGGCAATTCTGCTGGTGTAAAATACGACATGTTTTCTATAACGCCTAAAATCGGAATATTAATTCCCGGCATCCTGAACATAGCCAAACCTTTGTGCGTATCGGCCAAAGCAACCTGTTGAGGTGTCGTAACCACCACTGCCCCCGAAATCGGGAAGCTTTGTGTAATGGTGATGTGGATATCGCCGGTTCCCGGTGGAAGATCTACGATCAAATAATCCAGTTCCCCCCAGTTGGTATCGTTAAACAATTGTTTTACTGCATTCGATGCCATTGGTCCGCGCCATGGCACTGGTTGTCCCGGATCTGCAAAAAAGCCTAAAGACAATAACTTGATCCCATATTTCTCAATCGGTAAAATTTTGGTTTTACCATCAGCCGTTTCTTCTGCACCCGGCTTGGCATCAACCAGATCGAACATGGTGGGTACCGATGGCCCATAAATATCGGCATCAATAAGGCCAACTTTTGCACCATCTTTAGCCAATACAACTGCCAGATTACTCGCAACAGTAGATTTGCCAACGCCTCCTTTTCCTGATGAAACCAAAATGATGTTTTTGATGTTATCTAACGATGAGGAATTGCTTGGCTGAGTTACCCTCGAAGTTACATTGATTGCTACCTCGGCTGTTGGTGATACAAAATGCTTGATGGCATTTGTACAGGCATTTTTCAGCATTTCCTTCATCGGACATGCCGGTGTTGTAAGCTCTAATGTAAAATTGACCTGGTTATCTGTTATCTGTAAATCTTTAATCATGTTTAAAGTAACCAGATCTTTTTTAAGATCGGGATCTTCAACATTTTTAAGCGCATCTAAAACTTGTTGCGGGCTAATCTGCATGGTATTAATTTAAATTCAAAATTAACAAAACATAGCCACAAATACTTTTATTTAGGCTTTTTAACTGTAATTTTAACACGAAATAAACATTTAATTGTTACGTTTAAGCAATTAACCATTTTAACGACTATATGCGAATACCAAAAATTAAGATCCCCAAAAAATATTTAAAAATCGGAGCCTGGATTTTAGGTGTTTTTTTAGTTGTTTGTATTGCTTTGGGTGCGGTAGCCTATAGCAAAAGGGAAGCGCTTCTTAAAAAAATGGTGGCCAAAGCAATTGCCAAGGCCGACAAGGATTATGGTTTGGAGGTAAAAATAGGATCGGCCGGTTTTACAGGACTTAGCACCGTAAAAATGACCAATATTTCTGTTGTTCCTAAAGATAGGGATACGCTTTCTAATATTGGCGAACTTAGTGTTGGTGTAAAACTTTTCCCGCTCATTTTTGGCAAAGTAAAACTCTCAGAAGTAAAGCTGAACAATGGCTTTGTAAGTGTTGTACTTAAAGATTCGACCACAAATATCGATTTCATCTTAAAACGTAAGAAAAAAGACAGCACCCAAACCAATGGAAAAGCCAACTTACCAGAAATAGCCAGCAACATCTTAAATCAGGTTTTATACAAAATCCCTGACGATATGGATGTGAAGAACATGGTATTTAAATTAAACGACCACGATACAGCCAAGTTGACTTTTGCAACAACGGCTACAATTGACGGCGGCGATTTAAAATCAACCATTGATGTAAACAATAACGAATCTACCTGGCATGTAAACGGTTATGTAAACCCAGGCAGTAAAGAATTGAGCTTTACCGCTTATGCCGATGGCAAAAAACTGGAATTACCTTATTTAAACAATAAGCTACACGCAAAAATCAGTTTTGACACCTTACAAACCGAACTTAAAAATGCAAAATACAGTGGCGATGATTATAAAATTTCTGGCTCATGGTCGGTAAAAAACATGCTGATTAACCAGCCACGCATTGCTTCAAACGATATCATTGTACAAAGTGCAAAACTGGATGCCGATATTTTAGTTGGGCCTAATTTCATTGCCTTAGACAGCACCTCAACCGCATACCTAAAAAATGCACAGATCCATCCTTTTGTTAAATATACTTTAGGAAAGAACAAAATATATGAGTTAAAGCTAAATGCCGAAGAACAGGATGCGCAAGGGGTTTTAGATGCTTTTCCGCAAGGACTGTTCGAATCGCTGGAAGGATTAAAAGTACAGGGTAAGGTGAAGTATAACCTAAATTTTTATTTAGATACCAAAGTACCGGACAGTGTGCGCTTTAGTTCCACCTTAACACCTGTTGATTTCAAAATTGTACAATGGGGTAAAACCAATCTGCAAAAAATCAACAGCCCATTTGTTTATACGCCTTATGAGTATGGCAAACCGATGCGAGATATTACCATAGGCCCATCAAACCCAAATTTTACGCCTTTATCATCAATATCGAAAAACTTTATTAATGCGGTTTTAACTGCAGAAGATCCATCATTTTTTACACACAACGGCTTTGTTGAAGAATCGATCCGTAAATCAATCGCCGTAAACTTTAAAGAAAAGAAATTTAAACGCGGTGGCAGTACCATCAGTATGCAGCTGGTTAAAAATGTTTATTTAAGCCGTCAAAAAACCTTGGCCCGTAAAGCCGAGGAGATATTAATTGTTTGGCTTATTGAGCATAACCACCTGGTAAGCAAACAACGGATGCTCGAAGTGTATTTCAACATTATGGAACTAGGCCAGAATATTTATGGAATAGGTGAGGCTTCGCGCTATTATTTTGGGAAACAACCTGCTGATTTAACCATCGGTGATGGATTGTTTCTGGCGAGTATTGTTCCTAAACCAAAGGCATCGATGTATAAATTCATGGCTGATGGCAGCTTGAAACCTTACATGTTCAACTATTTTAGGTTTATGGGAAATATTATGGCAAGAAGGGGGCTAGTGCCGAGCGATACTTCTGGGTATGGTTTCTATAACGTCCGTTTAAGAGAGGGCCTCCGCCAGTATTTAGCCCCTGATACCGCTGTTATTGATACTACAGCATTTGATGATGATGGAGACGGCTTACCGGTTGTAATTGTACACGATAAAAATAAAAGTTTCTTCGAACGCCTTTTTGGTGGAGGATCTAAAAAAGATACCTCAAGCAAACAGATAACCACGCCAGCCGACACCACTAAAACCAAAAAACAATTGAGGCAGGAGCGTAGGGAAGAACGAAGACGACAAAAGGAATTGGAAAAAACTCAGTAGTAGCCAGTTTGCAGTTGCCAATTGGCAGTCACCAGTTGAGCCAAATGATTAAACAATTAACCAAAATTAGTTTGGGGTTTAGCGTTGGGCGTTTAGAGATGATTAGCAGATTTAAACAATTAACCATGACCAAGTTTGCAATTGGTAGTTTACAGTTCTTAGATTAACCAGTTAACCGATTTATACAATTAAACAACAATAACCTTTCAACATAGCATGCACAAAATAAAAGTAGAGGATAAAGCGTTCGAGATATTTTTAGAGAACGATACCTTAAACAAACGGATCCGTTTACTGGGCATCCAGATCAATGTTGATTACGAGGGTAAATGCCCGCTATTTATTGGTGTATTAAATGGTAGTTTTTTGTTTATGGCCGATTTAATCAAAGAAATAAACGTACCCTGCGAAGTTGCTTTTATGCGTGTGGCCTCATACGAAGGAACAGCAAGTTCGGGAAATGTAAAAGAATTAATCGGACTGCCTGATAACATCGAAGGCAGAGATATTATCATTGTGGAAGATATTGTTGATACAGGCTTAACCTTAACGCATATTTTAAAAACAATAAAAGAAAAAAAACCTGCTTCAATTAAAGTAGCATCTCTTTTGCTTAAACCAAGTGCTTTAAAATATGAAATTGAAGAATTGGAATACGTTGGTTTTGAAATACCTAACGAGTTTGTTGTAGGTTACGGATTAGATTATAATGGCCTTGGTAGAAACCTGACTGATATTTACAGAGCAACCGAGGCATAATTTTTAGATTGGATTAATTTATTTTTCGCACCTTTGCCCAATAATTTCTAAAACAATGACCATACATAAAGAAGGCTACACTACCATTGCCTTAAGCATATTGTTTATCTTCGTAATCAATGCGGTAGTTGATTATAAATATCACGATATAACCTGGCTGCGCTGGTTCATTTATATCTTTTCAGCTGCATTATTTATTATTGTACTACAGTTTTTTCGTAACCCGAGCCGCAGCTTTTCTTCGGGCGAAAACCTGGTTATCTGCCCAGCTGATGGCAAAGTAGTCGTAATCGAAGAAACAGAAGAAGGAGAATATTTTAAAGATAAACGTTTACAGGTTTCGATTTTTATGTCGCCGGTAAATGTTCACATTAACCGTAATCCAATTTCTGGAGTGGTAAAGTTCTTCAAATATCACCCAGGAAAATACCTTGCTGCGTGGAATCCAAAATCATCAACAGAGAATGAACGTACAACAACTGTTGTGGAGCATAAAAATGGCACCCCTGTATTGTTCCGTCAAATTGCTGGTGCTTTAGCCCGCAGAATTGTATGGTATGTTAAAGAAGGCGATCAGGTAGTACAGGCTGAGCAATTTGGTTTCATCAAATTCGGCTCAAGGGTTGATGTGTTTTTACCCATAGGCACAAAAGTGAACGTAGAACTTAACCAGGTTGTAAAAGGCGGCATTACTACACTAGCTACTTTAAGCTAAGCCACATAGCAGATATAAAAAAGCCCTCCCGATATAAAATCGGGAGGGCTTTTTGTTTTATACGAGTCTTAAAAGAAGTCAAGTTTTTTTCTAACCATTATTTAATCCATAGCATCATTACCTACTTCTTCATTATTACCTGCCGGAGCTGGCCTGTCGCTGATTAAGCGTTGTGTAGGGTAGGCAAAATCCGACTTATTACGGATAACGATATCCATAATTTCAAGATTGATCTCTTGTCTGATTTTAAGGAATTCGGCATAATCTAATACGGTTACGAAATAGTTAACCTCTACATTTAAACCCGAATCGCCAAAGCTCTTAAAGGAAGCATTTCCATCATCACTGGTACCTTGATGATTATTGATGTAACTTTCTATCTCGGTAATAATTTTTCTAAGTGACTCCGAATTGGTTTCGTAAGTAAGCCCGATAATAAAAGAGACCTTGCGCGAATTCCTGAGCGAAAGGTTCTCTAAAACACCATCAATCATACCCCTATTAGGTATGGTAGCCATCGTTTTTTCAGAAGTTCTGATCCTTGTACTCCTAAAACCTACTTTTTCAACCGTTCCTTCCACACCGTCAACCTTTACCAGATCGCCAACCGTAAATGGCTTATCTAAAAAGATGGTGAATGAGCCTATCAAGTTCTCTAAGCTCTCTTTAGCCGCCAAAGCAATGGCGATACCACCAATACCCAATCCGGTAATCAGCGTTAATACATTAACCTCGAAAACAAAACCCAGCAGGGTGAAAAAACCTATAAAGATTACGATCGTTTTAAACAGCTCCTTCAAGAAAGGAACCAATTGATCATCTGACTTATTATCTGTAAGCGAAGCTTTATAAAGAAGCACATGGCTAATGAAGTCGATTATCCTTAAAATAATCCAAAAAACAGACAGGATGATCCCAAACAAAAATATCCGGTCAATACAATCACCTATTGTTACAGGTATTAACTCTTTAACCTTACCAATTAATTTGCTGTAATGGAATACGGCTACCTCCAGCGGGTGTTTTAACTGGTTGATGGATAGATAAAGTGTGGTTAACAGAATAAAAACCTCAATGGGTTTTACCAATAAGGCAACAAAAGCATCGTTATGCGATTGATTTGAAAAGTTTCTGAAAAGCTTAAACAGCAACCTGCTTAACAGCTTAGAAACAATGTTTTTAAAAACTAAGCCTAAAAAAAGTATGCCTCCGAAAAGGAAATAGGCTTTTACGGTATTGCCCCAAAACACTTGGTCGAAAAAAGCAGAATCTAACATTTAACAAAGGTACAAACAAAAAAACCTCCACGAAATTAATCGTGAAGGCTATATCTTATAATAAGGAGTATTATTTTCTCAAAGATTTGATACGAGCAGCTTTACCAGTTAAAGCACGTAAATAGAACAATTTCGCTCTACGAACTTTACCATAGCTATTCACTTCTACTTTCTCAATGTTTGGAGAACTAAAAGGGAAAATACGCTCAACACCAACACCGTTGCTCATTTTACGAACTGTGAAAGTTTCGTTAGCACCAGCACTGTTACGTTGTATTACAACACCTTGGTAAATTTGGATACGTTCCTTATTACCTTCGCGAATTTTATAGTGTACGCTCACTGTATCGCCAGACTTGAACGCAGGAAAATCTTTTTTTGCGATGGCCTGCTCTTCAACAAATTTTACTAAATCCATGATTTTAAGCTATTAAATCGATATTTCATCCCGTGAAAATCGGATTGCAATATTAGGGATTTTTTTTGAGAAAAAAAAACCTATTTTAATTTTTTCCACATTCTTTATGAATTCCACATTCGATTGTGTTAAATGCTTCTGTTCCAAAAGATCAAGAGGGCACTTATTCGCGAATATATGGCGAAATTTAGTTCAAATATTCTGAGGTAAAATATTTACCTATTGATAGATATCAAGTGTGAATAATACAATTAGGCAAGGTTTCTTCCGCTTTTATTATCTTTTCTAAAATGGTGTCCCAACTTTCTTCCACCCCTTCGTCATGAGGCGATATATGCAGTTCTTTAAGGTTTTTTAAATCTTTTAAAACCGTTATATCTTCTAAGCGGATTTTCGTCCTCCAGATATCGAGGTATTCCAGATCGGTCAGTTTGTTCAGATAAGGCAAACACGCTTTAGTAATATTTTCATGTTTCATCAGGGTTAAATCTTTAAGCTGCTTAACATTGCTGATCAATTTAACCCCCTCATCTGTCACCCTCGTTTCTTTTAAATAAATGCTGCCCATAACCGAAACTTTCGCCAAAAGCATGGCTAAATACTCATCATCAACCAAAGAATCAATGCTGGCAAAACCAGGCAGTTCTGTAGGGATGTTTTTAGCTTCGGTAATCTGTCCAAAATGCCACCAGAACTGTTTTTCTGCGCCTTTAAGTTTCATTTTTATTACAGTTAGCAGGCCAGTGTTTTAGCAACCATTCTAATATACACCATAGCCTAAAACGCCTATTTTTTCTTTCTCATCAGCATAAGTAACAAAATTGTACTTCGTTCCAGATTTGCTCCAGATATTTTTATTAACCGGCTGTCCATCTATAGATTGTTTAACCATTTTAGCTGTATATCCTTTCTTCTTTAGCTCCATGTCGATAAATGCCACATTAATTGCGCCTGAAAAAATGCAAACTATAGTCGAAATTTTATCATTTTTCGCGTAAGACACCTCCATCATATCGAATTTGGAGTCGAAGGCCAATATTTCTTTAACATCGCCTTCTCCTTCTTCAACATCCCCTTTTTCAAAACCTTTATCCTTCATAAAGGAGTTAATGTTTTGCCTGGTGCTTTTATAAAAAACATCGTTAATAAGCGCTAATTTCTTGTTCTCGTAAGTCTCCTGGCCAAAGGCGAAAGATCCATAAAGCAAAAAAAATAATACCGTTAATTTTTTCATGTCCATATTGTTTATCGTGTAATTTCTTTACCTGTTTTATCCATTGCGCCCCATCTGCCGTTTAATCTAAACCTGGCTACTCCATTTTCAAAACTGCCAACCGCATCGTATTTAATCGGGATCACTTCTTCACCTGTTGTGTTTATAAAACCCTCTCTGCCATTAAGCCCAACTTTAGCCAAACCACCCTCAAAATCAGCGATGAACCTATACTTGAAAGGGATGATTTCGTTTCCGTTTTTATCAATGGCGCCATAGAGTTTATTCTTTTCAACAGGAGCAACCCCATCATTAAAATCTTTTGCATAGTCGTATTTAAACTTTGTAAATTCTTTGCCCGTTTTATCGATAAAACCCCATTTGTTTTTTAGTTTCACACTTGCATAACCGTTTTTAAAGTTATTCCCATCTTCGTACTTTAACGGCGTAATTTCTCTACCTGTAGCGTCAATAAAACCATACTGCTCATTTAGCCTCACCTTGGCGATACCTTCATAAAAATCAAAGGCAACATCGTATTTTAGGGCGGTGATTTCCTTACCTTTTTTATCGATATAACCCGATTTCCCATTTAACTCAACCTGCGCAAAACCATCTTTAAAGTAAATGGCATCATCATATTTGAATGGGATAACTACCTTCCCTGTTTCATCTATAAATCCATATTTCCCATCTAGTTTAACCGCAATTAATCCTTCGTGGAAGCTGTATCCGGCCTTTTCATATTTAAAAGGGATCACTTCTTTTCCCGCCTTGTCTACAAATCCGTATTTTCCACTTTCGTTCTTTTTTGGACTTAATTCTTGCGCATAACCCGCAATAGCCAGCACACTTAGTACTGCCGTAAGTAATTGTTTCATTTTGCATTAATTTAAAGAGTGTATTGCTTTTATTAAGCTAAAGTATGCTAAAGATACCCGGGCAGAAATACCCAATAAAGGGTATATTTACATATACAGAATTCAGGAAAAAAGTTACAGACTAGCGATTGGACGGGATGTTGATCTGAATAATAGTGCCTTCGTTTCTAACACTACTGATTTCGAAATTACCTTTGTAGTAATTTACTCTCTTTTCGATATTTTCGAGCCCAAAGCCCCTGCTTGTTTTCTGCAGATCAAAGCCGAGCCCATCATCCGTAAATTGAAAATGGTAATTTTTGGGATATTTATAAAGTTCGATGGTGATTAACTCAGCGTTACCATGCTTAATGGCATTATTTATAACTTCCAGTGCGATAAGATATAAATCGTAAATCCATTTTTCATCAATTTTATCAGGAAAATCATAACAGAAAAGCTCAATTTTTGCATCAGTTAAACCGGCGTTCAGGCTTGAGATCTGGCTTTGTAAGCTAGATATCAAAGCACCTTCATCAAGTGCTTTCGGCAGTATTTTATGAGATATTTCCCTGATATCTTCGGCCAGTTCGTTTATTGTTTGTTTGGCAAGCTCGGCATTCTTCATGTCAAAGAGATGAATAATATGCGCAATCTTGCTCCCTACATTATCGTGAATAATGTTAGCGATGTTTCTCCGCTCACGTAGCTGAACCTCATTAATAGCCCTCAACGAACTTTCTTTTTCGAAAATAACCTGTTGCATCAGCTCGTTGTTCTTCAAAAAAATATCGATGTAATTTCTTGATAAAACATAGCCGAACAAAAACACTTCATAAAGACCGATAAACAACATCCAATTATCTCCCAGCGATTTTGGAATAATTTCAAAGGTCTTTAAAATTAAGCAAGCGCCCCATACAAACTGTGGAGCAAAAGCAAGAAGCGCATAAATAGCCTGGGTTTTTTCAATTTTTAGATGCGTTAATGCCGCCCAAAAAAGTACGACGATAGAAGCCAGGAATATGATGTAGCCTAACACAAAAAAGTAACGAAATTCAAAGCCCTTGTAAAACACCAATAAGGAAATAGAGATTAAAATCAACAAAAAGTTTATGCCGCCAAGCACTATGATTAACTTATGCTTAATGGGCTGGTTTTCTTTTAACTTTAAAAAATATCCAAGAAAAATACTCAGGGCAATATACCAAAGTGCTCCAGTGTAAACCCGGCCCTCGCTAAAAAACCTAAACCCGGGAAATAAAACGTGCTTGGCGAAATTGGTTGTGATTGCCGTGTAAAACACCGTTAATATTGAATAGCCAATGTAATAACCATATAACTTGTTGTTAGTCATGAAAAACAATATCCCATTGATCATGAGCAGCAAAAACACCATGCCGATAAAAAAAGATGTCAGTGCTGTTTTTTGAGATGATTTGCTTTCTAAATAAGCCTGATCTTCCAAACTATAAGAAAAATCTAAATAGGAAGTCTCTTTTTTAACCCGTACCCAAAGTAATTTTTCTTCACCTGGCTTCAGATTAAGCTCAAATGCCAGAGTTTCAATAAAGGGACTCTGGCCAACCGTTCTATCGCCAATGGTTTTAATTAATCTACCATCGTAAAGGCTAAGGCTATCGATATGGTTATTGTTAAAACACAACCATGTTTTAGTGCTTTCTGAAGTGTTTATATTTTTTACAATAAATCTGCACCATACCGCCGCATCTTTGTTGTAGCCGATATTAACCTTGCTATTCTGCTTAAACGGCTGAAATTTTTGTTTTTGGAGCATCCCGCTCGTCCACGATGAATTTTGGTCTACAGCGTAACTGGATACTACCGATATTGATTTGTTTGCGATTTGTGCAAAAGAGAGTAGCGGGAATAGCAGAAAGCTAATCAAGTAGATTATTCTCATGAGCAAATTTAATGAGCGAACTGCTGTTATTGATTTCCAACTTCCGGTGGATGTTCTTCCGATGGGTAGTTACGGTTGTTATGCTGATAAATAGGACTTCAGCAATTTCCTTACTGGTTAATCCTTTAATGATTAATTTAATAATCTCTTTTTCCTGTCTGGATATCCGGAATTTATTGACAATTGAACCATCAATGGCACTATACACACTCTCGCCTTTTTTATAACTCTTATTGGTATAAAACGTTGCGTCTTTATTTGATTCGATAATACTGATAAGCTCTTCGGCAGGTGTTTCCTTTTTCAGGAAAGCATTCACACCTAGTTTCTTTGCTTTTTGAATCAGAAAATCTTCGTAATAAGCAGTGAGAACAATTATTTTGGTGTTTTTTAGTTGGGATCTGAGTTCTTCAATCAATACGAACCCATCAAAGTGGTTAATATTTAAATCACAGATAAAAACATCAGCAATGTTATGCATGAAATGGTTCCTGCAGGAATGTGCATCGCTGAATTTAAAAATGCCATAGTTGTTCCCGGTATTTTTAAGCAATTCGGAAATGCCGTTTAAAAAAAGTAGATGGTCATCACAAATAACGATTTGTTTGGGCATATTATCGGGAACTAGAAGCGTTTCTCCTAAAATAGAATTTACCTTTATAATTTACAAGGAAATTTTATTCCAAAAGGTCAGGACGGCGGGTTTTAGTCCGCTCCAATGCCTGCTCATGCCTCCATTCGTTCACCTTAGCTTCATGGCCGCTTAATAAAACATCGGGCACTTTATGTCCACGCCAGTCTGCCGGGCGGGTATAAACAGGAGCATCAAGCAGTTCTCCCTGAAAACTATCAGATAGGGCAGAGGTCTCATCGTTTAAAACACCGGGGATTAAACGCACAACAGCATCTACTACAATTGCAGCAGGCAGCTCTCCTCCGCTTAAAACATAATCACCAACTGATATCTCCCTGGTAACAAAGATATCGCGTATACGCTGATCTATGCCTTTGTAGTGGCCACACAAAATAATGATATTCCTTTTAATGGATAATTCATTGGCCGTGCTCTGGTTTAAAGTAACACCATCGGGACTCATGAAAATAATTTCATCATATTCTCTTTCTGCCTGAAGTTTTTCGATACAGGCTGCAAAAGGCTCAATACTCATTACCATACCGCTGCCTCCGCCATATTGGTAATCGTCTACACTTTTTTGTTTGTTGGTTGCATAATCCCTCAGGTTATGAACAACAATTTCGGCTATGCCTTTTTTTTGTGCACGTTGCAAAATAGAATGGGCAAACGGACTTTCTAGTAAAGCGGGCAAAACTGTTATAATATCGAAACGCATGGTGCAAAGGTAAGCCTTTAGTCTGAAGTCTTTAGTCTGAAGGCAAATTTTGCTATACTCAGTATCAATTTTGGCTATTATTGAAACTCATTGTGGTAAATATTAATCCAGCGTATTAACCTTTATCAGATCGCTCGCCCATTGCAAGGGCTTTCTACCGTTCCGTCCGTCAACAACACCGCTTACTTTCATTGTTTTTTTGTCATTGCTTAAGGTGTAATAGTTTGCATATTGCCTGCCTTTAAGATCGTAAGTAGCATCAGCCCTTGCATCCGAAATATTCAGCACATACATGTTGTTTGATAAAATTTTAAATGTGCCACTATGCGTGATGATCTGTACACCACCTTCATTGGTCATATTGTAAAAACTTCCATCCGCTTTAAAAACGATCTTACTCCCGGGGTTGGTAGTGTCGTTCCAGATGCCAACAAATGGTTTGATTTCTTTTAAATTAGCCTGTTGTACGGTTTTACAAGAAAAGGTGGTTAACACTGTAAGGAAAACTACGGCAATTTTTGATATTCTTTTGAGCATGTTAATTTTGGTTAGTATGAGACCTAAATTAACAATTTTTCCTTAAAAAACATTAGCTGTTAATCGCCGCCCTCCAGCTCAAATATTTCCTCAACGGGCTTATCAAAAACCCGGGCCATTTTTAGCGCCAACACGGTTGATGGGACATATTTCCCCGATTCGATGGTATTTATCGTTTGCCTCGAAACCTGGATCAGGTCTGCCAGTTCTGCCTGTGTAATGTTTTTAATGGCACGTTGTACACGGATATTATTTTTCATCAGAAAACCTTTCCTTTCTTAATCGCTGCAAACTATAATTAAATTTTGCTAAAAAAACTATGGGTATTGTCCATATATTATACACCAAAATCATCAAAAATGAAAGCCCGTAAAAACAAAAATTTATGGCTAACAGTATAACATAACTTACCAAAACGGCCCACTGCAAACTCTTTAGCCTAAGTACAGCAATATATTCGTCATCAATTCTTTCTTTAGAAAAGACTATCATTAGTAATCCTATGGTAATACCTAAAATCGCAAACTCATTGGTTAAATTATAATCAGCGAAAGTAATTGGTGAGTTTTCATTTATATTCTTTAATGAATAAATTTCAAAACCAGGGATTCTAAATTCTTTAGTTAAACAGAAGAATCCCAAGATGCAAAAACCTAAAAAAATTATCCAGCCAATTACCTTGTACTTGCTTGGAATTAAAAGCGAATTTTTCATATATCAAATATTTTTTACCAAATGTAAAGTATTCTTGATATTAATGTCAAGTATTTTTTACTAAAAGAATGTTTTATTTTACAAAACAGGCTTAACAATGGTAAAAAACAAGAAAATATTTTTGATTTTTTTAGCTTTCCAGATAAATATCCAGTAACCCTTCAGGTAAATCGAGGGTTAATGTTTTTTCATCTTCGTCGTATTCTACAATAAAATCTTCATTTAGCGGAAACAGGATTTCGGTTTCTTTATACATCACAGTAGCCACAAATTGTTGCGGATATTCGTTTACTTCCAAAATTTCGCCCAATTCGCCCAAGGTTTCATCTATTGCTAAATAGCCTTTAAAATCGGTATAGAAAAATTCTCCTTCTTCGCGTTCGGGCATTTGCGATAGGGGCAGGTATAATTTCTTTTTTAATAGCGGCTGCACTTTATCAATATGATCAGCATCATCAAAATTAAAATAGCCTGTTTTATTGGCCTGCAGTTTTGCCGAAGCTACAAAATACGGAACAAGCTTGCCGTTCATATCGGCAAATACCACATCAAATTCGAGCTGTTCGTATTCATCAAATTCGAAAAATACCTGAACTTCTCCCTTTAAACCCCTCGTTTTAGTAACGTAACCAATATAAAATGCTTCTTCGTGTTTCATATAATTGTAGTTGTCATCCTAAGGCACGAAGGATCTACTAATGATGGGACAGATCCTTCGTGCCTCAGGATGACATTTTTAGTTAAAAAAATAGCGTTCCGAAATTCGGAACGCTATTTTATGAGACAAAATAATTAAAATTATTCTGCTCCTTCTTCTTTAGTAGCTTCTGCTGCAGGAGCCTCTTCAGTTGCTTCAGCTTCAACAGCTGGTGCTTCTTCAGTAACCTCTTCTTCAACAACTTCTTCTGCAACTGGTGCATTTTTAGCTGCGATAGCTGCTGCTTTATCTTCTTTTTTCTTAGCTTCTGCTGCTAATGCCGCTTTACGCGCATCTGCTTTAGAAGTAGCTAAACCTTCTGATTTACCAGAAATTTTACCTGCTTTAGCATCTAACCAAGCTGCAAATTTTTCATCTGCCTGTTCTTGAGTTAAAGCTCCTTTTTTAACACCACCTTCTAAGTGTTTTTTGTACAAAACACCTTTGTAAGAAAGGATAGCACGAGCAGTATCAGTTGGTTGTGCACCACTGTTAACCCAAGCTAAAGTTTTTTCGAAGTTAATTTCGATGGTTGCAGGATTGGTGTTTGGGTTGTAAGAACCTAAACGCTCAATAAATTTACCATCACGTGGAGAGCGAGAATCTGCTACCACAACGTGGAAAAAAGGTTTTCCTTTTTTACCGAATCTTTGCAATCTGATTTTAGTTGCCATTTCTTTTTGTATTTATGTATTCAACATAGTTCCCGGAGCTTCATGCTGCGGGGCTGCAAAGATAACTAAAATACTGTAAATTAAAAACATAGTTTAATTTCTTTGTTTTCAGGATATTTGCGCCGAAATATTCTGCAGATACAAATGGAAAGAATTGCGATTGATATGGACGAGGTAATTGCCGATGCCCTTGGAAAATTTATTAAACTATATAACCGGGATTTTAACGTTCCTTTAGATTTAAAAATTGATGCCGGAAACGAAATCTACCACCATGTTCCGCAAGATGTTAACCAGAAATGGTTCGAATATATAAATGAACCCGGTTTTTTCCGAGATCTTGAGGTTATTGCAGATAGCCAACGGGTGATTAAGGCCTTACAAGAGAAATATGATGTTTATATTGTTTCGGCGGCAATGGAGTTCCGAAATTCATTGGTTGACAAGTACGATTGGATGATCGAACACTTTCCGTTCATTGATTGGCAGCACATGATGTTCTGCGGAAATAAAATTGTGAATGTTGATATTATAATCGACGACCGTATTAAAAACTTCGTGAACTTTGCCGGCCGTCCGTTATTATTTTCTTCGCCCCACAATTTGCTTGTAACAGAATATGAACGTGTAAATACCTGGGAGGAAGTAGCGGGTTTGTTGCTATAGGCCCTAGCAAAGTCCGTCATTTCGACCGCAGTGGAGAAATCTAATAGCTAATTATTTAAACATAAATTATAGATTTCTCCATTCCGCTGTGCTACAGTCGAAATGACGATCTTAACTCATAAGGCCCCTCAATCTGTGTAATCCCTCAATCTGTGTAATCATCTTCTCCTAAAAATTAAATTCGCCTACCAGGTTTCCGCCACTACTTCCAGCCGCCATAGGCAATACAATCACTTTTCTCTGCTGTTTACCTGTTGCGTATCGGGTATAAATCTCAGCTGTTACTGTTGTTGGTCCGCTAATGTTAATCTGACTATCGCCGTAATAGTTAACTTCGATTTTATATTTTCCCTTGATTGCTTTTTTGATCATAAATTGTTCAGGGCCATAACCCGAAGTGAAATCGTTGCTGATCCTGCCGCCTATTTTTGTTCTCGAATTTCCATAAAACCCTTTTTCACCAGTTGGATCGGTTAACCATAGGTCGATATCGGTATCGTTCTTATTCCAGTTGAGCACCACGCGCACATCTACTGGCAAAGGCTGGATTAACCTTTTATCAACCCCTTTGACACTTAAGCTATTGCCATGTTTTGCAATCAGGTTATTGATTTCCGATATCACAATCTCCTCAATTCCTTGATCTCTATCAGCAATCTGACTGTTATAACTTTGGGTAAGTACCTTATATAAATGATCTAATGCAGCCTGGTATTGCCCGTTATCTGCCAGTGCTAAAGCGTAATCGCGGTAACTCTGCGCATCCATTGGTCGCCACTGCAAAACTTTTTGGGTTATAAAAAGTTCATCTTTATAATTTCCGGTCTGCTTTAATTTATAGGCTAAAGTTTTATATAAATCGGCATTCTCCAAATCCAGATCTGCAATATTACTTAAAATGGTCAGCGCCCTAACACTATCTTTCTGCTGGTAAAACCAATTGGCCACATCAAAATAAAACATAGGCGTGCTGATGTAGCTTGAACGCATTTTTAAATAAGCCTGATAAGCACTGTCCGGCTTTCCAACCAGGTTTTTCATATAATCCTTATCGCTTTTAAATTCGGGGATAACAATTGCGGGTTGTTGTACTGGTGGCGGCATCCTTATTGCATCTACATTTTGTACTTGAACACCTGCAACCCTACCCGCGAGAGCGCTTGAAGCATTGCCTCTAATGGTCGTGACTGATCCCGTTACAGAAGTTTTTCGTTGAGCAGCATATCCCACAACTACAACTTCATTGAGGGCTTTATCTTCACTCGCAATTGTTGCCTGATCTTGTTTTGCAACAGCCGCGGGCATTCTTACCTGACTTGCAGACTCAGCTCTGTTTCTTGCACGTAACTGTTGTGCAGCGGCTTCTCTTCTAGGTCCCTCCCCAACAGGCTCAGCCATTACAATATTAGCCGTCGGATCTCCATTTACATCTCTTTGGCCTGGATCAGGGTATCTTTCTTTCTTCTTTTCTGGCTCTTTATAGTAAAAGTCTGTATTCCACCAGGTTTTCAGTTCTTTGGTCATGGCTACCGCAGCATTGATCAGATCTTGCTTACGTTCCAAAATAGCTGTTCTGCGTTGCTTCAAAACCGCATTATAGGCCTGCTGTAGTTCAATAGGGGGCACAATATCATAACGCAGGTAATCATCAAGATTTTCTAACACGATGAGGCTGGTATTACGGGTAACAATGCCAAACTGTTTGCTCAAAACACTAATATCATCCTTATTATCTTCATACAGAATGTCCATTTCAGCAATTTTCTTCTGTGCCCAAACACGGCTAACATCAATGCTGCTTAAAGTATGCTCCGTAGCATTTAACCGAACAACCTGTTCTGAAACAACAGTATTTCCAAAACCAAACTGCAACGTAAATTCCGTATTAAACGCATTCATAATACCGGCTAAAGAGAAATGTCCGTTTACATTTACTTTCATTGAAGGATAAGTCTGCCTTACATCTGCTCCATTTTTAACCCCTAAAAACTGAAGGCTCTGCTGATTTAATTGTTTAAAAGCGTCGCCTACCGAAATAGAGTTCAGGTTAACAAATTGTCCACCCGTTTTCATGCTGATAAATTTCAAGGTGCTATAATCAGCTTTAAAAGCTGTGTTGATACAATGAACGGTTTTATTTAAGCGCACTGTATTTTTTCCGAATGTCGAAAGTCCATCAGTAAATAAGATATATTCGTCGGCCTGCAGGCTTTTAGAATTTATGGCGCTGAAATTTGTTCCTCCATCATACACCAGATTCTTCAGTTTATCTTTTAACTGTGTCCAGTTACCGTTCGAGATGACAAAAGTGCCTGCTTTCTTAAATCCATTATTAACCAAACCCAACTGTATGGTTAAATTTTGTTTTTGTTTGATAATCAAATCCAGCAATTCTATTTCCTTCTCTGCGTTACGCTGAAGACCACTTAAAGATGTATCCCAGATTAAACCAATTTGGTTAGCCCACTGCTTTTGACGGCTTTCAGTTTTAGGAAAAACATTAACCAGAAAATAATAACCTGTTGATGCCTTTTGCATTTGCACTTCAGTCAGGTCATTTCTTTTTGGAAGATTGATAGTAAGACCATTTTTAGGCTGATAGTTGGTTTTATTGATTTCGCCAACATAGGTATTTCCGTTGGCTTTTAAATCAAAACTGCCGTCTGGCTGTTCACCCAGTTCTGGTTTTATAATACTTTCGAAAACGGTAGTTTTTAACGAAAATTTTTCAATGGCCTGGTTATAATCTAATGGCAAATGATACTTTAAAACATTCTTATGATTAAAACTTAACTCTTCTTCATAACCTACAATTATGGTTCTGCTGCCATTTGCTGGTAAGGGATAAATCCTCGTGCGGAAATTATTTCCTTCAACTTTCTCCAGCAAGCCCGGATCTATCCTACGGCGCTCAATACTTTCGAAAACCTCTGTTGCTTTCGCTTTTTCTACCGGAACAGCCTCACGCATCTTTCCGTTTATATCTAAAGCATAACGGCTAATGCTTACCCCTTCGGGCATGGGGAATGTTAATTCACCCTCTAAAATGCGGTTACTGTTATTATGGAAGGTCATCGTCATTACCGTTGTGGCAATATTTCCGGTAATCTGCACGTCGATATTTAACTTTTTCAGTTTAACAGCATCTTTTTGCTCGGTAGTTTCGGCCTGCTGCACCTTTAAAACGGGCATTTGCGCCTGAACAAAATATATGGCCAATAATAGGGGAAGGATGAGTAAGGTTTTAGATGGTCTCATAACGGTAATTTTAAATAGGGATGCAAAAGCATTAGCGATTACATAAATTTATTTTCGGAGCCCCCATCTTTTTTGGTTTTGGAAGTAAAAACCCTTTTAGAAAATCCAAAATGGGCTTTTCTAAAAAAATGTAACATTTCTAAAAAAATTTGTTCTAATTATTAAAACGGAAACTATGTTAGTAACCACAACACCCACGGTTGAGGGCAGAAAAATTGTAAAATATATAGGTCTTGTTACCGGAGAAACCATTATTGGCGCAAATATTTTTAAAGATTTATTTGCAGGTATAACAGATATAGTAGGGGGCAGATCGAGTTCTTATGAACGCGTTTTAAGAGAGGGAAAAGATACAGCAGTTAACGAAATGCAACAGTACGCAGCCGCATTAGGCGCAAACGCAATTGTTGGTGTAGATTTAGATTATGAAACTGTTGGCAGCGGGGGCAGCATGTTAATGGTGAGCGCCAATGGTACTGCTGTTGTTTTAGAAGATTAAGAAATTGCTTATTGCGAAAACTAAGCAAAAACAAGAAAGTCTTTCCGGTGCGGGAAAGACTTTTCTTTTTATATCCTGTTTTCGATTAAAACGAAAGTATATCAATTAATTTAAGCCACTTAGAGCTCACTTTTTCAGCATTAATGTGTTTAATGGCATGATCAAAAGGGGTAAAAACAATTTCACGGTTAATCTGGCCAGCCATAACCCCGCTTTCGCCATTAATTAAACCCTCTACAGCAGCAACCCCTAAGCGGCTCGCCAGCACACGATCCATACATGTCGGTTTTCCACCACGCTGAATGTGCCCTAAAACTGAAACTTTAGTATCATAATGCGGATATTTTTCCTGTAGAATTTCGCCAACCTTAAATGCGCCACCGGTATCATCACCTTCGGCGACGATAATAATTTTCGACGCTTTATCTTTACGGCTATGTTCCAGTTTATGCAAAATGTCGTTTGCATTCATGTTTGCTTCCGGAATCATAATGGCTTCGGCACCCA
Source organism: Pedobacter sp. Bi126 (assembly GCF_918698245.1). Lineage (GTDB taxonomy): Bacteria > Bacteroidota > Bacteroidia > Sphingobacteriales > Sphingobacteriaceae > Pedobacter. Next base: position 744,431 of record NZ_CAKKMS010000003.1, on the reverse strand, counting down.
CGCCGATTCCACTTCTCAAAGCAATTAGGCCCGAGTCGCGGCCCATTACCTCCACTATAAAAAGCCTGTCGTGCGATTCGGCTGTATCTCTGATCCTATCCACCGCATCGATAACGGTATTAATGGCAGAGTCGTAACCAATGGTAAAATCTGTTCCGGCCAAATCGTTATCAATAGTGCCAGGCAAACCAACAATTGGGAAATCGAATTCTTTTGAAAAAATATTTGCGCCTGTAAATGTTCCATCACCACCAATTACAACCAAGGCATCAATTCCATTGGCTTTTAGGCTTTCGTAAGCTGTTTTTCTTCCCTCAACGGTTTTAAAAGCTTCGCTGCGTGCGGTTTTTAAAATGGTTCCTCCGCGCTGGATGATATTTGCTACAGATTTGCGGTCCATAGGGATAAAATCATTGTTGATCAACCCTTCGTACCCACGGATAAACCCGGTTACTTCAATATCATAATAAATTGAGGCCCTTACTACGGCCCTGATTGCGGCATTCATGCCTGGCGAATCTCCACCAGAGGTTAAAACACCAATATTCTTAATCTTATTCATTTGTTTGTTTCTTAGCAAATTCTGATAATCCATTGTCCAGATATTGCAAATATTTATCTATATTAAATTCTACTCCGATAGGAGGCGAAACTAATTCTTTTTCATCAGTACCCAAAAGTACATAATATGGTTGCGAAATGGTATTAAATCTTTCGGCCTGTAAATGTTTAAATTTTTTACCAACCGTATTCACTCTTGTACCTAAAATTTTAGAATCAAATTGTTCAGCAGCTGGCAGATCAGTTTTATCATCAGTATAAAGCGACACAACAATATAGTCTTCTTTCAATTTTTTAAGCACGCTCGGGTCAGACCAAACTCTTGCTTCCATTTCGCGGCAATTTACACAGCCATGGCCCGTAAAATCAAGGAATAACGGTTTTTTTACCTCCTTTGCATAAGCCAATGCTTCCTGGTAATCAAAAAATCCATCAATATTATGCGGAATGTGCAGGAATTCAGCATATTTACGTTTAGTGTGACCGGTTGTTGTGGTTTGGTTTGATCCACCACCGCTATCTTGTCCGATCACAAAATCCTGAGTAGAAAGCGGAGGTACCAATGCACTTACGGCTTTTAAAGGAGCTCCCCATAAGCCCGGAATTAAATATATTGCAAACACGAAAGTGGCGGTTGCAATAAATAACCTTGGCACTGAAACATAAGGAAGATCACTATCGTGAGAAAATTTGATTTTTCCCAATAAATAAACGCCTAAGATTAACGCGAGTACAATCCAAATGGCCAAGAAAATCTCTCTATCCAATATGCCCCAGTGATAAGCCAAATCGGCTGTTGAAAGGAATTTTAAAGATAAGCCCAGTTCTAAAAAGCCAAGAAAAACTTTAATAGAGTTTAACCATCCGCCAGATTTTGGCAATCCCGTCATTAAACTCGGGAAAATAGCAAACATGGTAAAAATTATCGCTAGCGATAAGGAGAAACCAAACATTACCACAACCGGTGTTAATAAATCGGTATTAATGGCAACTAACGAGGTTCCGATCAGTGGGCCCGTGCAAGAGAAGGATACAACCGCTAAAGTTGCTGCCATGAAAAAGATCCCGCTTAAACCTTTAGCGTCCGATTTAGCATCAAGTTTATTTACAAAGGAACTTGGCAAGGTGATTTCGAATGCACCTAAAAACGATACGCCGAAAACGATGAGTATTAGAAAGATGAAAATATTAAAAAATCCATCGGTAGATATTTCATTTAATGCACTGGCGCCCCAGATCAAAGTAATAATTACTCCTAAACCAACATAAATTACAATGATCGATAAGCCGTAAATAATGGCACTTCTGATTCCTTTTGCCCTGCTTTCGGCTCTTTTGGTAAAAAAACCTACAGTAAGCGGAACCATGGGAAAAATACATGGAAGAAAAAAAGCGGCTATCCCAGCCAAAAGGCCTAAACCAAAGGTTACCCAAAGCGATTGTTTCGGGGCATCCTTGCCAGCTACGACAGCTTTTTCTACTTTGGCTGTATCCTTTTTTAGGGTATCTTTTTCCGTTTTTACCTGGCTATTGGCTGCACTATCCTGTGCAGAACCTACTTCGGTAAAAACAATATCATCGGGAGGAACAGTTGCTGCGGTATCCTGTGTTACCAGGGCATAACTCTTAACGGCAGGCAATGCAATAAACATTGTAGCCATTAACAACAATAATAAAACCTTTTTCATTTGTGTGTTTTGTGTGTGTATTTTTTGAAACCGTGAAATTAAGAATAATTTTAGAAACGATTTTTTATAAACCACTACAACACGTAGATTTTACTTTAAAAAGAAACAGTCCCGAAAATTCGGGACTGCTTGTAAATATTTTGATGTCAACTATTTAACCGGAACACTGAACTCAACTTCTTCTGGTGGAAGACATTGTTTATCGTTACAAACCATAAACTCCACTTTACCTTTAACAGCAGTTGTACCTTTATTTAATTTCACCTTTTGCTGGAAAATTACTGCTTTTTCGAAATAGCTTACATTCATTTTAAATGTACTTTCGTATTTAACAATTGCTTTAGGCTCGATTGTTTTACCAACCAGGCTAAAATCTTTAGAAGGGGCAAAAGTAAAAGTCGTTTTTACCGGACCACCATCTTTCACATTTTGCGAATAGATATGCCATCTATCTTCGATTGTAGCCTTTAAATATATAACGGCTTCATCTTTACTTATTTTCTTTGCAGAATAAGCCCAGGTAACCGGCTTTTCGATTTGGGCAAATGCACCTGCGATGGTAAAAAGTACCATCGAAAGCACTAGGCTGATTTTTTTCATTGTGTGTTTATTTTGTGTGTGTAAATTCTATTTCTTTAAAATTAAAGACTTTTAAGCCGTTCTTTGTATCAACCGTTAGCCTACCATCATCTTCAACTCCTGTTATAATACCTTCAAAAAACGCTCCATTTTGCATATACAACGCTTGAATATTGAAGTTATAAAGCCTTGAAAGGTAATCATTTTGTAAAATACTATATTTCCCGGCCCTCAAAATTAAGTAGTATTTTTCCATAAATATGAATAATTTCTCCATAATATCCATTAAAGGCACATCTCTTTGTAAAATTTGAATGACGGAAGTAGCACGTTGGCTAATACTATCCGAAAATTCGGATTGATTAATATTTAAACCAATGCCAATTACTGATGATTTAATGGAATTGCCTGTCAGTGTATTTTCGATTAATATTCCACCTAATTTCTTATTTTGGTAATACATATCATTAGGCCATTTTACTTTTATCCCTTCTGGAACAAAGCAGGATAAAGCATCACTAACGGCTAAACTAACAGCTATATTTAAATAAAACTGTTTATTAAGGGGCAAAAACGAAGGTCTTAAATAAATACTTGTGCTTATATTTTTTCCTGCCTGTGTTTGCCAAACGCTTTCCTGCTGTCCTCTTCCGGCAAACTGATTATCTGCCATAATTACAGTCCCTTCGGCTAATGGCTCGGATTTTGACACCAAATCTTTTAAAAAGTTATTAGTAGAATCAACTTCTTTTAATTTGATTAAATTTTGACCAACAAATAGTGTCGAAAAAGTGTTATTTTGCAAGTGTTGAATTTATAATATTGTAATTCCAAAATTAAAGCATTTTAATGGTAAAAAAGAAAATAGTAGCCCTTTCTACATACCTTTCTGAGTTAGCTGTTCACGGCATCCAGGAGAAAAAAGGAGAAGATATAGTGCGGTTAGATCTTAGAAATATTCATACTTCAGTGGCTGATTACTTTATTATTGCGAGCGCCAATTCCGGTACTCAGGTAAAAGCTATTGCTGATAGTGTAGAAAAAGAAATATATAAAGCCACTCAGGCCGATCCAAGACATAAAGAAGGTTTCGAATCAGCAGATTGGATTATTCTTGATTATTTCGATGTGGTTGTGCACATTTTTAAAACCGAAAAGCGCCACTTTTATGGCATAGAAGAACTTTGGGGGGATGCAGAAAGCACAAATTATCAAAGCGCATAACCTATAGAACCATTTTGACAAAGACAAATGAACGACAATCAAAATACCAACGAAAAACAAGGAAAAAGAATTCCAAATATTCCCAAAAAACCACAAAAAGGATCAAAATTTAATATTTTCTGGGTTTATGCAGCCATTATCATTGCGATTATAGCCGCACAGTTTTTATTTACTACCGATGGCGGTAAAGAGGTTACCTACCAAAAGTTTGAACAACAGATGTTACTTAAAGGTGATGTTCAGAAAGTTGTTGCTTATAAATCAGATGATTTAGTACGGGTAGAGGTTTACATCAAAAAAGATAGTTTAGAGAAAAAGAAACTATACGATGCTTATAAAAGCAATAGCACGTTTAATGTAAACAGTAACAATGCTAGCCCTGTTGTATATTTCAATGCCGGCACAATGGATGGCCTTGATAAACAACTGGCAGATTCGCAAAAAGACCTTCCGGCTAACCAACCAAGGATACTGGCAGAAAAAACCAGCCGCAGCAATCCGTTAGCAAGCTGGTTCTTAAGTATCATTTTACCTGTGTTGCTTTTAATCGGTTTCTGGATCTTTATGATGCGCAGAATGGGCGGTGGTGCTGGCGGTGGCGGTCAGATTTTCAGTATCGGAAAATCAAAAGCAACTTTATTTGATAAAGAAAGCCAGGTAAACATTACGTTCAACGATGTTGCAGGCTTAGAAGAAGCAAAAACAGAGGTAATGGAAATTGTAGATTTCCTAAAAAACCCTAAAAAATATACCGATTTAGGTGGAAAAATCCCTAAAGGTGCTTTACTTGTAGGTTCGCCGGGTACCGGTAAAACCTTGTTGGCTAAAGCTGTTGCAGGCGAGGCTCAGGTTCCTTTCTTCTCTCTGTCAGGATCTGATTTTGTGGAGATGTTTGTAGGGGTAGGTGCATCTCGTGTTCGCGACTTATTTAAACAAGCAAAAGATAAATCGCCGTGTATCATCTTTATTGATGAGATTGACGCTATTGGCCGAGCGCGTGGTAAAAATGGTGTAATGGGTGGAAATGATGAACGCGAAAACACCTTAAATCAACTTTTAGTTGAAATGGACGGTTTTGGCACAAATACACATGTTATCATTTTAGCTGCCACTAACCGTGCTGATGTTTTAGATAAGGCCTTATTAAGGGCGGGGAGGTTCGACAGACAGATTTATGTTGATTTACCGGATGTTATCGAGCGTAAACAAATTTTCGAAGTTCACATCACTCCGCTTAAAAAATCAGAAGAGCTTGATACCGAATTTTTAGCAAAACAAACGCCAGGGTTCTCAGGAGCAGACATTGCAAATGTTTGTAACGAAGCGGCATTAATTGCTGCCCGTAAAAATAAATCGGCAGTTGACAAGCAAGATTTCTTAGATGCTGTTGATAGAATTGTAGGTGGTTTAGAAAAGAAAAACAAAATCATTACGCCAGCCGAAAAACGCGCTATTGCGATCCACGAGGCTGGTCACGCCACAGTAAGCTGGTTGTTGGAACATGCGGCGCCTTTAGTTAAGGTTACGATTGTGCCACGCGGACAGAGCTTAGGCGCAGCCTGGTATTTACCAGAAGAACGCTTAATTGTTCGCCCGCACCAAATGCTTGATGAAATGTGTGCAACTATGGGTGGTAGGGCAGCTGAAAAAGTGATGTTCGATACCATTTCTACCGGTGCACTTAGCGATTTAGAAAAAGTAAATAAACAAGCCAGAGCAATGGTTACCATTTATGGTTTGAACGATAAACTAGGAAATATTACTTATTATGATTCATCTGGTCAGAATGAGTATAATTTCTCTAAACCATATTCAGAGGATACTGCTTTAACTATCGACAAAGAAATTTCGGCATTAATTGAAGGCCAATACCAAAGAGCAATTAGTTTATTAGAAGAAAATAAAGATAAATTAATCCAATTGGCCGATATCCTGATCGAAAAAGAAGTTTTATTTAAAGACGATTTAGAAGTGATTTTTGGTAAACGTTTATTCGAAAGCCAAGGAGAAAGCGGAACTCCCGGACATATTACTCCGGTAGAAGCATAAATAAATAATTTCTATTATTACATTTGCTACCCTAGTTTAATTATTAGGGTAGCTTTTTTTTATAATGAAGGATAATACGACAGCGAAAGAACAAATACTAAAAAAGATAAGGAAAGCACTATTAGAAAAGCGCGAAAACCCTTATCCTAATTTAGAAGAAAGTCAATTGTATAAAAAAAATACGGATGAGCTAGAGGTATTATTTGCCGAACAGCTCACCGCTATATCTGGCAACTTTATCTTCTGCGAAGACGGGATCGATTTTTTTGAAAACATGCTACAGTTGGCCGACAAGTTTAAATGGCGAAAAATATACTGCTGGGAACCGGAACTTCAACAGTTTTTAAGCAAATATGAATTTCCTTTTTACCAAACCGATAAAGATTTTGAACAGGCCGAGGTAGGCATTACCCTTTGCGAAGCCTTAATTGCCCGTAATGGAAGTGTTATGGTAACAAACCAGGGTGCTGCCGGAAGAAGGCTTAGCATCTTTCCACATCATCACATCGTGATCGCCAAAACCAGTCAGTTGGTTTTAGATCTTAAAGATGCTTTTCTGTTATTAAAGAACAAGTATGGCAATCAAATCCCATCAATGATCAGCAACATTACAGGCCCAAGCAGAACTGCCGATATCGAAAAAACTTTGGTTTTAGGCGCGCACGGACCTAAAGAGCTTTTTGTATTTCTCATTGATGATTTTAGTTAAAACTATATTAGTTTTGGCAATTACCGCTCAGAACTAAAAATGGCAGCAACGACTTTGTTACCGCCATAATCATAGTTTTTGTACTGCAAAACTTAATTGTCCAAAAAAGATTGACTGTTGAATGTTGTTACCTATCCGCTTTTAATATTTTCTTAACCACCATTTCCCTATTGGCATTAAGGCAATACACATCTTCATCATAATTGGTATATACACGTGAGAGAAAAGGGGTAAGATCAGGTTCACCTGGCATTTTTCTGCCACCAACATAGATGGATATGCTTACAAAGCGGCCAGCATCTTTATCCAGTTTTATACTTTTCTTGGTTTTTAGGTTGTAAATTTCAACGTTTTCGTAACCGGTATAATTATTTCCATAAGAGCGCCATTCTGGAAGGGTTGGGCTTTTGCATACCACAAAATAATCATCAGCCAGGTGAAAAATGGTACTAATGGTGTTATCGTTGAAATATCTTTTTCCTTTAAGGTCGACTATATCGGCAACATTTAGTTCTCTTCCGTTTGATATTTTATTGGTTTCCTTTAAAAGTACGATTCCAATGTTCTTTGGAAAATTATTTTTGTTTTCGCCCATTACAGCATAAGCCTCTAAATAATCGTTACTCTTTAGCACAGTATCTTTATTCTCGTTTAAAAAACAATTAGCCCGGCTATTGTGGGTAAACATACCCATTCCCCAACCTGCATAGAGCTGTATATCTTTGCCTAACTTAACCGGGCCTTTCTTTACAGTCGGCTCGGGCTTTTTGTTCTCGGTTGCCGGCGTTTTACCCATCGTAACATGCACTTCAGTTACTTTATTCTTAGCTGCATATTCTGCCTGTTTCTTTTTAAAAGCAATTGCGTTTTCTGCTTTAAGTTTTTCATTTTTTAAATTATGTGCAGCGGAAGCAGCTTTATCATCCGCTATTTTCTTTTTGCGGGCGTCCTCATTTTCTTTGTCACAAGCAGGGCACATCAGTTTTCCCTCCGCGTTATTCCAGCCTTTAGGTGCAAACCTGCAATTATAACGGGCATATTCGCTCTTCGAAACATGCGATTGCGCATTTGCCACCTGTACCATGAACAAGAGCAAAACAATGGTCAAGAAACTTTTCATTTTATTTCGTTTAATTTGTTGTAAAAATACCCGATCAACTAAATGATTTATATACCCTTTACTGGGTATATTTAGTACATGGCTTAAATACCATATCTATGAAAAAACAGGTAAAATATGGCACAGAAGCTAAACGTGACTGAGAAAGCAGGATTATTAAAATTCGCAATTGAAAATAAGCTCCGTTAATATTTAATTAATTTTCGTTTCTCGAATATAATTGATATTTTTATACTACATACCGTTTTAGTATGCGGTATTATAATTATGAGCAGAGCAATAAATACGGTAATAACCGGTACTGGAAGTTATATTCCACAGAATATTATTTCTGGTAATGAATTCCTAAATTCTACGTTTTTTGAGAATGGGAGTCTATTGGAGAAAGAGAATTCGGAGATCATTGATAAATTCTCTGAGATTACGGAAATTGTAGAAAGACGCTACGCCTGCCCCGAGCAGTTAAGCAATCATATTGGCGCAAAGGCCGCAGAAAAAGCCATTGAAAATGCAGGAATTGATAAAGAAACTTTAGACTATATTATATTCTGTCACAATTTTGGCGATATCCCTTTAGGTAGCAACCGCATAGATATTTTGCCTTCTTTGGCTTCAAAGGTAAAACAACAATTAGGTATTCAAAATCCAGACTGTGTTGCCTACGACATTATTTTTGGTTGTCCGGGATGGGTTCAAGGTGCGATACAGGCAGATTATTATATTAAAAGCGGAGATGCAAAACGTGTTATGGTTATTGGTGCAGAAACCTTGAGCCGCATTATCGATCCACATGACCGTGATAGCATGATCTTTTCGGATGGTGCAGGCGCTGTAATTTTCGAGGCAGAAGAATCAGAAGAAAAAAGAGGAATACTAGCACATAAAACAGAAACGCATGCCGTAAACCATGGCAATTTATTAACCATGGGCAAGAGTTCTCATCCTGATGAAACCAATGGAAACCTCTATTTAAAAATGAATGGGCGTAAGCTGTACGAGTTTGCGGTAGTTCAGGTGCCTCAGGTGATTAAAAAGGCCATTGATAAAGCAGGCTTAAGCGTTGAAGATGTAAATATCGTATTTGTTCACCAGGCTAATGGAAAAATGGATACGGCTATCATGAAACGTTTGTTTAAGCTTTATGGTAAAGATACAGTACCAGAAAACTTAGTCCCGATGACGATTTCATGGTTAGGAAACAGTTCAGTTGCCACCGTACCAACCTTATTAGACCTGGTATTAAAAGGCGAAGTTAAAGGTTATAAAGTTAAACCTGGCGATGTAGCTGTTTTTGCTTCAGTAGGAGCAGGGATGCACATTAATGCCTTTATACACCGCTTCTAATTCGCTAACCGTTTTAATCCGGCCCTGGCCTGGCTTTCAATACTGCTTTCAAATTCATGATTTTTCATGGCAATGGCTGTATTGAAAGCCTCTTTTGCTTTCGCATTATTTTTCCGTCTTTCGTAAACCTTACCCATCTGCACTGCAGCGTTGGCAGCAAAATAATATTTCAGGTTTTTGCCCTCATTAATTGTCTCCTGATAAGCTGTTAATGCTTGATCGTCTTTCCCTAAATCATCATAAATTCTACCTAATCGGTAATTGAATTCTGTTCTGTCCTTATCGTTGGTGTAATCCTTTACTTTCTTATCATCAAGGATCTGTAAGGCCTTGTTCAAATAACCACCATCAAACAGTAACCGGGCTTTTAACAGATCAATTGTTGGCGTTCCTGAAGTAGCTTCGGCTTTCGCCTGTTTGTCTTTTTCCATGTAGGTATATCCGTTTTTAACTGCCTTGGCTGCAAATGCTGCGTAAGCCGCTTTATCTCCCTTCAGAAGAGAGATCCAGCCCAAATGAAGGTAAGCGTCCTTCACAAAATTCACGCCCTTGGTTGCCTGCAAAAAGCGGTTAAAATAGGTTCCTGAATTAAGATCCAGTTTATTCAGGTGCGCAATGCCTTCCAGATAATCTAAATAAGGAAAAGGTTGATACACGCCTCCTTCAGGTCGCTTGGCCAAAATGACGATAGCTTCTTCACTATGCCCGTTTTTGATGCATACATAACTCTGCAAATAACTTTTTAATAAACTGGTATCGGCAATCCGTTCGGTATATTTTATTGTTTTTGCATAGGCCTGTGGGCTATGCGCCACATCTGTTAATACATAGGCATAATAAAACACCACTTCTTCGTAAAAAGGCTCGTAGGAAGATTTCGGTAGATTATCGGCCAGTTTTTCGAACATATTTAATCCGTTCTGGAGGTTCCCTTTTATTCCAAAAGTAGACAGCGCTGTTTTTAAAGCTCCATCCGGAAGATTACCCAAAACCGCGTTAATCAAACCCAAACCTTTAAGGTTAAGGTGAAAATTTGGGAACTTCTTATTGTTCTCCTGCAAAAGGCTGTTAGCCTTTTTAACCTCCATTGCAGCATTAAAATATTCACCAAAACGACCACGGATCAGTGCCCATTGCAAATTAATTTCTGCCTGTGCATACAGGTAGTACGGGGAACTTTTATCATCATCACTAATCTGATCTAACCGTGTAGATTTATTGCCTTTTAAGCGATCAAAATCAGCTTTGCTCTCTGAAGTTAAAACCGTAAAATAATCTACATAGTTTTCTAAAAGCGGAATAATGGAATTATTGGGATGCTGCTTTTTTTCAGTAGAGATATAAGCTCTTGCATTGCCTAACTTAAGTTCGAATATACTTTTATAGGCATTTAAGCAATTGTTGTTAAAATCGAAATTTGCAAATAAAGACGCTGGAAGCAGGAGAAGAGCAGAAAATACAAAAACAGGGAAGATTTTAGTCATTCGGGATATATTTCAGTTTGATTCTGTGCTATAGCAACAGTAGTTCACATTTAAACAAATATCTACATTAAACGCTAAAATCATATTCTTGTTTTGTGTAAACGCCAGAAAATAGGTCTAAACAAAAAACGTCCCGATTAAATCGGGACGTTCTAATAATTTTATGATGCGGACTAAGCTTCTGCTACTTCATGCGTTAAAGCTTCATCAACCAAAATACGCCCGCAGTGTTCGCAAACGATAATTTTTTTACGTTGGCGGATATCTAACTGACGTTGAGGAGGAATCTGGTTAAAACAACCTGAGCAAGAATCGCGGTCGATTGTTACTACAGCTAAACCATTTACAGCATTTTTGCGTAAACGTTTATAGGCAACCAATAAACGCTCCTCAATTTGAGGCTCGGCTTTATCAGCTTTCTTTTGTAAATCTTGCTCTTCTTTTTCAGTTTCAGCAGTAATTACATCAAGCTCGCCTTTTTTAACTTCTAAATCTTTCTTTCTGCCATCTAACTCAGCTTTAGCAGCTTCGTAGATTTCAGTTTTAGAAGTGATTTCGAAACCGTGTTCTTTAATTTTCTTTTCAGAAACCTGAATATCTAAACCTTGAATCTCAATTTCTTTCGTTAAAGCATCGTATTCACGGTTGTTTTTAACTTCTTTTAATTGAGTATCGTATCTTTTGATGGCAGCTTGCGCATCTTTAATTGTATTTTTACGGGTTACGATTGAATCCTCAAGATCATCAAGTTCGCCTTTGATTTTTGAAATTCTAGTTTCTAATCCTAAAACGTCATCCTCAAGATCGGCAACTTCCATTGGTAATTCACCACGTACCTGGCGGATCTTATCAATTTTTGTGTGGATATTTTGTAATTCGTATAAAGCCTTTAGCTTTTGTTCTACGGTTTGTTCCATTAAAACAAGTAATTTATGGGTATAAGTGTATTAAACTAACTTTCAATCTGTTACGAATGAACTAACTTTAAAAAGGACACATTTAAGGACACTTTGTATAACTTTGTCGTATTCGCCAACACGCTTTTGTCTCTGTTAAAGTCTGCAAAGATAAGGAATATTTAATTAATCAACACATAATTTCCTATTAACCTGATCTTTGGCAATTGCTTTTTGTTTTGCTCGCTTATCTTTATAACTACTTATCGGCTTCGGTAATCTATCAGTTAAACGCTCGACACCATTAAGTATTCTTTTTAAAACACCCTCAATTGAATTAAGTTCATTGATCTTATTATTCAGATCATCATTTTCTTTTTGTATTAAGTAAAGTTTATATTCTAAATCATCGACAGTTGGACAATCGTAAATAACACCACTGCTTAACATTTCGTGTTCAAAGATTAACAAATCATCCATTGATGATATAACCCAGTTCTGCTGATTAGCCAATAAAAGCAGTTTTTCTATTGTTCTATCCATTAAAATAATTTTAATTATGTTCAATGCGACGGGCACTGAACATAGATAATTAGTTATTCTGATCTAATAAGCTTATGATTGGCAAATAGCCATCAATTTGTTGCTGACCTTTGCTATCCTGATGTGATGAATAGACAATCTCTGCCATGTGCATTTGCAAGAAGTCAGCAATGCAAGACTTTTCGATATTTCCGATATAGGCCGGAAGCTTCAGGCTTCTTCTTAATCCAATTATAAAGGGTACAATATCTTCTGTAAGGCTTACCTTTCCTACTACAATTTGAGATGCAATTGCATTGAAATAGTCGGTATCATGCTTCCCTTCGTGAATGAATTCAACTTTAGCCATTACCTGCTTCCACGTATTAAGTTTGTATTGCTCGAGATTATTTAGGATTGGGAAGATATATTCATCTTTGTAATATGGTAAAAGCGCCCATCTTCGATTGCGAGCCGCATCGCTTAGGTCTGCTTTGGACTGAATAATTCTTTTATTCGGTTTAGCTGCGACAAGTGCATCTTCAACAGATGATATGACAGCAACATTATAACTGTTACTTATGTTGTCTGACGAGACAACCTGACCATAGTGGTCGTTGTTTAAATTTTCCATTTGTTTCCAATTAGTTTAACACCTAAACTTACTATAAGCGAAGGTACAGCCGAATAATGTCGACTATCATGTTGTTTTTAGCCCTAGGGCTAACATGGTCATAAGCTAGGATCCGCTTAATCTAATTGTTATGCTGTAATTGATCTTATAAAGGTGCTGACTTACCAGCCAGATCAATTTTCGTCCCTGTCCTTTACCTTAACAACCAATGGTGTTAAAGTTATTTCCTCGGTAACTACTAAATCGATATTGCCGTCGTCAATTCTTTTTAGCTGAAGCAAAATTAGAAATTAGTTTTTAAAGATCAAACTGACTGACAGTTTAATTTTTTTGTTCGTCCCCGATATACAAATGATCAGGAAGTGAGCAGGAATGCCTTATAATATTTTATACCACGAATTTGAAACGCTTACTAAAAATCCCGATCTTTGTACCAATCAGTTATAAGCAAGCTAAATATCAAATCTCATAATAACGGGCCCACTTCCTTCGGGCCTTTTATTTGCATTACCATGTCATAAAATTGGCGAGCTTAATCAAGATCCTCCGAGCCTTACCAGATGTTTAGCAATGATCAGATCCAAATTTGATAAATAATTATGCTTTAACAGTGACTACCACAATTGAAATTAAAATGAATGAAGGCGACAGAATCAAGAGCGTTTTCCTTAACGGTTTAATACCGAACAACAGTAACATAGATAAAACAGCAACCGGTAACGGTTTGACGACAGCAGAACTAGAAGCAGATCGTCACAGTATTATAGTAAACCCACAAGTTAATACAATAGCCGACAAAAAAGCGTATTGTATTGCTGAGAAGATTAATGTCCATGCCATTTACACAGGAGAGGGGCATAGTTTAAAAGAATTTTTATTGAATGATACGCCAAAGAAGAAGATTTTAATAACACCCGAGAGCTTCCCGTTATTAATTACAGCAGCTAGAAAAGCGAAGATGGAGCAGGTTCTATATGACGAGTTCTTTTGCTTGCTAGATGAATCACATTGCTTTGCAAGTGAAAGCTTTAGAGAAGGCATTTTAAGACCCTTTGATTTCTTCTTTAATTTTAAGTACAAAGCTATGGGCTCTGCAACACCTTTTCCTTACACTGACCCTAGAATATTGAAGATGCAGAGGTATAAGATGATTTATAAAGAAACCGCAGGCAAAATTCAGATTATATATGGTAACAAGCCACAGGATATACTTTGTACCATCTTAAATGAATGGTGCTTTAAAGGCAATGTCCATGTTTTCTTTAACACGGTTACGGCTATTGGTAACATCATCCGTGCGAGCGGAATTACTGATTTTAACATTTACTGTGTTGATTCTGAACGAAACCAGATTAATCTTCATGAATATGGCAACAGAATTCTTGATAGACCAATTGCTGGGCAGTATGCAAAGTATAACTTTTACAGCTGCCGTTATGTTGAAGGATGGGATATGCTAGATGATGCTAATACGACGATGATATTTGTAACTGACGTTAAAGTTAAGCATAGCCTTATGAATATTGGAATAAAAGGGGTACAATGCATGGGAAGGCTAAGGAATGTTAAGCCAATCAACACTTACCATATTACAAACAGTTTTAATCGTAATAAACGATATAATAAGTCTTTTGCTAAAGTTCGAGAAGAAACTGAATGGGAGGCAAACCAACAGATAACCCACTACAACAATTATGCAAAAGCTGCTTCAAATGACGATAAGCAGATATCTCAGGGGATATTAGACTTAATCAAACCCTTTGCATCATTAGTAAATGAATCAATTGCAATATATGACCATATGAAGTCTAACCAAGTTTTATACGATAATTACACCAGAAGCACCTACAACAATATTGACACTATTAAACATTGCTGGCAAGAATCACGCTATGAAGCTGAAATGGTAATCTGGGATTTAGAAACTTTAGAAACCAAGAATAAACCAAAGAATGAGATTAACAAAGCTGTCTATGAATTGATTATGGAGTATAGAGCCGACCCAAGCCTTTATAAATATGGCAATGCGAAGAAAGCCTTCAACAGTCTAGAGGGCAAATACAAACTGTTAATGCAGGCAATAGATATTTTAGACAAACAGATACTTATTAATACTGAATTCCATGATGATTTAATGAAACAAAAACTTATAGAGCATAGCAATAAGAATGCTGAAACAAAACTAATAATAGCACTGATTGATGAATTCCAAATAGGCGTTCGATATTCTAGGAAATACATCAAAAACAAGCTCCAACAGCTTTACGAACAGTACAGCATACTTGGTAAAACAGGGAAAGTAAAGAGTGCTAAAGCTACTGATTTAGATGAATTGCAGATATTCAACCTTAAAGAATGCAAAGTGGATAATGACCAGGGTAAAAGACAGCTGGCATACCAGATTATTAGCACTAGATATACTTTAAAACAAGCTTCCTGACCATAAACCCTTTGGCATAAATTTATATTATCATTCTACCTTTTATATATAATAAGAGGGTTTGAGTATGAATTTATGCCATTGGCGTTTAAAGCCAGTAAAGGCCATTACAGCACCAATTTCAAATTTTTATTTTTATATTTTGGCAATGACTTTAAAATTGACCTGTGTGCTTCAAACGCGAAGGTTATAATACTTCATACCCCCGCTTTTATGTCAGGGGGATTTAAAACGATTTCTAGCTTCTAACCATTAAAATTCCGTCTGAGAATTAAACAGAGAGGCTGTCTGAAACACTGACTTTTAAATTTAAAAGACTAAAGTCAAAAGTCATCAAATCGAAATTCATACAGTTAACCAACCTCGACAAGTGCAATTTAACAAGCTTTTAATACCCTAAAATCGATCAATCCCAGTTACACAGCCTAACCATTCATTACCAATAAAACTACAATACATCGTCCCAAAAGGCGGTGTATTTCTATATATACCAATTTAACGTGAATGCTTCCAATTGGAGGCATTTTTCATTTAACCCAAGTTTCACATTTAAAATTCTATTAAAATGCAAGCAAAAGCAAGAACTGCAAAGGCAGTACCGACACAGACACAATTTGTTGTTATAAACGAACAACAAGTTTTAGTAAACACAGAAGTTCAAAAGGCATATAACTTAATTGTTGATGCAGCTACAGAACAATTACGAAAGTTCGATTTAACTAAATACAGGACGTATGCCACTGTTGATCATGTAAAGAACGAATACAAAAGCAATATGATCAGCGAACACTTAAATTACTTCTGGAACATTACCTTATCAAACAGCAAAGAGGGCAAATCATACATCTTTATAGACCTTGGTGGTGAAGCTTTAGAACGCTTTGGATCAGGTTTAACTAATATTTTCCTTCGTAAAGCATATGAAATTACCCAATCAAATGACAATACAACAGGGATTGAATATGCATTAAGGGTAAACTTCCGAGAAGCTGATCAGCACCACAACTTCTTTTACAGGAGAGTTGCAGAAGGTGAGAACAACTACGTTTCAATTGCAACGGTCGACAAACTGGAATCATAAAAATAGAGCGCAGTAATGCGCTTTATTTAATTCTGCTTATTATCTTTACATCAAACATTAAAATCGAAAGTATAGATATACCAGTTTAATAATAATTAAGATATAAGCGTTAACTAAAAGTTCTTGTCTAAGGAAACCTAGGAAATTTCTAAACACAACGAGAGCAGTTAGAATAACGCTCCATGCAATAAGCGTGGGGCGTGATCTCTCTGTTGTGTGGGCTCTCCTAGGTGCCTCTTTAGACAGAGTAAGGTTACAGTCCTGCGCTTATTGTATTTAAAGATCGATTAGGGACAATCGGATTAAAATCTAAATTATGTCTAAAGGAGTATTCTCGTTCCTACTTTGGTTAGTACCAACATTCATCATCTATTTAATCTGCTCGTTTACACAGTGGAATCCTGAAATAGATGAGTGGTCGGTAACCTGTCGAACTATTTTCGCTGTTATATCTGTAATAGCTGCTATCTGGGGAATATTTGCATATAATACAAATGATTGATTATGATCATCATTAAAAGAATTACCAATAAACTAGGTTTCGTGGTAATGTTGCTAATACTTACAACTCTTGCCAATGCACAACAGAAGATCGATACCAAACGAGGGTTCAATAAGTTTATCTTAGGATCTAATATAAAAGAGATTAAGGCGATAGCATCGCTTCAAAAGCTTAAAGGACTAGCTGATCCAGAATTTCAGAATTGGAGTGTAAAGGATATCGAGAAATACAGAATCTTTGATTACCCCCTTAGACAAATCAGATTAGTATTCTATAAAGATAGGCTACTAGAAATCAACGTTTACTTAATTAGCGGAGATAAAGAGATGTTTGTATCTTCTGAAGTTGCCGTAAAGATTAGCAAGGAATATGGTGAGTGGAATGAACGCACGCTTTCCGGTGGGGATGAAGTCGATGGTTTAAAGAAAAAGTATGATATTAATGGAGAAAGGGTTTCCTTAATACGATATGTGTATGGCCATTCTGAACAGAGCAATCGAATTGTCTACATCGGAGATAGATATTGCTTTATAGATGTGGATTTATACGACGAACAAATGAAAGCAAAGGGAAATGGTTTATAAGCCAATTAGATTAAACATATGGTAACAAAACATATAATCACCAATGATAGTGCCGATAAGTTTAGTACTGTTAAATTACCATTTATCTACCAAAGTGAATTTTATAGCATAGCATGGGGCACAGAGCACTATGGTTTCTTTATCGATCCACAAGGGCGTAAATACAATTACAGATTATCAAAAGACTATCGCTATGCAATTACAGATAAATGGAAGTGGTGCACACCCACCGGAATGGTTGACCCCATGCAGAAGACAGTTTATGAACCCGAGGAAGATGGTGAAATAACACCTGCCGAACTATTTGAGAACCTAACGAATTCTGTGGAGTATAAACCGTGGTTTGGATATAAAAAGAAAACCAATATTATTACGGAAGAAATGATAGCGGATCTACTACAGTCTCCGATTGAGGATCATGAAGATATTGCCTGTGACGCAGGATCGTTTACCAATTCTTTATATGTTTATGATGCTGAAATAGACATTTACAAACGAATTCTATTGTCAATGGACGGAGATATTAAAAAGATCAACCAAAGCATTTACACCTACCGTATATTGAGTCAATTCGGTACCCAAATGCTACGATATAATATTTAACAACTTACCTCTTCATTTTAATAAACTAATAAATTAATGGCAGACTAGGCAGACTTATATACATCTTTAGAGGTTCGGCTCAATTTCGCGAGATAAGACTGGTTGCTGATTTAGAATGTGAATTAAATGCGGTCAGGTTGACTTAGATGTTTTCGAGGTAAAGACCTATTGGAAGAGAAAAGACCTGACCGTCAAGAGAGGTTTAAAATCAAAACTATGAAAGAGTTTAAGAAAAGGACATATTTATACTATGTGGGCATAGACGTATCTAAACAAACCTTGGATATTAGTGTCATAACTGAGCATTTGTTTCTATTCCATAAAGTTATAAAGAATGCTGAAGTTGAGATAAATACATTCGTTAAAGAACTTAAACAATTAAAAGGCTTAACATTAAAGAATACGGTGTTTGGAATGGAGCATACTGGGATTTACAACAATTATCTTAGAAGCTCCCTTTCAAAGTGCAAGGCCAATTTTGTGATTGACAATCCAGTTACCATTAAAAATACAATGGGCCTAGTTCGTGGTAAAAACGACAAATTAGATTCGAAGAGGATTGCGGAATACTTAGTAAAGAATAGAACACAACTAAGGTTATACGTCCCTAAACGCCCGTTACTATTGCAGTTGGCAAGCTTATCCACATTAAGACAGAGATTAGTGTCGACTAGAACCGCTTTAAAAAATCCATTAAAAGAAGATCTTGGCTTTGTATCCAAAGCCATTACAAGTGAGAACATAAAGTTATGTATCAATACGATACAATCATTAGATTCAGATATTAAATCAGTTGATGAAAAAATCAAGGAGCTATGGTCTTCGGATGATATACTGGCTCATAAAATGCAATTAGTGCTTTCAGTGCCAAGCATTGGTCCTGTCGTTGCATTACAGATATTGATTACAACAAATGAGTTCTTAGACATTACGAACCCTAAAAGTTTCGCTTGCTATTGCGGTGTCGCGCCATTTGAGTACAGTTCTGGAACTACAATACGTAAGCGGACAGAGAATTCTTCGATAGCAAACAAAAGAATGAAATCTCTACTTCACAACAGCGCAATTGTCGCAATAGCATTTTCTAGTGAAATGAGAAAGTATTACCTAAGGAAAACGGTTAATGAGCATAAGAGCAAACTATCTGTTATCAACGCTGTCAGATTTAAAATCATTTGTCGTGTCTTTGCATGCATAAAGTACGATAGGCCTTATGAGATGGAGTACAAATCAACGCATTTCCCTCAACGGGAAACAAAATTTTACTCTTTGATCGATTCAACTATCATTAATCGTTCCGTACTTCAAATTAGATAATTTGAATCCTAAATCCATTCCTCTCTCCAAATAGTGGCTTACGCGGAGAAAGGAATGGTTTAGTCTTTACATTAGTGGTGGGGCGACATTCAGCATTCTTTTAAGTTTCTACGGTTACTTTTAGTCAATGGTGCGTCGGTCAAGGCAGTGCAAACCCAATTAGGGAGATCGGTACTTCGCCATGTCTAATGCCACTTAAAACACACGCCATCACATGCGTTCTGTCATGGTTTTAATTTTGGCAAAGCGGATGGCTTCGTGAAAGCTCACTTATCTTTATCTAGGATTTTGCTTCGCTTCATCCTGGATAAATCTAATCGCTTTCCCAGTTCAGCGTACCTGCGTGGTCACTCAGGCTTCAGCTTGTCATGATTATTGAAGATTTACCACACATGAATTTAAAATTCAATAATCTCGCCAAGCATTGTGTTTTATTGCATAAAACATATCGTTGCATCGTTCTAACGAACTTTACTGCAACGACCTTCGTTCTATACGCATTTACGGTACGCAATTAGTATATTGCAACAGACTACTTTAACTCTCAATATGGATTTTAACTTCGACATTGATGGCAATGGCTATATAAAAAAGCGCGAAAGCCACAGCCTTGAATACAAGCAAAACTTTCAGCAAGGAGATAACCTTCTAAAATATACAAAGACAATCGCTGGTATGGCTAACAACAAAGGCGGACAAATGATTTTTGGTATTCAAGATAAACCTCATGTACCGATTGGCATGACAAACCAACGATTCATTGAGATTGACCCTAAAGTTATTGATACTACCCTTCGGGATTACTTTTCTCCAGAAATTCAATGGCAAATGCACGTATTGGAATATGATGGCAAGAAGTTCGGTCAAATAGTTATTGAAGAATCTCTTATAAAACCAGTATTATGTAAAAAGAATCGTAATGATATCCTTAGAGAAGGCGCGATCTACTATAGGTATAGGGCAGAAACTAAAGAAATCGAATACCCTGAACTTAGAAAGTTACTAGATGCGGAACAGGAAAAAGAGAAGAAGCTCTGGATGGAGCATATTCAAAAAATTTCTCTTATAGGCCCTAGAAACGTTCAATTCTTAGATACTTTTAAAGGCGAGTTAAATATTGGTAATGAAAAGGTTTTAATGGATAAAGCCTTACTTGATAAGGTAAAGTTCATCAAAGAAGGTCATTTCGTTGATAATGATGGGGCTCCGGCTCTTATTTTGAAAGGGGAAATTACCGGTATCATAGATGCAGGACAAATATTACCAAGCAATAAAGCTTACCCATATAACACAAGTGATATTTGCAAAACTCTGAATTGGAATCCATATCAGTTCAAATGCGTTTTATGGCAAGAAAAGATCAAGGGGGATGGCAGATACCATGATGAAGTGAGAATCGGACAGAAAAGCGTGACACATAAATACAGTGATAGTTTAGCCGAACATTTAAAAGATTTAGTTGAAAAGAGCCCTGATCTAGTGCAGAGTGCGTGCAAGAAGTTCTCAATGGCTCAAAAGCAGAATAAGCTAGTGGCAATAGGAGAGAAAGCCCACACTAAAGGAAATTAATATTATCATTACACATGAATGTTCAGGCTAATTTAGCCCACACTTGCTAATGCTATTAGTAAAAATGAAGCATAAAGAACTGATAAGAGAAAATGATTTTGCTTATGAACAGCTACAATCTTTAAAGGATAGAATGGAGGTTTTGTCTAAAGGGTTGTTCATTATTAATAGGATATAAGTTATTTTACTAGAAAGTTATAGTGTTTATAGGTGGCAAGGATTAATATCTATATTAGTGGAATTTATACCCTCAATTGAAAATTATGAACTATGCTGATTTAACAGAATATTTGGATCATACTGGTACATTTCGATGTGCTTGGGGAGATGAGGTAATCGATACCGCTTTTGACACAATGCCAAGTGAATTTATTGGTTTTGCGGAGATTGACCTACAAAGTGAATTTGAACACAAATATATAAACGCTCTGTCAAATGCCAAAAGAGCATTAGACTGCCAAGCGGATCGGTTGTTAAAGTTATTTGGCTTTTACAAGGAATCACAAGATAAATTCTGGGGGTTTCCCAAGAAAATCGGGCTTATTCAGGAATTCGACCTAATTGCTCCTAGGGTGTTGAATAAGATTAATAAAACTAGGAATCTTATGGAGCATCAATATATAAAGCCAAAACCCGACCAAGTGGAGGATTTTATAGATATAAGTGCGCTTTTTATTGCATCTACGGATCACTACGTTACTCATTTCAGGAAGAATGTCGAGTATATAAACGAGAGTGATGAAAAGTACGAAAACTATGGAGAAATCAGGTTTGACTACGATTCCGACCTCTTTTTGCTGAAAGTCAGCATCAGAGAATATGGAAGGGATAACGATCATGAGCTGATCCTAGAAAAGGGCAATGATAATTATATTGATCTATTCAAAAGGCATCTCAAGAAAATTGAAGTTCATTAGAATACTTGAATGGAGGAGCAAGACCAAAACTTAGTGTTATAAAGACAGTTAAGTAATTGGCAAAACCATTTTAAATTTTACGGTTTACCGTATTGAATAAAGTAAATACCCCCTACCTTAGCTTGAACATGCATAATTAACCCGATTTAAAACGACAATTACTAAACTCTCTCAATGAAATATTACATCTTAGCTGCACTAATCGCATTTATAATAAGTGGTTGTGGAAATCCTAATTCAAAAGAAGAAAACGAAAGAAAAGACCAATCTGGTTACCAAACTAAAGGTAAGTTCTATTCCGTTAAGATAACTAC
The DNA here is from genome assembly GCF_918698245.1 of Pedobacter sp. Bi126. Classification (GTDB taxonomy): domain Bacteria; phylum Bacteroidota; class Bacteroidia; order Sphingobacteriales; family Sphingobacteriaceae; genus Pedobacter. Next base: position 722,294 of record NZ_CAKKMS010000003.1, on the reverse strand, counting down.
TTTTCTCCAAACCTCACCGTCACAATCAGCGCCAAAGTTAATTGATAGTATCAACTCTTCTGAAATCCACAAGGAATACTGTTTACTCGATACTACCAATAAAGTAATAATAACAGAAATCAAAGATAGTTGGTGTAAAATAAAGGTAATTGAGCCGGAATGGTTATCAAAAACTTATATAGGATGGATACCTTCTGATAACTTGGTTGAAGTGCATCTAACAGAATATAAGGTGACACCCACTGTCAAAGCCACAATTAAATACGAGGTTATCAACGAGCAGAAGTTAGAAACTAGTTACAAAGCTCAGCTTATTGAATATGCCATTTACAAGGATACTATTTACACAAAAGAAGCTTTAGAAGATGCAGTATTAGAAATCTATAACCTCAATAGCATTAAAGATGTTTTCGAAACCCATGATAAAGCGACAGTACTTGCAGTTTATCTGTTTACGTCTAAAGAAGCATTCAAAGATAAATCCAATTGGATAGCGATGTTAATCAAGGGGCCAAATGAAAATAAACCTAGAATCACGTATAACGATTTTAAGATAACTGCATTGAATAATAGCGCAGATAATGTCAAAACTAAAGATGAAATCGAAGTTGAGAAACTTAAAGCATATCTACAGAAGAGGGGATTAGACTTATGCATCCTTTGGGAAATGCTGAAGAAAATTGAGCTTGACAATATCCATAAAGCTGATGCAAAGTATCCAGATTATGGGGATAAGCACATGGCACTGATTGATCAACTAGATGAACAGTCCTATCGTAATTTGCGGAAGAAATATAAACTTAGCGATGATATGCTTAGCAAGGTCTCTATTTTTGCAATGTCGTACTGCAAATAAAGGAACAGATATGAACTTAATTACAGGTGCTATAATTGGGGCAATACTCGGATTTATATCTTCATTTGGATTTATGGCAATGAACATTAAGAAGAGCCAACGTTCTCAGTTATTTCCAATAATAGCAGTAATTACCACAGTATTCGGAGCTGTTGGTGGCGCACGCATCGGATTTAATCTTCAAAGATCAGATCGAATTACACAAAGTTTGGGCTTGGATAAGATGAAACAAACTCACTATAAGAATGGTAAATCATGGGAATCACAATCTAGTTGGATTGATGTCCAAGGCAAACATCATGTGGTTACAACTTTAAAAAGTGCTAATTACAATAATGCTACTGTTTCTCTTTATAACGGTACATTAATATTCACACATGGTACTTCAGCATCATCTATCAATATAGCCAGATACCACAGTGAGGCCAAGAAAAGTATAATTATCAAACTCAAAGACTTAAGTGATTCCTAATTCCCCGATTGAGCTATAAGATTATTAACTTTGTAATATGTTCTATAGAAGAAAGATTATTCTGTCACTGTTGCAAGCTTTTAATTGGGAAATAGAGAAGATAAAGCTACAAAAGTTAATCTTTTTAGCAAGCGAAAGACAGAAGGACTCAGAGTATCAGTTTGTTCCTTATAAGTTTGGGTGTTACTCGTTTTCCTTAAAAGCCGATCTAGTTACAATGGTAAAAAAGGGTTTGATAGATGAAACTCCTACATCATATAAACTTGCTAGTAAAGTGGATTACTTTAAAAGTCTAAAGGAGGAGGATAAGGTTATTGTTCGGGATATCAAAAAACATTACTCTGCTATGAGTTCTAATTTGCTCATGAAATATACTTACGTTCACTACCCATATTGGGCAACTAAAAGTACTGTTGCACATGAATTGTTAAACGAGGCAGAGCTAGCAAAAGTAAATGCTGCAAATAAGGAGAAAGACAATACAACCTTATACACAATTGGCTATGAGGGCATATCACTTGAGGACTACTTTAATAAACTAATTAAGCACGATATAAAAGTACTTGTTGACGTACGGAGTAATCCTTTGAGCATGAAATTCGGTTTTAGTAAAACGTTATTGAGCCGATACTGCGGAAGCTTAGGAATCGCATATAAACACTTCCCAGAAGTGGGCATCAAATCTAACCAACGACAAGAGTTGAACACACAAAGTGATTATGACAAGCTCTTCAAAGACTACAAAAAGGAATTACCCTCTACTTTATCTACACAAATCACTATCTTAGAGCTTCTTAAGCAAGAAAAGAGAATTGCTCTAACTTGTTTTGAGGCTGATATATGTCAATGCCATCGAAAACCCTTGGCGGAAAGTATAAAAGCTTTACCTAACTTTAAATATGAACTAAAACACATCTAGACCATGGCTCTCACCAAAGTATTAATTGCTGTTAAAACCTACCCGACGATTTCCAGCAAATATGACGAACTCGTTTGCACCGCTGGATTCAAAGAAGATGGTACTTGGATAAGAATATATCCGATTCCATTTCGAAAGAAAGATTATGGAGAACAGTATCGCAAATATGATTGGGTCGAGATAGATTTAGTGAAGAATACTAGCGACTTTCGCCCTGAAAGTTATCGTCCACATTCTCATGATACTGAAATCAAGATAACAGGCCATCTCGACACTACTTCAAATTGGTATTTAAGAAAGCAATATGCTCTCCAGAAAATATATACCAACATGACCAAGTTAATCGAAGAGGCTCACGATCAGTCTGTATGTACGTCACTCGCCGTCTTTAGGCCGAAACGTTTTATTGGATTTGAGACAGAAGAAGTGTCAAGAGAATGGGATAAGAAAAAGCTTGATAGCTTAGAGGCGGAACGATTACAATTTAACTTATTCAAACAGCCAGAAAACCCATTTGAGGTTGTTAAGAAGTTACCATATAAGTTCAAGTACGTATTCGAAGATGAACAAGGTAAAATAAGTAAAATGATGATCGAAGATTGGGAAATAGGAGAACTATACTGGAAGTCACTTGCTGCACATGAGGGGGACGAGCATAAAGCCATTAGTGCGGTTAAGAATCAATATTTCACCAAATTCACAAATAAGAATGACCTGCACTTGTTTTTGGGCACAAACTATGTCCATCATTATGCTTCAAAGAATCCTTTCATGATCATTGGAGCATTTTATCCCAAACTTGAGACACAAATGAATCTGTTTTGATGGAGTATAGCAAAGGGGATATTCTTGAGGCAACAGATAGATCAATTGATGCAGGCATGCATTATATTATTTATCTTGAGCAAACGAATGAAGAAAGGTTTATAGGAGCTATGCTAACTGGATTAGCTATTGATAAAAACGAATTGATGCCAAATGAGTTCTTCCATACCCACTCTGAAACGGGGAAACGATATAAGATTCCAAGTAAACAGTCGCATCTCGTAAAAGCTAAGCTCATCAAACTAGAATCTTGGGGACCCTTTAGAATAGTTGGTTCTTTAACTGAAAAAGGACTAAGATTTGTATTAGATCTGATAGATCATCTACACTCAGAGACATGGGAAGAATACCTTAAACGAACAAATTGAGATATTCATAATTATCAACAAATCTAAGCTTGTAATCTCAACACGCCTAAAGGACTACGGCATAAACGCTCCTGTGGCAACCGCACAACCCATTTATATCCGTTCCTCCTTTGCTTAGTTGAGCTTAAAGCTTGCCATCGTACCATAATTAATTAATCATATGGTACAGGAACAAACCTCATTTAAAGTGGCTGAAGTCGAAGTCAGTTACAGATCAAATTACAACATTACAGAACGACCAAAAATCAACAGTTCGCAAGATGCTTACAAAGTATTAATGCAACATTGGCAATTGGGCAAAATTGAACTGTTAGAAGAATTTAAGGTGATATTGCTAAATACCAGTAACCGAGTATTGGGAATTGTTGATATATCCACAGGTGGAGTACAGGGAACATTGGCAGATCCGAAGATTATATTCTCTGTCGCTTTAAAGACAAATAGCAGTAAAATAATATTAGCACATAACCATCCGAGCAGCACTACGACACCAAGTGATGCTGACAGGAAACTAACCCAAAAGTTAAGGGATGGAGGAAAGCTATTAGATATTGAGGTCTGTGATCATTTGATAGTTACCAATTATAACTATTACAGTTTTGCTGATGAATGCATGATGTAAAATTAAATGCCTTGGACTAATCGCCCAGGGCATTAAGATTTAAAATGTTCTTGGATCTTCACGTCTCGGCAAGATCGCTTCTCTGGTATATCTACCTAGGATACTAGTGTTTGTATGGCCAGTATAAGTTATGATATCATCATCAGACCATCCCAATTCTTTTAGTTGAGAGGCACTCGTATGTTTCATACTGTAAATTGTAAAACCCTTTGGCAGTTGAAGTCTCTTGCTTATTGTCTTAAACTTGTCTTGAAAATGATGGAATGGAGTGGTGTAAGGCGCAAACAAAGCTTTTGTTCTATGACTTGCTTTAGCTGATTCTTGGAAACTTCCAAACAAGTAATCAGATGGTTGAACATCTGCAGGAATCAATGCTTTCAATTCCATTAAGAATTCTGGCTTTAATTCTGTGTAAAGCTTCTTATTAGTTTTTATGATGCTGCTATCAAACGACAATATGCCTTTCTTAAAATTGAAGTCCTTATATTGAATTTTAAGTAACTCGCTCGGCCTCCTTAAAGAATACAACATAAGTCTAAGAAACAACCAGAAATAAACATCAAGATTACGTGATTCAGCTAGAACTAAGTCCAATGTCTCATTATCATACCTACGGTTGCTTTGCGTTTCTTTTTTATTGATTTTATGCAACTTTCTTAGTGGGTTCTTATCCAAAACCTCTAGATCATCCACGCAATACTTGAAAACCCCATTTAGATATACATAATAGTTATCCCTTTGGGATGCTGAATGTTCGGAACGCACTTTATTGAGGAAACGTTCGATAAACTCTCTATCTACCTCCTTTAAGGTTATAGCTTCTGTTTTATTATGCTTAAGGTATTGTTTAATGATATTGTTATAGGATGTATATAATTTCGTTGTACTTGCTCTTCTTTCTTTGGAGGGCGTATGGCATAAGTATTTATCAAGATAGTCTACAAACTTCGTCTCTGACTTATCTAAACTCTCAAACTTACCAATTGCAGCATTAAAATACTTCGTACATAACAGCAATTTAACCTCATCAAGAGAATCGGATGCAGCTTTCTTCCTTGCTTTTTTGTTTTCCTCAACATACCTTCCGTTAACTAACCTGACATATTTATCATTGTTAAGCTCACCAGTTACTTTTTTAGCTTTACGCTTCCCTTCGTGGTCACGATATTTAAATCTAATGTACCATCGTGCTCCCTCTTCGACTAAAGCAGGAGTTTCACAATGAGGGTTGATTTGCTTTCCTATATCCATAATGTATAACCTATTTTCAAAGGTAATAAAAGGGACACATTTTAGGACACATTAAGGTAAAAAATAGGTGATTTTAGATGTTATTACGTGTCTAAATGGCTTTTGAAGCGGCATATCAAAACAAGTAATTTATGGGGTTTGTATTTTGCTCCGTTAAACGGATTGCAAAGTTAGTAAATTTTTTCTGAATAATTTCAAGCAATAAATTTGAGGTAAATTGTTCAGTTTCAAAGTGTCCGATGTCGGCAATGATCAATTTTTCCTCTGCATCAAAAAACTCGTGATATTTAAAATCTGCGGTAATAAAAGCATCTGCCCCGGCAGCAATGGCCTCTTTTAACAGGAAGCTTCCCGAGCCGCCGCAAACCGCCACTTTTTTAATTCTTTTGCCAATTACCTCGGTGTGCCTAACCACTTTGGCCTGCATTCTATCTTTTACCAAATGTAAAAAATCATAGGCATCCATATCGTATTCCAGCCAGCCTACCATGCCCGAGCCCACCAATTGGTGTTTGTTTTCGAGTTTGTAAATATCGTAGGCCACTTCTTCATAAGGGTGGTTCTCGAACAATGCAACCAGGATTTTGCGTTCGGCCTGTGTAGGGTAAACCATTTCAATCCGCACTTCGGCCTCACGGTGGCGAACGCCTCTCTCACCTACAAAAGGATCAGCATCTTCATTACCTTTAAAGGTGCCAAAGCCATCGGCATTGAAACTGCACTCACTATAATTGCCAATATTACCTGCGCCGGCATAAAACAATGCCGACCGCAATTGCTCTGCCTGGGCCTGCGGGCAATAGGTAACCAGTTTTTTCAAAAGGCCAGTTTTCGGTGAAAGTACTTTAGTTCCTGTTAAACCCAAACGCTCGCAAATTCGCGCATTTACACCGGTATGAATGCTATCAAGATTCGTATGAATGGCATAAAGTGCAATATTATTCTTAATTGCCTTAAGCACTACGCGCTCCACATAATTTTTGCCATTGAGTTTTTTTAAACCTTTAAAAACAATTGGATGGTGGGTAATAATCAGATTGCAGCCAGTTGAAATTGCTTCATCTACGATTTTTTCTACACAGTCTAAAGCCACCAAAGCGCCATGGATTTCCATATTCGGATCGCCCACAATCAAACCAGCGTTATCATAATCTTCCTGATAATTAAGTGGTGCTATGCTTTCTAAATAGTTCGTTATTTCGGCTAATTTCATTTGATAAATATAGAAAATTTGGGGTTTTGTTGGTAAGAGAAATGATTAATGTTTTGAAAACGTACAGTTGCTGCAAATGGCTAGGGCAGCCCCGCCATTTGCTTATCCGATGAAGAATCGGAATCGCGGCTGTCGGGTTTAGTTAACGTAAACCTGTAGTTCTTTTGATCCTTCAGTCCCCTCAAAGCGCAACAAAACCAATGTTTATAAACCCGATAGAAACAAAAAGCCCGCAAACCCAACTTTTCATTGGGTGCGGACTTGTCGTGTATAGCGGGACGAACATTAATAATTGCGCTGTCTTTGCTTTTCAAAAAATTATTAAGGATCCTAAAAGTGAAAGTTTACTGAAAACCGCCCATTCTTACCATCTGCAAGCTTTCGAAAACCATTTTCTGGTTATGTTCAAAAGCTAGGGTTTTGTGATTTACGACATCAATGATCGATCCGATAAAACATAAACCTGCGGTTAAGAGGTATAAAATACCCATTCCGATCTGCCCGATGATAAACCTTTGCAATCCTGGGACAGCAAATAAACCGATTAAACAGAAAATTAGCATATCTGATGGATTTTTCCTTTTGCTGCTGTAAACCATTAAGAAGTTACGCAATTGTTGTTCGGTTAATCCGGTGGTAGCTTGTTGTAAGTATGAGAATTCTTCTGGCGTTATACCTGGTAACGACATTAGAGGTGATTGAAATATATCCATGGTTGCTATGTATTTGTGGTTGAAATTTTAAACGTTTTTTTATTTTTCATCAATGTGTAAATTCTATAAACTATAATCAAAAGTGCCGGAAACCCAAACCAATGTTCGGAAAAGCTTTCGGTAAACTCGCCATGTAAAATATGACTGATTGACCTGCCTATACCACATCCCGGACACCAATCCTCAAAACCTAAATTGGCTAGCGGACAAAGTGTGAAGTGATGCTCGTGGCCATTCGTTGTTGCCAGTAATACTAAAGCTGCTACCCAGAAAAAAAGTTCTAGTGGAAAGCTTTTAATGTACTTCATTGTTTCACTTTTTATATAATTTAGAGGTTATAACACCACCTTTGTTACATCAATTTGCCTGTAATCGACGAATGGGGGATATATTTCGACAAAACCAGTAATGGAATCTAACAAAAGATCTTATTTATTTTGCTTTTTGTTTTTCAACACGGTAACCCAGCCAAAAATAGTTAAAAAAACCTTTACACAAATTGCAGGTTAATATTAAAAGATAAGCTTATTTTTGTGCCTTGAACATTCGCGATTTAATAAACAGATACAAAACCGACGATAGGGTAACCCAATTTACCAAAGCGTTGAACAGCAGCAAAAACCCAAAGATACAATTAAAGGGATTGGTGGGTTCGGCTGATGCTATTGTTGCCCTGTCTTCTTACTTTATATTACATAAACCCCTACTGTTCGTTCTACCGGATAGAGAAGAAGCGGCTTATTTTCAGTCTGACCTGGAAAGCGTTTTGGATAAACAGGTTTTATTGTTTCCTTCTTCTTACCGCAAATCATTTGATTTTACACAGGTAGATACGGCCAACGTTTTGGCCCGTGCAGAGGTTTTAAACGAACTGAACCACGATTCGGAATACGGAAAAATTGTGGTTTCTTATCCCGAAGCCATTGCCGAAAAGGTTATTGATCGCTCTGCTTTAGAAAAAAACACTTTAGAAATTAGTTTAGGTGCCAAATTGGGCATCGATTTTATCAACGAATTTTTAATTGATTATGATTTCGACAGAAGAGATTTTGTTTATGAACCAGGCCAATTTTCTATCCGTGGCGGTATTGTAGATATATTTTCTTTCTCATCCGATCTTCCTTACCGTATCGAGTTTTTTGGTGATGAGGTAGAAAGCATCAGGAGTTTTGAAATTGAAAGTCAGCTTTCGGTTGCTGATGTTAAATCGTTAACCATTGTGCCAAATGTTCAGGCGAAATTTTTAACCGAAAGCAATATCAGTATCCTTGACTATATCGATCAGGATACACAACTCTGGTTTAAGGATGTTGAGTTTACCCTTGATATTATTAAAGCAGGCTTTAAAAAAGCCGTTGAACTCTGGAAAGCTTTATCTATAGCAGATAAAACCCAAAACCCAGAATGGATCGACCCTAAGTTTGCCTTTACAGACGAAAAATTGTTGGGTGATCATCTTCAGGATTTTCCTTTGATAGAATTCGGCAAGCAGTTTTTTTATAAAACGGATAACCGTTTTGAGTTTGAAACCAAGCCACAACCTTCCTTCAATAAAGATTTCAACCTACTCATTCACAACCTTAAGGAAAATGAAAAGGCCGGCATTGTTAATTTTATTTTTACCGATTCGCCAAAACAGATCGAGCGTTTATATGCCATTTTAGAGGATATTGATAAAACGGCCAAGTTTACGCCAATTAACAGCATGCTGCGCGAGGGTTTTATAGATCCACAGATCCAAACGGCATTTTATACCGATCACCAGATTTTTGATCGTTACTATAAATACAAGCTTAAAAAAGGCTATCAGAAAAGCCAGGCCATTACCCTAAAAGATCTTCGGGAATTAAAATCAGGCGATTATGTTACCCATATTGATCATGGAATCGGCAAATATGCCGGGCTTGAAAAAGTTGAGGTAAATGGTAAAACGCAAGAGATGATCCGTTTAATTTATGCAGATAACGATCTGCTTTACGTAAACATCAACTCGTTAAACCGCATTGCCAAATACAGCGGCAAGGAGAGTGGAGTACCCAAGATGAATAAGCTGGGTACCGATGCCTGGGATAAGCTAAAAAAAACTACTAAAAAAAAAGTTAAAGATATCGCCCGGGATTTGATCAAGCTTTATGCTTTGCGGAAAACCCAGGCTGGAACAGCGTTTTCGCCAGATAGCTATTTACAAACTGAACTGGAGGCTTCTTTTATTTACGAAGACACCCCCGATCAGTTAAAGGCTACCCAAGACGTGAAAAAGGATATGGAATCACCACATCCAATGGATCGTTTAGTGTGTGGTGATGTTGGCTTCGGAAAAACAGAGATCGCTGTGCGTGCTGCATTTAAAGCGGTAGCAGAAGGCAAACAGGCGGCGATCCTGGTTCCTACAACCATTTTGGCTTTACAGCATTTTAAAACCTTTTCTTCGCGTTTAAAAGATTTCCCGGTTACGGTTGATTATATTAACCGTTTTAAAACCAGTAAACAGATTAAAGATACCCTTGCGGAGGCCGCAGCCGGTAAGGTTGATATATTAATCGGCACACACCGTTTGTTGAGCAAGGATGTAAAGTTTAAGGATCTCGGCATCATGATTATTGATGAAGAGCAGAAATTTGGCGTTACCGCAAAAGAAAGGCTAAAAGCAGTAAGGGTAAACGTTGATACTTTAACGCTTACGGCGACTCCGATCCCGAGAACGCTACATTTTTCTTTAATGGGGGCAAGAGATTTATCCATCATCAGTACGCCGCCACCAAACCGGCAACCAGTGAGTACCGAGTTACATGTTTTTAACGATAAACTGATTCAAGAGGCCGTTCAATTCGAGTTGGACCGCGGCGGACAGGTTTTCTTTATCCATAACCGTGTAAATGACCTGATGCAATTGGGAGGATTGATTCAGAAACTGGTTCCAAAAGCGAGGATCGGTATTGCGCACGGGCAGTTAGATGGCGATCAACTGGAAGATGTAATGCTCGATTTCATTAATGGAGAAAAAGATGTTCTGGTAGCCACAACGATTATAGAAGCAGGTTTAGATATCCCGAATGCCAATACCATCATTATTAACCATGCGCACATGTTTGGTTTGAGCGATCTGCACCAAATGCGTGGCCGGGTAGGGCGGAGCAACAAAAAAGCTTTCTGTTATTTACTTTCACCGCCATTATCTACTTTAACTTCTGAAGCCCGGAAGCGTTTAAGCGCCATTGAAGAATTTTCTGACTTGGGAAGCGGCTTTAACGTGGCCATGCGCGATCTGGATATCCGGGGAAGTGGAAATTTATTGGGCGCCGAACAAAGTGGTTTTATTGCCGAAATCGGTTTTGAGATGTACCACAAGATCTTGGATGAAGCCATCCAGGAATTAAAAGAAGCTGAGTTTAAAGGTCTGTTCGAAAATGAACCTGCCCGTCCGTTTGTAGGCTTTACACAGGTTGATACCGATCTGGAATTGTACATTCCGGATGCTTATATCACCAACATTACTGAGCGTTACAATTTATATACCGAGCTTTCTAAACTTGATAACGAAGCAGAATTAGCCATTTTTGAAAAACATTTGGCCGACCGTTTCGGTCCGGTTCCTCCACAGGTAAAAACCATGCTGAGTGTGGTGCGTTTGCAATGGCTGGGGAAAAAATTGGGCTTCGAGAAAATTAGTTTCAAGAAAAATAGTTTGCGCGGGTATTTCTTGAGCGATAAACAATCTGCTTATTTCGATTCGAATACCTTTACCAAGATTTTAACTTTTGCACAGAACCATCCGCGTATGTGCAATTTAAAAGAAGTAAAAAATACCTTAAGAATTGCTTTTGATAACATAAGTACTGTTGAAGAAGCAATTGAAACTTTAGCGCTTATCGATTAAAAAACGTTAATTGAGTCAGTCTATTGACTGAATTAACGTTTTTAAAATTATTATCATCGCCATCTTAAAAAATGTTAGACCCAACCTTATTGCTCGATTTAGTGAAAATGCAAATGCCTTATGGAAAATACAAAGGTTACCTGATCTGCAATATCCCCGAAAGTTATTTGCTTTGGTATAAGGATAAAGGCTTCCCGAAAGGCAAACTGGGCGATTTAATGGCTACGATGTTCGAAATTCGGGTAAATGGCTTAGAGTACCTGTTAACGCCCTTGAAAAATCAGCAACGTTAATTAAGTTCGAGAGGTAAATCGGTCATCTAATAACTGTGATTGTCATCCTGAGCGGAGTCGAAGGACCTAAAACGATCGCCCTCTTGAACTTGTTTCAGGATCTAATCGCATAACTATTTAATAGATGCTGAAATAAATTCAGCATGACGAATGAGGTAAATTCCCCGCAGATTAGCTTAATCTGCGGGAAACAAATCTATATCTCACAACCATTCTCATCACAAACTGCATCATCATTTTTATTTAATGATGTTATCGTGGCTTTGGGTTGAGCAGCTTTCCATTCCGTAAAACTTTGGGTAAGCGCATCGGTAAAAGCCTGAACAGGCTGAGCACCCGAAACGCCATATTTACGGTCCATCACAAAATAAGGAACCCCTCTAATGCCTAAATTCTGGCTTTCATAAATATCGTAACGAACGGCTTCAGCAAACTCATTTCCATTCAAAACTGATTCAGCTTCATCTTTAGCCAAGCCAATTTCTACAGCAAGATCAACCAAAACACTCGTTTCACCAATATTTTTGCTGTTTACAAAATGTGCTTCAAACAGTTTTTCTTCGGCTAAATCCTGAAGATTATGTTTTGCAGCCAAATGGATCAAACGATGTGCATTGAAGGTATTGGCAGGAATATTTGTATCAAAATCTATCTTCAAACCAGCATTTGCTGCCATATCCACAACCTGTTTGGTCATTTGCTTAGCTTGCTCGATTGGCATTCCCTTACTCCGTGAAAGGTAATCGTACACCGATTCGTTATTGGTATTGTGATACGCTGGATTGAGCTGATAACTCTTCCAATCCACCTCAATTTCATTTTTGAACGGCAATTTTTCTATCGCCTGCTCAAAATGTCTTTTCCCGATATAGCAAAACGGACACATTACGTCCGACCAGATTTCTACTTTCATAGCACAAAATTAAGGTGATTATACTTGCCTATAGTAAGGCCAAAGTAAAAAGCCGCTATCGTTTAGGATAGCGGCTTCCATATTAATCATAGAATGTTATTCTGAGGATAAATTATTGTACAAAATGCATATACATGACAAGGAAATTTTAATAAATTGATCTGCTACGAAGAACCGTCATTCCCAACTTGATTGGGAATCTTAATGCCTTGGTAGGTTTGCAAGTTGCATTACGATTCCCGCCTACGCGGGAATGACGACTGATCAGAAAGCTCAACATGGCAAACTCAATTATAACTACTTATACAACTGGTTAAATATCAGTTTAAAAGTACCGTGCGTTTGCGCTCTAAATGCAATTTCTGGCCCAAAAGCAAGCAGTTTGCCTTTGCCAACCTTTGCTTCAAAGGCCGTTACACCATCTTGCAGGTAAGCCTGCCCCCATGCCCAGCCGCTGCGCAAGGGTGTCGCATTTTCGAACCACATTAAAGGTTTAATCTTTCCAGCCACAATGGCATCGCCTGTGAGCTTAAAAACGGGGCTATTGTCAAAATATACGTCAGCTTCCTTTTCCATGCCCCAGGTTGTTGGCAAAGTTGTATCTACACCAACATTTAAAACACTTCCCGGAACATAATATTTTTCAGCAGGTAATCTCTTTTCCTCTCCGTTTACAATTTCAACCATTGCATTCCGAACCGGTAAATTTAAATGATAGGCCAAATTGGTACTGCTACCAATGGTCACAATATTACCCCCGGCTTCTAAAAATTTCTTTAATTCTGGAATCGATTTGTCTGCAGTAATCCTTCCCAAACGGTTTCTAAATTCTTGAGGAACTTCTTCTGCCATTGGCGCAAAAGACCTGTTTCCAAACCCTCCTCCTTGTACCGATGGTATTGCGCCACCCACAAAAACAATTACATCGTATTTAGATTTTAGGTTCCCCGCATCAATATCCTGGGGATAAATTACTGTTGCGTTATAATGGTATTGCTCCATTAAAAATCGCACCCACCCTGAGGCCATAGAACCTCCATAGGTATCCCAAAGGGCAATTCTTCCGGCAGAGATTTTAATTTTATCTTTTGGTGCAGCAGCACTTTTCAGTTTGATGTTTGCTTTTTCCAATATTGATTTCCCTGCTGATGAAACATAAAAATCGCCATTTTCTGTCGACCGGTAAACTTCAATTTTATTCTTCAAAAGGTCGTTCACAGCAGTATAGGAATCATTTTGTGCCGCACTCAACACATAATTAGATCCGTTAGGTAATTTATTATCCGGCTTTAATAGTTCTCCGTAAGGATTTTTCTCAAACGGCCCTGAAAAATCATTTAAAATCCGGTCGAATTTAACATCCATTAAATAGGCTAGCGTCCATCCTGCAGCATCATATGGCGGAATTGGCGCGCCTCCTTCATATTTAAAATCATTTGGGTGATCTTGGGGTTCGAACATATCTAAAACATGCGGACGAAAAGCCTGATCGGTCTTAACAATATAACTTCCTGCAGGATAATTTTTTCCTGCAACGGCAAATGAAGCGGTTGCTTTTTGAACCACAATACCTGTTCTGATCAAGGCGTTTAAAAATTTAAGGGCAGAATTAAAATCCGGCTGATCGGCGCTTAAAATATATCCGCGCGGATCTCTGTTTACAGGAGCCTTCATCACCGTATCAAAAGCTTTTATACTGATCTGGCGTCTTGGGCCAAAATCAGTATCTCCGCCTGCTATGGGTGTATTTTTTTCACTTTTTGCCGCATTATTAATGGCTTCTATTTTTTTAGGAGAAAAAGACCAGGTATCTTTTTTGCCACGTTCTATCGAATTTCTGCCCATCTGGTAGATGTTGTACAACAATTCGTCGCGATAACGTTGTGCGTAATTTAAAACGGCATAGTTTAACGATACTGAATAGTCAATCGAGTTTTTAAAGTACCATTTCCTTGGGGTAATCGGATTTGGCGAATCGCCGTTCGGTAATAATCTTGAAGGAACTAAGGGAATTTCAGAAGGTGTAGGGCTTCCGATAATTTCGGTCAAGAGCCCAATCATGTTATGAAAATAAGTGGTGGTTCTTAAACCGCCATTGTACCAGGTAGAGTAAACTGATCCCCCACGTTGGGTATAACCAGGTTTGTTTTCTACATTCATACGGTTGTGCATGGCCGCACCAACGGCATCTAAACTGGTTAACAGCGTTGGGTCGAAAACATAATTAAAAGGATCGCGGTAGGGAGGACCTGCTACAACCGTTCCTGCCGGACCAGCCTGATGGTGGTTATACATAATCTGCGGAATCCATTCCACAAAAAGCTGGCGGCCGATATTCTGCGTTTCTTTAAGGTTTAACATAAAAAAATCGCGGTTGTTATCATGACCTGCGTACTTTTCATACAAAACAGGCAAACCTGAAGTTGTTCTTTTTTTTGGGTCTTTCTCTCTCATATACCAATTGCTTACCAGTTCTTGCCCATCAGGGTTGGCATGGGTAAACAAAATGATTACATTATCCAAAATACGCAGGGTTTCAGGGTCTTTTCTGGAGGCAAACTCATAAGCAGTTTCGATCAGCTGATGTGCACCCACTACCTCGTTTGCGTGCAAGCCGCCATCTATCCAAACTACTGCTTTACCTTCCTGGGCTAATGCTTTTGCCTGCTCAGGTGTAATTTCTGCATGTGCCAACTGTTGCGAAATTTCCTTGTAACGGTCTAATTTCTTGAGGTTTTCTGGTGAAGAAACAATCAGCATATATTGACTTCTACCTTCTTCGGTTTTGCCAATATCAACCAGTTTAATGCGGTCAGAACTTGCTGCAAGTTTCTTAAAATAAGCTTCTGTTTGGGTATAATTGGCCAATTGATAATCGTCGCCGATGTCAAAACCGAAATGCGATTTTGGCGTTGGCACTTCCTGCGCCAGCACCGCACAACTATTTACCATTAAAAAAGCAAAGCAAAGCCTTTTAAAGTAGATTTTTATCATAATAAGGTTTAGTTAGGTAATCAAATATAGTAGAGAATAAGGTCCAAAAACCGCTTGCTGTAAATTTGTTACAAGTTTTAAATCCTAATCCATACATTTGTCCTGATGTAAGTTCTTAACTTTATTTTTCATCAACCGATACAGGTTCCCGGAATACAACCGGGATTAATAGGGAATCGTGTGCAAATCACGAGCTGTCGCGCAACTGTAAATTCTGTCTTTTTGTTAAAAGACAACGGTCTTATCATTCATGCCACTGTGCCGTTTACCGGGATGGGAAGGCGATAAGATCGGGAATAAGTCAGGAGACCTGCCTATATTGAATTGACGGTGCTTTCGCGTTATAAAGTAATTGGTCAGGTCTGATTGTACACCATAAAATTAACCATTTTATATGCTTGCTTTAAGCTTTTTGCTAATGAGTAGGCTGCTTGTGCGCTACCTTTCCTTTTTCATTTCTAACAAAAAACATTATAAAATATTGCTTTAAGGGCTTTTAAACGATTTATTTACTTAATCTTTAAAAGAGATGCTAACGCAAAATCTGGGCTATCCGCGAATAGGTAGCCAAAGGGAATTAAAGAAAATCTGCGAAAATTACTGGGCAGATAAAACTGGGTACAAAAATGTACTTCAGGTGGGAAAAAACATTCGCCACGAAAACTGGAACCTTCAAAAAGAAGCCGGAATTGATATCATTCCTTCGAATGACTTTTCTTTTTACGATCATGTGCTCGATCATTCTTTAACTTTTGGCGCGATCCCGAAAAGGTACAACGAAGTGATATTGAAAAAAGGAAATTCAGAGCTTGATCTCTATTTTGCAATGGCAAGAGGTTATCAGAAAGAGGGATTAGATGTGGTAGCGATGGAAATGACCAAATGGTTTGATACCAATTACCATTACATTGTTCCTGAGTTTTACAAAGACCAGCCTTTTAAACTTTTCTCTACCAAAATTATCGATGAGTTTTACGAGGCAAAACAATTGGGTATTACCACAAAGCCTGTTTTAATCGGTCCTGTTTCTTACCTATTATTGGGAAAAGAAAAGGAAACTGGCTTTGAAAAAATCGATCTGATCAAAAATCTCCTTCCGGTTTATATCGAGATATTATCCCGCCTGGATGCTTTGGATGTAGAATATGTTCAGTTTGATGAACCTTTTTTGACTTTAGACCTTACCGAAAAAGACAAGAAAGCTTACGAATATGCCTATAAAGAGATCAGAAAAGCTTTTCCAAGGTTAAAAATTGTTTTGGCTACTTATTTTGAGGGCCTGGGCAATAATTTAGCACTAACGACTTCACTCCCGGTAAATGTTTTACATATCGACCTGGTACGTGCTGAAGGTCAATTATCGGATGTTTTAGCTTCATTAAAAGAAGATACTATCCTTTCGTTAGGTTTGGTAGACGGAAGAAACATCTGGAAAAATGATTTCGAGAAATCTGTTTCAAGCATTAATCAAGCTGTAGAAAAAAGAGGCCTGGATAAGGTGTGGATCGCCCCGTCTTGTTCCTTAATCCACTCACCTGTTGATTTAGACAATGAAACCAATGCGCAAAACCTTTCAGCCGAAATTAAACAGTGGCTGGCTTATGCGAAACAAAAAATTGCGGAGGTAGCTACCCTAAAAAAACTGATCACCAACGAAAGCCCTGCATCTACCCTGCAAAAACTTGAGGAAAATAAGATCGCGATTGCTAACCGTAAAGTTTCTAAAATCATCCACAATCCTGAAGTTAAACAGCGTGTTTTAGGATTAAAAGAACAGGATGCAGAACGTTTAAGTCCATTTTCGAGCAGAAAAATTAAACAACAGGAACTCAATCTGCCAAGTTACGCCACCACAACCATCGGATCGTTTCCGCAAACGGCAGAGGTAAGAAGCTGGAGGGCAAAGCTTAAAAACGGAACTTTTACCGTTGAAGAATATGATGATCTCATTGCAAAAGAAACCGCAAAAGCCGTAAGCTGGCAGGAAGAAATCGATCTGGATGTTTTGGTTCATGGCGAATTTGAGCGCAACGATATGGTTGAATACTTCGGTGAGCAGCTGGATGGTTTTGCTTTCTCCAAAAATGGCTGGGTACAGAGTTATGGCTCCCGCTGTGTAAAACCACCGATCATTTTTGGTGATGTTTCGCGTCCGAAACCCATGACGGTAAAATGGACCGCCTATGCACAGTCGCTTACCTCCAAATATATGAAAGGTATGCTCACAGGTCCTGTAACCATCTTACAATGGTCGTTCGTACGTAATGATCAACCACGATCAGAAACCTGTACCCAAATTGCACTGGCCATCCGGGATGAGGTTTGCGACCTGGAAAATGCTGGGATAAAAATCATTCAGATTGATGAGCCAGCCATTAGAGAAGGTTTACCATTGCGCAAAGCTGATTGGCAAAACTATTTAAACTGGGCGGTTAAAGCCTTTAAAATTTCGGCGAGCGGCGTGAAGGATGATACACAGATCCACACGCACATGTGTTACTCGGAATTTAACGATATCATCCAAAATATTGCCGATATGGATGCCGACGTAATCACCATCGAAACCTCACGTTCGCAAATGGAATTATTAGACGCTTTTGCCGATTTTAAATATCCAAACGAAATTGGCCCAGGCGTATACGATATTCACTCTCCAAGGGTTCCGAAGAGGGAAGAAATGGTTCAATTGCTCAAAAAAGCAAAGGCTGTTATTCCCTCCGGGCAACTCTGGGTAAACCCTGATTGTGGTCTAAAAACCCGCGGATGGGACGAAACCAAAAAGGCCTTAATAGAAATGGTCGAAGCTGCCAAAGAAATGCGTAAAACCGAAGCGGTTTTGGCTGCAGATCTTCAGGTGAATTAATTCTTTACTTTGGCAATTTTCTACTAAAAATAACTAGAAAGTTGCCAAAGCTTTTTACAGCACCTATATTTAACGCATGACCCTAGAAGAAAGAATAGAAAATTCTAAAACCAGCATTTTTAAAGCCGTTTTCCCAAATACAACAAACCATTACGATACCCTTTTCGGCGGAACAGCCATGCATTTAATGGACGAAGTTGCTTTTATTACCGCAACCCGCTTTAGCCGTCAGATTATGGTTACCGTAAGCAGCGACAGGATAGATTTCAAAAAACCTATCCCAGCAGGTACAATCGTAGAGCTTATCGGTAAGGTAAATCATGTGGGCAATACCAGTTTAAAGGTTAATGTAGAAATTTATATCGAACAGATGTATGCCGAAGGAAGAGAATTGGCCGTTCATGGCGATTTTACTTTTGTGGCCATTGATGAAAATAAAAAGCCAGTTCAAGTGATTAAATAATCTTATAAGCTATGGCCAAAAAGATGTAAAAATCATAATGCCTTAATTTTTAAATTTGATTATGGAACAGCAACTTTCTGAAGAAGACTTAAAAAATATTGCTAAACAATTGGGTTGTCCCGAAGGGGAACACGGCATTAAAACAGGTGAAATGATGCATGCCAATAATATCGGCATGACTACTTCTGCAATTGAGGCATTAGATCTTAAAAGCGATGAAACTGTTTTAGAAATTGGTCATGGTAACGGCGGGCACATTGCTCAACTCTTATCAAAAGCCGAAAACCTCCATTATTTCGGTGCTGACATTTCTGCAACCATTATTGCCGAGGCCGAAAAGATCAATCAGGATTTCATAACAAAAGGAAAGGTTCATTTTCAGCTAACAGATGGCGTTACATTACCATTTGAGGATGATCGGTTTGATAAAATTTTTACGGTTAATACAATTTACTTTTGGACAAATCCAAGTGAATACTTCGACGAAATTAAGCGAACACTAAAACCTGACGGCACTTTGGCTATATGTTTTGCTGATAAAAATTTTATGAAAAACCTCCCGTTTACGTCTTATGGTTTTACACTTTACAATGTAGAAACCGTAAAAGAACTATTAGAAAAAGCGGGGTATACCATTAAAAATACGCTCAAAAAATTAGAGCAGATACAAAGTAAAACCGGTGAAAAGATAGAAAGAGCATATTACGTTATAACAGCTACTGCATAATCATAGTCCTCGTTTGTAACGAGGATTAGCGAGAATAGCGATTGTATCGCTAATAGCATAACCACATTACAAATGTGGATCTCATTCATCCTCGTTACAAACGAGGACGATAGATAAGTCAATTTTAATACAAAATCAGATACAGATAGGCATAAACCACTGGGGCAGACAGCAACAAGCCATCAAAACGATCTAATAAACCACCATGCCCTGGTAATAAACCACCACTATCTTTCGTATCCAAACTGCGTTTAAGCATCGATTCTACTAAATCGCCCAATGTACCAAAGCACGCAATCAATACAGCCATACCGATCCAAACCCAAGCTGGACTTTCGGTGAACAGAAATGATAAGCCAAAAGCAACCAAAACGCTGGTGAACATCCCTCCGAAAAAACCTTCCCAGCTTTTCTTTGGCGAGTGGCGCGCGAACAATTTACGTTTACCGTATTTTACACCAAAAAGGTAAGCACCTGTATCATTTGCCCAAAGCATCAGTAAAAATGCCAGCGGAAGATGAAAGTTATATTCGCTCCAGTTTTTTAAAAAGCCCAGGGCATGAAAAAAGCAGAAAGGAATGGTTACATAAACAAAGCCAACAAAAGTATACGAGATATTGGCGAATGGAATTTTGTTCTTTTTATATAACTCCGTTATAAAAACCGAGAAAATCAGCGGGATACAAAGCAGCAAATATTTCACATCATATTCCAGGTAATGTAAACCTGCTGCCATTAAAAAGATCAAAGATCCTGCTGCTAAACCAATATTTCGGTGTGGCCTGATGCCGGAGTTTTTAATCAGCTTGTAAAACTCAAA
Source organism: Pedobacter sp. Bi126 (assembly GCF_918698245.1). GTDB lineage: Bacteria > Bacteroidota > Bacteroidia > Sphingobacteriales > Sphingobacteriaceae > Pedobacter. The sequence goes on along the minus strand of NZ_CAKKMS010000003.1, from coordinate 702,105 downwards.
TAAAGCCAAAACACTTAAAACAAGATAAAATATAGTAAAAGTATAGCTGCCCAGAAGGATAGAGCCAAGCATTACAATGGTAAAAAAGAAAGCGGTTATTGCCCTGGTTTTCATTTAAGGTAAGAGGTAAAGGGTGTAAGGTTTAAGGTCATCATCACTATTCAATTTCGTTTTCAACGATGTATTCTATGGCTTTATCGAAATCTACCTTATTCACCAAAACATTTATTTCGCCAATATTATATGCCGAGAGCTGTTTATTTATCGTTACTGCCGGAATTCCGGCTTCTGTTAATCCCTGTTTTAATACCTCGGCCGCAAAGGCATCGCTGGTGGTATATACTTTAACCCAATTTTCGCTCACGTGATGCGTTATCTTTAAAAATTTTGAACAAAGCTATGGTAATTATTGCACTAATTAAATAGCCATACCATGGAAAACCGATCGGTTCATCAGCTTTATCAAGGGGCATATGGTGTTTTTGCATATAAAAAGCCGCACAAACCGCATAGGCATTATTTATAAAGTGCGCTAGCATAGCGTACCAGATGCTTCCACTATAATAATACAAGTAGCCAAAACCCGCACCCAATAACATACGTGGCACAAAACCATAAAACTGCACATGGATGGCACTGAAAATTATGGCCGATAGCCAAATTGCAACGTGGGGGTTACCAAAAGCCCTGTTTAACGATCTTTGCACACCTCCACGAAACATTAATTCTTCGCCAATTGCAGGTATAACAGCAATCATAACGAGGTTTACAATGAAATCGAAATTACTTCGTACAGTGATCAATTGAATGGTCATTTTCATTGCAATGGCTTCCTTCTCCTTCATCCACTGTTCTATCTTATGCAAAAAATCAGGCAAAACCATTTTCTGGTTCCAAATCACTGTCCATTCCATAAATGGCATACTCAGTATCATAATGGCCAGAACAAGCACAACCAGCAAGAATTTTGGTTGCTTGAAAAGATAAAATTCTGTTACTTTTTTCCTTTCTGTTAAGGCCAGGGCAATTGGAGGTAAAATAAATGTTCCGATCGAACTTAATATTTGTATCACTTTAAAACCAGCAATATACTTAGGATCACCAGCTAAAAGCATGTCCAAATTACTTACTATTCCTAAGCCATACATCATTAAAACGATGACAACAGCCAGAAGCCCAAACACAAGCCCGCCCACAACTGCGTAAAATAAAAGTAAAAGTAATTGTAAGAAAGGATTGATTTCCTCCTTGTTAGGTGTTACAAAATTCATTATTTGTACCTTTGTATGTTTTATTAATCGTTGAAGATAGAAAATGTCTGTTAAGATAGGAAATATAGATTTAGGTGAGTTCCCTTTATTACTGGCTCCAATGGAGGACGTGAGTGATCCGCCGTTCCGTTATGTGTGCAAAAAAAACGGGGCCGATATGATGTACACAGAGTTTATTTCTTCGGAAGGTTTAATCCGCGATGCTGCAAAAAGCTTACAAAAGCTTGATATTTTCGAATACGAAAGGCCAATTGGCATCCAGATTTTTGGTGGCGATATCGAGCACATGCGCGAAGCCTCAGAAATTGCCTCAGCAGCAGGACCTGATCTGGTTGACATCAATTATGGCTGTCCGGTTAAAAACGTAGTATGTAAAGGTGCGGGTTCTAGCCTTTTACAGGATATTGATAAAATGGTAAAAATGACCGAAGCTGTTGTTAAAGCTTCACATTTGCCCGTTACCGTTAAAACCCGTCTTGGTTGGGATGATAATACCAAAAATGTTTACGAAGTGGCCGAGCGCCTTCAGGACGTGGGTATTCAGGCACTTACCATTCATGGCAGAACAAGAGCACAGTTATATAAAGGCGAGGCCGATTGGTCGCTTATCCGGGAGATTAAACGCAATCCACGCATCAAAATACCGATTTTTGGCAATGGCGATGTAGATAGCCCAGAAAAAGCTGCGGCCTGGCGTATGGAATATGAGATAGATGGCATTATGATCGGCCGTGCAGCAATCGGTTATCCATGGATTTTTCGCGAGGTAAAACATTTTTTTAAAACGGGCGAACACCTTGCCGGACCAACTATTGAAGAGCGTATTGAAGTTTGCCGTACACATTTAGATAAATCATTAGAATGGAAAGGCCCTAAAACCGGAATTTTCGAAATGCGCCGCCATTATGCAAACTATTTTAAAGGCCTGCCAGATTTCAAACCTTACCGTATGCGTTTGGTGGCCGAGCCAGATATCAACAACATTTACAGTATTTTAGAAGAAGTGGCAGAAAAATTTGCCGACTACGATGCCACTAAAGTACTGGCTTGATTTTTGAAAGGTTTTTTTATACATTCGTAAATCATCATGGTTACAGCTATTACAGACGGTGTTAAGGTTTCAGTAGAAACAGTGTACCAGCCAGAATATTCAAATCCGGCCAACGAGCATTATATGTTCGCTTATCGCGTAGAAATTTCTAATCTTTCTGATTATGCTGTTCAATTAATGCGCCGCCAGTGGTTTATTTTCGATTCGAACAGTAGCCGCAGAGAAGTAGAAGGTGAGGGCGTTGTTGGTTTACAGCCTATTATTCAACCTGGCGAAACACATGTATATGTTTCAGGATGTAATTTAAAAACCGACATGGGCAGCATGAAGGGTGCATACTTAATGAAACGTGATATAGATGGATCTGAATTCGAGGTTGATATTCCAGAATTTCAGTTAATCGCTCCTTATAAATTAAATTAATCCTTAATTCCATCCTGCCACAAATCGTCATTTCGACCGTAGTGAAGCGAAATGTAGAAATCTCTGAATCGAGTTACGTTATAGGTCTGTCCCCCAGGGTGTAAACGGCAACCAATCTCTTCTCTATTTTTTAGAAAAGCAATTTCAGTGTTTCGTTTTTAGGTTATTCCTGCTTTCTGCTATAGTCCCTCTTTTCAATCGGGAGCTGCCGCTGCAATCAGGTTTAAACCGCAGTTTTGCTGCAACTATTAAAGGTTTACAGCATGATGCCTACAAATTTTTGCGCACCCTGCAACCCCAAATAGTACAGCTAACTTCGCCACCTGAACCTGATTGACGTGAAGCCCGATTCTTCATCGGCGTAACAAAAAGCAGGACCGGAACTTCCCCATTTACCACAAAATTACTTTCCAAAAAACGCTCAATTATTTCTGTTGGAAAGGAACAGTTCTATAAACCAAAAACGGCCAGGATTACCCGGCCGTTCTGTGCTTTTCATAATTAGATATCTCTTTAATCTCTGCTTCTTCCAAAAAGCATTGATGCGTAATACAATAAATTGGCTAATGCACCAACAGCGGCTACCACATAAGTCATGGCTGCCCACCAAAGCGCATCTTTAGCCTGCGCATTTTCCTCTTGTGTTTGCATTACACCATTATTATTTTTTAGCCAGGCCAATGCGCGGTTACTGGCATCAAATTCGACTGGTAGGGTAATGATACTAAATATGGTTACCAGTGCTAAACCTACCACGCCAATTGCCAAAACAATTGGATTTCCGGTAAAGCCTATTAACAATACACCAATTAATAATACCCACTGTAAAAGATTAGATGATATACTTACCACCGGAACCATACTGCTTCTTAAATTAAGCCAGTTATACGATTTCGCCTGTTGTACCGCATGTCCACATTCGTGGGCCGCTACAGCCGCGGCAGCTACGCTTCGGCTATAATATACATCTGTACTTAAATTAACGGTCTTATCTGTTGGATTGTAATGATCTGTTAGTTGTCCTTCGGTACTCATCACCTTCACGTCGTATATCCCATTATCATGTAGCATTCTTTCTGCTACCTCTTTGCCCGATAAACCTGAGCTAAGTTGCATTTCGGCATACTTAGAAAACTTATTTCTAAATCGCCATTGTACAAACATGCTCAGCAATAATACCGGGATGATTAATATTAAATAAACTCCCATTTTCTTCTGTATGTTTTTCATTTAACATATATCAAAAAGCGTTCCCATATTATTTAAGCGTTAAAAAATGGTACATTTATACTATGCCAACAGCGTTTTCATATTGGGAGAAGGAGTCGTTTTTTACTTATGATACTATTGTTATCGGTAGTGGAATTGTTGGTTTAAATGCTGCTATCCAACTTAAAAAAACCGCTCCAACTTTAAAAATTGCAATCCTCGAAAGGGGCTTTTTACCAACAGGTGCCAGCACCAAAAATGCGGGTTTTGCATGCTTCGGTAGTATTTCTGAACTGATTGAGCAAGAAGAATGTGCTGGCTTAAATGGCCTAGCACTCCTTATAGAAAAACGCTGGAAGGGCCTCCTTAAACTGCGCAATTTATTAAGCGATAAAACCATTGATTACCAATGTTTAGGAGGATACGAATTATTTAAAAATGATGACATTTTTCTGGCCGACACATGTGTATCCAAAATTGAACATTATAACCGTCTCATTAACGATATTGTTGGTGCCAACGCCTTTGGCCTTGCCAATAAAAAAATTACTTCCTTTGGTTTTGAAGGTATCAGAACTTTAATCGAAAACCGGTACGAAGCACAGATTGATAGTGGTAAAATGATGTTTGCTTTAATTCAATATGCACAAAAACTCGGCGTTAGCATATTTAATAATTGTGCAGTAGACCAGATTCAGCAAGAAAACGAGGGTACACAATTGTTAACCAAAAATGGAAGCTTTTTCTGTAAACGGCTAATTGTAACCACCAATGCCTTCGTAAAAGACTTATTGCCCGATGTTGATATTAGTCCTGGCCGTGGTCAGGTTTTAATTACCAAACCCATTAAGGCACTAAAAATAGCAGGCACCTTCCATTACGATAAAGGTTATTATTATTTCAGAAATATAAACAATAGAGTTTTATTGGGCGGTGGCAGAAATATCGATTTTAAAGCCGAAGAAACCACCGAATTTGGCCAAACTGAGGCAGTTCAGCTAGCGTTGGAAGATTTATTAAAAAATGTAATCCTCCCTAAAGTTAATTATGAAATCGATTATCGATGGAGCGGTATTATGGCTTTTGGAAAAATTCTGGAACCACTTGTAGAAGAGATTAAGCCAAATATCTTTTGTGCTACGCGGTGCAATGGCATGGGCATAGCAATTGGTGCGCAAACAGGAGAAGATGCGGCGAATCTGCTGCTGAAAAGCTTATAGTTTTTTTACCACAAAGAACACAGAGAAAAAACCACAAAGCACGCTGAGTTGGTTTTAATTTAAAAGATCCTTCTAACAGTTACGTCATCTCGACTGAAGCACAATCCCGACGTTAAATCGGGAGAAAGATCTACCTATACAGATTTCTCGACTTCGTTGCACTCCGCTCGAAATGACGATTTGTGGAATAACGCATATCAGTTACTTAAACACAATCGTCTTATTCCCACTCACAAAAACGCGGTCTTCGAAAATAAGTTCTAAAGCTTCTAACAGTACCTTTTTCTCTATTTCTTTTCCTGCCCGAACCATTTCTTTCACTCCGAAATTATGATCTACGTGATTGGTATGTTGCGTAATAATCGGGCCTTCATCGAGGTTATCGGTAACAAAATGGGCGGTGGCACCAATAATTTTTACACCGCGTTCAAAAGCCTGGCGATAGGGGTTGGCACCAATAAAAGCCGGTAAAAATGAATGATGGATATTGATGATTTTACCTGCATATTCTTTTACAAAATCGGCAGAAAGGATTCTCATAAATTTAGCCAACACTAAATAGTCTACCTCAAACCGGTTGATAATAGCTTTAACTTCAGCCTCAAATTCACTTTTATCTTTATTGGAATGATCGACATAAAAATAAGGAATACCCAATTTTTCGGTAAAATCTCTCAGGCTTTCGTAATTGCCTATTACACATTGTACGTTGGCACCTAAAGTTTTGAATTGGTTTTTGATCAGTATTTCTGCCAGGCAATGATACTCCTTGGTTACCAAAACAGCAATCTGTTTTTCCTGTTGGGTAATTAAATTTACTTCAGCAGCATTTGGCAGGTTTTCTAAAAGTTTTTCTTTTAATTTTTCTGCATCCTCCAGGTTTCCAGTACAGGCAATACGGGTAAAAAACGATTTATTGGCTTCGTCTACAAACTCGCGCATGGCGATAATATTCAATTGGTGTGCAGCCAGCACACGCGTAATATTTGTAACTAAACCAACTTGATCGGGGCAGGATATGAGGACTGTTAATGCATTCATTTATAAAATACTAATATCCAATTATAGAAATTTTTTTCCGTTATTTTCCGTTCACAAAAACTAAAATTTTTTGGTATATCTATTTTAAATCTTCATTTTTGCTAAAATTTTTATCATTATGGAGATTGCGGGTATTGCTTTACTAATCGTTATTTTAATAGTTCTGGTTATTTTATTATTGAAGAAACCACAGGCTGCTCTTTCTATTATTTCGGCGGAAGACTTCGAAAGAACAAAAAGTGAAAATGAATCGTTAAAAATCAGCCTGGCCAAAGCCGACGAACGTGTTTCTAATTTATCTGCCGAAAAAGAGCACATTACTACGCTACTTAAACAGGAACAGCAACGCCTAATTGATGAATTGCAGGCTGAGCGCGACCGGCTTGCCGATGCCAACCGAGAATTGGAAAGTACCAGGTCTTTTTACCTGGCCGAAAAAGAAAAACTTGCCGAACAGAAGCTAAGTTTTGAGCAGTCGCAAGAAAAATTAAACAAAGACTTTGAATTAATTGCCAATAAAATCCTGGAGGAAAAATCGAGCAAGTTTATTGAGCAGAACCGAACTAATTTGGATATCATCTTAAATCCTTTGAAAGAAAATATTAAGGCTTTTGAAGATAAAGTAGAAAAGGTTTACAAAGCCGAATCGGATGAAAGAAATACACTGAAAGGCGTAATTTCACTATTGATGGATCAAAGTAAACAGATTCAGGAAGATGCTAATAATTTAACCAAAGCTTTAAAAGGCGATAGCAAAAAGCAAGGGAATTGGGGGGAAGTGATTTTAGAAAAAGTTTTGGAACGCTCGGGTTTAGTACGCGATCATGAATATCGCATTCAAGCCTCACATACATCCGCCGAAGGCGGTCGCTACCAGCCCGATGTAGTGATTGACCTACCAGACAACAAACACCTTGTAGTTGACGCTAAGGTATCTCTGGTTGCTTATGAGCGTTCTGTATCAGCTGAGAGCGATGAAGAGCGTGAAGGCTATGTAAAACAGCATTTAGCCTCTATTAAGAACCACATCCAGGAACTATCTGCTAAAAATTACCAGGATTTATATAAAATCAACTCTCCGGATTTTGTTTTGCTATTTGTACCGATCGAATCTTCTTTCAGCATTGCGGTTCAAAAAGATGCTGAACTTTTCAATTTTGCCTGGGATAGAAGGGTAGTGATTGTAAGTCCATCAACACTTTTGGCAACTTTACGCACCATTGCCAGCATGTGGAAACAGGAGCGCCAAAACCGTAATGTAATGGAAATTGCCCGTTTAAGCGGCAGTATGTACGATAAGTTTGTAGGCTTTATTTCGGATATGGAAAATATTGGCAAACACATCAAAAATGGTCAGGATGCCTACGATAAAGCCATTAATAAATTGTCGGTAGGTTCGGGAAATTTAACAAACACTTCTGAAAAGATTAAAAAATTAGGCGCAAAAACCACCAAACAGATTGATACGAAGTATTTGGATCTTAACGAGGATTAGGCAAATCCCTTTGATTTTTTAGCTCTAAATTATAGCTAAAAACTTGCAAAGTTAGTGCTTTTTTTTGACGTACCTAAGACGATTTTTTATTTCTTGATGAATAGAGAGTTGTAATGATGGCTATTAGAGACTAACATAAGCGACTAAAAGAAAAAAGTCGTTATCACTTAGAACATTTTATATTTCTTAGCAATATCGACTACAAAGTAAAATCGTCATCTCGACTGAAACGCAGTGGAATGGAGAGATCTGCCTACTAAGATTTAGCTTCGCTGAGCCTTCGGGTTCTCGACTTCGTTGCACTCCGCTCGAAATGACGACCTATTTTTACTTATTAAAAGCATTCCAACCCTGAGCCTTCAGCTCGTGTACTTTTTCTGATTTAGAAACCATTTTACAACCCGAGTTTTTATCCGTAACATGTCCAATCACGGTAATATCTACATCATGTTTCAGTTTTTTATAATCCTCCTGACTAATGGTAAACAACAACTCGTAATCTTCGCCACCACTTAAAGCACAAACCGTTGGGTCTAAACCTAATTCACGCGCGGTTTCATAAGTCATGGGATCTAAAGGAATTTTCTCCTCGTAAATAGTCATTCCTTTATCTGATTGTTCTGCCAAATGCAAAATTTCTGAAGCTAAACCATCCGAAACATCGATCATCGAAGTTGGTTTTATATTCATTTCATCTAAAAGTGCAATAATATCCATCCTTGCTTCTGGTTTCAATTGTCTTTCGATGATATAATCTTTACCTTCTAAATCTGGTTGGATCTGTGGGTTTTCCAGGTAGATTAATTTCTCTCTTTCTAAAATCTGTAGGCCTAAATAAGCACCGCCCAAATCGCCAGAAACACATAATAAATCATGTTCTTGAGCGCCATTTCGGTACACCACTTTGTCTGCATCGGCATAACCAATACTCGTAATACTGATTACCAGGCCTTGCTTGCTCGATGATGTATCTCCACCAATTAAATCAATGTTATATTTGTTGCAAGCCAGCTCAATTCCCTTATAAATTTCTTCAACAGCCTCTAAAGGAAATTTGCTCGACAAGCCCAACGAAACTGTAATCTGACTTGCTTTTCCGTTCATGGCATAAATATCACTCAAATTTACCTGAACAGCCTTGTAACCTAAGTGCATTAAAGGCACATAAGCCAAATCAAAATGGATTCCTTCCAACAATAAATCAGTCGAAATTAAGGTCTGTTTCCCTTTGGCATCTAAAACAGCAGCATCATCGCCGACACCTTTTACCGAATAATCGTTTTTAATTTTAAAATTAGTAGTTAGGTGTTTAATTAACCCAAATTCGCCTAATTCATTAATATCTGTACGCTCTTTATTTTCAAACATATGCAATAGTTAGGGGTGAAGCCCCCTATTTTATTTTTAATTATCGTCACTCTGAACTTGTTTCAGAGCCTTACTAACAAGATGCTGAACTAAATTCAGCATGACGGATCTATTTATTTAATATTTTCCATCCAATTCTTACCTTCAGTAAACCTGGCAATTAACATGGCCGCAACATTATCACCGGTAGCATTTAACAAAGTAGCCATCGGATCAACCAGCGTTCCTATAATCATGGCTGGTGGTAGGGCCTCTGGTGGTAATTGGTAAGCCGAAATCATTAATAGCTCGCCAATATAACCGCCATTTGGTATTCCACCTTCTACGATACTCACTAAAACAGTAATACCCAGTGCCAAAATAATGGTATCAACATGTACTAAATCCTTACCAAAAATGGCAAAAACAACAGCAATTTTAACAATAGAACTAATACTCGAGCCATCCTTATGCAAGGTTGAACCCAAAGGAATCGTCACATTGGTAATGTAATCGGGTACGCCCATTTTTCGTGCACCATCTAAATTTGCCGGAATAGTGGCAATACTGCTACAGGTTCCAATAGAGGTTAACGATGGCACAATATTATTTTTCCAAAATACTTTTATCGCTTTAAATCCACCTGCAACAAAAGCATATAAGGTGAAAAAAACGATAAAATAAAACGCTCCTACACCGTAGTACAAACCTAAAGCTTTTGCATAGGTTCCAAAAAGCTGTGGACCAAAAACCCCAACCTGATAAGCAAAATAAGCACCCAAACCGATTGGGCCAAGTTTCATAATCAAAATGATGAGTTTTTTCATCACTTCATTGCCCGATACCAAGAAGTTCTTAAATCCATCGCCCTCTTTCCCAGCATATAACGTAGAAAAACCAACTAATACCGAAAAAATTATCAGTGCCAGCATATTTTTTCTACTTCCTATCTCGAAAAATTCTCCTACGGTTAAAAGTTGGGTCATTTGTTCGCCAAACGACTGTATTTTTTCAGGTTCAGTTGGTAAAGGTGTATTTCCTAATTGTTGATGGATAGGAAAAATCCATGTAGCAACCAAGGTTAAAACCGCAGAAATTAATACTGTAGAAAGAAAAACCAAAACCATAATGGTTAATAATCTTCCCAATTTTTTTGTCCGATCGATATTCGCAATTGCTGAGGAAACCGCAAAAAATACCAATGGAATAACAGCTGTAAACAACAGGTTTAAAAATATATCGCCCAATGGTTTTATACTTTCAACGCTTTTCCCAAAAATTAAGCCCACAATACTTCCAACAGTTATTCCTGCCAAAAGCCATAATAAGCCTGAGTAATTTTTAAGGATGTTGTTTTTTTCCATAAATGTTAAATTAGACATCCAAAGTTTTGCTGGCCATAAGCCCTTGTAAACTTCGGATGTCTTTTACACTATCTTTTACAAGCCCAATTCTGCAGAAATATCAAGCATGCGCTGTATCGGTTTACGGGCAAGTTCAATAATATGCTCAGGTACAGTAACTTCAGGCAGACCATTTTTAATACATAAATATAGTTTTTCTAAAGTATTTCTTTTCATGTATGGGCAATCGTTACAAGCACAGCTGTTATTCGGCGGCGCCGGAATAAATGTTTTTGTTGGATTTGCCTTTTCCATCTGGTGGATAATTCCACTTTCGGTAGCTACAATAAATTCTGTAGCTGGACTGGTAATCGTATATTTTAAAAGTCCGGTTGTTGAACCGATATAATCGGCCATTTTCAAAACCACTTCTTCACATTCCGGATGCGCAATAAATTTAGCGTTCGGATGGCGTTCTTTTAGTTTTGTAATTTTCTCCTGCGAAAAAATCTCATGTACCATACAGGCACCATTCCACAATACTAAGTCCCGTCCTGTTTTCTTTGCTACATAAGCACCTAAATTTCGATCGGGACCGAAGATTATTTTTTGGTCTTTAGGTAAACTCTCTACAATTTGAACGGCATTTGTACTGGTACAAACAATGTCACTTAAAGCTTTTAGTTCAGCAGTACAGTTTACATACGTGATGACCAGGTGATCTGGATATTTTTCTTTAAACTTTCTAAACAGATGGGGCGGACAACTATCTGCTAATGAGCATCCTGCTTTTACATCTGGTAATAAAACGGTTTTATTGGGCGATAAAATCTTTGCTGTTTCGGCCATAAAATGCACACCAGCAAACACAATTACATCAGCATCTGTTTTTGCAGCTTCTTGAGATAGGCCTAAACTATCGCCAATATAATCTGCAATATCCTGAATGTCAGGTTCTTGATAGTAATGTGCAAGAATAATGGCATTCTTTTCCTTCTTTAATTTCTCAATCTCAGCAAAAAGATCGAGTGTAGGATCAATTTCTTCTTCTGCGAAACCTTTTTTATTGATTTCTTCTAAGACATCTATGTTCATTTTAAAATTTTCCTTTTTTGAATTTTGACGTTGGCCAAAGATAAAGCTTTCAACGTCTCAATAATTAATAAGTATTTTTAAATAAATAAATCTTGTTTGTTTATTAGTGTGTTAGTATTGTTGGCAAGTTTCGAAAAAAAGTTCTTTTATATAAGTTGTTAATCGTTTACTAACATTTAGATTACATTTCTCTAATATCATGAGTTTGATTTTCAGCACTATCGAAAAGTCGCTCAATTTTTATCAATACCCGAATGTTAATTGTTTATAAGTGGGTAAAAAGTTAATTACTTGTACAAAGGTGCTCAAAAATTACTTAAAAGATTGTGGCAAATTGTCTTTTTAGAGTAGCTTTAAACATTCAAATTTATTTGTTAGGATAATTTAGACACAGAGTTAACATTTATCAACTAGTTGTTAACATCGTGGATAAAGTAAATGTTTTTATTAATGAGGAAAGTAGATTTTCTGGTAATTGGTTCAGGTATAGCGGGTTTGAGTTTTGCACTTAAGGCAGCGAAGTTTGGTAAGGTTTTAATCGTTACTAAGTCGAACGAAGACGAATCGAATACAAAATACGCTCAGGGCGGTGTTGCGGTTGTAGTAGATAAAGGTGATTCTTTTGAGAAACATATCGATGATACTTTGATTGCCGGCGATGGATTATGTGATGAAAAAATTGTGGAAATCGTTGTAAAAGAGGGGCCTCAGCGTATTCAGGAGATCATTGATTATGGTATAAACTTCGATAAGGATAACTCCGGTTTCTATGATTTAGCCAAGGAGGGAGGACACTCCGAACACCGTGTTTTGCACTACAAAGACATCACCGGATACGAGATTGAACGGGTATTGCTGAATGAAATTCATGAGAATAACAACATAGAGATATTAACACATTACTTTGCGTTGGAGTTAATTACCCAGCATCACCTGGGTGAGTTTGTTGATAAACGTACCGAAGATATTAACTGTTATGGTGTATATGCCTTTAACACAGAGCTTAACGATGTGGAAAAGATTGTGGCAAATGTGACTGTGATGGCTTCGGGTGGTGCCGGACATGTGTATTCGGCCACAACAAATCCGGTTATTGCAACAGGCGATGGTATGGCAATGGTTTACCGTGCAAAAGGAAAAGTAAGGAATATGGAGTTTATTCAGTTCCATCCAACTGCTTTGTATCATCCTGGAGAGTACCCATCGTTCTTAATATCAGAAGCTGTTAGGGGTTTTGGTGGTGTGTTAAGACGGAAGAATGGTGAGGAATTTATGCATGAGTATGACGAGCGTAAATCTTTAGCACCACGTGATATAGTAGCCCGTGCGGTAGATAATGAAATGAAGAAATCAGGCGATGACTTTGTTTACCTTGATATTACCATGCGCAAGAAAGCAGATATTCTGAAACACTTTCCTAATATATATGCCAAATGTTTATCAATAGGGATTGATATGACGAAAGATTATATACCTGTTACACCTGCATCTCATTATATGTGTGGTGGCATTCTGGTTGATGAATATGGTCGCTCTTCAATTAAAAATTTATATGCCTGTGGCGAATGTTCTTCAACAGGCTTGCATGGGGCTAACCGTTTGGCTTCCAATTCGTTATTAGAAGCCACGGTTTTTGCACACCGTATTTACCAGGATGCTATTGAAAACTTCAGAAATAATATTATTCCAGATCACATTCCTGAATGGGATTCGAAAGGTGTTACACAAAGTAATGAGGACGTATTGGTAACACATAACCTGAGGGAGCTGCAAAAGATTATGGGCGATTATGTAGGTATTGTCCGTTCTGATTTCCGTTTGGAAAGAGCACATCGTCGTTTATTTTTAATCTACCAGGAAACAGAAGAATTTTATAAAAAGAATAAAGTTTCAGTTAAACTTTGTGAATTAAGAAATGTAATTCAAACGGCTTATCTGGTGATCAAATCTGCCATGCAACGCAAAGAGAGCAGGGGATTACATTATACTACTGATTATCCTGAACATGCGAAGGAATTGGTAGATACTGTTTTTTAAGGTGGATCGTCATGCTGAATTTAGTTCAGCATCTATATACCAGATACACAATACTAAAAAAGACCCTGAAATAAATTCAGGGTGACGCAAAATAGAGTTATGCCTTTAATACTACCCGTAAAAGATAAATACCCTGAAATTGGAAAAGACAATTTTATTGCAGAGAATGCCACAATAGTTGGCGATGTAATAATAGGTGATAAATGTTCAGTATGGTTTAATGCCGTGATTAGAGGTGATGTAAATGCCATTACAATCGGAAATGAATCAAACATACAAGATGGTGCAGTAATTCATGCAACGTACTTAAAAGCTTCTACACACATCGGTAACCGGGTATCTGTGGGGCACAATGCCATAGTACATGGGTGTACGGTCCAGGATAATGTTTTAATCGGCATGGGTGCCATTGTAATGGATCATGCTGTTATAGAAGAGTATTGTATTATTGCTGCTGGATCTGTGGTATTGGAAAATACCATTTGTGAAACGGGTTATTTATATGCGGGTACGCCTGCTAAAAAAATAAAGCCCATTACTGATGAGCAAAGGGCTTTATTGAATAAACTGCCTGATAATTATATCATGTATTCGGGTTGGTTTACGAGTTAGGTTTGTCATTTCGACTGAAGTGAAACTGAATGGAGAAATCTTTCTCGAGATAGATCTCTCCGTTCCACTGCGTTACAGTCGAGATGACGATTTCTACGGTGTTGGCGGAGGGATAACCAATGGATCTTCACGTTCCCAGTTCGGTTTTAAATCCATTAAAGCCTTTAAATACCAAACTTTTTCGGGTTGATATCCTTCTTTTACATTTCCTGTATCCCAGATTCCATTTTTATTCTCATCATAAATTACCCTGAGCATATACTTGCCAGCTGGATATTTAGAAAAAGTAACTTTTGAGTTTTTGCTGACGGGAAAAGATTTTATGATGTCCTTTTTTTCGTTTAGAAACTGCACAACGTATCTTTTAGCGGTATCTGGAACAGTTACATTTAATACCAGGGTAGTATAAGCGTCCGAACTTTCGAGTGAAAAACGTTTGGTTACATCTTTGTTTTTAGCGTTAAATATAGCAGTAAAAGCACCGGCAGCTAGCTTTAAATCATAAGTCCTTTTATTTTTCCAGGGATATTTAATGTAATATTTAAGAAAATCTACACTGTCTTTCACCACCTCAAAAGTTGTCCGTTTTACTGAGTCTTCTAAAAGTGTGATTTTTGATGGATCTGCAGCAGCCATTGGAAACGGAAAGGTTAGCGTTAGCTGTTGGAAAGGGTTTAACTTGCCGCCCAATAAGTTATCAGAAACAGTAACCTCGCGTGTATAGGTGTCTTTTTTACCCCTGGTAAAGTTTAAGGTCTGTAAAACTTTACCTTGATCTTGTATGGCAACTTTAACCGAATCGAAACTCAAATCCTTCAACCATATTTTCGCAGTATCATTATTTTTAGAAAAATGGACAAACTTACCCACGTCAACAGCTGGTGGATCTGTAATGGTTATTTTAGGGCTTTTAAGCTGTTGATTAAAGATGATTGATATACTACCGTCGTTATTTAATTTTCGGTCTAATACGCGGAATTCAGGTGCCAGTTCTTTAAATATCTGCAGATCTATGTTCTCTATATTTTTATCTATTACAATAGGTTCTTTTACAAATCCAATCTCATCCGAAATTTGCTGGTATATTTTATCGCCACCTCCGCTACTTTCTTTAATCGCATACACTTTATAAGTACCTTTTCTTAGGTTATTTAATTTGTAGGTTCCGGCACTATCGGTAGTGGTATATATTGATGGACGTTTTTTTCCAAAAATAGTATCTCTTTCTAAAGGCAGAATAAATACCGTAACTTCCTTCTCCGGTTCGTCAGTTAGTGAATTGATTACCTTGCCGCTTAATGATAACGAATCTATTTCCGGGCCGGTAGAAAAAACATAGGATAAATTTTTAACTACATTTCCTTCATTAACATCGGCTACAGATTTTCCAAAATTTAAAGTGTAGGTCGTATTTTTTTCTAAAGAATCTTTAAGATTAATTTCTAATCTTTTTTGCCGCTTTTTCAATTCTGGAAGTTTTTCCTGATCAGGCGAAATAGAAAATTCTTTAAACTCATCTTTAAGATTAAAATATTCGTCAAACTCGATTACAATTTTTTTAGCATTAAAATTCCTCGTTTGATTTTTTGGAGTCATACTTAAAACTTTTGGCGGCTTGGTATCTTTTGGCCCACCTTGCGGTGTTTGGATACTTGCACAACCAAAAAATAGGAGCAAGCTTGTTACAACCGCTAAATTTTTAAGGTTAAAATACTGAGCTTTTAAATTTGGCATATTTTAAACGTTCTGACGAATTTTTATACTTTTTGGAACCATAACATTAAAAAATCTTTTTTTTAGCTTATATCGCTTTATTTTAAGTCTGTTTTAAAATAGTTAAAGTATTGATTATCAATTACTTATTGATATAGACCATTAAAACTGATATATCTGAAGGTGAAACGCCTGAAATTCGCGACGCCTGACCTAAGGTACGTGGTTTGATCTTAAATAATTTTTCTCTGGCCTCTTTTGAAATGGAAACAATTTTATTGTAATCGAAATCTGGTTTAATTTCCTTGTCTTCCATCTTCAGCATTTTGGCTACAATTTCATTTTCCTTTTCAAAATAACTTTCATATTTAATTTTGATTTCAGCTTGCTCAATGGTTTCATTGTCTAAATCTTTTGTTGCTTCTGCAAGCGCTTTACTTACTTTAATCAGATCGGGTAAACCAACATGAGGCCTGCCAACCAAACTGTGTATTTTTACATTTTGATTTAAGACACTCGATCCTAAACTTTCGAGCATTGGATTTGCATCGCTCATTTCGATACCTTGGTTTCTGGTGAATTTAACCAAAGCATCAGCATTTGCAATTTTCTGATTCACCTTCTCTAAACGTTCATCGGAAATTAAACCCAGTTCGTGCCCGATAGGGGATAAACGGATATCGGCATTATCTTGTCTTAATAACAAACGATGTTCAGCTCTCGATGTAAACATACGATAAGGTTCTTCCGTTCCTTTTGTTACCAGGTCATCAATTAAGACACCAATATAGCTGTCAGATCTTTTCATGATCAGTTCATGTTTATCAGTGATTTTTTGGTGTGCATTTATACCAGCCATGAAACCCTGACAAGCTGCTTCTTCATATCCTGTAGTTCCATTTATTTGTCCTGCTAAAAATAAATTGCTGATCAATTTAGTTTCTAAAGTTAAAGACAATTGGGTGGGTGGGAAGAAATCGTATTCGATAGCATAACCTGGTCTGAACATTTTTGCCTGTTCGAAACCTGGTATTAACCTTAGGGCTTTAAATTGTACATCTTCCGGAAGGGAAGTTGAAAATCCGTTTACATAAATTTCACAAGTATTCCATCCTTCAGGTTCAACGAAAATCTGATGTCTGTCACGCTCTGCAAAACGGTTAATTTTATCTTCAATTGATGGACAGTATCTCGGGCCTAAACCTTTAATTCTTCCAGTAAACATTGGTGACTTTTCGAAACCTTCTTTTAGTGTTTCATGAACATCTCCATTGGTATAAGTGATCCAGCAACAACGTTGGTCTGTCGAAACTTCGGTATCCGTATAGGAGAATTTACCTGGGTTTTCGTCTCCCCATTGTTCTTCCATTTTGGTGTAATCCAAACTTCTTCCGTCCACGCGTGGGGGAGTACCAGTTTTCATTCGGCCTGCTTCCATACCTAGTTCTACCAGTTGTTCGGTAATTCCTGTTGATGCTCTTTCGGCAGTCCTGCCTCCTCCAAATTTCTTTTCTCCAATATGCATTATACCGTTTAAGAAAGTTCCATTGGTCAATACTACTGCTGTACTTTCTATCTCGATACCTAAGGATGTTTTAACGCCATATACCGTATTGTCTTTTACCAACAGTCCAACTACACTGTCTTGCCATATATCAAGGTTAGGTGTTCTTTCCAATGCTAAGCGCCATTCTTCTGCAAAACGCATTCTGTCAATTTGCGCTCTTGGGCTCCACATAGCAGGTCCCTTTGATTTGTTGAGCATTCTAAATTGAATAGTCGATTTATCAGAGATAATCCCTGAATATCCGCCCATGGCATCAACCTCACGAACAATCTGTCCTTTAGCTACACCACCCATGGCAGGGTTACAACTCATCTGGGCAATAGTGCCCATATTCATTGTTATTAATAAAACAGATGATCCTAAATTGGCAGCAGCAGCAGCAGCTTCACAGCCTGCATGACCAGCACCAACAACAATCAAATCGTATTTTGAAAACATTTTATTTTATATTTCTGTAATGTTCCACGTGGAACAATTGGTTTTTATCCTAATATTACGTCGTGCTAAAAATAATTTCAGTACGGCGATTGTTTGATGTTCCACGTGAAACATAACGTGGAAAACATCTTTCAATTATACTTTGGTTATTCTGAAAGTTCGAGCCAACGCATGGTTAACTCGTCAAGTTTTGCCTGAAGCAATTCTATCTCGCTGGAAACTTCCTGAATTTTTACATAGTCGGCTGCATCAATTTTAACCAGGCTTTCGTTAAGTGAAGCTATTTTTTTTTCTGTTTCAGCGATGCCTTTTTCACTCTCTTCTAATTCTTTTTGCTCCTTGAAACTTAGTTTTTTTACTGCTTTAATAGGTGTTTGTTCTACAACAGGAGCAGGTGTTTTCTTGGTTTCTGCTTTTACTTTTGGTTGCTCTAAACTTAAACGATACTCTGAATAATTGCCGTTATAAATTTTAACTACACCTTCGCCTTCCATGATAAATAGTTGATCGCTCATTTTATCAAGCAGGTATCTGTCGTGAGAAACCAGCATTAATATACCTGGGAAGTTCTCTAAAAATTCTTCAAGAACGTTCAGGGTATCGATGTCAAGATCGTTAGTCGGCTCATCCAAAATTAAAAAGTTTGGATTTTGCATCAAGACCTTCATCAAGTTCAAACGTTTCTTTTCACCACCACTTAATTTCTCTACCATGCCATGTTGTTTCTTCGGCGGGAAGAGAAATAAGGTTAAGAGGGCAGAAGCCGTAATCACTGAACCGTCAGCCATCTTAATATATTCAGCATCCGATTTTACAATATCAATTACCCTTTCCTTTGGGTCGAAAGTTAAACCACCTTGTTTGTAATAACCAAAAACGGTTGTATCTCCAGTATCAACTTTACCAGCATCCGGCTTTAATTGACTTGTAATGATATTTAGCAAAGTAGATTTACCTGTACCATTCTTTCCTGCTAAGCCAATTCTGTCTCCTTTTTTAAAGGTATAACTAAAGTCGTTGATGATCGGACGGCCATCAAATGCTTTTTTAATATGTTCGATCTCAATAATCTTCCCGCCTTGACGAGACATCTTCATTTGGAGGTTAATACTCTGATTATCAGACTTTTTCTTTGATTTTTCCTCTAAATCGTAAAAAGCATTGATTCTGGCGTTAGATTTAGTTCCGCGGGCCTGTGGCATGCGTCTCATCCACTCCAATTCTTTCTTTAATAGCTGTTGGTTCTTATGTAAAACCGTTGCGTCTAAAGCTTCTCTTTCCGATTTCTTCTCTAAATAATAAGCGTAGTTCCCATTATAGTTGAAAATTTTTCCTCGATCTAATTCAACAATGGTATTGCAAACGTTATCCAAAAAGTACCTATCGTGGGTAACGAGTAAAATTGTTTTCTGTCCGGTAGTTAATAATTTCTCCAGCCATTCAATGGTATCGATATCCAAATGGTTGGTCGGTTCATCAAGCACCAGAATTTCTGGATCTTCAATTAAAAGCTTAGCCAGGGCCAAACGTTTCTTTTGTCCGCCAGATAGGGTAGATATTTTCTGTTGAAGATGAGTAATGCCCATTCTGTTTAAAATGGTTTTAATCTCATGTTCATATTCCCAGGCATTGTGTTCACTTAATTCTTCATATAAACGATTAAGCGTTTTTTCGTCTGGATTAGGGTCTTCAATTAATTCTTCATATTCCTTAATTAACTGTTGTTGTTTATTCTCAAGAGAGAATATGTGGTCGCTAATAGAAAAACCTTCAGTAAATTGTGGTTCCTGATCGAGAAAACCGATTTTAACAGCTTTATTTTTTACAATTTTACCTTCGAGCGGAGGGAACCTTTCTGCCAATAATTTCAAAAGTGTACTCTTACCCGCACCATTAATTCCAACCAACGCCACGCGCTGACCAGAGTTAATACCTAAGGTTAAATTTTTAAATAGCCATTCGTCATGATAACCATGACCTAAGCCTTCTGCCGCAATTAGTGTGCTCAATTTTTTTGTATTTCGGATTTATAAAGGAAAATTAGTGCAAAAGTAAGTATAAAATATTTGGAACGGCATAATCAAATTGTAAAGGGCTTCTGTATCAGCTAAAAATGGCAGAATATTGATGCATTGGGTTATCTGTTCAGTAGTTCATTTGTTATTAGTTGCATTATTTCGGTAAAAGAAAACAGCGGTCGGACTCGCTCCACCGCTGCTTCAATCATTAACTAAAACTAAACTTTATCTTGATAATGCCTGGATGTAAATTCCAGTACATTATGTAATTGTTCTTTTTTGAATATAAGACTGCGGTTGATTAGAAATGTTGCAGAGAATCTCGGTGTATTATACCAGTATAGTCTAATTGTCGACGAACGCCCGTAACTGTTAGACGAACGGGGCTAAGGGCCAGAAGGTGTGCAAAACAAATGGTAACAATAGATTTAAAATTACCTGTTAAATGTATACTGGGAAGTCTGATTGAAAGAACTGGCAAAAAATTTATGGAGAAATTAACAATTAAGACGGGTTTGGTTCGGAGTTGGTTCGGACTAAAGACGAAGTTGTGACAATGTTACCCGAACAAAGCCTGTTTAAACTCCGAGATTTATGCATTATAAAAGGCAAGCAATGGTTTACTTCAATGGAAGTTAAATATAAGGGGGTCATTTGCTGTGGTCAGTTGGTTCTGCCATGCAAAATATAAAAAGCTAGTAGATAACCTGAAAATGAATAAAATGTGTGGCTAAAGAGAAACTTAGATTAGGCCAACTTCTGCTCTATAGCTTAAATATTCATCTTCTTTCTGCGTCATGAGGCTTTTGGCAGCTTTTCCTTTGTCTTTGTAACCCAGTAAATGGAGCGTGCCATGGATCATAATGCGGCAAACCTCATCAAATTCCAGTGTTTTGAAGGTTTTGGCGTTTTCTTTAACGCGCTCAATACTGATGAAAATATCGCTTACAATCTGTTTTTCTTCTTCAGAATTATCGAAAGTAATGATATCGGTATAAGTATCATGGTTTAAATATTGTTGGTTGATGCCCAACAGGTATTCGTCACTACAGAAAATGAAATTAAGTTCCTGCAATTTAAAGCCTTCTTTTTCAATCGTAGTTTTAATCCACTTCTTTACCTTAAGTTTCTGAGGAAGACTATAGCTAACTGATTCTGTGAAAAATGATATTGCAGGCATATTGTGGTGTTTAAGGCTGCAAATTTAAGAAATATTCCAATAGTTGCCGTCATCTCGACTGGAGTGCAACGGAATTGAGAGATCTTTAATTAAAAAGATTGTAGGCAAGGTTAAAAGATTTCTCGACTCCACTGTGTTCCGCTCGAAATGACGGGTCGATTTACGTCAGGGTGACTCAACGCCTAACATCATCGTTCCATATTTAACGACTTCAAATACTCAGCGATCTTGTTTTTATAGTAATAATTTAAGCTTGGAGGCAGTTTTTGCAGCATATCATTACCGTTTTGTTGCTGTTTTTTAAACTGATCGACCATTTTTTGATAGGATGGAGGGAACTCTTTAGCTGCTTTACTTTCCCGTTTAGCGTCTTCTTCCTGATCGCGTTCGGCTTTTTCTGCTTCTAATAACTTTGTTAAAAGGTCTTTTTGCCTGTTTAAGGTTTCTTGTTGCAAACGTTTGTTAACCAGATCGCTCTCTGTCTGTTTCATTTCTTTAATGGCTTCATTTAGATTACCCATTTTACCTGTGCCATCTTTGTTCTCTTCACGGTTGATCTTTTCGAGCGCCTGACGGATCATTTGTTGTTGCTGGGCCATCTTACCAAACTCCTGGCTCATTTGTCCTTTGCCAACTTTACCTTGATTATCTCCCGATTTTTGCATTTGCTCACGAGCCTTTTGCATGCTTTTGTTTAACTGTTCCTGCATCTGCGAAAGCTGCTTCATCCCTTGTTTTTGTTTCTTTCCACTACCGCCCTTACCGTTTTTCTGCATATTTTGGAGCTGACTCAAGGCCTCACTCAACATCAAGGTTAGATTATTGATAGAAGTCATGGTAAACTGCTGAAAACGGTTAGCCTCAGGGGTTCTTCTATCACCCAAACTTTCCAAACTTTTATCCAGGTTGAAATTGATCTTGTTCATCTCCTCGTTAACTGTCGATTCTATCTGCGGAACGCGCTTGCTTAAACTGTATAAGCTATCGGCGATAGTTTTAAGGTTATCTTTAATGCTGCGCTGTTTCTGAACGTTACTGGTATAAGAAGGATCTGCCGCGGTCATTTTCTTTAAAGCAAGCATTACTTTTTCCTGATCAAAAGAAGTGGTCAATAAGTTTTCCAAGAGGTGTCGCAACTCCTTGGCGTTCAGGTTGTTTTCCATTTCTTCACCCTGCTGCTGCATATCGCTCATTTTTTTAGATAACTTTTCCATCTGCTCGCCAGCTTTTTGTTGTTTCTGGCTTGCATTTTTCGAATCCTTTTTATCTAAAGCATCTTTACTGTCCTGCTGTTCTTTTTGTATATCCTGCACATCTTTTTCAGGATTTTCGAAAGGATTGGGCCTTTCAAGCGACTGATTTTTTTCTTGCAGCTTTTTTAGATCGTCTTTCAGGTCTTTCATTTCCTTGTTAAGCGCATCCTGTTTCTGCTTTAACGATTCATTATCTTGTTTTTTGTCTTTGGTTTGTTCAGCAAGTTCCTTTTGTTCTTTAGCCAGTTCATTTAGCCGATCGATATCGGTTTGAAGGTTTTGTTCAAATTCTAATTGTTTGTAGAGTTCTAGAATCCTGTCGAGTTCATTTTTAAGGGTTTTATTGTCCAGTTGCATTTTCGAGAGCTCATTCTGCGTTTGGTCCTTATTTTTCTCATTCATCAGGTTTTGCAGCTTTTGCAAAAGTTCTTTTGTTTTTTCATCAAGCACATTATCAAACAGGTCTTTAATCTGTTTCTGTTTTTCTAGGAGCTCTTCAGTTTGCTTTTGGTCTTCCTGTTGCTGGATATTTTTATCGTTCTGCTCTTTTATTTCTTTTACAGCCTCATCAAGCTGTTTTTGTTTGTCTAAAAGGGCTTCAATCTGTTTTTTATCTTCGAAAGATATCTGTTTTTTATCGATGAGGCTTTCGGCCACCTTTTTACTTTCTTTTTCGATGGTATTGGCCAGGCGTATGGCCGATTGCATTTTTTGTTTTAAAGCCTGGTTGCTTGCATTTACCTGTTCGGCAGTTTCTTTTTTAGTAGGCTGTTTAAAGGTTTTGATTTCAGATCGGGTAACTTTTGCGCCATTTACACCGTCGTTATCGGCTACTTCGAAATAATATTCAATTTCCTGACCAGGTTTGGCAGCCGCAGTTTTTAAATCCCAGAAATAGAAAAAGCTATTTTCTGTCGCATTGCTTTTAATGGCAATATTTTTGGTAACTGTACCCACAATGCGGTTATTTTCTTTTATATTGTATTTAAAACTTAAGCGGCTAAAACCATAATCATCAGTAACCTGACCGCTGAAATACAAGGCCTTGTTACTTACCGAATCTGATTTTTCTTCAACAGAAATACTAGGAGATTGATCTTTAACAACCGTGATTTGATGCGACAAAGAATCTCTGAGCGTAACATATTGGTTTTTAGGTGTGATGCTATATTTTGAATTATTCCTGATGGTAGTATTAAAGGCCGATTCATTGTCCTCAACTTTTAAAACATTTTCGGTCCCATTTAAAATAAACAGCAGGGAGTTGCTCTGGCCGGTTTTAAAGTTCCAGGTAACTTTTGTGCCTTCGGGTAGAAGCATATCGCCAACATTGGCAATCAGTTCTTGTTTTTTGCCCAGATAAGCAGGGTAATTTAAAGTGGCGGTTGCATTTAGTAGTTCAGGGCGTGGTTTAACCGAAATTGTAAACACAGCTGAGCTAAAGCCCCCCCCTTTAAAAATTAATTTTTTATCGCTCTGTATATTTTTGATGTTATAATTAAACTTACTGATGTTCTCTTTTTCGAGTTTATAGGTGTTTTTGCCGTCTTCAACGTAAATTTCGGCAGGAAGTTCATCACCGGCCAGTTTAACGTTTAGTGTTAAATCATCACCTTGGGTAACGGTTAAACTCTTATTCAAAACTGTGAAACTGAAAGGTGCTTTAGGTGCAATGTATTCATCGTACTTAAAAAAACTGTTTGTGCCCTCGCGCAAAATAGCAGGTGCGATAATGGCAATTAACAGAATAATAGAAAGGGGAACAAAAAGATATTTTAAATACTTCCGGTTATCGTTAATGCTAATGGCCGTGTAAAAGGGGACAGGTTTGAGCTCCAATATTTTCTGATCGATACTGGCAATAATGAGCTGATTATTATTAGGATGATTTTCAGAAAGGCGGTGAAGTTGTAAGGTGTTGAGCAATTTATCCTTAATATCGGAAAAGTGATTTCCGATGATAACCGATGCTTCGTCGAAAGTAAGGTGTTTGCCCAATTTGAGCATTGAAAGTAATGGTTTGATAATTAGAAAGCCAACAAGTAAGGCCCCAACAAGTAAATAAGCAAAAAATACAAAGGTTTTAAAACCAGCGGTTGGATTGAGGTAATAAAGACTCAAAAAAACTAGGAGATATAGGCCTAAAAGTATGGCAGCGGCATAAATACTCCCGCGCAAAATTTTATTCAGGTAAAATTTGCGGATAAACTCATCTATCTTCCGTAATAAATCGCTGTAGTTATTGCTCACCATATCACCGTAAATGTAAAAATAGTTCTAATCAATTGAAAGAAATCTGATATTAGCATAACGTGTTTATTTCAAATCGGTTATCAATTCTGATTATTTGCTGGTTTTTTATCGAAATTCCATCAAAATAATGAAAATGGTAAAAATAAGACAAACGTTTGATCAGATGCTTTGAGGCCGATTCTGTACTAAAATGCATTAAAAGATTAACAATGGGTTGATTCTTATTTAATGAAAAAATATCTTTGGCGTATCATCCGCTCCGAATAACTAGTAAAAACACCCTTTTTTATTTTCTTAGGAATGCCTATTAATGGACTATGTTGTTGATTTAACGTCGGGTTGTTTACAAACTTTTCAAACTGTTTACCGTTTGTTCAACCAAAAACTTTATGGCTATGTACTGAAAAAAACAGGTTCAGTGTACATGGCAGAAGAGGTGGTGCAGCTTACTTTTATCAGGCTTTGGGAAAAGAGGGAAAATCTATCTTCGGAATATAGTTTATCAGCCCAGATTTTCCGTATTGCGGGCACTATCCTTATCGATCAACTTAGAAAAGAGGCTGTTGGCAAAAAGCATTTAACGGTAGTCGAAAATGATTATGCCATGCAGAACGAAGTTAACCAGCCAGAAATGCATCATGCTCTTGAGCAGGCTATCGAACAAATGGCCCCTGTTAGAAAAGAGTATTTAAATTGAGTAAAGTAGAGGGGTATTCTTATAAAGAAATTGCAGAAATGCTTTCTATTTCTCCAAAAACAGTCGAAAATCACATATCGCAGGCCTTAAAACAATTAAGGGCTGCGTTTTCTTCTATTATTTCTTTAGCCGTCATCATGTCGGCCATTATTAATTAAATAATTATTGCCTTTTTTGACCATCAGGACCGCCATTTAAGAAATTACACAAAATAATTTCAATCGAATAGGGGTAAAGCACTTTCAAAAACGTAATGTAGTTATGCAAATCAACCAAAAGCTTGTTGAGAAGTTCTTTGCCGGCCAATGTACTGCCGAAGAAGCCCGCTTGGTAAGTAAATTTTTAGCAGATGGAGACAACCGCGAAATTTATTTAAACAGCGAGGAATGGGCGAATTTTGACCCGAAAGAAAAAGTTGATAGCGAAATATCAGACCGGATTTATGTAAATGTGTTAGATCATATCCATGATAGAATAGAAATCAAAAGAAGCCGGTTGCGTTATTTGGCTTATGCCGCCTCAATAGCATTGATTGCTACAATAGGATTGGTTGTTTATAAGTTTAATAGTACTCAGATTTCTAGATCAAATACTGTTGCTTTAGCTAAACACGGTGTGCCTGCAAGGGTGGCTAAGTTTGTAACCAATACATCGAACACAAAACTAATCCATACCCTTCCTGATGGAACCATTGTTGAACTTGACCCAAACAGTGAGGTAAGTTATTTTCCGTTTGACCAAGGGAAAAGAGATGTGGTTTTAATAGGACAGGCATTATTTAGGGTACATAAAGATAAGACAAAACCTTTTACGGTCTTTGCCAATAACCTCGCTACTACTGCCTTAGGTACGGTTTTTAAAATTACAGCCTTTAAAAAGGGGCTTTACACTAAAGTGCGATTAATTGAGGGAAAGGTAGTAGTTAAACCCCAGCAAAAACTTTTATCAGCAGGGGTTAAAACCGTTTATTTATTGCCAGGGAAAGTATTTACTGTAAATATGCAAACCTATGTTGCAAATGTGAAAGAGGTTAATATACTACCGGCTAAGAAGCTGGAAATTTTAGATCAAAACAAGGCTATTGTTACCGAAAATGCCATCATTTTCGATAACGAATCATTAGCTGGTGTTTTTGATGCACTTGAAACTAAATTGAACATTAAAATAAAATATTCTGCAAGTCAGTTAAACAAAAAAGTATTTACAGGGCAATATGAATTCGGACGCGATGACATTGACTCTTTCTTAAATATGCTTTGTTCTCTCAATAACTTGGCTCCAGAAAAAACAGAGGTGGGATATAACATAAAGAAGAAGTAAACGAAAAACCTAAACAACCAAACTAACTAACTTCATGATTAAAATTTTTACTAAAAGGAACGTTCCAAAACGTACCTTACTGCTACTGCTTTGCCTTTATTATGGCTTTAGTGCCTATGCGCAGGCTCCAGCTGTTAAGGGAATCGTTAAAGATGAAAAGGAGACCATTGTTGGGGCAACAATTGTCGCTCAAAATGTTCAAACGGGAGCTAGAACAACTACATCATCCGATAGGAACGGGGTATTCAGTTTTCCAAAGCTCGCAGCAGGCCCTTACAAGTTTACCATTAATTTTATTGGGTATGAATCTAAAACTGTTAATGGACTGGTTAAGGATGGAGGTACTTTTTCACTATCAGTGATTTTAAAGGAAAGCAGTACCAGCCTTGATAAAGAAGTCGTGGTAACAGGTACAGGTATTACCCGAAATAAAAACACGTTTACGGGAAGTACAGCCACATTTTCTGGTGATGCATTAAAAATGGTTGGAAATAACAACATCATTCAAAGTTTAAGAACTTTAGATCCTTCTTTTATCTTAATTGAAAATAATTTGGCAGGATCTAATCCAAATGTTTTACCGGTTATAGAAGTTCGGGGGAAAAGTAGTGTACCAAGTGCCAGTTTAAAAGACCAGTTTGGCGGCGATCCTAATCAACCACTATTTATTTTAGATGGTTTTGAATCAACCTTACAAACTATAGTGGATTTGGATATGAACAGGGTGGGTTCTATTACTATTTTAAAAGATGCGGCATCAACAGCTCTTTATGGTGCAAGGGCATCAAACGGGGTAGTAGTTATTGAAACAATCAGACCAAAATCAGGTGAACTTCAGTTTACTTATTCAAATGATTTCAGAGTAGAAACACCGGATTTATCTGCATATAATATGATGAACGCGGCCGAAAAGTTAGCATTCGAAAGGTTATCTGGAAGATATTCTGCTGGAGATGGAAGCCCAACACAACAGGTTTATTTAGATCAGCTTTATAATTCGCATTTAGCGAAAGTAAAAAGAGGTGTTGATAGCTATTGGTTAAGTGAACCTATACAAACGGGCTACAGCAACAACTCATCAGTTTTTGTACAGGGTGGAGATAATACTTTTACTTACGGCGTGGGGATGAATTATAAAACCCAAACTGGTGCAATGAAAGGCTCTGGAAGAGATAGTTATAGTGGCAGCATCAATCTTACTTACAGAAAAAAGAAGTTAAACGTTAATAATATTACCTACATCAGAGGATATTCTGCTTTTAATTCACCTTATGGCCTTTTTTCGGACTATGTAAATGCAAATCCATATTTTGAAAAGAACTACTCCGATCGATATTTAGAGATTTCGAGACAGTCGAACGGTACGGAGATTAAAGTTAGAAACCCATTGTATGATGCCACTCTTCCACAATACGACAATACTAAAAATTTAGAGGTTCAAAACAATTTAAATATCAACTACGATTTAACGCCAGATTTAAGATTAAACGGAGCTGTTCAAATTACGAAAGGCAATAAAAAAGGAAAGATTTTTAGAGCGCCAGAAAGTAGCGATTTTGAAGATGTGGCTTTATTAAGAAAGGGAACTTATCAGGATAGTAGTTCCAATAATTTATCTTATCAGGCAAATCTATTGCTAACCTACTATAAAGCAATTGCTGAAAAACATATTTTGAATGCAAATTTTAGGGCAACAGTCAACGAAAGGCAGGATGATAGTTTTATCACCCTTTTAGAAGGTTTTCCGCAAGGAAGCAATGGGAACCCCCGATTTGCTTATGGTTATGCAGAAAATGGAGTGCCTAAAGCTGCTTCCAGTATTTACAGAACGTTAAATGGAACTTTTTCTGCCAACTATGCTTACGATAATCGGTTTTTGGCTGATGCCTCGTACCGCTTAGATGGGTCTACTGCTTTTGGAAGAAATAAGCAATTTTCGCCATATTATTCTTTTGGTTTAGGTTGGAACATCCATAACGAAGAATTTTTTAAGGGAAAAAACTGGATAAACAGACTAAAGCTTTTTACCAATATTGGAGTAACTGGTAATCAGAATTATGGGAATATAACCTCTGTATCAGTTTATAATTACAATAGTAACAGCAATTACAATCAATTTGGACAAGGTATAGATTTAAGTACGCTGGGTAACCCAGATTTAGCACCACAAAAAACAAGGCTAATTAGTGGAGGGCTAGACTTTATGCTTTTCAATAGCAGGTTTACAGGTTATATCAATGCATACAATAAAACAACAGATCCATTAGTTGTAGCGGTCGACCTACCCTCATCTACAGGTGTTTATAGCTATCCTTTAAATGCAGGTACCTTAACTTATAATGGCGTAGAAGTGAAACTAAATTATTCTCCGATTTACAATACAGCAAAAAGATTTGTATTAATGCTTGGAGTAACTGGAACGATGTTTAAGAGTAAATACGCAGGCTTTGGAAACACATTGAACTCATTAAATAAACAACAAGAGTTAAATAAAAGCAAATTGAGATTTACCGATGGCTATAGTGCCGAAACCATTTGGGCTGCCAAATCTTTAGGTATTGATCCGGCAACAGGAAGGGAAGTGTTTTTAACGCCAAGCGGCCAATACTCATTTGATTATAGTGCCGCCAATATATTACCTGTGGGAAATACAACACCAACAGTTGAAGGGGTATTTACCACAAACCTCATGTTTAAGGGATTTACTTTTGGTATTAACATTAGGTATAAACTTGGTGGTGATGTATTTAATGGAGCCTTATTTGATAAGGTTGAAAACATTAGTTTTTCGAATATAAACCTTAACCAAGATAAAAGAGCACTCTACGACAGGTGGCAAAATCCTGGCGACGTAGCTCAGTTTAAATCTATATCACAGACATCGACCACACCAATTTCCTCAAGATTTGTACAAAAGGAAAATACAATAAGTGGCGAGGCGATCAATCTTGGCTATACTTTCGACAATAAGGTTTGGGTTAAAAAATTGGGTATGCGTTCTCTCGCCATTAATGCATTGGCAAACGATATTTTCAAAGCATCAACTGTTAGACAGGAGCGGGGCATTGATTACCCTTTTGCCAGAACGGTATCATTTAGTTTCAGGGCTTCATTTTAATAAATATATAGATGAAAAAGAATTATATAAAATTATTTGTAGCAGCAATTGTATTGTCACTGTTGCTGGGTGCTTGCAAAAAATTCCTTAACGTTCAGCCAGAAGATAAGGTTATAGAAAGCCAGGTATTTGCAAGTAAAGGTGGAATAAATACTGCTTTAAATGGCTTGTATATTAACCTGGCAAAATCTAATTTATACGGAGAAAATCTTACACTTTCTACAGTAGAGATTTTAGCCCAAAGATATAATGTGCCGTCAACGCATAGCTTATATAAAATTGCCTCTTATGCCTACGGGGATAAGCCAGCAACCACCAAGTTCGATGCTATTTGGACGGAAGCCTATTCTACGATTCTAAATATCAATAGTTTTTTAGAAAATCTTGAAATATATACCGGCGTATTGGATACAAAAACCGAATCTCTTTATAAGGGAGAAGCTTTGGCCATGCGGGCTTTACTTCACTTTGATCTTTTACGCCTTTATGGTCCTAAATACAGCTCAGCAGATTCGACTAAACAATCTATTCCTTATTATGAAAACAGTCAATCGAAAATTAATCCACTTTTGCCCGCCAATCAAGTAATGCAAAAGGTTTTGAGTGATCTTCAGCGTGCGGAAGAATTACTCAAAAATGATATCATCATTACGAGTTCGGGTGTTAATCCTCCGGCAGCAAATGCAGAGGTCGATTTTGTAAACAATAGTCGAAACTACCGCTTAAATTATTATGCTGTAAAGGGTTTGTTGGCAAGAGCCCACTTATACCGGGGAGATAAAGTATCTGCACTTTCGGCAGCGAAATCAGTTATACAGCAAGCCGATAAATTTAAGTGGACGACTACCACCAATGCTTTAAGCGAGAAAGTAAACCCCGATCGTGTATTTTCTACAGAGATGATATTCGGTACAATGAATACACAGCTGTACAACAATTACCTTACTTTATTTGATCCTTCAGTTACGGAGGGTAACATTTTAGCACCTGCAGCGGCAAGATTAACAACGGTTTTTGAATCTAACGAAAGCGATTATAGATATAATTTAAATTGGCAGATCCCATCAACAGGGATAAAAAGCTATAGGACCTTTTATAAGTATGCTGATATCGTAGATAAAACCAAAACATTCAGATTTACTATTCCACTTTTAAAAATTAGCGAAATGTATTTCATTGCTGCTGAATGTGAACCTGTTGCATCGGATGGTATTAACCAATTGAATGTGGTACGTCTTAACAGGGGCTTAGCGAACCTTGCTACCACCGCGAATGTAAATACAGAGCTGCAAAAAGAATATCAAAAAGAATTTTTTGGCGAAGGACAGTTGTTTTATTACTACAAACGTAGAAATGTAACCTCGGTAGGAAATGGAACGGGGAGTGGGAATATAACCATTGTTCCTGTAGTACCACTTCCATTATCAGAAACTCAATATCGTTAACCTAAAAGATTGATCCAATGAAAGAAATTAAATTTTATACTGCAGGTTTACTGATACTGATATTCGCAAATTCATGCAAAAAAAATCTGGAAACCTACAGCGGTAAGAACAATATATATTTTAATGAGGCCGGCAGGCTACCCGCGTTTAACGGTGAAGTAATAAGAGATTCTACTGTAATGTCTTTTTCTTTAGCGAAGAATACAGATTCAATAGTAAACATGGTAATTAAAACCACCGGCACAGTGAGTGATAAAGACCGTTCTTATAAATTAATAATGGATCCGGTGTCGACCGCCATAGAAGGAAAACATTATGACGCTTTACCTCAAACTTTTAGCATCAAAAAGAATAAACTTCAAGATACGGTAAAGATTAAATTTCATAAAACTGTAGATATGCAGGCTCAGAATTTTACACTGTTTTTTAAGCTGGAGGCGAATGAAAACTTTAGTACTGATATGGTAGATAAATTAATTAATGCCACAACCGGGCAAAGATTAAGCTTTATCAAATACCGGTGGTTTGTAAATGATATCATTAAAAAACCGGGGAGGTGGTTGGATGGCTATCTAGGTACTTTTACCCGAAAAAAGCTGAGTTTGATTGTTCAAGTATTGGGTATAGATCCAGCTTACATGGACACCTCTATGTCGATTGCTGAGCTTACTGCATATGGTAAATTTATGCAGCGTTATTTAAACGATCAAAAAGCAGCCGGAAAAACTATTTACGAAGACGACGGATCAGAAATGATTATGGGTGCTTCTGTTCAATAAAATCTATCCCTTAAATTATTGATTATGACTTTCAAGAAATACATATTGATCATTGCACTTTGTATTATAGGCACATTTAGCGCTTGTAAAAAGGACATAGGCAATTACAATTACAATGATATAAATGAACTATCAGCTGTTAGCGGTATCGCACCAGATTTAACCGCAGTATACAGCAAACAATTTGTTTTAAAGCCTGATTTGAAGTTTACACAAGATGCTGGAGCAGACGAATCTAAATACAGTTACGAGTGGTCTTACATCGGGCCAAATGGAGTAGGAGGCTCTAAGCTCTTTACTTTGGCCACAACAAGGAACCTCGATTTAAAAATGACAATTATTGCAGGTAGTTATCAATTTTATTATTCTGTTACTGATAAAAGTACGGGAGTAAAATTTAGGTACCCTTTTACGTTAAAGGTTGTAAATGAGATAAATGAGGGTTGGATGTTGATGTGCGATGTATCGGGAAAAGCAAGAGTAGATATGCTATCGTTAAATACAAGCAGTACGTTCGATGTAATTATAGATTTATTGGCCACAACGAGTTCAGACCTAAAACTAGACGGAAAACCTGTATTGGCTTATACCTATAACACCGGTCTTTTAGTCGGGCCCGATCAAATTAGCTATGGTGTTTATTTTGGTACCGATAAAAGTACTCAAAAGGTTGATCCTAATACATTTAAATGGACAAAAACCATGGGCCTAACTTATGAGATGTATGGAAATGTTCCTGAGGGGTTTTATGCAGATGTTATTAAACAACGTGGAGGCAGCTCCGCATATATGATCGGAAACCAGGACGCTTATTACTATGAGCGTGTACAGAACATATATTATTCTGCTCCTATAAATTACATAACAGCCGAACAAAAAGGATTTAAGGTTGCTCCTTTTGTTGGAGGAAACCCAGCTGTTGTTGCAAATGCCCACGCTATATTTTACGACATTACCAACCGTAGGTTTGTAAAACACGTAGGTTCGGCAGCAACTTGTACAACATTGCCAAACCCTCCGGATGCACAGAAATTATTCAATTTCTCAACCGGGATGGATTTAATTTATATGCAATGGGTAGCGTTTAATGGCGGCGAGGTGTTTAGTGTACTCAAAGATCCCAACTCATCAAAACGCTATCTGACCCGATTTAACAGTGGTAACAATGCACAATCTTACTATGCAGAAATTTTAGCCACAGATTTTGCAAATGCAGAATTATATGCTGTGAATCCAGATTTGGGTTATATTTTCTATACCGTTGGCAGTAAAGTTTACGAATACGATATGTCTTTAAAATCGGCCAAACTGATGCTCGATATGGGAACTAAGAGAATTTCTTTCTTACAGTTTTATGAATTTAAGAATACCACAAAATATAAAGACTCAAATAAGTTAATGGTTGCATCATATGATCCGGCATTGCCTGAGGGGCAGAACGGAAGCCTTAGCACTTATACGGTTCCACCTGTAAACGGCGATTTGGTACCATATGCCAATTATAGCGGTTTCGGAAAAATTAAGAGTTTAACCTATAGAGAACGCTAAACAAAAACACTGCATTAAAAACATACAAATTAAACCAATGAAAATTAAAGCATTATTAAGCACGCTTTTGTGCATCGCAACCATATCTGCAATGGCACAACAGCCAGTAGAGGTAAAAGGGCTCTTAAAAAAGAAAAGATCATCAGCTGTAAAACTGTTTAAAGTAAAGGATGGTAAGAGTGTAGAAATTGCCAATACAACCCCAGCTGCTACAGGCCAGTTTGGTTTTTTATTCTACCCTGAATACGAAGGTTTATACGTAATCGGTACTGGTAACGAAAACGGGCCTAATGATAACTATAAATTCTATTTTAAGGGAGGGGAACAACTATCTGTAAATCTATTGGATTCTAGTTATGTGTTAACCGGAAAACTAAACTCAAAAGAAAATGTGGTATTAACCCAGTGGCACGATTTAACTTTTCCGTTAGAGCAAAAGGCCATCAACTTTATGAAAGTGCAGAGTACTTTTGTTGATTATTTTCCGGAACAAGAAGAAATTGTGGCCAAGAGTAAAACTTTCTTAAATGGAAAGGCAACCGGCAACGTTAAATTCGATAAGGAAATTAAGGCAATAATGGTATGGGATTTAGCCAGTTATGCAACCAATTTCTTGAATACTCCCCGATCTGCCCACCCTTCGGTAGAAGAGTACAGCAATTTTTATAGCACCATAAAAGCAGAAGATTTTGCCAAAACAACCAATAAAGTTTATACTTATCCATGGGGTTTCCGTACGCTATCTGCCATCATCAGTGTAAATATGCGCCAGCAGGGAAAAGCCTATAAAAGAGGGGTTGAAGGTGTAGACCTTTTTGCTTCTTTTGTTCCGAACGATACCTTAAAAGGAGACCTGGCTTTAGATAATGCAGCAGGATATAAAACAATAGGTGATTATCAAACCTTAATGGCAAAATATGATAAATACGTGATTACCAAAGCACAAAAAGAGCGTAGCAGTAACATTATGAACCCTTTGTTAACCTATAAACCAGGTACCGATGCTTACGAATTTTCTTATGCAGATAATACCGGTAAAGTGTATAGCATGAAAGATTTTAAGGGAAAAGTGGTGTTGGTTGATACCTGGGCAACCTGGTGCGGACCTTGTAAAGCTGAAATCCCATTTCTTAAAAAACTGGAAGAAGAAATGAAAGGGACAGATGTTCAGATTATCAGCTTATCTACCGATGCAGAAAAGGATAAAGAAAAGTGGCTTAAAATGATCAAGGATGAAAATTTGGGCGGCTTACAGCTTTTTGCCGGCGGACCAGCTAATGAGTTTTCTAAATATTATAAAATTAATGCCATTCCCCGTTTTTTGGTTTTCGATAAACAGGGCAAAATTGTAACCGTTGATTCACCCCGTCCTTCTCAGCCAGAGTTAAAAGCATTATTGCAAAAAACTTTGGCCAATTAGGTCATTGCTTTGCCGCTATATCGGCGGCAAAGCTTTTTACATTTCTTACGTATATGATAACAATAAAAAAACTATTGCTGGCTACGCTTTTGCTCTTTTTTTTACCCAAAGCCTATTGCCAGAATGATAGTATACAAATTAGCGGGCAACTTAAAGGCCTGGGAAATAAATCGGTTTGGATTTCTTTTGCTGATGATGCTGGTGTATCGAGAAGTTATAGAGCAAATGCCATTAACGATATTTTTTCTTTAAAGGTACCCCGCTTGCAAAAACCAGCCATTGCCCGTTTTGATGTTTCGGTATCAAGGGGTTTAAATGCTACGAACAATGACAAAACCGTTTCGAATCCATCTCCCGTTCTTGATTTATTCGTTTTCGATAAAGGGATTAAAATAACTGGCGATGCCTTATTGGTTCAGTTTGCAAAGGTAAGCGGCGATGAAGAAAACAATGTGTTTGACAGCTATAAACAGCTGGTAAAAAAAGAGGAAATGCGTAATTACGAAATTATGCAGTTGCTTTTTAATGGAGAAAAAAACACGAATGCGGCGCAATCAAAGGCGCTTGGCGCTGAGGCTACTGCAATAAACAGAAAATTGGTTAACGTAAAGCGCGACTTTGTTAAAAACCATCGGGATGCCTTTGCTTCTGTATTTTTATTAACCCGAATGCAAAACCTGTATACCGCAGGCGATTTTATTTCCACGTGGAACAGTTTATCGTCCAAATATAAAAACCATCCTATCGCAGAGAGAATCAAGGCATACATCAAAAAAATAAGTGCTACTCCTGAAGGATCGGATGCCATTGGTTTTCAGAAAACCGACAATCATGGCAAAACCATCAATTTGGCTGATTTTAAGGGAAAGACTGTACTGCTCGATTTTTGGGGCAGCTGGTGCGGGCCTTGCCGAGCCAGTAACCCACATCTTAAGGCATTATACGCAAAATACCAATCCAAAGGTTTTGAAATTATAGCCATAGCACAAGAGCAGAAAAAATTACTTAGCGAGGCACGCACAGCCTGGCTTAAGGCTATTGAAGAAGATGGACTCACCTATATCAATGTGCTTAATAATGAGGATATGGATAAGCAGAATTTGGTAAAAGACTATAACATTGTGGCTTTTCCAACCAAGATACTGCTCAGCAGCGAGGGTAAAATAATACTCCGTATTACCTCGAGTGCTACTGATGATATTGACCAGGCCCTCGAAAAAATTTATGGATTTTAAATCCACCAACTCAGATAAAATGAAAATTAAAGCAATACTGTTTTTGAGCGTCTTGGTATCGGCGCTAAACGTGCAGGCACAAAACGCCAAAACGACAATCGAAAGCTTGAACAAAATGTTCGCTCAAAAATCTATTGACCCTGTAATGGAGAGTTTAAGCGCCAAATTTTCTGTTGCTGCTTATTCCAGACCCTCAACCGATAAGATGTTAAAAGCTATTGTGGAGCGTTACGCCTGCGATTCGCTACAATTGAAAAGTGAGGCAAAACAAAACGAAAATATTCAACTTACCGTATTTCCGTTTAACAAAGGAAAGGCAGGCAAAGAAAGCTTTATTTTTACCGACGCGCAGTACAAACTTCTCTACGCTGATATTTTCGACCAACTTTATGGCATGAACCGGTATAAAAAATCGGTATTGATTGCTAAAATCCCCTTCGAAGTACAAGATGGTTCTGTCATTTTAACAGTTAAGGTAAACAATAGCCAGCGACCGCTAAAACTGCTTTTTGATACCGGAGCAGATGGAATGGCCATTACCAAAGCCCTTGCCGATTCTGTAGGTATAAAAGCTACCCGCCAGCAAAGTACATCTGTAGTGGGCGGGAATATGCAAATATCTGTTTCAGAGGGAAACACCATCAAGCTGGATACATTCTTTTTAAAAAACCAAAGCTTTGCTATTTTCCCTGAAATGCACAAAGGAAGCGATGGCATCATTGGCAATAGTATTGCCAAAAACTACATTACCAAAGTAGATTTCGATAAAAAAGAACTTTCACTTTATAATTTTGGCGATTACGAGTACCAAGACCAGGGGAAATCGGTTCCGGTTATCGTGCCTGCCGGGTTGTTTATTATTCCGGGTGAGATAAGCATAATACCTGGCCAGGAACATGCAGGCGAATTTGTTTTCGATACCGGTGCGGCATATAATCTCATTTGTTTCAGGCCATTTGTAAAAAAGAATAAACTATTGGTAAGTGGTTTTAAACCCGAATATAATGGTACCACAACCAGCATGGGTATCAGCACACCTACCTACAGCGGCAGGGCAGCATCGTTTTCTTTTTCAAATATGCCTAAGCTAGCCGATTTTCCGGTTACCCTCATGGCCGGAGGTGGCCAGAGCGAAAACTGGAATCCGGGCTTTGATGGATCAATCGGTATCAGAACCATAGGGCGTTATAATTTCACCATTAATCTGCAGAAAAAGGAAATCCATTTCGTCCCGAACCATACGTTAAATTTCCCTAACGATTTTGTTTTGGGCGCTTATTTATTCGGCTTCGATCAGGATGGAAAATTAAAGTTGTTAAGTGTGGTTGCTCCGGTTGAAAGCGAAACATTAAAAGCGGGGCAGACAATTGAAAGTATTGATGGCGTCGCCGCATCAGTTCTGCTTAAAGACAGCAAGAAAATGCTTGCGGTTTTAGCAGCACCCTCTGGCAAAAGCTTCAAAATTGCCTACACCGCAAATGGAGAAAAACAAAATATCTCAATAACCAAAAAATAGATTTATGAAAAAAATAATCCATACTATTTGTCTGATGTTCGCTGTTATAGGCTGTCTGGCACAAAATCAATCCTTAAACAGCGTATTGAAACAAGCCAAAAAAGAAAATAAACTCATTTTTGTTGATTGTTATTTCACAGGCTGTATCCCATGTGCTCAAATGGATGAAAATGTTTTTCCAAATGTGCTTGTTAAAGCAGAAATGGACAAAAATTTCCTAATGCTCAAAGTAGATATTTTTAAGGATAAGCTTGGCGATACCTTAAAAGTGCAGCATATTTTAAATGGATTCCCAACTTTCCTGGTGTTAAACAGTGATGGAAAATTAATCAGCTCATCATCTGGCTACAAAGATCCGGGGAATTTGCTCGCATTGTTTGCCGATGCGCGCCAAAAAGCAAATCAACAGAAGTTTTTAACTGGTTTTTCTACACAATATGATGAAAAAAAATATCCGTCGTTTTATGTAGAATTCTGTAAAACCAGGAAGGGAATAACCCCAGCTATCTTAGCAACCTATAGCGATACTTTAAAAAACTTTAAGGCTGAGAATGCCTTGTTGCCTTATCTGGTTACCAGATCGGCAGATGAAAAGGCTATTGAAACCATTTTTGCCGATTATAATGGATATGCCTCACTTTATGGTGAAGAAGTTTTACAACCAGTGATAGATTACGGATTGAATCAAAGGCTGGCCAAAGCAATGAAAACAAATTTGAATGATACTGCTTTTGAAGACTTTTTAACTGGCCAGAAAAAATACTTCACAGAAAAAACATGGAAAGTATGCCTCCAAACTTTGGGCAATAAATATTTCTTAGGAATGAAAAAAGATACCGTTGGTTTTCTGAAATTCTCGATAAAAAATCCAGTTTTATATCAATACCATTTTAATGCGCTTTATAGCACTTTATTGGCTAAAAAAGGATTTAACCAAGAGGTTACCACGCTCTTCTGTAAATGGGCCGATGCCATTGTTACTGAAGACAGCGGCCTTGAATTTATGAAAACAGCTGCGGCGGTAAATAAAATAGCGCAGGATGAAGCTGGTTATAACAGGTTTATAAAAATGGCAGCTAGCTATGCCAGCAAGTATAAAATGAAAACAGAACCCATTAATGAAAGCGGTTCAAAATAAATAAGAATTACACCTTGTAGAAGGGGTGCATGTTAAATAGTTAATGATCGAAAAGCTTATCTGGATGGATAAGCTTTTTTGTTTTTATTCATATAATGGTTACATTAACTTTATTTTGTTTTCGGGCTAAAAATCTACTTTTGATCTTCCATTTTATAAAATTGTTTTCAATTGAGATGGAACGATCATGATTTCAGGTCAATCATAATAAAACCAAAATATGAAACGAGTATTTATTTCTGCACTAATGTTGTTCATTTTTACCGCCTCTTTTGCTCAAAAATTTAACTGGAACAAAAACCAGGTGATTGCCCATCGTGGGGCATGGAAGAAAAATAATTTTCCTCAAAATTCTATCGCTTCATTAAACGAAGCTGTAAAGCTGGGTTGTTATGGATCGGAATTCGATGTGTGGATGACTGCAGACAATGTTTTGGTCATTAATCACGATCCTGAATTTCAGGGTTTGGTTATCGAAAAAGTAAACTATGCTGATTTATTGACGAAAACCATGAGCAATGGCGAAAAAATTCCTACGCTTGAGGCTTATTTATTGGAAGGTAAAAAGCAAAGAACAACCAAACTGATTTTAGAGATCAAACCTTCATTAGTTAGTAAAGAACGTGGAATTGAGGTGACCAATAAATGTGTTGAAATGGTTCAGAAACTCAAGGTAGTGGAGTGGACGGAGTATATCAGTTTTGACTACGATTACTGTAAAAGGATTCTAGCGCTCTTACCAAAAGCCAAAGTGGCCTACTTAAAAGGCGAAATCAGTGCTGAGCAAATGAAAGCAGATAAATTAACCGGGGTTGATTATCATTTTAGTGTTTACCAAAAAGATGGGTGGATTGAAAATGCCCACAAGTTAGGCTTAAAGGTAAATGCCTGGACGGTAAACACTGTTCCCGAAATTCAATGGCTTTTGGCACATCAGGTTGATTATATTACCACTAATGAGCCAGAATTGACCTTCGAAGAGCTCAAAAAAACACCTGTTGCAAGGGGTTGGAAATTGAAATGGGCTGA
Organism: Pedobacter sp. Bi126; assembly: GCF_918698245.1. Classification (GTDB taxonomy): domain Bacteria; phylum Bacteroidota; class Bacteroidia; order Sphingobacteriales; family Sphingobacteriaceae; genus Pedobacter. Next base: position 662,294 of record NZ_CAKKMS010000003.1, on the reverse strand, counting down.
TGAATTTAACGATGCGGGATTACCATTAGCAAAAAATTGGAGTTACGATGTAGGTGGAAAAGGTTGGGGCAATAATGAGCTTCAATATTATACCGATGCAGATAGCACAAATGCAATTGTAAAAAAAGGGAGTCTGAATATTACTGCGGTAAAAGCAGACAAGGAAAACAACCATTATACTTCGGCCAGATTGGTAACGAAAAATAAATTCGATTTTAAATACGGAAGGGTAGAAGTTCGCGCCATGTTGCCAAAAGGCAGGGGCTTATGGCCTGCTATATGGGCTTTACCAACCGAAGGGAAATACGGCGGCTGGCCAAAGAGCGGCGAAATTGATATTATGGAACATGTAGGTTATGATCCGGATAGCGTTCATGGAACGGTACATACCGAAAAATTTAACCACGTAATTAAAACGCAGGTTGGCAAGGCCTTAAAGGTTGATAATCCTTATACCGAATATCATATTTATGCGGTAGAATGGTTTGCAGATAGAATAGATTTCTTTATTGATAACCAAAAATACCTCACTTTTAAAAATACCAAAAAAGGATCTGGCGATTGGCCATTCGATCAAAACTTCCATCTTATTTTAAATGTAGCTGTTGGCGGTGGTTGGGGTGGAAAAAAAGGAATAGACGAATCTATTTTTCCCGCAAGTATGAAGGTTGATTATGTAAGGGTGTTTCAGAAGTAATATTTTGTTAGTTCAATGGTTCATCGGCCATTGGTTATTAGTCGACGGTCATAATTAAATTGACTAAGAACTTCATGCTGATGAGCACCATAAATTAACTGTCTACTGAAAATTGCTAATTGGCAATTGAAATTATAACTTGCGGTATCTAAGCTATATTGTATAATTTATGGACTCACGTAGAGAATTTCTAAAAAAAGCGGCCTTGTTTGCCGGAGCCACTGGCATGGCCAATACCTTGCCCAGTTCGGTGCTAAAAGCCATGTCGATTAATCCTGAGCCGGGCAGTACATTTTACGATGCCGAACACATTGTTTTCCTGATGCAGGAGAACCGTTCTTTCGACCATATGTTTGGTAAAATGAAAGGTGTTCGCGGGTTTAACGATCCTCACCCACACATTCAACCTGATGGAAACAAAGTTTGGTTGCAAAAAGACGGTCAGGGTTATACCTATGCCCCTTTTCACGTGGATATCAACAAAACGAAAATCACCTGGCAAGGTGGTTTACCACATTCATGGAACGACCAGGTTGCGGCACGAAATGGTGGCCGTTACGATAAATGGTTGCCGGTTAAAACACCAATGACATTGGCTTATTACGATCGGAATGATATCCCTTTTTATTATGCCATGGCCGATGCTTTTACCATTTGCGATCAGCATTTTTGCTCATCGCTAACCGGAACAACACCAAACAGACTGTTCTTTTTTACAGGAACCGTTCGCGGAGAAAAAAGCGCAAACCGGGTTGCGGTGGTCAATAACGATCAGGCTGAATCGCAAAATAATGTATTTGTAGATTGGCCAACTTTTCAGGAAACATTAGAAGATAATGGTATCGATTGGCGCATTTACCAAAACGAATTATGGACCTCCAAACTTCCCGAAGGCGAAATAGATGATTGGTTGGGTAATTATGGCGATAATCCTGTAGAGTACATCAGCAGGCATAACGTTAAATTATCGGCTTACTTTAGAAAAAACGGCGATAATACCGTTAAACCGGCTCTAACCGCAAAAGAGGTTCAGGAGAAATACGATAAGTTATCACAAAAGGAAAAAAACTTAGTAGATAAAGCGTTTACCACAAACATTTCTAAAAAAGATTATCTCGATCTTGAACCATTTACTTTTAAGAACGACCAAGGTAAGTCTGAAACGATTAATGTGCCTAAAGGCGATATTTTCCATCAGTTTAGAAAAGATGTAGATAGCGGAAAATTACCAACGGTTTCGTGGTTGGTTGCGCCTCAACGTTTTTCTGATCATACCAGCTCACCATTGTATGGAACCTGGTATGTAAGCGAAGCGCTAGACATTTTAACCAAAAACCCAGAGGTTTGGAAAAAAACAATTTTTGTTTTAACCTACGATGAAAATGATGGTTACTTTGATCATCAGCCACCTTTTGTGGTGCCAAACCCTGATGATTCAACCAGCGGAAAGGTATCTGAAGGAATAAACTATACCACTGATTTTGAAGCAAGAAAGGGAAGCCCGATCGGCTTGGGCTATCGTGTACCATTGGTTATTGCCTCACCCTGGAGCAAGGGCGGTTTTGTAAACTCTCAGGTTTTCGATCATACTTCATCATTAATGTTTATGGAAAAATGGCTGGCTAAAAAAACAGGCAAAACCATTAAAAGTAATAACATTAGCGATTGGCGAAGGAATATCTGTGGCGATCTAACCTCGGTGTTCAGGCCGTACAATGGAGAAGAAATTAAATCTCCAGAGCCATTAAAACGCGATGTGGTAGTAACGAATATCGGTAATGCTAAAAATAAGCCTGCCCAGGTTGGCCCTACCGCAATGAATAAAACAGAAGTTGCAAAAATAAATAGATTCGAAGCCTTTTCTGCTGAAACATCTAATCATGCCCCTAGGCAGGAGAATGGAACGAAACATGCCTGTGCCTTGCCTTATCATTTAACCGTTGATGCAAATCTGGTTAACAATGAAATAGTACTTACTTTTCAATCGGCAAAAACCTTGTTCGGTAGCGAAACAGAAACTGTTGGTGCGCCTTTCAACATGAATACCATTGCCAAATTTAAAGGTGTTGCGGGCAAAACATGGGCCTATGCTGTTAAAGCTGGCGATGTGTTAAAAGACAGCATTAAACTGGATGATTTTGACAATGAAGTTTATGACCTTACAATAAGTGGTCCGAATGGTTTTTACAGACATTTCGTAGGCGGCAAAAAAAATCCTTCCGTTATTGTAAAAGCATATCCAGAGCAAGCTGGTTTGGTAAGCAAAAAACTTACGGGTGCCCTGGTTTTCGCTATTGAGAACAAGGGCGCGAGTTTAGTTACGCTTGAAATTGTAGATAACAAATACAAATCAGGGAGCAAAACGGTAACAATCAAGCCAAAATCGGGTACAGATATCTCGTTTAATCTGGCTAAAAATGCGAATTGGTACGATTTCAGTATTGTGCAGACGGGCAATACCACATTTAAACACCGTTATGCAGGTAAAATAGAAACCGGAGAAATTACCCAAACCGACCCATACATGGGTAACGCATAATAATGTAATATCCCCCAAAAAGGGGGATGGCTTTTGAAAGAAATTATGCTTATTTTGTATTACATGTGCAGTAAACTGTCTATAATCAAAATAAATTTCATAGTTTCTTTCATTTTGCTTTTTAGCCTTCAGCTATCGGCCCAAAGCTATAATTTTACCAATTACAGCCTAAAAGATGGCTTGCCTCAATCGCAGGTAATGGTAATTTATCAAGCAAAAGACAGGACGCTTTGGCTTGGTACTTTTGGTGGGGTAAGTAATTTCGATGGCAGGCAATTTACCTCGTACAGCAAAGCCGATGGGTTAGGTTCAAATTCAGTAAACTGTATTGCCGAGGATAACCAAAGCCAAATGCTCTTTGGTACCGAAACAGGCATCAGTATTCTTAAACGCGGAAAAATAAGCACCCTGTTTTCGGGCAAAGGGGTAAGCCATTTGCTTAAAGACAAAGAGGGTGTTATTTGGGGAATAAGTGAACATAAGCTTTTCAAAATTGAAAAGAATAAAATTGTTTTTTATTCCATTGCCAATAAAAATATTAATACCATAAACAGCGATAACGATGGAAACCTATATGCCGCTGTATCAGGAAAAGGGATTTATCAGCTAAAGAATAACAATTGGACAATCTACCAGGAGTTACCGTCAGCCATTAATACTTCATCTATCCGGAAGATTTTATTCGATAAAACAGTAAACAACAAGGCCTATCTCTTAACCGACCGTAGCGGAATTTATGAGCTGGAAAACGGAATAATTAAGCCGTTTTTTAAAAAAGAGGGCATTGATACCTATTACTCAATCGCGCAGGATCATCGTGGAAATATGTGGGTAGGCTCAGAAAAAGGAGCTTACTTGATCAATAAAAACGGGGCGATCATAAATTTTAACGGAGAAAATGGATTGAGCGATAACCAGGTTAACGAAATATTTAGCGATGCCGAAAATAATATCTGGATATCTTGTTTTAGTGATGGTATTTACAAATATGAAGGCGATGCTTTTATTCGTTACAATAGGTTTAAGGGCAAGAATCTGGCTTATCCGATAAGCGGAATAGCGGCAGATAAAAATGATAACCTCTGGTTTGGCACTTTTAATAAAGGTGTTTTTAAGTATGATGGTAAAGAGGTACAAAACGTTAATATTCCCGCCTTTAAGGATAAAAAAATCTACTTCGTTTATGCCGATAAAGCCAAAAATATTTGGTTCTCTACCTATGGTAAAGGCATTTGGAAGTACGACGGACAGAAATTTAGTCAGGTATTAAAGCCAGATAAATTTGATAACAGCTCGATAGCTGAAGACGAGGAAGGAGGGATCTGGATAAACGGTCTCATGTCATCTACTTATTTAAAGGATGGGAAAACCGAACGGATAAGCGGATTTGATGGCTATTTATCGTGTATTTACCCCTTGCGGAAGGATAGCGTGTTTCTTGGCACCTCCAACGGCGTTACACTTATCAAAAACAAAAAGATAGATAAAACATTTCGTATCAAATCGCTCACCAATGTTTACGTACTGAGCATTATAAGGCAGGGTGAAAATTTAATTTTTGCTACGCTTGGCGATGGGATCATCACCTGGAATTTAAAAACAAAAGCCATTAAACGTTATGTTGTTGCCAATGGGTTAAACTCAAATGATATTTATAGCCTTGCAACCGATAATGAAAATAATTTGTGGGCCGGAACAGGGCGGGGGATTAACAAATTAACTTTTAATAGGCAACAACAAAGTTATGAAGTTTTCAGGGATCATCCGTTAATTGTTGAGTGTAACCAAAACGCAATTATCAATTACAAAAACAGCATTTTGGTAGGTACTATAAATGGACTCATTCAATGCAAAACCAATGTACTCCCAGGGAATAAAAAAAATCCTTTTATCCATATTCAACAGGTTAGTGTTTTTCATAAAAATGATCGGGCAAAAGATCTTTCAGTAGACCTGAACGGAAAAGGCGATAAATTTTATAAACTTAACTACAGTCAAAACCACATTTCGATAAGTTTTAAAGGGGTTTATCTCACCAATCCAGAAAGTGTACTTTACCGCTACAAACTGGTCGGGGTAGATAACGATTTCAGCAAACCTGTACCCAACACAGAGATCGAATATTCGGCCATAAGACCAGGTAGTTATACTTTTCAGGTTTATGCTATCGCAAATGGCGAGCAATCAAATATCGAACAGTTTAGCTTTACCATTGTACCGCCGTATTACGATACCATTTTATTTAAGATTGGCGCATTTTTGGTGCTTATTTTCCTGATCTGGCTTATCTTTTACCTCATTTTTAAAACCAGAGAACGTAAAAAACATCAGTTCGAAAAGTTAAAATTAAAAGAGCAGGAAAAAATAAGAAAGCAAACTGCAGAAGATTTTCATGATGACATTGGCAATAAACTGACCCGGATTAATGTTTTATCCGAAATTTTGGATAAAAAGGTAGCTGGAACCGAAAAAGAGCAAAAAGAACTGATCAGGCTAATCAGAGAGAATGCCAGCCTGCTTTATACCGGAACTAAAGATATTCTTTGGGCGCTAGACCCACATAGCGATAATCTTTTTGAGATATTGATGCACATTAAAAATTTTGGAATCGATCTTTTCCAAAACACCGGCGTTACATTTAAAATGGAAGGCGTGTTAAGCAAATATCAAAAACTACACCTATCGATGGAGTTTAACCGAAACCTAACATTAATTTTTAAGGAGATGTTAAATAATGTGTTAAAACATGCCAAAGCAAGCCAGGTATTGATTATGGTTATTGAAACCGATCATGATACAGTAAACATCTTAACAACAGACGATGGCGAAGGTTTTGATCTTGAAACGGTACAGAAAGGAAGAGGATTAAACAATATTCAAACCCGCTGCAAACGTATAAAATCGACCTTTCAGATTTCTTCCATAAAAGGGAAAGGCACCACTACAACAATTTCTACCAGAATTCCTGTTACAAAATAGGACTAAAAGCGTCTTAATTAAAACCAACCACAAAATGAGCCAGAATTTACGAATTGTTCTAATCGAAGATGACGATATTTTAAGAATGGGTTATGAATCGTTATTAAGCGATGTTGAAGATTTTGTAGTCGTTAACGCTTATGCATCATACGATTTGGCCAAAAAATACTTAGAGGCCGATCATCCAGATGTGATTTTGCTCGATATCCAGATGCCAGGCACCAACGGGCTGCAGGCCTTACCTTTTATCAAAAAGGCCTTACCTAACGCGAATATTATTATCCTCACCGTTTTTGATTCGCCCGAATTGGTTTTCGAAGCCCTAACCATGGGCGCAGGTGGCTACCTCACCAAAAATTCGAGCGCCTCAAAAATTATAGATGCCGTAAGAGAAGTGAGTACTGGCGGAGGGGCCATGAGTACAAATGTAGCGCGCATTGTAATGCATTCTTTTCAAAAAAATCTGAATTCTCCTTTAACTAAACGCGAAACAGAAATATTAGATCGGATTGCAAATGGACAAACAAAATCTCAAATCGCAAACGATCTCTTTATTGATCAGGAAACCGTAAGGAGCCATGTAAAAAATATTTACATCAAACTCGATGTAAACTCCAAATCAGAAGCGATTAAAACAGCCAAAGAAAAGCGCTTTATTTAATCTATACCTATATTTTGCTAAAAAATAATGCGAAAATCACCCTTTTTGGGTGATGCTCTGGGTTCAATTTCAGTTTAATTTTACATCATACAATTAAACAAGGCAATGAACCAATCTGTAAAATTCTTTTATGTGCAAGTAAAGCAACTAAATGATGCAGATGCATTTTATGCCAACTGTTTAGGAATGCCGACAGAATCGACAATGATTTCTGAAAAGGAAAAAGGAATCATGGTTAGGGCAGATCACGAGACCAATATTTTCCTGTCAGAACAAAAGCATCAAAACCAGACCAATAAAATTGTATTAACCAGCGATGATTGTTTAGAAGATTATTGCAGGCTAAAATCGAGAGGGGTTATTTTTAAAGACAGACCAGCTTACTTAAGTGAGGGTTTAAGTATCGAATTTTCTGATCCTTATGGTAATCATTTTATCATATTGGAGCAACGTAACTACAATGAGGATTAATGTTATGAGGTACGTAAAAGAATTGAGCAATAGGAATAAAATTATAAGTGAAAGCACCTGTGAGGCCCTTTATGAGCAACAGAACGATGCTTATACCATTAAATTCGTTTTTAACGGAACCGAAAATTGCGAAATTAACAAGCGTAAGTTTAGCATTTATCCCGATACTTTCGCTGTAGTAAATGCCGGAACAAATTTTAGCAGCAAAATAGATTCGATAAGTCCGGTAAATACATTTTCAGTTTCTTTTGGCGAAAAATTTATTAAAGATTTTCACCACACTTTTTCGAACAGCAACGAAAGTTTGCTTGCCGGAAAAGAAGCTGGTGAAACACCTCCTTTTATCGAATCACTTTATCCGTTTTCTGGCGATATGCGCTTTAATGTGCTGCATTTAAAAAGTCAGCTCGATAAAGGTTTGAAAGACGAAATGCTGATTAATGAATACCTGTACCACTGCCTTTTAAACTATTATAAAATTTATGATAAAGAGGTAGCTCAGAAACTGGATAAACTCAGCTTTATCAAAACAAAAACCCGCGAAGAGGTTTTAAAAAGATTAACACTCGCTAAAGAATACATTAGCAGCAATTACAATCAAAATATAACATTAGAGCACATTGCCGAACAGGCATGTTTATCGGTTAACCATTTGCTAAGAACATTTAAAGAAGCATATGAGATTAGCCCATACCAGTTTTTAATGCAGTTAAGATTAAACAGGGCTAAAAAACTATTGCAAACTACCACTTATTCCTTAAACGAAATAGTTGGTTTAGTAGGGTTTGAATGCCCAAGTTCATTCATCAGGTTATTTAAACACACGTTCAATATTACCCCGCTAAAATATAGAAAGAGTAGGTTGAACTAATTATAAATAGTGATTTCTGCATATTTAGAATGTTAGGATGAAACTATTTTTGAAGCTCTTGCAGGACAATTTGTAGAAGTTTTTTCCTGTTTAGGTTAATAATGATTAAAAAAGCAAACTGCCAGGATTGGGGTTTGCTTTTTTGCGTTTATACCGACCGTTTCTAAAATGGTGATTTTCGCACATTTTCGAATTTCGGCAGCGCCTAAATTGCCTGTTGATTTGGTTTCATGCGTATCTGCTAAAACTAAAGAACAAATTATTTACTAACTATTTATTTCGAAACATGAAACAAAAATTACTATTGATTTTAATGGTTGCGGTTTTGTCTTATTTCAACGCCCTGGCGCAGAATAAAACAATAACCGGAAAGGTGGTTGATGCTGATGATGGTTTACCATTGCCCGGCGTATCAATAAAAGTAAAGGGTACTACACAGTTGACGCAAACCACCGGACAGGGAACCTTTTCTATTGCCATACCTTCAGATGCACAAACGCTAGTGCTAAGTTATGTGGGCTATACCGAGCAGGAAGTAAGAATAACCGGCGAAACGTTAAATATTCGCATGGTATCATCAGCTAGAAATCTTCAGGATGTTATGGTTATTGGTTATGGAACAGTAAAGAAAGAAAACTTTACGGGTTCTGCAGCGGTAGTTAAAGAGGACGTTTTCAAAGACCGTCCGGTTACTTCTTTTGAAAAGGTCTTACAGGGTGCAGCTGCAGGTGTTCAAGTTACGAGTGTATCTGGTCAGCCAGGCGCTACTTCTACTGTTAGGATTCGTGGAGTAGGTTCCTTCACAGCTTCGAGTACCCCGCTTTATGTAGTTGATGGTATTGCCATTACTAATGGCGATTTAAGTTCTGTTGCACAAACTTCTGATGTACTTTCTTCAATAAATCCCAACGATATTGCTTCGGTAACGGTATTAAAAGATGCGACCGCTGCAGCTATTTATGGTTCTAGGGCAGCAAATGGTGTGGTATTGATCACAACAAAGCAAGGAAAGGCAGGCCAAACTAAATTGAATCTAAGCTCTAGCACCGGATATTCTTACCAGGCAGTAGATAAACACGAGGTAATGGATGCCACACAATATTACAAAACATTTTGGGATGTTTATTATGCGCAGCGTTTAGCAGCGGGTTTAGCTCCTGATGCCGCAGCTACTGCTGCAAACGGATTAACTAATGCTAAATTAGTTGTAAATCCATACAACACAGTTAATCCTTACACAGCAAATGGAGTATTGGCTAATGGAGCATCATTGCTTTACGATACCGATTGGCGTGATGAAGTATTACGTAGAGGTGTAACTAAAAATATCGATTTATCAGCTAGCGGCGGTAATGACAGAAGTAAATTCTTTGTTTCTGGGGGGTACTTTGAGCAAAATGGTATTGTAATTCGCTCTGATTTTAAACGCTATTCAGGCAAGTTTAACTTCAATACCGATGTTACCGATTTCTTAAAAGTGGGTATTAACAACAGTTTGACCCGTACTGAACAAAACACCCCGGCCGGAAGTACTGGTTCTGATAACCCGGTAAACTTTGCCGATCAAACAGCCAATATTTATCCGTTATATGTACGTGATACGAACGGAAACGTAGTGTACGATGCAGTCGGAAACCCTGTCTACAACTACATTAACCCGGTTACACCAGATTTTAACCCCGTTGGTTTATCTAAACTGAATGAATACAATACCATAACCAACAGGGTTATTACCAGCCCTTATGCGGAGGTTCGGTTTTTAAAAGATTTTGTTGTTAAAACTATGGTAGGAGTTGATTATATCAACAACCGGGAGCGCCAGTTCTACAACATGGAGCATGGCGACGGGGTGAGTGTAAAAGGGCGCGCATACCGTTATTCTAAAGAGGATGTTACTGTAACGTTTCAAAATACTTTAACCTATAACAAAACTTTCAATCAGCATAATTTCGATGTTTTATTAGGCCAGGAAGCGTACCGTTCAAAGCGTGATTTTAACTACTCGCAGGTTACAGGATTCCCTTTCCCAGGTACTAATGAGCAAATAGCAGCATCAACACCATCAACAGTACAATCTTATTATACTCAACAAAGGTTTGCCTCGTATTTTTCGCGTTTGCAATATAACTATGCAGGTAAGTATTATCTATCTGGGAGTTTAAGAAGAGACGGTTCATCTGTTTTTGGAAATGACAATAAATATGGAACATTTTATTCTGTTGGTGGTGGATGGCGCATCGGCAGAGAGAATTTCTTAAAAGATGTAAACTGGATTGATGAATTAAAGTTAAGAGCCAGTTATGGTACTTCAGGTAATGACAGAATTGATCGTTATGCAGCCCAAGGTTTATATGGCCTGGGTAAAAACTACGAAGGACAATCGGGTATTAACTACGTTCAACTCGAAAATGTAAACCTGAAATGGGAACAGAATTCAACTTTAGATATTGGTGTGGAGTTCGCTTTCCTGAAAGGAAAAATTAGCGGTGAAGCCTCATATTATAAAAGAGGATCTAAAGGCTTATTGTTTGATCAGCCTCTTACAAGATTGACTGGTTTTGATAATTTGACTACAAACCTTGCCTCGATGGATAATTATGGTGTAGAGATTTTATTAAACGGAAACCCGGTTAAAACCAAAGATTTCGATTGGAATATCTCCTTTAACATTACTTCTAATAGAAACAAAATCAATGCAATGACCCAAAATGAGGTAATTGATGGTACCAAAAGATGGAAAGTGGGTGAAGATAGATATCAGTGGTATCTACGCGATTATGCAGGGGTTGATCCGGCAGATGGCCGGCCAATGTGGTATACCGACGAAATTGTAAATGGTCAGGCTACAGGCAACAGAATTACCACAAAAAACTGGTCAACCGCAACACGTTATGATGGTTTAGGTTCTTCGCTACCAAAATTCACCGGAGGTTTTAACAATACATTTAGATATAGAGAATTTGATTTAAGCGTATTCACTTATTTTTCTACAGGTGCTAAAATTTACGACACCTTATATGGTAATCTGATGCATAGTGGGGGTTCTGTAGGTAAGCAATTATCAATAGATAATTTTAACAGCTGGCAAAAACCAGGTGACATAACCGATGTGCCCCGCTTTGTAATCAATAATACTGATTTAGGAAACAACCAATCAAGCCGTTTCTTGTACGACGGATCGTTTATGCGTGTTAAAAATATCACCTTAGGCTACTCTTTAAGGAAAAACTGGTTAGAAACCGTCCATTTGTCGAATGTTAGGGTGTATTTAATGGCTGAAAATCCATTTACATGGGCTAAACATAAAGGTATGGATCCTGAATCAGCCCTTACCGGTTTAACTGATAACGATATTCCAAATGTTAAAACATTCACGTTAGGTCTTAATGTTGGATTTTAATTGATAAAGTAATGAGAAAGATAAAAACATATAAAACGGCCTTATATACCGGAGTAATGCTTCTTCTTGTTGGGGCAACATCCTGCAAGAAAGAGTTTTTGCAAGTAACCCCAACACAACAAATAAATGCTAAAGATGCTTTTTCATCAGGAGCAAAAATACAGGCAGCCATGACTGGTATTTACGATCTTACTACCTTTTCGGGCTATACTAATAACATGATATTAAGTGCCGATGTTAAGGGTAACGATGTAATGATTGTCAGCGGTGCTGGAAACTATAACCGTTTTGTAGCACAATATCAGTTTGTAGAAACAGTAAACAACGGCGATGCCTATGCCTGGTGGCAGTACAGTTATAAAGTGATTTCAAATGCAAATCAGTTTGTTGTTAATATTCCGGATGCTCCTATAAGCGATGCCCTAAAAACAGAATATTTAGCGGAAGCACGTGCATTGAGAGCTTATACTTACTTTTGGCTGGTGCGTTGGTTTGCCCAACCTTACAGCGTAAATCCTGAAGCCCTTGGTGTACCCATTTTAAGAAAACCACTTGGACCAGATGAAACATCTCCGGCAAGGGATAAAGTAAAAGATGTATACGCTTTTATTATTGATGATTTGAAATATGCGGAAACAAACTTACCAACAACAGGCAGGACCAGTATTTATAGAATGAGTGTTCCTGCTATACAAGGTATGTTAGCTCGTGTTTATTTAAACATGGGTAATTGGGCCGAAGCTAGTCGCTATGCTAAGTTAGCGCGTGCGGCCAAACCATTAAGTACGGCAGCCGCATTGTTAACAGGTTTTAATAATCCAACTTCTGAGTGGATTTACGCCATCAATGTAAGAACAGATGATAACCAGGGTTTCTTGGCAGTGTCATCTTTTTATGATCCTTATGACTCGGGCTATTCTAGTTTTAGAGTTACAGACGACTTTTTTAATTCTTTTGCAGCAAACGACGAGCGTAAAAAGCAATTTCTGGTTAAAAGTAGCCCAACGGCAGCTGCAAGTACCGCAGCATATAGAAGAAGGGGTGAGGGGTATCTGATCAATAAGTTCGACTTTACAACTACGCCTGCTAATAATCAGGTGCTAATTCGCTCTTCAGAGATGTATTTAATTGAAGCAGAGGCTGAAGCAAGACTAGGTAACGAACCCGCAGCTAAACAGGCGTTATTGGCTATTCAACAACGCGCTGGGATAGCTACAGTTGTTTCTGTGAACACAGGTAATGCTTTAATTGAAGAGATACTAACGGAGCGCAATAAAGAGTTATATGGTGAAGGACATAAGTTTTTTGATTTGTTGCGTACGAAAAAAGGTGTCGACAGAACCGGCTCTACTGTACACTGGAAAATTGTAAACTTTCCGTCTGGCGATAACAGATTGGTTTCTCCAATTCCACAAGCAGAATTAGATGCAAATCCAGTGTTGAAACCACAACAGAACCCTGGATATTAGTTCTTTTTAACAAACAAAATCTAAGCGATAGAAAGCCGTTTCAATTCATTTTGAAAGGGCTTTCTGCTTAATATCACATTTTAGTTACCTCAGCATTATGGTGTTATCGGCATATTATTTTCTTTTATTCCAGCCGACCTTTAATAAAAAAACACAGATAGTTATGAGACTAAAAGCTTTGGTGATTTTATTACTAGGTATTACAATCACAAATAATGTTTTTGCAGCTGAAAAACCAACCGCAAGCCATAAATCGGTTATCAATTATTATATGGACAGCTATATGAATTCTGACTATAAAAAGTTAAGAGCTGTTTTAAGTGAGGATGCTGTTTTTACGTCGAATAGAGATGTGAGGGTAATTAAACATAAAGCAAGTGATGTGTTAAATCAAATGAAGAAAAATGAAGGCGTAATTCAGAAAGCCTGCAACATCAGCTCTTCAATTGTTTCTGAAACCGATGCCCTGGTAATTGCACGCGTAGATATTAATTACGAATTGTTTGATGGCGCACAACAAAACTTTGTGATCATCGAGAAAGATAAAGAAGGCGAATGGAAAATTACCCAGGTTTACAAAGTATTCATCACTGGCGAAAGCGAGGCTAAAAAGCTCGTTTCAAATTAACCTTAAAGCCCTTTTTCGCGTTGGCCAGCTTCCGTAAAAAAGTAAAAGGTTTATCTCCCAATGTTCGGGACTGCGCTTCAGTCGAAATGACAACTGATTTTTATAATCTGTTTAATAGGTGCAAGAAGATAAAAAGCGATTAAAATATAAAGTCCAGGCAAAACCTGGACTTTATATTTTTCTTTCTTTTCGACTTAAAAGTTAATTGGTAATTCTACCTGCGTTCTATCCCAGCCAATAACCAGATTAGCGCCTCCAGTAATCTCTGCAAAGGTTAGGGAGAAATATTCGATCGGTTTAGCCAAGGTTTTAACCGGAACATTTACACGAACAATATCCTTAGCCTGATTGTAAGTAAAAGCACCCCATTTATCGGTTTCGCTATTTACAATAATCGTCCAGGTATCTTTGTTTGGAATAGCGAATAAGCTATAGGTACCTGCTTTGATTTTTTTACCGCCAATGCTTACTTTTTTGAAGAAACGAATCTCTGTACTTTCGTTGGCACCAAAACGCCAAACATTTCCGTACTGTTCTAAAACGCCAAAAATATCACGTCCTTTTTTCTGCGGGCGCGAATAAACAATCTTTATAACCGGTTTTGTTGGATCTCCAGCCTTTGCCTTTGGAGCATTAAGGGGAAAATAAACAATATCTGCAGGACTTGGGTCTGCAACAGGAAATTTTACTTCAGCGGTAGGGGCCTGTTGAGCCTTTGCGCTAAAACAAAGAAGAGCGAAAACAACAATGAAGATATTTTTCATTTGTAGGTTTTTGTTTTCAGTAGCGATGAGCAATCATGATTTTACAGCTATCGGTAAAATCATAACGGCCTCATGTGCTGTGGAATTAAATTTTTAATCCTTAAAAGGATCTAATTTGTATAAAAGGACTAAAAACTAGTATTTTCTTCCTTTTACGATAGCGTTTAAAAATAAGCCTGCTGTTAACAAACCTAAAACACCACCTAACAAAGCGAAAATATAGTTTTGCGTAATGATTGCTCCAGTTAAAACTCCGAAGAATAAACCTAAAGCATAATATAACCAGTTGAAATTATTGCTGCTGTTCTCTTGTACACTCATGTTTTTTTGTTATTTGGAGGCAAAGTTAATATTTATTTTAAATTTTAATTTGTCATTGTAGCCAATATTCTAATTAATTATCAATTCTAGCCAATTTATAATCAGCCTTTTTCAGATAAGTAATCAATTCTGCCAGCCTGTTATAAAATTTATCAGTTCTTCTGGCATCGGTACCGATGTGCAACAACAAGATAAAACCATTTAAACCATTGGCTTTTGTTTCGTTAAAAGTAGTAATCGACCTATATATCTCATCGCTCGACCGATAACTTTTTCCCATTTCGGGGTAGGTGTAATCAGCGTTAGCGCGTGTTCCAGGAGTGAAATTAATCAATTGTAAGCCTTGCGCTTTGGTCCAGTTGGCTATGGTTTGGTTGTACCATTCGTAAGGCGGCAAAAAATAGCCCGCCGCTTCTTTGTTAATCCCAAAACCGGCCATTGCCTGATAATTGTTGCTTAAATCGGTTTCGAAATCTGTTTTTGTAACCAAGAGGCTGTCGCGTTTATTCCAATCGCAGTACAATAAATGTTTATCAGAATGTGGACCCAGGTAATGCCCGTCGTTTTTTAGTTTTTTAATCAATGACTGGAAATTAGGATTCCGATAAAAATTTCCGGTAAGAAAAAAGGATGCTTTAACTTTCTCCTGTGCCAGCACCTTGCTTATTTTTTCGCCGCCATCTGCATATTCGTCACCTGTAAAAACCAGGTAGATTTTCTTTTGGGTAGAATCGCCCCGAATGTTCGCACCCAGGCTATAAGTTTTATGGTTGGGTAAGGGTTTAGCCTGTGCTTCTTTTGCCGCTAATAAGTAAATAAGAGATGCCGTTCCGTCCATTGTAGGTTCATTGGTGCTATAATCTCCATAATCATCGTGGTAAACGGCCAGGTCACTCTGAAAGTCAGCATATTCATCAACGTCATTGAGTTTGATCCCGATTAAACCCTTATAAATATTGGTATAAACAGGTCCATCAACCAATCCGCCGTTAATGGGGTAATTCTTTAAATGGGTAAAAGCCGAGTGCGGATCGCTTGGTGTATCTCCCCATTGAGGTAAGCCATAAACCATGCTCGTTCCCCAGGGGTTACAGCCAAAAAGCCAGTCGAAATTAGCCTGATCCAGTTCCGCATAAGTTTTATCGCCGCTTAGTGCCGAGTACCAGCTACACTGCATGGCAAAGGCAACCGTTAAGTTATTGCTGCACCAAATAAAAGGAATACCACGATAAAAGGCATTGTTTTTCGCACGGCTCCAAACTTGCGATATGCCTTGTTGATAATAGTTGATGGCTGTTTTGTCTGTTGAATCTTGCTTAGCGATTTCGTAATGACCAAGGTTGATAAAAGGATAATATTGATAATGCGCTGCGGTGTCTTTTTGTAGCCAGGGCGTGATACTTTCTTGTTGGGCGTAGCTTAAGGCCTGTGCTATTTTCTTTTGATCGATCTTTTCTCTTCCGAAATTGAATGATGTTTCGGCCAGCTCCATGTCATCAACCCAGTTGTCTTCAGCATAAATGTACGGCGATTTTACAGCGGCTGTTTGCGTTACCCCGGGTTTTTGTAATGCAAATTTATAGGCTGTTTTGGCCTTTTTAACAAGTAATTCGGCGTAATTACGATCTATATCTTTAAATAAAACGGATCCTAAATTAAAAGCACTCGTAAATTTAGCTGCAGTAGAGCTGGTACCGGTGGTGTTGTTCATAAATTTGCCCCGTTGCTGTGTCTCGCCGGTAATAAAATAGAGCGGGCGCTCAAAACCCTTTCCATATTGACTGTCTTCTTTTGGAATCCGCATATTGATGTGGTCACGGTCATCGGCCAGTTGGTTGAACATGATCTTTTTTTGTGGGTGCATTTTCAACAGCCAATCCAATCCCCATTTAGCTTCGTCCAGAACATCAGCAAGGCCGTTTTTTCCATCCAAACCATTTGCCGTTTGCCTATCGCTAAATACCTGAGGGAAGTCGCGATAGGCCATTAGTAGGTGATAGGCTGCATTTGCCGAAGTAGTTGAATATTGGAGGTAATCGCTGGCGTCGTGCCAACCACCAGAAGCATCAAAATGTGTACTGTCTTTAATGCCAGCTTTGGCGCCATATAAAACAAAGCCATCGTGGGTATGGCAGCTATCCTTTAAGTACGGATTAAAACCGCTCCGTTGCTGGCGCATATATTGTAAACAGAAATCTGCTGCACCTTTGTACACATCGTTATTGATCAACAACAGGGGAGAAACAATACCATTTGCCCTGAGGTAGAAACGCCCTGTGCTTTTAAAATCACTAAAATTTAATCGGGCAGTTTGACTAAAAGGACCATAGCTGCCGAAGTTTTTAATATTGGTCGAGGTATAAACAATTTTATTGGTTTCCTTTTCTATAATTTCAAATTGGGTAGGAATTTCGCCTGTTTTGCTTGCCCATACCGCAACTTTAATGCCCCCGGTGGGGTAACCGAGCAAATTAATTCTGATCCAACTCTGTTGGATTTTTCTCTGGCTACCAATAAATGAACAAAAGAACCATAGGGCAAATGAGAAAGTTGAGGCTAAAAAGAACTTATTTTTCATTGTGACTGATGATTATTTCATTTAAAAATAGGGTTTTATCAAGATAATGTAAAAGAAGTAGGTAAACATTTGGAAATTAATCAATCGTTTGATTAATTTTGTGCCGTCAAAAAGAAATGAAAACAGAAAAAGTAGATAAAAGACAGGCCATTCTCGAGGCAGCTGAAAAGCTGTTTTGCGAGACCGGGTACGAAGGTACTTCCACCCGCCAGATTGCCAAGGAATCTGGAGCAAACATGGCGATGATAAATTATTATTTCGGTTCTAAGGAAGGGGTTTTTGTAGAGATCATGAACGAGCGCATTGCAGGTTTTGCTTCTCAGTTAAAAATCATCAATGAAGATAAGATTTCGGCATTAGAAAAATTGCACAGGGTTATAGAGGGCTATGTAAATAGAATACTGAATAACACGGCATTTCATAAAATGATGCACAGAGAGCTTTCTTTAACCCAAAGGCCAGAAATGTACGATAAGATAAAAGACGCCATGAGCCACAACATGCAGCTTATCGATCGCATTATTACAGACGGGATTGAAGATGGGACCTTTAACAAGGTAGACGTTCGGATGGTAATCGCCACCATTATGGGCACCATAACTAACATTGTTATTGCTCCCCACAAGGTGATATCGTGCTCCAACTTCGATTTGAACAATCCGAAAGATAAAAAAATGATTAAGGAGCGGACAATTGCTCACTTACAAGATCTAACAACAGTTTATTTAACAACAAAAAAATGATACCCAGATCAATAAGATTAATGCTTGCGGCATCATTAATTCCGACAGCTTTATTTGCACAGAGCCAGAAAGAATTAAATATCAACCAGGCAATAGAACTTGGCATAGCCAATAGTAAAAACTTAAAACTTTCTCAAAACAAGATCGATCAGGCTGTTGCACAGCTGGAGGTTGTAAAAGACAATGTTTTGCCTACGGCAAACGCAAGTTTTATGTACAATCACGCTGAAATACCAACCACTACTTTTACATTACCCGGTAGCGAATCGTCTTTCCACTTGCCTAAAAGAGCCGATGCTTTTGTAGGAACGGCAGCGGTACAAGAATTGGTGTACGGTGGAGGTAAATTAAGATATGCAAAAGAATCGACCAAATTATTGGCCGATGTGGCACGTTTAGATGCGGATAAAAGCAAAGAGGAAATTACTTATGCTGTTATTAATACCTATTACGCTTTATACAAAGTATTGCAGAGCAGAAAAGTGGTTGATCAGAATATAGAATCAATTGCTGCACAGATTAAACAGGCACAACGTTTCTTCGAACAAGGCATTGTAACTAAAAACGATGTGTTGCGTTTCCAATTGCAACAGGCAAATGTTACGCTAACACAAATGGATATCGAGAGCAACCGTAAAGTGATTAATTATAACCTGGATATCTTGTTGGGTTTACCAGAAGATACTGAAGTTAAAATTGTTGACCCAACGGCTGGCTTAAAAACGCCAGGCTCGTTAAATGAATACATTAATCAAGCAATGGCTAACCGCCAGGAGTTAAAACAACTTGATGTGCAGAACAAAGTTGCCGATTTTAACATTAAAACAATCAAGGCAAATACATTGCCTACCGTTGGTGTTGGTGCAAACTTATATTACATTAATCCAAGCGGCAATTTTATCCCGCCAACCAACCAGTATTTAATGCCCATTACATTAGGCGCAACGGTTTCCTGGAATTTCGGCAACCTTTGGACAAACAAGAACAAGGTAAGCGAAGCGAAGGTTCAGAAAAGTGCAATCACCATTCAGAAAGACATTTTGTCTGATCAGGTAAAAACAGATATCAACAAAAACTTTCAAGGTTACCAGGTGGCGATGAACAAAATCCAGGTATTGGAAACTTCAATTGCACAAGCAACAGAAAATGATAAGTTATTGGCATCTAAATACAAAAACAATGTGGCTTCGGTTACCGATCGTATCGATGCTGAAACCTTATTGTACCAGGCAAAAATTAACTTAGAGATAGCTAAGGCAGACGCAGGTTTGGCTTACTATACCCTATTAAAATCAACAGGAAAAATAACGCAATAAATACAGCAATGACAACTGAAAAGAAAAAAAAGAACAAAGTAGTACCCATCATTTTAGGTGTTTTACTAGTAATAGGCATAATCTTCGGGATTACAGAATGGAATTATTATAGCAAACACGTAGATACGGATGATGCTCAGATTGATGGCGATATCAGTCCTGTTGTTGCCCGTGTTGGTGGTTATGTTGCAGCGATTAATTTTGAAGAGAATACACATGTAACCGAAGGACAGGTTTTGGTGAAGCTCGATGATAAAGACTACAAAGTTAAGTTGGAGCAGGCAGAATCTGGACAGAAAGGTGCAAGTGCGGGTGTTGGTGTTGCCGAATCGCAAATTGTAGCTACCCAGGCAAATACCGGTACTGCAAAAGCAAACGTTGATGCTGCAAAATCAAATGTTGAAGCTGCAAATGTAAAATTAAATTTAGCGCAGAAAGATTACAATCGTTACGAAAACCTGGTGAAAGACGGTTCAATCACTCAACAAGCTTTCGATCAGGCTAAGGCGAGTAAGGAATCAGCAGAAGCGGCCAGACAATCTGCTCTGGCAGCATATCGTGCGGCGCAAGATCAATATAATGCTGCGGTTAAACAAGTTGGTACTACACAATCGCAGTTGGCCGTGAGTAGCAATGTAATCAGCCAGCGTCAAAGTGATATCGATTTTGCAAAGCTTCAATTATCATATACTGATATTAAAGCCCCTGCAACCGGTATTGTATCTAAAAAGAATGTTCAAAAAGGACAACTGGTTCAGGCTGGTCAATCTTTATTCTCTATCGTGAATGACGGAAGCATTTATGTAACGGCAAACTTTAAAGAAACGCAGTTAGAGAAAATTAAAGAAGGTTCTAAAGTAGAAATTGAGGTTGATGCTTATCCAGACGAAAAAATTGAAGGCGAAGTATATAATTTCTCTCCGATTACTGGTGCAAAAGGGTCTTTATTACCTCCCGATAATGCGACTGGTAACTTCGTTAAAGTGGTACAGCGTGTTCCGGTAAAAATCAAAATCCATCCATCAAAAGAACTGTTGGCTAAGTTGCGCCCAGGAATGAGCGTTAAAGCATCAGTATCTACTAAATAATATTAAAATGGCCGAAGTAGGTTTAAAAAAGTGGATTATTACGTTTACGGTAATCACAGCTTCTTTGTTGGAGCTGATTGATACCACTATTGTAAATGTGGCAATCCCTCAAATACAGGGAAACCTGGGCGCTACCCTTGAGGATATCGCCTGGTTATCTACTGGTTATGCCGTTGCGAACGTGATCATCCTGCCTATGTCGGGCTGGTTGGGCAGTCGTTTCGGGCGTAAAAATTATTTCTTAACCTCAATTATTGTTTTTACACTCGTTTCATTTTTGTGTGGTAACGCAACTTCATTAAACGAGCTTATTTTGTTCAGGATTTTACAAGGTGTAGCCGGTGGTGGTTTAATTTCTACCGCTCAGGCAATCTTGATCGAAACCTGGCCAAGAGAAGATGTGGGTATTGCAACTGCATTATTTGGTTTAGGTGCCGTTGTTGGTCCAACCGTGGGCCCAACGATTGGCGGTTATATTTTGGAGATAGCAGATTGGCCTTGGATATTTTATGTAAATATTCCCGTCGGAATCCTCGCGGCCTACTGTACCATAACTTTTATTCGAGAGACACCGAAAGATGGAAAAGGAAAACCCGTTGATTGGTGGGGTATTGCATTATTGGCAATCTCAGTAGGCAGTTTACAAACCTTATTAGAAAAAGGTGAAAGCGAAGACTGGTTCTCTACACCTTACATTGTTGCCTTGGCTGTATTATCGGTTTTTGGATTGCTTCTGTTTATCTGGAGAGAAATAAGTACCGACCATCCAATTGTAAACCTTAAGATCATGAAGAAACGAAGTTTTTCTATCGGAATGTTTACGTCATTTATTTTAGGATTCGGACTTTATGGATCTGTATTTGTTTTTCCGGTTTTTGCCCAAAATCTTTTAGGGTTTACGCCGTTACAAACCGGAAAGCTATTTATTGCCGGAGGTATTTGTACCATTGCTATGATGCCGTTTATTGGTATAATGCTTAAGAAAGGCGTACCAGCTCAGTTTATGGCTACAGGTGGGATGTTTTTATTCTTCGTTTTCTGTTGGATGTTGAGTAAATCAACATTGGCATCTGGAACGGGCGATTTCTTCTGGCCTTTGGTAATCAGAGGGTTTGGAATGGCTTTGCTATTCGTTCCGTTAACAACATTGGCTATGCAGGATTTATCTGGCCCTGAAATTGGACAAGGTTCTGGATTAAACAATATGAGCAGACAATTAGGTGGTTCTTTCGGAATCGCTGCGTTAACCACCTTGATCCATATACGTTCAGGTTTTCACAGAAGCAATCTGTTGGCGAACATAAACGAATTCAACGCTGCATTTATGCAACGGGTAAATGGCTTAACCAGTAATTTTATGGCTAAAGGCGCTTCGTTTATGGATGCAAAATTAATGGCAATGAAAGCAATAGAGGGTGCGGTAACCAAACAAACTATGTTGCTTACTTATAACGATGCCTATTGGGTTGCAGGACTGATCATGTTGTTTTCTATACCTTTGTTGTATCTTCAGAAATTTAAGAAGAATGCAAACATTGTGACAGATGCGCACTAAAATTTGCAAAGAAATGCCCTAAAAAATGGCAAAAAACAAAAACAGCCGGTGTATTTTATTACATCGGCTGTTTTAACCCAAAAAATTAACAATCAATGCAATGCCCTTAAACATTGCAAATGTTCTTACTTAACCACATAGTGGCCAAATAAGATTCTAAAATTAAAATTTATTCTACAATTTTCCAAATTGTAAGCCTTAGAATTTTAATACCTTACGCATTTTTTGTAGTATTACGGTATACAAAACTATTGCATAAGCTATGCCTAAACTTCGTTTAACTACGCAACGAGAATCTATTTTTAATAATGAGGTAATCTCAAAATTCGAACTATTTAACAGTTTATTTCTCACCTTGCCTTTCTACAAAATTAAAGATACCGGAACATTGCTTCCGCTGTTTTTTAAGAGCTGTGAAGAAGGCATTGCAAACGGAGAAAAACCTGCACAGATTATCGAGGAATTTTTTGCCAAGTATACCAGTTATACCGACCCTAAGGATATTGTTGACCTGCTTTTCCGTTTTATCCAGTATATCGAACGGCAGGTGGTACTTTTTGATGCCGTAGAAGATGCTTCTTTTACCAAGTTAAATACAACTGATGAACAGAGTACATTGGCATTTATCTTAAAAAAGAATGCCGATAACAAACCGATGTTATCAAAAATTGAGAAGTTGATTGATGAACTTTCGCTCCGTTTGGTTTTAACCGCGCACCCAACCCAGTTTTATCCTGGAAGTGTATTGGCCATTATTACCGATTTAACTAAGGCCATTCGTGATAACGACCTTACTTCGATGAACTCCTTATTGCAGCAATTGGGTAAAACGCCGTTTTTTAATAAAAAATCGCCAACACCGGTTGATGAGGCCTTAAACCTTGCCTGGTTTTTAGAGAATACATTTTATTTTGCTGCGGCAAATATTCAGGAAGAGATAGACCAGAACCTTGATGAATACAACCTGGAGACCAAGAAAATTTTAGAGCTGGGTTTCTGGCCGGGGGGAGATAGAGATGGAAATCCGAACATTCATGCTGATACCACCTTGGAAGTTTCTAAAATGTTGCGCCAGATCCTTTTCCGTTGTTATTACCGCGATTTCAGGGTAATTAAACGCCGTATCACCTTTAGAGGTGTTGAAGAAAATATCGCAAAACTGCACGATGTACTGTATCTGAATGCTTTCGACCAGACCTGTGAACTTCATGATATTTCTGATGAACTAAGGGATAACCTGAATAAAATTAAAGAAACATTGTTAGCCGAACATGAAGGTTTGTTTGTTGACCTGGTTAACGATCTGATCCGTAAGATAGACTTATATGGTAACTACTTTGCGTCGCTAGATATTCGTCAGGACAGCCGCGTGCTCAGAAACGTGCATACTTATTGCCGCGCAAATAAGCCGATTTCTTCGCTGTATCCTGCCGATTATGATAAACTATCGGAAGCAGAGAAATTAGCTTTGATTTCTTTTAAAGAGGCAACAGTTGTTTACGCCAGTGAGCCTGATGCTTTGACAAAAGATACCATTGAAGTAATCAAAGAAATTAAAGGCATTCAAAGACGTAATGGCGAAAAAGCTTGTCACCGTTTTATCATCAGTAATTGCCAGCAAGCGAGCGATATTTTGCAATTGATTGAGCTTTTCCTTTGGAACGGCTGGAGTAAAGAATCGTTGACTATTGATTTTGTGCCGCTTTTTGAAACCGTTAACGATTTAAAGGGAGCAGCTGCAATTATGGATACGCTTTATAGTAATCCATTCTATAAGGCACATTTAGCCAGCCGTGGAAATAAACAGGATATTATGCTTGGTTATTCTGACAGCACCAAAGATGGTGGTTACTTAATGGCCAACTGGTCTATTTTTAACGGAAAAACATCATTATCTGCGGTTTCTGCAAAACACAACATTCAGCTTGCGTTTTTTGATGGCCGTGGTGGTCCGCCTGCACGCGGTGGAGGTAAAACACACCGTTTTTATGCTTCTATGGGTAAGGAAATTGCGAACAAGAACATGCAGTTAACCGTTCAGGGGCAAACCATCAGTTCTCAATATGGTTCGATAGAAAGTGCTGAATTTAATATCGAGCAATTAATCAATGCAGGACTTACTTCCGGATTAAAAGAGAAACACAATATTCTGTTAGATCCTGAGAATAAAACGCTGCTTGACGAAATGGCTGAAGAAAGCTACAAGGCTTTTGTCGACTTGCGCGAGCACCCATTATTTGTGAGTTATTTAGAGAAATTGTCTCCTTTAAAACTATTGTCGCAAGCTAACATTAGTAGCCGCCCGGTTAAAAGAAACGGTGGAGGCGAAATGAAACTCGAAGATTTAAGGGCAATCAGTTTTGTTACCGCCTGGAGTATGCTGAAACAGAATGTTCCTGGCTTCTATGGAATGGGAACAGCTTTAAAAAATCAGGAAAAAGCTGGAAATTGGGATAAAGTGCTTAAAGTTTATCAGGATTCTGATTATTTGAAAACGATTGTAGATAACTGTATGATGAGCATGAGTAAATCAGATTTTACCATTACAGCGCATTTGGCCGCAGATAAGGAGTTTGGTGCTTTTTGGACTCAATTACATAACGAATTCGAATTAGCTAAGGAGATGCTTTTAAAACTATCCGGACAGCCAACATTAATGGCTAATTATCCTGTAGATAAAAAATCAATCGCCACCCGCGAAAAAATCATCTTGCCATTGGTATTGATTCAGCATTTCGCTTTAGAAAAACTGCAACACGATCAAAACGAGAAAGATCAGCATGCTTTAGAAAAGTTGGCGGTAAGAACGGTATTCGGTATTGTAAATGCGGGTAGGAATTTGGCTTAATTAAGCGAAACCTTCAGGTTTTGAAATATAATCCAAGGTCTGTGTCCTCACGGACCTTTTTTACTGTTCTAATAATTTCATCATTGCGAGGAGGAGCTACGAAGCAATCTTACTGTGATGGGTTATGAAGATTGCGGTAAGATAGATTCTTCACTGGCTAGTTTTTCTGGGTTAAAATATTTTTTTCTAACAGGTTTTGTTAAATACAGAATTAGGGTAAAGAAGTAGAAAAATTCTGGGCTTGTTGAAATTTTAATAATCCTTCTGTATGGATATATATTAGAAAGATAAGATGGCCAAAAACCAAAATCCATACTTGTTGGACTGCTAGCAATTAAACCCCATGTAAATAAATTATATAATCCGAAAGCACATAGGGTAATCATAAACAACCACGATAGCCAATTGCGATGGAAAATTAAGAGAGTTATAAACAGCATTAGCGGAATATGTGAGTAATATAATGTCCATTTTAAGAGACTTTCATGTTGAAATGCATGTATAGTTTCTAAAACCGCAACAACTATAAAAACTGCCATCCAGTACCACTTGCCTATTTTGAGTAGCATGTTCATATCCAAAAGTATAATTAATTTAATCGTCTTCAAGTTTGCTTAGCAGATTCTTCACTGCGTTCAGAATGACAGATTGCTAACAAACAAAAATCCCTCGCTGATTTTCATCAGCGAGGGATTTTATATTATAAAAGTCAGATTAAGCTTTAAAACGATTATCGATCAATCGATCCCATTACCTTTTGGCCGAAAGCATTTAATGCGTCCTTTTCGGCAGCACCTTCGCTTACCATCTGGTGTACTTCTAAGGCACCACAGATATTGGTAATCATTTCACCTGCAACATCAACCTCGTGCTCACTAACCCCTCTAAACTCGCAAAAAGCCTCTAAAACCTCCAAAGTGGTCTCCAGTTGTGCTGGAGTGGTGTTTTGAAATAATTGTCTTATAACCGGAATCTTCATTACTTTATCTTATTAAATAGTTCAATTAAACCTTCTGCTTTGTTGGTTTGCACCTGATCTACCAAGCTACCGCCTTCAAAAGCTGCGAAAGTTGGTAAATTATCAACGTTTGCAAATTTGCGCGAGTTTGGAAGTTTTTCGGCATCAACAATCAAGAAAGCTACATCTTCATTTTCTGAAGCCAATTTTTTAAACTTCGGTTTCATGATTCTGCAGTTTCCACACCATGATGCAGCATACTGAACCATAACCTTTGAGTTATCGGCCAAATATTGTTGAAGATTATCTTCTGTTAATTCTAAAAACATAACGTTTTGTTTAATTAGTTAGCGGCTAAATATTCAGCAACGCCAGTTCTGTTCGCATTCATTGCTTCTTTTCCTTCTTCCCAGTTTGCAGGACAAACTTCACCGTGTTTTTGAACGTGAGCGTAAGCATCGATTAAACGTAAATATTCTTTAACGTTTCTACCTAATGGCATATCGTTAACACTTTCGTGGAAAACTTTACCAGTTTCGTCGATTAAATAAGTAGCTCTGAAAGAAACATTTGATCCTGAGAAAGATTCGTTTCCTTCTTCGTCATAGTTAACTTCCTGATCTAAAATATCAAGGATGCCAGATAACTGTCTGTGGGTATCAGCTAAGATTGGATAAGTAACACCTTCAATACCACCGTTATCTTTTGGTGTATTTAACCAGGCGAAGTGAACTTCGTTGGTATCACAAGATGCACCGATTACAATTGTATTTCTTTTTTCAAACTCAGGTAAAGCAGCTTGGAAAGCATGTAATTCTGTAGGGCAAACGAAAGTAAAATCTTTTGGATACCAGAACAATAACACTTTGCTATTTTTATTTACAGCCTCTTCAAATACATTGATTTTCAAGTCATCACCCATGTCTGACATTGCATCAATACTAACACTTGGGAATTTTTTGCCTACTATTGCCATAATTTTTGTCTTTAATTTTATGCCACAAAGGTAAGGCTAAAACAGGTGTTAAGCAACCCAGTTTTACTAATTGTTAATTGTATTTATTGATAACGATATAGATGAAAACTATATTGTTAGGGTGAAATATAGTTGTGTGCTATTTGGGTTCTTGGCTGCCATGCTGAGGTACGAAGCATCCTTTCGTAGGTTGAAGATGCTTTGTGGCTACCCTAGGCGATTAAATGCAATGTTGTCATTGCGAGGTAGCAAGCAATCCTAATGTAAACGCGCTAGGAGCGGTCGTTGTAAGATTGCTTCCTCGGCTGAAAAAGCCTCCTCGCAATGACGAATTATTTATGGGAGGCTACTTCTTCAACGTATTTTCATACAGCTTAAATATTCTCTTATACTCATCGGTCCAACTGCTTGGCTCGATAAAACCATGGTCTTCAACAGGATAAACGGCAAGTTCCCAATTGTTTTTGCCCAACTCTATAAAGCGTTGACTAATACGAACAATATCCTGAAAGTGAACATTCACATCAACCATTCCATGCGCCATTAAAAGGTTGCCCTTTAATTTATCGGCGAAATAAATCGGCGAGCTTCTTTTGTAAGCAATAGGATCGTTAAACGGTTCATTTAAAATGTTCGAAGTATAGCCGTGATTATAGTGCGCCCAATCGGTAACTGAACGTAATGCTGCACCACTGGCAAAAACATCCGCTTCATTGAACATTGCCATCAAAGTAATAAAGCCGCCGTACGAGCCGCCGTATAAACCGACGTCCTGAGGATTAATACCATATTTCTCTATCAAAAACTTAACGCCATCAACCTGATCGGTTAAATCTTTTCCACCCATATGGCGGTAAATGCCTGTACGGTGATCGCGACCATAACCAGAACTTCCGGTATAATCGATATCGATTACTGTGTAACCGTTATCGGCCAGTAAATTATTGAACATAAACTCACGGAAGTAGGTGCTCCAGCCGAAATGTACATTTTGAAGATAGCCTGCTCCATGAACAAAAACTACCGCAGGATGGTTAGCATGTGGATTATCAGATTTATACACCCTTGCATACACGTCTGCACCATAACGGTTTTTAAAGCTTACCATATCCGGTTGACGCCACTTGTAAGAATTAAATTCGGCAGAGGTAGATTGGGTAATTTTTTCGGCTTTGGCACCAACCTTATTTGGCTGAAGATATAATTCTCCAGGCTTATCCATAAAGGAATAATTAATGGCGATGTATTTTTCGTCAGGAGAGAGGGTGATATCATTTAAGCCTTTCATGGTGGTAATCTGAACAAGCTCACCACCGTTTACACTGATTTTAAACAAGTTTGTAATCCCTGGGTGCTCCTTATTTGTTTTAAGATAAAATGTACTTCTATCCTTTGAGAGCTGAACAGATTGTACCTCCCATTTGCCAGATGTTAGTTGTTTTTTATCGCCTGTGGCAACATTCGCTACATAAAGGTGTGAGAATCCGGTAGCTTCGCTTTGGTAATAGAAGCGGTTATTGTCTATCCATCCGGTGCTACCTTGGTAAAAGCCACTAATGCCCGGGCCACCAATCCAGGCTTCATCCCGTTGACGGTCTATTAAAGAAAACTTCCCTGTTGATGCATCTAGTTTTAAGATCCAGCGGTCTTTATTGTCGGTTGAAGTGGCAACTACAATTGCGGTACTTCCGTTACCGTTCCAAAGTGGGCCGAAGAAATTTACAGGTCTGTCTGCGTTTTTCTTTTTTAGCGTATCCAATTCTTTAGGATAATCTTTAAGGTAATCGGGTAGATCTTTAATGCCCGGTATGGTAGCAGTCTGAATGGCATAAACAGAATCTTTTTGAGTATCGTAGATAAAGCCCTGCGAAATATTTTCATTTTCCCCAACCTTTGTTCTGCCAGGAATATCTTCGGTATAGCCTGATGATGTGATATAATTCGGAACAACAGTGCTATGGTTATTTTGGGCTGGCGTGGTTAGCTTATAAGTAATAAAATGGCCATCAGGACTAATGATTACACCATTTAAAAACTTATCTTCTGTATAAAGCTCTTTTAATGGTTTTGAATCTGCAGATGTTGTGCCAGAACGGCCTCTACCACCACGGGCGCCACTTCTGGTTTCTGCATTTCTTTTTTTAATGATATCAAACAATTCGGTTTGCTGTGCCTTTAACCATTTATCCTGCTCGGTAAGCGGCTTGGTTTCTGGTCGGCCTGCTTTTTTACCTTTAACGAAATTGGTGAGTTGTTTGGTTTCGGCAGATTTTAGGTCCACTTCGAAAAGATTATCGCCCAATTGATAAACGATATTTCCGTTGGTTAAAAAAACAGGGCTGTTCTCTCGCTCTTGTGTGCTGGTTAACCGCGTTTCTTTATTGTTTTTAAAATTCTGTAAATAGATATCGCCACTTTTTTCGATTAAACCGAGCGAGCGGTCAGTGTTATAGGTATAGTTTAAACTTAAAAGCTTTTCATCTTCCTTTTCTGCCGCTTTAACGGGTTTGGTAGCTGTTGCCGAAACTTTAAATAACTCTTCTTTAGCTTTATTTTCAGGGTTCCAGTTGAAGTACAGGGTTTTGCTATCCGCAGTCCAACGGAAATTAGTCGGTGCAACGCCCATCCACTTTGGATCGCGCATTATCTTTTCGACGGTTAAAGGTGCTAATTGTTGCGCAAAAGCATATTCGCCTGTGCAAAGCAAAAGGAAAAGTAAATATTTCTTCATGAATTTTAGGTTTGGCTGCAATTTAGGGAATGGACTTGCTAATTTTAACAGGAAATGGAAATGTTACAAGTGCCGTTTTTAATTAACCACAGATAAAAAGGATGAACACAGATGAAATTTTAAATTAGATATCAGATCTGTGGTTTAGTCCTAGCGGATTACTCCTCCAGTTTTATCTACATTCACATCATCGAAAGGTTTTAGGTACTCGTTGATGATTACTGCAAATTCTCGTCTGGTTAATACTTTTTTAAGCTCGTATTTAGAAGTAAACTTGTAGTTTTTGTTCCACTTTTTTTGCAGTTCGGTTTTGATTGCCTCAACCGATTTATTGCCCACATAACAAACCATCGCAATGGTATTTTCTAAATTGATGGGAATATGCTGATGATCATCGAACCAGATCTGGGCTTTGTAATAATAATCTTTGATCGGTTGCTTAATTTCATCGTAGGTAACATCTTTTTCGGGATTGAAATATGCTTTATCCTGTTTTATTTCCGCTTTGATAATTCCCGTTATACCCACTTTTTGGATAGCCAGCCAGTTAGAATCAATCGCTTTTACATCTTCAAAAGGCATTAACGTATGTTTATAGGCTAATAACTCACCCTGGATCCTTTTTAAATTTGATAAACTGGTTTTGGTGTCGAAAAATGCAGCATAGGCTGCGATTGCACCAGCAGCAGGGCCAATTTCGAACTGATCGGCAGAAATATATAAAAGGTTTTCTTGGTTCGGAATGAGCAAGCTGTATAATGATAAAAAACTGGCCGCTTTGGACGAAACACTTGCTACTGTTGTTCTATATAAGTTTTCATTATAATTTAATTGGCTTGAAACCGCAGGGCTTAGACTAGTGATTTTTAATGCAGCCAATAATTGATCTGATTTATCGGCCAGTACAAGAATCTTGGCTTTAATGCTTTTGTTTTTTGTGAGTTTCACTTCCCAACCACTGCCTGATCGTTTGATTTCGATGTAAGGAATACCATTGATTACATTTAAAAGCTGAGTGCTATCAACTATCACTTTTAGTGGTTTCTTTTTGTCGGGCTTTGGTTTAGGTGCATCTAAGTTTTTAGCGTTTTCAATCTCCCTTTTTAAAAAGCTTTGATAAAAAAGAGTTATTTCTTTGGGCTTGCTTTCAGAAATTTTCTTAAGATCAAGCTGTTCCTTTTGCGTAAGCAGAATTGTTTTAACACCTGATTTGAATGATTGAAAAGATGCTGAATAAGCGGCATCGCCACTACCAATAACCAATACATCTGTTTTTAAGGTTTGGGCATGTATAACCATCGGAATTATGAATGCGAAAACAAAAAACAATCTTTTCATCTTGAATATTAAAATTTGCTGCAATATGCTTTAAATGAATGAATTTTTAATGAAATGGGTGCATTTTAACTAAAATTAACGCACAACGGCTAGCCAGCTCAAATAATCACTTAATTTTCATATAACCTTACGAACCTTATATTTTCTTAAATTGCTTAAACAATAAAAATTATGAGGCTTTGGTAATTATGGAAGAACAGATAAAATCAGTTTTCGCTTTACAGCAGCAACATAAATTCGGGTTGCGCAAAACGGATGCTAAAACGCGCATTGGAAAACTAAGGCAGCTTAAACAGGCGTTAGAAAATGCCGAGGAAGAAATATTTGTCGCATTGAAGCGTGACTTGCGCAAAAACCGTTTCGAAACCGCAGTAACTGAACTGTTTTTTACTTATGCCGAAATAGATCACGCCATAAAAAAGCTGCGTAGCTGGATGAAACCAAAATCGGCAGGCAGGACCATGAGCAATCTTTTTGCCAGCAATAAAATTTATTATGAACCAAAAGGTGTTTGCCTGATTATTGCACCCTGGAACTATCCACTGCAATTAATCATGAGTCCATTGATTTCTGCCATAGCAGCAGGGAATTGCGTCATCCTAAAGCCGTCTGAATTGAGTGCTGCGACGGCGGGTATAATGAACAAACTGATCTCCAATACATTTGATCCAAAAGAAATTGCCTGTTTTGAAGGTGATGCCGAAGTTTCGACAGTGCTGTTAAAACTTCCGTTTGACCATATATTTTTTACCGGAAGCACTGCAATTGGTAAAGTGGTGATGGAAGCTGCGGCAAAAAACCTGAGCTCGGTTACCTTAGAGCTTGGTGGTAAATCACCAGCTATTGTAGATGAACCCTGTGACCTAAAAAGAGCCGCAGAAAAAATCGCCTGGGGCAAATTGGTTAATGCCGGACAAACCTGTATTGCCCCGGATTATGTATTAATTAAAGAAAATAAGCTGGCCGATTTTGAAATGCACTACAAGTCTGCGGTTCAAAAAATGTTCTTTAGCGAAGCGGAAATTAACAAAAAAGATTATGCTAAAATCATCAACACAAAACAGTATCTGCGCTTAAATAAATTGATTGAAGAAGCCCTTCATGATGGTGCTGTGCTAGCCTTAGGTGGAAAATCGGATGAGCAAGATTTAACCATTACACCAACGCTTTTAACTTCGGTAGCCGAGGGCAGCAGGATTATGCAGGAAGAAATTTTTGGACCAATTTTGCCTGTAATTACTTACAACAATCTACAGGAGGCAATTGATTTTGTAAACAGGAAAGAAAAGCCTTTGGCGCTTTATATCTTCTCAGACAATAAACAGAACCAAAATAAAATTATTACTGAAACAAGTGCAGGCGGAACCTGCGTAAATGATGTATTGGTCCATATCGGTAATCCTAATTTGCCTTTTGGCGGGGTAAGCAATAGCGGCATAGGCAGTTGTCATGGTATTTTTGGTTTTAAAACCTTTTCGCACGAAAGGGCAGTCGTTTTCCAGTCGAAGTTGGGGTTAACCAAAATGATTTATCCGCCTTACGAAAAAAAAATAGGCTTGTTAAAATGGCTGAAGAAATTGATGTAGATTTAGTATCCAGCAGATGTGAGGAGATATACGCGATTTGTGTTTACAGTATGCGACCACCTCTGAGTACGCTGCGCCTTCCTCTCTGTGATCTTTGCGGTTAATAACCCAATAATTCTCCTTATTTTGGGTTCATGGATTTAGAACAGCTTAAATATCCGATCGGTCAATTTTTGATGCCCGAAATTTTCGATCAAAAACAAATCGACGTATGGATTTCCGAAATAGAGGCTTTGCCTAATCAGCTTAGGAAAGCTACCGAAAATTTGACCGAAAAAGAATTAAACCAAACTTATCGCCCGGAAGGATGGACGTTGAGGCAAGTTGTTCACCATATTCCCGATAGCCATATCAATGCTTATATCCGTTTTAAACAAGCCATTACCGAAGATGTTCCCGTAATCAGGCCTTATTACGAAGAACGCTGGGCCGAAACCGGGGAAGCAAAAAATGGTGATATCAAATTATCTGTTGATTTATTGGCTGCTTTGCACCAGCGTTGGGTTGCTTTTTTAAAAACATTAAAACCCGAAGATTATCAGCGAAAATACATTCACCCAGCTCAGGGAAAAGAACTTACATTAGCAAACATGTTGGGCATGTACGCATGGCATGGAAAACATCATTTGGCACACATTACAAATACAATAGCAAAATGAAAAGAACTCGTTTAATTTTTATGGCCTTAATTCTTATTTGCTTTTGCACTGATGTTATCGCACAAAAAAATCCTTCAAAAACCTTTGCTTTTATTATGGGCTCTTGGGAAATGCAAACCGCCAAGGGTAAAATAGTAGAGCAGTGGGTGCAAAATCCAGATAAAACACTCAGCGGCAAAAGCTATCGAATAAATGCCAAAGGTGATAGTGCGCTTACCGAAACCCTTAAGATCAAAAAGATTGGAAAAGATACTTTTTATTGTTCAACTGTAACAGGACAGAACGAAGGAAAAGAGACTTGTTTCAAACTTATTGCCACAAAAGATGAGACCTATGTTTTCGAAGACAAAATACACGATTTTCCGCAGCGGATAGTTTACCAAAATCAGGGCAAAAATGATTTGCTCGCCTGGATTGAAGGCGAGCTTAATGGTAAAAGCCGAAAATCGGAGTTTAGGTATAAACGGCAATAGTTGTGATCTTATTTTACCTGTAAATGCATATATTTATAGAGCAAGTTGAAATTAATAGTACGCTCTGAAAGAATACTATTTTAACATTTTATTTTAGGATCGTCACCCTGAATTTATTTCAGGGCCTTCATATGAGGAGATGCTGAAATAAATTCAGCATGACGACCGCCGCCTAGCGCGAACCCTAAAATGATATGTTAAAATATTAATCAGATTCATTTAATAATACTAATTATGAATATCAAGCAAACATTAACAATAAGGCCAGATAAACAGCGTTCTAAACGAGTAGAAAATAATAGGCTAGAAGAGAAATCTATTTCGTCATCGAAATTAAACGGTGTAGTGGGAGCAATTGAATTACCCAATGATTTTGACGAAGAAATAGAGCTCCGTGCTTATTTTGAAAGCAAACACTTATAGAATAAATTTAAGTACCTTCTCTGATGGGTTTTAACTAATTTGATTACATCAAAATCAGCATTGCTGCGCTCATAGCAATCATAATGGCATCTTCAACAATGGTTACGGTACTCATGGGTAGGTTAAAGACTGCCCCCAAACAGGCACATTGAATCTTTTTCTTGTTTAAAACACTTTCCAAAACACCAAGGATGCTTACCGTCATTACAATTAGCGTAACCCAGTTTACGATAACAGGAGATAAGCTTAAAGCAAAAGATAAGCCTAATCCGAGTTCGATAAAAGCATAGATATATCCCCATACGCTAAATTTTTTGGCTACAATATCGTACATGGCATAACTTTCGGCAAAAGCTTTCAGATTAAGCATTTTAAAGAAAGAGAAGGTGAGGAAGAAACCCGCCATAAAAACGCGCATGAACACCATGAAATTAATTCCGCTTGATTGCCACGAAACCACAAGCGATATGGCAGTAACATAACCGAATATCAATAAAATGGGTTTATAAGTTTCGGCCCACGATTTTGCTTCTTCAAGTGTTTCGCTATTGTGTGTGGCAGAAATTTGATATTTGCTTTCTGATCCACCCAAAGCTTGTTGGAGTGTATCTAAGCCAATATGTTTATCCATGCTAATGGTAGCAGAATTGGTATCTTTCGAAACCTCAACAGAAGTTACATCTGGTAAAACGAGCAGGTTACTTTTTACTTTATTTTCGCAACCGCCGCAAGTCATGCCGGTAAGTTGATAGGTATGTGTCATGATTAAAATCTTTATACAAATTTACCGCTTCATAGGGCCATAAGCGTTACAGAATAATCATAAAGTTTTATAGAATTTTAGGCTGCTCTTATTCTGAACGCAGGAAAGAATCTCTATCTGCTGCGGGCGGTTCTCTGTGATTGTGCGATAATTCCCTCACCGTTTAAATAGTTATCATTAAGAAATTAAGGTCATTAAGGTTTGATCAACAGTTTATAAACAAAGCAAACAAGCCACTAGACAAGTTGTTTCCCTAAACCCTAAACCCTAAACCCCTTCTTATCCCACCAAAACCGAAGTCATGGTTAACGAACCGCCAACAGCTTTGTCATTAAAGAAAGAAACTTCTTCCTTGTCGTTTTTCATTCCGAGGGTATAAATCAGGGGTAAATAGTGCTCTGGTGTAGGGATGGCCAACATCGCATCGGTACCCAGGTTACGATAGTTGATCAAAGGTTTATGGTCGCCGTTGGCAATTAAATTTTTAAACTTATCGTTCATTTCAATTGCCCAATCATAACCGCCACCATTAATCATTTCCCAGCTTAACATGCGGAGGTTGTGTACCATGTTTCCGCTGCCCAAAACCAATATCCCTTTTTTACGGAGCGCATAAATTTCTTTGGCGATTTCGTAATGCTGTTCAGGCGATTTGGTATAATCGATACTTAATTGCAAAACTGGAATATCGGCATTTGGGTACATGTGTTTTACCACTGTCCAGGTGCCATGATCCAAACCCCAGTCATGGTCTAAACCAACGGGAGTGGAGTGAATTAAATTCGGAATTTCTGCGGCCAGTTTTGGATCGCCGGGTGCCGGATATTGTACATCAAAAAGTGCTTGCGGAAAACCACCAAAATCGTGAATGGTGCTCGGGAAATCCATTGCAGTAACAAAGGTTCCATGTGTGTACCAATGCGCCGACACCACTAACACTGCTTTTGGCACTGGAATATTTTTTGCCAGCTCTGCCCAACTCTGGCTAAACTCATTATTTTCGATACCGTTCATTGGGGAGCCGTGACCAATAAAAAGTGCAGGCATCAGCTCGGTTTGAGGTAAGCGCTGAGTAAAACTTCTGAATTGAGATAGTGTAGACATGATTACTGGGTTTGCCTGATAGAAATTTAAATAATCGTCCTCCTGAACCTGTTTCAGGATCTGATGAGAAAGATTCCGGGCCAAGCCCGGAATGACGATCTCCTTAATTATTTCGCCTGAACAAATTCAAGGTTTAATTTAATGGCTACATCTTTTGCAACGCCGGCACCAGTTGGATCATATTTAATGTTATAATCTAAACGGTTTATGGTCGTTGTAGCACCAAATCCGGCTTTAGTGTTTCCTTGTTGATCTTTAGCTGTACCACCATAAACTACAGCAAATTTTACATCTTTGGTTACATCACGGATGGTTAACTTTCCACTTAACTCATAGTTGTTTCCACTTAATTTTTTGAAAGAAGTGCTTTCGAACTTCATCGTAGGGTAAGTCGCCACATTAAAAAAATCGTCAGTTTTTAAGTGTCCGTCTCTCATGTCAACACCTGTAGTAATGCTGTTTACATCAACGCTAAAGCTGATTTTAGCATCCGTCAAATCTGGTTTAGAAGCCGTAACCGTTCCGTCGAATTTTTTAAAAGAACCGTCAACGAAAGAAATACCCATGTGTTTAACCGAAAAGTTAACAAACGAGTGCATCGGATCTATTTTCCAGCTTGTTTGTGCAAATGATGCTACACTAATTGAGGTAGCGATCAGAAATAAGAATAACTTTTTCATAAGTTTATAATTTAGTTTTAACTGTGATGAAGCTATCAGATTTTTCACCGATGTGGTTTGAAAAATCATGATGGTTTCATAATAGTAAATTTATTTAGATACAAATGTAGTTGAGTATCAGCCAATCAGTCTTGACGTATGATAAGAAATTTGGGGTGAGTATATGGCGTCTTATAGACTATCGACCATGAGCGATCAACTATTTCACTTCGTCCAGTGTTTTCCTGCTATCCGTTGATGCTGCTTTATAAGCGGAGGGTGTAATTCCGGTTACTTTTTTAAACTGTGCCGATAAATGAGCAACACTACTGTAGTTTAGTTGATAGGCAATTTCGCTCAAGGTAAGTTCGCCATAAGTAAGCATCTCTTTTGCTTTTTCTATTTTTTGAGCAATGAAATACTTCTCGATAGTTTGGTCTTCCACGTCTGAAAAAATGCTGCTTAAGCTCGTGTATTCCAATTTTAACTGCTCGCTGAGATGGGCAGAAAGATTGATTTTTAATGGCTCTTGGGTATAGTGTACCAGATTAATAATGGCGGTTTTAATCTGCTCTGCAATCTGGGTTTTCCTATCCTCAAGTAATTCGAACCCAAAATGAGTCAAATTATCCGATATCTTGATTTTATCCTCTGGAGAAATGTTTTCAGCCAAGGTAACCTCGCCAAGTTCAACCAATAATGGTTTAAAGCCGAGCTTTTCCAGCTCAGCTTTAACCACCATTTTACAACGGTTGCATACCATGTTTTTGATATGCAGCTTCATTAGTTCGATTTTATGGTTTCAGAAACGTCACCGCAATCAAACATCATACTTCCATAATATGGATTTTCGATGTTCTCTTTTTCGTTTAACCAGCTTGCCTTTGCCATTGGGCAATGTTGAATGTAAACGGTCTTGCTATTAAACTTTAAACCCTTTAAGGTTTTGATCATCGCATAAGAAATTCCTTCAAAGGCTTTTCTTTGTGTTTTAATGTCATTAGAACCTGCAAGTTGAGCGGCTTTACTTTTGATGATGGCCGCTTGTTCCATAAATGTTTTATGCTGATCTGCAGGTAGATCTTTATGGTTCACCGCATTTACTTTTGCCGATAAAACCTTTACTTTTTCGATGGCTAAGTCTTTTTTGTCGGTTGCTAAAGCATTTTTCACATCGTAATAAGCTGTTAGCACCTGATTTAAAGCTAGATCTGTTTTGCTTTGTGCGTAAGTGAAAGCTGTTGTTGCGATTGTCATGATGGCAACTATTCCTAATATTTTTTTCATCTGTTATTTTATTTTAAAACGTTAAAGAAATTAAATTCTGCCCTAAGCAGGTACATATTTTTGGTATATCGGTTATCCATATTTCCAGTCGCCTGAAAACGGTAGCCCAAATCGATACGGGTTGTGCTATTTAAAATCACCTGTATGGCTGGGGCTATATCCAAGTAAGACTGGCCGCTACTTGGATCTGTTTTTCCCAATAACTCTAAATATACATTAAAGTTTGGCTGCTTGTAATCCTTGTAAACCACTGGCAAAACCAGATAACCCGATGATAAACTGTAAGAAAGCATTTTGTCAGGCTGAGGTGTATTTAATCCCAAAACCTTATCAGTAATGATGGCATCAGCGTAACCCAATGTGGCCGAAAGCGCTAGTTTGTGCAAAAGCTGCGTGAAAATTAAGCCTGTTTGCCATCCGCTGTTATCCCCCTCTAAGTTAATATCTCTCGTAAAATTAGGGCGATTACTTGAACTTATTCTCCCAAAAGCTGCAGCCCTGAAGTGGCTATGTGCTTCATCCAGTGATAAAAACCGATACTTGGCGTAAAGACTCCCACCTTCTAAACGGTATTTTCCGTCCATATCAGATAAAAAACCTTGTGCATGCATCATCAGGTTTTTATTAAAGCCAATCATTACTTCCGGAATGGTCCTGCTAACAAAATCTGGATTGTTAAACATGCCTTCATTCGTAATTCTTACACCTATTGATTTGGTAGGCATATTACTGGCAGGCTCGGTAAATACATAGAGTTCTTGTGCAAAACCATTTGTATAGGCGCCAATAATCATCAGCGCCAATACGAGTATCCTTTTCATTTTAAGAAAGAACTAAATGATAAATACGTGTTTTTTTGCCGTTAACCACTCCTGTGCCGCTCGCATAGGCATCAGAATTAGCTGTTGTGGCTTGCTTCTTAAATGCTGAACCAGAAATGAAGTTTTTATCAACAACACTGGCTTTTACAGTCCCATTAAGTGTTTTGCTTTTCGCATTTACAAAACGATATACATTGCCATCAACAACTGCCTGACCTTTATCGTCTATTTTTACCTGGTTAAAATTGAAACTTGCGGTTAGACCACCAACCGAAAAACCAGCATCCTGAACCTTTTTGCGAACCAGATCAAGATTGATATTGGCATCTTTCTTAAAAGTTAAAACGAAGATATTTTTGTTCAGATCGGGTTTTACGCTACTGATAAAGTTTAGCGTTTCTAACGATTTTTGCGTTGCGTTAGAACACATGGAACAGGTTAAACCGGTTACCTGTAAATCGGCTGTAGATATTTGTTGTGCCGAAGCCTTAACGGCAAAAAATAGCATAATGATGCTGAATATTTTTATTGTTTTCATGATTTTTTTGAATTAGAATTTAAGAAAATGTCACATTGAGCCTGTCGAAATGCAAAACGATGCATTGACGAGCCGATGTTTAAAATCCTAATTCCTAAAAATACAATTGAAAATATGCAAGGCAACCCGCGAGGAGAGTGGAGGAGCTTTATTCGATATTTTACTGAAAAACTGCGGGGTAATATTAGTAAGAAATTCTAAAACAGGTGGATGAAGAAAAAGCTGGATCGAAAACAACTTAGGTATTTGTACTTGTGCCGCTGTTTGGTGACTATCTTTAACTTTTACCGTTACCTGCGTATTTTTGCAGCAACCATCATCTTTCTTTTCTGCAGGAATGTCTTTGCAGAATTTGCAGGAAACCTCATTGCTGAAAAGTTTAACGTTTTCTAATTTGCCTCCACAGAAATGGAGACTTAAAGCCAAACCCATAACACTAACTGCATAGAATACAGCCAAAGAAAGTGCTATTTTTTGTTTTAACTTCATTAATACAAAGGTAAAGGAAAAAATATCGAATAATGCCGGTAATTATTTATTGAATTTCATTTTTTAGCTTACTTTAGCCTTAAACACCAATTAAATGAAGAAAATATTATTATTCCTCTGCACCTTTTCGATACTTTCAGCCTTTGCTGCAAAGCCCAAAAATCAATATGTACGCATTAAAACCGAATTTGGAGAATGCATTGTTAGGCTATATAATCAAACTCCTTTACACCGCGATAACTTTTTGAAATTAACCAAATCGGGATATTACAACGGTGTTTTATTTCACCGAGTGATTAAAGACTTTATGATTCAGGGCGGTGATCCGGATTCTAAAAATGCCAAGCCTGATTCTTTATTGGGTGAGGGTGGACCTAAATATACCATTCCAGCTGAGTTTAATGATAGCTTGTTCCACAAAAAAGGCGTTCTGGCTGCGGCTAGGGAAGGAGATGATGTTAATCCGGCCAAAGCATCGAGTGGTAGTCAGTTTTACCTGGTTCAGGGAAAAGTTTTTACCGACCAGCAATTGGATAATGTTGAAGAAAAACGACTTAAATTCAAAATTCCTGAATGGCAGCGTGAGGTATATAAAACGATAGGTGGCACGCCTCATTTAGATAGAAACTATACCGTTTATGGCGAAATAGTAGTTGGTTTGGATATGGTTGATAAAATAGCTGTTCTGGCAACTGATAAAAACAACCGCCCTAAACAGGATGTGAAGATGGAAGTCACGGTTTTAAAAAGAAGAGCGGCGAAAAAGTTAGAGAAACGACTATTGATGGGTTGATCAAAGATAATCGTCATTTAGATGATAATTTCCCTGGTTGGCGTCATCTCTAGCGGAGTGCAACGTAGTCGAGAGATCTATTGAGGCAGATCTCTCCATTCCACTGCGTTTCAGTCGAGATGACGGTTGCTAATAAATATCATTAATTGAATCACTAAGCATTTATTCAATTAATTTCTAAATTTACCGCCCACAACAATTGAAATTTACTGAATGAAGATTATTTCCTATAATGTTAATGGGATTAGGGCAGCAAGTACCAAAAACTTTTTTGGCTGGCTACAGGCTACGGATGCCGATATGGTCTGTCTGCAAGAAGTAAAAGCCTTGCCATTGCAGATTCCTGAAATTATTGCCCTGATTGAGCAACTTGGCTACCATCATTATTGGTTCCCTGCTGAAAAAAAGGGATATAGTGGGGTGGCAATTCTGACCAGAATTAAACCGAATCATATCGAATTTGGCTGCGGTGAAGAATGGATTGATAAAGAGGGTAGAATTTTAAGGGCAGATTTTGATGATTTTTCTTTAATGAGTCTCTATATGCCATCTGGCTCAAGCGGAGATGAACGTCAGGTTAAAAAGTACGAATTTATGCGGTTTTTTGACGTGTATATTGGGGGATTGCGCAAAGAAATCCCAAATTTAATTGTAAGTGGCGATTATAATATTTGTCATACGTCCATCGATATTCACAACCCAAAATCAAACGCCAATTCATCGGGCTTTTTGCCAGAAGAACGGGAGTGGATGCAGTTATTTTTGGACAATGGTTTTATCGATACTTTCCGTCATTTTAATAAAGACCCACATCATTATACCTGGTGGAGCTATCGTGCCGGTTCGAGAGGAAAGAATTTGGGTTGGCGGATCGATTACCATTTGGCCACCAGGCCTATGGAAAGCCGATTGAAAAATGTTAGAATCTTACCCGACGCAATACATTCAGATCATTGTCCGGTTCTTTTAGAGATCGATTAGGTCTTTGGTTAACTGGTTAATTGTTTAAATCGGTTAACTGTAACCAAAACTCAATTAACCAATTTGCACAGTTTAAACAATTAACCTTAATCTAACCAAATGCTAATCACAAATATAAAAGGCCTGGTAGGCTTACATTCTAAAGATAAATTAGTGCTGCGTGGCGGTGAATTAGATTCGTTACCAGTTCTTGAAAATGCCTGGCTTTTAATTGAAGATGATCTGATCAAGGATTTTGGTAAGATGGATTCAATCCCATCTCATATCTCAAATCTCTCCTCCCATGTCTCCGCAGAAGGCAGGTATATTTTTCCTTCATGGTGCGATAGCCATACACACATTGTTTTTGCTGCTTCGCGCGAGGAAGAATTTGCAATGAAAATCCAAGGCAAAAGCTACGAAGAAATTGCTGCGGCGGGTGGCGGGATTCTAAATTCGGCTAATAAACTCCAAAAAGCTTCGGAAGATGAATTGTTTGAAAGTGCATCTGTGCGGTTAAAGCAAATGATCCATCTGGGAACCGGCGCCGTTGAAATTAAAAGCGGATATGGATTAACCAAAGAGAGTGAAATCAAAATGCTCAGGGTGATCCGAAGGCTAAAAAATCAGTCCCCGATTCCTATAAAAGCAACTTTCTTAGCCGCTCATGCTTATCCGGCTGAATTTAAAAACAACCATCAAGGTTACATCGATTTAATTATTAATGAAATGTTACCTCAAATAGCAGAAGAAAAACTGGCTGATTATATTGATGTTTTTTGCGAAAAAGGGTTTTTCTCTGTCGAAGAAACCGATCAGGTATTAAAGGTGGGTGCAAAATATGGATTAAAACCAAAAGTACATGCCAATCAGCTTTCCGTTTCGGGGGCAGTAGAGGTTTCTGTGCAAAATAGCGCCATTTCAGTTGATCACCTCGAAGAAAGTGATGAAGAAACGATCCGAACGTTAAGAAATGCTGATACCATTGTAACATTACTCCCTTCTTGTTCGTTTTACCTGGGTATTCCTTTTGCTGATGCCAAAAGCTTTATAAGAGCAGATTTGCCGGTTGCTTTGGCTACCGATTACAATCCAGGTTCAACACCCTCAGGAAATATGAATTTTGTAGTGTCACTCGCATGCATTAAAATGAAGATGTTTCCTGAACAGGCGATAAATGCTGCAACATTAAATGGTGCGGCAGCAATGGAGATGAGTGAAGATTATGGAAGCATTACCGTTGGTAAAAAAGCGAACCTGTTTATAACCAAACCGATGCCTTCAATTGCCTATTTGCCATATAGTTTTGGTGAAACTCAAATAGAGACAGTTATTTTAAACGGTGAAATTTATAATGGATAACCTTAAAATATATTCGCAGGGCGATATCGACCGTTTAATTATTACTCGTAATGGCGAAACCAAACTGGGTGAAAAAGTTGCTGTCCTATCCTCATGGGATGAACTGGAAGGGGCAGGTGCGAAATTTGTATTGCTGGGGATTCCAGAAGACATAGGCGTGCGTGCAAACTTAGGTATTGCGGGCGCGGCCTCTATGTGGCGGCCAAGTTTGGTGGCTTTTTTAAATACCCAGAGCAACCGCTTTTTAAACGGCGAGGAGGTTTTGGTTTTAGGTCATTTGGAAATCGATGAGCCCGAAGATTCTTCTTTAAAAGGTTTAAGAAACAAAGTAGCGCAGATTGATGAGCTGGTTTATCCCCTAATTGAAAAAATTGTGGCTGCAGGCAAAATACCTATTGTAATTGGTGGTGGTCATAATAATGCCTACCCAATAATTAAGGGTACCTCCTTAGCCTGTAAAGGCCCAATTGATGTATTAAATGTAGATGCGCATGCCGATTTAAGAGAACTGGAAGGTAGGCATAGCGGGAACGGATTTTCTTATGCGTTAAAAGAAAACTACCTGAATAGTTATTTCATGTATGGCTTGCATCAAAACTATAATAATGAGGCTATTTTAAATCAAATAGATACGAACCCAAAGCTTAAGGCTGTGTTTTTTGACGATATTTTAACCGGGGCTGACTTTACTGACCTGGTGAATGAAATAGGTTCAGTTGCGGGTTTGGAAATCGATCTGGACTGCGTTCAAAATGTACTTTCCAGTGCCGAAACACCATCTGGTTTGGCAGTTAACGATATTAGAAAGCTAATTTTGACTAGCGCAAAGAAGTTTTCTTATTTGCACTTAAGTGAAGGCGCAGCCCGAATGTTGGACGGGAGGGTGAGTAGGTTA
The DNA here is from genome assembly GCF_918698245.1 of Pedobacter sp. Bi126. Classification (GTDB taxonomy): domain Bacteria; phylum Bacteroidota; class Bacteroidia; order Sphingobacteriales; family Sphingobacteriaceae; genus Pedobacter. The sequence goes on along the minus strand of NZ_CAKKMS010000003.1, from coordinate 618,551 downwards.
ACCGCTAAACTGGTTGCTTATCTGGTGAGCGATTTTGTTAAAGCACAGAGTTCTTAGGCCTTTTATCCTTAGCCACGGAGGCACAGAACGCACGGATTATTCCTGTGGTGAGTTGTTCGCCAAAGCCGTCATTTCGAGCAGGGTGTAACGTAACCGGGAAATCTGTCTCGAGCTACTTTTGATTTAGATCTCTCCGTTCCAGTCGAGATGACGAAAAATCGGGGAAGGGTGAAGACTTTTTTATAAAGCACCCAGACCAAAAAATTAAAGGCCACTGAACTACTGAGCACCTTACAGGTGCTCAGCTTCGTACTTCTCACCAGCCTTCAGCATTAATTCAATCTGTTTCAGGTCTTCAGCGGTTAATTCCTCCTTTTCCTGTAACTCGAATACCGCAATCATATTGTCTTCGTATTGTTTTTCTGTTTTGATAACGATTTCCTGTGGCATGCTGGTAAGCTTAAAATTTTATGATTTCTGTTGGCGTAATGCAAAAATCCAACCTGATGTCGTGTTCATTTACATCATCGATTTTTTCAATAGCAGGGTACAAAGATAAGCCTATTTTTTGAGCATTTATATCCTGTAAAAAACGATCGTAAAAGCCCTTGCCATAGCCCACCCGGTAGCCTTGTTTATCGAAAGCTAAAAGCGGAATAACAACAAGATCTACTTCGCCCTCATGTAGGTTTCCTTTTTGCGGTTCCAGAATGTTATAAAGGTTTTTCCTTAAATCGCCTACACCTAAATATTCATGATTGGTCATTAAAGCGGTTTCAAAATCGGCTTTAGGTACAATGATTTTAATTTCTGGGTGATTTTTATTAAGCCATTCGATCAGTAAAAAAGTATTGGGCTCCTTTTTTTCTGTAATGGGCAAAAAGATATGGAGGGTTTTGATTTGGCTAAAATCGATCGATTTAAACTCATTTAAGAGGCTTTTGCATAGACTTTCGTATGCTGTATCGCTCAGCGATAACCTTTCTTTTAGCGCTTGCTTTCTGATTTCGGCTTTTAACATAATAACAAAGATAATGTTTTTCAAACCTCGCAGGTTTCGAAAACTCGCTAGGTTTTGTGGCCTAAGATCTAAAGGCTTTGGTTAAATAAACCCGATAGCAGCGTAAAATCCGAAGGTGAGGCACGAGCCAAGGTTTTGAAGCGAATAGCGGGACTGTCGTAGCCCAAGCGCACGAACCTTGCTTTTCTAAAAAATGACCACCTTAGTCATCCTAGTACATCTAAGAAATACTGTTATTTGACATTATGGGTTTAAACCTCACAGGTTTATAAACCAAAAAGCCTCTGAAGAATTCACTTCAAAGGCTTCGATTTATTTTGCTTAAAATTATTTTACACGCTCAACGTACTCGCCGGTACGGGTATCGATTTTAATTTTATCTCCCTGGTTTACGAACATCGGAACTTTCACCTCAACACCGTTTTCTAATGTTGCGGCTTTTAATGCGTTTGTAGACGTATCGCCTTTAACAGCTGGTTCCGAATAGGTAATTTCGAATTCAGCAAAGTTTGGCAATTGAGCCATAATCGCTTCTTCACTTTCCATAGAAACGATGATATTCATGCCTTCCTTTAAGAATTTAATAGCCGAACCGAATAGTGATTTCTCAACGTTAAACTGTTCGTAGTTGTTGTTGTCCATTACTACCAGATAATCACCTTCTTCGTATAAATATTGATAATCATTGGTTTCAACGCGGCAGATTTCTACAGCCTCGTCGGTATTCATACGTGCTTCAACGATTCTGCCCGATTTGATGTTACGGAATTTACCGGTGTAAAATGCTCCGCCTTTTCCTGGTGTACGGTGATTCCATTCGTCAACAGTAACCAGTTCGTTGTTTATGCGAAGAATGTTACCTGTTTTAATTTCTGATGCTTTTGCCATATTGTGTTATCCTAAATTGGATTTATATTTCAGTTTTTCGTGACGGCAAAGGTAAAATTATTTTGATAAAAACCTATAAAGGTTTAAGGTATAAGGCTTAGTGTTTAAGGAAATTTAAACCCTCAACTATGCTATTTTACCCGCTCCATATATTCGCCGGTTTTAGTGTCAACTTTAACCTTATCTCCCTGGTTAATAAATAGAGGCACTCTAATTTCAGCGCCGGTTTCTACAGTGGCATATTTTTGTGCACTGGTAGAGGTATCGCCTTTTACAGCGGGCTCAGAGTAGGTAATTTCTAGCTCTACACTATTAGGGAGCTGTGCAACAATCGGTTCGTCACTTTCAAAAGCGATGGTTACATTCATGCCCTCCTTTAAAAACTTAATTGAGCTTCCGAAAAGCAGCTTGGGGATATTGTACTGCTCAAAAGTATTGTTGTCCATCACCACCAAATAATCGCCGTCTTCATAAAGATATTGATAGTCGTTGGTTTCTACACGACAAATGGTCACCTCTTCATCGGTCCGGAAACGGTATTCTACAATTTTTCCGGTTTTTACATTGCGCATGCGGGCCTGATAAAAAGCCCTTAAATTTCCTGGAGTACGGTGAATGTACTCTTCTACACTTACTAACTCTCCGTTAAAACGAAGCACATTTCCGCTTTTTACTTCTGATGCCTTTGCCATTTTATAATGAAATCTAGTTTTGTTAATTTTTGAGCACCAAAGTTAAAAAAAGGAATGATGATTTTGAAAGGAAAAACCGTAGTTCATTGGTTCAGTAGCCATTAGTTCATTGGTATTGATGCATTCGCATGATGATTCAGATTTTTGTCTTATTGACTATTCACCGAAAAAAATCCCGTATAAAAGAAATGCCTTTGGGAACCACTCCAAAGGCATAATCAACCTAAACCTCAAACTAAACTATGAAAAACTCTTTGCCTTTTACGGGCTATATATTTTGATTCCGAAATACGGAAAATATGATCTTTTACTTGAAGAGATAAATTAAATAATGTTTCTCTTTTTGGTGGTGCAAAGGTAAGTATAATTAGTGAATTACAAAATGTTTCTTAAAAAATTTATTTTTAATACAAATGTATGACAAAACAGACGTTTTGTAGGGAGTGGATTTTGTGTTTAACCTACTTGTAATCAGATATTTGTATCTGATTTGTGCAAAAATCGTATTCCTGTATTTGGTTGGAGCCAATTATCGTTAGGCGGTCCTTTCCAAAATTTTCAATCAGTTCGCGGTACCAATTTATTCCCTGAACGTCTAAATTGCTCGTTGGCTCATCTAAAAATAAAATTGGTGTATCGGTACAACATGCCAAAGCTAGTTTGGTTCTTTGCTTCATTCCCGATGAAAAGTACTTGATTTCTTTGTTCGCTGCTTTTTCTAATCCCAGTATGGTGATCAGCTTTTTTGAATCAAGTCCTGAGGCAAAATTTTTGAACTTAAAATGGAAATCTATACTCTCTCTTAAGGTAAATGTTTCAACCAGTTCGAGATACGGTGCAGCCAGGCTGATGTATTTATAGATATTTTCTACAGAAATCTCTTTGATGTCTGAGAATGAAATTTCTCCTTCCGAAGGAGATAAGCTACCCGTTAAAACGCTTAATAATGTCGATTTACCAGAGCCATTGGGTCCTAATATTGCATAACTATTGCCAGAGGTGAATTCAGTACTTAAATTTCTAAAAATCCATTCCTTATTAAACCTTCTGCCAACATTTTGTAAAGTGATATTCATTTGGTTTAAGCGCTAGGCGTTTGGAGTTTGACGGTGATCGTTTTTACCATGCAAACGCTATTATCGACACCAATGTATTGTCCGTAGTTGGGCGTGATGTGATAACCCACCTTTTGGTAAAGTGCAATGGCTTCCGGCTGTTTTTTGCCTGTTTCTAAAACACATGAAGTAAAACCGAGTTCAGCAGCCCAGATTTCTAATTCATTTAAAACTTTAGCAACTATACCTTGCTTCCTATAATCCGGATGTACAAACATTCTTTTAACTTCGGCTTCTGTTGCTGAAAAAGGCTTTATAGCGCCACAGCCAACTGGGGCTCCATTTTGATAACCTACAACAACCTCTTTAATGGCATCAACCTTATTAAATTGAGCATAAAAAGAATGATCGTCACCATCTCTAACAGCTAAATCTTTATCCAATAACGCGACCAATGTTCTAAAATCGGCATTGTCTGAATCGGTTCTGATTAGCATTAAATCACTCATGAATATTTATTTTGCTTTAAGCTTTGGTCTTTCTGCTTTAAGCTTAACTGCCCATTCCAAAGCCCTTCATTACACCACGGTTAGAATTACGGATAAAATCTACAATTTCATCACGGATTTCCGTTGGTTTAAATTCGGCTTCGATCATGTCTAAAGCTTTGGTTACGTTATTGTGTTTTACAAAAAGTACACGGTAAATCTCTTGGATTTCGTCAATCTGCTCATTGGTAAAACCTCTTCTGCGCAATCCAACAGAGTTAATTCCTGCATACGAAAGTGGCTCACGGGCTGCTTTTACATAAGGGGGAACATCTTTGCGTACCAATGAACCACCAGTAACGAAAGCATAGGAACCCACTTTAACAAATTGATGTATCGCAACCAAACCTGCCAAAACCACATTGTTTCCAATGGTAATGTGGCCAGCCAAAGTAGTGCTGTTCGAGAAAATACAGTTGTTGCCAACTTCACAATCGTGCGCGATGTGTGAGTACGCCTGAATTAAACAATTGCTACCGATAGTAGTTTTCCATTTATCTTTTGTACCACGGTTAATGGTTACGCATTCGCGGATAGTCGTATTGTCGCCGATTTCTGCAGTGGTAACCTCACCTGCAAATTTTAAATCCTGTGGTTCGCCAGAAATAACAGCACCAGGAAAGATACGGCAGTTTTTGCCGATACGTGCGCCATCCATAATGGTTACGTTCGATCCGATCCAGGTTCCTTCTCCAATTACAACGTCTTTATGTATCACTACAAAGGGTTCGATTACCACGTTTTCGGCAATCTTTGCCTGGGGATGTATGTATGCTAAAGGTTGTATCATTATTGGGCGGGTTCTGCTTGTTTAACTTTTGAAATTTGAGCCATCATTTCGGCTTCGACAACGATTTTTTCGCCAACCATACCTACACCTTTCATCTGGGCAATACCCCTTCTGATTGGTTCAAGTAAATCGCAGCGGAAAACAATAGTATCGCCAGGAAGAACCTGGGCCCTAAAACGTACGTTATCTATTTTTAAGAAATAGGTTAAATAATTTCTAGGATCTGGAACGGTACTTAACACTAAAATACCACCAACCTGAGCCATAGCCTCAATTTGAATTACGCCCGGAAAAACCGGTGCACCAGGAAAGTGACCTTTAAAAAACTCTTCGTTCATGGTTACGTTTTTAACACCTACCACGTGATTTTTAGAAAGTTCTAATATTTTATCAACGAATAAAAATGGCTGGCGGTGAGGCAAAATATCCATAATCTGAACAACGTCATATAATGGTTTTGCACTTGGGTCGTAAACCTTTTGTATTTTTTTGTTTTTCTCTTTTTTAATCGCTGCTTTAATTTTTTTAGCAAAGGCAACGTTTGCTGCATGGCCTGGGCGGGCAGCCATAATATGGCCTTTTAAATGCATGCCAACCAAAGCTAAATCGCCAATCATATCTAATAATTTATGACGGGCAGGCTCATTTTGGTAACGCAATTCCATGTTGTTCAAAATTCCCTGTGGGGCAACATCGATATCTTTACGGTTAAATAATTTGGCCAAATGGCTCAATTCATCTTTGGTAACCTCTTTATCTACAATTACAATGGCGTTATTTAAATCGCCACCTTTAATTAAATTGTGCGATAACTGATATTCCAATTCGTGTAAGAAACAGAAGGTACGGCATGAAGCAATTTCTTTCTTAAACTCTGCAATGGTATTAATGCCAGCATGCTGACTGCCCAAAACAGGAGAATTATAATCGATCATACAGGTAAAACGATAGTCGTCAAGCGGCATTGCCACAATTTCTACCTTTCTATCTTCTTCGGTATAGGTAATGTTATGGGGGATAGTAAAGTACTCGCGATCTGCATTTTGCTCAACTGTACCAACTTCTTCCAGTAAATCAACAAACTGGATAGAGCTCCCGTCCATAATCGGGGTTTCGGGTCCGTCTAATTTAATCAGTACGTTATCGAGGTCCATACCCACTAACGATGCCATTACGTGCTCTACGGTGCTCACGCTGGCGCCATTTTGGGTAAGTGTTGTTCCACGCGAAGTGTCTGTAACGTTATCTGCATCGGCTTCGATAATCGGGTGGCCATCTAAATCAATACGCTGAAATTTAAAGCCATGATTTTCGGGGGCCGGGCAAAATGTTAAAGTAACATTAGCGCCTGTGTGTAAACCAACACCAGATGCTGATATTTCTTGTTTAATCGTTTTTTGTCTAACGTTCATTGTGTATTGTATTCTTTTCCAGTTCAGCTGTGAGCTTTTTCAATTCCTGTTCGAGCGCGTTTATTCTTTTTTCTACATCGGGAAGATGTTTGAAAATTACTGAGGCACGCATCCAGTTGCGTAATGGTTGCGCCGGACTGCCATGCCATTGTTTATTTTCTTCTGTAATATTAAAATTAATACCGGCCTGTGCACCAATCTGAGTGCCCTTAGCTAATGTTAAGTGCCCAGCTATACCAACTTGCCCGCCAACAACACTGTTAGGGCCAATTTTTGTACTTCCTGATATGCCCGACTGTGCGGCTAAAACCGTGTTCTCGCCAATCTCTACATTGTGCGCAATCTGGATCAGGTTATCGATTTTTGCACCTTTTTTTACAATTGTTGACCCCATTGTTGCACGATCTACAGTTGTATTTGCGCCAATTTCTACGTCATCTTCGATTATAACGTTTCCAATCTGGGGGATTTTATTGTAAGTGCCGTCTTTTTGCGGGGCAAAACCAAAACCATCGCTTCCGATAACGGTATTGGAATGAATAACAACCCTGTTGCCGATTATTGAATTGTGATAGATTTTTACACCGGGAAAAAACGTACTGTTTTCGCCGACTTTAGAGTTCGCGCCGATAAAGGTTTGCGCATTTATTTTACAGCCATCTGCAATTTCTACATTTTCGGCTACATAGGCAAAAGCATCTATAAACACGTTTTTGCCAATTTTCGCCGTAGGGTGAACAAATGCAAGTTTATCAATTCCAGATTGTGCAGTCTGGGCATTAACGGCTTCATTATATTTATCCAACAAGATTGTAAAAGCGCTATATGGATTTTCTACACGTATTAATGTACTGGTATAGGGTTGCGTAGGGGCGAAATCCTTTGATACGATAACGACTGAGGCCTGAGTGGAATACAAAAAGTTTTCGTACTTAGGGTTCGAAAGAAAAGACAAAGAGCCTTCCTTTCCGTCTTCTATTTTAGAAAGTTCGGTAACGGCTACATCAGGGTTACCATCAATGGAACCGTTTAGAAACTGACTTATCTGCGTGGCAGTAAATTGCATCGTACAAAGGTATATGTTAAATTGATATGAACAAAAAAACCTGCTCGGGTTAAAGGGTGTATATTTTACACAATAATAAGACTTAAAACGGCACTAAAAGTTAAATATTTTGTTAAATAACCTTAAATCCCTCTGGGGTAACAGAGGATATATTTCTCTACAGTTTTTTGCAGCGACTCGAGATTAGACAAATCAGACGCCTTCGCAATATCAACAATATCGTTATTTTTCATCAAAATCTTGATATTTCCAACCCCTGCGTTATATGCGCGGTTTTGAATCGAATCGGTAAAAACAAAATACCTTGCTTCTTCGGGTTTGATTTCTAATAAATTAACAGCTGCATCCTGTAAAAAATTTACGCGGTCGGGATTGGCCATTTCGTTGCCCATTTCTACCTTATAAAGATTTCTGGAAGTAAGCATTTTACATAACGTAGACAAAATTTATCGGGATGTTTGGCCCAAACCTTAACTGCTGCATAAATGTCCTGGTCATCCAGGTTGGTAAAATGCTCGAGATTTTCGTGTTGAGAGAAGAAATTGGCCTCGTTGATATCGTTTTTTAAGAAATAATTCAATGATGGTGAAGCAAATAAATCGGCTCCAGCGGCTGATAGTTCTTTTGCCCGCTCTAATAGCTTTACCAAAATCATCTCGCCAGCAATAACAGTTTTGTGCAGATAAACCTGCCAGTACATCAGCCGGCGGGCAATTAAAAATTTCTCTATAGAATAAATGCCTTTCTCCTCAATCACCAGATCATCATCGTAAACGTTAAACATTTTAATGATCCGGTCGAAACTGATTACGCCTTCGCTAACGCCTGTAAAAAAGCTGTCGCGGTTTAAATAATCCATTCTATCGAGATCTAACTGACCGGAAATCAGTTGATGAAGAAACTTTTTAGGGTAGGTGCCATTAAAAATTTCGATGGCATGGGTTAACCGCCCGTCAAAGTGCACATTTAAATCGCGCATTAGTTTTGCCGAAATATCTTCGTGCCTAATTCCAGTTACTAAAGAATGTTCTAATGCGTGAGAAAAGGGACCATGGCCGATATCGTGCAGTAAAATAGCCAAAATGGCGGCTTCTTCTTCGCCATCGGTTATGATATGTTCTTTACTTCTTAAAAGATTTATGGCCAAACTCATTAAATGCATGGCCCCTAAAGCATGGTGGAAACGTGTGTGTAATGCACCTGGATAAACCAAATGAGTCATTCCAAGCTGTTTGATGTAACGCAAACGTTGGAAATAAGGATGTGAGATCACATCGTAAACTAATTCGGACGGAATGCTGATGAAACCGTATACCGGGTCATTGATTATTTTCTTCTTGTTCAATCGTTAAAAATAGTTAAATAGATAGATACGGTACAAAAATTGCTATTTTTATTTATAGTTTGATTTACCTGCCAAAATTAAAAGGCAATACTTACCTATTTTTACAATAACATGCAAGAAACTAAAATATTATGGGCCGATGATGAAATCGACTTATTAAAACCTCATATATTATTGCTCAATGATAAAGGTTACCATGTAACTACATTTACCAATGGGAACGATGCGTTGGAGGCATTTGGAAAAGCTCATTTTGACCTGGTTTTTTTGGATGAAAATATGCCGGGGATGAGTGGGATTGAAACCTTATCGGCCATTAAAAACCTGAATCCGGATGTTCCTGTTGTGCTGATTACCAAAAGTGAAGAAGAAAATTTAATGGAGGATGCGATTGGTAGTAAGATTGACGATTATCTGATTAAACCTGTAAATCCTAAACAGGTGTTGTTAACCATTAAAAAACTAATTGATAACAAACGCCTGGTAAGCGAGAAAACTTCTATGGCTTACCAACAGGATTTCCGCCGATTGGGTATGACACTGGGCGACAGGCTGAATTACGAAGAGTGGGTGGATGTGTATAAAAAAATCGTTTTTTGGGAGCTGGAACTTGAAAAACTTGACGACCCGCAAATGCATGAAATTTTAACCATGCAGAAACAGGAAGCCAATACACAGTTTACTAAATTTATCGAAGAACATTATTTAGGTTGGATTAAAGAAAAAGATAAAGCCCCCTTGCTTTCTAATGAGCTGTTAAAGAAAAAAGCCTTCCCTCATATTAACGATACCACACCTGTCTTTTTTATTCTGATTGATAATTTACGTTACGATCAGTGGAAAATCATTAATCCGCTAATTTCTGAATATTTCAGGATCGATGAAGAAGATATGTACACGAGCATTTTGCCAACAGCAACACAATATGCCCGTAACGCCATCTTTTCGGGCATGATGCCTTTGGATATGGAGAAACGTTTTCCACAGCTGTGGCAGAACGATGATGATGAGGGTGGGAAAAACATGCACGAAGAAGCTTTTCTGGCCGATAACATTAAACGTAGTTTAAGAAAAGATTGTAAATTCAGTTATAATAAAATCCTCACTTTTGAGCAGGGGAAAGATCTTGTTGATCAGACCAATAACTTGTTGCAGAACGATTTCAATGCCATTGTATTCAACTTTGTTGATATGTTAAGTCATGCCCGTACGGATATGCAGATGATCCGCGAGCTGGCTAATGATGATGCCGCTTACCGTTCGTTAACCTTATCCTGGTTTGAGCATTCGCCACTTTGGGACTTATTGAAAAAAATCTCACAGAAAAAGGTAAAAGTGATTATTACAACCGATCACGGAACCATCCGTGTTAAAAAACCGGTTAAAGTAATAGGCGATAGAAGCACAAACACCAATTTGAGGTACAAACAAGGTAGAAACCTTAATTTTAATGCAAAAGAAGTGTTTTTGATTAAAAATCCTCATGATGCATTGTTGCCTAAAATCAACATCAGCAGCAGTTATATTTTTGCAAGAGAAGATAGCTATTTCGTTTATCCGAATAATTACAATCAGTTTGTGAATTATTATAACGAAACCTTCCAGCATGGAGGTATTTCACTCGAGGAAATGATTATTCCAGTGGTGACGTATTCGCCGAGGTAATAAAAGAGAATTGAGATACTAGATTTGAGATATGAGCCCAGTCGTTTTTAATAAGACCGTCCTCCTGAATTTATTTCAGGATCTGTTATGATGGTAGGGTCTTCGACAGGCTCAGACTGACAAATCACAAAATAATCAGGCAAAAGCAATGCAATTATGTATTACTTTTGCCTTTATTTTTTAAAATGGATATCGAAGTTAACAGTTTAGCTGATTTACCTGCTGTTGCACAACAGCTTTCAGATTTTGCCAGTGGCCAAAAAGTCTTCATTTTTGAAGGTGATATGGGTGCTGGGAAAACAACCTTCATTAAAAATTTCTGTAAACATTTAGGTGTTGATGATGTGGTTTCGAGTCCTACCTATTCTATCGTTAATGAATATGAAAGTCCTAAGGGCCCGGTTTTCCATTTCGATTTTTATAGAATAAAAGATATTCACGAAGCTTATGATTTGGGCTATGAAGAATATTTTTATGGTGGTGGAGTTTGTTTAATAGAATGGCCTGAACGAGTGGAAGAGTTACTACCCGAAAAACATATTAAAATTGAGATAAATGTGCTGGATGAAAACCGCAGATTATTCAGGTTTTCGAAGGTATAACAATTAGTTATCAATAAATTAACAGATTTTCCTTATCTTGAACAACCTAAAACTATCAAAATTTTAAATTCAACATGGCTACAGGATTACGCGAAGGAATGGCCGATATAGCTCGTCAGGGTTTACTACAAACGCAAGAGGCAAAGCTAGAAACCAGAAATAAAAAAAACAGTCTATATATAGGAATACCCAAGGAAATTTCTTTCCAGGAAAATAGAATTGCATTAACCCCTTTATCTGTTGCATTATTGGTAAACAATGGGCACCGTGTTGTGCTGGAAAGTGGCGCTGGCATTGGGGCTAATTTTTCTGATACCGAGTATGCTGAACAGGGGGCTAAAATTGCCTATAACAAAAAAGAAGTTTTCGATGCCGATATCCTGGTGAAAATTGCACCGCCCATGTTGGAAGAGATTGAGATGATGCATAAAGGGCAAACATTAATTTCTTCGTTGCAAACCGGAACGCTAAAGCAGGATTATCTGAAAGCGCTGATGCATAAAAAAATTAACGCATTATGTTTTGAGAATCTTCGCGATGAAGGTAATGTACTCAGCGTGGTACGCGCCATGAGCGAAATAGTGGGGTCGACCTCTATTTTAATTGCTGCAGAATATTTGAGCAATGTAACTGGCGGAAAAGGTTTAATGCTTGGCGGCTTTACTGGCGTTCCTCCAACAGAGATTGTAATTTTAGGCGCAGGGACGGTGGGCGAATATGCCGCCAGAACAGCTTTGGCATTAGGAGCCGAGGTTAAAGTTTTCGATAGCTCCATTTACCGCTTACGCCGCCTTCAGAATAATTTAGGAAGCAGGGTATTCACTTCGGTAATGCAACCTATTGTGTTGAATAAGGCTATTGTAACCTGCGATGTAGTAATAGGCGCCATCAGAGCTAGCCACGGGCGGAGTCCGTGCATAGTAATGGAAGAGACGGTTGCCCGGATGAAACCACATTCGGTGGTAATTGATGTAAGCATTGATCAAGGAGGCTGTTTTGAAACTTCTGAAGTGACAAACCACACCAATCCGGTATTTAGAAAATACGATGTAATCCACTATTGTGTGCCAAATATTGCTTCGCGTGTGCCAAGAACGGCATCTTACGCTTTAACGAACATTTTTGCGCCTATTTTATTGGATATCGGTGAATTTGGAGGTTTAATGAACATGGTATGGAATACGCCCGGTATCCGCGAAGCATTATATATTTATCAGGGAAACTGTACCAATAAAGATCTGGCTGATATGTTTAATCTGCCGTTTAAGGATCTTGAATTATTGGTTGTTTCGAATCAATAAAACTTTGCAGTAACGAGACTATTAATTTAGCTGATAAATCAACGAAATGTCGTCCTGAGCTTGTCGAAGGACATTTTGTTGGTTATCAAATGTAAAGGTCTTCGACAGGCTCAGACTGACAACCGTTTTGACTTAACAGCGGTAATGACCTATACCAAATACCAATTATATGAAACTCAATCTCTTTACGTTATTTTTCTTCCTCTCAGTGGTTGTTAGCGCCCAAAATAAACCTTCCGCGATAAAAAAACTGGTGGTGGTGAGTTCCTATAATCAATATCTGGCATCGGTAAAAACGGATCCGAATAACGAATTGGTTGAAATTAAAAAAGCCATTCCCAATATCAAATTAGATATCCGCTACGCCACTAAGAATAATTTTATGCAGCAGGTAATGTATAAACAGGCAAGGGCTTTTGCCCGAAAACCAGTAGTAGAATCGTTAAAAAAAATCCAAAAGGAATTAAATAAAAAAGGCTATGGCTTGAAAATATTCGATGGATACCGGCCTTACGCTATTACCATTGAGTTTTATAAAAAGGCCAGTGATAAAAACTTTGTGGCTAATCCGGCAAAGGGATCTAAACACAACAGAGGTTGTGCGGTAGATTTAACCCTGATTGATCTGAAAACAGGCAAAGAAATACCAATGCCGACACCTTACGATAGTTTTTTGGCATCTGCTGCGGCAAAATATGAGAAGGTATCGCCAGAGGCTAAAAAGAACCGCGATTTTTTAATTGCAATAATGGGTAAATATCAGATGAATGTACTGGAGAACGAATGGTGGCACTATGATTTTGCCGGTTGGAAAAAGTACGATTTAATGGATATTCCCTTCGAAAAACTTTAAGGGCTAATGGGTTCATTAGGCAGGGAGCTTGGTTGCACTCTCTCCAAGCGGTTGCCAGTCTGAGCGTAGTCGAAGACTTCTGGAGCATTTTCGTGGTGTAAGATGTTGCCATCTTACACTAAATTTAGCGTTTCAATCGTCAGGTGGTAACGCCTAACATTACAAACTACAAATGATGCGGCCTCCCGTATTGTTCCATTTTTACCTTCGCTTTATCCTCTTTTACAGCCAGTTCAAAAATGTAATCGTAATCATCATCTGTTAACTCCTCTTTAGGCTTTTTGCCGCCAAGGGCTTCAATAATCTCGAGTACGGTATTAGAATGGCCTGCTACAATAATGGTTTTGCCAACGTAATTGGTTTTAATGCTGTCTACAAGCGATTTAACGTCTTTATAATCGATTACCTTCGGAACCACTAATGAATCCAATGTTTGGTGCGTTCTTTTCGTCGGCGTGGCAAAAGCAACATCAAATTTTACCTTTTTTAGGTAAGTTGCTAAATCTCCTGCACGAACTTTTCCCTCATCAGAGAGATTGGGGTTGGTATCCTGTGGGTTCGATTTATCTTTCTCTGCGTGCCTAACAATCCAAACCGTGGTAGTTTGTGCAGAAATTATGTTGGCAAAGAGAAGCGTTAACGACAGTAATACAAGCAGTTTTTTCATGTTATAAATATTCAAAAATTAATTGGATAAGAAAAGCTTTAAAAAGATATGGCAGCGATTAGCTCTTCAATATCCTCCTTTTCATGCCAGGCAGAAAGTACTATACGGTTTAAAGTTTCGTCGGTAGGGTTCGGATAAGGGAAAGACGAAATCAGGATCTGCTTTTGCAAAAGACGTTGTGAAAAATTTACATCACCCAGTAGATACACAGGGAAATCCCATTCGTGTTTCCAGGTAAGATTTGATGCTTTTTCAAGCATTACCATGTTGTTTTTCAGTTTATTTAGGGCCTTTCTATATATATCTTCAGCATGGATAAATGCATAAAGTGCGGCGGGACTTGACGGAGAAGCGCCAATAAAGGTATTTGTACTTTTAAGTTTATTGATTATTTTATTGGAGGCCAAAACAATGCCCGCATCTACACCCAGTGCTTTTGCCATAGAGGCAACCACTACATTTTCGATATTTTCTTGTTTGGGAAGATTTACGATGGCACCCATACCATCGTTGTTTACGCCTATTCCATGCGAATCGTCAACAACAAGAATTATGTTTTTATCCTTACTGATCTCTTTTAAAAAGTCGAAGTCATAAATTTCGGGGACGAGATTATTCATGGAATTACTAATCAAAATCCAGGTTTTTTCTTCAGATGAATTTATTCTTTCAATCGTTTCTAGTTCCCAATCTCGAAATAGTTTTACGTTTTTGGTTTGATTTTCTACCAACCAAAGTGCAGGATGTGCTGCAGGGCCATAAATTACTTTTCCTAATCCGGATAAATCCTTAACGGTAAGCTGCGCAGCTAAATATCCGCTTGAAGTAATCAGCGCAGCTTCTGCTCCATATCGTGCTGCTGCTACTTTTTCAGCATCATCATAAATGCCAAGCTGAATGTTGTTGGTACGGCTTGTTCCGTTGTTTAAACCGAAATTTTTAATCCCTTCGACATATAGATTAATAAAGTCCTGATTTTTAGGAATGCCCAGATAAGCCGTCCCCCCGAAATATAAATAGGTGTTTCCTTCAATATTTATGTTATTAGAAAAAGGTTGATCAATCGATTTAAAATTAGGCTTCATATTAATTATAGTTTCGTCCAAGCTCATCATTTGCAGCGCGGATAATAGATTTATCGCCATTGTCATCATGGTAAAATTCCCAGAACATGATTCCATTTGCAATATCTTTAGCGAGTTTAGCTTTTTTCTTGGTGGTTATGGTTCCATTAAAGTAAAATTGAACGCCATCAATTGATGCATTATCTAAACTTACATCAGCCCCCGCTGTTACAAAATCGCGATAGGCCTTGGCCGAGTTATTGGCATTTTTACCATAAGCCGGGATACCCAAAACGGCTTTCTCTCTTGGCATACCGCGTGTGCTTAGCCAATAATTTAAACTGGCAACGGCCATGTTATAGGATGCATGTTGTATAGGCTCATTTTTATCCCAGCCAATGCCATCGTACACCATAATATTAAAGAAATCTACAGCAGGAAAAACTTCCGATTTTAATCCATCCCGGATACTGCCGGCATATACACCAGGGGTTATGGCCGCACTTAAAAATTTATGGTATTTGTGTAGCGAATCTGAAAGCTCTTTCATTAACAGCACATAATTATCTGCAGATCCATCGCTGGTGCTTGGATATTCCCAATCCATATCTACGCCGTTCAGATTATTTGTTTTGGCAAAAGTTAGCACATTTTTTACGAACAGGTTTCTGGCCGTTGCAGATGCCGCCATGGTTACAAAAATACTTTTCGTACCCGATATAGAAATGCCTGTTTTAACGCCATTTGCCCTTGCTTTTTGCATTACAGTTGTAAATCGACCGGGTTGTTCCAACGCAGCTAAACTTCCATCGGTATTGGGGTTCAGAAAAGCATAAAAGAGGTGCGTAATCATTTTGAACTTCGAATCTGCAATACTGGCTGGATCTCGGTAACTTGGGAAATAGCTTACAATTTTAAAGCTATTGTCGGGTATATATGGTGTAGTAGGGATAGGAGGTTCTATAGGATCTGTTATGGGATCATTTTTCTTACAAGCTGATATAATCAGCATGGTAGAGATGCCAATCAATAGGTAGATTTTTTTCATAGGTTAGGTGTTATTTGATGTTACATATGCTTAAAAAGTATTGTGTATATAAGTGATTATCCTTACCATTTCTGCACGTACCTCGGCAGTTGGTTTTACAAAACTGTTGTTCATGAAAGAATAAATATACGTTTTGCCCTTTTTTGTGAGTACATATCCACTTTGATTATGAACGCCACCGAGCGAACCTGTCTTTCCGAAAACAAAAGGTTTGTCGGTTTTGGGGTAAGCATTTTTTAATGTGCCACTTTTACCGCCTGCTGGCAGCAGACCAAAAAGCTTTTCCGGATTGTTCACCAACCTGTAAATGGAATCAAGGAGGTATACATTATCACGCGGCGTAAATAAATTCTGACGGGACAAACCAGATCCATCAGCCCATTTTACTTTATCAGGCAAAAAAGAAAGGTAGTTTTTCGTAATATAATCAATGGCTTTTGTTGTACTCAATGTATCGCCAATCTGATCGGAGCAAACCAATAACAAATGTTCGGCGATAAAATTATCGCTGGGGAGCATCATGTGTTTTAAAACTGAATCACGCTTTGCGCCAGATAAAGTTTTAGCATACGATGGTATTTTTAAGTTTATAATGCCGACAGGTTTGTGCAGGGTATCTGATAATATTTCGACGGTAACCTGTGCACTGGTTTTATATGGGTTTTGCTGATTGTAGCCCGGTTGTACTGAAACGGCAGGATAATGGAAGCGGTTGCTTAAAAAATCTCTGCTTACCTGAAAACTGCCTGCTTTTTTTGTAGAATCTATTTCGAAACAGGAGGCAAACACCTTTGGTTCGATATTGATTTTATTTGGAGTGGCATAAGTAGAAGTAACCATGTTATCCATAATTGGCATTTCGGTAATTTCTGGCTGATAATAATAATCGTAATCATCCCACGACCAGCCATCGCCAAAAAAACTGCCCAAATATCGTCCGGGAGAAAAGAATAGTTTTTTGTTCGAAGCCAAAAGAAAATTGTAAGCCGATTTGTCTTTTACTGCAAACTGTAAAAAAGATGGATCGCCTGTACCCCAAAAAATCAATGAATCATTCCGTTCAATATATTTTAAGGCAGGCATTAAATCGGGCAGCATTTTTAAGCTTGCAAAAAAAGTATAAAGTTTGGTGTTAGACGCTGGGGTGAAATATTTACCGGCATCTTTCTGAAAAATCATTTTTTTATCTGTAGGATTATAAAGGGCGAAACCAACCTGATATTGTTTGATTACCTGCGAATTTTTAAATTCTTTAGCTACTTTTTTTGAAATGATTTTATTGGTTGAGCAACTTGTTAACAAACAAATAGATAGTGCAAATGCAAGAAAAATAAAATTATGATTTTTTAAAGTAAACATGTTCTAAATTTAGGGGACATAATTATCAACTAATTTATTAAATTTAGTTTAATGTTAACCAAGTATAACCCCGGTGTAATAATCTGTTTACGCAAACTAACAATTTG
This sequence comes from Pedobacter sp. Bi126, assembly GCF_918698245.1. GTDB lineage: Bacteria > Bacteroidota > Bacteroidia > Sphingobacteriales > Sphingobacteriaceae > Pedobacter. The sequence goes on along the minus strand of NZ_CAKKMS010000003.1, from coordinate 601,068 downwards.
TTTGGGGTTGGTATTTCTTGCTTTTTCTGGATTTGGCCAGGAATTCCTTTTTAAAAGAAACAGGCAAAAACAGTCAATTACTTTTAAGTGCATCAAAAACCTGATGGTTATTCCGGTGTATGTAAATGGTAAGGGGCCGTATGATTTTGTTCTTGATACCGGAGTCGGACCAATGATTATTACCGATCCATCGATTATCGATTCTTTGAATTTTAGTAAACTCCGTAAAATTAAAGTATCTGGCTTGGGCATTGAAACAGTTGAGGCCTATGTTTCTCAAAGTCTGGATGTTAAAGTAGGCAGTACAAGCATTAAGAATATACCAACGGCAATCTTAAAAGAAGATCTCTTTAACCTGTCGGGGCATTTGGGACTGAAAATTTACGGCTTGCTGGGCTTCAGTTTTTTTAACAGCTTTATTGTTGATATAAGATACAGTGAAAATAGGCTGATTATTTATGATCACGATGCCAAAATCAAATACCGTGGCAAAAAAATACCCATTGAGATTCAGAATCAGAAACCGTATATTTTAGGTACTGTTGATGTTCCTGGCGGTAAAACCGTTGAGGCTAGGTTTTTAATGGACACAGGAGCTAGCCATGCTTTATCGCTCGAAATGCTCCATGGAACCGAATTCCCGCTGCCCGAAAAAAAAATCAAAGCAAATTTAGGGATGAGCCTTAGCGGCCAGATTAAGGGATATATTGGCCGTGTAGGCAAGTTTAATGTAGGCGGCCATGTTTTTAAAGACGTTGTTGCAGGATTTCCTGATTTTAAGAGTATTGCGGATAAGATCGATTTATCAAAACGGAACGGTAATGTGGGAGCGGATTTGCTGCGGAAATTTAATATCCAGTTTAACTACCAGGGAGGTTTTATTTATGTTAAGCCTAATGGTTTAAGCAAAACTCCTTTCGAGCATGATATGGTAGGTATGGTAATTTACCTCGATCAGAAAGAGTATAAAAGAGTTCTGATTGGTGAAATAGACGAAAATAGTCCGGCAGAAAAAGCGGGATTATGCCCTGATGATGAAATTATCGCGGTAAATTTCAAAAGTATAGATACCTATTCTTTAAATGAGCTTACCGAAATGTTTAAATCAAAAGCAGATAGGAATGTAATTTTTGAGATTTTTAGGGATAATCAAGTCTATTTTAAAGTGGTTCGCCTTGAAAAGAGGATCTAAAAAGCGTAATTTTCCAGTTACAAAAGAATTGTCGTGTAACAAGGTTCTAACTTTAACCTCTTATTGCCAAGCAAACTAACTTTTATATACACATGAAGAAAAACTTTAAGGTACTTGCCCTCGCAGGTATCGTAGCACTTGGTGTAGCCGGATCAGGTTCGGTATATGCCCAGAAAAAATCTAAAACAACAAAAGGAGCTACTCCTGCAGCTCCAACTGCAGCCCCGGCAGCAGCACCAAAAAAAGAAGGAATTAAACCTTTTTCTGAAGTAATTACCGCAAAAGCCAGAACAACAAACGGTTTATTCAAAACACACAAGGTAGACGATAAATGGTATTTTGAGATACCAGATTCAATGATCAACCGCGAAATGCTTGTAGTTACCCGATTGGCAAAGGTGCCAGCAGGGGTAAAAGTTGGTAACCAGCAATATGGCGGGGAACAATTAAATGAGCAGGTATGGAAATGGGAGCGTAGAGGCAAACAAGTTTACATCCGCGTACCAAGTTATGCAACAAAGGCTGATCCGAACAGCGATATGTACGAATCGGTGCAAAACTCTAATCTTGCACAAATTTTAGCCAGTTTTGAAATTAAAGCCTATAATAAGGATACTACTGGTGTTGTGATTGATGTTACTGATTTTTATAACGGTGATGTAATGGCAATTGGTGCTACCGATCAGATCCGTAAAGCTTATAAAGTTACCATGTACGATGTAACACGTTCTTATATCGATACGGTAAAAACTTTCCCGATCAACGTTGAAGTAAAAACCGCTAAAACATACCGGGCAGCAGAATCTCCGACCGATAACAGTAATGGAGCTGTTACTTTCGAATTCAATACGTCGATGTTATTATTGCCAAAAACCCCTGTGAAAGCCAGGATAATGGATAGCAGGGTTGGTTTTTTTGGTCAATCTCAAATTGATTATGGAAGCAACGCACAAAAGGCAGAGCGTACAGCCTACATTCACCGATGGAATTTGGTTCCAAAAGATACCAATGCCTATAAACGTGGCGAACTGGTAGAACCGGTAAAACCGATTGTAATTTATATCGATCCTGCAACGCCTAAAAAATGGGTGCCGTTTTTAATCCAGGGGATTAATGATTGGCAGGTAGCTTTTGAGGCTGCAGGTTTTAAAAATGCCATTATAGGTAAAGAAGCGCCAACGCCTCAACAAGATCCTCAATTCAGTGTAGAAGATTCCAGGTATTCAGTTGTTCGCTATTTTGCATCAGATATTGCCAATGCTTACGGCCCGCATATTAGCGACCCACGTACCGGACAGATTTTAGAAACGCACATTGGTTGGTACCATAATGTAATGAATCTATTGCGTAACTGGTATTTTGTACAAACAGCAGCCATTAATCCTGAAGTTCGTAAAGCTAAATTTACGGATGCGCAAATGGGCGAATTAATCCGTTTTGTTTCTTCACACGAAATTGGCCACACTTTAGGTTTACCACACAACTTTGGCTCGAGCTATGCTTACCCGGTTGATTCATTACGTTCAAAAGCATTTACAGATAAACATGGTACTGCACCATCTATTATGGATTATGCGCGTTTTAACTACATCGCTCAACCTGGCGATGGTGTAACCAAGCTTCACCCCCAAATTGGAGAATATGATAAATGGGTAGTGAAATGGGGTTATTCTTGGATTCCTGGAAACAAAACTGCAGAACAGGAAAAAGAAATTTTAGACCAGTGGACATTGAAAAATGCAGGTAATCCTTTGTATTTCTATGGCCGTCAGGGAACTTCATTAGATCCTCGTTTGCAGAGCGAAGATTTGGGCGACAACGCAATGAAAGCAAGTACATATGGCATTGCCAACTTAAAACGTATTTTGCCTAACGTAGAAAAATGGACCTATCAAAAAGGAAAAGATTACAGTGATTTAAAAGAAATCTACACCGAAATTGTTGGCCAGTTTAACCGTTATATGGGACACGTGGCAACAAACGTTGGTGGATTAAGCGAAAACTTTAAAACCTACGAGCAAAAAGGGCCAGTTTACGCCTATTTGCCTAAAACAAAGCAAAAAGAAGCCGTTGCTTTTTTCAATCAACAATTATTTACTACCCCACTTTGGTTAATCAGCAATGATCAACTCAGTAAATTTGATAATGGTGTATTGTTAAACCGCATTAAAAGTGTTCAAGCGAATACTTTAGGTAATTTATTATCCGCTTCACGTATTGCTCGTTTGTTAGACAACGAAACTAAAAACGGTGCAGCAAAAGCATACACCTTACCTGAATTATTTACGGACTTAAGATCGTCGGTTTTTGTTGCAGGAAGAGCAGATGCATTTAAACGTAATTTACAACGTGCTTATGTAGACCGTTTACAGGATTTAATGACCAAAGAATCAGAACTTCCGGTTGGGTTTCCTGTAGATTATGCAGCAAGTTACGGTTTAACGCCAATCAATGTTGGCTTATCTGATATCAGACCATTGGTCAGAGCAGAGTTAAAAACTTTATTGGCTACTACAAAAGCCAGAGCAGCAGCAGGTGATGCCATTACCAAGGCACATTATGAAGATTTGAATATCAGAATTAAAGATATTTTAGATCCTAAGAAATAAATGATTGAATGATAAAATGAGTGAGTGATTGAATGAAAGCAATGCACCATTCAATAACTCACTCATTCAATCATTAAAAAAGCGGAGCAGGTCATTAAATTGATTGCTCCGTTTTTTTATAAGTCAAACCTAGCAGGTTTACAATCAAAAGATCGTCGTCTTCGCTCGAAATGACGAATCTATTTAATCCCCTTTGTATAATTTTTGATGCTTTAAGCTAAACACATGGCAGTTTTTTAATTTTATGGTTAAAACAGCTATTATGCTCAAAAGATTATTATTTGCCCTTACCTTATTTACATACAGTTTATCTGCCTTTGGTCAAAGTGCAGATTCGTTAACGGTTATAAAAACCAAATGGCATAAAAACAGAATTGCCAAACAGGTGACTTTATTCCAGCATCATTTTGATCAGAAAAACCTTTTCGCTGCAAACGAAAACATTTCGTTCTTAGAAATAAAAAATACAGGCCGGAAGGCGGTTTTTGCTATTGGAGCAGAAGAGAGAGAACTAATTACTACCAGTAATTTTGGATTACGCGATACAGCAATTGCTGCGGTAAATGGTAACTTTTTCGATGTAAAAAATGGAGGTTCAGTAGATTTTGTTCGTGTTAATGGAAAAACCATTAATACTAACCGCTTGGATAAAAATGGAAATCGGGCAAGGCATCAAGAAGCGGCGGTTGTAATTGAGAACGGAAAAATTTCGATCCAAAAGTGGGATGGGACAAGTGACTGGGAAACAAAACTGGCCGCTAAAGATGTTTTGTTAAACGGCCCCTTATTAACTCTAAACGATATTGATGAAAAGCTGGATACGACTGGATTTAGCCGTTTGCGCCATCCGCGTACTTGCTTAGGCGTAAAGCCTAATGGCAGGGTGATTTTGTTAACTGTTGATGGAAGAAATGAAAACTCGGCAGGCATGAGTTTGTTTGAGCTAACCAAATTAATGCGTTGGCTAGGCTGCGCCAGTGCCCTAAATTTTGATGGTGGAGGTTCTACAACTTTGTGGGTAAACGGAATGCCCGATAATGGTGTTGTCAACTATCCAACTGATAATAAAAAATGGGACCATGAAGGGCAGCGCAAAGTAGCTAACGTCATTTTGGTGAAAAAACAAGTACGGAGATAAACCTGTATCTATTACAGCATGTTTAGCTCTGGTTAAAAAAACTTATTTTAGCCAAAGATTTTTGTTGAAATGATTAAAAATACGATATACTTTTTCTTTTTTGTACTGATGCTTTCTGCCTGTAAGTTTGGCACTAAAACCAGCGACCCAACTTTAAGAGATTTTACTTTCGAGCCTGTAAAAGGCATCCGTTATCAAGAGGTAAAACGCCGTTTTAAAAACGGACTTTCTTTTAATACGGAAGGTTTTATGCAAAAACCATCCTGGATCATTGAAGTGGTTAAGGAAGATACCATGTCGGCCTGGAGTCCACAGAAACAACGAATGCAAAAATTCTATATGCAGTACGATCACGGGAATGTATATAATTTTGCTGCGGAATTTTTTAAAGTAAAACACATCAGTAAGGATAGTTTGGTTTTTCAGCGGATTCAGGTTGATGGAAAAGTAATTGCTTCGGATGTTCGCTCGGATGTAAATATGACTTTTTACGCGCAGGATTATATTAAAAACAAATTGAAGGCCAAGGCTGCCGATCTGCAAAAACCAAGCAAGGCCGATACTGCTTTTATAGAGAAGCGTGCTGCCAAAGTTAATTTAAATAGCGATAGTGCTTTTGCTGCAACAGATCCGGTTCAGTTTATACCAAAAAGTAAAATTGTAAGGGTAGAAAAAATCAGTACGGTTGATCGGGCCAATAACAGGACCGAAGCTTACGATTATATGTTTCCGCAGTATATTATCAGGATAGATCGGGCTTATAAAGATTTTGCTTACCAGGTTGCAGCGGTTGTAGATTTTCAGGGAAGGATACACGTAAAAACGATTTATAATGTGCTTCCCGAGAACGTTGAAACTAAAAAAAAGGTGGCTCAGGGGATAGCAGATATCTATGTTAGAAACCTTTTTGATGTGGCTCCCGGAACGACACTCGGGATTCCGCATAATAGTGAAATTACTTTAACAATAATTGGGAAGGCAATTAAAAAGCCTTAGTAATCTGCTATTTACAAAATTTTAACGTTAAAAAAATGTTAAAATTTATTTTGATTTTAAAAATTAAAACTTACCTTGCATACTTAATTTTAATATTTAATACAATGCAAGAAGGCACAGTAAAATTCTTCAATGTAACTAAAGGTTTTGGCTTTATCGTACCTGCAAATGGCGATAGCGAAATTTTTGTTCATTCAACAGGTCTTATCGACGAAATCCGTGAAAACGACAAAGTACAGTACGAAGTTGCTAACGGTAAAAAAGGCTTAAATGCCGTTAATGTGAAAGTAATTTAATTTATTTATCATATTTACAGAGAAGGCTGCTTTCTTGCGATGGCGGCCTTTTTTTGTTTTATTTTTCGCTGCCTGAATTCATTCAGGATCTATTCTCACTTTTTATGACCTACTATTTTATTGTTCCTGGTTTGGGTAATTCAGGCGCAGATTTCGTGGAAAGCGCAGATGAGCATAAATCTGCGTAAACCAATTTGATCTGCGGGAATAATTTAAGCGTTCTTACTTCTGCGCAACCTTCTTCCTTAAAAACTGGTCGAGAAAAATTAATCCGATCACCAGATCTGCAAAAAGAAAGGCATAAATAGTTGTAGGCGTAATGTATTTCTCTAAATTGAAATCGAAATTCACTTTTAAATCGAATTGAGGCATTTCAAGGTTAGCGTTATAAAACACATAACCCAATAAGGCGAGTAACGAGACCACAAAAAAGCCTCCAATGCTATAAATAATCTTTTTATCAACCTTTGTTTTCATCGCCATAGGGGCAGGAACTAAGGCAACACTTTCCATCACATTTCTGGTGAAAGACATAGAGGGTTCATCAAGATCGAGCCCATCAAAAACTAAATTAAGCTTAAGCAGATCCTCGTACTGCGATTTAAGCTCGGCATCCGATTCAATTTTTTCTTCGATGGCTTTTTTTGAAGCATCATCCAAATTCCCATCAATATAATCCCAAAGCTGTTGTTCTATTGTATTCATAGTAACTCCTTTACTTCATCTTTTAACAAATATTGTAATTTTTCTTTAAGTCTTTGCCTGGCCCTATGCAACTTTACTTTTATCGTATTGGGTTCCATATGCAGCGCTTCGCCAATTTCTTCTAAACTCTGTTCGCCTTTGTAAAATAGGGTAATAATAGCCGCATCATCCGGTAAAAGCTGGGTAATGGCAATATTTAAAAAAGCATGGATATCCTGCCGCTCATAGCCATTTGCATTAAAACCCGAGGTATGGTTTTCGAGCTGTAAAATGGTGCTTTCATCATGTATTGACGTAGTATCTAAACGGTTTTTCCTTAAAAAAGTCATCGCCGTAGTATAGGTTATCGTGTACAGCCAGGTACTAAATTTAGCTGTTTGTTTAAAGGTGCCCAATGCTTTATATGCTTTTACAAAGCAATCCTGCGCAATTTCTTCGGCGTCTTCCCTGTTTTTCGAAAACCTTAAAGCAAGCGTAAATACAAATCGCTGATGGCGCTTTACCAATAAAGCATACTGATCGGTTTCGCCGTTCAATACTTTTTGGATCAGCTCTAAATCTGTAGGTTTTTGCTCCATGTTTAGCAATAAGACTACATTAAAGATAAGTAGGTTACACGAGAAACATCATTAAGAAGGTTTATTATTTATCCGTTGCAGGTGAATAATGTAATAGGTTAGTTTTTCGGAAATGAAAGGGCCGTTTTTAATAGGAAATTGAAGCCCTGCTGTTCGCTGTAGCCCTCATGCTTCGGGGCTGCCGCTGCCATCAGGTTTATGAACAACGTGGGTGCGCCCTGCAGCCTTAAAAATGAAATGCTGTTTTGGCCATTTAGACTTGGGTGAAGCGGTACTCTGCAGGCTGAGGAATCCCGATTTTTCGGGAAAGTGTACAAGCGCAACACGGGAACCAACTTGATTAACTGCACAGACATTGCGCTCCAAAAAAGGAATTAATCATTTTTTGCTCACCAGCTAGTGAATATAATTAACTTCGCAAGTGCTCGCTAATGTGAAGCGAAAAACTTTAATCCTGCAATTGATCCTATAAGTGTGCAGATAAAAAATATCCGCCAGAAGGTTGCTGGTTCATTGAAATAAAAAATTCCGATAATTACTGTTCCTACGGCACCGATACCCGTCCAAACAGCATAGGCAGTTCCCATTGGTAAAGTTTGGGTTGCTTTATTTAGTAATAAGAAACTCAAAATAATACAGACAAAAAAAGCCGTACTCCATTTTATATTCGAAAAATTGTTCGATAATTTAAGGCAGGTGGTAAAGCCAACTTCAAAAAGGCCGGCAATAATTAAGATAATCCAGTTCATGATAAATGTGTTTCTGCAAATTTAAGGCACATTCATCAGGCAACATTTTACAAATGTTAAAAAATGAATTTATTTATGAGCTGCTCTTATTCTGCTTAGGGTAACCTGTGTTACACCCAGGTATGAGGCAATATGTTTTAAGGCTACTCTTTTAATCAGTTCGGGAGATTGATCTAGAAAATCCTGGTAACGTTCTGCTGCCCCTTTAAAAGCCCGGTCTATTAATCTTCTTTCAGTAGCAATTAACTCCTGTTCTGCAATTTTTCTGCCCCAATTGGCAATTTCTAAATGTTGATCGTAAAGCGAAAAAAGATCGGTTAACCTGATTTGAATTAAACTGCAATTTTCCAATAACTCAATGTTTTCGTACCCGGGGCTATTATTAATATAGCTGTTAAAAGAAAAAAGAACGGCACCACTTTGTCCGAACCAAAAGGTTATCTGCTGGTTTTCTCCGTCAGAGTAGGCTCTGGCAATGCCACTTTCGAGGATATAGAAATAAGGCTCTATTTTATCTGCATAGATTAAAATCGCTCCTTTCTGATGTTCTACCCGCTTAGAAACAGCAGCTAACCTTTCTAAAGCTTCATTGCTGAGCGGCTTAAAGATTTCTATATTTTTTAACAGACTGTACAAGTGAATTTTTAATGTTTGATAAAGCTATCGATTTTTTTTCAGCAGGGTGTAACCTGGTTAAAAAGTATGTAGTCATAATACACAGAACACGGTTCAATTTAAACAATAGAATATTTACAAATTAAAAATTATAATCATGGAAGGTATATTAGTCCCAATCTCGCTTTTTTTAGGTGCATTCGCAATGGTATTCGGAATCCGCTACCTATCAAACAAAGAGAAAATGGCAATGATCGAAAGGGGGATCGATCCGGGTGTGCATAAGGCCACACCAAAACCGTTTTTAAGTTTAAAGTTCGGTTTGCTTTTGGTTGGTTTAGGAATCGGCCTGCTGGTAGCGCTATTTACAGTTAGAGGAGTGTTCGGCAGCGACATGACACGTAGTGAACAAGGACAATCGGTAGCCATTTACTTTGGTTTCATCGGAATTTTCGGCGGACTGGGTTTAATTGTTTCTTACCTTGTAGAGAAGAAATGGCTGGATAGCAATAAAATGCTTTAATATCAGAGAAGCCAAGTTTAATGGCCACATCGCTATAAAAACTTGACTTCTCTTTATTCTTGTATTGTCAGCAATAGATAATTTGCTTTTAGATTTAAATAACAGTCAAATGGAAACATCTGACAGCACATTTACTGCGGCTTATTAATAATCGCTACGGTTAAACGGCTAATGCAGTTCATCTTTCCACGTTCATCGTAAATTTTGATTTCCCAGACCTGGGTTTTCGCCCCAATATGTAAAGGTTTGCAAATACCTTTTACCAAACCACTTTTTACTGGCCGTAAATGGTTGGCGTTTACTTCTAAACCAACAGCAACATACTTCTCAGGATCTATACACATATAAGAAGCTATACTGCCCAATGTTTCTGCCAAAACCACCGAGGCGCCGCCGTGCAAAATCCCTGCAGGTTGATGTGTACGTTCATCAACAGGCATGGTTCCGATAATAAAATCTTCACCAATTTCAGTAAAGCGGATATCGAGCAGCGCACCTAAATGATTTTTAGGGCGGTTGTTCAGCTCGTCAACTGTAAAGTTTTTAAACCACATGGTAACGTTCTTTTAAAATGTAAACATGATGGATAATATGGCCGCCCACAATAAATAAAATAGATTTTACATTAATTTCTCTGCCCGAAGCAATTCCCTTTCTGTTCAGTTCTTCTTCGTTTAAAGATTTAAAAAGGTATAAATTGGCTTTACGGAGTGCAATAAATTCTTCAATCAGATCTTCCAGATCTCGCTGGGCAAAGCGGGCATTGGTTACATAGTCATCTTCCTCGAAACCCGGTAAAGGTTGCTGTTCTTTTCGGGCAAAACAGGTAATCCGAAAGGCAAAAACACGTTCAGTATCAATGATATGGCCTAACATTTCTTTTAGTGTCCATTTGCCTTCAGCATAGGCGTAATCAGCTTTATCGGCGTTTGCCCTAAACAAGGCCGGCAGACTTAGCATCTGTTCGTTTAAAATTTCGAAAATATCTCGATCTACTTTACTGATATAGGTTTCGCCCCAAGTTGGATATTCGTTAGGCTGTGGTCGGTTCATATCTTAAACTGCTTTTTAATATTATTCTAAAAGTTGTGCCTTTACCCAGTTCAGAGTCTTTTACAAAAATTTCTCCGCTGTGGTAATTTTCTACAATACGTTTGGTAAGCGATAAACCCAAACCCCAGCCGCGTTTACGTGTAGTATAGCCAGGTTGAAAAACCGCATCGAACTTAGATCTCGGAATACCCTTCCCGGTATCGCTCACATCAATAAACACCTGTTCTTTGGCTAAATTTTCTATAATGTTGATGGAGATCGACCCTTCGTTTTCGATGGCGTTTGCTGCGTTTTTTAAAAGGTTTTCAATTACCCAATCAAATAATGGAACGTTTAGCATGGCCCTTACCTGCTCATCGCCGGTAATGCTGAATTTAACCTTATCTGAGGTGCGTACTTTAAAATAGCGGATAAAATCGCTGATTACAATGTAAACCGTATGATCTTCGAGTATAGGTTTAGAACCGATTTTAGAGAAACGGTCGGTAATAATTTCCAGGCGCTTAATATCGTTCTCCATTTCGGCAATCAATGGATCATCTTCTGCATCAAATTTCGATTTCATCAATTCTGTCCAAGCCATGAGTGATGATATTGGTGTACCCAGCTGGTGAGCCGTTTCTTTGGCCAAACCTACCCAAACATGGTCTTGTTCATCTTTCCGGGCCGAACTGAATGCTGCATAAGCTGTTAAAAGGAAAAGGAAGATAACGCCCATTTGGATGTATGGAAAATACCTCAATTGTGTTAAAATGAAAGAGTCGCGATAATATGCCTTAAACTTTTTGCCCAAAAAATTCATTTCATCTGGTGGATGCTGCGCTTTCATCTGCCTTAACTGCCTTACAAAATATAAACTATCGTAAGTGAGTTTGGCATCTGCAACGGGATAGTTGGTTTTAGTGCTGTCTAAACCAAAGAAAGAAGTAATCGTTCCTGCAGAATCGACCATGATTACAGGTGTTTTGGTGGTTGCACGTACCGTTTCTACAATTACACGATAATCGTCATTATCGTAAAGAAACATGGCCCGTTCTTGAATTTTCACCCAAAGGTGAAACTGGTCTGCCTCTTCGCGTTCCATTTTTTTTACAAAAGAATCGGTGTAAAATACTGAAGCAATGCCAATTAAGATGGCAAAAATGAGAAGGAAAAACTTCCAGCGGCGTTTCTTTTGATAAGGATTCATGCTTTAGCTAGCCAAATTACAATAACAAAACGAAAAAAACATAAAACCATTATGCTTTTTCACAAACCTTAAAGCAATCATTTCAAATGCCTAATCGCTTCATCGCAGATGAAACGCTATAAAATGGATGAAAAACATATCTTTGCAACGTCTTGCGTTTTGCGCAGAGCGGTAAGCGCTAGAGCGCCCAACGCCTAACGCCAAGCGCTCAACAAACCAATTATGGATAAGAAAGTTAGAGTAAGATTTGCCCCAAGCCCAACCGGAGGTTTGCATTTAGGTGGTGTGCGCACTGCCTTGTTCAATTATTTATTTGCAAAAAAAAATAATGGAACTTTTGTACTTCGTGTAGAAGATACCGATCAAAATCGCTTTGTAGAAGGTGCAGAACAATATATCGTTAACTGTTTAGATTGGTGTGGCATTACACCTGATGAAAGCCCTAACAGCCCAAGTGCTTATGGCCCGTACCGCCAAAGCGAGCGCAAACCCAGCTACCGTAAATTTGCCGAACAGTTAATTAGCGATGGTTACGCTTACTACGCTTTCGATACTCCGGAAGATTTAGATGCCAAACGTAAAGAAATTCCAAATTTCCAATACGGGCAGGCCACACGTATGCAGATGCGTAATTCTTTAACCCTTACCATTAGCGAGGTTGAAGAGTTATTGGCAGCCAAAACGCCACATGTTATCCGTATTAAAGTACCGACTGATGAAATTGTACATTTTAACGATTTAATCCGTGGTGACGTAAGCTTTGAAACCTCGTTGGTTGATGATAAAGTATTATTAAAAGCTGATGGAATGCCAACCTATCATTTAGCCGTTGTGGTTGATGATAAGGCGATGGAAATTAGTCATGCTTTTAGGGGAGAAGAATGGTTGCCGTCAGCTCCGGTTCATATTTTACTCTGGAAATATTTAGGTTGGGAAGCGGAGATGCCTGCATGGGCACACCTACCTTTAATCTTAAAGCCAGATGGCCATGGAAAATTAAGTAAACGGGATGGCGACCGATTAGGTTTCCCGGTTTATGCCATGAACTGGACCGACCCAAAAACTGGCGATGTAACCAAAGGATTTAAGGAAATGGGTTTTATGCCCGAAGCTTTTATCAATATGCTGGCACTTTTAGGCTGGAATGATGGTACCGATCAGGAGTTATTCTCGTTAAAAGAGCTGGAAGAAAAATTCTCGATAGAAAGAATTAGTAAAGCAGGCGCAAAATTCGATTTCGAAAAAGCCAAGTGGTATAACCATGAGTGGATTAAATCGCAGGGCGCAGCGCGCTTGGCGACAAGCGTTAAAGTGGAGTTGCAAAAAGTTGGCATTGAAATAAACGATGATGCTTATTTAAATACCGTTATTGATTTAATTAAAGATCGCTGTACCTTATTGCCTGATTTTGTGGCACAGAGCAGTTACTTTTTTACTTCACCTTCAGAATATGATGTAAACTCGGTAAAACCAAAATGGACAGCCGAAAAAGCTGATTTTTTTAATGCTTTTGCTGATGGTTTAGCACTAACCGATGCGGGATCTGCCGAAGCAGCTTTTAAAGCCTTGGCCGAAGAAAAAGGGTTTAAACCAGGCGAATTGATGTTGCCTTTCCGCATTATGCTGGTGGGCGGTAAATTTGGGCCCGGTGTTTTTGAGATTGCTGTGTTGTTAGGCCTAACAGAAACTAAAACAAGGATAGCAAAAGCAATTGCCGTTTTTAATGGTTAGCATTCATTCTGCGAATGCAAGAAGATAATACGGAGAAGTCGGGTTTAAAACCTGGCTTCTTTTTTTTGCAATAATCCAAAAGAATAAATCAATAAAAATAATTTATACTTTAGTATAACAATTGTCCCATAATTAAGGTTATTCATTAAACTAAAAAAGTAAATTATGCAATGGTTTGGTAAAGGCAGTAATAATGTAGAAGACGGAAGAAGCGGTGGTGGAGGGAAAACCATCCTCGGTGGGGGCGTAGGTATAATAATCGTGGTGCTCGGCCTAATTTTTGGCAAAGATTTAACTGGATTAGTTAGTCAACTCCCGGCTACTACAGGCACCGAAGAAGTTAAGCAGGGCGTTCCAGCTAACGATCCACAGGCACAGTTTGTAGCGGGTGTATTGGAATCAACCGAGCAGGTATGGGATAAAGAATTTCAGGCGATGGGCAAACAATATGAGTATCCTAAGCTCAGGCTATTTAGAGATGCGGTGCAAACCGCCTGTGGCAATGCAGGAGCTAACGTAGGGCCATTTTATTGCCCTGGCGACCATAAAGTTTATATCGATTTATCATTTTATGATGATTTAAAAAACCGTTTCGGTGCTGCCGGAGATTTTGCACAGGCTTACGTAATTGCACATGAGGTAGGCCATCACGTTCAAAATTTATTGGGAATTTCGGAAAAACTAGATCATGCACGAGGCCAGGTGAGCGAAAAAGAATATAACCGTTTATCGGTGAAATTAGAGCTGCAAGCCGATTTTTTTGCTGGACTTTGGGCGCATAATGCTCAAAACCTTAAAGATTTTAAATTGGATGAAGGAGATATAGAAGAAGCATTAACTGCTGCCAATGCCATAGGTGATGATAAATTGCAAAAACAGGCTACAGGCGATGTTCAGCCAGATTCTTTTACCCATGGTACCTCCGCACAACGGATGTATTGGTTTAAAAAAGGCTTCGAAACAGGCGATATTAGACAGGGCGATACTTTTAATTCGAATAATTTATAAAAAATAAAAACTTTTTTAAAAGCACATTGTTTGTTTACAGTTAATGAGGTTTTTATCTCAAAACCAAACATAATTATCCCGGCTTCTTATTTGTTTTAATAAAGATGATCCTTATAGTTGATGACAGGCCAGAAAACCTGATCTCGTTACAGAAAGTATTACAGGCACACAGTTTTGAGGTTGATACCGCATCGTCTGGCGAAGAGGCGCTGAAAAAAGTTTTAAAAAATAATTACGTCCTGATTATTCTCGATGTACAAATGCCAGATATGGATGGCTTCGAGGTAGCCGAAACCATTTCTGGTTTTAGTAAGGCAAAAGATACCGCCATTATATTTCTTTCTGCTGTAAATACAGAGTTAAAATTTATCACCAAAGGGTACCTGAGCGGTGGACTGGATTACATTACCAAACCCGTTGATATTAATGTGCTGCTCCTCAAAATAAAAACGTTTTATCGCATTTACGAGCAGAATAGAAAGCTTAACGAGGTGCAGGAAAAATTGCTTGAAGAAATTGAGTTCCGAAAACAGGCCGAACATAAAAAGGACGAATTTATCAGCATCGCCAGTCATGAGCTAAAAACACCTTTAACCAGCGTAAAAGGGTACATTCAGTTGCTACAGCGCAGCCTTAACAGAGATGATAAAACCATGGCCCAGAACCATCTCGAAAAAGCGAGTACCCAGCTCGAAAAACTAAACGAATTAATTGTCGATCTGCTCGATATCTCAAAAATTGAAAGTGGAAAGATGAAGTTTAACATGAAAAGTTTTTATGCTGATAACATGGTAAACAATGCCATCGAGATGTTGCAGCAATCTAATCCTGATTTTAAAATCAGCAAACTGGGCAAAACAGACGAAATGATATTTGGTGATGAAATGCGCTTGGAGCAAGTGGTCATCAATTTTATTACGAATGCCATTAAATATGCTCCGGGTACCAATCAGGTTAATGTAACCACGAATATTAAAGATGAAAAACTTTATCTGGCCGTAAAAGATTTTGGTATTGGTATTTCAAAAGAGCAGCAAGATAAGATTTTTGATAAATTTTATCGGGTAGAAGACAACAGCAACCGGTTTAATGGTCTGGGAATAGGTTTGTATATCTGTTCGGAAATTATTAACCGCCACGGAGGCACAATTGGGGTGAAAAGTGTGCCGGATGAAGGTTCTGAGTTTTATTTTATCATCCCCACCACAGAAGAGGAAATCCTTAAAAATCAAATCTAATTATCCTTAATCCATATAATGAAAACAACTCTTAAAAATAATTTACGTTTAGGCCTTGGCTTATCGCTAATTATTCTATTTATCAGTTCGCTGGCTTCTTATGTAAGTATTGGCAACCTTATTAAAAGTACCGAGCTGGTTAAACACAGTGATGAAGTTATTTTAAATACGGAGAATATTATATCCTATTTAAAAGATGCCGAAACTGGTCAGCGGGGCTTTTTATTAACTGGAAACAAGGTGTTTTTAACACCTTATTATGGTGCCAGCGATTCGGCCGCTTCGATACTCAAAAAAGTTGAACTCGATACCAGGCATAATAGTGTTCAGCAAAAAAATATAGCAGCGCTTAAAAAAATTCTTTTTAAAAGAATGGATATCATTAAATCGACCATCGAGATTAAAACCTTAGGCGGCGTTATTGATCCTACGGTTTTGTTTCAAGGCAAGGTTTATATGGATGAGGCCAGATCAATTGTAAGTAACATTATAACCGAAGAGAAAAGGCTGCTTGAAGAAAGAACCAACGAATTAAATAAACTTACATCTTATACTCCAATACTGATTTTAATTGCAGCGCTCCTTGCCATTCTGATTACGTTGTTTTTTTACCGGAGAGTATCAGTCGATTTCGATGAACGTGTTAAACTTCAACAGGAAATTGAAGATAAAAAATCCGAGATGGAAAAACGTATTGTTGCCATTAAAGAAATTGCCTATCAAATTTCTAATGGAAATTATGGCATTAAACTCGATAGCCAAACCCAGGATGAGATTGGCGAGCTTTCCGAATCGCTAAATGCAATGTCATCATCATTGAAAAAATCTTTCGATACTTTAGAAGAGAATGAATGGCTGCAAACTGGTGTAGCTAACTTAAACGTAAAAATGGTTGGCGAAAAAGATGTTTTCCATTTAGCAGAAGATATTATTGAGTTTCTGGCCAATTATACCAAAAGCCAGATTGGTGCCCTTTATTTATTTAAGGATGATGGATACCTGCATTTAAAAGGGCAATATGCTTTGCAAGGACAAAATTTAACCCAAACCTTAGAACTTGGCCAAGGATTAATTGGCCAGGCGGTTAAAACAGGTAAGCCAATATTATTGGATGATGTTCCACAGAGCGAATTAACCATTACACACGCTACAGGGAATATAAAACCAGCCCAGTTAATTGTGCTTCCAATTGTTAGAAATGAAATTTCAATAGGTGGTTTAGAATTAGGCACTATAGGTAAATACAGCGACCTGCAGTTACACTTTTTAAACTTGGTTTTATCTGATGTGGGTACCGCATTGTTGGGCGCACAGAACAGACAAAAGCTTCAGCAGTTATTAGAAGAAACGCAGGCGCAATCAGAAGAATTGCAGGTTCAGCACAATGAGTTAGAAGGCTTAAATGCCGAGTTAGAAGCACAGGCACAGAAACTTCAGGCCAGCGAAGAAGAATTGCGTGTACAGCAAGAAGAATTGTTGCAAAGCAACCAGGAGCTGGAAGAAAGAAGCAGCCTATTGGAAGAAAAAAATGAACTGATTGAAGAACGTAATATAGAAATTCAGCAAAAAGCAGAAGCTTTAGAACTGAGTACGAGGTACAAATCAGAGTTTTTGGCCAATATGTCGCACGAGTTAAGAACACCACTCAATTCGATATTGCTATTATCGAGATTAATGGCCGAAAATGAGGCGATGGATCGTGAGCATCAGGAATATGCAGAGGTTATCCAAAGTTCAGGTCAGGGTCTTTTAAGTTTAATAGACGAAATTTTAGATCTTTCTAAAATTGAAGCTGGCAAAATGGAACTCGATCGGGCAAATATTAAGGTTGATGAGATTATCCTAAACATGCGTTCGCTGTTTAATCCTTTGGCTAAAGATAAAAACCTAAACTTTGTTATCGAAAAATCTGCAGATGTTCCTGAGTTTTTTCATACCGATAAAATGCGTTTAGAGCAGATTATTAAAAACCTGCTATCAAATGCTATTAAATTTACTACCGTAGGTGCGGTAACCCTAAATATTGCTAAAAATGAAAAGTTGGGGGCGCTGGTATTCAAAGTTACCGATACGGGCGTAGGTATTGCACCCGAAAAGCAAGGCATGGTATTCGAAGCTTTTCAACAGGCCGACGGCTCAACACGGCGCAAATTTGGTGGCACAGGCCTTGGACTCTCAATTAGTAGAGAGCTGGCAAAACTATTGGGCGGATATATTGATTTAAAAAGCACAGAGGGAGAAGGAAGTATTTTTACACTTACCTTGCCCATTGATAGAAATAAAGGTTTTGATGGTGCTGTACCTCATGTAGAGAAGCCTGTAATCGCTTTAGAGGCTCCGGTAAAAAAAGTGAGCCACTTAACGGTCGAAAATATTCCGCAAGAGATTGAAGATGACCGGGATAATATTCAGCCTGATGATAAGGTAATTTTAATTGTTGAAGACGATACCCCTTTTGCCAAAACACTTTTAGATTTTACCCGAAAAAGAAATTATAAGGGTTTGGTTGCCGTTCGTGGCGATGTTGGTATTGAAATGGCAAAAACCTTTAAACCACTTGCCATTTTACTCGATATCCAATTGCCTGTTAAAGATGGTTGGCAGGTAATGGAAGAGCTGAAATCGGATCCTTCAACACGTCCAATTCCAGTGCACATCATGTCTTCTTTACAGGTTAAGAAGGAAAGTTTGTTAAAAGGTGCGGTAGATTTCATAAATAAACCTTTTGCCTTTGAGCACATGCAAGAAATATTTTCAAAACTAGAGCATGCTTTAAGCCGTCACCCTAAAAAGGTACTTATTGTAGAAGAAAATGAACAGCACGCCAAGGCACTAAGTTATTTTTTAAGCAATTTTAATATCCAGACAGAAATTGTTAACCAGGTAAACGAAGGTGTTTCAGCCCTGCATAAGCCAGAGGTTAACTGCGTGATTTTGGATATGGGTATTCCTGATAAACATGCTTACGAAACCCTCGAAGTGGTAAAGAAAACACCTGGTTTAGAGAATTTACCAATCATCATTTTCACCGGTAAAAACCTTTCAAAGGGTGAAGAAAACCGCATCAAACAATATGCTGATTCTATCGTTGTAAAAACGGCGCATTCTTATCAACGTATTTTGGATGAAGCAGGTTTGTTCCTTCATCTGGTAGAAGAAAAAAGCAAGGAGAAAGGCAAAACGCCTAAAAAGTTTTCCGAGTTACAGGATGTATTGGTTGGTAAAACGGTTCTGGTAGCGGATGATGATGTGCGTAATATCTTCTCCTTAACAAAAATGTTAGAGCAACACCAGATGAAAGTGGTAGCAGCTACCGATGGTAAGGAAGCCCTTAAGCTATTAAATGAAAACCCTGAAATTGATGTTGTTTTAATGGATATGATGATGCCAGAACTGGATGGTTATGAAACTACAACAGCCATCAGGCAGGATATCAAATACCGGAACCTGCCTATTTTGGCCGTTACGGCAAAAGCCATGATGGGCGATCGCGAAAAGTGTATTGCTGCAGGTGCATCCGATTATATCAGCAAACCAGTAGATATGGATCAGTTGATATCTTTGTTAAGGGTCTGGTTATACGAAAATCATCATAAATCATAAACCATTTTTTATTTTTATGCCTCAAAAATTAATTCTCATAATTGATGATGATAACCGAAACATTTTTGCTTTAAAAGCTGTTTTAAAGGCCAAAGGTTTCGATTGTTTATCAGCTATAAGTGCCCAAGAGGGGTTTGCTGTTATGGAGAAACACGACAATGTTGCCATCGTTTTAATGGATATGATGATGCCGGACATGGATGGCTATCAAGCTATTGCAGCGATGAAAAAATCAGCTAAAATGCAGAATATCCCTGTGTTAGCGGTAACTGCCCAGGCCATGGTTGGCGATAAGGAACGTTGCTTAAGTGCAGGTGCATCGGGTTATGTTTCAAAACCGATAAATGTTGACGAGTTATTAATGCAAATCGAAAATTTTACAAAATAACAGGTGATCAGTGATGCGATAGATAATGAACAGGTAGAAATCCTGTTGAATGATGTTTTGGAAAGCCATGGGTATGATTTTCTGGAATATTCTCATGCATCAATTAAAAGGAGAATTATACGTCTTTACGGACTGGATAATTTTGTGAGTTTCGCCGAATTTCGTTACACGGTTAAAACAGATAAGCAATATTTTAAGCGTTTTTTAGAGGAAATTACGGTTAATGTTACCGAAATGTTCCGCGATCCTTCTTTTTATAAATCTTTGCGGAACGATGTCCTTCCCGTGCTGGGTACCTATCCGTTTATCCGCATTTGGGTGGCAGGCTGTTCTACCGGAGAAGAGGCTTATTCGCTTGCCATTGTTTTAAAAGAACTTAATCTGCTTAATAAATCGCTTATTTATGCTACTGATATTAATCCATCGGTTTTAGATAAAGCAAAAAAAGGGATGTTTCCCTTAAATTATTTAAAGCAGTATTCGGAAAATTACCTGCAATCGGGTGGCTTAAAAGATTTTTCTGCTTATTATACGGCGAACTACTCTTTGGCAAAATTTGATGAAAGCTTAAATAAGAAGATGATCTTTTCTACGCATAATTTGGTTTCCGATCATTCTTTTAATGAGTTTCAGCTGATTTTATGTAGAAACGTATTAATTTATTTTGATAAAGACTTGCAGCATAAAGTATTTAACCTTTTTGATAGTAGCATCGAGAAATTAGGATACCTTGCTTTAGGAAGTAAAGAAAGTTTGGAGTTTTGGCCAAAAGCCAAAGAATACAAAAGGGTTAAAATGGAAAAAATATGGCGGAAACTTTAGATTCTACGCCTTGCGGAGCATTAATTATTGGCGGCTCGGCCGGTAGTTTAGATGTGTTGCTCGAAATTTTTCCAGCCCTAAGGAAAGATATTGATTTCCCTATTATATTAGTAGTTCACCGTAAAGCAAGTAACGAATCTCTTTTAACCGATTTGTTAAAATCTCATACTATACTAGCGGTTGGTGAAGCAGAAGAAAAAGAGTTTTTAAGCCCTGGCAAAGTTTTTATTGCGCCTGCAGATTACCATATGCTGATAGAGGAAGACCAAAGTATATCTTTAGATTATTCGGAAAAAGTAAATTATTCCCGACCATCAATTGATGTTACCTTTCAATCAGCGGCCGAGGTTTTTAGAGAAAAACTAGTCTGTATTCTACTTTCAGGGTCTAATGCAGATGGAGTAGAGGGATTAAAAAGTGTAAACAATTTTGGAGGTAGAGTGGTTATACAGAATCCAAATACGGCCATAATGCCGTATATGCCGCAACAGGCAGTGCTGAATGTTGAGCCGCATGTGATATTGGATAGCCACGATATGGCTGATTATATAAATAAGTTAAATGGTTAATTGCTTTTCGGAGGTTAATATGATAGTTACAAAAAAAATATTTGTTTTTGATGATAATAGGGATATCCTTGATCTCTGTACATTTATTTTGGAAGATGCGGGGTATGAGATAAAAACATCTGAAAATGCCAATAACATAGAAGAACAGGTTGCCGCATATATGCCTGATTTAATTTTTATGGATAATTGGTTGCCCGATCTGGGTGGCATACAAGCTACCAAGGCATTAAAAAACCATCCTGATTTAAAACATATTCCCGTAATTTATTTTTCGGCCAATAATGATATATCTTCATTAGCCGATGAAGCTGGTGCTGATAGTTACCTATCGAAACCATTTGATATTGCTGCACTCGAAGAAATTGTGAAAAAACACTTGAGCTAGCGCCTAAGACTCACGAAGTTTCAAATGGCTGGTGCGCAGGAAAAACTTCGTAAGTCTATACCTGGGCTTTGCTAAACTTCCGAAGTTCTAGGGCTCGAAAGATCGTCATTTCGAGCGGAGTGCAACGAAGTCGAGAAATCTGTCTCCATAGATCTCTCCATTCCGCTCCGCTTCAGTCGAGATGACGAATTTCTGTTTGAAATCTGTTATTCCTTACCCCAAATCCTTGTATTCAGATCCAGCTCCTTAACAATATCATACATAAACTTTATGGTGGAGATATCTTCATTTACGGTATCCGGACTTAGCAATGATTTAAAAACAGGTGCTTCGAAATAGTTCCGGTTAAGCGGGAAAGCGATATACATCCTCGATTCAATAAAGGATAAACTGATGTTATATTTTGTTTGATGGTTGAGGTTTAATATCCGCTCCATCATGGCAGGCGTAAGGATGTATCTGGATTCGACCTGATCGGAGCCATAAGTCACAAAAGTCTTATCAAAGTCTATATTCTCCAGTTGAATAACATCGTTACTACCAAAAGAAAACAGGTTTTTTGAAAACCATGCACCAAAAGCTGCCCCGAAATCTTTTGGCCTTACAATGGTTACGCCATTAAATTTCTTGTTAAAATCGGCAGTAAAGATAATTCCTCTAAAAATGTCGTGCCACTCTGTTCGGGTTCCGTTTTTTGTTTGGGTTACTGTTTTATATTCGGCATGTACCTCAGCAAAATAAAACCGAGTTTTATCAGCACACCCAGTTACCAGATCTTCTGTTTTATAACGATCAGGCTCAGTGCTAAACAACTGTGTGTACATAAACTCCGAGGCTTCAATTCCCTGGTAAGGATTAATCGATAAACTTTCGTCTAAAAATTTAAGGGCAGCACCAATTACACTGGTTTTGTAGGCATTTTGGTAAGCTGTTAAAGCATCGTTGATTTTAAATAACAAAACACCACCATAAATAAGGGGTATTAAGCCACCAATTACACCAGGAATAGGAAAACCTAAGAAAAAGCCTAGAACAGAGAGCAGAATGCCCGCAACAATAAAAATATAACCTTTGGTTTGGGTACCGGCAATTCTTTTGCGCTCTACCTCCATTGTAGCCAAAACCTGCTGTAAGGCTACATTATTTGCAATATCGAACGACATTAATTATTGAAAAGCTCTTTTGCGCTAATATTTTTACGCTCTTCAGCTGCGGTTTCTAAAACGGCAATGGGCTGGAAATTTAACATTCCGGCAAATAAGCTGCCCGGAAACATCATAATCGCATTGTTGTAATCGGTTACCGAAGCATTATAAGTTCTTCTGGCGGCGGCAATCTGTTCTTCGCTTTCAGTCCAGGTGGTTTGCAGGTTAATAAAATTGGTATTGGCCTTTAAGTCAGGATAATTTTCGATGTTAACCATTAAACCTTTCACACTACTGCTCAATTGGGCATCTAAATCTGCTTTTTCTGCATTGCTGATGTTTGGTGAGCCTGCTTTAGCTCTTAGTTCAACTATTTTGGTCAAAGTTCCCTGCTCGTAAGTAGTGTACTGTTTTACCACTTCAACAAGATTTGGAATAAGGTCGAACCGTTTTTTAAGCATTACATCAATGGCCGAGAAGGCATTGGTTACCTGGTTTTTCTTCCCGATAAGCGAGTTGTAAAAGAAAATCCCGATAAGGAATATAAATCCGATAATAACGAGGGCAATAATCATAATTTTAGTTTAAGGTTTAGAGAATAAAGATAAGAAAAGGTTACAAAATGTTATCGCTTTTCATTTTGTTGCCGTTCACGCCTTATCCGCCGCTCTAAGCGTTTCTGTTTCCTATGCATATGATTGGCCCGCATGGCCTTAAACTTTGCAATATGCTCACGTACTTCATTCTGCTTTTCTTCCGTAATACCAATGCTATATTTTATGCCCGTAAAAAGGCTCTTCCAGATCATGTTAAAGAAAGATGTATTTGCCGGCCTGCTGTAATTAACGGTTACAGGTACCAGCTTTCCGTCTACACCGGGGTTTTCTGATTTAATGATTAAAGCATTGGCTAAGAAAGAAAGAAAACCGCGGGTAACCAGGTGATCTTTTTCAGGATCGTTTTTCATCAGCGCTACAGAAAGGTCGTAGTAAGAGAACGCTACTGTACCTTTTGCGCCTAAATCGTTCGCTTTAAAGTTAAACTTCAATTTATCTACACTCCCACGGTTAATGCGGACCAAGCCCAAGGGTTTGGTAATCTGATTTAAAACCCGCGCATTAAAATTGTGTAAAACCCCATTGTAAGAAAAGGCACCATCTTTAGCGGTAAGATCAAATATAAAGTTTACATCAAGCTTTCCTTGCCCAAATAAGTAAGTGTTTAGGTTAACCTCCATAATGGGGTTTATGGCTTTAATTTTCTCGAGGTTGGTGGCGTTTTTTATAATGCCCGAGGTATGCTCGAAACTAATCTGCCCCTTTTGGTTACTCTCATTGTTGTAAACCGCGTAATTCACGTTGATATCCTTCAGCTGGATTTTCTGGACCAGAATAGGCGCATCAAGAAGTTGCAAAAGCTGGTGGGGAAACTTTCCGACTTTGCTTTCCTGGTGTTTTTTTGGGAGGCCATTATGGTTAAATACTGAAACGAAACCGTTGGTAATGGCCATTTCCTTTGCCCAAAGTTCTTGTTTGCTAATGTATAAAGGCAAATCAATCCCATTAAGCATAATGTCGCTCATCTTGATGTTGAAACGTTCCTTCGCAAAACCGGCAACTTTGCCAAAGCTCATCTCATCGTGCAGTGGTACTAAAGCAAAACTGTTAATCCTTAATTTACCTGTTGTTGCCCTGAAATCCAGCTTATCTAATTGGATATCGTACATCTTGTCTGGCGTACGGTATACATAGTTATTCAGATTGATCACAATATCTTTAAGCAGGTAAAATCTTGTAGGATCTTCAGCAGACGTAGAATCTACCAGCAAGTCGGTTAAGGTAATATTGAGGTCATCAATAGAGAAAGGTACTGAATTGGGTACATTTTTATTGATGTATTTAAAACTTACATCCTTAAACCGGATGCTTTTGATGCTAAATTCATTCAGGTTTTTAGAGATGATGGCGTAAGGCGATTTAATGGGCCTGGGGGCACGCCCTTCATTAAAAGCAAATTGCCGGTTAACCATTGTTACCTCAGGTTTATCAAATATGATTTCCTCTAACTGCAGTTTTTTTTCGCGGTACAAGGTTAACGGGTGGAAGCGCTTCACCACCAGTTTTTTTAAAGAAACTGTATATAAGTTATTTGGCGCTCTTTTTAAGGCGATGAGTTGCTTAAACCGATTGGTATCAGGTATTATTTTTACATTCTGTAAGGTGGCATTACCCGTAAAAACATTGGTAGAAACCTTGGTAAAACTAATGGTGTATAAACTATCGGTTGATTTATAGAGCAGTGTTTTGATCCTATCGGTTAAAATAGGGCGCGATTTAACATTTAACAACCATGCTATACCTGCAAGTACAATAAAAACACTGAGTAATGTACACGCAATCCATTTAAAAACTTTGTAACGATATCTTCTGGTATCAGGCATTAAAAAATGAGCGGCTGTGGTTTTATTAGCAATATACGGTTATAAACATATATTTGAAAAATGTAAGATCAGTTTTTTTCTCTCTGGGCCTTCCGCGCTGCTTTTCTGTCTGCCCTTTTTTGTTCCCTTATTTTCTTTGCGATTACTTTTTGCTGTTTTACCGGATTCTTTTCGGGTACCACGCCAACGCCTACGATATCCTTTATACCTACAAAAACGGTTTTCCACATCAGGTTAAAAAAGGAGGCCGAATTAATTCTCGTATTGGCCATGCTTGCTGTTCTTGGTGCTTCGCCTTTTTGTGGATTTTCGTTTTTAACTAAAATGACATTGGCCAAAAAAGATAAAAAGCCTTTTTCTTTGGTTCCCTCGCCATCAATATTATCTGATAAGAGCTTTATTTTCAGGTTTGTGTACAGCATGTTCATCTTGCCCGATGCAGATCTTAAATTTCCATTTGCGCTAAAATCGATATGTTGCACATCGCCGCTTTCTATCTCTATTAAACCCAGGGCTTTCGATAGCGGGTTTAAGTTTTTCAGATCAAATTTACCCAGATTCCCACTATAGGTAAATGCACCATTATTATCGGTAAGGTTGAAATCGATTTTTACATTCAGCTTTCCGGTACCCATTAAAAGCGAGTTTAAATCTGCCAGGGCATGGCTCTTTTTGCGCAATTGTAAACTATCGTTGGTTACGTTTAAAATGTTTCCTGTTAGTGCCTTAAAGTCAACTGATCCAATTTTTTTACTCGCCGGGTTAAATTCAGCATATTTAACATTAATGTTTCTCAGCTTTACGGTATCAATCAGGGTAGGTATGTTTAATCTTTTTAGGGCCATATGCGGGTAGTTTCGGCCTTTATCAAAACCCGGTGGTGGCGGCGATTCGCGGCTCATAAAAACTTCTACATTTGCCGGGCCAATCCTCAGCGATTTTGCATGCAGTTTCTGGTCGGTATTTAAACCAATATAATCGACGCCGTTAAATTCTATTTTATCAAAACTGAAGTTATACCGGTCTTTCTGGATCTTGTATTTTCTGGCAAAAGTAAGCTCATCGTACAATGGGGTAAGTTTAAATCCTTTAACCGTTATTTTTTTTGATGCAGTAGAGCCTTTAATGGTATCAACTTTCATTGCGTACATTTTATCTTTCGTTATCGATTTATAACCCGCAATCTGAAAAGATGCATCTTTTATATAGTAAAACCTAGTTGTATCATTGCCCGAAAGTGAATCCAACAGGAAATCTTTAATGTTAATATCGAGGTGTTTGATTGAATTTTTGGTTTTTTTTGCTGCGGTTTTGTTGATGTAATCGAAATCTGCATCTATAATTTTAATGCTTTTAACATGTACCGATTTAAAGGTTTTCGAAATCTGTTCATAAAGCGATTTTTCATCTTTTATGCTATCGGGTTTCCTGGTTACTTTGTTAAAAATCATATTGATAGATGGCTTTTGTAAAAGGATTTCATTTACATCTATCCGTTTTTTAAAGTAGGCCGTTAATATTCCAACACGGCTGATCTGTAGTTTCTTTAATTTAAGCTCGAAAGTATGTGCAGGTGCTAGTTGTTTTTTCTTTAAGCTATCAAAAACAGCCGTATCGGGTATTAGCGTAACATTGCGCAGTGCCAGGCTACCTGTAATAACATTCAAGTTAATGCTTTTAAAATCTATCCGGTATAAATGGTGCGAGCCATTATAAACCCCAGACTTAATTTTTTCGGTCAATATAGGTTTCCATCGGGCGCTTAAAAACATGGCGCCAAATGCAACAGTTAAAATCAATATGCCGAATATGCTTCCTATCCAGATCCAAACTTTATTTCTATGCTGAGCTGTCATTTGTTATGGCTTATCGATAGGTAACAGATAGAAGCGCGAAAGGTTTTTTAGGGGCAAGGCAAAAGACTCAAGCAGAAAGACCAAAGAGAAACTACGGATGCTTTATAGTTGAAATTATTTTTTGGAGCGCAAGGGCAGTATAAGCAACATTGTTTGCTCCTTTGCTTCGCTTGTACGCTTTGGCCGTCGTACCTCCTGCCTGCAGGGTACCGCTTCGCCAAGGGCTAGATGGGTTAGGACGGCAGCACGGAAAACCCCTCATAGTAGCAAGAACAGCTGTAATCTAAACCCGATAGTACGAATGCCGATTTTTTCTATCGGCAGTAGGGATAGCGGGGCTGCAGCCCGCCATTGGCACCGGAGCCTACATTTTCAAAAACATCCTGATTTATTTTATAAAAAGGAATTATTAATTTTTTGGAGCGCAAGGGCAGTATAAGAAACATTGTTTGTTCCTTTGCTTCGCTTCTACGCTTTGGCTGTCGTGCCTCCAGCCTGCAGGATACCGCTTCGCCAAGGGCTAGGTGTGTTAGGGCGGTAGCATGGAAAACCCCTCATAGTAGCAAGAACAGCTGTAATCTAAACCCGATAGTACGAATGCCGATTTTTTCTATCGGCAGTAGGGATAGCGGGGCTGCAGTCCTCCATGGGCACCGAAGCATACATTTTCAAAAACATCCTGACTTATTTTATAAAAAGGAATTATTAATTTTTTGGAGCGCAAGGGCAGTACAAGAAACATTGTTTGTTCCTTTGCTTCGCTTGTACGCTTTGGCCGTCGTGCCTCCAGCCTGCAGGGTACCGCTTCGCCAAGGGTTAGATGGGTTAGGACGGTAGCACGGAAAATCTCTCATAGTAGCAAGAACAGCTGTAATCTAAACCCGACCGTAGCGGGATGCCACAATTTTTTCAATTGGGGCAGAAGCGGGGGCGGGGCTGAACCCCGCCATAATAATCGAACCACCCCTTTCCAAAACCCTATCTTGAAAGTTTTTCCCGCCAACGCAAACTGATCAACTAATAACTATTATCATAATCGTACTGTAAACATTTAAACAAAATATGTCAATTTGTCACTTTTAATTTTATTTATGTATTTTTGCAATCCCCAAAATGTTTTTAAATAATGATTGATTTACAAGTACAGGATAAGACGCACGATGAAGCCAGGCAAGGTGAAGCTTTAATTTTAGATACACCAATTAAAGCCGACGCCCGTAAATTATACATCGAAAGTTATGGTTGTGCAATGAATTTTGCTGATAGTGAAATTGTTGCCTCTATTCTTTCTGAAACAGGATTTGAAACCACAGGGGATTATCACCAGGCCGATGTGATCTTCATCAATACCTGCTCTATCCGCGAAAATGCAGAAACCAGGGTTAGGAACCGTTTATCGCAGTTTGGTGTCGAAAAACGCCGTAACCCAAAGTTAATTGTTGGGGTTTTGGGCTGCATGGCAGAACGTTTAAAATCTAAATTTTTAGAAGAAGAGCGGTTGGTTGATGTAGTAGTAGGCCCTGATGCTTACCGCGATCTGCCTAACTTAATTGAACAGGTAGAAAGTGGACATAAAGCGGTTAATGTACTTTTATCCCGCGAAGAAACTTATGCAGATATTAGTCCGGTGCGTTTAAACAGCAATGGAATTACCGCCTTTATTTCCATTACCCGCGGCTGCAATAACATGTGTTCTTTCTGCGTGGTTCCTTTTACGCGTGGCCGCGAACGGAGCCGCGATGCCCATTCCATTATAGAAGAAGCAAGAGGCTTATTTGAGGCCGGTTATCGCGAGGTTACACTTTTAGGCCAAAACGTAGATTCATATACCTGGACATCGGAAGATGGAACAGAAACCGTAAACTTTGCGCAACTTTTGGAGCAAACAGCTTTGGTTAGCCCTGATTTAAGGGTACGTTTTTCTACTTCGCATCCAAAAGATATTACCGACGAGGTTTTACATACCATTGCTAAATACGATAACATCTGTAACTATATCCACTTGCCAGTTCAATCGGGTAATACCCGCATATTGGAGCTAATGAACAGGACTTATACCCGCGAATGGTATATTAATCGTATTGATGCTATCCGTAACATTATTCCGGGTTGTGCAATTTCTACCGATATCATCGCTGGTTTCTGTACTGAAACAGAAGAAGAGCATCAAGAAACCCTGAGTATGATGGATTACGTAGAATATGATTTTGCATATAACTTCACTTATTCTGAAAGACCAGGAACTTTAGCTGCCCGTAAATTAGAAGATGATATTCCTGAGGAAGTAAAAAAACGCCGTTTAGCTGAGATTTTAGCTAAGCAACAAGCACATTCGTTAATGCGCTTACAAGAGTGGGTGGGTAAAACTGTTCGTGTTTTAATTGAAGGCACTTCTAAAAAGTCCGATCTGGATTATTGCGGAAGAGGAGATAGCGGAGCCATGGCAATTTTTCCTGCAATTGAAGGCGTTAAACCAGGCCAGTATGCAAATGTATTTATCGAAAAATGTACATCAGCTACGTTAATAGGTAAAATAGTTTAAAAAGGTAGAGGGTAGAAGGCAAGAGGCGTAAGGTCTAATATCTCAAATCTCAATACTCAAATCTAAAGAATGGATACACAAAATATTAAACAACGGTTCGGTATTATTGGCAATTCGCCATTGCTTAACCGTGCCATCGATATTGCAAGCCAGGTAGCACCAACTGATATGTCGGTGTTAATAACAGGCGAAAGTGGTAGTGGTAAAGAGGTGTTCTCGCAGATTATCCATCAAATGAGTGCCCGTAAACACGGTGCTTTTATTGCTGTAAACTGCGGCGCCATTCCCGAAGGAACCATTGATTCTGAATTGTTTGGTCACGAGAAAGGATCTTTTACAGGTGCACACGAGGCACGTAAAGGTTACTTTGAAGTAGCAAACGGCGGAACCATTTTTTTAGATGAGGTTGCTGAGCTGCCTTTGGGTACACAGGCACGTTTGCTGCGTATTTTAGAAAGCGGCGAATACTTGCGCGTAGGCTCATCTAAAGTTCAGAAAACAGACGTCCGCATTATTGCGGCAACCAATGTTGATGTATATAACCGCGTTAAAAACGGAAAATTCCGCGAAGATTTATATTACAGGTTAAATACCGTTCCATTGCGCATACCGGCTTTGCAAGAGCGTAAAGAAGATATTTATTTATTATTCAGAAAATTCTCTGCCGATTTTAGCGATAAATACCGTAGCCCTGCATTACATTTGGAGCCAGATGCCATTCAGATCTTAACCAATTATAGCTGGCCGGGTAATGTTCGTCAGTTAAAAAATATTGCCGAGCAGATCTGCGTATTGGAAAAAGACCGGAATGTAACCGGACAAGCCATTTTAAACTATATCCCGAACGAGGCCGGAAGTAACCTGCCAATGACGATTAATTCTCAGTCGAAAGAAGATTTTACAGAAAGAGATATTTTGTACAAGGTACTCTTCGATATGAAAAAGGATATGGTTGAGCTTAAAAAACTTGTTGCCGAAATTATTCAGCACGGCGGAAATACCGCTACCGTTTTGGCAGATAATCCTCAGTATATCAATCAGCTATATCGCGATGTGGAACTGCCCGCAGGGCAAGAGCATGCCTTTACCATTCAACAACCTACACCAAGCAATAATAACAACAACAACAATAACAATGCTGATTATTTTGCACATGAGGCCGAAGAGGTAGAAGAATCTTTATCATTAGTGGATAAAGAATCGGATCTGATTAAAAAAGCATTAAAAAAACACAAGGGTAAACGTAAGTTTGCTGCACAAGAACTGGGCATTTCAGAGCGTACCCTGTACAGAAAAATTAAAGAATTAAATTTATAAGTTCGTCGCCTTAAAAAAACAAACCGCGCTTTTGTGAGCGCATTAACTAAGCGAAGCGTTCTCTTGAACACCATTGAGAAAATAAATGCAAGTAAAAATGGCATTGAAAACAATTATACAACTAATGAAAATAAAAATATTTGCTTTAATCCTTGTTGCTTCAATATTGAGCGCCTGCTCTTATAAATTCAGTGGGGCATCAACAACAGGATTAAAAACGGTGGTTGTTCGGGTATTCGAAAATAATGCGCCATTAGTGGTACCAACACTAAGTAACCAGATTACCGAATCGTTAAAGAGCCGGATCCGTAATCAGACCAAATTGATTATTTCTCCCACAGGCGAAGGCGATGCATCGTTTGAAGGAAGAATAACGGGCTATGATATTAAGCCGGTTGCGCTTCAAAATAGTGCTACACCTACTTCAGGTGCAAACAGATTAACCATAACCGTTTCGGTAAAGTATAAGAACAATATAAAAGAACACGAAAAAGAAAGTTTTGAAGAAAGCTTTACCAGATATTTCGATTTTCCGATCAATGGGGCACCAATTCAAACCTTATTGCCTGGAGCCATCGAAAATATTAACAAACAATTATCGGAAGATATTTTTAACCGTGCATTTGCACAGTGGTAAATAAAGCAGGATTCTAAAAGACAAAATTTTCAAAACCCGTCTACATTTTTTTAACTTAGCGGCAAACCTCGATAATGGATAACAAAAAGCTACTGGCAGATTTACTTGCGCAACCTGGAAAGGTTGGACCAGAGCATGTATCCATGTTGCAGGAAATGGTGGCGCAATTTCCATATGCCCAGCCCATTCATTTACTGTTAGCCAAGGCTAATGCATCAGCAGTACCAAAAGCAGCACTTTATAGCCAGGGGCATGTACTGTTCCATATATTAAATATGGTTTCAGTTCGTGAAGCAACAGAAGAAGAAAAAATTAACGAGGTAGTTGCTGAAAATACACAGGATGAACAGGTAGTTTTTGAAGAAATAGGAGAATTAGCTCCGGATCTTCACTCAGAAAACCCAGTAACTCCTATAGAAATACCAAATCGCCTGCCGGGTATTGATAGTCACTTAATGGACTTACCTGCAGATGATGATTCTTTTATTGAAAGTGTAGCTGCTACCGATTTCTTTGCCTTTGAACAGAAATTAAGTACCGATGTGGTTACGACCGTACCAGAAATTGAAACGGTTGTTCCTGATGAGCCCGAAAGGAATTTTGTTTCGCAATATAATGACGATAAGCTTCCGTACACGTTTTTATGGTGGTTGGCTAAAACCCGTAAAGAGCACGAGCAGATTTTTCAGCCTTATGCCCGCCCTAACGCTGGTAAAGTAAAACCACAGCCGCAGAACAACCAGCAGCAAGAAAGGGCTGAGTTTCAACAGCAATATGTAGAGCATATCTTTCACATTCAAACGCCTTTCGAGGTAGCCGATCATTTAGCAGAATATCCTTCTGCCGAAATTAAAGATGCAAAGGGAGCTGAAATTATCGAGCGGTTCTTAAAAGAAGATCCAACAATCAAGCCGCCGAAGCCAGAACAGATTGACAATGAAAATAAGGCAAAGAAAAGTGCAGAAGACAATTACGACCTTGTTTCGGAGACTTTAGCCAAAATTTATATCGAGCAAATGCTTTACCACAAAGCCATAGATACTTATAAAAAATTAAGTTTGAAATATCCGGAAAAAAGCCGTTACTTTGCCGACCTTATCCAATCTATAGAAAAGAAATTTTAAAATATAATATTACCATGGTAACCTTTTTAATCATTTTATTAATTATTGCGTGTGTGGCCTTAGGCTTATTTGTTTTAGTACAAAACCCTAAAGGCGGAGGTTTAGCTACAGGTGGTGGCACCAGTAACATGTTTGGTGTACAGCGTACCGGCGATGTTTTAGAAAAAGGATCGTGGGTATTGTTAACTCTGATCGTAGTGTTAACCCTTGCCGTTACTACAATTGCTAAAACCAGCGGTGGTACTGCAGCAGTTGGAAACTCAGCTATACAAGAGCGTTTAGATAAAACACCATCACCATCTCCACTTGGCGGAAGTTTAAACAGCACTAAACCTGCTGCTACGACTCCGGCTAAAACAGACTCGACAAAGAAATAAGTAATACTTACCCGTATTTTATAAAGCTTTCCTCAAAAAGGGAAAGCTTTTTTGTTTTTTAACATTCCGTAAAAAATGAATCAACCCTTTGTCTCTTAACACACATTTAACATAAAAAGCTTTAAATTGCAGCATGAAATTAAGTGTGCTGGTTCTATTTACTGCTCTCGCCGTTGGTCTTTCCATCGGGATGGTTAATTTTTATTTTCAGCATAGCCTGTATTACATGGCTATTTCTTTTGGCGTATCATTTTTGTGCAGTTTTTTGGTTTTTTATTATTTGCTCGAGAAATATATTTACACCAAAATTAAACTCATTTACAAGCTCATCCATAACCTTAAATTAGGTAAAGATTTAAAAGATGCCCTCGGCGAGTACGTGAGTTCTGATCCGATTAATGATGTAGAGCAAGAAGTAAAGGAGTGGGCGGGTGCAAAGAAAAAAGAAATAGATTTATTAAAAAAACAGGAACAGTTTAGAAGAGAATTCCTTTCAAATGTTTCGCACGAGTTTAAAACCCCGCTTTTTGCCATTCAAGGTTATATCGAAACGCTACAGGACTGTTTGGTAGATGACCCGGATCAGGCTGTATTGTTTCTAAAAAAAGCTGAAAACAATGTAGAGCGACTGAGTTATTTAATTAATGATTTAGATGTTATTTCAAAGTTAGAAACAGGCGAATCGCCAATTAACTACCAAAAATTCGATTTTGTGCAATTGGCAAAAGAGGTAATGGAAAACCTCGAAGACCGCGCTGAAGCAAAAAACATTAAACTCTTTTTTAAAGATAAATATACTGCCATTACATTGGTTTCGGCCGATCGCGAAAAGATTAGGCAGGTGTTAATTAACTTGCTGGTAAACAGTATTAAGTATGGCATTGATGGTGGCGAAACAGCCATTAAAATTTTTGAACTGCACGATCAGGTTTTGATCGAAGT
Organism: Pedobacter sp. Bi126; assembly: GCF_918698245.1. Taxonomy (GTDB): domain Bacteria; phylum Bacteroidota; class Bacteroidia; order Sphingobacteriales; family Sphingobacteriaceae; genus Pedobacter. Next base: position 567,301 of record NZ_CAKKMS010000003.1, on the reverse strand, counting down.
TACCGATAACGGCATCGGTATAGAAGAAAAACATTTGTTGCGTTTATTTGAGCGTTTTTATCGCATTGATACCCACCGGGCGAGAGAAGTTGGAGGCACAGGTTTAGGTTTAGCCATTGTAAAACACATTTTAGAGGCACACCAACAAACCATTTCGGTAAGAAGTACGCCAGGCATAGGCACAACCTTTGCTTTTACGCTACAAAAAGGCGGGTAGCCTTAGAGCGCCGATAATCATTCTTCTGTTTTTGCCACGGAAACACGGGACGCACGTAAAATGTGGCATCCGATTTCATTCCGAAAAGCAATTTACCGCTGTTGATAACCTATTTATTTCATTGTCAGCTACCTGAAAGTATAGAAATAACGCACGCCTGACTAAATAAGGAGATAATTAGTTAATATAATTAATAAATTAACATTAACTTAACATTGGGCTTGTAGCTTTGCAACATATTAAAAATTAACATGAACAATATTTTTAAGTTCTTTACACCTCAAGACAAAAAGTTTCATCCGCTTTTCGAGCAGGCAGGTAGCAATGCATTAAAAATTGCAGAAACCCTTTTAGAAATGGTTAGCACAGGTGATGCTGAAAGCAGAAAAACAATTTTTAAAGAAATTGAGCGCTTAGAGCATGTAGGTGATGATATTACCCATTCAATTTTTCTTGAACTGAGCAGGAACTTTATTACGCCATTTGATAGAGAAGACATTCATGCATTGGCTACTGCCGTTGATGATGTTGCCGATTATATTTATGGTACTGCAAACCGTATGCAGATGTATAATATGAATACCATTAACGAGCCGATTGTTAAAATTGCCGAGCTTTTGGTAGAAATGTGTACTGATATTGATAAAGCAATTAAAGAATTACGCAGTTTCAAAAACATCCGTGTAATTGCCGATGCTTGTATCCGTATTAACAGTGGCGAAAACCAGGCTGATTATGTATTTACATTAGCGGTAGCCCGTTTATTCGAATACGAAACCAATGCGATTGAATTAATTAAACAAAAAGAGGTTTTACAAACGATAGAAAAAGCGACAGATAAGTGTGAGGATGTGGCGAATGTGCTTGAAACTATCTTGGTTAAAAACGCTTAATAAAAAACAAACATGGTAACTACCTTATTGGTTGTTGTTGTAATTCTGGCTATTGCTTTCGATTACATTAACGGCTTTCACGATGCCGCTAACTCGATTGCAACAGTTGTTTCTACAAAAGTTCTTACGCCTTTTCAGGCGGTTTTGTGGGCTGCGTTGTTCAATTTCGCTGCCTACTTTTATTTTACCGATCACAAAGTAGCCAATACAGTTGCTAAAACGGTAATTGAAAATTATATCACTTTAGAAGTTATCCTTGCAGGTTTAGTTGCTGCAATTATCTGGAACCTTTTAACCTGGTGGTATGGTATCCCTTCAAGTTCATCACATACCTTAATTGGCGGTTTTGCTGGTGCAGGTATGACACATGCATTACTTATAGGCGCTAGTCCGCTTGATGCTGTAAACACGGGTTATGTAATAAAAATTGTTTCCTTCATTGTACTGGCACCAATAATCGGTATGGTTATATCAGTGGTATTAACACTGATCATTATCAACATCTGTCGTTATGCTAAGCCAGCAACTGCTGAGAAATGGTTTAAACGCCTGCAATTGCTTTCTTCTGCTGCATTAAGTTTCTTTCACGGAGGTAACGATGCTCAAAAGGTAATGGGGATCATTGCAACAGCTTTAATCGCCTCAAAAGTAATTCCTAATTTCGAAGCCATGCCTGCATGGGTGCCAATTGCCTGTTATTCGGCAATATCGTTAGGTACAATGAGCGGCGGTTGGAAAATTGTTAAAACAATGGGTTCCAAAATCACTAAAGTAACCGCACTGGAAGGTGTTGCCGCCGAAGGTGCTGGAGCAGTAACTCTAGGTATTACAGAGCATTTCGGTATCCCAGTTTCTACAACACATACCATTACAGGTTCGATTGTAGGGGTAGGTGTAGTAAAAAGCGTTTCTGCAGTACGTTGGGGCGTAACCATCAACTTAATCTGGGCTTGGATTTTAACCATTCCGGTTTCGGCTACATTAGCGGCCATTATTTATGCCGTGATCTATTACTTAAAATAAAAACAAAATCCTTTAATATACTTAAGAGACCAAAGCTAATTGCCTTGGTCTTTTTTGTTGGGGTTTGTTTTTTACAACAGATAGCATTTAGGCTTATGGTGCTTACCACAGAGGCCGCGGAGTTTTTACACGGAGTAACACCGAGCGCTTGGGCCTAACTTCATGTCCTCTGTGGTTTTCTTCGGCTAGGATATCAATGACAGATTGCAAGGACGGTCGTCATTTCGACTGGAACACAGTGGAATGGAGAAATCTTTGAACTATGTTAATAGATCTCTCCTCCAAAGGAGTTCCTTTGGAACACTACGGTCGGGATGACGATACCTCCCAACATGTAACCAAAGTCTCCGTTTCAGTTATCAAATGATGTATTTCTTAAGTTATTGATAGTAAGTGTCTAGTGTTGTTGTCTGACAGAAGCATCAGGCTTAATAATTTACGAATCTGTCATCAACACTCCGATGTATTTGAAAAGTTCTAACCTCTACCATTGACGTTTTATAAATAACTTATCCCTTAAGCTGACATGCTAGGGAATTTTAAAAAAATAGAAAGTTTATTAGAAAATATTGGGTGCCTGAAACCTTTCGCTGATCCCGTAATAAATAGCTGAAGCTTAAAACTTAACGCTTATTTCGACTAAATCAGTTCCGTTTTTAGGCAATACCCAATCCGGACCTTCTTGTATCAGTCTTTTGGCTTCCGCATCGGCTTTTTTGTTCAATGATTTTATAACGCTGATATTTGTTGGGCGTCCGTTACTTTTAACTTTGAAACTTAAAATCACAAATTGTTCTGGGCCTTTAGGGTTATAAAGTTTATTGTTATTCTCTAAATATTGGTTATAGTTAATGGTAGAAACCGGAATAGGCTTTGTAATGCTATCAACTGATTTTCCATCCAGGTTTTGTTCTGCACGCAATGTAATTTTTGGTGCCGCAATATTTTCTTTCTTATGCCCGTTCGAACCTGTAATTAATGCAATTTCGTTTAGCGATTTATTCCCACTCAAGGCACTTTTTATCGCGTTAGGATCTTGTAGGCCAGCTACAGGCAATTCTTTAAAGCCAATGGCATTAATCAATAAGTCCTTATCTTTTGCGTTACTATCGGCAGGTAAATAGAAATAACCTTTAGCATTAGTTGCGGTTACATTTTTAGAGCCCGCTAACTTTACCACAGCACCCTGAACAGGTTGGCCATTGCTTTGGTCTACAACGTTGCCGCTAAACGCAATTTTACTTGAGCCTAATGCCGGAACAGGCGCTGCTGCTGCCACTACAGATTCATTTTGTATACTTTGTTCTGCCTTTGCTTTATAAGCGGATGCGTCGAAGCTCTCTGCTTTTGCGGCTCTAGCCCGATTATAATCTGAGGCAGCTTTTACCTCGGCCATTTGTTGCGCTGCCCGTTCTAATGCAGGTTTTGCTTTAGTGTTTTTCGCTAAATCACCTGTTTTTGCGGCTGTAATTGCCTTGTCTACCAAAGCTGCCCTTGTTGAGTTTTGCGTAACCGTATCTTCTTTAGGTTTGGGTTGAACTGAAGCAATACTCGTTGTACTATCTAACTGAACCATTACACCACCCTGTTTATGTGCAGCAAGTTCTGCATTCCTGCGGTTCGTTTCACGCATAAAGAATAAAATGCTTACTGCAATAAATGCTACAGTTGCTGTTGCTGCAATACTTAACCTTTGTGTGGTAATGCCCCAAAGCTTGCGTTTTATAGGTTTTTCAGAAACACGGTCGTACAGTTGTTTTTGTAAAATAGAAAGCGTTTGCTTGCGTTTAGGTGATTGTTTCAGTCCTTCCAATGCTTCGGCAACAAAAGGATCTTCCAAAGCCTGTCTTTCTACAAAGTGCATAGCCTTAGCATCAAGTTTACCATCCAGGTAATCTTCCAGAACATCAATATCTAACCAATCGTTACTCACTACTGTTTTTCTCTATACAAATCTTTAAATTCCGCTTACCATTTTGGATGTAACTCTTAACTTTAAGCATGTCGTAGCCCGTAATATCGGCTACTTCTTTGTAGCATTTTTCTTGTAAATAAAATAAATCTACGCTTTTTCGCTGTTCTTCGGGCAAAGTTTCCATACACTTTTCCATAATGGTAAGCTGCGTTTCTTTTGTGTTGTCTATATCCAGATGCACAAACTCGCTATTTTCCACAAAAGTATCGTCTAACGAGACATTATTTTGCTTTGCCGATTTACGTAGTGCCATTAAACAATGGTTCCGGGTTAAAACATGAAGCCAGCTTTTAAAGTTCTGTACCTCATGTATTTTCAGCTTCGTTACCAGTTCTTCAAAAATCTGCATTACCGCATCCTTACTTTGCTCTTCATCTTTGAAGTAGTTTAAGCAAACCCCGAACACCAAATGCATGTATTTATTGTAAAGCGTACCCAATGCGTCTAAATCGCCTGTATTTTTATACTGGGCAATCAATTTGGCGTCGTCTTGCTGGGCGTTCCCGGCTGTGTTTTTTATAAACCTCAAAAAAATGGTAGCTATTTCGAATTATCTTTCAAGTATAAAAAATATTTCTGAGTGATGGCACATAAACTAATTTTTTAGGAAGAGAAGGGCCTAAATATTTTACATCGTTCCTTATCTTTTTAAGTGGTTTAACATTGTTGCATGTGCAAAGGTTTATCTTTGGGGGTAAATAAGAATTATGGCAGTTGTTTTGCTAAATAGGATTAAACACACAAAATGAAAAAGATCAATATTTTATCGGCATCACTGGCCATGCTGGTATTTGCAAGCCTAAATGTTAGCGCACAGATTAAACTGAGCGATATATTTAAAAAAGTAACCGAAAAACAGGGCACTACTACAGCTGCCACCGGAACGCCGTCTACTTTTGAAATAGGGCAAGGGATTAAGGAAGCGCTACAAATCGGTGTTTCTGCAGGTGCCGATAGGCTTTCGCTTAAAGATGGTTTTTTAGGCAATCTGGCTGTTAAAATTTTGATGCCTCCTGAAGCACAAAAAGTTGAAAGAACATTACGTGGCATAGGCTTGAACAAACTTTGTGATAATGTGATTGTAAGCTTAAACCGGGCCGCAGAAGATGCTGCTACCGAAGCAAAGCCTATTTTTATCTCAGCCATTAAACAAATGACATTAACCGATGCGACTAATATCTTACTGGGTAACAAAGACGCGGCTACCGAATACTTTAAAAGGGTAACTACTTCTCAGCTGATGCAAAAATTTAGCCCGATTGTAACCACAAGTTTAAATAAGGTAAATGCCACCAAATATTATAGCGACTTAACTACACAATACAATCGCCTGCCTTTGGTTAAGCCTGTAAATACGAATTTAACCGAATACGTTACCCAAAAAGCGATAGATGGTTTATTTGTTGAAGTTGCGAAGGAAGAACTCAAAATTAGGGGAAACTTAAGCTCAAGAAGTACAACCTTGTTGCAAAAAGTATTTGGTTACGCGGATAAGAAAAAGATTTAATCTGTTTAGTTGTGGTTCGTGAAGACACGAACCACGGCAGAAAGATATCAATTGCCTCGGTCTTCTTCCTTGGTCTGTGTCCTCACAGACTGAATTAGATTTAAGTGTAGGTATTGATTGTTGCTCGTGGATACAGGAACCAGAGCGAAGGATAAAATCGATCAGCACAAAGTTTGTATTAAGTAAAATAAAGCTTCTGCTTCCCTTCAAAAACCGCAGACACAAAAACTATTTGTAAAATTGTACATGACGAAAATCAGCACCACATTAGTTTCTATTTTAATTTCCTGCGTTGCATTAATTACTTCCTGCAATAGCAATAAATCCGAGGCAGAAAATGCGAAAGCTGTTTTAGATACTGTTTCTTTAAGTAGTAAAAATTTCGCGTTAGCCTATCAGGACGGAGATAAAATTGTAGCCACGAGTATCGACACTATGAAACAAATTTCGTTCGGCGGTGCTACCGATCCGGCTATTTCTCCTGATGGAAATAAACTGGCCTATACCCTGAGCGATTCGGCCGGGAACAGATCCATTTGGATTGCCGATATGGAAAACAAGAGCCAGGGTAAATTGCAGGTAAATAGTAATAATTATTATCAGGCCATGTGGTCGCCTGATGGAGCTGCGATCGCTTTCAATATTTTTAACAGTAAAAACTTATGGAAGATAGGAGTTATAAAAACCGATAATTCTGGATATGTGATGCTCGATAGCGCATCTAAAATAAATATTTATGCGCCAACCTGGAAAAATGAAAAGGAAATCATCGGACAGGATCTTACCAAGCTTTACACCTTTGATCGCGCCGGAAAGTTAATCGATACTAGATTGATAGCCGATTTGATCGGGAAAGAATTTTCCATTGCGAGTAGCAACCGTTTCTTTTATACAAAAGACGGGGCAAAACTGATTTTTAATGTAGGAAATTCCGATAGTTTAGACGGATTAACGGGGCCAAGTGAAGCAGTTTATATTTTAGATCTGGCCAGTAAAAAAGTACAACGGATTTCGCCAAAAGGTATAAATGTTCCTTATGTTTTTCTTACGGCCGATGATCGGATTTTTTATAGCGGAGCTGAAAAACCCTTTACACAAAGCAAAATATATGTTTCTGATTTAGATGGGAATATTAAAACGGTAGTGGATAAAGGAAATAATCCAACGGGTGCATTGAAATAATCTGTTTATCATGCCAAATAAAACAAGAATCGTTATTGTAGGAATTGGCGGAGTGGGTGGATATTTCGGGGGCTTACTGTCTAAGAAATATAGCAACGGAAATGATGTAGAAGTTGTTTTTGTTGCCCGTGGCGAACATTTAAATGAGATCCAAAATAAGGGGTTAACTGTAATAAAAGGGAACGAAAATTTTGTAACAAAGCCATATCTGGCTACTGATGATTATAGTAAAATTGGCGTGGCCGATTATATTATAATCTGCACGAAAAGCTACGATTTAAAACAAACCATCGAAAAGTTAAAGCCCTTAATCAACCATAGAACGATATTATTACCCCTTTTAAACGGTGTTAGTGCAAGTGACGAAATTTTAGAAATCCTGCCCCATGCAAATGTTTTAAAAGGTTGTGCATTTATCGTTTCCAAGATTAAATCACCAGGTATAATCGAAAATTCAGGGAATATTCAAAAGCTATCTTTTGGTATGGATGGACCAATAGGCGAAGCGGTTTTACAGCTGAAAGATTTAATGTTTGATGCAGGAATCGATGTAACGGTTTCGAATAAAATCTCCACCGCCATCTGGGAAAAATTTATATTTATTTCTCCTACGGCTACCGCTACATCTTATTTCGATAGCGCTATTGGAAAGGTATTGGAAGAAAATCTTGAAACTGTTCTGAAGTTAATTGAAGAAGTGAAAAACCTTGCCCTGGCTAAAGGCGTAACCATCAGTGATGACATTTCAGACAAAACATTAAATACGATGAAATCGATGCCCTACGAGGTTACCTCATCCATGCACCGCGATTATCTCAATCAAAAACCACAAACAGAAGTTGAGTCGTTAACAGGCTACATTGTACGCGAAGCCGAAAAACTTGGCATTGCTGCGCCAACTTATCAAAAGCTGTACGAAGGATTACTCAAAAAAGGATCAGTATAAGTCGTTAAAAATCAGGATATTTTGACTGAAAAAATCGATTTTCTGAAAAAAGTAAAGAAAATTTAAAGTAATATTGAGTTTCATCCGTTTACTGGGTTATTAAGCAAAATTTAGTGCCAACAAACGAACCTCAAAATATCATTTCAACGGTTGCCAATTATGGTAAGCGCTTATTCAGTTTCATCCGTGGAAGGGTGAATACAGATGAGGATGCGGAAGATATTTTACAGGATGTTTGGTTTCAACTCAGCAATCAACCCGAGGCTGGCGCCATCGAGCAGATTAGTGGTTGGCTATATCGGGTGGCAAGAAATAAGATCACCGATAAATACCGTAAACAAAAAGAAGAATCGTTAGAAGATTTCACTTTCGAAGGTGAAGATGGCGAAATCAATTTTAAAGAGATTTTACTTGCCGAGGCCTACTCACCAGAAGAAGAAAGTTTAAAAAAACTATTCTGGGATCAATTGTTTTTGGCCTTGGAAGAACTGCCGGAGAATCAGCGTTATGTGTTTGTTCAGAACGAATTGGAAGAACGCACTTTTCAGGAACTGGCAGATGAAAGCGGTGAGAATATCAAAACATTAATATCAAGAAAGGGTTATGCTGTAAAACACCTGCGTAACCGTTTACAAAATTTATATCAGGAATTTATTAACTATTAAATTTGCAGACATGATGAATAGAAATTTTAATCGGCGCAAGAAATTTATTTTCTTTTTACCCGTGGCGGTGCTTATTGCAGCGGTATTGGGTTATGTGGTTATGTTTTTATGGAATTGGATTTTACCTGAGGTGGCACATGCAGGCAAACTTAATTATTGGCAAGCCCTCGGTTTACTTGTGCTGTGTAGGTTGCTTTTTGGAAACTTTAATAAAGGTGGGCATGGAGGACATAATGGCTTCCGCGAGCGGGCAAGAAGCATGCGTGCCAAATGGGAGACGATGAACGATGAGGAAAGGGCAAAATTCAAAGAAGAATATAAACGGAGATGTGGCGGATGGGGCCACTATCGCAATAAGGAATAATTTAGAAGCCTCGATTAAATTCGGGGCTTTTTTGTTTGATCTATTTCTCCGTTATTCTGAACATCTTGAAAGCCTCTTCGCAAATCGCCATCTCGACCGCAGCAACGCGGAGTGGAGAGATCTATCAAGACAGATTTCTCCATTCCGTTGCACTTCAGTCGAAATGACGATCTATTTTTAAACCTTCATACTAATAACGATTTTTTATTTATTCTTTCAGTTGGTGGCTCACCAACCGAAAGGATTATCTACTAAAAAATCCTTCGACTACGCTACCATTGACGTTATTTTGTAATTATTTAAATATGAATGGTTTATGCCGATTGTGTATTTCCATCCAACTAGGCCGTGGCACTGTATCACCGTTCTACTTAAACCCGGCCTAACAAATTTTTCGGGCTGCACTGTCCAAGCCAACGTACTCGCTTCGAAAGAAAAATTTTCAGCCGGCATTTTTTGTTTCTTTTTGATGCCAAAAAGAAAGAGCCCTTCGGCGGCGGCGAGCCGAGGCAAGACTGCGCCATAGACCAAGAAAAAACAACTGTACGTCACTCATATTGATTTTAAACAATTAATTAACCCTCAGGATGACACAAAGGAAGGATGATTCATCACTTAGAAAGATCCTGAACGCAGTGAAGGATGACAAAATCCTTAGTAAATAAAAAAAACAAAATAATTTAAAGTAAAAATAAAGTTGCTCCGTCTTCCTATGTAAATAACAAAAACAGAGATGTGTTAGTCAATTTGTTTATGATGAATTGGTTACCGTAAAAAAAATATAGAAGATGAAAAAGATATTAAAAACCATAGGATTCGGGATTGTACTCGGTACAGTCGCTTTCTTCATACCATTTGTGTTCAAATTTATATTGGCCATCATGCTGATCGGTTTAATGTTCAGGATTTTTATCGGTAGGCGCCACCGTTATTTCCATAACCGCTTTAACAGTTTCGAAAATCATTACAACCCAATTGTGCCAATCGATAACCAATGGTACAGGCCAACCGTACAAGGCAATGGAACAGTTAACAACATTAACGTAAATTATTAACCGCCATGAGAGCATTTAGAATATTATTGGCATTGGCTGTTGCTGCAGGAACTTTTTACAGCTTAAATGTACTGGCCGTTCAGAATGGATACCGCGATCGGTTAGATTTTAAAAACAGGCATTATCAGGATGATTGCCAGCAAGAACATCATAGAAACCATAGTTACAGTCACCATGGCAGAAAAATGGATAATGCCGTGATTAGTCCTGTTAATAGTGTAAACAAAGTAAATAGATAACGGTATGTCACAGGTACTTTTTTTAAGCGATCCATCTCAGGCCGATGTTAGTCCGATTTTGGGTATGGCAAACGAGCTGATTACCCGAGGGGAGAAGGTAACTTTCTTTAGCTCGGATGAATTTAAGGCCCCTATAGAACAAATCGGCGCTGACTTTAAAGCCTACAATCGGGAATTGAATGTTTTTCAAGGGAAAAAGGCGATTGATGAAGAAGAAAAACCTAAATCGGGATTAATCAGCGCACTGCTTGAGCCAATGAAATTTATCGATGATATTTTGGTTCAGATAAGGGGTTTGAAATTTGATTACGCCGTTTTCTCGCCATCATATCCCTATGCAAATATCATTACACAGCTATTGGGTATCCCTAAAACGGAGCAGGCGGCTTACAACTAATTGGCTTAAGCCGATAAATTAACAGAATAAACAACAATTAAAATTAAACAAAATGTACAACGAACATAGATGCCTTTCGGGCAAGATGCATAGTCGCTTTGGCGCAGGAGAGGGAAGATTTGGAAGGCACTTTGGTGGTCCTTTCGGTCACCACAAACATGCCATGTTTAACCAGGGCTTTAGAAAAGTGCCCGTTAACATAGAAGAAACAGAAAGCAGCTTTATTATTGAGCTTTTTGCACCAGCTTTGGTTAAAGAGAATTTAAAGGTAATTACAAAAGATGATGTATTAACCATTTCTTACCAAGCTAAAGAAGAAGCCGATTCTGCTAAAAAGTATAGCCGCAGAGAGTATAGCAACGGCACTTTCGAAAGGGCTTTTGGCCTAAACGGAAAAGTTTTAGTAGAAAATATTTCAGCGAGTTATGCTGATGGAATTTTGAAGGTTACCTTACCTAAAAACCCTGAAACGAATACACCAGAAAAAGATATTCTGGTAGACTAAGTTTCGTCTATTATAATTTCCAGGCCCCGGTTGTTTATAACAATCGGGGCTTGTTTGTTTTTATACCAACTAAAGCGTTACCACATATGGCCTTCAAAATCCATTTAATATATAGATATTAAAATGCGGTTTGCTATTAGCGGTATTTTAAGGTACTTTTGCTAAAAGACATAAACACAATAGATTGAATTTTAACGATTTTAATTTTAACCCCGATTTATACGAAGGCTTAATGGCCATGGGGTATAAAAGCGCTACTCCAATACAAGAACAAGCCATCCCGGTAATTTTAGATAATCATGATCTGATTGCCTGCGCTCAAACTGGTACCGGAAAAACGGCCAGCTACCTTTTACCCGTAATGGATAAAATTAGTAAAGCTGCCGATAGGCACAACAATACCTTGATATTGGCTCCAACACGTGAGCTTGCACAACAGATTGATTTACAGGTTGAAGCGCTAGCTTATTTTACCAATATCAGTTCTTTAGCTGTTTACGGTGGGGGAGATGGTATCGCTTACGAACAGCAAAAACGTTCTATGCGCAATGGTGTGGATATTATTATTGCCACTCCTGGTAGACTAATGGCACATTTATCTTCAGGTGTATTAAAACTGGAACATTTGCAGCATTTAATTTTAGATGAAGCAGATAGAATGTTGGATATGGGCTTTTACGACGACATTATCCGAATTATTAGCTACCTGCCAAAGAAAAGGCAAACACTTTTATTTTCGGCTACTATGGCACCGAAAATAAGAACCATGGCGGGTAAGATTTTGCACGAACCGAAGCAGATTACCATTTCAATTGCTAAACCTGCTGAGGGGATCGATCAACAAGCCTATAACATTCACGACCAACAGAAACAGGCCTTATTAACCGATATTTTTAAAAGTGGCCAATACAAAAGCAGTATCATTTTCGTTTCGACAAAAGAAAAAGTAAAAGCGTTGTATAAAACCTTTAAAGGATTGGGTATTAAAGCAGAAGCTTTTCACTCCGATTTAGGGCAGAAAGAACGTGAAGATATTTTACTGGCTTTCAAAAATAGAAGATTGCCAATTTTAATCGGAACAGATGTGTTATCCCGCGGAATCGATGTTGAGGGAATCGATTTGGTAATCAATTATGATGTTCCTGGCGATCCGGCTGATTATGTGCACCGTATTGGCCGTACAGCAAGAGCTGCAACCAAAGGAACGGCCATTACATTGGTTAACGGTAGAGATAAACGCAAGTTCGATAACATCGAAAAATTAATCGAAAAGGAAGTTCCCCGAATGCCATTGCCAGAAAGCATAGCTGTAATGGAAATTACGCATGTGGAAGAAAAGAGACCTCAACATAAGGGTAAGAAAAAGGTTTGGAACAAAAAGAAAAAACCAAAACCTTCTGTATAAATTACTTAAAAACGCCATAAGTACATTTCCTATTGGCGTTTTTCTTTTATAAATTATCTTTACGCTAACAATGGCAAACTTCATTATTATAGGTTTATGCATTTTAGCCGGGATTCTTTTTAGAAAAAGCAAATCGCTTCCCAAAGATGCACACAAAGGCATTAATGCCTGGATTATCTATATCGCACTACCAGCAGTTTCTTTTAAATATCTGCCACACATTACCTGGACTGAGGATCTATTCTTTCCTGTACTGGCACCAATTTGTGTCTGGCTATTTGGTTGGTTATTTATTACCCTGTATAGTCGCATCCGGAATATTAATAAATCTACTGCTGGCGGGCTAAAACTAACCAGTTCTTTAAGTAATACTTCATTTGTAGGATTTCCTTTAATTGTGGCTTATTTTAGCGAAAAGGAACTGGCTATCGCCATTATCTGCGATCAGGTTACCTTTATGCTTTTATCTACCATTGGCGTTATTGTGGCCATCCGCTCTTCGCAGAATCAAAAGTTAAGCGCAAAATTGGTGCTGAAAAAAGTATTGACGTTTCCGCCGCTTATAGGTTGTGTTTTGGCGCTGACTCTCCCACATTTTATTGACCTTTCTCCACTAGATCCATTATTCGAGAAACTAGCAGGGACGGTTGGTCCATTGGCATTGTTTTCTATAGGCTTACAGCTAAAATTCGGTGGTTGGTTTAGCGAATTGAAACACATCAGCTTTGCTTTATTATACAAACTGATTTTAGCGCCGTTGATAGTTTTGGTTACAGCATTTGTTTTAGGTATGGGCGGAATGATTACCAAAATAACAATTTTCGAAATGGCTATGCCAACACTGGTAACCGCTGGTGTAGTAGCCGATCAGTATAATCTTAATCCGAAGCTTTCTAATTTAGTGGTTGGAATCGGAATTTTATTGTGTTTTATCACCACGGGTTTATGGTGGTTGGTGCTGACTTATTCAGGGCTGGTTTAATGTTTGATTTTTTACCACAGAGCGTAAAGAGAGAAGGCACGGAGATCACAGAGGCTTACATGTTTTAACCACAGATAAAAAGGATGGACACAGATAGAACTTTAATTTAATTAGGAGACGTCACCGTGAGTGGAGTCGAAGGTCTACTTCACAAGGTGACTTCTATCTTCCATCATTTTGTGTTCCTCTGTGTAAAACTCGGTGAACTCTGTGGTTAACAAAAAAAGCCGCAAAATTTCTTCTGCGGCTCCTTTAACGATTTAGATTTAATTACAACGCTAATTTTTTAGAAATTGCAGATGGAATACCTGCTTTGTTTAATAAAATTGCTGTTGTTTTATATTTTACGTAGTTTTTGGTTACATATAAATATCCTTTATAATCGTTAGTTGCTCCCCAAGAGTTTTTAACGATATAATATTCTTTACCTGTTTGATCTTTGGCTAAACCAACAATGTGCATGCCATGATCATCAGTAGTTTGATAGTTGTCGAAAGCAAGCTGGCGGTTCTCCTGCGTAATTTCCATCTCTGGCTGCGGGCCGTTAAACATATCTGCTTTCTGTTTCACGGTCATATCAGCGAAAGGCGTTTGTGGAACAAAAGCCACACCGTTTTTCCAGCTGAAGTTTTTTTCGCTTACATCTGTAGCCCATGCAACAGTGTAACCGCCTTTTAAAGCGTTATCTATAATATCTGTTAACTCGTTCACTTTAACGTTGTAAACCTGATCGAAAGACCAGTTATCAGGTACCAATAAAGTAAATTTGCTATAGAAAGGATGGTCGTTGAACGATGAAAGTTCTACGTAGTTGTCGGCATTTAAACCCACCACTTCCTGAGCGAAAGTTTTTGGTGTGTATTTTTTGCCATTGTACGTAAAGTTTTCTGGTACAGCACCTAGGTAAGCATCAATTACGCCACTATAAGCTTTTAACCAGTTTGGGGTTAACTCGCCATTTGCATTCTTTACAACAGCTTCTAAAACACCTTTTTCAATATCGCCAAGCTCTGCAGTTTTATTAATTTTAGTGCCATAATTTAATCCGGTATATACCTCTTGCGGAACTGCACCGTATTTTCTGTACATGTTGATTACATCGTGCAAAGCACCGCCATCACCTAATGAAACCGCACCATGCATACGCACGTAATTTTTACCTTTTTCTACATAAGCGTTACGGGCCGAAAAAAGCTGAGATAACGTTACGGGCTGTTTACCAGCTTTAATCATTTCTGATTCTAAAAATGAGTTGGTAGAGTAGCTCCAACAGGTTCCTGATGATCCTTGATTCTGAACTGGTGTATTGGCCAGGTTAATCACTTCAGTGAATTTAAAAGAAGAAGCACTGTTTTCGCTTTGGTTGTTTTTTAAAGAATTAACGAGATTGTCTTGCGCATAAGTCGCCGATATAGATAACGACAAAGCCAAACCAATCACACTGATTTTTGTGTAGTTGATCATTTTTTTATGAATAATTAATAAAGTCAGCGAATGTAAAAATACTTGTTGGTTTGACGCCAGGAAATTTGTAATAAATCGATAACGTCGGTCATTTTATTGCAACAATGTTGAATTAACATTCTGGCAAACTGATTGGGATATTGGTTGCCAATCCTCCGTCAGATGTTTCTTTGTATTTGGCATTCATATCGAGGGCGGTTTCCCACATGGTATTTACCACTGCATCCAAACTTACTTTTGCCTTATCAGGATTGCTTTGTAGGGCTAGCTGACTGGCTGTAATGGCTTTAATGGCGCCCATGGTATTTCTTTCGATACAAGGGATCTGTACTAAACCGCCAATCGGATCGCAGGTTAAACCCAAATGGTGTTCCATGGCAATTTCTGCTGCCATTAAAACCTGTCTTTGAGAGCCGCCTAAACACTCGGTTAGCGCTGCTGCAGCCATGGCCGAGGAAACGCCAATTTCGGCCTGACATCCGCCCATGGCGGCTGATATGGTTGCTCCTTTTTTGAAAATACTGCCTATCTCTGAAGCACAGGCAATAAACTGAATGATTTTTTCTTCGCTGTAACCATCGCAAAAGGTAATAAAATATTGCAATACAGCTGGAATTACGCCTGCGGCACCATTGGTAGGGGCAGTTACCACACGACCAAAAGATGCATTTTCTTCATTAACAGCCAGCGCGAAGCAGCTTACCCAGTCTAAAGTATAATTAAAGCCGTTTCCACCTTTTCTAATGGCTTCTACCCAGCTATTATAATCTGAATACTCACTTTTATCAATTAATCGTTTGTTTAGCGGAAATGCCCTTCGCGCCACATTTAAACCGCCTGGTAAAAACCCTGTGGTATGACAGCCGCGATAAATACAATCGCGCATAACGGCAAAATGCTGCAGGATGCCTTTTTTGGTCTCTGCTTCAGTGCGCCAGGCCAGTTCGTTCTCCATTACGATTTCGCTCACCTTTAAACCTGTAGATAAACACCAGTGTAAAAGGTCTTTTGCTTTTTCTACAGGAAACGGAAGGTCTACCTGTGGTTTTTTACTGTTGTCTTCTCCTTCTTTAACTACAAAACCGCCACCAATAGAGTAATAGGTTTCTGAAAAAGCTCTTCCACCCTTTAAAAATGCCTGAAAAGTAACTGCATTTGGGTGAAAGGGCAAACTTTCGGCAAAAAGAAAAAGAAGGTCGTTATCGTAATCAAAATCAAGAATTAAATGATCAGCAAGATTTAATTTCTTATCTCTTTGGATGCTTTCGAAAGTTGGTGTAACGGCATCTACATCAAAAGTTACCGGATCAGCTCCTGTTAAACCGAGTAGAATAGCTACATCAGTTCCATGGCCTTTACCTGTTTTGGCAAGCGAACCATAAAGCAATATTTTTATGCCCTCAATTTCATTAATCAAATTGTTTTGGGCAAGTGAAGCTGTAAACTGTTGTGCGGCCCGCCATGGGCCTAAGGTATGTGAACTGGATGGGCCGATGCCTATTTTAAAAATATCGAAAACTGAAATCTGTTCCTTGATCATTATGAATATAGTTACACAAAGCTATGATTGTTTTATGATTTTGGATAAATTAATTTTGGCTGGAGATGAAAATATTTTACCTTAGAAATATTGGATATAAACGCTCAAAATGAACCTCAAAAACAACTATCGGGAAGTTAATCTAAACCACCATAGTACGACAGCTGGTCGGCTACGATTGTGATTAAAGAGAAAAAAGTGATACTGCAGCAACAGGAGAATGATCTGTTGACCACAGTTAAAAATCAAATTCAATAATCTCATCGTCTTTAAGCATGCGTTCCACAAATTTCTGATGATTTTTAGGTGTGCCTGTAGCAATCCAGTTTCCTGTGATAATATTATCTACCAATTGGTGTTTCCCTCGTTGGGGTTTGAGTTTACTTTCGCGAAAAACTTCTTCATAACTTTCTAAATCGCCGTGGGTATGTTGTTTTTTAACAATGCGGTAAAGCCTTTTGGTAAAACGACGATCGCCAATTTCTTCTAAAAAGGGAAAAATAATCAGCGCCAATAAAACCACAATGGTTACCCCTATAGCCTGTTCGTAATAACCGGAGCCTACGGCCATTCCAATTGCAGCAACAATCCAGATAATACAGGCAGTAGTGAGCCCTTTAACACGGTTTTCTTCCTTGAAGATTACCCCAGCGCCTAAAAACCCGATTCCCGTAACAATGTTCGAGGCAATGCGGTCTTGACTGGTTGGACCGATTTTGATGGAAAGGATGGTAAATAGAGTAGCACCCAAACCAATCATCATCATGGTTTTGAGTCCTGCAGATTTACTTCTGTACTCGCGTTCTGCTCCGATTATGCCACAAAGCAGGGTAGCCAATAGAAATTTATTAATTTCACTTTGTGTAATGAAATGGTTTTGGTCTATGATCTCGTTCATCGCCTTGAATTATCAAAGGCAAATTAATAAAAATCGTAACATCTTAGGCCATTTGCCCTGCCACCATTCGAACTATTTGGAAAATATTTTTCATAACCCACACCAATTTCGGATGTTCCGCCAGTGTTGCTGTAATTGATTTTAGAAGTTGTAGCATCATGACTGATGCCTAACCTGAATTTTTCGCCGTTCGTTCTGCGGTTAAAAATATCGAAGATTACAGAAAAAACAATCGCATCATTTCCATTCGAATTGCCATCATTGCGGTACCATATGCCTGCGTTTATGCCCGCATATTTATATTGCATGCCCACACTGAACGATTTTACGTTGCCCTGTTTGTAGGCAACAATAGATGGGATGAGGTAACTTCCATCGCGATCGTACTCATCTGGTACCAAGGTTAACTTGTAGCTTAAATTGCCTGAGATACGCATCGGCAATTTGGCTTGAAAACCTGATAAGGATTCATCCGGACGGTTAAGGTGATGCACTGCTAACCCCATCATGAATTTCCCCACCACCAGGTTGGCGCCTGCATTGGAATCGAAATAATACCGACTGTCTACACTTGGTCTTTCGGCGCCAGAAATACTACCGGGAATATACCCTGTATTGATATCGATCTGGTCGCCAAAAACAAGTTTATCCCAGTTTAGCTTTTGGTTGGTAATGCCTCCCTGCAAGCCAAATGACAAGGCAAAATCGTCTCCACCGATGATATAAGAATAGCTTAGGGCAATATTGTTCTTTACCAGGTAAGCAGTACCCTCGCTGCTGCGGTTAAAAATTAGACCAATGCCGCTGTTTAATCTCCGTAGATTGAGGTCACCAGAAGCACTCATGTACGAAAAATCACTTGCTAACCCCGTCCATTGGTTGCGGTATAAGGCATTAAACCTGATGTCGCCCTCAAACTGACCTGTTAAAGCCGGATTTAAATAAATCGGCGCATTGTAAAACTGCGAATAAATGTGGTCCTGCGCCAACGAAACCATCGGCAGCAACCAAAACACAAATAATATTATCCCTCTCCTCATCATCTTATTAAATATATTACACCCGTTTTCTTTGGAGGAGATGAATCGTAAGTCATCCCTTTCCAATCGCTGCCATTAATAAATTTTATATCTACTTTCCAGTAATAAACACCTTGCGGTTGTTCCTGTCCTTTATAAGTGCCGTCCCAGCCCTCTAGCGGGGCGCCATCATCCAATTTGGTCGTTTCCCAAAGTAACTGCCCCCATTTATTAAAAACTGACATTTGCCACTCTTTTATGCCGCGGCCTTTTGCTTTAAAGATTTTAATTTCGTTTTTCGCACTTGCGGGCATAAATGAATTGGGGATATTTAAGTAACCCGGTACACCAATAATCCGCACTGATTGGAAAGTAGTGGAAGAGCAGCCTTCTTTGTTCAGTACTTTCAGGGTTACATTATAAGTGCCTTCATTGGCATAGGTATGGTTTGGGTTTTGCAGGGTTGATCCCGATCCATCACCAAAAGTCCATTCCCAGCTTACGGCATCGGTACTGATATCCTTAAAGGCAAATGAATAATTGGGAATGGATACTTCATTGCCTGGAATAACGGTAAAAGTTGCTACGGGTAGGGCGACAACATGGATTAAATCGGCTATGGTAGTGCTGTTTGTACAGCCTAGTGCATTGGTTGCTGTTAAGGTAACGGTATAATTTTTCCCCGGGCCATTAAAAGTATGCGTAGGCTCTATAGCGTTGGATATTGGAGAACCATCTCCAAAATCCCAAACATAACCAATAGCACCTGTACTGGTGTTTTTAAACTTTACGGTAACACCCTCACAGCCACTTGTCTTATCTGATGTGAAACTCACAGAAGGTTGCAGCAAAACTTCAACAGTTTCGGTTGTTGAGGCATTAGAACAGTTGTTTGATGCGTATAAAGTAATGGTATATTTCCCGGGTTGGGTAAATGTATGCGATATAGTTTCGGGTGCAGTATGGGTAACCGTAGTGCTTCCATCGCCAAAATCGTAAACAAAAGTGCCGGCACCTTTGGTATTGTTAAAGAAATCGACTTTTAAAGGTGCACAACCTTTAAGTTGGTTGCTGTTTACGACCAATTCTGGCGTAATGTCATTAGGCGAAACGCGGATAGAATATTGAGATTCATTGCTTCCACATTCATTGGTTGCGGTCATTTTTACAACATAATCTCTCACGGCCAAAGTGGTATAGGTATGGCTTACGCTATTTTTATCGGTAACAGTTAAAGGTGCGGAACCATCACCAAAATCGTAGGTATAGCTGGTATAATTTCCAGGGGAAGTATTGCTAAAGGTAACAGGCAGAGGGGAGCAGCCTGTTGTTTTATCAGGAGAAAAAACAGAAACCGGTTTTGCTTTTACTAATACGGTTGAGGTTTGCGTGGTGGTGCCACAAGCGGTAGTTGCCTTTAAAGTAACGTTATAAGTAAGATCCTTTCCTGTTGGGTCTGGCTGGTAGGTAACCGCTGGCGGTTGAGCCAAATTTGAAGTAGCGCCGTTTCCGAAATCCCAGTTAAAGGTAGCTGCTGTTAGTGAATTGGAAGTATTGCTAAAAACAACGTTTAAAGGTCCGCAGTCAGATGTTGCATTTTGTGTATAGGCGGCGGTTACATTTTGTATTGTGCTAAAAGTATGACTGGTTTCATCGTTATTACAGCCAAGGCCGCTAGTTACGACCAATTTGATAATAACACTTTCGTTATCTGTTGCAATGGTATAGCCAGGAAAGGTAATTCCTGTACCAATCTGTACGCCATTAGCAAACCAGGTGTAAGTATTGTTGCGGTCTGTATAAGGCGTGGCCGATATATTGGTTGGCGTTAAAACAAAGGGTGAACAACCTTTATCTGTATTAAAGACTAATTCTGCCTTAGCATGTGGATTAACTGTTATCTTAATCTGGTTGCTTAAATTGTTGCTGCAAGCACCGCTAGCTACCAATCGACGGTAGTAAATGCTTACGGTTGGTGTTGGAGGTGTAAAGCTTAGACTGTTTGCACCCAATACATCGCTCCAGGCTGTTCCATTTAAGCTCGATTGCCATTGGTACACGTAAGTTCCGCTACCACCGCTCGGCGTAGTACCTATTAAAGCTGCTGCAGCCGTGCCGATACAAATGTTTTGATCGGCAGAAATGGTATTGTTGGTTAGGCCTAGTAAAACAGTAATCTGTAACGAATTACTAATTGAAGTACAGATGGTGCTGTTCACTAATCTTCTGAAATAGGTTGAAGCGCTTACAATTAGGCTTAAGTCTTTACTGATGGCCGAAGGTACATTGCTCCAGGTATTTCCGTCGGCGCTGCTCTGCCATTGGTAGGCAAATGTTCCCGTTCCGCCAGTAGGCGTATCGCCTGTAATAGCGATGCTTTGGCCTGCGCAAACTGGTGCTAATGATGCACTAATATTATTGGTAACAGGTGAGTAATAAGTAACCGTTACATCATCTACAGATGGAGGGCAGCCGTTAAAACCAGAAATGGTCCACCTGAAGGCATAAGTTTGCCCTGGTACCAAACCAGTAACCGTGGTGTTGTACAGTGTAGGGTCGGTTATGGTAATGCCGGTTTGTGCTGATATTAAAGTCCACGCACCGCTGTTAGGCGAAGGGTTGTTGCCATTTAAGGTAATGCCATTTCCACTGCATAAGTTTTGATCTGCGCCTGCATTTGCTGCAACGGTACCCGGATTTACTGTGATGGTAGTTGAGGCTGATATGGCTTCTGCACAGCTACCACTTTGTACTATTGCACGGTACTGTGTGCTTATGGTGAGGTTAGAAAACACATAGGGATTTGCTGTTGAGGTTAAGGTAGACCAGTTAACCCCGTTATCAATAGATCTTTCCCAGCGGATAATATTTCCAACCTGTCCTGTTAAATTGATGTTTCCGCTATTTGCACCCGCACATACGTTTACGTCGCCAGTGGTTGTGCCCCCAATACTGAGCGGGTTAATGGTAACCTGAACATCATCACTGGATGTAGAACAGTTGGTGTCACTTATTGTCCATCTAAAAGTATAAGTATTTCCGGCCTGTAAACCGCTAATTGTTGTATTGCCCTTTGTGTCATCTGCAAAAGTTACGGCTGTTGGTGCAGCAACGATTGTCCATTTGCCTGTGCCAACTGTTGGTGTATTTCCTTTTAGGGTATAAGTGCTGGCGTTGCAGATCGCTTCATCCGGGCCGGCATTTGGCAGTGTTGCGCTTGGCAAAACCGTAATGGTAATGCTGGCTGGTGTACCTGGGCAACCATTTGTAGATACAGGTGTAATGGTGTAGGTTACTGTACCTGCGGTGGTACCAGAATTGGTTAAAATATCGTTGATCTGTGTTCCTGCCGATGCTACTGCTCTATTGCTATTTCCGGTTATTGCTCCGGTTATCACACTGGTATAAGTATAGTTTACACCTGTTAGGTTTGTTGATAAGGTTATGGCCGATGAGGTGGCATTACAGATGGTCGCATTGGCTGCAGTTGGTGTTACAATAGGGTTAGGTTTAACAGTAACCACTAAATTAAATGGGGTTCCATCGCAGCCATCAAAATGGGGAGTGATGATATAAGTTACGCTTGCGTCGGCATTAAGATCAGTATTGGTTAGGATATCGTTAATGGGGCCGCTTCCGTTGGTGGTATAACCAGTTGCAGTTCCAGTCGCCGTCCAGGTATAAGTTACACCTGCTACTGCAGAAGTTGGGGTGTATGCAACGCTATTGCCTGTGCAGATGGTTTTAGCTGCTGCACTGATTAAACTGATATTGGGTTTTATTTTTAGAATAATATCGTCGTCAATCTGGTTGCAGGGGGCGGCGAGTGCGGTGGTAATCCTTAACCTCAAAGTAACCGTGCCCGCTGTTTTTTCGGCTGCGGTTGGCGTGTATGTTGCATTTAAATCGTTTCTGCTGGGTGTAAATGTTCCTAATCCGCCAATCCAGGTTTGCGTAGTGGTCGCGCCAGTTATAGTTCCGCTAAGTGTAAAACTGGGGTCGTTAAAACAGATATTTTGATCTGGCCCTGCACTAATCACTGGTGCTGTACTGAAGGTTAGAATTTGGGTATCGGTTGCGGTGCCGCAATTATTTTTGTGCACAACAGTTACGGTATAAGTGTCGTAACTATCGAATTTTATCGATGGATATTTAGAATTGGAGGTTGTGCCCCCAGTAAAGCTATAGGTGCCCGATCCGGCAGGGGTAACAGTCCAGGTATAACTATCGGGTAAATCTTTTGTGGTACCTGTAATTAATGTTCGGGTTGGCCCTGTTGTAGTATTGTTAAAATCGTAAGTAGCCAGGTTGCATAGGGTAATATCAGGCGATAGAGTAGCTACAGGCCCCACATTAACCACAACAGTTTGTGGGAGGCTGATAATTACGCCGCATGATGGCGTGCTGATGCTTAAAGTAATGGTATAGGTGCCAGGACTGGTAAAATTGAACTCCGGTTCTTTGCTTGCTGCATTTGTACCACCAACAAAGCCCACCGCTGGGCTAACTGACCATGAATAGTTATTGGCTGCATTGCAGGTATTATCTAAAACAGAAAGGTCTGTAGCTTTTAAAGTTGTTCCGGAGCAGATGGTCGTTGAGGGAAGACTAAAATCAGGCTTCGGCGGATCTTGGATACAGATTTTCATTTCTACCGGATCGGCATCGCACTCGCCTGTAATATTTTTAGATTCTAACCGGATAGTATACTCTCCATGAGTTGGAAACTTGTATACAAAATTGTATGATTTGGGCTTGTCAACCTCTTTAATCACACCATCAACATACCAGTTATAGGTTACATTATTTGGTGTACAGGCTGCTGTATTGGTGTTTGGGTTTTCGCCCAAAACAGATGTATTAACAAACGTGATGTTGGCATTGGTGCAGCCCGGCGTATTGAAAGCAAACGAATTTACCGGTTTTACCACCACTTTTGCCGAAGAGGAAACGGGTGTGCCCATTGTGGTACAGAAAGCATTCGATACATTAATGGATACATCAAAAGCATTGTAAATTGTGCCTGCACTTGAGGTAGAAACACTTCCGCAAGATGATCTGGTGTATGCATGGGTAACCTTACCGCCATTGGCAACAATCTCGCAAAGGGTATAGGTGGAGGTGGTTTGGTCGCCCCAGGTAATCGTATAAATATCTCCCGGAAAATTGTTTTGAATACCTGCGCTAGAACTTATATCTACGCTAAATGTTAGGGTGCCTAAAGGCAAACAAACTACTGTATTACCCGAATTGGCAAAAGCTGTTATGGCTTTATTATTGATCAGTAAATAGGCCTTGGTCGCCACAGTACCATCTGGCATCACGGCTTTAGTATAAATGGTATAATGTGTCTGTTGAGCGGTAAAAGGTTGTATTGCAGTAGGGAAATTGATTAAAGTTGGCCCCCCGCCATTTACTTCATCGGTTATGCTCGCGGTAACCGTACTGTTTGCTGTAGATGCATTAGTAAGGAAGAAAGAATTATTGGCCTTACTGGTGCAGGTACCAAAAGTTTCATCGTTTGTCGCATTTAATAATGTTGATGTTAATTTAGCCTCAACTGGTGGCCCCGCCTTTACTTCAAAAGCTGTTGATGGTGTGCTTGTGAATGCAGGAGCGGTTGATTTTATCCTAACCTGATAACCTGTACCAGGAGTAAGAGTTACAGGAAGTTTACCATTTATATAAGTACTATAGAAGCCTGTGTAACTGCCAATAAGTGTTTCGGCGCCAAAATTTCCATTCTGATCAGAAAGATACAACTGAAATTGGTTTCCTTGAGCCGCACAGCCTGCGCTAATATTAAAAGGAACCGCAATGGTACTACCTGGGGTAAAGGGGCCTGCATCGACTGTGCCTATGGTAATTTGGGCGAAAACATTTGACGTGAACAAAAATGCCCCAAAAAACAGGACAAAAGAAAGCCATTTCCTTTTACAACGAATCTTCATAAATCTCTAACACTAGGGAATGATTTTATTGCGTTCTGGAAGCGTTGTTGTTAAACTTGCTTTAATCCAATCTCAGAGATGAGCATTCGACCTAAGACGCGTCAATAAATATTCGTTGCAAAGAACGTAATTTTTGCATTACAGTAACAAAATTTTACACCAACATCAACTAAATGAATGGGTTATAGCTTTGGTAAAGCTTCGTTTTTGCTGTAATAAGGCATAAAAAAACCCCCAAGGCCTTATACCTTGAGGGTGTATTTTTACACGAAATAGTTTCGCTATAGAATGGTATTACATCATACCACCCATACCACCGCCGCCCATTGGAGGCATTGGAGCACCACCTTCTTCAGGTTCGTCTGCTAAAACAACTTCGGTAGTTAATAACATCGCTGCAATAGACGCTGCATTTTCTAACGCTACACGGCTTACTTTAGTTGGATCGATAACACCGGCACCAATTAAGTTTTCGTAAACATCAGTACGTGCATTATAACCGAAATCAGCTTTACCTTCTTTAACTTTTTGAACTACGATAGAACCTTCAATACCTGCGTTTTCGCAAATCTGACGTAATGGCTCTTCGATAGCACGACGGATGATCTGGATACCAGTGTTTTCATCTTCGTTAGCGCCTTTTAGGTTAGCTAAAGCTTCAACTGCACGGATAAAAGCAACACCACCACCAGCAACAATACCTTCTTCTACAGCCGCACGGGTTGCATGTAAAGCATCATCAACACGGTCTTTTTTCTCTTTCATTTCAACCTCACTGGCTGCACCTACGTAAAGAACGGCAACACCGCCAGCTAATTTAGCCAAACGCTCTTGTAATTTTTCTTTATCGTAATCAGATGTAGTCGTTTCGATCTGAGATTTAATTTGGCTAACACGCGATTTAATATCGTCTGAGTTACCAGCACCGTTAATTACCGTTGTATTGTCTTTATCAACAACAACTTTCTCAGCAGAACCTAAATAAGTTAAATCAGCATTTTCTAATTTGTAACCTCTTTCTTCTGATACCACAATACCACCGGTTAAGATCGCGATGTCTTCTAACATTGCTTTTCTTCTATCACCAAAACCTGGAGCTTTAACAGCAACAACTTTTAACGAACCACGGATTTTGTTAACGACCAATGTTGCTAAAGCTTCTCCATCTAAATCTTCAGAAATGATAACCAATGGTTTGCCAGTTTGAACAGTTTTTTCTAAAACCGGTAACAATTCTTTCATGTTACTGATTTTTTTGTCGTAGATTAAAATGTAAGGATTATCTAATTCAGCTTCCATTTTATCTGCATTGGTAACAAAGTATGGAGATAAATAACCCCTGTCAAATTGCATACCTTCAACCGTTTTAACTTCCGTTTCAGTACCTTTGGCTTCTTCAACGGTAATTACACCGTCTTTACCAACTTTACCCATTGCCTCAGCAATTAAAGCACCAATTACTTCATCGTTATTAGCTGAAATAGACGCAACTTGTTTAATTTTGTTGTTGTCTTCGCCTACAGTTTGTGATTGCGCTTTTAAGTTTTCTACAACAGCAGCAACCGCTTTGTCAATACCACGTTTTAAATCCATTGGGTTTGCACCAGCAGCAACGTTTTTAATACCTGTAGTAATAATTGCCTGAGCCAATACAGTTGCAGTAGTAGTACCATCACCAGCAATATCAGCTGTTTTTGAAGCTACTTCTTTAACCATTTGAGCACCCATGTTCTCAACGGCATCTTTCAATTCGATTTCTTTTGCAACTGTAACACCATCTTTGGTGATTGCTGGTGAACCGAATTTTTTATCGATAATTACGTTACGTCCTTTTGGACCTAAAGTTACTTTTACTGCATTTGCAAGAATATCAACACCTCTTTTCAGGGCATCACGAGCTTCTACGTTATATTTTACTTGTTTTGACATTATTTTTTAAATTTTGAATGATTGTATGAGAGAATGATTGAGTTTCTGCTTTTTCATTCTAACATTATTATTTTATTTGTTGATTTATGCTGAATTCACTCATTTGAGGTATTCAGTCATTCAATCCTAAATTATTACCCAACAACAGCGTAAATATCTGTTTCGCGCATAATTAAGTAATCTTTACCTTCGTAAGGAAATTCGGTACCACCGTATTTACCATAAATTACAACATCGCCAACTTTTACACTCGCTTTTTTACCTTCAGCATCTTCTTCAGAAACAGAAACTACAGTTCCTTTAGATGGTTTTTCTTTTGCAGTATCAGGGATATACAAACCTGATGCAGTTTTCTCTTCTGCCGCAGCCGGTTCAACTATTACTCTGTTCGAACTGCCAGCAATTGGTTTAAGGTTTAACGCCATAACTTTTATTATTTTTTATTTTGATTTGAGTTTTTAACTAAGCTTACAATTAACACTTTTTATGCCAAGAGGTTTAGCGGGACAAATTTTCACCAAACTGTCAAACTTTTTACGCTAATTGAGAATGTAGGTGTCAGCATGGCAGTAAGTTTTGATTTTTTTAGCCAGATTTATTCAGAGTTGACCACTGACTAACCTGTATACTATTAGAGATGTCAACTCTTGTTCGCTAAATTGGAACTTTCTCCGTTAAATATTTCCAATACCTTTTAGGTACATGCTGCAAATGTAGTTTGGTGTTTTTCCGCGCTACAATGTTGGCACTTTTAAAATAATCTTTCCAAAGGGTAGCGTACAATCCCTCACGCTCGTCCATTAAAACTGGTGCAAGATTTTGCTTATCTGCACCGTTGCTAAAGCTGATCGTAATTTCTTCAACGCTTGTTAAATTATAATGTAGGCCATATTTGCGCTTTAAATCGTAGATTACCCAAGACTGATCGGCATAACGGTTTTTAAAATGATTGGATATTAAAGGCAATACATTAAAATCAGGATCTATATTGGCATAAAATAGCCCATCACCAGTTTTTTGAAAACGGATAAATGCTTCCATTCTGTGTTTTTCCCTTTCTACGCTTTTGGCATATTTAGCCAGTGCAATTACATGCGGATTGCCATAATTACTCTCTGCACCAACTTGATTTTGAAAAATGTATACGGTAAACTGAAAGAGGTGGTTGTAAGCCTCGGGTATTTCTGATAAGTAGGCGCAGTAGTATTTGCGTTGCCAATCCTTTTTGAGATTCTTTTGCAGCCCTGCCCAAACCCGATCTGCTTTTTCTGCACTGGTGCTAACTGTAAAACTTTCTGCAAAAGCTTCGGGTTGAAAAATTGAAATAGATTTTAGCACAACTTTTCCTGGCTTACGTTCAAACCATTCGAAAACAGCGGTTAATAAACCTTGAAAAGTGCCATCGAAAATGTAGGTCATTGGGTTTTATTTTAGTCCGTCATTCCCGCGAAGGCGGGAATCTTAATGCCGTAGCTTTGAGATTCCCAATCAAGTTGGGAATGACGATCGTAGGGTTTTAAAACAAAATCATCTGGTTGCTATCTGTTTTTAAACATTTGCTCTGGCTTTCGGCCAAAATAAAAGCTTTAATCTGTGTGCCTTGATAATCTTTCAGCTGATAAGGGCTATCCAGGCAAACAATAAAGTGTTTGGCCCGGTTATAAGCTACGCCGATTTTTTTCAACTGGTCAATCCTGAGTTTTCCGAACTTTCTGGCCTGCACAATTTTTTGGGCCGACATTACGCCGATACCCGGTATCCGGAGAATCATTTTATAATCTGCCGTATTAATATCCACAGGGAAATGCTGCATATTTCTAATCGCCCAGCTCAATTTTGGATCGATATCAATATCAAGGTTCGGGTTGGCATCGTTTAAAATTTCCTGCACTTTAAAGCCATAAAAGCGCATTAACCAATCGGTTTGATACAGCCTGTTTTCTCTCAGCAATGGCGGCTGTGTACCAAGTACAGGCATCCTAGTGTCGTTGCTAATGGGTACATAACCCGAATAATAAACTCTTTTCAGAGAAAAGTTTTTGTAAAAGGTATTCGCGGTGTACATAATATCTTTGTCGCTTTCTGGTGTGGCGCCAATAACCATTTGTGTGCTTTGTCCCGCAGGTACAAACGTTGGCACATGTTTGATCAGTTTTTTATCGGCCGTAAACTGGCTGATTTGCTGTTGCACAAAAGCCAAAGGTTTAATTACTTCCCCGTGGTTTTTCTCGGGAGCCAAAAGTTTCAAGCCGGCTTCAGTTGGCATTTCTAAATTAATACTCATCCGATCAGCATATAAGCCAGCTTCCTTAATCAGTTCATCGCTGGCACCCGGAATGGTTTTTAAATGGATATAGCCGTTGTAGTTCTGTTCCAAACGGAGTTTTTTAACCACTAGCAACAGCCGTTCCATGGTAAAATCGGCATTTTTGAAAATTCCTGAGCTTAAGAACAGGCCTTCAATATAGTTGCGGCGGTAAAAATTCATGGTCAGTTCTACCACTTCATCTACGGTAAAGGCCGCACGTTTTACATCGTTGCTTTTCCGCGAAACGCAGAATAAACAATCGTAGATACAATGGTTGGTTAGGAGGATTTTTAAAAGCGAAACACATCGGCCATCTTCAGTGTATGTATGGCAAATGCCGGATGTATGACTATCGCCAAGGCCTTTATTGGTATTTTTTCTCGTGCCGCCGCTTGATGAACAAGAAACATCATATTTAGCGGCGTCAGCAAGAATATTTAATTTTTCACGGATTCGGTCGAACATAGGGATATATTTGCTAACAAAGATAGTTTAATAACTAAAAATATTAGCAAATAGATTTGTCTAACCTATTCTATTTTGGAATAATAATGTTAATTAAAAACTGTTCGAAGGGTTAAGCTTTCTGCTAATTGGGAGTTGATGAGCAATATTATAACTTTCCTGATAGTATTGCAGTTCTGAAAAGAAGCGGTCGGCCTCTATTTCGTGGTTTTTAAGCGGACTAAAGTTGGCCACGAAATCGGGGTCTTTAAATTCAATTTGATAAAAGTAACCTCCATTGTGGTTATCGAACATTTCGGTTACGCTGGTTACATTTTCCCATCCAGAAAAAAACTCGGTTCTCCGATATAAGAAAGAAGTACTTTTTAATTTAAAACTTATACCTTTTTCACTGATTAAAATTTTACTATGTACAAAAATCTGTGTTTTGGTAATCCATAATAAAAGAAGTGCCATTAAAATAATCGATAGCGAAACAAATATCAACGTGGATGTTTCGGAAAGCGACGAAGGTAAACTAAAAAGAGAATACAGCATTAAAGAAATGAAAAACACAGGAATGCCAACCATCGCGATTAACAAAACACTATTTTTATGGTATTTTAGTTTATAAGGATGCATGAGGATTAATTTTTGTAAAGTTAAGCCCAAATGCATGGTTTCGGAATACTTACTATTAGGTATTTTTATGGCTTATTGCTGATTATTTACCATCCCACTCTTTATAAAAGTGCTCCAGGTATAGAAGCATAAAATTGTGTCTTTCTATGGCTATTGCTTTCCCTGCTTCAGTATTCATCATGTCTTTCAACAACAGCAGTTTTTCGTAAAAATGGTTAATGGTAGGCGCAGTGGTATTTTTATAACTTTCTTTAGTGAGGTGTTCTTCGGGTAAAATAGCCGGATCGTAAAGTACCCTGTTTTTGAATCCGCCATAGGTAAATGCTCTTGCAATACCAATGGCTCCTATGGCGTCTAAACGATCTGCATCCTGTACAATTTGCATTTCTTTTGAGGTGAAACCTGTGCCATCAAAACTATTTTTGAACGACATGTTCTGGATAATCAGTTTAACATGGGCAATAACCTCAGCATCAACAGCTATCGATGCTAAGAATGAAGCAGCCATGTTCGGTCCCAGTTCTTCATCACCATTATTAAATTTAGGATCAGCAATATCATGCAACAATGCGGCAAAGGCGACTACAAGTTCGTCGCCATTTTCTTGTTGATTAATGGTTTGAGCGGTTTTAAAAACACGCTCAATATGAAACCAATCGTGCCCTGCCTCGGCATTGGCTAGTGTTTTCTGAACAAAATCGATAGTTTTTTGAATGGTAGCCTGCATCGTTCTAAATTTGTTCCAAAGGTATTGGAATTATTTGCAGGGTAAAAGAAATGATATCAACAGCGCATGGATATTAACTCGCGGCTGCTGTCCGGTTCTCATCATCAGCAATAATTTTAATTAAATCATTGTGGTTAAGGGTTAATAAATGAGATACTTCAACCTCCAAAATTGCTGCAATTTGGAACAAACGATCGATCGTTAATTTACTATAACCGAGCTCAATTTTGCTATAGGCATTTTGAGATATTTTCAATTTCGCTGCCAGATAATCTTGAGTATAGTCTCTGTATTCTCTAATTTTTCTAATATTGCCGGCAACATTCTTTGTTTTTAAAGCCAATACATCTTCCATAAAAAAGGGATAAATTTTTTTAATGTTTTTTCATTATGTACGAAACTTTCACCGCAACAGATTTTAAATTATAAATTTTAGTACTATTGGGAATTACGCGAAACGGATTAATGAACTAATTGTTACAACAAAAAAATAACCTAAATGTTTAAGGGTTCTGTTTTTGATTGATAATCAGGTTTTTGTATTGATTGTTGTGCTTTAGGTGGAAGGAGCGATATGATACATTTAGAATATTATTGCGTGATGCAGCTCAAATCAACAAGAGAAAAGGTGGGAGGTAAGAAAACGCAGAAAAATTAATTATTAAGGCTTAATATAGCCCCCAGTCATCTTCAAATTCGTCTTTTTCGAAATATTTAACCCATTCGATGAAGAGTAGACGAAATTTTTCAATTTCGTCTAAAACAATGTCTTTATATTCTGGAGTGCAGATTTCGAACATATCTGCTGCTCTCACCTGGGTTTCTAATTCACGGCAATTGGTTCGGATAATAGAGGCGTTTTCCATTCTTAAAATATACATATCTGCACCTTCTGCCCCAACAATTTTAGGGCATAACATGAGGGCATTCTGCATAATTAAGTTAGCGGTCATTTCGGCCATCTCTCCTTCCAGTGTTTCGCAGAACAGGGCGGCATATTTATATACGGCTCTTGCCTGGTTGTAAAGGCTTTTAGCCCTGGTCACTTTTAGTCTGACCTTTTCTGCATCAACACTTGATAGATTTTCTTCATCCTCATCATCTCGGCCAAATCGGCTAAAATGCTCCCATTCGGGCATATGGTCCATGTCATCAAATTCCATATTCTTCAAAATTTTCTACGTTATGGTACGTAAGAGAGCGTAATATATTAATTTTCAATGAAAAAGACTAGGCCTCAATTAACGGTGCTCTGCGAGAGCCATCATATAATTCATACTCTAGTAAACGACAGTCTAATTTACCATTATAAAATTCAACTTTTTTAGCAGCTTTTAATCCAATTTTTTTTGCAAGATCAGGATTTCCTGTGAAAATATATCCAGAATAGCCCTTGCATTTCGTTTTCATAAAATCGCCCATACGTTTATAAGTCAATTCTAACTTGCTGTGCACACCTAAACGCTCACCATACTCAGGGTTAAAAACAACAACACCTTTGCCATCTTCAGGAACCGGTGTTAACTCAAAATCGCACACTTCGAATTCGATTAAAGTATCAACACCAGCAGTTTTAGCATTTCTCCGGGTTACTTCAACTGCATCTTCCGAAAGATCGGAAGCTACGATTTTAAGATCAACATTTTTAATTACCTGATCTTTTAAAATTCTACGCTCAGCGAAAAAATCTTCTTCATTATAACCTAAGATGTGCATAAAACCATAATTCATGCGGTATAATCCAGGGGCACGGTTGGTCGCAATCAGCGCGGCTTCGATAGCTAATGTTCCTGAACCGCACATTGGGTTAATAAATGGCGATTTCTTATCCCAATTTGTTGCTAAAATAACACCAGCAGCCAAGGCTTCTAACATCGGTGCTTTTCCGGGAATTTTACGGTAACCGTGTTTAGCAAGGGTTTCGCCTGAAGTATCCATAAAAACATCGGCATCTGCATCTTTCCAGTATAAATGCACTACTGTTTTATTTGCATCAGATCCAGAGTTGGGGCGGATGCCCTTTTTCTCTTTCATGCGGTCTACAATTGCATCCTTTACCTTTAAGTTTGCGAAAAGTGGTGTGGTAATATTTGGGTTATCAACATTTGAGGTTACCGAGAAATAACCCGAAAAATCGATCAGTTCTTCCCACTCAATGGCTGCAATTTCATTGTATAAATCATCGGGTGTAATGGCTTTGAAACTTTTTATGGCATATAGAATCTGACTGGCACAGCGCAAGTTCAAATTGAGCTTTATACACTCTGTAAGGGTAATATTAAGCTCAACACCCGTAGCGAAAGATCTTTCTATGGTGTAACCTAAAGCCGTAACTTCATCTTGTAAATAGGGCGAAAGGCGCTTGTTGCAGGTAATGATTACCTTGCTTTTATTGTGGAAAACTTGCATCATAATATATGCGAAGTTATCAATAAAATTATAGAGATTTGATGTTTATAGTACATTAAGTAGTATTAGATATGGAAATTAAAGGAAAAGTACACGAAGTAGGTGCCACACAACAAGTAAGTGAAACGTTTAAAAAGCGTGATTTAATAATAGAATACGCAGAAAATCCAACATACCCAGAATATATCCGTTTTGAGGCTTTACAAGATAAAACTGCATTATTAGATACATTTAAAGCAGGCGATGAGGTTGAGGTTTTCTTTAATTTACGGGGTCGCCCTTGGACAGATAAAGCAGGTAAAACATCATATTTTAACAGTTTGGTTATTTGGCGTATAAATGCAGTTGCAGCAGGTGCTCCAGCAGCTACGCCAGCTTATGCAGCTCCGGTTGATGTAAGCAGTGCACCAGGTGAAGATGATGATTTGCCTTTCTAAATAAAGAATCTTTTTTAAGCAAACAATTTTGAACCATGCCGAGGCTTTAGTCTCGGCATTTTTTTTGGCCCACCTCAGAATCCGAAGTTCTTCCATCGCTTAGACTTTCGATTTTACTAGGCCCGTGTTTCCGAAAACTTCAGAAGTCTTCTCTGCGCTGTTAAAATATGTTAAAAACAAACACTTCGCTTAGCTAATCAGTATTTTTGATATCTGTTTAGATTTAAGAAGATTATGCTCCGGTTTTTTTAATTTTAAAACCAATCTAGTTCATGAAGAAAAAGAGTTTTTGGTTAATTACCGTTTTAATGACGGTGGCTTTGCTTGGTGTTTTTGTAATGCAGCTGTATTACATCAGGGAATCGTATAAACTAAAATCTCAGCTTTTTGATGAGCAGGTAAACCAAACGCTAACATCGGTAGTAAATAAACTACAGCGTAGAAATGTTGCCGATCACTTAAACAGGAAAGATGCTGAAAATAAACTGAAGCAGTTACAAGACTCCAGGCAACGGGCATTGGATATTAAGGATTTACGGCAACAATATGTACAAGAGGCAGAGCTGCGGCAAGCCGAGAGGGAAAATCAGATCGAAAGTTACCTGAACCAACAAGATAGTATCATCCGCGTATCTTATCGGGCGCCCAATGTAATTTCTGAAAGGGAATATACTTCGTTGAGTTCGAAGAACGGCGACAAGCTGGATTTGCAGATGGATGCGATTATTGATATTAAGAGCCTTATTTTAAAAGGTTATAGCATGCGCTCCAAGCCTTTTACGGCGCCACCAAAAACATTCGAATTTAAAAGCCTGCAAAGTTTGCCCGATACATTAAGGTATTTGGTTTTTGATCCCAGAGATGGCACGCCCGGTTTTGCAAATGTTCCAAAGATCCCTAACGATTTACAGAAAAAATTTCAACGCGAAGATGAGATTGAGCGGAAAAAATTAGAACTTAAAATTGCAGCATTGGGCAAAGATACTTTTTCATATACCCGATCGAGTGTAGTTGAGGATGTATCTAAAGAATTGCAGGAAGCCAATGTACCAATCTATAAACGCATCAATTTTAATTCGTTAGGCGTTTTATTAAAGCAAGAACTCCTTGCCAATAATATTACACTAGAACCTTCTTACCGGATTTCGCTAGCGAGAAAAGATTCGACCATTTATATGACGGCATCTAACGTTAAAGGAGAGTTTTTGCCCGAAAACACCTACAAAACACCTTTGTTTGGAAACGATATCTTTCGCGATCCCGGGATGCTTTTCGTCAGTTTTCCGAATAAAAATTCGGCAATTATTTCTAACCTAAGTGCAACACTTGCCTCATCCATCGGCCTGTTATTGGTACTTGTTTTCATTTTCTCCTATACCCTTTACGCTATTTTAAAGCAGAAAAAACTGTCGGAGATGAAAACAGATTTCATCAATAACATGACGCATGAGTTTAAAACCCCTGTGGCTACTATCATGATTGCGAGTGAAGCTTTGAAAGATCCGGAGGTGACAGCAGATAAGGCCAGATTAAAACGCCTGGCAGGGATTATTTATGATGAAAATGTTCGTTTAGGGAATCATATCGAACGTGTTTTAAGTATTGCCCGCTTAGAAAAAGGTGAACTTAAAATGGAGAACACCGA
The DNA here is from genome assembly GCF_918698245.1 of Pedobacter sp. Bi126. GTDB lineage: Bacteria > Bacteroidota > Bacteroidia > Sphingobacteriales > Sphingobacteriaceae > Pedobacter. The sequence continues at coordinate 532,533 of NZ_CAKKMS010000003.1, read as the reverse complement.
AGTAGATGTGAACGATTTGATTGTGATTGTGCTGGATAGCATGGAATTGCAGTTACAGAAAAGGAATGCCATTATCAATGTACATACCGAGGCAGAAAATGCCATTGTATATGGCGATGAGTTGCATCTGTCGAATGTAATTTATAATCTTATTGATAATGCAAATAAATACAGTAGCGATACACCAGAGATAACCATTACTACCCGCAATACAGGTAAAAATTTAATTATCGAAATAGCAGATAAAGGCATTGGAATGACCAAGGAGCAGTCTAAACGGATTTTCGACCAGTTTTATAGGGTGCCAACAGGTAATTTACACGATGTTAAAGGCTTTGGCTTAGGTTTAAATTATGTTCAGGATATAATAAAAAAATTGAATGGAACCGTTAAGGTAAGTAGCGAAAAAGATAGAGGAACCACGTTCGAAATATCTTTACCTTTATAAACAGTTAAACATCGGTACAAAAGCTTGCTTTATCGATACATTAAAATGAGCAGATTTAATTTAGCTAAAATAGTGGAGTATTAATTTAATCTACAGCATAAATTAAACCGTTATGCATATTCAGAATCAAACTTTCAGTGTGGCCAGTGCTACATAGGTGAATAAAAACAAGAAAATGAAAAAAATACTTCTGGTAGAAGACGACCCAAATTTAGGTTTATTGTTACAAGACTATTTGCAGCTTAAAGGCAAGTTTGATGTAGTATTATGCACCGATGGCGAGGATGGATTGAGAACGTTTAATAAGCAGAACTTCGATTTATGTATTCTGGATGTGATGATGCCTAAAAAAGATGGCTTTACCTTGGGTAAAGACATTAGGAAGGTAAACACACAGGTACCCATTATTTTTGCAACGGCTAAAACCATGCTGGAAGATAAATCTGCTGCTTACGATTTAGGTGGTGATGATTATATTACCAAACCTTTCCGTATAGAAGAGCTTTTACTACGCATTAATGCGATGTTTAAGCGCGTGGCCAATAAAACAGATAACAACGATGAGGCTGCCGAAACACAGTTTTCTATCGGTCAATATCATTTCGATTATACAACCCAGATTATTACCGATAACGATCACCAGCAAAAACTTTCTACCAAGGAGGCCGAACTGTTGCGTTTATTGTGCTTGAAAAAGAATACCGTTTTAACGCGCGAAGAGGCATTGTTAAGTATCTGGCATGATGATAATTACTTTAACGGACGGAGTATGGATGTGTTTTTGAGCAAGTTGCGTAAGTATCTCAGGGCAGACCCGACAGTAGAAATTATTAACGTGCACGGAAAAGGCTATAAACTATTGGTGAGTTAGATTAATTAAACCAATCGTCCTCCTGAACTTGTTTCAGGATCTATCATGATGCCGATTTATCGTCATTTCGACTGGAGTGCAGCGAAATGAGAAATCTTTTATAGATCTCTCCACTACGGCCGAGATGACGGATCGATGAATTAGATATATAAATTCTCCTGAATAGCAGGAATAATATTTCTTTCCTGGGCAAGTTTAAATAAAGTATCAACTGCTTTTCGGCCTTCTTCACCAAGGTTTATGCTGTATTTATTCACATATAATTCGATGTGTTTGTACATCACGCTTTCTTCCATGGCCTGGGCATGCTGGCGGATAAAATCGATCCCCGATTTTGGATGTGCGAAGGCAAACTCTACCGACTGGCGGATTAAACGGTTCACTTTTAACTGTACCTCGCGATCTAAATTGCGATTGATTACGATGCCGCCCAATGGGATGGCACAACCAGTTAGTTTTTCCCAGTAATCGCCTAAATCAACAATTTTGGTTAAACCTTTATCCTGATAGGTAAACCTGTTTTCGTGAATAATCAATCCTAAATCAATCTGCCCGTTAAGTAAAGCCGATTCAATTTCAGAAAAAACAAGCTCCTGTTTGTTTTGTAAATGAGGATAAGCAATTCCCAGCAAAAAATTAGCCGTAGTGTATTTTCCTGGTATTCCAACCCTTAGTTTGGAGTCTGGCGTTTGGAGATCAGTGTCATTTTCTCCATCGAAATGATTCTTACTGATTAATAACGGTCCAACACCAAAACCCAGGGCACTCCCAGCGTCGAGTAAAGCATACTGGTTGGCAACATAGGCAAAAGCATGGAAACTTAACTTGGTAATATCTAATTCGCCCCTAAGTGCCTTTTGATTTAACGTTTCTACATCATCATAAGAAACCTCAAATTCTAATCCTTCTGTATCAATTTTATGGTGAATTAGTGCGTCGAAAATAAACGTATCGTTAGGGCAGGGAGAAAATCCAAGTGTAAGTTTCATCTATTTATTTTTTGTTTTCAGTTGTTAGATGGAGCCTTTGACAATTAAAATAACTATTTTAATGGTGTCGGGTTCATAAATCAAAATTAAGTACTGTGGTAAACTAATCAGTCATAATCAGTTCATTTCTCCAACAAAAGCAATGGCCCAATCGTTTAAATTTTTAATAGCTAAGCCAATTTTCCAATTGTCTTTATTTCTTGGTTCTACATAATTAGATATACTTCTAATCTGTAAGCAATCTATATTTAACTGTTTACTGGCATAGAAAACCGCGGCACCTTCCATACTTTCGGTAGTTGGGTTTAACCTCTTAATCAGGTTTTTAATGCTTTTTTCGCTCCCCGTTACACAGTTCATGGTTATCCCTTTTGCTACGGGTAGGTTAACGCTTTTGTGTGTTTTGGAGGTGTAATGGTTCTCTCCAAAACCTAAATCGCTTATGGTTAAAAATTCGTCTCCGTTTTCGGCGCCCAGTTCGGCAAAAGTATCTTCGGTAATATTTAATACGGTGCCTAAAGCTATATCCCGATCGAAGCTTCCAGCAATGCCGAAATTTACCACAAGACTATATTTAGATGAAAGATGTTTGCCCAGGGCAAAGGCTGTTGCTACCATTCCAACGCCAGTGATCAGCAGATCGAAATTTTTACTCTCTACAAAATCTCCCTCCGGCAAATTAAAATGTTGATAAAAGAAGGTGAGTTCGGCTTTTGTAGCAGCAACAACTAAAGTTTTCATAACGTAAAGTTAGCAGATTGTTTTCATTTAAGTTTTATGTAAGCTTTGGTCTTTAGTCTTTAAGCTTAAACCTTTATCCGTATATTTGCATTTTATTTTATAGTAATGATTTACATAACGAGAAAAGCATCCTTCAATGCGGCGCACAAATTGGCCCGTACCGATTGGGATGATGATAAAAACAATGAAGTTTATGGTAAATGTGCCAACCCCAATTGGCATGGCCATAACTATTGGTTATATGTTACAGTTAAAGGCGAAGTTAATCCAGAAACCGGTTTTCTTGTTGATTTAAAATGGCTGAAAGACGTAATGAATGACTATGTGGTAGATAAGGTTGACCATAAAAATTTGAATCTTGATGTAGATTTTATGAAAGGCAAGTTGGCCTCAACAGAAAATCTGGCCATAGAAATCTGGAAACAATTATGGGCGCCGATTGCAGAGAGCGGTGCAGTTTTACATTGCGTAAAAATATACGAGACCGAAAATAATTTTGTTGAATACTTTGGTTAAAAACCCGAATTAATGAGCGATAAAGACGTATTGAAAGGCGAATCGAGAGACGGCTATGTAAAAATAGACCGTTACAACGAAGATAAAATTGAAGCTGTAGCTACACATTATAAAGATATTCTTGGCCAGTTGGGTGAAAATCCAGAACGCGAAGGTTTACTAAAAACACCGGAGCGCGTGGCCAAGGCGCTGCAATATTTAACACATGGGTACGATTTAAAACCCGATGAGATACTGAAGGGCGCAATGTTTGAAGAAGATTATAGCCAAATGGTTGTAGTTAAGGATATTGAAGTGTATTCGATGTGCGAACACCATATGCTACCATTCTTCGGTAAAGCACACATTGCTTATATTCCTAACGGACACATTGTAGGTTTAAGTAAAATCCCACGTGTAGTTGATGCTTTTGCCCGTCGTTTACAGGTACAGGAACGTTTAACGAACGAAATCAGAGATTGTATTCAAAATACCCTTAACCCAATGGGTGTTGCAGTTGTGATAGAATGCAGGCACTTATGCATGTCTATGCGTGGCGTGCAAAAGCAAAATTCGGTAACCACAACATCAGCCTTTACAGGAACTTTTTTAAGTAACGATAAAACAAGAGCTGAGTTTTTAAGGTTAATTACGGCAAGTTTAGATTAATAGTATCAGGTAGAAAGTAATAGGTATCAAGATAGGGCAATAGATAAAAACGCTAGCCGATAAACGCGATACGCCAAACTAATTATAATGAGAGCATATATTTTTCCCGGACAGGGAGCACAGTTTGTAGGTATGGGTAAAGATCTTTATGAGCACCCAAAAGCTGCAGCATTATTTGAACAGGCCAATGAAATTATCGGTTTCCGCATTAGCGATATTATGTTTAGCGGAACAGATGAAGAGCTTAAACAAACCAACGTAACCCAACCTGCAATCTTTTTGCATTCGGTTATTTTAGCCAAAGTCTTGGGCGATGATTTTAAACCAGACATGGTTGCAGGCCATTCCTTAGGCGAATTTTCGGCATTAGTGGCCGCAAACGCATTAAGCTTTGAAGATGGATTAAAACTGGTTATTGCGCGTGCAAATGCCATGCAAAAAGCTTGTGAAGCACAACCATCAACCATGGCCGCTATTTTAGGTTTAGCTGATGATGTAGTTGAAAAAATCTGCGCAGAAATTGATGCTGTGGTAGTTCCTGCAAATTATAACTGCCCTGGGCAATTGGTAATTTCGGGCAGTATAGAAGGGATTGATCTGGCTTGTGCTAAACTTACAGAGGCAGGCGCTAAAAGAGCTTTAAAACTAAATGTTGGCGGTGCATTCCATTCTCCTTTAATGGAACCTGCAAAAATTGAATTACAGGCAGCTATAGAGGCCACTCATATTTCTGCACCAATTTGTCCGGTTTACCAAAATGTTGATGCAAAGCCATATACTGACCCAACTGAAATTAAAGGCAATTTAATTAAACAATTAACGGGTGCTGTACGTTGGACACAAACAGTAGAGAACATGTTAGCTGATGGTGCAACTGAATTTGTAGAAGTTGGCCCAGGTAATGTGTTACAGGGATTGGTTAAAAAGGTAAGCCGCGAAGTACAAACAAGTAGTGCTGCCATAGCTTAATTTATTCAAAATAGAATATTAGTGCCAACGCCATAAACTCAGCTGTTTATGGCGTTGTTTTTTATCAATATTTAATATCTTTATCCGTAGATGAAAATGAGCTTTGGTGTAAAAATAAGATTTCTATTGCTTGTTTTGGGCTGCTGCCTCATTGCAACTTCTATTTCGTTAAGCAGGTTTACCACCAAAAATGAGCTCTTGGAGCACGATGCACAAGAGATTCAGCACAACCTTTTAATCAAAGAAAGATCCGTTCAAAGTTTTCTGGCTGATAAAAAACAGGTTGCCAAAGCCAAACAATTTCATCTCGATCCTAATAGTGCAATAGATTTTATCGATAACTATCGCAAAAAGAGTGGTATAAATTTATTAACCTACAAAAACAATCAGCTTAAATTCTGGAGTACCTATAAAATATCAGAAATAGATCCAACTACAATAAAAGAAGGTAGTTCGGTATTGTTTTTTTATAACGGCTGGTATGAGGTGATTAAAAGTACCCAGGGCGATTTTAGCCTTATTTTCTTGATCACCATCCAATCTCAATATCCTTTTAAAGAAACAAAGTATTTTAAAAATGATATCGATCCAATTTTATCAAATACCAAAATATTAACATTTGCATCTTTTACCGATAAGGATGTGTATGTAATAAAAAGCCTGGATAATAAGTTTTTATTCGGGCTTAAGGTTAAGCCAGGGTATGCAGAAACTCATTATTCGGGTACGCAATTATGGTTGTTTGTTGCTGGTATGTTGTGCATCTGCATGTTTTTTAACTCTTTAAGTTCGTTTATTGCCCGGCGTGGACATATTGCCTGGGGTACCTTTTTATTGTTGTTTTTCTTCCTAGCATTTCGGTTAACAGATTTATATTATGGTTGGTTTAACCATAGGTTTACTTTAGATCTATTTGATCCAAGAATATATGCAGATAATTTTCTGATGCCTTCGCTGGGCGATTTTCTTTTAAATGTAATTGCACTAACCTGGTTGCTCTTGTTTATGTACAACCATAAGGAACAATATAAGTTTCCGGGATGGATTAAGCGGAGCAAAATAATCGGAGTTGTTATTCAGGCTGGTTTGATGGTGTTGATAGGGCGGATAGTTTGGGATACCGACGATATTTTCTTCGGGTTGATCTTTAACTCAAAAATTAATTTCGATATCGTTAATATCCTTAAGCTTAGCGGTACCAGTTGGGTAGGTATTGTGATTTTATGCCTGGCCTGGTTTCAGATTTACCTGATAACGGCTGTTTCGGCAACAGTAAGCAGCCAATTAAATGTTACCAATAAAGAGCGGGTCATTATTTTCTTAATTGGCTTTGCAGGTGTTTTTATCTATAAGCTAGTGGTAGATTTTAATGCATTTTTTATCGTTTTTGCCCTTGTATTATTTATCGTGGCACGGGCTGTTTATTTAAAAGAAAAAAACTTCTCAATCGGCATGTTTGCCATCGTATTTTTCTGCCTGGCCTTTAATACCTCTATTAAATACACCAAGTATAAAGATATTAAGGAAAGAAGTTTGCGCGAGCCTCTGGCCAGAAAGGTGCAATCGTCAGAAGATCCGAATGCCATTATTGCTTTAGGTACTTTGGGGAATGAAATTGTTAAAGATAATTTTCTGACAAGCTATTTTACTCAAAACCGAAAAGGCAGTTACTCGGTGCTCAAAAATCATATCAAAGATTATTTAGATGGCTATTTAAACCGCTACGATTATCAGATCTATCCATATGATAGATTGGGTGCTGCGATAGAAAATTCTGATACGCCACCGATTGATAAATATAAAAACCTGGTTGAGGTTGGCTCTGTTAAAATTGATGGATCTAACTTTTTTTATCAGGTTAACAATACATTTGGTTACCAGGATTACTTTGGTATCATCTCCGTTGTAGATAAGGGCAGTTTATTAGGTACACTCGTTATCGAACTCCGCTCGAAGCCGTATAATTATAATAATCGGCTACCCGATCTCTTAGGGGATCAAAAAATGATCAAGGACGAAGATTTTAAAGGTTATTCTATTGCCTTGTACAGCAATAATAAACTGCTTAATCAATCTGGAAATTATACCTATCCTTTAGATGGAAGCATATTCAAAGGTAAAAAGGATGATTTTATAACCAGTAATGATAATGAACTTCGTTACAGCCATTTAATTTATAAGCCTACTGATAGCAAAATGGTTGTAATCAGTAAAGAGAAGGTAGATTATGTAGAACGTTTAGCTGCGCTATCGTTTTTCTTCCTGATATTTATCATCTTCTCTTTGTTGCTTTATGGTTTAATATGGCTAATCAAAAATCTCGATGATGATAAGGTTGGCTGGTTTAGTATCAATAGATCTTTAATGATCAATGCCAATAAGATCTTGTACAAAACCAGAATCCAGGTATCTATAGTGTTGGCAGTTGTGGCAACGCTGGTTATTGTAGGTTGGGGAACTTACTATTACATGAACAATGAGTACCGGGGGCAGCAGGATACTATATTAAAAGATAAGATAAGGAAGGTTCAACAGAATTTTGAAAAGCAGATTTTTAGTAACGGTATTATTGCAAACGACGAGAATGCAGCAGCAGATTTTAACAATTTTGCAGATATCAATAACGCGGATCTGAACCTATACGATCTAAGTGGTAACCTGATCATGACCACTTATCCAAAACTCTATAACTATAAAATTATTGGTAAAAAGATGGGGCCATCAGCCTTTGCTTCTTTAGGAGGTTTACATCGATCAGAATTTATCAATGCTGAAGAAAAAATAGGCAACTTAACCTACGCTGCAGCATACGCCCCCATCAGGAATGCACAAAATAAAACAATTGCCTATATCGGCCTGCCAAATTACTCTACCGAAGAAGAATATACAGATAAACTGGCGCTATTTGTAAGTAACCTGATTAATCTTTACGCCTTGGTATTTGTGGCTATTGGCGTATTGGCTGTGTTTTTAGCCAATCAGATTACCAGTCCGCTAACTTTCATTCAAGACAGTATTAGTAAAACGAAAATCGGGCAAAAGAACGAGCCCATCGTATGGCGTAGGCATGATGAGATCGGATCTTTAATTAAGGAGTATAACCACATGATTGCGGCCTTAGAAGATAGTGCGATTAAGCTCGCCAGATCGGAACGGGAGAGTGCCTGGCGCGAAATGGCCAAACAGGTTGCCCACGAAATCAAGAATCCGTTAACACCTTTAAAATTAGGTGTTCAGCTGTTAGAAAAATCGTGGAAAGAAAAAGATCCAAACTTCGAGCTGAAGTTTAATAAATTTAGCAAATCGTTTATAGAACAGATTGATAGCCTTTCGAAAATTGCTTCCGAGTTTTCTAATTTTGCCAAAATGCCCGACACCAATCTGGAGCGCCTTTCTTTACTTCCGATTATTGAACAGGCGAGAGAAGTATTTAAAAGCACGGAAAATGTAACCATTGATGTGCTTGATAAAAGTGAGAAGGACATCGAAATCATGGCCGATCACGATCAGCTTTTGAGAACGTTTAACAACCTGCTTAAAAACGCAATCGAAGCTATTGATGAGGAAACTTTATGCTGCATCACCATCATTATATATGTAGATGCAAAAAATGCTTATATCGAAATAAAAGATAATGGGAAAGGCATTCCACCGGCCCTGCATGATAAAATATTTGTACCGAACTTCACTACAAAAACATCAGGTACAGGTTTAGGCTTAGCCTTTGTTAAGCAGGCTGTAGAAAATGCGGGAGGTTCGGTTAAGTTTACCTCAATAAGCGGTTTAGGAACAACGTTCTATCTGAACTTTCCTTTAGCTTAAATTAAAAAACAGGTAGATATTGGTTAATCAGAGCGTGGGTTTTACCTCAGCTCCACTTGAGCCTTGCCCATGGTATTACCATCAGCATATAAAATTACGGTATATATGCCCTTTATAAATGGTTTAGGGTTTGCCCAGTCGATAACATAGGTACTGTCATCGTTATTGTAGTTAATAAAAATAGAATGGCTGAACTGCATATCCTGCCCATCAGCCTCAAAATGGTTTTCCTCGTCTGCAAGCAGGTTTCCAGCTGGATCGAATACCCGGAGATAAATGTTATGATGTCCTTTTTCTGCCAATTGGTTAGGCACAACATTAAAGCGCACGCTTAACTTCTCGGCAGTAGATGATTTGCTTACTTCAACTTTTTTACCACTTGATTTCGTTCTGAAAGCAATAATTTCGGCAGATTGAAGCTTTAATACCGCAGCAGTTTTAACTTTCGCATTTAAATTAGCGTTTTCGTTCTCTAAGTTCGATGCCTTACTGCTGATGTTTCTTAGGGTATTCTGTAAACTATCGCGACTGTTTTTTAGGAAGATATTGTCTTTCTGCAACTGAATAATCTGATCATTGTAGTTTTTTACAAATGTTTTCAGTTCATTAATCTGTGCATTGGCTTTGTCGAGTTCGCCCTGGGTAATCTGGTTTTTTTCTAAAGCTGCTTTAAGTTCTTCGATTTTTACCCGGGCAAGTTTCTGCTCTTCAACAAGTTTCTCGTTTAAATCCAAGTTCAATGCATTGACCTTATCCAGCTCTACCTCAATTTTTTCTACCTCGAGCCGCAGTTTATCCTTCTCTGTGCTAACTGTAACAAATCTTTCACTTTGCTGTCGATCTTTAAAAAACAAGTAAGCATTTGTGCCAATTAAAGCTGCAATAACGATGACCAGGAAGTAAATTTTGTTTCTATCACCCTTATTAATCTTTTGTGGTTCCATTTTTAATAACGCTGTATCTTCTGTAAATTAATATACTTTTGTTCTCCATAGGTAAATGGGGGTACACAATTAATTTTAGTAGGGCGCAAATTAATTTTTTTAAAAACTTATAAGAGTTTTTAAAAAAAATCGTTTACTTGCTAATGTTCATTTGTATTCAAATCAACACAAACACACAGCCTGAATAAAAAAATAAGACAGAAATAATGCTTAAAAACTTCCTATACGCACTTTTATCTTTAATTGTAGTACCTTATATATTAAATGCACAACCTTTATCAAAAATTGCACCAAAAAGGGAGTTTAGAGGTGTTTGGGTGGCTACTGTTACCAATATAGACTGGCCATCGAAGCCAGGTTTAAGCATTGATCAACAAAAGCAGGAGCTGATCGGTATTTTAGAAAGACATAAAAGTCAGGGGATGAATGCAATTATTTTGCAGGTTAGACCAGCAGCCGATGCATTTTACGCAAAATCAAGAGAGCCCTGGAGCCAATGGTTAATGGGTAAACAAGGTTTGGCACCTGCACCTGGTTACGACCCTTTGGCCTTTGCCATTAAAGAAGCCCATTTCAGGGGAATGGAACTTCATGCTTGGTTTAATCCTTATAGGGCAAGTATGAGCAGTACAGCTGTTTTAAGCGAAAACCATGCTTATCGTAAACACCCTGATTGGTTTTTTACCTATGGTGGCAAAAAGCAGTTCGATCCGGGTATTCCGGATGTAAGGGAATACATTGTTCAGGTAATTTTAGATGTAGTAAAAGGATACGATATTGATGGAATTCACTTCGACGATTATTTTTACCCTTATAAAGTAGAGGGGCAAACCATTAACGATGGCAATACTTTTTATAAATACCCGAATAATTTTTCAGACATAAAAGACTGGAGGCGCAACAACGTCGATCTGCTCATCAAGCAGCTAGACGATAGTATCCACCACTATAAAAAATGGGTAAAGTTTGGCATTAGCCCTTTTGGCATCTGGAAAAATAAAAATGAAGATCCCGAAGGTTCTGCTACCAGTGGCCTATCCAATTATGCAGAACTTTTTGCCGATAGCCGTAAATGGGTTAGAGAAGGTTGGGTAGATTACATCAACCCTCAAATTTATTTTACGTTTACCAGAAGAGTGGCTCCCTATGGTATTTTGGTCGACTGGTGGAGCAATAATACCTTTGGTAGGCATGTTTATGTCGGACAGGGTGCTTATCTGGTAAATTCGAGGGCAGAAGCAGCATGGAAAAACTTAAGTGAAATACCCAATCAAATTAGATACATAAGAAATAACAACCGAATTCAAGGGAGCGTGTTTTTTAGTTCTAAATCATTAAGTACAGTTGCTAAAGCCGTAGGCGACTCTTTAAAAAATGATTTTTATAAGTACCCTGCTTTGCCACCGCAAATGCCATGGCTGGATGAAGTGCCGCCAAACGAGCCTCAAGCATTAACGGCTGATGCACTAAAAGATGGCGTACATTTAAAATGGCAACTTCCGTTAAAGGCAAAAGATGGAGAAACGGCCTCTGGATTTGTAATTTACCGCTTTAGTGAAGGAGAAAAAATTTCGGTACTCGATCCTAAGTACATCGTTAAAATAAGCTTTGAAGATTATCTGTCATATATTGATACCAATGTAGAAAGTGGAAAGCGGTATAGCTACCTTGTAACTGCGCTAGACCGATTAAAAAATGAAAGTGAACCGAGTGGGCCTGTTGGTGTCGAAGTTCCTTTAGCGAAAGAATAATAAGCGCTATTTATCTTTCTTATTGGTTGATTCTCTTTCTACAACAGCTGGATCGAGCACGATATGCTCCATATTGGCGTATGGGTTCTCCTGATTAATCATTTTCAGAAACATTTTAGCGCATTCTTTGCCCATTTGTGGCGCATGCTGATCAATTGTTGATAGGTTAGGTGTAATGTAAGCGGAGAATGCTTCATTGGCGAAACCAATTACACCAACTTCAGGGGGTGTTTCATCAATCTCTTTAAGCTTTTTAATTACGCCTAAGGCGGTAAAATCATCACCTGCAATAATAGCATCAGGTTTGTTTCTGCTGCGCATTAACTTGCCAGCGCCAAACCGACCATCTTTAATGGATAAGCCGCCAAAAATAATATGTTCTTCAACTAGCGGAAGGTTATGGTCTGCTAAGGCTGCTTTGTAGCCTTCTAAGCGATCGTTAAATATTTTAATCTGATGAACGGTGGTTACAAATGCAATTTTTTTATAGCCCTGATCGATCAAATGTTTCGTAGCGATATAACCTGCCTTAAAATCATCAAGTGTAATGGTAGGAACCTTTAGTTCTAGATTTACCCGGTCAAATAAAATAAGTGGTTTATTTTGCTTAATAATTTCGGCAAAGTGCGAAACATCTTTTGTTTCTAAAGACAAGGAGGCCATAATGCCGTCTACCTGCGCCTCTAGTAAGGTTCTTACGCCGTTTATTTCATTCTCTACAGATTCGTTTGATTGGTAGATAATAACACGGTAGCCGCTGTCTTTCAGCCCGTCTTCTATGCAATGGATAATAGATGCGAAGAAATGTGCCTGTACACTTGGTACAATTACACCAATAATATGGGTTTTGCCGGATTTTAATGCAGAGGCGAGTTTATTTGGGCTATAGTTTAATTTTTTAGCCATTTCAACAACAGCCTTTCTGGTGGCATCACTTATTGCCGGAAAGCCACTAAGCGCCCTCGAAACTGTTGATACAGTAATATCAAGCTCCTTGGCTATATCGTATATGGTGGTTTTCTTTTTCAATTGCAGATGGGGGGCGATCAATTATAGCGTAAATTTACTAAACCTTAATAATAATGTTCTTTTTATACATAAAATATAATAACACATAAAAACCGAGCACATAGGTTATGGCCCAAACTAAGGAAGCATTTATGGGGCTAAAAAACGGCGTGTAACAAGTTTCATAAAAGTGCACCAATAATCCTGTTTTTGTCCCATCAGATTTGGTAATCTGGATTAGGTTTAATACCCGCGGCATTAAGCCTGCCAAGAAAAAGACTGTTATCGCATTTACACCATAAACAACAAAAGGAGTGGTAAATTTTTTGTAGCCCTGAACATCGATGATCCAGTAACAAAGTGCCAATCCTATTGACGCCAATCCACCTGCATAGAGTACATAAGAACTTGTCCAAAGGGCTTTATTGATCGGGAACTGTAAATCCCAAAGTAAACCTAAAATAACAGCGGTTATACCTGTAGTAAATAACCAGGCTACCTTAGTTGCATTGTCTACATCTTTTCTGCGCATCCAAACGCCAACCAGAATACCAAATAAGCAGGTCCCTACTGCTGGTAATGTGCTCAGAACCCCTTCTGGATCCCAGGTTTTGGATGAGGCCCAGGTATGTGCTTCGGTTAAAATCCCGCGGTCGATCCAGGCAGCTAAATTCGTTTCTTTTTCCAGGTTGGGATAGCCTACTCCCGGTACAGGAATAAATGTCATTAAGGCCCAATAAAGGGCAAGGATTACGATTAAGATTTTGAATATGGTTTTGTTCGATACTTTGATGAAAATGATACTACTAATGATAAAAACAATGCCTATTCTTTGTAAAACGCCTAAAAGACGAACCGTTTGAAAAGCTTCCCAAATCGATCTCTCATCTATTATGGCACTGATAATTTTTCCGAAAATGGCCAAAAAGAAACCGAGTAAATAAAGTATAATACCACGTTTAATGGCTTTTATGATCGTTTTTTGATGTGAAGGCGGATCTGTTTTGCTGCTGCTCATGGCAAATGCAATGGATACACCAACAATCCATAAGAAGAATGGGAAAATTAAATCGGTGGGGGTACATCCATTCCATTCCGCATGCTCCAAAGGCGCGTAAATATGCCCCCAGCTGCCCGGATTGTTCACTAAGATCATTGCGGCTACGGTTAATCCCCTGAAAAAATCAAGAGATAACAATCGTGGTTTAGGTTCGGTCATGATTAGCTTGTTTGGGTTCAGCAAACTAATTTAGAGTATTGTTTTTAGAATGAGAAATTACTTATGAAGTTTAGTAAGGCATGGTGCGCTTGGGAAACTTCGTAAGTCTATGGAGATGTCTAGAAAAACTTCCGAAGTCTTGCAGCGCTCGGCCATCAAGACTCCGGAAGTTGGGCCAAAGCGAAAACCCACTTCTCGTTAATCTTATGACCAGTTATAAAGCCTGCTAAACCTGCTAAATCACCAAACCATTCTAAGACTTCGGACTTACAGATTGAACTTGGTTCGTCTGATAAATATGAACTGAAAGAAGAATATTTATAACCTTCCATTTTTTTTGCCAATCCTGAAGTTAATGGATTTTGGTGTATGTAAATGATGATCCGAGTATAGTAAGCCTCAGAATCGACCTTCTTCGATTTATACCGTCCTTGCCATAAACTTCCAACTCTGTTATAGCTTTGGTTTATTGCCTTGGTATAAGAAATAAGCATGTTTTTAATTCCCTTTTCATAATTCAACCCATCATTTACCCTGATAAAAAAATGAAAATGGTTTGGCATTAAACAATAAGCAAATACATCAACTGATGGCAAGACATAATTTTTAAATTGCCTTAAAAAGAAAATATAATTTCCATCTTCAAAAAAGATTTTACCCTTATTGTTTCCCCTATTGTAAATGTGGTAGCAGCAGCCTTCCTCTATTTTCATATTCTACTTGATTGAATAATTAATTAGGGATGGACTAATTGAGGAAGAAGTTAAATATTTTTTTTTGAGAATCGAGTAAAGCGCGTTAAAAGTTTAGCTATGAAAAGTGTATTGGAGAGAAACTGGAGGTTTATGTCTTTTGCTAAAGACCTGCGAAGTCTTGCAAGGCTCTTGCCCATTGAGACTTCGCAGGTGAAAAAAATTAATCCACAAATTTCCAGCGTACAAAAGCCTCCATTGCTTCATATTCTGCAAGACCAAGCTCGTCGTAAGCTTTTGCCGTGTCACGGTTACGGTCTTCGGCGCGCTGCCAAAACTCTCTGGCATCATCACCAGGGAAAACCGCTCTGTCTTTTTGGCTCTGGTGTTTGAAAATCGCATATTTTTTACGCTCAAGCTCCTGTGGAGAAATTGGAACAGCCATTTCGATTTCATATGTTTCAAATTCGTGCCATGCACCGCGGTACATCCACAACCAGCAATCTTGTGCCCAAGCTTCTGTTTTGCGTAAACGTTTTAATGCTTCTAAAATAATATTAAAACAAACGATATGTGTTCCATGCGGATCTTCAAAATCGCCTGCCGCATATACCTGCTGAGGCTTAACTTTTTGCAATAGCGCTATTGTAAGTTCGATATCAGCATCCGTTACCGGGTTTTTCTGAACTTTACCGCTTTCGTAAAAAGGAAGCGCCTGAAAATGGATATGGTCATCTTCAAGACCGCAATATCTCGCGCCGGCAATAGCCTCGCCTTTTCTGATTAATCCTTTAACTGTTTGGATCTCTGGTGTATCTATCTGGTTTGGTTGTTTCTGCTCAATAAAGGTTCTCATTTTGTTATAGAGATCCTTCAAATGGGTATTGTCCATGCCCATTTTCTCTGTAAAATCTACATTGAACTCAACAAAACGAAGCGCATCATCATCCCAAACTGCAGTATTACCTGAGGTTTGGTAAGCTACATGTACGTCATGCCCTTGATCAACCAGGCGGAGAAAAGTACCACCCATCGAGATCACATCATCATCAGGGTGCGGTGAGAAAATAATTATTCTCTTTTTAGCAGGCTCTGCTCTTTCCGGGCGCTGCGAATCATCAGCATTCGGTTTACCTCCTGGCCAACCTGTAATGGTGTGCTGTAATTTATTAAAGATATGGATATTGATATTGTACACTGGTCCTTTTTCAGTAGCCAGTTGCGCCATACCATTATTGTTGTAATCGTCTTCGGTTAACTTTAAGATCGGTTTTTTCAAGGTATTGGCCAGCCAGATCACCGCTTTACGGATCAGAGCATCTGTCCAAACACAGTCTTTCACCAACCATGGGGTGTCAAAGCGGGTCAGTTCTGAAGCTGCAGGTGCATCAAGGATAAACTCCACATGGTCAGAAAGCTGTAGGTATGTTGCCGGAACATCGCCCGAAATTTCGCCTTCAACAGCTTTTTTGATAATCGAAGCCTTTTTACGGCTCCAGGCCATTAATATAATTTCCCTTGCTTTGAAAATTGTACCGATACCCATGGTAATGGCCTTAGTTGGTACAAAGGTTTTTCCGCCGAAATCGCGTGCGGCATCGCGGCGGGTAAGGTCATCTAAAGTAACTAAACGGGTACCAGAATTTGGTGCAGATCCCGGTTCGTTAAATCCGATGTGACCTGTACGGCCGATACCTAAAATCTGGATATCAAGACCACCAAGATCACCTATTTTCTTTTCATATTCTAAGCAAAATGCAGGAATATCTTCCAGTGCAAGCGTACCATCAGGGATGTGAACATTCTTCTTATCAATATCAATATGATTGAAAAGGTTTTCGTTCATAAACGTAACATAACTTTGTGCCGCAGTTGGCGCCATTGGATAATATTCATCCAGGTTGAAAGTAATTACGTTTTTAAAACTCAAGCCCTCTTCTTTGTGCAGTCTAACCAGTTCGGCATAAACTGCAATTGGGGTAACACCTGTTGCTAAGCCCAGTACTGCAGGTGTGTTGCTTGCTTGTTTAGATTTAATGAGCTCGGCAATGCGGTGTGCAACATTAATTGAAGCAATTTTTGGATTTTCGAACACGCTTACCGGTAATTTCTCGAAACGTGTCTCCTCCAGTAGATTTAATCTAGCCATTTTTTTTATATGGATTTTAATGTACGGAGCAGTAAATATAGAGAGTTATGCCCAATTTGTAACAAAGGATATTTACTTTTATTGCAAGTATTTATATAAAATTCGATTAAAGGGGCAGACAAACGTTTGATCTTTTTAAGATAAAAAGCCAATATGAACACACAGATTGAAAAGTTGTATTCGAAAGCAGGGAAATCGGAACGCTTAATTATAGGATTGATGAGTGGTACATCAATGGATGGACTGGATATTGCGCTTTGTTTGGTAAAGGGAAGCGGTGCTGAAACGGATATCAGGATTTTAAAATTTAAAACAGGCGATTATACGGATGATTTTAGAGCCAAAATAAAGGCCATTTTTTCTAAAAAAGAAGTCGATTTACAGTTGGTGTGCTTAATGAATGAGCATATTGCGAATACCCATGCCCAACTAATAAATGAAGCCCTGGAAGAATGGGGCTATAAAAATGAGGATATAGATTTTATAGCCAGCCACGGACAAACCATATTTCATGCACCAAAATCGTTGCATCAAATGACCGATTATCCAAACGGGACATTACAAATTGGTGATGGAGACCATGTCGCGCTAAAAACCGGAATTATCACACTTTCTGACTTTAGGCAAAAACATTTGGCTGCTGGCGGCGAAGGTGCTCCCTTAGCAGTTTATGGCGATTATTTGATGTTTTCGAAAGCTGGTGAAGATCGCGTGATGTTAAATATAGGTGGCATAGCAAATTTCACCTATTTGCCGGGCAGTACGGATGCCAGTGAAATTTTTTCGACGGATGTTGGCCCAGGAAATACTTTGATGGACCAGTATATGCAGAAACATTTTAATCAATTTTATGATAAAAATGCAGCTGTTGCCTTGGCAGGCGAATCTAATCCCAGTCTATTGTCTGCGTTGTTAAATTGCAGCTTTTTTGATCTGGATTTTCCTAAAACCACAGGACCGGAATTGTTTAATCTGGAGTATTTAATCAGTGCACAAGAACAGTCTTCAACAACTGGTCTAAGTGCAGCCGATATAATGGCTACCTTATGTCATTTTTCTGCAGAAACCATTACTAATGCCATTAAGCGTTGCTTTGGCGAAGATGCTAAAGCAAAGGTTTTTATGAGTGGTGGAGGAATGCATAACCCCTTGCTTGTAAAACTTCTTAAAAGCAAGCTACCTTTTTGCAAATTCCTAACCACTGACGACTTAAATATTGATCCCGATGCAAAAGAAGCTGTTTTGTTTGCTGTGTTGGCCAACGAAACACTCTGTGGCAAACCGATAAACTTTGGCGATAGGCAAGGCGTGCCTTCGGTTTGCATGGGCAAAATCAGTTTACCAGCTTAAGTAAGCACAATTTTGTAAATCAGTTTGTAAAGGTTAAAAATTTGGTTTGTGCGGTATTTTGTTAAATTTGTTTTAACACTAATCTTCTAACAAAACCAAATTTTATGGAAAAAAGTTACCTAAAATGGTCACCAGGATTCTTCGCAATTTTGTTGATCCCATTTCTGCTGCTCTTATTTACAGAAATGGCGCAGGCACAAAACAAACGGTATACCATAAGCGGTAAGGTTACCGATGCCGCAAATAACAGCCCTGTTCCCGGTGCTGTTGTGAAAATTATCAATACAAATCTCGTAACAAGCACAAGTTCGGGTGGAACGTATAGCTTTTCGGTTGATTTAGCACCTGGTAAATATCAGATCCAGATTTCTTTTATCGGCTTTAAATCGAATATCGAAACGGTAACACTTGGGGATAATGCCACAGTTCAGGCAAATAGTGCTTTAAGTGGTGATGCAGTGGGGCTCGATGAGGTAATTGTTACGGGTACCTCTCAGGGAACGACCAGAAAGCAGCTCGGTAGTTATGTGAGCACGGTAAAAGGTGATGATTTAAACAAGGCACCCAGTGGAAATGCACTGGCTTCATTACAAGGTAAAACACCCGGCGCACAGATCAGCCAAAATTCTGGAGACCCAGCGGGCGGAATTTCTGTTCGTTTAAGAGGGGTGAGTTCGGTTAACTCATCATCAGAACCACTTTACATCATTGATGGCGTAATTGTAAACAATTCTACAACCAGAGTAACCAATACATCAGGGAATTACGATAATATTAATAATGGGGTTCAAGTTGGAAATATCGGGCAGAATAGAATGGTTGACATTAGTCCATCCGATATTGATCATATAGAGGTTTTAAATGGTGCAGCTGCTGCGGCCATTTATGGGTCGAGGGCAAATGCAGGGGTAATCCAGATTTTTACTAAGAGGGGTAAAACTGGGGAGCCGCAAGTAAGTTTTAGCACCAGCTTAACAATCAGTGAGCTTCGTAAACAGATTGAAGTAAACCAAGCTCCCAACAGATTTGGGGAAAATGCAAACTCTGTAACGCAAGATATCATTCAGACCGTTATCATTCCTCCAGCTACTGTTGCAGCGTTAGATGTAAGGCAGACTCCGGTTACCAGATACAATTATCAGGATTATATTTTCCACACCGGGGTGGGTACAGATAATTCAGTCTCACTTTCTGGTGGAAACGAAAATACCAAGTTTTACACTTCGGCAGGTTATTTTTCCAATCAGGGGATTATCAGAAATACAGATTTCAAAAGGATGAACTTTAGGGCAAATCTGGATCAAAAAATTAATAACTGGGCGAAGATGACTGCGGGCTTTAATTATGTGCATAGCGATGCCAATGAAAAACCGGATGGAAATTCATTTTTTTCACCCATGAATTCAGTCACCATTATTGGTAATTTTCACGATATTTTTGCAAGAGATATATTAGGCAATTTAAAAGCAGTTGGAGAGAGAGGTCGTGTAAATCCGGTATCGGTTATCGAAGATATTAAACAACGCGAGTTTACCAACCGAATTATTGCCAATTTAGGCTTAAAGCTTAATCCGGTAAAAAACCTGACTATAGATTATACCATGGGGGTTGATAATTCAATCCAAAACGGAACAACATTTATTCCGCCCTTTACTTATAATGTGAGTACTGGTTTTTATGGTGGTGGAGCTGGTTTAGACCCATCCTTAAATGGTTATGCCAGTGCCGCAAATGCAACAACGACACTGTTTAATAATGAATTAAATTTCACCTACGATGCAAAAATATCTGATCTGTTAGGTTCTACAACGCAATTGGGTGGATCGTACCAATATCAGAAAGATTTGTTCAGTTTGTTAAATGGTAGAGGGCTTGCGCCGCTTATTCAAACCGTAAATGGTGCCAGTACAATATTGCCAAATAATGATAACCGGTCAGAATTCTCAATAAGCGGGGCGTATTTACAACAGAATTTTAAATATAAAGACCATCTTTTTGTTACGGGTGCAATCAGGGTCGATCAATCAACTGTTTTTGGTGAGGGCAACGGAACACAATTTTATCCAAAAGCAAATGTAAGTTATGTGTTGTCATCAGCTAATTATTGGAAGGGCCTTGGCGTTTCATCTTGGTGGAATGCGTTCAAGCTTCGGGCAGCGTATGGCGAATCGGGTAATTTAACGGGGATTGGTGCTTATGATCGTTTTAATGTTTATTTACCCAGTGCGTTAAATAGCAAAACATCGCTAGCATCCAGCAGCACACTTGCTAATACTGATGTTAAACCAGAGCGTCAAAAAGAATTGGAATTAGGTACAGATATGTCGTTTTTTAATAACCGTTTAGGCTTGACTTTTAGCTGGTACAATAAAAGCGTTAAAGATCTATTATTGGGAGTGATAATTGCTCCTACTACGGGCTATTCTAGTCTTTTGGATAATATTGGCGGGTCACTTAAAAACAAAGGGATTGAACTTATGCTTACGGGCGTGCCAGTTAAAACCCAGGATTTTACCTGGACCACCACAGTAATTTACAATAGAAACCGGAACAAAATTATCGGATCTGGTGCGCAGCGTTTAATCAATACAAATGCAGGGGCGCCAGTTTCTATAACAGACGGTTATCCTGTTGGTGTTTTTTATGGAACTTTCTTTGCTAGAAATGCTGATGGAAGTTTATTAACCAATGCGCAAGGGATTCCATTAACAGAAAGAGGTGTTCAAAAATCGCCAACTGAATATACTGTACAACGCGATGCGAACGGATTGCCTACGGGAGATCCGCTACGTAAGGTTCTTGGTGATCCAAACCCAGACTATACAGGGTCATTTGTAAACGATTTTACTTATAAGAAGTTAAGTCTTCATATTCAGTTAGATGCCGTACAGGGTGGCGATGTTTGGAATGCCGATTGGAGAACCCGTCAAGGAGTGGGTAATGGCAAGGTAGCTGAAGCAGAATATTTAGGCCAGCTGCCACGTGGCTATGTTGCCGGAGCTTACAATGTTGAAGAGTGGCGCATTGATGATGGTTCCTTCGTTAAACTGCGGGAAATCTCTTTAAGTTATAATATTGGTAAGGTAAAGTTTGTTAAAGATCTTACCGTGAATATTAGTGGTAGAAACTTGGTTTCATGGGACAATTATAAAGGTTATGACCCTGAATTGAATGCGGGTGGGCAATCGACAATTTTAAGAAATATCGACTTTGGTGCTGTACCTATTCCGCGTACATTTTCTTTCGGTCTACAAGCTAAGTTTTAATTCATTGAAAAAATAAATTATATTAAGATGAAAAATTCAAGATCAAAATATATTCGCTACACATTTCTCTTTGCATTAGCAGTTTCATTGGCTGCTTGTAAAAAGGAATACTTAAATCCTAACGGTGCTGTAGCCGATGATGTGCTCCTTTCTACAAGAGGTTTGACCGGAATTACGGTTGGCCTTCAGAAAAATTTCTCTACAACCAGAGCAGGACTTCTCTATGCCGCAATTACTGTTAATGGTATAACTACCAACGAGTTAATTTCTGTTAATACAGGAAATACCAATGAAGATAGGTTGATGACTGGAGGAGTACTTGTAGATGGTACAAATTCGGTATTGCTGAATGTTTGGACCAGTTCAAATAAAATCATTTTCGACGCAGATAATGTGATTAAGAATGCCGCTAATCTTGCTGATAAAGGGTTGGCTTCGGGCCTAATTGCACATGCCAGTATATTTAAAGCTTTAGCGTTAGGTAACTTGTCAGAGTTTTGGGAGAAAGTTCCAAACGGAACTGGGCAGAACGTAACTTTTATTACGAGGGCTGAAGGCTTTAACAAAGCTATTGCGACTATTGATAATGCTTTGGCCTTAATTGCAGCAAACCCAATAAGTACCTCGTTTTTGGGCAACATTCCTACAGGAATAGATATCCCAAATACTTTGAATGCCTTAAAGGCTCGTTATGCATTGTTTGTTGGTAATTATCCCCTTGCCTTAAGTAGTGCCAATGCTGTTGATTTAACCAAAAGGTCGGCACTGACTTTTGATGCACAAAACCTCAATCCAATCTTTGAGGTCGCCACCTCTACCAATAATGTAATTCAACCGAAAAATATAAACTTAGGACAAACCGGTGCTAATATTCCAGATGCAGGCGATGCAAGAATTCCATTTTATACAGCAATTAGCACTACAGTGCGCATTAATGGCTTTGGCGCGGCAAGCTTAACATCAATTCCAGTTTATCTACCTGGCGAAATGACTTTAATTAAGGCAGAGGCATATGCTAGACAGGCAACTCCTAATCTGGCATCATCATTAACTGAACTAAATAAGGTAGTAACACGTCCGGCAACAGGAAATGCGCTCGATCCTAATTATGGAATGGGAGCAGGGTTGCCGGCATTAACTGGCCCTTATACACAACAACAGCTTTTAGATCTGATTTACAAACACCGTTGTATTGAACTCTTTATGTCGGGCTTAAAACTCGAAGATATGAGAAGGTTTGCTCAACCTTTGGCTGATCGCAAGCGTAATTTCTTCCCTTATCCTTTCGCAGAAAGAGATAATAATACCAATACCCCTGCAGATCCTACTTTCTAGCAAGATGAAAAAGTCCCGATTTTTGTCGGGACTTTTTTTATAAAATATTCAATTCCTTTTCTCGGTAACGCGAAAGCGATTCATGATCTAAATCTAACTCCGTTATCAAATAACTAATGCTTTCTATCGGGCAAACCCTTAATCTTAAAGCAATATCCAGCTTTTCGGAAATACAAAGTACAGCTGTTTTTTTTGCACAGGCCAGCATGGCCTTTTTAAGTTGGTTAATTTCCCAGTAGGTATCCGTTAAGCCTTCTTCTGGGTGGATGGCGCTGGTTCCCATCAGGCATAAATCAGCCTTAATTTCTGAAAGCTGTGTAATTACCTGTCCGCCATAAGTAACCTGCGAATTTTTAGAAAACAAGCCACCAATTAAAATCACTTCGATATTATTGTATTTAGCAAGTTCTACTGCAACCAACGGACTAATGGTGAAAAATGTAGCAGATAGGCCCTGTGGAAGTCGTTTCACAAATTCTAAAATCGTTGTTCCTCCTCCGGTTAAAACTACCATGCCATCTTTTATCAACTGAACGGCTTTTTTGCCAATCGCAATCTTGCTATCTCTGGCATAAACCGTACTATCGTCAAAAGAACTGTGATAAGATTTCGATAAAGCGCCTCCGTGAACCTTATAAAGCAAGTTTTCATCAACAAGCTCTTGCAAATCCCGTCTGATGGTATCTTCCGAAACATTAAGCAGTTGAACCAGATCAGAGGTTAATACCCGGTTATGCAGGTTAATCTGGCGCATGATGAAGTCGTGGCGTTCTTTTTTCAGCATAAATCATTTGATTTTCTACGAATGTATAAAAAGATTTTAAAATTATATTATTTGCGTTTTTATGCGTGTTTGTGCGATAAAGTTTTGTCTGTTAGCACAATAAATCTTTCCTATTTGTTTTTATTTTCAAAAACATTCATCATATTTACTTAACTAACATCAAAGCTGCGGTAATTTGCGCGTTTGATAAACCGGAATACAAACAACAACTTCTAATAACCACTTTCTTACTAACAAATTATGAAGAAAAAACTATTCTTTAGTTTTATCGGTATGATTATGCTGTGTGCGCAGGTTTTCGCGCAACAGATAACGATTACCGGTAAGGTCAGCTCCGCTGACGGCCCCATTCCCGGCGTTTCTATCCGGGTGAAGGGGAGTACCATGGTGTCACAATCCAATGGTAACGGAAATTATTCGATAAAGGCATTAAAAACCGATGTATTAACATTTTCTTATGTTGGATACAAAAGTGTTGAAAGAGCTGTTGGTGCAAATAGCATCATTAATGTAACCCTTTCTGCTGATGCCAGCAATCTTAATGAGGTTGTGGTTACTGCCTATGGGATTGATCGCGATGCTAAATCGTTAGGCTATTCAACGCCAAAAGTTTCCGGATCTGAAGTTGCCGAAACCCAGAGAAACGATTTCTTTGGAGGCTTGCAAGGTCGTGTTCCAGGTTTATCGATTAATAGTACCAATGGAAACCCAGGAGCCTCTGCGCAGATTGTTTTACGGGGATTTGTATCGATCAGCGGAGATAATAATGCACTGATTGTTGTAGATGGTGTGCCGATTAACAACAGTACATTAAATCAAACAAGAGAGTTAGTTTCGGGAGCCGCAAACAGAGACCAGGATTACTCTAACAGAGGGATGGATATTAACCCAAACGATATCGAAAGTTATGTGATAATGAAAGGGCCTGAGGCCACAGCGTTATATGGAAGTGCCGGTGCCAGTGGCGCAATTTTGATTACCACAAAAAAAGGTAAGGCTGGTCGCGGAAGCATTAATTACAATAATTCGTTTAGGGTAGAGCAGCTGAATAAGTTTCCAGAGATACAAACTAAGTACAACTCGGGGCTTTCTAATGGAGTTTACGATGGTGGAAGTTCTAACTTTTTTGGGCCGGCATTTTTACCAAGTACACCACTTTACGATAATATCCATAATTTTTTCGAAACAGGTTTTACGCAAAAGCATAATCTATCATTTGAAGGCGGAACGGAGCAGTTTTCTTATCGCTGGTCTAACGAATACACCGATACTAAAGGAACAATCCCTACAACAAGTTATAGGCGGATCTCATCGAGGATAACTGCTGTTGGTACCATCTCACCGATACTGAAACTAACAAGCACTTTCAACTACATCAATTCTAATAACGATAAGGCAAATAAAGGTGCTAACGGATCTTTGCTTCAGTTGATGCGGTTTAGTTCTGCCTACGATGTTCAGAATTACCAAGATATCAACGGAAACAGGATTTTGCATCTGGCAAGCATCTATTCGGAATTCGATAATCCGCTTTGGGATGTTGTTAAAAATGTGAATAACGATAAGGTTAACAGGTTAATTGCAAATACGAATGTGGAACTAAAGCCGACAAAATGGTTAAGGATTAATGGGATTATTGGAGCCGACATTGCCAATACCAAAGGATTGTCGGTATATCATGCTCAATCTTACCGTGGTTCGGGTTCTGCCGCAGCCCCGACAGGCGGAACGGTTATGACCTATGATCAGTTGACCAAGGTATTTAATGGATCGTTAACGGCCAGTGCCAAGCATAAATTTGGAGATTTTAACAATACCTATGTTATTGGTGCTACTTTTAACGATTATAATTCTACTACCGATTCTCAGCGTGGTACGAATATGTACGATCCAAATTTTTACAGTATCAATAATACGCTGCCAACAACACAGCGTACATTAACCTATGTAAACCGCTACCGTACAGTTGGTGCTTTTGCACAGGCCATAATGGGCTACAAAACCTTATTGTATTTAACCCTGTCGGGTAGGGTTGATGGCGCTTCGCGGTTAATGCCAAACAATCCATATTTTGCCTATCCATCAGCAAGTTTGGCCTTTAACTTTACCGATCTGGCCACCGTTAAAACGGCTTTGCCATGGCTGGATAACGGTAAGTTAAGAGCCTCATATGCATTAACAGGTAAAGAGCCCTGGAGAGAATATTCTACAGGTACAAACTACGAAGCTAAAAGATTTACAGGTGGTGGTTATGCCTATTCGTACTATGGTGGTAACCCAGACTTAAAGCCCGAGGTATCTGAAAATTTCGAAATCGGTACTGAAATGCAATTTCTGAAAAACCGGATCGGACTTGATTTTAACTATTACAACCTATTAAGTAGAGATCAGATCATTAACCCACGCTTAAGCTATGGTACAGGTTTCGTTTTAGAGATGATGAATGGGGGTACGGTACGTAACCGTGGCATCGAAGTACAGTTAACAGGTAACCCGATAAAAGGAAAAGATTTTAACTGGAACACTACTTTTAACTTTACCCGCAATCGTGGTGTGGTATTATCGCTGGCAAATGAGCTTCCGGAACTTTACGAATCTGATACCTGGGTAATTGGTGAAATCAGAAGCGCAGTTCATCCTGGCTACAGTACGGGCGCGATTAGCGGAACCAGGTTTGATCGAAATAATAGAGGAGATATCTTGATTAATACGTCTTCTGGTTTGCCAACAAGCTCTGATACACAATATTATCCCATTGGCGACAGGAATCCAAAATTTACGCTGGGTTTTGTAAACAGATTTAGCTACAAAGGCTTTAATCTCTCTTTCCTATGGGATTTAAGATATGGCGGCGATGTAGTTAACGGTACCGAGTACGCATCTTACATTAAAGGGATTAGTTTGAAAACCCTCGATAGAGAGCTGCCGCGCGTAATTAAAGGGGTTTTAGCCGATGGATTGCAAAATACGGCCAACCCTACGGTTAATACGATTGCAGTAACACCTTTCTATGCTTCTAACTACTATTCTCTTAACGTATCGCCAGAGATGTTCGTAGAGCGGAACATCAAAACACTGCGTTTAAGGGATGTTACGCTGGCATATGATTTTCCCCCATCGCTGGTTAAACGCATCGGATTTATCCAGAGCTTCGGGGCCTTTTTTACTTTAACCGATTCGATATTGATTACCAATTATTCAGGTGGCGACCCAGAGAGTAATGCAAATTCGCCAGGTGTTGGGGGTATTGGTGGTTTCGGTATCGATTATGGTAATGTTGGCAAACCGATAGGTTTTAATGTAGGATTTAGGGTTAAATTATAGTGAACAACATGAAAAGATTATATAAACTATATATTGCTGCGGCAGTATTATTAATGGCCGGAGGATGTAAAAAATACCTCGATATCAATACAAATCCTGCCGTGCCTCAAACCAGTAAAGCAGAACTGTTGCTTCCTCCCATTCTATTTCAAATGACAAACGGAACCTCACAGGATTACCGCTTTATCTGGAAAATTACGCAAAATCTTATTGGTGCATCAACTGATGATGGATCTATTGCTTTTGAAAAACACACTTTTGTACGTTCGAGCGATAATGGAGGTGTAATCTGGAGAATGACCTATGTTGATTTGGGTTTGAACCTGGAAAATTTAATTAATGATGCAGTTGCCAATCAAAAATATGAGTATGCTGCAATTGGTTATGCAATTAAGGCCTGGGCCTATCAACAAACAACGGATCTCTATGGCCCGATTATTCTGGATGAGGCTTTTACACCAGGAATGTTAAGGTTTCCTTACCACGATCAGCCAGAGGTATATGCAAAAGTGCGTTACTATTGCGAGCAATCGCTTAAGTATTCTACAATGAAAAGCCCACTTAATTATGCTACACAATTGGCAAGTGTTACCGGAGATGGGATTTATAAAGGAGATATGGCCAAATGGAGAAAATTTGTGTATGCTATTTACGCTTTACAGTACAGTCATTTGGTCAATAAACCAGGATTTACTGCCATGTATGCTGATAGTGTTGTTAAATACACTGATTTATCTTTTGCCAATGAAGCGGAATCAGCAACGGTTTATTTCTCTGCGGCAAGTACCGATGATACCAATCCATTCGGTCCCACATTGGGTTATATCAATCCTTCAGGACCGACAGCTACCTATTATGGACGGATTTCGACCACTATCTTAAACTATCTTGCAGGTGGAGTGAGGGGAGTACCTACCACAAATCCAACAAGCTCACTCGATCCACGGTTGAGCAGGATGTTGCCGGCAAGTACGGCTACAGCTACTTTGGGCAGGTATATTGCCGGCGTTCCAACGCAGGGAAGCAGTACATCTGGTCTTCCTATTGTTTTCGGAAGCATCCCCGCTGGTGCTACTACCTATAATGGGAAATATATTTTTGCCGATGCAGCGAGATATCCGATCATGACCTATTCGCAATTACAGTTTACAAAAGCAGAAGCCTTGTTTTTACAGGGAAAAACAGCAGATGCTTTTACTGCATACAGGCTTGGTATATCTGGCCATATGGTTTTTTGCAACACTTATGGCAGGGCTTCTAAAAACCCTGATCCTTTGATAACTGATACCGAAATTAATACTTATTTGGCCTCTAATGAAGTTGCCCAAAGTGCCGCAACACTAACATTGGCCGACATCATGGGGCAAAAATATATTGCCCAATGGGGCTGGGCCGGTTTAGAGCAATGGTCTGATATCAGGAAGCATCATTACAGTGCAACGGTATTCAGGCAGTTCTATCAAATTCCTACAGCCGACCTTCTTTTAGGCGGGAAATATGCTTACCGTTTCAGGCCACGTTACAATTCTGAATATGTTTGGAATAGTGAGGAGTTACGCAAGTGGGGCGGGCTAGATGTTGATTATATGACCAAAGAAACCTGGTTTAGCCAGCCATAATTTTTAATTTAAAAAATATCAAGATGAAAATATTTTCTAACTTATTTGCCAGTCTGTTTATTGCAATGGCTTTAGCTGGTTGCACCAAAAATGTACTCGATTATGGTGAAACAGAAAAATTGACCAGCGACCAGGCTTTATTAAAGGTGAACTATGCCTCTTACTATTATAACAATAGGGCGATAGCCATTAAAATTAACGATAAAAGAGTTAGTAGTGTAATTACTGCACGTACTCCTTTTCCTGGTGGTGGGTATAACACAGGAGGCAGTTCTACGGCTGATTTCCTTGCTGTAAGTCCTGGCAATCTAAAACTATCGATTATCCTTCCCAAGAAGAAGGATGATGGAACTGATTCGGTTGTGTTATATAGTACAACCTTCCAGATAGAAGCAGGCAAAAATTATGTTGCGCATATTACCGATACCGCTGCAAATACCAAGAATGTTTTAACTCAGGAAAGTTTTACCAGGCCGGATACGGCCTATTGTAAATACCGGTTTATCAACTTAATGCCAAATGTACCATCTGTAGATCTATATTACGGAACCAGTGCAAGCGATAATACAAAAGACTCGCTCATTGCAGGCAACGTAAATTATTTAAACATTACTAACGAGATTACATTAAGGTCTGCGCAATCAAAAACCTGGAAAATCAGGCCGGCTGGAGCAGCAATAACAACTGCAACGGTTCTTGCTAATTATACCAGTGCAAGTACTTTTTTAAACAAAAGGGTTTATACCATTTTTGCCAGTGGCTATAGTGGCATCACAACGGCACCACGTAGACCTTACGTATCGTTCTTTTTAATCAGATAGATTAAATTACAGATATAAAAGCCAACCCATAGCGGTTGGCTTTTTCATTTCCCAGATTTTTTTAGCAGCATAGAAAGAAATAGAGATAATGCAATAACTGCTTAATAATCAGATAATGCGCTTTTTTGCGTGTTTGTGCGGTAATATAGATGTTGCAAAACCAAATTTGTTTTTTTTAATCAAATATTTAGTGATATTTACTTAAATATTGCTGTTTTATGCGGTATTAAGACTAAACTACAAAACAATTCTAAACTTACGTTTATGAAAAAAAAACTACTATTAATTTTTCTTGGTACGTTTGTGTTGCTGGCCCATGCCATTGCACAACAAACTACCATTACAGGTAAGGTTACATCTGAGGATGGACCAATACCAGGAGTTTCCGTTAGAGTAAAGGGAAGCACTATTGTTGCACAATCTACCGCCGACGGAACTTATTCTATCAAAGCCTCCAATGGTGATATATTGGTGTTTTCTTATATCGGTTATGTAACTACAGAAAGAACTGTTGGCGCAGGTAAAACAATCAATGTTAGCCTGAAAACAGATGCTCAGGGGCTGGATGATGTAGTTGTGGTGGGTTATGGAACTCAGCGCAAAGGCAATCTTACCGGAGCAGTTTCTACCATTGATGTAAAAAAGACGCTGGAGGGCAGGCCAATTGCAGATGTTGGTAGAGCACTACAGGGTGCTGCATCTGGTTTAAGTGTAACTGTTCCCAGTGGAGAGATTGGTTCTGACCCGGTGATCAAAATTAGAGGGCAGTTGGCATCATTTGCAGGGGGAAGTTCTCCGTTGATTTTATTGGATAATGTAGAGATTCCAAGCATCCAATTGGTTAATCCAAATGATATTGCCTCTATTACCATTTTGAAAGATGCAGCAGCAGCATCTATTTATGGCGCTAAGGCCGCTTTCGGTGTGGTATTAATTACTACTAAACAAGGCTCAGGCACTGATAAGCCATCAATTAATTATTCAAATAACTTTTCTTTCCAAAACGTTTGGAAAGACTTAAAGATGGCTGATGTAAACGGTTTGAAATATACGGTTGATGCTGCTGAACGTATTGGTGTAACCACACCAGTTGGCGCATTTTATTATGTAGATAGAGCAAGTTATGAAAAGGCGGTTGCCTGGAAAGAGAAATACGGCAGTACAATAGGGCCAAACGACCCAACAGTATTTGGTAGAGATTGGTACGTTCAGGGTGCTAACCAGAAAATGGGCGTAAGAACTTACGATCCTTACGATTATATGATCAAAGAATGGGCACCTACCCAACAACATAACCTATCAGTTGGTGGTACAACCGGAAAAACATCTTATAATATCGGACTTGCATTGCTCGATCAGAGTGGGATGCTAAAGCCGGCAAAAGAAGATCGTTTTACGCGCTACAATGCTTCATTTAAAATTTCAAGTGAAATCAACAAATACCTTACCATACGTGGGGGCGCATTATATTCACGGAGAAATAAACAATATGCTTATACCACAAGCTCTACAACTGCCGATCCATGGTTGTATTTATATCGTTGGAGTTCCTTGTACCCATTGGGTAAAGATGAGAATGGAGATGCCATCCGCAGTCCTGAAAGTGAAGTGGCTTCAGCAAATACCGCTAATATATTGTTAAATTATGCCAATGTAAATTTAGGATCTACCGTTAATATCTTAAAAAACTGGAAGGTAGATTTTGATTATACTTTTACCAATCAGAACGAAGATTGGAAAAGACCGGGCACTAGATTTACCGCAAGAAACTCGTGGGTAGCACCTAAAGCGCGTTTAGATGCAAGTGGTGCACCTGTTTATGTAAACGATCAGGGCCAGGTGGTATCAAGCACTACAGCCGGCGCAATTGCAGCTTATGATCTGTCTATGGATATGTATACCACACCAGGCTCAAGTCCAGATCATTTTGCACGATCTGCTACAAGCTATTTTAGCCATACCATTAATGCTTTTACAACTTATAGTTTAAACCTTAAGGAAAGCCACGATTTTAAATTTATTTTAGGTTTAAACCGGGTTACATCTACCGCAGAATCACAGTTTGGTCAAATCACCAATTTAAGCGATATCATAAACCCACAGTTTAGGTTTGGTACCGGACTTCAAACCGTACTTCCATCTAGCGCAGTGATGGGTATTATCCCAGGTGGGATAAACATTCCTGGGTCAGATAAAAGATGGGAAGCACAATTGGGATATTTTGGTCGTGTAAACTATGCTTTTAAAAACAAATACCTTATTGAAGGTAACTTGCGTTACGATGGTTCTTCTAAATTCCCAACCGATTTGCAGTGGAGGTGGTTTCCTTCATTCTCGGCAGGTTGGGTAGCCAGTGAAGAAAGTTTTATGGCCTGGACTAAACCACTGCTAAATCAGTTAAAATTCAGAGGGTCCTGGGGTTCAATAGGCGATCAGACCGTACCTAACAATTTATACATTGCAACTATGCCAAGCGGACAGTCGAGTTGGATTGGTGCAAACGGTGCCAAAGTAAATTATGTAGGTACGCCTGATGCAATTAAAGAAGCAATTCAATGGCAGGATATTGTAACTACCAATATAGGACTAGACGCAACCCTTTTAAATAATAAGGTAAATCTTTCTTTTGATGTTTTTCAAAGAAACACCAATAATATGATTGTGCCACAGGAAGGCATTCCTTTTACTTTTGGTGCCGGAGCGCCACAGGGAAACTTCGGTTCGCTACAAACCAGAGGTTGGGAATTGACCTTAGATTTTAACCACAGGTTTAAAAATGGTTTAGGAATTAATTTCAAAGGAAATATTTCTGATGCCAAAACAAGGTTAACCGAGTATGGTTCTGGAACGCAAGTACTTAATAACTATAATGGAAAGGATATTGGCGAAATTTGGGGCTACCGTACCGATAGATTGTACCAAACCAGCGATTTTGAACTAGATGGCTCGGGTAAACCAATCTTGATTACTTTAACATCTGCTGAAAGTAAGCTGAATGCAGGTAAGCAGGCCTATAAACTAAAAGCCGGACCAAATGGCGAAAAACCAGTTTACCAACCATTTTTACAAAATTCATCCAACTTCCGTTTTGGCCCTGGTGATGTTAAGTTTAGAGATATTAACGGCGATGGGGAAATCAGTAATGGAGATGGTACATTGGCCAATCACGGCGATTTAGAAGTAATCGGAAATTCTAACCCGAGTTACGAGTATGGTTTTAGGCTGGGGGCCGATTTTAAAGGGGTTGATATTAGTGCATTTTTCCAGGGTGTAGGTAGCCGTAAAATATGGGGTGCTGGATTTTTAGCTATCCCAGGCTTTAACTCGGCTGATGGTGCAATGCCCGAAGCAATTGCAGGTAACTACTGGACGCCGCAAACACCCGATGCTTTTTACCCTGCTGCTTATAACAATGCAGCCAGTGGAACCACCAATAACATGCAGGTTCAGGATCGCTATCTGTTAAATATGGCTTATTTAAGATTGAAAAATTTAACCGTTGGTTATACTTTTCCACAGATGTTGACCAAAAAAGTAGGTATCAGCTCACTTAGGGTATATACTGCATTAGAGAATTTCTTTACCTGGGATCATTTGGGTGATTTGCCAATCGATCCGGAGAGTGTTAGCGGCTATTCGATCTGGGATCAATCAAATTATAACAGCGGTCGCACAGGAACCGGAATCCCAGCCTTCAAGAGTATTTCTTTTGGTGTTCAGTTGAATTTTTAAAAAATTAAGAAGATGAAATATTTTAAATACATATATGGTTTGCCGGTTATGGCCTGCCTACTTCTGGTGTCTTGTAATAAGGATGTTTTAGACCGTCCACCCTTAACATCTTATGTTGATGGACAATATTGGCGTGGTGAAGATGATATCCGCATGTACGCCAACAGTTACTACCCTAACTATTTTAACGGTTACAGTACTGGCTTTGGAGTTGATTATACACCTGTTAGGGGTTATACTTTCTCGGATGATTTAACAGGTAAAAATGTTCAGATTAACTTTGAAAGTAGTGTCCCTACTACAAGAGGTTCTGTTTCTGAAGCAGCTGATTGGTTGGGTACTTATGCAGGCCCCACCTGGGATTTTGCCTGGATCAGAAAATCGAACGTAATGCTTGCCCGTTTAAACGATGTGGCAAAGCCTAAAATTACTACCGAAGCCTATAACCACTGGACAGCAGTTGCCCGTTTTTTTAGGGGGTTTGAATACAGTCGTTTGGTAAGTGTTTTTGGCGATGTGCCTTATTTTGATAAAGAGCTTTCGGATACCGATCTGGCTGCTTTATATAAAGATAGAGATGCCAGGGGGGTGGTTATGGATAAAGTATATGATGACTTTAAATTTGTGATGGCCAATATGCGTGAAAATGACGGGGCTCAGTTTTTAAATAAATACATTGCTGCTGCTTTTATCTCAAGATTCATGTTATTTGAAGGAACTTATGAGCATTACCATGGTTTAGATGCGGCAAGAGCAAAAAAATACTTAGAATTTGCTGTTGAGACAGGCGATTATGTGATCAATAGCAACAAATATAATTTCACCCGCGATTTTAAATCATTGTTTTCGAGTGATAACCTGGCAGGGCATCCGGAAGTATTGCTTTATAGGACTTACGATGCTGCTTTAACAGTTACACACAGTATTGGTTCTTACCAAAATGGAACAGAGGTAGTAGGAGTTGATGCAAATTTAGTTTTAATCAAATCTTTCCTCCTTAACGATGGTAAAGTATGGCAAAACTCTGCTGTTGCCGGAGCCAACTCATTTACAATTGCCGATCTGGTAAAAACAAGAGATCCCCGTTTTGAAGCTTCATTTTATGATAAAGCCCTGGTTCCTTCGGCAACATTGCTTTACGGTTTTAAATTTGCATCAAGAGAGGCTTTAACCTATATCGGTAAAACTTATCCGGCTGCATGGGGCAGCAATACCAATACGAGCGATGCACCTGTAATGAGGTTAGCAGAAGTAGTATTAAATTGGATAGAAGCCAAAGCAGTGCTGGCTCAGTATTTTGGTGGTACAGCCGTAACGCAGGCTGATTTGAACAAATCGGTAAATGCGATCAGAAACCGGCCTTTAGATGCTGCGGCAACTGCAAAAGGGGTATTAAAAACAGCTCCACTAACGTTAGGGGCACTTCCTGTTGATCCGGCTAAAGATACCGATGTTCCAGACTTGATCTGGGAAATCCGCAGGGAGCGTCGCATGGAATTTGTGTTTGAGCATACCAGGTTGTTGGATTTAAAACGCTGGAAAAAATTAAACAATATGGATTTCAGTACCAATCCTGACTATTTTTTGGGGCCATGGGTTAATGTACAAACCGAGGCTGCAAGTTATTTAACTCCCGCTAATGCAACCGCTCGAAATGTTAAGGTTAAAAAGACTGATGGCACCATTGTTACCTATGATGGCACAAATGCTGCGGCCATGGTAGGTTATTGGATGGTTACCAATGCGGCGAATAGAAATGCATTTACAGATAGGGCATATTTAGCACCAGTAGGGCAGGCGCAGATTATTCAATATCAGGAAAAGGGCTATAAGCTTACACAAACTACAGGCTGGTAGTGCTTTAAGTATTTGTTGAATTAATATAACCTCCTCAAACTTAATAAGATTGAGGAGGTTTTTTTATGCTTGTTATTTCGTGCTTAACCAAACTACTTTTCCATCCATTGTACTCGCAAGTATATTTTTTCCATCAATCACATTTACGGTATTGATCATCGAATTATCTATTTTGTGTGCCCAAACCGTGCTTTGTTGTTTAGGATCGATAGCATAAATAACACCATTCTTTGTTCCAAAAAACACCTTTCCGTCCTTTTCAATCAACATGGATGGTACATGTTCATATCCAAAGCCCACATTGTATCGCCAAAGTACACCCGGATCTTGTGCCTGCGCTTTATAAGCTACGATTTCGTCCTGCATGGTTTTGCCATAAATGATGGTACTGTCTGCGGACTGTCCGATCGATTCGCGAACCGTAGCTTCTTTGTTTCGCCAAAGCGTGCTGCCATTGTTAGCATCAATGGCTGTTAAATAGCGGTCAGGGGCTGCAATGTAAACGATGCCGTTATAAGCAACAGGCGTTACCATAGCTGGCGAAAACATTCTGTTGCCCTGGCCATTGTTCCATTTCCATAACAAGTTCCCGCTGTTAATATCAAGTGCGTATAGATGCCTGCCCCAGGATCCAAAAATAATTTTGCCCTGATAAATAAGTGGCTTGCCCACAATTGTACCTTCTACTTCTTTAAATGCCCATATTTCGTTCCCCGTTTTAATATCCAATGCCCTAAAGGTATTATCGCTGCCTCCTATGTACACTTTTTGCCCGTTAACCACTGGCGAACCTAATACCGAATTGCTTGCTTCTTTATGCCAGATTTCCTTTCCTGTTTTTGCACTTAATGCGTAAATGGTGCCATCGCCTGAACCGAAGATAACCATATTGTTAACAGCAACTGGTGATGAATAGATCGCGCCTTTGGTTTTAAATGTCCATACTTTCTTCCCGGTATTTTTATTTAAGGCTTCAACCAAACCTAAGCTATTGCCAAAAATAACATTGTTCGATGTGTAAGTTGGTGTATTCACTACGTTTGCGTTAGAGTGGTAAGTCCAAACTTCTTTTGTGCCCGGGTATTTGCTATTGATGGCAAAATCAGGACGATCATATTTTTTTGAATCGGCCAGAAAAGTTTTTAGTGCAATTTTTCGCCATACCGGAAGAATATCCCGGGTTGGTTTTTTAACCTGAAAAAATGCACTATCCTTGGTCATGGTTACAATGTTATACCCACCAATACTATCCTTTGCCCTTAGATTAGAGCGGCCCATTGTGGCTTCAATACCTTCAAAATTATAAGGATGATTATTGTGTCCATGGCCGCAAATGGCATACTGGATATTATATTTCTTTAACTTATCTGTTGCTTCGTACCAATTATCCAAACTGTTATCCAATGGGTAGTGGTTGGCAAAAATAATGGGCATATTTTTAGGTGTTGCTTTAAGCACACTATCCAGCCAAACGGTAGCATCCCTTGGAATGTGCCCATCGCTCATCCTTACGTAAGGGCCAGATGCACATGCTATAAAACGGTAGCCATTATGATCGAAAATAAATTTATCGCCGCCAAACGCTTTGATAAAATTTACTCCTCCTGATTCCGACCATCCGGTATCGTGGTTTCCAGGGATAATGTGGTATGGTTTATTTAATTTCGATAGGATATCTTTGGCCAGTTTAAGCTCGTTATTAGTGCCCATTTCGGTGATATCGCCAGTAATGATCACAAAATCGATGTCATTCAGCATAT
The DNA here is from genome assembly GCF_918698245.1 of Pedobacter sp. Bi126. GTDB lineage: Bacteria > Bacteroidota > Bacteroidia > Sphingobacteriales > Sphingobacteriaceae > Pedobacter. The sequence continues at coordinate 495,918 of NZ_CAKKMS010000003.1, read as the reverse complement.
TTAAATCAGCAACAGTTCGGTTAAGATCTTCTTCGCCTGTTGATGACCCAACATGGGTATCAGTTACAAAAGCATATTTAAAATTTTGGGCTTTTACAGAGAGCGATATAATAATAGCAAACAGTAAAAGAATAGGATGTTTCATTTTGGTTTTCGTTTAATTGTTTTACTATAAAAATCGACATTTTTTAGGGCTTAAACAGGGCTGTAATGCCAATTTTACATATTAATAAGTGTGCTGTAACAGGTTAAGAAATAGCTTTTTCAATTGCAAAAAAAGGATTAAACAAAAAAAGGCGACCATTGGCCGCCTCTTACTCGTTTTGTTGAAAAAATTACAAAATTTTAAATCCTAAACTCAATTGAAACAAGTTCGGCTTTTGGCTGTATTTTTCACTTTTACTGATGTTGGATAAACCAGCTTCGTAGCGTAAATCAACCGAAATGTTACCCACATCTACACCAGCACCAGCCTGTAGGCCCAGCGCCTGGTTTTTGTAGTTGTCGAAATCGGTTGCTTGTTGATAGGCAGAACTAAACGACGAATTTTCATCCAGAATAAATGAAATAACCGGACCAGCCATTAAGCGGAAGTTTAAATTTTTAGCACCAAATTTTGTTCCCAATAAAACAGGTACATCTAAAGTGGTAAATTTTACTTTTCCTTCAGCTGTAACTTCGTTCCCATTATCTTGCGTAATGCTGATAAATTTATTGCCTTTGCTGCCAATGTAAGCCTCTGGTTGCACATACAAACTAGCGCCACCAATGCGTGCCCAGGCACCGATCTGATAACCTAAACGGTTTTCTTCACTTGCAAAATCTGCATTTAACTTTGCTAAGTTTACGCCTGCCTTAACCCCGAGGTTAAACGTTTGTGCCTTTGATGTTGCCCAACCCAAGGTTAGGAAAACAATAGAGAAGATGATTTTTTTCATGTTGTTTAATTTTGTTTTTTAAAGGTTATAAAACCATAAACGATCAATGATACCTGCCATGGTTTCATTTTTAAAAATTTGTATTAAGCGGTTTTTATACCGATTAGGTTTTATAACGTGCTTTTAACACAATTATCGTGCAAAAAGAATCCGCGAATCTCCACTTTTTTTGTCACATCACATAAAAAGGTATTAACCTGAGCAAATATTTTTTACTTTTGCATCAAATAAAATATGCCATGGCTAATTTTCAACTTACTTCAGAAACTGCATTTAAAGTAAAAACCAAGTTCTTAAGGAAATATCGCGATCTGGCGAACGAGCCTTTAGCATTTACGCCAGGCAAAGAAGATCAACTGATTGAAGATTTAATGCGTTTGGTAAAACGCGACCGCACCTACATCGAATTTACTATTCAAAAAGCACTTGCCGATACCAAGGGTAACAGACTTTAATAAATTTTCCTTGTTTTCATTCTCTTCTTTTTCGCGTAACGCTTAATTTACGCTTAGCCCAAATAAGCTGTTTTTAATATTTATCGGTTTTTGTACATTTACGTTTGTACTTAATCAATAATAATCTTCCAAAAAGAGCGGTATTTCATTTAACTTGCCCTTCGGAATTAAAATATATAAGGGAATGAAGAAACTAAAATATGGTCTTTTAGCAGCGGCCTTTGGCGTGGCTGTTTTGTCTTTTTCATTTAAAGAAGATTTATTCCTAGTATCTAAAAATCTGGATATTTTTGCTTCGCTCTATAAAGAAATCAATATCAATTATGTTGATGACACCAATGCCCCCCAATTGATGAAAACGGGGATTGATGCCATGTTAGATAGTTTAGATCCTTATACCGAATACGTTCCAGAATCGGAGATTGAAGATTACAAATTGAAATATGTGAGCACTCAATATGGTGGTATTGGTGCAAGTACTGTTTTTATTGATGGCAAACTGTTTATCAATGAAGTGAGCGAAGGTTATCCTGCAAATAAAGGTGATATTAAAGCCGGCGATCAGGTGCTGAGCATCAATGGAACTGCTATAAAAGGAAAAGACCGCTCAGAAGTTAGCCAATTATTGCGTGGCCCTAAAGGCACAGCCGTTGATTTGTTGGTGATCAGAGAGGGAAAAGAAATCACTAAAAAACTTGTCCGTGATGAAATAAAACAGCCTAACGTTTCTTACTCAGGAATGGTTGGCGATGGCATCGGTTACATCAAACTCGATAAATTTCTTGAAAATTCCGGACAGGAAGTTAAAGATGCCCTGTTGGCAATTCAAAAAGAAAACCCAAAAGGTGTGGTTTTAGATTTGAGAAACAACGGCGGGGGTATTTTGCAGGAAGCGGTTAAAATTGTGAACCTCTTTGTGAATAAGGATCAGCTTGTTGTGACCCAAAAAGGCAAAAATGTAGAGAAAACCATTGCCTATAAAACACTTTTAACCCCGGTTTCTACCTCGGTTCCGTTAGTAGTGCTTGTAAATGGAAATTCGGCCTCAGCCTCAGAGATTGTTGCGGGTTCTTTACAGGATTTGGATCGTGCCATTGTAATTGGTCAACGTAGTTATGGCAAAGGCTTGGTTCAGCAAACCTTTAACCTGCCCTATAACAGCTTGGTTAAAGTAACTGTGGCAAAATATTATACACCATCAGGCAGGTGCATCCAAAAATTAGATTATGCACACAAAAATGCAGATGGTGTTGCAGAACGTTTTGCCGATTCGACCATGGTGATGTACCAAACCAAAGCGGGAAGAAACGTGTACAGTGGTAATGGTGTTTATCCCGATATTGTGGTAGATGCCATAAAGCTCAGCCCGATTACCATTTCAATGCTTAATAAAAACCTTTTCTTTAACTACGCAAATCAATACAGGAAAGAAAAACCAAGTTTGGCCTCGGCCAAAACTTTCCAGTTATCTGATGCGGACTATGCTGCGTTTTCTGGCAGTTTGGCCGATAAAGATTTAACCTACCTAAGCCGTACCGAAAGGTTGCTTTCCGATTTACGTTTAGAAGCCGAAAAGGAAAATAAATCTGCTGAGGTAAAAACCGATCTGGAGAATCTTAAATATAAACTTACCTCTTCTAAAAAAACTGATCTGGTTAGCCATAAAGCAGAAATAAAAAGAGTTTTAGAAACACAGATCGTAAGCCGATATTTTTATGAAAAAGGAAGAATTGAGCAGAGCTTCCAGTACGATAAAGAATTGGCTGCAGCAAAAAATCTTTTTACGAACCAATCGCAGATCCTGGCCATTTTAAAAGGCGATGGAAATTACAAAGTAATAGGTAAGCCAGTTAAAGCGCTTGCTGTTGTTGATTAATAGGTTGACTATAAAATAAATAGTAAGTTTTTCAACCTTGCCAGGTTAGAAAGCAAAATAGCTGTTTATATACTTTTTGTTTTACTTAACTTAACACAACTGCGCCTAAATTTGGTTTTTAATGTGGAATCTTAAGTTTTAATGGAAAAAGCTTAAGCCCTATTAGCTTAATGGTTGATTAACGTGAATAAATGATTAATTTCAAATTCTAATCAAATCGAAAATATTCGCATGAAAAAAATACTGCTTTTGTGTTTCTTTGGCTTTGTAGCATTCAATATTTCCGCCCAAACTTACAGCCCATCTCCATCAAATATCGAAAGCCGTAAATGGTTTAACGATGCCCGTTTTGGCTTATTTATCCACTGGGGGCCTTTTAGTATACCAGGGAGCGGCGAATGGGTAATGAACGAACGAAAGTTGAATGTTCATAATTATACCAACCTTAAAGATTTTTTTAATCCTGTTGAGTTTAATGCCGAACAATGGGTGAGCATGGCGAAGAATGCCGGAATGAAATATATTACACTGATTACCAGGCACCATGATGGTTTTAGCATGTGGGATACAAAATATTCTGATTTCAATATCATGAATACGCCCTACAAAAAAGATATTGTAAAAATGATGGCAGATGAGTGCCATAAGCAAGGCATAAAACTATACCTGTATTATTCGCTGTTAGATTGGCGAAGAGAAGACTATCCGCACGAAACCGGCCGTACCGGACAGAACTCAGGTAGGACTGGTAAAGGCGATTATGCAAGTTATTTGCAGTTCATGAAAAACCAATTAACAGAGTTGTTGACCAATTATGGTGAAATTGGCGGAATCTGGTTCGACGGGCATTGGGATCAGACTGAACCAGAAGGATCAAAAGACAGGACATCAAGGATTGATTGGAAATACAATGAAATTTATGGTTTAATCCACAAACTTCAGCCACAGTGCATGATTGGTAACAATCACCACCTTACACCCTTTGCCGGAGAAGATTTTCAAATGTTCGAACGCGATCTTCCAGGTGAGAATAAATCAGGTTTAAGTTTTCAAAAGGCATCAGATAAACTACCGCTCGAAACCTGCGAAACCATTTCAAATTCGTGGGGATATAACCTGAGTGATACCTATTACAAAACGAATAAAGAACTGGTGCATATGTTGGTTAAAGCAGCAAGTTTAGGTTCTAATCTTTTACTGAACATCGGGCCAATGCCGAGTGGTAAAATTCAGCCAGAGTTTCAAGACCGATTAGTCGGTTTGGGCGATTGGCTTAAAGTATATGGCGAAAGCATTTACGGTACTAAAGCCGGATTTATAAAACCACAGGCCTGGGGAAGCATTACGCAAAGCGACAAAAAAGTTTATATCCACCTGGTTGACGGAAAAACCACTACACTTAACTTAGAAAACGTTCCGCTAAAGAAAATAAAAAAAGCATATTTATTGAAAGATAAAAGTCCGGTAAACTATACCTTTAAAAAATCAACATTAAACATTACTGCAACTTTAAATAGTGCAGAACCGGATCGGGTAATTGTTTTGGAGATTGGGTAACAGGACGTTTATATATGCTGTCATCCTGAACGCAGTGAAGGATCTTTTGATTTCAATAAAAGAATCGTCATTGCGAGGTACGAAGCAATCTTAATGCGTTCGCTATTAGCGATAGTTGTAAGATTGCTTCGTCAGCTGAAAAAGCCTTCTCGCAATGACGATCTCTCGCGTTCAAAAGCCTGTTATCTCCCAATAATCGACAAAATCCAATGCTTTTGATGTAATTCTTTCCTCTTTATGAGAGAATAAACGTAAAACGTTTTACTTTTAGGCTTTAAATTCTAATGTAAGAAATTATAAGCACACATGCAGTTCAAGAAAACCTCGTCTATTCTATTTCTAACGGCCTCTCTATTCTCTCTTAATGCAGCTGCGCAGCAGAACACCAAACTTACCCGGTATGTAGATCCATTAATCGGATCAGCAAAACACGGTCACGTTTTTGTAGGCGCAAATGTTCCTTTTGGTGCAGTTCAGCTCGGGCCGAACAACATTTTTGAAGGCTGGGATTGGTGCAGTGGGTATAATTACGTTAGTAATACCATTACCGGTTTTGCACATACGCATTTAAGTGGTACCGGAATCGGCGATCTGGGCGATATTTCGATCATGCCTGCAACAGGTAAATTATTGCTTGAGAAAGGTAAAACAGCCGAAGACCAGAACGGCTACCTGTCTAAATTTTCGCATCAAAATGAAATAGCCAAAGCTGGTTATTACAGTGTATTACTTGATAAATACCAGATTAAAGCCGAACTAACAGCAACCGAAAGAGTTGGTTTTCACCAATATACTTTTAAAAAAGGTGCTGAAAACCCACATGTCATTATCGATTTGATAGAAGGTATAGGCTGGGATGCACCTGTATCTGCATCATTTAAACAGCTCGATGCGACCACTATTGTAGGGCATCGTAATTCGAAAGGTTGGGCCAACGATCAACGTTTGTATTTTGTAATCAAACTTTCACAACCGATTAAAAGTATTGCATTATACGATAGCACAGCCGTTAAAAGCGGCCTGGCATTATCTGGCAAAAAACTAAAAGCAGCGGTAAACTTTAATGCCATTAATCATGATAAACTACAGATTAAAGTTGCTTTATCTCCGGTAAGCATTGAAAATGCCATTTTAAACTTAAAAACAGAATTGCCAGGATGGGATTTTACCGCTACAGTTAAAAACAGTGATGCGAAGTGGGAAAAAGAACTTGCCAAGGTAAAAATTGAGGCTTCAAATACGACCAAAAAGATATTTTATACTGCTTTGTACCATACCATGGTGGCCCCGTCACTTTTTAACGATGTAAACAAAGATTACCTCGGTACAGATAAAAAGGTATACAAAAAGGCCAGTTTCAATAACCTCACTACCTTTTCACTGTGGGATACTTACCGTGCAGCCAATCCATTGTACACCATTCTGCACCAGGATAAAGTAAACGATATGGTAAATACCATGTTGGCCATCTATAAACAACAGGGTAAACTACCCGTTTGGCATTTAATGGGCAGTGAAACCAATACCATGGTGGGCTACCATGCTGTTCCGGTTATTGTTGATGCTTATTTAAAAGGATACCGGGGTTTTGATGTAAATCTGGCATACGAAGCGATAAAACAATCGGCTATGCAAAAAACAGATGGCATCGAATACATTCAGGAGCTTAAATACATTCCTGCCGATAAAATAAACGAATCAGTGGGTAAGGCTTTGGAGTATGCTATTGATGATTATTGCATTGCACAAATGGCTAAGGCACTGAATAAAACAGCAGATCTTACTTACTTTAGCAAAAGATCGAAACTGTATCGTTTATATTTCGATCCGAGTGTTCAGTTTATGCGGGGTAAACTTGCCAATGGAAACTGGAGAAGCCCATTCGATCCCTTTTCATCCAAACACCGTGAAGATGACTATGTAGAAGGGAATGCCTGGCAATACACCTGGCTGGTACCACAAGACGTAGAAGGGCTGATCAATCTTTTTGGAGGGGATAAAGCTTTTATCAATAAACTCGACTCACTATTTACCTTACCCTTAGATTTGGGAACCAACGGTTCGCCGGATATTAGTGGGTTGATCGGTAATTATGCACAGGGAAATGAACCCAACCACCACATCCCTTATTTATATACTTACGCAGGTCAGCCATGGAAAACTGCCGATCTGATCCGTAAAATCGACAAAGATTTTTATTCTTCAAAACCTGATGGTTTGTGTGGTAACGAAGATGTAGGCCAAATGAGCGCCTGGTATGTCTTCTCGGCAATGGGTTTCTATCCTGTTAATCCGGCAAACGGGGCTTACGTTTTCGGAACGCCATTAATTAACGATGCAATCATTTCGCTGCATGGGAATAAGAAATTCAATATAAAGGTTGTGGGTAATAGTGCAGAGAATAAGTACATTCAGAAAATTGTGCTGAATGGCAAAGCTTATACTAAATCATTTATCCTGCATAAAACCATAACAGCGGGCGGAAATATGCAAATTTATATGGGCAATAAACCATCAGCAACCTGGGGTGTAAAACAAGAAGACAGACCAGTTTCAACTAAGTAATGATTAAATTGAAAATGATTGAATGCTTACTATACCAATAGTGAAAATTCTCATTCAGTAAATAAAACATTCTCTCATTCAATAAATCACTCATTCAATAATTTAATAATAATGAAGAAAATATTCCTACTTCTCTTACTCTGTTCGGCTTTGACCGTAAATGCACAACAGCGCTATGAACTAAATTCGGGTTGGGTATGTACCAATATCAAAGATGCTAAATCTACTGGTTCAGAAATTTCGAAAACAGGTTTTTCGATTAACAGTTGGATGCCTGCAACTGTACCAGGCACAGTATTAACGACTTTGCTGAACAACAAAAAAGTACCCGATCCATTTTATGGAATGAACAATGAGAAAATTCCTGATGTGTATAAAACCGGTAACGATTATTACACCTATTGGTTTGTAAAAGATTTTGAAGAGCGCGCGGCGGGTAACGAACAGGTTTGGTTGCAGTTTAGGGGAATAAATTACAAAGCCGAAATTTATTTAAACGGAAAAAAAGTTAATCCAAAAACCCAGGTTGGGATGCACCTTTGGGCGCAATATAACATTACCAAACTGTTATCTTCAAACGGGAAAAACAGGATTGCTGTAATTGTTTACCCTCCGGATTTTCCAGGTAACCCCAACGGTGGCCAGGGTGGTGATGGCACCATTGCCAAAGGTTTAACCACACAATATACAGCCGGTTGGGATTGGATTCAGCCTACACGTGATCGGAATACAGGTATTTGGGATAAAGTGACCATCGAGAAAACAAAAAGCATCAATATCCTGAATCCACAGGTTATTACCTTGGTTCCAGGCAAACGTTTACCAGAAGGGAAACAGAATCCGGCTACCGTTAAAGTTTCTGTTGAAGTTGAAAATCCGACCGATAAGCCTGTTTCTGGCATTTTACAATATCAAATTGCCGGAAAATTGGTTAAACAGCCAACTACTATTGCAGCCAATAAGACAACTACGGTTAAACTTCCGGATTTACAGCTCGACAACCCTAAATTATGGTGGCCAAGCGGATACGGGCCGCAGAACCTGTATGATGTGAAGATCGAATTTATAGCAGCCAATCAGGTTTTGGATCAAGAACAGCTTAAAGTGGGGGTTCGCCAAATAGATAATATCTGGAACGAGCATACCAAAAGTATGGGCGCTTTGGTAAACGGGCAAAAGATTTTTATTAAGGGTGGTAACTGGATTATTTCTGATGCAATGCTCCGTTTTAGCGATGCCCGCTACGATGCTGAAGTGCGTTATCATAAAGATATGAACCTCAACCTGATCAGGATTTGGGGAGGAGCAATTTTAGAAAGGCCTGAGTTTTACAATGCCTGCGATAAATATGGCTTGCTGGTTTTTCAGGATTTCTGGTTCAGTGGCGATTGTAACGGGCGGTGGGTAGATCCAATGAAAAAAGAAGATCAATGGACAAGGAGAAATTATCCTGATGATCATCATTTAACCTTAACAGCCATTGAAGATCAGATCAAAATGATCAGAAACCATGCTTCACTTGCTTTTTGGTGTGGTGGAAATGAGATTACACCACCGGAAGATATTTTGGAGCCTTTAAAGAACGATATTCTGCCGCGCTTAGATGGAACGAGAAAACTTTTTGATTTCTCCAATAGCGACGAAATGTCTTTCAATTCCATTGGAGGGAACGGTGATGGCCCTTACGGTATACAGGATATTAAAACTTTTTGGGGTACCAGAACATTTCCTTACAATTCGGAAGTAGGATCGGTAGGGGTAGGCGATTACGCTTCCCTGCTCCGTTTTATCCCAAAAGAAAACCTGATTGCGCCTCAATACAAAGCTAAGCCCGATTCGGTATGGGATTATCATAAATACATCTCTTACGAGCAATACCTTAATCCGTATGGCAAGCCAAAAAGTGCAGAAGATTTTGCGATGAAGGCTCAATTGGCCAACTACGATCAATACAGGGCATTAATGGAGGGGTTCTCGAACAAAATGTGGGACTGGTATACCGGTTCAATCATCTGGAAAACCCAAAACCCCTGGACAGCCATGCGTGGACAGATGTACGATTATTACCTTGATCCTAATGCCTGTTTATATGGCTTAAGGAAAGGAAGTGAACCTTTGCATGTGATGATGAATCCTTTGGATAGCATGGTTACCATCGTAAACAATGGGTTTAGCACTAAAAACAACCTGATGGTACAGGCGAAAGCTTACGATATGGATGGCAAAGATTATTTCTACTCTCAGGTATTTAACTCAGTTGGTCCGTCTTCAGTAAGAAGGTTGTTCCCTTTGAATGATTTCCTGGCAAAACTGGATAAAAAAGAAGGTGTGTTCGTTTCTTTAAGGATTTTAGATCAGAAGCAAAATATTTTAAGCGAGAATATTTATTGGCTTCCAGGTAAAGATGGCGAATATTCGGGTTTAAAAAGCATCAAACAGGCACCGTTAAAAGTTACAACTGTTGATCAGAAAAACGGCAAGGTAACGGTTACTTTGAGTAATGCAAACGGAAACCCAGTGGCATTTTTTAACCGTGTTGCTTTAATAAATGGCAATACCGGCGAACGTGTGCTTCCTGCTTTTTATGACGATAACTACGTGAGTATTTTACCTGGAGAAAGTAAAACGATAACGGTAGAATATACAGGGAAACAAAGTAATTTAGCTGTAGAAGTGTATGGCTGGAATGTAGAAAAGCAGAAAGTAAATATTCAATAAGTTGCCATCTAGACCTCGTAGGTTTAATTCGTAAATTATATTGTTTTCAATGGTCTCATTGAGGGCTGCGCCGTTTCAAAACCTGCGAGGTCTCTGATACAAGATTCCGTTATTCGGGATTTGTAATCCCAGCGTTAGAAATTAAAGATTTTTAGTCCTGAAGCGTAGGCTTATTTTCGTCGTTTTTGGAAATGTTGGGTTCTGTTGTCGTGGCGGATCATAGCCCTGCTATCGCTGCAAGTCCTCGCTGCGCTCCGGGCTTTTCGCTTTATCAGGTTTAATAACAAAGGGGGCTGCTCCAAAACCTTAAAGGTCTAAAGTTGCGATGAGTCCGCGTTAGGGATTGTAAGGGTTCAGTACCGATTAAGCATCTGTTTTTATTTAATCATGGTATGCTTGCTTGTTTCACAGGTTTTCATCGGTACCGGAGCGAAGCGTAGCCCTGAAAAGCCCGGACCCTTCCCGTATTCCACGGGATTGGGTAACGCCCAAATCAGTTTGCAGTCTTCGGTTGGCCGTTTACAATTCGGATCTATTGAAAACAAAAAAAGGCAATACATAAGTATAGCCTTTTTCCATTTAATATCTTTTACAACCTAGCTTACGCCATGTAATTTCACTTTTAATCCGTCCATATTGTTGTTTAACTGCAATTGGCAGGCTAAACGCGAATTTGGCAACAGATCAGGCAAAGTATCTAACATGGCATACTCATCGTCTGTCATTTCGTTAAGTTTTTCTTCGCCTTCTAACACATCAACGCAGCAGGTAGCACATAAGGCCATTCCGCCACAAGTAGCTAGAATATCGTACTCTGATGCTTTTAAAAACTCCATCAGGCTTAAACCCATGTCGGTTGGTGCAACGTGTTCAGTAACCGAGCCATCCGGCTCTTGCATGTATATATTAATATTGTTTTCCATTTTTTAGCTTACTTATATTGATTCACAAATATAGTAGAAAGCTTAAAATTCTGAAACTCCGTTTACGGTTGTATATTTCATGGTATATTTCACACCTGGGTTCATGTAAGAATAAGCACTATGGCTCATTAATGCAGCCTCGTGGAAACCACAAAGAATCAATTTTAGTTTATTGGTGTAAGTGTTGATATCGCCAATAGCATAAATTCCAGGGATATTTGTCGAATAATCATCAACGTTAACCTCAATTGCACTTTTGTTGATATTTAAGTTCCAATCTTCGATCGGACCTAATTTAGGGCTCAAACCAAACAAAGGAATTAAGTGATCGGCTTCTACCACAGTTTTTTCCATGGTACGGTTCTGTACAATTTCAACTTGTTCTAATTTGTCAGTTCCCTGTACTGCCTGAAGATTGCTATTTAAAATCAGATTGATTTTACCACTTTCTGCCAATGCCATTACTTTAGCAACCGAATCTGGAGCACCACGGAAACTCTCGCTTCTGTGCACCAAAGTTAGTTCAGAACAAACTTCTGCTAAATAAATGGTCCAGTCTAAAGCAGAGTCGCCACCACCGGCAATCACCATTTTCTGATCGCGGTACTTCTCTGGGTCAAGGATCATATAGTTTACACCTTTGCCATTCTCGAAGTTCTCTAAATTTTCTACAGCAGGTTTACGTGGCTCAAAGCAACCTAAACCACCAGCAATTACCACAACTTTAGCTTCGATAACCGTACCCATATTGGTTGTTAAAACGAAATCTGCTTCGCCACGTTTCTCTAAACCTTCAATACGCTCGCCTAAAGTAAACGTTGGATGGAAAGGTTTTGCCTGCTCCATTAAGTTATCGATAAGTTCCTGGGCCAACACAGAAGGATAACCCGGGATGTCGTATATCGGTTTTTTAGGGTAAATTTCAGACAGCTGACCACCAACCTGAGGCAGGTAGTCAATTAAATGGCAACGCATTTTTAATAAACCGGCTTCAAAAATGGCGAATAAGCCAACCGGACCAGCGCCTATTACGGCTATATCAGTAGTGATCATTAAAAAAAATTTGACGCAAAGTTACAAAATAAAGTATTATCAATCCTGCTATTTAGAAATATTCTAGATAATTTTGTAATCCTGTTGTATTCAATATTTTATATGCTTTGCATTGGGTAAAAACAAAAGTTAAGGGTTTTTAGCAGTTTAAAGCAAATTATAATTGGTCTATGGATTTAGTGGGAAATTTGGTCCCCCATCTCCAGAATCATAAAAAGATAATATTCTAGCCTTGCCAATAACCCGTTCACCTTCATGAATATGCCATACCCGCCCAACATGTAAATATTGGTGGAGGGAAGGAAAATCAAGAAATCTAATTTTTACGATCTTTTTCTCTCCAGGTTCTATAGTAGGCCATTCACTAAAATTAATATCACCAATATAGGTTTGTAATATTTGGCTTTGCTTATATTCGAATACATGATTAGGCCTGTATCCTGATAGAATACCCGTTTTCCTTCCCCCGTCATTTGTTAGGTGTAATTCCAATTCTGCTTGTACTGAAACTAATGAATTTGAATTTCCGTACTCTACTTCATTAAAGCTTACTAATGTGTATTTGTCGTAAGCCATTAAATCGAAAACTTTTGATTCGCCTGTTGCTAACCATTTTTTATAGATAAGCGCTCCGTTTTGATATAAATACAGCTCATTATTTTTAATTTCTTTATGTATTTTCATCATAGCTGACAGCTTTACCAGCTCATTCCTAAATTCTGAAACACAAAGCTCCATACATCAGCCGCTTCTTCAATCACTTTCGTTGTTGGTTTGCCTGCGCCATGGCCTGCTTTGGTTTCGATCCTGATTAAAACCGGGTTTTCGCCCTTGTATTTATCCTGTAGGGTTGCTGCAAATTTAAATGAATGTGCAGGTACTACGCGGTCATCGTGATCTGCTGTGGTGATTAATGTTGCCGGATAATTAACACCGCTTTTTAGGTTATGGAGCGGCGAATATTTAATCAGGTAATCGAAATCTTCCTTGTTGTCGCTGCTTCCGTATTCAACTGCCCAACCCCAACCCACGGTAAATTTATGGTAGCGCAGCATGTCTAACACGCCAACAGCAGGTAAAGCCACTTTAAACAGATCGGGTCTTTGGGTCATACAGGCACCTACCAACAGGCCGCCGTTGGAACCGCCCGAAATAGCGATTTTAGATGGATTGGTATACTTCTCTTTAACCAGGTATTCGGCTGCAGCAATAAAATCGTCGAAAACGTTCTGTTTTTTTGCTAACATACCGGCTTTGTGCCAGGCTTCGCCATACTCGCTTCCGCCGCGTAAGCTCGGCTGAACGTAAATGCCGCCACGCTCTAAAAACAACAAACGCGAAAGACTGAACCCAGGCGTTAAACTAACCTGAAAACCACCGTAGGCATACAAATAAACAGGGTTGTTGCCATCAAGCTTGATCCCTTTTTTATGTACAATAAACATAGGTACCTTGGTGCCATCTTTTGATGGATAAAAGACCTGTTTGGTTTCGTAGTTATCGGTGTTAAATTGGAGTCCTGATTTTTTATATAATATCGATTCGCTCTTGTTAATGTCGTAACGATAAATGGTACCTGGAGTGGTGAAATTAGAAAAGCTGTAAAAGAATTCTTTATCTTCTTTGTAGCCGCCAAAGCTATCAACAGTGCCAATTGCAGGTAATTTTACTTCCCCGATTTTCTTCCCTGTCAAATCAAACTGGACAATATTCGTACTTGCATCTTTTAGGTACGATGCCCATAAAAATCCTCCTCCGGTTCCAATACCTTCTAGTGCCAGTTTAGATTCGGGGATGATTTTCTGCCAATTTTTAGGATCTGTATTCTTTGGATCAACCAGAACTACCTGTTTGTTTTCCGCTCCTAAATCGGTGTTTACTAATAATTTGTCGCCGATATTATCAACAACACTGTGGTTATTTTCGTAACCCTTAATCAAAGGTTCGATTTTGCTTCCCTGTGCTTTTAGATCTTGATAATATAAAGCATTGCCCGAAGTACCTGCACTGGCATAAACCACCAGAAAGCGTTCATCTTCGGTAACACTGGCGCCAAAATATAGGTTCGGATTGGTTTTGTCTTCAAAAATTAATTGATCATTTTGCTGCTGATCGCCCAATTTGTGGAAATATACTTTTTGATATTTATTGGCTGCAGAAAGATCAGTTCCTTTAATAGGTTCATCAAATTTACTGTAGTAAAAACCATCGCCTTTCCATGCCGCGCCAGAGAATTTGGTCCATTTCAGCTCATCAGCTAATTTGGTTTTGCTGGCTATTTCCATTACATAAATATTGCTCCAGTCTGATCCTGCCTGTGCGACCGAATAGGCCAGGTATTTTTTGTCGTGAGAGAAGCCCAAAATCGAAATGGCTGCCGTTCCGTCTTTTGTAAGTTTATTTGGATCGAGGAAAACTTCTTCTTTGCCATCTAACCCTTTTTTAATAAACCAGATGCTTTGGTTTTGAAGCCCGTCATTTTTGATGAAGAAATAATATTCGCCAACCTTAAATGGCGCACTTTCTTTAGGATAGTTCCATAATGCTGTTAAACGCTTTTTAATGTCGGCACGGTAAGGAATCTGCTCGAGATAGTTTTGAGTAAGCTTATTTTCGGCTACAACCCAAGCTTTGGTTTCTGCTGAAGTATCGTTTTCTAACCATCGGTAAGGGTCGGCAATTATGGTACCGAAATAATTATCTTTTGTACTGTCTTTTTTTGTTTCAGGGTATTTCATCAATGTTATTTTTTCTGCAGGTTTTTTGCCCTGGTTACAGGCAAACAGACTTAATGCAAATAAGCTTAATAGAATTTGTTTTTTCATCTTTAATAAGATTTGTTTACTAATATATGTCTTTTTTTCCTTTGGGTTGATTACACAGATTTTGAGATTTTACAGATTTTTCCTTTCGGTGTAATTTCACAGATTAAGGCGTTTTAACCTTTAGTCTTTAAGCTTTTTCCTTTGGGATGATTACACAGATTTAGAGATTACACCGATTTGTTAAGGTGATTTTAGTTTAGTGTTCTTGCTTTAGTCTTTGGTCTTTCTGCTTTTTTCCTTACGGGATGATTACACAGATTTTAGGATTTCACAGATTAAGGCGTTTTAAGCTTTAGTCTTTTCGGCTTTAGTCTTTAAGCTTTCCACTTTTTTCTTTTACCTTTGAAAATCCATGTCAAAAAATATTTACTTCGCTTCCGATTTTCATTTAGGCACGCCAAATTATGCCGAAAGCCGTGCCCGTGAAGCGCGTATTGTAAGTTGGCTGAGTTTTATTGAGCCGAATTGTAGCGAGCTATTTTTAATGGGCGATATTTTCGATTTCTGGTTCGAGTATGCTAAAGTAATTCCGAAAGGTTTTATCCGTTTACAGGGTAAGTTGGCAGCCATGGCCGATGCCGGGATAAAAATCTATTTTTTTAAAGGTAACCATGACATGTGGGTGCGCGATTATTTCACAAAGGAAATTGGCATGGAAATCATCAGCGATGAACTGATCATTGAAAGAGGTGGTAAGAGATTCTACCTGCACCACGGCGATGGTTTAGGGCCGGGCGATAACAAATATAAATTCTTAAGAAAGATTTTCAGAAGCAAGTTTTGTCAATGGTTATTCGCCCGTTTACATCCAAATCTGGGGATCGGTATTGCCAATGGATGGAGCCAGGGGAGTAGGGCTGCACAAACCGAAAAAGAAGTTTTTTTAGGAGAAGATAAAGAATGGCTGGCGATTTATGCCAAAGAGCAGTTGCGGAAAGCACATTTCGATTATTTTATTTTCGGACATAGGCACCTGCCGCTCGATATCGATTTGGGTAATGGGAGCCGCTATGTTAATATTGGCGAATGGCTCAACTATAATTCTTATGGGGTTTTTGATGGTGTGGAGTTGAAACTGGAATACTATAACCCAAAACTGTAATATTTTTGTTTTTTGGAAAGCAGTATCTGTAGCTTTTTTAATGTTTGTCGGGCTTTTCGTTATAGTCCCGATGTTAATTTAGTGCCGATTTATCGGTAAAGAATCGGGAGCTGCCACTTTAATCCCGTTTAGATACATCATTCCCGCATCTATTTGAGGTTGCATGATGCCTAAAATGCACCATTCTTTGTTCCTAAACCCGATAAAACGGAAAGCCCGGAGCGTAGCGAGGACTTGAAGTGATAGCGGGACTATCGGCTGCCACAGGTACAGAACCCTTCGTTTTCAAAACCTTAACATCAACTTTTTTGCATTTTCGGATTACTGGCAAGATTTTGATTTAGACGTTAAGCCCAAACAGTTAACCAGTTCAAACCGTTAACCAATTAACCGCTAATCCTAAACAAACTAATTCAGCTTTTTTCCTTATTTTTGCATTTCCTGAATTTTTGGGCCTATACCCACCGTCAGGAAATTTCAACAAGAATAAATATGTTAGATAAATTAGAAGCTATAAAGCTGCGTTGGGAAGATGTGGAAGAATCGTTGAGCAATCCGGATGTAATTCAGGATATGAAACGTTTTGCGGCTTTAAACAAAGAATATAAAGACTTGGGCAAGATTGTAGATGAATATAAAATCTACAAAAATGTGATGAGTAATATCGATGCCAACAAAGAAATTTTAGCTACTGAGAAAGATGCTGAAATGCGCGAGATGGCAAAAGAAGAGCTCGATCTTTTGTTAAAACAACAGGAAGAAATGGAAAGCAATATCCGTTTGATGTTGATTCCTAAAGATCCTGAAGATGCCAAAAACGCGGTATTCGAGATCCGTGGTGGTACGGGTGGAGATGAGGCGGCTTTATTTGCCGGCGATTTGTACCGCATGTATACCCGTTATTTCGAAACCAAGGGATGGAAGGTAGAAACCGTAGATGTAACGGAAGGTACAGCAGGTGGCTATAAAGAGGTAATTCTCAAAGTGAGTGGCGATGATGTTTATGGTCAGTTAAAATACGAAAGTGGCGTGCACCGTGTGCAACGTGTGCCAGATACCGAAACTCAGGGCCGTGTGCATACCTCAGCTGCATCTGTAGCGGTTTTGCCAGAAGCTGAAGAAATTGATCTGTACATTAACCCCGCCGATATTGAACTGCAAACTTCGCGTTCAGGTGGTGCCGGCGGGCAGAATGTAAATAAGGTAGAAACCAAGGTGCAGTTAACGCACAAGCCATCGGGTATTGTGGTGGTTTGCCAGCAGGAGCGTTCGCAATTGGGTAACCGTGTTATTGCAATGGAGATGTTGCGTAGTAAACTTTACGATATCGAATTGCAGAAAAAGAACGGTGATATTGCCGCTAAACGTAAAACAATGGTTTCAACCGGCGATCGTTCGGCTAAGATCAGAACCTACAATTATCCGCAGGGCCGTGTTACCGAACACCGTATCGGATTAACGATGTACAACTTGCCAAGCATTATGGATGGCGATATTCAGGAGATTATTGATGCACTTCAGTTCGCAGAAAATGCAGAAAAGATGCAGGAAGGTGCTGTAGGATAGTAAGTTATATATTTTTGAAAAAAAAGTTTGCAAATTAAGATATAGTCTCTATATTTGCAACCTCGAAAGAGACAAGAGGTTCGAACTTTAAAGAAGAACAAAAGGAGTGGTAGTTCAGCTGGTTAGAATGCCTGCCTGTCACGCAGGAGGTCGCGGGTTCGAGTCCCGTCCATTCCGCAACAAAAGCCTTAACTTGAAAAAGTTGAGGCTTTTTTGTTTAATAATCGTTTTGATCAAAATATTTAGAATGAGGTTCAGCGTGTTACGTAATTATTGATTAAAAAGTCGATTGTTATAGTGATAAACTGAATATAGTGTCTATATTTGTACTCCCGAAAGGGGAAAGAGGTTCGAACTTTAAAGAGAGCAAAAGGAGTGGTAGTTCAGCTGGTTAGAATGCCTGCCTGTCACGCAGGAGGTCGCGGGTTCGAGTCCCGTCCATTCCGCGAAAATAGTTTTAAATTTAACTAAAAGCCTGTAAATTAAATGTTACAGGCTTTTTCGTTTACTGGAAAACACTAAAATATTCATTTTTTGGATCAAGCGGAAAAGTTGGGATCAAGCGGAAAAGTTGGGGGGAATCGAATTTCCTTTGCGTCCTAACGTGGTTTTTGCCGTATATATCTATCAGCTAATGCTTCTAATTATCTTTTGAAAAGCTCCCGCAAATTTAAAGAACAGTTTCACACTATTTCTGACGTTATTGGCTAAATAGTAATGCAAATGATGACGGTAGAATTCTTTCAGCCTGCTTTCCGGTACCGTAAAAATTCTTTTGAAAAGGTGTTTTAAGAAGTAGCTGCGGTCCCAAATAAGTGGTTTGCCAATATTTATTGTGCCTTTTGGAAAATCAAAACGCTCGCGCGGTTGAAATAATAATGCTCATGCTTTATGGTTGGTTGAGAACGAGATACGATGTGATTAAACTGATATTTTTTCTAGATAAGCTCCACACTCCTGCTGAAATTGTCAAAATGTATAACTGAGTAATCGCTGTTAAAAATGAAAAGATAATTGTACTTGCTGCATAAACCAAATTATTTGATCCCTTACGCTAGGTTTAATAAATGGTAAAATCAGAATATAAATCTGAGGAATAATTATAGATAACAGACCTGCTTTTTAGATTATGCCCAATTTACCCCCTTAGTTTTATGATTTAAACCCCTGTTTTCCTGCAGTAATCCATTTACATTTGTTACATGGAGGTAATACAAAGTTGTATTTTCCGGTTATTTTTAGCATCAAATAAAGCAACGTCTCATGACACGACTCTCTCAACATTCAATGACTACCCATAAGTCACGTCCCATCTCCAACAGCGGTATTGCCTTGCTGAATATATCTTATAAGGTCTCTTCTCTTTAATCAATTCATAGAACATGAAATTAAAATTATTTCTACTGGCTATGCCTTTGGCTGTACTGTGTGCGGTTGGCAGTTCTGTTAAAGCCCAGCCAAAGGTACCGGTGTCGCCCGAAGCTGCGGCGCTCATCAAAATGGTCAATTACCCGGTGAATTTCAATACGGGTATCCCGGATATTTCTGTGCCATTATATACCGTTCAGTCTGGGGGGCTCAATATGCCCATTACCCTGAACTACCATGCCGGCGGTTTTAAGATACAGGAAAAAGCGACCAGGGCGGGAATGGGCTGGTCACTAAGCTCTGATATCCAGATTACCAGAAGTGTAAACGGCATTGATGATCTTGAAGCTGGGGGCTACATCCAGAATAACGGCATAAAGGTGTTTAGGGCCAATAGCCCTGATTTACAATATCCCATTAGTGATAATGATGCATTGGATAACCACAAGATAGCAAGAGGTGAGCAAGACGGCATGCCTGATAAGTTCAACTATAAATTGCTAACCAAATCCGGGTCATTTTATTTTCGTAAAAATGACACTGGCAGTTCATATTCAATTGTTCCAGTGCCCTTTGATAATATTCGGATTAATTATGTTGACGGAGAATTTATCATCACGGACACTGATGGTACGACATACTACTTTGGCGCCAGGGGCGCGATGAACGTTGGGGAAAGGGCAGCGAAGTGTGTCGAGTTTACAGGTTTGATCAAAACTGCATTTAAATGCCGTAAAATAGAAAATGTAAATAGGACAGAAAGCTTGAATTTTAGTTATCAATTGAAAGCACCGGTAATGTTTAATGCGAATAACCAATCAATTGAGTATTATACGAATGAGAATCCGTGTGGAATGGATACCTATTACAGGGCCGATCAGATTACCGCCAGTTACGCCACCTATGAAAGTCTGATGTCCCAGTACCGTTCTTATCGTTTGTCCTCACCAAAATATATGGAACATCTGTCAAACGGAAGATCGGTTTTTCACTTTCCTTACCTTGATCAGTCGAATAATGTAGTTGAAAAAACCTATCCGGCACAGACGCCAAATTCCGCTGGAACTACTGTTCTTGGTATTGCGATGGCAAGAGTTGACTTCCGCAATGGCTATGTAGAGTTCAATGGAGCCGAACAGTTGAGCTCGATCAAAATCAAGAAGCCGGATAATCAACAGGTCAAGTCCTTTGATTTTTTCCAGTCGATTGCCTTGCCTGAAAATCTTGCCGCCTTTGCCAGTGCAAATGGAAGTGCCTACGCCACGCGTTATCTGGACTCAATAAAATGTTCAGGTAGTACCACGATTATTGAAACCTATAAATTCTTATATGGGAGTAAATTCTGTTTTGGCGATCACCTGCAGGGCAAGGATGCATGGGGCTATGCCAATGTATTTACTTCGCAGGTAAATGAAAATGTCGGCTTTACCGCCATTCCGGAAACAAAGATTAGCCAGATGTTTTATCCTTCTCCACAAGATGCATGTTATGGCTATGGGATCAATTCTGTATTTACTTTTGGTACTTCAAATAGTCAGAACAGGAATATTGAAGCTGTGGATGAAGTTTCTTTGAATGCAGGGATGTTAAGAAGGATTATTTATCCAACAGGCGGATATGTTGATTTTGAGTATGAGGCCAATGCTGTAAGGCAGGCGGTGAGTCCACATCAGGACTTATATGCGATGACAGGTGGGTTAAGGGTAAAGACCATTAGCCATTATGATGGAAGGTCAAGCAAGCCGGCAACTTATAAGTACTATAGATATGGGGATATGGAAGATGGGACAGGTATACTAGTCAACTCCCCGTACCGCGAATATGATGTGGCACGGAAGACCTTCAAGCCATACAACTATAGTCAGACTGTAGCTTATATGGCAGGACCTGGATCGACCAACATAGGGGAGGATTTTACACCGATCTCATCAAGCTGTGGAAGCCGTGGCTGCCTTCAGGTTAAGTTTTCGGAAAAGAGGACTACTTATGTTCCTGCTTCTTCAACGGATTACACCTATCCCAACGGTGCTCCGATTTATTATACCAAAGTGACCGAATACAATAGCGACCTTGGAGGAATGACTGGCAAAAAAGTTTATAATTACTATCCTCCCGGCCAATTTGGCCCATACTCGTTCAGCAGTGATGCCAAGATCGAAGGAACTAATATACCGGTACTCCAGACGGACGGACTGATGGGGGCTGAACGGCTGATTGAAGATTATGCATTTGAATCTGGGAATTTTAACTTGGTACACAGTAAGGAATTTACGTATTCCAAGTACAGTAAGGCAGACCAGATCAGGGTAATTTATTCTTATCCCAAGATTGATTATCATTTTTTTAATGGCTACCCCACAGGGCTTTCGGATGCTTCACTGTATAATCTCAATAATTCATTCATCAATGGTTCTCAAAGTGTTTATGATGTTTTTAATGCTGGTCAGTATGGGATCCAGGTGGCGAAGTTATTGCTTAGTTCAGAATCTGAGAAATGGCTCAAGGGGAATGACGTGGTGGAAAAGACTACGGCCTATGAATATAACAATCCGACCTATCCACAGATCAGCAGGATAACAACTTCCGGAAAGAACAATGGTACGGTATCCAAAGTACTTAAATATGCTTACGATTATCCTAGTGTAGCTGTATGTGATACGATGAAAAACCGTAATATGATCAGTCAGGTGATTGAGGAGATCAGTTACGCTATAAATGACAACAACGTTCAGGTTGAAACGGCACGTTCAAAGACGGATTATGCAGCGTTGCATTTGGGAATGCATATTCTACCTGTTACTTTGTTTAAGTCGGTAGGTACAGGACCTCTTGAAGTATTGATGAGTTTTGATCTTTATGATGATCATGAAAATGTGCTGCAGCTTACTGAAAAAAGTAAACTGGTCAAGACCTATTTATGGGGCTATAACGATCAGTATCCTATAGCTGAGATAAATGGTGTCGGGTATTATGATGTCACTTCATCTTTTAATGCTTCGCAGGTATATACTGCTACCACAATTACTGAGATCAAGGCAATTGGGAGCAGTATCAGTGCTGCCCTTCCCAATGCTATGGTCAGCACATATGCCCATATCCCCATGATCGGTGTGGCTGCGACAACCTCACCTGACGGAAGATCAAAATATTTCAGCTACGACGATTATGGCCGTTTGGTTACTGTTAAGGATGACCAGGGTTACATTGTGAAAAAACATGAATATGTATTGGCTAAAACCCCTGCACTGGCAAAAACGCTAAGCACCGTAAATAATCCTATGATGTTGACCTTCAACCATATTTTTAGTGATAATGTACGTCGGGTTGTAAATTCCGTTCAGCCAGCTGGTGCTTTTTTTAACCCAATTTCATCTCTTTCGGCAAATACTTATGCTGAGCAAAACCTCAATTCCTACTGGAGTTCCATGATTGTAGGGGAAGATTCCCAAAAGCCAGAGGCAAATGTATTGATTAAACTCAATACCTGGCCATCTGGCAGCATCATTCCAAGGGCGGTTTATGTTGACCTGTTCCGGAATAATTCGATTGTGATGAGTAAGCGGATACCATACAATACACCCACCAACAACTTCGCCGAGCTATACATAGAGCCTGGAGAATATAAGTTGGGTATTCGTTTTGAAGATAATTATAACGGAAGCCTTTCCAGGCTTGTTTGGGGGAGCACGCTATTACGAAGCGGTGACCTGCTGAATTTACAGCCTAATACAGAACATACCGTGGTGCTTTTTAATGAATAATAGTTTGGTCTGTAAAATTTTCAATTTAATTCAAATGAAAAAAAATATAATCGCCTTTGCCCTGTTCATATTTATGCTGTACAGTGGGGCTGAGGTTAGTGCACAGCAGAAAAAAGAGAATAAAAATAAACAGGGCTTACAGTCATTCTATAAAGTAACCCTTCTGGTGGATTCGTTGAAGGCAGGGCAAGTGGAAAAAATTCAAACAGATTATAAGGCGAGTCTCCTGACTGTGGAAAGAGATACTTCGGTTTCTGGTCAGCTACGCAAGAGCAGAATAAAAGCATTAATGGAGGGGCGGAATATCAAACTCAGAGCAATATTAACTCCACTCCAACTGGAAAAGCTAGTGCCACCATCTGAACGTATAGGTGAGGGGCAAATGGTTAAGGATAATTAGTCTTGAACATCATTTTATTTGTAAAGTTATGAAAAAATTAATGCTCAGAATCTCGGTATGCGTGTGCCTTTTGCTGCTCCTTTTCAATTTAGAAAGTAGGGCACAGACAGGGGCCTCCATGTCTACGGCAATTTATGTAGGCAGCTATAACGGTAGTGGCGGCCCTGTTTTTACGGATAGCCGTAACAGCGCTTCTTATGGAGGGACGACCTATACAAACAATATGGGGCAGTCCAGTCCAGAGGTATATTACCGTTTTGTGGTAACGGGGGCTGCGACATTGGATTTCTCCTTATGTGCGAGTGATTTTGATACTTATATCCATATATTGAATTCCAGTGGGGCAGTAGTGACTTTTCAGGATGATTCACCTGATTGTGGAACCAGGTCTCATCTGAGTTATACCCTTTCCACCGGCACCTACTATCTGGCCGTTGAGGGGTATAGTAGTAGTATAGGCACTATAGCGCTGCAGATCAGTTCGCTCGATTCAGGTGGCTCTTCAGGAGTGCCTGTGATCAGTTATAATGCGGTAAATGTGTTTGCTGTGGGTTCATCTGTGAACCTTTCGCCTGTAAATACGGGAGGCCAAGTAGCAGGGGGGGTGACCGCTACTACTTTTGCCGGTGCAAATGCTTCGGGCGCTTCCAATGGAAACGGTTCCTCAGCCTATTTTAACAACCCTTTAGGTACTGCGGTGGATCCCTCAGGCAATGTATACGTTGCCGATGCAGGTAACCATTTGATCCGTAAGATCAGTTCTGCGGGAGAGGTTACTACTCTTGCGGGTATAGGTTACGGAGGCTATGCAGATGGCACAGGGACAGCGGCGCAGTTTCAGCACCCATCTGCTCTTGCAGTGGATGCTTCTGGAAATGTTTTTGTTTCCGACCAACAGAATCACCGGATACGTAAAATTACCCCATCAGGTGTGGTCACTACTTATGCGGGTAGTGGGTCTGCGGGGTCGGCCAACGGCACGGGAACCGCGGCGAGTTTCAGCAGTCCGATTGGTCTGGCATTTGATGCTTCTGGTAATCTGTATGTAGCGGATTACGGTAATAATAAAATTCGGGTGGTTACTCCCTCAGGAGTGGTGGGCGACTATGCAGGTTCAGGGGCAGCAGGTTCAGCAAACGGGGCTTTGCTGTCGGCATCTTTTCGGAACCCTATGGGACTTGGATTTGATGCTTCTGGGACGCTGTATGTTGCAGACCGCCTTAACCATATGATCCGAAAGATCAGCGGTGGCACAGTAAGCACTTTGGCCGGAAGCGGCTCAATAGGTTCTTTGAACAGTACTGGGACAGCAGCAAGCTTTAATTACCCAAATGGAGTTGCTATAGATGCCTCCGGAAATGTATATGTTGCCGATCAACAGAATAATACGGTGAGGAAGATCAGCTCTTCGGGTGTGGTAGCCAGTTATGCCGGTACGACCTCAGCGGGGACTGTCAATGGCACGGGTCCGGTAATCCGTTTCAATTCGGTCTACGGACTGAGCATCGATGGGCAGGGAAACCTCTTTGTTGCAGAGAACGGATCCCATAATGTCCGCAAGTTGGCAGAGATGGTAGGTTATACCGTCAGCCCTGCGTTGCCGTCTGGTTTGGTACTTGACGCCAATACCGGTATGATCAGCGGTATGCCAAATACCTCGTCCTCAGCAACGACATATACCATTACAGCTTATAATAGTTCGGGCAGCGGAAGCTTTTTAATAAGTATTGAGGTCTCCGGATCAGCTTCTGAATCCACATCGGACTACAATTATATTTACACCTATACGCCACGGACGCGATTGACCGACGTTGCTTCCCTTCCTGGCAGCAGTATTTCTGATGTGAACAGAAATATCCAGTATGTTGATGGACTTGGAAGAGCGATGCAGCTAGTTAATGTTGGTGCCAGTCCATCTGGAAGGGATGTGATCCAGCCGATTGCGTACGATGAATTTGGAAGGGAAGCGGTAAAGTATCTTCCTTATACAGCTGCTGATGGCCCAGCCGGATCTTTTAGGACAAATGCATTGAACGGTACAGGTGGATACGGGAATAGCGAACAAAAACTCTTTTATACGCAACAGGCCCCCGATCATGTCGCTACAGACTATCCTTTTGCAGAAATGAAGTTTGAGAAATCTCCTTTATCAAGAATGCTGGAACAAGGAGCTCCAGGAACTACCTGGCAGCCTGGCTCAGGTCATACAGTGAGAAGTGAATTCACCGGAAACCACTATGCGGGCATTCATGACCTAATAATCAGGCGTTACGATGCGGTGATCAATACTTCTCCTGGTCAGCAGCATCTGCGGACTTTGTCTGAAAACGGGAGCCAGAGTTATAGTAGTCTGTTCCTGACCATTGTTAAGGATGAAAACTGGACTGAGGCAGATGGTAAGGCAGGAAGTATTTACGAGTATAAAGATAAGGAAGGCCATATCGTTGTGAAGCGGCACTTCGAGCAGCCGGCCGGTGGGGCTTTGCAGATGCTATCGACCTATTATATCTATGATGATCTGGGCAATCTCTGTTTTGTGCTTCCTCCTGGCGCCAGACCGGATGATGGAGAAATTACCCAGGCAAAACTGGACGATTTCTGTTATCAGTACCGCTATGACAACCGTAATAGGTTGGTGGAAAAAAAGATTCCGGGTAAAGGCTGGGAGTATATGGTGTACAATAGGCTCGACCAGGTAGTGCTTAGTCAGGACAACAACCAGCGTGTACAGAACCAGTGGATGTTTACCAAGTATGACAGATTCGGACGAAATGTGTGTACAGGTGTTTATGACAATGCCCTGGATCGCAGTACCCTGCAGGAAACCGTAATGGCTGATGGGGTAAGTCATCTGATGTGGGAGACCAGAAACATTGGCAACGACTATAGCAATGATGCGTTTCCCAGAACGGGAACTGATAACTATACGGTTAATTATTATGATGACTACACTTTTCCTGAAGGTAATACATATGTCTACAACGGAGCTAGTACCAAAATTAAGGGATTGTTGACTGGGACCAAGGTAAAAGTGCTTGGAACATCGGTAATGATGCTCTCTTTGAATTTTTACGATGAAAGGGGAATGTTGGCTAAAGCTTTTAAACAGCATCACCTTTCGGGTAACCAGGAGACATCCAACTATGATGAGATTACCAATAGTTATGATTTTGCTGGGGCGGTAGAATCAATCAGTAGGAATCACCATGCAGGTTCAGCTGAAACCTCGATTGTTGACAGGAATACTTACGATCATGTGGGCAGAAAGATAAAAAGCTTTTCCAATATTAATGGACAGGGTGAACTTGAGCTAATTAGGCTTGTTTATAACGAGCTTGGACAACTGCTCAATAAGAACCTTCATGGTACTGGTGGCGATAATTTCTTGTACAGGAGTACTTTAAGCTACAATGAGCGGGGCTGGATGAAAAAAGATGTGTCAGATCAGTTTAGCATAGAACTGAACTATGACGACTCTGACAGGCCGCAATATAACGGCAACATCTCTTATCAACGCTGGGGATCGTCCAATAATTTTCCTAATTCGTTCAGCTACCAGTATGATCATCTAAACAGGCTCACCAACGGAAGCACCACTTCGGGGATTTCGATGAGCGAGATGTTAAGTTATGACGAGATGGGCAATATTAAGACCTTGAGCAGGGATAATGGTACAGTGGGGACATACAACTATAGTGGAAACAGATTGATCCAGATTACAGGAGGTCCATTGGCTACAGGGGTTTATCAATATGACTTAAATGGGAACGCAACCTTTGATGGACGGAATGGTTTTGCCCTGACCTATAATAACCAGAATCTTCCCGTAACAGCAGTTGGCGGATCTGTAAGTATAACATATACTTATGACGCTACTGGTGAAAAACTCCGCAAAGTTAGTAATGGGACAACCCGGAATTACATTGATGGAATAGAGTACAATGGAAATTCGATCGATATCATCCATACCGAAACAGGTATAGCCAGGAACAGTGGTGGTACTTATACTTATGAGCATAACCTGACCGATCATCTGGGTAATGTGCGTTATACGTTCAATAGACATCCAACTACGCTTGCATTACAGCCCCTACAAGTTGATAATTATTATGCGTTTGGGATGAGAAATGCTGCCAGTGCAGGGGTAAATAAATATCTGTATAACGGTAAGGAGCTGCAGGATGAACTCGGGCAGCTTGATTATGGTGCAAGGTTTTATGACCCGGTAATTGGGCGTTGGAATGTGATTGATCCTCTTGCCGATAAAATGAGGAGGCATTCTCCATATAATTATGCCTTTAATAATCCAATCAGGTTTATTGATCCGGATGGAATGGAGCCAATTCCAGGGGCAGAGGCATTGATTGGCTGGGCGAGAATGGGGGTTGCGATGAGCGATGGTAATGATAGGTTGAAGAGGATGGCCGGGGAAGAGACTGAGGAAGAACAGGAGTATAAAAAAGCTGAAATCGCACTCAGCATGACATCCTGGTCTTTTTTGGATAAATTGACTCTGGTCGACTATATAAGTAGTTTGAATCCTGGCTTATCAGGTGGTGCCCTAGAAGATAGGGTGGGCAAAATATTTGAAGACTCGTGGCATAGGTCCGCTATAGCAAGCGGGTTTGAAGCAGACCATTATTCATCGGATACCAGAAAAATGTCAGGGGGGACTAGGACCACAAAACCAGATGGCTTTGCTGACGGGATTTTAAAGACTGGTTGGTTTGAACCAAATATAAGGGTTAAGGAGGCAGCCTGGTTTGAAGTAAAAGCTAAGTCTGGGGACATTTATAATTCAACCAGTACAGGGCAAGTGCTCGGTCATTTAACAAATCTTGCGGCGTCAATTCCAAGGGAATACAGGGTTTACGGAGGCATGAGGGCCAGTGCAGTGTCGCTGACCTTCATAACCACTAAAGAAGTAAAAATTGCTAAATCTGTTCTTTTGGCGGCTAGTGCCCTGAATATAATTATCTACCAGTATAAGGCCCAGTACAGTATGGATGGAGGAAGAATGAACGTCAATTTTAAGTTGTCGGTAAAGAACGGCATTCCAATCAAACAAGATCTGACAACTGTTGCGGTCCCATTAATAAAATGATTATGAGAAATAAATTTTTAATTTTGACTGCCTTAATATTATTGACAAGCATGGAAGAATCAAATGCCCAGAAGAAGTTTTACAGCGCTATGGATATTAAATCTTTGAGTAAACTTAAAGATAAAAAATTCGATGATATCGATCATTTCTATCAGCTAAAATCAAATATGGCACTGGTTACCATTTATAAAGATGGTACAGTGACACTGTTTCCTGCGTCAGGGGGAGAAGGGCTGTATGCCGATGATATTAAATATCTGGAGCCAATGATCGCATCTGGAGTCTATCCGGTAAAAGGTGACGGATCATTTTTTGAAAAAGAAAAGACAAGGATTGCCAACCTAAAAGAATCGATTCCTTATTACTGCGCAGAGTTATCCAAAAAACTGGATTTTGATGTTAAGGTCAGCCTTGACCCAGTTTATCTCGAAAGACTATCTGTGGTCATCACCAAAAGATTCAGTACAAAACGCAAGGACTACCCTTTGGCCTATCTGTTATCAGTATATGTTGGGGAACTGATGCGGGTGCAAGAAGGGGCAGAATATCTATTTAGTCTAAATCATAACTTAAATATTTATTATAGTCCAGAATTAACAAAAGATGGTAAATTCTGTACTTTTGTGGGTGAATTTATAAGAGAGCTTGAAATAGCACATGTCACTCCGGTCAGTGTTGGAGAGTTTCTATCAAAGCGTAACGATTTTTATCCGATAAGAAGGAGCCCTGATAGTTATATTATCCCCAAGTTATAAAGATATGGCTCATGGTATTTTGAGAACTTGAAAGTGACGTTGATTATTTTGAGTGCCCTAATATTATTGACAAGCATGGAAGAATCAAATGCCCAGAAGGAGTTTTACAGCGCTATGGATATTAAATCCCTGAGTAAGATAAACGACAAAAAATTCGATAATATCGATCATTTCTATCAGCTGAAATCAAATATGGCGCTTGTTACCATTTATAAAGATGGTACGGTGACACTGTTTCCTGCATCAAGTGGAGAAGGGCTATATGCCGATGATATTAAATATCTGGAGCCAATGATCGCATCTGGAGTCTATCCGGTAAAAGGCGATGGATCATTTTTTGAAAAAGAAAAGACAAGGATTGCCAACCTAAAAGAATCGATTCCTTATTACTGCGCAGAGTTATCCAAAAAACTGGATTTTGATGTTAAGGTCAGCCTCGACCCGATTTATCTCGAAAGACTATCTGTGGTCATCACCAAAAGATTTAGTACAAAACGCAAGGACTACCCTTTGGCCTATCTGTTATCAGTATATGTTGGGGAACTGATGCGGGTGCAAGAGGGAGCAGAATATATATATAGACCAGAAAACACGCTAAATATATATTACACCCCAGAATTAACAAAAGATGGTAAATTCTGTACTTTCGTGGGGGAATTTATAAGAGAGCTTGAAATAGCGCATGTGACTCCGATAAATGTTGGAGAGTTTCTATCAAAGCGTAATGATTTTTACCCTATATCGACTAGGCGTTACATTATCCCAAAGTTATAAAGAAACTGCTCATAAATGGCTATTTGGCAATATCAGTTATTTGCAATTCCGCATGAGGAGTTAAATCTTATTTCAATGAGGTGAATTTATATCTACTGCTGGAGTAAGAGACGCGATAAAAAATGGGAGTGTCAGTTCTGGAAATACCGCGACTACAGTTGTGCACATTAGCGCATCTGGCGACTTGAAGGTGGTTACTAATGCTTCTGGCACAAAAGTTATAACAGTAATGCCGAAATCAAATTAGTAATTTATGAAAATATCAATAAATGAAAGTCAATCAGAATTTGTAGAATTCGAAATAGAAGGAAAGCCGTATCCATATGCTGATGATTATTGGGATGGTAACCATTTAAAGACTTATATTAATCTCGCTATCCCAGCTTTCAAAGGTGCCTTTGTAACAAATCTTCAGTCCTTTGAATTGAGTAAATTCCTTGAGGAGCTTGATGCTATTGGCAATATGACTGCTCGCGAATGTGTCTTGTCAAATGTTGGACATGTTGTTAAATAAAGGCTACTTACATAAATTTAATTATTAATGATTATTAAAAACAATAAACGGACAAGTGCTCAGATATTTTGCGCTGTCCTATTTATGCTATTTGTATCATGTAATAATGACATCAGTTTTGATAAGGCAGGTTGGAATACCACTGACGATCCACTCTATCCCCCGGCATTGAGAGAAAGAATGCTAGATGACTTATTGAATAATCATAAACTAATAGGACTAAAGTATAGTCAGCTGGAAAAATTGATTGGTATTCCTGACAGCAAGGATTCAAATTTTGTTTATTATCGGGTAGTTGTAGACTATGGACATAACATTGATCCTGTTTATACCAAAAATTTAATGTTTCAACTATTAAAAGACTCTTTAATAACCTCTTTCAAAGTTAAAGATTGGAGAGCACGTAAAGATTAACTGTTTTGGTAGGATGGGTTCTATTCGGTGATTTAGGCGACATTGGCCTTCAATACTCATTTACCGAATCTAAGCTAATACCAGGATTATCTATACCGCGTAGAAAATAGAGGACATGTACAAAATCAAATTAATTTTAGTAATCATTGTTATAATAGTGGTTTGGCTGTTATCTCACATCTTGCATCAGTGGGTGTCAAATCCATCATTAGATGTCAAAAATATCTACTTAGAACATATAAAATCCATAAAAATAGATGACCGCGGAGTTTTGGGGAATAAATCAGTTAAAATATTGGATGCTAAAAAAGTTAAATATTTATCTAAATTGATCATTACTTCAAATAAGGTTAATTGAGTCCCGTCCATTCCGCGAAAATAGTTTTAAATTTAACTAAAATATTGTAAATTAAATGTTTACAGGCTTTTTCGTTTGCTGAAAACACCAAAGCATTCATTTTTTCAGTCCCAATATTATTCCTATGCTGTAATACCCGCTTCTTCTTTTTAATGGGGTAACCAAAATAATTAGGTGAATAAGTACTATGCAAATTAATAAACAGACCACAGCCATGTCTATTTAGCTCAAAACCGTAAAACTGGTAAATAAAACAGTATTCTGTATAAGCCCATTGCAAGCTTTAGTGACGAACTTTGTGGCACCGTTGGTGAGAAATGCAATCTGAAACTAAAAATAACCTTGAATTAATACAATAAACTTCATTGCAATGAAAACAATTTTCAGGATAATGTTATTAGCTTTTATAACGGGAATCTCATTCTCTATAATGGCCTGCAATAGCAATAAAAATCAAGAAAAAATGATAACAGAAAACACCACTGCTCTTTTCCCTAAAGGAGAAAAATTAACCAATGGATATTTTACTGGAGATGCTTATCTGCAGACACTTCTGGCAAAAGATAAGAACAACAATTTTGTGTTGGGTAGTGTAACTTTTGAACCAGGGGCAAGAACCAACTGGCATACACATCCTAAAGGGCAGGTACTGATTATAACCGAAGGCGAGGGCCTTTACCAGGAAAAAGGGAAAACAGCCCAAGTCATCAAAAAAGGTGATGTAATCAATATTCCAGAAAATGTGGAACACTGGCATGGAGCTACCGCCAGCACAAAAATGGTACATATTGCCCTTACCAATTATGAAGGTGAAACTAACGCAGTTTGGTTAAACCCTGTAACTGATGAAGAGTTCAACGCAGCCAACAAAAATTAAGCAATCAAAATGATGGGCAAAAGCAAATTTTTAAAGGGAATACTATTTTTTGTGCTCACAATAAGTATGATCAAAATGAATGCACAACCAAATAAAACAGCTAATACGGATTTATCTGCACAGCAGCAAAGCTTGATAAAGATTTCGGCACTTACAGCTACGGGAAACGTGGAACTGTTAAAAGTGGAATTGAATAAAGGGTTGGATTCAGGGCTTGCAATTAATGAAATCAAAGAAGCGCTCGTTCAGCTTTATGCATATTGTGGTTTTCCAAGAAGCCTTAATGCCATTAACGTTTTTATGACTGTTGCAAAGGAGAGAGAAGGAAAAGGGATCACAGATAAAGTAGGGAAAACAATTGTTGTAGAAAATAACCCTAAAAATAAATATGAACAGGGCAGAAAAGTGTTGGAAGAACTGACCAGGGCCCCACAATCAAAACCTGCCCCAGGCTTCGGGGAATTTGCACCGCGTATTGATGCTTTTTTAAAGGAACATTTATTTGCCGACATTTTTGTTAGTGATGTGCTGAGCTATCAGCAAAGAGAAATGGTAACAATTGCGGCTCTGGCCTCGATGCCAGGTGTAGAGGGCCAACTGCAGGCCCATATCAACATGGGGAAGAATACAGGCATAACTGAAAATCAATTAGAGCAATTAGCAATGCTGGTTGAAACAAACGTGAATAAAACACAGAGAAATACCATCAGGAAAATAATCGGAAAACCATTGGTTCCTGTAATGGAGAAGGATATGATGGTGCGTATTTCTGAAATCGAAATTTTACCTGAATACCTCGAAGAGTATAAATCCATTTTGCGACAGGAGGCAGCGGCTTCTATAAAAATCGAGCCTGGTGTAATTGCTATTTTTCCTATGTTTAAACAGAAAAGCCCCACTGAGGTTAGGATCATAGAAATATACGCCAGTAAAGCCGCATATCAATCTCATTTGCGAACACCACACTTCCAGCACTACAAAACAACGACCCTAAAAATGGTAAAAACATTAAAACTGGTAGATATGAACAGCCTAGATAATGAAACGATGCTGGAGGTTTTTAGTAAATTAAAATAGGATTTGTTAGGGACGATAAAGGATCTGGTTTTTAAAAGCGTTGCAGCCTGGTAAGAAATTATGCGTATTTCCCGGCTTCAATCAATTCATAGAATTGCGGTATTCATTGGGCGAATGCCCAACCTGTTGTTTAAAGAAACGGGTAAAATGTGAGGGATATTTAAAGCCAAGCATATACGCAACCTCACTTACGGATTTGCTAAGGTCAAGTATCTGTTCTTTTGCAGCATCAATCAGTTTGAGGTGTATATACTCTAGCGCAGATTTTCCTGTTTCTTTTTTTACCAGGTCTCCGAAATATTTTGGAGACAGGTTGAGCTGCGCTGCACAATACGAAACGGAGGGCAATCCCAGCGTTTGCAGCTTTTCCGACTGGAAGTACTCGTTCAGTAATCCCTCAAACCCAGTCAATACGTCCTTATGGATATGCTCTCTGGTGAGAAACTGCCGGTCGTAAAAGCGAACAGAATAATTCAGGAACATTTCGATGTTGCTAACGATCAATGTCCTGCTGTGCTTATCAATAGGATGCGCTAATTCATACCGGATCTTATTAAAACACTCCAGCACAATTTCTCTTTCTGCATCGGATACGTGAAGTGCTTCATTAACATCATAAGAGAAAAAGCTGTATTCGTTAATGCATTTACCGAGATGGGTTCCACGGATGAGATCGGGATGAAAGAATAATCCCCAGCCTGTCGGCTGTATCATGTTTTCGCTTTCCTCAAAACCAAATACCTGTCCTGGTGCGATAAAAAGAAGCGTTCCCTCTTCATAATCATAGTGATTGCGGCCATATTTCATCTCCCCGCACTTCTCGTCTTTTAAAAAGATCATGTACACATCAGAAATATAACGTGCTTCTTTTACGGGCTTCGATAGCGACTGATCAAGAACACTGACCAAAGGATGCAGGGTCTTCTGCCCCCGCTCGTTATTGATCTGAGCAACACTTTCAATTCTAAGGGGATTTCCCATACTTCGGTATTTTTTAAAGTGAAAATAGCTTAAGTATTTCGATTATCCCTACCAGCGGACGTCCGATGGTGCTGAAAAAGTTCGATAAAATCCTATACACTATTTATTATGAAAATACAATTTTGTCCTCCACTTTTTTCGTTTTATCAGATGTTTTTGTAACCCTTTTTCGAAGCCTATTTCTTTATTTTTTCAACTGACTAATTATCAAGGTTAAAGATTCCCCGAGCATTAGCGAAAGCACCTACAAACGTTAGGTAAAAGACGCACCTTAAAGCCTATAAAAAACCTGGCGGCGATCGTTTTTACCTGAAAGATTTACTGGCTGGCTATCTGGAAAGCCAGCAAATGGGCCGTATTTAATTACCCCTGCATTACCTGTTCTTTACCCTTTGTTGCTACCAAGTTAACCCCAAGGTTACCCCAGGGTTACCCCGGCTTTACCTTTTCTCTACCTAAAAGGTAAAGCCAGCGCCTGCTTTCGCAGAATCGCACCACCGCTTACGGTTATGCTGCCCTTGAGCAGGCCGCCACCTAATGTAATTAGATTAGGCGTTTTTAACCACAGATGCGTACAGATAACCACAGATTTTTATAGCTGTGTGCATTCTTTCTATCTGTGGTTAAATTATTTTTCGTGCCTAATGGTTTAACTTAATGATGTTGGGTCGCCACAAGCGCCCGGGCCTTTGCACTACTATTTCACAACTGTGACGGTCCATTTTAGCTCAATAACAGGGCTAATTAGCTCAATTTGGCTCATTTAAGCTCATAATGAGGCGTCAATGCTGTTAAGTCGCTACGTTTGGGCATGGATTAAATATACCGGTATAAACAGCAATCTCTTTTTGAACAAACATTTTTTCAATAAAAACAAAAATTATGGCAACGTATTCGAAAAGCGCAAATGGCGCATTCTTGCGCAAAGTAGGTAGTGTAATTGGCAGCAACTGGCGCAGCACATTAATGAAAGCAGAAAGCCACGTTTGGACATGATGTACATAGGGCTGATAGTGGCACTTGGGCTGGCTTGCTAAGGAGAAAACAGCTACTCAACTGAATATAAATGCTCCATGTAATACCAGCTTACAGGAGCATTTACATCACGTTTACCTATTTGCTGATTTCTTTTTTAACAGTTCTTCGTATGCAGGTCCCTCACGTTTTTCCATACCATCAGAAATCTTTATACCGGCTTTCTCAAACTCGCTGAGTAATCTTTTATCGAAATCAGCGATGTATGAGGCAAATGATACAGAATCTTTTTGTTCGGGAATTGTTGCAAAAGGAGCATGCGGTTCTTTAAACCTGTACAACACGGCTTGAGTACTATCGTTGCCTTCCAAAAGAAGTGAGTCTCCGTAGTCTGTAATCTTAGCTACATAATCTTTAGTAAGGTATTTTAAAGAATCATTTTCTATTTTATAAGGAAGCTTAAAGCGGCCAACTTTCTGATTATAGAAAACTACATATTGCGAATCAATATCAAATTCGCTATATCCATTCGCTCTGGAAAACCGATGCCATTTTCCGATCAGTGATTTTTTGTTTCCATCTATGTTTTTAGGATTTGGCGAATGGCAGGCGGGAAGGATAAAAATGAAAAATGCAAGGAAATAAAGTATGGATCTCATGTTAACTAATTGTTAAATAATATTAAAAGCATTTTTAATCCAGGTATTGATCAGAATTACCTGCAATACATACTGCCCGGCTTATTGCCAGGCAGTAATGTGGTTGTGATGGGTTTAAAGAAGTGTTTACTGTGCCGCCCAAATGGTACAGTTAATATTGCCATTCGTATTAGAACCCCATGTTTCCGCAACCATAATTGCAGGAATATTTAACTGACCAAGCGTATAGCCGAAACTTTGCCACTTGTTATAGTGGTTGGCAAAAGTAATGACGCGATTTTGCCCGGTAGTAACCTTCGTAACCCTGGAACTATAAATCTGTCTGAAACCATCGCCACCGTCGATATTTTTACCTGTCATCCATCGGGTCCATACGTTATAACCTGCACCATCGGTTTCGAATGTTCCCAGGTAAGTACCGCTATGAGGAGAAACCGCACCCCATGTTTCATTCACATAATACTCATAATAAGGGCTTCTGCTCCATCCGTACCAGCCAAAAGTACCACCTCCGGAGTTTGAATAAGTGCTCAGGTTATACCCTATTTTGTAGGTTTTTGACCCTACTGAATAACCTTTACCGCAAGTAAAATTACCGTTAAAGCCGTTCCAGTTTACGCTGTAATTTCCCCCGGTACCATTGGCGTAATTGACTGTGCCAGTCGCGCCGTCACTCTTCCAAAGCGACCAAAAGAAGCCGTTGTGTGTGCCCGATTGATAGGATTCTACCGTGGCGACAGCTTTGGTGGGAGGGGGCGGAGCAGTAACATCCCCAGGTACCATTTTTTCATCTTTTTTACAGCCTGTTAAACATGCAGCGCTTGCAAACACTAAGGTTGCAGCCACAACGAGCGTAACCTTCCTGGTTACACCTGTAAGTGAATTTTGTTTTTTCATATAAGATATATAATTGGTTAGGGAAGCAAAATAACCGTATTCAGACCTGGGATATGGCTAATAATCAGCAAATTTGTTATACAAATGTTCAACACGGTCTGGAATTGGAATAGCCTGATAGCGTTTTTTTTGCTGTCGGATTACAGAGCAGTATTAATTAAGTAAGCTTCGGACATTTTAAGAATAAAAATCCCGATCGCAAGATAGTGCTGAAGAATGGGGCTGTTCACATCAGAGCCTATCGGGCTATTTTATAATTGTAGAGGAGAGACCATTTAACGGTTAGTGTAAAAAAGGGTAGCCATTCTTGTATCCACTGCCAGAGCCAATATGCCCATAGCTGTGCTGCAATTAACGGTTACCCTTTCTTGTAAATATGGTAGCGCCTTAAAAGATGTGGTAACTCGATATCGAAATGGGGCGCTATCCGATGTAAATAAAAAGATAGCTGTTATACCTGCGCTTTTTCGAGAGAACCAATGAAAAACAAAACTCACCAAATTGTTCGATGCCCACCTTTCTCTGAGTTTTACCCGTTTTCACGAGCATCCTCTTCTAAATCTTTTCTGATCCTTTTAGTTAGCGAGGCCACCACAAGTTCATATGAGTTTTTCAACAGGTCCCTGATTACCTTTTCAGGTACATTTTTGTTAAAATAAATGCTAATCCAGTGTTTTTTATTCATGTGATAAGCAGGCCTTACATCTTCATATTTTTCCTGAAGTTTTGTTGATTCCTCAAGATCACATTTTAAGGTACAAAAATCAAATTCATCCACATTAAAAAAACAGAACCATTTATCCTTCACATAAAACGCCAGTAAGTTCCTGTCATATTCAGAAGAGGCCTTTTGGAAAGCCATTTTTTCGGTAACTCCTTTGAAGGAAAGACAATATTCTCTCACACTTACTGCGTTCATATCATGCTAAATTATCTAAGATCAATCTTTCAAGAAAGGATAATCAGTATATCCGTGCTCACCTCCACCGTACATTGTAGCCTGGTCAATTTGGTTAAATTCGGCATCTAATTCAAATCTTTTTGGCAGATCAGGATTGGCGAGAAACAAAGAGCCATAAGAAATTATTTTCGCGATTCCCTTCTCCAGTTCTGCCGCTCCGCTTTCTTTATTGAACCCAGCGTTGGCAATTACCAGGTGTTTACTGCTGCTGCCAAATGTTTCTATCGCATTTTTAGGATAATGGGGGTAATTGTTTAAAGGGAAAATGCCGTTCATCAAATGGATATAAGCCAATGGCAATTCATTCAATGCATCGATCAATGGACTGAATTGAGCAACAGGATCGCTATTTTCTATATTGTTATAATAAACCGTTGGCGATAGTTTAATGCCTACTTTATCGCTCCCGGAAGCATCAACCAGTTCTTGCATCACTTCCAGTACGAAGCGGTTCCTGTTCTCAATGTTGCCGCCATACTCATCGGTGCGCAGGTTAGCGCTTTCCGATAAAAATTGGTTTGGCAGGTATCCAAATGCCGCATGAAGTTCTACGCCATCGAAACCTGCTTCGATGGCATTTTTAGCGGCCTTACCGTAATCTTTAACGATCTGTTTGATTTCTTGAGTAGTTAACTCCTGAGGCGTTTCGTAATCTTTCATTCCCTGCGAAGTAAAATGTTGTTGTCCTTTTATCCCGATTGCCGATGGCGCCACAGGGAGCTTTCCGTTTCTATCCACAGAATGTCCGACACGACCAGTATGCCATAGCTGGGCATAAATTACACCTCCACTGTTATGTACAGACTTCGTTACTTTCTTCCAGGCTTCAATTTGCCCATCATGATAAAGTCCCGGTGTAAACGGACTTCCAATAGCCTGTTCTGAGATATTAATGGCTTCCGTGATCAAAAGTCCTGCGCTTGCCCGCTGCGTGTAATATAGGGTCGTTAGGTCTGACACTACACCTTCCAGGTTAGCACGGCTTCGTGTCATTGGCGCCATTGCCATCGCGTTCCTTAATATTTTATTTCCTAATGTTACTTTTTCTAGTAATTTCATGAGTTGTTTTTCATTACATTGGTGATATGAACCTGTAAATTTAATTGTGCCCGATTGTTAATCGATCGTAAGGATAACCTTTCCATTTATACCTCCGGCTGTTAAAAAATCCTGTGCCACGGCTGCTTCTTCGAGCTTGAATATCTTAGAAACAACCGGTTTAAATTTTCCAATTTTTAATAGTTCAATGCCATTCTGCAAGGTTTGGGCTGAAATGTTGGAGGCGACAAAACCCGCGTTTACCTTGTATTGATCTGCCAGTTCCTGTGATGGTGGTATTACAATGCTCAATAGCACGCCACCGGGTTTTAGCACTTGAAAAAGCTTTGCCTGGGCTTCGCCACCTGCGGTATCCGCTACCAGATCAATATCCTTAATCACACGCGCAACATCTTGTAATTTATAATCAATTACCTCGTCGGCACCAAAACTTTTTGCCAATGCCACGCCTTTTCCCGATGCTGTTGCAATAACGTATGCGCCTGCGGCTTTAGCCATCTGCACCATCGCACCACCAACAGCTCCGCTTCCGCCCTGGATTAATACGCTTTGTCCCTTTTCCAGTTTACCAGTAATGAACAGAACGGATTGGGCAGTGCCAATGTTGACACCGATTGATGCCGCCTCTGCAAAGGAAAGCCCTTTTGGTTTTGGCACCACGAAGCTTTCGTTTGCGGTTACATATTCTGCGTAAGCATTTGTGCCGGTTAGGGCAATCACTTCATCGCCCACTTTAAAGGCGGATACATCATCTCCAATGGCGACAACTATTCCTGCTGCCTCACCGCCTGGAATAAACGGCATTTCTACGGGGCGGACGGCTTTCATAAAGCCCATCCGAATTTTAATGTCAATCGGATTTACACCTGCTGCTTTAACCTGAACTAACACATCATTTCCATTCTGGACTGATGGTGCCGGAACGTCGACCTGTTCTAACACATCTGAATTTCCGTAGTCGTTGTATTGTATTGCTTTCATTGCTTTTGAATTTTAATCTGTATACCTCAACACCTAAAGAATATCAGGTGTAGAAGTTACTTTGTGTTATACTGAATATACGAACAAAGGTATTAGCTATTCAGTAGGTAAAATAACCCAAAAAGACAGAAGAATAGTCCTATCCGACAAATGACGGGGCAGTGTTTTCGGAAAATAGAAAATTAAGCTGTATAGGAAAACTTCTTTGGTGTAATGCCATATTGTTTTTCAAATAACCGGCTGAAGTGACTGAGATTCGAAAATCCTAACTCATATCCAACCTCAGAAACAGAATGTTTGGCCTGTTTCAACAGAAAAGCAGCCTCTTCCATTCTTGCTTTTTGATAATAATTATAGATGGTATCTCCAAATGTTTGCTTAAAGAGCTGCTTAAGTTTCGTTTCGCTCATGGCAGTGATACTGGCTAATTCACTTAGTATCGGTGGGGTACTAAGATCACTCAATATTTTGTTGCGGATGGCCAGCAGTTTTTCTGCATCGTTGCTATTTATACTCTTAAAAGTCGTATTCTCCCTAAGCGACAGTTTACTGAAAAGCAGATACATTAATTCCTGTACCTTGATCTGCACGTAGAAATTATTCAAAGCGTTATTCATATCAACAGATACAATATTTTTAAGGAGCAATTGCATTTCGGGATCCAGGTTTTCGAAAAAGAGAAAGGAGGCATTTGCATCCATAATGGTTGTTATCGTACCATTTGGTTTTTCAACAGACAGAACTGAGCGTAATCGGTTGGCCGTAATGCCCACAACCACGTATTGAATGTTGCTGCCGGCAGGAAAACGGATTTCTGTGCGCAAATCATTTGTAGATAGGAGTATAGAAGCGTCCTTTTTTTGTGAGAATGGGATATTCGCCTCGTTGTTATATGTAACTTCACGATCATCGTTGCCATTGTAAAAGAAAATGGTGCGTATATCATTGGCCTGTGCAGCTGGATTGCGCTTAACTATCAGGTCTTCCTTTAATATATACCGGTGGATCGTTAATCTAAAATCATCCCCAAAGCTAACCTTACGTACATAACCTTCTCCCATTTCCTTTGGGATCTCCAAAAAGTTATCTCTTATAGAAACATTAATTAGTTCGGAAAACTGTATGATAAAGTCAAAACCCGGAACCGCTGTAAATTCGAAAATCATTACAAGAAATTACTAATTTATAAACCTGAGGTGATGTAACATCCTAAAGTTACACCACTTTCTTCTAATATTATCATTTTTGGAATTTCGGCGCTAAGATACATCTTAATGGATTGGAGATGGAGAGGGAAGTTTGGTCTTGATTTCCCTTACCTCAACAGAAATGTATTCTTTCATTTTCTGATCATTTAATAGGCGATATCAATTGTACTTTTAAAAGTCCCGCTGTCTACGAGGTGCGTAAACATAAAATCGGCTAAATCAGCACGCGAGATTTTCGGAATGCCGCCTAGCGGCAAACCAGTTATATTTTTATACTTTCCTGTTGCTTTGCCATCTGTTAGTTTTGGCGCCCGAACGATTGTCCAGTCCAAGCCTGACGTCTTTATTATTCCTTCCATTATACGCATATCAGCATATACAGGCTTATAGAGCTTTTGTAATACATGCTTCAATAGAAAAGTCATGATAAACGAGCTCTTAGGCGGGATGTCTAATGCGCCTGACGAAATACAGATTAGGCGCTTCGGGTACGATTTCTCCATAATGTTTACAATATTCCGGATACCAGAAGAATACAAGGTCGTTTGCTGGATTTTAGGGATACCCAGACAGGAAACCACTGCTTCGTGCCCATCAAACTCTTTTTCATAGGTATGTGGAATTAAAACATCTCCTTTAATAACCTTTAGATTTTGATGCACTATTGCAAAGGCATGGGGATTTCTAACAATAGCCGTTATAGCATATCCGGCGTTTAGCGCCTGTTCAATAAAATGTTTTCCGGTTCCGCCAGAACCACCAAATACAAGAATTTTTTTCATTTTGTGATATTTTAATTGAATCAAAGGTATATTTGAACTAACATTTGTGCAAGTACGCACCTAAAAGTAAGTGTAAAATGAATGAAGTTAAAGAAACATCAACCATACAATTAAATAAGCAAACGGTCTTTAAATTGTGCCCGGTTACGTACGTGATGGAAAAAATTGGCAGCTACTGGAAACCGATTATCATCTTCCACTTAATGTCTGGATCAAAGCGGTACGGAGCGTTAAAAAAGGCGATGCCTCATATTACAGAAAAGATGCTTGCCCAACATTTGAGGCAGCTGGAAGCAGACGGACTGATTTCGAGGGTAGCATTACCTGTAATACCGCCACACGTTACCTATAGTCTGACGGATGCGGGACAGGCTTTGCGGCCTGTGTTATACGCCATGGCAAACTGGGCAATTGAAGATGGGCAAAAAAGAGAAGAGCCACTTTTTAAAACAATGGAACAGTTTCCGGCATAAGTTAATAACTTGCATCCGTGCATCATAAATCAGGCGCTAAGGAATATTTGTCTTTTTGTTTAGATCGCGGTGATTGTCATTTCGATACCATAAAGAATAAAATATACTAAAAAGTATTTTTAATTAAACTTTTTAGTATATTTTTGCATCGTAAAATTTATTAATATGCTTACCAAAGCCGAAAGAACCAAGCAATTTATCTTAGAAACAGCAGCCCCTATCTTTAATCAGAAAGGAATATCAGGTGCTAATATAGACGATGTGCTTGCTGCAACAAAATTGACTAAAGGATGCCTTTATGGTCATTTTGAAGGTAAGGAAGACCTTGCCTTACAGGTTGTTGATTTTATGTTGAAAACCAACGGTGAAAAAATGTTATCAACTATCGGTAAGGGTAAAACAGCAAAGGCTAAAGTGTTTGCCTTTCTCGATTTTTACAAGGATCCTTTGAATACCTACTTAAAAGGCGGATGCCCAATATTTAATGTTGCGGTTGAATCTGATGACCATTTTCCGGCAATTAAAGAGAAAATAGCCGGTGTAATAAGGCGCGGACAGGAATTATTTGTTAGTATCTTAAAACAGGGCATTGAGGACGGAGAGTTTTCTGACAAACTTGAGCCTGCAGTATATGCATTTAAAGCCGTGGCTGCTGTTGAGGGTGCAGTGATTATGTGCAGGTCTATGAACACCGCAAAACCGATGGCGAGTTTGCTCAAAAACCTGAAAGCAGAATTAGAAAGTTACGAGATCTAATTTTTTTCATTAAAAATATACTAAAAAGTCTTTTTTTATTTTTAACTATTAAAAAACATAATACCATTTCGCATTTTAAATTAAATGTAAAAAGCTGGTGTAAAAATATACTAAAAAGTCTATAATAAAGAAAGTATGGAATCAAAACAAAAAACGGTTTTAGTTACAGGTGCCTCATCAGGCATTGGGCTGCTTGTTGCCAGCAGGCTCCACGAAAATGGCTACCAGGTTATCGGAACAAGTAGGAACCCCGAAAAATACCGAGCAAAACTGCCATATAAGTTACTGCCATTAGATCTGAATGATGACCGCTCTATAACATCTTTTGGTCAGTTGCTCTTCAGTCAGATCAAACAGTTGGATGTGTTGGTTAACAATGCTGGTTACCTTGTAAATGGACTTGCGGAGGAAACGCCCATTGAATTAGGGAGGCAGCAGTTTGAAACCAATTTTTGGGGAACGATCAAATTAACCAACGAGTTGCTACCCTATTTAAGAAAGCAAAACCATGGAAAAATAATCACTCTCGGTTCTTTGCTGGGCTTAGTGGGGCTTCCAAATGTGTCCTATTATGCAGCTTCCAAACATGCGCTCGAAGGTTATTT
Source organism: Pedobacter sp. Bi126 (assembly GCF_918698245.1). Lineage (GTDB taxonomy): Bacteria > Bacteroidota > Bacteroidia > Sphingobacteriales > Sphingobacteriaceae > Pedobacter. The sequence continues at coordinate 452,601 of NZ_CAKKMS010000003.1, read as the reverse complement.
TAAATCACTGCGTTTTGAATTGAACCAGTTTAACATCAAGGTAGTAATGGTTGAGCCGATGAGTTTTAAAACCAATATCGGTGAAAGTGGAACTGTTGCTACAGGAACGATCCCAGCTTATGATACCTTCAGGCAAAAGGTAACCGCTTATACTAAAAGTACATTTGATAATGCACCCGATCCTGCACCGGTTATCGCCACTTTATTGCAAACAGTAAAGGAAAAGAATCCAAAGTTTAGTTACCCTGTTGGAAAAGGATCTTCAATCGTACTGCTGCTTCAGCATTTCGTTTATAAGGTTTTCGAAAAATCCATTCTGAAATCTGTAAATGCTTCAAAATAAAATTATTATTAAATATTATAATCATGCAAATAAAAGGAAAAACGGTACTGATCACCGGTGGGGCATCAGGTATCGGGCTGGAAGCAGCAAAACAATTTTTGGCTAAAGGCGCCAGCGTAATCATCACCGGCAGAAACCAAGGGAAATTAGATGATGCCAAGAAACTATATCCGGCAGTTATAGCCATTAAAAGCGATGTCTCAGAAGCCGATGATGCACAAGAGCTTTTTAACCAGGTGCAGCAACTGGGCGGTATTGATATATTATACAACAATGCAGGAGTTTTAACCGATCCAATCAACCTTGGTATATCAAATGGGCAGCATTTTGAGGATGCGGAATATGAAATGAACGTCAATTACCTTGGGGTGATCAGGCTTAACAATCTTTTCATAGACATGCTGAAATCAAGGAAAGAAAGCGCAATCATCAACACAACCTCATTACTTAGTTATGTTCCATCATTGCTGGAAGCAACTTATTCAGCCTCTAAAGTAGCGCTGCAGTTTTACGCCAAATCGCTTAGAAAACACCTTCAGATTTTGAACAGCAGCGTAAAGGTTTTTGAACTTTTACCTCCACTGGTAGCAACAGAAATGACCACGGACATGAACGGAAAAAAAATGAGCGCGGCAGATATGGTGAAAGATTTCATTGCTGGCCTTCAAAAAGATAAGCTCACTATCCGTATAGGTGATACTAAAACAGTGTATATACTTAACCGGCTTTTTCCAAAGATGGTTTTTAATCTGGCTAACCCAAAGAAAAGTTATAAAGTAATATCGCAATAAAAATCACTTCATAAATTCCATCATATTGTGCTGGTGGTTAATAATATACAAGAATATGAAAGCATTTATAATAGACAAATATAAAAGCAAGGTAGGTGGTAAGATTGAAAATGTACCCATTGCTGTACTGAAAGCCGATGAAGTATTGGTAGAAGTATACGCTGCCGGCATAAACCTTCTCGATTCCAAAATAAGGAAAGGAGAGTTCAAACTTTTTTTGCCTTATAAAACCCCATTTATTCTGGGGCATGACCTGGCCGGTATAATAACTAAGGTTGGTGCGCAGGTGCAAAAGTTTCAGGTTGGAGACCATGTTTATGCCAGGCCCGCAGATCATCGTATTGGAACTTTTGCAGAATTCATTGCCGTTAATGAGGCTGATTTGGCAATAAAGCCTGCAGAACTTACCATGGAAGAAGCGGCATCCATCCCACTCGTGGGCCTTACTGCCTGGCAGGCACTCATCGAAAAGGGGAAACTGCAAAAAGGAGAGCGAGTTTTCATTCAGGCTGGCTCAGGCGGCGTGGGCACATTTGCCATTCAGTTGGCCAAATATCTGGGGGCTACTGTGGCTACCACGACAGGCCCAGGCAACATCGAGTTGGTAAAAAGTCTCGGTGCAGACGTTGTTATAGACTATAGAAAGGATGACTTTGAGAAAATTCTGAATGATTATGATCTGGTTTTAAACAGCCAGGACGGATTGACGCTTGAAAAGTCGCTACAGGTATTGAAACCGGGTGGAAAGCTCATCTCGATTTCTGGTCCTCCCGATCCGGATTTTGCGGAACAAATCGGTGCCTCCTGGTTCGTGAAACTGATTATGCGCCTGTTAAGTTCGAAGGTAAGGAAGAAAGCAAAAAGGCTGAATGTGGATTTTTCCTTTCTGTTTATGAGGGCTAGCGGATCTCAGTTAAATGAAATTACGACGCTTATAAATGCCGGGGCTATTAAACCTGTGATAGACAAAATTTTTCCGTTCCAATCGGTCAATGAAGCAATAGCTTATGTAGAAAGTGGTCGTGCCAAAGGAAAAGTGGTCATAAAAGTTAAATGATTTAATTGATAAAACATGTATAATGAAAAAACTAAGGATAATATTATTGCTGTGCCTTTTTGCGGCAACAAAAACTTTCGCACAAACTCCAGAAGCTGATAAAATTTTAGGCGTATGGCTGAGTGAAGACAAAACCGGTAAAATTGATATTTATAAAGCAAAAGGAAAGTATTTCGGCAAGCTGATCTGGGGTAAAACAATGTACGAACCGAATGGAATTACTTCCCGGAAAGACGTAAAAAACAAGGATGAAAAATTAAGGGGCCGTAACCTTAAAGAACTGATCATGCTTTACGATTTTACTTACCATGATGGCGTGTGGGATGGTGGCGAGATTTATGATCCTTATAGTGGTAAAACATACAGCTGTACATTGAAACTAAAGGATGGTAAACTGAATATCAGGGGCTATATTGGTGTGTCTTTATTTGGCCGGACAAGTGTTTGGGAAAGGGTGAAGTAATATTTAGTTAAGATGCGAATTAGTTGATATATGGGACTATAATTTCCCTTTTTGTAGCGTTTTAATGCGCTTCGTCGTTTTTCATTAAAAACCAAATAGACGATGAAAAAAATAACACTGCTATTATTGATGGGTATTGCCCTGTTTTCGTGCGAAAAAAATAAAACTTCCGATTGTGGAGAGAAAATGTGTACTGAAGAATTTGCCTCGGTAATGTTTAAATTTGTAGACAATAAAGGTGCTGGCGCTGAAGTAAAAGATTTCAATGTAATCAACCAAAGAACAGGAGAGCGGGTAACGGCTAATTCAAGTATTTATACAAGTACCATCAAAGGCGTATTTATTATCGTTGATGATAATAATAAACTTGGCCTGTCAGAACAGGGCGATGATCTGAAAATTACCGGTACCTCTGTAGAAACCGGGCAAACTAAATCTGTTGTAATTAAAGTAAGTGGGGGCAAGTGCGCTTGTCACATCAATAAAATTTCAGGACCGGAGCAGGTTGCTTTCGATTAATAAATAAGAATAAAAAAGCTGTACCTGGTTATGGTGTGACCCCAAAAAGTTTTTGTCCAACTTTTGGGGTTCACTTCATTATAAGTACAGCTTCATTATTAATTTACTCCGAGAAATAATTTTAATCCAGCAATGTCCAGGTTTTTCTGGCCTGTACCTGCTGTACAACTTGCTGTTCGGCAACCACAATATTTTCTTTGCGCTGGCCAATATATTCTAATCCACTCAATTTATTCCAAAGCGCTACCAATACACTCATAAATTCGTTGGCCATTAGCATGCTGTTGTTAATTTGTTTATGATCGTAAACCAGTTCGATGGTTTTGGCTAAAAGCTCTTCAAAGTTTCCTGGGGTTACATCTTTCCACTCGTAAAAATACTTTAACAGTTCTTCTCTTTCGCGGGGATCAATCAGTTTAATGGCCGTAAAAAAAATGTGTGCCAAGCTAGAGAAATAACCTACTAAAACTGATGGCGATTCGCGGTGTGCAATGTTTCTATATTCGTAAAATAAACCTGCAATGTAATCTACAATTTTCTCTGATATTAAACGGATGTTCTTGCCAAGCGGCGTAATGTTGTCCCTTCCTCCTGTTTTGTCGATAATTTTAAAAGCTGCCAGCTGTAAATCATTTAGTAAAACACTAAAAGATTCATAATATCTAATCAGGGCTGGATGACTTGTTATGGTTGAGCTTGGCGGTATATAACTGCTGTTGATTGATAACCTGCCATTTTCGTAGTAAACCTGTCCTATGGTTAAGAAATAGCTATCTGCTGTTTGCGAACCCACCTCGCTCTCCGGTAAAACCGCGATAGCATAACTTTTGGCAAGTTCAGGGTAACGGATCGGGTTTTCTTCAGGGTTTGGTGTGCCTGTCGGTACACGGTTAAACGGACTTACCACTAATAAAATCACATAGTTTCGCGGTTCCGACTGGCCAAAATAATGGTTGTGTACCAGGGTATCCATATTATCCGATTGTACAATATCAATGTGGCAGCCTTCGGGCGTAATGGCATTACAATATCTTACCCTTACCTCGATATGGTTGGTTGCTTTTTCGATAATTTCGATATCGTGCGAACTTTTATAACCTGCAAAAGGCGGTAAAAATCCGTAATTACTATTATTTAGATGAAGAGAGGCGGCATCGCGTACAAAGTCCTGTAAATAAAGATCACTTAATGTAAAATGATCACTGGAAAGCTTCATGCCATTAATCCAGTTAATGGATTTATATTTTAGCGGCTTTATCATGGTAGATGTTTTTTATTATAGATTAGATAAAGATAGCACTTTCTCCAACTTCATTGGGTTTGTTTGCGTTTTCAGATACCCGTTTAGCGTAAATCGTCATTTTTTCGGTAATGCCATTTTCGATAATGTCGAGATCAGGATCGATGAAAATATTGCGTTTAAAAAAAGAAGTTTTGATAAAGAAAATCCATTTATAATTTTCCATATCGTCGCCCCTGAATTCTACAGGGCTTTTGGCAAATTTTAAATTGTAATCATCAATAAACTTGTGGAACCAGATACCGAAGTTCATGTTCTCTACAGCTTTTACCTTTACCTTTAAGGGTTCGGGATCGCTGCTTTTTTTGTAAAGTTCCAGCTCCAGTACCAATAAACGGTTAAAATCTACATGGTCCATGTTGATGTCCAATGGAGTATCGGGATATTTCCAGATCTTGTAGATTTCTGAAGGGATACCAAGCAGTGAAACATAAGCCCACCAAAAAATAAGTGGAACAAAAAAGCAGGTGATACTGCCCGCACCAAACCACCCAAAATTTACCGTGCTTAACCAGTTAAAGGCAAGCTGGTATAAATAAACAGCTAAAATGGCCGAAATTAAAGTGGCGAAAAAGATAAAAACCTTGCGCTCCAGTACATCTTTAGGGTAATATTTGGTTAACAGATAAACGAAAACCGTGCCCATCAAGAGATAAAAAATACAGCAGATAATGTAGCCCCAGGGCATAAAATTAAAATTTAGGAACCCTAAAAATCCCGGAAGGGCTAAAATAATGCCGATGAGCAGAACACTTACGATAAGTCTTTTGTTATTGAGAAACTGGTTCTTTTTGTTGATGATAGAAAGCACCGCTGTTGATACGACGAAGATCAGCGGGAACAAGAGAAAGCGGATAAAAAATGATTGAACGTCCATTAAATTTTTATAGATGAGATGTATTGCAAATATAGTATCTTTAATATTTGATTATAATCGTTATTTTTTCGGTAATAAAAATTTAACCTATAACAAAAATGAAGCCTTAAAGTTTAATGAAAAAGGAAACTTTGATTAATAACGAACTATTTACAGATTACAAAGCCGTTGCCCACGCTGCCGACCTGATTGAACGTAAGATAATTGATGCCGATAGGATTGAAATTATCCCATTGGGGCCAGATAAACGTGCTTTTGCAAAAGATATTGAGGATACCACGGCTTATTATTCTGAAAAAAGAAGGCACGAACGCATCCGCATCAGTACCAACCGCGAAGGATTGTATGATATGCTACCTGAGGGGCTTTTCCACCGTCCGCCAACCGGTAGTGCCGGTATGGACGAGGAATCTATGATTAAAGATATCAGGGATAGGAGAGAGGAAGAAAAGGAAGCCAGGCTATTTTTTACACCCTTTGATGCGGAAATTAATTATGTAAGGATCATGACCGAGTTATATGAAAATATGCTCGATAAAAAAACAACCTATTCGGATTTAAGTCAGATTTTTGAATTTGGATGGGATGAATTCAATTTGCTCAACAAAGAACAGAGTATCATCTGGATGCACCTGCTGCCCGAAATCCAGCAAAAGAGAAATGATATCGGTTTTGTATCAAAAGTACTTACTGCACTGTTCAACCTGCCGCTTACCATTGTTGATGCTACAGCCAATATTGCACCGGTAAAAATTGCTGAAGAAATGCAGATGCAGCTGGGTGGAAGCGCATTGGGGATTGATACCATCATTGGTGATAGCTTTACGCCCGAACACGAAGCTTATCATGTTAATATCGGTCCAACTTCGCCACAGGAACTGGTTAAGTTTATTCCCGGACAAAAAAACAGGGCCATTTTGGATATGGCCATCAGCTATTTAATCCCTGTAGACGCAGAAGTTAACGTAGAACTCCTTACCGCACCCGATTACCAGGAAACGGTATTGAGCGAGGATGGCGAAAGTGCTTATTTAGGGTATACGGTATATCTTTAGTTAATATGAAGCTGTAACAAGCAGCGAGAGATCGTCATCGCGAGAAGGCTTTTTCAGCCGACGAAGCAATCTTAAAACGATCGCTATCCTCGCAATAGCCCATTTCGAGCGTAGTGCAACGCAGCCGAGAACCCGAAAGCTCAGCGAAGCTAAATCTATCTAGATAGATCTCCCCATTCCGCTGCGTTCCAGTCGAGATGACGTTTGTTTTAAGTCCTACCACAAAACCTTAAACCACTTTATACAACACCGGCTTTAACAGCATGCGGTAATGTACATTCATCGTACTCCTTAGCTTTAATTTCGCCAAAGTTAAACTCAACAGTTCTTCCCAATCCTGCCCGCTAAGGTTAAGCTGATCTGCAGGTTCGATCAAAATATCAGTGGTTTTAATAAAGCCTGCATTTGGTTTATTATCCATTATCAAGCCTTTGGCCAGAGTAATGCCCTTTAATTTGTTGCCCAGTTCGTAACGGCAAAAATTGATCACATCAGCCTTCGTAATAATCCGGTCGGCTGTGGTTAAACCATATTTATAAGCCTGCACCCTGTTGGTTGCATTCAATCTCGACCGGCCGCCTTTTGTTTGGCTCAATAAAAAGATACTCTCTGCATTTACCTTATTGTTATCGTAAACCACTAAACGGCTTCCGGCATTAATGTGGTTGGCCTCTTCTGCTTGTGTAACCCAGATATCGAGGAATAAAATATCCGCATCATCAATCGGTTTCAATACAATATAGCTGGGCAGTTCTTTAGTGTCTTTAAGCGCCGAGCGGCTTTTTTGTTCAATAAGCGCAATATTCTGTTCCAGATTTTTAAGGATCGTGCTTAAAAAATCAGGTCCGTAAGCGGTAAAAGCTGCTTTCTCATCGCGTAACAGCTCAAAAAGGTAATCTACTAATTCTTTGGCATTTCTCGTATCAAAACGCTCTGTGCCTCCGTATCGGATTGAGAAAGATCCGTCTCCTTTTTGGTTTTCATTGGTGTAGGGAATCTCGTTGTAACTTTTCCCTTTATTATCCTTCAGGTTTTCTACCGCAAGCATCTGATCCAATGATTCCGTTTTGATCGGGATAATATTGTTCATCGTTTTAAGCCGGTGTTTGATCTGGCTTAACCGTTTATTTACCACGGGGAATGCGTTGATATAAATATGAAGCTCGTTCAGCATTTCCTGGTTTATAGCTGCCGGAAAAATTACTTTAAGCCATTTTACCGAATTATCGATCTGGTTTAAAACAGCCGGCTGGAATAGGTTGGCAAACTCAGGGGGGAGTTCCCTGCTTTCGTCGATATTAAAATCGTTAAGATCGCCCAGGGTAATAAATCTGTTGCTGTAAAACTGTAAAACATCTGCTTTGATCAGATTAAGCAATTGTTTGTGCTGAAACGGAGCCTGTACCTTCCCTGTTAAAGGTTCATCCATAAAACGTTCTGTATAGGCGGCGAGCTCGTTGTTTTTGTAGAACCATTTCCCCAGCGAGAGCAGATCGTAAGTGTTTTCGGGCACCGAATAATTTTTCCAGTCGAAAAATAAATTTAGTTTATTAAAATCCATCCAGTCTTTAATGCCGTTAAAACCTATGTATATCGTATTTTTCTCTACAGAAGTGCCCGAAAGGGTATTGTGTATAGGCTGCTTGCCAAATTGCTCTACATTAAAAAGTGTATTTCCGGTAACGATGTATCTTATCGATGCGTTATTTAATTTTACGGTATGCAGCGGGCTAAAAAAAATATCGGTTTTCTTGGCCTTATCATTTTCCTGCGGGATATTCTTTTTAAATGCAAACTGCGAATAGACCGAAAGATAGTCTTGTTGTTCAATCGGCCTGGCATGCATAATGGCATGGGCCGGTAACGATGAAGTTAAATGATCGGGCGCTAAAATACGGCTGATTTTATCAAAGATCCTGTTCTCTAAATTTTTAACATCATTGGATACATTAAAAAGCTCATTGCTCAATGCCTCAATAATCAGTCTAACAAGCGGATCGAAGTCGTTACTGTCTTTAATATTCCAGAAATCTTCAGCATTTTTTAGAATTCTGTTCCGGATCTCATCTTTTGATGAATAAAAAACTGGTTTCATGTGTAGAATATTTGGGGCGTTTTAGATTAAGTTGATAATGGGCTAAGAAATAAAGCGGTGTTAAAAAAATATTTTTCTCCTGTGGTTTTTATTAGTGCTCTAACGCTAATATCTACCTTTTTTTTAATCTCGGTTATCTTACGTAGGGGGTAGACATTTTCTACCTCAGTAATACGTACTTCTACCTCGGTATTATATATCCTAAATTCATAGTCGGTGATGGATTTTAGCAACGATTTGCGGAATTTTTCCTCCCAAATGCTCTCGCTCACGATTAACTCAAAGTCGAGATCCCATATCTCACAGCCAAAATCGTTGTGGAACCGATGCTCCCCAAAACGGGTAAAAATAATCAGTTCCAGGTGGTTCGAAATCGATTTTCCGAGGTCAGTTGGCTGAAGGCCACTGCCTGAGAAAACCGACCTAAATCTGAAGGGTTTGTTGTAAAAATTTTCAGACATACACGGTTTGGCTTAAAGTTTGTTAAAAGTAAAAGAAATAATATCGTTTTAATAACCAAACAACAAATATTAAAAATTGTTATAGTACAATGTAAATTTGAAAAAGTTTGTGTGATTTTAGTGTGGTTGATTGTCGGATTAATTATTATACTATTGCTATGTGAAACATTTAATGCTCTATGAAACCTATTAATGCCATCGAAATCAGGACCGCTTACACGAGGTTTATTCTAAACTTTGTATTCCTAACACTTTTCTCTATTCTCTGTATTTACCTCTTTTTTGCCGCGTCTGATTATGAGTATACCCTGCTCGATAAAAAGGTAAAGGAAACCGAAAAACTATCTTATCTAAGAAAAGATATCAATACCAATTTCGACCTTATCCTTGTCCGTTTTAAAGAACTCGCCCAATACCGCGATTACAATGCCAATGAAATGAGCAAACAGAGTATCCTTTTGGGCGATATCCAAAGCGCCAACAACAGGATTAAAGACCTTATTTCCCAAAAAACGCAAACCAGTCCGAGTTTTGATCTCTACGCCAAAATAAACAACAATGTTGGTGCAATGGCCGATCTGCAAGATTCGCTTATTAAATCAAGGGGCGATATCCAAAGGTATAAAGAACAGATAGACGATTGCCACCGCGCAAACCAGGCTACGGCAACCAAGATCAGAAACGGACGGTTCGGCCGATAATTAAAACGATTATGATAAAATTAAGTATAAAAGAAAGACGCGAACAATTCTTGTTTTTTATAGCGCTGTTTGTTTTTACCGTAGGGCTTTTAAGTTTTGGTATTTTTTATAGCGATAAATCGCGCTACGAAATCTCCAAAGAAGAGCTTGAAGTAAAAATTAGCGAGAACGAAACCTTCGAAAGCATGGTAAAAGAAACTTCGCCTACTATTGATACCACTTATAAACAGATTACCCGCTACAACCCAAATGTACAGGCGGTTTTCTTGAAAAACGATATACAGAATTCATTAGGCTCTATCAGGGCTGCGTTTGATCGCAAAGCATCAGACCAGCGCTATAAAATATTTGTTCAAACGGCACAGCTGTACGACAGGTTGTTTTACGATAGGCAGGAACAGAACAGAAACATTACGGATATCGAATTGCATAAACGACAATTGGACGATTGTATTCTCAACAGGCGACAATTGCAGCAAACCATATCTGCTAGATAAATACCTCAAAAACAACCTATAAAAAACGCTACCTATGTCTGACACAAACACCAAGCAAGTTAATTCAAATTCGCAGGGCTATGTTATTCTCTACATCCTATTAGCTGTATTGCTCCTAACAGGTCTTATTTTCCTATTTAAAAGTTCATTGTTCGAAAAAAGGACAATTGATGCGCGGATCTTAAAAGATGAAATTTATTTAAATGAAAGTCTGGTTTTTACCGATAATACCCCAAAAGCTACAAAATGGTTATGGGAATTCGGAAACGGCGAAAAAGCCACCACAAAAACCGGTTCTTATCACTACACAAAGCCCGACACTTATATTGTACGCTTAACCGTTGATGGCGAACTCCGTCAGGAATTTCCGGTTACCGTACGCGATACCGTTCATACACCGGTTGTAGATAGTGTATTAACCATTAGCGGCCCAACCGCAGGTTTGGTTAATGAAGAAATCAGGCTCGAAGGAGACGGGGAAGGAAAAGATTTCGAATGGTCGTTCGGCGAAACCGGGCGAGTAGATGTTAAAGGAAAAACTGCTTTATACACCTACCGTGCCCCAGGGAAATATGTGGTACGCCTGCGCTCGGATAAAAGCCGTAAACCCGCTTTCCTAAACATTTTGATCACTGATCCCAATGCCGAAATCGTTGAAGATATTGTTGCCCCTGGTGATGGCGAACGTAAAACCATCGATGATATCAGGGCCCGTTTACAGGCCATTGCCAACGGTGCCGATTTTAACTCCAACTATTATTATCTCGTTAACAAATACATGTGCGGTAACGAAAAAGTAACGGTAAATGTAGAAATGAACGGTAAGAAAAAACAGACCGATATTTATTCATACTGCATGGGACTCACCTTTGGGGGAGAAATAGCCGTTGATGAAGCGCAGCTAACCATCAAGCCAAATTCTACCTGTGCCAGTTTGGTAAACATTAAGCAACATTCGGGAACGGCCCAACCTGCGGCAACAACTGCTGATGCACCTGCCAAAACAAGATAAATTAACCGCTCACCTAATTTTAAAGCTCATCTACAGATTATGAAAAAATACTATGCCTTAACCCTCCTTTTTATAGGAATATCGTTTGCCTACGCACAATCGCCGGCATCCTTTGGCAAAAGAGTAAAATACATGCCTAAATCTTACGAAAGGCCTTCAGAAAGTATAAACGTAATGGACAATACCAGTAGCAGCAGTTTGCCATGGATTGTTTTTTCAGACCGTGAAGATAATTATACTACTACTGCACCAGGTGGAAGCCTGATTATGAAAAAAATCAGCTTTATGGAACCTTTCTATGTTTCAAAAGAAGAAAACGGCTACCTGAAACTGATTAAATACAAGGCCGGAATGATCAGGGGCAGAAAAATAAACGATAAAAAAAGTGCCATCAGTTATGGTTGGATCGCAAAATCTAAACTGCTTTTATGGCAACGCGCTTTCTCTAACCAAAAAACAGGTTATGCAGAAAAAGCCATCGGTATCGTAAACGGGAAAAATGCCTTAACCGAACCAAAGTTTTATTTCGATACTACTGATTCTATCCTGGTTTACAATACACCCGAACTTAAAGACCGACGTACAAAAGTAAGGCTGCACGAAATTGCCTATATCTACAAAAAATCAGAAGATGGTAAGAAATACCTGATAGGTTCTGATGACCAGCTGGTTGCAGATACCGCTTTAAAAAGTATTTACGGTTGGGTTTCTGCCGAAGCCGTACACAGCTGGGGCGATCGTTTGTACATTACCTCAGTTAAACCAGGCGATTATGACAGGGATGATTCTACCTCGGTAGCCCTCAAAAACGGAATCAATAAAGGAACAACTTTCACAGTGGACCCCTTATTGCCAAGGGAAAACCTGATCCTGCGTAGTGTACCTGTTGTTTCAAACGATGAAGGAGGTAACACAGTAGGTATCGCTGCAGATGTTTACAATAAAAAAGACAATAAAATATTAACCATTAACGGTTCTGCACTTTCTTATCAGGACTACCTCAACCTCCGTAAAAATAAAACGAAGGTAAATGTTGTTTTTGTAGTGGATGGTGGTAGCCCAATGACCAAATATTTTTCTGGAATGACCAATACCATCGCTTCTTTCGAAAATATTATGGGCGATTTTGGTAAGGGAACAAAAGTGAACTTCGGCGGTGTAGTGTACCGTGGTGAAAGTGGTTGCGCTTTAAAAGGTATTTTTGTAAGCCCGATCCAGAATGATTACAGGCAGTTGATGACGTTCCTTTCAAATCAGGCTAAAAATACCGTTAGGTGTAATGGAGAAGTAAGCGAAGAGCCTGTTTTTCAGGCGATTAAAACCGGATTAGGCTTATTTAAAGCAAAAAAGAACGAAACCAATTTAATTATTTTAGTTGGCAGTACCGGAAATACCGGGGGAACCAATAATTATCTCATTAACGAGTTGAGCGAGCAGGTTGCGCAGGCAGATGCCCGTATTTTAGCCTTACAGGTGTATAGTGATTTCAATCAATCATTTAACGATTTTGTAATCCAGTCGCGTAAACTCGTTTCCGAATCGGCTATCCGCGCTGCCGAATATAGAAAAAACACCATGGTAAAAGGTGAGGGTTTAAAAAGCTTCCAGCCTTATAATACCAGTTTACAGGATTCTATCTCATACTATTTAGATTATCCCAAAAACAGTTTAATCCAGGGTGGGGTAGTTTTCCCGACAAAAGGTTCGGTAAATTCTAACCAGAGCATGACGATTGCTTTACGCCGTTTCGTAAAAGAAACGAGCTCCGATATTTATAACCAGATCAGCTCGTTGGATAGTGCTTTCCGTTTAACCGGCATATCGCGTAAAAACCTGACTGCCGATGTAGAAGGTTTATTGCCGGAACCCGTTGGCGCGGAAGTTGCAGACCGCATGCCGCACAATGCGTTTAAATATTATAGCACTGCAAATCTGTCGGCTGATGCAGTAAAAAATAACCCCTCAACATTACAATATGCCATTGTTTTAAACAACATGGAGTACAAACAGATTGTAGATGTGTTTTCGATGATGTTGGGGCAAAATTTGCAGGCCGATCAGTCTTCTTTCAGGAGTAAACTTGTTAAAAATTATGTGAAAATGCCAAAACAGATGCTGGGTATTAAAGAGTCATCGGGCAACATAAAGCGTTTAACCTTGGCCAACTACATTAAATTGGTAACCGGTTTGCCTTTAAACAACAAATTTTTAGAGAAATATACCGTAGGCGATTTAAAGAACAGTTCTAAAATGCCGCTCGAAGAATTCGAAAGCTACATTAAATTATTAAATCAATCGGTTCAACAGATTAAAAGGGCTACTCAGATTGAGCAGCAGTTTATTTCGAACGGCAAAATATATTACTACATCACCGAAAATAATTTTAACCCGGCAGTATTGCCTACAACCAACTAAGGGATATGGCAGTTACAAATTTAAGCGAATCGGTCAAAACAGCCCTGCATATTGCACAGTCTTTAGCTAAAGAGTATAGAAACGAGGTGTTTACTGCTGCTCACCTGCTCAAAGGCCTGATGCATAAAGATGTTGGCCTGCGCTCGTTCATTACCTCTATTGGTAAAGATGAAGAATATATTAGCGAATGGGCTGAAGTGCGGATTGACGAACAGGCAAAATCGGCGAGTTTTACAGATACCGTAAGCGGTGCGCCAGAGATTGCCGTGATTTTTGAAGAGGCCGATAATGTACGCATTAAACTTGGCTTGGACTTAATTACCCCGGTATGTGTATTAACCGCTTTGGCAAAACCAAGTATCGGTTTTCAGCCCGACCAGTTAAAATCGTTCCCGATTAAAGAACGTGAGATCCTGGATCTGTATGTAAAGGATGAAGAAATTTCGAGGGTGGTTTCGCCTGATAAAACAAGCGCTGGTACCGAAAGCAAAAGCACTGGCAACGCCCTGTATAAATATTGTATAGATAGGTTACAGATGGTGCGCGATGGTAAAACCGACCCGATTATCGGCCGTGATAAGGAAACCAGGCAGATGATGGAAATTCTTTGCCGCCGCACCAAACCAAATGTAATCCTAACCGGTGATGCCGGCGTAGGTAAAACCGCTTTGGTTGACGGTTTTGCCATTGATATCGTAAACCAGAATGTACCCGAGAGCTTAAAACCCGTGCAGCTTTTTGAACTCGATTTAGGTTCGTTAATTGCAGGTGCCTCTTACAAGGGAGAAATAGAGGACCGTTTAAAAAACATCATCAAAGAAATTAAGCAGTTTGAAAAGGCTGTGCTGTTTATTGATGAAATCCACACTTTATTGGATAGTAAGGGCCCCTTGGGTGCGGGTATAGGTAATTTGCTGAAACCAGAACTTGCCCGGGGCGAAATTACGGTTATCGGTGCCACAACCATTGATGAGTACCGCAAGATTATTGAGCCTGAACAGGCTTTCAGCAGACGTTTTGAAGTGTTGCAGGTAAATGAGCCAAACGAAGAAAGCACCATTAAAATGCTGCAGAAACTGGCCGTAAAATACGAAGAGCACCATACCTTAACCATCGAACCCGATGCCTTGGGCGAATGTGTGCGCCTGGCCAAACGTTACATGAAAGATAGGAGGCTCCCTGATTCTGCATTCGATCTGCTCGACCGCACAATGGCCGCCATGAAAATGATGAACGATACCTCTAATCAGGTAATCGAAAGTTTGGAAACCGATCTGGAAGCTTTAAATAACAATACCGAAGAATCGGAAGCAGAGAAATTTGCCGATTATAAATGGCTTTTCTCTTTGCTTCAGAATAAATTAAGTCCGGTTTTGCTGGGCCGCTTAACCGATGAAACACAGACCGATGCTTTTGAAACCGCTGATGAATACCAGGGTTATATTACCAAAAGCCTACAGGAGTTAAAAAAATATGCTGCTGAAAAAAGCGATCGCATCAGCAAACAGGACATTGCTTCTATTGTGGCCTACAAAACAGGTATCCCAATGGGTAAACTGCAGGCCGGCGAGAAGGAAAAATTGCTCAATATGGAAGCTTACCTTAAAAAACGTGTGGTAGGACAAGATCAGGCTTTAAAAGCGGTTTCAGATGCCATACTCGAATCGCGCAGTGGATTGAACAAAAAAGGACAGCCAATAGGATCCTTCTTTTTATTGGGGCCAACCGGAACCGGTAAAACCGAACTGGCCAAATCAATCGCCGAATTTTTGTTCAACGACGAAAAAGCGATGATCCGCTTCGATATGTCCGAGTTTAAGGAAGAACACAGTGCCGCCTTACTTTATGGCGCGCCTCCGGGATACGTAGGTTACGAAGAAGGCGGTTTATTGGTGAATAAAATTAGGCAACAGCCTTATTCTGTACTGCTTTTCGATGAAATTGAAAAAGCGCACCCTTCCGTTTTCGATACCTTTTTACAGATCCTTGACGAAGGCCACATGCACGACCGTTTAGGGAAAGAGGGCGATTTTAGCAACTCACTCATTCTTTTTACCTCGAACATTGGTAGTGAATGGATTGCCGAACAGATTGGAAAAGGTGTAATCCCTGCTTCAAATCAGTTAATGGAGGTAATGGCCGGGCATTTTCGCCCCGAATTTTTAGCCAGGATCTCCGAAATTGTTCCTTTTGCGCCGATAAACGAAAGTAATGTGGTGCGTATTTTCGAAATCCAGTTAAGCAGTTTGGTACAATCGCTCAATAAAATGGGTATCGATTTTGAAATTGCAGAAGATGCCAAAAAAATGATCGCTTTAGATGGTTTTACACCAAAATATGGTGCAAGGCAGCTATCGGCAGTTATCAGAAATCTTTTACGCAGGCCAATCTCGAAATACATCATTTCTGGTGAACTAAAAAAAGGATCGAAGGTTGTGGTAAGCAAACATGCAGCCGAAGATAAACTCGAATGGAATATTATTCAGCCAGAAACCGTAACATTGGAACAAAAATTGAGTTAAAACGTTAACTATTATATTATTAGAAAAAAATAATCGTAAACCTAAATCAACATACTATGTTTAACTATGAAATTGGTGGTAACGAGCGAAAAATTGACACCTCAGAAGCCTTCGCAGAAATTGCCCACAACAAAACACTTTTTGTACAGAAACTCACCGATAACGATCCGATAAAACCAGAAAAAGTAGAGGGATTAAAAACGGTGAAAGATGTATTCGAACATTATAAACCAAATGTGAAGGTTGCTTTCGAAAAGCAGGATGGATCTACCGTTAGCGAAACGATAAACTTTAACGATTTGGGCGATTTTGGTGTGAAAAACATCATCAACCAAAGTAATTACCTTACTAACGTGAACATCGAAAGAGAAATGTCGCTTAATGTAATCAAACAGTTAAAATCGAATAAAACCTTAAAAGCCACACTTGATGACGAAGAAACAAAGTCGGCCTTCATTAACGCTTTGAAGAACTTTGTTGACGAATTGGAGCAAAATAAATAATCTTAACGCCAAGAAAACATGTCAAACCCTCAAGAATTAAAAACCGACGAAAATACAGGCCAGGCAGGCTTTAAACCAGCTGAAACCAAAACCATAGAAAAAACATCACTTAAAGATAACCTCGAAAAACTGGCCCGTGTTGGCGGTTTCGATCTGTTGGAAGCCACTGTTGATGGTCTGCAGAATTTAAACCCTGAACGTAAAGCCCGTAAACAGATCTTTTTAACCGGTGATGAGAAAAAGAAAGAACGCGAAGAGCTGAAAAAGAAAATCCAGCTTTGGATTGATGTGCTTGAATCTTCTACTTCAGTTGCCGATATGGTAGAAAAAAGTACCCAAAAACTGAATGCTGCCGAAGAAAACCTGAATAAAAACATCGGTACCGCATTAGAAAGCACGAGAGAACTGGAGCAGGCATACCGTTCGGTACATTTGTTCTATAAAAATACCGAATCCGACAAACTTAAAAATGTAGTGCTGTTAAATGCATCAATGGATCAGATCAAAGATCTTGATAATCCACGTTTTATTGAATACGTAGATGATGAGTTAAAACAGAATTACGACCGTTTGGATCTCCGTAATAACTATTCGTTAATGGTTGTGCCCGGCTATATGGGTTCCAATAAAGTATTAGAGAGATGGGGTAAAATTGCGCATAACAACAAAGCCATGCTGGTAACCGATTTTGCCGATCTTGATCAGCCGGATGATGTACTTGATTTATTTACCGCAGCAAACTTTACCGGAGGTGATGCATTCAGATCGAATGTAATCATGACCTGTAACTGGTTGGTCGGCCGTGGTAAAGTTGCAGAAGTGGGTGAGGAAGACGATTTAACCGTACCCGGATCAGCAGCACTTGCTGGTAAAATGTATTACACCTTAATGTCGCAGGTTACTGCAGGTAAAAAACATGGTGCTATAAATGAAGTAGATGGTGTAAAATTCGATTTAAAGAAAAGTGAAATCTCCCATTTAGAAAGAGTAGGCTTGGTGCCGATGGTTAACGAATATGGTAAAGTTATGGCTTTTTCTGCCAAAACCTTATTTAATGGCGATAACATCGGTTTACAAACTTATTCGGTTGTACGTGTATTCGATTATATTACCAAAGTATTATTCGATTTCCTGAACAGAAGGGCTTTCGAAAACTGGACTTCTAAAACGGAACAGGACCTTCGTGGCCAGATTGTTAAGTTCCTGGATGGTATTCAGGGAGCCGACCGTTTAATCGAGCGATTTAAAATTATGCGTTTCGAAAGAGATGAACAACAGAAAGACAGGATCCACCTGGATATCCACATCACACCATATTTCCCAGCTAAAAGTTTTGTGGTAAAACTGGATGGACACAAAGGTGAAGATGAAAGTACCACATGGAGTTCAGAATATAATCAGCAATAGTTTTTGATAGCTGAAAATAAAAACCCAACCCCAGCGTTGGGTTTTTTTATGGGTTATGCATAACACTTAACAAATTCTTTATAATTTTGTAATGCATCGGCCTGATCAGATTAATCAAAAAAAATGAAGCAAATACTTATCCTGAATGGGGATATTGAAAAAAACGCATCTACGAATTTCCTGATTAACGCGTATAAGCAAGGTGCCGAAAGTGCTGGTGCAATCGTACGAGAGTTGGCCATTATCGACCTGATATTCAACTCGAATAAGCTGTTCAATAACAGGCAGATTGCCGAGTTAGAGCCCGATTTGCAAAAAGCTTTAACCGCAATTAGGCAGAGTAACCATGTAGTGCTTTTTTGCCCTGTATATGTAGACCATATTCCCGCAAAGATTAAGGGCTTTTTTGATCGTTTATTTATGCCTGACCAGATTTTTACCACCCAGCAGCAAAACGTAAACAATAATTTTAGTGGTCGTTCGGCACGGATTGTGTCTATTTTGGATGAGGCTACTTTTAAAGAATGGAAAGCAAATAAGAAAACAACTTACCTATCCATCAAAAAAGTTGTTTTCGAGAAATGCAGAATGAGCCCCGTGCTCACCAACACCATTGGTGAATTACATTCTCTTGAAAATCATTATAGCCAAAAATGGGTAGCTAAAATGGAAAAATTTGGTTCACAGCTGATTTAAAACTTTAAATTACGGGAAATTGTTGTCCAAAAAGACTACATCTTGGGTAAAACCACTACAGTTACGTAAGTTATTCTCTATCACGTTGTATTTGTAACACTAAAAATATCTTAAAACTTTTCCACACGTTTTCCACAACAATAACTCGTTTAACTAATCGTTTAGTGCGTTTCAGGATTTTATCTTGATTTCAAGAATAAGATTATTCACTATAGATGAGCAATATAATGCGTAATTGGCCTGATCTTTGGTTAATGCTGATACTGTAGCGGAGGCTACAATAAATCAAATTTTTTAACCTTTAAATTTTAAAACTATGGCTTTCAAAGCTAGATTAAATTTTTCAGGCAAGGAGTACGATGTGCTTCATTGTGCCTATGCGTTAAACCGCGATGTAGATGCTAAAGGAAGGCCTTCTTCCGGAGTTTACGGAGGTACCATCGACATTGAGATCGAGTCAACTGAAGACACCTCAATAATCGAGGCGATGGTAAACAACCAGTACAAACCTATTACGGGAACCCTTCTGATCAAGAAAACAGAGGAAGATGCCAAAATGAAAGAAGTTAACTTCGAAGATGGCTACATTGTTAAATATTCCGAAGGGATCAACATTGTGGGCGATCATCCGATGACGCTCAAATTCCAGATTTCAGCCAGGAAGCTTAAATTAGGCAACGCCGAGCACCTTAACGATTGGCCAAAAGCCTAAAGGGAGGCTGAGGGCAGAAAGGTTGAAGGTGTAAGGTTTAGGGTTTAAGGTAAATAAAATGCCAACCGCTTTACACTCTACGCCAACCGCCCGTCGCAATTCATTCATTTTTCAAAAACATTAAAACTTACTATAATGGCATTCAAAACCCGTTTAAACTTAGGATCAAAAGAATTTGATGTACTACAGTGCAGCTTTTCATTAAATAGAGATGTTGACGCAAAAGGCCGTCCATCGTCAGGTGTTTATGGTGGCACCATCCACATCGAAATCGAATCAACCGAAGATACTTCTGTGATCGAGTCGATGGTAAACAACCAGTATAAGCCGCTTTCAGGAACATTGGTTTTCAAAAAAGGCGAAGAAGATGCAAAAATGAAAGAACTGTCTTTCGAAGACGGTTATATCATCCAGTATAACGAGGGTATTGCGGTAAACGACAATACACCTATGACTTTAAGTTTTGTCGTATCAGCCCGTAAGCTAAAACTGGGCAACGCAGAACACGAAAACGATTGGCCTAAAGCTTAGTCATCACTAAGAATATAGTATTAAAAGCGCCCCGGCTTTTTCTGGGGCGCTTTTAATCCGTTGCTATTTTCATCACCCTACATCTACCTATCATCCCAATCATCCCAAAAAATTAATATTGCTTTTGATGCGTATATTAATTACAAAGCCATCTCAAAAATTAATGCTCAATTATGTCTAACCATTCCAAACATGTTGCAGTAAAAAACGATTACTATTCAGGTAAAATGTTTGGTTCGGCATCAACACACAATATTCATCTGAACATACGGTCTGCAGAAAATGTATCCATTTTTAATATAAGAGCATGTGCATACCCAGCATTTGGCTTAGGGTAATTGTTGTGATCAAGATAAATTAATATGGAAAAGAAACTCATTGCTGAAATCAATATAGAGGATAAGGAAATTACACATTTTGCTTCCTTCGTCCTTCAACAGGCTTTTAACGAACATCACTATTTTGAACTGCGCTTTAACCACGACCAGATGGGCGCGCCAGGACTGATCAGTTTAGATGATAGCCGCGATTTTGTGGGTAAAACCTTAACCGCTTCTTTTGGCCATTCGGCAGAAGGCATGCAGAATTTTGTAGGCCTGGTTTCTAAAGTTGAACTATCACAAATTCATGGTTACCATGGTGTTCTAATTGTAAGTGGTTATAGCCCAACTATTTTAATCGATCGTGGACCTGATTTGGGTTCATATTTAGATAAAGACCTGAATGAGATCGTGAAATTGGCAACTAAAGATACGCCAGCCAATGATTTAAAAGTGGTGGCCAATGCCACAAGAAATACACCAATAGATTATATTATCCAATATCGTGAAAGCGATTTTGCTTTTTTGAACCGCCTTTCGGCCGAATACCACGAATGGCTTTTTTACGATGGCAAACAGCTTAATTTTGGAAAACCCGATACACAAAAGGAAATATCCCTGTTTTATGGCAGAGATGTTCAGGAAATGCAGTATGCAATGGAAATTGCACCGATAAAAAATAAACGGTTCTCCTATAATTCGAAGCAGAACGAAATGCTGCTGAGCGAAAGCACAGGTAAAGTAGATGGCACACCCGACTTATCCCATGCTGTAAAAGCTTCTAACCTTACTTTTAGTAAAACCTTCAACCAACCTTCATTAATCAGGGTAGATAATAACAACGACATTAAAAACCTGGTAGAAAATGAAGAGAAAGCGAATACAAGTGAGCTTTTAAAAGTAACTGCCAGGGGCGATAATGCCGGTTTAAGCATAGGCAGCATTGCTGAAATTACAATGAGCCTCCGTAAAGAACTTGCTTTTACATCCGAAAGCCTGGGTAAATTTCTTATTACCAGTATTACTCATCATATAGACGAAAACGGCAAATACCACAATACTTTCGAAGGAAAAGTATCCACAACCGAACGGTTACTGGTAAAGAACTTCGAAAAACCACAGCCGGATATGCAACTGGCAGATGTGATTGATAATAACGATCCACAGGGCCAGGGCCGTATAAAAGTGCAATTTAAATGGGAGTGTTTAACCAACGATGTTACAGAGTGGTTGCGCGTAGTTACGCCAAGTGCCGGTGTTGGCGATAGGGGTAATAACCGTGGTTACTTCGCGATCCCCGAAATAGATGATCAGGTGATGATTGCGTTCGAAGAAGGGAATATTGCACGGCCCGTAGTAATGGGAAGTGTTTACCACAGCTCAAGCGTAGATAGTAGCCCGCTTATTCAAAATCACCTTAAAAGTATCATTACCAGAAGCGGACATTTAATAGAATTTGATGATAATCAGGGTACACAAGGCATAAAAATCACCGATATCCACAATAATATTATCCATATCGATACCAAAGGCAATAATATAACCATTACCGCTTTGGAGAACATGACTTTAAACTGTAAGAATATGCAGATCAATGTAGCGGAAAATATGGATGTGAAGGTGGGTAAAAACATTTCAGAAAGTGCCGGTGAGAACATTACCACAAGTGCCAACGAAGACATTACACAAACAGCCGGAAAAGATATCAATATCAGCGCCACTGGAGATATGAAAGAATCAGCAAACAATAAAACTGAAATGGTAGAAAAAGCATACATGAGAAGTGCTCAGGAATCTACACAGTATGCTGAAAAGGTAACTATTTTTAGCACCAAAGAAAACATGCTGTTGGAGAGTTCTGAAAAAACTGTAGAGATTAACAGTGCGGAAAAATCAAATCTTTTTTAATATGGCCATTAAGAAAATTGCTAAAAACCTGATCATTACAATTACTGATCAATATGTTTCCACTTCGCAAACCGCATTTGAAACTGCTGAAAAGGTAGAGATTGTTGCCTTGGGAGAAAATTTGGTCTTAGCTTCGAACAAAAAAATCAATATCACCGGTAAATAAGCAGGCTATGACAAATGTAGTGTTTAAGAAGCCGAGGTTCGTTGTACCTGAAGCTACAAAAGATAAAACGATTACAGATTTGGTGATGATGGTTGCTGGTACAACTGATCCCATTAATACCAAAGGTTTAAAACATGAAGCAAATACCAAGTACTGGGGTGGTGAAGAAGAAAGTGTCGAAAATTTTTGGGCAAAAGTAAAGGAGTTAAAGCCACAATTTCATGACCTACATATAGAAGGAACATTTTTCAGCTGGTCTGGAGATAATAATACCCAAGAAAGAAATAAGGCGGCAGCGCGTTTATTAGACCTAATCGATAGAGAATACCCAAAATTTAAAAGAAAAGAGGTACATCTTCATTTAATAGGCCATTCGCATGGTGGCAATGTTATTAATGAATTTACCAATTTAATTACTTCAGAGAAAGGCAAAGCATTTCCTCAACTATGGAAAATTAAAAGTATTACCTATCTATCTACTCCTTTTTTTAAAAAGAAACACCAGCTAAACCATGCAAAGCTACATAAGGCCTGTAAAATTATTAACGTACATAATGAATACGATTTAACACAACAGCTTGTTGCAGACTTCAGTTTGGTGAATTTGGAGGCATTTCTTCAGGATTTTCATGTGAAAAACTTTGAAAATGGCCTTAAAATACTTGCTGGGATAGATACCGAGGCACTTAAATCTAATCTGCTCGGTATTTGGATGTCTGACAAAGAAGGTGCTATTGTGTGGCGTGAAATGGCAAAAGCTTTTAAAGGCGCAAATGTACTCGCACAGGAATTTATCAAATATATTAAAGGGATAAATGTTAACAAACCGACTTTAAATAAAGAAAGAGACGAATTTGTGGGATTACTTAATACGTTTTTAAAATGGACTTATGATGTATATGGCAATTTTTCCAATACGAACAACGGTTATAGTAAAGCTAAGTTTGTTGCGAATTTAAAGTTAACACAGGGAATTGCTATTTTAAATACATTATTTGATATAAAAACCAATGAGCGCGACAGTTATATCTTGCATTTAATGGCCAGGATATTTGCAGAAAACACGGGATTAACAGATAGTATTGAGGTTAACGCATGGACTCCAGCAGATCAAGCAGCCGGCTTAAGTGTTCAGGATGTTAATATTACTACACACGACCCTTACCATAGCCGTGGTAAAAAAGCAATATGTGAAGGCTTTATCTCTGGGACAGTGGGAGCAATGCAAAGAAACAATCTCGAAGAACTTTTGCTGCGTCTATTTAGTCAATTTATTGATCCAGTTACTTTATTGTTGATCACATTAGCAATAGATAAAGTAATAGAGCCTTTGGTTTTTGGTAAATTAGATACCGAAATCACTAAATTGAGAAAAGATTTGCAGGTATATTCAAAACTTGTTTCCAAATATCATGCACCACTAGTTGCAGAAAAAGATAAAAAAACTTATCCAGATTTACTTACACGGCCAGGTACAGTACCCTATCTGGCAGTAGTATCGCATAGTTTAAGTCACACTAAATTTTGGAAAGATGTAGAAACAGGGTTAAGAGGTGCATTTAGCTCAAAGGTAAATCCCGGCTATAAAAAGAAATAACTATGAAAAATATACCTCAACTATTGATTCAGTTTTTGATCGTTCTTTTATTAGCAACCACCATTGTTACGCTGTATTTTATTTACAGTTTCGGTAGTCTTGCAGATAAAATTACTATCGGTGCAATATTACAGACCATAAAACAATTTGGCTTAGTAATAGGTATTCCAACAGCCATTTTGTTCGTGTTAGCAGATCTTTTAATTAAGAAAATAGAAACTGTTTGGGTTTTATATTTGACTCGGGGCATTGTATTTTTCGGCATATTATCGGTAGTGAGCTTAATACTTTCTTTTTATCTGATATCAAATGCATTGCTGGATAATCCTTTTACAAAATAAGTGATGTGGGGAATTGTTGCCAAAACCGAAGTCAAACCCAATACAGTAAATTGGTTAAAAGAATTATTTATGCTTAGGAAAATCCGGGGGATAAAGAGAAATAATATGGAAGTTAAAAGGACAAGCCTTTGGATGGGTATAACACTTAGCCTTATGGCAGTTGGTGTTATTTTTCCGATGCTGTTGATAGTTTCTGTATTATTCAGATACGGTGGGGATTGGTATTATGATGTTTTTCAAAGCTAAATGTATATTAAGTATGTTCGATAATTCTTTGTAAAATAGATTGATACGGTTTTAAAATGGACATTTCAAATAAAACAATATATTATTCAGGCTTAAACGCCCTTCGTTTAGATTGGCCTGCTGAAGTATGTTTAAAATATGGCGTTTTAATCATTTTTAACGAGGGCGAAGAAAATAGCAACGAAGTTAAATACGAAGTGCGTGTTACCAGGTTAAAGCCAGGTAAAGAGGGACAACCTTTATTTCAAATTGAGCGGATTAGTGATGTTTTTGTCAATGAAATCTTGCCCGATCTGGTTGCCGATCGTTTAGCTTATGCTGCGGGAAAAGTGTTTTATCCTTTGGTAATTACTGTTGATCAAAATGGTGGTTTTCAAAGTATTTACAATCACCAGGATATATTAAAAAGATGGCAATCTGTTAAAAAGAAGGTGCTGGATAATTTTGAAGGTGGTCTTGTAGAAGACTATGTAGAGCGGATGGGAAAACAGCTGGCCAACACTGATAGTATAAACCTGGCATTTTTAAATAACGATTGGTTTATCAACACTTTTTTTAAACCGGTTTATAAAGAATATGGTCAGAGCCGTATAACCGAATCCATATACAAGTTTCCGATAGCCAGAGGCTTTAACGTAGAAGGCTATCTAACCCAAGAGAAATTAGGTGCCCAATCTAATGGCTTTGGGGCAATAGAATTGATTCATGATGGTACTATTATGCCATTGGAGGATGAATTATATATCACAAACAGGGCTATTGGTAATTATGAAGGATATTATCTTTTACACCCGAAATTTAAGCGGATCATATCTGTCGTTTCTGATTTCAGTTACGGTGTACAGGAAAAAGCGAAAGTAAAGGTAAAAATTGCATTGATTCCCGAAAATGACCAGGAGTTTGATCACGATTTCGAATTAGATACCAATGTTAAAGGTTTGCCCGTAACAGAAATGGTGGTACTTGATGGCCCGTCAAAAAAAGGATTTTGGGATCGTTTACTAAATAATTAAGGCAATGGCAGAGAAACATATTGTAGTTCAGGGGGCACAGTGTATGTGCAAATTTGGATCGGCGCCCGATAAACTCAAAGTGCTAACGCATACCAAAGAATATGCAAACGATAAAGATGGAAGCCAAAAATCCATAGCAACCACAATGGATATCGGTCCAACTTTTGAAAAAAATATGTTTGGATCCTGCTCAAAAATGTACAATAAACCCTGTAATGCTGTGGTAACCAAATGGTCGGGTTTTTATGAAGATACCATCCTTACAAACGGTGGTAAAATTTTGCTCGAAGATAGCAAAGCTACCTGCCCTATCGGAGGGCCCGATTGCATTGAGATTGTTCAGCATGGTCAAAAAGCAGAAGCCTCAAAACAAAACTTTAATAACGCAAATAAAGACGTACAATCACAGCTCAATCCCATGTCAGAATCTTTAGATGAATCTGCAAATAATTTTAACGGTGTAGAAGCGAGTGTTAAAGCATAACGTATGGCAAAGGGAATAAAGAAAATTATTTGGACCGGCGAAGGTAAAGTATATAATGCTAACAAAGGATCTATACCCGGTCAGTTAGTGGTAGTAGCTCCAGATCAGTATGTTTGGTTCAAAATAGGAGAATGGCAGCCCGGCACTACCGAGCAAGATAGAAAGAAAGATATAAAATGGGCCGTTTTTAACGAGAAAAGCGTCATCGATCTTCAGAAAACAATACCCAGCAATTTTAGCTATGGTTACCGGATACCCAAAAAATTATGCGGACCATACCTGTGGTACATTGAAGCAACATGGA
Source organism: Pedobacter sp. Bi126 (assembly GCF_918698245.1). Lineage (GTDB taxonomy): Bacteria > Bacteroidota > Bacteroidia > Sphingobacteriales > Sphingobacteriaceae > Pedobacter. The sequence goes on along the minus strand of NZ_CAKKMS010000003.1, from coordinate 426,265 downwards.
GCGGGAATTTCGATAGTAAATCAGGCTTAAAGATCAGGGGCGAATCACCTGCAAAAATAGTAGACAGCAGGTGGACTCAAAATGAAGGAGGAGCAGATGTACGCAAAACTTACCAGTTTTCGTACGGAGAACTCATCTGGCTCAGGCTTTTTACCGAAGGCTTAAATGGCTATGATAATGTAGAGGTTAGGGTATTCAGAAAATTGAGATCAGCACTAGGCCTATGGCCAAAAGATGATGAAGAAACCCGAAAAATTTATCGGGTAAGTGTAACCAATGGCGAAATTAACCTAAAAATTCCCAATACGTATTCATGGTACCAGTCTATGAATGATAGATCGGATGTTGAAGAATTTTATGTGCGTGTGGTGCATCCCGTAACTGGTAAATATATTGAAGATACGGGAGGTAAGGGTGATACTGCCCATGCCCGGTTTTTAAGGATAAAAGATAAACTTAAATCGCAGATAGTAGAAATACCCGAAAACAGAACACCGGTAACCATTTACCAGCCCGATAAAAATGAGGCAAGATTTGAGTTGTGCAAGTTTGAACAAATTAATGTAACAGAAGAAGGAAGTAAACCCGAACTAGTTTTCGATAATGGAAGTGGAGTTAAAAATGTAATCGATAAACGGGAAAAAACGTTAGAGTCTATTATTTTTAAATTTGATAGTACAGAACTTTTACCCGAAAGTCTTAAGCAGCTTAATAATATATTGCGGTTCTTGCTTGAGCATCGATACAGTACTATTCAACTTGATGGTTTTGCTTGTGTAATCGGTAAACAGAACCATAACAATGTATTATCAGAAAACAGGGCAAAAACAGTAAGAGAGTTTTTTATCAAAGGGAAATTAGATCCTAATCGGATCAAAACGGCCGGACATGGAGAAGTAACCCCCACAGACGATAAAAAAGGTCGCGACAATATTAAATATAAAAATGAGGCAGACTATCAGAATAACCGGAGGGTAGATATTGCATTTGAATATTACGGGCATAATGCACAAACTATTATTTATGAAACTATTGTTGGCAATAAACCAAAAGATATTACCGTAGAACCCGTAAAATTCGATACCAAAGCTTGTTTTGACCGCAAAAAGCACAATAAAACCATCAAATTAATCAACATTGATGTAAAAGCGGAGAATGAGGGCAAAATTACAGTTCCGGCAGTATCAACAATGAGTAAGTTCAATGTTATTCCATTAAATTACATTTGGCCCAAGCGGGATGGATTAATGAATAATTACATGGTTCATATCCATTCTTGCAGGTATTATTCTGTTCAGAACAATCCTACACTGGCTATACATGTATACTCTGATATTAAATGGACCATAGAATTTAAATGGTCGCATACCCAACCCTTTGCCTACACCTACGGTAATAAGTTGTACGGTTATGAGTTAGATGAAGCAAAAAAGAAAGCAATAGGCGCTGCAGTAGATGCCGGCTGGTCTGAAAACTTTGGTGAGATGGCTCAAAAGTTTGAGTTATCATTTGTAGGAGAATGGACTACCTCAGCAGGTAAAAAGCAAAAGGTTGAATTTAGTAAAGAATGGTCAGAACGTATTGCTAAAACCCTGAGGGTTATAAATCAGGTTAAGCAAATGGCAGATCGTGTATCTAATTCCTGTTTGGCCAAAGGTAGGTTCATGTTCGAGGTGAAGGCACCAGTTTTAGCGGTGTCTGCTCAATGGTATTTAAAAAAAACAAACAAAGTTGTTGGAGAGATTGTCGAAATCGGCGCAGAAACAAAACCGCTTATAGAAGCCGCTCTCAGTATAGATCTAATCGATATTGTTCTAAAATATGGTGGAAATGCTATATGTCCGGGGGCTGGTGAAGTACTCACTTGGATTAAGGATAAAATGAACAAATATGTTAAGATAACTTTTTTGATTACCGTAGGCGGTGCACTTAATATTGCAGGGAAATCCATCATCAATGTTAAATTCCCTAAGGAAACAACCGGTGAAGTCAAAATTACCGGTGAGCTCAAGGTCAATATCGAATTTAAAGCTACGGCCAAAGCCGAAACGGGTAGTATGGGGGTTTCGGGGATTGTAAAAGCGGATGCTAAAACAAGCGTTACCGGAGGCGTAAAATTAGGCGCTGATAAAGAAGGAGTATTTGTCGCTCCAATAGCAGAATTCGGAGGCATAAAAGCCACCTTTGTTGCTGCTACAACAATTAAATTTGGTTTTATTAAGAGAACTTTTAGCTTTGATGGTGATGCTGTTCTTGTTGAAAAAGACGATGTTAAATTTAAGAAACATTATTTGGTTTAATTTTATATACTCATGAAGAAAAATATAGCTTTTTTAGTTTGTTTAATCTTTTTAGGCTGCAGTCCAAAAAAAATTGACTTAAAAGATTTGGTCCTTGCCGAAAAGCCCAATGTAGATTTGTCTGAATTCACCAAAAATATAAAGGAACAAAAGGGACGCTTTGAACTACCAACAAAAGATGGTGTTCAGTTGGTTGATAAGGGAGAAAAGATAGTGTATTATTTTTTCGCAGGGAACGATAATGTAACTTTCAACAAAACGAAAATCGCAGAAGTTTTAGAAACAAAAGTAGTAACCTACAATGGCGATGTGAGTTTTATTAGTGTACATCCGGATAATAAAGATGCTGCAAACTTACTTAAGGATATGCTGAAAAGCTATTCGACACCCGATTCCATTATTTATAATCAAAGAAAATTTGATGACAATGAAAAGGAAACGCCTGCATTATTAAAAAGCCTTATGCCACATCTTGTTAAAGAAGTTGCTGATGAATTTGATAATAAGGCTACGCAATATCCCCAACAATTGTTTTGGAGCAAAAATGATGTATTAACCCAACTGGTTATAGATCCGACTAATGCTAACCTAAATATGTCAATTAAGATTATAACTAAAAAGGCATATATGGATCACATTGTTGAGGAATATGCTAAGCCGCTATTAAAAGAATATGACAGTCCGTATGCACATCTTTTTAAAAAATAACCTTTATGACTGAACCATATTATTTACTGGAATACAATATTTCACTGGCAAATTTTGATCTCATTGTAAACGATGTAGTTGTTCATACCCATACCGAAGGAGGTAGCATCCATTCTCAATACCCGATAAACCACTTTATTTTATCAAGCGGCAATCAAAGTTTTAGTGTTGTTTTAAAGCCAGTTGAAGGTGAACTGATTAATCCTAACGCCGAAGCTCAGATAAAAATAAACGTTTTGGATTCGGCAAACGGTAATTTTGATAATCAACAGACAATAACAAAACTAGATGCCCCGGCTTTAAATGAAAAAAAGCTACCAGAATTAAAAATAGGAGGTGTTTTTAAGGCTGAAGTACCTTATCAAACATTAGGTTGGGTAGCATCCCATATGATTGATGTTAAAAATGAAAATAGCTTAAAACTTGTTAATGATTTTTATCGCAGCATATACCTTCTTTTCAGGGATAAGAAAATCGACGAATTATCCGCTCTGTTAAAAAAGAGATATCACGAAACGGATACTTCCATGTATTTGGAAGAAGATAATTTGAGTGCGTTAAAAAATATGTTCGCTATGTTGGCAGAGGAAGATTATGTTTTACAAGAATTTCCTAATCAAACCAAATTAGAATTTTATGCACAGAATAAATTGTTAAACCTAAAAAGAAAGGATCACAGCCCTATTATTTCTTACCTCAAAAAGGGAGCAAATGAAGAGTTTGGTTTCCCTTTTTATATACACCTGCCAAAAGGTAATAATGGGTTCGAAATTATCCGCTAGATTCACAATTACCAGGAATAAAAATTAGAAGAGAATACTATTTATGGTCGCAATTGTATTTTTTTTGGCTGTAGTGCTCAAACTAAAGACCTTAAAAACCGGGGCATATTGGAAAAATGCATGTGCAGGTAAAGATGTCTGTTGAGTTATCGGCCTTAAATAGGAGAGATGGAGCAGCTAAAGACTGGATCACTTTCCTTGCTTTCGATTGGTATAAAAATTAGTAATTGTCCAAAATTACGCTTCAAAAAGTAACGCCTTGTCTAAAAATGCTACAATATTTTAAGCTATTGTATGTAGCGAAAATGAGACGGCTGGTGGTTTCAAAAAAAATACATTTTTTTTCTTGTCAAAAATCTGCGTTCTGCTAACCGTAGGATAATATTTTAGAATTTGGTGTACGCGTTAGCTGTTATATATGAGTAACATACACAATAATTGGCTTAATATTTGGTTTATAGTTAACGTAGCGGAGGCTATACTAATCAAATTTTTTAACCTTTAAATTTTAAAACTATGGCTTTCAAAGCTAGATTAAATTTTTCGGGCAAGGAGTACGATGTGCTTCATTGTGCCTATGCGTTAAACCGCGATGTAGATGCTAAGGGAAGACCTTCTTCCGGAGTTTACGGCGGTACCATCGACATTGAGATCGAGTCAACCGAAGACACCTCAATAATCGAGGCGATGGTAAACAACCAGTACAAACCTATTACGGGAACCCTTCTGATCAAGAAAACAGAGGAAGATGCCAAAATGAAAGAAGTTAACTTCGAAGATGGCTACATTGTTAAATATTCTGAAGGGATCAACATTGTGGGCGATCATCCGATGACGCTCAAATTCCAGATTTCAGCAAGGAAGCTTAAATTAGGCAACGCCGAGCACCTTAACGATTGGCCAAAAGCCTAAGAGCAAGGTTGAAGGTGTAAGGTTTAGGGTTTAAGGTAAATAAAATGCCAACCGCTTTACAGTCCTCGCCAACCGCTTATCGCAATTCATTCATTTTTCAAAAACATTAAAACTTACTACAATGGCATTCAAAACCCGTTTAAACTTAGGATCAAAAGAATTTGATGTACTACAGTGCAGCTTTTCATTAAATAGAGATGTTGACGCAAAAGGCCGTCCATCGTCAGGTGTTTATGGTGGCACCATCCACATCGAAATCGAATCAACCGAGGATACTTCTGTGATCGAATCGATGGTAAACAACCAGTATAAGCCGCTTTCAGGAACATTGGTTTTCAAAAAAGGCGAAGAAGATGCAAAAATGAAGGAACTGTCTTTCGAAGATGGTTATATCATCCAGTATAACGAGGGTATTGCGGTAAACGACAATACACCTATGACATTAAGTTTTGTGGTATCGGCCCGTAAGCTAAAACTGGGCAACGCAGAACACGAAAACGATTGGCCTAAAGCTTAAATCTTAGCAGACCAGGCCACAGATATCCCTCTAGTGCCTGGTCTTATGCTTTTTCCTTAATTAAACGGAATAGAATCGCAATAAACATTTAAATACCTTCTCATGGCAGATGTATTTGCTTTTAAAATCGATAAAAATATACAGAAGCAAACAAAAAAATATGCACATAAGTTACTATGGGCTCTTTTAGCCATAGGTTTTGCCGCATGCCAGCAAAATAATAAGAAGCAGAATGTTTTACCTGCGGCTGTTAATAAAGATTCTTTGGCTTTAGTTAATACAAATAAACACCTGGAAGGCGAAAAAAATCAAGATCCGCCAAAAGAAATGGTGCATGAGCTTAAAAAGGAAGCAGGGTACATTGTGCTGGTAAATATTACCAGGGTTGACTCCGTTTACAATGCTGAAAGGGTTTTTAGTGCGAAAGTATTGAAATCATTTAAGGGGAAGCTAAAACCTATGGATAGCCTGAAGTATATGGTAATGAGTGATTTAAAATATATTGAATACCCAAATGATACGCTGATTGTTTTTCTTCAGAAAGCTAAATCAACTCTTTCATCTTCAGGAAACAAGAATGTATTTTTCTATGCACTGGAAAATGCATCATTTAAAAGTACTAAATATCTTGATTCACTTCTAACCAAAAAATAGCATGCCACTTTCTTTGCCAAGTTTTACCGATTTAAGGATAAATTACCCAGCAACAAGTAGCGAACTGGTAAAAGCAACAATTGGTGGGGCTGTTAATGCTGCTTACATTACCAATACCTGTGTGGTGAGGATGAGCAGGGCGTTTAATTATCTAGGTATTAATAACAAGGTTTTTAGCATAGGCCTGCCTAGCTGGAAATATACCACAAAACAGGATTTCCTGGCCCAGGAAAAGGTAAAAGTCCATGCCATACCCACTCGGTATCCGTATACTAAAAAGTTCGAAACTATTGCCGGAGCTGATCAAAAGCGCTATTGTTTCCGGGTGAGCGAATTTTTCGACTACCTCAACCACAAATATAAAAAACCCGATATTAAAGTGGAAAAAGGAGTTAGAGACACTTGGATCGCACATCATGATTTAAGGGCGTTTCAAAATAAAATAGATGGCGTATCGGGTATTATCTGCTTTAAAACCCAGTTTAGTGATGCGACAGGTCATTTTACCCTTTGGGATGGCTATAAATGTTTATATCAGGATTATTTCTTAGACCCCAGAACCAGCGGAATTTATTTGTGGATTTGCTAAAAGATCGAATTTATGGAAAAGAAACTCATTGTAGAAATTAACATAGAAAATAAGGCAATTACCCATTTTGCCTCATTTAGCTTAAAACAAGCTTTTAATGCGCATCATTATTTCGAGCTGCGGTTTAACCACGATCAGATGGGTTCGCCGGGAATGATCAGTCTTAACGACAGTCGCGATTTTGTGGGTAAAACCCTTACCGCTTCCTTTGGCCACGATTCTGGTGGTTTACAGGAATTTGCTGGTCTGGTAACCAAAGTAGAACTGGCGCAAAGCCACGGTTATCATGGTGTACTGATTGTGAGCGGTTATAGTCCAACGATCTTGATCGATCGCGGTCCTGATTTAGGTTCTTATCTCGATAAAGATTTAAATTCGATCGTAACTCTTGCTACATCTGATGTTCCCTCAAACGATATTAAAATTGTGGCCAATGCCGCTAGAAAAGATCCTATTGATTACTTAATTCAATACAGGGAGAGTGATTTTGATTTCCTGAACAGGCTTTCGGGCGAATATCATGAATGGTTTTATTATGATGGCAAGCAATTGAATTTTGGTAAGCCAGATGATCAAAAAGAAGTTGCCTTGATTTATGGTCGCGATGTACAAAACCTGCAGTATGCCATGGAAATTGCGCCAATCAAGAATAAACGTTTTGCTTATAACCCAAAACAGGATGAGATGCTCCAGAGTGAAAGCAGCGGACAGGGAGATGGACCACCCGACCTCGCGCACGCCATACAAGTGTCTAACGCGATGTATAGCAAAACCTTTAATCAACCATCGCTTATCCGGGTAGACAATAACAACGACATTAAAAATCATGTACAGAATGAAGAAAAGGCACACATCAGCAATTTATTGAAAGTAAATGCAAGTGGAGATAATGCTGCTTTGAGTATTGGCAGTATCGCCGAAATTACGATGAGTGTGAGAAAAGAACTGTCTTTTTCTACAGAAAGCTTGGGTAAATTTCTAATCACCAGTATCAACCATGATATTGATGGTACAGGTAAATATTATAACACTTTCGAAGGTGTGGTAGCTACAACGGAGCGCCTTTTGGTAAAAAACTATAGTAAACCAAGCCCGGATATGCAATTGGCAGATGTAATAGACAATGCCGATCCGCAAGGGCAGGGGCGTATTAAGGTAAAATTTAAATGGGAGTGTAAAACCAATGATGTAACGGAGTGGCTGCGGGTAATTACACCAGATGCAGGAAGCAGCGATAAAGTGAGCAAAAACAGGGGGTTTGTATTTATCCCCGAAATCGGCGATCAGGTAGCTTTAACCTTCGAAGAAGGCAATATTGCCAGGCCAATTGTATTGGGTTCGGTATTTCATGGCAAAAGTAGTAGTGGCGGGAGTGCCAGCAATAACAGTAAAAGTTTGACTTCTAAAAGCGGACATACTTTAACCATGGATGACGGTGCGGGTATGATTATGCGGGATAAAGACAGCAATTTTATCGAGCTCGACGGAGCCGGTAAAGCAGTTTTCGAAACTAAAGAATCAATCTTGATTAAATGCGGAGAGAGCAGCATTTTTATGGATAAAACGGGAAAAATCATCATTAAGGGAAAGGATATTTTAACACTGGGAGAAAACATCGGAAATTCTGCCTCAATCAGTATTGGTATAGGTGTAGGGCCTGAAGATGGAACACCAACTTCTGGTATCGGGATAGAATCACAAACCTTAGATATCGGTACAAAAACGCTATCGATGAGTGGCGAAACAGAGGCCAATCTGGCTTCGAAAAAGATTAATGTGGGAGGCGAAAGCGAAACGAATATCAGTAGCGGTACCATCAATCTAAACTAATTTTCGACATTAAAGCTCCATGAACCCAATACAACTGGAATTATTTAAGATAGATAAACAATGGCAACAAGTAGTAAGGCAACATCCATCAGAAACCCTGTTTCTCTGTTTGGGTGAGCGGCACGAAGTAAATTTATTCGAAGCTTATTTTAAATACCAATTAACAGAAGAAAGCAGAACCAACGATATGTTCCTGCTCCATTATCAGGAATTCCAGAACAAAAATGATTACGGTAAAAGTTTGGTTAAAGAATGGAAGGAGATTTTTGACTTATGGCAGAAGGATACAAGAGCCGGTGTTGTTTGGGATATTGAAACAGGCCAGGGTGCCCGAAATTATAAAACAGATGCCTATTTGCCTGTTACAGCACTTATAAGGTTATGCAATCTTTATCCTGAATTAAAATTAAAGAAAATACATGTTCAGCTGGCACCAACTACCACCCATGATGTAACTGGCCTATCTGAATGGATTAACGAATGGTGCAGCTGTGTTAAAGCGTTCGATAACCATAATATTAAACTGGTTTATACCGAGCACCATACACACCGTACCTTAAAAAAATTAAAACAGGGTACCGAATTCAGGATCAATATTGATGTGAGCCAGTTGATGCAAAATGCGGCAGCACATACCAACCGGGAGAAGAACGACCCTGAAAGTGATTACCAGCAGCAGATCCTGACTGCAAGTAATTATTTAAGTAAAGGCAAACATGAGCAGGCCAATGCAGTTTTAGAACGGGCAATTGTAATCGCCCAGAAACAAGGATTGCACGAGGCGGTAGTGGCAGCAAGAATAATGCTGGCACAGAGTTTAGCCGTAAAGAATAAAAGGAGTGAAGCACGCCAACAATATGAGATGGCTTTGGCCCGTGCTGGAGAAAACACACTATTGAGTGCACATATCCACATGAGCTATGGCAGTTTCTTACTGGCACATTCGGGTAAAGATGAAGCTAAAAAGTACTTCGAAAAGGCAATTAAAATCGCAGAAATTATAGAGAACGATTTTATAGCAATGGAATGTACCCGCTTACTTGGTCAGCTTTCGGAGAGCAAAATAACCGGCTCTGCAAAAGCAATGGATTATTATTTGAAGTGTTTGGAAATTGCCAGAAAAATGCCGGTTGAAAAACGGCGACAAAGTTCGATGGCTTATACCGCATCGATCATGTTAAAAAAATATGGTGAGGAAAGCCCTGAGGGCAAAAAATTAGATATGGATATGCGGCAGGATTACGGAGAAGACTGGAAATCAATGGCTGAAGTGCCAAAAAATCACGCCAATCCATTATCATAAAAAATATACGGATGAAAAAAGTAAAAGCGAGTAAACCGAATATGTCTACCGATAGGTCAATCAGCCTATCTGCAAGCTTAACCAAAGCCGAACCAAAAGCCGTTGGTGGTGGTGGCGGCGTTGCCCCCGGAAGTAATCCCCCAGCGGCAAAAAGCACCTTAAAGCTTGTAAAGGCTAAAAAGCCTGCAATGGCCAATACCGCGGTACAACATGTTAGCAAGCATTTTGATGTGGTACTGGCTATCGATTTTCACTGGACAACCATTCCCCTTCCGCCATCTTTTGGGTTTATTCCTTTGCCTTTGCCACATCCTTTTATTGGGATGGTGTTCGATCCAATGGATTACCTGCATTTCAGTATTCCTATTCCAAAATTTGCACAGGGTTTAATCGGTACGGCCAGTATCCCGATGGGCGGCTCAATTTATGTACATGGTCGCCATAAAGCCACTACTACCACTACAGTTATGGGTGTTTTACTCCCGTTTAGGCACATCAGTTCTATTCCAGTTTATTTTATTGTGAATATCCCCGGCTCGCCACATGAGGGCGAGGTATACTGGGGTTCTACTACTGTAAAAGGGCAAGGCTCGGAAATGAGCGGTTCTAATCCTGGCCAGGTGCTTACCTGCTGGTGCCCGCCAATGGGTTTGAAGCCCTTGCCAACTGTACCTGGTAAATTGAAGAAAAACCCATTGGCTTATTTCGCTTTTTACAGCGATTTATTGAGTATGTATGTACAGATTAATACTGGTAAACCTGTGTTGGTTGGTGGTACATTTGCGCCGCATAATTATACGCTGAAAGAGTATTTAATGCGTTTTGCGGCCATTGGTATTATGAGGGGGCTCACCAAATTAGGTGGGGCTTTAGCTAAAGGGGCCTTAAAAGGCGTAAATAAGCTTCTCCAGCGAATGTTGGGCAAAACAAACCCGCTATCAAAAAAACTCTGTCATTGGGGATTGGAACCTGTTAATTTTGTTACTGGTGCCATGTTTTTCGAATGGACCGATTTCGAACTGCATGGTGGCCAAACACTGGCCTGGAACAATGTATGGCGCAGCGATAAGCCATATGCAGGTATGTTGGGCAATCAGGTTTACAATAATTACGATTTATATATTTATCCCGATCCGGAAGCTGAAATTGTTGGTTTTAGCCATCCGAAAGAAAATATGGTGATGCCTTTGCCCTATATCGAACCATATTCAGGCAAACAGTACGATCGTGCACAAAAAATCTGGATGGAACGGCCCGATGAAAATACCTGGGTGCTCACCATTGATCAGGATATTTATACCTATGCGCTTTTTAGTGGCGGAGTTGATGGCGATATTTACCGCATAAGCAAAATTGAGTACAATAGCGGCACCAACCTTACATTTTACTATCAAAAACAACTTTTATCCCGCATTGTAGAAAATTCTGGTCGTGTGCTCGAAATGCAGCACAATGAGGCAAGTACGGCAATTAAAGCAGTTTATTATCAATATAAAAATACCAGCGATCTGTTGGTGAGTTACGATTACGATCAACGCGGCAATATGATCAAAGTATACGATCAGGCAGGTAAAGCTATCAGTTTTGAGTACGATGATCACGATCGCGTAGTGAAAAGAACAAACCGCAACGGGATGGCCTATTTCTGGCGTTATGATGAAGAGGGCCGCGTAATCCATACCGAAGGCAGAGATGGTTTTATGAGTGGATCGATTAGCTATTTCCAGGAAGAAGGATATAACGAAGTATATTATCGCGATGGTAAAGTAGAACGCTATTATTATGATGAAAACGATCTGGTGTACAAAAAAGTAGATGCTATGGGTGGCGAAACCTGGTATGAACACGATCGTTACAATGAAGAAAAAATGATTTCCAGCCCTGAGGGTAGGGTAATCGGTTATGAATACGATGAGAGGGGCAATATCACCACTTACCATACGGCAGATGGCGAGCAGTATCAGTATGCATATGATGACAATAATAACCTGATATTGCGCAGTGATCCGGCTGGATCAAACGAAACATGGTTGTACAACGAGCAGAACCAATTGCTTAAACATGTGCAAAAAGATAATCGTATAGTCGATTTTTATTATACCGAAGGACAAAAATTACCCATATTTTGTCGCGATAATGATGGCTATGAAGTTCATTGGACATATAACAGTTTAAATCAACTAATTGAATCGGTTTCGAGCGAAGGCAATAGCCGTCGCTGGACTTATGATGATTACGGTCGACTGATCCGTTTTAGCCCCGATGGTGATCAAACTACGATCTGGGAACGTGATGAAATGGGACGCGTAATCCTTGTGAAAGATTTTGGAGAAGAGGCTTTACGTTTCGAATACGATGCCTATGATCTTCCGGTTTACGCCACCGATGGCCGCGAAGAATGGCACATGGCCTACACCCCAATGGGTAGCCTAAAAACACAAAAAAGAAGCAGTCAATCATCCAGTCAAAATGCCCAGGTCCTTCATTTTACCTATGATAAGTGGGAAAATTTAAAAGGTATTACCAACGAAAAAGGGGAAGAGTATACCTTTTTAAGAGATGCGAATGATGATGTGGTAAAAGAAATTGGTTTTGACGGGCAAGAGCAGCAATATATCCGTAACCAGGACGGGCAGATTATTAAAACGATACAGGCCGATGGAAAGGCTGTGTACCACAATTACGATCTGAGCGGCCGATTGGTATACAGCAGCTATGAAGATGGTACTTACGAAGCCTTTCAATACAATAAACTTGGTTTGCTCATTACAGCGGAGAACGAACTTTCTTCGGTTAATTTTAGGCGCAATCCGTTGGGTATGATCACCCAGGAAATACAGGATGGCTACCAGGTTAATTATCAATATGATGTTTTTGGAAATCTGACAAGTTTAAAAAGTTCATTAGGGGCCGATATAAAATACGATTATAATGAAATTGGTTATCTGAATGGCATCGCAGCTAAAAGTGGCGGATCGGCAGAATGGACAGCAGCTATTGGCCGGAATAAAAACGGACAGGAAACCAACCGCAGTTTAAGCGGCGGGGTTAGAGCAACATTCGATTATGACCATGAAGGCCATCCAATTAGTCAAAAGGTCGAAGCCAGCCGTTCCATCACAGCATTTAAACAATATGCCTGGGGGCCAAACGATAAACTGAATAGCTGCTTAAACAGCATTACGGGCGGTAGCATCAATTACAGATACGATACTTTTGGTAGTCTTTCTTCGGCAAGTTATAGCGATGGTAAAGTGATTTATAAGAATCCCGATGAAACAGGAAACTTATATAAAACAGGCGATCGCAGCGACAGACGTTACGATAAAGGTGGTAAACTGCTTAAAGATGACCAATGGTATTACCGTTACGATGCCAAAGGCAACCTGGTACAAAAAAGTAAACGTAATATTATCGGTCTGGTAAAAGAGGAAGCTACTAAACCTGAAGACAATGGCTTATTTGGCAAAAAATTAAACTGGGGAATGGCCAGCCCTGATGTTCCCAAAGCTGAAATGCTTGAAATCTTAGCTGATGCCGAACCCGATTTACCAGAGTGGAAAGAAGGTGACTGGGCTTACGCCTGGACGGCTAATGGCATGATGAAAGCGGTTAAAAATCCACATGGCGAGATCATCAGTTTCGAATACGATGCTTTAGGAAGGAGGAAAGCCAAAATTGTTAAAAATACGGTGTATCGTTATGTGTGGGATGGGAATTTACTCCTTCATGAATGGAGCTACCCCTTAAACGACCGGCCAAATTTAGTAGTGAATGAAGACGGTCTTCTCAGTTATGATAGAACAGAACCGCTGGGCAATGATTTAATTACCTGGGTTTACGATCAGAATGAATTTAACCCAAGTGCCAAAATCGTTAATGGCCAGTACTACTCCATTATTAGCGATTATTTGGGCACACCTGTACAGGCTTTTGATGATGCAGGTAAAAAAGTGTGGGATTGCGAACTTGATATTTATGGAAAAATCCGTAAACTTAGCGGCAGCAGGGAATTTGTTCCGTTCAGGTATCAGGGGCAATATGAAGACGTAGAAACCGGGCTTTATTATAATAGGTTTAGGTATTATGATCCGGAAATTGGAGGATATATAAGTCAGGATCCCATTGGATTATTTGGAGGTAATCCTACCGTTTATGGATATGTATTTGATAGTAATTATGAGTTAGATGTATTTGGCTTAAAAACCTTTCAGCAGGCATTAGGTGATTATGGCGAAAAGTGGGTGAAAGAAGCTTTACAAAATTCAAATAAGTATTCCCGTGTATTTCAAGTTCAAAATGCTTCTGGTCACGGTATTGATGTGGTGGGTATGCGCCATGATGGAAAATTTGATATTTTTGAAGTGAAGACTAATATTTCAGGCGATGTTGGGAAATTGTCGGCGAGGCAGCTTGAAGCGGATGAGTTTATAAACGATATTTTAACAAAGAAAAATATTTCTGACTTTGGGCTTAGTTCTAAGGAAGCGAACCGGATTTTAAAGAATATAGGTGATAAGCGTGTAGTAGATGTATTTGTAGGTAGAGGGCCTAAAGGGCGGTTTAAAGTGAAATCGGCTTTGATATCTGATTGGGATGAGATATCTAAAATACAAAAAGGGTGTAAGTAATTTTAGTTTGAAGCATATGAACAACGAGTGGGTAGTAATAAAAAAGAAGGTATTACAATATTGTATTTCATGTTTATCGTCTATTGAATCGGAAGGAGTTCCCATTGAACAATTTATGGGTGAATTTATTACTAAAGGCACCGAAATGTTTGAATCTGAGGAAATAGTATTTGGTGAAAAAGAAATTGTTCAACATCATATTCCTGATGTATTGAGTACTTTTATTTATGGTCTTGATATCCCAAATGCAATTAAGGAATTTGAAAGGGAGAAAACCGAAAAGCACTTTAAATGCCTTTTAGGAGCCTATTATAAGGATGTACTGTTGGGGATATTTTGCCAGAAAGAAGGGTTGTTTTTAGCAGGAAAATTACATACAGATATTTCTCTGTCAGTTATTTTATGCGCCGGATTCTTTAATGATAAATTAAATATGATTGCCGAGCATTTGGATAGTTATTTATCGGCTAACTCGCAAAAAATCTTTGGTTATTCCATTCAATCTGAATATGGCCGTTCAAGTATCTTATATTTAGCTGCATTTATATTAGGTATTTTTGGAAATGCTGAAGCGAAAGAGAAAATTCTTAAATTTTGTACCCCTCCTCATCCAGCATATATCACTGCGACAGACAATTTATATTCAGATGATGCGCAAATCGTTAATGATTGGGTAAATCAGTTAGCAGAGTTTCATATAAGTAATAGCAAAGAAGACCATACATTTGCATTTAATCGAGAGTACTGGCAATATTTTCCTGTAGAAATTATAGCACTACTTCAATTACGTTCTCAAAAAGGCTTACCTATTGATTTTATTACGCATCCTTTGTTAAAAGATTTTCTACCTTTTATAGCGCAACAACTTCCTATTCCATTGGATGAAACAACCCAACAACTGGAAAAACGGATTTTAGAAAAATAGAGCTGTGATAAACTGGGGCAATATTTTAATTAAAAAAGCAATAAATAACTATAGTGAAAACATTGAAATCAAGAGGGTAGATGCCAAAAAGAACTCCGACTTAATTTCTTTAAGCGAAGCATAAAACCAACTCCAAAGATTTCTCCATTACGCTACCGATGAAAATCGGTTAGCTTCAGTCGAAATGACGACACTCAATAGAGATTTCTCCATCCGATCGTCCGTCGTTTCGAGCGGAGCGCAGTGAAGTCGAGAAATCTTTATTTAAGAATTTCAGCGTACAAAATAAAATCAAGGATCTGATTAAAGTGCCTGTATTAGACCCGGTATATGTAAAATTTTTTCTTCTCTAAAACTCATTGAAATAAGTGTCACAACCTAAACCCTATCCTGCAACAACAATTTGATTACATTTTTTAGTGCCGGGTTCCGGTTAGATTCTTTCCAGATCATGTAAAGTTCTGTTCTTTGCGGAATATGAGTAAGCTCTACAAACTTTACGTTTTCCTGATAGCCATATTGTAGGGCGGTGGGTACAATGGCAATGCCCAAACCTTCTTCAACCAGTTTGTAAATGGTGAGCGCATTGACTGATTTGTGGTAGGTTTTGGGTTTAAAGCCATGATCCTCGCAAATGCTCATCATTAGGTCGTAATAGAATGGACTGTCATCACTCGAGAAAAATATAAAGGGTTCATTGCCCAATTTTTTTACCGCTTCAAATGATGCCTTTTTCATGGGATGGCTTTTAGGCAATACCAGGGAAAAAGTATCCTGATGGATCATGTGTTTAGAAATGCTGGGTTTAAACTGTTGCATCCTCACAAAACCCATATCAAGCATGTCTTTTTCCAATAGTTCGATCTGTAACTTATTGGGCATTTCATCCAGATTGGTTCTGATCTCCGGAAAATCTTTGTTCAGTTTAAATATAACTTCGGGCACGATTTTTTGTGCTGCTGAGCCTAAAAAACCAATACGGAGTTCGCCCTGTTTGCCTTCATTAATATTGCTGATCTGTTTTTTAATGTTTTCGATATGGCTGAACAGAAAATCTACCTCATTTTTTAGGTACAGGCCTGCTTCGGTAAGCTCCACCTTTTTCTTATTGCGATCGAACAATGGGGCGTTAAAAATTTCCTCCATCTGTTTAATCTGCCGGCTTAGACCTGGTTGAGAAATAAAAAGGCGATCTGCAGCCCTTCTAAACTTCAGTTCCTCGGCCAAAACCTGAAAATATTTTAAGTGCCTAAGTTCTATCTGATAACCCATGGTTATTACATGATGATGTAATTGGTATTTATAGGTATCAAATATAGGGCTTATTTTTGTTTAAAACCTTTTTAACATGAGCGAGCAACAGATTTTTAATTACGGAACAGATCATTTAACCGCTAAACTGGCTTTGGCCATCAGCAATGGCGAAATAAAAGGAATATTGAGGCAGAATACCCGCGATAAAGTACTGGAAAGTAGTAAGGTAGTTGAACGGATAGCGGTTTCAGGTAAAGCCGTTTACGGCATTAATACCGGTTTCGGACCACTGTGTACCTCCATGATTTCGGCGGTTGATACCCGTAAATTACAAGAGAATATTTTGAAAAGTCATGCTGTTGGTGTTGGAGAGCCGATAGATAGTGAAATATCAAAACTAATGTTGGTTTTAAAACTACAGGCTTTAGCGCAGGGATATTCAGGTATTAAAATTGAAACGCTCGATCGAATGATCTGGTTTTTAGAAATCGGTGCTATACCGGTAGTGCCCAAACAAGGCTCTGTTGGCGCCTCCGGTGATCTTGCTCCTTTGTCTCACCTCTTTTTGCCTTTAATTGGCTTAGGAAAAGTTCATTACAAAGGTGAAATTATTGCTACAGCTCAGCTTTTAGAAGAATATCAGATGAGTCCGTTGCAGTTGGGTCCAAAAGAAGGCTTGGCCCTCATTAATGGCACCCAGTTTATTGCTGCGCATGCCGTTAAAGTGGTGCAGCGATTAGAAAATGTGCTGGCTTCAGCCAATATCATTTCGGCGATGATGATCGAAGGGTTACAAGGCTCTGAAAAACCTTTTCATGCACAGCTTCATCAGCTTAGGCCTTATCCGGCAAATATTGCGGTTGCCGGGCAAGTACGTAAACTGTTGCAAGGTTCTGAAATTATGAAATCGCATGCTGATTGCGCCAAGGTACAGGATCCATATTCGTTAAGGTGTATCCCACAGGTACATGGAGCTTCCAGAACGGCATGGATGCATTTAAAAGAAGCTTTAGAAATTGAACTGAATTCGGTAACCGATAACCCTGTAATATTTAATGACGATTTAACGATCAGCGGTGGTAATTTTCATGGTCAGCCACTGGCCTTACCGCTCGATTATGCCTGTTTAGCCGCTTCAGAAATCGGAAACATCAGCGATCGGAGGATTTATCTTTCCCTGGAAGGAAATACGCCAGGCGTACCTAAACTCCTGATGAAAGA
This sequence comes from Pedobacter sp. Bi126, assembly GCF_918698245.1. Lineage (GTDB taxonomy): Bacteria > Bacteroidota > Bacteroidia > Sphingobacteriales > Sphingobacteriaceae > Pedobacter. Next base: position 408,639 of record NZ_CAKKMS010000003.1, on the reverse strand, counting down.
AACCGGATTGAATTCGGGTTTTATGATTGTTCAATATACCTCTGCTGCTTTGGCCAGCGAAAATAAAGGACTTTGTTTTCCGGCAAGTGCCGATAGTATTCCAACGTCTTTAGGTCAGGAAGATCATGTGAGTATGGGTTCAATCAGCGGACGTAAAGCCTTGCAGGTGATCGAAAACGTAGAGAAAATCCTGGGTATCGAGCTGTTCTGTGCCGCACAGGCCATTGATTACCATCATCCATTAAAACCGGGTAAAATACTGGCTGCAGTACACGATTTTGTGCGTACCGAAATTGATCATTTTGAAGAAGATCAGATTATGTACGATAGGATGGAGAATGCCATTAGAATGGTACAAAAAGGTGAAATTGTTGCCATTGCAAACGAGGCAGAATCAACATTGGATTAAGCGTTTAAATTGTAAAAAATGGATTTTAAAGCACAGATACTGGCAGGTATTCCTTCAACATTGCCTGCACACAAAAACAGAAATACCGAACTAAGCCATGCGCCTGTAAGGAAGGATGTTTTAAATGCAGATGAAAAAAAACTGAGCATTAAAAATGCCTTGCGTTATTTTCCAAAAGCATGGCACCAGGTGCTTGCGCAAGAATTTTTGGCTGAACTGGAAAACTACAGACACATTTATATGTACCGTTTTATGCCCGATTATACTATTTATGCGAGAGACATAACGACGTATCCCTGCCGTACTGTTCATGCTGCGGCAATTATGCTCATGATCCAGAATAATTTAGATCCGGCAATTGCACAGCATCCTGAAGAACTGATTACTTATGGCGGAAATGGAAGTGTATTCCAAAATTGGGCACAGTATCTTTTAACAATGCAATACCTGGCTACGATGACCGATCAGCAGACGCTGAATATTTACAGCGGGCATCCACAGGGCCTATTCCCATCAAGTACTGCTGCACCTCGGGTAGTGGTAACCAATGGGATGATGGTGCCCAATTATTCTTCACCTGAGGATCTTGAAAAGTTTAGCGCTTTAGGGGTAACTCAATATGGCCAGATGACGGCAGGTTCGTACATGTATATAGGGCCCCAGGGCATTGTTCATGGTACGGCCATTACCTTAATGAATGCTTTCCGCAAAAAGGGTTTTTATGGCAAGGATACTGCAGGTAAAGTTTTTCTTACTGCAGGATTAGGTGGTATGAGCGGCGCACAAACCAAGGCGGGCAATATTGTGGGCTGTATTACGGTGTGTGCAGAGGTAAATCCTAAGGCTGCAACCAAAAGGCACCAACAAGGTTGGGTAGATGAACTTATCGATAACTTAGGTGAATTGGTTAACCGTGTAATACTTGCCCAAAAGGGAAAAGAAACGGTATCTCTGGCATACATTGGCAATATCGTTGATGTTTGGGAGCGGTTTGATCAGGAAAATATTGAAGTGGCCATTGGTTCTGATCAAACTTCATTACATAATCCATATTCTGGAGGCTATTATCCGGTAGGTTTAAGTTTTGTTGAAGCAAATGAAATGATGGCCAATGCTGCTGATCGGTTTAAAGTCTATGTTCAGGATTCGTTAAAAAGGCATGCCGCCAGTGTTAACAAACATACTGCTAAGGGAACTTATTTTTTCGATTATGGGAATGCCTTTTTGTTGGAGTGCAGTAGGGCGGGTGCTGATGTAATGTCTTCAAATGGGGTAGATTTTAAATATCCATCTTATGTAGAAGACATTTTAGGTCCATTGTGTTTCGATTATGGTTTTGGCCCATTTAGGTGGGTTTGTGCCTCAGGTAACGAAAAGGATCTCGATTTAACCGATCAAATGGCTAAAGAGGTGATGGAGGAGATTAAACTTGGTGCCCCGGCAGAAATACAACAACAATTGCAGGATAATATCAATTGGATCAGTGCAGCAAAGGAAAATAAACTTGTAGTAGGCTCAAAAGCCCGGATTTTATATGCAGATGCTGAAGGAAGAGCAAAGATTGCACTGAGGTTTAATGAAGCGATTAATACCGGCCAATTATCGGCACCAGTTATTCTTGGGAGAGATCATCATGATGTAAGCGGAACGGATTCTCCATTTAGAGAGACGAGCAATATTTACGATGGAAGCAGGTTTACCGCAGATATGGCTATTCATAATGTAATTGGCGATAGTTTTAGGGGCGCCACATGGGTTTCGATCCACAATGGTGGTGGCGTTGGCTGGGGGGAAGTAATAAACGGTGGTTTCGGGATGGTATTGGATGGAAGCGAACAAGCTGCTGAAAAACTACAAAACATGCTTTTTTATGATGTAAACAACGGCATTGCCAGAAGAAGCTGGGCACGAAATAAAGAAGCCCGTTTTGCCATCGAACGCGAAATGGAACGGACTGGTACTTTAAAAATTACACTGCCGAATTTGGTTGATGATGAGGTTTTGGAGGGATTACAGATAGATTAAAGTTTTATAAAAGAAAACCGCCTTTTTGTCATTCTGAACGCAGTGAAGAATCTTTTCATGTAACAGCACATACAGAAGAGAAAGATTCTTCGTTTCACTCAGAATGACAAAAAAATATAGATCGTGCAAATTCCGTAACGACCATTTTTCCAGAAAAAACTTAGCTCACTTTGCGAAAACCTTAGTGATCTTTGCGGTAAAAAGCTGTGCTAATTAACCCAATGGCAAAGTAAAATGAAAAACGGAACCTTTACCTTCTTCGCTTTCTGCCCATATCTGGCCGCCATGTCTTTCAATAATTTCGGCGCTTAAGTAAAGCCCGATTCCAAAGCCCGAAATGGTATGGTTACCCTGCACGCGGTAATAACGTTCGAAAAGTTTATCAATATCTTCCGGCTTTATACCTATTCCCTCATCTTTAATCTGAATTTCAACCTCAGTATCGTGCAATTTGCAGGTAATCTCGATACGTGTACCATTGTCTGAGTATTTTAAACCATTGCTGATGAGGTTAGAAAGCACATTCCCGATTTTATTCCGATCGGCATTGATGTTGACCTCGCATGTTGGGTTTAATATAATTTGATGCGAAGATTGTGACACATAAGTTTCTTCGATGGTTTCTTTCAGCAGCTCATCTAAGCTAAAGTTTGTTTTTTCGATAAGCAGCTTGCCCGATTCTAAACGGGATACATTTAAGAAACCATTAATCATGGCGGTCATTTTCCTGATCTGGCTGTGCGCCTTATCTAAAGCGATAATGGCATAATTATCTTCATCTTTTTTTGCTTTGCGCTGCAAGACCTGCACAAAACCATTAATTGCAGTTAGCGGTGTTTTTAACTCGTGACTTACCATTCCAATGAAGTCGTTTTTTCGAATCTCATCTAATTTTTGCTCCGTAATATCGATGAAAAGGCCAGAATACTCCGTTGGGTTTCCTTGTTGGTCTAAAAATACACGCCCGGTTGCTCTAACCCATTTTTCCTGCCCGTTGATTAAATTGTTAATCGGGTATTCCATATCGCTAGGTGAATGGTTTTTCATGGCATTATCCAGCGCCGAAATAAGCATGTTATGGTAATCCGGATTCACGGCCTTCGTAATCATATCCATTTCTGCAGGTTTATCCAAAGGCAAGCCCAGCAGGTCCTTAACAAAGCTCGACATGGTAACTTCAAGTGTTTTCGGATTTATGCTCCAAGTACCCATTCTGCCGGTTTCTATCGCCTGTCTGAGTTTTTCCTCACTGTCTGATAGTTTGTTGGTGTACTTGATCAGGTCATCATGCGTTTTAGCAAGTTCTTCATTTGTAGTGGCCAGCTCTTCGTTTGCTGCTGCCATTTCCATATTTATACCTTGCAGTTCTTCCTGATAAAGTTTTCGCTCTGTAATATCAGGACTTACCGTAGCAATGGCAACTATTTCATCGGTTTCATTTCGAATGGCAAAGCCATTCCATTCAATCCAAAAAGGATGTCCTGTTTTTTCATTCCAGAATCGAATCTCCTGTCTGAAGGTATTATTCTTTAAAATCTCGGGTAGAATTTTCTCCGCCATTAATCGATCCTCAGGAAAAACACAATCTAAGATTGTTCTGTTCGAAATGCCGGACCAACCTAGTTTTTGTAATGCGGCAGGATTTAGGTATTGGATTGACATGTCCAATTCGGCAATGCCTATAAATTCTGAACTCGCCTCTATAAGTTTGTTTAGATTAAGTCGCTCTATTTCAATTAACTTCCGTTCTGTAATGTCAATGCAGGAGCTAATGTAACCAGCAAATGAGCCATCGGCATGAAAACGTGGAGGGCCGCTAGCCAGCAACCATCTGTAGTCGCCTTTTTTGGTGAGTATTCTAAATTCGCCGGTAAAAGGTTTTTTTTCGGCAAGGGCCGAAAGGTAAATATTTATATACCTATCCCTGTCTTCAGGATGAATTAAATCTGCCCAGCCAAAGTCGAGCAGGTCTTTCATCGATCGGCCCGTGAGTTTTACCCACGATTTATTAAAATAAACGGCATTTCCACTTTCATCAGCAACAGCAATAAAAATATCGGTTCCTTCTGCCATGGTCCTAAAACGTTTTTCGCTTTCCGAAAGCTGGTTAAAGCGCTCAACAACCCTTAATTCCAGTTCGTTGTTTAAAACGTGCAGCGTTTCTTGTGTTTCCTGGAGTTCTTCATTGGTGGCCACAAGCTCTTCATTGGTTGTGGCAAGTTCTTCTACTGTTGCCGCCAGTTCTTCGTTTAAAGTTTGCTCGCGTTGTAACGCCTCTTCTCTTTCAAGCGCCTGTTCCACAGCCTGCTGTCTAAATACCCGCTCGCTTACATCAATTGCCGTATGTAAAATGCAGATGGTTTTACCCGCATCGTTTTTTATCGCCCGGTATTCAAAATCAAAATAAAATGTTTGCAGTTTACCGTCGATCACCAAATCCGCTGCGGTATCTTTTCCTGAGATAACTAAGCCTTCTAACCAAACTTTCCTGAACATCTCAATAAAAGGCTGTCCCCTTAACTCTGGTAAGGCGTCTTCCAGCGATTTTCCGATCACGCTCCTGTCTTTTCCCCAAATGCTGAGCATTGCATCATTTGCCGCCTGAATTATGGCCGTTTCGCCAACATGAACAGCTGTGGCCGTATGGGTCAAATTAAAAACTTCTAATAATTGATCGCTACTTAAGAGGTGATTAGGATAACTCATTATGGAAGCTTAAAGTATTATCTGAAATAATTATTTATCTATTGTCTAAGCAAAATTAAATCAGGGATCTAACCTGATCATTTTCAATATAAACTATATACTAACCATAACCTCCTTAAAAAGTTTTTTAATGATGTGGATTTCTGACGCATACTGGGTGTTTTTCCTACAACCAAAATATAAAGTGTTTGTCAGTTTTGAGGTGCCTTCCCAAATTACTTTTACTTTTCCTTCTTCAACTTCTTTTTTGCAAAGAAAATCGGGTATGATAGCCAGGCCTTTTCCTCCAGATAAGCAGCGCACAATCGAATTGAGGTTAGGTACAATGTAATTAGGGCGAAAATCGGCATGCTTGCCAAAGTTAAGCTGCCAGAAACGTAGAAGGTGCTCCATATCGCCAGCTGTTCCATACCATTTTTGCTGTTTTAACCAGGCTTCCATTCCGGCTAAATCTTTCTTTTTAACTAACGAATCAAAAGTTTGCCCATCAGTTTCTATTCCACCCACTAAAACAATGGTTTCGGAAGAAAAAGCCTCGTGTTCTACATTAGCAGAATTGCCTTTTTGTGGGGTGATAATCAGGTCTAAAATACCTTTATCCAATTGGTCTAACATTTCAGGATATTCGCCAAAACGGATAATCACATTAAAAGGAAGTGTAGAAATATATTGTTCGAGCGTAATCTGAAAAGTTTCGAAACACATGCCTACGCTAATGGTTGGTGTATGTTTTTCTGTGCTTTTTTGAAAATGTTTTTCGGCATCCTCAAGTTTTGTAAGCGGCTCTACAATGAAATTATAAAGCACTTTCCCTTTTTCGGTGGGAATCATCTTCCTGCCCGTACGTTCGAACAACTTATAGCCGACGTAACTTTCTAAAGAACTTAAATGCAAACTTACCCCAGGCTGCGAAATAAACAGGTTCTCTGCCGCACCGGTTAAGGTCCCTGTTTTATAAATTGCCTTAAAACTTCTGTACCATTCTAAATTAACCATAATCTTTCTATTATAATTCTGATACAAAGCTATGAATTAACTTGTTTTAATAATAGATTTAGGCGCTGTAATTTTGTCTTATCAAAAAAGAAAAACGAAATGACAAAAATATTCATCATCAACGGAGGACAAAAGTTTGGTCACTCAGGCGGCAGATTTAACGAAACAATAGCTGATGCTACAGCCAGTTTCTTTTCCTCATTGGCAGATTTCGAAGTGAAAACAACTAACATCAATCATGATTACGACCCGAAAGAGGAAGTAGAAAAATATGTTTGGGCAGATGTTGTAATTTACCATACACCCATCTGGTGGTTTCAGTTACCATATGGGTTTAAACAATATATCGATGTTGTGTTTACCGAAGGGCATAAAAAAGGAATTTATGTAAGTGATGGCCGTAAAGCAGATAATCCGACAAGAAACTACGGCACCGGAGGGATGTTGCATGGCCGTAAGTACATGGTAACATCATCGTGGAACGCACCCAAAGAAGCATTTACCTTACCTGAAGAATTTTTTATGGAAACCAGTGTAGATGATGGTGTATTATTTGGTTTTCATAGAATGAACGCTTTTACCGGAATGGAACGCATAGATGGCATCCATTTTCACGATGTAGAAAAGAATGCAGATATTAGAAGTGCACTTAAATTGCATGAGGAACATTTAACCCAAAATTTTTTAAATACAGCAGTATATGAGCATTTATCTAACAGCAATTGTTAAAAGTAAGAAAGAAACCACAGCGGCATTAAGAACTATGCTGCTGGATATGGTTGTAAATTCCCGCAAAGAGGAAGCCTGCATTCAGTATGATCTGCATGAATCTGCAGTTGATAATACTTTTATTTTTCAAGAGGAATGGAAAGATCAGGCAGGTTTGGATCTCCACGATCAGCAGTCTTATATTTTAGCCTTTGTAGCGCAAGCAGATATGTTAACGGATGGTATTGTAATTTATAAAACAGAAAAACTGGCCTGATTACAGTTTTGCACGCCTGGCTGTTAACGAAGAACCCGTAGAAGCAATAACAACGAAAGCCACGGCAAAACACTCTTTTAAAGTGAGGTATTCTTGTAAAAAAACGAGTGCAGCTAATGAAGCCATGGCGGGTTCGAGGCTCATTAAAATACTGAAAGTCCGGGCAGGGAGCTGCTTAAGGGCTCTCATTTCGAGGGTAAATGGGATGGCGCTTGATAGTAGAGCAAGCGCTGCTCCTAAGCCCAGTAATTTCGGATTAAGGCCACTTAAACCGTCGCTAAAAATACCAAATGGCAAGATGACTATAGTAGCGAATAACATTCCAATGGCAACAGCATCACCACCTTTCATTATTTTTGAGATCCTACCACCCAGTATAATATAGGCTGCCCAAAAAATGCCTGCTAAAAGTGCCAGTAATGCACCGACAACATTTAGTCCTGTACTGGTCCAGGGGGCAATTAGTGCGATGCCGGCTGCGGCCAGTATTACCCAAAGGAAATCTATAGGTTTTTTAGATCCAAAAATAGCCAGGCCCAATGGGCCAACAAATTCTAAAGTTACGCCTAAACCAATCGGAATTCTTGCTATGGCCATATAGAAAACCATATTCATTACCCCTAAGCAAACACCGTATAGGGTAACATATTTCCATTGTTTGGCATTTAATTTAAATAGGTTTGGCCTAAAAGCGATTAATAAGATGATCGCTGATAAACCGATCCGTAACGATGCGGTAGCAGCAGCACCAATTTGTGGGAAAAGCCCTTTTGCAATTGCCGCCCCACACTGCACACTGATAATAGACAGTAAAACGGCCGGTATGGGTGGGATATTGATTTTGCTTTTCATTCGGTTCTCGTAAATGAGGCGCAAAATTACGGAATTATAACCTGCCAATATTTTAAAATACAAAAAGGGAGAATCAGATTACGCTAATTCTCCCTCTAAATTAAATTTTTAGGCTATTAACAAAAAAGCTCCTGTTCATCTCTATTTTCGGTAGGAATCTTCTTTAAGAAATCATCAAATGCCGGTCCTTCATTATCAGAATAGATACCGTAAGCATCTAATATATACCCAATATTTTTTTCCTGATCTTCTACCAGATACAATACTGAATTGTCTGCAGGGTCTGAGTCTCCTTCAAACCGATAAGTTTTAACAATGGTTAGATCTTCGGGTTTATAAATTTTTCCGAGCGATTTACTTTGCATCTTACCATGATCAGAAATTTTTAATTCGTTATCTTTTCCTTTCAGCCTCAATTTCTCCAAAATTTGACTTAAAGTGTTCATTGCAATTGGCTGTTCCATAGTTATACGATTTTATACTGATTAAACAAGTGGCATTTAAAATGGTTTTCAGATCCTTCTTTTTAAAGCAAACCAAATGATTGTCAATCTGTTTCATATCTAAACTAAATTTTTAGAAAATGAAAAAATATCTTTTAAGCTTAGCTATTGCAGGCGTAGCACTTATCAGTGGTTGTGCCAAAACCGACAAAGAAATTGCCCAGGCCACTTTGACTGAAACAGCTGATCATACAAAAACCATTGGAACAGCAAAGTTTTACGAACTAAGTGATGGAAAAATTAAAATGGATATCGAGATGAATTTTGCTGCACGTGCAGACAGTAATGTTGCGGTCCACTTTCACGAACATGGCGATTGTGGCAATATGGGCGAAAATACACACGGCCACTGGAACCCAACTAAAGAAGCTCACGGCAAATGGGGATCTGCCAATTATCACAGCGGTGACATTGGCAACATCATGTTAGATAATAAAGGTCATGCCACGCTTTCGGTTACTACCGATAGATGGAGCATTAAGGATGGCGATATTAAAAATATTATCGGTCGTGGAATTATTGTACATGGTGGTACCGACGATTATACTACACAACCAACTGGTAACTCAGGTCCAAGGGTGGGTTGCGGTGTAATTGAAGCAGTGAAGTAACATTATATTAATATGATCGTCATTGCGAGAAGGCTTTTTCAGCCAACGAAGCAATCTTAATGCGGTAGTCATAAATCCAAAGTTGTAAGATTACTTTCCCGAACATTCGGGATTCCTCCTCGCAATGACGACTTTTCTTAAGCGGTTAAATTTTTAATCGCTTTTTTTATGCAATTTGATAAGGCTTGTCATCATCATTAAAAACCTAAATTATTATGGCAACTCTAAACGAATCTCAAAGCGGCAAGGCTGTGAAAGGAAGAACCAAAAAACCAGCTCCAAGGGTAGATCTTACCGCAATGGTTGATCTGATGTTTTTATTAACTACATTTTTTATGCTCACCACTTCGTTGGGATCTTTAAATGCGGCAGACATTGCTAAGCCGGATAAAACGGATCCCGCCGTTGTAGAAAATTATCCCGAATCACGTACCATGACCATCCTGCTCGGCAAAAACAACAAGGCCGTTTGTTACATGGGTACAATAGAAAAGGCAGATATGCACATTATATCTGTGGCAAATATTCAAAAAGAAATTAGTAAAAATGAAAAACTGGTTGCAGAAACCCATCAGCAAAATCCGGCGAAATACATGATCGTCATTATCAAGCCAGCTAAAACGGCCAAGTTCCAAAATTTTGTTGATGTAATTGATGAAATGAAAATTGCCAATATTAAATCCTATGCCATTGACGACGATCATATCGCAGAAAAAGAGATAACATTTATGAAAATGAACGGTATCTAACCAAGCTGTTTTTTTTAAAGCAGACTAATAAAAATCAGCGAATAAAAAGAATGCAAGGCGGTTTCAGGCTAATGAATAAATTGAATATGAAAACTAATACCCTAGTTTTTTGGTAGTGATTGCGTTTATTGTGTGATGGAGGCATTTTTTTGGGGTTATTAACGAGTCGTTACGTTTTTGTTAGGTGTTTAATACTACATCGGTATAGCTAATATTATTACATTCGTTGAAGTGTTTGGCCAAGCATCAGGCGCATCCCGAAAAGCCTTCAAAAGAGTAGGGATCTTAAAACTCAAAAAAAATCTAGTATGAAAAGTTTAGAATTAAAAAATCTTGGTGTTAAAGAAATGAACACAACTGAAATGTCACAAGTTGAAGGTGGTGGTATTGTTAACAATACATTAAACGAACTTTTAGCTTCTCTTTCAGGAACTTTAAATGCAGTTGGTGCAGACACTTCAGCATTTTTAAGCAAAACAGTAACCAATGTTTTGAAACTTGTTTGGAGTCTATAAGCAATTTATTGTATCCGCTGTCCTGGTTTCCAGAATAGCGGATGCTTTACGATTTCAACACTATGGCGCTAACCAGTTACTCTACAGAAAGAATTTCAAATACCGCTCTCGTTTACCGTTCCCAAATTAGTAAATCAAGCCAGTTAATTTATATCGTTGCCGTGGCAGCCATTTTAATTGTTTTGATTGCCCTTCCATTTGTTAAAATACCTATTAGTATAAATGGGACAGGCGTTTTACAATCGACCATCGAAAAAACAGAACTTATTGTACCGGTTAATGGCCGGTTAATACAGTACAAACTTTCGGATAATAAAAGACTTAAGCAGGGCGATACGCTCTTAGCCATTGATGCGGGTTTACCCAAACAACAGGATGCCTTGGTTGAAACCCGCAAAATCCAGATCACCCATTTTTTACAGGACATTAGCACGCTGTTATCATTTAACGGGGGATCATCAAATTTGCAAAGCGGCCAATATGTGGCTTCTTGGCAACAATATGTGCAGGAGTCAAAAAATGCTGGTATTGCAAAAAGACAGGCCGCGAGCAATTTTGCGCGCTATAGTAAGCTCTATCAGAATAAAGTACTTACACAATCAGAATACGAAAAATACAAATACGAGCTAGAGCAGGCCGAATCGGTTTACTTAATGGTGCGTACCAAATATAAAACCCAATGGCAAACCGAAGCCAATGGTTACCGGAATGAGCTGCGCCAACTTTCGGGCCAGCAGGCAGAGCTTAATGAGCAGAAAAAACAATACGTATTACGTGCGCCGATAGATGGTTCAGTTCAGAATTTAGTCGGTTTGCAGAATGGCGCATACGTATTTGCCAACCAAAAAGTAGGAGAGGTTTCGCCCGATGCGGGTTTGGCCGCCTACTGTTATATCAATCCTTCAGATATTGGCCTCATTAGAAAAGGACAGGAAGTGCATTTTCAGATCAATGCCTATAATTATAACCAGTGGGGTTTGGCAGTAGGTAAAGTGATCGATATTTCAGACGATATTGTGATCTTAAATGGTAACCAGCCTGCTTTTAAGGTAAAGTGTTTAATGGATAAAAATTTTTTGATGCTTAAAAACGGTTACAAAGGATACCTCAAAAAAGGAATGAATTTTACGGCTCGTTTTAAAGTAACCGACCGCAGTTTATATCAATTACTTTATGATAAGGTAGATGATTGGGTTAATCCGAATTTAATCCAAAAAACATAGAAGCAATGAGTACAAAAGTTAAGCAACGAGATATAACAGATTGTGGTGCGGCTTGTCTGGCTTCAATTGCTGCTCATTATAAATTGGATTTGGCCGTTGCCCGCATCAGGCAGCTTGCCGGAACCGATAAAAAAGGTACAACCGTTTTAGGACTTGTTGAAGCGGCCCAAAAATTAGGATTTGAAGCGAAAGGAGTAAAGGCACCTTTTGACAGTTTATTTAAAATACCTACGCCCGCTATAGCACATATCATTGTGAATGATATCCTTCAGCATTATGTAGTGATTTACAAAGTAAACAGTAAGTTTATAGAGGTGATGGACCCTATAGATGGGAAAGTGCACCGTAAAACGCATGATGAATTCAAAAAGGAATGGACTGGTGCTTTAGTCTTATTGTTGCCATCAGAAGACTTTCAGATCGGCAATGAAAAAAAATCAATCCAGGGTAGATTTTGGAGTTTGATCAAACCGCACAAAGGCATTCTGACGCAAGTTTTATTTGGTGCTATTGTTTATACTGTACTGGGTTTATCCACCTCTATTTTTGTTCAAAAACTAGTTGATTTTGTGCTGGTAGATGGTAACCATAATCTGCTAAACCTGATGAGCATAGCCATGATGGTTATTCTTTTGGTACAGCTGTTTATTGGCTCTGCAAAAACAATTTTTACCTTAAAAACTGGCCAGTTAATCGATTCGCAGCTTATTTTAGGCTACTACAAACACCTGCTCCGTTTGCCACAGCAGTTTTTTGATACCATGCGGGTGGGCGAAATTATTTCGAGGATTAATGATGCGGTAAAAATCAGAACATTTTTAAATGATGTATGCGTAAATTTTGTAGTCAACATTTTTATTGTTTTCTTCTCGTTCATCATGATGTTTACCTACTACTGGAAATTGGCACTCATCACGCTTACGGTTATCCCGTTATACCTAATAATCTATGTAATTACCGATAAATTTAACAAACGTACGCAACGGAGGTTAATGGAAGATGCTGCCGAGCTCGAATCGCAGTTGGTAGAGAGCTTAAACGCTGTAGGTACCATTAAACGTTTCGGCTTAGAAGATCATGCCAACGATAAAACCGAAACCCGTTTTATTAAGTTGCTCCAGGCAGGTTTTAAATCGAATATAAATGCCGTTGTATCAGGAACTTCTACCGAGTTTATTTCGCGCATGATTACCATTGTATTGCTTTGGGTGGGTGCAGGTTATGTGTTAAGCAATTCGATCACCCCTGGAGAGTTATTGTCGTTTTATACGTTGATCGGTTATTTTACAGGCCCAGTATCTTCTTTAATCGGAATGAACAAAACCGTACAGGATGCGGTAATTGCTGCCGACAGGTTATTCGAGATTATGGATCTGGAGCGTGAAAGTGATGAGAACCAGATTGAACTGAGTGCCGATAAAATCGGGGATATTCATTTCGAAAATGTTTCATTCCGCTATGGGGCAAGACTACCCGTTTTCGAAAATCTGAATTTAACCATTCCACAAGGTAAATTTACAGCCATTGTTGGCGAGAGCGGATCAGGAAAATCAACTTTAATGTCGATCCTGCAGAATATTTATCCGATACAGGCCGGCAATGTGCGCATTGGTAGATATGATCTGAAATACATTACCAATTCGTCGCTTCGTAGAATGGTATCGGTTGTGCCTCAGCAGATCGATTTATTTGCTGGTAACGTAATCGACAATATTGCCATTGGCGAAGAAGAACCCGATATGCAAAGGATTATTGATATTGCCACTAAGCTGGGTTTAATTGGTTTTATTGAGGCTTTACCTAAAGGCTTTCAGACTTATTTGGGCGAAAACGGTACATCTTTATCAGGCGGACAAAGACAGCGGATTGCCATTGCAAGGGCTTTATACCGCGATCCGGAAATTCTGATTTTAGATGAAGCTACTTCATCGCTCGATTCGGTTTCGGAGCAACATGTACAACGGATGATCGAACTTTTAAAAGCTGAACAGAAAACGGTAATCGTAATTACGCACCGATCGAGCACGTTGAACAATGCCGATAAAATTATTGTACTCGATAAAGGTTTAGTGGTTGAACAGGGCAGCCATCAGGAACTGAAATACCATTTGGCCTAAACTTACGAAGTCTACCAAGACTGTAGCGCAGGCTGACTTCGTAAGTCTAGCAAGGAGGAGTTTGAGTTATTTTTTTGGAAAGCAATTGCAGAAGCTCTTTTTAATGTCAGTCCTGCTTTTCATTACAAGTCCGCTCCCGGTGAAGGACCGGGCTTACGGGCTTTTCATTTCAATCAGGTTTAGGTAGGTTAGGCCCTTGCTACTATTACCGGAAGTATGCACAGTTTCAGTGTATTTATTTCTTAGGGGATTATCTCCCTAAGAACCACCAGCCAAAGTTAAATAAACCTGACAGAAGCGGGCACCGAACGCAGAGAGGTAAAGCGGATGGCGGGGCTTTCGGAGCCAATGTACACAGAACCTTGCTTTTCAAAAAAGTATCAATTAATTTTTCTGTTGCTTGATGGCTCACAAATATTGGAATCGGCCAAGCACAGCCTACTTACGAAGTTTTGCCTACCCACTAGCCCCCTAAACTTCATAAGTTACGCGCAGACCACAAAAAAAGGCGTTCTGCAATGCTGCAAAACGCCTCTTCTATAAATTTATTTAAAGAATTAAATGCCGAAAGCAGTTTTAACCTGATCCACGTAATCTAATTTCTCCCAAGTGAAAAGATCAACCGTAACTGTTTTTTCTTCACCGTTTGGTGTTCTGAAAGTTTTGGTAACCGTTTCTGGCGTACGGCCCATGTGCCCATAAGCAGCAGTTTCGCTATAAATTGGGTTTCTTAATTTCAAACGTTGCTCAATAAAGTAAGGACGCATATCGAAAATCGATTCTACAATTTTAGCAATTTCGCCATCCGTTTTACCCACCTTACCAGTACCGTAAGTATTGATGTAAATACCCATTGGTTTTGCAACACCGATAGCGTACGATACCTGAACCAAAATTTCGTCAGCCACACCAGCAGCCACTAAATTTTTAGCGATATGGCGTGTAGCATAAGCCGCACTTCTATCTACTTTACTTGGATCTTTACCAGAGAAAGCACCACCACCATGTGCACCTTTACCACCGTAAGTATCAACAATGATTTTTCTTCCTGTTAAACCAGTATCGCCATGCGGGCCACCAATTACAAATTTACCGGTCGGATTAATGTGGTATTCAATTTTATCATTAAATAAATGTGCGTATGCAGGATTACTTTTGATAATTCTTGGGATCAGGATATTCACTAAATCAGTTTTGATTTTAGCCAACATTGTTGCCTCTTCATCAAAATCGTCATGTTGTGTAGAAATTACAATCGCATCGATACGCACGGGTTTATTGTTATCGTCGTACTCTAAAGTAACCTGGCTTTTTGCATCCGGGCGTAAATATGAGATTTCGTTATTTTCGCGGCGCAGAACAGCAAGTTCCTGTAATAATTTATGAGAAAGGTTTAATGCCAAAGGCATATAATCTTCGGTTTCGTTTGTTGCGTAACCAAACATCATACCTTGATCGCCAGCACCTTGTTCTTCTTTGTTGCTTCTATCTACACCTTGGTTAATATCTTGAGATTGCTCGTGTATTGCTGATAAAATTCCGCAAGAGTTGGCCTCAAACATATACTCGCTTTTGGTGTAACCAATTTTCTTGATTACATCGCGGGCAATCTGTTGTACATCTAAATATGTTTTAGATTTTACCTCACCAGCCAAAATAACCTGACCAGTAGTTACCAAAGTTTCGCAAGCAACCTTTGATTCTGGATCGAATGCTAAGAAGTTATCAATTAATGCATCCGAAATTTGATCGGCGATTTTATCTGGGTGGCCTTCAGAAACAGATTCTGATGTAAATAAATATGACATTTATTAAATAAATTAATGGTAAATAAACAAATTAATACTTGCCAAACCCCTTGGAAACAGGTGTTTAAATGATTGAAAGGAGGCATTAGCAATTTTTTTAAGTGGTTGCAATCCGGTCCCGAGGTGTCGGGATAGCAAATCAATCCACTTTTTTACTGCTGCAAAATTAGCATATTTTCTTTATTTCAAAAATTATAGATTATTTTGTGCATTCATTCTTACACTTTGCACACAAAGATCAATATCCTCTTTATTATAAACCCTATCTCCGGTGGGCGAGGGAAATTACGTATCCCTGATTTTATTGATCAATATCTGGATAAGGAAAAGTTTAGCCCAAACTTTGTTTTTAGCGAATATGTTGGTCATGCCGGCGAATTGGCAGATGAAGCTGCGACTAAAAATTTCGATGTAATTGTTGCTGCAGGGGGCGATGGCACCATTAACGAGGTAGCAAGTAAAGTATTAAAACACAAAAAGATTTTGGGAATTTTACCGCTTGGATCAGGAAACGGCCTCGCCCGGTTTTTAAGAATATCGAAAAATTTAAGGTATGCACTTTCCCTGATCAATAATTTTAAGGTTGATGAGATTGATACTGCCGAGTTTAATAACAAATGTTTTTTTAATCTGGCGGGTATGGGCTTCGATGCCCATTTGAGCGCTGTTTTTTCGAAAGATAAAAAACGCGGCCTATCAGGTTATGTAAAGCTGGGTTTTAAGGAGGTTTTTAACTATAAAGCCCAAACTTATCTCATTAATATTGATGGTGCTCAATATACCAGAAAAGCTTTTGCCATTAGCATAGCCAATTCATCGCAGTATGGCAACGATGTTTATATCGCACCTAACGCTTCGGTAAAAGATGGCTTGCTCGATGTTTGCATTATTAAACCTTTCCCGATAATAAAATTGCCATTATTGGGTTATGTAATGTTAAGGGGGAAGGCCGAAACATCAGATATGATTGAAATTATTAAAGGCAAAAACATTAAAATTACCAGAGAAAAAGCTGGCGCAGTGCATGTAGATGGCGAGCCTTTACAAATGGGGATAGAGATACACGCAGTAGTAAATCCACTTTCGCTCAAAGTAATTGTTCCTTGAGTGTGGCGCTAGGCGTTGAGTGTTTGGCGTAGCGGTTGAAGGTGATTAGGCCATGAACCATCAAACTATCAACCATGGACTATTGACTAATGAACCAATGGCCAGTGAACCAATGAACTTTTATAAAACATGAAACCAAAGAAAAATAGTTTAAGTGATCTTGGCGGAATTATGTATTCTACCAATCCAGAATTCGAATACGAAGAAGAAGTTGATGATACCGTTACTTCGCCAAACAATCAACAGGATTTAAGGGTAATGCTCGATAAAAAGAACCGTGGTGGTAAGGCGGTAACTTTAATTACCGGTTTTAGAGGGCGTACTGAAGATTTAGAAGTATTGGGCAAAATGCTTAAAACCAAATGTGGTGTAGGTGGCTCAGTTAAAGACGGCGAAATCATGATCCAGGGCGATGTACGCGATAAAGTAATGGGTATCTTGCAGAAAGATGGCTATAAAGTAAAGAAAGCCGGAGGATAGTATTCAACACTATTTGGTTCAAGGATAAGTCAAAAATAGAGGTGTCATCCTGAGCGTAGTCGAAGGATCTTTTTTTGATTCTCCCGGTATAATGGTCTTCGACTATGACAGCCCTCGTAAAATACTAAAAGTCTACCCATCAATCCTCATCGCAAACCGACTTATTCTCAATGTTGATTTTTAAATGGATAACGCGTCACTAGTTTTGCTGAACATTTAAATCAATCAACATGAAACAATTATTATTTTTATTCTTTTTTATCATTTTTATAGGCCTGCAAATTGTCCATGCTGCAACTATTGGTGGACCCGAAATAATCCTCCTCATTATGGTGGGCTTTATCTCAATAGCTGTAATGATAGGCTTTGTTTTCTTATGTATATATTTATTCAAAAGATCTAAGCGGGTAGAAAATGAAAAATAAGATAGTTTTCGGGGTAACTTTTATTGTTGTGTATGGCATACAGGCAGCTTATGCTGCTATGCTAGGGGCACCCGAAATAATAATGCTCTTGATAGCAGGCCTCGTCTTTTTCGGGTTTTTTGGTGGCATTTTTATGCTGATCTACTTTTTGATTAAAAAAAACCGGAACACGTCATCAAACGCTGCTCCGAATACAGTAGCCATAAACTTTGCACCTCCGCTTGCTTATCAAAATCCTACAATTGAAGAAAGAATCGACAAAAAGGATACCGTTAAAGGAGTTACCAGGATAGCGTTACCTCAACAGAATGAAATTAGGTATGTTGGTATTGAAGAAATCATCAGGTGCGAAGCGGATAACAACTATACCAACTTCTTTTTTATTAACGGCGATCAGCTGCTGATTTCGAAGTCATTAAAAGAATATTCCGATCTGCTCAAACCCCACGGTTTTGTGCGGACACATCAAAGCCATTTGGTTAACCCGAAATTTGTAAAAAGCTGGCTTAAAGAAGATGGTGGAACACTTTTAATGGATAGTGGCGATAAAATTCCGGTGAGTAAGCCGAATCGGGAATTGGTGAAAGAAGTTTTGGAGAAGTAATTTTTCATTCTATCACCACCAAGGCACAAAGAACACCAAGACAATTGATTGATTTGCCTTCTAGTGACTTGTTTATTGAAAATAGAAAAACTTCTTTGTGTTCTGGGTATCTTTGTGTTTTATAATAACATCCATTGCCTTCTTTTAAAAACTCTGTGGTTAATAAACCTTACATTTTTGTACTTTTGCGGCTATGTCAGTTATTAAACCCTCATTAGCAAAAGGTACCCGCGATTTTTCTCCGGTTGAAATGGTAAAACGCAACTTTATTTACGATACCATTAAAACGGTTTTCAGAAAATATGGTTACGCCGAAATCCAGACGCCTAGTTTCGAAAACCTTTCGACTTTGACAGGGAAATATGGTGATGAAGGCGATAAACTGATTTTTAAAATTTTAAACAGTGGCGAATTTCTTAAAGATCCAAAAAAGAAATCTTTCGATTTTGCAGATGAAGATAATAGCAATAAACTGATTCCGCTAATCTCAGAAAAAGCCCTTCGATACGATTTAACGGTGCCGTTTGCGCGTTACGTAGTAATGCACCAGCACGAGATCACCTTGCCTTTTAAACGTTTTCAGGTTCAACCCGTTTGGCGTGCAGACCGACCGCAAAAAGGCAGGTACCGTGAGTTTTATCAGTGTGATGTGGATGTGGTGGGATCTGAAAGTTTATTGAACGAAGCTGAATTTATTTTAATCTACAATGAAGCTTTGAGCAAATTGGGTTTGAAAGATTTCAGCATAAAAATTAACAATAGAAAAATTTTATCGGGTATTGCTGAGATTATCGGTAAACCAGATTTAATTATCGATATGACCGTAGCCATCGATAAACTGGATAAAATTGGTTTAGATGGCGTAAGTAAAGAATTGTTGGAACGTGGTTTTACAGAATCGGATTTAGAAAAACTTCGTCCGGTAATTTTGTTGGAAGGTACCAACGAAGAAAAGCTGGCTAGTTTGAAAACTGTTTTGGCACAATCAGAAACAGGTTTAAAAGGTGTTGCAGAAATTGAACAGGTTTTTGAATATGTAGAAAGTTTGATTTCTTATGGTTTGCCGTTAACGGCTAAACTGGAATTGGATATTACTTTAGCGCGAGGTTTAAACTACTACACCGGCTGCATTTTCGAAGTTAAAACCAACGAAGTAGCCATGGGCAGTATTGGTGGCGGTGGCCGTTACGATGACTTAACCGGTATGTTCGGTTTAAAAGATTTAACCGGAGTTGGTGTTTCTTTCGGTGCCGACCGCATTTATGATGTACTGGAAGAACTTAACCTTTTCCCTGCCTCAGCAGAGGTTGGCACCAAAGTGTTGATCAGTAATTTTGATGAAGAAGCTGAAAAATATGCTTTGCCAATTGTTCAACAATTCAGAAATGCAGGGATCTCGGCAGAGTTGTACCCAAGTTCGGCGAAATTAAAAAAACAAATGGCCTATGCCGATGCGAAGAACATCCCTTACGTAATTTTAATCGGTGGTGATGAAATTGCAAGCGGAGAACTTACCCTAAAAAATATGCAAAGCGGTAAGCAGAAGAAACTGACTGTTTTGGGTATTTTGGAGTTGTTGAAATAGAGGTTTAATTAACCACAGAGACCACTGAGTTTTCACCGAGTAAACAGAGGTTAATAGCGCTCACAACTGGAAAGTTACCCAGTGCCCTCTGTGCCTTACCTCTGTTGCCTCTGTGGTTAAACCAGCCTGCCTATCCGTTTTATTCTGAAATTACTAAAGATTGATTAACCACAGAGACCACTGAGTTTTCACCGAGTAAACAGAGGTTAATAGCGCTCACAACTGGAAAGTAACTCAGTGCCCTCTGTGCCTTACCTCTGTTGCCTCTGTGGTTAAACCAGCCTGCCTATCCGTTTTATTCTGAAATTACTAAAGATTGATTAACCACAGAGATCGCTGAGTTTTCACCGAGTAAACAGAGGTTAATAGCGCTCACGACTGGAAAGTAACTCAGTGCCCTCTGTGCCTTATCTCTGTCGCCTCTATGGGTTAAACAGCCTGCCTATCCGTTTTATTCTGAAATTACTAAAGATTGATTAACCACAGAGACCACTGAGTTTTCACAGAACGAATAAAGGTATCAATTACATGTCAAACTTAGTGTTCTCTGTGCCTTATCTCTATTTGCTCAGTGGTTAAACCTACCGTCCAACTCGCAATAAAACCGGGAAATGAACATCCTTCTCCGCATCATCGCCCCAGGCTTCTTTTAATTCGGTAAACATATACTCTAATGGGTTGCGTTCATTCGCCTTTTTATAATGCTGCAAAGAAGACCAGGTATTTAAATAGCCAATTAACTGGTTAAAATTCCAGGTGGTTTTAATCTGAAAATGAGGAGCAACAATCTCTTTAAAAGGAAAAGGAATGGTTTTGTACCCCTCTTCAATATAACGGCGTTCGCTGTCCCAATATTTACCCAAAATATCTTCGTAAAGTTTATGTACAGCCTTATCTACTTTTTTATCGATAAACATTAGGCCATAACCAATCGCTGCAAAAAGGCCATTTGGTTTTAGTGTTCGTTTTACCTCAGTGTAAAATGCTTCAAAATTAAACCAATGAATGGCCTGTGCCACCGTAATCAGATCGAAACTAGCATTGCCCACCGATGTTTGTTCCGCAGGCTCCACTTTGTAAGTAATATTTGGTAGTTGAAAAGCATTTTTTAATTGATTCTCGCTGATATCTGTTGCATAAACGGCATCGAAATATTGGGCCAATACACGCGCAACCTGTCCGTTTCCTGTAGCACAATCCCACGCCGTTTCTTTGTTTTTTATCAGCGAAAACAGATAGTCGTATAATTCTTGCGGATAAGTTGGTCGGTAAATAGCGTAATCGGCAGATTGGGTAGAAAAATTATCTTTCATTTTATTAATGATTGAATATTGAATGAGAAGGAGTGAGTGAATAAAGTGAAAGGACTCAACTCTTTCCTTATAAAATTATTATATTTTTGGTTAAGAACTGTTGTTTAAATTAAATTTCATTCAATCATTCAAAACGCTCTCATTCAATCAATATTTAGCAACATGGATAAAAGCGTTGATACTGTACGCCAGAACGAAATCAAGGATGTAGAATATCGGTTAAAATCTATATTTGGTGGTTCGGTTGGTAATCTTGTGGAGTGGTACGATTGGTATACTTATTCTGCTTTTGCACTTTATTTTTCTCCTGCCTTTTTCCCAAATAGTAATCCAACTGCACAATTATTAGATACCGCAGGTATTTTTGCAGTAGGCTTTTTAATGCGGCCTATCGGTGGGTGGCTGTTTGGCAGCATTGCCGATAAGCTTGGGCGAAAACGTTCGATGACACTTTCTGTACTTATCATGGCAATAGGCTCATTGATTATCGGTTTAACCCCAGGTTATAAACAGATTGGAATTGCAGCTCCATTATTACTCATTTTTGCAAGATTGATTCAGGGCTTGAGCACTGGTGGCGAATACGGGACTTCTGCCACTTACATCAGCGAAATGGCCACTAAAAAACATAGAGGCTTTTATTCGAGCTTTCAATATGTAACCCTGATCGGTGGGCAGTTACTGGCATTGGGTATTCAATTAATCTTGCAAAACTGGTTGCTTACACCTGCCGAACTGCATGAATGGGGCTGGCGGATTCCCTTTTTTATTGGCGCCATACTTTCTTTCATCGCGCTGTACCTACGGAGACATATCGATGAAACCTC
Organism: Pedobacter sp. Bi126; assembly: GCF_918698245.1. GTDB lineage: Bacteria > Bacteroidota > Bacteroidia > Sphingobacteriales > Sphingobacteriaceae > Pedobacter. The sequence continues at coordinate 386,799 of NZ_CAKKMS010000003.1, read as the reverse complement.
GGCTTTTAAAAGCAAAAACTCGGCAGACAAAAAAGGTGGCATTGCGGTACTGATGAAATATCCAAAGGAAGTTTTTACCGTAGTAGGCTTAACTTTGGGCGGAACGATTGCCTTTTATACGTTTAGCACTTATATGCAGAAATTTTTGGTGAATACGGTTCATCTGAGTAAAGAAAGCTCTACAACATTATCATTCATTTCTCTGTTGGTTTTTGCCATTATGCAGCCGTTGTTCGGCCTGTTATCCGATAAAATTGGGCGGAAACCTTTATTAATTGGTTTTGGTGTGCTGGGTACTTTATGTACTTACCCCATTTTAACAGGTTTGGCGGGAGAAACCAATATAACTATCATATTCTTGCTCATGATTGGCGCTTTGATTATTGTGAGCGGTTATACGAGTATTAATGCCGTAGTTAAGGCAGAATTGTTCCCCGCCGAAATCAGGGCTTTGGGCGTAGGTTTACCTTATGCGTTAACGGTTGCCATTTTCGGTGGAACGGCAGAATATTTTGCGCTTTGGTTTAAGAATATCGGGCACGAAAATTATTTCTACTGGTATGTAACCGGATGTATTTTAATCTCGTTGATTTTATATACCACCATGAAAGATACCAAACACCATTCGAAGATTGAGGACTAGATTTTTGTGCCATCTGTCGTCATTTCGAGCGGAGTGCAGCGCAGTCGAGAAATCTAGCTAGCTAGATCTCTCTCCCGAACGTTCGGGACTGCGCTTCAGTCGAGATGACGACTTTTTTCTATATGTCAATCTGTGCTTCCGTGGCAAAAAACTAACGATACATTTACAAATAATTACTCACCTCAATTAAATTCATATCCGGGTCACGGAGGTAAATAGAAATGATTTTTCCATTGGCGCCAGTGCGTTCTACAGGCCCTTCCTCAATTTCGATGCATTTTTCTTTAAGTTCCTGCATCACTTCGCGTAAAGGGAAATCGGTAATAAAACATAGATCGGCTGTTCCGGGCATGGGTTTGAAAGCTTTTGGTTCAAACTCACCTCCATATTGGTGCAGGTTAATTTTCTGATTCCCAAATTTCAAAGCCTTTCTGTTTTCGCCAAACTCAATAACTTCCATTCCCAGGGCAAGGTTATAAAACCTGCAGGTACTTTCTAAATTGGCAACCGTTAATACAAGGTGATCTAAGTTTTTAATGTCCATAGTAATAAATTAGAACTAAGCATTCGTCCTTTTGTTTTAAAGCAGTTATGCTTTCAATATTTGGTTAGTAAATTATCGACAAACAAAATACTCAATTTTTATATATTTACCATTATGCAAAACCTGCCTCCTTTAGCCGAACGTATGCGCCCTCAAAATCTCGATGAATATGTTGGTCAACAGCATTTAGTTGGAGAAGGTGCCGTATTGCGCAAAGCGATCGAAAGCAGTCAGCTCCCTTCAATGATTTTTTGGGGACCTCCTGGTGTGGGTAAAACGACGTTGGCCTATATCATTTCGCAGGCATTAGATCGTCCATTTTTTAACTTAAGTGCCATTAACAGTGGCGTGAAGGATATTCGGGAGGTGATCGACAGGGCCGCACAGCTGAAGGATAGTTTTTTAGGTCTACCCATTCTGTTTATCGATGAGATTCACCGTTTTAGCAAATCGCAGCAGGATAGTCTGTTGGGGGCAGTAGAAAGAGGTTTGGTGACCTTAATTGGTGCAACAACCGAAAATCCATCTTTCGAGGTAATCTCCGCTTTACTTTCCCGCTGTCAGGTCTACATTTTAAAATCGTTAACCGAAACGGAGTTAGCGGGTTTATTGGAAACAGCCATTAAAAAAGATACCATTCTCTCAGAGAAGAATATTACCATAAAAGAGCACGAAGCACTGATCCGTTTATCGGGTGGTGATGCACGGAAATTGTTAAACGTGCTCGAAATTGCCATTAATGGCATCGGTGGAAATAAAATCATACTCACCAACGAAAATGTACTGGCGCATGCACAGCAGAACCTTGCGTTATACGATAAAGCCGGAGAGCAACACTACGATATCATTTCGGCCTTTATTAAATCCATCCGCGGCAGCGATCCCAATGCCGCCGTTTATTGGCTGGCCCGGATGATAGAAGGTGGTGAAGATCCGTTGTTCATTGCCCGTAGGTTACTGATCTTGTCTTCAGAAGATATTGGCAATGCCAATCCTAATGCCCTGCTTTTGGCCAATAACTGTTTTACTGCAGTAAATGTAATCGGTTATCCGGAGGCGCGGATTATTTTATCGCAGTGTGTAACCTATCTGGCCAGTTCGCCTAAAAGCAATGCATCTTATGAGGCCATTAACAAAGCACAGGCTTTGGTTAAGCAGACGGGAAATCTGCCTGTGCCTTTGCATATCCGTAATGCACCGACCAAACTGATGAAAAATATCGGTTATGGAAAAGATTACCAATATTCGCACGGATATGAAGGCAATTTTTCACCACAAGAATATTTTCCAGAAGAATTAAGCGGTACGAAGCTCTACGATCCAGGGAAAAACCCTGCAGAAGAGAAGTTGCGTGAAAAGCTTAAGCAGAACTGGAAAGACAAATACAAATATTAGTGTAACATTTTCTGCCTAATGCATACTAATAAGTATATTGACTAAAATCAAACACCTAAACTAAATATGCTGAGTACTTTTTTAAGCCATCAAAGAAAATCTTTCTGGCGTTCGCGAAACAGAGGCAGTAGTATTGCTGGCCAGATTGTTTTGGGTTTTTTTATGCTCTACTTCTTTGCAGTAGCCGTTGGGATAGGCTTTGGGATGAGTATTTTTCTTCCGAAAATTTTTCCAGATCAAAACATTCTAACAAGCTTTAACGGCATTATCCTCTATTATTTTGCATTCGATTTTATCATGCGCATGCAGTTTCAGGAGCTACCAACCCTTAGTATTATTCCCTATTTGCACCTAAAGATCCAGAAGAGTAAGATTATTAAATTTTTAAATGTTAAGGCATTATTCTCTGCATTTAATATATGGCCATTCTTTATTTTTCTGCCTTTTTGTTTCATTAAAATTTCTGTTGAGTACGGAGCCCTGGTTACAATTATGTACATCGTCTCCATATTTTCGATCATGATTTTTAATAACTATCTGGTGTTGTACATCAAGCGGAAATCGATCACCAATACACTTTATACTTTTTTAGGCCTGGTTGTTATTGCTGCCTTTGCTGCTTTAGAATATTATAAGGTTATTTCAATCATGGCAGGTTCTGATATGGTTTTCAGGGCCATCGCTGCACAGCCTCTATATGGTTTTGCATTTACAATTGCTGCTGCTGGTATTTTTTACTTCAATTCTAATTTCTTGCGTAAAAATTTATACGTAGAAGAATTAAGTACAAAGCAAGAGAAAAAAGGGAGTACCGATTATGCTTTCCTTAACCGCTTTGGTAAAGTTGGCGAACTGGCAGCTTTAGAACTGAAATTAATCCTTCGCCACAAACGCCCCCGTTCTTCGGTTATTCTTGGTTTCTTCTTCCTGTTCTACGGCTTTATTTTTTATAAAGAAAAAGCAATAGATCGCGATGCTTTCGGACAAATGATGTTTGGTGCCATTTTTATGACTGGCGTTTCTATTATTATTTATGGCCAGTTTATGTTTGCATGGCAAAGTGCCCATTTTGACGGGATATTAGCCAATAAAATCAATTTTAAAGATTACATCAGGGCTAAATTTTTACTATTTACCATTGGCTGTACCATTATTACCTTATTGGCGAGTTTTTATGGGTTTTTAAGTCCGAAGTTATTACTCTTACACTTGGCAGCCTATTTATACAACATTGGTTTTGGTACCGTTGTGGTGCTCTATCTTGCTACATTAAACTATAAAAGATTAGATATTACCAAAGCGGCAAGTTTTAACTATCAGGGTACCGGTGCTACCCAATGGTTGTTAATGTTTCCTTATGCGCTTACACCCATATTAATTTATTTACCATTTGGCATACTCAACAAACCTTACTGGGGCTTGGTTGCCGTATCTGTTTTTGGCCTGGCGATGTTATTATTACGTGGTTTTTGGGTTAATTACATTGCAAAAAGATTAGAGTTACAACGTTATAAAATAGCCGAAGGCTTTAGAGAATAATTATGATTTTAGAAGTTAAGAATTTACAAAAAGTTTATGGCGATAAAACCGTTGTAAACATCGAAGATCTGCAGATTGCTGCTGGCGAAACCGTTGGCTTAGTTGGAAATAACGGCGCTGGTAAAACCACTTTCTTCCGGATGCTTTTAGATTTAATCCGCCCAACTAATGGAGAGGTTTTATCAAAAGGCGAAAATGTAATGCACAACGACAACTGGAAGAGTTATACAGCATCATTTTTGGATGAAGGTTTTCTGATTGATTATTTGACCCCAGAGGAGTATTTTATTTTTATTGGCAGTTTGAATAACTTAAGTGTGGCTGATGTTTCTGCCTATCTGAGTCAATACGGTGAGTTCTTTAATGGAGAAATATTAAACAGTGGAAAATACATCCGCGATTTTAGTAAAGGAAATCAGAATAAAGTAGGAATTGCGGCCGCCCTGATGCAGAAGCCAGAAATCTTAATTTTAGATGAGCCTTTTGCCAACCTCGATCCAACCACGCAGATCCGTTTAAAGAAATTGTTGAAAGAGCAAACAGGCAATATGACTACCTTTATCTCCAGTCATGATTTAAACCACGTTACCGACGTTTGTAACCGGATCATTTTGGTTGAAAAAGGGCAGATAATTAAAGATTTTAAAACAGACGAAAATACATTGAAAGAGTTGGAGAGTTATTTCTCTGCCTAGTTTTTGTACTAAGAATGATACATTATCGAAGAGTCTCCGTTATTCGGGACTCTTTTTTTGTGCGTATAATTTTTATTTAGGGTAAAATTTGGTCAAAACAGACAGAAAATACAGTTCGGTAACTTTTTGGCATTGTGTTTGAATATAAGGAGTAGAAATTATAAATCTAGATTATTATGAGTATTTCAAAAGTAAGAATAGCGACATTAAGTATAGGGTTAGCAGTAGGTTCGATGGCATTCCAAAGTTGTGATAGTTTAACTAAAACACAAAAAGGGGCTGGTATTGGTGCTGCAGCTGGCGGTGTTATTGGTGCATTGATCGGTAAAAAAGCCGGTAATACAGCAGTAGGTGCACTAATTGGTGGTGCTATTGGCGGTACAGCGGGAGCTTTTATCGGCCGTAGAATGGACAGACAGGCAGCTGAAATTCAGAAAGCTATTCCTAACGCAGAAGTTATTCGTGAAGGTGAAGGAATTATTGTAAAATTCGATAGTGGTATTTTATTTGATTTCGATAAAACGGCTTTGAAAGATGCTGCTAAAACAAACATCCAGAGTTTAGCTTCTTCATTAAATCAATATCCTGATACTGATATCAAAATTATCGGTCATACCGATAGCCGTGGTACAGAACAATATAATATGGGCTTATCTGAAAGAAGAGCGGCAGCTGTTAAAGCTTATGCGGTTTCTCAAGGTGTTCCATCATCAAGGTTAGTTACCATTGGTAAAGGTTTTGCTGAGCCAATTGCAGATAACGAAACTGATGCAGGCCGTGCAGCTAACCGTCGTGTTGAGATTGTAATCGTTGCTAACGATGCATTAAAAGCGACAGCACAAAAACAAGGATAAGATCGCAATTTCCCTCTACCTATGAGGTCATTATAAATGCAGCCCCGGTGTACATCCACCGGGGTTTTTTTGTTTATGAGTTGTCAACTTTCTCTCAAACCTGCTATTTAAGTTGACAACTCTTTAAATGAAGACGACATAATTTTTTGAAAATCAGGTTCCTGTAGTTGTGGTGTCAGATGTTACCATCTGACACTAGATAATAAACTAGTCTGTTTTTCTGAAAAGCAGGTTCCTGTGCACATCGGTTCCGAAAGCCCTGCTATCCACTTCAAGCCTCCACTGCGTTACGGGCTTTCCGTTTCTATCAGGTTTAGTTAAATGGGTTCGGTGCTGGCCAGGCCAAACTTGCGAAGTTTTGCTTAGCCCAAACCGAGGCTAAATCGGAAGTTTTCTAACCGCCCTGCAGCCCCAAATACTTGCACAAACTGAATGATCTAAACGGGATTGAAGCGGCATCCTCCCGATCCCGATTCTTCATCGGATTGGGAGATATAGCGAAAAGCCTGACTGACATTAAAAAAAGCAAATGGCCTTGCTTTCCAAACCTTTTAAATAAGTATTTGAATAGATCCGTGTCGGATGGTAACATCCAACACCACGAGGAAGTTAATCCGCGGCATTATTGTGCCGTCAGATGTTACCATCTGATGGAGTAGATTGATGCCGGATAGAAACATCTGACAGCACGATCGAATTTACGAATAAATATCTTCGAAATAACTTACCACGAGCGATTTCATCAGCATTTCCTGCTCAAGCATGGTATAAGGAGGTATCGCTTTAATTAATTTCCAATGTGGCCAACCATCCTGATCTAAGCCCTCAAGCTCATAAAAACCCATTTCGCTCAATAAACGGCAGGTAGCAATGTGCATCAGCTCCTCTTTTTGGCGTTTACTATATTTCTTTGGCCCTTTGCCCAATTCCTGAACGCCAATTAGAAAAAGCATTACTTTTAAATCAGGAAAATCCGAATCAAATTCCTTTGAAATCTTTTCCTGCAAAACTTTCCACTTGGCATTAATCTCAGACGGCTTCATATCTTGCAAAGATAATGTAAAAAGGTGTAAGGCCTAAGTAAAAGCTTTGCTGTTTTAACATTAAAGCTTGAATCGTAATTGTATTTTTAGCTACATTTATAACCTATGGATACGAATATCAATAAAACAATTAATGCCGGTTTATTAGCTTATGGCATGTCGGGGAAGGTTTTTCATGCTCCTTTTTTACAGGCACATAGTGGGTTTAATTTAAAGGCTATAGTAGAACGCAGCCATAAAAATGCAGTTAACGATTATCCCAATATTACAAGTTATAATAGCGTTGATGAACTTTTAAATGATGCCGAGATAGAATTGGTTGTTATTAATACACCCAATAATCTTCATTATGAGCATTCGAAAGCGGCATTAACCGGGCATAAGCATATTCTGGTTGAAAAACCATTTACGGCAACAGCTGCGCAGGCAAAGGAGCTTTTTGAGCTTGCCGATAGTGTAGGAAAACAAATCTTTTTCTACCAGAACCGTCGTTGGGACAGTGATTTTACCTCGGTTAAAAAGGTAATTGAAAGCGGTAAACTGGGGAAATTAAACGAAATGCACCTGCGTTACGATCGTTACCGAAATGTTATTGGACCGAAAGCATTTAAAGAAAACCCGGTAGAGGCCAGCGGACTTTTATACGATTTAGGCCCGCACTTGTTAGACCAGGTTATCTGCCTGTTTGGCAAACCATTGAGTTACCATAAAATTCTGGGTAAAAATAGGGAAGGTACTTTGGTCGACGATTATTTCTCGATCCAATTGAGTTATCCCAATAGCGTAAATGTTTTTGTAACCTCAAGCATGTTGGTGGTAAATCCACAGCCAGGCTTTGTTTTACATGGTGTAAATGGCAGCTTTATTAAACAAAGGACCGATATTCAGGAAGAACAATTACTGGCGGGTATGAAATTAACCGATCCGGCTTATGGCATTGAGTCACCAAGTAAAGATGGTTTATTAACAACCATTGATGCTGAAGGCCATAAAACTGAGGAGACAGTTCCATCAGAAGTAGGAAGTTATTTGCCGCTTTTCGAAGCTGTTTATCAAGCCATCAAAAACAATAAACCTTATCCGGTTACACGCGAGGATGTTTTGATTCAATTGGAAATTATTGAAAGCTAACCCTTATTTGTGCCCATCTGTTAAATCCGTGTAATCACGCTAATCTGTGTAATCCCATTTATGAACTCGCTTCCACTTGCCTACTTAATTCCTATTTTTCTAATTGCCCTTTATCTTATCCTTAAAAAAAAGAAAGTTACTGTTGAGCCTTTAACGGATGTAGACAAAAAGATACTGGATGATTATGTAGGGTATTACCATAATCTCGATTCGACCGATAAGCTGAGGTTTGAACAGAAAGTGGCCGCGTTTTTCAGCACGGTTAAAATAGAAGCGGTGGGTTTAGAAATGACAACATTAGATGAGTTGCTGATTGCCTCAAGCGCAGTTATCCCGATTTTTGGTTTCGACGATTGGCAATACAAAAACTTAACCAGCGTTTTATTGTATCCAGATACTTTTAATAAAGATTTTCAGTTTGAAGGTGGTGAAAGGAATATTATGGGTATGGTAGGGACGGGTTATATGAATGGACAGATGATTTTATCACGCTCGGCCTTGCGACATGGTTTTTCTAAAAGTGCAGGGAAAGAAAATACGGCTATACACGAATTTGTACACCTTTTAGATAAATCTGACGGCGCAACAGATGGTGTTCCAGAGAATTTAATTGCACATGAATATACTTTACCATGGATTAAGATGATGCATGAGGAGATGGAAAAAATAGAAGACAATAAATCGGATATTAATCCTTATGCCATCACTAATCAGGCAGAATTTTTTGCTGTGGTTTCAGAGTATTTCTTTGAAAAACCTGAACAGTTAAGGGATAAACATCCCGAATTGTATTTTCAGCTAAGCCGCATTTTTGCACAACAACCTGCAGGTTAAAATGGGAAATGATCAAATAAAAATATTTGCAGCAATCATCTGGAGCCTGATCTCTGTAACTGCTTTTGCACAGAAAACCTATGTGCTAAGACAAAATTATCCAACGGGCTATAAGTACGATTTCACACTTACTTCCGAACAGATCATTAACCAGAAAATTGCTGGCCGCGATGTACATTTAACCCAAAGCATTGGAACGGATTATACTTTTGATATTACCGAAGGCCATAGCGGGGAAAAGGATGTGAAAGTAATATACAACAGAATTTTCATGAAATCTGTAGCGATGGGCAACACCATGACCCTCAATTCAGATGATCAGGATAGTACCAAAAAGAACCCTTTTAGCGGCTTAAAAGGGGCGTCTTTTTATATGACTGTAACCCCAAATGGTGGGATTAAAACCGTTGCTGGTATAGATAAAATGCTTGATAATATGGCGGCAAGGATGACTAAGGATACCAGTCAGGTTAAACAGATAAAAAATGCTTTAAGTAAACAATTTAGCAACGAGGTGGTGAAACAGACCATGGAATCGTCATTTAAAATTTACCCTGAAAAACCGGTTAAAATAGGCGACAGCTGGACGGTTGATACCAAAATGCAGATGAGTATGCCCATTGAAACAATTACACAATACACATTGAAAGAGGTAAAAGATGGTATTGCCATATTAGGGGTAAAAGGCACATTAGTCTCAAAAGGAAATTTTGAAGTGATGGGCAACAAAATGGAAACTGATCTACAAGGAACCAACTCCGGAGAAACCTCACTTGATATGAAAACCGGAATCGTACTTAACAGCCACCTCCGTGTAGAGCTGTATGGTAAAATGAAATCGATGGGACAGGACATCGATTTCGAAATGCAGGGCATTAATAAAATTGTAGGGAAAGAGGTTAATTAGATTTACTGTTGCAGACCTTATAGGTCTCAAAAACCTATAAGGTCTGATAAAAAACTACAAACTACCTGTTAAAGCCACCAGAAATTCCGTCGGAATTTCGATATGCGGAATATGCCCGCAGGCATCAAATTCGATAATTTTAGCACCGATAATTTTGGCTGCAGTCTGCTTTCCCAAAAGTTTATATTGCCCGTGTAAAGCCTGTTGATCTGGCGTAAGCAGGCCTTTGCCGACGATGGTTTTGTCTTCCTTACCAATAAACAAAACGGTAGGAACCTTTAAATTCTGAAATTCGTAGACCACAGGTTGTTCATAAATCATGGTATAAGTTAGTGCGGCAACTTTGGCCCAGCGTGGGTAGTCGGAACTATTGGTTACCCCTCCCGCAATGCTCACCAGGTATTCATATTCGGGTTTCCAATAAGTAAAATATGAACCTTGGTAATATTTACGAACACTTTCTGCTGTGGTTTTAAGTTCCGTTTGGTATTGTTGTGCGGTGGTGATATATGGAATGAAAGTTTTATAATCTTCGAGCCCAATTGGATTTTCGAGCAAAAGTTTTTCAGTCGCTTCCGGGTACATTAAAGCAAAACGCGTAGCCAGCATACCACCCATACTATGACCTAAAACTACGGTTTTTTGAACACCCAAGGTATCTAGAAGTCGTTTATTCCAGGTAGCCATTTGGTGGAAACTGTAATGGATAAATGCTTTAGATGATTTGCCAAAACCAATTTGATCAGGCACAATAACCCGGTAACCGATGTTGGTTAAGGCTTTAATTACATTGCCCCAGTAATAACCTCCAAAATTTTTCCCATGGAATAAGATGGCTGTTTTTCCATTGGCTGCTGCGGTTGGTGCAACATCCATATAAGCCATTTTAATATCTTGCCCTTCGGTATTGATAGGAAAATATTTAACTGGATAGGGGTATTTAACATTATCAAGGGTGATAGATAGGGTGTCTATCTTTTGTGCTTGCGCATGGCTAAAAACGAACAGGCTGAGGGCAAATAAAAGAAAATATCTCTTCATGATTGGTAATGATGTAAAAACTAAAAAGCTAATTGGCCCAAGTTAAACTTTTGCCAATTAGTTAGCTTAAAAATCATGCCCTTTTTACACCATGAGGAGTAAAAGGTGGTTGTAAATACATTAAATCGTAAAAAATGGGCGTATCATAAATATAGAGTTGTGATCATGAGCTTGTCGAAGGAACTGTTTAAGTACTTTTGAGCAAACGTTTCGACAAGCTCAACGTCATAGACTTGAATTTAAATTTATGATACAGCCTTATAAATTATTTCTTAAACAATTGTTTAAGCAGAGGTGTTGGAATCTGCAGGGTTGTAGCATCAGAAAAATCGCCAGTGAAGGTTTTCACTTTAACGTTTTGCAATTTTACGCTCGATGTATCCGTCGTTTTAATATTCAGGTTATCAAAGGGGAATTCTTTGTTGTCATCTATATTCCCAATTTCAATTTCTGAGTTATTCGCCGTAACATATAGGTCTTTAAAAGCATTGATAACACCGCTAAACTTTGTTTTATTTAGATTAAGGTAGAGCTTTCCAATCTTCGTTGGATTAATTATACTTGTCACTTTTCCTTTTGTATCGTTGTAGGTAATGTCGCCTGTTAGGAATAACATTTCGCTATGATCAACATTTAACTTTATAGAATCTGAATGGGCGCTAAATTCAAAAATATTCGAATTTGTAACTGAAGCCTCGTTAATGTTAGGACAATATATAACCAAGACAATTTTTTCGGCGTCGTTGTCATTAGTTTGATTCTTAACGGTAATCTGCAGCACTCCGTTAGCATCCACTTCAAATTTTAAATCGTTTTTAAACTTTTCAGGAACTTTAAGTCCATACCGCTTATCTTCTTTTACATAAAGCTGTACACTAAAACGCTTGGCATCTTTTATCTGAATGGCTTTAAATGGCGTTTGTAAGGGAATCGTTATCCTGCCTTTCGATTTTTGATCAAAAGCTTCGTTATTGATTTCTTGTGTTCCAAAATAAGTGTCCTCTATTCCCCTTTCCCTATAGTTTAGCTTTATATTGATCGCGACAACCACAATTGGTATGACGATGAGTAGCGCCGCAAGGCTGATTAATAATTTATTACTTGTTTTCATATCCTTAAGCGTTAAAGTTCTCTTTTACAAATGTTTTATATTGATTTTCCAATTCATCAAAACCAATATTAAGTAGGTAAATATTCCTGAAAACCACAGGTAGATCAGCTATAATGAACTGATGTTTTCTATAGTTTCTTACATTATCTATTGCCGCCTCATCTACAAAAAAGCCAATTCCTCTTTTATTGTTAATGATGTTCTTGTTTTGTAGCAGTTCATAAGTACGCATTACTGTATTTGGGTTAACTTCAAGTTCAACCGCTAATTCCCTAACTGAGGGTACTTTTTCTTCGGCTTTCCATTTCCCCAACAAAATGTGTTCGCAAACATATTCTGCTATTTGAAGGTATATCGCCTTGTTATCTCTAAATTCCATGTCTACTATGCCGTTAAGTTTAAACTTCTTTTTCTTTAAGACGGATGTAGGTAATCGCCCACACGATAATGGTGATGATGCTTGTTATCAATAAAATTGTCCACAGAATCAAATCATTATCACTTTTCCCGTAATGGTAGGGAACCTTGCCTTCCATTACCCACCTCGAAAATTTAACCATCAGGTAAGATGCAAGGCCGATAAAAACCATTACAGATAGTGCTGTTTTGATGTAATGAAAGCGGTTGAAATACACGGATCCTAAAAGGAATATGCTTGTAATAAGAAAGGGAAAGGCAAAAAAGTAGCTGCAATATTTCCTGTAACCTTCATCATTAAAGACCTGATAAGTAATCGTTTCAACTTCTCTAACAGCCCCGTTTTTTTGCAAGAGGCCTCTAAAGGCAGCAAGGTGACCGTTCAGGTATTTTACAAAGGCCAAATCTGTTAAATAAAAGATTAATAGATAGCTAAACAAACTTATTATTGCAGTGTAAACTACACCTGCCAGAAATTTTTCGAATACTGAAGCGGGTGTCATCAGTTCTAAAATGGCCCTTGATTTCTGCCCCAGGATATTAAAATAGATACTTGCTACGATGCTGATAAAAACAAATCCCAAAATCAGGAAAAGAGGGTAGCGGAAACGCATATCAAGGTTGCCGTCATAGTCGAAATTATTGTCTTTAAGTGGTGAGGGTATATTGTAGCTATAAAATCCCACTACAATTCCCAATAACACCACTAGACTGATTAAATAAATTTTCCCAAAATCAAGCCACTGTCTTTTAAGCAATAAGCCAAATCGATTGATATTAAATGTGTTGTTCATCACTTAACTGAATAAAGGTTTAAATTTGATTTTTTCTGCAAGTATGGCATTAAAAAGAAGTTCCATATCTAATTTGCTTTCTTCCTGGTGATAGTTTGGCATCACGACGTTATAGCCGGAGAGAGACGGTTCAGCGTAAATAATACTGTCATCAATTTCCTTAACCTTTTTGAATGTTAGCTTTGCTGTAATTTCTTCTACTGAAGCTTTAAGCGCAACGTCATTTTCGTCAAGCATAATTACCGTGTCGATCAGGTTATCGAGATCCCTCACCTGATGGGTAGAAATGATAATGCAGCGTTCATCTGTCATAGCAGAAGCCATAATTTTTCTAAACTGAGCTTTAGAAGGAATATCTAAGCCGTTAGTGGGCTCATCCATAATTACCAGTTTCGCCTGTGTAGCTAGGCCGAAAGCGATAATTACCTTTTTCTTCTGTCCGTAACTCATGTTAATGAGCTTCTGTCCAACCGGAATATCGAATTCTTTAATCAGATCAGTAAAATAACTGTGATCGAAATTTTTGTAAAACGGAGCGTTTGCTTTTAGATAGGCATCTATTTTTACTGAAGGCAAATAAAACTCTTCTGGTATAAAACAGATCTGCTCTAAAAGTGCAGGTTGTCTTTTGGCGGGGTTAAAGCCCATTACATCCAATGTGCCGCTTTGTGCATACACCAAACCGGCCAGGTTTTTTAATAAGCTCGATTTACCGGCTCCATTTTTTCCAAGCAAACCGTAAATATGGCCATTGCTTAACCGCATGCTCATATTTTTAAATAATGGCTTATGCTTGCTGTAGCCAAAATTAAGATTGTTAATGTTTACCATATCTACTGTATTAGTTAAATAATACACTAATGTATATTGTTGTTTGATGAAATCCAAATTTTTATAGAAAAAAGTTCAGCGGTAAGCGAATAGCGGTGGGCGTTTTCAGGCCGATAGCTCCGTGTTCTCCGCCACAGGAAGGTAAAATGTCAGTCTAATAATTGTTGCATTAAAACATCGTTAATGTTGAGATTGTATTTTTGTAGTATATCGATATATTATGGATACAAAATGGGCATATTTACTTGGCCGCTTGGCAATAGGATTGAGTTTTTTTGGGCATGGTTTAGTGCGTTTGCCTAAGCTAGCGGGTTTTAGCCATTGGATGGTAGGACAATTTTCTAAATCGTATTTACCAGATGCATTGGTTATTCCCTTCAGTTATATTTTGCCATTCGCCGAATTTATAGCAGGGCTAATGATTATATTAGGATTGTTTACAAGGCAAGGATTGTTATTAGCCGGAGTAATTTCTTTAGCACTGATTTTCGGAACAACAGTAATTGAGAATTGGGAAGCATTGCCTTCTCAACTCGTCCATGTGGCATTTTTATCGGTACTACTTGCCTACTTGCCACATAATAGTTATGCGGTTGATAAAATCATTAAAAAATAATTATGGAATATAGAAAAATTGGAAATTCAGATTTGGAACTTTCGGTAATCACTTTTGGCGCCTGGGCAGCCGGCGGATGGATGTGGGGAAGTACAGATAGAAACGATGCGATTAATGCAATTAAAGCAGGTTACGATTTAGGGGTTACATCAATTGATACCGCTCCAATTTATGGTCAGGGCGATAGTGAAGAAATTGTGGGCGATGCAATAAAAGGTATTTCACGCGATAAATTACAACTGGTAACCAAATTCGGAATGCGTTGGGATCTTGCCAAAGGCGATTTTGGCTTTAAGAGTAAAAACAACGACGGAAAAGAGATTGATATTTATAAATATGCAGGTAAAGAGAGCGTAATTTACGAATGTGAACAATCCTTAAAACGCTTGGGTACCGATTATATCGACCTTTACCAGATCCACTGGCCAGATGTAACCACGCCGATCAGCGAAACTTTCGAAGCGGTGAACAAGTTAATTGAGCAGGGTAAAGTTCGCTATGCCGGCGTATGCAATTATAATGTAGCACAATTAAAAGAAGCAGATCAAACTTTAGAAATTATTTCTAATCAAATTCCATTTAGTATGGTAAACCGTGGTATTGAAGAGGAAACTGTTCCATATTGCATTGAAAAAAATAAGTCAATTTTGGCTTATAGTCCGATGGAGCGCGGTTTGTTAACTGGAAAAATGACCGCCGATTATAAATTCGAAGAAGGCGATCACCGTCAGGGGAATAAATTTTTCTTACCAGAAAGCATCGAAAAAACAAATGCATTTTTGACTAAAATAAAACCATTGGCAGATGAGAAAAATGCTACCCTATCTCAGCTGGTTTTGCGTTGGACGGTTGAACGACCAGGTATTACCATTGCGTTGGTTGGCGCCAGAAATGAAAAACAAGCCGTTCAGAATGCTGAGGCTATAAACGTAAAATTAAACGCTGAAGAGATTCAGTTTATCAATAGCGAATTAGCGCACGCAGGTTTTTAAACTTCAACCGCAAAGAAAAGAAGGAATACGCAAAGGACACAGAGGTTAAGATCTTCGATTTCTTTGCGAAAAAACTTTGTGTCCTTTGCGGTTAAACAAACAAGCTATGTCTAAATTATTTTCTCCTTTTACCATAAAGGATGTAACCTTAAAAAATAGAATTGTTATTTCGCCAATGTGCCAGTATTCTGCTGTTGATGGTTTTGCAACGGATTGGCATTTGGTGCATTTAGGAAGCCGTGCCGTTGGTGGCGCAGGTTTAATTATCCAGGAAGCTTCTGCAGTAACTGCCGATGGAAGAATTACCTATGCCGATTTGGGCATCTGGAAAGATGAACATGTAGCTAAATTAAAACAGATTGTTTCGTTTATCCATGATAATGGGGCAATTGCAGGCATCCAGTTGGCACATGCAGGTAGAAAAGCCAGTTGTGAAGTGCCCTGGAAAGGTGGCGAACAAATTGCCGCTGGTGAAAATAGCTGGAAACCAGTTGCGCCATCTCCGATTTCTTTTAAGCCAGGACAGGTTGAACCACATGAATTAACGATATCAGAAATTCAGGATATTGTTTTTGCCTTCCGGGCAGCTGCTAAACGTGCATTGGATGCAGGCTATAAAGTTGTAGAAATACATGCTGCGCACGGTTATTTACTGCATCAGTTTTTTAGTCCGCTGAGCAATAAACGTACAGATGTTTATGGCGGAAGTTTCGAAAACCGTATTCGCTTGGTAATCGATGTGGTTGAAGCTGTACAATCGGTATGGCCAGAAAACTTGCCTTTATTTGTTCGCATTTCTGCAACGGACTGGACGGAGGGTGGCTGGAACGAGAACGACTCGCTACAATTGGCAGCGGTGTTAAAGGATCGTGGTGTAGATTTAATTGATACCTCATCGGGTGGTAATGTACCTGATGCATTTATCCCTGCAGGACCAAATTACCAGGTTCCTTTTGCTGATAAGATCAGAAATGAAATTGGTATTTACACAGGTGCAGTAGGCGTGATTGTAGAAGCCCAGCAGGCGGAAGAAATTTTAGAACAAGACAAAGCCGATTTGATTTTTATTGCCCGCGAATCATTACGTGATGCTTATTTTCCTACACATGCGGCGCAAGTGCTTGGCGACAATACCGAATGGCCAAACCAGTACGTTAGGGCTAAGAGGGAAGTGGTTAAGAAATGATCATAGGTTTGACTAATCCTAAAATAGGTTGACACTTATTTTAGGACGGGACAGTTTCCAAAAAAAAGGAAAAAGCCGGCAAATGTCGGCTTTTTCCTTTTTTAATCAATTATGATGTGGCTGGCACATAGTACCTCAATCCAATCTACCTAAACCCGATATAAGTGGATGCCCCCGGTTTTTTCTATCAGGGCAGGAACATTAGCGGGACCGGAGCCAACTAAAAGGTACTGTCATTGCTTTCCAAATAAATAATATGGTATTAATTGCAAAGCACAAAGTAAGTCTATTTTAGCTATTAATTTGCCTTTATTAGATTGCTTCGTGCCTCGCAATGACGGATTTGTTTGTTATTTTACCAGTGTAAAAGGAACATACAATCCGAAAGTGATATTTCTACCGGTATTGTACACACCTAAATTAGGATTCTCCTGATCAAAACGGCCTGGTTTAAATCTACTTAAAGCATCATAATATTTCTGATCTAACAAGTTGTTGGCCGAAACAGACAGTTTGATTGGCTGTTTGCCTAAATTAAATGTAGCACCAATACCTGCGTTTAATAGTGTATAACCACTGGTTGGTGTTTCAAAAACATCATCCACACGCGTTTGTTTAAATGCCGAGTTGATACCAACAGATAGGTAGGCATCATTTGTTCCCTTAAGTTTAGGCTCGAAACGCAACTCGTTTCTTAAAGTTCCCGCAGGGATAAATGAAAGTGGCCTGTTTAAAGTGTTATTCTGTGCATGAACATATCCAAAGGTATTCTCGAAGTGGATAAACGGAACCGGATGGATGGTTAAACTGGCTTCTGCACCATAAAGGTTGGCGTTTACCTGTCCGTAACGGTAAACATCATAAAGTGTACCTTCAGCTTCTCTTTGTTCGCCATTGTTGGAAGCGTAAATATAATTGTGGATGTAGTTGTTATAAACACTAGCACTTGCGCTTACAATTTTTCCTTCATATTCTAAAGCTGCATCTACCTGGTAACTGCGTTCTGGACTTAAGCCCGAGTTACCGATTTCATATCTAAATGTACCTTCGTGCACACCGTTCGAGCCTAACTCTGCTGGATTCGGTGCACGGAATGCAGAACCCACATTGGCTTTAAAGTTCCATTCTTCGTTAAATTGGTGCGTAAAACCCAATGCGCCACTTACATTGGAAAATTTATTTTTGAAAGGTGCGAAAAGTTCTTCTCCGTCATCAAACAATTGTTTTCCGTTGTTTTTTCTGAAATCGTAACGTGCGCCGATGCTAAATGTATTGTTCTCCCAGTTTTTCTTGGCAAAAGCAAAAACACCTAAACCAAAAGTATCGTAAGCTGGAATTAAAAATTCTGTTCCTTTATTTTGGCTATGTGCATCATCTACACTTACCCCAAAAACGGGCTGCCATCCATTGGTTTCGTGTATATAATATTTCAGGTCTGCATTGTAGGTTTTAAGATCGAAGAATAAGGCAGGGTCCGGTCCATCTAACTCACGGCGTTGGTTTTGTTGATAGCCAAAATCAGCTTTCAAGTTGCCGTTACCGATAATGAAATTGTTGTTCAATGCAATTTTAAAGTGCCTGATATCCTGACGAGGGTATTCTAAAGTGCGGTTTTTATAATCATCGTTGGTAAAAGCACTACCATCTTCTTTTACAAAATTTCCATTGTCATCTAAAGTCGGCTCATAAAAGCCAATATTGTTATGAAAGTTAGAAACGTTTAAGTGGGTATAACCCCAGCTTTTATTTAAACCTACCATACCACTTAAATCGGTTTCGTTAAAGCCCGAATTAGGGAAGTAACCTGTTGGTGTTTTAAAAGAGTAAGCGTTTTTATACGTTCCACGGGCTCTCCAAACAAATCCGTTTTCGTTACCATTTAACATTAATGAGTTAGCAGTAAGGCCATTATTTGTAGAGTAATTGGTAATAAATTCTCCTTTAATCTGCCCTTCAGGTGCGGTACTTGGCTCTAATAGGTTAATTACACCACCGAGTGCATCAGAACCGTACATTAACGATGCAGCGCCACGTAAAACTTCAACGCGGTCTGATTTAAACTGATCGATTTCAATACCATGCTCATCGCCCCATTGCTGGCCTTGTTGTTTTATCCCATCATCTAAAGTTACAATTCTGTTGTAACCCAAGCCTCTGATTACAGGCTTAGAAATAGATGGGCCAGTAGTAATTTGCGATACACCAGGTATTTTGGTCAACGCATCAATTAAATTTGTTGAAGGCTGTAGAAGCTGATCCTTACCAATTACTGCAGAAGAAGCACTATTTCTTTTGCTGGTACTGCTGATCAAACTTCCGGTAATTACAATCTCCTTTGTTTCTATTGCAGTAGGTTGTAAAGAAAATTCTAATCCGGCTGCGCTTGCAAAATTTACCACCTGTGTAGTGGTTTTATATCCAACATAGTGTACCTCAATAAGATAACTTCCTTTTGAAGGAAGGTTATTCAACGTAAATCCTCCGTCATTGTTGGTTACTGCCGAGACTTTTAAATCAGGAATAAAAATGGTTGCACCTGGCAACGTTTGTTTGGTGCTGGCATCAATAACCTTACCTGTTATATTCTTTAAAGCGGCAGCAAAAACGGTGCTGCTTAATAATGTATATAGAATTACCAAGCCAATAAGCTGTAATTTTTTCATGTGTTGTAGTAAATAAAAATGATAGAAAAACCAAAGCAATAGCTAAATGAAGCTAGTTTTAGTTTCTCAAATAAATAATTTGATTAAGCGCGGATGCGCTTGAAAAGAAAAAATTATTATGCTAATGGGGGGCCACGTAGGCAAGTGCGCTTTATTTCGGTAAAGGCATTCTTTAAGGTCGCTTCGGTTCGGTTAAAAATTTTGGCTGATAAGAAGATTCTGTAAATGTGGTGCGTTTGCACATAATTTTTTTCAAAACTAGCATTACAGATTAAACAGGTATCGCCATGGGCCTGCACATGACTAACATGTTTACAGTTAACCTCTTTCTGCACAAGCGGAAGAGGGTTGTGGTGGTGAAGAACACTCCAGGGAGTTAAAGCAATAGCAAATACGATCAGCATAAATGCCGATAAATATTTCTTAATGTTTTGTCTATGCTTTTTCAACAGGCCAAAAGTAGTAATTCCTAAGCAATTATATATATTTACAAAGTAACATTGTATTTGCGCTGTTTTGACTCGCGGTTTAGTCAATGGTTTAACAAAGGACAGATAAGTTTAGTAATAAGTTATGGCCATACCAGTTGTACACCAATTTCGTTGTTATACACAATAAAAGGATAAGCAACTTATGAAATTTATCAGGAAACATATATTCAATGCATTATTTATCATTATCCTTTTAGTAATTGTTTTTGTGCCCGATGCAAAAGCATTTTTAATTAGGGGATTAATGGAAATTGGTTTTTATTCGCCAAAAGTTGAAAGCCCAAAGGAAACCGCAAGGAGCCTTAACGGAATCCAGTTTAAGGATGTAAAGGGAAATGTGATTGATCTTGGCGATTTAAAAGGAAAAGTCATTTTTCTTAATTTCTGGGCAACCTGGTGTCCTCCCTGTAGGGCCGAAATGCCATCGATCAATAAATTATACACTCAGTTTAAAGATGACAAACATGTTGTTTTCATTTTTGCAGATGCAGATGGCGATTTTGCCAAATCGGGCAAGTTTATGTCCGACCGTAAATATGCGATGCCCGTTTATAAAGTAGAAAGTGAGATTCCTGAAAAAATATTTGCAGGCGCTTTACCAACAACAGTTATTTTCGATAAACAGGGCCGACTGTCTTTCAGGCATGAAGGCATGGCCAATTATGCAGATAAAAAGATTGTCGACTTTCTCAATAAGTTAAAAAATACAAAGTAACTTTCTAGTAATCAGATTTTTCCAAAAATTTGAGGTTCAAATGATATTTGTATTTTGAATATATGTAGTTAACTACATATATTTGTCGAATAATATTTAGCAATGCAAAACGACTTTAAAATTGAACGGTTAAATAATCAATTCTGTGAAGCGATTATTGGGTTAATTCTGCCCATCCAACAAATAGAATTTAATGTAGATATAGACCTGGCAGCACAGCCGGATTTGTTGGATATAGAAAAAAATTACGATGGTTCTGGCGGCGCTTTTTGGGGTGCCACAGTAAATGGTGAATTGATTGGTACCATTGCCTTAATTGCTGTTCCTGAGCATCAATCGGGGGCAATCAGAAAAATGTTTGTTAAAAAGGAATTCCGAGGAAAAGATTTGGGTGTTGCGCAAGCTTTATTGAAAACACTTCTAGCCTACTGTGAGGATAATAACCTGAATGAGGTATATTTGGGTACAAAAGACGTATTGCAGGCCGCCTGCCGTTTTTATGAACGTAACGGCTTTAAATCAGTTGCAATGGAAGATTTGCCGGTTTATTTCCCTAGGATGGCTGTAGACAATGTTTTTTATAGCCTGGATTTAAAATCTCTTTAATGGAACAAAATGTAATTGATGCTTCTGGTTTATTGGCCATTTCTACCCGATTGCAAAGGCTGAGCGATCAGATCCGTAAAGATGGTCTGTTGATTTATAAAGCATTCGGAATTGATTTTCAACCCAAATGGTTCCCTGTGCTTTATACTTTATATAAAAAGTCGACCATGAATGTGGTTTCGTTGTCGGATGAAATTGGTTATGCACACCCTTCTACCATCAGTTTGTTAAAAGAATTGGAGAAGGAGAAACTGATCCGGTCTAAAAAAGATAAAGTAGATACCCGTAAACGTTTGGTTGAACTCACAGAAAAGGGTACAGCACTTCTTTCCACTATGGAGCCTGTTTGGGATGTGATTATTAAAGCCACAGCAGAAATTATGAACAGTCAAAATAACTTAATGAAAGCTATAAATGAGGTTGAGGCATCGTTAAAGGAAAAAAGCTTTCTGCAGCGGGCCGAGGTTTATATTAAGAAATGAGTGAAGGATAGAATGATAGAATGGGAAAATGATTGAATTAGAGAATGATTGAATGACGGAGAAGGTTAACCAATGATTTTACTATTTTTGCCCCCATGATTTCATTTTTCGAGGCTTCACTTAAGCAACTTTCTATCCACCACACAGGCAATAAACTGCTTGAAGAGTATTATAAATTATCTGATGCGCCTTTAAAAATTGATGATGAAGTGTTAGGAAACCTGCTGATGCAGTATTTCTTAAAACCTTTCGAAAAGGTAAATGAAGTCTACCGGTTTTATCACCCCAACGATAATTTAGAACTAAATGAAGTATTTCATTTTGTTCATGAAATTTTTGAGAACAACGAACTTTTTCACGAAGATTCGCAACAACTGGCCAAGCATTTATACGATGTAGCCAACCACCCAAAAATTAAATCTGGCGAATTGTATGTCGCTTATTTTGAAAAGGTACAGATAGAAGGCGAGCAATTGGACGTAGTTGGCGTTTTTAAATCCGAAACAAAAGATACTTACCTAAAAGTTTATCCTGAGCAGGATGGCTTTAATGTAAGTTATGAGCAAGAAGCCATCAGTATTAATAAATTAGATAAAGGCTGCCTGATTTTTAACGTTGATAAAGAAGAAGGTTACAAAGTTGTGGTGTTGGATCAATCAAAAAGTAGCAACGATTCTGCTGTTTACTGGAAAGATGAATTTTTGAAGCTGAAAATCAGGAACGACAGTTATAACCAAACCAATAATGTTTTAGGGGTTTACAAAAACTTCGTTACGCAGAAACTTGATGACGATTACGAAATCAGCAAAGCGGATAAAATCGATCTCTTAAACCGCTCGATGAAGTATTTCAAAGAAAAAGAAACCTTTGATATTGAGGAATTCGGTAATGAAGTAATTGGAAATGCCGAAGGCATTGAATCATTCAAAAACTATAAGAAGAATTACGAGCAAGAGTACGAAAGCCCCATTGCCGATAATTTTGAAATCGCCGAATCCGCTGTTAAAAAACAAGCCCGAGCCTATAAAAGCGTGTTAAAGCTGGATAAAAACTTCCATATTTATATCCATGGCAATAAAGATATGATCGAAAAAGGTTACGATGATGATAAATCGATGAACTTTTACAAGGTGTATTTTAGGGAAGAGGAGTAGAGGGGCTTTGAGTTTGGCGTTTGGGGTTTGGCGTTGCCTGGCATGGTTCAGTAGAACATCGCCTCCAAACTCATCACTCCAAGCTCCAGACTAAATCCGCTGTTGTGCCTTTAATGCCAAATACTGGTTAATTACATTAACAGTAAGTTTTTGGGGAGGAGTAAGAATGGCTAAAATGCCGTGTTTGTTGAGTTCTTTAACCATTAGTTTTTTCTCGTAGATAAATTTCTCGGCAATGGTTTTATGGTAAATGCCTTCTACATCTTTTGCAGGTGCTGTGCTCAATTCTTTTAGTTCAGTATTTTCGAAAAATACAACCACCAATAAGTGGTATTTGGCTATTCTTTTTAAATAAGGCAACTGTCTTTGCAGTGCCGATAAACTTTCGAAATTGGTAAAGAAAACCAAAAGGCCCCTTTGTTTTACTACTGATCGTACCGCGGAATAAAGTGCCTCGAGATTACTTTCAAGGTATCTCGTTTTTTCTTTGTAAAGCACATTCATAATACTGCCAAGCTGAGAAGCTTTACGGTCTGCTGGTACAACAGCGCCGATATTTTCAGATATCGTGATTAAACCTGCCTTGTCTTCTTTAAGCATGGCCACTTTCGAAAGTGCAACGGCTGCATTTATAGCATAATCGAGTAGGCTTAATCCTTCAAAAGGCATGCGCATTACACGCGATTTATCAATTACACAATAAATATTCTGCGATTTCTCGTCTGTATAGGTATTCACCATTAAACTACCTTTTCTGGCCGTAGCTTTCCAGTTAATGGTACGGATATCATCGCCACCAACATAATTTTTGATCTGGTCAAATTCGCTGCTTTGTCCAACCTTTCTGATTTTTTTGATCCCGAATTCTGTTAAATAGCGTGAAGCGGCCATCAATTCGTATTGGCCAAGGTTAATAAAAGAAGGAAAAACAGGCAGGATCTTGGCGCCATCAAAATTGTAACGGCGGTTGATTAAGCCGAGAGGTGAACTGATGTACGCTCTGATAAACCCAAAATCATACTCACCACGTTTTGTTGGTCGCAGGTTGTAGTGGATCGATTTTACTTCAGCAGATTTTAGGTGAAGTTTAAAATCTTTATCCCGGAGTTGAAACTGAAAAGGTACTTCATCAATCACCCTGGCATTTACCCCAAAACCATAACTATTTCTGATTTCGATTTGTATCGGATTTTCATCGCCATTACTCAAACGTTTCGAGGTAATTCTTTTGGCATTAATCCCTTGGGTATTTCGGTATAGAATAAAAATATCAATAAAAAATAAAATAAATACGGCGCCAGTGGCAATTTCAGGGATATCGCCCAGCCAGGCAAAAAAGAACTTCAACAAAAAAAGCACAACGCAGAGGCCTAAAGCCGCAAATAAGCGATCGCTTAGGAATAGATTGTTATAATATTGCTGAAAGAATTTTTTCAATGTTGTTTAATCGGTTAATTGTTTAAACTAGTTAACTGTTGCGACAAAATCCGACTTCGGACTCCTGACTCAAGACTTCGGACTTACCTAGGTACTTCAATTTTTTTAATAATCTGGCTAACGATGTCGCTGGTGGTTAATCCTTCCATTTCTTTTTCAGGTGATAACAATATCCTGTGCGCCAATACAGGGCCTGCAACGGCAATAATATCTTCAGGCGTAACAAAATCGCGGTTTTGAATAGCAGCGAAAGCTTTTGCACTGTGTACAATTGCTAAAGATGCCCTTGGCGAAGCGCCCAGATAAAGTGATGAATTGTTGCGGGTTTCATTTACGATTTTGGCGATAAACTCCAATAATTTTGGCTCTACAAACAAATTGCGGATAATTGCTCTAGCCTCTTGTATCTGTTTAACAGACAATACTGGTTTTACATCGTTTAATAATGTTTTGTTAACTAAAGTGTGCTGAGCCATTAAAATCGCAGTTTCTTCCGCTAACGAAGGGTATTTAACCTCTATTTTGAATAAAAACCGATCCAATTGTGCTTCGGGCAGGCGGTATGTCCCTTCCTGCTCAATCGGGTTCTGGGTGGCCAATACCATAAAAGGTTCGTCCATGATATAGGTATGGCCATCTATAGTTACCTGGCGCTCTTCCATCACCTCGAACAAGGCCGATTGGGTTTTTGCCGGTGCACGGTTAATTTCATCAACCAGAATAATATTGCCAAAAATAGGACCTTTTCTAAATTCGAAATCTCCTGTTTTGGTATTAAAAATCGGGGTTCCTAAAACATCAGATGGCATTAAATCAGGGGTAAACTGAACCCTCGAAAATTCTGCATCAATAGATTTTGCCAGCAATTTAGCGCTCAGCGTTTTGGCTACACCAGGGACACCTTCAATTAAGATGTGCCCGTCGGCAAGCAAACCAACAATTAAGAAATCAATAACCTGTTTTTGGCCGATAATGATATTTCCAAGTACATTTCTGATTTGATTTACAGCTTCATTTAAGGCGCTTAAATCGGTACGTGGGTTAAACTGTTCTTGCTCCATTGCTTTGCGTATTTTTATAAAACTGTTCTATGCTTTCGTTTAAATTAATCAATTGGGTATCGCTTAAATCGCCCATTGTTGGCGTTTGGATAAAATGTTTAGTCAGGGTTTTGGCCAGCGCCTCATTAATGCCAGTTTTCTCTATTAGCACCTGAGCAAATTTGCTGTCGATATCGTTGGTCTTTAGATAATACCTCGTTCTTAAGTACTCCATAAAGTAATTGATCTTTTTTAAGGCTATATCGAGGTTGTTCCGCTCGTGGTAATAAACACTGCCCACCACATTAACAAAGGCCAAAGAAGAATTAGTAAGCGGATCTGCGATCGGGATAATTCTTTGCCTGCGCTTAATGTCGTACAAGACAAAAAGAATCAGACTAAATATTGCCAGATAGTATGCAAACTCCAGTTCATGATGTTTAAAGAATACCCTGAGCATATCGGTGGCAGTGTTCTTTTGGCTAGAAAAATATTCGTCGAAAATGAGCTGCTTATTCCCATATAAATAACTCAAGGTTTTAGCGGTATATTCTGCACCATATTTATCGAGGAGGTTAAAATTGGTATAAAAACCGGGTTCTGCGATAAGGTATAGATTGCCTTTTCCGTAAGCATAACGGATAAAATTAGGCTGGCCCTTCCCATTTACGCCAAGTATTGTTGTTTTGCTGCTGTCTACCTTACTAAAATACTGGCTGCCGATGCCTCTTTCAAAGCCATAGTTTGCATCGGTTTTTAACTCTGGATTGGTGAAATTTAAGGTACTTGCTTCGGGAGACATTGCGGTAGAAGTTTGCACTTTAAGTTCCTTCCTTATTTTTCCTAAATCATAAGTGGCTATAAATACATCATTGCCCGCTTGCATATATTTTATCAGCTGTTCAAGATCCGTTTTACTAATATCTGCCTTTTGCGCAATGATTATATAGGCCGTTTTATTGAATCTTTTAGATTTTAGCGTAGTATAAACGGCTGTTTTCGACTGTTGAATACTTGCCGAGGGCAAAATATCTTTGATTCTATTGTATAAAATATATGTTCCGTATGGGATTTTGTCTTTAATAGCATATGTTGGCGCCCAGTTTGTTGGCGTAGGCTTATTATACTGCGCAATTAAATAACCCAAAATTAGAATGGAACCGATAATCAGGTATAATTTGTAGCCTTTCATTTAATCTGGTTGTTAAACTGGTTAAACGATTGCTTAATAGGGTCGAATTTCACTTCATCGATAGGGAAATCGCCATACCAGATATAATCGAACTGTAGGGTAAGCTGGCTAAAATCGTTTCTCAGCTCTGGCTTACTGATTTCCATTAAATAATTATAATTGGTTTTATCGGGCTGCCATTGGATAATTTCGGCATCGCTCAATTTTTTTAGCGCCCTCAAGTATAAAAGCCTAACGGCCAAACGGAATTTTCTTTCGGCAACTAATCTTTGTAATTCCTGTTCATAATCTATCTCATGGATGTTTTCGGTAATTACATCGTATGGAAGGATTGTTTCTTTCGATTTTTTAGCGAAGATTTTTTCTGCTCCAATAACTTTAACCACAATAAATATGATCAGCGCAACGCCAAGTCCGATAAAAATATACCTGGAAAAAATGTTTGATGCTGCTCCCTGAAACAGTTCGCCGATAATACCCCAGAACCATAACCAAAATTTGTCCCATAACGATAATTGTTGTTGACCTATTTCATCGTATTGAAACTCTTTTTGTTCTTTATAATTGCTTATGGCCTCTTTATCAAATCTTGAGGCCACAACCTTACTGCTATCTGTTTTAATTACAACAGTTACAGGCTTAGGTTTAGCTGTCTGTGCTCTGTTGATTACCGGAATAAAAAACAAAAGAGAAACAAGAAGATATCGGAAGAGTGCGCGCTGCATTTTAATATTCTTCAGGTCTGGTATCAATCGGTTTTTCGGTATTGCCAAAATTTGAAATCCGTTCCATTAGGCCGGGGCTTTCTTTTTGTTCAACTAAACTGAAATACGCCAATGAAATGGTAATGATTGGGATGATGGTAAATACCTGGCACAATGACTGTAAAACTGTTGTAATCATGGTAAGTGTTAAAGACATGTGTGGCGTTTTATGGGTAAACATACCAATCATATTAAATAAACTTGTAGGTAAAATGATCATGCTCATACAAGCATAAACAATAATCCATACTACGATCAGCGTGCCAAAAGTAATCCAGAAATTATCTTTAATAATTTTGAAGCTTCTACTAAAAGAGTAACCTAAAGAACCATTTTCGATTACCATAATGGGGAACATCATGGCCACATAAGGGAATAGCCAGAAGCCAGGTACAAGGCAAAACATAAAAGCTATACATAACAGGATAATCAATAGGATAGAACTGCCAAAAATCCTGAAGAAGTAATACTTAAAATATCCCCATACTTCATCGGTGGTTGGTGTTTGGTTCCCTTTTTGCACGTATATAGCGATATAGGAAAGTATAGCAACACTCATACTGGCATATGTTGCTAAAGAGAATAAAATAGACAAGAAATATTCTAATCCATATAAAGCTGAAAAACCTAAGCCTTTGGTGTTTTTTCCATTACCGATGGTATTGATGATGTTAACCATTTTGTATTGTTGCAATAACATGGTTAACATGCTAGCCAGTACAAATAGGCCACAAAATGTGAAATATATTTTAATTAAGGGCTTAAGATTTTGACGCATGAAAGTAAAGGTGTCGTTAATCACCTGGCCGAAATCTCTTCTTTTCTTAAATTCAATTTTCCCTAGCATGTTAATTTAGTGTTGCTTGTTTATTGTAGATTTTTATAGGGTATATAAATACATACCAAATAATGAAAGCTGCGGAAGATAATAAGATGAACATACTTAACCATAGCGGCATCTCAGTATGTCGGGTAACAAAACTTTCAAAAAATGCAGCAACTATAAAAATCGGGATCAGGCCAATTACAATTTTTAATCCATCTTTGGCCCCTTTTAAAACTGAAGCCATACGGGTATACGTTTTGGGGAATAAAAGGCTATTGCCCAAAATTAAACCAGCCGCGCCTGCCAAAACAATTGCCGATATTTCTAATGTGCCGTGAATCCAGATAACCAAAACCGATTGAAAGCCTAATCCTTTACTAAAAAAGAAATATTGGAATGAGCCGAGCATCACGCCATTTCTGAATAATGAAACAATAGCGCCAAATGAGAATATAATACCCAAAACAAAGGTATATAGCGCAACATAAATATTATTAACCCCAATTTGCATAAACATCATAAACTCATTACTTTGTTTATAAACCCCAAACGGATCACCTTTGGCAATGTTTTCGTTTGTCATGTTTACATAACCATCACCCATAATCAATCGCACAAAAGTATCATCGTATTTTGCCGATAAAGCACCAATGGCACAAGAAACCAAGAAAAATGCCAATGCATAAAATACCTGTTTTCTGTGTTGTAGAAATATTAAGGGGAGTTCTGTTTTCCAGAAATGGATAAACCGGTTCGATTTTTCCTTTTTGTTTTTGTAAACGGATTGATGTAATTTAGAGGCTAAGCCATTGAGATAAGCTGTTGTTTTCGAATTTGGATAAAACGTTTTTGAGTAAGCCAAATCGTTAGTGATTTCGATAAACTGATTGGCCACTTCATCAGGATTTGCCTGTTGCATGGAATCATAATGTTGCCACTTCTTCGAATTCTGTTTAACAAATAATGCTTCTCTCATTTAAAGGCTTTACCAAATCTCGGGTTAAAATAGCTAATTTTTTATGGAAATGAAACCAATATTATATTCAGATCAATTAACCAGGCTGAACAAATATACATAGCTGAACAATCTAATATGAAAATATAAGAAAACTTTAGTTTAAAAAATAAAGATCGGCGTACAGCTTTATCTTTAAAAAAAATTATGTTTGAATATGGATAGTATCAGAATTAGCACTGCTCAAAATATTGATATTGATTACGAAATTGCCGGCCTTGGAGAGCGTATAGCTGCAAGGTGTATCGATCTGGCTGGATTTCTAATTCTCGCTATAATTACTTTAGTGGTAATGGGCGCTGCACAGATGGCGATGTCAGGAAGTGCTGCGATAGTTATTTTCTTTATTTTCCTGGCAATTTTTGCTCTCTACGACCTGGTTTGCGAAATCACCATGGATGGCCAGACTTTAGGAAAGAAGGTGTTAAAGATAAAAGTAATTAGTATTGATGGTACACAACCAACACTTGGACAGTATATTTTTAGGTGGTTATTTCGGATGATCGATTTCGGCTTCCCGTTTGGATGGGGCGTTGTAGCACTGGTTTCTGTAGCAGTAACCAAAAACCATCAAAGATTGGGTGATATATTAGCAAAAACGACATTGATTAAAACTAAACCAAGAACCGAATTTTCCAACGTGGCTTTCAGTTTTAATTTACCTGAAGAATATGAGCCGCAGTTTAAGGAAGTTCTGCATTTAAACGATAGAGATATAGAACTAATTCACGAAGTGTTAACCGGCTATTACCAAACTGGGAATGCTGATTTAATTTATGCCATGGCGTCTAAAACCAAAGAACACATTTTTGTAACTATTCCGAGCGGGATGAATGAGTTACAGTTTTTAGAGGCGGTGCTAAAAGATTATAATCACCTTACTGCTACAATGGCCTAGCTAAGCAGCAAGATAGTTGAATGGTGAGTAGGGCAAATTTCTGGCGATCCAGAATATCATTACGATAGCAAAAATTATTTTAGGTGTATTTGGGCTATACCAAAAGCGCATCACCAGGTTCTTCTTTGTTGAAAAAGAATAAATTTTGAAAGTCAGCTGGGTAATGAGTAGTGGTAAACTGAGTACAAGGAGTAGGTTATATCCTGCAGCTTTTTTAATATCCAGGTGGAGCAGGGCATGTATTGCCCTTTGTGAACCGCAACCAGGGCAATCGAGGTGTAAATATTTGTGGAAAGGACATTCTGGGAAGAAATTGTACATCTCAGGATTAAATTTATAGTAAATTATCACAAGTGCTAACCCTATAACGATTCCTAAGATGTACGTTAATTTCATCTATCTGTAATTACTCATCATGGCACCGCCAAAACCTAGCACCACAAAAAATAATATATATAAGACATAAACTCCAATTCCAATAAAGAATCCAATTTTTGTCCATTTGCCGGCGGCTTGAGATGCTGCCTGAGCCCCTGCATAGTCGCCCATGGCATATTTACTATTAACATTAGCTGCATTTACAATACCAGCTATTCCAAAAGGCAGGCAGCAGAATAATGTAACCAGAATTGATTCTACAAGCCAGTTCTTTGGTGCTGGGCCTTGATTTCCGAATGGTGTTTGTCCAAACGGTTGCTGACCGAAGGGTGCTTGTTCTTGAGGTTTTTGATCTTCCATAGTATCAACTTTTAAGTATATTAATTTAAATAGTTAAACTAAAATATATTTTTTAATTTAAAAACAGCATAAACAAACGTTTAATTATTTCAATACATTTGCCACTTTTGGTAATAAAGCGGTTGCCCATTCTGCGTACATTTTAGCACTTGGGTGCAATCCGTCGCTCGCCACTAACGACAAATCAGTTGCTGCATTTCGAGATGAGGGGGTAATATTGGTATAGTTTACGCCAGCTGAAAGCGTAATTTCTTGATTTGCAGCGTTAAAGCTATCGATTTCATTGGCAATCGTTTGTGGGTTTCGCCCCGAGTTTTGGCCAAAGGGCGTAGCGCCCCAATCTGGAATAGAAACTACAAAAACCTTATTCTTGTTGCCTCCGGCAAAAGCGATTGCCGTTTGTAACAATTCTGTGAATTCCTTTTTGTACGTATCTATCGGATAACCCCGATATTGATTGTTTACACCAATTAAGAGCGTAACAAAACTATATGCGCCTGTTAAATTCTCCTTTTTTATACCTGCCTGAAGTTCATCGGTAGTCCAACCGGTAACCGCAACAATTTTTGGATTTGCTACACTGCTACTTTGAGCTTTTAATAAACTTTGAAGCTGATAAGGAAAAGATTCTGCCTGTCTAACCGATTCGCCAATGGTATAAGAATCGCCAAGTGCCAGATATGTAAAATTACTTTCTCCATTTGAAGAAGCTTTTGTTCGGTCAGTAACGGGTTCAATAGGCATAGGCTGTTGTTTTGTGCAGCCCGAAGTTAAGAAAGAAAATAAAATGGCGCTTAATAAAATCTTCATAGTTTAATCTACGAATTAGCGTTCGGTTTAGTTTTACTCAACCAATTAAATCAGCTGCATTTTAAAGAGCTTGGCAATATGATTCTTTAATTTTCCTTTTACTTCTTCCATATCAAGATGATAACCCAGCTCCTTTGCTAAAGAAGTTACAGCTTTATCATCAATACCACATGGTACAATATTTTTAAAGTAATCTAAATCTACATTTACATTAAAGGCAAAACCGTGCATGGTAACCCAACGGCTGCAACGAACACCCATGGCGCATATTTTACGAGCCTTTTCGTTATCGGCATCTAACCACACCCCCGTAAAACCAGGATAACGGCCAGCTTCTATCCCATAATCTTTTAAGGTAAGGATAACGGCTTCTTCCAGCGTGCGCAGATATAAATGTATGTCGGTAAAGAAGTTATCAAGATCAAGAATAGGGTAGCCCACTAGCTGCCCCGGGCCATGATAAGTAATATCGCCGCCCCGGTTTATTTTATAGTAGGTTGCCTGTTTATCTTTTAATCCCTGCTCATCCAATAATAAATTTTCGGGATGCCCGCTTTTACCTAAGGTGTAAACATGTGGGTGCTCGCAAAATACAAGATGGTTTGGGGTAGGCTTATTGGTATTGTTTACACGGTTTTCTGTCTTAATGGCCACCGTTTTATTTAACAGGTCTTCCTGTTTATCCCAGGCTTCCTGATAGTCTGTTAAGCCCCAGTCTGTAAAAATAGTTGGCTTTAAATCTGTCGCAATTGCTTTTTCCGCTGTCTCGTTCATCTCCATTTATTTTAAGAATTGCTGGCTACATAGCCTAACATGTAACTGTCTTTGGTTTTAAAGTAATTAACGGTCAGCTCTCGCGTACCTGTTGGCAGTTCTACCAATGCATTTAGTGAGCCTTCTTTTTTTAGCTTAAAAGGTTTAATATGGATATGCTGTTTAAATTCTAAACCTTTTTTGCCATGCCACTTATAAATAGCTTCTTTAGCGCACCACGCAACATATAAGCCATCCGTATTATCTCCAATCTGTTTCTGAGCAAGTTCTACATCGCTTAAAAACTTGTGTTTAATGCTTTTTATCTTGTGCTTAATCAGTTCGATATCGACACCTACAGCATGATCTTTGCTAATCATTACGGCCGCATAATCATAAGAGTGGCTTAACGAAATATGATAGTCGAAATTAACCAGATAGGGCTTGCCATGTTCATCAAACTGACAGTCGATATACTCCGTTGTATTAAGCATTGTTCTCAATAGTAATCTTGTGCTTAACCAGTGCAGTAACCGCTTGCCGCTGTTTAATGACGAGATAATGTCATGTTCATGCTGCTTAAGCTGCAGTCCGGCCAACAATTCTTCCTCCGTTTCTTCAATTTTCCAAATTGCTAAAACAGAATGCTGATCAATATTTTTATTGTAAATTATTGGCATTGATTAAATTGGAGATTACATGCAAAATTATCTTAAATAAATGATAATTTAGGCCAAAAATACGTATAAAAATGATATTATCTGATAGCAGGATATTAGAAGAAATTGAGAAGGGAACAATCATCATTGAGCCTTTTAAACGCGAATGTTTAGGAACCAACTCGTATGATGTGCACTTAGGGAAATACCTGGCTACTTATAAAAGCCGTGTGCTCGATGCGAAAGCGCACAATGAAATCGAACATTTCGAAATCCCTAAAGATGGTTATGTCCTTCATCCAGGTACGCTATATCTTGGTGTTACTTTAGAATATACCGAAACACACGGACATGTGCCTTTTTTAGAAGGTAAAAGCAGTACCGGCCGCTTAGGTATCGATATCCATGCAACGGCAGGTAAAGGAGATGTTGGTTTTTGTAATACCTGGACATTAGAAATATCAGTAGCACAACCAGTAAAAATTTATGCCGGAATGCCTATTGGCCAATTGATTTATTTTGTTGTTGAAGGTAAGATCGAAACGATGTACAATTCGAAGGGCAATGCTAAGTACAACAACAAAACCACCAGGCCGGTAGAAAGCATGATGTGGAAAAACAAGTTTTAGAGATTGCTTAACTGCCAACAGCCAATTGAAAACTGGTATCTTTTTCTTTTTTGGAAATGAAAGCCAGTGTGCTATGGCTGCTTTAGCCCCGCCGTTCGCTGTGGTCCCGATAGAAGGAATCGGGAGCCGCCGCTGCTGTCGGGTTTATGATTAGCGGTTTTAGTCTCTTGGCACTAAACATTGTCCCTAAACCCGATTAAAGCAAACACGGAGTGCAACGAAGTAAAGCGTAAAGCGGGGCCGTGGCTGCCAAACGCTCAGAACCCCTCATTTCCAAATCAATAGCCTATAATTTTTTTTGTTTTGGAAATGAAAGCTGGTGTGCTGTGGTTACTTTAGTCCTGCCATTTGCTGTGGTCCCGATAAAAAAAGGCACCCCATTTTCAAATCCATATTGATGAATTAAGGTGTTTCTCTAACTGTGAACTAAAAATTTAGATTGAAACTAAATTTCATGGTATCTTCATAAAAATATGCCTTAGGTTTTGTACCTTGACACATATTTATTTGTTACCCAACCACATGAAACTCAAAATTACTCTCGCAATCAGTTTTCTATCTTTACTTATTGTTTTTGCCGCATTTAAAATGGATGATGATCCATTTAGTCAGCTCTTGCAAAAACTCGAAGATTATACCAGTAAAAATCCGCAAGAAAAAGTTCACCTTCACTTAGATAAGCCTTATTATGCCATTGGCGACGATATTTGGTTCAAAGCCTATGTTGTAAATACCAAGACTTCGGCCCCTTCGGGCATTAGTAAGATCCTGTATGTGGAGCTGATAAATGAAAAAGATTCGCTAAAAAAACTGGTTAAGTTACCTATTATGGGAGGAATTACCTGGGGCGATTTTAAGTTAACAGATTCACTTGGTGAGGGTAATTATAGAATTAGGGCCTATACCAATTACATGCGGAATTTTGGCACCGAATTCTTTTACGATAAGACAATTAAGATCGGAAATAGCTGGGCTAACAAAGTTTTTACAAAAACTTCTTACAGTTTTACCAAAGAGAACAATGCAGATAAAGTAATGGCAACAGTTCATTTTGAAGATAAAAATGGCGTGGCTTACAGTGAAAATGAAGTAAGTTATGAAGTTCAGTTAGATTACCGTACCGTTACAAAGGGTAAAGTTAAAACAAGTTTAACAGGTGATGCGGTAATTAGCTTCACAAACAACCAGTCTTTCCAAAATAAATCAGGGAAAATTATTGCGACCATCGCACTGGATAATAAACAAAAAGTTATCAAATCTATCCCGATCACTTCCACATCTAACAATGTTGATGTACAGTTTATGCCAGAGGGAGGAACACTTGTTGAAGAATTGCCCCAAAAAGTTGCCATTAAAGCTGTTAATGCCGATGGCCGCGGTGAAGATGTAGAAGGAACGATAGTAGACGAAGGGGGAAATGAAGTAACCAGTTTTGCCACCAATTATTTAGGTATGGGTAACTTTGTGTTTAACAATCAGGCCGGTAAGTCATATTCAGCAAAGATTAAATTTAAGGATGGATCAGAAAAAACGTTTAAATTACCTGTGGCAGTTAAAAGTGGTTATGCACTTTCTGTAAATGCTTTAGATACAGGTAAAGTGGTGGTAAAAATTATGGCCAGTGCCGATCTTGTGAATGGCAATGAACTAAAAGTTGTGGCACAGCATGGGGGCAATGTATATTATGGCTCGAAAGCTAAAATGGATAAACAGGTATTAGTGGCCAATATCCCAAAAAAGAACCTGCCAACTGGTATTGTGCAGTTTACTTTATTTTCAAGTACCAATCAACCTTTGGCAGAGCGGTTGGTTTTTATTAATAACAAGGCCGAACTAATTGATGTATCGATTAATGCATCAGGAGTTTCTGGTTCAAAAAGAGGAAAAGCAGCCTTTACTTTCGATGCTGCTAATGACAGCAAGCCCGTTTTAGGTAGTTTTTCTGTTGCTGTAACCAATACGGCAAAAGTAACACCTGATGAAAATAATGAGTCTAATATCCTCACCTCGTTGTTACTTACCTCTGATTTGAGCGGTTATGTAGAGAAACCCAACCATTATTTTTTAAAGGATGATCTTCAAACACAAAAAGAACTCGATAACTTAATGCTTACCCAGGGCTGGAGAAGATTTCTTTGGAAAAATATTATCAATGGTGTTGGTCCGAATATTACCTATAAACCCGAGCAGTCTATTACCATTAGCGGAACGGTAATGAAAGGCAATAAGCCTGTACCCGGTGGTAAGGTAATGCTTATGGCTACAAAAGGAACGATGTACATTTTGGATACGGTAACCAATGCTGAAGGAAAATTTGTTTTCGATAATTTAAGTTTTGGCGATAGTACAAAGTTTGTTGTTCAGGCCAGAACTAAAACAGAAAGGAAGTTTGTAGATATTAATCTTGATATCGTTCCCGGGCAGATTGTAACCAAGAATAAAAATGGAGCCGATATCGATATCAATGTGAATAATACTTTGATGAAGTATATTAAAGAAAGCGATAACTATTTTAATGAGATGACCCGTTTAGGCCTGCTGGAGCGGACCATTAAACTAGAAGAAGTAACCATTACTGAAAAGAAAAACCCTGCGAAGAACTCATCCAACCTGAATGGTGCAGGAAGAGCGGATTTCGTGATGACAGCCGATCAGCTCACTACCTGTGTTACCCTTTCGCAATGTTTGCAAGGGCGGTTACCGGGAGTGATATTTAGAGGTAATATACCTTACCTTATGCGTAGTCAGGATACGCCTATACAGATTATTGTTGATGGCATGCACATGGAAGCTGATTTTCTGGATAATGTTACTCCTAGTGATGTAGAATCTATTGAGCTTTTAAAAAGTATCGGTAATACAGCCATTTATGGTTCGAGAGGAGGAGGAGGCGTAATTATTATCACGACTAAACGTGGTGATGGGGGAAGAAGTACCGATCGTTATGCACCAGGAATTGTAACCTTTAATCCAAAAGGATTTACGATTTCAAGAGAGTTTTATTCGCCAAAATATGATGCAACAAGCTCAAACAGCAGGACCGATTTCAGAACAACTATTTATTGGAACCCACAGGTTGTTACAGATAAAGACGGAAAAGCACAATTCGAATTTTATAATGCAGACGAACCTGGTACCTACCGTGTAGTAATAGAAGGAATAGATGCTATAGGGCATTTGGCGAGAAAAGTTTACACTTATGATGTTAAATAGAGAAAAATAGATAAATTTGAATTAGTATGCATGCATAGTTTATGCTACGGTATATTTATCTTGATACTAGATTCTTAAATCTTGATACTATTTAAAATATGAATACAATGAAAGTAAGTGTTAAAGACCGCCTGGCAACCATTACGTTAGATAGAGGGAAATCGAATGCCTTAAACCGAGAGTTGATTACCGAGCTTGACGATATGCTTAAAAATATTACCGCCGATGATAACATTGGAGGAGTAATTTTAACCGGTACAGCACCTTTCTTTTCCGCTGGATTGGATTTAGTAGAACTTTATAACTATAACGAAGAAGAGGCTAAATCTTTCTGGCAGTTGTTTTTAGGTTTTACAGCCAATATGGTCTCATTTAAAAAACCGATGGTAGCCGCAATTAGTGGCCATAGCCCGGCCGGCGGATGCGTAATGGCATTGGCCTGCGATTATCGGGTAATGGCAGAAGGACAATATATTATTGGACTTAATGAGGTGCCAGTAGGTATTATTGTGCCAAATAGTATTTTTCAATTGTATGCGTTTTGGTTAGGTAAGGCCGAAGCCAGTCGTAGTTTGCTTTCGGGTAAACTTTACAGTCCTGAAGAAGCTTTAAAAGTCGGTTTGGTTGATGAATTGGTGAAAAATGAAAGTTTGTTAACGGCTGCCGAGCGTAAGATTAAGAAATACATGGAGCTCGAAAGTAATACCTGGTCGCAAAGCAAGTTAAATATCCGAGAGGAATTAATTGCTGCCGTAACTGCAGATCAGTCGGCTATTTTAGAAAAAATGTTAGCACAATGGTGGTCGCCGGCAACACGCCATATTTTAAAAACAATTTTAGCTAACCTGCAGCGAAAGTAATCCGTTTGCAGTTGTCGGTTTTCAGTTAACTAATTACAACAATTAACCGATTAACCAGTTTCAACAGTTAACCATTTAACAATTCCCAGCAATTTAACTTTAACCAATTAACCAATATACTATGTTCAGTTATAATGCACCAATGCTCAGAGAAGACGCTTTAAAAGGAAAAACCATTGTAATTACAGGTGGAGGAACAGGTTTGGGGAAAGCAATGGGCGTATATTTCTTGAAATTGGGAGCCAACCTCGTCATCACAAGCAGAAAACAGGATGTACTGCAAAAAACTGCCGATGAAATGGAAGAAAAAACAGGTGGCAAAGTGTTGGCGGTTGCCTGTGATGTTAGAGAAGTAACACAGGTAGAAAACGTATTGGCCAAAACTTTAGAAAGATTTGGTTCAGTTGATGTACTATTGAACAATGCTGCGGGTAATTTCATCTCTCCAACCGAACGGTTATCAGCCAATGCATTTTCATCCATTATCGATATCGTTTTAAAAGGAACGGTTAACTGTACACTTACCTTCGGTAAACACTGGATTAAGGAAAAACAAGCGGCAACAGTTTTAAATATAATTACCACTTACGCTTTTACAGGCTCAGCCTATGTTGTGCCTTCTGCCTGTGCAAAAGGTGGTGTTTTGGCACTAACAAGATCTTTGGCCGTAGAGTGGGGTAAATATGGTATCCGTACCAATGCTATTGCTCCAGGTCCGTTCCCAACCAAAGGCGCATGGGAGCGTTTATTGCCCGGCGATTTAGCCAAAAAATTCGATTTCAAAAACCGTGTACCGTTGAAAAGAGTTGGCGATCATCAAGAGCTCGCCAATTTAGCTGCATTTCTGGTGAGCGATTTCTCTGGATACATTAATGGCGAAGTAATTACCATTGATGGCGGCGAATGGCTGCAGGGAGCAGGTCAGATGAATGGTCTGGAAGCAATTCCGAACGAAATGTGGGATATGCTCGAACAAATGACACGAAGCGCGAAATAAAGTGATATGGTAAATGTGATCAATCGCAATAATCAATTATTACCACAAAGAATACTTACCTCGTTTATTGCATTGGTTTGGCTTGTAAACGGATTACTTTGCAAAGTGTTAGGTCTTGTGCCTCGCCATGAACAGATCGTTGCCAGAATTTTAACGCCCACCTATAGCCATACCTTTACAATTCTTATTGGCATATCAGAGATTGTGATGGCAATTTGGATTTTGAGTAATTTCAAAACCAAGCTAAATGCTCTTGTTCAGATTGTAATAGTTGCCACCATGAATACCATCGAATTTATACTTGCGCCAGATCTATTGCTTTGGGGGAAATTCAATTCGCTCTTTGCATTTATGTTTATTCTGGTTGTGTTTATCAATGGGTTTTCTTTTAACAAAAAAACAACGCAGCAAGCATAATGTTCTCATTTCTGAAAAACCATCCATTTGCAGTTGATGCATTTTTTGAAAATTCTCTCGTATTAACATTTTCTGTTCCAAAAGCAGAATTAGAGCATCTTATTCCAGAATGCTTAGCCCTTGATACCTTTAAAGATGAATGGGCTTTCATTGCTATCGCGATGGTTCAAACGAAAAATTTGCGACCAAAAGGCTTTCCTAAATTTATGGGTAATGATTTTTTTCTTATCGGTTATCGCGTATTTGTACGTTATACGAACAAAGCAGGAAAAAGTCTTCGCGGGCTGTATATTTTAAAGTCAGAAACGAATAAAAAGAAAATGGAATTTATGGGCAATATTTTTACCCATTACAATTATACCACAACAGATATATCGCTAATTGACAACGAAAACAAAAAGAAAATTACATCAACCAATTCTGATTTTGAAATCGTAATCGATAAAACAGATCAGGAGGTTGCCTTGCCCGAAAATTCTCCATTTGCCGATTGGAAAGAAGCCAGAAGATTTGCCGGGCCTTTACCCTTTACATTTACGTACAACGAAAAAAACAAAGAAGTTTTAATTATTGAGGGGGTTAGGCAAAACTGGCAGCCAGCGCCGATAAAAATTGCCAGTTATAACTTTGGATTTTTAGATTCATTGAATCTAAATGAACCGATTTTAGCGAATGCCTTTGATATTCAAAACATCCCTTATTATTGGAAAAGAGGAAAAATTGAAAAATGGAAGTAAAAAGAAGAAAATTTCAGGGCGTGTTAAACATTTTAAGCTTTAACAGGCATTTTTACCTATTTGGTCTTATTGCTTTATTGTTAGTGATAATTAGTCAAATGGTAATGCCATGGCCTATTGTCCTATTTTGGATAATCACTTTAGCTTTTCTTTATGGTCTTTTAATGCCCTTAATAGTATCTGCATATGTTTACGACTTTTCTGGGTATTATCATTTCGATTGGCTAAAAAAAGCTAGTATTTCCAATTCGAATCCAGATTTAATCTTAAATATTAACGCAGGTTTTGATGAAACAAGCTTCATTCTTAAAAGTCATTTTCCGCAAGCAACTTTAAAGGTCTTCGATTTTTACAATCCTGAGAAGCATACAGAGCAGGCAATAATCAGGGCGAGAAAAGTAAGTTTGATGTTTCCTGATACAGCGCAAATAAATACAGATTTTATTCCTTTAGCCGATAAGTCCGTTGATATGATCTTCCTGTTATCGGCCGCACATGAAATAAGGTCGCAACAAGAGAAGATTGTTTTCTTAAAGGAATGTTATAGGGTATGTAAACCAACAGGCCGGGTAATTATGGTAGAACATTTACGCGATTTGTCCAATTTTATGGCCTTCTCTATTGGTTTTACACATTTTTTCTCACGAGGAATTTGGCGAAAAGCATTTAAATCGGCAGGTTTTTCTTCTTTTTCTGAAACGAAATTCACACCATTTATGTCTATTTTTAACTGTTGTCCCTAATTTGAATGCAAACACACTTATTAATCGTTGGCGTTCTTTTAGTTGCGTTAGCGCTTATTCACATTATTTTTCCAAGATATTTTAATTGGGAAAGTGAACTTAAATTGCTGAGCTTAATCAACAAGCAAATGATGTTGGTACATACCTTTTTTGTTGCACTTACCGTATTTCTAATGGGCCTACTCTGTTTAACCTCATCAAACGAATTAATACAGACCGATCTTGGAAGAAAAATATCGCTCGGTTTGGGCTTATTTTGGACTACCAGATTCTTTATTCAGTTTTTTGTTTACTCCAGGGATCTGTGGAAAGGTAAGCTATTCGAAACTACCATGCATACCATATTTTCTATTCTTTGGGCTTATTTTAGCCTAGTATTCCTCTTTATATTTTTTAAATACGGAGCTGTTTAAAGCAAAAGTGCTTTATCGTAAAGTCTTGCCACTTCATACTGGGCTACTTGTTACTAAAATATTATCTTTGCCGATATGAATATCTTACTTTTAGGTTCAGGCGGCAGAGAAAGCACATTCGCTTGGAAAATGAGCCAGTCTTCGCACTGCGATAAACTAATTATTGCTCCAGGTAACGGTGGTACAGGAGCTTATGGTACAAACATCAACATCAATGTAAACGATTTTGATGCCATTAAAAAAGTAGTGCTTACCGAAAACATCGAACTCGTTGTAGTAGGTCCGGAAGAACCTTTGGTAAATGGTATTCACGATTTTTTCCTTGCCGACAAAGCCATTGCGCACATTCCAGTTATCGGACCTAAAAAAGAAGGAGCTATTTTAGAAGGGAGTAAAGATTTTTCTAAACAGTTTATGGAGCGTCATGGTATTCCAACTGCGGCCTCAAAATCTTTCACCCCCGAAACTTTAGAAGATGGCTTGGCTTATCTCCAAAACCATGCATTGCCGGTTGTTTTAAAGGCCGATGGTTTGGCAGCAGGTAAAGGTGTGTTAATCTGTACCGAAACTATCGAGGCTCAGGAAGAATTAAAACTGATGCTTGGCGGTAAATTTGGTGCAGCCGGGGCAACAGTAGTAATCGAAGAATTTTTAAGCGGGATAGAACTTTCGGTATTTATTTTAACCGATGGTGAAAATTATATCACACTGCCTTCAGCTAAAGATTATAAACGGATTGGCCAGGGCGATACCGGTTTAAATACTGGTGGTATGGGCTCAGTTTCGCCAGTTCCTTTTGCCACACCAGAATTTTTGGCTAAAGTAGAAGAACGGATTATTAAGCCAACAGTTGAGGGTTTAAAGAAAGATAATATCGATTATACAGGTTTCATCTTCTTCGGACTGATAAAAGTAGGAGAAGAGCCATTTGTAATTGAGTACAATGCACGTATGGGCGATCCTGAAACAGAGAGTGTGATCCCCAGAGTTGAAAACGACTTGGTAGAGTTGTTTTTAGCTACTGCCAACAAACAATTAAACCAGGTGAGTTTGGTTATTTCTGAGCAAACAGCTGCTACTGTAATGATTGTGGCAGGTGGTTACCCAGGCGATTACCTGAAGGGTAAAGCCATTACCGGAATTGAAAACCTACGTCATTCTAACGCATTCCATGCCGGAACATTGTTAGAAAATGATGTCGTGAAAACAAATGGAGGAAGGGTAATTGCAATTACCAGTTTGCAAAAAGATTTGTTTACTGCTCTACAATCAGCAACAGCTGATGCTGGTAGAATTTATTTCGACGGAAAATATTTCAGGGAAGATATTGGTTTTGACTTAATTTAAAAGAACATAAGTTGAAAAAAGTACTCAAGAAAATCTCCGAAATCGCAATTAAACAAGGAGAGTTTAGTTTTACACCTGAGCAAACCGAAGCAAAGTGGCTAGGCAATCAACCTGCCACCTTAGCCGAAATACAAGAGGCTGAAGCAAGACTGGGGATAACGTTTCCAATGGATTATAGAGAATTTCTGTTGATTACCAATGGATTTACTACGCCAAATGAACACGTTGATCCGTCGTTTTCAAAAGCAAGTGATGTCGCATTTCTAAAGTATGTTGATCCACAGCTGATCGAGATTTGGACAGAAAATGATGAGTTGCTAGAGGTGGCCATTAAACTGGCCAGAAGCATTATTATTGGTGGCTTAGGAGAAGAGCAATATTTTCTTCTAATCCCGCCGGTAATTGAAAATGCTGATTGGGAATACTGGAAATTTGCATCATGGATTCCAGGAGAAGATCCTTACGAAGGACTTGAAAATTATTTCATTAACGTATTGGATTTCTTAAAATCTGCGTAATACGTTTTCGTATAAACAAAGAAAGCCCCAATCAAAATTGGGGCTTTCTTTGTTTTGAATGCTTTTTTATTTCGATTTACTTCCCAGTAATTCTTGAAGTTTATCTTGTAAAGCTTGTTCTCTTAAACCTTTAGCAATAATTTTGCCTGTTGGATCAATTAAGAAATTAGCCGGAATGGATTGAATGCCATACATTTGAGCCACTTCATTGCTCCAGCCTTTTAAATCTGATACATGTGTCCAGGTTAACTTATCAGCCTCAATGGCTTTCTGCCAGGCTGCTTTGGTAGTTCTGGTATTTCCTCCATCTAAAGAAACACCCAAAACAGTAAAGCCTTTATCTTTAA
Source organism: Pedobacter sp. Bi126 (assembly GCF_918698245.1). GTDB lineage: Bacteria > Bacteroidota > Bacteroidia > Sphingobacteriales > Sphingobacteriaceae > Pedobacter. Next base: position 343,762 of record NZ_CAKKMS010000003.1, on the reverse strand, counting down.
ATTTGTTGTAAGCCACTACCACATTTGGGTTTTCCTGACGGCATGGGCCACACCATGATGCCCAAAAATCTACCAGTACGTATTTACCTTTAAAATCGGATAATTTAACAGGTTTACCTGCAGTATCAACTTGCGTAAAGTCCATAGCCATGGCACCTACAGCGGTTTTTCTTCCCGCATCAAATATTTGAGCAATTTTTTTACCTGTCGTAGTTGCTTTCAAGTCTGGCGACAACCCAACAAAAGCTTTTTCTGCTGCTGTTGCCTGATCAGGATCTGCTGCCAATTGGCTAATTGCGCTTAAGCTGATAAATGATTTTGGATTGCCGTTTGCATACTGTAATAATAATGGAGCCATTCCAGCAGCTTCTTTTTCATAGCGGGCACCTAAAGCGCCCATAACAGCTTTATCTTGTTTTTGCTCGGGTGTATAGGCTGCATATTCTGCATTAATTGCAGCAAGTTTATCTGCTACAGGTTTAGTTAATGCTTTTAGTTTCTTTGCATCGTCATTAACCGGTGAGCCAGTAATTGTCGCTTTCTTTAAAGAATCTGCTGCCGCTAGCTTTATATTTCCTGGCTCTACGTATAGCGATAAAGCATCTAATTTCTCACCCTGTGCCGGACGGTTTACGTAAGGATTTTTGTTTAAGAAAAGACTTCCCTGTGCAGGATTTAACAATGTTCCTTTAAATGCAAAGGTGCCATTTGTTACGGTTGCCGAATCGGTAATGTTTTTGCCATCTCCCTGATAGATCAGATAAACCTTATCTCCGGTTTTTAATCCTTTTATATCGCCGTTAACTGTAAATGGCTTTTGTGCCAAAGCTGCAAGGGGCAATAGTGCCATTGCAGATAATAATATTTTTTTCATCTGTATAATATTTTTTTCATTGGTGATGAAGCTATCATGATGGTTTCATGAGATTAGTTTAATCCTGTCCAAATATAGAAATCTGTACCGCTAAAACGTAAATAGCTGTGTAAAATTATGATAGACTGTTTCAGGGATAGCTTTTAATTTAATTTTTGGTAAGTTCTCCACCATAAATCGGGCATTTCGCCATTAACAGCAGTCTGGTAATCATCATATCTGCAAGGCACAAGGTGGTAGCGCTCGTTTTTAGATTGCCCCGAAGGGTAAGGGACCTGCATCCACCATCGGTCTGATTTTTTGCTTTTCACAAACATCATTTCTCCCGAACCGTCTTTTAAGCTGGTTCGATAGATCATAAATTGTGATTTCGGTGTAAGCGGAAAATCCTTTTTGCGGGCATAAAATCCATCAACAAAATACCATACCATTTGAGCAAGTAGGAAGGCAGTTTGTCCGTTATTGTCATAGGCCGGATTAAACTCGTAAAAGCCAATTGAGGTCAACTTATCATTCATGCCTGCATAACGGGCAATACGACAGGCCTCTTCGCCATCAAAACCATTTGGCGTGGTATTCGCATTTGCTGCGGCATCTGCAGAACGGATAGCGCCCATGTCAAAGCTAATCATGTTTGCATTACGGATAATGGGCTCTGTTAAGGTAATGTCCTGAGCAAATTCACCCAAACGGTGTACATCAAAATATAATTTATCCATCACGCTCAAACTTTCCTGGTTTACAAAATAAGTTTGATAACCCACATTGCTAAAATTGAAAAGGTAATTGGGCTGGTGCAGGAAAATTTTGTTCAGGTAACAGTCCGAACGGGTAGCAATTCCCTCATTGTCGTCATCGCCAATGTCAAATTGGTTATCAATAACCACCAGATCTACTTTTTGCTCTAAATCTTCATAACCCAGGTATTGGCCATAGGTTAAGTCTTGTCCGCCACCAATAATGATCGGAATAATGTCTTTTTTAATCAGTTCCGAGACTACCATCTTGATGGCAATGTAGGTATCGGCAATGGTTGCGCCGTGTTTAATATTGCCTAAATCGACAATCCTGCTATTAAAAGCACCTTCGTTGAGTTTATAAAATTTTTCTCTAAAATAATCGGGTGCCAGGGCAGAGCCTTCATTGTTAACGGCGCCTCTTCCATCAAGTACCCCAAAAATTGCCAGATCGTAGGTATGCTCCTCAAAATCGGGGAACGATTCGGTGTAAATCTGCGCTTTTAACCCCAGCTGGCTTGTAAAAAATCCTTGCTTGGGTGTAAAACTATCGGGGTTTATAGGGGAAAAGAAATCCGTTAATGACATATATTTAAAACTCTCGGCTCAAATATCTATTTTTGAATGCGTATTTCCACATATAGCTCGAAAAAAATAAAATGATACTGGTAACCGGAGGAACTGGATTTTTAGGATCTGAATTAATTAAACAGTTAACCGACAAGGGGTTAGCTGTTCGGTCCTTGAGGCGGGAGAAATCTAAAATCCCTTTGCTAATTCAAAATATCCCACTCATCGAATGGTATGAGGCTGATATAAACGAGCCTTCTGTACTGGAAGATGCCTTTATCGGGATTACCAAAGTTTACCATTGCGCAGCTTTTGTATCCTTCAATCCAAAGGATAAAAAGCAGCTTTTTCATGTAAACATAGAAGGAACCTCGAACATTGTAAATCTTTGTGCCGAAAACAATTGCCGTTTATTGCACGTAAGCTCAGTTGCTGCGTTAGGAAATGCTAAAAAGGGCAATAAAATTACTGAAAAAGACTTTTGGGAATATGATGCCAGAGCACACGCCTATGGTTTATCGAAATACGAGGGTGAGATGGAAGTTTGGCGGGGTATTACCGAAGGATTAGACGCTATTATTGTCAACCCATCGGTAATTATCGGTAAAAACGCGGGCTTTGAGGGAAGTGGGGAAATTTTTAAACTGGTAAAAGATGGTTTTCCCTTTTACACCGATGGAGCTTCGGGTTTTGTTGATGTTGAAGATGTGGCCAAAGTGATGATCTTGTTAATGGAGGCGGAAGTTTCGGGAGAACGGTATATCATTTCTGCCAATGATTATCATTATAAAGATCTGTTCAGCGAAATTGCACAGGGTTTTGGCGTTAAAGCACCAAAAAGAGAGGCAAAATCATGGATGCTCGGAATAGCCTGGAGGGCCCTAAAATTTGCATCCATATTCACTGGTAAACAGCCTTCCATCACTAAAGATGCTGCAAAGAGCAGTTTAACCTTAAGTTATTACAATAACAATAAAATAAAAACGGAAACAGGTATTACCTTTAAGCCAGTTGCCGAAAGCATAAAAGAAATTACCCAACATTTAAGATAATGCCCAAACAGAAAGCCTATTACATCATCGATTTTGATAGTACCTTTACACAGGTAGAAGCACTTGATGAACTTGCCCGAATTTCGCTAAAGAACCACCCTGATAAAGAGGCGATTTTTCAAAAAATTGAAGATTATACCAATTTTGCAATGGAGGGAAAACTTTCCTTCTCCGAAAGTTTAGCACAACGTGTTAAGCTTCTTGAAGCTAACGAAGATCATTTAAAACAACTCATCAAACATTTGAAAAAGAAAGTATCTACATCTTTTTCGCGTAATGCCGAGTTTTTTAAGAAACATGCCGATGAGGTGCTGATTGTTTCTGGCGGGTTTAAGGAATTTATTACTCCTGTAGTGAGCCAATACCACATTAAAAAGGAAAATATTTATGCCAATACCTTTGTAACCACTGGCGATGGTAAAATTATAGATTACGATCATACCAATCCTTTAAGTGAAGAGGGTGGCAAAGTAAAATTACTTCAGCATTTAAAGCTCGAAGGCGAACTGTTCGGTATTGGCGATGGGTATTCTGATTTCCAGTTGCGCGAAAGCGGTATCATCAATAAATTTTTTGCATTTACGGAGAATATAGCCCGCGAAAGTATTGTTTCGAAAGCTGACCATGTAACACCAAGTTTCGACGAGTTTTTGTACGTAAACGATCTGCCGCGTGCAATTTCTTATCCTAAAAACAGAATCCTTTGCCTGGTAATTGGTGAAGTTGATCCCTTAACGATTTCTATCCTTAAAAACGATGGTTTATCAATTAGGCATAAGACTTCTTTTGAAGATAAATATGTAAAGGATGTGGGAATTATTCTTTTAGCTGATGGCGAAAAAATAAACAAAGAACAGTTAAAAAACGCGGCTAAGCTAAAAACTATAGGTTATTTAGGTAATGCAAAAAACAAAATAGACCTCGATTTATGTACCAAACAAGGTATTGTTGTTTTCGATGACCCTAAAAACAATCCACGTAATATCGATTTTATCCCGAAACGGGTTGCCGATTTTATGAATACGGGAGCAACTTATCTGAGCAGCAATTTTCCTAACTTACAATTGCCAAAAATTGAGAAATCGCATCGCTTAATTCACATCCACAAAAACGTTCCTGGTATTATGGCGAAAATCAACACTGTTTTTGCCAAACACGACATTAACATTGTGAGCCAGTTTTTAATGACCAATCCTGAGATTGGCTATGCCATTACCGACATCAATGCGCAGTATGATAAACAATTGTTTAAATCGCTTAAAAAGATCGAGCATACCATAAAGTTTAGGGTGCTGTATTAACTTCATGCTGTCATTCTGAGTGCAACGAAGAATCTCTGTGTTTTCTTATACTTGCCCTCATAAAGTACTGCCTTTTTAGTGCTTTGGTGGTGATAGATTCTTCACTGCGTTCAGAATGACAATAACGATTTCTCTGTACGCCTAGCGCCACATACGCTTCGCTACCTCAAAAACTGATGCCTCTTCAACAACAAATGTTTAGGTGCACCTATCGTTTGTGACCGATAAATTCCTGTATGGCCTGAAAATAAGTAAGCCGTAACGCAGGCTAAAGCGATATAAATTCCAGATGAGGTGCCAAATAACTCTATACCCATAAAAATACAAGCCAAAGGGGTATTCGCTGCCCCAGCAAAAACAGCCACAAAGCCCATTCCTGCCAACAGGCCAAGAGGTAAGGGGATAAAGAAACTCAAAAAGCTACCCAGTGTGGCCCCAATAAAGAAAAGTGGAGTAACTTCGCCGCCCTTAAACCCTGCACTCAGGGTAAATGCAGTCAAAAATAATTTGATCGCAAATGTATAATAAGCTTCTTGTTGAACAAAGGATTCTGAAATAACCGGAATGCCCAAGCCGATATATCGTGTATTCCCGATCAGGTAAATAATACCAATTAAAACTAGTCCACCAATAAATGGCCTTAATGGCGGGTATTTGATTTTACTGAAAAGACTTGATAAACCATGGTTTAAGGCTGAAAAAGATCTCGCCACCAGTCCAAATAATATTCCGGCACCTAAGGATAACAATAAATTGATCGAATTCATTTCCGGTATCACAGAAATGGAATAATGGGTATGCCCAACGCCCCAAGCCTTGCAGGCATAGTCGGCAATAATTGCTGTAATAAAGGAAGGGAGAATGGAACTGTAGGTTAAACTTCCAATAACGAAAACTTCCAATCCGAATACTGCGCCTGCCAAAGGTGTCCCGAAAACAGAGGCAAAGCCAGCACTGATCCCGCAGATGAGAATTACTTTTCGATCTCTGGCATTAAGTTTAAACAGTTTCGTAAACTGGTCGGCAAAGGCCCCTCCAATTTGGACAGCTGTACCCTCTCTTCCAGCCGAGCCGCCAAATAAATGGGTAATAATCGTGCCTGCAAAAATGAGTGGCGCCATGACCAACGGAATCACATTTTTGGGCGATTGTAATTCCTCAATCAAGAGATTGTTGCCCTTTACAACGGCTGCACCCCAATAATGATAAGCCAGGCCAATGAGTATACCGGCAATTGGTAAAAAGGCGATAATCCAGAGGTGTTGTTCACGGTAATTGGTTGCCCAGTTTAAAGTTTCTAAAAACAGGGCAGAGGCAGAGCCTATAATCCCACCCAATATTGCAGAAATCAATAGCCACTTTAATGTGCTAATTAAGAGTAATCCGAAGTCGAGTTTAATAAAATGTTTAATAGGCAGAAGAAATTCTTCTGTTAGTTTTTTAACAGGCATTTGAATTCAATTTTAAATAAAAATCGTAGGAGTCATCAGCCTGTTTGGGCGGTTTTGGCGGTACTCCATCGCCATTGTTCCAAATGTATAAAATTTAGTTATTTGTTGCAAAATCTTTATCACCTTTGTGCAGCTAACTTTAAACCATGGATTTCACACCCGAAATAAAAGACAAATTACATCAACTGCAAGAAAAGTATACGGCAATGGGGCAAGATATGGCATCGTACCTCGATGGGCTTTTATATGCCGATTTCTTAACCTATTGGGACTACATTCATTTGGATACGTTACTGAGCTTACAGAATCCTAAAACACCGATTCCGGATGAAGAGATTTTCATTATGTACCATCAAATCACGGAGCTTTATTTTAAGCTTGCACTGCACGAATGCAGGCAGATTGCTGAGCATGAAAATTTAACCGCCGAATTTTTTACTGCACGTGTAAAACGGATCAACGCTTATTTCAATGCCTTAACCACTTCTTTCGAGGTGATGGTTGATGGTATGGAGAAAGAGCAGTTCCTGAAATTCCGCATGTCATTATTGCCTGCCAGTGGATTCCAATCTGGCCAGTACCGGATGATCGAGATCTGTGCTACAGATTTTATCCAATTGGTAGATAAAAGCAAACGCGAAGAACTAAGTACTGCAACAATAGAAGAACAATTCGAAAATATTTACTGGAAATTCGGCGCAACCGAACTGTCTTCGGGTAAGCAAACTTTAACCTTAAAGCAATTTATTAAAAAGTATGCTGCTCAGTTTCTACAACTGGCCAAAGATCGCACTTTAACCAATTTTTCAGCTTTATACCATCAATTGCAAGCGAATGGAGCCGATGTTTCTGCCCTTGCAGAAGAGTTGCGTAAGTTAGATTTGTATGTAAATGTAGAATGGCCTTTATCGCACTACAAATCGGCCGTACGTTATTTGGAGAAAGATCCGGTTGATATTGCAGCAACAGGTGGAACCAACTGGCAAAAATATCTGCCTCCGCGTTTTCAGAAGAGAATCTTTTATCCGTTCTTATGGACCGGTGAGCAAATGGAAGAGTGGGGTAAAGGCTGGGTGCTTAGTGTACTTAAAACACTCAAAAACAAAGATTAATATTACAAAAAGCTATTAAAAAAGCCTGTTTTTTCTTAAATTTGCGCGAAATAATTAATGATAGGATGAGTGAATTATTGAATAAGAGAATGAGCGGTAAAACACTCAATCATTCGATCATTCACCCATTCAAAATTCAAATACAATGACCGAGACATTAGATATAAAAATCACCAAGGCAGCGCAAACACGTTTGGCTGTTACTGATTTTTCGCAATTACCGTTCGGTAAGGTTTTTACCGATCACATGTTTACTGCCGACTACGAAGATGGCGAATGGAAAAATTTACAGATTCTTCCTTATGGCCCAATTCCGATGAGCCCGGCAATTTCTGCACTTCATTATGGACAGGCAATTTTCGAAGGATTAAAGGCTTACCGCCAACCAGATGGTAAAATTAGCGTTTTCCGTGCTGATAAAAATTTCGAACGTTTTAACAAATCAGCCGCCAGAATGTCGATGCCAGGTATTCCTGAAGAAATTTTTATGCAAGGTTTAGCCGCATTAATCAATGTTGATGAAAAATGGGTACCTAATCAAGAAGATTATGCTTTATACATCCGCCCGGTAATGTTTGCAATGGATCCTTATTTGGGCGTTAAGGCATCCGATACCTATAAATTTGCTTTGTTAACTACACCAACTGGTCCATATTACAGTAGTGCGCTAAAGGTTAAAATTGAAACAGAATTTACACGTGCAGACGAAGGTGGTGTGGGCTTTGCCAAAACTGCTGGAAATTACGCACGTTCGTTATATCCTTTCGAGCAAGCAAAAAAAGAAGGTTACGATCAATTGATCTGGACAGATTCGGTAACGCATGAGTTTATTGAAGAAGCTGGAACTGCCAACTTACTTTTTGTAATTAATGGCAAATTGGTTACACCGTCAGTACGCAGTACGGTTTTGGATGGTGTAACGCGTGATACTATTATTAAACTGGCTAAAGATGCCGGAGTAGAAGTTGAAGAACGTAGGGTTTCTGTTAAAGAAGTGATCGAAGGAATTGAAAACGGAAGCTTAACAGAGGCTTTTGCCGCAGGAACTGCAGCTACAGTAACACATGTAGGCGAAATGGGCTATAATGGTCAGATCTATAAATTGACCGATCCATCTACAAGACATATTTCTAATGGCATTGCTAAAAAATTAAACGATATCCGTTACGGTTTAGCACCTGACGAATTTGGTTGGAACTGGGTTTTATAATTCGGAAACCATTTAAAGTAAGCCCCGATGCAGCATATGCACCGGGGTTTCTTATTTATAATATCGTCATTTCGAGCGGAGTGTAACGCAGTCGAGAAGCTCAGCGGAGCTAATCTATTATAGATCTCTCTCCCGACTTAATGTCGGGACTACGCTTCAGTCGAGATGACGACTTTCATATAGTATATTGTTATTTGTAATTTATTTTAGCAAAATTTAGCTCTTTAGGCTTGTCCGCCACTAACTTTGGTCTTCTGACCCCGGACTTTCTTTTATTTATCTAAAATCACTACGCCTTTAGCTTCGAAAGCCAATTCTTTTTTAGGATCGGTAATTTTGGCCACTTCTTCAGGAGATTTTTTAGCATCTTCTGCATAGTGGCGTAAAGTTTCCACCGAGATGGTTTGTTTCTTTGCCAATCCATCCAAAACTACTTTTTTGCCAACAATATCCATCGGCATAAAGAATGCATAATCTTTAAAAGTTACCCGCATTGGATCGCCATTAGGCATTTCTAAAGTCATCCAGCAGCCCTTTTTTTTACATACATCTACCACCTTGCCTTCGATTTTCATATCGGCAATTTTTTTATCCCCCATGGCAGCTTCCATTTTTGCGGCAGGTTTTACATCTCCTGGTTTAACTTCTTCTCCAAATTTTTGACCAGTATATGCGCCTTGAGCAAATGAAAATGCCGCAAATAGACAAAAGCCCAAGCTTACAATGATTTTTTTCATGATTTTATAATTATCCGGTTAATGATCTAATCAAAGTTATTTAAAATTTTTCATTAATAATGGAAAACAAAAAATCCCCGTTAATATCCATTAACGGGGAAAATCATCCCTATAATTGCAAATCACATTTTATGATGTACATTTAAATTATTATAGGCAAACCAGAATCCAAAAGTTTAATTTTTGTTTTGGTTGTAGTTAATGTGTTTATATCCAGGTAGTTGTTGTTTTTTTTCTGGATTATTAATATTCAATGATCTTGTAGAGATGTAGAATATTATCTTCTTTCTGTGGAAACTTGTTGAGCTGTTTCCCCATTTTTGTTTTATCCAAAAACAAGACTGAACACTTCTTCTATTTTACTTACTGCTTTAATCTCAAGGTTGTATTTGTTTGTATCAATTCCTTTCAAGTTGTATTTAGAGATGTAAATCGTTTCGAAACCCAATTTATCTGCTTCAGCAATACGTTGTTCGATTCTGTTTACCGCCCTAATTTCTCCTGATAGGCCTACTTCTGCGGCGAAGCAGTTTTTTGAAGAAACAGCGATATCCTGATGCGATGATATAATGGCAATTAATACAGCCAGGTCAATTGCAGGGTCTTCTACTCTGATACCACCGGCAATGTTTAAGAAAACATCTTGTGTACTTAATCTAAAGCCACAGCGTTTTTCTAAAACAGCTAAGAGCATATTCATCCTTTTGGTATCGAAGCCTGTTGCTGAGCGTTGAGGCGTTCCATATGCTGCCGAACTCACTAAGGCCTGTGTTTCAATCAACATTGGCCTGGCACCCTCTAAGGTTGCGGCTATGGCGATTCCGCTCAGCTCTTCATCACGTTGTGAGAGCAAGATTTCTGATGGATTGGAAACTTCTCTTAAACCACTGCCCTGCATTTCGTAGATCCCTAGTTCTGCGGCTGCACCAAACCGGTTTTTGATGGATCTTAGGATGCGATAAACGTGGTGCCTGTCGCCTTCGAACTGCAAAACAGTATCAACCATGTGCTCGAGTATTTTAGGCCCTGCAATAGCACCATCTTTGGTGATGTGGCCGATAAGGAAAACAGGTACACCAGTTTCTTTTGCAAAACGCAATAATTCGGCAGTACATTCCCTTACCTGCGATACACTACCTGGTGTTGAATCGATATGAGCGGAGTGCAAAGTCTGGATAGAATCTACAACTAAAATTTCTGGTTCGAGAATTTCGATCTGTTTAAATATATTCTGTGTAGAAGTTTCTGTTAAAATGTAACAGTTGGATGAGGGGCTTTCCTGAATCCTTTCTGCCCGCATTTTAATCTGTTGTTCGCTTTCTTCACCGGAGATATAGAGCAATTTTTTGCCCTTTAAATTTAAAGCCAGTTGCAGCATCAAGGTCGATTTTCCGATACCCGGTTCACCGCCGATGAGCACTAGCGATCCTTCTACCAATCCACCACCTAAAACGCGGTCCAATTCTTTATCGCCAGTTAATATTCTACGTTCTGTTGACGATTGTATTTCATCAACCTTGCTTGGTTTGCTTAATTTGCGGCTAGTAGTATCGCTTTTCCAGGTTGGAACAGAAGCGGAGCTTTTTTCCACAATTTCTTCTACAAAGGTATTCCATTGGTTACATGACGGACATTTACCCAGCCATTTTGCCGATTCGTAGCCACAGCTCTGACAGAAAAATGCACTTTTTGATTTTGCCAATTGATTAAGGTTTTAGATTACGAATTTAACCTTTCAGGATTGAAAGTGTTTTTATTTTTTTGAACAATTAATCGTTTGCCCGAATCGTGTTCACGTTAAACCTCGCAGGTTTTCAAAACCTGCGAGGTTTGAAACATCACTATAAAATGCAGCGCCATTGTTGATAAACCTGATAGAACGGAAAGCCCGGAGCGAAGAATGAGTGAGGACTTGGAGGGATAGCAGGACTAAGTGGCCAAAACGCACAGGACAGTTGTTTCCCAAAAATATTGACCACCTAAGTCATCTGAGCACAACTTAGTGAGGCACTTAATTAATATTTTAGGTTTAAAATACACTTAAACAAAAAAGCCCAGATTTAAAAATCCAGGCTTTCTGTTAAATGTGTTTTGAGTTATAATTTAATCTCTTCATCTTTTGCGGAGATGAAGTGAAACTCGGTTAAGTGATAAGATGATTGTGCCTTAACTTTAATCCATTGGCCGTATTTAAAGAACCAGCGGCGTTGAAGGTTGAAAATGCCTTTTGTAATATAAGCTTCGATGTATGGGTGTACGCAAAGCGTTACGCCTTTTTCATTCTGCTCTCTTAAAATATAATTAAGGTTGTTCTCAATATCATCCATTAAAACGATACTCGCTTTAATTTCTCCGGTCCCATCGCAGGCCGGGCATTTTTCTACCGTAACAATATTCATTTCCGGACGAACACGTTGTCTGGTAATCTGTACCAAACCAAATTTGCTCGGAGGCAAAATAGTGTGTTTGGCTCTATCCAATAACATCAGCTCACGCAAATAATCGAATAGCATTTTACGGTTTGTTGGTTTGTGCATATCGATAAAATCGATTACCACAATACCGCCCATATCGCGCAAGCGCAATTGACGGGCAATTTCTTTGGCCGCCTCTTTGTTTACCTGTAAAGCATTCTCTTCTTGATTTTCTTTACTGGCAGTACGGTTTCCACTATTCACGTCTATAACGTGGAGTGCTTCAGTGTGCTCTACAACAAGGTAAGCACCACCTGGTAAGTTTACTGTTTTTCCGAAAGCGTTTTTAATCTGCTTTTCTACACCAAAATGATCGAAGATAGGTTCTTTCTGTTTGTATAGTTTAACGATCTTTTCCATTTCGGGAGAGATGTCGTGAACATAAGAACGGATATCATCGTACAGCTCTGGCGTACTTACGTAAACGTTTGTAAAATCAGGGTTCAGAATATCGCGGATTAACGTTGATGATCTGTCCATTTCTCCCCAAACTCTTTTTGAAGGTTCGGTAGATGGCATTTTTTTAATGAAGTTCTCCCACTTAGCAATTAAATCTAAAAGATCTTTTTGCATTTCGGCAACTCCTCTGCCTTCAGAAACGGTTCTGATAATGACCCCAAAATTTTGAGGTTTAATACTTTCAATAATCTTTTTTAAACGATTACGTTCGGTATTACTTTTAATTTTTTTTGATACAGATATGGTATTGGAGAATGGCACCAGTACCACATACCTGCCGGCAATCGAAATGTCGGAACTTAAACGCGGTCCCTTTGTAGAAATTGGCTCTTTGGCAATTTGTACAGGTAGGAGCATGTTTTTACTGAGCACATCAGAAATTTTGCCAGCCTTGTTAATATCGGCTTCTAGCTTTAAATTATCTAATAATGTGCCTGTAACCGAGCCATTACGCTTGATCTTCGTTAGCTTAATTAAAGATTGCACCTGAGGGCCCAAATCAAAGTAATGCAAAAAAGCATCTTTTTCATAACCAACATCCACGAAAGCGGCATTCAGACCAGGCATAATTTTTTTAATGCGGCCTAAATAAATATCGCCTACAGCGTAGTTAATATTGATTTGTTCTTTGTGAAGCTCAACAAGTTGTTTGTCTTCAATCAACGCTATGGTAACTCCGGCAGGAGTCGAATTGATAATTAATTCTTTTACCAACAGCTACAGATTTAAGGCTTTCGCCTATTAACAAATGGATAGTAAATAAAAACAATGATGTAGCCAAAAAGATATACAATAAAAAAATCATATAAATTGTTTAAACCTCATAGTGTTTACTATGAGGTTTAACTGGCTTTATCAAATAAGAAACTATTTTTTCTTATGTCTGTTTTTTCTTAAACGTTTTTTACGTTTGTGGGTAGCCATTTTATGTCTCTTTCTTTTTTTACCGCTTGGCATAGTTTTAAGTTTTAAATGTTTTTATTAATCTGTTAATTAATTTTTATTCTTTAGTTCAGCCACCTTCTTATCAATGAATGAAGATAAGGTTGGGTTAGCCGCTAATTTTTTGCTTGATAGGTAGGCATTTACTGCTTCTTTATTTCTGCCTAAATTTTCTAAAGCTGTTCCTAAATAAAAATAGGCTTCAGGAGTTGGAGCAGTGGCAATTACCGTGTTAAAACGAGGGATTGCTTTATCAAACTGACCTGATTTTATGGAGAACAATCCTAAATTCATATTGGCCTTTACATTTTTAGGTTCTTTAGCAACAACTTCTAACAACATTGCAATACCTTGCATTGGTGCGCCTAAGCCGTTTACTATTGTTACCCCTAAGCCTGTTTTAGCTTCAATGTTTGTAGAGTCTTTCTCTAATGCATTTTTGTAAGATACATTGGCTTTCTGCAATAAAGCAGGTTGCGCTATGCTATCTTGTGTGCTTTCAAAAGCTTTTATAAATTGATTACCGGCAGCTAACCACGATTGTGATGATGGTTCGCCTTCGGCTACAACTTCTAAATACAGTGCAGATGGCGTAATTTGCTCAACATCGTCCCATTTTTGAGCCAGTTGTTTAGCAAGTTCAATCTTCTCTGCGCCATTTGCGCCTTTGTAGCTGTTTTCTAAAGCTGTAATGTCTGTAGCCAAATTCTTGTTGATTACATTCTTTGCAGCAGTAGACGAAGTTTCGAGGTTTAGTACCGATGTAGTTGATGGAGAAGCTGCTCCGGCCATTGGGCCACTTGAAGGCATTTTTCCATTTTCTTCCGTTGGTTTAACCAAACCCTTAATGTCTCTTGTAAATAAGAATGCAACAAGCAATACAATCGCTCCAATAACTATGGTTTGTTTTGATCTGATGTTGCTATTCATATATAAGACTTAGGCTTCTACGTTAATTTTTTTTGAATTGCTTTTTACTTTATCAACAAATACTTTTGCTGGTTTAAAGCTAGGAACGAAGTGTTCTGGGATAATTATTGCAGTGTTTTTTGAGATATTTCTCGCAGTTTTTTGCGCTCTCTTTTTAACAACAAAGCTTCCGAAGCCTCTAACGTATACATTTTCACCGCCAATCATGCTGGTTTTGATAACCTTGAAAAATGCCTCAACTGTTTCCTGTACATCAACCTTCTCAATTCCGGTTTTTGTTGATATTTCTGAAATAATATCTGCCTTAGTCATATTTTATTATTTATTATATATTATGTTTTAATATTACTACTGTTTTGGGGTTGCAAAAGTATTGCTTTTTAATGAGATAGGGAAATAAAAGATGATTTTTTTATCACTAGACTTATCAGGCAATTGCAAGTTTTTTTTTAATCGGATAAATAGACCGTAATTTGCAGTAATGATATTTCAAAATGAACTCATCAATTGGTACCTGATAAACAAGAGAGATTTGCCCTGGAGGCATACCAATGATGCTTATACCATCTGGTTATCAGAGGTTATATTACAACAAACACGGGTAGAACAAGGGCTTCCGTACTTTAATAGGTTTTTGGAGAATTTCCCTACAGTTGCCGATTTTGCCAGTGCTACCGAAGCCAAAGTTTTGAAGCTTTGGCAAGGATTAGGTTATTACTCGAGGGGCAGGAATATGCATGCAACCGCTCAAATTGTGGTGAAAGATTATCATGGAATCTTCCCAAATCTGCATGATGAGCTCATAAAATTAAAAGGGATTGGCGAATATACAGCTGCTGCCATTTCCTCATTTTCGTCCGGAGAAGCACGTGCTGTGGTAGATGGAAATGTATTTCGGGTACTCTCTAGATTCTATGGTTTAGCTACGCCAATAAATAGCCCGGCCGGCAAAAAAGAATTTTATGCGTTAGCAAATAATTTGCTCTATAAAGAAGACCCTGCGCTATATAACCAGGCTATTATGGAGTTTGGAGCCATGCAGTGCAAGCCAAAATCGCCCAATTGCAGCATTTGTCCGCTTAATCAGAGCTGTTATGCTTTTAACCATAGCCAGGTAAATGTGCTACCGGTTAAAATTCGCAAAGCCGAACAAAAACACCGGCATATTAATTATTTTGTTTGTTTCGAAGATGAAAAAGTATTGATCAGGGAAAGACAAGCAGGGGATATATGGCAGCATTTATATGATTTCCCTAGCGTGGAAACTACAGCAGAATGCGAGTGGAGCGATTCACTATTCATCGATCGGGTAAAATTTGTATTCGGAAACAACGCCGATTTTACATTTATAAGCGCCAAAAAGCACATATTAACGCACCAAATAATCCATGTACAATTTTTTGCATTAAAAAATTATATATTTAACTTTAATAAACAAAAGGAACTTAATTGGGTTTCTTTAAGTAAATTAGATGAGTTACCGCAGCCAAAAGTAATCCATGATTTTGTTTTGGAGTATTTTTATAAGAACAAAATGGAGTAACTAACCATCTTATTCGGCGCACACTTAGAAAACGAAACAACTAACCAAAAATATTTATGTCTGGGATTAACAAAGTTATTTTAGTAGGCCATTTAGGCAAAGACCCTGAAGTGCGACATTTAGACGGTGGCGTAACAGTAGCCAGTTTTCCATTAGCTACCTCGGAAACATACAACAAAGACGGAAAAAGAGTAGAACAAACGGAATGGCACAATATTGTGTTATGGCGTGGCTTAGCAGAAGTTGCTTCCAAATACCTTCAGAAGGGCAAACTGGTTTACATAGAGGGCAAATTAAGAACAAGATCCTTTGAAGACAAAGAAAAGGTTAAAAAATATGTAACAGAAATTGTGGCCGAAAACTTTACCATGTTAGGCAGAAAGAGTGATTTCGAGCAAAGTCCTACTACACCAACGCATCAAAGTTCTGAAGCTAAAATTGAAGATGAATTTACAATTGGCCCATCAGATGAGAATGGAGATCTTCCCTTTTAATTAAAGGCTAAAATGCATAAAAAAAGCTACCTGATGAGAGGTAGCTTTTTTATGCGCTTTATATTTCGTAGCCTTAAAATAATAATACAAAAAACTCCTGCCAGTTCTGCTAGCAGGAGTTTTTGTGATTACACTTAAACCGTTAATTAATTTTAGTGTAATAAATATTTAGTTTTATCTTATTTGCAGTTGCATCGCTGGCGCCTATAATCGACCTTTCTGCAGATGTAGCAGTAGGTACTCTCTGAAAGTCGGTATAAGATGTAGGAGCTAAGAATGTACCCTCATCTTCGATGTTTTTATCAATCAAGCCCTGAACGTAACTGGTTACAATAAAAATATAACGTTTCTTTAACGAATCGAAATAACCACCAAAAAGTGCTGCGCCACCAGAAGCACTGCTTGAAAAAGTTGCAAAATCAGGTATATCGGCTGGTTGTTGTGCAATATCCCAACGATATAAAGAAAGTCGTTGAGCGGCATTAAAAGGGTATGCTGGCGCATTCTCACCAATCTCTACAACTAACTCTGCCTTATTGATAATTGCTTTACCGTAAGTGCCAGTAAAACCTGCCAATCCTGGGAACGTTAACTTGGTTTTTACACCAGCTAAGCCCTGTAAATAAGTTACCCTATATGGAGCCGAAGGATTTGGAGTTGCAATCTGCTCCTGCACAGGTGTGCCTGTATAATCATGTTTAATATAAGCTGCTATACCAGAAATTACGTTTGCAGTTTGTGCAGCATTCGTAGCCATCTTACCAATAGGGAAATTTACACTTGTAGTATCTATACCGCTTGATGCGTTCGTTTTTTTCCAAACCAGTTGCAGGTAAGAATCACTTCCAGAAAAGTTAAAGAATGCAATTCCTCCAACACCTGTTGAAGATGTTTTATTGATCTGCGCATATAAGCCTTTAAACGATTCTATAAACTTAGCATCAGTTGCTGTTCCTGCTGTACCGAGGTTTAATATCGCGTTTTGTATAAATGTCTTGTTTAAAGGAATTCTGATCTGTGCAGGTACAGTTTTTAAAGTGTCAGCCTTGCCTGGAACAATAACAGATACTTTTCTTTTAGTATTAGGTGCCAGTTTGCCTGTAAAATTGCCTAAAAGTGTATTGTTAATTACCTGTACATCAGAGCTTTTATAAGTTGTAACCTTGTTGGCTAACTGATAAACATCAATACTGTATTTAGAATTGGTGGTATCGCCATAAAATTTGGTTAATGTAGATGTTGTATCTAATTTTAATACCAAAACTGCAGAGTCTAATACTGGAGCAGTGCCGAAATCATAACTTGCACTCACCGGGTAAACCGTTAATGCTAAAGCTGCCTCGGTTTTTCCAAAGGTAGGGTCTACCATGTATCCCAATGGATAACGGTTTAATCCGTAGGTATTGGCAGCATCTTCTTGTACAAGTTGAGACTTAACCGGCGATACCACCAGCGTTCCGGTAATTGCCGCGTTCGGATCTACATCTAAACCAACACCATCAGGGTTTTTGCACGATGCAAAAAGAAAAAGACCTATCAACAGGGTTAATAAGTCTTGTTTTGTAAATTTCATATTTAAAATAATAATACCTTAATTAAGCAAGTGAAACCAGTTCGTCATTCGAAATTTCTTCATAAAAAGTATAGAAGTTTTCGAAATTCTCGGTTAAGTTAAAAGCTAATGTTGGCTTATTGGAATCTTTAACAAATTTTAACACATCTTTATTTAAGTTTTCATCTGCTAAAACTACTGCATCAGAGTGTGTTATCGCACCGATGTGCATGCTGTCGCAATCAGATGGTAAGAATGCTTTAGTGTCATCCTCAGTCATATTGGCCATTACTGCTTTATTCGCGAAATTAGCATTTAATTTCTCTGTAAAGCCATCCTCATAAATAGAATATACTACTTTGGAATTTTTAAAAGTAGGATCATTTTTATAAGTTGTTTTGATATAGGCAGGAACTAATGCACTCATCCAGCCATGGCAGTGAACGATATCTGGCGCCCAGCCTAATTTTTTAACGGTTTCCAATGCGCCTTTGCAAAAGAAAATTGTGCGTTCATCATTGTCGTCGAAGAATTTCCCGCTCGCATCTCTAAATACTTGTTTGCGTTGGAAATATTCTTCATTGTCTAAGAAATAAACCTGCATGCGTGCAGCTGGGATGGAGGCTACTTTAATGATTAAGGGATTATCGTTGTCATCGATAATGATGTTCATTCCTGATAAGCGGATTACTTCGTGTAAACGATTTCTTCTTTCGTTGATGTTACCAAATTTAGGCATTAAGATGCGGATTTCGAATCCTTTTTCTTGCATTGCTTGTGGTAATTGGCGCGTAATTTCAGAAATTTTAGTAAGCTCGAGGAAAGGCGACATCTCGTGTGTAACAATCAGCAGCTTCGTTTTGGCCATCTCCATATTCTAAGAAAATATTAAGTTAAATAAAAGATAATGAGCTGCAAAGGTAAGCATAATAATACTATTTATCAATATAGCAAGCATTTGTTTGGTTTCGTTTAGATTAATTTACACCTTTACGGCTTTAATTTAGTTTGTCCAAATTGGAAATATTTAAAACCAAAGCAGCACTTAAGGCTTTTTTAAAACCCTTAAAAGCATCAGGTAAAAAAATAGCACTTGTGCCTACCATGGGTGCCTTGCACAATGGTCATATATCGTTGATAAAACTGGCCCAACAAAATGCCGATATCATTATCTGTAGCATATTTGTAAATCCAACGCAGTTTACAGATCCCAAAGATTTAGAGAAATACCCGCGCCCAATCGAACACGATTTGACCATGCTGGCCGATGCAGGTTGTAACGGTGTATTTATGCCTAATGTAGATGAAATGTATCCTGCCGGGGCCGACGAGGCTTGGCACATTGATTTGGGTAATGCCGAATTTCTGCTGGAAGGCGAATTCAGAAAGGGCCACTATCAAGGTGTAACGCAGATTGTAAAAAAATTGTTTGATGCCGTTGAGCCAGATGTAGCCATGTTCGGACAAAAAGATTTCCAACAGGTATTAATGATCAAGAATATGCTGGCTTATTTTAAGCTGCCCATCACCATTATTACCTGTCCGATTATCCGAGAAGCCGATGGTTTAGCCATGAGCAGTCGAAATATCCATTTATCGGCCGATGATCGCAAACATTCGCTCGTGCTGAGTAAATCGCTTCAGTTCGTTATCGATCATTTTAACGAATATTCACTTACAGAATTGGTGGATAAGGCAAAAGTATTCTATCAGGGTATTGAAGGGGTGGAACTCGATTATTTTACCATTGCCAATGGCGATACACTGGAACCAGCCAAATCAAAACATGAAAATAACCTGATTGCACTGGTTGCCGCAAAAGTAGGTTCAACCAGGCTGATCGATAATATGATTATTAAGTGATGGATGATGTAGTCGGTTAATGGTTCATAGTCTTATGGTTGATGGCCAGGGCGCCTAAGCTATCAACTATGGACCATTAACTATTCACATTTAACATTCTGCTACTTTGCGAAACTCCAAACTGATGACTGAAAACTCCAAACTGATTACTAACTTTGCCGAATGGTTATCACAATATTAAAATCGAAAATACACCGTGTTAGGGTAACACAAGCCGAATTGAACTATGTAGGCAGTATTACGATAGATGAAGATTTGATGGATGCAGCTAACATTATCGCTAATGAAAAGGTGCAGATCGTAAATAATAATAATGGTGCACGTTTCGAAACTTATGTGATTAAAGGCGAACGCGGTACCGGAACCATCTGTTTAAATGGCGCAACAGCCCGTTTGGCTCAGCTTGGCGACATTCTCATCATTATGTCGTATGGCTCATTACCAATAGAAGAAGCGAAAAAATACAATCCAATATTGGTTTTTCCTGATGATAATAACCACTTGCTAAAATAACCTTGTGACAATCGACCTCAAAACAGCGCTAAAATATATCATCCTGTTTTTAATCGGGATAGGGGTTTTATATTTAGCTTTTAGAGGTCAGGATTTAGGAAAGATCTGGCAGGAAATCAAAACCGCCAACTACTTTTGGGTAATTACTTCCGCATTTGCCGTATGGATTGCACATGTATTACGTGCTTTGCGCTGGCAAATGCTGTACAAATCTATTCATTACAAAGTGAGTTTCTGGAATGCTTACCATGCCGTAATAATCGGCTATCTGGCTAACCTTGCTTTACCGCGCTTCGGAGAGATTGGCCGTTGTTCGGTTATTCACAAAGCCGAAAAGGTGCCCATGTTTGCTTCTATAGGTACCGTAATTACCGAACGGCTATTTGATGTGCTGATGCTTTTTCTCACCAGTTTGGCAATGCTGATTTTTCAGTATGATATGGTAGCCGATTTTCTTTATCAAACCATATATGTCAATCTTATTAAAAAATTAAGTACGATTAACTATTTGTGGCTGGTTGGTTTGGGGATCATTATTTTGCTGCTCGTTGCTGTTGCAATATATTTTCTCCGTCAAAAATTCAGTAAAAAGTTCTTACGCATTTTTGTAAGCCTGCGCCAGGGATTTGGCTCATATAGTAAGTTAAAACAAAAAGGATTATTTTTAACGTATACACTAGGGATATGGCTTTTCTACTCACTTTCTATGTATTTCGCCTTTTCTTCTATTCAAGCTACTTCAGGATTACATTTTAACGCTGCATTTACCGCAATTGTATTTTCTGGTTTTGCTATGGCAGCCCCTGTTCAGGGCGGTATTGGCATTTTCCACTGGATGGTTGCGCAGTCTTTGGTGCTGTATGGCATATCTTTTAAAGATGGTTTGGCTTACTCAACCATTATTCATTCTTCGCAGATTTTATTGATTCTTGTTTTAGGAAGTTTAAGCCTTGGGCTCATCCTGACTAAAAGAACAGTTAGATGATTTTTTTTATGGGCGTTTTAACACGCTGTTCACTGTATCTTTTTGGTAGAAAAAACCAAAAAGGATGCCGCTTCCATCGTTAACGCAGACCCTGCAAGTAAATAAATATTGTACAACTATCTTTGGCTATCGTAACCGAAGTATTACCGCTATTGCTTTACAAAAAACTAAATATTTTGTAACAACAAGAAAACCTGTAAAACACGCAAGCACACCAAGATATCACATAAACCGGTGCTTAAATCGGGAGTCGCCGCTGCTGTCGGGTTTATGATTAGCGGTTTTGTTCTCCTGGCACTACACGTTGCTCCTAAACCCGATTAAAAGCGAACACGGAGCGCAGCGAAGTAAAGCGTAAAGCGGGGCCATGGCTGCCAAACGCTCAGAACCCCTCATTTCCAAGACAATAGCCTAAAATGAACATTTTTTAGGAAAAGTGGAAGCCGGTGTGCTTTGGGCTCTAATCCCGCGATTCGCTATGATCCCGATAGAAACAGAATCTAAATACGCCGTCGCAACATGAAATGAATTTAAAAATAAATTACTATGCAACCATAGTAATTTCGATCATTAATGCTACATTTGATTTACTAACCTTTTATACATAAATGTTATGCATTTTGAATTAAGTGAAGAACAATTAATGATCCGGCAGGCTGCCCGCGATTTCGCGCAGCAGGAATTAAAGCCGGGTGTAATCGAACGAGACGAACATCAGAAATTTCCGGCCGAGCAGGTAAAAAAACTTGGAGAACTTGGTTTTTTGGGGATGATGGTGAGCGAAAAATATAACGGAAGCGGACTCGATGCCATTTCTTACGTTTTGGTAATGGAAGAGCTATCTAAAATCGATGCCTCTGCATCAGTTGTGGTTTCGGTAAACAACTCTTTGGTTTGCTATGGATTAGAGGCCTATGGCAGTGAAGCCCAAAAGGAAAAATATTTAAAGCCACTTGCAGCTGGAGAAAAAATAGGCGCATTTTGTTTATCAGAACCCGAAGCCGGATCTGATGCTACCTCGCAACGTACGACCGCTGAAGATAAAGGCGATTATTATCTACTGAATGGTACAAAAAACTGGATCACCAACGGCGGTACTGCATCAACCTATCTGGTTATTGCACAAACCCACCCAGAGTTAAGGCATAAAGGTATCAATGCTTTTATTGTAGAGAAAGGGATGGAAGGTTTTACCGTTGGACCAAAAGAAAATAAACTCGGCATCCGCGGATCTGATACACATTCTTTAATGTTTAACGATGTGAAGGTGCCAAAAGAAAATAGGATTGGCGAAGATGGCTTCGGTTTTAAGTTTGCCATGAAAACTTTGGAAGGTGGGAGGATCGGTATTGCGGCCCAGGCTTTAGGTATTGCACAGGGTGCTTTCGAGTTGGCCACGCAGTATGCTAAAGAGCGAAAATCATTCGGCAAACCAATTTCCGAGCATCAGGCCATTGCTTTTAAACTGGCCGATATGGCTACCCAGATCGAAGCAGCCAGGTTATTGGTTTATAAAGCTGCCTGGTTAAAAGATCAGGGTTTACCTTACACACAGGCCGGTTCTATGGCCAAGCTTTTTGCTTCAAAAGTGGCGATGGATGTAACCATCGAAGCTGTACAAGTGCACGGTGGTTACGGTTTCGTAAAAGAATACCATGTAGAACGGTTAATGCGAGATGCTAAAATTACTCAGATTTACGAAGGTACATCTGAGATCCAGAAAATGGTGATTTCGAGAGAAGTGATCCGTTAGTTTTTGAGCTTGGAGCTGGGAGCTTGGAGTCACAAGTCCAAACTCTCAACTCAAAACTCCCAACTTATTCTTTTTCGCCAACTACAGCGCTAAACACTGCTTTAATTAAGGCTACAACTATAGCCAAAAATGCAGCAGCGATAAAACCTGAAGTGTTAAAAGAGGTCATCATATTATCAACCAATAAAATCATTAAAACGGTAATGATAAATGATACTAGTCCAAGCGTCAAAAAATTAACAGGGAATGTTAATAATCTTAAAATGAACCCGATGGTTGAGTTTGCAAGTGCAACCAGTACTGCAGCAATAATGGATGTTGCATAACCATCAACATGTACGCCAGGTACTATTCTTGCGCCGATAAAAAAGGCTAATCCCATCAAAAGGATTTCGATAATAAATCTCATAATTGTTTATTTTTGTAAATGTTCAAATGCTTTTTTAAATACCAGGCCATAATTGCTATTGTCCTATTCACATTTTCATGTTCGAATACAAACAACAGGCCAATAATTAAGTTTTCTGGGGATAGTTCATCAATAATAATTAAAAATATTGATGAGGCGAGCCTCTTACAGGTAAAAAATGCCTATCTGGCTAATGCAGATACACTTAATTTGGTGTCTGTTTTAATAAAACCGGGTGATCTGGACAGTATCCAGGATGAACTGGAAGTGCCTGGCAAGGTTAAGATACTTGGAGATTCACTGATATTTAATCCCGATCAGCCTTTTCTTAAGGGTAAAGAATATCTGGTTGAGAGTTACATCGGGATAAAATTTGCAACCGTGGGCGATCTGATTATGGGGAAGGGTAAACAGAATTTAAAAGCGCAGCAACAAACACTTAAACGGTAATAATCAGCATAATAATTAGCGCAAGTGTTTGATTTTTTCTAAAAAATTACTACATTTGCATCGTAATCGAAGAAAAGAGAAGGGGACAATGTCCCCTTTTTCTATGAAATCAGGTTAAAATATGCAGGTAGAAAAGAGAGTTGCAGCCCTCGTTGAGGAAAAAATAGCAGATCGGCCAGAGCTGTTTCTGGTTGAGGTGAAAATGTTGCCAAACAATAAATTAATTATCCATGTTGATGGCGACGAAGGTATTAGCATACAGGATTGTGTGGCCATAAGCAGGCATGTTGGTTTTCATCTCGAAGAAGAAAACGCAATAGAACAGGCTTATAATTTAGAAGTTTCTTCTCCGGGTGTTGGTGAGCCTTTAAAGTTAATCCGTCAATACAATAAAAATATTGGCCGTACAGTAAGCATTAAGCTGAAAGAAGGATTAAAAAAAGAAGGGAAACTGCTGGCGGTTACAGAAAATAATCTGCTGATTGAAGAATCGGTTAAAGAAAAAGGGAAAAAGGCGGTAACAATTCAAACAGATGTTCCGTTTAATGATATATTAGAAACAAGTGTGTTAATTTCATTTAAGTAAAAATGAGTACTACAACAATTAATTTGATCGACTCTTTTCAAGAGTTTAAAGATTTCAAAAATATAGATCGCCCAACGGTGATCAGTGTGCTGGAAGAAGTTTTTCGTAGCATGTTGCGTAAAAAATACGGAACAGACGAAAACTGTGATGTTATCGTGAATCCGGATAACGGTGATTTGGAGATCTGGAGAACGAGAAAAGTAATGGAAGATGGATTTTCTGAGGATGATGATTTAGAGATTGAGCTTGCTGAAGTTTCTAAGTTAGATAGCACTTTAGAAGTTGGCGATGATTATATCGAGCAGATTACTTTAGAAAGTTTTGGCCGCAGAGCAATTTTAGCTGCACGTCAAACTTTGGTGTCTAAAGTATTGGAATTAGAGAAAGACGAAATTTTCAAAAAATATAAAGATAGAGTAGGCGAAATCGTAACAGGTGAAGTTTACCAGGTTTGGAAGAAAGAAACTTTGGTTTTAGATGATGAAGGCAACGAACTTTTAATGCCTAAAACAGAGCAGATTCCAGCAGATTATTTCAAAAAAGGCGATTCTGTAAGAGCGGTAATCTCTAAAGTAGAAATGATCAACGCTAACCCGAAAATTATCATTTCGAGAACAGCACCAGAATTTTTGCAACGCCTGTTCGAACAGGAAGTTCCAGAAATTTTCGACGGTCTAATTACCGTTAAGAAAATTGTTCGCGAACCAGGAGAACGTGCTAAAGTTGCAGTTGAATCGTATGATGACCGTATCGATCCGGTTGGAGCGTGTGTAGGTATGAAAGGGTCACGTATCCACGGCATCGTTCGCGAATTGAAAAACGAAAACATTGATGTGATTAATTTCACCAATAATATTTCATTATACATTACCCGTGCTTTAAGCCCGGCAAAAATCACCTCTATTAAATTGGATGATGAAACCAAACATGCATCGGTTTACTTAAAACCAGATCAGGTTTCACTGGCAATTGGACGTGGCGGACACAATATTAAACTTGCTGGTAAATTAACTGGCTACGAAATTGATGTGTATCGCGAAGCCGGAGAAGAAAACGACGAGGATGTTGATTTAGAAGAATTCTCAGATGAGATTGATAGCTGGATCATTGATGAATTAAAGGCTATCGGTTGCGATACTGCTAAGAGTGTATTAGCACTTACAGTAGAAGATTTGGTAAAACGCACCGACCTTGAAGAGGAAACCATTAAAGAAGTGGTTCAAATTTTGAAGTCAGAATTTGAATAAGTGGTGTAATTGCCAAATAAACACTACTTTTGTATTAAATAAAAAACAATAACAGGAGCTAAATGTCAGACGACAAACCAATCATTTTAATTAAAGCTATTAAAGAACTTAATATAGGCATGGGTACGGCCGTTGAGTTTTTAAACAAAAAGGGATTCTCTGCCGAGAAGAGCCCTATGTTTAAACTTACGGGAGACATGTATAATGCCTTATTGAAAGAGTATCAGGGAGATAAGATCGTAAGAGAAGAAGCCAAACAAATAGTGATTGGTAAAATACGTCGTGACGAGCCTGAGACTGAAAAGCCAGTAGAAGCGCCGAAGAAGAATACCGATTTTGAGAAAAATGAAGAGATTTTAATTAAAAATGCTCAGTCATTTACACCTCCGGTAGAGAAACCAAAGGTTGTAGAAACCCCTAAGGTAGAAACGCCAGCGCCAACACCAGCCCCTGCGGCAGCAGTAGAGCCGGTAAAAGAAACTAAGGCAGAAGATAAAGTTGAAGAAACTGGATTGCCAGGGGTTAAAATTGTAGGGAAGATCGATTTAAATGATCTTAACTCGAAAACACGCCCGGCTAAGAAAGAAGAAACACCTGCTGCACCAGCACCTGTTGTAGAACAGCCGGTGGTTAAAGCCCCTGAGCCTGTAAAACCAGTTGAACAACCTAAAGTGGAAGAGAAACCGGTTGAGGTTAAAAAGGAAGAAACGGCTGCTGCTCCAGCGCCAGTTGTAGCGCCACCAGTGGCTAAAGCACCTGAGCCTGTAAAACCAGTTGAACAACCTAAAGTGGAAGAAAAACCAGCTGAAGCAAAACCGGTAAGCAACGAGCCTGAAGTAATTAAAGCGCGTACCGTTAAATTAACCGGTCCGAATATTATTGGTAAAATTGTTTTACCAACAACTCCGGATAGAAGGAACGGTCCGGTAGCATCATCTAGCGATAGTGAAGCTGCTAAACGTAAGCGTAAACGCAAAAAAACTCCAGGAGCACCGGGCCAACCTGGTCAACACGGTGGTCAAGGCCAGCAAGGACAAAATAATCCTGCAGGTCAAGGCCAGGGCCAAAGTGGTACACCAGGGCAACCTCGTACACCTTATCAAGGTAACAGACCAGGTGGTGGAACTCCATACCAAGGTAACAGACCAGCAGGACAAGGCGGAACTCCATACCAGGGAAATAGAAATAACAACAATAACAGACCAGGTTTCCAAAATAGAAATGCTACACCAAGCGGACCTAAAGAAGAACCTACTGAGAAGGAAATTCAAGATCAGATCAAAGCAACACTTGCCCGTTTAAGTGGTGCCGGTAAATCAGGTAAATTTGCACAACGTGCTAAATTACGTCGTCAGAAACGTGATGATGTAGCATCGAATGCAGAAGAGGCTGCAAATGAGCTTGAATCTCAATCGAAAATATTAAAAGTAACAGAATTTGTTACGGCTAATGAGTTAGCGAGCATGATGGATGTACCGGTTACCAAAATTATTGGTACTTGTATGAGTCTAGGGATGTTCGTTTCCATTAACCAACGTTTAGATGCTGAAACCTTAACCATCGTTGCAGATGAGTTTGGTTACGAAATTCAATTCGTTAAACCAGATGAAGATGAAGAAAATGTAATTGAGGAAGAAGATAACGAGGCAGATTTAATCGAGAGAGCTCCGGTTGTTACGATTATGGGTCACGTCGATCACGGTAAAACCTCATTGCTGGATTATATCCGTAAAGCAAACGTGGTAGCTGGTGAGGCAGGTGGTATTACCCAGCACATTGGTGCTTACATGGTAACTACACCAACCGGTAAAAAAGTAACCTTCTTAGATACTCCAGGTCACGAAGCCTTTACAGCGATGCGTGCACGTGGTGCTAAGGCTGCCGATATTGCCATTATTGTTATCGCGGCTGATGATGCGGTAATGCCTCAAACAAAAGAGGCGATTAACCACGCACAGGCTGCAGGTGTACCATTGGTATTTGCTTTCACTAAAGTAGATAAGCCAGGTGCAAATGCAGATAAAGTACGCGAGCAATTATCAGTAATGAATATCTTGGTTGAAGATTGGGGTGGTAAATATCAATCACAGGAAATCTCAAGCAAAAGCGGCTTAAATGTTGATTTACTTTTGGATAAAGTATTATTAGAAGCAGAATTATTAGAGCTGAAAGCGAATCCGAATAAGAGGGCTACAGGTACTGTAATTGAGTCGGCATTAGATAAAGGACGTGGTATTGTAACTACGGTATTGGTTCAGGCCGGTACGTTAAGAGTGGGAGATCCAATCTTAGCGGGTAGTTATAGCGGACGTGTAAAAGCATTAACCAACGAGCGTGGTGCTAAGGTAGAATCAGCAGGCCCATCACAGCCGGTACAGGTTTTGGGTATGCAAGGTGCACCTACAGCAGGTGATAGATTTAATGCTTTAGAAAGTGAAACCGAAGCACGTGATATTGCAAACAAACGTATGCAGTTACAACGCGAGCAGGGATTACGTACACAGAAACACATTACATTGGATGAGATCGGTCGTCGTTTGGCTATCGGTAACTTTAAAGAGCTTAACATCATTGTTAAAGGTGATGTGGATGGTTCAATTGAGGCATTAGCCGATTCATTGTTGAAATTATCGACTGAGCAAATTCAGATTAATATCATCAGTAAAGGTGTTGGTCAGATTTCAGAATCTGATGTATTGTTAGCTTCGGCTTCTGATGCGATCATTATTGGTTTCCAGGTTCGTCCATCAACAGGTGCACGTAAACTTGCAGAAGCTGAGCAGATCGATATCCGTTTATATTCTATCATCTACGATGCAATCAACGAGATTAAATCAGCGATGGAAGGTATGTTGGATCCGGAATTCGAAGAGAAAATTGTGGCTAACGTTGAGATTCGTGAGACTTTCAAAATTACTAAAGTGGGTACCATTGCAGGTTGTATGGTATTGGATGGTAAGATTACCCGTAACAGCAAGATCCGTATCGTTAGAGATGGTGTTGTAGTGTACACCGGTGAACTGGCCTCATTAAAACGCTTTAAGGATGATGTGAAAGAGGTTAATAAAGGTTACGAATGTGGTTTAAACATTCAGAACTTTAACAACATCGAAGTTGGCGATATCGTAGAAGCTTACGAACAAGTAGAAGTAGCTAGAAAGCTGTAATTCTACAGTATATTATAAAAATTAGAGTGGCCTCAAAAGGGCCACTTTTTTTTGTGCTAATAGATTCTTTATCTTAAAAATCCGATAATTTTGAGCTTGTATCTTAAAAATATCAAATAATTTTAAGTTGCTACTCAGATTGCGACAGCTTATGCCGATCATCTGCATTTTGGCTTACAGCCGATGGCAACGAAGTAAATTTTATTGTAGAACAACACTTAAACAAAGGAACTGCTTATGAGATTAGGTATAATGATGTTCAGTTTAACCCTACCAAGTAAAAAAACAGAGGCTATCAGGTTATAGCTTGTTGATGAGAAGATAAACCAACTTACCGGCATTAAAAATATTGATGCTTTTTTGCGGAGAGAAATTATTTTGGTATGTCTCAGCTTCATAAACTGTAATATTTACATACGAAAAAGAGCCTCAATAATAAATTGAGGCTCTTTTTCGTATAATGGGAGGCTATTTAGTTTTACTAAACCAAAAGCAGCCACAGCCATAAAACTGTTTTTTAAGTAATTCGTCTGATGGATTAAGCACTAGCCCGCCGTCTGCTTCATCTTCAGGTATTAAGGTAACTTCTTTAAGTTCCAGATCTGAAAACAAATTTAAAACCTGATCCTTTGAATAAATGCGGTGTGCATTAAAACAGATTACATCTTTTGCCCCTAGAGGAACAACGAATAACAAATTGCCACCAATTGCTAATACCCGCGTCAATTCTTTTACTGCTTTAATATCCGCGTCGTAATCCAGAGGGTCTCCATAACGGCCTAAGCCAACATGCTCTACTGTATGCATGCATGATAACGATTCGATGGAGCCAGATTCAAATGGCAAATTCATTAGGTCGCCAGATAAGGATTTCAAATTTGGTAATTCTAGTTTTGCTGGTCGATAATCATAAAACTCAACAGGTAAAATTGCCGACAGCATAGAACAGAAATGCAGCGTCGATGAGATGTCTATATGTTTAGAAGGCTTATTGTTTATGATTATTCTGATTGCCCAAGCAGGATGATAAACGTAATGCCTATCAAAGCCTGTATCTGCTGTATTATCAAATAAACATGGATAAAGATTTTCTTCACCCAAAGAAAAACGTTTTTTTGAACGTTTCTCTAAGTCAAGCAATTGTTTAAATTCGGCTTTGAATTTTATATTATGGGAATTGTCTTTAGAAAATGCTTTTCTTATTTTTTTAATCATACTAAATCCTAATTATTCGCCCGACTAAGATAACGCAATTATTTAATGAAATCTTCCGGCCATACCTAATATTAAATGATTTAAACTTGTAACGGCGTAAAAATAATTCTTACTGAGCTCTAATACATATACCCGATATGGGTAATATTCTTTATACATGTGTGTTAAAACTTGCTCGATTTTTTATATAAGATCATTTTTTGTAGATATTCGCAGACTGTTTTAAAAATGATATTCAATGGATACTGAGCCAATAAAGGTTACAACACCTAAAACAAAGAATTTTTCTTTTGTCGATTCAATCAGGTGTATATCTATGATTGGGATTGTTCTTGAGCATTGCGGAGTTGTTCCGCCAAATCACTACAGCAGGCAGTTCGAAAATATTGTCGAAAGTTCTATTATACAGTCTTTTAAGTTCAGTACAATAGCTTTTTTTCTAATTGGTGGTTTTTTAATTAACCATAAGTTTGATGAATACACCCCTTTTCAGTATTTAAAAAATAGATTTAAAAAAACCATTAAACCATGGTTGTTCTGGATATTTATGTTAATTATGCTAAGTGTTTTAGACCGTTATATCGCTCATAGTAGAGGAAGTGAGATGGGTTTGATAGGAAGTAACTTTTTTCTATACTTTGTTGAAACCTTTACACGTATCGTACTCATCAGCCCATATTGGTTTATCCTTAATTTTCTTATTTGTATTACCATTTTATTACTATTTAAAAAGCATTTATATAACCTTTGGTTCGGTTTGGTTTTGGCGCTTTTTTCGCTGTTTTATAGTGTAAATATTTATCAGGGCTGGATTGCTACAACCCATACTACAGCAATTTTTGGATTCGTGTTTTATTTATGGCTCGGCGTTTATTTTAACGAATATTATGATAAAATAATGAATATAATTAAAGGCACATCCTGGTTTATGATCTTGCTTTTAGCACTTGCTACCTTTTGGATAGCGGTTGGGGAATCTACTTACCTTAACAGTATTGGTATAAAAGATGCATATAATACCTTACGTTTTAGTAATATCATCTATTCTTTAGTCATGTTTGCGCTATTGTTAAAAGTTGGCAGTTTAAATTGGCTCCAGCGAAATTTACGCCCCAGGGAAACTACCTTCGGTATCTATCTCATCCATGTGATTATAATTGACAGAGGGCTTCCCCTAATTTTTCAGCCCTTAAAGTTAAATTTTCTTGAGCTTAGCATATGGCAGAATACTGGAATACTGTTAATTAGATTTTTAGTTACTTATATGCTAAGCTTTTTCCTGGCAAGAGCTATAGGAAAAACTAAAGTGAAATGGATGGTAGGGAATTAACTGATCAATCCCCTAAGCGTGATTTTAAATATTTTTCGAAATTGCTTAAAATTAAAATACGCTGCACTATACAATTCCTTTTTAAAATACCAATTTAATGCTTTAACATTTGATTTTTTTAACCGCAGTATTTCGTACCATTTATTAAATAAAAACCGATTCAATTTAGCTGTATCAAATCTTTTTGATTTTGCATTTGCAACTTTCATTGCAATCAGTAGTTCGAGATATCCAGCAAAATGAGCTTCATTTAAATTATTTGTTAATAATTCTTTATGTAGATTTAAGCTGCTCGTGTTAAACGACATGCCTAAGTTTTCTTGTATATTTTTAAGCACTTCGAGTTCGTTTTTTCCTTGATCCTCCGATCTTTTGATCGTTATATTTTCGCCATGTATCCTATACTTAACTAAAAAGGTATCAATATTTGCAACTTTGTATTTTTCTGAAATCCGTGTAAAAAGGTCGAAATCTTCAGCTAAGGCAAAATCTCTATAGCCGTTAAGTGTTTTAAAGATTTCCGTTTTAAACATGGTGCTTGAATTTATGAAAGAATTGGCAAATAACATATGCATGTTTATCGAATCATCAGTTGGCACAATTATTTTTTTATCAGCTTCTATTCCATTTTCATTTATAATTGTACCATGCCCTCCACACAATGCAACTTCTGGATGTGAAGAAAAAAAGTTTAACTGTAACTGAAACCTATTAGGATAAGCGATATCATCACTATCTAAAATTGCAATGTATTCGCCGTTAGCCAGTTCAAGCAATCTGTTTCTGGTAAAAGGCAATCCCTTATTCCCCTCATTTTGTATAAACCTGATTCTGTTATCATTAAATTTTTTAACTGCTAATGCCGTATCATCAGTTGACCCATCGTCGATAATAATAAGTTCAAAATCTTTAAAGGTTTGATTTAAAATACTAGATACAGATTCTTCTATATAGCCGGAAGCATTATAGGCAGCTATAAATGCTGTTATTTTAGGGCTTTTCATAGTTTGATCCAGTTTTTTGGACAAATATCAGTATCATCACTAGCAAGATTATTTACCCATTTCCCTGGAGCAATAACCACTTTATTAGTATTGTTATTTAGCCATGCACCCCACCAACTAAAGCTGCTATTTGCAATAATATTATGCTTACAGTTGCTCATCAATTGCATGTCTATATAACTGTTTTTTCCCTTATTCAAATCAATGTAGCTTACATTCTCTAATTTAAGATTTTGTCTGCACCAGGCCACGTCATCAGAGAAGACAAAAAATTGAGCATCTTTAATTTTTGAATTGATGCTCAATATAGCTTCCTCATAATAATCTAAGTTACAAATGTTGCCTAATAAGGGGTCTTTTAAATAGTCACCCCTTCTTACATGGATCGATACACTTTGAGTATTTGTTATTTTTTGAAGGATTGTTTCATTTTCTATATCTACAATTTTAGGAAAAATGAAATCATGTTTTATTTGATCTGCTATATCATAGAAATACCCCTCGTTTTGCCAATAACCAAAATAATATTTATTAGTATCGCTTAAAAAAGAGGGATCGAACCTAAATTCCTTTTCCTCTACCCTATAGGTCTTTTTTAAATCTAAAACCCTTTTCAGTTTTCTAAATATCCATTTGGTTTGATTGGGCTTAAATAGATTTAAAATAAATTTGCTTGGTGTTCTTACGGTTAATTTAAAAATTCTTTCCAGTTCATAGCCATTATGTAAAGGATAATCTTCAAAATCAGATAAATCTGCATAAACATTGAAGCCCTTACTTTGTAGCGATCTGTAGAATGAATATTGAAACATCTGATTGCCCAATCCGCCTATTATTTTTATGATGATCATTACTTTGAGTTGAATCAATAAATTTCTACTTAAATCTGGGTGATCTGAAATACATACTCAGATTTAAATTAACTTTGTTATAGATGGAAAATCCTTTAGTTACTATTGTTATACCCGCATATAATTATCAGGCGTTTTTACCTGAGACTTTAAATTCGGTATTGGCACAAAAATATCAAAATTTTGAACTTATTGTTGTAGATGACGGTTCGACAGATAAAACAAAAGATGTTGTCGCTGAATTTTTAGCAAAAGATTCCAGAATAAAATATTTCTATCAATCAAATGCAGGCTTATCGGCTGCTAGAAATCTGGGGATAAAAAATGCAAGTGGAGAATATATCCAGTTTTTAGACGCGGATGACCTTTTGTCCGATCTAAAATTAAGCTCGCAAGTTGAGGATATGGAAAAAGATGCTCATATAGATATCTCTTACACTATGGCATGTTATTTTGTAGACGGCGATAAAGAAAAGCTTTATAAAAGTATAAACTTAAACCAGGATGAATGGATGCCTAAGTTGGATGCTTCTGGATATGAAGTTTTAGAAATGCTAGTAAAGCAAAATATAATGCCAGTTAATTCCGCTTTAATTAGGGCATCTTCATTGAAAAAAGTAGGCTTTTTTGATATGTCTTTGAAAAGTTTGGAAGACTGGGATTTTTGGATTTCGTGCGCATTTAAAGATTTTTACTTTTCTTTTTTGCCTGTAGAGGAGGCTTTTGCGTTAATTAGGATTCATAAAATCAGTATGAGTCAGAACAGGAAAAAGATGTCGGAGTACGAAGTAATAGTGAGGAAGAGAATTAAAAACTTAATAAAAAACTGTTCATTTATTAACTCAGGGCAGAAAAAGATGCTGGAAAAATCAAACTCGAGGCATAATAAGGTTATTGTAAGTGGATTAATTAAAGAATCAAAGCTTAGCTTAAAAGAATGTTTTAACTTGATTAAAAACGCCGGTACATCTCAATTCCTGGCATCTTACTTAAAAGCAATGAACGATAGCAGAAAAAGTAAACCTTAACGCGATTGTAGTTTAAATAGAGTATCCAAAGTCTTTAAATATAGGCCTCCATACCTCCAGGTTTTTGTTCCATGCGTGGCATCCAAATGGCAGTGTATTGTTAGTGAGTTCGAAAGCTCTGTCAACAGGCACTTCAAATGCAAAATATACGGCCTCTTTATAGGATGGTATCCTTAAATGTTTTGTCTTTCTATTTACTTCTATGCTCCAAAAAACATCTTCATTAAAGTTGGCTGCAGGATTTGATGAATATTCTTTTATTTTTTTCTGAAAGCGTTTGGTTAAATCATAAAATAACTGTGTTCTACGCAAGGATAGCCCCCCATTTCCTACTTTATACTCCCGCTGGATGTCGGTTGGAGCAAGCGTATTTTTCTCTTTAATGTCGAATTTTCGGTGTAAGTAGCCCAAAACACTATTTTTTATTGCTTTGATTGCGTCAGGATATTTATGTCTGAGCCACGGAGCTCCAACATAATCTATGTTTTTTTCAGACCAAAGCGTTAGGTCATCTTTGAAAACAAAAGCATCTAATTGATAAATCAAGATGTATTCATAGTCTAAAAATGCTTCATAAAATTCTCCGGACAGCATTAATTTGTTGTAACCTGCGATATCTTTAAAATACGCATCATCAAAACTGATAAAGTTATTAAATGGATACCTGGTATTTAGATTTAAAGAGCTGGGTTTTACACAAAAAATTGGATGGGATTTAGAAAGAACTTTGAAACACTGCTGCAAGGATATATCCTCTAAATAGCTTATTTCTTTATAAATAGGTACAATAACGGCAACCTTTTTCATAATGTGATGAGATTTAAACTATTTCAAAAACGGTATCAAGATTTTTGTAACAACGTTCTTTTTCATAATTGATGCTAAAAGCAGCAAAGGCATTTTTTGCCTGTTTTTTATATTCTGATTCGTCTGTTAATAGTTTCATGATATTATTTCCGAATTCAACGGGATCATCACTAACCAAACAGCCATTGTCGGTCTTGTTGATCAGCCCATCGATCCCACGGGTATTACAAACGATCGGTAAGCCATAAGATAGCGCTTCTACTACTTTTATCTTGGTTCCAGTGCCCGTAAGCATAGGGCATAGTGCTACTTTAGCATTTTGGTAATAGATTGACAAATCTTCGGCAAAGTTTACGGAAACAATATTCGGCGCCTTTATTGAAAGATGCTCGTTTATCTGTCCAATGACGCATATCTGCACGTTGGTTGGTAATAACGGATACACATCCTTAAAAAACCAGTTGGCGGCTTTTTGATTATGTACATTATCGCTGGCTACATAGACCAGATCAAACGACTTTTCATTAATATCATGAAGATTTTGAGGTTTATCAAGCATCATTGGCGCTAATACCACCTTGTTTTTACAGAATTGACTAAAAATATACTGTTCTTCGACAGAAATGGCTAAAGCGATATCAAACAAAGAAATCCTTCTGATTTCTTCTTTAAAAGATTGGCCAATATTAACTTTTTTTTGAAGTTGAGCGGTTATAAAATCATGTGTATCAATTACTTTTATCGATTTTTTTGTAAGGTGATTATCTTCTACCAATGTAGCCCAACTGGCATAATTGATAAAGATGTAATCATAATTGTTGTTTTTTAGAATTTTTTTGAAAGCCCTCTTAAACCTTAAGGTTACTAATTCAGGGAATTGAAGCGGAAAGAACCAAGCCTTATTTTGATAGAAAAAATTAGGCAGTTTATAAAAAAGCAGATAATAGAGTATGTTCTTTTTAGATGGCTTTTTTTTAATTACATAAGTCCTACTGGCCAGGCCCGCTTGCTCAAATGCTTTAATATCTGTTTCGCTCCATTTCCCGGTGAAATACTCACTTACAAAATCAATTTCAAAATTCCTTGATTTAAAATAGCTTAACATGCTTAAAGCCCTGGTTCTGTTGCCCGCATTTTTTTTTAGCGGATTATCAGGCATAAAAAATAGTACTTTCTTCATCTAGATGTTAGTCGTTAAAAGCCTGCATGTCGATTAAGCGCCTATATAAACCATTTTTGTTCATTAACTCATTATGGCTTCCGGTTTCTACAACGCTGCCTTTATCTATAACAACAATTTTATTGGCATGTTGTATTGTACTTAAACGGTGAGCTATTACAATTGAGGTGCGGTTTTTCATCAGATTATTTAAGGCATCCTGAACTAATTTTTCAGATTCTGTATCTAAGGCTGAAGTGGCCTCATCCAACAACATGATTGGTGGATTAGCCAATACAGCCCTTGCAATACAAACCCGTTGTTTCTGGCCTCCTGAGAGTTTATTTCCTCGATCGCCAACAAAAGATTGATAACCATCTTCTGTATTCTCGATAAAATCGTGCGCATTTGCGATTTTCGCTGCGGCAACAACTTCTTCCATTGTAGCATCTGGTTTGGCAAATGCGATGTTATTAAAAATGGTATCGTTAAATAGAAAAGATTCTTGATTAACGGTTCCCATTTGTGCCCTGATACTTTCGACAGTAAGCTCCCTATAATCGTGGCCATCAATTTTAATCGTTCCTGATTTTGGATCATGGAAACGGGGAAGCAGATCCATTAATGTGCTTTTTCCACCCCCAGAAGGCCCCACAAGTGCTACTGTTTGCCCTTTTTCAATGTCGAAGGTTATCGAGTTAAGAATTTGTTTTTCCCCATAACTGAATGATATATTTTGAAGGCTGATTGTACTGTTAAAATCATCCAGAACTTTCGCGTCTGGTTCATTAATCAACAACGGTTTAGTATCTATTAGGTCTAAAACCCGTTCGCCTGCTGCAATTCCAGAATGGATTCCACTAAATGAATCTGTTAATGCTTTTGCAGGACGCATTACCTGGGAAAAAATAGCGATGTAAGCAATAAAATCTGATGCGGTTAAGGCGTTTTTATCATTATGTAATATTAATGATCCGCCATACCAAACGATAATAGAAATCATTAAAACACCTAAAAATTCAGAAACTGGTGAGCCGAGTTGTTGGCGTCTAACCATTTTGCGTGTTAAGTTGGAATAGTATATATTTTCCTGGTTAAATTTGTTTTTAATTCGTTCCGTTGCATTAAAGGCCTTTATGATTTTAATCCCACTTAATGCCTCATCTAAAAAGCCAATCATTTTCGCAAAAGATTCATGCGATTCTTTTGCCTGCTGCTTTAACCTTTTTACAATTTTACTGATAATAAATGCAGAAATTGGGATTACCAGTAAAGAGAATAAGGTAAGCTTTGCTGAAATATTAAATAAAAGAATAACATATACAATTAGTGTTACAGGTTCTTTAAAAACAACCTGTAATGTATTGGTAACCGTGAATTGAACCACCTGTACATCAGAGGCTACTTTAGAAATAATATCGCCTTTTCTCTCATTGTTAAAATATCCTACATGAAGATTCATCACATTGTTAAATACCCGCCTTCTAAAGTTTAGCAACGTATGGACTCTCAGATCTTCCATATAACGCTGAGAAAAATACCTGAACAAATTGGAAAGCAATACAGAGATAACAATGATAATACAGATGTACATCAGCGTACTTTCTATGGTGTTAACCTTTATTGAATAATTAACAAAATCCCTTAACTTGCCCAATAAGCTAAATGAGGAGGCCGCTTTATCTGTTAAGCTTGGCGTTTGGCAAGCTTGCTTGTTTGCATTTAAAAGTGTTTCGAACAGCGGCGATAACAAAGCCAGGTTAAAGGTTCCGAATAGAATAGAAAGTAAGGTTGCAATAACGTAAGGTATGGCAAACTTTTCAATAGGCTTGGCAAATGATAATAAACGAAAATAAGTTTTCATTAAGTATTGTATATATAACAGAACCCAGGAAGTACCCAGTAGGAAAAAAATATAATAAAATCCGAGCAAATGTACGGTTTTTCATACATATGAATAAGATGGTGAAACCCAACAAAATTAAAATTACAATTCTTGGGTTATGGAATGGATTGAGATGCTGTTTTACGGGATGTTTCGCGTCAACCGTTGGGCTATAGAATACAGGTAAGAACTGTCATTCCAAACATTCCTGATATAAATTCAGATACTGGTTGGCTGCAATTTCCCACGAAAATTTTTCTGCTTGGGCAATTGTTTCTTTAACGCGATTATTTTGAGCGAAATCATTCATTCCTTTTTTAAACACTTCCTGCATGTGTTCAGGTTCAAAATTATCAAAGTAATAAGCCACGTCGCCGCCAACCTCTGGGAGTGAGGTGAATTTGGAGAGGAAAACAGGTTTTCCAAAGTGCATGGCTTCTATTACAGGAAGACCAAAACCTTCAGCAACAGAAGGGAATAAAAAAGCATCGCAATTTTTGTAGTACCAGGCTTTATCCTCATCACTAATTGGCCCGGTAATGTGTACCTTATCCAGACAATTATGTTTTTCTGCTTCCGCTAAAATTCGCTGCTTATGAGGTGTTTCCCTTCCAGAAATTACCAGTTCAAAATCGTTATCTTTTAATAATGCAGGTAATAAGTGAAAACCTTTTTGCACCGAAAGTAAACCAATGGTAAATAGAAATTTCTTTCTAGGCTTAAAAGCTGGCTGATGATTTTCATCTGAAACTGATTTATCGGCCCCGTTATAAATTACACTGATTTTATTTGCTGATTCAGGGAAATAGTGTTTCACATCATTTGCAACAAACTGCGAAATACATACAATTTTATCGCACTGCGCTATTAACTTGCCTAATTTTTTTAGATATACCTGGATTCTGTGTGGCTTGCTAAACTTTAAATGAACCTTATTCATGTCATGAATGGTCATTATTTTTTTTGCGTTTACTTTGCTAGGTCGTAATCGGCAGGTCTGATCAGAGAGATGAACAACTTCGAAATCATTTTTTTTCTTAAAAAATAACCGATCTAATCTCGAAAGATAAATGATATCAACCAAGCCGTTAAAAAGATATTTTGTCTGTTTGAAAAGATAAAATTTTAATTCAAACTTTCCTTTGTTTTCTTGGATTAATGCGTCGCCTAATCCTTTTCCAAATGAAAAATAGCCGCAATTGGCATCTTTCATCGAATCAAAAGTTACTAAGACCTTAGGCTTTTCCATTAATTAAATCGTGTATTTATAAGAAAAAAATTATGCAAATATAGACAGATTTAAAATTGTAGACTACTTTACAATTTTATAATTCCGGTATTCGAACAAACGCATTCCTGTTAAATCTTCAATCTTTTGCAAAACCCTCCTACGGAAATTCATTTTTGGAGTTTCCTTGGTTAAATCTTTTTCAAATTTCCAGTTTGCAGCAGCAATTCTTTCCTGCATTACCTTTGGATGGCTACCCTTAAAATGAACTAAACGGTCGGCATTGTGCATATCATAAGTTTCCTGCACGGGATAATTCTCTTCAATCCATTCTTCTGTTTGATAAAACTGATTAAAGTTCCGCACCTTACCTTGTAATCCTTTTGGAGGTTTAACCCAGCCATAATGATAAATGTAAGCATCAATTAGCTTAACCTTAAGCTTTCTGTCGTTAATTCTGAAGCCTTGCGCATCGCGATAAGATTTTACCCCTGGTAAATTTTTTATAATCCGAACCTCTCTTCTATACCAGCGTCTGGATTCAGCCAGATAGTCGTAAGAAGCATAAAAATGTTTGTATTTTAAAAGTAAGGCCTCTACATTGCTGTTGTTAAGCGCTAGCTCCATTTCTTTTTTGATCAGGGGTAGATAATCTTCATGTATGGCTTCGTCCCCTTGAATATAGATCATCCAGTCGGTATCTTTCCCTATTTCTGCTAAGGCCTTATTGGTTTCATCAGCAAAAACACGGCCGCCTTCCCTTATGCTGTCATCCCAAACGGTATCGATGGTCCTGATTTTAGGATCGATGCTTTTAACCATTTCAGAAGTCTCATCAGATGAGTTGCCCAGCGCAACTATAAAATCATCACATAAAGGTAATACTGAAAGTATGGCTTCTTTTGCTGGATAATCGTTTACAATGGCATTTCTTAAAAAGGTAAAACCGGTAACTTTCATTATGGGGATGCTTTGTAGCTGATAATT
Organism: Pedobacter sp. Bi126; assembly: GCF_918698245.1. Lineage (GTDB taxonomy): Bacteria > Bacteroidota > Bacteroidia > Sphingobacteriales > Sphingobacteriaceae > Pedobacter. Next base: position 303,857 of record NZ_CAKKMS010000003.1, on the reverse strand, counting down.
TTTGTTTATTTGTACAAAGATAGTTTTATTGATGAATACGCATCTATCCATTTTAAGCGAAGTAAAAGCCGGGAATTACAAGGTTTTGGCAAGAACATTAACCCTTGTCGAAAACAACATTACACCGGCCGATTCGATTTTAAGAGATTTAGATAGTCGGGTTAATGTGCCGGTTTTAGGCATTACCGGCCCTCCAGGTGCCGGTAAAAGTACCTTGGTAAATGCAATAGCTGGTCATTTTGTTACGAAAGGAATGCGCATCGCGATATTGGCGATAGATCCTACCTCTCCATTTAATTTTGGTTCTTTGCTGGGCGACCGTATCCGCATGGCCGGTCAGTTTAACAATCCAAATGTTTTTATCCGTTCGTTGGCTACCCGGGGCGCTCTGGGCGGTATTTCGGCGAAAACCATCGAGATGGTTGATGTTTTAAAAGCCGCTAATTTTGATCTGATTATTGTAGAAACTGTTGGTGTTGGGCAATCGGAAGTAGAAATTGCCGGATTAGCAGATAAAACCATCGTGGTGCTGGTTCCAGAATCGGGCGATGAGGTGCAGAATATCAAATCAGGTTTGATGGAGATTGCCGATTGCTTTGTGATAAACAAGGCTGATAGAGAAGGTGCAGCTATTTTTGCCAATAATTTAAAGAAAATTGTTCATCAGGGCACGAAGACTATCCCAATATTAAAAACAGTGGCCGATAAAAATACAGGTATTGATGAATTATGCGCTTGGATAATCAAGCCGCTTACTGCTGATCATAACCGAAGGGCTTTTCTGTTTGCAGAGAAAGCCTGGAGACTCATTCAGTATGAAAAAATGAAGATTGTTGATAAAAAAAGGCTGCTAGAAAAAGTCCAGGCAGCCTTAAAGCAAGACGACTTTAATATTTATCGTTTTGCAGATGAATTTATCAATAACGGTTAACCGTTTAGTTTTTTAAAATTGCTAACTGAGTACTGCAAACCGGAAATTGTAAACTGGCTAACTGTTCATAATGTCCTCAATTTCTTCAGCTTCTAGTGGAATATCGGCCATTAAATCAATATTTCCCTTTGCAGTAATGAGAATGTTATTTTCCAAACGGATGCCTAAGCCTTCTTCTGGAATATAGATTCCTGGTTCAACAGTTAAAATATTGCCTGCTGCAAATGGCGTATATCTTCCGGCAAAGTCATGTACATCAATACCTAAATGGTGTGAAGTGCCATGCATAAAGTATTTTTTATAAGCTGGCCACGCTGCCGTTTGATTCTTCACGTCTGTTGTAGAAATAAGTCCAAGGCTTACCAGCTGCTCAGTCATAATTTCGCCAACCTGTTCGTGGTAGGTATTCCATATCGTTCCTTCGCCTATTAATTTAATCGACTCCTTCATTACGTGCAGTACTGCGTTGTATACCTGCTTTTGTCTTTGGGTGAACCGACCGTTAACGGGGATGGAACGACTCATATCTGCATTGTAATTGGCATATTCGGCACCAAAATCAAAAAGTATTACGTCGCCATCTTTACATTCCTGATTATTATCATTGTAGTGCAGGATGTTTGCATTGTGGCCTGAAGCAATAATAGGAGTGTAGGCATGGCCTGTTCCGCCTTGACGGATAAATTCGTGGATAATTTCTGCTTCAATTTCATATTCTTTAACACCAGGCTTGGTGAATTTTAACACCCTGATAAAAGCATCGCGTGTTATTGCTGAAGCCTTTTTAGTTAGCTCAACTTCAATATCAGATTTAACTGCACGTAAATTTCGCATAATTGGTGCCGAACGTTCATAATGATGCAATGGATATTTGGCCCGCATTTTCTCAATAAAACGGATATCACGATAAGGAACTTCATGGGCATACCTATCGTTTTCATTTGTATTTAAATAAATATATTCGGCATAGTTAACAATGCTATGCAATATGTTATCAAAATCTTCTATCCAATATACCGCTTGAATACCCGATGCCGCTTTAGCCTGCTCTTTAGTGTATTTGTATCCTTCCCAAACTTTAATGTAATCGTTAGTCTGTCTTAAAAACAGGACTTCTCTGTACAAAGGATTAGGACAATCAGGATATAATAGCAATATTGTTTGTTCTTGATCAATTCCAGATAAATAAAATAAATCAGGGTTTTGCTTAAAAATAAAGTTCTGATCACCGCTTCTAGGAAATTCATCGCTTGAGTTGAATATAGCTAATGAATTGTTTTTTAGGTTGTTAGAGAATTTTTTTCTGTTTAAAATAAATAATGACTGATCAATAGTAGGATATTTCATGAAAATGGTATTTTTATATGGGCAATGGCCAAATGTAATAAAATGATTAATTACTGTGAAGTTTGGAACGGAGTTTGTATAAAAGTTTGAAAATTTAAAATTTTGTTTAATTTTGGCATTACTAAAAAATTAATCAATTAAATTGTTTAACCCTTAAAAAAGAAAAAAGATTATGAATTATTCTACTTTAAAGAAAAGTGTTGCGCTTTCTTTAGTGGCATTAACAGGAGTTGCTTCTCTTGCTGTCGCTCAAGATGCACCTGCAACAACTTCTGGCGTCAAGGTATTTGGCGGTAGAGGTCAGTACAGAACTTGGTCTATCGGTGTACATGGTGGTGTTTTAATGCCAGTTGTTGCTATCGGTGGTTCAAATGACTTCAACAAATGGGATGCTAACTTAGGTTACGGTTTAAACATCCGTAAACAATTAGGTCACTCATTCGGTTTAGAATTAAACGGAACACGTGGTAAACTTTCAGGTACTAACGAAGGTATCTCTAACCCAGCTACAAAAGATTTCGAAACTGAATTACAATATGCTGTAGATTTACGTGGTGTTGTAAATGTTGGTTCTATCGATTTCTTACGTCGTGAGAACTCAGTAGGTTTCTTCTTAACTGCTGGTGCTGGTTATATGGCTTATGCTCCAAAAGTTACTTTAGGTAATGGTAGTGTTATTGACTGGAAAGGTAAAGCTACTGGTCCTGCTGATGACAAACATGATGCTAAAGATTACGTAAAAGGTTTCTACATTCCAGTTGGTGCTGGTGTTAAATTCAAAGTTTCTGAGCGTGTTAACTTTAACTTAGGTTACACAATGAACTTTGTTGATGCTGATAACTTAGATGGAGTTTATGCAAAAGGTCAAACTAAAGATAAATTCTCTTACGGTTATGCTGGTTTAGAATTCTCTTTAGGTTCTTCTGCTAAACCAAGTTTAGAATGGACTAACCCATTAGCTACTATGTACGATGAGTTAAAAGATCCAACTTTGCGTCAAGAAGTTGAAGCATTGAAAAACCGTGTTTCTGCTGTTGAAAAATCAGTTGAAGATTTGAAAAAAGATACTGACGGTGACGGTGTTGCTGATCAATTCGATAAATGCCCAGGAACTCCTGCTGGTACTGCTGTTGATGGTTCAGGTTGTCCTCTTCCAAAACCAGCTCCAGTTGATTCAATTCCTTCAAATGTAACTGGTTTCGAAAAAATCGGTTTCGATTTCAACTCTTCAGTTTTAAAAACTGAGTCTTACCCTACTTTAGATAAATTATCTTCAGTGTTACGTGAAAACGGTGGTAAAGTAACTGTAAACGGTTACGCTTCAAGCGAAGGTACTGCTGCATATAACTTGAAATTATCTAAAGACAGAGCTAACTCTGTTAAAACTTACTTAGTAAACTCTGGCGTTAACGCTAGTCAAGTTGCTACTAAAGGTAATGGCGAAGCTAATCCAATTGCTTCTAACGATACTGAAGAAGGTCGTATCCAAAACCGTCGTGTTGAAACTGCTAGAAACTAGTATTTCAATATAAGATTTAAAAAAGTCCTGATGAAAGTCAGGACTTTTTTTATGCCTTTTAATTTTCTGTGTTACGCTTTTTAGCTAAGTTTGTGTTATGTACTTCTTTAGAAAAAAGGACCCAAACAGGCCAAATAATATCAATCTGAAAATTATGCATTTTATAAATGCATTGGCCATCTTAATTTTTCTTGCAGGTATCATCTACAAGCTAATCCAATGGCTTGCTAAATAACCCCAAAATTGTATGAAACAAATTATTAAAACAACCAATGCTCCAGCTCCAATTGGACCATATAGCCAAGCTGTACAAGCCGGCAACTTTTTATTCGTATCAGGCCAGGTAGCCATTAATCCCGAAAATGGAGAATTAAATATTGGTAATATTGAAGAAGAGACACACCAGGTAATGCGTAACCTTAAAGCAGTTTTGCTTGAAGCAGGTTTAACTTTCGATAACGTAGTAAAGTCTACTATCTTCTTAAGCGATATGGGCACCTTCGCTCAGGTAAACGAAGTTTATGGGCAGTATTTTACTGCTGATTTCCCTGCGCGCGAAACGGTTCAGGTTTCGGTATTGCCTAAAAATGTCAATGTAGAAATTTCTGTAGTTGCCATTGTAGGCTAATTTTGGCAGATAGTAAAAACAAATATTTTATTGCTGGCATTGTTCCTTACATTATCTGGGGAACAATGTCTATACCTTTGCGTAACATAAAAGGTTTTCCGCCACACGAAATTTTATACTACAGGATATTTATTTCCATTATCGTTGTTTGGGCAACTATTTTTTTGTTCAGAAGAGAAGCGCTGAAGAATGATTTCAATTTCCTAAAATCATTAAGCGCCCCTAAGAAAACAAGGCTATTGTTGCTTACCGTAGTGTCGTCATTTCTGATCACGGGAAACTGGTTCACCTATATTTATGCCGTAAATAGCGTAAGTTTAAAAGCAGCCGCCTTTGCCTATATGGTGTGCCCACTGTTAACTGCACTCTGTGGATTTATCATTTTAAAAGAGCAGTTAACAAAGGCTAAAATCATTGCCCTGATGATTGCGTTTATAAGCATCATTTTATTGGCAACAGGCTCTTTAAATGAAGTAATGTGGGCCATTATCATCGCATCTTTTTATGCCTTATATGTTATTGTGCTAAAAGTAATTAAAGATGTAGATAAGTTTAATTTTTTGGGCGTTCAGTTAATTTTATCAGGATTAATAATGCTTCCGTTGTATTTTCTTAATGCTGCGCCTTTTCCTACCGAAACATTCTTTTGGTCGCATATATTGTTGATTGCCATTGTATTTACCATTATTCCGCTCTTTTTAAATTCGTATGCACTGTTGGGCATGCCTTCATCGGCCCTGGGTATTTTGATCTATCTCAACCCCATAGTTGCATTTACCGTTGCATTTCTCTATTTTAAAGAGAAAATAGATCTGCATCAATTTTTTGCCTATTTGCTTTTGCTGCTATCGATCGTTATTTTTAATGCGCAGTTGCTAAAGAGTGTTGTTTACAAGAAACAGTAAAATATTTTGTTTAATTCGGTATTAGATACACCTGTTGAGTTTTTAAAAGGCGTTGGGCCAAGCCGTGCCGATGTTTTGAAAAAGGATCTCGGCCTGTTCACTTATCAGGAGATGCTTGCGCACTATCCTTTCAGGTATATCGACCGTACAAAATATTTCAAGATTAACCAGATCAATCCTGATTCGCAATATATCCAGATTATTGGGCGTGTGATCAGCAAAAAAGTAATTGGCGATAAAAGAGCTAAACGTATTGTTGCTGTTTTTAAAGATGAAACCGGAATTATGGAATTGGTTTGGTTCCAGAGCCTAAAATGGGTTGATGATAATATCACTGTTGGCACCGCTTACGTGGCTTTTGGTAAACCAACCGTCTTTAACGGTACATTCAGCATCTCGCATCCAGAAATGGAGCTGTACCAGCGCAAACAGGTGGGGCGAGGGAATTTAACCTTACAGCCGGTTTATAACTCAACAGAGAAGCTTAAAAAGTTTAATCTTGATTCAAAAGGATTACAGCGTTTAATCGCCGGCTTATTGGATCAGATCATCCCTCAGGTTCCCGAAAATTTACCACAATACATCATTGATAAGTATCAGCTACCAGATAAAAGATTGGCGCTGCTGAATATTCATTTTCCTAAAAATGTAAAGGATTTAAGTGCAGCACAAAGACGCCTTAAATTTGAAGAATTATTCTTCATCCAATTACAGCTTTTGCACAATAAACATTTACGCCAGTTAAAATTTAAAGGTGTAACTTTTGAAAAGGTTGGTGAAAAAGTGAACCGCTTTTATAATGAGTTTTTACCTTTCGAATTAACCAATGCGCAAAAGCGTGTGGTTAAAGAAATTAGGATAGATACACAACGGGGTGTGCAAATGAACCGGCTTGTACAGGGCGACGTAGGAAGCGGCAAAACTGCGGTTGCACTGATGAGTATGCTTTTGGCAAATGACAACGGCTATCAGGCTTGTATGATGGCTCCAACGGAAATTTTGGCCCGCCAGCACTATGCCTCTATTACAGAACTTGTAACCAACGATCTGGTGCGTGTTGCTATCCTTACAGGAAATACCAAAAAGAAGGAGCGTACCGTTTTGCATGAGCAATTGGAGAATGGAGAAATCGATATTCTGATCGGGACACATGCCCTGATTGAAGATAAGGTTCAATTTAAGAATTTAGGGCTGGTTGTAATTGATGAACAGCATCGTTTTGGTGTAGAGCAGCGCGCTAAGCTTTGGCGGAAAAATATTATACCCCCACACATCCTAGTGATGACCGCTACGCCAATTCCGCGTACTTTGGCCATGACCCTATATGGCGATCTTGATGTTTCGGTTATTGACGAATTACCTGCAGGCAGAAAACCAATAGAAACCAAACACCTTTTTGAAGGCCAACGCCTCAGGATGTTTGGTTTTATGAAGCAGGAAATTGCCAAAGGCAGGCAGGTTTATATTGTTTATCCTTTAATTAAAGAAAGCGAAAAATTAGATCTTTTGCATCTCGAAGCTGGAATTGAGCAGTTAAGCTATCAGTTTCCTAGACCTGATTATCAAATGAGTATTGTACACGGGCAAATGCCCAATGCCGATAAACAGTTCGAAATGCAGCAGTTTATCGATGGTAAAAGCCAAATTATGGTGGCCACTACCGTAATAGAGGTGGGCGTAAACGTACCTAACGCTTCGGTAATGGTAATTGAAAATGCAGAACGGTTTGGGCTTTCACAACTGCACCAGTTGCGTGGTAGGGTAGGCCGCGGTGCAGAACAGTCTTTTTGTATATTAATGAGCGGGAATAAACTGAGTAAAGAAGGTAAGATTCGTTTGGAAACAATGGTAAGAACCAACAACGGCTTCGAAATATCAGAAATAGATTTACAGTTGCGCGGCCCTGGCGATATTACAGGAACTCAGCAAAGCGGCGTTTTAGATCTGAAGCTTGCCGACCTGGCCAAAGATCAGATTATTTTGTCTGAAGCACGTAACACCGTAATCGCACTTTTTGAAGACGATCCGCAGCTGGCAAAGCCCGAAAATGCAATCTTAAAAGCTTACCTGCAAAAATTAGAAAGGGGCATTTCTTTCGACAAAATAAGCTAATCTTGTATTAAGTTTAAACTCTTCTAATTATTATAATTTTCTTCTCTTCCTATTTTGCAATAATATTTAGTGCTGTATTATTAGTGCTACTTTGCGTAGTTTGAAATTATTTTTTTACTAATCAGCCCCTTATAAATATTATTTTACCCCCTTTTTTTTACCTCCTAATATTCCTATCTTGCGTGTAACCAAATGTGAACTGTAGCGTCGGCAAGTCCAAAATTAGGTACATCGTACCTGGTAATTTTTAATCCCAAAAATGAATTTTGAACTAATTAAAGCCGATTTGATATGGTTAACAATGATTTATTGGCGTAATTAGAAGGGAACCTTAATTTTTTTGATGTTAAGTGATGTAAGCGATTATGTCGATAAGTCATGTATAATTGATTTGTGTAATGACAGTTCGATATTACTTATGAGTATTAAATTATAATACAATTATTATCTAACCAAAATAAATTGAAAACTATGAAAAAAAATCTATGGAAGACTTTTGCCAGAAGTAGCATGTTTCTTGTTTGCGGTGGTTGTCTCGTTTTTTCGCCGTTTACCAGCATGTCTGCTAAAGCATCATTGCACGAAAAAGAACCCTTTGATTTTTACAGACCTCCGCTTGAGGATATTATTGTGAAGGGACAGGTTACCGATGCTAAAGGTCCGATTCCTGGAGTAAGTGTTAAATTAAAAGGAGGTGCTGCAACTACCGTAACAGATGCTTCCGGAAAATTTAGCATAAAAGTACCCGAAGATGCTACTTTAGTATTTACCTATGTAGGTTATGTAGATCAAGAGATTCAGGTAAAAAACCAAAGCAATATTAATGTCCGTTTATTAGAAAACAACCAAAACTTATCTGAGGTAGTGGTAGTGGGTTACGGAACCCAAAAGAAAGCAGTTGTATCTGGTGCTGTAGCCTCGGTTAAAGGTACAGAATTAGCCAAATCCTCTTCAGTAAACTTAACCAATTCATTGGCTGGTCGTTTACCTGGCGTTACGGCACTGCAAGGAAGCGGGGAGCCTGGATACGACGGCTCGACGATCCGGATTCGCGGTATAAATTCGCTGGGTAATAATAATGCCTTAATTGTAATCGATGGAATACCTAACCGGGCAGGTGGGATCGAAAGATTAAATCCGAACGATATAGAAAGTGTATCGGTGCTAAAAGATGCATCTGCAGCTATTTATGGCTCGCAGGCTGCAAATGGAGTAATCCTCATCACTACTAAATTAGGAAAATCTGGGAAACCACAATTTTCTTACGATTTTAGTTATGGCCTACAACAGCCTACACGCATACCTAAAATGGCCAATTCTACTCAATATGCTGAGATTTTAAATGAACTGAATATTTTCGGCTCCGATCTTAATCCAAATGAATGGTCGGCAGCATGGAATAGTTTTAAAACAACAGGTACTTATTTGTCTACCGGCGGTAAAACGATTAATGCTGCTTACAAACCAGATGAAATCCGGAAATTTGGCGACGGCTCAGATCCTTTAAGGTATCCCAATACTGATTGGTTTAAAACTGTTTTTCAAAATTGGTCGCCTCAACAAAGACATAATGTTCAGATTAATGGTGGCAGTGAAAATGTGAAATATCTGGTCTCACTCGGCTATCTTGATCAAGATGCATACTATAAGAATTCTGCTACTGGCTATCAGCAATACGATATGCGTTTTAACCTGGAAGCAAAAGTAAGTAAATATATTACCACGACATTGGGCGTAACTGCGAGAGAGGAAAACCGCAATTTTCCGACGGTTAGTGCGGGCGATATATTTAGATTTTTAATGAGAGGACGCCCTAATGAAATAGCCATATGGCCTAACGGTTTGCCAGGTAGGGATATTGAATATGGTTATAATCCAGTGGTTTCTACTACTGATTTGACAGGGTACAATAAAGATATCAGAGATTACTTTCAAACAACAGGTAAAGTTGAAATTAAAATCCCAGGTGTAGAAGGATTAAAAGTAACCGGAACAGCAGCCATAGACAAATATTCTGGAAGGCAAAAAAACTGGCAATTACCATGGACACTTTACGACTGGGACAAGAAGACTTTTCAAGCGGATGGGGTAACCCCTGTATTAACAGGTACAATAAGATCTCAATATACCGATCCAAGACTTAGAGAAACAGCTGGTGGTCAATTGGCTGTAAATTTAACGGGTATGATCAATTATGATAAAAAAATCGGTGATCATACCATAGGATTAATGGCTGGTGTTACCCGCGAGAAAATAAAGAATGATGGTTTTACTGCATTCAGAAGATATTTCCTGTCATCGGCAATTGAGCAATTATTGGCAGGTGATGAGAAAGAGCAGTCGTTAGGTAATAATCCCGGCGACCCGAACAATTTATTCAACCGTGCACGATTAAGTTATTTCGGGCGTGCTGGCTATAATTACAAAGAAAAATACCTGGCCGAATTTCTTTGGCGTGTAGATGGTTCTTATATTTTTCCGACAGCCAAGCGTTTTGGTTTCTTCCCTGGCGTATCAGTAGGATGGCGCTTGTCTGAAGAACCCTTTTTTAAAGACAATGTTAGGTTCGTTGATAATCTAAAATTGAGAGCTTCTTGGGGACAAATGGGGGCTGAGGCCTACTTCGGAGATGCCTTGCAAGAGTACCAGTATCTCAGTTTGATGAACTTTGGTAGTTATGTTTTTAATGATTTGATTACAAAATCATTGACCGAAGGCAAGGTGCCTAATTTAGATTTCGGATGGGAAGTTGCTAACAATACGAACATTGGTTTGGATGCATCCTTTTTGAAAAACAAACTCTCTCTTGAGTTCGATTATTTCTACAATAAACGTACAAATATCCTGATCAGCAGAGGCAGTTCAGTTCCAGAAAGTTCAGGGATTACAGACCGTTTACCGCCTGTTAACTTGGGTAAAGTAAATAACAAAGGTTTCGAATTTAAATTAAGTTATAACGACCACGTAGGTGATTGGAATTATGGCGTGAGTGTAAATGGTGGTTATGCTAAAAATAAAATCATATTTTGGGATGAGACACCGGGTGCCCCAGAGTGGCAACGTTCTACCGATAGGGTAACTAGCTCGTGGTTGGTATACGATTATGATGGTGTTTTTAAAGATCAGGCAGAAGTTAGTGCCAATACGCTTAATTATAGTGCACTTACCGGCAATCTTCGCCCTGGCGACATGAAATTTAAAGACATTAACGGTGATGGTAAAATCAATGCAGATGATAAAATACGTTTAGACAAAAACGGAACACCAACCTTCACCGGAGGGCTAAACTTGAATTTGCAATATAAAGGATTCGACCTTTCTGTACTTATCCAGGGAGCCACAGGTGGGATGCAAATTGTAGGGATAACTGAATCTGGAGATATCGGCAATTTCTTGGAGTGGTCGTATCAAAATCGTTGGAGTATCGAGAATCCGAGTTCAGTAAACCCACGTTTATCAAACAGGGGCGCTACCTATTATACCGATAGTAATAATGCCTTAAATAATACTTATTGGTTGCGCAGCAACAATTACATCAGGCTAAAAAATGTTGAGTTGGGCTATACGTTGCCAACCACATGGGTTGAAAAAATTGGACTAAATAGTGTACGGGTTTATGCAAATGGCCTCAACCTGGCAACGCTTGATAAAATCAAGATATGGGATCCTGAATCTACCAACACAAGTGGTCAATACTATCCTCAGGCCAGGGTAATCAACATGGGAATTAAGGCCGCTTTTTAAAAATGTATAACAGTTTATCAATTACATTGAAACCATCATACTTTTCAAGATCACGTAGTGAATATTTAAATCATGAAAGCTTCATCGTAGTTGAAAATAAATTTAAAAGGATGAAAAATATGAAAGCAACAAACAAAAATATAAATCTATATATATTGGTTTTTATAACTTTTCTTGCAGCTTCTTGTAAGAAAGATTTTATGGATGTAAACCCGCCCGATAAAATATCTTCGGAACTGGTTTGGAAAGACCCTGCACTTGCGCAGGCTTTTGTAAACGATATCTATAACGGATTGGGAAATGGTGGTTTTTCAGAAGAGATGTTAGCATCAGTTTCTGACGAAGCCTTGTTTACGCACCCTACCCGTGGTATCGATCTGGTTAATAGTGCTACCATCAACCCATCTACATTGGGGTGGGTTAATGATACCTGGGCTTATAAACAAATGTATAACCGCATCCGGGCCTGCAACATTACCATCGAGAAAATTACTAGTGGAGATAATGCACTAACCAGCCAAACGTTAAAAGATCAGCTGGTGGGTGAAGCATATTTTTTACGTGCTTATTTTTATCAGCAGTTATTACGCTTTTATGGAGCAGTACCTATTATAACCAAAACATATGCTTTAACTGATGATTTTAAAATAAAACGCAACACTTACGAAGAATGTGTGAATTTTATTATTAAAGACTGCGATGAAGCCAATAAGCTGTTAACAGGTAAAACACTCGATAAAGGCCGTACTACAGCGCTTGCTGCGCTGGCATTAAAATCTAGAGTGCTGATTTATGCCGCAAGCGACTTGCATGATAGAGCGAAACTTAATGCAAAAATTACAGGAATAGCTGCGCAAAAATTAGATTTCTTAAGCTATGCGAGTGGTAATCAGGCAGACCGTTATAAATTAGCCCAAACTGCTGCCAAAGCCGTTATGGATTTAGGTACTGGTTATAAATTAAATCTTTCAGCTCCTGCTGCGCTAACAGATGGCCGGTTAAATTATAAAAGTATAGCTATGGGTGGAGCAAGCAAGGCACCAAATATAGATGCGTCAGCTGCATCTGAACTTATTTTTGCCCGTTATTTTATCATTCAAAGCAATATCAAACATGCACAGCAAAATGGCCCGAACGGTTACCATAACTGGGCTGGAAATACGCCAATTGGGTTATTGGTTGATGATTATGAAATGATGGATGGGACAAAGTTTAGTTGGAACGATCCAGTACAGAAAGCAAATCCTTATGTAAATAGAGATCCAAGGTTTTACGCTACAGTTTTATATGATGGTGCAGGTTGGAAACCCCGCGATAAAGCATCCGGTAATGTCGATCCTGCCAGTCAAATCCAAACTGGAGTATACGATTTAATGGATAACAATACGAGAATTGACTTTAGAGGTTTAGATACACGTGCAAGTTCTATCGAAAACTGGAACGGTAGCTGGACAGGTTATTACTACCATAAATTTATTGATCCAGATCCAACTATTGTAGATGCCTCGATGTCGCAAAATGTGCCTTGGCCTTTCTTTAGATATACCGAAGCGGTATTTAATTATATCGAGGCGAGTATTGAGCTCGGCGAATTGAGTAATGCTACAAACTGGTTAAATAAAATTCGTTTCAGGGCGGGTATGCCTGCGGTTACAGCAACAGATCAGGCTGGCCTTAGAGAGGTTTACCGCCATGAGCGCCGTATAGAAATGGCCTATGAAGAACAACGTTATCACGATACGCGCAGGTGGTTAATTGCTGGCGAAACACTGGGCAGAAAGGTTACTTATATCAAAGTTACCGGTAAATTTAAACCAGGTAAAACGATGTCTGCCCCTTACCATTACGACCCTACTGTATATGATTATACTTATAGTCCAGTTGTAGAAAATGCACAGGAAAACAGAAGTTGGGACAATAAACTTTATTTCAGGCCATTTAGTCGCGATGAAGTAAACAAAAATAATTTACTGGAACAAAACCCCGGTTACTAAGCTAACCAATCTAGATACCCGATGGATAATATTATTCATCGGGTTTTTTATGCAATAATATCTGGAGCTGGCCGATCGGATATTTTTACTTTTTAATAGAAAAAACAGGTAAGCTTAAGCCTTTGGCCATTCCCTTATTTAATTTTCAAAGCGTAGTTTTGCAAATAAATTTTTTTCTGTGGCAGATTCAGACCTCAATTCGGTTATTACAAAACCAGATCCTTACGCCGCATTGCGCTTTAGGGAGTTCCGCTCTTATTTAGGCATGCGTTTTTTCTTCACCTTTGCCTATCAAATGCAGGCAGTAGTGCTTGGGATTTATATTTATCACGTAACAAAAGATCCATTGGCCTTAGGGTTTGTAGGCCTGTGTGAGGCTATTCCTGCTATAGGGATTGCATTATACGGAGGTTATGTTGCAGATAAGAGCGAAAAAAGGGGCTTATTGCTCAAAGTATTTGGAGGCGTATTTCTTTGTACCCTCATTATGCTGCTGGTAACATTACCGCAGTTTAACCTTGGGCAGTTCGATATTATTTTTACCCTGTTTAATTTTAAGGTGAATCTAATTGCCTTAATTATGTATGTACTCGTATTTGGGATGGGGATATCAAGAGGGTTTTTCGGTCCGGCTACATTCTCTTTAATGGCTCAGATTTTACCAAAAAACCTTTATCCAAATGCGAGCACCTGGAGCAGTTCGAGCTGGCAGATGGCTTCTATTTTAGGGCCGGCAATAGGAGGAATAACTTATGGTTTCTTCGGTATTACCATCACTTATATCGTAATTATTTCTTTTGTATTTATAGCCCTTATCTGTATTTTCTTTTTAAAAGTACACCCTCCGCAGTTTGTGCCCAAAGAAAATATTAAAGAGAGTTTGCTTAAAGGAATAAATTTTGTGTTTAAAACCAAAATGATGGTTTGGGCAATGAGTTTGGATCTGTTTTCGGTGTTTTTTGGTGGTGCGGTAGCCATATTGCCTGTGTTTGCAAATGATATACTAAAAGTTGGACCCGAGGGTTTAGGCTTTATGCGGGCCGCTGTTTCTGCAGGGTCTGTTTTTACCATGCTTGCTATGACGCGTTTTTCGCCGATGAACAAACCATGGCGAAATTTATTGATCGCCGTAACCGGTTTTGGCTTAAGCATCATCTGCTGGAGTTTATCTAAAAATTTCTACTTAACGCTCTTCTTTCTCTTTTTAGAAGGCTCTTTTGATAGCGTAAGTGTAATCATCAGATCAACCATTATGCAATTGTTAACGCCCGACGAAATGCGCGGACGTGTATCAGCAGTAAACAGCATGTTCATTGGGTCGTCGAACGAAATCGGAGCTTTCGAATCAGGCCTTACCGCAAAGTTAATGCGTACTATCCCATCGGTAGTTTTTGGTGGAACGATGACATTGGCAATTGCTGGAATTACATGGTTAAAAACGAAATCTTTAACGAAACTGAGTTTGCAGGATATTAATGAACAAACCAGCAAGGCTGTTTAGTTACTAAAAGAGTTGTCAACTTTAATAGCCAGTTTGCCAGAAAGTTGACATTCTGGAATTTAATAATAAATTAACTATTTATTGTGCCTTTGCGTCTTGGTGGTGAAACAAAAAAATGGTCTGTGAGGGCACGGACCATGGCGATAAGGAAAATATTTTATTGCAAATAATTTGGGCATGCCCCTAATCCCGATGAATCGGGAAAGGGCCGGGCTATCCGTTGCAATCTTTTTTGAAGAAAAATCAAAAAAGGATTTCCACTGCTATCTCTCATGCAAAACCCATAGCGGTAAAAAATGTCAGTTATGGGTTTGCCCAGGCCACCTAAACCCGATGGCACGGATGCCGATAGAGGGGATTTGTTATTTTTTTATCAATAGCTATCGGCAGGAGGAACAGCGGGACGGAACCAAACCGAAGAAAACTGGAATTGCTTTCCAAAAAAATAGACTTATTCTACCAACAGTATTTGTTTTTGAATAAGAAATGGTCTGTGAGGGCACGGACCATAGCGATACTATACTGTGTGATTAGCTAATGAGCCATCGGCCACGAAACATTAAAACTTCTTGTTCTTACCCCAGATTAGATAAATAATGGAACCTAAAAAGGGGGCAAGCAGGATAATGATAAACCAAAGTACTTTTACCGAGAAACTGATGTGGTTGTTTCTCGATATATGGTACAATGCCGCTAATATTAATGCCAGCCAAAGTATGGCTGCTATAATAATGATAATTGCAATCTGGTTGCTTTCTATTTGAGCTAGTAACATAATTAAAAAAATTGTTCCTAAGCTTCAACAACTCTTTCTCCAATTTGTTGGCGCCACATGGCTTGATACAAACCATTTTGTGCAATTAGTTCTTCATGCCGTCCTTGCTCAATAATATGGCCTTTCTCTAAAACATAAATTTTATCAGCATGTTTTATGGTCGATAAACGATGCGCAATCAAAATGGTAATGTGATCAGTTAAATTTGAAACTGAACGGATTGTTTTGGTAATCTCTTCTTCTGTAATCGAATCCAGCGAAGAAGTGGCCTCATCAAAAACCAAAATATCTGGTTGGCGGAGCAGTGCTCTTGCAATTGATAAACGTTGTTTTTCTCCTCCCGAGACTTTAACACCACCCTCGCCAATTAAAGAATCCAAACCTTTGTCGGCACGGGCCAGTAAAGTTTGACAGGCTGCCTGGTTTAAAACCTTATAACATTCTTCATCTGTAGCATTAGGGTTAACAAACAACAGGTTTTCTCTTATTGTACCCGAGAACAATTGCGTGTCTTGCGTTACGAAACCGATTTTCTCGCGTAAGGCATCAAGATCGATATCGTTACTTGGAATACCATTGTATAAAATCTCACCATCTTTTGCCGGATATAAACCCACCAATAGTTTCACGAGTGTGCTTTTTCCAGAACCTGATGGGCCTACAAATGCAATGGTTTGCCCGTGATGGGTTTTAAATGAAATATTATCTAAAGCATTTCTATTGGCTGTTAGGTGTTTGAAGCCAACGTTGTTAAAGGTTAGATCCTTAATTTTTGCTATAGAAGTTGGATTCTCTGGTTTTTTATCAATTGGTGTACTTAGAATCTTTTTAAAGTTACCTAACGAAACTTCAGCCTCACGCCAGGTTAAAATCACATTGCCCAGTTCTTGTAGCGGTCCGAAAAGGAAGAACGAGTAAAAAAGGAATGAGAAGTACTGTCCGGCAGAAATCGTATTGTCGAAAATAAGGAGCAGTAAAACCAATACCATTGTACTGCGGACCAGGTTAACGGTTGTGCCCTGAACAAAACTCATACTGCGCACATATTTCACTTTTTTAAGTTCTAAACCCAAAATTTTGTAAGTGGTTTTATTCAGCCGGTCAATTTCCTGATCGGCCAAACCTAAACTCTTAACCAGTTCGATGTTTCTTAACGATTCAGTGGTAGAACCTGCTAAAGCTGTGGTTTCGCCAACGATAGAGCGTTGGATGGTTTTAATTTTGCGACTTAAAAACCAGCTCACGAAACTGATGATCGGAATAGCTGAAAAATAAACCAGGGTAACTTTGTAGCTTACCGAAACCGAATACACGATAACGAAAATCATTCCGATTAAACTTACAAAAAGGATGCTGATAAAGGCGGTGATAAACTTCTCCGAATCCAAACGTACTTTTTGTAAAATACCCAATGTTTCGCCACTGCGTTGATCTTCGAAAACCTGATAAGGCAGTTTTAGAGAATGTTGCAAACCATCAGCATACATTTTTGCGCCAACTTTTTGAACAATCACACTGGTGAAATAATCCTGAAAGTTTTTAGCGATACGCGAAACCATGGCTGCACCAATAGCCAGCCCGATTAAACCCAGCGAACCCCAAAGGTATTGGTTATAGGTTAACGAATCTTTTTTATTGATAAAGCGGTCTAAAATCCGACCGGTGATGTATGGATCTAAAAGTGAAAAACCAATATTTATGCCTGCTAGCAATAACGCTAAGGCCACAATCCATTTGTGGTTTTTCAGGTAGTTAAGTAATAATCCCATTAAGTTTTGTTGTTTGTTAATGCAAACATAAAAAAAGGGAACGGATAAAAATCCATTCCCTTTTTTTATGACTTTAAGCTAAGAAACTTAGCTAAATGTTTGTTAAAAACCGTAACGTAAACCAATTTGAGCCTGCCAAGGGTTTCCGGTTGGTGTTACAATACCAGTATTGTTTACGCGGTAATTGTAATTAGAAGTTGCGGCGTCAAAGCCTGTTACAGCATATAATGCCTGCGTACCTAAAGTTTCCGTTGTACCCCATGTTTTCTTAAACAAATTGGCTACGTTAAACAAATCGCCAGAAATTTCTACCTTCTGGTTTTTACGAGGGCCAAATTTAAACTCATAAGCCAGTCTTAAATCGAATGTGCCATAGAAGCCATTTATACCACCATTGCGCTCAGCAAAGGTACCTTCGTACTTAGTGATATAATCTTTCAAACTCTGGCTTGCAGCGCCATTATCCAATAAGGCTTGTAAAGCAGTTCTAAGTGCAGCTGGTACATTGGTATTTGATCTGTTGAAGATGTAGGCTAAATCATTTGTTGCCACGAAATCGCCATTGGTATTTCCACCAGATAGTAAACTATATCTGGTACCGCCAATGCCCGAATAACGAATCCCAGCTTTAATACCGTAGAATGATGGTAATGTTCCGTAAACTACAACTTTGTTTCTAAATTGACCATTTGAGTAAGTCATTCTGCTTAAATCGCGTGGATCATCAACAACAGGTAAAGATAATGTTGCTGAGTTAGCTACGTTACCATTGTACGATGTGTTATCTTTTGTATCATTCCAGGTAAAACTAGCCGAAATTTCTCCATCTTTAAAGTATCTCCAGGTACCATCTACAACTACTGCAAATTGATTTACCTTGCCCTTGCTGTTCATCTCTAATACTCTACCAAACTGATTAGTTAAACGACCTCTTTTCCAATCTGTAGTTCCATTACCTGTAATGATACTGTTTGCAGGCACATAAACTCCTCTGTCTCCTTCGTTCGATAATCTGAAGAAAGGATCGGCAACCATATTTCTATCTACATACATATAGTTATTACGTGCTAAAGTTGCATAACCGGTAATACCTATACGTATTCTATCATTTATTAATTTGTTATAAGATAAGTTTGCTTTATACACTACTGGTATTTTCGCATCGTCAGCATAAGTATTAATGGTAGGGATTTGTAGTGACGGTAGCGTTGGTGCTGAAGCAGTTCCGTTTCTGTAGCCAATAAAGTTAGGAGTAGGTACACCTGTACCTGTAACATCAACCGTTGCAAAATGTTTACCATCAAATGTTAAGTTGTTAATGGTTACATAATTGTTCACATCTGATCCAAAAATTCCGGCGCCTAAGCGAACGTAATCAGTATGTTTTTCATTCACATCCCAATTAAACTGGATGCGAGGCTGAATTAAAAACTGCTTTAATTTATGATCTGTTCTTACACCTATGGCATCAAATAATTGCTGATTTAATGGTGAGGTTGGGTACTTGCTATAATCTAAACGTAAACCACCTGTAAAATCTAAACCTTTACCCAATTTAGTTTGCATTTGGCCATATACTGCTGTATTCCATAATTTGCCGACAACAGTTGGATCAGCAACTAAAGGAACTTCTCTGTAATAACTGATTGGTGTTAAATTATCGAAGTTTTGTAAAGCGGTTGGATCGGTTGCTCCTGTGCCTGATCTGTTAAAAGTAAAACGACCATTTACTTCACTACCATACAATGATTTTGCATGGGTGTACATGATATCTACACCAAAAGTATATTTAATTTTATCTGTGTTATAATAGAAATTATCTACCAATTGCAACACGTTATTGGTAAAACCTTCTTGTCCGAAACGGTGACCGCCAATTTGAATAGCTGTTAATAAACTGCCAGTTGGGGTAGTAGATTGTAAATTAGAAACAACCGCTCTTGGTATAGCAAAACCTAATTCATCATTTTGCGTACTAGCCTGGTAGGTGTACAAATGCTGCAATTTTAATTCATTGGTAACTTTGCTGCTGATTGTTGAACGTAAGGTAGCCAATAAGCTATTATCCACGTTTTTATCATTTCCATAACTTTCGTAAAAGTTGATGGCCGTATTGTCAGCTAATCCTAACGGATTTCTGTCGTTGGTATAGTTATCTCTAACGGTTAATAAATTTTTATCATCAATCTGCCAATCTAAACGAAGGAAACCTGCATCGGTGCCTCTCTTTTTTGGGAAAGAACCAAATTGTGGAGTATTAGCTACACCATATTTTGATCTTGCAACAGCTAAAAAATTATTTAGTGTGCTGTTTGTGATGTTGAAACGGGCTACATCCGCATCCGAGTTAATATCGGCAATAATTAATGGGCGAGAATCTCTTTGATGATCCCAGGCTGCAAAATAATGTAATTTATCTTTTATGATCGGGCCACCTAAGCTAAAACCATACTGATAAGTTGAAAAATCATTAGTTCTTCTATTTCCTCTGATGTCATATTTACTTGCAAGGAAATCAGCACGGTTATAAGCAAAAGCACTACCTGTAATTTGATTTGTACCAGATTTAGTTACAGCACTGATTGTACCACCACCTGAACGACCTAAACTTACATCGTACTGATTGGTTACTACTTTAAACTCACGGACACTTTCAATTGAGATAGAATATGGCGCACCACTACGGCTGGTTGTACTACCTGCTGAAGTTGGGTTTTTCGCTGTCATACCATCAATGGTGAAGTTGGTTGACGAGCCTAACTGGCCAGAAATTCCACCGGGACCTGATAGCGGAGATAAGTCTGTTAAACTTGAAAAGTTACGGCCATTTACTGGTAACAAGTTCATCGTCTTCGATGAAATTTCTGTTGAAGCACCAAATTGCTGCACTTTATTTCTTAAAGCTGATCCATTAACTGTGATACCATCAAGTGTTTTCGCATCTTCCTGCATGTTAACCGCTACGATTACAGCATCGCCCTGGTTAAGCATATAACCTGTTCTGTTTTGCTCTGCAAAGCCAATGTATGTTGCTTTAATGGTGTAGGGGCCACCTAAAGGAAGCTCTTTAAATGTGTATTCTCCCTGAGCGTTTGTTGATGTTCTGGTGGTAAAACCAGTAGAGTTGTTTTTGATTTGAACAGAAACACCTGGGATGGGCTTCTTTTGATTATCCGTTACAATTCCGGAGATTGATGCTTGGGTAGTCTGTGCTATAACCGAATTACTGGAATAACATAAAAACAGCATCACTGCAATAAGTAAATTTTTCATCATCATTTGTTTTTTTAACGGTTATGAAGCTTGCCTGAGCCTGTTTTTTTGCTGCTCAGGCAGATTTCATTATGATTTGTTCTGATTTTTTATGATGACAAAGATGTTAATGTGCTGTTAACTGAATCCTGATTTAATATTAATAATAGGTTTAGTGTGTTGGCATTTTGATTGCTGATGTTAAAATAAAAAACGGCCGATAAATCAATATCGGCCGTTTGTGTTAAACTGGTGTTAACTTATTTCTTCTCAACAATATATTTATCACTAAACTTTTTATCCAACTGTTTGTGCAGGTTATCAAGATTAATATCCCTGCCTTGAATAAAAGCCTGCTCCACTTTGTTGGTGCGCATATCCAAAGCGTCGCCAGCTGAAATAAAGAAAGTAGCATCTTTGCCCGTCTCAATACTGCCTGTGCTTTTCTCAACGCCCATCGCTTTTGCAGCGTTTAAGGTAATGGTTGATAAAGCTCTTTCTTTATCCAAGCCCCAGGCCGTAACCGTACCCGCCATAAAAGGCAGGTTGCGTTGTTGCCAGTAACCATCAATACTCAATACTACATTTAAGCCTGCATTGGCCAATATTGCAGCATTTTTGTAAGGCATATTTACATCGTCATCATTATTGTTAGGTAAAGCATGAGGCTGTTTCACCACTAAGGTAATGTTGTTTTCTTTTAAGAAATCGATGATCAGGTAAGCTTCATCTGCCCCTGTAATTACCGGGGTGATGCCAAATTTCTTGGCGAAATTAACGGCTGCAACAATATCTTTCTGACTTTCGGCCGCGATAAACAATTTTTCGTTACCGGCGAATACTTTTTTCATCGCCTCGAAACGGGTATTAATTGCATCTGGTTTGCTCATTTCAGCATAAGCTTTTGCCTCGGCAAAGAAAGAAGTTAACTGCGCAATGGCAGCCTGCGTTCTTTCGGCTAAGCTTTCTGGCGATTGTTGTGGCCTGCCGAAACCACCAAAACCGCCTCTAAAACGTGGCGTAACAGGCCAGGCCATGTGCATGGCATCGTCTGTTTTAAGGGCTGCATCTTCCCAGTTCCAGGCATCAAGCTGAACAACTGACGAACTGCCCGAAACCGTGCCGCCTTGTGGAGTTGGTTGCGCCATTAATACGCCATTGCTACGTAATGTAGCCGGAACTTTCGAGTCGGTATTGTAAGCCACAATAGAACGGATGTGTGAATTAAAATCTCCGATCTCCTGAAAATCCAATGTTGCTTTTACAGCTTCAATTTCGGTTAAACCCAGGTTTGTGGTTGCAGCAATAAAGCCTGGGTAAATGTGTTTACCTGTAGCCACAATGCGCATTACATCATCCTGTGGTACCTGTCCGTTAGCGGTAACCGAGATAATTTTTCCGTTGCCAAAAAGGATGGTTCCGTTTTCGATCACTGTTCCATTGCCAACATGTACGGTTGCACCTGTTATGGCAATGGTTTTGCTTTGTTTTTTAGCTGGCGATATGTTCGCCTGCGCAAAACACATCAGGCTCGAAGCCGAAAAAGCCAGACTGAATAAATATGTTTTCATGTTAGTGTGCATGTTCTTTCTCGGTTAATTCTGCTGAATAGTTTTCTAAGGTTTCGCAATTGTACAGACGTGGTGCATCGCCCAATGGACGTTGTGTACGGCCACCTTTGCTTTTGCTCTCTAACATCTTCTGGATCAAGCGTGCTTTTTCTGTCTGTTGAGCTTTGATTACCTGAGCATCTTTCTCGATATCCCAATAAGCAATACCATCTACAAAAGTTTTCTCTGCCCTGGCATAGATAGAAAGTGGATTGGCGGTCCAGATCACCACATCTGCATCTTTACCTGCTTTTAAACTGCCCACTTTATCGTCGATGTGCAGCATTTTTGCCGGGTTTAAGGTTACAAACTTAAAGGCATCTTCTTCCGGAACGTTACCGTATAATACCGATTTACCAGCTTCCTGGTTTAAGTGACGGGCCATTTCGGCATCATCAGAGTTGAAAGCCGTAGTTACACCAACATTATGCATAATTTTTCCATTGTAAGGGATGGCTTCGGCCACTTCGTTTTTATAGGCCCACCAATCAGAAAAGGTAGAACCTGCAATGCCGTGTGCTTTCATTTTATCGGCTACTTTATAACCTTCTAAAATGTGTGTAAAGGTGTTGATCTTAAAGCCTAAGCTGTCTGCCACATGAATTAACATATTAATCTCGCTCTGCACATAAGAGTGGCAGGTAATGAAACGTTTGTTGTTCAAAATCTCAACAATAGCATCTAATTCTAAATCTTTACGTACGCTGTTACCTTTTACGGATAATGCTTTTTCATATTCTTTTGCACGGGTAAATTCATCCACAAAAGTTTGCTCAACACCCATACGTGTAACCGGGAAACGGGCACCTGTGCCGAAATTGCTTTGTTTCACGTTTTCGCCCAAAGCAAATTTAATGAAGCCATCAGCACCTGCAAATTTCAGTTCCTCTGGCGATTTGCCCCAGCGTAGTTTGATCAATTGCGACTGACCACCGATCGGATTGGCAGACCCATGCAGGATTTGTGAAGTGGTTACACCACCGGCCAGCTGGCGGTAAATGTTTACGTCTTCAGAGTTGAGGATGTCGGCAACGCGTACCTCGGCAGAAACCGATTGTGCACCTTCGTTTATGCCGCCTGCGCCTGCAATGTGCGAGTGCTCATCAATAATACCAGCGGTTACGTGTTTACCGGTAGCATCGATCACTTTTGCGCCGCTTGCCGAAAGGTTTTTGCCAACCGCTTTAATTTTTCCGTTTTCTAAAAGTACGTCGGCATTTTGGAGGATTCCATCTTTTTCATTCGTCCAAACGGTACCGTTTTTAATTAAAACCGTTTCTTGTTTGGGCAGTTCAGTGCTTCCGAAAGCCGAGAAAGGGTAAATTACCGGCCCCATGGCCAAAGTGCTTTTTGGCTCTTCTTTTTTAGGTGTTTCTTTTGCGGCTTCTTTATAAGTTGCTGTAAATTTTCCCGTAGTGCCGTCAGCCAGAGCCGATTCGCCTTTGATGGTAACCGGATTTGCCGAAGTAATGTAACCGCTTAAACGGACATCACCCTTAGGGTTTTTCTTTAAATTGAAATTGATGCTTATCCAATCGCCATTTCTGCTAAAGGTTGCTGTGGTTTTTACACTATCTACACCAATTCTTTCAATAGCTGCTGTCGATCCGCCACCTGTACCCGTAATTTTTAGGGTTAAAGCACCAATACCATCAACGTTTAAATTATAAGTGCCGCGTACATCGCTCACATCCATTTTGTTAACAATGAAACGTTTGCCCTGTACCCAGTTTTCGAAAATAATGTTTCCGTTTTTGAACAGGTTATCAGATGAGATTAAAAAATTGGCTACTTTTCCTTTTTCCAGGGAACCAACTTTATCGCTGATGCCCAAAAGTGAAGCAGGAATTTCGGTAACCGATTGTAGGGCCTGTTTTTCAGTTAAGCCATTTTCTATCGCAGTGCGGATATTTGCCCAAAAATCGCGACTGTTCTCCAGTCCGAATGCCGTTAAAGCAAATTTAATCCCTGCTTTTTCCAAGCTGGCTGGATTGGTTGGTGCCAGTTCCCAGCCTTTCATTTGTGATAAAGTGACGTTTCTGGCCTCTGCCGGATCTTCAACATCATAAGCTTTAGGGAAAGTTACTGGAATAATTAAACTGGCTCCGGTAGCTTTAACCTCGTTTATGCGTTGGTATTCATCACCTGTAGATTTAATGATGTATTTTTTGCCAAATTCTTTTCCGATTTTATCAGCACGCAGGATGTTCTGCCATCCATCAACTTCAAAAATCTGTGGCATGGTCTGTTGCTTGCCAAATTCATCCAAAGAAATGTTAAACTCATCTTTTTGTTTGCCATACCATTGCGCATCATAATAGGTTTGGCGCAATAAAGCAATAGAGCCCATTAATGAGGTTGGGTAATCGTTTGATGATGTTCCTTTGTTAAATGAATAGTTTGCTGCGGTTTGATCTTTTAAAAATACGCTGTTATCTGCGCCTTCGTTTAAAGTTACAGCAGCAGAAACGCCGCGGGCAATACCATCGCGATTAATTACGTTTACACTACCAAAGCCTACCTTACGTAATTCATCTGCTTTTTTGCTGTCGGTAGAAAAGATGCTTTTTACATAAGTTTCCGGCCTGATTGATTCGTTCCAGCCATAAGCACCTTTTTTGGTAGATACGAAAATAGACTGACGCTGACCGCCGAAACCACGCTGTTGTGCAGGTGTTTCGCTAAGGCCATAACTGGTAAAGGCATCAATTAGGGAGGGGTAAACAAATTTTCCTTTAAGGTCTATTACCACATAGCCTTTAGGCACGGCTAAACCGGTGCCAACACCCTGTATGGTTTGTCCTTTGATTAAAAGTGTGGCATTTGTTAGGGTTTGGTTGGCATTAACTACTATGGTTGCATTGGTAAAAGCAAACATTCCAGGTCGGGTATCGAAAGAACCGTTAACAGGAAAGGAGGTTTGCTGGGCAAACAGAAATGTAGTAGAAAATACCAGCCCAATGGCGAGTAAAATTTTCTTCATAATAAGTTTAGTGTTTTTTTTGTTTAAAACTAATATAAATAAGCGTTCAATCTGTTGAATATCCTATTTTTTACAATTAATGTCTATTTTTGACTAAACATATTTGATAAAAATGTACAACATCTTAAAATCTGCGCACTCCGGATGGCGCTACATCGTATTAATTCTATTGGTTATTGCTGTAATCAATGCTTTGGCTGGTTGGTTTGGTAATAAAACTTACACGGAAGGTAACCGTAAGCTGAATGTATTTACGCTGATCAGTGCACACATTCAATTCCTGATGGGTTTGGTGCTTTTTTTCTTAAGTCCATTAACAAAATTGCCGATGAGCGATGCCATAGGCCGTTACTTTAAGGCTGAACATACTTCAATGATGCTTATTGCCATTATTCTGATTACCATTGGTAATGCAAAATCGAAAAAGGTAACAGAAGCTGTTGCAAAACACCGCACCATTGCTGTATTCTTTGGATTGGCATTGATCCTGATTATTGTTGCCATTCTGCTTATGGTTAAAGCTGTGCCAGGAAGATCGTTTTTTGGGGTTTCATAGCCAATTGCAAAGTAGAGGGCTGGGCGTTTGGCGCATAGCGAAAGGCATAAGACTAATTAGAGATTATGTCATGATCCAATCGACTCCTGCCTTCCTGCTAAATTTATTTTCATAATTATTTCCATTTTTGGAAATTCTTTATATTTTTGTTGCTCATGATCAACAATATACATACATGGCTTTGGCAAAGTAATTCGAACGAATTGCGCTGGCTGCGTATGAACAAAATATAGTTTATCAACCTAAACCTTATTAAAGAACCATTAAAGCCCGGCGTAGAACCACACGCCGGGCTTTTTATTGTTAAAAAATACGAAATGCAAACCTTAAGCCCTATAGCTTACACCATTTACCTTTATCATGTATAAAATTAATACGACTTACAAAAAAATGCTTGCCGATACCACAACGCCAGTGAGCATTTATTTACGCTTACGTGATGTGTATCCTAACAGTATCTTGTTAGAAAGTTCTGATTACCACAGCAGAGAAAACTCGATGAGTTTTGTTTGTGCCGATCCGGTAGCGGGAATTATTTTAAAAGGATCGCGATTGGAGACTTATTTCCCTGATGGCGCTGTAGAGATTACCGAAAGTAAAAACCTGATTGAAGAAATTGCCGATTTTAAAGATAAATTCAGCGAAACGGAATTACCCGAAATCAAATTTATTTCGAGCGGTCTGTTTGGCTATTTTACCTGGAATGCAGTACAACATTTTGAAGATATAAAGTTTACTTCTGAAACACCAGAGGGTGAAGAAATTCCGGAAATGCAGTATCACCTGTACCGTTATATCATCGCCATCGATCACTTTAAAAATGAAATTACCCTTTTCAAAAATACTTTCGAAGGAGAAGAAGAGGGCGGGCTTGAAAAAATGGAGTACCTGATCCAGAATAAAAATTACCCTGAATATAAGTTTCAACTTCGTGGTGAGGAAAGTTCGAACCTAACCGATCAGGGATTTATGGATCTGGTAGAGAAACTACAAAAGCATATTTATCGTGGAGATGTTTTTCAGATTGTGCCTTCAAGAGCATTTAAGCAAGCATTTTCTGGTGATGAATTTAATGTGTACCGTTGCCTGCGTTCGATAAACCCATCTCCTTACCTGTTTTATTTTGATTATGGGAATTTTAAGTTGTTCGGTTCTTCACCCGAAGCGCAGATTACCATCAAAAACAATTCGGCCAACATTTTTCCAATCGCAGGAACTTTTAAACGCAGCGGAAATGACATCGAAGATGCTGAACAGGCCCGTAAATTAGAACAAGACCCGAAAGAAAGTGCAGAACATGTAATGCTTGTTGATTTGGCCAGAAACGACCTTAGCAGGCACTGTAATCGTGTGGAGGTAAAATCTTTTAAAGAAGTACAATACTATTCGCACCTGATCCACCTGGTAAGTAAAGTGAGCGGTCATTTGCAGGAAAACGTAAGTGCTTTTAAAGTCGTTGCAGATACCTATCCGGCAGGTACCTTAAGTGGTGCGCCAAAATATAAAGCCATGCAATTGATTGACGAAAACGAAAAGCTGGGCAGGAATTTTTATGCCGGTGCAATTGGTTTTATGGGCTTTAATGAAGATTTTAACCATGCCATCATGATCAGGACGTTTATGAGCAAGAATAACGAACTGCATTACCGTGCAGGCGCAGGTATTGTGGCCGATTCTGTTCCCGAAACTGAAATGCAGGAGGTGAACAATAAAATTGCAGCTTTGCGTAAAGCGGTGCAAATGGCAGAGGGAATATAGTTGGGAGTGAGGAGTTTTTAGCTTGGAGTAAAATCCGTTAACAGGAAATAAAATGGAAAATATAGATAAAAAAACCGTCTTAGTAATTGATAACTATGATAGTTTTACCTACAATCTTGTGCATTTAATTAACGAAGTTGGTTATGAAGCAGAGGTTTGGAGAAATGATAAATTCGATCTGGCTGATGTAGAAAAGTATGATAAAATTTTACTTTCACCTGGGCCGGGCATTCCGGAAGAAGCAGGCTTGTTGTTGGATGTAATTAAAACTTATGCGCCAACGAAGAGTATCTTTGGGGTATGTTTAGGCCAGCAAGCCATCGCCGAAGTTTTTGGCGGTACTTTATTGAACCTGGGCAGACCAATGCACGGAATTGCGACACCGGTAACTGTTGTAGATGGCGATGAGCCTTTGTTCTGGGAATGCCCGCAAACCATAAATGTTGGTCGCTACCATAGTTGGGTAGTGAGTAAAGAGAACTTCCCTTCGTGTTTAAAAATTACAGCAAGAGATCATAAGAATGAGATCATGGCGTTAAGACATGAAACTTTGGATGTACGCGGGGTACAGTTTCACCCAGAAAGTGTGCTAACGGAGTATGGGAAACAGATGATGGAAAACTGGTTAACGACCCCCTAGCCCCCTGAAGGGGGAATGAAAACCCAAATAACTTAAAGTTTAAAATTGATTATAACAGAAATATGAACGATGGAAAGTCAAAGTCCCCTTCAGGGGATTTAGGGGTGAACATATTAGATAAAATCGTATTACGTAAAAAGGAAGAGGTTGCAGCTGCCAAAGCTTTGGTTTCTGTACAGGATTTAGAAAATTCGGTACATTTTAACCGAACGCCTTATTCCTTTAAGGAGTTTCTATTGGCCGAAGACCGTACTGGCATTATTGCTGAGTTTAAGCGCCGCTCACCATCAAAAGGGTTAATCAATGGCATTGCCGATGTTGCAGAGGTAACGCAGGCTTATAATGCTGCAGGCGCATCAGCGCTTTCGGTATTAACGGATGTAGATTTCTTTGGCGGTAAAACCGACGATATTCTGGCAGCACGGGCGGCAAACAATATTCCGATCTTAAGAAAGGATTTTATGATCGATGAGTATCAGATCCTCGAAGCAAAAGCTTGGGGCGCTGATATTATTCTGTTGATTGCCTCAATATTAACACCTCAACAGATTAACGATTTCGGAAAGTTTGCAAAAGATTTAGGTTTAAACGTGTTGTTAGAAGTGCACAACCTGGAAGAGTTGGAACGGAGCATCTGCCCAAATCTGGATGCCATTGGTGTAAACAATAGAAACCTGGGCGATTTTACAGTAGATATTCAGACATCGTTCGATCTGGTAAACAAAATCCCGAACGAATTTTTAAAGATTTCGGAAAGTGCGATCAGTAATCCACAAACGATCAGGGAATTAAAAACCGCGGGTTTTAACGGATTTTTAATTGGCGAGAATTTTATGAAGACTGACAACCCAGGTGTTGCAATAAAAGAATTTATAGGGCAGATATAATCAACAGACTTCCGAAGTCTCAAAGGCCAAAGCACAGGCAAACTTCGGAAGTCTTTGCGACTTAAAAAGATTTACACGTTCGCAAATTTCGTATATTTGCCTCAATTACATGGGAAAACAAAAGACATATGATACTGCCGTAGTGCAGGAACGGGCAATTTTAGTCGGAGTGGTTACGCCAGGCGAAAAAGAAGCCCAAACAAAAGAATATTTAGATGAGTTGGCCTTTTTGGTAGATACAGCCGGGGGGAAGGTAGAGAAAGTTTTTACACAGAAAATGCTTAAACCAGAGCGTGCTACATTTGTGGGTACGGGAAAATTGGAAGAGATAAAAGCTTATGTAAAATCAGAAGAAATTGATGTGGTGGTTTTCGACGATGAATTATCGCCGTCGCAACTGCGTAACATCGATCGTGAACTTGGAGTTAAGGTTTTAGATCGAAGCAATCTGATCCTTGATATTTTTGCCAACAGGGCCCAAACTGCACAGGCAAAAACACAGGTAGAACTGGCACAATTACAATATGTTTTGCCACGCTTAACCGGTATGTGGACTCACTTAGAGCGCCAGAAAGGTGGTATCGGGATGCGTGGTCCGGGTGAAACCCAGATAGAAAGTGATAGACGGATTATTTTAAATAAAATCTCTTTGTTAAAAGAGCGTTTAAGAAACATAGATCGTCAGAACGAAACGCAGCGTAAAAATCGCGGACAGTTAATTCGGGTTGCTTTGGTAGGCTATACGAACGTTGGTAAATCGACCATCATGAATATGCTGTCGAAATCGGAAGTATTTGCGGAAAATAAACTGTTTGCAACTTTAGATACAACAGTTCGTAAAGTTGTGATCGAGAATTTGCCTTTTTTACTTTCTGATACCGTTGGGTTTATCCGCAAGCTGCCTCACCATTTGGTAGAATGTTTTAAATCTACTTTAGATGAAGTACGTGAAGCTGATTTGTTGATCCACGTGGTTGATGTTTCGCATCCTAACTTCGAAGATCAGATTAATACAGTCAATGAAACCTTGAAAGATATTGGCGCGATTGATAAAGACATGATATTAGTTTTTAATAAGATTGATGCCTATGTTTCGCCAGAGCTTGACGATGAAGAAGATGATGGCAAGCTCACTTTGGAAGACTTTAAGAAAAGCTGGATGAGCCACGATAAAGTGCCTGTATTGTTTATATCGGCTACCGAAAAAGAAAACTTAGAAGAGTTTAAAACATTATTGTACGATAAGATTAAAGCTGCGCACGTGGCAAGATACCCGTATGATAGTAATTTGTTATATTAGATTAAATTCCGTCATTGCGGTGCGAAAATAAACCTCGCAGGTTTTTAAAACCTGCGAGGTTTCATCACAATAACGATAGATAAATACATTATGGAAAGTAAACGTCAGCAGAAATTTGCAGGAGTATTACAAGAGGAGTTAGCACAGGTTTTTCAGCGTGAAGGTGCTGCATTTTTGCCTAATACATTGGTAACCATTACCCGTGTTCGGGTTTCGCCGGATTTGGCAGTGGCTAAAGTTTACCTGAGCTTTTTTAATACCAATAACACCACGCTTTCTATCAATACAGTTAACGCACATTCGGGCGAAATCAGGTATAAACTGGGAAGCAGAATCCGCCATCAGGTTAGGGTAGTGCCAGAGCTTACTTTCTTTGTAGATGATACGAATGAGTATGTAGAGCGCATGGATCATCTTTTCGAGAAGATTGCAAAAGAGCCTAGACAAAAAGACGAAGACAGCGAATAATCTTTGTGAGGAAGCTAAGGGAACCCGTTAATTTCTTCACTCATTTTATACCGGCATTAATTGCAATTCCGGCTGGTTATTTATTGCTCCAGAAATGCAATACACCTATTGAATATACTGCTGCCTGGATTTATAGCATTGGCACTTTTATCCTTTTTGGCGTAAGTGCTATGTATCATGGTTATCCGGCTACCGATTATGGTGTACGTTTTTGGCAAAAATTCGATCATTGCTGCATTTATCTAATGATAGCAGGTTCTTACACACCAACTGCTTTGCTGGTTTTTGATGACTGGTTACGTTGGAGTTTGTTCGCAATCGTATGGGTTATCGCTATTATAGGTTGCCTGCTTAAAATCTTTAACCGATTAAAAAGCACGGCTATCTCATTGTCTATCTATATTTTAATGGGCTGCTTAATTGTGCCTTTGCTACAGAAAATGCTAGGTACGTTACCTATTGGCGCTATTGTCTGGTTAATGTTCGGTGGTGTTTTTTACATTGCCGGAACTTATTATTATGCAAAGGATAAACAGCTCTTCAGGTGGATGCACAGTCACGAACTTTGGCACCTGTTTGTAATTGGAGGAGCCTTATCTCACTATATTTATAACTTCGTTTATATTTTTAAGTAGATTATAAATGCAAACTTTTGAGCAGATTATTCAAGCGAATGCTTCATTGATCCATAAGGTGGTTGATTTTGATGTAGAACGGGATCAGCTTTTATCTTTAGATTTTACTGCAGCAAACACTGAGTTAACGGATAAAATTCTGGATAATACCGATTTGTTTTCTGCTTGGGTAAATGGAAAATTAATTGATAATAATGCCCGTTATGGAATTGGCGGTTATGACGAACACCGCACCATATATTCACGAAGTGCTCATTTTAATGCCGGTGAAGGAGCTCGCAGGTTACATTTAGGTGTTGATATCTGGGGCCCAGCGGGGACATCGATCTACAATTTTTATGATGCCACTGTTCAAAGCTTTGCCAATAACAACAAATTTGGCGATTATGGCGCAACCATTATCTTAGCTTACGAAATTGATGGTTTTAAGTTTAATGCGTTATATGGGCATTTAAGCCTAGCTTCGTTAAATGGCCTTAAGGAAGGTAAATTCATTCCTGCCGGGGCCAAAATTGCAGTATTAGGCTCAAAAGAAGAGAATGGTTACTGGCCACCACACCTTCATTTTCAATTGATCGAAAATATGGAAGGATTAAAAGGCGATTACCCTGGGGTTTGTAGGTTTAGTGAGCGAGAAAAATACCTGGCAAACTGTCCTGACCCGAATTTGATTTTAAAGGCTACGTTTTCTTAGTTTTTAACCACCGAGAACACAGAGAAGGCCACAGAGCCCGCAGAGATATTTGTTTGCGATTGTCATTTCCAGAAGTCATTATTAGAAAAACCATAGAAGTTATGATGACAAATATAGGCGGATTGTCATTTGCTTAACCAAAGGAAATGATTGTCGTTTTTTTTTATTCGTCATTGGTGACTTGATTGGAACCACGAAGTGCTAATCGACGATAATCACGATCTTACTATTTAAATGTCAATTAAATCTCTCATTTTCTCTGTGAAAAACTCCATGTTCTCTGTGGTAAAATATCAAGCTCCCATACAAAAAACTTTGCGTTCTCTGCAGTTAAAACCGTAAATTAGTATAATGAAAAACCTGTTGACCCTTTTTTTACTTTTCTGCTGTTCACTGGCCATGGCCCAGGTTCAGTTTAAATCGGGTAAAAGCGGTTTTGTAAACTTCCTGAGAGAGAATACCATTTATCCGCAGTTCTCTAAAGATAATTGTATTCAAGGAACGGTAAATGTGAGCTTTAAGCTTGATGCACAAGGGAAGGTTTATTTTTCGAAAATTAGCAAAGGAATATTATCTGATCTGGATGAAGAGGCCCTGCGCTTGGTGCGTTTAAGCAGCGGTAAATGGCAGGTTCCGGCAGGTTACGATACCACAGTTTCGATTGTTGCGCCGGTTAATTTTAAACTTTCGGGCTATAATTGTGAAGGGAAATCAAGCGAAGCCATTCAGGAAGCTATCCGTACTTATCTAGCTGAAGAAGCCTTAACCAACTCGGTAATTAATTTCTATAAAAACATCGACCAGGCAAAACCCGGACAAGAGGTTCAGATTATTGCCATTAAAAACCAGTTGGGCATTGATGATGAATACTTGGATGACCGGATAAAAATGGCCCTAAAAAAAATAAAACAGGGTGATAAACAAGGTGCCTGTGAAGATTTTTTATTTGTTAAATATATGGGGAGTAAAATGGCTGATGATTATTTAGCAAAGTATTGTAAGTAAATGAAGAACACCACAAGATTTTTTGCCTTACTGGATATCATCAGCATTGCATTATTGGCTAAACAGTTTTGGCAGATTTTAACTCACCTGAACGAAATCCCCGATCAGATCCTTTCGCAGGCCAAGGTTGTTTTATTGTTGCCCTTATTTGTGTCGCTTTTTGTATCGGCAGCGGGTTTAATCTTATTTAAGAAATTCGGTTTTATTACCTACTACATTCAATTCCCTTTTCGTTTGGTGGTATGGATATTTTCCATCGGCTTTATTACTTATTTACCAGAAGCGTTAAACCTCGGCGAACGGTGGTTTGATATTTTGTTCCGCATCTGTTTTATTGCCGAATTCTTCAGATTGTATTTTACCATTAAAATTCACCGTTCATCCTTCTGATACCTCAGGTAAAACCACCGTTATGGCTGCAGGTAGAATTTTTGCTTCAACGGTATTCACCCTGCCAATGTATTCTCCATCAACCTGAAAGTGTGCTTTATGTTTCGAAGAAACCTTAACCTCAGCGGTTTGAAATACTTCTATTTTTTTAGGGTTGAAAGGTAATTTGGTGATCCATATCTTTAGTATTTCAAGATATGAGTAATCTTTTACCAAAACCACTTCGAAAAGATCATCGTCTAATTTTCCGTCTGGGTTTATTTTTAATCCAGAACCGTACATGGTTGCGTTTGCAATAGCCACCATTGCCGCTTTAGAAGTGATTGTTTCACCTCTTAGGTTCAATTGCACGTCCATTCTGCTGTGGTTCCATAAAGCATGCCATGTAGCCTTTGCATAACCCCACATGCCGCGTTGGGGCAGGGAATCAAATTTCTTTACCAGGTAGGCATTAAAACCTAAATCGGATAAATGGATGCAGATTTCGTCGTTGAGTTTAACCACATGGATTTTTTGCAAACGGCCTTCATCCAAAATGGCTAAAGCAAGTTCAATATCAGTCGGGATACCTAATTCTTTCGCCATTCCATTTGCAGAACCAGCAGGGATTATTCCAATAGGCGTTTCGGTATGCAACAGACATTCGGCAACCAGTTTTAGGGTGCCATCGCCACCAACGGCCACCACACGATCTGCCTTCGCAGCTTTAATCCTTTCTTTTATCTGCTCTAAAGAGCAGTCTTCCGGTAATTCGAAAAGATCGATCTCCGTTTTTTTTGCATCGAAATGGGTAGAAATTACTTCCTTTAGGTTAATGTCGTGACTGCCCGAGCCTGGATTGATGATGAATAATAATTTCATGTGTTACCTTATGGTTTACATCACAAACAACTTTTAATAAACTCTGTTTTAATACAGATGAATAAATCTGCTAGTGTTAAAGTATATCATGGCTATGGCCACGCACACAATTTGGTTGTTTATGGTCATGTTTTTAAACGCAAAGCAAAAACACAGCAGGTTTACAGCAATAATTTGTTTGTTAATATTGCACATCTTTTAAAGCTCTTCATCTTAAAACCTTATGCTTTTGTTGAGGTGCGTTTGCAATTTTTTGATCAAACGATTTACAATAAAACCGAAGGGGATGGCTTTTTTAAGTTCGAATGGAAGGCTGAACATGATGTGCCTGCAGGCTGGCACTTTGTTAAGGTAGAAGCTGTTGATAAAAACGGGAAAGTTTTAAGTACAGGTGAGGGGAAGGTATATGTACCGCACATTACGCAATATGCCTTTATTTCGGATGTGGATGATACTGTGATGATTTCTCATTCGGCAACTATAGGGCGGCGGTTGAGAGAGCTGTTTATCAAGAATCCACATACACGTAAAACCTTTCCTGATGCGGCCAGTCATTATCAGCAATTGGCCATGTCGCACACTGAATCAGATCAGCCCAATCCTTTTTTTTATGTAAGCAGCAGCGAATGGAACCTTTACGATTATTTGGTCGAGACGTTTAGGTTTAACAAGTTGCCTGACGGTGCTTTTCTTTTAAATACATTAAAGCGGTGGAAAGATTTAGTCAGAACAGGTAAAACAGGACATGAAGGTAAATTATTGAGGGTAATGCGAATTTTAGATGCCTTTCCCAACCAGAAGTTTGTGTTTTTTGGCGATAACTCGCAGCAGGACCCAAAAATTTATTCTACAATAGTGGAGAAGTATCCAAAAAATATCGAAGCGGTCTACATTCGCAATATTCGTCCTGAAAAAGAAGCAGAAGCGGGGGAGTTTCTCAAAAAAGTAGAAGGTAAAAATGTAAAAGCTTGCTTATTTAATGAAAGTAAGGAAGCGATTGAACATTCTAAATCAATAGGATTGATCAAATAGTTTTGGAGCAGAATGGTTGTGCTCATCGGTTTCGACAATCCCGCTTTCCTTCCTGCCCCGATGAAGTATCGTGGGCATCCATTCAATCGGGGCTAAGAACAAAGTTTTTTGCTAGTGGAAACTGGCCACAGTTTAATAAACCTGACAGAAGCGGGCACCGAACGTAGAGAGGTAAAGCGGATGGCAGGGCTTTCGGGTCCGATAAACACAGGACCCTGCTTTTCAGAAAAAGCAATCTTAATAGCGGTTGTTGTAAGATTGCTTCGTGCCTCGCTATGACGAAATAGAAGAATTACCCCCAAATCAAGAAATCGATTTTCCGAACGGTGTAAAAGCTAAATTCATTAATTTAAAATGCTGGCGCCCAAATGGAATACCCACAATGGTAATGCAAAGCAAAATACCAAAAAACAAATGGGTTAAAGCAATCCAGAAACCGCCGCATAAAATCCCGATCAGGTTCATGATGGTAGAAAGGCAACCTGTGTTTGATGAAGTGTCAGTTATTTTAACGCCAAAAGGAGCAAGGCCTACAATGGCAAATTTAAAACATTGGATACCAAAAGGAATCCCCACAATGGTTAGACAAAGGATTAAACCTCCAATAATATATTCGAAGAAAATAAAGATACCGCCAAAAATAATCCAGATAATATTGCCTAAAAAGTTCATTATGTTTTTTAGTTTAAGATTTAATAATGGATGTTTTGTTACAATTCATTTAATACATACTCACGTATTCTTCGTAATTTAGAATCACACACAAAAGAAACACAACATGAAAAAATTAATTCTTGCAGCGGCACTTGTCGCCTGCTTTGGGCTGTCGCGTGCCAAAGCCCAAAATGTAAATGGCTTTAAATTAAGCGATATCAAGGTGGAATACATTGAGGTCAAACCGATTTACAACGGTGGCGATACCTATATTGCCAGGATAGATTATGGACAAAAATTCAAAAGGCCTAAGGAACTGAACGTAAGAGACGACGATGGAAACGATTTACTTTTCAATTCCCAGATGGATTGCCTCAATAAACTGAAAGGATATGGTTATGAACTTTTTAATACCTATACCGATCAGATTGATAAAGATAGCAGTAGGCCTGTATATGTGTTAAAAAGGAAGTAAATAATAAAGAAGTCAAGTTTCATAGCCTGTAGCTTATTAAACTTGACTTCTTTGTAATATCTATATAAAATCGAGTGTATTAAACTTTTTATTCAGGATATCAGCATTATTTACATCCAGCCATTTATCTAAAATGGTACCATAAACCTGTCTGAAATCCAGTTGATATTTTAAATCGCCAGTATCCAGATCACTTAAATTAGGTGCAGCATTAAAAATCCCTTGTTTCTTCAATTTCCCACCAAAAACAAACATATTATTTGCCGTTCCGTGGTCGGTGCCGTTACTGGCGTTTTGTTCTACCCTACGGCCAAATTCGGAGAAGGTAATCACCAAGGTATCCTCCAGTTTATTGTTCGATTTTAGGTCTTTCAAAAAAGCAGCCATACCTTCACTATACTGTTTAAGCAGATTGCCTTGTTGACCAATTTGATTTACGTGGGTATCAAAGCCACTTAAGGATACATAATAAACCCTTGTTTTTAATCCCGAAGAAATAAATTTAGAAACCGTTTTCAATTGGTTTGCAAAACCCGAAGTAGGGTAAGTGGATTTCGACTGATAAATTTTGGAGGTATTCTGTATGTAACTGGCAGAGGATGAAGTTTCGATCATCGTTTTATACAAATAGCCTAAATTATCTTCATCTAAATGTTCCTTATCATTCTGCAACATGGCCTTAAAAAACGGATCGTTCGTATTACGGAACAAAGCTGCAGGATCTTTTAATGCAATTCCTTTTTTGGTTTGTCCTTTCATGGCCAGAGAAAGCGAGTCGTCTACTTCTATTGCAGTATAAGGGAACTTGCAGGTTTGGCAATTGCTATCTAAATAACGGCCAATCCATCCGGTTGATAAGAATTGATTGCTGTCGCTACCCGTTTGCCAGATATCCATCGAACGGAAATGCGAGCGGTCTGGGTTGGGGTAGCCAACATCGTTGATGATGGTCATCCAGCCTTGGTCATAAATTTCTTGCAGGGCCGCCATGTTCGGGTTTAGCCCTTGCATGTCGTTCAATTTAATTACCTCTTCAGGTTTAATGGCAATACTTTTTCTTTTTTGGTAATAAATATCATTTCCAAAGGGAATAACTGTGTTTAAGCCGTCATTTCCACCAGAAAGCTGTACCACAACTAAGTTTTTGTATAGGCTCAGCTCATCAAGCGCCATGGCCTCAAGCGGTTTCATAAAAGCCGGAACAAATAGCGAACCTGCTGCAACAAATCCTGTATTTCTTAAAAAATTTCTTCTGTTCATCTTGTTAATATTTTGGTTCAATGTTCATTCGTCAATAGTTCGTTGGTTTGGGTGTTCAGCTAATCGGCTATTGGACCATCAACCATTGACTATTAACACAACTGATACTCTGGCATACTGGTAATTTCGACTGCAGTACTTCGCAATCCTTTATTATCGCTTACCATAGTTGTTATTTTTGCATTTAATTTCGGTTGCAATAAAAACTCTGTAAGTTCCAATGGCGTTAATCCTTTTGGTAAAGTATCTAAAAATTTAGGCCAGTCTGCATTTGCGTTTACGTATGATTTTGGTTTCATGTTGGCATTTGCATTGGTGGTAGCTGTTCTGCTTAACGCAATTACGGCTTCATCTTCAGGATCGGCTTTGCCGCTGAAGTCGATTTCCCCGTCATTTAAAACAAGTGAAGGAATCCGCATCCTTAACATTAACGATGAACTATCAATCCAGCTTTGTCCGCCAGGCCAGCCCGCTACATTAGGTGGGTTAAATAAATATTGCCCCAAACTGCTTTGCAGCTGTATTAAAACCTGTGGTTTGTTATAGGTAACATAAAACTCGCGACTTAAGCCTACTAAAAATTCGGCAGGTGATTTAATTTTGGTGCCTACATTTTCAGGGCTATAAAACCAATCTGATGTAAACATTTTTTTCATCATCGAGCCAATGTCGTATTTCGAGTTGTAAAAATGTGTGGCAAGTTCTTTAATATGATCCTCATTCGGGTTATCGTTTACGAAGAATTTATATACTTTCCTGGCGATAAACTGTGAAGTTTCTGGTTTTTCTAGAATAATATCGATGATGTTTTCGCCTTCAAAATTCCCGATTTTACCGAAAAAGGTTTTTGTTCCAGGATCGTGCAGGTTTTGTCTGAAAATGAACGAGCCATCTTTGTCGTACATCCAGCCGGTAAATGAGCGGGCAGATTCTTTAATGTCCTGCTCGGTATAATTTCCTCTTCCCAGGGTGAAAAGTTCCATGAGTTCGCGGGCGAAGTTCTCATTTGGTTTACCTTTTCTATTCTGCTGGTTATTCAGGTATTGCAGCATTGCCGGCGACTTGGAAACCTCAATCAATAAGGTTTTAAAGCTGCCCAGTGCATTTGCTCTTTGGATGTTATTTAATTGTTGTGCAAAAAACGGGTTATTGCTACGGCAGGCAAAATGGCCATGCCAAAAGAGTGTCATCTTTTCCCTCAATGGAGCATCTGTATTGATCATTTTGGTAATGAAGGCAATATTCAGATCACGGCTTACTTCGTTTTGCTCCCGTACAATCTGCTGGCGCATTTTCTTTTCTTCATCCGTGAGGTCTTTTTTGGAGTATAAACCCGCCTGAACCAAAAGTTGTCGTTTCGATTCGTAATCGTTTACTAAATTAATGGGATCGTTTTTTAGGGAATCTTTAAGCAGATTATCGACCACTTTATCGAGATTTTTTTTGCTTAATTTTTGTAAGTCGGCATAAGAAACCCCGAAGCCTGCCCGGTTGTAAAGATGTTTTACTTTTAAGAAATTATCTTTTGCGCTCATAATGGACTGTTTTACAGTATGACTTATTTAAAACGCCAGGGTTTAATCTTTGTTTTCTTTCTTATTTTTGCCTATGTTTTTTCAGCTACTAGATGACAATCCAGGCTTTCCAGACCCAGCCTTGGCAGAAGAGGATGGTTTATTGGCCATTGGTGGTGATTTAAGTACGGAGCGGTTGTTAATCGCCTATTCGAATGGTATATTTCCATGGTTTAGTGAAGGCGAACCAATTCTTTGGTATTCTCCACACAAACGCTGTGTGATTTATCCTGATAAAATTAAAATCAGTAAAAGCATGCAGAAAATTTTAAACCAGGAAGTTTTCAAGATTACTTTTAATCAGGCCTTTGCCGAAGTGATCCGCAATTGCGCAACTACCGAAAGGAAAGGGCAGGATGGTACCTGGATTACCAACGAAATGCAAGATGCTTACATTAGCCTTCATCAGCAGGGCTACGCACACAGTGTAGAGGTTTGGTTGGCTGATCAGCTGGTGGGTGGCCTATATGGTTTAAAAGTAAATCGTGTTTTTTGTGGAGAAAGCATGTTTAGCCATGTAAGCAATGCCTCAAAAGCAGCATTGATTTTTTTAAGTAAAATGAATATCGATTTAATTGACTGTCAGTTGCCGAACGATCATTTAATGAGTTTAGGTGCTGAAATGATCGATCGGAAATTGTATATGGAACTGCTTCAGGCTCCTTAATGTTAAGGTAAGTTTTGAATTGCTTTAGATTATTAAGGGCCTTAGGTCAATTAATATTTAGCCGAAAATATCTAAGCAAGTTATTAATCGAGTTCAGGTTAGAAGCGCATTTTTAATACAGCTATTCAGGTTTCTTCCCGCTTTTCGTTTTATCCCGATGAAAGGATCGGGATGCTCACTGCAATCGGGGCTAGGTGGCGAGGGCTGGCATTACTATTATAGGCTAAGTGCCTAGTCCATTATTATTATCAATTAAACCCTGCTCGAGCATTGCATTCTCTATGCGTTTATCGGGAATAAACCAGATGCAGGCTACAATGAAATAAAGTGCAACACCAATCCATGGGTTTATAAAACTTAGTGCAATGCCCCCTATATAAAAAAGTAATGAGAATTTTCCTTTTGCATCATTCCCAATGGCATGTACCACAAGCGAATGCTGACCTTCTGTTCTTTTGATTACGATTACCAATAGGGTGTAAGAAACAGCGGCAAGCAGGAGTACAGCACCATAAACTACCACCGGCCACAAGGCAAAATGATGTTCGCCCATCCATCCGGCTGCTACTGGGAATAACGAGAGCCAGAATAAAAAATTAAGGTTTGCCCAAAGCATTGATCCGTTTACTTTTTTAACTGCATGCAATAAATGGTGGTGATTGTTCCAGTAAATGCCTACGTAGATAAAACTTAAAACATAGCTGATGAATTTTGGAATAAGCGGTTTTAAGCTTGCTAAAGTTTCGCCATGCTCCGGGACTTTAATTTCTAAAACCATGATGGTAATGATAATTGCAATTACCCCATCACTAAATGCTTCTAATCTGCCTTTGTTCATAAAAAATGACCGCTGTTAATCTGATACAATTATCAATGAAATTATCTTATAAAACAAAACCCGCAAACTTTTGGCCTGCAGGTTCCTTATTGTTGTTTTGTTGTATTTATAATTCTCTAACTGTGATCGTCCTCGTTTGTAACGAGGATGCGAGAGATTCACATTTTTAATGTGCTTTAATATTAAGCGATAAAATCGCTATTTTCATTAATCCTCGTTACAAACGAGGACTATATTGTTGTTTTGTTGAAATTATAATTCTCTTACCCAGATGTTCCTGTAACTGATTGCAGGACTTGGATCGCCGTGATCTTGTAATTTAATTGAAGCCGGACCATGTTTTTTGTATTCTGGTGCACCGATATACCTGGTTTCCCCTTTTAGTACAAATCCGTTCTGTAAAAGTACGCCGTTTAAAAATACAGTAACGCTTGCTGGCTTTTGTACTGTTCCATCTTCATTAAAACGTGGCGCGTTCCAAATGATATCGTAATATTGCCATTCGCCTGGTTTCTTGTTGGCATTTGCCAATGGAACAGCTTGTTTGTAAACACTGCCTGTTTGTCCGTTAACATAGGTTTTATTGTTATAAGCATCCATAATCTGGATTTCGTAACCATCATCACCGCCACCTGTTGATGCTAAAAACACACCACTATTTCCACGTGCCTGACCTTCGCCAGTTATGTTTTCAGGAATTTTCCATTCCATGTGCAATTGGTAATCGGTAAACTTTTTATTGGTTTCGATATTTCCAGTGCCTTTTTTTACCGTGAAAAAACCATCGTCGATTGTCCAGGCAGCTGGTTTAGATGGATCTTTAACAGAATGCCATGCATCTAAATTTCTGCCGTTGAAAAGAATGGTGGCATCAGACGGTGCATCCTGAGGCAATTTGCCCGGTGTAACAATTTTAGGAACGGGTTCCCAAACCTCGGTTGTTTTTGGGTCTTTGGCAGGATCT
The DNA here is from genome assembly GCF_918698245.1 of Pedobacter sp. Bi126. Lineage (GTDB taxonomy): Bacteria > Bacteroidota > Bacteroidia > Sphingobacteriales > Sphingobacteriaceae > Pedobacter. The sequence continues at coordinate 262,129 of NZ_CAKKMS010000003.1, read as the reverse complement.
GGTTTTTTATCTTGTGCCATAGCTTGCCCTGCAAAAAGTGCAGGAATAAATAATAGTGTGTACTTGTTCATGATTGTGGTTTAACTTTTTAAAGTTAACCAGTTTATTAAGAAATGGAAATTTCGTATTTAAAATTTTACCCCAAATCGTCAACAACATAGGTTTCACTTATAATTACTTCATCAGGGGCAATATCTTCTTTACGCTGTTCGGCCAAATCGCGCATTGGACAATAACCCGTAATGCCGCGGTACAGTAATCCTGCACCAATTGCTGCACCCGTAAGGCCAATTACAGGATGTGAAAAAATACTGGTGATGCCTTTAAAAAGTAAATATGTTCCTGCAGCGCCAGATAACCAACGTTCAGATTTTGAAACGTTTTCGAACAATTCTGGGTACTTCCAGGCTTCCTTAACATTGTTTACAGCGGTATTAAAATCTTGATTTGTCATGATGGTTAAATTTATGTTCTACTGTATAACAAGTAAGAAGGAAATGAGTTTTGAAAGAAATTTTAATTATGTAATGTTGCCACGGAGGCACAGATTAGCACGGAAAGAACAGGTTGTTTGTATCACGTTGATGTTTTAGCCACGGAAACGCTGATTAGCATGGAAGAAGTACTAATAATCGGGATTATAAAACAACACGCCTGATTTCGAGAGTTGGTTTACCGAAATTTAAAATAAGCCCAACTTTGCATCCTGAACATCTTAAGTAGTTTAGAGTTTGCGCTATATCGGCGCTTGCAAGGGCACTTTTTGATTTAATTTCTACTATTACCGCGTCAAATATAATAAAGTCGGCATAAAAGCTATGGGGTAGGAGAACACCTTTATAATAAACTCGGTATAACTTTTCTCTTTCGTAAAAATAATCCCTGTTTTTCAGTTCTATGCAAAAGGCGTCTTTGTAAACAATTTCTAAAAAACCACAGCCTAAAAAACTATGAATCTCAATAGCAGCACTAATAATTAGGTCTGTTTCGTTTTTTAATGGGAAGTTCGATTGACGGATTTCCATACCAAGGGATTTAATAAAGGTTTAACTTATTAACTTGGGATGTATTTACTAAAATAGTAAAATAATGGGACGCTGCAAAACATACTTTGCAATTTTGTGCCTCCATGGCAAAGAATAACTTGAAAGGTTTGTGTTAGACACTGGCTATAGATGCCTGTTTACACAGCCAACTCTTCGACTATGCTCAGAGTGACCAACAGAGAGTACATCCGTGATTTCCGTGTTTCCGTGGCAAAAAATTAAGTAGAATAGTCTGTTAGAGGGTTCAATATTCAAATAAACTGTTCGAATTCGCTCAATGGCAGATTTCGGCAATTAATTCAATATATCGCGTATATCTTCCTTGCTCAGTGATTTAAAGAAACTTTCTTCAGTTGTAATTAAAGAATTTGCGAGCGATTTTTTACGGTTCTGTAAAGCCAATATTTTCTCTTCAACGGTATCTTTTGCAATGAATTTGTAAATGAAAACCTTTTTATCCTGACCAATACGGTGCGTTCTGTCGATGGCTTGTTGCTCTACTGCCGGGTTCCACCATGGGTCGAGGATAAAAACATAATCAGCTTGCGTTAAGTTTAAACCTACGCCGCCTGCTTTTATAGAGATTAAGAAGACTTTCAGTTCGGTATTCTGCTGAAATTCGGAAACAATTTCGCCACGGTTACGGGTTGCACCATCTAAATAAGCAAATGGAATATTTTCCGCTTCAAAATGTTTTTTGAAGATATCAAGATGTTTTACAAACTGAGAAAAAACCAAAACCTTATGTCCGCCTTTAAGTACGTTATCGAGCGTATGGATCACATTCTCGAACTTTCCTGAATCTGAAACGTAGGTGCCATCAATCATTACAGGGTGGTTGGCCAACTGACGTAAGGCGGTTAACCCTTGTAAAAGCTGTACCTGTTTCTTTGCGAAAGTTCCATCGTCCATGCTCTGCAATAAATCATTACGGTAGGCAGATTTTGTTTTTTCGTAATAAGCGGCCTGATCTTCGCTCATGTCGCAATAAATTACCTGCTCCGTTTTTGGTGGTAATTCTGCAGCCACTTGCTCTTTCGTTCTACGGAGCACAAAAGGCTTGATAATCGATTGCAGTTTACGCGCTTTTTCTTCGTCCTTTTTCTTTTCTATCGCTTGTACATATTCTTCGTAGAAGAATGCCTGTGTGCCCAATAAACCAGGGTTTAAAAAGGTCAGCTGCGACCATAAATCGCTTACTGAGTTTTCTACAGGTGTACCGCTCAGAATCAGTTTATGTTTAGATTTTAAGCTTCTAACGGCTTTAAACGATTTTGATGCAGGGTTTTTAATGTTCTGACTTTCATCGAGAATAATGTAGTTGAAATAAAAGTTTTTCAATTCATCTACATCTACCCTGGTTACCCCATAAGTGGTAATGATAATATCGTAATTAGCAAAATTGGCAACATCTTTATTTCGGTTGGTGCCTGTGTGTGCCAGTATTTTAAGCTTTGGTGTAAACTTTTTAGCCTCCGTTAACCAATTGTAAATTAAAGAGGTAGGCATGATGATGAGCGAGGTCGTCTGCGTTTCGAGCAATTGATCATCTTCCTTCACCTTTTGCAGCATAGCCAATGTCTGGATGGTTTTACCCAAACCCATATCATCGGCCAAACAGCCACCGAAATTGTATTCGCGTAAAAAGCTGAACCAGTTATAACCGGCTTTCTGGTAATCGCGTAAACTGCCTTTAAAATGAACCGGCATTTGCGTGTCAGCAATATCCTCAAAGTCTGATAGTCGCTGTAACTTGCGTTCAAGCGTAACATTAGCCAGGCTATCCTCAGCCAGATCATTGATGAGACCGATATGGTGTTTCTTTAATTTTAGCGTTTTTCCGGCCTCTGCCAAACTGAACAAACTGCCGTATTGCGTAAACCATTTATCAGGGATAATAGCCACTTCGCCATCGGGCAACAAAAACTCACGCTTTTTGTGTAGAATATGTTGCTTTAGTGAAAGAAAAGGAATCTGGTATTTTCCGAACCATACCACAGCATGGATATCGAACCAATCGTTTCCTTCTTTAACTTCAAGATCTATTTTGCTGGCACCTAAAACAAATTTTTTCTGTCCTGTAGCCTGTTCAATTTCAAAACCCGCTGCCTGTAAAATTTCGATATGCTCGTTTACCCAATTTATAGCTCCGTAGCTTGGATTTTCGTCGGCAGCAGCTACTTCCAGGTTGCTGAATAAAGAACTCGTTTTTTTTAGTCCTAAGGATAACAGCAAATTAAACTGCTTTTTCTCCCATTCTGCCGAACGTTTGATGCGGTGGAAAATATAGTTGTCGGCAGTTTTTTCTAAACGTACAGTTACTTTGTGCGCATTCTCTACCGGGAAAGTATATTCGCCATATTTAAAATATAGCTGAATTTGAGAAAGACCACCATCAACATATAAAACTTTAATTACCGGTGTTGCCTCAAATTGTTCAGTTCTGATTTCGAAACCTTCCGCATACACGTGGTGCTTTTCTATTAAAGGGGCTACAAACTTTTCAAAATAAGTGGCTTCGGTTGTTTTGGGTATGGCAATAAACCGTTTATTTAAAAAGGGTTGCAGTTTTTTTCCTTCAATATCCTGATCAAAAAAGTACAGTACGTCGTTAAGTAATAACCACGCAGGTTTGTTGCTGATAATCTGTGCTTCTTTAAACATAAATTCGATGCGCAGATTCTGATATTTGATGGTTGGGAAATAACGTGTTTCAGTTTCGTTCCTTCGGAAATGAAAAAGAATAGATGCAGGCTCATCAGCCAGTTCGATTTTTCGTTCTACCGGCCAGCCATCTTTGTCCATTATATAAAGCTCGTTTTTGACTTTCAAAAGCTCTAAAGCTTCGGCAAGTTTCTTTTCGATTTTAGGACGGACATTTTCATAAAATTTATTGTCGAAAATTTTAGTGAAAAACTCAGTTGGCCTGATTAGTTTTTTATAATATTTTTTAATCAGTGAGTCTTGTTCAATGTCATCTAAAATTTTGATCAGTTTATAATCAATATCACTTAAACAGGCATTAAATTCTTCTGCGGTATGCGTAAAAATCCGTTGGTAAGTAAACGAAAAATCTCCTTGTGGATTGAGCTGAACAACGTGAGGTTCAATTAAATAGCCCAAGTACTCATGTTTGCACAAAGAGTACACCACTTTACAGGTTTTAGAACTATCGACACGTAACATTGATTGGCTTAAAATTTTTTCTAAGCTAAGCGCTTAAAAAACTTTAAACTTACAATATTTTGAGGTTACATCAAAAAGAAGTAGCGGTTTTTGAAATAAAAAGTATCAGTTTTTTATCGAAATTTAAAAGAATGGTTAATTACTACTATTGGATGGAGCGCTTATTTTGAAGTTAAAGGCAGATAAATATTAAATGCTTTATAATTGGCTACAACTTATTATCTTAGCCATTGTATTGATAGGCTTTTTAGTATCAATCAATTAACGCATCACTATCAAGGTTTAAATGAAATTTTTTTACGCGCTCTCTCTGTTTGCCTGCTTATTCTTTTGTAGCTATGGGCAAGAAATCCCCCGGAGCACCCAATATATTTTTAACAATATCCTGTTGAATCCTGCATTATCGGGAATAGATAATTATACAGATTTAAAAATAGGTTTACGCAAACAGTGGAGCGGTTTAGAAGGTGCACCAAGTACACAATACCTTTCTTTAAGTACCGCTATTGGCGAAGATTTTGTTCGGAGCAATGTAAATTCATTTGCCGGGAATGGAGACAATCCAATGAGCAGAAGTTTTGTAAACAGCTACACCGCGGCGGAGCCTCACCATGGAATTGGCCTGGTGGCTATGACGGATAAAGCAGGTTTGGTTCGGCAGACCAATGTGAATTTAACCTACGCCTATCATTTGGGCCTTACAAACGAAGTAAATTTATCAGTTGGTTTATCAGGCGGATTTAAATCGATCAGTGTTGATGTGCGCGGAATTATAGCCGATGAATCGGGCGACCCTTTATTCTCTGCCGATTATAACAACAAAATTAGACCCGATATTGGCGCAGGTATTTGGCTGTATAGTCCAAGATTTTTTGCTGGTGTTTCAGCAAAACAGCTGGTTGGAAATAAAAGCAGTATAGTAAATAATCAAGTTAAAACGAGCCCATACCAGTCTGCTACTTTTTACGGAACGGCGGGTTATAAAATATTTATCGATGAGGATATTGCAATGATCCCCTCTGGTTTGATTTCATATTGGGCCAACGCTCCAGCTACTTTCGATGCCAATTTGAAGTTTGCCTATAAGGATAAATTTTGGGTTGGAGCCAGTTTCAGGAACAACGATTCTTTTTCGCTTCTGGCGGGATTTAATATTGCATCGCTGGTAAACCTGAGTTATTCTTATGATGTAAATACTTCAGGATTACGTTCGGTAAATAATGGTACCCACGAAATTGTACTGGGTATTTTATTGAATAACCGTTACCAGGTAGTTTGTCCAAGTAGGCAATTTTAACGTAAAAGTGTTATGCTGCCACCTAGTGGTTTACATTCAGCCCGCAAATCGATCACATAATAATAAACCCCTGCTGGTAATTCTTTATCCCTAAAACGGCCATCAAAAGGTTTGGTATAATTGCCGATCGATTCGTAAACCAACTGACCGCCACGGGTGTAGATTTTAATATTAGTACCCTTAAAATCTGGTAAACCCCTCACTTGCCAAACATCGTTCATGCCATCTCCGTTGGGGGTCATGGTGTTGGTAACCTCCAGGTTATCGTGTGTTACTTCTACATGTACCTTGGTAAACTCGCTTGTACAAGAACCCAGTTTTCTCCTCACAAAATAATCGGCCGTTTTGGCTACCCTAAATTTGAATATTCCGTTGGTGTTTTCTAAAAATGGCTTTGTATCATCAATTTTTTCGAAGAGTTGGTAGGTGCCTTCTTCCGGTGCAATTACAGGTAAAACAATATCTGATACATAACAAACGCGTAGATCGTTGATGATTGGAGCTATAATTTTAAAAGGTTCGTCGATAATAGTGAAAGGCTCGCTAATGGCGTAACCGCAAGCTGTTTTGTCGTAAACTTCTAAACGATAGGTACCTGCACCAATCTTAGTTAGGTCTTGCGTAAATTGAACAGCTTCGCCAGCTTCGTTTATCCACTTAAAAGTATAGCCTGGTACACCACCAATTACCTCAACCCCCGTAACGGAACCTCTCTGTAAACTACATCCATCTTTAACTGGGGTCCCGGTTTTAGGCACAATGGTCAGCAACGGCGTAACATCTATTGTATACGGGCCAATAACAAAAGGAGCACAGTTGTTAATGTCATAAGCGTACATAGTATAAGTGCTGCCCGGTAAATTTTTAAGCGAAATGGAATTGATTGTTTTCGTACTCGAAATGATGTTACCTGCCTGATCTTTCCATTCATATCGGTATGGAAGCGCTGAGCTAAAATCTAAGTCGATACTTCCATTGATCAGCCCGCATGTGGTTGGCGATTCGCGATGCGAAAAGGTATAAACAGGAGGGGCAACAGCTGTTACCACAAAATCTCTTGGCACTCTCGGGCAGGTAGACCTGCTGTTACTGGCCCATAATCTGTAAGAACCAGGTTTTAGGTTTTCGATCAATAAAGATGTTCCAGGAGAATAAGCACCTTTTTTAATGGTGATTAAATCTGGCCCAATCCATTCGTAACCATCAGCATCGGTCAATGTAATTCCACCCAAAGCGCCATTGTCGCTATTACAGGTTACATTTTTTTTGATTGAAGCATCGCTAATCTGGATGGTATTATCGGTAATGATGAAATAAGAAGCAGAAACAGGAGGGAGGTTACAGTCACCTTCATCGGTTACCACGAGTTTATAATTTCCTCCTTCAACATTTACTAAATCCAATGTCGAAGAAATTGAATTCCCTAAATCTCCGGTAATTGGATCTGGTTTGTACCAATTGTAAGTAACGGTTCCTGTAAAATCAGTAATTTTTAAACCGGTAACTGCACCATTTTGGCTGCCACAGGTAGCATGTTTTGGTGGGATGGTGCTAGTAATAATTATTCTTGGTTTCCTTTTAACCGTAATCGGATCAGAATCTAGTGAGCAGCTTGGTACTGACTCATCCGATACTTTTACGAAGTAAGTACCTTCAGGTAAATTTGCCGGGTTTGTTCTGCTTACAACAGCATTTGTTGCGGTATTTATCCACTCATATTTTAATACACCTTTTCCTCTTAAAACCTCCGCGGTAAATGTAAAAGTGGTTTGTCCACAGATGGGAGAAATGGGTTGGATAGTAGGTTTGGTTAACTTCTGATCTTTGATGATAAACACTGATGGGAATGCCTTACAGCCGTCATCAACAGTTACTTCATAGGTGCCTACATCTAAATTGGAGATGCTTTGTGTATTGCCTTTAGGTACGCGGCTCCCATCTGTTTCTATCTTTACCCAACTAAAAGTAAAACCTTCACGGGGTTCTGGGATGGTGATAGATCCATTGGCATTACAGGTTACAGGCTCTACTATCGCCTCATTTGGTAATAATTCAGCAGTAGAGAAAGGGGAGGTGGTGGCATTTAATAAGCTGGCTGTTGCAGTAACCATTCCGCTCAAGGTTCCGTTATATTCCCAACGGCCATCGCTACCAGCTTGTACTGTTGCGATATAGGTTTTACCTTCACAGATACCTTGGCAATTTATAGTATAAAATAGTTCTACTTCTGAATTGGGTGTAGCCCTGCCCGAAACATAATCATTTCTTTTTTTCAGCACCTGAATGTAGGGTTGAAGGATTGATAGGGTTTTTCCGATGCCGAATGTCTTGTTGCAAAAGAAACTGTTCCTGGTGATTTTTACGGGCTTTGAAGATACCGTTTCGACACCGAAATTGTTGTTGGCAATTAAGTTTGCTTCGGCAGGTGTTGCGCCGCCAATGGTTCCTCCTGCACCCAACTCTATTTTTACGCCAATTCCATTGCTCATCACTACAGCTCCGGCAGCATCGGTACCAATGGCATTACCGGTTAAAATAAAATCAGAGTTGGTGATCGAAACCCCAGTAGTTCTATTTCCGCCGATAATATTATTGCGCACATAAAGTGCCGTATTTACCGCATTGACCTTTAAACCTGCAATTTCTAAAGCGGAGGAAGAAAGAAATATCGGTAATTCATGAAAATCTTTTTTACCTGTATAATCGACCCCGATTTTATTATTGATCACGTTAACATCAAACCTTGCATTGGTGGAGTACGATGACCGGGTGATATCTACATTAATCCGGTTTGCGGCAATTACGTTTCCTTCACCAGGATTATCACCACCAACGTCTAGCGCGCTATCGTATAAATTGGCTGAAATACCAAAAACATTGGTGTTTGGCGTTATTCCATTATATATCACTCCGATTAAGTTCGATTGGATCTTAATTTTAGTGGCGGTGATGGTGGTAAAATAATAGCTGTTCTGTACAATAATGCCGTTAATGTTCCCTCCAATAACATTTCCTTTATTTGGAGCACCGATGGTAATATTATTTGCACGATAATCGATTACAATTCCCGAGCCCTGAGCCATATTTACATTTTGTAAGTTATTGATCGTAGCAAAATTACGGATGTATAAACCATAAACCTCAACGCCAGTAGTTTGGATCTGCGTGGTTGATGACTGGCCGATAACCAATCCCGAAAACGTAGTGTTTGGATACTCAGGCTCCAAAATTACTTTCGCGCCCGAAACACCAAGTGCTGGCCACGAAGCCTGCGAGGTGCCATCGATTACTACATTTGAAGAAACCACAGGTAATGCCGAACGTAACCTAATGGTACGGTTGGCATTGTCGCTAGGCGTGCCCGGTAAATTGAAGTTAATAGTAAAAGTAGTTACCCTATTGGCTACAGCCGCTTGTGTTAATCCTTCCCTTAGTGTTCCAGGGCCGCTATCGGCATTACTGGTTACTACATAAGTTTGAGCATATATATTATTGCAGAAAAATAAGCCGATAAATAGGGCTAGCAGTTTTGAGAAGCGCATAAAATTGTTTGGTGCAGCCAAAATACAAATAAACTATTTAGTGGCTAGCGTTTTAGTGAAACAAACGTACATTATTTTTCTGAAAATAATTGAGCGCTTCACTAAGCATATGCTCGTTTTTATTATCGCGATTGACCAAATTGTAATGCTATTTGTGGATTGGCCTAAACAAAAAAGGCATCCTGTAAATCAGAATGCCTTAAAAATTTGTTAATTATTGTTTATTTCCAGCCACCGCCTAATGCGCGGTATAGGTTTACCACCGATTGTAGTTTTTGTAATCGATCGTTAATGCCACTTAATTGTGCTGCTAACAAACTTTGTTCTGAAGTTAAAACGTCAGTATAGTTTGTTGCCGAACTGTAGCGCAATAATTCTTTGGTAAAATCTACTGCTTTGGTTAATGAAGCAATTTGTTTTGCCCTAGTTGCTTCTTTTTCCGAAGCCGTTTGGTAAGCGTACAAAGCATTCGATACTTCTTGTCCGCCGGTTAGCAGCGTTTGTTGAAAGTTGTAAAAAGCAATCTGTTGATTCGCTTCGGCTGTTTTTAAACGTGCTTTGTTCGCGCCTTTAGCAAAAATTGGCTGAGTTAAACCACCGACCAAATTATAGAAGATAGATTTGCTGAAGAAATCCTGTAATTGTAAGCTTGATAAGCCACCTGTTGCTGTAATGGTTAAAGCAGGATAAAAATAAGCTTTAGCTACGTTTGTGTTTTCGAAAGCCGATCTGAAACCAAATTCAGCAGCTATTACATCCGGACGGTTTTTTAACAATTGTGCAGAAACGCCGGTTTGTAAATTAGCATAAGGGGTCTGCTGATCTAAGGTAGTGCGGTTAATCGCATTTGGTGCTTTAGCCACTAAAACACTTAATGCATTTTCAGCCTCTTTAATGCTTCTTTTCAAATCGGGCAAGGTTACCTGAGCTGCGTATAAATTGGCTTCACTCTGTACAACAGCCGCGCCATTAACTACGGCACCTTGTTTTAAGGCTTTCATGGTTTCAACATCCTGTGTTCTAACCTTAATCGTCTGCTCGGTAATGGCCAATTGTTTATCAAGGGCCAATAAAGCGTAATAATTATTAGCAATGGTAGCAATTAACTGTGTTTGAACAGCGCGTTTTGCTGCATCACTTTGTAATAAAGTAGCGTAAGCACCACGCTTTGCACTGCTTAATTTCCCCCAAATATCAGCTTCCCAGCTGGTACTCAACTGTGCTTTATAAGTTTGGGTTTCCAGGTTAATGTTAATCCCTGCCGGAAAATTCTGCGCTGCTGCAGAAGCTTTATTGTCGGTTACATTTACATCAGCCTGTAAGCTTGGCAATAATGCTCCACGACTTTGTATGAGTGTTGCTTCGGCAATTTTAATGCGCTCGATGGCCTGTTTCAGGTCTAAATTTTCATTTATCCCCTGTTGGATCAGTGATTGTAAAGTGGTGTCTGAAAACAACGTTTTCCACTGCACATCGGCAATGGTTGTTGTATCGGTATTATTGTTATCACGGTATAAACCTTCGCTCTTAAGTTGTGGGCGCTCGTATTTTTTAGTTACACAAGCGCTTAGGCTGAGGATGGCTACACCGATTAAAATGGAATGCTTATATCTAAATTTCATGGTTTTAAAATTAATGTGGACGGTTAACCGCTAGCTCGTACTCTTCTTCTGTTTGTTCGCGATCAATGCCTTCCTCAAAAGGAGAACTGCTACTGATTTTTTCCTGTAAGGTTTGGAAAACAATGAACAAGGCCGGGATTACAAACACGCCGAATATAGTACCGATTAACATACCGCCTACAGCTCCGGTACCAATTGAAGTATTACCTGCTGCACCAACACCTGATGATAACATTAAAGGCAATAAACCCAGGATAAAGGCAAAAGAGGTCATCAAGATCGGGCGTAAACGGGCAGTTGCACCGTCAATAGCCGAATTAATAATACTCATTCCCTTTCGTCGCCTGTCTACCGCGTACTCTACAATTAAAATGGCATTCTTTGCCAGTAGCCCCACAAGCATGATCAAGGTAATCTGCGTATAGATGTTATTATCTACACCAAATATCTTATCAAAGATGAATACTCCGGCTAAACCAATTGGCAGCGAAAACAATACCGCTAATGGTAAGATATAACTTTCGTACTGTGCCGAAAGCAGGAAATATACGAAGACTACGCAAAGCAGAAAGATAAAAATCGTCTGGCTTCCACTGCTTACCTCTTCACGTGATAAACCAGAGAACTCATATCCATAGCCTGCTGGAAGGTGAATTGCAGCTTCTTCCTGAATCGCTTTAATGGCATCACCAGAACTAAATCCTGCATTCGGGTTACCCGTAACTGCAATTGAGGTATACAAATTGAAACGTGAAATAGCCTGTGGTCCGTAAACTTTTTCTAAAGTGATAAACTCAGAAATAGGAGCCATTGTACCGCTCGAATTACGTACATAAATACTGGTTAAACTTTGCTGATTTGCACGGTATTTGGCATCTGCCTGGTACATTACCCTGTACTGTTTACCAAATTTATTAAAGTTTGATGCATAAACACCACCATAATAACCTTGCAAAACACCCAACACATCACTAACCGTTAGGCCAGCTTGTTTCACTTTTGCCACATTTACATCGATCTGATATTGTGGGAAATTCGGGTTGAACGAGGTTGATGCATATTGGATTTCAGGGCGTTTACTCAATGCGGCTAAAAATGCATTACCCACTTCGTTGAATTTTTTGATGTCGCCACCGGTTTTATCCTGTAACTGGAACTCGAAACCACCACCGGTACCAAAACCCTGAATGGTTGGCGGAGCAAAGAAAATTACCTTCGCACCTTTAATGCTGGATGCTTTTGCAAATAATTCACCAATAATGGCTTTAACATCACGCTTACGTTTATCCCATGGTTTAAGCCTGGCGATAACCATACCATAAGAACTACCCGATCCGCTGATCAAACTTCGGCCAACAACCCTAAATGTAGCCTCTACTTCTGGAACCTTACTTACAATATCATTGATTTTTACAATAATTTTATCGGTTTCTTCCTGTGACGTAGAAGGTGGTAATGAAATATCAGAGAAAACCGTTCCTAAATCTTCGTTTGGCACGAAACCTTTAGGCGTTGTATTCATAATCCACACTAACACCACTGCGAAAACAGCAATTCCTAAACCTGCAAGCCACCTTTTTTTGCCTAAGAAGCCAACAGAGCGTTTATACTTTTGCGTTACGGCATCAAATGAAGTATTGAAAGCAGTATAAAAACGTTGCAAGAAATTTTTGCTTTTTTCGTGATCTTCTGCGTGCGGTTTTAAGAACATCGCACATAGTGCCGGACTTAATGTTAAGGCATTGATCGCCGATAAAATAATCGCAATAGCCAGTGTTAAACCGAATTGTTTATAAAATACACCCGACGAACCCTGGATAAAACTTACCGGGATAAATACCGCCGCCATTACCAGTGTAATCGAAATAATCGCACCACTAATATCATCCATCGCATCTTTCGTTGCCTTTTTAGGGTCTTTGTAACCCGCATCCAGCTTGGCATGTACGGCCTCAACCACCACAATGGCATCATCCACCACAATACCGATGGCCAGTACCAATGCAAATAAGGTTAACAGGTTGATGGTAAAACCGAACAGACTCAGGAAGAAAAAGGTACCGATAATAGCCACCGGAACACTAATTGCAGGTATTAAGGTTGAACGGAAATCCTGTAGGAAAATAAATACCACTAAGAACACCAAAATGAATGCTTCAATCAAGGTGTGGATTACCTTTTCGATTGAGGCATCCAAGAAGTTATTTACGTTAACTACGGTTTCGTAATGAACACCTTTAGGGAAAGAAGTTGCGGCTTTATCTAAAGTTTTGATCGAGTTTTCGATTACTTCTTTCGCATTCGAACCCGCTGTTTGACTAATGGCGATACCTAAAGCAGGTTTGCCGTTAAACTTCACATAACTGGCATAACTTTGCGCACCAAGTTCTATCCTGGCCACATCTTTTAGGCGAAGAATCTGTCCGTTTGCATCCGCCTTAATAATGATGTTGCTAAACTCAGTTTCCGTTTTTAAACGGCCACTATATTTTAAGGTGTATTGAAAAGCCTGATTTCCCTGCTCACCAAACTGACCTGGTGCAGCTTCGATGTTTTGCTCAGCCAAGGCTACACTTACATCATTTGGTACCAGACCATAAACGGCCATTACTTCTGGCTTAAGCCAGATACGCATGGTGTAATCTAAAGTACCAAACGCACTTGCATCACCCACACCGCTAATCCTTTTAATTTCAGGGATGATGTTGATGTTGGCATAATTCTGCAAAAACTTCTGATCGTATGATGGATCATCGCTGTAAATGGCAAAAATAAGTAAGTTACTCGCCTGTCTCTTTGCTGTAATTACACCCGATCTGGTTACCTCTGCAGGTAATAAACTGGTTGCCCTGGCTACACGGTTCTGCACGTTAACCGCTGCTAAATCGGCATTTGTACCCAATTTAAAGTTAACGGTAATGGTTGCAGTACCATCATTACTGGCACTAGAAGTCATGTAGGTCATGTCTTCCACACCATTTATCTGCTCTTCCAGCGGAACAACAACACTACTCATTACCACATCGGCATTTGCCCCTTGGTACGAAGCCGATACCTGAACGGTTGGCGGTGCAATTTCGGGGTATTGAGAGATGGGTAAAGTTACAAGGCCTAATACACCTAATATTACAATTATAATGGATATGACTGTTGATAAAACGGGCCTATCTATAAATTTCTTAAACATAATTAATATGGATTACACTGATGTAGTGTGATTGCACTGACTATATTGTTATTTTTTTATTTCAGCATAAACTGAATCGGTGTTTTTTACCTCAGGTTTAATTTTAGTCCCGTCTTTTAACGATTGAAAGCCTTCTAAAATAACTTTATCGCCAGCTTTAAGTCCTTTGGTAACCACATAGAAATTACCTTTGGCCAATTCCATCACTTCAATTTGGGTATTGACCACCTTAGCCGAATCGCCTAAAATATAGACGAATTTCTTGCCCTGTAAATCGATAGTTGATTTTTGAGGAACTAAAATTGCATTTTCAACATGCTGTGGAATTCTAACCGATGCACTAGCACCATTTTTTAATAAGAAAACCGGATTAGGGAAGGTTGCCCTTAAACTTGCCGAGCCGGTGCTGGTATTAATCTGCCCGTTGATCGATTCGATTTTGCCATTCTGTGCATAAACTGTTCCGTCAGCAAGAACCAAGCTCACCGGAGGAATGTTTTTCATTTGCTGTGCAAGCGTATTGCCTTTGTAGGTATTAGAAAAATCTAAAAGCTGTTTCTCATTTAATGAGAAATAGGCGTAAACCTTAGAGGTATTAGAAACAGTAGTTAACGGTTGCGTACTGCTGCTGCTCACTAAACTTCCATTTCTGAAAGGGATACTACCAACTACGCCATCAACAGGGCTGGTAATCGAAGTATAACCTAAATTAACCTGTGCATTTACCAATTCTGCTTTTGCTTGTGCCAATGCAGCTTTTCTGCTTTGGAGCGTAAGCTGCGCTGCATCCAAGTCATATTTGCTAATGATATCTTTTTCTACCAGGGGTTTGGTTTTGTTTACTGTTAGCTGGGCAGCATTTACATCAGCTTCGGCGCTGCTAATTGCAGCTCGTGCTGTCCTAACCTGTTGCTCGTACTGTGGTGCATTAATGGTGAAAAGCAATTGACCTTTCTTAACTACAGCACCCTCATCAACCAATATTTTTTCAATGAAACCATCAACTTTCGGACGGATATCGATGTTTTGAATACCTTCAATTGTTGCTGGATAATCAGAATCTAATGTTGTATTTTGTGTGGTTACTGTAAAAACAGGGTAAGCTTGTGGACCAGCTGCGGCTGCAGCGGCAGCTTTTTTAGCTGCATCGTTATTTCCGCAGGACGCTAGAAGCATACCAATGCTTACGCTAAAAAAGAGAGTTGTTACTTTTCTCATGGGTATTTCTGTGTGTTTAAATTTAAATTTCCGGAATTAAGGGCGTTGTCAAAAAATATATGACTTCGATTTTCGCCAATAAATGCCCAAAAATAGAGCCTAAAAAAAAATAAATCTGTCCGAATTCTGTCATTTAATCAATCGATTGATTTATTTTGCGATTGAAAACCTGTCGGATTTCCTTTAAAGTACTGTTAAAGATTGTGTTGTCGTATTTTTTGGCATAAAAAACAGTGTGTAAATATCTTGCGACAGATGTTAAAAGCTGTTAAATCTAAAGGAAATATACGATTTTTTTTGAATAAATGTTGCCTATTTTAGGCAATAAAATACATGGATAGTGTCTGTTTTACACGAAGTGTTCAGTTAGCGCTAAACCTATGAGGTTTGAAAAGAAGATTATTCCATTCCTGACAATAGTCCTCGTTTGTAACGAGGATGAATGAAAACCGCATTTGTAATGCGGAGAAATATTTATCTGTAATTGGATTATAAATCTCCCATAAGCTCTTATGAAAAGTGAGATTTAAAGAAGGCGATGAAATCGCTAATCTCATACGTCCTCGTTATAAACGAGGACGATAAATGGTCTTAAAGTAAAATAAGTTTCTATGAAAACTACTCCACTTCTCCCTCAAAAACCAGTTTGGCCGGGCCGCATAAAAATACATTGGTAAATTCCTTACCATCGTAATCGAATTCTATTTTAATATCACCACCCAAAACTTTAATGGCTGTTTTAATATGACCGGTTTGGTCTTTGTGTTTCGCCATGGCCATGGCAACCGCGGTTACTCCAGTACCACAGGCATAAGTTTCATCTTCAACACCGCGCTCGTAGGTACGCACAAATAAATGATCACCTTTATCTTCTACAAAGTTTACATTTATGCCCTTTTCTGCATAAGTTCCATTGTAACGGACGTTTTTCCCTTCAGTAAAAACATCAAAGTCTTTTAAACCGCTTTGTAAAGCAACATAATGAGGCGAGCCAGTGTTCAGTACATAAGCCTCACCATCTTTGGTAATGGTATCTACATCAATCATTTGTAAATCAACCCATTCGCCATTTTCTGAAATTCTGGCATAATGTGGGCCGTCTACTGCCAAAAAGTTTGTTTCGCGATCGATGATTCCGAGTTGTTTGGCAAAGGCAACAATACATCTGCCACCATTTCCGCACATGCTGCCCAGCTTACCGTCAGCGTTAAAATAATGCATCTCAAAATCATAATCCTCATGTTTGGTAATAAACATTAATCCATCGGCACCAATGCCAAATCTTCTATGGCATAGTTGTTCAACTAATTGATTATCAATATTTTTTAACGGACTCATCGTGTGGTCTATTAAAATAAAATCGTTGCCTGCGCCCTGGTATTTAAAGAAATTAATTTTCATGAAAGCTTCATTTTTTAATGCAATATTTGAGTTGCAAAAGGTAATTAGTGGTTTGTGCTTTTTAATTTAACATTTTTTAACACAAAACTAAGTGCTCTGAGGGTGCAAATATCGTTTATATGGTATTAATTTTGAGTAAACTTACAAAAGAAAATTTGAGCAGATAAAAACTGCTGGAGCATTCTGCTTAAATCAAAGTGAAAGTGCTCTTGCAAGTAATACATTTAACAATGAATATTATAAGCTAACCAAACAATTAGCTAGCAAATCAGCTTGTAATAATTCATGGCTTTAAAATAATATATAAATATAAACACATATTAACACATGAAACCATTAAAAGCAATACTAAGCTTTTAATAGCTTCATGACCATTAAAAAACAATATACAAACACATGAAAAAAATATTAGGAATTACCGTGTTGGCTGCTTTTATAGGTGGGGCAGCAGCAATTGGGGGTTACAAACTATTTGAGCGTAACCAAACTGGCAGTACTATTACTGAAAAACAGAACTTGTACTTCGCAAACAATCCGCTTAAAGTATCATCAGCGGGAACAACAGATTTTACGCAGGCGGCAGCAGCTGTTGCACCTGGTGTAGTTCACATTAAAACTACATATGCGGCACAAAGCGGCGGTGGTAGAAGCTCTTCTCCATTTGATATGATGGAAGATTTCTTCGGTGGCGGTGGCCGTCAGATGCAACGTCAGCCTAGAGCGGCATCGGGTTCTGGCGTAATTATTAGTCAGGACGGTTATATCGTAACCAATAACCACGTGGTAGAAAATGCAGAGAAGGTAGAGGTGGTTTTAACAGACAGACGTAAAGTTGAGGCAAAAGTAATTGGTCGCGATCCGAATACCGATTTGGCTTTGATTAAAGTAAATGCAACTGGTTTACCTGTTGTAAAAATGGGTAACTCAGATAATGTACAGGTTGGAGAATGGGTTTTAGCAGTTGGTTTCCCGCTAGATTTAAATACTACGGTAACAGCTGGTATTGTAAGTGCGAAAAACCGTAGTATTGGTATTATTGGTCGCGAGCAACAAGGCAACGAAATTACTGAAGAGGAGTATCGCGAATACCAACGTACGGGTAAAAGGCCAGATCGTCCGGCAAATACCAGTATCGAATCATTTATCCAAACCGATGCAGCCATTAACCCAGGCAACAGCGGTGGTGCGCTTGTAAACGCAAATGGCGAATTGGTAGGTATTAACTCAGCAATTGCATCGCAAAGCGGATACAATCAAGGTTATGGATTTGCAATTCCAGTTAATCTTGCCCGTAAAATTGTTGATGATTTTATGAAATACGGCTCGGTTAAACGTGGTTATATCGGCGTTAACTTTGTACCGCTAAGTGGTGAAGATAAACCTGAAGGTATTAAAACCAACGAAATAAGCGGTTTATATGTGAATGATGTAGTTGCCGGTGGCGGTGCTGCAGCAGCAGGCATTAAATCAGGTGATGTAATCAAAAAAGTTGATGGCGTAGTAATCAACGATTCTCCTGATCTTCAGGAAAGAGTTGGCCGTTTAAATCCGGGCGATAAGGTTAAATTAACTGTATTACGCGATGGTGCACTTAAAGATTACACTGTAACCTTAAAAGGAGAAGCTAGTGTAGGTCTTACAGCCAAAAATGCAACAAGCAAAGGCGCTGAGGTTTCGAAATTAGGTGCAACTTTTGCTCCTGCTACTCAAGCACAGAAATCGAAATATGGCATTAATAGTGGTGTTGTTGTAACCTCTGTAACCACAGGAAAAGCATTTGATAATATTGGTGTAGAAAAGGGTTTAATCATTACCAAAGTGAATGGGCAACCTGTAAATTCTGTAGCCGATGTACAAAAAGCATTGCCTTTAGGCAGGAACAACATGGTGAGTATTTCTGGTGTTGGCGAGCAAGGTTCTTATAACTATAGCTTCCCAGCGCAGTAATTGATCTGATAAAAAATAGTTTTAAAAGCGTCCCGATTTAAATCGGGACGCTTTTTTTTAATCCTGATGGATTGGTTCGTGATTGGCATGGCAGGCATCTGCACATTCCTCGCAGGCAACAGCGCATTGTCTGCAATGTTCATGATCGTGTTTGCTACATTCGGCTGCACAAAGCCTGCATATTTCTTCACAGAGTAGTAAATATTGATGCCCGACAATTGAATCTCTTTGCAATAACCGGGCTGCCTGGATGCAAATATCTGCGCAATCCCGATCTAGTTTAATGCAGTCAATCATCATGTTGATGTCTTCTTCTTTTAAGCAGGACGATGCACAATGTTCGCAAGCTAGCGCGCAATCTAGTAAAGCCTGGATTAAACCATGGTTGTTTCTCGTTTCCATATCGTAAAAGTTTTGGTTATACCTATTTTGTATATTAATAACCTGCTGGAAATTAAACTGTTTTAAAAAAATGAAATTGGCGATCGGTCGCATCTTGCCGCTAATTAATAGTTTGAGCTATAAACTACTAGATTGTATTTTTAGCCAAGAAGGCCGTGTGATTAAGTTAAAGTTAGGCGCCGTGGTTGTCAGTCTGTCCAAAGGACTCCTGTGGAGAGTGTAGTCGAAGACCGTTATCTTCACATTTAAAAACCCAATTTAATTTTCATGTTTGGAGCGCAAGGCTTGGTACATAGCAATAAATGCGTTCCCGTTTACGCTTATACGCTTTGCTGCCTCGTACCTCGTTGCTGCAGGGTGTCGCTTCAACCGGGGCGAGCTGGCCACACAGCATTTCATTTTTTGGGTTGCAGGGTATAAAAACCCTTATTCTTAAACCCGACAATAGCGACAGCTCCCGATTTAAGCACTATTTTTTGCTTTTTTATGGTGTGCTTGCTTGTTTGACAGGTTTCATCGGGACTAAACGAATGGCGGGACTGCAAACCGCCAAGAACTACTACAGCTACGTTTTCTAATAATAAGGCTATGCTTCGACTACGCTCAAGTTGCCCCTTCAGAAAATCTCTAAATGTTAAAATACCTTAAATATCGGGATGTTCAGCCAAATCCCTGTACTCAAACCAATATTCATCCGTTTTTCATAATCAAGATTTAGTTTCGCTATTTACCGATTGATAATCAGCGTTTACCGATACGCTATAAATTAATTTTTTTTATTGTCCCATATTTGAATCAGCAACAAAAACCGAATATTATGGCTTTAGCTAGCATTAACCTCAGCGTAAAACAATATTTCAATTTCATGTGCAGAACAGATTTTGAAAGACGGATATTTCACGATACTTACAAAGAATTTCAAAAAAGATCAAAAATATACCGCTTAGATGAGCAGGCACATACCTTTTCTCAGATGCAGCAAGCCAGCGAAAAGGCAAACGCATTACACCAAAAACTTCAGTACGCCGTAATGAACAGCATTGCTGCCTTAGCAAATAAAATGCCTGTTTTAAACGATTTAGAAGATCATCCGATCCTTTTCGATTGGGCCGAATTACATATTTACACTTCAGATCTGTTAAATAAAGCAGCGCATGTGGTATCGATCACCTATACCAGCCCGAAATTAATTTTACACGAAATCATTGGCGATCTGTTAATCTTAAGTTATAATGGTAAAGAAAACGAAACATTAGTGGTGAAAATTACCGAAAATCTGATGGTAAATTATGAGCAGCACGAAAACCTGGTTTATAGTTAACTTAACATGATTTCTTTCCAAATAGCCCGTATTGATTACGACGGAAATTATATGTTGGATTGGTATTTGCTTTTTTTAGGTAGAAAAGTAGAGGTAACGGACTGTTTTGAACGTGCTTTATTGATAAAATTGGACGGTACATCGAGCAATGAAAGAATAAATCGGGTCGCTAAATCGGGCTTAAATGGCAAATTATCAATATATTTAGCATTATTTACATAATAAAAAAATAAAAAATTGATTTATAGGGATTTAACTCTATCTTTGAAACAAATTAAAATACAATACAATGCAACAAGGAACAGTAAAATTTTTTAATGAAACTAAAGGTTTCGGATTTATCACTCCATCTAATGGCGATGCCGAAATTTTTGTTCATGCTTCAGGCTTAATCGATAACATTCGCGAGAATGATACCGTAAACTACGATGTAGAAGAAGGTAGAAAAGGCCTAAACGCGGTAAATGTTAAAGTAGCTTAAGAAAACTCAAACACATAAATCGTAAAAAGTCCCGATGCAAATCGGGACTTTTTTTGTGGAACCAACTTTTGAATTGTCGATCCTCACCTTTATCTGCCTGCCAAATTTTTGCTGATTTCACTGTCAACAAAATCTAAAGAAAGATCATTGTTGGTTAATACAGTGCCGTTTTTATCCACTAAAAAGAAGTAGGTAACGTTGTAATTGCTTAAGTTTTTTGCATTTGGCGATTCGGAACCTTTAAAATCGGCATATTGTGGCCAGATTAACTTATCTTGTTTTATCGTTTTAAGCCACGAATCGCGCTTCTTATCAAATGATACGCTTATAAATTCAACATCCTTATTCTTGTATTTTTCGTAAAGTGAAGTCAGTGTTTGGTTGTCTCTGCGGCTCTTGCCACTATATGATGCCCAAAAGGTTACCAGATTTATCTTTTTTAATACTTTTAAATCGAATTTATTTCCTTCGATATTTTCTCCTTCAATATTTGGCATTTTACTTCCTGCCATCATTTGGTTGGCCTGTGTAATTTCAGCTAAAAGACTTTTCCCCTTTTTACTTTCCTGAACTTTTTTATCTAAGCCATTAAAGATTGACAGGTAGTGCTTCGCTTCTGATTCTACCGTTCCTAAGCGTTCTAATAAAAAAAGTGTGTGCGTTGAGCTGGGATACTTTTTGGCAAAAGCCCTGATAATTTCCAGTTTAAGCTGAAGCTGTTTCGCTCTCCACCGATCTGCTTTTTGAGCTTTCTCCATAATGTTGCTCTGGTTAGCCTGATCCAGCTCTTGTTCTGCAATGTTCAAACTATCGAGTATGTTTTTACTCATATTGCCCGTTAGTTTGTAGAAATCGATAAATTCTTCACCCTCTGTGTCCGGAACGCTCTTTAATGGATAAATGCTAGGATTTTTTCCATCAAGAACGCCTTTGAAGCTGCCTTTATCAAGATAGAAGTAGTATTCTCCAGTGCGACTGCCATCCTCAGTTCTTAGAGTGGCATAGCCTTTTATTGGGATATTGATTTTAAAAGTCTGATCGCTATTGGTAATGTTTTCAACTTTCAGTGTCTCGCCCTTTTCAGCGCTTTGAATGGTAATGACGGCATTTGGGCCAAAGTTTTTGGTTTCGAAATTAAATGTAGCAGGAGCTGGATCGCAAGAAGCGAAGAGGCCCGCTAATAAAGTAAGTAAATAGAGCTGTTTTTTCATATTAACAATTTGCTATTGCAATATAACGAAAAACTTAGTTGTTTTTTTGCCAAGTTGAAATTATAAACGTTTTATCAAAAATGAGGTATAAGTCTACTTACATTTACTTTTGAGCGCAACATCATAGTCAGCTGGAATTGGCTTACCACCAAGTTTTTTGCACTCATTAAAATATCTTTTTGCGTTAGCGCAATCATCGATAAGAAAGTAAAGGGCAGATATTTTAAACAGTGTATTTTGATTCTCCGAATCGATAAGGTAAGATTGTTTATATAAAGAAAGTGCAGTATCGAGATCTTTTTTGTTTCTGCCATTGCTATATTTTGTAGCGAAAACAGTGGCTTTATCCGTTAATATATTTGAACTTTTAGGGTTAAGTTTTAAACCTTCGTCATACTGCTTCAGCGTATTCTCATAATCGTTAAAAAAAGCATATATAGCCCCAAATGCCCAATTCACATTTTCGTTAGTTGGATCTATTAGCCAGGCCTGGTTAAACCTAAACATTGCTGTTTTTAAATCGCCTTTATAATAAAAATCAAATCCTCTTTTTATTAAATAATCTGATGCTTTGCGCCGATCGGGTTCATTTGTTAAAGTTGTTGTTTTGAAGTTCTCATCTGATTCTAGTTGAGCGGGTGTTTTTTTTGCCCCTCCGTATTTGGGCAATAACCTGATTTCCTCTTTGGCTGCAGCTTTCCATTCTTGATAAGTGATTTGTTGTGCCATTATCGGGAGAGAAAAACAGCTAAATATAATAATGAGGATTCTTTTCATAGCTTAATTAAATTGATGTTAAGATAGAATTAATTTGAGTCAATTCTTACCGCATTTTAAAATATTCGCCTCATTAATTTTTAGAATTGATGTTTTTACTGCACTTTGAAAATCCCATGTTAGTAGCATTCTACGTATAAAAAGGTAGATGTTCTTTAACTTTCTTCCGAATATGCTTTAGAATGTTTCTAAATAAATGTTTTATCGTTGTTTTGTCATATTCGTTTATAAATTAAACTCATAATTAGATACTTTTGCAAGAAATTTAGATATAAATCCTAATCAAATGAGTGGTTTCGGAAATGCATTTTCTTCTTCAATAGGGAAGAAATTCATCATGGGTATTACAGGTTTGTTCCTGATACTTTTTTTAATTGTACACTGCGGTATTAATGCTTTAATATTTATTAACGACGGTGGTTTAACATTTAACGTAGGCGCACATTTTATGGCCACCAACTGGATTATCCGGGCTGGCGAGATTGTGTTGTTTATTGGTTTGCTTGCGCACATTTTTCAGGCGTTGCGTTTAACGTTGGAAAATCAAAAAGCACGCCCGGTTAAATATGCCGTAAACGATGGTAAGGCAAACAGTAAATGGTACAGCCGTTCTATGGGCTTGCTGGGTACGCTTTTGCTGATCTTTCTGGTCGTTCACCTGAAAGATTTCTGGGTAGTTTCCCGTTTTACAGGAATCCCAACGGTTGATGCCAGCGGACATGAAGATCTTTATGCGGTAATGAAAGAGAAATTTCAGGATCCGGTAAGGGTTGTTGTATATATTCTTGCTATGTTTTCTTTATGCTACCACTTATTGCATGGTTTTGCTTCCGCATTCCAAACATTAGGATGGAACCACTCAAAATATAACGGTATAATTAAAGGAGCTGGCGTTTGGTATTCGGTTATTATTTCGATCCTTTTCGCAGCCATGCCGATTGCAGTTTATTTCGGTCTTATTCAATAATTTTTAGCACAAAAGATATGTCAGATATTAATTCAAATATTCCAGAAGGCGAATTAACCAGCAAATGGACAAAATATAAGTCTTCTGTGCCTTTGGTTAACCCATCGAACAAAAGAACTATTGAAGTAATCATAGTAGGTTCAGGTTTAGCGGGTGCTTCGGCAGCGGCTACTTTGGCCGAAATGGGTTACAAAGTAAAATGTTTCTGCTTCCAGGATTCACCACGTAGAGCACACTCAATTGCTGCTCAGGGTGGTATCAATGCAGCAAAAAACTATCAGAATGATGGTGATAGCGTTTATCGCCTTTTTTACGATACAATTAAAGGTGGCGATTATCGTGCCCGCGAAGCCAATGTGCATCGTTTGGCCGAAGTGAGTGCCAACATTATAGATCAGTGTGTGGCTCAGGGTGTGCCTTTAGCACGTGAGTACGGTGGTTTGTTAGATAACCGCTCGTTCGGTGGTACACAGGTACAACGTACTTTTTATGCAGCTGGTCAAACTGGTCAACAGTTATTATTAGGTGCATATTCTGCTTTAGAACGCCAGATTGGTATGGGTAAAGTAGAAATGTATACCCGCCACGAAATGCTTGAAGTTGTTAAAATCGATGGCAAAGCACGTGGTATTATTGCACGTAACTTAATTACAGGAGAAATCGAGCGCCATTTCGGTCATGCAGTGGTATTGGGAACAGGTGGTTACGGTAACGTATTCTATCTTTCTACCAACGCGATGGGAAGTAATGTTACTGCAGCATGGAAAGCACACAAACAAGGTGCTTATTTTGCAAACCCATGTTACACACAGATCCACCCAACTTGTATCCCGGTTTCTGGCGATCACCAGTCTAAATTAACCCTAATGTCTGAGTCGTTGCGTAACGATGGACGTATCTGGGTTCCTAAAAAGAAAGATGATAACCGTAAAGCTTCAGAAATTCCTGAAGATGAAAGAGATTATTATTTAGAGCGCCGTTACCCTGCTTTCGGTAACTTAGTTCCTCGTGATGTGGCCTCCCGTGCTGCAAAAGAGCGTTGCGATGCAGGTTATGGAGTAGGTGCTTCTAAGTTAGCAGTATACTTAGATTTTAAAGCCAATACAGAACGTTACGGAAAAATCGAAGCTGCCAAAGCGGGTAACCACAATCCTGATAAAGAAACCTGTATGCGCTTAGGTACTGCAGTAATTAAGGAAAAATATGGTAATCTATTCGATATGTATGCGCAGATTACCGGCGAAAATCCTTACGAAACACCAATGCGTATTTATCCTGCGGTTCACTATACCATGGGTGGTTTATGGGTTGATTATAACTTAATGACATCGGTACCTGGTTTATACTGTACAGGCGAGGCTAACTTCTCAGATCACGGAGCCAACCGTTTAGGTGCATCTGCTTTGATGCAAGGTTTAGCTGATGGTTATTTCGTTCTTCCTTACACCATTGGTGCTTACTTATCAAAAGAGATTTCGGTAAAAGCAATTCCTACTGATCACCCTGCCTTTGTAGAGGCTGAAGAAAGAGCAGTTGGTATTTTAAATACACTGATCAATATTAAAGGAACTAAGTCGGTAGATCATTTCCACAAACGTTTAGGTCACATCATGTGGGAGAAATGTGGTATGGCCCGTAACGCAAAAGGTTTAAATGAAGCAATTCAGGAAATCAGAGCCTTACGTGCTGAATTCTGGAGCGATGTTCGTGTACCTGGAACAGCTGATGAGTTAAACACCGAATTGGAAAAAGCTGGTCGCGTTGCCGATTTTATCGAGCTGGGCGAGTTGATGTGTATTGATGCATTAAACCGTAACGAAAGTTGTGGTGGTCACTTCCGTGAAGAGTATCAGACAGAAGAAGGTGAAGCACTACGTGATGATGAGAATTATGCTTACGTAGCCGCGTGGGAATTTAAAGAAGGTGTAAACTTCGAACTTCACAAAGAAGAGCTGAAGTTTGAAAATATTAAAGTAGCACAAAGAAGTTATAAATAGTAGCAAGACGTAAGTATCAAGTATCAAGACTTGAATTAATCTTGATACTTGGTTCTCGTTACTTGATACTTAAATCTCAATATCATGAGTACAGGAAATATGAACTTAACGCTAAAAGTTTGGCGTCAAAAAAATAACAATGCCAAAGGTGCTTTGGTAGATTATAAATTGGCCGATATTTCACCGGATATGTCTTTCTTAGAGATGTTCGATGTATTAAACGAACAATTAATAAATAAAGGTGAAGAGCCAGTGGTATTCGATCATGATTGCCGCGAAGGGATCTGCGGAATGTGCTCGATGTTTATCAACGGCCGTCCACACGGACCAAAAGATTTGGTTACTACCTGCCAGTTGCATATGCGTTCTTTCAAAGATGGCGATACCATTGTTGTTGAGCCTTGGAGGGCAGCAGCTTTTCCGGTAGTAAAAGATTTAACCGTAGATCGTTCTGCATTCGATAGAGTTATTGCTGCTGGTGGCTTTATTTCGGTAAACACAGGTAATGCGCAAGATGCGAACAACCTGCCAATCCCTAAAATGCAGGCAGATGCTGCTTTCGAAGCCGCAGCTTGTATTGGTTGCGGTGCTTGTGTGGCAACCTGTAAAAATGCTTCAGCAATGTTATTCGTATCAGCTAAAATCTCTCAGTTGGCATTGTTACCGCAAGGTCAGCCAGAGCGTTACCGCAGGGTGCAGAGCATGGTTGCGCAAATGGATGCTGAAGGTTTTGGTAACTGCACCAATACTGGTGCTTGCGAAGCCGAATGCCCTAAAGGAATCTCTTTGGAAAACATCGCTCGTATGAACCGCGATTTTGCATCTGCAAAATTTATTTCAGAAGAAACCGTTTAAAAAATATACTGTGCACCCAGCTTAACCGCAGGGTTCTTGAGCCTCCACAATGTGGAGGCTTTTTAGTTTTAAAGGGAACTACAAACTAATCATAAAATAGATAAAATAGCTGTTTAAGACACATTATCAGGCTAATACTGGTTAATAGACCAAGAATAAATAATGAATAAATTTTAATGATTTGTTAGCATACTAACGACTAAAACAGATACATATTTAACATTTTCCCGCTGTTATGAAAACATATGAAACTTTATAATTTAAAACCGAAACCTTGCACAACAAAGCGGTCTCGAAATAAAAGTTTGCGAAAGTCGTAATAATCTTATGTTTGCATATTAAAATTTTGCGTATTTAGAAATTTTATTCTGTAATATTTGCATATACATTAAAATTTTTCTAAATTTAGTCTTCCGAGACAGGAGAGAAAACATAAAACCCCGGCAATTTTTGCTGGGGTTTTGTGCTTGGAGAGCATTAATATAAACTGGTTTTACTTCAAGGCGAAATTAATAGCCATGTTGTATTTTACCCTTACGGGTATTCCGTTTTGCAAGGCCGGGTTCCACCGGGGCGACTTGTTCAGTACCCGTACTGCTTCTTTATCCGTTTCTGGTGAAAGGCTTCTGATGATCTGAATATCGGCTAAGGTGCCATTTTTTTCGACTATAAAAGAGGCGAAGACCTTGCCCTTTGTATTATTCCGCTTTGCAGCTTCAGGGTATTTAATTTCATGGCTTAAGTATCTATAGAAATTTGAAATGCCGCCCGGAAACGCCGGCTGTTTTTCAACAGACACAAAATCATAAACTTTGTTTGAATTGTCTTGTGCTTTTGCCTGATTTAAGCACATAGCGATGCCCGTTAGGGCTAAAAAGATTAGCTTTCTCATTGTTTTTTTATTAAATGCTGATTATTTAGTTTTTCTTGGGCGTTGCTTTTGATTTTTTGGTGGTGATAATCACCACTCCATTTTTGCCCTTATCACCATGTAAAGTTATACCAGACGAATCCTTTAGCACTTCTACTGATTCAATAGATTTCGGATCCATGTTTTTTATTTCCGAAACTTCTTTCCCATCCACAACATAAAGCGGTTCTGCCTTCGGGTCGAAATCGCTATTCAATAGATTTCTTAAGGTTATAGACGTATTGGGGTTAGGTACATTTGGTCGAGTGCTAAATCCTGATACTTTCCCTTTTAAATTAGGGTCGTCAATTTTTATCGGAGCGGTTTTAAATTTAGAATTGCTTAAAGAGCCATTTTTGGTTTTAACTTCTATTACCCCAGCAAAACCGTCAGCTCCATACGTAGCTGTTGCTAAACTATCTTTTAAGATGCTTACAGACTCAATATTATTGGGATCAACCTCGCTAAGTGATGATGTGCCCCTTATATACTGTTTATTGCCATCTATTACAATCAAGGGTTCAATGCCAGGGGCAGGTACACCTCTAAGTGTAATTTTGGTTGTTTTTGTGCTATCTGCTTTTTGAGCAAAACCAACTAAACTAAAACCCATCATTAGGGTAAAGGCGATTATATTTTTCATTTTGGTTAGAATTTTCTTTTAAGGTTGAAAAAATTAGAAGTTTTGTCGGTAGTAAGTTCCTTTCCATCCAATTGTTTGAAGGCATTGTTTTTAGATCCTTTACTTGTAATTAGAATTACACCAGCTTTAGCTCTTTCCCCATAAAGATTAACAGCTGCCTGATCTTTTAAAACAGAAATCGATTCTATGTTATTTGGATTTATAGTACTCAACTGGCTATTGTTTGGCAACTTCACACCATCTAAAATGATCAACGCTTCTTGATTTATACCATCCCTAAAGGCGATCCGGTTTGTTGCTATGCTATTTGCTTTAGTTTCTTGTGAGGGGTCATTAAGTGTGAAATTCACATTGATATTGTATTTTACCCTCACGGCTAAGCCATTCTGGATGCCTGGGTGCCATTTTGGCGATTCTTTTAAAACCCTTATTGCCTCTTCATCTGTGCCGCTTCCTAAACCCCTTGTAATTTGGATATCGGATAGTGCACCATCTTTTTCAACCACGAAACTGAGAAAAACTTTACCTTGCACATTATTCTCCAGCGCCATTTTCGGATACCTGATGCTGCCACCCAGATATCTATAAAACTTGCTTATACCGCCCGGAAACTCCGGTTGTTTCTCGATTGAAACGAAATCATATACTTTATCTGTATTTTCAGATTTAATAGAACTGGTTTCTGTTTCAGCGGTTTTAGGAAGATAAGATATGATATTGATCTTGTTCAGATTTACATATCCATCCGATTCAGGTAATAATTTATTCCTGAACTCTTCTGAAGATTCTGGAATTTTAAAACTTACCGTTAAAGCATAATTGCCATCTGCTACAGTTTTAAATCCTTTATAAGATAAAATTGCTTTCATCACTTCTTCATCGCAACCTGCCCCCAGTTCTACATTCGATGTAATATTGGTAACCCTGCCGCTTTTTAGATTAAATTTTATCTGGGCATTACCTTGTACCTCATCACTGCTGGCTGCGCCTGGGTATTTAATATTTCTTAATAGAAACTGGTAAAATCCTTTCCAGTTTGCATCTGTTTTGCCATCAACTGAAATTTTAGGTGCTACAGTTATCTTCTCGGGTGCTGTAACCATGTTTTCTACAATCTCAATTGGTTTCTCTAAAGGGATTTGATCGGTAATGGATAACAACTTTTCATTTTTGCGGACAGTAGCCGACGAAAACACAATCAGAAGGGCAAATAAGGGGATAAAAATTCCATACTTCATAATAGCGATCTTTTTCGACCGCTCTTTATGAAGCATGAAAATTCTTTTTTTGATCAATGATTTTTCTAAAAAGCCATTTGTTAAGGCATTTGGCGAAATGCCGAACGACTTACTGAGCAATAACATGGCATATTCCGCTTTATCACCCTGAAATTCGGCTGCAAGTTCATCGGCTAAAAACTCGTGAATATTTTTAATTGCTTTTTTATAAAGATAAATCACTGGATTTAGCCAGGTTATAATTCCTATAATTTCGAAAAATAAAATATCTACTGTATGCCATTGTTTAATATGTGCTTCTTCATGAATATCAATCACATCCATTTGTGGCAATTCCCGATCAATTACTTTTTTGCCAAAAAAAGAGAAAGCCGAGCCCGCTTTGCTTATTGAGATGAGTTTTTTAACCGCTAATAGGTTAAATACCAATCTACCTAAGAAGAACAAAATACCTGCGCAATAGATGTAAACGAATGCATTCCCCCAGTTAAAACCGGTATTGCGCTCCGTTACAATCGTTGCCTGTGCTAATACGGCTTCCCAATTAACTGAAGTATAAACCTGTTGTGCCGCTCTTTGCTCCGTTAGCCATTCTAAACGGATAAATGGTATAGATAGCGACAAAACGCCCGCAGCTACTAAATAAATGCGGTTTAAAGTGAAATAGGTCTCCTTATCTAACAGTAATTTGTAAAAACCGAAAAAAACAATTAAGTATAAGTTCACCTGTAATAGGTAGTGGGCAAAACTCATTTTGGCTTATGTTTAATTTTGTTAATCATTTTTAAAATTTCATCAACATCACTTAAATCCAGTTTTTCTTCTTTAACGAAGAAAGAGAACATACTTTCTACCGAATTTTCGAAGTAATTGCCTAACAGTTTTTCTGTTGCATGGCGTTTATATTCTTCTCTGCTGATTAGAGGATAATATTGGTGTGCCTTACCGAAGGCTTCGTGACCAATAAAACCTTTGGTTTCTAAAATTCTTATAATGGTTGATACGGTATTGTATGCAGGTTTAGGGAGGGGTAGCTCATCAATAACTTCTTTGACGAATG
The DNA here is from genome assembly GCF_918698245.1 of Pedobacter sp. Bi126. Classification (GTDB taxonomy): domain Bacteria; phylum Bacteroidota; class Bacteroidia; order Sphingobacteriales; family Sphingobacteriaceae; genus Pedobacter. Next base: position 231,821 of record NZ_CAKKMS010000003.1, on the reverse strand, counting down.
CTTTTTCCAATTGCCATAAAACCTGCATAATCTGTTCTTCGGCTTTGGTTAAATCTTTAATTTCCATAATAGTTAATAATAATAAGGATGACAGCAAATTACTTTGCCTTAACTAAAGTTAAAACTAATTAGTTAGTTATCCTAATTTTATTGAATAAATTATTAGAAAAATGAATAAAAATGAGTTTTTGCTTCCTTTTAGGAGGTTACTTTGAGAAAAGTAATTAGCTTTAAGTAGCTATTTGACTGAAAAACAGTGTTTAAATCTGTTTCGATAAGGTGTGGAGACTATATGGTAATCAGGTTGTTTTTGATGCCATATACCACTAATCCGGTGCGCGATTTAATATTCAGCTTCGCAAAAAGAGATTCCCGGTAGTTATCTACTGTGCGTGGACTAACAATCATGAGGTCTGCAATTTCCTTATAAGTAAGTTCAGTACTGCAATATTGTAAAAATGTAAGTTCTCTTGCAGAGAATACTGGTTTTTGATCGCTGTCTTTTAGCGCCACCAAAAGTCTGCCCGATACCAGTTCGTTTACATAAAAACCTTTATCTACTATTACTTTAATTGCTGTTAGCAGATCGGATGGGGTTGATTCTTTAAGCATATAGCCTCCGGCACCGGCTTTAAGCATTCCGATAATTGCTTTTTCATCTTCGAGCATACTTAATGCAAGCACATGTACATTCGGATGATTGGTTTTAACCCATTTGGTTGCTGCAAAACCATCCATTACCGGCATATTAATGTCCATTAGCACCAGTTGGACGTGTTTGTGGCTGTTTATTTTAGACTGTAGATCTAATCCGTTTACAGCCTCAAACGTGACATTTATTTCGTCAAATTCTTCCAATAGGCTGGCCAATCCGGAACGGAAAAGCGTGTGGTCATCAACAATAGCGATAGAGATACTTTGGTCTTGCATACAATTAAGGGTATGGAACTTCTATGGAAATGGAAGTGCCTTCGCCTGGAGTCGAATTTAATATTAATTTTCCATTGATCATCTCAATTCTTTTATAAATAGAATTTAGTCCCATTCCCGATTTTTTTGATTTAATTTCTTCGGGGTTAAAACCTACACCATTCTCAATAACCTTTAGATGTAAAGCATTCTTTTCGAGATAAGAATCGATCTGTATATGTTTTGCCCGAGCATGTTTTATAATGTTATTGATGATTTCCTGTAATAAACGAAGAATAATCAAATCTTTATCGGGAGATGTGATCTGCAGGTCAACTAATTGGTTACTAACTTTTAACTCATATGCTCCAGCTTTGTTAAGCCAGTTAATCTCTTGATCTATTGCATGCCCAATGCCATTTTCTACCAATTGTTCGCCATGTAATAACTTAGCCAACTCTCTCAATTCTTTAATTGATTTGTTCACTAGCGCTAAGGAATTGTCGATCTTCTTTTTAGCCTTTTCGCCATCATCTAAATTTACGGAGTTTAAGGTTAAGGTAGTAAGACTGAGCAATTGGCCAACATTATCGTGCAGTTCTGTGGCAATGCTCTGCATGGTCTGATCCTGTACTTCCACACGGGTTTGAAGCATTTCGGATTCAAATTTCTGTTTCATAGCTGCCTTTTCGAGAATGTGATTTTTTCTATACTTTATACTAATCTTAATATAGAATATCAAAAACACGGGCATCAATAAAAAAATCAAAGTAGATATTCCTACTAAGATTGCAATTTGCGTTGTTTGGCTCTGCATATAAAAGAGTAAGCCCAAAGGCTATATAAAGTCCAGTTTAATAGTATGTAGATAGCGTATGTTAGTGGGTAAGGACCAATTTTGATAGATTTAAATAAGCCAAAAAACAAATTACTGGTGGTACTGCCAAAATAGAAGAACAAAACAGCGGTTAGCCACCAAAATTCTGGGTGATACGTAATATCTAAAAGGTGCTCGTCCCTAAGTAGTAAGTAATAATAGTAAAGGCAGTACAGCACAAAAATAACCGACATTACACTTACAGTAATCGAATTGAAAGCAAAAACCCCATTTTTTATAAAAACAGCAAAATATGTGGTGTAGATAATAATGCTGCTAATTAAAAAAATGGGTTTAGGGTTAATGTATTTTTTAAAACAATTATACAATCCATAAGAGATAAAACCGGCCTCAAAAAAAACAAATACATTATATACCCAAAGATTGTTTTTGTATTTAGCACCAATATACTGACCGAAATACTCTGTACAACATACAAATGCAAGATACGCCAAGGTTATAGTCCAAAAACTTTGTTTATCCTTGCTTAGAAAAAATATAGCAATTATTAAACATACAAGTTCAACTGAGGTTACAGGATCTATAATCTTGATCATTCTTTATATTATAGACAAGTTCCATTGCATACTTCAGGGCACATTTCTCCCCTGTTTTCGATATCATCCAGGTCATCTTTGTGTTCGTCATCATTGCTTATACTCGGCAGTGTAGGTACCAATAGTAAGGTATTTCGGCCTTCGTATGTTTTTGGCAAACCTTCGAGTGAGTCGGGGGTGTATTGTCCAAAATAAATTCTCAATCCATCATATTTCCCTTCGCTCATTGATTTTGCTATTTCTAAAATCTGCTCTGCCGGAAACCATACGGCTTTTGTGTAAGATTTTGGAAATTTCCTGGCTTCTTCTGTGTAGGCATTAACCATTGCCTGCGCAACCTTCTTATCGATAGGTTCCGAATTAAATTTTTTGCTCATAAAAGTTAAAAGTTTGATTTGTCTAAAAATCGATAATAATAAGTGTTCTGGCAAGAAATATTTGCAATTAAAATACCGTAAAAACACCCTGTTATTTAGGGCGTTTTGTGCTAACATCGAATTGTGCGGTACCACTACTTTTGGTATACAATAACAGCTGAATAATTTGTGATTGTAAACAATGAATGCCGTGGGTCCTATTAAAACAAATATTTTGGACTTATTTTAAAATAAGTCTAATCTTTTAAGAAAGCTTGATTATAGAAACATTAACCATTTAATTCTTTCAAAAATGATAAACAATATCCTGTTACGGGAAAATCACAGTTCGATCAGCGAAAGGGAAGTTGAAATTGTACACCTGTTATCGATGGGGTACAACAGTAAGGAAATTGGTGAAATGCTTTTTATCAGCGAGCATACCGTTAATACGCACCGAAGAAATATGGTAAGAAAGCTCGATCTTAAAAATTCTTATCAATTAATTGTTTGGGCCTTTAAAGAAAGAATATTATCCTTATAAGGGTTAAAATACGCATAACCTCTCATTCTAAACAGCAAAGCCTGCTATTTGATACTAAAGTCAAATCAGCAGGCTTTTGTTTTTTAATGTCTTTTGCAGTAGCGCCAGCTATTTTATACTCTTTTTGGTGACAATAAAATAGCCGATGATGAAAAGTATCGCTGCGTAAATCAAACTCGTCCATATTTCCTGCGTAAAAACCGGAAAATCCAGCGGATCGCCTCCTTTTTTTACCTTGGTCATCTTTAAAGACAAAGCAGGTAATGAATATGGGATCAGGTAAGCATATTTCCACCCTACATTTGCGGTAATAATGCCCATAATCGTTCCAATAAAGCCAATGCCCATTGGCTTAAGAAAATCGCTCCATAGCAGGCTTAATATGAACTGTAGCGATAAAATGCCTAAAGATGATAAGAATAATTTACCGTAAGAGTTAACCAGGATATTTAACGGGTTGTATTGATTAAAATTAAGCTTAGGCAACAATACCTGTAATAAGTGGCCAAAGGCGTAGGTAAGTGTAGCGAATAAGAATAAACAGATAAATATTAACAACACCGCATACAGGTATTTTGCCGCATAAATCGAAAATTTATTTAAGGGCTGGGCAAATAACATCTTCCAGGTATCGTTTTTATGTTCGATATTATTGACCGAAAAGGCCATGAATATAACATAGAAGGGCATTATCAAAAATCCCATTACGCCGAGTGCCGCACCGCTGTAATGTGCCCATAATACCATTGGAGGATAATGCCTAGCGATGATTTTCTCGGCGTCGGAATAAAAACCAAAGCTGATTAACCCACATATAATAACTGGTAATAATATAGCTGCCCAGAAAGCTAAGGTTTTCCTGGATTTGTAAAATTCTGATACTAAAGAAATATAAAGAGCGTGCATGTTAGTTTGTTTTGGTAATATCAAGGAATAAATTTTCGAGGTCTTTTCTTTGCTGATAAAGACTGCTCACCGTGAAACCATTTTGGATAAGTAATGTATTTAGTTCTCCACTTTTTTGTGATGAAGTAAATGGAATAGTAATTATCCTATCGGTTTTTGCAATAATTTCATAACCCGACTTTGTTAAAAGGGAACTTGCGCTTTCGATCTTGTCGACTTCGATTTCGAGCATAGGTTTGCTCAGTAAATGAAGTTCGTTAATGGTGCCCTGAAATAATAATTGACCTTTGTTTATAATGCCAACATGGGTTGCTGTTCTTTCTATTTCTGCCAATAGGTGGCTTGAAACCAATATTGTTTTTTGGTGTTTAGTAGCTAAATCGATCATGAGGTTCCGGACCTCAATAATGCCATTTGGATCTAAGCCATTTGTAGGCTCATCCAGCAGGAGTAATTCCGGGTCTGAAATTAGTGCTTGCGCAATGCCCAGCCGTTGTTTCATACCTAACGAATATTTACTGGCTTTTTTATTTGCGGCTTCTGTCAAACCTACCAGCGACAGCATTTCATCAGCTTTCGTTTTTTTTATGCCTAACAGAATACAGCGGTTAATGAGGTTTTCTTTCCCTGTTAAATGCCCATAAATGGCTGGCTGTTCTACCAGAGCGCCAATGCGTTTAAGGGTAGCTATGCGATTACTGTTTATTTCTTTGCCAAAGATAAAAACCTGATCGGAAGGCGATTTGAGCAGGTTAAGCAAGATTTTTATAGTGGTTGTTTTGCCAGCCCCATTGGGGCCTAAGAAGCCGTAAATGCTGCCTTTTGGCACTTGTAATGAAAGATCTTTTACAATAACCTGGTTGCCGAAGTTAAAGTTTAAACCTACAGTTTCGATAGCGTATTTACCCATTGTTTCTATTTGAAAATGGCAGTTACCTGTTTCACAACAGAACCAGATGTTTTTGTAGGTTTTACAACTATTTCTGCATCATTCTGATTGGTGCTAACGGTAAGGGTTAAAATAATCATCATAAATACAGGTAATAATAAAAGTAAAAATGGTGATGTGTTTGCTAACTTTTTCATGATCGATAGTTTTATTTGAGCGGTTGCGAAAATACCATCAGTAATTACTGTTTGATTTTTTAAGTTGATTGCTGATGAAGTTTTCATTTTGTTTTCGTTTTGATGATTCAAAGAAACTCAAGAAAAACAACCTGCTAAAATCTATTATACCAAGTGTTCAAGATTCTAGATCAACAGACATTTTTGGCGTTTGTCGATAAAATTTGCCTATTGGGCCGTTGGTAGAAAAAAAATGCCCGTTGGTAGATTGTGTAAGTAAATCGATAAAACTTTATTTATTTTGGATGCATGAAAGAATATGCGTCTATTAAACGGATATCAGCTTTCATAACCATTTAATATATATCTTAATGAAACAAAGTAAGGGGCCTTTAATATTACATGCTATTTTTTGGACAATTATCTTAATGATTATCGTTGGTGGTAATATATTCGATACCACAAAACATACGATGAAAGATTATTTTATCAGCTATGTTGTTTATGGGGTAATCAATATTTCTATTTTCTACATTAATTATATCTTTTTAATTCCTGAATTAATAAAAAAGAGAAAAAAATACCTCATCTATGTTTTAGCATTCTTATTGTTGATTGCTGTATCTGTTGTTGCTAAAACCGCTATTGCGGTATTATATCCAGATGATGTACTGACTACGGTAAGCGCTAAGGGAAAGCGGATGGAAATACCTGTTCATAATTTTGTGATTTTGGTTACGTTCTTGTCGGGCTTTTTCTTAATCTGCAGTTGCATCATTAAATTTACCATCGATTGGTTTGCAAGTGAAAGGATTCAACGTAACTTAGAAAGTGAGCGGCGGGAGATGGAGCTTCAGTTTTTAAAATCGCAGTTAAACCCGCATTTTCTTTTTAATTCGCTCAATAATATCTATTCACTGGCCTATCAGAAATCGGATAAAACTGCCGATGCCATTATGAAGCTTTCGGAAATTATGCGTTACATGATTTATGAGAGCAATACGCCAACGGTAGCACTAAGTAAGGAAGTAGACTATTTAACCAGTTATATCGAATTGCAAAAAATAAGGTTTAAAGATGGCGCCTATATCGAGCTTACCTTAAACGGCGAAATTGACAATCAGAAAATTGTTCCTTTAATGCTGATTTCGTTTGTAGAAAACGCATTTAAACATGGGGTAGTAACCGATCCGGCCGAACCGGTAAAAATTAATATCATTGCCAATCAGAAGATTTTGCATTTTAGTGTAGTAAATAAAAAGAACCAACAGAATAAAGATGCACAGGGAGGAGTTGGTTTAACCAATGTAGAACGACGGTTACAATTGGTTTATCCTGATAGATATAAATTAAATGTTGTAAATTCGGCTACTCATTATACCTGTGAACTGATGATTGACATATAATCCGATAACCAAACATAACCCGGATAAAATCATTAATTAAAATAATAACCTAAAATGAACTTAAACTGTATTGTTGTTGATGATGAGCCTTTAGCGCTTGATATTTTACAGGATTATATTTCGAAAGTACCTTTTTTAACCATGGTTAAAAGGTGCGAAAACCCTATCGAAGCTTTGCAGATTGTTCAGGGCGGAGGGATTGATCTTGTGTTTTTAGATATTCAAATGCCTGAACTGACCGGAATCCAGTTTTTAAAAATTGCTGGCAATAAATGCCACTATATATTAACAACCGCTTACCCACAATACGCTTTAGAAAGTTATGACCTTAATGTTTCGGATTACCTGTTAAAGCCAATTGCATTCGACCGTTTTTATAAAGCGGTAGAAAAAGTACATAATCAGGTAAAACCAACTGAAGCCCCTGCGAGTGTGGCACAGCCCATCGTTACACCTGCACCGTTTTCTGGTTCAGCAAATCCTGTTCAGGATTATATTTTCGTTAAAACAGAACATAAGATCCAAAAAATCTATCTGCATAATATTTTATTTATCGAGGGTTTAAAAGATTACATCTCGATATTTACGAAAGATGAGCGTGTAATTACGCTACAGAGTATGAAGAAGATGGAAGAAGCTTTACCCCAAGGTCAGTTTATCAGGGTACACAAATCTTATATTGTGGCTGTTGATAAAATTGAAAGTATTGAGCGTAGCCGCATTACCATCAATCAAAAAATTATCCCTGTTGGCGATACTTACCGCGATGAATTTTTTAGGGTGATCGGAAATAAGAATATTTAGAGCGTTTGGCATTAGGCGCTTAACCAGTTCAAACAATTAACCTTTTAATTGCCACGGAAGCACAGAAACCACGGAATGATCCTGCTGCGATTGTCATCCTGAGCGGAGTCGAAGGATCTTTAAAGAGATTAATTAAAATTACAAAACAGCAGCCTGCGCCATTGGTTGACCTAAAACTTTCCTGATTTCGTTTTCTACCTCAAGCGTGATATCATTTGGCGTTTTTACGCCCGGTTCTATCGGTTTTAAAACCGTCCATTTTAGCGCATTGCCTGTGGTTAACGGAAACATGCCAAAGCGAACAATTTTCCAAGAATTTTCTATGGCCACCGGAACGACCAAAGCATTGGGTACTACTTTTAATATGGTAGCAATACCTCCAAATTGGAATGTTTTCAGCTGACCATCTTTCGATCGGGTTCCCTCCGGGAAAATAACAGTACTCCAGTTGTTTTCTTTCATTCTACGGCCAAGTTTGATGATTTCGGAAATGGCCTGTTTGTTGTCTTTTCGGTTGATGTTTGCCCCACCGCCTAAACGCAGGTTAATGGATATGGATGGAATACCTTTGGTAAGCTCAATTTTAGAGATAAATTTTGCGCTGTGTTTTCTTAAAAACCAAATTAACGAAGGGATGTCGTACATACTCTGGTGGTTCGCGGCAAAAATAATTGGTCTGTCTGTAGGTAAATCGTATTCATTCTTAAAGCTGATTGAATTGAATAGAAAAATCTGGCAGTAGGTTAGGAAAAAGTTGAGGATATCTACCGAAACTTTATGCGCTTTATAACCAAAAAGCTTAAAGCAAATCCATTGTATAGGATGGAAGATACAAAGTGTTAATCCAAAGAAAATATAAAAAATAGGGCTTAAAATATATCCGAAAAGCTTGCTCATCTGGTTGATTTAATAGATGGCAAAGATAATAATAAATTATTCTGGTTCTTTGAAGATGTATTTTTCTTCGTATTCAATCTCAAACGTTTTTAAGAAGCTGGTGTACTCTTGTAAAAAGGTTTCCTTTTTATGGTGCTGTTCCTGGTTTTGGATGTATTGAATAACTTGTTGAACATGGCTTTTTGAATAAGAGAATGCACCATAACCTTCTTGCCAGGCAAATTTAACTTTACAAAATCTCTGATCGTTAATCCATTTTGAACTTTCTGTTTTTACATTCTGGATCAGGCTGGAAATGGATTGGTGTGGCCGCATACCAATAAAGATGTGAATATGATCTGGCATACAATTGATCTGGATCATTTTATGGTTATTTGCCTGAAATATCCCTGTGATATATTTCAAAAGCCTTTCTTTCCAATCTTTATGAATTAATGAAGCGCGAAATTTAACGGCAAAAACAAATTGAATATGCAATTGGGTGTAGGTATTCGGCATGGCATTTTAAATCATAATCAAACGTTCCTACGGAACGAAAATTGTTGTGTGCAATTTCTACCGGGGAAATGTCCATACTGGACATTAATAATTTTTAGGATGATTTAATATTTAGGGATTGCACTGGCAATTTAAAACAAATGATCTTATTAAATAACGGTTTGATGCATTGTTTTGCGATCTTAAATTAGATATAATTTTTTGAAAAAAGATATAGCATTTTTATTGGTCATGAAACGTTCCTATGGAACGAAAATTGCAATTGTATTATTTCTACTACTACTAGGATTTGTTCCTAAGGAACAGCTTATAGATTTAGTAACAAAATAATAAGTACTTGGAGTAGACAGAGGTGTGCCCATTTTTTTAAAAAGATCTTATAATCATCAGATTGCCCCTAATGTCCCATGGGGACATATGCTGGGTAGAAAAAATATGCAATATTTTTTATGTTCCATTAGGAACATTTGGTGGTTGTCCGAACTACAATTCGCCATTCATTATCATCAGCTTTGCTCTTAAAATTGCGGCAACGCTTATTGAGTCGGTAATTTCTCCATTCAAAACCATTTGATAAGCTTCATCAAAGGGCAATTTTTTTACCATGAGTTGTTCCGTTTCTTCAGGCATCGCGATACCTTGAATTAAACCAGTGGCAACATAGATTATGCTCAGTTCATCACTCACAGAGTTAGATAAATGCATTCTTTGAATCTCTTTCCAGTTTCTGGCACTCATTCCCGTTTCTTCCAGTAATTCCCTTCTGGCGCTTTCTAGCGATGCTTCGTGAAATGGACCACCACCTTCGGGAATTTCCCAGCTGTAAGCGTTTAGGGCATATCGATATTGACCAACCAACCAGGTATTGTAATTTTCATCTAGTGGGAGGATTCCGATCGCCAGGTTTTTAAAATGAACGGTACCATAAATTCCTTTTCCGCCAGAGGGGTTAATCACCTGATGTTCGGTTAATCGGATCCAATTGTTGTCGTACTTTACCTCGCTCTCTAATGTTTTCCAAGGGTTGATCTCTTCCATGGTGCAAGATAAGCAATATGATTTATCTTACTGTGGTTTTGCAGGAGACGGCGGTGGTGGAGTTTTATTTACGGTAATTTTAGTGAAACGATAATTTAGGCTGAAAGTGAAATTCTGCGTGTTATTGGTTGAATAATTCTCCAGCCTGAAATTCTGTCCTTCATTGTAAAAGGTATTGGTTCTGTTCCGTAAAATATCATTAATTGTTACGCGAAGGTTTAACCGGTTACTTAAAAAGACTTTTCTGGCCGAGAAATTAGAAGTAATGGAACCTTTGCTCCGGCCTTGTGCATTGGTATTGTTGGCATAATTTAAGTTCGATTCGAAAGCCGTTTTAAGCGGTAACTGCATCGATAGGCCAATTGCCCCTCTAAAACTCAAACCATCTCGGTTTAGCGAATTGTTTAACTGCGATTTATAATTACTTTGGATCACGCTGAAATTTCCATTGGCCGATATCTTATTGGTAGGGCGATAATTCCCGATTAAGATAAGCGATAGCGAATTATTGGTGCCCACATTATCATAAGTGCTTTCAGATCTGGCTGTATTGGAGCCCGGAATTAACGTTACCGTGCGGTAGCGTTCTATAACTCCTTGACTGGTCGAATAAGAGAGCCGCGGGTTGAATGACCATTTCTGGCCAAAAGCCCCAAAATTAATATCAAACTGGTGGGTGTAAGCTGGCGATAGATTAGGATTCCCATAGGAGATATTAAGTGTATCCACATTATTAACCTGTGGGTTCAAGGTATTTTCTCTTGGCCGGTTTATACGGATGCTATAGGTAGCACCAATATTGTACCGTTTGCGGTAAAATCGATTTAAAGATAAATTAGGGAAAACACTGAGATAAGGTTTTACATTATAATTCTGCCCGGTAGATAAATCGAAAGCTACATCTGTAAGTTCGACCCTAACTCCTGTTTTAACGCCCCAGCCAACCTTCCGGTAGTTGTAGGATACATAAGCAGCAGCTATGTTTTCATTGTATAAAAACTGGTTCGATAATTTGTTGTTACGCACAAACTGTTGCGCTGCAAAATTAAAATTTTCGATTAACAAGTCGTTATCGTTCTTTCTGTAGTTAAAAGCCAGCCCGGCTTCAATGCGGTCGCGTTTATTGAATATTGGTTTTTCGTAATCAAAGGTTACGTTTAGCCCCCTGTTTCCGGTGTTGTTATTATTTTGCTGTAAAGTTGGGGCTGATGTGCTGGGTTGGGCATAAGTGGTGCTATAATCCCTAAAATCGATATTTTTATTGGTGTTGAAATTTAATCCTAAAGATATTTTACCTCCGCTGGTATCGGTCTGAAGATCGTAATCGGCATTAAAAACAAAGTTATTGCTATTGCCTTTACCCGTATTATGCTGGTTGCGGAGGCGGTTCTCTATGCGTTCTTCGCTTAAGTAATGAAGATCGGTTGTAGCATTTGAATTTGAATTATTGAGGTTGTAATTGGTTGATAAGCGCAGGCTTTGCTTTGGACTAATGGTCCAATCTAAACCCATTCTAAAATTTCCACCGTTGTTATGGTTCCGGTAAGCCCCGTATTGGTCATAATAGAAAGTTGTATCGGGAAAAAAGTTTTCGCGGAAATTATGGCTGTCACCTTTCCCAACATTATAGCGATAAGCTGCGCTTCCATTTATAGCATAAGATTTTCCGCGGTAAGAGGCATTGGCGTTGGTATTGCCGTTGCCCTGCAATCCGCTCGAAACACCTACATTACCGTTAAAGCCAACCTTGAAGCCTTTTTTCATTACAATGTTAATGATGCCTTCGCCATCTCCGCTATATTTAGATGGTGGATTGGTAAGGACCTCTATCTTATCGATGGCATCAGAAGGTAGCACATTTAGCAGGTCGACGATGTTAGAGGTCATATAGTCTGAGGGTTTACCATCAATAAAAACCCTCGTACTTCTCTTTCCTGCAATGGTAGCGTTACCATCAATATCTACCTGCACCATTGGTACGTTTTTTAATACATCTGTTGCGGTGCTGCCTTCGGCTAATAGTGTTGAGCCAACATTATAGGTAACACCGTCAGCTCCGAATTCGATAGGTGGTTTTTGGACGGTAATGGTTACTTCCTGCAAAGAATTTTGTTCAGAGGTTAGTTTTAATGCGCCCAGGTTTTTATCAAAATCTTTTTCTGTTATGGCTATTCCATTTACTTTTAATGGGGCATAGCCAACAAAACTTACCCTAATGCTATAATTTCCTGTTTTTAGATTTTTAATACTAAAATGGCCATCCTCATCTGTGGCAGACGTAATTATGGGCTGTTCAGATCCATCGATATAAACAGATATTACTGCCGATGGAATAGATAATCCACCAACTTCTTCAATCACCTTCCCACTGATTACACCTTTTTCTACAGCAAGCGCGGTAAAGGCCTTGAGTAAAATTAATAAGGTAAAGCAAAGCTTAGGTAAAAGTTTTTCCAATATCTGATTAGTTAAAAAAGGTGCTTAGAAATATTTTTTCTAAGCACCTTAGGTTATTAAAAGGATCCCTCATCAGGGCGGTTGTCCTGCTGATCGTCTTTCCTCTTTTTATTCGTACCGGTAAATGTAGTTTTTCCAAAGCGGTAAGAGAAGGTTAAATTCCCCATTGTGCCCTGAAACTGGCGTTCAAAATCAACAATTGTGGCTCTATCTTCAGTGGTCATGCTCCATCTTCTGGTGTTAAAGACATCACGAACATTGAAACTTAAAGATGCTTTTTTGTTCGGGAAATCGTATTTGGCTCCACCATCAACCCCATACATAGCATTACGTTTTCCTTGTGCCATCACTTCTGGCGCCCTATAATCACCACGCACCTGTAACGATAAATTTTTAACTACTGTTAAATTTCCGGTAATATTGGCGTTCCAGCTAAAGCCACTGCTTGATGGAATGTCAAATCTTGCATCTCCGGCAAACTTAGCTTGATATAAGTTTACATTGGTAGTAAAATTTAAAGCTTTAATCAGATCGAAACGGCCAATCAACTCTAAACCGCTATTAATCTGATTCGTTAAATTTTGAGGGGTTGAAGTAATGATCCCGTTAACAGGTGTACTTCTTACCCTTTGAATTACATCATTGGTTTGGCGGAAATACAAACTCGAAGTTAAGGTTACTTTTTTCCAGTATTTACTATATCCCAATTCGAAAGAGTGTACATCCTCTGGCAATAAATTCGGATTACCACCTCTATAGTTTAAAGGATCCGAAACATCCAAAAACGGGTTGGTATCCCAGGGGCGGGGGCGGTTTACACGGCGTGTATAACTCAATTGAAGCTGGTTGTCGCCCTTTAATTTTTGCGTTAAGAAAACACTTGGATAGATCCTTTTGTAGTGGATATTTCCTTCGGCCGTGGTTAATACATTGCCCGTGTAACCTTCTAAATGTGTATCTAAACGCGCATCTTCTCCTCTTAATCCAATCTGGTAACCAAAATCTTTAATCTGGCTCTGATAATTGAAATAAAGTGCGTGCACCTGATCCTTACTATCGAAACCGTTAATTAACTTATTATTGCTAACATAAATGTTCGTATTGGTAGGGATCGAATCTGCGTATTGATCATTGTTTCCTAAGCGGATCTGGCTACGGTAACCAACTTCAATTTTACCGGCTTTACCAACAGGCAATGCATAATCAGTCTGGATGTTGTAATTGGTATTATTGCCTGTGTTAAAAACACGCTGTAAACTTAAGGTTTCATCAATCGGCACACCATTTCGGTTAGTGGTATTGGTGCTGTAAGTTTGGTCGTTGTTGTTTGTGCCATACGAATAGCCAAAGTTGAAGGTTAACTCTTCTTTCGGTTTTTTAAACTTCTGTACGTAATCTAAATTCAGGTCGTAACTTTTTCCATAACCGTCATTATTATTGGTTCTGTTGCTTAATAAAACAGGCGACTGGTTTGCACTTAATTGTCTAATGTTAAGCAGCTCGTTCCGCTCATTTTCTCTTGAGTTAAAACCACCCGATAAGCTGATTACGCTTTTTGGTGCCAAATAATAATCTAAACCAGCTTTAGCATTGTGTCCCCTATCAGATGAATTAGAAACGGTATTCTGATTTGCGAAAGCTGTTGAACTGGTTGGTGTTTTGTAGGTAATATCCTGGAAACCGCCACCCACACGGTTGCCATAGCGATAGCCATAGTTTCCGTAAAGGTTTACTTTGCTATTCTGAAAACTTAAATTAGTGTTGGCATTATAGTTATCGCGGTTACCTGCAGTTAGTGCGACTGAACCGTTAAAGCCAAGTTTCGTATTTTTCTTCAGTACGATGTTGATGATTCCTGACTGACCTTCTGCATCATATTTAGCCGATGGATTGGTAATTACCTCAACGCTTTCGATAGAGCTTGCCGGGATCGATTGGAGAATCTGCGCTACATTACCACCGGCAATTAAAGATGGTTTTCCATCAATTAAAACTTTTACGCCTGCAGAGCCACGTAAACTCACATTGCCATCCATATCGGTAGAAACTGAAGGAACATTCTGCAATAAATCGCCTGCTGAGCCACCTTCGCTGATTACGCTCTGATCCACAGCAAAAATCTTTTTGTCGATCCCCATTTGCATGCCTTGTTTTTGGCCTGTTACGGTAATTTCGCTCAGCATATTTCCTTTTGAAGGATTCATTTTAATGTCGCCAAAGTTTAATGTACCCGTAGCGGCAGTAATGGCTATATTATCTCTAACCATGGTTTGGTAGCCAACAAAGCTTATTTTAAAGGTAAAAGTTCCGGTTGGGATATCTGCCATTATAAATGCACCATTTACATCTGTTTGGGCAATTTTTGCATTTTTGCTTGTTGCTTTATCAATTAAAACAGCGGTAGCAAATGGAATGGTTTCTTGTGTTTTTGCATCTTTAAGTACTCCGGTAATTTTTGCTTTTCCACCTGTTTGTGCGAAAAGACTAAAAGATAAGCTTAAAAGTAAAAGGGTAATCTGTATTGTTCTCGATTGTAAAAGTCTCATTAAAAAATAAAATTTCGTGTGTTTTTATAAAGGGAGACAAAGTAACGGCAACTAAGTTTAATTAAGGAGCCGTAACTATTTTATTACAGCCATTTTATAGTAATATTTTTGTGGGTTATTCTCCAGTTGGCGGTTAGTAATTGGCAGTTTTCAGTTTTGCCTAAACAATAAAAGAATATTACAATTGAACAATTTGCAAAATGTTACTTTTGTTTATTATGAATAGGATATTAATTGTTGATGATTTGCACCCTGCATTTAAAGAGCAGGCCATTGCTATGGGTTACCTGGTTGATAATGAACCACAGATTACCCGCCAACAAACATTAGATAAAATAAAAGATTATACCGGTATTGCGGTAAGAACGAAATTTAGGATAGACGCCGAAATTTTTGCAGCCGCTCCAAACTTAAAGTTTGTGGCAAGAGCAGGGGCTGGCTTAGATAATATTGATGATAAAATCGCTTTTGAAAGAAATATCGAATTGATTAATGCACCTGAAGGAAATTGTGATGCTGTTGGCGAACATGCTACGGGTTTGCTGTTATCGTTGATGAACAACTTCCGCAGGGCCGATATGGAGATTAGAAACGGGGTGTGGGATAGAGAAGGTAACCGTGGTTACGAATTGAAAGGCAAAAAGGTGGGAATTATTGGTTATGGCTTTATGGGGCAAAGTTTTGCGAAGAAACTGGCAGGTTTTGAGGTGGATGTAATGGCCTATGATAAGTATAAAACAGGCTTTTCTGATGCTTTTGCCCGCGAGGTAAGCATGGAAGAAATTGTGAAACACAGCGATGTACTGAGCTTGCATATTCCCCTAACTGCCGAAACCAGACAGATGGTTGATGACGAGTATTTCTTCCATTTTAAAAAGCCCATTTTCTTTATCAATACCGCGAGAGGCGAAATTGTAAATACGCAAGCAGTGTTGAGTGCAATTAAAAGCGGAAAGATTTTAGGTGCCGGATTGGATGTACTGCAAACAGAAAAATTCCCTGCATTGGGCGAACAGGTTTGGTACGATGAGCTAAAAAATAACGAAAAAGTGATTTTAACGCCACATGTTGGTGGCTGGACATTCGATTCTTACCGGAAAATTTCGGAGGTTTTGGCTGAGAAATTAAGGGATCTTAATTTTTAGTTTAGAAAGACCTATGAGGTTTTTAAAACCTCATAGGTCTAATTATTTACTACCAATCCAAATTTACAGGCTTTTAAAACTACGTCTTGAAAAAGTAATATGACACATAGTGCTATTCAATCCAAAGATTATATTAAAAACATCGATTTCGAATATGTTGAGACATACTCTTTTCAACAGCAGGCCTACTATTCGGATACTACTAGAAATACAGGAGCAATATCTTGGTATGATAACCGCATAACTGATCTGAATGGTAACCTTGATAACACTTCGGAAAAGATTAGTTCCTTCCAACGTAATAGTCAGGATGTGATTAAATTAAATCACATTTTAGAAACCGAGGTTGCAAACTTACCTTCTTGGATGTGTCTACCTATTACAGGGATGCAATCATATTTTATAATAAGACTGGAGAAATTGTTTCTGCTCTTAATGTATGTTTCGAATGCTCATACATGGAGAATGATAAAGGGATTAATATTAATGCAGACGAATCTACATACGGCTTGCTAAAGTCCTTCTTAACCTCAAAAGGGCATAAAATTAGGGCATAATTTTTTCTGAAATATTTCTTGAGTTAAAATTGTTTCTTGAGATTAAGATATTTAGATTATTCTTAGTCAAAAGGGTTGAAAAGTAGATTAATCTTGATAATATTTTCTTAAATTGGCTATACAATCTAACCAATTTTATCATGCCGAAAGATCATTTATATTCAACTACAGTTACTTGGACGGGCAATAAAGGCTCGGGTACAATGGATTACCGTTCGTACGATCGCGATTATGTAATTTCAGTAAAAGGCAAAGCCGATATTTCAGGATCGTCTGATTCTGCTTTTTTGGGCGATAAATCTAAATATAACCCTGAAGATCTGTTATTGGCCTCAATATCCAGCTGTCATATGCTCTGGTATTTACACTTATGCTCTAAAAACGAGATCGTGGTAATCGATTATAAAGATGAGGCAGTAGGTACAATGGAAGAATCGGCTGATGGCAGTGGCCGTTTTAGAGAGGTTACCCTTCATCCCCAGGTTTTAATAGCCGATAAGGCACATTACGAACTTGCAGCTTCGCTGCATTATGAGGCAAATAAAATGTGTTTTATTGCCAATTCATTAAATTTTCCGGTTAAACACAAACCTACTTGTAAAGCAGAAAACGGTTAACAGCTTTCAGTTGATACCATCGTCCTCGTTTGTAACGAGGATGGTGGAGATAGGCGATTTTATCGCCATTAATTTGTTTATGTCGCATTACAAATGCGGATCTCGATAATCCTTGTTATAAGCGGGGACTATTAGTTAACAGTTTTCAGTTGGTAGTCATCTAACTGCCAACTGAAAATTGCAAACTGTCAAACTATTTAGCTGACCAAACATTATCTTTCGGCGTAGCATCTACATAGATACCGTTGTCTAAACCAATTGATTTTACTTTTTTAGTAGTGTTAAGCACTATGTTCACCTCTTTCTGGTTTGCTTTCCAAACTGCAGGTGTTTTGTGGATGGTGTCTGCTTTTCCATCCGTATAAGTAATCACTATATCAAAAGGAATAACAAATCCACCAATATTTTTAATGGTTAGGGTAGATTTTCCTTTTGCAGGTGTTACTTTGGCAATGGCTAAATCAAGATAGTTGTTGGTGAAAAACCAATTTTGGAAAAACCAGTTTAAATTTTGTCCAGATCCCGCATTCATCGAATTAAAATAATCCCATGGAATAGGGTGTTTGCCATTCCAGTTGCCCATATAGGTATGTAATGCTTTTTTAAATAGCTCATCACCCAGCATATCTTTTAAGGCAAGGTAAGATAATGAAGCCTTTCCGTAGGAGTTATTCCCATAACCCGAACCCGAAACCTGATCAGACATGGAAATTACCGGTTGATCTTCTTCTGTCGATTTATCATTAATATATTTATTTACCCTAAAGTTTTTGTAAAACTTATCAGCAGCCTCTTTGCCGTGTTCTGCAATACCGATTAAATATTCGAATGTTGTGGCCCAACCCTCGTCCATATAGGCATAACGGGTTTCGTTAATACCCATATAAAAAGGGAAGTAAGTATGTGCTACTTCATGGTCCTGAACCAATTGTGCAAAAACAGGATCGCCAAATTGAGAATCGTTAACCATCATCGGGTACTCCATATCGGCAAAACCTTGAAAAGCAATGGTTTTAGCATAGGGGTAGGGGATGCCTGGCCAATTGTTCGAGAACCAATCTAAAGCATTAAGGTTGTATTTAACCGAGTTTGTAAAATCTGTTCCGGTAGTTGGGTTGTAAGCCGCCTGGGCACTTGCACGGCGATTGGTCTTTTTATCTACAATTACACTTGCGCCATCCCAAACATAATGGTTGCTCAAAGCAAAAGTAACATCGGTAATGTGCTGTACTGCAAATTTCCAGGTGTTCCAGTCTTTTTGCTGGGTTACTTTGCCATCTTTCATTTCCTGTTCGGTAGCAATATGAATTACCTCATCTCCATTGTACGATTTTTTTAAACGCGCAGAAATTTCAGGTTGTAATACTTCATCAGGATTCAGGAAATCGCCAGTAGCATAAACCACATAGTTTTTAGGCGCTTTGATCGAGAATTCGTAATCATTAAAGTCGTTATAGAACTCGGCTCTATCGGTGTGTGGAATGCGGTCCCAGCCGTTATAATCATCATATACAGAGATACGTGGATAGCTGTAAGCCACAAAAAAAGAGTTTGGATCAATCTGTCCCTCACGTCCACTTTCTTTTGATAGGGGATAATCCCACTCTATTTTAACCGCAATTTTCGATTTCGGTAGCAACGGTTTGTTCAGTTTTACATTGCCAACTGTTCCCCAGTTTTTGCTATCTACTTTATACGTTTCGCCATCAACAGAGAAAGAACTGATATTCAAGCCTGTGCTCAAAAAATCTTCGCTCACGGCACCACCTCTCGGTGAGGTTGGTTTATGCAGGTTGTTTACAAAGCGAATGGCCAAAGTTCTTAAAGTATCGGTGCTGTTGTTGCTGTACAAAATTTCTTCTTTACCGCTTACCACTTTGGTTTCGGCATCTACCTTAATATCCATGTTGTATTTACCATGGTTTTGCCAATAGTTGGGGCCAGGTTTTCCATTCATAGCACGGGTACCCTTAGCATATGCTGCTTTTATATTTCTGGGCATATAAAGTTCTTGGGCAGAAACGGTATAGCCACCCAAACAAATGAGTAGGACAATAGATAATAACTTTTTCATTTTTACGAATAATTTTAGCTAAAAATAGAATTAATGGTTGAATTTTGGATAAGTGTATAAATGAATGTTACCATTGTGGTGATTCTGGCATATAATTATAATAAGGAACGAATGGGTTTGTCTTTATTTTAAGGCGTAATTAATGCTTCTAATTGACCTTGAGCGTCACAAAAGGTTAAAATATTGGCCGCTTCTTAATTTTTTATTTGCTTTTGTAATTTCCACATTTTATCTTCGTTATAATTGAAGCAAGACTATGTAGCAAACCAACTATATAGTCTTGTTTGTTTTTTATAGCGTTTGAATAAAATTAATAGAGCAATGACAGAGGTAACATACTACACCCAAGAGGGGTTAGATAAATTAAAAGAGGAAGTTCATTATTTAACAACCACCGGTCGTCAGCTAATATCTAAAGCAATTGCAGAAGCAAGGGATAAAGGTGATTTATCGGAGAATGCAGAATACGATGCTGCTAAAGAAGCGCAAGGTTTGCATGAAGCAAAAATTTCAAAATTAAAGAATACGTTGGCAAACGCACGTTTAATTGATGAGTCTAAATTAGATTTATCGAAAGTACTTGCTTTATCGATTGTTAAAATAAAGAATGTTAAAAACGGTGCTACCATGACTTACCAGTTGGTAGCTGAAACAGAAGCAGATTTAAAAACAGGAAAAATTTCTGTTAAATCGCCAATTGCACAAGGTTTGTTAGGTAAATCGGTAGGCGAATTCGCCGAAATCGAAGTGCCGGCAGGTAAAATGCAGTTCGAAGTGCTGGAAATATCGAGATAAGCGGATAGCGTTTGGCGATAAGTGTTTAATCGCCTCCCGCCAAACGCTTGACCCTGATCGCCCAGCCCTTACACCCTACACCTTTTAACCTTCCACCTTATGACTATCTTTTCAAAAATTGTTGCAGGCGAAATCAGTGCACATGTTGTTGCTGAAACTGTAGAATATTTAGCGTTTTTAGATGTTCAGCCTTTAACGGCGGGGCATGTTTTGGTTATTCCGAAAATTGAAACCGATTATATCTTCGATATGGATGAAGATCTGTATGTTGGCCTTTGGATGTTCGCTAAAATTGTAGCTAAAGGTGTAAAAATAGCTTTCCCTTGTAAAAAAGTAGGTGTTTCGGTTATCGGATTGGAAGTTCCACATGCTCATATTCATTTAATCCCAATGAATAATGTTAGCGACATGAACTTTAGTAAAGAAAAATTAAAGCCAACCAGCGAAGAATTGGCTGAAGCTGCCGAAAAAATTAAACAAGCCTTACTGGAGGTATAAAAAAGGCCGGCTGTGAAAACACCAGCCGACCATTCTACCCGCCTAACCCAAATTATTTATGGCGCCGGAGCAACTGTAGCATTTAACTGTAATACAGGCCAAGTTAAACCTGGTCCCTTTCCGATTACTATGCCATTGTTATCGCCTCTTTTTAGATCTGATACCCAGTAGTATAATGGCCATCCTTTATAAGTTAACTGTTTTTTACCAATTGTAGCCACAGTAATTACGCCAACATCAGCTTTTGCAACAGCAGAGGGTACATTAAGCACTTCAGATTCATATACCGGCCAAATACCTTCTTGTGTAGCACTCTTGGTATATGTGTTTACACCATTTTTATCTGGTGCAAAAGCATACAAAGTACGTCCTTTGCTATCGGTTAGGTAAATGGTGTTGCCAGTGCCTACGGCATAAGTACTGGTATAATTGGTGTTGTTCCCGAACAATTGTGCATTGGCCAACATTAACGAATAATCGGGCTTGGCTACAAACCAAATACCACCTGAACCGTCACCTTTAATATCTCCGGCTTTAGTATCACTAGCAAAGTAATACAATGGATAACCTCGGTATGTGCTTTGTTTACGGCCGTCGGCACGGGTAACCTCCCCAACTTCTGCTTTGTTCAGTTTTAAATCGGTGCTCGCATCGGCTGAGTAATAAAGTGGCCATGCCGTTTCGCAACCGCCGGTACAGGTTGGCGTGCCTGCAGCGTCAGATGCAAAAAAGTATAAAGTTTTACCGTCTTTATCAGTTAATACCGTCCCGAACTTGGCATCTGTTGCCAATTGAATCCCCTTATTGTTATTGGTAACGGGTGGTGTTGTAGGTTCGTCTGAACTGCTTTTTTTGCAGGCTGTAAATACCATTGCTATGCAAACGATAGCCAATAGATTTCTTTTTAAGTAGATTAGCATAAGATTTTTGTTTTTAGTTTTAACTTTAATCATTAATATGCTGCTATTACGCCGTCAGGTTGTAAATGGTTGCTTGTTGTTGAATAGAAAATTTTAGCATAACCGAACGAGTAATAATTATTTTAAAGAAATACTTTTTTGTGGCAACCTTTTGTAATTTCTTACCGTAATGTATTTTGAAAGGAGAACCTGTGACCGCTAGCCGCGATAGTGAAGATATTATACAAAAGTATATTCAAGGGTGCGTTAGAAATGAGAGGGATAGTCAAAAAGCGCTATACAAACATTTCTATAGCTTTGCCATGGGGATTTGTTTGCGTTATGCAAACGATCGGCTAGATGCTGCAGGAATACTTAACGATGGCTTTTTTAAGGCCTTTAAAAATATAGCCAAATATGAAACTTCGAAGGCCTTTTTGCCTTGGCTTGGTCGGATAATAACCAATACTGCCATTGATTATTATCGTGCAAATTTAAAATTTGCCGATCATGTAGATATTCAGGATCATGAAAATATTGCACATACAAACTCAGTGTACGATAAATTGGCTTATAATGATTTGTTAGCATTGGTTCAAAACCTAAGTCCTGCCTATCGAACGGTTTTTAACCTTTTTGCCATTGATGGGTATACCCACGAAGAAATTGCCGAAATGCTGGGAATATCGATAGGAACATCAAAGTCGAACCTGTTTAAGGCACGACAGAAATTACAGGAAATGCTAAAAGCTGCAGATGCGAAAACTTACCAGGTAAGGAGTTCGGAGGTAGATAGAAACCTTTTACAGGTGAGGTTAAATACAAACATGCAATGAGAGCGGGAAAAGATATAGATAAATTATTTAAGGATGGATTGGAAAATCCCGATCTTCCTTTTAATGATTTAGATTGGGATAATCTGGAGGAGAGATTGCATCCAGCACCTAAAAGGACGATAGTGCCGATAATTTGGTTAACTGCTGCGGCTGCGGTAGCCGCAATGTTGCTGGTGGTTTTTTTATTGGTTAAACCTGATGGTGATCGATCAAAAACGAATCCGCTGGTGAAAACAAAAACAAATGAGAATAACAAGCCATTAAATAATGATGGTGGTTTAATTGAAAAGCCAACCAACAATGATTCGTTAGCTAAGGATAGGGAAGAAAGTTTATTGACAGAGAATAATAAAGGAGCGGAGGAAAGCAAAGATCAAAAAATAATCAAAACAGGATTCGTCCGCGAAATTTTTCCAAAAGTTATTGAGAAAGGTAATAGTGGTAATCATAACCTTTTAGCGGATGTGATTTATAATCCAGAAATAAAAGCTGAAACCAAGCTTATAGAATTTGAAAAACAGAATCTTGTAGCTGATCCTGTTCGAGGCAAAATACCAAGAATTAAAGACCCAGTTTTTAAGAAAAAACCAAGATTTGTGTTGAGTATTCTGGCTGCACCCGATTTAACCAGTGTGCAGAAATCAGGTAGAAGTAGTTTAAGTGGTGGTTTTGGGGTAGAAGCTACGCTTTTCTTAACAAAGAAATTGAGTGTTACTACCGGGGCAGCTTATGCTAAGAAAATCTACGACTCAGATTTTAGCCAATACAATCCTAACAGCAATTATGTTTTTAAGGCAAATCCAGCAAATATTCACGCCAATTGCGATGTAATTGATATTCCAATTAATGTGAACTATAAGGTTTTTGATGGACGTAGAAATTCGATTTCAGTAAGTACAGGCTTGTCCAGTTATTTAATGTTGAAAGAGAAATACAGCTATTCTTATAATGGAGCTTATCAAGGTCCTCAAAGCTACGAAGTTAGAAACCAGAATCAGCATTATTTAGGTATAGCCAATGTTGGTGTCGAGTTTCAGCACAAAATAAATAATAATTTAAGCATTAGCGCTAAACCATTTATGAAAATACCCTTAACCAATATTGGTTATGGAAATTCTAAATTATCATCAACAGGCGTGGCAGTTTCGGTAAATATGAATTTATTTGGCAGGAAGAATTAATTAAGATTAAAATAATACGTCTTGAATTTCTGGCGTTTTATCGAAAACACTTTTTGCAAACGGACAAAGCGGAAGAATTTTCATCTTGTTTTCTCTGGCATAATTTACGGCGGCAAGCACTAACTTTTTTCCTACCCCTTTACCGGCAAAATCTTGATTTACTTCGGTATGGTCAATAATGAATTTGCCAGGGCCAGCCCAAACATATGCCATAACGCCTGCTTGTAAGCCGTTCTCTAAGGCTTCGAACTGCCCTTTCTTTTCGTTGTTAATCTGTTGTATTTCCATTAGGGTTTATTTCTTAACCTTTGGGTTTTGATCTGGCAAAGGCACAAAACCTGTTTCTCCAGGAACGGGTTTAAAGCTTTGTTCGAGCCATTTTTGCTTGGCTTTTTCAATCAGTTCTTTGTCAGAGGCAACAAAGTTCCAGTAAATGAAACGCTCTTCAGGAAAAGGCTCGCCTCCGAAAATATAAACCGTGGTGTTTTCGTGCATGGTAAATTCGCACAGTTTGGCGTCGTTGGCAATTAAAATTAAACGTGGCTCAAAAATATTCCCCTCACTTTCAATTGCACCCTCTAAAATATAAAGTGCACTTTCTCCAAACAGGTAATCGCCAATGTTTAGCTTTTGCTGCTTGGTACTTTTCAATTCTAGAAAATATAATGGACTATACACCGGAACTGGAGATTTATAGCCAAAAGCTTCTCCTGCGATTAATTTAAAACTTACACCATCTTCTGTCCAGCTTGGAATGTCTGCCCCTTCTACATGGTAAAACTCAGGGT
This sequence comes from Pedobacter sp. Bi126, assembly GCF_918698245.1. GTDB lineage: Bacteria > Bacteroidota > Bacteroidia > Sphingobacteriales > Sphingobacteriaceae > Pedobacter. The sequence continues at coordinate 207,571 of NZ_CAKKMS010000003.1, read as the reverse complement.
CCATTTGCTCTAAATCTTTGGGTAAGGCTACCCAGATCTGTAAGCCGTGGAGCATTTTATCAGTATGCCGAAGGTATTCGGGAGTTCTTTCCGAATGTACAATGCCGCTGCCCGAAGTCATCCAGTTTACCTGCCCGGGTTTAATTACAATATCCGAACCTAAACTGTCTTTATGTGTAATTTCACCTTCAAATAAAAAAGTTAAGGTAGATAAACCAATATGTGGATGAGGTGGAACGTCGAGATTCTCGTGATCGCTCATTGCAGCAGGACCCATATGGTCGATAAAAGAAAAAGGCCCAACCATCCGTTTCTCTCTGAAAGGCAGGAGTCTGCCAACCATAAAATTTCCAATATTTGCTGGTCTTTCTTCGATAATGAGTTTAATGTTCGACATGGTGAAATCAATTTTTGATGAGGTGAATTTAAGGAAAAAAATCCTAAGGCGGATTGGTTTGGTAGTATCTGGTGGCACGAAAAAAAACTAGTTTGTTTTTTGGAAAGCAATAACAGAAGCTTTTGGGTTGTTGTAGTCCCGCTCCCGCTTCTGCCAATTTTGAAGGAAATTGTCATCTCGCTTTGATCGGGTTTAGGCGGCTAGGGCATTGCTACTGTCAGAAGTAAAATAAACCCGACCGACAGCGTTATCCCGACTTTTTCAGTCGGATTAAGCGAAGGGCGGGGCTGGCGCAACCGAAGTAATACGGATACTGCTTTTCAAATTATCAAGAAATTTCCGTGCCCTCTGTGCTTCCGTGTCAGAAAAATTATTTCTAAACTTATTATGTAACACCTGACGGTGCAAATAGATCTCTCTATTTCACTACGCTTCATCCGATAACTATCGGATCGAGATGACGATGCCTCCTTATCAAAAAAGCATCCCTTTCGAGATGCCTTTCTAAACTTAAAAAGAAAAAATATGGTTTTTATACCAATTCCATTAAAGCTTCTCTGCTAAAGCCTTTCAGTTCTTCGGTAAGGTTGTTTTTGATTTTCTCTACCCAGTTCGGGTCTGCTAAAAGCGGACGGCCAACGGCTACTAAATCGAAATCGCCGCGGTCCATTCTGCGCACCAGTTCATCTAATGAGCTCGGCTGTGAACTTTGGCCTGCGAAAGCGCCAAAGAAATCGCCATCCAAACCAACTGAGCCTACTGAGATTGTAGCTTTTCCGGTTACTTTTTTAGCCCAACCTGCAAAATTTAAGTCAGAACCTTCAAATTCAGGCTCCCAGAACCGGCGTTGCGAACAATGAAAAATATCAATTCCGGCTTCGGCCAATGGCGTTAACCACTGTTCCATTTCCTGCTCGTTTTTGGCCAGTTTAAAATCGTAGGCAGCAGGTTTAAATTGTGATAAACGGATAATTAGCGCGAAATCTTCTCCAACCCTTTTACGTACTTCCTTAATTACTTCAACACCAAAACGGGTGCGTTCAGCTAAGGTTTTACCGCCATAAATATCGGTACGGTTGTTTGTACCGTCCCAGAAAAACTGATCGATCAGGTATTGGTGCGCGCCATGTATTTCAACAGTGTCAAAACCCAAAGCTTTGGCATCTGCTGCCGCCTGGCCAAAAGCCGCAATGGTATCAGCAATGGCTGCATCAGTCATTGGTACGCCGTTTTCGAAACCTGGTTTGTTTAGGCTTGATGGACCTTCAAATGGTGTGCTTGGTAACCAGCCTGATGCATGGTTGTCCATAATGCCCTGGTGCCAGATCTGTGGTCCCATTTTACCACCGGCCTGGTGTACACTTTTAATTACGTTTTCCCAGCCTGCCAAAGCTTCAGTACCGTAAAAATGTGGAATGTTAGGATCGGCAGAAGAAGATGGGCGGTTAATTACGGTTCCTTCTGATAAAATTAAACCCACTTCACCAGCAGCTCTTTTTGCGTAATAGCTGGCAACATCGGCTGTTGGCACGCCACCTGGCGAAAATGAACGCGTCATGGGGGCCATTACTATTCTGTTTTTGATATTTAATGTTTTAAGGCTAAAAGGCCTGAATAAACTATCTGTGTTCATATGTTTCTAAATTATAATTCGGTATTGATGATTTCGCTTAATTTTTCTAAGCCTTCTTTATTGCGTTTGTAATAAGTCCATTGGCCTAAGCGCGTTGAACTGATTAAATCGGCGCGCTGTAAAATAGAGAGGTATTCGGAAATGGTACTTTGTGATAAACCACTTTTAAGCTGAATCTGCCCAACGCAAACACCTACATTTTCAAAATCGGCATTGGGCTGCTCCGGAAAATGTAGCTCAGGCGCTTTTAACCAGCCTAAAATCTGTAAACGTGTTTTGTTCGAAAGGGCTTTAAATATTTCTACTTGATCCATGGCGCAAATGTATATCGACTTTTCCCGATATACCAATTAAAAGAACAAAGTTTACAATTGGATGTAAAACATGCCGATGGATAAAAATGAAATATGGATGTGCGCTGAAAGATTCTTCGTTGCACTATTACTGACAGATTGTAATATGACAGATTTTAAAGAACGGTCGTCATTCCCGCGCAGGCGGGAATCTTAATGCAGCATACAAGCCCTACCGAAGCATTACGATTATTCATAAGTTTTGCTTTTTTCAGAGGCATTCATGAGCACTCCGTGGTTCCCAATCAAGTTGGGAATGACGCATCGCTGCGAATGGCCGTTGAAGTTTCGAAAAAAACTGAGTTTTTGGAATGACTGAGATCAATGTCTTCTGTGGCTAAGATAATCTGAGAGAAAAAACGGTCAAAAAAGAACGGGGATAAATCATACCGACCTATCCCCGTCATCTAAATTAACGCTCTCATATATATAAACAACCAAAAAGGTGATTTATTATATTTGATGTAAAATATTTTTTATTTTTTTGCTGCCGGCTTTTTTGCTACTGCTTTTGCTTTCTTTTCAGCTACTGGAGCCTCTTCGATTGCTTCTGCTTTTTTCTTCGCAGGCGCCTTAGCTTTTTTAACTTCTACAATCGGTTCTTCAATTGCTTCAGCTTTCTTTTTAGCAGGTGCTTTTGCTTTTTTAACCTCGGCAGGTACTTCTTCAGCTACAGTTTCTTTCTTCTTGGCCGGAGCCTTCGCTTTTTTAACTCCGGTAACCGGCGCTTCAACAACAGGTTCTTCTTTAACCTCAACTGCTTTCGGAGCATGATCTTGTTGTAGATAGTTTGCCAGAATCTGTCGTAGATATACCTCTGGTTTCGGCATGTTAATGATGGTTCCAGGTTCTTTATCCTGAGATTGTTTAATGTAAGCCGATTTAATTTTGCCCCAATCTTTAGAGTAAAGTCTGATAAACATCTCTACAAATTGTTCGTCTGTATATTTTTTAGGCAACCTACCCAGCACTGCCTGAATTTTTTCTTCTTTTTTATGTAATACCGCCATCGATTTTATTTTGTACAAAGATAGCCGAATTTTATCATTATCAGTTTTTTGCTTTTTTGAGCAAAATGGATGGTCTAGCAGATCAAATTTAGTGGCCTAAAGTGAAGTCGCCAGTTCTGCTTCAACCAACTCGCTTTTTCTGTTTTTAACCAACCGTTCGCGATGTTTTAACCCCCAATCCCTTAGTTCATCAATAACTCTTTCAAGCGATTCACTATAAGGGGTAAGCTCGTAAGTTACGGTAACCGGAGTGGTAGAAAATACTTTCCGGATCACAAATTCATTTAATTCTAAATCTTTAAGTTCTTTCGATAATATTTTGGGTGTAATTTCTCCAAGTGATTTTTGGATCTCATTAAAACGCAGTGGTCCTTCTTGCAGAGAAATAATCAGCGGAAGTTTCCACTTGCCATTTAAAACATAGAGCGCGTCTTTTACCGCATTTAAACTTGCCGTACAGGTTTCTAGATTACGGTGTTCTTTTCTTGGTCCCATAATACAAAGGTATAAGCTTTCGTAAAGGATAGTACTATCCTTTGGGATACTAGTATCTTTTAGATAGCAAAACTACATAAGTTTGCATCAAAAAAATAATATGAAAACAAAAACAATCAAAACTATTTACTGGATATCCACTGCTTTGGTTTCGTTAATGATGACTTTCTCGGCCTATTCCTACCTGACTAATGAAACCATTAAACAGGCTTTTCGTCACCTTGGCTTTCCTGATTATTTTAGGGTAGAATTAGCCGTTGCCAAAATTTTAGGAGCTGTTTTATTACTGTTGCCGATAAAAGGGCAATGGAAAGAATGGGCATATGCAGGTTTTGCATTTACATTTGTTTCGGCATTTATTGCGCATACGGCATCGGGTGATCCAATCAATAACCGCGTTGGTCCGGTTGTATTTTTAATCGTGTTATTGCTGTCGTATTTTACCTATCACAGAGCTAAGAAAGCATCTGTTTAGAGGAAGTATTGAAATTTTTTCGGTGTTTATAAAACGATTTAGCTGTGTTTGCAACAAATTAATTGATGAAACTGGATCTTTCGGCTTTTTATTTTAATTTAGGTAATATGCGCACATTTACCAAATATTCCGGCCTGTTTTTAATCTTTACTGTAGCTGTTTTAACCGCTTTTACCGATAAACCCAAGCCAAAGAAAGCTGCTGATAAAAGACCTAATATTATTGTCGTCCTTGCCGATGATCTGGGGTTTTCTGATATCGGCTGTTATGGCGGAGAAATTAAAACACCAAATATCGATTATCTGGCTAGCCAGGGTGTCCGTTTCAAAAATTTTTATAATACTTCTCGTTGCTGTCCAACACGTGCAGCCTTATTAACCGGGCTTTATAACCACAACGCTGGCATTGGCGAAATGACTACCGATCGTGGTGTAGAAGGATATCGTGGTACCATTACCAAAAATACAGTAACGCTGGCAGAAGTTTTAAAAGATGCAGGATACAGGACGGCAATGTCAGGTAAATGGCATGTTGCAAATACCATAGAACAACCTACGCCTCAAGCGCAGCTAGATTGGCTAAACCATAAAACATCTTTTCCTTTGTTTTCGCCGATTGATCAATACCCAACCAGCAGAGGCTTTGAGAAATTCTTCGGAACACTTTGGGGAGTGGTCGATTTTTTTGACCCTTTTAGTTTGGTAAGTGGTACAACGCCGATTAAAGAGGTACCTAAAGATTATTACCATACGGATGCCATTAACGATACTGCTGCGAGTTACATCTATGAATTTAGCAAAGGTGATAAGCCATTTTTTCTCTATGTAGCTGAAAATGCGCCACATTGGCCATTGCAGGCAAAACCAGGTGATATCGCGAAATATAAAGATACCTACAAAGTTGGCTGGGATGCTATTCGTGAGGCGAGGTATAAGCGAATGGTAGAGATGGGATTGATCGATCCTAAAACGGCTCCTTTATCTCCACGCAAATCGACCATGAAATGGGAAGATAATCCTACAAAGACATTTGATGAAATGGCGATGGCTGTACATGCAGCAATGATTGATCGGATGGACCAAGGTATCGGGCGGATTATTAAAGCCCTGAAAGAAACCAATCAATTGGACAATACATTGATTGTGTTTTTGAGCGATAATGGTGCAAGCCCTGAAGATGCAATGCGCTATGGGCCAGGTTTCGACCGCCCAAGTGAAACAAGGGCTGGCGAAAAAATTGCCTATCCCATTTATAAGAAAGTAATGCCGGGGCCGCAAACGAGTTATACCTCAATCGGACCAACCTGGGCAAATGTAGCCAATACGCCCTATCAACTTGCAAAATCACAATCGTATGAAGGTGGTGTGCATACGCCGATGATTGCCTTCTGGCCAAAAGGTATCGCTGCCAAAAAAGGAAGTTATAGCAATCAGGTAGGGCATGTAATGGATTTTATGAGCACTTTTGTCGAACTTGCCAATGCGAAGTATCCCAGCAGCTATAAGGGCAACACTATCAAGCCAATGCAAGGCATGAGTTTGGTGCCTGCTTTAAAAGGAAAGGTATCAAACGGACATGAAATCTTATTTAACGAACATTTTAACGCCAGTTTCGTGCGTTCGGGCGACTGGAAAATGGTTAATCTTTCTGGCGATTCTACCTGGCATCTCTATAACATCAAAAATGATCAGACCGAATTGAACGATGTTGCGGCTCAACATCCTGATCAGGTAAAAGAATTAAATGCAAAATGGCAAAGCTGGGCAAAGGAAAACCATGTTTTGCCAAAAAGGTAAGTGAACTTAATATTTATTGAATCGGTTTTAAGCTTTAAGATTAAATATTAAAACATTGGTGGGATCTTTATTTTTTCCACCCTTTCTGCATTTTTTTATAAGCCTTTTTACTGATTTTTGATTTCTTCTTCGATCGTGATTTCCCTTTCTTTTTTCGGGCATTGATGTTATTAACAAGGGAGTTTTTAACCCCCAACTTATTTTTTTTCTTGCCTTTCTTTTTGTCTTTCTTCTTTTTTCCTTTTTTCTTTTCTTTCGCCATAACCCAAGTATTTACTAATTAATTAACAGCAGATTGTACTTAAAAGTTCTGATAAACCAATTGAGCTTTTTAACAAAGTAAATTGAGCCTTAAAGCAAAGCCTCACCTCGATTATCAGCCTACCTTTGATTCTATAAAAATTTAGAAAAATGAAAAAAGTTTGGTTTATAACAGGTAGTTCCCGTGGATTGGGACGTGACCTAACAGCACAAGTATTGGCAAAAGGCGACTTAGTTGCCGCAACAGCAAGAAATACAGCAGCTTTAAAAGATCTTGTAGAAAAATACCCTGATCAGATTTTTCCGATCACTTTAGATGTTACCGATTACGATCAGGTGTATTTGGCAGTAGAATCGGCAGTAGCCCATTTTGGTCAAATAGATGTTTTGGTTAACAATGCCGGTTTTGGTATTGTTGGTGCAGCAGAAGCTTTTACCGAAGAACAGGTGCGCAGTCAGTTGGAAACAAATTTATATGCACCGATCGAAATTACGAGAGCTGTATTGCCATTTATGCGCAAGCAACGTTCGGGCAGAATTCTTCAAATCAGCTCGATAGGCGGGCGGGTAGGTAATGCCGGGGTGAGTATTTACCAGGCTGCAAAGTTTGGGTTGAGCGGCTTTAGTGAATCCCTGGCAAAAGAAGTAGTGGATTTAGGGATTTATGTAACCTGTGTAGAACCTGGTGGTTTTCGTACCGATTGGGCTGGTGCCTCAATGTCATATGCACCTCGCGTTGAAGGGTACGAATCTACTGTAGAAAAGCGCTCAGATTTTTTCCAAAGCGGTAACTTTATACCGATGGGCGATCCGCAAAAAGCAGCGAAAGCCATGTTGGCACTGGTAGAACACCCTGAGCCACCTGTACACCTGGTATTTGGAAGTGAAGCCATTGGAATGCTTAAACATGCTAATGCTACCAGAACTGCCGAAATGGAGAAATGGATGGACGTAAGTTTATCCACAGATCATGATGAGGCTGAGAATTTCTTAGCAACCGATTTGGGGAAATCTTTTACTAAAGGATAGTATATTAACCACAGATTCATACAGATGAACACAGATTTTAGCAGTGTCATATTTTATCTGTGTGCATCCTTTTTATCTGTGGTTAAATGTAAATCCATAAATTTGATTAAGATGTCAAATCAAGAGAAACGCCCCAAGATCCTGTATTCGTGTTATGCCCAGAAAAGCAGTGAGGGCGAACAGTTTATTCCCAATCATTCGCTGGGATTGGTTATTGCGGGTACATCTGAAATTTTTATCGGAGGAGAGAAATTCGTGTTTTCGGATGGTGATTTTCGTTTTTTCAGGCGGAATCAATTGGCCCGGTATACCAAATATCCACCAGCAGGAGGAGAGTTTAAGTCGATTAGCATAAACATCGACCAGGATATTCTGCATAGCATCAGCAATGAATATGATCTGCACATGCAAAAGCCGAATCCCGATATTAAAGGCCTGGCTTTAGAAGCCAATGGCCTTTTGAAGAATTATATCGATTCGATATGGCCATATTTAGACGGCAATAACGCGTTTAATCAAGCTTTGATCGATTTAAAAGTTAAAGAAGCAGTAATGATCTTATTGCAGACCAATCCAATATTAAAAGATGTGCTTTTCGATTTTTCAGAACCTGGAAAAATTGATCTGGAAGCCTATATGAATGCCAATTATAAGTTTAATGTAGATATTAACCGATTTGCTTATTTAACGGGCAGGAGTTTGGCCACATTTAAAAGAGATTTTGAAAAGATTTTTAACCTTTCGCCCAATCGCTGGCTACAGAAAAAGCGCTTGAATGATGCCTATTATCTCCTAACCGAAAAAGGCTGGAAATCATCAGATGTGTACCTCGAAGTTGGTTTTAAAGACCTGTCGCATTTCTCTTTCGCTTTTAAAAAAGCTTATGGCATGGCGCCATCAAGGGTAGTGGTTTAGTTATGCTGCTTTCAAAATGTAAAAGCCCCGCATTTAGCAGGGCTTTTTAGAAAAAAGTCATTATTAAACCTTTTTTGGAGGAAGATCAAAGGCTATCGCCTCATGCTCAAAATGGCCGTTATGTGCACCATCGCAAAAAGGTTTGTTTTTTGATAAACCACAACGGCAAATCGAAAGTACTTCTCTGCCCTGTAAGCCATAAGTGTTTCCGTTTCTATCTACAATTTCGAAATCGCCCTCAATTTTAACAGAGCCGTTATTGTTAATGGTAAGTTTTGTTTTAGACATGTATGTGTTAGTTTAGTGCAAAACTAAAGCATTGAAATGGTAATTTCTGAACGGTTTTCTATTTAGAAACATTCTCTTCTTGGTCTAAGCCTCTTTTTTAATAACGTAGGCAATCATTTCTGTCCTGATCTCGAAACCCAATTTATGATAAAGTTTAATGGCACCTTCATTATCATTTCTGACATGTAAAAACGGTATTTCCGAACGGAGCAATATTCTTTTGATCTGTTCTTGTAAAATCTTAAAAGCATAACCTTTGCCTAAATGATCGGGATGGGTGCAAACCGCACTTACTTCACGGTAAGGGTTGGGATGGAATCGGTGTCCGGCCATGGCTGCCAATTTCCCATCAGCAAATATGCCTGTGTAATTACTGAGTTCTATGGTTTTGGCCAGAAATGGTCCTGGTTTAGTGAGTTCCACAAGATCGATCATTTCTGCAACATGTTCCAGATCAAGGTCTTTTATTTCCGTTGCATCTACTGTTGGTATTTCCTTGCCGCGGAAAATAAATTGAAACATATCGATATGGGTTAGCAACTTCCACTGTGCAGGTATTTCGACAGGTGTTTTGGAGAAAAATACAAAAAGGCTTTCTGCAGGACTGATCTGATAAAGGGTGTTTAGATTTTCCAGCGAATTATCTTTTAAGCCTGCAAATGCGGTGATATCTTCGATATAATATTTTACCTCTTCAAGGCCTTTTGCAATATGGCTATGTCCGGATGTTAAGGCATAATAAATTGGATTATCCAATACGTGTTCCATCCGGCAAAGATATTAAATGCTAAATTAGGGGGAGGTAATTTTTATCTAATGGAGTTAAATCTTGACTTATAATTTCTTAGAAATTTCAGTTTCTGCGCGAACTAAATCTTTCATAAACAAATAATCATTTTCGGAAAGGCTGAGGTCTTTCGCGATTTTCGAAATCAGACTATATATCTTATTGTCAATTTCTATATCATACTCATACAATTGTGTTATAACTGTATCGTAACATAGGCCATATTCGTGGTTAATTAAAAAATCATTTCATTATCTAGATCGCGCTGAGGTAAACCCAGTATTTTAACCTCCTCAATTAATGCTGCTAATTTCTTTTTCATATACCTACAGTTAATTTTATGCAGATTAGCTTAAGGCATTAATTATTTAAAAAAGTTTCCACCAGATGTGCCGTAACCTCAATTGTTTTGTCGCTTGCATCCGGATTAAGGTTTTCGCCGATCATAGCGCCATGCATACCAGGTAAAATAACCAGTTGCGCATTTGTAATCAATCTCGACATTTTAACCACATGTTCTGGCTTGATCACATCTTTATCTGCCACCATTAAAAGCGTATCGGCGGTAATTTCCCTCAGATCTTCATCGCTGAGGTCGACAAAATCGAGCATGCGCTGTTTGTCCTTTTCGAACATCATCTGCAGTGCGTTTTGATCTGGGTTTACTGCTAAAAAAGCTGTTTTAAGCGGCTCGGGCATATGGTCGATGGTTGCATCTCCAAAGCCATTATAAAAGCCATCAATTAAGCCTTCTCGTTGGTAATTGGCCGAAATAACGATGATTTTATTCACCACAGTCGGATGGTGTGCCGCAATATGCAAGGTTGTTGTTCCGCCGTTGCTGAAACCCAGAAAATTGGCTTTCGTTATTTTTAGCTGATTTAATAAAGTGACCACATCTTTTGCATCCTGCTCAAAAGATTCTGCCTGGTCACGGTCGCTGGTACGTCCATGAGCCTGAAGCTCAACAGCTATAACCCGACCAGATTTTGCCAAAAAAGGAATAAATCTGCCGAATGTAGATTGAATGGTGGAACCGCCGCCATGTATCAATACCAGTGGAATTTCTCCCTCCCCGTAAATTTCATAGTACATGTTAATGCCATTTACCTTTTCATGTCCTGCTTTTTTATATGTTTCCATTGGTCTTGGTTTAAAATTTGCTATACAAATCTAAATAAGCTATTGGAAAATAAGGTGCTGATAACAGACAAATTTAGGGTGGTTTGCGCCATTTGGAATATTACTTTTTAAGCTTTTTTACTTTTTTGATGTAAGCGCCTAGAAATTGATCGATACCTGTTGCTGCATATCCTAATAACCTGGAGTTTTCGCCCAGCTCGGAAGAAACTATCGTTGTTTTTTCTCTAATTTGGGTCATACAATAGGTGTTTATTGCCTGTTGCATGGGTAATGTGATGTATTGTTTGGCCCCCGCAATTTTGCCGCTTAAAATAATCAGTTCGGGGTTGAACAACTGGATCAGAACAGCTATTCCTTTGCCCATATGAGTGCCAACATTGGAGAGCAGCTGAATGGCGTATTGATCACCTTTATTGGCTGCCTTAATAATCAGGGCTGGCTCAATTCTTTCCAGTTCTTCGTTCGAAAGATTAGTAAGCATAGAGTTTTTGCCCAATAAAATACCTTCTTTTGCCATTTCTGACAGTGCGTTTCCAGATGCAACGGTCTCGAGGCAGCCGTGTTTTCCACAGTAACAGAGTGCGCCATTCTCTACAAAAGGCATATGGCCCAATTCGCCAGAGAAACCGCAGTTACCTTGCCTCAATTTTCCGTCCATTATAATGCCTAAACCCACACCCCAATCCATTAACAATACGAGTACGTTCTTTTTGCCCTTAGCCATTCCGTGGGTAAATTCTGCCATTGATGAACCATTCACATCGTTTTGGATCACTACAGGTATATTTAGCATTTTTTCAAATGCGGCTGTTAAAGGGATATTTTCATCATCGCTTAGGAAATAACTATAATTTTCTCCCTTTTCAGCATCAATTAAGCCAGGCATGCCAACACTACAGCCAATAAACTGCCTATGCTGAATACCTGCCGATTTTAAGATATCCTGAAGGTGTGTATGTAAAATATTGAAAAAATCAGTCCTGCTTTTTGAAATAGGCACCGAAATGGTTTTAACATCCAATACAAAATTATAATTGTTGTCAATAATGGCTATTTTGGTATGAAATAATTCAATGTCTATACAGAGAATCAGAATCTTTTTATCCTTTAAACGATAAAGGTCGGGTTTTCGCCCCCCAATAGATAAACCATAACCCTTCTTTTCTATCCAGCCTTCATCAATCAGGCTAAGCAGAAGCTTCAGAATACTCGGCGTACTCATTTCCATAATTTCACATAAAGTAGAAACTGAAGATGCCCCTAAATTAAAAAGGTATTTTATGAGCTTATGTTTTTGAATCGACTGCTTATCGTTGGTGTCTGATGTTAGGTTATTTAATAGATTAAGATCCATGTTGTTGATTGCACTATTTCGATAAATATAGATAACTTCTATTAAAAATTTACTAAAGTTTTTTTAATACGTAAAGAAATCAACGATGTTTTGTCTTTATAATAATTTCTTATTAACATTAACCTTGTAATTTTAATCTAACCAGATCGATAAATCCTATGCTCCAGCATCCTAATGCTTTTGGAACCAAACTATCATATAAGTTTTTACAACACCAAGAAACAAATGAAAACTAAAGAAGAACCACAAAATGAACAAAACACCAGACGCGATTTCATCAAAAAATCTGCAATTGGCCTGGCAGCATTTACCATCGTCCCAAGGTATGTATTGGGCGGACAAGGATATCTTGCCCCAAGCGATAAATTAACCAAAGCCGTAATCGGTGTTGGAGGAATGGGCAGAGGCCATTTTGGCTACGAAGGTACCCAGGTAGTAGCCATATGTGATGTTGATCAGAACCACCTTAAACAAGCGGCATCAATGTTGGATAAAGGTGTAAAAACATTTAGTGATTATAGAGAACTGATACAATTGCCTGAGGTAGATATTGTACACATTGCTACCCCACCACACTGGCATGGTATAATGGCTGTAGATGCTGCCAATGCAGGAAAAGATATTTGGTGCGAAAAACCAATGACACATACCATAGGTGAGGGCAAAAGGGTGGTAGAAGCGGTAAAACAGCATGGTAGAATGTTTAGGTTAAATACCTGGTTTAGGTTTAAAGATACCTTTTACGGAATGGGCACTACTGTAAAACCGATTAAAAAACTGGTAGATAGTGGTATGTTGGGCTGGCCATTAAAAGTAACCGTAAGTAAACATACCGGCTACGACTGGAAATTTTACTGGGTGGGCAAAGATCATTTAGAACCTCAGCCCGTACCACCAGAATTAGATTATAATGCATGGTTAGGCCCTGCACCATATAAGCCTTACAATGCACACCGTGTTCACCAAACTTTTAGAGGTTATTGGGATTATGATGGTGGTGGATTAAGTGATATGGGGCAACATTATATCGACCCGATACAATACTTTTTAGGTAAGGATGATACCAATCCAATTTCTGTAGAGGTTGATGCGCCACAACAACATACGGATGCTGTAGGCATTTGGCGCAGGATTACCTATACTTATGCCGATGGCTGCCAGATTATTTTAGACGGTGAAGGTAAAGATACCAATGTACCGTATATAGAAGGTCCAAAAGGTAAATTGTATCCGGGTTTTAAATCTGACATTCCTGATCTGGAACGTAAACTGGCGCAATTCCCTGATCCTGATCCTGAGATTGTAGAATTTTCAGAATCGGTACGGACGAGGAAAAAATTCGCTTTAAATGAAGAGAACGGACACCGTTCGTGCAACATTGTAAATATTGGTTTGGCTGCCTTAAGATTGGGAAGATCGTTAAAATTCGACCCGGTTAAGCAAGAATTCGTAGATGATGAGGCTGCTAACAGATTGATTAATCCTGTAATGCGTGCACCATTTTCTATTTAAACATCTCAAAATACAAACCATCATGAACAAAAAAATATTATTGGTGCTGTTAGCCATTGTAATGCTTACAAACGCATTATTTACGGTAAGGGCCCTGGCTCAAGATAAAAAAGACGAGAGAACTACAACCACGCGTATTGCCGATTTATTGGCACAGCTGCCCGCTAGAAATGCTGCCCAGCTAGAACGCAATATGAAAGAAGTGGCCGATTTAGGTGAAGAGGGTTACGTAGCCTTAATTATTGGTTTAACGGCTTCTGAAAAAGGAAACAACGCCCTTATTGAGTATGCAGTAGGTGGTTTTACTGCTTATGCGACCAAAACCGGTCAACAGAATCTAAGGAGTATGGCCATCAATGCCTATTGCAAAGCGTTACCCAAACTAACCGATAAACAGAACAAAGCATTTATCATCAGTCAGTTCGATTTGGTAGGAAATGATGTTGCGGTAGCCTGTCTAACAGATTACCTTGCTGACGAACAATTGGCTGACGAAGCATCGAGAGCACTGGCCAAAATTGGTACTGCCTCTGCTACAAATGCATTGCTTAGTGGCTTGAGTAAAGCAAACGGCAAAGCAAAAATTGCCATTGTAGAAGCATTGGGCCATACTAATGCTAAAGCAGCAGCTACAGCTATTGCGCCATTGGCTACTGGAACAGACAAAGCATTAACCAAGGTAAGTTTGTATGCCCTTGCCAATATTGGCGATGCATCCGCAAAAGAAATTTTAGTAAAAGCTGCTGAACAAGCAGGTTATAAATACGACCAAACCAATGCGGTTGCAGCTTTATTGGTTTACGCCCAGAAAAACATAGCAACAGATAAAGCGGGAGTGGAAGCAATAGCGAAAACAATATTAGAAAAAGCAACGGCTGATGATCAGGTAAACGAACGTACTGCAGCCTTAAAATTACTTTCGGCAACACAAACCGATCAACAAGCTTTGTTGGCTGCCATGACCGATAAACAGTTCGAATTTCGAGCGGCTGCGGTTAAATTCGCTGCTGATGGCGTAAATGATACCAATAGTGCAGCCTGGGTAAGCCAGTTAAAAAAGGTTGATGCCCCAACTCAGGTTTCTATTTTAGATATGCTGGGCAATAGCAAAGCAAAATCTGCATTGCCAGCCGTACTCAAATTAATTAAAAGCGACGATGAGCAGGTAAAACTGGCTGCAATTAACACCGCTGTAAAACTTGGACAGGAAGAAGTTATAGACGATCTGTTGAAGTTAATGGGCAAAGGAGATACAGCAGATATTGCGGCTATTTCTAATGGAATTTTAAGAATAAAAGGCGAAAGTGTAGCCACTAAAGTTGGTGCTTATCTTCCGAAAGCTAAACCAGAGGTACAGGTTGCCTTGATTAATATTTTAGCCGCCCGCGCTGCAACCAGCCAAACGGAGGTTATTTATACTGCATTAAACAGTAAAAAACCTGAAGTACGAAAAGCAGCATACCTTTCATTGCAACATGTAGCAGCAGCTGAAAATAAAGCACAATTATTTGATCTTTTAAATAAAAGCACCAATGCCGACGAACTTACTGCTGTACAAGATGCCATTATTGCTTCGGTAAAAGGATCAACAGATAAAGCGGCACAAACCAATGCCATTCTTCAGCAAATGAGCAATACACCTGCTGATAAGAAATTGTTGTTTTATAAGGTACTTGGCAGTTTAGGTGGTGAGCAATCGTTAAAATCGGTTTCAGAAGCCTATGCCACAGGCGATGACGCCACCAAGAAAGCTGCAATTGAAGCACTTTCTTCATGGTCGGATGCAGGCTCAACGGATGCATTGATCAGCATTGCGCGTACCACCACCAATCCAGACTTTTTGAACCAGGCGATTGTGGGTTACTTAACTTTAGTAAGAAATACAAAGTACCCGGCTGAGCAACGTTTATTATTATTGCGCAATGCGATGGCAGTGGCTAAAACACCAGCACAACAACAGCAGATTCTTAAAGATGTCGAACAGGCCAAATGTTTTAATGCGATTGTATTTGCTGGTCAGTATTTAGATAATGCTACTTTACAACAGGCTGCGGCAAACGCGGTGATGAATATTGCCATGGCCGGAACTTACAATGGCGACATTGTAAAAGGCTTGTTAAATAAAACCATTGCCGTAATTACCGGAGGCGATGCCGGTTATCAGAAAGAAGGTATGCGGAAGTATATTTCTGAGATGAAAGCTGGCGAAGGCTTTGTTCAGATTTTTAACGGCAAAGATTTATCCGGATGGAAAGGACTTGTGGCCGATCCGATCAAAAGATCAAAAATGGATGAAAAAACCTTAGCCGAAGCACAAACCAAAGCTGATGCCGAGGCAAAGGAAAGCTGGAAAGTGATCAACGGTGAACTACAGTTTCAAAGTCATGGCAATAACCTTGCAACCGTTAAAAAATATGGCGATTTTGAAATGTTGGTAGACTGGAAAATCATCGACGATAAAAAAGGAGAGGGCGATGCGGGTATTTATCTCCGCGGTACGCCACAGGTACAGATCTGGGATCTTGCCCGTACAAAAGTGGGTGCCCAGGTTGGTTCTGGTGGTTTGTACAACAATCAAACAAACGAAAGTAAACCGCTTAAAGTGGCCGATAACAAGTTGGATGAATGGAATACATTCAGAATCTTAATGAAAGGCGACCGTGTTACCGTTTATCTGAACGGACAATTGGTGACCGATAATGTGATTTTAGAGAATTATTGGGACAGAAGTTTGCCGATCTTTGCAGAAGAGCAGATCGAATTGCAGGCGCATGGATCGCCGGTGGCTTACCGCGATATCTATATCAAAGAAATTCCCCGCCCAAAACCTTTTGAGCTGAGTGCACAAGAGAAAAAAGAAGGTTATAAAGTATTGTTCGATGGAACCAATATGCACAGCTGGACAGGTAATACTACCGATTACGTTATCGAGGATGGAAACATCGCTATCCGTCCAAAACCAGGTAAAGGATCAGGCGGTAACTTATTCACCAAAGAAGAATTCAGCGATTTTGTTTACCGTTTCGAATTTCAGCTCACTCCAGGTGCAAACAACGGTTTAGGGATCAGGGCTCCTTTAGAAGGTGATGCTGCTTATGCCGGTATGGAACTGCAGATACTGGATAACGATGCACCGATTTATAAAGACCTGAAAGAATACCAGTATCATGGTTCGGTTTATGGCACTATCGCTGCAAAGAGAGGGTTTTTAAAGCCTACTGGAGAGTGGAACTATGAAGAAGTAATTGCCAAAGGATCGAAAATTAAAGTGATCTTAAACGGCACCGTAATTTTAGATGGCGATATCGAACCATTTAAGAAAAACGGCACTCCAGACCATAAAGAACACCCGGGTTTACTACGTGAAAGTGGACATATCGGTTTCTTAGGTCATGGTTCTCCTGTTCAGTTCCGCAACATCAGGATTAAAGATCTGAGCAAGAAAGCGTCAGCTCAAGAAGAAACTGATACAAAAGTTACAGGTAAAAAGAAATAAGTTAAATTTAGCATTATAACAGGTTAAATAATGATAGAAGATAAGGCAAATTCGAAAACAGAAAATTCGAGAAGAAACTTTATTAAAACAACAGCACTTGCTGCCGCTGGATTTATGATTGTACCCCGCCATGTGTTGGGTGGGCCAGGTTTTCTGGCGCCAAGCGATCGTTTGCAATTGGCTGGAATAGGTGCAGGTGGAAAAGGAGAGGGCGATATTGCCAGTATTGTTAGGGGAGGAAAAACAGATGTTGCTTTTTTATGCGATGTAGATGATAGAAGAGCTGCAAATTCTCTAAAAAACTTCCCAAAGGCAAAATATTACAAAGATTATCGTGAGTTATTGGATAAAGAAGGCAAAAATATTGATGCCGTAACGGTATCAACACCCGATCATACCCACGCGCAAATTGCCATGGCAGCCATGCAATTGGGTAAACATGTGTATGTGCAAAAGCCTTTAACGCACGATATTTACGAAGCCAGGATGTTAACCGAAGCCGCAAACCGCTATAAAGTGGTTACGCAAATGGGTAATCAGGGTGCTTCGGGCGATGGTGTAAGAAGACTTCAGGAATGGTACGATGCAGGCAGGATAGGTAAAGTTCATACGGTTTACTGCTGGACTAACCGGCCAGTATGGCCTCAGGGAATTTCGTGGCCAAGTGGAAAAGCCGAAATACCGAAAGAACTGGATTGGGATTTGTGGTTGGGCAGTGCTCCATATAAAGAATATGTAAATAAACTGGTTCCCTTTAATTGGAGGGGATGGTGGGATTACGGCACCGGTGCCATTGGCGATATGGGCTGTCACTTGGTAGAGCCTCCTTTTAGGGTGTTAGGCCTGGATACCCCAATCAGCGTAGAATGCAGCGTAGGCAGTGTATATGTTGATGAATTTAAACGTGCCTATTTGCCAGAAAGCTGCCCGCCATCAAGCCACGTCATTTTAACCTTTGCCAAAACGCCAAAAACCAAACATGAGGTTCAGGTGCATTGGATGGATGGAGGCATTAAGCCGGAACGTCCGGAAGAATTAGGGCCTAATGAAAGTTTCGGCGATAATGGTGTGCTTTTTATCGGTACAAAAGGTAAAATGATCTGTGAAACCTATGGCAAAAATCCAAAATTGTTACCACTCTCGCGCAACGAATCAGATAGAACGAAAATCACTATTCCGCGTATCGCTAATCAGGAAGAAGGCCATTATACTCAGTTTGCCGAAGCCGCCATTGCCGGTTATGGAAAAATGGAACTGAGTTCGCCATTTGAAATCGCCGGGCCACTTACCGAAACCTTATTGATTGCCAATCTCGCCATTAGGGGCACAGATGTACAGCGCAGAGATGCAGCAAGTAAAATCAGTTACCCGGGCAGAGATATCAAAATGCTTTGGGACAAAATAAATATGAAGGTGACCAATTTTGACGAGGTAAATCAATTTGTGAAACGCGAATACCGTAAGGGTTGGACGTTGGGCGTTTAAGATTTAGTATGTCGATAGAAAATAAGAATTTAAAGGTATTAGTAGTAGGCTGTGGCAATATGGGTGCTTCCCATGCCACAGCTTACCACACCCTACCCGGTTTTGAAATTTGCGGATTGGTTTCTACCGGTAAAAGCAAAGAAAAGCTTAATGAAAAATTAGGTGGACAATATGATTTGTATACTGATTTTTACGAGGCACTTGAAATAACCAAACCAGATGCCGTTTGTATTTCTACTTATCCCGATACACACGAAGCTTATGCCATAAAATCTTTCGAAAATGGTTGCCACGTGTTTATCGAAAAACCATTGGCCGATAGCGTAGAAGGCGCTATAAAGGTGGCAGACGCCGCTAAAAAAGCGAATAAAAAATTATTGGTGGGGTATATCCTCCGCTATCATCCCTCCTGGGAGAAATTTACTTCGCTGGCTCAGGAAATGGGAAAACCTTTGGTGATGCGCATGAACCTGAACCAACAGAGCCATGGACCTAAATGGACGGTGCACCGTAACCTGATGAAAAGTTTAAGCCCCATTGTCGATTGTGCTGTACATTACATCGATATTATGTGCCAAATGACCCGATCGAAGCCTGTACAGGTGAGTGCCATTGGTGCCAGGCTTACTGACGATATCCCAGAGTGGAACTACAATTACGGGCAGCTGCAGATCCGTTTCGAGGATGGTTCTATTGGTTGGTATGAAGCTGGCTGGGGACCGATGGTGAGCGATAATGCTTTTTTTATTAAAGATGTTTTTGGACCAAAAGGATCAGTATCTATCACGGCTAAAAAAGCAGGTGCAGCCGGAAACTCTGATAACATTGATGCGCATACCAAAACCGAATCGATTAAAATACATCATGCCGATTTAGATGTTAATGATGAGTTCAGCAAAGCTGATGAATGGGTGGATCTAACCGATGAGCCGGATCATCAGGAACTGTGCAACCGCGAGCAGCGTTATTTCCTAAAAGCTATTGCAGAAGATATAGATTTAACCGACGCCACTGAAGATGCTGTAAACAGCTTAAGGATTGCTTTTGCCTGCGATGAATCGGTAAAAACAGGTGAAATGATCCGGTTAGATTAAAATTATTTCTTGTCATTTCGGTTGCTGCGGTCGTAGTATCAGATGTTACCATCTGACACCACGAAAGGATAAGTCGTCGGCACGAAGCAACCTTAAAGCGGACGCTAGTAGCGATAATCATAAAATTGCTTCCTGGGCAAAAAATACCTTCCAGCAATGACGATTTCTTGTATGCTCACAAACTACTAAAATTCCTTATATTGATTTTATAAAATCAATTATCACTCGAAATGAGAGAATTATTGCGTATGTACCTTCAAAAGGTAGTCTCCAAGTCTTTCCATATTTTCCTTTTGCCCTTCCTCGGCCTTATGCACTTTAACTATCGTTTCGCGCATCTCAGGAGTGTCGAATAACATCGTCCAGTTTATTTGGGTTTCTTCATCATGGGCCTCAAAAAGAACTGTAGTGAAAAAATGTGGGTTGAAGTGTTCGAATACAATTTTTTCAAGTGGAATAATCTCTTTAAAAATGCTGCGGTTGGCATAGTCTTTACCATCAGGTCCATGTAAGGTGAGCTTCCATTCACCACCTGCCTGCAAATCCATTTTATGGATGGTGGCACTAAAGCCTTTTGGTCCCCACCAGTTTTTTAGGTGCTCGGGTTTGGTCCAAACGTCCCAAAGCAATTGCATATTTGCTTTAAAAAGGCCCTTAACCTGCATTGATCTGTTCTCCGTTTTATCCATCACAGTTTATTCAATTTTTTAGTTTGATCATCTAAGTTAAAAAATATTACCTGCACATTAAATGCAGTAAATGGGTGAGGTTTTTCCTGCTTATTTTTTAATCTAAATTGCTTTGATTCAGATTTGTTTTTTTTCTATAATTACAAAATGAAATTTAAACTATTAATTCTCTCAATTCTTGTTTCTTCGTCTATTCAGGCACAAACAAATTTGAACCCAGGCTGGGAATATTTTTTTAAAAACAACCGGACAGCGGCACGCGATTTTTTTACCAAGGCAGCACTTAAACCTGCATTTTCAGATGAAGCAAATGTTGCATTATCTATGATGACTGAAATGGACCGGCCAGCCAAAGAAGGTTTTAGCTACTTAAATAAATTATCTAATACGGCTAAAAACCCACAACCATATCTTGTTGCGCTATGGAGCGATTTGCCCAATAACGCTTCGAAGATAAAAACGACCGACCAGTTGGAGTTTTATAAAAAACTGGCAACAAGAAAAGATGTAGACGGCACCATTAATGCATTGGCCTACGCATCGTTAGGTTCGCATTTCGAAGAGAAAAAACAATATGCCGAAGCTGATCAGTATTTTAATAAGATTGGCGAAATCGAAAATTGGTTAATCACAGGCGAGTATGAAAACATTTCGACCAGTGGTTTCGATAAACAGTACGATGATATTTTAGCCCATCCTGAACTTAATTATGTTTTTACGGGTAAAAAGAACAGAAAATTTAGCTGGAGAACGGTACCTTATGTACGGCATGATAAATGGTTCGATTTTACGTATTATAACACTTATGAAAATGCACTACAGTTTGCCCAAACATTTGTTAATGCGCCTGCAAGTACAACAGGGCAATTAAGAATCGGCGTATCCGGCTCGGTAAAGGTTTGGGTAAATGATCAGCTTTTAATCAGCGAATCAGAAGAAAGAAACAACGATCTTGACGCATACATTGTGCCGATTAAGTTAAATCAGGGCTACAACCGCGTTTTGGTGCAGATAGGCGAGAGCTATGCGGGCAGATCGAATTTTATGCTGCGGTTAACTGATGCCAACGGAGCACCATTAAATAACCTTTCTACTACCAGTACACCACAGGCGTATTCAAAAGAAACAAATCCTGTTCCAGCTCAGCTAAAACCAGTTGGATTTAAATATTTCGAAGATGCCCTTAAAGCAAAACCGCAGAGCTATTTAAATCAGTTAATGATGGCTAAGCTTTATTTGCGTTTAGGAAATGTGTTCGATGCAAGGTTGATCCTGGAGAAACTTAAAAAACATTTTCCTGAAAGTACCTATCTCAACCTAATGATGATAGAACTGTTTGTTAAAGCCGATAATAGAACTGGAATTGAAACCCTCAGAGAAGAAATTAAAACACACGACCCGGAGTGCTCGCTAGCCCTGGAGCTTGTATATACGGAGCATTTTCAACAGAATGATTACGTGCGAGCAAAAGAAGTTCTTGCTAAACTGGAAAAAATTTATGGCGAGAATGAAACGGTGTTGATGAAAAAACTAAACATACTCGGCCAGGAGAAAAAACAACCTGAAATTATAGACCTGGTGGAAAAAAT
Organism: Pedobacter sp. Bi126; assembly: GCF_918698245.1. Classification (GTDB taxonomy): domain Bacteria; phylum Bacteroidota; class Bacteroidia; order Sphingobacteriales; family Sphingobacteriaceae; genus Pedobacter. The sequence goes on along the minus strand of NZ_CAKKMS010000003.1, from coordinate 185,770 downwards.
TTATCCACAATATTTAAATTCAGCAGATATTGTCAATTTAAAATACCTTATCGAAGTGCAGATTAGGAAAAACCCTAAGGCGATTGATATTTTGCAAAAATACATTGATGAGAATAACGATTACAAGGCTGCTAAATATGTAGCAAAGCTGCATTTGGATAAAGGAGAAACCGATGCAGGCATTGATATTTACAAAAAAGAATTAGCAAACGATCCGATAGGATTTTCCATATACACCGACCTCGCAGGTATTTACTATCAGTTGCAACAATACGATGAGGCAGAAAAATTATATTTAAAAGTACTCGAGATCGATCCTAACAACGCATTTGTTTATTCTCAGTTAGGTACGCTGTATAATGCAAATAAACAGAAAGAGAAAAGTATTAAGGCATACGAAAAGAGTTTACAGATCGATCCGAATAATTACACTGTTATCCAGTTGTTAAGAACACTTCAGGACAAAAAAGCGGTATTTGATTACTTCGACAAACCCGATGTTAAAATGATGGTTAGCAAGGCGCCGTCTAAAACAGAATATCCCGATGGGCAGGTTGTAGTTTTAAATAATGAAGTGCAGAAAGTTGTTTATGAAAACGGTGGATCAGAAGAGAAACACTTTTTTACTGCAAAAATACTAACCCAAAAAGGGCTTGAAAGCTTTAAAGAATATGCTATTCCTTATAATAATGACCAGAATTATGCCGTCGAAATAGCCGAGGTAATAAAGGCCAGTGGAACAAAAGTTCCTGCCGAAACCAATAATAATGAGTTGGTATTTACCAACCTCGAAATTGGCGATGTGATTAATATCCGTTATAAAATCGAGAATTTTCATGTTGGGGCAATGTCTACCCACTTCTGGGACGCTTTCTATTTTAGCGATGGTTTGGATAACCTTAATATTAAATATTCATTGTTAATCCACCGCGATAAAGCTTTTAAATATGTTTTCTCACAGCAGGACATTGCTCCTGTTAAAACGGCAAAAGACGAGTTTGACCTGTATGTATGGGAGAAGAATAAACAGGAAGCATTAAGGTATGAGGATAAAATGCCCCCAATGGATGATGTAACCAACATGCTGTATTTATCATCTATTCCCGACTGGAAATTTATTGCAGATTGGTACGACAATATTGCATCGGCTAAAGCCCGCAGCAGTTATGAAATAAAAACAGTAGTAAATGATTTGTTTGCTGGTAAAAGTAATTTAGATGATTTAACCAAAATCAAGATGATTTATAATTACATTATTACCAACATCGCTTACAGCTCAGTATCGTTTAGGCAGAGTGGTATTATTCCCCAAAATCCATCAACAGTTATTAATACAAGAATTGGGGATTGTAAAGATGTATCTACGCTTTTCGTGAGTATGTGTAAAGAAGCTGGAATTACCGCAACACTGGCTTTAGCAAATACCAGAGATCGTGGACAGAATACGTTATTGTTACCTAGTATCGAATTTAATCACTGTATTGCCAAATCTACAATAGGAGGGAAAGATTACTGGGTAGAGCTTACTTCCGGAACATTGCCTTTTAATACTTTCAGCAATACTTTCCTGGGATCTAATATTCTCGAAATTAATAAAGCAAGCACAGCGTTAACCAAGTTTAATCCTGGAATAAGAGGAAGGAACATGATGGCCTACAAAACCGAGGTTAAGCTGGAAAATGCCGATATGACGGTTAAGGAAACCAATTGGAATACGGGATCAATGTCTAGCTATATCAGAAGTGTTTTTAACGATTTGAGCAGTGCAGATCAGATCAAGAAAATGAAGGAAGATCTGACAGGTGTCTATCCCGAAAACGAAATTTATAGCCTTAGTTTTTCTAACCTCAATGCCGCAAAATCAACTTCAGATACTGTGGGGACAGCTTGTTCCTATAAATTGCTGAATGTAAGCAAAAGTGTAGCAGGCATGTCGATATTCTCTATTCCATGGTCAAACAAATCGTATGCAACAGCCTTGCAGGTAGTTTCACCGCGTAAATTTGGTATCGATCTTACCCAGTTATTTGGGGTTGACGAGTCTAATCAGGAATTATCACTAGAACTTCCAACCGGAAAAGCCATGGTTCAGCCTTTTAAAGCCGTTCAATTGAGTAATGATTTTGTTGATTTTAAACTAGAAAGCGTACAACAAGGAAATAAACTCGTTTTAAAGCGGAGTTTTGCATTAAAGAAAGATTATGTTCCCTTAGATAAAATCGATCAGTTTAAGGCGTTTTATAAAGAAATGGCCGAAGCAGATGATCAGCAACTGGCTATGAAATAAGAACACTTAAAAGCCCTGTTTAACAAAGCAGGGCTTTTAAGTGATATAAAGCGTTACCAAAGAAACTCAGTCGCATCTCAATAGCTAATTCTCGCTTACCATGGACTTATTCCTGTATCAGGCACATTGTCATCACTAAAAAATTGTCCTGTTGGCCCATCTGGTGCTAATGTAGCTGCCTTTACCACTCTTGCTGCTGCATCTGGTATTGTTCCCGGGCCTGAGTGGTGATTAAAATCTGTAGCAGTATAGCCTGGATCAACCGCATTTACCTTAAAAGGGGTATTCAACAGGTTATTAGCCAATAGAATGGTATAAGCATTAAGTGCTGCCTTTGAAGAAACGTAACCGGCCGGCTTTACGCCATAGTATTTCCAGCTTGGATCACTGTGTAACGTAAGCGAACCCAAACCTGATGTAACGTTCACAATTCTTGGTGCTGGCGATTGCTTTAATAAATCTATAAAGGTTTGCGTAACTGTGATTACACCAAAAAAGTTGGTTTCAAATACCTGCCTGAATACATTAATATCTGTTTCCAAAGCCGCGTGCATAGCACCACTAATACCTGCATTATTGATCAATACATCGAGCACATTAATTTTCTTACTGAGTAATGTTCCGGCAGCTTGTATCGATTCGATGTTATCCACGTCAATTTCTATGGGCGCTAAGTTATTTAACCCTTCTAATTTTAACTGGCTTACGGCCTCTTCGCCTTTTTTAATATCTCGGGAGCCTACATATACATAATACCCGTGTTGTAATAATTGTCTTGCTGTTTCAAAGCCTATGCTTTTATTTGCTCCTGTAATCAGTGCTGTTTTCATAATTTACAATGTTTATGGTACAAATGTAGGCGTATTGGTTAGCCTGAGCAGAACACATCCAACGGTATTAATGGTACATTTCGCGGATGCTGATCCGGTAGTCGGCAGGTGTTATACCCGTTTCGCGTTTAAAGAAGCGGTTAAAATAGGAAGTATCCGAGAAACCCAAATCAAAGGCAATTTCTTTTAAAGGGTTTTGAGTATGAAACAACAACCGCTGTGCCTCCAATACCAATCGTTCGTGTATATGTTTAATGGCAGGTTTACCACTTTGTATTTTCACCACCTCGCTTAAATGTCCGGCAGAAATGTTCAATATAGAGGCATAATCGCTTACTTCGCGCAGCTCTCGATAACATTCATTTATTTTTGTCTGAAAACTTTTCAGTAAAAGTTTATCCGCGGAATGATCAGCTCCTTTAAACTGCTCGGTATACAGCCGACTTAAATAGGTAAGCAGCACGGTAAGGTAGGCGGTAAGCATACGCTGTTGCCATTCGCCGGACTTTTGATATTCGGCATTGATTTTGGCAAGGATATCCTCAACAAAGTTAAGATCAGCTTGGGTTAAGGCTAATTCATGTCCATTGTGCAGGTTTTCGATGATGGGGAGTTTACTCAATGAAGCATTTTCCTGAAGGGAGAGAAACTCTTTTGAAAAAGCAATGCCGGTGCTCCATAACTGCTTAAAACCTTCTTTTACAATGATGTTGCTTGGGCCAGAAAAGTAAATGGTGTTATCTTTAAGGACGTAAGGCGTCATATCGATCCATTGTCGACTATCTGCATGTCTAATCAAAACAACAAGAAAATGATCTTTTCGATGGGGGATAAGCAACTCCGACTGGTTTGGCAAAGTACCTTCAAAATTGTAAACCCTAAAGTTTTTATTTCCTGCTATCTCATCAGGTTCTATACTGTAGATTGGTAGTTGTTGAAGGGAATTAAGTATCTGCATCGCTTAAAACAAATTGAAAGAAATGAATTGTCCTGATTGTGCTCGAATTGCGTTCAATATGCAATTATAGGCATAAGCTTGCATATTGAAGATATAAAAAAAGCATCAACCTTAATCAGATTGATGCTTTTTCGTAGCCCGTAGGGGAATCGAACCCCTGTTTCCAGAATGAAAATCTGGCGTCCTCACCCCTAGACGAACGGGCCATTAAATATTAGAGTGTCTTTCAACTCTTTTGGTAGCGGGGACACGACTCGAACGTGCGACCTTCGGGTTATGAGCCCGACGAGCTACCAACTGCTCCACCCCGCACTCTCATGTATTTTTAATGGAAATACCAACCTTCAATTTTGCAGTGTTGAAACTGATAAAAAAAACCGCTCAGCTTTTGTAGCGGTTTCGTAGCCCGTAGGGGAATCGAACCCCTGTTTCCAGAATGAAAATCTGGCGTCCTCACCCCTAGACGAACGGGCCATTAATTTGAGTGTCTTTCAACTCTTTGGTAGCGGGGACACGACTCGAACGTGCGACCTTCGGGTTATGAGCCCGACGAGCTACCAACTGCTCCACCCCGCACTCTATACAACCCGTTTTTTCTTTGAATTAAATCCTTAACTCTGTTTCCGAATTGGAATGCAAAGATATAATTCGTTTCTTTGTGCTGCAAATTTTTTTTAAAAAATATTTTAATGGCGCATAAAGCAGGTTTTGTTAGTATAATAGGTAAACCAAATGTAGGTAAATCTACCCTCATGAATGTGCTTGTAGGCGAGCGACTTAGCATTATAACTCCTAAGGCACAAACCACAAGACACCGCATTTTAGGTATCGTAAATGAAGAAGAATATCAGATCGTTTTCTCTGATACTCCGGGTATAATTAAGCCAAAATACAGTTTACAAGAGAGTATGATGAGCTTTGTTAACGGATCTTTGACCGATGCCGACGTACTTTTATTCGTAACCGACATCAACGAAGCGCACGATGAGGAAGACGTTCTGGAGAAAATTCTGAACCGTAATATCCCTACAATTGTACTCATCAATAAAATAGATAAAGCATTACAAGAACAGGTTGATGAGAAGATTGCCTACTGGCAGGAGAAGCTAAATCCGGTTGCTATTTATGCAATTTCGGCTTTACATAAACACAATGTCGACGGATTATTGGATCGCGTGCTCGAGATGTTGCCAGAACATCCGCCATATTACGACAAAGAAGATTTAACCGATCGCTCAGAACGTTTCTTTGTTTCGGAGATTATCCGCGAAAAAATCTTCCTTAATTATCAGAAAGAAATTCCTTACAGTACAGAGGTAATTGTGAAGAGTTTTAAAGAAGAGGAAATGAAAAACGGTAAAGGTGCATTGATCAGGATTACTGCAGAAATTGTGGTCGAACGCGATTCGCAAAAGAATATTTTAATCGGTACAGGTGGAAGCATGTTGAAGAAGGTAGGTACCGAAGCACGTTTAGAGATTGAGAAATTTTTAGACAACAAGGTTTTCCTGGAGATGTTTGTGAAGGTAATTCCCGATTGGAGAAGTAAAAAGAATTATTTAAAAAGCTTCGGTTACGATAATTAATTTCGATTTTTAGGATATGAAGATAAATTTAACGTTTCTCTTATTGCTGATCAGTACAGCAGTTTTTGCTCAGGAATCAAACAATGGTAAAAAATTGTGGGCAAAATCTATCCTGAACGAAAGAGCGCCAGACTTAGTTGTTGAAAAATGGATTTCAAAACAGCCCGATACCAAAGGGAAGTTTGTGCTGATCGATTTTTGGGCAACCTGGTGCGGACCCTGCAGGGCATATATCCCTACGTTAAACGATATTCAAAAGAAATATGCCGATAAAATTGTAATTATTGGTGTTTCTGATGAAGCAGCTGAAAAAGTAGAAGCTTTTAATAATCCTAAAATCAACTATTTTGAAGCCATAGACACTAAGGGAACGGTAAAAGACTCGCTTCAGGTTAAAGGTATTCCACATGCTATTCTTATCGATCCGAAAGGAATTGTAAGGTGGGAGGGCTTTCCCTTATTGCAAGGGAATCAATTAACAGAAGAGGTAATAAAAGGACTTTTAGAAAAGTATAAAAATTAATATTAATGGAGGTTACGAAAATTAACCTTACCTTTGCAGCCCGAAATAAATCGGTTAGTAGTTGATAGTCAATGGCTGATAGCCAAATAGTTTGAGCAGCTTGCCTAAACACCACGACCATTAACTATAAGCCATTAACTATCAAAAGAACACCATGAGTAATATTATAGCCATCGTAGGCAGGCCAAACGTAGGCAAGAGCACCCTTTTTAATAGATTAACCGAAAGCCGTAAGGCGATTGTAGATGACATCAGCGGGGTAACCCGCGATAGACACTATGGAGTGGGTGAGTGGACAGACAGACAATTTACAGTAATTGATACTGGAGGTTATGTAGCCAACTCAGAAGACGTTTACGAAGCCGCCATTCGCGAACAGGTAATGATCGCCATCGAAGAAGCCAGTGTATTAATCTTTACGGTTGATGTAACTACAGGCATCACCGATTTAGATGACGACATTGCCCAGGTACTGCGCAGAAGTAATAAGCCAGTTTATGTTTGTGCAAATAAAGTAGACAATACCGCTTTATATAACGAGATCCATACTTTTTACGGTTTCGGATTAGGCGAAGTATATGCATTATCATCAATGACGGGTTCTGGAACAGGAGAGTTGTTGGATGAGATCGTTAAAAACTTCGAAGATATTCCGGAAGAAGAAAATCAATTGCCTAAGATTACCATTGCTGGTCGTCCGAATGTAGGTAAATCTTCTCTGGTTAATGCACTGATTGGTAAAGAACGTAATATCGTTACTGCAAATGCAGGTACAACCCGCGATTCGATCAAAATTCATTATAACCAGTTCGGTCATGAGTTTATGCTGATCGATACTGCCGGATTACGTAAAAAAACAAAAGTTAAAGAAAACTTAGAGTTTTATTCGGTAATGCGTACCATTAAAGCTTTAGAAGAAGCTGATGTTGTGGTATTAATGATCGATGCCGTAGAAGGAATCGAAAGTCAGGATATCAATATCTTCCACCTAGCCGAGAAGAACAAAAAAGGGATCGTAATTTTGGTTAACAAATGGGATTTGATCGAAAAAAATACACAAACGATGAAAGCTTTCGAAGAGCAGATTCATGAGCGTATCCGACCGTTTACCGATGTGCCGATCATTTTCACATCCGTATTAAACAAGCAACGTATCTTCAAAGCAATTGAAGCGGCTTTAGAAGTTTATAAAAACCGTAGCAAGAAAATCCCTACATCTAAATTGAATGATGTGATGTTGCCGCTCATCGAGAAATTCCCACCGCCGGCTTTAAAAGGAAAACACATTAAAATCAAATACATCACGCAAATTAATGCGACTTCGCCAATGTTTGCCTTTTTCTGCAACTTGCCGCAGTACATTAAAGATCCATATAAACGTTTCATCGAGAATAAATTGAGAGAAAACTTCGATTTTTCTGGTGCACCGATCCAGATTTATTTCAGACAGAAATAGGTTTGAGGTTGAAGGTTTAAAGGTGGAAGGCGTAGGGTCGGGATACCTAACAATATAATTAGAAACAGGGCTGCATTCATAGCGAAAGCAGCCCTGTTTTGTTTTTGCTATTCATGTCATTCTGAACGCAGTGAAGAATCTGTAGAATGAATTTACTAACGTTGGAAGGCAGTGTTTCATAGGTTCGGGATTCTTTACTGCGTTCAGAATGACAACAGATACTTTTTTGTTCGTCGAGATTACAATAGGTGGTATATTTTCCTAAATCTGTGCTCATCCTCCTTATCTGTGGTAAAAAAATACCCTTACCTTTGCTTTATGCAATTACAAGTACAAAATAGCCTGGCAGCCGACATCGATGTCATTTTCGAATTTTACGATATGGCTATAGCCCACCAGAAGAAAGTATTTAATAAACATTGGCAAGGCTTTAGCAGAGAAATGGTGCAAGCCGAAATTGATGAAAACCGCCAATATAAAATTCTTGTAGATGGCGTGTTGGCCTGTGTATTTGCCGTTACGTTTAACGATGAGTTAATTTGGGGAGAGCGGGATCATGATGCGATTTATATCCACAGGATTGTAACCCATCCCGAATTTAGAGGTTATTCTTTTGTGAAGGAAATTATCAAATGGGCTAAAGATTACGCTGCAAAGAAGGGTATTAAATTTATCAGAATGGACACCTGGGCGGATAATGAAAAACTACTCGAATATTATACAGGCTGTGGCTTTGATTATGTTGGGGTAGTAAGCATGGAAAAAACCGACGGGCTACCGAAACACTATGAAGGAATCAGTTTAAGCTTGTTTGAGATCGTGCTGTAGCGTATTGCAAAGGTTCATCAGGGTCGCTTGTAACGAAATTTATGCTGTGATAAAATCATCAATATCTTAGCGAGACGCTAAGATTAGAGGAGTATCGTCCTCGTTTGCAACGAGGATGAATGAAATACACATTTGTAATGTGTCAAATCACTTAAGCCGATGCAATCGGCATACTCGACGTCCTCGTTGAAAACGAGGACGATGAATTAAATCATTTTAATTCAATTTTCCAGCTTAACATATCATCAACTTCTCCAATATGAATAAAGTTGTTTTTTTCTAAAATGGAATACGAGGCCACATTATCTTTTGTAGTGGCGGCAAAGACAGATTTCACTTTTGGCTGCTCCTTAGCCCATTCTATTAATCTGCCCACGGCTTCCGTCATAAAACCCTTACCTCTAAATTCCTCATATGTGCCATAACCGATCTCAATTTCGCCATTTGGATCAGGCTCACCAACAAAACAGATATCGCCTACCATTCTATGATCGGGTTTTGATATGATTGTCCATAGGGTATGGTACAGGTAATCTTTATCCTTATCGAAAACATTAGGTAAAATCGTCTCTTCCAAAGCCTCGTGAAGCGAAGGAGAAATGTTTTTTTTGGTTGGCAAAAGGCCAAATTCTTCTTCAAGTGAATGATCATCTTTAATGTATTTTAAAAGCTGATCGTGTGTTAATGGTCTTAAAATGAGGCGTTTTGTTTCTATCATGCTTGAGGTTGTTACATGGACTAATATAAAGCATTGGGTTTTGAATAGCCAAAATTTTAGAACAAGCTTTTGTTAAAAAAAATGTCTAGCGTAATTAATAAACCTTTATTACCTGTCCGGTTACAATACCCAGCACACTTTTCTCGTAAGCTTTAACTACTTTCTCCATACTAACAGGAATTTCGCCAGGAAAAGAATCAAAATAAGCAGGCGAATCTTCAACCACGTTGGGACTGATGGCATTTATACGAACCCCATTTTCAAGTTCTGGAGCAGCAGCGAGAACAAAAGAATTTAATCCTCCATTTATTGCGCTTAGTGCGGCACCTGCCGCAACAGGATGATCAGCCAATATGCCCGAAGTTAGGGTAAATGAGCCACCTTTATTAATGTAATGCTGACCAATAAGCACGAGGTTAACCTGACCCAATAGTTTGTCCAATAAGCCACGCTTAAATACTTCACCCGTCATCTGGCTTACAGGAGCAAAAGGACCTTTTCCACTGGTACTGATCAGGGCATCAAAAGCACCAATCTGCTCAAACATGGTTTTAATCGATGCTTCATTGGTAATATCTACCTGAACGTCACCTTTGGTATTTCCTACACGGATGATCTCATGTTTTTGTGCGAAAGTTTCAGCTACTTTTGTGCCCAACGTGCCTGTCGCGCCTACAATTATTATTTTCATATAAATATGTTTAATGTGGATACCAGATTTGCATCGTTATTAAACATCAGGGTCATTAAAATGTTTGCATCGCGTTAATCCTGCAACACAATTTCTGCTTTCAGGTCGGTAATCAGAAGATCGACATGCGCTTGGGTTACGTTAGGCATGCAGATGATATGAGAATTTCCCTGTTCAGCTGCCAGTTGCCATTTTTTACAAATTGTTGCAGATGGGGTAGGGAAGTTTACAGTTATGGCATTCGTGTTTCGCCATGCAGCAATACCCAGCGCTTTAAGTTTTTGTTCGGTATAAGCTGCAGTTGCTAAACTGTGCATGGCCCTGGTTTTTAAACCTGTTATACCCAAACGTTTAATGGTGTGCCATAAAAATAAGGGGCTATGGCCATTTCTAGATCCGGTAATGGTGGTATCAACACTTCCGATGTAAGCCACCGAACGGGCAATCCGATCCCGGTTCGATTTTTTGGCAACTACTACACCGCAAGGCATCGGCGAGCCAAAAAACTTGTGACCGCTAATGGCGATGCTGTCTGCGCCATCTTCAAAGTCGAATGCTGGTCTGGGTTCAATCAACGCACTATAGGTGCCAGAAAGTGCAGCATCGGCATGGATATAATAATGTTGGATAGCCAGTTTTTTTAAGATGCTTTTAATTTTGGCCACATCGTCACGGGCTTCGGTCATGGTGGTGCCAATATTGGCCATAATGATAACAGGCATGTGACGGTTCATCCTTATGGTGTGTTCAAGGTCTTCGTAATCAATTTCTCCATTTTCCTGGGTACGGATAACGATATTTGACATGTTGAGTAAGTGCAGGTTCTTTTGCACACTATAATGTGTAGCTTCAGAGTAATAAACCATTCCTTTTGGATGTAATTCGCGGGCAAGATACAAGCCATAAAGATTTCCTTCTGAGCCGCCATTGGTTACATAACCCCACCAGTTATCTGTAGGGGCACGGAAAAGTTCAGCAAAAAACTGAACTACTTCTTTTTCGAGTTCACGTGAGCCTACGGCATAGGTTGAAGTAACAAAAGGATCGCCCAGGTTGTTCATCGGATATTTTAAAAAATCTGAAAGTGATTGATAATCAAAGTCCTTTGAAACGGGATAACCTAAGAATAAATCGGTCTGTTTCTTAACGTTCTCTAATAGATCATTTAATACTTGTTGGTCCTTTTCCTTTAATTTGCTCGCTTCCATAAAAAATATGATTTGCTGGCAAAATTAATAAAACAAAATATAGTTTTATGGTTTGTATTAAATTAAGAATATTATGTTGGGATGTGTTGTATTTGTGAAATTAAAATTCTTTTTAGCATCTGGATTCATCCGCCATAGCATATAAAATATGGCTATTGAAGGTTAAGTAGCGCTTGTCTTACGGCGTTGTCGGTTTGGTTTGCAGCCTTGTAATAGCCTACATCGCCCAGATAATAACGGCAAAGCAAAGCTTTTAAATCATTCAGAATCACATTTTTCGAATTATACAATTGAAAACGGTCTATCGCTACATTTTTGCGTTGAAGATATCCGATAAAGTCTTTAAAGTCGTTATCATTTATAGTGAAAATGTTGATATTCTGCTCTACAAAACTGGCACTATACTTATTGGTAAGTACATTAAATACATAATCAGAAAGCACTTTTTTGCTTACTAAATTGCTGTAAAACTTATTGTATCCACTCGTGTCTAATTTTACAAATACATCTGGCTGGATACCGCCAATCGGTTTAACTTTTCTGTTGGGCTGAATATTTACGCCTTCTGTTTTTTCAATAGAATCTTGAAAAGAGGTCCGGTCTCCGGTAAGCTCTCCGTCCATCATGCGTTCGTCTAATTCATGTTTGTAGGCATCGTAACCTTTTTTATACGATTTTTGGATACTACGACCAGATGGTGTGTAATATCTAGCGATGGTTAAGTTCAATGCAGAGCCGTCGCCAAAAGCAAATTGCTCTTGTACCAAGCCTTTACCAAAAGAACGGCGGCCAACAATAATTCCGCGTCCCAGATCCTGGATGGCTCCAGCAACAATTTCGCTGGCCGAAGCGGTATTTTCATTAATCAAGATGGCCAGTTTGCCATTTTGAAAAGCGCCGGTGCCCGTAGAAAAATAATCGGTACGTGGCTCATGTTTACCCTGTGTATATACAATAAGTTTGTTCTCTGCTAAAAACTGATCGGCCAAGCCTGTAGCTGCCGTAAAATAACCCCCTCCATTATCGCGCAAGTCAAGAATCAGTTTTTTCATGCCCCTTGCTTTCAGGTTATTGGCTGCAACTGAGAAGTCGTTATCGGTATTGGCGCCAAACTTGCTGATCCGTACATAACCTGTTTCGTTATTGATCATATAAGCGGCATCAATACTGCTGATGTTTACTTTGCCTCGCGTAACCATAATGCGGTTACTTTGCGGTGCACCTGGATGTAAAAGCACCACGCTAACACCTGTTCCAGACCTGCCTTTAAAACGACCGGTAAGTTGGTCTTTTGGTAAGTTTCTCCCACTTACAACTGCTGTATCGATACTCAGAATTTTATCGCCCAATTTTATCCCCGCCTGGTAAGCAGGGCCATCTTTAACCACGCCGGTAACCATCATGGTATCGTTAAGCATATAATATTCTATGCCCACACCCTCAAAGTTTCCTTCCAGGTTATCGGTCATATCCTGCGCATCGGTTGGCGGCAGGTAAACACTATGTGGATCGAGTTGGTGCAGAACGCTGTCTATGGGTAAGTTTTGAAGCGAATCGGTATTGATGTCATCAACATAATTACCGTTGATGATGTGTAAGATCTCATTTAATTTCTCATCGCTGTTGCTGGCAAGTTGAGGGCTCTTTTTAACGCCAAAGCCTTGATCTTTAATAAATTTTATGCCCAAAAACATACCCACTATTAAAATTACAGAATAGCTTGCAGCGATCAGTATGTTATTTCGGGTATTTTTTTTCATCAGCGTTACTGCAAATTTATGAAAATTAGCGAGTTGATATATTTTTTAACTGCATTTTCATGTCTTTTGTTTATAATATTTAACATTAATTAATGCAATGGAGCCATAGGTTGAAATTTAAGACAGATATTTTTGGGTTTTTAGGGTAGTTTTTAGAAAGAATTTACCGAATTTTATCAAAATTAAATTTATGAATAGAGTTACCGAGCAAGAATCTAACTATAACCACATCGATCAGATGTCGGTGTTAGAAGTTTTGCAGGGCATTAATAACGAAGATAAAACTGTAGCATTTGCAGTTGAAAAATCTTTGCCTCAGATCGAAAAATTAACATCGGCAGTGGCCGAGCGAATGAAAAAAGGTGGCCGTCTCTTTTATATAGGTGCGGGTACAAGTGGTCGTTTAGGTGTAGTAGACGCATCAGAATGCCCACCTACATATGGTGTTCCTTTTGATTGGGTTGTTGGAATTATTGCCGGTGGAGATACAGCCATTAGAAGAGCGGTAGAATTTGCTGAAGATGATGCCGAACAAGCCTGGAAAGATCTTCAGGAATTTGAAATTAACGAGAAAGATTGTTTGGTTGGCCTGGCAGCGTCAGGTACTACGCCTTATGTAATCGGCGGATTAAACACAGCACGTAAGCATGGTATTTTAACAGGTTGCATCGTTTGTAATACCGGCGGACCTATTGCTGCAGAATCGGATTTTCCGGTTGAAGTGGTGGTTGGCCCTGAGTTTGTAACCGGCTCTACCCGCATGAAATCTGGTACGGCGCAAAAAATGGTGTTAAATATGTTAAGCACCACCGTTATGGTTCAGTTGGGGCGTGTAGTTGGCAATAAAATGGTCGATATGCAGTTAACCAATCATAAACTCGTAGACCGCGGTACACAAATGGTGGCCGATGAGCTAAATATAGGTTACGATGAAGCAGCTGAGTTGTTAACCCGTTATGGAAGTGTACGTAAAGCAGTTGAAGCAGGACACTAAGAAATGAGAGAAGGATGAAGGATTGAAGGAAAGAATTAGTGAATGATAGCATGAAAGAATAGCATTATCATTCAATCATTCAAAACTCACTCATTCAATAATTAAAAAAGAGTATGCACGAAATTGAGCCTTATTACCAGTGGAGAGATGATTATATTTCGGCAGAAGATGAGCGTTCGCCGTTTTACAATACCGAATATTCAGAACTTTACTTCGATAAGCAGATTTACAATTTTTTACTTCACCCCCAATGGGACGAGTTTGGTTCGAATACCTTATACATGAAGGTGTTATACGCCGATTATGATCGCAGTTATGCGGTTATAGAATTTATAGGCGAGTGGAACGATGCCATTAACAACGACATTATGCTGCTGAAACGCGATATTTTAGAGATGATGATGGATGAAGGCATTAATAAATTTATCCTGATCGGTGAAAATATACTGAATTTTCATGCCTCTGATGACAGTTATTACGAAGAGTGGTTTCAGGAAGTAGAAGATGGCTGGATTGTTGGGGTGAATTTTCAGGAACACGTAATCACCGAGTTTCGCGATAATAACATCGATTATTACATTAACTTTGGTGGTGCATTTGATAATCTGCCATGGCGCACATTAAAACCGCTACAATTCTTTAAAAAAGTTGAAGAATTGCTGACAAAAAGATTAAACTAAATATTTATTTTTATATAGTTAAATACACAAAATTTAAAATGGAACAACAAAATTATCAATATCAAAAGGACAGTGTTTTTGTACAGGAAAGATCTGCATCTAAACGTTTCTTTGGGAATGTTTTCTTATGGATGTTTGTAGCATTAGCTGCTTCCACAGTTGCAGCTTATTTTATCGCAAGTACACCAGCGGTATTGGACTATCTTTTATCTTATAATCCTCAAACTGGTAAAGGTGGCTTTACTGTTTTAGGCTATATTGCAATATTTGCCCCACTCGGGCTGGTATTCTTAATGGGTGCTGGTATGCAACGAATGTCTTATCAGACGTTAATCGGCGTATTTTTGCTTTATTCTATATTAACCGGAGTAATGCTCAGCTTTATCTTGTTAACCTATTCTTTGCCATCAGTTGTAATTAGTTTTGCTGCGGCCGCCGCAATATTTGCAGTAATGGCGGTAATGGGATATACCACAGATACCGATTTAAGTAAATTTGGTCCTATATTATTTGCTGGTGTAATCGGTTTGGTGATCATTAGCGTAATCAATATGTTTTTGGGGAGCTCAACATTAGGTTACATCATGGGATTTATCGGAGTAGCAATTTTTACTGCATTGACTGCATATAAGGTTCAGGAGCTTAAAAGGATAGGCGAAGGATTAGATGAAAATGGCAACACTTTAGGCGTAAATGAAAGCAAAAAATTAGCAATCATGGGTGCACTGTCCCTCTACATTACTTTTATCAACTTGTTTTTGTCGCTATTGCGTATTTTCGGTAACAGAAGGTAAACCTCAAAAACAGAACAATATTCTTAAGGCCGTGCAGAATTGCATGGCCTTTGTAATTTTATTTGGTAGCAAAGCGATAAATTTTGGAATTGATGTTGCTTTGTTGCATTTTTGTATGCTTATTAAGAAAGACGGAGGGATTAGACCCAACGAAGTCTTAGCAACCTGTAACCATACAAGGTGCTAAATTCTATTCTGCAAATAGCGGAAACAGATAAGTTTAGGATTACGATTCACGTACCAACTTTTTAAATAAGCCATATAAGTATTGGGTATTAAGTATCAAGTATCAAGACAGATTTGTTTATACTTTGCTTTTATCTAAAGTTAGTTCGATCTATCATTAATATTGATACTTGATACTAACTGCTTGTTACTAATAACAACAGATGAGCATAAGAGAAGAATTAGAAAAACGTATTTTGGTGATTGATGGTGCAATGGGTACCATGATTCAGCGATATACCTTAACCGAAGAAGATTTTAGAGGGGAGCGATTTAAAAACCATCCCTGTGATGTAAAAGGCAATAATGATTTGCTCAACATCACACGTCCGGATATTATTAAAACCATACACCTGGAGTACCTGGCCGCTGGTGCCGATATTATCGAAACCAACACGTTCAGTACACAGCGCATTTCCATGGCCGATTACCAGATGGAAGACCTTTCTTACGAAATGAGTTTTGAAGGTGCGCGGGTGGCAAAGGAAGCCGTAAATGAGTTCATGGCTGCAAATCCAGACCGTAAATGTTTTGTGGCCGGTGCTATTGGCCCAACCAACCGTACCCTTTCCATGTCGCCGAATGTAAACGATCCTGGTTTTAGGGCAGTCTATTTTGATGAGCTTGAAGCAGCTTATTATGAGCAGGTGCGTGGTTTGGTAGATGGTGGTTCTGATGTATTATTAATCGAAACCATTTTCGATACTTTAAATGCTAAAGTGGCTATTGTAGCCATAAAAAAATATGAAGAGGTAATTGGCCGTAAACTGGAGATCATGATTTCTGGTACCATTACCGATGCCTCCGGAAGAACACTTTCAGGTCAAACTGCCGAAGCTTTTTTAAACTCTGTAATGCATGCAAAACCATTAAGTATCGGTTTTAACTGTGCTTTGGGTGCTAAAGAAATGCGTCCGCATATTGAGGAACTTGCAGCAAAAGCAGGCTGTTATGTTTCGGCCTATCCAAATGCAGGTTTACCAAACGAGTTTGGCGCTTATGATGAACAGCCACATGAAACGGCACATTTGGTTGATGACTTTATTGCATCTGGTTTTGTGAATATTGTGGGTGGCTGTTGTGGTACCACACCAGAGCATATTGGCTGTATTGCCAAAAATGCGCGAAAAGCTGAGCCGCGGAAAATACCGGTTCTTGAACCTTATATGCGTTTAAGCGGATTGGAACCCGTAACCATCACTCCAGAAAGCATTTTTGTAAATATTGGTGAAAGAACAAATATTACCGGATCTCCCAAATTCTCTAAACTGATTTTGGGTGGCGATTACGAAGCTGCACTGGCCGTTGCCCTGCAACAGGTTGAAGGCGGTGCGCAGATAATTGATGTGAACATGGATGAGGGAATGTTGGATTCGGAAGCAGCCATGACCAAATTCTTAAATCTCATTGCCTCTGAACCTGATATTGCCAAATTGCCAATCATGGTCGATTCATCCAAATGGTCGGTTATTGAAAATGGCTTAAAATGTTTGCAGGGAAAAGGAATTGTAAACTCTATTTCACTAAAAGAAGGGGAGGAGAAATTCCGCGAAAGTGCACGCAAAATTATGCAATACGGTGCTGCGGTAGTAGTAATGGCTTTTGATGAGCAGGGACAGGCCGATAATTACGAGCGCAGAAAAGAAATCTGTAAAAGAAGTTACGATATTCTGGTGCACGAAATTGGTTTCCCGCCAGAGGATATTATTTTCGATCCGAACATTTTAACCGTTGCAACCGGATTAGAAGAGCATAATAATTATGCTGTCGATTTTATAAATGCCACCCGCTGGATCAAAGAAAACCTACCTCATGCTAAAGTGAGCGGTGGGGTTTCCAATATTTCTTTCTCTTTCAGGGGGAATAACACCGTTCGCGAAGCCATGCACTCCGCATTCCTTTATCACGCCATTCAGGCTGGTTTAGACATGGGAATCGTAAATGCAGGGATGTTAGAGGTTTATCAGGAAATTCCACCCGAATTGTTAGAAAGGGTAGAGGATGTACTCTTAAACCGAAGAGACGATGCTACAGAACGTTTGGTAGAATATGCCGATACCGTAAAATCGAAAGGTAAAGAGGTGGTTAAAGATGAAGAGTGGAGAAAAGGCGCTGTTGAAGAGCGGTTATCTCATTCTTTAGTAAAGGGAATTGTAGAATACCTGGATGATGATGTGGAAGAAGCCAGACAAAAATATGCCCGACCGATTCAGGTAATCGAAGGGCCATTGATGGACGGGATGAACATTGTTGGGGATCTATTCGGAGCCGGCAAAATGTTCCTGCCTCAGGTGGTAAAATCGGCAAGGGTAATGAAAAAAGCTGTAGCCTATTTATTGCCATTTATTGAACAGGAGAAGCTGGATAATCCCGATCAGGATCAAAGTTCATCTGCAGGAAGAGTTTTAATGGCCACCGTAAAAGGTGATGTGCACGATATTGGAAAAAATATTGTAGGCGTAGTATTGGCTTGTAATAACTTCGAAATTGTTGATATGGGCGTGATGGTTCCTGCGCAGGAAATCATCAAAAAAGCCAAAGAAATAAAAGCGGATATTATTGGTTTAAGTGGATTGATTACACCATCATTGGATGAAATGGTTCACTTTGCCAAAGAAATGGAGCGCGAAGGTTTTACCATTCCATTAATTATCGGTGGGGCCACTACTTCAAGAATCCATGCTGCTGTAAAAGTAGCGCCAAATTATTCAGGACCTGCTATCCACGTATTGGATGCTTCCAGAAGTGTTACCGTTTGCAGCACCTTGATGAATCCAGATACAAGAGATGAGTACATCGCAGGTATCAGGGCCGAATATGATAAAGCACGTGAAGCGCATTTAAATAAGCGATCGGATAAACGTTTTAAAACCTTAGAAGAAGCGCGTGCAAATAAATTTAAAATCGATTTTCAACCAAACCTACCCGTTCCGGAATTTACAGGCACAAGGGTTTTTGATAATTACCCATTAGAAGAATTGGTTCCCTATATCGATTGGACGCCGTTTTTCCATACCTGGGAGCTCCGTGGCAGTTATCCGAAAATTTTCGACGATAAAAATGTAGGTGACGAAGCGAAGAAGCTTTTTGATGATGCACAGACTTTATTAAAACGCATCCTCGACGAAAAACTGTTAACAGCAAGAGCCGTAATCGGTTTCTGGCCAGCAAATGCGGTAGGAGACGACATCGAGTTGAGAGTTGAGAGTGATGAGTTGGGAGACTCTAAACTCCAAACTCCAAACTCCAAACTAGTCAAAATCCACACCCTCCGTCAGCAGGCCGAAAAAGTAG
Organism: Pedobacter sp. Bi126; assembly: GCF_918698245.1. Classification (GTDB taxonomy): domain Bacteria; phylum Bacteroidota; class Bacteroidia; order Sphingobacteriales; family Sphingobacteriaceae; genus Pedobacter. The sequence goes on along the minus strand of NZ_CAKKMS010000003.1, from coordinate 166,938 downwards.
ATGGGCAGCCTTATTATGCTTTGTCTGATTTTATTGCACCGAAAGAAAGTGGTATTCAGGATTATTTTGGTGGTTTTGCCGTAACCGCAGGTATCGGGATTGATGAACTGGTAAATGAGTTCGAATCCAATTACGATGATTACAACAGTATCATGGCTAAAGCATTGGCCGATCGTTTAGCTGAAGCTTTCGCAGAACGCTTGCACGAACGTGTGCGTAAAGAATACTGGGGGTATGCACAAGATGAAAACCTGAGCAACCAGGAATTGATTAAAGAAGAATACGCAGGTATTCGTCCCGCACCAGGTTATCCTGCCTGTCCGGAACACACCGAAAAAGGAACTTTATTCCAATTGCTTGATGCGGAGAATAAAATTGGATTGCACTTAACTGAAAGTTATGCCATGTATCCAACAGCAGCGGTAAGTGGGTTTTATTTCGCGCACCCTGATTCGAGGTATTTTGGATTAGGAAAAATCACCAAAGATCAGATTGAAGATTACGCCATCAGAAAGAATATGCCGGTTGAAGAAGTGGAGCGGTGGTTAAGTCCAAATTTAGCTTATTAATATTGTCGATTTGTCATCCTGAGTGAAGCGAAGGATCTCAAAACGATGAACATATAATTTTGATGTTTGCAGTCGTCAGAAATAAGAACTGCTACAATGTTAGAGATGCTCGTTAGCACTCAGCATGACACCCAGAAATAGGTTATGAAGATTACAGACCATATAAAAAACGCAAAGGGTAAAACCTTGTTCTCTTTTGAACTATTGCCGCCTATTAAAGGGCAAAGTATACAATGGATTTATGATGCGATAGAGCCATTATTAGAGTTTAATCCTCCTTTTATCGATGTAACTTCGCTCCGCGAGGATTACATTTATAAAGAACAGGCCAATGGTTTGCTCCAAAAGGTTTCGTATCGCAAGCGTCCGGGAACCATAGCCATTTGTGCGGCTATTATCCATAAATATAAGGTCGATGCCGTTCCACATCTCATTTGCGGTGGATTTACCAAGGAAGAAACTGAAAATGCATTGATCGATTTACAATTTTTGGGAATCGATAACGTGTTGGCTTTGCGGGGCGATGCACGTAAGGCAGATGGGAATTTCGTGCCAACTCCTGGCGGACATTGTTATGCTACAGATTTGATCGAGCACATTAAGAACCATAACGAAGGTAAATTTCTCCACGAAGATGTAGAAACCTTTAAAAGCGATTTCTGTATCGGCGTGGCTGGCTATCCTGAAAAACATTTCGAAGCGCCTAACATGAGTACCGATTTCAAATACCTGAAAAAGAAAGTTGAAGCAGGAGCAGAGTTTATTGTTACGCAGATGTTCTTCGATAACCAGAAGTATTTCGACTTTGTAAAGAAATGCAGGGAAAACGATATCCATATTCCAATTATACCAGGTTTAAAACCTATAAGTACCTTATCGCAGTTAAATGTACTACCTAAGATTTTTCACATTGATTTGCCTGATGAATTAACGGATGCGCTAGCGCACGCTAAAAATAACAACGAGGCAAAAGAAATTGGTACCGAAGCGATGATTAAACAATGTAAAGAATTGATTGATTTTGGTGCCCCAGTACTACACTTTTATACCATGGGCCGCCCCGAGCAAACCAAAAAGATTGCGAAAGCTATTTTTTAATCAAAAAGCATCGTCATTGGGAGGCACGAAGATAACCGAACGAAGTGAGCTCATGAATGCCTTTAAAAACAACTGCAAAATGAATAATCCTACAACGATCGCTAATTAACCTAGCGCTTTAGGATTGCTTCGTGCCTCGCAATGACGTATTTTCTTTATTACTTAAATTATCATCATGAATAATCTAAATATCGACCAACAAAACCTTGATGCCATCCTAACAGAGGTTAAACAACAGGGAATAGATTATTTAAACCAAATTCATGAACGGCCTACGGCCAGTTCTGCTGAAGCAGAGATTGTTTGGGATTTAAGTGAGCAGGGTTTTGGTACACTTGAAGCCTTAAAACAATTTAATCAACGTTTTGAACCCATTATGGTGGCCTCGTCTGGTCCAAGGTACTGGGGTTTCGTAACCGGAGGTACTACACCTGCCGCCATTGCTGGCGATTGGCTGTCGACTATCTACGATCAAAACACGCAAAACGCAAAAGGTAACGGCGACATTTCGGCTATCATCGAACTCGAAACCATCCAGTTATTACTTTCATTGTTTAACCTGCCCAAAGATTTTTTTGGTGGTTTTGTAACAGGTGCAACCTTATCTAATTTTACCTGTCTAGCTGTTGCCAGGCAATGGATTGGCAAACAATTTGGGAAAGATTTTGCCAGAGAAGGTATATCCGGTACTGTAAAAGTACTGTCGGCTACACCGCACTCATCAGCCATAAAATCCTTATCGATGCTTGGCTTGGGGAGTGGCAATTTTATTCAGGTAAACGTAATGCAGGGCAACCGCGAAGCGCTAGATGTTGCCGACCTTGAACTAAAAATACAAGCCTTAAATGGCGAACCTTTTATTCTGATTTCCAGTGCCGGGACGGTAAATACGGTTGATTTTGATGATTTTGAAGCCATTAATACCTTAAAAGAAAAATATAATTTCTGGTGGCATATCGATGCAGCCTTTGGTGGCTTTGCCGCTTGTTCGCCAAAATATAATCATTTGGTTAAAGGATGGGAGCATGCCGACAGTATTACGATAGATTGCCACAAATGGCTAAACGTACCTTACGAAAGCGCGGTGTTTTTCGTGAAAGAAAAACATCAATTGTTGCAGGTAGAAACTTTTCAAAATTCTAATGCAGCTTATTTGGGCAATCCGATGGAAAATTTCAGCTACTTAAATTTTTTGCCGGAAAATTCCCGCCGTTTAAAGGCCTTACCTGCATGGTTTACCTTAACTAGCTATGGAAAACAAGGTTATCAAAAAATTGTGGAAAGCAATGTTGAAGTGGCTTTACAGTTTGCAGATTTTATTAATGAAAATCCAAATTTTGAACTCTTGGCACCTGTACGTCTAAATACCGTTTGTTTTTCGTTGACAGATGAAAGTTTAGTTGCAACATTCCTGAATAAGTTAAACGCGGGCGGAAAAGTTTTTATGACCCCTACATTTTATAACGGGAAGAAAGGAATACGTGCTGCTTTTGTAAACTGGCGGACCTCAGCCGCTGATGTTGAGTTGGCTACGACAGTTATGCTTAAAATTCTTACAGAACTTTAACCTTAAAATTATTGTTTTAATGCTGTAGCGTTTATCTTTGTACCGATGAAATTAGATGGCCTTAAATATGTACTTATTGCCTGCATTGCGATAGCTTTTTTCTTAAAAGTAAGTCATGCGGTTTCGTATTTAAGCTATTCTACCAATAATGTTGAAGTTTTATCTACAAACGATGACGCAACAGAGAAAGAAGAAAAGAAAGTAGAAACCGAATATGCGGTGCAACAGATCGCATTTCATGGAGCGTTATATTTTCCACTTCAAACTTCAAAAAAGTTGGTTATTCCTGATTATTCTCTTCAATTGGCCTACTTCCCTGAAGTTTTAACCCCACCACCCTCCATATAAACTTATTTTTGTGTTTATTTTTTCTGCAGATCCTGTAGAACAAACAGTCTATTTTAAAATTTCAAAATAATACATATGAAACGAGCAATTTCATTTGCAGTGTTATTAATCGCTGCTTCTTTAAAAATCAGTGCACAAGAAGTTGTGCAAAATAATGTTAAGCCGGTAGAAAATGCCCTTATTCAGGTAACTAAGCTACAACCGGTAAGTTTTAATTATGATAAAACCTGGGCAGAAAAACTAAAGCTATCCGCCAAACCGCAGTATGGTTTTGTAGGTACTGAAGCTAAAACAGCTGTTCCTGAAATTGTTTCAGTACAGGCAAAAAGTTATGCATCAGGTAAAAACGCATTTAGAAATGCTACTATTACCAAGGTAGATTACGAAAGTTTAGTCCCGCTTTTGGTTGCCAGTATAAAGGAGCAACAGCAACAGATTGAAGCCCTGCAACGCGAGCTGAAAACGCTAAAATCGCAAAGCACTAAGTAAAAATGAATCCCGATGAAAGTCGGGATTTTTTATTCTCTGTTTTTTTTAAGTTGGTCCGGTATTTACTGTTCGAAGTACTTAAAAAGGAATGCACAGAGAAGTATGAAATAGGGAACATTGTTTTATAGATTCGTCATTCCCCGCCTGTGCGGGAATGACGAACTTTCGAAATAGAAGTATATTTTTACTTACTATCCTTTAAGCAAATAACTTTTAAACCCTTCAAAATCCACACTTAACTGATCAGCATGTTTTGGTTTACTTTCTAAAGCTTTTACCTGTTCAGGGATTTCGATTTTAGCCGCAATATCTGCAGGGAAAATATCAGGGAACTTACAAGCATGTGCTGTAGATAAGAAAACTGCGGCACTTTCGTCTGCAGGATTTTCGTTCCTGTATTTTTCAACTGCTAAATAGGCAATCGCAGTATGCGGACAAGCTACATAGTTTAACTTGCTGTCAATTTCTTTGATCCCTTTCAATGTTTCATCATCAGTAAAACGATAAGAGGTAACCACCTTTTTGATGGCTTCTACATCCTGATTAAACAGATCCATAATGCGTACCCAATTGCTTGGTGCACCTACATCCATCGCGTTCGAGTAGGTTTGTGTAGATGGTTTCGTTTCATATACGCCACTGTCTAAAAAGCGTGGAACGGTATCGTTAACATTAGTAGCAGCGATAAACTGTTTAACAGGTAATCCTAATTTATAGGCCAGTAAACCTGCACCAATATTTCCGAAATTTCCACTTGGTACTGAAAACACCACGTCTTTAAAACCTTGCTTTTTCAGTTGGGCGTAAGTATTGAAATAATAAAATGTTTGCGGAATTAATCGCGAAATATTAATCGAATTGGCAGAAGTCAATCTGAATTTTGCATTCAACTCATCATCCGCAAAAGCTTGTTTAACCAAAGTCTGGCAGTCATCAAAAGTACCTTTGACTTCAACGGCTCTGATGTTTTCGCCGTTGGTGGTTAACTGCAGTTCCTGTATCGGGCTCACTTTTCCCTCTGGATATAGAATAGTTACTCTGGTGTTCGGCACCCCCAAGAAACCCAAAGCCACTGCGCCACCGGTATCGCCAGAAGTGGCAACCAGAACATCTAAAAGTTGTTCGCCGTCTTTTAAGAAATAAGCCATCACACGACTCATAAAACGAGCGCCGAAATCTTTAAAGGCCAAAGACGGACCATGGAACAATTCGAGCACAAAGGTTTTGTCATCTAATTTAACAGCCGGAGCTTCAAAATTAATAGCATCATCAATTAAAGCTTTTAAATCATCTGAAGGGATCTCTTCTTTTAATAAAGTTGAGGCTACCTTGTAAGCAATTTCAGGCAGAGAATATTTTTCTATATTCTGGATGAATTCGGGGTCAAGCTGTGGAATTTCAACAGGCATATATAAGCCTTTATCCTGCGGCATGCTGTTAAAAACTGCTTCTTTGAAAGAAACACGTAGATCTTTATTGTTGGTTGAGTATAGTTTCATTTTAAGGTTTAGGGTTTAGGGTGTAGGGTTTAGGGTTATGGCGCAGAGTACAATCCTACGCCTTAAGCCTTCTACCTTCCAGCCTTAAGAAATTACTCTCGGTCCTTCAGCGTTAACCGGAGATACGAAAGCTTTGCTGTTAATATTTATTTTATGTAAATGTTGCTGTTGCGATTTTGTTATTTTTCTGGCTGTTTCTTCATCTTGGGTTAATGCGAAAACAGATGGGCCTGAACCTGAAATTCCGAAGCCGATTGCGCCGTTCTCCATCGCCAGTTTTCTCATTTCTTCAAAACCAGGTATTAAGATCGAACGTGTTGGTTCTACCAGAACATCTTTCATGCTTCTTCCGATTAAATCAAAATCATTCATGAACAATCCACTCACCAAACCTGCAACATTTCCCCACTGGGTAACCGCATCTTTTAATGCTACTTTACTACGGATCATTTGGCGTGCATCTTTGGTCGGCACATCCACTTCTGGATAAACAATTGCCGCATACATGCCAGCAGGCGTAGGTAAAGAAATCACATCAAGCGGTTCGTAACTTCTCACCAGTACAAAACCACCCAACAATGCAGGGGCAACGTTATCGGCATGGCCATAACCACAGGCAAGTTCTTCGCCTTTCATGGCAAAAGGAACCAGCTCTTTGGTGCTCAATAAATCGCCCATTAATTTGTTAATGGCAAACAAACCAGCTACTGTACTGGCCGAGCTTGAGCCCAATCCACTACCAATAGGCATTTTCTTGTGCAGTTCAATTTCTACACCAACATCCAAACGGTTTATATGCTTTAAATAATGTTGAACACTGGCACTTACGGTATTTTTTGCTGCATCTAAAGGCAAACGGCCATCATCGCCAGTAATTCTTTTGATCACCACACCAGGTGTATCGGTAAATCGCATTTCAACTTCATCACCAGGTTCGTTTACAGCGAAACCCAGTACATCGAAACCACAAACTACGTTTGCAACGGTTGCCGGAGCGAAAACTTTTATACTATTTTTCATTATTAATTGGCTTAGCTATTTGTTAAGCGTTATTTGGTTTAAATGATATTTCAAATGCACTAAGTAATCATCGATAAAAAAAGAAAGGGTGTGCATTTCTATTTTCCCTTTTCCTGTGTCGCAGGTATTTTGAAGCTTTTCCTCTGGAATATTTTCAATTACCCGGCTAATCTGATGGTTTAATAACTTCCAGAGCATTATAACTTCCGCAATAGCTGCCTCCTGGTAGTTTTGGTAGTTTACCCATTCATCCTGATGATAAATAATTTTAACCCCTTGTTCGTATTGTCCAACAACCAAACGACGGATGTTGTTAACTGCACTATCTACCAAATGACCCAACAGTTCTTTTTTAGACCATTTTAAAGGTTGCGGTTTATTATTCCAGGCCTCATCCGGAATATTTTCGAAATCGGTCATCGCCTGATTAACCAGCTGAAGGATCTCGTTCTTTTTGTCTAAAACCGAATTCATCTTGCTACTTATTTAAAGTACCTACGTTAATGATATCCGCAAAAACTCCGGCAGCGGTAACTTCTGCACCTGCACCAGGGCCTTTTACTACCAACGGGCGGGTTTTGTAACGATCGGTTGTAAAAGAGATAATATTATCACTTCCCGATAGCATATAAAAAGGATGACTGTCATCAACCATTTGCAGGCTGATCTCTACATTTCCATTTTCAAGCTTACCGATGTAACGCAAAACTTTTCCATCGTTGGCTGCGGTATTCTTTAAATTTTCGAAGTATGCTGCATTTGCCTGTAATTCAGCATAGAAATCTTCAACAGATGTAGCATTTAAGCAGGCTTCTGGCAAAATGTTGTCGATTTTTACATCACTGGCTTCCAATGGATAACCAGCATCACGGGCAAGGATCAGCATTTTACGCATAAAATCTTTTCCATTTAAGTCGTCGCGGGGATCTGGCTCGGTATAACCCAGTTCTTGCGCTTCCTTTACAGTTTCGTAAAAACCGGCGTCACCTTTAAAATTATTGAAGATGTAAGAAATGGTGCCTGATAAAATCGCTTCAATCCGCGCTACCTTATCGCCACTCATCATTAGCTCTCGTAAGGTGCGGATAATTGGCAGGCCTGCGCCAACATTGGTTTCATAATAAAAATCAACGCCAAATTTACGGGCGGTATCTTTAAATGATTTATACTGGGCAAAATCTGCCGAGTTTCCTTTTTTATTGCAGGTTACTACCGAAATGCTGCTTTCGAATATGCCCTGATAAAATTCTATTGGTGATTCTGCAGCCGTGTTGTCTACAAAAACGCAGTTAGGTAAGTTTAGGGCTTTCATTTTGGCAACAAAACCCGCTAAATCTGCCTGTTCACCATTTGTATTCAATTCCGCTTCCCAATTTTCTAACGAAAGGCCATCAGGGCTGAAAATCATTTTTCGTGTATTGCTGATGCCCGTTATCTTAACCTGTAGATCGTTATTGGCCGCCAAGAAAGGCATCTGTTCTTTCAGTTGGTTAAACAAGGTTTTGCCAATGTTTCCGGTGCCCAGACAGAAAACGTTTAATGTTCTTTTCAGATCGGTAAAGAAAGCGTCGTGCACTGCATTTACTGCTTTCGATAAATCGTCTTTGCTGATGATTACCGAAATGTTATATTCTGAAGATCCCTGAGCAATAGCCCTTACATTGATACCGTTGCGGCCTAAAGCGCTGAACAAACGTCCGCTCATACCTGGTGTACGTTTCATGTTTTCACCAACAATGGCCAAAACTGAAAGGTTATTTTCAACTTCTGGCAGTTCAAGTTTTTTAGCGTCTAACTCCAGTTCAAACTCTTTTTTGATTAAAGAAATCGCCTGCGAAGCATCTGTTGGTTTAACAGCGAAAGTAATGCTATGTTCTGATGAAGACTGGGTAATCAATACTACATTGATCTGTTCGCGTGAAAGCAGTGAGAATAATCTTCCGCTAAAACCTGCCTTACCCACCATACCACTACCCGTTAGGTTAATAATGCTGATATGATCGATAGAGGAAATTCCTTTTATTGGTAAGCTCGATGCTTTAACATCACTTTTGATATAAGTTCCCGCGAAATCAGGTTCGAATGTGTTTTTAATCACAATCGGGATTTTCTTCATAAAAGCAGGGATCATTGTCGGCGGATAGATCACTTTTGCTCCAAAATAACTCAGTTCCATGGCCTCGGTATAGCTTAATTCCGGTAACGAGAAAGCCTTTTTCACAATGCGTGGATCGGCCGTCATCATGCCGTTTACATCCGTCCAGATCTCTATTTCTTCGGCATTTAAAGCTGCACCCCATACCGCTGCGGTATAATCAGAGCCACCACGACCTAAAGTTGTTACCCTGCCTGCCGCATTGCTTGCTATAAACCCAGTAACAAAGAGTACTTTGTCTTTATTTTCCTGGTAAAAATTGTTGATCAGCATTTCAGTCAATTCGGTATCTACTTTCGCCTGACCGAAGTTGCTGTCGGTTTTAATCAGGTCAGAACCGTTAACATAAAGCGCATCGCCGAAATTTTGAGAAGCAATATGGCTGATCATAAAGGTAGAACAGCGTTCGCCATAACTCAAAATCTGATCTTTGGTCTGCAAACTCAGTTCGCGCAGATTGGCCACAGCCTGTAACAGGTCTTCCAATTCGTTAAAAAAGATCTTTAAACGTGTAAACACAGGGTTTTGTGCAGCCGCAGGCAAAAGCGAGCGGATTACAGCAAAGTGTTTTGCTTCGATTTCTTTTAAATGAGCGTCGTAATCTTCTCCACGCTCGGCCATTTCGGCCATATCGGTAAGCAAATTGGTTACACCACTCATTGCCGATAATACAACTACCGGGCTGTTCTTCTGTTTTTCTTCGCCAACCAGGCGTAAGAGGGTTTTAATGTTCTCGGCCGAACCTACGGATGTGCCGCCGAATTTAAGTACTTTCATTAGTCTATATTGGTTTTAACTGTTTGATGCTGTGCGGATAATTCATGGTTGCTCGTACAGGTTTCATTCAGCTTGGGTTTAAAAAAAAAACGTCCCGATTTTCATCGGGACGCTTTCTGTGTTTTATGTTTTTTCAATTTACAACAAATTAGCCCCGCTGGTTTATACCGGTGGTAATAATAATCGTTGTAATAATCGAAGTGTTAAAATTCATCTTGTCTTTGTGTACTTTGTACACCGTAAAGTAGGAGATTATTTTTTTAAAATGCAAATGTTTTTTGATTTTTATTTCGAAATTTCTATTAAAACGTTTAAGTAGATGAAATAGCTGTATTTTTTGAACCCGAAACCAAATCATTCCCTTTTTGAGGGCTGCTTGCAGGGTGGGGTTGTTGGTAAGCAGTTTTAAATATTAGAAAAGGTGCTGTCGTAAATCTTCGGGTACGGCAGCCCTGCTAACCGCTATAGTCCTGATGGTAGTGCTGTTTTGTTGTTGGTGAGGTCGGGAGCTGCCGCTTTTATCAGGTTTAGTTAAATTTGGGTTGTGGTACTATTTAAGTTGGTTACCTTTCCGGCGTCTAATTCCCCTCCTCTTGAGGGGCGCCCGCCAGGCGAAGTGGTAAATGAAATAATTAATTCAAAAAAATATATGCTCCATGAATGCAAAAAGCAATACTACCCAAAATAATCACTGGTAAATATTTCTTAAGAAAGAATAATAGAAATGCTATAATGTTAGCAAAAACCAAAACAGAACTGATGTATATATACGGTTTTGCGGAGTCATAAATAATACTGCTAGGGATAAAATCGCTAACCAACTGCATTCTGACCTGTATTATTGGAACTATATTCCAGATTAATAACCATAATAATATTGTTAACGAGACAATGGATAAGCTTTTTAAGCTATTGTTGCCTGTCATTTTTTTAATATTCAATATTTGCCTCCAATGGGATGATCTGAAAAATCAAGCTCAATTCCGTTTTTATTAACAATAATTAATTTCTTGTCTTCTTCCGAATAATTTTCTGGAGTTAGCATAACTTCTTTGCCTAAGCAGGCAGAAACATCTTTTAAATAATCTACTAACCTGTTATGGTCTTCTATCGAATTAATTTCCGTAGGGGTAATATCATTTTCAATTTCATCGCCACCAAAGAAATAGCATTTAACTAGAATATCTCCTAAATATATAGTAACATTATTAAGTACGTCGGTTTTTCCATTCCAATAATCAAATACAATGCTTTTATTAATATGGCCTTCAATTTCACCCGAGAATGCATTATAAAATTTCACTTTATATCTGGTATTGATGAGGTCTATCCATTTTTCCCAATCTTCCATGCTTGTATCTTTAACATAGATATCCCTTAAGGAGCCGTCAATATAATATATCTTTTTTCTAAGTATTTCCCAGTTCATTATTGATCATGTTACTGCATAAAAGTATGATCTTTAATTCATTTCCAAATAGTATGTAAGATTTATAAGCGCTTAAAGCCTTATCAATTAAAAGTTTAAACCAGCTAAAACCATTTAACAGATTTTACTTAGTGTAATTTTTTAATTTTTTTTACCTTGTAAAAATGAGTGTAAATATCTGTAAATAAAATGTTTACATAATAGTGTATTTGCTACAATATGTAAAAAATTACGCTTCAAAACTAGTTTTTGTGGAAGATAAGTATTTACCTTTGCTGTACTAACTAACTTATTGTTATGAGCAAAAAGAAACTGCAAGCGCCAGATTTAAGCTATTTAAATCTAGGCGGAAACATTGCTGTAAAGTACCAATTATCTCCAACGGAATTAATTGATGATGCCTTATTAAATAAAGAAGGTACGCTGGCTGCTTCAGGAGCGCTGGCGGTTGATACCGGAAAGTTTACCGGACGTTCTCCTAAAGACCGTTTTATTGTATGCGACGAAGTAACCGAAGATCAGGTTTGGTGGGGCGATGTAAACATTAAAATTTCTCCGGAGAAATTCGATCAGCTGTTTTATAAGCTAACAAATTACCTTGAAGATAAGAAAATCTATGTCCGCGATTCTTCGGCCTGTGCCAATCCGGATTACGATATATCCATCCGGGTAATTACAGAAACTGCCTATCAGAATCTTTTTGCTCATCATTTGTTTATCCGTCCGGAAGAAGATCGTTTGGGGATCACGCCAGAGTGGACCATCATTGCTGCGCCAGGTTTTTTGGCCGATCCGGCGATTGACGGAACCAGACAGGAAAACTTCTCCATTATCAACTTTACCAGGAAAATGATTTTGATCGGGGGGACTGGCTATACTGGCGAAATAAAAAAAGGAATTTTTTCTGTTTTAAACTTTATCCTGCCAGTATATAAAAATACGCTATCCATGCACTGTTCGGCCAATGTGGGTAAAAATGGTGATACCGCTATATTCTTCGGCTTATCGGGTACGGGAAAAACCACCTTGTCTGCCGATCCTGAGAGAGGATTGATCGGTGATGATGAACATGGCTGGGGTAAAGATTCTGTATTTAATTTCGAAGGTGGTTGCTATGCAAAATGTGTTGATTTAACCGAAGAGAAAGAGCCTCAGATCTTTAAGGCAATCAAATTTGGCTCCTTACTAGAGAATATTAATTTTTTTCCAGGCACGAAGGAAGTTGATTATAGTAATATCAGTAAAACGGAGAATACCCGCGTGGCTTATCCTATAGATTATATTGACAATGCGATTTTACCATCAATAGCGGCTGTTCCGAAAAATATCTTTTTCTTAACTGCAGATGCGTTTGGCGTATTGCCTCCAATTTCAAAATTAAATGTAGAACAGGCCATGTTCCACTTTATGAGCGGATATACAGCCAAGGTTGCGGGAACAGAAACAGGGGTAACAGAACCTCAGTTAACGTTTTCGGCTTGCTTTGGTAAAGCCTTCTTGCCATTGCACCCCTCTAGATATGCCGCACTATTGGGCGAGAAGATGGAAAAACACCAGGTAAACGTATGGCTAGTAAATACGGGTTGGAGCGGTGGAGCTTACGGCGTTGGTAAAAGGATGAAATTAAGTTATACCAGAGCGATGATTACGGCAGCGTTAAATGGAGACTTGGATCATAATAAATATAAGCAACATCATGTATTTAAATTGATGATGCCGTTAAATTGTCCTGGCGTACCAGACGAAATTTTAGACCCCTCTAAAACATGGAGCAATCAGGAAGAATACTTTTTGAAAGCCTACGAACTGTCGGATGCCTTTACAGAGAATTTCAAGCAGTTCGAACTGACAAAAGTACCAAAAAGCAGACACGAAGCGTTAAAATTATGTTAAATGCACTTTAAAATGCATTTTTTGAGCGAAAAATTTGCAATTCGATTTTTTTTTAGTTTTTATTGTGAAAGAATTGCCTCGGCTGGGGCAATTTTTTTGTTATACACCCTAGGTGATTTACCGAAACTAAATTCTAAGTAACGATTTAATTGCTTATTGATTTATTAATTTGTAATTTAAAATCAATTTATAAATTTGTTTTTCGCAACAATTTCGGATATGAAACGTTGAGTGTAGTACAAAAGAAAAAAACAGCTAAAAATTAAAAACAAGAACTAAAACTAAAATTTCAAAAAAAATGGCAAACGCACCAAAACCAACAACTGTTAAAAAAGAGAGCTCTTCTAGTGCTTCAAATGTATTTGCAACATTCGTTATTCCAATTTGTATTATCATTGGATTCTGTGTTTGGAGATTCGTATTCGGAGAAGGAAGTAACTTTATCGATGGTGACAGAGAAAAATTACCATTACCTGGTAACTATCTTGGAACAGCTTACAAAGGAGGTCCTATCGTAGCGATCTTAGTTGGATTACTATTAGTAGTAATTGTATTCTCTATCGAACGTTTCATCGTTATTGGTAAAGCAAGTGGAAAATCTAGCTTAGACACTTTCATTCGCAAAGTACAAGGTTTATTAAGCGCAGGTAACATCGAAGCAGCAAAAGCTGAGTGTGATAAACAAGAAGGTTCAGTTGCTAACGTAATTAAATCTGGCTTGAAAAAATACAGTGAAGTTGAAGCAGACACTAATATGGATGTTGAGCAATCAATCGTTGCAATCCAAAAAGAGGTTGAAGAAGCTACAGCTTTAGAAATGCCAATGTTAGAGCAAAACTTAACTGTAATTGCAACTTTGGTATCAATCGGTACATTAGTAGGTTTATTGGGTACAGTAACAGGTATGATCCGTGCATTCGCCGGTTTAGCAAACTCTGGAGCACCAGATCAGTCAGCATTAGCGGTAGGTATCTCTGAGGCATTGATCAACACTGCAACGGGTATCTTGGTTTCTACTGTGGCAATTATCATGTATAACGTATTAACTTCTAAAATCGACAAGTTAACTTACGCTATCGATGAGGCTGGTTTCAGCATCGTTCAAACATACGCTAGTTCGCATAAATAAGAATTTTGAAAAAATTTTTACCGGCTTTATGGAAAACCGGAAAAAAGATCATCATTATTAAAACTAGTAAAAAATATTATGCCTAGAATTAAAGTTAAAAGAACAAGTACAGTAACAGATATGACCGCCATGTGTGATGTGGCGTCATTGTTACTTACTTTCTTCATCTTAACTGCTACAGCAAGGCAACCAGAACCACTAGCCGTTTCTACACCTTCATCTACGTATGAGTTTAAGGTACCGGTAGAAAACAATGCGATATTAACCATTGGGCAGGGTAAAGTTTTCTTTGAAGTAGCAGGGGTCAAAGTAAGAGCGAAAACATTAGAGCTAATGGGCGAACAGTACAAAATATCGTTCACTCCAGTAGAAATACAACGCTTTTCATCGATAGGAAGTTTCGGTGTTCCGATTCAGAGTTTAAAATCTCTTATTGCCTTGAATGGGGCTGACCGTATGAAACCAGGGGTACAACCTGGTATACCTTCAGATTCGACTGACAATCAGTTAAATGCATGGGTATTAAATGCCCGTAAAGCAACTAAAGAGATTAATAATCAGGATATGCGTATCAGTATTAAAGGTGATGCAAAAGAAGAATATCCGGTAGTTAAAAAGATTATTGATGTACTTCAGAAACAAAGTGTAAACAAGTTTTTATTGGTTACCAACTCTGAAGCTAAAAAGAAATAAGAAATGGCAGAATTAAACACAGGCGGGAAGAAAGCCACCCCAAGGGTTGATATGACTCCGATGGTGGATCTAATGTTTCTTTTGGTAACATTCTTTATCTTAACAACAGTAATCTCTACGCCTCAAGCGATGGATATTGCAAAGCCAGATAAAAACGAAAAGTTACCTGAGAACAGATTGGAGCTGAAAGCAAGTAAAACAATGACTATTTTGTTGGGTAAAAGCAATAAGGTAGCATGGTACATGGGCGTAGCTGGCGAAAGCGCACCAACTATAGAATCTGGTTCACAAATCGAAGATGCTATTGTTAAAAATAGAAAAGCAGCTGATGCTTCAGGCGTTGCTGGAGACTTTGTTGTACTGGTAAAACCAACATCAGGTTCTACATTCCAAAACTTTGTAGACATCATGGATGAGTTGGAAATTCTTAAAGTTAAGGTTCGTCAGATCGACGATGATAACATCCTTGACAATGAGAAGCAGTTCATGAAAGAAAAAGGAATTTTATAATCAGTAAAACCAATAGTTATGTCGAAGTTAGATATATTCAGAAAAGAATGGCTTGAAGTGGTTTTTGCAGATAAAAACAAAACCTACGGTGCGTATCAATTGCGTAAAAGCAATGGTGCCAACACCTCAAGAGCATTAATTATCGGCTCTATTATATTTATTGTGTTATTTTTCTCTCCTAAAATCTATAGCCTGATTAAAGGCTCAATGGATCATGAAGATGAGCAATTAAAAGCACAAGAAGTAATTTTAGCGCCACCACCACCAGTAGATCCTAAAACACCGCCACCACCACCGGTAGAGCCACCTCCACCAAAAGTTGACCAGGTGAAAATGCCACCTCCAATTGTAAAACCAGATATCGAGGTTCGTGATGAACCGCCTACGGTTGAAAAATTGAAGGAAGCTGATCCAGGGCAGAGAGATATTAAAGGTGACCCAACGGCAGAGATTAATATCGCTGAACCAGTTGGTGAAGGACCAAAAAGAGAAGCTGCTGTTGCGGTTGATGATAATAAAGTTTACGACTTTGTTAGTATCGAGAAACAACCAGAATTCCCAGGAGGTATCTCTAAGTTTTATGGATACTTAAGTAAAGCAATAAAGTACCCGCCAATGGCACAAGAAAACAATGTTCAAGGTAAAGTATTTTTATCTTTCGTTGTTGAAAAAGATGGTAAATTAACTGATATCACAGTTACCCGTGGTTTGGGTAGCGGAACTGATGAAGAAGCCATTCGTGTATTGAAAGCTAGTCCACGTTGGAACCCAGGTATCCAAAATGGTAAGCCGGTAAGGGTAAAATACAACATCAACGTTAACTTTACATTGAACTAATAGTAGATGTTAAATTTTGATATTTTTAAGCAAAAATCGCCTAAACAGCGGTTTTTGCTCATTTTAGGCCTTGTCATGTTCGTTTTTTATGTGGTATTAGGCTTTGCATTTATATTTTACGAACCAATTGCCCTGCGCTTAAGCACTATTCCACAATGGGGCCGCATCGCAATCGGTATCTTCTTAATTATTTATGCATTTGTAAGACTTTTAAGCCTTGGAAGGCGCGATTAATCAGCTCAATGAAAAATTTCCTTTTAATATTTTGTATACTAGCTTTACTTGTATCCTGCAAACGTAAAAATAAAGCCAATGCAGTTAAAGAAACCAGAACAAGCGGTACCTTAAAAATATTGGTTGATGAAAGTGTTGGACCGATTGTTCAAGATCAGATCGATATTTTTAGTTTGGATTATCCGGATGCAAAATTTCAGATAACAGTCAAACCTGAAGAAAAATTATTGCCTGCCTTTCTTAATGATAGTGTAAGGGTAATTGTTTTACCAAGGTTATTAACCAAAGCAGAGGAAAAGTATTATAACCAGCGTAATATCAAAATCAACTCTTCGCGTTTTGCTATTGATGGTATTGCTTTAATTACCAATCAGGGCAATATCGATAGTACAATTAACGTTAAAGAAGTGATTGATATATTACAGGGGAAGAAATCAGATAAAAAATTGGTCTTTGATAACGCTTATTCAAGTACCTTTCAATATTTTAAAGAGTTGGCTCATATCAGCCAATTTCCAGCTACAGGTGTTTACTCTAAAAATTCTAGCAAAGAAGTAATTAAACTTATTGCAGAAGATAAAAATTTTATTGGTATTTTGGGCGTGAATTGGATCACGGACAAGGATACAGAGATGAGCGAATACCTTTCTAAGATAAAAGTGCTGGGTGTAAAGAATGTAAAAGGCAAGGTAGGGGATGATCAGTTCTATAAACCAACTCAAGATAACTTAATTAACGGTGTTTATCCTTTCTTAAGAAATATAAATATTATAGATTGTGAGGGAAGAGATGGTTTAGGCACAGGATTTGCAACATGGTTAAGAAGTCAGAGGGGACAATTGATTGTACTTAAATCTGGACTTGGCCCGCATAAATTAATGCCAAGACAAATTAACCTGACAAAAGGAAATTAAATTAAAAATTATAAATTGAACCACGAAGTAAATCTAAAGAGACACTTCATTTTTATTAAATAAAAAAACAGAATATCCGATGAAAATTTTAAAGAAAGCAATAACCTTAAATGTAGGTTTGGTGTTGATGGGTTCTGCAGTTTTTGCTCAAGATTTAAATGACGCGAAAAAAGCCATCGACGCGGAGCAGTATCAGAAAGCATCATCAATGCTTAAGTCATTGGTGAGCTCAAAAGCATCAGATGGTAATAACTATTACAATCTTGGTTTGGTTTACTTAAAAACCGGTTACATCGACTCCGCTAGAGCCGTATTTACCAAAGGTGTTACCGCTGATCCAAAAAACAACTTAAACTTAATTGGTTTAGGCGAAGCAGATATGTTATCTAATAACCCAAGTTCTGCTAAAACTAACTTCGACAAGGCTGTAGCTTTGGCACCAAAAGATTACAAAACTTATTTGTATATCGGTAAAGCTTATTTAGCGCAGGATAAACCTAGTGATGATGTATCTAAACCTGATTTTACCAGCGCTTTAGCTAACATTACCAAAGCAGATGAATTAGATTCGAAAGATAAGGATGCAGAAGTTTTCTTGGCGCAAGGTGATGCCTATGCATTACAGAAGAAAAATTCTGAAGCATTAGGCCCATACATGCGTGTTGGAGATGTTGATCCTAACAACAGAAGAGCTAAAACACAGATTGGTAAAATGTACAAAGAGTCGAGAGCTTTTCCTGAAGGTGAAAAAGAGTTACAGGATGTAATTGCTGCTGATGCAAACTATGGCCCTGCTTACCGCGAGTTAGGCGAGTTGTATTTGCAATGGAGTAGTTTTGGTGTTGATAAAGAAAAAGCAGCAAAAGCGATTGAGAATTACAAAAAATACATGGATTTAACGGATAAATCTTTGGAGTCTCAATTGCGTTACGCTCAATTCTTATTTTATGCTAAAGATTATAAAACATTAGAGCAAGTGGCTACTTCTTTACAAGTTCCTGCAAACGATCCTAAAGGTACTATTGTTTCAAGGATGAAAGGTTGGGCAGCTTATGAAAATGGAAACTACCCTCAGGCATTAGCGAGCTTAACTGATTTTTTTGCAAAGGAAAAGGATAGGACAAAGATTTTAGGTAACGATTATCTTTATTTAGGTAAAGCACAATTGAAAGCTGGTCAAGATAGCTTAGGTGTTCTTAATATAATAGAGGCGGCTAAAATAGATTCTACTAATGCAGATGCTTTATCGGAGGCTGGTTTAGCTTTGTATAAAGCTAAAAAATACGGTAAAGCCGCAGAGATTTATACATTAGCAATTAAATATAATCCAAATGGTAAAGGTTCATTAACAAACTATTACTATGTAGGACAAACAAGATTCTTGGAAGGGTATTTTGCTCAAAAAGACAAAAAACCGTTAAATACAGCAGCATTGATTGAGGCCGATTCAGCACTGAGTCACTTAAATAAAGTTTCTCCAGAGTTTGCTTTAGGTTATTTTACAAGGGCAAGGATTGCTAATCTTCTAGAAGATAAAGCTAACCCAAAATATGCATCTATTCCATATTTTGAAAAATACATTAGCTTAGTTAAGCCTGAAGAACAAGCAACCAATAAAACAAACCTTGTAGAATCTTACGATTATCTAGGTGCTTACTATGCTGATAAAGATAAAGCAAAAGCTATAGATTATTTAAACAAAAGTATTGCGTTAGACCCGCAAGGTCCTTTTGCAGCAGCCAAGCTTAAAGAATTGCAGTCACCTGCAGCTGCTCCAAAAACAAAAGGTAAAGGTAAATAATTAGAAAGTTAAATAATTTAGAAAAGGCAGAGTTTGGTTACTCTGCCTTTTTCTTTTACTTTTGCAACATAAAATAAATAATATGCAAGCGCAGAGTTCGGCTATAGATTTTTTACCAATTATATTTCAAGTAATTGTTGCTTTAGGTTTTGTGGTAACCACATTGGTTGCAACCCACTTTTTAGGTCCAAAACGTAAAACAAGCGACAAATTAGAAACTTTTGAGGCTGGTATTAAATCAGTAGGTAACGCACGTCAGCCTTTCTCTATCAAATATTTCGTAGTAGCCATCTTATTTGTACTGTTCGATGTAGAGGTTATCTTTATGTATCCTTGGGCAGTTAATTTCCGTACATTAAGGATGGATGGAATGATCGAAATGTTCATTTTCATGGGTACTTTGTTGCTAGGTTTTATCTACGTAATCAAGAAAAAAGTTTTAGACTGGAACTAGTCTATTGGCAGTTCTCAGTTTACAATTGGCAGTTAATA
Organism: Pedobacter sp. Bi126; assembly: GCF_918698245.1. GTDB lineage: Bacteria > Bacteroidota > Bacteroidia > Sphingobacteriales > Sphingobacteriaceae > Pedobacter. The sequence continues at coordinate 147,484 of NZ_CAKKMS010000003.1, read as the reverse complement.
GTTTTCGGTTTAAAAACTGTAAACTCAAAATTGCCAACTGCAAACCGAATGTGTATCACTTACACTAACTTATAGCTGTTTTAGTTATTTAGAAAGGTTCTAAATCGAGTAAAGCTAGTTTGTTTGCCTTTAAAATATTGTAAATTTGTTGCTCATTCTGCAAAGGGATGAGCATTTTTTGTTTATAAACATGAGTGAAATTAATATAGTTGATGCGCCTCCAGGAATAGAAGGATCTGGCTTTTTTGCCACTTCTCTTGATAAAGTGATTGGTTTGGCCCGCTCAAATTCATTATGGCCTTTACCTTTTGCCACTTCTTGTTGTGGAATCGAGTTTATGGCAACCATGGGTTCGCATTACGATTTAGGTCGTTTCGGTGCCGAACGCTTAAGTTTTTCTCCCCGTCAGGCTGATGTTTTAATGGTTATGGGAACTATCGCTAAAAAGATGGCCCCGGTATTAAAGCAGGTTTATATCCAAATGGCAGAGCCACGTTGGGTAATGGCTGTTGGTGCCTGTGCAAGTAGTGGTGGTATTTTCGATACTTATTCCGTATTGCAAGGTATTGATGAGGTTATTCCGGTGGATGTTTACGTTCCGGGGTGCCCGCCAAGACCTGAAGCTATTTTAGATGGTTTTCAACGTATTCAGGATTTAGTGAAAAACGAGTCGGGCAGAAGAAGAAATTCTGATTATTACAAAGAACTTTTGGGTCAATACGGCATTAAATAATGGAAGAAACGACACTAAATAACGATATCCACGTTAAGCTGACTGAAAAGTTTGGCGAAAAAGTTACCGCCGTTTCTGAGCCTTATGGTTTATTAACCTTTGTAACTTATAAAGATGTGATCATCAATGTGCTTTCGCATCTTAAAGAAGAATTAAAATTCAATTTCCTTACTGACATTACCGCGGTTCACTATCCAGGTAAAGATCATGGTATTGCAGTGGTTTACCATTTGCACAACATGGTGGAGAAAGTTAGAATCAGGATTAAGGTTTTCATTTCAGAACAAAATCCAACTATTCCTACAGCAACAACTGTTTGGAAAGGTGCCAACTGGATGGAACGCGAAACTTACGATTTGTTCGGGGTTAAATTTGAAGGTCACCCTGATTTACGCCGTATTTTAAATATGGACGACTTAGGTGTTCACCCGATGTTGAAACAATATCCATTGGAAGATCCGAACAGAGTAGATAAAAAAGACGAATTTTTTGGAAGGTAAACTATGAATCATAACCATCCGGTATTTACAGATAACGATCCGCAAAGTGAGCTGGTAACCTTAAACTTAGGCCCAACGCACCCTGCAACACACGGCGTTTTTCAAAACGTTTTGCAATTAGATGGCGAACGTATTGTAAGCGGCGTTTCTACCATTGGGTATATCCACCGTGCTTTCGAAAAGATTGCGGAGCATCGCCCATTTTATCAAATTACACCACTTACCGACCGTTTAAACTATTGCTCGTCGCCTATTAACAATATGGGATGGCACATGACGGTTGAGAAGTTGTTAAATATTCAGATGCCGAAACGTGTAGATTATCTTCGGGTAATCATTATGGAACTTTCGCGTATTTCCGATCACATTATCTGTAACACGATTATTGGCCAGGATACAGGAGCGACCACCACTTTCTTATACCTATTTCAGTTCCGTGAGCATATTTACGAGATCTTCGAAGAAGTTTGTGGTGCACGTTTAACCACAAATATTGGCCGTATTGGTGGGTTTGAAAGGGATTTCAATGATATCGCCTTTGCTAAAATCGATAAGTTTTTAAAAGAATTCCCTAAAGCGTTAAAAGAGTTCGAAAATCTGTTAACACGTAACCGTATTTTTATTGATAGAACGGCTGGTGTTGCAGAAGTAACTAAAGAAGCTGCTTTAGAATATAGCTGGACTGGACCGCTTTTGCGTGCTACCGGTGTAGATTACGATGTGCGTGTAAGCGATCCATATTCTTCATATCAGGATTTCGACTTTGAAGTTCCGGTAGGTACAAGTGGCGATATTTACGACAGGTATTTAGTGCGTAATGAAGAGATGTGGCAAAGTGTCCGCATTATCGAACAGGCGCTTGTGAAGTTAAAAACAGAGCCAAAAGGTATTTTTCATGCCGATGTTCCTGAATTTTACCTCCCTCCAAAACAAGAAGTTTACAACAATATGGAAGCATTGATTTATCACTTCAAAATTGTGATGGGTGAAATTGATGCGCCAAAAGCAGAAGTTTATCACGCTGTGGAAGGCGGAAATGGCGAGTTAGGATTCTATCTGATTAATGATGGAGGCCGTACACCGTACCGTTTACACTTCCGCAGACCAAGTTTTGTAAACTACCAGATGTTTGCACCAATGAGCGAGGGCATGTTATTGTCTGATGCCATTATCAACATGAGTAGTATGAATATTATTGCAGGAGAATTAGATGCTTAAAGTAGAAGAACAAACACCTGTAGTGTTTTCATCAGAATTGCTGGCCAAATTTGATGATGTAAAAAGCCGTTATCCTGAAGGTAAGCACAAATCAGCTTTGTTGCCATTATTGCACTTGGTACAGGCCGAATACCTTTGGGTAAGTACACCAGCGATGGATAAAGTAGCTGAATATTTAAATATTCAGCCAATTGAAGTATATGAGGTGGCAACATTTTATACCATGTACTTTTTAAAACCACAAGGTAAGTATGCTTTAGAGGTTTGCCGTACCGGCCCTTGTTGCCTGGTTGGTGCCGAAAAAATATTAAGCCACTTGGAAAACAAGTTAGGTGTTAAAGAAGGTGAAGTTACTGCCGATGGTTTATTCAGCTTTAGAGGAGTTGAATGTTTAGCCGCCTGTGGTTTCGGTCCGGTATTGCAAATTAGCCCGGAATATACTTTCTACGAAAACCTTACCGAAGCAAGTGTAGATAAATTGATTGAAGATTTGAAAAATAAGTCCTAAGTCGAAAGTCTTAAGTCGAGAGTCGTTTTGACTCATGACTATGGACTATGGACTACAGACGCTAGACTAATTAAAATGTCTCGAAAACTGTTACTTGAGCATATAAACGTACCGGGCATCAATACACTTGAAGTCTATCGCCAAAAAGGCGGGTACCGTGCTGTGGAAAAAGCCCTTAAAACTTTAACACCTGAAGAGATTGTTGAAGAAGTTAAGAAATCGGGCTTACGCGGTCGCGGAGGCGCGGGTTTCCCTACAGGGATGAAATGGAGCTTTTTGGCTAAACCAGAGGGTGTTGCACGTTATTTGGTGTGTAATGCTGATGAATCAGAGCCGGGAACTTTTAAAGACCGTTATTTGATGACTTATATTCCCCATGCATTAATTGAGGGAATGATTGTATCGAGTTTCGCATTGGGTGCCAAGGTTTCTTATATCTATGTACGTGGCGAGATGATGCCTCAGATCCGCATTTTAGAAAAAGCAATTGCGGAAGCTAAAGCTGCAGGATGGTTGGGTAAAAACATTTTAGGAACAGGTTACGATTTAGAATTATATGTTCAGCCGGGCGGTGGCGCTTACATTTGTGGTGAAGAAACTGCTTTGTTAGAATCGCTTGAAGGTAAAAGGGGTAATCCACGGATTAAACCACCATTCCCGGCAATTGCAGGGTTATATGGTTGCCCTACAGTGGTTAACAATGTTGAATCTATTGCTGCAGTGGTACCGATTATCAACGATGGGGGTGATGAATATGCGAAGATTGGTATCGGTAGAAGTACAGGTACAAAATTGATATCTGCGTCAGGTAATTTAGTAAAACCAGGTGTTTACGAAATCGAATTGGGTTTGCCAGTAGAAGAATTTATTTATTCTGACGAGTATTGTGGCGGTATTGCCAATGGTAAACGTTTAAAGGCAACGGTTGCAGGCGGATCATCGGTGCCTATTTTACCTGCTAATTTAACCCTGAAATACGCTAACGGCGAACCTCGTTTAATGAGTTACGAATCGTTATCAGAAGGTGGGTTTGCTACAGGAACCATGATGGGTTCAGGTGGTTTTATCGCTTTTGATGAAGATCAGTGCATTGTTAGAAATACCTGGAATTTTGCCCGTTTTTATCACCACGAAAGCTGTGGACAGTGTTCACCTTGCCGCGAAGGTACGGGATGGATGGAAAAAGTGTTACACAAAATCGAGCACGGCCATGGTAAAATGGAAGATGTTGATTTATTGTGGGACATTCAACGTAAAATTGAAGGGAATACAATCTGTCCGCTGGGTGATGCAGCGGCTTGGCCTGTAGCCAGCGCAATCCGTCACTTTAGAGATGAATTTGAATGGCACATTAAAGAACCTGTTAAGAGTCAGAGCCAAAATTATGGTATTGCAAATTATGCAACACCGATTGAAAAAGCTCCGGTAACGGAAGAGAAATAAATATTTAGTATTACGGTTTGTGATACTAAAATCCTAAGGTCGCATTTTGCGACCTTAGGAAAAGAACTTAACACAATGAATATGTAAATGAAAGAAGAAATATCACCCGTAATCATCCCCAACGAAGTAATAGTTAATAAAATATATCTTTTTAGAGGAGTGAAGGTGATGTTAGATTCTGATTTGGCAGCGCTCTTTGGCGTTGATACTAAAAGATTAAAAGAACAAGTTAGAAGAAATATAGAGCGTTTTCCAGAGCACTTTATGTTTGAACTGACGAAAGAAGAAAATGAAGTTCTAAGGTCGCAATTTGTGACCTTAGAACAAGGAAAATATTCAAAGTATCTTCCGTTTGCATTTAGCGAACATGGTATTTTACAACTATCAAACGTTTTAAAAAGTAAACAGGCGGTAGAAGTAAGTATTAAAATTATTGATGTGTTTGTACAGCTTAGAACGATGGTTTTAAGTAATACAGAAATAAGACTAGAAGTAGAAAAGATTAAAAAGAAAGTAGATAATCAGGATAAAAATATTGAAGTCATATTCAGGTATTTTGATGAGCTACTGGAACAGAAAGAAAAGCCAAGAAAAGAAATTGGTTATAAAATCTTGAAAGAGAAATAATAAATTGTAAAAAAGATTGCTTCGTACCTCGCAATGACGGTAGAAGTATAAAAAATAAAAAGAATATCATTAACCATGAGTGAAAAAGTTAAGGTTACGATAGATGGGATAACAGTAGAGGTGGATAACGGAACAACCATTCTGAATGCTGCAAGGCAGATAGGAGGGGATATTGTTCCGCCAGCAATGTGCTATTATTCTAAATTACAAGGCAGTGGCGGTAAATGCCGTACCTGTATTGTAAAAGTGACTAAAGGTTCGGAGAAAGATCCTCGCCCAATGCCTAAATTGGTGGCTTCTTGCCGCACAACCGTAATGGATGGGATGGAAGTGCTTAACATTACTTCACCAGAAGTTTTGGAAGCACGTGCAGGTGTTGTAGAGATCTTATTGATTAATCACCCCTTAGATTGCCCTGTTTGCGATCAGGCAGGGGAATGTGATCTTCAGAACTTAGGTTATGAACACGGTTTGCAAAAAACACGTTATGAGTTTGAACGCCGTACTTTTGAGCGTATTGATATAGGTGATAAAATCCAGTTGCACATGAATCGTTGTATTTTGTGCTACCGTTGTGTTTTCACGGCTGATCAGATTACAAACAAACGTGTTCATGGTATCTTGAACCGTGGCGACCACTCCGAAATTTCTACTTACATCACCCAGGCTGTTGATAACGATTTCTCTGGAAACGTAATCGATGTTTGCCCAGTAGGTGCTTTAACAGATAAAACTTTCCGTTTCAAAAACCGTGTTTGGTTTACCAAACCAGTTGATGCACACCGCGATTGCGATCACGAAAAATGCAACGGTAAAGTAACACTTTGGTATAAAGGAGCAGATGTTTTACGTGTTACTGCACGTAAAGATCAGTTTGGAGAAGTAGAAGAATTTATTTGCAATACTTGCCGCTTTGATAAAAAAGCAACTGCTGATTGGGTAATTGAACATCCAACACACATTGATGATACTTCGGTAATTGCATCTAATCACTACGAAACATTAAAACCTTTGCATGTTATTCAGCCAAATGAGGCATTACAAGCTGCAAATGAAATTGAATTACATAAAACAGTTAAATACTAATGGATAGCGCTTTTGTTATAGAAAAATTTATCCTGGTAGCTGTAATTTTCGGCATCAGTTTAGTTATTGCCATGTATTCTACTTATGCAGAACGTAAAGTTGCCGCATATTTACAAGATCGTTTAGGCCCTGATAGAGCTGGCCCCTTTGGTATTTTACAACCATTGGCCGATGGATTAAAAATGTTTATGAAAGAGGAAATTATTCCTACCTCATCAAACAGATTTTTATTTATCGCTGGCCCGGGTTTGGCATTGCTTTGTGCCTGTATAGGTACGGCGGTTATCCCGTGGGGCAGTCCTGTTTTAATTGCAGGCAAAACTATTCCTTTACAGGTTTCGGATATCAATGTTGGAGTTCTATATATTTTTGGAGTCGTTTCTCTGGGTGTTTATGGCGTAATGATTGGGGGATGGGCCTCAAACAACAAATACTCTTTGTTAAGTGCGATCCGTGCAGCTTCGCAGAACATCAGTTATGAAATTGCAATGGGATTATCGATCATCGCTTTGCTTTTAATGACGAATACCTTAAGCTTAAAAGAAATTGTTGATCAGCAACATGGCTGGAGATGGAATGTTTTATATCAGCCACTTGGATTCCTAATCTTTATGGTCTGTTCATTTGCCGAAACCAACCGTGCGCCGTTCGATTTGCCTGAATGTGAAACGGAATTAATAGGTGGTTACCATACCGAATATTCTTCAATGAAATTAGGTTTTTACCTGTTTGCTGAGTATATCAATATGTTCGTATCATCGGCAGTAATGGCGGCTTTATATTGGGGCGGTTATAACTACCCAGGTATGGATTCGATGGCGGTGTGGTTAGGTCCAACCTGGGCACCTCTTTTTGGTACGGCAGTTTTCTTTGGTAAAATATGTGCTTTCATCTTTTTCTTCATGTGGGTACGTTGGACAATCCCTCGTTTCCGTTACGATCAATTGATGAATTTAGGTTGGAAAGGTTTAATACCTTTAGCTATTGCCAATATTATAATAACAGGTGTTGTGATTGCGATTATTGAGAAGTTTTAATTATGGAATCATTAAGTAATAAGAAAAAAGTACTGGAACAAAAGCCACTGAGCTTTATGGAGCGTATGTACCTACCGGCAATTGCCAAGGGTATGGGCATCACCATCAGTCACTTATTTAAGAAAGAGGCTACTATTAGATATCCTGAAGTAGAACGCGAATTCTCTACGAACTTTAGAGGGATGCACTCGCTAAAACGTGATGAGAATGGTAAAGAACGTTGTACCGCCTGCGGTTTATGCGCTTTATCTTGTCCGGCTGAAGCCATTACCATGATTGCAGCTGAACGTAAACCTGAAGAGAAAGACTTATACCGCGAAGAAAAATATGCAGCAACTTACGAAATCAATATGCTGCGTTGCATTTTCTGTGGATTATGTGAAGAAGCTTGTCCAAAAGAGGCAATTTACTTAGATGGACCGATTGTACCTGCTGATTATTTACGTAAAGATTTTATTTACGGAAAAGACAAGTTGGTAGAGGCTCCATTGGAAATGAAAAAATAAAATGATGGTTCGTGAAGACACGAACTATGGTAAATAATCTTAAGCCTCGGTTCGTGTCTTCACGAAACGAAATATAAATAATGGTTTGTGGAGACACAAACCATGGAACATAAATAAATAAACAATTAATGAGTACACAAGTATTCTATTTCGTAGCCACATTAAGTATCATCTTTTCGCTGATGGTGATTTTTGCAAAAAATCCGATTCACAGTGTATTGTACTTAATCCTTACCTTTTTTACCTTCACTGTTCACTACGTGTTATTAAATGCGCAGTTTTTGGCAGTGGTAAACTTTATTGTTTACATGGGGGCCATTATGGTATTGTTCCTTTTTGTACTGATGTTACTTAACCTGAACAAAGAAACTGAACCGAGTAAATCGCCGCTGATCAAAATTGTAGGTGTAATTGCTGGCGGTTGTTTGGTTGTAACCTTAATAGGTTCTTTAAAATCAGCAAGTATTACCAGTCCATTGATTTTGAAAAATCCAGGATTAGGATTGGTAGAAAATCTAGGCAAGGAGCTTTTTGGTCCATTCTTATTGCCATTCGAATTGTCATCTCTGTTACTATTGGCAGCAATGGTTGGAGCCGTTTTATTATCTAAAAGAGATGAGGTAGAAGCATAATGGAAAATTTATTCACACAAGCAGCAGGCGTTCCGCTAAACCACTACATCTATTTAAGTGCCATTATTTTTTCTATCGGCGTTATAGGCGTACTTACCCGCAGAAATGCCATTGTAATTTTTATGTCGGTTGAGCTGATGCTAAATGCGGTTAACTTACTTTTAACAGCATTCTCGGTTCATAACAATGACCCATCAGGGCAGGTTTTCGTATTCTTCATTATGGCTTTGGCAGCTGCAGAGGTTGCAGTAGGCCTGGCAATTATCGTAATGGTTTACAGAAATACGAAATCAGTAGATATTAATGTTTTAAATCGCCTTAAGTGGTAAATATATAATAAGAATGACAATAGAACAATTGATTTGGTTGGTTCCGTTACTTCCTTTTTTAGGGTTTGTAATTAATGGGCTAGGCAGAAACTCTTTATCTAAAGGACTTGTTGGTATCATCGGAAGTGGGGTAATCTTAGCCTCCTTTATTATCAGCGTAGTTATTTTCTTTAGTTTACAAGGCAACACACAAAAATCTCACGAAGTATTTTTATTCGATTGGATCAGCGCGGGTGCATTACACATTCCATTATCCTTCCTGGTTGATCCTCTAAGCTCGATCATGCTTTTGATCATCACCGGAATTGGTTTCCTGATCCATTTATATTCCACCAGCTATATGCACGATGATGCAGGTTTCGGTAAGTTTTTCTCTTATCTAAACCTGTTTGTATTCTTCATGCTTTTATTGGTATTGGGATCAAACTACATCGTTATGTTTATCGGTTGGGAAGGCGTAGGTTTATGCTCTTACCTGTTAATCGGTTTCTGGTATACAAAGAGTGCTTATGCTTCAGCAGCTAAAAAAGCTTTCGTAATGAACCGCATCGGCGATTTAGGCTTTTTGTTAGGCGTATTCTTAATCTTCACCACTTTTGGTAGTGTAGAATTTGCTAAAGTTTTCCCTCAAGCAGCTAATATGTTGCCCGGTAACGATACGCTGGTTTTAATTACCATCTTGTTGTTTATCGGTGCCTGCGGTAAATCGGCTCAATTGCCTTTGTTTACCTGGTTACCAGATGCAATGGCCGGACCAACACCAGTTTCGGCTTTGATCCACGCAGCTACAATGGTTACAGCTGGTATTTACATGATTGCACGTTCGAGCGTATTGTTCGATCTTGCTCCGCTTACACAGCACATCATTGCCATTGTTGGAGCGGCTACAGCTTTAGTTGCAGCAATTATTGCTTTAACACAGACTGATATCAAAAAAGTATTGGCTTACTCAACCGTATCTCAGCTGGGGTATATGTTTTTAGGTCTTGGCGTTGGCGCTTATACAGGTTCGTTTTTCCACGTATTAACGCACGCATTCTTTAAAGCACTATTATTCTTGGGCGCAGGTTCGGTTATTCATGCCATGCACCATGAGCAAGATATGCGCCATATGGGCGGATTGAGAAAGAAACTTCCTGTTACTTTCTTAACTATGTTGATCGGCACCATTGCCATTGCAGGTTTACCACCGTTCTCTGGTTTCTTCTCAAAGGATGAAATTTTAGCACATGCTTTCCAGGCTAGTCCAATACTTTGGGGAATTGGGGTTTTAACCGCATTCTTAACGGCATTTTATATGTTCAGAATGATGTTCTTGACTTTCTCTGGCAAATATCGTGGAACACATCACGAAGAAAGCCATGTGCACGAATCGCCAACTGCGATGACTTTCCCTTTGATCATTTTAGCTGTTCTTGCAGCAATTGGTGGAGTAATTAATCTTCCTCATGTTTTTGGTGGAAACGAATGGTTGGCGCATTGGTTATCGGGAGCAGGAGTTGCACAGCATGAGTTGGAATTAAGCCACTCAACTGAATATTCGTTAATGGGTGTTTCGGTAGCAGCAGCTGTAATAGCTTTATTATATGCTTACACCAGATATGTAAAGGGGGCACGCGTTCCTGTTGCTGATGAAGCACCGCGTTCTGCTTTAGCTAAATTATCCTACAATAAATTCTACCTCGATGAGATTTATGATTTCCTAATCACTAAACCATTAGATGCACTTTCGAAATTCTTTTATAGGATTATCGATAGCAAATTCATTGATGGAATTGTGAACGGACTGGGATGGAGCACAAACGAAGCTAGTAAAGGTGTTCGTTTGCTACAAAGCGGAAACGTAGGTTTCTATATATTTATGATGGTATTTGGTATCATCGCGTTACTTGCATATACATTTTATTACATATAAAAAGGGTTCAAAATTAAATAATGGAACAACTTTTACTACTTATATTTCTTCCGCTTGTAGGTGCAATTATTACTGCATTTACTGGTAAGTCGGCTAAAATAGTTTCGACCGTATTTTCGGTTGTTTCTTTGGTTTTGACTTTGGTTATCGCCGGTAATTTCATTCCAAATGCAAGTACCCAGTTTGAGGTTAATTTGCCATGGATTGCAGATTTAGGCATCAATTTCCACGCAGGTATCGATGGCATTAGCATGCTTGTGGTATTGCTAACCAATTTATTGGTGCCGATCATTATTTTATCGAGCTACAACCACCAGTATAAAAATTCAGCTGCATTTTATGCGTTGATTTTGTTTATGCAATGTGGTTTATTGTTGGTATTTACGGCATTAGATGCGTTCTTGTTCTATATTGGATGGGAAGCAGCATTAATTCCAATTTACTTTATCTGTGCCATCTGGGGAGGAAAAGACCGCATCCGTATCAACATGAAATTTTTCGTGTATACCATTGCAGGTTCATTATTTATGTTGATGGGTATTATTTACTTATATCTTCAAAACCCGGCACATAATTTTGATATTCAAGCATTTTATGCTTTAAACTTGGATAGCGCACAACAGGGATGGATTTTCTGGGCTTTCTTTATCGCTTTTGCCATTAAGATGCCAATTTTCCCTTTCCATACCTGGCAGCCTGATACTTATACCGTGGCCCCTACACAAGGAACGATGCTATTATCGGGTATCATGTTAAAAATGGGTATTTATGGCGTAATTAGGTGGTTATTACCAATTGTTCCGACAGGCGTTCACGAGTGGGGCCAAGTGGCTATTGTTTTATCAATCATCGGTATTGTTTATGCTTCGCTGATTGCTTTTACACAAAAGGATGCTAAACGTTTGGTAGCTTATTCATCTATCGCTCACGTTGGATTAATTTCAGCAGGTATCTTCGCTTTCAACCAGCAAGGTATGCAAGGTGCGATGGTACAAATGTTAAGTCATGGTATTAATGTAGTGGGTTTATTCTTTGTTTTAGATATTATCTTTTCCCGTGTTAAAACCAATAAAATTGAAGAGTTGGGTGGAATTGCGAAAGTAGCACCACAGTTGGCGCTTACTTTTCTGATCATTGTTTTAGGCACGGTAGCTTTGCCGGGAACAAACGGATTTATTGGTGAGTTTTTACTGCTAATGGGCGTTTACAACTACGGCATTTGGGCTGCAGCTATTGCAGGATTAACCATTATCTTTGGTGCAGTTTACATGTTGCGCATGTATCAAAATGTAATGCTGGGCGAAACCAACAGCTTAACCATCACTTTTACCGATATTAAAGGGACCGAAAAATTGATCCTTTATACAATTTGTGCACTGATTATTATTTTGGGTGTTTATCCGAAACCAATTTTGCACTTAACAGAGGCATCTGTACAACATTTATTAGAACAGGTAAATCAAAAATTAAACACAGTAAATTAAGCAATGAATATTATTATAACCATTAGTATAACAGCTTTTATAGTGCTTTATGCAGGTTTGTTTAAGGCAAATAAAGCATTACTACCACTTACCGTTGTTGGCTTACTTACTGCACTGGGATTTACTTTTTGTGCATGGAACGGCAATGCTGTTCATTTTGGGATGATGCAGACAGATAACTTCGCTCTGGCATTTTCAGGGATCTGTATTATCGGTACACTTTTAATCTTTTTATTAACACAGAACTATTTCCACGCTAAAAGCGATAACGTAGCCGAATATTATACCTTAATTCTTTTCGCGCTGGCGGGAATGATCATGATGGTATCGTATAAAAATATGGCCATGTTATTTGTAGGCTTAGAAATCATGTCGGTGAGTTTATACATTTTGGCCGGTATCCGTAAAAAGGATTTTGCCTCTAACGAAGCTTCATTAAAATATTTCCTAATGGGTGCTTTCTCAACAGGCTTCCTGTTATTTGGTATCACGTTAATTTATGGCGCTACGGGCTCATTCGATTTAGATAAAATACAAGCTTATCTGGTAAATAGTCAGGCAATTTCTCCAATATTCTATCCGGGTGTTATCCTGATGATGATTGGTTTAAGTTTTAAGGTTGGTGCTGCTCCTTTCCACTTCTGGACCCCGGATGTATACGAAGGCGCTCCTTCTTTGATTACCACTTTCATGAGTACTGTAGTTAAAACTGCAGGCTTTGCTGCTTTTTTAAGATTATTTGCTGGTGCACTTGCTCCACTTCACGATTTTTGGGTTGCACCACTTATGGTAATTGTTTGTTTAACCTTATTTATCGGAAACGTAACTGCGCTGTTCCAAAAAAACTTCAAACGCATGTTGGCATATTCGAGTATTTCGCACGCGGGTTACCTATTGTTTTCGCTTATTGTGTTAACCAAAAACTCTGAAAACAACGTATTGGTTTATGCAGCGGCTTACACCTTTGCATCAATTATCGCTTTTGCGGTATTAATATTAGTAAAACAAAAAACGGGTAGCGATAGCTTCGAAAGTTTCAATGGTTTAGCTAAACGTAATCCACTAATAGCATTATGTTTAACGGTAGCTATGCTTTCGTTAGCAGGTATTCCGCTAACAGCTGGCTTTATCGGGAAATATTTAATGTTCCTGAATGTAATGACTGAATATAAAACCTTACTTGTTGCATTTGCGATTTTAAATGCGCTGGTTGGCTTTTATTATTATTTTAGGGTAATTGCAGCCATGTGGTTTAAAGACGGCGCAGAAACAGAGCTTTCAGCTCCGTCACAGTACAAGGTTGTGTTACTGGTTTCTGTAGCAATTACAATAATTTTAGGTATTTATCCTGCAATTATTTTAAACCTGATATAGGTATGCTGTTGTTTGATAATTATTTGTAGTTTTACGAATAATTGAATATGCACGATTTTTGGAATAACCTGCATCAGCTACTTGATCCCGAGAAATTATTGAGGGAGGGTGGTTTCTATCTCGTCGTATTCGTTATCTATGCAGAAACGGGCCTGTTTTTTGGTTTTTTTCTTCCCGGTGATTATTTATTGTTTTTAGCGGGAATGTTTGTAGCAACAGGCAAGCTTGATGTGAACATTGCGGTGCTCTTGGCGGGCTTGTGTTTCGCAGCCATTTCTGGAAATTTTACCGGCTATTGGTTCGGGCGTAAAACTGGCCCCGTATTGTACACCAGAAAAGACAGTTTCTTTTTTAAGAAGAGATATTTAAAAGCTGCAGAGGATTATTATCACAAACAAGGTGCCTTTGCATTAATTATGGGCAGGTTTGTGCCAATAGTTAGAACTTTTGCACCGATTTTTGCGGGGGTTGTAAAATTAGAGTTTAAAAAGTTTGCGTTATACAATGTTGTTGGTGGCGTACTTTGGATCTGCTCCTTAACTTTGCTCGGTTATTTTTTGGGCAGAAGGTTTGAAAAAGAAATTAACGATTATTTATTATATATTATTATTGGCTTTATCCTTATTACAACTATACCATTATTAATTACCTTTGTAAAAAGTAAAGTAGTGAGTGGTCCTGAAGAGGATAAAACAGATTTAAATTAAAAATGGCAAAAGACGATCATCACGCATGGCATAGCGTATCTCCTGGACACAATGTTCCAGAAATTGTAAACGCAATTATTGAAATTCCAAAAGGATCAAAAGCAAAATACGAAATAGATAAAGAATCAGGTCTGATCAAGTTAGATAGGGTTCTTTTTTCATCAGTAATGTACCCGGCAAATTATGGCTTTATTCCGCAAACTTATTGCGATGATAAAGATCCATTGGATATTCTGGTGCTTTGCTCAGTAGATGTTTATCCAATGACATTGATCGAAGCGAAAGTGGTTGGTGTAATGCACATGGTAGATAACGGAGAGCAAGATGATAAAATTATTGCGGTTGCTGCTCACGATATGTCGGTAAACTACATCAACGATTTAGATGAATTGCCTCCACACCAAATGAAAGAGATTGTTCGTTTCTTTCAGGATTATAAAGCATTAGAAGATAAAAATGTAACCATCGAACATTTACTTGGTGTTCGTTATGCGCATAAAGTAATTAAAGAAAGCATAGAACTTTATAACACAACATTTAGAGAATTGGCTTAATGGATTTACCCACGGTATGTTTGTTTTTAAATTTTGAGCTAAGTGCAATCCTGCCCACAAACGTAGTTTTGGTTGCTTTACAAGAACCCGATACCACTTCTGTAGGCTGGCGATTATTCTTTGCATTATTTTTGGTGTTACTAAACGGATTTTTTGTTGCAGCAGAGTTCGCAATTGTAAAGGTCCGGGCATCACAAATTGAAATTAAAGCAAAAACAGGCAGTCGTGTTGGTAAAATGGCCAAAGGGATTATTCATAACCTTGATGGATATTTAGCCGCCACACAGCTAGGTATAACGCTTGCATCACTTGGCTTAGGTTGGGTTGGTGAAGGCGTTATGCATACCATTTTCAAAAACCTTTTCGATAGTTTGGAGTGGGGATTGAGCGATGCTTCCATCCATACTGCATCTACAATTGTTGCATTCTCGTTGATTACGATTATGCATATTGTATTTGGTGAATTAGCACCAAAATCTTTTGCTATCCAACGGCCGGTAGCAACAACCTTATTTGTTTCTGTACCATTGCAGATATTTTATGTGGTATTTAAACCATTCATCTGGACATTAAACAGTCTTGCTGCGATTATCCTTAAACCATTTGGGATCGACACTTCAAGCGGACATGAATCGCTTCATAGTACCGAAGAACTTCAGTATTTATTAGATCAGGGTAAAGAAAGCGGCGCATTGGATAATAACGAACATGAGCTGATTAAAAACGTATTCGATTTTAATGAGCGAGTGGTGAAAAATATCATGGTACCCCGCACCAAGATTTCGGGTATTGAACTAACTTCTCCGAAAGAAGAAGTGATTGATACGATTATTAAGGAAGGGTATTCCCGTTTGCCTGTTTACGATGAAATTATGGATAAAATTGTAGGGATTATCCATGCAAAAGATATTTTACCATTGGTTGCAGCGGGTAATCAGCATTGGACATTGAACGATATCATCAGGAAACCATATTTCGTTACTGAAACTAAGAAAATAAACGATCTGATGAGTGAGCTGCAAAGTAATCGCATACAGATTGCTATCGTATTAGATGAGTTTGGTGGTACTGCGGGTATGGTTACCTTAGAAGATATTGTTGAAGAGCTTGTTGGAGAAATCCAGGATGAATATGATGAAGAAAAACCATTGGTAGAAAAAGTGTCCGACAATGAGTTTATCGTAAATGCATTCGCTACTGTATATGATGTAAATGAACATCTGCCTCACGATTTACCGGAGGATGAAGATTTCGATACCATTGGTGGTTTGGTTTCTCACGTTTTTGAACGTATCCCTGAGGTAGGTGAGAGCAACGAATCATACGGATATCTATTTACCATCCTCAAAAAAACAGAGCAGAATATCGAAACAATCAAGTTAGAATTGGTGATCAATAAAGCAGATATGGTTGATAATCATTAATTTCAACTATGCATATTTTTTATACACCAGATATAACCCAAAATACTTACACACTTAACGAAGAAGAGAGCAAACATTGTGTTAGGGTACTTCGTCTTGCCGTAGGCTCGATCGTTAACCTGGTTGATGGGAAAGGTGGTTTTTACACTGCTGAAATCACTTCTGATAATCCGAAAAAAGTTTCTCTATCAATTTTAAAGGTAGAAACGGAGTTTCATAAAAGAAATCATTACCTGCATATTGCTGTTGCGCCAACTAAAAATATCGACCGCATCGAATGGTTTTTAGAAAAAGCTACAGAGTTGGGCATCGATGAAATTACACCGATTATTACCGATCGATCGGAGCGCAGGGTAGTTAAAGAAGATCGGCTCAACAAAGTAATTACTTCTGCCGTAAAACAATCCATTAAAGCTTATCATCCCAAATTGAACGATGCCATTTCTTTTGATACTTTTTTAAAAGAACCATTTGATGGTGATAAATTAATAGCGCATTGTATCGATAACGGAGAGAAACAATATATATCCAAACTTGTAGTTCCACATCAAAAATATTTAATTCTTATTGGTCCTGAAGGGGATTTCACACCTGATGAAGTTAATTTAGCTTTGAACAAAGGCTTTAAAGCATTAACTTTAGGTGATAACAGATTGCGCACAGAAACGGCTGCATTATCTGTTTGTTTTGAAATCAATTACCTTAACCGATAATCAATTTGAAGTTTTCAGTTTTCAGTTTTCAGTTTTCCAGGTTTCAGCTTTGGTACTGCTTTGGTCTATTAGCTCTTAGCTTTGTGTTTTTCGCTTTTATTCCTCCAACCTACCGCATGGCCAAATTAAAGTATAACGGTGGTGGTGATTGGTATGCAGATAGAACAGCATTGCCCAACTTAATTGCCTACTGTAATGCCAATTTGAAGACTAATTTTTATGCTGAAGAGAGTATTGTAGAAGTAGGCTCGAAAGAAATATTCAATTATCCGTTTGTTTACATGACTGGCCACGGAAACGTAGTTTTTAACGATCAGGAAATTAAAAATTTAAGGCAATACCTTACAGGTGGTGGTTTTCTTCATATAGACGATAATTATGGGTTGGATAAATTTATCCGCCCGCAGATGAAAAAGGTATTCCCGGAATTGAGTTTTGTCGAATTGCCTGCCAATCACGCATTATATAACCAAAAATTTAAATTCCCGGGAGGCTTGCCAAAAATCCATGAGCATGATAATAAAAGGCCACAGGGATTTGCGTTGATTTATAAAGGTAGAGTTGTGTGCTATTATACTTATGAGTGCGATTTAGGGAATGGTTGGGAAGATTTTGGTACTTATCCTGAAGATACACAAGAAACGAGGACTAAGGCGCTTAAAATGGGTGCAAATTTGGTTCAGTATGCTTTAACCCAATAACAAATGTATAAAGTAAAAGTAAACGATCGGTTTTTATTCGAGGTTGAAAATAAGGAGTCATCTTTTTTGGTAAACGGAGAACCCATTCAGTTCGATCTGAGTTCAATTGGGAATAATAGTACGCATGTTTTATACCAGAATAAATCTTTTAATACAGAGCTGGTTGAGCTGAACAAAGCAGATAAAACATGTAAAATAAAGGTTAACGGTAATATTTATCAGATTAGCATCGAAGATCAGTTTGATGTTTTGTTAAAACAGCTGGGCCTGGATAATTTAACTGCTAATAAAGTTTCAGAAATTAAAGCGCCGATGCCTGGTTTAGTACTAAAGGTTTTGATTGAAGAGAACGCCGAGGTAAAGAAAGGGGATAATCTAGTGGTGCTGGAAGCTATGAAAATGGAAAACATCCTGAAATCATCAACTGATGGTGTGATAAAGAAAGTTTTGATTAAGCAGGGCGATAAGGTAGAGAAGAACCAGATCTTGATTCAGTTTAAATAATTTTTGCCTCGAGGTACGTCATTTCGAGCGGAGTGAAACGAAGTCGAGAAATCTGTCTAGATAGATCTCTCCGTTCCACTGCGTTTCAGTCGAGATGACGAGTTTCATTTAAATTAGTCGAAGTGGACTACAAAATCTAAAGCATAAAAAGTCCCGATTTAATGTCGGGACTTTTCTTTTTTATTTACCTCTACTTACCCTGTAAGGTTTTTGCGGAGGGTTTTTGAAATTTCTTTTACCTGCAGTACTAATTTCTGGCGCGCCAAGCATGGTCATGGCACAACGGAAACCAACTTCTGCTGATGATTCATCTTGTTGCATAAAGCGGCGTGTTGCCGGGTTTAACCAATAAGCCATATCATTCCAAGAACCACCTTTATAAACTCGTGATTTATCGTTTACAAGCGTTACACCTTCTTCATTCAATAAAGTGTTTTGTCTATCGCGATAACCTCTTTGATCGGCCTGATAACTGGTTGACGCTACCGGAGATTGTGGATCAGTCGATTTTGAAATCGAATCAGAACGTTTCGCCTGTGCCTGTTTTTCTGCCCAGGTTTGTTTTCTTCCTGCGTAAGCGTTTTCCTTAATCGGATTACCATATTTATCCAATGCAATTTTACCGCTTTGAGAATCCTCTAGTTTTTTATTGGTGAAATAGTTGCCACGATAAGGGTTAAATGCATCTGCATCCGTAAATGTGCCTGTTCTGTACACATCATTAACCCATTCATTCACGTTTCCAGCCATATTATATAAGCCGAAGTCGTTTGGTGCATATTGAATAACGGGAACAGTTAAATCTCCTTTATCATTTAATGAACCACCAACACCCATATAATCGCCAGGTGCCCTTTTAAAGTTGGCCTGAATCATACCTCTGGTTTTCTTTTTGGCAGAGCTCACACCTAAGCCATTCCACGGGTAGATTTTATTCTGATTGATGTTTTCGTATTCTGTATTGCCAATTAAACCTAAAGCAGCATATTCCCATTCGGCTTCTGTTGGTAAACGATAAGGCTGCATAATTACACCATCCTCTAGTGTCGCAGTTCTTCTAGGCTGGTTGTTTTTGCCTCCGGATGCTGGGGCTGCTGTTCCTCCAGCTGTTGATGTAGCTGCACCTGATTTTGTATTGTAATCGATTGGTGCATTTTTCCCCTTATCATCATACTGGCCATTTAAGTATGCATCAGTATTAAAAGGTTTGTCTGGCTTTGGAGTCGCCGCTGCTGTAGTAGCAGCATTGCTTTTTCCATTACCGGCTAAAGTTTTATAATCAGTTAAAATTCCTTTTTCGCGTAGAATAAATTCGTTAGCTCTCGAAGTTCTCCATTCGCAATAACGTGATGCCTGCTCCCATGAAACACCTACAACAGGGTAGTCACGGTAAGCTGGGTGTCTTAAGTAGTTATCTACATAAGGTTCGTTGTATGATAATGCGCGGCGCCACACTAAAGTATCAGGAAGCTCATTATAATAAAACTCACGATCTTCAGGGTAGTTGTATCTGATCCAATGTAAGTATTCTAACCAATCGGTATTCGATACTTCAGTTTCATCCATGTAAAAAGATGGAACAGTAACCTGTCTTTTGTAATTGTAAATATTTGGCTCAACACCCGGTACTTCGATGGCACTACCACCAACAACTAAAACTCCACCTTCAATTGGAATCAAGCCTGGTCCTGGAGCTCTCTTGTATTGAGTAGCTACAGCAAAAGCACCAGATTGGTTGTTTTTGCTTTTCCTATCGGCATAGGGAATACCTGTTTTGCTAGAACTGTTCCCTCCTTTTGAGCTACAGCTCGTAAGTAGGGCAGCTAATGACAAACAAGTAAAAGAATATAGTAACAGTTTTTTCATATAGTTCGTTGGGAAAATCGTCCCTATAGGGATTCAACCGATAAAATTAAACAATTTTAAATGAATATATAAATAATGTGGTAATAAAATATCGATTATATTTTTGAGTGATAACGTATTATTTTCTGTCGTATTGTGTCTACTTAATTTTTCAGTTAAATTTAGGTTAAATAATTATAAATAAGCAAGATAAAAAGAGAGGGAGGTGATTGAGAAGTGCTGTTGGCAAGCCATTAGCCCAATAGGTGGAATTACTTATATTACAGCTCAGGTCATCTCAATATTAATTTTTTTATGTTTTTAGTGACAGCTTAAACGTGCATATATAAAAAGAGTATTGTTATAAGTTTATTGAGATTGCAATAAATTAACCATATTTGATTTAAAGATTATTAAGTTGACAAATCGAATTAATAATTTTTATAGAAAAAAGAAAATAGCTCAATTATGATGTTAAATGGTTATTAGTTATGGGTTTAGGTTTTTTGCAGTCACACCTGTATGTAAAAATCGTATGTTTAATTAGTAAATAATCATAGAATTCGTAATTTGGTGAAATATAAGTTTTGGTTTTACGTTACAGAATATATTCTCCAGTTGTTGCTAAATACCAAAATCTAAAATTACGTACCTTTAAAGGATGAATTTCAAGTACATCAGTAAACTTGCTTTTTCTGCACTCTCAATGGCCTTGGTGTTTGGTAAAACAAATGCTCAGGTAACCATAGGCAATACACAAACAAATGGTAGCGAGGCAAACAATATTGTAACAGCAGTTCCATTTCTGCTCATTACGCCCGATGCCCGTGCCGGTGCAATGGGTGATGCTGGCGTGGCCGTTGCTGGTGATGTAAATTCAGCGAGCATTAATGCTTCTAAACTTGCATTTTTAGATAAACCTTACGGATTTTCTGTTTCTTATAGCCCATGGTTAAAAAGTTTAGTGCCTGATATTAATCTTGCCTATTTAAGTGGGTTTTATAAATTGGATGATCGTAATACCATTGGTGCCTCATTAAGGTATTTTTCTTTGGGCTCTATTCAGCTTACCGACATTAACCAACAAGACCTGGGAATTTCTAATCCGAATGAATTAGCTTTTGATGTTTCTTTTGCCCGTAATTTTGGTGAGGAATTTTCATTGGGAACATCATTAAGGTATATTTATTCAAATTTAGCTTCAGGTCAATTTTCATCATCGGGGCAGGTTCATAGCGGAAATGCGGTAGCTGTAGATGTGTCGGGTCTATACAAAACAACAACTACAATGTTTGGCAGGCAGACTGTTCTTTCTGCAGGTGCTAATATTTCCAACATTGGAACAAAAATGAGCTATTCTGACGGTGGAGAAAATTTCTTTTTACCTACCAATTTTAAAATAGGAGGCGCGTCTACAATCACTGTAGACGATTTCAGCACCTTAACTTTTGCCCTTGATTTTAATAAGTTGCTAGTGCCAACGCAGCCGATATACGATTCGAATAATAACATTGTGAGCGGAAAAAACCCTAACCGTTCAGTACCTGCGGGAATTTTTGGTTCGTTTAGTGATGCCCCAGGTGGTTTTAGTGAAGAATTAAAGGAAGTAGGAATTTCAACGGGCTTAGAGTACTGGTATAACCAACAGTTTGCAGTGAGAGCAGGTTACAACTATCAGAGCCCAATGAAAGGCGATAGCCGCTACTTTACTTTGGGCCTTGGATTAAAATACAACGTTTTTAATATAGATTTCTCTTATTTGATTGCAAATGCACAAACAAGTCCACTTGCAAATACCTTACGTTTTGGTCTATTGTTTAACTTTGGCGACAAAAAAATTGTTAAAAAGTAATTTTAAGCGATCAGTTTATAATTAACAGATTAACGTGTTTAAACAATTAACCTAAATACCCATGAAAATTAGAGTAGGTTTCGGATTCGATGTACATCAGCTAAAAGATCAGCATCCTTTTGTTGTTGGTGGAGTTACATTAGATCATCATAAAGGCGCTTTTGGGCATTCGGATGCCGATGTTTTGCTTCACGCCATCTGCGATGCGCTTTTAGGGGCAGCCAACCTTCGCGATATTGGTTTCCATTTTAAGAATACAGATGATAGGTGGAAAGGCATCAGTAGCCTCGTTTTATTGAAGGAAACGGTTAAATTGTTGACCGAAAAAGGATGGCAAATTGGGAATATAGATGCGATGCTTTGTTTAGAAGCGCCAAAAATTAACCCTCATATTCCTGCTATGCAGCAAAATATTGCTGAAGCGATTGGAATTTCTACCGAAGATATTTCGATAAAAGCCACTACCAATGAGCAAATGGGATTTATCGGCAGGGAAGAAGGTGTTGTTTCTTATGCCGTTTGCCTGATAGAAAAACCTTAATTCGTACTAGAATTTTCGGGCGGTTAAGTAAGAAATCGGTAAGCCTATGCAAAAAATCAGTATTACCGCATTTAAAATCGCCCGTTCATAATGAAACGGTGCTGCAGGTATTTTGGTTAATGGAACAATCAAGAGGGTCATGATCGTCCAAACGATAATCCCGTAAATTACTCCTGATAGGATGATATTCTTTCGTAAAACAGGTGTTTTTATTGATGCAATAGTAAAAATCAGGGTGAAGCAAAAAGCAATAAAGTAGTGGAATGCTAAACCTATTAGGGCTGTTTTAGTCCCTCCAGCAAAAGCATTTGGCCCCATAATAGCGCTGGAGATATACTGAAATACCCCCATAAAATTCATCTTTCCTAAAAATATAACTGCTGCCAATCCATCTAATGTTCCAGCAATAAGCGCAATCAATAAAACCTGTTTAAAGGAAAATATAGTTTGGTTAGATTTTTCCATAAACAATAATAATGTTTTTTTAAATAGCTTGTTATGAATTGTTTATGTTTTTCTTTGGGTTGTGTGCAATAATATTAAATTTTGATTCGGAGCGTTCATATAGAGTTTGTCGAAATGCTTTACATTGCATTTTAGCCAGCCCTTCGACAGGCTACCATTGACAGATCCTAATAGAATGGTCGTCATTGCGAGGCACGAAGCAATCTTAATGCGCTCGCTACTAGCGATAGTTGTAAGATTGCTTCGTCGGCTGAAAAAGCCTTCTCGCAATGACGATATCTTGATGAGAAGCATTACGCCAATTGCTCCTTAACGTTTCCTGTCCGCTTTAACGTTCCCCAGGTTTCCAGTTCCCCTTTTATGGCTTTTCTGAACGAACGGAATAGTACAATATACATTAATTGTCGCCAGAAAAACCGCTGTGGGAATATGTAAAGTAAATTCGTGTATTTTTCTTTTTCCATGCGGAAGGCGATTGCAGCAAAAATCATATCTACAACAATAAAGATGATATAATAGAAAAGTACCTGGCCAAAACCGTTATGCAGGCTTAAAATTCCTGAAAATCCGGTTAGGGTTAAATTATTTATAGCACTTAACGAAAATAGACCACTAATTAACGAGATGAACATAAAAAGATCGGCAAGTGGAGAAAATAGCGGCAAAATGATCTGATAGATCAAAATATTTGGCATTCCTACCATCCCAAAGTAACCATATTTCTTGTTTAGCAGTGTTTTTCTGTTTTTCCAGAAACTTTGCATTACGCCAAAACTCCAGCGGAAACGTTGCTTAAGCAACATATTCACCGTTTCTGGTGCTTCGGTATAAGCAATTGCAGTATCACAATTTTTTACGCGGTAACCTGCTTTCAAAATACGCATGGTTAAATCGCAGTCTTCGGCAAGTGTATCAATGGTAAATCCGCCGATTTCTAAAATTACATTTTTTCTGAAAGCACCTATTGCTCCAGGAACAACAGTAATTGTATTTAATAAGTCGAAAGCACGCCTATCCATATTCTGTGCGGTGATATATTCAATAGACTGCCATTTGGTAATGATATTGTTGGCATTCCCAACTTTCACAGTACCAGCTACTGCCGCAATTTGGTCACTATAAAAATAACGCATCAGTTCGGTAACGGCATCATCTTTTAGCTGTGTATCGGCATCTATACAGACCACAAATTCGGAAGTTGCTTTTGATATACCATAATTTAATGCAGATGCTTTACCTCCATTTGCTTTGCGGAAAACCTTTACCTGAGGGTGGTTGCCAAAGTGTTCATTAATAATTTCGAAGGTTTTATCTTTCGAACCATCATCCACAAAAATCAGTTCAAAATCGGGGTAGGTGGTTTTTAAAAGACTATTAATGGTTTGCACAGCAGTAACTTCTTCATTGTAAGCCGGAATGATAATACTCACTTTTTCTGAAGGATTTACTACCAATTTGCTGACATTCTGTTTCGCTCTTTTTCGCTGTCTGATGGCTAAATAGGCGATAAATATCGTCCTTAAGATAGCAAGTACAATCGCTACAGAAAATACGATGTTTAAAATCATGTTTCCATAGTAAAAGAAATTGATGAAAAAGTAATCACCAGAACCAGAAAAACCACTATTTGCCATAGATTTTACCGCAGGCATTAATTCCGATCTTTTTTTGCCCATTAAATCGCCAACCGTAGTAAAGGTATACCCCTTGGCCTTAAAGAATTTTATAATCCGGGGTAGGGCTGCAACAGTAGCTTCGCGGTTTCCACCAGCATCGTGTAATAAAAGGATATTACCGTTGTCCTGTTGTTTCACTACTTCGTTAAAAATCTGATCGGCAGTTTTGCCTGGTTGCCAATCTTCAGGATCTATATATTCCCCGATATTGATGTAATTTTCTTTACGGCTCTGTGCAACAGGCAGAATTTCTGAAATATTTTGGGGTTCGGCATCAGCATTAAATGGTGCACGGAACAGGATTGTGCTGTGACCGGTAACCGCTTCAATTAATCTACGGGTGGCATTTAGTTCGAACTTTACCCTTCGTGGTCCAATGGCCGACATATCAGGATGGAAGAAAGTATGGTTTCCAATTTCATAACCATCATTATATTCCTGTCTTAACAATTCCATGTTCTGTTCAGCCATAATGCCAACCACAAAGAAACAGCCTGGTACTTTTTCTCGTTTCAAAATATTTAATACCTGTGGTGTATAAACCGGGTCTGGCCCATCATCAAAGGTTAAGGCGATTTTCTTATCGGCCTCTCCAAACCTTTTAATTACATATTGCTCTGGAAGTCTGATATACTTTTGATCGGCAATGGAAAAGTTGTCTTTGTTTAAAGTGAACTTTACACTACCAGGTGTAGGGGTAGAAATCAGGTCCAGAATTTCGCCATCGCCTAAGTAGGAGATTCCACCCATATTTAATGAAGCAATTTTGCGTAAATCGAAGGGTTTTTTCTTTAATGTATCCAAACTAAGGTCATTGGAAATAAACGACCATAAGCGTTTGTCTTCTGAACCTAAGCGCCATAAGGCTACACCAGCAATATCCCAATCATCAGCCTTGCGGATTAAATTAAAATAGGTTGCCGCATCAGTAAAGTAAACTTCATGTTTAATCCCACTGCCATCGTTGTAAGTGTAGTTTAAATTGGCAGAAGCAGGATTATAGTTTATTTTGCTTTTATAATTAACGGCCATTGTCATCGCCTGCTCGTAAGTAACCGGTTGCCCAATGCTATTTTTTGGCCAATCGTAACCGTAGCAAGCCAAGGCAAGGATTACTTTGCTGGCATCCACTTTACTGCAGATATCATCAAGCTTTTCCTCCACCCATTCCTGATGGGAAATATCGCCTGCGTTACTTTGTTCAGTATGCTGATCATAAGCCATTAATACGAGGTAATCATTATATTTTTGAAGAATTTCTGGCTTATAATCGTCATTTTCGGGTGAAATATCCTGAGAAACAATCAGTTTCTCGGTGTGAAACTGAGTATATAGATTTTTCATAAAAGCGTTAAAACTATCGCTATTTTGGAGGTTGAGCTCTTCGAAATCTATATTAATTCCACTATAGCCGTATTTTTTGGTAATTGCTATAAGATCGTAGATCAATTTTTGCTGGGCAGATTGATCGTTTAATAATCTTCTTACTGCTGCACCATCCCAATGATCTTTATTGTAATTTGAAACCACCGCAATAGCCGATTTTTTGCCGGCATGTATTACTTTTAAGGCCGCAGTATCTGCTTTATCTACAATAGAATCACCATTTAAAAAGAACGACTCTGTAGCCACCATATCCAAATGGCTAATGTTGCGTTTTAAATCTGATATTGATGATTCTTTACTGGCTGCCCAGCTTACGTAAAATGCCATGTTGATGCGCTTGCTGTTACCTCGATGGCTTAAAATGCGGTATTCACGATCTTTTTTGATCTTTTGCAACTTAGATTTTTCGATGGTGAAATCCTTATACTGTTGCGATTTTTTTAACTTCTCTAACTGTTTTTGTGTTAACGGTGTATTTGTATTGATAAAAGGCAAATTAGGTGCCTGTACTGAAGACAGTGTGTACACCACGCAGATGATTGCGATAATGAAGACTAAAAAAAACGTGCGGCTTACCCATGTAAATGTATGCCAGCGTCTTTTGGTCTCAGTTTGAAATATTTGTTTTCCGGACATTTTTCTGTTCTGATTTATTAATCAAATGTCACTAACGAATATGAAGATTGGATGAATGATTAATGGGAGAGTGGTTGAGCTGATGGATCGCTATTCCAGTTTTAAGATGCTGATTTACTTACTGTTTATCAGGTGCATAAGTGGTGTTCCCGGATCTTTTCATCATTAAGAAGTTAAGGTTTTCTTGCGTAAATTAAGATGCGCTTCGTCCTCCTGAACTTGTTTCTGGATCTTTTAGTTTTGTTTATTTAGCAAGAGGATGTTTTCGGCTGGGTTGTCCTGTATATGCGGGTACAAAAAAAGCCGACAAATTTTATAAAAAATGCCGGCTCAAAATATAATTTATTTAAACTTCTTTACTCCTCTAAATAACCGAACCTACCTTGGTTGTAATCTTCAATTGCCTGATGGATTTCGGCTTCAGTATTCATTAAAAACGGACCATACTGAACAATTGGCTCATCTATAGGTTCTCCACTTAAAATCAAAACCACGCTATTTTCCAGCGCTTCGATCTTAATCTCTTCACCTTTGTTTTTGAAGTGGATAAAATCATCTACGGATGCGGTTTCGGACCCATTAATTTTGATCGAACCTTCAATCACCATAAATCCGGTATTAAAATGCTCAGGAAAGTTAAAAGTAGCTCCACCACCTTTATTTAGCCTGGCATTATAGAGTTCTATGGGGGTAAAGGTATTTGCGTTGCCTTTTATACCCCGATAATTACCAGCAATGATCTCGATTTTTCCTCCATTTTGGGGAAGATCAAAATGAGCCATATCAGCCTGCTTAACTGCCTGATATCTTGGTTTACCCATTTTATCTTTAGCAGGCAGGTTAATCCAAAGCTGAACCATTTGAAAAGGACCACCAGCTAAGCTGTAGTTCGCTTCGTGATATTCTTTATGTAGTATACCACTTGCAGCTGTCATCCATTGTACATCGCCGGGGTTAATCACACCGCTGTTTCCAGAGCTATCGTGATGGGCAACCGCACCATGATAGGCAATAGTTACCGTTTCGAAGCCTCGATGTGGGTGAACACCAACGCCCCTAGGTTCTTTCCTGGCAGAAAATTCGATCTTTGAACCATAATCCATTAAGAAAAACGGACTCATATTGATTTTATATCCACTTGGGAAAAAATTGTGTACCCTAAAGCCATCGCCAACCATATGTGGTGCTGGCGCTTTTAGTACTTTTTCTATTTGTTTTGTTTCCATTACCTTTTATAGTTAGATAAGGCATGGGGCTAAGCGCATAGTGCCGCCATACGCTTAGCTCTACGCACTATGCTTGTTTCACAAACTGTAATTCGCCTAAAATGCGAACTTCTTCACTTACCATTACGCCACCGGTTTCTAATGCTGCGTTCCAGGTTAAACCGAATTCTGAGCGGTTAATTTTTCCACTTAAAGTAAATCCTGCTTTGGTATTTCCCCATGGATCGGTAGCAATACCACCAAATTCTGCAGTTAATTTAACCGGTTTGGTTTCACCTTTAATGGTTAAGTCACCTTTAACAGTATAATCGCTGCCATCTTTTTCTACTGAATTAGATTTAAATTCGATGTGAGCAAATTTTTCTGCATCGAAGAAATCTCCGCTCTTTAAGTGATTGTCGCGATCTGTATTTCCTGTATCGATTGAACCGATATCACCTTTGAAAGAAATTTCTGCATTTTCAAATTCATCACCTTCAGATGATAACTCTGCTGAGAAAGATTTTAAACTACCGGTTACAGTAGTAATCATTAAGTGTTTTACTTTAAATTGTAATTCGCTGTGGGTTGGATCTAATGTCCATTTTGTAGTTGGCATATCTTTTGTTTTTGAGATGTTTAATATTTACAACACAAAAGTACAGCGCAGGTTTTTACTACAGATTGATGTATGGTAAGTAATGATTGAATGATTGAAAGAAAGAGGGATTGAATGTTGTAACGTTGAAATGTTAGATTTGAATAAGCCCTTCCCTCATTCAAAATTCACTCACTCACTATTCAGTCTAAGGCCTGAAATGTTTATTGGCCAGTTCTTTTCTCACACGGCTTAACGATTCGGGAGTAATGCCCAGATATGAGGCAATCATCCATTGTGGTACGCGGAGGGTAAGGTTAGGATAGAGTTTTATAAAATCGAGGTATCTTTCTTCAGCAGTTGCACTTAATAACATATTGATCCTTTTCTGCATAAAGCGGATCGAATTGTTGAGCAGTTTAATTTGCATGGGTTGCAAACATGGTACTTGCCTGGCGGCTTCTTCCATGAAATTGTTGGGCATTAACACGGCTTCGGTTGCTTCGATGGCATCTATAAAAAATATTGACGGCTCATTATTCATGTTGTTGCGATCAGACACCAGCCAGTTTTCGGGCGCGAACTGAAGGATGTGTTCTTTGCCTTTCGCATCAATTGAGTACGCGCGTAATAAACCTTTGCCTACAAAATACCCGTGTTTGAAATTATCGCCGGTATATTGAACTATTTCGTTTTTCTCGAATTTTTTAACCTTTAAAACAGATGATATGCTTTCGAACTGTTCATCAGTTATTTCTATTTTTTCCTGTAAGTATTTCTGGAACTGACGAATCATAAAGGCGGGATGTTATTTTTTTACGGGCTTAATATCGGAAAAATCTACACCACATTTACAATTACCACCACATCCATCTTTTTTTACCTGTAAAGATTTAAAAACCAAACGGCCAACATATACCAATGCTACCGCAAAAAGTAAAAAGACTAAAATCGTTTGAATATTCATAATACAAATATAAAGGGTTTTAGGAGGAAGGTGTTCAGTTGAATGTAAATATATTGAGCACAAATCTTGTTTTACCACAGAGAGAATAGCATTTTACACAGAGGACACCGAGAGGGTTTTTAATGCATTTTTTGCCACGGATTCACAGAAATACGGAAAAATTATTTCTCTGTGTACCTCTGTGCCTTTTTCTTCGTGAGCTCGGTGGTTAGTCTTCGACTTCGCTCAGGCTGACAAGGATACCTATTTGTGTTCTCTGCCCCTTTTCTTCGCGAGCTTTGCGGTTAAAAAGTTATTCCTCCATAAAACCTACAGTACCACCAACCCAATCGAAATCTGCGTTGTAGCGTACGCCAATCATTTTTCCTTTGCTCAACCTTGCCAGATTAATGCAAAGCTGAGGCTCACCACCATCGGGCCATAAATACATCATCCTGATTTCAGCCTTAACGCCACCATCAGGTGCCTGTACAGCTGGCTCGTAATTTACTTTTCTTTGTAAAATCCAGTTTTCGGGATCTTTTATATTGGTAATGTCTGTTTCGCTTACATCGATAATTACGCCCATACCAGCGAAAGAGAATAATGGTTTAAGTACATAGTTTTCTAAATCTTTTGGAATAACCTTTACCTCGTTCAAGAAACGTGTTTCGGGCACAAATTCGCTTTTTAAGAAAGGCATGGTGTATTTGCTGATGCGGTAAAACCAGTTTGGATGGGTTACCCATTCTACATCCAATTCTTCACGTGGGTCGAAACTGTTTTTGAAAATTTCGGTGTTATTGGCTACCTCATCAAATATCAGGCGGTTATAAATTCTTTTTAACTGGATCTTTTTGCCATCTTCTTCATAAAAAAGCTGTTTGCCTACTTTTTTAATGTCTTCCAGTGCTAAAATCTTAATGCCCAACATTTTTTGGGTAACAAAAAAATCAATGGCCGTTTTTTGGTTAGGCGCATCTACATCCATCAGGGCTACTTCTTCTGGTTGATGGGCGCCAATAATGACTTCTTTAAGCAACTTGATATACGCTTCTTCGTTAAAGCCGTTTAAAAAATGATTCACAGCACCATCAATCTCAAAACTTGTCCGGAAAGTTTTAGCCAAGTGATGCTGAAAGCCATATAAGGAAGGAAAACCCTGCATTTCGATTAGCATGGGTGTAAGCTCTCCGGCTTGATTTTTACAAATACCAAAATCGAAGGTTAAAAAGTGGGGCTGTTCGTTTTCATTAGGTACGTTCCAGTTGGAGGGGATAGCCTTTTCAGTAAGCGCTTTAAAATTAGGTTGCTTAATCAGGTTTATAATTTCATTTCCTGCCGCAATTAGTTTTTCTTTCAGTGCTTTCGGGATAAATACTGGCGTTTCTGCAACCCTGAAAGGGATTTCCGGATAACCATTTTGCAGCTTGGCGATGAAATTTTTGTATTTTTCTTCTGTAAATTGCTGATTGTATTTTTGGCGTTGAGCAGGTATCATAGGTTTGTAATTGGTTCTGGTTTACAACTTGTCATTGCAAATGAGAGATCGTCCTTTCGTCCGTAGTGGAGAAATCCTTTAACTTTTTATCTTAAACATGTTTAATAGATTTCTCCGTTCCACTGCGCTCCAGTCGAAATGACGGTGATGGGTTTTTTACACTTCCTGCAAATCCCCAATTGCTTTTTGTAAGAAATTAGGTAAAATAACACTTTGCGTGAGCACAATCCTTGCCGGATCGTCTAAACTATTTAACATATCCAGGTATTTTTGTTCCCCGTGCATATCAACAATTGCTTTTTTCTTTTCTTCCTGAAGCAAGTACATTTTCATGCCTACCGGATCAGCTTCTGGATGGAATTGTGTACCAATGATTTCATCGGAAAAGCGGATCGACATCATACAGCGTTCTAAATCGACATGTTTACGTTCTTTTTCGATGGCCAATAATTTTGAGCCTTTTTTCTCGAAAGCAGCAAAATCTGGCTCTATCACTTGCCAATCTCTGCTGTCGACCGAAAAGAAAGGGTTGGTAATACCATTAAAAATTTCGTCTTTTTCTCCATCTTCAGTCAAGGTAATCGGGAAAATGCCAAAAGCATTCGACCGTCTTTCGGTTACGTTGCCCAATTCATATTTTCTACAAGCCAATTGGAAAGAATGGCAGATTAAAAAAGCATACTTTTTTCGTTCGTCGTTTTTATGGTTAAAAGCTTCTATCTGATCTAAGAGATTAAAGAAATCATTTTCCCATTGTTCGCCCTTACTTTCAATCGGGCTCCCTGGGCCACCACTAGAAATATAAGCATCATAACCGATGCCTGGTATTTCTCCTTTTTGCCTTAAATCAAATATATCAAAGGTTAAATCGATATTGTTATCGTTTTTAAAACGGGATAAAATTTCCTGAATTCCCCGCATACCCTGATTAGGTGCACCGTTATTCATGTCAATAACGGCCACCTTTAAGCTACTTTTATCCATTATAAAATTACTTTGCGCCTATAAGTGTTTGAGTAGTAATGTAATCTACCACCGCCTCAAAGTTACCAGTTTGTTGGTAAACTGCCAACTGCCGGTCTGCGCCTGTACCGTGCTCCAATATTTTATGCACATAATTAATGTCGTCACGGCAGCCTAAATCATCCACCACATCGTCTACAAAATCCAATAATTCTAAAATAAGGTTGCGGCAGTTTACTTCCATTTCTTTCCCGAAATCGATTAAATTTCCATCAATTCCATAACGGGCAGCACGCCATTTATTTTCGTTAATTAGTGCTCTCGAATAGCTGATAAACTCCATGTTCTGCAAACGCAGTTTGTACAGCTTGGCGCACAAAGCCTGAAATAATGCGGTAAAAGCCATCGTTTCATCAATCAGCATCGGGCAATCGCAAATGCGGAACTCAACGGTGTCGAAAAACGGATGCACACGGATATCCCACCAAATTTTCTTCGCATTATCCATGCAATTGGTTTTGATGAGCAGTTTTACATAATTATCGTAATCCTCAATGCTATTAAAAATATCGGGAATGCCCGTACGCGGAAATTTGTCGAAAATTTTTGTGCGGAAAGATTTGTAACCCGTGTTCCGCGATTCCCAGAATGGAGAATTGGTAGATAAAGCAAAAACATGTGGCAGGAAATACCTCACCTGGTTGGCAATATGAATGGCCAGCTCACGCGATTGGAAACCTACGTGTACGTGCAGGCCAAAAATGAGGTTAGAACGTGCGGCTTCCTGTAGTTCGTTCACAATTTCATTATAGCGGGGATGTTCTGTAATTAACTGTTTTTCCCAATGCGAAAAGGGGTGGGTACCAGCAGCTCCAATCCTTAAGCCTTGCTCTCCGGCGAGTTGTGAAACGGTATAACGCAGTTGGGAAATTTCTTTACGTGCTTCTGTGGTCGTTTTACAAATGCCCGTTCCAACTTCTACCACGGCCTGGTGCATTTCTGCCTTAACCTGGTCTTTGTGGATTTTTTGTGCGGCTTCCACAATTTTTTGGTCGTGAGAAGTAAGCTCTCTGGTAACGGGATCAATTACCATGTATTCTTCTTCTATGCCCAGCGTAAACTCGTTCATCCTTGTATTGATTAAAAATTAAATCCCAATTATTTTTTTGCTGCAGCTTTTTTAGGTTTTGCAGGTGTTTTTTCTGTTGTTGCCGATTTCTTTGGTGTAGCCTTAGCCTTTTCTGCAGCGGTAACTTTCTTTGGAGCGGCCGCTTTAGCCACATTCGGGGTACCTTTGGCAATTAATGGTTTACCACCAACCGACGATTTAATGTATTCGCCCCAGGTTAAATTATCTTGCCCGTCTTTTTGCGCTTTAGCCCTTTCAATGGCATAATTTGCTGTGGTTTCTACTACCCAGTCAAAATTTTCCTGACCAACGCTTTTAATGTCAGCATCAGGAGCAGGGTTACAGAAATCGATCGCAATAGGCACTCCATCGCGCACCGCGAATTCTACTGTATTGAAATCGTATCCTAAATACTTGCATAGTTTTAGGGTGTACTCTTCTACGGTTTTAAGCAGCTTTGCATCTGGCGCTTTACCTTCAGTGGCATAACGTAAGTGATGCGGATTCCGTGGGTCGTACTGCATAATACGGACATATTTGCCGCCAATGCAATAACACCTGAAATACTCTTCAAAAATGATTTCTTCCTGCAAAAGCATTACCAGCTGTTGTGTACCGCTGTGTTTATCAAAAAAATCTTCTTTGTCATGAAGTTTATAAACATCTCTCCAACCACCACCATCATAAGGTTTCATGTAGGCCGGAAAACCAGTGTATTCAAAAATGGCATCCCAATCTAAGGGCATGGTTAAATTAGAGAAAGATTCTCCGGTGGTTCCTGTAGGGTGCTCCCTTGAAGGGATTAAGGCCGTTTTGGGTACGGGTACGCCAATCTGTTCGGCCAGCGCGTTATTAAAAAATTTCTCGTCGGCACTCCACCAAAATGGGTTGTTAATTACAGCAGTTCCGGTAATGGCAGCATTTTTTAACGATGCGCGGTAGAATGGTACATCTTGCGAAATGCGATCGATAATTACCGAATAACCTAATGGTACATTCTGAAATATTTTGTCGATTTTAACAGCTTCGGCGGTAATACCTTTTTCAGCTTTTTGGTTAATTCTTTCGATTACGGCTTCAGGAAAAGAGCGTTCCTGTCCAAATAAAATCCCTATTTTCTTCATTGGTAAATTTTAGTTTAAATGTTTAACTGGTTAATCGGTTAATTGTTTGATAATTATATCCTAAATCGACTCGGGACTTAAGACTGCCGACTTTGGACTAAACTAAAGCTGTGCAATATAATCTGGAAACATTTCTCTCCAGATAGGCCAATCGTGATCCGCATTCTGCCTGATATCAAGCCAGTGGTCGATGCCCTTTTTGTTTAAAATATCAGATAAACGCTCATTGTCAGGCCTGCACATATCGCGGTCTGTTGTGCCCAAAACAATTTTCATATAATGCAGTTCGGGGTTACTATTATTCAGCAGATAATCAACCGGATTGTTAAAATAAACATCATCATTATAAAAACCATCCAACTGGCCGGAAATATCGAAAGCCCCGCTCATACTAAACATATGGCTAACCAACCAGGGATGCCGAAAAGCGAAATTAGCAGCATGATAGCCTCCGAAACTACAGCCGGCGGTAATAATTTTGCTGTGCCCGGTTTCGTGCCTTGCCAGAGGGGCCACTTCTTCCAATAAATATTTGTCGTACCAGATGTGGTTTTTAACCCTGTCGGCAGGGTGAATACTTTTGTTGTACCAGCTTAATTTGTCGACGCCATCGGGGCAATAGATCTTAATTTTTCCTTCATTGATAAATCCCTCAACAGAATCTATCAGTTTGAAATCCTTGGTTTCAAAATATCGACCCATGCTTGTCGGGAACAGTAGGATAGGGATACCACCGTGACCAAAGATGAGCATGTCGATTTCGCCACTTAAATTCGGGCTGTACCATTTCTTATGTTCTTCTTTAACCATAATAAAAATTGAATGATTTAAGGTATAAATTAAAATCTACAAAAAGAATTGTTTAGGCAGTAAAATGAAGCAAATTAAAGACGTATTGTAAAAATTAACCCATGATAATTAATAGTTTACGGAGATTTGTACCTTTGCACCCTAATTCTGAGGCGATAGCCATGTGATAGGGGATTTTGATTATGATGTACACCACAATTTTATCGGTAAAAGTTAATACCAGCAACTTTAAAATACCCTCAGCTTATTTAAAGCATGAGGTAGAAATAGATATTTATACACCCGAAGGTATTTTAGGAAATGAAAAAATAGAACTTCTTTTGTTAAATGATGGGCAGGATGTGGCCAAAATGGATTTTAGCCGGATTTTGGAAGAAGCCCATCATGGCAAAAGAAACCACAGGTTAATTGTTGTGGCCATTAAAGCATCAGAAGACCGGTTAATGGAATATGGTGTTGCGGGTGTGCCCGATTTTAAAGGGCGTGGAGCGAAAGCCGATTTATATACTGATTTCGTGATCAAAGAGCTTTTGCCTTTTGTTAAAAAGAAAATTGCGATGCCGATAACTGGTAAAGTAGGTTTTGCGGGATTTTCTTTGGGCGGTTTGTCTGCTTTTGATATTGCCTGGAATAATCCTGCTGCTTTTGATGCCATTGGTGTTTTTTCAGGAGCATTTTGGTGGAGAAAAAAAGATCTGGCAGAAGGATATACTGATGCAGATCGCATTATGCATGCAAAGCTGGAAAGTACCTCTACCAGGCCTGATATGAAATTCTGGTTAATGACAGGAACGGAAGATGAAAAGGCTGATCGGAATAAAAATATGATCATCGATTCTATAGATGATACGATTGATGTTGTTAAAATACTCTTGAATAAAGGTTATAAACGACCTGAAAATGTTTTTTACTACGAAAAAGTTGGTGGCAAACACGATGTTCCAACCTGGGAAAGTGTAATGCCTGCCTTTTTGGATTGGGC
Organism: Pedobacter sp. Bi126; assembly: GCF_918698245.1. Classification (GTDB taxonomy): domain Bacteria; phylum Bacteroidota; class Bacteroidia; order Sphingobacteriales; family Sphingobacteriaceae; genus Pedobacter. The sequence continues at coordinate 111,830 of NZ_CAKKMS010000003.1, read as the reverse complement.
ATTTGAGGTTTAATCGCTTATATCTTACTCAAAAGCACATTCATTTTTAAGCTTAATTTCTTTGCACCAATTTCGTTAAGATGATCGGCATCGTAAAAATCCTGCGCATGGAATGAGCTATCCTGTAAAAGGTTAAAATACTTGATTGTGCTATGCGAAGTATTCAATTTCTTGATGGTCGAAAGTGTAGTATTCAACTGTTTTTTGCTTAAATGTGATACATAAGATTTATAGGCCGGACTGGTAAACAATATAACCTTAATATGTTTGTGCTCTGCAAAGGCAATAATTTTATCCAATAAATGCAGGTTAGTTGGGTATTGCAGATTATCTTTCGCAGTATGCCGTGCGGCGGCAGTTGTACCACTTTTCACTAAATCTTTGTGGTTAATAGCCTTGTAGTTTGATCCCCAGCCCAGGTTGCTACAACTAATATCATTTTCGCCTCTAACATAATGGTTTAAAAGCCGGCTTAAATTGATGTCGAGTTTATTGCTTAACATTTCAGTACTATTGAAAATTTTATGATCGGTATTGATATCGTAATAAATGCGATAATTTTTTGCCCGCCATGCTTCAGGGCTGTTCTCAAGGCGGCCATAAAACGAAAAGTAATCAACAGGAATAACGATATATTTTAAATGGGTCCATTGGTTATTATATTTTTTTAAAATCTCCAGATCATAGTCGAAAGATTGTGAAATGTAACTCGCATTAAAACTCGATTTAATATACTTTGGGTTAATACCATAATATACATGTGAGCTGCCCAGAAATAAAATGTTTACTTCTTTAGCGTGATGATCGAGATAGCTTTTTTTATACCCATAATCGTTTGGGATCCTTCTGATCAGAACTTCAAAAAGAACAGCCAAAAGCATAATTGGCAATATAAAAACGGCGATATATTTAGTGAATTTTTTCATAGTTAAAATTGAAAGTAAATGAATTGCTGTTCCGCCCCTGCAAAAAAGAATATCACCAGAACAAGGCCATAATAAATACCCCATCTTATTGGTTTTGGCCACGATAAGGCAAATTTGGCAATGGCATATTGCTCCATCCTGCCATTCCATTCGATTAAAATAAACAAGGCGAGCAATAGAAATAGTTTAACCGGCACTATTTGAGGAATACTGAAAAATGATTCGGAACCAATGGTTGATATCATATTAAAAGCATGCTGAACAGAATTTGCCCTAAAGAATATCCAGGCGAAAACGGTTAAACCAAAAGTTAATATAATCGCGGCGAATTCTTTTAGGCTTGGAAAAGTTCTTCCTTGCGCAACGGTATCTAAATTCGAACGGTTGGTATTGAAAACAATGGAGGGCATGATGTACAGCGCATTTAATAAGCCCCAGATGATGAAGGTCCAGTTGGCGCCATGCCAAAAACCGCTCACAAGGAAGATGATAAACGTGTTCCTCACTTTTGCCCAGGTTCCGCCTTTGCTTCCGCCTAAGGGGATGTAAAGATAATCTCTGAACCAGGTGGATAGCGAGATATGCCATCTACGCCAGAATTCGGCAATATCCCTGGAGAAATAGGGGTAGGAAAAGTTTCTTAACAACTCTATCCCAAATAAACGTGCTGTACCTAAAGCGATATCTGAATAGCCAGAAAAATCGCCATAAATCTGAAAAGCAAAAAGGATAGCGCCGAGCAATAATGTACTTCCTGAGTATTCACCAGAATGGTTAAAAATCATATTGGCATAATTGGCACATTGATCGGCAATGACGATTTTTTTAAACAAGCCCCATAAAATTTGTCGTAAGCCATCAATCGCCCTGCTGTAATCAAAAGATCTTTCTTTTTTGATCTGAGGAAGCAAGTGTGTTGCCCGTTCTATTGGCCCGGCAACCAGTAGTGGAAAAAAACTCACAAATAAAGAATAATCGATAAAGTTCTTTTCTGCCGGTATACGGTTCTTATAAATATCGATTACGTACGACAGGCCGTGAAAGGTGTAAAATGATATACCAACAGGTAAAATGACTTTTAATGTCCATGGGTTTACCTGAAGCCCAAAATTTGCAATAGCATCAGCGAAAGAATCGGCGAAGAAATTATAGTATTTAAATACGCCTAAAAAACCGAGATTAATGGAAATACTCAGCCAGAACCAAAATTTTTTAGTCCTGTTATTTTTGCTTCCCATCATTTTTAACCCAGTGAAATAATCCAATAATGTGGAAAAAATGAGTAGGAACATAAACCGCCAATCCCAACAGGCATAAAAGAAATAGCTGGCAACCAGCAATAATATATTTTGAGCTCTTAAACGTTCTTTCCCCAGAACCCAATACAGGATAAAAATTATGGGCAGAAAAGCAGCAAAGCTAAAAGAGTTGAACAGCATAGCGTTAAGTTTAATACTTCGTTTAAGAATAAAATTAACGCTTTGTGCTGTCCGATTAATGCGACGGATAAATTTGTACGCAGAATTGCTTAAAGGTGTAAAATACCTGTATAGTTATTTCACGGTATTTTTATCACTGGTATTTTAAAAAAATACCGGTGTCGAAAATGGTCCACAAACAGCTTTTTTGTCCGCAAGCTTTTAGTGCTGCATTTGCCCAGGTATTGCAGGTTTTAAAAATGCTGTAACTTCCCTTTGCTTCATAAAAGGCATCACCAATATCATAATGGATGTTCGATTTAACGTTGATCAAATGTCCCGTTTCGTCTTTTTTGAAACTATTTAAAATATACTCGATCAGTTGTCGATATTGCGCTTTGCTGATGATAATTTTCTTGCAGCTCGCATCTTTCCGTATGTTTTTGTAATAGGTGGTGTGCATAGCAGATGTACTCAGTCCGGAGATTGCCCGTAAGCCGTTACTTAGTTTAAGGTCAGAAAATTCTGGCGTTTCGAGGTAGAATTTTTTATCGCCCCAGCCCATAGCCAGGTATTGATAAGTGCTATCGGCTTCAAGCGTATTTTGGTAACGGATTTCTTTTGCCCAGTTCATTTCTGCATTAACAGCAGGAACCACAATGTCAGTATGCACGCCGTTCGTCATGATGTAGATGGCAATTTCTTTAGCGTTTGAAGGATTGGCGTTTATGGTAATGCGTGAGCAACAAAATGCGGTTATAAAATAAAGCCCAATCAATGCGATAAAAGCAATGCTGCACCTGCCTGCATATCTTAAAAGTCTTTTGTTCATTTCGACGGGGTTATTTATTCTTAATACAGCATTTTAGTTTTTGGTAACCCGTTAAGCTCCAGATATCGATTTTATTGATGGTGCTATCGAAAAACACGATTTTTTGTGGCTATAACTTATCTCTACCTTCACTATATGATAAAGGGACTGTTTGAAACACATATTTATGTTGAAGATCTAGCAAGATCTATCAATTTTTACAGTAATACTTTGGGCTTAACACAGTGCCACTACGAAGAAGAACGCAAAATTGCCTTTTTCTGGATCGGCAAGCCAAAAGAAGCCATGCTTGGCATCTGGGAAAAGCCAAAAAATGAGATTGATATCAGACATTTTGCCTTTCGTTGCGATGTTGAAGATGTACTGAATAAATCGGTTAACTTTCTCAAATCTAAAAACCTAAAGCCCTATAATTTTCTAAACAATGGAAATCACGAACCAATGGTTTTCGCCTGGATGCCCGCTTTGGCTATTTACTTTAATGATCCTGACGGGCATGCACTGGAGTTTATTGCCATTTTGGAAGGAGAGGCTAAACCAGAACTGGGTGTGATTTCTTATGAAGATTGGTTAAGCATATAAATTTTATCCTGCTAGTTTTGTTAGGGCTTCAGCTGCCGAACCTAAAAAGTTAATGTGTTTGCCTTTATTGCTTTCATAAATAAAATCTTTAATGCTTTTGCTTTGATATGGGCTAAAATCGCCAATAATGGCCAGGTTTACCCGGTAATTTGAAAACTTTTGGAGAATTTCTCCTGCTATTCCGTTTTTCAGGTCGAAGAAAGCAGGTGTAATGTTCTGTTCGTGTATAATAATTTTATCAAAACCCTGGTAGTATAAGTTTCCCAATAAGTCTAGCCCGTCTTCTGCGTTATTAATAATTATTTCTTTCGAAAGAATTTCGGCAATATTGGTATTGTTTATGGTGTGCGATTCAATTTTCATCTGTTGATTTTAATAGGCAGGTAAAGGTAATGATATTCATTTCCTTGCTGCTAATATAAAAATTATGCTTTTAATAGGAGGATCTGGTTTAAGCCTGTTCTATAACTGAATCGAAAACTAAATTTAGTTTTAAACTTGTTCAGGATTTTCTAACAATACAACGGAAGATAATAAAGGTGAAAAATATGGCACTCGCTGTTCTGTTTAAAATGAGATAATTACAACATTATCATCATATTAAATAGTGAGAGATATAGTAGAAAATCCATTTCAAAACACTATCTTTGCGCCAAATTTGAGGCGCATTTTATGCAAAAGATTAGAAATATAGCTATTATAGCACACGTTGACCACGGCAAAACTACTTTGGTTGATAAGATTTTACATTCTTGTTCTATTTTTCGTGACAACGAACAAACAGGAGATTTGATATTGGATAACAACGATTTAGAGCGCGAGCGTGGTATCACGATTGTATCTAAAAACGTATCGGTTCAGTACAAAGACGTAAAAATTAACATTATTGACACTCCTGGTCACGCGGATTTCGGCGGTGAGGTAGAGCGTGTTCTGAAAATGGCAGATGGTGTACTTTTACTTTGCGATGCTTTTGAAGGTGCAATGCCTCAAACGCGTTTCGTAACGCAAAAAGCTCTAGCCCTTGGTTTAAAACCGATTGTGGTAGTAAACAAAGTGGATAAAGAAAACTGTCGCCCGGAAGAGGTTTATGAGCAGATTTTCGAATTGTTCTTTAACCTTGAAGCAACTGAAGATCAATTGGATTTCCCAGTAATTTACGGTTCATCTAAACAAGGATGGATGAGTACAGACTGGAAAGTACCAACTACCGATATTTTCGCTTTGTTAGATGCAGTTGTGGCAAACATTCCACCTGCACCAATTAACGAGGGTACTTTACAGATGCAGATCACTTCGTTAGATTATTCATCTTTCGTTGGTCGTATCGCAATTGGTCGTGTACACCGTGGTACAATTAAAGAAAACCAACCGGTTACTTTAATCAAACGCGATGGTAAAATCGTAAAATCAAGAGTAAAAGAACTTTATACTTTCGAGGGTTTAGGTAAAATCCGTACTACAGAGGTAAGTTCAGGTGATATTTGTGCAGTTGTAGGTATTGATGGTTTTGATATTGGTGATACAATCGCTGATTTTGAAGCACCAGAACAATTACCTGTTATCAGCATTGATGAGCCAACAATGAACATGTTGTTTACCATTAACAACTCTCCATTTTTTGGTAAAGAAGGTAAATTAGTAACTTCTCAACGTATTAAAGAACGTTTAATCAAAGAGACTGAGAAAAACTTAGCTTTAAAAGTTGTTGAAACAGCTTCCCCTGATGCATGGTTGGTTTATGGTCGTGGTATTCTCCATTTATCTGTATTAATCGAAACGATGCGTCGCGAAGGTTATGAGATTCAGGTAGGTCAGCCTCAGGTTATCGTTAAAGAAATTGATGGTAAAAAACATGAACCGATTGAAACTTTAATCGTTGATGTTCCCGGTGAAGTTTCTGGTAAAGTAATCGAATTGGTAACTCAACGTAAAGGCGAGTTATTAATTATGGAGCCAAAAGGCGATTTACAACACTTAGAATTCGAAATCCCGGCACGTGGTATCATTGGTTTACGTAACAACGTTTTAACTGCTACAGCAGGAGAGGCGATTATGGCTCACCGTTTCAAAGCTTACGAACCTTGGAAAGGTACAATTCCTGGCCGTTTGAACGGTGTGTTGGTTTCAATGGAAAAAGGGCAAACTACTGCTTATTCAATCGATAAGTTACAAGATAGAGGTCGTTTCTTCATCGATCCGGGAACTGATGTTTACGAAGGTCAGATTATGGGTGAGCACATCCGTGATAACGATTTAGTAGTAAACGTAGTAAAAGGTAAAGCATTAACCAACATGCGTGCTTCTGGTACTGATGATAATACCCGTATTGCACCTGCAATTAAATTCTCTTTGGAAGAAGCTATGGAATATATCCAGGCTGATGAGTATATCGAGGTTACACCGCAAAGCATGCGTTTACGTAAAATCTTCTTAACAGAACAAGAACGTAAAGTTAAAGGAAAGCAATTCGCTTAAACCCCTCCCAAAGGGATGCCTTTGGCATAAATCCCCTAAAGGGGACTTAAAATATAGATTACTAAAGCCTCGATGTAAATCGGGGCTTTTTTGCGTTTTACCAATTTGTATTAATAATAGCGCATAACAAATTGCCGTCTGTTGAGTCATCTAAGAACATCTGAGCTGAGCGCATAATTTATGTTTTATTATTCTAAGTTGAACTAAAGTGGCTTAGGTGGTCGAAAATGATATGGAAAGCAATTGCGAGGTTTTTTTTATTGTTAGTCCTTCTTTTCGCTAAATCCCCGATGAAGAATCGGGGGGATACCGCTATAATAAGGTTTAGAACCGTTGGGGCTGTGCTCATAGGTTGGATTAGTAATGCGTCTAATTTGCCAGAGTTGTGATTTTAGTGACAAATGCAGAGTAAATTAGGTAAGCCGTTGCTGGTCAGTTAAATTGTTAATCAGATGCGCTGTTTTTTGTCAGCATTTTTTCATAAAACCTTTTGGAATAAAAAACTAACAATTGCATGGCAATTAATTTTGCGTTCAGCTTTAATTTTGTGTTTTGCAAGCAAACTAATCATCCCATATCATGATTAATAAAGGGTTATCCAAAATGGGTATATTTTTATTAAATATGCTCTCGCTGTTACCGCTATTTATTTTATACAGATTGGCGGATGCTTTTTATGTGTTAATATTTTATGTTTTTGGTTACCGCCGTAAAGTGGTTAAAGAAAATCTGGTTAATGCATTCCCCGAGAAAAATATTGCTGAAATCAATGCCATAGAAAAACGTTTTTATAAATTTTTCTCCTCACTTTTTATTGAAGTGATTAAAATGAAAAGCATTTCTGAAAAGGAATTAAATAAAAGGGTAAAATTTAAAAATACCGATCTGGTAGAAGCCTATCTTAAAAATAACGAAAGTGTGCTTTTCTGTTCATCACATTATGGCAATTATGAATGGGTGTGCATGGCTATTGGCTTAAACTTTTCTGGCAAACATTACCCAATTTATAAACCGTTGAGCAGCGAAGCTTTTGATAATTGGTTTTTGACCATGAGAAGCAAATTTGGCAACCATATGGTGTCTATGCGTCAAACTTTAAGGGCTATTCAATCGAGTAAAAATGAACCAACCATGTTTACTTTTGGCAGCGATCAGGCGCCTTCAAAAGATGAATCGAATTACTGGACAACTTTTTTAAATCAGGAATCTTCCATCCAGTTAGGGGTTGAGAAAATAGCCAGAAAAACAAACCGCCCGGTGTTTTACCTCAAAATAAATTACTTAAAAAGAGGGTATTACGAAGTAGATTGTGTGCCGATCTGTTTAAACCCAGCAGAAACTGCTGAATTCGAAATCACCGAAATGCATACGCACTTTTTAGAGGATATGATCACAGAAGCACCAGCTTACTGGTTATGGAGCCACCGCAGATGGAAATATAAACCTGAGCAAAAGATTTCAGAAATCATCAAAAAAGATCAGAATATAATGGATGCAATGGCTTAGCTAGTCCAATTGTCTAAATATGAAATCTAACATTTTCGTGGCATAATTTTTTAAGGTGCTTTTTAAATTAGCACTTTAAAATTTCTGGTATGATTAAAAAGGGGATTTCCCATTTGGGAGTATTTTTTTTAGGCGTATTATCTCTGCTCCCATTATCTGTTTTATACATTTTGGCCGATGGAGCTTATTTACTACTGTATTTTGTTTTTGGCTACCGACGTAAAGTTGTTCGGGAAAATTTATTAAATGCGCTTCCTGATAAAACGTTACAAGAGATTTTGGTTATCGAAAAACGCTTTTACCGGTACCTCGCTTCGCTGGTCTTCGAGATCATTAAAATGAGCAGTATCTCAAAAAAAGAAATCGAAAGGCGTTTCATATTTAAAAACAAAGCGCAGGTTCAGGAATATTTAGACCGGGGAGAAAGTGTGTTGATCTGTGCAGCACACTATGGTAACTGGGAGTGGGGAACTTTGGGTATAGGGCTTAACTTTTCTGCAGATCATTATCCAATTTACAAACCCTTAACAAATTCCACATTTGATCATTGGTTTAAAAAAGTACGTAGTAAATTTGGCAATAAATTAATTGCCATGCGACAAACCATGAGGGCTTTGCAGGCGAGTAAGGGTAAACCGAGTATATTTAGTTTCGGAAATGACCAGGCACCCTCAAAAGACGAGTCGCATTATTGGACAAGTTTTATGCATCAGCCCAGCTCTGTTCAGTTAGGGATAGAAAAAATTGCAAAACGTACTAATCAACCTATCTTTTATTTCAGAATTAATGTGCTTAAACGTGGTTTTTATACAGTAGATTGTGTGCCCCTTTGTTTAAATCCGGCTGGGACCGCTGAGTTCGAAATTACTGAAATGCACACCCGCTTTTTGGAAGAAATTATCAGAGCAAAGCCCGAGTATTGGTTGTGGAGCCATAAAAGGTGGAAATACAAACCTAAACATCAACTTCTTTTTACCACAAATGAATTGCTAAAGCAGGCATAATTTCCTAAATATTTTATATTTGTTGGTATAACGCCTACCCATGAAAACTTTCAAAAAACTATTACTGTTCCTGATCTATGCATTTTTTTTATCGCTGTTCGCACTGTTTCTCTGGAAGCCTTATCTGTTAAATGTATTAAAATATAGAACGCCTGGTGCTGAAACGTATAAAATTTTCCCTCAGGAAATTTCACATAAAAGTGATTCTTCCTTTCATTTTATCAGGTCGGCCAGGCAACGCAACGATTTAGATACCCTTCATGTCCTGGATGGAAATAATCAATCTGTTCCATTGAAAGAATATTTAAAAAATGGGCAGATCAATGTTTTTATCGTAATAAGAAATGATAGTGTTTTATACGAAAAATATGATAAAGGTTATCGTGATAGCACCTTAACTACCATTTTTTCTGGTGCCAAAAGCATGATTTCTATTATGATCGGGCAAGCATTAAATGATCATAGCATTAAAAGTTTAAACGATAAAGTAACCGAGTATATTCCCGAGTTAAAATCAAATCCTGCATTTAAGGATATTACATTGAAAAACCTCTTGGATATGAAGTCGGGGCTCGAATTTCAGGATGCACTAGGGGGCATTGTTAAGGCGTTTTTTTCTGATGAAGCCAAATATTATTATACGGATGATATGGAAGCCCAATTGTTGAAAGTTAAACTGGTGAATAAACCCGGCACGGTTTGGAAGTACAAAAGCATCGATCCGATTGTGTTGGGTTGGGTTTTGCAAAGGGCAACCGGTAAATCGGTAGCGCAATATTTTGAAGCGAATGTGTGGAAACAGATCGGTACGCAATATAATGCCACCTGGGGATTAGATCAGGTTAACGGTTTAACAAACACTGCAAGTCGCTTTCAGGTTACGGCTATCGATTTCGCCAAAATTGGTCGATTATATTTAAATAAAGGCAAATACAAGGGGAAACAGATCGTTCCGGAAAGCTGGGTAAATCAATCTATAAATATCGGTACCGAAAAACCTGCATCGGCAAAAGGCTGGCAAAAATCAGCCCATCACTATCTTTGGTGGGTTCCACAGGAAGGTGATAATGGCGATTATGCTGCAGAAGGCATGCTCGGCCAAAGGCTGTATATCGATCCGAAAACGAATACCATTATTGTTCAGTTTGCCGATCACGGCACAGGGAATTATCCCTATCGAAAAATCAGCAGGTATCTGAGTGGATTGCCATTCAGTTATCCGAAGGGTTAACAACCACTGAGAACACCGGGTTTTCACAGAGAAAAGCGAGTTAAGCTGACTGTTTCGTCTGCTACGGACTCAGGAATAGATAATATTCCCATGTGTTCCGTGTTTCCTTCGCAATATATTATTTCGCATTTCAACTATGCTCTGTTCCTCTGTGATATTTCTTCGTGAACTTTGTGGTAAAAAATTTATACATATTTCCATAAAATAGTACATTGCCTCTACATGGAAAATAACGATGTAAGAATTTCGAAAAAGAAGCCGATTTTTCCGGTAACACCTGCTTTGCAGAAATATTTACGTACTTACCAGCGCGAAGCGAAATTGCCTATCGGTTATAACGATTTAATGCAGTTTAACGAAGCTTTTCCTTTAATGGATAAGTTTGGTAAAGACTCACTCTGGGAAGGACCGATTTATGCACAGGATTTAATTGAAACTTTGCATGATGGCTTAAAGGAAATTTATGCCAACTTAAAGGCATCTGGAAATTTGCGAATCGTTGAACACAAGTACATCGATAAAATTGAATATTGTACCTTCGGAAATACACATCCCTTCCGCATCCGTATTGTTAATCGCTTAAATGATGTTTACGATTATTTTTACATCAAAAAAGCTGATGCTTCGCGGATTTATGGCCTGGAAATGGAAGAAATCCTTTCGCCCAATCAGGTAAATTATCTTGTTGATGGTAATACCTTAGTGGAAGAACATATTGCGGGAATTCCAGGGGATGTTTTTACAAAAGGACAATTATATACCCCTGAGTTTAATCCGACCAGGATTGCAAAAGAGTTCGTAAAGTTTAACGAACGTTGTTTGATTATGCTTTTAGGTGATATGCGAGCCTATAATTTTGTGGTACAGATTACACCCGATTTTGATGATATTCAGTTTCGTATTCGTGCAATAGATTTCGACCAACAGTTTTACGAAGGGAATTTAAAGGTTTATTTGCCCCAGTTTTTTAAAGAGAATTTGCCTTATGTGAAAATGAGTATGGAGCAGCTGACGGAGAAAACCGTACTACAATACCAACAGGAAGAACGCTCGTCTATTGTGCACAGGGTTAGGAGCGAACGCCACCGATTAACCGATCTCCGTGATGTTTCTAATAAGGAAGAATTAACCACACCTGAGAACATCGCGCTGCTAAAACAGAGTATGAGCGATTATTTTAAGGATACAAATTATTTGCGCTGTAAAACCATGACTGATATTATCGAATTGAACATTAAAAATATCATCAGGCAGGTTAAGTTATAAATTTATAAGTGCTGTCAGATGGTAACATCTGACGGCACTCGGAAAAGACAAAATAAAAACGGCTGACAAATTTGCCAACCGTTTTTGAGTGAATCTAGAAAGAGCGTCCAAAGTTTTTAGGCATGCTGCCCTTCGTGAACACCTTCGGCAAATTCCTCTACAATTTTATCGTTAAAAGCAGGTAAATCTTCTGGTGTACGGCTCGTAACCAAACCTTGGTCTACAACCACTTCCTCGTCTGACCAAAGTGCGCCTGCATTGATCAAATCCTGTGAAATATTTTTTACCGAGGTCATTTTTCTGCCTTGAACCACATCTGCATTAATTAAGGTTTGAGGCCCATGACAGATTGCCGCAACTGGTTTTCCATCGGCAAAGAACGATTTTACAAAGGCTATCGCATCTTCGTTAACACGAAGCTGATCAGGATTAATAACACCGCCTGGTAGCAGCAAACCATTATAATCTTCGGCATTTGCTTCAGAAATGGTTTTGTCTACATCAACTTCTATCGACCAATGATCATGGTTCCAAGCTTTTATTTTTCCGCTTTTTGAGGAGATAATGTGAACGGTTGCGCCCTCTTCTTTTAACCTTTTAACTGGCTCGGTTAATTCTACTTCTTCAAATCCGCTTTCTGTAAGTACAGCAATAGTGCGGTTACTTAATTGTCCCATAATCTTTAAATTTTTAATAGGTAATGTATTAAAGACAGTTCGGGAAAATTATTGTTTTTAGAAATTTGAGATTATTAAAAAATCTCAATTGTCGCTTTCGTATCGAGTCCTTGAAAATAGAACGCATCAAAAATCACTCTGCTTACAATAGTTTTGATAAAAATAGCATCTTTAAAATTATCCAAACCGTAAGTGAAAACTAGTGAATCAACGTGTTTTTCCTCTTTAAAACCGATTGATTTAAGTACAGCCTTAGCGTTTTTGTCTAGGATGTGCTGTTTTTTAAGCTTTTTGATATTGGTAACTGCTAATAAAATTTCTTTATCCGTGCGTTTAAACAGTATGGCCAATTTATTTTCTTTTTTCAAGTTGAAAATAAATCCTTTAATCTTCTGTTCTACCAAATCAAATATAGCATCATCAAACTCTTGCCCATCGTTAAAATAACCTGGTTTATAACTGTTTAGTTGGTCTAACTTACGATCAATCTGAGCAAGCATCTGGGTTCTGTACTCATCAGATTCTTCAAGCTCACTTTTTTTAACGAAAAAATCGATTTTTCTTTTTAATCGTTCTTTTTCTTGTGCATATGGATCTATTAATGATTTAATCAGTGCAATCTGGCGCTGTATCCTGTTGAGATTTTTAGAATTTATATAGATTGCTTTATAATCACTATCAATCCGATCTTCTTCAATTATAGACTCGATTAATTCCTTTTCTTGTTCGTAGATGGAGAGTAGCTCGTTAATTTCTTCATTCATAAGCTAATCGTTTGTTCTACGGTGCTTAACAAAATACAAGGCCAAATTACCTGCAATGATAATATGATTAAAGATATTCGGTACTAAACCATAATATTTGGTGAATATTTTAAACCGCTCTTTTAAGCTTTCGCGGTGTTTTTTCTTGCTCATGCCACCAACCAGGTATTTCGCTACATAACGATGAACATTAACAATATTAGAGGCCTTTTTTGCCGCTTTGATAATCCAATCAATATCTGAGCTATACTTATAGGTTAAATCGTACGGTGTAATAATGCTGCGGCGGATGTAAATAGCCTGATGGCTAATGTTCATGCCGTATTTAAAGCTGGTCCAATCAAATTCTTCGGGTGCTTCGTGCCTTCTGCGGCCTAAATTTTCCCAGTTATCGTTGTACATTTCTGTTTCCCCGTAATAAATATCTGCACCGGGGGCAGAGGCAAAAACATCTTCTACTGTTTGTTCATCATAAATCTCATCACCCGAGTTCATAAATAAAACGTAATCGCCTGTTGCTAGTGCTAAACCTTTGTTCATGGCATCATAAATGCCTTTGTCGGGTTCTGATACAATTTTTGTAATCTGATCTTTATAACGCTCAACAACCTGTAAAGTGCCATCAGTTGATGCGCCATCTATTACAATATATTCGATTTTTTTATAGGTCTGTTTAAGGATAGATTGAATGGTACGTTCGATATCGCGAACGTTATTGTATACAATGGTGATGACAGTTAGCTTTGGCAAGGAATGGCTTTTTTGGATTGGAGTAAATTTAATAAAGATTGCTTGAATTTTTCTACTCCAATTGAAAATGAATTTGCCAAACATTTTTAATTAGTCCAACACTATTGGACTAATATAATATATAGTAAATCAGGCTTTTAATATTGTCTTTGTTGGTTGGCTAATTACATTAACACTCTTTTTTTGTTCAGATTTTATTTCGGTTGCAGATCAATTAGTGTTTCGTAAAGGTGGATATGCTCGGCAGCGATTACTTCTTCCGAGAAATCTGTTAAAATACTCAATCTTGCCGCTTTTTGGATTTCTTCTTTATTTGGACGGTGGTACAACCACTCAATGCCGTTTGCTAAGTCTTCCGCATTTTGATACGCTGCGAGATAGCCATTCTGCATGTGTTTCACCATATCAGGTATGCCACCAGTAGTAAAAGCAACAACGGGTGTAGCGCACGATAAACTTTCCATCACGGTATTGGGGAGGTTATCTTCGAGAGAAGGCGTAATAAAGGCATCTGCAGCAGAATAACATTTCGCTAAATGATCATCTTTATTAATTGTGCCTAAAAAAGTTGTTTTGAAAGGAAATTCGGGCATTTCGGCATTTTCCTTGTTTCCGAAAATAACCAATTCAATGTTTTCTTTTTGTATTCCAGGCCTACGCGATAAAATTTCTAATGCTTCGATTAAATAGGGAGTTCCTTTATGTTTGTCGTTTTTTGAGGGCATAAACCCGCTCATCAGTACAAACTTATCAGGATTGATCTTTAAGATTTTTTTCGCCTCCGATTTAACATAAGGTTTGAAAATTTTTGTTTCAATCGTATTTGGGATAACCGTAGCCTTCCTCGTGCCCAACAAACTGCTAAACTTTACCGATGCAGCCATCCATTTGCTTGGTGCTACGATATGGAAGTTCAATTCGGTATAAGCTTTTTGTTTCCGCACCCAGGTTTTGTGCGAAATATCATTTTTACCACTGATTTTTAAAATGGGGCAATTACCGCACTGCTGGTGAAAATTTTCGCATCCATAACGCACATGGCATCCACCTGTAAAAGCATTGCTATCATGAAAAGTCCATACAATCGGTTTTTCAAGCTCATCAAGCTGCGCTAAAAACTTAGGGTTGAGGAAGCCATGGTTTACCCAATGTAAATGGATAATATCGGCATTTTTAACATCGGGGTGATTAATTACTGAACGGCCAAACCATTGCAAACTGAAAGGGGTTTTTACCGATTTACTCAACCATTTGGCAAAATATCTTTCAGATAGGATATTGTAAATGGCTTTGGCTTTTTGAAAAGGCGACTTGCTAAAGGTATCGATCTTCGGGTTTTGACCAAATTTATAGTAAACCAATACTTTTGAATCGATTCCACTGGCCATTAAGGCATCACTTAAACGCAAACAGGCACGCCCTGCTCCGCCATTTCCATCGTAGGTATTTAGGTGTACTACTTTCAAATCAATCAAAAATACATTTTATTGTTTACGAATATAAAATCTGTTGTGTATTTTCATCCTAATATTTTTTATTGCTTTTTAATTGTAGGATGGAGCCTTTTGATGTTTAAAATAATCATGTCTGAATTTAATGATTATTTTAAACAAGCCGGGTTTATGCATCAAAGCCAAACAAAATAAATCATGATCAAATCCCTGTTGAAATCGCTAGCGACACTAGCATTTTTGTTGTCTATCCATTCATTTGCTCAAGGTCAAACCTATTTTGCTGCATACCCTGCTTTAACGCCCGATGCGCAGACAATAGTATTCAGTTATGATGGTGATATTTGGAAAGTACCCGTAAAAGGAGGTGTGGCTTCGAGGGTTACCGCCATGCAGGGCGAAGAAATTAATCCGAAAATATCTCCTGATGGGAAATGGATGGCTTTTTCATCAAACCAGTTTGGTAATTACGACGTGTATCTTATGGCTTTAACAGGTGGTGATATTAAACAATTAACTTTTAACGATGCTGCGGATGAAGTAGACAACTGGAGCTGGGATTCGAAAACAATTTATTTCACATCTGGTCGCTATAATTCTTTTTCAAGCTATAAAGTAAGTGTAAACGGTGGCACGGCTGTCCGTTTATTCGATAATTATTTCAATACCACGCACCACATTGCCGAATCGCCAAGTGGTGAACTGTTTTTTAACGATACATGGGAGAGTTACCGATTTGCAAACCGCAAACACTACAAAGGAGCCTACAATCCAGATATCCAATCGTATAACCCAAAATCAAAAAGTTATAAACGTTATACCGATTATATGGGGAAAGATTTCTGGACCAGTGTTGATCAAAAAGGGAATGTCTTTTTTGTATCAGATGAAGGCAATGAGGAATATAATCTTTACACTTTTATCGGTGACAAGAAAACAAGTTTGACCAATTTTGATACTTCCATTAAACGTCCTTTTGTTTCGGCCAATGGAACTACGGTTGTGTTTGAGAAAGATTATCAATTGTACACCTACGATGTAACTTCGAAGAAAACCGAGAAAATCAATATCAGTACTTCACGTAACCAGGTGTTGAGTAAAGAGCAAGAGTACGATGTGCGTGGAAATATCTCAGCATTCGATGTTTCTACCGATGGCAAAAAGATGGCTTTTATTTCACGTGGTGAAGTATTTGTAAGCGATGCAGACGGAAAATTTATCCGTAAGATTACCAACAGTGGTGAACGTGCTTTAGAATGCAAATGGCTGGCTGATAACAAAACAATCCTGTTCAGCCAAACGGCAAACGGCTATCAGAACTGGTTTACCATTACCGGCGACGGAAAAGGATCGGTAAAACAGCTTACAAAGGATAAAGCAAATGTACGCGATATCACTTTAAACAAAACCAAAACCATGGCCGTATACCTGAGTGGCAGAAACGAGCTCAAGCTGATGGATCTTAAAACTTTTGAAGCCAAGACTTTAGTAACCGACGAGTTTTGGGCCTTACAAAGTGCAGCGCCAAGCTTTTCGCCAAATGATGAGTATGTGCTTTTTACGGTGTACCGGAATTTCGAGCAGGATATTATGGTGCATCACATCAAGGGTAATAAAACCATTAATTTAACCAATACAGGTGTTACCGAAACAGGGCCTGCGTGGTCGCCCGATGGCAAATATATATTCTTTACCAGTGCCCGTACCAAGCCGTCTTACCCAACGGGAATGCAGAATGCACACATTTACCGTATGGCATTGAATAACTATGACGAACCTTACCGTTCTGATAAGTTTGATGACCTGTTTAAAGAAACCAAGCCTGCACCAACTGAAGTTAAGCCTGCAATAACTGCTAATAAAAATGATAAAAAAGCAAAAACAGATACAGCTAAAAAGAAGACTGAGTTAAAACCTACGCCAAAACCAGCAAATGTAATTACCATTAATACGCAGGATATTTTAGATCGCATAGAACTGGTTGGCCCTGCATTTGGTGGCCAATTTGGAACGGATGCTTTTGCCAAAGGCGACAAAACATACGTGTTTTACTCGTCAAACCATGAGGGAGGCGCACCAGGCCTTTACCGTACTACTATTGAACCTTTTGAAGCCAATAAAACAGAAAAAGTTGCCGATGGAGGCGATTACTCGATTGTATCAACTGGTGATAAATTTTTCGTTTTATCAAGAGGAGCGATCAATAAATATACCTTGGAAGGGAACAAGCTTGACCGCGTAGACCACGGTTATAAATTTACCAGAAACCTGAATGCCGAGTTTAACCAGATGTTTTATGAAACCTGGGTAGGTTTAGATGAGAATTTTTATGACGAAAAATTTCATGGCGTAGACTGGGATAAGATGAGGACGCGTTATGCAGCTTATTTGCCGTATGTGAACAACCGTAGCGACCTGAGAATTTTATTGAACGACATGTTAGGCGAGCTGAATTCTTCGCACATGGGCTTTAACAGCTCGGGGGCAGAGGAACGCAAAAACCTTACTTACATCACTAACGAAACAGGAATCATCTTCGATAATGAAAATCCTTTAAAAGTTGAACGCATTGCCGCTAAAAGTAATGCAGCCCGCACCGGAACCAATATTTTGGCAGGAGATATTCTTACAGAAGTAAACGGCGTTAAGGTAGATGAAAAAATAGACCGCGATTATTATTTTAGTAAACCATCATTGGATAGAGAAATTACTTTGACCTTTAAGCGTAACGGAAAAGATGTTTTTGTAAACGTACATCCAGAAAGCTCGGGTACCCTGCGGGGAAATCTTTATGATGAGTGGATCGCTCAAAACCATAAAAATGTTGATAAATGGAGCAATAACAGGATTGCTTATTCTTATATGAAAAACATGGGTGGTGGCGAATTGGAAACTTTCTTATTGGATATGGTTGCACAAGAAGAAAATAAGGATGCCATTATCCTCGATCTGCGCTACAATACCGGAGGCAACGTACATGATGATGTGTTAAAATTCCTTTCTCAGCGCCCTTATTTACAATGGAAATACCGCGGCGGTAAAATGGCGCCACAAAGTAATTTTGGCCCGGCAGCGAAGCCAATCGTGTTGCTAATTAACGAACAATCTTTAAGTGATGCTGAAATGACAGCGGCAGGGTTTAAACAATTAAAATTGGGTAAGATTATCGGTACAGAAACCTACCGTTGGATCATTTTTACTTCTGCTAAAGGTTTGGTTGATGGTTCTTCTTACCGTTTACCATCGTGGGGCTGTTATACCATGGATGGCAAAAACATCGAAAAGGATGGCGTTAAACCCGATATTTTTGTGAAAAATACTTTCGAAGACCGCCTGGCAGATAAAGATCCTCAGCTCGAAAAAGCAGTGGCTGAGATTTTGAAGGACCTTAAATAGGGTTAATCGGTTAAAGTTTGAACCGGCTAATCGAGCCGTATAGTCGTCATTGCGAGGCACGAAGCAATCTTAATGCTATAGAAATGTCAACCATAGTTGTAGGATTGCTTCGTGCCTCGCAATGACGATCATTATTATAAAACCGAGAGGCTCAACCTAACATTTTATAAATAACTTCTCGATTTTTTCCGTTTCTTTGGGGTTGGAATTATTTAAAACATGGCAAATTTATTAACCGACAGGGCTTTTTGGGTAAATTATTGGGAAAGTAAAAAAGGACTAGCGGTTCAGTTACCTTCAAATTATTTATTTCATCAACAACTAGCTGATGTTATTCAGAAAGATAATGTTAAAACGGCCATCGAATTGGGCGGTTTTCCCGGTTACTATGCCGTATTCCTGAAAAAATATTTTCAACTTGATGTTACCCTTCTCGATTATTTTGTTCATCCACCGGTTGTAAATGAGCTTTTAGAAAAGAACGGATTAACCGAAAAGGATATCCATATCATTGAAACCGATCTTTTTAATTACACGCCCGAAAAGCAGTATGATCTTGTACTAAGCTGCGGTTTAATCGAACACTTTAACGATACTGCCGATATTATTAACCGTCATATCACTTTTGTAAAACCAGGAGGCACTTTGTTTATCACCTTACCAAATTTTAAAGCAGTTAACGGCTGGTTTCAAAAGAATTTCGATAAAGAAAATTATGATAAGCACAATATCGATAGCATGGATCCCGCGTTATTGAAATCTATCTGCGAGCATGCCGGACTTAAAGAAGTAAAATCTGGTTATTTTGGCCGTTTTAGTGTATGGCTTGAAAATGAAAGCCAGAAATCTGCGGGCGTTCGTCTATTTAAGAAAGTAGTTTGGCTGACCGGAAAAGTATTTACAAAGATTATTCCGTTCGAAAGCAAAAATCTATCACCTTATATTATCTTAGTAGCGAAAAAAATATAACGCGCTATGTCAATCAGTTGGGGTTACTCGCCTAAAATTGAAAAATATATTCCTTTGGCCGATTTTCCGGCAGATAAATACCTAATCATTGCCAGACAGGCAATCGAAAATCTGGGCTGGAAGTTAAGTCACTTATCAGAAAACGGGATTATTGCCTATACACCATTATCATTTCAATCCTATAGTGAGGAGATCTCTATCCGTATTATCCGCAATTTCGCCGTAGTAAAAAGCGAATGTGTAGGTATTCAACTGCTTTTAAATGATTATGGGAAGAATGATTCAAACCTCGAAAAGTTCTTTCATGAATTTGAATACGTGGAGTATCACCTAAAGGATTCGTGGGATGAAATTAGAGCCAAATTCCATGAATTAGTTGCCACTTCCGATGCGACTTATTTTGAAAAGGCCCCATTAGCCATTAAGAATAAGATCAAAAATGTTTTCTTCCTGTTTTTTCCTCAAAAGGGTTATATCGTTACCCCAATCCTGGTTGCATTGAATGTTCTGTATTGGGTTTTAATAACGTTTGTAACATTTGTTTACAGACAATACTTACTAACACAAGCCTACCAAACAGGTTCTAAAGAAAGTTTTGTTGAAAAAATACAAGCTTTATTGGTTTATTTTGGTGTGAGCAATAAATTCCTGGTGCTTGATGGGCAATATTGGAGACTAATTTCGAGCTTGTTTATCCATGGGTCGTTTTCTCATCTGTTTTTTAATATGTACGCATTAATCTATTTAGGGTTAATGGCAGAAAATAAATTAGGTTGGAAAAAATTCTTAACTATTTATTTGTTAAGTGGCATTTGTGGCGGATTTATCAGCTTGCTTTTTCACGAAGTGGGTTATATTTTTGGCGCTTCTGGTGCGGTTATGGGAGTAATGGGTGCACTTATAGCACTTTTGCTCAATAAATATTTTGAGAAAAATGCAAGCCGGGCATTGTTGATCAGTACAGTTTTTGTAGCTGCGATAATTATTTTAAATGGATCATTATCTAAATCAACTGATAATGCAACACATATTGCAGGCATGATAGCTGGTTTTATAATCTGCTATATTTTTAGCTTTAAATTACAAAAGCAGCCCCGGCAGAATACTCAATTGCGTTATGCAGGCGTGTTTATTTTATTTATTGCTTTTTCGTTTGGAGTAGCCTTTCTTACGCCGAATTATCAAACGCAACAATACAAGAAGCTAAGGGATAGCTTTAGCGATAACCTGATTTCCTTTAATCAGCTTTTATATTTGAAAGCATCCTTGTCAAAAGAGGAAAAACTTAAAGAGGTGAACGATTATGGCATTATTCCCAGCCAGAATAACCTGCAAATTATCAAACAGATGAAGCCTCTTAAGCTTAAAGATTTAGAGGCTTACGATCGTTCGAAGAAAGCAGAAATTGCCAAAAAAATGTCTCTTGCTGCTGCTTTGATGTTAAGGGATATTCAAGCTGATAGCGTATTGAAGTACAGTAAACAAACATCCAAAGAAATATCCAATGTTGCAGAACTCACTTTCAAACTTAGTGATAGCTTAAGTAGGGCAAATCAAAATTAGTTTCTGAATTTATATATCCCAATCTCACTTAGCGTAATACAAACCGGAGATTTAGTAATGGTTATTTTTACTTTATTAGTTGTAACCGGACTGTCCAGTTTAATCAATCGTTTTGCACCAATGCTTGTGCCATCGTAAACTTTTTTCCAGGCATTGTTTTCAAATACCTCGATAGTGTAAGCTTCTATTCGCTGACCCAGGGGAATATACTCTTGCAGGCTAATGATATCAAAGGTTTTAACTGTTTTTAAATCTACTTCTAAACTTGCCTGATGAATATCATCCTGTGTGGCCCAGTAACTTTCCCTTTTACCATCAAGCAGGGAAGTACCATCATACTTTTTGCCTCTGCTATTGCTCGCTTTAATTTGGGCATTTTTGGCCAGGTTATTCTCGAAAGTATGTTTAACCATGTCGCCAAAAGTTTTCAGTGCAGCAACATCATCCTTGTGAAGTTGTCCACGGGTATCGGGTGCTAAACCAAGATCTAAACCTGCACCACGGCCAACACTTTTTAAGTATAGATCGAACAGTTTTTCTGGGGTTTTAGGTTTTTCGTTGGCATGGTAAAACCATCCTTTTCTTAAAGGAACATCGCATTCTGCTGGCATCCAGAATTTACCGTTTCGTATTCCTTCGGGACTTTGTGGATAATTTGCCTGGCCGGGAACGGCTTCATTTTTTCCATCAGGTGCCATCGGAGTAAAAGTAGCCCAAGAGGTTGGCGCTGCGTGACCATCTTCATTGCCTACCCAGCGGATATCTAAACCTATATCGCTAAAAATATTTGCCATGGGCTGCATTTTACGGGTAATGGCCCAAGTATTTTTCCAATCGTAATAGGTAGTGTTATCTATCGAGCGTTTTTCTTTTGCACCACCATAATAGCCATCACCACCATTAGCACCATCGTGCCAGCTCATAAAAAGTTCGCCAAAATTGCTGTAAAGTTCTTTTAACTGGGCCTGATAAATGGCTAAATATTTATCGGTACCATAAAGCGCGTTGTTCCTGTCCCATGGTGAGCAGTATACCCCAAACTTTAAACCATTTTTGCGCACAGCCTGCTCCACTTCTTTAACTAAATTTCCTTTGCCTGCTCTGAAAGGACTTTTACTTATGTTATAATCGGTCGTTTTGGTTGGCCACAAAGCAAAACCATCATGATGTTTTGCAACTAAGATGATGCCTTTTAATCCACCGGCCTTGGCTGCTTTAATAATTTGATCGGCGTTGAAATCTGTTGGGTTAAATGTTTTCGGGTCAGCATCACCAAAGCCCCATTCTTTGTTTTCGAATGTAGTTGGCGTAAAATGGATTAGGCCGTAAACTTCAATATCATGCCAGGCCAGTTGCCTTTTTGATGGTAGTGCACCGTAAGGTTTAGGAGGTGTTTGGGCGTAAATTGCCGTTGTTAAGAATAGAAAAAGAATTAATATGTATTTCATCATCATTATAGCTTAGATCCACCTAAAGTACAAAAAAATACCAGCTGAAGGAAAAGAGTTAACCAATATTTAACCTCTTGAAAATGTAAACACGAAATTATTTTTACATCTTGATCGTTACACGGATTCACCAAACATTTAATTTCAGTTTACGTTAATTAATTATGAGCGCTTTTATCCAGAATCCTCCCGATGGAGGTACAATGTATACTGAAACGAATCTTAGCCAGCTTTTTCCTGAGCCATTTAATACTATAACAAGTTGCTTTTTTTTAGCTATTGCAGTGTATTGGACAATAAAAATTTGGGGGAATTTTAAACAGCATACTTTTCTGACCATTGCCCTAGTTTTACTTTATATAGGTGGAATTGGAGGCACCACTTATCATGGATTGAGGCGTTGGTCAATTTTTATTATGATGGATTGGATGCCGATTATGCTCTTATGCCTTTCAGCCGGGGTTTACTTTCTTTCCAAATTAACCAAGTGGTATTTTGCCGTTTTAATTGTAGCTGTTTATGCTTTCTTTCAGTTTTACGTGCGACGGCTCTTTAGCAATGGCGATTTCCAGATCTTCATCAATATCAATTATGCTTTTATGGCTGCACTGGTTTTATTTCCAGTATTTGGCTATTTGATCAAAACAGAGTGGAAAAACGGAAAATGGGTTGGCTTTGCCCTAATTGCTTTCATATTTGCGTTAACATTCCGGATTGCCGATAAATGGGATGTGTTTACAATCGGCACACACTTTTTATGGCATACTTTCGGGGCTGTGGCTTCTTTCTGTATGCTGAATTATATTTATTTGGTTAACACTAATAGGATAAAGAAGTAGTCGATATGAGAAAATCAATAATTTATTAATATCAATGGCAAGATCTTTACAAGATAACAACTGAGCTTGCTGACGAATCTACAAGCTCAGTTTGCGATTTAAAATTTAGAATGCGCTTTACCGTAGTCTAGTTTCTTTTGTCTGCCTATGGCATATTCAATGCCGCCCCATAAATGGTTCTGGAATTTATCTTCTGTCCAGCCTTCTTTAGTATGGCCCATACAGGTATAGAAAGCCCTTCCGCCATCAAAATTATGGTACCAGCTAAAAGGGTGAAAATTGCCGTTTTTACCGCCGGTATACGATTTCTCATCTAAGGTAATCAGCACTTTAATATCTGGATTGATATTTTTAAAGTTATATAGCTCGTCTTTTCTCATCCAAACTGAATCGGTAAAGAATTTGGTTGAAGGATGTTTTTTGTCTTTAATGATAAATTTAGCTTCCTGTACGGCTGGGTGACTGATGAAATAAGCACCGGCCAATTTGCCGTACCAAGGCCAATCGTATTCAGTATCGGTTGCTGCATGGATGCCCACATAACCTCCACCTGCCTGGATATATCTTTCGAAGGCTACCTGTTGTTTATTATCTAAAACATCACCTGTTGTATTTAGAAAAATAACAGCAGCATATTTTTTAAGGTTATCTTCTGTAAACAGATCGGCATTTTCCGTGGTATCTACATCAAAGTGATGCTCGGCACCCAATTTTTGGATAACTTCTTTTCCGGTTTCAATGGAATTGTGCCTAAAGCCTTTGGTTTTGGAAAAAACTAAAACTTTTGCCGATTTCTTAGCGGTGGTATAGCTTTGGAATAAAAAAATGGATGCAATTAATAAACATAGGGACAGGTACTTTTTCATTTTTGCTGACTTGGTTAGTGATGGATATTGAGCTTTAAATTTAAGAAAGTTGTTTGATAATTTCTATACATCTTTCTTCAACCTGCCTGCAAACAGGGTTAAACAGGGCATTATCCCAATATGGGTCTGTAACTTCGTCGTTATCAAGAAAAAGTTTAACCTTTTTTTGCTCTTCTTCGCTTTTAGCAAGGTTTTTAACATCCGCTAAATTATTCCTGTCCATAACCAAAACCAGATCGTATTGAGCAAACATGGAGTGGTTAAATTGTTGTGCCCGCTGTTTGCTGATGTCGTAACCTAGCGCTTTCGCTGCCGAAATGCTTCTGTGATCGGGTGCTTTGCCGATATGCCAATTGCCCGTTCCTGCCGAAGCAATTTCCCAATTTAAGTTCTGTTTATCTGCCAGATGGCGCATAATGCCTTCGGCCAAAGGTGAACGGCAGATGTTACCAAGGCAAACCATTAAAATTTTCAATATTATTTAGATTTTGCTGTAAATATATAAGTAACGGTGTAGGTTTTTCCTTCCTTCTCGAAAGTATATTTTTGAATGATATTTGTCCCCTTTAAATTTACAGTTTCTGTATTGCCGAAACCAGTATTTAGCGTAATTTCATTCCCACTTTTTGTCCATTTGGCATTTTGAAAGGAAAACATGTCGCATAATGGACCTGTAGAGGTGAAAGCATAAGATCCGTTTGATGAAAAACTTAATGCGTAATTGTTGTTTAAACAAGAACTAGGTCCTGAAAGCGTCATGAAATTGCTGCTCGATTTTCCATCTACCGTTAACACAGGACTAACAGTTGCTGATTGCAAGGGCCATTTGTAACTCGTAATATCGTCAATTGCAAGAGTTTCTTTCTTTTTACAGGCAAATGCAAGGCATAGGGTTAAAATAAGCAGTAGTTTTTTCATCAGTTTATAATTGGTTTGGTTTATACCGGATAAACGAAACTGGCGCTTGATGTGCTACAACGGATAAAAAAAATGCCCCAAGCTTTTTAGCGTTGGGGCATCGAGAATATTTAAATGTTATCCGTAGATGTCGTTCAATATTTTCGCCAATCGAACACCACCTTTTAATAGCTGTTCGTTAAGGGTATCAACCCAGTCAAAATTATAGCGGTAACTTAATTTAGCATCTGGTTTGGTGTTTTCGTAAATTTTGTTGCAAATGCCGTACGATTCGTAAATGCAATCTTTAAGGCCTGTGTTTTGCCAGTTATACAGCTGAATTGATGAAGGGTGATTGATTGCTTTCGCATATTCTGTATAGCTTAACTGCTGATACTCGATAAGCTGTTCATCCCAAACCCTGTGGATGTTCGATTTTTCATTGAACCACAACACCGAAATGCGGTTACCACCCAAATCATCTTTACGGGCAACATGCATAGGCTGACATAAATCGCCCGCCAGGTGCACCAACATGCGTAAAGCCAATTTCTTTTCTGCGGCAGTGCTACTTGCTTTCTTTAATACAGCAATTAGATCAGGTATTTTATTGTAAAGATTAGGCGATTTTTCAGTTTCTAAAAAGTTGTAAACACCTTCTTTGTTCAGCCCCGCCGGAAGATTAACAAAATGCCAGTTATACATGTAATTGTAGGTAGAGTCTGATTTGATAAAATCGCCCCAGTTTGCACTCATGGCCAAAGTCTCATAACCTAAAATGCCCTGAATAGCCTTGCGTGTTTTAGCTTTTAAGTAACTATCGGCAATTTCGCCAACTACCCTGTGACCAATAGTTCCCCAGGCATTTGCCTGAATTGGTAAATAGGCTAAAAACCCAAAAACTATCGCAATGGTTAATTTCTTTTTAATTGATGTTAAAATCATTTTATAATTCTTTTTGTATGCAGGTAATTTTTTCTTTGAGGTTTAATATGATTTCGCGTTGGTCGCTTAAACTTTCTAACAATAATGTATCTGCAGATTTCTTTTTGATCAGGAAGTTCTTGTCGTATCGGCCAATGCGGTAACATCCCGATATTTTTTGTTTATGGTTAGCGTGTGTAAAGGTGGCACCAACAAATAGGGTATCGCCTTTAACTACATAAACACCTCTTGCATATTCTTTCCAAATGCCATTGTTGTAGCAAGAATCTTCATAAAAATTTACTTTGCTGTGGGTAACCATATCAATATAAACAGAATCGCAGGTAAATTTGAAATGGTGCTGTGTGTAGTTGCTCAGCTTATTGCTAAAAGCGACGGAATCTTCGTTCCAAACGCCTTGCATAAAATCTTCACCTTTGCCCTGTATATTGGGCCGCGGACTACAAGCTACATGTAAGATAGATAATGTAAAAAGGATGATGCAGAAATTCTTTAAATCCGGGTGCAGCTTGTTCATTGTATTATTAATCGATGCTTTTAGGAAACTGATCGTAAATGACCTTATTCTTTTTAACAGTATTGATGACCAGAATTAAAAAACCTGCGGCGAAACATAAACTGGCTATAAAGCTAATGATGCCTATTACAGTGTAATATTGCGAAATTTCAGTGTATACTAAATGACGGTCATTTACTAAAAAGGGCACTAGTATACTATAAAACAAGGTTGCAAGTAAACCGATTCCTGAACCAATGGTCATTAAAATAGCCTCAACAGCAGGTTTTTTTGCTAAAAAATAACAGCAGGTTCCAAATATGATAACCGGTGAAATGATGGATACTGAGCTGAGCAATGTAGAGAGTACTGAATTCATTTTGCCTATGTTTTAATTAACCAATATTTTAAAGTCGGAGCGTCATGCTGAACTCGTTTCAACATCTTTAAGTACTGAAAAGATCCTGATCCCGATATAAATCGGGATCAGGATGACGACCGTTTATGTGATTAGCTTATTTCAAACTGCCAACCATGTCTTCCGGGCGAACCCATTCATCAAACTGTTCGTTGGTCAACAAGCCCAACTCTACCGCTGCAGCTTTTAAAGTTTTATTTTCTTTATGTGCTTTTTTCGCAATTTTAGCGGCGTTTTCGTAACCCACATGCGGATTTAAAGCCGTAACCAACATTAAAGAATTTTGTAAATGTTTCTCAATTTCTGGCAAGTTAGCGGTAATTCCTTCCGCACATTTATCGGTGAAAGAAACGCAGGCATCGCCAATTAAGCGGGCCGACTGTAATACATTAGCCGCAATAAGCGGTTTAAACACATTAAGTTCGAAATGGCCGCTCATCCCGCCCACCGAAACGGCAACATCGTTACCGATTACCTGTGCACAAACCATAGTTAAAGCTTCTGGTTGCGTAGGGTTAACTTTGCCTGGCATAATTGAAGATCCCGGCTCGTTATCAGGAATTACAATTTCGCCAATACCACAACGTGGACCGGAACTTAACATTCTTACATCGTTTGCTACTTTCATTAAAGCAACCGCAGTACGTTTTAAAGCGCCAGAAAGTTCTACCATTGCATCATGCGCTGCTAAAGCCTCAAATTTATTTGGAGCCGTAACAAATGGTAAACCTGTTAAATCGGCAATTTTTTTAGCCACTAAAACATCGTATCCTTTTGGTGTATTTAAGCCAGTACCAACGGCGGTACCACCTAAAGCCAGTTCGGCAACCATAACCAAAGCATTTTTAATGGCCCTGATGCTGTTATCGATCTGTTGTACATAACCCGAAAATTCCTGTCCTAACGTAAGTGGTGTAGCATCCATAAAGTGTGTACGCCCGGTTTTAACGATCGAACTGAATTCTTCTACTTTTTTGGCTAAAGTATTTCTTAATTTTTCTAAACCCGGAATGGTATTTTCAACCGTAAGTTTATAGGCTGCAATGTGCATTGCAGTTGGATAAGTATCGTTTGATGACTGTGATTTATTTACATCATCGTTAGGGTGAAGTACTTTTTTATCATCAGCTAATGAACCACCATTAATTACATGAGCACGGTTTGCAATCACCTCGTTACCATTCATGTTGCTTTGTGTACCCGAACCGGTTTGCCAGATTACCAAAGGAAATTGATCATCTAACTGTCCAGCAATAATTTCATCACAAGCTTTAGCAATTAAATCGGCTTTTTCTGCTGATAATACACCAAGTTCGGTATTGGCAAGCGCAGCTGCTTTTTTCAGGTATCCAAAAGCATGGATAATTTCTTTTGGCATCGAACCTTCTGGTCCGATTTTGAAGTTATTGCGTGAGCGTTCGGTTTGTGCACCCCAGTATTTGTCGGCTGGTACCTGCACCTCGCCCATGGTATCGTGTTCTATTCTGAAACTCATTATATTTTTGATTTTTGTTGTCGCAAATTTAGGTTTTTTGCCTTTTAAAGCGTTGGATTTATGTAAGATATTTAATGGATAACAAAATATATCGCCGAAATGTCTGTATTTATTTTTGTTCTTCAACATTAATGTACAAACTTTTATCCTTGCTAGTCGCTTCTACCAATGAAATCATATTCATACCTTTACCGCAAATATGCAGGGATTAGTTATTAAATCTACAGGGAGCTGGTATAGTGTTTTGGCCGATAATGGCGAACGCTATGATTGCCGGATTGTAGGTAAATTCAGGATTAAAGGACTTAAAACCACCAACCCGATTGCGGTTGGCGACAGGGTGAAATTTGATCTGGAACGGGATAGCAACCAGGGTTTGATACACGAAATGCTACCGCGTAAAAACTACATCATCCGCAAATCGATCAACCTAAGTAAGCAGGCGCAGATATTAGCTGCAAATTTGGATATGGCCATGTTGGTGGTTACGCTGGCTTCGCCCCGTACATCCCTAGGTTTTATCGATCGTTTTCTGGTTACAGCCGAGGCTTACGATGTACCTGCGGTTTTGGTGTTTAATAAACTCGATCTGTTTAGTAAAGAAGGTTTAGAAATTCTTCAGGAGTTTAAAGATATATACGAGAATATCGGCTATGCCTGTTACGAAGTTTCGGCTTTAAAAGGCATTAA
This sequence comes from Pedobacter sp. Bi126, assembly GCF_918698245.1. GTDB lineage: Bacteria > Bacteroidota > Bacteroidia > Sphingobacteriales > Sphingobacteriaceae > Pedobacter. The sequence goes on along the minus strand of NZ_CAKKMS010000003.1, from coordinate 82,923 downwards.
TATTCCGGTTATTCAGGAATTGATTACCAATAAAATTACACTGATATCCGGTCACTCGGGCGTTGGGAAATCGAGTTTGATTAATGCATTATTGCCCGATCGTGATTTAAGAACAGGGGAGGTTTCAGACTGGAGCGATAAAGGACAACATACCACTACTTTTGCCGAAATGTTCGAACTGCCACAGGGCGGTTTCATTGTCGATTCTCCCGGAATTAGAGAACTGGGTGTGATTGATATTGAAAAAGAAGAATTGGGGCATTTTTTTAGAGAAATCTTTAAAACCTCGCACAATTGCCGTTTTAACAACTGCAGGCACATTAACGAGCCCGGCTGTGCTGTTTTAGCCGCGGTAAACGAGGGCGAAATTGCCGTTTCGAGGTATGAAAGTTACCTGAGCATTTACCACGGAAACGATACAAGGCACTAAAAGAGCTGAAAGACCAAGGACTAAAGGTAAAGGAGGTAAATAGCTTCATCTAGGGCAGTTTAATTCAAATTGCTTAAAAATCTTTGTGTACTTTGTGCCTTGGTGGTTAAAAAAATATAGAAATGAAATTTAAACTGGGAGATTTTGTGCGTTTTGTTGATGAAAAACGTGAAGGTTATGTAACTAAAATTATCGATAGCCAGACTTTGGGTGTTACCGATGAAGATGGTTTCGAGATACCTGTTGCAGTGAGTAATTTAACTTCTGTACATGGTCATGGTGTGGTAGCCGAAGCGTTAGATGCACCAAAACCCATTCAGGTAAATATCCCCAGCATTAACAAAATCGAAAACGGCATTTATATAGCTGTTGCAACCGATGATAAAGCCGGTAATGTAGTGCATTTTAACTTGCAAAACCATTCTCCGAATATTTTATTGGTAAGCTTAACTACCGAGCGTAAAGAGAAGTATGCAGGTGCTTTTCATGGGATAATCGAATCTTACGGCTCTACTTTAGTTTATTCTGCTTCCTTGGCTGATCTTGATCTTTGGCCAGAATTTAACTTTCAGGTTTTAGTATTTAGCAAAGCTGATGTGAAACCTATCGATCCTTTGGTAATCCGTAAGAAGTTTAGGGCAAAAGATTTTAGCACCGAACAAAAGGAATTGCCTCAATTGAGAAATAAGGGCTGGCTAATCCGCTTGGATGATCTTGTTTCGGTAACCATCGATCCGCAAAAATTAAAAGAAAGTTTTTTTAAATCAACTGAAGAGAAAAAAACAGTTGCAGCCCCTCAAAAAGAAATCGATCTGCACATCGAAAAACTGAGAGATGACCATCATTTTCTGGAAGCTGATGAAATGTTGCAGATACAGATCAATCATTTTCAAACTGCGATGGATGCTGCGGTTGTGCATCATTTCGATAAAATCGTTTTTATCCACGGTTCAGGAAATGGTACTTTACGAGATAAAATCCATAAAATGATCAGTAAAAACCCACACGTAAAAACATACATGGATGCCAGAAAAGAAAAGTTTGGTTACGGGGCTACAGAAGTAGTTTTTAAGTAGTAGGCTTTTGTTTGTGGTGTAAGATGGTAACATCTGATTGCACTGCAGTCTTTCCCATACGATTCGTCATTCTGAACTTGTTTCAGAATCTTTTAGTAAATTAAAGATTCTTCACCGCATTCAGAATGACAAAAAAACTAAAATCCAAACTCCAAAACCACTACAATTGCATTATCACTCAATGCTTCCAATTCTACCTGTTCAATATCCCAGAGCACTAAACCATCTCTTGCATGCATCAAGCGGCCTTCAATTTCGAAAACTCCATCAATAATAAAAGCATAGAGCTGATGGTTTGGACTTTGCATTTTATAAACTGCTTCTTCACGGTCAGCAAAAATGCCTGCACTTAGCTTAAAAGGTAATTTCGGGCTGGAAATAATTTCGATCAGCTGGTTCCGGTTTTTCTCAAAATCGAAACTGAAAAGCATTTCACTTGCCCGCATTAAAAACATATCGGTTTTAATCCCAAACTGTATGTAGTTAATTACGTCGTTTTGGTAGGGATTGCTGATTTCCAATACTTCGCCTTTACCCATATTTAATACCTGTACTTGCCCGGTTTCTAAAACAAATTCTTTTCCATTGGCAACAATATCGATTCCGCCAGTAATTGGCATAAATATCTGGAGCGAATCTTCCTTGCATAGAAAAAACGTAACCTTTCCACCAGCAATCGATTCATCATTACATAAAAATAAGCTGCCGAAAGGTGTTCTGTGTTCACTATAATATTTCTCAAAATTAAAGGTGCTGTATCTTCTTAGTGCCAAAGTTTCTGTTAAGCCCCGCTCATCGGCTAAAAATATTTTTCCAGGTGTAAGTTCCATCGTTAATCAATATTTTTTATGGCATGAATACTTACAAAAGGCTGGATCTGAAAAAGATTAGTAAAAACTTCATCTTCATTACTTTCTTTAAATTGCGATACCAAAAGCAAATTATCTATTGTATCGTGCCAAACCAGCGGTTTTGAGAAAAAATTGATAGCCACTTTATGCTTTTCAAGACTGTTAATGTCCGAATTGATCAATTCGAACTTAAAGTTTTCAAAAGTCAGGAAACGCCTGCCTAAATTATCAAGTACATCAGGAATAATTCCATTTAACTGGCGCAAATAGCCGGTAATTGCTGCGCTAACCAGAAAATGTAACTTCTCTGCCTCCGGAACATTTAGTGCCATTTCGGCAAAAGTAGTATACTGCTGTTCCTGATTATAATATTGGGCCTGCATTTTGAACTCGGCAAAACTATCTTCATGTACAAACTTGTCCCATGTGCTGGTATTGGTTGCATCAATTATTTTTCGATAACATAGCGTAATTACTTTCCTCGACATGGCATAAAATTAAAAAAGACGCTAAGAAATCCTAACGTCTTTATGAAAATAAAACAATTATAAGAATTATGCTATGCTTTTACGTTCAATCTAAATGTAAGTTCGAAAACCTGTTGAAAACAAAAGCAAAAAAAGCTCAGAGAATTGAGGTACGCTTTTTGCGATGATGTAATTTCTTTTTATAAAAGATTAAAACTAGCTTTGCCGCTATTAATGAAACACCTGGTTACCATATCGCTTGTATTTTTTAGCTTAACACATTTGGCAAAAGCCGAACGCGTTGAAGGGCTAAGGATATTAAACGAATATTGTAATGAGCATAACATCAGCGTTAATTCAACGGGTAAAGAGTCGGTTCAACTTAATGAAGACCGTAACCCTTATCTGTTATCGTACACCAAGCTGGCTTTAATCGGGACCCAAGCCCAATTAAAAGTTGCAAAATATGTGAGCGTAAATCAGGTAATTGCCGATTTAACAATCAGAAAAAAACCGAAGAACAATAGCCCCTAGTTTTCTTCTCCACAATATTTTTTGAGAGGTTTTTAGCCTCATTCATACCAGCAACTGCCAAACTGACTTAAGAAAGACAATGGCTTGGTTGTTGTAACACACCATTTTTTAATAATAAATACGATTTAAAATATTATAATGTTAGGATTTTTAGCGAAGGTTTTCGGAAGTAAATCAGAAAGAGATATAAAGGCTATTCAGCCATTGGTTGTTAAAATTAACGAACACTACAGTAAACTGTCTGCGCTTAGCAACGATGAGTTACGTGGTAAAACCATAGAATTTAAAGAAAAGATTTCGGCCTTTTTAACCGGAATTGATGAGAAAATTTCAGCACTAAAAGCTGATGCAGAGAGCGAAGATTTAGATCTTCACCAAAAAACAGCGATTTATGATCAGGTTGATGCCTTAGGTAAAGAGCGCGACACAGAATTGGAGAAAGTACTTTTGGAAATCCTTCCGGAAGCTTTTGCTGTAATTAAAGAAACTTCTCGTCGTTTAAGTGAAAACGATTATTTAGAGGTTACCGCAACACAGTTCGATAGAGATTATGCAGCAAGAAAAAACAATGTTAAAATTGTTGGCGATAAAGCACAATGGGCGAATAGGTGGGATGCTGCAGGAACCGAAGTAGTTTGGAATATGGTGCACTACGATGTACAGCTAATTGGTGGTATTGTATTGCACAGCGGTAAAATTGCCGAGATGGCTACCGGTGAGGGTAAAACCCTGGTAAGTACATTGCCGGCTTATTTAAATGCATTGGCCGGACAAGGTGTTCATATTGTTACTGTGAATGATTACTTGGCCCGTCGTGATAGTGAGTGGAATGGCCCGTTATTCGAATTTCATGGTTTAAGTGTAGATTGTATTGATAAACATGAGCCAAACTCTGAGGAAAGAAGAAAAGCTTATGCTGCAGATATTACCTATGGAACCAATAACGAGTTCGGGTTTGATTATCTGCGTGACAATATGTCGCAGACACCTGACCAGTTAGTACAGCGCAAACAGCATTTTGCAATGGTAGATGAGGTCGATTCAGTTTTAATTGATGATGCCCGTACCCCTTTAATTATCTCAGGTCCGATTCCACGTGGCGATGAGCATGAGTTTTATGAATTAAAACCACGTATCGAACGTTTGGTTAATGCACAAAAAGCTTATGTAACCCAGGCATTAAACGAAGCGAAGAAACTAATCAACGCAGGCAACAGCGGAACCGAAGAAGGTGAAGGTGGTTTAGCCTTATTACGTGCATACCGTGGTTTGCCAAAAAACAAAGCTTTAATTAAGTTTTTAAGTGAAAGCGGTGTTCGTGGTTTGTTGTTGAAAACCGAAAACCACTATATGGCAGATCAATCTAAGAATATGCCTAAGGTAGATTCTGAATTGTATTTTTATATAGATGAGAAAAATAACCAGGTTGAATTAACGGAAAAAGGTATCGAACTGATTACCCAATCAGGTGAAGATCCGAATTTCTTTGTATTGCCTGATGTAGGTACTGCAGTAGCAGATTTAGAGAAATCTGATCTGCCTTTAGAAGAAAAAGTAGTTCAAAAAGATGCCCTAATGCGCGATTATTCTGTTAAAGCAGAACGCATCCACTCGGTTAACCAATTGTTAAAAGCTTATACTTTATTTGAAATTGATGTAGAATACATCATCGATGAAGGAAAGATTAAAATTGTTGATGAGCAAACAGGTCGTATTATGGATGGCCGTCGTTACTCTGATGGTTTACATCAGGCAATTGAGGCTAAAGAGAATGTAAAAGTTGAGGATGCTACCCAAACATATGCAACTGTAACCTTACAAAATTATTTCCGTATGTACCACAAACTTTGTGGTATGACGGGTACTGCGACAACAGAAGCTGGCGAGTTTTGGTCAATCTATAAACTAGATGTGGTAGAAATTCCAACCAACAGAAATATTTCCAGAAAAGATGAACAGGATTACGTTTACCGTACCGTTCGTGAAAAATATAACGCTGTTGCTTCAGAAATTCAGTTCCTTGTTTTTCCATATTCTCATTATGAAACAGAATATGAAACGGATAAAGAAGGTAACATAAAGCAAAAAGACGGCAAACCAGTAGTTAAATACGATCAAACAGGCAGAGCTGTACCTAAATTGGATGCTAAAGGTGCATTAATTCCTGCGGTTAATCCTGAAACAGGGCAACTAGAGCCAAAAGCTGGTCGCCCGGTACTAGTGGGTACAACATCGGTAGAGATTTCTGAGTTATTAAGCCGTATGCTTAAACTTCGTGGAATTAAACACAATGTATTAAATGCGAAAATGCACCAGAAAGAGGCCGATATTGTTGCCGAAGCTGGTCAGGCAGGAACTGTAACCATTGCAACCAACATGGCTGGTCGTGGTACCGATATTAAATTGGGCGCAGGTGTTAAAGAAGCTGGTGGTTTAGCCATTGTAGGTACCGAGCGTCACGAGTCTCGTCGTGTAGATAGACAGTTACGTGGTCGTGCAGGTCGTCAGGGCGATCCGGGTTCATCTCAGTTCTTCGTTTCGTTAGAAGATAACTTAATGCGTTTATTTGGTTCAGAGCGTATCTCTGGTATTATGGTACGTATGGGTATCGAAGATGGTGAAGTGATTCAACACTCTATGATTACCAAATCTATCGAACGTGCACAGAAAAAAGTTGAAGAAAATAACTTTGGTATCCGTAAACGTTTATTGGAGTACGATGATGTGATGAACTCGCAACGTACTGTAATTTACGCTAAACGTAAAAACGCGTTATTTGGCGAGCGTTTAGATGTAGATATGAACAATATGGTTTTCGATGTTGCTGAAGATATCGTAAGCGAATATAAACAAGAAGGAAATTACGATGGTTTTAAACTGGAAGTAATCAAAAACTTCTCTTTAGATACGGCCATTACCGAAAAAGAATTTACTTCAACCAACATCCCTCAATTAACTGAAAGGTTGTTCGATGAAGCTGAAGCATTTTACGCACGTAAATCGGAAGCCATTATTCAACAATCATTACCAGTTTTAACCCAGGTATATCAGGAACGTGGCGAGCACATCGAACAGATTGTGGTTCCGTTTACTGATGGTATCCGTGGTATTCAGGTAGCGGTTGATTTGAAGAAAGCAATCGACAACAAGGGAAAAGAAGTGGTTCGTTCATTCGAAAAAACTATTGTCCTTGCCTTGATCGATGATAGCTGGAAAGAGCATTTACGCGAAATGGACGATTTAAAACAGTCGGTACAAAACGCAGTGTACGAACAAAAAGATCCATTGGTAATTTATAAAATGGAAGCTTTCAACCTATTTAAAAACATGCTTAATGCGGTAAATAAAGAAGTAGTAAGTTTCTTATATAAAGGCGGTATCCCGGTTCAGCAAGAGCCAGATCAGGTTAGAGAAGCACCTGCTCCGGTAAAACAACCGAAGTTGCAAACTACTAAACAAGAATTTGGCAGAGAAGAACCAGGTATCGAATTTGGCGATACGCGTGAGCCCGTTCCACAACAGCCAATCCGTAAGGAAGCAACCGTTGGCAGAAACGAACCTTGCCCATGCGGTAGCGGTAAAAAATTCAAAAATTGCCACGGCGCTAATTTATAATCAAGATCTATAATACTTTACTAAGCCCTAACATTTGTTGGGGCTTTTTTTGTAATGTCATCATATAGATTGATCGTCATTTCGACTGAAGCATGCCGATTTTTCATCGGCAGCGGAATGGAGAAATCTTTTCCGAGAAACTGATTTTCAATCGTACTTTAGAAATCTTTGAATTAACATTAGCTGATTACCTATTTTAAAAGATCTCTCGACTTCACTACGTTTCGCTCGAAATGAGGAACTGAAAAAACTACCCAAGTAATAACTATTTGCTTAACCCATAAAGAATGCCGATTTTTGCAACGATTTCGGCATTCTTGTTGTTAAGAAGAAATGAGATGATATTTTATTCATCTGCTCACTAAATGCCAAGGTCTTTTACACATGAAAACAATATTAACTTTTGTAGGCTGTTTGTTCCTTTTTACCACTGCTTTTGCACAAAAAGGAGAGGTTACGGTTATAAAAGATCCCTTAATTGATAGTTTAATTGCTAAACGGTTGGCAGTTTATAAAACTTCTGGAGAGGTAAAACCGGGTAAACCCATTGTTTCGGCTTACGGTTACCGCGTACAGATTTTCTATGGGTCAGACCGGCGCGAGGTTTTTAACGAACAGGCAAGGTTTAAAGGACTTTATCCTAAATATAATACCTACCTCGTTTATAAAGAACCTAACTATTATGTTCGGGTGGGCGATTTTAGAACACGCTTAGAAGCGCAGCGCCTAATAAACGAACTCAGACCAAACTTCCCGACACTGTTTATTTTTAGGGAAAAAATTAATGCACCAAGTTTAGATACCACAACAAGTAATGATCAAAAATAAAATCCAAGAACTAGCCGCGAACATTTTTAACGATGTAGTGGGCTATCGTCAACATATCCATGCCAATCCTGAATTATCTTTCAAAGAATTCGAAACTTCATTGTTCATCAAGGATAAATTAAAAAAATGGGGGATTGAATATACCGATTGTGCCAATACGGGTGTGGTAGGTTTAATTAAGGGTAATCAGCCATCTGATAAAGTAATTGCTTTACGTGCTGATATGGACGCCTTGCCTATTCACGAAGCAAACGACAAACCTTATCGTTCTAAAAATCATGGCGTAATGCATGCCTGCGGACACGATGTGCATACTTCTTCACTTTTAGGAACAGCTCATATCCTAAACCAAATGAAAGATGATTTTGGTGGAACAATTAAACTGATTTTCCAACCCGCAGAGGAGTTGTTGCCAGGCGGAGCAAGTATAATGATTAAAGAAGGTGTATTGGAGAATCCAAAACCTGATTATATTGTTGGTCAGCATGTAATGCCGTTAATTGATGCTGGTAAAGTAGGCTTCCGTTCAGGTATTTACATGGCCTCAACAGATGAACTATATGTTACTGTAACCGGGAAAGGCGGTCATGGCGCTCAGCCTCACCAGAATATCGATCCGGTTTTAATTGCATCGCATATCATTATTGCTTTGCAACAGATTGTTAGTCGCAATGCCGATCCACGTACACCATCGGTTTTGTCTTTTGGTAAGGTAAATGCCAATGGCGCAACTAACATTATTCCAAATGAGGTAAAAATCGAGGGTACATTTAGAACCTTAGATGAGGGCTGGAGAGATGAAGCACATAAACGCATGAAAAAAATGGCTGAAGGAATTGCCGAAAGTATGGGGGGAAGCTGCGATTTTGATATCCATAGAGGTTATCCATTTTTAATTAACGAAGAAAAATTAACAGCAAATGCAAGGGCTTTTGCCGAAGAATTTTTGGGGAAAGACAATGTGGTTGATTTAGATATCTGGATGGCTGCCGAAGATTTTTCTTTCTACTCGCAGGTAACAGATGCCTGTTTTTATCGTTTAGGTACTGGGAATGCTGCAAAAGACACACAATATTCAGTACATACCCCAAGATTTGATGTTGATGAAGATGCCTTGAAAATATCAACAGGATTAATGGCCTATATTGCTTTAAAACAATTAGGGAATTAATGATAAGGTGGAGGATGTAAGATGGACGGAAATAATCTTTCTCCCGTTTTACATCTTTCATGATACATTATCCATTTTACCTTTTACATCTACCTTCCATGAAAAAAGTATTTTTGTTATTATTGTTAACGTCGCTCTTTTACACAGGTTTCGCTCAGGAAATCAACCGCTTTAATCCTGATACAATTAAAACCATTACGCTCGATTCTGCAGTAAATATCAAGGCCGAAAAATTGAATGTAGAGACATTTATCAGAAAGGTGATGTACGATACTTCCTTTTATCAATCGTTTAGGGATATGAAACGTTATTCTTTCATTGCCGAAAACAGGATTTACAGTTACGATAAAAAGAACAAGGTTGATGGAAAAATTTACCGTAAAATAAGACATAACAATAGCGGTCCTTATAAAATGGAGTATCTGGTAAAACAGGATACCGGGAAAATTTATAAGAAAAATGGCAAATACCAACTTTATACGGTAGAGATGTTCGATTACATTTTTATGAATGCTTATAACACCGATTTTGTACCCAATGCACCCAAGCCTGACGGAAAGGGCGGAACAAATGAAAGTTATAAAGACAAGCTCAAAATACTGATCTTTAATCCTGGCCGTCCGGTAAAAGTTCCTTTTATTGGCAGTAAAACCGAAATATTTTCGGCCAATATGCGCCAGTATTACGATTATGGTTTCACCAGCGGTACCTACCTTGATTCTATTCCTGTTTATCGTTTTAAGGTTTCGGTTAAACCCGATTTAAGCAGCTGGACAAAAGATGGCATCATGATCAAGGAACTGGTTACCATTTTCGATAAAAGAAATTTCAATATTCTGGGGCGTTATGTAGATATGAAATACAGCAACATGCTGTTCGATTTTGATGTGCAGATGAATATAGAAATGGGCTATTTCGGAGATGATAAATTACCAACCAAAATTACCTACCAGGGTAACTGGGATTATCCTTTCAAAAAGGAAGAAAGAGCAAGTTTTTTAATCGTACACAAAGATTATAAACTCGAAAAGGGCAAATAAGGATTTGACTATCGCCTAAAAGATTTATTATCTTTAAACGATTATTTAAACTGATAAATATGCAATTCCTTTCCCCGTTAAAATTTAAAATATCATTAGCTTTATCACTGTTTTTGGGCCTTCATGTGCATGCACAGGTGCTCACTTCAAAACAGATCGATAGTGTTGTAGAAAAAACACTCACCACCTTTAATGTTCCCGGAATTGCTGTTTCTGTAATTAAAGACGGTAAAGTAATCCATTTAAAAGGTTATGGGGTAAGTTCCATCAAAACCAATAAAAAGGTTGATGAGCATACCCTTTTTGGTGTGGCATCAAATACAAAAGCATTCACGGCTGCTGCATTAGGCATGCTGGTTGATGAAAAGAAAATTACCTGGGATACTAAAGTTACCGATGTAATTCCCGAGTTTAAAATGTACGATGCCTATGTAACCAGCGAATTTACCATCCGCGATCTGCTCACGCACCGCAGTGGTTTGGGTTTAGGTGCGGGCGATTTAATGATCTGGCCAGATTCTTCAACGGTTGATAAAAAGCAATTGATCCATAACCTGCGTTATTTAAAGCCGGTTTCCTCTTTCCGTACAAAATATGATTATGATAATCTGATGTATATTGTTGCTGGCGATGTGGTAGCAAGGGTTTCAGGCATTACTTACGAAGATTTTATTGAAAGCAGGATCATTAAACCATTGGGCATGACCAAAACGGCAGCTTCCTGGTACCGCTTAAAAGACAAATCGAATGTAATTGATGGCCATGCCCCTTACGAAGGTAAACTGCTTCCGGTAGGATTAAGCTTCGGAGAGATTGCAAATGCCGCCGGCGGAATTTATTCGAACGTTACCGATATGAGCAAATGGGTAATGGCCATGATCAATGGTGGTAAATATGGCGAAACTCTTGACAAGAAATTATTCAGTCCTGCTGTGGCAAGAGAACTTTGGACGCCACAGACCATTATTGCAGGTGGCAATCCAGCTGCTTTTAGTAGTTATGGATTAGGTTGGTTTTTGAGTAACGTAAATGGCAATTTTCAGGCAACACACACAGGTGGTTTGTCAGGGATAGTAACACAGGTAACGATTATTCCAGAGATGAAATTGGGAATTATTGTATTAACCAATCAGCAATCTGGTGCTGCTTTTAATTCGATCACCAATTCGATTAAAGATGGTTATCTTGGTATTAAAGGACAGGACAGGATTAAAACCTATAACGATAACAGGCTTAAAAACGAAAAACAAGCTAACGAGATGGTAAGCAAGGTTTGGAACGATATTGCAGCTCAACAAAAATTGGCAGTTACAAAGCCAGATGCTAAAAACTATTATGGCACTTTCCACGATGCCTGGTTTGGCGATGTAAGCATTAGTGAGGTGAACGGCAAGATGCATTTTCAGGCTAAAAACGCTCCAAAATTGAAAGGCGACATGACTTATTACAAAGGAAATACCTTTATTGTGAAATGGTATGATAGAAGTTTAGATGCCGATGCTTTTGTTAATTTTAGTTTAGATAATAACGCTTTGGCTGATGGATTTAAAATAGAAGCGATTTCGCCGCTAACCGATTTTAGTTTCGATTTTCAGGACCTGGATTTTAAAAAGACCGATAAAAAATAACCTAACCAATTATACAATGAAAACATTATTTAAAACGAGTATTTTACTAAGCTTTTGCTTAATTGCATTAACATCAATGACATTTAAACCAAAACGGATTATCTTCTTTGGCGATTCGATTACCCAACAGGGTGTTTCTAAAAACGGATATGTAACCCTGATCAAAAAATCGCTCGATTCTACTAAATATGATGTAATTGGAGCCGGAATTGGTGGCAACAAGGTTTACGATTTATACCTGCGTTTAGAAGATGATGTGCTGAACAAGAAACCTGATTTAGTGGTGATTTATGTCGGCATTAATGATGTTTGGCATAAACAATCTTCTCATACCGGAACCGATTACGATAAATATTTAAAGTTTTATCAGGCGCTGATCAATAAAATTCAGGGTGTAGGCAGCAAAGTGGTATTGGTTACTCCATCAGTTGTTGGTGAGAAAAAAGATGGTACGAATGAACTAGATGCCGATTTGAATAAATATGCTGAAGGGATTAGAACATTGGCTGCAAAAAATAATCTTCCTGTATGCGATTTAAGGAAAATTTTTGCAGAGTACGAGGCAAAAAATAATCCAGAGGATAAAGAAAAAGGCATTTTAACTGTTGATAGAGTACACTTAAATGAAACAGGTAATAAATTGGTTGCCGATCAGTTATTGCCTTTGGTAAAATAGCAGGTTTTAGCCGCAGAGTGGGCAAAGTATTTCGCAAAGAACACAAAGAAATTTTTCTCTGTGTTCTTTGTGTTTTTTCTCTGTTATCTTTGTGGTTAAATAAGAAGAGGAAAGAGCTGTGCGTATATGATAAACCGCGAAACGATAGATAAGATAATGGATACCGCCCGTATTGAGGAGGTAGTTGGGGATTTTGTGCACTTAAAGAAACGCGGAACCAGTTTAATTGGTAATTGCCCATTCCACGGCGAAAAAACACCTTCCTTTCACGTATCCGTAACTAAAGGCATTTACAAATGTTTTGGTTGTGGTAAAGGAGGCGATTCGGTGCGCTTTATTATGGATCATGAAAAATATTCATATCCCGAAGCACTTAAATTTTTAGCCAATAAATACAATATAGAAGTTGAGGAAGCCGAACTGAGCCCTCAAGATGCCGAAGCACAAAGTGCCAAGGAAAGCCTTTATGTAGTTTCGCAGTACGCTGCTGCATTTTTTGTAAAACAGCTTTGGGAAACAGATGAAGGAAAGGGCATTGGCTTAAGTTATTTTAAAGAACGTGGGTTTAGGGAAGACATCCTTAAAAAATTTGAGGTGGGTTATTCTCCGGATGTATGGGATGCGATGACGCAAAGCGCAATCAACGCCGGACATAAATTAGAGTTTTTAGAAGCCACCGGATTATCGATCAAAAACGATAACGGCAAAATTTACGATCGCTTTCGCGGGCGGGTAATGTTTCCGATCCACAACTTTACAGGCCGGATCATCGGTTTTGGAGGTAGGACTTTAAAAACCGACAAAAATGTCCCTAAGTATGTAAATTCACCAGAAAGCGAAATTTACCACAAATCGAATGTACTTTACGGTTTATTCCATGCCAAAAAAGCTGTCCGCGATTTAGATAACTGTTACCTGGCGGAAGGTTATGCCGATGTGCTTTCGGTACATCAGGCCGGAATAGAAAACGTAGTGGCCTCATCGGGTACTTCGTTAACCGTAGAGCAGATTAAACTGATCGGGCGTTTTACCCAGAACATTACCATTTTATTTGATGGCGATGCTGCGGGTATTAAAGCCTCCCTCCGTGGTTTGGATATGATTTTGGAAGAAGGACTAAACGTAAAAATCGTTTCCTTCCCCGATGGACATGATCCCGATTCTTATATGCACCATGTTGGGGCAGGGGCGTTTAAAACCTATCTCGAGCAGAACAGAAAAGACTTTATTTTATACAAGGCGAATGTATTGCTTAAGGATGCGGGCAATGATCCGATTAAAAGAGCAGGCATTATCCGCGATATTGTAGAAAGTATTGCCAAAATCCCTGACCCGATTAAGGCCTCCGTTTTTATCAGGGAGTGTAGTAGTTTACTCGAAATTGATGAGCATATTTTACTGAGTGAGTTAAATAAAATGCGCTCGGCAAAGCTCAAAAAAAGCTTTGATAACAACCAGCGGGCAAATCCGTCATCAAGTCCAAAGCCATATTCTTCAGGTGCACCAGAGCCACTTGGCCCCCCCGATGATTTATGGGATGACAGTGCAGGCCCAATGGGTCATGAAGCACCTGTAGAAGAAAATGAGCATCAGGAAAAAGAAATTGTGCGCTTATTACTGGCTTTCGGGCACGAATTTGTAAACTGGGATAAAATTGATGATATGTACATCGGTTCATTCATCATGCAGAACCTGAGCGATGTAGAATTTGATGATCCACTTTGCAAAAGAATTATCGATTATTATAAATCAGAAATCGACAATGGCAGATTACCCACGTCGAACCACTTTGTTAAACATGAGGATAGAGATATTGCCGATCTGGCCATTACACTTTCAACCTCAGAATATGCTTTGAGCGAGAACTGGTTAAATAAACACCTTATCTATGTTAAAGATGAAACGATGAATTTAAAAGCGACTATTTTAGGTGGCATTTTTCACCTCAAAAAGCGTAAAGTCGAAAAAATATTGATGAACCTGTTGAAAGAAATTAAAGAGGAAAAGAACGAGGATAACCAAATGATTTTAATGCAACGTTACGGTGTAATTAAAGGAGTTGAACGAGAGATTTCTAAGTTCCTGGGTTCTGTTATTGTTAAGTAAGGATTGAATGACTGAAGGATGGAGTGATTGAATGGGGAGGATGAAAAGTGACTGAATGAGAAAATGATTGAAAGATAGAATAGATATATTCGAAACATTCAATATTATCATATTATAATACATTTGAAAATGAACATTTAATCATTCAACAACTCACTCATTCAATAATTATGTCTTATGGCCTTTCATAACGATTTAGGTAAAGCAGGCGAAAATATTGCAAGGCAATATCTGGAAGATCAGGGATACGAGATCTTAGATGAAAACTGGACCCATGGTAAAGCCGAGGTTGATTTAATTGTTTATAAAAATGGCATTATGGTTTTTGTAGAAGTTAAATCCCGGAGTTCGGTTGCTTTTGGCGAACCGGAAGAATTTGTACACAAAGCCAAGCAAATACAGATGGAATTGGCTGCTAATGCCTATATTGAATTAATGAACCATCAAAATGATATCCGTTTTGATATTATTGCAATTACATTTACAAAAAATAAAAATTATAATTTAAACCATATTGAAGATGCGTTTTGGCCTGAAGATTAACCCCATTAAAAGTTTCATATTTACCGGAATCGTGCTTGCATTTGTAAGTTCTTGTAAAGACGATTCTACCACAACCTACCGTAGTTTTATTTCGCCGATGACTGGTCTTAATGTGCCGTCGGGAAACGAATTTGATGTTAAAGTACAATTTGGCGCTGAACAAAAAGTAGACTCCGTAGTTTACTTGATCGATACCGTTAAAATGATTTCAAAAGCCGATACTTCGGCCATCAAACTTAAAACTGAAGGGTTAAAATTGGGTAACCATTTGGTAACAGCCAAAATATTTGGCGCTGGAAAATCTGAAGATTTAACCTCAAATATTAATGTTTTAGCAGCTCAGGCTCCAATGGAATACACCTATAAAGTAATTAAAACCTTGCCTCACGATACCTCTTCTTATGTAGAAGGTTTAGAATATCATGATGGCTTTTTTTACGAAAGTGCTGGCGATTATGGTCATTCCAGTTTGCGTAAAGTGGAACCATCGACAGGTAAAATCCTTCAGAAAGCAGATTTGGATAAACAGTATTTTGGAGAAGGCATAACTGTAATCGGAAGCAAAATTATCCAGTTAACTTACCGCGAAAAAGTTGGCTTTGTATATGATAAAGCTACCTTTAAAAAACTATCTGAATTTTCGTATACTACCGGTAGAGAAGGATGGGGTTTGGCTTTTGATGGCGAGAAAGTATTGAATACGGATGGTTCGAATACTATCTTTTTCCTGAATAAAGATTCCTATCAAAAAATAGGTTCGATTGATGTTTTTGATAACAAAGGTCCAATTCAAAACCTGAATGAACTTGAAATTATCGACGGTAAAATTTATGCGAACGTATATACCACTAATGAAATTCTAATTATTAATCCAGAAACGGGTGCTGTAGAAAGCAAGATCGATTTGTCCGGACTATTGCCAGCTGATTATTTTAAAACCGAAGATGCAAAGGCCAATAATGTGCTAAACGGTATCGCTTACGATAAAGCAACCAAAAGACTTTTTGTAGCCGGTAAAAAGTGGCCACATATTTTTCAGATCGAGTTGGTTAAGAAATAATTTAATATCGATATGTCACATTGAGCCTGTCGAAATGCCTTAATATGAATTTAAGTAGGTCCTTCGACAGGCTACCATTGACGTTATTTCGCAAACCACTATTAATCAGTATTTTAATCGCTTTTGTATTTCCGTTCAGCTAGGCCATAGCACGGTATCTCCGTTCTATTTAAACCCGGCCTAACAAATTTTTCGGGCTGCACTGTTCTAGCCGCACAACTGCCATCAAAAGAAAAATTTTCAGCCGGCATTTTTTGTTTCTTTTTGATGCCAAAAAGAAAGAGCCCTTCGGCGGCGGCGAGCCGAGGCAAGCCTATGGTGTATGGAAAAGAAACAATTGTACGTCACTCATATTGATTTTAAACAATTAATTACCCCTCAGGATGACAAACCCTTAATCCTGTTTCTTCGGCTCGTCTAAATAACCGTTAAAAATAATGGGTTGTTTATTCATGCTGCTTGCCGTTAATGAGGCATAACCATTGGTCGAAATATTAATGGTAAACCGATAGTTTTCTCTTTTTACATCCTTTGTATTAATCTGGATGGTGTAAGATCCTTTTTTATTCTTCGATTCTGTGTAGGTAAAATCTTTAGAGGTAAATTTAATACCACCTTGAGTAGGATCCATCGGAGCAGAAAAAGATCTTCCGAAATAAGGCAGATAAGCAACAATACTGTCTTTGGTAACCTTAACATCGTACTGCGAACCCGTTAGGTTTATAGAACCACCACCCTGACTACCTGGCATCATCGCTAATACTTTATTAATGTCGTTGTTCGACATCGGCATGGCGGTATTGGCAACAAAAGTATAATTTTTATCTGCTACAATTTTCAGTGTAGTTTCCTTATTGGTTTGGGCAAATAATTGAACCCCAATCAAAAGAAAGGCAAGGCTCAATATCAAATTTAAACGTTTCATAATGTGTGTTTTAAATGTGTAACAATTTAAAGATGCACAGATTTGAAAGATTCCATAATAGTGCCAAAAAATGGACGGTGGCGTAAATTTAACGATTTTAGTTTTTATATAGCGGATTTACCTTTTCCGAATAACTCGATTTGTATAACGGATTACTTTTCTCTGTTGCAGAAGCGCCCATTGCTGTGAATTTATAGGTGCCTACAGGAAGATTGTTGAGTTCGATTTCTCCGTTTTCGTTCGTAATTAAAGTAATTAAACTGCCCCCGGGATTTTTACCACCTTTAACAATTATTCCCCCGATTGGCGTGCCCGCTACCCGCGATTTGGGATTAGTGGAAGGTGCCAAAATGGTAAATTTATAATTTCCTGCACTGGCATTATTAAACTCTATCTCCCCATTTGAGTTGGTTATGAGGGTAATTGCATCGCCTCCCGGATTTTTACCTCCTTTTACCACAATGCCACTGATAGGCTGCCCGGCCACGAAACTTACTTCGCCAGTGGCTACATCTAATTTGCCTTTGATGGATTTCATAATGCAAGGGAAATGTGATTCGGGATAATTTAGTTTACAATAATCGCAGTAATGCCCTTCGGGAGCCTGTGTTCGTAACTGTTGCGTGTTTGTTTCTTTGGTTTCTGTTGATGTTGCAGTTCTTTTAACTTGAGCCAGAACAGTAAATGAAATCGATAGCAGAAATACCGCTATAGCAGCCCCTTTTTTCATAAAATTTGATTAGAACTACAAAATTAATCAAAAAATACGGCTCTTGCTAGTTTTTAAGCTAGTGGCTGGTTATTTGACTATTTCTTTTTGGATGCTTTGGCAAAAGGATTGAAGGCCAGCGCTAGGTTAACCCAGAAATCCAGTTCATCATTCCGGCCTAAAACATCTTCTGATACCGAAACGTAACCCTTCATTGGCCTACTGCCCATCACCATCTGCTGCCAGCCATCTTTATCGGATAAATTTTCTAAAGTATTAGGGTCGAGCCTCACCATCATGCTGTTCTTAGAAACACCAATACACATTTTGCCATTCACCATAAAAATAAGCCCACTGAACATTTCTTTTTCCTCTACATCTTGTATATGCATTAAACGTTCGGCAACGCGAAGCGCTAAGGTTTCGTTATATTTCATGGGCTTAGATCAGTCACGTTATATTATCCTTAAAATTAATGTTTATAAGATGTTGAACAAAATAATTTCCTTACTATCTCTATTTCAGTAAATTTGCAATATGTTGTTAAACTGCTATCAGGAAGAATTATTAGAGGCCGGGTGTGATGAAGCTGGAAGAGGTTGCCTCGCTGGTCCTGTTTTTGCCGCGGCGGTAATATTGCCAAAAGGTTTTGTGTTAGAAGGATTAAATGATTCTAAACAGTTATCACATGAGCAAAGGGCCGCTCTGAGACCCATAATAGAACAGGAAGCTTTGGCTTGGGCGGTGGCCTCTTGTGATCATGAAGAGATAGACCGGATCAATATTTTAAATGCTTCGTTTTTGGCCATGCACAGGGCGATTGAACAATTACATACCCAACCACAATACCTGGTGATAGATGGTAACCGTTTCAAAACCTATCCGCAAATTCCACACAGTTGCATTGTAAAGGGCGATGGTAAATATCTAAATATCGCCGCTGCTTCAATATTGGCGAAAACCCACCGCGATGAATACATGACTAATCTACACGTCGATTTTCCGCATTACAATTGGCAGCAGAATAAAGGCTACCCAACTATTGCACACCGTAAGGCTGTAATCGAAATCGGGTTATCGCCTTTTCACCGCAAAACTTTTAATGTGAGCGACCCTCAGTTAGAACTGTTTTCAAAAAACGCCTAAAATTTCGTATTTTCACAACATTGTGAAAATTCTGTTGATTACTAAGCGGGTTCCCTTTCCGCCAAATAGTGGTTATCCTATCGTGGTTTATAATACCATAAAAGGTTTGCTGCAACTTGGCGCTGATATTACTTTGTTTAGCCTCAACCCCACAAAAGGAAGAATCGATATCGAAGATATTTACGATCCTATTTTTGAACAGATTAAATACCATACCTACGATTTAGATACTGAAGTAAATGTATGGTCGGCATTTTTTAACATTTTCACTAACGAATCTTATAATGTTTCCCGTTATTACAGCGAAGATGCCGCCCGCCAGTTGGAAAATCTTTTACGAGAAAATGTGTTTGATATTATTCAATTTGAGGGGCTTTTTGTTGTTCCTTATCTGGATGTGGTTAAGGCAAACAGTAATGCCAAGCTCATTTATAGGGCACACAATATCGAATTTACCCTTTGGGAACGTCTTTCTCATTCAGAAAAGTTTCTCATTAGGCGTAAATATTTAGCTTTTTTAGCCCAACGGCTTAAAGCATATGAAACCGATCAGATTAACCGTTTCCACCATATTTTTGCCATTTCCGAGCCCGACCGCCAAAGCATATTAATGTTTGGTTGCGAAATTCCGATGTCGGTTTTTCCAGTTGCCATCGATTTAGAAAAGTATAAGGTAGATAAAACCAAAACCAGCTTCCCTACACTGTTTCATTTAGGTGCAATGGATTGGCGGCCAAATCAGGAAGGACTAGAATGGTTTTTGGATGATATCTGGCCCGATATTGAAAAACTAAATAAAGACCTTCGTTTTTATATCGCAGGGAAAAACATGCAGAAACATTTCTTCGAATACGATTCAGAAAATCTGATTGTAGAGGGAGAAGTTTTCGATGCGGTAGAGTTTATGAATTCTAAAGCAATTATGATTGTCCCTTTAATCTCTGGCACCGGCATGCGGGTAAAGATTATTGAAGGTATGGCCATGAAAAAATGCATTATTGCTACAACTACAGCTGCAGAGGGAATTAATTGCAGGCATGGACATGATATTTTAATTGCCGATTCTGCAGATGAATTTTATCGGTCAATTTTACAATGTATCATTAACCCTAAACGTTGGGTAGAAATAGGAGAGAACGCCCGCAAAACAGTAGAAAACGACCATGGTGTTCATTTAATCTCTAGCAAAATGCTGAAGATTTACGAAGAATTGGTGAGTGTATAATAGGTCATGAACTTATCGGCTCAGACCCCTTTCTCTTACAAAGTCATTAAAATATTTTTGTTCAATTTTCTCTTCAGCGGATAAATCTTCAAATTTCATATCAGACATACCGATCGGAGAATAAAATTTCCATTTCCATATAGGGCGATGTTTGATGAACAACTCTTTATCCCCAAACTCATCGTGAACATAAACACCACAGAAAAGTCTGAAAATAATAAAGATTCCGACCAAGGAAATAAAAAATATGATTTTGCTTTTCATCTCTAAGAACCTTCGGCTTAAATACAATGTTTGTTTATTCTATCCTTAGCATAATCTGCGCCAAACTCCAAAGCTTTATTCCAGTTATGACAAGCAAGCTCTTTATTTTTTAAGTTAAGCATGGTGTTACCGAGATTATAGTAAGCACTTTGTTTATCTTCTGAATCTATATGATCAAAAGAAAGGATTTTTTCATAATCAGCAATAGCACCCTGGTAATCTCCGTTCTCATCCTTTAAACCACCTCTGTTAAGCAGTGCGGCTGTAAATTTTGGAGTTATTGCAAGTGCCCTGTTGTAATCATTTAATGCCGCTTTCCATCTATACAATTCGTTTTTTACAATCGCTCTTGAATAGTACGAATTTACGTCTTCTGGGTTTATTTCTAAAGTTAGCGACCAATTAATAATCGAGCCGCTTAAATCACCGCTTTCATAACAAGCTAACCCTTTATCAAAATAAAAACCTTCCTTTTCGTCCGATAGATCAGGAAAACTTTGTTCGTTAGGGTCGTACAAGCCACCATAAGCATCAAGTTTAGCATCGAATTCGTAACCTCTCTTAAACATATCAATCACCCAGTAAAGAAGATTCTCTGAGGTAATTGGGATTTCATTAGTTTCTCCGCTAATTTCCCATAAACCTTCATAACTGTTTATTTCTGATAGGGTGTATGGGTAATGCGATTTTATGAAATCACCTAGATTGATAAGGTTTTCCTTTTTGTCAGAAATAAAGGTAAAATCCATTTTAGTGTAGCTGTTTTCCTTAACTCCACTTTTTAACATATTTGTGTGTACATCCCTTGCTCCTGTTACTTCGTTTTGGAAGTTGTCTGCAAAGTTTTTCCAGGTGAAATAGTTATTACTTTTTTTCATATCGTTTTATTGATATCCAAATGATTTGGTGCGTAAATTATGACTATTTATTTGATATTAGTGTTAAGTTTTAATGAAAGTTAGTTGGTGTTGTGTTACCTGAGCGCCTATCTTTTTAATAGATGCTGAAACAAGTTCAGCATGACGGAAGAATAGCAAAATTATCCAAAATCTCCTTAAAATTAACCTCAAAATTTTGTCTTTTTCTTAGTACTTTTGCACCCCAAGAAGAATAGCGAATAAAGCCGTCATCATTCACAGAATATCAGCTATACTGGCTTCATTATCATAAAAAAATAAAATTTACGGATGAAAAACACCGCATTAACAGAAAAACACATCGCTTTAGGCGCTAAAATGGTTCCATTTGCAGGTTACAATATGCCTGTTACTTACGAAGGTATTAATGCTGAACATGCAACTGTTCGTAACGGCGTGGGTGTTTTTGATGTAAGCCATATGGGCGAATTTATTCTGAAAGGTGAAAACGCATTGGATCTTATTCAACGTGTAACCAGTAACGATGCTTCTAAATTATACGATGGAAAAGTTCAGTACTCTTGTTTGCCAAATAAAGATGGTGGTATTGTTGATGATCTTTTGGTTTACAAAATAGATGATAAAACCTATATGTTGGTGGTAAACGCTTCTAACATCGAAAAAGATTGGGACTGGATTCAACAATTCAATTCGGAAGGTGTAGAAATGCACAATATTTCGGATCAAACCTCTCTTTTAGCCATTCAAGGACCAAAAGCAGCAGACGCTTTACAAACATTAACTGATGTTGATTTGGCATCAATGGAGTATTACACTTTCGTTAAAGGTACCTTTGCTGGTGTTGATAACGTAGTCATTTCAGCAACAGGTTATACCGGCGCTGGTGGTTTCGAAATTTATTTCGAAAACCAATATGCCGATCAAATTTGGGATGCTATTTTTAAAGCAGGTGCACCATACAACATTCAGCCAATAGGCTTAGGTGCCCGCGATACTTTACGTTTAGAAATGGGTTTCTGTTTATATGGAAATGATATCGATGATACTACCTCGCCTATTGAAGCTGGTTTAGGTTGGATTACCAAATTTTCTAAATCTTTCACCAATTCGGAGGCATTATTGGCACAAAAAGAAGCTGGTATTCAAAAGAAATTGGTTGGTTTCGAAATGATCGATCGTGGTATTCCGCGCCATGATTATGAAATTGCTGATGCCGAAGGAAATATTATCGGTAAAGTAACTTCTGGTACCCAGGCACCTTCTTTGCAAAAAGCAATAGGTATGGGGTACATTGCAAAAGATTTTACTAAAGAAGGAACTGAAGTTTTTATTTTAATCCGCAATACGCCAATTAAAGCCAAAGTGGTTAAGTTTCCTTTTTATAAATAGATTTATAGCTAAGGCAGCCATATTTTTGAAGTGATGGAACTGGAAGAACATAAATATAGCGAGCTGCTTTACCACATTGGGTCAACTTTACAAACGGCAAAACAGAATGCGATAAAAGCAATTAATGTTGAGCTGATTATTGCCAATTGGAAAATTGGAAGATACATTGTTGATTTTGAGCAACACGGCAAAAAGAGAGCCGGATATGGTAAGGAATTGCTGGTAACACTTTCTGCAGATTTGAAGTTAAAATTTGGCAAAGGATTTAGCCGGTCAAGTTTGCAGCTTATGCGCTCGTTTTATATAAATTATCCCAAATTTCAGCCCTTAGCAGACGAAGATTTAATTCGCCAGACAGTGTCTGGCGAATTCTCAAAAAGCCAAACACTGTCTGGCGTTTTTCTTAGCTGGAGCCATTATGCAGAACTCTTAACCATTTCTGACCACCTTGCTAGAAGTTTTTATGAAGCACAGGCTATAAAAGAAAATTGGAGTTTTAGAGAAATGAAACGCCAAATTGATTCAGCCCTATTTCAGAGACTAGCGCTAAGCAAAGATAAAGAAGGCGTACTAACTTTAGCTGAAAAAGGTCAGGTAATCAATAGCTCTGATGATTTAATCAAAGATCCATATGTTTTTGAATTTTTAAACATCCCTACAAGCAGTATCATTAAAGAATCGGGACTAGAGAAAAAACTTATTGACAATCTCCAGAAATTTCTATTGGAGCTTGGTAAGGGCTTTTCATTTGTCGCGAGGCAGTTTAAAATAACTGTCGATAATGAGCATATGTTTGTCGATATCGTATT
This sequence comes from Pedobacter sp. Bi126, assembly GCF_918698245.1. GTDB lineage: Bacteria > Bacteroidota > Bacteroidia > Sphingobacteriales > Sphingobacteriaceae > Pedobacter. Next base: position 59,553 of record NZ_CAKKMS010000003.1, on the reverse strand, counting down.
TTATCATCGTATACTTAGGTGTTTTGTATTGATTGATTTAAAAACAAAAAAGGTAAAACATCAGGATATTGGCCAAATGAATTTTTATCTAAACTATTTCAAAGAGGAAGAAAATGCCGAAGGCGATAATGATCCCATAGGAATCATCATCGCTGCAGATAAAAATGAGTTTTTGGTTAAATATGCAACCGGTGGGCTATCCAATAAAATCTTCGTATCTAAGTATCAACTTTATTTACCTGATCAAAAACTCTTAGAAGAAAAGGTAAAAGAAATTATAAATGAATAAAATATCGAATATGTCAAAAAAAATAGAAGTTTGTTTAACACCAGCCTTGATTGATTTATATGATATCGAACAAAGCATTGTGGTGGTCATCGATATTTTAAGAGCCACCTCATCTATTACCTACGGGATAGATAATGGTGCTGAAGCGATTATTCCTGTAGCTCAGGTAGAAGATTGTTTAAACTATCGCGATAACGGATTTTTATTGGCGGCAGAACGAAATGGAGAGGTGGTAGCAGGCTACGATTTCGGTAATTCGCCATTCTCTTATACCCATGAAAAAGTGAACGGAAAAACGGTTGTCTTAACTACTACCAATGGAACTAAGGCCCTGCATTTGGCTCAGAAAAGGGCCTATCAAGTTGTAATTGGGTCTTTCCTGAACTTAGATTCACTTTGCGGTTATTTGAAAAGTCAGGATAAGAATGTGCTTTTGCTTTGCGCCGGTTGGAAAGATCAGTTCAATTTAGAGGATACTCTTTTTGCGGGTGCTGTGGTAAATAATCTCCGTCAAAATTTCGAACATTTTGATGATTCTAGCGTGGCTGCAGAAGATTTGTATGCCTTAGCTAAAGCAGATCTGAGGAAATACCTTCACAAATCATCACATAGCCATCGCTTGGCTCAGTTGAATATAGAGGAAGATGTTATTTTCTGTTTGCAGTTAAATCTTTGCAAAGCAATTCCGGTACTGGAAGGCGAACGTTTGGTTGCCTTAAAAAATTAAAAGCTAAAATTTAGCCCCAGCAATACTGCATTTTTTCTGAAACTGGCACCATTAAATTGAGTTTCCTCTGTTGGTCTACTATTAAAATAAGCTTTATCTACACCAGAGTAAGTTTTGATGTTATTTATCTTATAGTCAACTTCTATCCGTAAACTTTTGTTTAATGGTATGGCCAGATTGATATCGCCACTTAACGAAAAAGAATTTGCCTTATGTGTAAAGCTTACAGGTTTTGCAAAATCAGGAATTAAATTCCAGTTGGCTTTTGCCGAATAAGTATAAAAACCGCCTAAAACTGTAGCACCTATACTGAATTTCTGCATTTTTAGAACAAGTTCTGCTCCAAAATCGAATCCTTTATATCTTGCTACATAGGTAGAGTTTAGGCCTTTGCTGTCAGGATTAGTTGCACTTTCTAACAAATGAAATTTTTGCTGATGATATGAAAGTCCAACAATTGGATTGATGTTAAAATCGCCAAATTTGAACAGTTGGTAAATAAGCTGTAAATCGGCATCGTATAAATAACCCTTATTGGCGTTGAGCAGATCGAAATAAAAAGCACTTTGCCGGTTATCGTCTGCATAATCGGTATCTTCTGCGTCGCCTTTGGTTATGCTGCTGTATTGGTTAGTGGCTTTAATGCTAAGCTGATCGGTAATATTGTATTTAATATCTAAGCCAAAACCAGGCCCTTTAAGATTTTTCCAGATTAATTCTGATAATACATTCGGACTGGTTCCGGCCGCATTACCTGCAATAGACCAGTCAAATCTTGATTGTTGAATGCCTGCATAAGGCTTTACCTCCCATTTATAGGGATTTTTTTGTGCAGATGCGGTTTGGCAGATTAAAAGGAACGTTAAGCAGGCTAAAAATGGTTTGATAAAGGAAATCCGCAAAGCGATCAGCATATCTGTTTTTATTTTGTACAGCAAAATACACATAGTGGTTACTTAAAACCACTATGTGTAAAATTTATTTTCTAAAATGGATATACTGAAGCGATAAATGACTTATCAGTAGGTGATAATACGGTATTCCATCCCACCTCGAAATCACCAATGGTTAATTCGTTTGGAACCGAATAGTGCATGATCGAATATTTATCGTAAGCGCTATAATTGGTTTGTGTTGTACTGTATTTTGCAAATAAGTTATTGTCTACATCTGCCTGGCTCCAGTAATTTGGTGCAGCAGCATAATAGGCATAAACAGCAGGTTTATCCCAAGGAATAGCCACTAATGGGTGTTGGTGTTCATGGATCAATCCTAAGGCATGGCCGAATTCGTGGATGACCACGCGGCTATATTCAGAATCTGCGGTAGTTGCAGTTAACCAACCATAGTTCATGGTTGCACCGGTGCTAGGCGTTGATTTTCCAATGTACGACCAAGATCCATCCCCGCTTACAAAACTTACCCTGATTTTGGCTGTATTATCGTTTGTTACAAAGTTGAATTTGATGTTGGCATATTGTTCCCACGCTTTCGCATATTGGATTACTTTAGCTCTGATGGCCGATGTGCTTCCGTTTAAACTTACTTTAATCGTAGTTCCCGGAATCCATTTTGTTGACTTTAGAACGGCGCCTCTTGGGGTAGTTCCATCCAATGATCTTTCTGTACAGATCTGGATGTCGCCAAGGGGATTAACAGCTGATAATTCAGGTTTTTGTAAATCTGCCGTCTCTGTAGGTTTTTCTTTTTTACATGCGAATAATACTGTGGTTAGCGCCAGGGCAGTTAATAGGGTTTTATTTAATTTTAAGAATTTCATGTTTAGGTTTTTTAGGTAAAAATTAATGATCTGTATTTGACTTAGAAATCAAGTTAGAAGATCGTAAAAACAGGAATTCTTCTTCTTTGAAAAAGAATAATCAGGTTGAAAAACATAGATAGACATTTAGGTTAATTGCCTCTGCATTTGCAAAGTACAATCCTAAAGTAAAGGAATATTATATCAACACCAAGAGAATTGTAATATTTTTATTGCATATGTGTATTTTTTACACTAGTTTATTTGTTTAATATAAACTATTTTATTGTAGTTTAAATATTACATATATCAAGAAATACACAAGTGAAGCCACTTGCTATTTTGTTATCAATTCAGAGATTGTTGGGCTATTTTTAATTGTAATTAAGGCTTCTTCGTGTGCCAGCCAATAAATATCTTCTGCACGTTTCATATCGAATGTGCTAATGGCCCCTAAACCTTTTGGTTCGATTAATACGTTACAGAATTTTGCCTTTCTTTCCATATCGTGGTTAATAGACATGATACCCGCACGCCCCATCAAATTGGTAATACCGGTAATTTTATCAACTGGTTTAAGGTGGTTACAGGACGAGCCTATAATGAAGTCGCAGTCATCCATTAAAGGTTCGACCGGGAAATTATTTAAAATGCCGCCATCCACATACATCTGGCCATCAATCATAATGGGTTTAAAAATACCAGGTATACAGCTAGAGGCATGAATAGCCCTAATAAGCGGTCCTTTTGTAAAATAAACCAATCGGCCTTCGCTAAAATTTACGGCAGCAATGGTTAAGGGTATTTTTAGCTTTTCAATGGAATCTTCCGGAAAATATTCCTTTAAAATCAGAGAAGTGTTTTCGATATTGATTAAACCCAGAGAACCCACCGCCGGACGAACGAAGCGCCAGAGTTTCGTTTTAAGGAAAATATTCAAACCTTCCTCCGGATCTATGCCTGCGGCAAAAAAGGCCCCGGCTATCGCTCCTGCACTTGTTCCGCTAATGTGACTGAAGGTAATACCCAAATTGCTAAAGGCTTTTAAAACGCCTAAATGTGCTATTCCCCTAATGCCTCCACCTGATAATACAATGCCAACTTTCATAGGTTTAATTTAGATGATTACTTTAAAGTTCAACTGATCGATTTTATTGCTTAATTGTGGTATTGTTCCGGCCTGTAAACCGATAACTAAAAACTGCAAACTGATAAACTATCGCTGTTGTTTCGGTTTATACTTCGATTGATTTAAAATTTTCTGTGCATCGTTATCTGTCATTAATTGTTGTAAAGTAACATCTGGGTGTTCTTTCATATATTTTCTTACAATTTGCCAACCCATCCATACGCCCAATTTTGGTGCCGAATCTCTATTTTCACCTAAACCTGGTGTAAAAGGTCCTTCAGATAAAAACACCTGAATTTTTTGATAGTCGGTTTCATACAGGTAATTGTTCTCCAAAAAATATGCCCAAATATCGCCTTCGAAATTTTGTGTCCAGTCTAACTGCTGTTGAGTATATCCGATTTTGGTAGAATCGCTTAAGCTTTCAGGTAAAACCTGATCTAAGAAGTATAAAATCTTTCCCTGGAAGATCATTTTAGACAAGAGGGTTCTATTGTCATCAGGCTCTGTAAAAAGTTCTTCGTGGGCGTATGTTTCGGCTACACGGGGCACAATATATTCAGGTGCAAACCTTCTTGATAGGTATAAGGGCACACTTTGCACAATCGCCTTATAAAATTTGCTGTCTTTGCCCAGAAACATATCCAAGCCAATGCCCAAATAGTTATCACCTACCGGCATTTGGTAAGCGAAACCTGAAGCAAAAGAAATAAATTTTGGAATCTTCGCTTTCGGGTAATAGTATTTAATGTATTTAAAAGTTTCGGTCAATCCTTCTTCGTGCGCTTTTAAGTTTGGAAAAACACTATCAACTTCTTTGCTTAAATCGGTATAAGCCTGGTCGCGGTACAGGTTGGTCAACGATTCGGTGTTGGAATATTTACTGTCCAGAATCCGGTGGATAAAATCGTCATAAAACACACCATATTTTGAACTAAGCTGTTTATCTACCTCAATAACATTTTTGTTTTTCCCGTCAAATAGCTCGTTATCAAATCTTTCGATTCTAATGTTTACCTGTATATTGCTTACATCGGGCCTGTTGCTTTGCCTACAGGAAATAAATGTGACGGCAAAAAGAAAAATTAGATAAATTTGCCAGTGTTTTACGTTATACATCATGTACAACAAATATATATAAACACCTATAGCATGAAAAGAATATCGACCATTTTAATTTTGTCTCTTTTAAGTATTGGCGCATGGGCGCAAAATTCTCCTTTAACCAATTACGGTTTTAGGTTAGGTTTAACCGCTACGCCAACTTTTGGTTGGATTAAGCCTGAACAAGGAAAAACAGACGGAATAGCTTTGGGCTTTTCTTATGGATTAATTGGTGATTTTAATTTTGCGCCGAATTATAGTTTTTCTACTGCGCTAACCATAACTTCGATAAATGGTAAAAGTACAGAGGCGAATGTTCTCCCTTATTATAGCGCCAGTAGCAGCACTGCACCGAAAGCTTACGATTTAAAATACAAATTACAATATGTAGACTTGCCTTTAACCATTAAACTAAAAACAGTTAAGGCTGATGGAAAACGTTGGTATGGTCAGTTTGGATTATCTAATTCAATCAACATCAGTGCTAAACAAGATGCTGTAACAGGCGGAACGGTTGTTGGCGATAATTTAAATGTATCCGATAACATTAAACTTTACCGTGCTGGATTAATCATCGGTGGCGGCGGCGAATTCGACATTTCGGGCAATACCAGCATCGTAGCTGGTTTAACTTTTAATAACGGTTTCACTAATATTGTAACAGATAAAGCCAGAGATGTTAGAAATCATTATTTGGCACTTAATTTCGGTGTATTCTTTTAATCTGGATAGTTGTCTTGATATCTGATACTCACTACTTGATACATTAATATGAAAATAGCACTAGCACAACTCAATTACCATATCGGGAACTTTGAGGCAAACACGAAAAAAATAACTGAAAATATTCAATTGGCGAAAGATAAAGGCGCAGATTTGGTTGTTTTTGCCGAGCTTGCTATCTGTGGCTATCCGCCAAGAGATTTTTTGGAGTTTGATGAGTTTATCGTATTGTGTGAAACTGCTGCTCAGGAAATAGCCAAACATTGTACAGATATTGCCTGTATTGTGGGCCTACCTATTAAAAACGAAGTATTACAGGGAAAAGATCTGTTTAATGCTGCCTATTTTATCGAAGAAGGGAAAGTTAAAGCCGTGGTTAAAAAAGCACTTTTACCAACTTACGATGTATTTGATGAATATCGTTATTTCGAACCTGCCACACAATTTAACTGTATCGATTTTAAGGGAAAAAAAATTGCCTTAACCATTTGTGAAGATCTGTGGAATATCAACGATAATCCACTATATGTTTCTAATCCAATGGATGAGCTGATTAAGGAGCAGCCAGATGTGATGATTAATATTGCGGCATCTCCTTTCTCTTACACCCATGACGATGAACGCATTAAAGTATTAGGCGATAATGCAAAAAAGTATAACCTGCCTGTGTTTTATGTAAACCAGGTTGGTGCGCAGACTGAAATTATTTTTGATGGCGGTTCTTTGGTTTTTGATGCTGATGGAGCCGTGAAAGCAGAGATGAAGTATTTTGAAGAGGATATTCAGGTTTTTGATCTGGAAGAGGTTGAAAATGTGCGTAATAAATATCCCCAATCGGAAAGATTGACCGATATTGAGCAGATTCACGACGCGTTGATTTTAGGTATAAAAGATTATTTCAGTAAATCTGGTTTCAGTAAAGCCGTTTTGGGCTTATCAGGTGGGATCGACTCCGCTGTGGTTTGCGCTTTGGCTTGTCGTGCGTTAGGCCCAGAGAATGTAATGGCCGTTTTAATGCCTTCTAAATTCTCTTCCGACCATTCTGTTCAAGATGCTTTAGATTTGGCTAATAATATTGGTTGTATGCACGAAATTGTGCCAATTAAAGAAGTTGCAGAAGCTTTCGATCATATACTTGCACCAGCTTTTAAAGGCCTGCCTTTCAACCTTGCCGAAGAAAATGTGCAGGCCCGTATCCGCGGCATTATTAATATGGCCATGAGTAATAAGTTTGGCTATATTTTATTGAATACATCAAACAAAAGCGAGTGTGCTGTTGGTTATGGTACTTTATACGGTGATATGTGCGGTGCTATTGGGGTAATTGGCGATGTGTATAAAATGCAGGTCTTTGAGCTGGCAAAGCACATTAATAAAGAAAGGGAAATTATCCCGGTCAATACCATTGTTAAACCACCATCTGCAGAGCTGAGGCCCGATCAAAAAGATTCTGATTCGTTACCTGAATATGAAATTCTCGATAAAATATTATATCAGCATATCGAAAAGAAACAGGGCTCTAAAGCCATTATCGCTCAAGGTTTTGATGAGGCATTAGTGCTGCGGATTCTCAAAATGGTAAACATTGCAGAATTTAAACGTTATCAAACTCCACCTATTTTAAGGGTATCGCCAAAAGCATTTGGTATGGGCAGAAGAATGCCTATCGTTGGAAAATATATGGCTTAGTTATTTTAAGGCTGTAAAGTTAGGTTAACTGTTTAAACTGCGAACTGCAAATTGCCAACTGAAAACGGTCTAATTATGGTTGAGCTGATTTAATGCAATTTGCCTGATGTCGCTCTCCTTCTCAAAAGAGATGATGTGGTTTAGATGTGCCTGATTGCTCATTTTACCAACGGCAAGTTTTCTTACTTCTTTGTCCTGATCAAAACAAGCAATGTGAAATAAATTTGCTTGATTATTTAAGTTACCAACTGCAAGTTTCCTTACCGCTACATTCGTATCAAAATTAGCAATGTGAAATAGGTTTGCCTGATTATTTAGGTGTGCCACAGCGAGCTTCCGTACGTCTATATCAGCATCAAAACTGGCAATATGAAATAAGTTTGCTTGATTATTTAGGTGTGCCACAGCGAGTTTTCGTACGTCTACATCAGCGTCAAAACTGGCAATGTGAAATAGGTTTGCCTGATTATTTAGGTTTGCAATAGCTAGCTTCCTTACGTCTACATCAGCATCAAAACTGGCAATGTGAAATAGGTTTGCCTGATTGTCTAAGTTGCCAATAGCGAGCTTCCTTACATCTACATCAGTATCAAAACTGGCAATATGAAATAAGTTTGCCTGATTGTCTAAGTTGCCAACAGCAAGTTTCCTTACCTCTACATCAGCATCAAAACTGGCAATATGAAATAAGTATGCTTGATTATTTAATTTGCTAACGGCAAGCTTCCTTACTGCGGTGTCAATATCAAAACTAGCAACATGAAATAGATTTGCTTCGTTATTTAACCTACTAACAGCGAGTTTTCTTACCGCCACATCAGTGTCAAAACTGGCAAAATGAAATAAATCCTCTTCAGAGGATGCATTATTGACGCCTTCAGTAGCAGCAACTGTACTAAATGTTGTTTCCTTTTTACTGCTAAAAGAGACACAACTGCTTAAGAATAAAACAGTGCTTAAGAATAGGAGAGATTTTTTCATGTTAACTTAGCTTGTAAAGCTAAGTTATACAATTAATTTTATATTGTAATACAACGAATAAGTAGTCGTGCTAAGGTTTAATTATGTTTCATAATCAATGTAAATAACATGGTTTTTAGGGAAGTGTAGTCTGCATGAAATCGTCATTCCCAACTCGATTGGAAATCCTAATGCAATAAGCTTTAAGATTCCCGCCTGCGCGAGAATGACGACCACTTTATTGGCATCTTGTCAATGGTAAGTACGAAGAGAGTCTATTTCAGCTCACGATGATTCGTGCCTCAGCATGATTATAGGCTATGCTAAGGTTGCATCTACAGTAATCGTTGTGTTTAATAATTTAGAGATTGGGCAGTTTTTTTCTGCATCTGCTACCAATTCATCAAACTTCTCCTGAGTTAAATTTGGTACAGTTGCTGTTAAAGTTAAATGCGATTCTACAATTTCACCTTTTGATGGATCCAGGTTAATTTCACATTTGGTTTCCAATTTATCTGCTGTAAATCCTGCTTCAGTTAAGTTAGCAGATAATTTCATGGTAAAACAGCCTGCGTGTGCAGCAGCAATTAATTCTTCTGGATTTGTGCCAACACCTTCAGCAAAGCGAGAATTAAAAGAATATTGAGTATTATTTAAAGTGGTACTTTGTGTAGTGATGTTGCCATTACCTTCTTTAATAGAACCTTGCCATACGGCTGTTGCATTTCTTTTCATGATTGGATTTTATTTTTAGATTGTTTAACACCTAAAGATAAAAATATGTTTGTTTAAAGGTGGCAATTCTTTGTTAAGAAATTCCTTTATTAAAATCATTTGCAAATATTGTTTCAAAAAAGAAGCTGCTTCAGAGAAACAGCTTCCATTGCATTACGATCTTTTTAGGTTATTTGTCTGATTTTTAATTATAAAGGGTACAATACTGCGGTAGCTTGTTTATCTTTTGCTGATAAAACAGTTGCACCACTTCCACATTGCCCGCCGTTCATTAATGATAGCGCATCGGTTCCCCCAACTCCAGGGACATTAATAGTTGTAGATTGGTTGGTGTGTTTAAACGCAATCGTGTGCCCAAATTCATGTGTTATGGTTCTCGTACGTTGTGCAAAAGAATTATTCTGGATCAGGTTCTGGTTAATCCAAACTGTGTTGCCAGCTTTACCGTTTGAAGTTGATAAATAGGCCTGTCCGCATGTAGAACTTCCAATGGTATTGTCTACCTTAATTAGAATATCATAAATAGTACCTGTTGTAATTACAAATTTGATTTTAGAATTAGGTACCGTATTCCATTGGTTGATTGCAGAATTGATTTCACTGATCATCCCATTTATAGAAGGGTCTACTTTAACGCGTATATTAGTGCTATTGGTTACAATATATCCATTATAATATTGTTCGGTTATTGGTTTTCCATTATCGGCAGGAACTTCCATGTTTTTGCTAAATACGATATCGCCGTCTACAACGTAATTATCTCCGCTTTCTACAATCTGTGCATCTGTAAAACCAAGATTTTTGATGTAAGCGAGAACTTTTTGGTTTTGAACGGTTTCGTTTTCCTGATCTGCTGGTAGCTCATTTTTCTTCGAGCACGAGATTATCATTACTGAGAGCAATGCAATCAGCATAGTTTTTGTTAATAGGTTTTTCATAGTTAGGTTTTTGGTTTAGATCGTAATATGCTGCAATTGAGTATTACATGAATAAATATAATACAAAAAATACATATTTGTATTTTTAATTTACATTTTTTGTATTCTTAATTAGTATTACGAAATCTTGCCTGCTATCCTAATCTACCTCGTGTTTTAGCCTTTTACTTCTAATCGACTGGAAAAGTAATATACCTACACCAATCATGATCGAAATATCAGCAAAATTGAAAACACCTGTTTGGAAGAGGTAAAAATCCATATGCATAAAATCGGTAACCGATCCGTGTACAATCCGATCATATAGGTTGCCAATTCCGCCGCCTATCAGAAAACACAAAGCAATTTGCATACTCATTGGTAAATTGCGTTTGGCAAAGAGGAAATATAAGCCATAGCCCAAAAATAGTAATGGCAAGCCTGTTAGAATAATGAGCCTAAATATATAGGGCATATTATCACCAAGACTTAAAAATGCACCACTGTTTTCTACTTTGGTTAAGGTAAAACGGTCTTTTATAATGCTGATGTGTTCGTAATCGCTGATCTCGGTACGCACAATTTTTTTTGAAACCTGATCGCAACCAAAATTTAATGTGAGCAGTAATAATAAAACGGACCACCTAAGGTTTTTAAACTGTTGCATGTTTTTTTAATTAGAAGTTTACAGACGGGTTTTTATTTCTTTACCCATTTTCTATAAGGGATAATCAAGGCTAAGACAATAGCCAAAGCACTCAATATTTTTGCAATAATATCGCCGCTTTTTACATAAAAGGTAATCTCGTCGTTTAGGTTGATGTTGGCCTTGATAGCAGTTCTTGTCCACCATTCTGTGCTTTGTGTAATATCGCCACGTTGATTAATGAAACAGGAGATTCCAGTATTTGCTGAGCGGGCTACATCACGGTGGGTTTCAATTGCCCTGAGTTTTGCATACATCTCGTGTTGATCTTTGCCTGATGTATTGCCCCACCAGCCATCATTAGTGATAATAGCAATAAATTGAGCCCCATCTTTAACCTGTTGGCCAATCCAGTCTCCCCATAAACTTTCGTAACAAACCACTGGTGCGGCGCCAATGCCACTTTGTGCATAAAGTACACTTGGCTTTTCTTGCCATCCCCAACCACCAACTGTTCCACCCAATTGCGCAAAAACACCATCTAAAAATGAAAATACTTTGGGGAAAGGCATTTTCTCTACCCCTGGTACCAGCTTGGATTTATGGTAAAACTGAACATTGGCAGAATTTTCTACCTGCATGGCTGTATTGAAATTGTCGAAATAAAGGCCTTTCTGATTGTCAAATTTAGCTGTTATTGTTTTTTTGTCAGGATAGATTTTAATACTTTCTATCCCTGTAATTAATGTTCCATTTTTATACTTGGCCAAAAAGCTTTGTAGGTTAATAAAATCAGGATTGCTCCGGATTCTATCCTCATTTGCATAATTTGGGATGGCCGTTTCTGGCCAGATAAAATATTCAGTATTGGTTTGTCCGATCGAATCAGATAAATGAGTTAGTATCCTGATCTGTTCAGCAGGGGGAATATTCTCCAGCTTTTGATAAGGATCTATATTGGGTTGAACCACTACCACATTACTCGGCGTCCCCTTTTGTTCAGCAGTAAAGTATTTGGTTAATGAAATGCTGATGGGAATAATCACTACCAAAGCCCAGATTCCCCCAGTTCTAAGCCTTAAATAACCTGTTTGTGATTTAAATTTCTTGTAGGCTTCAAAAGCCAGGATATTGCTCACTAAAATCCACAGTGAACCTCCGTAAACGCCGGTAAAATCATACCATTGCGCCAGCTGATGCATTCCTGCTAAGCCATTACCTAAAGTCATCCAAGGGAAAGCTAAATCCCAGGTTTGTTGCAAATATTCCAAAGCGATATAAAAGGCAATTAACCCAAGGTAGGCGATCTTTTTATTTACGTATTTGCCCAATCGATAGTATAACCAAAAAGCAAAAGTCATTAAAAGTGCACCTAATCCATAAGGAATTAAAGAAACTGGTAAGGCTACCGCCGGACCATTATAAGCACTTATCGCGTTGTACACCCAATAAATTGATGCTGTATTCCAAACTAAAAAAGTTAAGCCTGCGGTCAGGAAAATTCTTTTTCCCTGCTTTTTTTCAGCATTGCCTGAAATGGAATTGAGCGCAATGAATAAAGGCACCAGGCCGATCAACAACAAAGGTGTGGTAAAAGGCATTGGTGGCCAGGCTAGCCAAAGTAAAAATGCACTTAAGAGGGCGAGGAGGTAAGTTTGTTTAGATTTCATTACTAGGCGGTAAAATCGTCATGCTGAATTTATTTCAGCATCTTAAATGCTGTTTTATGGTAAGGATTTAAAGGAGCGAAGCAGTTATTCAAGTGTCAAGAATAAATCATCCCAATTAGGATTTAATTTATTTATTAGGTTTATTTTTCATGCCCTTTTCCAATTCTTTAATTGCTTTTCTCTTATTATGGCTCCTTCAATGCTGTCAAATTGTTCAAAAAAGACCAACAGATTACAGTTATACTTTGCCGAAAATGAATTAGGATAATATTTATCTTTATGCTCTTTAATCCTGAAATATAACTCTGATGTTACGCCAACATAAAGAACTGTATGTTTAAAATTGGTTAATATATAAACACATCCGCCTCTTTCCATCTTTTACATCAATTAACACCCTGAAATAAATTCAGGGTGACGCAGCTTGTTTACAAACTATCTAAAATATTTGCTTTTTTAGCTTCGTATTCTTCCTGAGTAATCAGGTGTTTATCGTACAAAGTTTTAAGCTTGCGTAATTTTAATGTGGTTTCGTCTTCTGGTTCTTCTACAACTTCAGCGATCTGAATAACAGGTTGTACTGGCTCAGGAGTTGGTTCGTAAGCAGGAATTTCGGCGAACGGTTGAGCGTTTAAATTAGTTGTAGAAGCGGTTGCACGGTTTTCTTCCAGCTTTTGCTGACGGAGCATTTCCTTATACTCATCCAATTGCTGGTTTGCAGCCTGATGCAATTTACGCGCCTGTACTTTCGGAATAAATTCAGTTACGATGTTTTCGCCATGTTGTGGTACACAGATAAATTTAGAACCAAAAAATTCTTCCTTAAACGAAACCTCTTTAATGCTTTTCCAGGAAATATCTTTAAAGTTCATGGTTAAACCTAAATTACCTGGCTCGCAATAAAAAATACGCTTATTTGAAATTGCAATACTGTCTGGTAACAAGTTTACCGCAGGTTTTTTCTGTACAGCTAAATATAAAAGTTCTTCGCCCGTAGTTAAAAGGTCGTTTAATTTTCCAATAACTTTTTCAACCGCTTTTGGGTCTTGTTCGTCACTCAGAAATCTATCTATGCTAATCATAATATTTTTAAATTGTTGTGTTGGTTACGTTTTTGATGCTACTCTTCAGCAGCTTCATATTTGTTTTTGCTTTTAATGTTGGGTTTCCCCGCTATGCAAATTACAAATTCTCCTTTTAAAGTATTGTTTTCAAAATGTGATTTTATTTCCACCAAAGTTCCCCGAACCGTTTCTTCGAACATCTTGGTGAGTTCTCTACTTACCGAAGCTTGCCTATCGGCACCCAAATACTGTGCAAATTCCTCTAAAGTTTTTAATAAACGGTGTGGGCTTTCATAAAGTATAATGGTGCGGTCTTCTTCTGCCAATTTTTTAAACTTTGTTTGTCTGCCTTTTTTAACGGGTAAAAAACCTTCGAAACAGAATGCATCTGCAGGTAAGCCTGAGTTAACCAAAGCAGGTACAAAAGCTGTTGCACCAGGTAGGCACTCTACCGCAATATCATTTTTAATGGCCTCGCGAACCAGGAAAAAACCCGGATCGGAAATGGCAGGCGTTCCGGCATCAGATATTAAGGCAATTTTTTGCCCTTCATTTAAAAACTTGATGATTTCTGAAGTGGCCTTATGTTCGTTGTGCTGGTGGTGAGAAAAAACCCTTTTATCGATGCCAAAGTGTTTAAGCATCGGGGCACTTGTGCGGGTATCTTCCGCTAGGATTAAATCGCATTCTTTTAATATACGGATTGCCCTAAAGGTCATATCCTCCAAATTGCCTATGGGCGTTGGTACGAGAAATAGTTTGCCATCCATATTTCGGTTTGCAGTTTACAGTTAACGGTTTGCAGTTTTTTCCAAACTCCTTACCCCAAACTCCAAACTCTTGCTATCTTTGCTTAAAAAATTAAATAATGCTGCAAGTTAACTATATCCGCGAAAATAGAGAGAAAGTTTTAGAACGTTTAAGTATCCGTAATTTTAAACAGCCAGAACTGGTAGATGAAATCATTAAAATTGATGAAGACCGCCGTTCTACACAAACTTCCCTGGATAATATTTCTGCTGAAGCGAATGCAGCTGCCAAACAAATTGGCGATTTAATGCGTACAGGTAAAAAAGAAGAAGCAGAGGCAATTAAAGCACAAACGGCTTCTCATAAAGAAAATATTAAAACTCTGAGCGATAAATTAAATGAGCTGGAAGCTGCCCAGCATAATTTAATTGTTCAGTTGCCAAATTTACCATACCATTTGGTAAAACAAGGATCTACGGCAGAAGAAAACGAGGTTGTTCTAACACATGGAGCGCCTGCTAAATTACCAAACAAGGCTTTGCCGCACTGGGAATTGGCTGCGAAATATGATATTATCGATTTCGAGTTGGGTGTGAAAATTACTGGTGCAGGTTTTCCGGTTTATAAAGGAAAAGGGGCAAAGTTACAGCGTGCCTTGATTAATTTCTTTTTAGATCATGCTACTGAAGCAGGTTATAAAGAAATGCAGGTACCTCATTTGGTTAATGCGGCCTCGGGTTTTGGTACGGGACAGTTGCCGGATAAAGAAGGACAGATGTATCATTCAACTGTTGATGATTTATATTTAATTCCAACAGCCGAAGTTCCGGTAACCAATTTATACCGTGATGTAATTGTTAAAGAAGAAGATCTTCCAATTAAAAATACCGCTTATACGCCTTGTTTCCGTAGAGAAGCGGGCTCATACGGTGCACATGTACGTGGTTTAAACCGTTTACACCAGTTTGATAAGGTTGAAGTAGTACAGATTACGCATCCTGATAAATCTTACGAAACCTTAGAAGATATGAGCCAATATGTTCAGTCTTTATTAAAGGAGCTGGGATTACATTACCGTGTATTGCGTTTATGCGGTGGCGATATGGGCTTTACTTCTGCCATGACTTATGATATGGAGGTTTGGAGTGCCGCACAAGAGCGTTGGTTAGAAGTTTCTTCTGTATCAAATTTCGAAACTTATCAGAGTAACCGTTTAAAATTACGCTTTAAAGGAAAAGAAGGGAAGGCACAACTGGCTCACTCATTAAACGGAAGCGCATTGGCATTACCACGTATTGTGGCTTCTATTTTAGAGAACTACCAAACCGAAAACGGAATTAAAATTCCGGAGGCTTTAGTAAAGTATACCGGTTTTGATATTATAGATTAGTCAGGGAAACTAATGAAGTTTCAATGGACTTGTGGCAGTGAATCTCGTTAGTTTTGCTTAGGCCACGCGGAGACTTGCGAAGTTCTCTTTCGCGCAAGGCTGAGTAAACTTCGCAAGATGGCATAAAAAAAGCTTTGCAGCAATGCAAAGCTTTTTGTTTTTATATAGATAGGTGTAATGCGGTATTGATTATAAAATCAAGATCAACAATAAAATGATGATAATGATTGCACCAACTGAAAGGTAAACACCTCCAGAAACTGCGCGGGCCTGGCCTTTTAATTCTCTTAACTCGCTACGTAAAGCTTTACGTTCTGCTCTTGTTAAGTTCGATTTGTCCATGTCTCTGATCTCTTCAACACGGGTTTTAATTCTTTCCAGTTTCACTGCTTGTTCGGCAGTTAATTCTGTTGGATTTTTCGCAGGTTTATCAGCTGCCTGAGCTGAATTAAAACTAATGCCTAAAGAGAAAACCAAGGCTAACGTGTAGATGAATTTTTTCATAATATTTAATTTTTTAGTGTTCGACCTCTACGTAACAAAAAACCTACCAAAATGTTCTGGTAGGTTTTAAAAAGCATTGATTTAGCTGTAAAACGTCTTATTTGATCTCGAAAATGGCATTTACGGTGAAATTCAGTTTAATTTTTTTGAAATCAATTTCAGGAGCGCCAGCAGCATCGGCCATTTCAGCTTTCATCGCATAATTTCTGTAAACAGGTTGTATTACATTGTCTCCACCATCTTGTATCTCAATTACGCCACCTAATTTATCGCCTAAAGCCTCAACCATATAAGCTGCTTTCTCTTTTGCTGCCAATAAAGCTTTAATTTTAAGCTCTTTTTTTATGGTTTCAATTTTAGAGTAATCGTAGCTTTCAATATTCGTGTTGGAGATTCCTTTGGCATCTATTGATTCTAATATTGCATTAAACTTGTTTAGATCACTAACTTTTAAGCGGTATTGTTTGCTGGCTAAGAAATCGGGGTTTTTCTTTTTTTCTGTAGCATAATTCCAGCTGCTTAAATTGCTGATGGTTAAATTTTCTTTTGCAATGCCTGCTTTTTGTACAGCGGCATACAATTGTTTTTCCAATTCTGTAATGTCTACTTTTTTCTTTCCGTTTAAGTATTCTTTAAGTGAAATGCCGATATAAATAATATCTGGTGTTACTTCTGTTTCTGCAGTTCCGCTAACATTAATTTTTCTGCGTAAATCTACTTGTTGAGCCATCGCTGATGATAATCCTAAAAATGCAACCAGTGCAAGTGCTATTAACTTTTTCATAATTCAATTTTTCTTTGTGTGTACTGTAATGATGTAAGCCGTGCACAAATTCCACACCGAGATTATCATTTTTTTTATTTTTTTGGAAATGAGCGTCAGTATTTCAGGGCAAAACCTGTCCCGCTATACACTTTAGCCCCGGAGAAAAATCGGGAGCTGCCGTTGTTATCGGGTTTATTAACAACGGATTATGCTACTATCGAAAAAGATCTATCAAACTTTAGCGATCGTTACAGGAATAAGTTTTAACCTGAAAAATATTATTCTCTTATCGTACAAATATTCATTCAGATATTTCATCCATTAAAAAAAGCTATTGTTCTAGCCACCTAAACCCGACAAGGCAGATAGCCCGGAATGAAAGTGCAGTGAAACGAGGAAAATAGCGACGGCGTGACCGAATTGGCCAATGCACATTGAAACCTGATTTTCTAAAATAAATAGAGAGAGAGTAAAATTATGCGCAAGGTTTTATGCTTAAATAGACGGAATTATAAATGGTTATAAAACCTAGCGCAGCAGAGTTTTCTGCAGAATTTTAATCATGTTTTGCAATTAGAAACTGCAAAAAGAATTGAATTGTGGTTGTTAAACCTTTGATACTTTAACAGCAGTTGGCCCTTTTTGACCCATTTCTACTTCGAACGTAACTTTATCACCTTCTTTAATCTGGGTGATTAAACCGTTTGCGTGAACAAAAATACTGTCTTGTGTTTCAGTGTTTTTAATAAAACCGTAACCTTTACTGTCGTTAAAGAAAGTAACTGTTCCTTTTTTAACAGGATTTTCATCGATGATGTCCTCTTGTCTTGAAATACCGATCTGAATATCTTCTGTATTAATTACTTTCTTTTTCTTCGGATCTGGTGGAGTAGAAGAGATGTTTCCGTTTTCATCAACATAAGCCATCATATCTTCAAGCGCTAAACCTTTTTTTGCATTAGCTTGGCGCTCTTCTTTTTTCTCTTGTTTGTCTTTTTGTTTTTTTAATCGTTTTTTTTCGTTCTCTTTTTTACTGTATGTTGCCTGAGATTTAGCCATATTTTATTTAATTGTTTTGTTTTGAAGGGTGAGTGGAATGGAGAATTATACAAAGATAACAATACTAAAGCATAAACACGATTTTATTCGGTTATGCTCTTGTCATTTGGATGCGAACCACAGGTGATTATAAATCTGTTTGCCACGGAAGCATAGATTTACACGGAATTAAGATCTATTCTTTAACCTTGTGTGTTTTTTGAGGCGATTGTCTTTTTTTTCACCACAGATGGAGAGGATGAGCACAGATGTTGGGTTGAGGTTTATACATTTTCTGTGGATTCAGTGTTTCCGTGGCAGGCTTTTTTTTGAAAAAATCAGTAGTTAAAATTAGTATTTGCCAGGGAAGCACGGGTTTACACGGAATTAATTTTTTCCTAAATTAAGTGTCTTTGCTGCCAGTAGTTTTTTCTTTTTACCACAGGTGAAGTGGATGAACACAGATGAGGAGGACATCGTATCTATGTTGATATGTGAAAATTTGTGGTTAAAACCTGCTATTAATTAGCTACTTACTGCATTACAAATGCAAACCCTTGGTCTTCCTCTTTATTCAAAAGGAATCACTTTGTGACAAACGAGGACGATCGAATGTTTATACCTTTTCCGTGGCAGACTCTTTCTGTGAAAATCTGTGGTTAAAACTTTAAGAACCTTTATTTACCCACTTATCTTTATCCACCTGATAAACAAAGTTCCATTTCAAGGGCTCACCGTAATAGGCTACCTCTAATTCGGCGATTTTAACGGCTCCTAATTTTTCTGTCGCTTTTTGTGAACGGAAATTAGTAGCACCGATATGTAAGATTACTTTACCTACAAATTGAAAAGCATAATCAAACATTAAAGTTTTTAAAGCCCTGTTATGCCCCTTGCCCCAAAATTCGCGGGCAATAAAAGTGTAACCAACGGCAACTGAATGGTCTGTTTCATTTAATTCGTAGTACCTGGAACTGCCCACAATTTTGTTGCTTTCTTTTTCATAAACGATAAAAGCACCCTTCGATTCTATTGCACCTTTAAAGAAATTTTCGAAAACCTCTCTTTTATACCGGTCTTTGTTTGGATGCTGCTCCCAAATCAAGGGATCAGAAGCTACCGCAAAAAGGGCTTCAAAATCCTCTTCTTTTAAGGGAACTATAGTAATTAAATCGTTTGCCAATGTAGGCTGTAAATCGAAATTCATATAGTTTGGATATAAAAACGGCTGGCTATAGGGCCAGCCGTTGTAATTAATGATTAGATTTCTCCATTCCGCTTTGCTCCAGTCGAAATGACGATGGAGGTTCAGGGTGACGAATCTAAGTAGTTAGTTTACTAAACCTTCAATTTCTACTACTTCCTGGGCATCTTTTTGATAATCAACTTTATCAATTTCGAAACCGAATAAGCTTAAGAAATCAGATCTGTAACCTGGTAAATCACCTATTGCCGGTAAAGTTTCGGTTGTTGCTTCATTCCAAAGTTCTGCAACTTTAGCCTGGATATCTTCACGCATTTCCCAATCGTCGATTCTGATTCTTCCTTTCTCATCAACAGGGATAGCGCTTCCAGTATACAAACGATCAGCATATAAACGTTGGATCTGCTCAATTGTACCTTCGTGCACACCTTCGGCTTTCATTACTTTGTACAACAATGAAATATATAACGGGATTACCGGAATAGCAGAACTTGCCTGTGTTACCAATGCTTTATTAACCGATACATAAGCTTTGCCATCAATATCTTTTAGTTTATCGCTGATTTTAAAAGCAGTAGCTTCTAAATCATCTTTAGCTCTGCCGATGGTTCCTTTACGGTATACTGGCTCAGTTAAAGCAGGGCCGATGTACGAATAAGCTACTGTTGTTGCACCATTGGCAAGCAGGTTTTCTGTTTTTAATGCATCAATCCACATGGCCCAATCTTCGCCACCCATTACGGCAACGGTATTGGCAATATCTTCTTCGGTAGCGGGCTCGATAGAAATTTCGGTCACATTACCAGTGTGGAAATCGACGGTTTTATTGGTATAGGTTCCACCGATAGGTTTTAACGTAGAGCGGTGAAGTACTTCTGTATCAGGATGTTTCCTAACTGGCGATGCCAGGCTATAAATGACTAAATCAACTTGGCCAAGATCAGCTTTGATCAATTCAATTGTTTTTTCTTTAATTTCTTTTGAGAAAGCATCGCCATTAATACTTTTTGCATATAAGCCAGCAGCATGTGCTTCTTTTTCAAAAGCTGCACTATTGTACCAGCCTGGTGATGCAGTTTTGCCTTCAGAAGGTGCTTTTTCGAAAAATACGCCAATTGTAGAAGCGTCAGACCCATAGGCAGCAGCAATACGCGAAGCTAAACCAAAACCGGTTGATGCCCCAATTACCAATACTTTTTTAGGACCATCTATAGCTCCTTTAGATTTTACATATTCAATTTGATTCTTTACGTTTTGTGCGCAACCATCAGGGTGTGCGGTTAAACAGATAAAGCCCCTCATTCTAGGTTCGATAATCATTTTTGTTCTATTTTACGTTTTGTAATGTTAAAATAAGGGCAATTTTAAGTGTATTGAAAATGCCGTAATGCCCAAATCTTTAACGAAGATAAATTTTTAATCGCTTAACATTAAATGAAATTTAAATAATGAACGTATTTAACCGCAAAGAAACGCAAAGGTGGTTATGTTTTTACCACAGAGGACATTGAGTTTTACACAGAGAATAGAGAGCACAGTTTTTAATAAATTGTACAATGGACTACAAACGCTGGACTTGAACTTTAGATCTCCGACCCCTGACTTTCTAATTAATTAACAACTCTTTTTTCACTTTACTATATTTCTCTTAATTTAGCGGCACACAGATAGAACCGGTTTATCTCTTCTTATGAAAAAAATATTATTGTCTGTCATGATGTTTGTTATCATGGCTTCTGGAAAGCTTTATGCGCAAACCCAACATCAAAATTCGGGTTGGTTTATGCTTTTAAATAACACCAAATTTAGTGATAAATGGGGGCTTCAGTTCGATGTTCAACTGCGTTCGGCTGATGATTGGGGTTATTTGAGAAATACCTTGGTGCGCCCGGCTTTACAATATTTTATTAACAATAAGCACAACGTAGCATTAGGATATTTATGGCAAACTACACATACAGAATCGGCAGGGAGCGCTGATCTTACCCTACATGAGCACCGCATATTTGAGCAGTACATTTATAGTCATAAAATAAAATCAGTTTTTGCCAGTCACAGGTTGAGGCTTGAGCAACGCTTTATTGGCCGTACCGGCGAAGATGTGTTTTCGCAACGCTTCCGTTATTTTTTCAGGTTGATCCAACCGTTGCAAAAAACACAACCAACGTTTGCTAAAGGACCATTTGTGGCTTTACAGAACGAGGTGTTTTTAAATATTCAGAATAAGGATAAAATTAACAATAGTATTTTTGATCAGAACAGGTTATATCTCGCTGCAGGTTATCGTTTTTCGAAACAGTTTGATTTGGAAGCTGGTTATATGAACCAGGCTACCCATGGCGTTTCAAATAATACGGTAAACAATATTATTCAACTGGCTGTTTACACGAGGTTTTAATGTTTTAAAGTCATTTTTTGTACAACAACTCTTACAAAATGTTAAAGCTGTTGTAATTGATTAGGCTTTTTGCTCAATTTGCCGCGTGAAAAGATTTACCATTCTATTTTTAGCACTCTTGTTTGGCAAGCGGATGCAGGCTCAAGAGATTCAGACTTCTTCAACTGATCATACCCCAACCTCAAAAAGTTTATTTAATCCTGAGCATAAAAGGAATTTTTCGCGTAAAGGCGATTTCTTTTTTCACTGGGGATACAACAGTTCGTGGTATGGTAAAAGCGATATCAGGTTTCAAGGCCCGAATTATGATTTTACTTTAAAAGACGTAGTTGCACACGATAGACAATCGAAATTGAGCTGGGCTTATTTAAACCCTGGACTTATCACCGTACCGCAATACAATATCCGTGCAGGTTATTTTATCAAAGATAACTACAGTATCTCAATCGGTTGGGACCACATGAAATACGTAATGGACATCCCACAAACTGTAGCGATCACTGGTCACATCGGGCCAAATATTTCTCCAACCAATACACCTACAGGTAATTTGGCCGGTGATTATAACGGACAAAACATTAATGTTAAGGAGAGCATGTTAACCTACGAGCATACTGATGGTTTTAATTATGCAAATATCGAAATTGAGCGTTATGATGATATTTGGGTGGCTCCGGGCGGCAATACTTCCTTAACCTTAGAAACCGGTTTAGGTGGTGGCATGATGGTTCCGCGTTCAGATGTACGTTTGTTCGGACAGGGCAGAAATAACCACTTCAGTATTTCGGGTTATGGTGTTTCTGCAAAAGTTGGACTTAAGTTTTATGTTTGGAAAAACGTTTACCTACAAAATACCACTAAGTTCGGCGCTACCAATTTAACCAATGTGCATACCACCGGTTGGGATGAGTACGATAAGGCTAGTCAGAAGATTAACTACATCGAAAATATGTGGCTGATCGGGGTTCAGTTTTAAAAGATATGGAAGGAGGCTTAAGCCTCCTTTTTGTTTTAGGTGTGACCAATTAGCATTGGCGCACTACAGTTGTCCCGCAGATTAAAAAGATCAATGCAGAATATTCTTTTTGATTAAAAATAGCCACGGAAACTCGGAAGACACGGAGAATTTTATATATTGTCTAATTTGTCATTCTGAACGGCTGTCTTTTATTTTGGCTAAATACTGCATTACCGCATCTTCTGCCTTTTTGTTCTGTTTGATGTTTTCGGTATAAAGATCACCGCTCAGGTTTTTATAAAGCGCGGTCGCATTTTCTAACGCAGTGATTAAAGATGTTTTATTGTATTCGGCAATGGTACCTTTAAGTAGATTAAAATCTTCGGCAGGAAGCTGCGATTCTACTTTACGCACACCTCGTGGTAGGTTGTTGTTTTTGATGTGCAGTAGAGGACCAAATACTACCATCCTTAAAAAGCCGAAGAAATCTAAGGCTTCCAGATATTCGCCCCTGCCGATTTTTAAAAGGGCGTAATGCATCCAGGTCCAGAAGCGATCTTCAATCCATTGGTAATCTGGTGAAGGAAATTTAGCTTTAGTTTGATCAAGAATTTGCTGTAATTGATTGTCTCTGTCGATTAATAGCATAGGGTTTTCTACTCTTGAAGCAAATTCATCAAGAGTTAAAAACTTAATATCAACATGGAGCAATGGCTTGTCGTAAAGGCAGATCAATACGCGGGGCTCACCAACATGCTCTCCTGTAAATGCAGAAATTAAATCGCCAAGACGGCTGGCATATTGCAGCATTTTCGATTTATCTGTTGATAGTTTTTCTTTGGTCACCAAAATGAGGTCGAGGTCTGAAAATTCGTCGATTTCGTTGCTGAGCCAGGAGCCGCCCACGGCTAAACCGATAACAGATTCATCGCTTTTAAATATTTTGGTTGCATTTTGGGCAAAGAGTTGTTGTATCATGGGTAATTTTCATCTATATAGTTACTGAGTTTTAAAACTTATTAAGTTAGCAAGCATATAAAAATCATTTTTAACAAATAATTTCTATTGTACAAGGCTAAGGTCTCCCTTCATCATGATAAGATCACTTTGCATATTGTTAAGGGTAAAAAAGTTGATCAGTTCCATTAATCTTTTCTCATTATCAAAGTTTAAACTAGAATTTAATTTGCTCTGGCAATTCGAGCACAACCTTAATATACTTTTGTCAGTTTCTAACATGCTATTAGTGCCGTTCATCACACAAGATGCATAGATGCAATGCTTTAAACCGAAGATATGACCAATTTCATGTGAACTGATTTTTAACAGGCGCATTAGGCTTAATTTATAATTTTTCTCAGATAAGGGGCCGTTTTGTAATCTGAAAACAGAACTTACAGCTAATCCTTTTTGATAAGATGCTAAACCGAATACATAATTCCATTTTGGATCTGGGTATAGATCCATTTCTGTTATGCCCATAATGGCAATTGCATCTTTTGCTTTTTCTTTAGCAATTACAGTATCTCGAAGATAAGTCGCCAATAATTGTTCATGCTGTTGCGGACCAAGTCTCCTAGCGCTTGCTGGAACAGATTCATTACCAGACCGTTTTAAAATAACGGTTTTGATCTGAAAAAATATTTCTAGGTATGCTCGGCAAGCTTCAATCTCTCTTAATTGAAGGCTAGTAAAACTACCAATTGGTTTTAAATAGATAGTTTGTGTTGCTTTATTTGGTTTAAGCGGTTTTGAATTTCTAAATTCTGCCAGTGACTGTCCGGTTTCTTTATGGCTAAATAGCCAATCGCCAGCTTTGGGTTTCGGTAAAGGAACGTCATTTTTAGAAACTTTAGCGAGATAAGATGATCTTTGTCCAGAAGAACAAGATGTAAAAACTATTACTAGTATAAAGAAATAGAATGCAATTGTAATCTTTATCAATGATTTCATGATAATTTTTTCCTATAAAACTTGATTTTTACCATGACTATTACAAAAGCGAGGCAAAAAACAAATAAAATATCTACTAAAAAATTGAGCGGCTTAAAACCAAAATTCTCATAGCAATTATCGCACTTTCCAGAAAAACTATCGTAGAAAGTAAAAGGGAAACCGTATTGATCTAAACCGTCAGATGCAGCCTCCAGCTTTAATGTTGCTAAAGTAGAAATGATCAATAACAAGACAGTTAGGTATATGATTGCTTTTATGGTTTTCATTTACATATATTCTATTTTGCGAAGCAGATTGCTTCTGCTCCCGCCGACCCAGCCTCGCAAGGACGATCTAGCATAGATCGCTTTATGCTTGACGCATAGCGCCTGACTACAGTTCGTCATCCAATAATCTTCGGTGGTAATTGATCTGCCCTAAGTGATAGGCTAAATGCGTGGTAAGATGAACCAGGAAGAATTCGGTTGATGTTTTCTCCTGGAATACCAATGTTCGGTATTCGCTATTGAGCTGCTCTTCTGTTATTTTACCCACTGTTTCGTTAACCACAATTATAGTTGCTTCAATCATGTTGATAAGCTCCTGTTTAGGAACATTTTTTAATGAAAACTCCAACTCGCGGTTGCGGATGTAATTGCTGCCTCCCAGAGTTGCGCCAATGTAGGTATTGATGTTTCCGATTAAATGCAGGCAAAGGTTCCCCGCTGAGTTTGCAATGCTTTTATCTATAATCCATAAGTTCGCGTCGTTTTTATACGACTCGATTTCGGATTTTAGCTTGTTTAAGTCGCGGTTAAAAAGTGTTTTTAAGGTTTCGGTGAGCATATATAGAAATTTTAAGGGATCATTTTTTTTGCGGGCTGGGATAAAACCTGTTTCCCGGCCTTGCTAATTTCTAATAGCGCTGGCGGGGCTCCTGCTTCGCCTAAAACTGTAATGAAACAGGTGTATAAATAGTCGCCACTTTTAAATTGATAATTGTGATTGCCGCCACTACCATCAGGCGTCCATTTGCCATTGTTTAAAACCAATTTAGGTTTATCGCTCATTTTACTTTTTATTGGCCAGGAAGCATAACGGTAATTATTATTGCCTACGTCATCAATCCTGATTCTGTATTGAGCTGTTTCTAAAACTAATACAGGCTGCATAAAATTACTGATTGATGGATGCAATTTGCTTTTTTCCACATTAATTAACCTAGTTTGCTCTTTGGCTTCTAACTTTGACTGGTGGTTTACTGCAAGGAGTTTACCATCAGTGTCGAGCCATAATTCGCCGTTTAAGAGCATAATTCCGCGCCAGCCTACATCATCCCAATCTGATGAAGGCTTCGATCTAATAATTTTTTTGACTAAGTCATCATCAAAAACCTCTTTATATCTTTTTACAAATTCCTGCTTATTTTTAATGGGCGGGATCGGATAAACCCTGTTTAATGGATATTTGATTTTGTTACTCAGTTTTTCTATGGAACCGCTCTTTATTGAAGCGATAAAATTGGTAACCACAGGGAGATATTTTTTATCTAATGTTTGGCTTTGAATCGAACCGATGTTCGATATAAAAAGTACTGCTAATAATAGTTTTTTCATTGAAGAGAGGTTTTTAAGCGAATATAATAGTTTAAAGCTAAAAAGGGATCTTTCTACCCTATTACTCTACCAGCCTATGTATAAAACCCGATAAAATAGAAAATCCGATCCTAGTTGGGTTGAGGACTTGAAATGATTGCAGAAAGGTGCTGACCACGCAGTAG
Organism: Pedobacter sp. Bi126; assembly: GCF_918698245.1. Lineage (GTDB taxonomy): Bacteria > Bacteroidota > Bacteroidia > Sphingobacteriales > Sphingobacteriaceae > Pedobacter. The sequence goes on along the minus strand of NZ_CAKKMS010000003.1, from coordinate 33,418 downwards.
CTACAAGACGGTTGAAATACTATTTCTACTTGTAAAACAAGTTCAGCATGACGATGGCATTGGGAAATGGAGCTAAAAATTAATCCTTTACCAAAAAAAAACACCTGCAATTTCTTGCAGGTGTTTCTCAATTAAAAAGCTTAATTTATACTTTTCTCACTCCACCTGAGCCAACAATAGTTTTATCAACACTTGGGTTGCCAGAGTAATTTACGCTTCCTGATCCGCTGATTACGGCTCTGATGCTTTCGCTTACCGCGATGTTTATGGTTCCTGAACCACTAATGGTACTGGTTAAAGTTTTTGTAGAAAAAGATTTACCGGCAAAGGTACCTGAGCTGCTGATTACTACTTTTGCATGATCTGCACCGCCTGTAATGTTTATTGCACCAGAACCGCTAATCACACCACTGTAGTTGTCTACATCAGCGGTTGCTTTAATGCTTCCCGAACCGCTTACAGTTGTAGTTAGACTACCTGTGTTGATTTTTCCATTAACGCTTAAGTTGCCATCACCACTTACGGTTAAGCTGGCCAACTCTTTTGCTGTTACGTAAGCCGTGATTTTTTTGCCTTCGTATTTTCTAGTCCAGCTGGTAATACTGGTTTGTGGGCGGATAACCAGAACATTGCCTTTTACTTCGGTAACAATTGAGGCCAATGCATCAGCATCGCCTTCTAAACGACAGCTTTCGCTATTTCCCAAAGTTACAATTACGTTTATTGGGCCTGCTGCAGCAACTCCGTTGAAGTTTTTTACCGCTCTGTCATCGCTATTATTTTTTGAAATGTTGTGGCTGATCTGATTTTTAGCAATTACATTAATACTAGAGGTTAATGTTAAGGATGCCAATAATATTGCAAATACTTTTTTCATGGATATAGATTTTTATTTTTTAGATGAATAATGAGCTTTTTCTTATAAGACGATGATTTTGTCGAAAAGTTGCATAAGATGAAATTTATTTGGTCGATCCTTCACTTCAGGCTATGCTCGTGCTGAGGCGACTTGCGAAGTTGCCTGTGCTGGTGGCCTTTGAAACTTCGCAAGTCTGTCCGGGAGAAGCATTATCCTTTTTTGAGGTTAACATAAAACAACGGATCGTGTTTGAAATTATCTGCATTTATGCTGGCATCCACTTTAAGTGTTTTCCAATCGTTTGTAGGTTTAATCAAGGTATAAGCGCCTGTTTTTAATGTTACGCGCACAGGCATATCAAAACCTTTAACATCGGTTATCCAACGATAAGATAAAGTGCCATTGTCGATTTTATATTCTAAAACCGGGATTTTGGTAAAACGTAAATACTGATCGAAAACTTTATCCAATTTAAGCCCGCTTTGTTTGGCTATGTAATTTTCGATCTGAGCAGTGGTTACCGTTTGATGGTAAAATGTTTTGCTTAGTCCGCGAAGAATCTGTCTGAACTTTTCATCGTTATTAATTAACTGGCGAATGGTGCTAATCAGGTTTGCCCCTTTGGGATACATATCGCCTGAACCTTCTTTATTTACACCATAAGGGCCAATAACGGGAATATCGTTTTGGATGATTTTCTGTAATCCGATTACATACTCGTTTGCAGCCGCTTTATTTTCGGTACATTCGGTAAACAGTACCTCCGAATAATTGGTGAAACCTTCGTGAATCCACATATCGGCGATATCTTTTGAGGTGATGTTATTGCCGAACCATTCGTGGCCGCTCTCGTGGATGGTGATAAAATCCCATTTTAAGCCATGGCCGGTACCGCTTAAATCTTTGCCTAAATAACCTGGTTTAAACTGATTGCCATAAGCTACCGCGCTTTGGTGTTCCATCCCTAAATGTGGTGCCTGAACCAGTTTGTAGCCATCTTTGTACCATGGGTAAGGACCAAACCAATATTCGAAACATTTTAGCATGGGTTTAACATCGGCATCCCAATGTGGACGTGCTTTGGCGCTATCGGTTTGCAGCGCCCAGTAATCGATGCTGAGTTTTCCGTTTTCCCCATCGTAACTGTCTTGCCAGTGCGCATATTTGCCAATATAAAAGGTTACGTCGTAGTTGTTGATGGGATTAGCGACAAACCAATTGTATTGTTTATAACCATCCGGTTTATCTACAGTATTTCTCAGCCTTCCATTAGATATTTCCTGCAAAGTTTTAGGAACACTAATGCTGATTAACATACTATCTACCTCGTCGCTCTGGTGGTCTTTATTTGGCCACCATACACTAGCACCCAAACCCTGGCAGGCCACAGAAACAAAAGGATTGCCTGCTTCATCTTTTTTGAAGATAAAACCGCCATCCCAGGGCGGTGTTTTTGCCACCAAAGGATTTCCTGAATAAAAAACCGTGAATTTATCCTTACTATCTTTTTTAACTGCTTTCGGGAAGGTTACAAAAACTGCATTGTATTCTCGGGTAAAAGGTAAACTGGCACCTTTGTATACTACCTTATCTACTTTTAGGTTATCAAAAAGGTCAAACTGTAATTTGGTGAAATCCTGTGTGGCGGTAAAAGCAAATTCATTGCTGCCGCTTACTGTTTTCTGGTCGATATCGATCTTCACATCTAAGTGGTAATAATTAATATCGTAGCAGGTACGTAAAGGGGTAAGTGTTCCGCGGAGGCTATCGGCCCTTGAGTTTACCTGGTTTTTGCCAAGCATCTGTGCCTGTACAGCCGAAACGCTGAGGACTATGGAAAGGATGAATAGAAACTTTTTCATTTGTTATGTTTTTGTTGATCGTTAAAAACGATCGGTAATTGCACGCTCGTTAGAAACGAGCATGAGCTTATCAATTATTTTATCACATCAACTTCGATAAAACTATCGTTAAATACAGTTTGTGTAGCTTTAATATAATCGGCTTCTGTTGCTTTATATGGGTTTTCTACAAATTTTTGTGGATTACGCGCAAATAAAGGGAATGCTGTACTCTGCACCTGGATCATAATCCGGTGTCCTTTTTTAAAGGTGTGTAATACATCCTGTAGCTGAAAGTTCACATCCGTTTTCTGGTTGGCTACCAAGGCCTCGGGTTTTTCGAAACTATTGCGGAAGCGTGCAGGCATAACTTCCGAACGCACCATTTGCCAGTAATTGCTCAAAATGATATTCTTGTTTGGCATGTAAGGGTTGTTCGGCTCATCGGCAGGATAAACATCGATCAGCTTTACAATAAAATCTGCATCGGTACCTGTGGTTGCAATTTTAAGGTGCGACATAATTTCGCCTCCCAAGGTAATATCGTTATCCAATACATCGGTTTGATAAACCAACACATCTGGTCTTCTGCCCGCAAAACGTTGGTCTTCACTCATGTAATTGTGTGGCGTAAAGCCCAATGTTGTAGTTAAATCTTCGGTATATGGAACTGGCTTTAATGGATCGCTAATGTAGTTTACTGAACCAGCCGCACCGGGTGCAGTCATGCTAAGCTTACCATCTGCACCTAGATATAATTTTTGTTTAGTCGCCTTTTCAGTTGGCCATTTGGTAAAAGTTTCCCATTGTTTTTTGCCGGTATCGAACATATAGGCTTCAGGCAGGCCAGTGTTTTTATCGCCATTTCCTTTTAAGAAGTGATTAAAGAATTTAGCTTCAATTTCTTTCTGATAGAAGGTTGCAATGCTATCTCCGAAATACACATTGCTATGCATGGTATGACCGGTTTCGCGGCTCCATCTTCCGTGTCCAAATGGTCCCATTACAATCGTATTGTAGGCATTAGGGTTTTTCTTTTCGATGGTTTTATAAATGTTTAACGGGCCAGACAGATCTTCGGCATCGTACCAGCCACCAACTACCATTACCGCAGGTTTAATGGTGTTGTAATGTTTTAATAATCCACGTTTTTGCCAAAACTCATCATAGTTTGGGTGGCTAACGGTTTCTTGCCAGAAAAAATTATCCTTGTAATATTTGTCTGCATTGCTTAAAGGGCCTAAATCTAAAGCAAACTGATAACCATCTTTTGTTTTTGGAAGAATTAACTGGTTATTGTACCAGGCTTTAGAGGTAGTATCGGTTTTTTGCACACCAAATACTGGAAAAGTCATGAAATAGCTCTGCAAAAATGATCCGTTGTGGTGGAAATCATCAAAAAAGAAATCTGAAATCGGCGCTTGTGGCGATGAGGCTTTTAAAGCAGGGTGATTGCTCAAAATTCCTGCAGCAGTATAAAAGCCTGGATAAGAAATTCCCCATTGGCCAACTTTGCCGTTGTTATTGGCTACGTTTCTAACCAGCCAATCGATGGTATCGTAAGTATCAGAACCTTCATCAACCTCTTTTTTGCTTTTTTTGTTATCGATAACAGGGGTCATATTTGTCCAGGCACCTTCACTTTTCCAGCGACCGCGTACATCCTGATACACCATGATATAACCCTCTTTCATCATCAATTCTGATGGGCCTAATTTTGCAGGAAATTTATCTTCGCCATATGGGGCAACGCTATAACAGGTACGTTGCATTATCATCGGATATTTTTTATTCTTGGCGGCATCTTTAGGTGTGTAGATGGCGGTAAAAAGTTTAGTTCCATCGCGCATTGGGATATAAACTTCTTTTTTGGTGTAATTAGCTTTTGGATATCCTGTATCACTTTGCGCAAAAGCAGAAGATGCCGAAAGCAGGATAATTATTAGTTTTAAGTATTTCATTTTATTATAATAAGTTAGTTATTTATGTGTTTGGTTTGTGGTGACACGAACCAAGGCCATAGTTATTTGCTATCTATTTTAAACTCAGGCGTCATTCCCGCGTAGGCGGGAATCTTAAAGCATTATGATTCCCAATTAAGTTGGGAATGACGAACCGCGGGATTAAGAATCCAATATTTTACTTCAACACCGAAACGGTAATAAACGAACTGTTGTGCACGTCGTGATAAATTTTGTGTGTAGCTTTTTGAAAATCCTGTGGTTCTGCCTGATAGATATCCATAAATTTCTGTGGATTACGATCAGCTAAAGGGAACCATGAGTTTTGGATCTGGATCATAATTTTATGGCCTTTTTTAAAGGTATGCGCCACATCGGGTAAAGGGTAATTTACTTTTGTGATGGCACCAGGAACAAATGGCTCAGGTTTTTCGAAACTGTTACGGTATTTTCCGCGCATAATTTCTCCCCGCACCAGCATTTCGTAACCACCCATAATCAGGTTTTTAGGGTTAGGTTCTGGATTTGGTGCATCTTCAGGATAAACATCAATCAGTTTAACTACATAATCGGCATCTGTTCCAGTAGTAGAAACCACGAGATTGGCCAAAACAGGACCGGTTAAGGTAATGTCTTCTGTTAAAGCGTCGCTTTGGTAAGTTTTCACATCCGGACGGCGGGCAGCAAAACGCTGATCATCGATCATGTACTCGCGGGTACGTTTGGCCTGAATGCCATCCTGGTAAGGTACAGGATTATTGGGATCGCTCACATATTCATCCCAGCTATCGGTTCTGCCCACTTTTTCGAAACTGAGCTTTCCATTAGGTTGTAAATACAAGTTTTTGTTTTCTACTTCTTGTGGTGGCCATGTTTTGAACTTTTTCCATTCGTTACTTCCGGTTACAAAAATATTGGCTTCTGCTGCATTAAAATCGCCTTCACCTTTTAAATAATGTTTAAAGAAAGGCAGTTCGTATTGCTCCTGGTAATCGATACTGGTGGTTTTACCGAAAGGGATATCGCCGAAATAAGAACCATCACTACGTACCCAGCCGCCATGGAACCAAGGTCCTGCAACCAGGATATTATTGGCGCCGGGATTTTGTTTCTCAATTGCTTTGTAAGTATCAAAAGTTCCATAGGCATCTTCGGCATCGAAAAAGCCACCAACCACCATCACTGCAGGTTTTACGTTGGTTAAATGCGGGGTAATTAAACGTGCTTTCCAGAAGGTGTCCAGGTTCGGGTGTTTAAACAAATCATTCCAGAATTTAATACTATCTGCAAAATATTTGTCTTTTAGGTTCTTAACCGATCCAGCTTCTAAATAAAAGCGATAATTGTCTTGAATGGGAAACTGAAAACCTTTAGGTCCTTTATCTGGTGTAATCGGTTTAGGTCTCGGCACACCAAAATTGCCCATAAAACTGAAAGCATCCATTAGGAATAATGTACCACGGTGGTGGAAATCATCACCCATAAACCAATCGGTAACTGGTGCCTGAGGCGAAACGGCCTTTAGCGCAGGGTGTGCATTTGGCAATGAAGTGGTAGAATAAAACCCAGGATACGAAATGCCATAAATACCCGCATTGCCATTGTTGCCTTTCACGTTTTTAACCAACCAGTCGATGGTGTCGTAAGTATCTGTACTTTCATCAATAGCTGTTTTAGATTTTTTTCCAACCAGTTGAGGACGGATATCGGCAAAAGTGCCCTCACTCATCCATCGGCCCCTCACATCTTGATATACAAAAATAAATCCCTCACGCATCATCGCCGGAAAATTACCCAAACTCAGCTTATATTTATCTTCACCATAAGGCGCAACGGTATAGGGTGTTCGGTTAATTAAAAATGGATATTTTTTGGTTTGATTTTTGGGTATATAAATGGAAGTGAAGAGTTTAACCCCATCGCGCATGGGGATCTGGCGTTCTATTTTAGTATAGTTTTCTCTAACATATGCCGAATCGGTTTGCTGGGCTATTAATTCATTAGAAATAAACAGACAAAATAAAAGACTGAAAATTCTGGTAAGGTTCATTTAAGCTAGTTTTTAGGAATAAAATTTAAATATAGGTGATTAGTGGTTGATTAGAAAAAATAGCCCGTAAAAGGTTTGTTAGCAAAGATGGAATCATGTAAAATGGAATATTTGTGATGTATTTTGCCATTAAAATCTTCCCTTCGTCATCACTTTATCAAAATTTAGTTAAATAGTGTTAAGGGATAATCTTTTAGGAGTTTTCACCGTCATATACATAATCTACATAAACACAAAATAATGAACAGGTTATTAAATAAAGGATTGGTTGTTTTCGCTGCAGCAGCGATGATTGCAACCTTAAGTATTGAGAGCGTTTCTGCACAGCGGCCAAGTAGGAGTGGAGGTTCTTCCGGAGGTGGTAGATCTGCTTCGATAAGCCCATCAAGAGGCGGTGGTTCTATTTCCAGACAACCATCTATGCATGCGCCAAGTAGAGGTAGTTATGCACCGAGTAATGGCGGTCGTCCACCAAGACCTAATTACAGTTATAACAGACCAGGTTATCGCCCAGGTTCAGCATATGGTAGGCCAGGTTATGGTTATCGCCCGGGTTATGGAAGGCCTTATTACAGACCGTATTATAGCTATTACAATTTTTACAGGCCATTTTTAGGTTTTAGGATTGGCGTATTGCCTTATGGCTATTATCCGTTTTATTATGGCGCCAACCAGTTCTATTATTCTGGCGGATTGTTCTATCAACAAAACAACAGTCAATACGAAGTGGTAACCCCACCAGTTGGTGCTGAGGTGCCGAATTTACCATCGGATGCTAATCTGGTTACCATTAATGGTGTTGATTATTACGAATACAAAGGCGTTTATTATACCCAAAAAGAAAATGCTGATGGTAAAACTGTATATGTGGTTGCTGGAAAAGACGGTATTTTAAACACAACGGATGGTCCGGTTGATACGCATAATATAGGCGATATAATTAATCAACTACCAGAAGGATGCAGAGAAGTAACCATTAAAAACGAAAAGTATTTTGTTTCGCCTGATGATGTTTATTATGAAGAAATAGTAGATGGAACAAATATTACTTACCGTGTAATTGGTAAGTTATTTTAATCTGAGTTTTATCAGTGTCAGATGGTAACATCTGACACCACTTATAATTCCAGTAAATGTGCAGTTGGATGTTACCATCCGACTGTTTTTGTTTTATATCCGAAAGAAATTAAATGGATAGTGTCAGATGATAACATCTGACACCACCGGAAAAAGTAGCTTTCTTAATATTCTCAATCTCTTAAGATAGACTTTTTGCAGCAAAAAATCCATATTTTTACGGCCTAAACATTTCGATTTGAAACCTGTATCGCAGTTCTTCTTTGTTTATTCGGTTCTTGCCATTGTGCTCTCATCTTGTTCTACAACTAAGTATGCTGCGGTTAAGCAAAATGAAACCAGTATTTCGTCTGTAAAGTTTTTGGATGAATACATTATGCCCTTAAATCCAATTTTCCAAAATACAGTTGTTGGTGGTTTGTCGGGGATTGATTACGATGTAAAGCAAAACCAGTATTACATGATCAGTGATGATCCATCACAACATAGTCCGGCGAGGATTTATACCGCAAAGATTGATATCAAAGAAAATAAGATCGATACCGTTCGGGTAACTGGTGTTACTTATATCTTACAGGAAAACGGAAAACCATACCCTAAATACGGAACTGATAAAAGGGTAAAACCTGATGGCGAATCGGTTCGTTATAACCCCTTAACCCAACAATGGATTTGGAGCAGTGAGGGAGAAAGGTTGTTTAAAGATGGGGATACGACGATAGTTCAGCCGAGCTTAACCTTTATTTCTACAGATGGAAAGTTTCTGGACACCATTCCAATGCCTAAAGGCTTTCATTTTACAAAGACCGAAAGTGGGCCTCGCAAAAATGCTTTATTTGAAGGTTTAACTTATGCCGATCAGTACAAAACATTGTATGCCAGTTTAGAAGAACCACTTTATCAGGATGGACCTCAGGCTGCTTTTGAATATGATAAAGCCTTAACGCGGATTTTAAAATTTGATGTAGCTACTAAAAAGAATATTACCCAATATGCTTATAATCTGGGTGCAATGCCGGTTAAACCTACCGTTGAAAACGATTGGAATGTAAATGGAATTTCTGAAATACTAGCCATTAATAATCATACGCTTTTGGTAATGGAAAGAGCCTGGGCAAAAGGCCACGATGATCATACCTTTTTAAAACTTTACCTGGTTGATTTACGGAGTGCTGAAAATGAAATCGAAAATAACTCTTTTGTGCAAAATCCTCCTCGGCCATTAACCAAAAAATTGCTTTTTGATTTTGATTCCTTAAAGCGACACATCGATAATTTTGAAGGTGTAACATTTGGACCAAAATTACCAAATGGACACCAATCATTAATTTTTTGTGTTGATAATAATTTCGGTAAATCTCAGGCACAGCAATTTTTCTTATTTGAGATCATTCCATAATCATCATTCCTGTTAAAAATTTATAATGAGTAAAATAAAAGCAATACTATTCGATTTAGATGGTACATTAATTGATTCTGAGAAGTTTCATTTCGATTGTTGGAATAAGTTTTTGTGTGAATACGAAGTTGCGCTGGATTTTAAGGATTGGTTAACAAATTACGCTGGAATACCCTTGCCCAAAAATGCAAAGACTATAATAGACAGGTATAAAATTGAAGAAGAGTTAGAAGGCTTCATTAACAGAAGAGAAAAGATAACTTTTGATGGTTTTAGAACAACAGATATTCAGTTAATGCCCTTTGCATTAGAATTTATCAAGTTTGCCTACGAAAAAGGACTTACCCTGGCTGTGGTTACGGCTAGTCCGAAAATTGATGTTGAAGCCGTTTTTGAGCGTAATGGTCTGGCTAAGTATTTCAGTTTATTTATTACCAGAACAGATGTAAGTAAATCTAAGCCTGATCCCGAAAGTTATAATCTTTGTGTAGCGCGATTGGGTTTTGAAAAAGATGAGTGCCTTGTTTTTGAAGATACTTTAAATGGGGTTAAATCTGCTCTGGCTGCGGGCATAACCTGTTACGCCATTCAGAGCAATGTACGGGCACATCAAAAACTAAAAATAGCTGACGAATTGTTCCTCAGCTTTGCGAATGCCAAAGAGTTTATGCTGCAAAAGGAATTGATTTAGTTCTTGAAAATTAACTAGCTTAGTATAAAGCAATAGAACGTTGTATGGTAAAAAAAGGATTATGGATTTTATTTGCAACCTTCGCATTGCTGATTGGACTCTACCCAGCGATTTACTTTTTGATGGATAGGAAATTTGGGTTGTTAAATTCAAAGTCGGTTGACTTGTTGACCAATACTTTCTGGAACATTGGTTTTTATATGCATATCATTTTCGGAGGAATCGCTTTATTTATCGGTTGGACACAATTTAGTCCGAAAATGAGAAATAGGCGTATGGCACTTCACCGAAAACTGGGTAAAGTTTATGTGGTCGCTGTACTGCTTAGCGCACTAGCGGGTATTTATATTGGCTTTTTTGCAACAGGAGGATGGGTTTCTTCAGCTGGATTTATTTGTTTAGGCATCGTTTGGCTTTACACTACTTTAAAGGCTTATTTACACATCAAAAGCGCAGAAATTGAAAAACATCAAAAAATGATGGTTTATAGTTATGCAGCTTGTTTTGCTGCTGTGACATTGAGGATTTGGCTACCACTTTTGACAATGGTTTATGGCGATTTTTCAAAAGCCTACCTGGTTGTTGCCTGGTTATGCTGGATTCCTAATCTGATTGTTGCCTATTTAATCACCAGAAGAACCGCTAATCAATAAGTTATTTTGACGCTCCATCCTCTGCAATAATTTAGTTTATGATGTCAGCCCAGGAAATTTTAGCTAGTGTCGGATCTTTTTCATCTCACGACCTGCTTCTTTTTGAAGAATATAGTGTCAGAAAGTCGTTCCGTAAAAACGACGTGCTCTTGCATCTTGGCGAAATTTGTCAATCTGTTTATTTCATTTTATCGGGATCTTTTTTTCAATTTCATTCTAACGATACCGCGGAAACAATTATTGATCTGCATTTACCAAAAGAGTGGATGTACAATCATTCAAGTCTGATAGCGCAAAAACCTTCCGATACAACGATCAAGGCCTTTGAGAAATCTGAAGTGCTGGAGCTTAGTTTAACTAATTTACATCAGTTAATTGCCAAATCACAGTCCTTTTTAAGCCTAGGTAGAATTTTTGACCAGCCCAATAACAGGACATATTTATTTGATCGTTCGTTAAACCCAGTTGAAAAATATAATTATATTAAAAATGCCAAACCGCTCATTGTACAGGTTTTTCCGGTCAAAATGATTGCTTCATACCTTAAAATTGCCCCTGAAACATTGAGTAGGGTAAGGGCAAATCAATGAATTTCCTGATCTGGATCAAGCGCAGCTTTTCGGAAAAATACCGATTTTTGAAATAAAAAAATATGCTAACAGATATTAATCCAAAACTTCCCATGCGTGATAAAGCAATCACCAGAGATTTTTATGTAAATAAATTAGGCTTTAAAGACATTGGAAGTGCCGATTTTAAAGATTACCTGATGGTACAAAAAGACCAGGTTCAGATTCACTTTTTTCTGTTCGAAACACTAGATCCGAAAGAAAACTACGGCCAGGTTTATATCCGTACAAACGATATTGATGGGCTGTACAAATCTATGCTCGAAACTAAACAAGGCATTCATCCCAATGGAAGCTTACAAACAAAACCATGGGGGCAGAAAGAATTCGCGATGCTTGATCCGGATAATAATTTACTTACCTTCGGACAGGGGGTTTAAGAAGGGGCATTAATTCATTGGTCAATTTTTATGGCTCATTGTTAAGCGTTGATTGTTAACAGCGTAATCTACTCCAAGCCCCAAACTCCAGTTCCAAATTAAATTAGCAACTGTTCGGTAGCGATATTGATCAATTCGATAGAATTTTTAACATCTAGTTTCTGCATCATATTACGGCGGTGCGTTTCTACTGTTAGCGGACTTAGAAAAAGTTCATCGGCTATGCCTGCGGTCGTTTTTCCCTGTGCAATTAACTGAAGGATCTGTTTTTCGCGCTTGGTAAATTTTGGCCGCCGTTTTAAATCATTTACTGAAGGCTTGGCAATAATTTCTATAACTTCTCTGCTAAAGGCCAATTCTCCTCTAAGTGCAGTTTCAATGCCGTTTTTTAATTCCTCTACTGAGGCATTTTTTAAAATGTAACCACTCGCCCCATTTTGCAAAATCTGCATAATTATGCTTCTTTCGGTATGGTTGCTAATGGCAATCACGACCGTTTTGGGCGATAATTTTTTAACCTGTGCGCATAGTTCAATTCCATTACCATCAGGTAACATAATATCAAGCAGTACAATATCTATTTCGTGGTTATTTAAAAAGGAAATTAATGCGCTGCCTGACTGGAAACTGCCCACTACATGCATATTTTCGAGGTTGTTGATTAAGGAAACGATTCCTTGTATGACGATCGGATGGTCATCAACAACAGCTAATTTAATGACGTTACTCATAACTGATTGGAATTTCGATATTTATAGTTGTACCATTGCCAGGGTGCGAATCGATTTCGAAAGTGCCTTTAAGATAGGCTATCCTATTTTTAATGTTTTCTATTCCTAATCCTTTTTTATAGGTTGAGGTATCAAAACCAATTCCATCATCCTCAACCGTGATATAAAACCGTTTTTTATTTTCACTGCACTGTAAAACTACTTCAGAAGCTTGAGCATGTTTTAGTGTATTGGTGAGTATTTCCTGTACAACCCTATAAATGATTATCTGTTCTTCAAGTGCAATATGTTTAGAGATATTGAGTGCTTGAAAATCGATATGCATATGCTTGCTCATCGCCGATTCTGCCAGGTCTTTTAATGCCGTTTCCAATCCGAATTTTAATAACGTTTGTGGCATCATATTCCGGGCAATGTGCCTTAATTCGGTAACTGAATTATCCAGCTGATTAACGATTCTTTGTAGTTCTACATCATGCAATTGCATATCCCTGTGTTTTGCCCAGTTGGATAAATTAATTTTTAAACCTGATAACATTCCCCCTAAACCATCGTGTAGGTCCTGCGCTACCCTGTTTCTTTCTTTTTCTTCGGCATTGAGCATGGCTTTGCTAATTTCCAATTGCTGTTTTTGTTGTAATTCGGCCACTTTCTGCTTATAATTTATTGTTCTTTGCTCTGCAAGTTTTTTATAACCTCTAAAATAAAAGTATAACAGGATAACACTGATTAAAAGAAAGAATGATGCCGCGATTAATAGAATATTTGTTGTTTTATTGTTCTTAATAATTAATGCATTTTGTTTCTTTTCTGTATTTAAACTGGCTATTTTTTTCTGGTTCTCTGCATTTTTATATTTAATTTCCAGTGCATTAATATCTGCTTTTAGTTTACTCTCATTTAGGCTGTCACTCAGTACTTTGCTCTTATTTATCCAATTATAAGCCTCTTTTATATCACCATTGGCATAGTTTACTTCTGCAAGCGCTTCGGTCATTTTGAGCTTATTTGTTGCTAATGTATTTATTTCTGGCTGATTGATAATTTGAAGCAATGTTTTTTTAGCCATGACAATATTTTTCTGTTTAAAAAGGATCCTGTATTTTTCAAATATTACTTCCTGCAAAGAATAATTGTCATTTAGCTTTTCGGCCAGTTTAATGGCCCTATCCGCATCAACCAGTGCAAGCGAAAGTTGTTTGGTGTCAATAAAATAACGCGTTGTACTTTTGTAATAGTCGAGCCAAAATACTGCCATCGGATAGCCTGTAGCCACATGGTTTGATTTATCAAGTATGGTTTTGGCAAGATCGAGGTGTTTTTTGGTGAGGCTATAATTTTTTAGGTGATAATGGTTTCCTGCAGTTGTGAGGTACGCATTAACCAGCAGATAATATTTATCAGGAGATGTGTCTTTTAATGCATTTAGGCCTTGTTGCAGGTATGGTGTTGCTTTTTCGTATTGGCCAAGGTTTGTAAATACCGTTCCGATTGAGATGTATTCGGTGCCTAAAAAATCTTTGTCTCCAGCTTTTTTAGAAAGTGGTAAAACGCGGTTAATCAGTATATCGAGCGTTGTTTTAAGATCGTCTTTATGCTGTTGAATTAAGGCATAGTTATGCCACACCGTCGACCTTAACCGATAAACGCCCTTTGTGTTAAACTTGCTCAATAACGAATCTGTGTGGATGAGTAGTTTTTCAGCCTTTGTATAATTCCGGTCCAGGTAGATCAAAGCTTCATACCAATATGATCTGGCCACAAGCAAAGGATACTTTTTGCTCCAGGTTCTTGCCCTGTTCAAATATATTACTGCTTTGGTACTATCATGATCTACCCAGAAATCAGTTAGTTTAAAACCCGCCTCCGCTTTAATACTATCGCGCGAGCCACTGCTTAAGATGCGATTTAAGCTATCCGTATATTTTTGGTCGGCCGTTTGCAGCTGCGCCAGGCTATTCAGCGAATAGAAAATCAGTAACGCCAGAAAGATGATATAATTTCTCATTAAACTAAAAATGCACGCTTTATTTATCAACCAGAAATTAAACCAGTAATATACCTGAAATCAGGTAGAAAAAAATGGTATAATCTGGTTATTGCAGGGCAAAGTGCTCATTTGTTAATTTGTAGTTCTATTTTTTAAATCTAATTATGAAAAACATCAAAATTAAAACATTTGTACTTTCTTTTTTTGCCTTAGTGTTGTTTACAGGTTTAATGTCGTGTAAAAAAGATGAAGGCGAGTCGCCGTCAAAATCTTCACACAAGGTGGTTTTTAAACTCGAAGCATCAGCAGGTAGCAACATTAGCACTGTGGTTTACGGCTACGATTCGCAGATTACCACGGCAACAAGCCTTAGCGGAACTACCTGGACAAGTCAGGAAATTACAGTGCCAGCAGGAACCATTTCTATAAACATTGCCGCAAGTGCGACAGGTGCCAATGCAAATTCTACGCTAAAAGCGCAGATTTATGTTGATGGAGAATTAAAAAGAGAAGGCACATCTAGCGGTGCAATCTTAAGCGCATCAGCATCGTTAGGATTGTAGTTGGTTCATTAATTCACTCGTCATTAGTTTATTTATAATGGCATTTGGGGTTCATTAGTCCATTAGGTTTGTTTGGGTTAGATCAAAACATTTTATAGTCTTAAAGTAAAATGTTTTCATACGCTCATCAACCTATGGACTTTTGAACTTTTATGAATTATCCTATTGAGCCTCAATATTGAACCATAAGCTATTGCTATAGGCCAATAACTTATAAACCAATGACTAAGAAACCGATTTCTATTGCACGATGGACTTTCAGCTTTCCGCCTTTTTTCCCTACATTTGGCTAATCAAAATTCTCAAAAAATTATGCAATACGATGTCGTTGTTATCGGTTCAGGGCCGGGCGGTTATGTAGGCGCAATCCGTTGTGCTCAGTTAGGTTTAAAAACTGCAGTTGTTGAAAAATATAAAACTTTTGGAGGCACTTGCTTAAATGTAGGTTGTATTCCATCTAAGGCTTTGTTAGATTCTTCAGAGCATTTTCACAACGCTGCTCACACATTCACTACCCACGGTATCAACTTAAAAGATTTAAAGGTTGATATGAAACAAATGATCGCCCGTAAAGACGATGTTGTTGCCCAAAATACAGCAGGCATCACTTATTTGTTCAAGAAAAATAAAATCGATTCTTTCGAAGGTGTAGGTTCTTTTGTTGATAAAAATACCATTCTGGTAACTAAAGCCGATGGTTCTACAGAAACCCTATCTGCTAAAAACGTAATTATTGCTACGGGTTCTAAACCAACAGCTTTACCGTTCTTACCAATCGATAAAAAACGCATTATAACTTCAACCGAAGCTTTAAATATTAAAGAAGTGCCAAAAACGATGGTGGTAATCGGCGGTGGTGTAATCGGTTTAGAGTTAGGTTCGGTATACGCCCGTTTAGGTACAAAAGTATCTGTTGTTGAGTTTTTACCATCTATCATCGGTACTATGGATGCTGGTTTGGGTAAAGAACTTCAGCGTGTGTTAAAGAAAACTTTAGGCATGGAGTTTTACATGGGCCACAAAGTAACCGGCGCTGCCACAAAAGGTAAAACGGTAACTGTTACGGCTGATACCCCTAAGGGCGAATCCATTTCTTTAGAAGCCGATTATTGTATCGTTGCTGTTGGTCGTACGGCTTATAGCGAAGGTTTAGGTTTAGATAAAATCGGTATCACTGTTGAAGAAAGAGGTAAAAAAATTCCGGTTAACGAACATTTAGAAACTTCGGTTAAAGGTGTTTATGCTATTGGCGATGTAATTACCGGCGCCATGTTGGCTCACAAAGCAGAAGATGAAGGTACTTATGTTGCCGAAACAATTGCCGGTCAGAAACCACATATCAATTATAACTTAATTCCTGGTGTAGTTTATACCTGGCCAGAGGTTGCTTCTGTAGGTTTAACCGAGGAGCAGTTAAAGGAAAAAGGTGTTAAATATAAAGCAGGTTCATTCCCTTTCAAAGCCAGCGGACGTGCAAAAGCGAGTATGGATACCGATGGTTTCATTAAAGTTTTGGCCGATGCCACTACTGATGAAGTTTTAGGTGTACACATGATTGGCCCACGTGCAGCAGATATGATTGCAGAAGCAGTTATTGCAATGGAATTCCGTGCATCTGCAGAAGATATTGCACGTACCTGCCATGCCCACCCAACCTATACAGAAGCCTTAAAAGAAGCAGCACTTGCCGCAACTGATAATAGAGCCATACATATTTAATCGATCGATGTTACTGTCGATTAATTAATTTAATATTTTGGGCATGTCCCAAGCTGCGCAAGGGTCGGGCTATACGTTTCAATCTTTTGTTGTGCTTTCAGCTAACAACAAAAGGATTTACACTGCTATCCCTCATGCAAAAACCTAAAGCCGATAAGAAATTGTCGGCTTTTTTAATTTTAGAGTTGTCAACTTTCTAACAAGTTGATTATTAAAGTTGACAACTCTTCGAAAAATACTTCTTCCCCTTCAGTCTTTATATTTTCTTAATGAAATGATAACAAACAACACCTAAAATTAGCGTTATGTGCGGCTATTTTTGCGGTTCAGATATTAAAAAACCATGAACTGTAAAAAACTATTTGGTGCAATCCTTATTGCTTCATTGGCATTTACTGCCTGCAAAAAAGATCCAACTGACGATCCGATTGTAGATCCCCCTGTTGAAGCGATCGTTCCTGAAAAAATCGACAGTTTTAAAGAAACCGCTTCTATTGATTTAGGTGGAGAATTTGCTTCAGAAATTTCGGCTTACGATCCCTTAACCAAGCAATTATTTGTGGTGAGTAACGATGGCGGAACCAAGGTTGATGTAGTTGATATGAGTAAATACCCAACCGTTACAAAATTAAAAACCTTATTATACCCAAATAACGCTGGTATTAATAGCGTGGCCGTAAGTAATGGTTTATTAGCAATCGCTTTAGATGGTGCAGATAAGCAGGGAAATGGTGATGTAGTGGTATTAAAAACATCAACTTTAGAAGAGGTTAAAAAAATAACGGTTGGTGCCATGCCCGATATGGTAACTTTCAGCCCCGATGGAAATTACATTTTATCGGCTAACGAAGGTGAACCAAATCTTGCCTATACCGTTGATCCTAAAGGAACCATTTCGATCATCAACATCAAAGACAACTATGCTGTAAAAACATTAGGTTTCGCCGCTTTTGAATCGCAAAAAGCAACTTTGCTTGCAGGTGGTTTCAGGATTTATGGTTTAAATGCAAGTTTTACACAAGATATCGAACCAGAATATATTGCAGTAAGCGCTGATTCTAAAAAAGCATACGTTACTCTACAGGAGAACAATGGCGTTGCCGAAATAGATATCGTTGGTGGAAGCATTACCAAAATCAATCCCTTAGGCACTAGAGACATCAGCCTGACCGATAATGCCTTTGATGTAAGCGATAAAGACAGTAAAAAAGTTTTAGGTACATGGCCAATCAAGGCTTTTTACCTGCCAGATGCAATCTCATATTTTACTGCTGGCGGTACTGCCTATCTGGCCTTGGCCAATGAAGGCGATACCAGGCAGGATTATACACCAAAAGATGCAAAAGAAGAGGTGCGCGTAAAAGATCTTGTATTAGATGCAGCTAAATTCCCGAACGCTGCAACCTTACAGTTAGACGCTAATTTAGGAAGGCTTACGGTAACAAATACTGTTGGTTATACCTTAGTTGGTACTAATAAAGTATATCAGGAATTATACTCAACAGGTGGAAGAAGTGTGAGCATCCTTAATGCAAATACTGGAGCTTTGGTAGCCAACATTGGTAAAGATTTAGAACAGCATGTAATTGATGCAGGTAAATACGATGATGATCGGTCTGACAATAAAGGTGTAGAGGTTGAAAGTGTAACCGTTGCACAGGTAAATGGGCAAACCTTAGCTTTTATTGGTATGGAACGTGCAGATATGATTGCTGTTTATGATGTAACTATACCAGCCTCACCAAAATTTGTTCAACTATTCTCTACGGGCGATGCCCCTGAAGGTTTACTGTTTGTTAAGCCAAAAGATAGCCCTAACGGAAGAAGTTTGTTGATTGTTTCAAACGAGGGAGATGGTACCGTTCGGTTCTATCAGCCCGATAAAATATAGTCTCTCTATCCCTTTATTAATTATTATGTTTAGCCCCGGTGTAAAATCGGGGTTTTTGTTTTTTGAGTTGCCAACTTTAATGGGCTTCTCGCTATTAAGTTGACAACTCTTCTTATATAATTCCTTTATATAAACGAAGAATAAAAAAAGCCCTATATTGCGCTACAAAATAAAACTTTAGGGGTGCCTTCAAATAAGTTGGCTGAGAACATACCCATTTTGAGGTTAAAGGTAGAAGGTAAAAAGGTAGAGGGTGATTCCTTCAGCCTTAAAACCCTCCAACCATCAACCTCAAATGAACCTGATCCGGATAATGCCGGCGTAGGAAATTAGTTTGTCTGCAAAAATTGCGCAAAATGCATACTGCATTTGAAGACTCCTGAAGTTGTACAACAAAATGAAGTCTTTAAGCAATGAATTATATTAATGTATTAACAATAGCCGGCTCAGATAGTGGAGGTGGTGCGGGCATCCAGGCCGATTTAAAAACCTTTTCTGCTTTGGGCTGTTTTGGCACCTCGGTAATCACAGCTGTAACGGCACAAAATACAATGGGTGTGCGGTCGGTGCATGGCATCCCGGCAGAAATGATTAAAGATCAGTTACAGGCAGTATTGGGAGATATAGCGCCAGTAGCCATTAAAATCGGCATGATCAACCGTGCTGAAGTAGTGCAGGTAATCGAAAAGGAATTAAAAAACTATAATCAAGATGTTCCCGTTATTTTAGATCCTGTTATGGTGGCCACCAGTGGCGATCGGTTAATCGAAGCTGATACCGTTACCCAGTTAGTTGAAAAATTATTCCCCTTGGTGACATTGGTTACCCCAAATATAGACGAGGCCATTATCCTTTCAGGGCAGGAGATCCATAATCTCGATGGCATGATTGCGGCGGGTAGAAAAATCATTAAAAAGGGTGCAAAAGCCGTTTTAATAAAAGGCGGACATTTAATCGGCCCAATCATTTACGATGTTTTTATCTCAGGAAACGATGCACCTGTTATATTGGAAAGTGCTTTTATTTCTTCTAAAAATCTACATGGAACAGGTTGTACACTTTCTTCGGCCATCGCTGCCGAAATGGCTAAGGGTAACGCTTTGCTTATCGCAATTAAAAGTGCAAAAAACTATATTAGTCAAGCGTTACAAGCTGGTAGCGAGGCAAAAACTGGCAAGGGCAATGGGCCATTAAACCACTTTTTCGAACCTTTAAAACTAATTGTACAATGAAGTGGAGTGCACAGGCCTGGGAAAGGGTTAAACCCATTTATGGCAAAATTTTAGCAATGCCTTTTAACACTGAATTGGGCAACGGCACTTTGCCAATAGAAAAATTTATCTTTTATTTGGCACAAGATGCCTACTACCTTTTGGAGTTTGGCAGAACCTTAAGTAACATTAGTAGCCGCATGCAGGATGCAGATTTGGTGATGGCCTTTGCCGGGTTTTCTACAGGTGCAATTTTCGCTGAGCGTAGTTTACATGAAAGTTATTTTGTAGAATTTGGTTTAGCTAGCGAGGTGCGACCCACACCATCTACACTTTTGTATACCAATTATATTCTTAGTCAGGCTGCCTATGCCAATGTAGAAATTGCAGTAGCAGCTGTTTTACCATGTTTTTGGATTTATAAAGCCGTTGGCAATCATATTTTTGCACAACAAGATGGCGATGAAAATCCTTACAAAAGGTGGATCGATATGTATGCAGGCGTTGAGTTTGCTGCTGCAGTAGAAAAAGCGATCGATATTACCGATCAACTGGCAGCCCAGTCAAATATAGCAACCCAACAAAAAATGCTGGATGCTTTCGAAATGGCAACCCGTTTAGAATGGATGTTCTGGGATAGTGCTTATGAACTGGAAAAATGGAAAGTTTAATATTTTAACCCTGTGTGCTCTAAATTCTTTGATAAAATGTTAAAAACTTGTCGGTATTTCCAATAGATTTAAAGAACTTTGCAATTCAATCTATAATTTAAAACATCATTTTGGAAGAAAGTACGCAAGAACAGGGAATTTTAAGTAAACAAGAAGATAAACCTGTATTAGCGCAAAGCTCTCCGAAACAAGTACGATTTGCAATATCTGCCTTTTATTTTATGCAAGGGGTGTGCTTTGCGAGTTGGGCCAGTAGGATTCCAACTTTTAAAGCTTCTATGGGCCTAAACGATGCAGAATTAGGCTCTATTCTCTTTGCATTACCTGCGGGGCAGATTATAACAATGTTTTTTTCGGCGAAATTGACCACTCATTTTGGCAGTAAGAAAATGCTAAGGGCAACTGCGCCACTTTATGCAATTGCATTAACTTTTTTAGCACTAGCCACAACTGGTTGGCAGTTGGCTGCTTTTTTGGTGCTGTTTGGTATAACCGGAAACCTTTGTAATATCGCTTTAAATACTCAAGGGGTCGCAGGTGAAAATTATTACGGCAAACCCATTATGAGTTCTTTCCATGGGGCTTGGAGTATTGGTAATTTAACGGGAGCTTTAATTGCCCTGGGGCTGGTTAACCTAAAATTAGGCATGTACACCCATTTTTGGATCATTGCACTGATATCCTTAAGCAATGTTGCGCTTAACGGGAAAAAGTTGCTTAACTATAATAAACCTGATGCCGTGATGGAAAAGGCAAAGTTTTTCACCATGCCTCAAGGTATTTTAGTGTTGCTAGGCGTTATCGCCTTTTGCAGTATGGCCACCGAAGGTACCATGTTCGATTGGAGTGCCATTTATTTTGAAGATGTGGTGAAATTGCCTCATAATAAAGCGATTATTGGTTATGCATCGTTCATGTTTATGATGGCCAGCGGAAGGTTTTTAGGGGTGTTTTTAATCGGTAAATTCGGGCGGAAAAACCTTCTTCAGATCAGTGGTGCCATTATATCGATAGGGATGGCGCTTGCCGTAATATTTCCAAACCTAATTGTTGCTATTTTTGGTTTTATGCTTATCGGCTTGGGCGTTTCGAGTATTGTACCAATGGTATATAGCATAGCTGGTAACAATAAAAAAGTACCCGCTGGTAAAGCCATAACCATGGTTTCGAGTATCGGTTATTTTGCCTTTTTGTTTGGCCCACCATTAATTGGTTATATTTCGCAACTGTCCAGCCTGCGTTATTCTTTTGCAATCATTTCTGTGTTCGGTTTGCTGATTACTTTTCTGATCACAAAAATAAAAGCAATAAACTAATATTAGGGATTAACTTAACTGTTAGAAATATTTTTATCATTTGGAGCGCAAGGCCCTGCAAAACAGTAAATGTCTTCCCGTTTTACGCTTATACGCTTTGCTTCCTCGTACCTCGTTGCTGCAGGGTAACGCTTCAACCGGGGCTAGTTGGCCACGACAGCATTTCATTTGTCGGGTTGCAAGGTGCACCAGCCTTTGTTCCTAAACCCGATTGCAATGAAAAGCCCATAGCGTAGCGAGGACTTGTAGTGGAAAGCGGGACTGTTGTCCTCCAAGAACCACAGGCCAATCATTTCCTAATTTTAAAACCATTATTTCATTTGGAGCACGCTACCTGTACATAAATATCAAATTTAGTAAGGGCAGCTATGAAAATGCTTAATAATCTACTCTTTCTTCACCAATCCATGTTCTTTTAAGGCGGCAATAGCGAGCTCAATTAATCTTAAATTTTCGTCCAGATGCCCGTGTTGTACCTCAACATTAATATAAGGAATATTATTTTGCATGGCATAAACCGAAAGCGAGCCATCATTAGAAACAAATTTAGATTGAAGAATTACGTTCACATTGGCCTTTTTTAAGCTGCTGAACAACCTTGCTTCGGTTACGTAAACAAGATCATCGCCATCCATCTGAAAGTTGATGTAAACAGAATCGGCAGTGCTGGCTAAATCGTAACCTGGTAAATAAGAAGAAATGCCAAAACCACCATCGGCATTGTTATGCAAGGTTAAAAAATAACCTGTGGCTTTTGGATCGTAAAAATCGACAATTTGTTTGCCTGCATTAAGTATTGCTTTTTCAACTTCGTTAGAGCTGAAAAAGTCTTTTTTTAACCTTGTTTTTACACCTACCTCGGTATAAATGGCATTGGGGTCTATACGATATTGATCATCCATATAGGTGAAATAATAATCTCTTACACCGCCATATTGACTGTCGATGAGCTCGCCACCGCTCCAGCGGATATAATCAAAACCTGCTTTTACGCCAGTATCTTCATTATCATGTACAACTAAAAATTTAATGCCATTAGGTTTATAACTGTATTTTACCAGCGTGATATCTAAGTTTGAAACCTTAACGAAGCTCGAATCAATAGTCATCGCCGGGAAAACAGGCGGGTGTTGGGCATTAACCAGAAGGGTAGAACAGATCAGGAACAGACTTAGAATGAGTTTAAACATAATCCCTAATATACAATGTTGCTACATAATTTGTTTGAAGACAACATTGTATAATTATCTGGGCATCAAAATTTCTAAATGCAGCAAGTGAAAAATAAAATGGTTCGTAGCGCACACAATTATGGCGAAGGTATTGGGTTGGCAAAATTGATGGGCGACTCATTAGGCATAATTTTCCATGCCTCCGCGTTCCGTGACAAAAAAGAAATGGTTCGCGCGGACACGAACCATGGCTGCGGATTGGGGTACCCGTTTGCGGACAAATTTTCCGTGTTTTCTGTGCTTCCGTTGCTAAAACAAAATCCACAAAAAAGCCCCGATTTTGGGATCGGGGCTAAATTGATTGTTAATCTGGATGTTTATTAATGTCCGTGATCTAAATCGTATTCGTTTACATCTTTGTGTTTGTATGGTTCTACCATTAACTCATCGATTGTTTTTCCTTTTTTGTTAAAGCCTAAACGTTCTAACATTCTGTCGAATATTAAGTATACTACTGGCACCACAATTAAGGTTAAGAATAACGAACTGGTTAATCCACCAACAATAACCCAGGCCAAACCATTTTTCCATTCGGCACCTGCACCGCTTGCCAATGCAATTGGAAGCATACCAAATACCATGGCGATGGTGGTCATTAAAATTGGACGTAAACGTGCGTGGTTGGCCAATACAAGCGCTTCTTTAGTCTCTTTACCTTCAGCTTTTAAGTGGTTGGTAAAATCGACCAGGATAATCGCGTTTTTCGCTACCAGACCCATTAACATAATCAAACCTAAAATGGTGAAGATACCGATTGAGTTATTGGTTAAAGCTAAAGCTAACAATGCTCCGATTACCGCTAAAGGCAGCGAAAACATTACCACTAACGGATAGATAAAACTATCGTAAAGCGCAACCATAATCAGGTAAACCAAAATAATCGAAGCCAATAAAGCGATACCCAAAGTACCAAAACCTTCGCTCTGATTTTCCTGATCACCCGCCCAGCTATAACTTACGCCAATTGGGGCTTTCAGTTTGCCGTTTTTTTGCAGCTCTTCCAGTTTCGCCTGGAACTCAGCAACTACGGTTCCTGTTGGTCTACCGATTGACTGTGCCTTAACTGATACTGAAGTAGATTTATTTAAACGCTCTAACTGACTCGGACCTGAACCTTCTGTAATGGTTGCAAACTGTGATAACTTGATCTGTTTACCATCGCTGTTTACAAAAATCAGGTTACGCACGTCATCAATATTCTGGCGGTTGAAGTTTTGATACTGAATATTGATATCGTACTCGTATTCACCTTTACGGTATTTACCGTCGGTATTACCCGCAAAAGCAGTCTGCATGGTTGAGCCTACAGTTTGTAAAGTTAAGCCAACGGCCGACATCTTATCGCGGTCTACCTGAACGTTAATCTCAGGCGTTCCTTTTTCTACTGATAATTTAATCTCTGTAGCTCCAGGGATAGCCGCAAGCACTTTTTGAGCACCTTCAGCATACTTCAAAGCACTATCTAAATCAGAACCCATTACCACCAATTGGATCGGTGCGTTTTCTGCAATACCCAAAATACTGATCGGAACGGTTTTAACTTTTGCTCCAATTAATTCTTTAGCCAGTGCACGGCTCATTTTAGTGGCAAAAATATCTGAAGAAACACCTTTACGCTCATCGCGTTCAACCAGCTTAACATTAATCTCCGATTTATAGGCTGTAGCCTGTGTACCACCGAAATCACCGGTCGATTGTCCAACTGTAGTAATTAACTGTGTAATTTCTGGTTGTTTATCCAAGAAAGCCTCAGCTTTTTGTGTTAAAAAGTTGGTTTGCTCTAAAGAAGCATCTTTTGGTAACTCTAACTGCACCAGGAACTCACCCTTATCTGATTTAGGGAAGAATTCCGATCCGATAAAACCACCTACCAGTAAACCGCATGAACTTAAGAACATCACCACAACCATAACTAATGTTAAAGCTTTATGGTTTAACGACCATGTTAAAATGCTGGTAATCCAAAGGGTAAATTTCTTTAACTGTTTCTCGAACCAAAGAATGAAACGGCCAAATAGGTTTTTACCTTCAATACGTTCTAACTTACCAAAACGAGAGAAGATAAGTGGTACAATGGTAAATGAAGCTACTAACGAAAGTAACGTTGCGATAATTACCACAATACAGAACTGACGTAAGATGTTCGATACCAAACCCGTACTTACTGCAATCGGGAAGAACACTACCACAATTACGAAAGTGATCGATACTACGGTAAAACCAATCTCTCTTGTTGCATCAGATGCTGCTCTTACTTTGTTCTTACCCATCTCCATGTGTCGCTGGATATTTTCCAGTACCACAATCGCATCATCCACCAGGATACCTACCACGAGTGACAGACCTAGTAACGACATTAAGTTTAAGGTAAAACCGAACAAGCTGATCCCGATAAACGTAGCGATTAATGAAACCGGAATCGATACCATTACAATTAACGCGTTACGCAAACTGTGCAAGAAGAAAAGCATTACGAAAGCCACCAAAATAACCGCCAGGATTAAATCGTGGATTACTGCATCAGCTGATTCTAAGGTAAAGATCGAACTATCGTTAACAATTCTGATGTCTAATTTATTTGCTGCGTATTCAGTTTTAAGTTTTGCAATAATGGCATGTACACCTTTACTCACTTCTACCGCATTTGCATCACTTTGTTTAATGATCTGGATGGCGATAGATGCTTTACGATCGATACGTGCCAGTTTTTCAGTTTCTTTTTGCGAATCCTGAACGTCGGCAACATCACCTAAACGGATCTGTGCACCATCTTTAGTCGTTGTTAAAACCAGGTTTCTCAACTCTTCCATACTTCTGTATTTACCCGATAAACGGATCAATACATCCTGGTTTTGGGTTTTAACACTTCCTGTAGGGAAATCTAAGTTGGAACTTAAAATTAATTGCTGTACCTGCGGAACTGAAAGGTTGTAACCTTGTAATTTATCCGCATCTAACGATACCTGAATTTCGCGTTCCGAACCACCAACTAAGTTAACCTGTGCGATACCGCTCACCCTCGAAATTACCGGAGCAATACGTTTATCAATTAAATCGTAAAAGGTAATATCATCCATATTGGCTGATGCCGACATGGTAATTACCGGTAAATCATCCAAAGAGAATTTACTTAATGACGGCGTTTTTACATCCTCAGGCAGATCAGAAAGAATAGCATTTACCTTTCTTTGTGCATCATTTAAGGAAATATCGATGTTTGCCGCATCAGTTAAGGTGATGGTAACTGTAGATAAACTCTCAAACGATACAGAGTTGATTTTCTTGATGTTTTCCATTGATGATACCGCATCCTCAATCTTTTTGGTTACGGTATTTTCAACCTCATTTGGTGAAGCACCAGGGTAGATGGTTGAAATAGATACTACGTTGTTAGAGAATTTTGGAAGTAATTCATAACCCAACGAAAAGTAACTTAGTAGCCCAAGCAAAGTAAGTGCGGTAAATACCACAATAACCAGCGAAGGCCTTTTTATAGATATGTCTGTTATCTTCATTTTAATTAGTATTGCGTTTTGCGACTGGCGTATCGCGTTTTAAAGCCGAAAAATCCCCTCTAACTTATTTTACGATACTAACTGCTGTACCCTCAGTTAAGTTAATCTGCCCGCTGGTGATTACAGTTTCACCTTCTTTTAAGCCATCAAGAATTTCAACATTGTCTCCTAAAATACGGCCAGCTACTACATTACGGATTTTAGAGGTGTTGTTAGATTTATCCAATACAAAAACCTGATTGCTGCTTACACTACCTACAAATGAAGTACGTGGAATAAGAATGCTTGGCGCCTGTTTAGGGAACTTGAATATTGCAGTTCCGTACATACCGGCTTTTAAAGTGTTTTTGTGACTGTTCTCTACTTCAATTTCAATAGGGAAATTTAATGTTGCATCGGCTTTAGCAGCGATGAAAGTTACTTTTCCGGAGAAATTATCAGTTGGGAAAACCGAAGATTTGATCTCGATCTGATCGCCGATTTTAAGATTGGCAACCTGCGATTCGTTAACGTTTACTTTTAATTTCAATTTAGAAACATCAACCAGTTCGAACAATTGAGTGCCCTGGGTATTTACAAAAGCACCAACTTCGATGTATCTTTTGTTTACGATACCATTGATAGGCGATTTGATGTTGGCATCACTTAATCTTCTTTGTGAAGCCTGTAAACGCAGTTTTGCATTTTTTGTAGCCAATTTAGCTTGATCTAACTGTTGTTGCGTAACACCACCAGTTGAGAATGAGCTTTGGTATCTGGCCTCATCTCTTACTGCATTCTGGTAAGTGGCCTCAGCAGTTTCTCTGTCTGTATTGATAATTTCTGCATCAACGCGTGCCAAAACCTGGCCCTTGCTTACGCGGTCACCTTCATCAACATAGATAGCCGTAACACGACCTGCATTTTCTGATAAGAAGTTAAGTTCTTGTTTAGGGATAAAGTTTCCGTTTGCACTAAAATCTAAATTCACAGCTTTTCTCTCCACCTGAGCAACCCGAACGGCAACAGCGCCACCACCTTTAGCAATGAAAGCAGTTTTTTCTTCGTTCTTCTTTTTATTGTTGCTTAAAACATAAGCTATTGCACCAAGGGCAACAACAACTACGATAATTATGGTAATTACTCTTTTCATTTCTATTGTACTAGCGATTTAATATTCCCGTTTGATTTGATTAATTGTATTTCGGCTATTTTGTAATTCAATAAAGCCTGTGTATAGCTGTTCTGTGCCTCAGTAAGTGCATTTTCTGTATCCAGAAGATCGGTTAAAGAAGCTAAGCCATTGTTATAATTGTTTTGTGTGCTTTTGTAGATTTCCTGCGCCAAATCCGCATTTTTACGTTGCGATTTAATGGTATTGATGTTGTTTCGCAATTGGATTTTTGCATTCTCATAAGCCAGATTTAACGAGTTTACAGATTCTTTTCTGCTCTCTCGTGCTTTCTTAATATCCACATCTGCCTGGCGGATTTTTGAACGTGTTAAAAAACCATTGAAAATTGGCACTTTTAAAGTCAGACCAACGGCCGATGCGCCATATCCGATTGCAGCAGCATTAGACTTTAGGAAATCGAAACCATCACTTTGGCTCGAGTAGGTATAATTACCCGTTAAAGCCAATGATGGATAATATTCGGCAACGTATGCCTTTCTTTGCAGTGATAAAAGTTTATCCTGATTATCCAAAAGTTTAACCTCTGTTCTGTTTGCCAGATCGATAGAGTCTGTAAATACAGGTAAAGTAGTTACCTCTGTTAATTCAGTAAATGGTAAGCTGATCGGCGTAGAAACCGGCATACCCATCGAGAATTTTAACTGATTCTCCAATTGGGTAATGGCATTAATCACCTGCTCACGTTGTGTATTCAGATTAGTTAAGTTTACATTGATCCTGTCAACATCGATTTTTCTGGCTAAACCATTTTTAAACTGGTTGGAAACAATTTTTTCTACAATTTTAACGTTTTTAATATTGGTATCAATTACGTTTAACTGTTGCCTGTTTACCAAAACCTGGTAGTAATTGTTGGCCACCAGCTCGATAATCTGCTCTTCTGTTAATTTTGAAGTAAGGTTGTAATATTCCTCACTCGATCGCGCAGCCTGTAAGCCAGTAAAAACCTGTTGATTGAATAATTGTTGCGAAAGCTGAACACCTGCAGTCGAATTCCAGTTCTGGCCTAATTTGATCGCCTGTGTCTGTCCGCCGAAATTAGCAACCAGCTGGCCGATAATAGGGTTATAAGTTAAACCGACATTTCCTGTAATTTGAGGCAAGGCCTGTGCCCTAACTTCCTCTACCTTGTATCTTCCGCCTTCAATATCCAATTTCGAGTTTCGAATCTTGGTGTTGTTTTGGAGCGCATAGGTTAGCGCATCTTTTAAGGTAACTTGCTGCTGTGCAAGCACCAGCTGCGGTAAAACCGTGCCGATTAGCAGTACGAGCATTAACCTTACCATTTTTACTCTAAGCATAATGTATTGTTTTTTTGTTTTTGGGTTCTTATCTATTTAAAATTTGTGGCCTGTTTACAATCGCTTTATCATTGTTGCGGCCGCCGTATTTCAGTCTGAACATCGTAAACCTCTCACAAATATGGTAGTGAGGTTTTTTTGCTTCAGTGTCATTTTGTTTAATGCTTTTTTATCAGGGAAAAGATCTTTTCCGGTTTCCATAATACACATGGTGCAAAGGCCCATCAAACTTTCCAGATAAAGTTCTGCAACATGTGCAGTATCATCGTGCTCAATTTCTCCCTTTCCTTTTGCCTGGCTAAAAATTTCTGCGAAGAAATCTTTTTCCGAGCTTTTAAGCATTTGTAACTTTCCTTTGATCACATCGTCGTTCAATAAATCAGGGATGCCTTCCGTAATCCTTAACATGTAATATTTTTGGAAGAAAGTGTTCCTCACTTCTATGGTGCTGAAAAGAATGTCTTCCAAAGGTTGATCTGGATTGTATTTCTTTTTAATCAACTCAAAGAAGTCGTTAAACACCCTTTCTATTACTCCAATAATTAAATGCTTCTTATCCGGGAAATAATAATAAAGCGATGGTTTGGAAACGGAAAGATCTTCTGCGATATCGTTCATTGTGGTTTTACCAATACCAAAATGGATAAAGCGTTTTATAGCGCCATCAATAATTTGCTCTCTCTTTTTATCGGCTACAATCATTTTACTTTTCTACTTTCTGACTTTTTTAATATTTTAGTCAAAAATAGTGCTAAAAAACGATTAGTCATGAAAGGTTTGTTGAAAAGCGCATTAAGCTTACAATTTTATGACATAATTTTGTTTCTTGCGCTGTTTATATATCTTTACAAACCAATCGTTTAGAAAATTTGTCAGCACTAATCAACATCTTTATTGTATTGTTTACCATCATAGCAATGGAGTGCTTGTCTTGGTTTATACACAAGTATTTATTCCATGGACCACTATGGTTTATGCATAAAAGCCATCACCAAAAAGCAAAATCATTCTTCGAATGGAACGATCTGTTTGCCGCATTATTTGCTGCAGTATCCTTGTTTTTAATGTATGCCGATCGAGATAATTTAAGTTACCGGTTTTTTATCGGTTTAGGGATTACTTTATATGGTCTGATTTATTTTGTGGTACATGATTGGTTTGTGCACCGGAGATTTAAAACTTTTAAAAGCAACAACACTTATTTGCAGGCCGTGCGAAAAGTACATAAGGTTCATCATAAGAATAGGGGCAAAGAAAAAGGAAAGGCTTTTGGATTATTATTTGTGAGAAGAAGTTTGATAAAAAATGACTAAAATATTTTTTAACTAACTAATTAGTTTTATATTTAAGGTTATAAATATAAAGCCGATGAGAAAACTAATTTTTTGCGTGGCGCTACTTTTCGTAGGCTCTTTACATGCACAAACAATTAAATTCACCGTAGAAGGCGTAGTTCAAAACCCTAAAAATGCAAAATTTGCTTACCTGGTAAGTGATGCGCCAGTAGTAGGAAAAGCAGATTTGTTTTTGGTGAGGCCAATAGATGGCAATCATTTTCAACTATCGGCTACATCCAATCTGGAGGGCCAGCTATTAAGAGAAGGTTTTATTTTTATTGATGAACGTGGGGATGTTACTTTAGCTGAAATAAAATCGAAGATAAAACAGAAAGTATGGTTTGCGGGTGGTAGTGCTAATCTTAAAAAGATTTTTCTGGAAGATGTTCAATTGGATATTGAAAACCCATATAATTTGGCGCCTGCAAAAATAATTAGTGGCGGAATTTATCTTCAGCAAACCAGTGACGCCACAAATGCATTAAAAGAACGGAAGTTTTTAAATTTTATTAAGCAAAATGCCGATTCACCGGTGGCATTAATGGAGTTAGGTAACTTTGTGCGGTATATCAGTATACCAGGTTTTTTTAAAGAGTTTGATTTCAGCTCGCCTACAGAATTATACGACGCCCTTTCGAACCGGTTACAACAGACCAATGAAGGAAAGGCAATTAAAAAGAAAATTGATGAACCATTAAAAAAATAGCGTCTACTAATGCTGTTTTATGCTTTACTCATTCTTGGCAGGATGCTTGTTCTTTTTTATTAAACCTATGCCATGAGAAAAATTTACCATGCCTTTGTGCTTTTATCGCTAGTTGTCATCACATCATGTGGTAAAAAGACTGATAAAGATCGCGCTATTGCACTTGTAAAATCAAAATATGCAAACAGTAATCAGGATTTGAATTTCGATAGTTCCAAATTAGATAGCCTTTACAATATTTCACCAAAGGCTTATACTGATAGCCTAAAAAAAGGAAATGAATTAGATGATACTTTAGCTGTCCTCGAGGGTGAGATAGAACATTTGAGTCAGGCAGCGTCAGATAGTGTAGGGTTGATTAGTGCTAAATTAACCAAAGAAAGGTACCATTTATTGGACGTTGCCAAAACCAAACCAGCTTTCATCGGCTGGCAGCTTTCGAAAGTAGTAGTTGAAGGAGAAAAAGCCGACACTTTAAGCTTTAATTTCGATAAGGGGATTACCAAAATCGTTCCTTAACTATTTTTTATTTTACTTTTGCAGCATAACCCAGAATCAATATGCTTCAAATCCAGGAAAATATTTCGTTAAAACCGTATAATTCGTTTGGTATCGATGTTAAGGCAAGTTACTTTGCCGAGATATTTTCTGAAGCAGATTTAGCCAGACTGTTTAAAAACGAAATCGTAAAATCTCAAAAACTCCTGGTTATTGGTGGAGGAAGTAATGTGTTATTTACTCAGGATTATAAGGGATTAGTTGTTAAAATCAGCATCAAAGGTATTCAATCCAGAATGATTGATGATAAAGTGTTGATAACAGCCGGTGCTGGGGAAGTATGGAATGATTTTGTGAACTACTGTGTTGGACATCATTTTGCAGGCGTAGAAAATTTAAGCCTGATCCCTGGGACAGTGGGTGCATCGCCAATACAGAATATTGGTGCATATGGCGTAGAGCTTAAAGACGTTTTCGAAAGCTGCAGTGCTTTTGAGATCAAAACAGGGAAAATCAAAACCTTTACTTATGATGATTGCCATTTCGGTTACCGCGAAAGTATTTTCAAAGGTGAGTTGAAGGGCCAATATATTATTACGTCCGTTACTTTCCGTTTATCGGTAGAAGCGAAAATTAATACCTCCTATGGTGCAATTGAAACCGAGCTGCTGAACAGGGGCATCGAAAAGCCGGATATTGCCGATGTTTCAGCCGCTGTATCGCATATCCGCGTAAGCAAACTGCCTGATCCATCTACTATTGGCAACGCAGGTAGTTTCTTTAAAAATCCGGTGATTGAAAAATATGAATTTGCTGATATTGTGGCGAAACACCCCGATGTGGTACATTATCCTACAGCCGATGATAAAATTAAACTGGCGGCCGGCTGGTTAATTGAGCAATGTGGCTGGAAGGGTAAAGTGGTAGGCCAGACAGGTACCTGGAAAAACCAGGCATTGGTTTTAGTTAACCACGGGCATGCGACTGGCACAGAAGTGTATCATTTTTCTGAACAGATTATAGACAGTGTAAAGTCTACTTTTGGAGTCACTTTAGAAAGAGAAGTAAATATTCTGTGACGAAAGCTTGCCATTATGTAGTTGCACGCTTTTAACACCATGCCAGAAAATTTTGGTACTAAGTTTGTTTAGGTTTAAGTGAATGAACAATAATTCATTTGTTTTTTTATCTACCTAAAGCTAAATATCATGACAAAATTTGAATTCAATCATCTGGTTAATCATCACTCGGTATCGCTTAGATCTTATGCTTTAAATTTTACCAAAGACGCAGAAGACGCAAATGATTTGGTTCAGGATACGATGCTGAAAGCGATCACTTATTACAATAAGTTTAAAGAAGGTACGAATTTAAAAGGTTGGTTGTTTACCATCATGAAGAATACTTTCATTAACAACTATCGCCGATTGGTGAAAACAAATACTTTAATTACGCAAAGCGAAGATATATCTTCTGCAAATCTTTCATATAGTGCAACTAAAAATCAGGCAGAGAGCAAATTTGTGTTAGGCGATATAGATAAGGCCCTTTCGCAATTACCTGAAGAGTATTATGTGCCTTTTATCCGTTATTTTGAAGGATATAAGTACCACGAAATTGCAGATATGTTAGCTATTCCGATTGGAACAGTAAAAACGCGTATCCACGTAGCGAGAGGTATTCTTAAAAAATATTTAAAAACGTATTCTAAAGAAATTGCAACATCAGAAGTGATGTAAGCGTTAATCAGATTATTCTCAATTCCCGTTGAAGAACATTTTAACCAAAGCCCTGGCATATTTGCCTGGGCTTTTTTATTTATACTCGCTGAAATTAATAACAGTTGAAGTGCCGGGAGTGACGAATGAGATGCGTTTTTTACTTTTGAGACAATTGGGATCAAGCGGAAAAGTTGGGGGATTCTTTAGGCATATATTTTCGATAATCTGAATAAGAAGAACTTGATATCCCTAACGCCTCTGGATGTTGCTCTAAAAGCTTTGATCTTTGCATTGAAAGATTC
>NZ_CAKKMS010000002.1 GCF_918698245.1 Pedobacter sp. Bi126 | reverse complement strand
TGCTCTCCACTTTACTCGTTGCACTCGTGTTCGTTCCGATCAGGTTTAAGTTGGCAAGGACCGTGCTGTTATTTGGGGATTGATAGCTAATGCATCTGTCAGATGGATTTTCCGCGTGCTCCGAGCCTCCGTGGCAAAAATATAATGGTTCGTGGAGACACGAACCACGGCGAGGAGAATAATATTTAATAGATATTTTGGAAAGCAAGTTCCTATCATTATAGGTTTGAGTTATTCCTGCTCTCCATTTTACTCGTTGCACTCGTGTTCGTTCCGATCAGGTTTAGTTGGCAAGGACGGTGCTGCTATTTAAGGTTTAATAGCGAGTAGTCTAATCGATCATCAAATAACTTGTTATCCTTTACGGAGGTATTTGGTTAAAATTACAATAGTTTGTCCTTCAACCTTACCTTCAATCTGTTCGATATTGTCATGCACCAATCTGATGTTTTTAACTACAGTACCCAGTTTAGCGCTCAAAGTTGAGCCTTTAACATCTAAAGTTTTAACCAAAACCACGGTATCGCCTTCAAATAAACGCGTGCCGTTGCTGTCCTGATGAAATTCTACTGTTCCGTCTTGCTCGTGGTCGCCGGTTTTTTTAGCCCAGTCCAAAGTTTCATCTTCAAGGTATAAAATATCCAGACTATCTGCTGCCCAGCCTTCATTTCTTAATCTGCTCAACATTCTCCAGGCAACAACCTGTACCGGGGCAAATTCCGACCACATGGTTTCTGTTAATATTTTCCAATGGTTTGGTGCAAGCTGTTCCGTTTTTTCAATCTGATCTAAGCAGGTTTTACAAACAAAAATACTGTTATCGCTATTGGCATTGCTGGTTGGCGGCACTTCGTATACCGATAAATTGGTTTCAGCGGTGCATAATTCGCATTTATTGCCCGAACGGGTCTGTAATTCTTGTGCTAAAGACATCTTGATACTGGATTTTTGGCGAAAGTAATAAAACTAATCGGAATAGATGATTGTAAAAGGGAAGAAGTAAATGTAGATTGTCATTTCGTCGGCATTAGAGCGCGCCAGTTTGCTGATCATTTGGAAAGCAGGTTCCAGTTTTTATAGGTTGGGGTTAGTCCTGCTCTTCACTTTAATCGTTGCACTCGTGTTCATTCCGATCAGGTTTATGTAGCTAGGGGTGGTGGTGCTATTGAGGGGTTAATAGCGAGTGTGCTTACGCGATAGATTTTCCGTGTGCTCCGAGCTTCTGTGGCAAAATAAAAATGGTTCGTGGAGACACGAACCATGGCGAGGAAAGTAATAAAACTATCGGAATCAAGCGGATCGTCATTTCGAACGCAGTGTTTCAAAGGAAGTCCTTTGGAGGAGAAATCTTTTAAATTTTGGTTTGATAGAAACGGAATGTCCCTGATCATTTGGAAAGCAGGTTCCTGTTTTTGTCGGTTCAAGCAGTCCTGCTCTTCATTTTAATCGTTGCACTCGTGTTCATTCCGATCAGGTTTATGTAGCTAGAGGAGTGCTATTTAAGGTTGAATAGCGAGTGCATCTGTCAGATGGGTTTTCCGTGTGCTCCGAACTTCCGTGGCAAAAATAAAAGTGGTTCGTGGAGACACGAACCATGGCGAGGGTAGATAACCACATGGTTGGCGGCTTACCGAACACTAGTTTTTATCAATCTTTTATAATTTCTTTGTTTTTCTCCAGATCGTTTTTAAACTTTTCTGTCCATTCTTTTAAACTCAAAGCCGTTTCCTCTTTTTCGTTATCAAATATTATCCAAGCATTTGCATCTGTTGAAAGCTTAACCAATGTGGAGATGTCATCTTCGGTGATGTAGGATTGTCCATATTTCCTTTCACCATTTATTACCGCATTCCATAGGGCATATTCTAAATTCTGCATCCAACCAGCAGAATAACAATATTCTGAAATTTTACTCATAAATGTTGCTAAATGCAATTCTTTTCTGTTAAATCTGATTCCATTAAAATAGATATGCAATATGTTATTGCTTAACTGGCAAATGTATCTCAGCCAGCATGCATCTTGCACTGCCGCCGCCATTTTTTTCGATCGTGTAAAGTGGAGCATAAATAATTCTGCTATATTCTTCTAATGCTGCAATCTGCTCAGCAGTTAATGATAAAAAGGCCTGTTCCGACATCACCAATAAACTTTCGTTTTCTGCATTGGTAACCTGCAACATATTACCTGCAAATTTATTCATCTGTTCCAGACTGATTTCGATAATTTCTTTTCCACTGCCTTTTAAGCTGATGGTTACATTTAATTTCTCTTCCGGATCTCTAATCGAATCTAGGCAGATAACAGCAAAACGATCGCTAATGCACATCATTACATTGGTATGGTAAATCGGGAAATTTGATCCGTCTACCGCTTGAAAGGCCACTGCTTCATATCCGGTAAGCATACAGAAATTGTTCAGCACTTCTTCATCGGTGCGCACACTTAAGCAGGCATAAGCAATTTTGTTGGTACGGTCTAATACCATGCTTCCAGTGCCTTCTAGAAACGCATGTTGTTGTTCGTAAAAGCTTAAATCGCTGATGTGGTTAACTTCGAAATTTTCTTTCAAGCCATCCAGAATTTCTTTTCTGCGCTCTAACCTGCGATTTTCAGAAAACATTGGATAAAGATATACTGAACCATCTTCGTGAAAAGAGACCCAATTATTCGGGAAAATTGAATCAGGTGTTTCAGGCTGTAAAGTATCGTCTACAACCGTTACATCAACATTATTTTTTCTTAATAAATCAACAAAGGCATCGAATTCTTTTAAGGCTTCTGTTTGTACATTGGTTTCAGTAGATGCAATTTGAAATTTGTTATTTCCGGCCGTTTGCTCATTGAATTTAAAATCAACTGGGCGGATCATGAGGATATGGTTGGTCGTTTGGTTCATTAGTTCAGTAGTTCAATAGTCATTTGTTTATAGTCAAGGTTAATCGGTTAGCTGGCCCTAAACGCCAAGCTCCAAACCAGATATTGTGTTAATTGGTTCATTCGTTCACTGGTTCATTATAAAGTTATTGCTATTTATTATCTGCACCACAACAAATGAACCAATGGCTAATGAACTATTGAACCAAATTATCCCTAAGTATCGGCAAACTCATACAATGGAAGCCACCACGTGCACGTGATAATTCTGCCGAAGGCATTAAAATCAAAGTATCGGTTATGGTTTCGGCATTTACTTTGCCACTTTCTAAATCCTGGATCAAATCTTTCACATCTACCACATTAAAACCGGCAGCTTTAAAGGCTTCAACGGTTTTATCGTTTCTATCGTACCCTAGAACAACGCCTTCTTTAATGGCTAAAAGGTTACAAGAGTCAGTCCATTGCTCACGCGAATCGTAAGGGAACTGATTATTTCCGCTGTAGATGATTTGGGTAGGTTCGGTACTTTTTAAATCGTTCTGGCTAATGTCATTTAATAAAGCTTCTACATGTTCGAAATGTTTCGGCTCTTGTGGATTGGCTTTTGTAAACTGAATAGCTGTGGTAGCCTCCAATTTTTCGGGTTCTTTTAAAAAGTTGATCGGCTCGTAAGGATTATATTTCGGCGAATGGGCAATCGAATTCAAAATTACCCAGGTATTGCGTTTAACCTGTGTAAAAACCGTGTCCAGGTGCATATAATCACGTTTGCTCGGTATTTTTACCACCGTAACTTTTTCTACCACATCCTGATCGAACAATAATTTAATCGCTTCGTTGGCACCATGTTCAGAAGTTCTTTCGCTACAACCGATCAATACGTGGTTAGGACTCACCATCATCACGTCGCCACCTTCTAAAGTGGTGCTGAAAGCAGGTTCATCGCCTGGGCGTAAAAAGTGCATGGTCACATCCGGAATTTCGAGGATATTATTGCGGTAGCCCTCAAATAAAGGATGGTTGAAGAAA
This sequence comes from Pedobacter sp. Bi126, assembly GCF_918698245.1. Classification (GTDB taxonomy): domain Bacteria; phylum Bacteroidota; class Bacteroidia; order Sphingobacteriales; family Sphingobacteriaceae; genus Pedobacter. The sequence continues at coordinate 1,174,640 of NZ_CAKKMS010000002.1, read as the reverse complement.
ATATAACGCATTAAAAGTGTTTCGCGCACACGGGCTTTTTTTGCCGGTTTGTTTAACAGGATATGGTTGTTAATCGTTGTACCCACATCCCTGGTAAAAATTAAATTGGGGATGGGCGCAAAAATCATCATATCGTTGGCCAATGTTCCGGAGATAAAAATCTCTGCCAATTGTTTTGGATCGGTATCCGTTAATTCTAATTGAACTTTATAAGTGCAACCTTCAATCGCACAAACAGCAGCAACCAGTTTTTTACGGATGGATTCGTTCTCCAGCATTTCGCTTAACAGGTTCTGAATCTCAATTACCGATTGAGAATTGTGAAAATCGGGGTGGTTGGGTTTGTAAAAATTACGGTTGGATGCTTCCGAATCTATTTCTGCCAGTTTTCCTTTAATCTTGTCAGGATCAAGAAAATACATCAACAATTTAATATAATAATCGTATTCGCCTTTACGGATGGTATCTAAATGTACAATATCTTCGAAAAGCCAATCTTGTGCCTTAGAGGGTACTACTTTGCCTAATCCACTATCAGGACTATGTATTAATAATTTACGCAATCTGCCGATTTCGGTGTTTACGCTCACTTTAAAATTGGGGTTCTGCTCGCTCATAAAAAAGTTAGTTATTGCAAATCTATTAGAAAAATTCAGATATGAGAATTGAGATGATAGATTTGAGATAGACCAATACGGAGATAGGTTTATTTATTGCACAGAACCAACTCCCTTAAACCTTATTGAAGCGACAGCTCCCGATTCCTTCAATCGGGACTATAGCGGAAAGAAGGACTATCGGAACCGACTGGCACTACTTAGCTTTCCAAACCCTTTAAAAGCTCGAAAACCTTCCGCCTTAAACCTTTCACCTTCCACCTTTTTTACATATTTTTGGCACATGAATTTTATTATTGCCGAAACACAGAAAGCCATTTTTGAACTTTATAAGGAAGAAGTAGCCGAAAGTGTAATCAACATACAAGAAACACGTAAAGAATTTGAAGGACAGGCAACAATTGTTGTTTTTCCGATTACCAAAATCTCGAAGAAATCGCCTGAACAAACTGCCGCTGAGATTGGGGAATATTTGGTTGCCAACGTAACCGATATTACTAAATTTAATGTGGTTAAAGGCTTTTTGAACTTAAGCATTGCCGAAAGTTATTTCTTAAAACAATTTAACGAAGAAATTTTATCGCCTGATTTTGGCGTGTATGCATCGAACGGTAAAAAGGTAATGGTAGAATATTCGTCGCCAAATACCAATAAACCGCTTCACCTGGGGCACGTGCGTAATAACCTGTTGGGTTACTCGGTTTCTGAGCTGCTTAAAGCTTACGGTTACGATGTGGTGAAAGTAAACCTGGTTAACGACCGTGGGATCCATATCTGTAAATCGATGCTGGCCTGGCAAAAGTGGGGTAATGGCGAAACACCCGAAAGTACTGGCTTAAAGGGCGATCATTTGGTTGGAAAATACTACGTAATTTTTGATAAAGAGTATAAAAAAGAAATTGATGCTTTAAAAGCTGAGGGACAAACAGAAGAAGAAGCCAAGAAAAATGCACCATTAATTAAAGAAGCGCAACAAATGCTTTTGAAATGGGAGCAAGGGGATGAGGAGGTAGTTTCGCTTTGGAAAACCATGAACGAGTGGGTTTACGCTGGTTTTAACGTAACGTATAAAAACCTCGGCGTAGATTTTGATAAATTCTATTACGAAAGCAATACTTACCTGTTAGGAAAAGGTACGGTTGATGAAGGTTTGGCCAAAGGTGTTTTCTTTAAAAAGGAAGATGGTTCGGTATGGATCGATTTAACTGCCGATGGTTTAGACCAGAAATTGGTTTTACGTGCTGATGGAACTTCGGTTTACATTACACAGGATTTAGGTACTGCCGAAATGAAACACGATGATTTCAATATGGATGAGTCGATTTATGTGGTAGGAAATGAGCAGGATTACCATTTCAAAGTGTTATTCTTGATTTTAGAAAAGCTGGGCAAAAGCTGGGCAAAAGGTTTATACCATTTATCGTATGGAATGGTCGATCTGCCAAACGGTAAGATGAAAAGCCGCGAGGGAACTGTTGTAGATGCCGACGAGTTGATTGAGAGCATGGTAACTACCGCTCGCGAAAAAACAGAAGAATTGGGTAAAACCAACGATTTTAGTGAAGCAGATAAAGAAGAACTGTATAAAAATATAGGTTTAGGCGCTTTAAAATATTTCCTTCTAAAAGTAGAACCTAAGAAACGTTTGTTGTTTAATCCTGCTGAAAGTATTGATTTTCAAGGGAATACGGGTCCATTTATCCAATACACACACGCGCGGATTAAATCGCTGTTGAGCAAGTCTGATTATCAGTTTGCAGTTGGCAGTGAGCAATTTTCAGGAATATCGGATGTAGAATTGGAAATGATTCTGCAATTGGCAAAATATCCTGCAGAGATTGCTATTGCCGCTAAGGCCTACAGCCCGGCAAGTTTGGCCAACTATTTATACGAACTGGCTAAGCTGTTCAACAAGTTTTACCACGAGGTACCGCCAATTGTAAAAACAGAAGAAGGTGAAGTTAAGCAGTTCCGTTTAAATCTGAGTAAAAAAACGGCCGATATCATTCATTCCGGAATGTTGATTTTAGGCATTACTTCGCCAGAGCGGATGTAGATGCTGTTGGCTGAGGCCAGCGGTAATGAATTCGGAAGAATTGATTTAAAAATTTAATTAGTGGTTAACGAACTGATTTTACTTTGCCTGGTGGCTTTTGCTGCTGGTTTTATAGATGCTATTGTAGGTGGCGGCGGTTTATTACAAACTCCCGCCATTTTACTTATTTTGCCCCATTATCCTGTAGCCACGCTTTTAGGTACTACCAAAATCCCATCAATGGCGGGTACAACGCTGGCTGCTTTCAAATATTCGAAACAGGTTCGTTTTAATTACAAAGTGCTTGCTGCCTGTGTGCTTACTGCGTTTTTAGCGGCATTGCTGGGCGCGTTTTTGGTAAGCAGGATAGATAATTCTGTCATCAAGCCTGTAATCCTCGTTGTGCTTATTTTAGTTGCACTTTACACCTACTTTAATAAACAATTTGGTATCCACCAGGAGAAAGACCATTCACTTAAGCAACAGGTTTTAATGGCTGCTTTGTTTGGGGTATTAATTGGTTTTTATGATGGTTTGATCGGTCCAGGAACAGGCTCTTTTCTGATTTTGGTTTTTATTGCTGTACTGGGTTTCGATTTTATTGGAGCCAGTGCCCATGCCAAAATCGTGAACATGGCCACTAATCTGGCAGCAATAATTTATTTCAGCTCCACGGGGCATATCCTGTTCCAATACGCCATACCAATGGCACTGTTTAACTTAACCGGTGCTTTTTTCGGTACAAAACTCGCCTTGCTTAAAGGAAATAAATTTGTCCGTGTATTTTTTCTGATCGTTGTTTTCGGAACAATTCTACGCTTTGCTTATGATATTCTGAAAGCGTATGTCTTATAAATGTTTTTAGCTATTTATTCTACTTCTTTGCTATAGCCTTGTCAATCTCAGATTTCATTTTTTCAACCTCTGTTTTGGTTAACTTTCCTGATGAAAATGACATCCTGCCTGAAGTTATTTTGTTTAATAAACCAGCTACAAATAATGGCTCGCCATTGATCACCAATGCAATGTTGGTTGTCCTATCGAAATTAGGAGAAAAGTTAGCCAACGCCGAGGTTCCAAAAGCATCCAATGATGAAGACAATTCATATCTCACCTTTGCTAAGTTGTCAACCCTGTTTACTTCGGTAGACTTTACATGCCTGATGGGGATTAGAGATGTTTTGTCGAGATAAAAAAAGACTTTTTGATATTTATCATAGACTTTAATCCCATCATTTGCGGTTAAATAATAACCGTCTGCTAATTTTAAAGAAGTAGTCTGAGCTTGTAGCGGATTTAAAAATCCACCAATATATACGGCAATTATCAAGGAACAGATAAGTTTCATTTGTAAGAAATAAGTTAAAGTTATCAATTATTTAGTTGGCCTCTTACCGTCAGTATTTTACGGTACTTATCGATTCTTCTTTTGTTCTGCTGTTGTAACAATGTGGGGTAAAGGTTCATCAGTATATTCACGATTAGCATGACCAGGGCAAATAAATAGTAGCCTTGACCTACTTTTACCAAAACAAAACCCATCACAAAAACAAATCCGATGAGGTGGCTGATTTCGGCAATTGTCATTTCATTGCGCAGGTCGGGTAATTCTGATATTATTATCTTTTTTTTAAGGGACAGTTTGGGATTGAAATATTTAAACAGTGAATGAATAATAATCCATTTGAATATTCCTATCCCGATATACCTATTCAGGTTTTCATCAGTAATGAAATTAAGCTTGGTGAGGTATTGTTTATAAAATGGTGTCTTGATTAACCCTGCATTCACAACCATGCCAACTATCCATGATATAACAGAAATGGCAAAGCTAAAAGTGATATATTTTATCATTGTTTTTTAACGTGGAGCGAAAATATTTAAAATATAAAAGTAGGAGATTAATTGATACTTTAAGTTGTAAAAAACATTTATGAAGACATTTCCCATCCTTTGCGACTAAGGTGCAATTATGTTGAGACTTCTTATTGCAGTTTGTACCCCCTTAAACAGGATGAAAATCCAGGTTAACCGTTCATGTAATAATTTAAGATCCAGTAGATCTGAAAAACAATAAATGCGGATACAGTAATCATTTGCACCCATTTATTGTCTGTTCTTGCCGCAATCAGACAGGCGGTAATGTGGATAATTTCCCTGATGGGGTACACCTTTAACATCTCCATGTGGTAACCCGGACCTTTAAGATAAGTATCGAAAGCATCAAACAAAAATAGTATTGCCAGGATATAGAAAAACCATTTCTTCCGGGATAAGAAATAGGACCTGAAATCTTTATAGTCTTTCATGTCTTCGGGAAAAAGTAAAGCCGCCAGGGTATAATAAGTGATTACATAGATCACTAAAAAGAGATAAATCAAAAAATCCCAATGTTTTATCTCAGTTAAATGAACTTCAAACCACCAGAAATATACTGTACTCAAAAACATGTAAAAAGCCCACAGGAGATGAACGGTGTATACTTTGAACCGGTCAGGGTGCTCAATAATTTTTACTACGCCCTTTAATGAGTGTGTTATACTCAGCCCTAAGATAATGCCTAGAACAGTTTTAATGTGGGTAAAGGTTTCCATGGAGATAGATTAATGAGGTTACTTATACTTTACCAGAGGTAGGCGGTAAGCCCGATACCCAATATCAGGTTGTCAAATTTAACTTTTTCCGATCCGTAATCTTTAAAAGCATAGCTGCCATCTGTATTGATCTGGTCTATAATATCAAGTTTAAAGTCGTTGTCTGAATTAAAATAGTTAACATAGGCTTTAATGCCCACATTTCTTTTGATCTGCTTCTGGATTCCTGCACCTGCCGACCAGCTGAATGAACTTTCAGGTTTGTAGCGGTAATAAGGCAATTCTTTTGATCCAAAAACCTCCTGGAAATCTTCCTTTAAATTCAGGATAATTTCTCCCTTGGCACCAACAGCAGTACCAGCACCAAATTTTCCTGTTATAAACCAGTTCCGGGCAAGTGGGATGCTAAAATAAGGTCCGGCATGGATGTAACGGATTCCCATAGGCTGGGTAAAATGGCCGTCGCTAACCGTAGGTATGTCTACATCATTAAATTTTAGGTTGTTATCGTTTATAGGAAAACTTGTAAAAGCAAACTCCCCACCAATCCCGAAATTGCGGCTAAAAAACCATGCCCCTTCTAAACCGAAGTTAAACCCTCCTCTGGCAAAAAGATCTTCAGATTTTGCTGTCAGGTCTTTACTGATGGCCCGGGCATAGCCTAATTTCAATTCCATAAAACTGGGTTTAAGATGTACAGGTACCGGATTGTTGGTTAATTTTATATGTTCTCCCTTATCTTTAAAAATCTTATCTGCCACAATATAACCAAGTTCGGTCGAAAGAATACCAATTCCTGCACCCGCAAGAACATCAGAAATCCAGTGGCGGTTGTTCAGCTCTCTGCCTACCGCTGTTGCAGTAGCAGCTGTGTACGCGCCTACGCTATAGAGCGGGGAGCGGTATTGTCCATATTCTTTATGCAAAAATGTGGCGTTCATAAAAGAATTGGCTGTATGACCGGAAGGAAAAGAATTTCTTGAGCTTCCATCAGGACGCTCAACCTTAGCGGTATATTTAACTGTGTTTACAACAGAGGCCATGATCACTGCGGAAAAAGCGTAGGACACCAGAGCTCTGCCCATCTTATTTTTTCCTTTTACTCCAACCGCATTTAGTCCGAAAACAGTGGCTACCGGTGCGTATTGCAGGTAATCATCATAGTGGTACCGGAAGGTAGGAAGGTATCGGTTCCTGAAACTACGTACATCTTTCCTGATTCCCCATGTGGCCGCACTTCCTGCAAGCAAAAGTGCTGGTACCGCAGCAATCCTCGTCGGTTTGGAATTCCAGAAGTTATTTTTAATGATAACCGAGTCCAATACCTCGATATTTTGTGCGTGCAGGTTTTGGAAAATAAAAAGGATATTGAGGAACATAATCCAAAAAATAGTTCCCGCCTTTGTTAGGTGAAAGTTTCTTGATTGCATCTTAATTTATCTGATTATTAAAGATAAAATTTTTTTATTACGCTTTTGATTAATGAGTGGCTTTTATATGGATTGCTAGTGGGCATGTCTACTTACTGAAATGGCCTAAAATATGAAAAACACAAGTATCAAATTGCGTTGTTAGATCAGTACAAAGTTCCACAGGAGGGATGATTCATTTAGGATAATCCCATACATATCATATTTTCTAACCGATTTTAGCCGCTTCAGCATATTGTTTTAACAGCCCCAGTAACCGGAGAGCCACCGGAAAGGGCCGTTTTTGATTACCCCTGCTTTACCTGTTCTTTACCCTTTGTTGCTACTAGGTTAACCCCAACCTTACCCCAGGGTTACCTTTTCTCTACCTAAAAGGTAAAGCCAGCGCCTGTTTTCGCAGAATGGCGCCACCGCCTACTGTTATGCTGCCCTTAAGCAGGCAGCCACCCAATGTCATCATGTTAAAGTTTTTTTAACCACAGATGCACACAGATAAACACAGATTTTTATATCTGTGTGCATCCTTTCTATCTGTGGTTAAATTGTTTTTCGCGCCGGTGAGTTTAACTTAATGATATTTGGCCGCCATAACTGCCTGGATCCCTTGCAAAGCCGCCTACAACTGTAACGGCTCATTTTACTCAAAAACGGTCTTAATTAGCTCAATTTAGCTCATTTGAGCTCAAAATAGGACACCAATGCTGCTAAGCCGCTAGGTTTGAACATGGATTTAAACAAAAAACCAAAATTATGGTAGTGTATTCAAAAAAATATAACCGTATCAGTCAGGTTCCTTCAGCTACAGCCATTTCTTTAGTTGGTCATCGCAGCGGATATATCAGCTTTTATTGGTTTGGGCACATTATTTTTTCTTATTTTAGATGGATCAGAATACTGAGACTATTTTCCATATGACTAAAAAGCTGTTATTTATTTTGGTGTTAAGCGTAGTGTTTAGTTTGAAATCTAAAGCACAGCACAGATCAATAAAGCCATCTGATGTAGTTCCGTTTCAGGTAACTGTCGAAAAATCTATCTATAAAGGTAAAAATGCCCTAGCCCTGCAAATAAAAGGGGAGGCCAATGGAGACAATACACTTGCAATTTTGAAGGATATTGAATTTAATAACGGCGTAATTGAAGCTACAATTAGTGGGCAAACGCTTGCAAGCGCCGGAGAAACAGCCCGTGGCTTTGTAGGTATTGCGTTCAGGGCGGCTTTAGACGCTTCTAAAATGGAGGTTTTTTATTTACGTCCTACCAATGGTCGGACAAATGATCAATTGCGCAGAAACCACGCTAGCCAGTATATTTCTATTCCGGGATATCCCTGGGAAAAATTAAGAAAGGAAACACCAGGGCAGTATGAAGCGTATGTAGATATTTTGCCTGCGGAGTGGATCAAAATAAAAATTGTAGTAAAGGATGAAACTGCCAGGCTGTATGTTAACGGTGCTGCTCAGCCTACTTTGATTGTAAATGACTTAAAACAAGGTAAAGATCTTCGGGGAAATATTGGGTTATGGATAGGCCCGGGCACATTGGGCCACTTTACTGATGTTAAAGTAACTAAAGAAGATTGATAATTGGTATATAAATCCTACCATAACTGACTTGCAAATACGGCGATTGCCGGCAGCGGCCAATACCTTTACCAATCTATTGAATACATCATGAGCGCTGATATGTTTTGCTTCACCTGTTAACTTCCCGTCTCCGCATCTTCGCGGATGTCTTTAGGATCGTCATTTTCGAGGGTAGCCGTAAGGTCTGTAGCCTCAGAACCTTCATTTTGACCAACCGGACCATCCGAAGGTAGCGATGTGTTTTGGTTTATACCGGTGGCTGTTTCGTCTTTTTCAGGTAAACCCATGTTCTTGCGGTTTTCATCTTCGCCTGGGTTGATCTGTTTGTTCTCCTGTGTCATATGATTTGCGATTAAGGTTTGAGATCACCGGGTTTTTCATCCAGGTATTTTTCCGCACTTTCCTGCCATTGCTGTCCCTCATCGTTGTGACCGTTGTTCTGCAATGGCTCAGATGCTAAGAATTCAATGAGGGCTTTCGCAGTGGGCCCCGCAGAAAGTGGATTTTGCCCTGTGATAAACAATCCGTCTGTTTCTACATGGGAAAGGAAGGGCAGTAAGGCTGTTTTAACTTCAGCTCCAAGTTCTTTCAAACGTGTTTGAAGCTCATAGGGAACATTTCCGCTACGGCCTACCAACGTTTCTTCTGCATTGCTGAAAGCGGAGAGAACCTTTCCTTTAAGTAGGCCCGGTCTTTGTCTTTCCGCGCTGATGAGTGCTGCAGGACCATGGCAAACTGCTGCAACAGGTTTTCCTGCATCGAGGAAATCCAGTATCAGAAGGCCGCTGTTATTATCTACCGCCAAATCCCATATCGGTCCATGTCCACCGGGATAAAATACGGCATCGAAGTCAGTATGCGTGATCTGATCCAGAACAGTGGTCTGGCTAAAGTCAGCCTTTGCCTGCTCATCATCCTGAAATCTGCGGTTGGAGCCGGTAAGGTGTTCGGTCAGTTCGCTCATCGGGTCAACCGGCGGCCTGCCGCCTTTGGGGCTTGCCAAAGTAACTGTATAACCTGCGTCAATGAATTCGTAATAGGGATCAGTGAATTCACCCAGCCACACGCCGGTTTTGCTTTCTGTATTTTCCATCGAACTGTGGGAGGTCAATACCATTAGAATCTTTTTCATATCTTTTTATTTTTTATTTGATATCATCTGGACCAACTTCATTGCCTTCCTCGTCAACTTGTTGGTGTTCGTTCCAATTGGTGTTTTCGCTCGCGCTGTTTTCGTTACCGGATGATTGCTCCCGGGCCGCATCCTCACGCCCTTCTTGTTCGTGCTCATTTTTTTCTTTAGGGTCTTTCATGATATTCTTTTTTTATGTTTAGATGATAACAAAGTTGGCACTAAAATGGTTCGAAAAATTATGTATATATATGGACGTAAGCGCATCTCGGAGTCATGGGCGGATACAGCCCAATGTAATTAAGTTTAGAGGAAACAAAAAAGACATTGTCATCCTGTGCGTATTGATGGACAAACGTTTTCTGTTTTCGACAATTAAAAGGCCTTTACTTCGATTAGCTTAGTACGGGCTGGCTCAGACTCACACAATTCTGCCTAACTTAATGACATTGCGTATCGAGTATCTTGCTAGCTGATTGGTCTTTCCGAAACATGCACTTAAGTCTTCTCCCAATAATCATGATCATTCGATTAAATTTTGACGGGACTGATTTCACATTTGCTGTATTCAATATTGGTAGTTTTCCGGTTGCTTTTTAACAAATTAAACATCAAAGGTGATTTGATCAATGTAGTTTTTTTAAAATATCACCTGCTCGGGCCGTGGATGGATCACGAAAATCCGATGCTGTGTTTTGATAGGGCGGGGCAAGGCTGTAAGATAAGCTTTAGGGAGGTTGGGGAGCTTGACGACGGTTGGGTAGTTTAGATGGTAGAGGGGGTTTGGTGGAGGGATACGAGGAGCTTAGCAGGGGAAGAGTTTGTTTTTTTATTAATGCCGAAAATAGGCCTTAATAATAAGATTTCATGATTAAGCACGATGGGCCCTTTATCAAAATCTCGTTTGAGGTTTTTGTCAACAATCCAGTTCTGGTATCACGCCGGAATACAGTAATATTCCCAGAATATTCATTAGCAACCAGCAGAAACTTTCCGGAGGGATCAATTGCGAAATTCCTTGGATGATCCCCTTCCGTTGGTTGGTAGCCAACTGGTGTTAGCTTTCCGGATTTATTATTTACCCGAAATATCGCGATGTTATTTTCTTCGCCTCTATTGGATGCATATAAAAACAGACCATCTGGAGAGAGATGGATATCTGCACTACTGTAAAATTGATGCAATTTTCTATGTAAGTCGATCTCTTGAATGGAGTCCAGTCGGCTACCATTTAAGGAATAAACTGTGACTGCACCTGAAAGTTCCGACAAACAATAAGCAAATTTTCCTCCTGGATGAAAGGCCATGTGTCGAGGACCACTTCCGGGAACGGTTCGTGTAAATGACTCCTGGCTTAACGGCATTTTTTTCGACTCATCAAAATGGAAATCCCGGATTTTGTCCGCACCTAAATCGGGCAGGTAAATAACTTGCCCATCAGGAGAAAAGTTGACCGAGTGAATATGCGCGGATTTTTGCTGTGGCTTTACGCTACTATCCTGGAAGAGGAAGATTTGAGCCGATTTGTCGATCTCGCCATTCTTTCTTATAGGAAACGCAGCTACACCACCTCCGGTATAGCTGCCGCTGAGCAACCAGCGCTCTGTTTTATCAAGCGCTACATGAACTGGATTTGCGGCTCCCGTGGGTTGCTGGCTGATTAGTGTGAGCTGTCTGTTGAATTTAAAACTGCTGACGCTTCCTTTTTCTCCTGCCCTGGAATCTGTGCATGCAAAAAGGTATTTCCCATCGTTGGACAGCGTTAGAAAGGAGGGATTAAGTACACCTGAATAGTCGGTCATTTTCGACAGTTTACCAGTAGTGTTTTCAAAGCTGTAAACGTAGATTCCCGGAAGCGTTTTGTCCAGGTTATAGGATCCGATGAAAAGAACTGTTTGCTGTCCTTTCGAGCTAAAGCAGCAAAAAATAAGGTATAGAATTAAAAAATATTTACGCATGGTCAAATTAACTGTTGCCAAAATTACTATTCTGAAGTAGATTCCAGCATGAATTGTGTTTTAAATAGTGTGATAGGCGTTCCTTTTTTCCACCTGTAAGATCGGTCAAATCAATATTTATAGTATCACCATTCCCCTAAAGCTTTCACTGATTCCGAGTGATGGATTGCCGGAAGTCATTTAATATAATTCAGCATCAATTACTTTAGGACTAGTCATGGAGACAGATATCGTTGTTATTTTGCAAATGCCGGGGTTCCCGCGCCGAACAGAATTTTCATTCTAGCGTAAAAAACACTTCGCTTTTATTTCCAGACATTCTCTGCTGATATCGGTACAACATCAGACACCTAAAGATATTTTCTATCATTATTTAATCAGTTAGTAGAAAAGAGGCCAAATTAAATGGTTATCCACTGCCATAGTATTACTTGATTATTTCCAATAATTCCACTTCAAAAATAAGAATTGAACCAGCAGGGGCATTGGTTTTAAATGAGCCAAAGCCCAGGTTGTATGGAAAGGTAAGTTTATATTTACTTCCCACATTCATTAGTAAGGCGCCTTCGGCAAGTCCTGGAAGTGCATCTTTAATAAACATGGTATTGGTTCTGGTACTTTCACTGGAGTCTTGAATCTGGTTACCGATAATGGTTGTTCTCCGGAAATTGAATTTTATCTGGTCTGCCCGTTCCGGTTTTTGGCCTGTACCTACTTTCTGTACTTCATACTGCAAACCGCTTGCGGTGGTAATCACACCAGGTTTTTTCTTATTGTCGGCCAGAAATTTGTTAGCCTGCTCCTGTGGCGTGGGGGGAGCGGGAGGAGAAGGTGGGGTATATACAGTTTTTTCTACTGCGGGAGTAGATGCCTTTAATGTTTTTGGTATTGTGGAACTTGCCATACCTTGTTTTACCAATACGACGCAGTTGGCTATTGCCCAGTCGTCCTGTCCTTTTGCAAGTTCAACTTTCTCACTGTTTTTCCAAAAAGCGTACCCCCCTGCAACATATACATCACCGTTTGATACCGCTATTGTACAGAAAGGAGAATCCTGGCGAACTTCTCCGAGTATGAAGGGTTGCCCGTTTTTCCAATAGGTTGCCCGGCCTCCCTCGTTACCCGCAATATAGATGTCGTTACCCTCCACTGCCACAGCAGTAGCCGCTGCATAATCCGTATATGGATCTTTAGCATTGGTAAGTTCTACATGCTGTCCATTTTTCCAATAGGTGGCCTGTTGCTTGGAGGATGTTCCCATGATATAAATGTCGGGGCCAATAATGCTGATACCGAGTATCCTGTAAAATGCGCTATTGCGCGCCTCGGTTCGCTGTCCATTTTTCCAATAGGCAGCTTTAGGTCCATTATTTGTGCCCATCGGATCTCCTGCACCTACCGCGTAGACATCATCGTGGGCGACCGCTACGCCTATAGCTCCCCCATGATAATTCCCGGTAGGCAGCTCTACCGGCTCGCCATTTTTCCAATATCTGGCAATATCATATATCTGTCTCCGGTAATCACGTTCATAGCCTGCAACGTATACATCATTGCCCGATACCGTCATTCCAGAAGAGCGGCCATAATTCCCGGGAGTATTGGTAAGAGAGATCATTTGTCCGTTTTTCCAATATACAGCCTGACCGTGAACCGTTCCTGCGGCATACACATTATTGCCAACTACAGCCATGGCCCTAACTTCAGCATCCGTTTGGCCATCGGTTAACGGCACAGACACTCCGTTTTTCCAATATAGCGCGGTGTGCTTACGTGTTTTTTCATTATAGGTGGCACCACCGACATATATATCTAACTTTTTTGCTGGTGTATTGCTTACAGGCTGTTTTTTTTGAACACCTGTTTTCCGTGGTTGCTGAGCTTGAGTGCTGAGCGTGAACAACGTCAATAGCAATGTCCATTTTCCTAGATACAGTAAAAGTTCTGTTTTCATCGCGTTTTAGATTTATACTAAGGTATCGGCGAAAGGGTTTTGATCCCTTTACCTGATTGTGTTTGTTGTAGTTGATTTATGGATGTTTATTCCTTTTTTTATTTTATTCTGAGTTAATCGAGGCAGATGAGGGGCTCTTAAGTATGAACAATATAGGCAATTTTCATCAGAAAAATATGCCAGCTAAATACGGATATGTTACCGGAATTTTAATGATTTACTGAAAGTTTTATAAGCGTATTATAGTAATGTACCGAAGCCCGTAAAATGCTTGTTAAACGGTTCTTATTTATATGGTAAAGCATAGGCTTAGTCGGGCAAACAGTCCCGTTGATTTTTTTAACCGGCTTGGCTTTTACTGTTGCGCATTCTACTCCGTTAACAGACTTTTCTATAAAGCCCATCCATATAAAATACATATTTCTGAAATATCAATGGTTTCCAACGGAACTAGAACAACCTAAGCGATTATTTGGGTAGGATCTGGATTGCAACGGGAACACGGAATGTAAAACAGGTTTGGTGGTCGTCTGAAGTCACGGTCAAAGTTCCATTATGTGCCTTTGCTATCTCAGAGGCAATATACAATCCCAATCCAAGACCATTCTGACTTGACTGTGCATCTTCTCTATGGAATGGATGGAAAACCCCAGCCATTGCCTCCTTAGGGATTGGATTGCCATTATTGGTAACAGAAATCTCCCAGAAGGTTTCGTTTACCAGCGCTTTGAAGAATACAGGCGTTTCGGTTGATCCATGTGTAATTGCATTAGCGAGCAAATTGGATATTAATTGGGAGATTCGCGCGGGATCACATTCTATGGGTTCACTGATTTCAAAATTGGACTCAATCTGTCTATCTGGCCACACTACCTTTAATTCATCACTTATCTGGTTAAGCAGTTTTTCAAGATCAACTACTACAGGGTTTACGGGAATGCCTCCACCTAAACGACCGCGGGCAAAGTCCATGATGTTGTTGATCATCTCATGCATCCTTTTAGAACCTGACTGTATGATATTGACAAGTCTTTCTTCGCGCTCGTTAACTCCTGTTCTTGCAAGCAGCTGAGCTGCGCTCATAATTCCACCCAAGGGGTTACGCAGATCATGTCCCAATACCGCAATAAACTGTTCTCTGATCTGGGCGTTTTTCTGTTCGATGTTTAACTTGGCTTCGGCGAGCTGTCTAGCAATCTGGAGATTTTCTTCATACAACCTTCGGTCTGATGCCTTAAATAAGGTAAAGCGCATGAAAAGAGGTTGGTTATTGTCTCCTTTTCTTTCATAACCGTTGATGTAGATAGGCATTTTTCCATTACCTGAATTGGCAAGTTCAACAGCTACCTCATCAAAATACCCTTGCATACGCAGTAAAGGCCAAAGGTGTGTCTCAAAATAAATCCTACCACCAACAGCCAGGAGATCAGAAAAACGTTTGCCGAGAAATTGATCTGGAGTGCTGTTTAGCCATTCTGCTGTGCGCCTATTTACGCTGACAATTTTCCCTTCTCCGTCCGTGATCACAAAACCACATAGCGAGGTCTCAAAAAAATCTTCAAAATCTTTTGCCAGTGGAGACAAATCAGGGAACAGCTTATAATCCATGGAGATAGCTAGTGATGGCAGCAATGGTTTCTTCTGGAGCACTTAAGTTTGGGCAATGACCTGTAGCATTCATGATGACAAGTTTACTGTCTGGCATACGCTCATGCATATAATGGCCAATTTCCACAGGTGCGATTATGTCATTGCTGCATTGAAGAATCAGTGAAGGTATCTTGGCCTGTTGAAGTATATCACGCTTATCGGTTAGAAAAGTAGTACGGGCAAAATGTTTGGCAATTTCGGGATCTGTTTTACAGAAGCTATTGGATAATTCACCTCCAAGCTCCTTTCTATCGGGATTGCCCATAATAACCGGAGCCATGGCCATGGACCAGCCAAGGTGGTTATTTTCTAATGATTCGAGTAACTCGTCAATCTCAGATCTGTTGAAGCCACCGATATATCCCTCATCATTGATATAAGATGGGGAAGGACTAACCAGAATAATGCTTTTGAACAGTTCAGGGGCGATATCCGCTGCAATAAGGCCCATGATTGCACTGACCGAATGCCCCACAAAAACCATATCTTTGACTTTCAGCGTGTTTGCAATTTCTATAATATCATGGGCATAACCATCAAGATTATCGTATTTCTTGTAGGAATAAGCCGAAAGATCTGAGCTGCCAGCGCCAACATGGTCAAATAATACAATCTTGTATTCAGGCTCGAAAGCAGGATAAACAAAACGCCACATGTTCTGATCACAGCCAAAACCGTGTGCGAATATCATCACATTAGCGCCAGCTCCTTTGACAATTACATTGTTTCTTTCAATTACGTTCATATTTCGATTGTCTGTAAAGATAATAATTTTTCAAGCTGGATATGCAACGGTATATACAGGGAATATTAAATAGAAAATGGCAGTGTAAGGCGATTCACCATCAAAAAAATTGGTTAAATTATCGAAATTAGCGGTTATTTTGCTGGATTATTTGCCGATACAGAAAATACATCTATCTGTAAATCAGTTTTTTTATAAATAAAAAGTAGCAATGCAAAAACTAAAATAACGTCGGTGGTTATCTCGCCCGTGTGTTGATAACTTGCTGAATCTTAAACCATTTAGGACCTGATATTTGATGAGTGAATATTTGAGAAGGTGACTTTTTGCGAGCTGTCGCTTATTCTAATGTGGTTTTGCGGTAGCGTTGAAGGTACATGAGAGTGCTGTTTCTCAATAGCGAATATTAGTGGTGTAAAATTATAGGAACAGCTTCAAATATTTTTGAAGATGATATTATTGAATCTGCTGTTGCCTCCATAGAGGCTTTACACATGCAATCCATTTCACAGTAAAGAAATTTTAACTTTTTTTAAGATAGGTGCTTTTCTTATTTAATTCTGACCAATTTAAGGTTCATTTCTGGCACGCAAAGGAATTTCCGGCATAAACACACCTAGCCTTTGCCCGCTTACCCATTTATTCCGTTCCTCCTTTTGCTTTGGCAGAAGCTGAACCTTGCTGGGTTCCATAATTAAATCAGAAAAATTATGGAAAATTTAAGTTTTAAAGTAGCAGAGATTGAGATCAGTTACCGTCCGGCATTGAAAATGGCAGAGTTGCCACAGGTTACCTCTTCCAGGGGAGCTTATGAGGTTTTGAGAGGTCGTTGGGATAATGGAAGGTTGGAGCTTGTGGAAGAGTTTAAAGTGATTTTGCTCAACAGGAGGGGTAAGGCATTGGGTGTGGTGAATATTTCACAAGGCGGTTTTTTGGGAACGGTTGCTGATCCTAAGGTGATTTTTGCGGTTGCACTGAAGGCCTGTGCGAGTGCAATTATATTGGCACATAACCATCCAAGTGGCGAGTTATCTCCGAGTGATGCTGATCTGGCATTGACCAGAAAACTGAAGTCCGGTGGGGGATATCTTAGGGATCAGTGTGCATGACCACCTGATCGTTTCAAGATATGGGTTTTATAGTTTTTTAGATGAGAGAATGATGTAGGAATTGACAGGAGGTTGTAGGTAACACTGTGCCTACTTAAATCGATAGTAGCAGTACTAACGAATTTGACGGTATTAGGAGAAGTTATTTACCTTTGGTATCAAGACTGAATAAGCTGCAAAAATATGTTTTGAATTTGGATTCAACCAAATTAATACATCGCTAACCTAAACGCAAAGTTTTCTTAATGTTGCCGTAACCTTGATTGTCTAATTTTGCGTTCGCATGAAGGACATATATGTAAGCAAGAGTGACGAAGATTTAATGTCTTTGTTAGTTAATGACGATAGCCTTGCTCTTGAAACTTTGTTCAATAGGTATTATCCGGCCTTATGTAAGTTCACATCCATCTACATACGGGATTTTAGTAAGGCCGAAGAACTTATTGCAGATTTGTTTATGAAATTGTGGGACAAGCGGAATGACCTGCAGATTAAATCGATTAAAAAATATCTTTTTGCTTCAGCCAAAAATCTTTCGTATAATGAAATACAACGCGTAAAATTAAACACGTTAAGTTTAAGCGATCACGAGGATAGTTTGAGTTATCCCGATATTTATTTAAATCCACATGATTTGCTGGCCAGCCGCGAATCGTATACCGAAATTATCGGCTTAATTAATTTGCTGCCCGAACGTCAGCGCGAGGTGCTGCTCATGAGCCGGATCGACCTGCTGGGAAAAAATATGATTTCAGAGATATTGGGTATCTCTGTGAGAACTGTAGAAACACTGTTGTACCAGGCGGTAAAAAGCTTCAGGCAGCTGGCAACCGATCGGTCGGCCATTTAAATGCCGGTTTTAATTCGGTATACATCATCCGGCTTGTTAACATTTTATTAATCATAACTTAACTTTTTTAGCTACGTATCTTCTCCGTTTATCCTGTCTTACCCATAGAACAGCAGGAATAATGGACCAACATTACTATAAATTAATAGAAGATTACAGCAAGAAAACGATCCGAAGCGAAGACCTTACCGATTTACTGATCTGGGTGGAAAGCAGTCAGCAGAACCAGCAGCTTTTCAGGGAAACGTTACAGGCCTTCGAAGCAGCAGATCAGTTTCTGAACAAGCCTGCAGACCAGCAGAAAAGCTGGGCATCCATTCAGCAGCACCTGGCAAAAAATACAGCTGTGCAAACTGCAGAAATCAAAAAAATCAACTACCGGAGGTACATCAGCATTGCAGCTGCAATCGTCATTTTAATGTTGCCGGTCATCTACTTTAACGTTAACCGTGCAAAACCAGTTGTTGCTATTACTTACCAGGAGATTTATAATCCGAAAGGGCAGAAAAGACTGATAACCATGCCCGATGGATCAAATATTTACCTGAATGGCGATAGTAAAATCCGCTATGCCCAAAACTTTAATGCAAGCAAAAGAATAGTTTATCTCGAGGGCGAGGCTTTTTTCGACGTGCAGCATCGCAATAAACAGCCATTTGTGGTTTACACCGGGAAAGTAAGCACAACTGTTTTGGGTACTTCATTCAATATTAATGCTTACCAGTCTGCCAAAGCAATCAGCATAACCGTTCAAACCGGTAAAGTGGGGGTTATTGTAAAAAATAACGGCAAAGCAGAACCTGTTAAATTTCTTTTGCCAAACGAGCAGCTAAACATCACAAAAGAAAGTGGGGCGTCCACCAAAGCTGTTGTAAACGCTACTGATTTTGACAGCTGGCGGGAATACAAACTGTTTTTTTACGGTAAACCGTTAAGCGAGATCGCCGAAATGGTTGCCAGGGAATATGATGTTGAGGTCGTAATTAAAAGCGAAACCTTAAAAGCAATGAAACTTACCGCAAAATTTAATAAAAGTACTGTAAATCAGGTTATGGAAGTAATTGCCAGGCTGTCTGGTGCAAAATATAAAATCTATGAAAACAAGGTAATTATTTATGAACAATAAATTATGAAAGTAGATATGGTATAAGGTTACAAAAATAAAATAGTCCGAAATGCTGAACACATTCCGGACCCGGAAAAACTGTTTAAACTCATTTGAAAAAGTAAAACTTAGTAAAGATATGAAAATTAATACCGGGTGGATGAAAAACATCCATCAGTATCACTCAAAACTGACCATATTGATGACATTCATTGTTGTTGGTATGCTCTCGATCAGCAATAATGCAAATGCACAATCGGATAAGAAGATCTTATTCGAAGCAGACGGAATAACATTAAAAAAAGCTTTTGAAAATGTAGAAAAGCTTAGCGGAAATACGATTGCTTATAATAATACCCTGTTAAACGATCAGAAAAAGGTTTACGTTGCACGTGGTTTACGTCCTGTAAATGAGGTAATGGACCTGTTATTAAAAGGATTGCCTTTTAATTATAATATCAATGCGAATGGCAGTATTGTTATTACCCCAAAAAATATGGTTTCAGGGAAATTAACAGGTATGGTGGTTGATGAAAACAACGATCCGGTACCAGCTGCAACGATTAAAGTAGTAGAATTAAATCTGTTGGGCCAAACCAATAATAATGGCGAGTTTAACCTGAATGTGGCTGCTGGTACCTATACCATCGAGGCGAGGTTCATTTCTTATGAAGTAGCACGTAAACAACAGGTAAAAGTAACCAATGGCGCTACAACCAAGGTTAATTTTCAGTTAAAAGCGGCTGATCATTCACTAAATGAAGTAGTGGTAACCGCTTTAGGTATTAAAAGACAGGAAAAAGCACTGGGTTATGCCGTAACCAAAATCGATAGTACACAGTTAACCGATGCGGTATCGACCAACTGGACAGATGCGCTTTCGGGCAAGGTTGCGGGTTTGAACCTGATCAGATCGAACAGCGGTCCGGCAGGTTCAAATAAAATTATTTTGAGGGGTGAGAATAACCTTACCGGAGATAATGAGGCTTTGATTGTATTAGATGGAGTAGTCATTAACAACAGCGGAGGCAGAAGAACTGCAAACAGTTCGGACGGTGTGTACGGTACCGGTAGCGATAATATGCCTGCCGATTACGGGAGTTCGATCAACGATATCAACCCGGAAGACATTGAAAGTGTAACCGTGTTAAAAGGCCCTGGAGCTGCTGCTTTGTATGGACAGCGTGGTGCAAACGGAGCAGTTATCATCACCACCAAATCGGGCAATTCGAAACGTAAAAAAGTAGGTATCAAATTTACTTCTAACGGATCTTTTGAAGAAGTAAACCGTTGGCCTGATTTACAATATGAATATGGCCAGGGTTTAGACGGGGCTCCTTATTACGCTTACGGTACAACTGCCGATGGTGCAAGTACAAGCGGAACCAGCTCGGCTTACGGACCGCGTTTCGATGGTCAGATGTTCTTCCAATACGATCCGGTTACGCAAACTACAGGTAAAACCAGAACACCATGGGTACCATATAAAAACGAAATCAGAGACTTTTTTAGCACAGGCGAAAACCTGACCAATTCTTTAAGTTTGGATGGCCGTTATAAAAATACTACCTCCCGTTTTTCGGTTACGAACCAGAACAATACCTGGATTGTGCCTAAAACCGGTATTGAGCGTACAACGATTACCTTATCAACCAATACAGATGTAAGCTCGAAGTTAAAAATAACAACCAAAATCAATTATGGCAACCGTTTTAGCGATAACTTACCTGGCGCAGGTTATGGTAACCAATCTTTAATGTACTGGTTCATTTTCTGGCAGCCGAATGCCAGTATCGATTGGATCAAGAATTATTGGGCAAATGGTAAAGAAAATTTATCGATCAAATATCCTTTTAGTTCATTTCCCGAAAACCCATATGCAGTAGTCAATGAATTTATAAACAGAACAGGCCGTAACAACCTTACAGCAAATGTTCAGGCCAGCTACCAGTTCAATAAAGAATTGAGCTTGTTAGTTAGATCGAGTATCGATTATTCTGAAGAAAGACGTGCTCAGGAGCGTCCGTATGATGCCGGAAGCCGCTTGCCACAGGGTTCTGTACGTCAACAGCACATTAAGGCACAAGAAACCAATATCGACTTCTTGTTAAGATATGAAAAAAAGATCAGTAAAGATTTTACGGTCAATGCCACTGTGGGCGGTAGCGAGTTAAGAAACAAATACAATAAATCGGATCTGCGTGCCGATGGTCTTGTCATTCCGAATGTATATGAACTAACCAACAATTTATACCCGTTAATTTCTATTCCCGATACGAGCAGATACAGGATCAATAGTTTTTATGGGGTTTTATCGACCAATTATAAAAATTACTGGTATGTAGAACTTACCGGCCGTAAAGATTGGAGCAGTGTATTGGCTACAGCCACCAGAACAGATAATGTGGGGTTCTTCTACCCGGCAATCAGTACCAGTTTTGTACTTTCAGAATTCTTTAAACTACCTAAGGTAATTAGTTTCGCCAAATTAAGAGCTTCGGTTTCACAGGTAGGCAGTGGGGGTACCACCCCTTACCGTACGGCGTATACGTATTCTTTAGCCGCTAATGGAACTTATCCAGACAGTTCATTGGTAAACCCGGTTATTTTACCGAACGAAAATTTAAAGCCTTTAAAAACGACCACCTATGAGGTAGGTACAGAGGTAAGTTTATTCAAAGGCAGATTAGGCTTTGATGTTGCAGTTTATGCAGGAAATACCAAAAACCAGATTTTAACCAGGATTGTAGACCGCTCCTCGGGTTTTAACCAGGCCCTGATCAATGCCGGACAGGTAAATAATACGGGTGTTGAGGTCGCTTTAAACGGAACACCAATTACTACAAAAGGTGGTTTTAAGTGGACTATGAATGCCACTTTTGCTTCCAACTCCAACGTCATTAAAGCATTGTCTGATAGTTCGATCATCCTGCGTACCGGTCCGGTAGCGGGCGGCCAGATTGTAGCGAAGGTTGGTGGTAGTATGGGCGATTTATACGGTAGGGGTTATGTACGCGATCCGCAGGGAAACGTGGTTTACGATGCAACAACCGGCTTTGCAAAAATTACCAATGATGTAGTTTACTTAGGAAATACCATGCCTAAATATAAATTCAGTATCGGAAGTACCTTTGCCTATAAAAGTTTGAGTTTAAGTGTATTGTTCGATGCTCAGGTAGGTGCAGTTGCGCACTCTTTGTTAAACTACAAAATGGTCGAGCAAGGTAAATTAACCAGCACTTTACCTGGTAGATATAACGGTATTATTGGTAATGGTGTGGTGCAACTGGCTGATGGCTCTTACGTACCAAACACGACTATCGCTTATGATATTGACGAATATTACCGTTCGCAGATGGGGGCCGATAATGCTGAAGGAAGTACATTCAGTACTGATTTTATCAAATTCAGGGAAGCTTCTTTAAATTATAGGTTTAACCCTAAATTCTTGAGAAAATTAGGTCTTTCATCTGCAACTTTTGGTGTGTACGGACGTAACCTGTTCATCTGGTCGCCATGGCCAATGTTCGATCCGGAATTTGGTACACTTAGCGGTTCTGACATTGTTACCGGTTTCGAAATCGGTCAGTTTCCTTCAACCAGAACTTATGGTTTCAATTTATCAATAGGCATATAATCTTTTAAAAAAATGAAAAAGAATCTATATAAAGTTATTGCAGTTTTAGGCATGTCGATGACGGCGCTTTCAGCTTGCGATAAAAATTTTCAGGAGGTTAATATTGATCCAATCAATATCCTGACTTCCACACCGGATAAATTATTGGCTCCGGCTTTGGTCAATACCCTTACCCCTGGGATGATCCGTAACCGTAACTTTAACAATGAGCTTATGCAGGTAACGGTAAGTATTAGCGATGGAGATGGTACTGTTTTCAGATATGAATACAGGAATACCTATTCAGATTATTTGTGGAATGCCTGGTACATACAGTTAACCAATTTTAAAGACATTTATAAACTGGCCGGAAAACCCGGTATGGAAAATAAATCGTACCAGGGCATTTCTTTGGTGTGCCAGTCCTGGATCTACTCCATGTTATCTGATACTTATGGCGATATACCTTATTTCCAGTCCAATCAAGGTACTGGCGGCGTTTTAGAACCCGCCTTTGATCAGCAGCAGGCCATTTACCTGGATATGTTTAAAAAACTGGAAGAGGCAAATGCTTTATTAACAGAAGGAACGGCCATTACAGCTTCAAGCGATCCAATCTTTAAAGGCGATATTGCTAAATGGCGTAAATTCTGCAATTCCCTATATTTAAGGTTGTTATTAAGGGTTTCGGGTAAAGCAGAAGTGGCTGCGCAGGTAATCGCAAAAATTAAAGAGATTGTAGATGCCAATCCTGCAAAATACCCTATCATGACCAATAATACAGAATCGGCCACTTTAAAATGGACCGGTTTAACCGGAACAGACCCCTTCGTTAATCCATATGTAAATGGCGTAAGGGTACAGGATTTTAGATCGCCAGCCATTGGAAGTTTTTTCATTGAGCGGTTGGCGAATTGGAATGATCCGCGTATAGATATCAACACTGCCAATGGTTATGCAAATAACGGTATCAACCGATTGGGTATCTCGCAGGGGCCCGGCGGCTTTGTGGGGGTGCCAAGTGGTTATGCTATTGGTGCAGGCGTGGTTAAACAGGCCTATTTTTATTCTTATGATCAAACCAGCTCAAGTGTAGCAATTGGTGCCAGATCTTTGCAACAGTCAGCACAAACCGGAATCCTGATGAATTACGCTGAGGTGCAGTTTATTTTAGCCGAGGCAGCATTAAAAGGTTATATCGGCGGATCAGCAGAAAACTATTACTACGGTGGTATGACTGCAGCGATAAACTATTGGGTGCCCAATTTCCCTACCTCAATTACCAGCCCCGTATTTACAAAGTATGTGAATGATGCAGATATTGACTGGTTGAATACAGGATCAACTGAAGATAAGCTCGAACAGATTCACGTACAGAAATATTATGCGTTATTTCTGGTAGACATGCAACAATGGTTCGAGTATCGCCGCACAGGACACCCGGTGCTGCCAAAAGGTCCTGGTTTAAGAAACGGCGGTGTAATGCCCGCAAGGATGACCTACCCGGTATATGTTCAATCTGCAAACCCGACAAATTACCAGGCTGCCGTTGCCGCGCAGGGGCCAGATGTAATATCAACTAACGTTTGGTGGCAAAAACCTTGATCCGGAATTACTAAAATTATTAAAATGAAAAAGATATTATTATATAGCATTCTTTTATTTACCGTTCCTTTTATATGGACTGGCTGTAAAAAATCGAATTATCCGGGAGGTGTGGTCAGTAATTATATTCCGCTTTTCGATTTGAGAAACCTTTATAAAGGTGAGGATGTGACTTTAAGTACAGACAACATGTTTGGCGCCAATAGTATTGCCGCAGTCGTTATTTCAGACCACGCTGGTAAAAACCTGCCCGAAGGTGTTCTTATTGTTCAGGACCGTATCCGGTTAAATGAATTGCGTGGTATTCAAATCCCTTTAGGTACCGAAGCGGCTAAATATGTTCCCGGCGATTCTGTCCAGATAAAGGTAGAAGGTGGCGTATTAAAACGCGTAAACGGTAACTTACAAATCACTAACCTAAGTCCATCGGCTGTTAAAAAAGTAGCTTCAAACTGCACAATTGCCAAAAACAGGGTGCCCAGTAGTTTTATTCTTGCTAATCCTGATCGATACGAAAGTACTTTATTGGCAATTGTAAAGGGTGGTTTTGATCCGCTTCCAACACCTACCGATATACTATCGGGCGATAAAAAGTTAAACGATGGTTTTGGCGATATTACTTTACATACAGACGCCAATGCAACATTTGCAAACAATGTGCTCCAATTTTCGGCGAACTATTATGGTATTATCATCAATAAAGTGAATAGCACGGGAACTCTGGTTCCAGAGCACCATATGAGAACAATAAAAGATGTAATCACCTTAAGTTCAACGCCGGAAATCCCTGACTTCATTATCTCAGGGTGGATTCCTGATCCCAAAGGAACTAATGCAAACAATAATTACATTCAGTTTATTGCGACAAGAGATATTAATTTCGCAGCTACGCCATTTTCGGTGGTAACTACAAATAATGCCGGTGCCTCAACACCAACAGGTTTTCCTGCCAATGGTTGGGCCACTGGCGGGCTACGTACCTATAAGTTTAACCTAACCAGCGGCTCGGTGAAAAAAGGAGGTTATTTTTATGTGGGCGGAACAGGTAAAATGATCAATAGTTCTGGCTCAACCCCAATTCCTGCCGCGCAATATATCAGGGCAATTAACTATTCCACCACCGCAGGTGATGGCTTCGGGTCGATTACAAGTACATTACTGGCCAATAGCGGTAATGCCTACGGTATTGCCGCATTTAAGGGTACAACCGTTACATCAACCACCAGACCAATGGATGTGGTA
This sequence comes from Pedobacter sp. Bi126, assembly GCF_918698245.1. Lineage (GTDB taxonomy): Bacteria > Bacteroidota > Bacteroidia > Sphingobacteriales > Sphingobacteriaceae > Pedobacter. The sequence continues at coordinate 1,149,412 of NZ_CAKKMS010000002.1, read as the reverse complement.
TTTGTACATAACGGAGGAAGTTTGTTTACACCAGGTCCGCCTGCCCAAGGTTATTTAATTGCCAATACCGATTTTTATGATGTTTATGATCCTTTAGAGGTGGATAGTTCTGATCAAACCAAGGGATATCAGCCCTATTACTTACAGGGAACCAATACACTCAAATTTAATTATCATAATAATAGCGTAGCAGATTTGGGCTGGTATTATAAAGCTGGCGGGGTTTACAGCGTAACATTGGGCAAATGGGTTAAAGCCAGAAGCATGAAATATATTATTTTATCGAAGGTTGCTCCGGTTGCGACGATGGCTACCATAGAAGATGATAACATTGTGGTCAACTATGGTGCTGCCGGTGAAGAATTAAGCCGAGATACTATTCCACCTACCAGAATCAAATAATATTGATCAATAACATAAAATACCCAGGCATTCATTTAATGTTTGGGTATTTTTATTCCCATACAATTAACCAATCTCTCCAATATTGGATATACCCTGTTTTTTCCTGGCCAATTTTGAACAATCAATTTTGAAAACATGGAAACAAACGTACTGGAATTCTTTCCTGCTTTGGAAGCAGGACATGATCCTAAAAACTATGCTTATGCCAAGGAACAAGCGCCACTCGGCACTTATGCCGCTAAGCTCGGCTTTATGTTATGGTCAAAAAGTGGCCTAACGATCAACTGTTTTTACGCTGGTCGATTCCCATAAAAAGATAACACTATCGGTTTACCGTAAAGCGGCTAACCAAGGCAGGTACATGGCTGGTGAAACAGAGGTGCGGTATCTGCCATTTGGAACCGAACGATGCTGACAGTTGAAGCCAACGAGCTGGGTAAACCACCGCTTACTGATATGCTTACCCAAGAACACTAACGGTAAAATACTTTATTTCATTTTAATTACTGGCTCGGGTTCCTCGCCGTTAGTCCTTTTTCATTTTCAGAAAAAATAAGCACCTCCTTCTTTGAAATATTAGCAATGAATGCGAACCTGGAAGTTGATGTTTGCGCATTTTACATGACCTTTTTGATTTTTAAAATCATCTTGTTGAGCTGAATTTTCAGGAGCAATTCGGCTTGTGTTTAAGGCTTTAAAGATTGGTCATTACTCTTGAGCTGATATCGCCATATACGGTATAGTGGCTACTAAACACAGCGATGTTATGTTTTTTAATTTCTTCTCTGATCTTAAAGAATGGTGCACCCATGGCAATGCCGTAAGCTTTCACTTCGTTGCGACGAGCGATAACACAGCCATCGTTGTTGCTTTAAATTTCAATTCAAATTCCACCCAATCCTCCTGTACTTAACCCCGTCTGCCTTTTTAGAAACCAGTCGGTAAATCTCTTCATACCTAAGTTGGGGGGGTAGCCTTTGATAAATTAGTTTATCTTTGCAGGGAATTTTCAGCTCTCATCTGTTATGAAACCTTTAAAGACATTCTTTTTATTTCTACTGACTGTTTTTCTCACTACAGGTGCCTTTGGGCAGACTATTGAATTGTACAAATCCTATCATGACATTTTTGCCTGTCAAGGAAGTGTTTCACAGTCACCCGCTGTTCTAAGGCTAAATCTTTCCGGGAATAATCTCCGTTCAGGGATCATGCTCTCGGTATCCCCGGGCTTTGAGATTTCAAGAAATCTTAAAACAGCTTATTCAGGCAGTCTAACCGTCGAGGCTATGGGAGGGAAGGTAAATGAAATCATATTGTATGTCCGCTCATCTGCCGAGGCCCCTGCAGGGATGATCGAGGGAACGGTCACTGCATCTTCAGCCAGGGCACAGACAAAGACAGTGAAACTTACCGCGGCGATCAGGGGAACTATCCCGTCTGTTCCCGATCAGATCGTTGCAAACGGCGCTCCTACAAAGGCAGTCGATCTTGCCGGGAATAACTATTACTGGGTGAACGATAACCCCGCTGTGGGACTTCCGGCAAGTGGGTTTGGCCCGATACCTTCCTTTGCAGCGGTCAATAATGGCAGCAGCCCAGTAACTGCCTCGATAAAAGCCATACCCTTTTCATCTGGTCAGGCCTTTGTCACCGGAGCGGTCAGTAACAGTTTCGCACTTATTAACCTGGCAACCAATAAAACTACATTTCTTGTCGGACTGGGAAATGAGCCTATGGATGTACTGTTCAGCCCGGATGGGGAAATCCTTTATTACCTCAACTCGAGGTCCCCTGTACTCAGCCTCAAGGTGGCTGCAAGTTTTGCAAGGGAAACCAGAATACCCCTTCCGGGACAGCCCACGAGGATGATTTTAAATGCAGACGGGAGCCGGGTCTACCTGGTGAGCAATAACTCCAACGCGGTTTATGTGGTCAATACCTTAACCCGGTCACTTATCGCTACCATACAGGTGGGGGCAGGGCCGGCGTATATGGCACTCAGTACCGATGGTGCTACGCTCTTCGTTTCCAATGGGGATGGCAATTCCGTTTCCCTTATCAATACAGCGGATAACGTTGTTTACCGGACTTTTACAGACGGGGTCAGTAGGAAACCCAATCATCTGGTCTGCAGCCCTGACGGAAAAAGGCTTTATGTCGGTTTTTCAAGAGGAATCAACGTTGTCGATATCGCAACGGGTACGGTAATCAGTTCCATACTCACAGCAACAGTTTCCGGTCTTTCTATCAGTCCGGACGGCAGCCGTATCTATGCATCGATTTTTGCGCTGGACCGTGTGGAAATATATGATACTAACGATTTTTCACTGGTCAAGCGCGTGCAGGTGGGAAGCTATCCGAATGGCTCCCGCGTAAGCGCCGATGGCAACTGGCTATATGTGGTCAACACCTCCAGCGGAGACGTTTCCGTAATCAATACCGTTACCAATGAACTGGTGTCGAGTGCGGGTGCAGGTGTTTGGTCCAGTGCCCACGGAAATTTTATTTTGGGCGGGCTCACCTGCAATACCGGTATTGTAAATTTTAAGATTACGGTCAATCCATCGGGTGCGGGAAGTCTGGTTGTCAGCGGGAACCCGATAGCACTGCATACGCAAAAGGGAACTCCTTCGGAAGCAACCACGGTGAGTGTTTTGGCGAGTGGCATTAGCACCGATGTAACGGTTTACGCGCCGATAGGGTTTGAAGTTAGCAGGGACAATACTGATTTTAGTGACAAGCTCACACTGCCTGCCGCTGATTTAACCTTGCCGGTTACCATTTATATCAGGCTCAGGGCAGATAATACAGCGGGAACATTTAAAGGCGAGGTCAGTGCGCTCAGCGATGGTGGTGCTTCTTCATCACTTTCCATCCCGGATGGAACTGTCTATGAGCTTCCGGTAATTACGGTTTCGGCCGTAAGCGGTAGCGTCCTTTCCTGTCAGGGAAGTGCATCACTGTCACCCAATTTATTGCATTTTACCCTCGGTGGCGAAAATCTTTTTGCTCCACTTTCGTTAAAGGCACCTCCCGGTTTTGAACTTTCCGGGAACCCTTTTTCTGGTTTTGGGAAAAACATTTTATTTGAACACCAGAATGGCCTGATCAGGGATGCGGAGGTTTATTTAAGGTCGGCAGCCGATGCTCCAGCAGGTGAAATCCTCGGTGAGGTGCTAATAGAATCTGCCAGGGCTGAAACCCAGCGGGTAGCAGTTAGTGCAACGGTGATGGCAATGCCGCGATTGGATAGGATAGCAGATATAGAGGCAGTCGAGGGCAGGCCTACCAGCGTCATTGCCTTCAACGGCAGTTATGGCCGTGTTGCATGGACAAATGACAGACCCGATATAGGGTTGGCTGCCAGCGGCACTGGCGATATTGCGTCCTTTTTACCGCTGAACAGTGGACCGCTCCCGATAACAGCAACCCTGAGGGCTGTTCCCTTAACTGCCACGGGAGACGGATGTGAAGGGGATGCAGTCGTTTTTAAAATTAATGTAAGCCCCGCTGCACCATCGCTAACACTTGAAGGGAATATTCCGGTACTGGGTACGGTTTATGGCACACCCTCGGCTGCAGCGGTATTCAGCCTTTCCGGAAAAAGGCTCTCATCAGCTGTCCGCCTGGTTGCACCTGAAGGTTATGAGATCAGCGAGGATAATACAGCCTTTTCAAGCGAACTGGATGTTGCGGTTGGGCAGGAGGGAAAAAGAGTATTGTATATCCGTCTGGGGGCTTTCGCTGATGTAGGTGACTACCAGGGTCAGATCAGTGGTGTTTCACCGGGAGCCGGTGCAGCATCCCTCGCCGGACTTATTGGCCATGTCCTGCCGGCCCCGCTTACCCTAACACCGGCCGCAATACAGAAAGTTTATGGAAAATCTCTTCCTAATTCCTTATCCACAAAAAATTTTATCGCCACAGGGCTGAAAAACGGTGACCGTATCGAAACCGTTGAGCTGGACATCACTGCCGGTATGCGCCCAAAAGATCCTGTTGGCAAATACAGCAAGGCAGCAATTCCCGTTTCAGTTCAGGGAAGCCTTGGTGCCGGAAATTATGCGATGGACTTTATTCCTGGCGATGTTGATGTTGAGAAGGCAAAGCTTAGGATAACGGCCGAGGATAAGGTGAGGAGATATGGGCAGGCCAATCCGGAACTCACCCTGCTATACAGCGGCTTTGTCAATCAGGAGGGATCGGTGGATCTGATCGGAATGCCGGTGGCAAGCACTAACGCGGGGCCGGCCTCTGTACCTGGTGATTATGTTATTTCGATTGCGGGGGCCGCTTCCCTTAATTACCAGATTGATTACGTACATGGAATATTGACGGTGATTCCAGGAAGTATAGCAGTTGAGGCTCCAACGGCTTTTTCTCCAAATGGGGATGGGGTGAATGATCAGTGGAATATCCAAAATATCGGCCTGTATCCAAATTGCCGGGTTGAGGTTTTTAACCGGGGCGGAACCAGGTTATTTTCCTCTGTTGGTTATCAGAAACCATGGGACGGCACTTATAACGGGACCGATCTGCCGGTGGGTACCTACTTCTATACAATACTTACAGGCAATGGGACAAAGGCTGCTTCGGGCTGGGTGGTGATCATCAGGTAGGTCAAAGGATAGACGGAACTGCTGAAGGTGAGCAATGTGTTAAGCAACGGCTGGATATTTTCTAAAAATCTTTTCCGTAAATCCATTCCACACCAACGGTGCGCATCGACATTCGTAAGCAGGCTCAGGTAATCGATATCTTTAAGGTATCGATATGCAAACATTTTGCTTGTCAAGTCACTTGTGCGCATTGGTAGTTGAGCATTTTGTTTTAATGAATTGTAAAGTCGTTCTATGATCCAATCAAGTTTGGCTTGTTCACAATGCATATTCGCTAATCTGTCCATAAGCTGCATATGGCGAAATATTAAACCCATCTTCGATATCATTATAGAAAACTACCGCATTACCGAAGATTGCGACCACCCAAAATCCTCCGGCCTCCTTTCCATATTCTTTTTCCTGCCATTTCTGGGGCACAATTTTAATCAGGTTCCAAAAGTTCAATGGCTCACCTTCGAGTTTTGATTCTCCCCTTGAGATCCATTCTTCTAATTCGATTAATGAAATTGGTGTCCACATGATTCTTAAGGAATCAAGAAAACTTATATCATCAAACAGCATCTTTTTTGAATATTTATGCGTCACTTGTTGCTCTACTCCTTCTTTAAACAATAAAAGAAAACCAAAATTCACTCTTTTGTTAGCTCCAAGATCATTTGTAAGTCAGTTGCTAAATAGAAATGATGATTACGTAAAGCTATTTGTAAGCACAATGAATTATAGGCATTAACTTCTGCTCCGGAATCAATAAGGTATAAAGAAGAAGTTCTAATGCCTCTTGAGCAAGCTACTACAAGCGTTTTGTTTTTACTTATCTGAGAGAATTCATATTTAGCATTTAAATCTCGGATAAAAAGTGGATCACCAAATTTTGCAGCGAAAAGTATGATTTTTTCATTTTGAGTATAGAGATTGGCTCCATGCTTTACTAATAAATTAGTTGCTTCAAGTCACTCACTAAAGCCGCATTTAGAATGGCTTGATTGCTATTCGTTGTTACATCAATTCCTTGTTCAATAAAAAAATAGCTCCTGACAAATTTCGATTAGAAATAAAGGAATAAAAATTTTGAACGTTTTTAGATAGATTAGAATCGGTGTTTGGATAAGAAAGTAGAGAATATTGATTCATTAAAGATAGGTCTATTACTGCGTTTCATTTGGCAGAAATACAGTTGATAGATAAAGCTACTAAGATTTTTTTTCCGTTGAATGAATAAGTGAGTTAAAATCAGTTAAACCAATTTCATATAACCTGTCCCCATCAAATGAGTACACAAGTGGATCATTCCTATCTTCATCTAAGTAGACGAAATAGAATTCGTCAGATGATTCGTATGTCGAGCTGGAGGAGTATGTCGAGGGCCTGCGATTAGATATGCATGGGACAATCTGGGTGGATACGTCTTTTGAGGATATCGAAGAAAAGCGGCTGACCGACTTTTTATCAGACGGGGAGATTTACCTTGAGTTTCTGTTGGATCTGCTAACCCTGCTTGAAAAAATCAGTCGATTTTTTGGTTTGGCTTAGCTGTCTAAAGCCCTGATCGTTTTGCGGGAGGGGCTTTTTCGCGGCGCTTTGAGTGATGGATGAAGTGAAAGGGATGATCTGGGAACGCTGTAAAATATGAGATAGTCGGAAGCTATCGCGGATAACCTCGCCATAGGATTATATATGATATATTTGTATTTTGTTGGCCGTTGACGAAAAAAATGATCAGCCCAAAGAGTCGAGTCTTGAGGCTAATGCATTGGATAACCAGAAATACCCAAAATGAAACGATCCATAACAGTAACTGCAATCTGTTTATTTCTCACGCTTTTTGGCTGCGGTGGGGATAGGCCCAACAATAAACCCTTAACTATTGAGGCTGTTAAAGCGATGTCTGTGCCGGTAGAGAATATTCAGGCTACCAAAGAGCAGATTGAAAGGCGGAAAAGATCGGAGGCGGTCTGCAGATTTCATGCAGTACCCATTTATACCAATCCCAATGCAATGTTCCTAGATCCGGCGGACCAGGTTGCTGTTAGGACCAGTGATGAAATCGTCGACAGGGCGATAGCATTGTGCTATCTGGAGCTAAAAAGTGAAAAAGCTGACAAAAAAATGCTTGCCGAGGTTGAAAAAAAGTATAAGGTGATGGAAAAGCTCACTGCTGCTGAAAAAGAATTTGCACTTAATGAAAATCCCAGTTCACAGCAGCTAACAGATGCCAACTGGAGGGCGGAGGGTTATCATGTTATGCTCTGGGCACTGGGTTATATCGATACGTTGGTATACCCGGATAAACGCTGTGATGTAGGGAGTGATGTAAAGCATTTGTTCTCGCGGAGCAAAAAAGAATTCAGGGAGCAGGCAAAACTTAGGAGCAAGGCCGAGATTCTTGATCAGGCCGATCTGATATTACGTTTAGACTGGGCATGTGTTAATTCCAGGGTAAATAATGAGCCGGTTCCGGGAAACCTTGATAAAAGTGTAGTTTATGAAAGACACTATGCGCTCAACTGGATTATCAGGTTGATGGATCAGGATTGGGATGGTGTCACAACTGATACCTAAATCTTTTTTACTTCCTTAAAAAAGCCTTGGAACTGTTAAACTTAGAATGTTTTTCTAGATTAGAGCTCCCGACGAGACAATTAACGAACCTTTTTATTGAGGATTCGAAACGTATCGCAGATTTGAAAATTTTGAAATAATTTGAGCGATAAATTTGAAACGGCTTGATTGCAACTTATTTGAAGCTTGAGCGAGAGTGACAGGTTCGACTCCAGAAAGGAAGTCGAACCTGTCGATTTAAGTTTCTGTATATAGGTGTTTTATGTCTATTTTTTTTGCATTAAGGCGCCAAATGCTCACCTCTATTTTTTTAACGCAAATTCTTATTTAAAGATAGGGAAAAATAATTAATAATAATGTTCTGATGGGGTATCAAGATCTTTTCCATTATTTCCCATCTTCATCAAAATCATTTTCATCTATTACATCGAACTGGATTTTAAAAGGTATTTCAACAGTTTTGCTTATTTGCAGAAAATAATATATTTCAGTCACAATTTCTGCAAATGGAAAAACACAAATTGTCATTTTACATTATCACTAAAATTTTAACTGGCTCCAGTCCGCCACATCAGCCAATTATGGTAATAATGAAGATTATTTATTTTGCTTTGTAATCGGATTTTAATTTCTTAAGCGTAGTTTTTATCAAGTCGATAACCGGGCACTACTAGCGTGACTTCCCTAAATACGCAATGTCAAAATTAAACCAGCAAGAAAACATGTATTTTAAAAATGCAAATCAACCAATTCTTTATTTATTGTCATGCCCGTTAATGTTCCCGCCGCGACTGCATTTGCAACCGCCCGCATTCGCGTTGTATTGTCGCCACAGGCAAACACATCTGTTGCAGTTGTTTTTTGAAATGCATCAACTTTTATATATCCGTCTTCGGTTAAGTCACAGCCTAATTGTTCTGCAACAGTACAGGTTTGTTTAAAGGCGAGTCTGGTGTACATGGCTTTGACTGTTTGCTTTGAACCGTCCTTAAAAATGATGTTTTCAAGTCGTCCATTTAGGTGTTCAAATTCTTTAATTTCTTTTTCTAATATTTCTATAGAATTCTTTTTAAGGCCTGCCTTTTGGTCGTCACTCAGCGTTGGCTTTCCGTTTGTGAAAAGTGTCAGGTCTTTTGTCCAGTTGGAAATAAGTTTTGAAAACTCAAATCCAAATTCACTATTACCCAAAATGCCGGTAATTTCATTTTTTACCTCGAAACCATGACAGTAGGGACAATGTAAAATGGAAATGCCCCAACATTCAGAAAATCCAACTATTTCGGGCATTATATCTTTAATTCCTGTGGCAAAAACTATCTTGGTTGATGCAAATTCGCGGCCCAATTCGGTTTGTACTTCAAAACCACTCTCCGTTTTTACACCTTTAACAACAAGACCCTCAAAAAAAGTAATGGTATTGTATGCTAATACCTGTTGTTTTGCAAGTGTTGAGATTTCTTTTGGTGTGCTCCCATCCTGCGTTAAAAAATTATGTGAATATGGTGTTTGTCTGTTACAGGGCTTTCCATCATCAATGATAAGCACATTTCTCAGTGCTCTGCCCAATGCCATGGCTGTAGCAAGCCCTGCGTAACTGCCTCCTATGATGATTACATCAAATTGTTTCTTGTTGGTCATTCCTTTGTTTTCTATAAATGGTTAAACATAATGGCAATGCAAATGCCGTTGTAACAACCTCTCTTTGCTTATTAAAAATTCTTTGGTCAGGATTTGTCACTCTTAGTCATGTTTTTCAGCAAAAGATGTACAAGTGGTAATCCCACAAATACCATCCAGGGCACTAATATCAGTGTTAAGATCAGCGTTCTTAAATACAAAGGAATTCCAGACAAGTACGTGCCAAATAATACATAAAATAGTGTTATCGAGGGGTAGATTACTACCCAAATTTTGATAGATTGGATAATTTTACTCTTAGTATTCATGCCGGCTATTTATGGTTTAATGATATGTCCTGTTACGGCACCAAACAGACTTTTCTTAAAGCCAAATTCCAATTGCTTCATCGTTGTTGGAATCTCTCCCGGGAAGTAAGGGAAATATTGGGGCGAGTTTTCAATGACTGTTGGGCTCACTGCATTGATCCGGATGCCGTTTGGCAATTCAATTGCAGCTGCCCTTACAAAACCTTCTACGGCTCCGTTTGCCGCTGAAGCATTGGCAAAATTAACTTGCGGTTCGTTGGTTAATGCTCCTGTGATAAGTGTAAATGAACCTTTTGGATTGATGTATTGCTGACCAATTAATACTAAATTAATCTGTCCCATCATTTTTCCTTCAATTCCTTTTCTGAAGGTCTGGTTATTCAAATTCTTCCAAGGACCAACAAAAGTTTCCCCTGCTGTAGAAATCAAGGCATCAAAAGCGCCTATTTTCGCAAACATTTCTTCTATGGATTCTATAGATGTCGTATCGACCTTTATATTCTGTGAAGAACGACTGGCTCTTATTATTTCGTGATTTTCCTTTTCCAGTACATCAGCTAAATGCTGCCCCATGGTGCCCGATGCACCTACAATTACTATTTTCATATTTTATCTTGTTTTTAATTCTTAACAAAATTACTCTATGATGATAGGTATGTAATAGGACGAATACCTAGTCTTGCAGGACATTTTTAAAGTTTTGGCGTTAAAATCCAAACAATTTTCTTCGTACCAAATCGTAACCTTTTGCTTTTTTTTGCAGAGGAGCCGCAGTTTCGCCAATTATGAATTAAAATTTAGACTGAACAGGATTTATTTACAGTTCTTTCTAAATGCTTCAGGGGAATAATTTGAATGCTTTTTAAAAAAGCGGGCAAAGTAGGAGGGATCTTCAAAACCTAAATCGAAAGCGATTTGATTGACTTGATTGCCGGTTGCCAGAAGGTGCCTTTTAGCTTCGAGTACAATTTGCTCGTTAATGAGCTGTGAGCAGGTCTTACCAACAGTCTCTTTGGTTATTTTATTGAGCTGAAAAGTAGTAAGGTGCATCATTTCGGCATATTGTATCACTTGTTTATGCGTGACAATATGGTTTTGTAATAGTTCCAGTAGTTCTTCCAATTGATTTTGGGAATACATGTTGCCCTCATTTGTAATTTCTTTTGGTTCCCTGCTCTGTCTTGCCAGTTCAATAAATAGAATCTCCAAGCCTGCTTTGATTACTTCTTTGTAGTGATCTTGTTTTTGGCTATATTCTTCATCAATGAGAGACAATTGCGATAACAATTTGCCAAATTTCTCAACTGAAAGCGGGCAGTGATTCTTATTGCTTACTTTTCGCAGAACGAAATTGACTGGCGCGCCTTTTGGTGCGTAAAAGTCATGGTTAAATTGGACCAAATAGCCCTTGCAGCCTTGTTTTAGCGTGAGCTGATGAACCTGGCCCGGTCGCATAAAGAAAACAGAATAGTCATTAACAGGGTAATTGGTAAAATCAATGTGATGTTCCCCATGCCCTTTCTCTAAAAACAAAGCAAAAAAGAAACTGTGCCTGTGAAGTTCCTGCACTAAATCTTTGTCAGAGAGTAAAGTGCCGACATTTCGAATACTAAAACCCGCTGAAAAATCAGGCTCTTTAATTTGTCTTATGCTAATTTCATTCATTCAAGTGCTGTCGGCGATATTTTGGAGGACGATCCTCCCTGTAAAGATAGAACAAATTTTTCTGCTGCTATTAAATGATAAAGGTGATTTTACGGAGGCCAACCATTACTTTAATTTGAGCGGTAGCTTCTAAAAACTCATCCATCGTCACAGGTTTGCCTAAAAAAATCGATCTCTGAAGATCTATCTGTGGATGTGAATAAAGCATGTCAGAGCTGATAAATACATTAGGCCGATGTGATCAACCTGCCTGGCGAGCGCTATACCCGAAAGGTTAACGAAGGCGGTGGCATCAGTTCCGTCTTTCGAAAACTTGTTTTATCAAAAAATCCGTTGACAAGCATTTGCTAAATCAAAGGATTGAAAACCTTAATTATCAAAATAAAGATATTTAAGCTATAATTGGGCAATAATTTTAATAGGGTACTTATGATGGATCATATCTCGACACATTCCTTAAAAGATATCACCGATCAGGTAATAAGTATCAATAAATTTATCGGAGGGAAAGACAACACGGTGCCCTATACCAAACCCGCGCACCGGAGAGATGACCATTACCTGTTTATTTTTCAAAAAAAGGGTATTAGTAAAATTGTAGTTGACTTCAACGATGTTGAACTGATTGGAAGTGTTGTATTATGTGTATTGCCAGGGCAGGTTCATTACGGTGTATCGGTATGTGATAACACAGAAGCCTGGCTGATTACCGTAGATACCAGTTTTATTGATGATGATTATAGGGCAATTTTCGATAAACATTATTTTCAGTGTATTCCGTTAGCATTGCCCGATCCCGAAAACATTGCGCTGGATAAGTGCATTGGGTTAATGCTCTCTATTAATGAAAACAGGCAAGGATTGAACTTTATTCCGAAGGTTCTGCATTCACTGATAGGTGCCTGTGTAGGCGTTTTCGCATCCGCTTACCAGCCGTTAGAAAATGAAGAGGCCGCAGTGCTCCGTACCCAGATTTTAACTAGGGATTTTAAACGGTTACTTTTGCGGCAGTTCAAAACACACAAAAGTACATCAGACTATGCGATAGATCTGAATATTAGTCCTGCCTATTTAAACGAGGCAGTAAAACAGACTACTGGCTTTCCGGTAGGTTTTTGGGTACAACAGGCTACAATGACGGAAGCTAAACGCCTATTGTATGCCACCGATAAGACGGTAAAAGAAATAGCGTATCTCTTGGGTTTTGCTGATCATGCATATTTTACCCGCTATTTTTCCAATGCAGAAGGGCGGTCTCCTTCTCAATTCAGGTTAGCTTACCGTAAATAATCCAATAGCTGCCACCATTTATCCATTTCCTGCTATAGTGCCCAACGCTAACTTTGGTCAAAAATTAGAAAATGGGAAATCATATTGTTTTTATTATCGGAGTGTTATGCTCTGCGCGGCTTTTTTATAGCCTTATCCGTTTTATCTACCCTTATGTTAGGGGCTCAACCCTTAAAAAATACCTTAAAAATGATGCTTTTGCCTTGGTGACCGGTTCATCTGATGGCATTGGCAAGGCCATTGCCATAGCGCTCGCAGAAAAAGGATTTAATATAGTGCTACATGGCCGTGATGCAGCTAAGTTGCATGGGGTAGAGAAAGAAATAGTTGCTGCTAACAGCAGATGTAAAGTGGTCTGCCTGGTATATGATGGGATGAAGGAAAGCCCGATGGATATTGGACAGATTAAGCACTTACCTATCAATATACTCGTGAATAATGTAGGTATTGGGCCTATCGGAAGATTTGGAGAATTCAAGGCTGAAGAAATTCATAGAACCATAACGCTCAATACATCGTTCCCTTCACAACTTACCCGTAATCTGTTACCTCAGTTGAGTATTAGCAAGTCGCTTATCTTAAATGTTTCATCATATGCAGGACTCTTTCCACCGCCTTATTTAGCGGTTTATGCAGCTACAAAAGCATATAATAATGCTTTTTCCATTTCTCTTTCCCGTGAACTGCAGAATACAGAAGTGATTTCGTTGATAACGGGCAGTGTTAATTCCGGAAGTAACATGAAACTCATTACATTTTTGCGCCCAAGTGCTGCAACATATGCCAGGCACGTACTTTCAATTGTAGGCTGTGGCAGAAATAGTATTGAACCGTATTGGCCACATGCCATCCAGACCTTCCTAATGTCTCTTCTTCCCGAAAAAATAATCAACAATATTACCAGAAAGGCAATTCAGGAAGAATTAGACCGAATCTGATAACCGGAATCTATCCAGCTGTCCAAAAATTAACCAGGCCTCACAGATCAGGAGGTATAAAAAATCAATTAAAAATGAAAATCAAAGCATCAATAATAGCAGTTATTGTTTCAGTCCTTTTTAAGTTAAATGTTCGGGCGCAGGAAAAGCCCGTAAACCAGCCCGCTCAAACGCCAACCCTTCAACTGGGCTATTTTAAAGCCGATTATGTTTATTCGCCCTTCAAGGTTAACGATGAAGATATACAGGTGCAACAGGCAAACGCCCATCTCATATTTCCACTCTACAGTAAACTGAATGATGGAAAACTTGATTTTTTTCTCACCGGCATAAGTTATACGGGTTTATTTGTATCAGGCAGTACGACAGACCTTGGAGCGTCTGCTTTTCATTCGTTTTCAATACCGCTTACCTACCAGAAATCTTTTTCGAACAGGTATTCACTGTCTGTATCTTTCATTCCAACGCTTTCATCCGACATGAAAGATATTTCAGGAGAGGATATGATCTACACCGGCGCTGCTGCATTTAAGGTAAAGGTATCGGAAAAATTTTCCTATTCCATTGGAGCAGTCTATTCAAAACAGTTTTTCGGCAGTTTGCTGTTGCCTTTAGTAGGCATAGACTGGCAGATTAACAGTAAACTTAACCTATCGGGGTCTTTGCCTATCTCTCAAAGATTGAAATACAATCTGTCAGCTAAAAATGCCGTAGGTGTCAACAATAATCTTGGAATTGGGGGTGGCACATACCGTTTAACTGAGGAAAGGAACTCTCCATATTTTCAGACCCAGCAATCTAAAATTTCCTTATTTTACAATTACATGCCAGCACGTAACTTTTCGATAGACTTTAATGCAGGTTGTAACTATGTTCAAAAACTTGGGCTGTACGATAAAAACCAGAAAGTAGAGTTGGCCCCTTTTGACAGCCTTGATGAGCGGATGCCGTTGGCTGAACTTAATAACACAGGCATTTCTGTAGGAGTAGGTATCAATTACCGGTTTTAACATGTGCCTATCTGGGCGATGTCGATCCTCTGATCCTAGCTAATGCTTTGGTTCTCAATAGCAAAACGACATCCATACGTTAATTTCTGTTGGATTACTAGCAAAATAGAAACTTGATATCGCTATTTTCAAGAAAATAGCTTACCAAAAAGCGGATATTGGATAATGGCAAAGAGCAACGGAAGGTAACCTTCAATGGAGATCAGGCTGGCCAGGTCAGCTCACTTTCTTATTTTAAACGGGGAGGAAAGATCGTGTGTGAAAAAGTAAAATAGACACTGGGAAAATATATGTTCTGCAGCTTTAAGTTAGCAATAAAAGTCTTCTGCGACGCTATTTTTGCGATTTTGCTCGCATTTGCTAAAGCCTTGTAAATTATTTTGCTCATTTTCAGTAGCTTAGCGCTTAAGGTTTTGTTGTCTGGTTTTTCGGTATATTTTTGTGCTATGACTGTTACGGTATTAGCAATTTTAGAGACAGATTTTAAACCTGAAAAAGCATTGGCGAAAGTGATGAACGACCGATTGAGCCGGACCGCGAAAGAATTGCAGGAGGTTCACTTCAGGCCCTTGTCCGGCAGGGGATTTGCCGATGATGACCTAGTTGTTTATCTCAGCTATAATCCTAAATACAAGATCCGCTACCGTATTGTAAATGACGTTCCCGCAGACATCGAATATTTTGTTGCCGAATGCTGCGGCAGGCTGGGCTTTATCCTTTGGCGGGCAAACGCGATAGGGGTAAGCAGTGATGTGGGGAATATCGGTTTTGAATAGTTCTTTTTTGCTTTCCCACTTAAATGTTTAGTTTTGGGGCTGGACACGTTCCTAGGACAAAATAGTTATATCCGGGCCCTTTGGCCTTTAAAAAACAGTTATGGACAAATTCAAACAGGTACAAGAAGTAATCGCTTCAGTTGAGGCTGATGTGACGAAATTTTATGATGGTGGAAATGCTGCAGCCGGTACACGTGTACGTAAAGCAATGCAGGACCTTAAAAGTCTTGCACAGGAGATCAGGGCTGAGGTTACAGAGAAAAAGAACAGCGCAAAATAAACAGGAGACTATTTTGGGAAATAAAGCCACTGGTATAGATCAGTGGCTTTTTGTTTGCATAATATTTCCTTCATCATATATGCCGGGAGACCTAGGCAACTGTATATGTTTTCTGGTGATGCCAGATTGATTTAATTTTGATGTCAACTTTTATTTTGTCTGGGCAACCGCCGGGCTACCCGCTCATACGCCTACAAGCCATAAGCACGGGCCGGTATCCGCTGCTATCCCTGTTGCGGAATAATCGGTATTTCAACGATCGGATAAGTTGACCATTAGTTAAAACTTGCGCCCCCCGGAATTACAAGGTATAAGGTTAGTTGGTGTACCTAAAGGTAACTGTGTTGGTGCTTTTTATCCCGCTCATGCCGCTGGAGTTATAAGAAACGGTGTATTTTTTTTCGGCTTCCAGCTGATAAGCTTTTAACAGGTCAACTTCTGATGATAGTACCTCTTTTGATTTAACAGCAAGGTAGCTGTCTGCGGGAGGGGGCATGATCCGCTTTGCCATAGGGCCTTTATAGGGAACCTCGTTTCCATTGTCATCTTTTATATCAAGGTATTTGCTCATCAAAGGTTCAAAGGGCGTGTGCCATTTGCAAAATGATTTTTCTGTGGACTGGTTATTATGTACCGTAAATTTTAAGGTGACCCTTTCTCCTGTCTTTATAATATCCTTTATACCAAGGACCAGGTAAAGTGAATCCCCCTGGTTTTTTGAGGGCTTGTTAGAAGACGCATTCCGCACCTTTGGACTGCAGCCTGCAAGTACGATCAATACTGCCGGAATAATAAATTTAAGTTTTAGCATACATGGTATTTTAAACACAAACGATAGACGCTGAGTAAATGCTACAGATGATTTTTAACTGGAAGATTTCCAGTGGGATTAAATATTTTTCCTCCTTCATGGGATACAGCTGCCTTTGTTTAATAGTCAGGCAAAAGAAAGCCGCGGCCCTTTATGATCGCTTTTGTACGGATACTAAGCGTCTGTTCATTGCTGGCAGAAATCTTCACATTACGGATTTTTTGTTTGTAGTGCCGCCTGTTGCAATTCAGGCTGCAGTACTTTGTGACCGTGGTTTTTGCCAAGAATGTCTTACCGCAGTGTTCGCAGATTCGCTCAACTGTTATATTGCTACTCATTTCATCCTTTTTTGCTGCATCTGCTGCAGGTCGACCGGACTTTTAGACCCCAGAACATCAGTGGTAATTTCCCCTCAAATAGTGGCTTATTAGCGTTGTTTAATGTTTTTTAGTGTCGTTAAGTGTCGATAAGCGACATCATTTCACCCATGATTTTTTTGGGAAAAATTTCAGGCGCTCGAGCAACAAATGAGCAACAAAATGCGAAAAATAGTGGTAAACCTCCAAGGAATTGTGGGAAGCGTATTGATATAACTTATTGATGACCAATATGTTGATTGTCTTTAGTTGTCGAAATTAGTGGTTGTTTTTGGGGATTATTTGCCGATACAAAACTTCGTAAATATATTCTCCAGCAAATCATCGGTAGTAACTGTACCTGTAATTTCACCAAGGTAATGTAGCGCCTGTTTAATATCCATCGCTAAGAAATCGGAGGTTACCGGATTGTCTACATTAGCCAAAACCCTTTGCAGTGCATGTTCGGTTTGTTTTAAAGCTTCTACATGGCGGATATTCGTTACTAGGGTTTCGCTGGTATTAATGTGATGCAAGTTAACCTGCTCTAATAAAGTGGTTTTTAATTCATCGATACCTTGTTTCTCTTTAGCAGAAATAAAAACAACATCTAACGCTTCGAAAGCTTTACGTTGTGCATCAGCCATGAGGTCGGCTTTATTGACTAAAATTAAATAGGGGATGGCCAATTGCGCTAACCCCCGAATCTGCTCTTCAATTTCTGAAATACTTTGAGCAGCATCGGCCATATAAATAATTAGTTTGGCCTGTTTCATTTTTTCTAAGGTACGTTCTACGCCTAAAGCTTCAATAATATCGGCTGTATCGCGGATTCCGGCTGTATCGATAAAACGGAAAACAATACCGCCAATGGTGAGTTCATCTTCAATGGTATCGCGTGTGGTTCCGGCAATATCCGAAACTATAGCGCGTTCTTCGTTCAGGAGGGCATTTAATAGGGTAGATTTACCCACATTAGGCTTGCCTGCAATAACAATTGGAACCCCATTTTTAATCACATTTCCCATCTCGAAAGAGGAGATCAAGCGTTGCAGAACGTAGTTGATTTTGTTTACAAGATTTTTTAGCTGCTCACGGTTGGCAAACTCTACATCTTCTTCAGCAAAATCGAGCTCAAGCTCAATCATCGAGGCAAAATGGATCAATTGTTCGCGTAAACCTTTTAATTCGTTGGCAAAGCCGCCACGCATCTGTTGCATGGCCACATCATGCGAAGCCTTCGAATTGGAGGCAATTAAATCGGCTACTGCTTCGGCCTGACTTAGATCGAAAGCACCGTTTAAAAAGGCACGTAAGGTAAACTCGCCAGGTTTGGCAGCACGGGCTCCTTTACTAACTAACAGGTTAATAATCTGTTGGATAATATAATTAGAACCATGGCAGGAAATTTCTACCACATTTTCTTTAGTATACGATTTTGGGGCAACAAATAAACCCGCTACCACTTCATCAACAATATGATCGCCATCTTTAACCAGTCCAAAATGTAAAGTATGCGAAGCCTGCTTTTCTAAATCTTTTCCTGCAAATACGGTATTGGTAAGTGAAATAGCCTCCGGACCAGATAAACGGATTACGCCAATGGCGCCAGAACCTGAAGGAGTAGATAAAGCAATAATGGTATCTTGATTATTCATGTTGGGTATTAAAGCTGCAAAAATAAGGCTAATCTGTGGGTATATCGTGTAAGGGAAGTAATTTTTTTAAGCATTGGTTAATCGGTTAATTGTAGAAATCGGTTAATTGAAGCTAAACGCCAAACGCTCAACGCCAAATAAACTAATAGTCCTTCGACTACGCTACCATTGACGTTATTCTATAAACAACTATTAATCAATATTTTAGCCGCCGTCGAATTTCCATCCAGCTAGGCCATAGCACGGTATCTCCGTTCTACTTAAATCCGGCCTAACAAATTTTTCGGGCTCCACCGACCCAGCCTACCCACTAGCTTTGAAAGAAAAATTTTCAGCCGGTGTTTTTTGTTTTTTCATACACCTTTATGTTTTTCAAAGGCATTCAAGCTAGCTGCGCTGGTCTTTTTGACAGCAAAAAGAAAGAGCCGCATCGGCGGCGGCGAGCCGAGGCAAGGATGAGCCTCTGGGCAAAAAAAAGATATGCGTCATTCATATTGATTTTTATACAATAAATTATCCCTCAGGGTGACTTATCGAAGGAAATAGATTAGTTTAATCCTAACTACAAGCACCTAACTCCGAACTGGTTAATCTGTTAATAACTCCAGACTGCCGACCCCGGACTATAAACTCGTTCCGCTTTTCAATATTAAAGCTTATCTTAAAACATTTTCACTCCGATTGTGTTTAAACCTCAAATCAGAATAAGCTTTTATGACGAACAATTTACCCCTGACCGTTAAACGATCGATAGAATTATTGGGTCTGATGGCCATTGTTGCCGTTATGGTAATCGGAAGAGATATTATTATGCCGATGTTGATGGCTTTTTTTATCAGCATTATGTTGCTACCGGTGTATCGCTTTTTAAAAAGAAAAAAAATACCCGAATCGTTAGCCATTATCTTATCCATTTTATTAGTGGCACTGTTTGTAGCTTTGATTATTTGGTTTTTTTCGAACCAGATTGGCATTTTGGTTAAAGATTTTCCACAGATAAAAGCGAACGTAACACAGCATATCAATTCATTAAGCGATTGGATCAGTCGCATTACCCATTACGACGATAAAGAGCAAAAAGCCTTCATACAAACTAAAAGCGACGATCTGATGAACATGGGGACCTCACTTGCAGGTGGTGCTGCCGTTACCTTAAGTGGCGTTTTTGTATTTATCGGTTTGTTACCCATTTATATTTACCTGATGCTTTTTTATAAAGACATTTTATTGCGCTTTATCTTCATGTGGTTTAAAACAGAAGATCATCCAAAAGTGAAAGAAGCGATTTATGAAACCGAGTCGATCATTAAAAGCTACTTAATCGGACTGTTAATCCAGATCACCTACATGACTATTTTATTGGGCGGAATATTGATGTTAATCGGTATAAAACATGCCTTATTAATCGGGGTAATCTTTGCCATCTTAAACCTGATCCCTTATGTGGGGGCCTTAATTGGTAACTTGATAGGGGTGCTGCTTACGCTCACTTCATCTCAAGAATTATGGCCGGTAATTACCGTTTTAGGCGTAATAGCATTCGTTCAATTTTTAGATAACAACATACTCATGCCGCGCATAGTAGGCTCTAAAGTGAAAATTAATGCCTTATTTGCCATCCTCGGGGTATTTATCGGTGGCAGTATAGCCGGGGTTTCGGGAATGTTCCTCGCACTGCCTATTGTGGCTGTACTCAAAATTGTCTTCGATCGCACAGAATCATTCAAACAATGGGGGGTATTACTAGGAGATGAACGCCCGGCTAAAAGTCCGATGACTTTTCCCAACTTTAGGAAGAAAAAGCCAGTGGCTACTAAAACGGGGATAGAAAAGGGCTAGGCTGATAAGGATGGAGGATGGGAAATGTATAATGGAGAATGTAATTGGTTCTGCGGCAATCAGCGTAATCTACGGGAAGCCAATTAGTATAGTTTTCCCGCAGATTTAAGAAGATAAGCGCAGATGAGATCTATCTCTCTTCCTCGTAAAAAAATGTAAGCTAATCTTAACCTCCAAATTTACGTACTCTATAAATGAGTGATAACATGAAATACCTTCCTAATCGGTTAACTTGCTTATCTACAATTACGTTATCGAATACATCTCTTGATATCCCTGAGTTTTGATCAAAAAGATCGAATCCTTCTACACGGATAGCAGCCATATCATTCTTCATAAACTTATATTCCATTGATAAACGAAGCAGTGTTGGATTACGCACCGCACCATTATCAAAACCAGAGTTAATCTGTTTCGTGAAATTGTAGCCCAGGGTAAGGTCTTTAAAGAAATAATTCCGGCCCTCTATGCCACACTCAAAACGGTTAGATTGGCGGTCGGTAAACGTCTCATTCGAATATTTGGTCAGGTTTTGCGAATAAGAGGTTTCTACCTCAAAATTAACAATATCTTTCAGGTCTACCCTAAATTCGAGTTCCTGGCGCCAGGCGATATTGCGTGCTTCTATTCGGCTATTATCGGTAAAACTAATGTTGTTGTTCAACTGTCCCGAACCAGAATAACCAATGGTAAACTTCCGCTCTGGCGAGAGCGGTTTACTAATATCGTAATCGCCTTGTAAAGTATAGTACCCATCTGTATTAATGTAACTGGTAAGCTGGTTTACAGTACCTGGTACACGCTCTTTAGTGGTTACAATCCTATCGTTAGTGCGTTCGTACTTGAAATTAGCTATGATCACTTTTCCTGCACTCCAATCGGCTTGTTTGTAATGGGCATTGATACTGTGGATAAATTCGGGTTTTAAATTCGGGTTACCCGTAACCACATTCTGCAGGTTCGAATTGTCGGATATAGGTTGCAGTTGTAAGAATCCAGGTTGGTTATTTCTGCCCCAATAATTTACGTCCAGCGATTGCTGGTTAGAAAATTTATACGAGAACCGACCAGATGGAATGAGGTTAAAAGTACGGTTAACGGTTTCAATATTATTACTTAAATTCTGTCCCTGGAGTAAGGCCGGCTGTGCATTTATGCCCAGTGTATAGTTCAGCTTTTCGCTGATATAACGGTAATTCAGTCCCACTTTATTGGTGATAAACTGATAATCGTAAATATTGCTAAGGTTTGGATTAAATACCTGATTACCATTAGCCACATCATAAGCATCTCTCGAATTATTTGTTGATGATCGGTTCCAGCTGTAGTTTACTTCTAAAAAGGTTTTTTTCCAAAGTGGCTCCATGTACGATGCGCCAATGTTAAGTCCTAAATTTCGGCTATTTTGGTTGTTCAACTGATTTTGTAATACCGAATCGGCTACGTTAGCATGAATGTTGATGTATTTGTTGTACACATCGCCAAAATTTTCGCCATTGGTGTAATTAATGTTACCCCAGGAAGTCAGGTTCCGGCCTTTCTTCGAAAATTTATGGTTGTAAAATATGTTGGTACGGGCATTCAGGTTATTCGAACTACTGAAATTATTACTTTCCCTTCTGGTGAATAAAGTGTCTTGAGTAATAAGTGAGCTACCTGTATTATTGCCACTATTGGTATTATAAGAAAAGTTCGGGGAAATTTTAAGGTAATTCATGGTATCTATTTTATACTCTAAATTACCCCCAAACCAATGGCTATAGTTATCGCTCTTACCGTTGTTGCGGGCATCTTCAAGTCTGCTCAGCGGATTTTGCCCCGCATCTTGTAAAACACTTTGTGTATAGGTAGAACTAATGGTGTTGTTTTTATTGTTGTTAAAATTATATCCGGCATCTGCCGAGAGTTTGGTGTTAAACTCATTTTTATAGTTAAGTCCGGCAACATTTCTGGTTGTAATGCCATCGCCGCCGCCACCACGCATATTGGCATTGGCCGAAGTGCCATCGAATGAGATCTGCTGTTCACCCTTCATGCTATTTCCCCGTATATTGGTATTATAACGATCGGCGTTGCCCAAACCTGCAGAGGCCCTGGCAAAATAACCTTTCTTTTTATCTTCTTCAATAGTCAGGTTCAGCACCTTTTCCGGCTCGCCCGTTTTAATGCCTGTAAGTTTGGCCTGATCGCCATAATCGTCGATAAACTGAAGGTTTTTGATAATATCGGCAGGAAGATTTTTAATGGCTGTGGCTACATCAGTTCCGAAGAAATCTTTGCCGTTAACTCGTATTTTGGTTACAGGCGAACCCTGACTGGTTACATTCCCATCCTTATCTACCTTAATACCGGGCAGTTTTTTCAGCACTTCGTCAACAGCATCTCCATCTCTAACCGGAAAGGCTTTGGCACTAAAACTCACGGTATCTTCGGTTACTTTAACAGGAGGAACACCCGAGATCACTACGCCCTCAAGTGTGTTCGATGATGGTTTAAGCCTGATATCGGTGATGTTTAAAATACTACCCTTTTCGATCTGATACTGTTTAATAAATGTATCGAAGCCGATAAAAGCTGCTGATAAGGTAAACTGTTTAGATTTAATTTTGTCCAACGCAAATGTACCATCATTATTGGCAGAGGTGCCTATACTGTCGGCACCGAATTTAATCCTGACTACCGCACCGGGTAGTGGTAAGCCTGCAGTATCTAACACTATACCCTTTACGGCATAATTTTGTGCGTTAGTGTTTGTGAAAATACCTGCAAAGAGCAGGAGTAGCAAAATCGATTTAGTAAAAGCCCTCATGAATTTATTTGTGTGTGGCATAAAAGTACGGAGCAGCGCGTTAACCCTGTTCAGCGTAATCAACATGTTACTGATTTTGGCTATTTTAGCTATTGAGGTGATGGCTTTTTGCTGCCTTTCCCTTGGGTATCAGGCCGAATAGCAGACGTAAGTTGGTAAGAGCTGGTATTTAAGATTGAACTACCAACTCATCAGGTATTTTATTTTGTATGCGCTTTGAGTACTACATTCCGGGCAAGGGTTTTAAACCTTACAGTATTATCTTGTTCTACAGTAATGGTTATGTGGCCCGTTTTACTGGTATTTATGTCGCTTACCCTACCAGATTTACCGGTATGCGTTCCTTTAACCACAGCGCAGTAGTCGCCATCTTTTAAATTTGTTGTTTCCATTTTAGTTTTTACAGACCTGAGTTTGTTTCTGAACCCCGTAATTTTATTTCAGCATTTAATTGACTTAATTTAATTGCAACGGGTAACCAAGCGAGCATACAGCCTGGAATAACGGAAAGGAGCACAAAGTTTTGTTTTTTAACAATCAGATATAAAAGTGCACCAAACAGAAACAACATCAAAATAGCACTTCCAATTAACAGGCCGCTCAATTGTTTTTTCTGTTTGTTTAATTCGGTTAGGCTAAGTTCGGATAGCTTGTTGTTTTTCATAGTGGATCAGTTAGACTGCTTAGTAAAATTATTAAATTTTTAATGTTTTTAAAACCCTGAAAGATTAAAGATGTAAAATGCTGGTTATCCAGTCTAATTTAAGCACAAATTCCATTATCTTGTAAACGTTCGGTTTAATAAATTCAAAACCATTATTTTTGGTTGAAAGCTGACGCTGTTTTAATGTTTATACCAAATATATCATGATCAAAAGATTAATATCTTTATTGTTGCTATTGATTTCTTTCGCGGGCTTTTCGCAGGAAACTACTAAAACCTATCTTTCCGGAACGGATAAAGACCATACCAAACAATGGGATTTTTATTGTACTGCCGGTCGTAAAAGCGGCATATGGACTAAAATACCTGTGCCATCTAACTGGGAATTACAGGGCTTTGGAACTTACAACTATGGGCACGATAAAGTTAAAGCCAGCGAACAGGGCATTTATCGTTATGAGTTTCCGGTAGGTAAAATCACGGGAAAAAAAGTTTTCCTGGTTTTTGAAGGCGCTATGACCGATACTAAGGTTAGTATTAACGGAAAGCTGGCCGGAGACCTGCACCAGGGCGGATTTTATCGGTTTAAATATGATATTACCACACTGTTAAAACCCGGACAGAAGAACTTACTGGAAGTTACGGTTGATAAAGTATCGGCAAATGCGTCGATTAATAAAGCAGAAAGAACGAGCGATTTTTGGATTTTTGGTGGTATTTTCCGGCCGGTTTACCTCGAAACTGTACCAAACAAATTTATAGAAAGAGTTGCGGTTAATGCTAAGGCCGATGGAACCTTTCAGCTTGATGTTTATGGCCAAAATTTGGCTGCTGATGATATTCTTGAAGCCCAGGTGAAAAAACTAACTGGCGAAAATGTGGGAAAAGCATTTGCTGTAAAAGCGAATTTAGTGAATGGTATGCAGACCCTGAAGGCTACTTTCTCAAACCCTTTATTATGGAGTAGCGAATTCCCCAATTTATATCAGGTGGTGGTTCGGATCAAAAATAAACAGAAAATTATTCATCAGGTAAAACAAAAGTTCGGTTTTCGTACGCTTGAACTGCGCAATGGCGATGGTTTTTATGTTAATGGTTCGAAAATGATTTTAAAAGGTGTTAATCGCCATAGCTTTTGGCCAGAAAGCGGACGTACATTAAGTCGCGAGGTACATTTAATGGATGTGAGGTTAATGAAAGAAATGAATATGAATGCCGTTCGCATGTCGCATTATCCACCCGATGCAGAGTTTTTGGATATCTGCGACTCCTTAGGACTGTATGTGATTAATGAATTAACGGGCTGGCAGGCAAAATACGATAACACAGTTGGGCACAGGTTAGTAAAAGAACTTGTAATCAGGGATGTAAATCATCCATCTATTATTTTTTGGGCCAATGGCAACGAGGGGGGCTTTAATACTGATCTTGATAATGATTATGCTTTATACGATCCGCAGAAACGTACCGTAATTCACCCATGGGAGAAGTTTAACGGAACCGATACCAAACATTACCCAGATTATAATTATATGGTTAAGGCCACTACTTCAGGGCAGGAGGTTTTCTTTCCGACTGAATTTATGCATGCGCTTTATGATGGTGGTGCTGGTGCTGCTTTAGATGATTTCTGGAATCAAATGTTGATTCACCCGCATGGTGCCGGCGGTTTTATTTGGGCTTTGGTTGATGAAAACGTGATCCGTACAGATAAAAATGGTATTTATGATGGTGATGGAAACCATGCACCTGATGGAATTATTGGCCCACATCGCGAAAAGGAAGCCAGTTTTTACACCATAAAAGAGATATGGTCTCCGGTTTTTGTCGATCTGGCAAAAATTGACAGTGATTTTAACGGTAAAATTGCGATCGAGAACCGTTTCAATTTTACCAATCTTGATCAATGTACTTTTAAATGGAAATTGCTTAGTTTCCCATCGGCTAACGCTGCAGGAACAAAAGCTATTGTAAAAGCCAGTGGAGCAACGGTTTATAAGCTTAAACCCGGTGCAAAAGGTACGCTTGATCTGGCTTTGCCAAAATCGTGGGCACAAAGTGATGCTTTATATCTAACTGCTTATGGGGCTGATAAGAAGGAAATATTTACCTGGAGCTGGCCGATAAAAACTGCCCGCTTGATTGCAGAGAAGCAAGAAACTACACTGTCCAGTTCAGGAGTAAAAGCCGAAGAAACTAACCAATCGCTCCTGATTAAACAGGATGGTGTTAGCTACTATTTTGAAAAGGCAACAGGTTATCTGGAGAAAGTTGTTAAGGGGAATACCATTATTTCTTTGTCAAAAGGTCCGGTGTTGGCTGGTGTAAATACCGAATTGAAAAATTTTAGTCATAAAGCAGAAGGCGCAAAGTACATCGTTGAGTCTGATTATCAGGGTGCTGGTAATTTGCAGGCGAAGTGGACATTTGAAACCGGAAAGCTGGTAAAACTCGAATATCAATTTAACCAGCAGGGCGATGCTGATTTTATGGGTATTAGCTTTAATTATCCTGAGGATAAAATTACCGGAATGAAATACCTTGGCCGTGGCCCGTACCGGGTTTGGAAAAACAGGTTAAAAGGGCAGCAGTTCGGGGTTTGGCATAAGGATTACAATAATTCGATTACCGGCGAAACCTGGGGCTACCCTGAGTTTAAAGGCTATCATGCCGAAGTGAACTGGGTGACTGTAGAAAATAAGGAAGCCCCATTTACGGTTTATATACCCGATCAGGACACTTATCTGCAAATGTTAAGGCCTGCACGTGAAGCTGCGGCATTAAGCAACAACAATGTAGAGCCTGCCTTCCCGGAAGGGAGTATCGGTTTCTTAAAAGGGATAAGTGCCATCGGTACCAAGTTTCAGTCGGCTTTATTATTGGGACCTCAAAGCCAAAAAAACAAAACAGACGGAAAAACTTTTAAGGGGACGCTATTATTTGATTTTGGAAAATAAGCGTTTTGATCTCTGGGTTAAAACAGCACGGCAAATCCTATTTAATCCGTATTTTTAACGATATGAAGATTGTGTTTTTTTCTGCGAAGCCTTACGACCGTGAATTTTTTGAAAGCTGTAATAAACATTATGATTTTGAATTAGAATTTTGGGAAACTCATCTGGGGCCTCATATTGCTGACGCGATAAAAGTAGGTACTGATGCTGTTTGTGTATTTGTGAACGATAAACTAACGGCTGATGTTATAGCCATATTGGCGCAAAAAGGGGTGAATATTATTGCTTTGCGTTGTGCAGGCTTTAACAATGTGGATCTGAATGCGGCCAAACAATACGGGATCCGTGTTTGCCGCGTTCCGGCTTATTCGCCACAAGCTGTTGCAGAACATGCAGTAGCCATGTTGCTTACCCTAAACCGTAAAACCCATAAGGCCTACAACCGCGTACGCGAACAGAATTTTTCGCTTTCAGGTTTAATGGGTTTCAATCTTTTTGGCAAAACAGTAGGCGTAATCGGCACAGGGAAAATTGGCGCTGCTTTCTGTAAAATTATGCTTGGTTTTGGCTGTACTGTACTGGCTTCGGATCCTTTTGTGAATACAGCATTGCAAGATGCAGGAGTAAAATATTTGCCTTTTCATGAAGTAATAAAAGAAGCCGATATTATTTCGCTGCATTGCCCGCTTACACCAGAAAACCATTACCTGATTGGATCAAATAGCTTATTGACGATGAAAAAAGGTGTTATGCTAATCAATACAAGCAGAGGCGGGTTGATTAACACACGAGACGTGATTGAAGCGCTAAAAACAGGTCAACTTGCGGCGCTGGGAATTGATGTATACGAACAGGAAGAACAACTCTTTTTTAAAGATCTTTCAGCAAGTATTATTGGTGACGATGATATTCAGCGGCTAATTAGTTTTCCGAATGTTTTGCTTACCGGGCATCAGGCTTTTTTTACACAAGAGGCCTTAACAGAAATTGCGGAGTCTACCCTAAAAACAGTTAAAATATTGTTAGACGATAATGCTGGGGAGATAGTTTCAGATGCAATATTGGTGTAAGAAGGTAAAGGAATAAACGCAAGGAGTTTTTGAAAAGCTGATTTCTTCAAAATCTCCATGCACCCATTGTATTGCTATTTAGTAATAAGAGGTATTAAGGTTGCTGTTCTGCTTTTCAGCAGCCTCAATAGGGGCATAATTAGAAAGAATAAGTGCTTCCCCTTTTTTCACACATACATCATGCTCAAAATGTACAGATGGACTTCCATCAGCAGTTCTGATCGTCCAGCCATCATCATCTAGAAAAACGTCTTTTTTACCCATATTTATCATAGGTTCTATGGCCAGTACCAGGTTTTCTCTTAAGAGTAAACCATTGCCTTTACGACCATAATTTGGTACCTGTGGGTCTTCGTGCATATCTTTCCCTAAGCCATGGCCTACCAGATCTCTTACTACGCCATAGCCCTGCTTTTCGTTATGGCTTTGGATAGCTGCACCAATATCGCCAATGCGTTTGCCCACAACAGCTTCTTTAATTCCAAGAAAAAGTGATTCTTTAGTTGTTTTTACCAGGTTTAGTACTGCTGGCGATACTTCGCCGACGATAAAAGTATAAGCATGATCGCCGTGAAAACCGTTTTTTATGGTACCCACATCTACTGAGATAATATCGCCATCTTTCAGCTCATCTTTAGTCGGAAAGCCATGTACAACCACATCGTTTACCGAGGTAATAATATGGAAAGGAAAACCATTATAGTTGTAAAAGGAAGGTACGGCGCCATTATCAAGTATAAATTCGTTGGCTATTCTATCAATCTCGAGGGTTGTAATGCCTGGCTTTAATATTTTAGCTACTTCTGCAAGGGTATCGCTCACCAGTAGGGCACTGATCTGCATCAGTTCTACTTCTTCGTTGGTTTTATATAAAATCATTGCCGCAAATTTAGCAAAAGAAGCGGAAAGGAAAAAGTAGAAAGGCTAGTAGCTAAAAGGCTTGAATGTTTGCGTAACCGAATGACTGCATGTTAGAATGATTGATTGTTTTTTGCTAAATTAAGAGCACAACCGGTAATCGGATGTTGAAATTTTATTTCTGATTCTACTCAGGGTTTCTAAGCGCATACCAAGGTAGCTGGCCAGATAACGCTGCGGTATCCTGTTGATATCCAAATCGCTTTCCTGGAGTTTGCGGTACCTGCTTATTGCTTTTGGTATCCTGGCCAGGATTGATCTTTCTGATGCTGCATAATAATGAAGCGCCAATAGCTTTCTGCCGATTAGGTTGGCCTCTGGATAGTTTGCATACATCGAATCGATTAGGGTATAAGGAATGCAGATGAGCTGACATTCTTCCAGGGCCTGAAGATATTCTATCGAATGATCGGGTTGCTGATCGGGGTGACGTATGGCGCCAATTAATTCATTTCCACAGCTAAACCAGGTGCTGATATCTTTTTTGCCATCGCGTATGAAGCCACGAACGAGTCCGTGTACCAAAAAATAGAGCGAAGTATTACTGTCTATTGGTGAAAGGATGTGTTTGTTCTTTTTAACATGGATGAGCTTACAAGATTTTTCATGTTCGGCCTTAAAGGCTTCAGATAAAGGATAGAATTGCTCCATATAATCGAAAAGGGGGCGTAAAAACGATGTTGAATAAAGCATAGTTAAGGCTTGTTAGATTTCTGAGAAATGGATTAAAGCATACTCATTTGAAATACCATACTCATATGCTGATCAGAAACCAAAGGTATCTGGCATTTCAATATTAAGCGAAATAAAGCGTGGTTGTGGCCTCTAACGATACGATCGTTAGAGTAAAAAAAGAGGAAATAACAGGTTAACGGCTTAATTCCTGTGCAAAATAGGTGGTTGGCATTAAGCCCGTTTCT
The DNA here is from genome assembly GCF_918698245.1 of Pedobacter sp. Bi126. Classification (GTDB taxonomy): domain Bacteria; phylum Bacteroidota; class Bacteroidia; order Sphingobacteriales; family Sphingobacteriaceae; genus Pedobacter. Next base: position 1,119,922 of record NZ_CAKKMS010000002.1, on the reverse strand, counting down.
TTTTTAAATGCATTATAAAATGTAGCCAGACTTTTAAAGCCAGCTTCAGTAGCAATAGCTTCTATAGTTATTTTATCCGATTGGAGCGGATACTGTGTTAGGAAATGATTTACCCGGTAACTGTTTATCCAGTCGCGGAAATTTTTGCCAATATGTTTGTTAATTACGAAAGAGCAATGATGGATCGGAAGGTTAAGTTTTGCCGCCAGATCGATAATCTGAAAATCATGCACCAGGTAAAGTCGTTCTGCTTCCATTATTTCTTTCATGGCAAGGGCATAGTCAGACAGTTGCGCATCTAAAAGATTGATTTTTTTGACAGCTTTAAGTGCATGTTTTGGATCTTCTTCCAATAAAGGAGCTAATGAGGAATCAGTTTCAGTTTTCTTGGTTGCAGCTTTTTTAGTCCAATCAACAGCTACCAGCAAGTAGCCATAAAAAATATAAGGCTTGTGAAGTGCATATAATAAAATGACTAATAGGGCCAAACAATTGAGCACAATAAAAGAGGCATTAACATATGGGATGTGTAAGCTTCTTAATATAATGGGCACTAAACTAAACAACTGGAAAAAGGTCGCAATCCGGAGAAAAAAGATGATCCATTTTCTGCCTTCACCTTCAAGTAGCTGTTGTGGTTTGTTTTTTAAACGGAGTACTGCAATCCAGGTAAGGCACAAATAACCAAATACCAGTATTGGCCTAAATAAGTAATGGAAATATGGCGGAAACAGGCCACTTTTTGCTTTTAGTGAGAAGTAACCATTTTCAGCCAATTGGTTTCCTATCAAATCCCAATTGAGCGTTGTAGAGAAATGCCAGGGGATAACGTGGATAATAGCCAACAAAGCTGGTACAAAATGAAGCCATTCTATTTTTTGTAAACTTTTACGATCTTGAAGAAAGCCGGTGATATAAAGGTAAAAGCAGGCTGGGGCAGCATAATAAAGCGGGGTAAAAGTTTGATGAAAAAAGGCTAAAGCATTAGGTTGGCCCGATTTAAAGAGCAGCGAAGTTAAAATCTGCCCAAACCGGGCAAAAAATATAACCGAAAGTAGAACGTTAAGCAGCTTATTCCCTTTTTTTGCGAAAAAAAGATGCATAGCGAATAAAAGTAAGAATAGGCAACTGGTACTAATTATAAGGTTCAACGACTGCATATTTCCAACCAAGATAAAACATAATTGTTAAATTAAGTTACCTTCATTGTAAATTATGTTGTTGTAAATGTTTAATGTACAAAATACTAAGAATGAAGTATTTTGGCAAAAAACAGGCTAATATTGCCGCTGTTGCCATTGTTTCAATACTATTCCGCAATAATGATTTGGCATAAACGTTTGTTTAATTTATAAAAAACAATAGTTTTGCGGCCCGTTTATTGTGAGCGGAAAGGAATATATTTAATTAATGGATGTTTACCATCCCGATAAAAGAAAAATTATGGACAAATTTAAAAAACTGCAAGATCTAATCTCTTCTGTTGAAGCAGACGCAACTAAATTTTATGATGGTGGTAATGCAGCAGCAGGTACGCGTGTACGTAAAGCAATGCAAGACCTAAAAGTTTTAGCCCAAGAAATTAGAGCTGAAGTAACTGATAAAAAAAATAGCGCTAAATAATTTGTTTTCGCTTTTAAAAAGAAAGCCCGCGTTTTACGTGGGCTTTCTTTTTATATGCTAGTCAAGGCCATTGCCTTTTATCTATCCTTAACCGTTATTTATTCCGTTTACTGGTAATAAGTTTATCGGTGAAGAAATCACGGAAATCATTGTAGTAAAGGTCGCCAACAGTAAAGCTGGTATGGTTAGAAAGTGTTACTCTTGTTCCCTCAACATGTAAAATATGATTGATGGAAATAATATACCCCCTATGCAGTTGGATGAAGCCCTTTTTAAGGTTCAGTTGTTCTTTAACATCTTTCAAACTTAAATAAGCAATAATTATCTTCTCTTTTGTATGTATTTTTATATAATTATGGAAACTTTCAAAAGCAATTATATCTGCATAGCGCACTAAAACCGCTTTGTGGTCTTCTGATTTATTTTTGACCAAGAAATAAGTTTCCTGCCCTATATTTTCTATTTCTTCCTCAAAAACACGGTTTACCGTTAAGGCAAATTTAGCATAGCCATAAGGTTTAAGTAAATATGCATCTGCTTCTGCTTCGAATGCTTCAAAGGCATATTCTTCATGAGAGGTGGTAAATATCAGTTTCCTGGTTTTGGAGCGGATTGCTTTAGAAAGTTCGATGCCCGAAATCTGTGGCATTTGAATGTCCATAAATATCACATCTACCTGGTCAATCTTTTTAAGCTCGTTCAAGGCCACCACCGGATCGGTGTAACTCGCCACAAGCTTCATATTCGGAGTATCTGCTATATATTTTTCAAGCCCCGAAATCGAATTTTGTTGGTCATCAATGGCTATACACTTAATCATTTGTTAATTTTCCTTTGTATACATAACGAAATTACACCTTTTCATACCGAAAATAGAACGCTTTATCCTGTTTCGTAGTAAATTTTCTTTCAGTTGGCTAATTTAAGGTAAAAAATGCGTTATGATGTATACAGGAGTGATTAAATGGTATAATCCGATACGAGGTTTCGGATTTGTTGCACCCGATAATGGAAAGGAAATGGTTTATGCAGATAACCAGAAATTGATAGGGATTTACCGTCGTTCTTTAGTTGTAGGAACCAAAGTCCGCTTTAATTTAGAACAAGGGCAGGTAGGATGCCAAGCTACTAATATTGTAGTTCTAAATATGGGTTTTGATTAACATTTGTACCGATCTGTAACGAAAACAGACCGATCTATATAACTTAATGCTTAAGATAAAGGCAAAATACGATCTTCGTTTACAATCAATGAAAATGTAGAAATTTTAATCTAGACGGCGTTTGTTTGGGAGCAATAAACATTAAAATTTTTTATTTAACATCTACCTATTAACTTTTCATATCTAGATTATCTCTCTTTCCTATCTAAATTAGCGCTCTTTTTTAGATAGGAATTATTTTTTTTCAGCTAACGTTTTTGCTTAAATTCGTCATACTCCTTAGGGTAAGGATATATTTAAAGCAATTGTTTATGAATTTCAAAACCTTGGTTCTTTTGTTGAGTACAGTTTCTACTGCACTTATTGGTGGTCTTTTTTATGCGTACTCCTGTTCGGTTATTCCGGGCCTTGCACGTCTTTCTGATGCTTCTTTTTTACAAGCAATGCAATCAATCAACCGGGCTATTTTAAATCCGTTGTTTTTTATTTCTTTTATGGGTACGCTAGTCATATTACCCATAAGTGTTTGGTTTTTTAGAGAGCAAGCTACTGTATTTTACCTGCTTTTGGCGGCAACATTATTATATTTTGGCGGTGTTTTTCTGGTTACCATAATTGGTAATGTACCGCTCAATAACCTTTTGGATGGAGCAGACCTAAGTAGACTTGGTGCTACAGACCTCACTGCATTGCGAGAAAAATTTGAGCCCAGCTGGAATTTATTCCATCGGATCAGAACCATCGCCTCATTTATCTGTATTGTACTGGTAGCGTATGCAGCAATATTAAGTCGTAATGTTTAAGGGTCTGTATATCAATTTTTATAGCTTTAGAAACAGATGTAAAATCTGTGCGCATCTTTAGTTAAACGCTTCTGTTAGAATCTCATCAATCGAAACGATATAATCATCACATCCTGTTTATTTTGGTCTTTTTATAGTGACAAAGGCTTTAGAAATTGTGCTGTTTCTCTTTTTATGGCATAAACGTACACCGATTTATATAAAAATTTACAAATATCAAGAGATAAGTAAGATAAGACTCGATACAAGCCAATGAAACCGATTGTATTTATATTATCTTTGTGTTATCTCTATGCGTGTTTACGGTTCATATTCTGATAGCGAATTGGCAGTCTTGTTAACTCAAGGTGATGAATTGGCCTTTACCGAAATTTACAACCGCTTTTATGGCCTGCTTTTTATCCATGCCAATAAACGCTTAAATGACGATGAAGAAGCAAAGGATGTATTACACCAGTTGTTCGAATCGCTTTGGGTTAAACGTTTACAGGTAGCTCCTGATGGTAATTTATCAGCATATCTATATACAGCAGTGCGTAACCGTGTACTGGATGTGTTTGCGCATCAAAAAGTAGAAAGCAAATACGTTGATTCTTTACAGGATTATATAGATCAGGATCATGTGTTAACTGACTATATGGTGCGCGAAAAGCAGATGGCGCTATTAATTGAGCAAGAAATTGATGCTTTGCCGCCAAAAATGCGCGAAATATTTATTTTAAGCCGTAAAGAGAATAAATCGCATAAAGAAATAGCGGTCGAATTAGGGCTTTCTGAGTTAACTGTTAAAACGCAGGTAAAAAAAGCACTGCGAATTCTTAAAACTCGGCTGGGGGTGGCAGTTTATGTTCTTTTCTTGTTAAAAACCTATAGTTAGCCACTATGGTTGTAATTTAAATTCATTTTTTTTCTTTTAAATGTGTGTTGAATGAAATTATTATAAAAAAAAATAATTTTTCGATACCCCCAAGGCTATAGCTTCGCCGTATATATAATAATCAACCAAACTAGATTTCTTTTTAATGGAGAAAAATGCAAAAAAGCTTTTAGATAAATACCGTGCAGGCCATTGTACGCCAGAAGAAATTGCTATTGTAGAAGCATGGTACCTTCAGTTGCCTTTCGAAAAAGAGGCTCCTGACCACTTGCTCATTGAAACCAGTAAAGAAGAAGTATGGAACCGGTTAAGGCCGGGAAGAAGATCTGTAAAATTGGTCACGGTTAAGCGCATAGCGATAGCTGCCAGTATTATTTTATGCTTTAGCGTAGGACTCTATTTTATGGCCGGTCGCAATACTTTACCATTAACAGCTAAAACCGAATTAAGAGATATTCTTCCAGGTGGAAATAAAGCTATGTTAACACTGGCCGATGGAACGGTGGTAAATTTGGATGATGCTAAAAATGGTCAGATTGCGAGCCAAAATGGTATCGAAATCCGTAAGGCAAAAAACGGCCAGCTCGAATACATCATTAAAGAAATCCCAAATGCATCAGTTACAGGCTCCAATACGATTAGCACGCCCCGCGGCGGACAGTACCAGGTAAGCCTGCCCGATGGTACAAAAGTTTGGCTTAATGCAGCCACGATCTTAAAATACCCTTATGCCTTTGCTAAAAACGAAAGGGTAGTAGAACTTAATGGAGAAGCCTACTTTGAGGTTTCAAAAGACCATACCCGCCCTTTTAGGGTAAAAACAGAGGGACAGACGGTAGAAGTTTTGGGTACTCATTTTAATATTAATGCCTATAATGATGAAGCCGCTGTTAAAACCACGCTTTTAGAAGGTGCTGTAAAAGTGAGCAATGCCTCTGGTAGCGTAAACCTGCGCCCAGGAGAACAATCGAAACTAAATATAAACACGGCTAAATTAATTGTCGATCAGGAAATTGATATTGATAAAGAAATGGCCTGGAAGAATAATATTTTCTCTTTTGATAATGATGATCTCCAAAGCATTATGCGACAAATTTCGCGTTGGTATGATGTAGATGTCGTTTACGAGGGCAAAATTTCAACTGAAAAATATGTAGGCGAAATCCCAAGAAATAGCAACCTGGCAGAGGTATTTAAAATATTAGAACTTAATCACGTACATATTGATGCGAAAGGCAAGGTGCTTACCGTAACTAGAAATTAAACAAGAGTGGCTTTTCTTTAAACAGCCGAGAAATCAACCAACCAATTCACGAACTAACTAAACTTTATGATGAAAAAACTACCAGAAATTTAGCATCCTACCTTTAAAAAAAAACCGAAAGCGCGATAACGCTTCCGGTAGAAATTTGGACAAGCAGCTTGCTTCGAAACCCAGCTGCTATTTTTTAACCTCATTCATTACAAAGGTATGAAATTAACTACCCTTTACAACCCCGTGTGCGACATCCGGAGGGTAAAGATTAAATTTTTATTGGTCATGAAATTGACTACGATTTTACTATTGGTTGGTGCCTTACATGTTTCGGCAGCCACCTTTTCGCAAACTGTAACGCTCTCTCGAAGAAAAACTTCGCTTAAACAGGTTTTTAAGGAGATCAAAAAGCAAACAGGCTATTTTTTCTTTTATAAAGGTCAGTTGTTGCAAGATAAGCCCGAAATAACAATAGAATTAATGAAAGCTTCGTTAACTGATGCATTGAATGCCGCTTTAAAAGATCAGAACCTCAGTTTTAACATTGTTAATAAGACCGTCGTAATTAACGGTAAGGCAGATTTACCGGCGCCAACGGCAGTTGTTAACGCCAAAATTGAAGTAAAAGGTGTTGTTGCTGATAAAGCTACAGGAGAAACCATTCCGGGCGTTAATATTTCCATTAAAAATGGTGCAAGTGTAGGCATTACCAACGAAAAAGGCGAATTCAAAATAAATGTTGACGAAGGAAACATTTTGGTTTTTAGTTATGTGGGCTACGACTTGTTTGAAACCAAGGTTACAGGTACTAAAACGTTAAACGTTAAGCTTGTCTCTAAGATGACTCAAATGAACGATGTAGTGGTAACGGGTTATCAAACGATAAAAAAAGATAACTATACCGGTAACGCGATTACGATATCCGGAGATCAGCTGAGAAGGGTAAACCCACAGAGTTTGCTTCAAAGTATCGGAACATTCGATCCTTCATTTAAACTGATAGATAATAATCTTGCAGGCTCTAATCCAAACAGAATTCCTTCTATCAATGTTAGGGGAGCTTCTGCATTGCCAAGTGGCGATGGGCAGGTGCTGAGAAGGGATGATATTCAAGGCAGAGCGAACACGCCTGTTTTTATGCTTGACGGGTATGAAGTAAGCGTAGAGAAAGTATTTGATCTGGATGTTAATAGAATTGCATCGGTTACCTCATTAAAAGATGCGGCTGCAACGGCAATTTATGGTTCACGCGCGGCAAATGGTGTAATTGTGATTACGACTAAAACACCTTTAGAAGGAAAACTAAGAATAGAATACAACTACGAATTGAATCTTACCGCTGCGGATCTAACTGATTATCAGGTTTTAAATGCAGCTGAAAAACTAGATTATGAAGTTTTGGCAGGATTATATAATTCTTCGAAACAACAGGTATCTCAAGATCAGCTTGATGAAATCTATTACCATAAAAAAGCCAATGTTGTTGGTGGCGTTAACAGTTATTGGCTATCGCAACCCCTGCGTAATACCATAGGGCATAAGCATGCCGTAAATCTGGATGGTGGTTCACAAGCATTTCGGTACAATGTAAATCTTCGTTACCAAACCAGGCCAGGAGCAATGAAAGGGTCGGAAAGGGACCAATATTCAGGAGGAATGAGTTTCCAGTATAATGTGAAGAAAATTCAGTTCAGAAATGAATTATCCATAACACAAGTAGGCGCTACCGAATCTCCATATGGCGATTTTTCTAATTATGTAAGGATGAATCCTTATTACCCGTTGCAAGATGCCAATGGCATGACAATGAGGATTTCTGATGTATATGAAAAACAAGACCGATCGAGAGAATATGTTTTTAACCCGCTGTTCGATGCTGGCTTAAGCAGTTTCAATAAATCGAAATACACCGAAATTATTGATAACCTTTCTGCTGATGTAGAGGTTGCGAACAACCTTCGGTTAAGGGCGCAAATGAGTTTAACCAGCAAATCGAATTCTGATGACATATTCACCTCGCCACTGGCAAATAAATATTACCTGTACACAACAGATAAAATAGATGAAAAGGGCGAATATACGAACAGGGAAATGAAAGAAACCTATTGGGATAGTAATATCAGGTTAACCTGGCTAAAGCAGATAGGCGGTAGTTATTTTAACGCTTTAGTGGGTGTAAATGCCCGTACAGAGCTGCGCGATCAAAAAGAATTTACGGCTATTGGATTTGCTAATGATCGTTTTACCAGTATAGGCTTTGCCAAGGGTTATGCTGAAGATGGAAAACCGCAAAGCAGGCTCGAAAAAGCAAGGCTTTTTGGCTCTTTTTTTACGATGAACTACTCGTATAAAAACCGCTACCTTATGGATGGAACCGTTCGTATTGATGGTTCTTCTAAATTCGGAGTGAACAATAAACTGGCTCCTTTTTGGTCGTTCGGATTAGGATGGAATGTACATCAGGAGGAATTTCTGCAGGGTAATCCTGTAATTAGCCAGCTTAGAATAAAAGCCTCAACGGGTCTCACCGGTTCGGTTGAGTTCGATCCTTATTTATCAAAAACCATTTATAAATATAATACAGGAAACTGGTATTCATCTGGTATTGGTGCCGGAGTAAACAGTTATGGAAATGATAACCTTGGGTGGCAAAAAACGAGGATGACGGATATTGGTATCGATATCGGACTGTTTAAAGACCGTGTAATGATTACGCCGAGAATATATAAGAAGTTTACCAAAGATATTCTGGCCGATATTACATTGCCGCCGTCAACAGGATTTTTATCTTATAAAGAAAACCTTGGCGATATGGAGAACAAAGGCGCTGAGCTGGGGCTAACCATAGATGCAGTAAGAAGCAAAGACTGGTCGGTAAACCTGAATGCAAGTATGGTTTCCAACAAAAACAAAGTGGTGAGAATCTCTAACGCATTAAAAAAATACAATGATAGGGCAGACGAGCTGCAGTCTGTAAAACCAGGAGATGGTGGTTACAGGGGCATTCCCTTACTTAGGTTTAGCGAAGGACAACCTTTTAATGCCATTTATGGTGTACGTTCGTTAGGCATAGATCCGGAAAACGGGCGTGAATTATACCTCAAAAGAGATGGTACACTTACGTATGATTATGATAAGAGAGATTATGTTGTAATTGGCGATCCTAATCCTAAAGTGAGCGGCTACTTTGGTGGAACGGTTAACTACAAAAGATTTAGCTTGTATGTACAGTTTCAAACTTTTTTCGGTGGCGACAAATATAACCTGACACTGGTAGAGCGTGTTGAAAATGCTGATCCAAGATATAATGTTGATAAACGTGTATTCGAAGAAAAGTGGAAGCAGTCTGGCGACCTCTCATTTTATAAAAATATAGCAGATAATGGCGAGACGGATGTAAGCTCGAGATTTATACAGCCTGATAATCTGATCAACCTTCAATCAGTAAACCTTTCTTATGATATGAATAAAAAACTCGCATCTAAATTATCGATGTCGAGTCTCATGTTTCAGATAACGGCCAATGACGTAGTGCGCTGGTCATCAGTAAAAGAAGAAAGAGGCATTAATTATCCGTTTACCAGGAGTTTAACCTTTTCTGTCAGAGCAGCTTTTTAAGCTATTAATGAACAGATTTAAAATATAAAAACATGAAAATTAGATTGTTAATAGGCCTCATCTTCGTAACAGGGTTATTGAGTTCCTGCAAGAAATGGCTGGAAGTTGAGCCGGAATCAGAAATTGCTGCTCCAATTTTATTCAGTACAGAAAATGGCTTTATGGAAGCCATAAACGGCGTGTATAACCGCAGTACAGAATCAGATCTGTACGGCAAAGAACTTACATTTGGCACAACAGAGGTGCTGGCGCAAAATTTTTCGATGCGTGATGACGGACAGGATTATAGACAGACTTCATTGTACAATTATAAGCATGGCGAGTTTATCAAGCGTAAGGATAAAATATGGGCGGGGTTATACAATGCCATTGTAAACTGTAACCTGATCCTCGAAAACGTAGATGCAAAAAGGAACATTTTTAGCGGTGCCAATTATTCCATTGTCAAAGGCGAAGCACTTGCCTTAAGAGCATACTTGCATTTCGACCTCTTGCGTCTTTTTGCACCTTCTTATTTAAGAAACCCAACTGCAAAGGGAATTCCATATGCTAATAAATACACAAAGGAGATTACGCCTGTTGCTAACGTATCAGAAACCCTTGATTTGATCATCAAAGATTTAGAAGAGTCGAAACAATTATTGATTGCAGATCCGATTCGGAGTGCCAGTTATATCGTGAATTATCCCTTAGTTACCGATACACTGAAAAATACAGAAGAGAGAAATCCAAGTCTTTTCTTGCAGAACAGAAGGCATCGTTTAAATTATTATGCAGTATGTGGAACGCTTGCCCGGGTTTACCTTTATAAAAATGATAAGGTTAAGGCCTTGCTTAATGCTAAGGAGGTTATTGACTCGAAAAAATTCCCATGGACAGCAAAAAGTGATTTTGAGGCATTCGAAGATTCGAAAAAAGATCGTATTCTTTATAAGGAACTCGTTTTTGGATGGTACATTCCAGGTGCTGCAAAAGAAATAAAAGACAATTGGTTTCAAAGTGGTACCAGGGGTTTTTACTTGATTGAGGATGCCGCAGATTATATTTATGAGAAGGCAACAGCCGGAGCAAGTGATTCCCGTTATAAATACTGGTTATCCGCTACTTCCAGCCAATCGTCAAGGTCTTACGATATCGTTAAATACCGTAGAAACCCCTTAAGTGCTGAAACGGGCGCAAATTTACATTACCTCATGGCTCCTGCAATCAGGCTTAGTGAGATGTATTACATCGCTGCCGAGTGTTCATATGCAAGTAATCCCACAACAGCGGTCAATTACCTTACGCAGGTTCGTGAAGCGAGGCAAATAGGTGATCCTTTGACCATAAACAACGAAGAAGATTTATTAAAAGAACTGCTTAAAGATGCCCGTAAAGAATGGTTAGCCGAAGGCCAGTTATTCTATATGTATAAGCGGCTTAACAGAGGTATAGTAGGGCAAACCGGTGTAACCATTCCTGCTTCCGATAACATTTTCGTACTTCCTCTTCCTAACGATGAGATTGTTTATGGTGGCAGATAAAACAATTTGAAATTCTATTAATAGCAAATTATGAAAATATATATATTAATATTCGCAATTATCTGCCTTGTTTCATGCAAGAAAGCAGAAGAAATGCGTTTTGATCACAGTGCTAATGTCTATTTCGACATTTATAATGGAGATAAAGACAGTATAGTAAGAACCTTTGCCTATAATCCTACACTGGCCCAGGATACCGTATGGCTACCGGTACGTTTATCCGGAATCAGAACAGATGTAGAGCGAAAATTTAGTGCACGGGTAGATGCTGATTCTTCTACGGCCACTCCAGGAATTCATTACGAAGCTTTGAAAACTCAATATTCAATCCTTCCTAATAAAGGATTGGGATACATTCCTGTGGTGATTTATAATAAGGATAAGGAACTTGAAAACAGATCAGTTTCCATTTTGATCAAATTAACAGGTACACCAGATCTGGGCATTGAAAATCCTTATCTGATCAGGGCAAAAGTCGTATTCTCTTCCAAATTGGAAAAACCAAGCTGGTGGGATAGCTGGCCACTTCCTCCTTATTCGAGAACCAAACACGAGTTGTTTATTCTGGTAACCGGGCAAACCTCCCTTACTACCGACGGACTGGACGCACCAAAAAACCTCTATTATGTAGGATTATTAACCACTATGCTAAATAATCCATTTAATTGGGTAACTAAAAATGAAGCAAAAGGTTATGTAATTGAAGAGGTAACTGCTGGTAATTCGAATAGTTATTATTTCTACAATAAAAAAAATCCGGCCAAGAAAACGTTGTTGAGAAAAAACACGCAAAATGGCAAATACTATTTTATAGATGAAAACGGCAATGAGGTTATTTAAATGTAAAAACATGGATATTAAAAAATTAATCTTGTTAATAATTGGTGTGGTTTCTCTTGCCGCATGTCATAAAGACCTTGGCAATTATGATATCGATATGCCTATTGAGCCTAAACTGGCCAACCTCGATTCTGTTTACACTGCAAGTGTAGGTGATAGTTTGATCATCAAACCAAAAATTGAAGGTGTGGATGCGGCCAATGTAGAACTTCAATGGAAAATCAGTGTAATGGAAGGGAATGACGTTCTTTATACCGGACCAGCTTTAAGGATCATATTCGGTTTGCAGGCTAAAAGATACGCTGCCCGTCTTACAGTCTTCAACAAAGCAAATGGAATGAAATATTTCCATAAGTTTTACATAGACGGTGGAACCGAATTTGCCAGCGGTACAACGGTATTGAGTATTGAAAATGGAATAACACAGTTTTCATTTGTAAAACCAGACGGCAGTGTAAAGGCCCGTTTATACAGGGCAATGCAGGGGAAAGATTTGCCTGCAAACCCTACAAATTTATTTCTGCTTAGGAACGCATTTACGGGCGGCACAATGTTGGGGTATTGGATTATTACCAAAAATGGCGGAATCAGGTTGGAGCCCAATACCATGCAGGAAGATCCAAAATACCCAAATACACTTAAGGATAACTTCTTTACGCAACCGGATAATCTTGAGGTTGGTTCACTGATCTCGCATCCTCAAGGGGTAATGATGGGCGTTGTAAATGGTAAGTTTTATGGTGGAACAACGAGCACATGGGATCAGGCTGCTACTTATGGAATGTTCGGCTTACCTGCTGATGGTGATTACGAATTGGCCCCGTCTTTTGTAATGAGCTTTACGCAATCGGCTACCTATTTTATTGGCTTCGACAAAAACAGAAAGCAATTTGTCAGGATCAATCTTTATGGAGCGCCTGTTTATTTTGGTACTCAATACTCGGTTACCACAACAAATGCTTTCGATCCATTAAATGTAGGTATGGATCTTATTCATTTGGAGCAACTTAATAACGCAGATTGTTTTGCCTATAGTAAGGGAACCGATGGAAAGATTTATGAATTAAAGTTCAATGTTCAGTTTAACGGGCCGTTTACCTTTACCCCTCAACATAAGCGTCTTTTTGTACGCCAGGAGTTAATTAACGAAAATACAAAATGGAGTGGTGCTAAAAATGGGGTAATCTATATTGCCAATGGCAGTAAAGTGTATCGTTATAATCCTGTAAATGAAGAGCTTAGGGAGCTTGTTACTAGCTTTAGTGGTAAATCGATTACGATGCTAAAACTTACTGAAGACGAAGAAACATTGATGGTAGGAACAGAAGAAACCGTTTCATTTCTAAATATAGCTACAGGAATGAATGGTGTACTCATTAAAAAGATCGAAGGAATTCCCGGCGCTCCGGTTGATATCGCGATCAGAAAATAATGCTGTTCCACGCTTGGGCTTAAATCTGAGCGTGGAACTTATTTAAACATAAAGAAACATACAAATGAAGATCATAAAATTAGCAGTATTAGCCATTTTGTTACCAGTTTTAAGCTGGGCACAAGCGCCGAATTTTAGTTTAACAGGTAAAATAGGCACATTGGGAGCACCAGCGAAAGCCTATATCGATTACATGGACAATGGTGTAAGTCACGAAGATTCAGTAGCGCTTGTTAACGGAAGTTTCAAGTTTGCCGGACATATTTCTGGTAATGCCTACGCCCGTATGGCACTCGATCATACTGGTGGCGGTAAAGGTAAGGCAGTTTATACCGGAGATGTTATTTACTTTTATTTTGGTAAGGAACAGGTAACGATCACTTCAAAGGATTCTTTGGAAAACGCTGTTTTTAGTGGTTCGAAAGTTTACCAGGAATATGATGCCTATAACAAAGCTATTGGTGGTACCATTATGGCACTTACCAAAGCCGTTAATATAGATTTTAACCGTGGCACAGCCGAGCAGCAAAAAGATACCGCTTACATGAAAGCAGTAGACCTGCGCTTCAGAAAAAACATCCAGAACAGAACCGATAAACAATTTCAATTTGCTAAAGAACACCCAAATTCATATTTCGCTTTGGTAGCACTTTCAGAAGCTGCCGGAAGTAAGGTTGATGTAGCCAAAGTTGAACCGCTTTTTATTGCCTTGAACAAAGCGTACCGTGAAACCGATATGGGAAAAGAACTCGCTCAGCGTATTGCCGCAAGTGGCATTACTGCTGTTGGAAATGTTGCGCCGCTTTTTACACAGAACAATGTGGTAGGCAAGCCAGTTTCGTTAGCCAGTTTAAAAGGAAAAGTGGTACTGGTTGAGTTTTGGGCAAGCTGGTGCGGTCCCTGCAGGGCCGAAAATCCGAACCTGGTAAAACAATATCAAACCTATAAAGATAAAGGCTTCGAAATTATTTCGGTTTCATTGGATAATGTAAAAGAACGCTGGTTAGAAGCGATTGAAAAAGATGGTTTAGACTGGATTCATGTTTCTGACCTGAAAGGATGGAACAATGAAGTAGGCCGTTTATATGGTGTACGCGCAGTACCTGCAAGTTTTCTGGTAGATGCGCAGGGTAAAATTATCGGTAATGGCTTGCGTGGTGAACCTTTGAACAAAAAGCTTGCTGAAATATTCAATTAGTTATTGGTTGATAAAATATAGATGATGAAAAAGATGCTAACGGCATGCCTGATGCTGGTTTCGCTGCTCACTTTTGGAACTGCGAAATATCGGGAGAAAATTGTATTGAAGGTTTTGTATGTTGGATATAATCCCGATAAACCAATGCCGAAAAATGTAGTTTATTATTCAACTACACCAGCTGTTGTCGAAAAAATATACAAAACCAGAATGGCAGATTTTAAAACCTTTTTGGAACAGCGCTTTACCGAGGTTAAAGTAATAGATGTGGCTGATTATAAGGTAGAAATGTCTGATGAGGTAGATGTAACCTTAATGGATGCCGGCCCTGTTAACATGCCCGCAAAATTTAGTCGCCCAATGGTTTTAATGCACGCCATGGCACCCAATGTGGGTTTACCTTTAGGTTTAAAGTTCGACTGGTACTGCCAGTGTCTGGATGACGAAGCCTTGAACATCAGAACCGATCATCCCATTTTTAATACCCCAAATGCTGTAAAATTAACTATGGTGAAAAAACCGACGCCTGGTTCTTTTTTTAACGGACATCAAGGAGTTGGTACACCCAAACAAATGGATAGGTGGCAGGTGGTAAAGCAAGGCTTTTCTTCCAAAGAACCTTATCTAATCGGCATGGTTTCGCATGGCGAAGGGTTTAACGATTCGCCAGATGCTGAATCTATTTCAGGTGGCGTTTGTCTTAAAAATGCCGAAGCAGTGGCATTAGGTCGCCAAGGAAATTATTTTATGTGGGGTTTTGCAGGCTCTCCTGATTATATGACAGATGAGGCCAAAGATGTTTTTGTAAACACGATCTGTTACATCAAAAAATTCGATCATCTTCCGGCTATTGTTAAAAAAGTACAGATCGAAACCCGTAGTGGCATAGATGAACTGATTTATCGGTTAAGCAAAGATCTTTATAATCAGGCCATTGTATCACGTCGTGAAGGGAACCTGCGTATGCTGAAAATGCAACAGGAATTAAAAGATAAAAAAGCAAAAGGTGAAGATATTGGCCATGGCAACGAAATGTTTTTGAAAATGCCGGTAACCAACGATACCCAATCTTTTGAGGACTATGTAAAAAGTTATGCTGGAGATAGTTTATTTGCTATTTATGGTACTAATATCAGTCTCTATCACAAGTATTACCGTCAAAATTATGAATATTTCTATCCTTCTGGCGTGTATACCCTTCAGTTAGACCGTGATGCACAAAAGCTAGGTATTTCTAACCGTAAAGTGGCGCTTTTAGATAAATGTGTAACTTTATTGGAGGCCAACAAAGAGGTAGCGATGGCGCAACGTTTGCTCGAACGTTACACTACTCAAAAATTCAACAAAGCAGCTGAATGGAGAAATTGGCTCAATCTAAACCTTAATAATCTATTTTATACTGAATCTGGTGGCTTTAAATTCATGGTCAATACCTATGGAAAAAGCTTTCCTACTGGTCAACAGCAAAGTTACCAGTTGCCAAAAGCGATTGTTAATGATGAGCCTACCACGGCCGATCCGGTTGCGGTTTCTGCAAGGTTTATTCCTGGTAATGACAATAAAAAAGACAGTTTGCTTATCGAAGCCAAAATTTTAAAAGGCTGGCATATTTATGCCTATGTATCTAAAGATAATCCATTTGTGGTTACCGAAACCAGATTGGAACTTCCTGAAGGTGCAGTGGCCGATAAAGAATGGAAAACAACAGCAGCTATTCCTTATCCGGGCAACGAGGGCATGTTTATTTTTGAAGGAAAGGCAAACTTTAGGATAATGGTCGATTACAGCAAGGCAAAAGCAGGCACTAAAATTAAATGTGGTCTGTACTATCAGGTGTGTGATGAAACCAAGTGTTACCCACCGAAAGAAAAAATATTGGAGATCCTTATTTAAGCTATCTATGCGATCGGCATGGCCGGTAAAATGGCCTTGCCGGTTTTTTAACCTTTTAACTTAAAATATGAAACTTTTTTTAAGGCTTTGCCTTTTGGCTTCTTTGTGCCTGTTTACATGTATTTCTGTATCGGCACAAACTGCTGTAAACAAAGCTGATTCCTTGCACAATAAGCTTTTATCAGAAATGATCGGTTTACCTGCAGCCAATTTTACTTTAAAAGATCTCGATGGAAATGCAGTATCGCTAAAGGATCTAAAAGGGAAAGTAGTTGTGCTCGATTTTTGGTCGACATGGTGTGTGCCTTGCAAAAAATCTTTTCATGCGATGCAGCTTGCCGTTAATACCTATAAAAATGATCCTTCTGTAAAGTTCTTATTTATACATACCTGGGAAACCACCAAAACACCAGTTGAAGATGTAAAAAAATACATCGCACAATCGGGTTTTAATTTTCAGGTGCTAATGGACTTGAAAGATGGGACTGGACGTAATGCTGCGGTTGAAGCTTACGGCGTAAGTGCCATCCCTGCAAAATTTATTATCGATAAAGCAGGCAACATTGTATTTAAACTAACCGGCTTCACCGGAACCGATGCCGCTGCGCTCCAGGAAATTTCTGAGCGGATTACATTGGCAAAAAATCATAAATAACAAATGAATAACGCTATAAAGGGAATAGTAGTAACGATAGTTATGCTTCTCAGCTTAAATGCTGTGGCCCAGAAAAAACAGGTTGCCAAATTTCAGAAAACCATTGCCGAAGCAGTTAAAAAGGCGTACCCTGCAAGTGTACGGATGTGGGGTTTCGATGTACAGCAAAACCAAAGAACCAGTGCTCAGTTTAGTGGGGTGGTGGTTAGTGCCGATGGTTATATCCTAACCGCTGCACACACCATTTTGCCCGGTAAAAATTATAAGGTTTTTTTTCCTGATGGCCGCGAATGCATCGCGCTGGCACTTGGTAAAATAGAAAATAAAGAGACGCCAGGCATTCCAGATGTGGGCATGATGAAAATTACTGATAAAGGCACCTATCCATTTGCTGAGATGGGTTATTCGGCAAGTTTGCTTAAAAACGAACCTTGTATCAGCATTTCTTATCCCGAAACCTTAAATCAAATGCTGCCAACCTTAAGGTTGGGAAATATTGCAGAAGTGAAAAATGAATATGGTTTTATCCGCTCCACCTGCAAAATGGAACCAGGTGATTCTGGTGGCCCTTTATTTGATTATTATGGCCGCGTAATCGGATTGCACAGTGCCATTGATGTTTCGGAAGAAATGAATTTCGAAATTCCTGTTGACCTTTACCGCCGTTATTGGACGGCTTTAAACAGCGAAAAACTTTATACCGTTTTCCCTGAAAAGAGGGATAGTGTGAAAACAGATCCCTTGTCTTTGCTATTACAGAAAGAAAGCAAACAGAAGGCTTTACACCCTGATTTTAATATGCCAACGCTTAAAAACAGCTGCTTTTCCATCAAAAGTATGATAAAAGGAAAAAACCAGGATATTTACGCCGCTTTATTGAATGTTAACACAGCAAATGGAGCTAAAAAACAACTTCTACTCAGTAAAAACACGATGGTTGGCGAACAAGCAAAAGGTGATATTAATGGAGTTGCGGTGCCAATTAAGTTAATAGGAAAAGATCAGGAGAACGACCTGGTTTTATTTGAACTTGATCAACGGATAAACGGGGGAATTGATTTAAATATTTCTGATAGCGACAGCGTTAGAATAGAGATGGGTAAACTTCTTTATAGCATTGATCCTGCTGGCAAGGTGATGCTCAGTGTTTTGGGCAGTAAGCTATTTAATTTGCCGAAAATTAATAGTCAGCCTTATTTAGGCGCAATGGTGGTTTATAATTCCAGTCCCGTTCAGTTTTCGTTAATCAAAGAAGGCAGTCCGGCAGAAAAAGCAGGCATAAAAGTTGGCGATGAACTGATCAGCATGAATGGTAAACTGATAAAAAAAGCGAGTGAATTTGCCCCAGAAATAATGAAATATTGGGCAGATGATGAGGTTTCTTTTGAATGGGAAAATGCTTCGGGTAAAATGAGTAAAACATTAAAACTAGAGGGGCGGGGTCAGTCGGTATTTAATCACCCGGCAGAGAAATTTGAAGGTGGAAAGTCGGAGCGAAGAGATGGTTTTAATGCCATTTTTACTCACGATGCGGCCGTTAAGATCAATGCATGCGGTTCTCCTGTTTTCGATTGGGAGGGTAATTTTTATGGGATTAATATCGCCAGGTTTAGCCGAACTACTACTGTTGTGGTGCCGAAGAAAACGATAATAGATTTTGTTTTGAAGACTATTCAGTAGCATGGTTTTCGCCACGGAAACACAGAAGTCACGGAATTTCTATTGGTCGGTGTTTCACCGACCAATACTTAGGATTTATTACCAAATATATTTCGGTCGGTGAGACAGCTACCGATAAGGACTGCCTAACCGAAGAGCGTTGCGCCTGCTTTCTAAAAAACGGTACGTTATGCATAATTCTTTGGAGCGGTTTGCCTGTGCTAATATTAAAGTTTGTTCCCTTGCTTTGCTGTATCCTTACGCTGCGCTTCGGGGATGCCGCTACGCCCGGGGCTAAGCACTTTTTTTCTGCAAGGAAGCTGATGCATACGTAATTACCTGAATTTATCTAAACACCCCGGCCCTGTGATGAATTAACTTTGGTAAGCTCGCTTTCGGCTTTGTTTACTACACAGCCCCCGGTAAAATAAACCTTATTGTAGCGGCTATTCTTTTTGTTGCAAGACTATATCGTTTATGCAATTAATTCACAAAAAGATAGAAGCGGAAAGAAGGACTGCCTAAACCGAAGCGCGCTGCACCTGCTTTCCAAAAAACAATACGTTATGCATAATTATTCTTTCTAGTAGGTGGTGTCTCACCGACCACTACTTTAGGATTACTGCCATACAAGACCCTGAAATGAATTACCTTCGGTGAGCTCGCTTAAGGCTTGGTTTACTTCGTAGCTTTCCACTTCGGTACAGATCAGGGTGACGATTTCGTTAAGAAGGATCGATAAGACAAATTATTTCTTCAGCAAGGTATCAATCTCTGTATTAAATTCTTTCACAAATTCATCATAAAATTTACCGGTTGCGGGGCCATTAAAACCCGTATGGATCTGCGCTACATTGCCCTGTTTATCGATGATTATTGTGGTTGGAAACGATAAAAAAGAATCGAGTGCAGGCAACGATTCTGATACGACCTGCTTATCGGCAGTACCTGCAATAACCTGGTCGTAATCTATTCCAAAACGTTCGCGGAAACGCGTCATCACCTTTTTTGCATATTCAGGTTCGGTTGAGCGTTCATAATGCAAAGCAATAATTTCTACACCACGTTTCTTGTTTTCTTTATACCAGGGCGCAATAAAAGTAGCTTCATCAACACAATTTGGGCACCAGCTTCCGGTTATGGTTAAAATCACCACCTTGTTTTTATATTTTTCATCCTTTAACGAAATCTTTTTACCGTTTACATCAGGAAAGCTAAAATCAAGCGTTTTGTAGCCTTTTTTCAGGTAGGTAAGTTTGTAAGGATCGGGCAGTGCAGCATCTTTATTTTTAGTTCCGGTAAAAGGCTGGCTTCCCCTTGCGCCTAAAATTTCGCCGGTTAATGAGCCATCTGCTTGGAAAGTTCCTTTGTAATAGGAAGGAGAGGAGCCAATAAAGCTCGAAAGTTGAAATTCATTTCCTTCTACTACACCTTCCAGATAACGTGAATCGCCTGTTACACGGAGAAAAGTGCCAGTAAGTTTGTTACCAGTTTGCTTAAATAAACCTACTGTTTTCTCTTCCTTACCATTTGGCGATTTAAAAACTACATCATAACTGCCAGAATAGTCTGCCTTTGCAGGTTTATCTGTTGTTTTAAAACGGTAATTTTTTCGTTCAGCAACAATGGTTAAAGGTTTGCCGGCTTTATCCTGTTTCCTTAATGTGCCTGTTAATTGATCACCATCTATTGCAAATGCGAGTTCGTTATCAAATTGATCCAGTTTTACGAAAAGCGAATCAGCTGTTTGTTTTACAAGGCCACCTTCGAAACTTTCTTCAGCATTGCGGAAGTATAATTTCTGCTGACCGCTTTTTTCGCTGATTTCGAAGTTAAAGGGGATTTCTAATCCTTCCTTAACCTTAGCTATTCCACGCCAGATGCCGAGGGCAACAAAAACATTTTGTTTTTTCTCTTTAAGCTTTGCTGCTTGATTATTTGCTAATGCAATATGGTCCTGAGCATAGGTGAAAGTTATTGATATAGCCAATACGGCTGTTAAAATGGATTTTAGTTTCATTGGGATGTGTATTTGTCGACTAAACTAGTAGACAAATATATGGATGTAATTGGCAAAGAAAAAATTTTTCAACAAAAATCTATAAAAACTATAGGATAAATGGAATTAATTATACCTTTGCCCCAGTTATTTTAAAATACTTATCAAGAAAGGCGGAGGGAATGGCCCTGTGAAGCCTTAGCAACCATCTAAATTTTTAGAAATGGTGCTAATTCCATCCCAGATGAATCTGGGGTAGTTAAGTCAGTTGTTTGCGTTATCCTTATAAGAACTATATGGAGCACTTCTGATTTAAGGGGTGCTTTTTTTTTGCCCTGAATGCGTTCTTGAAATTAAATTATGCATTAAATAAAATCATTCAAATGAAAAAGACAGACGAGCTGAAATCTATTAATGTAAACCTTAACGCATGCTTCCGAATGCGTGGAGTCTGTTAAAATTGCTCCATTTTAACAGGCTTTTTTAGGCTAACCATTCCTTTTTCTCTTTAAAAACAAATACACTTTTAGCCGTGGTAAAATTGTTTTGCCCAAAATTATTATCCCTTTTAATTGATTATTAACTACACACTTATGTTTAAAATTTTAAAGTCAATAGCGTTTATCTTTCTGCTCTTTATTGTGCAAAAGCTTTCCGCTCAAAATGCCGCGGTTACCGGAACGGTAAAGTCGGCAGATGGTGAAACACTCCCTGGTGTTTCCATTTTAATAAAAGAAACCAAACAAGCCACCATTTCTGATGCAAAAGGAGCTTTTTCTATTCATGCACCAGATAAGGGTACATTGGTATTTTCTTATATCGGTTTTAAGAGCCAGGAAATACAGATCAATAAAAACGCCGGCCCCATTTCGATCATTCTTCAGTCAAGCGATAATGCGCTTGATGAAGTAGTGGTTACTGCATTGGGTATTTCGAGGCAGAAGAAATCGCTTGGTTATGCTGTTCAGGAATTAAAAGGACAGGATTTGGCCGAAGCTAAAGAATCCAACCTGGTAAATGCACTGGCCGGAAAAATAGCAGGTATAAGGGTAACCAATAGCCAGGGGAGCATGGGTTCCTCGCGTGTGGTCATCAGGGGAGAAACATCTATTGCCGGAAATAACCAGCCATTATTTGTGGTTGATGGGATACCGGTAGATAATTCTCAGTTAAATTCGGCTGGGGCAAGAGATTATGCCAATACCATTTCAGACATTAATCCAGAAGATATAGAATCGATAAGTGTGTTAAAAGGACCAAATGCCGCTGCATTATACGGTTCGAGGGCTGCGGCAGGTGTCATCCTCATTAAAACCAAAACAGGTAAATCGAAAAAAGGATTAGGCATTGCCATCAATTCAAACGCGGTTTTAGAAACCTTGCTTACGCTACCCGTGTATCAAAATGCCTTCGGTCAGGGATCGGAGGGCAAATTTAGTTATGTAGATGGTGCAGGTAAAGGCATTAACGATGGCGTAGATGAAAGCTGGGGCCCTAAATTGGATGGCAGATTAATCCCACAATTTTATTCGAAGGGAATAGCCGTTCCATTTGTGGCGCATCCTGATAATGTGCGCGATTTCTTCCAAACCGGATATTCATTAAACAATGGAGTATCCATTGCAGATGCAGGCGAAAAATACGACTTCCGCTTATCATACAATAACCTGAAACAGGTGGGGATAGTACCAAACTCCGGACAGGGCAAAAATTCGTTTGTGCTGAATACCACAGTAAAAGTAACACCCAAATTAAGTTTAACCGCAAATGCAAACTATAGTAAGCTTAATTCAGATAATTTACCTGGAACGGGTGGTTCGAGATCTACCAGTACCATGTTGCAGTTTACCTGGTTCGGCCGTCAGGTTGATATTAACCAATTGAAAGATTATTTGGATGAAAATGGAAAAACGTTTAACTGGAACAATAGCTATTACAGCAATCCTTATTGGGTAGCTTACGAAAATACCGTATCGCAAAACCGTAGCCGCATTATTGGAAGTTTAGCCCTGAATTATAAGATTATTGATGGACTTGATTTCAATTTCAGATCAGGGACCGATTATTACAACGATAGACGTAAAGTTAGGATTGCATATGGCACCAATGGAACGCCTTTCGGCTCTTATACTGAGAGTGCCTTTACAGTAAGTGAAAATAATACAGATGCGACATTAAACTTTAACAAACAGTTGAATGACGATTTTAGTCTCGAATTGTTAGGTGGTGGGAACATCCGCAGGCAATATATCGAGCAGAACGATCAAAGTGCGCCTAAATTGGCCATTGCCGGACTGTATACCCTTAAAAACTCCCGCGATCCTTTAATTTCATCAAATAATTTATCGCGGTTAAAATCTTACAGTGTTTATGCCTCTGGACAGATTGGTTTCAGGAATTACCTTTTTGCCAACATCACGGCCCGTAACGATTGGTCATCTACCTTACCAGCGCAAAACAGATCGTATTTTTATCCATCATTTAACGGAAGTTTTGTAGCAACAGAAGCATTCGACATTAAAAGTGAAGCCCTTAATTATTTGAAAATACGTGGAGGTTGGTCTAAAGTAGGTAAAGATGCAGATCCTTATCGCTTGATCAATACTTATGCATTTAGTGCACCGTTTAGCGCAAACCCTCAGCTTACCACAAGTAATATCGACCTTAATCCTAACCTTAAACCAGAAACTACCACTTCAACAGAACTGGGCGTTGAGGCTGTTTTCTTTAACAAAAGGTTACGTTTCGATTTAAGTGCATATAACACCAATAGTTACAATCAGATTTTAGCTGCCGATGTAAGTCAAAGTACCGGATTTAGTTCAAAACTGCTTAATGCCGGAAAAATAAACAACAAAGGTATTGAAGCACAGTTGGGCATTACACCAATTAAAAAAACTTTTACCTGGGATATTGATTTCAATTTTGCTGCTAATAGAAGTAGGGTAATTGAACTTGATGCGGAGAAATTATTAACGAATTATATTGTGGCTACCAATTCGGCGCAGGTTATTGCTACCGTTGGACAACCTTATGGATCATTGTTCGGAACCGCTTTTTTAAGAGATGGCAATGGA
The DNA here is from genome assembly GCF_918698245.1 of Pedobacter sp. Bi126. Classification (GTDB taxonomy): domain Bacteria; phylum Bacteroidota; class Bacteroidia; order Sphingobacteriales; family Sphingobacteriaceae; genus Pedobacter. The sequence goes on along the minus strand of NZ_CAKKMS010000002.1, from coordinate 1,096,307 downwards.
AATATCATTGTAAACGCTACAGGTGCACCAACTACAAATCCAACAAAACAGGTATTGGGAAAATATACACCAGATTGGATTGGCGGCGTTTACAATACTTTCACTTATAAAGGCATCAGTTTAGGCGTTTTGGTTGATGCCAGTATTGGTGGCTCTATTTATAACGGAACTTATGCTACAGGAACTTATACCGGGGTTTTAGCCTCTACGCTTCCGGGAAGAGCAGCAGAATACGGCGGAATCTCATATTATTATCCGGATAATAAGAAGGAAAATGGTACGGTAAGGATAAACGGAACAGCCCCGGCGGGAGTTACGGTTTATGATGATGGGATTGTTTTTGATGGCGTAACTGCCGATGGTAAACGCAATGAAAGAGTATTGCCTGCGCAACAATATTATAAATCATTCAGAAATATCGATGAAGCAAATATTTTCGATGCTTCATATGTAAAACTCCGCGAGGTTAAATTAAGTTATAACCTGCCGTCAAAATGGCTTCGCCCATTAAGTTTACAAGGCGTTTCAGTATCACTTGTTGGCCGTAACCTATGGATTATCCACCGCAACACAGTAGATATCGATCCAGAAGTAGCTTTTAATACGGGTAACGGTCAGGGTTTAGAAAGTCTTTCTAATCCAAGCACACGCAGTTACGGTATAAACCTGAATGTTAAATTTTAAATCTTACCATCATGAAAAATAAAAAACTATATATACTGGCTATTCTGGCAATTGCATTTTCATCTTGTAATAAAGAACTTGATGAGGTAAACATTAATCCGAATGCTCCGGAAATTCCGCAACCCGATTATTTACTTACTGGTACCACTAAAACTACAGCTGATACGTATTGGGGGGTAACCAATAACATGAACTCGAGTCTGCTTTTTGCACAACACTGGGCTAAAGTTCAATATACCGAAGAAGATCGTTATATCTTTTCGAACAGTAGTTTTACTTCTTTATGGTCTACTGGTTATGCGCAAAGTATTGCTGGCTTTAATAAAATTATCGAATTAGGCGATGCACAGGGCAATCCAAATTATAAAGGTGTAGCCCTGGTACTGAGATCGTGGGTTTTTTTGTTACTTACCGATGCTTATGGGGATATACCGTACGCACAGGCTGGAAAAATCAAACAGTTTGTTACACCAGTTTACGATAAACAAAAGGATGTTTACTACGGTATTCTTAACGATTTAAAGACTGCACAGGCAGCTTTAGATCCAGCTTCAGGAAAAGTTATAGGTGGAGATGTGATTTATAGCGGCAATATTGCTTTATGGAAAAAGTTTGCCAATTCTTTACGCCTCCGTATCGCATTACGCATTGCAGATAAAGAGCCAGCTAAAGCTAAACAGGTAATTGATGAAATACTTGCAGAAGGTGGTACTTATATTAATAGCAAATCGGAGAATGCACAACTGTTCTACAGTGATTCACCTCAGCAAAATCCGGTAGCAGCCTCGTTCGAAACCAGGAATGATTACCGGATCAGCAAAACCATCGTGGATAAACTTTTTGCACTAAATGATCCTAGGTTGCCAGTTTATGCAAGCAAAACTGATAATGCTACACCTCAAACGTATGTAGGCATTCCGAATGGCTCAACAAATTCAGAAGCCAGTGCAATAGGTTTGGCAAATTCTTCCAGACCAGGAACTTATTTTTTAGCACCAAAAGCACCTGCTGTGATTTTTAGCTATGCCGAACTGCTTTTTGATAGGGCAGAAGCCGCTGCAAGAGGTTTTACTGCCGAAAATGCAGCTGATCTGTATAAACAGGCCATCAGGGCATCATTTGATCAATACAGTATTGGTGGAAGTGCTGTTGATGATTATATTAATCAGGCTTCAGTACAATATGATGCAGGTAATTATAAAAAATCAATCGGTGAACAAAAATGGATTGCTTTATTTGGTCAGGGTTTAGAAGCCTGGGCAGAGCAGAGAAGGTTAGATTATCCCCAATTAACTGCATCTGTTAATACCGTGTTGAATGGCAAAATTCCGGTACGTTTTATTTATCCAGGTTCTGAACAATCGTTAAACGGACAGAATTATAAAAATGCGGTGAGCAGCCAGGGTGCAGATTTATTAACCACCAAACTTTGGTTTGATGCATTTTAATCCGATAGTGGTATCAGATGTTACCATCTGACACTCTTAGTATTATCAACTGTTAGCACCTTAGTGCGGTATCATATGTTATTATCTTAAACTGCAAACAAAAGCGTCCCGATTTAAATCGGGACGCTTTTGTTTGTAATTTTAAAGAAAAAGGTATCTCGTGTATTGGAGTTCCTGCTTTCTTCCAGGTATTCATCTGGCTAAGTCTTCGGCGGCATTACTTGCCCTGTTTTTCAGATCTTCGGTATATCCTTTTGCTTTATCTACCCATCCTGGAGCCTTATCCAATAACTCATCAACTATCGATTGTCCGGTAATTGGATCTTTCTTCGTGATATATTTTACGCCGGCATAAACTGCAGCGCCAATAATTGCTGTTTTTAAAATTCCCATGTTCTTTCTTATTTTATTAATTAACATTCTGAGCTCGTTAAAAGTTTTAGACAATTTCCTATACCGGTTGTTACATATTGTTGTTTCATGGAGCATTTTTATTCTGCTCATTTAACATTTTTTTGTTGTTGTGCGACAGGATATTATCATCTATTTATGCACTGTAATTAACTGGATTTAATATTGCAGGATGTAAAATTTGGCATTACAATGAAAAAAGCATTTTGCTCGTTTTTAAGGTGCAAATGATTGCTTTTTAAGCAAGTAATTGCGTGGCCGGCTTGCCTCGCGATGAAGAATTTTCTTAAATACGATCGATCAACAGCTGGTATAGCGATAAAAAAATTAAATATTTTCACTATTAAATTTATATATTTCGAGCAAAATTACCTTAAACTAAATCGATTATAAACTAAATGGAGTTGCATGAATAAAGAAAAGCTGTTCATTGAAATCAAGAATTTGAGTATCATAAATTCTTTATCGAAACACGAACAACTTGTTCAGGGAATCATTAATGGCCTAAACCATAAACTGATTGCTAAGGGAGATATTCTGCCTTCAGTTAACGAAATGATGAGGGAAACAGGTTTTGCCAAAGAAACCATTGGCAAAGCATATAAAGAACTGATCAGCAGGGGGATTTTAGAATCGAAAAACAGAAGGGGTTATTTTGTAGCTACTGATGATACTGAACAACACCTTAAGGTTTGTTTATTAATTTATGCATTCGATACCTTTCAGGAAACTTTTTACCAGAACTTCCGCGACCATTTAGGTGAAAATATTCAGGTTGACGTATATTTCCACCACAATAATTTAAGTGTTTTCGAATCTATCATCAACAGCAATAAAGGCCAGTATGGTTTGTATGTTATTGCACCAATAGAAAGCAACGAAGCCAAAGAAATACTAGAACAGTTACCCAAAGAAAAACTCCTGATGGTAGACCGGTACGTAGCATTGAAAGGCGAGTATTCTTACATCGTTCAGGAATTTGAGAAAGCTTCTTATAATGCGTTTTTGCAACTGGCACCCCGGATAAAAGAATTTTCAGAGTTTGTTTTCTTTTTTAAACCATCGTCTGCAGAGCCCAATGAAGTTTTGGTTTCATTTAAGCGTTTCATAAAAGAGTTTAAGATTAATGGTGTAATTAAAAACAGTTATGAATCTGGCAGTATTGCACCCGATAAGGTTTATTTTACCATCCACAACCTCGAACTTTGGGAAATGTTAAAAGATGCCAAGGTAAAAGGCTTAAAGGTGGGTAAAGATTTAGGTATTCTTTCGCATAATGATGATAATGTGAAAGAGATCATATTTGACGGGATTACTACATTTTCTATCGATTTTGCGCATATGGGCCGCCTGGCCGCTGAATTTGTACTCAGTTTGAAACCCATTAAACACATTATGGAGAATAAACTGATGAGAAGGAATTCACTTTAGTGCAAACTTCATCACGACAGCTAATCTCTATTTCACACAGTTCATATTCTTACTCAAGCAATTTCTTGTTCAAAATCTTAGAAGCTATCTAAATTTACATCAAGAGCTATTTTTTTTGAAAACGAGCGTGCTGTAGTTCTTAGCCTTTGTAGCCCTGCCATCCACTTTAGCTCCGATAGAAAAAATCGGAGGCTGCCGCTGCTGTCAGGTTTATAATCGAAAGGTCTGCTCCCGGTATGTTGCCAAAAGCACCAAACTTTATACTAAATACGATCGCAGTGGTCCCCGACTTTACGTCGGGAGTAACGGAGAGCGGGGCTGAAAACCGCCAAAGGATAGAACCGTTCATTTCCAAAGATTAAGAATCAGCCTAAATTTACATTTGGCAGAAATCCTTTTTCCATGCTGTTGATATGCTGGTTTAATCCTTTTCATTATTCTTAAACGATTTATCTCTAGAAAGTTGGAATATTAGTTTTTTTGTTTATAATTGTATTCGAAAATAGTAGGATAGGATAGGATAGGATAAAATAACAATTTGATTGCGTTTCAGTGCTTAGTTTCATGTTAGAGATGCGAAACAATTAAATGAACTGTTGTAAAAGTTAATCCAGTCCAGATTACATTTTCGTTAACCAAATAACCAGACAATATGAGAAATTTTACAAATTACTTTACCGGGAAGCAATTTCCTTCTTTTATGATCGCTAAATGGCGACCATCAGATTTACAAAATCTTAAAGGGCATTAATACTGCTGTTTGTTCACATCTATCTTAAATAGTTTTAATTCACTCATTTAAAAGCTAATTAGCAAATGAAGCAATTATTTTTGTTTTGTGGGCACTTATCGGTGCCCAACAGGTTAAGAAATGCAATGGTATTGACCGGTTCGATTCTTGTGTTTTTCCTGATTTTTATGCCCGCCACAGGCTTTTCTCAAACGGGAAAGAAAACCATTACCGGTAAGGTTACCGATTCGGCAGGAATGGCCATTCCGGGCGTTGTTGTGGCCACTGTTACTGGTACTAAGGCCGGTACCCAAACGGATAACAATGGGAGGTTTATTCTCGATGTGAACATTGGTGTCGAACTCCGTTTCTCGTTTGTGGGTTACGTAGAAAAAAGAATAACAGTTACTGCAAACACGACCATACTTAACGTTAAACTTGCAGAAAATGCGGTACAGGCAGACGAGGTTGTGATTACAGCATTGGGGCAGAAACAACGAAAAGAAGCCATCGTTGGTGCGGTAACATCTGTACGGCCCGGTGATTTAAAAGTGCCTGCCAGTAACCTTACCACCGCATTTGCTGGTAGAATAGCAGGTGTTGTTGCATTTCAGCCGAGTGGACAACCCGGCCAGGACAATGCTAATTTCTTTATTCGGGGAGTAACTACCTTTGGTTATAGAAGAGACCCATTGATTTTGATAGATAATGTGGAAATGACCTCTTCTGATCTGGCGCGCCTCCAAGTGGATGATATTGAAAGTTTTTCAGTTTTAAAAGATGCAAGTGCAACGGCGTTATATGGTGCCAGAGGTGGAAACGGTGTAATCCTTGTTAAAACTAAAGAGGGGAAAGCCGGGAAAGCACAGATTAGCGTTCGCATGGAGGGCTCCACATCTTCACCGATTAGCCCGCTGCAAATTGCAGATCCGGTTACCTATATGAAGCTTTACAACGAAGCGCTGAGTACAAGAAATTCGCCGGGAGCACCATACACTCCGAACAAAATATTAAACACACAGGCTTCATTGGCTGGTGCCCCTGGTAGTAATCCTTACGTTTATCCTGCGGTAAACTGGATGGATATGTTATTTAAAAAAAATACATCAACACAAAGGGCTAACCTGAATATCTCCGGTGGTGGTGGAGTAGCCAGGTATTATGTAGCCGGATCTTTTTCGAATGATAATGGAATCTTGAAAACAGATATCAGAAACAACAATAACAATAACGTTCGTTTTAAAAACTATCAGTTACGATCGAATGTAAATATTGATCTAACCAATACTACCGAACTGATTGTACGTTTATCGGGTAACTTTAATGAATATGTAGGCCCTATGACGAATGACCCGTCGTTTGCAACAGATCTATATAATATAGCTACACACACAAGCCCGGTCGATTTTCCGGCCTATTACGAACCAGACAAAGCCAATGCACGTGTTCAGCACATTCTTTTTGGTAACAATACCGAAGCTACAGTGCTGCCCGATGGAAGCACACCGCCTACTTCTTCTACAGATGTAAAAAACATTAACCCATACGCTGCATTGTTAAGAGGAAACAGACGATTTTCAGAATCGAGGATGCTCGCACAACTTGAGCTTAACCAAAAACTGGATTTCCTTACAAAAGGCCTAAACTTTAAAGGAATCTTCAGTACCAACAGATACGCCAGATTCGAATCAGAGTTAGCCTATGCACCTTATTTTTATAATGTTCAGTCGTACGACAAGGCATCTAACCAATATACACTAAACTGGATCAATAACAAGCCTGATCAGGCCAGGGAATACCTAAACTACTACGCAGGGCAGAGTACGCTTAATACCTTTCTGTATCTACAGGGTGTACTCGATTATTCAGCAGATATTAATGAAAACCACAATGTAAGTGCTGCCTTGATCGGTACACAACAGCAATTGCTCAACGCAAACGCCACTACATTATTTAATTCTTTACCCTTCCGGAATCTCGGCCTTTCAGGACGTGCTACTTACGCGTATAAGAGTAAATATTTCTTAGAGTTCAACTTTGGTTACAATGGCTCGGAACGTTTCTCAGAAAACCATCGGTTTGGTTTCTTCCCAACTGTTGGTGCTTCGTGGATCGTATCTGGAGAAAAATTCTATGGAAATCTTTCCAATGTGATCAGCCGCATGAAAATCAGGGGTAGCTACGGTTTGGTTGGTAATGATGCGATCAGTGACAGACGATTTTTTTACTTATCAGACGTTAACCTGAACGGCGGAAATCCGGCTTCATTCGGAACTAACCTTGGTTACTCACATAACGGGGTTACGATCAACAATTATGAAAACAGGGATGTTACCTGGGAGGTATCGAGGCAGATCAATCTGGGATTGGAATTAACGCTCCTCAAAAACATAAGATTTACCACAGAGGTTTATAAAAACTTTAAGTCAGACATCCTTCAGGATAGAAAAGATATTCCGAGTACAACGGGATTGGAATCACAGATCTCCGCTAACATAGGAAAGGTAGAATCGCAGGGTATCGAATTCTCGCTTGACGGAAAACATAATTTCAGTAACGATTTATGGGTATCAGCTTTAGCCAATTTTACTTTGGCCAAAAACAAATATACACAATACGAGGAACCTGATTTCAGTGATAAGTACCGTCTGCACAATGGTGTTGCCCTGAACAGAAATTTTGGCTACATCGCAGAACGTTTATTTGTAGACGACAGTGAAGCCAGAAACTCCCCTAAACAGATATTCAGTACCAATGGCGTCGCACCAATGGGTGGCGATATCAAATATCGCGATTTAAACAATGATGGCGTAATTGACGGTAAAGATCAAACATGGTTCGGAAACCCTACCGTACCCACAATTGTATATGGATTTGGCATCTCAACCGGTTTCAAGAACTTCGATCTTAATATGTTTTTCCAGGGACAGGCAGGTGTATCTTTTGTAATTGATCCGGCAAGAACAAGTCCGTTTATTAAAAGCCCCGATGCATGGTTACCAGGTAATACCCAAGTGATCCAACAGTTCGCAGATGACCATTGGTCTGAAGATAATCAGAATCTGTATGCATTGTATCCAAGGCTTGGCATAAACGGTGCGGTGATTGAAAATAACCGCCAGAATAGTTCGTGGTGGTTACGTGATGGCAGTTTCCTCCGAATGAAATCATTGGAAGTAGGTTACACCTTACCCCGAACGCTGGCAAGTAAGATTAAACTCAGAAACCTGAGGGTTTATTTCAGCGGACTTAACCTGGTAACCTGGAGCCCATTTAAAATGTGGGATCCGGAAATAGGTGGCAATGGATTTTCTTACCCATTGCAGAAAGTTTACAACCTGGGCATAAATGTTAGTTTATAGTTTAAAACAAAGAATTAGGGTATGAAACCATTATATTCAAAAATTTTATATGCTGTTGTTATGGTATTGTCCATGGCATCATGCAAAAAGTACCTGAACGTTACCCCAGACAATGTAGGTACAATAGATTATGCGTTCAGAAACCGTAACGAGGCTGAAAATTATCTCTTCACCTGTTATAGTACATTACAGCGGTTGCAGGAGCCATGGATGGACGGGGGATTTTCTACTTCGGGTGAAATTGTTTTCCCGGGGCAGAATGAATTGAACGATACGCAGGGTATTAATGCCGTTGGCTTTAACATGATGAGGGGTACGCAGACCAGCAACAACCCTGGATTAAATTACTGGGATGGAAATGAGGGAGGGCAGGCAATGTTCAACGCCATCAGACGCTGTAATACGATGCTGGAAAATATCGACAAGCCGATAGATCTTGGCGATACAGAAAAAAAGAGATGGATTGCGGAGGTGAAATTCCTAAAAGCCTATTATCACTTTTACCTGTTCAGGATGTATGGACCTATTCCAATCACCAATGTTAACCTGCCGATTAACAGTTCGATAGAGGCTACAAGGGTGAAAAGAAAACCTGTAGATTCAGTAGTAAATTATATGGTTCAGTTATTAGATGAGGCTACGCCGGATTTGCCGACCCAAATCCAAAATCAGACACAGGAACTTGGCAGGGTGACTTCACTTGTTACACGCGCCGTTAAAGCTCAGATTTTGGTAACTGCTGCGAGCCCATTATTTAATGGCAACGCTGATTACGCCGGGCTTAGTAATAAAGATGGGCAACAGCTGTTTAACCCACAAAAAGATCAACGGAAATGGGACCGTGCTGCCCAGGCCTGCGATGAGGCATTAAAGGCATGTTTGGCAGCCGGACTGAAGTTACACACCTTTACTCCGACAGCAAATATGCCCGCTAATCTACCCCAGGAACTGATTAATGTACTTTCGTTTCAGACAGCAATTACCGATAAATGGGAGCAGAACACAGAATTGATATGGGGCATGGCTCCGGTTTTCGGATTTGGAAAACAGGAAAGATGTATCCCTCGTCTTAATGCTGCCGCTGCCCTGAATATAGGTAGCGCTCAGGGTTTCTTCGCTGTTCCCATTGCACAGCAGGAGTTGTTTTATACCAATAACGGGCTACCTATTGATGAGGATAAAACCTGGGATTACAGAGACCGCTACACTTTAAAAACTGCAGGAACCGAAGATCAATACTATGTGCATAATGGTTATGAAACTGTTAAAGCACATTTTAAACGTGAACCAAGATTTTACGCATCTATTGGATTTGATGGCGGTGTTTGGTATGGCAACGGTCAACTGGGCGATCCGGCAAATGCAAATTATGTACAGGCACGTGGTACTACGAGTTTTGCAGGTCCGAAAGATGGAAGTCACACCAACATTTCAGGCTATTGGCCAAAAAAACTGGTCAATTATCTAACCGTTTATAATGATCGTTTGTCTTACGAAGATTTTCATTTTCCATTAATGAGGCTTTCAGATCTTTATCTGCTTTATGCAGAGGCTTTGAATGAGCAGGGAAAAAACTATTCTGAAGTATTGCCTTATATAGACGAGGTAAGAAAAAGAGCAAAAATTCCGACAGTTGCAGAATCGTGGACGGCTCAGCTTTCTACAAGCCCTTTAAAATATAGCACGCAGGCAGGTCTTCGTCAAATCATTCATCAGGAAAGAAGGATTGAACTTGCTTTTGAATGTATGCCGGGATGGGATTTACGCCGATGGAAAGAACTACAGACGGTAATGGCCAAACCGATGCAGGGATGGAGCATTTTCGACGATCAGGCGGTGAACTACTATCGTCCGCGTAATCTTTTTGTTCCGGTGTTTAATACAAAAGATTATTTATGGCCTATTAAGTCTGATAATCTGGCGGTTAACCCCAATTTAGTTCAAAATCCATTTTGGTAATATTTAAAGAAGATTTGATCATGAATATAAAAAAATATAGTTTTCGTTGTTTGATCATGCTGATCATTATTGGCATAGTGGCATGCAAGAAAAATAATGGTTTTAACGCCGTTATTTCTGAAGATACAACTAAACCATTACCCGTAAGCAATATTAAGGTCGACAATTTTAACGGAGGTGCAAACATCACCTATAACCTTCCCAATTCACAGAATATTCTTTATGTGCTTGCCAAGTACAAGATAAATGACAATGTAGGCCGGGAGACAAAATCATCCTATTACCAGGATACGGTAGTGGTTGAAGGATTTGCAAAAGCAAAAGCATACCAGGTAACCCTTTACACCGTTTCGAGGGCAAACGTAATGTCTGATCCTGTTACCGTTACGGTTAATCCCTTAACTCCGGTTTATTCAGTTGTGCGTCCATCATTAGATCTTTCTGCTGATTTTGGTGGGGTGAATATTAAAGCGGAGAATCCACTAAAAAAACAGATCGGTATTGTGGTGTTGAGTTATAATAACAATACCAAATCCCTGGAAATCGAGGATCAGCGTTTTACTAAAGATCCAAAAATCGATTATTCGGTTACTGGTTTTTCATCAACAGAACGTCGGTTTGGGGTGTACGTTACTGACAGATGGGGCAATATTTCAGACACGCTTCAGAAAGCAATAATCCCGCTGGCCGAAGAAGCGGTTGACAAATCAAAATTCAGCGCATTAAACCTGAACACAGACAGCCCGATTGACTTTGGCTGGACGCTACCATATTTATGGGATGGGAAACAGGATGGAAATGGCTGGCATACGAGATACGGCGTTTCACTTCCATATTCTTGTAGTTTTAGTATTGGAAAAACCTATAAGTTAAGCCGTTTTGTGCTCTACGAAAGAACAGGAGACCAGTATACCTACAAATTTGCAAATCCTAAGCAATTTGCACTTTGGGGGACGAACTCATCTACGCCGACTGATGTTCAGCTTCCTGTAACAGCTGCTGAAGGTACGATTATCGGGAATTGGGTAAATCTTGGTAATTTCCGCTTTCCAGATCCGCCATCGGGTAATCTTCCTACCGCAATCAATTCATCAGATAACGATTTTGTTAGAAACGGCGTCAGCTTTAAAGTACCTATAGCAGCCCCGCCAGTGAAATATCTCCGGATAGCCGTACAAACGGTGTGGGGCAACGAAGCCGCAGCTCACCTGATGGAATTTACACCTTATGGCACCGCACAATAATAGTACTAATTGAATCTGATATCAAATTTTAAAAAAATGAAACTGTTACGATTTATTCACGCAAAGAGATCGATAAACCGTAACGGCTTCATCACCAGAAAAATAATTATATACGGATGAAAAATCTTATAATTTTAGTCGGCCTTTTTACATTGGCTATTACAATGGGCTGCAAAAAACAGCAAACAGATTTCAGGGACTTTTTTGATGGACATGAAATTATCTATACGGGTAGTCCTAAAGAAGTGCTTAGCAGGCCGGGAAATCTTCGTGCACAGTTAAAATGGAAATCAAGTTCCGACCCGAGTATTGTAAAGTACGTGATTTACTATAATAATAAAGTAGATTCTCAGGTAATAGCAATCAATAGCAAAACAGATAGTGTTTTTGCGACGATACCGAACCTTCAGGAATTTGTTTATTCTTTTACGATTTACTCTTATGATAAAAATGGGAACAGATCAATTCCAAAAGAAGTAAACAATGTAAAAGTATTCGGGCCAATTTACAAAAATGGCTTGCTGAACAGGGCTTACAATGCTGCTGAACCTTATGTTGTAAATGCTGACGGATCTGTTAAACTTAATTTTAATGCACCCGATACTATAAATACGGGTACGGTTATTAAATATACCAATGCCTCGGGAAACGCCTCAGAACTTACGCTTTTACCTAAAGACAATTCTATTGTTCTTCCCAGCTATAAAACGGGGACTGAAATACAGTACCTTTCTTCTTATATTCCGCAAAGAAATTCATTGGATATTTTTGACGCAGGCGCCTATTCTGTTTTTCCAAGGGTTTATAATTATGTACTTTGCGATCGCTCGCTTTTTAGCGAAGTGCGTTTGCCAGGCGATGCGCCAACTTACGAATCGGGTACCAGCATCAGTAAACTTTGGGATGGAAGCGTAGGGCCACAAGGTTATCCAAATATCTTTCATAGTGCGGGTAATAGCGGAATGCCTCATGTAATCACATTCGATTTAGGTAAGGTGTATACCAATTTATCGCGTATTGAAGAAACCGGAAGAGATTGTTGCAATAATCCGGATCGTTTTGAGGTTTGGGGAACAGCCGATTTAACCAATGCCACAACTACTTTATCAGCCAGTAATAATGGTTGGCCAGCTGAAGCAATAAGTAAGGGATGGACACTTTTAAAAGATGTAACCAGAAGCGATGATGGCAAAAATGCAATAACCGCAGAACTGGATAATGCAGGAAAACCGATTCGTTATATTCGCATCAGGATTAAACATGTAACCACTGGTGATGGGAATTATAGTAATATGAGCGAAATCAGGTTCTGGAATAAACAGTAATCTTTTTATATAATTCAATTCATTAATAATTGAATTTCGACATCTCGAATGAAGTATTCAAACAAAAGGGCCGTCATCTCGACTGGAGCGCAGCGGAATAGAGAGATCTATATAGATAGATTTCTCGACTTCGTTGCACTCCAGTCGAAATGACGATCCCGGTGACTGGATCCATTTTAACCACAGATGAAAAGGAGCACATAGATATAAAATCCGTGTTTATCTGTGTACATCTGTGGTTAAAACCTTTTTTAATTACGAGTATAACAACACACAAATGAAACTATGTATAAGAAGTATTTGATTATTTTTTCACTATTCTCGTTTTTCATAGGTGAATATACCGCTGCCCAGCAAAAGCCTTTAACGATGTGGTACGATAAACCTGCCAAAATTTGGGAGGAAACCCTTCCTTTAGGTAATGGTAAATTGGGCATGACACCAGATGGGGGCATTAACAGGGAGAATATAGTGCTGAATGATATCACTTTATGGAGTGGTGGGAAACAAGATGCCAATAATTACGAAGCGTATAAAAGTTTACCCAAAATTAGGCAGCTGATATTGGAAGGTAAAAACGATGAAGCACAGGAATTGGTTAACCGCGATTTTGTTTGCAAAGGGCAGGGATCGGGTGGAGCGAATTGGGGCAAATACCAAACATTGGGTAATTTGCAGCTCGATTATGAATTTTCTGGCGTTAAAGATGTAAAACCCGAAGTTTACAAAAGAACATTATCGCTGGATAAAGCGGTGGCCACAACCGAATTTACGCTCAATGGGGTAAAATACAAAAGAGAATATTTCTGCAGTTTTGATGATGATGTAAATATCATCCGCCTCACAGCCGATCAACCTAATAAACTCAATTGTAATATTTCGATCAGCAGATCAGAAAAAGCAACATTAGCTAGCGAAGGTAATGAACTGCTGATGTTTGGCCAGCTGGATAACGGTACTGATGGTAAGGGAATGAAATACCTGAGCCGCGTAAGTACAAAACTTAAAGATGGTACGCTAACAAACGAAGGGAACATTCTTAAAATAAAAAATGCAACTGAACTGATTATTTACGTTGCGGCAGAAACCGATTTTAAGCATGCGGATTTTGAATCCAGGGTAAAACAGGCTTTGCAAGCGGCTCAAAAGAAAGCTTATAGTTTAGAACTTGCAAATCATAGCGCAAATTTTGCTAAACTCTTTAACAGGTTGAAAATTAATTTAGGAGAAGGCGAAGCCGCTAAACTGCCAACAGACGTGAGGTTAGATCGTTTCTATAAAGATTACAAAAATGATGTTTCGCTTAGCGCCTTGTTTTTTCAGTTCGGTCGGTATTTAAGCATTAGCAGTACAAGGGTTGGACTTTTGCCACCAAATCTTCAGGGTTTATGGGCAAACCAGATCAACACGCCATGGAACGGCGATTATCATTTAGATGTAAACGTACAGATGAACCACTGGGCTATTGAGCCGGCCAACCTTTCAGAGTTAAATCTTCCACTGGCCGAATTGGTAAGAAATTTAACTGGGCCAGGTGCAAGAACAGCGAAAGCATATTACAATGCCGATGGATGGATTGCCCACGTAATTACGAACGTTTGGGGCTTTACCGAGCCTGGCGAAAGTGCCTCATGGGGTGCATCAAATGCAGGTTCGGGTTGGTTATGCAGCAATCTATGGGATCATTTTGCCTATAGCCGTGATTTAAAATACCTGAAAAGCATTTACCCGATCTTAAAAGGATCAGCTGCATTTTATCAAAGTGCTTTGGTTAAAGATCCAAAAACAGGTTGGCTGGTTACTTCGCCATCAGTATCGCCAGAGAATACTTTTTACCTGCCCAACGGAAAAACAGCAAGCATTTCAATGGGGCCAACTATCGATAATCAGATTGTGAGGGAGCTTTTTAATCATGTAATTACTGCAGCCAAACTGCTTAAAACTGACGCCGCCTTTAGTGCTTCGTTACAAGAAAAATTAAAATCTATTCCACCAGTGGGTTTAATCAGCAAAGATGGCCGGATACAGGAATGGTTGGAAGATTATAAAGAAACCGATCCGCAGCACCGGCACATCTCGCATTTATATGGGGTTTATCCTGCCGGATTAATTACGCCAACAGCTACTCCGGCATTGGCAGAGGCTGCAAAGAAAACACTAGAAGTAAGGGGGGATGATGGACCAAGTTGGTCAATTGCTTATAAACAGTTATTTTGGGCAAGATTGCAGGATGGTAACAGGGCTTTTAAACTGTTTAGAGAGATTTTAAAACCTACTTTGAGAACCGATATTAATTATGGAGCCGGCGGAGGCGTTTATCCAAATATGTTATCAGCCGGACCACCGTTTCAGATTGATGGGAATTTTGGTGCATCTGCAGCTATTGCCGAAATGCTGATCCAAAGTCATGATGGTTTTATCGAACTGCTCCCTGCTATTCCTGATGCCTGGAAAGCTTTTGGTGAAATTAAAGGATTAAAGGCAAGGGGTAATTTTACAGTTGATATGGATTGGAAAGATGGTAAAATTACAAATTACAGAATTGCCTCGGCCGTACCTCAAAAGGTAAAGCTAAAAATGAATGGAAAATTAACCGAAATAATGTCGAGCAAATTAAGTAAATAAATGGTTCTTAAATTTTTATCCAGGCATAAGCTATTCTTGATTTTACTGATCCTGTTATTTTCTGAACGGTCAGCGTCAGCGATTATAATCAATTATGGTCGGGCAGGAAAAATAGACTACAACCTTAAAACCGGCACTTTTCGGGTATCAGATGGAGCGGTGCAACTATTATTAAATGGTTTTTCGCAGGCAGCACATCAGAAAAAGATAATCAGTTCTAAAAATTACTCGCAGATTAGCTACACCAAAACAGTTATAATGGATGGTTTTGGAAAGGGTTTTAAACATGTTTTCTTGTTAAAGCAGCATGGTTTACCAACTATGCAACAGGTTTTTTATACCTATGCAGGTAAGAATTATTTTATGATCAGCCTTACTTTGCTAGGCACTGATCTATCCATCAACCATATGGTGCCTATAAATGGAAATTTAATCGATCAGGAAGCTTCACAAGTACCAACCAGTTTATTTGTTCCTTTTGATAACGATACCTTTATTTCTTACAATGCCGTTCCATTAAAGGCCAACACAAGTAATCCAAGCGCGGAGGTTACGGCTTTGTATCACGATCAGTCCAGAAAAGGTTTTGTAATTGGCTCGATAGAACATAGCAACTGGAAAACAGGCATCATTACGGGCATGAATGCTGATAAAAAAATAAATATACAGGCCATTTGTGGTTATACCGAAGAAAGCATTACCCGCGATAAAATTGAACATGGTTATTTAAAAGGAAATACCATCAGCTCGTCAAAAGTATTTTTTGGTGCTTTTGCCGATTGGCGTTCGGGTATGGAGACCTATGCACGAGCCAACCGGATAGCAGAGCCGCCTATTGTTTTCAAATGGAAAGCCAGAACTCCGGTGGGATGGAACAGTTGGGGTGTAATGCAAGAGAAAATAACACTCGAAAAAGCCAATCAGGTTGTCGATTTTTTTGCTGATAGCCTAAAAACCTTTAGAAGCGATGGTGTAGCGTATATCGATCTCGATTCTTATTGGGATAACCTGCTAAAAGGGGGCTTAACCGGCGACTACTCTAAACTAAAAGCCTTTGCTGATTATGCTAAATCGAAAGGATTAAAACCAGGCATTTACTGGGCACCCTTTGTAGATTGGGGATTCGCTGGTGGCGGTACCCGCAAGGCGGAAGGAAGCGATTGTACATTTGGCGAGATGTGGACCAAAATCGGTTCAGGCTACCATGATATAGATGGCGCAAGGGCGCTCGATCCAACGCATCCAGGTACGCAGCAACGTATTGCTACAGTGATTAAAAAGTTTAAAGAATGCGGTTTTGAAATGATTAAAATCGACTTTTTAGGTCACGCTGCAATAGAATCCAATCATTTTTACGATCCGAAGGTTACTACGGGGATGCAAGCATATAAAGCGGGCATGGAATTTTTATTAAAACAGTTGGATAATAAAATGTTGATTTACGCAGCCATATCGCCAAGTTTGGCATCTGGTCGTTATGTACATGTACGCCGCATTGCCTGCGATGCGTTTAAAACAATAAAAGATACCGAGTACACTTTAAATAGTTTAAGCAACGGCTGGTGGCAAACTTATCTTTACGACTATATTGATGCCGATCACGTGGTATTTTCCGATCAATCTGAACAGGAAAATACGGCCAGGTTTTTATCAGCGATTGTTACGGGATCCTGCATTACCGGCGATGATTTTTCCCGACAGGGCAAATGGAGCAATACAGCACAGCGTTTATTGAACAATACCGAAATCTTAAACGTATTAAAAGATGGAAAGGCATTTCTTCCGGTAGAAGGGAATAGGGGCAAATCGGCTTCGCAACTTTTTGTAAAACAGGTTGGAAATGTGAAATATCTCACGTTATTTAATTATAGCGATGAATCAAGATCTTTTATACTTGACTTTTCGAGAATCGGTTTAAAAATCGATGAAGTGTACCGCTGTCAGAATTTGATCACTCAAAAAACTGAAAACTTCAAAAATAACCAAGCTTTAAGTGTGGGCCCAAAAGATGCCATCATCTTCAAAATCATAATAAACAATAAATAAAATCAACTACCTATAAACATTACCCGATTAACATTGAAAACACAAATGAACAAGTCAGATCAAATTACCGGTTACATCAAGCGTGGGGCATTGGCCATTACCATTTCACTCTTTACCGTTGGCAATATTAACGCCCAAACCGTTATTCCTATTGAAACCGCGCATAATGCCATGGTATTACAGGCCGATGTAAAGAAAGATGTAAACACTATCTTTTTTGGAAAAAAACTGGCAAATAAGCAAGAATACGCCCAAGTTACTGCTCAATATAAACAAACTGAAGATTATACCGGTCAGCTAAATTCGGTGTATACACCTTCAGGATCGAGAAATCTTGTAGAACCAGCCATTAGCGTTACCCATGCCGATGGCAATAACTCACTCGATCTGAAATACGTTGATCATGCCGTAACGGCTATTGATGATAATGTGAGCCTACTTAAAATCAGGTTGAAAGACCCGGTTTACAATTTTGAAGTCACCATGTTTTATAAGTCTTTTTATAAACAAGATGTAATAGAACAATGGACAGAGATTAAACATAATGAGAAAGGTACAGTGGTATTACATAAATATGCATCGGCCAATCTGCACTTAAAATCACCACGTTTCTGGTTAAATCAGTATCATGGCGATTGGGCCAAAGAAATGCAGCCAGAGCAAAGTGAAATTACCCATGGTATTAAAACTTTGGATAGCAAACTGGGTACGAGGGCAAATTTGTTTCAACCTTCTGTTTTTATGATTTCGTTAGATAAACCTGCTGAAGAAAATGAAGGCAATGTTTTGTATGGTGCAATGGAATGGAGTGGTAATTTTAAGATCGATCTTGAACTGGATTACCAGGATAACCTCCGCATTATTGCCGGAATGAACAATTATGCTTCGCCCTATAGTTTAAAACCAGGTGAGGTTTTTACAACCCCTGCTTTTTTGTACACTTTTTCTGACCAGGGAAAAGGCGATGCCAGCAGAAAACTGCAAGATTGGGCGCGTAATTATAAAATATTAGATGGTAAAGGCAGTAGGTTAACCCTCTTGAATAACTGGGAGGCCACTTATTTCGATTTCAATGAGCAAAAATTGGCCGATTTATTAAAAGATACCAAAAAACTGGGTGTCGATTTCTTTTTACTTGATGATGGTTGGTTCGGGAACAAATATCCACGTAACGATGACCATGCCGGGCTTGGCGATTGGCAGGAGAACAAGAAGAAATTGCCAAACGGAATAGCATCTTTGGTAAAAGAGGCCGATAATGTAGGAACCAGATTCGGAATTTGGATAGAGCCCGAAATGGTTAACCCTAAAAGCGAACTTTATGAAAAACATCCAGATTGGGTGGTAAAACAGCCAAACAGACCTGAGTACTATTTCAGAAACCAATTAGAACTCGATCTGAGTAACCCAAAAGTACAGGATTTTGTTTTCGGTGTGGTAGATGGTCTGTTTACCAAAAATCCTAAACTGGCTTACATTAAATGGGATTGTAATGCTGTAATTTACAATGCATACTCCGCTCATTTAAAAAATCAATCTCATTTTTACATCGATTATGTAAGGGGATTGTATAGTGTATTGCAAAGAATCCGTGCAAAATATCCAACGGTGCCCATGATGTTATGCTCTGGTGGAGGTGGTAGGGTAGATTATGCTGCCTTACAGTATTTTACAGAGTTTTGGCCTAGTGATAATACCGACCCATTAGAGCGCATATTTATGCAATGGGAATACTCTTATTTTTATCCGGCCATCAGCAGTTCCAACCATGTAACCGATTGGGGAAAACAGCCAATAAAATTCCGTACCGATGTAGCCATGATGGGCAAATTGGGCTTTGATATTGTAGTGAGTAAATTACCTGAAAAAGAGCTTCAGTTCTGTCAGGAGGCGATTAAGAACTATAACGATGTAAAACAAACGATCTGGCAAGGTGAACAATACCGTTTGACTAATCCACGTACGGGTAGCGTAGCATCCATGTTGTATGTGAATGCGCAAAAAAACGAAGGTGTTATTTTCAATTACCTGGTAAACTTCCGTTATGGTGAAAATAGTAAGTATCCAATTAAATTGAACGGTTTAGATGCAACAAAGAAGTACCGCATTAAAGAAATCAACCTTTATCCAGGTACAAAATCATCGATAGATGCTACTAAAACTTATACAGGTGATTTCTTGATGAAAGTGGGCTTTAATCCTATTCTTAATACTACCAGAACCAGTGTGGTGCTTAAATTAGAAGAAGCAAAGTAATAGAATTCGTCATTTCGACCATAATATTCCAAAGGAACTCCTTTGGAGGAGAAATCTTTTAAAGGTTTCTCCACTTTTGTTTTTAACTCTTTTGTCTTATGCGATCGTAATGCTGTCTCAAATCATCGCAATCTATCTTGTTATTAAGATTCTGAAATAAATTCAGGATGACGAACCGAGGGTGATCGACTGAAGACTTTGGACTACAGACTAAGGACTCTTTACCAAACTAATCCTCTTCTTCATTACCATTCATAAACGCCCGCGGACTTTTTCCAAATTGTTTTTTAAACTCCCTGCTAAAATATTTTGGATCGTTAAAGCCAACCTGATAAGCCACTTCATAAATGGTAAACCTATTTTGTTTAAACAGCTCCATCGCTTTCTTTAAACGGATCGATTTAACGAAATCATTTACGGAGAGGTTAGTGAGTTTTCTGATTTTTTTATACAAAATAGGCCTGCTCATCCCAACCATTGAAGCGAGTTCAGATACCCCAAAATCTTCATCGGCGATATGTTCATCAATGTATTTTAAGAGTTTTAGCATAAAAGCTTCATCAATGGCATTTATGGTGAGTTCTTTCGGCTGTAAATGGATGTGTTTCAGGAATTTTTGACGCATTACCTGTCTCGACATCAGTAAATTACGAACGTTAAGTAAAAGCAATTCAGGACTAAAAGGTTTGGTAATGTAAGCATCGGCGCCTGTTTCTAAACCACTAACCTGGTGGATATGAGAAGAGCGGGCTGTAAGGATAATAACAGGGATGTGGCTGGTCCGTTCGTCTTGCTTAAGTTTGCGGCAAAGTTCTATACCATCCATTATCGGCATCATAATGTCGCAGATAATCAGATCGGGCAGTGTTTCAACAGCCGTTTCCCAACCCATTAATCCATTTTCACTTTCCGCTACCTGGTAATGTTTGCCAACCAGTGATGCAATTAGTAGCCTGATTTCGCTATTATCTTCCACCACCAATATGGTTTCGGTTGAAATATCAGTTTCTTTTTCGGATTTTAAAATTGTTACCTCTTGTTCTGCTTGTTGCGTGTAGATATCAGGAAAGCTTGAATAATCTTTTACGCCATCAAAAAGAGCCGTTTTAAAATGTGATTTTCCTTTCTTTAACCTTACGGTGAAATTTGTGAAACCACGTTCATTATTTTCAGCAGGTGTGCTTTCTACGGTAATATGCCCTTTATGTTCTTCTACAATTGCTTTAGAAAGTGCCAAACCTATTCCCGAACCGATTTGATTTGAATGTTGCTCATCTACCTGGAAATAATCGCTGAAAAGATTCTTTAAACTTTCTGCAGGTATGCCCAATCCATTATCTGAAATGCTAATCGCTACTTCATTCTCCATTTCCAAGAGAGAAACAGATATTTTGCCACCTTTATTGCAGAATTTAAAGGCATTAGATAACAGGTTGAACAATACTTTTTCGAGCTGCCGTTTATCAAAAAATAGACTGATGTTTTCCTGCTCGTGTACAAACTCGTACTGTATATCATTTGTTTGGGCGAGATGAGAGAAGGAGATGAAAATTTCGTTAATAAAATCGACAATATTATCTTCTGTAACATGCAGGGTAAGGTGCCCGGTTTCAGCTTTTCTAAAATCCATTAACTCGGTAATAAGCCGCATTAGCCTGTTGGCATTATTTTTTATAGGAATAATCTGACGATTTAACTCTGTATCGGTTTGATATTGCCTGGAAAGATTTTCTAAGGGGCCAAGAATTAAGGTAAGTGGTGTTCTGATTTCGTGGGCCACATAGGTGAAGAAATTCAGTTTCATTTTCTGAATGTCTTCCGTACGTTTAAGCAGGGCACGTACAAAAAGATAACGTACAATTAAAAACAGTAAGCCCGAAAAGAAAGCCAAATAAATAAGATAGGCCCACCAGGTAGCCCAAAAGGGTGGAAGCACCGTTATTTTAAGCGTTGCAACTTTACCACTGGGATTACCATCATTATTATTTCCTGTAACCATAAAGGTATAATTGCCGGCAGGAAGATCGGTAAAGGTAACAATCGGTACATCGGTTTTTACCCAATTTTTACTATGACCTTTGAGGATATAACGGTAAGTGTTTTTTTCTGGTTTAATGTAGTTTAGTAAAGCGAAACCAATGCTGAAATTGTTGTTGTCGTGTTTAAACGTAATTTGTTTGGTGCTTTTGATATCTTCTTTTAACAATCCATCTGGTGCATTTACCGCTACGGGTTGATCGAACAGTTTGAGTTCGGTAAAGGTGATTGGTGCAACATTCTTATTAATATCAATCTGGCTGGGATAAAAGGCTGTTAAACCATCATAACCGCCAAAAAATAATTCGCCTTTACTATCTTTAAAAAACGATCGGATATTAAAATCGTTGCCTGCAAGCCCGTCGCTTTTAGTGTAATTAATGAATTTTCCCGTTTTAGAAACCAATTTGGATAGTCCTTTATCTGTACTGATCCACATGTTATTTTCGTCATCCTCAATTATTCCCAATACATTACCGTTTGGCAAGCCATCCTTTTCGCTGTAGTTTTTGAATTTTCTGCTTTTATTGTCGAAAATGCTCAATCCACCCAAAGCTGTTCCGATACAGATATTTCCATTTTTCAACTGCATGATACAATTGATATATTCTGACTTTAAACCTTTGGCTTTATTCAGATAATAAGCTGTAATTCTTTTTGATGCAGGGTTGTAGGCATATAATCCTGCCCTGGTGCCGATCCAGAGGTTTTTGGCTCGATCCTCAAAAATTACCTCGATATATTGGTTCTTTAAGCTTTTTTCTACAATGCTTTTAACCGTGGTGCTGGCATAAATTCCATTGGTTTTGTTCAGGGTAGATAAACCATCTCTGGAACCTACCCAAACCATTCCATTACTATCTTCCATTATCGCGATCACTTCAGAACTGCTGGGCATATTTTTTACATCCTTTACATTAGTTATTTTCCTGAAATTATGGGTAGTTGGATTAAACACATAAAGGCCCCCGCGGTGCGTACCCACCAATAATTGCCCGGTTTTATCGAGGCATAAGGTTTTAATTAAGTTGGAGTTGAGTCCGTTGGGCTTATTAGGTTCAGATTTATAATAGGTAAAGGTATTGTTGCTTCTGTTTATGTAATTTAAACCACCGCCTTCTGTTCCAATCCACAGGTTTTGGTATTGATCTTCAACAATGGTACTTACAATATCGCTGCTCAAGCCCTGTTGTTTTTTCGAATTCCGGAATACAGTAAATGGCGTAGCAGACGGATAAACTATGTTTACCCCTTTATAAAAAGTACCAACATACATTGAACCGTTAAGATCTTGAAAAATACTGTGGATAGAATTCTGGCTCAATCCGGTCGCTTGCTCCGGGTCGTAACGGTAATTACTAAATTTTCGCGTATTTGGATCGAGGATACTTAATCCTTCCTGTGTACCGATCCAAATATTACCCGCTTTGTCGCAGGTTAGTTTTCTAATGTCATTATTTACAATCGAATTTTGATCTATAGCACTGGTTTGGTATCGTTTAAAGGTTTTATGTTCGTAATCGAATAGGTTTAAGCCGTTGTAGGTGCCTAACCAAAGCCGCTTTTGTTTATCGATCACAATACTTTTTACGGCATTAGAACTGATGCTGTTCTTGTTATTGGGATTGTGTCTGAAAATCTCAAAGTGATATTTGCCCTTAATCAGGTAAATACGCACTAAGCCATTATAAGTACCTACCCAAAGGTTTTGCTTTTCGTCTTTGAAAATCGAGAAAACACAGTTGAGCCCAGACTTATAATCGGGCTTATCAAAGAGGAATTTCTTAAAAATCTGCTTTTCAGCATCTATAACCAGGTTGAGCCCATTATAGGTGCCTACCCAGATGTTTTTTTGAGGATCTTCATATAAACATTCTACTGAATCGCAGCTAAAGGAATTTGCAGAACTCCGTTTATTGATGCGATAAAAATGATCGGTTTTTTCATTGTAAATATTCAGCCCGGTCTCTGTACCTACCCATAATCTTCCTTTGGTATCACTCAATAGGGTATTAATCACATTATCCGAAATACTGTTGACGTTATCGGCATTATTATTGTAAATTTTAAAACGATAGCCATCATAGCGGTTTAATCCATGTTTGGTACCCATCCAAATAAACTGGTTTTTGTCTTGCGCAATGGCCATCACCGAATTTTGCGACAGGCCATTTTCCATCCTGAGGTGGTTAAAAACAATATTTTTCTGGGCACACAAAGAGGTGCAGATAAAAAGCATTGACAAAAACCATAAAGCGTTTAAACGCAGATTCATAAAATTAAGCTAGTTTTTTGGCCATCCTATAGCTAATAGTAAAATAGCTCCTGATGTATTTCCCTTAAATATAGCGCGAACATATCAAAATATTAAAGGATTACAGTTTTTCTACCCTTTCATTTACAATTTTCTACCTTTTTCATTTTATGCCCAACTAATTTTGGTAAAGCGAATGCAAGGTGATAAAAGAGCAATCATCAGCAGAGATTAACCATTTCTGCCATTGGCTTAACCAAATTTGACTAACAACCAACGCTGCAGGCAAATCTGATATCAATCCATCACAAAGCTGGCAGTAAATATTAACCAAACCAACCATGAAACAAAAACTACTTTCACCAAAAGCTGTGCTTTTAAAATTTAGGGACCTGTATAGGCAGTTCTTGTTCGTACACATGAATCAACAAAAATGGATGATCAACTAAATCAACGTCCTTAAACAATCAACAACTAAATTTTTATGAACCTATTTACACTGAAAAGGCATTGCCTGATGCCTGCGCTTGCGCTGCTGTTTTTTAGCGCCTGCAAAAAAGATACCTACACCTCTGAAATTTTTATTAAGAAACAATGGAAGGTAGACCTATCGGCCTCAAAAGTTTTGCCAGCCATTAGCGGGAGAACAGACCATGCCGTCGCGATGGTATACTTGATGGATAATATGGAAGTGCATTACGACATCTATTTCGACAAGGCACTCGAAAACAATGATACCCCTGGAAGTGCCAAAATCTATCTCGGTACTGAAACCACATCGGGTGCAGTTTTTATCGATTTAAAAACACCTGCGTTTAATACCAATCGTGAAGCTTCAGGATCGGTAGGGGTTGATGCGGCAATGGCCACAAAACTGCAGAGCGAAAAAATATATCTGCAGATTTCTTCTGCTCAGCAACCTAATGGGCTGGTGCGTGGACAGCTTAATTAAATAGGAAACCTAAACCAAACAAAATGATTAAAATAATTACTTTTCAAAATCGGGTAGTGGGTTTTAGAACACTTTGTATAAGCTGTTTGCTTTTTGCATTGGGCAATAACATGCTTTACGCCCAAAAAACGGGCGACTCGTTGGTGAAAGATTCTGTGATGGCAAAATTACCTTTACAGGATAGGCATGTAGACCAATGGTTTAAAACCATATCAAAACTCCGTAATGTTGCCGGTACCACCACCATTTATAACGAAGATGTAAATACCACTCCGGTTTCCGACCTTACCAATGCCGTATCTGGAAGAATCCCAGGTTTATACAGCAACAGAAGTTCGGGCCGCACAGGGCCACTGTTCGATGTTTCTTCGTTTACGCTTCGTGGTCAATCGCCCTTAATTGTGGTAGATGGCGTTGTGCGTTCGTTTACGAGTTTCAATTTAGACGATATCAAAAGCATTACTGTATTAAAAGATGCGGTTTCGGCCAATATGTATGGTTTAAGATCGTCGGGCGGTATTGTTTACATCACCACCAAAGATAAATCGCTGGAAAAACCCTTCGAACTGAACTTTTCGGCACAGTATGGCGTGCTGAACCAGTTTAAAAGACCAAATTTTATTACAGGTGGTAGTTATGCCGAGCTATATAACGAAGCACAAAAGAATACTTTTCCCGGGGCCACGCCAACCTATCCGGCTGATGTAATCACCGCTTATAAAAACGGCACCAATAATCCCTTTTTACAACCCAATAACGACTGGTACAACAGTATTTATAAAAAGAACGCTGCACAACAACGTTACACCATCAATGCGGCAGGAAATGGCAAAAACTATCGCTATTATACCTCTGTGGAGCATTTCAGTCAGGATGGAAACTTTATTTCCGGTCCCGATAATAGCTACGAAACCACCAATTACTACAAGCGCTACAACTTAAGGACCAATGCCCAGATCGATTTTAACGATAACATCCAATTAGGGCTGAACATTTTTGCATCGATAGAAAATAGTAACGAACCTGGCAACCTGGGTTCAAATATCATGAACAGCATTTTTCAAACTTCGCCACTTGGTTACCCTGAAAAAAATCCGGATGGCACTTATGGTGGCAGCAGTCAGTACAGCAACAACATTTTGGCCAGTACCATTGCTTCGGGGTATAATAGTTTTAACGAACGTTCTTTAAATGCCGATGTAAGTTTAAAATTTAAGCTGGATGACATTACAAAAGGATTGTGGGCCAAGGGTTTGTTATCAATCAATAATTATTACCTGCAAACCATTTCTCGTAATAAAACTTTTGCCATTTATTATCCTGTCACCACCAGTACGGGTACCAACTATACAAAAGTGGGCAGCGATGGTACCATTATTGCCAATAGTGGCGCACCAACCTTAGGCACGCAGAACAAACAGACTTTTGTTAATGGTTTGTTGGGTTATGATAAAACCTTTGGCAAAAGCACATTGAACGTGCTGGGTACTTATAACTTAACCAACCTGATTGATTCTTATACTCAGCTAAACCAAATTTACCAGAATGCGGGCATTAGTGCCAATTACGATTTCGATCAAAAATACCTTGCCGAAATTTCGATGGTTTACAGCGGATACAACCGTTATGCACCAGGCAAAAGATGGGGCTTTTTACCCTCGGCAGGTTTGGGATGGGTGCTTTCTAAAGAAGATTGGTTTAACAGTAAAGTGGTTAATTTCTTAAAAATACGCGGAAGTATAGGTGAAACCGCCTGGGCTGATCCTGGAAACTATTATACTTATTTACAGAATTATGCTATCGGATCAACCGGTTATAACTTCGGCGCTACAGCTACAGCAGTTTCGGGCAGTTTAGAAAATGCTTTGAAAAACCCCAACATTACCTGGGAGAAAGCTTTAAAAGTTGATGCCGGAATTGAAGCGCAATTTTTAAAAAACCGTTTAAATGTAGAGGTTAACTATTACAATAATAAATATACCGACGAGCTGATTACCCCTGCAAATGGTTATGCTTCGGGCATTATCGGGCAAAGTTACCCAACCGTTAACGGCGGTAGCACCAGGTACAATGGGCTAGAAGCAAGCGTTCAGTTTGCCGATCAGAGCAAAGATTTTTCATACTTTGTTAAAGGCAATTTTACTTACGCCAAAAACAAGGTGATCAGTTTACAGGAAGGTAATTATCCTTACCCGTGGATGTACCGTGCTGGCCAACCTGGTACCACTTTTGGTTACGAGGCCATCGGTTTTTATCAGGTAGGCGAGGATATCAGCAAAACTGCAAATATCCCTGGTTACACGCCAAGTCCGGGCGACATCAAATACAAAGACTTAAATAACGATGGCGTAATTAACTTTTTAGATACCAAAGCGCTTAATACCCGTCCGCTTTTCATTTTTGGTTTAAACTTTGGTTTTGTCTATAAAGGTTTTGATTTTAATGCTTTGATTGAAGGCAGGTTACCAAGAGAGATCTACTACAGCCCATCATCAATGCTCGCCTTTAACAACGGTTACGGTTATGTGCTCGATTATACCACTGAAAACCGCTGGACACCGCAAAACCCGGTAAACGCAACCCTGCCACGTTTAACCCTCGGTAACAACACCTACAATACCCAAACTTCGAGCTTTTGGTACAGAAGGGCCGATTATATCCGCCTTAAAAATGTAGAAATAGGTTACACCGTGCCGGTTAAATTATTGGCGAGGGCAAAAATCAGCAAGCTGCGGTTTTTTGTTAACGGTTACAACCTCTTAACCTGGAGCAAACTCGATTATTTCGATCCCGAAACAGGTTTGTCTGGCTTTGCCAACTACCGTATTATCAATGGTGGTTTATCACTTAAACTATAAGCGTATCCAAGATGAAGAATATTAATAAAATTACCCTAATATATGCCCTGTTTGCCATGTTACTTGCCAGCGGGTGTAAAAAAATGATTGAGGATGGGCCTTTAGAAAATGCCAATAAAGACCTGGTATTCGATCCAACTGATTCACTTGGCGTTTATGCCGAAGCTTTCCTCAATAACACCTATTCGAGCCTGCCAAATGGTTTTAATCGGATATCTTCCAATATGCTCGATGCCGGTACTGATGATGCTATTCCATCTTCAACCTCCGCACAGGTGCAGTTCTATTCAAATGGCGCCTTTAACCAGGTGGCTTTGCCCGATAATACCTGGGATGCCAATTATGCGGGCATCAGAAAAGTAAATATTTTTCTGGCGAACATCGATCAGGTGCCCATTAAAACCACAGGATTTAAAAAACGCTTTAAAGCAGAGGCACGGGCATTAAGGGCCATGTTTTATTTCGAACTGGTTAAACGCTGGGGTGGTGTTCCATTAATCGGTAATAAAATTTTCGAGCTGAACGATCAGATAAACCTTCCGCGCAATAGCTATCAGGACTGTGTAAACTACATCAATAGCGAACTTGATGCTGTTATGCCCGATCTGTTGGGTCCAAATGCAACAAGTGGTTATACCACCATCTATTTCGGACGTTTTACACGCGGTGCCGCCATGGCATTAAAATCGAGGTTACTATTGTATGCAGCAAGCCCTTTAAATAATGCGGGTAATGACGTCTCAAAGTGGACGGCGGCCGCATTGGCTGCCAAAGCAGTGATGGATAGTGTTGCTGCGGGCAAATTTGTTTATGCCTTATCAACCTCAACAGCAACGGCACATTACAGCACCACGAATATGAGTGCACTGGCGCCATCTGCTTCCTTAAGTAATTACGTGGCTGGGGTGAATAAATTTTTAAATGTGTTTTCTTCAAGATATAATGCCGAAATCATATTGCCTTATTTAAGGGCTACCACTACCGATATAGAGCAGAACAATGAACCCGTGGGTTATACCCGGCAGGGACAGGGCCTAACTAACCCCACTCAGGAACTGGTTGATGAGTTTGAAACTTTTACCGGTAAAACCATCCAGGAAAGTAGCTCCGGTTATACACTTGCTGCACCATACTACAACCGCGATCCACGATTGGCCGGAACGGTTTCATTTGATGGCTTATTTTGGCTTAACCGTAATGTTCAAACTTACGATGGAGGTAAAGACAGACCTAAAGGATATGGTAATGCCGTATCGGATGAAACCAGAACAGGTTACTACCTGCGTAAATTTATGACAGGTACCACCAGTGAAAGTGCCTACACTGCGCAGAACCATAATTTCCCGATTTTCAGGTATGCTGAAATCCTCCTCAACTTTGCTGAGGCTCAAAATGAAGCTGTAGGGCCGGATGCCGATGTATATAAAAGTATCAACGCCATTAGGGCAAGGGTAAATATGCCGGCTTTACCAACGGGTTTAACCCAACAACAGATGCGCGATAGGATCCGCCACGAGCGCAGGGTAGAAATGGCTTTCGAAGAACAGCGTTTCTGGGATATCCGCCGCTGGAAAATTGCCGAAAATGTTTTAAACGGAACGTTACACGGGATTAAGGGAACGCTAAATGGTACCACGGTAAGTTATTCTATTGTAACGGCAGCACCTACCAAGTTCGAGGCAGCTAAAATGTACCTCTACCCAATACCATTCAAAGAAATGGCATCTAACGGCAACATGGTTCAAAATCCAAACTGGTAGCTAATCAACAACATGATGAAAAGATTTTTAACATATATTATATTACTATCAGCCCTTTTGGTACAAACCGTGTATGGGCAGGTAGGAAAAACGGTTTCGGGTGTAATTTCCGATAACCGCGGCCCGATACCCGGTGCCAGCATTTACGAAAAAGAAGCCACGGCCAATGGTACCACTTCCGGTCAGGATGGTAAATTTACCTTGCGCCTTAAAGGTTCCAGTGGCGTACTGATCATTAAATCAATAGGTTATTTAACCAGAGAAATCGGCACAGGCAGCAGAACCAGTATAAATGTTACCCTCGAGGAAGACGCCAAAGGGCTGGAAGAAGTGGTTGTATTGGGTTTCGGCGAAAAAGCGAAAAAAATTACCAATACTGGGGCGGTGAGTTCTATTTCGGGTAAAGAAATAAGACAAAGTCCTACAGCGAGCATTCAAAACTCATTGGCAGGTCGTTTACCAGGGTTTTTCTCCCAGCAAAGAAGCGGTCAGCCAGGTAAAGATGGTGCAGCTTTTCAGATCCGCGGGATCAGCACCTACCAGGGAACAACCACTCCTTTAATTATTGTGGATGATATTGAGGTAACTGCTGATCAGATCAATATGCTCGATCAGAATGAGATCGAAAGTTTAACCATCTTAAAAGATGCTTCTACAACAGCCGTTTATGGCGTGCGTGGTGCCAATGGTGTTGTGGTGGTGCGTACGCGCAGGGGAGAATCAGGCAAGCCACAGTTAACCTTTAGACAGGAAACCGGTTTAACCCGATCGGCTGTGAATTTTAAAACCAACAACGGTTATACCACCTTAAAAATGCTGAACGAGTACACCACCGAGCAGTACATGGATCCGGCCACGCAATACCCTAAATTTTTTGGCGGGAATAACCTCGAGCATTACCGCCTGCAGGATGACCCTTACAATTATCCATTTGTAGATTGGTGGGATGAACTGACAAAAGATTACAGCATACAAAACCGTAGTAACTTTGACATCAGCGGTGGTACTCAAAAAACGAAATACTTTGTTTCGCTTGGTTATTTCAGTCAGGGTGGGATGTACAAAGATTTTACCAAAGATGAAGGTTATAATGGCGATTATCAGTTCGACCGTTACAATTTCCGCTCAAATGTAGATTTAGATCCCAATAAAAATTTGCATATCCGTTTCGATTTATCAGGAAGATTCGGGGTAACCAATTCACCAAATGATTCGCCCGGGAACGGTGGTGCACCAACCCTGCAATATTTATGGAACGGGCAATTATCGGCTTTTGGCTTTCCCGCTTACAATGCAAACGGCACTTACGGTGGTTCTACCAGCGGGTCGACAAAAATAAACCCAATAGCCAATTTAAGATGGTCGGGTTATAGCCGCGATTACACCAATAACCTTGGGTTTGTAACACAGGTAGATCAAAAATTGAATTTCATTACGGAAGGACTTACCGCAAACGCATTGTTATCGTATGCCAGCGATTATAGTTTCAACCGCTCTTTAAAAAGAAGCTCCTCCGAAATACCTACTTATTACTATGATGCCAATACCAGCAGTTACCTGCCAGTTGTAAACAACCTCTACCGTTTGGGTAAGTTAACAAGGAGCGGCGGTTATACCGGATCGAACCGTTTAACCAATTTACAGGCCTCATTAAAATACAACAGAAGTTTTGCCAGCCATAATATAAATGCTTTTGTGTTGCTTAACCAAACTACAAAAACTGAAGAAACGAGTGCTATTGCTTATGATCCCTACAATGTAAGGGGGATTGTTACATCTTTCAGCTATAACTACAAACAGAAATACCTGCTCGATTTTAAAGGTGCATACAATGGATCGGATAAATTTCAGTCGAGCAAAAAGTACCAGTTTTTCCCAGCGCTAAGTGTGGCTTACAACATCAGTGAAGAACCTTTTTTTAAAAACAATATCAATTTTATCGATAATTTAAAAATCAGGGGATCTTATGGTATGGTGGGTAACGATGGTATCGGATCATCTGTATATTCTTACGAGAAAACCTATGTTGGTGGAAGTGGTAAAGGCTATATTTTTGGAGAAACAGGTAATACAACCTATGGTGGTTTAATTGAACCCACTTTGGCCAATACCGAAATTACCTGGGAAACCCAGCGTGATGCCAATATTGGGCTTGAGCTTAGGATGTTTAAAGGCCGATTGGGTTTAAATGTTGATTTTTACAAAAAACGCCGTGAAGATATTTTAACGCAGCGTGCATCAGTTGCTACTGCATTTGGCGCCTCGCTGCCTTTCGTAAACCTGGGCATTGTTGATAACAAAGGGTATGAAGTAGAGTTAACCTATAAAGACAATCTTTTCGCTAACAAACTATCGTATTTTGTTAATACGCAGATCAGTCATTCAGAAAACAAAGTAATTTTCCGTGATGAAGGTGCCGTGCGCTACCCTTGGTTAGGTTTAACCGGAAAACCTGTTGGTGCCCTGTTTGCTTACCAGGATGCAGGGCTCTACCAATCACTGGCTGATTTATATAACAGTCCGAAATTGATCACCGCCACCCCTTTAAGCAATTTATCGCTCGGTGGTGTTAAACTGGTTGATTTAAATGGCGATGGTATTATCGATCAATACGATTTAGGTTATGTCGGAACCAATCAGCCCGAGTATATTGCGGGTTTAAGTTTTGGCTTCTCTTACAAAAACTTCGATTTCAGCACCTTATTCCAAAGTTCATTTAAATATTTCATCAATATCAACCGTGGTGTAATCGGTTATAGCCGTCCCGAAAATCAATCTATTCCTTATAACCTGGGCCGTTGGACACCCGTTACCCGTCAGGAAGCTACATTCCCTGTATTGGCAGGCAGTGGTTCGCAAAGTGGCGTGTTTTCTACTTACTGGACAAAACGTGGTGATTACATCCGGTGGAAAAACGTAGAAATAGGTTACCGTTTACCCACTTCGTTTGCTAAAAAACTCCACATGAACAACATCAGAGTATATGCCAATGGTTACAATCTTGGCTTGCTTTACACGGCGTTGCCTGTGTTTATAGATCCAGAATCGGTAACCGGAACGGCCAGCACCACAAACCTTGGCGATGTAAACGAATACCCGCAACAGAGCATATTCAATTTTGGGATCCAGTTTGGGCTATAATTCAAAAAAGATAAAGAAATGAGAAAGAAATTTTATATCATCAATATCATTGCAGTAGCACTTTTTAGTCTGGCTGCATGTAAAAAATCTAGTTTTTTGGATAGGAAAACAGAAACTTTAACAGAGGAAAAGGTTTTTGCAGATAGCGCGCTTACCATCGGCTTTGTAAATGATATGTATGCCTATACCGGACAAGACATTGTTTTGCAGCGGGCGGGTTATATTACCAGTCCCAATGGTAACGATTGGGCCTGTTTTGATGAACAGACAAGTTTGGCACTAAGTTACTATAGTACACCACAAACTGGGGTAATTCAGGGTACCTATACCGCTAGCAATTACTCGCTGAACAATTACTGGACAACTTATTATAAAAAAATCAGACAGGCATCGCTGTTTTTGCAGAATATAGGTAAAACGCCGATTTCAGCTGTTCGTAAGAATAGGTTGATTGCTGAAGCGCGTTACCTTAGGGCATTCTTTTATATCGGTTTGATCCGCTTTTATGGCGGTGTACAGTTAATGCCCGATGTTCCACTCAATGCAGATGAAATTTTAATATCCAAACGCAATACCTACAAAGAATGTGTTGATTATGCTGTTGCAGAACTTGATGAAGCAGCAAAAGGTTTGCCTAATGCATTGGCGCAAGAAGCCGCAGAATACGGACATGCGACGAGAGGTGCTGCATTGGCCCTTAAGGCCAGGATTTTACTTACAGCAGCGAGTCCGCTTTTTAATGGTAAATCGCATAGTACAGATGCTTCCTTATTGCCTTATATTACCTATTCGGCAACTTATAATGCAATACTTTGGCAGAAAGCAGCTGATGCATTGAAAGCAGTGGTTGATCTGCCTGATTATGCATTGGTAGAAGATAATATAACCCGTCCTGGCCATGGTTTTTGGAAAATGTTTATCAAAGGCAGAAAAAATACCGAAGTAATTACACCTTTCGTGGTTTCTTCGGGCGCAGTGAGCTTTTTGGGCGGAACAAATTTTGAATCTTACCGTTTTCCAAGAAGCAGACAATCTACCACTTATACCTTTTGTAACCCGACCGAATCTGCGGTAGAAAATTTTGGAACTAAAGAGGGAAAGGCCATTGATGATCCTGCTTCGGGCTACAATCCCAATAATCCTTATATTAACCGTGATCCACGTTTTTATTTCTCTATCATTTACAACCAGGCGCCTTTATGGAAAAGTGGTTCGGGTACTACATTGGTTCCGGTTGATATCTATTTTAACAAGGCCACAAATGCACTGGCTGCTGATGGGATACAAGCTTATTATACCAAAACGGGATACTATTCGAGGAAAATGGCTAACGATTCTACCGGTACTTCAGCCAATATTGAAAGATGTTTGCCGGTGATCCGCCTGGCAGAAATGTATATGGGCTATGCAGAGGCATTAAACGAATTGGGTCAAACAGAACAGGCTGTTTCATGGCTTGTCAAAATCAGAAAACGCGCCGGGATCACCGCAGGAACGGATAACCGTTATGGCATTGTTGCAGGCATATCGCAAGCTGCATTTAGAACATTGTTGCAAAAAGAATCTGTTGCCGAGTTTTTCTCAGAGGGGCATTTCTGGTACGATACCCGCAGGTGGAGAACAGCAGAGCTAACCGAAAGCAAGAATATTATGCAGACATACATCTCAAAGGAAGCTAATGGAGCTTTTACTTACGATAGAACAAAGCTGGCATTATCGGTTAATTGGCAACAGCGCGCTTATCTCGCACCAATTCCTCAAACAGAGATTGATAAATCGGCAACATTAATGCAAAACCCAGGTTGGTAATCATAAGCTTAAACAATTTTTTTTAGTTGAGTTAGTCCCAGACCAGTTGCCTGCCAAAACAAGGTAGGCAACATCATGGTCGGGTAAAAACCTTAAACCTTCTATACACCGTTACAATATCAATACGATCATCTTAAACATCTACTTATGCCTACCGATCAACAAGAAAGCCCGGTTTTAGCTAAACTCAAAAACTCAATTGATATCAGAACACTTGAGCCCATTATGTTTTATTCGGGGAAGGATGATGAACTACAGGTTTTTTTAAACGAAACCGAATATGGAGAACTGATTATTATTTCACTTTCTAATGATCAGTTTTTAGTGAAAGAGGTATTGTTAGAAGAAACAAATGAAAAACTCGAGTGGAAACAGGATCATAAAGGACTGAGGATTTCGGTACCCGAAGGATTACAAAAAAGTGGTGGGGATATGGGGCGTGTGTTGAAAGTTACTTTTTGAGTCTTGAGTCGGCAGTTCAGAGTCAATTACTGATAAAAGCCCTCGGAGTCGAAAGGAGTAGTTTGAAGTTAATTAACCAATAAAGATTGCTTCGGCTCCCGCTTATCTGGCCTCGCAATGACGGATTGGGCAATGGAGCATCAACTAATGAACTAATGACAAGTGGGCTAATAAACCAATAAAAATCAATTAACCATAAACCTTTAACCATTAAACAATGAAAAACAAAAAACAACTTTGCTTTGCACTGCTTTTGATGATTTCAAGCGGTCTTTTAATGACTGCCTGTAAAAAAGCACCTCTTTCAGAACCAGAAACACTTGGCACAAAACCAACTACATTGGCACTAAGCTCTGGAACCACTCCGCCGAGTTTTGTTACCAATACCAAAAACCTGAATATTGTAATGTTTGTGCCTACCGATAATCCGGCGCTTGCTGATTACAAAACCCGCTTAACCTCCTTATTGGTTCATTTTCAGGGCTGGTTCCATACCGAAATGTTAAGGTATGGCTATGACAAATACATGGGATTGCCCAAAATCGATTCAACCGGATTGGTGCGTTTTATCGAAATACCAGCACAGTTTGCACAATCGGCCTATCCTTACGATGCCAGTATTTCTGCAACTAAAATCCTGAACGAAATTGCGGCCTACAAAGCCACACACGCTTCAGAGTTTTCAAATTCAAGCCATACGCTGATCTTATTACCCCAGCGTACCGATGGTAGTTTTGATCAGCCTTTTTACGGCTACGGTAAAAATTGCTTCGCTACTGACAATTCGAACATGGCAGTTGATAAAATCCCTAATGCAACATCAAATTTACTTGGTGGTATGCTGCACGAGCTGGGACATGGCTTAAATTTGCCACACGATCATGCTAAATATGCTTCAGAACAACCGATCTTAGGTACTTCTTTAATGGGATCAGGAAATGTAACTTTCAGCAAAGGTCAACCAACATTCTTAACCGAGGTTGATGCCGCCATTTTAAACCGTAACGAAGTGTTCCAGAATCCTTTGCCTACAGAAATACCTTACGAAGCAGCCACCACCACGATTAATGCGCAGTTTGCCTACAATGCAACAACACAGGCTTTCAATGTTACAGGTTCATTTACAAGTAATAAAGAAGTAAATGATATCCTGATTTACATGGACCCAGATTTGGGTGGTAGCGATGCTGATTATAATGCTGTGGCATGGAGATCGAACCCAGGTACTGGAAATACAATTTCGGCAACTATTCCCTTTAGCGAGCTTTATTATAAAAATAACGAAGCTTACAACATCAGGTTGAAATTGCTATTGAAAAATGGCGGTAATGTGAGCAAAACTTATTCATTCTCATTTTTAAATGGTGTGCCACAAATCGGTGCAAATGGTTCTGCTAAATTTCACCAGAATTCCAGTTATGGTGGCTATGGCGTATCATTACCTGTTGGCCAGTATACCACCGCCGATTTAATAAGCCGCGGTATTAGCAATAACGATGTATCATCTGTTAATTTAGGTCTTGGTGTTAAAGTAATTATGTATGATGGAGATAACTTTACAGGAAGTAGCATTGAATTAACTTCGTCAAGTACTTACGTTTCTACTTTTAACGATAAGGCATCATCCATAAAAGTGATTGCCCTTTAATTATTATTTGTTATAAACAGGCTTATCTTTAATGTTTCAAACCAAATCAAAAATGAGAAAACCGCTTTTTTTAAGTCTGTTATTTGTACTGTTTGTCCAGCTATTGGTTGGGCAAACAGTACAAAATAATGCATTAGAACAGTTTAGGACAGAAAAATTCGGCATGTTTTTACATTGGGGCTTGTATGCCCAAACTGCTGGCGATTGGAAAGGCCATAAGGTTAAAGGAGGAGAGCATTTTATGCTTTACGAACGTATTCCGGTACAAGAGTACGGAACCATTGCGGATCAATTTAATCCCATAAAGTTCGATGCAGATGCCTGGGTTAAACAAACAAAAGAAACAGGGATGAAGTATATCGTTTTTACGGCCAAACATCATGATGGATTTGCCATGTACAACTCAGCCAGCAGCGATTATAATATCGTAAAAAGAAGCCCTTTTAAGCGCGATCCAATTGCAGCGCTGGCAAAAGCCTGCAAAAAATACAAAATCACACTTTGCCTTTATTATTCCTTAGGGAGAGATTGGCAAGATCCGGATGTGCCAACCAATTGGCCTGTAAAAGCTGGCAGAAGCAACACCTGGGATTATCCGAATGAAGACGCAAAGGTTTTTAACCGCTATTTCGAACGAAAGGTTAAACCACAGATCACGGAACTTTTAAGTAACTATGGCCCAATTGGCGCACTTTGGTTCGATACGCCTGAACTTATCAGTAAAACAGAGAGCGCAGAACTTAAAGCGTTAGTTAATAAATTACAGCCAAACTGCTTGGTTAACAATAGAATCGGGAATGGTTATGGCGATTTTTCAATTTCAGAACAGTCTTTGTCACCATCATCTAAAAAAGCATGGGAGTCTTGTTTAACTATTGGCCAAAACTGGGGTTACAACAAACACGATAGCCTTTGGAAATCGCCAGAAATGCTGGTACGGCACTTGGTAGAAGTAGTAGCTAATGGTGGCAACCTGCTGTTAAATGTTGGCCCTAAAGGCGATGGTGCATTTCCGGATTGGGCAACTGCCCGATTAAAAGCAATAGGTAAATGGATGGATATTAATCATGAGGCCATTTACGCCAGCCATCCATGGTTAGCTATAAAAGAAAATAGGAGTGAAAAGACCGACAATATTTCCATCGAAGAAAGCAAAAACGCCATTAAAGATGCCGTTTTTGATGGTACACCAAAATCTTTAACACCAGATGTTTACTATACCGCAAAAGATAAGGCTGTATACGCTTTTTTAAGAAGCTGGCAAAAGCCAGATGTACTGTTAAAGCAGATAAACAAAAGCATACTGTCTGTTAAAAATATTGAACTCTTGGGAAACAATAAAAAAATTAAATGGACAGTAAATAATGAGGGGCTTAGCCTTGATTTGCCAAGCGATTATAACAAAGGAAATCAAATTCCAGTTTATGTATTAAAAATAACAGCCAATTAATGAGATTACTATATATTTTATCTATACTAATTATTTACTCAACTGCATTTGCGCAGCAACCAGGAATTATTCCTATGCCAGCGCAATTTGTAAAAGGTAGTGGCTACTTTGCCCTTAACAATTACAGTAGTATTGGTTACAATAATGAACAATTAAAAACAATAGCCTATTATTTTCAGAACGAATTATTAAGCCAAAAAGGAATTACCATTCAACAGAAAGGAAAATCGGCAAATATTATGCTGGTGTTAAAAGCAGGAAAGAAACATGCAGATTCATGTGCTTATCAGATCAGTATCAAACCTGGCCAGATTATCGTTTCTGGTACACATCCCAATGGCATTTTTTATGGAGTGGTTTCACTGTTGCAATTGGCGCTAACCAATAAAAACAGCCTGCTTCCTGCTGCAGAAATAAGTGACGCACCGGCTTATGGCTGGCGCGGCTTTATGCTCGACGAATCGCGTCATTTTTTTGGCAAACAAAAAGTAAAATCCATTTTAAACTGGATGGCCTTTTATAAACTGAATACCTTTCACTGGCATTTAACCGATGAACCTGCCTGGCGGTTGGAAATCAAAAAATATCCAAATTTGGCCCTTATTGGCGGCATTGGTGATTATTTTAACCCCAATTTGCCAGCACAGTTTTATACACATGCCGATATTAGGGAAATTGTGGCCTACGCTGCCAAGCGCTACATTAAAGTTATACCGGAAATTGATATGCCCGGACATGCTACTGCGGCCAATAAAGCCTATCCAGAATACTCAGGAGGCGGTTCAGTAGGGCATCCGGAGTTTACCTTTAATCCTGGCCTGGAAAAAACTTACGGTTATTTAACCGATATTCTAAAAGAAACCAATGTGCTTTTCCCTGCCGGATTAATTCATTTAGGGGGAGATGAAGTGAGTTACGGAAATGAAAAATGGAAAAGCAATCTAGATATTTTAAAACTCCGCGAACGCGAAAAGCTTAAGGACGATGCTGCGGTAGAACACTATTTTATGAAACGTATGGCCGATTCGCTCTACCAATTAAATGCCAGGGCTATTTTTTGGGATGAAATGGCCGAAGCCGACCTACCCAAAGAGAAAACCATTATGTTTTGGTGGCGTCAGGAAAAACCTGCTCAGCTTCGCACTGCTTTAAGCAAAGGTTATCAAACAGTTTTATGCCCACGCTTGCCATTGTATTTCGATTTTGTTCAGGATAGTACCCATCAATATGGTAGAAAATGGAATAAATTATATAGTCCGATTGAGCAGGTATACCAGTTCGATGCGCAGTCTTTTACCGAAAATAAAAAAGAAAAGCAACTTATTTTAGGTATTCAGGCGAACCTTTGGACAGAAACAGTAGATAATGACAACCGTTTAGATTATTTACTTTTTCCGCGGATTGCTGCCCTGGCAGAAGCTGCATGGACGCCGCAAAATCACAAAGATTTTAAAACCTTCAGTAATAATCTAATCCAACATCTGGCGCTTTATGGCAAAGCAGGACTTTATTATTATCATCCCTCAAAACCTGTACAAAACCCAGAAATACCGGTTAAGAGAAAGAAGCCATTAAATTATAAAGATTAACACGCACACGAATAAAATTTGAATATGAAGAATATATTAAAGTTTGCCTTGGTTACCCTTGCTGTT
Source organism: Pedobacter sp. Bi126 (assembly GCF_918698245.1). Lineage (GTDB taxonomy): Bacteria > Bacteroidota > Bacteroidia > Sphingobacteriales > Sphingobacteriaceae > Pedobacter. Next base: position 1,056,760 of record NZ_CAKKMS010000002.1, on the reverse strand, counting down.
ATAGTTGTAGAACACCCTGCAGATGCGCAGTGGACAGGGCCGAAGAGCAAACCTACAAAAGAAGTTGAAGTTAAATACGGAACCCTAACACCGCCACACCGTACCGATGCTGACATGGAAGCCTTTCGCAGTTATGGTTTAGGGCAGTTTATCCATTGGGGAATTTATTCTATCGCGGGTAACGAATGGAATGGGGTAAGTGCAAGGGGAGGTGCAGCAGCATCAGAATGGATCCGCTCTTGGGGCGGGCCTACAGCACCAAAAGATTGGGCCAAAACTTACGATAATCTGTACAAACAGTTTAACCCGAAAAACTTCGATGCCAAACGCTGGGCTAAACAAGCTAAGGATATGGGCGCGAAATATGTGATTTTTACCACCAAACATCATGATGGCTTTGCACTTTGGCCAACCAAATATTCTGATTATAATGTTTCTGCATCGCCGTATAAAAAAGATATTGTAAAACAGATTGTAGATGCTTATACCGCCGAAGGTATTGATGTATATCTCTATTTCTCGATTTTAGAATGGAATAACCCAAATTATATGGGGAAAGCTCCAAAAACAGACGAAGAGAAAGAAAAATTCGGTAAATTTTTAGCTTATACCCGAAACCAGCTTTTAGAGCAATTGGATAACTATCCGAAAATTAAAGGTTTCTGGTTTGATGGTACCTGGGATGCCTCGTGGAAAAGTGCTTACGAATTTACCTACAATTTAGAAAAAGAACTCCGGGAAAAACATCCTGGATTAATTATCGGCTCGCGTTTCCGTAACGATGAACATGGCTCAAGACATTTCGATTCGAATGGTAATATTTTAGGAGATTACGAACAAGGCTGGGAGCGTAAGTTGCCTGTAGAATTTGAGTGGTTAAACGGTAACGATTGGGATGCGGTAATGACTATCCCGCCAAACGGTTGGGGATATATGAAAGATTGGTCGGGGATTTATACCAAAACCACCGACGATTTATTGGATATGCTGATGCGTTCGGTATCAATGAATGGCAATTTTGTACTAAACTTTGGGCCCGATGGCAATGGAAATATGCATCCCGAAGAGGATAAAATTGCAAAGGAAATTGGCGAATGGATAAAAATAAATGCCGAGGCGGTATATGGGGTGCGCCACGCTGCATTAAGTCCTTCTAAATTAGGCTACTTTACTCAAAAAGATGATAATCTTTATTTAACTGTTTTTAACCAACCCGTAAATGGTATTGTGCGCATTGCGGTGCCTAAAAATGCCAAACAGGTTCCAGGTACAGCTGCACTTTTAGTGAACAGTAAGAATTTAGCCTTAAAACAAGCAGACCTTGGTTTGGATTTGGATAAAAATACCTATTACGATGTAATATTGCCAAAAGATTTTCAACCCAACAAAGCATTTGTAATTAAAATGAAACTGGTGGCGCCAAAAGCAAAAGCAGCAAAGTTAATGGATGCAAAAATGTAGTCAGATTGGCCTCTCGTTAAATTTTTACTCCAAAGGTTTAAGCAAACTATGCTGTTGTTAGCGATCAAACCGAGCTTCACGATAAATGGAGGCATTAGCCGAAAGTCTATAACCGGTTTTGATTTAAGATTTAAATGTAAACGACATGGTAATGAATAGGTTGATTAGTGCCCGAATTTTACCTTCTATACTAATCGTGCATTAGACTGGTTATCTGATGTTGCGCCTGGTAAATACATTTATTTGGTTAGTTAATGATTGCGTAGCGATGGATGTTTCTACGCAATCTTAATTTTAACCTAATGGTAATACATCCATATCATAATTATCAAATCAAACAATCCTTAAGCCCCATATCTTAATATAAATCACAGGTGCAATAATGTAAGTCGCGGGTGCGGTAATATAAATCACAGGTGCAATAATATAAATCGCGGGTGCGGTAATATAAATCACAGGTGCAATAATATAAATCGCGGGTACGGTAATATAAATCGCGGGTGCGGTAATATAAAACGCGAGTGCAGTAACATAAAATGCGCCATTGGCCTGATAGATTTAATATTGAATTAAAACTGCATCGTAACTTTAACAATTTCATAACGCTAGCTAACTATCTTACTAATAACATCGGTTCATCTTTGTTAAAAGACCCTAACCAATAATAGGATAATTTAAGCATAATGATATGAGACTGATTTCTTGCGTAGCGCTTTTAATGGTTATACCGGCAGTTGGGCTTTTAACCAAAGCGAATAAATTTACTGATGATAAAAGATCTGAAGCCCAAGTGCATGAGCATATTGTAAATGATTCGGCTTCATTAAAATTGTTTAAACCTATTGGTACGGCTGCTCAGCTTGAGGGTGCACCTGTTGTATTTACAACTGATTATCGGTTGAGTTTTTTTAAGCCTATATATCTCAACTCAGCTCCCTTATTTACAGTTTATAGAATAAAGTAACGCAGCTGCGCTAAGAAAAATATGAAAAGGAGGTCGCTATTATAACTAGACTTGGCTTATTAGTTCCCTTGTTCATTAGTCGCTTTCATGTCTGAAAAGGAGACAGATCATATGGTGTCAGATATTTCTATCTGACACTTTGTTTGATCCTTTATTCCAGTTTCTAAATGGTTCTCACTGCCAGATGGTAACATCTGGCGGCACGTTTAAGTTCGAAAATCAAATTACTTACCTTCCCACCAGGCCAAAGGAAACTTAATCTCATCAACGGAGCTTGCAATCATATCGGGTTTAAAAGCATAATGCCCTAAAGTATCTTTGCTTGAGATGCCCGAAAGTACCAGAATGGTTTTATAGCCCATTTGTACACCTCCTTGTATATCCGTTTCCATGGTATCGCCAATAACTGTAGTTTCGCTGGTTTCTAATCCTAAAAATTTACGTGCCGAGCGCATCATCACCGGACTTGGTTTGCCTGTAACAAACGCTTTTCTGCCGGTTGCTTCCTCAATCATGGCCGTGGTTGCGGCAATGCCTAAATTATTCCATCCTGGTTTTTTTGGCGATGGATCTCTGTTGGTCGTGATAAATTTAGCGCCTGCAAGAATCATATCAACAGCACGCTGCACCATTTCGAGCGTAAAGTTTCTACCTTCTCCCAGTACCACAAATTCTGGATCGGTGTTTACCAAAGTAATACCATGATCGTGTAAACTGCTTAATAAACCACCTTCTCCCAATACATAAGCGGTACCATTTGGGCTTTGGTCGGAAAGGAATTTACCTGTAGCCATCGCACTGGTGTATACATGGCTTTCTTCTACCTTTATACCTAATCCTTTAAGTTTACGTACCACCTCCAAAGCTGTTCTCTGGCTATTGTTGGTCATAAATGCAAAAGGAATATCTTCATCAATTAAGTTTTTAATGAATTTATCAGCACCAAATATCAATTCTTCCCCGCTATAAATCACCCCATCCATATCTATTAATAATCCTTGTTTCATGTTTTTGTAGATTTAATCTGTTTACGTGCAAACTTAATATTTTCTTGTTCAACCAATGTTAAATAAAGTCTTTTGAACAGTCAGTTTTTTGCCTAAATTAATCCCTTTGTGTTTAAATAGTATTTTTTTCTTGTTTATTTATTTAATAAAAAAATAATGTTCGAATTGTAGCATATCCTCAATTTCTACCGTATTCATAGAAAATTAAATTATGAAAAACGCTTTTAAATTAACCGCCGGCTTGTTGATGATATTAACCATCCTGAGTGCATGCAAAAAGAAAACGGATAACCCAATGGATTTTACTATTGATGCACAGAATCTAACGCCTTGTACAGAAGGAAGCTGCCTGTTTGAGTATGTAAATTATGCAGCAATGGCCGATCAGCAGATGGCACTTACCACTGGCCAATACCGGATTTTTCTGGCCACGAGGAGTAATAGCTTCAGCACCACACGGGTATATATTCAGGCGCCTATGCAAGGTGATAAATTTTTATTAACGGATGCTGATATTCTGGCTGGAAAGGTAAAACATCTGTTTTCTTGCCCTTCATGTGATTATTTCAACTTAACTCCAATTGCGGGTACAGTTAAAGGAATTAAATTGACTAACGCTAATAATTCAGGCGAAAGATGGTTGCTGGATGCTCATATTGTTGTAGCAGCCGAAAAATCTAAAATACCTTTAGATACCATCCACATTAAACAATATTTTAATTTAGCAGTAAAATAAGATGAGGCGCTTATGTAATAATTAAATGTACATAGGCGCCATTTTTCGCCAGTAATGGGGGCGGTGCGCGTTGCTTTCCCAGGTATGAAACTGATTGGGGATACCTTTCTCCCATAACAGGCTGCTTAGATGTTGATTTCCACTCAAAAACGGATCAGTTTCGCCCACAGCAAGAATAATTTCCATATTTCTAACTGCCGACAGCAATCGATCATCGTTTAGGTTAGCAATATACTGTGCTGGCATATTAAAATAAACCTTTTCGTCGTGAAACCCATTCAATAGGTCTCTAAAATCGCCGATATTGTCTGTAAGGTCATATCTACCACTTATACCGACGGCTTTTTTAAATAACCAGGGATATTTCATGGCCAGGTTTATCGCATGGTAAGCGCCCATACTACAGCCTGCTGTTTCTATGTAATCGCCATCATTTTTCTGATAGATAAGCGATAATACTTCTTCGAGGAGATATTTTTCATATTGTAAATGCCGGTCTATGCGTACAGATGGAAATACCTCATCGTTATAAAAGCTTTCTCCATCTATACTATCCACGCAGAAAATTTGGAGTTCACCATTTTCAATCTGTGTACTTAATGAAGCTATAATTCCCCAGTTTTCGTAATCGTAAAACCTGGCCATACGGGTGGGGAAAAAGATAACTGCTCTTCCGGCATGGCCGAAAACCAATAGTTCCATATCCCGTTGAAGATTACTGCTGAACCATCTATGATATTCCCTGTTCATTGACTTCAATTCTTTTGCGGAAAATTAAGGCATGTATGTTATCGGGATATTAATTAAGCGTAATGATTAACCTAATTTCTCTTTAACAGTAGCTGCCCATAAACGATAACCTTCTTCACTCAGATGCAATCCATCGTGATCGTAAAGTGCAGGGTCTGGGTTGCCTTCTTTGTTGAGCATTTTCTTAAATACATCAATAAATTTCCAATTGCTATTGAGTTTAATGATTTCGCTTTCGATAAGGTTATTGGTATATCTAAACTGATCGGCCATTTGCCAGCGGGTGAGACTGGGTTTTAGCGATATAAAATAACAGGGCAATATGCCAAACCGTTGGTTAACTTTAACCATGAGCTGCTGGAAAAAGATAAATATCTCCTCAGGGTTTCTGCCATCGCCAAGATCGTTATCGCCTGCATATACCACAAGCGCCTTTGGTCTGTAGTCCATCATAATCCGCTCAAAAAACCATACACATGCTGCTAACGTAGAGCCGCCAAAGCCTAAATTGGTTACTTTCATGTCATCAAAATCATCTTCGAGACTATTCCATAATCGGATAGATGAACTGCCATAGAAAATAATACCAGGATGCTCCCGATCTAAGCGATGTGCCCTTTCCAATTGTTTAACTTCTTCTTCGTACCAGTACATATGGTTAAAGATAAAAAGATCTGCCTGTTGAAGGAATGTATTGTATGTTAAGTTTATGTTATTAGGTGTTGGTTTATTGGTTCATTAGTCATTAGTTAATTGGTCATTTGTTCATGCGCATCGCTCAATTTTACAGGCGCTCAAAACTTAATGCCCTAAACTTCTTAATGATGAAATAAATGGGATTTAAGAGTTTTACCATTAAGGCAACAAGAATATTAAGTTTGAATTATCGCCCTTAACTTAATAGCTGCTAAATTGTTTCCGGTTGCCCCATTTTTTTTAGGATGCGGTAGTGGGAGCGAAGTGCCGATAAGAAGGTAGTGTTTTCATGGTAAGGCAATCCAAATTCTAACGCAGTTTGTTTTACAATTGTGGAGATCCGTCCATAATGCACATGACATATTTTAGGGAAAAGATGGTGTTCTATCTGTCGGTTCAATCCACCAAGAAAAAATGCTGATATAGGCGATTGAGTTGCAAAATTAGCTGTAGTACGCATTTGGTGCTCGGCCCAGGCTTCTTCCATATTGCCTTCTGCATTGGTTATTGGGAAAGTGGTTCCTTCTACCACATGAGCAAGTTGGAAAACCAATCCCATAGTTAAGCCCTGAGCCATATGTAACACCACAAAACCTATTGCAATCTGCCACCAGGCAAGCGGCATAACCAGTATCGGTAAACCAATAAAAATAAAATAGTACAGAAACTTATAGAAAAAGAGGTTAAAGTATTCAACCTTCGGATGCTTGTTCTGGCAGGCACCTACACTTTTTTGAAAAAACTTTTTATAATCTTTACGAAACACCCAGGAAAGCGAAGCCAGGCTGTATAAAGGGAAAGCATACCATTGCTGGAAACGCTGGTGTGGTTTTAATTCATCTTCTGTACAGATGCGTATAAGGCCTGGTGCCACTTCTATATCTTCGTCATGGCCCGGTATATTGGTATAGGTATGGTGTACCACATTGTGGGTAATGTTCCACACATACGGATTGGCGCCAACCATATTAAAAAGAAAACTGAAAAAAGAATTGATGCGTTTAGAACTCGAAAACGAACCGTGAATGGCATCGTGGCAGATATTAAAACCAATAAATGCACAAGTTGCACCAAGTAAAACGGTAAGTCCCAAAAGTATAGTGCTCTGCACGTTTAAAAGGAGTATGCAAAAGTAAAGTGCCAGAAATATAGTAAGGAAAAGAAAGGCTTTAAACCACATCAGCACATTGGCATTGATACTTCTATTGTTTTCTTTAAAGTCGTTGTTTACTCTGCGGCGAACTTCCGAGTAAAATGTATTCCCTGCTAAACATGGGAATTTTGCTTTTGATTTCATGATCCTGTGCGCTAATCTACCCCATGTACGAGGTCGATAACTCCAAGTTCATTAAGCTTTATGTATAACCTGGCCAATTGGCCAAGCTTTGTTATAAACGTAAACTACTGTGTTTTAGTTTTCGGCGAAGATAATAAATTAACCGTGAAGCATCTGGCAATCATCTTAAATAATTACAACTTTCTTAACAAGAAAGTAAATTAATTTACAGACAATGGTTGTATCAACAAATTAATAATGAGGTGAAAGCAAAAAGTAAGGATAAAATATTGGACACTAATATTTTAGCTCCAGACTATATTCAATCGGAGAATTCAATTTAATTAAGATACAGACTACTCACTGTAGTTCCTCTTACTAGCAGCATAAATATGGTACCAAATGTAAAAACTCCATATTAATACCACTGTGCTATAAACCAATTCGGGTTCAAATGAATCCCTGGTAATTAACAGCGCAATGGAGGAGATCAGGGCAGTCAGGAAGAAATAAAGAATATTTTTCATAACGTACTGATTTAATGAATGTTGGATTTAGTAAATATAATAAAATATCTCCTTTGGAGCAAGTATTTTACGAAATAATTTACCTGATTCTGGTGAAATCGGTTTTTTATCTTATTTATAAGGTGTTTTTTCTTCATTTAATTTGTGTTTTACTTGTAGTTATGCATAATTATAGCAGTTTAAAGCTTATTTAGTTGTCCATAGTAATTAGTCTGAATTGTTGCTTTAATTAATGCCGATCTTTATCAGGATAACGTCTGTGAAGTTGTTTTACTTTAAAATGAAGTAAATAAGTTTAGCGGCCAGTAAGTAAAAGTGTCAAATGGTTAAGAATTAACTTGAAATGCACAAAATTGTGGCACAAGAGAATTTATATTTTTTTGTAAGTTTACACGGCACAACCACCAAGAAACCAATAACACACACAAATGATTAAATTTTCTTTAAGCTTAATTTCTTTTACACTAGTTTTTTTTGGATTAAGAAACTTCTTTAGCGAACCAAAAATACAACGCGTATCACCCCCCGAATTAACGATAACCAATTTCGCTGGGCCAGATGTCACACCCAGTCCAGCCTGTTTAGCCGTAGCACCAACCGGAGAAGTATACGTTGGTGTTGATATGATCGGCTCTTTAGGTAAAGATCCGGGTAAAGGCCATATTCTTAAATTGATAGATAAGGATAACGATGGCAAAATGGACGAACATGTAGATTTTGCCGAAGTGGATAATCCACGCGGTATTATTGTTCAAGGCAGCCAGGTTTATGTATTACATACCACTTTTTCTAAAGAAACAAAACAGGCTACGGGCATGAATTTAGTTGTTTTCGAAGATAAAGATGGCGATGGAAAAGCCGATGGACCTGAAAAACCGCTTATAGAGCATATCAGTAATGCGAAATATATCCGTGAACGTGGTACCGACCATGCTACTAACGGAATCAGAATGGGAATTGATGGATGGATTTACATTTCCGTTGGAGATTTTGGATTCCATGATGCGGTAGATCGTTCAGGTAAAAAACTAACCATGTTAGGTGGTGGAATTATGCGTGTTCGTCCTGATGGAACTGAAATGGAAGTATATACACATGGTACACGTAATGTTTATGATGTTGCTATCGATCCTTACATGAACGTTTTTACCAGAGAAAATACCAATGATGGCGGTGGATGGAACGTTCGTTTCTCGCACCACATACAATCTGGAGAATATGGTTACCCTGTGTTATTTCAGAATTTTACCGATGAAATTATTCCTGCACTTGCAGATTTAGGTGGAGGATCGGGTACCGGTGCATTATTTATGGATGAACCAAACTGGCCTGAACAATATAACCATGTACCAATGATGGCCGATTGGGGCAGAAGCATGCTTTATATTCATAGAGTTACCACTGATGGGCCAACCTTTACGCAGAAAGATGAAGAGTTTATTAAACTTCCTCAGATTACCGACCTTGATGTAGACGGTTCAGGAAGACTTTATCTATCGGCTTGGGATGGCGCTGGTTATTCTGGCAGCCCTAATAAAGGCTATATTGTTCGTGCAGTGCCAAACAACTGGACATACAAAGCTTTTCCTGATGTTAAAAAAGCTTCAATTAAAAAACTAACCGAACTGCTTAAATCGAATAGTGCAGTAGGCCGTTTAACCGCTTCGCAGGAATTGGTTTTGCGCAACAATAAACAAGCTATTGCAACGGCCTTAAAAGTGGCTTCCGATCAAAGTTTAGCGCTTGATATCCGTATAGCCGGTATTTATACCTATGCACAACTCACCAAAGAAAACGGTATTGCAACTTTAGTTGAATTTACTAAAGATAAAGCAGTTAAGGAATTTGCCTTAAAAGCACTTGCAGATCGTAAAGCCAATATAGACAAAGTACCAGTTGAGCCATTCTTAGAAGGTTTAAAGGATCCTTCTCTTCGTGTTCAGGCTGCTTCGATAATTGGTTTAAACCGTTTGGGCAGGGCAGAAGTTGCCAATGTGCTTTTACAAACAAAGGTGCCTGCTTCATTTACAGCACCTGCCAAAGGTACTGAAGGTCCTCATGCAACACCAAATTCAGCCATTATTTTGCCTCACTTAGCTGTGAGGGCTTTAGTTGATCTTCAGGCGGTAGATGCTTTGCTTGCTGCAGTTAAAACTGAAAATTCTACCCTTGCGCTTTGGGCATTACGTTATATACATACCGAAAAAGCGGTTAACGGGCTGATCGAAAACTACAAACAATCGACAGATGAAAAATTAAAACAGCAGATCCTGGTTACCTTGGGCCGTTTGTATAAAAAAGAAACTGTCTACGATGCTTCTTGGTGGTGGGGTACACGTCCCGATTCACATGGCCCATATTTTAAAGCAGTTTCATGGGAAGGTTCTCCTATTATCGAAAAATTCCTGAAAGAAGAGGCTACGAAAGCCGGAGCACAGGGAAAACAATTTTTTGTTGATTTAAATGCGCGTCAAAGGATGGATATCCCTGAATTTGCCGAAGAAGAAAAAGTAGCGGCAGCGGAAGAACCAAAAATTGATCTGGATAAAATCAAAAATAAAAAAGGCCAGGTGGGCAAATCATCTATCGAAGATGTACTGTTGGCTATCAATAAGTTACAGGGCAATCCGTTGAAAGGAAAAAATATTTTCAATAGTCAGGGTTGTGTAGCCTGCCATAGTTTAAGTAAAAGTGAGAAAATGAAAGGTCCTTTTATGGGACAGATTGGCTCTATTATGAACCGTGAGCAGATTGCAGAATCGATATTAAAACCTAATGCTTCCATTTCTCAGGGATTTGCTTCGGTAATGATTACTGCCAAGGGCGACCGTACCTATATGGGCTTCATTACAGAAGAAACAGCTGCCAAAGTGGTGGTTCGTAATATTGCGGGAGAGGTTTTTACCATTAAGGCCGGCGATATCCTGTCGAGGAAAGAAATGGAAACTTCGATGATGCCAGAAGGTTTGGCCAATTCATTGTCATATGAAGAACTGGCTTCGTTAGTTTCTTTTTTATCTGAACAAAAGAAATAGTTCCTCATATAAAATTTGAGAATGGTGATCCATAGCCCATGAAAAAAAATAAGCTTATCACAATTATATGTACCATCATAACCTTGTTTTGCTCAACGTTTGCAGTAGGGCAGAACAAGGAAATTGATTCGACTTTTAAGATGCCTTCGCATCCAAGGTTATTGATAAGCCATGAGCTTGAAGAACAGATCTTAAAAAATGTAAAGCGCGATGCGAAGTTTAAACAAATCCACCAAGCCATACTATCAGAAGCAGATCATGTTTTAAATAAACCCGTATTAGAGCGGGTGATGATCGGTAAACGTTTGCTTGATGTATCTAGAGAGGCACTTAAAAGGATTTATTACCTCTCTTATGCTTTTAGGCTTAACCATGATAAAAAGTATGTAGCCAGAGCAGAAAAAGAAATGTTGGCAGTTTCTGGTTTTAAAGATTGGAATCCAAGTCATTTTCTTGATGTTGGTGAAATGACAATGGCTTTATCAATAGGATATGATTGGTTATATCAGGATTTACCCCAATCAACCAGAAGTATAGTTGCCCTTGCCATTCTCGAAAAGGGAATACAGCCTTCAACAAATAATAAATACAATAACTGGTTAAATGTTACCAATAACTGGAATCAGGTTTGTAATGCGGGCATCTCGTTTGGTGCAATAGCTACTTTTGAAGAGCATCCGGCCTTGTCTGCTAAACTGATTAACCGGGCAATAAAAAGTGTAATCCTACCCATGCAACAATATGCTCCCGATGGTGCTTATCCGGAAGGTTATGGATATTGGGAATACGGCACTTCTTTTAATGTGATGTTAATCAGTGCTTTGGATGGGGTTTTTCATCATGATTTTAATTTAAGTGCTCAGCCAGGTTTCCTTAAAACAGCTGATTATCTGGTTAATATGACAGCTCCTTCGGGCAAACCTTTTAATTATTCGGATAGCAGGGCGGTGGCAGAATTTAATCCCGCACTTTTTTGGTTTGCATCGAAACTGAATGATCCTGGTTTGCTTTGGGTAACTAAAAAACAGCTCGATGAGCAAATGCCATTAGAGAATAGGTTACTGCCATCGGCAATGTTGTGGGGAGCAAAACTATCGCTTAATAACATTCAGCCTAAAACTGCACACTTTTGGATCGGAAATGGCCCTAACCCCGTTGCTTTGATGCGGAGTTCATGGACAGATCCGCTGGCTACTTACGTGGGCTTTAAAGGTGGCTCACCCGGTGTTAGCCATGGTCATATGGATGTAGGCGCTTTCATCGTGGAATCGCAAGGGCTGCGTTGGGCTATGGATTTTGGAATGCAGGAATACGAATCGCTCGAATCGAAGGGCATTAACCTGTGGGACAGTAAACAAAATGCAGAGCGCTGGAAAATATTCCGCTACAATAATCTCGCACACAATACCCTTTCAATTGATAGTACTTTTCAGCTTGTTAAGGGCAATGCTGCTTTCATCAGTAGCGCTGATAACAGCCTGTTTATGAATGCTGTTGCCGATCTGAGCAGCTTATATGCTGATAAACTAAAAAAATCAATTAGAGGAGTGGCTTTGATCAATAAAAAAACGGTGCAGATCCGCGATGAAATAACCGTAGGAAACAACGATGTAACCCTTCGGTGGTCGATGGTTACACCTGCTACGGTACACATTATTGATAAGCATACCGTCGAATTAAGTTATAAAAACAAAAAATGTTATCTCTTTGTAGATACCAAAAGCGAAATTAAAATGAAAACCTGGTCAACAGATCCGGGAACCGATTATGATGCTAAAAATCCGGGGACTTCTATTATAGGATTCGAAGTAAGGCTCAAAGCTGATAGCGAACAAGCCATATCAGTTTTTCTAGATGCCGCAAAACCATCACAAAAGAAATTTTCTGCTAAACCGATAGCCAGCTGGCCTAAAAAATAAATAAGCTTGGTTGCTATTGTGTTTTCAGCTTTACCTCCTAAGGCTTGATTTTATTGATAATTCTTTCTAAAAGCTATACTCCTGAATTTTATTGTTATTACCGAGCAATTTTTATCATAAAAATGCATCAGTTGTTTTGGTTTAAAAAAACAAAACTTACATTTAGCGATTAAATCTATATACCTAGTCGATGAGCAGATCGGGCAGGTATTACCACCAGTTATGGAAGACCATTTTTTTGAACAAATTATTAAGAACCCTCTTGAACAACCAAATATTCCACCCAATGAAGTAATATCCCTTTGGGCAGAAAAGCTAATTCAAGTGCTTTTTCCTGAAAATTCTCCTAAAGTATTTTCAACAATTATAGATGTAAAGGAATATGTTGCTGTTTTGGAGCTTGAACTTTATGATATCATATCGGCGAGTTGTAAGCTTAAAAATAGCGAATGTAAAAATGCAGCAGGTCAGTTTTTTGAAGAACTGCCAGAACTTTACCGTGTATTGAACACCGATATAGTAGCCATTTATGAAGGCGATCCGGCTGCACAGAGCAGGTTTGAGGTAATCAGAACTTATCCCGGTTTTTATGCCATTTGTTTCTACAGAATTGCCCATATGCTTTATAATTTCGGTATACCACTGGTTCCGAGAATTCTTACCGAATATGCCCATTCTAAAACCGGCATTGATATCCATCCGGCAGCCAGTATTGGCGAATACTTCCATATCGATCATGGAACTGGGATTGTTATTGGCGAAACCAGTACAATAGGCCGTTATGTGAAACTTTATCAAGGGGTAACACTTGGCGCTTTGAGTGTTAAAAAAACATTAGCGGGCAGCAAACGCCACCCAACAGTAGAAGATAGGGTAGTAATCTATTCTGGGGCAACCATACTGGGCGGTGAAACCACCATTGGGCACGATAGCATTATCGGGGGGAACGTATGGCTTACTGAAAGTATCCCAGCTTTTTCTACGGCTTATCATTCTCCAATAATTACCATTAGAAACCATAAAGAAACCAATTAATATATTAAAATATGGCAGGAATAATCGATCTGATTGGAAATACGCCAATGGCTGAACTTCAAAAGCTGAATATTAACCCGGCGGTAAGGGTATTTGCCAAATTAGAAGGAAACAATCCTGGGGGGAGTGTTAAAGATAGAGCGTCGCTTAATATGATCAGAAGTGCGATAGAACGTGGCGATATAACTCCTGGAACTAAACTGGTAGAGGCCACAAGTGGTAACACCGGAATTGCATTGGCTATGATTGCAAGTTTATATAACTTGGAAATTGAACTGGTTATGCCAGCCAATTCTACGCGCGAACGTAAGGTAACGATGGAGGCCTTTGGTGCAAAAGTAACCTTATTAGAAAGTATAGAAGAATGCAGGGATTATGCAGAAGAAAAAGGCGTTTCAAAGGGATATTTTTTATTAAATCAATTTGCAAACCCTGATAATTACATGGCCCATTATAAAACAACCGGACCCGAAATATGGAGAGATACAGAAGGGCAGATTACGCATTTTGTAAGTTCTATGGGAACAACGGGGACCATTATGGGCTGCTCCCGATTTTTTAAGGAAAAAGATCATAATATTCAGATTGTAGGCTGTCAACCTACTGAGGGTTCTTCTATTCCAGGTATCAGGCGTTGGCCTGAAGAATATTTACCAAAAATATTCGATCCGCTACGGGTAGATCGGGTAATGGATATTGCGCAGGAAGAAGCAACCTTAATGTCGAGAAGAATGGCTAAAGAAGAAGGTTTGTTTGCAGGCATGAGCTCTGGTGGTGCCTGCGCAGCTGCTTTGAAACTTGCTGGTGAACTAGATAAAGGAACCATTGTTTTTATCGCCTGTGATCGGGGAGACCGCTACCTGAGCAGCGATCTTTTTGGTTGAGCATAAATCACTAATCTTGTTGGGCTTTTTTTGATAAAAGCATACCAACCCTTTGAATAATGATTTCCATGTCAAATGGTTTTTCTATGTAATCATCCCAATGCGTTTTGTAGTAAACACTGTCATGTATGCCATTTCTTGATGACATGAGCAGGATAGGAATGGATCCATGAATGGATAGTTTTAGTTCTGTACATATTGCCCTTCCATCGGTCAGACCAAGCAAGATATCTATTACAATAACATCAGGTTGGAACGAAGCTACTTTGGCATGTAAATCCATCGTACTGGAAAGATTCATCGTAATGTATCCTTCAAATTCGAAGATCATCCTTATGGCATCAAGTGTTGCAGGGTGATCTTCAATAATTAATATTTTCGGTTGGGATAAAGAGAACATTTCTTTGGTTTATGAATTAAGGAAAGCTAAGATTACCAGTACCTCGCTTTTTAAGCAATAACTCAAATATTTTCGAGTCTGTTCTGGTGAGGCTATCAAGAGAATTGCGCAGGCTCTGGTTTACCAGGCTTAAATTGGTAAACATCGTTCTTAGGCTATCGTTTTCATCTCGTAGCTCCAAAAGCTCATTGGCTATGCCCCCAAAATCTCTAATCCAGCTTTCAAAACAGTTTTTGTCAATTGCTAATGCATTATAAATTTCTTCAGGATCTCGGCCGTTGTAAAATTCTTGGATGCTCTCGATAATTTTAGTAGGGGTGTTATTCGGTTTCATGGTTGGTTCCAGATGCTGTTTGTGCGGAAGACTAAACCGTCCCCTGTCTAAACCTCCTGCGGCACAGCATTTTATTTTTAAAAGTTTTCGTTAAGGGAACAGGGACAAAGAAATAGAGCGTTTAAAGATTATCAAAATTTTTGTCTACGCATTAATACGCACAAACTTTAAATATTTGGATTTCAGGTAGTAAAATAAAATGTAATTGGTATTCGGTTCATTATATATAGTTTTTGATGAATTAGCGTTTTAAATAAACCATGCCGCCAGGCGTGTAACAAATCATCCCGGAAAAGACCGTTTCTGTCGACATGGTTAAAATATGAGTACAATACAGACAAAATGCATTAAGCCTGATTGTTAAAAAAACGGTATCGCACCGCTTGTACTCTATACAGCTATATGCAAAGAGGGTGCGGCATGTGGATCTTCGCAATACGCATTTCTACGCACAGGTATTCAAGTTGTTGTAATAAAGTATGTTAACTGGTTTGTGCTAGTTTAGTTTTGAAATAAAGGCGAAGAAAAAGTAAGTTATTTTCGTATATTATTTAGGACGATTTGGTGAGATCTAACATCCAGGCATGCATATTCATTTCGCCATCTATCCCCAGTTTTTTACGAATTCTATATTTGCGGCTTTCTACAGCACGTACACTAAGTTTGCAGGTTCGGGCAATTTCTTTAGTATCAAAATTTAACATGATGTAAGCACAAAGCGTTAATTCAGCCGGTAGTAGTTGTGGCGAAATCTGAAGTAATCTTTCGATAAAGGTAGATTCAGCCTCACTAAACCGTTTCATAAATGAAGGGTCTCTGGCGTGTGCAAGTTCAATAAGTGCTTTTAAAGAAAAATGTTCAACAGGTTTTTCTGTTTTTGCATCGAGCTGTTTACGGTAACCCTCCACCTGTTCTTGAAGCATAATACGTTGCCTCCGAAAATGCGCATTATGTCGCGTCAATAACCTTAATCGTTGGCCATAAAGACCGAGGCTGATGAGTATTCCTTCAATTATTCCCGCTAAAGTGAGTAAATTATAACTGTAAGATTGAAAGGGTATTAATTCAGATAAACAAAAAACAAGGTAAATAGAAGCTAAGGCAACGGGGATCCATCCCAGTACGTAACACCAGATAAGAGGATTTTTTTTAGCATAGCCGCGGATGATAATCACTTTAACGCTACTGAACAGAAAAAGTAATGAGGTTAATAAAAATAAAAGATGTGTAAGTAAATTGGTGATGCTTCTGGCATCCCATAAAGAGCAGATTAGGATTAAACCCCATCCAAACATTAATACTTTGAAGAATTTATTGAGTTGCGGAAGTTGGCGTTTAAGTTTTAAAAAATAACTGTTAAACAAAATCGTAGCAATGTAACCAGCCGCAATAAAAAAGTGGGCGTGCACTAAAATAAACCTGGCTATCGAAGGGCCAAGCAATAAGCTATAACCTTGCAGATAACAGACCATTACAATGAAATAAAGCAAAATGATCCTTGCTATATATAGCGCAAAGAGTTTACTCCGTGTAACAACGAACATAAAAACATGAAAAATGAGAATCATCAATGCAATACCCATATAAATAGGTTGCACGCTATGTGCTTTAAATAAAGCATGGTTTAATACCGATTCGGTAACAAGTTTAACGGGTACAAGTAAAGTATTCATCGCCCGCATCCTTACGTACACTTCGCCAATTGGTGTTTTTACCTGTTTTAAGGGGAATACATAGCCGGTACCCAGAATGTTATCATTTTGTTTCAGGCTGAACATGCCAGCGCTTATCTGGTTTATCATCCCGCGTTCATCGTGATAAAATACCGTAATAGAATCGATGTTTGCATAATCGATAAACAGATAAGGAGTGGTTTGATTATTATTGTTAAAACGGAGCTTCATCCACCATACTTTACCGCTGGTGCCACCGTTAAAAATTGCTGATTTACCTTTTGAAAAACGTTTTGGCTTAAATTGCGCTACCTCTTCAACAGATGTTGTTTCGAGCGTGTCCTGCCAAAAGTATCCTGCTTTGCCAATGTTAACAAAAGTTTGTTTCTCCACCGGGATCACCGGTTGAGCTATGCAAAGACTGCTTTCTATCAAAAAAGCAATAAGAATAAAAATGGTCTTCATTAATTAAACCAATGTAAAAAAGCTGGGATGACTTATTACAGGGGAGAAATTATAGCTTTATAATAGAAATTCCAAATTTTATCTGAAAAAAGAACATCATGTTAATGGTTTGGCATTCGCTTCAAATTTGTATTTTAGACCAAGCCCCAAATTATATGCACCAGCTGATTATACAATACGCTTTCTTGCTTGCAATTATTCTGTTTGTGGTAATGCTCGCACAAAAAATCCGTGTAGCATATCCTATTTTATTGGTAATTGCAGGTTTAGCCTTAAGTTTTTTACCCGTACTTCGTAATATCGAGATCGAACCAGAACTCATTTTTGTAATCTTTTTACCTCCATTGTTGTATGAAGCTGCTTGGAATACTTCATGGAAAGATTTCTGGAAGTGGCGTAGGGTAATCAGCAGTTTTGCTTTTCCAATTGTTATTCTTACCTCAAGTATTGTTGCGCTAATTTCTCAAAGCCTGATTCCGGGTTTTACATGGGCCCTGGGTTTTTTGTTGGGTGGTATTATTTCTCCGCCAGATGCGGTATCAGCATCAGCCATACTTAAAAATGTTAAAGTGCCTAAAAGGCTCACTACAATATTGGAAGGCGAAAGTTTATTAAACGATGCGTCCAGTTTAGTGGTGTTCCGCTTTGCTTTAGCCGCAGTAATGACCGGAAGTTTCGTGTTTAGTAAGGCTGCTGGTAATTTTGTAATTGTTATTGTAATGGGAATTTTGGTCGGAATTGCAGTAGCCTTAGTTTTTTACGCTTTGCACAGATGGTTGCCAACCACTACAAATATTGATATTATCCTTACTTTTTTAACGCCATATGTAATGTATATAACCGCAGAGGAGTTTGGCTTTTCTGGTGTATTGGCTGTAGTGAGTGGCGGTTTGTTTCTTTCGGCCCGCAGAGACCAGATTCTTACCCACCGAAGCAGGTTGCAGGGGATAAATGTTTGGGAAGCGGTAGCTTTTGTGCTGAATGGCTTTGTTTTCTTGTTAATTGGTTTAGAATTTCCAGTAATTATTCGTGGTTTGGGCAACGATGGGCTTTTACCAGCCATCCGTTACAGTGCCATTATTTGCGCAGTTTTAATTGTTACGAGGTTGGCCAGTACCTATGGTGCTTTATACTTTACGCGATTCATTAGTCGTTATATTACCACTGCCGATCCCAATCCAAGCATGAAGGCACCCTTGCTTTTTGGCTGGGCAGGAATGAGAGGAGTGGTTTCTTTGGCTGCAGCGCTTTCTATTCCGGTAGCATTAAAATCAGGCGAAGCTTTCCCTCAGCGTAACTTAATCTTGTTTATCACTTTTAGTGTAATATTGGTTACTTTAGTTTTGCAAGGTTTAACCTTACCCGCATTGATAAAATGGGTAGATATGCCCGATCCCGATTATACCGTTCCTTTCGAGCAACAAAAACAAATGGTGAGAAAGAAATTATCCATGTTGTCACTTAAAATCCTGGATGAAAAGTATCACGATGCCTTATTGCATAACGATATGATCAGATCGATAAAAATTCGCATTGAGGCAGAAATGGAATTATTGAGAGATTGGGAAAAAGAAGAAAACATTTCAAGGTCTGACGGCTTTTATCACGACTATCGCATTGCACTTGAAGATATTATGGCTGAACAGCGTATTTTGTTGAAAGGACTAAATAAAAAAGAGCAGATTAATGATGAGCTGATTAGAGAACAATTAGAGCTGCTTGATCTGGAAGAAGAAAAACTTCGCAGGCATTTTAGTCATCGGGATATATAATCATCAGACTTCTTTTACTATACAATTTCTCAGTTTATGCAATTAAATGTATAATAATAATGGAGTGATGTATCCACATTGTGCGGCGTTATACATACATGTTTACACTACATAGCTGTAATTTCGGAGGTCGTTCACCTGATGAAATAAAGCTATGAAAATAAACTACTTTTTAAAAAGAATCATTTTATTGATGTTCTTGGGCCTGACAATGGCTTCTTGTAAGAAAAATATCAACGAGCATCCAGAAGATAGCGGTAAAAAACAAACCGTGAAATTTATGGTTAAGGGAGCTAATGATGACCTTGGAGCATTGGGCACTGAGGCAAATGTGCCGCTTAAGAATCTGATTAAGCAATTAACCATTGTAGTCTATCAATCTTTTACCGGACAAGAGTATACCCGGATTACCCAACTTGCTACCGATCCTAATTTTGGTGAGCTTAGTTTAGATCTCCCGCTCAATACCTATAATTTTGTAGCCATCGGTTCACGGTCGTTATTTGGAATCAATCAGTTTTATCAAGGTGCTACCAATACCGTTATTTTGCCCTTTAATGATGGAAACATGCAATATTGGCAGCCCAATCAGTCCCCATCCGAAAAATTGTATAAAACAGATGATACATTTGTGGCAACCATTATGAATACTATAAATGCCAACCAGACTATTAATTTAAACATGGATAGGATTGTAGGTAAATTGGAAGTAATTGTAGAGGATGTGGCGAATTATGAAGTTGATGTAAATAACGAAGCAACAGGTTATCTATTTGCTGCAAAAACGTCATTTGGCAGTATTGAAAATGATTTCGGTTATATCGTAAATAACACAAAAGGTCCTATTAGTATTTATATTCTCCGCACAGATAAGCCTTTAGAAATTGAAGTAAGCGGAGGTGGAAAAAGGCGATCGCTTTCTGTACCTGTTTATAAAAATAAAAGGACAGTAGTAAAGGGCAAATTATTGGAACCTATTGGTAAAGTTGGGTTTAGCTTTGTAATTAATGATAAATGGCTGGCCGATACTACACTCGTAACATTTTAATGCGACTTATTGGATTTTGCATGTGTATAAATGGGATGTTAAACAACTGCAATGATTGAAATATAATCATATATTTGCTAATTAATTTAGTAAGTATGTCGGTAAAGGTTAATATTACTTCAAAGGGAATACAAAAGGTTCTTAAAAATTATAATGAAAGGCAGGCTATTGCGGAGTACATTTGGAATGGTTTTGATGCCAATGCGAACACCATACGGGTAGATTACGAAGCAAATTCACTTGGCCTTTTAGAGCAGTTAACTATTGCTGATAACGGTTATGGTATTAATTTTGATCGCTTACAACAAAAATTCGATCCTTTCTTCGAATCTGAAAAATCCATTCAGATTGTAGCGCCGAAGCATACCTCAAAAATGCATGGCCGTAATGGAGTAGGGAGGCTTACTTTTTTTACTTTTGCACATGATGCCGTTTGGCACACCACTTACCAATCAGAACAAGGGTTTCGTTATGGCGAAATACACATTAGTACCGGTGGTTTAAACAGCTATAGTCACGATTTTACCACCGCTCCAAGCAGTTCTGGTGAGACTGGAACCACGGTTTCATTTACTAATCTAAGGATCAGTCAGCAAGATGTAGAAGAAACGGTACTTCCTTTTCTGATAAACGAATTCTGTTGGTTTATTGAATTGAACAGGGATAAAAATTATTCGGTCATTGTAAATGGCAAAACATTGGATTTTAGTAGCAATGTTAAAACTTTAGAAGAGTTTAATCTTTTTTACCCCGATACAGCCGTTACTTTTAAGATTAAATACGTTCATTGGAAAGAAAACCTGCATAAAGAACTGTCTAAATACTATTTTTTGGCAGGTGGTGAAGAAATTTATAAAGATTACACCACCCTAAATAAAAAGAGCGACGATTATTTCCACAGTGTTTATATCGATAGTGATTTTTTTCGTGATTTCGATTTTAAGAGTTTTGAAAATGAAGGACAGGTGGCCATATTTGGAGCCGCTAAATCTTCGGCGGAGTACCGGTTTCTAATTAAAGCGTTAACAGAATATCTTAAAAGTAAACGTAAACCTTTTTTAAAAGAATATGCGAACCGCCTGATTGAAAGTTACGAGCAAGATGATATATTTCCCGTTTATGCTACCGAAAGAGAAAAAGAATTAAGGAAGCCAGCGCTGGTTAATTTAATTAAGGGATTATATGAAGTAGAACCTAAATTGTTTAGTAGTTTAAATACCGATCAGAAGAAAACTTTTGTACGCTTGATTGATCTTTTAATGCGCGCTAACTTGCGTGATGAGATTTTTGAAATGTTCAATGGCATGATCGAATTGGAAGCCGAAGAGCAAGATGAGCTATTGAAATCGATAAAAGGCCTTGAACCAGCGAAAAATTAGATTTATAATAAGTAATTTTAGTAATTTGTTGCCGATAAAAACAGCTTTAGATGAAAAGATACCTATTATTGATTGGCATTTTACTAATTAACATCACACTATTATCTGCACAACATAAAAAGCGTAATCTCAATATTGTTTTTATCGGTAATAGTATCACGCAAGGCGTCCAGATTGCCAATGCTGCTGATGCTCCGCCTGCTATAGCCGTAGCTTATTTGCTTAAGCAAAAAGGAATAAACGAAGTTAAATTCAGCAATCAAGGCCATAGCGGTTATACCACTCTTGATTTTTTACCCAGTGCTGGCCGTACTTTTAACAAAGTTGAAGAAGCAGCCAACGCATTCACCAATAAAGAAGCATTACTGGTTTTTTCGTTAAAGCTTGGTACCAACGATAGCGCTATAAAAGGACCGCGTGGAGCTCCGGTTTCGCCTGATCAATATATTGAAAATGTAAAAACTATTGTGGATAAGCTATTGGCCGATTTTCCTACGGCCATTGTGGTGTTGCATCATCCTATCTGGTATAGCACAAACACCTATAATAGCTCAAAATATATGGAAGAGGGCTTGTTGAGGTTACAGGCTTATATTCCAAAAATTGATAGTCTTGTGGTAAATTATGGTTTAACTAATCCAAAACATGTTTTTGTAGGAGATAAAAAAGCATTCGGTTATTTTAAAAAACACCACCTTACCGAGTTGATTCCTGAGAAAGGGCAGGCTGGTACTTTTTACCTGCATCCAAATAAATTAGGCGCCGCATCTTTAGGCGAATTTTGGGGCAAAGCGATTAAACGGATAGTGAAAAAGAATTTTTAAGCCTTGCCTGGTGATTCATTTTAATGGATTACTATTTGAAAATACCTTCTATATGGTTTTTTGCGCATAATTAACTATGATTATTCACAAAACTTGTGATTTTAATATTATATAATCATTTTTATAGCAGCAGTTTAGTTGTTAAGCCCAGTTTATGAAGATCAATCATTGTTAAATCTTACTGTTTTTCTATGAACGAGCAGCTAGGGTATTGTGGAACAAATATTCCCATAAAAATTTACGGGTTGAGTGAAAAATCGGTTACTGTAGGATTCGGAACGACAATCGATCACGATTTGCTGGCCCTGATCACCGATTTTAACCAATTGCTGCTGCAAAACCCTTTTTCTGGTTTAATAACCACAGTCCAGGCTTATACTACATTAACTGTTTTTTTTGATCCCTTAATTGTGATGTTATCAGATCTTCCGGGGCAGGTTTGTTTCGAAAAAATATCAGCACATTTAAATAAAATTGTACAGATAAAAAGAGAAAAATCTAGCACAATACCTGATAAATTGATTATTCCTGTATATTATGGGGGCGATTTCGGACAGGATCTCTCAACGGTAGCCCGCACAAACAAGCTTAGCGAAACTGAGGTAATAGATATACATACTGCCGGGCAATATACTGTTTTCATGATCGGCTTTGTGCCGGGTTTCGCCTATATGGGCGGAATGGATCCCAGATTATCCACCCCTAGAAAAGAGGTTCCCAATGCTAAAATACCCACCGGATCTGTGGGTATTGCAGGCAATCAGACCGGTATTTATCCTATGGAAACACCCGGCGGGTGGCAGATTATTGGAAGAACTCCATTAAAAATGTTTGATGTAAACCGCTTACAACCATCACTTTTAAAGGGAGGCGATATGGTTACTTTTAAAGCCATTGGTATAAAGGAGTTTAATGCTTATGCTGAAATATGAGTATGAAGATCAGCATCATTAAGCCAGGTTTATTAAGCACCATTCAGGATATGGGACGATACCGATACCTTTCGCAAGCTGTACCTGTTTCGGGCGCAATGGATGAGCTGGCCCACCGGTTAGCGAATAAAGCTGTTGGTAACGATGATCATAATGCTACCATTGAGTTTACCTATGCCGATGCTTCATTTAAAGCTGAAACACCTGTTCTAATTTCTTATTCTGGTGATGGTGCAACGTTAGTTTGCAATAATGAAATAATGCCTGCAGAAAAGCCATTGTTTTTTCCGGCAGGTTCAGTTATAAAGCTGATCCATAATGCGATTGGGGTGCGTAGCTATTTGGCTATTGCTGGTGGATGGGATGTACCTGATGTAATGGAAAGTAAAAGCACCTATCTTACTGCTGCTTTTGGGGGCTTTAAGGGGAGAGCATTGCAAAAGGCAGATGTTTTGGTTAGCGGTACTTTACTTAGCGAAGTATCAGATGAAATATTGAATCATTTGATTGAAAGATCGTTAACCTATCCAAATTGGCGCATTTCGCGCGAAAGCTTACTGCCAGAGAACAGACAAACCATTAGAGTTGTACTTGCCAATGAAATCAGCTGGTTTGACGCAACATCCATTATTTCATTTTTAACCAATTCTTATACTATTGATAAAAGGAGTAATCGTATGGGTTATCATTTGTCGGGAAAGCCATTGGTGAGGAAAGTTAAAAAAGAATTGCTTAGTACGGCAGTAACACCTGGCGTTATTCAGGTAACCGGAAGTGGCGATTTGGTGATACTCATGGCCGACTGTCAAACAACAGGTGGCTATCCGCGTATCGCCCACGTTGCAGCGGTCGATTTACCTTTATGTGCCCAGTTAAAACCTGGCGATACTATTCATTTTTCCGAAATTTCGAGAGATGAGGCAGAAGCACTTTACCTTGAACGTGAACACGATTTATCGTTGATTACCATGGCAATAGGCCTTAAATATATTAAAACATGAAAATGATCGATCTTAATTGCGACATGGGAGAAGCATTTGGGAATTATACCATGCCCAATGATGAAAAACTGATGGATTATATTTCATCGGCAAATATTGCCTGCGGTTTCCATGCCGGCGATCCAACTGTAATGCAGCAAACTGTAGCTTTAGCCTTAAAAAAAGGAGTGGCCATTGGTGCGCACCCTGGTTTGCCCGATCTGCAGGGCTTTGGTCGTAGAGAAATGAAGATTAGCCCGAATGAGGCCTATCAGCTTACTTTATATCAAATGGGTGCATTAAGCGGTTTTGTCAAAGCTACAGGTAGTAAATTGCATCATGTTAAAGCACATGGCGCATTGTATAATATGGCTGCAAAGGATACAGCTTTGGCAAGAGCCATTGTTCAGGCCGTTTACGATTTCGACCCTGGTCTGATCTTATATGCTTTGGCAGGAAGTAAGATGATTGATGAAGCTGAAAAAAAGGGGATTGTAACCGCATCAGAAGTTTTTGCCGATCGCAGTTATCAGGATGATGGTTTACTTACGCCTCGGTCAGCAGACAATGCTTTAATTACCAATGAAGAAGATGCCATCAGTCAGGCATTGGGATTTGCTTTAAATCAGGAAGTAAATAGCATAAATGGAAATCGCATTGCGGTTAAAGCCGAAACGGTTTGTTTGCATGGCGATGGTGAACACGCTGTTGCTTTTGCTAAATTAATAGCCGAAAGGTTAAAAAAAGAAGGCATAGCTATTAAAGCCCCAACAATATGAAGCCAAAATACAATTGGAGTGTACTTTTAGGGGCGGCTTTTTTAATGGCTTCATCAGCCATTGGCCCTGGATTTTTAACACAAACCGCAGTTTTTACCCAGCAATTAGGCGCAAGTTTTGCATTTGTTATATTACTATCCATCATATTAGATGCCATTGCACAGTTAAACATCTGGCGGATTATTGCTGTTGCCGATAAACCTGCTCAAGATATAGCCAATAAGGTATTTCCAGGTTTGGGCTACTTTATTTCTTTCCTGGTTTTTTTAGGTGGTTTGGCTTTTAATATTGGTAATATTGCTGGCGCTGGCTTAGGACTCAATGTATTATTCGGCATTAGTGTAGGGCAGGGTGCTGTAATAAGCGCAATTATGGCAATAGGTATCTTTATATACAAAGAAGCCGGCAAGGCAATGGATGTTTTTGCCAAAACCATGGGGCTGATTAAAATTGTACTCGCCTTAATTATTGCCTACACCAGTTCGCCACCATTGGCAGAAGCCGCATTAAGGGCTGTAAATCCTACGCAGTTTAGTTTTACGGCAGTATTAACCATAGTTGGTGGGACAGTGGGTGGTTATATCACCTTTTCGGGCGCTCATCGTTTATTGGATGCCAGGCAAACGGGGATCCATAATTTAGGTGCCGTAAATAAAGGTGCATTAAGTGCCATTGGTTTGGCGTCTATTATGCGCTTATTGTTGTTTATTGCAGCTTTAGGGGTGGTAAGCAAAGGTTTTACCTTAGACCCATCGAATCCAGCTGCTTCAGTTTTTAAATTGGCCAGCGGCGAAATCGGTTATAAGATTTTTGGTGTGGTAATATGGGCTGCAGGGATTTCTTCTGTTGTGGGCTCAGCATATACTTCCATTTCATTTATTAAGAGTTTTCACCCACTGATATTAAAGTTTAACAGAGAGATTATCATAGCCTTTATAACCATCTCCTGCATTATATTTATCCTCATCGGTAAACCCGTTAAAATACTGCTTACAGTAGGTGCCATTAATGGTTTTATTTTACCCATTGCACTAGGTATTATGCTTATTGCCGCTTATAAAACCAAAATTATTGCAAATTACAAACAACCGTTTTGGTTAACCTTAACAGGTTTAGCTGTGGTATTAACCATGGTTTGGATGAGTTATGGTACCATTATACAAATGATAAAAGGAGAATAAATCTTTATACAATGAATACGATTGCCAAATATTTTTGCTTTTTCTTCCTATTAAGTGCTACCGGTTTTGCGCAACAGGTTACTAATCCCGTAGCCGTTGAACCTGGAGTTTCTCTTGCATTGGCAAGTTCCAGAAGTGCAGCCATAAGTAATATTCAATATAAGCTTCACTTTATCATTCCAGCAGAACAAACAGCGCCAATTCAATCAACTGAAAATATTGATTTTAAGTTAAATAGGTTAATTTATCTGCAGGTTGACTTTAAGCAGAGTGCAGATCATATAAAGCGAGTATCGGTTAATGGCAAAACGATACCGATTGATTTTAAAGCCGAACATATCTTAGTAAAACAGGAGTATTTAAAAGTAGGCGATAACCATATCGAGATTGGGTTTATTGCGGGCAACGAATCATTAAACCGAAACAAAGACTTTTTGTATGCACTTTTTGTTCCTGATCATGCCAGAACGGTATTCCCGTGCTTTGATCAACCCGATTTAAAATCTAAATTTTTACTTTCATTAACCGTTCCAACTGATTGGCAGGTAATGGCTAATGCCATTAAAAAATATTCGTTTGCTCAAGGAAATTCTACTACCTATCATTTCAATAATTCGGATAAACTACCCACTTATTTATTTTCCTTCACTGCGGGTAAATACACCCTGATAAATAGGGAAATGAAAAATAATAAAATGGAATTTTTGCACCGCGAAACTGATTCAGCCAAAATTAAGCTCAGTGTAGATTCTGTTTTTGTAGCACATCGTGATGCGCTCGATTTTTTGGAAGACTGGACAGCTATAAAATATCCTTTTCAAAAAGTGGGTTTTGTTAGTATTCCAGATTTCCAGTTTGGCGGTATGGAACATCCTGGGGAGGTACAGTATAAAGCATCAGCATTGTTTTTAGATCAAGGTGCAACCAAAGATCAGTTCATTTCGCGTTCTAACCTGATTTCGCATGAAACCGCACACATGTGGTTTGGCGATCTGGTAACGATGAAATGGTTTAATGATGTTTGGATGAAAGAAGTTTTTGCCAATTTTATGGCCGATAAGGTAACCGAAAAATTAATGGGCAAAAGTACTTTCGACCTTAAGTTTTTGCAAGACCATTATCCGGCAGCTTACGGAGTAGATAGAACACTGGGCGCCAATCCCATTCGCCAGCAACTGGATAACTTACAAGAGGCTGGGTCGATGTATGGAAATATTATTTACCATAAAGCACCGATCATGATGCGTCAATTGGAATTATTGATGGGAAAACAGAATTTTCAACAGGGTATAAGGGAGTATCTAAAAAAGTACAGTTACAGCAACGCTACATGGAATGATTTGATTGCCATTTTAAGTAAATATAGTAAAAGTGATCTCCAGAGTTGGAACAAAGTTTGGGTAAACGAACCTGGCAGACCGGTTTTTAGTTACGATATTAAATACAATGGAGATAAAATAAGCGATTTAAGCTTAAATCAAAGTAGTGAGATGGGGCAGCCACGGGTATGGCCGCAATCTTTTACAGTTAAGCTGGTTTACCCAACAGCGAGTAAGATTTTAGTTGTAGATGCTAAGCTTGCTAAGACCGATTTAATTGAAGCAAAAGGTCTTCCAAAACCACTGTATATTTTATTTAATGCAAACGGTGCGGGCTATGGCCTTTTCCCGATAGACAAAGAGATGATGGCAAATCTTTATGATCTTGTTGACCCGTTAGAACGGGCATCGGCCTATATCAATGCTTACGAAAATATGCTTTCGGGAAAAAGCACTAAGCCTAAAGAACTTCTGGCTGTGTTTTTACAAGGATTGTCGGTCGAGAAAAACGAGATGAACCTCAGGCTGATTACGGGATACCTAACCAATATTTACTGGACATTTCTTACTGCTGAAGCACGGAATGCGATGTATGAAAGTATGGAGAAAACAATATGGAATGCAATGGAGCAACAGCAAACACAAAATAACAAAAAGATTCTGTTCAATGCTTATCAAAATGTATACCTGAGTGCGGATGCAGGAAAACGCATGTATAATATCTGGCTCAAGCAAACCGCACCAAATGGAGTTAAATTGTTAGAAGATGATTATAGCGCATTAGCATTAACGCTAGCCCTTAAAACAGATACTGCAAATACCATCTTAAAAGATCAATTGGCACGGACCAAAAATGAAGATCGTAAAAACCGGCTTATTTATTTAATGCCCGCATTATCTTTAGATGTTAAGGAAAGAGATAATTTTTTTAACGGCTTAAAAGACCGGAAAAACCGACAGAAAGAGGCCTGGGTAACTACAGCTTTATCTTACCTGCACCATCCCATCAGGCAAACAAGTTCTATTCGCTATCTGAAAGAAAGTTTAGATTTGTTGGAAGAAATACAGAAAACAGGAGATATATTTTTTCCACAATCGTGGTTGGCGGCTACATTTTCGGGTTATAACAAAAAAGAAGCAAATGCAGTGGTACAGGATTTCTTAAAAACACATCCTGCTTACAATCCGAAACTAAAGGATAAAATTTTGCAGACTACAGATAATCTTCGCCGTTCACAGATCATTTTACATTAACTTTAATGTAAATAAATTTGTTACATACAGGTCTAAGAAGAATTTATACTTTTGTCGCGAGAGCGTTAATTTAGATTGAAAGGGGTAAACATGAATTTGTTTGCCCTTTTCTTTTTTTTATGTTTATTTATAAAACATATTTATTGCTAAGGACTTAAACTTAAGTTCTTAATGCGCTTAATTTCTTAATGTTCAAATTGAATCTGCTCATTTTTTACCACCTGAGAAATGTGAGATCACCTGAGTTTAGCGATCAAGATTTGAAGTCTTATTACTTATTAATTAAAAGCTTCTGTTTGACTGTTCAGATCGTCTAACAAACTGTTTAATAAAATATCTCTTTTATCTTCAATTGAAGAATCATCCTGGATAAAAACGGTAAGGTTCGTATTTTCTGTTGTTTGAGGTTGCATATCAGGCTGCGGTTTATGTTTGTCAATTAAATGTCTACAATTATCTAACGTCGATTTTAGAATATAGTTTGTAACTTTTTTATTCGAACTTGTAATGTCTCAATTGGGCATAGTATAAATTAATATAGACCAAACATTGGGCTAGTATTTAGGTTATGTCTTTCAGAACAAAACAAATTCTATTAATCTGGAAAGCGATGAAACACTACGATGCAATAATTATAGGTGCAGGGCAGGCCGGAACGCCTTTGGCCAAAAGGCTTGCCGAAGCAGGTAAAAAAACAGCGATTATAGAAAAAAGATATGTTGGCGGCACATGTATTAATGATGGTTGTACACCAACAAAAGCAATGATCGCTTCTGCAAGGGCAGTGTATCAAGCCAAAAGAGCAACTGAACTGGGCGTAGAAGTTGGAGCGATCAAAATTGATTTTAAAAAGATAAAGCAACGGAAGGACGATATAGTAAACGAGTTCAGGTCGTCATCTGAAAAAGGCCTTAAAAACACTAAGGGACTTGAGCTTATATTTGGAACAGCCAGATTTAATAGTGAAAAAGAACTGTCCATTGCACTCAACGATGGCGGTGAAGAAAAAGTAACTGCCGAATGGATTTTTATCAATACTGGTGCAAAAACTACCATACCGGATATTGAAGGATTAGGTGAAATTAACTATCTTACATCGACAACAATTTTAGATCTTAAAACTGTTCCCGAACACCTAGTGGTTATTGGCGGAAATTACATCGGGCTTGAGTTTGGACAAATGTTTAATCGATTTGGCAGTAAAGTAACCGTTTTGGAAAAATCATCAGGCATATTAGCGAGAGAAGATCAGGATATCTCATCAGCACTTACTGAAATTTTAACCGACGAAAACATCGAACTGATCACTGATGTTAAAATCAAGAAGATAGCGCAGGATAAAAAACAGATTAGCATTACGCTGGAATCTGGGAAAATCAAAAAAGAAATACCAGCGAGTCACGTATTGGTAGCTGCAGGCCGTACTGCTCAGACTGCAGGTTTAGATCTTGGAAAATGTGGCGTAAAATTGGATGACAAAGGGCATATTCTTGTTAATGAAAAACTCGAAACCAATATAAAAGGGATTTATGCACTCGGTGATGTAAAAGGTGGCCCTTCATTTACACATATTGCTTATAACGATTATACCATTATTTATCGGAACCTCATGGAGGGCACAAATTACTCTATTCAAGATCGGCCGGTGCCATATTGCATGTTTACCGACCCTCAACTTGGGCGGATAGGTATTTCTGAAAAAGAAGCAAAAGAAAAGAAATTGAATTATAAAGTTGCCGTTCTGCCCATGTCGAATGTTGCGCGCGGTATTGAAACAAACGAAACTTTAGGGCTGATGAAAGCAATTGTAGATGCAGATAGCAAAAAGATACTGGGAGCTGCTATCCTGGCCTCAGAAGGTGGAGAAATCATGTCTGTTCTTCAAATGGCGATGGAAGGTGGGATTACTTACGATAGGATCAGATATTGTGTATTTGCACATCCTACTTATTCCGAATCGTTAAATAATCTATTTATGAAAATCGATAGCGAATTATGATCCAATTAAAAGAGATAAGTAAGAAATTTGGAGATACCCAAGCGGTAAATAAAATCTCTTTTAAGGTAGAAGAAAAGGAAACGCTGGTATTGTTGGGCACAAGTGGCTGTGGTAAAACCACCACGCTAAAAATGATCAACCGGTTAATTGAACCCGATGCAGGCCAGGTTTTTATCAATGACGAAAATATAACCAATCAAGATCCTGATGTTTTACGAACGGGAATTGGTTATGTGATGCAGAATATTGGGCTTTTTCCACACTATACCGTCGCTGAGAATATTGCAGTTGTACCGAAACTTTTAAAATGGGATAAAGAAAAAATTAAAGTCCGAACGCAGGAGCTGATCAAAAAACTCCATCTTCCTGAAAATAGTTTATCTATGTTTCCACATGAGTTGAGTGGTGGACAACAGCAGCGTGTAGGCCTTGCCCGTGCTTTGGTTACAGACCCTTCTGTATTGTTAATGGACGAACCTTTCGGCGCTTTAGATAACGTTACCCGAACCAGTATCCAAAAAGAATTTAAGGGATTAGAAGAACTAAAAAGGAAAACCATTGTAATGGTTACACATGATGTTCAGGAAGCTTTTGAATTGGCAGATCGCATTTGTTTAATGGATAAGGGGAAAATCATCCAGATCGGAACACCCAAAGAATTGCTTTATCAACCGGTAAATGATTTTGCAAGGAAATTTTTAGCCGGACAAAGGTTAGCCCTCGAATTTAAAGTAGTTAAAATACAGGATATTTGGACTTATTTACCTAAAGGGGCACTACAAGATGGGAGAAGCCTATCTGCTGATTTGAATGTATGGGATGCGATGGAGTTGTTGCGGAGTTCTGATCGGAGCGAACTTCTTGTTTCTGGTGCCGATAAAGAAAGCAAAGCCGTTAATTTCGAACAGTTAACCAAAGGATTTAACCAATTTCAAAACGCGCAGGCGCATGAATGAGCATCAGCAAACTTTATGGCAGTTTATGCATGAGCAATCTGATAAATTGTTTTCCCAAACCCTGCAGCATGTTGGATTAACGTTTATTTCCTTACTTTTTGCCATCGCCATTGGCTTACCACTTGGTGTATTGATTGCCAGAAAAAGAAAACTATCAGGGACAGTTTTAGGAATTGCCGGCGTATTGCAAACGGTTCCGAGCATTGCCTTATTGGGATTTATGATCCCCATTTTAGGAATTGGTGCAAAACCTGCAATTGTGGCGCTGCTTATTTATGCCTTGTTACCGATTATCCGCAATACCTATACAGGCATTATTGGCATCGATCAGCATGTGAAAGAAGCCGCCAGGGCAATGGGGATGAGCAAGAGCCAGATACTGTTAAAAGTAGAATTACCTTTAGCTATGCCCGTTATTTTGGCAGGTATCCGTACTGCAACGGTAATTAATGTAGGCGTAGCCACATTGGCCTCTTTTATTGCAGCGGGTGGATTAGGAGAGTTTATTTTTGGAGGCATTTCGCTCAACAATACCAACATGATTTTAGCTGGAGCTATTCCTGCTGCCTTATTGGCCATTATTCTCGATGCCTTGCTTTCTCTCGTTCAGAAAATGAATTTTAAAAAGCTGAGAAAAGCATTGTACATTTTGCCAGTTGTGATTTTAATTTTAGGTGGTTTTTATGCACTTCCGTCGGCTTATGGTTCTACCTTAACCGCTGGATTTACCCCTGAATTTATGGGTAGGCAAGACGGTGATCTTGGATTGAAATCTACCTACGGCTTAAAAATTCATACCATTGTAATCAGCGATGCGGTTATGTACAAGGCCGCTTTTTCAAAAGAATTGGATGTAATTAGCGGTTACTCTACTGATGGCCGTTTGAAAGCCTTTGATCTAAAGATTTTAAAAGACGATAAAAGTATTTTTCCACCCTACTATGCTGCGCCAATTGTTCGGGATGAAGCATTGAAGCAATTTCCCCAATTAGCAGAAACTTTGAATCTACTTGCTGGTGAAATTACGGATTCGGTTATGACCGATCTTAATTACAGAACAGATTATTTGCATCAAACACCAGAACGCGTAGCAAAAGATTTCCTTATCAGTATCGGTTTGTATAGAGCACCAAAAAACGGACATAAGGGTGTAGTGAGGATAGGATCCAAGATTTTTGGGGAACAATATATTCTGGCCGAAATGTACAGCATGCTGATTAGAGGAAATACAGATTATGAGGTATCTACCAAAACAGGACTTGGTGGAACAAAAATCTGTTTTGATGCACTGATGAATGATCAGATCGATTTTTATCCAGAATATACAGGAACAGGCCTGTTGGTTTTGCTTCAGCCCGATCCAAAAATTGCTAAGGAAATGGCGCATGATAAAGACAAAACTTATGATTATGTCTCCACAGAATTTGAAAAAAAGTTTAAGATCAAATGGCTTAAACCTATAGGTTTCAATAATTCTTATGCTTTAATGATGCGGCAAAAACAATCAAAAGATCTGAATGTTAATACCATCACAGATCTTAAAAACTATTTAGATAAAAATTAATGACACTGGTAGAAGAATACTTGCAGATCAGGAAATACTCAGAACAAATTTGCGAACCGCTGCAAACAGAAGATTATGTGGTACAACCAATTGTGGATGTTAGTCCTCCAAAATGGCATTTGGGACATACCACCTGGTTCTTCGAAACCTTTATATTAAAGCCGTTTTCTGCTAATTATCAGGTATATAACGATGAATATAATTTCGTTTTTAACAGTTATTATGAAACGGTTGGTAATCGGGTAATCCGGACAGATCGTGGTAATTTAAGTAGACCGAGCGTAAATGAAATTTACCAGTACAGGGCTTATGTAGATGAAGCCATGGTGAAATTCCTGGCGACGACACCAACAGATGAAGTAAAAGAGCTGTTGATTTTGGGTTTTAACCACGAGCAGCAGCACCAGGAACTTTTACTAACCGATATTAAATACATTTTAGGAAACAACCCGCTTTTTCCAACTTATTCGAAAAACCAAAAAGAAGTTTTAACCGTAAGTGAAATAGAACCTGGCTTTATCAAAATTTCAGAAGGAATTTATGAGATCGGTTATGATGGAAAGGATTTCAGCTTTGATAATGAATTAAACAGGCATAAAGTTTACCTGCACGATTTTTCAATCAGTAAAACATTGGTCAACAATGCAGGATTTATCGAATTCATTGGTGCAGGCGGTTATGAAAATTTTAATTTCTGGCATGCTGAAGGATGGGATTGGGTGAAAAACAACAACATTAGTGCACCCATGTACTGGCATTTAATTAACGGAAAATGGTTTAATTATACTTTAGCTGGTCTTTTACCTATCGATTTAACCGCACCGGTAAGCCATATCAGCTATTACGAGGCTTATGCTTTTGCAAGCTGGAAAGGCATGCGTTTACCCACTGAATTTGAGTGGGAAATAGCAGCCAAACACTTTAATTGGGGCGAACGATGGGAGTGGACCGAAAGTGCCTATTTGCCTTATCCCGGTTTTAGTAAAGCACCGGGCGCCATTGGCGAGTACAACGGAAAGTTTATGGTTAACCAGAAAGTGCTTCGCGGTGCATCAATTGCCACGCCTGAAAATCATTCACGTATTACTTATAGAAATTTCTTCCACCCACATTTAAGGTGGCAATATACAGGCATCCGATTAGTAAAATAGTATAGATATGACCACCACCACTATCGAAACAGCAACAGACAACAAAACACAGTTCCTCCAAGAAACCTTGGCTGGCTTACACTCCGAGCCAAAATTTATGCGCTCTAAGTATTTTTACGATGCTAGCGGAGACCGCATTTTTCAGCAGATTATGGAAATGGAGGAATATTATTTAACCAAAGCAGAAATGGAAATTCTGCAATATCAGGCCAACCAGATTTCTCAGGCAATATCAGCCGATGGGAGCGCTTTTGATTTAATCGAACTGGGTGCTGGCGATGCCACAAAATCCATTCACCTGCTCAAATCATTGTTGCATAATCAGTTGGAATTTAGTTACTTCCCGATTGATATTTCCGCGCATGTAATTTCAGATCTGGAAGAAAGTTTGCCTAAAAAACTTCCCGGGTTAAACATGAAAGGTTTAAATGGTGATTATTTTAATATGCTCAAAAGTGCTACAGAACAATCTGGCCGCAGAAAAGTAGTGCTTTTTATGGGGGCAAATATCGGAAACATGAGCATAGCCGATGCCGGAAAATTCTGCTCGTCATTAAAAAAACTGCTTTCTCCTAAGGATTTGTTGATCATTGGATTTGACCTAAAAAAAAATCCCCAGCAGATTCTTTCTGCCTATAATGATAAAGGCGGAATTACCCGGTCATTTAACCTCAATCTGCTTCAACGGATCAATAAAGAATTAGAGGGCAATTTCGACCTGAACAATTTTGAGCATTATGCTTGTTACGATCCGGCATCTGGTGCCTGTAAAAGTTACCTCATCAGTTTAAAGAAACAGATTGTGAATATTGGTCAAAATGCCATTCATTTTGCAGAAAATGAGCATATTTTTATGGAAATATCACAAAAGTATTCGCTTAATGATATCGATCAGCTTGCAGAAAAAACCGGATTTAAACCGCTTCAACGTTTCTTCGATCAACATCAGTATTTTGTAGATGCCATCTGGAAGGTAGACTAGTTACGATTATCCAGAACCTGTAACAGTTGATTTAAATCCTCTTCTGTATTATAAAAGTGAAATGAAATCCTTGTGCCTGCCCCTCGTGGTGAGCAAAGGATTTTGGCTGCAGCGATTTTGTCAACTGTTTTTGGATCCAATGGCATACTCATGATGGTAGATTGATGTTTTCGCTCCAATGTCCAATCTGGAATTAATCCCCTTGAATTTAATGCTAGCCTGGCTTTGTTGGAAATTGCCTGTGCAGTTTTTTCAATCCAATCGAAACCAATTGAGCCAAGTTCATTTAAGCTTTCGTTTAATGTGCCGAAATTTAAAGTGTCTAAATGGCCTGGTTCGAAACACATAGATAGGTGGTCTTTACCTTTTAAGAAAGGTGCTTTAGGCAATTCGGCCAGTTTGTTTTTGCTGTAAATCGCATCTTTCATCCGATCGGAAAGAAATGCATAACCGTTTCCGTATCCGGCTAAAAGCCACTTATAGCCACTTCCAATCAAAGCATCCAGGCCTGACTTTTCAAAGTTAAAATTTGTTGTACCTAAAAATTGAGTGCCGTCACCGATCAACAAAAGATCAGGATATGTAACTTTTAATTTCTGGATAAATTCATCATCCATCCTTAATCCGCTAATGTATTGTACCATGCTAAATGCCAGCACAGTAGGCTTAAATTTTTCAATGGCAATGATGATCTTTTCTTCTAGCTTTTCATCAATGGCTATGCTATGGTACTCAAAACCCATACTGATTACAGGATAACTCACAGATGGATATTCCTCTTCCAACAATAGAAAACGATGGTTTTTGTTCAACCCACTCAATAAAGTATTAAAACCTACTGAAAAATTCTGAACAAGATAGGTGTTCTCGGATTTTGAGCTGAAAAGTTTAGCAATGTTATTTCTGAGGTCGGTAATGATGGGCAGGCTTTCCGTTCTGAAAATACTTCCTCCGGTTATAAAGTCTTGATCATGTTTAGTTCTCCATTCTGCCAGATTGGTAGATAAAATGCCAGAATTAGCGGTGTTGAGATAGGTATATGCGGTGAGGATCGGAAAAGATAGGTTCATGCCCAAATTTAAAAGAATTGTGCGTTAAAAAAATAGATGCTGCCACCGAAATTGATTTTTATACAAACCTATGAGAATCACGTTTGTTAGATTTATACAATCTGCTAATGTTATATGGAAAATCAAACATCAATACTGGTTACGGAACTTAAAATATTATTAAATGGGGGTGGAGCGCATGTAGGGTTTAAAGATGCTGTTGCCAATTTGCCTTTTAATCTATTGGGCGAAAAGCCTTACAACTTACCTTACAGCATTTGGCAATTGGTCGAACACATTAGAATCGCTCAGTGGGATATGCTCGAATTCAGTAAAGATGGATCGCATCGATCGCCTAAATGGCCAGACGAATACTGGCCTAAAGAACTGGCGCCTAAAGATGAACATGCCTGGAACAATACACTAAAACAGATTGATGCCGATCTGAAAGAATTTATTGCTTTGTTAGATTCTTCAGATTTATATGTGCCAATCCCGCATGGCGATGGACAAAGTGTATTACGCGAAGCCCTACAGATTGCCGATCATAATGCCTACCACGTTGCCGAAATTGTAGTTATCAGGCGTTTATTGGGTGCCTGGAAAAGCTAAAGGAAGTTGTCTTGTTTAGGCCCGTACTTTGCCGCTTATGCAGCCTTTTACTATTGTTTTAATCCGTTAAATTTAACTGTTCGTTCTCGTGAAAATTGAATAAAAAAAAGATTATGTTACAAAACTCAAAAGCATTCAGCTCATTTTCTGTAGACGATATACAGAAAGCAAAAGATTTTTATCAAGGCGTATTGGGTATCGAAGTGAAAGATAACCCGATGGGCGTAATTGAACTGGTTATTCCCGGATCAGCAAATGTATTACTTTATCCAAAACCAAATCATGTTCCGGCAACTTTTACGGTACTTAATTTTCCTGTCGGAAATATAGATCAAGCGGCCGACGAACTTATTGCTAAAGGAATAAAGTTCGAGATTTATAATGAAGAGTATCTCAAAACGGACAGTAAAGGCATTTCCCGAGGAAACGGAGGGCCAAACATTGCCTGGTTTAGAGATCCTGCCGGCAATATTTTGTCTATTTTGGAAACCGATTAGGCCTGACTGGACTTCCGAAGTTGGCCATGAGCATTGCCATTGGCGCAAACTTCGGAAGTCTTTTCCCAGCCAAACTTCAAAAGTTTTTATCACTAAAAGTGAAATTCCATGGCTGGTGGCTTACCATCCAAAGATAATCTTACTATTAACCTATAAGCTCAAAACATTGGTGAGCAATTTCATATTCTTCGTTGGTTGGAATAACCAGGATTTTTACTTTGGCGCTTGCCTTGTTAATTTCTTTCAATTCTCCATTATAGGCTGTATTTTGAGCTGGATCTAATTCAATACCCAAATAATTCAGCTCCGAACATACAGACTCACGCATGTTACTGTCGTTTTCGCCTACACCAGCGGTAAATACAATCGCATCTATACCGTTTAAAATAGCTGCATAAGCTCCAATAAATTTCTTGATCCTATAAGCATAAAGTTTTAGCGCCAAAATTGCAGCTACATTGCCTTCGCTTACCATTTTTCTAATGTCGCGCATATCGCTCGAACCACCTACACCTAACAGTCCCGATTGTTTGTTAACCAGGGTGCTCAACTGCTCTAAAGTATATCCAGAATGCTCCATTAAATGAAAAATAACCGATGGATCGATGTCTCCAGAGCGTGTGCCCATCATTAAACCGCTTAATGGGCCAAATCCCATACTGGTATCTATCGATTTACCATTTCTAATGGCCGTAATACTGCAGCCGTTGCCCAAGTGGATGCTGATAATTTTTGTATCAACTTTATTTAACCATTTAATGGCCTGCTCACTTACATATTTATGGCTGGTGCCATGAAATCCATATACCCGGATGCCATGTTCTTTGTAATACCATTCTGGAATGGCATAACGATAAGCCTGTTCTGGTATGGTTTGATGAAATGCTGTGTCGAAAACGGCAATTTGTTTCGCGTTTACAAAAGTCTGTTCGGCTACTTCAATACATTTATAATTAACCGGATTATGCAGCGGCGCAAGAGAAAACAGCTTTTTGATCTGATGTTTTACCTCGTCTGTAATAAGGGTTGCACCTGTAAAGTGCTCACCTCCATGCACTACTCTATGGCCAACGGCTGCAATATCATCAGGGCTGGCTATTACCGCGTATTCTCCCTCAGTGAGTAAAGCTAAAACCTGTTTTAAGCCTTCGCCGTGGTTAGCAATAAAACCTGATTGTTCTATGCTATGCTTTTCGTTGTTGTGATAAACTGTGTGTTTAACAAATGAGCCTTCAATGCCAATACGCTCTACCAGACCGCTGCAAACCGGAGCTTTTTCTGGCATGTTAAAAAGTTGGTATTTTAAGGAACTGCTTCCGGAGTTGATTACTAAAATGTTCATATTAAATATCTTGGCATTGGATCGCTGTAATTACAACGGTATTAAAAATATCATCTACCGTACAACCACGGCTTAAATCGTTTATTGGTTTATTTAAGCCCTGTAACATTGGGCCAATAGCCAGTGCACCGGTTTCGCGCTGTACCGCTTTATAGGTGTTGTTTCCGGTATTTAAATCGGGGAAGATTAATACACTTGCTCTACCTGCTACCTCAGAGCCTGGTAATTTTTGTTTGCCTACCAAGGGGTCTACAGCAGCATCATATTGTATCGGACCTTCAATTTTTAATTCCGGATGCCTTACTTTAACTATGGCAGTGGCTTCTCTCACGCGTTCTACATCTTCACCTTCTCCTGATGTGCCAGAAGAATAAG
The DNA here is from genome assembly GCF_918698245.1 of Pedobacter sp. Bi126. Classification (GTDB taxonomy): domain Bacteria; phylum Bacteroidota; class Bacteroidia; order Sphingobacteriales; family Sphingobacteriaceae; genus Pedobacter. The sequence goes on along the minus strand of NZ_CAKKMS010000002.1, from coordinate 1,017,603 downwards.
ATAACATGGCAATGCGTGGCTCAATGCCGAATTTGGCACTGCTTTCTGCTGAAGAAATTGCTATTTCTGCCAGCTGTTGGGCAGTAGGATTGGGGTTAACCGCACAATCTCCAAATATGGCCACCCTTTCTGGCAGGCACATAAAGAAAATGGATGAAACCACCGATACGCCTGGCTTGGTTTTAACAAACTGTAAAGCAGGCCTGATGGTGTGCTGCGTGGTATGAACCGCACCCGAAACCATCCCATCGGCATCACCCTTGTAAACCATCATGGTTCCGAAATAAGAAACATCGGTCATCATATCCCTGGCCATTTCGAGGTTTACATTCTTGGCTTTACGTAGTTCGTGCAAGGTATCTACATAATCGTTATAATGAGCCGATTGGCCAGGATTATGTATTTTTATAGCATTGGGATCCAGATTTAATCCAAGTCTTTTAATCGTGTTGGTAATTTCGGCTGGATCGCCCAAGAGCGTGATGTCTACAATGTCCTGGGTAATGAGTTTCTCCACTGCTTTTAAAATGCGTTCGTCATTTCCTTCTGGTAAAACAATATGTTTTTTATCGCGTTTAGCCCATTTAACCAGTTGATATTGAAACATATGTGGTGTAATTCCCTGATAGCTGAAAGTGATAATTTTATCATCAAGCGCTTTAATGTCGACATATTTTTCGAAAAGCTCTATCGCGACTGCAATTTTCTTCTTGTTTTCGATTGTGATTTTGGAGTGGATACCGCCAATGGTTGTAGTGGTTTCGAACGTTCCCTTTTTAACCGCTATTATTGGAATAATGGTTTGTAAACCTTCAACCAATTTAATAATGGGCTCATCCGGTAAACTGCCTGCGGTTAAAACAATGCCCGCAATTTTTGGGTAGTTGGCTGATAAGTTGGCCTGAAGTGCACCAATAATGATATCGCCACGATCGCCGGGAGTAACGATAAGCAGGTTATCTTTTATATGCCTTAAAAAATTGGGCAGCATCATGGCACCGGTCACAAAATTATCAACCTGGTTATCCAATAATTCAGATCCAAAAAGGACCTCACCACCCAGTGCCAATGTAATTTCTTTCATGGTTGGACTTTGCAGGCCTGTTTCAGTGGGAATAACGGCGATAAGTAATTCGGCTGGCAATTGATTGGTTAAAGCCTGTTTAATACGGTCTGCCTCCTCTGGGTTCACCATGTTGGCCACTACGCCTAATACCTGCACATCTCGCAACAGGAAGTTACGGTAAATGTTGATGGCCGATTTAAAAAGCTGACTTGCAGTTTTGTTCTTTCCCGATACCACTATTAAAACTGGTGCACCTAAGTTTTTGGCCATTAAGGCATTCGATTCGAACTCAAATGCCATGCCTTCGCCTAAAAAGTCGCTGCCTTCGATTACTGTGAAATCATAGTTGTCTTCTAGCTTTTTATATTTACTGATAATGGTATTAATAATTGCTCCACTATCTTCTGCTTGATGCAGCATTTCTTGGCGGGTAAAGGCAAAAGCATCCTCATATTTAACAGGGAGTGAGAAATAATCCAACATGGCTTCTACATGTTCATCTTTTTTATTCTGATCGTCTTGCGCAATAATGGGTTTAAAGTAACCTACTTTTTGTGTTTTAGCCAATAACATATTGATCATTCCGAAAGCAATTACTGATTTTCCGGTATAGGGTTCGGCCGAAGCAATAAATATATTTTTAGTCATAAATAAGGGTCAATGTATAGGAATAACCAATCACGGCCAATATAGTTGGAAATATCTATTTTAAAAACTAAAAGAGGTTAAGTTTTTAATTGCATGATTAGAATGATTAGAAAACCGGAGTCAGCTATTCTGACAGTCGTAAACATAAATAGCAAAGGCAGGAAGTAGCTGTATGACAAATATAGAATATCATCCGGAGAAGTAATTTATTGCTTATTTGTATTGCGATTCAAATTGGCCCCTTCTTATCAATGGTTGAGCTGTAACAGCTAAATTAAATCGTTTTTATGCATTTGATTCAATCAATAACTTTAACATTTTCAGCCTGTGTATAAGTGGTAGGTTCACTTTTGCATCAGGATTAAGCTTTAAAGGCATAAAATGACTTTCTAGAAAATGGGCATAATCGGTAATTACAGTAGCCTGATTAAGATAAATTGGGACCTCTTGCTTTCCTGCCTGGGTAAAAAAATCTTCTAGCTGCTGTATTTCTTGAATGGTCATACTGCAAAGTTATCATTCTATTTTGAGCTGATTGAAATATTTTTTTTTAACAGGTGGTATCTGGCTAATGCTCAGTCATAATTATTTTTAAATTTTGTATGTACTAAAAATTTTAGTTTAAATTTGTTTTCCCTAATTAATTGTTTTAGTGTTCTAATCACATTGAAAGAGAATGAACAATAGTGAAATGAAAAAGGATATCCTCCGTTCAGATATGATTCAGGATATTTCATCACTTAAAAAAGAATATTGCCGAAAGGAGACCGCTTGGCACCGAGATTGGAAATTGGCCTTCCCGCCGTCATTTAGAGAAGTTGCTTTTTATGATGCAGCCAATGCTGATATTCACCGTGCTGATGTATTTACTCCATCCGGTTATACCATTGAGTTTCAAAATTCTCCGATCACATTGGCCGAGCTTAATAGCAGAGAGGCGTTTTATCCAAATTTAATATGGGTATTGAATGGCAAAAAATTTAAGGGATTTAAAATATTAAAACACTTGCCTGATGTAGATGACCCAAGGCTAAAGGATTACGAGTTTTGCCATTCCGATCACCTTTCGATGGTCAGGAAATCGGAGGTAATGCAGGGGCTGCCCAATCCAAAAATACTTAATTTTTACCATCCCGAACTTCAAGGTATTAAACTCACCTCAAACCTATATTCTTTTTGTTGGAAACAGCCACATAGTGTATGGTATTTAGCTACAGCAAAAATAATTGTAGACTTAGGTGGGCATTTTTTATATGAGCTAAAACAGCGTAACCAATTAAATGGAAATTATCCTTACCTGAAAATGTTAAGTAGGAAAACCTTTATCAATTGGCATACCCCGCCAGAGCTTTAAGTATAACTTCGAAAAATAAATTCAGCAATTAATGATAAAATTAGGAGCGCGCATAAGTAAGGGAAAGTAGCGTATTAAATCCCTTTACCTAAGAAATTTAATACGCTAAACCGCATTATTTCATACTGTCGTTAATTTTATTGATCATTACCAAATGGCTTTGAACAATTGGTGCTGTTTTCGTTGCAAAAGATTTAAGATCTGCGTCTTTTCCATCTCTTGATTCATCTTCCATTAATTTTAAGGTAGATTTATGTCCACTCACCATTGCATCAACATAAGCTTTATCAAAATCTGCACCTGTTTTTTTACTTAGGTCATCCATTTTTTTCTTGTGCTCATCATCTACAGTACTAGGCAGTGTAATGTTTTTTTGTTTCGCAATGGCCATTAATTCGGTGTTTGCCATGCCGTGGTCTTTTACCATCATGGTTGCAAATTCTTTAACCTGTGAATTGCTGCTTTTTTCGAGGGCCAGTTTTCCAAGTTCTACTTCAGCCATACCGCCAACCGCTGCCTGTGTAGTAAATTTCGCGTCAGCTTCATCTACTGCAATTCCTCCGGTGGCAACTGCATTGGTTGAACTGTCTTTAGCCATGTTTAAACTATCGGCACTTTCTTTGGCATCCTTGTTTCCTCCATTGCAGGCCTGAAATGCTAATACAGAAATGGCGAATACATAAATTAACTTTTTCATATGCTTTGTTTTTTGTTGTATCTACATAAACATGTTTTAAACTAAAACGGTTTTAAGCTTTTAAAATAATCGGGTAGGGTAAATGTCAGATGCTCAACTGAGTAAGCCGGTTTTTTTAGCAGGAGTGACGGAGAAGGGTTATGATTTAATAATTCTTATTTGGACTTGATCTAAATAGCGGTTATATTTGCCGAAAACAAAAATGCCACACGGTTCAGACCCATGTGGCTAAACCGGAAATCCGGCTCACCTTTAATCTCCATTAAAAGCCATGCAAATTAAGAAAATTTTGCTATTGGGCATGCTATGTGCCTGTGTAATTTTTACTTCTGCCCAAAACCAACTGTTGAGTATCTCGGGGCAAATCAAATCCAATGATGGTAATCCGCTTCCCGGGGCTACCATTAAAATCCACAAAACCAATTATGGTACATTAACAGACCAAAGTGGGAATTTTAAACTCTCCAATATTCCTCTGGGTAAGTACACCATACAGGTATCTGCAGTTGGTTTTAAAACACAAAAAAAAGAGATCAGTGTAGCTGATGGTCAGTCAGGTGGTTTCAATTTTAGCTTGTCAGAATCTACCGAGCAAATGGAAACCGTTAATGTAATTGGGAGAACGGCCAATCAGGAAATTAACCGGCAGGCTTTTAATGTAACTTCAGTTGATGCCAAAAAACTTTACAATACTACGCTTGATATTTCTGGTGCTTTAGATCGGGTAGCGGGCATTAGGGTAAGGGAATCGGGAGGGGTTGGCTCAAACTTTAACCTTTCTTTAAATGGTTTTTCGGGTAATCATGTGAGGTATTTTATTGATGGTATCCCGATGGATAATTTTGGATCATCTTTCCAGATCAACAATATTCCCATCAACATTGCAGATAGGATCGAAGTATATAAAGGTGTGGTACCAATGTGGCTGGGCGCTGATGCCTTAGGCGGCGCCATCAATATTGTAACTGGCGATCGTTACCGCAATTATGTTGACGTTTCTTACTCATTCGGATCATTTAATACGCATAGAAGTGTAATCAATGCAGCGGCTACCTCAGCAAATGGGCTAACTTTTCAATTAAATGCCTTTCAGAATTATTCGGACAATGATTATAGGGTAAATGTAGAGGCCTCTGATATTTACACCGGAGCTTATGCACCAATTGCATCTTTGAAGAGGTTTAACGATAAATATCACAATGAAACTTTAATCGCAAATGTGGGTGTGGTGGATAAAAGTTATGCGGATAAACTTTTGTTTGGGATTACAGTTGGTCAGAATTATAAAGAAATACAAACCGGTGCCAGGATGGTTTCGGTTTTCGGAGGCTGGCACCGTAGGGGTAACATATTGATGCCCACCTTAAAATATAAGAAAGAAAACCTGATCAAAGGTTTAGATGTAACCATTAATGCCAACTACAATTTAGGTAACGAACAGAATATTGATACTTTAAATGTTAGGTACGACTGGTACGGAAACAGTAAACCGAATGGAACGAATGGCGAACGCTCCAGGAGTTTGTACAAATACAAAAACAACAATGGCTTGGCAACAACCATGTTGAATTACAAAATAGACGACAATCAATCGGTCGCGGTAAGCAATGTATTTACCACTTTTAACCGAAAAGGTAGCGATGAATTAAATCCTGCCAATGCAGATTACGAAAGGCCAAAGAAAACCAATAAAAATGTTCTGGGGTTAGGTTATAATTTCGATGTACAAGACCGATGGAGCGCAACAGTTTTCGGGAAATATATCAATCAGGGCAATGTTAACGGAAGCGGCAGCACTGCTGGTAAAAATAGTACCGATAGGTTAGGTTATGGCGCTGCAGCTACTTATTTTATTAACCGGAACACGCAGTTAAAAGCTTCCTACGAGCTTACCAACCGTATGCCTGAGGCTCAGGAGATTTTTGGTGATGTAGAAAACCAGGATGCCAACCCAAGTTTAAAGCCCGAAAAAAGCGACAATTTTAATTTGGGCCTTGGTTACAGTTTCGCTATTGACCGGGAACATAATTTCTCTTTTACGGTCAATGGTATTTACCGCAATGCGACCAATTTTATCTATAACAGATTGAATCAAAATCAATCAAAACTCGTTGCCGATAACCGCGACGGGGTAAGAACAATAGGTGGTGATGCCGAAATCAGGTATTCGTATAAAAACTGGTTAAGTGTTGGTACCACAATTACCTATCAGAACCTTAAAAATCTTCAGAAATACGAAGTTAATCCAAGTACGGGCGAAAAATTCACCAATGTAAGCAATGTGTACCTGGATCAGATGCCCAATATTCCATACCTATATGGCAATGGAGATGTTTCGGTTGCATTAAAAGATCTGGGCCGTAAAGGCAATAATTTATCTATTGGTTATAACTTGTTATATGTGCATGCTTTTTGGCTGTACTGGCCAAGTCAGGGCGCAGCTGGCGATAAAAAAGTGATTCCACAGCAGTTCAATCATGATTTAAACTTCGTGTACAGCTTAAAACAAGGCCGCTATAATATTGGATTGGAAGCCAAAAATATCACCAATGCCGACCTCTTCGATAATTTTAGTCTTCAAAAACCAGGTAGGGCGTTCTACCTAAACCTGAGGTATTTCATCAATTAAAATCAATAATTAATACATAAAAAAAGTAATATGAAAACAAACTTTACCAAAGCGTTTATCGCTTTAGCTTTCGCTGCTGTACTTACCTCGTGTTCAAAAAAAGAAGAGAGCGAAAGTGTTCCGGAAAATCCAGGAAACTTTATCCTCGCCGTTACACCAGTGGCTTCTACAGGTGTTGCCGATTATTTGCTTACTGCCAGTGATCTGGATAAAGGCACAATCTCTACCGCTGGAAACGGAGTAGAACAAGATGGAACTTATCGCTATTATGTTACGCATAACAATAAGTTTTTCAGTATGCTTTACGGTCAGGGAAATCCGGGTGCGGTAACTACCTACAATATTTTAGCAGGCAAACTAAATAAGGTTTCTAATTTTCAGACTGAAACCGTTCAGGCTTTTGCGCCAGTTAACGACGATCTGTTATTGATTAAAATCCCAAGAAATTTAACCGCTCCAACAGCAAGCTGGTATAAAGTAAATACCAATAGCCTTTTAATCTCTGGAGAAGGAACATTAGATGCCACAGCTCCTGCAAACAACGGAGAAATCGCGCATTTTAGCTGGATTAAACAGGTAGGAAATAAAGTGTATGCGCCGTTTTTCTGTATCAACGGCAGCAGGTTCTGGACAAAATACCCTAACACAGCCTGGATAGCCGTTTATTCTTATCCGGAAATGAAATTAGAGAAAGTAATTGAAGATGACCGTACAAGTTTTATCGGAAGATATTTTACTGATGGATTGGGCGTAGTAGAAAATGGAGATGTTTATGCATTTTCGAGCTCAGTGGCTGTTGACGATAATACTGAAACTACTGATGTGCTTACAGATTCGAAAATAACCTCTACCAAACCTTCAGCAATTACCAAAATCAAAGCAGGCACAACAGCGTTCGATTTAACTTATTTTCTAGATTTTGAATCTGTATCTGGTGGTTATGTAATTACCAATTGGATTTATATCGGTGGTAATAATTTCATTGTAAATGCGATATTAAAAGCCAACAAAGGCGCTTATACAGTAGGTAAGACTATAGGTGTATTAAATGTAGTTGATAAAACCTTCAAAAAAGTTACGGGGCTTCCCGCCGAAACCGCTATCTCTAGCATCACTACAAATAACTATACGCCAAAAGATGGAAAACTGGCTTACCTGGGCTTCAATTTAAGTGATGGTACAAGCTATGTGTATAAAATTGATGCAGCTACAGCAACAGCTACAAGAGGCTTAAAAGTAGAAGGTGGGGTAATCACTGCCGTTCAGCATTTGAAATAACAACAAATTATTATCTCAAAAACTAAAAACAGAACAATGGCAACGGTAAATAAAACTACTCTGGCAAAGAAAAAAAATAAAGATTCGTTATTTAACAGGATCAATAAATGGCTTCACCTCTGGCTTGGCCTAATATCGGGTGTCATTGTTCTCATTGTTTGTATAACAGGCTGTATCTGGGTTTTTAATGAAGAAATTACAGGTTTATTGGAACCTGAAACCAAAATTGAAAAGCAGGATAAGCCTGTGATTACACCATCGCAACTGAGTGCCATTGCGTTTAAGCTTTACCCTGAAAAGATTCCTTCGTATGCACAATATCAACAGGGAAGGGCGATAAGTTTAAATTTAAGGGGAAAAAAGGATGAAGGACGGCGCGGAGGAGGAACCAGTTTAAAAATTAATCCTTATACAGGAGAGGTAATCAGCAAAGTGGTACATAAAAAAGGAGAGGTCGATTTTTTTAGGTTTATCCTCAACGGTCACCGTTTCTTGTGGTTGCCTTATGCCATCGGAAGACCGATTGTAAACTACGGAACCATGATATTTGTGGTTTTGTTAATTACGGGATTAATCTGGTGGTATCCTAAAAAATGGAACAAATCAACCCGCGATAAGAGTTTCAAAATTAAATGGGGAGCCTCATTTAAAAGGATAAACCTCGATTTACACAATGTACTTGGCTTTTATTCTTTAATCTTTTTGCTTTTTATTGCCTTGACAGGAATGGTTTATGGCATTAAATGGTACAGCGAAGGTTTGTATTGGGTAACCTCTGGAGGTGATAAATTAGGCGATTTCCAACGCCTGGAATCAGATTCATTAGCCGTTGGGAAATTTTACACACCTCAAAAAGCGATGGATCTGGTCTGGCAAAAAGTAATTCGCCGTCATCCAAAATCACAGGGTTTTTTCTATAATTTTCCCGATACTTCAAAAGCAAAAGCCACGATTAATATTACGGTTTATCCTAATACAGGTCAGTTTTACAATAACCAGGGCTATACCTTCGATCAGCATACTTTAAAAGAATTTAAACGCGAAGGTGTTTATGCTATTGCTTACGAAGAAGCTGGTTTTGGCGGTAAACTTCGCAAAATGAATTACGATATCCATGTGGGGAGTATTTTGGGTTTCCCAGGTAAAGTAATGGCTTTTTTAGCATCACTAATAGGGGCAAGTTTACCTATAACCGGCTTTCTGATCTGGTATGGTAGGAAATTCAAAAAGAAAGCTGTAAAGAAATCGCCCGTTTTAACCGAAGGTGATAATAAGCCTACTGATTTTAAGCCGAGAGTTAAAATTCCGGTAAAAAAAGTGGAAGAAGTTATAGAACAGGATTAATATTCAGGATATGATTAATTGAAAACCCAGACATTGTCCGGGTTTTCTTGTTTTAATGTCTTACAATTTTACCTTTTTAGTTTTTGGTTCTGGTTTTTCAGGTAATTGTATCGATAAAATCAAATCAATGCTTTCCGAGTTGGTTTCATAATCGGCTGCAATTTTTTCCCATCTTTTTAGTTCTGCCTGTAAGCTTTCGATTTCCTTACCCAATGATTCGATCTTATTCTGAATTGATTTTCTAACGTTTGTATTTGCCATAACACAAAATTATGATTTGATGGCATATCTTTAAACTTCTTTGTGGTAAGGATGCCTGTAAAAAATGCTAAGTGTTCTCTTTCAATGAGTTTTATTCTTATAAAATTTTCAACAATAGTGAAGAATCATCGAATTTGCTTACGATACCCAATAATTGAGCAATGATTTGCTATTTTTACCCAACATCCCCAATAAAATATGAAGAAAAATAATAACTGCGATCTTAAAACCTGTTTTATGTGCCAACTCACATTAAAAGAGTGGCATCCTGCTATCGAGAGCCATAAACGAAATTTTATCGCTAAAAAAGGGGAAGTAATTATCAAAGAGGGCGATCCGGTTAGTGGTGTTTATTTTGTTACTTCGGGTAATGTAAAAGTGCATAAACAATGGGGCGACAAAGAACTGATTTTACGTTTTGCAAACGATGGAGCCATAATTGGACATAGGGGAATCAGCAGCAGTATTTCTACTTATCCCATATCGGCAACTGCGTTAGAAACCACTAAACTTTGTTTTGTAGATATCGATTTTTTTAAAACTACCATAAAAGTAAACCAGGAATTTGCCTATGGTTTGTTGATGTTTTATGCCGATGAATTACACGCTTCAGAAAAGAAAATGCGTAATTTAGCTTTAATGTCGGTTAAAGGAAGGCTTGCTGTGGCTATTTTAGGATTGAGAGATCAATTTGGATTAGATGCCGAAGGATTTTTAAATTTAGCACTAAGCCGTCAGGATCTGGCTGCTTTTACCGGTGCCACTTACGAAACCGTTTTTAGGACCATGAACGAGCTGTTAGCTGAAAAGTTAATAATAGTGAAAGGAAAGCAAATTGGTATTTTAAACGGGGCCGGACTAACAGATTTGGGCAGTAAATAATCCATTATGGATAGTTTATTGTATAAAATATAAATGATAGGAGAATTTAAAAGATTAAATCTCCTCAGATCATCGTCATTGCGAGAAGGCTTTTTCAGCCGACGAAGCAATCTTTATGGCAAGAATCACTAGCATGAAAGATTGCTTCGTCGTTCCTCCTCGCAATGACGACCTTTCTTTTGAATCTGTCATTGATGGCGATGTGTCTTTTTAAGACATCTATTCGCTCGACTTAACTGATAATAGTTTTTTAATTGTAGATATTATATGTTAGGAATCGTTTTATGTGGCGGGCAGAGCTTACGGATGGGCACTGACAAAGGTTTGCTCAATCATCAAGATAGATTATGGGCACAGGCAGCCTGCGATAAGTTGAGTTCGCTTAATCTCTCTGTAAAGTTTTCAGTTAATCCATCGCAGCAAGAAACCTATGCAGGGTATTTTGGGAATGAATGCCTGATAGTTGATCATTCTTTACTTGATATCAAAGGACCATTATTGGGGGTGCTTTCTGCGCACTTATCAAATCCAGAGGAAGATCTGTTCCTATTGGCCTGCGATATGTTGCTGATGGAAATCAGGTTGTTGGAAAAGCTAATCCATTCACTTAAAGCTGATGATTCTTTCGAGGCTTATATTTTCACCAAAGATGGTCAGCAAGAACCTTTATGTGGGATTTATAAATTTGAGGGTTTGAAAAAAATTGTACATCTGCTTCAAACCAATGGTTTGGCCAAACACAGCATGAAATACGTTTTAAGTAATTTGCGAGTTTGTGAAATTGCCATTGAGGACCAGGATTATCGTTATTTCAGTAATTTTAACTCCCATGCAGAAATAAATGGCTTATAACAATTGCAACGCCGATTGATCAATCTTGGTAAAATTGTCTTTCTCTCCTTCACAAAGCATGCAACAATAATCTTCCGGTAAATCTTTAAATGCCGTACCTGGGTTAATGTTGTTTTCAATTTCGCCAATGCGCTCGTTGTACACCGTTAAACAATTGTTACACTGGTATAAAAACTCGCCATCTTTTTTTATCGCTTCTTCAGTTTGAAAGCTCTGTTTTTGATTACCGGTTTTTATCGCATTTAAACGGTATTTGTAAAACTTAAATATCGAACGCCTTACTTGTTCTGGTAATAAAAAACTAGGATTACTCCTGCTGAAAATTTCGCCGGTACGCTCGTTAGGGTTAAAATCCTTAGCACAAAGGATATCGTAAACGGGGAGTAGTTTTAAACCCAATATATTAATCAAGTGGCGTTTTTGGATGAGGATACTACTGAAAACCTCACTTTTTTTGCGTGTTTTAATGCCAAAGCAGATTCCAAACGTCCTGGTATCATCAATGCTTAAATGTTTAACAAGGAAATTTTTTAATGCTAAGCCTTCGTTACAATTGTCTTCCACCTGAAAGTTAAGTTCGTTGGCCGCATGCCGCATATTGATCTCAAATTCTTCGAGCAAGCCATTCCAAAGGTTTTTGTCTTTTTCATCAATTCCTTTTATAATGATGGTTTTCCAGGAGGTACAGCACAACTGACCGAGTTTGGTATCTAAACAAAGCTGGCAGAGTTTCTTTAAGAATGGAATGCTGAACAATTCATCACGCCTGTAGATACCCAACCAATATTTATTGTTATATCGGTTTAAGCCCTCGTAATAAGGTAGGTTAAATGATGATAGGGATACGGTATTTTCAGCAGGTTTAAGAATGAAATTGTCCTGATCCAAAAGTGCAAAGAGCGCTTCGCCATTGGCTTGTTGATTATCTACAAACTGTGACTGATTGTTTTTGATAATACCCTCCAACGCTTTGGTAACCTGTGCAATATGGTTGGTGTAACAAAGCTGATTCCATTCATAAGTTACATTGGTTTTTGGAAACCGGATGATCAAATGCCAATAATGTTCGGATTGTGAAGAGGCAATCCAGTTGATATTACCCGTTAACATGGGGGTAAAACTTTGGTCGCTATCACAGATATTGACTTTAACGGAAGGTCTAAAGTCGATATCGTCTAAAACATCCTTATATACACCTTCGGTAAGCCAGGTTTTGCGGATAAAAATCTCTTCAGCAGGATAAGAACTGATAATATTCGGGAAATTATTGGTGTCTACTTCATAATCGATTCCAAGTTTATCCATTTCACACGTAAATATGGTAATATTGTAGGTTGTAGTATCAATCAATAACTGCTGGCGTAGGCCAAAACGAACATATTGGATCCGCGCTTTTGTTGCCGCAACCAGGATATTATACAAATTGCCCGGTGATATGATGCCGCCTGGAAAGTTGATGATGATGGTTTGATACATGGCTTAGCTATTTAAAAGTCCAAATTCTACTACTGCCTTTGGGAAGTTTTTGTTTTCGTGTCCTGGTCTGCATAATTTTAAAAGCGCAAACCTTTGGATATTAGTGAGTTTTCGCCATTGGTTTAAGGAAAGCTGCAAAGCTAATTCTGTCGCCTTTTCTTTTAGCATCGTAGGGATTTGATGTAGGTTTCCCCAATCGGGTAGCGGGTCGATAGCTAGCGTGGTGGCTTGATTTCCAGTATATTTGGTAATCAGGCCAATCAGAAATTGATGGTACTTATCTGTTTGTTCCTGAGTTGAAACGGGTAGTAATGCCAGTTGGATCCGTTCCGATGGATGAAATTTGCTCCATTCAGCCAATTTTAGTTTTATTCCTGCGGCATCCATTTTAAAACGCACGATCATCGGGATACAGCGCACATTTTCTTCAATAAAATCTTCTTCGAACTTAAAATATTCAATCCCTTTTAGGTTTTTAAATTCTGAAGGACCTATTTTTACTTTCATCACTTTCTTTAATTTTAAATATTATACTCTGAACCTTACATTAAAGATAGAGAACTTACTCTTCTTATTCTGTCATGTTGAGCTTGTCGAAACGCATCAAAGTGTATTTAAGTAAGGTCCTTCGACAAGCTCTCCGCAGGATTCCTTTGGACAGGATGACAATTCGTACTATGATACAAGCTTATGAAGAATCACGAAAATCTATCATTTCTCTACTAAAACCTGCTTAGCTTCCGTTTTTAATACATTTACAAAAGAATCTAATATGGCTTTTACCTCGGGTCTGCAACTGCCACAACCCATTCCGGCGCCAGTTAACTGGCAAAGCTGCAAATGATCTTTACAGCCATCTTTAATTTTGTTGATCAGGTTACCTTCGCCAACATTGTTGCAGCTGCATACGGTTTTGCCTATAATAGGTTCGGTTGTTTTACCACTTCTTAATAATTGAAGCCGCTTTTCGCTCAACTCCATTTTATTTTCGATTAGGTTGCGGAACTCCAAAAACTCACTTTTATCGCCGATTAATATCGCCCCAACCAATTTATCGTTGTGTACAATACATTTTTTATAGTAACGTTTGGCTTTATCAATAAAAACAATTTCCTCATAAGTAGGGTCGTTGTTCGGTATTTCGGCCAAACCTAATGAACAGAGTTCTAAACTGTGCATTTTAAGGATATTCATGAGCAGGCTGCCCTGGTAAAATTTAGCAATATCTCCGCAAAGAAATCGTGCCACTATTTCTGCCTGTTGTTCTGCTGCTGCGGTAATGCCGTACATCTGGCCTTTAAATTCGGCAATTTCACCAATGGCATAAATGTCTTTTTCGGTGGTTCTCAGGTATTCATCAACCACAACACCTCTTTTACACTCTATGCCTGCTTCTTTAATCAGTTCAGTATTCGGAACAGTACCTATGGCAATTACTAAAGATTCGCAATCGATCAATAAACCACTTTTTAAACGGATGCCTGAAATATTTTTTTCTCCGATAATCCGGTCTACTTCATCATTATAAAAAATCTCAATGCCTTTGCTGGTCAGTTCTTCATGTAATAACTGACTGCCTAATGCATCCAACTGGCGACCCATTAATCTCGATATCCGTTGGATAATCGTCACTTTTGATCCCGTTTCGGCCAAAGATGTGGCCAATTCGATTCCCAATAAACCGCCGCCAACAATTACTACTTTTCCATTTGTGGTATCCACATGTTTTTTAAAACTGTCAGCATCATTGCGGCTGCGCATGGTAAATATGCCGTTTAGTTTTGGGATATCTTTAAGCACAAAAGCCCTGCTTCCAGTAGCCAGGAGCAGAACGTCGTAATGGTGGGTTTCTCCATTACTATCGATAACAGTTTTATTTTCCTTGTTGATTTTTTCGATACCTAGTCCCCGGTGCAGTTTAATTCTGTAATCGGTTTCCTCACTATCGCTCATTTTAATGAGGTTATGCCAGGGTAAAGTGCCAATAATATAATCGGGGAGAAGTACCCTGTTGTAAAAAGGGAAATTCTCTTTGCTAAAGATCTCAATTTCATCTTCGGTATTTAAAGCCCTGTAACTTTTAACAAAACCACAGGCACCAGCGCCAGCTCCAATAACAATGATCTTTTGCCGGGCTTTTTGATATAATTTTACTTCTACAGCGCTAAATTTAAAATCGGGTTCTTTGCTTAGTGGGTCAACCAGGTTATTGGTGAGGTTGTTCACCCGGTTTAGGTCACTTTTTAAGATTTTTCCCCAGTGCATGGGCATGAAAACCACTCCGGATTTAATATCTTCCGAAAATTTTGCTTTTACACGAACATTTCCACGTAAACTGGAAATTTCGATAATATCATTGTCTTTAATATGCCGAATCTCGGCATCAATTGGGTTGATCTCTAAAAAAGATTCGCTGATATGCTGGTTCAATTTATTTACCTTGCCTGTTTTGCTTCGGGTATGCCATTGATCTCTGATCCTTCCGGTGGTTAAAATCAATGGATGTTCCGGTGTTAAAGCTTCGGATTGGTTTTGGTCATCAAATGATAAAATATTAGCTTTTTTATCTGGTGTGTAAAACTGGTGATCGGTAAATAACCTGGCTGTTCCGAAGGCCTTTTCTTGCTTCGGATAAGGCCATTGAACGGCTCTTTTTTCCCTTAAAATCTCATAATTAAGTCCGCTGATATCAATGTTGGTTCCTTCCGTAAGGGCTGCATGCTCGTTGTATATTTCGGAAGCACTTTTGAAATCGAAACCGTGATAGCCCATTTTTTTTGCAAACCGGCAGATAATTTCCGAATCTGGTAAGGCTTCTCCAGGTGCTTCGGTTACTTTACTGAGATAAGAAATATAGCGGCCTGCATTGGTCATGGTGCCCTCTTTTTCTACCCAGGCAGCTGCAGGTAAAACCACATCAGCGTATTTTAAGGTTTCTACTTTATTGCTAATGTCTTGAACAACTACAAATTTCGCTTTTTTTAATCCTTCTTCGGCTACACGAACATCAGGTAGACTAATCAATGGATTGGTGCATAAAATCCAAACCGCTTTGAGCTTTCCTGTATTCAGTTCATCAAACATTTCGGTTGCAGTTAAGCCCGGTTTAGATTGTATGGTGCCCAATGGGATCTGCCAAAATTTTTCGACCTCATTGCGGTGACTTTCGTTGGCTAAAACGCGATGTGCCGGCAATAAATTGCTTAAACCACCAACTTCTCGTCCGCCCATGGCATTTGGTTGTCCGGTGAGTGAAAAAGGTCCGCTTCCAGGTTTGCCAATATGGCCGGTAATCAGGTTTAGGTTGATTAACGAAAGGTTTTTATTAGTGCCCACCACACTTTGGTTAAGTCCCATCGTCCACATGCTGATGAAACCTTTTGCATTGCCGATGTACGATGCAGCCAGGCGGATATCACTTTCTTTTATTCCACAAATAACTGCTGCTTCGGCCAGTGAGGTTTGGAAAACGGTAGCATGGTATTTTTCATAACCATTGGTACTGTTGATGATAAAATCAGCGTCGATTTTTCCATCTTCAATTAAACATCGGCCGATGGCGTGGTGAAGGGTAATATCAGTGCCTGGATTGAGTTGCAGATGAACATTGGCAAGCGAGCAGGTCTGCGTTTTTCGAGGGTCGCTTACAATGATCTTTAGGTCTGGATTTTTATGCTTTGCGGCTTCAACACGGCGCCAAAGGATAGGATGGCACCATGCTGGATTTGCGCCCGCAACAAAAATGCAATCGGCAATTTCAATATCATCGTAACTAATGGGCACAGTATCTTCACCTAAGCTCATTTTATAACCAACAACCGCACTGCTCATACATAAGCGGCTGTTGGTATCGATATTATTGCTACCGATAAAACCTTTAATCAATTTGTTTACTACATAATATTCTTCCGTTAAACACTGTCCGCTTGCATAAAAAGCCACACTATCGGGTCCATGTTTTTTAATCAGTGCTTTGAAAACGGCTGCTGTTCTTTCTAGTGCGGTATCCCAGCTTACCCTTTGGAGGGGCATGTTTTTGTTGTAACGCATTTCGGGGTAAAGCAGTCTGTCGCTTTTGTCATTCGCGGTGTAATGCAGATTCATGCCTTTACTGCACAACATGCCTTTATTTACAGGGTGGTTTTTATCTCCTTCAACTGTTATCCGCTCATGGATATCTTTATTTACCACAATACCACAGCCCACTCCGCAGTAGCAGCATGTTGTTGTATTATTTAGCGATATATTCTTTTCTTCTTTCAAATGATCAACGGTATTGTAGGTAGATTTTTACTTTTGGTATGACTACTTGCTTGGTGTAAGTACAAGATCTTCTATTACTGCGCTTTTCTGTGCCATAATGGTTCTGAAAATAAATACAGCAATGCCAATTCCGAGAATGATAAAGCCTAGAAAGGTAAATGCACTGGTATAATCGATCAGGTCTTTTTGAATAGAATGCCCGTTTTCGATTACATTTTTAGTCGCATGACCAGCTTTGGCTTTAAACATAAATGCAATAAGCATAGCGCCGATATTTCCGCCAGCACCTACAATACCTGCTACACTACCAACTGCAAGTGGATTAATGAAAGGAACAAGGCTATAGGTTGCTCCGTTGGCCATTTTTAAGCTTAGACCGAAAACGAACATCATAAAAATAGCCATTCCAATATTGCCCGATTTTGCGAACCAGATCAGGCCGATTCCTTCTATCAGAAGCAATAGTGCAAGTAAAAGTGTTTTGCCATCAAATCCCCAGGTTTTACCGATTTTATCAGCAACAATTCCACCCAATGGTCTGGCAAAAACATTGATCCAGCCAAAAATACCTGCAACCATTCCGGCTATGGCGATTGTTGCGCCGAATGAATCAGTAAAAAAGATCGGTGCGAAGTTATCAACCGTTATTTCTACACCAAAACAGGCAGCGTAGGCAATGGTTAAAATCCAAGTGCGGTAATCTTTTGCGGCGATTAAAAATGTGTTTTTGGTGCTTTTTATGGTTTCGTCTTTTAAATCCTTAAAATCTCCCTGTGGGGTATCTAAAGTATAACGGTGATATAAAAATGCACATACTAAAAGCATTACACCGGGAAAAATCATAGCGTAACGCCAGCTGTCTTCGGTGCTACAAAAGCCCAGAGCGGTAATGCCAGATGCGATTAATGGCATAAATAAATTGGCAGCACCACCACCTGCATTGCCGAAGCCACCTGCTGTTGCATTTGCAGTTCCTTTAATGTTCGGAGCAAACATAATGGAGGTGTGGAATTGGGTAATTACAAATGAAGCGCCGATTACGCCAATGGCCAAGCGGAAAAGCAAAAATGAAGTATAAGAATGGCTGGTTCCGATTAACAGTACCGGAATGGCACACAGTACCAAAAGCCAGGTGTAAATGAGTTTGGGGCCAAATTTATCAATAAGCCGTCCGATCAGTAAACGGGCAATAATAGTAGCTGATACTGAAGCAATCTGAATGTTGCCCACCTGATCTTTGGTAAGGTGTAATTGCTCTCTTGCAATTTTCATTAGGGGGGCCATGCCGAACCAGGCGAAAAAACAAAAGAAGAAAGTTAGCCAGGTGATGTGAAAGGTTTTCATCTGAACACCTTTGAACGAAAATATATTTAATTTATCTAGCGGTTTAGTAATGGAGTTTAGTGTCATAACGATCTGTTTAAGCGTAAATAAATAAATGGGTTCTTTTAAAATTTATAGCCTAAGCCTACGCCAACGTTCCATTCGCCATTTTTAACTGCGGTTTTAGGGTTATAGTATAGCGGTACTTGTAAGGCTACATGGCGAAATACCGTTGTTAAGCCAAAACCAAGGCTAGGAGTGAGGACTGCATTTTTTGGCGCTCCGGCGGCAACTTTATCTTCTTTGATTCTTAAGCTGGGTAACAATCCCAATAAAACGGTATAAGGTTTTTTGCTGAATTTGATGCCCGGGCCTGTACAGTTTATAAAAGCACCATGATCAACATATCCGGCAACGATAGTACCATCGAATAAAACGGCTTTAGTTTGCGATTTGGCTGAAAAAAAGAACAAGGTAAGTGCAAGGCAGCCTGTTGCGGCTACATAATTAGAAATCTTCATGTCGGTTTGGTTTGGGTTAAATTTTTTAATCAGAAAAGTTTAAATCTTACTGGGTCAGGTTAAGATTTTGGTGTTGTACCAATATAAACAGTTCCGTTTTCTATCTTTACAGGATAGGTTTTTATTGCGCATTCATCGCCGCTTAAACATTCGCCAGTGCTCAATGAGAATGTTTTTTTGTGGAAAGGGCAAGCTACCTTAGGTTCATCGGTAGTAGATCCAATCATTCCACGGCTTAATGCCATCTGTTTTTTATGCGGGCATTCATTTTGTGTGGCGTACCACTCATTTCTTCTGGTGAAATAGAAAAGTGCAATCTGATCTTCACCGTGTTTTACGCAAACGCCACCGTTCTCAATGGCATCCTCGACTCGGCAGGCTGCTAGCCAATTTGATTGTTCATTCATAATTTTTGGGTTTTATAAGGTTTGTAAAGATTATTTATTAAACTGTTTTCCATTCGACGGTTCTTTTTTGTCCGCGCATCTCAACAAATTCTATAGTTGGATCTTTGTCTTCTGGTGCATTTACAAAATGAGAGAAGCGTTTTCTGATCGCAGGATTTTCTACAGCTTCTTTCCATTCGCATTTGTAAGAGGCAATTAAGTTTTCAATTTCATTTTCCCATTGGGCGGCCATTCCTAAACTATCGTTAATGATTACATTCCGCAGGTAATCTATTCCACCTTCCATTTTGTTCAGCCAGGTTGCTGTTCTGGTAAGTGGATCGGCAGTGCGGATGTAAAACATCAAAAATCTATCAATGTATTTAATACAGGTTTCACTATCTAAGTCTGTTGCCAGTAAAAGGGCATGTTGAGGTTTGCTACCTCCATTACCACATACATATAAGTTCCAGCCTTTTTCGGTAGCAATAATGCCGAAGTCTTTGCTCTGTGCTTCTGCACATTCTCTGATACAGCCACTTACAGCTGATTTAAACTTGTGCGGTGCACGGATACCCCTGTATCTTTCTTCGATCCGGATAGCGAAACTTACACTGTCATGCAAGCCGAATCTGCACCAGGTACTACCTACACAGCTTTTAACTGTTCTTAAGCCTTTTCCGTAAGCATGTCCGCTTTCAAAACCTGCTGCAATTAATTCCTCCCAGATAACAGGAAGATCGTTAAGGTGTGCACCGAACATATCAATACGCTGACCTCCGGTAATTTTGGTGTAGAGGTTATATTTTTTAGCTACTTCGCCAATTACTATCAATTTATCGGGTGTGATTTCGCCACCCGGAACCCTTGGTACCACTGAGTATGAGCCGCCTTTTTGAATGTTGGCCAGAAAACGGTCGTTGCTATCTTGGGCTACATCATTTCCTTTTTTAAGGATCATTTCGTTCCAAAGACTGGCGAGGAGCGATGACACTAATGGTTTACATACCTCGCAACCGTCATTTTTACCTAAAGCATCCAATACTTCATCATAACTTTTTAGTTCGTGAATATGAATAAGGTCAAAAAGTTCTTGTCGGCTATAGTTAAAGTGTTCGCAAATTACATTTTTGATATACTTACCTTGTGATTTTAAGGTATAAGTCATCAAGTCTTTAACCATTGGCAAGCATCCACCACAGCCTGTGCCTGCTTTGGTGCATTTTTTTAAGTCATCAATGTTTTCGCAAGAGCCATCGGCAACTGCAGCGCAGATATCACCTTTGCTCACGCCCTCGCAGCTACAGATCAATGCACCGTCTGGTAAACCTGTAATTCCGGCTCCGCCGGCAGGTTCGCTTCCGCCACGTGCACCCAGAATCAGTTCTTCAGGGTTTTCTGGTAATACAATCCGGTTATTAGAGGTCTGCAACAGCAGGTTGTAAGCTGTTGCATCTCCAATTAATATACCTCCTAAAAGGTATTGCCCGTCATTACTAACATTTATTCTTTTATAAACGCCTTTGTGTTTGTTTTCGAAGATGATGGTACGGCAATCGGGTTCGGTAATAAAATTATCACCAAAACTGGCCACATCGATACCGATCAGTTTCAGTTTAGTACTCATATCAAACCCTGTAAAGGTTTTTTCACCTTCGCAAAGGTTTGCAGCCAACACTTCAGCCATTTCATAACCAGGAGCAATTAAGCCATAAATCATTCCATCGTACAAAGCGCATTCACCAATGGCAAAAATAGCCGGATCATTGGTCTGCATTTTTTGGTCCACAACAATTCCACCGCGTGGACCAACCTCGATACCGCATGCCTTTGCCAGTTCATCACGTGGTTTTATACCAGCAGAGATGACCAGCATATCTACATCTAAAGCAGTATCATCGCTAAACTTTAATGCGGTAATACGGCCATCGCCTTCAATACTTGTTGTGTTTTTATTTAAGTGGATCTGTAAACCAAGATCTGCGAGTTTAGATTTAAGCATATCGCTACCTGCAGCATCAATTTGTCTTGGCATTAAGCGCGGTGCAAATTCGATAATGCTCGTTTTTTCGATGCCCAGATCTATTAATGCTTTAGCAGCTTCCAATCCCAGTAAACCACCACCGATAACCGAAGCTGTTTTGGCCTTTTTGGCATAACCGCTAATCAGGTCAAGATCTTCAATGGTACGGTAAACAAAAACACCTTCTTTCTCGATACCAGGGATATTGGGAACGAAAGCGCCTGAGCCAGTTGCAAAAACAAGAATATCGTAATGATAATCAAGGCCACTGGCGGTGTAAACTTTTTGAAGTCCGCGATCTATTTTAACGATTGGATTATTTAAGAAAAGGGTAATATTTTGCTCTTGATACCAGTTTTCAGTAGAAAGAGAAAGATCATCAGCAGTTTTTCCGTTAAAATATTCACTTAGATGAACACGGTCATAAGCCCTGCGGGGTTCTTCGCCAAAAACGATAAGATTAAAAGAAGAGGTTTTTGATCTTAGCTTTTCGCAGAATTTATATCCCACCATTCCATTTCCTATTACGATTATTTGTGGTTCTTTCATAAATCTTAAAGGTATTTTGTGTTTGTTGGTTTCTGTTGGTTGTTTTTTGTTTCGAATTATTTGTTTTATTGTTTTTTGTTGATAATAATCGATTCAAAAATTCACTTTTTAATATTTATATGATTTTTGATATTCAAATATAGGTTAAAATTCAATTAAAAGTTGTTGTTGTGTGATTTTTATCATAAAAAATTTAATTTTTTAATAAATTTTCATCACTTTTATGTTTAAATAGTTAAATCATTAAAATTATGAATCAAAAAACTAACGATTTTGGACTTTTTATAATGGGTGGAGGTCCTGGTGATCCTGAATTGATCACTATGAAAGCTTTTAATGTGTTAAAAAGAGCAGAAGTTATTCTGTATGATAACTTAAGTAATGAGAAATTGCTAGAAATTGCGCCGAAAAATTGCAAAATGATCTATGTTGGCAAGCAACCTTATGGAAAATACACACCGCAAGAGAAAATAAATGAATTAATTGTCGAAAATGCCCAAAATTATCAAGTAGTGGTGCGTTTGAAGGGTGGAGATCCCTTTATTTTTGGCAGAGGCTTCGAAGAATTGATTTATGCGGAGGCCAGGGGCATCAAATGTCATTACATTCCAGGTATAAGTAGTATGCAGGGCGCAGGCTTTATTGATGTTCCTTTAACACACCGTGGCATTAGTGAAAGTGTTTGGATCCTTACCGGAACCAAAAAGGACGGAAGTTTAACCAACGATTTAAAGTGTGCCATGAAAAGTTCGGCAACAGTTGTTATATATATGGGTATGAAAAAAGTTGGCGAAATCTCTAAAGCTTATTGTGATGCGGGCTTAGGTGATATGCCTGCGGCTGTTATTCAGCATGCTACCTTGCCCAATCAAAAACAAGTGGTATGTTCAGTGCAAAATTTACAGGAATCTGCTGAACAAGCGGGCTTAACTTATCCTGCTATTATTATTATAGGTAATGTGGTGCAAGCTAAAGCTTATGCGAACTTAAATCAGGGAGAGTTGTTGTCTGCATAGATAGGTTCATTAGTTCAATGGGTATTGGTTTAATTTGTTAATTGACTCCATTTAAATAGTCCTCCGACTTATAAAAAAAAGAATTATAATACACTCTTGGTTTTGTTTGGAAAGCAATTGTTGCAGCTGTTTTTAATGTTCGTCCTGCTTTTTGCTTCAATCTTTTTTTGCCCCTCACCTCAACTGCGCTCAGTACAAGCTCGCTCAGGTGACAAAAAAGGATTTCCGCGTCAATCAGGTTTAAAATCGGAAGGCTTTTACTGCTATTGAGGGTTAAATTAGTATAATTCCGAAAAAAAAATTGTTCCTGCTCACTTCAACCATTAATCGTTCTGCTGACTGTTCCACTTAAACCTGATCGCAGTGGTTCCGATCCTTCATCGGAAAGAACGCAGAGCAGGACTGTATAAACCCAAATGCTGCTGCTTCTGCTTTCCAGAAAAAAAGAATTATAATATTCCTCTATTGAAAGAACCCATAGAAAGATCGTCATCCCGACCGAAGAGCCGCGGAGTGGAGAGATCTTTGGACTATGATATTGAGATCAAATTTCGGACTCCAGAATTGTCTAAAAATATTTATCAAGCGTTAACCCATAAGTAAGGTTTAGGTTTTCGCTACTGGTAATGTTCAGTTTGTTGTAGTTTAATGCTGTAGTTAAACTGATCCATTTGCGAAGTTTTAAGCCAAGGCTTGCTGATGAACGGATAATGTAATCACCTTTTCTAGAGAAGGAATTCTGCAAAAAATGATTTCCATCAATAGTAATCAGGTTTTTGATTATAAAATGATATTGTAACCGTAACGAATTTCTATAAGTATGGTAACTATCACCCACAATTAAACTGCTTTGGTCGAAAAGTACCCCATTGCTGATGTTTATGTATGCATTTTCTTTATCTAATATGCTATAGGCAATTCCACCACCAGCAAGCAACTGATTTTTTAATTTTAAGGAATAACTGGTATTATAATTCACCAAACCCCAATAATAAAAATGAGGAAAGGTTTTATACAGGTTAAAATTTAACGCGGTAGAAAAATCGTTATTGGTTAAATTGTTGTTCTGTTTGCCGTAAAGCCAGGCAGAAGTAGAATTTAATACGAAACTTTTCTTTTTAAGGCCAAAATTGAGTGCATTATTCAACAAATAGGCACGTTCTTCATTCGTTCGGTTAATTGATCCTGTTGAAGTGAGCAATATATGGTAATTGGTGCTATCGGTATATTGAGCAAAGGATTTCGCATAACAAGAGCACAGTAAAAAGAATGGCACAAAAAGCTTCATAGGTATTTTAACATCGGCAGTCCCTAATATGTTTAGGCTGATTTAATTCTGATCGTACCATTTGGGTACAGGAATATATTCATGGTTCCAGGTTAATTCGTCCTTTTCGTTTTTATAACCTGCAGAGATCAGTTCGATCCCCGGCTCTTCTTGCACAATCTCTTTTTTAAACCGATAAGCATCTACCGTTAAATAATGGTAAAGTTTCTCCTGATCAATTTTATTTTCTGTCAGCAAGATTAACGCATTTTCGCCCGTTTTAAGGGTGTAAATAAAGCTGCCTTTTATTCTCATTTCTCTTGTTTAAGTTTTATACAAATGAGAATCGGAATATGTTTTATTCGGCTTTGAACACTCATCATTATTCTACAAAAAAAGCCTGCAAGGTTTAACTTGCAGGCTGATAATTAATATGGGTAGATTAATTTAAGGTCAATTCGATTACCGGGATTTCGAAGTCGGGTTTTTTCTTTGGTAGTTTTAATACCAAGGTATTCCCGGTCGATTTTTCAGTATCAATCTGTATTTCAGAGTTGTCATGTAAAAACTGCGCATATTTTGCCTTGTCTTTATATCCATCCAGTGTAATGTAGCCTGTATTAGGATATTCGAACAAATGCACATACAGTTTTTTGGTGTCGTTATTGTAAGTGAGTTTTACGCCTTCGGGTGCTTTAAATTCGGTTGGAGCAAAAGTACAATGGTAAATAGATTTCGAATTGGCGTGCATCCAAAGGCCTAGGCTATCTAAAGCAATGTTTGCTCTGTTATCAAACTCACCACGCGCAGTAGGCCCAACATTTAACAATAAATTTCCTCCATTGGCTACTGAAGTAATCAATAGATCTAATAATTTCCTGTTGCTTTTCCAGGTGTTTTCATCACGGTGATATCCCCATGAGCCTGAAAAGGTTTGGCAGGTTTCCCAAACTTTACCGCGGTATTTTTCCAATTCCTTCGGACTAACCTGTTCTGGTGTTTCGAAATCCGTACCATCTTCATAGTCATTAAGATCCAGGCGGTTATCAACAATAATTTGTGGCTGCAGTTTTCTAATCTGCTTAAGTAGTGCTATCGAACCCCAATCATCACGACCTTTACCGTTTTTACCAGGGTAAGAGAAATCTGCCCAAAGAATGTCGATTTTGCCGTACTTAGTAAGTAGCTCGGTTACCTGATCGTACAGGTACTTGCGGTATTTTGCTATATCCCTGTTTTTATTTAATACTGCATATTGATCTTCATGATCTTTATCAGGCCTCAAAGGATGGTACCTATCAACAGGAAAATCGGGGTGGTGCCAATCAATCAGCGAATAATAAAAGCCTACTTTTATACCCTCGGCACGGAAAGCCTCAACAAATTCTTTAACCAAATCTCTTTTGGCTTGTGTTTTGGTGGCCTTATAATCAGTAAATTTACTATCAAATAAAGTAAAACCTTCATGGTGTTTGGTGGTTAAAACGGCATATTTCATGCCTGCTTCTTTAGCTTCTCTGGCCCATTTTTTAGGGTTAAATAAATCAGGATTAAACTGATCGAAGTATTTCTGATAGTTTTCGTTGGTAATGTGCTCATAATTTCTTACCCACTCATGACGGGCTGGTAATGCATAGAGGCCCCAGTGGATAAACATGCCGAAGCGTGCATCGGTCCACCATTCCATTCTTTTGGTTTTTTGGGCAGCGGTTTCATTGCCTAATCGTTTTTGAGCAAAGCCAGGCAAGGTTAAGCCCACTATGAACAAAGCTGATAAAATTGTTTTTCTCATTTTCGGTTTCTTTTGGTTAGCATTTAAAGGTCTAATTTACTGAGGTATATCCTTTCAAAATGATGGAATATGAGCAAAATATTAAGTTAAATTGGTTTAAGTTTTAACGGAGATGGTTGAATTTCTTAAAACTTTGAAGATGCCATTCTTGTTTAATTGGCAGTATTGTGGAACTTAATTTGACAAAAGAAACGATGAAAACTCAAAAAACACCTGCCAAACAAAACAAACAACCAGGAATAGAGGCAAAGATGGATCCAAAACCTGAAGTAATTAAAGCAAACTATAAGGGAGCAGGGAAACTGGATGATAAGGTTGCCCTAATTACCGGTGGAGATAGTGGCATTGGTCGTTCGGTAGCCGTTCATTTTGCAAGGGAAGGTGCCAACGTTGCTATAGTTTATCTGGACGAAGACGTTGATGCGATAGAAACTCAAAAAATGGTTGAAGCTGAAGGCAAAAATTGTTTGTTGATTAAAGGAGATGTCAAAAATCCTTCATTTTGTAGAAAAGCAGTAGAAACAACAGTTAAAGAGTTTGGAAAGATCAATATTTTGGTCAATAATGCGGGCATGCAGGTTCCGCAGAAAGATCCCAAAAAAATCGATGATAAACAGTTGGAAGATACCTTCCGTACTAACATATTTGGCTATTTTTACTTTGCGCACGAGGTATTGGAATATTTTCAGGCAGGTGATACCATTATCAATACCACCTCGGTAACGGCTTATCGTTCTTCGCCAAATCTGATCGATTACTCTTCAACAAAAGGCGCAATAACTTCTTTTACACGTTCACTGGCAACTAATTTAGCCAAAGCAGGTATTCGGGTAAACGCTGTGGCACCGGGACCTGTGTGGACACCACTCATTGTATCTACTTTTGATGAAGAAAAGATTAAGTCATTTGGATCTGAAACAGCCATGGAAAGGGCTGGTCAACCCTCAGAACTTGGGCCATCCTATGTCTTCCTGGCATCAGACGATGCTTCATTTATTACCGGACAGGTAATCCATGTAAATGGTGGAGAAGTGGTAAACGGTTAATTTCTTTACCTTTAATCATATTTAAACCATTTCCATGGCATCAGATCCACCTAAAGATTGGCGTTTCAAGCTTCATGAAGTTATTTACGAATCGAATACACCTGCAGGTAAAGCATTTGATGTTGGTTTATTGATTGCCATATTTTCGAGTATCATTGTGGTCATGCTCGATAGCGTTATTGGTATCCATAAGCAATACGGCAAACTGTTTAATATTATGGAATGGATTTTCGCTGCACTTTTCACAGTCGAATACATTTTGAGATTGGTGAGTATCAGAAAACCGATCAGTTATGTGTTCAGTCCATTAGGGATTATCGATCTGATTGCATTGTTACCTTCTTACCTGAGTATCTTTTTTATTGGTGCACAATCTTTACTGGTTTTTAGGGCACTAAGGCTACTTCGTGTTTTCAGGATATTCAAACTCGGCCATTTTTTAACGGAGATTAATTTTTTAACCCAGGCACTGAAAAACAGTGTGAGGAAAATCAGCATATTCCTGTTAACCGTTTTAACCATCACCATAATTCTTGGTTCTATTATGTATTTGGTAGAAAAGCGCGAAAATGGATTTTCGAATATTCCCGAAAGTATTTATTGGGCCATTGTAACCATCACAACCGTTGGTTATGGCGATATTTCGCCCATTACGCCACTGGGTAAATTTGTTGCCTCTGTAGTGATGTTGATCGGTTATGCCATTATTGCTGTGCCCACCGGGATCATTACCCACGATATTGCTGTTGCGGCCAGACAGAAAAAAGAATTACCCGAATCTTGTCCGAGTTGTAGTAGGGAAGGGCATGATAACGATGCCTTGTTTTGCAAATATTGTGGCTCTTCTTTGTATAAATAAAAATGCCAGATAATGGTTAACCTGGCATCTTTTATAACGGAATAAATTGGCTTATAACATTTCGCTGTCTTCATCATCGTATGCATTCGGATCTTTATCCAGCTCTTCTATATCCGATTCGTTATAGTCATCCGTTTCTGTTTCGTCATCCTCATCTTCTTCGTCTTCCGGACCTTCAATTTCTTCATTTAATTGTGTGCCTTCGCCATCAGCATATTGCACTTCATCATCTGTATATTCATTGTCTTCGGACGGCTCAGGAGTGAGGTGACCATCGGCTGCATTTCCTTCCGAACGGTTGATCTGGAACTGTTCGATATTCTGAATTTCTTCTTCTGGTTGATTGTTTTCTAGATTTTCCATAGTAAAAGTCTTTTATAGTAGAACAGATATAGATCAGATTAAGTTTATAGAAAATTTAAAATCTTAAACCACTGATGTTGTAAAGTTTTTAACAGATGGATATGATTTGCTCAAACTTTTTAAATGTTAACGGGGTTTTATTTATGCATTACCTTAATTACTTAACCATGAAAAACCATTTCAATACCAGGAAAATAGCAGTAGTGGGAATGATTATTTCAGCTACTTCATTTAATGCGGTTGCAAAAGCTGACTGGCATTATGCAAGATCATTTGAATACATTAATCAACAAGATAGTTTAACCACCGCGCAATTTTTGCAACAGGCGGCTATTGCCGGAATGAAAGAGGTATCGACCGGGAAACTTGCGGCAGAGAAAGCAACAGATCAAAAGATAAAGGCATTTGGCCAGATGATGGTTGATGATCACACTAAGGCCAATGAAGAATTGAGATCGTTGGCGAAACTTAAGAAAGTAAATTTGCCAATGAGTAGGCCAAAAGGTGAACTACGACCAGATGGCAGGGTAGATTCATCACCTGAAAACATGAAAGACACCTCGCGAACCAAAAATGCGGAAGGCGAGGCAGGTAATACCGGACTAGCGAAAAAAAACGCTAATGGTGCTACTGAAGCTGAGGTGACCAATGCGATTGAAAAATTAAATAATTTAAACGGGGCTTCATTTGATAAAGCTTATGTAGAGATGATGGTTGTTGATCATCAAAATGCAGTTGCACTATTTGAGAAAGCATCGAAATCTACCGATAATGATGTTAAGGCATATGCCAATAAATATTTACCTGTATTGAAAAAACATTTAAAACATATTCAAGCCCTGGCTAAATAATAGCTTTAAGTTATTTAGTGGGGTTAAACTTGCTTTTATATTCTTCTAAATCGATTTATATTAATTTGATAATTTTAAATATTTAATATATTTGTTTAGTCCTAACCAAATATATGTCCTCAATAAGCCATGATGCAGATGTAGAACTGTTCGCCCGTTTACAACAGGATGATCATGCCGCATATACAGAGATTTATGGTAAGTACAGCAGGTTATTATTTACTCATGCCTACAAAAAGGTAGGTGATAGAGAGTTGTCGAGAGATTTAGTGCAGGATTTATTTACTACACTTTGGGTAAAACGACAAGAAATTATCATAAAAACGGTTCCATCAGCATACTTATATACAGCGCTCAGAAACAGGATTTTAGATCATATTGCACATCAAAATGTATCTTTGGGATATGCAGCCTATCTTGAAAACTACACACAGGGCACAAATGATTTAACCGATCATTTAATCAGGCATAAACAATTGATGCAGTTTATCGAACAAGAAATTGCCGCCTTGCCCGAAAAAATGCGTCAGGTTTTCGAATTGAGCAGAAAAGAACATTTAAGCCACAAAGAAATAGCTGTCGAACTGGGTATTTCAGAACAAACGGTACGGAAACAGATTCAAAATGCCCTTAAAATTATGCGTCCGAGATTGGGTGTTTTATTCGTTTTGATTTTTTTATTCGAAAAATAATTATTTTTCTACCCTATAAGGTTTAGTTGCCCGTCTATAGTTTAATGAGCATAAGAAATTAATGCTGTTAAACCATGCAAAACGACCAAATTAAAGATTTATTAAAAAGATACCTTGCTGGAGAATGTACCGAAGAAGAAAAAGCTTTGGTAGAAAATTCCTACCTGGACTATCATGTTAATGCTTCGCCGCTAACAGAACATGAAATAACAGCTGATTTAGCTGCAATAGCAGCCAACCTGCCTAAAGAGAAGCAACCCAAAGTATTTTCGTTATTTAAAAAGACAATTGCTGCAGCAGCAGTGTTGGTCGTTTTGGCATCCATTGCGATTTATTTTACAATTCGTTCAAAGAATGAGTTGACTGCTAAAGTAGCGAACCCGGTGGAAGAGATTTTGCCAGGTACCGATAAAGCCATTTTAACCCTGGCCGATGGCCGTAAGGTTATGCTTGATAAAAATACATCAACTTTGCTTTTAGATAGCCTTGCCGGGATCCGCATTAAAAAAACCGCGAAAGGAGAACTGGTTTACGAGGCGCTTGATGTTAAAGGAATTGCGGCTAATTTAAATGCCTTTAATACGATAGAAACCCCTCGCGGCAGCCAATACAAAGTTATTTTGCCCGATGGATCAAATGTTTGGTTAAATGCCTCATCATCTTTAAAATACCCTGTGGTGTTTAGTGGGAACAAAAGAAACGTAGAACTGGCTGGCGAAGCTTATTTCGAAGTCGCTAAAAATAAGGAAATGCCTTTTATAGTACATACCCAAACACAAGATGTGCAGGTATTGGGTACGCATTTCAATATCAATGCTTATCCCGATGAAACAGAAACCAAAACCACTTTATTAGAAGGAAAGGTATTGGTAAGTAAAGGTACTGAAAGCAAAATGATGAGACCGGGTGATCAGGTAGTCAACGCTAACCAGTCTAGGACTTTAGAACTGAGCATACTGACAGATGCGACTGAAAGTATCGCCTGGAAAAACGGCCTTTTCTTATTCAATCATAACGATTTACATACAATCATGCACCAGATTTCGAGGTGGTACGATGTTGAGGTGGATTATGAGGGGGATTTTAGAAAACAATATTATAGCGGAACGATTTCCAAATTTGGAAAAGTTACCGATGTACTGAAAACAATGGAACTAACCGGCTCGGTAAAATTTAAAATTGTAGGAAGGAGGATCATTGTTATGAAATAACAGCTACCCATCCGGCTTAAAAATGACCCGAAGTGTTTTGAGCCACTTCAGGTCGATTGGACAAGCCAAAATGCAAATCAAATAAACCTATTTCGACACAAGTTACATTTAACTTACTAACCAAATGTATAAATTTTTTAACACAACTACATGCTGTGGGCAACCCCTCATGTCATTTAAATTTCTCATCCGCATGAAATTTATATTGATTTTTATGTTTGCTTTTGTGGTACAGCTCAATGCCAGTACCCATGCTCAAAACATCAATTTAAGCGTAAATAATGCATCTATCGATAAAGTTTTAAAGGCCTTGCGTTTGCAGAGCAATTACAATTTTTATTACGAAGATGCCCTGATTAAATCGGCCAATCCCATTACCTTAACGGCCATAAACGAACCTTTTTTAAGTGTTTTGGAGAAATGTTTCGAAGGACAGCCCTTTACTTATGTAATCGAACAGAAAACAATCGTATTGCGTAAAAGAAAGACAAATCCATCTGCCCAGAAAGATGAAATTATCATAAAAGGTAGGGTACTTGATGAAACCAACCAGGCCATTCCCGGTGCAACTGTAAAAATTAAAGGCGGAACATTAACTGTTGCAACCAATCCGAATGGAGAATTTACCATTAAAGTACCGGAAGATGCAACCTTGCTCATCAGTTTTATCGGTTACGATCCACAGGAAGTGCCGATCGAGAAAAGAACAAATTTAACCATTATCTTAAAGCCTGTAAACAATTCTTTAAATGAGGTTGTGGTTGTGGCGTTCGGGCAAAAACAGAGAAAGATTGAAACCTTGGGTGCCCAGGCCACTTTAGATGTAGAATCGTTAAAACAGCCTGTAGCTAATATTTCTACTGTTTTGGCAGGCCGTGTTTCAGGTTTGGTAGGTATTCAAAGAAGCGGCGAGCCTGGCAGGGATGGGGCCGATTTATGGATCAGGGGCGTAATCACAACGGGCAATAACACACCTTTAATTTTGGTCGATGGGGTAGAAAGGGCTTTTAGTAACATCGATCCAAATGATATAGAGAGCTTTTCTATTTTGAAAGATGCGTCTTCTACTTCAGTTTATGGCGTTAGAGGTGCAAACGGTGTAATTTTAATCACCACTAAAAGAGGTAAAGCCGGACGCACCGATATTAATTTAGATTACTACCAGGGGCTTACCCAGTTTACACGCGTACCAGAAACAGCAGATGGTGTAACCTATATGCAAATGGCTAACGAAGCCAATACCACCAGGGGTGGAAATCCCATTTATTCTGAAGACCTCATCAATAAAACGTTTACACAGGCAGATCCCTATTTATATCCAAATGTGAACTGGTTTAACGAAATTTTTAATGATTTTGGCCACAACCGCAAAGCAAACTTAAGCATCAGAGGTGGTGGCGAAAAATCTACCTATTATGTTTCTGCAGGTTATTATGATGAAACAGGTTTGTTTAAAACCGATGGATTACAGCAATATAACTCTTCTATTAAATATTCGAGGGTGAATTTCAGTTCAGCTCTAACCTTAAAAGCAACGAAAAGTACCACGATTGATTTAGGGATTAAAGGCTGGATATCTAATGGAAATTATCCTGGCACTGGTACTAGTGATATTTTTGCGAATTCGCTAAGAACATATCCAATTTTGTATCCGGTAATGTATCCGGATAATAGAGAGCCCTTTTTATCTACAGGCGGTGGTTTATATAGTTCTTACGGATTGCTTACCAACAGGGGCTATTCTACAACTTATGAAAACCAGATCATGTCTGATATCAGGGTTACGCAAGATTTGGGCAGCCTAGTTAAGGGCTTGTCGTCGCATTTACTATACTCATTTGATGCCACCAATACTAATACGCTTGCCAGGGAAAAAAAGCCGACAACTTACTACGCTACATCGAGAGATGCTGCCGGTAACCTGGTTTACAGCAGCATTAACCCTGGTCAGGATTATCTTTCCTTTTCAAGATCAAACGGAGGGAGTCGCCAGTTTTATTTAGAAGGCGCTATAAACTATGCCCGTACTTTTGGAAAACATAAGTTGGGCGGACTTGCCTTGTACTACCAAAGTGATAAGGTAAGTGCAACAGCTGGAGATTTAATAGGCTCTATCCCTTACCGGAGTTTAGGTGGAGTTGGGCGTGCCACTTATTCTTATGATGACCGTTATTTAGCCGAAGTTACTTTTGGCTATAACGGAGCCGAAAATTTTGCACCTGATAAACGTTATGGTTTCTTTCCTTCTTATGCTGTTGGATGGGTAGTTTCTAACGAAAAGTTTTATGGTAATGCTAACCAGATTTTCCAGTTAATAAAATTAAGAGCTTCGTATGGAACGGTAGGTAGTAGTAACATTGGCGGAAGGCGTTTTTCTTATATCGGAACTGTGGGTAATACCGCCGGTGCGTATCAATATGGTCAGGTTAGAGGAGATAATGTGCTTCAAGGGATAGATATTGCCGATTATCCTGTTGATGCCACCTGGGAAACTGAAAAAGATTTAAACCTGGGCTTAGAGCTTAAAACCTGGAACAATGCATTGAGCTTGCAGTTTGATGTATTTAGCCGAAAACGGGAGAATATTTTTACGATACGAAAAGGCGTTCCTGATTTTGTGGGCGTTAGAAATAACCTGCTGGGCAATCTAGGTAAAACAGAAGCAAAAGGAATTGATTTTACTGGAAATTTTGATAAAAATTTCGGTGCTTTTTCAATGTCTCTGCAAGGTACATTCACCTATAATAAAAATAAAGTGATCGAAGATGATTCTCCTGCTCCGGCCTTTCCATGGCAGGAATCGAGAGGACAGTCTGTTTTTACAAGAAGCGGGTATATTGCTGATGGATTTTATACACAAGCAGAAATAGATAATCCTGCCATAGCCCGAACAACTGGCGTAGTGCAAGCGGGAGATTTGAAATTTAGAGATTTAAGTGGGGATGGTATCATCAACGCCGATGATATAACTTTCATTGGTAAAGATCAGGTACCGCAGATTTTATATGGTTTTGGTGGAACATTTGGCTATAAAGGTTTTTCATTAGGTGCATTTTTTCAGGGGACAGCATCAGTTGATTTCTATTTCGCTAATGAGTTTATGCCTTTTAGAAACGGATCGGCGAAAGGAAGTTTATATGCCAATGTTTTAGATCGATGGACTCCCCAAAACCCAAGGCAAGATGCTTTTTATCCGCGTCTTTCGTACGGTGCCGATATCAACCAAAACTATAATACAAATAGTCATTTTTTAATCAATGGACGTTTTCTAAGACTTAAAACCCTTGATTTCGGCTATACCTTTAAAAAGGAAACGATTGCATTTATGGGTTTGCAAAGGCTCAGACTTTATTTCATAGGCTACAACCTCTTCACCATAAGCCCATTTAAATACTGGGATCCAGAGTTAGGAGGGGGTACAGGTTCCGGAGCTCGAAGTTCAGGAACTTCCTATCCCAATATTAAAACTTACAGTTTAGGTGTAAGTGCTACTTTTTAATTTTAAAATCCTTAGGATATGAAAAGAAATATTTTTTTTAAAGCAGCGCTCATTTTAGTGTTGATCTGCTCTTTAACTGCCTGTAAAAAGTTCCTCGATCAGGTACCTGATGACAAACAGACCATTGACGATGTTTTCAAAAAGAAAATCGAATCGGAAAAATATCTGGCCGGAGTTTATACCTATATCCGGTCAAATAGCGATTGGAATCTAGGGACTCCATGGGAAGGTTTATCTGATGAGGCTGATGTAACCTATAACGATTACCCAACCTATTCGATGAATTTAGGTAATTGGGATAAAAACCGTGGCGATTATAATTATTGGGGCTATTATTATCAGGGGATCCGCAGGGCGTCTTATTTTATGCAACGTGTGCCAGAGAATCCCGAAATCGAACCACAGTTAATCAAACAATATGTCGCAGAAGCAAGGGCATTGAGAGCGTATTTTTATGCTTGTCTTATAGCTCAATACGGGCCTGTAATCATATTGCCAGATCTGCCTATTCCACCAGACGCTTCTATAGATGATTTTAGTTTTCCAAGAAATAGCTACGATGAATGTGTTAATTTTATTGTTTCTGAACTGGATAAGGCTATTGCTGATTTACCAGCTTCTCAAGGCAATACCCGCGAGTTTGGAAGGTGGAAAAAAGGAATGGCGCTTGCTGTTAAATCGCGCACATTGCTGTATGCGGCAAGTCCTTTGTACAATGGAAATACTGATTATGCTGGTTTTAAAAATCTAGATGGAAAGGTGCTAATCAATCAAACAATTGATGTAAACAAATGGAAAAGAGCTGCCGATGCAGCTAAAGAGTTGATAGATATGCCCGATTATAGCTTGTACAAAGAGCTGGATGCAAATGGGAATATAAAGCCTTATGAATCGCTTAAAAATCTTTGGCTTAAAGATTGGAATTCGGAAGTTATCCTGTGCCGTTTGGTGGATGATAAACTGTATTCCATTGATAAAAACGGTTCGCCCTATATTCTTGGCGGTTGGTCATCGTGGGGCGCTACACAACAAGCCGTTGATGCATTTTTTACAGCTAACGGAAGATCGATAGATGATCCTGCCTCAGGTTATACCGAACTTGGAACTACTTCCACTGCGAACAACTATTATGCAACAGGCACCTCAAATATGTATGTGAACAGGGAACCGCGTTTTTATGTGAACATTACTTTCAATCTGAGCAAATGGATCAATAACGCCAGTAACAACAACAGTGGAACCGGATCTTCTCCAATAACGATTCAACTGTATAAAGGTGGAAATAGTGGGCAATACACGGGTCGAAACTGGTCTAGAACAGGTTATGTTGTTCGTAAAATGGTTAATCCAAACAGTAAAGTAGGGCCCGATCAAATTGCAGACAGGGCAGAAATCATTTTCAGATTGGGTGAAATTTACCTCAATTATGCAGAGGCACTGAACGAATATGCACCAGGAAACGCCGATATTAAAAAGTACATTAACCTGATCAGGGAGCGTGCAGGAATTCCGCAATATGGTTCTGCGGCTAATCAGGTACCCGAACCTACAAATCAGGCCGCCTGGCGCGAAGCCATACGTAAAGAAAGAAGGGTAGAACTTGCATTCGAGAGTTTTAGATATTTCGATACCCGTAGATGGAAAATAGCCGATCAGACCGATGGCGGGCCTTTTTATGGAATGGATATCAATGCGACCACTTCAGCCGATTTTCAAAAGAGGGTAGTGTTCGAGAATAGGGTTTTCTTAAAGAAAAACTACCTGTGGAACATCACTCAGTCAGAGTTAAACAAAGATAAAAACCTTGTAGGTAACCCCGGCTGGTAACAGCTTCTAAAAGAAAGTTATGAAAAGAATATTTAAAAATAAATATGCTGTGGGCATGCTTTGCCTGTTATTCTTATTCTCTTGTAAAAAGGATCATATAGATAATGTAACCACAACCATATCCCAGCCAACACTTAGTGCCCCATCAAATAATACTTTGGTAAATCTAAGTCCATCAAGCAATGCAGTAGTTACGTTTGAGTGGAACCCTGCAACTACGGGGAATTATACCCTGCCATTTTATAAGGTTGTTTTTGATAAAGAAAACGGCGATTTTTCAAAACCCGCTTACGCTGGGATTCCGGCAAAAGTGGGTACCGACAATAAATTGTCGCTATCTCATAAGGAAATGAACAAAATTGCTGCTGCGGCTGGTATCACCGAACTCGGCAGTGGTAAGGTGAAATGGCAGGTTATCGCTTCAAATGGTGTTATTACAGCAACTTCTGGCTCCGGGATACTCGAGCTTAAGCGTCCGGCTGGCTTTGCAGAAAACCCTGCAGCCGTTTTTATAACGGGTTCAGCAACTGAGGGAGGCGCTGACTTACTCAAGGCTCAATCTTTCAAGAAACTTTCAGATGGTGTATTCGAACTTTATACTTCCCTTAATGCAGGAACATATAAAATGGTTGATAAAACGACTGGAACGCCCCTAAACTTTGTAATTGATGCAGGTATAATTAAACAGGGTACTGAAGTAAGTAGTCCGGCTACTACCAAAACCACTTACCGTATTAATTTAGATTTTAATAAATCAACAGCAACCTTTACAGAAATCCAATCCGTAGGTTTGTGGTTTTCGGGTTATAATAAAATTCAGACCACTTTAATCTACGATGCAGCAGGGATTTGGAAAGGAGTTGACGTACCCATTGCCTGGAAAGTAGAACCCTGGGGTAAAGATGAACGTTACAAATTTAGGGTGACCGAAAAAGATGCTGCTGGCAATATTACCATAAAGAACTGGGGATCTGCTGTTAATGATAATGTGAGGGCGACATCTACTAGTCCGGCGAGTTATTTCCTGCTTAAAGAAGTTGATAATTCTCAGTACGATTATACCTACAAATTTGCAGCAGAAGCACAAAAAACCGATATAGAATTTAGGTTGCAATCAACCGCAGATTATACACACAAAGTAACTTTTAAATAAAATTAACGACGGTTTTCCATACGGTTAACCGTTATAACTTTTTATACCATGAAATTATTTTCAAAATACAAAATACTTGGTGCGCTCCTCATTGCAATGTGCTTTTTTGCCTGTAAAAAAGATAAAATTTCGGTAACACCACCTGAGCCTGTCGCACCGCCGGTAGTGGTTAATTGGGGAAAAGCGGCCGACGATGCACAAGTTGCACTTGATGTTCAATTTTACAACAATACCCAAAATTATTATAACCAAAACAATGATGGACACCTTGGATTTAATTATTGGTGGAATGCACATGCTTTAGATGTACATATCGACGCCTATAAAAGAACCAAAGATGCCAGGTACCTCACCAAAATGAAAGCTTTACTAAATGGATGTTATGTTAAAAATGGCAATACCTTTAAAAATACTTTTTACGATGACATGGAATGGTGGGCATTAGCCTGTTTAAGAGCGTATGATGAAACTGGTGATATCGAATATAAGCAGGCTGCAGATCAACTTTGGGGTTGGATTAAGGTAGGATGGACTACTGTTAAAAATGGGGGCATTATGTGGGCATCGGGATCTCCTGATTCTAAAAACGCCTGTTCCAATGCTCCAGCGGCAATAATTGCAGCAAGAATGTACCAGTTAGATAAAAAAGCCGATGATCTGATTTGGGCAAAAAAGATTTACAACTGGATGAAAACTTACGTAGTTGAACCTGCCCGTGGAGTGGTTTGGGATGCCTACGGGAACACCAGTGAGGGTGCCCTTTATACTTACAATCAAGGCACCTGGCTTGGTGCCGGTTTAGAATTATACCTTATTACAAAGGAGCAAAGCTATTTGGACGATGCTGTGCGCAATGCCAATTATGTAATGAATGATGCTGTCAAATTTTCTCCAAATGGTATTTTAAAAGGTGAAAATTCTGGAGATGGCGGATTATTTAAGGGTATCTATATCCGTTATATGGCACAACTACTTTTAAAAAACGTGGTTGATGATTATACTAAAGAGTTATACCTGAAATACCTGAAGCAAAATGGACAAAGCCTATATACGAAAGCAATAAGAACGCCTGAGAATATTTTTGGTTCAGATTGGGCCACTAAACCAAATACCAAAGTTGGCGATTGTTCGGTGCAATTAAGTGGGGTAATGCTTTTCGAAACCCTTGATGAATTGAAAAGAGCAGGAATTCTTAAATAAAAATATCTTGAATAAATCGAAATTAAATGTAATGCTTTTAATGTTGTTTGCACTTGTTGCAGGCAGCATTAAATCAAATGCGTTATCAACCTATCCTTTGCCATCAATTTATACGAAATCGATGATATACACACTGTCATCAGCTGCGGTTAATATACCAGTCGTAAGCTATAACAATAAGTACGATTATGCACATTTTGTAATGAAAGAAGAGCGCCTGTTTATAACTGTGGCTTTGCTAAATGAGGATGTGGTAAATTTTAATATTAGTCCAAAAAAATTAAACATTGCAGCAACAAGCAAAGGCAAACAACTTGTGTTTTCAATCAGAAAAGGTAGTTACCTCATCGTAAAAATCAATAACAATAAAGAACTGGTTATTACAGCCGATGCAGAAATAAAAAATAGACCTAAACCCGTAGGGAAGGGTATTTTTAACGTAATGGATCAGGTTTATAAAGCCGATTCGATAGGGAAAACGATAAGCACCAAAGCTTTACAAAACGCAATAAATGATGCTTCTCGATATAAAAATGGAACAGTTTACATTCCTGTGGGAGTATATAAGGTAGCTAATATCGAACTTAAGAGCAATACAGCCATTTATCTGGAAGCAGGCGCAGTACTGCTTTTTTCTGATAAAACCGAAGATTATACCATAAATGCTAGAAAAGAATCTCAGAAAAGAAACATTACCTGGTGGTTTTTTACCAGTATGGGCGCCAAAAATATCAGATTGTTTGGAAACGGAACCCTTGATGGAAATGGGAAGTACGCCACAGAACAACAGAATATCGGGAACCATATTCTTGCCATTATGGGTGCCGAGAATTTTGAACTTGATGGATTGATCATCCGCAATTCTGGTGCCTGGGCAATTATCCCAACCCGTTCTAAAAACGTGCTGCTCCAAAACTTTAAGTTGTTTAATAGATTCGACATGGGCGAAAATGATGGTGTAGATGTAATCGAATCAGAAAATGTGTTGGTTAAACATGCCATCGGCATTGCGCTTGATGATCCTTTCTCTACCAAAACCTGGGATCAGAATACAGATTTATGCAGAAAATGGCCCGGCAAGCCTAAAGCACAAAAGAATATTGTTTTTGATGATTGCATCTCCTGGACTTACTGTTACGGATTTAAAATAGGGCAAGGGGTGATGCAGCCACAAACGAACATTAAATTTAAAAATTGTGTGGTTTACGATGCTGCCGTTGGCATTGGAATACACCACAAATGGGGAACTGCTTTTGTTAAAAACGTAGTTTTTGATGGCATTGATATCGAGAGATTAAGTTATCAAAATGATGACCACCGCACCTGGGCCATATTTTTTATGCAAAATGGCGATAAGAAAGGAAGTGCGCCAATTTCGAACATTATGGTTAAAAATATTCTGGTTAGAGATGCAGGTAAATCTCCGGGTAAAATTAAAGGAGTAAGTGAAGTGAATAGTTTCAGTCGCCTAACGTTCACAAACATACAAATGCCAGTTCTGGGTTCACCTGCGCAGAATTTAAAAGAATTAAAAATGACAGATATTGCTTTTGCTGATGACATCAAAGTATCAGCCCGGTAATACATAACGAATTTAAACCAATGAAAAATATTAATCTAATATTTCTAATCACTGTTACTGTTTCAATTTGTACGCAAACTTTTGCCCAAAACAAATATTTTAAAAATTGGCCAAATGGTACTTCTCCATTAGAAATAGGAAATAAATTAAGTAAACATTACCTGGAAACACCACACACTAATTTTGGTTTTTCGACCCCACCAAGCTCGATTACCTATTCCGAAGTTTGTGCCTGGTATGGTGCACTAAAGTTTGCATCTTTTACCCGTAATAAATTACTGTCAGATTTGCTGGAGCAGCGTTTTCGGCCTTTGTTGTATGAGAAAAAAAATCTTCAGCCCAGGCCAGATCATGTTGATCCGAATATTTTTGGAACCCTTCCTTTAGAACTTTACATGCAATTTAAAAACCCTGTTTATTTGGATATGGGAAAATGGTTTGCAGATCAGCAGTGGACAATGCCTTCAAAAGCAAAGCAAGCTTATAAAGTGCTTTTGGATAAAGGTTTAACTTGGCAAACCCGGATGTGGATTGATGATATGTATATGGTTACCAACATTCAGGCGCAGGCTTATCGCGCAACAGGCGATCGGAAATATATTGATCGTGCAGCGCATCAGATGACCGTTTACCTCGATTCTATACAGCGCCCTAACGGATTGTTTTACCATGCACCGGATGTACCATTTTTTTGGGGAAGAGGAAACGGCTGGATGGCGGCAGGAATGACCGAATTGCTTAGTGCTTTGCCCAAAGATAATGCCGACCGGCCGAAGATATTAAAGGCTTACCAAAACATGATGGCAAGT
Source organism: Pedobacter sp. Bi126 (assembly GCF_918698245.1). Lineage (GTDB taxonomy): Bacteria > Bacteroidota > Bacteroidia > Sphingobacteriales > Sphingobacteriaceae > Pedobacter. The sequence continues at coordinate 976,884 of NZ_CAKKMS010000002.1, read as the reverse complement.
TTAAAACGGTATCAAACCAAAGAAGGAATGTGGTTACAGTTGGTTGATGATCAGGCTAGCTGGCCCGAAACTTCCGGAAGCGCCATGTTTACCTTTGCCTTTATTACCGGAGTAAAAAACGGCTGGCTGAATGAAGAAGAATTTGGTCCATTGGCACGCAAAGCCTGGATTGCGTTAACTAAGTACATCAATACTGATGGGGATGTGAGAGAAGTTTGTCAGGGTACAAATAAGGAAAACAGCAGGCAATATTATTTAGATAGGCAGAGAATTACCGGAGATATGCATGGCCAGGCCCCGGTTTTATGGTGTAGTTTTGCTTTGTTAATCAAATAATTTAACAGAAGAGATTGCGATAAAAACTTTATTATGAGTGCAAATATAGAAATAAGTGTTTTATGAAAATTAATAGAAGACAGGTGATAAAAGGCAGCATAGCCTTGCTCTCAACATCCCTCTTTAGAGCAGCACCTACTTACGCTATAAATTATACTGCAGAAGAACAAGAATCGGCATATTTAGTTATAAATGCAGGCGTAGGAGGTAACAATACCGCCGATCTTTTAAACAGGGTAGAAGAAGATTGTTTACGTCTACATCCTAAACTGACTATTTTGATGGTGGGCACCAATGATATGAATAGCGTTAAACATATTCCTATTGATGAATATGAACGTAATTTGGATACCCTGGTAAAAAACATAAAATCAAAGGGGTGTAAAGTATTGTTAATGACAATACTGCCCGTTTACGAAGTGCATTTGCTTACCCGCCACCCAGCTCAGTTTTACCAACCCGAAGGTGTAGCAGGTCGAAGAATGCAGATAAACAATGTAATCAGAAAAATTGCTGAACAACAAAAGACACACTTTCTCGATCTTGGGCATCAGTTTTCAGCGATAGGCAAAATCGGAACGGATAAAGATTCGTTGATTCAAAATATAGCCAACAGCAATAAAACAGATGGCATACACCCTACAGCCAATGGTTACCGGTTTATTGCAGTCACTGTTTACGATTATATAATTGACCATCGGTTGCCAAAAACAAATATTGTTTGTTTTGGAGATAGCATTACCAAAGGCGATGGAACAATAGATAAAGATAGTTACCCTGCTTATTTAATTAAACTTTTAACTGCACCATAATATGGAAGTCTCAATTAAGAAAACCTCGATGTGTGTAATAATGCTCCTCCTAACACGGTTAACGGTACTTGGCCAGTTGTATAAGGCAGATATTATTGTTTACGGCGGAACATCAGCCGGTATAATGGCAGCCGTACAAGCCACAAAAATGGGTAAAAGCGTTATTGTAGTTTCACCCGACAGGCATTTAGGTGGTTTATCATCTTCAGGATTGGGCTTTACCGATACGGGAGACAAGTCCGTAATTGGTGGCCTCGCCAGAAAATTTTATCAAAAGGTTTATCAGCATTACCAGCAAGCTAGTGCCTGGAAATGGCAGAAAAAAGAGCAGTACGGTAACAAAGGACAAGGTACACCTGCTATTGATGGAACGGACCGAACCATGTGGATTTTTGAACCTCATGTTGCAGAACAGGTTATGGAAGATTTTGTCAAAGAGAATAAATTAAAAATTTACCGTGATGAATGGTTGGAGCGAAAACAGGGCGTAAAGATGAAAGATGGGAAGATTATCAGTATCAAAACCTTATCTGGCAAAATTTTTAGTGCAAAAATGTATATCGATGCTACTTATGAAGGCGATTTAATGGCTGCTGCTAAAGTAAGCTACCATGTGGGCAGAGAAGCAAACCATACCTATAACGAACAGTGGAATGGGGTACAGGCCTTGGTTTTTCAGCATGCGCATTATTTTAAAAATAATATCGATCCGTATAAAATTCCAGGAGATAAAAAAAGCGGCCTGTTGACAGGTATTTCTACTGATCAACCTGGACCGAACGGAACGGCAGACCATAAACTTCAGGCCTATTGCTATAGGATGTGCCTGACCAATAAAGCCGAAAACAAAATAGCGTTTCCAAAACCAGACCGCTACAATGCCATGGATTACGAATTGTTGTTAAGGGTGTTTAATGCCGGTTGGGATGAACTTTTTAATAAATATGATCCTATTCCGAACCATAAAACAGATACTAATAACCATGGACCGTTTAGTACCGATTTTATCGGAATGAATTATGCCTATCCTGAAGCAGATTACACAAAACGGAAAGAAATTATCAAAGCTCACGAAAATTATCAAAAAGGATTAATGTACTTTATGGCCAACGATCCGAGGATGCCAGAAAAAATTCAGCAGCAGGTTAAAAAATGGGGTTTGGCGAAAGATGAATTTAAGGATAACGGAAACTGGCCATATCAGCTTTATGTACGGGAGGCGAGGAGAATGATAGGAGATTTCGTAATGACCGAGCATGAAGTTCTTGGCAAAAAAGAAGTGCCAAATCCGATAGGGATGGGGTCTTATGCTTTAGATTCTCATAATGTGCAACGTTATGTTACGCCTGAAGGTTATGTGCAAAATGAAGGTGATGTCGGGGTTAAAGCACCAAGACCTTACAGTATCTCCTATCAGGCCATCGTGCCTAAGAAAACCGAATGCAAAAATTTATTGGTTCCCGTTTGTTTGTCATCATCTCATATTGCGTACGGATCTGTACGCATGGAGCCTGTATTTATGATCCTGGGGGAATCAGCTGCCACTGCTGCATCTTTGGCTATCGATCATAAAATCAACATTCAGGATGTAAACTATAATGAATTAAAAAACTTGTTGTTAAATCAAAAGCAGTGTTTAACTTTAGCAAACTAAAACGATTTATTAACCTTAAAATGTAAGAACCAAAAATTTTTATTAAACAAACAAACTTTAAAATGAAAAAATATCTGTCGCTTGCCGCCTTAATGCTGGTTTTTACAATAAAACTCTTTAGTGCCCCTATAGAGCTCCTATCTCCAGATAAGCGGATCAAAATATCGGTAGCCATTAAAGAAAAAATTGGCTACACGGTTACATTTAATGGTGATCCTTTATTAGCCGATTCCTATTTGCAGTTAAATCTGGCTCAGGCAAAGCTTGGTGAGCATGCAAAATTGATCAAAAAAACATTTTCATCCATAAACACCAGTTCAAATCCTGTTGTGCCGCTTAAAAATGCCACAGTGATTAACCATTATAACTTGTTAAGGTTAGATTTTAAAGGCGATTTTAGTGTAGAATTTCGAGCTTATAACGATGGGATAGCTTACCGGTTTATTACCAATAAAAAAGATTCGATCATTGTAAACAGCGAGGATGTGCATCTTAATTTTAACGATCCGGTTAAAGCAGCTTATTTAGAAACAGGTGGTTTTAAAACTTCATATGAGATTTTATACCGCCAAAACGAGTTGGAAAAAGTGAATAAAGAGAAGATGAGTGTATTACCAATCTTGTTTAACACAGGAAAATATAAAGCACTTTTATCAGAAGCAGATCTATACGATTATCCTTGTTTGTTTATAAAAGCAACAGATGATAAAACTGTTGATGCTATTTTTCCAAAGGTACCATTGGCTTTTGGAGAAGATGGAGACAGAAGTCAGAAAATTTTAAAAGAAGCCGGTTATATTGCTAAAACAGCTGGCAAAAGATCATTTCCATGGCGTTTTTTAGTTATTACCGATAAGGATACACAATTGGCTGCTAACGAAATGGTTTATAAGTTAAGTACACCTAACCAGTTACAAGATACCAAATGGATAAAACCTGGCCAGGTAACCTGGGAGTGGTGGCATAATGCCTATGTATATGGCGTGGATTTTAAATCTGGCTATAACCAGGATACTTATAAATATTATATCGATTTCGCTTCAAAGTTTGGCATTCCTTACATCATTATGGACGAAGGATGGGCAAAAACAACACTTAACCCTTTTGAACCTAATCCAACGATTAACCTGCAAGAGCTAATTGCTTATGGCAAACAGAAAAATGTAAAAATTGTACTTTGGTTTACCTGGCTGGCAGTCGAAAATAACTTTAACATTTTCGAAACCCTGGAAAAATGGGGAATTGCAGGGGTGAAAATCGATTTCATGGATAGAAGCGATCAATGGATGGTAAATTACTATACCCGTGTAGCTAAAGAGGCGGCTAAACACCATATATTGGTCGATTTTCATGGTGCATTTAAACCAGCTGGTTTGGAAGTAGCATATCCCAATGTGCTCTCTTATGAAGGCGTTATAGGTATGGAACAAAATATTGGAGGCGGTTTGGCCACGCCAAACAACAACTTATTCCTTCCATTTTTGCGTAATGCAGTGGGGCCGATGGATTACACGCCTGGGGCCATGCGTTCGGCACATAAAGAGGATTATAAACCTAGTTGGGTAAATACCATGAGCATTGGTACCAGGGCGCATCAGCTGGCTATGTATATTGTTTTTGAAAGTGGTTTTCAAATGCTGGCCGATAATCCTTTTAACTATTTAAGAGAGCCCGAAACCACTTCGTTTATAACCAGCGTTCCCGTAACCTGGGATGAAACCAAAATCCTGGATGCAAGCGTTGGCGAATATATCGTTACAGCTAAACGTAAAGGCGACAAATGGTTTATTGGTGCTATGGGCAACGATCAAAAACACGACTTGAAAGTTGAAACCGGTTTTTTGAAACCAAATGCAAATTACCAGATCACCCTGATCAAAGATGGCATCAATGCCGATTTTCAGGCAATGGATTTTAAACGCATCGTAAAACCAATTAAAGCAGGAGAAACGATCGGTATCAATATGGTAAAAGATGGTGGTTTTGTTGCTGTAATAGAGCAGGTTAAATAACAAAATTAATGTTTTTGTTGAAGGAGCTTATCAGTTAAATAAGCTCCTTTTTTATTGAGATGAAGTAGCAACTATACCAAAGGATAGCACTATCCTCTGGTATAGTAATAGCTTTTTGATACTTCGTATCTATAATTTTGCCAGACATAAAAAAGGCAAAAAAATGAAAATATTACATCTTATATCAAGCCCAAGGGGTGAAGCATCTTTCAGTATTAAATTGGGAAATGCCATCGTAGAAAAATTACAGGGTGCAAACCCCGGAAGCACTTTAACTACACATGATCTTACCAATACCCCATTTCCACATTTGGAAGAGGTACACATCAATTCTTTTTTTACACCGCAAGAAAATCACACGGCAGAATTTTCGGAAGCAATAAAACATTCAAATGAGGCCATTGCCGAACTAAAAGATGCTGATGTGATTGTAATCGGTGCGCCGTTGTATAATTTCGGTATTCCTTCTACTTTAAAAGCATGGATCGATCATATTGCACGTGCCGGTCAAACCTTTAGCTACTCAGAAAAAGGCCCCGAAGGTTTGGTAAAAAACAAAAAAGTATATCTGGCGATTTCTTCCGGAGGTGTGTATTCAGAAGGACCGATGAAACCTTATGATTTTACAGAATCTTATCTAAGATCGGTTCTTGGTTTTATGGGTATGACTGATATTACCGCATATCGCGCAGAAGGCCTAAGCATCCCAGATTTAAAGGATGTGGCTTTGGATAAAGCAATCGAAAGTATAGCCATTTAAGTGGTTTATTAGTTCATTGGTCATTAGTTCTTTGGCAAATTGGTTGATTGTTCAAATCGACTAAGGGCTGGGGGCTAATGACTTTGGACTAAAAAATTATGCTACTAAATATTTCTCAACCCTACTTGCAAAATCATTCAGATCGAATGGTTTGTTGATGAAATCTTCAGCATCACATTTGGCCTTAACTGTGTTCAAGTGGTTATTAGCCGACATCATCATGACCGGAATATCATGTGTTTTAATATTTCGCTTTAGGGTATTGCAGATGTCCAACCCGTTTCCATCTGGTAACATAATGTCAAGAATTACCATATCTGGCCGGTGTTTACTCATTTGAAACCAAAAATCGTTGGTGTTAGGGCAGGTCTTTACCTCGTAAAGTTCTTCGATTAACAAAAATTCGATGATTTCTCTGATACTCGGATTGTCTTCCACTACATAGATGCACTTTTTCATAAGCTCTATTTTTATTATATAGATAACTAGTCTAGCTATCAGATGTTTAAGATAGTTATGCACAATACTGGAGTTATTAACCTTTTAGTACGCCGTGTCATGCGTTTCTATAATTTTTGTGCTGACTAAAAAAAATATAAAAATAAATTTTGATACTAATTTTTTTAGTATAGATTTGCTTTTGAAGAGACAGGATACATCATAAAGATAATCCGATGTATTTAATTGATGATTTTAAACAAAAAGCTTCTAGCTTGGTTTGTTTGCTGATATATTTATTTTTTCTATGACCGTTACCGTTTTAGCCATATTCGAAACAGATTTTAGACCAGATCTTTCATTAGGTAAAATTATGAATGAAAGACTGAGGATTGCTGCTGCAGATCTGCAGGATATTCATTTACAACATTTACAAGCCATTGGGCAACGTAGTGATGATTTAGTGGTATATATAAGTTATAATCCAAAATATAAAATAAGATGGCGTGTTGTTAACGATGTGCCAGAGGATGTAGAAAACTTTGTAGCCCAAACCTGTGGTAATTTAGGTTATATCCACTGGAAAACAGCTTCTATTAATGTTTTTAAAGGGAGTGAATAAAAAAAAGACTTCTATCGTGTATTTTATCGCGGTCGTCGTGTAAGTGGGAATCTTAATTAGATAAATTTACTGTTATGATGAATAGAAGTATAGATGTTAAAAATAAGTAGATGGTATGAAAGATGCTGAACTAAATCCGATAGCTATCGGATCAGCATGACGAATCGCCTTGTTATACCCTGATAATCTAATAAAAAAACGAGTTACTATTGGCAACTCGTTTTTTTATTAGAAGGTAGGGGACGTTAAACTAAAAATCCTCCGCCTAATAAATCATTTCCTTCGTAAAATACCGCCGATTGTCCTGGTGCAATTGCTGAAACATTATGATCGAACACCACACGCATTTTATCTTTTTCCTCAACAATTGTACTTAGCATACCCGCATCTTTGTAACGGATTTTAGTAATCACATCATTCATTGGTTCTTCAATGCTTGCATATTTTATCAGGTTAATATTGCGTACCATGGCTTCACGGCGTTCAAGCTCATCAGCTTTACCCAAAACTACAGTATTGCTTTCTGGGAGGATCTGCGTTACAAACATAGGCTCGCCAAAGGCAACGCCTAAACCTTTACGTTGACCAATGGTGTAAAAAGGATAACCTTTATGTTGCCCAACAACCATCCCATTACTTAAAATGAAATTTCCGCCGGCTACTCTGTCTTCTAAATCTTCTACTTTATGTTTTAGGAAAGCCCTGTAATCGTTATCCGGAACAAAACAGATTTCGTAACTCTCCGATTTTTTTGCCAGTTCTTCCTGTCCCATATCCAAAGCCATCTGTCTGATTTCAGATTTTGCGAAACTGCCCAAAGGGAATTTGGTACGCGAAAGGTTTTCTTGCGAAACGCCCCACAGCACATAAGATTGATCTTTATTTTCGTCTTTTCCTTTTGAAATTACATAACGGCCGCTGTCTTGCTGGCGGATATTGGCATAATGCCCTGTTGCGATAAATTCGCAATCGAGTTTATTGGCACGTTTTAACAGTGCTTCCCATTTAATATGCGTATTGCACAAAACACATGGATTTGGAGTTCTTCCGGCAAGGTATTCATCAACAAAATTATCGATCACATAATCACCAAATTCATCCCTGATATCAAGGATATAATGGGGAAAACCATAGTTTACGGCAAGTGTACGGGCATCATTGATACTATCTAATGAGCAACAGCCAGTTTCCTTACTGCTTCCACCAGAAGTAGCATAATCCCAGGTCTTCATGGTTAAGCCAATAACCTCATAACCCTGCTCATGCAACATTACAGCCGCTACCGAACTATCAACCCCGCCACTCATGGCAACCAGAATTCTACCGTGTTTACTCATCTTAAAAATATTGGATGCAAAAATAAGGTTTATTTAGCTGAAATTATTTAAAGCAAGTCAGTTACTTGTAAAAAGCGGTTGTTAAATTGCTTCTGCTTATCACTTAGGTGGGCTAAAGTGACTCAGGTGGTCATTAATATTTTATTCTGAAAATGGCTGGTCCGGTATTAGTGGCTGTCAGCAGTCCTGCTATCCCTTCAAGTCCTGCCCGATGAATCGGATACCTCACCTCCGGGCTTTCCGCTCTATCAGGTTTACATCATAAAGTCTGTGGCCAGTGGCAACTACAAAAGCACGCATAATCTCGCAGGTTTTTAAAACCCGCAAGGTTCGAATTACAATAAATTGTATCTTCAAGCTTATAAAATGTATTTTTTGTTTTACTTAAACGTTTTAGTGTTCTGATTTATGCATATTTGAAGATAAATTAATACCTTAGAATTTTCAACGAAACAAGCTAAATTTTAAAAAGATATGATTAAAAAAATTATCCTGCCTTGTCTTTTGCTATCAGCCCTGCTTACATCGGCGCAGCAGAATCTTGTGCAGTATGTTAAGCCCATTATTGGTACATCTAAAATGGGGCATACCTATCCTGGCGCAACAGTCCCATTTGGTTCGGTACAGTTAAGTCCCGAAACGGATACTTTATCGTACGAAGTAAATGGAAAATACAATGGCGATGTTTATAAATACTGTGCGGGTTATAAATATGAGGATAAAACCATTACCGGCTTTAGTCATACCCATTTTAGCGGCACTGGTCACTCCGATTTGGGTGATTTTCTCATTATGCCTACACAAGGTAAATTACAATTGAATCCTGGTACTGCATCAGATCCGAAAAGTGGTTACCGTTCGGCATTTTCGCATACCAATGAAGTTGCAGAGGCAGGTTATTACAAAGTAAAATTAGATGATGATAACATTACCGCCGAATTAACCTCAACAACAAGGGTAGGGATGCACCAATATACTTTTCCTAAATCAGATCAATCGCACATTATTTTGGATCTGATGGCCGGTATTTACAATTATGAAGAAAAAACCGTGTGGACTTACGTTCGCGTAGTGAACGATACCCTGATTACCGGTTACCGCCAAACCAACGGATGGGCCAGAACCAGAACCGTTTACTTTGCCATGAGCTTTTCTAAACCTTTTAAAAGCTACGGACGTAAAAGTTACGATGCTAAACAGGCTTATAGAGGCTTTTGGGGCAAGTTTAACCAGGAACAGAACTTTCCTGAAATTGCTGGTAAAAAACTGAAAATGTTCTTCGATTTCGATACCCAGGAAGGAGAGAAGATTAAAATTAAATTTGCTTTATCGCCGGTTAGCCAGGAAAATGCTTTGCAAAATATGCGTGCAGAAATTTCGGGTTGGGACTTCGAAAAGGTGAAGGCTCAGGCGCAGGCTACCTGGAATAAAGAATTGAATAAAATACAGGTAACTACTTCTAACGATAATAAAATCAATTTTTACACCGCTTTATATCATGCTTTTATCAATCCAACAACCTATACCGATATTAATGGCGAGTATAAAGGTTTAGATCAAGGGGTACATAAAGCCGAAGGCTTTACCAATTACACCACATTCTCGCTTTGGGATACTTACAGGGCCTTACATCCATTCTTTAATATCATGCAGCCAGGCCGCAGTAATGATATGGTGAAATCGATGATGGCGCATTACGATCAGAGTAGTTTGCACATGTTGCCGATCTGGTCGCATTATGCCAATGATAACTGGTGCATGAGTGGTTACCACAGTGTTTCTGTAATCTCTGATGCGATTATAAAAGGTACCTACAATGGCGATGCGAACAAAGCATTGGATGCCTGCATTGCAACAGCTAAACACCGCGATTATGAAGGAATTGGCTATTATATGGATAAAGGTTATATCCCTGCAGAAAAATCAGGCATTTCAGTTTCCAATAACTTAGAGTATTCTTACGATGACTGGTCGATTGCGCAACTGGCTAAGAAATTAAACCGCATGGATGTTTACGACGAATTTATCAAACGTTCTAATAACTGGAAAAACAACTACGATAGTGCTTCTGGTTTTATGCGCCCTAAATTGGCGGATGGCTCTTTTAAAAAGCAATTCGATCCAAAAGATACCGAAGGACAAGGTTTTATTGAAGGAAACAGCTGGAACTACAGTTTCTTTGTTCCGCAGGATCCGGCTTCGCTGATTGAAATGATGGGCGGTAAAAAGAAATTTGCAACCCGTTTAGATACTTTGTTTACCATGCATTTACCTGACGAGTTTTTTGCGCATACAGAAGACATTACCCGCGAAGGTATTATTGGTGGATATGTACATGGTAACGAACCTGCACACCATATCGCTTACCTTTACAACTGGACCGATCAGCCATGGAAAACTCAGGCGCAGATCCGTCACATCTTAAACATGCAGTACAAACCTACTGCTGATGGTTTGGGTGGAAATGACGACTGCGGGCAGATGAGTGCCTGGTATATGTTCTCTTCGTTAGGTTTTTATCCGGTAGCACCAGGTTCTGATGTATATTCATTAGGCAGTCCACTGGTTAACAACGCAGTAATTAATTTGGAAAACGGTAAAACCTTTACTGTTGAGGCCATTAAACAAAGCGATAAAAATGTTTACGTAGAGAAAGTTTTATTGAACGGCAAAGAAATTACCGATCATAAAATCAAACATGCCGATATCACCAACGGTGGAAAGCTTACTTTTTACATGAGTGCAAAACCTAAGAAATAATTTTTCTCATCCCTGTACAAATTAAACCGTTGATTAATTTTAGTTAACGGTTTTTTATTTTAAATGAAAACTATGTTTAATACCTGTGGAATTTAAGGTCTTTTAACATCTATAATCTAACCAATTAACTATTTTTATTTATTTTAATAGTATGACAAAAATAACGCTCACATTCGCATTTCTTCTACTACTAGGCACTCCTACTTTTAGCCAGTTCTCAACCTCTCGTGTTCCAATCACAGAAGTTTTTTCTTCCAACGGAAAATTTTCGGTTAAATCTTATTCATACGATGATGAATTTCCAACAACCAGAGGCAGATCTATAGTATACAAGGCCGATAAAGTAATGTACGAAATCAACCGTTCATTTGATGTATATACTTTTGACCGGTATTTCTTAACCATTTCGAATGATGGCTCCACGATAGCTTATCTGGCAAACGCGACTAATCGTGATGATGGTTTTAAGAATGTTATTATCTACAAGGATGGAAAAAGGGAAGAAACTTATAGTACAAAGGAATTTTCAAGCTGTAATTCTGATGTAGAGAAATGTAATCTGTTTTACGATAATTCGCCTATGGTAATCGATTATCAAAAAAGTAAGCCAGAGCTTGTCGTATTTAAAGAAGGTACAAGCGATGAAGAGAAGTTTTTAAACGAGCAGTATGTGCTTAATTATAATGATGTTGTTTACTGTGTAGATACAAAGAAGATGGTAACGCTATACGATCTTAGAAAGCGTGAGATTATAAAAAAAGTTCCGTTCGGATCAGTTTATGGGAAGCTCAAAAACCTTAAACGCGAGATGCCAAAAACCGATTTTTTCGAATATGCCTATAAATACATTCCAGATTTTGTTATCAAGAAAACCAATAAAAAACTTGCAGTTGAGATAGAAAATAAGACTGGGTTAAAGTATGTGGGGATAAACACCAGCGACTTTTATAATTATAAAATACATCGGATCGTTTTAGCGGGCTACCTTACAAGAAGCGGTAATTTTGAAATCGACACATTAAGCTGTGCCAAAGAAATTGATGAAAATAAAATTAGGGCAATAATGACGGCCAATACTTTCGATGCCAGTTTTTTGTCTGAAAAAACAGAAAAACAATATTTCAAATTCTTTTTGGGCGGTTTCAGAAACCCTGTTGATTCTCTAGCTAAACAGGAACTTTTGGTAGAGAAAGAAGAGCAAAAGAAGGAACGTGCCAGGCGGTTAACATTAGATTCTATTAATCATGTTTATATCCCCGTTAATCTTAACGATTGCTTTCTACAGTTAAATAAAACTTTAAAACCAATTGACAGGGAGACGATTAAAAACTTTAAAGAAAGAAGCGACGTATTGAGCTTACATCATGGATTGGGTATGTGGATCAGAAATAATTGGGGACTATGGGGAGGTTCCAGGTTACAAAGTTACTTTGCGCAAAGGGGGTTTTCTGAACCAGATGGAATATCCAGTATCATTTTAGATGAATATTACGGCTGGCTTAACGGAAATCAGGAAGCAGGGACCAAATTTGAATTAAAGCATCCCTTAAAGAAATAATGATAAATAATGCAGTCGCGAAATATGACTAAAGTAAAATCAACAAACTCCCTGCAATATCAAATCTCCACAAATAAGTGTTTTCGTGTCGATTGGTTCTTTTAAAATCAAAAAGGCTAATAAACTATCCAATTCTGTAGATAATCTGTTTCTGATGAAAACAGAAAATTAAAATAAATTTTGATATCTTAATTATCTATCGTAATATTGCGATATAAAACTATGGGACTTACCAAAACAGAAATCTTCACCGAAGAACAGAACCAGATGGCAGCTTTATTAAAAGCGATGGCACATCCTGCACGGATTGCGATTCTTCAGCGCATCCTTAAATCGAATACCTGTATCTGTGGCGATTTGGTTGAAGAACTCGGCTTAGCTCAGGCGACCATTTCTCAGCATTTAAAAGAACTTAAAAATGCAGGTATTATACAAGGCACTATCGAGGGGGTGAGTATTTGCTATTGTATAGAACCTAAAACCTGGAAGTTATTACAAACACAGCTGGGCAATTTCTTTGCCTCATATAAAGGCGGGCAGAACTGCTGTTAAAATTTTTTACTTAAATCAATCGTTAAATTGCAATATTATGATCAATACATCTTCTACAGAATGGAGCAGCTTTAAGGCTGAGCTTCAGCAATATCCAGAATTGGTATTACAGTTTCAATATTCCCCAGGTAAATGGGTAAAAGCCAATTATCACATCACCGAAATTAAACAGGCACCGATTGTTTCGGTAGACTGTGGAGGTGTGATGAACGCCTGGACTGAAATTATTGTACAGTTATGGGAACCTACCGAACAAGAAACGGGTAGGGCGATGCAAGTGAAAAAAGCACTATCCATTATCAATCTGGTAGAAAGTAAACTGCCGTTGAACCCCAATGGAATTGTGAAAATTGAATTTGGCAATTCGGCGTTCGATACAAGGCAGATGTTTCCAGGTGAATTTAAAATTGATGGGGAGAACCTGGTTTTGGATCTTACACCTGATGCTACCCAATGTAAAGCAATTAATCGTGGCGGAAGCTGTGGTACCACCGAAGCCGGCGAAGAATGTTGTGCGCCTGCTCAGCCGATAAAGCAAAAAGTCGAACTGGTTAATCTAGTAGCTAATCAAAATAGTTGTTCTCCAGGAAGTGGATGTTGTTAATGATTCAAAATTTATAGTAATGAAAAATGTATTGGTGTTATGCACCGGAAATAGTTGCAGAAGTCAACTGGCAGAAGGTTATTTGAAACATTTTGCTCAAAACAAAGCCAAAATATACAGTGCTGGTATCGAAGTTCATGGCGTTAACCCAAGGGCAATAAAAGTAATGGCCGAAGATGGAATTGATATTTCAGGACAAACCTCTAACAATATCGAGGAGTACTTTGATGTTCCATTCAATTATGTGATTACCGTTTGCGATCACGCAAAAGAAAGCTGTCCATATTTCCCAACGCAGGCTATAAAACTGCACCATAACTTTCCCGATCCTGCAAAAGCCGTAGGTACCGATGAAGAAATCATGGCCGAGTTTAGAAAGACAAGAGATCTGGTGAAGGTTTACATGGAAGATTTTGTAAACAAAAACCTAAAACGCTAATATGTCAGCAGATATTTGTGCCCCGGCAGCTCAAAGAAAAAACCTCGGTTTTTTAGATCGTTATTTAACGCTGTGGATTTTTTTAGCCATGTTATTGGGGGTGGGCTTAGGCTTTTTATTCCCTTCATCAGCGGTCTTGATCAATTCATTTTCGAGCGGGAGTACAAACATCCCTTTGGCTATCGGATTGATCCTGATGATGTATCCACCTTTGGCAAAAGTTAAATACCAGAATTTAGGCAGATTATTTAAAAATGTAAAAATATTGAGCGCTTCGCTCTTTTTAAACTGGATAATTGGCCCGATTCTGATGTTTTTTCTGGCCATTGCATTTTTACACGACTATCCCGAATACATGGTTGGCTTAATTATGATCGGCCTGGCCAGGTGTATTGCCATGGTGGTGGTATGGAATGAGCTTGCTGATGGAAACCGAGAGTATGCCGCGGGCTTAATTGCCCTGAACAGTATTTTTCAGGTATTGCTTTACAGTGTATTTGCATATTTTTTTATTACGGTTTTACCACCCGTTTTTGGTTTAAAAGGCCTTTCTGTATCAATTTCCATTGCAGAAATTGCAAAGAGTGTAGGGATTTATCTTGGGATTCCGTTTGTGCTCGGTATTTTAAGTCAAAAAGTACTGATCAAGTGGAAAGGCGAAGAATGGTTTTATTCCGCTTTTGTACCGATGATTTCTCCCATAACCTTAGTTGCCTTATTATTTACCATCGTAGTGATGTTTAGTCTGAAAGGAGAATTGATTGTGCAGATTCCGTTTGATGTACTGCGAATTGCTTTGCCCTTAATGATTTATTTCGTGATCATGTTTGTGATCAGTTTTTTTGCAGGCAGGTATTTCGGTGCGGATTATGGCAAAAGTACCGCTATTGCGTTTACGGCAACTGGTAATAACTTCGAATTGGCTATCGCTGTGGCTATAGGTGTATTTGGTATTCATTCAGGGCAAGCATTTGCCGGTGTAATCGGTCCGTTGGTTGAGGTGCCCGCATTAATTGCATTGGTTAACTTGGCGCAATGGTTTAGAAGGAGATATTTTAGAACATAAGATCAACCTTTACTATTGACAGATTTTTATAGAAAAATCGTCATTGCGAGGCACGAAGCAATCTTAAAGCTCACGCTACTAGCGATTGTTGTAGGATTGCTTCGTCGGCTGAAAAGCCTTCTCGCAATGACGATTTCTCGCAGCAATAAACCCTGCTAAAAACCTTCTGTCATTTATATTGAGCTTTGTGTTATAAATAAAACTCGAAATGACGATTGCCCTAGTTACTATGCGCCAACCTCATCGAAATTAGTAGCAGTTGCCAGAAATTTCCAATTGGCCATATCCCTTTGTACATCTGCAATTTTTGCATCAGCTACCTGATAGGCATCAGGGCCTAAGAATAAATGAAGTGGTGGATTTTCACTTTTCGAAGCTTCAATAATCACCTCAACTGCTTTGGCCGGATCGCCTGGTTGTTGATTATTGATGTCGTTTTGGTGTGCCGCTTGCGAGTCGCGTACCTCTTTGTAGGCATCAATTGGTTTATTCGGTACCGCTAATGATCCTTCAGTTAGGAATGCTGTTCTGAAATAACCCGGCTCTACAATCGTTGCTTTGATTCCCATCGATTTTACTTCAGCCGCTAACGATTCGGTAAAACCAACCACTGCAAATTTTGTAGCGCAATATATTCCGAAACCAGGGAAGTTACCTGAAAAGCCACCGATTGAAGAAATATTAAAAATGTGACCTGATTGTTGTTTTCGCAATTGAGGAAGTACTTTTCTGATGACGTTTAACGAACCAAAAACGTTCACATCGAAATTTTGACGTGATTCTTTGTCGCTCAATTCTTCTAAAGCACCAAGCATGCCATAGCCTGCATTGTTTACCACCACATTTACCTGACCGAATTTGCTGATCGTTTGGCTAATTGCTGCTTCTACACTGCTTTCGTCGATCAAATCAACAGCTAGTGGTAAAAAGTTTTGGTGTTCACCAACTGCGTTAATTAAATCATTCAGGTTTCTTGAAGTTGCAGCAACGCTAAGACCATTGCTTAATAATGTTTTTACTAATATAAGTCCCAGGCCTTTTGATGCGCCTGTTACAAACCATACTTTTTGATTTTCCATAATGTTTTTGTTTGAATTAATTTTCGTCGAAATCTGTTGAAATTGTAATGGCTTTCCAGTCTCTAAATTCCTTTTGTAGTGATTCTAACTTGTTGTTTGCTCTTTGAAAAGCGTCGTTTCCTAAAAGTAAATGAAGGGGTGGATTAGGCATACTTGCCAATGAGATCATTGCAGCGGCAGCTTTCTCGGGGTCGCCAATCTGCTGACCGTCCATTTTTAGGTATTTGCTGTGTATTGCCCGCACTTCTTCGTATTCTGCAATTGGATTGGCAGCCAAAATCAGCGAATCAGTCGTTAAAAAACTGGTTCTGAATGCGCCAGGAGCCACAACAGTAACTTTTATGCCAAATTCTTTTAGGTCTTCTGCCGATACTTCTGACAATGCAATCACAGCCGATTTTGCCGCTGCATATACTGCCCAGCCTGTTGCGCCTGCAATACCTGCAATTGATGCAATGTTGATGATATGTCCGGCTCGTTGTGCCCTTAAATAAGGTGAAGCTTTTCTGATGACATTCAGTGTTCCGAAAACGTTAACATCAAAACTGTTGCGTGTTTCTGCATCGCTAAGCTCTTCTATACTGCCTCCAATTCCATAACCTGCATTATTGATGACCACATCGATTCTTTCGAATTTTGTAATAGTCGTCTTTATCGCATCCTCGACGCTTTGCTCATCGGCCAGGTTAACGGCTAGAGGAAGGAATTTTCCGCTATCATTATTTACTGCTTTTTTAAGTTCACTGACATTTCTTGATGTGGCCGCAACATATTGGCCAGCATTTAGCAACTGATGAACCAAACTTAATCCTAAGCCCTTTGAAGCTCCGGTAATAAACCAAACTTTTTTCTTGCCCATAGTTTTTTCCTTTTTGTTAAGACAAAATTACAGTGCAAATGAATTCGCTTTATTACGTTAATCAAACTTATGATTACGAAATTCAAACAATTCGGTAAGAAGTAGGGGTGTGGTTAGTTAGTTTTTTAAAAAAGTTATTAAAATGGGTAGGCTCTTCAAAACCAAGGCAATAACCTATTTCTGATATATTCCAGTCGGTATGCTTGAGTAAAGCTTTAGCTTCACTTAATAAACGCTCGGTAATATAATGTGTGGTGGTTTTGCCAGTGGTTTCTTTAATTGCACGGTTTAAGTGGTTTACATGTACCGAAAGTTGCGAAGCATAATCTTTGGCTGAGCGCATGGTAAGCCTTTGCGTAGTTGTTTCGATGGGGAATTGACGCTCTAATAACTCTGTAAAAACAGAAGTGATCCTTGTATTGGCATCGGTATGTTTAAATAGCGTTTCAGATGGCTGTGTTTTTAGTGCAAAGTGTGTAATCTCAGTAATATAGTTTCTGAGCAGGTCGTATTTATAGATATAATCTGTATTGATTTCCTCGAACATTTTATCGAAAATGCTTTCTATTTGAGCATCTTGTTTTTCATTTAAAATATACGCTGGTTTCCCGCCAGGTACGAACATGGGTAAATCACCAATGTTTCCGCGGATCTTTTCGGTAAAAAAAGCTTCCGTAAAAATACAGAAATAACCTGTTACCTCACTTTGTTTACCACTGGCCAGCTCCCAGGTATAAGGTACAAGTGGATTGAAGAAGATTAAAGCGGTGCCATTAATCTCAATGCTTTTGTCAGCATAGTGGTAAACGTTATGTCCGCGGGTAAGGCAGATTTTGTAATAATCCCTTCGGTTATAACTCATTGGCTTATGATCATCCCTCAAACAATCTTCTAACTTGAAAACGTTAAAATGCCCTACACCGTTCCGTAGGTTGTCTGGTAAGAAACTAAATTTGTTCTGGTAAAAATCTTCAATGGTTTCTGGCTTGTTCATAAAATCAAAGTTACAAAATTCAAACCTAAAATAAATTGTTGTAATTAAAAGGAGATTTCGATGATAAAAATATTTGCATTAAATATACCGATTGGTATATATTTGCATCGTCAATTTAAAAGAACATGACCAAGGCAGAAAAAACAAGAAATTTCATTGTAGAGAAAACGGCACCTATTTTTAATATGAAGGGTTATGCAGGCACTTCTTTAAATGATATTACTGCTGCCACGGGTTTAACCAAAGGCAGTATTTACGGTAACTTCGCCAATAAGGATGAAGTAGCGCTGGCGGCTTTTGATTATAACCTGAAAAATGTTTCATCGAGGATAGATGCTGACATGAACAAACAGGTCAGCATAAAGGATAAGCTTTTGGTGTACATCAATATTTACCAAAAATTTATCGATGGTTCAGTATCAGAAGGAGGTTGCCCTGTTTTAAATACTGCAGTTGACGCTGATGATACCCATCCCGAATTGCGGGAAAAAGTTTTGAAAGCAGTTTTAGGCTGGAAAAATAAAATTGCTAAACTGATTGAATCAGGTATTTCTGCCAAAGAAATCAATGCAGATCACAATCCAGAGCAGGTTGCATTAACAATTATTGCTATAATAGAAGGTGGCATCATGATTTCGAGGTTGACTGCAAAACCTGCACATTGGAATTTAATTATGGATTCGTTAAAAAAATATATCAATAGCCTCAGCTAAAAATTTTTAAACTAAAATATACCGATTGGTATTTTATTATGAAAAGGACCAGAACAATAACTTGGGAAGACCCAATGAAAGGAGCGAAGGAAGCTATGCAGATGGATGGTGTTGATTATCTGCAGGCCATGAGCGATCATAAATTTCCGCTGCCGCCATTGTTGCATACCTTGGATTTTAGTGTAAGTCTGATCGAAAAGGGCAATGTGGTTTTTGAATTTACACCTCAGGAGTTTCATTACAACCCAATTGGCACTGTGCATGGCGGGGTAATCACTGCTATTTTAGATTCGGCCATGGGCTGTTCGGTCCATTCACTTTTACCTGCCGGAAAAGGATATACCACTTTAGAGCTGAAGGTAAATTTCCTGAAAGCCGTTACCATCCAAACCGGGAAACTAAAAACCGTAGGGAAGGTGATCAACCTTGGTGGACGTACCGCCCTGGTAGAAGCGCAATTAGTTGATGAAAATAATAGCGTTTATGCTCACGCGGTGAGCACTTGTTTAATCTTAAAATTTTAAAAAAAAACATATAATGAAAACTTCACAAAATACCGTTTTATTGATCGGCGGAACAGCTGGTATCGGTTTAGAAATTGCAAAACAGTTAACTGCTTTAGATAATCATGTAATTATTACTGGTAGAAATCAGGAGCGACTGGATGCAGCTGCTGCATCATTACAAAATGTAACCACCATTCTTTCTGATGTAAGCAAGGCTGAGGATGTAGATCAATTGGTAGCCCGTATCAAAGTCGATTTCCCTCAATTGAATATCGTGATTAATAATGCAGGAAGAGCAATCCTGTACAATTTAGATGACCCCAATCAGGATGCTTTTGCCAATGCAGAAGATGAAATGCTGACCAATTATTTATCAATTATTAGGATCAATCAAAAATTGTTGCCTGTTTTAAAAGCACAGCGCGAATCAGCTATCGTAAACGTTTCATCTATTGTGGCTTATGTTCCTGGAGTTACTTTGCCAACTTATGCGGCCAGTAAAGCAGCATTACATTCTTACAGTACTTCGTTAAGGTTAAGTTTAGAAGAAACTGCTGTTAAGGTTTTCGAATTGATGCCGCCATTGGTGGATACAGAATTTTCGAAGGAAATAGGTGGCCATAATGGTATTAAACCTTCGGTTGTTGCCGATGATCTGTTGGCGGCTTTAGCCAATGATGAGTTTGAAATCAGGGTAGGCGATACCGCAAAGATTTATAAGTTATTCAGACAATCGCCGGTTGATGCTTTAAATGTGATGAATGCAAATAGAAAAGCCTGGATCGATTCTGTTCAAAATTAATCAGATAACCGGAATGAAAAAGAAGGTAGCTTTTGCATCTATTATGGCGGTTTTCACTACAGGAATAGTTACTTTCGCAGCAATAAGTGTAAATCTTGGATTTACATCGACCTTTATCACAGTTTGGTTGAAATCATGGGGCATTTCTTATATCGTAGCCATTCCTGCTATATTAATTATTGCTCCAAGGGTACAATCGTTGGTCGATTATTTATTCAAGAATATTGACTAAAAATTATTAAAATGAAAAGAGTAGTAGTAACAGGTTTAGGTGCTATAACGCCACTTGGTAATACCGTTGAGCAATTCTGGCAACAGATATTGGCCGGAAAAAGCGGCATCGGTCCCATTACAAAATTTGATGCCAGTAAATTCAAAACCCGTTTTGCGGGCGAGGTAAAGGATTTTAATCCTGAAGAATACCTGGAGAAAAAAGAAATTAAAAAGTATGACCTTTTTACCCAATATGCAATCGGATCGAGCGATCAGGCGATAAAGGATGCAGGGCTAGATTTTACTGCAATGACCGATGATCAATTGGCTGAAGTTGGTGTAATCTGGGCAACCGGAAATGGTGGAATCGGTACTTTTGAAGCGCAGTTGGAAGAATTTCATGCAGGTGATGGGACACCAAGATTTAATCCTTATTTCATTCCAAAGATGATTGTCGATATTGCTGCAGGAGCAATTTCCATCCGTCATAAATTGCGTGGACCAAATTATTGTACCGTATCTGCTTGTGCATCATCTAATACTGCCATTATCAATGCTTTTGATACCATTCGTTTAGGAAAAGCAAGTGTAATGATTGCCGGTGGTTCTGAAGCTGCGTTAACCAATTCATCTGTAGGTGGCTTTAATGCCGCTCAGGCTTTATCTAAAAATAACGAGAATCCACAAGGGGCTTCTAAACCATTTGATGCCGACAGAGATGGTTTTGTAATGAGCGAAGGTGCAGGTGCATTGGTTTTAGAAGATCTGGATCATGCTTTGGCACGTGGCGCCCACATTTATGCGGAGATTATTGGTGGTGGAATGGCCGCTGATGCATATCACCTAACCGGAACTCCTCCTGATGGGATTGGTGCCGCTTTGGGTATGACGAAAGCTTTAAAAGATGCTGGAATTAGTGCAGATAAAATCGATTATATTAATGCACACGCCACTTCAACCGGATTGGGCGATTTAAGTGAATTACAGGCGATTAATACTGTGTTTAATGGTTTGCCAGTTATAATTGGTGCAACTAAATCGATGACGGGTCATTTACTTGGTGCTGCCGGAGCGGTAGAAAGTGTAATCAGCGTTTTATCGATCAGAGATAATGTGGTGCCACCTACTATTAATACCAAAAATCTGGACGAAAACATTCCAAAAGGATTGAATTTTGTGTTGGGAGAAAGTATTAAAAAGGAGATCAATTATGTTTTAAATAACACTTTTGGTTTTGGTGGTCACACAGCGAGTACTATTTTTAAAAAGTATGAGGCTTAATTGATTTTGTTATTTTCAATCTGATAGCTACCGGGTTGATTATTGATTTTTAAGGTGTTTGGTTAATAGCCAAGCACTTTTTTTGTTTTAGTATGGTTGTGATCAGTGCGTCATTCCCAACACTATATTGGTCTTATCATCTCGCTAAGACCTAATAATTTTTTGCCACGGAGACACAGAAGCACGGAAAAATGTATAGACGGGTCTTCGACTACGCTCAGACTGACAAATCGCGTTGGTTATGCCGATGTTCAGCAAACCTCAACTGGTCTTAGCGTCTCGCTAAGATCTAATAATTTTCTGCCACAGAAGCACGGAAAATGTAAAATAACGGTCTTCGACTACGCTCAGACTGACAAATCGAGTTGGTTATGCGATGGGTTAGAAACCAATGAACCAATGCCTAATGAACAAATGAACCCATTACTTATCCATTAATAAATTAACCAGTTCTTTCAATTCTTCAATTTCCAGTTCTAATTTCTCAATTCTGTTTTCCAGTTCAGTAGGATCAAATTGTGGTGTGTTTATCGTTTCGGTTTCAGGTTCTGAAGTGGTTTCGGCCTGTTCGCCTAAAAGATGAACAAAACGGGCCTCTTTTTGTCCAGCTTTTTTTGCCAGTTGTTTTACAAATGCAGGTTCTTCATCTGATAATTTCTGAAGTTGTTCTAAAACTTCTTCTATACTTTCAAATTCATATAATCTTCCCGAATTGCTATTGATTTCACCAGGTGTTAGTGGTCCGCGTAAAAGCAATAAACAAATAATGGCCAGCTCCGAAGGTACTAAAGGATAAACAATAGCTAGATTATGTTTATATTTAGTTGCACGGCTTGATCCTCCTGTAGCAGTGGAAATTAAACCTTTTATTTTAAGTTGGTTTAGTGTTAAAGTTATGGTTTCCTCATCGTAATTTACCACCGGATTTCTTGAGCTTTTTTGATTACATGCAGCTGTTAAACTATTCAGAGTCATTGGGTAATAATCGGGTGTTGTGCGGCTTTTTTCTATTAATGCGCCTAAAACGCGTTGTTCTTCTGCTGATAAATCGGGTAGTGGTTTTACATTGTCCATTTTATAAAAGTATAAATTGGTTGAACATTTTGAAAATTATTTTGTTAATGATTTATTTCTAGTGAGTTATGTAAAAATATTAACGATAGAATAATTCTAAATTTCCGAATTGCTACATTCTGTGCTTTAGAATTACGAACTTAGGACTACATCCAATATCTAAATATCCAATTATGAAATCTTCCGATCAGAAACCAAATCAGGGTGATAGCAGGCGCGATTTCCTCAAAAAAAGTTCGGTAATTACAGCCATTGCACTAACGCCTGGCGTTGCGGTTAAAGCAGCAGAAAGCAATGCCGATGAACGTTTCGCTCAACTTTTCGAGAAAATCCCATTAAAACTTACGGTAAATAATAAAGCATATCAAACTACGGTTGAGCCCAGGGTAACGCTTTTGGATTATTTGCGTGAAGAATTACACCTAACAGGGACTAAAAAAGGATGCGACCATGGCCAGTGTGGCGCATGCACCGTTCATGTTGATGGACAAAGGGTAAATTCATGCCTCAGTTTAGCTGTGATGAATGAGGGAAAGAAAATTACCACGATTGAAGGATTGGCCAACGGCGAAACTTTGCATCCCATGCAGGCTGCATTTATCAAGCATGATGGTTTTCAATGTGGTTATTGTACGCCAGGACAGATTATGTCGGCCGTGGCCTGTGTACGCGAAGGGCATACCGGTTCGAGAGCAGACATAAGTGAATATATGAGTGGAAATATCTGTAGATGTGGTGCTTATCCTAATATAGTTGATGCGATTATTGAAGTTAAGGAAGGAGGTGAAACGGTATGATCAATTTTCAATACTTAAGAACAACCACGGCAAAATCAGCAATTGCTTTATTGGTAAAAGATAAAAATGCCAAATTTTTGGCAGGTGGAACAAACCTGATCGATTTAATGAAAAGAGGTGTTACGGCACCAGAAAAACTCATCGATATCAATCATGTTCCGCTAAAACAGATCGAGCAGATTGGAAATAAAATCCATATTGGTGCTTTGGCTTCTAATTCGGCAGTTGCAGACAATGCGCTGATTAAAGAGAAACTACCGTTACTTTCCTGGGCTTTACAGGCGGGCGCATCTGCCCAGCTGAGAAACGTAGCTACTGTTGGTGGTAATATGATGCAGCGTACACGTTGTGGTTATTTTTACGATACCGAAATGCCTTGTAATAAACGCCAGCCAGGTACAGGCTGTGGTGCCATGGAAGGTTTTAACCGCATGCATGCCATATTCGGGGCTTCAGAAAAATGTATTGCTGTTCATCCAAGTGATATGTGTGTAGCATTAATCGCTCTAGATGCTGAAGTGGTGGTGGCCAATGCCAAAGGAGAACGTAAGATGTTATTTAAAGATTTTCATCGCCTGGCAGGAGATACTCCACAGTTAGACAATAACTTAAAAGCTGACGAAATGATTATCCGTTTGGAAATTCCGGTGAATAATCTTGCCAAAAACTATCATTATCTTAAAGTTAGGGATCGGGCTTCTTATGCTTTTGCTCTCGTTTCTGTAGCCGCAGCATTTGAGCTCAGCAATAATAAAATTATGGATATTCGTTTGGCAATGGGTGGAGTAGCGCATAAACCCTGGCGTTTAACGGCATCCGAAAATTTCTTAAAAGGAAAAGAAGCCACCTTATCGAATTTTGAACAGGCTGCCCAACTGGCCATGAAGGATGCAAAAGGTTTTGGAGGAAATGACTTTAAACTTAAACTGGCACCCAATACAATAATCGAGGCGTTGAATCTTGCAAAATCTAAAGCTTAGTTATGGAAAAGAAAATTTTAAAAGACGACAACGACCGCGTAGATGGAATTTTAAAAGTTACGGGACAAGCTAAATACTTTGCGGAATATGAATTACCAGGTTTAACCTATGGTGTTTTGGTAACCAGTACCATTACCAAAGGAAAAATTACAGCGCTCGATACCAAGGCGGCTGAAAAAGCACCAGGTGTAATTGCTGTGATTTCGCATTTAAATAAGCCATCGGCCGCTGCTTACGAGCAGGAAGGTGGTCCACAGATGAAGATTTTTTATACCGACAAAATTTTCTACAATGGACAGCCAATCGCAATTGTTGTAGCCAATACCTTCGAAAGAGCAACTCATGCGGCTTCATTGGTTAAGGCAACTTACTCTAGAGAAGATTTTAACACTGATTTTGAAAAAGCTTTAAAAGATCCTAAAGCAAAGAAACTTCAAGGCCAGGCCGACTATAAACGCGGTATAGAAAACGCTTATAAAACAGCAGAGGTGAAGCTCGAGGAAAGATATTTTCTGCCTATCGAAACGCATAACCCGATGGAACTGCACGGAATTATCGCCGATTGGAGGCCAAATAACCAGCTTACCGTTTATGCCAAAACACAAGGTGTAAAAGCTACCCAGGGCACCATTGCAAATGTTTTTAAAATTCCGATGGAGAATATTCAGGTAAATTCGGAGTTTGTTGGGGGTGGTTTTGGTATGGCTTTACGTACCTGGCCGTTGGAAATTGCAACGGTAATGGCTTCTAAACATATTGGTAAACCTGTAAAAGTAGTGATTACCAGGATGCAAATGTTTACCATGGTCGGTAATCGGCCGGCAGCGATACAAACCATTGGTTTGGGCGCAAATAAAGATGGTAAATTAACCGGGATTACGCACAGGGCTTATGGTGAAACCTCTACTTATGAGAACTTTACCGAAGGCGTGGTTAATATGGCGAAGTTTATGTACCAATGCGATAACGTAAATACGGCTTATGCCATTGTTCCGGTAGATCTTAGCGTTCCAATATGGATGCGTGGTCCGGGGGAGGCTACAGGAGCTTTTGCCCTTGAAAGTGCTATTGATGAAATGGCACATGCTTTGGATATGGACCCATTGGATTTCAGAATCAAAAACGATCCTGAAACCGATCAGCAAAAAAACAAACCCTTTTCGAGCAAAAATATAAAAGAAGCTTATAAAATCGGGGCAGAAAAAATAGGGTGGAGCAACCGGAAAAATAAGCCTGGCAGTTTGATTGAAGGGCCATGGCAAATAGGTTATGGTGTAAGTGTTGGCGTTTTTAATGCTAATAGAGGTAAAGCCAGTGTGAAGGGCGTTTTAAAGGCTGATGGATCGCTGCTTTTACAAAGTGCAACCAGCGATATTGGCCCGGGAACAGGAACTGGCATGACTTTAATCGCCAATAAACTGATGAAGATCCCTGTAAATAAAATTACATTCGAATTGGGTGATTCTTCTTTGCCGCCCGCGCCTAGTCAGGGCGGTTCAGCTACATTATCTACAGTAGGTTCGGCAGTGAATGATGTTTGTGTGGCATTAAAATCTGCGATTGCGGAACTGGCTGCAAATTCTAATATGGATGCAACGGCTAATTTTGTTGATGTTTTAAATAAGAATAATCTTCCGCAAATAGAAGTAACCAAAGAAAGCCAGGGGGGGAAGGAAAGGGATAATTACTCTATGTATTCATTCTCGATTCACTTTGTACAGGTAAAGGTTCATGCGCTTACAGGCGTAGTAAAAGTGAGTAAAATCGTTTCTGTAGGCGATTCCGGTACCATTGTAAGTCCAAAAACGGCCCGAAGCCAGATGCTTGGTGGTGCTGTTGGCGGTATTGGCATGGCTTTAACCGAAGAATCTATTATCGACCACCGTTATGGAAGATATATCAATAATAATTTTGCCGATTACCATGTTCCGGTAAATGCCGATGTACCAGAAATTGATGTTAATTTTATCAATAAACCCGATCCTTATATTAATCCAATGGGTGCAAAAGGAATGGGAGAAATTGCATTGATCGGTTTTTCTGCCGCTGTAGCCAATGCTGTTTTTAATGCTACAGGAAAAAGGATCAGAACATTGCCGATTACGCCCGATAAGATATTGGCATAATTATTCCGTTCAAATCCAGAGAAGTCAAGTTTTAAAAACTTGACTTCTCTAAATATTCTAAACAAAAAATGCGTTCCGATTTTATATCAGGACGCATTTTTTATGAAGATTCTTCGTTTTCCCTCAGAGTGACAAACAGAAAAATTATTTCGCAACCGCTTTACCCGAGTAAGTTGCCGCTAACTTTAATGCATTGTAAGTATTAACAATTCCGCCACTGATACAAAGATCAGAGAATGGGACAGAAATTTTTTCTGCGCCTGGTTCTTCACCTTTAGCGTATTCTACGTTATGGTTAACTTTGGTAACTGATTTAACGATGATTTCTTTTACCTGTGCTGCAGTTAATTTTGGATAATAAGAACGGATTAATCCTGCTAAGCCAGCTACAACAGGAGAGGCCATACTGGTTCCGTCTAAATTTTTGTATTTAGAACCCGGTACAGTAGAATAAATCTGAACGCCTGGAGCAAAAACATCTACCTGGGTTTTGCCGAAATTAGAAAAACTGGCTTTTAATGTTTCATCATCTTTAGGGCCTGAAGCACCAACGGTAATCCACGATGCAATAGTCTTCTCATCTAAATCTTTGTGGTTAGGGAAATTATTTTCTACATCGATATTTTTGTTTTCGTTACCCGCTGCCTGAACGATCAATACATCTTTAGATACCGCATATTTCATAGCCTCATTAACGATGGCTTTGTTCCAGCTATAAGCCTTGCCAAAACTCATGTTGATTACTTTTGCACCGTTATCAACAGCGTAACGAATAGCATTGGCAACATCTTTATCCCTTTCATCACCATTTGGTGTACAACGGACACCCATAATGGCAACGTTATCCGCTACACCTAAAATACCAAGTTTGTTGGTTCTATCAGCCGCAATGATACCGGCTACGTGTGTGCCGTGCATCGCATCAGGACCTGCAACGTCGTTATTGCCATAAAATTTCTCCTTAACGTTGTTTGGATCATCGCCAACTATTGAGCGTGGATCGTAATCGAGGTTTAAGTTATAATTGACCTGGCGCGTATAGTAATCCAGTCCTTCTACAATTTGATCTTCGTAAAAATCTTTGAAGCTGCCTTTTTCTAATTGCTGGCTCAGTACATTTTGGATCCTGCCTTCAACCTCTGTAGATGGTTTGAAGTTTTTAAAATCTTCTACGGTTGGGTTTTCTTTACCGATTTTCTTCACTACAGCGTCTAAAGCTGTTTTAAAACCGGTAATACCTGCCAGATTTTCCCTGGCTTCTGCCAATTGTTTTTCTAAATCGGCTCTTTCAGCTTTAAAAATTTCGAAATCTTTTTTATCTTTTTCTGCTACATTTGCATCTGTAGTATTGGCAAAACGGGCCTGATCGCGACGAACCAAACGGGTTAATTCTAAGGTTTCGAAGTTTACAGATTCTTTAGGGCCGCCAATAAAGTTCCAGCCATTTATATCGTCGATATAACCATTCTTATCATCATCCTTGCCATTGCCGGCTATCTCTTTGGTGTTTACCCACATAATTCGTTTTAAGTCTTCGTGCGTAGCTTCTACGCCGCCATCATTAACTGCTACGATAACTTTAACAGATTTTTTACCTTTTAAAAGTTCTTTATATGCTTTTTCGGTACTGATTCCGAATGTACTATCACTTTTAAGATCAAGATTTTGCCAATTTGCTTTTTGCGCATTGGCCAAAGTTGGTACCGCACTCACAAGCGCAACACTTAACAGCGCGCTGAAAATTCTACTCTTATTCATTTATGTATTTTTGTATTAAACGGCGAAAGTTAATTTTAATTTTTTTATTGGAAGAAATTGTATTAAAAATGATGTTTTTCACATATTTTGGTAACGAAAAAAATCCTGAAATTCATTTTTCAGGATTTTGATCTTTAAAGCAAAATTCGCCGCTGTTTATTTCATGTTGATAACGATTTTTTTAGCCATTTCATCATGAGATTCAATTATACTTAAAGTATTGCCAGCCCAGCTTTTAATTGCCTGATCGCGGTTTTGCGTGCCCTGTTTAAATAAGGCTACAGTTTTTTCATGATCGGTAACCATCATAGCCATATAATGTTTATCAAAAGCCGTACCTGTCATTTTCTTCATTTCATCCAAATGAATCTGATCTTCTGCCGGCAATGCATCTGGGGTGATTACTTTTTTGTTTAAAGCCAAAGCTTTCAGCTCTGTATTGGCTTTTGTGTGATCAGTCAACATTTTAGCGGCGAAATCTTTCACCTCAGCACTTTTAGCATTTTTTTGCGCAATCTTAGCGGCTTCAACTTCCATGATACCTCCAATTGCTGCTTTTCTTAAAAAAGTTGCACCCGCTTCATCAACACCCGATTCTGTACTTTCGGCTCCTGTAGCATGGTTGCCATTTACCATGTTGGTATCGCCAGCAACACTGTCTTTTGTGGTTGCCGATTTCTTATCTGCAGTTTGACAAGCCTGAAATGAAAGCACCAGGGCAAAAGCAGTGGATAATAAAAATATCTTTTTCATGTTTTCTCTAATTTTGATGTGTATGAAAAACAAGAGAGTTGAAAAAAGGTTTTAGCTGCTGAATGTCGATTATTCCGCTCCGTATGGATTTTTAACAACAATAGCCATTAAACGCTCCGGATTTTCAATTGGTTCGAAACCAAATTGTTTGTACAATCCGTGTGCATCTAAGGTACCGAGCCGATAAGTTCTTAATCCCTGTAAATCAGGGTGGAAGACCATAAACGACATCAGTTTTTTTGATAAGCCCAAACCACGGTAACTTTCTTTAACGTACACATCGCAAAGCCATGCAAAGGTGGCCTTATCGGTTACCCAACGGGCAAAACCTACCTGTTCTGGTCCTTTGTAAATGCCAAAACAAAGCGAGTTTTCAATAGAACGTTTTACGGTATCAAAAGGGATGCCTTTTGCCCAATAAGATTCTACACTCAAATAATGATGTACGGCTTCGAGATCTAAAAGCTCTTTTTTATCGGAAAATATAAAACCGTTTTCGCTGATTTCCATTTTGATTAATGATTGAATTTTGAATGATTAAATGAGTGAATTCTTTCAAAATCCACTTAAAGAATTAGCTAAGTTTTCTAAGCCTTTCCACAGTTAACCGATTAACCAGTTTAAACAGTTAAGTTTTCTAATTGCGCATATTAATAAACTGCAATGGCTGGCCAAAATCTTCATTTCTACAAAGATTCATCACAGCTTGCAGATCATCGATTTTTTTTGCGGTTACTCTAACCTGATCGTCCATAATGGCAGGCTGAACTTTTAATCCACTGGCTTTGATCTTTGCCACAACCTTTTTTGCTGCTTCCTTATCTAATCCTTCTTTAATACTGATTTCTTTTCTGATCATGTTGCCGGAGGCCTGATGCTCATCGCCAAAATCTAAACTTTTCGGATCTAAATTCTGCTTCATCATCCGCGAGATAATGGAACCTTCGATTGCTTTTAATCGCATATCATCTTCAGTAACAATGGTTACTACGTTTGTTTTTTTATCGAGATCGATGGTGCTTTTCGATCCGTTAAAGTCGAATCGGTTAAGGATTTCTTTTTTAGCATTGTTAATTGCGTTGTCCAATGTTTGCGCATCAACTTTACTTACAATATCAAAAGAAGGCATGGTTTTAGCTTTAAAGTAAAAAAATAAGTAGATTTAATAGAAATTAATCCATCCTCACAAAAAAACGAAAAATAATATGAAAACCACTAAACCGAAGTCTCAAAAAAAGATCACAAAAAAAGAAGTGAAGAAACAGTTGGAGCAGTCGATTACGGATAAGTTCTTGGATGTGATCAAAAGTTTAGGTCATGATGTATCGGAAATTAGTACGGAGGTAGGGAAAGCGAGTAAGCGTGTGGCTAAAAAATTAACTAAGAAGTTCACCATCGTAAAGGCAGATGTGGGACAGAAAATTGATGATTTGTTACATGCATCAAAAGAGAAAGCAAAAGCAGCGAAGAAACCAGTTGCCAAAGCTGTAAGTAAATCTGAAAAAACTGCTCAGAAAGTGGTTAAAAAAGCCGTTGCAAAGGCTAAACCAGTAGTACAAAGCATTAAGGTTGCTGCAATAGAAACAGAAGAAAAGGCAGAAAAGGTATTGGCAAAACCAGTTATAAAAGCAAAAGAAGCAGTAAAAGATGCTACAACAGTTGCCAAAAAAGCGGCAAGTACCGCAGGTAAAGCACCAGCAAAAGCTGCTACAGCAGTTAAAAAAGTAACAACGCCGGCCGCTACTTCTGCAAAAGCATCTCCTGTTGTTAAAAAAACGGTTGCTAAAACTGCTACATCGGTTAATAAAGAGACGAAAACACCTACTAAAAAATAAATTTGTTAACGTTAACGTGTAAATGAATTAACATCAATTTAACAAATTAATGTGCAGTTTTGAGCATCCCTGTTTTGGCAGGGATTTTTTATTTTTTTAAATGAGCAATAAGAAGATCCCTTTTTTAAACCGCGAAATCAGTTGGCTTTACTTTAACGAACGTGTATTGCAAGAAGCTGCCGATGAAACGGTTCCGCTGATTGAACGGATTAAATTTCTATCTATATTTTCTTCAAATTTAGAGGAATTTTACCGTGTGCGAGTGGCCACCATGACCCGGCTAACCAATCTTAATGATAAGGCTAAAGCGCTTTTGGGGTTTAATCCAAAGAAAATTCTGAATGAGATTAAAAACATCGTTGTAAAACAAGAAAGAAAATTCGACCAGCTTTTTCAGGCTACCCTAATAAACGAACTTGCTCAAAACAGGATTTTTATCTTAAATGATACCCAACTGAATGTAAGTAGAGGTGAATTTGTTAAAAATCATTTCAGGGATAAGATTTTATCCAATCTGGTTCCCATTATGCTGGATATGGATAAACCTTTTCCAGAACTGAAAGACCGGTACCTTTACTTTTTTGTTAAACTTTCGAAAAAGGATACAAAAATTAAAGAGAAATATGCACTCATTGAAATTCCGCCTAATTTGCCGCGGTTTTTGGTACTGCCTGAAACAAACGATCTAAAATTTATTATTCTTGCCGAAGACATTATCAGGTATTGTTTAGACGATATATTTTATGTTTTTACTTACGATAATTTAGAGGCTTATTCGATCCAGCTCACACGGGATGCCGAATTAGATATTGATAAAAACATTAATGATAAATTTATCGAAGATTTAAAAAGCAGTTTAGAAAAACGTAAAAAAGGGAAACCAATGCGTTTGCTTTATGATTCGGCGATGCCTTTAAATATGCTTACTGTACTGGTGAATAAACTTAAGCTTGAGGCCGAAAGTTTAATTCCGGGTAACCGTTACCATAAGTTTGGCGATTTTATTGCCTTCCCGAATGTAGGTAAAAAAGAATTGGAATATGCGCCGAATGTGCCACTGAAGGTTCACGACTTGCACAGAACCCAAAGTATGTTTAATAAAGTTGCCCAGCGCGATTATTTGGTGAATTTACCCTACCAATCGTATGACTATATTATTTTGTTCTTGCGTGAAGCTGCAATTGATCCGAAAGTAACCGAAATACAGATTACTTTATACCGATTAGCCGAAAACTCAAAAGTAATCAATGCATTAATCAACGCTGCTAAAAATGGTAAAGCAGTTTCCGTTTTATTAGAACTTAAAGCCCGTTTTGATGAACAGGCTAATATTTACTGGACTAGCCGCTTAATGGAGGAGGGTGTTAAGGTAAATTATGGTTTAACCGACTACAAAGTACACTCCAAAATTTGTTTGGTTAAACGGATTGAAAAAGACAAGCCGGTTTACTACGCAAACTTAGCAACAGGAAACTTTAACGAGAAAACCGCAGGTTTATATTGCGACCATAGTATTTTTACCGCAAAGAAAGAGATTACCAACGATCTGGTAAAACTTTTTGATGCTTTGAGCAAACGTACCGTAACGAAGGGATTTAAACACCTGATTGTTTCGCCGTTGGAGAGCCGTTCGAAATTGGTCAATTTTATTAACCGTGAAATCAGGAATGCTAAACAGGGCAAACTCGCCTACATCATGTTAAAGGTAAATAGTTTAGCAGATGAAGGGATTATTGCCAAACTTTACGATGCGAGCAATGCCGGGGTTAAAGTTCAGCTGATTATCCGTGGCATCTGCTGTCTGGTACCTGGAGTAAAGGGTTTTAGTGAAAATATTACCGCCATCAGTATTATCGATAAGTTTTTGGAACATGCCAGGGTTTATATTTTTGGTAATAACGGTAAAAACGATATGTATTTATCATCTGCAGATTTAATGAGCAGGAATTTCGAACACCGTGTAGAGGTAGGATTCCCGGTTTTAGATCATGATGTGAAACAGGAGATACAGGATATTATCGATCTGCAATTGCAGGACAATACCAAATCGAGGCAGATCAATGCTTTGAACAATAATAAATACCATAAAAACAGATTAAGTAAAAAGATAAGGGCGCAGGTAGACATCTACAACTATTTAAAAACCAAGCATCAATCATAATGTTAAGATACGCAGCTATAGATATCGGTTCGAATGCGGTGAGGTTACTCATTGCTGATATTAGCAAACAAGACGGAAAATATAAGTATAAAAAGAACACCCTTATACGTGTGCCGCTCCGGTTGGGAGATGACGCATTCTTAGATCAACATATTTCGGAAAAAAAATCTGCAGATCTGGTAAAAACCATGACTGCTTTTAAAAATCTGATGGATGTTTATCATGTTTCGGAATATTTAGCCTGTGCAACATCTGCCATGCGTGAGGCCCGTAATGGAGAAGATATTGTTAAGCTGATTAAAAAGGAAGCAGACGTTACTTTAGAGATTATTGAGGGGCAGCGGGAAGCAAATATTATTTATGCTAACCATATTGAAGAAGAGTTAGACGAAAATAAAAATTACTTATATATTGATGTGGGTGGAGGTAGTACCGAACTGTCAGTTTTTGTAAAAGGTGCTCCGGAAGCATCAAGATCCTTCAATATTGGTACAATCAGGATGCTCGATAACCAGGACAAGGAAGAAACCTGGGATGAAATGAAAGATTGGGTAAAAGAGCATACAAAAGCCTATAAACATTTGGCAGGTATTGGCACCGGTGGTAACATCAATAAATTGTTCCGCATGTCGGATGAGAAGGAAAACGCGCCTTTATCGTTGCAGAAGCTAAATTCGATGTATAATAAATTAACCAGTTATTCATTGAAAGAAAGAATTAATACGCTGGGCTTAAATCCCGATCGTGCAGACGTAATTATTCCAGCATGCGAAATTTACCTAACCTTAATGAAGTGGACTGGTATAAAACAGATTTACGTACCTAAAGTGGGAATGGCCGATGGGATTATTAAGCTGTTGATTGAAGAGAAATTGGATTAAAGATGTGACTGGTCGTCATTTCGACCGAAGCGGAGAAATCTATCAATGGAGTTGCTACATTGAAACAAGTTCAGGGTGACGCACCTAGTTTAATCGATTTTGGTGTGGTGTCAGATGTTTCCATCTGACACTAAAATTTATTTTTATTAAACTGTCGGATGGTAACATCCAACAGCACCTATACCTTGAAAATTACCGCAGCACATTATAGACTCTGGAACAAGTTCAGGATGACGTATTTTGTTTCATAGCCATTTTTAAAAAACCTTTCACCTCATCATTAACATCTTCTTCGAAATAAATCCTCAAATGGTGGTTAAATTGATCCGTTCCTGGCACCTGCGCAATCTTAGTGAAGCAAAGATTGTTTTCATAAGGTTGATTGAAAGGAATAACCACATGAATAAAATTTTTCCCCAATTGCGTAATATATGCAAAACTGTTTTTTGATTCGATCGCAATCATGGATTTTGTAGGGTTGAGATTTATCTCTCCTAATCCGGTCAATTGCTCAACAAAAAAACGGAATAACCCTAAGGTATATTCCGTTTTTCCGTTTAAAAAGTCTGATAAATGTTTTTCTTCAGACATCATAATTTTTTAATCTTCTAATAATTTTGTTGCAGCCTCATCGGTAAACCAGGTTAATTTTCCATCAATCGGATCAATTAATTGGGAAGGATATAAATCGACATTTTTTTCGGTATCGCCTATAACATGTTTCAGCGCTTCGGCTTTATTCTCTCCAAAAACCAAAAATGCTACATTATCGGCTTTGTTGATTAACGGTGCTGTAAAACTGATGCGATAAGTATCTAATTTCTCTACATAAACCGAAGCCACATTTACTTCTTCATCTTTGACCAAAGTAGTATGCGGGAAAATCGAAGCCGTATGTGCATCATCGCCCATACCCAAAAGGATTAAATCGAAAATCAGATCTTCACCATTAAAATGCTTGTCGATTGCTTTTTTATATTCGATAGCGGCCTTTTCTGGAGCCAAAGTGGTATCAACGTAAAAAATATGATCTTCTTTAATGCCTAGTGGATCTAAAATGGTTTTCTTGGCCATTAGTCCGTTGTAGTTATCATCATTGGCAGGAACGTTGCGCTCATCGCCAAAGAAGAAGTATACTTTTTCCCAATCAAGTCTGTGCTGACCTTCTGTTGCCAGAAGATGATAAAGTGCTTTAGGAGAACTGCCGCCAGTTAATACGAAATTAAAGCGGTCGTTTTCTTCGATAGACATTTCTGCAATTTTAATTACATAATCTGCCAGATCCTGATTCAGTTCTTCTAATGTTTTGTATATGAGTAGATTCATTTTTGTAACTAATAAGAGCCGTCATGCTGTCCCGAATATTTGGGATCAGGATCTATCTCGAACAAGACCCTGAAATAAATTCAGGGTGACGACCTGAGTAAAAATTTATTCCTTATTCTTCAATGGCAAGTTAAACCAGTGGAAACCATCTCTTGCAATAAGTGCTTCAGCTTCTTCTGGTCCCCAGCTATCGGCAGGGTAATTAGGGAAGTTGATTGATTTTTTGCTTTCCCAAGTATTTAAAATCGGCATAACAAGTTCCCATGCTGCTTCCACCTGATCGCCACGCATAAACAAGGTTTGATCGCCCATCATGGCATCTAATAATAAGGTTTCGTAAGCCTCAGGGGTATCACCCTCGTAAGTTCCTTTATAATCGAAAACCATATCAACAGGATTCAATACCATATCCAATCCAGGTCTTTTGGCCTGTACCTGCATACGGATACTCATTTCTGGCTGTATGCTGATTACTAACCTGTTTTGCTGCCAGTTTTCGGTTACACCTGATGAGAAAATCTGATGCGGAACATCTCTAAATTGAATGGTAATTAAAGATGAAGTTTGGTTCAAACGTTTTCCAGTTCTTAAATAGAAAGGAATACCTTGCCATCTCCAGTTATCGATATGGAATTTAACAGCAGCAAAAGTTTCAGTATTAGAATGTGCATCAACACCTTTTTCCTGACGGTATCCAGGCACTTCCTTACCTTCAACCCAACCTTTACTATATTGACCCCGAACAGTATGGAAACGGATATCTTCAGCAGAAAAAGGACGCATTGCTCTTAAAACCTCCACCTTACGGTTCCTGATTTCATCGGCATCAAAATTAATTGGCGCTTCCATTCCAACCAAACAAAGCAATTGCAACAGGTGATTCTGAATCATATCTCTTAAAGCACCAGAACCTTCATAATAACCTCCACGATCGCCCACGCCTAACTGCTCGGTTACCGAAATTTGAACGTGATCGATATAAGACCTGTTCCATAACGGCTCGAACAATGCATTGGCAAAACGGAAAGCCATCATGTTTTGTACGGTTTCTTTACCCAAATAATGATCGATGCGATAGATCTGCTTTTCGGTAAAAATGGTGCTCAATAATGTGTTCAGCTCTTTTGCTGATTCTAAATCATGGCCGAAAGGTTTTTCGATAACGATACGGCTATTGTCTTCATCTTGCGTTAGTTTATATTTTTGCAAACATTCAGCAATAATCGGGAAGAAATTAGGTGCAACTGCCAGATAGAAAATTACCTGTGTTCCGGCTCCAAATTCTTTTTGGTATTTTTCTACAGCTCCTTTTAGGTTTTCGAAAGTTTTTGGCTGGGCAAAATCGGTAGGACAGTAGTTCATCGTCTTTGCAAAATCGTCCCATTTATCTTTTTTTACTTTTCCGCTGCGCGAAAACTGGTTTACAGCATCTTCTAAAGCAGCTTTGTAGCTATCGTCGGTAAATTCGGTTCTACCTGTACCAATAATGGCAAATTTATCTGGCATGTAACCCTCAATAAATAAATTATATAGGGCAGGTGCTAATTTTCTTTTGTTTAAATCACCTGTTCCACCAAATATTACAAAAATGGTAGGGTTTAATGCGGTTTTGGTTTTCATTTTATGTTCTTGTTCGTAAGTCTAATAGGTTATGATAATTTATTCCAATCAGCATGGAAAACACCATCTTTATCGATACGCTCGAAGGTGTGTGCTCCAAAGAAATCTCTTTGTGCCTGGATTAAGTTAGAAGGCATCCTGGCTGTGGTAATGGTATCGAAATAGGTTAAGGTAGACGCAAATGCGGGGATACCCAAACCAGAATTGATACATGCACTAATTGTTTTGCGTGTACCGGCTAAAGTACCTTTGATAATGTTCTGGATACCGGCATCGCCAAATAAATGCTCTAAAGCGTTGTTTTTATCGTATGCCTGATAAATATCTTCTAAAAATTTAGCCCTGATGATACAGCCACCGCGCCAGATTTTAGCAATTTCCTGTAACTGTAAATCGTATTGGTATTCTTTTGAAGCCTGAACCAGTAAATGCATACCCTGTGCATAAGCACTGATCATAGAGAAGTAAAATGCATCTTCCAGTTCCTCAATAGTAACAGCAATTTTGGTGTCTTTTTTGCCAAAAGCCTCTTCTAAAGAAACCCTTAGTTTTTTGAATTTAGATAAATCACGGTTAGAAACAGCTTCATTAATGGTTGGTACGGGTAACTGAAGTTCCATTGAAACCTCCGAAGTCCATTTTCCGGTACCTTTTGAACGTGCTTCATCTTTGATCTGATCTAAAAGATCGTTTTGAGTTTCAGCATCTTTAAAAACAAAAATTTCGGCAGTAATCTCTAATAAGAAAGATTGTAACCTGCCTTCGTTCCATTTTTTGAATACCTTATATATATCATCGTTTGAATAGCCTAAGCCATTTTTAAGAATGCCATAAACCTCAGCTATAAGCTCCATGATGGCATATTCGATTCCATTATGTACCATCTTAACAAAGTGGCCGGAAGCACCTGGGCCAATGTAAGTAACGCATGGATCGGTTCCAACTTTTGCAGCTACGGCATCAAAAACATCTTTAACTACGTTATAAGCTTGTTTATCGCCACCCGGCATCATACTCGGACCAAAACGTGCGCCTTCTTCGCCACCAGAAATACCCATTCCGAAGAAATGTAAACCATCTTTCTCCAGTTCGTCAACACGGCGGTTGGTATCGGTAAAATGTGAGTTGCCACTATCGATAATAATATCGCCCTTGCTTAAAAGTGGTTTTAGTTCTGCAATAACGCTATCTACAATTGGTCCGGCTGGTACTAATAAGATTAATGTACGTGGTGTTTGTAAGCTAGAAATAAAGCTTTCAATATCGTCAAATCCTTCTAAGTTGTGTTTCTTGCCTTCTTCTTCAAGTTTCGAGATCATTTTTCTGTCTTTATCGTAACCTGTTACAGAGAAGCCTTTGTCAGCCATGTTTAATAATAAGTTCCGGCCCATTGTGCCTAAACCGATCATTCCCAATTTATATTTTTTCGAATCGTTATTTGCCATTTTTTATTTTTTCTAATGCACCCAAAATTAGGATTTACAAATTAATATTGCAGCTATTGTTGTTAAAAGATTGTAATAAAGATTATTATTTTTTAGGCTCAACAGTAAAGATGTTGTACTTGTCGGCCAGTTTCCAGAGTTTAGCACCACCTTTAATCCCGTCTCTGTTGGTTACAATTTTGATATTGCTTTCGAGTTTAAAGTCTATTTGTTTAGAATTGCCACCACCAATATATAAGGTATCATAATTGAAAACCGTTTTGTAGATTTCGATTACTTTTTTGAGCCTTTTATTCCAGCGTTCAGATCCAATTTTTTCGAAAGCCTTATTTCCGATATAATCGTCATAGTCTTCTTCCTTGCTGATGGGGAAATGGGCGAGTTCTAAATGCGGTAGTAATTCTCCATCGAATAATAAAGCTGTTCCAAAACCCGTACCTACTGTGAAAACAATTTCAAAGCCTTTGCCCTCAACCACACCTAAGCCTTGTTGATCGGCATCATTTACCAAACGTACCGATTTACCTAACTCGTTAGCAACACGCTGCGCGAGATCAACATCTGTCCATTTGTTTTTTGCCAGGTTAGGGGCGGTTTTAACAATTCCGTTTTTAACATATCCTGGAAAACCGATCGATACGCGGTTATAGCTAACAGGAAAAGGCTTGATCAACTCTATAATTCCAGAAACAATATCCTTTGGAGTAGCTTCGGGCGGGGTTTTGCTTTTTAGATATTCGGTAAGCATGTTTCCGCTTTCATCCAAAAGAACCGTTTTAATGCTTGTACCGCCTATATCAATAGATAATATATTGTTGTTTTCAGCTTTTTTATCTGTAGCCATAATTGTGTATTTATAATTTCGAAGTTCTACAAATAAATTAAAACAACAAACATTAAATGAAGATCGGAGTAATTTAGGTGTAATAATATATTCTATAAAATCTATGTATTTAATAGAATATATTTAAGTTTGTTCCGTTAAACTAAAAACGACCACAAAAGTTATGACGGTAAACTACCTTGCATTTGCTATTCCAGCATTTTTTATTTTTGTATTTATTGAGTTTAGGATCGCTCAGTACCAAAAAAAGGCGAAAATATTTAAATATGAAAGTACGGTTGCAAATTTTAGCGTAGGTATTGCCGAAAGGTTATTGAACTTATTTATTGCGGCGAGTTTTTATCAGGTGTACGATTGGGTGTATTTAAATTATGCAATTTTTAATATTTCTACAAAATGGTATGTATGGATATTATTGCTTTTGTCGACAGATCTTGTTTGGTACTGGTACCATAGGCTAGGCCATGAAATTAATTTTTTGTGGGCTGCACATATCGTTCATCACCAGAGCGAAGAGTTTAATTTATCCGCTGCTGCGCGGATTACGACCATTCAAGCCATTTTCCGCAATGTGTTTTGGTGTATATTACCATTAATTGGTTTTCATCCCAATATGATTATTACCATACTTTTGGCTCATGGAGCCTATTCATTTTTTACGCATACACAATTAATCGGTAAGCTGGGCTGGCTGGAACATATATTCATCACGCCTTCTTTGCATGGCGTTCATCATGCTTCTGATGAAAAATACCTGGATAAAAACTATGGCGATGTTTTTGTATTCTGGGATAAACTATTCGGTACTTTTCAGGCCGAAGAAGAGGCACCTAAATATGGTTTAACACATCCTATTAAAAGTTATAGTTTCCTTTGGCAGCATTTTCACTACTATTTAGAAATAGGAGAGGCATACAAGCGTGCAAATGGATTTAAGGCTAAATGGAATGCCATATTCGGGAGTCCGGCGTTGATGGATCAAAACATCCGACCCATTTTAGAAGAGCGTTACTTTCAGAATAAAATACAACGTGTTGCTAAACCTAAGTTTAAAACCTATTTAAATATACAGTTGATAACAGTAGTTGCAATGCTTACCGGGACGACCTTATTTTACAGTTTTTTAACACCATTAAATAAAGCTGCAATACTTGTCTTTATCTTGCTTACTTTAATCAATATCGGTGCGCTTTTGGAACAACGTAAATGGATCTATTACCTCGAATGTTTCAGGTTCATATTAATTTTTGGCTATTTTTTCTACACTTTTAACCTGCTCGGTTTTTTAATATTTCCGGTGATTATC
This sequence comes from Pedobacter sp. Bi126, assembly GCF_918698245.1. Classification (GTDB taxonomy): domain Bacteria; phylum Bacteroidota; class Bacteroidia; order Sphingobacteriales; family Sphingobacteriaceae; genus Pedobacter. Next base: position 936,581 of record NZ_CAKKMS010000002.1, on the reverse strand, counting down.
TTAATTGCACTTGAACGGACATTCTCTTTACGCAAACTTTACATGAAGCATGTATTTGAGTATGCAAAGGTAGGTTAGCTATGTTTCTTTATCTTTCGGTTTAGGTTGATATATAAATGTTACAACGCGATGTTTCGTTTTGTTGCTCTATTTATTTTCCTATTACCCTGCCTTGTAATAAAATTATTACGTAATGCATTTGTGTTGATGAGTTAATTCATTGGTACCTTATTTTTTCTCTATATTCTATTAGTAGAGCCATTTTTTGCTATGTTTAGGTATAACTTGTTTATCCCATTCTTCTTACGATCATCGATATTTCTGTCTGCTTAAACATTCAATTAAAAAATATTTCCTGCTAATTTATTTTATTGTTTTTAGTTTCGATTTGTTTTGCTAATTTTAATTAACGAAATATATAGTAAGTGAAACTAAATAAATCGCAATCTGTTTAGGTTGCTTTTCAATAGGTTAATGTTTGCTTAATATATTTTTAACATAAACAGGCTTATTTTGCCCGCAAATCCGGACAAAATAAATCGCAGATATGAACCCTATTACTAACCGGATATACTATAATAATTATGATCAAAAATTTTACTCAACAGATTTCGTGGCATCAATGCGTTCTGCATGTAAAGCAAAGCAGTCCTGATAATCACCAAAAGGAAAATCGAACTTTTTTTAAGGGTAGACTAAAACGCTTTAGTTTTTTCGTTTGTGTTATGCTGATACAATTAATTTGTATTAATGAAAGTTTTGCACAAACTCCGGCACCAAATATTGTAATTAAAGGTACGGTGTTAGATGATCAGGATGGGCAAATATTAATTGGAACAACGATAACGGATAACAATAAGAAGTTTTTGGGGGTAACAAATGAGAAGGGAAATTATACCATCACTATTGCTAAAGGAACTACTGTTCTTTATAATATGGTGGGCTATGCAACCTTGCGGAAAACGTTTAATAATAGCGAAAACAATGCAACGATAAGACTGGCCTCATCTACCAGCCAGTTAAGTGAAGTAGTGGTTACGGCGCTGGGAATAAAACGCGAAGAGAAAGCATTGGGTTATGCCGTAACAAAGGTTGATAGCACACAACTTACAAACGCGGTTTCAAGTAACTGGACAGATGCTTTATCTGGTAAAGTAGCTGGTTTAAATTTAGTAAGAAATAGTGGCCCTGCTGGTTCAAACAAAATCATTTTGCGTGGCGAAAACAATTTAACCGGAGATAATGAAGCGCTAATTGTTATTGATGGTGTAGTAGCCAGCAGTAGTTCTAAACGTTCGGCAGCTACCGGAGGGGGAGTTTATGGTACATCGGGTGATATTATGCCGGTAGATTTTGGTAGTGGTATTAATGATTTAAATCCTGATGATATAGAGAGTGTAACGGTGTTAAAAGGTCCGGCAGCTTCTGCACTTTATGGGCAACGGGGCGCCAATGGAGCGGTTATGATTACCACTAAATCAGCTAATAAAAATAAAAAGAAGTTAGGAATTTCTTTTACTTCCAATAGCTCTTGGGAGGATGTTAATCGTGGTCCTGCCAGACAAAATGAATTTGGAGCTGGTACAGATGGTACAACAAGTTATCAATTTGGTACAGGTAATACAAGTTCAACTTATGGCCCCGCTTTCGCTGATGGATATATGTTTTTCCAATATGATCCTGCAACTAAGGCAAAAGGCTTAACCAAAACACCATGGGTAGGCTATGGAGACCCTGTTGATGGTTTTTTTACCACAGGTTTCGAATCTACCAATTCGGTTAGTTTAGATGGAACACTTAAAAATGTAGGTCTTCGTTTTTCGGCAAGCCACGGTAATAATGAGTGGATTGTACCGAATACCGGCATGGAAAGAACAAATGTTTCGCTAAACGCGAATACGAATATTACCAAAAGATTAAGCTTAAATTTAAAAGTACAATATAGTAACAGGAACAGTGATAATTTGCCTGCCACGGGTTATGGCAATCAATCGTTAATGTATTGGTTTATGTTTGCACAGCCTAACATTAATCCAGATTGGTACCGGGATTATTGGGCTCCAGGTAAAGAACTACAACAGTTTTCAAATTTAACAACCTCTTTTCCAGAAGGCCCTTATGCTATTTCAGAACAGTATTTAAATGGACAAAAACGTAACGGCTGGTTAGGAAATATACAAGCTACCTATAAATTTACTGATGAATTGAGTTTAATGGTGCGTGCATCTGGAGATTATAATAAAGATATACGCGAAACCATGCGCCCTTGGGATACTTCGTCAGGCGGTATGTTTGCACAGGGATCATATCGCGTAGCTGATATTAAATCGTATGAAATTAATGCCGATTTTATGTTGAAGTACGATAAAAAACTTACAAAAGATTTTAATTTATCAGCGAGTGTTGGTGGTAGCCAAATGCGTAACGAATATAGTAAGTTAGAAACCCGTGCAGATGGTTTAAAAATACCAGGGTATTATAGCTTAACCAATAACATTAACAAATTAGTTTATGTGCCAGATACCGCCCGTTATAGAATTAACAGTCTTTATGCCATGACATCACTGGCTTACAAAAACTATTTATTTTTAGATTTAACTATCCGTCAGGATTGGAACAGTACATTGGCTACTTTAACAAGAAAAGATAATGTTGGTTTTTCTTATCCATCGGCAAGTTTAGCTTTTGTAGCGTCAGATTTTTGGAAAATGCCAAAAGCAATAAGTTTTGCAAAGTTAAGGGCATCTTATGCACAAGTAGGAAGTGGTAGCACAACTCCTTATCGTACTGCTTACAACTACTTAATAGCTGCCAATGGTGTTTACCCAGGTAATGCAATGACGAACCCAAGGATTTTACCTAATCCAGATTTAAAACCATTAATGACGACAACCATTGAATTGGGATTGGATTTGAAATTATTTAAAAACAGGTTAAATTTTGATGTTGCCGTTTATAGTGGTAATACAAAAAATCAAATACTTAGTCGTGTACTCGATAAATCATCGGGTTATGATATTGGTATTTTTAATGTTGGTAGGGTAAATAACAAAGGTTTAGAAATGTCAGTTAATGCTACGCCATTAAAAACTAAGAAATTTACATGGACATTGAATGGTACATTTAGCGCTAACCGTAACGAAATTAAAGAATTAGCAGATAGCTCGGTGATTTTGCGTACAGGTGGTTTTGGCAACTCGGGGCAAGTGGTTGCGGCAGTTGGCGGCAGTATGGGAGATTTGTATGGAACTGGCTTTTTACGCTCGCCTGATGGTCAAATAATTTTTGATTCAGTAACAGGCTATGCTAAACCAACTGCAGAAGTAAAATATTTAGGTAATACTTTACCTAAGTTTAGGTTTAGTTTTGGTACTGGTGTGACCTATCAACAAGTAAGTATGAGTGTTTTATTCGATGCACAATTAGGTGCTGTTGGTCACTCGTTTACTTTTGCCCGTATGGCTTCATTGGGTAAGTCAACAATTACTTTACCTGGTAGATATAATGGTATAATTGGTGATGGAGTTGTAGATAACGGTGGAGGTACCTATCGTAAAAACGATATTATTGCTACAGACATAGAGGGATATTACAATTCTTTATATTACAACCAGGCAGAAGGAAGTATTTTTAGTACAGATTATTTAAAATTTAGAGAAGCAAATATTACTTATGCTTTTAATAAAAAATTCCTGAGCAGAATTGGCTTTAGTAAACTAACAGTAGGTGCTTACGGTCGTAATCTGTTCATTTGGTCACCTTGGCCTGCATTCGATCCAGAGTTTGGAACTTTAGCTGGCTCAGATATTCAACAAGGGTTTGAAACCGGTCAACTCCCTTCTACAAGAAATTATGGAGTGCGCTTAGTTGTCGGTTTATAAAAATTATAGTTATGAAAAAGAATAAAAACATTATTATATATATCATCTTGGCAGGATTGAGTTTATCAACACCCTCTTGCACAAAAGATTTTAATGAAGTTAATACCGATCCGCTTGGAAAAACAGAAGTAAATGCCGATCAGCTATTAGCGCCGACATTAGTAAACCTAATGTCGACCAATATGTTGCGTAACCGTAACTTTAATAACGAGTTAATGCAGGTTACTGTTGATTTAGGCGATGCCGAAGGAAAAACGTTTAGATATGATATTAGACGAAGCGCTGCTGATAACACATGGAACAATTGGTATTTAAATTTAACCAATGTTGTTGATATTCAGGATATTGCGAGTAAACCAGAAAAATTAAATAAATCATATCAAGGTATTTCTCTTATCCTGCAATCCTGGATATATTCTTTACTTACAGATACTTATGGCGATGTACCTTTTACTGAAGCTAATAAAGGAAAAGAAGGTAATTACCAACCGGTTTTTGATAAGCAAAAAGATATTTATTTAGGAATGTTCGAGAAACTTGAACAAGCTAATAATTTATTGAAAGATGGAACACCAATTGTTGTTACCAGCGATCCGGTTTTTTACGGAGATGTAAGTAAATGGCGGAGATTAGGTAATTCATTGTATTTAAGATTATTGCTTCGCGTATCGGGCAAAGCCGAAGTTTCACCAACTGTTATTGCTAAAATAAAGGATATCGTTGATGTTAATTCTGCTAATTATCCAATCATGGTCAATAATCAGCATACAGCTAAATTACAATGGACAGGTTCAAATGTAAGCAATGCATTACTTACATCGCCCTTTATGGCAAATGTACGCGTTAATGATTTTTACGTGCCTGCACTTGGTGAGTTTTTTATAAATAATCTGGTAGTATGGAATGACCCCCGCATACTTCAATCTTACGGCACAAGTGGTATTAATCGTTTCCGTATTAGGCCGGGTACTAATGGATATGCAGGTGTGCCAAGTGGTTATGTACCAGGTAACGAGCCTGCAAAACAATCTAGTTTTTATTCGGCAAGTGATAATGCCGTTTTATCTCTTCAAACCGATCCTTATACAGGTATAATTATGAATGCTGCCGAAGTAGATTTTATTTTAGCAGAAGCAGCCGCCAAAGGATGGATAAGTGGAAGTGCCCAAACTTATTATTACAAAGGAATTGCAGATGCGATAAATTATTGGTTACCTACAGTAATGGCTGGCGGTGCAACCGATCCAGCAGTAACAGCTTATGTTAATGCGGCTGATATTGAATGGAATAATGCATTACCATTAAACAGCGCATCGCCTAACACAATGAGTAAAATGTTGTTAATCCATCAACAAAAATATTATGCATTGTTTTTGGTAGATTTTCAGCAATGGTTCGAATACCGTCGTAGTGCATACCCAATTTTGCCAAAAGGTTTAGGTTTGCTTAACAATGGGATAATGCCAGCCCGGTTATTTTATCCAGTGGTTACTCAATCAGCAAATCCTACCAATTATAAAAATGCGGTAGCGTCGCAAGGTGCCGATGCAATCAGTACACAAGTTTGGTGGCAAAAACCTTAATTTAAGTTAAATTAATATGAAACCATCATGATTTTCAAAAGCACATAGTGACATGAATAAATCATGATAGCTTCATCACCATTAAAAAACAAATTATATACAGATGAAAAATACATTAAAATATATAAATGCTTTCGCTGTTATTGCATGTATATTAATCGTAGGATGTGATAAACAAAAAGATGAATTTGTGTTAGGTACAATAAGTCCTTTTATCTCTAATTTTGATTTAAAGAAATCTTATAAGGAAACCGATTTGGTACTTAATACAACTGTTATGAAAGGTGCCAACTCTATAAAAGGAGTAGTAATATCTGATTTTGTGGCGGGGAATACACCAAAAAATTTATTAGTTGTTCAAAACTCAAGAATTGTTGGTAATGGTATTGACTCGGTACGAGGAATAGCCATAAATATTGGTGCAGATGCAGCTAAATATACAGTAGGCGATTCGGTGCACATTAAAGTAGAAGGTGGAATTTTAAAGCGTGTAGATGGTGTGCTTCAAATTGAAGGTGTAAATAGCACCGCAGTTAACAAAATTGCTTCTGGTAAAAACATTAAAGTGCCAATTGTAAATATTGCTAATTTAATTGCTCAACCTTTAGTGTACGAAAACACATTGGTTACCGTAAGTAATGCCGTAGTAGAACCCGAGCCGGTACAGGGCGATACTTTTTCTGGCGATAAAACCATTAACGACGGTTTTGGTAAAGCAAAACTACATACCGAAGCTACAGCCAATTTTTCTGGTAATCAATTACCTTCTGCTGCAAATTTTACTGGAGTTGCATATTTTAAAACACAAAACAACCAGCCCCAGCTTTCTTTATGGGTGCGTAATGCGAATGATATATTTGCATTGCCGTTAGTAAAGCCTTCTCCTATAATTATTTCTGGCTACTTAACCAATCCGGGAGGTAGTGAAGCTGTAACTAGCGGAACTCAAAAGGGAGCATATGAATATGTACAATTATTGGTAACAAAAGATATCGACTTTTCAGTTACTCCATACTCTTTGGTTACTACTAATAATGCAGGTTCTGCAAATCCGGCTCCTGCAAATGGATGGGCAACTGGTGGCGTACGTACCTATAAAATTAACATTACATCTGGTACTGCTAAAAAAGGTGATTTTATTTATGTTGGTGGTTACAGTAAATTGATATGGGGTTTTGGCTCAACAAATATTTCATCAGCAAACTGGGTGGCCGCAGTAGATTACGCAAATAATGATGGTGCAAACTTTGGAACTAAAAACACGAATTTATTAGCAAATAGCGGTAATGTAGCAGGTATAGCTCTTTTTGAAGGTACCACAGTTAATGCAAGTACGATGCCGGTAGATGTGATTATGTATGGCGGAGGAAATCCAAATTCTGGAAATGTATATGCTGCAGGCCCACCAGAACTTGGTTATAGAATTACAAATACAGATTATTACACTACAATAAATCCTTCTTCTCGCTTACAGCAAAACTTCTTTGCCGCTGGCAGCAACACCAACCGCTTAGGTTTTCAAGTTGAGCAGACCGGCACAAGTGGAGGTGGTTTTATCCAACTTGGCGGTGTATATATAACAAGTACAGGAAGATGGGAAAAAGGTAGATTACTCACTAATATTGTAATGTCTACAACTGCTACTATTTCTGATTTGCAAACCGGAGCAGGCGTTACTGTTTTAAAAAATTAATTAAAAATAAATGAATATAACAAAGAATAGTAGCATGCTATCCTTTGTTAGTTAAAATAGGTACTCAGCAAAAATGAATAGAAGATCATTTATACAAAAATCAACTTTATTAACCACAACCTTATTTGTTAGTTTAAAATCCTTTCCATCTTCCTTATTCGCTGTTGATGGATTGGTGAGCGGAACGGTAACCAGCAAAGGTAAATCTGTTTCAGGAGTAGTGATTTCAGATGGCTACAGCGTGGTACAGACCGATAAAATGGGTAATTATCAGATCCAACTCCACGAGCTTGCCCGTTTTGTTTGGATCAGCACACCTTCGGGTTATGAGTTTAAAACAGAAAGCAGTATTGCCCGCCATTATTATAAACCAGACACAGCTGGTAAATTAAACTTTGATCTTAAACCGCTAAAACAAAATGATAACAGACATAATTTTATTATTTGGGCAGATCCTCAGGTGAAGAATAAAAAGGATGTTCAGCAAATGATGGAAACTTCAGTTCCTGATACAAGAGAAGTTGTAAAAACAATGGGGAAAACTCCTGTTCATGGCATCGGCGTAGGCGATTTAGTTTGGGATAATTTTGATCTTTTTCCTGCATATGATGAGGCGATTGCCAAAATCGGGATTCCATTTTTTCAGGCATTAGGAAATCATGATCAGGATTACAGGCAAGGAGGTGATGATACCTCTGACCGGACTTTTCAAGCACATTACGGCCCAACATATTATTCTTTTAACAGGGGTAAGGCGCATTACGTAGTTTTAGATGATGTACGTTATTTAGGGGTAGAAAGAACTTACGACGGATATATTACACCAACGCAGTTGGAATGGCTGGCCAAAGATCTGCAACTGGTGCCTAAAGATGCATTACTGATTATCTGCCTTCATATTCCGGTACATAATGCAGTTAAAAATAACAATGATTTTTATGCCGTATTAAAAGATTTCGAAAACGTTCATATCATGTCGGGTCATACCCATTTTAATAAAAATGTAATCAAAAACGGCATTTACGAACATAACCATGGTACCGTTTGTGGTGGCTGGTGGACAGGTCCCATTTGTGAAGATGGTACACCTCGTGGCTACGGCGTTTACGAGGTAGATGGAACCAATCTGAAATGGTATTACAAATCTACCGGAAGAGATAGGAAAGAACAACTTGATATTTATGTAGATACCTTAACCAATCAGAAAAGGTTAATTGCCAACGTTTGGAATTATGATCCTGAATGGAAGGTAGAATATTTTCTGGATGGAAAAGCAATGGGTGTATTAGCTCAACAAGATGGTTATGATCCACTGGCAGTAAAGCTGTATAAAGGCGATAAGCTTCCAAATCCAAGGCCGTTTGTAGAGCCAAGATCAACAGATCATTTGTTTTTAGCACATTTCGAACCATCGGTTAAAAAAGTAAAGGTTGTGGCCACCGACCGCTTCGGAGAAAAATTTGAGGCGGAAATTAATGCTTAACATCCTTATGCCTGTTCCGTGCTGTCGGATGTTACCATATCTTGTGCTGTCAGATGTTACCATCTGACAGATTATAATTTCATAAACTAAACTAATTATAGATTAACAGCGTCAGATGGTAACACCTGACGCCACTATAAAATCCCTTCTAAATATGAAACTTAATACAACAGTAATTTTTATTTTCTTATCTGCGTTTGCGGTTAAATCATTTAGCCAGGAAGTTAAATTTCCGGTATTTAGCGCAGAAGCACATCGTGGCGGAAGAGGACTTATGCCCGAAAACACCATTTTAGCGATGTTAAATGCCATGAAAATAGAAGGAATTACCACTTTAGAAATGGATACCCATATCTCTAAAGATCGTAAAGTAGTAGTAACGCACGATGACTATCTAAGTCCGGCATTTATGCTTACACCAGAAGGGAAAGATATTCCGATAACAGATGCCAAAAAATATCCGATTTTTGGAATGAATTACGCTGAAATTAAACAGTTTGATCTAGGTACCAAGTATTATGAGCAATTTCCTCAGCAGAAAAAAGAAAAAACATACCTTCCCTTACTTTCAGAACTTATTGATGCTGTTCAGCACGATATTAAGGCAAATAAGCGCAAGCAGTTTTTTTATAACATCGAAACCAAATGTAACGAAAAAGAAGATGGGATTACCAACCCTAAACCCGAAGAGTTTGTTAAACTTTTAATGGATGTGATTTTGAAGAAAAAAATCGCTGATTTTGTAGTAATCCAATCTTTTGATAAAAGGACGATCCAGATTATTCACGAAAAGTATCCTAAAATGAAAACCTCTTTTTTGGTTGCCAATAAAAAAACATATGAAGAAAATATTGCCGATTTAGGTTATAAACCCTTTATTTTAAGCCCGGTTTGGCAAATGGTAAACGAAGAACTGGTTAAAAAAGCACATGCAGATGGTGTAAAAATAATCCCTTGGACTGCCAATACCTTAGCCGATATTCAGAAATTAAAAGCCTTAAATGTGGATGGTATTATTTCTGATTATCCGGATATTTTAGTTCAGGCAAAATAGTATTTTAGGCCTTTATAAAAGTATAATATGAAAGCACTTTTTAATAAGTTATTGGTAACCGTTGTTGTATTTACGTTGAGTTTTACAGCAGCTACGGCTCAGGTAGTAAAATGGGACAGTACCCATCGCCCTGGGAAATATGTTGAGCAGGTAGCGAAGTTTAAAGCCGATCCAACATCTAAGACAGATTTTGTCTTTTTGGGTAACAGCATTACTGCTGGCACGGATTGGGCTAAACTTTTAGATCTGCCTCAGGCAAAAAACCGGGGAATTTCAGGCGATATTACTTTTGGTGTTTTAGAACGTTTACAAGATGTAATTGATGGCAAACCGACAAAGGTTTTTATCCTGATTGGTATAAACGATATCTCCCGGAATATTCCAGATAGTGTGATCTTAAGAAATTATAAAACAATGATTGCCAGAATCAGAAAAGGTTCTAAGAAAACACACATCTATTTCAATACGCTTTTGCCAGTGAACAGTGCTTTCGAAAAATTTAAAAACCATTATGGCAAAGACGAACATATTCTTTGGTTAAATGATGAAATCAGAAAATTTACGGCTAAAAATGTAACAGTTATTGACTTATATCCAAATTTTACCGATCAGGACAAACATTTAAGGGCAGAACTTACCAAAGATGGTTTACACCTTATTCCAGCCGGATACCAGGTTTGGGCCGATTTTCTTAAAAAATCTGGTTATTTAACTGAGCGATAACTTTTATAGCGATAGTTGTTTGCTGCCTTGTTGGATGACCATGTGTTTGGAAAGCAGAGATGGAGGCATTAGTTAACAGCAATCCCGCTCTCGCTTCTGCTCCGATGGAAAAATCGGGAGCATCCCGCTTTGATCGGGTTTAGGTGGCAGTGACAATACTACTATTTGAGGTGGAGATTCAAGAAATAAATAAAATTCTGCATTATGCTATTAAACCATTAATAGTTGCACAGACTTTACATCTCTAAACCTGGTTGACGCGGTAGCTGCCGATTTTCTTCAAATTGGGACTACAAGCAAAAAACAGGACGAACTTTAAAAGCAGTACGGCAACTGCTTTCCAAAAAAAACAGACTATAATTGGCTTATGGGCTTTACTAAATAAAAAGGTTTTGTCCAGCTGCTTTCACTTTTTCTTTATCGATATCGCTGAAGCTAGGTACATTGCCCAGCTTTTTTATTTTGGTATATTGCTGGATATATCTTTCCGTTTCCACATTCTCATCGCCATTAAAAATAATGCCTTTAATCGGAATTTCATATTGCTTAAGCAGATTGACAGATAAAAGTGTGTGGTTAATGCTGCCTAAATAATTTTGTGAAACCAGTATCACTTCAACATTCAACTTTTTAATCAGGTCGATAATCAGCTCTTTTTCGTTTAAGGGTACCATTAAACCCCCAGCGCCTTCAATAATCAAATTGTTCTCCGTTAAAGGCATATTGATTTTTTTCAGATCAATGTCCATGCCATCTAATCTTGCTGATAAATGCGGTGATAGGGGTCGTGTTAATCTGTAGCTTTCCGGCTGGATAACCGTTTGATTATTGCTTATTAAACTACCTAACGTTATGCTATCGCTGGTATCTAAATCTCCCGATTGGATCGGTTTCCAATAATCGGCTTTTAGTTTTTCGGTTAAAATGGCACTGATTAATGTTTTTCCGATGCCTGTTCCAATGCCTGTGATAAAATATTTAGCCATTTAATTCAATTCTTTAAGATTGTTAACCAACGAAATAATTTCTTCGTCGGTATTAAAGTTGTGAAGACAGATTCTGAGCCTTTCTTTGCCCAAAGCTACTGTTGGGCTTAATATTGCCCGTACATCAAAACCTTTGCTTTGCAGCGCCGTAGCGGCTAATTTGGTCGCTTCATTTGATGAAAACAAAATACCTTGAATAGCACTTTCGCTATCAAGTGCATTAATATTTTGCTCCTTTAACATTTTTCTAAACAATGCAATTTTTTGATGAATCAACTGATGATTAATCTTATTTAAGTGTTGGTATGCCGATCTAACCGCAACTATATTATGAATGGGAGCAGCTGTGGTGTAAATGAACGATCTTGCAAAATTAATAAGGTAATGTCGTAAGTTTTTACTTGCTAAAATAATGGCTCCGTGTACGCCCAAGGCTTTTCCAAAGGTTACAATTCGTGCAAATACTTTACTGGTCAGATTAAGCTGGTTGATCAATCCGCTGCCACTTGCACCAAAAACTCCCGTAGCATGAGCTTCATCTACAATCAGGTTGGCCTGGTAGCGCTCACAAAGGTTAGATACTTCTATTAATGGTGCAATATCTCCATCCATAGAATAAACGCTTTCAACGACTACAAATACGTTTCCTTTTGCCAATTTCAGTTTGGTTTCAAGATCGTTTATATCGTTATGAAGGAATTTATAACGCGTAGCGTGGCTTAACCTGCAGCCATCTATAATGCTGGCGTGGATCAATTCGTCAGTAATAATGGTATCGCCGCGCTGCGGGATGCTTGATAAGAGCCCTACATTGGCATCATAACCAGAATTAAAGATCAATCCACTTTCAGCCAGGTGAAAATCGGCAATAAACTGTTCTGTTTCTTCGGTAAGTGCGGTATTTCCGCTTAACAGTCGCGAACCTCCAGCTCCATTCAGGTAATTAGGGAGTGTGGCTATGGTATCGTCGATCAGTTTTTTTAGTTCACTAGATCTGGCAAAACCTAAATAATCATTAGAACAAAAATCAAAAGGAGGGGTGTTCGTCGATAAATTCCTGATCGAAAGGTTATCTTTTCGTTCCTGAAGTTTGCCGTTAAGAAACTGTTCAATTTTGCTCATCGATCAAAAGTAAAAAAAGCGCCCCGAATAATCGGAACGCTTTCAAAAATATAATTAATTAATGTTTGAGCTATTTATCCTTGTGCAGGAGGATTAGAAACTACAGGTGCTTTGTCTTTTTTACCTCTTCCACCCATTCCTTTTCTCATTTTCTCCCCTTTTTCTTTGGCTTCGGCACGGAAAGCATCCATTTTGGTTTTTTGTTCAGCAGTTAAAATGCCATCTATTTTAGCTTTTTGCTCATCAAAAGCGGCTTTACGTTCTTTCATTTTGCCTTTCATATCGCCTTGATCAGCAGATCTCCAAGCCTCCATTTTCTTTGCGTTTTCCAATTCAATGGCGTAAATTTTGGTTTTTTGATCAGCGGTTAAGCTTAGCTGTTTCTCTAATCTGGCGGTTACCTTTTCTGCCCTTTGCTCGGCAGTCATTTTAGGCATTGCCCGTCTTACTCTCTTTGTAGTGTCTTGAGCAAATGCAGCGGTTAATCCCATTACTGCAATTGCTATTGTTAAAATTGCCTTTTTCATGTTTTGTTTTTTATGTGTTCGTTAAATCAATAGATACATAAAAATGCAAACGGTTTAATTGGGCCTTGTTAAAAAATGTTAATTTTTATTTAACTGAGAGATTGACTTCTGCATTTGCGCCATCATCTGTGTTAAGGTTTCCATTGTTGGATCTGGTGCAGGTTCTGGTAATGAGGTAGATATATATGCCTTAGCTTTCCAGATTTCCAGAATGTCGTCGGCAGCAATTGTATAGGCATCATATACCTTATTATCCGATATCAGCTTTAAATCTTTATTCTCTCTGAAACGGTTACCTGCTCTTTTATATACTACACCTTCGTTTTTACTAATTACGATATAGGTTTCACCAGTTTTTACTTCATTCCAGTTATCCAGATATTCGCCAATAATCACACTGCTTGGTTGAACAGGTAACATACTATCGCCCATAATTTCAAAAGCCCTAAAGGTGCCTTGTCTTAATGCAGCTAAGGGAAGTTGAAATTTCGGTAGGTCGCTAATATATTGAGGATCAGAAAAACCGTTCAAATAACCAGCGCTTGCTTTAACCGGAACCAATTCGATGTTTTCGCGATCGTTCTGATCAACAGAAATACTTAGTACCCTTAGGTTAGATCCCTGGCTTTTTGGCTTCGGTTTCCAGCTGTCAGATATTTTCTCATTGATGAATTCATCGATGGTAAGATCAAAGTATTCGGCTATTTTTTTTAGCAAATCATATTTAGGTTCCGCCCGGTCTTCCTCGTAAGCCCCGATGAGCGATCTCTTGATTTCCATTATATCAGCGAAATTTTGCTGTGTATGGCCTTTTTTCTTCCTGAGGTACTTTAAATTATTTGAAATATTTGACATAAAAATAAATTTTAAAATAAATTTGGAATTACTAAAATAGTTAGTAATTTTATGCTCATAAAGTTAGTAATATTATTTTGAATTGCAAGAGGGTATACTAAATAGTTTAGTTTTAAGTTTTAAACATAAGATCATGAAAAAGTTTGTTTATATCGTTACCGACAGAAATCGTACAAGTATGCACGTGGGCATGAGCTCTGATTTAATGAAGACACTGGATTTCTATAAACAGATGCCAAACTTATTTTTTGATAACGGGCAGCAATTAACCCGTCTGGTTTATTTTGAAGAATTTAAAACAGAAGCACAGGCTTTGCTGCGTTTTAAATCAATTAGTCGGTTTACACGCATGCAAAAAGAACGTTTGGTAAGATCTTGTAATCCAGATTGGATTGATTTAACTATAGGGCTCGATTTCGAAAATATTCTTTTACATCGGAATATAAGCAATCAGGTAAAACTATCATTTACGAGTCTGTCTTAATTGTTACTTTTATTAAACTAAAAGAAATTAAACTATCTCCATAAAAAAAGCGATTATTTATATTTTAATCGCTTTTAACAAGTTAGGAAAAGGTTAATTTTTTATTTTTTCGAGGAAAACATTTTCCAGATCTTGAAGATTCTTGAAAAATTTACTTTTATCCATAAAGACTTTTGGATTATAAGAGTCTCCTGATTTACGTTTATCATGGAGATCAAATTGACTTGCGTGAGAGGCAACCCAAAGATCAAAGTCAAGCTTTTTCATTGCTTTAAAAGTTTCAGTATAATCTTTTTGGATATCTTTATACGATGCTATTTCTGAGAATTTTCTGTCAACAATTATGGATGGCATATTGGCAATCAAAACTTTGTAGCTAGAATTTTTATCTTTTGTATCAAATATAAAACTACACGATCCTTTAGTATGCCCAGGATGATGAAGCATTGTTAAAGTAGTGCTGCCCAACTTAATTTTATCATTATTCTTCAATAGGAAATCAGGTTTTACAGGTTTGAAACTTATGCCATATTTCCCAAGCTCATAATCCAATTTTCCGCCGGTTTCAAGAGCCTCCGCATCTTTCTCATCTACATAAAGTTTTGCACCGGTTTCTTTTTTAATCTCAGCCATTGCGCCCAAATGATCAAAGTGGGCCTGGGTTAATAGCAAAATTTTGATTGATTTATAATCAAATCCCAAAGCTTTTATATTTTCTTTTATTATTGAAAGCGAATTAGCTAAACCTGTATTTATTAATATATTTCCTTTTTCTGTTACAATTAAATAAGAAGCCAAATCATAAGTGCCAACATAATACAAATTACCTGCAATTCTAAATGGCGCTGTAGCTTGAGACCATTCTTTTGGATTATTAGCTGGCTCTGTTACTGTTTGAGCAAAACCCAACAGACCGCAAGACAATAAAACCATTAAAAATATTTTTTTCATATGTAATTTCGCAATTAATTTCCTTCTACCATCCTGGAGCGAATGTTAAACCAAACACTCCAGTTTTAACATCTTTCCTTTGGAAAGGAATAGCATAATAAGGTTCCAATACAAAATAGCCAAAAACGTTAACCCGTAACGATATACCAATGCTCATTGCCGGCACACGTTCTGTAGTAGATTGATAGGTAACTGGATTTCCTTTATCATCTTTAGCAGGAACACCATTGTTATCTAACACAGGTTCTGTCGTGTAAGTTGGCTCACCTTTAAACTTTACCTTAGTGTCATTTGTCCAGGCCAATCCTGCATCAAAGAATAAATTCAGATCAGAGAATAAAAATTTAGAAGGTATTGCAGCTAACTTTTTAGGCCCTGTAAAAGGTAAGCGTACTTCGAAGTTAAAAACGGCTATTTTACTTCCTGTTAACTGGTTAATGTCGAAAGATTCTGACGATTGAGCCGATGTACTTTTGTAAATTGAGTTTGATTCGTAACCTCTAATTAAATAAGGATAACCCAGATACATTGGATAAAGCCTGTCTGCATCTTTCCCAATCCTTAAGGTGTTATAACTTCTTACGGCAAAGGTTACTGGCTTAGCTCTCCAATATTTACGAAGATCGGCAGTTACACCAGCAAAATTATAAGAGCCAAAATACTTTTCTCCACTTACACGGTATCTAAAACCATCAAGCGGACCAGTAAGGCCAAAAATAGAGTTATCACCAATAAAGCCAGCGTTTAACTGATAAAGTGTAAAAGAATTAAATGGAATACCGTAGTCTTGAGAAGCAACGTCGTTAGAAATCCTGCTTTTGTCTGAACCAATGTAGTAACCCGCCGAATTGTAATAATTGCTATATCGATCAACTCTATAACTATAATGCGAAAATGCACCACCCAATTCAAACCTATGTATTTTACTGAATGGATAAGCCCCAAAAACCTGGATCTGATCTTCGAAAGTTCTAATAATATCTGTTCTGTCTGCTAAGGCATTAACAGTTTGGTTATCACCTGTAGGGATATTTTCGTATCCGTAAGACCTAAACCCTGATACATAAGGGATATGGGAAACAGCTGCACCCCAGTTTATTCTGCTTTTTTGATTAATGTAACCTACTAGTCCACCAAAATCGTAAATTTCTCCATTTACGGATAGATTTGCTATGATTTGATTAGTGCCTAATATATCGCTAAACATACCCACAATGCCACCTGAAACACCGGTTCCGAAACGGCTGGTAGAAACACCAACGCCACTATTTGCTAAATAATCTAACCTGAATTTCGGTTTGTATGGTACCGTTTTCATCGAATCGGCTATGGTTTTTTCGAAACGATCAAAATTATTTAAATTAGAATTGATGATGTTTACACCGATGTTTTCCATCGGAGGAAGGATAGCAGCATCAAAATTTTCTTCCTGATTACCAATTCGTTTCGGTTTAAAGCTGCTTAACTTCGCATTATACAAAGTATAACGTTGGTAGCGATAATAGCTGTATACAATATCATCAGTTGTAGACACTGAAATTGCAGGCGAAAACTCGGTAATCCCGCTAATTCCTGTAAAATAATCAGTTAGCTGATCTACTGTATTATCTGCGAAATTGTATTTATATAAATTCCTAAATCCATCTCTGTTAGAAAGGAAATAGATATTTTGACTGTTTGAAGAGAACTGTGCATTTAGGTTATTTGCTCCTGGAAAAACATTTAAATTGCTCACCGTTTTAGAAGCGATATCGTAAACAGCTAGGTTTATAGGCAATACTGCATTAACTACATTCGCCTGAATTGCCGCTCTATCTGATGAAAACACCAATTTTTTACCATCTGGAGAGTAACTGGGTGCATAATCAGAATATACATCGTTAGTAATTTGAGTAATTGTTTTGGTGTCTAAATTGTAAGAGAAGATATCGCTTTGTCCTTCAACCATGCCCGAAAAAGCCACATCTTTTCCATTTGGCGACCAGGTTAAATTACCAAATTGTTGCACCTGATCCATAGCTGTTTGAGAAACCGTAGTTCCGTTTGAAACATTGATAATCATCATCTGGTTTTTACCATGGCTGAATATACTGAAGGCAAACTGTTTACTATCAGGCGACCATGCTCCAGCTGACTCTATAAAGTTGAAATCATCAATATGGCCGTTAGAAATCTGACTGCTCAGCTTCCTGATAATTCTGCCGGTTTTGGCATCTGCAAGAAATAAATCAATGCCAAAAAGGTCTTTTTCTGACATGAAAGCCAAATATTTTCCATCTGGACTAAGGGCAGGGGCAACGTTCATATTGCCTGCGTTTTTATTATCGATGATTTTTGTACCCGTAATTTTGATCTGCGAACTATCTGCTTTTAACATTGGTTTATAATGCGCATCGATAGAATTTTTCCATAAACCCGACAGTGTTTTGTCATCATAGCCAAAAGTATACCTGATGGCATTTTCATAACCATATTTTGCAGTATTCTTAAACAACGGAACGATGGTGGTATCGCCATACTGAGAACCTATATAAGTCCAAAATGCCTGGCCATAACGGTAAGGGAAATATTTATTAGAGTTGGTTAAATCTTTCAATGAAGGGATATCACGGTTCAACATGGCATCGCGCATCCACATGGAAGTAAATGCATCCTTTTTTCCGATTGACAAGTATTCAGCCATACCTTCAACCATCCATAATGGTGTTTGCCCAACATTTTCTAAGCTAATCGAATCTTTTTCGAGCAAAAGGTGGTATTGAAAAGCATGAACTAGCTCATGACCTAAAACGTGTCTTGTTTGGCTATTTAGCTCCATAACAGGCATAATCACCCTGTTTTTTAGTGCCTCTGTAACGCCACCTGTACCAATTCCAATTTCTCCGTTAAGGGCTGTTGTTTGCTGGAAATCAGGATGGTTATTATACAGAATAATAGGATTTTTCTTTAAAAAAGTATCTCTAAAAACTTCCTGATGCATTTTGTACCAGGTTTCGGCGTCTTGCGAAAACCGTTTTAAAAGTTTCTCGTTTTTGATATAATAATAAATCTCAAAATGGGGTGTTTGCAAAACTTTAAAGTCGAGTTTTTTATACCTTACCTTGTTTTGTCCGAAATATTGGGCCTTAACAGAAAAAGAAAGAATAAGCAGAAGCAATAAAGAAGAATATCGCTTTAATAAAGTAGAGCCTATTTTCATATGTGTGGTTTTTTAATGAAGTTCAATAATTTGCGAAAATGAAATTGTACGAGATTTGGGAAATAAAAATAGCAATTGTTTAAAACAGTATTAAAATTTTAACACTTTTTAGATTTTTTTCTAGTCAAAAGCGCAGATAGTTGAGGTATCTGGTTATTTATCGCAATAAAAACTAAGGTTGATTGTTCTCATTCTCGGTCTTTTTCTTTTCTTTTTCTTCCTGACGTTGTTTTCTTCTCAGTTCTCTTTCTTCCTTTCTGGTTAAAGGAACAGTAGCTGCTGGAGGAGTTTGAACAGGTTCAACTTTCTTTTCTTCTTTTTTTACTTCAGGTTCAATGGTTACAGGAATAACCGTTTCTGGTGTTTCAGGAACAGTAAAATCTGTTGAATCTACTGCTAAGCTATCGGTTGATGTGGTATCTCTTATAATCCGTGGGCTGGGGCAGTTGTAGGTTCTCGTAATATCAACTGTTGCTTTAGGGAATGGACCATAGGTATATCCGGATTTTGGATCGAGGTAAACTTTCTCCATAAACTTAGCGAAAATGGGTAGTGCCGTTCTTGAGCCTTCTCCTTGTTCGCCGTTTTTAAAGTGTGCTGTTCTTTCATCACAACCTACCCAAACACCAGTTACCAGATCTTTGGTTAAACCCATATACCAGGCGTCTACATAATCAGAAGATGTACCTGTTTTACCGCCAATTTGATTGTTCTTTCTAAATAGATCCGGCCATTCCCATAATGCCTGCGATGTACCTTCCGGCTCTTCCATGCCGCCACGGAACATATAAGTCATTAACCAGGCAATTTCTTCTGTTAAAACCCTTTTTGTTTTAGGTTTAAACTCATCAATTACATTGTTATCCTGATCGGTAATTTTCTCAACTAAAATGGGATCAGTTTTGATGCCTTTATTCATGAAGGTGGCATAAGCCTTTACCATTTCATAAACGGTAACATCGTTTGAACCCAAACTTACAGACGGAACAGATTCCAGATGGCTATCAATTCCGCACTCGTGCGCATATTTTACAACATTATCCCAGCCCACCTTTTCGGTTACCTGAGCGGTAATGGTATTTACTGATTTCGCCATTGCCCACCTTAAACTCATTTCGCGGTACGAAACACTGTAATCAGCGTTTTTTGGCTCCCAATATTTCGTTTCACCTTTGTCCTGATAAGCAATTTTAACAGGTTTATCTGTAAATTTATCACATGGACTCATGCCTTGTTCTAATGCCGTTAAATAAGCAAAAGGTTTAAAAGTAGAACCTGCCTGGCGTTTAGATTGATTAACGTGATCGTATTTGAAAAATTTATGGTCAATACCACCAACCCAAACTTTAATTTTACCACTTGCGGGTTCCATGGTCATCATTCCGGTATTCATGATTTTACCATAATAACGGATAGAATCCAAAGTAGAGAATGAAGTATCACGATCGCCTTTGTAAGTGAAGATCTGCATCCTCTTCTTTTTATTAAAATAAGCGGTAACAGAATCTGGATTGTTAGGGAATTTCTTTTGTAAAAGTGCGTAAATCGGCAAGTTTTTCATCGCCCGATCGGGATAATTAACCTTTTGTTTTTCAGAATCGTACCAAGGATCTTCGTTGCCCCAAACATTATAGAACCTGCGCTGCAAAATCCTCATCTGATCGGCAACTGCTTCCTCAGCATATTTTTGAAGTTTAGAATCTATAGTAGTGTAAATTTTTAATCCATCTTCATAAAGGTCGTAACCATTATCAGTACACCATTTTTCCAAGTATTTTGCCACAGCAGCCCTTAAATAGGAGTCACCATCGCTGCCATCCTGCATTTTGCCTTCTTTTAGTTTAATCGGCTCCTTTGATAATTCTGTCAAACTATCTTTGCTTAGGTACTTGTACTTGTTCATTTGTGCAAGCACCACATTTCTTCTTTCTAATGCTTTTGCCGGGTTTTTGGTTGGATTATATAATGTTGTGCCCTTTAGCATACCCACAAGCATGGCTGCATCTGTAGTGGCTAAATCTTTTGCTTCCTTATCAAAGTAAATCCGGCTGGCTGTTTTTATCCCATAAGTATTGTTACCGAAAGAAACGGTATTCAGGTACATGGTGATGATATCATTTTTAGAGTAATTGGCTTCAAGCTTTACAGCCGTCATCCATTCCTTTAATTTTACAATTAAAGTTCTTACCAAAGGTATTTTGATCAATAATCCCTGCGATTTATTATAACGCGTACGGTAAAGGTTTTTTGCCAATTGTTGGGTAATGGTACTGGCCCCGCCATCTTTTCCTAAACCAACAACTGCACGGCCAACTGCTTGCACATCGATACCCCAATGTTTGTAGAAACGAACATCTTCGGTAGCGACCAAAGCCTGCACTACGCTTGGCGCAATTTCATTATAATTTACAGGCGTTCTGTTTTCTTTAAAGTATCTGCCAATCAGTTTTCCATCGGCAGTGTAAAGTTCCGAACCTACACGAAGGGTAGGCGCTTTAATATCTCGAATACTTGGTGAGTAGCCAAATAGCCACAAAAAGTTTAATTGAAGGGCAGAAAAGAAAATTATTATAAAAAATAAAAATATTGTAGAATAACGTAAGTACTTGTTTTTTATCTCTTTAAACATATTGGATAAGATGATCTTTAGGTAAAAGCTGTGGCGTTAAATATAAAAAACTCTATATGCAAATTAACGTATTTAATTTACTTATTTTTTAGTTCTATATTTAAATTATTGATGCATCGATTTATCTAAAACCAATACATGATTATGAAAAACGAATTTAAAGGATTAATTGTACAAGGCGATAAGAAATTTTCTTTAAAAAACCACAAAACTGATTTTATTGGCGGTTATAATAAAGAAAAAGCTAAAGATGCATTGGTGAATTCGAAAATAGAACTTAATCATCTACAGGAGAAACTATATGCATCGGGAAAACATTCCGTTCTGATTATTTTTCAGGCAATGGATGCCGCAGGGAAAGACAGTGCAATCGAACATGTAATGAGCGGACTAAATCCACAGGGATGCCAGGTTTATACTTTTAAAGTGCCAACGTCAGAAGAATATGAGCATGATTTTTTGTGGAGACATTATAAAGCTTTGCCAGAACGTGGCAGGATAGGTATTCATAACCGTTCGCATTATGAAAACGTTTTGGTTTGTAAGGTGCATCCCGAATATGTTTTGAGCGAAAACATCCCAGGTTTTAACGATGTAAAAAAGATCAATAAAAGCTTTTGGCAGCAGCGTTATAAGAGTATCAGAAATTTTGAAGAGCATTTAACGGCCAATGGAACGGTAATTTTAAAGTTTTTTTTAAATGTGAGCAGAGATGAACAAAAACAACGCTTTTTAGAACGTATTGATGATCCTATTAAAAATTGGAAATTCTCTTCGGGCGATATTAAAGAAAGGGCGTTATGGGATAAGTATATGGAAGCCTATCAGGACGCGATTAACGAAACAAGCACAGTAGAATCGCCTTGGCATATCATACCTGCCGATAAAAAATGGTTTGCCCGATTGGCAATAAGTGAAATTATTGAAGACAAATTAAAAAGTCTGGATCTGAAGTTTCTTGTTTTGGGCGAAGCAGAAGTGGCCAAACTCGACGAAACAAAAAGTATTTTATTAAGTGAATAAAAAAATGCAGGTCTATAAGCCGGGTTCTGTTTCCTGATTGCTCAGGATTCCTATCATTTATCCACTATAAACGTTGCCGTTTATCTCTAACGACCTACCCACTAACATCGGACGGGCAGCCCTACATACGTTAGCCTATTTGGTCTTTCAACTCTCGGGGTTTACAAACCACTACAGTTGCCTGTAATGCTCGTGCGCTCTTACCGCACGTTTTCACCCTTACTCCGACATAAGCCAGAGCGGTATATTTTCTGTTGCACTAATCCGTAATTCAGGTTTTCATTCCTGAACCCCTTTCCGTTAGAAAGCGAGATGCCCTGCGTTGCCCGGACTTTCCTCTCTCTCGATTTTACCCGAGACAGCGATAGAACAACCTGCATTTTGCGCAAAGATGGGGTTTTTTGACCACAAAGGCACAAAGAACACGAAGATTTATCTCTGGCTATCGTCATGCTGAATTTATTTCAGCATCTGTATTAATATTTAAGATCCTGAAATAAATTCAGGGTGATGTACGCAGTAAAATGAAAAATTGCCGAAATAGAAAATAATTAGAATCTGCCTATTTACAATTCTGCAAATCTTTTGAAACCTCCGAGTAAGGCACAAAACCCTGCTTATTGCCAAACGAATTGGTGACATAAACCATTACCTGCGCTACATCAATATCAGCCAGTTCAGGGAAAGCAGGCATTTTTTCTTTGTATTCTTTTCCGTGGACGATCAAAGATTCATTCGCACCGTTTTTGATAAAACAAGCTAAACGGTATTTGTTTGTTTTTAAAAATACCGAATCGGTTAATGGAGGTGCAAGCTCACCCAATCCTTCGCCATTTTCGCCGTGACAATTCTGGCACTTGGTTTTATAAATATCTTTTCCGTTCGACATGTAGTTCTGCAGATCGATTGTTTCCTGATTTTGGCAAGATACAATGATGCCTATAATGAAAAGGGAAAAGATGGAGTTGATGATGTACTTGCGCATTGATGTTTTGTTAATATTAACCACAGATAAGGAAAGATAAACACAGATTTAGTTATTTATCTGTCTTTATCCTATATATCTGTGGTAAAACTAGTTTGGCTATAGAGCAAATCATGGAGACAAATTCTTTTTATTCCGTATAGATCCGTGTCTCCGTGACTAATAATTTTTATTTTTTGTACTCGGCCAATAAAACCGGAATATCATTTTTCAATTGTTCTACCTGCTCTTTTTTAGTACCATCATAAGCACCGCGGATCCGTCTGTCTTTATCGATTAAAACCAAATATCCTTGATGTATATACCCATCTTTAGCGGTACTATCTTCGCCAACAGCCACTAAATAGTTCTTTTCTGCCAGGGTATATACGCTGTCTTTACTTCCATAAAGAAACTGCCATTTTGGTCCGTCTACACCTAGTTTTTGAGCATATTTTTTCAAAACATTTGGTCTGTCGTATTTAAAATCAATGGTATGTGATACAAACATCACATCTGGATTGGTTTTAAATTCATTGTAAACCGACATTAAGTTGCGGTGCATGGTGGGACAGATGGTGGTACAAGAAGTAAAGAAAAAATCAGCAATGTAGATTTTACCATCTGTTGCCTTGTTCGTTGTTACTATGCTATCCTGGTTTAAGAAAGACCAGTTTGGAATAGTTTGGTAAACGGTATCAATTTTCTCTATACCTGCTGCATCTCTAACGGTTTCGGCATGACGTTCGCCATAAAAGGGAAGTTTTCTTTCTTGTTTACAAGCGGTAAATATGGAAACAACTAGCAGGCAGGTTGCGATGTAAGCAGTAATTTTATTCATGATTTTATATTAAAAGTGTAAATATACAAGGTAATTTGTTTGGGTTATCGTCATGCTGAATTTATTTCAGCATCTACTACCCAGAATCAAGATCCTGATCCCGATACGAAAAATCGGGACAGGTTGACGAATATTAGTCTCTCGACTTATTTTTTATATACTTTGCTGGTTCGGCCACAAATTTTTGCTTACAGTTTTCGGAACAGAAACTATAGGTAACCTTATTATAAACCGCAGTTTTAGCTGTCTGAGCTTTTACTTTCATTTTACAAACCGGATCTACCATTGCTTTCTTTGCAGAATCGATAGGCCTTGTTTTTGATCCGTTGATTATTGGTGTCGCATTTGATTTTAATGACAAGGTTATTAATCCAATTAGGATTATTGCGAAATTTAATTTTTTCATTTTGAATTGTTTAATGTCGAGGGCCGGATGTTCGAAGACCGAGGTTTAGATACTTAAATTGTTAAGCTCTGCATCTTCGGACTCCTGACATCTGACTTCCTGACTGTTTTATTTAACTTGATATCCGTTTATCAACGAATCTGATTCTCTGGTAACCTTGATATAACCATCTTCCACAGCTCTAATTTTCACCATTTCGGATTTATAATAATCAAGATCTTCCTGTTCGGTTTTTCCTTTAAAATCGTCTTTAAAGAAGTGCATCCAATCCATCATTTTTTCATCAGCTGCATTTAACCGTATAATTAAATCGCTTATTTTTTGTTTTTGTAGTACCGAATCCTGAGCAAGGTTAATCTGATCTGAAACCAATAGTTTATCTAATTTCATTTTGTTCTTTACTACTTTTTCCCCATCAATCATTAATTTATCGTGGATGTTAAGTACTTCCTGGCGTATCGCTTTCGAATCAGGTTCCGTTTTACAGGAAAAAAGAAATGCTGTTGCTATGCTTAACAACAAAATGTTTAATCTGTTCATATGCTGTGATTTAAAAATTATAAGTAATTCCAATATAAACCTTTCCGGCACTCATTGGGTGATCGGTTTCAGCTTCCCAAATGTTTTTTTGTACTCCAGCGTTTAGTGCTACATTTTTATAAAAAACATCTATACCCGCACCGCCCATCAGGTTATTCATGACGTGTTCGCCGGTTTTTTGTCCTTGGTATTTTTCTCCGCCAGAATATTCATAAAAAAACTGTGCTGATGGCATAACCTGAATATCTTTGCCAACTCTTTGGGTATAAAAAATATTAAGGAAACTGGTCGTGCTATTAGCAATACCTTCATCGCGGCTGTTGGTTCCATTAACCTTGTAAGAGGTATTTAGGCTTGCCCCAAATTTTCCTAAGCCTACCATGTAGTTTAGGTATACAAAACCATCGGTACTTCCTGTTCCGGCTTGCATCAATGAGGAATAACGGATGCCAGCTGTGTTTTTAAAATCGTTTTTACCTGTTGGCAATTTTATACCGGCCCCGGCAATCAACTGTTGTTTAAAATTATCTTCAAGCTTTTGCACGAGATGGTAACCTGCATACAAATTAATATCGCCCACGCTCGAAATAGAGGAGGTATATCCATTATAACGCTCGCTATTGGAAACATAAGGTAAAATGGCATTGATTTCCAGTTTACTGTTGATAAAATATTTACCTCTAACCTCTAAAGAACGGTAAAGTTCATAATCATTTGCATTGCCAGCATGATTGGTTATTGGTGAATCTTGACTTCGCGCTGGGATAAAGAAATTTCCTCCATTCGGGAATAATGAATGCGATTGCCCTTCATAGCCGCTAAACGAACGGTAACGGTATAAAACGCTGATGCTATTGCGGTTGTAGTAGGGGGTGATGCCCATAAAACAACCGCAGATATCGCAGGCGAAAACCTGACTGCTCATGAGTACGAAAATTAAAATCAATAATTTACGACTCGCTGTATAGTGTGTTTTTGATAAATTCATTGTCTGTTAATGTTTTTAAAAAGGCCTTGATCTGCTCTTTTTCTGTGGTATTTAAAGGGATGCCATTTTTTAGTTGAACGTCGAGATTTGCTGAGGCTTTTACGCCAGAGTTATAATGTTCCAAGACCTCATCTAAGCTATAAAAGCGACCATCGTGCATATATGGACTCGTATATTCGATATTGCGTAAGGTAGGCACACGGAACTTTCCTAAATCTGAAGCTACCCCCGTAATGTGTGAACGCCCTTCATCGATACTTACCAGATCTAATCCGTTACTTCTGTAAGAAAAATCAGTAAAAAATGGTTCTGCATGGCAGGATGTACATTTTTCTTTGAACAGATTGTAACCCGCCAATTCTGCAGAGGTAAAGGAAACAGCATTCTCTTTGCGCATTACTTTATCGTATTTCGAATTTCCTGAAACCAGTACTGCCGTAAATTGTGTAATCGACTTTAAAATCAGTTGCGAATTGATTTCTGTTGAACCAAAGGCCTGTTTAAATAAATCGGGATATGGAGCCGTTTTTTTCAGGAACGCAACGATTGTTTGTATATCAGTACCCATTTCGCATGCATCGGTAATGGCGTTTAGTGGCGACGTTTCGATGTTTTTTACACCGCCATCCCAAAAGAACGCTTTTTGCCAGGCCAGATTAAAAAGTGGAGGCGTATTCCGTTTTCCCTGGCAATTATTTACACCATGACTTACTTTATGATCAAGTTGTGTAAAAGCAGCAAATTGCTGATGACAGCTTCCGCATGAAACACTTTTATCTGCAGATAAGCGGGCTTCGTAAAATAATTTCTTACCAAGCGCAAAACCTGCATTGCTTAATTTATTGTCTTCGAAACTGTATACCGGAGCAGGGAAGTTGGCCGGAACCGAAAAGGTAATTTTCTTTTCCTCAGGCGTTACTTCATCTTCATTTTTGCTACAGGCATACATCAACGCAATGCTTAAAAAAAGCATTACGAAGACGGTTATTTTCCTTAACATTTAATTATGGATGTGATCTAAACGAAATAAGCCATTTGCATAGTTGTTGGCTACAATTACAGAATTTGCTCCACCCATTGTCATATTCAAAGTAGCAAAACTCACATCGGTTTTACCTGTAAATAATGCAGCTGCATTTACAATAAAGTGCATATTCGGTTTGCCATCGGTTCTAATTCGAAGTGGATTTGCCGCATTAATCTCCGTGGTAAAAGTTCTAATGGTATTGTTTGGATCGGTAACTCCACCAATGTGAAAGGTAATTGCATTTCCGGTTGCTGTTGATTGCGGTGAAGTTCCCTCTAGTTTAACGAATATGTAACCGCTGTTCCAGGTCCAGAACATGCCGTTGATCGGATCTAGCGCACCAGTTTGTGCACCGGCAAAATTACGGGCATAATCTACACCAATGGTGTATTCTATTTTGATATAATCACCCGTTGGTACATCTTTTAGCGTAATATTTGTCGATTCTGCTTTCGAAGCATCGATTAAGAAATAACTTTCAGGAATGAGATAAGTGGTTCCGTCAGCTTTGCTTAATTTGATGTTACTTACATAGTATTTAAATACATTGATCTTAAAATCTTCGCCTTTGGCATTTTTGTAAGTTGTAGTGTTTAAAACCAAGGGACTTCCGTTTACCTGATTTTCGAATTCAATAGAAAAAGTAGATTTGGTATCTGCGGCAACTTCGTCGGTATTTTTTTTACAAGAAGATAATAATATAATAGGGCATAACAATGCCAGAAAGTATTGTGATAATTTCATTTTAAGAAAAATTAGATAAGTAAAAATTAATTTGCTGTCATTCTGAATGCAATGAAGAATCTCTGGCACTTAAGCAGAAATTGACATTACAGAAAATGGCAGGCCTTGTGGTTGTTATAAATGAGATTCTTCGCTTCGCTCAAAATGACAGATAGCCATACTTTGCAATAGCATAAGCTTTCGCATAAAAAACCATAAAAAAAGACTTAAACTGCTTTCGGTGGATGAAAAATAGAAATGGAAAGATCCTTAACCGGTTTTTCGATATAAAGATTTTCTGAAGTGATGATGAAATAAGGAAGAGTGTGATTCAATGCAATAGTCTGAAATCTGGGTTCGGCCTCTACAACTCTTTTCAAGTTTTCCTGAGCCTGTTTGTTTTTACCCTCAAGCTCTTTTAGTTTTTTAGCCAGGAAGCACTGTCCATCACAATGTAATTCTGGATGTTCTTTATTGATACAAAATACACTTGTAATGTATTCTT
Organism: Pedobacter sp. Bi126; assembly: GCF_918698245.1. Taxonomy (GTDB): domain Bacteria; phylum Bacteroidota; class Bacteroidia; order Sphingobacteriales; family Sphingobacteriaceae; genus Pedobacter. Next base: position 908,394 of record NZ_CAKKMS010000002.1, on the reverse strand, counting down.
TGTTCATTTTATAACCAGAATAGATTACCAATTGCATGGCGCCGTTAGAAACGGTACATGTAATGATAAGATATATTAAGATTTTTTTGAACATGGTATTGCGCTGCAAAAGTATTAAAGAAATTGGTTGCAGCAAAGAAAAAATAAGAAAGACACAATTTCTTACTTTTAGGGGCAGGTTTAAGCTTTGTACAGTTTGAAATTTTCCAGAAATTTAAAATCCTTAAGATTTAATGTGTAAAGTTCCAGATCATGAAATATCGATGTAGATGCAATTAAAGCATCGGGAAGATTAAGGTTATGTGACAAAGAAAACTGCTCAACCAGCCTTACTGCTTGATTAGATATTGGTGAAGAAATTGGTAGAACAATTAATTTATCTATATCTTTTCTGATTAGATTCAATTCTCTTTTATTTCTTGCTCCATAAAGTAATTCTGCGCAAGTAACATCAGAAATAGCAACATTATCTTGGCCAATTTTTTCAAAGGCTTCAATGATTAAATCATTGCCCTTGTAAATTTCGATAAAAATGTTTGTATCACATAAAACCATTACCTTTTCCAAGCTTTATCTCTAAGTTCCGTTGAGTTAATATTATAGTCACTCCAAATGCCTTTAGATAAAGAAAATTTCATTGTTTTAGTTGATTTCTTTGGCGATACGGTTCTTAATTCAACATCAATGTCCGATGATTTTAGAAAAGCTAACAACGCGTCAATTTTACTTTGTTCTACATTATCTTTTAAAATTATCTCAGTCATAAGTCCATTCTTTAATATATGTAAATATACGCAATCTATTTTTATTGATGAATTTTGCATCTGATGTTTTGTTTTTGCCACAGAATCACAAAGGATACAGAAAATTTATTATTCGCTCGTCTTCAGCAACTAAATCCTATAATTTCACCTGTGTTTTTAGTTAATCAGATTTTTATTTATCTTGCATTACACAAAAAATGAAACCTATGAAATTATTTAAAACTATCGCATTGATGATGGTATTATCCTCATGTGCCAAAAAAGAGGTACCAGAGGTACCACCTACTTTTAACAATCCAAATTGGACAAGAATTGAAATTGCAAATGGGAGAGAAGCCCATGCCGTTTATGGCAGTATTGATGACACTTTAATGGTATCAACCCTAACAGAAATTTATCAAACTACGGATAAAGGCAAGACCTGGCAAAAAACCAAAGTAAATCATCAGCCTATATATGGTTTTCTCGCTGTTAAGGATACTATTTTCGCATTGCAGTCAAACAGTTTACGGACTAAAGAAAATTTGCAGTTGGCCACTTTTAGCCAATACTTTAGTCTAGATAAAGGTTTTACGTGGGATTGGTGCAGCAAATTTAATATTTCAGAACAACGATTCCAGGAATTTGCCACTGTTTACCTGGATGATCAAGTGAAAGTTAAACTCAAAGAGAATTTAGAGCCCATAGTTGGAAGTTCTATGTCGAGCTATGTATTAAAAAGTGATATTGAGGTTTTTAAAAACGGATTTTCAGAAATATTGAAGGTTCCGTTTGAGAACCAGATCAATAATGTGCATGTAGATAAATCAGGTAAACTCTATGTTTCAGCCGGAAGAGGCATTCATGATAAAAAAACTGGTAAATACTTATCTGCTGAGAAAAGTGAGGCTGCTATTATTTATATTTCTAAGAAAAATGTACAGCAACTGATTGATTAATCATTCACAAATTTCCCCGCCTGAACAGCTGACAGGCTTGGCTAAACACTAATATGGTTAAAAACAAAAAAACACAGATGAAAGCTATTCATCTGTGTTAATCCTTATTATCTGTGGTTAAAATTAAGCCTGCAAATCAGTCATTACCGCTTTGATTTTTTCTCCAAGTTGTGCATTAACCTTGTCAAAATCTTTTCTATCTGCTAAAGGTGCATTTACGCTGCAGTAGAATTTAATTTTCGGTTCCGTTCCACTCGGGCGGGCTGAAACAATACTGCCATCTTCGGTAATAAACTGTAAAACATCAGAAGTAGGATAATCCAGTTTAGTTACTTTTCCGGTTGCCAAATCAGTTTCCTGACTTAATTCGTAATCTTTAAGTACTGAAACTTTCGAATCGCCCAATGTTGCGGGAGGGTTTTCCCTGAATTTAACCATCATGGCTTTAATTTCTTCAGCACCTGATTTGCCTTTTTTGGTTATCGAAACCAGATCTTCTTTGTAAAGGCCATATTCTACATACATATCTAGCAATGCATTGTATAAACTTGCACCTTTATCTTTATAATAAGCGGTCATTTCAGAGATAAAAGCCGCAGAAACTACAGCATCTTTATCACGTACTAAATCGCCGATTAAATAGCCATAACTTTCTTCACCACCACCGATAAAGTATTTTTTACCTTCTAATTCCGTCATTAACTGACCGATGTATTTAAACCCGGTTAAGGTGTTGTAGTAAGTTACATTTTTCTTTTTGGCAATTTCTTCGATCAGGTTAGAGGTTACAATGGTTTTCACAATAAACTGATTGCCATCTAATTTGCCGCTGTCTTGCCAGGCTGATAACAGGTAATTGATTAATAAACTGCCCGTTTGGTTACCGTTAAGCAATACCCATTCGCCATTGTTGTCTTTTACCGCAATACCTACGCGGTCAGCATCAGGATCGGTAGCCAAAACTAAATCAGCATCAATTTCCTTTGCTTTGTTCATTGCTAAAGTCAATGCGTCTTTTTCCTCTGGGTTAGGATACACTACTGTTGGGAAATTTCCATCTGGTGTGCTTTGTTCTTCAACCAGGGTTACATTTGTAAAACCAAACTGAGCCAAAGCTTTTGGTACCAGGGTAATTCCAGTTCCGTGGATAGGAGAATATACAATTTTTAAATCGTGCTGTCTTTTTATCGCTTCAGGAGAAATAGAAAGTGCAGTGATTCCGTCTAAATACAGTTCGTCTACATCTTCTCCAATGAGTTCGATATTCGCCTCAACACGGTCGAATTTAACTTCGTCGATACTTTTAATTTTATTTACTTCATCGATCACCAATTTATCATCAGGAGAAGTAAATTGACCACCATCTGCACCATAGGCCTTATAACCGTTATATTCTTTAGGATTATGCGAGGCCGTTAGCATTACACCGCTTTTGCAACCAAAATGGCGCACAGCAAAAGAAAGTTCTGGAGTTGGTCTTAATGCAGAGAAGAAATAAACATGGATCCCGTTTGCGGAAAAAACATCTGCTGTAATTTTAGCGAAATAATCAGAGTTATTGCGACTATCGTGTGCAATGGCAACCTTGATTTTTTCGTGAGGGTACTTGTTGTTTAAATAATTGGCCAATCCTTGCGTAGCCGTTCCAATAGTGTATTTGTTGATCCGGTTAGAACCTGCACCCATAATACCACGTAGGCCACCAGTTCCAAATTCTAAACTTCTATAAAATGCATCTGTTAATTCGGTAGTTGCATCTTTATCCACAAGGGCCTGTATTTCTGCCTTGGTATTTTCATCATAATTTCCACTTAACCACTGATTAATTGTGGCTTGTGTTGATTGGTCAATTGCCTGCATTGAGCTGTTTTTTAAATTTAATATCTGGTGTTGAACAAATTTTATTGAATGATGTTTGGTTGAAACGCATTTATTTCAGCCCGTCCAAATTTTATTTTGTTGAGGGTGTTGATTTTAAGCTGCTTTTGTTTAATTTCACGCCCCGATACAATAATAAAGAAAATTACATATTCTGGTATTAAAAAGTGAAACCATCATAATTTTCCATAGCCAAAAGTAAATAAATAAATTATGATAGCTTCATTACCGTTAAAAACAATAAGCATTAAATGAAAATATTAAAATTTGGGGGTACTTCAGTAGGTAGTCCTGAGCGCATGACGAAGTTGTTGGATATCGTTAATCCAAATGAAGAGCAGATTGTAGTATTATCAGCCGTGTCTGGTACTACAAATAGTTTAGTGGAAATTGCAAATTATTTTTTAGCTGGAGATAAGAAGAAGGGAAGCGAGTGCGTCGAGAATTTATACCAGAAATATAAAGCTTTTGTTGTTGAATTGTTGCCTGCTTCCGAGTTTCAAGAGCAGGGAAATGAAGTGATCGATTATCACTTTGGTTTCTTAGCTGGCTTAGCGAACGATATTTTTACTCCTATTGAGGAGAAAGTAGTGTTGGCTCAAGGAGAATTGTTATCTACAACTTTATACCATATTTATTTAAAGTCTATCGGCGTACCCTCGGTATTATTGCCGGCTTTAGATTTCATGAAAACGGATGAAGATAATGAGCCTGATATTCCTTTTACAACGAAACATTTAATGCCCCTTTTGGAGCAGCATAAAGACAATAAACTGTTCATTACGCAAGGATACATCTGCCGCAACAGTTTTGGCGAGGTAGATAATCTACGTCGCGGTGGTAGTGATTATACTGCATCATTATTAGGTGCAGCAATTATGGCGGAAGAAGTTCAAATCTGGACGGATATTGACGGCATGCACAACAACGATCCACGTATTGTTAAAGGCACTAAACCAATTGCACAGTTATCTTTTGATGAAGCAGCTGAGTTGGCTTATTTTGGCGCAAAGATTTTGCACCCTCAATCAGTTTTCCCAGCACAGAAATATAAAATTCCGGTTCGTTTGTTAAACACGATGGAACCTTCAGCTGCAGGTACTTTGATTACCCACGATAGCGAAAAAGGAAAAATTAAATCAATAGCAGCCAAAGATGGCATCACGGCAATCCGTATCCAGTCGAGCCGTATGTTGTTGGCTTATGGTTTCTTACGCAGGGTTTTTGAAGTTTTTGAACGGTATAAAACACCTATCGATATGATTACTACTTCTGAGGTTGCCGTATCGTTAACAATTGATGAAACAGCTCATTTGCCGCAGATTATCGAAGAATTGGAAAGTTTCGGAACGGTAGAGGTAGATACCAACCACAGCATTGTATGTGTAGTGGGCGATTTCGGTTCGGAGAAGCATGGTTTCGCCAGCAGGGTTTTAGAAGGTTTAAAACACATTCCGATCCGTATGATTTCTTACGGTGGAAGCAACTACAACGTTTCGCTTTTAATATTAAGTGAGTATAAAACCGAAGCTTTAAGAAGCCTGCACAATAGACTATTCGAATAAGAGGAAAAAAGCACCTACCGCCACTAGAAAGCCTATAAGGAAGTGAAAAGCCAAGAAACTTGCCGGTAGTAACCCGTTTTTATGTTTTTTGTAAGAGTTATACAATCCTGCAGAAAGAATGAGAATAATAAATATGGCGGCTGCTATCTTCATTTTTTGATAAATAAGAGGAACAGTACAATGAAGAGTAACACGATAAAAAACCGGACTTTTCCGTTGTATTGTTTCTGGGTAATTCTTCCATGCTTTAAATCCAGGTAGTTACCCAAATAAATTAGCCCAAAGAATAAAATTAAAATTATAATAAGGAATTTGAACATGTTCGCCGATAAAGATATATCAAAGTTTAACAATATAGAAACGCCTTTTTACTACTATGATACCGATCTGTTGCAAAAAACCTTGCGCACCTGTGCAGATGCAGCGGCTCCGTACCAATTTCACATTCACTATGCACTAAAGGCAAATTTTAATTCTGTGCTGTTAAACCAGATTAAAGAAATTGGTTTCGGTGCAGATTGCGTGAGTGCAGGAGAGGTGAGAAGAGCAGTTGAAGTAGGTTTTGATCACAAAAAAATCGTTTTTGCCGGAGTAGGTAAATCGGATAAAGAAATCAACGAAGCCCTTGATCTTGACATTTTCTGCTTTAATGTAGAATCTATCCAGGAATTAGAGGTGCTGAATGAACTTGCCGGTAAAAAAGGTAAAACAGCTCAGGTGGCTATCCGCATCAATCCTAATGTGGATGCACATACACACCACAACATTACCACTGGTTTAGACGAAAATAAATTTGGGATCAACTCCTGGGATTTGCCAGAGTGCGCGGAAACTTTAAAAGCATCTCCAAACCTGAAATTTATCGGTATCCATTTTCATATTGGTTCGCAGATTACCAATTTGGATGTGTACAAAAACCTTTGTGTGCGTGTAAACGAATTTGCAGCCTGGTTTGAAGATAAAGGTTTTAACCTAAAAGTATTAAATGTTGGTGGCGGCTTAGGCATCGATTATTACAATCCCGATAATCAGATTCCTGACTTTGAATCTTATTTTAAGATTTTCAATGAATTTTTGACTGTTAAACCTGGCCAGGAAGTACATTTTGAATTGGGTAGGGCATTGGTTGGTCAATCGGCTTCATTGATTACCCGTGTACTTTACATCAAAAACGGAAAGAAGAAAAATTTCGTGGTTTTAGATGCCGGTATGACTGAATTGATGCGCCCAGCCTTATATCAAGCCTATCACAAAATCGAAAATCTTAGTCAGTCTGGAGTAACGGGTTCGAAGTCCGAAGTCGTTAAATACGATATTGTAGGCCCAATCTGTGAAAGTACCGATTGTTTTGGTAAAGAAGTAGAGCAACCTGAATCGTTCAGGGGCGATATTTTTGCCATCCGTAGTGCTGGTGCCTATGGAGAGGTGATGGCTTCGAAGTATAACTTAAGGGATGCGATAAGATCGGTTTATAGTTCAGAGATATAAATTGTCACATTCAGCCTGTCGAAATGCTTCAAAGTTCTTCGACAGGCTCAGAATGACAAATCAATTATTTTTTCTTCGACGCTACGAATACAATCACACCAGCCACCAGAATAATGCCACCTGCATAAGGAGGCCAATTGACGGATTTTTCTTTATCGGCAGATATTTGAATGGGACCTGCATCAACAATTTTTTCTTTTTTAGTGTAAGAGAAGCCAGTCCAGATGAGCATAGCAATACCCACAACGATTAATATAATTCCTAATGTTCTGTTCATAATATTATATTTATATCAGAACAGTAATAGCTGCGATAAGTTTTATTAGAACTTATAACCTAAAGAAATCTTACTTGCTAAATTTATATTTTCGGCTATTTCAAATGAAAGTGTGATTTTTTTTACATTTAAAAAGTAGCTAAGATTCCATGCTCCGGAACTTTTAATTATTTTATCAATGTCTGCGAAATCTCCGTACTTAAAACTGTTAGCTAGTCCTGGTGTTCCGCCAATGAAAAGCCTAAAAGCGTGTTTAATGTCATGATTACGCATTCCTCTAAAGATCACTTCTGTCGATAAACCAGTGGTCCAAAATCTTTTCCTATTTGAAACACCTGCATAATTGTAAACTTTACCATTATAAACTTCTTCTCTAAAATCAGCATACGCTCCACTTTCGGTACTTAAAGCGTTTTCCCAATTTATAAATCTAAAATCTGTATTTCCATTAGCAGACGTGCTATGGAAGCCTATAGAAGTTCTCAAGCCAAAGCCATACATTTTTTTGTTAAAAGAAGGTGGGTAATCTGCTTTGGCATTATTAGCATCATCTTGGTAGGTATTTTCTGCGCTCCCTAAATAACCAAAAACACCGTATGCAATGTTAAATCCTTTAAACGTATGGGCACGGTTAATATTCAACATACCCAATTCAAATGAGACGCTACCATTTCCTGGAGAAGAGGCCCCGGCAAAACTTGCTGATGCATGTGTTAAAGATTTAACACTGTCGGCTTCCATCGGACGAGGCAGATAGCCCATATTATTTCCTGGCAAGGCAGGTGTAAGGTACGTTCTGCAAGAGCTGGTTAAAGTAACCACAAGCAAAAAAGAAAAGAGAGCATTAATTTTAGTTTTCATTTTTTTAAGTTAAGTTGATTTATTCGTCAAAGAAATCTACCAAACCTCCCAGGAAATATTCTTGAATACCTTCGGTAAAATCTTTATAATCTTCATCAGGGATATTGGTTTGTTTAAATTCCAGTGAAGTTCCTTTTTTATCTTCGTGAAGTTTTATGGTTACGATAGAAGGTTCGTTTTCTTCTCCAAAATACCATTGTTGAACAATCTGTTTACCGTAAACAAATTCAATGTTTTTGCCCGTAATATCTCCATCCCAGAAAGAAAATTCTGTTTCTGGCAATTCTTCAAACTCTACTTCAGCACCAGTCCATAGTTTAATGCTGGTTTCTTTCGTAAGGGCTAAATAAACTTCTTCAGGTGGGGCAGGTATATAGGTATATTTTTTAAAATCTTTCATTTTCTTCTATTCTATGTTGAGCCTCAAAATTAGAAGTATTATTTGGAATATGATTGTTGTGGAAATTTTTAGATAAATATTGTATTAAAGCCATATTCCATAAATGTTTTTGGATAGGTTTTTATTTACCGTTACTACTTTCCGAAGCCATGTAGGCTCGGTTTTAGATGTCGAAAAATTTTTGCGCTGTGCTGATGAATCTAAAAATAAAGCAATAAGCGCAAACAGAAAGAAAATTTTGAGAACGTTCTTTTGAAACATATAGGAATCTATTTAAATGCGTTTAATCCGGTTACATCCATTCCGGTGATCAGTAAATGTATATCGTGTGTACCTTCGTAAGTTACTACCGATTCTAAGTTCATCATGTGGCGCATAATGGAGTATTCTCCGGTAATTCCCATTCCGCCAAGCATTTGGCGGGCATTACGGGCTATGTCCAGTGCAATTTCTACACTGTTTCTCTTGGCCATCGATATTTGTTCTGCAGAAGCCCTGTTTTCACTTTTTAATACGCCCAAACGCCAAACCAACAGCTGGCCCTTGGTAATTTCGGTTACCATTTCTGCCAGTTTCTTTTGCTGTAATTGGAAACCACCAATAGGTTTTCCAAATTGTACACGCTCTTTTGAGTAACGCAAAGCGGTATCATAACAGTCCATTGCTGCACCCAAAGCGCCCCATGCAATGCCATAACGAGCTTGGTTTAAACAACCCAATGGACCTTTTAATCCGCTGATTTCGGGAAAAATATTCTCTTTTGGCACTTTTACATTATCAAAAACAAGTTCGCCTGTAGCTGAAGCACGTAAACTCCATTTGTTATGTGTTTCAGGGGTAGAAAATCCTTCCATTCCGCGTTCCACAACTAATCCTCTTATTTTTCCAGATTCGTCTTTCGCCCAAACCACAGCAATGTCTGCAAAAGGTGCATTACTGATCCACATTTTGGCACCGTTTAAAACGTAGTGGCTCCCTGCGTCTTTGATGTTGGTTACCATTCCGCCCGGGTTAGAGCCGTGATCAGGTTCTGTTAATCCAAAACAGCCCATCATTTCGCCACTCGCCAGTTTTGGTAGGTATTTTTTACGTTGTTCTTCAGTACCATAAGCATAAATAGGGTACATCACCAACGAACCCTGCACAGAAGCTGTAGAACGGATACCAGAATCACCGCGTTCAATTTCCTGCATCAAAATCCCATAAGCGGTATAATCTAAACCAGCACCACCATATTCAACAGGGATAGTTGGTCCGAAAGCACCAATATCAGCCAAACCTTTAATGAGGTGTTTTGGAAATTCTGCTTTTTGCGCATAATCTTCAATAATCGGACTTACTTCTTTTTTTACCCAATCTCTGGCCGTTGCACGAATTAATTTATGCTCATCGGTTAACAATTCGTCCAATAAATAATAGTCTGGTGCCTCGTAAAGGTCCTTTTTTGCTGATTTGCTCATGTAATTTCGTGTTATCTGGTTAAGAAATCGCGTTCATTTCAAAGGTAACAATTTACGGCAATGGGCATTATATTCATGAATAAAAATTTAATTTTGCAGCTTACAGAACATACATGAGCCATTTTAAACAAACCGTAGCCTTAAAAGATGTTAAATGCTTTGCCCTACATGGTTATTATCCAGAGGAGCAACTTATTGGAAATCATTTTGTTGTAGATTTAGTAACAGAATTTACGCCGCAGGGTTTTGATGATGAACTGGCACAGACGGTTAATTATGAAGACCTGAATCACATCATCATGGAAGAAATGAAGCATACACAAAAGCTTTTAGAAACGGTTTTGAAGAATATCATTTCGAAAGTTATCGAATTGTATCCTTTTGTTGAAATGGTTAACGTGAGTATGAAAAAACTAAATCCACCTATGCCTGGTCAAATTGGGCATTCTTTTGTTAAATTATCTTATATATCAGCAAAATAAAATGAATTTTACGAAGATCAATCCCGAAATTTTAGCAGAAATTAAGGCTGCAATAGGAGTAGATAAAGTTTTTACTGATGTAGAAAGTTTAGATAATTACAGTCACGATGAAACGGAAGACTTACGCTATCAGCCTGAAATTGTGGTGAAACCAACTTCTCCAGAAGAAGTCTCCGCTTTACTTAAAATCTGTAATGCGCATCATGTTCCGGTAACGCCACGTGGTGGTGGTACTGGTTTAAGCGGCGCCGCTCTGCCTATTTATGGTGGTGTTTCTTTATCAATGGAAAAATTTAAAGCTATCTTAGATATTGATACCGAAAACTTACAGGCAACTGTTGAACCGGGCGTAATTACCGAAGAATTCATCAATGCTGTTGCTGAAAAAGGACTTCTGTACCCAGTTGATCCAAGTAGTAAAGGATCTTGTTTTATTGGTGGGAATGTAGCTCATGGTTCTGGTGGACCAAGAGTAGTGAAGTATGGAACGATACGTGAATACATTCTCAATCTCGAAGTGGTTTTGCCTAACGGTGATATCATTTGGACAGGTGCAAATACTTTGAAATATGCATCAGGTTATAATTTAACCCAGCTGATGATCGGTTCGGAAGGTACCTTGGCAGTGGTAACTAAAATCGTTACCAAATTATTGCCTAAACCTAGTCAATCGGTTTTAATGATGGGCTCATTTAGCACGAATGAAGATGCATGCGCAGCGGTTTCTGCAATTTTTAGGGCAGGGGTAACGCCATCGGCTTTAGAGTTTATGGAGCGGAAAGGGGTGGAATGGGTAATTAAATTTGATGATATTAAGTTCGATTTAAAAGATGATGTTGCTGCGTTATTGATGATTGAGTTTGATGGAGATGATTTGGATGATATCTTTAAAAACTGCGAGAAAACCAATGTTGTTTTAGAAGCGCATCACTGTACGGAAGTTTTGTTTGCAGATACTGCTTCTCAAAAAGAAGAACTATGGAGGATGAGAAGAACGATGGCCGAATCAGTAAAATCCAATTCCGTATACAAAGAAGAAGATACCGTTGTTCCGCGTGCGGCTTTACCTAAATTAATCAATGGTATCAAAGAAATTGGCGCTAAATACGGTTTCGAAAGTGTTTGTTATGGTCATGCCGGTGATGGAAATCTGCACGTAAATATCATTAAAGCTGGAATGAGCGATGAAGACTGGAAAAACAAACTCAAATTTGGTATTGCCGAAATATTCGAATTAACAACTGCTTTAGGTGGCACGTTATCTGGTGAACATGGAATTGGTTTGGTGCAAAAGGAATTTATGCCGATCAAGTATTCTGAAATTCATCTTAATTTAATGCGGGGTATTAAAAAAGTTTTCGATCCAAATGGGATATTAAATCCTGGCAAAATTATGCCTGATGGTTCTAGTTATTAGGAAACGCTAAAAAATTATCGTCATTTCGAGCGGAGTGCAACGCAGTCTAGAACCCGAAGGCTCTGCGAAGCAAAATCTCTTTCAGGAGTACTTTTAATTTAGATCTCTCCATTCCGCTGCGCTTCAGTCGAGATGACGATCTGCGTTTTTTTACAGCTGTTCAAAACCCAGCATTTTTTGCTTTTCCTCTTCTGGGATAGCAGTTGGTCTGCTTGTGGCGTAATCAACCGCAATGCAAACCGTTTTTCCTTTACTGCAGATGATCTCTTCTGCTCCTTTTATCTTAACGATCTGGTATTCCAGGTCGAAACTTGTAGTGCCGATCCTCGATGTTTTTACATGGATAGCGATTTTATCGTTCATTACGATAGGTAAAATGTAATCCAGTTCAGCATGGGCGATTACGATCCCGGTTTTCTTCCAATCCCATTTTATAATTTCTTCCCAATACTTTGTTCTGGCAATTTCTAAATAGGTAAAGTAAATTGAATTGTTTACATGACCCATCATATCGAAATCAATAAAGCGCAAATGGATATTGGTTTTGTAGTTGAATTTGTCTGAAAAATCCTTTATTTCTGCCAATTTGTCTTTTGATTTGAATTTATTTTGCCAAAATGTCTTGAATATCATAAATTTTTGCTTTGGTATGTAAGTTGAATATGGTGTATTATCAATTTAAAAATTAAAAAAATAAAGAATAAGCGATATGACACTAGTAAATTTTAACAACAGAACCCGTAACACAGCTCCTTACTTTAACAATGTTTTTGATTCATTGTTTAGTGATGCAGTAACTAAAAACAAAATGGTTGATAAATCACCAAATGTGAATATTTACGAAAATGAAACTGCGTATGTAATTGAGTTGGCTGCTCCAGGTTTAAAGAAAGAAGATTTTCAGATCAATTTAAAAAAAGACACGCTTTCTGTTTGGGCAGAAGTTAAAAAAGACGAAACCCAGGTAGCTAAAGATTTTACACGTAAAGAATTTGATTATAGCTCATTTGCTAGATCATTTAATTTACCTGATAGTGCCGATGGTGATAATATTACTGCTGAATACAAAGACGGTATTTTATCGATCAATATCAGCAAAAAAGACGATGCTAAATTACAACATAAAGAAATTGTAGTATCGTAATAAAGATATTCTCGAGAGAGGATTTTTCATAATAGTTTAGTTTTTTCAAAGGTTATGAATCTTGCATCAGCTGAGTTTGAGGGATTGTGATTGATACTGATGCAGGTTTCATAATAGTTTAAGTTTAGGTTTTATAAGGTTAATGCTGGATGGCATTAACCTTATTTTTTAGTGTGGTCGTCATTTCGACCGTAGTGTTCCAAAGGAACTCCTTTGGAGGAGAAATCTGTTTAGTTGAATAAAGATATTAGATTTCTCTCACGAAAATTCGGGACTGCGCTTCATCCGATAGCTAATCGGATCGAAATGACGTTGACTTAAGGCCTTGCCGCCGCTTAGGTATTTAGATTGATTTTAAGTTACATTCTTAAAATCACCTTAATCTCATTTTTCGTACTTTTGCGGCATGGAGAGAGAAATTCTGGATACAAAGCGTAAAGCACTTAAAATAAACCTTGACCCGAGAATTTACGGCACCTTTGCCGAGATAGGAGCAGGACAGGAAGTTTCGAGAAACTTTTTTAATGCTGGCGCAGCATCTGGAACAGTTGCCAAAACGATGTCGGCTTACGACATGACTTTTAGCGACGCTATTTATGGAGCAGAAACCAATGGCCGTTATGTAAGTCAGAATCGCCTCTTGCAGATGCTCGATCACGAATTCGGTTTACTTAATGAGCGTTTATCTGGCGAAAAATACGAAAGCCGTACGTTTTTTGCCTTCGCTGATACCGTTACTACCCTGAATTATAAACGCACCAACGAGCCTCATGGCTGGGTTGGTATTCGTTTCCAAAGCGAGCCAGGTGGTTTACCAAATGAAATATTTTTCCACGTACGTTTGCTGGATACAGATGTAAACATGCAACAGCGTGTTTTAGGGATAATTGGTGTTAACCTGCTTTATGCTGCATTTTACCACTATCAGGATCCAAAATTGATGGTAGAATCTTTAGCTGATAACTTAACCATCGGATCTGTAGAAATCGACTTGATTTCGGTAAAAGGGCCAGCTTTTCCAGGTGTAGATAATATCCTGCTTAATCTGTATATGATTATGAAGGATTTCTCGGCAGCAGCAATTTTCGATGCCGATGCACATCCCCGTCAGGCCAAAGATCTTTTGTATAAAAAGGATATTATGATTTTAAGGACCAAATATGGTCAGAAATCACTGCCTAACTTTAATCTGTTTAATAAAGCTACCGATCAGTTTAAACGTACAAACAAGGTGGAGGAAGGGAACCTAGCGGTAATGATAGAGGTTTTGTTAACCAACGTTTTAACGGATGGACAAGAGACTCCTGATGATATCGATTTGGAAACAGTGGCTAAAAGAGCACAGGAAATGTGCGATACGGGTAACATCGTAATCGTATCTAACTTTACCCGCCACAACCGCCTGGCGAAATATTTGGCAAGGTGCAAACCTAAAAGTGTTGGCTTGGCAACAAACATCAACAACTTAAAATTTGTATTCAATTCTAAAAATTTTACCGGAGAAAATTATTCAGGTCAGTTATTGAGCTATGTGAACGATATGTTTAACACCAATGTGCGGTTATTTGCTTATCCTTTCCTGGATAAAAAGACCAATCAGGTAATTACAACGGAAAATATGCCAGTTACGCCAGAAGCAAAACCTTTATTCGATTTCCTTTTGATAAATGGATATATTACTGATATTAAGGATTATAGTGAGGATGAAGTGAAGACTGTGTAACCGTCTAAGATGATCCCAGGTGCCATAGGTGATTGATAAGTTATCGGCAAGCAAGCGTAATATTTTATCGATTGAACCACTTGAGATATTTTAAGCAGGTCTAAGTTTTAAAGCAGTGTAAGCTTGCAATTTTCTTAAAATTATTTCTCTTAAAATATTAAAAATTAAATACTTATAAGCGTTGATCCGGTTTCGTTTACGATTAAGGTATGGTTTACACCACATTTTAAAGCAAAATTATTTCGTTGGTGCCCCACGGGGAAATCGAAAGCTATAGGGTAATTGTATTCCTTTATTTTTTCCAAAACAATATCATAAATGGTTTTGCCGAATTCTTCGCCGACATCATCAGGTTTAACTTTAAAGCCCCCAACAATTAATCCCTTAAGGTTTTTAAGTTTGCCGCTGCGTTTTAGATTCCACAACATTCTATCAATACGATAAAGGTATTCGCCAGTATCTTCAATAAAAAGGATTTTACCTTTTGTGTCTAAATCCGAACAGCTACCTGCCAAAGTTTCGATAATACTCAGGTTTCCGCCCACTAAAATGCCATCAACTTTTCCTTGTTTGTTATTCATATTGATAGGAGCAGTATAACCCATTTGCTCACCAATTAAAGCGTTTTTAATAGATAAAATCGTTTCAATCTGCATAGGTTCGGCTTTACTCCAGTCATCAGGAAAACTATTGCACATTTTGGAATGGATAGAGGCAATACCATAATTTCTGGCCAAATGGCAATGCAAAACGGTGATATCACTAAAGCCAATAATCCATTTTGGATTTCTTTTGAACAAAGAGAAATCGAGTTTATCGATTATCCGTACAAAACCATAACCACCACGGGCGCACATAATCGCTTTAATTGCTGGATCATCTAGCATTTGCTGAAAATCAGCTAGTCTCTCCTCATCTGTTCCGCCGTAGGTAAAATCGCGTTTGCCAATGGTATCACCAACTTTTACCGTAAAACCCCAGCTTTGCATCTGTAAAATTGAAGGCTGGATCTGTTCTTGTGTAATATATCCCGCAGGACTCGTAATCCCGATGGTATCGCCTGGTTTTAAATAAGGAGGGATCTTAAATGATGAACTTTCATTTTCAACGGTATTGGCGAGTGTTTTAAATGCTGGAAGTACAGTTGCAGTCGCAATAAATGAAGAAAGGAAATGTTTTCTGTTCATCTAAAATATGGATGTGATGTTGATTGGGCTAATATAGGATTTAAAATATTCGCATAAAAGAAAAGGGATTTATATCCATAAATCCCTTTTTTAAACCAAACAAATTAATCTGTAAAAGATTAGTATAATGTGAATTATATAAATAACCCAGAATGAAATAAAAAGTTTTGAGATTTTTTAAAAAAAATAAATCATATCATATTCGACTACGAATTAAATTTTAAATTACCATATCTGCTAAATAGCCCTGATGGAAACGGAAATACTTTTTGGATTCGTTATATTGTATTTTCGAAAGCTTTCCAAAAAGATTGGAGTGCACAACAGGAGCAGAACTGTACGATGAGCACTGAAACTGCGCTTCTAAATAATCAAAAAGACAGGATATTTGATCAAGAACCTTCGCTGCTACCATTGACGTTATTCTACAAGTTGCTATTAATCAACATTTTAATTTCTTTCACATTTCCATCCAGCTAGGCCATAGCACGGTATCCCCGTTCTACTTAAATCCGGCCTAACAAATTTTTCGGGCTGCACTGTCCAAGCCAACGTACTCGCTTAGAAAGAAAAATTTTCAGCCGGCATTTTTTGTTTCTTTTTGATGCCAAAAAGAAAGAGCCCTTCGGCGGCGGCGAGCCGAGGCAAGGCTGCGCCGTAGGCCAAGAAAAAATAATTGTACGTCACTCATATTGATTTTAAACAATTAATTAACCCTCAGGATGACAGCATTTACGTAAAGAGGTAAAGGCTACCCATCGCGGATAGCCTTTGCTAACAACAAAACAAATATAAGATAACCAAATCTTGCCTGATTGAGCAGAATCAGGGTAAAGTGCTATGAGATACACTTTGCGGCCTAGTAATGGATTCGAACCATTGTAGAGAGTTTATGAAACTCCAACCTTCCAATCGGTCAACTGGCCCTGTTTTATAATTGCTTTAATGCCAAATAATCTCTTAGTTCTAAAATCTGTTCTTTATTTAAACTATCTTCATCCTTTGCAAGCACTGGTTCATCTGTTTCTTTTTGTAACGGATAAATCAGTTTCGGATATTCATCTATAGCTGGGTATTGAAAATAAATCGACATGATTTTAGTGTTTTAATTGTTCAACATATTTTTGTTAATGATTAATGTTGAGCAAATATAGAAATAAGTATATAATATCTATAGATTTAGTAGTTTTTATTTTAGGAAATATTACAACTGTTTCATTTTCAGTAAAATAATTTTTATAAGAGCCACGGTTTTATTGGAGGTACTGCCCTGAATTAAATAAACTGAATAGAAACAGGCCTTGTTTTCTTCAGCTAATAGTGGGCAGTAGAACTGTAGTAGGCAAGAACTTGCAACATTCATTTCCAAGCGATTAAATTCAATTTCAGAAAAGCTAATTATTTTAAGGATATTTGCAGTTCAAACATTAAAATAGTAATTGTGTCTTTAGATAAATTAAAACTTAGCAAACCACTTGTAGCGGCCATGACTGATGCAGGATTTTTAACGCCAAAAGAAATCCAAGCCAGAACAATGTCGCGCATTTTAGGTGGACAAGATGTTATAGCGGTGGGACCAGAGGGTTCGGGAAAAACAACAACTTATGTTTTAGCTACTTTAATGAAGTTGAAATACGCGTTTGAGGAAGCACCAAGGGCTTTAATTTTAGTACCTGATGCAGAACATGTTGACCATGTTCTGAAACAATTTAAATTATTGAACCGCAACAATACCTTCAGGATTTTGGGAATTGATAGCCGTGGCGCTGTTGATACACAGATGAACGAAATAACGGATGGTTGCGATATTATTGTTGCTGTACCCGATCGGGCTCGTGCTTTATATTTAAAACTAGCACTAAATACTAATAAAATACAGTTGTTTATTGTAGATAATGCAGAGCTTATTGTTAAAAAAGGCCTGCAGTTACCCGTTGTAGAATTGGCAAACAGTGCCTATAAATCTCAACATGTGGTGTTTACCGAAGTAATACATGAGAAATTAAATCTGATGATTTCTCCTTTCATGAAAGATTCTACCACAACCATCGAGGTAGATGAAATAGGCGAAAAGCAGGCAGAAGTTTATCAGCAGATGCTTTATCAGGTGCCTAATTTCAGAACAAAGCTTAACCTGTTAACCTTATTATTAAACGATACCGAGGTTTTTGATAAAGTTGTGGTTTTTGTAAATACACGTTTAACCGCACAAACAGTTTATAAAAACTTTAATCAGCATAAAGAAGGCGAGATCAGTATCTATCGCTCGCTGTTTTTTGATGATAAAGGTTATGACGATATTGAAGACTTTAAAGATAACCCTGATGCAAGAGTTTTAATTGTTGCCAATGAGAATTTAGGCGAACTTAATATTGAGGGAATTCCTTTTATCCTGCATTTTGAATTGCCAGAGCAGAAAGAAACGTTAATTCAGCGCATTGTTAAACATGGTGATGAAGATGTTGTCGCAATTACTTTTTCTACTGATATCGAATTGATTGAGGTGAAAAAAATTGAACAGGCCATTGGGCAAAAACTGGAGGTAATGGAATTACCGGAAGATTTGAAAGTAGTTGATGCAGCCGCTAAACCAAAGAAAAAGAAAACTGAAGAAGATGAGGATGCTGACCGTGGTGCAGCTTTTCACGAAAAAAAGGCCAGTAACTTAAAAAATTACAATTATAGTGCAGGCACAAAAGCCAAAATGACCTATAAGAATAAGAAAGGATTATCTTAATAACATATGCTAGCCTTGTTATATCAGATCTGCTAATAAAAGCCGTATAGGTGCAACTTAAAAGAAAATGTGCATTCTCCAACCTGAGATTTATTTTCAGGTTGCACCTATAAGCTACATCATTCTGTAATCTGGAAATAGATCCGTGCGTGCCATATTTCCGTGGCAAAACAAATCCGATTTAAAATAACTTCAACTGCTCGTTCTTTGGTGGCTTTTCTTTCCCAAAAACTGTTCTGCCGCCATATTTCCAGCTTTCGGCACGTTCTTTTTGAATTACCTTTTCAAAATCCATATTAGGAACAAAGTCTTTTTCTGCATTTCGTGCAATTTGATGCAATGATTTAATGGCTTGCTGTTTATCTGTATTTCCAATCTTCGCTTTTTCAATGGCTTTCTGAAAAACACTTATGGTCTCATCATAAACATTTACCGGAACAGGGAAGGGATGTCCATCTTTACCGCCATGTGCAAAAGAATAACGGGCAGGGTCGCTAAATCGGGAAGGTGTACCATAAATCACCTCACTCACTAAAGCCATCGATTGTAAGGTTCTTGGCCCCATGCCTTCGAGTAATAATAGTTCCTCAAAATCTCTTGGCTGCTTTTCCTGTGCAAGCCATAGAATACTTCCTAAACGTTTTAAATCTACATCTTTTGATTTTACGTCATGATGATCGGGCAAGACCAGTTTTTGTATTTCATTAAGCATTCTCACTGGTGATTCAGTTGTAATGCTCATCATACTCTGCCTCGTTTGATCAGCATCATTAGCCGTTAGATTTAAGATCTTGCCTTGATTAATACCACAGATGCCGGTATGTGGTTCTTCGACAAAAGATTTTAGGTTTTCAGAATGCCAGTGGTATCTTCTTGCTGTCGAGCTACTATCGCTCATGCCTTGTTGCACCACTGCCCAATCGCCTTCGCTGCTTAAAATAAAACTATGAAGATACAATTGAAAACCGTCTTGAATGGCTGTATTGTCTACTTTTGCACTGAGTTTACTTGCCCGAACCAACGCCGTCCCATTTAAACCCGTTTTGTCGGCAATTTTTAAAAGTTCATTTGGCGTTTCTCTGCTGTGTTTTCCTTTGCCTCCGCAAATGTAAATGCCCAACTCTTTCGATAAGGGATTAATCGATTTCTTTAAAGCGCCCATTACTGATGTCGTAATTCCAGACGAATGCCAGTCCATACCCATTACAGCACCTAAACTCTGAAACCAAAAAGGATTGCTTAAGCGGCGTATTACTTCTGCTTTACCACATTCTAATAATATCGCTTCCGTTATAGCCAGGCCAAGTGTTGCCATACGCTGCGCCAGCCATGGTGGTACATGGCCATAATGTAGGGGTAAATCTGCGCTTCCTGATCTTTTCAATACTAACAAAATTAGTAAAATATTATTTAAAAAAAGACTTTATTTTATTGGCGATAGAAAGGACCTGACTTTAATAAAAGCGATTAACCGGTGTAAACTAAACTTAATTGGAGTGAGCATGCCGATTTTTCATCGGCATAAAACGGAAAGCAAGGCTGAACCTAACCTAAGAATTACAACTATTGCTTTTCAGAAAAAACGATTGGTGATATTTTTTGTTATTTTGAGAAACTATTCAATAGCGAAGGCTCATTTTATACATGCGGAAATTCTTACAACGTTTACTTAGTGCCTGGATTATTCGCATGTCGAATAAGTTTGGGTCAAGGCCCAACCGTAAACGTATCCATGCGGCTTTAAATAAATTGTACAAAACCATCAACACAACACCCGGTAAGCGTGGACTTATTTTTGATGTTACCAATACTGATAAATTTATCGTTTTATCTGACCAGCATAAGGGCGCACGTGATTATGCCGATGATTTTACTTTAGCTGAAAAGAATTATTTAAAGGCGCTCGAATACTATAACCAACAAGATTTTCATTATATTAATTTGGGCGATAGCGAAGAACTTTGGGAGAATTTGCTAGAATCTGTAATTAAACACAATAAGGCTACTTTCGAAGCCGAAAAAGCTTTTATTTCAAAAAACCATTTCACTAAAATATTTGGTAACCATGATTTGTACTGGGATAATGATCCTTTAGCGGGATTTAACCTCAATAGAATTTACGGAACTAAAATCCATATTTACGAAGGTGCAATATTACGGATGACAGTGGGGGAAAGTAAGCTTGATATTTTCTTAACCCACGGCCATCAGGGCGATTTACAGAGTGACGGAAACCGGTTTAGCAAATGGTTTGTGAGTACAATATGGGCACCACTGCAATCATACCTTCAAATTAACCCGAATACACCAGCCTACAGCAACCAACTTAAAACAGCGCATAACGCACTCATGTACAGCTGGGTTGCTACAAAAAAGAACCTGGCTTTAATTACCGGACATACACATCAGCCAGTTTTCGCATCATTAACACACCTGGAACGGATTTATTTAAAACTTAAAAAAGCAAAAAAAGAAAAGAATGCTGATGATCTTGCTGTTTTAAATGCAGAACTTTATAAACTGATAAAAAAAGGAGATAAAACGCCACGTTTTGGCAAATATAAACCGGGTTACTTTAATAGCGGATGTTGTTGTTTTAGTGATGGCGACATGACTGGTATAGAAATCGAAAATGGCTTTATAAGATTAATAAAATGGTCGTACCATAGAAATGCTATTCCTGAAAGAATTTTGCTTGAAGAAATGAAACTCAGTGATTTATTAGATTTAAATTTATTTAATGGGTAGCGTTACGTAAAAAGTTGTACCTAAATCTTTCCCTTCGCTTTCTACCCACAACTTTCCCTTATGTATATCTACTAAGGCATTTGCAGTGATTAGCCCCAAACCATAAGTGTTTTCATGATCTGTAGCCAGAGCCGTTAATGTTGCGAATTTTAAGAAAATTTTATCAAGATCTTCTTCTATTAAACCCACACCGTTATCTTTTATTGCAATGGTTACTTCATTTTCTGCAGTTTGATGTGATATTTTAATTTCCTTTCCTTTTGGAGAAAACTTAATGGCATTGTCCAGTAATTCACTAAAAACTAGCTTGAGTTTATCCGCATCGCCAAAGATTTCTACCGGAACTTCAATATCGATCAAAAGGGTTTGTTTTTTCTGTTTAAGTGTTAAATCCATATTAAACTTTACTTCGTCGAGCACTTCTTTAAGGTCAACTTTCGTTTTTTGGGGCTTAAATGAGTGCGCTTCTTTCCGTGCAACGCTTAAAATATCGTTCAGATTATCAATCATTCTTTTCGATTGCGCATTAATCTTACCGGCAATTAATGCTGCTTTGTCATCAATCCCAGGAATTCGTCCCAGCAATTCAGATTGAAGTGAAATGGTC
The DNA here is from genome assembly GCF_918698245.1 of Pedobacter sp. Bi126. Lineage (GTDB taxonomy): Bacteria > Bacteroidota > Bacteroidia > Sphingobacteriales > Sphingobacteriaceae > Pedobacter. The sequence continues at coordinate 886,718 of NZ_CAKKMS010000002.1, read as the reverse complement.
GTCATCGGGTTTTTAAGATCATGAATAAGCACATGTAAACGATCATCGTAGGCCCTGAAAGCTTTTCTAGCTGCAATTCTAGACTCCAGTTTCTCCATTACCATACCCGCTAAATGCTTCAGCATTTTTAGCTGTTGTTCTTCGGCTGTTTTAAATTTAGTATCAGCAACGTAAATCAGGCCGATATGATAACCTTCAGGCGAGCTGATTGGAGTAGAGGCAAAAAAAGTAAATGCTTCACTTTTTATAGGTAACCCGATTGATGATCCCACTTGAGCTTTCATAAAAATCTCCCCATCCGTCTGAAAAGTGATACCTGCGTTCGGAACATCAAATATTTCAGCAGCCAATTGTGCAATCTGATCAAAAGCACTTTCTGCAGGTGTACTTAAAATCTCGTAGTATCTTAATTTTCCTAAACGCAAGGTTTCATCTGATGGAATCATGTTATCTGCTTTTTCGTAATGCATTTAATGTTTAATTACCATTAAGGGTGAATAACTAAAGGTAAAAATTATGTGCAAATACTGTAGATAATATAAACAATTAAGTCGTAAATTTCGTTAATATAAAGTTGGAAGAAATGGTGACGAAGGCTTTAAATTACTACAAAACAGCATAAATAATGAGATTATACATAGAACGTAAACCTGTTAAGGTTAACCCGGATACTAAAAGAGTTATTGCCCGTTTTTTTTTTAACGGAGAGGAGAGAGCATTAGAAGTAATCAGGAAGGTTTTAGAGTTTTCTGATGAAAAAGTTTTTTCGTTGATATCGCCTATCTTACAGGAATATTCTAAAAGACACCGGAATATTACCAAAATCCTGACCAGGCACTGTAAAAAATTAAAAAAACAGTTTGCGGTCTTAGGTACCGAATTCGAAGATATTGATGAATACACCAGATTGCTGATCGGTGCTTACTTTACACATGAATATTCAATAGAATCTGCCGCTTTTTTCAATCCCAGTATTGTAGACGATCCCGATCAAACCGATCTTGTAGAAGGCGAAAAACGGGTAATTATCAGTTTTAGGGCTGTCGGAGAAGGTCACATTTCTTCTATTGTTTTCCGCCGAGCTTTAATTGATAAAGACAATAATATCCAGGTTTTACCTGTTGGAAATTATGTTGATGAGGCTGAGGTGGTGAAGAATGCCATTTACGTAAAAAAACTATTCTTAAAAAAAGCAGCCTACGCGCAGATTGATCCTTCCGTATTAGAAGAAATTGAATCAAAACTGGATGATAAATTTGAATATACCAGTTTGAGTAATATCATTAAAGATTCTAAAAGTTTACATAAAGAAAATCCAACACGTTTAATCGAATATGATAAAATACTTTGGTTATCAGATACTTATCATACCATAACTTTTTCAAAAGATACCGATATTTCTGATCGTGTAATTTTTCCTATTTCAGAATTTGAACGTAAGGGGATTGAAGACGCCCGCTTTGTTAAATTTATTAAAGACGATGGTAAAGTATTATATTATGCCACTTATACTGCATTTGATGGGTCATTAATTATTCCTAAACTAGTACAAACGGAAGATTTTTACGAGTTCAAAGTGATTCCACTTTATGGAGATGGGGCACAAAATAAGAACCTGGCATTATTCCCACGAAAAATTAGAGGGAAATACGTCATGATGAGCCGGATAGATGGCTGGAATAACTACCTGATGTTTTCTGATAAAGTTAATGTTTGGGAAAACCCGGTTCTCTTAAAACAACCACGGTATGATTGGGAGCTGGTACAGATTGGCAATTGTGGTTCTCCGATAGAAACGGAAAAAGGATGGCTTATCATTACACATGGGGTGGGGCCAATGCGGCGGTACTGCATTGGGGCAAGTTTATTGGATCTTGAAAACCCAAGTATAGAAATAGGCCATTTAAAAGAACCATTGATTATTCCCAATAATGATGAACGTGAAGGTTATGTGCCCAATGTGGTATATTCCTGTGGATCGATTATCAGTAATGGCGAATTAATTATTCCTTATGGTTTATCTGATTATAGTTCTTCATTTGCAACCGTAAATCTGGAGTTGTTGCTGACTAAATTACTGGAGAATAATTAAAACGGATCTTTCAACAGCTACGATTGACAGACCCCAGTAGAAAAATCGTCATCTCGACCGAAGCAAGGCGGAGTGGAGAGATCTTTGGACTAGGTTACCGAAAAGTTTAAAGATTTTGCTTCGCAGCGCCTTCGGGTTCTGCATACGCTACCGATGAAACCTGTAAAACAAGCAAGCATACCATTCGTAAATAAAAACAAATACTTAAATCGGTAAGCTTCAGTCGAAATGAAGATATTATTCTCCTAAAATAAGATTGCTTCGTCGTTCCTTCTCGCAAATGACGATTAATATAAAAAGGCTGATTCAGAAGTGAATCAGCCTTTTTATATTTCCAAGACAGATTAATCTTTAGCTACATTTATCTGCCTCCATCAGGGGAGACGACAGTGTTTCATATTCCGCTTCTGCCGCTTTTAATATAGCCAAATGGGAGATGAAATAGGCCAATGTACTCTCAGCACCTTGATTCCTGTTTACACTGTTAAACTGTAGTCCATCTGCACATCCATGTGTTTCAAAATCGTATAAAGGAATATGCAGGCTGTTTCTTCCTAAAAACCACTCATAACTGATATGCATTAAATTTAAATATTTGTCATCTTTGGTTACCTCGAATGTTTTAGCATAGAGTAAAACCATTGCCATCGTTTCTATAGCCTGTTGGTCATAGATAGGGTTTTTGCCATGTTTTTTCATCCATCCTGCATTTCCAACCGGATTTAGATATCCATTTTCGAAAGAGAAACTATTCAAAAACTCAATACTCTCCAACGCAATTTTATAGGATGTTGCATTCCCCGTAGCTTCGTAATGATGAAGCAAAGCCAAAGGAAGGATTGCATTATCGTAGGTAAGAATATCTTCAAACCAATGCCAATCGCCATCTTTATTGTCTTGATATGATGCCGTTAACGAATTGGCCAACATATTGATTTCTTTTGTGATCAACTCATCACCAGGGTGTGCACACAGATAATAGGATAGACCAATAATGGTATTGGCTTTTCCACGGAGATATTTTAATTCTTTAAAATGTGGAATAGCATGGAACAATAATTCCCTACCAAATTCACGATAAGAATTGTTGGGTGCACTGCAAACTAAATAACCCAATGACCAGATGGTACGACCAAATGAATCTTCTGAGCCTATTTCATCTAAATAACTACGGTTAAAACTTAAGAAATTCCTAAAATTCCCGTCATCGGTTTGCATATACTGAATAAAGCTGAGATAAACAGGCATGAATTTTAAAGCTTTAGGGTTTTTATCCCGCTCAACAGCCATTAATGCCATAATCAGCGCTCTGGCATTATCATCAATGCAATAGCCTTCCTTCAAATTTGGAATACCAAAACGGGCGTGTTGAATGATTCCGGTATCATCTGTAAGCAATGAAATATGGTTTAAATTAAGTGCCGGCATACCTTCTACATCAATAATAGGAGGGGTAACTCTTTCTGGCTTTTTTCCTACAGCCAAAGCTTCATTTAATACGTTAAGATAAACATTTCCAATGGCTGGCCAACGAAGGTTCAATCCATATTCGTAGGCATTTTGCTTCAGTTTCTGGTATTTATCTTTATCGCTTAAAAGTTCGTTTACAATGGTTGCCAGTTGCGCATTATTTTTAAAATCAAATAATTTGCCTCTATTGTCAGCTAAAAGTTCTTGTGCATGCCAATATGGGGTAGAAACTACCGCTGCACCGGCACCAATGGCATATGATAAAGTACCACTGGTAATCTGTGCTTCGTTCAAATAAGGCGTGATGTATAAAGAACAGGCCGTTAAATACTGGTGCAATTCTTCTTCAGAAACAAATTTATTAACAAAAGTTATATTGTTTTCTACGCCTAAATCTTTTGCCAACGCTTTCAAACTATCGCGATATTCTTCGCCATTATGTTTTACTACGCCAGGATGGGTATTGCCCAGAATCACATATAAAACATCCGGATGTTGAGCGACAATTTCTGGTAAAGCTTTAATTACGGTTTCTAAGCCTTTATTTCTGCTAATTAAGCCAAATGTAAAAAGCACTTTTCGATTGGTAAAAAGCTCACTTTGTGCAATTTTGTTATTGGGTATAGGTTCTAGGTCTGGAACACCATGCTCTATTAACTTAATTGAATCTTTTGGAATTTGGTAAATACTGGTCAAAAACATGACTGCTTTTTTGCTCATCACCACTATTTTAGAAGATTTAACTGCAATCTCTTTAATAATGGTCTGTTGCATGAAGTTCGGTTCTTTTAAAACCGTATGCAAAATGGTAATGAATGGCTTTTTTAATCTATTGATTAGGGACAATAAGAATACGCCGCTGTTGCCACCATATATACCGAATTCATGTTCAATAATACAACTATCTACATCACTGTTATTAATGAAATCTGCAGCATCAATATAATCTTTTTGATTTTGCTGACGGATGACGAATTTCACTTCTCTTGGGTAATCGTGTTCATTAACATCATCCGATTCATTTAATGCAACAACAAAGCTTTTGTGTGAATTATAAGCAGGATTTAAACTTAAGGCATTAACCAAATTTTGATTAAATGTAGCTAAACCGCATTCACGAGGAGGATAGGTTGAAATGTAGGCGATTTTCATATGTATTCAAATAGGTTTGATACTTAAATAACATTGTATTATCTAAATAGTTTGTGATTTCCTCAATTTACGCTTAATAAAGCCAAAACAATCTGATTTAGACGCTTGTTAGTAAGTAAATATTTAACTATGAGATCAATATGGAAAGGTTCTATTGGATTTGGTTTGGTAAACATTCCAATTAAGTTGTTTTCTGCTGTCCAGAATAGTAATATCGATTTAGATATGCTTGATGAACGCGATCATGCAAAGATTAAATTTTTAAGGGTGAATGAAAATACCCATAAAGAAGTGCCTTATGAGAAGATTGTTAGAGGCTATTTCTTAAAAGACAGATACATTGTTTTAGATAAGCACGATTTTGAAGAGGCTGCGCCTGAAAAAACTAAAATTATTGAATTAGAGAATTTTGTTGATATAAAAGATATTAATCCTATTTATTATGAAACTTCTTATTATACCGAGCCTGAAAAGCAGGGTAAAAAAGCTTATGGATTATTGCTAAAGGCCTTAGAAAAATCAGGTAAGGCTGGAGTGGCCAGATTTGTACTACGGAATACAGAAAATCTTTGTGTTATCCATCCCATGGAACATGTAATTGTGATTACTAAAATCAGGTTTGAGCAGGAAATAAGGAGTTTATCAGAAATTAACAAGGTTGATGATATTACCATCACCAAAAAAGAAATGGATGTGGGCTTGGCCTTGATTAAACAATACAGTTCTAAATTCGACTTGAGCGCCTTTAAAGATGATTACAGTAGCGAACTCTTGAAGATTATTAAAGCAAAGTCTAAAGGCAAACGCGCAACGGTTAAAAAGATGAAACCACAAAAAGCGACAAGCGATGACCTGTATGATCAATTGATGCAGAGTTTGGGCTCAAAGAAAGGCGCATAGTTAGGTATCGGTTAGCGTAAAGGGTTTAGGGTTGCACTACAATCAGAAATGCATTTGGGCTTGAGGCAATGTAGTAGTTAGGCAAATTCTAAAAATAATTTAACCACAGATATGAAGGATGGACACAGATATCAAGATCCGTGTTTACCTGTGCTCATCTGTGGTTAAAACGCTTATTTAAAGGCAGCCTTCAATTGATGTGCGGCATAAGCCTGAGCAGCCTTCGCTTCTGGTACAAGCAGCGCCATACCAAAAAATTCATGTGTTACACCCTCATAATTTTTACTGTCAACTTTTATCCCAGCGGCTTTCAATTTATCAGCGAGTATTACACCATCATCATGTAAGGGATCTATTTCGGCTGTAATAATAGTTGTTGATGGAAGCCCATTTAAATTGGCATTAACCAATGATATTTTAGGGTCCTGTGCTTCAATCATTGTAGTCAGATATTTCTCTGTAAACCACCCCATCATTGCTTTGTTTAGCGGTTTTGCTTTTTCATACATTTTATAAGATTCGGTGTTCATATCTGCCTGAGCAATGGGATAAATCAAAACCTGGTGCACAGGAAGCATAATGTGTTTGTCCCTCGCCATAATAGATACATTTGCTGCTAAATTTCCACCCGCACTTTCACCAACAATTGCAATCTTAGCCGGATCGGCTTTTAAATTTACTGCATTTTTAACAGCCCATTCATAAGCTGTAAAAGCATCGTTATGCGCAGTAGGGAACTTGTTTTCGGGTGCTAAGCGGTAAGCAACAGAAACCACAACTGCACCAACCTGCTCTGCTAATGCCTGTGCAGATGCATTATAAACATCTAAATTGGCAATAACGAAACCACCGCCATGGTAATAAACAATTAACGGATAAGGTCCGTTGCCTGCTTTTGGCGTATAAATACGCAGATGGATTTTGCCTCCGCTAACATCAATATCTTTCCCTATAGTATCTACCTTAGTAGTTGGTATGGTAATATTGTTTTGTTTTGCCAAATCCATTACCGCATCAGTTGGTGTATGATTTTTACGTGCATCGGCAGCACTTAAAGTTTCTAAAGGCTTATCTCCATAACTATTTAATTTTTCTATTACAGCCTGCATTTCTGGTTTTATTGTTTTTCCCCATTCAGGAGCAGGCCCTGCAGGTTTTAATGCTGCAGTTACTGAAGAGTCGGTTATGGTCGAATTTGTAATTGTAGTCGTTTTTGTTCCGCCTGTACAAGCAGCAATACAAACAGCCACAGCACAAATAAATGAAGCAGGTTTTAACCAGTTAGTTTTCATAGGATTGTTTTATTTTATAAAAGTTGTTTGTATAACAGTATCAATAGGATAGTGTTTTTGTTGGCACTCAACTTTTCAGAATTTATTTAAATGGCAAACATCTTGATGAATTAGTGTGTTCTTAAATAAATGAAATAATTATGCTAACAGAAATAACAGGACTACCAGATCATATTTTTGGCGTAAGGGCTACCGGAGAAGTGACAAGCGATGATGTAAAGAATGTTTTATTAGCCGGTTTGAAAAGAACCGCTGAGCGATTTAAGGAAATCAGGTATCTGCTCGTTTTAGAAACTGATGTGAAAAATTTTACAGCTGGTGCCTGGGTACAAGATGTTAAAGCAGGTTTGAAAAATTTTACCAAATGGAAAAAAATAGCCGTGGTAAGCGCCGAAAAAGGAGTAGAGTGGTTTACTGATGTTTTCACGGTGGCTACGCCAGGTAAATCAAAAGGTTTTAAACCAGAAGAGATAGAAGAAGCTAAGGCCTGGCTGAATGCTGAAGACTAACGATTAAAAATGATGAAAAATTCTAAAACACCGGCAGAAAGTAGCAAGGCTACCGCACCGAAAAATGCAAAAGCTAAAGGTGCTGATGATAAAGTAACATCAGCCAAAGATGCCAAGAAAGTAAATGTAACTAAAGATGCGCCCGTTAAACATAAAAAACCTTAATAATTAGAAGCAAAATCCTTGTTTATGAAGATTGATGCCAATAACATCGAGCATTTTTATAATAAAGCCTACGATTGGATAATTGATAAAGGACCATCGGTAATTTTAGGTATAGTGCTGCTTATTTTAGGCTTATGGCTAATTAAGCTACTAGGGAAATGGATGCAGGGTGGTATGCACCGTAAAGATATAAATCCGTCACTGCGTCCATTTTTAACCAGTTTAATACTCATTACCTTAAGGGTTTTATTGGTACTTACCGTAATGCAGATTATTGGCATTCAGCTTACTTTTTTAACGGTACTTATTGGTGGTATTGGAGTTGCGGCAGGCCTGGCTTTATCCGGTACACTGCAAAATTTTGCCAGTGGTGTATTGATTTTACTGTTGAAACCTTTCGTTGTGGGCGATAATATTATTGCACAAAGTCAGGAAGGGACGGTAACATCTATCCAGATATTTTATACTATTGTTAAAACATTCGATAACAGAACCGTAGTTATTCCAAATGGCAAATTATCAAATGAAGTGATTATCAATATCAGCAGAGAAGGCAGCAGGAGGTTGGACATTGAAATGAAGTTTAGCTATGGTATCGATTATGAACAGATCGTAACTGTTTTCAATAAAACTGTCGATGAATTTAAAGATTGTCTCAAAACACCAGAAAGAAGAATTGGTGTGTCTGCTTTAGAAGATAGTGGATTTAAAGTAAGTTTAAATGTTTGGGTTAAAGCACACGGTTTTACTGATACTAAACTTTCTTTTCTGGAAGTGCTGATGAAAAACTTAAAACTGGGAGGAATAAAATTACCTGGTATGCCCGAATAAAAAAATTACTTTCTTAATAATGCATAAATCTTATCCATCAATTCGTCGATATTAAATGGTTTGGCCATAAAGTCATCTGCTTCTATTCCATCTAAAGTATAATTGTTAGCATTATAACGGGCAGAAATCATTAAAACGGGAATATGCTGTGTAGCTGCGGTATCTTTAAGTTCTTTTAAAAGCAGCCTTCCGTCAGTGTCAGGGAGCATAATATCCATGATTATTACATCTGGATTGAATTTCTGAACATGGTTAATAAAATCAGCACCTTTGTTTAGTCCTTCAACGTTAAAAGCTTCGCTTTCTAAAATAAGGGTTATAACATCAAGGATTGCATGATTATCTTCGATAACCAAAATATTCTTCTTTGCCAAGGTTGAGATGGATTTTAAATTTCAAACAAATATATAATAAAAAATAAATCTCAAAACCGAATTTAGCAAAATAGAGACATTCTAAAAAGAGGCTTAATATTTGTTAATTCGTGAAATTAAATACGCCGCAACATCAAAATACATATGACTAAATTTTCTGTAGACCTAAGCAATTGCGATAAAGAACCCATTCATATTCCTGGTAAAATTCAATCGCATGGCTTTCTATTAGCGGTTGATAAGAACAGCCTATCCATTACCTATATTAGCGAAAATGTAGAAGTTTTTTTAGCGGAAGAAGCTAAGAGCCTATTAAACAAACAACTTTCGGTCTTAAACCAATTTATCAAACAACAAGATCCAGCATTTAATATCGAAGAATTACTTAAATTAGGTATCATCCGTAAAAGCTTTGATGCAATTAGTCCCTATCCTGTTGAAATTAATGGCCTTTCTTTTTATCTGATTATTTCTTCATCAGAAAGTGATTGGCTTTTGGAATTTGAGCCGGTAACCTTACAATTCGATATTCAAAGTTCTATAGGTCGTTCTGCCTCCTCTATGCTTCAGGGGAAAAGCATTTCAGCGCTGTTAAAAGGTGCTGCTCAAGAGGTAAAAAAACTGATCAATTACGATCGGATTATGATCTATAAATTTTTAGAGGATGGTCATGGCGAAGTTGTAGCTGAAGAAAAAGAACCAGATTTAGAACCATTTTTTGGATTGCATTACCCCGCATCTGATATTCCTAAACAGGCTCGGGTGCTTTATAAACTCAATCTGACCAGGTTAATTGCCAATGTAAACATGACTGACTCGCCAATTCTAACTTTTAAAGAAAACGAGGCACTCGATTTAACCAATGGTGGCTTACGCGCCGTATCGCCCATACATATTCAATATCTGAAGAATATGGGTGTTCATTCGAGTTTTAGCATATCCTTAATCGCTCATGGCGAATTATGGGGGTTAATTGCCTGCCATAACTATAGTCCTAAGTTTATAGACTATAAAGCCAGAGAAGGCGCTAAATTAATCGGGCAGATTCTTTCTTCAGCTTTAGAATACCGCCAGGAAGAAGAAGATGCAGCCATTATTGAACAATTTAAAAGTACCGCGAATGTTCTTTTAGAACATTTAAACCGTGATAAATATTTAATTGAGGCCGTAACTTCCCATAAAAGAACCATTTTAGATGCAACCAAAGCTTCGGGAGTGGCCATTATTTTCGAAAATGAGCTTAAAACTATCGGAAATGTACCATCAGAAGAGGAAATAAAAGAACTTGTTGAATGGTTAAAAACAACCAATGATGAATCGATATATTATACCCATCGATTGCCTGAAATCCATTCTCCAGCTAAAAAATACAAGTCAATATCCGCTGGAATTCTTTCATGTATGCTAAATAAAGAAATGGGTGAAATGATCATCTGGTTTAAACCCGAAATCATTGCCACTGTAAATTGGGCTGGAAATCCTGAAAAAGCTGTAGTTCCTTCAGAAAATGGCTTATTGAGCCTATCTCCCCGTAAATCTTTCGAAATTTGGTCGCAGGTTGTAAATAATACATCTGAAAAATGGATGGCTGAGGAAATTGCCTCGGTTTTAAGGATCCGAGAAATTATAATTACCGACATCAATAAAAAGGCGAACGAAATTAGGCTACTTAACGAAAAGCTACAGGCCGCTTACGAAGAATTAGATACTTTTAGCTATACGATTTCGCACGATTTAAGAACACCATTAACTTCGATAAAAACTTACGCTGAGCTTATGCTTAAAAATAAGAGCATTGATGAAAATGGCCAAAAAATGTTGAGTAGAATTTTAATAGGCGCTGATAAAATGAATTTCTTAATTAAAGAGATCCTAAATTTAGCAAGAGTTGGCCGTTCTGAAATAAATTTTGAAACAGTTGATGTAGCATCGCTGTTAAAAGAAATAAGAAGCGAAGTGTGGTCGGCCTTTAAAGCAGACCGTACCGAATTAGTTTTGGGGGAACTCCCAAATATAAAAGGAGATAAGACCATGATAGCGCAGGTTTTCACAAACTTGATTGGTAACGCGGTAAAATACTCTGCCATGGTGGACAAACCGAAGGTAGAGGTTTCTGCGTATATTGATGGAGGGGAGACTATCTACGCTGTTAAAGATAATGGAATAGGAATCGACAACCGTTATTACGATAGGGTTTTTGAGCTTTTTAAGCGCATGGATAATGTTAAGGAAATAGAAGGAACAGGAGTGGGACTAGCAATTGTAAAAAGGGTTGTAGAAAAACACAATGGCAGGGTTTGGTTTGAGAGTAAGTTAAATGTAGGATCTACCTTTTTTGTAGCTTTTAAAAACAGATAAGATGAAAACACCAGATATATTTTATGTTGAGGATGATATAGACTATGCATTTTTTATGCAAAGTGCTGTACAAGAGGTTAAGGATACACTTAATTTAACTATAATTGAAGATGGGACAGAGGCATTACAAAAACTTCAGCATTTTGCTGAAAGTAAAACCAAACCAAAATTAATTTTGCTTGATTTGAATTTGCCCGGCTTATCGGGACTAGATCTGTTAAAATTTATACGGGATATTCCTTATCTCAAAACGATACCTGTAATCTTGTTCTCTACATCTGATAATCCTGATGATGTAAAAGCATCAATTGAGTTTGGTGCCAACGCCTATCTTACCAAACCTGATGGTTACGAGAGCTTGCTTAAATGTGTACATTCTGTACACGATTTTTGGTTTAACCAACATTTGAGGTTAAATTAAATTTTATAAAACCATATGGAGAGATTCGGGTATTAACCGGATCTTTTCTTTTAATAATTAAAATCCATATATGATTGCCAATTTATTGAGAGCTGAAACAGCAGAAAACCATAGAACATTAGAATCCTTAATGTTTGTGAACGAGATTATGAACAATTCTTTAAGCATTGATCAGTATAAAAAGCTGTTAACCATTAATTATATTATTCACCAAAAATTAGAGAATACGCTCGCGAATATGCTGGATGCAGCTATTGCCGAACAATTGGAAATGAAAAGCAGATTGAAACTCACTGCTTTAGAAGAAGATTTAAAATATTGGAATATAGATAGTTTAACATTGCCAGGTTTAGATTTTGAATTGTTTGTTCCAGAAAAAAATACTGCCGAAGTTTTAGGTGCGTTGTATGTGCTAGAAGGGGCTACATTGGGCGGAAACGTAATTAAAAGGCATATTTTAGCCAATCCAAATTTTAAAGACCAGGAAGGAGGCCTAAATTATTATGGTGTTTATGGCGATGAGCTGAGTACGAAATGGAAAATATTTGTCTCTGTAATAAACCAGACGGTTGCTGAGGCAGATTATAAACGCTGTATAAATAGCGCCAATTTAACCTTCAATAACCTGATCAACTTATCGAAACAACTGAATTAAGTTGCCAGATTTTGATCTCAAAATCCAAAAAAATACCTCTATAATAGTGCCAGGGCATTTTTTTGATTGTGTAAATGTGCAAAACTTCTTTCAAATAAATATTTGCTTTCTGTTGTTAATTCAAGGTAAATATGTATTATTGAAAAAATAAATTTTTTAAACCTTAAAAACATCAATTAGCGATGGAAAAATTCTCAAAAGTTAAAGCTGCTGTTGCTGCTATTGAAGCAGATGTAGAAAAATTTTATAATGCTGGCAATGCAGCTGCTGGTACTCGTGTGCGTAAAGCAATGCAAGATCTTAAAGTTTTAGCACAAGAAATCCGTGCAGAAGTAACTGACAAGAAAAACTCTGGAAAATAATATTTCGCGAGTAAGAAACAAAAAGGGTTCTGGTATGCCAGGGCCCTTTTTGCGTTTTGGGTAGACTTACGAAGTCTATCTGCAAGTGGCCTATAGACTTCGTAAGTCTGGCCACCTATAAAAAGATAAGGCTCCCCATCGCGGAGAGCCTATATCCAACTAACAAAACATATTTTTTTAGTAAGCCTTAGCTTAAATTATCCCTTTTTTACCAATTTATATTCAATTACTGGTTTACCGCGTGTACCACCATCTGCGGAAATATAGCTTACAAATTTTAATTTGTACACATTTCCGGAGCCATCTTTAATCACATAAAAAACTTTTGATTCAACAGCACCTCCTACACCTTGTGAATTAGGCGAGGTCCTCCATTTTGATCCAATCACATCCCTATTAGTTAAAAAAGTTATACTTGCAATGTCAGATTCTGAAAATGTTATATAATTTTTTGTATCGGTAACCGCAACAGAAGCCGCAGATGCCCCAGCTATATTGTTAATGAAAACCATGTCTGAAAAGGCGTATGGGACCGTGCTTGTCCAATACATACTGTAACCCCAAACAATATCCCAGTTTGCTTTTGCAGGCTCGGCAGTAACAGTTGTTCCTTTAACTAAGGAGGCGAATTGGAAATTGGCTTCAGCATTTTTAATCACATCTAATGTTTTAAATGTAGTTTCGGTTACTTTAGCATATTGTAAAGTGTAGCCAGTTGCACCTTTTCTGATTATCCTGATTTTATAAAGTTCTTCGTTAGCAAGCACGGTTGCTGCACCACCTTTTCTATTGATGATATATACCTTATTTTCAGCATCAGTTGAAGAGATAGCTGCAATAGCAGTTTTATTTAAGATATTAGCTTCCCTGCCATCATCAACTATTGAAAAATTACCCAGGCCTTGACCAACTTTTAATGCATTAGGATCAAAATCGGCGATTGTCACGGTATTTAAATCTGTTTTATTGATTACTAAAGCAGAAGCTCCATTGCTCGAATTTAAGATTACTTTAAAATCAGTTCCAGAATAAAAGCCTAAATCCCAGCTATCCCGTTCTATCGAAGTTTGTTTATCAGTACTGAAATCTACATAAACACTATTTCCTGCAGCACTTCCAGCTTCAGCACCTATTAATCCGTTAAGTGTTAAAGTACTTCCATTAGATGGTGGAGCAACAAAAATAGGCTCTTCTGTATTCTTTTTACAGGCCGTAAGTGTTGCAGCTAAAAACGCGATAGCGATTAATGAGTTCAGTTTATTCATGTTATTATAATTAATGTTGTTTATTGTTATAGTTTATTCCAGTTATAGGTCAGCCCAAGCACATACGATCGGCCATAACTATATGGAACATCGCCACCTGTGCTATGTGCTCCACCAGTTGCAGTTGAAGTGTTGCTCAATTGTGTAACATTAAATAGGTTTTTAATACCTGCATTAATGGTTAAAGATTTAAATAGATTTTTGTTCAGCATTAAATCTGCGGTATGGAAATCGCCAATTTTCGTCAGTTTTACTGAGTTGGGATCGTTTTCGGCTGTAAGTTTATAGTTTGGTAAGCTCCCCGTATATTTATAAAAGAGGCTGATACTCCCATTAATTTTCGGAAGCGTATAAGTTATATTGGAGTTTACTTCAGTAGCCCATGCAAATTCAGGAGTCTCCAAGTCTGGATTGCTCACGCTTAAATCATTATATCGGCCGATATACGATACGCCAAGTGTAGCCCGAATATCTTTATAAATCAATGTATTGTCTAACGTAGCACCTGTTGTTTTATACTTATCTACATTAAATAGCGAGGTTATGGAGTTATCTGTTGGTGACTGGGCAAAATTAATCCTGTTTTTAAACAAATTATAGAAACCCGATAGCGTAGAACGGAACTGCAGATCTTTTTGATGTATGCCTGCCCAGGCCAAAGAGCCATTAAAACTGTTCGATTCTTCGGCTTTTAAATTGGGGTTACCCAAAATATTATGACTCGCATCTACAAAATCGTAATATAGTTCCCTCAGTGCCGGAGAACGAAAACCTTTAGCGTAAGCCAATCGAAGATCTAAATCTTTGGTTAAAGTAAATTTTGTATTTAATGATGGAATTACAGGAGGGGCATCGTAAATGGAGTTTTTAATAAACCTCAATCCTGGTCTTACACTTATTCCACTAGCAAGTTTAATTTCGGCAGAAATAAAGGCGGCATAATCATTAATTACAGGCGCACCGTTAATCCTTTGCCCGCTAGCAGCATCTCTATTGTATTCGATACCTGGCTGAAATGAAACTGATTTATTTAAGGTGTAAATTGCAGTGGCCCTAAAAATAGCTGAGTTGAATTTTGCTATATCCTGTTCGCCCTTATCGTCACTTAATCGTTCCGTGTTGTTTGTAAAATTATGGATAACGGTGTGGGTTGATCGTTGTAAATCGGTATATCCTCCTATGGCCGTTATCTGTAATTTATTGTTTATCCTCCATTCAGACTGCAATTGTTGCGTATAACGTTTGGTGGTATAGGTAGACAGCTTCCCTTCGAAACTCGATGGATTTATTCCAAAACGAGAATCAATATCCTCGTTTAGCCCGTCTAGGCGATACCATATACTAAAGTTTTGATTTCTGTACCCAATTTTAGTATTACCAAGCCATTGCTCCTTAGGTTTCCATTGATTTTTATAGTTGTTAAACTCTTCTAAAAATGCTGTTTTAGGAGCCATATTCCAGCCACCGAAATCGTTATGCGATGCACAAAGCAAAACACTCCAGCCTTTTTGCTGCCAACTAATACTTAAATTCTGATTATGCTGGCCTGCACCATTGAGTAGGTTATATTCTTTTCCTGCGCTTTCTTCCTGTACACGTGCATTAACGCTTAACAATTGCTTTCCGGGATTTTTGGTTATAATATTAATTACTCCTGCCAGCGCATCGGTGCCATAAACAACAGACATCGGACCTTCTACAATTTCTATCCTTTCAATGGTGTTAATATCGATTTGGTTTAAACTTTCGCGGGCATCAGATCGGTCTACCATCGGTACACCATCCAATAAAATTTTAATATTCCGGCCAGTCATTCCCATTAAAGAAACGTCTGTTGTACCTAAAGTTAAATCGTTGCTAAAACGGAAACCGAGTTCGGTATTTAAAATCTGCTGCACATTGGTGGCAGCTCTTAGCTTAATCCGATCTGCACTTATTGTTTTTACATTGTATACGGAGTTCTTCAGGGTTTGCGGCCCGTATTGCCCTGTAACCACTACATCTTTTAAATCATTTGCCTTTGTAGTATCAACTTTAATTTCTTGAGCCACAGTAACAAATCCACAAAGTGATAAAGCAATTGATAAATATATCTTCATTTATTTAGACTAATTATAAATAATTATGCAAATTTGTAGATAATCAGAAAAAACAGATAACGCTAAACGGATAATTAATACCGCCAAACGGATTAAGTGAATATGGAGCCATCATGATTTTTCAAATCACACAACGGGATGAAATATCATGATCGCTTCAGCACCTTTTAAAAAAAAACGAGCTTTTGCAAGCTCATTAACTAAGCGAAGCGTTCTCTTGAACACCATTGAGAAAATAAATGCAAGTGAAAAATGCCATTGAAAACAATGAGCAATAAATTAATAACTTTTATACAGATGACAATTAAACTCTCAAGCTATCCTAAAGGAAATATCATTTACAAGAATGCCTATCCTGATAATTTTGAAAGCATAAACGACATAGATGAGGCAGTTATAACATTAGATGAGAACGATGTAAAGTACCAAATAAAGGAAATGTGGTTTAGGGGGATCCACATTGGCATTATTGAGATCCATCCGAATCAGGAAGAGAATTTTTGCTTTGAATCTTCTCAGCAACATATTGGCTTTTTATTTTGTCTGAGCGGTACGATTAACTATTATTTTAATCATCAGCACGATAATTTATTATCATTAGCTAAAAACGAGCAGGATTTTAATGCAGTTGGCGTTAATTCGATCAAATTTAATATCACAGAGAAAACCAGATGCCTTTATATACAGCTCACAGAAGATTATTTTAAGCAGGTAACAGGAGGAGAACTTGGTAGCGATCTTAAAACCGGAACCCAAAAGTCGATCAGTCCGGAAATCGGGTCGATATTGCAGCAGATAATTTATCCTAAACACGAGGGTAGGGTAAAACGTCTGTTCCTTGAAGCCAGGATCTTTGAGTTGATTATTGCTTATGTTAATCAAAAACCAGAGAAACAAACACACGTTTTAAAAAAGGAGGATATAGAAAAGATTCTGTTGGCCAAACAATTGGTAGAGCATGATCTGCAAAGGCCTAATTCATTAATGGAACTTTCGCGTAAGGCTGGGATTAATGACTATAAACTTAAAAGAGGATTTAAAGAACTTACCGGACATACAGTGTTTGGCTATTTATATAAAATCAGGATGGAAAAAGCGCACTATTTTCTATCCAAGGAAAAGAAAACGGTGAATGAAGTTGCCTTTCTTGTAGGTTATAAAAATGCACAACATTTTATCACTGCTTTTAAAAAACAGTTTAATGTTTTACCTGGAAGTTTAAACAAAAGCTAGAAATTTAGCGCAAACGTTTGTTTATTCTTTTACCTCGTTTACAATCAAATCAGACTCTACAATGGTGTTGTAGTAGGCTTGGTTCTCAGAATTAGGACTATGAATAAGATCTAACAAAATATTAGCTGCTTTTTGTCCTTGTAAATAGGGGTATTGCTCAACTGAAGCTACCGGCGAATTATCCAAGTAGCTGATAATAGGCAGATTTGCATAACTCACTATGTCGAAATCATTAATTACATTCAGTTTTTTGAAATATTTAATCAGGAAAAGTGCTACATAATCGTTAAAGGCCACAATTGCTGTAGGTTTACGCTTATGATTCAAAAATTGATTGGCAGCATCGATGGTACCTTCCTCAGTTAAATCACAGTTCACCACTAACGATGGATCAAATTTTAAGCGGTTAAAAGTAATCGCCTGCATATAGCCATCTTTACGTTCCTCACTTGCGTACAAGGTACTTGGCCCATTAATCATCCCAATACTTCTATGCCCTTTTTTCAAAAGATAGTTCACTGCTTTAATTGTTGCACTTTCTAAGCTACACGCCACATAATGCACGTTTTTAAAAGGAGGTATCCGGTCAAAAAATACGACAGGTATATTGAATGAATTGAGTTTTTCGAAATGATCAAACTTTGAAGTGTCTTTACTGATGGATACCAATAAACCATCTACCCGTTGATTTTTCATTTTTTCAACGAGCTTTACTTCCTGATCATAATTATCGTGCGACTGCGCAAAAATAACCGTATAGTTTTTCTTAATGGCTTCATCTTCAATTGCAGAAATAGCAATAGAGAAAAAGTGTTCAGATAGCTCAGGTAAAATTACGCCAATAGTATATGTTTTTCCTTTTTGAAAAAGAATTGCCGCATTATTAGGCTCATAGTTTAGAGACTTTGCCAACTGCTTAATTTTCTCTCTGGTTACCGCTCCAATGCTCGGATGATCGTGCAATCCCCTGGAAACACTGGATGGAGAAATGTTTAAGATTCTGGCTATTTCTTTGATGGTTGTTGGTTTCGACTGCATTCTGAGTGCTAAACTACATTAAATTTCTTCAATATGTAATAATACAAAATTAATCAAACGTTTGCGCTGTTTTTTTTTCTCATTTCTTTCCTCTGCTATATAAATATCAATACTTTCGGAAAAGCTAAAGACCATACGTTCTGAAAAATAATAATAGAAAAATTATAAATAGAAAGCAATTTTAGTCCCTTAAAAAACAAAATTGATATACAGTTATAAATTACATCCCAACGATTAACAATAGTACCCCTCAATTTGGAGGGGTATTTAAACAAAAAAGACGAGAAGTGTTCGTACCACTTCCCGCCAAATTGGGTTATTTTCCTGCAAGCAGGCACAAAAGTTATCTAAGCTATATGTTTAACCCTTATTCAAAGGTATAAAATTTACGCATGTTATAAATAAGGTAGTGCCTTATTCTAATTATTTTAAAGTTTTTAATAGCGCAGTCAGTTCTGGCATTGCTACTTAAATCCTTAAGAAGTAATCCATTCGTCATATATTTCACTCAGCCTTCTTTTTTAAAATCATATTCCTACTTTGGTTTTATTATTTTAAAAATGATAGCTGTATACATTTTACTTTTCATCTTAATCGCGCTCTTCATTATAACGAACCTTCCTGTTTTTGGCCGTTTACCCAAGGGATTACGATTGGAAAAAATCCACCATTTGGCTAACTATCGTGATGGTGCATTGCAAAATCAGTCGATAACATTAATGCAGCCCGAAGGCGTTAGCTTTTTTAAGGTTTTAAAGGCATTTTTTTTCGAAAAACATCCCAATAAAGCTCCGAATCAAGCACTTACTTTTATTACACCTAACCTAAATGGAAGTCCTAAAAGCGTTGCTCCTGAAATTATCTGGTTTGGACATTCATCTTACCTCATCAAAGTAGAGGGTTTAAGAATTCTTGTTGATCCAGTTTTTAGCAAAACCCCATCTCCATTTTCATTTATTGGGAGTAAGGCTTTTTTAGGTACAGATGTTGTAAAAGCTGAAGAATTTAAGAATATCGATATCCTGCTCATCACACACGATCATTACGATCATCTCGATTACAATAGTATTTTAAAAATTGCACCACAAGTTAAAACCATAGTTACTTCGTTGGGAGTAGGAGAACACTTAGAAAAATGGGGGATTAAAGCTGATAAGATCAATGAATTGTGCTGGAACGAATCGTTAACATTATTTAATAGCCTGAAGTTAACAGCGGTTCCGGCAAGACATTTTACCGGAAGAAAATTTAAAAGAAATCAAACCCTTTGGTCGGCCTTTGTATTGAAAACTGAAAACTACCAATTATTTTTGGGAGGCGATTCTGGCTATGATACACACTTCGCCAAAATAGGTGAGGAGTTTGGCCCTTTTGATTTAGCCTTGCTCGAATGTGGACAGTACAATGCCTATTGGCCGTACATCCATATGTTTCCCGAGGAAACAGTACAGGCCGCTATCGATTTAAAAGCAAAAGTTTTAATGCCGGTGCATTGGGGTAAATTTAGCTTAGCCATGCACCCCTGGAACGAGCCTGTTAAAAGAGTGGTTTTAGCTGCAGCCGCAAAGCAGTTTCCTTTGGTTACCCCAAAATTGGGTGAAACAATAATTTTAAATGAATATTTACCGACGGAAAACTGGTGGCTTGAAGAATAAAAACTAAACAATAATTGTACTATGGTGTTTAATTCTAAAATCAAATACAATTATGAAAACTGATCTTGTTGAAATTTTCCAGACCATTAGAGCCGGAATACAGCCCTATGCCACCCGTGGATATACGGTACACGAAAATTCGGAAAACGGGTATGATCTTTATAGTGAAAAAAACATTGAATTAAACGGTGAAAAAGTGACCGAACGATTTTTTTCTGGCGTTTATATCAATGGGGATGCCGTAGAAGTTAAAATCAATACAGATGAATTTTCTACTACAAATCATAATTTAAGCGATTTTGGTAAAAATAAAGCAGGTTTTAAAATTTCAGCACTTGATGATTCTAAATTAAAAGAAGTAGAAACGCTGGTAGAAATTATCCATACTAACTTTAAAGAAAAAGAATGGATTTAACAATCTGATGGTTAAATTTGCGGTAGATAATTTTTCTAAAAAACCTTCTACTGATTGAATAATTTAACTTCTGACGTTAACTGGCATCATCAATTAAGCTTAGCACTTGATAATAACAAAATTTGGTGCCTTTTTTTTATAGAACATGAATTTCGATTATTACAGATTGATCCTCAATTGATCATTCATCTGGTAAGTTTAAACAATAAATTTACCCCACAACATCTCATTGGGCTACAGGAAAAATATCAGCAGGAAGGCATTAAACTCATTCATCTTTGGGAAGATCTTTGGCAATCAAAATCGGATCAGGTTTTAGCGAGAATTAAATCTTTGCTTGGAAAAAATATCCGTATTCACGGTAGAAAAACCAAAGTATTCAAAATTACTAAACCCGTGGCTGATTCTTTTTTAATTGAAAATCACTTGCAGGGCTCAGTAAGTAGCCGTTATAAAATTGGGTTATTCGAAAAAGAGGCGCTTGTAGCGGTTGCTACTTTTTCGGCACTACGTAAAATGAACCATACCGAAAATTATAAATCAGCAGAATTGATCAGGTTTGCCGTTAAAGCTGGCTATTCTATTACTGGAGGGCTTAGCAAGTTGATTGCTTTTTTCGCAGAAACGTATAAACCTAATGACCTGATGACTTATGCAGATCGCGACTGGTCGGCAGGAGAAGCCTATATTAAATTAGGTTTTAAGCAAACGGCAATTTTGGAGCCACAGACTTATGTTCTTGATAAAAATCTAAATCGTCAGCTTAAAAAGAATAATCAGGTTTTGGCACAGGAAGTATTTAATACAGGAAGTTTAAAGTTTATCCTCAAATTTTAATGGATCAGCATAATCTCATCATCATTTTGGGGGCAACGGCATCGGGCAAAACGAAACTTGCTGTAAGTGTTGCTGATGCGTTAAATGGCGAAATTATTAGTGCCGATAGCCGTCAGATATTTAAACGGATGGATATTGGTACTGGTAAAGATTTGCAGGAATATCAAATTAATGGTAAAACAATTCCTTATCATTTAATCGATATTTTAGAACCTGGTGAACGTTATCATGTAGATGCCTTTAAAAACGATTTCTATAAGGCATTTGCATCTATAACAGAAAAAAACAAAATACCCATTCTCTGTGGCGGAACAGGAATGTATATCCATAGCCTTTTGCAAAATCAAACTTTTACTGCTATTCCCATAAATCAAGAATTAAGAGATCTACTAAATTTATTATCAAAAGAAGAGTTGATTTTAAAATTACAAAGTGATAATTGCAAGAATATTGATCATGTTGACTTATCCTCAAAAAAGAGATTGATCAGGGCATTGGAAATATCCCATTACCTCCAACACAATCAACTAGAAGTAATCGATCGGCCTGCGCTCAAACCTATTATTTTTGGATTAAAGAATGAAGTCGAAACAACACGTGCCAAAATCCTGGCAAGGCTCGATCAAAGATTTAAGGCAGGCTTAATTGAGGAAGTAGTACAATTGCTTAAAGAAGGTATTAGTAAAGAAATGTTGGTATTCTATGGGTTAGAATATAAATTCATTGTTAATTACCTGGATGGCTTATTCACTTTTGATGAACTGAAACTAAAACTTGGTATCGCCATTTGCCAATATGCAAAACGGCAAAACACCTTTTTTAGGAAAATGGAAAAAGACAATGTTGAGGTTATTTGGCTCGATGCATCAGCACCTACAAACCTATTACAACAGTTGGTAATTGAAAAAGTTTCACTTAGCGAAAATTAACTTTTATTGGTCATTTGAATGTTGGATTTAGGGCTAAATGGCATTAAAAAAGCCCTTTTGGCACAACCTTTGTATTTATTGCAACATATTAGTTTAACTCAAAAACAATATCTTAAAATGAAAACAATTACTAAAATCATTGCTACTTCAGCAGCTGTCGTGGCTTTATTCTTTACTACAAATGCTAACGCGCAATCTTCTCAAAAATTAGGAATAGGAATTTTTGGCGGTATACCAACAAGCGATGCATATAGCGTGGCGCTTGGTGCAGATTTACGTTATCAATTTGATATCGATAAACAATTATCGATTCCTGTTACTGCTGGTTATACCCGTTTCTTAGGTAAAGAAATTGGCAATACTGGCGTAGATGTTCCAGATTTTGGATACATTCCTGTAAAAGCTGGTGTTAAATATTTCTTTAATGATTCAGGTTCTGGTATTTATGGTTTAGCAGAGCTTGGTGCTGGTTTCGGTACGAACGAAGGTAGCGGAACATCATTTGTGTATTCACCAGCTCTGGGTTATGCATGGAGTAACGGATTAGACTTAGGTGTGAAATACGAAGGCTTAGCTAAAGATGGTAACAGTACCGGTTATGTTGGCCTACGTTTAGCATACGGATTTAACCTATAAGCTAACCACAGATAATATTGAAAGCCTCCTTTTTTAGGGGGCTTTTTTATTTCATAACATTCTGAAAAAAATGAAAATTTGAAAATCCACCTTTGGTATTTTAACGTATATAAACTAAACCCTTAATTAATAACTTAAAATATCTAAAATGAAAACAGTTACTAAACTTTTTGCAACGACATTAACGGCCCTTGCAATTTTAACCACATCAAATCTAAAAGCACAAACGATGGGTTCTTCTGAACCAATGACGTCAGGAAGCGGCATGGCTTTTAAAATTGGCGTAGGCGTAAACGGTGGATTATTTCCAGACAAGTCTGAAATGGATTATGGTTATGGTGCAGATGTAAGACTTCAGTATGATTTAAGCCCCTATGTGGCCCTTACTGCTTCGGGTGGTTATACCAGATTAAAATGGAAGGGAAGCCCGCTAAAATTCGAATTTATCCCTTTATTAGGAGGCGTTAGAGTGTTTCCGATCGAGAGAATGTATTTAAGTACTGAGTTAGGTTCAGGTTTGGCCATAAAAGATGGCGCTAACATGAACTTTATTTATACAGGTGGTTTAGGTTACGAATGGAAAAATGGTTTAGATCTGGGCATAAAATACGAAGGTTATGTAAACAATAGCGCTTCTGATCTCTATTTCATGAAAACCGGTCAATTTAACCTGAGATTAGGATATAATTTCAAATTATAATTAGAACATCATTTAATTTAAAGTCCCGATGAAAATCGGGACTTTTTTATTTATTTACCATTTTAATTGCTATTTTGAGCCGAAAACCAAATACAATGAAAAGAATATTCGGATTAGTAATACTTACCGCTTTAATGGCCTGTAACCAGGCAGAAAAAAAATCTACAGAAACTAAAGATTCAACAAAAACAGATTCAGCATCGGTTAGAAATGAGGTTTCTATAAAAGACAGGCAGAAATCTGAAATCTTTAACCAATATGTAGATTTAAAAAATGCATTGGTAAAATCAGATTCAGCTAATGCACAAAAATCTGCAGCACAGTTACAAAGTAGTTTAGCTGCTTATAAAGGTTGTGAGCCAACTGCTGCTGTTGCTGGCAAAATCGCGGCAAGCAATAATCTTGTTTCGCAAAGAAAAGATTTCACGGTTTTAAGCGCAGATATAATTGCGTTATTAAAAAATGCGGAAATAGAAAAAGGCACAATTTATGTTCAGCATTGCCCTATGGCGAATAAAGGAGATGGAGGTGACTGGTTATCAACCGAAAAGGAAATTAAAAACCCTTATTACGGCAAAGAAATGCTGGAGTGTGGAAGAGTTGCCGAAGAAATCAAAGCAAAATAAGATTTCAGATCCTGTTTAATTAAGCACGATTGTTACGTCATTTTGACTAATTATTCATATTAATTTAACAGATTTGTTATGCATGTATATTAATTTTATATAATTTAGAAGCTATAAACACAATACAATAATATGTCAGATATTGCAGAGATCAAAGTTGATGGTAAGACAGTAGAATTGCCAGTAATTACAGGAACAGAAGATGAAAAGGCCATTGATATTTCAAAATTAAGAGATCTAACAGGTTTTGTTACTTTAGATACTGGTTTTAAAAATACTGGTTCTACCAAGAGTAAAATCACTTTTTTAGATGGTGAAAAAGGCATTTTAAAATATAGAGGTTATTCAATCGAAGAGCTTGCCGCAAAATCGAGTTTTTTAGAGGTTATTTATCTGATCATTTATGGAGATCTGCCAACACAAAAACAACTTGAAGATCTACAGGCTGACATAAGCAAGCATACTTTGATCCATGAGGACATGAAGAAATTTTTTGATGGCTACCCATCAAGATCTCATCCAATGGGTCAATTAGGTTCCCTGATCTTCTCATTGTCTACATTCTATCCTGAGTGTTTAAAACCAAATCAAACCGCAGAAGAACAAGATTTAACCATCATCAAACTTTTGGCTAAATTCCCAACCATTGTTTCTTTCGTTTATAAAAAATCATTAGGTCATCCGCTTATTTATCCAAAAAATAAATATGATTATGTAACCAATTTCCTTTGGATGACGTTTGGACAACGTACAGAGGATTATGATGTAAATCCGATTGTGGTTAATGCGATGAATAAATTGCTTATTCTGCATGCAGATCACGAGCAAAACTGTTCCGCATCTACCGTTCGTATCGTAGGTTCATCTGATTGTAATTTATATGCTTCCATTGCTGCTGGTATTGCTGCACTTTGGGGCCCACTACATGGTGGTGCTAACCAGGCTGTGATCGATATGCTTGAGTTGATTAAAGCCGACGGAGGTGATACAGAGAAGTGGATCGCAAAAGCGAAAGACAAAAACGATCCATTCCGTATGATGGGCTTTGGACATAGGGTTTACAAAAACTTCGATCCAAGAGCTAAAATCATTAAAAAAGCTTGTGATGATATTCTGGAAAACCTAGGTATTGATGATCCGATTTTAGAAATTGCTAAGAAATTAGAAGAAGCGGCTTTAACTGATCAATACTTCATTGACCGTAAGTTATATCCAAATGTAGATTTCTATTCAGGTATTATTTACCGCGCATTAGGCTTCCCATCTGAAATGTTTACCGTTCTATTTGCTTTAGGCCGTTTACCAGGATGGATTGCACAATGGAAAGAAATGCACGAGAATAAAGAGCCGATAGGTCGCCCTCGCCAGATTTATGTAGGTGAAACAGATAGAGAATTTGTTGAGCTTAAGGATAGAAAATAATTTCATTAAGCATAAAAAAAACCACCCGATAATATCGGGTGGTTTTTTTTATGGACGTTGCTTTTATCCACTAACCGTCATCTCGAGCGAAGTGTAGCGTAGTCGAGAGATCTGCAGAGATAGATCTCTCCATTCACTGCGTTCCAGTCGAGATGACGGCACTTTTTTAACGATGCGCGGTCGAAATTATGACATAATTTAAGTAGCTACGTAATAGATCAGGTTTACCATGATCACTTCAGATACACTAAATGCTATCCAATACATCACAAAAATACAGAACATTTTAAAAACTATACTCCAAGGTTTTCTTTGATAAAATACTTTTAAAGCGCTGTACATATACCAACAGATCCAAACTATAACACCTAGTTCAATAATAGTGGTAATAATGCCTTTCTTATCAAAAACATGCTTAATTATTGGATCAGTAAAAATTTGCACAATAAAATATGCAGTCATTCCATGGATGGCAAAAATCAGGTGATTTAAATAATAAATATGATTTTTCCTGAAATTCCACATAATAAAAAGTGCCAATAAAGGCATTAACAAAAAGTATTGTTTTGGTCGGTTATGCTCTAGCGTTTCTTGAATTACTTCCGATTTTTCTCCGATATTAATTGCCCTTTTTTTGATCATCCGCTCATACCAATTGTCTTGCTCCGCGGGTGGCAATTTCTTTTGCCTTCCTAAGTAGGCAGCATAAGTGCTATCGTTTCTTTCGATATGGATATCGTTATAATCTTCGATCATGTCGGCAATAGAATCAGACGCTAGTTTAGCATTTTCAGTTCTAAGCCTGTTCAGTTCCTTTTCCTGATCAGCAAAACCAAGTTTGATAAATTCTTTTTTCTTGATTGCTTTATTGATCGATGTTGTTGCCTTATTTGCAATGTTTTTAGGTATTCCTGAAAGCTTTAGCGCCTTATTTACACTGTCGGTAACACTTTCATCTCTTCGTTTTTCGGTTTTAGTTGAGTCATGAGTATCTTTTTTTACATGTTTTGGCGAATACACAACCAAAAAATATACGATGGATACGAAGATGTACATACTCACCGGATTAATATACCTTGCTCTTTTACCAGCTAAATAATCGAGTGTAACCTGCCCGGGCTTTGTTAAAAGAGGAGAGAGGGTTTGAAAGAATTTATTGTCGAAGTGAAAATAATGGGCTATGCTATGACTAATAAAAGCCCAGAAACTTTCTTTTAACTCTAAATTTGGTTGACCGCAATCGCTACAATAATGTTTCTCAACATGAGCGCCACAGTTTAAGCAATTGTGTTCTTTTCTATATTTACCAGCTGACATGGGATAAATCGAAATTATAAATGGTTAATGGCTTCTACTTCTGCTCGTGTATGTTTGTGTTTAAATATGACTACAAAAACTATGGCAATAACCAGCACATAAATGGTGAAAGATAACCAGATGTTGTGCCAGTCTTTCACATCTAATGCCCTGCTTAAATTTCCATTTTCTAATACACTGATTCCTTTATTTTTCAAAAATTGAAGGAGATGTTTATTGTCTGCTTCGCTCTTTACATATTTAGATAATGAATCAATGCTGCTATAATAGGTAGTAAAATATTTATTGATCATCCAACCTGACACTAAACTTCCAAACACAGCTCCAAAACCGTTAGTCATCATCATAAATAAACCTTGAGCAGATGAACGTGTTTTTGGTGTGGTTGATGTTTCTACGAACAGTGAACCGGAAATATTAAAGAAATCGAATGCCATGCCGTATACAATACAAGAGGTAATGATCATCCATAAATTGGTAGAAGGATCGCCAAAGGCAAATAACCCGAAACGTAGTACCCAGGCAAACATGGCAATTGCAATTACCCATTTAATCCCAAATCTTTTCAAAAAGAATGGAATAGCAAGAATAAATAGTGTTTCTGATATTTGAGAGATGGATAAAATGATCGTGGAATAGCGGATTACAAAAGATTCGGCAAATACAGGGAATAATTTAAATTCATCCAGAAAAACATCGCCATAAGCATTGGTTAATTGCAGTGCAGCCCCTAAAAACATAGAGAAGATGAAAAACAATGCCATTTTATAATCAGCAAACAGCTTGAATGATTCTAAGCCCAGTTTCTGTGCGAATGTTTTTTTCTCACTAATTAAATTTAAAGGTTTACAGGCAGGTAAAGTGAAAGAGTATATACCTAAAAATAAAGCACTTATACCAGCAATGTAAAATTGATTTGCACTTGCTTTATTCCCGGTTAAATTGGTAAGCCACATGGCGGCAATAAAACCAACTGTTCCCCAAACACGGATGGGGGGAAAGTTTTTTACCACATCGAAGTTGCCGTTTTTTAATGTTGTGTAGCTAATTGAGTTACTTAATGCAATGGTTGGCATATAAAAACACATAGACACCAATATTACCCAAAAGAAAGTGTGCGGATCTTCTACTTGAGGCAGATAGAACATGGTGGCTGCGTACAGGATATGTAAAATAGCATATAACTTTTCTGCATTGATCCATTTATCTGCAAGAATGCCTGTTATGGTTGGCATAAATAGCGATGCAATGCCCATTGTAGAGAAAATTACTCCAAAATCTGCACCGTCCCATTGTTTGGTTCCGAACCAATAATTTGCAATCGTAATTAACCAGGCAGCCCATACAAAGAATTGCATGAAACTCATTATAGTTAAGCGAAACTTAACGTTCATAATAATAGTTTAGTTTGATTATTGAAAGTAAAAGCTGAATATAGAACTATTTTGAATGATAATTCAAAATGAACCTAAATTATTTTAAACAATTTGGCTCATTTTAGAATTTAGCTTTTTATAGAGGGAATTTGAGAAAAAATTTAGACATTTTTTGAACGTAGAAACATTTTTTATGATACAATACTATGATGTTCCGCGTTTATTCAATTCATCTCTTAATCTTGCGGCCTTTTCATAGGCTTCTTCGGCAATGGCTTCCTGTAATTTTTGTTGAAGTTCTTCTAATGTTAAATCACCAAAACCTTGTTGGGTAGTTGAGGTAGGCAAGCTATCCGCTTCGGGCTCTTTTGCAATAGAATCCATATTTTCGAGAAAAAGAAAATCATTCCCTTCTATTACGATTCCGGCAGAAGCCAAAATAAATTCGTAGGTATAAATCATGGCGTTAAAGCGAACGGCCAAAGCAATGGCATCAGATGTTCTGGCATCAACTTCATGTGTGTTTTTACCATCACTGCAGATCAACTTTGCGTAAAAAACACCATCAACCAGATTGTAGATGATAATTTCCTGGATATTGATATGAAAAGTGTCAGCCATTGATTTAAATAAATCATGTGTTAATGGCCTACTAGGAGTCATTTTCTCAATTTCTATCGCAATGGCCTGTGCTTCAAATGCACCAATAATTATCGGTAAGCGGCGGCGTCCATTTACTTCTCCTAAAACAAGGGCATAAGCACCAGATTGCGTCTGGCTGTAAGATAAACCTACAATATCTAATTTAACTTTTTTCATATTTGTTTTCCAAACCTCACAGGCATTTAAAACCTGCGAGGTTTAAAGGTTTATTTTTATGCTTTATGTGCTTTTAATGCTTCAATTAACTTTGGTACAACTTCAAAAGCATCGCCAACAATACCATAATCAGCCACTTTGAAGAAAGGCGCTTCCGGATCTTTGTTGATTACTACAATCACTTTTGATGAACTAACACCAGCCAAATGTTGGATAGCACCAGAAATACCGATAGCAATATAAAGGTTAGGACTAATGGCAATACCAGTTTGACCAACGTGCTCTGAATGTGGTCTCCAGTCTGCATCCGATACCGGTTTAGAGCATGCTGTAGCAGCACCCAACAAACCAGCCAATTCTTCGATCATTCCCCAGTTTTCTGGCCCTTTTAAACCTCGTCCAGCCGAAACTACCAATTCTGCATCAGGTAATGAAACTTTATCAGTTGCCCTAACAATCTCTTTAATAACAGTTCCTAAGTCTGATTGTTTAACATCAGCAGTAAAGGCCGCTATTGCCGCATCTGTAGCGTTCTCTTTAACGCCAAAAGCATTCGGATTTAAAGCAATTACTTTATTGGCCGATGTTAATTCGGTAATCGCAAATGCTTTACCTGAGAAAGCCGTTTTCTTAACCGAAAATTTACCATCAGTACTCGGTAATTCTACTGCACCATCAGCTAAACCTGCTTTAAGTTTTACTGCAATACGGGGTGCTAAACCTTTGCCAGAGAAAGAGTTAGATAAAACTACAATATCAGCACCTTCTTTTTCTGCTGCTGCAGCGATAACACTTGCATAGGCTTGATTTACAAAGGTTTTTAACTGATCGGCACTTACGTTTAGTACTTTTGATGCACCGTATTTACCTAATTCCTTTAATTCGCTGTCGGCTACATCGCCAATAGAAATTGCGGTTAAATTAGTTGATTGTTGATCGGCAATGGCTTTGGCATAAGATACGGCTTCAAATACAGATTTCTTAAATTTCCCCTCAGCTTGTTCTACATATACTAATACTGACATATATTTATTTCTTTATCCTTAACAGGATGGTGTAAACGATTTGATTTATTATGACTTAAAACTAGATTACTTTAGCTTCACTATGAAGTAAGCCAATTAACGATTCCGTTTGGTCGGCAGGAATTAACTTAACCGTTCCGCGAGGAGCAGGGGTTTCATATTTTGTAACCTTGGTTACCTCTTCGATAGCAACTGCATCTACTACAGCCAATGGTTTTGTTCTGGCACTCATGATACCACGCATATTCGGGATTTTTGGCTCTGCTACGCCTTCAGCACAACTTGCAATAAATTTACCTGAAACGGTTAGCACTTCTTTACCGCCCTCAATTTCTCTTTCAATCGTTGCTGTATCACCATCAACATCTAATTTTTTTATAATTGATACAGATGGAATGTCTAAAAATTCGCCAACCATAGCAGCAACCTGATTACCGTTATAATCGATAGATTCACGGCCGGTTAGAATAATATTGAAATCTTTATCTTTTGCATATTCCGCAATCTGTTTTGCCACAAAATAGGCATCTCTCGGTGCCGCATTAACTCTAACTGCATCATCTGCACCAATTGCAAGCGCTTTTCTAATGGTTGGATCGTTGCCTGCTTCGCCTACATTAATAACCGTTACCGTTCCTTTACCACCTTCGGTTAGCTCAATTGCCCTTGATAAAGCGATTTCATCGTATGGATTAACAATATATTGCACTCCTGACGTATTGAATTCGGTATTATCATTAGTAAAAGTTATTTTTGTCGTTGTGTCTGGCACATTACTGATACAAACTAATATTTTCATATGTTAATAGTGGTTTTTATTGCTATGAAGCTATCGCAAGCCGAAATTTTTAGCTCATGATAATTTCATATGTTATATGTTTATTATATAAGGTCTTTCTGCAAATTTAATTAAAAAAGCAAGGAAATAAAATGTCATCAACCCGTTTAAGTAAGTTATTGGAATTTTTAGAAAGCGATCCTAACGATCCGTTCATACTATATGCCTTAGCCACAGAGTATAACGCACAAAATGATAAGGAAAAAGCTTATTCTTTTTACCTTCAGTTAACCGATAAACACCCCGATTATGTTGGCACTTATTACCATTTGGGGAAATTGCTTGAAAAAGATGATCAAAAAGAGAAAGCAATAGCCATTTATCAGAAGGGAATGCAAGTAGCACGCAACAAAAGAGACATGCACGCTTTTTCTGAACTACAGGGCGCATATAATACAGCTGCCGGATTAGATTATGAAGACGACTAGTTCAGTTAACAGTTATCAATTTTCAGTTCTGAGCTAATGCAAACAAATCCTATAGCTGCAAAAAAACAGTGGTTATTTATTAGAAACGTAATCTTTTTTACATTTACTTCTTTTGGAGGCGCACAAGCACACCTTGCTTTGTTGCTTAAATACTTTGTTCAGAGCACTAAGTTTATCTCTGAAGAAGAACTTTTAGAGTTAAATGCACTGGCACAGGTACTCCCCGGACCCGCATCCACCCAAACCCTGGTTGGGATAGCCTGGAAAGTTGGAAAACTTAAACTGGCCATTATTACTTTCCTGATCTGGATTTTACCTACAGCAACCATAATGACCTTTGCTGCAATTAGTTATGCTTTACTAGATCAAAAACAAAAATTTAACGATATTTTAGAATATATCCAGCCAATTGCATTGGGTATTGTGGCTTATGGTGCATGGAAACTTGGTAAAAAGGTTTTATCCTCTCAGGTTTCTATATTCCTTGCCATTGCCTCGGTTATTGCTACATTAGTTTTAAGAAATGCTTATGTGTTTCCATTGTCGATATTGATAGGCGGAATGATCTCTTCAGCCATCGAAACCCCAAAAGAGGAAGCAGAGTTAAGGGTTAAACTTTTTTCAAATATCAATCCTAAAAAACTGGTCTACTTTCTAGGTGCTTTACTTTTATTTGCCTTGGTAGGTGCAATTATAAACAGAACATCGCCCTTTAGTTTACCGATTCGTTTGCTCGAAAACTTTTACCGTAACGGAATATTGGTTTTTGGAGGCGGACAAGTGCTTGTTCCTTTGATGTTTACCGAGTTTGTAGAGATGAAACATTATTTGCCTTCATCTGGATTTTTATCAGGTTTTGCATTACAGCAGGCCTTACCTGGTCCAACATTTTCTTTTACGAGCTACTTAGGCGCATTAAGCATGAAGAATTTTGGTTACGGGTTATGGGGCCAAATTTTAGGAGGATTGATTGGGGTGATCGGCATCAACTTACCCGGACTAATCCTCGTTTTATTTATTGTACCGTTTTGGGACGATCTGAAAAAGATCTCACGGATCCGTCATAGCCTTTCAGGAATCAATGCGGTTAGCGTTGGATTTATTATCGCCGCTTTTGTGCTACTCTTAATACCAATGGGCTTTAACTGGATATTTTTAGGGATTATGGTCGCTACATTTTTGTTGTTAAATTTTACTAAAGTTAGTCCACCTGTTATTGTATTGGCAGGTATATTAATTGGATATTTATTTTAGTAAATTAGAATAACAGATGACCATTTGGTTTAGAAACGCATTAATAGTAAGTTTTTAGCCTATTGATAGCGACTGTTAAAGGCCTAGATATAATTGGAAAGCAATTATGGCACGCTGTAGGGTAATGTAGTCCCGCTATCACTGCTGCTCCGATGAAGGATCGGGAGCATTCGTTCTATCGGGTTTAGACTGGCTGGTTTCCTGCTACTACGTCAGTTTTCCGTGCGAGTGTATAATTTTCAGTTCCAAATGAAGCAGAGACTCTCTTTTGTATTAATGACAGGTGAGTTTAAAAGATTAAATCTTCTCAGATTATCGTCATTGTGAGAAGGCTTTTTCAGCCGACGAAGCAATCTTACAACGATCGCTACTAGCCTGCGCATTAAGATTGCTTCGTTCCTCGCAATGACGATCATTCTATTGAAGTCCGCCGCCTCAAGAGGAATAATTATCTCACAAAAATCATATGTATCACATGAAGATTTTGGAGCATTTTAGGTCGTGTGGGATTTCCTAAAACGGTGGATCATCATCATTATAATCGTCCATTTTTGAAGGACGGATAATCACATTGCTTTGTTTTTCAAAATCCTGTGATGGGTACATTCCAGCTGAAGGATCAGCCGCAAATGAACTTGGCGGCGCATTAAAGTCTTCTTCCAAATCCGTAAACTTCACAAATTTACCCACGAATTTAAGTGGTACAATTCCGGTTTCACCGTTACGGTGTTTTGCAATGATAACCTCACCAATACCCGCTTGCGATCTTCCTTGTTCATCCTCGGTAATACCATAGTATTCAGGACGGTACAAGAACAATACCATATCTGCATCCTGCTCAATTGAACCCGACTCACGTAAATCGGATAACATTGGGCGTTTTCCCTGTAAACCTGGTCTACTCTCTACCGCACGACTTAACTGCGATAGTGCGAGCACCGGAACATCAAGTTCTTTTGCAACTGATTTTAGCGCTCTCGAAATACTACCAATTTCCTGCTCACGGTTACCACCGCCTTTTCCTTCGCCTTTACCATGCATTAACTGCAAGTAATCGACAATTACCAATTGAATATCGTATTGTGATTTTAATCTTCTGCATTTTGCCCTGAATTCAAAAATATTTAGTGCAGGTGTATCATCAATTAATAGGGGGGCTTCGGTTAAACGGCCAATTTTACTGTGTAACTGCTGCCATTCCCATTCCTGTAAATTTCCTTTCCTGATTTTTTCCTGTTCAATCTCTGCTTCTCCTGAAATCAAACGATTAACCAGCTGAACTGACGACATCTCTAGCGAGAATACTACCGTTGGCTTTGCAAAATCGACAGTGGCATTTCTTGCACAGGTTAGTACGAAAGCCGTTTTTCCCATCGCCGGACGTGCAGCAATAATTACTAAATCCTGCTTTTGCCAACCACCAGTTATTCTATCTAGTCCGGTAAAACCAGTTGGCACACCAGTTAAACCATCAGTTTTGGTACGAAGCTCTTCAAGTGTGGCTAACGATTGTTTAATGATATCGTCCATTTTCTGTGTATCTCTACGCAGGTTATTCTGGGCAATTTCGAAAAGTCCTTTTTCTGCCTGATCTAAGAGATCGAAAATATCAGTGGTATCTTCATAGGCATTTGTAATGATTTCGGTTGAGATTCTGATCAGTTCACGCTGAATATATTTCTGAGAAATAATACGGGCGTGAAACTCTATATTCGCTGCTGAGGCAACTCTATTGGTTAAGTTGGTAATGTAGTAGGCGCCACCAACCATTTCTAAAGAGCCTAATGTTCGCAGTTCTGCTGTTACTGTTAAAATATCAACTGGTCGCGATTTTTGAAATAGAATATGAATCGCTTCAAAAATTTTCTGGTGCGCAATATTATAAAAAACCTCTGGTTTCAAAACATCAATTACAGCAGAAAGTGCATCTTTTTCGAGCATTAATGCGCCAAGAACTGCTTCCTCAAGATCTAATGCCTGAGGGGGAATTTTCCCCTGTGAACTTATCGTATTACTTAACCTGCTTTTTCTAGCAGTCATACTGTTCTTTCCGCCTTGTTCGTTATCGATACTCATTCCACAAAAGTAATGAAATTTTGATGCGGTTGTTCGAATTAGTTACTAGCTGTTTGTTAACAAATTGAAGCATAATCAGATTAAATTTTATTGGATTTATGATGCCGTATAAATTTTTAAACAATTAAATGTTAATAAGGCGCACATTGTTTAGGCCTAAAACATTTTATTTGAATACTTTTGCCTAACAATTTCAAAACATGGATAATTTTAGAAGACCGCAACGCGCAAAAGAGAATAATGAGTTTGTATTCGGCATCAGAGCCGTAATAGAGGCCGTTAAAGCAGGAAGAGACATTGAGACCATTTATCAGCAGCGCAGTCTGGGCGGCGATCTTTTTTTAGAATTAAAAGCCCTTTTAAAAGATACTTTGATTCCTCTAAACTCGGTTCCTATTGAAAAACTGAACCGGATGTCGCAAAAAAACCATCAAGGGGTAATTGCGGTTATTTCGCCGATTACTTATCAAAATATTGAAGACATTATACCAACCGTTTTCGAAAGAGGTGAGGTGCCATTAATTTTGGTTTTAGATAGCGTGACCGATGTTCGCAATATGGGGGCTATTGCCCGTACGGCCGCCTGCGTAGGTGTTCATGCTATTGTTGTTCCCTTAAAAAATGCAGCACAAATCAATGCTGATGCCATTAAAACCTCTGCTGGCGCCTTATTCAGCATTCCGATTTGTCGCCATGCTAACCTACATAAAACCTGTTTATTTCTACAAGAAAGTGGTTTGCAAATTGTAGCCTGCACCGAAAAAACCAGTGACTTTATTTACGCACCAGATTATACTATGCCTACGGCAATTGTAATGGGATCTGAAGACGAAGGAATTTCTAATGATCTTTTAAGGGTAGCCGATCACCTGGCTAAAATACCCATGGCCGGAAAAATCGAATCGTTAAATGTTTCAGTAGCTGCTGGCGTAATATTATATGAGGCGGTTAGACAGCGAACGATCTAAAGCCAGATATAAAGAGGAAGAGAAAATGAATAACAATTAGTACGTCCCATGGTGGCGTCTTCCTGAACTTGTTTCAGGATCTTACACAAGGGGTAAGACGGAAAATATAAAATGGATGATGAAAACTATGCTACATCATCCATTTTACATTTCATGTATCTATTAAATGAATTTATTTCCAAATCTCGATTTAACTTCAGCCACAAATTCTTTAACCTTTTGCTCTTCATTTCTTGGGCAGATCATCAGCATATTATTATTTTCCACTACAATGTAATCGTGCAGCCCCTGTAGGATAACCAATTTATCTTCTGGAACATTTACCATACAGTTTGATGAATCAAACATCAGTACCTGTTGTGAAGGGATAACGGCATTACCCACATAATCTTTCTCTGCCATCTCATAAATAGAGGCCCAGGTTCCTAAATCAGACCAGCCGAAATCAGATGGAAGCACGTAAACATTTTCTGCTTTTTCCATAATCCCAAAATCTATTGAAATATTGGTGCACTGGAAATAAGCATTATTGATAAAGGCCTTTTCTCCTTCAGTATTCAATTCAGACCTGCCGATATTAAATATTTCATACATATCTGGCAGATGTTTTTCGAAAGCACTTAAAATCGCTTTAGCCGACCAGATAAATATCCCGGCATTCCATAAGAAATCGCCGCTTTGTATAAATGATTTTGCTAATTCTAAGTTTGGCTTTTCAGTAAATGTTTTAACCTTATGCAGGTCGGTATCCGTATTAAGCACGTAATCAGTATGTTGAATATAACCATAGCCGGTATCTGGACGGTTTGGTTTAATCCCTAATGTGATTAAACAATCGTTTTTCGAAGCCGCATCCAATGATTGCTCAATAGACTGTATAAAACCATCAATATTGGCAATGGTATGATCAGAAGGGGCAACAACGATGGTGGCATCGGGATTTAATTCGGCTATTTTTAAACTTCCATAAGCAACACAAGGTGCTGTATTTCTTAACAATGGTTCGGCTAAGATCTGATTTGCGCTAAGCTGAGGTAACTGCTCTTTTACTAAATCCGAATAAATTTCGTTAGTAACAATAAAAATATTTTCAGGAAGACAAATTTTTAAAAATCGATCATAGGTGCTCTGTATCAAAGTTTTTCCTACACCGAAAAAATCGATAAACTGTTTTGGGTATTCTGTTCTGCTTACTGGCCAAAAGCGACTTCCGACGCCACCGGCCATAATCAATGCATAATAGTTTTTATTCATCTTATAAATTAAAATTACACGATACCTTCATTTAGAAGATCGTGTAAGTGGATAATGCCAAAGTAAGTATTTTGTTCTAGAACTAACAACTGCGTTATATTGTTTTGCTTAATAATAGCTAAGGCATCAACTGCTAAAGCATCAAATTGTATGCTCTTTGGTGTTCTACCCATGATATCTTCGGCTTTTAAGTTTGCAATAGAATTGTTATTTTCTAACATCCGTCTTATATCGCCATCGGTAATAATGCCAAGTACTTTATCATCGCTATCAACAACAACAACTGCACCCAAACGGTTTTTACTAATTTCTATTAACACATCTTTAACCGATGCGGATGGATGTATGGAAGGTTTCTCATTAGACAAAGCCAAATCCCGGGCTTTTAAATAGAGTTTTTTACCTAATGATCCGCCTGGATGATATTTCGCAAAGTCGGATTCATTAAAATCTCTGCACTCCAATAAACAAATAGCTA
This sequence comes from Pedobacter sp. Bi126, assembly GCF_918698245.1. Taxonomy (GTDB): domain Bacteria; phylum Bacteroidota; class Bacteroidia; order Sphingobacteriales; family Sphingobacteriaceae; genus Pedobacter. The sequence continues at coordinate 849,449 of NZ_CAKKMS010000002.1, read as the reverse complement.
GGGCATCGCCCAATGCCAACTGCGCCGTTGTACTGGTAGTGGGTGCCAAATTATGCGGACAGGCTTCTTTTTCGAAAGAAGTGTTCAAAATCAGATCGGCCTGTTCGGCTAAAAAAGAATTCAATTCACCAACCATCCCGATGAGCAGATTGCCAGATGTTTTTAACAAGGGGGTAAGCACTTTTATTTCTGGTGTGTTTCCACTTTTAGAGAGGCAGATTACAATATCGTCTACCTGGATCATCCCCAGATCGCCATGAATAGCATCTGCGGCATGCATAAAAATAGCAGGGGTACCTGTTGAATTAAAAGTTGCGACCATTTTTTGTGCAATGATTGCACTCTTTCCTATACCCGTGACAATTACCCGCCCTTTGCCATGTAAAATGCTTGATACGACTTTTTCAAAATCGCTGTTAATATTCTTTGCAACATTTAGTATTGCTGCTGCCTCAAGCTCTAATGTGCTTACAGCGGATTGGATTATTGATTTTTTACTTTTCAAAGAGAAAATAATTGTCTGTTAATACTTGAAATTCTTGTAAAATTATGTTATTTTGGATACAAAAATAGCATCGCATATTTTATTACACAAAATGGACGTGAAAAAGTCGTTATTTGATAACCTACAAAATTTCTTCGGGTTTGACAATTTCAAAGGTGATCAGGAGTCGATCATTACAAATATTTTAGAAGGCAATAACACATTTGTTATTATGCCAACAGGCGGAGGGAAGTCTATTTGCTATCAGTTACCTGCTTTAATGAGCGAGGGAACAGCAATTGTAATCTCTCCACTAATTGCATTGATGAAAAACCAGGTTGACCAATTAAGGGCTTTTGGTGGAAATGACAGTATTGCTCACTTTCTTAATTCATCCCTAAATAAATCTGAAATTACTCAAGTTAAATCTGATCTTTTAAGTGGTCAGACTAAGTTATTGTATGTTGCGCCAGAGTCTCTGGCGAAGCAGGATAATATTGAATTTTTAAATCTGATTAAAATCTCTTTCGTTGCCGTGGATGAAGCACATTGTATCTCTGAATGGGGACACGATTTCAGGCCAGAATACCGTAAGATTAAACAGGTTATTGCCGGATTAGGAAATAATATTCCAATTATTGCATTAACAGCAACTGCTACGCCAAAAGTACAGCAGGATATTATGAAGAATCTTGGAATGACGGAAGCAACATTGTTTAAATCGTCATTTAACAGGCCCAACTTATTTTACGAAATCCGCCCTAAAAGAGACATTACCAAAGAAATTATTAAATATATCAAATCTAATCCGGGCAAATCTGGGATTATTTACTGCCTTAGCCGTAAAAAGGTTGAAGAAGTGGCAGAAGCATTAAATCTAAACGGAATCAGTGCCCTGCCGTATCATGCGGGGTTAGACCCAAAGGTTAGGGCCGAAACGCAGGATAAATTTTTGATGGAAGATGCTGAGGTTATTGTTGCAACCATTGCCTTTGGTATGGGGATCGATAAACCAGATGTTCGCTTTGTGATTCACCATGACGTGCCTAAAAGTATGGAGGGTTATTACCAGGAAACTGGCAGGGCCGGGCGTGATGGTGGCGAAGGCGTATGTATTGCTTTCTACGCTCAAAAAGACGTAGACAAGCTGGCTAAATTTATGAAAGATAAACCAGTTTCGGAACGTGAAATTGGCACGCAGATATTAAAAGAAGTGATCGATTATGCTGAATCTGGCGTATGCCGACGTAAGCAGATCCTTCATTATTTCGGTGAAAACTTTAACGAAACGGGCTGTAACTGCATGTGTGATAACTGTAAAAAGCCTAAAAAGCAATTTGATGCAGAAAGTCAGTTGTTGACCGTTTTAAAATTTATCGAAAAATCAGGCGAAAAATTTGACGACGCACATTTGTTAAATGTATTTTTAGGTTTAGAAACCGCTCAAACCATTGCTTACGAACACAGCAAGATTCCTGAATTTGGAATCGGTAAAGAAGAAGGCGAGCTGATGTGGAAATCGATTATCCGCCAGGCTGTTTTAAATAATTACCTTTTTAAAGACATTGACAATTACGGTTTATTAAAGTTAACCAAACAGGGAAGAGATTTTATTATCAACCCTTATAGCCTTAAATTCATACTAAACGAACCAATAGAGAATGGTGCTGATGACGATGACGATGATGTAAAACAAGGTACAGGTGCTTTAGATACCCATCTTTTATCATTGCTTAAAGAACTACGTAAAAAAATTGCGAAGCAGAAAAGTGTTCCGCCATTCGTAGTTTTCCAGGATCCCTCTTTAGAGGAAATGTGTACACATTACCCGATTACGACGGAAGAGCTTCGCCAGATTTCTGGTGTAGGTTCGGGTAAAGCAATGAAATTCGGGACACCTTTTATCGAATTGATCAAAAAATATGTCGAGGATAACGATATCGAACGTCCAATCGATTTGATTATTAAAACTCAGGCCAATAAATCGCAGATGAAGGTTTCGATCATTCAAAATATCGACAGACAGATTGGTTTGGAAGATATTGCCGATTCGAAAGGCATCACTTACGAAGAAATTCTGAAAGAAGTAGAATCGATTGTAAACTCTGGTACTAAACTTAACCTGAATTATTTCATTGATGAAGTAATTGATGATGATAGACAGGGTGAAGTATTTGACTATTTCAGAGCGGCTGAAAGCGATTCTATCGATGAAGCACTTAACGAGTTAGGCGAAACCGATTATACCCGCGAAGAAATTCAATTGATGCGGATTAAATTCATGTCAGAATTAGGAAATTAAAAATTAGATGTGAGATGCTAGATTTGAGATAAACTCAGATCTTATGTCTCACATCCCACATCTCAACTATGCTTAACTATTTAGATAAATTAAAAAATACAGATTCGGGAAATTTCTTTTTAATGGCTGGTCCGTGCGCTATTGAAGGCGAGGATATTGCCATGAGAATTGCCGAAAAGATTATTACAATTACTGATAAACTTCAGATTCCATATATTTTTAAAGGTTCGTACCGAAAAGCAAATAGAAGCAAAGGAAGTTCTTTTACAGGCATTGGCGATGAAAAAGCTTTGCGCATTTTAGAAAGGATTGGTAGAGAATTTGGTGTGCCAACAGTTACCGATATCCATGAAAGTGGCGAGGCCGCAATGGCAGCTGCTTATGTAGATGTATTGCAGATCCCTGCATTTTTATGTCGTCAAACTGATTTATTAATTGCTGCAGCCGAAACCGGAAAAGTAGTAAACGTTAAAAAAGGTCAGTTCCTTTCTGCAGGTTCTATGAAATTTGCAGTTGAGAAGGTAAAAGAAGCAGGAAACAACAAAGTCATTTTAACAGATAGAGGTAATACTTTTGGTTATCAGGATCTGATTGTTGATTACCGTGGTTTACCCGAAATGCAGGGTTTTGGCGTTCCGGTAGTGATGGATTGCACACATTCATTACAACAACCCAATCAAAGTAGTGGTGTTACCGGCGGTAAGCCAGAATTGATTTCGACTATCGCGAAAGCAGCAATTGCAGTAGGAGCAGATGGTTTATTTATTGAAACACACCCTGATCCTGCAAATGCAAAATCGGATGGTGCCAATATGTTACATTTAGACTTGTTGGAAGAAACTTTAACCAAACTGATCCGAATCAGACAAGCTATACTTTAATTTTGACTAGCCCGAAAGTATTTCTCACTGCCGAATGGCGTAAACTGGCTTTGGCACAGTATGCCGTAGATAAAGAAATACTTTCGAAATACCTCCCTCCACACTGCGAATTAGATGATTGGCAAGGGAAATATTATGTGAGTTTAGTTGGCTTTATGTTTATTGATGTTAAACTTCGAGGCTTTAATATTCCATTTCACACTGATTTTGAAGAGGTTAATTTAAGGTTTTATGTTAAATTTAAGGATGGAGATACGTGGAAAAGAGGAGTGGTATTTATTAAAGAATTTGTACCAAAGCCTGCCATCACCTTTGTAGCCAACACCATTTATAAGGAGAATTACCAAACATTTCCGATGAAACATGTTTGGATTGAACAAAAACATCAGCTTGAGGTAGATTATCACTGGAAGAACCGAACCTGGCATAATTTTTCGGTTATAGCTTCTTCAAAGGCAGAAGAAATACAGATTGGTAGCGAAGAAGAATTTATTACAGAACATTATTGGGGTTATACTAAAATCAGCACCAATAAAACATCAGAATATGGTGTAGAACATCCACGTTGGCAAGCTTATCCTGTAAAAGATTATAAAATTAATGCCGATTTTGGAATTAACTACGGAAATGATTTTTCTTTTTTAAACGATGCTAAGCCTGATTCTGTATTCTTGGCTGAAGGATCTGAAATAAGGGTACTAAAAGGGAAGCAATTTTAATTGCCAAGCTAAATCGTCATCTCGACCGCAGTGGAGAGATCTTTTTAATTCAATTAATAATTTTGCTGAAAGATCTCTCTCCCAAGTTCGGGATTGCACTTCAGTCGAGATGACGATCTTTTATTGAGCCTTTCCAGTCCTGTGCTTTCTTGACTAAGTTCAGAACAACAAATTTACCATTATATCCTATGGTAATCTCCGCGCCAATTTTTAATGGCTTTTTTGATCTCATCAGGAGATAACTTATCAACCACGGTTTTATCAACCAAAGCTAAATATTCTTCATCACCAGCAAAACGCAAAGCCATAATTTGCCCCATTCTCAGCTCACTCGGAAGTGCTTTACCCGCAAGGATATAATAACGTAATTTTTCTTCAGCCCTAGCAGCTCTGTCCTGTGCCTTAAGTGCAAACATCCGTGCCATTACAGCTATAATGCCAATCAGGAAAAATGCAAGCACAAGCAAGCCCGTAATTATAGTAGGTATGGCTATGCAACAATAAATGGCAAAACCTAATCCTAAAACCGCTAATGGTATTGTGAAAAAATGAAAAGGTGGATAAAATCTCTTATGGTTTCCGTAATGCTGAGACATTTTTATTTTTGATTAAGTTGTATTACTTCTTTTTATTCCTTGAAATTTGAAGCACATTTTTAATGTGCATCGCAACCGCTGCGCTCTGAATATTTTCTCCAGTTTCGATATAGCGATTTACCGGCCCACCACATTTAAGACAAAAGCCTTTTAAAATAATATCATTCAATTTATTTAAATAAGGTTTATAATTCGTGATGGTAGACACCTTTTTACATCCAGTACAATAGCAGCTTTCCAGTATAACATTGAGGTGCTTGTATTGCGCTAACATAATAATTTCTACATCGTAGTCATCAATTTCTATTTCCATAAAATCTGCCAATTATATTTTAGTAATTACAAACGATGTTCTACGATTGTTTTTCCTACCTGATTCAGTTTTATTATCAGCGATCGGTTTACTTGCTCCAAAGCCCTTAAAGGTAAGCCTTTTGGCATCAATACTATTTTTGATCAGGTACTCGTAAACTGCATTGGCACGGTTAAAAGACAACTTTTCATTCAACTTATCATCGCCAACATTATCGGTATGACCTTGAATCTCAATCTGTACGTTTTCGTTTTCTTGCAAAAAATCGATAAGTAGATCCAGTTCACGGATAGAGGCGGGCAAAAGATTAAACTTATTGGTATCGAAGAAAATGTTTCTTAAGGTTACATTTCCACCTTGCTTTATTTTTTCGATGTAAACCTCAATCTGGTAAGGTTTATAGATATCTCCTGCCTTGAGCTCAAAGTTTTCGGAGTAAAACATATAGCCTTCGGCATTTACATTGAACAAATAATTGCTCCCAACAGGCATTACCGCTAAAAACTGACCAGTTTCTGGATCAGTATAATCGTCGAAAACAGTTTTATTGCTTTTCAGATCAACCACCTGAACATTACTTTCTATCGTTTTTTTAGTATCCCGGTCCCTTACAATTCCTTTCACATAAGAAACCTTCAGCGGTTTAGCTACTTCAGGAATTCCAAAACTATAAATATCCTGTAAGCCAAAACCTCCTTTTAAATTTGAAGAAAACAAGCCGAAATTTCCATCGGCACTTACGACCAAGCCACTTTCATCTTCGAAAGAATTGATTGGATAACCGATATTAATTGGCTTTTGCCACTTGCCATCATTATCCATTCTGCTATAATAAATATCTTTGTTTCCAAAACCTGGCCAACCATCAGAAGAAAAATACAAAGTTCTTCCATCAGCATGCAAAAACGGTGTATTTTCATCATAAGCCGTGTTGATATCAGGTCCAATGTTAATGGCCGGTCCCCATTTGGCTTCATCGGTAATGCTGCTTTTCCAGATATCATAACCTCCAGATCCACCGGGTCTGTTGCTTATAAAATACAAGGTTCTTCCATCAGGACTGATTGCCGGTTGTGATTCCCAATATTCTGAATTAACGGGTTTCCCAACATTATAAGGCTCGCCCCAATCTTTTCCTTCACGGTGTGAAACATAAATATCACACCTGCCTAGGCCATCTGGTCGGTTGCATCCCGTAAAAAAAAGGTACTTCCCATCAGGTGAAATGGTTTGGGCCCCTTCATTGTATCGGGTAGTATTTATTTTACTGGATAAAGGAGTAGCAGCATCCCATTTACTGCTTTTAAGCTGTGATGTCCAGAAATCTTCATTACCATTTAGCTGACGCGTAAAAACCAAAGTTTCACCATCAGCTGTTATAGCAGGAAAGTACTCAGCATCTGTTGTATTTACACCTTCACCTAAATTTGTTGGACTATATTTTACGGGTTTCTTGATTGCTATGGCAGCAAAATCACAATCTAAAAGATATTTCTTTGCTCTTCTTGCTCTATCAGATGAAGAATCTAATATCAAAAATTCACTAAAATGCTGTTTCGACTTTAAATAATCTTGAGTTGCGAATTCGGTTTCAGCCAAGCCATAAATTACAGCCGGAGCTACAGTTTTATTGATCAATATGGCTTTTTCGTAAGCACCTTTGGCTTCAGTATACTTTTTTTGTGCTTTATAAACGCCAGCAAGCACTATGTAGGCATTCTGAAATAACGGATCAGCTTCAACAGCACTTTTTAATATCTGTTCGGCAGCAGCATAATCTAATTTATCAATAAATGGACCGGATTTTTCAAAAAAAACCTGTGCTTTTTTATTCGGGGAACTTTGCCCAAAACAATAAATACTCAGTATGCTAAAGAAGAGGACTAAGCGAAATTTCATTACATTAACATTTGGTTATAAAGCTAATGTATTGTTTTTAAGGAATATTTAAAAATTTGTGCGTTTGCAAAGAAATTTCCCATTTTGGGTTTGCCATTACATAATCAATAATCAATGGTGTAATTTCTTTTGATTTAGACCATTCTGGCTGTAGATATAATTTACAGGTGGGAGACACCATAGCCGCGTATTCTTCAGCCCATTTAAAATCACTTTTATTAAAAACGATCACTTTTAATTCGTGCGCAAAAGGTGTAATATCCGGTCTTGGTGCTTTAAATTTCTTTGGTGATAAACAGATCCAGTCCCAATTTCCAGAAAGTGGATAGGCACCAGATGTTTCGATAAAGGTAAGAATGCCTCTTTCTTTTAGTTTGTTGGTTAAATAATCGAGGTTATAAATCAAGGGCTCGCCACCGGTAATTACAACAGCCTTACCCGGAAACTTATCGGCGTTTTCAACAATTACATCAGAAGCCGTAAGTGGATGCATTTCGGCATCCCAGCTTTCTTTCACATCGCACCAATGGCAGCCTACATCGCAGCCCCCTAAACGGATAAAATAAGCTGCTTTACCAGTATTAAATCCTTCGCCCTGTATGGTATAAAATTCTTCCATTAAAGGAAGTAATGTGCCGTCTTCTGGTATGTCTTGTTTCATTTTTGAGGATGCAAATATCCTAAAAAAATATGGTGATGCTGTTCCTCTTTTGAAATTTAATGTAAAGATGAAATAAGACTGATATTTATTTGCTGTATTTTAGCTGGATGAAGTGGTTTAAGGCGCTAAATAATAATCAAATTCCCCGTCCTGATACAATTAAAACAATAGAAGTTGCGGGAAAACAGATTTGTTTGATTAACAATGAAGAGAAAATTACCGCAACCCAATCGCATTGTCCGCATGCTGGGGGGCATTTTAGTGGCGGCTGGTGTAAAAACGGGCATCTGGTTTGTCCGATCCATCGGTACGAATACAGTTTAACCACGGGAAGGGGAGCAGAGGGGCAAGGTGATTATATCAATATCTATCCAACTGAGTTGCGCGAGGATGGCCTCTATATCGGTTTTGAAGAAAGCTGGTGGAGTAAACTTTGGAGTTGATTTTTAACCACAGATAAAAGGATGAACACAGATGTATTAAATTGGTTCATTAGTCATTAGTTCATTGGTAAAGCAAATTGCCTATTGTAAGCTGGGTATTGGCTAACCGCTTTTCAATTAACAAAAAAGCGATTCAATCTTCTTGAACCGCTTTTCCTTCTTTAGTCTTTAAGCTTTCACCTTTAGGCTTAAGAATATATCTCTTTTCTAGCTGATGCCAATGTATTTTTTAATAAACCAACAATAGTCATTAAACCCACACCACCAGGAACAGGCGTAATGTAAGAAGCTTTGGGGGCTACGTTTTCGAAATCTACATCACCATATAGCTTAAAACCGGATTTGGTTTCAGCAGAAGTTTCGCGGTTAATACCTACATCGATAATAATGGCACCAGGTTTAACCATATCGGCAGTAACAAAATTCTTTTTACCAATAGCGGCAATCACAATATCAGCTTGAAGAACCTGTTCTTCTAAATCTTTAGTACGAGAATGGGTAAGTGTTACCGTACAATTACCAGGGTTGGCATTGCGGGCCATTAAAATACTCATTGGGCTACCTACAATGTTACTACGACCAACAACCACACAGTGCATTCCGGTAGTATCGATATTATATTCCTGCAGCATCAATAAAATACCATAAGGTGTAGCCGGGATAAAGCAAGGCAGGTTGCGCATCATTCTACCCAAATTTACCGGGTGGAAACCATCCACATCTTTACGGTGATCGATCTTTTCGGTAACTTTCTCCGGATCAATATGTTTTGGCAAAGGCAATTGAACAATTAATCCGTCTACATCATCATCCTGGTTAATTTCTTCAATTTTCGCCAATAATTCAGCTTCAGTTACTGAATTATCATATCTATGCAGTGACGATTTAAAACCAACTTTTTCGCAGTTTTTCATCTTACTGGCCACATAGGTTTCGCTTCCTCCATCGTTACCAACTAAAATAGCAACTAGATGTGGCTTGCGACCACTTTTATTTAAAAATTCGGCAGCTTCTTCTGCAATTTGAACTTTAACTTTTTCTGATACGTATTTACCGTCTAATAATTTCATTCTAAAAGTATCGAGTAGTGAGAATCAAGTATCAAGACCAATGGTCAACTCAATCATCACTGTGCTTTAACTATATTTTTATCTTAATACCTAATACTGGTATCTTGATACTATATTAATCTAATTTCAAAACCGCCATAAATGCACTTTGTGGAATTTCTACGTTTCCAACCTGACGCATACGTTTTTTACCTTTTTTCTGCTTTTCCAATAACTTGCGTTTACGGGAAATATCACCACCGTAACATTTAGCCGTTACATCTTTACGTAAAGCACTCAGTGTTTCGCGGGCAATAACTTTAGCACCGATAGAAGCTTGTATTTTAATCTCGAATTGTTGACGAGGGATTAACTCTCTTAATTTCTCACAGATTTTCTTTCCAAAATCGTAAGCATTGCTTCTATGGATTAAAGATGATAATGCATCAACCGGCTCATCATTTATTAACATATCTAAACGAACCAAATCGGATTTACGATAACCAATCTGATGATAGTCGAAAGATGCGTAGCCTTTTGAGATCGTTTTCAATTTATCATAAAAATCAAATACAATTTCGCCCATTGGCATTTCAAAAACCAGCTCAACACGATCAGATGTTAAATACGATTGATTTACAATTGTTCCTCTTTTCTGAATACAAAGTGACATTACAGGACCAACAAAATCAGCTTTGGTAATGATGTTTGCTTTAATAAATGGTTCTTCAACTGAATCCAATTTACTTGGGTCGGGCAAATCAGATGGGTTATTTACAAAAATTTCATCCCCTTTAGTAGTGTGGGCAATGTAAGATACGTTGGGAACGGTTGTGATAACCGTCATGTCGAATTCACGCTCCAAACGCTCCTGGATAATCTCCATGTGCAACATACCAAGGAATCCACAACGGAAACCAAAGCCTAATGCCGCAGAGCTTTCCGGTTCGAAAACAATAGATGCATCATTGAGTTGCAACTTGTGCATGGCTTCGCGAAGTTCTTCAAACTCATCCGTATCAACAGGATAAATACCTGCAAAAACCATTGGTTTAACCTCTTCAAAACCTTGAATCGAATCTAAAGATGGTCTTGCAGTAGTCGTAATTGTATCACCCACTTTTACCTCTCTGGCTTCTTTAATACCGGAAATAATGTATCCCACATCTCCGGTTTTTACCACATTACGTGGTGACATATCCAGTTTCAGAATCCCAACCTCATCAGCCAGGTATTCTTTGCCAGTATTAATGAACTTTACTTTGTCGCCTTTTTTAATTTCGCCGTTTACTACTTTATAATAAGCAATAATTCCCCTGAATGAGTTAAAAACAGAGTCGAAAATCAAAGCTTGCAAAGGTGCTTCCGGATCACCAACCGGAGCAGGAACACGGTCAACAATGGCCTGGATAATATCAGGAATACCCATACCAGTTTTACCCGATGCAGGAATAATATCTTCTCGTTTACATCCGATTAAATCAATAATCTGGTCTTTTACTTCCTCAGGCATTGCCCCAGGTAAATCCATTTTATTTAAAATCGGAATAATTTCAAGGTCGTGTTCAAGTGCTAAATATAAGTTAGAAATGGTCTGTGCCTGAATACCTTGCGAAGCATCAACGATAAGCAATGCACCCTCGCAGGCAGCAATGGAACGTGAAACTTCGTAAGAAAAATCTACGTGTCCAGGTGTATCAATCAGGTTGAAATTATATTCAATATCACCAACTTTATAGTTCATTTGTATGGCATGACTTTTAATTGTTATGCCTCTCTCACGCTCTAAATCCATGTTATCGAGCAATTGTGCCTGCGCCTCACGCTTTGAAATCGTCTCGGTATATTCTAATAACCTATCAGCCAAAGTACTTTTACCGTGGTCAATATGTGCAATAATGCAAAAATTACGTATATGCTTCATCTTTGCGCAAAGATATGCTTTTTAAGGTAATTTTTAATCTAGAAAATATCTACTTCAAGCAATTGATTTGAAAAGCAAATACAGTGACTTTTCTGTTGCTGCAATCCTGCTTTCTACTTTACTCCGTTGCACTCTGTGTACGTTCCAATCAGGTTTATTTTATCAGAGATGGTTTGCTTTTGTTACTTTTCCGGCAAGGTGCCTTAGCAAGTAACAAATCAGGCATAACGAAATCTAAAACAAAACTAAAATCAAACATCTTGCTCAGCTTAACCAACATCAATAAAAAATATGGCAGCCATGAAGTATTAAACTTTGGCGAATGGAAAATCGATAACGGAATCCATTGGTTAAAAGGAGGGAACGGAACCGGTAAATCGACCTTATTTCGGATTATATCAGGACAGATTCCATTCAAAGGTGAAGTAACACTTAATGAAATAAACCTTAAAAATGAACCCATAAAATTCCGTTCGAAAATTAGTTTTGCCGAAGCCGAACCACAGTACCCATTATTTGTAACAGGGCAGGAACTGATCAATTTTTATGTTGAAACAAGAAAAGTAGAGGGTAAACAAGCCGAAGACCTTGCAGCTTATTTCGAAATGGCAGCCTTTCTTGACAATAAAATTGGTGGTTATTCGAGTGGGATGCTCAAAAAGCTTTCTTTGATCTGTGCATTTATTGGCAACCCTGATTTGTATATTTTAGACGAACCGTTGATTACCATTGATGTGGCTTCGGCAGATAAATTGTATCAATTGATCAAGGAAAAAGCAGTACAGGGAAGGAGTTTTCTTTTATCATCGCACCAGGAAGTTAGTACAGATAAACTAAAATTGGATACCGTATTTCAGATCGTTGACAAACAAATCATTCAACTATAATGCTGAAGTTACTGATCAATAGCTTAGCCAAAGAATTTTACCAGCAACACGCAGGATTTTTTCTGGTAGGCATTTATATTTTATTCGGTGTGGTAGAGCCTTCGCAATTAATTGGCTACCAAAAAGCCTTGTTATTAGCAGGTATTTCATCGCCTGTTGGAATTGCTATTGTATTTGTTTCATGGTTTTTATACGCTACAAAAGTTCATTTCTTTATTAAACAAAAATTAGCATCAACCAAGTATAATTTTATTAAAGAAACAGCTGCTCTGAAAAAAAATATGCAGCTAAAATTGTGGCTAAGATTATATTTTACCATTCTCATACCGGTTATTATTTATGTTTTTCTGCTCATCGGTTTAAGCATCAATTACAGTCTTTTTATTAGTGCCATTTGCATCCTGATTGTTTTTTCGGCTTTAATTTTTGGCTTATCGTGGCTAACTTATCAATCGGTAACATTAAGTTTTTTAATTAATGAAAGGGAACCGGTTCGTTTTGGAATAAAATTTAAAAAACCATTCTTCAGCTGGCCGTTATTCCATTTACTCAAAGAACAACCCTTAATGTTATTGATGTGTAAGCTATTGTCATTTGTTTTCTTTAAAGCAATGCTGTGGATGTTTGCCGATGTTGGCTACGATATACGTATATTATTAGTTGCTTTATTGGCGTCTGTTTTGTGCCATGCAGTTTTGGTTTTTACTTTGCTAAAGTTTGAAACTGAATACATGAATTTCAGCAAGAGTCTACAGCTATCAACCTATAAAAGAATATTCAATTGGTTATTAATTTTCGCCATCATATTAATCCCCGAATGGATATTTTTGATTTCAGCCGCTCACTTTAACCTCTATGCTATAGCCAATGGGCTTCTGTTTAGTTTATCCGGGCTATTTTTCCTATTGGCGTTAGTGTATATCGTTCGGTTAAATATGGACAATTACCTCAAATGGTTGCTGTTTTTCTTTTTTATTGCCATGTGGTTAATCCTCGCGCAATATTATCTTTTGTTCAGTTTAGTGTTGTTAGTCAGTTGTATTTTATACTACTTGCTTATGTTTAATAAAGTCGATCTGAAGGGGATAGAAGAATAAGAATTTTAACCACAGATGCCCAGAGAACATACAAATATAAATTCATTTGTGCTCATCATTGACCTGGGGTTAAATTCTGTTTTCAGGTTAACCTAAACCATCGTTTTTTTCCAGTTCCCCTTTTTAAACAAGATATAGGCTGCTATCGCAATACCTGCTTCGGCTGTTGGGATGGCAATAAAAACACCAGTTGGGCCCATTTCTAAAAATTTGGCTAAAAAGTAAGCAAAAGGAATCTGGAACAACCAAAAGGCAAAAACATTAATTTTGGTAGGCGTCCAGGTATCGCCAGCACCATTAAATGCACTGCTGAATACCATAGCAGCTCCATAAATCACAAAACCAATGCTTAGAATTTTTAAAGCTTCGCTTGCAACGGCAATCACATTTTCATCTGATGTAAAAAATGCCGCGAACAAATGCCCGCAGGTTAAGAACAGTACACTTACTATGGCCATGAAAATAATAATGTATTTCAGGGTCTGGAATACTGATTTTTCAGCGCGATCTATATGGCCTGCGCCCAAATTCTGACCAACCAAAGTAGCGGCTGCATTGCTTAGTCCCCAGGCGGGTAACATAAAAAACATCATCAGTCGCAGTGCTGTTTGGTAACCTGCCGACCCAGTATCACCACCAGTTGTGGCAACAAGTTCTGCTAAAAATACCCAGCTACAACTTGCAATTACGAATTGGAAAATAGCCGGAGCAGCAATCTTAACGATAGCTTTAATCTGGGTAAAATCAGGCAAGAAGTGACTAATGCGTATTTTTAATATATTTTTACCACTAAACAAATTGTAAACCTGATAAGTAACGCCCAAACCACGACCAATTGTTGTGGCAATTGCAGCACCTGTTAAACCAAATGCCGGTACTGGCCCAAACCCATTAATAAAAATAGGGCAGAGGATGATGTTCGCAATATTGGCGATCCACAAACTCCGCATTGCGATTGCTGCATTACCCGCACCACGAAAAATCCCATTGATTAAGAATAAGAGTACAATAATGATACTTCCACCCATCATAATCCGAACAAATGGAACGCCTTGATCAGCTGTTTCAGTTGAAGCACCCATCAGCAATAGAATATCTCTGGCGTAAATTAACCCGAGGATACTGATTATAATGTTAACGAAAACCGCAATTACAATCGTCTGCATACCGGCTTTTGATGCCGCTTCTGGATTTTTCTCGCCAATTCTCCTGGCAACCACCGCGGTTGCAGCCATACTCAACCCAATGGCCAATGAGTAAATAATGGTTAACACCGATTCTGTTAAACCAACGGTTTGTATAGCATGGCTACTATTTTCTAAGTGGCCAACAAAATATAGATCGACTAAGGCAAAAACCGACTCCATAGCCATTTCCAGCATCATCGGAATGGCCAATAAAATAATTGCGCGTTTAATGCTAATTGAAGTTAAATCAACCTCATGACCTTTTAAAGATTGAACGAGGATATCGAAAAAAGACGAAAGTTTGCCCTGTGTCTTTGTTGACTGTGACATATAATAATAAAGTAAAGTGTAATGTATAAACCAATGATACGCCTTTAAGCGTACATATCTAAAAATTGTAAGGGAGGGAATCCTCGGTTATTTAGAACCTCAAACGGATTGCAGATACTATCATGGCTCTGGTCTTTTTGATGCAACAAAGATAGATAAAATTTCGAATTGTCAAATTTAGATGACTAATTTTTATCGAAGTGATTAGTTTTTTATTGTTGATCTATGATCTATGTCTCACAGACCATTCAGGTTGGATTTACGAGTGTTTTTTTCACGGAGACACGGAACTCAGGGATCTATAATCCCTTAAATCGGTGTAATCACCTGCTATATACTGTAGGCTTTAATCATTTCTTCTGAGACCTTTGTTCCACGACCAGTAGTTAAATCAATCAATACGTAATCAAAAATGCCATCTGAAGCTACTTTGCCAGTTTTTTGATTAACGATTTCGAATTGAACAGAGCAGCCTTTATCATTCATGGTTAAGATTCCAGTTCTGATCAGCATTAAGTCATTCATCAACAATGGCCGTTTAAAATTAATATCAACATGGCTTACAACCCAGCCCAGACCCTGTTTGGTAAAATGTTCCCAAGGCATACCGTAGAATTTTTCCATTTGCTCATAACGAGCTGCCAGTACATAATCAAGGTATTTACTATTATGCACATGGTTAAACATATCTATATCATCCGGGCGGACACGTAATTCACTTTCGAAAATGCTGTATTGATTCTTTTCCAAGGGTAAATGTTTTTGCAAAAGTATAAATAGCTTTTGATATATGATGTAAAGACGTCTTGATGTAAATATATGTCATCTTTTTCCATATTTATGATATGAAATGGGAAAGCTTACTTTATATGATATTTAAAATTCCACGCGAAGCAATAGCAGAAGAGCGTGAAATGTTTATTTAAAGCATACTCCAGAGCAGCACTTCTTTGGTGTTTTGCTTAACCATATCTCGGTTACAATGACTGAGGGCCAGCCCCCTTAAATCGCCACAAGGGAAGGGTATTATTTATCCATAAGCCAGCCATATAATTGCTTTAAGTCTTTTGATAAAGAAGTAACGGTTTAATCTTTATTCTGATAATTTAATTTTAATCTTTCCTGGTGCGATCGTCATATAGTGAGATTAGTGTTTTAGTCAAAAGCATTAAATATCAGAGATTATAAGTCTCAAGTCGTCATTTCGAGCGGAGTGCAACGCAGTCGAGAAATCTGTCAAGATAGATCTCTCCATTTCACTACGCTTCAGTCGAGATGACGACTTTTCGACAGACTTATCTAATTCAAGTTAATAAAAAACACCTCTTGCTTTTAAGCAAAAATAACTTTAGCTTTGCGCCACAATTAATTAATTTTTTATTGCTTTAATATTATTCAAGAATGTATTTAAGTCCAGAGAAAAAAGCTGTAATCTTTAAAGAACACGGCAAAGTAGAAACCAACACTGGTTCTGCAGAAGGTCAAGTAGCGTTATTTACATACCGTATTGCGCACTTAACAGAACACTTAAAGAAAAATCGTAAAGATTTCTCTACTCAGTTGTCACTTCAAAAATTGGTAGGTAAACGCCGCGGTATTTTGGCTTACCTATACAAAAAAGATATTGAGCGCTATCGTGCTATCATCAAAGCTTTATCGCTTCGTGATATCATCAAACAAAAATAAGCGCAAGTTTATCAATAAAAGCCATTCTTTAGGGAATGGCTTTTTAATTCCCTGTTAATTTTTTTAACGGGTTTTATTATAGATAGGCTTTTTTAATCCTATCTTCGTTTGCAAAAACAAATACATATATAAACAACGGTGTGTAGAAAGAGGAAAACACACCATAATTCTATTTAAATGAATGTAATAAAAAAATCGTTCGATTTGGGCGATGGCAGAATTGTAGAAATTGAAACTGGTAAATTGGCTAAACAAGCTGATGGTTCGGTTGTAGTAAAAATGGGCGATACCATGTTGTTAGCAACTGTAGTATCAACTGTTGGTGCTAAACCAGGTACTGATTTTTTACCATTATCGGTTGATTATCAGGAAAAATATGCGGCTACAGGCCGTATTCCAGGAGGCTTTTTACGTCGTGAGGCAAGATTATCTGATTACGAGGTTTTAATCTCTCGTTTGGTTGACAGAGCTTTACGCCCAATGTTCCCAAGTGATTATCACTCTGATACACAGGTGATGATTTCTTTAATTTCTGCAGATAAAGATATTATGCCAGATTGTTTGGCAGGTTTAGCAGCATCAGCTGCATTATCAGTATCTGATATTCCTTTCAACGGTCCGATTTCTGAAGTACGTGTTGCTAAAATTGATGGTAAATTGGTAATCAATCCATTAGCCAGCCAATTAGAGCGTGCAACTTTAGAGTTTATGGTAGCTGGTTCGGCTAACGATATAGGCATGGTTGAAGGTGAGTGTGATGAAATTCAGGAAGACGAAATGGTTGAGGCTTTAAAATTTGCACACGATGCAATTAAAGTTCAATGCGCTATTCAGGTTGAATTAACTGAGGCTACTGGCAAAACCGTTAAACGCGAATACAGCCACGAAGACCATGATGCTGATTTAAAAGCTAAGGTTTATGCTGATACTTACGATAAAGTTTATGCTGTAGCAAAAGCTGGTGGCAATAAAGATGTCCGTAAAGAAGGTTTCACTGCGATCATTAACGAATTCTTCGAGGCAATGCCGGAAGATACTGCAGATTTAACTAAAGCAATGGCTAAACATTATTATCATGATGTTCAGTACGATGCAATCAGAAACTTATTGTTAGATGAAGGTATCCGTTTAGATGGGCGTAAGACTACAGAAATTCGTCCTATCTGGAGTGAAGTTGGTTATTTACCTGCTGCTCACGGTTCGGCTGTATTTACACGTGGCGAAACACAATCATTAACTTCAGTTACTTTAGGTAGTAAAGATGATGAGCAAATGATTGATGGCGCTTTCTTTAATGGTTACAACAAATTCTTATTGCACTATAATTTCCCTGGTTTCTCAACCGGAGAGGTTAGACCAAACAGAGGCGCTGGCCGTCGCGAAATTGGTCACGGTGCTTTAGCACAACGTTCATTGAAAAAAGTATTGCCTCAAGGTGAAGCAAATCCTTATACCATCCGTATTGTTTCTGATATCTTAGAATCTAATGGTTCGTCATCAATGGCAACTGTTTGTGCTGGTACATTAGCATTAATGGATGCAGGTATTAAGATCAAATCTCCAGTTTCAGGTATCGCAATGGGTTTAATTACCGATGAGAAAACCGGTAAATATGCAATCCTTTCTGATATTTTAGGTGATGAAGATCACTTAGGTGATATGGACTTTAAAGTAACTGGTACTGAACACGGTATTGTTGCTTGTCAAATGGACTTAAAAATCAATGGTTTATCTTACGAAGTTTTAACAAAAGCTTTGTTACAGGCTAAAGAAGGTCGTTTACACATCTTAAACGAGATGAAGAAAACCATCAGCTCACCTAACGAAGATTATAAACCACACGCACCACGTATTGTTTCTTTAACTATTGATAAAGAATTTATCGGTGCAATTATCGGCCCTGGAGGTAAAATTATCCAGGAAATGCAACGCGAAACCGGTGCTTCAATCTCTATCGAAGAAGTTGATGGCAAAGGTATTGTAGAAGTATTTGCAGATAACAAAGCAGCTATCGATGCAGCGGTTACCCGTATCCGTAATATCGTAGCTAAGCCAGAAATCGGTGAAGTTTACCAAGGTAAAGTAAAATCAATTATGCCATTCGGTGCATTTGTTGAGGTGATGCCAGGTAAAGACGGTTTATTGCACATCTCTGAAATTTCATGGGAACGTTTAGAAACCATGGATGGTGTATTAAAAGAAGGTGATAAAATCGAGGTTAAATTATTAGACATCGATAAACAAGGTAAAATGAAACTTTCTCGCAAAGTTTTATTGCCAAGACCAGAAAAACCAGCAGCGCCACAAGCGTAAAAAAGTCCGGGGTCGGAAGTCCGAAGTCGGGAGATATAGCAACCCTTTCAGTTTTAACTGGAAGGGTTTTTTGTTGAGATATAAATTAAGTTTGAAATGATTTTGTAACTTGCATTGCCACTATCTAAGCTAAGATAATTGGTTTATGCAAGGTCTAGCGATTTCGTCATGCTGAATTTATTTCAGCATCTTTCTGGTATTAAGACCCTGAGATGAATTCAGGGTGACGGCCGTTCATTTATAATGCATATAATAACGAAAGCAAAATTTGGACTTAAATAATTAAGAAAAATTAAATGAAATACATCATTGCCCCATCCATACTTTCTGCCGATTTCGGCAATTTACAACGCGATATTGAAATGATTAACCACAGCGAGGCCGATTGGTTCCACGTTGATGTGATGGATGGTGTTTTCGTTCCAAATATTTCTTTTGGTTTCCCCATCATGGCTGCTGTAAAAAAACATGCGACCAAACCTTTAGATGTACATTTAATGATTGTTGAACCGGATAAATATGTTCAGGATTTTGCCAAAGCAGGAGCAGATAGAATCACGGTACACTACGAAGCCTGCACACACCTGCATAGAACCATTCAGTTAATCAAAGCATCAGGCTGCAAGGCTGGTGTGGCTTTAAACCCGCATACTCCGGTAACCTTGTTGCAGGATGTAATTGAAGATCTTGATCTGGTGCTTATTATGTCGGTTAATCCCGGTTTCGGTGGACAAGCTTTTATCCATAATACCTACAAGAAAATACAGGATTTAAAGGCCTTGATTCAAGGTGTAAATGAAGACTTAATAATTGAAATCGATGGTGGTGTTGGTTTGCAGAATATTGCTACATTAGTATCTGCAGGTGCCAATGCCTTTGTGGCCGGAAATGCAATTTTCGCAACAGATAATCCAACGGAAACCATTTCTAAAATGAAAAGCTTGACAACTAGCGCGATAAATATTTAAATTGTTAAATGTTTTATTGCTAAATTGTTTAGGATAAGGCGCATACAGTCTTAATCCCTGATACTTTTGTCTTGATACTAAAAATGCTCAAATTTCGGCTAATCCTTCTCCTTTTAATTGCTGGTTGCGGTTTTGCTGTGGCACAGCCTTTAGTTAGGGTTTCAGGGATAGTTTATAGCGATGAAAAGTTACCCTTGGCACAGGTTACGGTAATCGTTTTAGGGCAGGCACAATCAACAGTTACGGATGAATTTGGCGTATATACCATTTATTCAAAATCAAAAACGTTTAGCATTAAATATTCGCTTTTGGGCTATCAGCCACAAACCGTAAAATTTAGTGAGCGCTCGGGAGCTCGGATTATCAAACAGATAAATTTAATTGCCAATATCAATGAATTAGAGCAGGTTAATATAACCAACAAACAGAACCAGTTAAGTAACACCACTACTATTAATATTGCCGATGTTTCTTCAATGCCATTGGTTTCTGGTAATTTTGAAACCATGCTCAAAACCCTGCCAGGTGTATCTACAAACAACGAATTAAGTGCCCAATATAGCGTTAGAGGAGGTAACTTCGACGAAAATCTGATTTACATCAATGATGTGGAAATTAACCGGCCAGTATTAATCCGCAATGGGCAACAGGAGGGACTAAGTTTTATCAATTCAGATTTGGTGAGTAAAGCAAAATTCTCTGCGGGTGGCTTTGAAGCAAAATATGGCGAGAAACTATCTTCAATTTTAGATATTAGATACGATAAACCAGACAGTAATCAAACTATTTTTAGTACCAGCCTTTTAAACACCTCATTAACAACCAAAAAGATATTCAAAAACAGCTTCCTTTTGGCTGGTTTACGCTATAAAAACAACTCTAGTGTACTGATTAAACAAGATGAAAAGGGGAGTTATAGTCCAAATTTTGCCGATGCTCAATTGCTGTATCAATATGATTTTTCATCAAAATTCAATATCAGTTTTTTGGGGAGCTTTAACCTCGGTCAGTTTAAATTGGTGCCCACCAATAGAGAAACCCAATTCGGGACGTTGAGCACTACATTAAGGCTGAATGTGGATTATACAGGACAAGAAATAGACGATTACCAAACTTTTGGAAGCGCCGCTACTGCTACTTATTCGCCCAAACCAAACCTGGTCATCAAGTTTATTAACAGTTATTTTAGTACGGTTGAGAGAGAGCGTTTCGATATTAATGGCAGCTATATTTTTGATGAGGTGGATAATAACTTTTCAGGTGAAAATTTTGGGATGATCAATAAAAATAGAGGCATCGGCAGTTATTATAATTATGGAAGAAATAGTTTAAATACCCAGATTTTCGCTTCTGAAATAAAAGTAGATCAGAATTTTAATAATCATGTTTTTTCCTGGGGGATAAAATTCGACAATTCGAAATATAACGACCAATTGAACGAGTATAATTATACCGATTCTGCCGGGTTTATATTGCCAAACAATTCGAAAAATATCACGTTACAAAATGTAATCAACATACAGAACAATATCGATATTAAAAACTACAGTACTTATATTCAGGATAGCTATTCGCTTTCCAATTCTGCAGAGTTACAATTAGGAGCACGCGCCACATATAGTTCATTAAGCAAACAGCTATTAATCAGTCCGAGGATGTTGATTGCTTATAGGCCCAATTCAAACAATAAAATTTTAAGGTTTTCTGCTGGTGTTTATAAGCAGCCACCCTCATACAGGACCATTCGTGATTTTTCAGGAGTATTAAATATTGATCAAAAGGCACAGAGTTCTTATAACACTTCTCTAGGTTATGAATACGCTTTTGATGCTTTTGGAACACGGCTAAAGTTTACTTCTGAGGCCTATTTTAAATATTCTGACCGATTAATTCCGTATAAAATAGATAACCTGAGAATTAAATACCTGGCGAATGAAGTCTCGCGCGGTTATGCTTATGGGGCCGATTTTAGTATAGGCGGCGAATTTGTTAAAGACCTGGTTTCTTATTTCAGAATGTCGGTTATGCATGCCAATGAAGATATTATCGGAGATAGTTATATTCAGAATGGAACTACAATTTATCCTGGTTATCTAAAAAGGCCAACTGATCAGCGTTTGAATTTCTCTATATTTTTCCAGGATAAATTATTAAATAGTCCAACTTATAAAGTACACTTAAACGCGCTTTATGGCTCAAGGCTACCGATTGGTCCATCACAAACACCACGGTATTTAGATCAATTTTTTATCCCATCATACAAGCGGGTAGATATCGGTTTCTCTAAAGATTTCCTTGATGATGCTGCTTTGCACAAACCTAAATTTTTGGACAAAAATTTCAGTTCGGTTATTTTGTTCTTTGAAGTTTTTAATATGCTGAATATCGACAATACAGTTTCCTACCTATGGCTTAAGGATGTAGATAATGTGCAATATGCCATTCCAAATTATTTAACAGGCAGGCAGTTTAACCTGAAATTGATTGTGAAGTTGAAGAATAAGCCATAAACTACTAAATCTATCGGCGTTAATCTTTTCGTCTATCTGAATAACGAATTCTTTGCAAAAACTGCAACAAAACGCTCATTTTTGTTAAAATTTTTAACAAAATTTAATTTTTTATGATACGATTTTATGGGCATAACTGCTTTAAAAATTTTACATTTACGCCCATAAAACATTATATAATAAGATGAAGCATAATTTTGGCGCAGGCCCTTGTATTTTACCTCAAGAAGTGTTTAAACAAGCAGCTCAGGCTGTTTTAGATTTTAACGATGGATTATCAATTTTAGAAATTTCGCACAGAACAACCGAATTTGAGGCAGTTGTTGCTGAAGCTGATAAGTTGGTAAAGGAATTATTAAAAGTGCCGTCGGGTTATTCCGTTTTATTTTTACAAGGTGGTGCAAGTTTACAGTTTGCAATGGTTCCGATGAATTTATTGGGCGATGGACAAACAGCAAGTTATTTAGACACTGGTGTTTGGGCAACCAAAGCATTAAAAGAAGCTAAATTTATCGGTAATGTGAATGTAGTTGCCTCATCTAAAGATGCGAACTATACTTTCATTCCAAAGGATTTTGAAATTCCTGCTGATAGTGCTTATTTCCACTATACTTCAAACAATACCATTTACGGAACTGAGCTTTTCGAAGTACCTAAAACAAACATTCCGGTTGTTTGCGATATGTCTTCTGATATTATGAGCCGTGTAATCGATGTTTCTAAATTCGATTTAATTTATGCCGGAGCTCAAAAAAATGTAGGCCCTGCTGGTTTAACCATCGCTATTGTTAAGAATGAAATTTTAGGCAAAATCGACCGTAAAATTCCATCTATGTTGAACTATCAATCGCATATTGATAACGATTCGATGTACAATACACCTCCGGTTTTCTCAATCTATGTAGCTTTATTAAATCTGCGTTGGTTAAAATCGAAAGGTGGTGTTGCTGAGATTGAAAAAGAAAACAAACAAAAAGCTGAGGCACTTTACAGAGAAATCGACCGTAATCCATTATTTAAAGGAACTTGTGCAGTTGAAGACCGTTCTAGAATGAACATCTGTTTCGTAATGGAAAGCCCAGAATTGGAAAAACCATTCTTGAAATACGCTGAAGAGCAAGGTATTGTGGGTATTAAAGGGCACAGAAGCGTTGGTGGTTTCCGTGCATCGATGTATAATGCATTGCCAATTACAAGTGTACATGCCTTGGTAGATGCCATGCAGGTATTTGAAGAACAACAAGCAAAAGCAAATTAATTTAAATTTTAACCACAGATGATTACTGCAATTATTTAATCGGTGTAATCAATTAAATCTGTGCAATCATATATAACAATGATTAAAATATTAGCAAACGATGGGATTGATCCGATCGGAAAAGAATTATTAGAAAAAGCAGGTTTCCAGGTTGATACTGAAACCGTTCCTCAGGATAAATTAGCTGAAGCATTAAAAAACTATGATGCCATTACTGTACGTAGTGCAACAAAAGTTAGAAAAGAATTAATTGATGCTGTACCCAATATCAAATTAATTGGTAGAGGTGGAGTGGGCATGGATAATATCGATGTTGAATACGCACGTAGCCAAGGTGTTAACGTGGTAAACACGCCAGCTGCATCTTCATTATCAGTTGCTGAATTGGTATTTTCTCACTTATTTACAGGTATCAGGTTTTTACAGGATGCTAACCGTAAAATGCCTGTAGAAGGTTCTACTCAATTCAATAACTTGAAAAAAGCTTATGCTAAAGGAACTGAATTAAGCGGTAAAACCATCGGCATTATCGGTTTCGGTCGTATCGGTCGCGCTACTGCAAAAGTGGCTTTAGGCTTAGGTATGAATGTTTTGGCTTACGATTTATATCCTTCAGAATCTGAAATCACTTTAGAATTCCAAGGCGGAAAATCAGTAAGTATTCCAATTAAAACGGTTTCTTTAGACGAGGTAATTACAGGCAGTGATTTCTTTAGTTTACACACTCCATTTGCAGATAAACCTATTTTAGGTGCAGAAGAGTTTGCTAAAATGAAAGACGGGGTAGGTATTGTAAACTGTTCACGCGGTGGAACAATTGATGAGCCAGCTTTAATTGAAGCATTAAATTCTGGTAAAGTTTCTTTCGCTGGTTTGGATGTTTTCGATAACGAGCCTACACCATTGGCAGAAATTTTAACCCACCCAAAAATCTCTTTAACACCACATATTGGTGCATCAACCAACGAAGCACAAGAACGTATTGGTACGGAGCTGGCAACGTTGATTATTGAGCATTTTAAGAAATAAAATAATGTCGTCACCCTGTCCCGAAATTTCAGGATTAGTGGCTTCCACTCTAGGTAGATGCTGAAATAAATCCGATAGCTATCGGATCAGCATGACGAATTTAGTGTAAAGACCGATCGATTGATTGGTCTTTACATTTTTAATCTAACGCATTCGTTAGCACCCAATAGCGGTAACCCAAAATCGCCTTCTGAAAAGTAGTCAGCTTATTCGGATCTTTTTTATACAAACTTGGTAAAAGCACCTTATTTATCTTCACCAAGATTTTAAACAGTCCTTTTTTCATAATTTGTTTATTGCTTTTTCTGGTTACAAAGCTGCTAATATCCAATTGTACTTTTAAGAGCTAATTTTAGCAGTTTTATACCCCTGAAGTTTTTTACTGAAGAAATAAAATCCACCTGCCATTACTAGAATTAAAAAGGCGATGATGTAGGTTGATAAACCTCCTTTATTCTTTTTCTCTAAATCTTCTTTGAGCTGCGCATTCTGATCCTGTAGTTTTTTAATGGTTTGCATATAACCTTCTATGCGCTCCTGAGAATTATCCGCCACAGCGATTTTCTGCTGGTTCTGCAAATCTTTATAATCCATTAATACTTTCAGCTCTTTGAAAATATTGTTGTCGGTTAAAACTACCTGGCGAAGAATTTCATTGGAATTTTTAATATCACGTTTGGTTTGCCATCCGAATATTCCAGTTCGTTGATTTAAACTTTCATCATACTGACCAAACTTGCTACTTCTTTCTACAAGTAACGAATTTACTTTAGTACGCTGAGCAGCATAGGCAGTGGTATCTTGCAGTGCAAAGGCATGCAGGTTCAGCATTAAAAAAGAGAACAGATAAAAATATTTCTTCATGCGATATAAACGTGAAAAGGTGAAAGTTGTTTTGGCTGGTTTATTGGTTCATTAGCCATTAGTTCATTGGTTAGCAAAGTGGTTATTCTGTTTCATCATTGCTAGCGCAAAAAAATAGTTTGCAATTAGTTTGTTAAGGCACCATGCCAAATGAACCATTGAGCCAATGAACCACTGAACTTTTTTAAGGATGAAACTCCACCCGTACAATATCACCTAAATGCAAACCTAATAAACCACTTGCTTTACCTTTATTAATCGCAATTTCCAAGTGGTTACTAATCCCGAACAGGCAAAGTTTTTCACCTTCCTGTACTTCATTGTAATGCCAGCTCAATTGCGTAATGGTTTCGCTTTTTCTAAAGTACAAAGTAAAGTCCCTGTTCTTCTGTATTTTGGTGAAAAGATCTTTAGTAATATTGGTGATTACATTGCAAAAAGTATCGATATATACCACACTACCACGGATCACATCTCGTTCTATCACAGGATGTAAAAGCATCTTCTGTTCAATCTCTGCTACAGGTAAACCGATGTCTTTCAGTTTGCCACCTTTGGCCAAATGCGTGGCCGCCTTAACAAAAATATCAACCAGGGGAAAATGTAGATATTTCAGATCCTGCATAATGTTCAGTTCTACCACATCCTCTGGAACATCATCAAAAAGAAGAGAGAAAATACCATTATCAGCTCCTACAAAAAAGTGATCACGGTGCTTTACAGCAATATATTTGGTATTTTCACTGTATACAGAATCGATACCGATTAAGTGCACCGTATTCTTCGGGAAGTAAGGATAAGCGTTTTTTAGCACAAAGGCTGCGTACGAAATATTGAACGATGGAACCTCGTGGGTAATATCAACTAAATTAACATTAGGCATAAGACTCAACAGACTACCTTTAAGGGCACTCTGGTAAAAATCTTTTGAACCTAAATCTGTTGTTAAAGTAATTATCCCCATTAAAAATTCATTATTATTGCTTATTCTTGTGTACGGGCCTAAGCGTCTGCAAATATTCAAATTTTAATTAATATACCCCGATAACTTTTTAAAATACTACAGTTTGAACGAATTAAAATTAACTCTGGATACCGTAAATCCTGCTCACTTTTGGGGGCCGAATAACGAGAATTACGAAATGATTAAAGGTGCTTTCGCGAAGTTGAAACTGGTAGCGAGAGGTAGTGATGTTAAGGTTCTCGGTGATGAACAGGAACTTAAGGCTTTCGAGGATAAGTTTAACCAGCTTATTGCACACCTCGAGAAATATAGCTCACTTACCAATAACGACGTAGAATCTATACTGGGTGCAAAAGCAGCCGGTGTAGTAAAAAAAGATGTAGAACAACCTACCGGAGGCGGTGGAGAGGTAATTGTTTTTGGCACAAACGGCCTTTTGGTTAAGGCAAGAACCGCTAATCAACGCAAAATGGTAAGCAGCATTGCTAAAAATGACATCCTATTTGCCATTGGCCCCGCCGGAACAGGAAAAACATATACCGCCGTTGCTTTGGCTGTTAGGGCATTAAAAAATAAAGAAATTAAACGGATTATTTTAACCCGCCCGGCGGTCGAAGCAGGGGAGAACCTTGGTTTCTTACCTGGCGATTTAAAGGAAAAAATCGATCCATATTTACGTCCACTTTACGATGCCTTGGATGACATGATTCCTGCAGAGAAATTGAAATTCTACATCGAAAACCGTACGATAGAAATTGCGCCACTGGCATTTATGCGCGGACGTACTTTAGATAACTGTTTTGTGATTTTAGATGAGGCGCAAAACGCCACCGATATGCAGTTAAAAATGTTTTTAACCCGTATGGGGCCAACAGCTAAATTTATTGTCACTGGCGATGTTACACAGATCGATTTGCCTAAAAAACAGATGTCTGGTTTATTTAACGGCTTAAGGATTTTAGAAGATATTAAAGGTATCGATATTATTTACTTAAGCGGTGAAGATGTGGTAAGGCATAAATTGGTGAAAGATATCCTGAAAGCTTACGGCGATATTCAATAGTTGAGTCCTGAGTCGGTAGTCTATAGTCTTGAGTCTAAATCGACTATGGACTATGGACTAAAGACTTTCTGACTTCCCAACTTTTTTCCTATTTTTATCCCCTCATGAAAGCACTAAAAGAAACTCATTTCAATTTTCCAAATCAAAGTAATTTTTACAAAGGTAAAGTTCGCGATGTATACACTATAGCTGACCAGTTTATGGTGATGGTGGTATCAGACCGTATCTCTGCTTTTGATGTAGTATTACCTGAAGCTATTCCATTTAAAGGACAGGTATTAAATCAAATTGCAGCTAAATTTTTAGCAGCTACTCAGGATATCGTTCCTAACTGGGTTTTAGATGTGCCAGATCCAATGGTTACGATTGGCCGTATCTGTGAGCCTTTTAAGGTTGAAATGGTAATTAGAGGTTATTTGGCCGGTCATGCATGGCGCGAATATAGCGCAGGAAAACGTTCGGTGTGTGGTGTTTCTCTACCTGATGGATTAAAAGAAAACGATAAACTACCTCAGCCCATTATTACTCCAACCACAAAAGCTTCAGTAGGGCATGATGAAGACATTTCAAAAGAAGATATTTTAGCAAAAGGCATTGTTTCTATAACAGACTACGAAAAATTAGAAGAATATACTTACGCACTATACCAACGCGGAACTGAGATTGCTGCAAAAAGCGGGTTGATTTTAGTGGATACGAAATACGAGTTCGGCACTGCTGATGGCGTAATTTATTTGATCGACGAAATACACACGCCAGATTCTTCACGCTATTTTTATGCAGAAGGATATCAGGACCGCCAGAATAATGATGAGCCACAAAAGCAACTTTCAAAAGAATTTGTAAGGAAATGGTTAATCGAAAATGGTTTTCAGGGAAAAGATGGACAGGTTGTGCCAGAAATGACACCTGAAATTGTAAATTCAATTTCAGAACGTTACATCGAACTTTACGAACAAATTGTAGGAGAGACCTTTATAAAAGCTGATGCTGATGCAATTTCTAGCCGCATTGAAACCAATGTTTTAAAGGCTTTAGAAACACTTTAAATTCGAAAGAAATTTATACATTAGTAAAATAAAGATTAGAGAGATGAAATTTTCAGTAGATAAACACGATAAATATGTAACCTTAAAGTTAGAAGAGCCTAAGTTTACAAACGATAATGCTCCGGGGTTGAAATCAGAGTTCTATTTGCTCAACGCAGAGGGATTTCAAAATATAATTGTTGATTTAAGTCATGTTACAGAGTGTAGCGATGCGCAGGACTTAAGCTGCTTATTGGTTGGTGATAGGCTTTGCAAATCGGCAGGTGGGTTATTTATTGTAACCGGAATTAATGATGAATTGGCATCGATTATCGAATTATCAAACATATTCCAATCTGTAACGTTTGTTAATACAATAGAGGAAGCAACCGATTTTATCTTCATGGATGAGTTGGAGAAAGAATTTAGAGGCGCTAAATAACAAATATTTAAATAACATTCCGGCCTCGTAGTTTCTAAAAATCTACGAGGCTTTTTATATCTTATCATGATGAAATTTGAAGTTACAATTTTAGGAAGCAGTTCTGCAACTCCTGTATTTAACAGGAACCCATCGGCACAGCTTTTAAATTGTAATGAAAAATATTACCTCATCGATTGTGGTGAAGGCACACAACAACAATTGACCAAGTACAACCTTAAAGCCGCCCGCATCGATTATATCTTTATCAGCCACTTACATGGCGATCATTATTTCGGTTTAATAGGCTTGCTTTCCAGTTTGCATTTAAACGGCAGGATAAAACCCATGCAGATATTTGGCCCCAAAGCTTTATTGGAAATTTTAGAGATTCAGTTCAAATATTCTGATACCGTATTGAGATATCCGATTGAGTTTTTTCCGATTGAAGCCGATGAGTCTAGACAGATATTCGAGAATAGTGATTTAACAGTTAAAACTATTGTTTTAAATCACCGTATCCCTACAACGGGCTTTGTTTTTCAGCAGAAGAAACGACAACGGAAACTCATTAAAGATAAGACTGATGAAGTGCCTATGGCATATTATACGGCCTTAAAAAAAGGAATTGATGTAGAACTGCCAAATGGCGATATTTTACGCAGTGAAGATTATACCACCGAGGCAGATGCACCAAGATGTTACGCCTATTGCTCTGATACCTTGTTTGATGAGCGTTACTTTGCTACCATAAAAGGTTGTGATACCTTATACCACGAAGCTACCTTTATGCACGATTTATTGGATAGGGCTAAAGAAACACATCACACAACCGCTTTACAGGCAGCAGAAGTGGCCAAAATCAATGGTGTAAAGAAATTACTTATCGGCCATTTTTCTTCGCGCTACAAAACTTTACAAATGCTTTTAGAAGAAGCACAATCTGTTTTTGAAAATACGGAGCTGGCTGTAGAGGGGAGAACTTTTCATCTTTAGGGATTTTTATCTTTTTTACCGCCGAACACGCATTGGAATACGCAAAGAATCGCAGCGTTGGGGGCAAAGAAAAAGTTAAATACAATCTGCGTCTATCCTCTTAAATCTGTAGGAACCTGTAGCAGAAGTTTTTCCCGCGGATTACGCAAATCACCGCGGATCTAATTCCATTATCGGGCTTACATTTTTCATTTTTACCGAAGAGTACACAGAGGAATACACAAAGATTTGCAGCGTTGGCGCAAAGAAAATGTTAAATACATGCGTCTATCTTCTTAAATCTGCGGAACCTATAGCAGAAGTTTTTCCCGCGGATTATGCAAATCACCGCGGATCTAATTCCATTATCGGCCTTACATTTTTCATTTTTACCGCAGAACACACAGAGGAATACACAAAGATTCGCAGCGTTGGGTGCAAAGCAAATGTTAAATAGAATCTGCGTCTATCTTCTAAATCTGCGGGAACCCCAGCAGAAATTTTCCCACTGATAACGCAGATTATCGCAGAATTAATTCCACCCATTTTACCTCATTTAAAGATCTTTCATTGCATTCAGGATGACAAAAGAATAAGCCATTCAAATTTCCGTGCCTTTTGTGCTTCCGTGGCAAAAAAAATAGGCATATTAGAACTATGACCATAAAAAAAGCCTTACAATTTAAAACTGTAAGGCTTTCGATTTTATAAAAATTAATTACTTGTCTTTTTTGTTGCCACCTCCAAATACCGAGAAGTGTACATAACGTTTAGGATTAGCTTTCAAATCGATCATTAATTCATCAAGATTTTTTGAAGCATTATTTAAATTCTGATACATTTTATCATCGTTTAACAATAATCCTAAACTGCCTTTTCCATCTTTAATTCCTGAAATTACACTTTGTAAATCAGCAATAGCATTGTTTGCATTATCTAAAGTTTGTTTAAAGTTAGCTGCTGCAAACTTATCGGTAACGGTATTAATGTTAGTTAAGATATCGCTGATTTTTTGATTATTATTATTAAGGTTGGCCGTTATCCCTTCAACATTTTTAAAAATCGCTTCAATACGTGCGCTTTCTGAACCTACTAAACCATCAACTTTTTTCGATGTGTTTTCTAACGAAGCCAATGTACCAGCAATACTGTTAAAGCTTTTATCAACGTTTTTCTGGAAGTTAGGGTTCAGAATAGAGTTCACACTACTCAGAATAGAATCCATTTTACTGATAATTAATTCCGCTTTCTTTTGAACCGGTTGTACCTGTTCCATTAAGCCCTTTTCTACATTAGCGTTTAAGGTGTAACCATCTTCGGCCATCTTTTTTGAATTACCTAACGACATTACAATGGCCTTACTGCCTAAAAGATCTGTACCTTCTAAGCGGGCAATACTATTTTCGGGAATTTCATATTTGCTGTTTACACTTAAGGTTGCAATAATACTACCGTCTGGCTGTAACTCCAATTTGGCCACCCGGCCAATCTGATAACCATTAATCAGGATAGGTTTTGAAACACTTAAACCATCAACCCTTGTATATTTTGCATATAATGTAGTTTCATTTGAGAAAATTGAATTTCCTTTTAAAAAATTATATCCAATTATTAATAAAGCAATGGCAAATGCAGCTAAAATACCTACTTTGGTTTCGTTCTTAATCTTCATGAGTGTTTTATTTAATGGCTACAAGCGCTGAAGGTATCTTTTCTTCACTTGTTAGAGCGTAATTAATTCTTGTGCTAAACCCTATAAATACACAAAGGCTGCACTATTTGTTTGGTATCTGTTTTATATTTTTTCCAAAGGTAAAATAAACATCATTTATAATGCCACTTATTTAACCTCAATATTTTTTTTGTATGTTTTTATTGCTTCCAAAATAGAATTGGCAATTTCATTCTGTCCATTTTGGGAATTAATATATTTTTCTTCCTCTGTATTCGAGATAAAACCTACTTCTGTTAAAACGGCCGGCATACCACAGCGCTGCAATACCAAAACGCCCTGTTCTTTAACACCACGGCTTAATCGCTTATCCCGCTTGATATAACTGTTTTGTATTAATTTAGCAAAATTAATGCTTTTGTCCCGAAAGGCATTTTTTAAAAGCGATAAAAGAATGAAACTACTCGGGTTACTTGGATCATACCCGTCGTATTTACTTTTGTAATTCTTTTCCAATTTAATATCGGCGTTCTCACGTATGGCAGCATCCTGTTCTTTTAACCGGTGCGATCCAGCAACCAATGTTTCTACTCCTTTGATATGCTTATTACCTGGTGGCATCGAATTACAGTGTACCGATATAAAAAGATCTGCATTAGCTTCGTTCGCTATTTCTGCCCGTCTGTATAAATCAACATCTATATCTGTTTTACGTGTGAAAATTATTTTAATATCCGGCATTTCCTCCTTTAATAAGGCACCCAATTTTAATGCAACCTTCAACGCAACATCTTTTTCTTTCGAAAAATTACCAGAGGCTCCGGGTTTTCTGCCACCATGACCAGGATCAATAACAATTGTTTTGATCTTATAACCCTGAGCAGGTGCTTTTTCAGCAACTAGTAATGAAAATAAAAGTATTGTAACCAGAAGTTTAATCTTCATGCAGGAGGGATATTAAAATGATGTTTCAGCTATATGTTTATAATTTTTAATTGCTTTAATAATTCCACTTACAATTTCATTTTGTCCTTCAGGAGAATTCATATAATCTTCTTCATCTGGATTACTCACAAAACCAATTTCAGTTAACACAGCAGGCATAGCTGCACGGGCCAATACCGCAAGGCTTTTCTCTTGAACGCCTCTGTTTATTCGGCCTGCATTAACATATTCTTGTTGAAGCATTGAAGCAAACTTTAAACTCCTATCTCTATTGGTTTGTTTCATTAAAGATAACATGATGTCACTTTCAGGGGTATTCGCAATAAATCCCTCATAGTTTTTCTGATAATTTTCTTCCAAAAACATCGATGCATTTTCTCGTTTGATCACCTCATCCTGCTCACCTAAACGGCGAGTTCCCGACACGAAGGTTTCTGTTCCCCTCGTTGAAGTGCTTTTAGAAGTAACGGTTCTATAAACAGGTACTTTTCTGCCCCTTACTTTTTTATAATAATCTACCACTCTCGATACCCTAACTGGCATATCATTTAAGTGGATAGAAATAAATAAATCGGCCTTTGCATTATTTGCAATGTTGATACGCTCATATAAAGGAATAAATACATCCGACTCGCGGGTATAAATAACTTTGATATCTTTCAAACTATCTTGAAGCGCGCGGCCAAGGTTCAATGCCGTTTTAAGCGCCACATCTTTTTCCTTCGAATACACACCGTGGGTTGCACCATCTTTACCACCATGACCGGCATCGATCACAATTGTTTTAATTTTATATTCTTGCGCAAACACCTGATTATCAATTGAATTTGATAACACTAAATAAATAAT
This sequence comes from Pedobacter sp. Bi126, assembly GCF_918698245.1. Taxonomy (GTDB): domain Bacteria; phylum Bacteroidota; class Bacteroidia; order Sphingobacteriales; family Sphingobacteriaceae; genus Pedobacter. Next base: position 816,132 of record NZ_CAKKMS010000002.1, on the reverse strand, counting down.
AATTGTTAAAATGGATTTAAGATACATCAATGGTATATTTTTCACTAATTTTGAACGTTTTTGATTAAACATTTGTGCAAAAATAACATTCAAATACGAATTTGAAACTTCTTAAGAGCTCTATTTTACTAATATCTGTCATTTTATTAACACTTGTTGTTGGTAAAGCTAACGCATTTTCTCATTTTTCATTGCAACAAATCATCCAGCAAGACACAACCAAAAAGGATACGACTAAAAAGACAGGTAAAAATAACAGCAGTATCGACCAGAAAGTAGAATACAAAGCAGAGGATTCGGTAAAAATGAGTGCCGATAAAAGCATTGTGTATTTATACGGTAACGCAAGGGTGGTATATGGTGATTTTGAGCTAGATGCGGCTTATATCAAATACGATAAAAAGCAAAATTCCATATTTGCACGAGGTATTAAAGATCCGAAAACTGGTAGATATACCGGAAAACCAATCTTTAAATCGGGTGCCGATGGAACAGCCATAGCCGATTCTATTTTTTACAATTCAGAAACAACCCGGGCCAAAGTATATGGTGTTTTTTCTGAACAAGAGGGAGGTTTCTTCTCTGGTGGGCAGAGTAAAAAGCAGATAGATGATGAGCTGCACATTAAAAATGTAATGTATAGTACCTGTAATCTTCCACACCCGCATTTTGGATTAATGATTTCTAAAGGAGTGGTAACAGAGAAACAGATTATTACCGGGCCGGTTTACATGATTATCGAAGATATCCCCACTTTTCTGGGGCTACCTTTTGCTTTTTTTCCAAAACCTAACAAACGAACATCGGGTGTGATCCTTCCCACACCGGGCGAGGATGCAACCAGGGGCTTTTTCTTGCAAAACGGTGGCTATTACCTCGGATTGAACGATTACTGGGATGCCAAACTTTTAGGATCTATTTATACCAATGGCTCTTATGAAACAAGTTTACTGAGTAATTACACCAAAAGATATAAATACAACGGTAACATTAACTTAGCTTACTCTAGTTTTAAAGATGGTTTAGAAGGCACTGAAGCTTTTAAAAACCCGACCAAAAACTTTAGTATCAATTGGAGCCATAGTCAAAATGCCAACGCCAATCCAGGTACCACATTTAGTGCCAGCGTGAGATTGGTATCGACAGGAAAAAGAGGATACTATAAAAATACTGCAGCAGGTACTACTTACGACATTAACACTATCGCAACCAACTCAACAAGTAGTAGTATCAGTTATGCGAAGGCTTATTCGAACGGGATGAACTTCTCTTTGGCCGCATCAAGTGATCAGACTTTAAGTACAAGAGCGATATCGTTAAGATTGCCAGAAATGACATTCAACGTACCTACATTTAACCCATTTCGACCTAAAGACGCAGTCGGCGAACAAAAATGGTATGAAAAAATAACGGTTGGCTACAGCCTACAGGGAACCAACAGAATTGATACTTTTGATAGTTTATTGTTTCAAAATGATGGTTTAAAACGATTAAGAAGTGGATTTTCGCATAGTATTCCGGTAAACATGTCTTTTACTGCCTTAAAATATTTAAACTTTAGTTTGGGTGGCACCTACAATGAGGTTTGGAATTTCCAGAGTGTAAATAGAAGATATACCCAGTTTGCCGATAATACTTATACTTTTAGAGAAGATACCCTCAGTGGGTTTAAAAGAGCGGGCAGCTATAGCCTATCAACCAGCATGTCGACTAAAATTTATGGAAGAAGAGATTTTAATCCAGCAGGCAAAATCCAGGCGTTGAGGCATGTAATGACTCCAAATGTTTCCTTCTCTTATTCTCCGGATTTCACAAAAGCAGGAGCAGGGCCTTTTAGACCTGCAATTGATCAGCATGGTAATCAAATTTATACCAGTGGGCAACCTTTAAAATATTCCATTTTTGATGGTATGGCACAGCCGGGCTCTTTTGGCGGCCCTAATGCTTCCATTGGTTTCGGTTTGGACAATACCGTGGAACTGAAGGTGAGGAATAAAAACGATACGACCGGAACAGGCTCAAAAAAGATCCCGATTATTCAAGGTTTGAGTTTTAGTGGTTCATATAATTTCCTAGCCCCTTCTTATAAGTTATCAACTATTGGTTTTAGTGGCCGGTCGCAGTTTACCGATAAATTGGGGATAAATTATAATGGAACATTAGATCCATATGCTTTAAAAGACACAACGGTAAACGGCCAGATCACTAAAATAAGAGAGGATCGTTTATTTTTTCAAAAAGGTAAATTTTTACCCCGTTTAACTAACTTTGGTTTCTCATTCGATTATAGTTTAAATCCAGAGGCATTAAAGCGTAAGAACGAGGCTAATGATAAATTAGGTGAAGCAGCCAATAAAAAAGGATTAACCGATATACAGTCAGAACAATTGGCCGCTATAAGTCGTGATCCAAATGCTTTTGTTGATTTTAACATTCCCTGGAATTTCTCTTTCTCTTACAGTTTTCAATATTCGAATGACGGAAACAACAATACAATTTCGAATACACTAAACTTTAATGGAGATGTTAACTTAACACCAAAGTGGAAAGTTACTTTTAACTCAGGTTACGATTTTAAGAACAATGGCTTAACCCCAATGAATTTAGCTATTTACCGCGATTTACATTGCTGGGATATGAGTGTAAACTGGGTTCCATACGGTGCTTACAAAAGTTATTCTGTTACCATAAAAGTTAAGGCATCAATACTACAGGATTTGAAATTGAGCAAAAGACAAGGTTTTTACAGCACATACCAATAAATTATGCTAGCCGAAATTATTACCATAGGTGATGAGATTCTCATTGGCCAAATCGTTGATACCAATTCTGCCTGGATGGCTAAACAGTTAAATTTAATTGGTGTTTCCGTTAAGCAGATTACTTCAGTTTCTGATGATGAACAACATATTATTGAAGCCCTCGGACTTGCAGAAAAACGTGCAGATATTGTTTTAATTACTGGTGGGTTAGGCCCGACCAAAGATGATATTACCAAGAAAACCTTGGCAAAGTATTTCAATATGGGCTTTCGCAATGATCCCGGAGCATTGGAAATGGTTCGTCAGATTTTCGAAAAATACAAACGCCCTTTATTGGATATCAATATTCAACAAGCTGATGTTCCTGATGGTTGTGAGGTTATTGTAAACAAAAATGGTACTGCGCCTTGCATGTGGTTTGAACAAAATGACACCATTTTTGTATCGATGCCAGGTGTGCCTTACGAAATGATGTACCTGATGGATGACGAAATTCTACCGAGAATTACGAGCAGATTTAAGCTGCCGTTTATTGTACATAAAACTATTCTTACGGCAAATATAGGCGAATCATTCCTAGCCAAAGAGATCGAGGAAATTGAAGACAGCTTGCCAGCACACATCAAATTGGCTTATCTGCCAAAATTAGGACAAGTACGTTTGCGCTTATCGGCCAAAGGCGATAACGAAACAGCGCTACTTAAAGAAGTTGAGCTTTACGCCAAACAGATCATTTCAAAAGTAAATAAGTTTGTCGTAACAGATGAAGATATTCCCTTGGAAAAAGCGATCCTGAATCTCATGAAGAGCAAGGGTTTAACTTTATCTACAGCAGAAAGCTGTACCGGAGGATACATAGCACACCTGATTACGCAGCACCCAGGTTCTTCTTCGGTTTATTGGGGCGGGGCAGTAGCCTATGCCTACGAACTTAAAGAATCTATTCTTGGCGTAAAAGAAAGTACTTTAAATACCTTTGGCGCCGTGAGTGAACAAACCGTTGCAGAAATGGCTGAAGGTGCAATTAAACATTTCAAAACAGATTATGCTATTGCGGTTAGTGGCATTGCCGGTCCAGATGGTGGAACAGAAGACAAACCAGTTGGCACGGTATGGATTGCAATTTCTTCAAAACACAAAACTGTAGCTAAGTTGTTTAATTTCAGTAACAAACGCATTCAAAACATCGAACGTTCTGCAGCATCGGCATTGGCTATGTTATTAAATCTCCTTAAAGAAACAGTTTAGAAAGAATAAAAACTGTATTTTTGTAGCATTACCAATATAAAATACTGTAATTTAATATGGCTCAATACGAACTATTGTTACCAAAAATGGGTGAAAGTGTTGCGGAAGCAACGGTGATTAAATGGGTAAAACAACCAGGTGATTCTATTGATTTAGATGATACCATTCTGGAAATCGCTACTGATAAGGTAGACTCTGAAGTTCCTTCTCCGGTTGCCGGTAAATTGGTAAAACAGTTATTTGCTGCAGATGAAGTTGCCCAGGTGGGCGATGTAATTGCCATTATTGAAACTGAAGGTGGAGAAACCGCTATAACAGAAACTCCAGTGACAGAAAAGCCAATAGCTGAAGAAAAAATTGAAACTATTCCTGGAATTGCACAACTGCCATCAGAGAATACTACTGTAGCAACTGATTTCAGTTCGTCTGACCGCTTTTATTCGCCTCTGGTTAAAAGTATTGCTGCGCAAGAAAATATTTCGTTAGCCGAGCTTGATGCGATTAAAGGCTCCGGTGCTGATGGACGGTTAAATAAAGATGATCTATTAGATTATATTGCCAATAAAAATGGTGCAGGGCCAATCTTAACTAAGACAGTTAGTATAACAGCGCCTATTCCTCCAACAAACCAAACGGTTGAAAATAAAACAAGTTCAGCACCAGTTGTAAATAAAACATCAACAACCAGTGTTAGTGGTGGCGACGAAATTATAGAGATGGATAGAATGCGTAAACTGATTGCCGATCATATGGTAATGAGCAAAACAACTTCACCGCATGTAACTTCGTTTGTTGAAGCCGACGTAACCAATATGGTTTTATGGCGCAATAAAGTAAAAAACAGCTTCGAAAAGCGTGAAAATGAAAAGATAACCTTTACACCAATATTTGTAGAGGCAGTTGCTAAAGCCATAAAAGATTTCCCGATGATCAATGTTTCGGTTAACGGCACGCAGATTATCAAAAAACGTGATATCAATATTGGTATGGCTGCCGCTTTACCAAGTGGAAACCTAATCGTTCCTGTAATTAGAAATGCCGATCAGTTAAATTTGGTTGGCTTAACAAAAGCAGTTAATGATTTAGCTGCAAGAGCGAGAAACTCTAAATTAAAACCTGATGAAACGCAAGGCGGCACCTTTACTTTAACCAATGTAGGTAGCTTCGGCAATGTAATGGGTACACCAATTATTAACCAGCCTCAGGTGGCTATTTTAGCCGTAGGTGCCATTAAAAAGAAACCAGCTGTTTTAGAAACCGAACATGGTGATGTAATTGCGATCAGACACATGATGTTCTTGTCTTTATCTTACGACCACAGGGTTGTAGATGGATCATTAGGCGGTATGTTTGTACGTAGAGTAGCAGATTATTTAGAAAGCTGGGACCTGAACAGAGAAATTTAGTCAGTTTACAATTAACTTTTTCAGTTGATGTAAGGTCAACAATTAAACAATTTACAGTTTAACAATCAAGAATGTTAGCTTCAAATTTAAAATCAATAGTTTCGGATAACGTGCTGCATGCCAAATGGTTAAATACGTTATCTTATATGGAAAATGCAGGTGCAAAGAAGATTTCAGCTTCAGAGCATAAAGAAAATGTAAACCTGATTATTCTTAAACACGCTGCAGAAGAGCATCGTCATGCTTATTATTTAAAAAAGCAGATTTCGAAGATTGACGAGACGCTTTGTAAAACTTACACCAATGCCGAGTTGTTATCTCCAAATCATACAAAATACTATTTGCATGCTTTGGATATTGCGGTTTGTCGTTATTTAAAAGCTGTATTTAATCTTTCCGGTTACGATCTAAAATTCGCTGCCTATTTATTTGTTACCTACACGATTGAAGTACGTGCCGATGAACTGTATCCAATTTATCAAGCGGTTTTAGATGAAGCTAAAAGCAAAGTAAACGTAAAATCGATTATTTTAGAAGAAGAAGGCCACTTAGAAGAAATGATGAACCAACTGGTTAGTTTTTCTGATGATTGGGGAAATCATGCAGCTGAAGTAATCAAAATTGAAAAAGCTTTATTTGAAAGTTGGATTGCTGCCTTAGCTGCAGAATTGCCGATAAGTGCTTAAATAATCGCTAATCGTCATGGCGAAAATATACTAAGAAGTCAAGTTTTTAAAACTTGACTTCTTTCATTTAAAACCAAAGTGTTTCATCGTTGTTTCTAAATAAACACAAATATCATGGCTAAGTTTTCAGATTTAATTAACGGTGATAAACCTGTTCTTGTTGATTTTTTTGCCGAGTGGTGCGGTCCTTGTAAAATGATGAAGCCGATTTTAGAGCAGTTAAAATCTCAGGTTGGCGATGCTGTTTCTATCATTAAAGTAGATATCGATAAAAATCAACCAGCTGCTACTTCTTTTAATATTCAAGGTGTACCTACTTTAATTCTCTTTAAAAACGGAAAACAGGTTTGGAGACAAAGTGGTGTTTTACAGGCATCGCAGTTGAAACAAGTAATTGATGCTCACGCCTAAACTTCTACTACACTTTTAGGCGTTACTGCAAAAATACGTTCGTTTGCTTTCGGATAGACCGTATAAAGTCCGGTAAATAAACTAAAAGCGGGCAAAACGGCGTAGTCTTTACCAAAATAGAAGCATGGAAATTTTAATCTTTGTTTGGCTTTGCCCACAATGGTTACACCTGGATGGATATGGCCACTGATGGGGTATAATTCTTCTTCCATACCATTTGGGGCATCGTGAATAAAGCAAAACGGCCCCTGGCAAAAACTGGGTTCATGTATTTCGATATTCATTGCAGCATAATTGGCATCTGAAAGCCTATCGTGGTTCCCCTTTACCAATAGAAAATTAAGCTCTTGGTATTGTTTTCTCCATACTGAAAATTCATCAATATCGGTATTTAAACCATGATGAAACATATCCCCATTAATTAGCAATGTTGTAGGATTGTATTGTTTGATCAACAAACTTAAGCGTTGAAGATCTGTTTGGGCAATGGTAGAAGGTACTTGCAAACCGGCCTGACGGAAGTGCGCGGATTTACCCAGATGCAGATCGCTTATGGCTAAAAGCTGATGTTTAGGTAAAAACAAAGCCCTTTCTTTATCTAAAATCACTTCTTCGCCCTGGCTTGTAATGTTCATTTATTTCGCTTTATGTCATCCTGAACCTGTCAAAGCATCTTTTAAATTCCGACAGATCCAAGAAGATACATTTATTTAATTTTCTCTGATTCCGCTTTCATCCGTATAATCCGTTGCTCCAATTCTTCTGAGCTCATATTTTCACGCAGGCTATCTACCTTAATCGGGAAGGACAGCGGTGTAAAACTTTTAGGATTCGTGATTACAATTGCTCCATGCTGGATTCGATCCAATGCTGCCGCCAACCTTGGCTCTTCCAGTTGTTGGTAAAAAACTTCGTCGTATGCCTGTCGCAAAAGTAAATTATGTTTGTCATAATCGCTAAAAACATTAAAAAACAAACCAGCAGATGACTGGAGGTGCTTATTGGCTACATATTTACCAGGGTAGCCCTGAAAAACGAGTCCTGAAATGCAGGCAATATCCCTAAATTTCCGTCTTGCCATTTCAGTAGAATTGATACTCAACGTAATATCTTCAGTTAAATTTAAAGGCGAAAAAACCTCGTAGGCAATCGATTCGTCCATAGGAATTTCTGTTTCACTCAAAAGTTCAAAGCCATAATCGTTCATGGCAATAGAAAAACTGATGGGCAACAATTTACTTAAACGATAGGCAACCAGGGCCGCTAAAACCTCATGTACCAAACGCCCTTCAAATGGATAGGCAAAGAGATGAAAACCTTCTTTGTTATTAATGAGTTCGATCAGTAATTCATCATTTTTGGGTACATGGGAACGTTTTTCCTGCAATAGAAACAGCGGATACACGGCATCTAATTCTTCATCCTGATGTGTTTTATCCAATGCTTCATTGTATTTTTTCCGTAAAACCGATCCCAAATTGGAAGAAAGAGGTAAGCGGCCTCCATTCCAGCTCGGAGAGATCGCATTTTTTTGTTTACTTACCCTCACCACAACAGTCATATCTTTCACCTGAATAAATTCTAACACCCTGCCAGCCAAACGGAAATTATCGCCAGCTTTTAAACGGGTAACAAAATATTCTTCAACCATACCGATGTAACCACCAGAGAGGAATTTAACTTTTAACATGGCATCACTTACAATTGTTCCAATATGCAAGCGGTGTCGCATGGCTAATTGTCTGCTCTTTACTCTCCAAAGCCCATCTTCGTCCTTAACCACTTTCTTAAATTCGGTGTAGGCACTTAAACTATCTCCACCTGAGGTAATAAATTGCATTACCCAGGTCCATTCTTCAGGAAGGATAAGCTTAAAAGCATGGGTATTCTTAATCTCTTCGTAAATGATTTTATCATCAAATCCGTCGCCTATGGCCAGTGTAACCAAATATTGAACCAAGGTATCAAATACCATAATAAAGGGCTCACGGCTCTCTATATTGTTTGTTTTGGCTGCTTCTTTAATTGCTGCTGCTTCTACCAGTTCCAATGCATGTGTAGGTAAAAAATATATTTTAGAAGTTTCGTGAGGGGAGTGGCCCGAGCGGCCCGCCCTTTGCAAAAACCTGGCAACACCCTTTGGCGAGCCTACCTGGACAACGGTATCAACAGGTTTGAAATCTACCCCCAAATCTAACGATGAGGTGGCAATAACAGCTTTCAGCTGTCCTGTATGTAAGGCATCTTCAATCCAGTTACGAAGTTCAAAATCTATCGATCCATGGTGTATGGCAATCCGCCCCGCCAGTTCGGGTTCGATATTCAACAAATGCTGATACCACATTTCCGATTGCCCGCGGGTATTGATAAAAATTAAAGTGGTTTTACTTTTTTCAATGATCGGTAAAAGCTTGTAGGCTAGCTTTAAACCCAAATGTCCGGCCCAAGGCAATGTTTCAATATCATCAGGTAAAATTGATTTGATGAGGATTTTCTTTTCTAAATCGGCTTTAACAATAATCCGTTTGGCCTCCATATTGGGTTCGAGTACATCTAGTGCCTCTTCAATATTACCAATAGTGGCAGAAATTCCCCAAATTCTTAAAAACTGGTTTTTCTCTAACTTTTGTAAACCCTTAATGCGCGATACGGCCAGCTCTACCAACACACCTCGTTTGCTACCCAAAAGCTCATGCCATTCATCAGCAACAATACATTTAAGATTTTTGAACAAAGTTGAAGCGCCTTTTTGCGCCAGTAACAAGTGCAGGCTTTCTGGCGTAATCAACAAAATTTCGGGCATCGATTTTTTCTGCTGCAATTTCTCTGCCTGAGAAGTATCACCATTACGCACACCTACGTGCCAATCCAATTCCAACTCCAATAAAGTTTCGCGCATGGCCCTTGCAATATCTTTGGCCAAGGAGCGGAGTGGCGTAATCCAGATTAACTGTAAACGGTCTTTCGCTTTTTTATTATTGGTTTCAGTTGCATTTAAGGCCTCAATTACTACGGCTAAAAATAAAGAAAATGTTTTCCCGAAACCTGTAGGCGCATTTACCAAACCGCTGTAACCATCCAGATAATACTGCCAGGCATCTTCCTGAAACTGGAAAGGCTTGCGCTTATTGGCCTTTAGCCAGGCTTTTATCTTTTTATAACCTTTGGTTTTGGTTTGGTCCATGCTTAAATATCGCTGCTTTTGATGATTTTCTAATTTTTTTTGAAAAGCAAATAACAGTAATGCTTCGGTTAGAGCAGTGCTGCCATTCGCTTTACCTTTTTTGTAATTACCGTTAAATGTTAATTTATCCATAACAAAAAAGGGTATCGCTGCTGTCGGGTTTAAAATAGTGAGGCAAACCCTTAAGCTAAACCTATTTCCTCTGTCTGTGTCCTCACAGACCGAAATTTTCGAATTATGATCGCCATGGTCTGTGGGGACACAGACCATGGAATCTCATTACAAAGTCGATTGCAATAGCTGCCTCAAATCTTCCAAAGTATTAATTTCATCGGCTTTTTTATCTTTTCGCCACCGCAATATACGTGGAAAACGCAACGCTAAACCTGCTTTATGCCGTTTACTTTCAGCAATTCCCTCAAATGCAATTTCGAAAACCAGTTCAGGTTTTACGGTACGTACTGGGCCAAATTTCTCAATTGCATTACGGGTTACAAAGGCATTCACTTCTTTAATTTCTTTGTCTGTTAAACCCGAATAGGCTTTTGCAATCGTGACTAAATTTTCTCCATCACGAACTGCAAAGGTATAATCGGTAAAGAAATTAGTCCTTCTACCACTTCCTTTTTGCGCATAAATCATTACCGCATCAACCGTATACGGATTGATTTTCCATTTCCACCAATCGCCCCTTTTTCGTCCACTATGATAATGAGAGCTTAACTTCTTTAACATAATTCCCTCGCTGTTAATCGATCGGGATGTTTGTCTTAATTTGGCTAAATCTTCCCACGAATGGCAATTGATTACAGGAGAAATCATCACCGGACTTTCTGCTAAACCACCAATCAATCCTTCGAGTGTTTTTCGTCTTATACTTAGAGGTTCTTCTCTAAAATCCTTGGCTTCATATTCTAAAATATCATAAACAAAAAAGCCAATGGGTGCATCTTCCAATTGTTTTTTACTAATCGTTTTGCGGTTTAAACGTTGTTGCAGCGTACTAAATGATAAAACCTGTTTATCTTGCACAGCCAGTATTTCGCCATCTAAAACCACACCATCAGGTAAAACATCAATCATAAAATGCAATTCGGGGAACTGTTCTGTAACCAATTCTTCGCCTCGGCTCCAAATAAAGAGTTCTCCATTCCGTTTTACAATCTGCCCACGGATACCATCCCATTTCCATTCAGCCTGCCATTCTGAAATATCACCCAATTTCTCTGGTTCTTGCTCTAAGGCATAGGCGAGGCAAAAGGGGTAAGGCCAGGAATTATCGGTATTCACGTGGATACCATTTATCAGTTCGTGAAAAGTAATTTCATAAGGATTCCATTTCCCCATTATGCTATGCATAATCTGGGCGCTATCTAAACTGCTTTGTTTAGCCAGCGCATTCACCAGCATTTTATTGGAAACCCCAATCCTGAAATTTCCAGAAATCAATTTGTTAAAAATAAAACGTTCCTGTGTTTCGAGTTTATTCCATGCATTTAAAATAAATTCTTTTTTAGTTTCATCATCTTTACCTTCCAGATCGTGCAAATCTTCAACCCATTTATGCAATTGAAAATCTGAGGTGTTTTCGGCGGGTGGCAACAACAAAGCGATGGTTTCGCTTAAATCGCCAACATTGGCATAACTTTCGGCAAATAACCATTCTGGCGTTTCAGTAATGTTTATGGCCCAGTATTTAAGCAGGGCTGATTTAATTGGTCTTTTAGGTTTTTTACCTGTAAACAATGCGATAACCCACACCTTGTCTTTATCATCAGCATGGTTAAAGTAATTAACCAATGCCGCGATTTTATCGTTGGTTTTATTGCTCAGTTCAAGCTGTTGGATCAATTGGGCAAAACGTTTCATCGTTATTTATTTTCGTTTTGATCAACCAGATCTACTTTATTTTCTTCATCATCTTCTTGCCCAAATTTTGTTAATACTTCAGCAGCTTCTATGCCTGCATCATTTAAAAACCGACTAAAGGCAGCCGTAAAACCATGCGTAACATATACTTTTTCCGCTCCGGTTGCAGTAATAGCTTCCATTAAGCCGGGCCAATCAGCATGATCACTCAGCGCAAAGCCTGCATCGGCACTTTGCCACCGGCGATGTGCCCGCACCTGCATCCAACCAGAACAAATACCTGTTACGGGCTGAGCTAAATTTTTGATCCAGCGGCTATCCCTCATGGCTGGTGGCACAATTACAATACCTTTCTGCAATTCATCTTTAGTGGTTTCAGGAGTAATTCTGATGGTTTTTGGAAGTTTTACACCTGCGTCAATAATCACTTCATTCAGATTAGCAATACTGTTATGCACATAAATAGGAGTATCACCAGCCAAATTTTTAATTAAACGTTGTGCTTTACCCAAACTATAGGCAATTAATACACTTGTTTTTTGCTGTAAAATATTATCGCTTACCCAACTCTTGATGCCATTAAAAACAACTTCCTGTTTTTGCCATTTGTAAATAGGTAAACCAAAAGTACTCTCAGAAACAAAAGAATGGCACTTAATAGGCTCGAAGGGTGTGGTAATGCCATCATCTTCAATTTTATAATCACCAGAGATTACACAAATTTCACCTTTATAAGCTAAACGTACCTGCGCAGATCCGATAATATGTCCGGCAGGAAAAAATGAAATATTCACTCCATTGCGGATAATGCTTTCTCCATATTCCAATGTTTCTACGTTCAAATCTTCGCTGATCCTGCGTTTGATAATGGGCTTGGTTAAGGTATGGCAGAGATAGTATTTATTTCCAAAACGCACATGATCGCTATGTCCATGCGTTGTAACCGCATAATCTACAGGCCACCAAGGGTCTATATAAAAATCGCCCTGCTTACAGTAAATTCCTCTTTTGGTAAATTCTATTAATGCCATAGCTACTAAACAATAAATTTATTGATTAGTTTTAGATCAATATCGGCTAAATACCCGATAATTTAAAATATCGGCTAATTACCCGATAAATGGAAATATCGGCTAATTACCCGATATTAGTTTTGAAATATGAATAATAAGTTCGATATTGTAGTATGATTTGCATTATAACGGGTGATATTGTAGGCTCAAGAAAGATTAAAGATAGCTGGTTATTAAGCTTGAAAACTGCTTTAAAAGTAGTTTCCGATCAGAATAATAAGTGGGAGATTTACCGGGGGGATAGTTTTCAGGTAGAAGTTGAGCCAGAAAATGCCATCAGGGCTGCTGCTTATTTAAAAGCATCTATCAGGGTAAATAAACCTGCAGATGTAAGGATGGGCATTGGAATTGGAAATATCAAAAACAAGCGGAAAAAACTTTCAGAATCCAGCGGAGATGCTTTTGTAAATTCAGGAGCGGCATTTGACAGTTTAAAACAGGCTAAGGTTAATTTAGCCATTAAAACTGATTCAGCTGATTTTGATGATGAAATTAATGTCTTAATAAAGCTTTCGCTAATATCAATGGATAGCTGGGGAGTTGTAGCTGCCGAAATGGTAAAACTTGCCTTAGAGAACAATAACCTGTTACAAAGCGAACTGGCGGCTATTTCGGGCCGAACGCAATCATCAGTAAGCGAAGCTTTAAAGCGTGCACATTATACAGAAATTATGGAAATGGACAGGCTTTACCGTAAAAAATTGAACCAAATGATTTTAAAATAATGGATATCTATTTAATCAAGCTTATCCTTGTCCATTTAATTGGAGATTTCTTTTTACAACCAAATGCCTGGGTAAAAGATAAAGAAAGGAAAAAATTAAGATCAATAAAGCTCTATTTGCATGTGGCCATCCACATCGCTTTGATATTTCTTATTTTCTTAAACTTTGGCGTTTGGAAGGTAGCACTGTCAATAGGAGTACTTCATTTTGTGATTGACGCTTTAAAAGCGATTTTTCAGACCAAAAAAAATGCACGGATACTGTTTTTTGTTGATCAGGTGTTACATTTTACTTCGATAGTAGTGGTGTGGCACTTTTTTTATAAGGGAAGTTTAAACATCAGTTTTTTTAATGAAACCAAAACCTGGGTTTTAATTGCAGGAGCTTTATTTCTAACAATGCCTACATCTATTGTAATGCGGGTAATTATTGCCAAATGGCTTCCAGATAACCAACCAGACAGCCCGCAGTCATTACAAAATGCAGGTAAGTATATCGGAATACTGGAAAGAGTGCTGATCTTCTTGTTTATCTTAACCAATCATTTCGAAGCTGTTGGCTTTTTACTTGCAGCCAAATCTATATTTCGGTTTGGCGATTTGAAAGAAGCACACGACCTTAAATTAACTGAATACGTATTGATTGGAACTTTGTTAAGCTTTGGCATAGCCATTGTAACGGCTATGCTTATTCAAATGTTTATTGCATAAAAAAAGCAGCCCGAAAGCTGCTTTTTAATTTTTCTATCTTGCTCCCGGAGGGCAGTTTTCTTTTAAAAACTTAGTGTAAGTTAAGGATAAATGTTTGCCAGTTCCTTCGCCCTCAGAGATACTGTGGGTGCGGTTTGGATAACTCATCAATTGAAAAACCTTTCCGTTTTTAATTAACTCATTAATCAGCATTTCGGCATTCTGATAATGTACATTATCGTCGCCTGTACCGTGGATATACAATAAATTGCCTTTTAAGTTTTTAGCATAAGTAATTGGAGAACCCTTAATATAGGCCTCTTTACTTGGGAAAGGAGTGCCCATATAACGCTCCTGATAAACATTATCGTAGGTTAATTGATTACCAACCGCTGCAATTGCAATACCTGTTTTATAAATTTCAGGATATTGGAACATCAGGTTTAACGTAGAAGAACCACCTCCGCTCCAGCCCCAAACGGCAACACGGTCTTTATCCATAAAAGCATTAGTAGCCAATAATTTTTTAGCGGCCATCGCCTGGTCGCGGATATTGATTACACCAATGTTTTTATAAATACTTTTGCGCCATGTACTGCCTTTTGGAAGAGGGGCACCTCTATTATCCATTGAAATATAGATATAACCATCTTTGGCCATATCACCGGCATATAAACGGTTTCTCCCTGCACCATAAGTATCTAATGCTGTAGCCGAAGCAGGCTCACCATAAACATAAAATACTACCGGGTATTTCTTATCTGGATTAAAATTATCAGGTTTTTTCATCCAACCGTCCATTTCAATACCATCTTCAGTAGTTACTTTAAAAAACTCAACTTTGTTTTTAGTCGCCGCCTGTTTGGCTAATTGTGTAGTAATGCTCCCATCCATTGTAAATGGATTCCCTGTAGTAAAGTTCATCCACTCTGTAATTGGTTCAACAAGCGAACTGTTATATGAATGGCGCGCAAAAGCAGCATTTGGAGAAATATCGTAATTGTGTGTTCCTGGTAAAACCGAAGGTGTAACCTGTTCTAATTTTCCTTTTCCATCCAATTTGGTTTTAAAAAGATATTTCTGAGTGGCATTTATTGGTGATGCCAGAAAATAGACCATGTTATTTTTTACATCGATCAATTTTACATCAATCACATCATAATTGCCTTTCGTAACCAATGTTTCTTTTTTTCCATCCAAACTGATTCTATACAGGTGGTTCCAACCATCCTTTTCAGATACAATGGTAAACTCTTTATTATCATTTAGCCATTTCCACTCATCCTGTGCATCAATCCAGGCTTTAGCTTTTTCGGTATAAACTGCTTTTGCCGATCCTGTACCTGCATTACAAACGAATACGATACTTTCGTTCTGCTCGCGGTTAAGCTGTTGTAAAATAATGTCATTACTGTTAGGTACCCACTGCATGCGTGGAATATAGTGCTGAATATTGTCTCCAGGAACGTTTAACCAGTTAGTTTTGGCAGTTGCAATATCAACCACACCAACTTTACAGGCCGACGGATTTTCACCCACCTTTGGATATTCTACAGGAATGGTATACGGATAAATGGAATCTGTATTATTGATCATTAAGAAATTTTTGATCTTCGTTGCATCAAGCTGCCAATAAGCAATAGATTTGCCATCCGGACTCCATCTAAAACCATCGCGGCAATCAAATTCTTCCTCATAAACCCAATCGAAAGTACCGTTAATCATTCGGTCAGTACCATCTGTGGTTAAGGCTTTTGCACCAGTTCCATCAATGTTTTCTACATATAGGTTATGTTTGCTTACATAAGCAACCTTACTGCCATCGGGCGATAACTTAGCAAACATTAGTGATGAAGCTGGTCTATCTTTTCCAATTTGAGTGATTTTATTGGAAGTTAAATCGGCCAACCAATAATCTCCACGTGTATCGTAACGCCAAACTTTTTTACTATTGGTGTAGATTAGTGCTTTCGAACCATCATCTGATAACTGGAAACTTCTTACTGTAATAGCATCATTTTTTCCGGCTGGCGTTAATAATCCCCTTGATATAACGGTTTTACGATCATTTTTAGGAAGTGTTATTGAAACGATTTCGCCACTAATATTCTGATAATAGGAGTTGCCGTCTTTTGCCCAATTGATATTTTGAGCTTTGGCATCAATTAGCGTGCATAATGCTATACAAGCAATTGATAATCTTAATAAAAATTTTTTAATCATATATAGTTTTTGGACATAAAAAAAGCCTTTCAACTTTCGGGCTAATTTAAATAAAAAGCCTGCAGTTAAAAAGCTGTAAATTATCTGGAATTGATTAATTATTCACCACCACCTTGCATGGCTTTCAATTCTTCCATCGTTACTATATCGTAACCCGTAGGAATCTCAGTGCTAATCGCACCTACTTTAGCTTCAGAAAGAGATTTTAGAACCAGATCTGAATTTACGCCATTAATTACTGCCGAGTATTTTACAGGAAGTGCACCTAAACCTTTAAAGAAACCACCATTGGTAATTGAAGCAATATCAACATCTTTTGTTGCCCATAATTCATGCGCTCCACCTTTGTCATCTTTGTAGGTATATTTTTCAGCACTAAATCCAGCAATTGTCTGTTTTTCACCAGTTGCTTTATAATCAGAATATTTTGGCAATAAAGCTTCTTGTGCCTCTGTTTCTGCTTTGCTCACCTTTACTGCAAACTGTTTTTGAGCTACAGGAACATCAATTAATAATAATCCGGTTTTATCTGCTGTATTTGAAATGATGTTAACCATTGCAGGGCCATTTTCAATTTCTATTTTGGTTAAGTTCCCATTAAATTTAGTTTTAACATCGGTTGTTGTACCGTTAGCAGTTACTGCAAATACCAAAGTACCTTCAGCAATTTTCTTTTGTGCATGAGCAATTATAGCAGTACTTACTAAGATTAAAGCTATAACACTAGTTTTGATTGATTTGAACATGTTTTTATTTCAGTTTAGTTTTTTACCAATTTATTTTTTCTTTGTTTAAAAATGAAGAGATTCCTTTTTTAAAATCTTCACTCTCTCTTATACGGGCATTTATCTGTACCGCAGTTTCCAAGCATTTTTCCAATAGGGGATTGGTTGTTTGCGTAATCAATTGTTTAGTAACCATTAACGAATTACCAGAACTCCCGCTGCACAAACTTAATGCAAATTCTCTTACTATTTGATGAATATCGGATGAATTTGTTACAAAATTTATCAAATTATATTTCAATGCCTGCTCAGCAGAAAAGATTTTTCCAGTCAGTAAAATTTCTTTTACGATGGATTCGCTTACCTTTTGTTTTAAAAAACAAGAAACAATAGCTGGTACAAAACCAATTTTCACTTCAGTATACCCAAAATTACTTTCAGGGGTAGCAAAAACAATATCACATATCGTGGCCAAACCACAGCCGCCGGCAATGGCATGACCTTCTACCTGTGCAATAACGACTTTTGGTAAATAATAAATGGTTGTAAAGAGTTTTTTTAAATGATTGGAATCAGCCACATTTTCTTCAAATGTATTGTGCTGCAATTGCTGAAGATAGGCTAAATCGGCACCAGCACTAAAAGTATCGCCATTTGCATTCAATATGACCACTTTTACAAGGTCATCTTCAGATGCTTTTATAAATGCAGAAGTTAATTCAGCAATAAGTTTAGGGTTTAGCGCATTCCTTTTTTCGGGTCTATTGATAGTTATCGTTGCTATTCTTTCAGCAACCTGATATAAAACCAGATTTTCCATGTTATTGGGTTAGTTGCACCAAATATGCTTTATTTTTCTTTAAAACATGTACATCTATATCATTATTATCCATATACTTCCTTAAGATCTGAATTTTATAATCTTTATTGGTAGCATCGATTATTGCAGTTTTATATTTTATATCAAGGTTCATTTTGGCTAAATTAAATTTAGTATTTCCACTTAACCAGATACTTGAAAAAGCAGCATTTCCGTTTATATTTTTACCATTCAGGTTTTCATCGATCAACAGCATCTTATAATTAAAAAAGGCAATTTGATTGTTCTTTAATACGAACTGCCCTAAAACGGTATCTTTGTTAAAACTAATAAAACGTATTTTGTTTACCTGCAATTGCGTTAGTGCCGGCACAATAGAAAAATTATAATTTTTATCTTCAGCACTTAAATCTGAAACCAAAACAGCTTCCTTTCCATTAATAAAAGCAGTAGCATAGTTTTTTCTCAGAGAAAAGAAAATAATTTTCCTTTGATGAAAGGCGTTTAGATCATCGTGTACAATCAAAAGTTGATAGCAAACAAATAGTATTAAAGAAGAGAACAAAAGTTGTTTGTTTAATTTCGCCAAGGCATAAATAAATAACCCGAGCGATAGGCTCAACAATGCAAATTCAGGCAAATTAATCCATATTGATGAAAAGCTAGCATATGGTAAATTGGCAATCCAATTTAATACGGCATTTGTAAAATTTATTACCCATTCGAAAATCGCCGCTAAAAACTCGAATGCCGGAATTAATACTGCAATTCCTAAATACATCATTAACGCCAATGGGATTGTGATAAAAAGATTCGCAAAAAGAAAGTAAAGTGGGAATTGATGAAAATAATAAATGCTTAACGGAAACGTAACCACTTGTGCGGCTAAAGACATAGCTGTGAAATTCCATAACTTATCTAGCCAAACACGTTCAGTATACAGAAGGTTATAAATTTTAGGCTGAAGATAAATTAGTCCAAATACGGCCAGATAGGAAAGCTGAAACCCAACATCTAAAATTAAAAACGGATTATAAACAAGCTGACAAAATGCCGAAAATGCCAAAATATTATAACTGTTGGTTTGCTTCGATAAAACTTTAGCCGTAATTAAAATGCTGATCATTATAGCCGAGCGAACCACAGAAGGTGATAATCCTGTTAACAAAGCATATCCCCAAATCAAAGTACAGATTAACAACAGTTTCAGAATCCTTAGCGCCCGATTCTTGTTCAAGAAGAGGAACAAAAAATCTAAAACGACATAAATAATGGCTACATGTGCTCCTGATACAGATAAAGCATGAATGGTTCCGGTTTTGGAATAGGCCGATAGAGTTTCTTTGCTTAAATCAGCACGGTAACCTAAAATAAGGGTAGAGGCCACTGCAAAAGCTTCATCACTTTTAATCAGGCTTCGGTATTTTGCTACCTGCTTTTCTCTTAAGTTTAAAGCCATCTTTATAATGGGATTACCAATGTTATTTTTGTTGCTAGCGATATGATCCTGATCTATAAAAGCCTGATGATAAATATTCTGACTGCCTAACCAGGCTTTAAAATCAAATTCTGCAGGATTATATGAAGGTTCTATTTCGGCATATGTAGCTGGGATTATGATTTCGTCACCATACTTTAATTTAATAGGTTTTAAACTATCTAATTTTATGGCAAGAAGCATCTGCCCCGACAATCTGATCTGTTTGTCTTTTTGATATCCCGATACTACCTTTGCTTTAAAACGTACGATGTTGCTACTTTGCTGAGGTTCATTGTTTACCCAAACTTTTAAATAGCTGCACTGCGTTTTTGCAAAGTAATTTTGGTTTAAACTTTCGTTATGGTTCAGGCAAAGTAAACCGCCAAGGCTGAAGAAAAGTATAAAAATTAAAATACCAACAGTACCCTTGTAACGGTACACATTTAATCTTTTATAAGTAATATTCAACAATAAAATGCACAGTAAAACAACAAGCAGGACTGAGGCCCACCATTGAACTCCTATGCTTTTTGGAAAAAAATAAAAAATACAGATACCTAAAAGAAAAGGAAACAGGATCCTGACAAAAACATATTCGGACTTAAACATTGTTTAAAATTGATAGCGTACCTGAACTTTAACTTCCGATTTTTTATTGCCTTTAATTTCATCCAGGTAAGTACCTACTGTTTCTACGTCCTTATAAACAAACAACCCATATCGAACCCAAACATTTAGCTTCTTGACTATACTGTATTTCAGGTTAAAATAAGTCCTAAAACCTCTTCCATTATACATTCCAAAAGCAAAACTGTACAAAACATCATCTTCATAGGCATAAATTCTGCTGTTATAACTTGGGGTATTGAAATAGGCAAATCTTACATTTCCTGTCAGCTTAGCGAACATTGGGGAATAGTCTACATCCTGATAAACGAGATAACCAAATTCTCTATTGGCACTACCTTTTTTATATTGAGAAATCTCTAGCCTGTTTTGGAAGCGCCAATTATTATTCAATTGCCAGCTTGCCTCTGCCCGATAACCTTCTCTTTTTACATGGTCTAAAAAGTTAACAGGCACATCCAAATCCGTATTTTGTTGTTTATATTCTGTTTTAAATCGGACTAAAACTTTAAAGGTTTTGCTAGGTGTATAAACGGCCTGGGTTAAAATCTCATAACCTTTTGATGGTTCATCAACACGGTATTTTAACCACGGGAACCGAAAATAATCGCCATAGAAAGAAAAGGCCCAATGTTTATTGGGATTAATATTTAAGCCTGCATACAATCCTTTTTCATTTACCGCTTCGCTTGATTCGGATACTGCCTGATTAAAGAAACTATGATAATCTTTAGCATAATCGCGATAAGTTAAGGCTGCAGAAACGGTTGGAGACAAACTAATGAGGATACCGTTAATATAGGCAATACCACCACCTAAGCCTTTGGCTGCCTCGCCATAGAGGTACATATTTTTATAAGTATAATTGTAAAATAACCCCAGATTGGTTAATACTGTACCTGTGAAACTATATCGATCGTAAGCTGCTGTTTGCGTAACAAAACGGTTCTTATAATGAGTATGATAAGCAATTGCACCAACAGCAAATTCGTTTTTGGTATATTGAACTGTGGTACCAAATACGCTTTGCGCTAAAACGCCTTTATTCTTAATCTCAGTAGGGGTTCTATGTAAACCAGTTTGATTAATGGTGGACTGAACTAAATTTTCTGCTGAATCTAGTTTTTGGCTAGCATCTAGATTTCGGAACGAAACAAAAGCAGTAATGTCTACATTTTTAAATAAGTTAATCGTTGCAGCGCCTCCTCTGAAAAAAGAATACTCATTCGTAGAGTTATAAGGTCTTAAACCTAAATCTTTTTTAGCTACACTGGTTACATCAGGGCCTTTGCCAAAAGAAAAACCCGACCATAATGTTAAGCCCTGCCCAAATTGCAATGTATAATCGCCAACCACCAGTTTTTTTAGCTTACCCAATTTAAATAGAGCGATATTGCCAGAATAAAAATCGAAAGGTTTACCTATAAATTTTTCACCAGCATCTTTGTCTAAGGTAATGGCTGCTGATAGAATTGAACTATAATGATATCTGTAGCGCATTTGAAATCTTTCCGCAGAACCTAAATATCGGTTCCCGGGTAAATCTGTATAACCTCTTTGTTCTTGTAAGGTCTGTGCAAAGCGCATCATCAAATCATTTTCACCAGTACGTATAATGCTTTTAAAATTGAGCTGCTGGTATTCAGCGATATTGGTCAATGTTACAAATGGGAGGAGGTTATGCACGGTTTTAATATCAAAACCGTTAATACTTTGTAATTCCAGCACATCTGTAAGCTGACCATTTTCCTTTAGATGTGTAAAGAAATTAGCGATCTGCAAGGGAGATAGGAAAACCAAGGTCTTTAATTCTTCAACTGAAGTACGGTTCAGATTAATTGGATGTTTACGATATTTTTCCAATACATCAATCAGCTCGGTCATATCGTAATCATCGGGGAGGTTTTCGGCCATACTCTCCAAAATATCTCGTGTATCTGTTTCCCCAGCATTGATTTGAGCATTCGCCGTGAATCCAATCATTACAAATGCAACGACTAAGTACTTAAACCGCATAGCCACCTCCATTTAGAAATATATCATAAAGGTTAAATAGCAATGTAATTCCAAAAGGAATTTCTCGCAGAAAGAAATGATTAACTTTTGCAGATAAATGACTACCCAGATGGTTTTGGGAAAATAAAAAATAGGGGAAAAAGACAAGCAACAATACATACCATATTTTCATAAGCAGGGGTTATACCAGTTAAAAAAAATAGGGGTGATTGATGTTTTGGTTTTGCTAATATAGGAAAATAATTAAAAAAAAACTACAAAAAATGTATTTTTCAAATTACAGAAGAGTAATACAAAGAAAGTCGACAATTATAAAGGGAAAAAAGTTTCTACAGTTCTTCTGCCAGATTTACCAAAAAGCCTTTCAGTTTTTCTAACGAATCGATAATCTTTTGATTCTCTCTAACACCTGTTTTGTTATTCTTTAAATAGTCTTTGGCACCTTTTAATGTAAATCCTTTCTCATCAACAAGATTGAAGATGATCTTTAGGTTTTCGATGTCTTCTGGAGTAAAAAGACGGTTGCCTTTTTTATTTTTCTTGGGCTGTAGGATATCGAATTCCTTCTCGTAAAAACGGATCTGTGATGCGTTAACATTAAACATTTCAGTCACTTCGCCCATGGTATAATACATTTTATTAATGTCTCTTTCTTTATACGGCATATTTTGTGCTTGATTATGAGTGTCTTATATCGATTAATTAAAGTATTCAAATGTAGCTCGATTTTTCCTTAATAACGCAATAAAATTTTAATTTTGTTCCCTCCAATAATATTGAAATGACAGCAAAAGAGATTAGACAGGCATTCCTTAGTTTTTTTGAATCGAAACAACATCATGTTGTTCCTTCCGCACCGATTGTGGTTAAAAACGACCCCACTTTAATGTTTACAAATGCGGGTATGAACCAGTTTAAGGATCTGTTTTTAGGAGAGGCAGCCATAAAATATTCTCGTGTTGCTGACACACAACGTTGTTTACGTGTTTCGGGCAAACATAACGATCTTGAAGAAGTAGGTATTGATACTTACCACCACACCATGTTCGAAATGTTGGGTAACTGGAGTTTTGGCGATTATTTCAAAAAAGAAGCCATTGCCTGGAGTTGGGAACTATTGACAGAAGTTTACAAAATCCCGAAAGAAAAATTATATGTCACCTACTTTGAAGGCGATAAAAAAGAAGGTCTGGAAAAAGATCAGGAAGCTTACGATCTTTGGAAACAATATGTTGATGAAAGCCACATTTTACCTGGAAATAAAAAAGACAACTTCTGGGAAATGGGCGATACTGGGCCATGCGGGCCATGTTCTGAAATCCATGTAGATTGCCGTACTGATGAAGAAAAAGCTTTAGTTGATGGTGCTACTTTAGTAAATGCGGATCATCCCCAGGTTATCGAGATCTGGAATAATGTATTTATGCAGTTTAACCGTTTAAAAAATGGTTCATTGCAAAGTTTGCCAGCTAAACACGTTGATACAGGAATGGGCTTTGAGCGTTTGGTACGTGTTTTACAGGAAAAAACCTCTAACTACGATACCGATGTTTTCCAGCCGATGATTCAGTTTATTGCAGAAAAATCTGGTATTAAATATGGTGCTGACGAGAAAACCGATATCGCCATGCGTGTTATGGCCGATCACATCCGTGCCATTTCCTTTGTTATTGCCGATGGCCAGTTACCTTCTAATAATAAAGCAGGTTATGTAATCCGCAGGATTTTACGCCGTGCAGTACGTTATGCTTATACTTTCTTAAACTTTAAAGAGCCTTTCCTAAATCAATTGGTTCCTTTATTGGCTGAGCAATTTAAAGGTGTATTTGATGAACTGATTTCGCAACAGGATTTCGTTCAGAAAGTAGTGCTGGAAGAAGAAGTTTCTTTCTTGAGAACTTTATCAACAGGAATTCAACGTTTCGAAAAATATCAGGCATCAAATGATGTAGTAGAGGGTAATTTCGCTTTCGAATTATCAGATACATTTGGTTTTCCGATCGATTTAACGGAATTAATGGCCCGAGAAAAGGGTTGGAGCGTTGATCTAGTTGGATACGAACAGGCTTTGAAAAAGCAAAAAGACGATAGTCGTGCCGCAACAGCCATTGATACAGGCGATTGGATTGTCGTAAACACTGAAGAACAAAGCGAATTTGTAGGCTATGATGATTTAGAAATCGAAACAGAAATTTTAAAATACCGTAAAGTAAAGGCTAAGGGTAAAGAGCAATATCAAATTGTGCTTCGCCAAACACCTTTCTACGCCGAAAGTGGTGGTCAGGTAGGAGATACCGGCCGTTTAGAAGACCACAGTCGCCAGTTTTGGGTAGACATTACCGATACTAAAAAAGAAAATGGCTTAACCGTTCATTTTACCGATATTTTGCCAGATAATTTAGAAGGTAAATTTTGGGCTGTTGTAGATGAAGATAAACGTGTTTTAACTGAAGATAATCACTCTGCCACACACTTACTGCATGCGGCCTTAAAACAAGTTTTAGGTAAACATGTTAACCAGAAAGGTTCGTTGGTGAATGCAGACTACTTACGTTTCGATTTTTCTCACTTCGCTAAGGTTACTGACGAGGAATTAGCACAGATTGAGGTAATTGTGAATCAGAAAATCCGCCAGAACATTAAGTTAAAGGAGCAACGCAACGTTCCCTATCAAGATGCCATTGAAAGTGGTGTAACGGCTTTATTTGGCGAAAAATACGGCGATTTTGTTCGCATGATTACTTTTGACGACCATTTCTCTAAAGAACTTTGCGGTGGTACACACGTAAAAGCAACAGGGCAGATCGGTTCATTCAAAATTGTTTCTGAAAGTGCTGTAGCAGCTGGGGTTCGCCGTATCGAGGCTATCACTGCTGATAAAGCTGAACAATATTTCTTGGACCAAAGAAAAGAACTTGGTCATTTAAAAGCATTATTGAACGGAAGTAAAGATCTATCGGCATCCGTTCAAGCCTTATTGGATGAAAATGCAAAACTGAAAAAGGAAATTGAAAAGTCGACAATAGAACGTGTAAATACCCTAAAACATGAAATTGTTCATCATGTAAGAGGAATTAACGGTATTAACCTGATTGCTAAACACATTGATCTGCAGAGTGCTGACGCAGTTAAAAACCTGGCTTTCTCTTTGAAAGATATGGTTGATAACCTGTTTCTAGTTTTTACTACGGAAATTGATGGCAAACCGGGAATAACCGTAATGCTTTCTGATCACCTGGTGAAAAAAGGATTAAATGCTTCTAATATTGTTCGTGAGCTGGGTAAAGAAATCCAAGGTGGCGGTGGTGGACAACCGTTTTATGCTACCGCAGGTGGTAAAAACCCATCGGGATTAAAAGTTGTTTTGGAAAAAGCAGAAAGTTTTATTCCTCATCATTGATTGAAATAATAAAATAGACCCTGAAATAAATTCAGGGTGACGCTATGTAAAATAAAAAAGAGGCCCTAAAGCCTCTTTTTTATTTTAATGTCTTCCATGTTTTTCTCTGTGTCCTCTAGAGAATAAGCTTGAATTTACATTTCTATCATGATATCTGTTATCTCCACGATAAGATCTGTAATTATTTCTTGGCGAACTATAACGTACCCTGTTTCCACCACCGTAAGATGAACGGTAATAATTATCATGATTTGAATATCTTACCCTGTGCGTGTTGTAACTACGAAATGGAGTATTGCCATAAACCACCACTTTTCTGCCATGGTGCAAATTATAACCCCTATATCTTGCAGGCAAATACCTAGATCTGGTCCATCTGTTCCCGCTTAAATAAACAAATTGTCTTTGCGGAACGTAATAGTAAGATTGAACTTCAGGAAGGTAGTAATAATCAACGCTTTGATAACCAGCAGGAACCCAGGTAGGTTGAGCGCCAATATTTACATTAATACTTACCTGAGCGTTAGATTGATTAGATGTTAAAGCCACGATACCTAAAATCGCGGAGATGATAAATAACTTTTTCATAATAATCCATTTTATTTGTGTGTATTTCAATAATTCAAACGCTGTGCCAAAACTTCTATTGTAACAGATATATAAAAAAAGGAGTCTCTTTCGAAACTCCTTAATAAAGCAGTAGAGGTTATAGATTAGTGTTTTCCTTTACCATTTCCATGGCCCTTTCCCTTATTTCCATTATTCTGTTTTCCATAAATCTTTTTAGCCTGTCCTGGAGGCATACCATGAGGATGTCCCTTTACAACATAATATTTGCTATCGCGGCTATCTCTTATTACCAGCTGGCCTTTATTACCTTTATATTTTGCATACTTTACCTTATCATTCCTGAAATTCAAATAGGGCTTGGGCGAATTGATCACAACTTTATAACCGTTGTATAAATTGTAATTACCATATCTTGCAGGTAAAGAATTTGCAAAAACCCAATCGTTTCCATTTAAGTAAACAAACTGTTTTTGTGGAACATAATAATAACTTTCTACGTCAGGGAGATAGTAATAATCTACATGGTCATAGCCTGTTGGTCCCCAAAGTGGTTGCGAACCAATGTTAACATTCACATTTAACTGTGCTTTCGCGGGGATGCTGAACAATGAAACCATTATCGCTACAGCAACTAAAAATAATCTTTTCATAATCAATTCATTTAGTGTTTTCTATTTATAGCCAAACCACGTGCCAAAAGTAGGTAAACAAATAAAGGAGCCTCTTTCGAAGCTCCTTTATTTACAACTAAATATTAATATTAATGGCGCTCATTACCATGGCCTTGACTGTTATTTCTTTCAGGACGGTCATTCCCTCCTCTGTTATTGGTTTTGTGTTCATTGTTGCGTGCAGACCTTGAATTTTGATTTACCCTTACAACAGTTTTCTCCCTACGTACAGGGCGGTTATTATTAATCACTACAGTTTTGTTCCCATTATAGTTTGGATGTCCTTTTACTATATAATATTTGGTTTCACGACTATCTCTTATAATACCTTGGCGACCACCATAATTTTTATATTTACTGTATTTGGTTACATAGATACTGTTTCTTAAATACGGTTTTGGCTCATTGATTACGACTTTATAGGCGCGGTATAAATCAAAGTTCCTGTATCGGGCAGGCAAACTGCTTACCCAAACCCAACGTCCGCCATTTGAGTAAATGTATTGTGCAGACGGTACATTATAATAGGCATCTATATCAGGAAAATAATAATAATCTACATGATTGTATCCTGTCGGGCCCCAAACTGGTTGAGAGCCGATATTGATATTTAAGCTAACCTGCGCTTTTGCATTGTTTATGCTGAATAATGAAACCATCAGAACTGCAGCAAATAAAACTAACTTTTTCATAATGTTTTTAAATTAAAGGTTTCTTTTATGTGTTTGCTGAGATAGACAATAGCTGAGCACGGTAGTTTAATTAAAGCAATTTCATTTAACATTCTTTAACTATATTTGCCTCCATAATACATTTAAAGGGATCATTTTAATATGAGTTTAGGAACATCCGAAAACAATTACGAACTCGTTTCAGGACTAGAAATCCACGTTCAGTTAAACACCAACACTAAAATATTTTCTGCTGACAGTGCATCTTTCGGGGCTTTACCCAATCAAAATATATCTACGGTTTCGCTGGCATTGCCTGGAGCCCTACCGAAGTTAAATAAAGAGGTAGTAGCAAAAGCCATCCGTATCGGTCTGGCTTTAAACTGTACCATTAACCAGACCAACCATTTTGATAGGAAAAATTATTTCTATGCCGACTTGCCAAAAGGTTATCAGATTACGCAGGATAATCAACCCATCTGTGTAAATGGTTTTCTGGAATTGCAACTGGCTGATGGCCCTACGAAGAAAATCGGAATCAATCGCATTCACCTGGAAGAAGATGCCGGAAAAAGTATCCATGATCAGGATGATAACTATTCGCTGGTTGATTTGAACCGTGCGGGTGTACCTTTAATCGAGATTGTAACTGAACCCGATATCCGCAGTTCGGAAGAAGCATCTGTTTTATTAAGCGAAATCAGGAAACTGGTGAGGCATTTAAATGTAAGCGATGGCAATATGGAAGAAGGTAGTTTGCGTTGCGATGCCAATATTTCTATACGTCCACAGGGCACTACCGAATTTGGAACACGTTGCGAAGTAAAAAACCTAAACTCGATGCGTAACGTACGTAGAGCAATGGATTTCGAATTTGGCCGTCAGGTAGAAGTGATTAGCAATGGAGGAAGAATTATTCAGAGCACATTGAATTTTGATGCTGATAAAGGCACTACATCACCGATGCGCACTAAAGAGGAGGCAAATGATTATCGTTATTTTTCAGATCCTGATCTGCAACCCATTTATATTTCTGATGATTGGTTAGCAGAGATTAAATCTTTAATGCCGGCTTTACCAAATGAAATTTCTCAGCAGATGGTTACTGACTTTGGGATCAGTAAAGCTGATGCAGCTCTTTTTGCCGAAGATTTAGACCTGTTGAACTACTTTAACAAGGCACAATCATCCGTTCACAATAAAAAAAGCTTAATTAATTGGTTAATTGGCCCTATTAGAGCTGTTTTAAATGAAAAAGGAATTACGATCTCTGATTTTAAAGTCAATCCGGAACAACTGGCAGAAGCTATCAATCTGGTTGATGATAAAAAAATCACACAGCAAATTGCCATTCAACAATTATTACCAGCTGTTGAGCTGGAAGAAAATGCAAAAGTTAATGATTTGGCACAGTCATTAAACTTACTGATCTCTGAAAACGGAGACGAATTAAGTAGTTTTATTGATGAAGTGTTAAATAAATATCCGCAACAGGTAGAAGCGTACAAGAAAGGCAAAAAGGGCGTTTTAGGTTTGTTTGTTGGTGATGTAATGAAATTAGCCAAAGGAAAAGCCGATGCTAAAAAATTAAATGAATTAATACTTGAAAAACTGAAATAATGAAATTAAAACAATTGAGCCTGATTATGCTGATCGCGATTGCCTTCACTGCATGTAAACCAAAAGATAGCTTTACGATTGACGGAACTTTCCAAAACCCAGGCACGGAGAAGAAAGTATTTTTATACGGGATGCAAAATAGCAATATGGTTGCAATCGATTCTACCAATCTATCAGAAAAAGGTGAATTTAAATTCATCCGCAAAACCCCATCGGTTGATTTCTTTAGGGTATCTGTAGGTAACCATGAGTTTATGTTAATTGCAAAAAATGGCGATGACATTAAATTAGAAGCTGATTTGGCTGATAAAACAATGGCATATAAAATTTCAGGGGCAAATGAGGTAGAAAAATTATCAGAACTAAATACGATTAGAAACAATTTTGCCAAACAGGTAGAAAAACTACAGGCCGATTTCGAGGCAAAAGTAGCAACACAACCTCAAAACAGGGCAGCTGTGCTAGAAGCAATGAAACCTCAGTACGAATCGTATATCAATCAATTAAACACGCAGATTATAAAATTTGCTAAAGATAATAAAGGTACGCTTGCCAGTTTTTATGCCATGAATACTTTGAGTCCGCAGGAATTTGAAGCAGAACTGGTACAATTTGCGGATGAGGTGAAAGAAGAAATTAAAGGCAATGCCACAGTTGATACTTTTGTCAAACAGATGGCACTTTTAAAAGCGGTTCAGGTAGGGCAGGTTGCTCCGGCATTCACCATTAATACAGCTGACGATAAACCTGTAAGTTTATCAGACTATAAAGGAAAATACGTACTGATTGATTTTTGGGCATCATGGTGCCAGCCTTGCCGCCAGGAAAATCCGAACGTGGTTAAGGTTTATAATAAATATAAAAATAAGAACTTCGATATCATAGGTATTTCGCTGGATACCGACAAGGCAGCATGGTTAGGTGCAGTGAAAGCAGATGGATTAACCTGGACACACGTTTCCGAATTAAAGGATTTTAATGGTGCAACGGTAAAAAAATACCAGGTACAGGCTATACCAACTTCTTACTTAGTTGATCCTTCTGGAAAAATAATCGCTAAAAACCTGCGTGGCGACGAATTAGAGACGTTTTTAGCTAAAACGTTACTTTAAAACAAAATCCATGTTAAACTAATTTAAGTAATTAACAATTTCTTAACTTAGGCTTAACTAAATATTGCATCATAGACACTACTTTCGTAACAAATATTTAACTATGAACAACGCAGGTCAGAAAATATTAATTGTTGATGATGAACCAGATATTCTGGAACTTATTGAATATAACCTTAAGAAAGAGGGTTATCAGGTTTTCACAGCTACCAATGGCCAAGAAGGAATTACTGTTGCGAAAAAGGTACATCCGGATTTGATTATTCTGGATATTATGATGCCTAAAATGGATGGAATTGAGGCTTGCCGTTTAATGCGTGCAATACCCGAATTCAAGAATACATTTATGGTTTTTTTAACCGCCAGAAGTGAAGAGTATTCAGAAATAGCAGGTTTTAATGTGGGTGCTGATGATTATATTGCAAAACCGATTAAACCACGTGCTTTAGTTAGCCGCATTAATGCGATTTTAAGACGAAATACAGGAACAGAAGAAGTATCTGAGAACAAATTGGAAATTGGCGATTTAGTAATCGATCGTGAAGCTTATTTGGTTTTTCAAGGCGGTAACAAAGTGGTATTGGCGAAAAAAGAATTTGAGCTTTTATACTTGTTGGCATCAAAACCAGGAAAAGTTTATACCCGCGAATCGATCCTTAAAAATATCTGGGAGGATTCGGTAGTAGTAACCAATAGAACTATTGATGTTCACATCCGCAAACTAAGAGAAAAATTAGGCGAAACTTATGTATCAACCGTAAAAGGAGTAGGTTATAAGTTTGAGCTTTCTTAAATAGCTTTACCATAGATAGACACAGATTAGCACAGATTTTTTCTGATGATTAATCTGTGTTTTTTTATGCATGGTTAATAGATCCTGAAACAAGTTCAGGATGACGTCCTTGTAAATAATTATCGTTTTCTTTATCGCTTTATCTGTGTTCATCCTTTTTATCTGTGGTTAATTCCTCAAGCAATAAAAATAAAATCGTATTTTTGCGCTTCATTAATTACAGCACAGTTTGAAGTTTCCAAATTTTAAAGACCTTATTCTTTTCGAAGACAACGATTTTATTGTTATCAATAAACCTCCATTTTTAGCCTCGCTCGATGAACGTGGTGGATCTGGAGAAACCAATGTGTTACGCCTGGCCAAACAGTATAGCGATGATGCACAGGTTTGTCACCGTTTGGATAAAGAAACTTCCGGCGCTTTAATTATCGCAAAAAATCCTGAAGGTTACCGTCATGCTTCTATGCAGTTTGAAAGAAGAAAGGTGAATAAAACCTATCATGCTGTAGTAGATGGGCATGTCATTTTCGACCAGTTAACCGTTGATCTTCCGATCTTGAATGATGGCAATAAAAATGTAACCATTGATAGGGCAGAAGGCAAAAGAGCAGAAACCATTTTCGATTCGTTAAAATACTACAAACATTATACATTGGTTGAGTGCAAGCCAATAACTGGCCGTATGCACCAGATCCGTATTCATTTAGCAACACAAAGGGCCGCCATTGTTGGCGATGATATGTACAAAGGGAAGCCTGTTTTTCTTTCGTCAATTAAGAGAGGTTATAAATTAACCAAAGGCGAAGAGGAGCAACCCATTATGAAACGTTTCGCATTACACGCCAAGCATCTGGTTTTTAAAGGATTAGACGACAAAGATATTGTGATCGATGCACCATACCCAAAAGATTTCGCAACCTTAATTAAGTTATTGGATAAATTTGATGCATAAAGGAAGTCTTTAAATTGGCTTCTCAGTTGTTTTTGTTACTTTTGGGCATTCGCCCTCTATTAAAAAACAATAGGATGTATATCAGATTTGTAAATTACCTTGATCAAGTTAATCGGTACCGAAAATCTAAAATATCAAACCGTAATTTCTTAATTATCCTCGCTGTAATTGTTGGGGTTTTAGCAGGATTAGCCGCCGCGGTTCTAAAGAGTCTAACACATCATATCGAAGAATTTCTTCAATCAGATTGGCACTGGAAATATAAATACTATCTGTATTTTGTTTTTCCGATGATCGGTATTTTCTTAACAGTTCTATACATCAAGTATTTTATCCGTAAAACTAAATTCGAGACGGGTTTAACCCCATTGCTTTATGCCATTTCGAAAAAATCGAGCAAGGTAGAAGCACACAATATTTATTCGCAGATTATTACCGCAGCCGTTACGGTAGGTTTTGGTGGTTCAACAGGTTTGGAAGCACCAATTGTTACAAGTGGGTCTGCAATAGGCTCAAATCTTGGCCGTTTACTTGGTTTATCTTATCGCGAAATTACCATGTTAGTGGCCTGTGGCGCAGCAGCAGGTATTGCAGGAGCATTTAATAGCCCAGTAGCTGGGATTGTCTTCGCCATCGAAATTTTATTACCAGAGTTTACCATTCCTGCGTTTATCCCGCTTTTATTATCGGCTGCAACAGCAGCAGTAGTAGCAAGATTATTCTACACACAGCAACTTTTCTTTTTGGTTACAGAAGGATGGAAGGTGAACGCATTGTTTTATTATGTGGTACTGGCTTGTTTCATCGGCTTATTCTCCATTTATTTTACAAAAGCCAATTACGCTGTAAAAGGCTTATTCTATAAAATAAAACATCCTTATACCAAAGTTATTGTAGGTGGTTTAATGCTTGGGGCTTTGGTATTTCTATTCCCAACGCTTTACGGCGAAGGTTATATCACAATAAAGGGCTTACTAAAAGGCGATTACCAAACAGTAATCAATAATAGTATTTTCGCCGATTACAATACCATTCCGGCTTTAGTGGTGTTGTTTACAGTAGTAACTATTTTCATGAAATCGATAGCGACTTTGGTTACCTTGGGCGCTGGTGGAAATGGTGGTACGTTTGCACCCAGTTTAATTATGGGCGGTTTAATCGGGTTTATCTTTGCCTATGTAGTAAATCTATCTGGTTTGGCGCAATTAAACGTATCTAATTTTATTGTGGCCGGTATGGCGGCTGCTTTAGGCTCTATTATGCACGCTCCCTTAACTGGGATCTTCCTGATTGCCGAAATCACTGGTGGATATATCTTAATGGTACCGTTAATGATTACCACTGCCATTTCTTATGCCATTAACCGCAGCTCGCAAAAACATTCTATTTATACTAAAGCACTTGCCGATAAGGGTGAGTTATTATCTCATGAGGATAAGGATACAACGGTTTTAAACCAGATGAAACTAAAGTACTTGATCGAGAAAACTTATCCTCAATTATATATGAATGATCTGATTTCAGTCAAGATGAACGAGATTATGCAATCCCATAAAAACATTTGCGCTGTAACAGACGAACTGGGCGATTTTAAGGGCATCATTTATATAGAAGAGCTATTTAACGAAATGATTAGTCACCCTGATAAGGAAAATTTGCTAGCTTCTTATTTGGTACAACCTGCACCGAACGCCATCACTGAAAATGATGATCTGAAAATGGTATTAGAGAAGATGGAGCAAGATAATGTATGGATTTTACCCGTATTAACTGCGCAGAACCAATATTTGGGTTTCGTTTCTAAAACCGCTATTTTTAATAAATACCGGGCGTTGCTGATGAGGCAGAATGATTACATGGGCTAACTCCTAAATCCCCTTGAGGGGACTTCAAACTCCCATCCGTACATCATTTAGTTCAACATAATTATCTTTAATAAAAAAAGTTGAAATGATTAAGATAATCTGCTCATTTCAACTTTAAATTATAACAAAAAGTATAGTCGATCTCCCTTTAGGGGCTGGGGGTTACTCAGCTCTTTTTAAGCCGAATTTCTCAATTTTACTATACAAATGACTTCTTTGGATATCGATCTCATCGGCCGTTTTTGAGACATTCCAGTTGTTTTTCTCCAATTTGAATTTGATAAATTCGCGCTCTGCGTGATCTTTATAATCCTGAAAGTTATTGAACGAATCGAAAGAAAAAGCCAGACTCGAACCGCCAGCACCGGCAATCTGTGCACTGGTTGCGGCACCAATGTTTGTACCGCCGCCTGGATTAGCGAATGCACGTACATCATTTTCTGTAATTACCTTATCACTCAAAATAATCAATCGCTCAATCATGTTATGTAATTCACGTACGTTACCTGTCCACGGTAAAGCCTTTAAAGCAGCCATACCTGCTTCATTTATTTTCTTCACAGGCATTCCATAATCGCTGCAAATATTTTCCAAAAAGTTTTGCGCAATAACCGGAATATCATCTGTACGCTCCGTTAAATGCGGAACATGGATATTGATTACATTTAACCGGTGGTATAAATCCATACGGAAGTTACCATCTTCGATTTCTTTCATTAAATCTTTATTGGTTGCCGCTAAAACACGAACATTTACTTCAATTTCCTTTTCGCCACCTACACGCGAAATTTTATGCTCTTGTAAGGCACGTAAAACTTTTGCCTGGGCAGAAAGGCTCATATCGCCAATCTCATCCAAAAATAGCGTACCACCATTAGCCAGTTCAAATTTACCAATACGTTGTTTAACAGCAGAGGTAAATGAACCTTTCTCGTGGCCAAACAACTCACTTTCAATCAGTTCTGATGGGATAGCAGCACAATTGACCTCAATTAGAGGGCTGTCGGCACGGTTCGATTTTTCATGTAACCAACGCGCTACCAATTCTTTACCACTACCATTTGCACCCGTAATTAATACACGGGCTTCAGTAGGAGCCACACGTTCTATGGTTTCCTTAATTTTAGAAATACTTTCCGATTCGCCTAAAATCTCTCGGGTTTTACTTGCTTTACGTTTTAAAACCTTGGTTTCGGTAACTAAAGTTCCACGGTCTAAACCATTGCGGACCGTAATTAATAACCTGTTTAAGTCAGGTGGTTTCGAAATAAAATCAAAAGCTCCTTTTTTACTGGCTTCAATGGCAGTTTCAACTGTTCCATGACCAGATATCATAATGAATGGTAAATCGGGTTTAATGATCTGTGCCTGTTCCAGCACTTCCATACCATCCATCTTATTCATCTTGATATCGCAAAGTACCAGGTCGAAATTTCCTTTTTTGATCATTTCGAGGCCATCAATACCGTTATCGATATCTTCAACATCGTAATTTTCGTACTCCAGAATTTCGCGTAAGGTACTCCTTATCGCACGCTCATCATCAATTATTAATAGTTTAGCCATTAGAGATGTATCCTTTAATTTTGAAATGCGAATATATTATTTTTTAATTAATGTATAGTTTTTTATACAATTAATACGCAATAAACCTTAAAAGATGAGAAAGGTTTTAATAAGTGTAATCCATTTTAAACTTACTTAAATCGGGCTTATGTTTTTTAGCTCTTTTTAGTTCCAATTCGTAAATGGTTCTGCCCAGATTTTTCATGAAAGGGAAACAAACTGCATCATACTCGTATTTATTATCGTTAAATATGCCATCCTCATTACTATGAACAACCGCGGTTAGGAAATATTCAATTCCATTTTTAAAATCGACGAAATAAGCGTTATCAATGATGTAGCCATAGCTATCGCCATATTTATTGAAGATGCGGATATTTGGATCTGGTGTTACCTGTTCTCTTCCATAATACAACATCTTGGCATAGGTTGGCCAAAATTCTTTCGGATCGTATTTAGGAAAATCGCTTTCGGATGGATACTTACTCATATAAGTATAAATGAGTTTATAATCCTCTTTAGTAAGGTTAAACCGTTCTTTAACCGGAAAAGCCTCAGGAAAAATCAGTTTCTGCATCAATTTCTGTTGATCGTTAATGGCAAAAGCGTTTTTCCCCGCTAAACTGAAAGGTTTTTTTACCAGCTTGTCGGTACTATCCATGTATCCAGTACCCATTACCAAATTGCTTAATTTTAATTCATATTCTTTTGAATCATACTGTGCAGGTTGATCATACACCAATTGTTCGCCATTGTAAAATTTGATGGGATTGGTATGTTTTGCCGATTCTCCTGCATCGCCAATAGCCAGGCGGTTTAAAATGCGGCTATCGTGTAGGCCGTTAGCTTTCAGTTTTTCATTAATTTCGGCACGACCAATAAACTCGAATAAACGGTTAAAAGCATCATTATCACTGGTAAGCAAAATCTTTTTAACGTAATGTTCTATTGATGGAAGCCCATTTTTAGCACTTGTATCTGTTAAAACCTTTGTTTGCCCTCTATAGGCACTATCAGTAATCATGGTGCTCTTAGCCGTTAAGCCTGTGTTTTTTAAGCGGTTTACTTTTTCCAGGGCAAAAATTACAGCGGCTAGTTTAACTGTACTGGCAGGATAAAAATAATGGTGGGGGTCTAAATTGTAGCTAGAGGTTTTAAAAGTGGGTTTATTCTTCGCATCACGGTTAACCTGGGTATAGAGAATCTGGATCTGATTTTGATCAGGATGATGAAGTACAGCAGAAAAAAGCTCAGGCCTAGATTCCATCAGTTTCTTCAAAAAAACAGTATCGGTTTTTTGCGCCATAACAGATAGGCTTATTAATGAAAATGTAATAATTAATATTCTTTTCATGGATAAAAATTTGATTCCTAATTTAGCTTTTTCTATTAAAACCACCATTTTCCATCATGCATTTTACATGTTGTTTAATTTTGTTACTTTTGCAGCGCTTTTGGTTTCCGGCTTTACACCCGGAATTAAAAGGGAATACAGTGTAAATCTGTAACTGTCCCGCAGCTGTAAGCTCTATAACGGATTTCCAATCAATCTGCCACTGTTCCGACTTGTCGGGATGGGAAGGCCTGAAACCCGGGAGTAAGTCAGAAGACCTGCCTTTAGCGTTTAATTTCATAGCTTTCGGGGATTGAAGCTAGGATTGAGATACTTAACGTTTTTCGTATTTTCATTTCCTTTTCTATCTGTTGGCTGTGGGCAAAACCACAATCAAATGAACAAAAAAAGAATGCTAACTGTAGCCGGTTTAGGGCTAGCGCAGTTAATGATTAGCCAGGTGGCTAATGCTCAAACTCAAGACAGTTTGCAGCTCAAAGATGTTGTAATTTCTGCAACAAAAAATGACCAGAAACAATCACAGACAGGTAAAGTGGTTACGATCATCAGTCGTGAAGTATTGGAGCGCAGTAACGGGAAATCATTGCCAGAACTTATTAGCGAGCAGGCAGGGATTATTGTAGCAGGTTCAAGCAGCAATCCGGGATTAAACAAATCGGTATTTTTTAGAGGTGCAGGAAGTGCTTATGCCGTGGTTTTAATTGATGGTATTGTGCAAAACGATCCATCAGGAAACGGAGGTGCATTCGATTTAAGGTTGATTTCTATCGATCAGATCGATCATATCGAAATTTTAAGAGGCGGTCAGTCTACCATTTATGGTTCTGATGCCGTTGCAGGAGTAATCAATATCATCACTAAAAAAGGTGGCCCAAAAGACAATACCATTTATGGTGTGGCCAGTGCAGGCAGTTACGAAACTTACAAAGGAACCATTGGTTTAAACGGTGGTGTTGAAGGTTTTTCTTATAATATTAACTATACCCACACCAAAACCGATGGAATTTCAGAAGCGGCAACACCAGTGGGAAGTACAGCCATATTTGATAAAGACGGCTTTAAAACTGATGCCTTAAATGCGAATTTCGGAATCAAACTGGATAATCATTTCTCTGTAAATCCATTTGTACGGTACTATTATGGTAATTACAAGTTTGATGGTGGCGCTTTTACCGATGCAAACAATTATTCTATCCTAAAAAACTTTGCTGCAGGTACCAATGCCAAATACGAATTTGCAACCGGTAAAGTAACGTTAAACTATAGTTTCGAAAGTACCAGAAACGATGCGCATAGCCAGTACCCAAGCATTAACGAAGGAAGGGTATCACTATTGGATTTATTCTACAACCAAAAATTGGGTAACAAACTCGATTTATTGGTGGGTATCGATAACCGTGTGATGAAATTATCATCAGCAACAAATAAACCGGAAACCAACATTTTTGCCGCTTACGGATCATTATTCTTACACGATTTAAGTGTGTTTAACCTTGAAGTAGGCGGGCGTTACAATAAACACGAACAATATGGCGAAAACTATACCTACTCAATTACCCCAAGCATCAATGTCATTAAAGAGATAAAATTATTTGGAACTGTTTCAACAGCATTTAAAGTTCCTACCTTAAACATGCTTTTTGGTCAGTTTGGTGCTAATTTGGATTTAAAGCCGGAAAAATCGAAGAATTACGAAGCTGGTGTTAATTTTAGCTTTGCTGGCGACAAATTTAGCTTACGTTTAGCAGGTTACAAACGCGATTTAACTGACGCCATTATTTATGCTTACCCTAACGGATATATTAACCAGGTAAGTCAGAAAACCAAAGGTTTCGAAATTGAACCAGCAGTTAAATTCAGTGCGTTTAACATTAATGGCTATTACGCTTATGTTGAAGGCAATGAGTTCAACTTTGTTGATAATGCCGTTGCCAACTATCTTTTCCGCAGACCAAAACATACATTTGGCATTACTGCAGGTGCACAGGCTACGAGCAATTTATATGTAAGTGCAAATTACCGTTATTTCGGTAAACGTACCGATGGTAATTTTAACACGTATACAGTCGACAATCTACCTGCTTATAAATTGTTAAATGCTTATGCCGAATATGCATTGGCAAAAAAACGCGTAAAGATATTTTTTGATGCAAAAAACATCCTGAACGAAAGATACAGCGAAATTATTGGTTACAATAGTTTGGGCTTCAACTTTAATACAGGTGTAAGTTTTAATATCCGCTAATAAAAATTTAACTTTGTTTAAATATTAACCAGAAATAGCATGTCTCATTTAAAATTTAATCCACGCACTTTAATTTTGCTGTTAATGATATTGGCAATAACGGCTTTACGTTTGCTGGTAACATTCAACTCAGATGAATTAAAGTTTGCTAATTTTTCATCAATAGGAGCAGTAGCTTTATTTGGAGGAGCATATTTTAAAGATCACCTTAAAGCATTCGCTTTTCCGCTATTGAGTTTGTTTTTAAGCGATTTAGTACTTTATACAACCATCTATAAACAGTATGTAGATATGTTTTTAGTTCAAGAACTTTGGACATACCTTGCAATTGCATTAATGGTTTTAGCAGGTCGTTTCTTATTAAAGAAGGTAAATATTGCCAGCTTATTCCTATCTACAATCGTAATTGTATTCATCCATTGGATTGTAAGTGATATCGGTTCATGGTATAAAAACCCATTGTATACGCAAAACTTAAATGGTTTTATAGATTGCTTAATAAAAGCCATTCCATTCGAGATCAGATTCTTAGAAGGAACAATAATCTATGGTGCTTTGCTTTTTGGCGCTTTTGAAATCTTAAAAGCAAAATATCCGGTATTAAAACTGCAAACACAAGAGTTGTAGAAAGATCCATTGTTTGGTATAACACCACTCAAGTAAAAACAAGATAGAAATCCTCTTTTGATTCGATTCAAAAGAGGATTTTTTTTTAACTTAGAACATCAATTCCATTTTACCTTTTACATCCTAATGAAAGTTGTTTCCTTTTTACCTGCTGCCACTAAAATGATTTACGATATGGGCCTGCAAGAATACCTGCATGGCGTAACATTCGAATGCCCTAAAGAGGCCGCAGATCAACCAAAAGTTGTACGTTGCATATTAGAAGGCAAAAACTATTCGAGTATCGAAATAGACCGGATTTTTTCGGCATCAAAAGCACAGGGCAAAAGTTTATATTGGGTAGATGATGCACTGTTGGAAAGCATCGCACCCGATGTGGTTTTCACACAAGATATTTGTGAGGTGTGCAACATCGATACTGTTTGTACCGAAACAGCAGTAATGAAGCTTAGCAAACAGCCAACGCTGGTACCTTTATCGCCAAATAACTTACAGGATGTTTTCGATTGCGCCATTACCATTGCCAGGGCTTTAGGGAAGGAAGAGGTAGCGTTAAACTATCTGGCAGGGCTGCAAAAGAAAACGGATCATATTTTAGATGAGCTTAGGGCAAACCGTGCACCGTTAAAAAGGATTATGCTAATGGAATGGATCGAACCGATATACAATTGCGGACACTGGATTCCTTTTCAGATTGCAGCAGCCGGTGGCGTTGATATGTTATCTAATCCTGGTGGCGACTCTATTGTAACCCAGTGGGATAAAATCCTGAAATATAACCCAGAGGTTTTGGTTATCGCACCATGTGGTTTTGATATGAAACGAAGCATGGAAGAAATAGAGCTGTTAACGTCAAAATCAGGCTGGACAGACCTTGAGGCAGTAAAAAATCATCAGGTTTATATTGCCGATTTTGATATGTTCACCCAACCGAGCGTAGGTACGCTGGTTGAAGGTATAGAAGCTTTAGCCTGTATGTTCCATCCGGAAATATTTAAGGCAGACGAAAACATAGCCAAAAAATTCATCAACCACAGTCAATCGGTGAAATCATTTAAATCTGTGTAATCACATATGAAATTAGTTGTTTTAACAGGAGCAGGGGTCAGTGCCGAAAGTGGGTTAAAAACATTTAGGGATTCTGATGGATTATGGGAGGGCTATAATGTTTATGATGTAGCTACCCCCGAGGCCTGGGAAAGAAATCCCGAATTGGTGCAAGAGTTTTATAATGAAAGGAGAAGACAGGTTTTAGCCGCTAAACCAAATCTGGCTCATCAGGTGCTTGCCGAGCTGGAAAAAGACTTCGACGTTGAAATTATTACCCAAAACATTGATGACTTACATGAAAGAGCAGGTTCTACCAAAGTTACCCATCTTCATGGCGTTATTACCAAGTCTCAATCAGATAGAAAAGCTGATTTAACTTATCCAATCGTTGGTTCGGAAATCAAAATGGGCGAGCTTTGTGAGCTGGGCTCTCAACTTCGGCCGCATGTAGTTTGGTTTGGCGAAGCTGTACCCATGATAGAGGTAGCCGCTAAACTTTGCAAACAGGCAGACTTGTTTGTACTGATCGGAACTTCATTGGCCGTTTATCCGGCGGCAGGCTTAATCGATTTTGTGCCTTCCTTTGTCGACAAATACATTATCGATCCAAGAACGCCCGATGTAAAACGTTATAAAAACGTGATCAACATTGAGAAAAACGCTGTAGAAGGCATTACGGAATTAAAAGAAATATTAGCCAATGCCAGATAAAAAGCTTTGCATTTTTAATTGGAGCGGTGGTAAAGACAGTACATTGGCCTTACACTATGCCTTACAAGATCCTACTATCGAAATTCGTTACCTGATTACTACAGTTACCGAAAAATACAACCGTGTTTCGATGCATGGCGTTAGAGAAGCTTTACTGATTAAACAGGCCGAAAGCATTGGTATCCCACTGTATCAGATCCGTTTGGGCGAAATGCCCGATATGGAAACCTACGACAGTACTATGAAGCATCATCTTTCTAAATTTAAGGAGGAGGGTATTACCCATTCTATTTTTGGTGATATTTTTTTAGAGGACTTACGTAATTATCGTGAAAATAAATTAGCAGAAATTGGGCTTAAGGCTATTTTTCCGCTTTGGAAAAAAGATACACAACATTTAATTGAAGAATTCCTAAACCTGAACTATAAAACCATCATTGTTTGTACGCAGCAAATTCTCGAAAATTTCTGTGGAAAAGTAATTAGTCATGATTTAATTGATCAATTACCTGCAAATATTGATCCCTGCGGCGAAAACGGAGAGTTTCATACCTTCGCATTTGAAGGACCAATTTTCAGGAATAAAATCACTTTCACTACTGGAGAGAAGGTATTCAGAACTTATAACGCACCAAGTAAAACAACTGCTAATGAGGATTCACCTTGTTCAACCACAGCGCTTTCTGGCTTCTGGTATATAGATTTATTAGAATAATTTATCCAATTAAAACATTTTGGCATCATTTTTTCTTTAGTATTGGTAATTAACTAAATCACACAATCCATTGAAACCTGTTTAGCGAGGTTAGGTAGCTAAACAAGCGTCATATTAAATTAAGAGTTATGAAAAAGATATTGGTAGTAATCGCATTAAGTTCTTCAGTTTTATTTGCTTGTAATAACAAGGCAAAAGAAGAAGCGGCATTAAAACAACAACAAGCTGAAAAACAACTGGCTATTAAGGCAGTTAAAGATAGTTTAAGGTTAGATAGCTTTAAAAAAGCCGAGGTTGCAAAAGCGGAGCAGGAAAAAGAAGCTAAACACCAGGCAGAATTAGCTGCAGCAAGAAGAGCAAGCTCATCTAGATCATATGCTAGCTCAGGCGGTACTTCTAGTGGTAGTTCTAGCGGTGCTTATGGTGGCGCGCAACCAACAGCTAAGAAAAAAGGTTGGAGCGATGCAGCCAAAGGGGCAGTTATTGGTGGTGCGGCCGGAGCGGTTGGTGGTGCTTTAATTGATAAGAAAAAAGGAAGAGGTGCCATTATTGGTGGATTAGTTGGAGCTGGTGGTGGTTATTTAATCGGTAGAGGTGAAGACAGAAAATCTGGCCGTGTACAGCCTAAAAACTAAAAAAGGTTTTTAAAGATATTTAAAGTCCCGATTTACATCGGGGCTTTTTTTGTGCAAAAAAAAAATGATTTATATATTTAACGAAAAAAGAACCATGATAGAAACCCAAACCGTAGATAAAGGACAGATCCAACACTTCGTAATGTTCTGGTTAAAACCTCAACTAACCAAAACCGAGATCGCAGATTTCACTAACTTCTTCGAAAGTTTAAAACCTATAAAATATATTAAAACATTAAGTTACGGCTTAGCAGCAGGTACGCCTGTGCGTCCTGTTACCGATAACTCCTTTACCTATTCGTTAACCATTACCTTTGCCAACATTGCAGACCATAATGCCTACCAGGAAGATAAAGTACATTTAGATGCTGTAGAAAAATTCTCTAATAACTGGTACCGGGTGGTGGTACACGATACAGTGATTTCTTAATAAGTTTTAGCCACTGAAACACGGAATACACGGAACGTTCCATAACTCGTCATCCTGAACATGTTTCAGGATTTTTCCACCCTTAAGCAATAAGTGCGCACAGATGAATATATTATTTCATTTATGCGCATTTTTATTAAAGATTCATTTACGAAAGGATCAATCCCATGATCCGTCATTTCGAGCGCAGCCGAGAAATCTATTTTAAGTTAAGTAGCCTAGAAAGAGGTTTGTCACCATGAATTTATTTTAGGGTTACAAAACAATAGATATTGTTCATTATATGATGAATAAAGTTCAAACCTCCCATTTATTTGGTAAAATAAGTACTCAGAATTATATTTTGTTTATAAATTTAACAACAAGTATATCAGTAAGTTATCTTAAATCACTTAAATAAAAACTGATATTAAGTACGTTGCTAGTAGTGAATAGTGGCTTTAAAATCAAAATATAATTTCGATAAACTATTAAATTAACTAGTAATCAGCAACTTACATAGGTTAAGTTATTAATACTGATGCCTGTTATATGCAGCGGTAAAATCAGAACGCATTAGCTTGAATCGCGCCACTACGGCTTGGATAAATTCTTCATCAATAATTTCAAACACATCGTTAACACCACCTCCACTCAGGTCAAGCTCTGCAAGTTTATAACTTTGCTCAAAGGTACCCTGCTCAAACTTTACAATGTATTTTTGATTCATCGAAAAAATGGTAATCTTACATTCCGGATGCGGAAGTTCTGCTACTACTCTCATTTATTTTATATTTTTATTTATAATTCAACAGATACGCCATTAAGCGTGCCCCAGCTATCTATAATCGAGAACCGGGCAAACAACTCTTCCTTGTACCATTCGCGCTCCCTGGTAAGTTTAATTACATCCGAATGATCAAAAGATTTATAAGCATAGTTTTTCATACTATCCGCATCGGCCCAGATCGAAAAGGTAGCCTGATCGAAAAATGGATTTTCGCCAATACCTGCCGACAAGATAAAACCTGGGGCAGTTCGCATAGCATCAGCTGCTCTTTTAATATTCTGCCTAAATTCTTTTAACTTATTAAATTTAATCGCCGCCCTTGTAATTACGGCAATCTTACCTGTATGGGTATTGCCTATTTTATCAGTCTTAAATGGCTCTACTGCTGACCATAAGCCATGACTGGATAAAGGGTTTAATAAGATGGTAAAACTTTCAATCCCAAAGAAACCAAACCATTTCAGCACAAAAGAATTACGATAAAAAACATCACAATCGCTCCGGTTATCCCAGGTGGTAAGCACGGCCCAATGTTTATAATCAGGAGCTAAATCTACCTGAGCATCTTTTCCGCTCCCCATTAACTTCCAGAACCTGCATCTTTTATTTAACCACAATGGTAACCGTAAAATAGCCATCCCTACAAATGCAAAAGGAACGGTAAGGCCACGGAATTTGGTAATGGTTAAGGCTACAATCATAAACTCACGGTTATTGATGCCAAAACTAAGGATTTTAAGGATAGGTTGTCATTCAAATTTTCGTCATTAAAATTCACTATTGCCTTACATCTCACAAATCATAATTAACTTTGATTATAGAAATAAAAAAAATGGCAGAAGATTTAACCATCACCAGAAATACATCAAAGGAAGAGCAATATCAATCGATTATCCCTCAGATAGAAGCTTTACTTTACGGTGAAACCGATTTCATCGCAAACTTGGCGAATGTTGCAGCAGCACTTAAAGAACAGTTTAACTGGTTTTGGGTAGGTTTCTATCTGGTAAAGCAA
The DNA here is from genome assembly GCF_918698245.1 of Pedobacter sp. Bi126. GTDB lineage: Bacteria > Bacteroidota > Bacteroidia > Sphingobacteriales > Sphingobacteriaceae > Pedobacter. The sequence goes on along the minus strand of NZ_CAKKMS010000002.1, from coordinate 771,417 downwards.
GGTGAACTGGTATTGGGCCCATTTCAAGGGCCGGTAGCCTGTACGCGGATTAAAAAAGGAAAAGGAGTATGTGGGGCCTCTTGGCAACAGGCAGAAACCATTATCGTTCCAGATGTTGAAGAATTTCCTGGTCACATTGCCTGTGCATCTGCTTCTAAATCAGAAATTGTCTTGCCATTAATTGTTAATGGTGAAGTGATAGGCGTTTTAGATGTAGACAGCGAAGTGTTAAATAAATTTGATGAAACAGATAAAACTTATTTAGAGCAAGTTATATCAATTATATTAAACAGATAGTTAATTAAGATATTGAAACTAAAAGAAGAATATTATCTAAATGAAGACGTGGTTAGCCTGGCTAAAGATCTGTTAGGCAAAATACTCTATACCAAAATTGACGACGAAATCACCGCAGGCATCATCGTCGAAACCGAAGCTTATTTTGGTGTAAAGGATAAAGCTTCGCATGCTTACGGCGGCCGCAGAACCAACCGAACAGAAACGATGTATAGCAATGGAGGCATTGCCTATGTATATCTTTGTTATGGCATGCACAACCTCTTCAATATTGTAAGTTCGAAAGAAAACGACCCGCATGCTGTTTTAATCAGGGGGATAGAACCTTTGGTTGGGATCGACATTATTGAGCAGCGTAGAAATATGCCGCATACAAAGGGTGCTATTTCGGCTGGCCCAGGCTCTGCCGCAAAAGCACTGGGAATAGATAAAACTTTTAACGCCAAAAATCTAACCGGAGATGAGATCTGGATCGAGGATCATGCTATCCGCTACTTAGATGAAGATATTGCCGCCACACCTCGCGTAGGCATTGCATACGCAAAAGAGCATGCTTTATTACCATGGCGGTTCTTTGTTAAAGGCAATAAATATGTGAGCAAGCCAAACAAGGTTTGATAAAATAACATAAATTGAAATGCAGGTTTGGAAACAATATCTGCTTTTTTTGTATTATTGAGGCAATGAATTTTGAAAACAACTTATTATTTGCGCAAACACAAGACCAAGCCGATCAGCTGCATGATTTCAGGTCTCAGTTCTTATTTCCAAACCACAAAGGGAAAGATTTTATTTACCTGTGTGGCAACTCATTAGGGCTTCAACCTAAAGTTTCCAGCGAAGTTTTAAAAGGCCAGCTTAACAACTGGGCCAACTATGCAGTAGAGGGCTGGTTTGATGGAAACGAACCCTGGATGTTCTACCACAAGGCTCTCAAAAAGTTAATGGCCCCGATTGTTGGCGCATTACCATCGGAAGTTTGTCCGATGAATACCTTAACTGTAAACCTCCATTTATTAATGGTTAGCTTTTATCAGCCTAAAGGTAAACGATTTAAGATCATCATGGAAGGCGGCGCATTTCCATCTGATCAATACGCAATAGAAAGCCAGGTAAGATTTCATGGTTTCGACCCAAAAGAAGCGATTATAGAGGTTTTTCCTAATGAAGGCGAAGAAATACTCCATACTGAAGATATCTTAGCTAAAATCAAAGAAAATGCAGATGAGATTGCTTTGGTTTTATTTGGTGGAATAAACTATTACACCGGTCAATGGTACGATATGGAAACCATTACGAAAACGGGGCATGAAATCGGTGCAATCGTAGGCTGGGACCTGGCCCATGCAGCAGGCAACGTTCCAGTAAAGCTTCACGACTGGGGTGTAGATTTTGCTTGCTGGTGCTCATACAAATATCAAAATTCAGGTCCGGGGGGAATAAGCGGAATCTTTGTTCATGAAAAACATTTCAGCAATACCGAATTGAACCGCTTTGCAGGATGGTGGGGTTATCAGGAAAGCAAACGTTTTAAAATGGAAAAAGGCTTTATTCCAGAAGCTGGGGCAGACGGCTGGCAGGTAAGCTGCACACAAGTAATGCCAATGGCTTTATACCACGCTTCGCTTCAGATTTTTGAAGAAGCAGGTTTCATTGAACCGTTAAGAAATAAAAGTATTAGTTTAACTGCATATCTTGAATTTATTATAAATGAAGTAAATAAGGAACTAGGTATAATGCAATATAAAATCATTACACCTAAAGTAGCTAAAGACAGAGGGGCGCAACTATCCATTATCGCGCAACGTAATGGTAAACAGATTTTTGATGGCTTAATGGCTAACCACATACTTGGCGATTGGCGCGAACCTGATGTGATCCGCTTAAGCGCAGTCCCTCTTTATAACTCTTTCGAAGATGTTTATTTGGCCGGACAAGCACTTTTAAAAGTAAGTAAAGCGGTTTTACGATAAAGAAGAGCAAAGGCTCATCAAATAAAAAAGCAAGAAAATGATCAATTACAACCCTAAAGACTGGAGTACTTTCATTTTTCACATCCACAAAAGTGATACTTTCAGAAAATTGTGGCCATTAATGCTTGCAGTAGCTGTTTTTTCGGGTCTGGTTGCATTTGCCGAGCTCAATTTTTTTCAACTTTCTAAAAGCAGCTATGTGACCAATATAGGCATGATGCACAGCTTATTGGGCTTTGTTTTGTCCATGCTGCTGGTTTTCAGAACAAATACAGCGTACGACAGGTGGTGGGAAGGAAGAAAGCTTCTAGGATCTTTAACCAACGTGAGCCGCAACCTGGCCTTGAAAATTAAAGCACTTAAATTGACAGAGGAAGATGTCCGTTTTTTTGAATACGGTATTCCCAAATATGCTTTTGCCTTGAAAGAACATTTACGTGAAAGAATGTATTTTGGCAAAAATAGTCTTTTAATAGAGGTTGAAGAAGGTAAACACGTGCCAAACCAGATTGCAGGAAGCTTAATTAACAGGTTATACGAACTACTCGAAAAAGGCGCTATTTCGCAGGAACAATTTATTGTCCTTTCTGGCGATTTTAATCAATTTACCGATATCTGTGGTGCTTGCGAGCGTATTAAAAACACACCGATCCCATATTCTTACAGCGCTTTTATCAAGAAGTTTATCTTTATTTACGTAATTACTTTACCTTTTGGGTGGGTATTCAGTTTAGGTTATTTTGTGGTGCCAATTGTTCCCTTTATCCTCTATGTATTAGCGAGTTTGGAGTTGATAGCTGAAGAAATAGAAAACCCATTTGGAGAAGATGCGAATGATCTTCCTGTGGATCAGATCTGCACGAACATTGAAAAACACGTGGAGGAAATTTTAGGCTGATGATTAAGATTGCCTGGCATCCCCTTTACGCGCATCCTTTACCCGAAGGGCATCGTTTTCCGATGCTGAAATATGAGTTGATACCCGAACAACTTTTGCATGAAGGGACTATAGCACAGCAGAATTTATTTAGCCCAGAACCAGTTTCGGAAGATATTATACTCCTGACTCACGAAAAAACATATTGGGAACAGCTTAGAGATTTAACACTTTCAGCGAAAGACCAAAGAAGAATAGGTTTCCCATTAAACGCGCAGCTATTAGAACGCGAGCTGCGAATTACTCAAGGTACAATCGATGCAGCCCATTTTGCAATGAGTAACGGAATTGCCTTTAATGTAGCAGGTGGCACCCATCATGCAGGCAGCAATTGGGGCGAAGGTTTTTGTTTATTGAACGATCAGGCTGTTGCAGCTAATTACTTGTTAAATAAAAATTTAGCTAAGCGGATCTTAATTATCGATTTAGATGTACATCAGGGAAATGGCACGGCAGAAATTTTTCAAAAGGAGCCAAGAGTGTTCACTTTTTCGATGCATGGTGATAAAAATTTTCCTTTTAGAAAAGAAATATCAAGTCTGGATGTTCCTTTAGCTGATGGTGTGCAGGATGAAGAATATCTGTCAACATTAAATGCCAATTTAAAAAAGGCATTCGAAAGGGCCAAACCTGATTTTGTATTTTATTTATCGGGGGTTGATGTGCTTTCTACCGACAAACTCGGCAAACTGGCATTAAGCAAGGCCGCATGTAAAGAACGCGACAGAATGGTGCTGCAGGCCTGTAAAGATAAAAAATTGGCGGTGCAGGTGAGTATGGGTGGCGGTTACTCCATCGATATCAGAGATATTGTAGATGCGCACTGCAACACCTACCGCCTGGCTTTTGATTTATTTGGATAAGCTCATCCAGAAAACCATAATATCCTTATCTTCGCGGCCATATGTTGGAGATTATTTATCAGGACGAAAATCTAATTGCAATTAACAAACCCCACGGGTTGTTGGTGCATCAATCTTCCATTGCAAGAGATGCCATGGAGTTCGCACTTCAGTTACTCAGAGATCAGGTAGGCCAGCATGTTAGTCCTGTACATAGGCTAGACAGGAAGACAAGCGGAATCTTATTATTTGCTTTCGACAAAGCATCTGAAATTGCTATGCATCAACAATTTATGAATGCAGAAACCGATAAAAAATACTTGGCTATTTTGCGTGGTTTCACACCTGATGCAATGGATATTGACTATCCATTAGCCAAAGAAAACGGAACGATGCAGGATGCTTTCACTTCGTTTATAACACTGCAAAGGGCAGAGGTAGCCGTAGCTTTCGGTAAACATCCAACCTCACGGTATTCATTGGTAGAAGCTACACCCAAAACCGGGAGGATGCATCAATTGAGAAGACACTTTAGCCACATCCTACATCCAATTATTGGCGATAGGACACATGGTTGCAACAAACAAAACAAATTCTTTAAAGCGCAATGGGATATGACAACCATGTTGCTCCATGCCTCGGAGTTAGCATTCACTCATCCCATTACAAAAGAAAAAATCCATTTAAAAGCCGGTTTACACGATGAGTTTAAAAGAGTGATGGATTTTATGAAAATGGAACCTTAGCACAATTTTTGCCATCAAAATCTGTTTATATAACATCTATGATTAAATACTTACGTTTTACACTTCCAGTTTTAGCGCTTTTCGCAGCCAGTTGTTCTTCAGTTTATATGCCAAACGTACCAAATACCCCCATGTTAAGTAAACAGGGTGAATTTAGTGGCGGCGCGCACATCTCATTAAAAGGCAATGCCAGTGTTAATGGTGCTTATGCCGTTTCTGATCACATTGGTGTACTTTTTAGCGGTTCGAGAATGAATAGTGAAAGAAAAAGCAAAGATTTCGGGCATAAACTTATTGAAATTGGAGGAGGATACTTTGATACTTTTGGCCCGGATAACAACCGGATTATTGAGGTTTATGCAGGTGTAGGGAAAGGTTGGAGTGATATTACCTTCCGCGATTATAAAAACGACATCCTTATTAGTAGCGAATTGCAGGAAGTTGATTACCGCAAAACCTTCTTACAGGTTAATTATAGTTCTAAAAAGAAAAATAACCTGCGTCTATTCGGAACAGATTTCCCAATTAACTACGGTACAGCATTAAGGATTAGCCATATTAAAATGGATAGGTTCTTTTTAAACGGTATTGTGCAGCCGAAAGAAGATAATATTTTCTTTGAACCGGTTTTCTTTACGCGTATGGCGCTCAGCAAAACTTTTCAGCTACAATATACCACCAGTAGTAATATTGGCTTAAAAAACCGTAAATATATGTCTGCGGGCAATTCTATCTTCACTATTGGTGTTGTGGTTAATGTTGGGGGGAAGTAATTCCTGCTGTCATTAAATAATCTTCAAATTTCTCGTTTTATTACTTAGTCGCGTCATTTCGACTGGAACGAAGCGAAATGGAGAAATCTATCCATAAGAAATTCCGTTCGATAGATTTCTCCACTGCGGTCGAAATGACGAATTTATCTAAGGATGCATCTGCTCCACCTTCAAAGCCTTAGTTTTATTTTGAAACCTTAGAAACAACAGAATAGAAGCCGTTAATAAACCCAGGGTTAATCCATACCAGATGCCATTAACACCTAAGTTAAAATGAAATCCTAAAACATAACCAATTGGAATACCAACTACCCAATAGGCTAAAAAGGTAATAAAAGTTGGAATATTAACATCGCCAATACCACGTAAAACACCTAGGCCAACCACCTGTGTGCCATCAAACAGCTGAAAAAAGCCAGCGATAATCAATAATTGGGCTGCAATAGGAATAACAGCAGCATCTTCCGTATAAATGAAGGGCATGATGTTATTGGCCAAAACAAAAATCACTGCGGTAACAGACATAAACAACAAAATAACATGGTAGCTGGCTATGGCAGATTTACGTAAATCGTCGAAATTTTTCTTACCAAAGTTATTTCCCGTTTTAATAGTAGCTGCCGAAGCTACGCCGCTGGCAATCATATAGGTCATGGCGGCTAAACTAATTGCAATTTGATGCGCAGCCTGCTCTACCGCTCCAATTGTGCCGATAAGCACTGCAGCGCCGCTAAAAGCACTGATTTCGAATGAATATTGCATGGCAACTGGCATCCCGATTTTAGCAATCTTAATCGCCCTTATTTTATCAAAAAACGTGGCTTTAAAACTGATCAGGTATTTTTTGAAATGCTGAGAACGCAATACATAAAAACACATTACGGTAGCCATTAAAATCCTGTCGATTAAAGTACTTAAACCCACACCACTAACACCCATCGATTTAATACCGAACATGCCTTTTACGAAAATGATTCCTAAAATGATGTTGATCGCATTTCCCCAGATAGAAACAAACATGGCCTGTTTGGTAAATCCTAAACCTTCAGCAAACTGTTTAAAAGTCTGGAAAATCAGTAAAGGTATAATTGAAACAGATAAAAGGTTCAGATAAGGTTTTGCATAACGCACTACTTCGGGTGTTTGCTCGAGGTGGTCGATCACAAACAAAATCCCCAATTGAACCAGTATATATAAAAATATACCCACGCAGATATTAATAATTAAACTGTTTGATAAAAGCTTTCCACATTCATCATAATTCTGACGGCCGTTTTCCTGTGCGATAAGCGGCGTTAAACCATACGAAATACCCAAACCAATTACCAGGATAAGCATAAATATACTGTTCACTAACGAAACAGCCGCCAATTGAATGGTATCAGTAAAATGACCTACAATAATACTATCGGCCATGTGTACCAAAGTATGACCAACCTGAGAACCTACAATTGGCAGTGCCAGACGAAGATTTTCTTTGTAATAGGCTTTATATTTGGTGTAAATTTTAGAAAACATAGGGTTACAAAGGTCGCGTATTTAAAGCTCAAAAAGTAGGTGTGTAGAAAAGTTAATGTTCGATTTTAAAAAGGCGATCGTCATGCTTAATTTATTTTACAAGTAGGTTTAGTGTTTTCAATTGCCTTGCAGCTACTACGTGGTCAGCATCTTTCTTGTTAGTTTTTACATAATTAAAACCCGCGTAAAATAGATCCTGAAACAAGTTCAGGATGACGACCATCGAGAAAAAGCACCTTATCTCACCGCCGTAAAATATTCTTCTTTTTCTGAAGTATGCGATTTGATTACATTGGTTAAAATTAAATTAACCAAAACTTTTTGTGCCTTGCGGTAAGAACTGCGCAACAATTTACTAAACTCTTTCAGCGTAATCTTTTCGTTCTCTTCCAAGTATTCGAGCAGCTTTTTTTCATTTTCAGAATAGGAAATGAGTACACCATTGTTTTTATATTCCTGTTTCAACACTTCAAGAATAATGCGACTGGCTAGAACGCTTTTATCATCTATACGGATATAAGCCCACCATTTTTTTTGATCATCGAGTGCATAATGTGGCTTCGTATCACTTTCAGGGATATTAACTACCAATACCAATTTATCATCAACATAAATTTCTTCGAAGTAAGGCTCAATTGCCGGTTTGCAGAACTGATGCGCTGCAGTTAAAATCATGTACTTTTCTTCTTCTTCTGATTTTACCCCTTTAATAGATCCATCATCAGCAACACCAATCAATAGTTTCCCCCCTTTGTTATTGGCAAAAGCAACCAGACTCTTGGCAATTTTCTCGGTATTGGTAATGGTTTTCTTAAAATCGAGCATAACGCCTTCGCCCTGCAAAATTAAACTCTTAATACTCGGCATAATCTAAAAAATTAGTAAGCAACTCTAGGGGTTTCGCCCTGATGCAGGTTTCGGATATATACTTCATTCATCACGGTAGCGCACAGCTCGCCATCCTTATTGGTAATTTCCATCGGGTAGGCTTTTACAAACTTTCCAACGGTTTTTAGTGCGTGCTCTGCTTCGTTCAACATCTCGTTAGTTACAGTTATGGTAAAGTATAATGTAGAACGACCAGGCTTTAAATATTGTATAGAAGCACTTTTTAGCCAAACACGGACTTTAAAGCCTCTGCGCTGCATTAACTGATCGAACAATAAAGCATAAAACGGATCTGTAGCTGCATAAATAGTACCACCAAAAATAGAACCGTTATAATTTTTATTCAAAAAACTCTTGCTCAGCTTAACCGTACAGCTTCTAAATTCATTTTCAAATTTCTGAACCCAAATGCGTTGAAAAAATAGGGGTGGGTAAAAACGCATTACCCATTTCAGGGTGTTTTGAGAAATAATCATATTCACTAATATCAGAAAGTTTTATCACCTTTTAAAGTTTTGAAGATCTTGTTTTAGTAATATTATTCCTGAAGCCTGAAGAATTTGAAATAAGTAATACCGTTTCGAAGGAATGACCGACCCGGCTGATAGCTTGGTTGTTTATACCATTTCATCATATGCGGGAAATTTAAAAAGGGTTTTGGTAAATGGTTATGGTGTATATGCTGAAAACATATCGCCAGAATTGCTGAATAAGTTAAAGATCCACCCTGAATAATGCATTTATTTTGTTTCACAATACATTAATAATCAATGCGATGGGTGAAAAATAAGCAATAAGAAATAAAAAAAAATAAAACCAAATGATTATAAGGTTGTTAGGTTGATAGATAACAATAAAAACTATGAAAAAAATAATCTTAAGTCTTGCTTTTGCGGGTTCTCTTATGATAGCCACATCAGCATGCAATTCGTCTAAAAATATGGCTGGTTCTTCAGACAGTACTGCGACGGATTCTACAAAAATGATGGATACGACTAAAAAGATGCCAGACACAACCTCTAAAAAAATGCCTGACACGACTAAAATGCCACCTGATACTACAAAAAAAAATCCTCCGATGTAGGAAAATAAAAGCCACTCTAAAACAAGAGTGGCTTTTATTTTAAAAATCTATTTTAAATATTTGTGTTATTGCGTACTTTCAGCGTTTAAACCAAATAATTAAATGGATCTTCAAGCAAAAGCAAACAACCGCAATGTAATTTTCTTAGTTATTGTAGCTGCTCTGGGTTACTTCGTAGACATTTACGATCTTGTTTTATTCTCTGTTGTTCGTGTTCAAAGTTTAACTGAAATTGGTGTTTCTCAGGTAAATATGCAATCTGATGGCTTTTTGATCATCAATTCTCAAATGTTCGGTCTACTTTTAGGCGGAATTTTATGGGGCATACTGGGCGATAAACTGGGAAGGATCAAAGTTCTTTTTGGTTCAATCCTTTTATATTCATTGGCCAATATTGCCAATGGTTTTGTTACATCGGTTAACAGTTATGCCATCATCAGGTTTATTGCCGGTATAGGTTTAGCTGGAGAGCTTGGTGCAGGGATTACTTTGGTTGCTGAAACCATGGATAAAGAAAAACGCGGGTATGGAACCATGATTGTTGGTGCAGTGGGTTTATTAGGTGCTGCTGTTGCGGCAACTGTAGCTGCCGAATTTACCTGGCAAACCTCCTACTTTGTAGGCGGCGGAATGGGCTTGGTACTGCTTTTATTACGTGTTGGCACTTTCGAATCGGGCATGTTTAAACACGCCGCTAACCAAACAGAAGTATCAAAAGGAAATATCTTAATGCTGTTTAACAACTGGAAACGTTTTTCGAAATATCTCTATTGTATCTTAATCGGTATTCCGTTATGGTTTGTAGTGGGAATCCTGGTTACCTTAGCGCCAGAATTTGGTAAAGCTTTAGGTGCGACAGAACCACTAAAAGCTGGTACCGGCATTATGTTTACCTATTTTGGAATTGCAATAGGCGATGTGGTTACAGGTTTACTCTCTCAGGTATTAAAGTCGAGAAAAAAAACAGTCTTTATTTTCCACTTGCTTTCTGTTGCGAGTGTGGTTGTTTATTTAACCAGTTTCGGCTTAACGGGTAGCAATTTCATCTGGATCTGTCTATTTATGGGCTTCTCTGTAGGTTATTGGGCCACATTTGTTACCATTGCATCAGAGCAGTTCGGCACAAACATAAGGGCTACTGTAACTACAACTGCACCTAATTTTGTAAGGGGCGCATTAATTCCTATTACATTCTTATTCGAATTTTTAACCCATAAATACGGATTAATTACTGCCGGATATTTAGTAATGGGAATATTAACCCTGATTGCGATGTTTGGTTTGAGCCAATTAAAAGAAAGTTTCAACAAAGATTTGGATTATTTAGAAGAGTAATAATCTCCTGGCTTCTGACTAAAAACAATGTCAATAAAATGTACTATCTAAACATAAATCAATATAGCTGCTTGAATACCTTTAAATTTGTATGGAAATAGAAAAAAATCATCATGTTTAAAGAAGAAGTAGCAGAACGGTATAAGCAAATACAGGATGAAATTTGCAGGGGATTAGAGATTGCCGATGGCAAAGGAAAATTTGAAGAAGAACGCTGGGAGCGAAACGGTGGGGGAGGCGGACGTACCCGGATTATGCAAAATGGTGCAATTATCGAAAAAGGTGGCGTAAATTTCTCTGCGGTACACGGTAAATTGCCCGAAGCCGTAAAAAAAGCCTTTAATGTAACCGAAGATGATTTTTTTGCCACAGGTGTTTCAATTGTGATTCACCCAAATCATCCGCTGGTTCCGATTATCCATATGAATATCCGTTACTTTGAACTCAATGAAGAAACGCGATGGTTTGGCGGTGGTATAGATTTAACACCACATTACGTGTTCGAAAACGATGCCCGTTTTTTTCATCATAAATTAAAACAGGCTTGCGAAGACTTCAGCGCTGAGTTTTATCCCAAATTTAAAGCACATGCCGATGATTATTTCTTCATTAAACACCGTGAAGAAACCCGTGGTATTGGCGGTATTTTTTATGATAGACTAAAGCCTGAAAACACGAATTTATCATGGGAGCAGATCTTAGATTTCTCTATTAATATTGGTGAAACATTTTTGCCAATTTATACTGAACTGATTGATCGTAACCGCGATAAAGAATATACCGAAGCCCAGAAACAATGGCAATATCAGCGCCGTAGTCGTTATGTAGAGTTTAATTTAGTTTACGACTCTGGAACAAAATTCGGCTTGGAAACCAACGGACGGATAGAATCTATTTTAATGAGTTTACCACCACAGGCTAACTGGGGCTATAATGTTCAGCCGGAAATTAATTCTGAAGAATACAAAACGGTACAACTGCTTAAAAAAGGAATTAACTGGATCTAAATGACCGAATTAAAAGAATTTGAGCTCCTGCTACTTAAAACAATAATAAAAGATAATTTAGAGAAATTCGGCTATTTGTCTGGGCACTTAGATTTTATAAGGATCGACACGACTAAAATAACCGGTACAGGTCTTTACATAAATTTTGTCTACCTAAAGGAATTTCAAGAAGAAAAATTTGAAAACGGTTTACTCAGTGCTGAAGTAAAACTAACTGCTCCGAACCTGAAAAATGAATTAACTTATTGTTTGGATGTTACGAACTGTAAAATAGATTCTCTAGAAATTTTAACCAATGAAAAAGAAAATTGGAACGGTGATTTGGAGAATTGTAGTTTGAATTAATTCGGGGTTAATTTTCGCCAAGTATTTTTTTACCAACCAAAAAATAAATTAAAGACCCAAAAAGAGGCAAGAACAATACAACATTGGTCCACATCCACTTTTGTCGTCTTTTATTGTATGGAAATTTCGAAATGTCTAAAATAACGTAAATGTTTATCAACATGATAAGCATTACAACAATAGCGAGAATTATAAAATAAGCGTTCATACGTAAATATAGTCATTTTAAAACAATGTTAAAGATGGCGCCACCTCATGAAAGCCAGCTTCTAGTTTGCCAAGCCTGAAATCGTTTACCAGGTTATGAGCCAGGCGTGTTGGTTCGGGGATACGATAATTTCCAACAGATTTTTTAATTGTATTTAAACTTTCTTCTTGCGTAATTAAGTGACCGGCAGAAACGTAGACAGGTGCGCAATTGCGCTTTGTTCTCAATGCAAAACCAAGCATTTCGCCAGCATTATTTTTAATTTCTGCAGTACTAAATTTGACATTTTGAGGCTGGTGATTTTGTCCATGTAAAAGACTCTTAGCACAGCCAATTGTGGTTTGGTTAGCGAGAATTCCAAAATGCGAAGCAACACCCATACGGCGTGGATGCAAAATTCCGTTTCCATCAAGCACTACAACATCCGGTTTATTGGGTATCAGTTCCCAAACTTTCAATAATGCCGGAACTTCTTTAAAGCCTAAAAACCCTGCTTTATAAGGAAAACTGGTTTCGTAAGTTTCTAATGCAAATGATTTTAAAACCATTTCAGGATAAGTTAAGATTGCAATTCCTGCGTACATGGTTGTACTGTTTTTATTAAATGAAATATCTGCGCCAGCAATAGTTTCAATTTTGTTGAGTGACTGAAAATTTAACTGTTTGGCTAATTCAATTTGGTAAGCGGTAGCATCTTCGAAGCTGTAGTGATCGTACATGGTTATTATTACAAACGCTTAATGATTATTGTTTTATTATTGTATTATATTAATTAATCGTTATCATATAAGTCATTTTTATATTATGTCTTATAATTAATATTATGTTAAGTTTGTTCTCCTAATACTACCCTATTCTTATAAATTACTTAATAAAATTATAGTTCTTGAAGTTTACGGTTAAGCTCTTGTACTTTGTTCGTTACTCCCTTTTTAGTGTAGATATCGATCAGCAACTGTACTGTTTTTTTATCGTTCGGGTTAATTTCATTTGCGCGCTGCAAAGCAAACTGTGCACGATTGATCAGGCCTTTATATTTTTCTGTTTTATCAGCATCATTTTTGCTCAGGGTTTCATTGGCTGTATTGATGTAAGCCAAACTGAGTTGGTATAATGCATCAAAATAATTTTGATCTGTAGACAAAGCTTTATCATAAGCCAAAATTGCGGTGGCGTTATTTCCAGCAACCTGTTGCAGATAACCGTAAAGAAAATAAAGTAGCTTGTTCCCTTTTTCTACTTTTAAATTGTTTTCGATTAATCCCTGAGCTTTACTATAATTCTCGGTATCAAGTAATAGATTGATATAATCATTTGTTAAAAAGCGATTGAACGGATTAAGCACAAGTCCATCCTCCAAAGTTTTGATAGCGGTTTCATTTTCTGATTTCACCACATACATCTGCGCCATTTTCTGAAAAACCGATGGATTTCTGATTCCGTTTTCTTTTGCACGTTTAAAATAGGTTAAAGATTCGTCGTAAGACTGGATATTTAATGCGCAAATTGCTGTATTTAACGCCAATGTGGTATCTGCAGGGAAATTATCACATACTTCTTTCAAATCAGCAAATGCTTCTTTAAAATCGTTATTAAAAAAAGCTTCATTACCTTTTTCCTGTTTTTTGATGAGGATATTATGATTAGAGGCTTTAATAAGGCCGCCATTATCATCATAACGATCTAAAGATTTGGCTTTGGCTACAGCTTCAACAGCTGAATCATAAAATTTATTCGCATTATTGGGATCTGTATCAATTATTGAAGCGAAAGAAGTAAGATAGGATTTAATAGACCAGGTTTCACTCCAGTTTTTAGTTTTGTTATCTTTCTCAGCTGATTCTATTGATTTTAAGCCTTCTGTAATAATCGATAACTGTTTTTTTTCATCTTCTTTATTGGCAATTGAAGCTTGTAGTTTACCGACAGCATTTCTGGCGATAAGAATTTGACTTTTTTGCGCTACAGCATTAAAAGAAACGAAAATTAAAGCGGTTAATGATATTTTAAGGCAATTCTGCATAATATAAATAATGTGGTAAAACCGTAATAAACCATAAAAATAAACATAAAAAAAAGAGCCCCGAAATTTCAGAGCTCTTTTTTTGGATCGGTCAATAAATTATTGTTTAGGCAATGCGTCTAAACGTTTCTTGATATCTTCGTAATTTTTAGTATCATTTCTAAAAGCATAGATCGTTTTCAAGGTCTCTAATGCACCTTGATTTTTGGCATCAACCTCAAGTGCTTTTTTATAAAAAGGAAGAGATTTATCTAACAGCGCATTCATTTTACCTGTTACTTCGTTAAACTCTTTCACTTTTTTAGGATCGATTTTATTTCTATCGGCTTGTAATTTTAAAGCCTGACTGAAATAGATGTTGCCCAAAAGAACCTGATAGTTAGGGTTGTTAGGTTCTTTTGCAGCTAAAGCAACCAGCATTTGCTCAGATTTGGCAGCATCACCCCTATCAATATAAATCTGGGTTTCGGTTTTAATCCAGTCGGTATTTTCAGGAAATTTAGCAGAAGCTTCTTTAATAACAGCCAAAGCAGCTGTTGTATCTTTTTGTTTTGCTAATGTGGTTGAGATAATCTCAGAATATAAATCTTTAGACTGTGGAGAATTCAAAGAGATTACTTTTTTGAATTGGCTAATCATGTTTGGATAATCCTCACTAAGTCTGGCCGCAATACCCGCATTCAGATACATAGCGGTGTCGTTTGGATTGATTACTGTTGCTGCCACGAATTTTTGATACGCAGTTTTGTAATCTTTCTTATTGTATGCAATTACACCACCATTTCTAACTGCGTTGCTAATATTGGTTTCAGCTAAATTAATATTATCTTTTTCACTTCCTTTTGTATCCAATTTCTTGGCTTCAACAACTGCATCCTGAGCAATTTTTAGGTTTGCATCGGCATTTGCAGTGCTTGTTGAATCCAGAATAGCTGCAGAAGAAGCGAATAAAGCGCGGTACGACCATGCTTCAGGCATTACTTTAGATTTTTCATCAGCAATTGCTTTGTCGGTATGGGCCAAGCCTTTTGCTAACGCTTCAAGCTTTTTTGCCAATGGCGTTGATGCACTTGAAGAAGTTAGCTGGAATAAACCCCAGTCGTTTTTTGCCGCGGTTACTTCACTTTTCTGAGCAAATGCAGAGCTTACCGCACCTGCTAGAACTATACTTAGAAATACTCTTTTCATAATTTTTATTCTAATCTTATTTTTAGTTAATTTTCTTCTTCCGCTTCGCCTTCTTCTTCAGTATCATCAGCCTCGGGAGTAGTATCTGCTTCCACTTCTTCACCGTCAGTAACTACAACATCTGTTAAATCTACTGTTTCTTCTTCATCTTCTTCGTGATCAATTTTAGTAACCGACGCAATTTCGTCATCACCTTTTAATGATATCAAACGAACCCCTTGTGTGGCACGGCCCATTACCCTTAATGCTGATACCGGAATTCTGATTACAATACCTGAACGGTTAATGATCATCAAATCTTCGCTATCTGTAACGTCTTTTATTGAAACTAATTGTCCAGTTTTTTCAGTAACATTAATTGTTTTTACCCCTTTACCACCACGGTTAGTTACACGGTAATCTTCAATATCTGTGCGTTTACCGTATCCTTTTTCTGACACTACTAACACTGTAACTTCAGGATTGTTAACAGCAATCATGCCAACAACTTCATCCTGATCGTGTGCAAGCCTAACACCGCGTACGCCGGTAGCTGTTCTACCCATCGGACGAACCGTACTTTCGTTGAAACGGATCGCTCTACCAGAACGCAATGCCATTACAATTTCGCTTTGTCCGTTAGTTAAACAAGCTTCCAGTAATACATCACCATCATTAATATTGATGGCATTAATACCATTTACACGTGGACGTGAATAGGCTTCAAGAGAAGTTTTCTTAATGGTACCTTTTTTAGTACACATAATGATGAAATTGTTCTCTAAGTATTCCTGATCTTTCAGGTTTTTAACCTTAATGTAGGCTTTAATTTTTTCCTCTTTCGGGATATTGATAATATTCTGGATCGCTCTTCCTTTACTGGTTCGTGAACCTTCTGGAATTTCGTAAACCCTCAACCAGAAACACCTTCCGGCTTCGGTAAAGAACAGCATATAATTGTGGTTTGTGGCCACAAGCATGTGTTCAATAAAATCTTCATTTCGTGAGTTGCTGCCTTTAGATCCTTTTCCGCCTCTACCCTGTGCTCTAAATTCGGTTGCCGGCGTACGTTTTACGTAACCTTCGTGAGAGATGGTGATTACCACTTCTTCATCATCGATGAAATCTTCCATGCTCATATCTTCGGCTGAGTGAACGATAGTTGTTCTACGTTCATCACCAAATTTCTGACGGATTTCTGCTAACTCATCTTTGATGATCTGCATACGCAAACCTTCATCTGCTAAGATAGATTTTAAATGCTCGATGGTTTTCATTAACTCTGCATACTCTTCTTTGATCTTATCGCGCTCTAGTCCTGTTAAACGACGAAGCGTCATATCCAAAATCGCACGTGCCTGAAGATCGCTAAGTCCGAATTTTTCCATCAAGCCTAAACGGGCATCTTCAGGGGTTTCGGAAGCACGGATTAATTTAATTACCTCATCTAAATGATCTAAAGCAATTAAATAACCTTCTAAAATGTGTGCACGTTTTTCGGCTTCTGCCAATTCGTAACGGGTACGGCGAACAATTACATCATGGCGGTGATCCACAAAATGCACAATTAAATCTTTAAGATTTAACATTTGTGGACGGCCTTTTACCAATGCAATGTTATTTACACTGAAAGAAGTTTGTAATGCGGTATACTTATATAAGTTGTTTAAAACAATAGAAGCATTTGCATCACGTTTAATTTCGTAAACGATGCGGATACCATCTTTGTTCGATTCGTCTTTAATGTTCGAAATACCTTCAAGTTTTTTCTCGCCAACCAATTCAGCAGTACGCTCAATCATCTGTGCTTTGTTAACCTGGTAAGGAATTTCGGTAACAATAATTACCTCGCGGTCTTTAATGTTCTCGATTTCGGCTTTTGCACGCATTACAATACGGCCACGACCTGTTTCGAAAGCTTCTTTTACCCCCGTATAACCATAAATAATACCACCGGTAGGGAAATCTGGAGCTTTTACAAACTTCATCAATTCCTCGATCGTAATATCTCTATTATCGATATAGCTTACCACACCATCAATTACTTCGGTTAAGTTGTGAGGTGCCATATTGGTGGCCATACCTACCGCAATACCAGAAGATCCGTTAACCAATAAGTTCGGGATTTTTGCAGGTAAAACGGTTGGTTCTTGTAAGGTATCATCAAAGTTTAACTGAAAATCTACAGTATCTTTATTGATATCGGCAAGCATTTCTTCGGCTATTTTCGAAAAACGTGCCTCGGTATAACGCATTGCAGCCGGAGAGTCACCATCAATGTGACCAAAGTTTCCTTGTCCATCAACCATTGGATAACGTAAGCTCCAATCCTGAGCCATACGAACCATAGTAAAGTATACAGATGCATCACCATGTGGGTGATACTTACCTAAAACCTCCCCTACAATAC
The DNA here is from genome assembly GCF_918698245.1 of Pedobacter sp. Bi126. GTDB lineage: Bacteria > Bacteroidota > Bacteroidia > Sphingobacteriales > Sphingobacteriaceae > Pedobacter. The sequence goes on along the minus strand of NZ_CAKKMS010000002.1, from coordinate 753,864 downwards.
GGGCAGATTTTTTATGTGGTTTATTACTGGTTACACCAAGATCGAGCATACCATATAAAACACGGCGGTGTACCGGTTTCAATCCATCACGTACATCAGGCAAAGCCCTCGATACGATTACCGACATTGAGTAATCAATGTAGGCCGATTTCATCTGCTCTTCTATGTTAATTTGAATGATTTTGTCGTTCTGCTGATTTTCTAAATCTTCTGCCATAAATTATTATTCTCGCTAGTTAAAACGATATTAAAAAGGGTATTACTATAACCTTGCGAATTTAACAAAATTTAGCCGAATTAAGGCATTGTGGAAAAGTTTTGACCTTTGTTATAGGTTTTTTACTCCCGATGGGATTTTAATTTATTGAGGGCCAGTTTAACGAGTTTTACAGCATTTACAAAAAAAATGGGTTGTGAGTTTTTTTTGTAAATGTGAGGTTCTGTTTCAGTGGCGGTCTGCAGTCCTGCTATCGCTACAAGTCCTCATTCGTACCTCATTGTGGGCTATTCGCTATATCAGGTTTATAAACAAAGGACAGTATTTCATATTTGGATCTAAACCTCGCAGGTTTCAAAAACATACGAGGTTTGTAATTGAGTTTGTAGAGAACTAAAATTTACAATCTTAACTAATTCTGATACTTTTGCGTTTCAAATTACATATAATGGCAAACGGAAAGAAATCTGCAATGAGTTTTATTATGGTTACCCTCCTGATCGATTTTACAGGTTTTGGGCTGATCATTCCGGTTTTACCAAAACTTATTCAGGATTTCACTGGCGGTGGCTTCGGTTTAGCTGCAGAATATGGCGGCTGGCTCACCCTTGCATATGCATCAGTACAATTTATATTTTCGCCAATTATCGGAGCAATGAGCGATCGGTACGGACGAAGGCCCGTGTTATTAAGCTCTTTGTTTGGTTTAGGTATCGATTACATCTTTTTAGCTTTCGCCCCTTCTATTGTTTGGTTATTTGTAGGAAGGATTATTGCAGGAATAACAGGTGCAAGTTTTACAACCGCACAGGCATATATCGCTGATGTTTCGCCTCCAGAAAAAAGAGCGCAAAATTTTGGCCTGGTTGGTGCAGCATTTGGTGTTGGATTTATCTTAGGTCCGGTTTTAGGTGGCGCTTTTAGCCATTTTGGTACGCGGGTCCCTTTCATGATTGCTGCAGGTTTATCTTTAATTAACTGGCTTTACGGTTATTTTATACTGCCAGAATCTTTACCTGTTGAAAAACGGAGGGCTTTTGACTGGAAAAGGGCAAATCCAATCGGCTCGTTGTTAAGCATTGGCAAATACCCTGCATTATTGGGCTTAATGGCTACCTTATTCTTACTATATTTTGCCAGTCACGCAGTTCAATCCAACTGGACATTTTATACCATGGAGAAATTTAAATGGGATGCTGCATGGGTAGGCTATTCATTAGGTTTTGTGGGTTTGGTTGTGGGCCTTGTTCAAGGTGGTTTAATAAGGGTGATCCTTCCCAAAATCGGAGAAAAGAAAGCGGTTTACTTTGGTCTCATTTTATACATCATAGGCTTCATCGCTTTTGCTTTTGCAAGCAAGGGCTGGATGATGTTTGCTTTTATGCTTCCTTATGGTTTAGCCGGAATCTGCGGACCGGCCATGCAGGGCTTAATCTCGAATCAGGTGCCTTCGAATGCACAAGGCGAAATGCAGGGCGTTTTAACAGGTTTACAAAGTTTAGCGGCCATATTTGCCCCTTGGGTAATGACACATATATTTGCTTATTTTATCGAAGGCAAGGCTCCGGTTTATTTTCCGGGCGCACCGTTTATATTGAGCGCGGCGTTAACTTTAATCGGATTGTTTATCTGTTTAAGGAGCTTGAAGAAATACCATTAGTAAGTCTTAAGCGCGGTCATCGTTCACTAAAGTAGACGCAGCCTAAAAACCTGCCCTGTTTGAATGAAGACCCTGAAACAAGTTTAGGGTGACGTAACTATTGTAGTTCTTTTCTGCTAGATGAACGGGGAAGAAAAGCTTAAAGCAACTCATTAGCCAAATTTGCCAACTCACTCCTCTCGCCTTTATGTAAGGTAATATGGGCATACAGCGGGTGGTTTTTAGCGTTTTCGATTAAATAAGACAGACCATTACTTTCAGAATCTAGGTATGGTGTATCAATCTGGTAAATATCGCCGGTAAAAACTATTTTGGTATATTCGCCCGCCCTCGAAATTATCGTTTTCACTTCATGGGGTGTTAAATTCTGTGCCTCATCAATAATAAAGAAAATTTTGGTGAGCGTTCTTCCCCGGATAAAAGCCAATGGCGCAATCGCTATTTTTTCGGTTAAAATCAGTTCATCAATCTTTTCCGACATTTTATCATCGCCGATAAACTGCTCTTTAATAAACCGCAGATTATCCCAGATTGGCGCCATAAAAGGATCAGTTTTCGATTTTGCATCGCCTGGCAAGAAACCGATGTCTTTATTGCTCAGGGAAACGATTGGCCGGGTAACATAAATCTGTCTAAAGTTTTTACGCTGTTCTAAAGCGCTTGCTAAAGCCAATAGTGTTTTGCCTGTTCCGGCATTCCCTTGTATGCTCACCAGCTTAATTTCAGGATCCAAAAGCGCATGAATGGCAAATGCCTGTTCAATATTTTTAGGTTTGATTTTAAATATAGGATCAGTAGAAACTGCTGAAATTGTTTTTAAACTGTTGTTATAAAATACATTTGCTGTTTTTCTCTTATTCCTTAAAATATAAAAGTGATTGCCATTTTTAGGTGGCAGTTCTACCTCATTAGCATCAATAAAAAGTTGTTTTTTTACTTCATCTATAATTTCCACCGGAAAGTTGGCTATTTCGGTCTTTCCGGCGTAAAGCTCATCTACATTTTTAATTTTACCCGTTTCGTAATCTTCTGCATTTAAATCCAGAGCTTTTGCTTTTAACCTCAGGCAGATGTCTTTCGATACCAGTACTACTTTCTTATCGGGATATTCTTCTTTTAAACTTAATGCAGCATTTAAAATCTTATGGTCTGTTTTGCCTTTTCCATACACTTCTTCTGCGTTTATAGTTAAAGGCTTTTCATTTAAAACCACCTTAAATTTTCCTGAATCAGGGCTTTTTAACGAAATCCAATCGCTGATGAGTTTTTGTTTTGAAGTTTCATCAATAAGGCGGATAAAACTTCTGGCCTCAAAATTCCGGGTATCGTTACCGCTTTTAAAATTATCGAGCTCTTCTAAAACCTGAATGGGAATAGCTACATCGTGCTCGTGGAAGTTATTTATCGCATCATGGTCGTACAAAATAACCGAGGTATCTAAAACGAATATCTTTTTTGATGGATTGGAGATTGATTTACCTTTTTTGGCCATTTGGTAAATTTAATATTTTAGGGATAATATGCGGAAAGATTCGCTATTCTTTTTTTGATCGAAAGATCAAAATTTAAGGCAAAATAAAAACGGGGTTCTTCTTCTTTCGATTCAGTTCCCCGTTTTAACTCTAAAAACAACCGTAGTCGCATTTTAAAGCATCTAATTCTTGTTACTTTGATTTTTCCGTTATCGTTAGGTTTTGCAACTTTTGCGATTCGTGAAAATTTATTTCCAACTCCTCCGTCCGTAAACTTCCTAGTTTTCAATAATCTCTGTTTGGGCCTGTGCGATTTTCTTATGATCCAATCTTGCGATGGTTATATATATCCTTACTCGGTTTAACCCTTTCTGAAATTAATCGTTTTCCCTGTAAACACTCCGAAACAATTCCCCTTTCGGTTCTTTATCTCTTTTGGATTGTTTTATCAGAATTCAAAGTACTTCGTATTTGATATGATCTAATTTAGTTGGAAAACACGCGTTTGTCAAGAGAAAAATGAGTGTTTTTATAAACAAAGTTATCCACTTAAAATTGCTGGTTATCAACAGCTTAGTATTGTTAAAAATATCGTTTTGAGCGCTTTTTGTGGATTTTCGATTAGGTTATCAACATTTCTAAAATCACACTTATAAACAATTCATAATATTTTGTTAGTCAAGATATTACCTATTTTCTGCTTAAAAGTTTATAAAAAGCAAAAAACTTATTTTAATCGCAACAAAAAACTTCGCTATTATGTTATTTTTGTATCATGCAGATTAGGCAACCCATTAGAAATATACAAGACTTTTTATTGAGTACGTATTTTGCCGACGGTCTCCGCATCACCATTGGTGTACTGCTCCCCTCTTTAATTCTTGCCCAGTTTGGCATGTTAAAGTACGGTATGACTTTATCGCTAGGCGCTTTATGTGTAAGTGTGGTAGATAGTCCGGGGCCAATGGTGCACCGAAGAAATGCAATGCTGATTACTACTGCGCTCATCTTTACCTTCTCTATCATAACGGGGTTAACCAATAAGAACCATTATTTTATCGGCTTTTTATTGGCTGTATCCAGTTTTGTATTTTCGATGTTTTACATCTACGGTATTAGAGCTGCATCGGTTGGTACCGCGGTTTTACTGATTATGGTATTAAGCATTGACGACGTACGCCCATGGCAAGAAGTATTGCTACATGCGGTTATGATCCTGATAGGCAGCCTTTGGTATACTGGCTTAAGTTATTTTGTGTACCGCTTACGCCCCTTCCGTTTGGTGCAGCAATCGTTAAGTGATTCTATCCTGGAAGTTGCAGAGTTTCTACGCGAAAAAGCCAAGTTCTATCATCAAAATAACAATTACGATAAAACCTATTCAGATCTGTTGCAGCTTCAGGTTTCTGTTCATGAAAAACAGGATGCGGTAAGAGAATTGCTTTTTAGAACCCGCGAAATTGTAAGGGATTCTACTCCTGAGGGCAGATTTTTGTTATTGGTATTTGTAGATATGGTCGATCTGTTCGAGCAGGTAATGTCTACCTATTATAATTACCAGCATTTGCACGATCAGTTTGATAAAGCAGGTATATTATCAGATTATGAAATGGCCATTAAGCGGATCTCTTACGCCCTTGATGATATTGCTTTTGCCTTAAAAAGTGGTGGAATGCCCGTTGTTTCAAAACGTTTATTGATTGAGATTGAAAGGTTAAAGATCAAAATCAACGACCTGGAAAAGAACAATCAAAATCAGGAATACAATACCTTAGGCATAATCGCTCTGAAAAATATTGAGGTGAACATCGAAAATATACTATCAAGGGTTAAAACTATTTTCAGTTATTTTAAAATCAGAAACAGCAAAGATATTAGACAAGCTGAGGTAGATACAGAGAAATTTATTACCAGGCAAAAATTCGATTTTAAACTATTTACAGAGAATTTGACCTATACTTCTTCTACTTTCAGGCATTCGTTACGGGTTACTGTGGTGATGCTTTTGGGTTTTATCGTGGCTCAGATTCTCAATTTCTCACATAGCTACTGGATTCTCCTTACCATTCTGGTAATTTCGAAACCGGGATTTAGTTTAACCAAAGAACGTAATTATCAGCGTTTAATCGGTACCACGATTGGGGCGTTTATTGGTATGGGGGTGATTACTTATATCCACGATCGGAATACTTTATTTGTGATCCTATTAATCTGCATGATTGGCTGTTACAGTTTCCAAAGGAAAAATTACGTAGTGAGTGTACTTTTTATGACGCCATATATCTTAATCCTATTCGATTTTCTGGGTATGGGATCGATAGCGTTGGCGCGTGAAAGGATTTATGATACTTTTATAGGCTCTGGTATTGCGCTATTGGCCAGTTATTCTTTATTCCCGACTTGGGAGCATGAAAAACTCAAAGAGGCCATGCTCGATATTTTAAGGGCTAATAAGGCTTATTATGGACAGGTGATTAAATTGTATTTTGAGAAAAATTACAATAGAACGGAATATAAACTGGCCCGGAAAGAAGTTTATGTAAGTACGGCGAACTTGGCCTCTCTGTTTCAAAGAATGTTTTCTGAACCAAAAAGCAAACAGTTGTTTATTAAAGAGGTACATCAGTTTACAGCGCTCAGCCATTTATTGTCTTCTTATGTTGCAACACTTTCGCTCTACAATAAGGAACATCAATTTACCTTCGAAAGTTTCGATTCCTTGAAGCCTATTGCCAACAATACCAATTATTTATTGGATACGTCTATTGAAAATCTGGAGAAAGGCGCCAGCACAATTGAGAATGTACCGCTAATCAGACTAAATGATAACGGTTTAGCTATTAAAAAAGGAGAAGATTTGGTTCCTGAGCAATTCGACCTTATCCAGAAGGTAGCTTACGATATTTATAAGCTATCAGTGAAAATCAAGATTTAAATCGAATTTTATTACGCAAGTAATCATGCTGCATTGGTTCAAGATTTAAATTATCAAATACCTTGTATTAAAAACAAAGGCTATTAAAAATTGTTAAGTATCCATATTAAGAAAACATTATGGAAAAGCTATATACGGCTGAAGTTACAGCTACTGGAGGACGAGACGGACATATCAAATCGAGCGATGGAATTTTAGATTTCGATTTAAGAAAGCCAAAAGAGCTTGGCGGGCAAGGAGGTGCCACAAACCCAGAAGAATTATTTGCTGCTGCCTGGGGGCCATGTTATTTGGGAGCCTTAGGTGGTGTAGCGGAGCGAGAAGGTGTTGATATAAGTGAAGCAAATGTGAAAGTATTGGTTTCATTTAATAAAGATGGTAATGCATTTGCGCTCTCTGCAGACCTTGATGTACACATTCCAGGGATTTCGCATGAAGAAGCACAGGCCCTCGCTGATAAAGCGCATAGGGCATGTCCGTATTCTAAAGCAACCAGAGGAAATATTGAGGTAAGGGTAACGGCTGTGTAAAGTGAAGTCAGATGTTACCATCTGACTGTTTAAGCAGAATTACAAAATAAGATTGAACTTAGTGTCAGTTGGAAACAACCGACACCACGGATATCTGACACCACCACATCCAACACCGAAATTACCCTAAAACAAAAAGTCCCGATTTTAGTCGGGACTTTTTCATTTACAGTATTTATGAGTTGAAATCTATCTTTGTGTCTGTTGGAAACAACTGACACAAAGATATCAGTTTATATTTTTTGATTAAACCGCTTCCTGTTCAATTCTTGTATTTGCTGGTCTGCCATTTTTAAAGGCGTCGCGGGTTTTTAGTCCCAGCAATTCAAACATGGCCATATCATCAACAAATGCAGGATTTGGCGTAGTTAATAATTTATCGCCTGCAAAAATAGAACTTGCACCAGCCATAAAGCAAAAAGCCTGTTCTAAGGTGCTCATTTCGTTTCTACCAGCTGATAAACGCACCACAGAGTTTGGCATTACGATTCGTGCCGTAGCAATCATCCTCACCATATCCCAGATTGGAACACGTGGCTGATTTTCCAAAGGAGTACCTTTTACGGGTACTAAAGCATTAACGGGAACTGATTCAGGATGTTTTTCCATGTTCGATAAAGTCTGCAACATTGAAACACGGTCTTCTACCGTTTCACCTAAACCGATAATACCACCACTACATACCGTTAATTTGGCTTTACGAACATTTTTTATGGTATTTAAGCGATCATCGTAAGTTCTGGTCGAGATAATACGTTTGTAATCATCTTCAGAAGTATCAATATTATGGTTATATGCATATAAACCCGCATCAGCTAAACGTTGTGCCTGGTTTTCGGTAAGCATGCCTAAAGTACAGCAAACTTCCATATCCATATCGTTCACGGCTTTCACCATTTCAATCACACGGTCAAAATCGCGGTTATCGCGTACTTCGCGCCATGCTGCTCCCATACACAAACGTGATGCGCCCCCCTCTTTTGCCTTAACTGCGGCGCTAACCACCTGGCTAACCTGCATCAATGGCTGAACTTCTAATTCGGTATGGTAGCGGGCTGCCTGTGGGCAATATGAACAGTCTTCAGCACAACCTCCAGTTTTGATCGAGATTAATGAACTTACCTGAACTTCATTGTAATCTTTATTTTCTCTATGGATGCTTGCGGCTTCGTAAACCAGATCTAAAAATGGTTTGTTATAAATTTCGTATATTTCTTCTTTTGTCCAATCGTGTCTTGTTTTTTGCATCGGGATCAGATTTTATAGATTTAAAGTTTGTAGTCTAAGTTAAATTAACAGGCGCTCAATTTAGTTTTGCAAGCTTTAAATCTTGAAATCCTAAAATCAAGTAAATCCTGATTATAGTAAAAGTTTGCTGGCCAATCCTAAAATTAATAGGAAACCAAAAACGTCGGTAAAAGTAGTAATAATTATAGATGATGCAATGGCGGGATCGATACCAACCCGTTTTAAAATTAACGGAATACCAGCGCCAGTAATGCCTGCAATTATCAGGTTGCCCGTCATAGCCAGGAAGATAACCAATCCAAGCATTGGGTTTCCATCAAAAAAGTAAGCAAAAATAAATACGATTAATCCATTGGATGCACCATTTATTAAACCTACGGTAAATTCTTTTAAAACCGTACGATAGGCCTGTTTATCAGTCAAGTCATAAAGTGAAATACGCCTTACGGTTACGGCAAGTGCCTGGGTAGCTGCATTTCCACCCATCCCAGCAATAATGGTCATGTAGGCCGCTAAGGAAGGAATTAACTTAATGGTTGGATCGAAATAACGTACTACAGATGAAGCTAAAAATGCTGTACCAAGGTTGATAATTAACCATGGCAAACGCGATTTTACCGCTTCTACCCAGTTACCGCTCAATTCTTCATCTTCTGATACCCCCGAGATTTTCAAGATATCTTCGGTACTTTCAGCCTCCATTACATCGATCACATCATCGAATGTTACCCTACCGAGTAATTTCTGGTGATCATCTATTACTGGAATACTGGTTAAGTTATATTGAGAAATTAGGTTCGCCACTTCTTCCTGATCGGTATCGGGGTGCACATAAACTGCGTCTATTTTAACCAATTCAGTTATTTTGGCATTGTGTTTTGCTTTAATAATGTCTTTTAAAGAAACAATACCTTTAAAAATCTCCTCATCATCCACCACATAAATGGTGTAAAACTCCTCCATTTCTTCACTCTGCCGGATGATCTCGTCAATTGCATCTTTTTTAGTAAGGTTGATGTTTACACAGATCAGCTCCGTATTCATCAAACCACCCGCAGTTTTTTCGTCGTAAGTTAAAAGATTCCGGATTTCTGTGGCGTGATCTTCGGTAAGGTCTTCTAAAATCTCTTTCTGCTCATGATCCTCCAGTTGCGAAATGATGTCGGTCGCATCATCGTAATCCAGTTCTTCAACAATCTCCGTACGTTTATCGGGATGGAGCTCAAAAAGTAAATCTTCCGGATGGGATTCTTCATCCATCTCAGAAATAATCTCAGAAGCTATTTCTGCGGGAAGCAGGTTGATAATGTGCCGCTGCTCAGATTTATCTAAACGCTCAAACAAAATCGCGATTTCTGAGGCATGATACTCCTCTAAAACTACTTTTAAAGTTTCATCACCAGCTAAAATTGCATTTTTAACCTTGAGTACGTCGCTTTTATCTATTTCGAATGACTGCATCTATAACCTAACCAAAAACGCCCTAAAGCTACAAATATTAAAAATTGATTTTTACAATAAGTGACTTTTAATGTTAGTCATTTGATGTAATATTCTGATTATTTCCACTAAGCCATCCATTCCCAGCTTATAGAATATTAAATGCGATTTAACCGCCGAACACCTATACCCCTTTAATATGTGATCCATTATCTTACCATGTTCAAAATGGTTTGATAGATATTCACATTCACTAAGTAATAAACCGTAATATCTATCTGCTTGATCTTTAGACCAATTCTTAAATGTATATAACCAAATATCTTCCAGATCTATCTGCGCAAGTTCACTAATACGGTAGGTAACCATTATAAATGCTTGCGGTGCAACTCCTGTAAATGCTTTGCAGGGTCGAATTTTTTTACGAACCCACTTTCCTCTCCTATTTTTAGCGCTTCACGCAGCAATTCGATTTGCTTCTCTTCTTCCTCTAACAGCCTTAAACTTGTTCTAATTACCTCACTGGCAGAACTAAATTTCCCGGAGGCGATTTTTTCGCTGATAAAATTATCGAAATGATCGCCTAGCAGTATTGATGTATTTCGTCCCATAACTATATGTATTTACCTTAAATATACCAATAATTGGTATAGATACAAAATACTATTTAAACCAACCTTTACGCCAAAAGTAAATTACCTGCAAAATCGCAATCACAGCCATTACAATCCAGGTGTACAAATAACCATGTTCGGCGTATAATTCAGGCATATTGTCTTCTAATATCTTTCCGGTTGCAGGGTCTTCCCTACTAAAGTTCATCCCGTAAATCCCTGCAATAAAGGTTAATGGAATAAATATGGACGAAATGATGGTCAAAACCTTCATGATTTCGTTCATCCGGTTGCTGATAATGGATAAATTCATATCAATATTGGCTGAAGCGATCTCTTTTAATGACTCGATAAAATCAATGATCTGGATACAATGATCGTAGGCATCCTTCATGTAGGTTTTAGTGAGATCTGATATTAATGGACTATCGGTACGGATAATATCATTCAGTTTATCCCGCTCCGGCCAGGCTACTTTTCGGATCATGATCAACGACCTTTTAATCGCCTGTGTATCGTACATGATTCTCCGGTCAGGATGATCATATAAACGGTCTTCAATAGCATCCAGCTCTTCGCCCCAGAAATTTAACAAGGAAAAATAATTATCCACTATCACATCCATAATGGCATACATCAGGTAGCTAATGCCACCTATACGAATGTTTCCCTTCCCTATTTCCAAACGTTTTCTTACGGGCTCAAAACAATCGGCATAAGTTTCCTGAAAGGTAATCAAGGTACGTTCTGACAGGATAAAAGAAACCTGATCATTATTTAAAACATTCTCCTCATTTAAAAACAGATGCCTGCTCACTGCAAAAATGTACTTATCATTATCATATTCATCCAGCTTGGGGCGCTGGTAAGAACTGGTAATATCTTCTAATACAAGCCTGCTGATACCCAACTTTGAATAAAGTGTTTCGAATATATTGGGATCTGCTAATCCTTTAATGTCAAACCAATAGCAGAAATCTTTATTTTCAATCAGTTTATCAATATTATTGATATTCTCCAATTCCACTTTTTTATAACTTTTATCGTTATAAATATGAAGTACAATAACTGGCTTTAATGCGTCTTCATCAATAGTGTATAAACCCGGGCTGGTACCTGGGGTTGGAACTTTATAGTGCTTATGGCGGTTACGCGGCTTGTTTTTTCCCATACTTTATAAATATAGCCGGGCTTGCGGGCCCTGGTTAAACAACAAATCAACAATACTTAAGTTGGGCAAAAATTGATGTCTATCTTCAAAAACCTGATAATATGGCTTGTTTTTTACAATATCGTCCTCCTTTTTAGGATTCATAATGGTACGAAAATCCAGCTCAGGAGCAATATTATCAAAATATTCGGTAGTAACTTCGAAGCTTTTATTGAGCTTTAACTTTTTGGAGAGCCATTCTACCAATTCGAGGTTATAATCGAAAAGAAATTCAAATTTTTGATTATAAAACCGTGAAAGCTCATCTTCATAAAACTCAAAATAGGCTGAACTTCTATAGCAACTTTCTAAGCTCAACCAATGTAAACGTTGCCATTTAAAGTCATAACTAATCCGCACATCTTTCATTTGCGTGTGTGTTTTTGAACCTTTAACCACAGGAACGGTAATATCGAGTTTTCCGTTTGGAGAATAAATACTGGCCCTGTTGCGGTAAGTTTGCTTCGCTAAATGTTCATGTTTTTCGATTAAAAAATCTACCTCTAGCTTTTGTAATAAACTAAAATAGCCTACTGGTGGAAGATAAAATAATGGAAGTATAGCTGTATTCTGCATTTGAAAATTTATGTTTGTAGTTGAAACGTTTTAAAAATAATGATTAAAAGAGGGATTGCGCACGTTGGCGTATTTTTTTTATACCTGTTATCGCTGCTGCCTTTATCTTTGCTCTTTTTTTTTGCAAGATTACTATATTATCTGCTTTATTACGTAATAGGCTATAGAAAAAAAGTTGTCAGGCAGAATTTAACCCACTCTTTTCCCGAAAAACCTTTAGCTGAAATTAAGGCTATTGAGAAAAAATTCTTCCTCTATTTGGCTGAACTTATTTTCGAAATTATTAAAATGGCCAGTATTTCAAGAGCTGAAACTTTAAAACGGGTAAAATTTACTGGTTTGGAACAAGTAGAAACTCATTTTAAGGCTGGAGAAAGTGTGCTGGCTTGTACAGGCCATTATGGTAACTGGGAATTGGGCACGTTAGCCTTAGGTTTAAATATCTCTGCCAAAACGATGGTAATTTATAAACCCATTGGCAATAAGGTTTTTGGAAAGTGGTTTGATTGTGCGAGAACAAAATATGGGAATGTTTTTATCGCCATGCGGCAAACTTTGCGTGGGATAGCCGCTTATAAAAACGAACCCACACTTTTATGTTTTGCAAGTGACCAATCGCCAACCAGAGAGGAAACCAAATATTATGTAGATTTTCTTCACCAGCCCACTGCCGCACTTTTAGGTGTAGAAAAAATTGCAAAATCTACTAAAAGACCAATATACTATTTTAAAGTTAGCGTAGTTAAAAAAGGCTATTACCATATAGAAGTTTTGCCCATGTGCCTCGACCCGGAACGAATGCACGAATTCGGGATTACTGATCTGCACTTTAAGTTTTTAGAAAATATTATCAAAGAACAGCCTCAATATTGGCTTTGGAGCCATAAACGCTGGAAATTTAAACCCGAATAAGAAGAATGAACCCATCAGTAGCCGTTGTAATTTTAAACTGGAATGGAAAAGCATATTTACAGCAGTTTTTACCTGGAATTTTGCTTTCTGAATATGATAATCTGCAAATTGTTGTGGGCGATAATGCTTCCACCGATGATTCAGTTTTGTTTTTACAAGAAAATTTTCCCAGCGTTAAAATAATCCAGAACGACCAGAATTACGGTTTTGCTGCAGGCTATAACAAGGTTTTAGAACGTGTTGAGGCTGATTATTTTATCCTACTCAATTCGGATGTAGAGGTAACTCCCAATTGGATAAAGCCGGTAATTGATTTAATGGAAAGCGATACACAGATTGCGGCAGCACAGCCTAAAATTAAATGGCAGCTAAATAAAGAACAGTTTGAATATGCAGGCGCTGCTGGGGGGTATCTTGATATCTATTCTTTCCCTTTCTGCCGAGGCAGGCTATTTAATGTCTATGAGCTAGATAATGGTCAGTACAATGATAAAACGGAAGTTTTTTGGGCCAGTGGAGCTGCATTTTTTATTAAAAGCAAATGCTGGCAGGAAGCGGGCGGTTTAGATGCTGATCTTTTTGCTCATATGGAGGAGATAGATCTGTGCTGGCGTTTAAAGAACCTGAATTATAAAATAATGTACTGTCCGGACGCCGAAGTTTACCATGTAGGCGGTGGAACTTTGCAAACGGAGAATCCTTTTAAAACTTATCTCAATTTCAGAAACAACCTCATCATTATGCAGAAAAACCTTCCTGCCAGTGATGCCATTTTCCGAATTACGATCAGGATGTTTATTGATTTTATTGCGTGGTGGCACTTTTTGCTAACCGGAAAACCTAAATTTACAATGGCCGTAACTAAAGGTCATTGGCATTTTCTTAAATCGCTTTCAAAAACGAACAAAAAGCGGAAGGCTGTTCAAAAAGCATATAGTCAACATGCTGGAGTATATAACAACAGCGTTGTTTGGGCGTTTTTTATTAAGAAAATTAAATATTTTTCGAACTTGAAGTAAGAACCTTGCGTCATTTCGACTGAAGCTCACCGATTTTTCATCGGTAGCGGAATGGAGAAATCTTTTTAATTAGCCATTATAGATTTCTCGACTGCGTTGCACTTCGCTCGAAATGACGACCGCGGATTTCTTTTGATTTGGCGTGCTGTCAGATGTTGCCATCTGACAGAATTAATATCAGAATAGATTAAATCAGCAAACTTTCAATAGCTAAACGATAACCATTCATACCAAAGCCAGTTAAAACACCTTGACAGTTTTTACCGGTTAAAGAAACATGACGGTATTCTTCCCGCGCATAAATATTAGATATATGTACCTCAACCACAGGGGTTTTAATAGCTGCAATCGCATCAGCAATGGCCACGGAAGTATGGGTGTAACCTCCTGCATTAAGCACTACCCCATCATAACTAAAACCAACTTCATGCAATTTATTAATGATTTCGCCCTCAACATTACTCTGATAGTATTCAATTTCTATATCCGGATAAACCGTTTTTAATTCTTTAATATAATCTTCAATACTGGTGCTCCCATATATAGATGGCTCGCGTACACCTAATAAGTTTAAGTTTGGGCCGTTAATAATTTGTATTTTCATAATATAATGTTGTAACGTTGCAATGTTATAAAAAATCTCAAATAAAAGCATGCTTTGGCCATCATATATTAAAGGATTTAAATCGTATTTAAAGTTAGAGCGGTCGTTATCTGGTAATTCTGTTGATGCCTATCTGAGCGATATTGATAAATTGATCCAGTATTTTCAATCTTTAAACGAAGAGCGTAAACTAACTGACATTACCATAATTGATCTAAAATCCTTTATCTCTTGGTTAAATGAACTGGGTATGCAAGCCAGTACACAGGCTAGGGTAATATCAGGATTAAAAGCTTTCTTCGCTTATTTAATGCTCGAAGATATAATTTCAAATGATCCTACGGCATTGCTTGAGGCGCCAAAACTCAGCAGAAAATTACCCGATACATTGAACATTTACGAGATTAACGAACTTATTTCTGCCATAGATGCTTCAAAGCCTGAGGGCATGCGCAATAAAGCCATTATGGAAGTGTTATATGGCTGCGGCTTGCGTGTAACTGAATTAACCGAATTAAGGATCTCAAATCTGTTCCCACAGATCGAATTTATAAAAGTAATTGGAAAAGGAAATAAAGAACGTTTAGTGCCCATCGGAAGCGTAGCCTTAAAACTGCTCGATATTTACATTAACGAAGTACGTGTGCATGCTAATATTAAAAAGGGGCATGAAGATTTCATCTTTTTAAACCGTTTTGGCGCTAAACTTTCGCGTATTTCGATTTTTAACCTGATTAAGAGCCTGGCTATATCTACCGGACTAAAGAAAACAATCAGTCCACATACGTTAAGGCATTCTTTCGCCACACATTTAATTGAAGGTGGTGCCGATTTGCGTGCCGTACAAGAAATGCTTGGCCATTCGAGTATTACCACTACAGAAATTTATACGCACATTGATAGAGATTATTTAAGAGAGGTAATTACACAGTTTCATCCGAGGGCTTAATTGAAGAGCAGAAAGACTAAAGCGCCTTTAATTATAGATCCTGAAACAAGTTCAGGAGGACGAACGCCGAGGGATTTTAGTCCTCAGCAACAAATCTTCTAACTTCCTGCCTCTGACCTCAAATAGCTTAAATCCCTGCCCTCACCATCCTGTCTTTACCTTGCATATCTTGTCTTAACTCAATATTAATAAAGCCTTTATCTGCTAGCATTTCAATCGTTTCGTTGCCTAAATATTCGTTAATTTCGAAATAAAGTTGCCCGTTGGGTTTTAAGTTTGTTCTTGCAAAATCAGCAATAGCTTTATAAAATATTAAGGGGTTTTCGTCACGAACAAATAATGCTAAATGTGGTTCGTACACCAACACGTTATTATGCATATCCGCTTTCTCTAAATCTCTGATATAGGGTGGATTACTTACGATGATATCAAATTTTTCTTCAGATTTGAAAGTCAAAATGTCTGCTTCAATAAATTTGATCCTCACATTGATCTGTTCAGCATTTTCTTTGGCTACAGCGATGGCATTAGCAGAAACATCCAGTGTTGATACTTCAGCTTTTGACAAATGTTTTTTAAGTGTGATGGGAATGCATCCAGAGCCGGTTCCAATATCAAGAATACTCATTTTATGGTTAGTATTAACTAAAAATTGCGAACTGTTATCTGAAATGATCCAATCTACCAGTTCTTCTGTTTCTGGCCTCGGAATAAGCACCTGTTCATTAACTTTAAACACAGCACCGTAAAAATGGGCTTCTTCCAAAATATGTTGAATCGGTTTTCCGATCTGCAAATCGTTAAGGATGCTCAAAAGTTTCTGCATATTGATAAAGCTGATATCGATATCTTTTTGCATGATCAATTTAGCTGAAGATAAAGCCAAAACTTGCTCGGCAGCAATACCAAATAATGCTTTTGCTTCATTACTATCGTATAAAGGCTCAAGTTCGAGTTCGTAATGCGTCGCTAGTTCTCCTATCTTCATATTTACAAAATTACTTAATTGGGATGATAACGACTCTCTTTTGATAAGGCCATGACTCTTTTTTTACTACTTTTGCCCTAATGAGCGATGAATTTTATATAAAACGCTGTCTTGACCTAGCAGCCTTAGCTTTAGGGAATGTTAGTCCGAACCCAATGGTTGGCTGTGTTATCGTTTTAGACGGAAAAATTATCGGAGAAGGATATCATCAGGAATATGGAAAATCGCACGCCGAACCTAATGCCGTTAAAGCTGTTTTTGATAAATACGGCGATGAGGCTGAAACGCTCTTGAAACAGGGTACTGCTTACGTTAATCTAGAGCCCTGTGCGCATTTTGGCAAAACGCCTCCCTGTGCTGATTTATTAGTAAAACATCAGCTAAAGAAAGTGGTGATTGGCAATAGAGACCCTTTTTCAGGTGTTGATGGTAAAGGCATCGAAAAACTCAGAAATGCAGGAATTGAAGTGGTGAGTGGGATTTTGGATGATAAATGCCGCTATTTCAATAGAAGATTTTTTACCAGGATAGAAAAGCAAAGACCCTACATCATTTTAAAATGGGCCGAAACCGCAAATGGTTATTTTGCAACGAAGGATGGTCACCAGAAATGGATCAGTGGAACTTTGGCCAAACGTTTGGCGCATCAATGGCGTAGCGAAGAAGATGCAATCCTGATCGGCAAACAAACCGCCATTATGGATAATCCGCAGTTAACTTCTCGTGAATGGCCTGGCAAAAACCCTATCCGTTTGGTAATCGACAAGAGTCTTCAGGTGCCAATAACGAACCATATCTTCAATACAGCAGCCAAAACCATCATCTTTAATGAGGTTAAAACTGATGTAATTGAAAATATCCATTATATCCAGATGGAAGATATGCACTTTTATTTAGCGCAAAAAATCGCCTTTCAACTTTACCTGATGGATATACAATCGGTAATTATTGAAGGCGGCGCCAATATTTTAAGTCAATTTTTAAATACCAACCTATGGGATGAAGCACGTATTTTTACTTCATCTGCCAGCTGGAGTGATGGGGCTTCATCTCCAAACATTAATGGAAATCTGCAGGAAACAGTACAAATCGGAAATGACAAACTCTCTATCTATCTAAACGACATCAAATAAATGATTTACATTATTTTAAGCATTTGCTGTAGTGTCACCGTAGCCGTTTTATTAAAGCTGGCAAAACGGTACCAAATCAGTATTATTCAAGCCGTTACTATTAATTATTTTACTGCATTAAGCTTATGTTTTCTTTTTTTTAAGCCCGATGTTAAACTGATCACCCCTACCGCACCATGGCCTATTTATATTGCCCTGGCAATTCTATTGCCGTCGATATTTTTATTCCTTGCAGCATCGGTAAAGAACCTTGGCATTGTTAAAACAGATATAGCACAACGTTTATCGCTATTTATCCCAATACTGGCGGCTTATTTTATCTTTAAAGAAGATTTTAATAACCTGAAAATTATCAGCCTGGTGATTGGTTTTGTGGCTATTTTCTTAACTTTTCTTCGAAAATCTGATCAGGAAGAAGGCAATAAAGGAAGCCTGCTCTACCCCATTATGGTTTTCGTCGGTTTTGGGGTAATCGACGTACTTTTTAAACAAATCGCATTATATAAAGAATTGCCCTATACCACCTCGCTTTTTACTGTTTTTTGCCTGGCATTTATGGTTTCATTGCTTATTGTAATTTCGATGGTAGTGGCTGGCAAAATAAAAATACAACTGGTAAATGTGCTTTGTGGATTTATTTTAGGCTTCTTCAATTTTGGGAATATCCTTTTTTACATGAAAGCCCATAAAGCGCTGGCAGAAAATCCATCTACCGTTTTTGCAGCGATGAATTTAGGCGTAATCATAGTAGGTACCTTAATTGGTGTTATTGCTTTTAAAGAAAAGCTGAGCAAGTTAAATTACGCAGGCATCATCTTCGCTATTGCTGCTATTATTTTCATTACACTATCGCAAAATGCTGTTCGATGATTCTTATAAAACCATCGAAAGTGCCTCAGAGGGTATCTTTCGAGATAAAGGGAGCAAATTTATTGCATACGCCTATCCTATCCGTAGTGAAGTAGAATTAAAGCCGGTTATCACCAAACTTCGCGCAGAACATGTTAAGGCCAATCATTTTTGTTATGCATATCGTTTAACACCAGATCGATCTGTTTATCGAATGAATGATGATGGCGAACCTTCGGGCACCGCAGGCAGGCCAATCCTGAACTGTTTATTATCGGAAGACCTGACTAATATTCTAATCGTTGTTGTACGTTATTTCGGTGGAACCTTGCTGGGTGTTCCAGGTTTAATTAATGCATACAAAACGGCTAGTGTTGAGGCAATTAAAGCAGCTTCGGTTATCAGTAAAACCGTGAATGATGTTTACGAAGCGCATTTCGATTACCTTCAGATGAACGATGTAATGAAGTTGAGCAAAGAGGAGAACTTACAGATTTTGGCGCAACAGTTTGATACCAATTGTATATTGAAATTTGAAGTCAGAAAAGCACAACTCAATCAGGTTTTAAGTAAATTTGATAAAATTGAAGGTGTTAAGTTAAAATACCTGCAAACCGTTTAATAACCACATATTAAAATAGTGAACATAGATAAAATTTACGTGAATCATTGAAATCAGCGGGCAAAATAAACCAAATATGAAAATATCCGAAAGCGACTTAATCATCAATCCTGATGGCAGCATATACCACCTAAACCTTTTACCTGGTGATATTGCTGATACTGTAATTACCGTTGGCGATCCCGACCGCGTTGGCGAGGTAAGCAAATATTTCGACAAAATAGAATTTAAAAAAGGTAAACGCGAATTTATCACCCATACTGGGTATTTGGGCAAAAAGCGCATTACTGTACTCTCAACAGGCATTGGCACGGATAACATTGATATTGTTTTTAATGAGTTGGATGCCCTGGTTAATGTTGATTTTGAAACCCGTGAAATTAAAAAAGAGCTTACTTCATTAAATATTATCAGAGTAGGTACCTCTGGCGCTGTTCAACCGGATATTCCGATGGGAACAATTTTAGCTTCTTCTTACGGCCTAGGGATGGATGCCTTAATGAATTATTACCTTCAAAAATTATCTGGTGATGAACAGATTTTAATGGATGATATCAAAACACACTTTGGGCATCTTAAAAATATCAATCCTTATTTAACGGCAGCGAGTGAAACATTATTGAATACGATTGGAAAAGATATGGCGAAAGGCATAACCATTACAGCGCCTGGCTTTTATGCTCCACAGGGTAGAATTGTACGTGCTAAAAACGCGGTTCCCGATTTTATTGGCTTGATTAACAGTTTTAAAAGCAATCAGCACCGCATTACCAATCTGGAAATGGAAACCGCAGGGATTTATGCATTAGCCAAAGTTTTAGGTCACAACGCAATTTCAGTAAATGCCATTTTAGCCAGTCGTGTAAACTTTGAATTTAGCAAAGAACCAAATAAAATTGTAGCGCAAGCGATAAAAATGGTGCTTGAAAGGATTTAGTTATGGCGGAGTCATCACTAATTAACTTAAGTGTTCTAAGATGTCTCAGATGGTAAAAAACAAGCCTAACGCACACACAAACCTCTAAACATGCATCCATGCAAAAAACTAGAAGTGTCAGATGGCAACATCTGACACCACGAAAAGAACAAAAAGGCCCGAAATTTCGGGCCTTTTTTCTTAATATTTTATACTGTAGGTATTGTTTCTTTTACGAGTTCATTGCCTTCAGCATCTAAATAAGTACATGTCATTTCTTCGAGGTCGGTTACCCATTTCTCTACGCCTGCATCTGCGGCTTGCTTGCAAAAGGTAATATAGTCGGTTTCTCCTTGCTGATGTACTTTCAAAGCATGGCTTAACTTACCAGCAGAGGGTTCATCATTTATAGTCAAAGTCGGATATTCATCAGGACTGATCTGCTGTACATTATCTTCATCATCGAAATAAATTGACAGGCCGTTGGATACATATACATCGTTTCGCTTAACACCCATTTCCTTAATTTCTTTAATAAACTGAGGGAAATCTGCACCAGTTTTAATTTTTGATTCTGCTGCCCGGATGTCTTCGATGGTGAACATAATTATTTGATTAGTGAAACTTTGTAAATCGTTGTTTGTGTATACAGATCCTCTGGCCTCAAAATAGTACTCGGGAACGCTGGAATATTAACTGCATTTGGATGATGTTGCGTTTCTACACAAAATGCCCCGTAACTTCCATAATCTTTTCCACCTTTGCCATTTTTAACATCTAAATATTTTGCAGTATACAGATGCGCTACCGGCTCCGTGGTATATACGCTTAAAACTAAACCACTTTCTTCTTCAATTGTTTTACTTGCTAACGATAAATCGCCGTAGATTTTATCCAGAACGAAAGTTTGGTCATACCCTTCTTCCTCATCCCAATCCTGCCCTATTTCTTTAGATTTGGTAAAATCTAAAGGTGTACCTTCAACAGGAATCAATTTGCCCGTTACAGAATAGTTGCTGTCCTGCTCAAGGTAATTCGAAGCAAAAATCTGCTGTTTATGGTGTTTAATATTGCCGCCGTCAGGAGCCAGATTAAAATAGCCATGGTGTGTTAAATTAATTGCAGTAGCTTTGTCGGTCTCCGCTTCATAGCTTAAAATCAACTCATCATTTTCGGTAAGCTCGAAAGTTAAATCAACGATCAGGTTTCCTGGAAAATTTTCTTCGCCATCTACACTTTCATATTGTAACGTAACCGACGATTGTGGTCCATCACTTAGCTCAATGACATCCCAAACTTTTTTATCAAATCCCACAATACCGCCATGTAAGGTATCGGTACCTGCATTTTGTGCCAATTGGTACGTTTCTTCGTCTATGGTGAACCTGCCATTTTTAATGCGGTTTGCGTAGCGGCCAACTACAGCGCCCAAATAGGCACCATTTGCCAGATAAGCCGGATCAAGATATTCATCAAAAGTGTCGAAACCAAGAACGATATCCTGCTTTTCGCCTTTAGCGTTTTTAACTACAAATTTGTTAATAATCGCACCATAATTGAATATTTTCACATAAGTGCCTTTACTGTTGGTTAGTTCGATTGTGATAACTTCTTCGCCATCAATAATTTTTCCGGTAGGTATTTGCTGAACGCTCATAAATTGTAACTTAGGGCTTTTGTTTCCTAAACAAACATACTATTATTAATGCTTTTTATAAATATATTTTAGCCAAATGAACATTAACCTTGAGGAAAAATTTGCCGAGCAATACCATAAAAAAGCTGATGCCGTTTATTTTACTCCCGGGCGTGTTAACCTGATCGGCGAACACATCGATTATAATGGCGGTTTGGTTATGCCCTGTGCCATTACCCTGGGAACCTGGGTAGCCATTGCCTCAAATAATGATCATAAATTCAGGTTTAAAAGCTTAAACTTTGAAGTTCAAACTGAGGTAACAAGTAATACCACAAACGATAAAGATGGCAGCTTATGGGCCAATTACCCTATAGGTGTGATCAACGAATTTATTAAGGATGGAAAAGAAATTAATGGCGTAGATTTTCTGTTTTATGGAAATATTCCGATCGGATCAGGGCTCTCCTCTTCAGCTTCTATAGAAATTGCCACTGCTTATGCTTTAAATACTTATTTTAATCTTGGTTATGATCAACTGGAACTGGTTAAAATCGCCAAGCGTGTTGAAAATGATTTTATAGGCTTAAATTCTGGTATTATGGATCAGTTTGCAGTTGCTTTTGGCGAAAAAAACAAAGCGATTGTTTTAGACTGTGAGACTTTAAAATACAAAATGGTTGATGTTGACCTGGGCAAATATGTTTTGGCCATCATCAATACCAATAAACCAAGAGAATTAGCAGATTCGAAATACAACGAACGTGTAGCAGAATGCCAAACCGCAGTGAAATTGCTGAACCAGGAAATAACACTTCATTATCTTTGCGAATTAACTGCCGAGAAATTTGCATTACACAGCCATTTAATAACAGATGAAACTATTTTAAACCGTGCAACACATGTGGTTAAAGAAAATGATCGGGTTCATTTAGCGGCTAAAGCCTTAAACGGCGGAAACCTGGAAGAATTTGGCCGCTTGATGTATGCCTCGCACGAGTCATTAAAAACATTATATGAAGTAAGCGGAAAAGAATTGGATACAGTTGTAGATTTTTGCATAGACTATGAGCAAGTTATTGGTGCCCGAATGACCGGTGCCGGATTTGGTGGATGCGCAATAGCTTTGTTAGAGAAAGGCTTTGAAGAAGACTTTGCCAAACATTTAACCGATTATTACGTAGACAAGATTGGCTACCCTGCCGCAATTTATATTAGCGAAATTGGCAATGGCCCACATTTAACAACAGATACCTATGAATAAGCACAGTTTCCGAAATTATATCCAATCGATGTAATCCCTCAATCTGTGTAATCAATTAAAATAATGAGAAAATTAAAATTAGACGAGCTTAATCGTCCGGATATTGTAGCGTTTAAAGCGCAGGAAAAATTACCTGTTGTGGTGGTGTTGGATAATGTGCGCAGCATGCACAATGTAGGTTCGATATTCCGCACAGCCGATGGATTTGCATTGGAAAAAGTTATCCTTTGTGGCATAACGGCTCAACCGCCACACCGCGAAATTGAGAAAACAGCGCTAGGCGCTACGCAATCTGTAGATTGGATTCATTATACCGATACCTTACAGGCAGTTGATGCCTTAAGGGCCTTAGGTTATGAGATCATTGCAATAGAACAAGCCGAAAACAGTATCATGCTGAACACTTTCCAGCCCGATCAGGGCAAAAAATATGCACTGATTTTTGGAAACGAGGTTGATGGTGTGAGCGAAGAAGTGATGGCAAAAATTGATGAATGTATCGAAATTCCTCAATTTGGAACCAAACATTCCTTTAACATCGTAATCTCTGCCGGTATTGTTTTTTGGGATTTCTTCGCTAAATTGAGACTGTAATTCATCTATTTTTTTAACCACAAAGCACACAGAGAAAGGGCGCAAAGAACACAGTGTTGATCAGACTTATAAAATGGAAAATTTATTATTAAAAAAACTTCAGGTTAAACCTAACTACACGGTTAGGGTAATAAATGCACCCCAGGATGCGGTTACCATTTTTGGCGAGGTCGATCCATATATTGCTATAAAATATACTGAAGAAGTTTATTTTAATGTATTAATCATTTTTACCACAAGCACAGATCAACTTAACCAGCAAATTGAAAGTAATATTTGCCATATTGATGCAAAAACTATTTTTTGGGTGTTCTATCCCAAAAAATCTTCAAAAATCAAATCTGATCTTGATCTGATGAAAAGCTGGGAAGAGCTTAAAAAGTTTGGTTTAACACCCTGTGCTTCAGTTGCAGTAAATGAAACATGGACTGCCCTGCGTTTAAAATTCATCACTGAGGTAAAGCCATCAGGCTTGAGAAATGATCATATTAAGACCAATGAATTTGGCGGATATATAGATCCAGTGAATAAAACCGTTACACTCCCAGAAGATTTAAAAAGCCTTTTAGAAAGTCATCCTAAAGCATTAGATTACTTTAACCAGCTCGCTTACTCCCACCGGAAAGAATACGTACTTTGGCTTTTATCTGCGAAACAGGAAAAGACGCGTACAAACAGGCTCGAAAAAACGCTGGAGATGTTACTGAACAATAAGAAAAATCCGTCAGACAAGTAGAATTTAAACTACTACATTAAAGGTTCTTTTTAATTTTTTGTATAGAATACTATACAAAAATAAACATGATTTCAGTTACGTAGTAACATTTTTGCGAAATTTATTTACCCTCCTAATCTTCTGATAACATGCTATTTGTAAGAAAAATAATGCTTTTGGCAGGGTTTTTTCTTAGTCCATGCAAAACAGTATGATGTAAAAACTGTTAAGAGACTAATATTTACAAAATAGAAAAACATGAATACAAGAATTACTAAATCAACAATGTTGATTGCTTTATTAGGTTTATCATCACAATTATTTGCACAGGAAACGCCAACTACCACTACAACAGGTTCTAGGTTTGGAGAAAAATCTTTTCGTACCTGGAGCGTAGGTGTACATGGAGGCATACTTTCTCCTAATACTATTTTCGGTTCGGGAAGTGTTACCGCAAAAGAATTTAAAAGTATCGGTTACGGCGTAAATGTTAGAAAGCAAATTTTACCATCTTTAGGGTTGCAGGCTGATTTTTTAAGAGGCGATATCAAATCGACAAACGGAACTACTGATTTTCAACAAAGCGTTGAATGGTCTGGCGCATTAACCGCTGTTTTTAACGTTGCCAATATCAACATTAATCAAGAAAATGCAGTTTTAATCCCCTATTTAAAAGGTGGTGCTGGTTATATGTCGTCTGATTACAGTACGAGTGGTGCTGTAGTAAGCGAAAGCAATAACAGAGAAGGCTGGTTTATCCCAGTAGGTGCCGGTGTTAAACTAGGTGTTGCAAAAGGAATCAATATTGATTTAGGTTATGATGTTAATTTTATTAAATCTCCAGAATCTTTACCGAAAAGCAGATTCGCTTATGCACACGCTGGTGTAGAGTTTGCATTAGGTAGTAAAGACAAACCTCAGTTGCAAAATTACAGTTCGTTAGCAAACTTACGTAAAGAAAGTGCTGAGGAAAGTGCTGAATTAAGAAGAGCATTATCAACCGCAGAGCAAAATGCACAACGCGATAGAGAGCAGTATGCTAAAGATTTAGGTGATGATGATAATGATGGTGTAGCAAACAAATTCGATAAATGTCCAGGTACCGCATCAGGTACTGTTGTTGATGGTTCTGGTTGTCCGATCAAAGTTCAACGTGAAGTAATTAAAGAAACTAAAGTAATTACTGAAGCTGACCGTAAAGTTGTTAAAGATGCGATTTCTAACTTAGAGTTCGATTTAGGTAAATCAACTATCCGTTCTAAATCATTTGCTACTTTAAACCGTGTTGCTGGTTTATTGGTTGAGAAAAACTTCAGCTTAAAATTAGCTGGTCATACTGATAATACCGGCGGTAGAGAATTAAACTTACGTTTATCTAAAGACAGAGCAGAATCGGTAAAAGCTTATTTAGTATCGCAAGGTGCAAATGCATCAAGAATTGAAGCTACAGGTTACGGACCTGACCAACCAATTGCAACAAACAAAACTGCAGCTGGCCGTCAACAAAACCGTCGTGTAGAGTTTACTTTATATTAATGGTAAATAAAGGTTAACAGAAAGCTCCTCAGATTAATTTCTGAGGAGCTTTTTCTATATACGTTGCTTCATGCTGAATTTATTTCACTATTGTCTGGTTGAAATTGATTTAGAAATAAATAGACTTATTAGCTAACTAATTTGTTTATGTTTTAAAATCTATTTCCAAGGCACTCCCGTTCTTGATCTCACTCTTGTTTCGCCGTTTATCTTGCCGGCTGGGCTAAGCGGTATCCGTTGAAAAAGTGTGATGATCAAAGAATCCACAATGAACAGTTTATCATATTGTTTTAACCGGCTGTCTGGTAAAAGATGCTCATACCCTTTATACAAAAGCTCGTTATGAAACAAGGTCAGTATGGCTGACCGCATAAAAACAAAAAAGGTCGTGGTTTGCACCACGACCCCTAAAAATATAGAATTTAAAACCTACTATGCGTATGCAACTGCGTCTTTCGATGCCAGTTTAGTTGTTCCCATTAAGTATTCGTCTACCTTACGGGCAGCCTCTCTACCTTCTGAAATGGCCCAAACTACTAATGATTGTCCCCGGCGAACATCACCTGCGGCAAAAATCTTAGCAATATTGGTTTGGTAAGTGTGTTCAGATGCTTTTACGTTTCCACGGTTATCCAATTCCACACCTAATTTCTCAATTAAACCTTCTTTTTGAGGATGTAAGAAGCCCATTGCCAAAAGCACCAGTTCGCATGGAAGATCTCTTTCGGTACCAGCCACTTCTTTAAAAGTAACCGGACGTCCGTTTGCATCAATTTCCCATTCTACATCAACTACTTTTAATGCTTTAAGGTTTCCTTTTTCATCAGCAATAAAGTTTTTAGTATTTACCGACCAGGCCCTTTGTGCACCTTCTTCGTGAGAAGAGGTGTTTTTTAGCAACATTGGGTAATTTGGCCAAGGCATATGCTCGTTACGTGCCTGTGGTGGCATCGGCATAATCTCGAATTGCGTAACCGATTTCGCACCATGACGGTTTGAAGTACCAATACAGTCAGATCCGGTATCGCCACCACCAATTACGATTACATTTTTACCGGTAGCCATAATATCTTCCGCTTCAACGGCTCTGCTCGCTACACGTTTATTTTGTTGTTTCAAGAAATCCATTGCAAAGTGAACCCCTTTGGCAGAACGGCCGTCAATTGGTAAATCGCGTGGAATAGTTGAACCACCAGCCAATACAATCGCGCTGAAATCGCGTAACAAAGTACCTATTTCAACATTTTCGCCTACATTGGCATTACATTTAAAAATGATGCCTTCTTCCTTCATTAAATCGATACGGCGATCTACTACATTTTTCTGTAGTTTAAAATCAGGAATACCGTACCTCAATAAACCACCTGGAGCATCATCACGTTCGAAAACGGTAACTTCATGTCCAACTTTATTTAACTGAGCGGCAGCAGCTAAGCCCGCAGGACCTGAACCAATTACAGCAACTTTTTTACCAGTTCTGATTAATGGTGCTTTTGCTTTGATAAATCCTTTTTCGAAAGCAATTTCGATGATGTGTTTTTCAATTTCCTCGATAGAAACCGGCGGGCGGTTAATGCCTAATACACATGCAGATTCGCATGGTGCAGGGCAAATTCTACCTGTAAACTCAGGGAAATTATTGGTGCTTAATAAAATATTTGCAGCTAATTCCCATTTACCTTGATAAACAGCGTCGTTAAATTCTGGTATTACGTTACCCAATGGGCAGCCTGATTGGCAGAAAGGCACGCCGCAATCCATACAACGGGCAGCTTGATTATTTAATTCTTTTGAGGGTAATTCATTTAAAAATTCCCCATAGTGTTTTACACGTGTTGCAGCCTCTTCTCTGGTGGGTGCAACTCTATCGTATTCTTGAAATCCTGTTACTTTTCCCATGGCCTAGTGTGTTTTTACTTGTTGATTACGTTTGCTTAAAACTGCTTTGTATTCTTTAGGGAATACTTTTACGAAATGAGCAGATTGAGTTTTCCAGTCGCTTAAGATAAACTCCGCTACTCTACTATCCGTTAAGCGGATATGCGTTTTAAGTAAAGCTAAAATACGTTCTTCATCTTCAGCTTGTAATGGATCAAGATCAACCATTTCTTTATTGCATTTGCGTGCAAAAGTTCCGTTGGCATCATAAATCCAGGCCACACCACCACTCATACCAGCAGCGAAATTGCTTCCGGTATCACCAAGAATAAGCACTTCACCACCTGTCATGTATTCACAACCGTGATCGCCCACTCCTTCAACAACAGCTGTTGCACCAGAGTTACGTACGGCGAAACGCTCACCTGCTTTACCACGGGCAAATAACTCACCAGAAGTTGCACCATAAAGGGCTACGTTACCGATAATGATATTTTGCTCAGGGATAAAAGTTGAGTTTGAGAAAGGATAAATGGCCAATCTTGCGCCCGATAATCCTTTACCCACGTAATCGTTTGCTTCACCTTCTAATGATAAGGTTACACCACGGGTATTGAAAGCACCGAAACTCTGTCCGGCCGAACCAACAAATTTAAAGTTGATCGTATCTGGAGGTAAACCAGCACCTAAATGAACTTTCGAAATTTCATTTGATAACATGGTACCCAATGCACGGTCAGTATTTTTTACATCGAAACTGGCAAAAACAGGTTCGTTATGGTCAATGGCAGGTTGTGCAGCGGCAATTAATTTATGATCTAAAACATGATCTAAACCATGATCCTGACCTTCGGTATTAAATAAAGGCAAACCATTTTCTTCAGCTTTATACAATATAGCTGATAAATCAAGGTGTTTCAATTTCCAGTCTTCAGCAGGCAATTCGCGTACTTTTAAAATATCAGCCTGACCGATCATTTCGTGGATGGTTCTGAAACCTAATTCAGCCATAATCTCACGTAACTCTTCCGCAAGGAAATAAAATAAGTTCACTACATGATCAGCATCACCGGTAAATAATTTTCTTAATTCCGGATCTTGTGTTGCCACGCCAACCGGACAAGTATTTAAATGGCATTTACGCATCATAATACATCCCGAAGTAACCAAGGCTGCTGTTGCAACACCCCATTCTTCGGCACCTAATAATGCAGCGATAGCGATATCTCTACCCGTTTTAAGCTGACCATCTGTTTGTAGCACGATACGGTTACGCAATTTGTTTTTTACCAAAGTTTGGTGTGCTTCTGCTAAACCTAACTCCCATGGTAAACCAGCATGTTGGATTGAAGTTAAAGGAGATGCTCCCGTTCCACCATCAAAACCAGATACCAGAATCACATCAGCATGTGCTTTAGCAACACCCGCTGCAATAGTACCTACGCCAGCTTTCGAAACCAGTTTCACATTGATCCTTGCTGCACGGTTAGCATTTTTCAGATCAAAAATTAACTGTGCTAAATCTTCGATCGAATAAATATCGTGGTGAGGTGGAGGTGAAATTAAACCAACGCCTGGTGTAGAGTGACGAACTTTTGCAATCCAGTCATCTACTTTGTGTCCTGGTAATTGACCACCTTCTCCTGGTTTAGCACCCTGAGCCATTTTAATCTGTAACTCATCAGCATTGGTTAAATAGTAACTGGTTACACCAAAACGTGCAGAGGCAACCTGTTTAATTGCCGAACGCATGCTATCGCCATTTGGCAATTTAGTATAGCGCATTTCATCTTCACCACCCTCTCCGGTATTGCTCTTTCCACCGATACGGTTCATGGCAATGGCTAAAGTAGAGTGCGCCTCATGAGAAATTGAACCGAAGGACATTGCCCCTGTTGCAAATCTTTTTAAAATTGCTTCAGTAGATTCTACCTCATTTAAAGGCACCGATGGGCGGCTATAATTAAATTCGAACAATCCACGGATGGTATAAGCTTGTTGTGTTTGCTCATTCACCAGTTTAGAGTACTGTTTGAAAATATTGTAATCGTTTTTACGGGTTGCGTTTTGCAACAAGTGAATGGTTTGCGGGTTAAACAAATGCGCTTCACCTTTACGGCGGAATTTATAAGTTCCACCTGCTGGTAACAGGTTTTCGGTTTCTGTTAACGGACCAAAACTGCGGTGATGTTTAATTAACGTTTCTTTTGCAATTTCATCAAGCCCTAAACCACCAATACGTGAAACTGCACCGGTGAAATAAGTATTCACTACTTGTTTATTTAAACCTAAAATCTCGAAAATCTGCGCACCCTGGTATGATTGTAAGGTTGAGATTCCCATTTTAGAGAAAATTTTAAGTAAACCGCTATTTACCGCGTAGATATAGTTTTTGGTAAGCTGCTCTGTTGATAAACCCGATTCTGCTTTAAACTCGTTAATGGTTTCTAAAGCCAGGTAAGGGTTAATCGCCGTAACACCAAAGCCTAGTAAGGTGGCGAAATGATGTACTTCCCAAATATCGCCGGCCTCTATCACAATACCTACAGCACCACGGTATCCTTTGCGGATCAAGTGATGGTGTACAGCAGAAACTGCCAATAAAGAAGGCATTGCAGCATGCTCAGAGTCAATAGCCCTATCGGTTAGTACAATTACCTGGAAACCATCTTCAACCGCGTCAACCGCATACCGGCATAAACGGTCTAAGGCTTTTGCCATAGCACCCGGCTTACCATCGGCCCTGAAATAAGTCTGTAAAGTTTTCGCCTGGAAAACACCTGTATCAATACTTCTTAACTTCTCTAATTCCTGATTGGTCAAGATTGGGTGTTTAATGGCTACACAGTGCGCTTGTTTTGGAGTTTCTTCCAATAAGTTACCCATGCTACCCATAAAACTGGCCAAACTCATTACCACTTTCTCCCTGATCGGATCAATTGGCGGATTGGTTACCTGAGCAAATAACTGCTTAAAATAAGAAGATAAATGCTGAGGACGTTTTGATAAAATAGCCAGTGGTGTATCGGTACCCATCGAACCGATTGGTTCTTTACCTTCAATGGCCATTGGTTTAAGCAAAAGATCTACATCTTCCCTGCTGTAACCAAAAACCTGTTGATATTTAAAAATAGATTCTGTAGATAAGCCTGTGAACATTACACGTGGCTCAGGTAATTCCTCTAAACGGATCTGGTATTGATTAATCCAATCGGCATAAGGGCTTTTACCACAAACTTCTTCTTTAATTTCGTTATCGCTGATAATCCTACCCTGCTCCATATCCACCACAAACATTTTGCCTGGCGTTAAACGGCCTTTTTCAATTACGGTACTTTGGTCGATGGCTAATGCGCCGGCCTCAGAACCCATAATTACGCGGTCATCAGAAGTAATGGCATAACGGGAAGGACGAAGACCATTACGGTCTAAAGTAGCACCGATTAATTTACCATCGGTAAAAGCAATGGCTGCAGGTCCGTCCCATGGCTCCATTAAAGTAGCATGGAATTCGTAAAATGCCCTTTTAACAGGATCCATATCTTCGTTACCATCCCAGGCTTCCGGCACCAACATCATTAATACATGAGGCAGGGTTCTTCCAGAGTGAAGCAACAGTTCAATAACATTATCTAAACAGCCTGAATCTGAATTCGTTTCATCAATTACAGGTAGTAACATATCTAATTCTTCCGGCGTAAAGTAAGCAGAAGCAAAAGACTTAACGCCCGCTCTAAACCAGTTTAAATTTCCCTGTAAAGTATTGATTTCACCATTATGTGCAATAAAGCGGAACGGCTGGGCCAACCTCCATGAAGGGAAAGTATTGGTTGCAAAACGTGAGTGAACTAAACCTAAAGCAGAAACCATGCGCTTATCGGTTAGATCGGTAAAATATGTACGTACCTGTAAAGAAGTAAGCTGACCTTTATATATAATGGTTTGTGCAGAAAGCGAAACAATATAAAAATCTTTACCACCATGAACGGTGTTTACGATCAGTTTAATCAGGTAATTTTTAAAAATATAAAGTTTACGCTCGAAATCTGCCCCTGGTGCTACTGCATAAGGACGGGCAATAAATACCTGCTCAATTTCTGGTTCAACAGAAAGGGCCATATTGCCAATATCTGTTGTATCAACATCAACTTTTCTAAAGCCTAAAATTTCCAGGCCTAATTTTTCGGCGGCACGGTAAATCAATTCTCTGCACTCTTCTCTCGATCTGATATCTTTTGGCATAAATAACATACCTACACCATAATTATTGGTTTCTGGTAGGCTAAAGCCAGCTTTTAAACATTCGTCGTAAAAAAATTCGTGAGGAATCTGAATCATAATACCTGCACCATCGCCTGTATTTGGTTCTGCTCCACATGCCCCTCTATGATCTAGATTCTCTAAAATAGTAAGTGCATCAGAGATGATTTGATGCGATTTTCGCCCTTTCACATGCGCAACGAACCCAATACCGCAGGCATCGTGTTCAAATTGCGCATCGTACAATCCACTGTTTGGTTCCATTCTTTGCTCGTTAGTTGTTAGTGTATAGGAAACACTAAGATACGAAAAACAAATCTTAAATTACAGAGTTGACACGATTTTTTGAATAATTTTAGTCCTTAAGTAATTTAATGCTTTAAAATTAAAATATTGATAATAATTAAGCTTTATAATTGCAACATTTATAATGATAATATTGTACAATAATTCCTGTTTTTCTGTAAAAAATAAGGCTAAAACGTTTTAATTGCGTATTTATATATAAAAAAATCATTTACAAATGAATATACAATATGATAGCCTCTTGTTTCGCTATTTATTTTGCTTGTTTAAAAATACACATTTTAATTTTATTAATTTACTAATCAGCTACATAGCGTAAATGACTAAAAAATTAGAAAAATGCATTTTGTGAAACAACATCTTTTTCTACCTTTGTGGCGGGCAAGTCTTTTACGACCAGCTCCCTTTGAACTCCCCCAGGGTGGGAACACAGCAAGGGTAGAAGGTTGTAGCGGTGCGATAGAAGGTGCTTGCCCTTTTTTTTCTTTTCCCTTAATCCCCTGAAGGGGGAACTAAATTCTTCAGGGTTCAATCATAGAAACTCAAATATTTAAGAATTTATAAACATGAAATTTTTTATTGACACAGCAAATCTTGATCAAATCAAAGAAGCGCAAGATCTTGGCATTTTAGATGGCGTAACCACCAACCCTAGCTTAATGGCGAAAGAAGGTATTACTGGCGAACAAAATGTAATTAACCATTATAAAGCGATCTGCGATATTGTTGATGATAACGTAAGTGCAGAAGTTATTGCTACTACTTTCGATGAGATTGTTAAAGAAGGTGAAGCTTTAGCCGCTTTAAACCCGAAAATTGTAGTAAAAGTACCAATGATTAAAGATGGTGTTAAAGCCATTAAATATTTCTCGTCAAAAGGAATTAAAACCAACTGTACTTTAATTTTTTCTGCCGGACAGGCATTATTAGCTGCTAAAGCCGGAGCTACTTATGTTTCTCCGTTCTTAGGCCGTTTAGATGATATTTCTAGCGATGGTTTGGTTTTAATTGAAGATATCAGAACTATTTTTGATAACTACGGTTACGAAACTCAGATTTTAGCTGCATCAATCCGCGGACCATTACACATCGTTAACTGTGCTAAATTAGGTGCTGATGTAATTACTGCACCATTGGCTGCTATTGCTGGTTTATTAAAACACCCACTAACAGATAGCGGTTTAGCTACATTTTTAGCTGACCACGCTAAAGCTGCTGGGAAATAAGAATTATAAAGTCGAAAGTCTTTAGTCCTAAGTCTTGAGTCGGATTTCCGGTTTAAGACTTAGGATTTTTTGTTTTATGGCATCTTACGAAATCTCAATGGGCAGCGCGTGGAAGGATTTCGTAAGTATATCAAAGATTAGTAGAAATCTGCAGGCTTCTGACTGAAGAAACTTTCCCGTGCAATTTCCTCTGTAAACTTCGTAAGTCATTGCAATTTTTTTTGGAGAGCAGAAACAGTGCCGATCAGTTTCTGCAGTCCTGCTTTCCATTATATTCCGGTAACTTTTCAATAATGATAAATTAATCGAATACCGGAATGCCATTTCAATCAGGTCTAGGTGGCCGGGGCATCTTACGAAATCTCAAAGGGCAAGGCGCGGAAGGATTTCGTAAGTACAAAACGAAATAGAAATCCGCAGGCTTCTGACTTACGAAGTTTTCCCGTGCAATTTCCTCTGTAAACTCCGTAAGTCATTGCTTTGTAATGCGTTAACGATGGAAGCGGCGTCCTTTTGGACTGGCATTTTTGAAGGATAATGTCATTGAGTTAAGGATAAACCGCAAAAAGATGTCACCCTGTCCAAAGGACTCCTACGGAGAGCGTAGTCGAAGGGCATTTATTTGCGTTTTATCTATCTCAAGAAGTCTTCGACTACGCTCAGACTGACAGCCGCATTGCTTAACTTAATAATATTGCCCCTGGCGTTACCGAAGGACAGCCAAAAAGATACAGTGTACAGCGTGTTAAAACGCCCAAATGATATTTATAGACATCTTACGAAATCTTAAAGGGCACAAGCACAGAAGGATTTCGTAAGTATGGGCAGGGAAAATCGTAATATAATTCTGAAGCTTCTGACTTACGAAGTTACTCACCGCTCCTTCCCTCCTAAACTTCGTAAGTCGCGCCTAGACTAAAGACTCCCGACTAAGGACTTCCTTTATTTTCTCATAACTAATCTGCTCATCAGGTTCGATTAGAATGCCCTTTACTCCTGCCCCATTTGCAGCTTCAACATCTCTTGGCTTATCGCCGATCATAATAGATTGTGCCGGGTCGATATTGTACATATCAATTGCATCTAAAATCATTCCCGAAGCAGGTTTTCTGCACTTGCATTCGCCACCGACAGTTGGATGATGCGGACAATAATAAAAACCTGCAATATCGGCTCCCTGAGCTATAAAAGCATTTTGGAGCATTTGGTGCATAATGGCCAGCTCTTGCTCGGTATAACGTTTTAAAGCAATACCGCCCTGATTGGTAATTACAATTAAAAGATAACCTTCATCAAATAGTTTTTTTAATACTGGAATCTGGTAATCCAGGATTTTAAAATCTTCAACACGGCAGATGTAATCATATATTTCGTGATTGAGTACACCATCACGGTCGAGAAAAATAGCTTTATTCATTATTGTGATTTGAGATATGAGTATTGTGATTGGAGATTTGAGATTCAGGCCTCGTTTATAATTCGTCAAAATAACTGAAAATTAAGGACAAAAGAAAGCCCAATCTAATTAAAGACCGGGCTTAATCATAAAATTTATTTGGTTTTGGTTATTTTAAATTTAATCCTACTTTATGACCTTTTATCGCAAAATACAGAATGTATAAGTAACATGGTAACACAGTTAAAAGATAGGCCAGTTGAAAGTTAACATGTAATTTTTCATTTAAGAAAGCATATAATAATGGCATTAAAGCACCGCCTGCAATACCCATAATCATAATCGCCGAACCTATTTTGGTAAATTTACCCAAGTGGCTAATGCCCAGCGGGAAAATTGCCGGCCACATTAATGAATTGGCTAAACCCAATAGGGCTACAAAAATTACGGCAAACCAGCTGGAAATTGCAAAAGATAAAATGGTAAATATGATGCCTAAAATAGCACAGATTCTAAGGGCTTTTTGCTGGGAGATGTATTTTGGAATGGTAACGATACCAATAATATAACCGATTAACATACTGAAAAGCGTAATAGAGGTTAACTTTCCGCTAATCTCTGCGCTAATACCTAATTCTCGGCCGTAAATGCCGATAATATCGCCAGCCATAACCTCTGCACCTACATATACAAAAATACAAAGTGCACCCAGGAACAAGTGTGGGAATTGAAAAATACTGGTATGTTTTACCACTTCTCCTTTGCTTTCATCGATCACATCTTCTTCTACTTCAACTTCTGGAAGGTCGGTGAATTTAATAAAAACCGCAAAAAGACAGAAAACGATTGCCAAAACAATATAAGGCATATTTACACGGCCTAAAACATCGTTCAATAACTGCTCGTGCACAGCGCCGGTAGCCGCTTTGATCTGTTTCTCCACCTCTGAGGCATTTTTCAAAAACAGACTGCCCATAATCAAAGGCACAATCATTCCGGCAAATTTATTACAGATGCCTGCAATACTGATCCGTTTTGCAGCACTTTCAATAGGGCCGATAATGGTTAAATACGGGTTTGATGCGGTTTGCAACAAAGCTAATGCTGCACCCTGAACAAAAATCCCAGTTAAAAACAAACCAAACGTTCTGGTTTGTGCCGCAGGTATAAATATCAAAGAACCAAGGCCTAAAATAACCAAGCCTAAAACAATTCCATTTTTAAAGCCAACTTTTTTAAGTATCCACGATGATGGCAGCGCTAAAAAGAAGTAAGCCATATACGATGCAAAGGTTACGAAGAATGCCTGTAAGTTTGATAATCCGAAAGATAATTTAAAGAAAGGAATTAATGTTCCGTTTGCCCAGGTTACAAAGCCAAAAATAAAGAATAGGGCACAAATGATAATAAGCGGTTTTGGCCCTTGCGTTTGACCTGATTTAGTTGTTGGTTGCATAAAGTTTTGGTTCGGTTTAATTTGTTTGGACCAAACTAAACAATAATATTTAATAAAATAAGGATCAAACGTTTGCGTAATTTAAACTTTAACAGAAAAGGGCTTTAGTTAGTGCTCACGCACCTAAAACCGGTATGCTCTAAGCCTGTATCAACAGAAGTTTTCATTCTCGATGTTACCCGGTAACCTTTGCAATAAGAGGCGTTGCACATAAAAGAACCACCCCTTACCACTCTTTTAGGTATAGTCGGCTCCATAGGATCGTAACTGTCTGAAGGACCTTTAGGATTGGTGCTCAACGCTGAAAGCTTGCTATAATAATCAGGCCGGTACCAATCGCTGCACCACTCCCATACGTTGCCCGCCATATCATAAAGTCCATAACCATTCGGCTTAAATTTTTTCACTGCAGCTAAACCATTAAAACCATCCCAATTGGTGTTTTTAACTGGGAAGCTCCCCTGCCAGGTATTGGCTTTTACTTTACCTTTTTCTATATCTTCGTTCCCCCATGGGTATT
The DNA here is from genome assembly GCF_918698245.1 of Pedobacter sp. Bi126. GTDB lineage: Bacteria > Bacteroidota > Bacteroidia > Sphingobacteriales > Sphingobacteriaceae > Pedobacter. The sequence goes on along the minus strand of NZ_CAKKMS010000002.1, from coordinate 717,183 downwards.
TTTCATTTTTCAAAGCACCTCTTGCGGCATACTCCCACTCTGCCTCTGTTGGTAAACGTTTACCCGACCATTTACAATAGGCCATGGCATCATCCCAGGATACATGTACCACCGGAAAGTTTTCTTTTCCTTTAATATCGCTGCCAGGCCCATGAGGATGTTTCCAATTGGCGCCTTTAACCCAACGCCACCATTGCGAGGCATCATTTAATGAAGTAACACTTTTAGGCTGGTAGAAAACCAAAGAGGCGGCAACAAAAACACTGTCGGGTGGTTTTGGCGTACCTACCGGAAGCTGTTTTTTCATTTCTTCCCAATCTGGTTTACGCTCGGCCGTAGTAAGATACCCGGTAGCATCAACAAACTTTTTAAAACTGGCATTGGTTACTTCAGTAGCATCAATCCAGAAAGGAGAGACTTTGACCCGATGTTGCGGGTATTCGTCATCTCTACCCTCTTTATCAGAAGCGCCCATGGCGAACTCGCCTGCTGGAATTAAAACCATGCCTTCATGGCTTACTTTATTGTTGGAAGCAAAACTTGAGGCATCTTTCACCGCACCAAAACGGCTCGGCATATTTTTTTCGCATGAGGCTAAAGAATCTTGCTTGTGTTTAGCTCGTTCTTCTTCTTTAGCCTGGTTAGATTGACAAGAAAGTATAAAGAGCAGCGGCAAAAAAAACAAAGCAGAAAGAAATCTATGCATGATTGATATTAAATTTGGAGCGATAAAAATATCAATTAAGTTTAAAAAAGAGAAGCTAAATAATTAATTCGCCTATAAATCAATACACTAACGCATTTGGCAATTTTTTATTTGCAGGAAATGCTTCATAACCCTATATTTGCACCACTTTAAAGGAAACGGATAACGTTTTAAGTAAAGTAGATTCCGTAGCTCAGCTGGTAGAGCATTACACTTTTAATGTAGTGGTCCTGGGTTCGAATCCCAGCGGGATCACGAAAGGCGCAAGAAATTGCGCCTTTTCTGTTTAAAAGATATTTTAAACCGCGATTCTGAAAAAATAATAAGTCATTTCGAACCATCTTAAACCATACAAACTGGTGCCCTAACTGGTGCCCAATTGTAATCGGTAAATTTGGGCACCAGTCATACCAGATCAAATTGATTTAAAGTGCTGAAAAACAATCTGAAAACAAATAAAATGTTTTACTAAAAGATTGAGAAATGAAAAGTAACCAAACCCTAAAAATCCTATTCTGGCACCGTAAATCAAAAGCCGATTCAAAGGGCCTTGCTCCTATTATTTGCAGGATTTCTATTGATGGAAATGATGCTGAATTTTCAACATCCCAAAAAGTACATGTTGAGGACTGGAACGTTGAAATGAAAAAAGTAATGAGGTCAACTGATTCTAAGAAAATTAATTCAGCCCTTAACCACATTGAAAGCTCACTCGAAGTTAATTTTAATGTATTAAAAACCCAGTATGATTCTGTTAGCCCATTAATGCTAAAAAACATTTACCAAAACGTTCCTATTGAAGGCAGAAAGAATGAGTTAAAAGAACATAAAACACCTTCATTATTAGAATTAACTGAAATCCATATTAAAGATTTCAGCGAGTTGGTAGAGAAGGAAATACGATCAAAAGAGACATTAAAACAATGGAAAGCCACTCAAAAGAAGATTGTTGAGTTTTTAAAATTTGAATTTAAGGTTACAGATTGGGCATTTCGGCAAAAATGGCCACCCGTTCCGCATTTAAACTGTCACCCCATTACGCTTTAAAGTGACCACCTGTTCCGGGGCAAGCTGGCCGTTCTGATCTTTCGATCAGCCTTTTCTTCGATTGGCTTTTAGGAATAATCTTCCAAATTCTGCATAAAATAAAGGCTCCTGGGAGCATATCTGCAATTCGGGATGGACTACGGTCGCTTCGCTGTTTTGGAGGATTTATGGCGTTTTTTTGCGCGTTTAATTACCTGCGAATGGATTTTGGACTTTAAGCCGGGGTGAATTGAGGATAAATCTTGCAGTAGGATGGATTGAGCCGAAATGCTCTGAGGAAAATGGATTTGAATCCGAAATGTATATTTGTTCAGAGGGAAAGGAACTTAAATGCGCATCATCCGGTAATCAAATTGGTGGCCAGTTTGGTCCGAAACAGAGGGGTCACTTTCATTGAAATACACAACCGGTAACAGATGAAGAATTTGATCAGGTAAATAATCAAAAATGAAAAAACTAACATTAATTATCACTGTGTCGTTATTGTCCTTAGGGCAGTTATCAGCACAGAAGAAACAGCAATCATTAACTAAAAATTCAAAAAAAATGAATACAACAGAGCAAGCAGCACATTATACTTTTAAATTGAGCGATAAAGTAACCCGTGAAAAAGTAACTTTTAAAAACCGTTACGGTATTACTTTATCCGGAGATCTGTATATTCCAAAAAATGCAGGAAATGAAAAAATTGGCTTCATTGGCAGTAAGCGGACCTTTTGGTGCGGTGAAGCAGCAATCTTCTGGATTGTATGCCAACCAGATGGCAGAACGTGGTTTTGTGGTAATTGCATTTGACCCTTCCTATACAGGCGAAAGTGGTGGCGAACCCAGAAATGTTGCCTCCCCGGAGATCAATACCGAAGATTTCAGTGCAGCGATAGATTTTTTGGGACTACAAAAAAATGTGGACAGGGATAAAATCGGAATCATCGGGATTTGCGGTTTTGGAGGTTTTGCCCTGAATGCGACTGCTGTCGACAAAAGGGTAAAAGCCGTTGCAACGACAAGTATGTACGATATGACAAGAGTAATTTCGAAAGGATACAACGATTCTGTAACTCCTGAACAACGTACAAAAACGTTAGAGGGTTTGAGCCTGCAACGTTGGAAAGATGCAGAAAATGGAAAACCTGCAGATGGTCCAAGAAACCTGCCAGAAACTCTAAAAGGTGATGAACCCCAATTTGTAAAAGAATATTTTGACTATTATAGAACGTCTCGCGGTTTTCATCCGAATTCAGTGAATTCAAACGGAGCTTGGTTGATCACAAACCCGTTGTCATTTATGAATATGCCAATATTGACGTACGTGAAGGAAATCTCTCCAAGACCTATGCTTTTGATCGCAGGAGAAAATGCACATTCACGTTATTTCAGTGAAGATATTTATAAGGCAGCCGCTGAACCTAAAGAGTTGATGATTATTCCAAATGGTGTTCACGTTGACCTGTATGATAAACTGGATATGATTCCGTTTGACAGATTGGAATCATTCTTTACGCAAAATCTTAAATAGCCAATTGGCATCAAGTTATTTTACATTCACAGTTTGGATATTGGGTATAAAAGAGAGTGGGCAATTGGTATGACAAATCTTTAGTTAATTGTTAATGTCTTAATTTTTGTATATAATTTATTGTGTTAGTCGAATCTCTCTCTTCTATATGGCCAACTCTCTTAAGGTCATCAATTAGCTTTATGGAGAAGCAAAAAGCCTCTGGAGCAAGACCTACAACGCAAGTTGCAGGTCTTCTTTGTTTTATACTCGATGAAAAGTCCACCCTGATTTGAGAATGGAAGCCGGTATAAGGAGGATTGATAATGGTATCAGTGGAGGATATTTAGCCCTATCCTTTCTTAAATGCTTGTTTTATGATAGCTAATCTTTTTGTTTTTTTGGTTCGTAACCAAGCGTTCGCCACAAGGTTTTGACAGTTTGAACAAACTAAAATTGACATTTTCAGCAAAACTAGGTTTAGCGTTATCAAATAACTTTGCTTCCTAAGTATGACAGAAAATATGAAAGCAGTTGTTTTAAAAGAGTTTGGTGCGGCAGAAAACCTTTACGTGGAAGAGGTTCCTCTACCTTCAATCGGAGATAATGAAGTAATGGTGCAAGTTAAGGCGTTTAGTGTTAATCCTGTGGAAGCACATGTTCATGAGGTAAAAGATTGGTGGAGTCTGGTAAGTTTGAATACGCCAGCGGCCCCTTACATTATATTGGGCTGGGATATCGCTGGTGTCATTACCGAAGTTGGACAAAATGTTGTCAATTTTAAAAAGGGGGACGAAGTTTTTGGAATGATCAATTTCCTTGGATTGGGCGCTGGGTATGCAGAATATGTGAGTGCCCCTGAAGTAGACCTTGCAATGAAACCTTCAAACATAAGTTTTGAAGAGGCTGCTGGCGCAACAATGGCTGCACAAACAGCCTATGTTTCACTTGTAGGTTATGGCAAGATCAAAAAAGGTGATAAAATTGTCGTTACAGGGGCATCGGGCGGTGTTGGACACTATGCGGTGCAGATCGCTAAGTATTTTGGGGCATATGTGATAGGGGTTGCATCAGAGGCAAATAGAGAATTTGTACTCGGGTTGGGTGCCGATGAGTTTGTAGATTATTCAACGCAAAATTTTGAGGAATTGGTGAAAGATGCAGATATGGTACATGATGCAGTGTGGAAAAATGACGAATCGCATATAGCCCGTTCATTGTTAGCAATAAAGCCAGGGGGAACACTTTTGAGTGTGATGGTATATCCAAGTGCTGAATTTATTGAAAATGCCAAAAAAGAGAAAGATGTGACCGTTACCAGGATGAATGTCACCGATACGAAGGACCATGTCGGGGACATAGAGGCCATCAGGTCACTATTGGAATCTGGAGCGATAAAATCCTACATCTCACAAACATTCACTATCGAAGATACTTACAAGGCGCACCAGCAGATAGAAACGCATTCCACTAAGGGCAAGATAGTAATCAAGCTATAGTTTTACCGTGTAGATGGACTGTGCCTTTTCCATTCCTAAGCCTGTTTTTTCCTAATTTTTAACTGCGCTTTTGGACTTAGAATAAGATTTTTACGATACCATAATTATAATAAATGACTATCCATCATAAAAGACGCAAAGCGCTCATCATAATTTCTTCAGCAAGAATATTGCCCCTTGCCGAGCCAAAAAGTCATATCGGACTATCGACCGGATTTTTCCTCATCGAATTGGCAAGGGTATTACAAACTTTTGCCGATACCCATGAATTTGTATTTGCTACCCCGGACGGTATGGCCCCACAGTTGGACATCAATGGGCTGTCACTAAGTCTCCATGCGATGGATAAAATGGGCGCTGAGATGGGAAGTATGATGGTCGATCAGCTATTCAATTTTAATGCTGATAACTTTCGCAAGAAAAGGACGAAACTGGTGGCAAGAAGAGATGGAGAATTGAGCACTGCTTATAAGTATCTGGGCAAAATCCCGATCTCCGACTTGTTGCCTAACACAGACAAAGAGGTAAAGGTTCTTTATCCAGAACTTTTGAAAAGCATGGGTAAGTTACTGGAAAACAAGTTCTTTTCTATCAATCAACTATTGGAAAAAGATCGTGATCCAGAAAATACCTTAAAACTGAAAGACTTTGACTTTGTCCATTTGCCCGGTGGGCATGGACCTATGGTAGACTTTTATGAGAATCCTTATCTGGGGGAACTTCTTAATATCCTCCGCGAAAACGGAGCTTTAATTTCATTGATCTGCCATGCGCCGGTGGCATTGACATCAACAAAATACAGGGTTTCAGTTAATGGAAAGATATCTACTACGGTTAACCATAATTTCAAAGGTGCCAAAATAACCGTATCTTCGAAGCTCGCTGAAATGATTGCAGTGAGAATGGCTTATCCAAAAATACCCGGTAGGAAAACCAGGTTGGAATTTATTGTTGAAGACGCACTCAGAAATGGAGACTACCAAGTTGAAACCAAATTTAATCCACTTGCAATCCAGGTAGTGTACGATCCAAAGTTCAAGTTGTTGACTGGAAATGGTCCGCAGGCAATGGATGCACAAGCAAAGAAACTCCAAGAAATATTATCGGAAGCCAGATAGGCATTGTACGGAACTATTAACATAATCCATATTTTCTAGGTTATATGAATTGATTAGCAATGGCGAAACGAAACTACAGCAGATTTACCGACCTTGTATGGACCGTTACGGAAGAAGGCATTTTCAAAGATGATCTCAGCTTTGAGTTTCACTCCTTTGTACTGATCATTTCTGGTGAGATGAAGGTCATACAGGCAGAGCGTACTTATATCTTCGGAGCGGATAGCATGCTGCTTTTTCCAAGAAACCAGATTTCGACAGTGATCAAACAACCAATGAACAACCTGCCCTACCAAGCTGTAGTTTTTGGTCTTACCGTCGATAAACTGAAAGCATTCTATGCCAATGAAAGACCCAACCTGACGGCGCCTCCCGATAGTTCGGTAAGGATCTTGAATAAACAGCCATTACTGGAGAGTTTCTTTGCTTCGGTAATTCCATATCTTAACCTTGAACAGCCTCTTCCGGAAAAAATTGCCGAGCTCAAGCTATATGAGGCAATATCTATCCTTAGATCTATCGAGCCAGATATCGATAGTGTGCTGTCCGATTTCTCGGAACCGGGAAAGATCAATCTGGTTGATTTTATGGAGAAACATTTTAAGTTCAATATGCCACTTGAAAAATTTGCTTACCTAACCGGACGTAGTCTTTCCACTTTTATCAGAGATTTTAAAAAGGCCTTCAAGATTACACCCCAGCGTTGGCTGACCATAAAGCGTTTGGAACTGGCGCATTTTCAACTGTCGAAGAAAGAGAAGAAGGCAACAGAAATTTATCTGGAAACGGGTTTTGAGAACCTTTCGCATTTTTCCTTTGCATTTAAGAAACATTTTGGATATCCTCCTTCTGAAATTCTAGGAAAACTTACTTAGCTAATTCGCGAAGGTCAAGTTGTTAAAATCGAAGTGTTAAAACCATAGCTCATTTTACATAGTCTGTAAAATGAGCTTCCGTAAATTATTGAGCTATGTTTTTTTTCCCTTGGAATGCAGCTATTGAATGCATTTCAGCAATAACTATTTATTTTTAAATACATGGTTATAAAGGTTGACTTCCGCACCATTGGCCATTCCTTTCAACATCGCAAAAATCTCGGGTGAGTAATTTCCAAGTAAATCTATTCTCTTTATTTTCCAGTCCACTTTGTATTTGTTCATTATCTGTCCAAAGACTTCGGCATGTTTGAGCAGTGCATGTTCGTCGGCGTATGATTCCAAAAACAAAACATTGTGTGTCTCAGGATCGTAATGACCCTCATGGATAAGTACCCCAGGTCCTTCCGTTGGCACAAAGATTTTTGCTTCGGCCATTAGTTGTTCAAGTTTTTCCCATTCATTGGGATCCAAAGTGGCGGACATCGTAAGCCGCAAAGTTGAATGTTCTGACATTGCAAGTATATTTTAAAAATTCGTTAATTACATCGGGACCGTACTTTCAACAGCCTTAGATATATGGTCAAAGTTAAAGCCCAACTAGGTAAAATGTTTTGTTTAAAATGTCAATTCTTAGTTGTTTAAAATGTCATGGCCTATAAATTAATGTATACCGAAGGAAAAAATGACACTTTCAGCAAAGTTAAATTGACATTTTAAACAAAACAGACATTTGAAATCGGAATTACCTTTGATAAAAATATCATAATAATGAAAGCAATAACATTAAAAGAAATTGGTGGACCTGAAAACCTGGTTCTCTCAGAAGTTCCAGTCCCATCAATCACGGATACAGAAATTTTGGTTCAGGTAAAGGCAGTAAGCATTAATCCTGTTGATGCGTTTGTGCGTAGAAACCAGGCGGCATTAGATATTATCTATGCCCGTAAAGGGGATGAAAAGAATATTATCCTTGGGTGGGACGTGGCAGGGATTGTCGTAGAAACAGGTAAAGAGGTTACAAAATTCAAGGTTGGTGATGAGGTTTTTGGAAACTTCAACTTTATCGGACAGGCAAATGCCTACGCTGAATTTGTGGCTGCGCCTGAATCCGAAATGGTGATCAAGCCAGCTAACGTAAGCTTTGAAGAAGCGGCGGGCGCAACCATGGCAGCCTTGACAGCATGGGCATCTGTGGTAAATTTCGCCAAGGTGAAAAAAGGAGACAAAGTGATTATATATGGTGCCTCTGGTGGCGTTGGACATTATGCAGTACAATTAGCCAAGCATTTCGGTGCATATGTGATTGCTGTTGCTTCTGGTGCTAACAGGGATTTTGTTCTTGGCCTGGGCGCGGACGAATTTTTCGACTACCAAACCCAAGCAGTAGAAGAGATCATAAATGATGCTGATATTGTGCATGATGCGGTCTGGGTTGAAGTTGAGGTAAGCAGTACAGAAGATACCCATTTGGCCAGATCATTGAAAACCCTCAAAGATGGAGGGATATTATCGAGTATCGTGGTCTATCCAGATCAGCATTTTATCGATAAGGCTAAATCGGAAAGGAATATAACGGTTAGCAGGGTAAGTGTAAAGCCAAACCCGAATTATTTGCAAGATATGGAGAATATAGCTCGTTTATTGTCTGCTGGTGAGATTAAAACGCATATCTCTGAATTATTGCCCCTTGGGGAGATGGCAAAAGCGCATGGAATTATCCAGACTAAAAACGCAGTTGGAAAAATCATATTGATTCCTTAGTTTTACAGCAGTGGTATGCTTGATAATATCCCAATAAAAATATCTCGCGGAGGGGCTTTTACTGCTGCAATTCATCAAATTTTATTCGCAAAAGGATGAAATTTACGATGTAATTTGAAACAACCTTAAAGCATTATAAATCTATATCTTATTCTAAAGAATATGCATCAAATCTTGCAATTTTTGATAAGGTCATCAAGTGGATTTCTTGAAAAGTACATTGGATCGTGAGCCAATGCCCTTCACGATATCTTGAAGGGCATTTTTGTTTTATTTCTAATCGTTGCATAGTGCGAATAAAGGACGATTTTAGTTCTATCCCCTTTTAGTACCGATGCTGTGCAAAACCTGTGCAAATCCTAACTTGCTTTACCAGTACATTACTAGCTAACATGTTATAGTTTATAATCTGTGTATGTTGGTGTGCTATTGTCAAATTCAATAGAAATGCAAGTTTTACTAATGTTAAATAACAGAAATACCTGTTAGATAGGAATAAATTCTTGGATACTATGAAACGATATAATAATTGCTAATCTGTGGTAAAGATAATCATTCAGAGATTTGGATATTATACCGATGTATCTTGTAATGAATTGTTGATAGATCTTTCTTTCTTGATTTTCTCCCTGTGTTGCATGCCCCATCTGGTCATTGCCTCAACAAGTTCTTCCAGTGTTTGGCTATAGGGTAAAAGCTCGTACTCGATGGTAACAGGATATCCAGCTGTTACTCTTTTGATGATAAATCCATTGGCTTCCAGATCTTTCAGTTCACTGGAAAGAACCCTGGCCGAAATGCCGGTAACCTGCTTCTGGAGTTCGGTAAACCTACTATTGCCACGGGCCATGGCGATAATGATCATCAGCTTCCATTTTCCACCGATTACATAAAGTGCATCGCTCACCGCAAGCAAAACCTTTGTACATTCTTCGGTAAACCCCTTACCTTCTCCGGGTATCAGTTTCTTTGTTTCAATATCCTCCATACGATAACCTACTAACCTTTAAGTAACCACTAATAAATTGTAAGCAAATATACATTAATTTTGCTGAACAGAAAAACAAATAAAAAAATGAGATTAGTAAATCACCATCATATGAAACTAGATCAAACTATAGATTCATTAATATTGGATATCTTTCCAGTTATGCCTTCATCTGGTTCTTGGCCATTCACGATGACCAGCATAGAACGCAACGAACTAATAGGGCTTAAAATGGAGAAAACCGTGTTCGCCTCTTCCCAGTTGCTGGTGCTCAAAAGAACAGACTTTAATGGAGGGGATCTTATAGATTACGCGATGAAATCTAAGGAATATCAAACCATACCAGCGCAGCTCAGATTGGAATTCCTGGATAAATACAACAATTTGGCAGAAAATGAGCAGACCCTACAGGATTGGACCGATAGGATTACAAGTATGGCTATCGGACTTGTCATAAAGACCGCATTAAACAAGGGACTGCAACTGGTACCCATTGATACTGACCATTCCATATTGGACAAGCATATGGGCTTCGAAAATAAAGAGCTGGCAACGTTCCAATTATTCGATATCTACAATCTGGATCCATCATTTTTGGCAGCTGATTACTAGCTAACCTAGACATTGCTTTTAATTAAATAACATATAGGATAACATTTCAAATACTTAAATAAAAAATCATGACACTTGAACATTTGACAATCAAAGAAGAATTAAGAAGCCTTATAGACGCGTATGCCTCTTTGGGAGATGAAAAGAAAATTTCGGAACAAATGGAGATATTTACCACTGATGCCATATATCAGGTTTACATGGGCGGAAACCTCGTGGCAAACGTCTCGGGAACGGAAAACCTAGAAAAGGAATTTACCGGACATGCCTCCCTGGTTAAGACCTACTTCACATTAAATGGCCAACACACGGTAAATATCGATGGTGACACCGCAACAGGTATTTCATTTACCCAGATTAAAATGGTAAGGGAAGCTGAAGGAAAGGATAACATTACCGATTACAGTGTAAGATATGATGACAAATATGTGTTTCAAAATGGCAAATGGCTGATAAAGAAACGTACTGGCCATTTCATAATCGTGGAGGCAAGACCATTCAATAACTAAATGCGTTAAAAAACATGAAAATAAAAAAAATCATCACGATTTCACTCACAACCCTGGTAGTGATAATGGTCTTCACAAGCGGACTAATGAAGGCGCTCCATTTGCCCTGGTCGGTGGAAGGACTGGTTAAATTCAACCTGCCCAACTCGGCAACCGTATTGGGTCTGATGGAGATGGCATTTGTAGTACTATTCGCTTTCAACAGATCAATGCGCATCGGTTTTATATTGTTATGCTGCTATTTTGCAGGAGCCATGGCAACAGAGTTGTCTCATGACGGTTCCATGCTAAACCCAGGAATTCCATTGGCACTGGTTTGGATTACAGCCTTTTTGCGTGACCCTGCCCTATTCCTTGGCACACCAAATACAGAGGTAGCTTAATTCATAATGGATACGGCACGAAATAACAGATCAACAATAGGCAGTGAATAGTTTGCTAATATGAGTGAGGTCGTTAGTTGTGGAGATTTTGTTTTGTAAAAACATGAACCAATTTAGATCAACTTAGTTTCTCTCTGAGGGTTCCTTTATCTAACCAATTATATAGCGGGGTGTATCTTGTTCACCATATCCTTAATGGGCTAACTAACTTATTATTATTGATATTGTTTTTAAATAAATTTTAACAATAAAATAATCAGTATATTGCATTAAATAACAAATTGTTCTTTCAAAACTAGTCAATTCATATCAAAATAACTGGTGCCCAATTTGGTGCCCACATTGAAACGATGATGATATAATTTTCACAACTTGCTCATTTAGTACCGTTTGGATTAATAAGTCATTATCCCAGCGGGATCACAGAAAACCTCACAGAAATGTGAGGTTTTTTTGTTTTAGTCCTAATGGGATTCGGACAGAAGCGCCGGCATGGGTTCGATTTATAAAAGGTTCAGGGCCGAGTTTGGGATTTTGCGGGGCTGAGCCAATCCCAGCGGGATTACAGAAATACAAAACCATCTTTATTTAACGTAAAGATGGTTTTTTGTTTTTTAAGGTACTTACAATGTTGCTTAAAAACTAATTAAACGAAGATTTTAGATTCGATGTCGGTAAGGCCAACCTGATGGGGATAATAATTTTCGCATTCATAGCCATAATCAATGTTAAAAGTTGTTAATCTAATAAAACCCATGATCAGGGACTGGATTTTATGATTACTTTAGTTTTACTATAAACCTAAATCAATTCATCCATGAAGAAACCGCTCTTAACCCTGTTTTGTTTAATCTCTATTTTAACAGCAAATGCTCAAGGAATTCCGCAAAGACAAAAAGTTTCCAACCTTGAAACTTTTACCAAACTTTGTGGGTATGTTAGATATTTCCACCCTTCTGATGAAGCAGCTAGCCTCAACTGGGAAAAATTTATTTACTATGGAAGTAAAGAAGTGGAGAATGCAGGTAACCAAAAAGAGCTCACCGAAAAACTTAAAGGCTTATTCAATCCTATTGCACCTTCAGTGCAGATTGTTCAGGATAACTATACGAAGGCGTTTGATGTAAAGTCAATCACCCCTTCAAACAAAGTAGGCATGAAAGAAATTACCTGGCAACATTATGGCTTAGGTAATAATGGTGGCTTGTATAAAAGTGCGAGAACGAATCGAAAAATCAAGATTAAAGATCCAAATGGGGCTGAATTCGGAGGAGCAACTAGTAATATTAATGTCGAAGCCTATAGAGGGAAAAAATTTAGGTTAAAAGGTTGGATGAGGACTGATTTAACAAATGGCCAAGGCCAGTTTTGGGTCAGGGTTGATCGTGAAGGAAAGAATTATGGCTTCTTCAATAATATGGATGACAGGCCTATAAAATCCAAGGAATGGAAAGCATACGAAATAACCGGAACAATTGATATTGATGCTAGTAACTTGTTTTTTGGTGCTTTTCTACTTGGTGAAGGAAAAATTTGGATTGATAACTTTATACTGGAAATAGAAGACAACGGTATTTGGAAGAAAATACCTTTACAAAACAGCTCTTTTGAACAAGCCGATACCCTTGGATGGTATACAAAGTCTGCAGGCTATAACTATGTTAACGTAAAGGATGCTAATGTTGACGGGCAACAAGCATTGCTTATCTCTGACAATTCCACTGATCAGTTGGTCAAATGTATTTTTGATGAAAACCCTGAATTTGGCGCATACTTTTCAAAAGACATAGGTAACGGACTTAAATGCATTATTCCCCAGGTGCTCTTAGGTAGTGATCAAGAAACATATCCTGCAGCTAATCCCACTCAGTTAAAAGCACTGCAAAAAAGAATAGGCGAGACAACTCCCGAGTTATTTAATGCAAGCGATGTATATGTGCGATTAACTTCGATAAATATTGCTTGGAATGTATTCCAACACTTTTTCCCTTATAAAGAGGAGATTAAACTGGAGTGGGAAAAAGAACTTACTTTAGCGCTAAATGCAGCTTATCAAGCTAAAACTAGTCAAGAATTTGGGAAGGTATTGCGGGTAATGACAGAGAAATTAAAGGATGGACACGTAAGCGTATCTTTCGGAGAGCAAAACTATTTCTCTATTCAGGCAGATATTGCCTACGTTGAGGGTAAGCTGTTAATTAGCAAAGTCGACTCGCTTCCCTTAAAAGTGGGCGATATCATCACCTCAATCAATGGCATACCAGCTCTTGAGCATTTTAGTAGTATTAAAAGCGAAATTTCAGGATCAGATCAGTGGAAAAACAGTAATGCAACCAGGCAATTTCTAGAAGGTTACAAAGACACGGAATTGCTATTAAAGGTAACTCGTGATGGGAAGGAACAAGAATTCCGTTTTACTCGAACTGACTATAGAAAAACACCCGAACAACCTAAGATTAAAAAGCTAGAGGACGGTGTATATTACATCAATATTGGAAACACCGAGATGAAGGATATTACTGCTATGATGCCCGAAATCAATACTGCCAAAGCTATTATTTGTGACTTAAGAGGTTATCCACGAGGTAATCACGATTTAATCTCCCATCTATTAACTAAAGAGGACAACGATAAATGGATGTTTGTGCCTAAAATTATCGCTCCAGACTATGAAAATGTTAGTTACACAGGCTTGGGTTGGGAAATGAAACCTAAAACCCCGCATATCTCGGCCAAAGTAATCTTCCTCACCGGAGGCGGCGCAATAAGTTACGCCGAAAGCTACATGGGTTTCATCAAACACTATAAACTGGCCACTATTGTAGGCCAACCCACAGCAGGTGCCAATGGTAATGTAAACCCTTTTACCTTGCCAGGAAACTATAGCATACGATTTACAGGGATGAAGGTAAAACTGCATGATGGAGGACAAATGTTTAGTCTTGGTATACAACCAGATGTGTTCGTAAACCAAACCATCTCTGGAGTAAGTGCAGGTAGAGATGAGTACCTCGAAAAGGCATTAGAGATACTTAAATAAATCTTGTTTATCCAGTCAACATATTGATTTAAATAATTTTACCCTAGTAGTGAAATCACAAAAAACGCTGCTAGTAAATTCTCATTGTCCCCCTTCTAATTTACCCGCCAATTAATTATACGTTTTAAATCTGACAAAAAGTGGTTCGAGAATATGTCAGTGAAGTTCACAGAAAACCTCACAGAAATGTGAGGTTTTTTTGTTTTATTCCCGTTGGGATTCGAACAGAAGCACCGGCCGGGGTTCGATTTGTAAAAGACTCAGGGCAATGTTCGGGATTTTGTGGGGCTGAGCCAATCCCGGCGGGATGAGAAGTTTATCCCGATGCCTTTACTCAAAGCAGTGCTTTGGAGACAGAGCATCTCGAACAGCTGATTTCGTTGTTTATTTTTTCCGGTTGTAATGCAGTTGTACCAATCCTGTTTCAAATGCTTTTACTGCGATAAATTCAAGTACTTGTTCAGGTCTTCCCTCTTTAAAAAGCTGTGTCCCACTGCCTAATAAAACAGGTATAACCGAAATTATAAGCTCATCTATCAATTCGTACTTCAATAGTTCATTTATCACTTCTGCACCACCGTCACAATAAATGTTTTTTCCTTTTTCAGACTTTAGTCGTTCGACTAATTGGGCTATTTCTCCTGTATAGAATATTGTTCTGCCAACTTGAGGTCTTTCAGTTGTTGTTATGACATAAACATCTCGTTGTCCGTTATCGTAATGAGATGGTCCGATTTCTTTAAGTACATAATCATAGGTCTTTCTGCCAACAATTAATGTGTCAATTGTGTTTGTAAATTCTGCATAACCATAGTCTTCGCCTTCCTTTTCAACGAGTTTTAAGAAACTAAGGTCGTCATTAGGTTTTGCAATGTAGCCGTCTAAACTTGTTGCAATGAAAAGTGATATTTTTCGCATTTTTTTTGAATTTAAATGTTTCTACAAAATTACTTTTCGATAACCATTTGTACTTTGTAAAAATGCGACAAATTAAAGTAGTGAAGGTGAAAGTCCAGTTTTTTGTTTAATTTCATTGCTAAGGTGAGCGTGATCATAATAACCACATTCAAATGCAATATCTAATAAGCTCCGGTTTTGATTTGAATTTTTGATTAAATTTAAAGCATTCTGAAAACGAATAATATTTGAATATTCTTTTGGTGATAGTCCAATCAACTTTTTAAAATTTCGCTCCAACTGTCTTATCGTAGTAAAATTTCGTTTTGATATCTCGGAAATGCTCATTTGCCCGTTTGTTGAGTGTATATCGATTATAACTGATTGTAGCGGATTGTTTTTACTTTTCATTCTCTCTAAAAAGAAATGGTCAAAATAATTGAATGGATTGACAAATGTTCTATCAACATTAAATGAATTGGATTTTTCAAATTCAACAGTGTCATTAATCAACTCATTTTGTGAATCATATTTATAGAAATTTGCAAAAGTTGCAGGTTTTAGGCACGCACCTATTAAATGTGTATCGGTTTCAATAAAGCTGTCTTTATATGAAGTCATTGCACCAACTACGTAAGTTTTCCCAAACTCTATTAAAACTGAGCCGTTATCAGTCAAACAAGTGTCTCCCAAATTCATTATTATACCAGCACAGCCATCCGGAAAAACTCGTTCCAACTGTCTTTCTTGCTCGTTTCCTTTAAGTTCCCAATAAAAATGAATAAAAGGCTCTAATTCTTTGCAAGGTTTTACTTTGTTGTAATTCATTGGCTTCTGCAGTGTCGTTTGTTACAATGATCGCTAACTTTCTTATACCAGCCATAAACAATCCCCAATGAAGCATAAGTTTGTATTGGAGCCATAGATTGCTGGCTTTATATTGCTAATATATGAAAAAAATTATCAGGCTTATTTATTGATTTTAAATGGTTTATCGAACTTGTGAACTGTATGGTTTGGGAACTGTTTGATATTTATCAAGCACCCCAATTGCCGTGCATCCTACTCAAAATTCGATTGCTGTGCTGACACTGTAAAACTTGCCAGCGTGATAAATAAACCAACCATTTTCTTCATGCTCGATTACGTTATTATCTTGGCTGACGATTACCTATTTAAACAGTACCTGGTTCATGATCAGTATTCCGATAAGTCCGATAACCGATACCAGCGTTTCCATCAGCGACCAGGACAAAAATGTTTGTTTTATAGATAATCCTAAATACTCTTTGAATAGCCAGAAAGAGGAGTCATTTACGTGAGAACAAAATAGGCTCCCTGATCCAACCGCGAGCACCATTAAATTTGGATCGGCACCATGAGGCCCAACAAGCGGATAAACGATACCAGCAGCGGTGAGGCCAGCTATGGTAGCCGAACCCAGGCAAAGCCTTAGCACGGCCGTTATTAACCAGGCCAATAATAAAGGTGGCAGGGTTAATCCTTTCAATATTGCGGCAAGGCTGTTGCTCACCCCTGTTTCTACAAATACCTGTTTCAAAATACCTGCGCTACCGATGATTAAAAGGATCATCGCTATATCTTTTGTCGCATCAACAAAAATTACCATAATGTCAATCAGCTTTTTACCTGACCTGATCCCAAGTGTAAATGTTGCAATACAAATGGTTAATATCATGGCGATTGTTGGATCACCGATAAAGCTGGCGAGATTTACGACAGCCATATTATCGCTACATATCCTGGTTATCAACGTGGTACCAAAAATTATAAGTACAGGTAACAATGCAGAAATCACACTATTTGTTATCCCTGGCAATTCATTATCGGGCAGTTCATCGGCTTGCAGGGTAACTGTTGGGCTAGATTGCATATTTATTAATATTCTTGCGAAAAGAGGACCTGCAATAATTATAGCGGGTATGGCCACGATTAAACCATAAATAAAGGTTTTAACCAAATCTGCATGAAATTGAGTAACTAAAGCCATGGGCGATGGATGAGGTGGCAAAAAACCATGCATTACGGACAGCGATGCAAGCATAGGCAAGCCTACATATACCAGAGGTAACTTATAGTTGTAGGCTACCGAAAAAATAATTGGAATAAGCAATACAAACCCAACATTATAAAATAATGGAATGCCCACTATAAAGCCTGTTAAAGACATGGCCCAGGTGACGTATTTAGCGCCGAATGTCTTTTTTAATACCGTGGCTATTTTTTGAGCGGCACCACTGGAAGCGACGAGTTTTCCGAGCATGGCGCCCAAAACGATGATAATTGCCAGTGATCCCAATGTATCTCCTAATCCTTTATTAATAGTTTGCGGAATACTGGCGACAGGCATACCTAACAATAAGGCTGCCCCTACAGATACGATTAAAAATGCAAGAAAGGTATTAACCTTCGCCCATGCAATTAATAATACAAGTAAAACTATGCAGCCAAAAAGAATCAGTACATCCATGTTCCTACTTTAATGAGAGTCTCTGGTTACTGTTGAACCTGAACCGCCTACTAAAAAGTCCAGATCAGCACCTTTATCTGCCTGCTGAACATGGTTGACATATAAGTTTACATAACCACGTGTTGCAGCAGGAATTGACGGTACCCAATTGCTTCGCCTCAGGGCTAACACTTCATCACTCACTTCAAGGTGGATACGTTTATTGGCTACATCCAACTCAATCATGTCGCCGTTTTCTACCAGCGCTAAATTTCCACCAATAGCAGACTCTGGCGATACATGCAGTATAACTGTACCATATGCCGTACCGCTCATCCTGCCATCCGATATCCTTACCATATCTGTTACGCCTTTGTCAAGTAGCTTTTTCGGCAAAGTCATGTTACCTACCTCAGGCATACCCGGATAGCCGACCGGACCAACCGTTTTCAAGACCATTACACAAGTTTCATCGATATCCAAATCGGGATCATCTACTCTCGCATGGTAATCTTCAATGTCTTCAAACACTACTGCCCTACCTCGGTGCTGCATCAAACTGGGCGTAGCTGCCGATGGCTTTATAACCGCTCCGTTAACTGCAAGATTACCTTTTAGTACCGTAATTCCGGCTTCCTGAATAATTGGCTGCTCAAATTCATAGATAACTTCCTTATTGTAATTTATTCCTGTAACAGCAATGTTTTCGGCATGCGTTTTCCCGCTTACCGTTAGGGTATCCATTTTTAAAACAGATTGCATTTGTTTTAAAACAGCGGGTACACCACCAGCATAGTAAAAATCCTCCATCAAAAATTTCCCTGAAGGCATAAGATTTACCAGAAGCGGCATTTTACTGCCAATATCATCAAAATCGTCTAAGTTTAGCGCTACACCCATACGCCCTGCAATAGCGGTAAGGTGAATAATAAAGTTTGAGGAACCTCCTACTGCAGCATTTACCTTAATTGCATTTTCAAAAGCATTGCGTGTTAGTATTTTAGAAATTTTCAGGTCTTCTTTAACCATTTCAACTATTCTCCTTCCGGATAGCTGAGCAAGCCTTTTCCGCCGGGAATCAACGGCAGGTATAGCTGCACCGCCGGAAAGGCTCATGCCCAACGCTTCTACCATGCAAGCCATAGTAGAAGCCGTTCCCATTGTCATACAGTGGCCCGGACTACGGGACATGCAACTTTCTACTTCTGCATATTCATCATAAGTAATTTCGCCTTTCTTTAATTCCTCTGTCAGCTTCCATACACTTGTTCCTGAGCCGATGTCGTGTCCGTGATATTTTCCGTTTAACATTGGTCCGCCAGGAACCACAATGGTTGGCAGATCTACACTTGCCGCTCCCATTAGCGTAGAAGGCGTAGTTTTATCGCAGCCCGTAAGTAGTACTACACCATCAATAGGGTTGCCTCTTATCGATTCCTCTGCATCCATACTGGCGAGATTACGGAACAACATGGCGGTAGGTTTCATGAGCGTTTCACCTAATGACATGATGGGAAATTCCAGCGGAAAGCCGCCAGCCTCCAATACCCCGCGACGAACACTTTCGGCAATATCGCGCAGGTGGGCATTGCAGGGTGTAAGTTCAGACCACGTATTACAAATGCCTATTACCGGTCTGCCGTCAAACATGTCTTCGGGCATGCCCTGGTTTTTCATCCAACTGCGATAGATGAGGCCCATTTTATCTTTTTTCCCAAACCAGGTCGAACTTCTATATGATTTCATATCTAGAATATACTATGTTGCTATATTTTTACTTCCTTATTTAGATTTTCGCCGGTTAACCTGTTTATCGAAAAATCGTCTCGCTTGCTTCGGCAGCGGTTTCAAAACCTATAATTTGTTTGCCAATGTTTATCATGCTACGATATTGATAAGCGAACCAATCGCTGAAATGGTTATTTTTACAATATCTCCGCTGCGTAAAGTAAAATCATCAGTGGGGATTATTCCTGTACCTGTCATTAAATAGGTTCCATGAGGGAAATCTAACTCCCGAAACAAGTAGGCCACTAGGTCCTTGTGCTTACGTTTCATTTGATTAATGGATATTTGCTCCTTAAAAAGGACCTCAGAATCTCTGGTTATTTCGATGCTGATATTGGTATCCGGATCTATTGGTCCATCTGTAACTAAAAGGCAAGGACCTAAAGCGCTAGCACCATTGTATGATTTGGCCTGCGGGAGGTAAAGCGGATTTTCGCCCTCGATATCTCTCGAAGATACATCATTACCTATTGTATAACCTTCAATAGTGCCTTCTGAGCAGATAAATAAGGTCAATTCCGGTTCAGGCACGTTCCATTTAGAATCTGCCCTGATCCGTATGTTTCCTCCGGAACCTACTGTGCGATAAGGCGGCGACTTAAAAAAAAGTTCTGGCCGGTCTGCATCATATACCCTGGCATAAAAATCCCCTCCTTTTGCTTCTTTTGATTCCTCTATTCTGGCTTCCCTGCTACGAAAATAAGTTACGCCAGATGCCCATACTTCCTGGCTGCCTATAGGCGTTAAAACAGCTGAATGGGTAAGCGCTTGTAAATCTTCGTTAGGTTGGAGATGTTGCAGCTCGCTACTGATCAATTTAAAGAGGTTGCTCCTGTTTACGAACCTATCCCAGCTTTTTTCTTCTGTTAAAAAATATTGGTTATTGTGGTGTATAATAATCCCGCTAGAAGTGTTATAAATTCTCATAATTATTTGGTTTAGTTTTTTGGATCGAAAATTAAGTTCGAACTTTATTTAAGCATCCAGGCGGTAAAATCTAAAGCCAAATAAGTCGTTTTAACGCACATTTATAGCATAATGTTAATATAATACAATAAAATGCTTCAATACTAAAATTACTGGTTTGCGTTGCCTAATTTGATCAGGATTTGATCATTATTAATTAAGATACTTTTTGATTTGAGCTTACATCAGGCAAATCACCTGGCAAGATCTTAAACGAAATACCCCATTTAAAAGCAAGTCAAAACCTGGTAAACCTCAGTTCGACTAATATTTATTTACACTTATTTACACTGACTAATTTTAAATCCCTGAAACCACCGCGATCATGTTGATCGGATAGCTATCGGATTTATTTTGCAAAGTAGAAATTGTCTTTTCAATTGTCTTGTAACTACTAACTGGTCAGCATCTTTACTGCTAAATGAACCCTGACCTGTAGCAAAGGGGAAAGCTACGCAGTAAAATAAGCTACCATTGACAGAATCTCTCAGTACGGCCGTCATTCTCGCGCAGGCGGGAATCTTAAAGCGCTTGCATTACGATTATTCATAAGTTTTTCCTTTTATTTATAGGCATTCATGAGCACTCCGTGGTTCCCAATCAAGTTGGGAATGACGATTCCTCTCAAAGCTTATAACTCTAAAAAATTTGTCATTCATGTTGATTCTAACAATTAATTAACCCGTCACCCTGGGGGTAATTTATAGTATAAAACAATATGAATGGACAGGAGAATTTTTAACGAGCTGTAGGCTGTGAGGAATCGTCATTGCGAGAAGGCTTTTTCAGCCGACGAAGCAATCTTACAACGATCGCTACTAGCGTGCGCATTAAGATTGCTTCGTTCCTCGCAATGACGATTTTTCTATTGGAGTCTGTCAATGGACGGCCATGAACGAAAAATGTCTGTAGCAGACCTTTAAAGGAAGATTAATAATCAAACTGAGGTTACTAGGCAAATTTTCTCTCTTCGGTTTTAAGATAATTGTATCTGTAGTCCATTGGATTTTTTTTAGTAAGCGCTTTAAATTGATGATAGAAGTGAGAAATATTGTTGTAGCCACAGGCATAGCCTACCTCAGTCATATTAAATTCTTCTTCTAATAGCAATCTGCATGCATTTCCAATTCTCACTTCCATTAAAAACTGGATATATGTTTTCTTCGTTTTGGATTTAAAGTACCTGCAAAAAGAGTGTTTTCCCATGTTAATTAATGCAGCCACATCTTCCAACCCTACTTTTTTGTGGTAATTATTAAACGTGTATTCGAATATGGTGTTAATGCGGCTTTGATCGATGCTATTCACTTCCGGGTTAAAGCCGTTGGATGATATAATTTCATATTCTTTCGATGCAGCTATTATTTCTAGAGCAGACAATAAATTGATCAACTTACGGGCAGGCGATTCGTTGAGCATTTCCTCCGCTATTTTGCCAACCTTTCGTCTGGTTACGCCTTTTAAACGCAAACCCAGCTTACTTGTGTTCAGCAGTTTAACAATCGGACTAATTTCAGGAAGATTTAAAAATGCATCACCCCAGATGTTGTTTTGAAAAAGAATCACAATTGTTTCTCCAACTTTTTCGGTATCGCTCTCCAGATATTTTTGTTCACACCGGAAAGTATGTGGCAGGTTTGATCCAAATAAAAATACATCACCATTTTTAAAAGGACCAACATGATCGCCTATCAGGCAGGTACCGTAGGTTCTTTTAACTACCAATAATTCGCATTCGGGATGATAGTGCCATGCACTTAATATCGCATGCCCTATATCCTTATGGATATTAAAGGAATGCTCCGGGTTTGGAGTAGCCTTTTTTAAAGTAGCCTTCATGTTTATAATTGGTTAACTATAGCATGAATTTATAAATTATGTACGATATAATGCATATCTATTACCTATTAATGGTAGTTATATTAACAACGCCAGGTTTTATGATTTGCGGAACAGATTGGCTTCATGTTGAATAAAAATTGTAAGTAATTGATAAACAGACATATTTTATATGTTTTATCAGACAGCAACTCCTACCACAAAGGAATAGCTATGTTAATATGTTACAATTTTTTGCTGTAATACTGAAATTGCTTTTCATTAAAGTTGTCTTTATTTGCTTGTGTAACATAACTGTTTCGAAACCAAATATAAAAGGAAAAATGGATGCTGCTATTCTTCGCAGCTGCTTTCTTCAAATAAACCATTTAGCCTAAACGTATTTGCCTTAGCTAAATAGAACAGGGATTGATTAACCAGCAAACCAATATAATCATTATGAGATAGATTTACTTCACATTCAACCACCATACTTAAGCGCTAAACGCTGCGTATGCTCCGAACTGACAGCACCGCCCCTTCTGCGGTTTATTACAAAAAAACAATTCTAACCAAACAACAATTATGAAAAAAAAATTACTTCCACCAGTATTTATTTGTACTGTGTTAACGGTATTCATGCTTTTCGAGTCTGCAAGCGCATCAGTTGGTGGACTAACAACCGTAATATTTAGCAAATCTTTAACAATCAAAAAGTTAAAATTAGCGCCGATAGGAATTACAGGTAAAGTTACTGATGAACAGGGTGTTGGTTTACCCGGCGTTAGCGTTGCTGAAAAGGGAACGCGGAATGCTACGATCACCAATTCGTCTGGCAGTTATACGATAAATGTTGCAAATACCAATGCGGTGTTGGTGTTCACATCCATTGGCTTTAAGCCCGTAGAAATAACAGTAAATACAAAAACCGTTGTCAATGTTACTATGCTAACGGTTACGAATGCTTTGAATGAGGTTATCGTAACTGCCCTCGGTATAAAGCGGGAGGCCAAAAGCCTGGGCTACTCGGCTCAAAAAGCCGATGTAGAGGCATTACAAACTAACCGCACCACTAACCTTGCCAATGCGCTTGAGGGCCAAATCTCCGGATTGGACGTTTCTCCACCCGCCGCAGGGCCAGGCGGAAGTACAAAGATCCGTTTGCGTGGACAATCTTCTTTCACCGCAGACAATTCGCCGCTGATCGTAATCAATGGCTTGCCAATGTCGCAGGGTGCAAGCAGTAGTAATGGTTATACACAAAATGTCGACCAGGGAGATAATCTGCAAGGCATCAATCAGGACGACATCGAATCGATGACTGTGCTAAAAGGATCTACCGCTGCAGCCTTGTATGGCTCGCGTGCCGTTAACGGTGCAATCATTATTACAACAAAGTCGGGATCCAAAAATAGTGGATTAGGTATTGAGTTCAACTCTAATTTTACAATAAACCAAGCGCTGGATTATACAGATTTTCAATATGAGTACGGGCAAGGTGAAAATAATATCCGTCCCTCATCACAAGGAACTGCGCAGAGTTCTGGGGCCTGGAGTTTTGGTGTGCCATTTGATAATGTACCAACGTATCAATTCGACGGTGTTCAGCGTCCTTATGCGCCTGTTAGAGACCGGATCAGTACATTCTTTAGACTTGCACCATCATGGAGCAATACCGTTGCACTTTCTGGCGGTAACGATAAAGGAAGTTTTCGGGTGTCTCTTTCTAATCAAGACGCTCAGGGCATCATACCAAACAACGATTATCATAAAAAGATTTTTAACGTTGGCATTAACTATAAACTTACCGATAAATTATCTGCACAATTTTACGTTAACTATGATCATCAATTTAATAACAATCCGCCACTTGTAGGTGTACAGGGAAATGCAATTCCTACATCAATTTACCGGTTGGCTAACTCCATTTCTTTTGATGTACTCGAGGCAGCTGCAACAGATGCCAACGGAAATGAAACACCTACCTCGAGGTTCGCTACCGTTACCAACCCCTACTGGATATTAGCGCACCAGTTTCAACGACAAACAAAAGATCATTTGTTGGGTACTGCGGTGGTACGTTATCAGTTTTTCGATTGGCTATATTTTCAGGGCAGGGCAAATATGGACCTTTTGCAATCTACCTATGAATCAAACACGCCGACGGGTACACTGGCAGTATCAGCAGCACCAGCAGGGCTGTATAACGGTAGCTTTGGGATAAATACAGCAAATACACGCCAAAATAATTTTGACTTTTTGCTGGGCGGTGGGCATAAGTGGAAAGATTTTTCATTTAATGCAACGGTAGGTGGTAATAACTTTCCCTTAATCACTTCGACATTTAGTGAAGCGGTAACCAACTTTTACATCAGAGGTTTATATACGATTGGAAACGGTGTTACGGCAAATTCGAGTTACAACCAGACTAAACAAACCGTAAATTCCTTGTATGGTACTGCAGAATTGTCCTACAAAAATTTATTGTACCTCAATCTTACCGGCCGTACAGACTGGTATTCGGTACTGGCCAGAGATATAGATCATTATTTCTATCCTTCAATTAGCGGAAGCTTCGTTTTTTCGGAATTACTTCCAAAAACAAAATGGTTAAATTTTGGAAAGATCAGAGTTGCTGTTGCAGAAACGGGAAGCGCCCAGGGGGTTGCCCCCTACAATGCATTAACATTTGCGCTTGCTCAAAATTCATTCAACGGGCTTCCCTTAGGAAGTATAAACGGGACAGCTTCACCAAATACCCAGATTAAGCCATTTGGCGTAAATGAAAAAGAAATCGGTATCGAGTTACGCATGTTCAACAACAGAGTAAACCTGGACGTAGCTGCTTACGATAAAAAGACGACTAATCAAGCCGTTCCAATAAGCCTGTCTGCAGCAAGCGGATACAGCACCACGCTGGTTAACTTAGGTGGTTTAGACAATAAAGGATTAGAATTTAACCTGGAATTAATACCTATCCAAAACAAGAACTTTACCTGGAAAACGACTTTTAATTCTGCTTTCAACTCTTCCAAAGTGCTGTCGTTAGCTAATAACCAATCGCAACTTGTAGTGGGCAGTCCTGAGTTTTTTGGGTCTATTGTTCACGTGGTAGGTTTACCCCTTAACCAAATTGTAGGTTCAACTTACAAGCGCGATGCTTCCGGAAATATCGTATTATCGGGAGGCAAACCCGTAGCAAGTGATAAACCGGTAAATTTCGGTAGTGGTCTTCCTAAAGCAACAGGAGGCTGGCTAAATACGTTCAATTACAAAGGCTTTACCTTTATTGCCCATATTGATTATAAAGCAGGTGGTAAAGTACTATCGAGCACAAGTTTAAATTTATTAAGAGAAGGTTTATCAAAAGAGTCTTTACCTGGCCGTGTGGGTGGCGTAATTTTTCCTGGCGTAAACGCTACTGACGGATTGCCAAACACCACCGCTGTAAATGCAGAAGATTTTTACGCAAATTATCGTTCGACGAATATCCTGGATCCATTTATTTACAGCTCGAGCTTTGTTAAATTAAGAAGCCTTTCGTTGGGGTACGACCTGTCTAAATTTATCAATAAAAAATATGTGAAAGGCTTAGTGCTTTCTGCGGTATGTCGCAATGTATTGATCATCAAAAAATACACGCCCAACATTGATCCCGAAGCAATAGCCTCAAGCGGAGATAACCTAACCGGTTATGAGCAGGCATCACTGCCAACAACACGTACTTACGGATTTAACTTAAACGTAAAATTCTAACTCTATATACAATATGAAAAGTTTAATCAGAATTATAGCCATCGCAATCTGGATTCCAGTAATTTCCAGTTGCAATAAAGGGTTTGATAAATTGAATATTAATCCAAATAATCCAACAGAACTCGATGCGGCATTCTTGTTTACGAGTGCGCAATTTGGAACACATGGAGCGACGATGGAAACTGAGCCAACAATTGTACAACAATTTGTAAATCCGTTTTCGGGAATCACCTCGGCATTTAATTTTAATCAGCTGAATCAAACCTATACTTCGCAAAATTGGAATGCAGAATATACAGGAACAAATAGTGGCGCAACAAGCTCTTCAGGCCCTGTTCAATTACTGGTCCAGATCTTAAGCCAGCTCAAAGGCAATGCAGCAAGAACAAATTTATATAACGAAGCCAGAATCTGGAAAGCCTACCAATTTATGATGCTGGTAGACAGTTACGGAAACGTACCCTATAGTGAAGCCGGACAAGCCTATTTATCGAATGTGCTTACCCCTAAATACGATAATCAGGCAGCGATTTACACCGACCTGATTAAAGAAGTTACTGAGGCAACGGCAGCTTTAGATCCGGCAAAGGATATTGTAAAGGCTGATGTGTTTTACGGTGGCAATATCGCCCAATGGAAAAGATTGGGTTATTCCTTATTACTTCGATTGGGCATGAGGTATAGTAAACTAGATCCGGGAAAAGCGCAGGCTATTGTGCAAGCTGCCGTAATGGGTGGTGTAATGACATCAAATGCCGACAACTGTTATCTGAAATATAATACCACTTACGTTAATCCCGTGAGCCAGACGATTACTGCGATCGCGAATACTTATTATTTAGCGGCTCCCTTTGTAGACCAACTCAAAAACAGTGGCGATCCGCGATTGAAGTTTATATCCGGCAAATACGCAAACCCTTTAGCAGCACCTATAAGCGTACCGGATACCATATCTGCAAATCAGTTCGGACTTCCTGTAGGATATAGCAGTGCTACTTTATCAACTGCTCCTGGATTTAGAGGTGCCAACGGCTCGGGTTTTAATTATTCGCAGGTTAATTATAGTATTTTCGGTAGTTTAACCGCTCCGCAGTTTTTTATCACTCATGCCCAAACGCAATTCCTGCTGGCAGAGGCCGCTTTTAGAGGCTGGATACCGGGTGGTAGTACACCTGATGTTTATTACGCTAATGGTATCCGTGCGGCAATGGACCAATGGACAACCTATAACGCGGCAGCCATTATTCCTTTAGCTACGCAAAATGCATTTATTAATTATTCTGTTAATGCTTATACAACGGCAAATGCACTCAAGCTTATTAATACGCAATATTGGGTGGCTTCCTGGGGCAATGGTACCGAGGCATTTGCTAACTTCAGGAGGAGCGGTTTTCCAGCTTTATCGCCCAATACCATCGCAGGACAAAATATAACCGGTGGTTTTGTTCGCCGCTTTGTTTATCCAACGCTTGAGCTTTCTGCAAATGCAACGAATTACCAGGCAGCGGTTGCAGACAATGGTGGGCCAGATAATATGGACACACGCGTTTTTTGGGATAAATAGAAAAAATGCCCGCGACAGATATGGGTAACATTCTTATTAATTTTACCCATATCCTGTATGCTCCACTAATTATTTTGTAATTTACTTTCAGTATAAATCTAACCTAAATTAAATGTTAAACCGTAGAAATTTCCTTAACTACGCTGCAACTGCAGTAGGAACCACTGCTCTGCTTTCTGCTTTAGACAATCCTGCCTATGCCCTTTTCAGTAAGACTATTGGCGCAAACGACCAGATCAATATTGGTGTAATAGGAATCAAAGGCATGGGATGGTCCGACCTCAAAGCGGCCCTCAAAGTACCGGGCGTAAACCTGATCGCCCTGTGCGACAGTGATGCCAATGTGCTTGATGAAAGGATGGCCGAATTAAAGTCGATGAATGTTGACGCCGCAAAAGTAAAAAGATATAAAGATTACCGTGCGCTGCTCGATAATAAAGATGTCGATGCCGTAATTATCGGCACACCAGATCACTGGCATGCCCTGATGATGATCCATGCAGTACAGGCAGGTAAAGATGTATATGTCGAAAAGCCGGTCGGCAACTCTATTGTAGAATGCAGTACCATGGTTAAAGCACAGGAAAAATACAATAAAGTTGTGCAGGCAGGTCAATGGCAGCGCAGTCAGCAACATTTTAAAGATGCTGTCGATTTTGTAAAGAGCGGCCAGTTGGGAAATATCAGAACGGTAAAAGTATGGTGTTACCAGGGCTGGATGAAACCTGCTCCCATAGTGCCTGATACCCTACCCCCTGCAGGCGTTGATTATGCCATGTGGCTTGGGCCGGCGAATAAAAGAGCATTCAATGCCAGCAGATATCATTTCAATTTCCGCTGGTTCTGGGATTACGCCGGTGGCTTAATGACCGACTGGGGCGTGCATTTACTGGATTATGGCTTGCTGGGTATGAATTCACCTGTACCAAAAACCATATCTGCATTAGGTGGCCGCTTCGCCTATCCCGATCTGTATGAAGAAACGCCTGATACGCTCACTACCCTATACGAGTTTGACAAGTTTAACATGGTATGGGATTCTGCTATGGGCATCGATAACGGGTCTTATAACCGCAACCATGGGATTGCCTATATCGGTAACAATGGCACGCTGATCCTCAACAGGCAAGGCTGGGAAGTTATTGAAGAAAAGGTAAGCGGCAATAAAGTGAGCAAGCCCTTTGTTAAATCCTCAGATAATGGACTGGACAATCATATGGTCAATTTCTTTAGTGTGGTCAGATCCAGAAAAAAAGAAGAACTGAATTGTTCTATACAGGATGCTGCGCATGTAGCTACCGTTGCCCAAATGGGAAATCTTGCCTTCAGAAGCGGACAAAAATTATCATGGGACCATGCCAAACATCAGTTTACAGACCAGAAGGTCAACGATAAATATCTGTTGGCCCAGTATCACAGTGGCTACAGCTTACCCAAAGTTTAACGCTACAGTTTAAACAGATCAGATGTGTACATTTCCCTCCGGGATCACATCAAAGACTATCAAAATATATAAAGCCTTGCAATCGCACGATTGCAGGGCTTTTACTTTAGGATTGCCAAATCGTTGAGAAGCTATTATCAAATATTTTTTTCCTTAAATACTGGCAAGAGATTATAGATACCAAAGTTTTCGTTATCTGTAATTTCTTCGATTAACTTGGCAGATCCGCCTATAAAAGTAAATTGTAAGTCGTAATCCGTTACGATACACCAACTTTTGTTGTCAGGAAATATTGCCGTAGGATTATTCCTGATCTCATCTTTTGACCTTATTGTTTCACTATCTGATAACTTTGATTTAAACAATTTCTCTTCATTCCAACTTGTAGTTTTGAGAAGGCAGTAATAGTAGTTAACTATTTCGTTGCCATACTTCTGCTTTATCTTCTGGAGCACAAAATCTAATTGCTCATCACCACAATCTCCTTCTTCGGGTAAGCCAATGTACACAGGCCAATTTGGTAAGAGCCCCATTCTAATTTTGTCCTGAATTTCATTAGCGGTCGAGATATCAAACTTTTCACCGAATAGATCGAAAAAGGAAGACCATGAAATGGGCTGCAGGCTTTTATTAGCGTTTATAGCGTCATGACTTGCATCACTGTCTGCAAGTTTTTTTTGATCTGCGTCGATCCAAAACGGATGTAGCATTATAGCATAACTATCGAAAATAAGCGGACAACAAAGTGTAAGATAGTACCAAAAGGAGTTTTCTTGAGTTCGATTGCCATCAACTTCCACATTTGGGCCCATTGATGCTTGTCGTTTTATCCAGTCGGGTAATAGGTTATCTTCCAAATTCATAATAAATTTTGCATACTTAAATTTATAATTTCCTCCTTCAATTCTATTTCATGTCTGTCCGTAGAGTTTCCGCAGGGATCTACGGAATAGTAAATAGAAAAGAGTCTGTGATACGCTTTTATTTGAGTTTATAAGTTCAATTTTATTCTTATATCTGTAGAGACGCTGCGCTTAACTCTACGGACAAAGGGGGATTTACTGACTTTGAATAATTGTTGGAACTTTCTTATAATTTTTCATTTGGCTTTCAGTACCAACAATGTTTACACCTTCGTCAACATAAATTATATTCATTTTAAGGTTTTGGTTTTTTGTAATATCAATTACTTTAATACCATTTCCATTAACTGTTATTTGAATTAATTCGGGGTTATTCGATAATTCAAGAGTCTTCAATTTATTGTTGTCTAATACCAAGTACTTAAGCCTATAAAATTGACTTAGGTCGATTTTATTAAGTTGGTTGTCCATCATATTCAATGACTCTAAATTTGGACAATTTTTTATATTCACGTTAGTTAGCTGATTTAAGCCACAACTAATTTGTTTTAGAGCTGGCATATTTGAAATTTCAAATACATTTAAAGCATTTTTAGCACAATAGATGTCTGTCAGGAACTTTAAACTATCAAGTTTCAATCCACTAATTTTATTATTTGTTATTAATAGTTGTTCTAAGTTCTTGAAATATTTTACGTCATTAACATTTACAAGATTTTGTCCCATTAGGTCAAGCGTTTTTATTTGATCAGCTTCATTTGCCTCAATCCTTCCGTTACTGTTTAAGTCAATTTCTGGATATTTGGTTAATACTATTCTTTCGAAATTTGGATTCTCAAATTTAATCTCGCCCTTATGTCCTAGAATGTTTAAAGTAAAAAGTATTATCAAAATTTCTATTCTCATTTTTTTCTGTTCACGGTTATGGTCGGAAAATTAACTTCATTCATTCACAAATAAAAGGCATGTTACTTTGTTTCGCATTAGTGTGAAAATAAGGATATTTAATTCGGCGAAACATAATATAATCCATTATAAACTTAACAACCGATTTACTCGCTGCCATTTTGGATCGTAATTAATTTCGTAAGTGAAAGATACCAATCTGTTTTCTGCCAGACTAACTTTTCTTAAAAATTGCTCGATAGGTTCATTCTCTTCTGAATAACATTGGATTTCCATTCCTTTATCTGATACCAGCCTGGAAACAAAGTGGCAAATGCATATCCTCTTCAATTCATCTGAAAAGAAATCCTCAATTGTGCCCATATCCAAGTCGGGATTATTCTCGGCAACTTTATCAGTGAGATCAATGCTTATCCCGATATGATAAGGGCAAAATTCTTTGAACTCGTACTTTCTATATGATTTATCAACCCAGCCAGTGCCTAGCTTGCCATTTTGCATGGTTAGCTTTAAGAGGGTAAAAGAATGTTTCGGATATATCTGATCCGAATATTTTACCATCTCCCAGTCAACCACAGGAGGTTTGTTTCCAAAAAACTTGTTTAAAAAACTCAACGTATTAGGTTTTTATTGTTAGTTACGGGGTCTTTTGCTTTTCCTCCTTGATCCTCCTGTAAAGCAGTTTAACCATGCAATCAAGTTCGCTCTGCTCACACCAATATTCACTAATATGTCCGTAAGTCTGGTATGTTGAGACGTTAAAGCCTTCCTCAATGTCGTTGTAATAAACTACTGTATTACCGAAGATTGCTACAACCCAAAATCCCCCGCCCTCGTCTCCATATTCGGTTTCCTGCCATTTCTGGGGTGCAATTTTAATCAGGTTCCAAAAGTTCAACGGCTCACCTTCGAGTTTCGATTCTCCCCTTGCGATCCATTCTTCTAATTCAGCTAATGAAATCGGTGTCCACATGCTAAAAGTCGTAAACTGTTACTTCAATATTTTTTTCAGTCAAAGCTGATTTGATCAATGGGTCGATTTTATCCCATGTACCACCAGCCAGACCACATCCAATCCTAGGCATATGCACCGTTGCATCATTTTCAGCTGCAAACTCGGCAACTTTTTCCAGACCGGATAATATTGCCTCATAACGAATTGGTGCATTTCCCATTTCGTCTTTGTTAATTTTATGTTGGCCAATCGGGTTCGCAATCCATAGATCATTTTCAACTTTCACGAACTGGACCTCGCCAAGGGAGAAACCAGTCTTTGATTTGAACCACTCCCGATATCTCTGCTCTGGTTCTTTCCAGCGTTTTGAGATTGCCATCACAAAACCTTTTCCCCACCCGCCGATATCATTGCAGACGTGTACAATTATCTTGTTACCACTAGATGTGGGATTAGTAGCGTCACCTTTTAAATAATTTATCTCCATTATTTTGATTGTTCAATTCCATCATAGTCCTCATTAAAAAAGTCGCTCAAACTCACGCCAAAACAATTTAAGATGTTGATCAATGTGCCAATTGTGATATTGGTATTACCTGCCTCATATTTACCATACTGAGAACGGTTTAAGTTGTGCTCATAGGAAAACTTATCTGGACTAGTACGATAATTAATAAAAATTCGTAAAAATTAAAAATGACATATTAGTTTTTTTTGCCAAAAGTAGTTATTTCACGTAAATTTAGATGCCGCAATTGCAGCTAAAACGTATTAAAAAATTAGTGAGTAATTCAATGAGTAGAACTACAAAAAAGCTTCAAATTCTATTCAAACACTGATTTTAACGCTAGGTGCAAATCCCGACGCGATAACGAAACGTGATACAATTTTTTAGAAGAATGTGTCACGTATTTTTTAAGCGTTGTGACGCGCTTTACTATCCGCTAACTCCTTGATCAAGCGATGGGTACCTTTTCCTGAGTTTGGCTATGCAATGCCCCGTTTTGGCTACGCCGGAGAGCTGAATGCTGATGAACTTTGCCTGTATCAAAATCAAAATAAAATGAAACAGTCAAAAACACCTATTATCAGCTTTAGTCCGGTTGTGTTACCAGTTGCGGGCCGTCACGTAGACCTGGAAATAAAAGTTTCTGCTCCCGCGAGCGGAAACAACCTGCCGGTTATTCTTCTTTCGCATGGACATGGCCCCTCTAACTTTCTTTCTTCGTACAAAGGATATGGCCCCATGGCAGATTTTTTTTCCGCAGAAGGCTTTGTTATCATTCAACCTACTCATCAAAATTCCAAAGTGCTCGGACTTTCCTCATCCCTTCCGGAAGCACCCTTGTTTTGGAGTTCGCGGCCAGCGGATATGAAATTTATCATGGATCACCTGGACGAAATTATTGCCACAGTACCTGGCTTAACCGGAAGAGTCGATAAAGCAAAAGTTGCTGCTATCGGCCATTCGATGGGCGGCCAGACCTTAGCCATGCTGGCTGGCATGGAAGTAACCGACCCGGCAACAGGTAAAATAGTGAATGCCGCAGAACCAAGATTAAAAGCCCGGGTGCTAATTGGTGCTTCTGGTGGACCCGAAGGATTTAACGGAGCCGCCAGACAGCACTATCCTGTATTGGCGGCCGGCAATTTCAGCACCATGACTTTGCCAGCACTTATTGTAAATGGAGACCAGGACAAAAACCTCATGTTCTCTGATGTTGACGATTGGCGTGCGGATGCTTATTATCAAAGTCCTGGCCCGAAGGACCTGCTGACTGTGTTTGGCGCTGAACACATTTTTGGTGGCATATCAGGATATGATGCCCGCGAAACAAGTGATGAAAATCCGGAGCGTGTTGCTTTTGTATGTGAAAGTATTCTTGCGTACATTCGAAGTGCATTCGATCCAACCGATCCAAGTTGGGAACAAGCAAAGAAAAGCCTTAACGGCGTACAAGGTGCGTTAGGCAGTATTGAAAGCAAATCGTAAACAGACAATATGAAGGAAGAAATGTCTAACCACAGATTCAATTCTTTATCAAGGTTGCACAAGGCGCTGGACATGCCGGCGCCTATGCACCCATTGGTAAGTTTAATAAATAATGCCGAAGGCGCCATTCCCCTGGAAAAGCTTCCCAGTCCGCACATCTTAAGTTTTTACAAGATCTCTTACAAGATGAACTTCCAGGGAAAGTTCAGATATGGACAGCATTACTACGATTTTGACGAAGGGGGAATGTTTTTTGTTTCACCGAATCAAATCACAGGAGGCCACGCGCCATTAAGCGATCAATCTGGTTATACTTTACTTTTCCACCCCGATTTTTTACAGGGTTACGAACTCGCCAAAAAAATTAAGACGTATGGATTTTTTTCCTATTCGATCAATGAAGCGTTGCACCTATCAGAGAAAGAAAAAACCACGATTATCGCCGTGTTCGAAAGTATCGAAGAAGAGTTAAAAGGCAGAATTGATAATTTCAGCCAGGATGTTGTGATTTCTCAGATCGAATTGCTGCTGAATTATGCGAATCGGTTCTATAGCCGGCAATTTATCACCCGGAAGGCGGTAAGCAACGATTTGCTTCAAAGAGTAGAAGACACTTTACTCGCCTACTTCCAGTCGCCACAGGCACAAAAGCAAGGACTTCCAACTGTTCAATTTCTTTCTGCGCAATTAAACGTCAGTGCCAGTTATTTAAGTGATATGCTGCGATCACTTACCGGGCAAAATGCACAACAGCACATTCATAATCACCTGATCGAAAAAGCAAAGGAACAATTATCGACAAGTCAGGCTTCGATCAGCGAGATCGCCTATGAATTGGGATTTGAACATCCCCCATCCTTTAGTAAACTATTTAAGCTCAAAACCAGTATGTCGCCCTTGGATTTCAGACGTTCTTTCAATTAAGCATATTCGGATAAAGTGTACCGTTATCCTTAAGGCTGATAAGGACTCATCGTATTTATTCTATTAATCTCATACTCGATTGGATGGAAAAGGTTAATTGATAATGACTACTTTAACGAGTATTTTAGCCATGCATCTCAGCTTTGAATCCCGCAAGCAACGCTGAATCTTGTATCAAATGTTTCGGGTTTGTGCTAAAGGGTTCACAGAAAGAGGTTGTATCCTAAAGGCGATTTCAGCCCAGATGCTGTGATGTTGAACTTCCCGATGAATCGGGACAGGTCGTCGAAACACCTTAAAGTGTATTTAACCAAGTCCTTCGACAAGCTATCATTGACCTTATTTTGCAAATCAATATTAATCAACATTTAATTGCTTTAGCATTTCCATCCAGCTAGGCCATGGCACGGTATCCCCGTTCTACTTAAATCCGGCCTAACAAATTTTTCGGGCTGCACTGCCCAAGCCTACCTGCTAGCTTCGAAAGAAAAATTTTCAGCCGGCATTTTTTGCTTCTTTTTGATGCCAAAAAGAAAGAGCCCTTCGGCGGCGGTGAGCCGAGGCAAGACTGCGCCGTAGGATAAGAGAAAACAATTGTAAGTCACTCATGTTGATTTTAAACAATTAATTAACGTTCAGGGTGACATCTTTTATAATTTATCCCTTATTTTTTTGTATCTATGCCCAGGCTTTTCTTAAAAAACGTAGCCAGTTGCCATGCATCATGTCCTCCACATCAGCATCGGTATAGCCCCTTTTCTTAAATAAAGCCGGTATTTTTTGTAAGTCTGCAATGGTTTCCAGGTCGTAAGGACATTGCTCTTTTCCAAAAGCACCATCTAAATCAGAACCGATTCCGACATGTTTGGTATTTCCGGCCAGCTGGCAAATATGGTCTATATGGTCGATCATCACCTCCAGGTTACAGTTCATTGCTTCAGGTTTGGAGATCCCCCGCTGCCAACCCGGAACCATCATCCAGGCATCCAGCGCGCCACCAATTACGGCGTCTCTTTTGATCAGTTCTTTTATCTGCTCATCACTGTACTGGCGGTTATGGTTCACCAGGCTCCGGCAGTTGTTATGCGAAGCCCAGACAGGGCCACCGAAGCGGCTCAATGCATCCCAAAAACTGTCATCGCAAAGGTGTGTGGCATCGAGAATCACATTTAACCGTTCCATTTCTTTCAATAATTCGCGACCAATCGCAGTCATTTTGCCTGTTGCATTGGTACCCTGCGCATAACGTCCGGGTCCGTAATGCGCCGGACCAACGGCCCTCAGGCCATTTTGCCAGGCTTTTTCTAAATGGCCAACCGTTATAAGAGAATCAGCCCCTTCTAAACTCAAAATATAACCCACAGGCTTTTTATCGTTAACACGTCCATCACTCCATAATTCGAGGTGTTGCTCGAGGCTTTCCAGATTGTTCACCTGGAACATTTCACCGGCATTTTCCATCGCTTTATACCAAGCCAGCTGCCCCTGCGTTTGCGCCCAGGCTTGTTCAGGCGAATGCCAGCCCGGTAAGTGATTATCAGGCGCAACATAACGGGCTATCTGCGTAGCCACAACCAAACCAATATTACCCTTACGCAATTCGGGGAGTGAAACTGTTCCGTTACTGCGATCGGGCTTATCTGTTAAGCCAACCTCCCTTTTATTGATATCGGCGATATTTTTGGTGAGATCGCGATTCCACTCCAGGGCATTCATACTTAAATCTAAATGGGCATCTATGATAAACATGGTTATGATTAAATGGTGATTTTTCTTTTCCTGGAGATGATATCCCAGTATTTTAGTGATTGATTATCTCCCACACAAAGCGCTTTTTCATACAGGGCAACTGTGGGGCAAATGTGATAAGGCAAGCCGTAAAGCATGTCGCCCACCTTATAGTTTCCGGGATTTTCTGCTTTTAAAACCAAATGTTCTTCGCTCTGACTTTGAACGTCGAACTGCGGCGCATTCAGGAAGAATACCCGGTTTTTCAAGTCCTTTTCGGCAGCAACGGCTTTATGCCCCAAATCGGTACAGATTAAATCTTCTGTAGGTTTAGATACGATGCGGCTGATCACGAGTGCAGCCGTATTAAATTGCTGTTCGGCAAAAGCATCCTGATAACCTTTGTCCCATAAAATAAAAGTGCCGGGGCTGCAGTCAAAATCTGTATGTTTGGCATATACCGGAAAAGTTGGTGTTCCACCGGCGATAACTGCTAAATGCTCAATCCCTAAAGTTTCTTTTAAATGATGAAGCTGAGCAATAATAGGTTCTGCTTTTTGGGAGCGAACATCAATGGATGAATCATGAATGTGGCCATCATAAGCATGTAAGCCTTTGATAATAATGTGAGGAAGGTTAAGTAATGCTTTAACTAAACCAAAAGCTAGTTCAGGCAAAATTCCTGTCCTATTCATCCCTACGTTTAAATCGATATATATCTCAATAACTTTATTTTTCGAAACCGCCATATCAGAGATTGCGCTTGCGGTTTCAATATTATCGAGCAAACAGCTGAAACTGGTGCCTGAATATTGATCTATGAGTTTAAAGAAACGGTTAATGTTTTCGCCAACCGGCTGGTAAGCCAATAAAACGTCTTTGGCCTTAGCTAGGCCAAGCATTTCAGCTTCGGCGATGGTGGCGCATTTGAATTTATTGATTCCCGCATCGATTAGCATGTGGGTAATTTCCAAACATTTATGCGTTTTAACATGCGGCCGAAGTCTGCCGACATCCTTAATCATGCCTTTCAGTATGCCAATGTTTTCTCGGATTCTTGTTTCGTAAAAAACAAGCGCAGGTGTTTCCAGCGTCTCCTCATTCGGGATTATGTACCAGTCTTGCTGCATCATTAAAAAAGTTCGAACAATGCTTCAATTTCTACCGGAATATTATCTGGCAAAGAGCCAAAGCCAACGGCGCTTCTTACCCCAATGCCATTTTCCTCGCCCCAAACTTTTGCAAAAAGCTCACTGCAACCGTTAATGATATAAGGATGCTTTTCAAACTCAGGCGTACAATTTACCATGCCTAAAACCTTAATTACCCGTTTAACTTTGTTTAAACTACCGATGTTTGTTTTTATAGTAGAAAGCATGGTTAAGCCCACCTGCAAAGCAGCAGTCTTACCTTCTTCCTGAGATAAATCAGCACCGATCCGTCCAATGATTAATGATTTATCATCCTGAACCGGGCCATGGCCGCTTAGGTAAAGGTATTTTCCATCAACTAAACAAGGTTTGTAAACGCCAAGTGGCGCAGGTGCGGGCGGTAAATTAAGTTTCAGTTGTTCGAAGCGTTCGTCGGGAGTTAAATTTTCCATATGATGTATTTGTTATTTTATGCGATGATTATTTTAAGCAAAAGTACACCCAAAAGGCCTGCAATGCCAACAATAGATTCCATTAATGCCCAGGATTTGAAGGTATCATTCAAAGTTAAACCGAAATATTCTTTAAACATCCAGAATCCGGCGTCGTTAACATGAGAAAACATTAAACTCCCTGCACCAACCGCTAAAACCATCAGGTTGGGATTGGTGTGCGTATGCTCCATTAAAGGAACAATGATGCCCGCCGTGGTTAAACCGGCAACTGTTGCCGAACCCACACAAAACCGGATGATTGCGGCAATCATCCAGGCCAGAAACAATGGTTCAGCTTTAACATGTTGCAAATAAGCTGCGATTTGATTGCTTACACCGCTCTCTGTTAAAACCTGCTTTAAAGCTCCTGAACCCGCAATGATCAAAAGAATTAAGGCGATATCTTTAATGGCATCTCCATAAATATGCATGATCTCCGTAATTTTTTTTCCCTGTGTTATGCCCAATAACCATGTGGCAACAATCAATACAATAAGCATCACAACAGATGGATTTCCGGCAAATAAAATGTAGGGCAGTATCACAGCATCTGGCTTTAAAAGCATGGGAACGAAGGAAGCAACTGCAAGTAACAATACAGGAAGTAAAGCCGTAAAAAAGCTTTTAAATCCACCCGGGAGTTGTTCTTCAGTTAATTCTTTTGGGCTGAAAGAAGCCAATGGATTTGCAGGAATGGCTTTGAGCGTACGGGCGAAGATGGGACCACCTAATATGATTGCAGGAATGGCAACAGCTAAACCATAAAATAGTGTCAAACCCATATCGGCCTGGAATTGAATCACTAATGCCGCTGGAGAAGGATGCGGAGGCAAGAATCCATGTGTTACGGATAAGGCGGCTAACATGGGTAAGCCAATATACAAGGCAGGCAATTTATAACGGTAAACCACGGAGAATATTAAGGGAACCATCAGCACAAAACCTATACCGTAATACAGGGGAATGCCAATTAAAAAGCCGGTTAAAACCATAGCCCATTGAATATATTTTTCACCGAAAATGCTCATGCTTACCTGGGCGATTTTTTGCGCTGCACCACTTTCGGCCACCAGTTTACCAAGCATTGCCCCTGCCGTAATGATAATGGCTAAGGAGCCTAAAACATCGCCCATGCCTTTTTCGATACTCGATGGGATTTTTGAAGGTGGCAAGCCTAAAGCCAGGCCCGCAATAAAAGATACCGCTAAAAAGGCTAAAAAAGCATTAATCTTAAATACAGAAATCAGTACGATTAATAAGGCAATGCAAATAAAAACAATGAGTATAGTCATTTAATTTACGATAATTTCATCAACCATTAACCAGGCTTTTGTGCCTCGGAATAATTCCTGTTCCCACCAACTGACTAAAACCATTCATGACCATAAATTGTAAAGCCATCAGGCAAAACAACTTCGCTGATTTAATCAAGGTAAATAAAGAGGAGTATTTCATCATCAGTGCAATCAAAATAACACTAAGGTAAGTTTAAAATTTTATTTTCGCCTTCGATAAAACATTAGATTTAATTCACTCAGATTTTCTGATCCGATAATAGCTATTGGCATGGAGACAGGCATTCATAATAACATGCTTGCCATCTATATCGCATTAAGCGTAATAGGCAACAGTGCTATAATAATACTACCTGCGGTATATGGACTAATTATGTTTTTACTGCTGCACCATTCGGTTATTTTGCGGGTAGTAAAAGAGAAAACAGCTGGTTAAATATATAAAAACACTAATTCATACCATTCACTTATACCTATTTTTAAAAATAAAATTATAAATCGGGCTTTGCTGCTTTTAATACCTTAGCTTTAGCAACTTGCTACCGGGTATTACTCAATCTTATAAAAAGTAAGCTTATACTTAATTCTATTTAAAATAATGCATTTAAGTATATGAAAAAGGAAGATTCTGCCAAATTGATTATTGCAAATAAAGAAGGTGCTTCTCAGTTTAATGAAAACGAAACACTTGCCGCCGAATTAGTTATCGCCAATAAGGAACTTGATTTTCGGAATGAAGAGAAAGAAAATCGTGCTGCTGAATTGATCATAGCCAACAAAGAACTTATTTTTCAGAATGAAGAGAAAGAAAATCGAGCAGCTGAACTGATTATTGCCAATAAAGAACTTGCCTTTCAAAATGAGGAGAGAGCGCATAGAGCAGCTGAACTGATTATTGCCAACAAAGAACTTATCTTTCAAAATGAGGAGAAAGAAAAAAGAGCCAGTGAGTTAATTATTGCAAACAAAGAGCTTGCCTTTCAAAACGAAGAAAAGGGCAAAAGAGCAGAAGAATTAAATATTGCCAATAAGGAATTGGCATTTCAGAACAGAGAAAAAGAGAAACGGGCAAACGAGTTACTTATTGCTAATAGCGCGCTTAAAGTTGCACAAGATAATATCCGTAAGCTTAATGATGAATTGGAGCAAAAGGTAATTGAACGTACTGCCCAATTAGAAGCGGTTAATAAAGAACTGGAATCTTTCTCCTACTCTGTATCTCATGATTTACGTGCACCAATTAGGGCAATTAATGGTTACACTAAAATAATAGCCGAAGATTATGGTGATAAATTTGATGCCGATGGCATAAAAATTCTCCAATCGGTAATGAACAACTCCAAAAAAATGGGCGAATTGATTGACGACCTGCTTGCTTTTTCAAAACTGGGAAGAAAATCTGTGGCTTTTGCCGATATAGATATGGTTGAGCTAGTTGCTACCGTAAGGGAAGAGCTATTATTTGAAGGTGATGGAAATATTCCTGATTTTAAAATTGCTGCCTTACCGGCTGCCAAAGGAGATAAATCATTAATTAAACAAGTTTGGGTTAACCTTATTTCTAATGCCATTAAATACGCTAGCCATAAAAAAAACACAACAATAACTATAGACTCCTACACAAAAGATAAGCTGAATGTTTATTATGTAAAAGACGAGGGGGCTGGATTTGATATGCAATATTATGATAAGCTTTTTGGTGTTTTTCAGCGGTTACATTCTCAAGAAGAATTTGAAGGTACCGGAATAGGCTTAGCTATTGTTCAAAAGATTATCAACAAACATAATGGTACCGTTTGGGCAGAATCAACACTAAATATAGGCAGTTGTTTTTACTTCAGTTTAAATCATACCACCAATTAAATAAAAATATGGATTACGATTACGATAACGTTGAAATTTTATTTGTAGAAGACAGTATAGATGATGCCG
This sequence comes from Pedobacter sp. Bi126, assembly GCF_918698245.1. Classification (GTDB taxonomy): domain Bacteria; phylum Bacteroidota; class Bacteroidia; order Sphingobacteriales; family Sphingobacteriaceae; genus Pedobacter. The sequence goes on along the minus strand of NZ_CAKKMS010000002.1, from coordinate 676,203 downwards.
CATTAACCATAAGGGCATTAAATAAAAGTGGTTCTACCAACAAACTTTATCATGTTAAAGATGGTGCAGCTGCATTAGATTTTATTTATTGTAGGGGTGATTTTGAAAACCGCAAACCAAAAGAGTTTCCAAAATTAATACTATTGGATCTTAAAATGCCAAAGATATCAGGAATACAGGTACTGGAAAAGCTTAAATCTGACCCGGAAACAAAGTCAATTCCAATAGTAATGCTCACTTCTTCTAATGAAGGGCCTGATATTGAAAAATGCTTTTCACTAGGTGTAAACAGTTACATTGTTAAGCCTGTGGATAGTGATAATTTTTTTAAGGCCATTAAAGAAATTGGCTTATACTGGATGGTAACAAGTCAATCACCAAATTAACAGTTGCTTAAAATGTTAACTAAGCTTAAAATTCTTATTGTTGAAGATAATCAAAGTGATGCCGATTTACTGAAACGTGAACTAAAGAAAGCGGGATTGGATTTTATTACTGAAATTGTTCAAACACGTGTAAGTTTTGAGCATGCCTTAGTTAATTTTAATCCGGATCTAATTTTATCAGATTATTCACTTCCATCTTTTGATGCAGTAACTGCTTTTAGAATTAAGCAGAACAAAAATATGCACATTCCTTTTATAATTGTTTCTGGCATTATTGGCGAAGAAAATGCGGTAGAACTAATTAAGGATGGTGTTACTGACTACGTTTCTAAAACTAAGTTATTTACAGTATCTACTAAAATTAATAGAGCACTGAGTGATACGGCGATAAGAAATGAAAAAAATATAATTGATGGTAATTTAAAAATTCAGCAACAAGAATTATTAAAGTCTAATGGATTATTAATTCAACAAAAAGCCAAAGTTAAAGCAATTAACCTCGAACTTTCTAAATTAAATCTCGAACTGGAAGAACGGGTAACCAATAGAACCAAAGCCTTGGCCGAAAGTGAATATAGGTTTCGCAACATGATTGAAACCATTCCCCAGATTGCCTGGACTAATACAATAAAGGGAAAAGTTATCTTTTATAATCAGCGTTGGTACGATTATACCGGTTTAAACAATAAACAAACACAATTAGCAGGTTTTAATTTCGTAATCCATCCGGATGATCTTCAAAATAGTATCGTTTCATTTAGCGCAGTACTAAAGACAAAAAAAGGTGGTGAGTTTCAAACCAGAGGCAAAGGTGCTGATGGATTGTACAGGTGGCATTTGGTCCGTTTAATGCCAATTATAGATGAAAGTGGCGAGATGCATTTATGGATTGGTACCGCAACCGACATAGAAGAGCTGCGAATTTTACAACAACAAAAAGATGACTTTATTAACATCGCCAGCCATGAACTAAAAACACCAATTACCTCCTTAAAAGCATCACTACAACTTTTAGATCGTTTAAAAGATAAATCAGCATCACCAATGTTGGCTAAATTAATAGTACAGGCTAATAAAAGCATGGAAAAAGTAAATGTTTTAATAGATGATTTATTAAATGCCAGCATGGCAAATAATGGTCAGCTTCACATTAACCAACAGCAATTTCTATTGGCTGATGTAATTACTGAATCATGTCAAGATATACGTGTACAGGCAGAATATAACCTTATTACCATAGGCGATTTAAGTTTAAAAGTTAGTGCAGACCCCGTTAGAATTGAACAGATCATTGTCAATTTTGTAAATAATGCCATTAAATATGCATCAAACTCAAAGCACATCACAATCTCAATTGAAAAGCAGGGTGTTATGGCTAAGGTTTCGGTTATTGACCAGGGCGCAGGAATTGCAAAAGAAAAAATGCCTTACCTTTTCGATCGTTATTTTAGAGCAGAAGACAGAGAAACTAATTATAACGGTTTAGGGCTTGGGTTATATATCTGTGCAGAGATTATTAAAAAGCACAATGGAAAAATTGGTGTAGACAGTGTAGTGGGTAAAGGAAGTACATTTTGGTTTATGCTGCCCCTTGTATAAAATTACGATATCATGAAAGATAGTAGTCTTAAACAAGCTGGTTTTTAGAGGTATTTCTTCCCTGGAATATTCTAGGAATTTTTCCAACGCTCCGCCCTATTCCTGGGCCGTTAGCTGCTGATGTAATTCGGTTCTGGTCCTTTTTTTTAAGAGTTGACTACAGCAATAGTGGCATTATTGATCGCTGTATAGAGCGCTGAAGACACGGCTTCATATCGCATCTGGATTTGTTTATCTCAAAAACTTTCTTACGAATACATCGAAGTAATCCAGGACTGCCCCCTAAAGTCCATTTCCTACCTGCAACTCCAGCGCTATTATGCCGACTTCCGCAAAGGCAATCATATTGGCCGCGTGATGATGGAAAAATACTTCATGATGAGCGAAGAACGCTCAATATTCCTGCGCTCCAAAACTCCGATGGAGTGTTATGACAGCCTACAGCACAGCCACCCTGAAATTACTCAACAAACGACACAGCGAATCATCGCCTCCTATCTCTCGATAGACCTTGAGGCTCTCAATTGTTTAGTTGTTCAGAAGTTAAAAAGTGATTCCAGTCACATAAAGGACTCCTCATGGCGCCGCTATTAAACATAGAAATGCCCAGATTACACCTCAAATTCAGTGTCAACTCCTGGAACCTAGAGAACGGCTTATTCCCCATTACAGGAGTACAAACCGTCTTGCCAAACCTTACAAAAACCCTGCAAACATACTACTGAAACCTACAAAACCGACAATAGGTAAAATACCCAATACTCAGTATTGATTACCACGACCATTAAGAATAAATTTAATAGACCAAACCAATCATCTTAAATTATCTCCAATTCATGAAACACCTAATCTTATTGGGCACACTGTGCCTTGCCGTATTTTCTGCCGCGGCCCAAAGTGTAGAATACAAACTGATCGATTTCAAAAAAGATACCAGTCAGATCAACACTTTAAAGATCAAAACTGGCTCAAGACTGGGACTTAAGATCAGTAACATCAACAAAAAACTCTATACCATCGACAATATTGTTACCCAAACCAGTTATAATGAAACTGCACCTGCCCTGTTCGAATTATTCAGTAAAGCTAAACTCCCAGGGGCAAGTGCGGAATCAGCCGGGTTTACCCCTGATGACTTTAAACTTTTCACCGCCACTCAGATCGCCGATGCTAAATTGCCGGCATCAGTTACCAAGAAACTTTCCAATCTCAACGATCTTTATTTTAATACCGCAGATACTTTGATTGAAAACGAGAATAGGCTGACCGAATTTGGTAATACCTATAAAGAGGTCAAAAACATCCTCCGTTATCAGATGATATTGAAGGACCTCCAGAATGACTGCGATAGGCCTTTCACAGAAATTCGCAGCAGAGTATTTGAGGAAACGAAAAATGCTTTCACGAACTCGACCATGGCACCTGAGGACAGATTACTACTGGACGCACCTGATTATGTTATTATACCAGGAGTGTTGGAGCGGTATTTCGACAAAATCATCGAGACTAATGTGAGAATCCCATACAAAGAGCTCACTATTGCGTTCGCACTCAGTAAACGCGACCAGCTTGGTAAAAATGTGACAAAGGCCAATGCGCTCATCATTGAACTTATTGGTCTGATTGAAAAGGAAAAAAAAGTTACGGATACTGCAAAAGTCATCTTGAAAACACTTAAAGATCAAAGGGATGATTCCAAACTTTCCCAACTGTATAAGGATAACATGGAAAACTATAACAAAACAGATATTCCCAAGCTCAACAGCGACATGGAGGCTTTCAATGCAACCGCAAGATTCGATGTGATTAATGATTTTAAATATTTCAACGAAGGTAACTGGACCTACATAGTAGACCCTCAGCCTATCGAGGACGACCTAACGGTCATCACCGTAAACATAAAAGCAAAAGAAGCCGTTGCCTGCTCACAGCTTATGAGAAGCTATATCTATAAGGTACGTCCAAAAGGCGGTCTGAAAATCGATTTCAGCACTGGGCTCTTTATCAACTATGGCGGAAATGACTTCAAGGACCAGACATATCGTTATGATCCCATTGAGGGCAATACCACCCAGCAAAAAATCGTGAAAAACGATTCGAAGAATGCGATCTTCCCTTCTGTCGGTGCATTAATGCACATCTACAGACGCACGGCCAGTGATGTCAAACTAGCAGGCGCCTTTGGCCTTTCAACCCGTGACCTGGAGCGGATCAACTACCATGCAGGTGCCTCACTGATCTTTGGAACCAGCAAACGTTTCATCTTAAGTGCAGGTGCAACGTTGACCAAGGCTACACTGATAACAGATAAATATCAAGACGGACAGGTGATCGATAAAGCCGGTGCACCAGAAGCGATTCCAACAGCATCCTTCAGCCGATTCGGTTTCTTTGGGGCCTTCACCTATAACCTAAGCGCAAAATGAAAAAACTAATCGTCTTTATTGGAACAACGGCTCTCGCATCAAGCCTTGTTTCAGACGCAATGGCTCAGCTAGTCTGGTCTGTGCAAAAAAAACAGGAACCGATGGTCTGTTCATTCAATTGCAGCAATACCTATCAGGAGCTTCAAAAAAGATGCAGTCCGGCGCTTGTAGGTAAGATAGCAATTGATCCGTTGATTAGCATCAACCCATTCACGGAATTCGACGGGATTATTGCGACCTTGAAAAAAGATGCTATTAACAGCTTTCCGTTGAGCTATACATTCAGGCAATGTGAGGCCACCTGCAATGCGGCCAGTACCCTCGATCAGACTTCTAGGGAGGTGATCTATTACAATCAGGCATTTTTGGACAAGATCAAAGGATCGGACACAAAGGTCCGCTGGGCAGTGCGCTGCATCATTGCTCATGAGATCGGTCATCATTTCATGGGGCATACCCTTCCATCAGCATTTGGAGCGGATAGCAATATTCGGAGAAAGCGGGAACGGCGGGCTGACTTCTTTACAGGATTCGTCATCAGTCGCTTTCCTGGGGCAACAGAACAGGACGCTATTGAGGGAATTCTCACACTTGACCCCGCAACATACCGGCCGCGGAATGAGGCAGAAGAAAAATTCAACATTTATCCAACCCTGCAGAACCGCATCGCAGCAGTAAAGGAAGGCTTTAAGGCTGCAAAAAATCCTAAAGACCCTTTGACTATAGCTATGTTCAAAAAAATCGATAGTGTTGCCAAAGTACAGATGAAAAGGAACGGTAGGTCCTCTATTTACCATGTGATCGACTTCAAACTGTCCATGGGGCAGTTCGATGAGGCAAAACAGATCGCAAGCGAACAGTTATTGAATCCTGATTTCTCTGACAAGGCTCAGCTATGGGAATACAAATCTATTGCCGATCAGAATCTGGGAAATCTCACTGAAGCTATTCAGAGTCAACGTAAGGCTATAGAGCTCAATAAAAATAGTCTGGTAAATCTTGAACGGCTACAATTGCTATTGGATAATGGTAACGCCATGCAAAAACTGGAATCGGAAAAAATCAAGCAAAAACTGGAATCGGAAAAGTTCAAACAGAAAACGGAGTCTGAAAAAATCAAGCAAAATATAAACCGGTCCCAAATAAAAATAAACTAGTATGTTGCCAGTATTAATATGGCTTTTTTAACCATCTGAAAGCTAAATTCGTTATAAAGTAAATCATTACTACAATACAAAACCAAAAGCCGCACTAGGTGCGGCTTTTGGTTGTTCGATAATTAATCTTCTTTATCCTGAACCTCATTGAAAGCAGTAGATTTCGCCTCGCTTTGTTTTCGATTAATTGTTACATAATAGTCTCTTGGCGTTACCAGATAACTGTTATTCCCATCAAATTGGCTAGGATCGGCATCTTTAAAAAAGTCTTTTATAATACTGATCTTGCCATGGCTTACCAATGCAAGTTCATAATCCTTCCAATGCTTGCAACCTTTTTCAACCTCTTTTCTAGTTATTATAAAGGTATTGATATTTAAAGTTTTAACTTCAAGCATCTTCCATACCGCTTCCTCATTGCGGTACTCAATATCATAATGAATGCTGTCATCCCTATCTAAAACATGCGAATATCCTGAACGCCAGTCAACGTTTTCCTTTCCATATATCTTCACGAGGTGGTTGAAAACTGCTTCCTCCGACCGTTTACCAGCATTCCGTTTGGCATTATCTATACCGGGATCGGCGACCCAAGCTCTCTTTGCTTCAGTTCCACTGTCGCCGAGAAATGTTCCTGCAGAAAAGTCCGAACCATTCAGAATTTCCAAATGGTAGTCTGAAGGATCGGCATCCAGAAGAATATCCTCTGGGCCACTATCTCTATTTGGCGCCCTATTTTGAATCTCTTGTGCCATATCTGCAAAATAAAACAAGCTCTGTAGCTCATCCGAGAGTGAAATGCCTTGGAGGTCATTGTATAAATCTGGGTACAGGTTATCAGGGTCGATATCATGCAAGCCTTCCAGGTTATCAATTGAAAAAACATTAAAAATACACTTTAGCACTTCCGATCGATACGGCAGCTCAAATGAATAGTCATAGGCAGAAACAAGGGGCACTAATTTCTCCCTCAAATACTGGTATTGCTTAAACCAATGTTTATAAAGCATTTTTTCCTCGAGCGTACCTTTCGAAAGCTTTTTCCAGAGCGATTTTTTGACATCCTGTTTTAGGTCCTTTAATAAAACCTCAATTCTATCCAGATGAATCGTCCTAAACCCGTCCCCAATATCCAGGTCCTGAATCAACACTTTCAAATTAAGCTCCAACCGTGTACATAGGGCTTTTAAAAACTCAAATGTCTTCTGCGCGGAAAGGTTGTCCATTAGACCGGGCAAATAACCAAAGCTACCCCCACCGAAAATATCAATCAAAGCCTCATCTGTAATCCCTTCTTCAAGCATGGCCCCTTCCACGTCAATTCCCTTTAAAGAGAATATCCTTTTCCAAAAAAGCTGCTCCAGATCAGATACCCCTAACAGTACCTTTGCATCTGCCCATGTACCGTTGCCCAAATCTTGGGTAATGAGGTGACGGGAGTCCGCAATATCGTTTTTAAAGAGTCTTCTAAAATCATTCTTTTGTTCGGTAACCTTAAATAATATACACAGGCTTTCAGCAAAAGCATCGCAGAACTCGGGACTTTTCTTCAATTGGCCCAAATCTCCTGTAGTGCCGCCCACCTGCAGGTAGAATTGATTGCCAATATTGATCATGTTATTTTCTTGCATCTCCATCCTTTGGCCATCGAAATCGAAGCTGCCTGCAGAAACCAGATTGATCTTAAACTGTTTGATCTGACTGGCCGCTGCCCTTCTCTCGCCCGATGCATTAAGTTTTTCTATCCTGTATGCGAGTACCATATCCCTGATCTGTAGCCAATAAGCCTGAAATTTTTGTTCATGAGGGTGTCTCGAAATACTTCCGGGGATGATTGACAGGGAAATATCTTTGAAATTACTGATCTGGAATAATTTCGCAACCTTGTCTTCCCCTGATCGCTTAGGTAGGTCCAGTATAGCAAAATCCTTAAGAATATGCTTGGGCAATGCCTGGTTATCAGAATAATAAACCTTACCCAAACCATAGCCCTGTTCATCTCCTTTCTTTGCAAAATATGCAATATAGGGCCTTCCTGGTAGCTCACCATGAAAATCATCATACCATTTAAGCGCAAGTTTATAAAGACGCTGCGTATACCTGCCTTCAGGATCATCATTCTTGGAAAGCGATAGCAGTTCAAATACCCGCTCGGCGCTGAGTTGCTCAAAGGTTTCAACAGCGCCGAGTTTTAGCAAGGTACTATCAATATCTGGTTTACTGATACCGTAGGTAGTAAAAAGCTCACTCTTATAGTCGATCATGTTCCTGTTTACGCTGGGGATACCATAATTTTCTATTATGTAGTTTTTGATCTTTCCGGAGTAAAGGAACTGATGATGGATATAGCTTCGAAGTTCACGATAGCGTTCGGCTTTATTGTTTTTAGTGATGAGGACATCACTAGCACTCGATTTAAGTGCCTGTTGTACGCGTTCACACTTGATTGCCCATAGGATAAGCTGTTCTAAGCTCATCTTACGTTGGATATTGTCGAAGTTCATGATTTCGCTGTCAATGATCTGGAGCTTGCTACCCCACACAAATCCAGCATGATTCTTGTCTACATATCGGTAGTAATCGTGATCAGATGAGACTACGGTGTCTCGGGATTCAATAATGCTTAGATCATTCACACCCAGCCACCTGAAAAAGTCCTGCACCAAAATATCGTGCTGCCCAGCTTCCGGCGCGGTCTTAAGCGAGTAAAATGATAAGGGTGCTACATACTGGTAATCCTGCAATGTCTCGCCATAGATATCGGCAATCAATTTCCCTTTCGGATAACTTAGGGAATATAGTAAGGTATTAGATAAATTTACCCCAAGGCTTAAGTTCACAAGTGGCACAGGGCCTCCATACCTTCCACTTTTGGGGGAGGTGCTAAAATTAGACCATAATGCCCGTACCATTTCAAAAACTACAGCCTTTTTTTCTTCATTGGATTTATTTAGTATAAGCGCATTTGCCCGGTTGATTATCCTTTCAGTCACCAGATTGGAATCATACGGCTGCACGTTAACTACTTCCTTGATCTCGATCTGCAGCTCCCTTGATGAGGCCGGCAGTTCTCTTTTTGTAAATAATTCCGTTAACTCCAGATAGAGTTTGGTGTTCATAAAAGCGATTTCCAAAAAGCTGGGCAATTCATACTCTGCACCATCGGCCAATATCGGTGTATAACAGGTATGGCCAACAGGTATGATATTCCCGTCCTTATCTACCAAAAGCGTATATTGCTGCTTATGGTTATTGAACTCGTAACTGCTTAAGAATTTGATCATCAATGCCCGGTTGACAATGTTTAGAGCTGGGCTGACCAGATTGACACGCTGCATAAGCTCGAAATCTGAATACCTTTTGCCATTGAACTGTATGGACGACACACGTTCATCAAATGGCCACAATAGCTCATCAAAGTATTCTGTTTCTAGCCCTTGTATAAATTGGGTAAAATCATTCCCGTAATAACGGATTTGATTTAATAGGCGCATTCCTCCTCCAATTGTTGGGAAGATTTGTGCAGCATCTCTGGCTGATTTAAGCTCCTGATAGAAGGTTTTTACCTGCGGGTTATCCGAGTTTTCATTCAAAGGCGTGAGCAGTCGGTATGCATTCCATTTGTGTTTACCTGCTGCCATGTCCTCAGTGATTGAGATCAATAGTTTTTTAAGTTCATCAAGCAAGAACACATTTTTGTCGCTTTTTACAATTGCGTTCCTAGATGGGTCTAGCTCAAAAGTGGCATGAACCACGCAAGGCAATGGAAAAGACACCAACGTAGGGAAGAAAGAGAATAATGTACCGATATCGTCAGAGAGTTTTTCGTTGACCGCCACTTTGATCGAGTAATATTCATCTTCGTACTGATCTCCTTTATCCTTGCCATCCTCATACATCCCCTCAACCTTGTACACCTCCCATTGCTTGCCGTTTACGGTGATCTGATCTGAACGGTCGTTCTCCAGTTTGTCTTTTTTGAATACCCGGTCGCCCGATTCAAGACCTAAGATACTTAGCTCTTCTATATGGTTCAAAAACAATAGACATTCTTCACCGATCAGTTCCATCTGTTTTATAATGTCTTTTTCAAAGTATTTGCCGTAGGTAATCTTTATCGATGTTGCCCAAGTATGGTCGGTGGCTTTCGAATCCTTGACATCTGGTATGGCCAGTATAGCAAACGGAATTGTGGTATCGCGGTATTTCCAACCGGTACGGAGTTCCTGCCACTGCTTGTCGGTTAATGGCAAGGCTTGGTATGCTTCTTTCGCGATTTCCTGGGAAAAGCTCAAAACACAGCCATTGGTATCGATTTCTACAAGGTCCGACCAGTTGAGTACCGATCGGAAGCCCAGTCCCTTGTTTCCGATATAGCTCTTTTTTGTTTTTTTGCTTGCCCCTGCAAGCATCAGCGACTGAACGCCACCTTTGTTAAAGGGTTCTCCTGAATTTGATATGGTCAGTTCGGTCTTTTCAATATCCAATTTGATCTGAACCTTATTGGCACCAGCATCATCCGCATTCTGGAGCATTTCTAAAATTTGCCTACCGTTATATGCGCTTATCAGGCCTTTTTCATTATCATAATCTGCGGTAATCCTTAAAGGCATTCCGGCATAAGTATTCCTGGAGACCTCGATCAGGTCAAGGATTTCTTGTTTGAAATTTTGAGTCATTAATTTATATTAAGCGATAATTATTTAATTCAGAGTATGCCCTGGTAATATTGATTGGGCGTTACCGTTGATTTCTAATGTAGCTAGATTTGGAAGCAAAAACGCTATGCCATAATCAAAATAATGATTCATGTCAACAGCAAAATTGATAGTCAGCTATTCCTGGCCATTTAACTTTCCACTATAAAAAGCGTCTTAATAGGTAGCAAAGGATATTCATTCCCGGTGCAATAACCGATAAGGTCTTTTTGTATCGCATCCCATTTGAAACCCGGCCTTACCAGCCTATAGTTTTCTTTACTTACCCCTGCAACATAACAATATCCAAAAGGCGATCTGTAAATCACATTCCCCCTTTGTGCCTGGCTTTGATGATTGCCCTTAACCACATTTTTCATTGTCTGTTGATGTGCCGGGAATAGCGTTTTCATAAAATGCAGCAAGTGCTCACGTTGCTTTAATACGGGTTTTACTATCCTGGACAGCTTGACATCAAGTTTAGTTAGAATTTCTCCAGGTATCTCCTCCAACTCATATAAGTCCTTCGGAATAAGCAGCCTTAAAGTATTGAGTATCATAACATCACCATAATGCCAATTATTACCAATCCAGTAGGTGTTGATGAGCAATGCGAGTCCCCCGATCATTGCCTCCTCCCTCAACGCATCATATTTTTTAGCTAAGACCGCATTGTCGTACTGCTTGGTTCCCGCCTCGAGCAACAGGATAAATTGTCCGACAATTTCGATGAGATAATTCTTTACACTGTTTACTTTATTCTTGCTATCCAGTGGCAGGTATTCAAATAAACCATCGCTTTCATTGCCTGAAAAATCTTCAACCTTTCCACCGTAGTCCTGCAACAGTTCAAGGGCAATCAGGTACCTGCTAAAATCCTGAATGGACATTAGACAGTCTTCGCCATTTCTCCTGGCCTCAAGTAGGACGAATAACTGGCCAGAAACTTTATCCAGATACCTGATCAATTTTCTCCTTTCACGTTCGATTGCCGACCAAGGCCGTATCTTCCGCGGCAATTCAGTCACATCTCCTCCATCGGGTTCCGGCCCCAGTTGTTCACTGACATCGATATCCGAATCCGCTTCACCCTTAGGTTTTGAGAATTTCAGGAATTCCAGTATGCGCAATGAGCTTGAATTTAAAAGTAACTGCTGAGCCGCCTTATCGGCCTGAACTATGGTATAAGAGCTCAATTCATAACGCTCTTTGATATTGTTCTTTTCAAGTACCGGTTTATCATTCCTTGCTGCATTGGCTATTTTAATAGGCATTTCAGCCTCTTCATTCATCGCATAGTTTAATAAATCGAACACCCTGCTGAAATCGCCACCCTGCATCTGGTCATATATTTGTTCGATACGTTTGTGTATCGGATTTGGATTCCCTTTAGAGAGCAAGGTGGTATCGCTCAAAAGCACTTTATTGGATAAAGGTTCGTTATCTTGGTTACAAAGCTGGATAAATTTAAAAAATACCTGCGGCAGGTTTGATGTAATAACCCTATCCCCAGAAACCTCTCCCGCTGTAGAAAAAACCGGTTCATGTTCGGCGTCCAAAAAACCTATTACAAGCTCCTGACCTTCCTCCGCACCCTTTAAAAATACCTCAAGCGTTCCATGACTTAGCTCAGCCGAAGATAACTTGATAGGATGAGCCTTATGGATCAGCATTTCTGATATCGGTTCCCTAGGTCCTGTTTTAAAAGCCGCAAGTGGCACCGCCATGCTGGCTTTTGGAAAAATCCCGATTTCTTTTGCAATCCCGCCATTTTCAGCGAACAGGATAATCGAGGCTTCCTGATTCGTCCTGCCACCGATATCAAGGCCCATTCCCTCCGGCGTAAGGTTCGCACTCCCCATAAGGACATATTCACCTCCCGTTTTTGCACGGAATATCAATAACTTGGCATGCAACCGTTTTTTCTCACGCTCGCTTTTGCCGGTAATATTACCATTCACATCTTTCCAATGGTAAAAACTTATATTTTTAGTAGCTTTTAGTTTTGCTGGTACAGCCCCTTTCTCATCAATCACTACCCGGATCGCTGCTCGGGGGAATTCCTCTCCCAATGCACTGACAACACAGCCGCGCTGGTCATAATACGGAGAGCAGGCCAGGATTTCGGAAATCTCTTGTCCAGAAAGAATAGTTAAAAGCTGTTGCCAGATTGATCGGTCTTGTCGGTTAACCAGCAATGCTGCTTGATAATTTAAACTTGTCGGTAAAAGCATTCCATGTCTATCCCCATTCAGGCCAGCTACCCATGAGGCATAACGATTAACCCAGTCCAACGATTTTTCTTTCAGGATTCCACGTTCCCCTGCCACAATGCCGCTGAGATATTCCCATGCACTGGCAAACAGCGAACCATTTTGAGGATGGTCAGCAGCATAATGAAAAGCCGACCAAAGTTCTTCATTATTCCCGTTCCCAGAACTGGTCAAGTTTCCCGACCCCACTAACAGTAGCCCCTCTTTATCCCCCATTAGCATCCAAATCTTTGGATGAAATATCCCCTTGCCGAAAATAGGGTGTAAAGAATAACCACTGTTCAGGGATAAGTTGATATCACGTGTCTGTTCGAGTAAATCTGTATAATACCTGCCATCGATGAGTACATTTATATTACGTATGCTGGCTGAGCGCAATGTCCTTAGCACCTTGGACTCAAAAAAATAAAAGTCAAAACTAAAGGTAGTTAATATACAGGAATGGTACCGTCCCGAACCAATAAGGTCCAACACACTTTCTTTATTGATCATCGCCAAAAAATTGATGAGACAATTGGGTTAATTCATTGTTTGCGTCAATCACCTGCATATCAGCCAATATATTTCTGATTGCGGTAAATCTCGGGGAAGTAAAGTTTGGGGGATAGATTTCCACGAGCCTAATATATCCCTCATCTATAATGAACTTCTGGGTGGACTGTTGTCCGTTCCCCATTTTCCTCAGTGCAACAAACTGATGGCGGTTGATGATCTTGTTGTTCAGAAAAAGTTCAATAAAAGCAGCTAAAGATTTTCCAGAAAACCGCAACAGGTAGCTGAGTCCCTGATGAAAATCCCCATCCCGGATCAATTTACGCACCTGTATAAAATTGTACAGCTCATCAAGTTCATTCCGGTTGTGCTTCAAGGTAACCATCAGTGACAGAAAAGCATCCCTTGCCGCCAATACCGTCGATGTCCCCTCCTTTGCTGGGAAGCTAAAAAGCAAGCCGTTTTCGCTCAATCCTTCGCCGTCTATCAAATCCAGGATATCCTGCAATAATACAGCTTCAGAATATCCAATATCCAACAATTTACAAATCTCAGCAGCAATATCATCGGACATATCCTTGATATAGAACGATAAATACTGTTCAACGGAGCGATTGGCCAGGTCCTGTAAAATAGACCAAAAGATAAGTCCACAAGCAAACTGCCAATATTCATTGATCTGGTAACAATACCATCCCATTGCTGTCTCGTCCTCAGAAAGCTTACCAGCATAACATGCAGATAAAAGCAAGGCCGGATCGAATTTGCCCTCTTGCTGCCTAGCTAATTGGATCAGGGAAAGAATCGTATCCCTTCTATGGTAGCCCAGCTCTTCATTTTCACCAAAGGGATCATCGGGGCCAAGAAAAGCAGTCCTATAGGCACCCCATTCTAGCGTATCACTGTCAACCGTAGAGATGGCCAGAAAACGGATAAAAACATCAATATCTTTTTTATATAACCTTCCGTTCTTTACCGATTCATAAAATAGATTCCTAAAGGCATCGTCAAGTTCGATATCAAAACACCACGCATATTGCTGTCCACAAGTCCCCTCCTCCCTTTCTGTCAGCCGAAAGATTGTGTCTCCTTCTGCATTACTGGCCCTCTGAACCAAACCAAGCGCACGCATTGCTCCAAAATAATACTGCCCAAAGGCACCTGTGTGAAATTTCCAGTAGGTCGAATCAGATTTGTCCTGATCAGCCCCAAGTTTAAGATCATAGAATCCTTCTTCATTAGACTCGATCATCCCGGAAGCAAAAGTGCTGCCTGTGATCTGTTGAACCTCTGGATAATTATCCTGCATAATGATGGCAACCAGCAGCTCTGCCCTTCGCATAAAAGCACGTTGATGGAATGAGTTACCTGTCTTTTCCCTTTTGTGATAAAGATCAATCAGCCAGCAATAAAAACCATAATACCTTGCCCTGTTAGTCAGGTTGGTCACTCCCGGTAATAACCAGGTATATAGCGCCTCAGATGTAGTCTGAAGTCCGAGTGGATCCAGGCCTGTGATCAGGTTTACCGGCCTTCCCCAAAACGGCGCCAATGCAGAACCTTTATTGAGTTTCATATGTCTTTTCTATTAGGATTAAAGCTTGCCTTACATGTGAAACCTGATGATTTTGAATTGATTTGCATTCCAACCATTTGACAGTATCTGCGATAAAAGAGAAGAATTTCATGGGTTGGGGCCGGGATAAATTTGATATTGATCATGAGCGTTATTTTGAACCTAAAATAGAAAAAAAAGCGTTGCCAGTGTAATATTACCTAGACATTAGCAGATTATCATGGCCAATCATGTTGACATAAATCATTATGATCAATCCAAGAATAAAAAATACCGACAATTTTGACCGAAGAAGAACCGGGAGTACTTGCAGATGCAAATAAAAACGTATTTTGGTCTATCTAAACATTTCTCTTAATATGACTAATAAATCCTCTCTTGAGCCAGCCTCTGGCAGGCGAAAAGCCAAATCAACCATTGACCTGATACCCGAAACTATTTAAGATAATACTATCGGCCAATAAGGAACTCGCAAACACTATATTGATAAATACATCTGAGCCCATAAATTAGGAGAACGCAGAGTTAATGGCTGACTAACCTGGATCTGAAACACGGTGCACTCTACGATAAAAAACGACCTCAATGAAAACCAATGAAACAATGCCTTCTAGATCACTTGCAGAAGACTTCAACCGGAGAGAGCTAAACCTTAAATTATCTCCCTTTCACATTGAGTCCCTTTTTGAGACTTCAACTGACGGAAAAATCTCGCTATTCCGATTCCTGGATATCCTGATTACCAAGGAAACTATAAAAAAGGAGTTCCGTTCGGTCCTTTACGAAAATCATTTTAACTATTTTGAGGGCAATATATTAATGACCTTAAAACAGCTCCAGGACAAATTCGGGCGTGATAGAGAACGTTTTCGACAATTACGCGAGATAAACCTTCAGGATTTCAATTCCCATTTCGCCTTTACACGGTTGCTTCACCTCAATGATGAATTTGAACCTAACCCCCGAGCAGACTTTTTGGAATACAACGCAGACGAAATACATATAATCAACGGCCAGGCAGCCACAAGATTTACGGGTATCTTTATTACTAAAATCGCCGCTCTTTTACTCAAAGAAAGCCATAAATTAATCGGTGAAGAATCCTATCCTGGCAATAAGAGGTGGAATAATCTTTACCTTATTAAAAATGAACTAAGCGAGCGCTTTAAATTCCAAGAATGCATCGATTTTATCAGGGAAAACAGCAAAGTCGTAACCAAAAGGACCGAGATCAGCTTTAATGATTTTTTTTTCGAATTCAGTATTGGAAATTTAAGCCCTTATCAAGATAGGGTTATTCAAATCTGCGAAAAACTGATGGCACATGAGCTTGGGCCGAACAGGTTTATTTCAGGAAATGTCATCTTCCCGAGAACAAAAAAAATGCAGGTATGGGAATACGTTGAAGATGCATTACGGGCTATGCCAATAGAAAGATTAGGTCACCCGGTAGAGGATATCTATAAAAAAGCTGTAGAACAATATCCAGGTATGAACTATACCGTTGCCTCTTTACAGTCGGCAATGAAACACCCACTTTTTATCCATTTTGGCAAAACCAGTTGCTTTGGTCTAAAAGAATGGGAAGAGACCGGAAAAGTCAAGGGCGGTACTATCCAGGAAATGGTAATTGAATATCTGGGGAGCAAACAAACACCCGTCCATAAACTGGAGTTGGCTGATTACATTCAACCCTTTCGGGACACAGATATCACAACACTGAACAGCAATCTTGAATCGAGAAAAAATGACCGGTTTCAGGAATTCAAAGGTGGCTATTGGGGTTTAAATGGTAAAGAATATCCATCAGACTGGGAAGATTATGAAACTGTACCATCTGTCAGCTTTACCTGGTCAAGCATGAAGGCTTCTGAGAACCTGCCATTTGAAGAATTCAAGAAAAAACTGGCCCTTCATCCTAAGAATATCCCCCAAATAGAGGCTGTGTTAAGGGAGAAATTGGCCAACGGACACATAGAAATTGGAGATCAAGGAGAACTTGTCGTAAACACATGGGACGACCATAGAACCGAAAAACAACGCAGAATCAGTGTTGAACCACCCATAGCTATTGAACCACAATTGGGTGGAAAGGTTTATGAAACGCTCGAACTGCGAATCGAAAGCTCCCAAGAGTTGCAAGAACAGGAGTCAATATCAAAATTAGTAATCGACATGAGTGACGCTGATATCAGGGTTGCTTTAGCCAATATTGAAGAAAATAAAGCCAAAAAAATCGAATTCAAGCACAGTGCTTATAGCAGGAACGCATATATAATCCTGCTCATCAAGAAATTAAGGGGTTATCAGTGCCAGATTTGCCCGAGCCAGATCATCAAGAAAGATGGCTCTTTTTATATTGAGGCTGCCCATATTACCGCTAAAAAGTTCAATGGTGAGGAGAGCCTGAAAAACATCATTATACTGTGCCCAAATTGCCATAAAACATTTGATTTTGGTGACCTAAAGATCATCGAACGTTCCTCCAAACATTTACGTTTTTTGCTGAACGGGACTTTACATGAAATTGATCTCTATATATCCGATAAGGTATTGACTTAAACAAACATTAGATTGTTTTGGGACACTGATATTTTCACCAAGACACTGCAACTGGCAGCAATTAATTTAACAAAGTACTGGGTTTAAAAAAAAGATAGATATTGCAATAATGAATACCAAGAAGACTCTCGCCAAAAAAAACACAACAAAAAAAAATAAGACCATCAACTATGATTTTTTAGCAGTTGGATCAGATGTAAATCCTGGTTTAAGGCTATTAGTGTATTAGATACCGAAAACGAACTCATCTCTTGCGCAAAATATGCTAACAAAGGCTATAGTATTGCCTACATCTCAGGAAAAGACGTTTGGATTTTTCGAATAGGCTTAGAAAGACCAGTGCGCTTATATTCAGGAAGAGATCGGGTAAAAACGCTCGAGTGGTCAAAAGATGATCAGTTTCTCGCCATTGCCGATGGCAAAATTATTGTAATTATTGAACTAGCAAGCGGCCATGTCATTGAACATCTTACTGGTCACAAATCCTGGATCAATGAATTACTATATCTTCCGGACAACAAAACCCTTATCAGCGGCTCGGCCGACAGGACAGTGAGATTGTGGGATTTAGAAAGTAAAAATGTAGGAAGAATTTTAACCGAATGTAATGGCATAATAATAAGTCTTGCCCTTGCCCCCGATAAAAACATACTGTCTATCGCATCCCACCAAAACGAAATCGTTCATTATAACCTTAAAGAAAGAGGAGAGGTTGAAAGGTTTATATATGACCATATCCGGGATTCGCAGTTTAGTTTATCGCGTTCCAAGAATCATTTCGCGATTGCTAGCGATGACAAAATATTGATCAACCATGAAGCCCTTTCGGATAACGTTGAGATTGAAATCCATGCCCACACCAATATAATAAACGGCATGACCTTTAGTCCAGATGGACGTTTTTTAATCTCTAAATCACTCGATGGAACGGTAAAATTTTGGGAGACTGAAGAATGGCAATGCATATTAACCATAAAGGAAACTTCCGCCGACATAATACCTGTAAATATTGAGTTCTCTTTTGATGGAGAATATCTAGTGACCAGGTCACACAAAGATACTGCGCTGAGGATTTGGAAAATAGACCTTAATCAACTTTTACTTAACAAAAAAAGGGTTAAACAGGTACGTTATACAACCGCGAAAATCGTTTTGGTAGGCGATTCCGGAGTGGGAAAAACAGGACTTGGCTGGCGGATTTCACAGGGACATTTTAAGGAACATGAATCTACTCATGGGCAACAGTTTTGGGTCGTAGATGATCTTGCGCTAACGCGTACAGACGGAACCGAGTGCGAAGCTGTGCTTTGGGACCTTGCCGGGCAGCCGGACTATCGATTGGTCCATTCGCTCTTTTTGGACAAAGTCGATCTCGCGCTGATCCTGTTTGACCCTACAATTAGAGAAAATCCTTTATCAAGTGCCATTTTTTGGCTTAATCAACTTCAGATGAATAGGGAAAGTCAATGTCCGGCGATACTGGTCGGCTCACGTGTTGACCGCGGTACCTCGACGCTGACCCAATCAGAACTTTCTGACTTTGCGAAAAACAAGGGCTTTACAGGCGGCTACCTTCCCACCAGTGCGAGTACCAACGAAGGTCTTGATGATCTGATGACCAAGATTAGGTCACTTATCCCATGGAACAGTTTTTCGATGACCATTACCACCGTGACGTTTAAGATAATCAAAGAGTACATTTTGGCCCTTAAAGAAAATACTAGCCAGCAATCTGTTCTAGTCACATACGAGGATTTGGAAAGGGCCATCCTTAAAGCGAAACCAGAAATGATGTTTGAGCAGGATGAATTTGTATCAGCAGTGAGGCACCTGGAAAACCATGGTTATGTTTCTGTAATTCAAAATTCACGAAGGGAAGATTTTATACTGCTTTTTCCAGACCTGATCATCAACCTGGCATCTTCTGTCATTTTGGAAGCCCGCAAAAATCCGAAAGGACTAGGCGTATTGGAAGAAAACAGACTGTTGGACGACAAATATGCCTTTCCTGAACTTGACGCGCTCTCTGTAACCGAACGAAAAATTATTATCGATGCCACTGTTTCGCTTTTCCTCAAAAAAGCAATCTGTTTCAGGGAAAACTTTAATGGATCAAACTTTTTCGTATTCCCCTCTCTTATTAACGAGAAAAAGCCGAGTAAGCCACAAGAATCTGTTATTGAAGGTGCTTCCTATATTGTAAGAGGGGCAATTGAAAATGTCTATCCCTCACTTGTGGTACTTCTGGGATATACCAATACATTTATCAGACATAACCAGTGGCAGAACCAGGCTGAATACCAGATCGCCGATAACGAAGTCTGTGGTTTTATCCAACGCAATGATAAAGAGGCAGAAGTTGAGTTTACGCTTTATCACATTGACGATATCCCTTCCCATACTAAACAGCTCTTTCAGAGTCTATTTGAAAGGTTTCTGATCCGAAGGAACATTACCATAAAACGTTACCTGCCGGTAGTCTGTCAAAAATGCCAAGAGCAAATCCAAAGACCCGTTGTGATCGACCGGGTAAACAAGGATAAAAAATCTACATTTTGTCATGAATGCGGTACGGAAATTTCATTAAAAAATGCATTAGAAAACCTAACGTTACAAGAATTTGATGAAAAGGTAGATGATCAAAAACGTATTGCGGATAGGCGGACTTTGTTTGAAACCTCTCTAATCAAATTAAAAAGCCTGCTTAAAACCGAAAATAATATTAACTCCCCGAAGTGCTTTATCTGTTATGCATGGGGTAATAAGGAACATGAAGCATGGGTTCTGCGCTTTGCTAAGGATTTGAAAAGTGCAGGAGTCAACGTGCTACTCGACCGTTGGAACAATCTCCCAGGTTCAAGTATTTCCCAATATGTCGATGAGATTATGTCCAGCGATTTTGTTATTCCCGTTGGATCTAAGCTACTTTCAAAAAAATACGAGTTTACAACACTGGATTCTGTGGTCAAGCAAGAACAACTGTTGATTAATACAAGGCTAAGACGAAAGTCCGTGCATGGGAATACCGTTATCCCTGTATTGATAGAAGGTACACAGGCCGAATCCTTTACCCCTTTTCTTCAGGATGTCGTTTACGTCGATTTCACTCGTGAAGAAAGTTATTTCGTTGATCTTATGAAGTTAATCGGTCAATTGTACGGGCTATCCGATAATGATGACTTTATACGGATCACCATTAACCTAGAAGCGGATTATATATTCGACATTTAACTAGCAAATTTTTGTCGCACAATGGATATTGGCTATTAATAGCCAATATCCATTGTGCTTTATTTAAAACAAACCTAGGGTTTACTGCTAAGTAAGATCTTTGCACTCGGTATAGCCCTAGCCACAAGATACGCTTTATTATCTTTAACGCGGAAAGCAGCCTTGTCCCAAAGTTCCAACTTCAACATCGCCATTGTTCTGACCAATGCAGCTGCTTCAGAGAACTGGGTTCCGTCGGACTTTTTACTGTACCTTAAAGGATCTTTACCCACTCGTCTAGATGCTTCCGCTTCATTGATTGAAGTAAGGTTAAAATGTAGCGGACCATCTTCATCATCGGAAGTTGCCTTTTATTTGCTACTATGTTTATCAGGCTGGCATAAACCAAAATACAATGATCAACCTGCATCGCATCTCACCGTTTCCATTTCAGCAAGTTCGAAGGTAAGGTTCACCGAACGTCCATCAAGCGGTCTGGTACGGTGCTTAACCATTGCAGGAATGGTGAACAGCTGTCCCGGTTTCAACTCAACCGTACGGTTCTCAAGATCAATTAATAAAGTACCTTCAATGCCCATAAAGGTTTCATCACTATTTGGATGGTAGTGCCAGTAAAAGGGCTCTGTCATTACTCCAACTCTTACAACATGGTCATTAAAGAGCGAAAGCGGAATATTTTTGTAGCTGCTTACGCCGGCGGTTTCCTGCTCAATATCAATCACAATAAGCTGAGGTATGGTCCTGATCATTTTTAAAATTACATATTTTCTAATTCAAACCATATTAATAGGTGATTACATCTTTAGTACCCGAGTCATCGCTGACTGAAAGGTGGTGGGACCCCTGGCGCCCATAATGAATATCATACTTTCTGTTCCGATTTATACAATTTATTCTATAAAGCATCGGTTAACTTTGTGAAATTCCTTAATTTTAAATTATAAGCAAATTCTTATGGAACAGAACCAATTGATCAGAATGGATAACATGGGCATTGTTGTGGCATCGCTTGACCATGCAATCTCTTTTTTCAGCGAAATCGGACTGAAACTTGAAGGCCGGGCAACAATCGAGGGAGAATGGGCAGGTAAGGTTACGGGGCTGGGTAACCAGCACGTGGAAGTGGCTATGATGGTTACCCCCGACGGCCATAGCCGCCTTGAAATTTCACAGTTTCTTAGTCCGCTTACCATTTCAGACCACCGCGAAGCACCGGTTAATTCCCTCGGCTACCTGCGTGTAATGTTTACGGTTTCAGATATCGACGAGTTGTTGCCAAGGCTGGAAAAACATGGTGCCATACTGGTTGGTGAAGTTGTTGAATATGAAGACGTTTACAAACTTTGCTACATCAGGGGATCAGAAGGTCTCTTAATCGGGCTTGCGCAGGAGCTTCACAAAAAATGACGAAATTGATAACCCATGGCCTCTTTAAAAGGAAAGCGCATCGGGTCCATCCTTACAGCGACCACACGGCAAGTTCATATCCATCCGGATCAAGGAACTGGAATCTACGCCCGCCCGGGAAAGCGAAGATTTCTTTTGAAATCACACCACCTGCATTAATCACATTTGTTCTTGTCCCTTCTAAATCCTGCGAATAAAGTACAACCAGGATGCTTCCTTTCAATGGCGCTCCGATGGTAAAACCTCCATCTACAAAATCCCCTTCAAAAGCGGTATATTCAGGCCCGTAATCGGTAAAAACCCATCCAAAGGCCGCTGTATAAAATGCTTTGACCTTTTCAAGGTCGCGTGAAAGAAATTCAAGGTACTGTACCTGCTGGTGCTTTAACTTCTGCGGCGTATTGCTCATAATTTTTTTGCTTGATAAGCAAAAATACCTAAAATGGGCTTGCCTCCCAAAAATATTGTTTTGGTTTCAAGATGCTTTCCTAGTCACTGGTACAGACAGCCTTCGCCTGTACCTTTAACCATCCCGTCTTAGGCTTTCAGGCTCATGCCCCCGTCCATTACGATTTCTGCCCCTGTAATATAAGTGGCGTCATCACCACAAAAGAAGGTAACCATTTTGGCCACATCCTCAGATTTTCCGATTTTGCCGAGCGGAATACGGCCGATCAACCACTGGTTAATGCCTGCTAATTGTTCTTCGCTCAGTCCTATTTTGTTCATAATTTCTGTAGCAATAGGGCCTGGACTCACACTGTTCACCCGGATCTGGCGCGGTGCAAGCTCTACAGCTGCAATACGCATCACCGAGTTCAGTGCTGCTTTGCTTGAAGCGTAAATTGAGCTGTTTGCCCCGTCCATATGTGCCGTATTCGAAGAAAGGAATACCACAGAACCACCATCATTCAGCAATGGGATAAATTTGCTCAAGGTAAAATAAGCGCCTTTAAAATTAACACCAAAAATGTTATCAAAACTTTTTTCAGTGGCATCCGCAATGCTGCTCTGCTCCACTACACCCGCATTAATAAACAGGATGTCGATTTTACCAAAGATTGTTCCTACCTCACTCGCCAACCCTTCAATTGCGGTGATCTGGCTCTGATCTGCCACCAATCCTATCGCGCCAAGGTCTGAAGCAGCCTTTTCAACGGCATCTTTTCTCCTTCCGGTAATAATCACCTCTGCACCCAATGCTTTTAATTCTTTTGCCGTGGCATAACCGATGCCGCTATTTCCGCCGGTTATCAGCGCTTTTTTTCCTGTTAAATTGTTCATGATAAAAAAATAAATTTTATACCTCCAAAAATACGGCTGTATTGGTATACTTTTGTAGTCAGTATAACAGAGTATACCAGTTATGGAAACAGAAAAAACAATCCAGATTGCGACAGAGGTGCTGTCCAATCCGCGCAACCAAAAAGAAGAGGTGCAGGCTTTACAGGATACGCTCTATGTGCTCGGGGGCAAATGGAAACTGCCGATCATCAATTCCATCTGTAACGGCAATAAAAGATTCCGGGATATTGAAAGAAGCATTCCGGGAATTACCACGCGGATGCTAAGTAAGGAATTAAAGGAAATGACGGCAAACCAGCTGATCAAAAGAACAGTGATAGACGATACTCCTGTAAGTATTGAATATACTTCTACTGAATACTGCCAGTCTTTTGGTGGTATCATTCTGGAAATGATCAGGTGGGGCAAAAGCCACAGGCAACGCTTGAAGGGAGCTGCTGATTAGGTTAAATGGCTAACAATTTTTATCGGTGCAAAGTTTCATGATCTTAAAAGAACGGGACTAAGCAAATCTATCTTTGTCTTAGCTAAATTGACCAAGAGAAAATCATCTTATTGAGACCAATTTTATCGGGCCAAATGAAAATTGTATTTTTCCAAAAAAACGGCAGATAAATTAAGCACAGCTTAATGCACCAAACATCCTATAAGCACCATATGAACAAAACATTTCTAATTCTTCTTTTAACTTTTTTTACAGCAGTAGTTTTTGGACAAAAAAACAGGCCAAATGAAAGCGACAAAAGTAAACCCTTTGTTTTGGGGCGAATAGACGAAATCCAATCAAAAGAACTGGCCGAGAAAAGAATCCTGAACATTTACCTTCCCGAAGGTTATACACAAAACGATACCACAAAATATCCGATAATTTATTTACTCGATGGTTCTGCAGATGAAGATTTCATCCATATTGTAGGGCTAGTACAGTTTAACAGTTTCGAATGGGTAAATCAGGTGCCTAAATCAATTGTGGTGGGCATTGCTACTGTAGATCGGAAACGGGATTTTACTTTCCCTACCTCCATCGAGGGCGACAAGAAAAAATATCCTACAACAGGCCATTCTGATCAATTTATTTCGTTCATTGAAAAAGAGCTTCAACCCTATATTCAGTCGAAATACAAAACGAACGAGAACAAAACCCTTATTGGTCAATCTTTAGGCGGCTTGCTGGCTACAGAAATCCTGATTAAAAAACCTACGCTTTTTAATAAATACATTATTATTAGTCCGAGTTTATGGTGGGATAATGGCTCGTTGTTAAATCAGGATTCCGAAATAAAGGAAAATATGTTTAAGCAACAAACTGATGTTTACATTGGTGTAGGTAAAGAAGGCCTTACGCCAACCGAAATACCCAGGGTAATGGAAGTGGATGCAAATTTATTGACCGAAAAAATAAAAGGGTTCAAAAACAAAAATGTAAAAGTATATTTTGATTTTTTGCCACAGGAGAACCATGCAACGATAATGCACCAGGCGGTGTCCAATTCTTTTAAATTCCTATACCCGGTAGTGAAAAAAGAATAGGGTTTAAAAAATATCCAACACTAGTGGATACAAATAATGATATACAAATTCATGCTACTAAAACGTTAAAATGAAGGTTTTTGATTAAAAAAGCAATAAAATTTTTTAATTCAAAAAAATAAACGTTAATTAGACATTTATTTATTGTTATGAGCACAGCAAACTATGTAATTGGAGTGGATTACGGGACAGATTCTGTCCGGTCAGTTCTAGTCGATACCGCAAACGGAAAGGAAATAGCATCGTCTGTTTTTCTTTACCCAAGATGGCAGAAAGGTTTATATTGTAAACCGGCTGTTAATCAGTTCCGCCAGCATCCGTTAGATTATATTGAAGGTTTAACACACACTATAAAAGATTGTTTAACAAAAGCAGGTGGTGCCGATATTGCACACCTGGTTAAGGGAATTTCGGTTGATACAACGGGATCAAGTCCGGTGGCTGTTGATGCGACAGGTACGCCCCTTGCCCTGACCAAAGGTTTTGAAGAAAATCCAAATGCCATGTTTGTGCTTTGGAAAGACCATACCTCAGTTAAAGAAGCCGCAGAAATTAATGAACATGCTACTAAATTTAGCACCAATTACCTCAAATATGTAGGTGGCATTTATTCATCAGAATGGTTCTGGTCTAAATTATTACACATATTAAGGGTCGATTCGACTATTAAAAAAGGTGCTGCGTCATGGGTAGAACATTGCGACTGGGTTCCGTTTTTGCTTTGTGGCGGTAACGACATTACAACAATGAAACGTAGCCGTTGTGCCGCCGGGCATAAAGCACTTTGGGCAGAAGAGTTTAACGGTTTACCTCCTGAAGATTTCTTTAGTAGTCTTGATCCGCTTTTAGCAGGTTTTAGAGATAAATTATTCACCGATACCTATACTTCTGATATTTCTGCGGGAACATTGAGTGAAGAATGGGCAACTAAACTGGGCTTAAGTACAGATGTAGTAGTTGGTGTTGGCGCATTTGATGCGCACATGGGTGCGGTTGGCGGACAGATTGAACCTTACTACCTGAGTAAAGTAATGGGTACGAGTACCTGCGATATTTTGGTTGCACCCAATCAGGATTTACATGGAAAATTGATCAACGGGATCTGTGGACAGGTTAATGGCTCGGTAATTCCGGGTATGGCAGGTTTAGAGGCCGGTCAATCTGCTTTCGGAGATGTTTATGCCTGGTTCAAGAATTTAATCAGCTGGCCATTAAACCATTTACTTACTGAATCTGATGTAATTGATGAAGCTACAGCTACTGCATTAAAGGCGGAGCTTGAAGGGAAAATAATTGCTAAGTTAAGTAACGAAGCTGCAGCTTTACCAGACGGAGATTATGCAGAACTCGCAATAGACTGGTTGAACGGCCGTAGAACGCCAGATGCAAATCAGGAACTTAAAGGTGCCATAACGGGTTTAGGTTTAGGAACCGATGCACCACGGTTTTTCCGTGCCTTAGCTGCAGCAACCTGTTTTGGTGCGAAAGCTATTGTAGACCGCTTTAAAGAACAGGGTGTTCCGGTAAAAGGAATTATCGGTATTGGCGGTGTAGCAAAAAAATCAGCCTATATTATGCAAATGATGGCAGATGTATTGGAAATGCCCATTAGAATCCATCGTTTTGAGCATACCTGTGCATTAGGTGCAGCAATGTTCGCTGCTGTAGCAGCTGGTATTTATCCAAATATCGAAGCAGCAATGGCGGCCATGGGAACAGGCTTTGAGAAAGAATACAAGCCGAATATTAAGAAACAAAAACTTTACCGCCAGCATTACCAACAATATCTGGGATTAGGTAGGTACCTGGAAAAATACAATAAAAAAGATGTAAAACCTTACTTATCATGAGCAACTATCAAGATATAAAAGAGCAGGCTTACCAGGCCAACATGCAGTTGCCCAAATTGGGACTGGTACTTTTTACCTTCGGTAATGTGAGTGCTGCAGACAGATCGAAAGGTGTTTTTGCCATTAAACCAAGCGGTGTACCTTACGAAGATTTGTCGCCGGAGAAAATGGTGATTGTAGACTTTGACGGAAATACTGTTGAAGGAAGTTTACGTCCCTCATCAGATACCAAAACCCATGCGGTTTTATATAAACACTGGGCAGAAATTGGCGGGATTGTACATACCCATTCTACTTATGGCACGGCTTGGGCGCAGGCGCAAAGGGCAATTCCAATTTTCGGAACTACCCATGCCGACCATTTAACAGTAGATATTCCATGTGCCCCACCAATGGCTGATGAAATGATCAAAGGAAATTATGAGTACGAAACAGGGTTTCAGATCATGAATCATTTTGAAAGTTTAGGCCTAAGTTATAAAGAAGTTGAGATGATTTTGGTGGGCAACCACGCTCCTTTTACCTGGGGAAAAACAGCCGAGAAAGCCGTTTATAACAGTGCGGTTTTAGAAACTGTAGCGCAAATGGCTTTGTTAACCGAACAGATCAATCCGCAGGCACCGAAGCTGAAAGATTCGTTGATAGAGAAACATTACGAGCGTAAACATGGTGATGGTGCCTATTATGGACAGAAGTGAGTTTAGAGTTGGGAGTTTTGAGTTTGGTTGCATAAATTGAATTAAGGGTTTTGGAAAGCAATTGCAGTGGTGCTTGGGGAACGAAAGCCCCGCCCCCGCTTCTGCCGATTGAAAAAATCGGCATCTCGCTACGGTCGGGTTTAACATTGTAAGGTTTACCTAAGTAACTTAAACCTGATTGGAGTGAGCATGAACGCAACCGCAGGTGGGTGAATAAAACGGAAAGCAGGACTACCCTAACCGATGAAATACGGAACCTTGCTTTTCAAAAAAAAGACTAGGGATAATGTTCCGTGAAGATACAGACCGATGAAGAGTGGTACGCTTTAAAAAAGAGATACATAATGGTCTGTGAGGACACAGACCATGGCATTGAATAAATTAAAAATAACATAAATAGTAATGATTGATTTAAAAAAATTACAAGTTTGGTTTATTACGGGTACGCAACATTTGTACGGTGAAGAAACCTTAAAACAAGTAGCGGAGCACGCTCAACAAGTGGCCGATTCGTTAAACCAGAACGGAAGTATTTCTGTTTCGGTAGTGTACAAGCCGATTGTGAAAACTACAGAGGAGATTTTCGAAACCTTGCAACAAGCCAATATTGATGAGAACTGTATCGGCGTAATTACCTGGATGCATACCTTCTCTCCTGCTAAAATGTGGATCAGGGGCTTAAATGTTTTGCAGAAACCATTATTGCACTTACATACGCAGTTTAACCGCGATATTCCATGGAATACCATTGATATGGATTTCATGAACCTGAATCAAAGTGCGCATGGCGACCGTGAATTTGGTTTTATGGTATCACGCATGCGCAAAGACCGTAAAGTAGTTGTTGGGCACTGGCAGGATGAAGAAGTAGCTAAACAGATTGATACCTGGTGCAGGGCTGCTGCCGGATGGCACGATTGGCAAGGTGCTAAATTTGCGCGTTTTGGCGATAATATGCGTTATGTTGCGGTTACCGATGGCGATAAGGTAGAAGCTGAAATGAAATTTGGTTTCGCGGTAAATACCTATGGTATAGGTGATTTAGTAGCGGTAATTAATGGAATAAGTGAGGAGTCAATTCAGGCGTTATTAAAAGAATACGAATCGACTTACGAGATGACTGCTGATTTAAAAGTAGGCGGTGCAAGGCATTCGTCTGTTTATGAAGCAGCTAAAATTGAACTGGGTTTAAGAAAATTCCTGGAAGATGGAGGTTTTAAAGGTTTCTCAGATACTTTTGAAGATCTACATGGTATGATCCAGCTACCAGGAATTGCAGCACAACGTTTAATGTCCGATGGTTACGGTTTCGCGGGTGAAGGTGATTGGAAAACGGCTGCATTGGTACGTGCCTGTAAAGTAATGGGTGCTGGTTTAGCTGGTGGAAACGCATTTATGGAAGATTATACCTATCATTTCGATCCGGCAAACTCGATGGTTTTAGGCTCGCACATGCTCGAGGTTGATGCTTCATTGGCAAGTGGTAAAGCGAGTTTAGAGGTTCACCCATTAGGTATTGGCGGCAAAGCAGATCCTGCGCGTTTGGTTTTTAACGTTGCTGGTGGCGATGCTTTAAATGCATCTTTAATCGATATGGGCAACCGTTTCCGTTTATTGGTGAACGAAGTAAAAGCTGTTGAAGCTGAACATGATTTACCAAACTTACCGGTAGCCCGTGTACTCTGGAAACCATTGCCTGATATGAAAACAGGTTGTGCAGCATGGATTTATGCTGGTGGTGCCCACCATACCGCTTATAGTCAGAATTTAACTACCGAGCATTTATTGGATTTTGCGAATATTGCCGGCTTAGAATATGTAAATATTGGTGCCGATACCAAAATCAATCAATTCAGAAATGAATTGCATTGGAATGAGGTTTTTTATAAATAATTTAATAAAGCACTGTACAATAAAAGCCGATAATCTTATGGTTATCGGCTTTTTTATGTGATTTTCATTTTGTGATTTTCACCTCCTGTAAACGCATCCCGTGATCGTCCTCCTGAACTTGTTTCAGGATCTTTTTAGGAGCGCCTAGCGGGATAGATCCTGAAACAAGTGCGATTGAGAGGTTCCAATAAAAAAATCGTCATTGCGAGGAGGAATGACGAAGCAATCTTTTTATATATAGCTATTCCTGCGAGTAAGATTGCTTCGTCGGCTTAAAAAGCCTTCTCGCAATGACGATAATTGAGTAGATTTAGTTCAGGATCTTTTTAGGAACGCTAAGCAGGATAGATCCTGAAACAAGTTTAGGAGGACGCGTAACTTAAATACCACCTACAATCCTACACTAACCATTGCTTTAATCACCCCGTTCTTTGGATCTAACCAGTTTTCAAACTCATCTTTTACTTCCTCAAATTTAACCTGATGCGTAATATAGTTGGTAGGATTAACCAAACCAGCTTTCATTGATTTGATTACATGCTCAAAATCTTCAATGGTGGCATTTCTGCTGCTCATTAATGTCGATTCGCGCTTGTGAAACTCAGGGTGGTTAAAAATTAAATCTCCTTTTTGCAGCCCTATTAAAACGAACCTTGCGCCATGTGCCATATAGTTTATGGCGTTGTTAATGGCCTTCTGATTCCCCGTTGCATCGATTACAACCGTTGGCATATCACCATTGGTTATATCGCTCAATTGTTGCGCAACATCAGGCGAAAGCGCATTAACTACATGCGCTACCTTTAATTTATCTTTACAGAAAGCCAGGCGGTCTTCATTAATATCTAAGGCGATTACGTTGGCCCCGGCAATTCTGGCGAATTCCATTGTGCCTAAACCAATTGGCCCGGCACCAATAACCAGGACAAATTCTCCAGGCTGAACAGCTGCCCTGCGAACACCGTGCGCGCCTATAGCTAAAGGTTCAACTAAAGCGAGCTCATCATAACTCAATCCCTCGCCATGTAAAAGTGTCCTCGATGGAACCTGCAAATATTCGCGCATACCACCATCAACATGTACACCACAAACCTGCATTTTAACACAGCAGTTTGGTTTGTTCGTTCGGCAGGCAATGCATTCGCCACAATTAAAATATGGGATAAAAGTAACAGCCTCTCCTATTTTGAAGTTATCGACTCCATCGGCTTCAACCAATTCGCCTGATAACTCGTGACCTAAAACTCTTGGGTAATTAAAGAAAGGTTGGGTACCTTCAAAGGCATGTAAATCGGTCCCGCAGATACCGATTCTTTTAATTTTTATAATGGCATGGTCTTTTTTAAGCTCAGGTTTTTCTGTTTCTGAATATTCGAAAGTTCCAGGTGTAGTACAGGTAAGGGTTTTCATTGTAATTTAATGATTGAATAAGAAAAATCGTCATCTCGACTGAAGCGCAGTGGAATGGAGAGATCTGCTTAGATAGATTTCTCGGCTGCGTTGCACTCCGCTCGAAATGACGTCGGTGGATTAAGCGTTCGCCAAAGCTCTGTCTAAATGAACATAACCGCCATCAACATGGATAATCTGTCCGGTGGTATGGCTTGATTTGTTAGACATTAAAAAGGCTGTCATGTTTGCAATTTCTTCTGCAGTTGTCATTCTGTTTTCCAATGGAATTTTTGAAGTGATTTCTTTTAGTTTTTCTTCCGCATTATCCAAAGTCTCTATCCAGGTTTCGTAAGCAGGTGTCCAGCATTCGGCAACCACTACTGCATTTACTCGGATGCCGTATTTTAGTAATTCAACAGCCCACTCGCGGGTTAATGCATTTCTACCACCATTTGCGGCAGCATAGGCTGAAGTATTTCCTTGCCCCGTTTCAGCCGTTTTTGAAGTGATGTTTACAATTGCACCTTTGCTTTTAATTAATTCTGGCAAGGCATGGTGTGCCATCAAATAATAATGCACTACATTTTTATGTAATGAAGCCATAAAGTCTTTATAATTTCCACTTTCTAAACCCACCCCATCGTTAACGCCGGCGTTATTCACTAAACCATCAATCCTTCCAAATTTAGCGACAATTTCTTTAACTACTTTTTCGCAATCATCCGGATTGGAAAGTTCTGCAACAAATTGTTCCGCTTGTTTGCCTTGAGCAATAATTTCATCAACTACTTTTTGGTTATCTGCTGCTTTTCTACCTACGATTACGGCAATTGCATTTTCTTTAGCAAATACTTCCGCAATGCTTCTTCCAATGCCTTTAGCAGCACCGGTAATGATAATAACTTTTTCTTTTAATTGTAAATCCATGTTTTTTATTTTTTTTGTAGCGTCCCCCTGAATTCATTTCAGGGTCTTTAATACTGATTAGATCCTGAAACAAGTTCAGGATGACGATACCGATTAGTTAATCATATTAATTATATCCGATCTCCTTGATTCAGGCGATACTTTTAAATCTATTAATTTTCCATTCTTTAACTGCCCTTCAACGGTGGTTTGGTAAGGCGCATAGAGCTTGAAATGTACATCCCACTCTTTAGGCCATGCAGGGTAAAGATAAATCTTTTTTCCGTCTACCTGCATCAGCATTTCCTGTAAACCGATCATACCAGAGCCGCCCCAATTATGGTCTGGTGTCCAGTCGAAGCCAGGTCCCCAGAATGCCGGGAATCTCCTTCCCGAGTCTTTTAACTTTGCGGTGGTTAATTTTGCAGCATCTTCAGTTAAACCTAATCTGGCAGCAAAAATATTGTCCTGTTTCCAGCCTACAAAACTGCGGAATTTCAGCACATCTGTATCGTATTTAAAAGTATTGATGGCGGTGTCTAAACCAGGTTTACCAATTCCATAAATGCCCCAGGGATAAACGGGATACAACTGCGGACTTTCGGTATTGTTAATGCGCTCCCAAAGTTTTGCCGGAGCAATTGTGGTATGACCGTCAAATGTTCTAAAACTGATGGGTGGAATGGTTTTTAGCATGGCCGTCCATTCCAACTTTTGCTTTTCGGATAAATTGGGACGCTCCAGAAGTCGTTCTAAAACGGTTTTTAGCGCAGCAATGGTTGAGGTGGAGTTATAGGCCATTTTATAGGTTTCAGCACCAGAGCCAGGGTACAAAACCAAATGTCCATCGGCATCTAAAGCTTTTGCTCCGCGCTGTTTGGCTAAATAAGTGTAGTGCGCTTTGAAAAAGCTAAGTGAACTTTCAATCAATGGAAGATACTTTTCGATGTTATTGCCATTATACCTTTCTGTTTCCAAAATCATCATGCAGAATTCCAAAACTGTATCCCACTGGTGTTCTAACCAGGCATTGTATTCCATGCCTTTGTTAAAATCGGCAGGACGTTTCCAGCCGTATTCTGCTGGGTTTGGTAATCCAAAATTTTCCAATTGCTCTGTAAAACTGGCGCCATTATGTCCCCAGGCAGACTGCGTTCTGATTTCAGCATTTTTCAACAAATTCAGATAGAAATCGAATTGAGGCTTCATCATTTCAAAATCACCGCTTTTTAACATCGGCCAATAGACTAAACGTTGGTTTTGTGCGGTGTGGGTACCTCCTCCCCAATTCCTGAAATCGGGTGTGTATTTCAGCGCGGTATCAGTAAGTTGTGGATCGAAGGTAAATAAACCGCCATTAAATTTTGTGGGGTATTTGCCAAAGGCATTGCAACCCAACATATACCTGAATAACTGATAATTTTTAGCCGACTGATTGGCTGATTCATCTTTCGAATTGATATAAATGAAACTCTTTTCAAAGTAATCATTCCACCATTTTATACTGGATTTATGACTGTTATTGATTTTTAATGAAGTTAACTGTTTTTCCCAATCAGAAACTGATTCAGTTTTAACTGTATATAAAGCAATGGTAATGTGGTTTGAACGCGAAGGTTTTTTACTTTTCAATATCCAGGCTTTAAAAGGTGTACTTAAATAAATACCTTCATCATTCCCTGCCGGAATTAGGTTATCTCCCTGCATAGAGCCACCAAAAATCAGTTTTTTTAGCGGATTGAACAACTCGGCCTTTCTATCATCAAGGCCTTGCTGTTTTACTGTAATATCAAATACCGTTTCAGGTTTATTTTGATGGTAAAATTGAATGGTATTGTTTTTAAAAGCAATTTCATCTTTAAGGGTTTTTACAATGCCCTGAGGTGCCCATTTATACGAATTTTGGTTGTTCTCTTTGCCTTTTGTAATGCGGTCTTCAAAGCGCCAGCTTTCGTAACTGGCTTCTGTTGTGGTATTTTGGCTTGATTTAATGTCTAAATGAATAACCGGATTAAAAACATCTACCCAAACATTTATTTTTATATTTAATTTACCGTTTGAACCTGAAATCTGGGCATAACCATCTTTTAAGATCAGTTCTTGTTCAAATGATTTCCCCTCGAAAGGGTTTGGGGATAATTTGAGTTTTACACGACCAAGCTTGAGTAAGGTATTATTCTCATCGAAGGTGCCGCTTTTGGATAGATAGAGGTAAACATTGCCATTTTCTACCCAGAGGTTAAGGCCGATATCGCCGCCACCTACGGGCATGGATGCTGATGAATTGAGGCTTTGGGTATTCCAAACCACGTTATTGGGGGTTTTTTCTTGCGAAAAAGCATTTGAGGTGAGGAAGCAGAAAGACACGGAGCACACCAAGAAAAGGTTGGTTCTTTTTGACCATATAAGACATATAAGAGCATTTAAGATTCTAAAGGGAATACTTAGTGTGCTTGGTGTCTTTGTGGTTAATGGTTTTTTGCATATGGTATTTGACCATCTAAGGCACCTGAGAACTCCTGAGGCATGGTTCAAAAATTTTGACCATATAAGAACATTTAAGTTCCCAAATGAAATACTTGGTGTGCTTTGTGTCTTCGTGGTTAATGTTTTTTGGCCTGTGGTATTGAACCACCTAAGACAGCTGAGAACACCTGAGGCGTGGTTCAAAAATTTAAACCATATAAGGCATTTCAGGGCATTTAAGTTCCTAAATAAGATACTTTGTACTTTTAGTGTCTTCGTGGTTAAATTCATTTTAATATTACTAATTCTCCCAATCATCAGTACGGAATGAAGAAACGGGCAAACCATCGTTCCCAAATAAATCGCCGGTTACAAAATCTTTGAAGGCGTAGCGAACAGCTATAGGTGCTTTAACTTCGGGAGCCGAAACCGTTATGCTACTTCCTTTTATGCTTGCTTTTGCTGGATAAAATTTTTTATCGGCGCCTGCAATTTCGAATAAAGAAAGTTCTTTACCAAAAGCAGTTAACCCGTTTGGTACATTTTGAAACTTGATTACAGCGGTATTCTTTTCGACATTAAATGATTCATAATTCGGACTTAATGCACCAAAACCTTTTATACCATAAGTTTGAGACAAGGCCAGGTAAGCCAAACGGGTTCCACCCTGTTTTTTGTTTGCGGGATGGATGGATTTTTCCTCGCCGATATCCATTAAAACTGCCATCCCCGAATTTGGAATTTTAGTAAGGGATTTACGTTGTGCATCGCGTAAAAAGGCCGAGTTAAATTTCTCACCAACATGATAAGGCGGCAATTGGGCATAATTGTAGGGCGCGATTTGCGCGTAATAGAAAGGAAAATCACCATTATCCCAATTTTTTCTCCAGGAAGAAACCATCGCCGGGAATAAGTCTTCGTAGCGGTCTGGACGTTCATAATTCGATTCGCCCTGATACCAGATGGCGCCTTTTATGCCATATCCGATTACAGGATAAAGCATGCCATTGTATAAAGTTGTGGGCGTTCTGCTTACTTCTTTTATACTGTCGGTTTTTGAGGGGATTTTAACCTCGGGGAATGCTTTTAAATCCTCGGGCGACATCCAGGCCTCAATTGTAGAACCACCATAACTATCGTTGATGATCCCGATAGGAACATTTAACATTTCGCTTAATAAGGAACCAAAGTAGTAAGCGGTTGCGCTAAAATTGGCAACGGTTTCTGGGGCAGCTAATTTCCATTGCGAAGCTTTGCTGTTTTCTTGTCGTTCGGTGATGGAAGAACGCGGAACAGTATAAAGCCTGATGTTTTTATTGGTAGATTTTAGAATGGCCTCATTGGAACCAATTATCGGCTGACTTTTAAAACCTTTCATGGGCATTTCCATGTTTGATTGGCCACCACAGAACCAAACTTCACCAATTAGAATATCGGTCAGGACAAGTTTTTCACCATCATTTAATTCAATATTGTATGGACCACCGGCTGATGGAGTCGCAACTTTTATTTTCCATTTACCTGCCTGATCAGTAATAACGGTGTATTGCTGTTTGTTCCAGGAGGTATTGATTTTTACCCTGGTAGCGGGTTTGGCCCAGCCCCATATGGCAACATTGCTTTGTTGTTGTAACACCATGTGATCGGTAAAAATCGATGCAGGTTTTACGGTGGCTGATGCAATGAGGCAACAAGTGAGGTTTAAGAATATGAAGAGTTTTAGTTTCATTTTTTTAACATTAAATATTTGATCCAATCAATTGATAGAATCTTGTAAAAGAGTCGTCATCTCGACCGGAGCAACGCGAAGTGGAGAGATCTATTTAGTTAGATTTCTCGACTGCGCTGCACTCCGCTCGAAATGACGACCGCATATTATCTACTCACCGGCAGCCATACCGACATTTCTGAATGACCGCGGTTTCCCCAGGCAAAGTATGGCACCAGTTTAATTTCTGTTGTTGTGTTTTTATCTTCAATCGGCCTGTACAACACATTTTCCCAGTTGTTTGGCACTACCATTTTTGCATTTCCTACTAAACTCATCATCGCAGCACCATCGATATTAATGGGTTTGACCTCAAATTTGGTTGAAGCCGGAATAATAGCATTAAAAATACTTTTACCAGATAAATCTGTCGATTCCAGGCAGTAAACAATTGGTCCGCGTTTAACAGCTACCTGGTTCCTGTTTTCTTCGACCAAAGGATTAGCTTCAATCAAAGTGGCATCCATAGGGAGATTTAATTCTATTACATCACTCTTTTTCCAAACGCGGCTGATTTCTGCATAAGTTCCGGAAATGGCTTTAAGATTTTCAGTTTTCCCATTGATTGTGATCTGTGCATTATGTGTCCACGACGGGATTCTCAAAAATAAGGAATAAACTTTAGTCCCTATTTCTTTAATGCTGATTTTGATTTTCCCATCCCAGGGATAATTGGTTTCTTGAGATAAAGAAATTTTCTGACCATTCGTTAATGTAGTATTTAGGTTATTGCCACCATATAAATTAAACCATAGGCCTTTATCTGAAGTACTGTAGGCATAATCGCTAACTTCTGCAATCGTTCTGACTACGTTTGGGGGGCAGCAATTGGATAATGTGATATAAGGTACCCTATCTTTCGACCAACGTTGTTTAAAAGGTAAATCATCAGATTGCGCCAAAGGATTGGTGTATAAAAAGTTTTTTCCATCCAAACTAATTCCAGACAGAACGCTATTGTGTAAGGCCAGTTCCATTACATCAGCATATTTTGCATCGCCTGTAATCTGCAACATGCGCCAGTTCCAAAGTACGTTACCAATGTTGGCACAGGTTTCGTTATGTGCGGTAAAATTGGGTAATTGAAAATCGCGACCAAAAGCCTGGTGGATTTTCTGCACATCGGCCGGATTATAGGAAGTGCCATCTGGCGAAGTTCCATCGTAAAGCGAGCCACAGCCACCCGTGATGTACATTTTGTGCTGATTGACATCATCCCACATTAAATTCAATGTTTTTAAAAGCGAATCTTTACCTGTTTCGGCATATAAATCCGCTACTCCTGCGTACAGGTAGTTGGCACGAACGGCGTGGCCCATGGCTTTGGTTTGCTGTAAAAAAGGAATGCGATCCTGGTTATCATCTGTGCCGTCATCAATTTTACCTTTGATGGCGATTAAATGTTGGGCCAGTTCTAAATACCGGGGATCTTTTGTGGTGCGGTACATTTCTACCACGCCCATGTAATGTGAAGGACAAATGGCGTTTCGTGCCAATGTCGGTGAAGCAGATTTATAGAAATTGTACAGGTAATCTGTCGCTTTTTTAGCAATGTTGAGCAAAGTAGTTTTTCCGGTTGCACGGTAATGAATGCAGCCAGCCGTCATTAAATGGCCAATATTGTACGATTCGAAGCTTAACCGATCTTGAAACTGGTTTTTAGCGCCTGTTTTGCGCTGCTCAATCATTGCTTTGGTATAGATGTAGCCATCATCGCGTTGTGATTTACCGATTACCACAATGGCTTTATCCATCATTTCGTTCAGTTTTGGGTTTTTGGTTGAAGCGTATAAAACAGCTACAGCCTCCAACGTTTTGTAATAATCGCCATCATGGAAAGATGGACCAGCATGCAAGCCCGTATCTAAACCTGCTGCAATTTTGAAATTTTCAAAAGCATGACTGATCTTCGGATCGTTATAAATGGCCCACATGTTAGGTACCATGGTTTCGGTAGCTACTTTAAACCGATCGGCCCAAAATCCTTTTGTCCAGGTTACATCCGACATATTGATACTGTGCAATTTCGCGTAAGGCGAATTTGACGTATTAACCAAAGCTTTGTCTTGTGCTTTAGCGCTTAACGTCAGAAAAAGCGTTACACAAACAATTACCAGAAGTCGTAAAGTCTGCAAGACAAAATTTTTGGTTATATGGGGTAGCTTTTTCATTATTTTTTTTTAATTTTTAACCTGAAAATGTTTCTGTTTTTATTGTTATTAATCTAATTTATTGCCAAAAGTCCTTAGATTCTGAAGTGTAGGTAATGGCCTGATCGTTATTTTCTTTGTATTTTTCTTTAAGATTTTTTCGGAACCCAATAACGTTGTAGTTTCTGTTCTCACTCCTGTTAAAAGATTAAATGTAGTCTCTGTTGTCGCATTTCGCCCATCATAAACTATGCTAGAGACTTTAATCAATTGAAAAACTCCATTTTTGTAGATGAATTTATACTCAAAGCGAACATCATTTTTTTCAGTGTTCATTAATAGAAATCCATTTTCAATAAAAAAATAAGGGATTTGATTTTTAGTATGTACACCGTTTACATATTGGGGTTCAATTACATCAGTTGAAGAGAAAACCATTTTAAATTTCTTATTTGGCTGTAATAAAAATATTTGTAACCTTAATGGAACGGCTGTATCGATCGTATCCATCATAATTACGGTTTTGTCGATCAACCCATCTTTATTTAGATCGCCCTTCTCCAACCTGATCTGGACATTAAAATTATCCTTTACCTTCTTTTGTTGAGCGTAAACAATAGTTTGGGTAAATGCCAGAATTAATACAATTATTTTTTTCATATATTTTGAAATATTAAATGCTCATTTACTCTTCCACTTGTATCACTACCGGCCCTAATAATCCCGCAGGATTTAAAGCTTTACCTTCCAATCGGAAAGGTGCAGTCGTTTTGGTAATTCTTTTATTTTCTGGCAATTTGCTATCCCCAATTAAACGGTTAGCCCAAGTATTTGTCACTTCGATGGTAATTTGGTTCTCGCCTTTTTTAATGGCTTTACTGATTTCTAAACGGTGCGGAGCAGTCCATAAAGTGCCGCAGTTTATTCCATTAATTTTTACTTCGGCAATACTCGAAAATTCGCCTAAATCAATCCATGTTTTACCCTTTGTATTTTCGTTAAAATTGAAGGTTTTGGTATAAACTGCAGTTCCTGAATAATATTTAACCGAATTATCTGCGTTTAATGTCCAATCGGTTAAATCGTTAAAGATTATGGGTTTTGATGGACCTCCATAAGTGGGATCAAATTGAGCTTGCCAAGTTTTAGAAATATCCTGGATGGTTTTGAAGTTAGACCAGTTGTTGCCACTGTTAAATTGAGTTTTAGTAGTTTCCTTTTCGAAGAGAAAAAACAAACTTTGATTAGGAGCGATTTTATAAGTAAAACCTGTTCGCCCCCCTTCACTAGACCAATTATTAATGTCAGTTAACTTATCGGCAACAGCATCATAAACTTGTGGCATTTTATTGGTTACACGAAATGAAAACCAAAAATTTCTTTCTTTAGCCTCTTGATTAGAAATAAAATAGATATCTTTTTTATCAGTTTTCCTATGATTGTAAGCAACTTTTTTTGCATAACCAATTGGCTTACTGTTCGGATTAGCTTCCGTTACATAAAGATCTGGTTCAATTCCTACAAGTTTAAAATTATTGGCATTAAAAGGAGCTTTAAACAGATTGCCTTTATCCATTACTTTCATTAGAACAGGATGATGATTATTATTTATCTCATGAAAATTATTTTTCCAAATTTCATCCACTGCAGCACTAAATGCAGATTTACTAACTTGTTGTAAACCATTTTGATACAAAGGTTTGTCTGCTACAATCACATTAGCTCCCGCTATAATTAACTCAAATATTTTTTTTACAGTTCTATAACTCATATACTGATAATTCGGGTTCATTTTCATGTTACCCGGTATTACCAAAATTTTATAAGTTGCCCCACTCTCGAAAACAACATTGCCATCTTTAACCGTTGCTGTACTTAACACATCGGGATTAAAACTATCATAAGCATATCCACGTAAAGGGTTTACCCAATTTTCAGGATCGGCCATATTTGCTGAATGTGTTACACCGGCTGGCATTTGCCTTAAAAGTTCACCAACATTTGCGAGGCGTTTCTTTTCAGCTTCTACTACATCTGCACCAAAAATACCTGGCAAGGCTTCGACCAGCCTATCTGGTAAAACAGAACGGCGTGGTAATTCTTCACCGGTAAAAACGGCAATATCTACAACAGGTTTCCCTTGCTGTAACAAGTTTTGGGTTCTTTCTGCATAATCTATCCATGCTTTACCAGCTTTCCACCAGGTTTGATCGCGTTGGAAATATAGGCCAACACCATCTAAGGTCATTCCAGGTTTCCGGTCTGTCCAGGGGTTGTGTGTAAAAACGTGATACACCAGTTTATTGATCCCTAAAGCATAATTACGATCCTGTAAGGTTTTCATATTCGCTGGACTTTCGTTCCAGTCCATTCTAACTGTTGTAAAAGCCTCGGCCTGGATGATATTTTTACCATAAATATGTGCCCCTGAAATGGCATCCAACATATCATTTGGTTTGTCATGCGTAGGGCTATTTAACCAAAATTCGCCCATGGGGATGTCAACCGTTTTGTAATGCATCAATCCGTCACTCATCATCGTTGGTGCAATACTTTCTGCCGTAAAAGCTACGCCCTGATCCTTTGCCAGTTTTGCAAGCGTTTTATAAAACTGATCTACAACCAATTCCGAAATCGTTTTTCTAACATCGTAAAGGAAATTTTCGGACACAGATATATTCTCTACAGGTAATCCGGTGATGATGGGTAAATAAGGTGTTAAATCGTAACCTCTACGCTTTAAAAACTCCGCTTTAAATACTGGCGACCAATTCTGGCTGCCACATTCCCAACTGTCTACATGGAAAATGCTTAATACTTTTTTGGCTATTTCTGGTCCGCCATGTTTTAAAGCTTCGCCATACCAATTGGTAAATTGTAGTTTTACCGCTTCAGGATTAAATTTGTCGCATTCCAATCCTTTTCCGCCGCCACCAGTTGCATTGGTATGTCCTGTAGAAGTATGGCCAATTCTTAAGATTGTCCAATTTCCTTTTGGCGCTTTCCAGTTTAAGGTTCCATCTGGAGTTAACTTATCCGTTAGGTTAATGATCTTATTCAAGGGCACACACAGGTTTTTGCTAATTTCTGCGGCTGTGCTTCTCTTACTGATCCGCCAAACTGAACCATTTTTGCCTTCGAACTGATTGAGCTGTGCTTCTGAAGATAATTCGAGGTTTACGAGCTTTAATGATGGCTTCCATTTGGCTGCATCTAAATCCTCTGAGCCTGGTTCGGATCCCTTTTTATCATAAATAAACCTGAAAAAGTTAGCGGTGGTAGGTACAATAGAATGGGTAACATCTTCATCGGTATCCTGCCAGCCATGACGGGGCGCTTCCAATCTACCTATTGATCGGAAATTTTTCCCATCATCACTTACCTCGATAGCCAAACGTTGTGCCTGATAGTTATTTCCACTTACTTTAATGGTTATCGTTCTGCAGGTGAAAGGTTTTTCAAATTCGTATTGGATATAACATGGTTCATTTGAACCAAAGTTTTTCTTATTCCCTGGTTGCACTAAACCGGTAGCATCAGCACCATTGCTTGCCTTAATTTTGGGGATAACGGTTCTTGTTGAAATGCCTTCACCAATTGGTGAAGGGTAAGCGTAAACGGCAATATCTTTATAATAATTTTCTTTTGATTCTGGTTGAGGTAAATTGATCTTTGTAGCTGAATTACTGATATTTATTTTAGACCAAACTACTTTCTGCATCGATAATTCAGGGGTTATCCATGGGCCACCTGCCAGGGCGAAACCATCGCTCACATGCATGCCTAATTTCAGATCCAAGCGTTTCGCCTCACTCATGGCAAACTCAACCATTTTCCACCATTCGGGTGTGAGTTGTATGGCAGGCGGCGAATAAACAGGCATTTTATCAGGGCCCTGGATGCTCATTAAATAAGCACCCGCGATGCCGTTTGATTTCATGGCTTCCAGATCGGCTGTGATGCCAGCTTTTGAAACCGCACCTTTAACCCAATACCAAAATACCCAAGGTTTTGCACTTTCGTTCTGTTGCGCAAAAAGGCTTGTTGAAAAGCCAAAGCATAACAACAGCATGAATATTAAAATCTTGCTAAACCTAAATTTCATTTTTTTTATTTTCTTATAAATATCAAAGGTGGATTTCAACCCGCGAAACAATCTTTATTTAAGAATAGATTACCACCTCGTTCCTCCTCGCATCCGATAGCTATCGGATGACGTTAAATTTTATTTGCGTGCGATTTTATAACCTCTCAAGCCGAAATAAAGGACGAAAACAAAACAAACCAAAGGGATACTATAACCAATTTGGATATTGTCGCCATACATATCGATTAAACTACCCATGCCGAATGGTAAAATTGCGCCACCCACAATCGACATGATCAACCATGAAGAGCCTGGTTTTGTATCATCACCTATGCCATCAATTCCCAGGGCAAAAATGGTTGGAAACATAATTGACATAAAGAATCCGACAGCACCTAATGCATAAACCACATACGAACCTTTACCTAAAATGGCAACTAAGCACAATAAAATAGAGATTACCGCATAAATAGCGAGCAGTTTATTCGATGATACAAACTGTAAAATCGCAGTTCCTGCGAAACGGCCTACCGTAAATAAAAAGCCATAAATAGCTAAGTAAGATGCGGCTGTTTTTTCATCAAATCCTCCGCCTTGTTGGGCCATTCTAATAAAAAAACTGGTTACACAAACCTGCGCACCAACATAAAAGAACTGAGCAACAACCGCCCACTTTAAATGTTTGTGACGTAATGCGCCAAAAAAACTTCCCTTAGCCTCACCATCAATACTTTTGGTTTTAATTTCAGGAAGGTGAATAAAGTAAAATACAGCGGCTATTATCAATAAAACAATGCCAAGGGAAATGTATGGTGTTTTAACTGATGCTGCCTCTTCTAAGAAATAATTGTTTCTACCTGCCTCCGTCATGGCTGCCAATTCTTCTTTGCTGTGCGATTTGCCTGAAAGAATAAACAATCCGCCAATCATGGGTGCCACCATAGCAGCCAGTCCGTTGAAAGATGCAGCAAGGTTTAATCTGCTTGTCGCTTTTGCAGGATCGCCCAATACAGCAGCATAAGGATTAGCAGAAGTTTCGAGCATGGTTAAACCACAACCGATAATAAAAAGTGCAATCAAAAATGTAATGTACGACAGGTTATTGGCAGCTGGCACAAATAAAAACGCACCGAAAGCAAAAGCTAGTAAACCTGAGATCATGGTTGCTTTATAGCCCCACTTTTTCAAAATCATTCCGGCAGGAATAGCCATTAAAAAATAAGCAAAGAAAACAGATGTATCAATCAATGTAGATTGTCTGTTATTGAGGTTACATGCTTTCTTTAGGTGCGGAATTAGGATTGAATCGAGGTTATGTGCCATTCCCCAAAGGAAAAACAAGCTGATTACGAGTATAAAAGGTAATAAATACTTCTTTCCTGATGACGGATCGCCCTCAGTTACAATTTCTGGCTGTGTGGTTTTTGGTTCATTAGTCATTGGTTCATTGGTTAGGTTATTGGTTCATTTGTTTGGTTCGATAGTTGATTAGTTTATTTGTCACTGGTTCATTAGCCAGCGGTTCATTGGTGCTGTAATCATGTCTGGTAAACTGTCGCTATACGCGCCCATACCAATGAACTACTGACCATTGAACTAATGAACCTTTTTCACCACCAAAAGATGGTCGCAGACTAGAACAACTTCTCCGTGTTGGTTGATGATTTCTACATGTTCGGTTACGGTGCCATATTCTGGCCTTTTGCTTTCCCCTTTTTCAGAAATAGTTATTTCGGAGTGAATGGTGTCGCCAATAAAAACAGGTTTTACGAACCGCAATTTATCATATCCTTTGCTCATGGCTTCTGGATTGATTTCTGAAGCTGTTAAACCGATCCCAATGCTAAAAATCATGGTTCCGTGAGCTATTCGTTGTTTGAACGGTTGTGTTGCGCACCATTCGGCATCCATATGGTGCGGAAAAAAATCGCCTGTATGGCCAGCATGAACTACAAAATCGGTTTCTGTTATGGTACGACCTAGCGTTACACGTTTATCCTGTAATTGATAATCTTCAAAAAATGTTGATTTGAAATACATTTTGCTCTTTTTATACTGTTTCCGTCATTGTGAGCCTTAGATTTTTTCATCGAGGCGAAGCAATCTTTCTTTTTAAAAAGATTGCTTTGTCGTGCCTCCTCGCAATGACGATTTTATTAATAATTTACCCTTTTAATTGTTCTTTAATCTTTACCCCACCAACATCACTCGATTGGTAGGCACTTTCTACCACGGCCATGGTTTGGATTACATCCTCGACACTGGTATATAAAACATCGCTTGAACCTTCATTATAACGCATTAAATTGGCCATTGTACCAATAAAAGCCTCTGGAAACCAAGAGCCCTCCAATTTAACGGTTTGCCATTCTGGTGATTTTCCATCTTCTACAATACAGTATTCAAAAACATCAGGTACACCATGGGGATAATCCATCAATAGGCCAATTTTAGCTACTATTGCGCCTTTGGTTCCCTCCCATTTAATATAACTTTCCTGGTGATTTGGTCCGAAATCGTGGTCGTGATTGGTGTTAATTACTGCATGCATCGTATCTCCATAATCGAATAAAATCGTAGAACGAGATGATGACAAACTTTTCGCCGGATGTTTTAATGTTTTTGCTAAAATACTCTCAGGATTACCCAAAAATGAACGGATCAAATCAACATAATGAATG
Organism: Pedobacter sp. Bi126; assembly: GCF_918698245.1. GTDB lineage: Bacteria > Bacteroidota > Bacteroidia > Sphingobacteriales > Sphingobacteriaceae > Pedobacter. The sequence continues at coordinate 631,671 of NZ_CAKKMS010000002.1, read as the reverse complement.
CTGTGGTATTGAATTTCTAAACGTGGATGAATAATTACATGCGGAAAAATCTCCCATGGCGTTTTAATCGTTACGCGGACTTCCATATCGTATAATTGGCCGATTAAACCTTTATCGATGATGTATTTTGCTGCACTTACAAATGGCGCAAAACGCAACTGAAAGTTTATAGCCGCTTTTAAATTCTTGGTTCTGCAGAGTTCGAGGATTTCTTTTGCCTGTGTAAAATCATCGCCCATGGGTTTTTGAATTAACACCGCACTTCCATCAGGTAACTGCTTTAATGTTTCGATGTATTGCTCAGGCATGATGGTTAAATCGTAAACTGCATTGGTTGGTGCCAATTTTACGGCTTCGGCCACTGAATTGTATACGTTTGGAATTCCAAAAGCATCAGCCAATTTCTGTGCCCGCTCTTTTGTACGGTTTACAATGCCATGTACTTCAAAACCAGCCATTTTATACGCTGGCAGATGCGCATCTGCCACTATTCCCCCGGCACCAATAATAATGATGGGCTGTTTGGTCTGTGGGAGTTCGGGTTTATATTTGATATCAATACTCATTTGTCAATTTCATTAATCTGGTTCTGTGCACGCTGGATAAGCGCTTCGGTAGCATCATCCGTATTGATGGCCTGTAGAACCATTTGGTCGATAATGGCGGCAATAGCAGCCCAATTTTGTTTCTGTGGCAACATATTGGCCACCTCGTGCAACTGTTCCAGTTTATGATAATAAGGAATAACCTGGTTGATCTCTTCATCTTTCCAGGTCGAAATCCTGCAGCCGATCCCTCCTGCTAACGTGAGCTGTTTATCCTGTTCTGCAGCCAGTGCAAAGCGCAGAAAATCGTAGGCGATGTCTTTATTTTTACTGCCCTTTGCAATGGTGTAAAGCCAATAAACATTTAGCGAAGCTGAGTTTTTACCTGGAGCGCATGGCAATCGTTCAACATCAATTTTTCCTTTTACTTTAGAGTCCGAATCTACTTCGCACATGGCCGCAAAACCGAACCAATTGATCATCATGGCGGCTTCACCTTGCGAAAAGGCTATTCCGGCAGCTACAGATTCGAATGCTGCAGATTTTGGATGAACAGCAGTTCTATCGTTAACAATTTTACGGTAAAAGTTTAAACCATCAACGGCTGCCTGGGTATTAATCTGGATAAAACCATTTTTATCGACCAGTGTTCCGCCCCTCGTCCATAATTGCAAAGCAAAATCAAAAACGGTATTGTGGCCATCGGGATAACAGGCGAAAATACTGCCATATAAATTTTGTTCAGGACGGTTAAAAAAACGGGCAATCTGATGAAAATCTTCCCAGGTTTTGGGTATTGCTAAGGTTTTGCCGAATTGAGCAAAATATTGAGCCTTTTCGGTTTCACTTTCGAATAAGTCTCTTCTATAGATAAAACATTCTGGTCCATCATGAAATGGCAAGCCAACCACTTCCCAGCCGAAGCGCTGCAGCCCTAAAAGCGATTTGCTCCATCCCCTCGGGAAATCGTCGGGTTTGTTTTTGTTGATGTAGGGATTTAATACTTCGAAATCATTGTCTGAATAGCCTTCTAAAACCCAATCGGTACTGATGTGCGCTAGATCAAAATCGCCTTTTGCCAAACCTTTTTGAGTGATGGTGCTGTCGTAAAGTTCGTGCAGGTCCATTACCACCATATCCAACTTTAGTGTACAGCCCGAACTTGTACAATATTGTTCCCAGAATTTCTGCATGGCAGCTTCAAATGGCGCAAATTTACGAACGGCTATCCTGAAAGTTTCTACTTGGTTATGCATTTGTAGTGCTATGCTGTGTTATAAATTCTTTGATAATTTTTTCATTATCCTGTCCTAATTTTGGCGAACCAATTGCTGAAGTCAATAATTCGCCATCAATGCGGATCGGGCATCTGGTGGTTTCATATTTATACCCATCAATCATTTCCACTTCCTGAACCATCTTCAACACCTTAAAACCCTCATGGGCCATTAAAGCATTCCAGTTTAATACATCGGCACACCAAATATCGGCAGGTTCTAAAATGGAAAGCCATTTTTCGGTAGTCGCCGATAAAAGATGATCGGCCAAAATGGCCTTAATCTCATCACGTTTATCGAATGCTTCGCTCACTTCCACATATTCTTCCAATTTCTCGCAGCCAAGTAAATTTCCCAACTGTGGAATTGAACCCATCGCCAGGGCTAAATATCCGTTTTCTGTTTGATAAATCCCATAAGGAGCGCCTAAATATGCATTTGCATTGTTCTTTTTAGAACGTTGGGGCAAAGATCCGCCATCATTCATAAAAGTGGTGATGGTTTCAAACTGGAAATCGTAAGCGGATTCCATCATGCTGATCTGCACAAAACCACCTACGTTTTTTAGCGCTTTTCTATACAAACAGGCCAGGATTCCCTGCGCCAAGTGGGCGCCTGCCAACATATCTACAATGGATAAACCCATGGCTACAGGGCCACTACCGGCATTTCCGGTTAAAGCGGTTAGGCCGGTAACCGATTGTAAAAGTAAATCCTGTCCGGGTTTGTTTTTCCATTCCGTGTTGTTGCCATAGCCTGAAATTTCGCCATAAATTAGGGTTGGATTTAAAGCGGTAACGGATTGATAATCGAAACCTAAACGCTCCATTACCCCTGGTCGGAAATTATGGATCATTACATCTGCTTTTTTAAGCAGTTCGCGTACCATTTCACAATCTTCTTCGCGTTTTAAATCAACTTCAAAGCTTTCTTTATTCCGGTTGATGGCATGAAAAACAGATGATTCGCCGTTCATAATCAGATTTGAGGTATAAAGCGTACGGCAAATATCGCCTACACCCAAACGCTCAATTTTGATTACACGCGCACCCATATCGGCCAGGCGCAAGCTTGCTGATGGCCCCGATAGGAACTGGCTGAAATCGATAACTAAATAATCTTCAAGCGGTAGCATAATTTTGTTTATTTTTAATTTCGTACTACGTTATTGCGAGGCACGAAACAATCTTTTATGGGTCGTCATTCCCAACCCGATAGCTATCGAGTCGATTGGGAATCGTAATGCAATGCGCTTTAAGATTCCCGCCTGCGCGGGAATGACGACCAATTTTATTAACTTAATTCAAACTCTTTATTAATCTCAGCTGTATCAAAACCAAGTTTTGGTGCTGCTTTACTGGCAAATAACTTTTCATTATCCAATCTAATCGGGCTTACTGTTGTCTTTATTTTTTTACCTTCATCTAAATCCAATTCCTGTTCTATCTGTAGGCTTTTATAGGTATTCAATGCTGTAGCCGTTTGATAATTTAATACTTCTGCACACCAAATACCATGGCCTTCCAAAAGATCAACCCAATGTTTTGTATCTTCTTTTTTAAAGGTTTCGGCGAGGCGGACAATTAATTTATCGCGGTTTTCGAATGCTGAACCTGCCTCCACATACAGATCGGTAATATCGCAATTGATGATCGTACAGATATTTGGCAGGTTGCCCATGGCCATGGCGATATAACCATCGTTGGTTTGGTACATGCCGTAAGGAGCGCTTAAATAAGCGTGTGCACTGCCTTTTGCTCCGCTTCTATCGGGCAATTTACCACCATCGTTTAAGTAAGTGGTTAATACTTCAAACTGTACATCTAAAATGGATTCGAGCAAGCTCACCTCAACCAAAACACTTTTATTGGTTTTTGCCCTTTTGATTAAAGCGGCCATAATACCTTGTGCCAAATGGTTTCCGCACATAATATCCGAAACGGAAAGTCCGAAAGGAACTGGTCCGTCTACATCAACACCCGATAAAAATGTTAATCCAGAAACGGATTGTACCAATAAATCCTGACCTGGCTTGTTTTTCCAAGGGCCTTCACTCCCATAGCCGGTTACCATTCCGTAAACAATTTTTGGATTGACTTTTTGAACGTTTTCATAATCCAGACCAATTTTTTCCATTACTCCTGGTCTAAAATTATGTGTCATCACATCCGCCTTGCTGATTAATCTTTTAAGTCGTTCTAAATCTTCCGGATTTTTTAAATCGGCGGTATAACTTTCTTTATTCCGGTTGATGGTGTGAAAAAGTAGGCTGTCTTCATCGACAAAAAGATTCTTAATGGATAAAGACCTGCAAGCATCGCCTGTTTTTGGTCGTTCGATTTTAATCACACGGGCACCCAAATCGGCCAGTTTCAAGCCAGCCGATGGTCCTGCCAAAAATTGGCAAAACTCTAAAACCAAAAGTCCTTCAAGCGGTCTGTTCATGATAACACTAAGCTTTTAGATTGCTGATATAATTTGTTCATAGCCGATAAAACCTGGATTTCATCGCCTCCATTCATTAAATAATCGCGCACCACATCGCCTGCATGGTCTTGAAAATACATCGAACCATGGTAACGTGGACGGAGAAAAGCTCTTTGTAAGGCCGGTAAAGTATTCAGGAAATAATGTTGGCTCTGGCGGTTGACTTCTTCATTTTTCCATGCCGCTAAATGCCCTGGCTGACCACCACTCTCAAAAAACAAAGTAGACTGACAAGCCGGTGAACCTACGAATTCTGCATATTTAGCCGCAATTTCCAATTGTTCGCATTTGGCAGAAATGGCTAAACCTGTTCCACCCAATGTGCTTCTCAGATTGGTTTTACCATCTAAAGCAATCATATCGTGGAAATGCAGGGTTTTGCGTGCATAACCGTTACGCGAATAGTTCGAGTAGCCATATGCAAACGGGCAATATGCTATTTCATCCGTTAAAGTCATCGCCTCATATACCTGGATCGGGTTTCGACCGAAGTTTGCTTTATCTATTTTGGAAGCCAGTTCCCGGTACATTTGCAATGCCCGAACACCAATTTCCTTAGAAACCACCTGCTCATCACCTTGACAAGGATCTTCCCCTAAAGAGCAGCAAAGGGTATAAAAATTCATTAATACATCAATCGGAATACCTGCAAAGGCAACTAAACCTTTATCGGCAAGTGCCAATAGATCTTCAAAAGATTTAGGCAATTGCAAATCCTTTTGAACTAATAAATCTGGTCTTGAAGCTGCTACAGGAGTTGCCGCATCTATCGGTAAAGCCCATAAGTGTTCATCATAGAAATAACTTTCATAAGATTGACCTACCGAATTTTCTTCCTGATCTTTCAAATATTCTTGAGAAAGATAAAGATCCAAAGGCACTATTGATTTTGTTTTGGCGGCAAAACCTGCCCAGGGATGATCGATCACCAGCAGATCAAACCGTTCTGCCAATTCCTGGATTGAAAAATCGGCAAATTGCTGCAAACTTCTTTTCTCCCAGGTGATATTTACATTTGGTTGCAATTCGGAAAATCGTTGTGCCGTAGCCACCATTGGCAAAAGCCCACGGCTATGGTTCCAGGTTATTCCTTTTAAATTTATCGTCTTTTCCACTTATCTTATTTTAATTATTTCTTATCATGCGCTATTCCTTCTATCAAAGAAAAGGGAACCACCAAGGCACAAAGTACACCAAGAAATAATCTTTAAAAAGCTTTGTGTTCTTCGTGTCTTTGTGGTTAAAAATTTGGATTTCCTCATTATTTCCCAGTGTTAATTGTGATTGACGAGGAAACTAAACCAGCTGATGAAGCTGTTAATTTTATGGTTCCGGTTTTTTCTGTTGATTGAAGAACGGCCAAACATAAACCATGGAAAGCTTTACGGTAATTGGCTTTAAAAGGCTCTAAACTTGCCTGAAACCCATTATCAACACCTGCAATAAACCCAACACCTTCAACCTGAAAATCAACCAGATTATCTGCATTTGGCACTACGTTACCAGCAGCGTCCAAAACGCGAATGGTTACAAACGATAAATCCTTACCATCAGCTTTAATATTTTTCCTGTCTGCGATTAATTCAATCTTTGCCGGATCTCCTGCGGTCTTAACTTCACGTACTAAAACCTCTTTGCCACTTTTACGGGATACTGCCTTTAAAGTTCCTGGTTCAAAAGGTACATTCCAAAACACATGTAAATCATCACCCTGCTTTGATTTTTTTCCTAACGATTTCCCGTTCAGGTACAATTCTACTTCATCAGCATTGTTGTAATACGCCCAAACTTCTACCGATTTTCCTTGTTTCCAGTTCCAATGCGGCAGAAGGTGTAACACAGGTTTATTTGTCCACTCGCTCTGGTACATGTAATAGGAATCTTTGGGGAAACCTGCCAAATCAACAATTCCAAAGTATGAGCTTCTTGCTGGCCAAGGATAAGGTAAAGGCTCCCCCAGGTAATCGAAACCTGTCCAAACAAATAAACCTGAAACATGATCATATTTTTTTGCTGCTGCCCAGGTTTCTTCGTGTGTAGAACCCCAATAAGCTGAAACATTGTCGTAAGCCGATGCCGACCACTCGTTATTTCCCTCTGTAAATTTCGTTTTTCCATCTTTTGGCCAGCGACGGATGGTATCGGCTGTATCGTAAAAACCCCTGGTTTCTAAAGCCGAAGTGGTTTCTGTAGCCAAAAACTTCACTCCAGGATAATTTTTAGGAAAATCTTTATACAGTTTATGGTTATAGTTTAGTCCATAAACATCTAATGCATTGGCCTGATAGATGAAGTTTTTTTCGGCTTTGGTTTCTGTTAAAGCTGAGATTACGGGCCGGGTTTTATCTAAGTTTTTAACGATGCCAACCAATTCTTTTGTAATCGCGATGCCTGTACTGTCAAACTGCTCGCGGATTTCGTTGCCGATGCTCCAAAGGATAATCGACGGGTGATTACGATCGCGTTTGATCATTTCTTCCAGATCTCTTTTGTGCCAGGCTGGAAAATTGAGGTGGTAATCGTTTTTGGTTTTCTTTTTCACCCACATATCGAAAGCCTCATCCATAACCAGGAAGCCCATTTTATCGCATAAATCTAAAAATTCAGGAGCAGGTGGATTATGCGCTGTACGGATAGCGTTCACCCCCATTGCTTTCATAATTTCCAGTTGGCGTTCCATTGCCCTCACATTCACAGCAGCACCCAAGGCACCTAAATCGTGATGCAAACAAACGCCTAAAATTTTCATAGGTTTTCCGTTTAATGAAAAGCCTTTAGCTGCATCGAAATTGAATTCACGCACCCCAAAAGGTGTTACATACTGATCAATAATCTTCCCATCAGCTTGTGCAATTTCTACCACCAACTTGTACATGGTCGGATGATCAACTGACCACAGTTTAGGATTAGCTATTCCAAGACCATTAATCGACATTGTTGTAGAATTTTCGCTGGTATTGAGCGGCCATTCCTTTTTTTGCAATTGGATATTTTTATCATCCAAAATGGTCGTTATAATTTTATAAATACCTTTTGTTTTGAATTTATTTTCAATCTCGATTTCCGCATTTACTGACGCGATACTTTCACCAGGTTTTAATTTTCTGCTTTCATTACTTTGGCCTTTATCGCCGCTGATTACAAAGGTTTTTACAAAAGTGCCATTACGTTTTACTGAAACCTTTGCTGCAGATGTAAGCCATACATTTCTGTAAATCCCTGAACCTGAATACCAGCGAGAATCAGGCTGTGCTGAATTATCAACTTTAACTGCAATGATATTTTTCCCAGCTTTTAAGAATCTGCTAATCTCGTAAGAAAAAGAGCTGTAGCCGTAAGGCCTTTTGCCCAAGTATTGACCATTGATCCAAACTTCACTGTTTTTATACACGCCGTCGAATTCGATGGTGATTAATCTATCCTTAAAATTGGCAGGAGCTGTAAATTGTTTTCTGTACCAGCCTATACCTGTAGGCAAACCACCACCTTCAGGTTTTGCAGGATTTTTCTCGTCGAATTTGCCTTCAATACTCCAATCATGCGGTAAAGTGAGTTTTCTCCATTTAAGATCGTTGTATGCTGGAGATTTTGCATTTGCTTCGTCCCCTAAAAAGAATTTCCAATCTTTGTTAAAGCTGGTTCTGGTGCGGGGTTCTGGCCTAATCTTATCTCGATTGGTCGTCATTGCGAGGCACGAAACAATCTTACTACTATGGGTTGGCTGTTCTTTCGCATTAGGATTGCTTCGTGCCTCGCAATGACGGGATGCCCACAAACCGAATGTCAGAAAAATTACAACTTTAAAATTAGGTAGCCTTCTCATGTTATTTCTTTGTTTCGCTTACAAAATTCACTTTACTCTTACCCAAATCTTTCGATGTAGCCACAGCAATGCCGCGCTGATCTAGTTTATTTACTGCACAATAAAAATGGTACACCGTGCCTTTATATTTCAGTACGAAAGATTTATGCGCGTATAATTCATCGTATTTCTCTGACGATTCTATTAAGTTATTGCCTGTCCAATCGGTCCAGTTTACCAGGTCATTTGAGGCGGCAAAGCGGTTAAATGAATCTTTTCGATCTTGCCAGAAAGCACCGAAGTAAAACATTACCCAGGTTCCATTAATGTTCTGGATTACAGCATCTCCAGTAATGCCCACAGGGTGATGAACAACAGGATTTTTATTGAACCGCTGCCAATGGACCATGTCATCAGAAACCGCCATACCGATCCGTTCGTACCAGCGTGTTTTTTTATTGTTTGCCAAAGAATCGCCTACAGCATTATAGTACATTACAAAACGATGTCCTGTCAACTTCTGTTTATCTTCAATTACTGTACTTTTAAATAATTTGTTCCGGTTTTCCCACCAACGTACATCTGCATCACCCGAAGCCAGAACAGGTTTATCGAGCCTATTCCATTCCTGAACTATTGATGGATCTTTTGTGGTATAAGCTATCCCGATGGATAAAGGCTCTACTTCGTAACCTTTTTCTTTACCACCGAAATACGACATCCAATATTTACCATCGAACTGATTTGCCGTATAACTTCCGCCCCATTTGGTATCCAATAAGGCATTATAACCTGCCTTTTGGTTATCGTCCCAATGGCCAGCATCGCCAAACGACATCAATTTGCCCTGATTTTCCCAGTGCAATAAATCTTTACTTTTTGCCAGCCAGGTTTCGTAACCACGACCACTAAAAATAAGATAGGTCATGTACCAAAACTTTCCCTTGCGGAAAACTGTTGGGCAATCCATTTTGTGGTCTTTATCTTCAGGAACCATTACCAAGCCATATTTATAAGGCGTTTTTACTTCCTGATAAATCTTTTCCATGGTTTCGGCTGAAACAGGATTAATGGTTTGCGCATTCAATTTTAATGCACTTACAAAAAGGAAAAATGCGAGGATTATCTTTTTCATTTGTACTTTAAATTAAACTTATAATAACCTGATCCTATAACAACCTTAGCTTTCCCGTCTGCTATTCCTGCATCCGTAAATGTCGAATTGTTTTCTTCGGAGATTTCATATTTCGGCAAAACCGGAAAATAAATTGTTGCTTTTGTATTTACCGGGATATTCACCTCCAGTGTAAAAGTTTGGTCTGTTTTTTCCCATTTGCAAGAAATTTTACCATAAGGTGAATTGTAACGCACATCAGCCGAGGTTAAATCGCCAACTACTTCTGGTTCAATTTTAATATGGTTAAAAGCAATGGAATTTTCTGCCTGACGGATGCCGCCAACACCACTGTACAGCCATTCCATTAAGTGCCCCAGCATAAAATGATTGTTGGATACGGTTGGCAAAGCGGCCCACGATTCGGTTAAAGCCGTTGCGCCTTTGGCCAGTTGCATGCCATAACCAGGTACATCCGAACGGCTGTTCATATCAAAAATCACGTCCGATTTACCGGCATCTTCTAAAACGCGCAACACATAACGATAACCTATATCGCCTGCTGTTAAACTGTTTTTACGATCTCTGATATCTTTAACCAAATTCGCGATTACTGCGTTTTTATGCTTTTCTTCAACCAGTTCCATATAAACCGCCATTGCATTTGCAGTTTGAGATCCCGTTGCATATTGTTTGCTTTTTGGATCAAAGAATTTATGGTTAAATGCATTTTTCACTTCAATGGCAAGTTTCGCATAGACTATTGCATCAGCCTTTTTGCCTAGTAGCGTAGCCGTTTTTTCTAAGATTTTTAAATCATAATAATAAATGGCTGTACCCGTAACGCCCATTGGCGTTAACTGAGAAACGCCGGGAGGCTTTGGCCCCAGATCATACCAATCGCCTAAACCTTGTGATAAAATGTGGTTATTTGCTTTGGTACCCAAATAAGCGATGTAACGCTGCATCATCGGGTAATAATCAACCATAGCCTGTTTATCGCCATACCACTGGTACAAATACCATGGCATTAAAATCCCACTGCTGCCCCATTCAGGCGAATCGCGGAACATATCGCCGCCCCATTCAAATTTTACGTATTCCGGTGCAATTTCAGGAATTAAACCACTGGCCAGTTGCGAGTTCTTCATGTCTTGCAAGGCTTTTTTAAACAAAGGTGCAGCATTGTAATTATATCTTACAGAACTGCCCATTAAATGCAATTCCTCTAACCAGCCCAATTTTTCACGATGCGGACAATCAGTAAAAACACTCACCATGTTGCTTTTAACCGCCCAATCGATCAGGCTGAAAGTTTTATTGAACAATTCGTTAGACGATGAAAACTTACCTACCTGCTCAGCAGCATTTCGGATGTGCAAGGCTTTTAAATCTTCTATGACTGATTTGCCAGATTGATTTGCCTTACCGCTTGGAACAGCTCCTTTAACCTGCAGGTAGCGAAAGCCTGTATAAAAGAATTTAGGACGCCAGGTTTCCAAACCATCTCCTTTTAAAATGTAGGTAAAGTAAGATGGGCTGCCGATATTTTTTTGTGTTGCCGAACCATCAGCTTTTAATAATTCGGCTGGAGTAATGCGGATCGTATCGCCTTTTTTACCCCGTACTTTCAATTCGATAATTGCAGAAGCGTTCTGGCCCATATCATAAACCCATTCGCCATTGGCAACCGGATTAATATTTTGAGGTGAAAAATTTTCGAAAATCTTTACAGGTTCTTCTTTCTGTGCATTTAGCTTCGGACCATCAACCAATAACGATGATTTCCATTTGTTATCGTTAAAACCTGCTAAATTCCATCCTTTTTGCTCGAGGTTGCCATTGTAATCTTCACCGCCATAAATGCTTGAAAAAGTTATGGGCGATGGTGCGGTTTTCCAACTTTGGTTACTGATGATATTCGCTGAAGTTCCATCTGTATATTCGATCAACAACCTGCAGATCATTTTCGGATAACCATAGGCTACCTTTAATTTTCTATACCTTTCTTTAACAGGAGGAATATAATAAAAACCATTGCCCAGCATCACTCCTATTGCATTTTCACCTCTCTTAAGCAGTTTAGTTAAATCATAAGTCAGGTACAAGACCTCTTTATCATACTTCGTCCAGCCGGGTGCTAAAAAGTCATCGCCAACTTTCGCTCCGTTTAAACTCATTTCAAAATGGCCTAAACCAGAAATAAAAGCTGTAGCTTTTTTAATTGTCTTCGTTACCGTAAAACCTTTGCGGAACATTGGCAAGATGTTATTGCCTATGTATTTGTCTTTTTTACCATCCGTTGGCAGGCTATTTACGTTAGAATCCGCCAGCTTTTCGTAGGCAATCCATTTTGCGCCTTTCCAATCGGCTGTGTTGAGCAATCCCATTTGCCAAAAGGCCGAAGCGCTCCAGCCAGATTCATGCCCGAAATTATCCCAAACACGGACTTTCCAATAATAGGTTTTACTTGATAATAACTTTTTACCTTGATATTTAATCTGTAATGATTGGCCTGAGTTTACTTTTTGAGTATCCCAAACATCCCCAATATTTTTATTTAAATTGCTTAAACTGCTAGAAACTACGATTTGATAGCTTGTTTGCATGATATTGTGTTTAGCAGATTGCAGTTTCCAGCTCAAAGCCGGCGAAAGAACATCAATGCCAATAGGATTATTACGATACGCACAATTCAATTGAGCAACCTTAATATCTTGCGCAAAAAGCGGAATGCTTAACAGATAAAGCCAAGAAAATATTACAAGTTTGCTCATTCACTATTGCACACCGTTTCGGATGTTTTGGTTAGGTTTATAAATGGTCATCAGTGATAAATTTTTTCAGAAATAAATTCTCAATTCTATAGAATTAAGCCTTTTAAATTCCGTAACTTTAAAATACTATCTCTAATTCAAATATAAATGTTTTTTTTAAATATGAAAACATATATTCGTATTTAAATTATACAAAATCTTCTCTTGGATAAATAAGAAAGCATTTTGTATGTTTGAAATTGTAAAAAATACGATACAGCCAAATTTAAACCCGCATGAACGAAAAAGAATCGAAGTACCAAGCCCCTGCTTTGGATAAAGGACTTGATATATTGGAGTATTTATCAGCACAATCTATCCCATTGTCTCAAACTGAAATTGCTATTGGTATTGAGAAAACGCCAAACGAAATTTACAGGATGTTGATGAGTCTGGAAAGTCGTGGTTATATTTTACGTGATGAAGTTTCTGGTAAGTATAGGCTGTCGTTAAAGCTTTTTTACCTCTCACACCGGCACTCGCCTATTGATGAGCTGCGTAAAGCTGCCCAGTTTCCATTAGAGGAACTGGCAAACAGTATCCGTCAATCTTGCCACTTGAGTATTTTGTACATGAACCAGGTAATGGTGATTATTCATGCGAAAAGTCCTGGGCCGATTGCGCTTTCTATTGAAGAGGGAAATTTGTTTCCTTTGCCACTAACCGCATCGGGTAAGGTTTTATTGGCTTACATGCCTGAGGCTGAGCGTAGCACAACATTAAAAAACAATTCCATTTTTAAGAAATATGCTAAAGCCCAGCAAGAAGATTTTTTGACTTCATTGGAAGATATTCAGCAAACAGGCTCTTATTTCAAAAATAGTGATTCTGTTTCTGGTGTAACCGATCTTTCGGTACCAATTGGTATTAATGGCAATAATGGAATTATCGCCTGTTTAACCATTTCGATGTTAAATGCGATAAATGTAGATCAAGCGATTGAAAATGATGTGATCCTTGCCGAGGCCTATAAATGTGTTAAAAAAATAGAACAGCGGATTGGGGTTTAACCCCCAACCTCCAAAAAGGGGGCTTTGACTTTCTAATCGCTGATATAACTGCTAACTGATATGAGCGTAAACTACCCTCTATTATGACATTTCTCTTAATTGCTTGCGCTCGTTTCTCAACAAGTGCATAAATAACTTTACGATTTTATCGTTTGTAAACGACGAGCTATTCAACGCTCGTTAGAAACGAGCGTTAGCCCAGAACCCTTGCAATCCCCAATGCGGTATCTATGGCAATAAGCTATAGACAGGTTGATGTGTAGCCAAGAACAACTGAGTTTGGTTAAATAAACCTGATAGAACGGAAAGCCCGGAGCGAAGAATGAGTGAGGACTTGGAGGGAGAGCAGGGCTTTCATAACCTAAAAGCACCGAACCCCGCTTTTCTAAATGATATTGACCACCCCCAGTACAGCATGGCTTGCGCTCGTTTCCCAACGAGTGCGTAAATAGATAAACGATTTTATCGTTTGTAAATGAAAAGCTATTCAACGCTCGTTAGAAACGAGCGTTAGCCCAGAACCCTTGCAATCCCCAATGCGGTATCTATGGCAATAAGCTATAGACAGGTTGATGTGTAGCCAAGAACAACTGAGTTTGGTTAAATAAACCTGATAGAACGGAAAGCCCGGAGCGAAGAATGAGTGAGGACTTGGAGGGAGAGCAGGGCTTTCATAACCTAAAAGCACCGAACCCCGCTTTTCTAAATGATATTGACCACCCCCAGTACAGCATGGCTTGCGCTCGTTTCCCAACGAGTGCATAAATAACTTTACGATTTTATCGTTTGTAAACGAAAAGCTATTCAACGCTCGTTAGAAACGAGCGTTAGCCCAAACTAACCAGAATACTTCACGTTATAATCCTTACCTTTTTCGATTGTTACTTCATAAATCCCCTTCGATAATTCTTTAACTTCAGCACCTTTTACAACAGGTTTGGTTTTGCTTTTTACCTTTAGTTTACCTGCACCTGTTGGAGAAGAAACTTTGATTTCTTTTTTACTACAAAACACTGAAATATCACCATTTGCTGTTGGGACTTTACCTTCCATCCATTCCAAACCACCTAAATTAGGTTCAATGGTGTACGTTTCATAACCAGGTGTTGTAGGTTGTACACCTAAATAATATTTTCCCAATAAATAAATCGGACTTGCACCCCAGGCGTGGCAAAGGCTTTTTCCAAACGGGCGGCCGTACATCGCCAAGTGTTCGGTTCCCTTTTTATCCGGGTTGTATTCCTCCCAAAAAGAAGTTGCACCCAGTTTTAACATGCCACCCCAATAATTTTTCATTTCCTTTAATACATAAGGTTGTTCGCCCATGGCACATAATGCTTCGAGCTCGTAAAAACGCATATAAGGTGTGGTAATTTTGGCTATTTTATCGTTTAAGAGTACATTTTTCTTAACGGCTAGCTTTTGCTCCGGGCTAAAATAATCAAAGAAAATCCCGAACATGTTGGCATAACGGGTTACATTATCCGTTTGTTTATCGTCAATCCGGCTATGCACTAAAGCACTTTTTTGCTCATTCCAATAAAGTTCAAAAATCTTGTTTTTCAGTTCTTTAGCCTGTTTGTCGTATTTGGCAATGCCATCTGTGTCATTGGCTAATTTGGCACATAAAGCCATTGTTTCTAAACTCCTGGCATATAACAACTGTTCGAAACTTACTTCACCATCTTTACTCAGTTTATCTGCCCAATCGATAAAAATCCAGTCACCAGGCATCCACTCTAACAGGCCGTTTTTATTCTTTCTTCCATCGATATAAGTCATTAGCGACTGCATCCGCGGGTAAATATCCTGTACGAACTTCTGGTCGCCGGTAAATTTATAGTAATCATAAATCCCTAAAAACCAATAAAAAGAGTAATCCATAATGGTATTGATGTGCGCCGTTACAGGATCTTTTCCACGCTGAGCCAATAAAGTCCGTTTTACAGTTGGTGCATCAAAAAACGAGTAATAGTTCATCAAATAACTTTGATAAGCATCGCCGCTCCACACCCAGCGATCGCGTTTTATCCCATCGATAAAGAATTCGCGGGTGTTTAAGTGAAAGGTGTATTTGGCTACATCATAGATTTTGTTTAGCTCAGTGTCCGAAGATCTAAAACTTCCTCTTTCAGTTACTGGAGCATATTCGTACAACATGGAAACAGAATCGGCTGATACTGAACCTTCAGATTGATAATTTACATATCTGAAGGCCTTTGAAAGTGGCATAATCGAATCTTTTTTCTGAGAACGGTCAATGTCAAGATAATCTAAGGTTTCACATTTATCGGTTGATAAGGCCTCTTCTTTCGATTCTCCGTAATAGATACTCAGCCTTCCCTTTCCCTTCAAACCATGTACTTTTATAAAACCAAAGGTTTCTTTGCCGAAATCAGAAACTGCACCATTGTTTACTTTTTCTGTTTTAACAGCTGATTGCGCAACAACAGGCAATTTAAACTGTGATGGTAATTGAGTTGGATCGGTTAAAATCCATGAGCCTGCTGAAACAAAGGTAGTTCCTGATTTATCAGAGGTTTTTCCACTCGCATCGATCCATTCTTTATCCTCGAAAGTAGTGAGCCAGGTTTCATCAGAAACTACCGTTTTGCCCTGAACAAAAATCGCCGGAACATGTGCCTGGTTGTAAACCTTCAAACTCAATTTATGTTTTCCTGCCGGAATTTGAATGCTTTTTGGAAAACCTGTAATGGCCTGACCATCGATTTTAACATTGTAAGTACCTTCTACAAATAATTTAACCTCTTCAGATTGAGCAAGATTAAATTCTTTGTGAAAATCAACCAAAACATAGTGGCTATCCATTTTCCAGAAGACAGGAAAAAAAGACCCTCTTTCGGTTCTGCGGTTCTGCATTACATTGCTCATGTAGATATCTAAATCACCGGGATACCAGATCCACGAGGCTTTTTGCGCGAAAAGCTGTGCTGCCGAGCAGGTGAAAATGGCAATAAGGATAAGTTTTTTTAAGTTTTTCATAATTATAATTCAGTCGTCATTCCCGCGCAGGCGGGAATCTTAATGGGCAAATGCTTTACGATTCCCAATCAAGTTGGGAATGACGATCCTTCTAATTTTAATGCCCGTTAAAAAATATATAAAGTGCAACCATTACGATTGCAAGCGCAATCCACGAAATCCAAACTGTTCTTGCTGGTTTTTCTATATTGGCTTGGTGTTCTTCATTAACCGTGTAAATACTTGGTGATCTATCCAGTAAAGAAATCAAAATCGCGATGATCATTAATCCTGCGAAAATGAAAAATGATAACATCAGGTAATGTGGCCAGATATATTTATCTGATGGCAAAATCCAGAGATAAGTTACACCAACGCCCAAGCTTAAAATTGAGCCGATGGAAAGTGTAAAATTAACGGCTTTTCTTGTGGTTCTTTTCCAGAAAACGGTAAGTAAAAACACGACCGACAGGGGCGGCGCAATAAAGCCCAAAACCGATTGAAAAACATCAAATAGATTCAATCCTTTAATGTTATCGATGGCCAAAACCACTACAACCGCAAAAATACATCCTGCAACAACTGCCCATCGGCCGATGCGGATGATCTGTTTATTACTCGCCTGTGGGTTGATTTTCTTCACGTAGATATCCATCGTAAAAACGGTGCTTAATGAATTTAAAGAGGAACCAATTGTACCTACTAAAACCGCAATCAGCACAACGATTACCAGGCCGTTCATACCAGGCGGGAATAAATTGGTTACCATGGTCATATAAGCTTCGTTCGGATCTTTTAAGCCAGGAAATAACACATAACAAAGGATTCCTGTTCCAATAAATAATGGTAAGGAAAGGATTTTTAGCCAGCCAATAAAACTCACGCCCAATTGCCCTTGTTTTAAGTTCTTAGCACCCAGAACAGATTGAACCATCGATTGATCGGTACAGAAAAAGGCCACAGCTGCAACCGGATAACCCAATAAAATGGCATACCATGGATATTTTGGATCGCTGGCGGGTTGGATTAAATTCCAGAAATGATGTGGTGTTTTTTGATATAAAGCAGAAAGTCCACCAACTTTATTCAGTCCCAAAAGCATGAGCGATAATGAAACGGCAATCAATAAAATCATTTGGAAAACATTTACTTTAGCAATGGCTTTTAAACCACCGAAAAAGGTAAACAGTCCCGCAAAAGCGACCAATACGGTAACCGATTGCCACATGGGTATGCCCAAAATCTGGCGGACCAAAAAGCCCCCGGCAAACAAACCGAGCGATAACCAGGAGATTAAAATCTTAACCAGCGCATACCAGGCGAGGATATTTTGAGTGGAATCGCCATAACGGTTGCCCATAAACTCGGGCATGGTACTTACCTTGGCGGCAAGGTATTTAGGTGCGAAAACAATGGCCAGTAAGAATAAAAAGATAAAGGCATACCAATCGAAATTAACCGCTACGATACCGGTACTATAGCCAATACTTGCAAAAGCCAATAACATCGACGGACCAACATTGGTACCCCACATATTGAAACCGATGCTGCTCCAGTTTAAGGATTTATTGGCCAAAAATAAGGTCTCATCGTCGTTTTTCTTTTTAGAAAAACTGGCCCGATAACCAATGATGATCAGGATAACGAGGTATGCGATGACAATGATGTAATCTAAATTGGTTAAACGTTCTACAATGTTTCCCATTGGTTTATTTGGTTAGTTCGGTTGTATTATTTGATAGTTTTTAGCCACAGATGGACACAGATCTTCATGATTTGTCACGAGTGGTTCGTGGAGACACGAACCACGGCGCATTATGTTCCGTGTTTTCTGTGTCTCCGTGGCAAACAATTACAATCCTATCGATTCCCTTGTAATGTGATTTGCTTTCAAAATTTCATCAACTTTTACTGGCAAACCTGTTGCTAGAGATTGATCCATCGCTTGTAACAGTGCAACGGTTCCGATACCTTCTTTTAAATCAGGGTATGCGGTAAAATTATTGTTGATGCTATCGGCAAAATATTCCAGGTAATTCTGGTATTCTCCGGCGTGATGGCTTTGTCCTTCAAAACGGAAATAGTGCTTTAAAGTAGAATCGCCCCAGGTGATAATCTTTTCTTCGCCGGTTTTGGTTGTAACAGAATACCGTAGTTCGTGGTAATCGGCCTGGCTTGCACCTTCCGTTCCGCGAAGAACACAACTCATGCCACTATCGCGACTTGCGGGCTGTGTTGGGCCAGTATAAGCACCGCTAACCCTCGCAATTCTGCCATCTTTTGCTTTAAAAATAAAGTGCATGGTATCCTGATTTTTTAGTCCGGCTTTTAAGCCGTTGCTACTTAACATGCCATAGCCCATAACTTCTTCGATATCTGGCAAATACCAACGGATAAAATCAACAGGATGACTTAAACCGCCATACAGCCACTTAAATGATTGTTTTAACGACCAGCCTTTTTCTAGAAACCAGCGATGATCGGCATGGTAATGACTTTCGATAGTGATCAGTTCTCCGATTAAACCTGCATCAAAATCTTTCTTCTGGCGCATGGCGGGCTCAAAAAAACGAGAGCTTTGCCCTACGAAAATCTTTTTTCTTGATTTTTTTGCTAACTCCAACAGCTCATTGGCCTGAGCTAAATCATCGATAAATGGTTTGGTACACACTACATGCTTTCCGTGTTCGAGCGCCAGTTTAATGTGCTCAAAATGCAGATGATCTGGTGTGTAAATCGCAATCATATCGATTTTGTCGCTGGTTAACATATCCTCGTAATTGGTTGTCCAGTTTTGAAAATCAAATTCTAAAGCCCGTTCTTCGCAAAGCTTTTTATTGGCATCGCAAATCTGGATAAGCTTAAACTTTTTGCTTGCCAATGATGCAGAAATGGTGCTTCTGCCCTCTCCTAAACCTAAAATCCCTAATCTTAACATGATATTATTTTTATAAGCGTTATCGTTTTCCTCCCCCTGCCCCCTCCAAAGGGGACAATAAGTCTTCTATTCTATCGGTTTAAAGAAAACCCAAACCTCTTCTGGTTTTGTTCCTTCAATTCCTTCCTGGTATTTTTTCATGATGGCATTCCATTCGTCTACTTTTGGATTGTTCTCAGTAGTTTTTGGATTCAATTCATCTAAACTTTTTCCTTTAGGAATACTAATGATCAGCATTAACTGTCTATCGTTTTTAAAGATGGCTAACCGTTGAAACTCGGCCTTACAGAATCCTTTTGATATCTCCGGCCATTTTTCAAACTGTGTTTTATGGTAAGCCAGGTATTCTTTCTGGAGTTTTTCATCCTTCACCAAATTGGCTGATAAAATGATGTTATCCCACTCTGCTACTGGTTTATCGCCACAATTCTTTTCTCTGTTAAAGTCGTAAAACAGATTGTCGTACAATTTGATTTCTATCGCATTTAAGCGTTTTAGAGTTTGTTGCAAGCTCTCTACTTTTAAACTTGAAGTATAAATTACCAATCGATTTCCCCATTTATAGATTGAACCTGGCAAGAGGTTATTTTCTTTAGCAAAAGTTTTTAAGGCATTGTTACCTGGCAGATTACCCGTTTTAAAAACCAGTTCAAATACAACAGATTGATCTACAGCCTGATTGGTGCCTCTTTTTGAATAATTGACTTTTTCTTTTAATAAATATTGAAAAGGCTTTTCTAAGCCTGCATTTTGTTTGATATGATCGGCAACTTTTGGTCCGTTGCTTTCCCATAAATTGTCTGGGCCGTTGGCATTTTGAAGGTACTTTTCAGTTGGCGTCCAGTTGTTTTTGATGGTAAAATACGAAGAACCTTCATCTGTGTAAAGATAAAACCAATGATCAGGCAGATGCGCATACGGCGCTTTGTAAATACTATCGACTACATTGTTGGTAATGGATGATCCGGGCTGAGCAGATAGTGTGTAAATTCCAGCCACATCATACATATGTTTTCCGTAGTGATGGATCTTATTGCCGCCGATGGTATTGTTTTCCATCGCGTTTTTGGTTTTTGTCCATCCCCAGCCCATGCTGATGCCAGAATAAGACACATCATTGATTTCGTTATGCAGAATTTTAATGCCCCGAACATATCCTGCGCCTATGCCCACGGCGCCCCAATCTTCGTTGGTTACATCGGTAATCAGGTTGTTCTCGATTTTATTGTTCGTCGAAATTTCTCTTTCATCTGTGGGATTGTAAGGCAAATGTACTTCGGTCGCTTCATCAGAGAAAGTTCCGATTAGAATGGCTGAACCACCAATATCCTTAAATAAGTTGCCACTGATTGCACTATCTGCAGTTCCTTTTTTATAATCCAAACCTGTTGATGCCAGGTGCTCGAACTGGCAAGATTCGAAAGCAGTGTGATTGGTATAACTCACTTCGACTGCAGCAGCCGGACGGCCAACCCAGGCCTGATTTTCTAATGTAGGTTTGTCTGGTGTCCCTGCTTTTTCAAGTTTATAGGCATCAAGCATGTACATGCCCGCCTGATGAGGAACATGACCTTGTTTTGAAGGCCTCAGCCAAGTGGAGTGCTGAAAAGAAATGCCCTTGAAATTTACATAAGAAACCGGTTGATCAATTGTTCCCTCTATTTTAACCAAGTTTTCTAAAGCCGGAGCAATCACTTCAGCATTTAGCATATCTTCTGATGCTTTTGGCCAATAATAAAGCTTGTGGTGCTGTAAATCTTCAAACCATTCTCCAGGTTCGTTCAAGAATTGAATGGCATTTGTAAGGTAAAAAGCAGAATTCCCTGTTTTGTCTGAAATCCATGGTGCTGGCCATGGATGCTCGGATTGGATTCTGCTTTCGGGCTGCATAAAAGAAAGTTCTGCAGCATTACCTATAATTTTAACTGACTTTACCCGAAGATTTGCAATGGCCCACCATTGATGGATCTGCATTTCCATTCCTTTGATATTGGCTAAACTGATGTTTTTTTGAAGTGGAATTTTACAGGTTTGCTTTTCGCTATCCCATGATAAAATCCTCCCCATTTCTTCTCCATTATAATTTTTTGCACGTGTGCCCTTACTGCCATTTACCCATAGCTGCCTGAACTGCAGGTCGCTCCCATCTAAATTTGGAATATCAGCTACCCAAACTTTCCCGATAGATTCTTTTGGCAGACCAGCAATGGTGTGATTTAACTTTTTCCAGTTTTTTATTTGAATGCCTCCACTCAAAATAACTTTTTCGTTAGGTGCGCAAGTAATCGTTGTCGGACTATCTTTTGTGCCAGAGTCTTCAGGGCGAAGAACTACGGCTTCGTGCAATTGATAAAAACCCTTGCCGATTATGATCTGGATGCCCCCTTTAACTGAAATATCATTTAAGCGCCTCAATTCGCGGGCTTTTCTGATGGCAGAATGTAGTGTGGCCAAAGGCTTTTCCTTGGTTCCTACATTAGTATCATTGCCATTTATGGATACGTAAATATCTGCTGCATTAACTTTAAAACACAATAATGATAAAAAAAACAGCAGACTAAAAAATGGTTTAGTTTGTTTGGTTCGTGGAGACACGAACCAAGGCAGCTGTATTGTTTGGATTATTGTAGTTAAAACCATTTTATAATTTTGCTATTGAGATTGCTTCGTGCCTCGCAATGACGGACCCTCACTTTGAAACACAGATTTCAGGTAGCTGGTATTAGCGCTGAAATTATATTTTACATTGGTGGGCTGTTTGGCATCCCGACTTCTTTCTACAACCAGCCATCCTTTCCAACCCATATCATCAAGTGTTTCTTTTACTTTATTGAGGTCGATCTTTGGATCGTTCTGTAACCAAACACCATCTTCATTAGTGGCATGGATTTGAACGATGTTCTTCCTGCCTAAAATTCTCAGCTCTTGGTGTAAATCTCTTCCATTCTTAATGGCATTAGAGAAATTGAAATAACTTTTAACATGCTTGCAATCAATATCTTTTAACAATTGTAATTCTCCTTTTGCATCTAAAGCACTTTCAATTCCAATTGTAATTCCCGCTTTGGCGGCCATCTTTCCAGCAACTTTTAACCGTTCAACAATAGGTTCGCGCAGTTCAGGGTTTTTAACCAAATCACCTTGAATGCCCAAAGGCAGAAAAACTACTTTAATATGCATTGCTTTGGCAGTATCCAAACAATCCTGGATCATTTTCTGATAAGTTGGTCGCTTGGCAAATGATTGCGCATAAAATCCGGTCATCGCCAGCGAGCAGATTTCGAGGTTCAGCTCTTTTGCTTTATCCAGATACTCCTGCCTGATTTTTGGATCGGCTAATTTGTTATCAAATGTTACGCGATCACCCAGGCCGCCCATGTCAATTTCCAATCCGTCAGCACCGATTTCTTTTGCGAGTGGCAAAGCGCTGATTTTCTGACGTTTTAAAATCATTAAATCAATCACGGCAACTTTATAATTGTTCTTTTTCTCCACTGCCAAAAGCAATTGATTTGGGATCATTAAAGCGCCTGTTAGCAGCGCTACATGACCAATAAAAGACCTTCTGTTTTGATGCTCCATATCCACTATTTACTTGTGCTTAACGGGAATAATTTTTCCAGATTTTCAAATCCCGTTACTGCATTTTTAGGGAGTTTTTCACCTTTATCACCAAAAACATAAAGGGCATTTTCCTTTTCGATGGTTACTTTACTTTCATTGTATTTACCAGCTTTATCTTTAACTGCAGTACCATTTAGTTTGAAGTTTTTGATTAGGAAATCGTAAAGTGCAATGCGCTTATTAATGCCGAAGTCATGTTTTTCATTAGGAAGGTGAACATTCTCGACCTTATCTTTCACACCATAATAACTGTACATTTTTTGTAGATAAGGAAAATCGTGTTCGGGTGTGTGGGCCGTCCAGTCGCTACCATCTGACACCAATAATTGGGGCCGAGGTGCTGCCATTGCAGCCAGTTCTACATTATCAGTTCCGCCGCCACATTGATGGATTGGCATTCCGCTTTCACAAGGGCAGCCACCATAAAAGTAAGACGACATCGCCACTACAGGAGCACTTAGTTTAATCCTGTCATCCATGGCAGTCATTAAAATGGAGTGACTTCCTGCACCCGAACCTCCACTGATGCCAATTCTGGCTGTATCGGTTTCTTTTAGCGCACTGAAGTAGTCTAAAATCCTGATTCCGCCCAAAGCCTGAACGGTTTGTGCCAAGCTTTTGCGGTGATCTTCGTATTTAAACTGGAGCATCGATTCGCCCCAGGCAAATAAGTCGTAGCTAAAAGCCATAGCACCCATTCTGGCAATCATTGCACAGCGGATCTGGCAATCAGGTCTAAAACGTTGTTTTTCCCAGTGTCCGTCAGGACTTAAAACCAATGGGATTTTCCCTTTAAAATTTAACGGTTTATATAGTGAACCGTTAATCCAAACCCCAGGTAAAATCTCCAGTGCAATGTTTTCTACCGAATACCCGTCAAAAATTCTTTTCGCCGTGATAATCGGTTTCGAATTTGGTTTGGCAGGCAATGGCGATAACAATAAGGCTTGGTATAATTCGGGCTTTATTTGTGCCTTACGTTTTTCCCAACTGGCCTGGTCGTGGTATTTTGTTGCCAAACTATCCAGATAGGCCCATCCATCTTGAACCTCCCAACGGTAATATTCGTATTCTTTCAACTTGTAAACACCAGGTTTCTCTTTGTTTACTTTCATATCCAAAGGGGCAAGCACGTTTGCAAGCGTTTCATCAACGTTTGCACGAAAGCGCCATTCTGCATAGTTCACCCATTTATCTTTTACCTGTGGTTCTGAATATTTGATCTGTACCCTGAAGCGTGCTTGGATCTCTTTCAAAACTTCTGCAAGCGGCTTTTTATAGAGGTTATCGCTGTTTTGGATTTGGGCGGAGAGATTATTAAATGCAAATAAAAAAATGGCTAGTAAATACCCACTTCTCAAAATTCCTCCCCCTGCCCCCTCCAAAGGGGGACGAGTTCCCTTACTTAAGATTTCTCGGCTACAGTGCGTGTCTCCTCGCAATGACGATTGCCAAAATATCGAAATGGCGTGTCTAGTTAAATTTATCATCTTAACCCTCCTCATTTTTAGTTTCAGTAATTACCGGAGCTGTATAACCTTTTAATTTCGGCCAAATGCCATTTTTGATTTTCTTTAATTTCAACTTTGAAGGATCGACCACAACATGTTTAATTTTTTCTCTTCTCCAGGTGTAAATGAAATGTAACATGCCATCAGAAGTTTGAATCACCGCAGGATAAGAATACTGGCTGATGGGTGAATCTTCTAAAATTAATGCGGCCGACCATTTTTTTCCGTCTTTTGAAACAGAAACATTTAATGGGGTACGCGGTCCTTTGGCTAAATCTCCTGGTGGCAAAACATGGTTGTAAACCAATACATGGCGACCATCTTTCATGGTTACCGCATCTGTACCGGAGTTGTTATTGGGTAATGAAGTTTTGGTTAATGCCGACCAGGTTTCGCCGTTATCTTCAGACCAGGATTCTACAATGGCACGATTTGCTGTTCTGGCCAATAGCTGCAATTTCCCATTTCCATGTTGCAAAATGCTTGGTTGAATGGCTTTAATTCCATTTTCAGGCAATGGTCCTACGGTTCTCCAGGTTTTACCGTTATCCTTGGTTACCTCGAAGTGGATTTTCCAGCCGTCGCCTTCTTTGCTTGATGGTGCAAAAAGATTTCCATTGCTTAGCAAAACTGGTTTGTTTTTTACAGGGCCGATATAACCATCGGGCAATTTTGTAGCATCCGACCAGGTTTTACCGCCATCTTTTGAGGTTCTCATCATGCCCCACCATTCTGATGGTTTTGGACCGATTTTATAAAACAACAGTAAATCTCCACCGGAAACCTGATATAAAACCGGATTCCATGTAGGTAATCTTTTACCATCAGGCTGGATACCATTTGCAACCGAAAACGGCGCTAACCATTTGCCATCTACAAAGCGACTGATGTAGATTTCTACATCAGGATTCCGTTCTTTTGTTCCTCCAAAAAATGAGGCCACCAAACCCGTTGGCGTTTCTGCGATTGTTGCAGAGTGACACGATGGGAATGGTGCTTTATCGTAAAGAAATTCTTGCTTTACGATTCCCGATTGCCATTTTTCTACCTGGGCGTTGGCACAAATGGTGGACGCAAAAATTAGATTGATGGCGATATATATATTTTTTGATATCATAATTCTTTTTTCTCTTCGAGGTGATTACACAGATCATTGGATTTCACCGATTTGATTTTTACATTCAAAACTGAAAACTTCAAACGGCGAACTGCCTACTGCTTTTGTTTGGCTGCTTTCTCTTCTTTTATTTTTTTAGTGTAAGCACTGTAAAGTGCTCTCCAACTGCGACCGTTATTATTTAACATCTGCTCTGATTTCGTTTTGTAAATCTCGAAAATGGCCGAAATCTGTTTCATGTTTTTGTAATCGACAGCTTGTTCTCGGGCTTGTTTCAAAAAAGCCAAAATCTTTGCTTCCTCATCGGCAGTTAAATCAGGAACAATTGCTTTGTAACCTTTCATCGTGAAATCAACTTTTCCAATAGTGTATTTGTCTAAAATGATTTCTACCTGCTCTGGTGTTAAATTCTTCTTCAATCCATCCATAAGCGATTGATGAACGGTTGACGGCATAGCAGAATCGGCAATAATCTGTTTATCTAAATCACTTAGTTTATTGCCGGTAGCCGGGTTTATTCCGTCAGGAACAGTTGATGATGGGTGGTCGTTATGCCAATCTCTAATGGTGGTTAAATGAACCGCAATTACATTTTCGACAGCAGATTTTTTTGCTGCGTCGGTTAAATTTAATGCAAAAGTCCATTCTTTTGCCTTTGCCAGGATTTCTTCTGGTACAGCAATATCTTTGGTTTGGCTGAATGCATTTACTGAGGCGATCAGTAAGGTTATCAGCATAAATGGTTTAAAAAACTTTCTCATAATTGTGTTTTAATTATTGTTTCGGTTCGTGAAGGCACAAACCGAGGCTTATATACAGTAATCTTTTCTCGCCATGGTACGTGTCACCACGAACCATTATTTTATTTCCGCTCCACCACAAAAGCATAATCGCCAGAACCAAGTTCATAAACAGCGCTATTATGCTCCATTTTTACAAATTTTAAATCCTTTATTGACTTATTTTTTTCTGAAACTTCATTTTTATTATTTGCAGGAATATAAATCAACGCCGTTGTATTTGCTGGGATGGTAATGTTCCAGTTAAACTCGTTAGCGGTTTTGCTATAACTGCTTTTGATTAACCCGTAAACCGAATTGTAACTGGCATTTACCGAGTTTAAACCATTGATCATTTCAGGTTTCATGATAATCTTTTTAAAAGCAGCCTCTTCAGATTTTATACCTGCCAGGTTTTCGTAATACCAGATCAGCAGATCGCCTAGCATCATCACGTGGTTCTGTGAATTCATTTTCGGATCAGCCGTATTGCCATTCCATAATTCCCAAATAGTTGTTGCACCATTATCAACCATGTAACCCCAACTTGGGTAGGTTTTCTGTGTTGCAACTGTATAAGCTAAATCTGGTCGGCCATAATCGTTTAAACAGCGCATTAACCATTGGATTCCGACCAGACCATTACTTAAATGGCCTTTATTTGTCACTTCAACAGTATAAGTGACATTCTTAAAAACCTGATCTATTTTATTTTGTGGAACCATTCCGAAATAAAGTGGAATGATGTTATCCGTTAAGGCATTAGAAGCATAATAACCTTTATCGTTATAATATTTTTGATTAAAAGCATCTTTGACTTTGTTCCCTAAAAGCTCATATGTTTTTACATCTTCATCGTTACCGCTTACCTTAGCGAATTGTATCATCAACTGCGTGAAATGATAATAATATGCCGTTGAGATTAATTCGGAAGGATATTTCTTGTCTGCACTTTTACCCCGACCAAACTCGATGGTAATGGGTGGCATACACCAATCGCCATAACTATCTTTGGTCAAAATGTAATCTTTCATGTAGCGATCTTGCATGTAGGCCAACCACTTTTTCATCGCCGGATAATTATCCCGAACGGCTGAAACATCGCTGGTTTGTTTGTATAACATTTCGGTCACCAAAAGCATTGCACCCGGCCAGGTCATGTTATCGCTGTAATACCTCCAGAAAGCAGGTGCAACATCAGGAATGGCGCCGTCTTCTTTCTGCGAGTTTCTTATATCCTGCAACCATTTGGTATAAAAGCGTCCGTTATCAAAAAGAAAACTTTCTCCGTAAGCTACAGCGCCCCTATCGCCAAGCCAAGGCATCCGCTCGTTGCGTTGAGGGCAATCAACCGGAATCCCCTTATAACTTCCGGCAATTCCCCACCAGGCATTTTTGAAGATCTGATTGGTTAAAGCATCTGAAGTTTCGAAGGTTCCGACCGTTTTAATGTTATCATAAATCATTTTGCCTAGAAAATCATTCACTGATGGTTGGTAAGTATATCCCGAAAGCTCTACGTATCTAAATCCGCGGTAAGCAAAGGTAGGCTCCCAGGTTTCTAATTCGCCCCCTTTTAAAACGTATAAATCGGTACATTTCGCATTGCGAAGATTAGCTGTAAAAAGTTCGCCACTATTTTGAAGTGATTCTGCAAAACGCATTTTGATTTGTTTGCCCTTTATGCCTTTTACCTTGATCTGCAGCCAACCGACCATGTTTTGACCCATATCCAAAATATACCGGCCACCAGAAAGTTTAGTAATTGAAACAGGCTTTATTGTATTCATCACTTTCATGTTTTCATTCATCTGGGCTTCAATGGTTCCTGCTGGTTCTTGTACAAATTCTGCTTTTGCCCATTTGCTATCGTCAAAACCTACCTTATTCCAGCCTGGAGCTTCTTTTGTAGCATCGTATTCTTCCCCATCGTATTCGTTATTGGTTCTGATCGGTCCATCCGTTGTGCCTTTCCAGCTATCGTCGGTATCAATATTTGCTGTTGTTCCATCGCTGTAAACGATGTTGATGTTCATTAGCATTTTCGGAAAACCAAATGTTTTAATTTTATAAGGTTTTTCATTTTGGCGCATCGCGAAGAAACGGCCATTTCCGAGTACCGTGCCAACTGCATTTTTACCATTCTTAAGGTAACTGGTTACATCGTATGTATTATATTTTACATTTTTGGTATAATCTGTAGGCGATGGTGATAAAACATCATTCCCCACTTTTTTGCCGTTGATGTAGAGTTCATACAAACCTAAACCAACGATTGATGCCGTAGCAGACTTGATTTCTTTCGTGCTCTGAAACTCTTTTCTGAAATACCTGGCTGATAAACGCGAATCAGTTTTAATGTTATCCCAGGCGAATGCCCTGTCGAAACCAATCCAGCCTTTCGGCCAATCTTTGTAGTACAGCAAACCCATTGAAAAATAGTTGTTAGCAGACCATTCGCTTTGCCCAACATTAGTCCACACTTTAACTTTCCAATAGACTTTCATCCGGCTTTTAAGCACTTTTCCGTTGTAAGCTATATGAATAGATTCTGGTGAGTTAATCTTTCCTGAATCCCATAAATCCCCATCATTAGCATTTAATTTCTCTGGCGAAGAAGACACCAAAATCTGGTAAGCCGTTTGCATTACATTTCTTTCATTTGAGATGATATGCCAGGCCAACCGGGGTTTCAAAACATCAATACCCAAAGGATTCTCGAGCATTTCGCAGGTGGTATTTTGCAACGACACCTCTGCTATCACTTTTGAAAAGGATAGGAACCAAATGCTGATGATCGCTATGTAGATTCTAATGTTCATTACTTCGTATATGATTACACAGATTGTTGGATTGCACTGATTAATTGATTACACTGATTTTTTACTTTTTTTAATTATTGTTTCTTCTTTGCTTTGCTGTTAAACATTTATTTGCTCCGCTGATTTCGAAGATTTACGCAGACCAATAATTTTCTCATCTGTGTAAATCCGCGTTATCTGCGGGCTATTCTTTTGCTTTGCGAAAAACTTAGCGTTCTTTGCGGTTAAACCTATCTACCTGAAAAATCAAAATATAGGGTCATATTTAGTGCCCTACTTGGGGCTTTATCAAAATCGTAATAAATATTCTTCATTCCCATGGGCCCTGTAGTTTCTGGTTTTTGTGTTTTTGTGCCAATTGCCGAAATTGCGTTCATAAATGAAATATCACCATTAGGAAATGTCGGACTCATGTTATCATATTCTGTATCTTTTGATTTTTTCGGTGTAAACAACCTTAAAAACACATCTTCCCTATCTGTAATCACTTTAAAAGATTGTTTTTTACCAATAAACTCACACCAATACATGTTTGAATAATAACCTTTAAATTCAGGGTATTGCCAAGGTGCTTCACCAGTTGCTGAATTATTATAATCTTTTTTCCAGATGCCAAATTGGGTGCCTTTCATTCGGTTTTTCCAAACGCGGTATGGTCCGTTTCCCTTATATTCAACTGCTTTAATTTCTGATTCAGGATAAGAGAAGTTCAGTCCTACGAAAGTGGTAAAGTAATCTGATGGAAAATATTTCACTTCCATTTTTAACCAGCCTGATGGATAAATCGTCCATTCTAAAGTATTCCAACTTTCTTTTTTATCAAATTTTGATGAAATCACTAAATTTTCACCATCTATTTTTTGAGTGAAGTTTTTAAAATTATTTACACCCTCCTGTAAAATGGGGCCATTTGAAAACGGAACTACACCTTTGGCATTCTGAACCTGTTGCAGCAAACCTGTTGTTTTATCGAATGTTAAATTGATGCCGTTGGCAGAAACCTGATAAACTTTCGCATCCTCTTTAAGATTTACCTTTGAAGGACCTGTTTGTACAACAATTTTCTCTGCATCATCTCTAGGCAGCGTTATCGGAAAACTCCAGGTGAATAATTCCTTACCGTCTGGTGCATTAGCGGTGAGATAAAATGCATCAAAGCTTTTCCAGTCGCTTGCAAGATTAACTTGTAATTTTCCTTTTTCGAAAGGTTTGATATTTGGTACATCTGCTTTTCCAGATTTGAATGCTGCATCAGTTCCTGCTTTTAATTTCTTTAATTTCCAGTTGAAAGTACACTGATTGAGATTGGTAAATGCATAGCGGTTTTCTAGCAAGAACGAACCATCAAAACCAGCTGTCATTTCTCTTTTCTCTACAAAAACAGGGCTCCAGACTTCTTTAATGGTAAAAAAACTACCTTCTTTTTCGTGGTAAGGTCCAACAATCCCGTCAGGGCCATGGTTTCCATCCGTATCTAATTCTCCATTTTTATCGGTACGCACTACAGCCTGATCGGCAAAATCCCAAAGGAAACCACCAGCCGAAAGTGGATTGTTCCACATGGCATTCCAGTAATCTTCAATGCCCGCACCATGACCGCCATCCCACATGCCATGCAGAAATTCAGTAGGCATTAAAATGTTATGACCATGATCGTAATTTCCAATCCCGTAGTTAAATTCGCGGTAATGAGTAGTTTCGAAACCTCCAAAAACTTCCCAAGGGTGGATTAACGGACGTTTTTGAATATCTTCTTCTGCAAAAAGATGATCAAGTTCGCGGTTATGTCCGCCTTCATTTCCATTTGCCCAAAAGATGATTGATGGATGGTTTTCATCATTCAACATCATTTCTTTCATCAATTTTGTTCCCGTAGGCGTATCATAAGTGCCGTGCCAGCCCGCTAATTCATCCATTACGAATAAACCGAGCGAATCACAAACGTCTAAGAAATGTCCGTCTGGTGGATAATGCGACATCCGAACGGCATTCATGTTCATTTCTTTCATTAACAGCACATCAGCAATGCTGATTTTTTTACTTGTTGTTCTGCCTGAGGATGGATAAAAAGAGTGACGGTTTACACCTTTAAATTTCATTTTCACCCCATTTACATATACACCATCACGTTCTTTTACTTCTACCGTTCTGAAACCTATCTTTTTACAAAGCTGTTGGATTTCTTTGCCATTTTTAACTAAAGTGAATGTTGCAGTGTATAGATTTGGAAATTCTGTCGACCACAATTGCGGATTGGAAAACTGATGGCTAAGCGTTATACTTTGTGTTCCTTTCTTTATTGAAGTGGTAAATCGATCTCCAAAACGTTTACCATCTTTCGTAAAAACTTCTACTTCAACTTTATCGGCATCACCTGTGTAAGCAAGTTTGGCATCGAAATTTCCGTTAGCTTTGGCATCAATCTGAATTCGATCGATATGTGTTAAAGGCAAAGATTCAAGGTAAACTGGTCTGAAAATACCTCCAAAAATCCAGAAATCTGCTTTCCGTTCGGCTTCATTAACTGATTGATTAGCTGAATGTTTAGATACTTTTACTTCAAGTAAATTATCGCTATCAAATTTTGCCAATTTAGAAATATCATATTTAAACACATAAAACGAACCCTGATGTATTTCTCCTGCAGATTTTCCGTTGATTTTAACCTCGGTATCCGTCATCGATCCCTCGAAAACAATATTGATTTTTCTGTTTTTCCAATTTGTAGGAACCTTAAATTTATACTGATAAAGTCCTTGTTCTTTGCCTTTGTTTTCCTCTTTGTTGAAACCGTAGTTATATTTTCCAAAACCTTGCAATTCCCAGTTTGATGGCACGGGAATGGTGGTCCATTTGCCCGAATTTGCACCAGCCGTACAGAAGAAATCCCAGTTAACGGTATTGTCGTTTCCTGTTCCTGATAGGTATAATTTCTCCGTTTGCTGTGCTTTTAGGGAGCAAAACATGGTTGTTAAACACAAGAAAAGTATAAATCTGCGTTTCATTAATTGGTTTTAAAAGTTTTAGTTAAGGGATTATCGGTTCTAAAAGGCAATGCAGGTAAAGCATTACTGTAAAAATTTCCTGATGGATTTTCTGTCCAGTTATAGCGAACGGCAACTGGTTCGGTAATTTCTTTTGCTGAAACAATAACTTTTCCGTCTTTAACAAAAGCGCCTGCATCGATAAACTTTCCGTCTTTTCCAGCTATGGTAAAGCCATTCAGTAGATTTGATACATTCGATTTTAAATAATCAAAGTCAAGCAAAGCTTTTCCGTTTTTAAACGATACACTTTTATAAACCGGACCTGAAAAATCATTTTTTTGATTGTAAGTGTTTGCTAAAGCCCAAAGCGCCAATCTTCTGCCCACCTCCCATTTGTATGTTGGATGCAGATCTTCGTTCGAATCAGTTAAATCATTGGTAGAAACCATACCTGTATTCGGTAATCTCAACAGCTGAGTCTGTGCTTCCCAGAATTCAGGTTCGGTATTTTCATCAACAGGTACTTTGCCTTTGGTTTTAGAATAATTGAAAGGTGCAATCTGAACATAATAAAAGGGCAGATCGTTTTCCTTCCACGCTTTTCGCCAGCTATTGATCAATACTTTCATTTTATAGGCGTAGCTGATTTTCTCATTCAGAAAACAATTGGTTTCGCCCTGATACCAAAGAAAGCCGCGGATTTTAAACTGCGTTAAAGGTTCGATCATTGTCGGATAAAATTTACCCGGATCATTACCCACTTTTTGGTTTTTGAAGTAATCTTCCTGCGCAAACGCATTTTCTGCTATCCACGGTTCAATGGCGCTGCCTGGAATGGCCGAAGAGATCATGCCTACGGGAATACCTAATTTTTCCTGAATTTCTTTCGCAAAGAAATAACCTACGGCCGAGAAAGCACGTAAAGCGGAATCTTGGGCTACAGACCAGCTTTTGTGGATCGAATCGGGTTTGTTTAATGTTTTACGGTTCACCAGAAAAATCCTGATCTGATTGTTCTTTGCTTTCGCAACCTCATCAGCAGGGAAACCCAACTTTTCATTTTTCGGTTTCGGAATTTTAGCCAGTTTGCGCATGGCGTACTCCATATTGGATTGACCTGAACACACCCAAACTTCGCCAACTAGAATATTGGTTAATATAATTTTATTTGAGCCAGTGATAGACATCGTTTGCGGCTTTGATGATGTTTTAAGCGGCGCTAAAACAACTAGCCATTTTCCTTCTTTATCGGTAACAGCTTCTTTTCTCTGACCTGCAAACGTTACTTCTACCTTTTCGCCAACTGAAGCAAAACCCCAGATATTGATGGGTTTATCCCGTTGTAAAACCATATTGCTCGATAAGATCTGAGGCAAAAGAATTTTTGCATTAGCGGAGAAGGAGAACAAAGCAAGAATGGCTACGAGTAAGAAAGATTGCCACGTCGTGCCTCCTCGCAATGACGATGAGGCGATCGGAATGACGAACGCTTTAGCACGCAACGAGGTAAAAACTGAAAATCTCGAACTGAAAACTGCCAACTGCCTCAAAATCCCTCCGTTTTTAAGTATTTAATCGAATAAACAGCTTCTTTTTTCTCTGATTCCCCTGCATTTTTCAAATCATAGGTTTGATCGGCAGGTGTATCTACATCAGGAAAACGGCGAACATCGCCGGTGCGGAAAACAATTCTGGAAACATCGGCAACTGGCTGAAAAGCCAAACTTGTTAATGCATCTTTCCCATTAACAGTGATGGTGTAAAATCGGGTAAACGCATCTAATTTCAACTTGATATCATAACTTTTCCCTGCCTCATATTTCATGAAATTTTTATACCGTGCACCAGCTTTTGCGCTTAAAGTTCCTGCAGTATCAAATGTCAGGCGTACAGTTGCCATTCCTTTTGCATCCTGCAATTCGATTTCCAACAAACCAAAATCATTTTGCTTTGGCGTAACCGAAAACGAAGCAATAATTTTTCTGGATGCAGGAAACAATCTTTCGGCTTTCGCATAGTCGAAGGGATCTTTATCTTTTAAAACCAAAGCACCGTTATCGACTTTAACAGGCGCCCAAAGCGGACTGTATATGTTCCACATTTCGAGCGCTTTATCAGCTGGTATTTTACCGAAATCATCATTTACGTGTTGTGTAGCCTTATCATTAACGGGTACCGGAACTGAAGAAACCCAGATATCTTCTTTATTCATGCTGTAGGTTAACCATAATTTTCCATCGGCAGGTTTTCCGTTCCCTTCTTCAATACCGCGAACATACTGCGGACCGTAAGATTTGTAATTACCTCCGTAACGCATTGGCGTAATTTCACCATGCACCAGCAAAAGATTGGGATAATCGAGTCCGTTTTTGCTTGTTGAAATGGCTAAAGGCCACCTGTACTCAGATGGATTATAAACCGTTGCGTAGTTACCATCAGCAGTTTTTTGTCCCCATATTTTGGCATTACTGTTTACAAAACCTGGTGCACGCGACGCGTTTTCAGGCCAGCTTTTACCGTTATCATTGCTGATTGCTGTTAAAGCATTTTTCCATAAACCAACTACTCTTCCATCAGGCAAGTGGTAATAACTGAATGCCTTATACTGTTTTTGTAAAGTAATTAAAGGGTCTTTTCTATCTGCCTCTTCATTCCATTGCTGTGTCATTAATTTATTAGCTAATAACTCGTTACAAGCCTCAATAAAAGCTTTACTTTTACTTCTGGTATACAATGGATATTTGGTGTTTTTCTCCGAATAACCTGGATTGTAATGGATGAAATAAATTGGCCCGTATTTTCCATCTGGCTGAATTTCTCTTACTGCCCTGCCAATTCCATGGCCGTCGTTCGGATCGTCTTTCGCGTCAAAACTGATGGCGTAAAAACCCAAAACAAGGAATACGTTTTTAGTAGAAACATAAAAACCCATGCGTTGATGCATCACGGCATCTAAATCTTTTGCTACATCAGTTCTACCCTCTTTTGTGGTTCCATCAGGAATCCTGTAAATCGGAAAAACAACATCTGGCTTAGTCCAGGTGTAGCCATCTTTTGAGGACTGTAATAATGTTTGTCCTGGCGGGATACTTTCTCCAACTTTATCGCTCAAATATTCGATGTAAAATTTGTTATTCCAATAAGCCAACATCGGCGCATGGTTGTAGGTCCAGCCAAAGTTTTCGGCCAGTTCTGGATGTTCCCTGTTTGCCCTGAAAGTTTGGATACTGTGTACGCCCATTACCGGCGAAAGTTGGCCATGATGATAATCTGCGTTAACTAAGGTTTTACCCGTATAACGCACTGTATCCTGCGCCTGCGAGTTTTGTATCGCAAATGCAAATAGTAGGCTTAAACAAAGTATTTTAAATATTTTCATGTTTATATTTTTTACCACCAAGACACTAAGGCACGAAGTCTTGTATTCGTTCGTCGTTCCTTCTCGTAATGACGTTTTTTTCTTTGTGTCTTGGTGGTTACTATTTCAATAAATCCTTAATAACTCTTCTTTTCACTTTTATAATTGTTCCATGTTTATGTCCTTCGGGGATTGAAATCTCCGCAGTTACATCTTTAAAAGACTTAAAATCGGCTGTTCTATAAGCTGAATAAATCTTTTGTCCGTAGGCATCGAAATAAATCAGCCAATCCTTTCCAACTTTAACAACCGTTGGTCCCTCCGTTAATTTCGGACTAAAAGTTTCAGAAACATTTTCATAAGGGCCTAAAACATCCTTGGCAAAAGCAACTTTCAAATTCCTGTTCGGCCGGGTATTATCCTTTAAAACCAGCACATAATCCTTGGTTGCCCGTTTCACAATAACCGCATCAATTACACTAAAACCTGGATCGAGAAACAATTTTGGTTTTGAGAAAGTCTCAAAATCTTTGGTTGTAATACTATACATCCGGTGGTTATTTTCTTCTTCCTCTATTCCTTTAGCAAAGCGGAACGGTATGGTTGATGCCCAGATGATTACATATTCTTTTTTCTCATTATCATAAAAAATTTCCGGTGCCCACACATTTACGGTTTTTGGCTCACTTTCCATTACTGGAAGAAACTTTTGCACACTCCAGTTGATCAGGTCTTTAGAACTTGCGTAGCCGAAACCTTTATCTCCTTTCCAGCTGCAGGTCCAAACCAAATGAAAGGTTCCATCCGGGCCTTGAACGATTGACGGATCGCGTAAAACTTTCTGTGTTCCCACTTCAGGTTTCAAGAAGGTTTTATTTAAATCTGTCCAATGGTAAGCATCATAACTGTACAAAAACCTCAAGCCTTCGTTGGCTGGCTCGTGGAAGGAGGTAAATAAATAGGCTTGTTTTGAACAGGAACTTAATCCGCACAAAAGCAGGCCAATAATGGCTATGCGAAATGATAATATGGAATTGGGTTTAAACACTGTTTTTCTTTAATTATTTCTTTTTTGCAATTGTCAGTCTGAGCGTAGTCGAAGACCTTTTCTGTAATTTGTTAAAAAGATTGTCCTTCGACTACGCTCAGGATGACATTTTTTTAACTGTCGCGATAGATTTCTCCATTCCGTTGCACTCCAGTCGAAATGACGATTTTGCGCGAGGATGGCGAACAAAAAAGATTGCTTCGTCGTTCCTTCTCGCAATGACGATCTTGCACAGAATCAACGCCTTATGCCTATCGCTACTCTTCTATATCTCTTCCAACACCAATACCCAATCGTTGCCATTTGCAGGCTCACCTGGTGGGTTAAACTCTTTTATTCCTTTATTTTCAAATTCTCCAATTGGGATCATTTTCCCTGTTCTTGGATCAAACCATGATGCTTTTACTTCGTCACCATCAATTTTACCCATTTGTACACTGAAATTTCTTCCTGTATAGTTGTACAACATCGCAAATTCTTCGCCTCTTGTGGCTATAACCCGTTCGTATTTTTCGCCGTTCTTTCCAGCTACCAAAGTCTGATCAGGCACACGATCGAAATAAGAATGAGATAACATTAAATCTTTCAAATACTGCATCTGTTTAGCGCCTGGTGCATTTATAGCCGTTATCCATTGGTCTTTAGGGCCATAAGCAGGTTTTAAATCTGTTTTTTTATACATCTGCATCACCGAATTATGACCATAGGTATAGCCAAAGGCACCTGCAAAAACCGACCAGTAACCGTATCTTCTTACATCACTATCTGTCCAGCGTGGTTGGAGCGTATCGTGCAAACCTTGTGGAATATCCTCATAAGAAGGCTCACCATCAATTGTCGGCTTCGTTGGTTTCAGTTTATAATCGGCTTCAATGTATTTCCAGTTATCTTCTCC
Organism: Pedobacter sp. Bi126; assembly: GCF_918698245.1. Taxonomy (GTDB): domain Bacteria; phylum Bacteroidota; class Bacteroidia; order Sphingobacteriales; family Sphingobacteriaceae; genus Pedobacter. Next base: position 594,559 of record NZ_CAKKMS010000002.1, on the reverse strand, counting down.
ATAATGTAATTTCTCATTTTTAGAGGTATCCTGATCATATCGGCGGTGACCAGATTGAACCATATCAAAATCGCACCATTTTGCATTCTGAAACCATTGCGATGAGGCAGTTCTTCCCCTCGGGTGGAAAGTAATAAGGTGATTGGGATCATTTGCCCTTAAAGTTTCGCCAATGGTATTCCAAACTTCTTTTTTATCGCTGCCTTTAATATCGCCACCATTGAGCCAGATGATATTCCATTTCTCTTTATAACGTTTCGCCAAAAACTCAGAATAAGCTTTTGCCTGTTCCTTTTTAACTTTTCCAGCTTTAACATTTGTACCCCAAACAGGCACTAGTGCCATGTAAAGGCCTTTTTCTGCTGCCTGATCAACGATATAATCTACATGATCCCAATAATCATAAGCCAAAGAATCTTTTGGATTATTGCCCGGTGTAAGCATCGGCTTTGAAACATCGGCATGAACAACTGAGGAATCCAGATACACATTTCTAGATGGAACATCATGTAATAACATTACCTGGATGACATTGAAACCTTTTTGTTTGCGGTCTTCGAGGTAAGTATTTGCTTCTTCTCTTGTTAACCTACCAAACAACAACCAGCCCGTATCGCCAAGCCAGAAGAATGGTTTGCCATCACCAGTGGTTAAATATCTTCCATTCTCTGAAACCAAGAGACTTTTATCGCCAAAGTGTGGTTTTTTCTTACAGCCAAAAGCTAAGCAAGAAACCACAACAAGCAGAAATATTTTAGATTTAATGTTCATGTTAAATTTTATTGATGATGATAACTTCGTCTCCTGATCCAACCTTCTCTAACTTAGCAATAGCGCCAGCATTAATTTTCTCTTCTTTAAGCAGCTTCCCCGTTCTCGTGTTCAGCACTTTTACGTTGAATTTTCCAGATATTTTCCTCAAATCGAGATTGATGGCATTTGCAGAAGCGTTATACAAAATATAAGCTTTGCCAGGGTTTTCTAAACCATATTGTTTTGCAGATTTATCTGCAGGTAAAAAAGGTTTCATCGAAGATGCCGCAGTTAAAATTGAATCATCAATTCCATTGACGTTGGAGAGCGAACCTCCTCCCATTAAAATTGCCCAACCGAAACTGTCAAAGCTATCGCCCGAATACATCACAGCCTTTTCTGGGAACTTATTCTTATATTCTGAAACGGCGTGATAAACTTCTTCGAAAGATGTTTTTTTAGGTTTTAACAAACGTGCATGCTGACGTGGCGCCAAACTTAAGCCACCTTGTGGTGCGTAAGCCGTTCCATCGGCCTGGTAATGCCAGTACCTAATGTCGATCAGATCGACAACACCAGCACGGTTTGGATCTCCTAAAATGGCATCCTGCACATCTTTTGTTACACTTAAGCCGATAATCGGATGTTTACCTGTTTCTTTTTCCCATTCGTTAATGGTATCGATCCAGAACTGAACAAAGTGCAGCGGACCGGTAAATTCGGCACCAATTAACTGGATAACGCCTGTGTTTCCATCAAAATTCGCTAAACATTTTCTGATGTAAGCTTTATGGATTGCCTTGCGGTGTTCGTTGCTGATATCGTAAAACTGCTCAGCCATAAAAATGCGTTTGTCGCCAGCATACGGTACAGGTTCGGGGAAACCCGTGTTGTTGATATTGTTTGCAGTACGCCAGGGAAAATCGGCATAATGCGCCCCGGCCTCGATAATGTTGTGTTGAAAATAGTTTTCGTGAATTAAAACCAGGCCTTTTTGATCAGCCAGATTAGCAAATTGCTTTAACCTATCCCAATACCAAAGGTTGTATTTGGTAATATCATATTTGCTCAAACCATCCCAGGCTTTATCCTGTCCGCTACGAGCAAAAGGCAGTTCATAAAAAGGTGCCCAAACCTCGCCATCCATACGACGGATGCGCTCATGGTCATCTCTTCTTCTGTCGTACCAAAGGCCATAATTATGATCTAGCACTTTAACCTGACCGTTTTTCATGGCATCGGTCATCGAATCCAGATCATCTGTTAAGCCATTACCGGAACGACCAGGAACGAAACGTGTGATGTGAAACTTAGCATTTTTTAATCCATACGGACGGGCGCTTCCGTTCCACCATGGCACATCCTGACGATCTCCCAGAAGGATTTCACTGCCACGGACCAACCAGCCATTTTTGATGCTCATTGCGCCTGCAAGTGGAGTTTGGATAACTTTATCTAAGCCGATCTTATCAATATTTTTTGCCGAACCGGCATCTGTCGGGATTTTATTCCTGTCAGGTGCTGCATCAATATATTCTGCAACGGTTAAAGCAGGTTTGTAGGCCAATTTGGTTAGTTTTAATGCCACATCTACAGGCGGACTGCTTGATGCTTCTGTTTCAACAGGTAGCACAAAGTTCCTGCTATCCGCCTCATTTCCCAATCTATCTTTTAGTTGCGCATAATATAAACTTCGTGGCTGGATCTGTTCGTTCGACATATCCCAATAACCGTTTCCGGCGAATTGCGCCCAGGTTCCAAAAGCCCAGTTTTGAGCTGTAGGCGGCTGAAAATTATCAACCCTTGCAGCACTACATTGCCAGAATACACTATTTGCAGCACTCCAACCAGCACCTTGTCCATCCTGTCCGCGGTTTAAATAACTTAATGCTTGCCCATCGATATTTACGATATCGAATAAAACGCCCGATGCCCAACTGTCAATTGCACCACTAAAACTGAAAGGCAAATAAGACTGGCACTGTACAAAAACATTGGGGCCTGGCGCGCAAAAGCCAACAGTAAAATCATGATAACCATATTCTGAGTACAACCTTTGGAAAAGTGTTTGCTGACCAGTTGTTAAAAAAGTAAAACGGCGCTCGCCACCGATTTCGGAAATTGGAGCTAACGATTTACAATCTTCAACAGTAATCCTTTTTGAAGTTTCCAAAACATTTACTGCAGAACCTGCAAAATGCTCAAAAACCACCTGACGAACCCAGGCATCTTGTACGTTTTCTAAACAGATAGCTGTCCAACGGTGGTATTCGTCTTTAATATTTTCTTTATGATAATCTGATTCGATTTTCAGGTTTTCAACGCCAGATTGTGCAATTCTTCCATCCCATTTATATTTCGAAACCGTTGCGCCACCATATTTAGCATCTAAAGCTGTTGTAATTGGCGCATCGAAAGTTATTGTATTGCCATTAATGGCGATAATTTTTCTATCCCAATGAATATCTCTTGTCCCTGGTTTCCATCCCAAAGCACTTTCTCCACCACCAAACTCGACCGTTTTGAGAATCTCGATCCACTCTTTAGTTGAAGGTCTGTTAATGATGATCTGATCACCTATTTTAAATCCATTGGCATTAGACAGTGTAATTTTATTTGCATTAACGGGCACATAAGTATCGGTAACTGCGATTGCCTGTTCTTCTATCCTATTTTTATGACCTATAATCCTGATTACGCCAATCCGGTCTAAACCCGTAGCAAAAATCTTTGTACCGTTTTCGCCCATTCCACTTCCTCGGAGCACTACTCCAGAAGCTGACAACCTTAATGTTCCGGCAACTTCGTAAGTTCCTTTTTCTAATAAAACGGCGCCACGTAATCCATCTTTACCTAGGGGTAATTTCGAAACATAATTAATGGCTGATTGAATCCTTAAGGTGGCATCGCCCTTTGAAACAGGAACAACTACCTTAATTGTTGCATTAGGAATGGCTTTTTCTCCTGCCATGTAACCAGCATAGGAAAAATCGGGAATCCGGTTTCCATCTGCATCCGGTGTATAAGCCATCTTGCCATCCTTCCCTTTAAAGATAGGTTTTGGTGGCTCTACCGGCTTTGTTTTTTGGGCAAATGAAAAGTTAGTCGCCAAAAGCGCCATTACCAAAAACGGTAAGGTTTTTAGTTGCATAGCTTTTAATATATGGTTAGTTTTTGGCATATTTTATTTTTTTAACCACAAAGGCATTGAGGATTTCTTTCTCTCTTGATCGTCATTTCGAGCAGAGTGCAAACGCAGTCGAGAAATCTATTTGGATAGATCTCTCCATTCCGCTTCGCTTCAGTCGAGATGACGATTCTTCTTAAGATTATCAGCCTTTCAGCTTTAGTCTTTTTTCTTTAATCTTTCTACGGTCTCACTTTATTGATATCTACCAAACTATTCAAATAAACTTCGATATTGGCATAACCTGATTTCGAAATTTTTGAGGCATCCTTAGCATCTTTTGGGTTTAGTCCGTTTTTTGTTTCCCAGGCATCCGGTATTCCATCATGATCTGTATCTACATAAGGTTTTCCTTTATATTCAGGATACCCCCCAACTTGTGCAATGTCGGAAATAATGCCTTTTTTGTATGAATCAGCAGGCAAACGGCGTTTTACATAACTTTGTTGAGCTGGAAGTTTCCCATCCTCAACATGATCAATTTTACCAGTGCTTACCTGCCTGATGATGCGTTGATCAACAGCGTCTCTAACAGGAAGAGATGCACCGGCATTGGCCAGAACATAATCATAAGCTTTTTTGGTATCGATGATGGAAATTTTAGCCATTGGCAAAGGTTTATCCACTTTCATCGAATCTAACAACTTTTGTTTATCTCTTTTGCTTTCAGGTTGAACACCACCATCCCAATTATTTTTGGTTACCTTTTCGTTTCCTTCTATAATATTACCGGTTACATAAGCTTTACCAAATTCGTTGGCAAACTTTTTATCTCTGCCCGATTCAGGTTTTAAGATACGATAAGAAATCGGTTCTCCTGTCGGAGTAATGGGTCCTGGTTTATAATAATTGTTAATAAAACTATAAAATGAAGCATTATCGCCACCATCGGCACTTCTGTTCCACCAGTTAAAAATCACATTATTGGCAAAACCAAAATCGCCATACATGCCAACAGAAGGATTCCGGCTGATATTTGATGCCCAAAGATTACGCATAAAAGTACTGTTCAAACCGCCAATTGTACTTCCGAAGGCATGGTTATAGGTATCTAAAGCCTCTGAAAAGATCGAATTCTGGATGGTAACGTTTACAGTGGGTAGTTTTATAGGTTTAGAACCGTCTTTTGGATCGTAAACATGGCGGTAAATCGACATATTCTCATCTAATCCCCAACTTGCCGAAACGTGATCGATGATGATGTTTCCAACAGGATTTCCGCCGATGGCGTCATCTCTACGGGTAACATCTGTTGCTCCCCGACGGAAACGCATATAGCGGATCACTACATCATGGGTATTGATCCAAACTGATTCGCCAGCCACGCAGATCCCATCGCCAGGTGCACTTTGACCGGCAATGGTAATATAAGGTGCACGGATAATCAGTGGTGTTTTTAATTTGATAATCCCCGAAACGTTAAAAACAATGATTCGCGCACCGCCTTGCTCGCAGGCCTCACGTAAAGTTCCGCTGCCCGAATCTTCAAGACTGGTTACTACGTAAACTTTTCCACCACGGCCGCCAAAAGAATAAGCACCACCACCTTCAGCGCCCGGAAAGGCCACTGTTTTAGCTTGTGGTAAATCACCTGGTTTTGCTGCCCATGGAATATAAGGTTTACCCTGTTTTGCCTCTTCATCTACAATATGTTTTACTTTTAAAAATTGCAGTTCAGATTTTTCTTCAATGCTTTTTAAAAGCGAATCGGCTTTCTTTTCCATTGCCTCTGGGATTACCGGATATTGTGCAAAAGCTACATTTCCAATACCAAACAGCGCTATTATGCTAAAAATTAATTTCCAGGTACGCATATTAGTTGGGCTTAACAATTGAAACCGGAACAACACTATTTAAATATACTTCGATGTTTGCATAACCACTTTTTGTAGTTTTAGCAGCATCAGCTGCATCCTTAGGGTTTAAACCATTTTTAAGCTCGTAAGCATCTGGCATACCATCATCATCACTGTCTTTATATGGTGTGCCTCTATATTCTGGGTAACCTCCAACCTGAGAAACTTCTGTAATGATGCCTTGCTTGTAAGAATCGCCTGGTAACCTGCGGTGTTCAAACTGAAAAGCAGATGGTTTAGCATCAGGATGTACTTCGATTTTACCTGTGGCAACCTGTTTAACTACACGGGTATCAACCGGATCTCTTTTCGGTAAAGTTGCACCGGCATTTGCCAATACATATTCTTTAGCTTTTAAAGTAGGGATAATACTGATCTTAGGCATTGGAAACGGACTCTTAGCTTTCATCGCTGCGAAATATTTACTTGCTTCATCGAAAGACATTAAATTTCCTTTTTTATCTTCCAATTGAACCCCTCCATCCCAGTTATTTTTGGTTACTTTTTCATTACCGTCAATTATATTTCCAGCTACATAAGCCCTGCCAAAAACAACATAGGGTAATTTACTGCGTCCAGATTCTGGTTTTAAAATGCGGTAACTAATCGGATCTTTCAGTTCGGTAACCGGACCTGGTTTATAAAAGTTATTAATGATGTTATATTGTGCGGTATAATCGCCGCCATCAGTTGAGCGGTTGTTCCAGTTAAAAACCACATTGTTAGCAAAATTAAAAATTCCGTTCCAGCCAATTGATGGGTTACGGGCACCATTATCTGCCCAAAGGTTACGTACAAAGGCACAGTTTTCTCCACCTAAGGTGCTACCGAAAGCATGGTTCCAATAATCTAGTGCCTCTGAGAAAATAGAGTTTTGTATCGTAATATTTACCGTCCCCAATTTCTCTTCTGCTTTGCCAGTACTATCATTGTACATGTGGCGGTACATCGACATGTTTTCATCCAATCCCCAGCTCGCCGAAACGTGATCGATCATAATGTTACCTACTGGATTACCTCCAATGGCATCATCGCGACGGCCAACAAAGGTTTCTCCCCTTCTAAAACGCATAAAACGTATAATTACATCATGTGTATTTAACCAAACCGACTCGCCGGCCACGCAAACACCATCACCAGGTGCGGTTTGGCCAGCAATAGTGATATAAGGTGCACGGATAATAAGCGGGGTTTTTAATCTGATAATCCCTGAAACATTGAAAACCACAATCCTTGCACCACCTTGTTCACAGGCATCACGCAAAGAACCAGGTCCCTTATCGTTTAGGTTTTTAACTACAATAACCCTACCGCCATGGCCACCAAAACTATAAGCGCCTCCACCTTCTGCACCTGGAAAAGCCAATAAATCTGATTGTGGCAAATCAGTCGGTCTACCCGCCCAAGGAATATATGGCTTGCCCTGAGCGGCCTCTTTTGCAATAATAGGCTTTGCTTTCTCCCAGGCAATATCAGATTGGTGATAGGCTTCTTTCATCATCGAATCAGATGATTTTTTAATATCGGCAGGAATGTTTGGATATTGGGCAAACGTATAATTTGCGGAGAGTATTAATGCTGTTGTTAGCAACAGATTTAAAATGTTCTTTTTCATTTGTGTTGTTCGTTGGGAAGAGAAAGAAATTACGAAATATTTTTGACTAGCAGAAAAAAATCTAATCGCTGATATTGAAAATCGTGGCTCATTTCTTTGTCTATCCTTGTAAGTAATTTTGGTTAGAAAGTATATTATCTTTCAAATTTGCATGCAAAAAGCAGCTGTTTAATGTATAATTTTGGCTAGCTATTGTACCATCTTATCAATTGGCAAAAATGCCTGTAACAAATTAAATTCATTCTCGCAGCCATGTTACAAGATAGGAATAAAATTCATATATAAATGTAACATTCTTAAATAAAAAAAAAGGAGACAAATTAATGTCCCCTTTTTCCAAACCAAATATAAAAAAACCAGGGCAGTGAGCAAACCGCCCCGAAGATCTTCTGTAATTACTTTAATGGATCGAAGGTACCAGCACCATTCATGCTATCCCAACCTGTTGTTTGTTGTAGATATGGACTTGCTGACAATACCGTTTGATTGATGCCGAAGAAATAATATTGTGGATACCATGTAAATTTCCAGTTAGCCGGACTTGTCTTATCAAGATCGTCTCTTACACTGATCTTGAAATAGTTATCGTAAAGGTAATCTACGTATTGATCGTAGGTGGTAATTCCGGCAGGATAAGTTGCAGGATCTCTATCGATAAGTGGAGCCGTCCCTGAGGCCGGTTTTAACAAAGGATCATTTGCACCAACATAATCAGCACCTGCAAGTGTTTTAACTCCAATATAAAACCCTGTTCTACGCGTACCATTTAAAGGTGTAAAACCTAACCTTGTGGCGGTAGGGCCAGATTCAAAAAGCATCCATCTTCTTAGATCCCAGAAGCGTTTGCTTTCATAGGCGAATTCCACTTTTCTTTCGTTTAAAGCAGCTGCAAATAATTGGTCGCGGCTTAAACCAACACCCAAACCATAAGATCCATCAGTACCGGCTAAAATACCTGCCCTATCTCTAATAGATTTAATGCCTTCAAAACCTTCGCTAAGTTTATCTGCACCAATAGCTGATTCAGCAAGATTTAGTACAACTTCTGCAAATCTTATTTCCATATAATCGGTCGGACTATTGCTAAAGTTACCAATTGTATTGTTTGCGTTTGGATTATTTGCTTTACATAAATATATACCGCTAGCATTGGCTCCTTTTGTTTCAGTAGTGCCATTATAGCCAGCTGTTGCCGTTTTTTTCCAAACATATGTCCATTGCTTATAATTAGTTGCACCCGAATACGGCCAGATGGCTCCATTATATACAAATGTTTTATAAAACCTAGGATCTCTATTTTTGTAGAATTTAGCGTCAGAATAAGGATATGTTGATGATGAGGCGGTAATCGGCTTGCCATCTCTCATTGGAAAGGCATCCACAATCTGCTTGGTTGGCGATATTGATCCGGCGCCATTAATTTCACGTGAACGTGTAGCCTGCTCCCAACCATTGTTTTTTTGTGGATTTCCGGTTGTTAACGCATTAAAGCCAAAAGCGAATACAGATTCGATACTGTTATCAGCTATAAACATATTTCCCCATGCCACTCCATTTGCTGTTCCTCCTACTTTATATAAGCCAAAGCCATTAGCTTCTAATAAAGTTTTGGCTGCTAAATTTGCCTGGTAGGCTCTATCCCAACGTGCCCTGTCATCAGTGCGGTTAAAAAGCGGGCTTGCCCATGTTAAGAGTACCCTGCCTTTTAGTGCAGCAGCAGCTCCCGATGTAATTCTACCATTATCTACTCCTGTCCATTTTCCGGGCAGAAGGGAGATGGCCATATCCAGATCTTTAACAATCTGTTCTATACAGGCAGAAGATGAGCTTCTTTGTATCTCATTCGCAGGTCCGGAAGAAACAATGGGATCTTGAGGCGTTAAAACCAGCGGTACCCCGCCATATAACTTTACCAGTTCGAAATATTGCCAGGCTCTCCAAAAGTACATCTGTCCTTTAAACTTATTGGTTATATCTGTTGTTAAACCATGTTTATCGATTTCCTGTAGAAAAAGGTTGATCTCTTTCATACGTGTCCAGGTATTATTGGCTACACTATTTGGCAAACGTTGTCCAAAGTATTTTAATGCATTTGTATTTACATATGAAATTTGGGCCCACTCTTTATTCCAATCTGTTTCACCTGCCAGCTCATCGGTAGTTTGTGTAAATGCCGAACTGTAAGCGCCGTTATCTGTAGCACTCTGCACCTGCACATTAGGCGTACCATTGTTTGCTGGTAAAAACAACCCGTAAACATAATCTACATAGCCCTGAGCCAGTGGGGCTTCTTGAAAAACCTGCTCATTAAAGCCTGCATAATCTTTTTTCTCTTCTAAAAAACTGTCTTTGCAGCTCGCCATTAATATAACCAGCGAAACCAAAACATATATTTTATTAATCTTTTTCATGTCTCTAAAATCTAATAGTACAACTATTTTTTATTTGTTAAAAAGTTACGTTTAATCCAAAAGAAAAAGTTTTCAGATTCGGAAAAACGTCGTATGCTGTATCACTATCCCTATAAGAATATGGGTTATAGAAATTATAAGGGTTTAACGCGCTTGCGTAAACACGCACATTACTTACTTTAACTTGTTCGAGCCAGCGCTTAGGAAGGGAATAATTTAACTGTATGCTTGCCAAACGCATTCTAAAAGAAGAAACTTTCCAGAAATTTGATGTTGGACTTAAACTTGTTGCTTCCCAATTTGGGTTTGGCATAGTACCTGTTGGGTTTAGGATGGGATCATAAATATCGCCCCAGATCTCAGGCACACTTGCAAAAGTACGTGAAATAGAATTGTTCATTTTTTTACGGGCATCGATTTCCGACCATCCACCAAAGGAACCTGAAATTACCGCCTCTATTCCTATTCCTTTATAATTTGCTTTTAATGTTGTTCCGTAGCCATAATGATTAGTGGCTTTTTTTGATAACTGTACCTGATCATTAAAGTCAATTATACCGTCTGGGGCCGCAAAAGATCCATCAGGTTGTAAAGGTCCTCTAACATCTCTATAATAGAGCATGCCTGGTTTTAAATCTTTGGCCAACACTGCTGATCCGCTACCGGCAGCACCTGGATTTACGGAGGTAATTTTGTACTGACTTACATAAGCATCGATTTCTTGTTGATCTTTAAACATGCCTAAATAATCGTAACCCCATTTGCCCACATCAGATGAAGTTCCATTGCGTGGATTCCAAGGATATAGAACATCATTTGCGTTGTAATCTGCTTTGATTACTTTATTATCTGACCAAGCAAACCTGAAATCTACGCCATAACTAAAATCCTTTCCGATTTTATCGTTCCAGCCAATTCCCAGTTCGTAGCCAAAGTAATCTGCTGTAGCATAATTTTGTGAGGCTACTGAACCACCAATCGTGATTGGAATATTAGATGTTACTTCTGTTAAAATATTTGTTGCATGATTATAATAACCATCCAAAGATAATGTAAGTCGGTTTTTTAAAAATTTAGCATCAATACCTACGTTATTTTTAAGTTCGTCGCTCCAGGTTGCATCAGGGTTTGGAGATGCTTCCATTTTATAACCTGCTGTTGCATTTCCATCTCCACCAAATACTGCTCCTTTACCATCCTGGAAGGTATAACGCTGTCTCCATAACCAAGCCTTAGTTTGGTCGTTCCCTAATAAACCTATCGAGTATCTTAGTTTTAAGAAGTCAATACCAGGTACTTTAAAAAAATCTTCTTCTGAAATTACCCAGCCCAATGAGCCTGAATAGAAATTACCCCAATAGTTACCCGGTGCAAATTTGGTAGAAGCATCGCTTCTAAACATAAATTCTGCAAGGTACTTATCTGCGTAGCTATAGTTTGCTCTTGCAACATATGATAGTGATCCTCCTTCTGATTTTGTAGTACTTCCATCTATCGCGCCGGTTGCCGAGTTAAACTGGCCATTTGTTTGTTGGATCGGATCTGCTTTAAATACAACCTCATTATTAAAGGCTTGCTCAGATCTTTCTACCGTAGCTAAAGCACCTATCGTATGTTTTCCGAACGACCTGTTGTAGGTTAGCACAAAGTTTGATTGAGTTGAACTTTGTGTCGTATTGGAATAGTATAATCGATTACCATTAGAAGCAACAAGAGCTGTTGGTAATGTCGCCCCGTCGTAAATATGTTCATTAGTACCTAATTTTTTAAAGGTATAAACATTATATTTTGTTCCGATCTGTGATCCGTTGCTGCTACCCATATTTCTAGAATATGCAGCTCTTGCACTTAGACCTTTAACAAACGGAATATCATATTGAGCATTTAAATTTATCGTAAAGTTGGTATTTCTGGTGTTCGCCAGATTGCCTAATTTCTCGATTTCGTAGAAATGATAGGTAGAAAAATCATTAGTGGTTCCTGGTAGTTTTACAGGGTATCCATTAATGTACATCGGCACGTAACGAGGCGCAAGAATGAGGTTACGATAATCATTGTCGTCTAACTCACTACCAATTTTATTAAAGGTTTTAATGAGCTCACTATTGTTTCCCGAAACCTGCAAACCAACCTTGAGATTGGTTGCCACCTTAATATCGGCTCCTGATCTAAAATTCCAACGTTTAAAATCAAGGCTCGAAAGGTTTCCATCTTGCTTGTAATAAGCAACATCACCAAAATAGGTTGCACGGTCTGTACCTCCCGAGATACTTAAAGTGTGTTTCATGTTATAGGATGATTTCCATGCATCTTCTAACCAATCATAATTAATGTTTTTAAAATGCTCTAATTCGTCCTGACTAAAAAAACTATCAGCTGCTGAAGCACCTGTTGGATTTACATTAGCTCCATTGGGCCCGTTCATAATGTTATAATACATCCCAAACTGATAGGCACTCATCATTTTAGTTCGGTAAGCTTCATCATTAAAGGCATACGAGCCGCTATAACTGATACGTGGAGGTCCGATTTTGCCACGTTTAGTTTTTACTAATACTACTCCATTACCTGCCCTTGTACCATAAATAGCTGCAGACGCATCTTTTAGGAAAGATAAACTTTCTATTTCAGAAGGATCAAGGTTATTAAAGAGCGTAGCATCAGGTTGTCCGTTTTGAGGATTGATCTGAATTACGTCATCTATTACATATAGCGGGTCGGTAGAACCGCCATCTTTCGAGAAAATAGTGTTTGGGTTTCTGATGGTCAACTTTGCTGTAGAACCAGGTCTTGAAATACCTCCGCTCACCCCAACACCCAATATTTTTCCCGCCAGTGCAGCACCTATATTACTTGCAGGTAAGTCTTCCACTTCAGTTGCCTTTATATCTACAACAGCACCTGTTAAATGACTTCTCTTTTGCGTGCCATAACCAACAACAACCACATCTTCGAGGCTTTTATTTTCAGGAACTAAACGTACAACAATATTGGTTTGTTTACCTACTGTTACCTGTTGCCTTACATATCCTATAAATGAGAATACAAGCACATCTGCATCAGATTTTACCTGAATAGTGTAAACACCGTCAGAATTGGTACTCACATTGCTGGGAACACCTTTTAAACTTACGTTTACCCCTGGGATTCCCTGCCCATCAGCCTGATCGACAACTTTACCCGTAATCTTTCGCTCTTGTGCAAAAAGGATTGTGCTTGCCAGTAGCATAAATAGCAAGGACAAAGAAATTTTGCGTAAAAATTTTAAGTTCATCTTATTATTTGGTTAGTTTTTAATTCTATTTAGACAATTTACCGCCTGCTTTTAGTGTTGTTATCTCTTCAATGATCAAAAGTTTCTAATCTTTAATCCACTGAGCAATTATAGTATCGTTTTAACTTTTATAAATGGAGCGTATTAAGAGAGCAGCGAAATAGACGTAAAAAATTATTTTATAATAAAAGAATCAACCAAGGTTCCTAATAAAAAAAATCGATGATAATATGGGGTGTATTGGCTCATTTTTTACTTTGATCTTGATATTTATTCTGGTTAGAAAGTATATTATATTTCAAAATTGCAATCAATAATTGGCTATTTACTATATGATTTTGGCTACATACTATAGGATATTAACGTAACTAAATCAAATCTATATCGTTCTTCTCTTGATTTGAATTTGATGATCTAAGATATAGAAATATATTCATATATAAATGTAACATTCTTAAATAAAAATAAACAAAAAAAAACGAGACAAAATTTTGCCTCGTTTTGGATAAATTAAGGCTCATATTATTGAGCTCCCACAAATGATAATATTAATTCTGAATTTTTACATCAACATTTAAGAATACCCCCCCCGAAGCGTTGTTACTCGAAACAGAGTTCACATAAAAAGCGCCATATTTTCCTTCAGCAGTTAAAAAATAAAACAAACTTCCTGCAATTAGCCCGGTAGATATACCTTTAAGTGTGGGCTTTGCACTTTTACCTGCCGTAATAATCTGATCGCCTGTGCGAAGATTTAAAAAGGCTGCAGACTGTGCGGTTTTTGGTGCGGCAAACAACGTTGCCTTCTTGGTCCACGTACTAATGTCGTATGGAGTAAAAGGAATCGGGCTCGAATTTAAAGCATAAACATTGTAAAAATATGAATTTGGTGTTCCGGTTACCGGCGACCTATACAATCCCAGATCTATTTTATCTGAACTGGCCGCACCGTTACTGTAATTGAATAGCTCTCCGGTTGAAAGTGACATATAACAGTTCTTCACTTTTCCTAATGTATCAGGAATATACAATTCTCTTGAAGACCAGTACTTATAATCTGACCTTACTTCTATTGTAACCGTTTTATAACCATCTCCCAAATAGACACCTGCTTTATCTAAAGCCCAAATGCGATAGGATGTTTTGCCAACGCGTGTATTCATTTTCAGTTTTACAACTCCCGAATAATTTCTTCTTTGATTATCGTTAAGTATTATTTTAGAAGGTATCGCCGCTGATGTTTCGAAAATACAGACAGCATACATATCTTCCTTTGCAGAACTTATAGTGTAATCCAGATACACGCTATCACCTGCATTTACTTCTTTATAATCGGTTACCGCATACGGGCTTGTTGAATGATAGGTTACAGTTACATCATCAAACATATTGAATATATTTTCTCCTTCCTTTTTACATGAAGAAAACACCACTGCTCCCATAGCTATAACGCCTAAATATTTTAAAATTCTTTTCATGATTTTATCTGTTTAATTAAGAATTATTTCAAAGGATCAAAAGTGCCGCCATCCCAGCCAATTGTTTGTTCTAATAATGGGCTGGAGTTCATAAATGTTGATGGCAATGCATAGAAATAATAGGTGTCTGGTATACTGAAGCCGGTAACACCCTGATTTATTATGGATGTTTTAAAATATTTTTCAAATGATGTTTTATCATTGATATTAACGCCTTCTCTAAACCTTGTTCCATTCGCTGTAACTACTTCAAGTTCAGTCTTTAGTGCCGTAGATTTTGTTTCCCACTGTATGGTTTGCATTGAGCCTTGTAAAAGATGGTAATTCCTGGTACGCCTTAAATCGAAGGCACGTTTTCCTTCAAAGGCAAATTCTACCATTCTCTCTTTCAATATTAAATCGCGCATTAGCAATTTAGATGAAGCCAGATCCAGTCCATAATTTTTAGTTCCGGCCTGAATTCCAGCGCGGATCCGAATTTCTTTTACTAAATTTTGTGCTTCTGTAAGGTTACCGATTTCATTGGCACATTCTGCCAGGTTCATAATTACTTCAGCATAACGTAGCTCTATCCAGTCTAAACCATTTCCTCCAAAATCGTTGGCATAAGCCACGGCGCCTTTTGCGAGTTCGGGGTCGCAAAATCGTTTCATATAAAAGCCCTGTGGCGATGGTTCAGTAATGTTCGAAACATAATTCCATTGTCTCCTGCTGCTTGCACCGCTTAATTTCCAGCTGCTTCCATTGTAGGCTATCGTTGCATCCAACCTTGGATCGCGGTTTACCCAAAACAGAACCGGATCGTAAGTGAACGAGCTGCCCTGCCCAACGGGAACACCATCCTTCATGGTGTAGGTATTAACAAGATTTAGGGTCGGAATAAATGCCGATGCACCACCACCCTCTTCTGTGGGCCTTGCTTTGGCTTCTATATTCTGACCTCTTTTTTCGACTTTATTAGAATAAGAACGCACAATTATAGCCTCCGTGTTACTGGTTCCTTCCTTTAAAAAAATATCTCCATAGTTCGGTAATAAACTGTTACCTGAAGCTTTGCATATATCATAAGCTTCTTTACAGGCTTGATATGCAGTAGTCCACCTGCTTTGATCGAAGGGGTGTGCTGGGTCATTTAAAGGATTAAACTGTGGACTTGCCCAGTATAACAATACCCGTCCTTTTAGTGCGGCCGCTGCTTTCCGGGTAAATTTACCACGCTCATTTCCATCATTCCAGGTTACATTGTTCAATAGAATCATTGCAGAATCCAAATCGCTCACAATAGATTTAAAACATGCTGCTGCGCTCGCTCTTCCACTCAACTCTACATTATCAGGGTTTTGTGGAGTAAGTACCAATGGAACACCACCATATAAACGTGTTAATTCAAAGTATGATAAAGCCCTCAATGCAAAAAATTGTCCACGCAGTTTATTTTTCGAATCTTGTGCCAGGTTGCCTCCCGGAATCTCCTTTATGGCAACATTACAGCGTGCAATGTCGAAATACCTGTTATCGCCTTTAGTGCCCTGGTATTTCGTAGCAATAAATTTCACATCATTAGATGTTAGTGTACCATTTACGCCAATTGCTTTGCGCATAATGCTCTCTGATGAAGAAAAACGGTCTTCATCACTTGCATATATTACATTGTTTGCGGCAAATTCGTAAGGGAAATCCGGCATAACAACATCATAGGTGTCATTTAAAAGAAACTGTATGGCTCCCTCATTGTCCCATATCCTCGAGTCGATCCCATTCCTGTCTTTTACATCGAAGAAATCTTTCTTACATCCCGAAAAAGATGCCATTAGCACGGCTAAAATACCTATTGCTAAAGTGTTTTTATATTTAAATTTCATTGTTCAGATTTTAAGTAATAACCATTATAAACTTACATTCAAGCCTAAGGAAATTGTCCTCAAAGTTGGGTAGTCATAAATTGTAGAAGAGTAAGGATCTTTGTATTTAAGCGGATTTACGATAGTCCATAGGTTGTTTCCTGTTAAAACTAATCGTGAATCAGCTATACCGATTCTGCTAAGCAAGCTCTTTGGCATTTTATAGGTTAAGGTCATGTTATTTATCCTGATCATTGTGCCGCTTCTGGCCCAAAAAGTCGAATTCCAACCGGCTGCTATACCTGCATCATCAAACCTTGGGAACGCTGCATTTGGGGTTTCTGGTGTCCAGTGATCGCGCCAATATGCCGGAACATTAACCGTTGCACTTGCAGGTGCTTTAGACTTGCTATCGAAAAATACTTTTCCGCCGAACCTGGTTACGAAGTTTGTACTTAAGCTTAACGTTTTGTAAGAAATAGCCACATTAAAGCCAATACCAAAAGAATTGGTAGACTCGAACATCGGAACCTGGTCTTTTTCGGTAATTTTTCCGTCGCCATTAGTATCTTCATAATACAGCCAGCCAACTTGTGGCACCCTGTTATTAATGGTATATGTTGGGTATTGATTGAGAAGTGCATCTACATCCGCTTGCGTTCTCAGCATTCCTTTGGAAATCAAACCATAGTTGCCGCTGTTATATTTATTGGGGTCCGTTCCGAACTGGTATTTTAAATCAGGATAGGTGATGTCCCACAACTGAAATTCATTATAAAACATCTGATCTATCCGGCTATTGGCAAAACCAAACAAAATATCGGTATTTACACCCCAGTTTTTATCAATTTTTGCTTTGTAACCAATCGAAAATTCATGCCCCCAGTTAGTACGTTGCTGGTAATTTAGCAGTGGTGCCTCAAAGCCGGCGTACATTGGGAAATTTTCATTGTTCCCTTTATCAAAGATATCGTAAGAATACCTATGGTAAAATTCGTAGGTAAAATTGATTTTGTTTTTCAAGAAAGAGGCGTCTAAACCTAAGTTGAAAGTACGGGCTTTTTCCCATGAAATGTCAGGATTGGGCATGATCTCTGGATTAAGTCCACCAGTTAATGTTTCATTATACAGGTATCCTGCCGGATCAACGGTATACCTCGATTGCCACAACCGCGCATTAATCCTGCTTTCCCCCACCAAACCATAATTGGCTCTCACTTTTAAGCGATCTACAAATTTGATGTTGTCTTTAAAGAAATCTTCTTCACTTATCGCCCATCCTAAACCCACACTTGGAAATAAACCCCATCGGTTGCCTGGCGCAAAATTTGAAGATGCATCCATACGGGCAATCGCCTCAATAAAATATTTTTTGCCATAATCGTAATTTAACCTGCCGATGTAAGAACGCTGAACCGATTCGAAAATGCTTTTGTTTTGTAATGTGAAAGTTGAGCGATCGAAACCCCAATACTCGTCAATACCTGGTAACACCTGGTTTCGCCAGTATACGTTCAATTGCTCATTTACGCCTTCTGACTGATCGAAAGCAGCTAACACATTCAGGCTATGTTTTCCAAATGTCCTGTCGTAACTGAGTGATGCAATAGCCTGATAGCTTGAAGATGAGTTCGTGCCTGAAGAGAGCTGCGTATTTGCAGCACCTACTGCTGTAATTGTACTTACAACCTCGTTGGTGTAAAGTAAATTGTTTTGCCCGGTTGTTTTGAAATTATAAACGGTGTATGGTGGCACGTATTGGCCACTTGTGCCGCTTCGGTTATTTTTACCAAATTGAACACGCCCAGTTAAACCAGGTATAAATTTTGGTTTATAATCAACAGAAGCATTTAGCGCCAGTCCTTGAGATTTATCAAAGATATTATTTCCTGAATTTACAACAGCAAGCGGATTCGTATTGCTATTGTAATTAATTGGTTTGCCATCGATCTGAATCGGCACCCATTTAGGCGTTGTAATCAGCTGTTGGAAAAATGCCTGATCGTTTTCTCCTCCATTTTTATAGGTATCACTAGTCTTTTTCGAAAAATCTGCGCTTAAGGTAACGGTGGCTGTTAAGCCATCCATAATTTTAGCATTCATGCCCGATCTGAAAGCATACTTACTGTAGTTGATACCACCATAGTTGCCTGATTCATCATAATAATTTCCACCGGCGAAAAAGGTGATCGCTTCAGAACCGCCAGAAACATTCATGTTATGCCTGTTTACCTTCGAAACCTTCCATAACTCGTCAAACCAACCTTTAATATTGCTATTTTTTAGCTGTTCTAAATCTGCGGCGGAAAACATAGACGAAGTCGGCGAATTTGCAATACGGTAACCATCATTTAACAGTTGCGCATGCTCGTATGCAGAGAGCATATCTACATTTGCTGCATTGTCTGAAAATCCTAAAAAACCAGTATAGCTGATTTGCGGTTTTCCTCTTTTTCCTTTTTTAGTGGTAATTAAAACTACTCCCTTTGCGCCTGATGCGCCATAAATAGCGGCTGAAGCGTCTTTGAGGAAAGAGATGTCTTCAACCATAGTTAAATCTAAATTATCAAAATCGTCACGCGTAACCGTAATCCCGTCAATTACGTATAATGGTTCTGTTGTGGCTCCAAGTGAAGCAGATGACTCCGATCTTGTTACTCCTCTGATATTAATGGTAACCGAGGAGCCTGGTTTGCCTGAAACAGAATTAACGCCTACACCTGCAATTTTGTTCCGAAGTGCGGCGGCAATATTTGGGACTGGTAAGTCCTGAATTTCTTCAGCCCTGATATTGGCTACCGAACCTAAAATCTCACTGCGTTTCTTTGTTCCGTAACCGATAACCACAACAGCATCCTGATCTAAACTCTGACTATCTTCTACAAAATTTACCGTTAAACTGGTTTTTCCAGCCAAAGGAATAGTTTGCCTGATAAAGCCAACATAAGAAAAAACCAATGCATCTGTTGCCGGATCAGCAATCAGTGCAAATTCTCCTTTATCATTGGTACTTACATTATTGGTTTTGCCGCGTATCCCGACAGTAACACCGGGAATGGGTTGCCCGTCTTTTTTATCTACCACTTTACCAGTGATCTGCTTTTGTTGCGCAAAAACAGTGGTAAATGCAAATAGCATGAGCACTAAAACCCATGAGGTTTTTCGTAAAAGTTTTGAGTTCATATTTGTTATTTGGTTAGTTTTTTACTAATACAGCTAATACGACATCAATCAGGCCTTGCGCTTGATCAATTTCATTTAGCATACATAAGCTGTAATGGCAATTGCCTTATACAGTTTATATTAGTGTTTCCGGTTAAGGATGTGTTTGTTGTTTGTTTGTTTGTTTTGCTTTTTACAGCTTGCTAGTTAGGCAAAAGAATTAGATCGCGTTATTTTAAATTATCTGTCTAACACTAATTGTCTTTGTGATGGCTCATATTTCTGTTTTTGGATTAAATAATTATTGGTTAGAAAGTATATTATACCTTTAAATTAATGAAGTAAAACCCATTTTTTTAGCTAAATAGCGTCGGTTATTATACAATTTTATCAGTACAAAATAACCTTCTCGCTATAAGCTATTTAGTGATTTTATCCACAATACAATATAAGTATAAATTCATATATAAATGAAATATTCTTAAATAAAAAATAATGAAGCGTTTAAATACGCTCCATAAGCCATGCTAGTTTGTTTGCGCTTTTGCTTTTCTGCGCTTCTCCCACTCTATTCCCTCTTTCTTTAAATCGTATCCGGCAGCTGATAAGTAATTATTTATTCTGCCTTTATATTTACCAAACCATGCATGTTTTTTATCTGACGATTCTGCATCCATCGCATGTTCACGTGCTTCGGTAAGCCAAACTAAAATTTGTTTTTTCTGCTCATCCGTCAATGTTAAAATCTCTTCCTGGTAGGCTTTATAGGTAATTGGCAATACATTATAGGTCATGCCGTTTTTAACCAGGTCAACCTGTTCATTGGTTAATTGCGCAGAAAGTTTGCTGATGTATTTTTTATGCAGTTTAGCTAATGAAGCTTCAACCACACGGCTATCTTTAGCGAGGGCCGAATCGCGTTCTACTTTATTGTCTTTGTTTTTTTCTTTAATTGCTTTAACACGAATGTCGCGTGCGGCATAGATGTCGTTTAAATTGCTATATTGATCTCTGATGATTACCATCACTTTTTCCGTTTTCTTCGCATCTGTAATTCCAAGATTGGTAACAATTTTAGCCGAACGCTCGGTAATCATTTTCACATAGGCTTCTTTATCGTTCACAGGATTGTTCTGAGCAAAAATTGCTGTAATGCTCGAGAGGGTTAACAATAAGGCTAAAATTGATGATTTCATGTCTTTATATTTAAATTGTATTTATTTTTTTTAGGTTCACATCTCCGCAAAAATGCACTTTTAAGCCAAGTTCATCCATTGCAGCTGCTTTAATGCGGCAAGCTTCGTGTGCACCGGCTTCATAATTGGTATAAACTACCTGAATGTGGTTGGCTTTATGTCTGGCCATTAACTGATCGCGGCTCACGCCTTTTAAAATGGCATGCATAATTGGCCATTCGGGTGTTGTTCCGTCCCAACGTCTTTTGGTTTCAGCCTCAGGCAAAGCTACTACTTCTCCAACCCCCAAATCGCAATGTAATTCGTTATCCATTACATAAACCCGGCTCCAAACAATGAAACCCGGTTTACTGATGCCTTTTAACGATCCACCACCTAAACGGAAATACATAGCTGGCTGCCTATCGCTGCTTGCTCCGGCATAACCACCAATAAAATGTGCAGGTGGTGCTGCTCCAGAGATTAAAAACAGCCAAACAAAACCGTCTACATCATCATTTTTGTAATATTCGCCCCAACGGATGTCGTGAAGCGTGTTTTCTCCAGTCATTCCTAATTCTTTCCAAAGATTGTAGGTTACCAGGGCATCTAAACCAGCACATTCGTCTACCTCGTTAAAATGTGGTAAAGCACGTTTTGGGTAAAGTTCTTTACCATCTACAGAAAATGCCGGCGGACGGTCTTCGTTATTTAATAAACCCTCTACTAAATCGCTGGCTACAGTTAAGTCTTTCAATCCTTGCTGATACTGGATTCCAATGGTATCGCAGCTAAAATGATCAGCAATCCTCAGGGCGGAGATATACATTTTGCACTGCTCAAGGGTTTGGTTTTTAGTTAATTGCGTCTCCTCTTCAGTTCCCCAGTTAAAGGTCATTCCTTTTTGCAAAAGCCATTCTAAAACAGCCTCTGCTTCGCTATTGGTAACCTGCAGCATACCTGCATATAGCGCCGATTGACTTAGACGCTCTTTAAAGAAACCGGTTTTGTGCAGCAGTTCGTCGGGAATGATAGCATTGTACATACCCATACAGCCTTCGTCAAACACACCCATGATCACTTTTCGCTCTTTTAAGCTTTTGGCAAAAGTTCTTCCTTTCTTGTCGTCGCTTAAGGGGATCTTACTTAAAGCAAAACTTTTTACATGACTTTGATCGTAACTGACCTTGCCGGTTGTGAGCCATTCTTGCAGGCCATCTGTAAAAAAATCATCCGTAAAATTTTCACTCCATAGAGTACTATATGGAATTGCCGCTTTGGTTAAGCAACCGTTCAGATTTAACATGCCTACCAAACCAGGCCATTGTCCGCTCCAGTTGGCTACGGTTAGTATCGGGCCACGATGTGTGGTAAGCCCTGCAAGTACATGATGTGAGTATTGCCAAACACTTTCTGCAACAATTATAGGTTGGTTGGGATCAATATTTCTAAAGATATCCATACCCATTCTTTGTGAATCGATAAAGCCGTGTTTTTTTGTTGAATTGTATGAATGGGCACGTTTAACTTTCCAGCCGAATTGTTCGATGGCTAAAGTTAATTTTCGCTCCATTTCGACTTGAGCAGCCCAACAATTTTGATTTGCTGAAAGCCTTAAATCGCCACTTGAAACCAGTAGAATTTCTCCTTGTTTACTTTGTCTCATAATTTATTAATGAACAAATAATTTATATAAATACAATTTGTCAGCTTATATTTGGATTATGCCTTTACGGCTATATACAAAACTCAACAATGAAAAACACTATTTTCTGATGGTTTTTATCAAATTAATATAGGATGTTATCATTAAACTCGTTAACTTTAGACCGCTGTGGTATAATTTTTAGAATATTGTATTACAGCCCTAACCAAATATTTATTAGTTATATGAAACCTCATTTTCATAAAGTTCCAATTACCTTACAAAGTTCCTTTAGTATCCGTCATGATATCAAACCCGATTTTGGGAATATCTGGCATTATCATCCCGAGCTAGAACTGCATTATGTAATCAAAGGAGAAGGCGTTCGTTTTATTGGCGATAACATCAGTAATTTTGTGCCAGATGAGATGGTGCTTTTAGGCGAAAATCTGCCTCATACCTGGCGCTGTAAAGATGAATACTTCCAGAATAACCCCGATCTTACAACCGAAGCCATGGTGATTCATTTCTTGCCCGATTGTTTGGGTAAATACATGCTTACTTTACCTGAAGCTTACCTGATCCCTAAATTATTCGAAAAAGCAAAAAGCGGAATGGTAATTAAAGGGAAAGCTAAAGATAAACTGGTTGATTTAATGCGGGCTGCAGTTGATGCAACCAATTTGGATCGGATCATTATCCTCTTGTCTATCTTAAAAACATTGGCCGAGACGGATGAATTTTCGACAATTGTAACGAGCAAAAATACATTTTATCAAAGCAACGAGTCTGAAACGCTCCGGATCAATAAAATATGTAATTATACCCTGAGCAATTATAAAAAGGATATTACATTGGAAGAAGTGGCTTCATTAAGTAATTTAAGCGTAACTTCTTTCTGCAGGTATTTTAAACTGATGACGAAAAAGACCTTTTATGATTTCCTGATTGAAATCAGGGTGAGTCACGCCTGCCGTTTTTTAATTGAAAACAAGCTTCCTACCGAGATGATCTGTTTTGATTGCGGTTTTAATAATGTGTCTAATTTCTACAGGCACTTTAAAAAGGTTACAGGGATGACGCCTTTGGACTATAAAAGGAAGTATTTGAGTTAAGTATAATTCAGACCTTATAGGTTTTTAAAACCTATAAGGTCTAGCAAAATAGATCCTGAAACAAGTTACCAATGATAGATTCAGACAGAAATTCGTCATTGCGAGGAACGAAGCAATCTTAATGCACACGCTAATAGCGATCGTTGTAAGATTGCTTCGTCGGCTGAAAAAGCCTTCTCGCAATGACGATATATCGAAGTTATTCATCCTTAAGATCGCGTCATTTATATTGATTTTATTCAATAAATTGCCCATCAGGATGACGACTGCGCCACTATATAAAAACCTTTATATTTAAATTGTTGCGAAGCAAAGTATAATCATCAAACAGTGTTTCTACTTCTTTAACTACGCTTGGCGTAAACGAACCCACATTTCTGCGGGTAAAAGTCGAGATATTAAGCCCTCGCTTTTGTAGGAAATACTTGGATACCACTGGATAAACGTTATGCATTACGTCCATGTTATCGATTAAAAACTGTTGTACCACTTGTACTTCATCTTTAAAAGCTTCATCATTATAATGGTCGCAAAGCCAAACAATCAATTCAGGGAAATAATTACCTTGAATACAAGATAATCCCGAAGCTCCAGCTTTTAATGATTCTACCGCATGCACGATATAGGCATCATACAACCCAAAAGCCCTGCCTTCAGTCAGTTTTAGTTTTTCTTTAATCTGACCAAGATCCAGGCAGGTATCTTTATGGTAAATCACTCTTCCTGTTGACACAAAATCGGCCAATTGTTGCGGTTTCAATACTCTTTTATAAGGCACAGGGCATTCGTAAAATCCCAACGGAATTTTATCTGTCTGTTCTAAAAGATTGAATACTCTTTCGTTAAAAACCTCATCAGTTTCATTTTCTTCTGCAAGTAAACTGGTAATCGCAATCACCGCTTCTACTCCTGTATCGCTCACTTCTTTTACAAAATCGGCCTGTTCTGAAATCGCGCCACCAAAAGTTCCGGTGGCTACCACTGGCACAGCGCCATTAACAACTTTAATCACATGTTTTATGGCCTGAATTCGTTCTTTACCAGTCAATTCAAACATTTCGCTCGACAGACAATTGGCAAATAAGCCTGATGATCCGGCCTGTAAATAAATCTCAGTGAGCTGCGTAAGGGCTGGGTAATCGATGTTCCCATTGCTTAAAAAAGGCGTGAGCATTACCGGGATGAACCCTTTTTGTGAGTTTTCCATTATATTCTGATATGGTAAATTGTTCTATTTAATTGCCTGATAAAACCAGAATGGTTTTTAATGGGCTGTTTTAGTTTTTCTATTTTTAATTTTTGTCAGGAAAAGTCCTGCTAAAAAAATGGTTAAAGTACCGATTACGATAATCATGTTTTTATGCAAAGGATTTCTAAAAACTTCATATTCTGGAGGAAGAAGTGAAGAAAATGTCATCCATATAATTACGGCAATGCCGATTATTGTTGCTGTTATGGCTTCATGGTTTTTAGTTTGCCTACTGATGATCCCCAACAGGAAGAGCCCTAACATTCCTGCCGCAAAAATTCCTGATAATTCCCACCAAACATCTAAAATACTTTTTACGCCAATCATGGCAATACCAGCAATCATACCCAATAAACCAAAGCCAATAGTGGCTAAGTGTAACAGTGATAAATTCTGCTTTTCGGTTACATCAGGCTTAAAATACCTTTTGTAAATATCTACAGAAAACACGGTTGCCGAAGCATTCATTCCAGAACTTATGGTACTCATTGCCGCAGATAAGATGGCCGAAACAATTAAGCCAACCAAACCGATGGGGATTTTAGTCACCATAAAATGTGGCATAATTTTGTCGCCATAATCTGATGGCTGTAATGCGTTTTGTACCTTCAACACCTCTGCTGCCGAAGCATGCAAAGGCAAACGCTCTATAGCCACCTGGTGTTTAATCGACTGCACCAGATCTGGATTGATTTCATAATAGGCATACAAGCAAGATCCTATAATAAAAAAGAGCAGTGATGCGGGAATATACAACCAAACACACAGCCAGATCGATTTCGAAGCTGCTTTGCTAGAGGATGCCGTATGGTAACGCTGTATATAGTTTTGGTCCATTCCGAAGTTATTCAGGTTGATAAAAAAACCATAAAGCAGAACGACCCAAAACGATGAGCCTACAAAATCTAGCTTAAAACTACCCAAACTAAATTTATTGGCCGATTGTCCGATCTCTACAATCTTCGAAACTCCTCCCGGCATATTCGAAATGATTAAATACAGAATGAGTAAGGCACCAAAAGTTTTCACTACCGCTTGTACCACTTCTGTCCATATTACCGCTTCAATTCCTCCTAAAACGGTATAAACAATGATACAAATGCCCATTACGATCATAATTATCTGCATGGAATAGCCAGTTAATGCTTGCAAGCTTAAGGCAATCCCAAAAAATATCGATCCCATTCTGGCCAGTTGCGTTAACAAGAAACATACCACCGCATATACCCTTGCCCATGCACCAAAACGTTTTTCTAAATGGGTATAGGCTGATATTTCTCCGGTACTCCGGTAAAAAGGAACAAAATATTTTGAAGCGATCCAAGCGGCCAACGGCATCGAAATGCTAAATACAAATGCATTCCAATTGCTCCCGAAGGCCTTTCCGGGCACCCCTAAAAAGGTATTGCTACTTAAAAATGTTGCATAAATTGATAAACCTATCGCCCATCCGGGGATCAGGCCCGAAGCTTTTGTAAATTGCTCGGAGTTTTTATTTTTCCTCGAAAAATAAACCCCAACTAATATCATTCCAACAAGATAAATGAAGATTATTGCAAGATCGACTACAGGAAGTCCTTTCATTATTTGTTGGCTCGTTTATTAATTTGGTTAAAACAAATATGCATGTCTAAATATCAGTATTAATATAAGATTTTGGCCACATATTGTACCATCTTATCTTATTGAACATCTAAAGCATCAACTGCTAGTCCTTTAGCTTCTGTAGCAATCAATTTGAGTTTATAAGTCCCAGCATTAATCATACTCCCGGTATTGGTACTGAGGTAATTCCATTTTCCGGTTTTAGTTGGTGCAAATTCAACCATTTCTGTTTTCATTAATGTTCCATCTGCCGATAAAAACTCGAGTTTACCTTTCAAAAGCTGCGCTGAGGGGTTATGGTATTTTAGAGTTAAGGAATAGGTATCGGCAACGCCAACTGATAACTGCCAGGTTAAACTCCCTTGGTTGGCTGCATTAAAAATTACGCGTTGTTTATCCATTAAAATTGCTTTCACAACCTCCTTGCCTTCTAAAACACCATCAG
Organism: Pedobacter sp. Bi126; assembly: GCF_918698245.1. Taxonomy (GTDB): domain Bacteria; phylum Bacteroidota; class Bacteroidia; order Sphingobacteriales; family Sphingobacteriaceae; genus Pedobacter. The sequence goes on along the minus strand of NZ_CAKKMS010000002.1, from coordinate 567,748 downwards.
TAGCTTTATATGTAGTCGTGGTTTTTAAATCGTAAGCGGGCTGTAAATGGGTAACTGGTAATACAAAAACGGTTGCAGTTCTACTGTCAAAAATTATGCGCTCATTCGGAATAAGTCTTTTCCGATAAAGACCAAATATCTCATCCTTACTATTGGTTAGTGAAGTTTTGGTACCTTCGAATCCCTGAGGCACGCTACTATTGATATTCAGTGCCACAAACGTATCTACAGTATCAGTTGCGGTAAATTCGATACTTTCCTGTCCGCGTGATGCTTTTAACCACTCGGCGCCGTATAAATTCGATGGCAGATCAGTAAAAGTTGAATTTTCACCTTTAAACTGTTCTTCTCCAATATCCAACCAATCGCACAGTGCTGCATTTTTAATTTTGGTCGAAAGTGATTTACTTGATGATGCAGCTTGGATGTTTTGATTTAGACCTGAAATGGCAATGGCCGAAATTACAGCCTGCGCAACTTTTACTTCTGGGAAATTAATGTCCAAAAAGCCACCTTTAATAGTCGTTTTGATTGTTTTCTTTAACAAGGTATTACATCCTGCTTCTTTCCAGATATCTAAATCTTTAATTACCGTTATTCCATTAAATGCCACATCAAATAAACGCATGGCTTTGGCATCAAAACCTCCGCCAATACCCAGCCAAGGTTCTATAAAATATAGTTCAACCTGATATTCACCGTCCGGAAGCGGAAAATGATATTTCAACCGATCTCTGCCATATCTAAAAGTTTGAAAAAGCTTCCAATCCTTAGTCCCCTCTATAGGTTGAAAAGTACGGCGCTGACTAGCAAAAAATGTTGGAACACCGGTAAAATCCGAGGTCCATGAGGTTGAGCCAAAGTGATCAGGAGCACTTAAATTTCGATCGGCAGACCATTTATTGCCATTAGTATCAATATAATCACCCCCACCACAATTTACGCGGTACACATATTTATATCCCTGCGCCGGAACGGTTAACTGTTTATCACTTATTAAAGCATTAAAATTTGGACTTTGGGGTAAATTCTGCAGCACGATTTTATCTTTGGCGACTGCTTTTCCATTTACATACCCCATGGCATACAATACATTATACTGGATATCAGGCTTGTTCCATTGGAAATGTGTGCCGATTGTACCGCGTTTTCTTCTGCCTAAAGATTTGCCGTTTACATCATTAAAAAGCTCTACTTCATCGCAGTTGGAATAAACCACAATACTGTCTTTTATACCCGGTTTGTTCCAGCGGTTAGGCCAGGTATGCGAAACAATATACACCATAGGTTCAGTTTGTTTTGGCGCATAATTTGCCCTGAACATATAAAATACATCAGTAGGTTCTTCCCAGGGCGTAAACATGCCCTTGTAATTTACCGGGCCTACCCGATCCAGATCTCTTAATCCTTCTCCCCCTTGCACCCTGCCCGGATTATCATGTGAGCTATACAACCAGAAAAAATGACCAGCCGTTTTATCTTTTACCGATTCGGCCAAGCGCACCTTGGTTTCCATTAAATCGGTCATTTTGTTTTCGGTGTAACCTTTTCCATTGGCATCAGGCGTGTGAAGATCAATTGTTCTCCAGGCGCCATATTCGCCAACCAAAACCTGCCGCTGGAGATCTTCTCCATAAGTTAACGGATTACCACCATAGGTACCGGTCCAGTTTTGGGGAACATCCCAATCCGTTCCTTTTCCACCGTTACAAGTGGTTACTTTTCTTTGTGATGAAGCTGTCGGATCGAGTTTTCTAATCAGTTCTGTACATTCTTTTGCGAAATCTTCAGGCAAAGTGCTCTCGTTTTCCAAACCCCATAAAACGCCTGCCGGGCTGTTTCTGCGCTCTTTTACCCAGTCTGTTAAAAGTGATTTAAAATTCTTCCGAAATTCAGGGGTATCATACCAGATATGAGCAGCCATTTGGGTCCAGCATAAAATGCCTTCTTTATCCCAATAATCAGAATACAATAAGTTATGTGGTTGATGTGCATCGCGGAAAGCATTAAAACCTGCAGCTTTAATTTGTCGTACTCTTGAACTGATCTGTTCGTTGCTAAAAGCATGGCTCTGCCCGATTAAATGTTCATATTCGGCAATCCCGTTAATAAAAACAGGTTTTCCATTTAATAAAAACTGTTTCTGGTTCACTTGTTCGCCAATGGGCCAGCTGATCCATCTGATTCCGTAAGGCGTTTTCAGTTCATCTACAACCTTTCCATTTTCTATGATAGTGGTTTGTAAAGTATAGAGATATGGATTTTCCAACGACCAAAGTTTTGGATTGATGATCTTGTCGGTCTGCTGATCGATCTGAATTTCTTTTCCGACAGGAACAACAACAGATTTTTTCAGTTCTTTGATCTGTTTTCCGTTCCGATCCAGCAATCTGTTTACAACGCTTATATTTTTAGGCTTTAAACTATAATTTTTAACTATAGTACTCAGATTCAGAATGGCCGCCTTTTCTGAGATTTTATTGTCGTTCCAGATGTGGATACCAAAAGGTTCTACCCGAACTTCATTGGTTACAATCAAATGAACCGGACGGAAAATGCCCATCGGCTGCGAACCTTCTGAAAAACCGCGTTCTGTAGAACAACCGCCGTCAACCCAAGGTAAATCCTGGATATTTGCAGGGTGATCTGCTCTTACCGCCAGCACATTTTCCTGGTTATTTAATTTGATGGCTGAAGTAACATCCAAAGTGAAAGTTGTCCTCCCACCAGCGTGGTACCCCATTTTTTTACCGTTTAACCAAACTGTTGCATACGAACCCACGCCTTCGAAATATAGAAAAAACCGTTTTCCGTTATTTTCGTTGGTTTTAAATGTTCTACGGTACCAGGCATAGCCATGTTTATTGCCATGAAGTTTACGTTGATACCCTTCGTACTGATCCCAGTTGTGCGGAACATTTACTTTTTTCCAGTTTAAGGTTTTGTAGTTGGTTAACTGAAAACCGTCAAAAGTATTGCTGTTTTTTTCATCCGCAATGCTGAGCCAATTGGAATTTAATAATATATCTTTCCTGGTTTGGTTTTGTGCATAAAGTGAACCCCCTCCATAAAAATTTATAAAGCATAACAGCAATAAACACAACTGTTTAAATTGAATTCTTTTTGGTTCGTGTGGACACGAACCAAGGCACCTAACCAAGGTACGTGTCCACACGAACCTCTTAGGAAAATTTCGCAGGGATGTGTACAGGTAAATCTGGCGGGTGTCAATCCAGCCTAAATCTGACGAAATCTTCTCCCGCTCAGTCCTTTTAGATTTTGTAAGTTGATTCATCGCGCTTTCAGATCTCCATTCAGTTTATGGCTTTCACCAGCTTTAGTTTCGAACGTTGCGTTATGGTTTTTGTAACGGATTTTACAGTTCCCTCCTGTTTTAGATTTTACAGTAAGGGAGGTTAGTGCACCTTTATCCCAGATTAAATCCAGTTCGAAACCTCCTCGGGCCAGAAGTCCTTTAATTTCTCCGTTTGGAATTGCCGTTGGCAATGCGGGTAAAACATCTAAATAACCCTGGTGACTTTGCACAATCATTTCGGCAATTCCGGCTGCACCACCAAAGTTTCCATCTATCTGGAAAGGAGGATGTGCATCAAAAAGATTCACATAAGAACCTGCGCCATTATTGGCTGGTTTCATTAACATTTTCACCAGTTTCATGGCATGATCGCCATCTTTAAACCTCGCCCAGAAATTGATCTTCCAGGCCAAACTCCAACCTGTAGCGTCATCTCCGCGGTACAACAAAGATTGTTTTGCCGCCTGCATCATCTTCTCGTTACCATCCCAGGTAATATCATTTCCTGGATACACACCCCACAAATGAGAAACATGGCGATGTTTACTTGCGGTATCATCTACATCGGTTAACCATTCTTGCAACTGTCCGTATTTGCCTATCTGATTTGGTGCCAGCTGTTTAACTTTTTCAGCTAGCGATTTTCTAAATTCGGCATCTACATTTAGCGTTTCGGCTGCTGTTATACAATTTCTGAAAAGCGATCTGATAATCTGTTGGTCCATTGTTGGACCAGCCACTAAACCACCATTTTCTGGTGAGTTGGATGGCGTACTAATTAGCCAGCCAGTTTTTGGGTCTTTCACTAAAAAATCTTCATAAAATAAAGCAGCTTGTTTCATTAAAGGATAGGCTTCACTTTCCAGAAACTTACGGTCTTTACTAAATTGATAATGCGCCCATAAATGATCACTTAACCAACCGCCCCCACTCACCCAAATACCATGATTGGAGGCATTAATTGGTGCTGTACCGTTCCATAAATCGGTATTGTGGTGTAAAACCCAACCACGGGCATTGTAATATGCTTTTGCCGTTTCAGCTCCGGTTTTCGCCAGTCCTTTGATTTTGTTGAAAAGCGGCTCATTTAAGGCTGATAAATTAAGGATTTCAGTTGGCCAGTAGTTCATTTCGAGGTTAATATTGGTGGTGTACTTGCTTCCCCATGGTGGAGTAAGCAAATCGTTCCAAATCCCTTGCAGGTTGGCTGGCTGAGTACCCGGCCTAGAACTGGAAATCAACAAATATCTTCCATACTGCATATATAAAGCAGCAAAAGCAGGATCGTTAGCCGATGCAAATTTTGCTAGTCTTTCGTCTGTGGGAAGGTTTTCATTAGCCGATCGGCCAAAATCGACACTAAAAGTGCTGTAATAGCTTTGATATTCTTTAATGTGCTTCTGTTTTATTTCGGCGTAAGTTTTACCTTTTAAACTATTGATTGCCTTAATGTTAGCAGCTATCGGATTCCCAGAAACATCCTGCGCATTGATAAAATTGGTTCCAGCTGTTAAATAAAGTGTTACTTCATCTGCCTGATTGATACTAATTTTGCCATTCATCGCCTTCACAGAGCCGTTTTTGATTAAAGCCGTTAATCGGCTTTCTCCCTTAATTGCACCATCTTTTACCTGAACAGATAAAGAAATCACATTATTCCCTAAAGCTTTTACGGAAGATTTTCGGTGCGCGCTAGAAAGTTGAGCATCGAAACTGATAGATGCCTTTTTATTTGCAGTTAAATGGATTACAATAGCTTGATTCGGCTGGCTGGCAAAATATTCACGAACATAGTTTACACCATTTAAAGTATAAGTTGTTTTTGCAACGGCTGTGCTGATATCTAAGGATCTTTTGTAATTAGATACAATCGATTTGGTCTGTTTGAAATATAGATTCAAATCACCAAAAGGCTGATAACTGCCCTGGTATTGTGGAACGGCCGGTGGATCTTCATCCTGAATTTTATATTTCCACGCTTTAACTAATGAGATGCCCTGCTCTACACTGCTTCCAATCGGATAAATGCCAATTTTTTTTGAAGTATCTTTATAGCCAGCCAGTCCGCCTTTATCAAAGTAGTTGAGTACCTGAATTGCAATTACATTTTTACCCTTTTTAATCAGTTTTGCAGGAATAGTATATTTTCTTGGATCCGTATTATCAGTATTGCCAACCAATTGACCGTTTATATAAGTAAAATCCTGATCACGGATGCGATTAAGATCGAGTACAAGATCTTTTCCAGCCCAGTTTTCGGGCACATCAAAAGTGGTTCTGAACCAAACGGCACCGTCTAAATTGGCTAAGCCTACAGTTTCCCAACCTTCGTACGAAGGCACTTTAATCGTTTTCCAAAGCTGATCATCAAAATTTGCGAGTGCAGGATTGCCCTGAATGCCCTTGCCAGCTTTCATTTCATTTACCCAAGTTTTTCTGTCACCCGATGTACTTTGCAAGCCCATAAAATGTTCTTGGGCTAAAGCTTCTGCTGCTGCCTGTTTTCCTTCAAAAAGTAATTTCCTGATCTCAGGCAGGTATTGGGAAGCTCCCTTTCGGTTGTAATCCCTTGGTTTGCCTGTCCAAACGGTTTCTTCATTGAACTGGATATGATCTACAGCCGCTCCGGCGAAAATCATGGCCCCCAATCTACCGTTTCCGATGGGCAAGGCATCCGTCCACTTTTCTGCCGCCTTATTGTACCATAAAGTATGGTTGTTTTCTTGTGCAAAGCTACCAAAATGAGCCGCCAATATTAAAAATGATGTACTTAATAAAAGTTTAAACCTCATATTATTGTCCTTTATCGCCTGAAATAATTTCGATGTTACTGCTTACTTCTTTTTCTTTTTTAACGGCCTCTTTCACTCGTCTAAAATTATTGTTTCCTAGGAATATATTTTTAGTTTCGGCCCCGTTTAATTTCAAATAGGTAACAGTTTCTTTAACCGGAAAAGCATTATACAGGAACAGATCAGATACATTGGTGATATCAATTACAGCCGCATTGGCATGAGGTTTAATACTTTTTAAACCATCAACAATTAAATTATTCACCTTTAATGCCTTTATCGATGCACCTAATTCGGTATTTACCGTTACGTTATGAAACTCAATATTACTGGAATTTTGAATAGAAAAACCAGTTTTGGCATCCATATTAATATCATTGAAGGTAATATTATCGATAGGCATTTCTTCTAAACCATTTAAATAACCTGCCTGGTTAACCTGACCGGTGATATTGCTGAAATGGATATTCCTAAAAATCGGTGTACGTTCGGAAACGGGTTCTACATTTGTTTTGGCGTATTGCATATCGAGTACAATCGCCTGATCTTTAATGTTTTTCATGATGATGTTGCTCACCCTAATTTCTTCAACAACACCGCCCCTGCCACGGGCTGTTTTAATGCGGATCCCCCTATCTGTTCCATCGAAGACACAGTTCGAGATGGCTATCTTACGTACATCGCCCGACATTTCACTGCCGATAACTACTCCACCATGACCTGATAACATAGTACAATTTGTAATCACATAATTTTCTGCAGGAACAGCCATTTTTCGTCCAGGCGCATCTTTGCCAGATTTGATGGTGATGCAATCATCGCCCACACTGATGTGGCAATCTGAAATGTGCACATTTTTACAAGATTCAGGATTAATGCCGTCAGTATTCGGCGAATGGGGATTGTTGATGGTAACAGCATGAACCTTAACGTTTTCGCAAAATTCTGGATTGATGGTCCAAAAAGGCGAATTGCGGATGGTTATCCCATCGATCAGCACATTTTTACAGAACATCGGTTGTATAAACGGTGGACGAAGAAAACCGCGTTTCATCTGCTTAGGATCATCTGGCAAAATAATATCCTTGTTTAAGCCATCAAAAGTAGTTTGCCATTTAGAACGTGCTTGCCCTTCCTTATAACCTTCTACAAAATCCCACCATTTTTTTCCATGCCCATCAATTACCCCCCTACCAATAATCGAGATATTTTCCACTTTATAGGCATAAAACAAAGGCGAAAAACTGGTTACGTCCACACCTTCGTAACGGCTTTTCACCATGGGTAAATAATCATCAAAATTATCGCTGAAATGCAATTCGGCACCGGCATCAATCAGTATGGTAATGTTACTTTTTAAATGGATCGCGCCTGTTAAATACTTACCAGCAGGAAAATAAACGGTTCCGCCACCCGCTTTTGATGCCGCTTCTATCGCATTTCTGATTGCTGTTGTAGCCAGTTTACTGCTGTCGTTTTTTGCGCCGTATTTAATTACGTTGTAATAAGACTGGGCTTTCGCAGTTAAGCCGATGCCAAAAGCAAGGATAAAAATTAAAGCCTTAATAATATTGATGGAATGTTTCATTTGGTTATATTTTATTGTTTTTTCGTCATTGCGAGGCACGAAGCAATCTTACTACTATCGCTAGGCATAATCACTAACGCTTTAGGATTGCTTCGTGCCTCGCAATGACGATCTATTTAGTCATGCTTGCGCTCGTTTCCGAACGAGTGCAAAATAGCATTACGATTTTATCGTTAATTCATCTGCACTTTTAAAGGCTTTAAATCCTTCCCTTTATAAATCTCTTTACCATCTACAAATACCACTAATCCTATGCCCTTATTATATTTTTTCCCAGTTTTATCCCACAGAATAGTCAACGTTTTATGGTGATACGAAACTTGATCTAACATGAACCAATCCCACTGATTTTTAGGGATTAATGGCGAAATTTCGAGCACATTATCCTGACGTGGCTTTATGCCAACCAGATCATTGATGATTAGATCATTAAAGGTGGAATGGTTATAGAAACTACTCCTTGGATTATCACCCTTTAACCATTCTCCTGTTTTCTCATCCTGATACTCACCGATGTAAGGTTTTCCATTTTTGACATGAGAAGCAGCGTACTGGTGTAACTCCTGATAGAAGACTTTGGCGTTCATTTTACCATGTTTTTTATAATTCGTGAGCAGATTTGCCAATCCTTTCAAAGTTTGCGAACTGGCAAAAGGCCAAAGTGCTCCATCCCATTCGCAGCTATGTCCGGTACCTCTTGTTCTAAAGGTTGGGTTTCTTCTTTCGGCAGTTGTTAAACCCCAGGGCGCTTTAAATCCTGCAGTATCCAATAACTGATCCCAGGCCTTTGCATATTTCGATTGATCATCAGGTAAATTGAAATCCCATGGTGTAAAACCGATAGCTTCTCTAACATCCGATGAACCTCCTTTGGCTTTTCTTGTTTCGAAAAACGAGGAAGCAGCATTCCACAAACTATCCTGAACCAATTTTTTAAGCACAATTGCTTTGTTTTTGTATTTGTCGGCCAAGGTTTTTTCACCCAACAAAACCGCAATTTTATCCAAAGCCATGGCATTACCATACATATAACTGTTTATGGTTGGTCGCTGGTTCTGGTCTTTTCGCGAACCACTGATCGATTCTTCCATGCCATCCTTAACATCATGTTGCCAGAAGAGGCCGTTTTTAAGTTGTCTTTCAGCTTCCCATTTGCCATAATCTTTATCCAATGCAGGCAAAATTTCCTTCAAAAATCCCTGATCAGGCTGTACCAGATAATTCTGATAAACGGCATCATCAACCCAGCTGCTAAATTGATGGAAACGTTGTTTCGTTTGGCCAACATCGGCATGGTAAAGCCAGAATTTGATGTAATCTTTTAAATAGCTATTATCCTTTAACCATCTGCCCTCGTAAATATGGTGACCTAATGCGCAGCTAATGGAATTATATTTCCCCGCATGTTTAACTGGCTCGATAAATTCGGTAAAAATGAATCCTTCAGGCGTTTTAACCAGGTGTTTGCGGTAAGTCCACCAGCGGTAATAATAGTTTTGTTCCAATACCGAATCGGGGCATTCGAATAAAGGTGCCTGTTCAGCTAACCATGTAAAGGCCTCGGCATTGGGCACATGGTTTTTAACCGCCTCGGTGTCGATAGAATTGAAATAAGTAACATATTTCTTCAGCTTTTCGGTCCCCAGAATTGATTTCTGCTGTGCAAAGCCTGTAATTGTCAGTACCGACAATGCTGCTGTTGCAATTAAATTTCTTGTATTCATCATTATTCAAATAACCAATCGATATCTTTTCCTCTACCATCCAAACCTGCATTAAAAATCCGCAGTTCCTGTTTGTCATCTATAAACCCTAAAACCAGACAGGCCCCTTTACCTAAATTTAAAGTATGTGTTCCTGCAGGGAAAGAATAAGCATGAACATTTACCGGTGGAAAACCATAAGGAACCAATGCATTCGATATCTTGATTTCAGACTGACCATAGTTATTGGCACTCGCATCTGTTTCCAGTTGTGGAGGGGCAAGATATTGCGGATCTTTCTGATTAAAAAAGCCTATCAGCAACTTTACAGGTGCTTTGGTGCTGAATTTAATTTCGGTTCCAATTTTAATCTGCTTTTCTTTTGCAAGTTTAATCCCCTTTAAACCCACTAATTGCGCTGCAACTTCTTTAATCTTAATTGCAGTATCTGAAAAAAGCGGTGCATCTTTGGCTATCACATAACTTTCTGTTTCGTTTAAGACTTTAACATCAGCACTTTTGTAAGGCACAATTGCAGTTACCGTTCCTTGTTTTATTGATTTCAGAGAATCGATACTTCTTTTAAAATGATTAAGTTCTTTGGTAAAAACAGGTAACATCTCTTTCCAATGGATAAAGGTTTTATCCACACCACGCATCGGGATTTTACGTTGTTTGGTTTGCATGCTATTGGCGTACAGGTAACTGTGTTCTGTCAATTTAACCAGTTTAGCATAATGATCTACGCTTTTTTGGAGAAAAGGCAATGCCTGTTCTAAATCAGCTACCTGATTCGAATTTTTATATCGCAGTATCCACAGGGCTGCCTTAACTTTTTCAGCATAAAAATTAGCCATTTCATCATAACAGTAGATATCATTTCTAAGTCGCTTAAATTCTGCGGTATCTTTCGTTATACTAGGTGCAGCCTCATTAATAGATTGAATGGCTTTTTTGCCATGTTCAACCACTTCGCGTGCCACCTGAATTGGGGTTTCACCAATATGGCCTTGTTTCTTCCACTCTTTTTCGGCGTATTCGATAATCATTTCGCCTTCTGGGGCTTCCGATTCGTACATTAAGGTAAACAACCCATAACGGAACGGATTAATGAGCTGGGTCATCAGCATGCCCAAGGTTAACGTTTGTCGGTTGCCATCGGTAATTCCATACCTGCGCAAAAGTTTGGGTGATATCTCACCCGATTCTTCATAGGCATTCAGAATGGCTTTACCTCCAGTTAAATTAGCACCATATTTATTGGCCAGCTCATTTCCCCAATACTTAATTTCTTCACTACGATCCCTTTGCGAATTCCACGAATATCTTGCCCATTCCTTGTACCAGATCCAATCGCGCTCTACTTCCAATAACCTTCCTTTTACCTCATCAGCCGAATATGGCCAATCCCAATAACTCGCTTGAGGATATAAATGCAAGCCTTTTGCACCATAAATCTTGTTCATCGCCTGAACTGATTTCTGGATAAAGTCTGCCGATCCGTAGCGAAAGGGCTCTAGATTAGCTAAAATATGCACGTTAGAGATATTGATCGTTCCAATAGCGGCTAATTTCCTGTTTAAATCGGCCCATGCCCCACGAGGGGTATAAGTAGTTAAAGCCTCACCATTAAACTTATTTTCGGTATATAGATTTTTATATAACGGTAAAGCGGCTTTCATCACGCTTGGTGCGTCGGTATCATGTGCACGCAATACAATCGGAGGTTCTTCCTTTATCCCAGCGGCTTTTAATCCATCTTTTACTCCGGGGATAATTGTTTTGGTGAACCAATCAATATCATCCTGACCAACGCCCTCCATTGCTTCACCTAAAGCCACCATTAAACCAACGTTTGGGTACTTCTCTACAAAAGACGAAATCGATTTTCGGGTATAATCGGCAATTAAAGGAATAATCGGGCGGTTCCGATCTTGTGTTTTCAGGCCATGTTTATCGGCAAATGGTTTAGGAATAATAATATTGTAAAACATCTGGATCACCCAAATGCCACGTTTATCAGCTTCTTTCGTTAAAAACTGGAAGATTTCTTCATTCTTTTTTAAAGTAGCATCATCAACCTCTACTGCATAAGGATAATCTTTTAAGCGCAGCAGCGACGAAAAAGGATGTCCGTTCCATAAATAAAGCGAATTATAGCGGTTTTCGACCATCATATCCAGGTACTTAATCCATAGAGTTTTATCATAAAGCCAAGGGAAAGTTTCAGGGGTGTAAGGATATTCGTAAACATCATGTCCGGGCAGGTAATCTGGTTTCTGTAGACCGATACAGGTACCTCTCAGCACCATTTCAGGTTGATCGGAAAGTGCCAGCTGCGTAGGTAATTTACCGCTACTCTTGATTTGATCTGCCAGTTCTATACAGCCATATAAAGCACCGGATGCATCATTGCCGATTACATAAAGCACCCCGTTTTTCCCGGTATAAATATGAAAGCCCTCTTTTTTGGTCGTTGAAATCTTATTTTTAATCGCTGCTGGAAGGTTATTGACAAAAAGTTTATCAGAAAACACACCAATCGCAATAACATTGTTATTTGAAGCAAGTCTATCCTTTTGTTCGATTTTGGTCGAATAATTTAACTTAACTAAGGCTTTTGATAACTTTTCTGCACCAAAACGCACCCGAACATGATTTTCTGTAGAAATTACAATTGTTTTTTGCACGCGCTCAGCAGCGTTAGAAAATGGTACAGCTAAAAAATAACAGGAAATAAAAATCAGAAAATTTCTCATTCAAATTGGCTCTAATAACAAAACCTATTTTAACAGGTTTTTTATGTGATATTTGGTTAATACTATATTTAAATATAAAGATATTCTTCAAATATAAGTAATAATACCGAATGGCTTTGTAAAATTTATGCAAGGTAAGGCTATTAGAATATACAGAATGACATATGACAATATCTGTTAATATTTAGGCAAGAAGATAAAATTTTTAATCAAGAATATTTATTTTATTTGTATTCGTATTCTAATCAATTATAATTTTATAACCATATACATGTTTTCACTAAAAAACAAAAAAGCCGTAGTTACAGGCGGGGGAAGCGGCATAGGAAAAGCTATTGCAACCATTTTAGCTAAACAGGGTGCTGAGGTGCACATCATCGAACTGGGAACAGAACACGCCCAGGATACTTTAGACGAAATTAAAACAAATGGTGGATCAGCATTCAGTTATGGCTGTGATGTTTCAGACCATAATGCGGTTCATGAGGTTTTTAAGCAGATCGGAAATATCAATATCCTGATCAACAACGCAGGTATTGCACATATCGGAAAGGCTGACACTACAGAAGAAGCTGATTTTGACCGTGTAATGCGCGTAAATGTGAAAGGCGTTTATAACTGTTTGCATGCAGCCATTCCACAGATCCGTTTAGCTGGCGGAGGTGTAATTATCAATATGGCCTCAATTGCTGCGCTAATTGGTCTTCCAGATCGTTTTGTTTATAGTGCGGCTAAAGGTGCGGTAAAAGCAATTACCATGAGTGTAGCGAAAGATTATATTGGCGAAAACATCAGGTGTAATTCAATTTCGCCAGCAAGGGTTCATACGCCATTTGTTGACGGCTTTTTACAGAAAAATTATCCGGATAACATCCCTGAAATGTTCGAAAAACTTTCTAAAACACAACCTATCGGCAGAATGGCCAAACCAGAAGAAGTTGGCGCCTTGGCTTTATACCTGTGTAGCGATGAAGCCTCATTTATTACAGGCTGCGATTACCCAATTGACGGTGGATTTACTACCTTAAACAATTAACAAATATTTTCAAACACAATAAAGCATTTTATAATGAAATTAATACGATTTGGCGAAGCCGGAGCTGAAAAACCTGGGGTAATTATAAACGATAATTATTTCGATGTTTCTGCATTGGTTAAAGATTATAATGAAGAATTTTTTGGTGGTGATGGTTTAGCGCAATTAAAGGCTGCTATTCAATCTGCTGATTTACCTCAGGTTGATAAAGGTGTGCGCCTTGGTCCTGCTTTGGCCCGTCCTTCAAAAATTATCTGCGTGGGCTTAAACTATAAAGACCACGCTGCAGAAACCAACGCTCCTATCCCATCAGAGCCAATTTTGTTTTTCAAAGCTACCTCAGCAATTGTTGGACCTAACGATGATCTGATCATTCCAAAAAACAGTAAAAAAACCGACTGGGAAGTTGAATTAGCGATTGTGATTGGTAAAAAAGCGAGTTATGTTGCCGAAGAAAATGCTTTAGACCACATTGCTGGTTATGTTTTACACAACGATTATAGTGAGCGCGAGTTCCAGATCGAAAGAAACGGACAATGGGTAAAAGGAAAAAGCTGTGATACCTTCGCACCTATCGGACCATTTATTGCTACTCAGGATGAAATAGCTGATGTGCACAATCTTCGCCTTTGGTTAACAGTAAACGGAAAAACCTTACAGGATGGTAATACCTCAAATCTGATTTTTAATGTCCCGTTTATGATTGCTTACATCAGTCAGTTTATGACGCTTTTACCAGGAGATGTAATTACGACTGGAACACCTGCTGGCGTAGGCTTAGGTCAAAAACCTGAACCTTGGTATTTAAAAGCTGGCGATGTGGTAGAACTGGGTATTGATGGCTTAGGCTCGAGCAAGCAAACTGTTAAAGCCTACAGTGGAAGCTAATATGAAAAGATACTGTTTAACACTCGATCTTGTAAATGATGAAAAGCTAATAGAAGAGTATAAGCAGTATCATCAATCGGTTTGGCCCGAAATTAAAGAGAGTATTACTTCTTCTGGCATTGATGATCTGGAGATCTATTTGTTAGGAAACAGGCTGTTTATGATTATGGAAGTGAATGAAAGCTTTTCTTTCGATGAAAAATCGAAAGCCGATTTAGCCAATCCAAAAGTGCAGGAATGGGAAAATTTGATGTGGAAATTCCAGCAGTCACTACCAGGTTCTAAACCTGGAGAAAAATGGATCTTAATGGATCAGATTTTTAAACTTTAAATGCATTTTTATGATTGATACTCATGTACATTTTTGGAATTTCGATCCGGTTAGAGATAGCTGGATAAATGAAGAAATGACGGCCATCCGCAATGATTTTTCTCCGAAAGATCTTACAGCGGTTTATAGCGATCTTCAAATCACGGGATGTATAGCTGTGCAAGCCAGCCAATCGGAAGAGGAAAACCAGTTTTTGTTATCGCTGGCAGCGCAAAATGATATTGTAAAAGGGATTGTTGGATGGGTAGATTTACTCGATCCGAATTTAGACGAACGTTTAACTTACTGGAGTAATTTCAAGAAGATTAAGGGCTGGCGGCATATTTTACAAGCCGAAAATGCCGATTTTATCCTGAATAGAAAGTTTATTGCTGGCGTTAATCTTTTAAAAAAATACAATTACACTTACGATTTATTGTGCTATCACGATCAATTAGCAGCTATCATACAAATGGTTGATCAAATCCCCGATCAACCATTTGTATTGGATCATTGTGGCAAACCGGATGTTAAAAGTCAGGAGATAAAATCTTGGTCTGAAAATATTAAAGTATTGGCTTCAAATCCAAATGTACTTTGCAAGGTATCCGGTTTACTTACTGAAGCGGACTGGAAAAACTGGACAGAAAAAGAGCTTTTTAATTGCTTTGATGTGGTATTCGGGCATTTTGGTCCTGAAAGGGTAATGTATGGTAGCGATTGGCCGGTAATGCTGCTCAGCAGACCGTACGAGGGTTGGTTTAATTTAGTTGCTAAGTATGCTGAGCAATTCTCTGTAGCTGAAAGGAAATTAATTTTTACTGATAATGCAAAGGCGTTTTACAAGGTATAGTTTTATATACACGGTAACGCTCGTTTCCAACGAGCGTTGAATATTTTATCGTTTAGAACGATATAATCGTTTTCCTATTTATGCACTCGTTTGGAAACGAGCGCAAACAAATTCCAACATAAAAACGATAATTACAAAATAGCAGATAGAGCAGGATGGAAAATATAATTTAAAATATTAGTTTTCGCTTTTTGAAATAGATCTGACCAATACAATATTAAATATGAGTAAAAAGATTACATTCCCTTACAATCCTCAATTTCCTTCTGTAGCTGACTTAAGAAAAAAGGCAAAATCAAGGATTCCTAAATTTGCTTTTGACTACCTGGAGGGTGGTTGTAATGAGGGACTTAATTTATCGCGAAACGAAAACGACTTCGATAATATTTACCTTAAACCGAATTACTTACGTGTTGGTGGAGACATCGACATGTCGGTTGAATTATTTGGCCGTCGTTACAGTGCTCCATTTGGAGTATCTCCGATTGGTTTGCAAGGTTTGATGTGGCCTAATGCACCCGAAATTTTAGCTAAGGCTGCCGCTAAAGCCGATATTCCTTATACATTAAGCACCGTATCCACCAGTAGTATCGAACGAATTGCCGAAGTGTCTGAAGGAAAAGCATGGTTTCAATTGTACCATCCTACGGAGAATAGCCTGAGGGATGATATCTTAAATCGCTTAAAGGCCGTTGAATGCCCGGTATTAGTTGTTCTGGTAGATGTGCCTGCATTTGGTTTACGATATAAAGAAATCAAGAGTGGTTTATCCATTCCACCAAAAATGTCAATCAATAATATCTTACAGGCTTTTGCCCGTCCGCTGTGGGGAATTAAAACCCTACAACATGGAATTCCATCGTTTGCTACCTTAAAGCCTTACATGGAAAAAGGAATGGACATGTCGCAACTTGGGCAGTTCATGAACAAAACATTTACCGGTAAGGTTGATATTGAAAAGGTTTCTGCCATCCGTGATCTTTGGAAAGGACCTTTAGTACTAAAGGGAATCGCGACTGATGAAGATATGCAGGCTGCTATCAAAATTGGTGCCGATGGTGTGATTGTTTCCAATCATGGCGGCAGACAAATTGATGCAGGCGAATCCTCAATCAATTCGCTGATCAAATTGGCGAACAATCCACTATACAAATCAAAATTGAAGATCATGTTAGATGGTGGTATCCGTTCAGGTGTTGATTTAGCAAGAGCACATGCCGTTGGATCAGAATTCAACTTTATGGGCCGGCCTTTTATGTATGGAGTTGGCGCTTTAGGTAATGAAGGAGGCGATCATACCATCAATATGTTCAAAACTCACTTATACCAGATCATGCAACAATTAACCATTGAGAAAATTACCCAATTTCCTGATCGGTTGTTAAACCCTTAAAGCGGAATTTGCAGATAAAATAAACGAAAAAAGCAAGACTTGAAGTCTTGCTTTTTTGCATGAAAATTGACCAATGATCTTAGTCAATTTTCTTAAGTATTGTTATTTCAAAAACTTATAAGTAGTACTTGTTTTATACGTTCCACCTGGTTTAAGCACTGTTGATGCAAAATTTGCATGATTTGGTGCATCAGGAAAATGTTGTGTTTCTAAGCAGAAAGCTGAACGGTGAGGATATGATTTACCACCTTTACCGTCTTTATCGGCTCCTGTTAAGAAATTGCCGCTATAAAACTGTAGGCCTGGCTCAACCGTATAAACTTCCATTGTTATTCCTGTAACCGGACTTTTAACGGTTGCAATAGCCGTTTTGCCATCATGGTGAGTTAATACAAAATTATGATCGTAACCTTTGCCGAACTTTAACTGCTGATCATTTTCTTCGATCGATTTTCCAATGGTTTTCGCTTTGTTAAAATCAAATGCTGTTCCAGCTACAGGCTGCAATTTACCTGTTGGAATAAGGGTAGAATCCACTGGTGTGTAGGCATTAGCATCAATAGTTAGTTCATGGTCCAAAATCGTATTGTTTCCCTCACCATTTAGATTGAAATAAGCATGATTGGTTAAATTTACAACAGTAGTTTTATCAGTAGTAGCTAAATAATCAATCTGTAAAGCATTATCATCAGTTAAGGTATAAGTTACCTTCACATCTAATTTTCCTGGATAACCTGCTTCGCCATCATTTGAAACATAACTCAACTCTAATTTTTGTCCATCTAATTGTTTAGCATCCCAAACTTTCGAAAAAAAGCCATCCGTACCACCATGTAAGGTATTAACACCATCGTTAAGCTGTAAAGCATATTCTTTCCCATCCAGGGTAAATTTACCTTTCCCAATACGGTTTCCGTATCTGCCAATTAAGGCACCAAAAAATGGCTCACCTTTTTTGCGATAAGACCCCACACTATCATAGCCTAAAACTACATCGGTTAACTTGTTGTTTTTATCTGGAACTAAAAGCGATACTACCCTACCTCCGTAATTGGTAATGGAAACTGAAGCACCCTGTTTATTTTTTAAAGTATAAAGTTTCACACTTTTCCCATCAATGGTAGTGGTGTATTTTGACGAATCAGTTTGCTCAGTTGTTTGTGTCCCTTTATCTGATTTTTGGTTACAAGAAGTAAAAGCTACAGCTAAACACAATGTAGCGAAGGGCAAAGCCTTAAGAAATATTTTTTTCATGGATTAAAATTTGAGGAAGCAGACCTGCAATTGCGCACAAAATCAGAAACGGCTTCATATTGATTTATTTTTGGTTAAGGCTAATGTAGTAAAAAATTATTAACGTTAAAGTAACGATTATACTTATTTTTTCATAATATCGGTGAGGATTCTCAACAGTAAAAAAAATCACATAATTTAGCAGCCATATGCATAATTTAAATTTCAAGCCAAAAGCTTTTCTTTTTGATTTGAACGGCACTATGATTAACGATATGGAATACCATACCTTGGCCTGGTATAGCATCATGACAGAAGATTTAGGCGCCAAACTTGATTACGAAAACGTAAAAAAGGAAATGTATGGTAAAAACCACGAAGTTTTAGAACGCGTTTTCGGAAAAGATAAATTTAACGCCGAAGAAATAGAACGCCTTTCTATTGATAAAGAAAAACGGTATCAGGAAGGTTACATGCCGCATTTAGCGCTGATTGAAGGACTGGATGATTTTTTGGAACGCACAAAAGAGGCTAACATTCCAATGGCGATCGGATCTGCTGCGATACCTTTTAATATAGATTTTGTGGTAGATGGATTGAATATCCGTCGTTATTTGGATGCAATTGTGAGTGCGGATGATGTAAAAACGAGCAAACCAGATCCCGAAACTTTTTTAAAGGCAGCGGCAGCATTAAATATTGCACCGGAAGATTGCCTGGTTTTCGAAGACGCACCAAAGGGTGTAGAATCGGCTTTAAATGCAGGTATGCCTTGTATTGTATTAACCACAACACATACTATCGAGGAATTTGAAGGTTATCCGAATATCTTGGGTTATATTACAGATTATAACGATGCTAAATTAAATACGCTATTTTAACATGGGAAAATATTTAAATCAAAAACCTGTTCTTGTTGCAGTAGACTGCATTATTTTTGGTTATGACGGCGATCAGCTAAAGCTTTTGGTAATAAAAAGAGCAATAGAACCTGTAAAAGATAAATGGAGTTTAATGGGTGGTTTTATCGGTGAACATGAAGATCTTGATGGTGCCGCCAAAAGGATTTTATTGGAATTAACAGGATTACACGATGTTTACCTGGAGCAACTTCATGCTTATGGTAGTCCTGATCGGGATCCTATCGAACGTACGGTTTCGGTAGTTTACTTTGCGCTGATCGATATTAATAAATACAGTAAACAGATCAATGACCAGTACCATGCCGAGTGGTTTAAGCTAAAAGAAGTTCCCGAATTAATTTTCGACCACGATATGATGGTTAAGGCCGCTATGGATAAAATCCGTTATCAGGCAGCCCTCCATCCTATTTTATTTGAGCTTTTACCAAAACGGTTTACCATACCGCAATTGCAAGCTTTATATGAGCAGGTTTACGATTCGCCGATAGATAACCGAAACTTTATCCGTAAGATTACAGCCAGCGGATTGTTAATTAAACAAGCCGACAAGGACAAATCTAGTTCGCGCCGTGGGGCCTTTTATTTTAAACTGGATAAAAACAAACACAAGGCACAGTTTCAGTCTTTTCTCAATTTTATCCCAAAAGCGAGTGAATAGGCAATGATTTGAAAAAATGTTACCTATTTAAAAATAAATTTTACAATTGTTTTTGGGCTTACAAAATTTAAAATCAACCAGTTAGAAGCGCCAATTTTACATGAACTAAAAAACAATAAAAACATTTTCAAAAAATGTTTGCAAGAAAAGGATAAATCCCTATATTTGCACCTCCTTAAACAAAAGGAAATGATTCCGTAGCTCAGCTGGTAGAGCATTACACTTTTAATGTAGTGGTCCTGGGTTCGAATCCCAGCGGGATCACAGAAAACCTCACAGAAATGTGAGGTTTTTTTGTTTTTATTCTTATTTTTTTTCCGAAAATTTGTAATCTATAAAACTTAGAGGAAAATCAGTGCCGAAAAACTCCCCGGTTCCGAATCAGTCTATATACATTACGCCTTCCATTACGATTATAGAAGATCCGCTTATCCAAATTCCATCGTCCACTACTTCTGTCTCAATAACAGAGGGCCTCCTAACATGAGCTCCTTGTAAGATGCGATAACTTTGGTTTCTTTCTACATATCCAAGATTCTCAAGGTAACCGGTTATAGGCCCCGCTGCAGTTCCGGTAGCAGGATCTTCATCAATACCAATACTGGGGTTAAAAAAACGTGTTTCTGCAAGAAATTCACTTTTGCCATGTTCAGTAGTAAAAAGATAGCAACCTTCAAATCCGAATTTGGAGGAAGCTTCTTTCAAAAGGCTTTTATTTAATACTGCTTTGCTTAAGAATTCCGAATTCTTTATGGGAACCATCAGGTGTCCCACTTCTGTTTTTACAATATTGATATTCCAATCGTTGAGGGTAAGATCTTCAGCACTTAGTCCAATGGCTTCGGCAATTACGCTGGCAGGTACCGTTACCATGATTTCAGCAGGCCTCTGTTTCATGCCAACGTAAGGAATTCCATCCTTCTCAGTGATCTTAAGGGGGATCTTTTCACCCGCCATTAACACCCAAGTCTGTCCATTTTGTTCGCGGAAAATATCCCATTTTTTTAAGATAGCCAAGCATACTGCACCCAAAAGATTATGTCCAGCTCCGGTAATCTCAAAATTCGCTGGCGTAAATGACCTTACGCTAAACACTTTTTCAGCTGCCGAATAATTTACAAAAGAAGTTTCTGAATATCCAAACTCCCTGGCGATGTCATAATATTGTTCCAATTCCAATTGTTCTTCAGTATAAACTACAGACAACTGATTTCCCTTAAATTTTTGATCCGTAAAAACATCCAATACGTAATAGTCAACTTTCTTTTTCATTGTTTTCATTGTTATGATTTCAAAATTAACACACAAAACTTTAAGTTTGTTATCGGTTAACTAATGGTTACTGGTTACCTTCTGTTAACTATCAAATATGGAAACACCAATCAAACGGGAAGCGACCTGCGAGCAGGAGCTGGCGGCTATCCGGGATAGCCTGGAAATACTTGGCGGCAAGTGGAAGCTACGGATTATGCGATATCTTAACAATCATATGGATGAAAAAAACACATTTAAGAAGATCCAGCGTGAGGTTGAGGGTATATCTGCAAAAATGCTTTCCAAAGAGTTGAGGGAACTTGAAATAAACCTCCTCGTTACCCGAACGGTTATGGAAACCAGGCCTATTACCGTGAATTATGCAATGACAGAATATGGGCTAAGTGTTTTCCCGGTCACCGAAACATTGGTTGATTGGGGATTAAACCACCGAGAAAAAATAAAGTAGCATTCAAAAGCATTATACCGCAGTCCCAATTCGATATTAAGAAAGGGCTAGCCTTTAATACATTACATTGTAAAAAACAATGCTGCTCGCGATCGGGTTAATAGATACAGCAGGCAACTGATAAAACCGAATACAGAAGTATTCGGGATAATGACGGGAGGATCATCAAATACCTCAATAATTTGAATAATCCCAAAGCCGTTTATTGCCCCTTTGCCCAGGCTGCTCCGACACAAGTATAGACCAACGATACCTTAGGACGACTTTCTCTTTACCTTTTATTTAGCGATTGTTAACACCCTGACCTAAAGTGACGTAAATCTTTGATCTACCTGATCTACACCAGGACCATAACTCAACCAAAGCAAGTGCGAAGCATTATGCAAGCAAGTACCCAGCAGGCCTAGCCGGAAGGTGGCCTAAACGTGGGGTAAAGGTGGCATAAAGGTGGACTTTAGAATATTTTTTTTGGGGTTTTTAATCAGATGGATTGATTTGGGATACATCTCTTTTGGTTATCCTAATATACTAAAATTATGGCTGTTTGGAATGGATCATCAAATTAACGGGCAAACGGAATCTTGTTTTTTTACAAACGTGGAATTAAGTTTTGAACTTATTTAGTACCAATTTCTACCTTACCGCCGTTTTTAAACAGATCGTGGGAGATGAAATATCCGTTATTTGCTTTCCCGTTAACTTTAATATTGGTGATACCCCTTCCCTTCCCAGGTTTAGTTATCGTTAACAATTTCCCTGTACTGGTTTTCCATTTAACCTCATCAAAAAGTGGGGCAGTAACCAAATATTCGGCATCTGTTGCGGAGAATGGATACAAACCTAAAGAACTGAATACATACCAGGCAGACATTTCACCGGCATCATCCATTCCCGAAAGCGCCAAACCATCGCTCCCTATACCATACAGCTCATTTAAAATTTTGTCGATTATTTTTTGCGATTTCTCTGGTTTCCCGATAAACGTATAAGCAAAAGGCGCTTCATGATCGGGCTGATTTCCCTGGCAGTATTGACCAATCATGGTTTCTACATTTCGTGCGATATATTTCGGGTTCCAAGGCACAGTGAACAGGGAATCTAATTTAGATTCGAAGCCTTTTGCACCCCCATACAGTTCGATTAAACCTGTCATATCATGAGGCGCATAAAATGAAACCTGCCAGGCGTTGGCTTCCCTATACATATATTCGTAATAAGGGTATTGTGGATTAAAAGGTTTGATCCAATCGCCATTCTCTAATCTGCCCCTCATAAAACGTGTACCCGGATCGAACATATTTTTATAGTTTTTCGATCTCGCCATCAAGGTGCGGTAATTGCTGCTATCGCCCAGTTTTTTAGCGATCTGGGCCAGCGAGTAATCATCGTAAGCGTACTCCAGTGTTTTAGAAACGCCTGCCTTGGCTTTGGTTTCTACATGTGGATTTTTAACATCGGGATCCGAGATATAACCCTTCTCTATATATTCTTTCACAAATGGACGGGCACCACCATCTACATTGGCATTTCGTAATAAAATTTGATAAGTACCCTTGATATCGAAATCATCTATTCCCCTCAAATAAGCGCCAGCAATAGAAGATGCACCATGGTCGCCATGAAAAAACGTCGGAATGAAACCGGTTTTATCGCCAACCTCTTTCATCGATTTAATTACATCCAGGGTAACCTTAGGCGTAATTAAACCCAGCAGTACATCCTTGTTGCGATAAGTATCCCAAAGAGAAGGTTCGGTATAATAGTTGAAATTACCTTTTACTACGTTATGCTTAGCATCTTTAAACTCCCCGTTTATATCACTCCGTAAAGCTGGCCATAAAAAAGACCGGTACAAACAAGAATATAACATTTGCTTCTGTTTTTCGGTACCACCTTTTACTTGTATGGTAGATAAAAGCGTTTCCCATTTTGCTGTAGCTTCATTACGGATCTCCGGAAAAGTCTTGTTACCAATTTCTTGTTCCAGGTTTTCTTTGGCATTAGCCGTACTTACAAACGATAAGCCGATTTTAAGTTCCACAGGTGCTGTACTGCCATCTGCCAAGTGTATAATCGCATAGCCTGAGCGTTTACCTACATCTGTCTGGTCAAGTTTTTCGATCTTGGCATTTACCGTTGCATAGAAATATACATTTTCGCCACCTTGGAAGCCCTGTACAGCAGAAGTACCAACTTGCTCAATGTTCCATGTAGAAACCCTGCTATTGGCCTTTCCCATGTCGAAAAGAATCTGTCTGTTAGTAGGATTCTTATAGTCATATTGATGAAATCCACACCTCAAAGTTGAAGTAAGTTTTACATTTACCTTATGGTCTTCAAGATAAACCTGGTAAAAACCTGGTGCCGAACTTTCATTTTTGTGCGAAAATTTAGATCCAAACCTACCGTTAGCATTAGATAATGGTAGAATTGGAATATTGCACAGGTTCCAGTGCCCTTTATTGGTGTGTGCAAAGCCATAAATAGTATCATCTTCATATTCGTAGCCTGCTCCAGATCCAAATTCGGTAATCGGACTTAACTGTACCATTGCATTAGGCAATGAGCTACCTGGAAAAGTTAAACCCGCCCACGATCGCCAACCCTGCGGCAGCTCATAACCTAAAATTTTAGGGTCGGTTAAGGGTGCTGTACCGATAAAAGTGTTTACATACTTGGTAAAAGATGTTTTCGATTGACTTTGAGCGGTATATATGCTCGCAAGGTTCAAAAACAAGATTAAGGTTAGCAATTTGGTTAGCGATTTCATTTTACATAAAACGTTTTAGTGTGTTGCTTCAAATATATAAAATCTATTAAAATCCGATCTAAAATATCATAATAGTTACCAAGTAAAATTTTGTTGTGCCAATTATCGGATGCTTAAATAACTGAATAGTATGCCAATAATCGACATGTATTCATCTACTTAGCGGGCAGCACAATCGTTTGATTATCTATATATTTGATTACACACTAATCAAATAACCTACATGTTTTTTAATTGCAAGCAAGCTATTCTCTGCACGCTACTCTCATTTTTAGCCTTTAGTTTTTTCACGCCAGTTTTCGCTCAACAGAAAGAAAAACCATCTTTATTGCTTTGGGACGATAAACCTGCAAAGACCTGGATGACCGAAGCCTACCCCATTGGTAACGGTCGCATTGGTGGTATGATTTTCGGTGATGTAAATCAGGAACATATTCAGTTTAATGATAATACACTCTGGACCGGAGATGAAAATGATCGCGGTATGTACCAGGCTTTTGGAGATATATTTATTGATTTCGACAATAAAGAACAAAATTTCAGCAATTATACACGGAAATTAAATCTAGCTGATGCAGTTCACTCCATCAGTTACACTCAAAATGGAACCAGTTATAAACGTGAATATTTCTGCAGCTTTCCGGATAAAGTAATGGTTTTAAGGTTAACTTCTGATCAAAAAAAATCATACTCAGGAACGGTTAGGCTTAAAAACGCACATCAGGGTGTCATAGCTGTTCGTGGAAATACCATCCGATTTGTAGGCAAATTATCAAATGGAATGCCTTATCAGGCAAATGCTTTGATTAAAATCGAAAACGGCAGCAGCCATTCAGTTAAAAATGATGACGGAGAAGGATTAAAAATCGAAAATGCCGATGCCATAACCATCCTCTTTACCGCTGCTACTAATTATAGCAACAAACGTAGTCAGAATTGGAAAGGCGAAGAACCTGCTTCCAAGATAGACCGTATTCTAAAACAAGCAGCTACAAAATCATACTCAAGTCTTTTAAAAGCACACGTTCAGGATTACCAGCAATTATTTAACCGTCTGGCTATTAATTTAGGTGAGCATGACATTAAAAACAACAGTTTACCAACTTATCAAAGGCTAATCAATTATAAAAAGACTCCTGATCCAGCCTTAGAAGCATTAATTTTTCAATACGGAAGATACCTTTTGATCAGTTCATCAAGACAGGGCGGTTTACCGGCCAACCTGCAAGGTCTTTGGAACGAAAGCAATACTCCACCTTGGGGCAGCGATTATCATTCTAACATCAATATCCAGATGAATTATTGGCTGGCTGAGCCGACCAATCTTTCTGAATGTCAGCTCCCATACCTGGATTATATTAACAGCATGCGGGAAGTGAGTGCTATAGCCACACGCAAACAATATCCGAATACCCGCGGCTGGACCGTAAAAA
Source organism: Pedobacter sp. Bi126 (assembly GCF_918698245.1). Classification (GTDB taxonomy): domain Bacteria; phylum Bacteroidota; class Bacteroidia; order Sphingobacteriales; family Sphingobacteriaceae; genus Pedobacter. The sequence goes on along the minus strand of NZ_CAKKMS010000002.1, from coordinate 542,370 downwards.
CAGAAAATAATATTTTTGGCGGAATGAGTTTTTTATGGAACACGCCCGGTAGCGCGTGGTATGCACAAGCACTGTGGGAGCATTACGCTTTTACAAAAGACAAGGATTATCTAAAGAATTTTGCTTACCCGATTATCAAAGAAATATCGGAGTTTTGGGATGACCACTTGAAAAGAAGACCAGATGGTACTTTGGTATCGCCATTGGGCTGGTCGCCAGAACATGGGCCAACTGAAGATGGCGTAACCCACGATCAGCAAATTGTGTACGATTTATTCACCAATTATATAGAAGCTGCCGAAATTTTAGGCATTGATAGTGATTACAAAAAACACATTGCAGACCTTAAAGCACATTTATTAAAACCAAAAATTGGCAAATGGGGCCAATTACAGGAATGGGAAACCGACCGTGATGATCCAAAAGATCAACATAGACACATTTCTCATCTTTTTGGCCTGTATCCAGGGAGAGAAATCAGCACCATTAAAACACCAGAACTGGCCAAAGCTGCAAGGGTAACTTTAACGGCCCGTGGCGACGAATCGACAGGATGGTCTATGGCCTGGAAAATCAACTTTTGGGCCAGACTACAGGATGGAAATCATGCATACAAAATATTACAGAACTTCATTACGCCAGTAGGTGGCTCAGGTACCGATTACAACAAAGGTGGCGGGATTTATTCGAATCTTTTCTGTGCACATCCGCCCTTCCAGATTGATGGAAATTTTGGTTACACTGCCGGCGTTTCAGAAATGCTTTTACAAAGCCAGGCTGGTGAATTGCAATTTTTACCTGCCCTGCCCGATCAGTGGTCAACAGGAAGTGTTCAGGGTTTAAGAGCAAGAGGTAACTTCGAAATTACCGATCTGCAATGGAAAGATGGTAAAGTTATAAAGCTGTCGGTCAAATCGTTATCAGGCGAAGATTGTATGGTGAGATCTCCTAATGCGTTAAAACCTAAGCTTAAAGGCACCAATGAAGAAAAATCCGGAAATGACTTTAAATACAGTTTTAAAACACAGGTGGGGAAAGTATATAGTTTTGAAGGCTAAAGCAAATGAGAGAATTATTGAATGATTGAGTTTTGAATGATTGAATGTTGGAGTAACCTGTTTAACCCTTCCGTCATTCACTCATTCAATTATTCACTTCCAAACATTTCTCTTCTAATTTTCGTTTAATAGTAAATATTTTTTTTATGAGCACATCCGATAAACTATTAACCGAACATAATGCTAAAGTTGTTGTACTTGACTTTATCAATGCCTTAAACACCGAAAACTTTGAAACGGCCAGAGCACAACTGCATGACGATATGACTTTTAAAGGTGTTATGGGTGAAAGAAATGGCGCCGATGTTTATATTGAAGACATGAAGAAAATGAAATTCAAATACGATGTTAAAAAAGTTTTTGTAGATCAGGAAGAAGTTTGTCTTTGGTACGATATCAATATGGGAGAAAAAACAATCTTTTCAAGCGGCTGGTACAAACTGGAAGACGAAAAGATTAAATCATTCCAGGTGATATTCGATCCGAGGCCAATTTTATAATTAGCACACCTGTTTGAGCTTCTTCACTATAATGTGATGTTTTTCCAATTGAAAAAGAAACATTAAAAACTCATCCGTTTCACTGATTTCAATACTTTTAACGGTACCAGATTGGCCCTTTCCATCTGTTATAACCTCTCCTACCTTAATTTCTAAAAGTGTAGAAGTAGGCAAATGATCATTTATTATTGTCATTCTGTTAAAGTTAAGTACAACGTGAACATTTTTTTTTAAAACTGTTGAAGATACCTTATTGTTCTACTATGGACATTGGCAATTTCTGATACAACGTATGGAAAGATAAAACAAAACCGTATTGATTGGGAATAGAACTGATGTCAAAATCAGTCATTAACAACAATCAATACGGTCGTTTATATTAAGCTTTTAATAAAGCTGGTTTTTCATGATAGGTTCTCCAAAGTAACTCACCAAACAAAGTGTTAGACCAGGCAAACCAAGCCCTTGTAAAGTTTGCAGGGTTATCTTTATTGAAAGACTCATGCATAAAACCTTTACCAGCGTGTGTTTTGCGTAACATTTCAATACAGGCTTTAATCTCGGCATCATCTTTTGAGGTTAAGGCACGCATGGTGATACTCATTGGCCAGATCATATCCTGACCAGCGTGTGGCCCACCAATTCCCTCGGCAGCTGTACCTTTAAAGAAATATGGATTGTCTTTAGAAAGAGCGAATTTTCTTGTGTTTTGATAGATCGGATCTTCAATTTTCATTGCACCTAAATAAGGTAAGCCCAACAAGCTTGGCACATTAGAATCGTCCATCAGATACGAACTTCCAAAACCATCTACCTCAAAGGCGTAAATTTTGCCATATTTTGGATGATTAACGATAGCGTGTCTTTGTAGCGCTGCACTCACTTCATCAGCCAGGTTTAACAAACCGCTTTCCAAAGCCTGGTCGTGCTGTAAAGCTTTAATCATTTCTGCTGCCTGCTTTAAGCTCGATACCGCAAAAAAGTTAGAAGGAACCAGGAATGGGAAAATGGTAGCATCATCACTCGGACGGAATGCCGAACAGATTAATCCAACCGGATTTACCGGAAAACCATAACCCGCCATCGGTAATGAATCGGTAGGTTGGGTAGTTTCGCGTTGAAAATGATATGGTCCTTTATCCGTTTTTCGCTGTTGTTCTTTAAATGTTTGTAAAGTAGCTTCAATTCCTTTTTTCCAATTGGTATCAAAAGGTGTTTTATCGCCTGTTTTTTTCCAGTAATGGTAAGCCAGGCGGATTGGATAACATAAAGAATCTATTTCCCATTTACGCTCGTGTACACCAGGCTGCATGGCCGTTTTATCGGTTTTCCATTCACCTACCTTTGTGGCATCGCCATAAAAAGCATTTGCATAAGGATCTTTTAAAACACATTTTGTTTGGTGGATAATTACGCCAGCTATCAATTTTTTAAGTGCTTCATCTTCGTTTACGAACTGAAGATATGGCCAAACCTGTGCTGAACTATCGCGCAACCACATCGCATCAATATCACCGGTAATTACATAAGTATCCGGTCTGCCATCTTTTTCTGAATGATAAACCGTAGTATCTAAAGTATTGGGGAAACAGTTTTCGAACAGCCAGGCCAATTCGGGGTTTTTAACGTTTGCCTGGAAAGTTTTAATTGCGGCATCTACAGCTTTACTTTGAAAGTGTCGTTTTGCGGCAGCTACACGTACCACAGGAAATTCTGGTGCAAGATTAGCGGCAAAAGAAAATTTCGATGCGACAACTCCTGCCCCTAACAAGCCTGTGTTTTGTATAAATGTTCTTCTTTTCATTATGATGTGTTATGATATTTTGTTTTAATTTCTACTAAACGAAATCTATACATTATCGATTATGATAAGTAATAATGGTAAGATATTATTCGGTTAGCGCTTAACAAATATTATGATAATTTTTCGAACATCAAAATCATTATAGTCAATTAAACTATTCCTAAATCGATTTTCTTATGCATCATACAGAAATAGATTCAGATCACATCTTTGACGGACCTAAAGGTAATAATTATGCCGGTAAAAATAATTTTGAATGCCTATATTTAAATAACCAAACCTATTCCTATGAATGCTGATAACAGTACTCTATCTAAACGCATTTTATCTATTGATATACTCCGCGGATTAGTGATGATCATTATGGCGCTGGACCATACCAGAGATTTCTTTCATATTGGTGCCATGACCGGCGATCCGCTAAATCCGGATACCACTACAGGAATGTTATTTTTTACCCGTTGGATTACGCATTTCTGTGCGCCAACCTTTGTTTTCTTATCAGGATTATCTGCTTATTTATCGGCACAGAACAAAACAGCTGCTCAGGCGAGTTCATTTTTATTAAAACGGGGTTTATGGTTAATACTGATCGAAATTGTTGTCATCACATTCGGGTTAACCTTTAATCCAACCTATAATTTTATTATTCTTCAGGTGATCTGGGCTATAGGAAGCAGTATGATATTCCTTGGATTGGCCAGCCGCATTTCTTATAAAACTGTGCTGATAACGGGCCTGATACTGGTTTTTGGGCATAATCTCTTCAATTTATTCCCTGCTCCGACAGATTCAAATGGCGATTTGATCTTAAAAATATTTTTCACGGCATCAGGAACCGTTGTGCCGCTTTCTGCCAATCATTTGGTTGGTGTATTTTATGCCATCCTCCCATGGACGGGTGTAATGTTTGTGGGTTATGGCGTTGGCGCCTGGTATAAAAAAGATTATGCTGCCGATCGCCGGCAACGCAATTTATTAATTGTAGGTTTGCTCACTATCTTTGTGTTTATCTCTTTGAGATTGATCAATATATATGGCGATCCCGTTCCGCGGAAAGAACATCACGATTTCTTTAAGAACCTACTTGCTTTTTTTAATGTAAACAAATATCCGCCATCTTTACAGTATATCGCGATGACTTTAGGTCCGGCCATGCTATTTCTGGCTTTTACTGAAAACCTGAGCAACCGGTTTACCAGAATAGCTTCTGTATATGGTGCTGTCCCCTTCTTCTATTATGTACTGCACTTTTATCTATTGCACACCCTTTTAATTGTGGTGTTTTTTGCCACAGGACATACTACCAAAGAAATTGTGCAGGTACCATTTTGGTTTAGGCCTGCAACGTTTGGGTTTAATTTGCCAATAGTATATCTAATCTGGTTTTGTGTAGTAGCCGCTTTGTATCTTCCTTGCAGGTGGTTTAAACGATATAAGGAAACACACCAGCAATGGTGGTTAAGGTATGTTTAAGAGTATATCATAAAGGCGAATTCACCTCAGATGCTATCGTGTTCTACAAAGTACTCCTACGGAGCGCCTCCCGATGAAAATCGGGACAAGTCGTCGAAACACCTCAAAGCATATTGTAATGGCCTTTCAACAGGTTATCAATGACAGTCGTAACAGCGTGGTCGTCTTTCCCGCGCAGGGCTATAGTGTGGACACATCTTTATATGTGTGGGTTTTTCGACGTTATGCTGGCCTTCTTTAATAATACACAGGTTTTACAGAAGAACGTCTGTCAATCCCAAGTGGCAGGAAATCAAAAAACAGGTGCAGAATAGAACAAAATAGCACTACCAAACCTAAAACGCAGTGGTTTTGTGTTTATAAAGCTAATTTAAAGTTTTAAGAATATTGAAACACAAAACGAAGTGCCGCTGTTTTTTGATGAGCTTGGGGGGTGAGGAGCCACATTGCCGGATTGACAAAGCGCTTTGGGTACTTTGGCGCTCCAAAGTACCATGCCCCGCGGCAAAGAGCGGAAAAGACTATGTTTGCTTAGTTTAATGTTTTTTCGAAATAAATGCCCCTTTATAGCTGGAAAGATGCTGATCCCGGACATTCGGGACGGCATGATGACCATCTCGATGAAATGTACTAAAAAAACATATATAGAGTTAACAGAAGATGTGTCCACACGATAGGCATACGCGAGAATCTTAAAGCGCTTGCACTTCGATTCCTTGGAAGGAGTGATCTTTGGACTATGTTAAAAGATCTCTCCACTGCGGTCGAGATGACGATTTTCTTACCTGTAACCTCACAACTTTGTTTTTTGCTGAAAAACTGGTCTCTCAGGATAACAAATCTATATTTGATACAACCTTTTTGTTTAGCCTTTTTTCCATTTTATTCCACAGCCAACAGCTTTAGTTGATGCAATTGCAGGCTTTTTACCGATAGATAATTCGTTAACTGCATTTTTAACATACTCCACTTTTGTACTGTTTGCTTCTTCAGGATCGTTATCTATGGCACCAATGTACTCAACCACATTTCCTTTACCGGTTTTGTTCAGCACAAACACATGGGGTGTTCTGGTAGCGCCAAACTGTTTGGTTACCACATGGTCAGGATCTAACAGATAAGGGAAATTGAATTTCTTCTCTGAAGCCAGCGCTTGCATTTTTTGGAAACTTTCATCTGGAACGGCTCCAGCATCGTTTGGATTAATGGCCACAACAGGATAACCTTTTGCGGCATAAGTTGCATTTAAGGCCGAGATACGCTCCTGATAAGCTTTTGCCACTGGGCAGGTATTACAGGTGAAAATTACAATATAGCCCTTTGCATCCTTGTAATCGGCCAAGGCAACCATTTTGTTATTTACGTTTTTCAGCGAGAAATCTTTTACTACATCGCCCACTTTATAACCTTCAGTCTGGGCAAATGCGACTCCTGAAATCAGCATAAAAGCCATTAAAATCAATCTTTTCATAACGATCTATTTAAAGTTTAACAAAGTATTTTTCAGTTCAGTTTCTGTAAATTCTTTTTCGTAAAAGCGTCTTGCTTTCTTGTTTACAAATAATGTAGCAGGAATAGCACCCGACCATTTTTTGTCTACCCGTTCAATATACGCTTGCTGATCGGGCTCGTTTAAAAGAAATACCTCAGCATTAATTTTATTGTTCAACACAAATGGAATCACTTCCTTTTGTAGTTTTGACTTGAAATCTAAACTCACTAAAAGCACCTTAACGGGCTTTTTTAAATTGGCTAAACGTAATTTCTCGAAATTCGGCAACTCAGCCACACATGGTAAACACCAGGTAGCCCAGAAATTGATTACATAAGTTGTATCTTTTCCATTGGCAATGCGTTTATCCAACTCATCCAGTTTGAGCAATGTTACCTGTGCTGTAGCACAATAAGTAATTAAAGATAAGCAGATTATGAAAAATATACGCATAAATGAATAACGAAATTTAATGGGGATTGTTTTATCATTGTTTGTCATCCTGAGCAAAGCGAAGAATCTTTTCTTCACTTTAAATTAAAGATTCTTCACTGCGTTCAGAATGACAGTAAGAAACTAATTCACCGATCCCAATTTAACCAATACACGTTGATAAGCTGGAAGTGTTAAATCATCAACAATTACGCCTCTGGTAGTGCTTGCGTGCACAAAAAAACCATTGTTGAGGTATACCCCTACATGATCTACATCGTTGCCGCCAAAAGAGAAAAATACCAGATCTCCTTCCTTTAAATTATCGATATTTTTACGCTTCACCACATTGGCTTGCTCGCGTGAAATACGCGGAAGTGTAACCCCATAAATTTCTTTCTCCAATAAAAAAGCAAAACCAGAACAATCGATACCGCCTTTATCTAAACCTCCAAAACGATATTTTACACCTGTCCAGTCGGTAATGAAACGATAAAGCGGTTTGCTTTGTAAATTTGCCATTGCATCTGCGGCTTTCGAAGCCTTTGTATCACTTTTAACAGTATACTTACGGGTACCGCATGAAGTTATAAGGATAGAGAGAACCAAAATTAAAGAAAAAGCATATTTAGTTTTTATCATAACTTTTAATTCCTTTGACTACACATTCATTTAGATATTTACAATACCAACATCTGTGTTCATCCTTTTTATCTGTGGTTAATGTCCTAATTCTTGATTAATCGTTGTATTTCGTCCAGTTTCAATAAAGCTTCAACAGGTGTTAATGCGTTTACATCCAAATTATTCAATGTATCGCGGATTTTAACCAGAACAGGATCATCGATGGCAAACATCTGTAGCTGATAAGCCTGGTTCTGCACTTTTTTAATGCTGTCTTTTATACTTTGCCCTTCTGTACGATCTATTTCCAGTTTTTTCAATATCTCATTCGCACGGCCAATTAGTTTTGTTGGCATACCGGCCATTTTCGCAACGTGTATACCAAAACTATGTTCGCTACCACCGGGAACTAGTTTCCGCAAAAAGATTACCTTATTGGTCATTTCTTTTACCGATACATTAAAGTTTTTAATGCGCGGCATGGTATTGGCCAATTCATTTAACTCATGGTAATGCGTAGCAAATAAGGTTTTTGGTCTGGCAGTTGGATGCTGATGCAAAAACTCGGCTATGGCCCAGGCGATTGAAATACCATCGTAGGTACTTGTTCCGCGCCCAATCTCATCGAGTAAGATTAAACTGTCGTCCGAAATGTTGTTCAGGATACTGGCCGTTTCATTCATTTCGACCATAAACGTACTTTCTCCTGAAGAAATATTATCAGATGCACCTACCCGGGTAAAAATCTTATCTACAATACCAACTTCAGCATCTTTAGCGGGAACAAAAGAACCCATTTGCGCCATCAGTACAATCAGTGCCGTTTGCCTTAAAATGGCCGACTTACCCGCCATGTTGGGGCCGGTAATCATAATAATCTGCTGACTTTCCGTGTCGAGATATACATCATTGGTAATGTATTCTTCTCCAACAGGCAGTTGTTTTTCAATTACCGGGTGACGGCCACCTTTAATATCAAGCACTTTATTCTCGGTAACTTTTGGCTTGTTATAATGGTTTTTAGCCGCTAACTGTGCGAAACACAATAAACAATCAAGCTGTGCAATTAAAAACGAATCGAGTTGGATCGGTTTGATGTAACTGGCTGTTTCGTACATCAGTTCGTTGTACAAACGGATTTCGATAGCCTGTATCTTCTCTTCCGCCCCCAAAATCTGATCTTCGTATTCTTTAAGCTCCGGTGTAATGTAACGTTCTGCATTTACCAGTGTTTGTTTACGGATCCAGCCCGCTGGTACTTTATCTTTATGGGTATGGGTAACTTCTAAATAATAGCCGAAAACATTATTAAAGGCAATTTTTAACGATGGGATACCCGTTGCTTCTGCTTCACGTTTTTGTATCTGAACCAGATAATCTTTACCACCAAAAGCAATTTTACGCAAGCGGTCTAAATCTTCATCAATTCCGTCTGCAATTACATTTCCTTTAATCAGCAAAGCTGGTGGTTCGGGCTGTAATTCCCTTTCAATTCTCTCCCTAATGGTCAAACACGGATTTAACTGATCTGCAATTTTAATCAGGAAAGGGTTTTTAGAATCGGCAGCCAGTTTTTTAACCGCCTCAATATGGTAAAGCGCACGTTTTAAAGCAACCAATTCTCTCGGACCAACGCGTTGAAGGCCTACTTTAGAAATGAGTCTTTCTAAATCACCAATCTGTTTAATGTTATTTAAAAATTCGCCTTGTAATTCTTCATGTTTTACAAAATACTCCACCATTCCAAGTCGTTCCTGGATTGGTTTCAATTCTTTTAATGGCATAATGATCCACTTTTGCAACAAACGTGCACCCATTGGCGTACAAGTATGATCCAGAATATCGAACAAGGTTACGGCATTGTCATTAGGCGAATTCACCAATTCGAGGTTACGGATGGTGAAACGGTCTAACCACATGTAACGGTCTTCCTCAATGCGGCCGATCGAGCTGATGTGCTGTAAATTACGATGCTCAGTTTCGCCCAAATAGTGTAGAATTACACCAGCAGCAACAATTCCGCTCTGCAAACGCTCAACACCAAAACCTTTTAACGAAGAAACTTCAAAGTGTTTCATCAAGGTTTCGTTCCCAAAATCAGTGGTAAAAGGCCATTCGTCTAAACCAAAAGTGTAAAAACGGTCGCCGAAGTGCTCTGTAAATGCCTGTCGTTTCGATTTCTGAAAAATAACTTCTGTTGGCTTAAAGCCTTGCAAAAGTTTGTCAATATAATCGCTGTTGCCCTGCGCAATTAAGAATTCACCTGTCGATATATCTAAAAATGAAACGCCCAGTTGTGTCTTATCAAAGAAAACACAGGCCAGGAAATTGTTCGATTTTTGGTTTACAATATTATCACCGTAAGCTACTCCAGGCGTAACCAATTCTGTTACACCACGTTTAACAATGGTTTTTGTGGTTTTAGGGTCTTCCAGCTGATCGCAAATGGCTACCCGTTGTCCTGCCCGCACCAGTTTGGATAAATAATTATCTAACGAGTGATGCGGAAAACCAGCCAGTTCTAAAGCACCGCCATTGGGTCCGGTACCTCTTCTGGTTAATACGATGCCTAATATCTGTGCCGTTTTAATGGCATCTTCGCCAAAGGTTTCATAAAAATCGCCAACCCTAAATAGTAAAAGTGCGCCCGGATACTTCGCTTTAATTGCGTTGTACTGCTGCATTAACGGGGTTTCTTTATTCGTGTCTTTAGCCAAAACTGAAATTAATTTACAAAAGCCATAAAGATAACACGAATAAGCATTTTACAGCTGTTTTGTTGAAAAGTTAAAAGATTGTTAGTTTGTTTAACCGCTTAAAAATTTAAATCTGCTATTTGGAAGGTATGCCAGTTAACCAGTTTATACAATTTAAACGATTCCCCACCATTTGAAAATTAAGGGTTCTGTACGTTTGGGGGGGGGCTGTGGCCCTGCTTTTTGCTTGTAGTCCCTCTTTTCAATCGGGAGCTACCGCGTCAATCAGGTTTAGGTACCATGGTCTGTTTTAACCCTTTGCATCATAGTTTTCTTTCTTCAACAGTTAACCGTTTTATACAATTAAACAAGGGTTCTGTGCATTTCGGGTTGTGCAGGTCCTGTTATCCGCTTTAATCGTTACACTCGTGTTCGCTCCTAACAGATTTAGTTACAACGGTCTGTTTTAACCCTTTGCATCATAGTTTTCTTTCTTCAACAGTTAACCGATTTAAACAGTTTCAACAATTAACCATTATTCAAAAACGTTTCTCACAGTTGTGTGTTACATTAATATAAATTAATAACTAATATTTTTAATTATGACGATCCAATTGAATACCGACAAAAATTTAACCATACACCAAGAATACGACGAAAAAATCCAGACACAGTTAAATGAAGGTTTGAGCAGATACAGCGATCTAATTACGCGCTTAGAAGTTCATCTATCTGATGAAAACGGCAGTAAAGATGGCTTAGATGACAAAAGATGTTTATTAGAGGCCAGAATAACTGGAAAAGACCCTATAGCCGTTACCAATATGGGTAATACCTACGATTTGGCTATTACAGGTGCTTTAACAAAATTAAAAAGTACACTCGAAAAAGTGGCTGGAAAGATGAAAGCGCATTGAATTTATTTAGCGTGGGCGTCATTCCCGCGTAGGCGGGAACCACGCAGTGCTCAGCGAAGCTAATCTTAAAGCAGTCGTAGCAATGCATTAAGATTCCCAATCAGGTTGGGAATGACGATTTAATTTATATACTTACTTTTTTCAGTTCTTCAATATATCCCAAAAACAGATTTAAAGCTTTCTTTCTATCATCGGTAACATCAAATTGAAGTTTGTGGTACAGGTAATCTTCCAGGTCGAAATTCGGCACTTCAGGTAATTCCTGTAAAACTTCTTTTCTATGCGCTAAACCAAATTTTAAAGCGGCATTAAATTCAGCCTTAAATTCTTGTGAGACTTCTTTATTTGCTACCCAGGCAGCATACATAAAGGGTAATCCGGTAAAGTTTTTCCACTCCTCACCCATATCATAAGCGTAGGCAAAGTCTTCTTTTTTTCCAAAGGTTCTATCGCCTATTAAAACAAAAGCATCGGTTTTTGCAGCAGGATCTGTAGTAAACTCCACTTCTTTTTTCCAATGGAACTTAAGCAATACTTTGGCTAAATTGTTTGAGGTGCGCGAGTGGGTATCCAGTCTTACCGTTTTAATTTCATGGGCAGGAACTTCACTAAAAATGAATACAGAATTTACACTACCATCACTTCCAATACAATAATCGGCAACAATATTGGCATTTGGAACCAAGGGAATAGCTGCTACAGGCATTAAACCGATATCAACCTGACCGTTAATTACTTTAGCTGCGCAATCTGAAGGAATATCTAAACTTAAATCAATTTTATTTATAATGTCCGAATGTTCTAATCCGTATATAAAAGCTTTGGTATTGGTATAGGCAACGGCCGATATTTTAATCTTATTCAAGGTGTTATGTTTTGCGCTTCACGTTTGGCGTTAAGCGAATTATTCAATTACTAAACCGTCTAAATGAAGGGCACTGTTAAACTCAAGAACCGTAAATTTTCCATCTTCGAATCCCATTTTGTAAAGCACCGTATTTTGATGTGGAAACTCAGTCATTTCGCTCAGCGGTTTGCCTAACAATAAACACAAGAAAACGCGCATCGCTCTACCATGCATGCAAAGTAAAACTGTTTTTTCTTCAGGTCTGCTCATCAAAACTTCCATCGGCTGTTTTAAGCGTTCGTAAACATCCTGAACGCTCTCGCCACCCTCGAAATGTGCTGTATAATCACCATCCTGCCAGCTCTGCAGCATCTCACGGAATGCATCACGTGCATCTTCTGTATTCGGTTTTCCTTCCCAAACGCCCCAGGCCAATTCGTCTAAGCCCGAAAGTTTTTCCCAGGGTAATCCCAAATCAATAAACTTCTGGACGGTTTGCCAGGTACGTTTTAAATCCGAAGTATAAATCTTATCAAAAGGTACATTTTTATAGGTTTGGTAAAAAGCTTCTGCCTGCGCCCTACCTAAATCATTTAAGTCAGAATTTATACCTCTGCCCTGTACTATGCCTTGTCTGTTAAGTTCCGTTTCGCCGTGGCGTATAATGTATATTTCCTTCATCAATAATGATTGAATTTTGAATGATTGAGTTATTGATTGTTTAATTATTGAATGATTGAGTTTTGAATGATCAAATACCGAGTTGCCTATCACATTCACTCAATCTCTCATTCTTTCATTCGATTATTAATTAACAACGGGTAGCTTATAATATTGAGGTTTCTTTTCTTCTTCGAAAACGACGTGCTCGAAATCGGTAACCACATTATATAAAGTATCGCGTTCTATTGCTTTTCTGCCCACTTGTTTAATCAGATTCACCAGCTCTTTGGTGCTCATTGCGGGTGTTTGCTCTTCGGCTCCGGCCATTGAATATATTTTTGTGGTATCATCCAAGGTTCCGTCTATATCATCAACACCATAATTTAAGGATAACTGAGCTGTTTCACGACTGATCATTGCCCAATAGGCTTTAATATGATCGAAATTGTCCATGTAAATACGGGCGATGGCATAATTCCTTAAGTCTTCAATCACTGAAGTTTCAGGCACATTGCTCATCTGATTATGTTGATTTCTGAATTTTAGCGGAATAAAAGTCTGAAAACCACCTGTGCGATCCTGCAATTCACGTAATTTCTCCATATGATCTACCCGGTGCCAATATTTTTCGATATGACCATAAAGCATGGTCGCATTACTACGCATACCAAGTTTGTGCCATTCTTCGTGAATATCAAGCCATTGCTGACCAGTACATTTATCTTTAGCAATCTGCTCTCTGATTTCAGGGTGAAAAATCTCTGCCCCTCCACCTGGTATTGATTCTAGTCCGGCCTCTTTCATCAAACGCATACCCGTTGCGTAGTCGATTTTGGCTTTCTTAAAGATATAATGGTACTCCACAGGCGTTAATGCCTTCACGTGCAAATCAGGGCGGTGCTGTTTAATAGCGGTAAATAAAGCAGAATAAAAGGCCACATCGTATTGAGGAAGTACCCCACCTACAATATGCACTTCTGTTACAGGTTCGCCATCATATTTTTTAACGATATCGAGCATCTGCTCCATCGTTAAGGCCCAGCCTTCTTCTTTTTGTTTAATTAAACGGGAGTACGAGCAAAATTTGCAGTCGTAAACGCATAGATTGGTAGGTTCTAAATGGAAGTTCCGGTTGAAATAAGTTTTATCACCGTGTTTTTGTTCGCGGATAAAATTTGCCAGAACACCAAGGTAACCCAGTTCTGCATGTTCGTACAAATAAACGCCTTCATCAAAGGTAATACGTTCTCCATGAAGGACTTTGTGTGCTATGTTTTGTAATTCAGTTGATAAATTGGTATCAGCTAATATTTTTTCAACTTGCTCAGTTGTGTTCATTCCTGATTTATTTTGAACAAAAATACAATAATGAGGCGATTTGAAAATCATTTTCTTGTAACAAACCGCGATTTTTGAATGTTGTCCTTGATTATTAACCACAAATGAACACAGATAAATACAGATATTGATTGCTTTTTTAAGTGAGCTTAGCTGTAGGCGTTAATATTAGCCACAGAAACACGGAAGTCACGGAAAAATAACTGTCAAACTTCCGTATAAACTGATGTTACCCCGCTTGACGGCCAGATATGTAAGACAAAACCTGATTCTAATTTATATCTGTGTTATCTGTGGTTAAAACCTACTATAAAAGAGTCTAAGAAACTCCGTGTAAATCCGTGTTTCCGTGGCAATCCTAAAAGATGGCAAACAAAAAAAGCACCTCTTTTCAGAAGTGCTTTATATGTTTTTCACAGGTTGATATTTTTTAGCTAACTATCTTGCTGCAGGTACAAACGTTAAAACGATGTTTGCAGTTTTACCACCAAATTCAATCGGCGATTTCAAGATCATTTGTGTGCTGGAAAGATCAGTTAATACTAAACGGTAACCTTCTGTTACGTTTTTAGCTTTATCCCCTTCAAATATTTTCTTAAACTGAAAGGTTTGATCTTTAGGTGCTGCCGACCAGAAAATAGTCTGCATTACCGAACCACAAGCACTTGATGCTGGTAACGTGTAAGAACCATTACCGCTATTGGTTAAGTTCCATGTACTTCCCTGAAAACATTTGTAAGATTTCTCTCCAAATAAACCTTGAACAGCGCCATCAGGTAATCCTTCTAAAGCTACATTACTCACTACCCATTCGCGCACAACTGTACCTCTGCTACCTGTTACACCTGCAGTTACTCTTTTTGCAGTATTACAACTTTGTAACATTACTAAAGTAGAACATGCTATTGCGATAGCTATAAATAATCTTTTCATTTTTGTTTAATTTAATTTCGTCAAACTTGTTACATAAATCTTGCCAAAACCATTACGAACCTTAAATTAGCGCCAAATTATTAAATTGCATCACCATATCACTTCGATCAAAATCAATTATCATGAAACCCGAAACCCTTGCTATTCACGCTTCTAATCTTGTAAAAAGCATTACCGGCGATGTTACCCTACCTATTAATCTATCGACAACTTTTTTTCGCGACGAAGATGGAGGTTATCCCGGAGGGCATATGTATAGCAGGGTAAGCAATCCAAACCGGTCTGCTTTAGAAAACACTGTAGCCAAATTAGAATATGGCGAAGATGCTGCTGCTTTTTCTTCGGGCAATACCTGTGGTATGGTTTTGTTTCAGGCTTTGAAACCTGGCAGCCACATTATTGCGCCTGATGATATGTATTGGGGTATTAAAAAACAGCTTCTTACGATTTTTAACGATAGTTTGGAATTTGATTTTATTGATCAGACTGATTTAAATCTGATAAAATCGAGCATCAAACCTAACACCAAATTGATCTGGACCGAAACCCCATCTAATCCATTATTAAAGATTACCGATATCGAACAAATTGCCAAAATAGCTAAAGCTAAAAACATTACAATGGCCTGCGACAGCACCTTTGCTTCGCCTATTTTACAAAACCCGATTTTACTGGGTGCTGATATTGTGATGCATAGCAGTACCAAATACCTGGGTGGCCATAGCGATGTACTTGGCGGAATTCTGGTAACGGCGAAAAAAGATGAGTTGTGGGAGAAAATCAAAAACATTCAGCAAACGGGTGGAGCGGTGCCTTCTCCCTTTGATTGTTTTCTGTTAACCAGAAGCATTAAAACACTGGCTTATCGCATGAAAGGCCACTGTGAAAATGGAAAAATCATAGCCGACTATTTAAACAAACATCAGAATGTTGAAGCTGTTTTTTATCCGGGTTTGGAAAGTCACCCTCAGCACGAAATTGCAAAGAAACAAATGAAAGATTTTGGTGGAATGATGTCGTTCCTGGTTAAGGGAGATGTTGAAGCGGCTCACAAAGTGGCAAATAAGGTTCAGTTATTTGCACAAGCGACCAGTTTAGGAGGTGTAGAGAGTTTAATCGAACATCGTTATTCGGTAGAAGGCCCCGATAGTAAAACACCAAAAAATTTACTCCGTATTTCTGTAGGCTTAGAGCATGTAGACGATATTATAGCCGATTTGGCGCAGGCACTGGGTTAAAAAAATCGTCATTGCGAGAAGGCTTTTTCAGCCGACGAAGCAATCTTACAACGATCGCTACTATCGTGCGCTTTAAGATTGCTTCGTCGTTCCTTCTCGCAATGACGAATATTTGTTTTGAAATCTATTTCGGATTACAAATCGTAGTCAATTTAAGTGAATAATTTGCTTCTAATGGCTCATTTGTTTGTGCCAGACGTTGCGAACCTGTATTAGCCGGGCAGGCAATGTCACCAGCAGCATCATATATTAATTTTGTACCACCGGCTAATAATTCTTTAGGTACATAAACCTGTACCTTTGTAATCGAATAACCAGAAGGAAAATAACGCACATAATAACCATCAGGGTGTTTGGTCCAGATACCACTTGGCACATCGCTTCTTGGTGGCGCCATACCCGCTATAATTGCATATTTTTCCATATCGGCATAAGTATAATTTCCAGACGACACCAGTTGACGGATATTATTTTCTGCTTCAAAAACAGCTCTCACCCCTGACGGCAGCTGGTCTTTAGCCTTCTCCATTACATCGAAAGGCAAAACACCTAAAGCACCACCTTCTAATTGTGTAAGTTGTTTTGGCGTTAACAATTTAATGGCAGTTACTTTAACCTGTCCATTAAAATCAGCAAATTTTGTTCTTGCAATAATAGTCCATAATAATGCCTGAATATCGTGTTGATCTACATCAGGATGTTTCTCAGCGCTTTTCAGTATAGCAACCACAATTTCTTCTTTAGGGCCTAAAACGGGTGCAAACATGTAACCATCACCCTTTGATGGGGCGAAAGTTCCGGCTTTTAGACAATAACTTTTATTGGTCATTTCATAAAGCCCCTCGCAAAGCACAAAACCACCATCTGGATTTTTAGGCAGTAAATACAAGGGCTGGGCTTTTAAATTTAATGAATTAATAAAATCAGGCAGCTTTTCGCCCTCTCTATTTACGTCTTCAAAATTAGTGGTAATAGCAGCAGGTTGTTTTAAAAATTTGTCTACGCCTAAAGCTTTCGCGCCCTGGGCAGTGCCCACTTTTAATAATTTATCTTTTAAGCCTCCAAATTGAGCGTTTACATTATTTAAACCTGCGATAGTAAACAACAGGCCTAAACATAGGGATTTTGTATTTTTCATCATAATTAATTTAGATAGGTACCACAAACTTAGAATTTTAAGCGTTAATTCAGTATTAAAGTTTCAGATTGTCATTGCATCATAAAAATACGCAATTCATTTTCAGCGAGTTAATGTAATTTCAAAATTTTATTTTGTGGATTAAAATTAAATTCAGACATTTGGAATATTATTTGGCAGATAGCTAAATAAAAGTCAATCTTCACGGGTTGATTTATAAAGAAGTGGCGAGAGACTGGCTCGATGACCCACTGGCAACCCTCAGAAAGAGAAGGTGCCAATTCCTGACCGGATAACATGGTGTTATTTGGAGATATAAATTAGAACTGATGAAAACATTAAATCTTCAATCGCTAAGCGAGCCCAGTGCAAACCTTAAAAAGGTAGAACAAACTTCTATTTTTTTTATTAGTTGTGATATGCGTGCGTTTACTTGTATGTGCTGTTGCATACAGTAATTTAAAAATCTTCCTTTTTTGTTTCTTTCAAATTGGAAGGTCCCGGGAAACCGGGATACGCCCTGCTAGGTTTTAGGATGATCCTAATTCTGTTATCTAATCACATCAACTAAAAAATAGAAATTATGTCAACATCATATAAATTTGAAACTTTACAATTACACGCTGGTCAGGAAATAGATCCAACAACAGGCTCAAGGGCTGTTCCCATTTACCAAACCACTTCTTATGGATTTAAAAATGCCGAACATGGGGCTAACTTATTTGCATTAAAAGAGTTTGGCAATATCTACACCAGGATCATGAATCCTACCAACGATGTTTTCGAAAAACGTATTGCCGCTTTAGAAGGTGGTGTAGCTGCTTTGGCAGTCGCATCGGGGCAAGCCGCTCAATTTATAGCGTTAAATAACATATTGGAGGCTGGTGATAGCATCGTTTCTTCATCTCACATTTACGGAGGAACCTATAATCAATTCAAAGTAGCTTTTAAGCGCTTGGGTATTCATGTCGATTTTGCCAATCCAGATGTACCTGAAGAATTTGAAAGCAAAATTACCGATAAAACCAAAGCAATCTTTTTGGAAACCATCGGTAATCCTGCATTTAGTGTGCCTGATTTCGAAAAAATTGCCGCAATTGCAAAAAAATACGATCTACCTTTAGTGGTCGACAATACTTTTGGCGCTGGGGGTTATTTGTTTAAACCATTGGAGCATGGCGCTAACATTGTTGTAGAATCTGCAACGAAATGGATCGGTGGCCATGGCACAAGTATTGGGGGCGTTATCGTTGACGGTGGAAATTACAACTGGGGCAATGGGAAATTCCCTCAATTCTCTGAGCCTTCAGAAGGTTATCATGGTTTGGTTTTCAGCGATGTTTTTGGTATCGGCGGACCATTTGGCAATATCCAGTTTATTATCCGTGCCCGTGTAGAAGGATTAAGAGATCTGGGACCTGCCCTATCGCCTTTCAATTCTTTTCTATTATTACAAGGATTGGAAACTTTATCACTCCGCGTTCAACGCCATGTAGATAATGCTCTAGAATTAGCAACCTGGTTAGAAAACCATCCATTAGTTAAAGAAGTTCAGTACCCTGGCTTAGCCAGCAGTAAATATAACAACCTGGCTAAAAAATATTTAAGCAATGGTTTTGGTGCGGTTTTATCTTTCGAATTGGCTGGAAGCAAAGAAAACGCAACACAGGTAATTGATAACTTAAAACTGGTATCGCACCTGGCCAATGTGGGTGATGCAAAAACGCTGATCATTCAGCCTTCTGCCACAACACACCAGCAATTGAGCGAAACAGAACAATTAGCTGCCGGTGTTAAACCGAACGCGCTGAGGGTTTCAGTAGGCATTGAGCATATTGATGATATCAAAGCCGATTTCGAACAGGCATTTGCAACCATTAATGCTACAGTTCCGGCAGAGAATTTACAAGCCTAAACCCCTTAGGGGCTTTTTAACAACAACAACATTACAAAATGCATAACAGTAAAAACGATAATGTAAAATCTACTTCAGGGAATTTTGCATCAACATATAGTTATAACAAACAGTTTAAATTAGAGAGCGGAAAAAAGATCCGTAACCTGCAAGTTGCTTATCAAACTTATGGCAAATTAAATGCAAATAAAGATAATGTGATTTGGGTTTGTCATGCACTTACCGCCAATGCTGATGTTTTTGAATGGTGGGAAGGTTTGTTCGGTGAAAATGCTTTGTTCAATCCTGAAGAGCATTATATCGTTTGCGCTAATGTTTTAGGCTCGCATTACGGTAGCACAAACCCATTAAGTACTAACCCCGTAACAGGCTTACCTTATTACCTTTCGTTTCCACAGTTTACCATCCGCGATTTAGTATCAGCACACCAATTATTGGCTTCGCATTTAGGCATTGATTATATTAAATTATTAATTGGAGGTTCTTTAGGCGGACAACAGGCTGTTGAGTGGAGCATTTCGGAGCCGAATAAAATCGAAAACCTGATCCTGATTGCCACTAATGCAACACATTCTCCATGGGGAATTGCATTTAACGAAAGTCAGCGTTTGGCCATTACTACCGATAGAACTTTTTATGCCAACCAGCCCAACGGTGGCAGCAAAGGTTTAAAAACAGCCCGTAGCATTGCACTTTTAAGTTATAGAACCTATAGTGCTTACGGCAGTACACAGGTAGAAAGCGTAAACGATAAAACCGACAATTTCAGATCCTCTTCTTATCAGAACTATCAGGGAGAAAAACTGATTAATCGCTTTAACGCTTACAGTTATTATTATTTAACCAAAGCCATGGACAGCCACAATGTTGGCCGTAACCGCAAAAGCATTTCTGATGCACTAAAATTAATTACGGCAAATACTTTGGTAATCGGGATAGAAAATGACGTTTTGTTTCCTTTATCGGAGCAAAAATACCTGGCCGATCATATCCTAGGCGCGGAATTTAGTGCCTTACACTCAGATTATGGTCACGATGGATTTTTAATCGAAACAGATGCCTTGACTAAGGTAATTGGAAACTTCATCAAGGAAAGCCGGAATAAAAAAATAATCAAACTACAGCATACCGCTTAGAAAGGTAGAAGGTAGAGGGTGTAAAGGTTGAAGGTGAAAAACCGGATACCATAATAAAATTTAAAATAAATCACAAAATAAGAACAGCTATATCGGTGTAATCCATTTATCTGTGTAATCACTTAAAAAAAATGAGTAAGAATTTAAAAATCGGTTTATTTGGTTTCGGTGTTGTAGGACAAGGTTTATTGGATATTATCCAAAGCCAGAACCTGAATCTGGAGATCATTAAAATTGCAATAAAAGACCCAAGAAAGAAGCGTACCCTTAATAAAGATCTGTTTACCACTGATCGCAACGAAATACTGAACAATACAGAGATCAATACAATTGTAGAATTAATTAATGATGCTGATGCTGCTTACGAAATTGTAACCACTGCATTAAAAAACGGTAAAAATGTAGTATCTGCCAATAAAAAAATGATCGCCACGCACTTAAAAGAGCTGGTAGATTTACAACAAGAACATGGTACTTCTTTATTGTACGAAGGAGCCGTTTGCGGCAGTATTCCAATTATCCGTAACCTGGAAGAGTATTACGACAATGAATTATTCCATGCTTTGAGTGGAATTTTTAATGGCTCATCTAATTACATTTTGTCGAAAATATTTAATGAGAACCAAAGTTACGACTCGGCTTTAAAAGAAGCACAAGATTTAGGTTTCGCAGAAACCGACCCGATTTTGGATGTGGGAGGCTACGATCCAAAATATAAACTGGCTATTGCTACAGCACACGCATATGGTTTATTTGTAAATCCAGATGCCATTTTAAACATTGGCATACAGAACCTTTCTAAGCACGACATTAAATATGCGCGTGAGAAAAACTTTAAAATTAAATTGGTTCCTACGGCACGTAAAGTGAATACAAAAGATATTGTAACTTATGTACTGCCAAAACTGGTAGCTAAAGATGATTTCCTTTACAACGTAGAAAATGAATACAATGCAGTTGCAGTTCAGGCGGCTTTTGCTGATAAACAGTTTTTCTATGGTAAAGGTGCTGGAGGCCACCCTACGGGTGCTGCTGTACTTTCTGATATTGCGGCCTTGCGTTACGATTACCGTTACGAGTACAAAAAATACCACTCAGAAAATGGTGTAAAACATACGGGAGAAATTTTATTGGAGATTTACCTGCGTTATGCAGATGAAGATCTGATTACACTGTTGGAATTTGACAACATCAGCGAACGTTATGCTGCAAACAGCTATAAATATGTGGTTGGAACAGTTAAGCTAGAAAGTTTAATTAAGAACCGCGACTTGCTTTTGGATGAATCTGTTTTTGTGGCTTACACAGGCAGACAGATATACAAACAGGAGCAATTGAGTGAAAATGTATTTGCCCAGGAATTGGCAAGCCTATAATTTATTTTTAAGGTTAATTTTTTTATTTGTTTTGTTGTTAAGCACAAAGGTCGGAGCGAGTCCGACCTTTTGCGTTAATTACTTTACCTTAATGTATTTTTCGATAATCACCCGGTCTACCCCTGCTTTTTCTACCTTCTCAATGCCTTTCTGAATCAAAGTATCTTTATGGATAGCGAGTTTAAACTTAAAAGTTTTGCCTTCCCAGTCTTTGTTTTTATAGTATTCTAAATGCTCGGTATAATCATCTTTATCCAATACATAACTTCCTCCACCAGCATCAAAACTGCTGGTATCTTTAGGATTAAGGCTATGTTTTAAAAATGCAAAATGTGTATCGTTAAACATCTTGATCATTTTCAGCTTGCCGGAATAATCCGTTGTTTGGCTAGTTCCATTTTCGATGGTTGTAGCCGATAATAATTGCCAGGTACCCTGAATATCAAGGTCTGAACCTTTTTTGCCTGCATCTTTGTTAACACAAGAAAATAATGAAAATACTGCCAATAGCATTAAAATGTTTCTCATAAATGGGATGTATTAATTTGGTTATTATTTGTTTTAAATATTTATCCCCTGCCAGCCATTTTGATCAGCTTGTGTGCGAGGTCTTTCCCTAAGTAACCATCAATTATGGCATGTACGATATATAAAATCGGGGTCATTAAAATAGCCACAATAAATTTATAGGTATATCCTACTAAGCCAATGGCAAAAACTTGTTGCCAGCTATAATGGTATTGAGGATTTATATAAAATGCAATAAAAATCACCACAAAACTATCAATAAACTGAGAGACTAAAGTAGAACCTGTAGCGCGTAACCAAAGTGCCCGCTCTCCTGTTATTTTTTTTATCTTATGGAAGATCAATACATCAACCATTTGCCCGATAATAAAGGCCGTGATCGAACCTACAATGATCCACATCCCTTGCCCGAATATCCCTGCAAATGCATTATTCATATTGAGGTCTTCTCCGTTTATATTTTGATGCACCCAGAAATCAGCGGCAGTTAAATGCATCGATCCCCAAACCACCAGAAAGGCAAATGCAATTAATATGGCGGTAAGAATAGACAAGAACCGAACTTGTTTAACACCAAAATATTCATTTATAATATCCGTCATGATGAAAATAATCGGCCAGGTTAATACTCCTGCCGACATTACAAAGGACAGATGCGGAACACCCAATAAATTTATATCGAACTTTTTAAAGCCCAGCGTTTCTTCAACACTGAACAATTTAACTCCAATAAACTCTGATAATATAGCGTTTGCTACAAAAAAGCTACCCAGAATGAGCAGTAAACGGCTTTCTTTTGTCTTAAAAGTCATAGACTATAAATCTAGAAATAAATAGCAGATTTAGTATAACAATCATCGTATTTTTAACTGAGATAACACAAAGATTACGCAGCCACCCGCTTTAATCGTTCAATAATAAAATATGATTTTTACAATCGTTCGACGGTAAAAATAGGTTAACAAATTAAATCTCCCAATCTTTGCGATAACAAAATCTGGTAATCTTCATGGCTAAAAAACAACACTTCTATCTCATACTTATTTTAGGTTCGTTGGCGGCACTTGGTCCCTTCTCTATTGATATGTACCTACCTGGTTTTGTTGATATTGCAAAAGATCTAAGAAGTAATGAATCAACTGTAGCCCTATCATTATCAAGCTTTTTTATCGGGATTTCTGCCGGTCAGTTATTGTATGGTCCACTCTTAGATAAATTTGGGAGAAAGAAACCGTTATATTTTGGCCTAGCGCTTTATATCCTTGCCTCTTTTCTTTGTTTGGCTGTAACTGATGTTAACCAATTAATTGTTTTACGTTTTGTGCAGGCCATTGGAAGTTGTGCCACTGCTGTAGCGTCTGTTGCCATGGTACGGGATCTTTTTTCGGTGGAAGAAAGCCCGAAAGTATTTGCTTCCTTAATGTTGGTGATCGCGGTTTCGCCTATGCTTGCCCCAACCGCGGGCGGCTACTTAATTTCTGCCCTGGGCTGGAAATATGTGTTTGTATTTTTAGGATTGATGGCCGTTTTAATGCTCCTGGCTTCAATTTTCAAGCTACCGGAGAGTTATAAACCCGATCCGAATTACTCTTTAAAACCAAAGCCTATTTTAACCAATTTCTTTACCGTTTTAAAAGAGCCTCAATTTTACACCTATGCGCTGATCAGCTCGATTACTTTTTCGGGATTATTCGCCTATGTATCTTCGTCGCCGCAGGTATTTATGAAAATATATGAGGTAAGTAAAACAGGCTACGGCTGGATCTTTGCACTGCTTTCCGTATCATTTATTGGATCGAGCCAAGTGAACAGCTTGATACTAAAATGGTTTACCAGCAAAAATATTGTAACCTACGCACTTATTGCACAATGTATTTTTAGTTTAATCTTTTTGGTTTTCGCCTTAAATAACTGGTTAAATTTATATTCTACCATCGGCTTTATCGCCTTATTTTTGGCCTGCTTAGGTTTAATTAACCCAAATGCAGCTGCCTTGTCGCTCGCTCCATTTACCAAGAATGCAGGTAGTGCATCGGCCTTAATGGGTGCCTTACAAATGGGATTAGGCGCGCTGGCCTCGGTAATGGTAAGTTTATTTAGCGAACACTCGGTTGTGCCTATGCCTTTGGTAATGACAGCAGCTGCATTTATTGCTTTAGGCTGTTTGTTAATCGGTAGAAGGTTTATCACCACTGAAGTGGAGGCATCGCCTGATGCGGCTGTTGCAGCGCATTAATATCATTATACCACAAAGACACCAAGAACACAAAGAGATAATCTCAATGGCCTTAGTGTCTTTGTGGTTAACTTATGGTACAAATAACTTGTAAATCAAATAGCAAATAACTGTACCTACTGCCGCGATGATGAAGCCGCTTAATCGTTTCTTTTTAATAAAACAGATTAAGATAATTCCTGAAATAGATACCAACGTCATCAGCACGGCAGAAATGTCGATAATCCACGACCAGGCCTTACCAGAATCTCTTCCTTTGTGCAAGTCGTTAATCACAGCCACAGCACCAAATCTGGTAGTGGTTAATTCATATTTTCCGGTTTCACGGTCTATAAAGGAATCGGCCAGGTAGCCTGGGCCGTTAAAGGTTAAGCTCAGTTCTCTATCATCGATTCTAAAATCGCTCAATGCGCCTTTAACCTCATGTTTACCTCTAAAAAACTCAACAATTTGTAACTTGTTGATCTTATTGGTATCTGGTTGGTTTACCCATTTTAAACTTACTGATCCAGAATCTTTAGTAACCACTTCCTTACCGGAAGTAAACCAATCAGCGTGATTTAAGGTTAAACCCGATACAGCAAAGAATAGCAGAATCGTAAAACTCACCATCGATAAATAAATATGCAACCAGCGTGATAAACCGGCTAAACGCTTTTTACCCTTACCTTTTCCGTTATCTTTTTTAACCTGTTTTTTGCCCAGGCCGCTAGGTGCAACCGTTATCTTATTTTTTTGCGGTTCCGATTTTTCTGTAGTCAAGAGATGCTGATGTTAGTTCTGTATTTGGCGTTAATTCTATTTTTTTTGCTGAGCCGGTAAATTTCATTTCTTTTGCAATCACCTGATAAGTTCCATGTTCACGGGCTACTTCAATAAAAACGGTGTAAGTTCCTGCTTTTACCAATTTACCAGTATCGTCTTTTCCATCCCATGATAAGCTGTATTTACCTGGTCCGCGTGTTGCAGAGCTTGTTGAACTCAATTTTCCTTCTGCTCCTTTTTTAAACTCATCGCCATTGGCACGGCTCCACGATTTTAAATCTGGCAACCAACGTGGTTTGTTATACCAAATAGCCAGATTACGTACAGGTGTTTTAGCTGCATCTTCGATCCATATTGCCACAAACGGACGACGAACACGTTTACCATCTGTAGATTCTATATTGGCAATTTCTAAGTTTACTACTAATTCATATTTAGTATTCCAAAGTTTATCCGCTTTACTTGCTTTATCTAAAACAATAGCCGGCTTATTTAAAGCAAGCTCGTAATTAGCCCATTCTTTGCTTCTAATTTCTTTGCCATCTTTAGTGATTAACAAGTAGGCGATGTCATTCCTAGTCGCAGTCAATGCCTCAATCTCAGCAATAGAAAGCACATTAAAAGAAGTAGCCAAAGCACCTGCTTCACTCGCATCAGGGCCAATAACCGTTGCACTGATTATTTCTGAAGCTGGCTTTCCAGTACGTGGATCAACAATATGCGAATACCATTTTCCATTTACATTAAAACCCTTGCGGTAATTACCACTGGTTGCCACGGCCATATTAGATACTTTAATTGTTGTTAGTGCGGCATCGTTCTCGGCATCAGCTTTAGGGTTTGCTATTTCGATAGCTTCTGGCTGATTTCCTTTAATTACCATATCGCCACCAATATTCACAACCACGTTTTCAATTCCTGGGCTTTGAAGCGCTTTCTCCGCAGCTTTATTAATGATATAACTTTTTGCAAAAGAATTTAATGCCAATGGTGCATCATCTAAACGGGTAACCGTTTTTTTCTGCTCGTTTAAAATGTAGTGTTTTTGTTTAACCAAAGTAACTGCATGCGCCAATGCTTCAGCCGATGGTAAACGATCCTCGGCAGCTGCTTTTTTCCAAACATCACCTATTACTTTAGCTGATGCGTCAAGCGCGCCATTGGTTAATACTTTATAATTTTCAAACTGTTTTAAAACTTCAAACAAATCTGCCGAAACTTTGGTGGTTTGTTTACCATTGTTCATCCATTTACTAAACTCGCTGTCAGGTTTATAAGCACTTAAAATATCATCTAACCTATCTATTTCGTTTAATGCACGCGCTTCGGCTACATCTGCATCGGCCTGATCGGTTGTTTTAAATTTTAATTCTAACGATGTGCCCAATACATTTTCGTAGTTGGAAACAAAAGTTCTTAAAGCTTTTTTCGGGCTAACAAATGCAGATGCACTTATTAGCAGTAAAAAGGCAGCGGTTAAGTGTTTAAACTTCATATTTAATGAATAATTGAGATTTTAAGATGCAAAGAAAGGGGTTTATCTGGATTAATTTTAAATAAGCAGAAATATATTTGAAATAATACAAAATTTCGGGACTAAAATTCATCGACAACCGTCTGTTTAATACGCTGGTTATTGACGTTAATTTAACACTAGGGTTTAATGATTCTTAAAATTTTCTCTTTACGCAGAATTGCAATCGCACAATCAAGTAGCGGGGCTTTTGGCATGGGGTTTTACGCTTTAAGCTTTTTTTTCCTATTTTCGCTTATAAGATGCTTAATATACAATCTAAACTTCCTGGCGTAAGTACCACCATTTTTTCGGTGATGAGTAAACTTGCCGCAGAACACAATGCCATTAATCTTTCTCAGGGATTTCCTGACTATGCCTGCGATCCAAAACTAGTTGAATTGGTAAACAAAGCCATGCAAGATGGTTATAATCAATATGCTCCGATGCCTGGTTCTACTTTTTTAAAAGAAACCATAGCAGAAAAAGTAGAAAAACTATATAACATAAAATATAATCCTGAAACGGAAATTACGGTTACAGCAGGTGGAACGCAAGCTATTTTTACAGCATTGGCCGCCATTATCAATGCGGGTGATGAAGTTATCATTTTCGAGCCAGCCTATGATAGTTATGCACCTACCATTAAACTTTTAGGAGGCCTGGTTAAAACCTACGAGCTTGCCCCGCCGAGTTATGCCATTGACTGGGATATGGTTAAGAAATTGTTTACGGCCAAAACCAGAATGATCATCTTAAATACACCACAAAACCCAACGGGTAGTATTTTATCTTCAGATGATATGAAATCGCTTATTAAACTGATTACAGGAACCGATATTTTAATCTTGAGTGACGAAGTTTATGAACATCTAATTTACGATGAACAAAAACACCAAAGTGTAATGCTTTATCCTGAATTAAAGCAAAGAAGTTTTATTGTAGCCTCCTTTGGTAAGCTCTTACATGCTACTGGCTGGAAACTGGGTTACTGTTTGGCACCAGAGAAACTAACCAAAGAATTTAGGAAGGTACACCAATTTAATGTTTTCAGCGTTAATAGTCCCATGCAGCAAGCTATTGCCGATTATATTAAAGAACCAAAAAATTATACTGAAATAGGTACATTCTTTCAACAAAAAAGAGATTATTTCAAAAGTCTTTTAGCTGAAAGCCGTTTTAAGCTTTTACCTTGCAACGGTTCGTATTTTCAATGCGCAAGCTACAGCGGTATCAGCGATGAAAAAGACACCGATTTTAGCATGAGGCTGATCAAGGAATTTGGCGTGGCCACCATTCCGGTTTCTGCATTTTACCAAAAAGCAACCGATCATAAAATTATCAGGTTTTGCTTCGCTAAAGAAAACGCAACACTTGCCTTAGCGGCAGAGAAATTAAAAAACGTTTAACCAGACTAAACCTATATACAATGGAAACACCTGTGTACACTCAAATAGAAAATCTGAAAGTAACTGTCTTTCAGGCCTATCTTTTTTGGGAAAACATTGAGAAAAACCTTTTGAATCTGGCACTTAGATTATCGATGGGTGTAAGGGAGAAAACCGATATTATTATTTTACCCGAAATGTTTAACACAGGTTTTAGCATGAATTCTGAAGCCTTAGCCGAAGAAATGGGTGGGAAAACAATGCAGTGGATGCAAAAAATGGCATATCAGTACAACTGCGTAGTTACAGGAAGCATCATTATAAAAGAAAACAATCAATATTTTAACCGCTTGATCTGGATGGAACCAGATGGCAAAAACCAGCATTACGATAAGCGCCATTTGTTTGGCATGGGTGATGAAGATCACCACTTTAGTCCGGGTAAAGAAAAACTTATTGTCGAACTTAAAGGATGGAAAATCAGATTAGCCATTTGTTACGATTTGCGTTTTCCGGTTTGGTTACGCAATGTAGATCAGGAATACGATATCTTACTCTTAGTTGCCAACTGGCCTGATAAACGATCGGCACATTGGAAAGCATTAATTCCGGCCAGGGCAATAGAAAACCAAAGTTATGTTATTGCCGTAAACCGCGTTGGGCATGATGGAAATCAGATTTACCACAGTGGATTATCCATGTGCTTAGATCCTTATGGTAATACCGTTTATTATAAGCCGGAAGACGAAGATTTATATACATTCAGTATCAATTACGAAGAACTGGTTAAAATTAGAAGGCAATTTCCATTTTTAAAGGATGCAGATCGGTTTACCATTAGTTAAATCAAGAATAAATATTCCAATACAATAATCAAACTGGAGCGATCGGTTCAACAATTTAGCAGTCACAACAATGTAGCAATTGACAAATAGTGATCGATACATCTAAACGATTTAAACAATTAACCATCACAAACAATAACCACACACATGTTTAACCGCCGCAAATTTATAAAAGCATCTGCCCTGTCGGCTGGATTGCTGGCCATTGATAAAAGTAGTATTGCTAATGTAATTCCGCATAAAGAAACAAAAGCAGAAAATTTCCCGATTGTAATTTCTACCTGGGATTTTGGAATTGCGGCTAATGCTGATGCATGGAAGGTATTATCAACCGGTGGACGTGCCTTAGATGCTGTAGAGCAAGGCGTTTGGGTACCCGAGGCTGATGAGAACAACCAATCTGTTGGCTATGGTGGTTTGCCAGATCGCGATGGACATGTTACCCTCGATGCCTGTATTATGGATGAACTCGGTAACTGTGGCGCCGTTTTAGCACTCGAACATATTAAACACCCTATCTCGGTTGCGCGTAAAGTGATGGAAAAAACGCCGCACGTAATGTTGGCTGGCGATGGTGCTTTGCAGTTTGCCTTGGAACAGGGTTTTAAAAAAGAAAACTTACTTACTCCTGCCAGCGAAAAAGCCTGGAAAGAATGGTTAAAAACGGCGAAATATGCGCCTGTAATGAACATCGAAAATAAGCTCTACCAGAAAGCTGCCCCGCAAAAACTTCCGGGAAACCAATATAATCATGATACCATTGGCATGCTCGCCATTGATGCTAAAGGAAACATTTCTGGTGCCTGTACAACCAGTGGCATGGCCTATAAATTACATGGAAGAATTGGTGATAGTCCGATTATAGGCGCCGGCCTTTACGTAGACAATGAAGTTGGTGGTGCAACTTCAACAGGTGTAGGTGAAGAGGTGGTCAGAAACGTTGGATCTTTCTTGGTGGTAGAATTAATGCGTCAGGGCTATGCTCCCGAAGCCGCCTGTAAAGAAGCGGTAATGCGTATCATTAAAAAGAAACCTGAAACTGCCAAAAACATACAGGTAGGGTTTTTAGCGATCAACAAAAAAGGCGAGTATGGTGCTTATGCCATCCAGAAAGGTTTTAGCTATGCCGTTTGCAATGCAGAAAAACAAGATCTTTTAATCAAAGGCAAAAGCTATTATTAATATGTTGAATTTTCCCAAACGATTAACAAAAATGAAACGGTAAATGGGATTATTATCTAAAATTTTCGGAAAGAAAAATGTTGCCGAGCGCGAGGGTGAGCCAGATATGGTTTATGTGCCGAGCGAAGATGAACGCATGAACTGGGCGATCGAAAAAGCCAATTTAACCCTTTGCTATTTCGAAGAAAGTTTAAAAAACAAACAACCTTACCAAAACTATTTTTCTATTAAAGTGCTCATTACCGATGGTGATGAAGGCGAACATATTTGGTTAACAGACCCAAATTTTGACGATGAAGGAAACTTATTTGGTACCGTTGGAAACGAACCGGTAAATATTCGTTCCGTAAAATTTAATCAAAAAATCGGCATAAAGCGCGATTTAATCTCTGATTGGATGATTATTGAAAACGGGAGGTTAATTGGCGGTTATACCGTACGGGCCATTAGGGATGGCGTTGCAGAAAAAGAGAAAGCAGCATTTGACAATAGCATAGGTTTATATATTGATGAGGGCGTTGATCATTTTAAAGCCAATCTCGAAACACCGGAAGGTGCGATTCTGGCTATTGAAAAAGCCTACAACAATAAAGATATTGA
Source organism: Pedobacter sp. Bi126 (assembly GCF_918698245.1). Lineage (GTDB taxonomy): Bacteria > Bacteroidota > Bacteroidia > Sphingobacteriales > Sphingobacteriaceae > Pedobacter. The sequence continues at coordinate 511,730 of NZ_CAKKMS010000002.1, read as the reverse complement.
TGCTGCCATAGCCTGTAAAGATTTTTTTGAAGAAGCTAAATCCTTACTTTCTGTGATGAAAATGGAGATTGATCAGGATATCATCAACGAAACAGCCGAGGTGCTTAAACTATCTTTTATCAACAATATAGAAGAACATGGTTTTCCTGATTTTTCCACGATCCAAAATGCTTTTCCGGAACGTAAAAAAGTTGACGAAACCCACTGGGTAATTACAGAGGTATGCTGGTATCCGGATGGCGGAAAATCAGTGCAGTTACTTAACACCTACAAATCGCCAAAGGGATGGGTGGTTTTAGGGCCAGCAGGGCCACAGGAATAATTTAAATTAATAAATCTAATATCATGAGTGAAGTGGCAATTGGTTGCTTAGAAGTATGTGCTAATTCCTATCAATCGGCATTGGCTGCGCAAAATGGTGGAGCAAAAAGAGTGGAGCTTTGTGATAACCTGGCAGAAGGTGGTACCACACCAAGTTATGCTCAAATTGCCCTGGCTAAGAAAAACCTATCCATCGAAGTTTGGCCAATTATCCGTCCGCGCGGAGGCGATTTTCTATATTCCGAAATTGAATTTGAGTTAATGAAAGAAGATATAAAAATCTGCAGATCATTAAATTGTGAAGGTATAGTTACCGGAATACTTAAAGCAGATGGCACTATCGATAAAGAAAGATGCGCTGAATTGATTGAGTTGGCCAAACCTATGGAGGTAGCTTTCCACAGGGCATTTGATATGAGCAACGATATGGATCAGGCATTGGAAGATTTAATCGCACTCAAAATAAAAAGGGTACTTACCTCTGGAGGTGCTTCTTCTGCAATTCTGGGGGCAGAAAAACTGGCACAGCTTGTAGAAAATGCCAATGGCCGGATTACCATCATGCCTGGTGCAGGTATAAATGAAAACAATATCAAAAACCTGATTAATCAAACAGGTGCCACGCAATTTCATGCTTCAGCAAAGGAATTTGTGCCAAGTAAAATGGAATACAGAAATACGGAAACCAAAATGGGCAGTATTGAGGACGAATATCGATACGAACTCACTTCCGAAATAAAAGTAAGGGCTTTGGTAGATGGTATAAATAGTTTTATAAATCATTAATTTCAAACCATCGTCTATTTAAAGCACAAGCTGTACTGATTTCATATCAGTAGCGAAATACCTGAAATTACAGGCTGCGAGGTATCGTCATTGCGAAGCCGATTTTTCATCGGATGAAGCAATCTTTCTTGCTGCGATAAGATTGCTTCGTCGTTCCTCCTCGCAATGACGCCCAATTTTTAAACTTAATAGCGTCTTTATTTATAACGGAGACTGCAAGTGGCTTTATACAAGCCTCTGTTCCATAAACCCGGTAAAAGCGGCAGCCTCCGATCCTTTATCGGAGCTATAGCGAATAACGGGACTGCTGTTCCCGAAGCATTACTGAACACTCATTTTCTAAAAAAACCTAATCGTAAAATACTTATGTACCATTCAATACTTTGAACTGCGTTTACATTTTATTATCCATTTTATCTAGTTGTTCGTATTTCAGTACGTAAACCCAGGAACAAAAACTGTATACATTCCATTAATATTCAAGTAATTAGTTTATATTTAATCAAACCAATAAACTAATTATCATGAAAAAATTATCATCCCTGATTATGGCTACCTTACTTTTTGCAGCATGTGAAAATAAGGAAGCTAAAACTACCGATACGGTAGTAGCAGCAGATAGCACCAAGTATCCGTATACGATTAAGCAGGTGCAAAACTGGGAAATGAACCCAGATACAAAAAATGCCGTAACCGCAATGACCCTTATTAAAACATTCGAAAGTTTAGATACAGCCAGTATGAGCAAGGTGCTTGCCGACAGTGTGGCCTTAGATCTGGATGGTTACAAATTTAAAGGGACAAAAACCCAGCTCATGAAAGAATTACAGGGCGAATTCGACAAAATGAAAGGCTTTAAAATCGACATGCAAGACATGGAATCGGTTGTTAATAAAGATAAAAGCGAAGAATGGGTAAGCCTGTGGTACAACCAGGTTTCTACAACGAAAGAAGGTAAAACCGATACAGTAGCTTTATTTAATGATATTAAATTGAAAAACGGAAAGGTTGTGAGACTGTCTGAATATGTTCAGCATCCAATGAAGAAGTAGCTTAAAAAAAGAAGCTTTATCATAATATTGATTATCATCCTGAAGGATAGTTTGTTGCAAAAGAATCAATATAAATGACAGACGGATAAAGTAGGTGAATGGTTTGAAGTATCGTCATTTCGACCGCAGTGTTCCAAAGGAACTCCTTCGGAGGAGAAATCTTTTAAATTTTATTTCAATAACTTGGTACAAAGATCTCTCTATTTCGCTGTGCTACAATCGAGATGACGACCGTTCTTTTGGAACCTGTTAATGGTAGGATAATTTATTGCAAAAGAATTAATATAATTGAGATGGTTTTAAGAGAATGAATAACCTCGGGCTATCGTCATTGCGACAAGGCTCTTTCAGCCGACGAAGCAATCTTAATGGCAGGATCACTAGCATGAAAGATTGCTTCGTCGTTCCTCCTCGCAATGACGGCCTTTTTGGAATCTGTCAATGGTAGCCAGTTGAAAGACTAGATTAAATAGCCTTGGCAGCGTGTTTCGATTACTTGCCCAATTCATCGGGAAGCTCAACATAAGACAACCTGAAGAAAAATTACTTTTATGATACCACCGCCTTTTCTCTATAGCTTATTTATCTCCACTTCCAGGAACATAATGCAAACCTGGCGTAAGGTAATGAAGCAAAATAACTCTCGAATAGCGGTAATTAATTGGAGATAACAATAAAACACCCGTTAAAATTAAACCTACATAATACCACAGGTTTTCATAAATTAAAGGCAAACCTAAAACATACGATGCTACACCAATGGTAATGATTTCTGCAACGTTCATGGCATAACTTACAAACATCGCTACATAGAAAAATCCCGGCTCGCGCTCAAACTTTAAGTTGCAATGCGGACAGTTAATATTCGTTTTTTGTAACCTGAAAGAATAAGCGCTCCCCGTAAAGATATCTCCTTTGCGGCAACGTGGGCATTTACACTGTACAAAAGCTTGAAATTTGGATAACTCAGCCATAGTCTTCTAATTTAACACCACAAAGATAAGTCCAAAATTAAATACTAATTATGATCTACATCATGTTTGACGATTGGTTTGTTAGTTCATTGGTCATTTGTTCATTGGTCACTGCACCTTGCTCATTAATGCTTTCTTAATAATTCTAAACCTTTACTATTTTCCCTTTAATGGTTTTGATCAGGCTTTTTTCGGCTAGTATTTTAGTACCACGAATAACTGTTTCTACCCTTAAACCAGTCATATCGGCTAATTCTTGCCGCGTTACCTTTAAATTTTCACCCACAGCAATATCGTCGAGAAGGTAATTGATAATCGTTAACAATCGATGCTCTGCTTTTTCGCTCGCCAATTCTTCCAGCATCATCGATTTATAAAAAAGGCGGTTACTTAACGTACGGATCAGGTCCATGCTAAAATCGGGTTCGTTTTTGATCAAATCAAAGAAATCTTCTTTATTTACAGCAATAATCTGCGAATCTTTATTGGTGATGGTAAAAGCTAAATAAGGCCGGTCGATCAATAATGCAGGTTCGCCAAAATACTGCCCTGTTTTAAAAACCCCTTGAATAAATTCCTTTCCTTCATCGCTAACGGTAACCATTCTTACCTCACCTGATTTGATAAAATACACATAGCGTGGATGCATACCGGGCTCGTAAACAACCGAATCTTCCGGGTAGCTTTTGAGTTTTAAACCTTTATCAATCAGTTTTTGGAAGTTCATCATAACCTAGGCCAATAAGTACTTAAGGAGGTCTGTAAAGATCTTAAAGATTATTTTCGATATAATTATATGTCACTTGTCATTCTGAACGAAGTGAAGAATCCTAGCCAATAAAACACCTAACCTAAAGTTACCTCGTTAACAAAGTCAATAGATCATAAAAGCATCTTTAATATCTTACAGATTCTTCATTGCATTCAGAATGACAAAATTGACGAAGACTACCCTAAAGTCTCCTTCATTAAACGGGTGTAAAACTCTTTCAGTGTAATACCCATTGCCGCTACCTGTTGTGGGATAAAACTGGTTGCTGTTTGCCCAGGAATGGTATTGATTTCGATAAAATAAAATTTACCAGTTCCTTCTTCCAGGAAATAATCAACACGTACCACTCCCCTGCAATTTAATTTCTTATATACATCCTTTACCACCTGTTGTACGCGACTTACCTCTTCTTCATTCATTCTTCCTGGTGTAATTTCTTCAGTTGCACCTGGCGTGTATTTGGCTTCGAAATCAAAAAATTCATTTGCCGGAATCACTTCTGTGGTTGGCAAAACAATAATTTTTCCTTCAGCGCCAAAAATGCCTATCGAAAACTCTCTACCACTAACAAACTCCTCAATTAAAATCTGATCATCTTCTTTAAAAGCCTTTTCTAAAGCACTTTCCAAGTCATCGGCATGTTTTACCTTACTCATACCAATGCTACTGCCCCCACTATTTGGTTTAACAAAATAAGGCAATCTTAGATCTTGCTTAATTTGATTTAAATTATAGTTGCCACCTTTAAATATCTGAACAGATTTTGCGGTGTACAGGTTATCAATGCCTTCTACAACCGCTTTGGTATAACCTTTATTCATCGTAATTGACGAAGTTAGTGCATCGCAGGCCGTGTATCGGATACCTAACATATCAAAATAGCCCTGTAATTTCCCATCCTCGCCAGGCGAACCATGAATAGCAATAAAAACGCCGTCGAACTTAATTTTTCTTCCTTCAAGCGTTAAGGAAAAATCATTTTTATCAATTTCAATTTTAACAGAATCAGCAGGCTCATAAAACCAGCCCTTTTCGTTCAGCATAATCTTATACACATCGTATAAATCGGGGTCGATATTTTGAGCAATAGTGGCTGCGCTTTTCACCGAAACAACCCATTCGCCTGTGGTACCGCCTGTTAACAATGCTATCGTTTTCTTCATGTTAAAAATCCTTTTATAAATAGAAATTGAATATAAATATATCCTCAAAAATATAAATATCTTTGTGCTTTAGTAACAATGAAGGAGAGAATTTATTGAATGATTGAATGAGGAAATGGATTCTATAATTCAATCAATCATTAAAATAGTTACATTTGAGCTTGTACGCATAACCCAAATTAAGATTCATGTCTAAATTTATAGATTATTTAAAAACCAAATCGTTTAGAAACAATATTTTAGCTGCAATAATAACTGTTGTTGTGCTTCTACTGGTTGCTTTTTTTAGTTTAAGATATTATACCAAACACGGACAGGGCTTAAATGTACCCATGGTAAAAGGCTTATCTTTTGAACAGGCAGTTAAGAAACTCGAAGATGCCGGATTAAAATATGAAGTAGATTCTGTTTTTATTATGGATCAACCTGCAGGAATTGTAATTGATCAGGATCCTGATCCCAATACTTTTGTAAAAGATAACCGTACCATATACTTAACCATTAACGCAGGTAAAACACCGAATACAAAATTCCCTGATATAGCGTTTAAGACCTTAAGAGAAGCACAGGCTATAATTGAAAGCTCGAGATTAAAACTCGGCGATACAACCTATAAGCCAGATGTAAGCCGCGATGTGGTTTTGGAAGCTTCTTTTGGAGGTCAGCCAATAGCAGTCGGACAGGTTGTGCCTGTTGGCTCCAGGATTAACCTGGTATTGGGCGATGGACGTGGAAACGAAGAAGTAGATATTCCACAACTCATGGGATTAACGATGGATGAAGCGAAATTTAGCCTGAGAGGTTCGAACCTGAGTTTAGGTACTATTATTTACGATGGCCCTATTACCGATAGTGCTGCTGCCATTATTATTAAACAAGATCCTATGCTGGTTGATTCGTTAACCAAAGTGGCTATAGGCACAAAGATTAACATTACCCTATCTAACAAACAACAATAAACACGTATCATATTTACAGATGACTGAAGTAGAAAAAAAGAACATGAGTATAGGCAAAAAAGTGGCAATAGTGATTGCACTTGTTGTTATTTTAATTGCTGGTTACTTTGCGTTAAATATTTACAGGCTTTACTTTGCCCCCAACGTTACCGAAAATCAAAAATATCTATATATCAAAACCGGAAGCAGCTACGATGATCTGATCGCAGAAATTAAAAAGAAAGATCTGGTAAAAAGTGTCTCTTCTTTTACTGCAGCTGCCGGAAAAATGAATTTAGCTACGAGCGTTAAACCCGGACGTTACCGTTTAACCAAAGGAATGACCAACCGCAGTTTAATTAACTTAATTAAAGCTGGAAATCAAGATCCGGTTAAATTGAAATTCCATAATATCCGCAAGAAAGAAAACTTCGCTGCATATCTGGCCAGCAATCTGGAAGCCGATTCGTTAAGCTTTATCAATGTTTTAGATTCTACGGCGCTGATTAGCAAATATGGTTTTAACCAGGATAATGTGTATGCTATGTTTATCCCGAATACTTACGAGATGTACTGGAATATTTCGCCGGTTGATTTCTTTGAGCGCATGCATAAGGAATATGATAAATTCTGGACAGCCGACCGCAAGCAAAAAGCAGCAAGTTTAAACCTGACTCCGGTACAGGTATATACCCTGGCTTCTATAGTGGATGCAGAGGCCCTTTACGACAAAGAAATGCCCATTATAGCAGGCTTGTACTTAAACCGTTTAAACAAAGGCATATTGTTACAGGCTGATCCAACGGTGATTTTTGCAAACAATGATTTTACAGTAAAAAGGGTAACCGGGAGATTACTACAGGTGCAGTCGCTTTATAACACTTATAAATATGCTGGTTTACCTCCAGGCCCCATTATGATGCCAAGTATTAATGCAATTGATGCTGTACTAAACCGCGACAACAACAATTATATTTACATGTGTGCCAAAGAAGATTTTTCCGGCTACCATAACTTTGCTGAAAATAAAGCACAGCACGAAATCAATGCAAAGAAATATCGTGAAGCTTTAAACAAAAGAAACATTTTTAAATAATGTATAGCCACAGCACAAAAATCAGGGTCCGCTATGGCGAAACCGATCAGATGGGTTATATGTATTACGGCAATTATGCACAGTACTACGAAGTAGGCCGGGTAGAAATGTTGCGCAGTTTGGGCATGAGCTATAGCTCGATGGAAGCTGATGGAATTATGATGCCTGTTTTGGAATTAAAGTGCAAATACATTAAACCTGCACTTTACGACCAGGAAATTACGGTAAAAACAATCGTCAAAACCTTACCGGGCATCAGGATCTTTTTTGAATACGAGTTGTATAACGAAAAAGAAGAGCTCATAAATATTGGGACAACTACACTGGTTTTTGTTGATATGAAGAAAAATAAACCGACAAATCCACCTGAAAATTTTATGCAAAAACTATCGGTGTTTTTTAATTAACAATACAATGGAATGGTTACATAGGCAATTATTACATCTTAAACTCTATTCTAGATTTATCGAATGGACGAAGGGATGTGTTTTGCCTGGTTTTAGCCCACTTCCCCTTTATACTGTAGCTACATTTTTCTTTCGTGAAATTGGCAAAGATGCTTTGGTAAACAAATCATCATCATTAGCTTATAGTTTCATGCTGGCTATCTTCCCAGGCATTATCTTCTTATTTACGTTAATTCCTTTTATTCCAATTAAAGGCTTCCAGGATCAACTGTTAAACTTAATACAGCTTGTATTGCCGCACAATGCTTTTGATGCCTTTGAAACCACATTGAAAGACATCATAAAAAACCAGAACAGGGGCTTATTATCTTTCGGTTTTTTATCGGCCATATTTTTTGCCACCAATGGGGTTAAAAACTTAATGAAGGCTTTTAATAAATCATCATTGATTATCGAAACAAGGGGCTGGTTAAAACAACGCTTAATTGCACTGGTATTAACTACGATTATTTGTTTTTCCATTATCATCTGCATCAGCGCCATGACGCTGGGAGAAGTTTTACTGAATAAGATCACAAACGAACTCCACATCAAAGGTAGTTTCCTGGCCTTTGCCGTACAGTTTACCCAATGGGCACTACTGGCTATTTTATATTTTCTAACGGTATCTATCTTATATCGATACGGGCCAGCACATTCTAAAAAATGGCGTTTCTTTAGTGCGGGTTCTTGGTTGGCTACCATTTTAGCTTTCCTTACTATTTGGGGTTTTTCTTTCTACATTAACCATTTTGCTTCATACAACAAAGTATATGGTTCTATCGGAACATTAATCGTAGTCATGATCTGGCTTTATCTCAATTCCTTGATTTTATTGATTGGTTTTGAGCTCAATGCCAGCGTTGATGTAAGCAAAAGAAGTGTGAAGATTATCCGACCTACCTTTAATTTGTTCAAAAAATCGGAGCCAATTGAAGAAAATATACAGAAGAAATAATTTTTTCTCCCTCTGTGTTAAGTAATTATCAAGTTTATATAAAAAAAAAGCATTCATAGTTTGCAGATTTAACCGGAGTTCGTACTTTTGCCTCCGGAAAGCTGGCAGAGTGGTCGAATGCGGCAGTCTTGAAAACTGTTGACTGTAACAGGTCCGGGGGTTCGAATCCCTCGCTTTCCGCCGAAAAGAAAAATGGGTCTTATTAAGGCCCATTTTTTTTATGTCCAAAAAAAATGGCTAATTCATGGCTATTTTAATGTCGAGAGACATAAAAGCAGGCTTTAAAGCATAATGGAAGATTGGGTTCGATTCCCTTCCTCTCTGCAAAAACAAAAAAGAAGATCTCTTCTTAGTGCGGAAAAGCTTATAAAGCCTACAATGGTAGTAACTAAGAATTATAACCATGACTGAAGATTCAAAAATAGATTACAACTAAAGACCTTAAGGCTGGAAATTATCTTATCAAGTTAGGGCAAGTGCTGGAAATTGATAATGATTCTGATTTTTACCGCGTATAAGTCACAAAACACAATGAAAAACAGGTATATAAATTTTTACCAGGCGAAATGCTACTGATAATTGAGCATAAAATAGTCGACAGTCCTACGGAATTCCTTTTGTCTTCTAAAGTAAGAGATATCCTGAAGCGGATGTTTACAACCACACGCCTTGAAGTTGAAGTAAAAAACAAGCGGCCGCATCAACTACAACAAGATTAAAATGTAATAAATTTTATGGATAACTACTGATTAATCTTATTCAATACTTTTTGAAAAGCTCATCGACTTTGTTGATTGCTGGTTCAAGAAATTCATCATTGTCATAACTACAAACAAAAACGGCAGTAGCATTACACCACTGCCGCCGCTATTAATTCAATTCTGCTTACAATAAATCACCCATTCCGAAGACCGTCAATCCTTTGGCAAACTGTTCGGCTACAGCCTGATTAGCGGCTTCAATATACTGGCCTGTGATGGGGTCGACGACCGTACGTAATGGCCGGGTGCCTTTCGGAGTACCGATCAGTTTTACGATGGCGTCAGCAACGTCCTGCGGGTTAGGGTTCTTCGCTTGCATCTCTCCGCCCAGTGTGGCTACCATTTTGTTGGGAATATCGGCAATGTCGCCGTACCCTTCAAATACACCCTGGTCAGATGCGGGGTTGTTCTTTTGCTGCATTTCGGTAGGAAAAGCGCCCGGCTCAACAATAGCCACATCAATGCCTAAACGCTTGACCTCGTAGTGGAGGCCTTCACTTATTCCCTCTAGTGCAAATTTCGAGGCTGCATACATGGTAGCAAACGGGAACGACACCCGTCCAAAACCGCTGGTCACATTAATGATCAGTCCGTCGGCCTGCTTACGCATGGCGGGCAGCACCTGTTTGATCAGTCGCCAGGGGGCATAAACGTTGATATCAAATGTAGTGTGCACGTCGGCCGTAGTAAAGCTCTCGGCTACACCATTCATGCTGTAACCGGCGTTGTTCACCAGCACATCAATAGTGCCTTCTTTGGCTAGAATGGTGTCAACGGCCTGCTTCACGCTCTGGTCGTCAGTTAAGGTAACATCTAAAACGGTTAAATTCTCTACGGCCGCAAGTGCAGCCGCTTTATCGGCATTACGGCCTTGGGTATCGCGCATCGTGGCGTATACCTTGTATCCTAAAGCAGCTACGCTGTGGGCGGTAAGCCAGCCAAAACCAGTATTTGTTCCAGTTATCAGTACAATTTTTTTGCTCATCTTTATTATTATTTAATGACTATGCAAATATTGAAAACAGTAACACAAAAACATTTACCAAATGGTAAAAAATGCCTTTAATGGATACTACGGCGTATACGGCTTAACGATTGCTGGGTAACGCCCAGGTAAGAGGCCACATAGGAAAGCGGAATGCGGTTAATGAGGTTCGGGAAAGCTTTAATGAAGGATAGGTAACGCGTAGTAGCGTCTTCTGATATCAGCGGACTGCGCCGCTCCATGGCCAGCGTAAGGCATTTTTTCACCATCTTTGCCTTCATCATTTCCCATCCCACAATGGTATTGGATATCTCATCCCAATCCTTTTTATTAAAAACAAGCACTTTGCAGTCGGTAACAGCCTGTACATATTCCGAGGCCGCCATCTGCGATTCGAACTTTTCGTTATCGACTACAAAATTGCCTTCGTCCACAAAATAATTGGTGATCTCTTCGCTCTTGTTGTTATAATAACAAAAGCGGAACACACCTTCCACCACAAAGGCCACATAACGGGGGATTTTTCCGGCTTCCGACAGGTATTCGTGTTTTTTGAATTCCAGCATTTCAACCTTGCTCAGCAAAAATTCGATCTGCTGTTTGTTCAGGTCACCAAATTGCAGGATAAGATTAATCATCGCTTCCATGATGTAAAGATAGTGTATAGCGTAAAGCAGTAAATTACCATTTGGTAAAAAAATGAGATGGGCCGGTCAAATCGAATAAGTCATTAGAGCAGGTTTTCCTGCACCGCCTGATTGACAGTTTGGGCTTTTCAAGCAAAATCTCTTTGAAAATATTTCGTTATTTTGGATTAGAGTTTTTGCAGTAATTAAGCTAAAACATATAAAATGAAATATATTATCATCTCCCACTTCTACTACTTTTTTTTCGCAAGAGAAACATATTAAAAAAGAAAAGTGGCATTGGAATAACAACAAAATAAAACAAGATACAATTGCAGGTTATTGTCAGGTTCTAAAAGTAGATAATGTCCTATATATTTCGGGCGCCGTAACAACTGATATTGAAGAAATGAAAAAGCTCAACTATGTCAGGAAAAAGTTTTATTATAATGACTTTCCTGCTGCTACCTGGTTGCAGATACAGAGATTGTATATGGCAAAGGCAAAATTGGAAGTTGAGTTGATAGCACACTTGCCTAAATAATATTAACCTACGGCTGCGATTGCGCTATATCTGTAACCGGAAAAAGTAAGTGATTTCTGTTATTGTATACCCGTATCGTGACAGTTGGTAAGTTATATTTATTAGCTATTATCAATAAAGTTTGGCTTGCGCTACGGTTTTTCGATTTCATAATATCAAGTTTTATCTAGCTAAATTTTGAAAACCTGTTTTCAATATCTGTTATCCATTTCACTCTTTTTTCCTGACTGACTGCTTTTACCATATTATAGCTTATCCATTTAAGATTTTTGTAACCCATAGTTTTGAAGACACTTTTTATCATTGCTTTCTTAATTAAATTTCCAATGATTAAGGAATACATGATTTTGGGCTTGTTCATCGTAGTGATGACAGTTACACCTTTAAGATTTTTTAAAAGTGGTATTAATCCAAAACCTCTGGGATGATGGTCATAGACAACTCCGGGGGTGAGTACCCTGTCAACGAATCCTTTAGTCATTGCAGGCATCAAATCCCACCAGATCGGGAAAATGAAAATCAGGTGGTCTGCCTTTTCCAAACGTTCGTTATAGGCTATTACCTGTGGGTCAACAGGCTTGTGTTCCACAAAGGCCTTTAAATCTGCCTTTGACATTACCGGATTAAATCTATCATTATCAAGATGCATCAGGTCAACTTCATGATTTGCATCTTTAAGACCGCTGGTTACAGCATTTAAAATTGCATTACCAAAGCTACCCTCATAGGGATGGTTAAATACTATTACTACTTTCATTCTCTGCTTTGCTTATTTTTATACTGCAAAATTGAGAAGTAGTAAATACCTGAACGATAACAATTGTAAAGAAATCAGTATTTTATCGTCTGTTTCGTATCCTACTTAATGAAACAGAAGTAATGCCTAAATAGGATGCGATATAATGTTGTGGGATGCGCTGGATAATATGGGGGTGTTCTTCAGCAAGCTCTTTGTAGCGTTGCTGGGGGTTATTTTTAAGATAGGAATAGAAAGTTTTCTGAGATTGCAAAAGGCGTTTGAATAAATGCTCCTGCATTTTCTCTTTCAATTGAGGCGAATTTTCCAAAGTGTTTAGAAATTCTTGTTGTGTAATCGTCTGTAAGATACAAGGCTCTATGCTTTCAATGCTATACAAGCTTGGCTGATTTGCCATGAAACTTTCAATGGAAGAAATCTTGCCGCCCTCAAAGAAAAACTGAGTAGTAATTTCTCTGCCGTCATTATTGACCCAGGTCCGAAGACAGCCTTTTTCAATAAAGAACATTGTCCTGGAAATTTGTCCCTCACGTAAAAGAATCGTTTTGGCAGGGACTTCCTGCCGTTTAAAAAAATGTTTGAAAGTGTCCCACTCGTTTGTCATTGTGTACAGTTGATTTAGGATTGCTACTAATTTGTTTATAAATGTTACAAATTACAAAATTTATGTTTAAGAAGCCTAGAAACCATATTTGGGCATCTAAGCTGCTTTGATTTATTTACCGTATATGCTCATTAAAAAATCTTTTAAAGAAATCGGACTTCTGCCTAGTAATTGTTCGACATCACTTTTGTTGGTTTCGAACTCTCCTTTGGCTATCGCGCCAGCGAACCTTGACAGATACGCTGCATCATCTTCAGGAACCCCCTGCTGCCTAAGCTGGGCGATATATGACGGTATATCAGTTTGGTTATAAGCTATCCTTGTCTCTGTGATTTCTGATATTAGATCAGCAATTTCAGCGAAGGAAAAAGCGGTCTCTGCAGCGAGCACATATTCTTTGTTCTCATGCCCAGAGGTAGTCAGTACCACAGCTATAGCTTCAGCCATTTCTGGTATCGGCAAAAAAGGTGTCTTTCCCTTTCCGGCAGGGATGGAAATACCTTCATCCAATATATTATTTCCGGAAATAATGGGGATCAGGTCAGCATAAAGTGTATTATCCATCAAAGTATAGGGTACGGCTGCCTGTTTTAGATAATCACTGGTGTCTGCATGGTACTGAACATCTCCAGCCATTATACTTTGACGCAGATCTTTCATATCAAAACTGGTATAGATAATATGACTAACCCCAGTTTCCTTTGCAGCATTAATTACGTTTTTATGCTGTTCAAACCTTTGAGCTATTTCCGATGAAGATGATATCAACAGTAATTTGTCCACATCCCGGAAGGCACTTTTCAAAGAGTCAAAATCCTGATAGTCACCAATCCTTACTTGGATGCCTTTTGACTTAAAATCTGCCGATTTGGATTCGTCCCTTACCAATGCGGCAATATTGTCTTTGGATATGCCTTTATTTAATAAAGAATTAATGGTGGCCTTGCCTAAATTACCAGTTGCACCTGTTACTAAAATCATAGTTTTTGTTTTAAGATAAATAAGAATCAATTACTTTTGTCCAGGCAAAGAAACTGAAATCGATACGATAAACCACCCTACCTCGTCGTTAACAGAATAAAAAGTGGTAACCTTAACGTAACAAATGGAAAACAACTTAAATCATGCTTACTGTCCTGCTATAGAGACGATAGCACTGCTCGGAGGACGTTGGAAAGTCATTATTTTGCATGTGCTTTCCAAAGGTGCCAGGCGTTTTGGGGAAATTAATGTTCGGATACCCGCTATATCAAGAAAAGTATTAACTGAACAATTGAGAGAACTTGAAACCGATGGCTTGATCAGCAGGAAAGAATACAAAGAACTTCCACCGAGGGTAGAGTACGCACTCACAGCATATGGAGAAAGCCTTTGTCCATTGTTAGCCTATATATCGGCATGGAACAATGAAAAAGTTTAAGATGATAGCTGGGTCTTCTATAGCAATCTTAGATTAAATGCACAACAGCGGTTTCAGTGATCAGATTTTTTACTATTGAGATTGTCTAGGAGGAAGAAAACCTTTCCCTTGTAGGTTCGAGACTGCTTCAGGTGCATTGAAAAACTTTCAGGTGATCTTTTTGAGATAAATTTATGGCATCCCTATCGGCCGGGCTTTCCGCTGTATCTCCCAGATTGGGCGGATGCCACTGCAATCCATGATGCAAAAAAAGTATTTTATCGGCTAATGTGTGCTTGATATCTGAGCTAACCAACCTTTTTTATGCAGCCAATAATGAATGATGGGAATTACCAATAATACATCACGCTAAACAGAATTATATAATAAATTATCTCTTATGGATTTCCAAATCAAAGTTGGCAGGAATCGTTAGAAAAACTGATTAAATTGGTAGAGCCAGAAATACCTGAAGGTTAATTCGTTTATGATTGGCAGCTTAGAAAATGGGGCGCCAATGCGGTGAGGAACAAAAGCCTATCCCGGCTTTCGGGGAAGCAACCTTTCCTGGTGCGATAAAATTGCTTCATCCGATAAAAAATCGGCCTCGCAATGACGATCCATCTATACTGATCAGCTCACCTCCTTTTTTAAGAGGCATAGATATGCCTATATTACATCAGGTTAACCTTCGATAAATCGGCACCTAAACCTTTGAGTGAAGCATAGGTTAGCTTATCCATCGTTGCCCCTTCGAAGCAGATCGTTTTAATGGCTTTGTAATATTTGTTCGTCAGGGCGAATGTAGAGCGGAAAGAGACATTTTTAAGGGTTGCACCTTTAAATGTAGTTTCGTTAAGTGCTGCGTTGTGAAACAGCACCCCTATAAAAGTCTGCCCATCCAAACGCAGTCCACGCAGATCGGAATAGTCAAAGTCTACCCCCTCAAAAACACAGTTTTCAAAAACCGTTTTCCTTAAATCGGTCTTGCTCAGCTTTACCTCAATGAGTTTGGTATTACTGATTTTCGCCCCAGCCAGTTCTAAAGCATAGAATTTTGTACGCACCAAAATGGCCTGATCAAAATTAGTGGCTGTTAGATCAGTAGCCGACAAGCTGCAATCGGTGAGGTTTGCAGCTTGAAAATTGGCCTCACGTGCATCACTACCCAGAAACGAACTCCCAGTCAGGTCAGCACCAGTGAAATCTGAGCCACGTAAATTACTCCCGTTAAATTTTAGCTTATGCGCAATAACACCAGCAAAATCGGTTTTGGCCAGATCGTTCCCGCTAAAATTGGTCAATAGCTGAGGCTGATGTAAATCTGTTAAACTGCTTACCTCTGGTATTGTCTCTTCAACCGCACTGATGGCATTTGCAGAAGAGTGGTTTTCTGAAAAATAATTGAGGTCTACATCAAGAATCTTGGTGAGTTGGTTTAAGGTAATAATATCTGGCATTGATTCTCCCCGCTCCCATTTTCCAACGGCCTGTGGGCTTACAAATACATGTCCGGCAAGTCCGGCCTGAGACATGTTTATTTTTTTTCGTGCTCCGGCAATTTTGTTGCCGATCATTTTTGCATCCATACGTACTGTCTTTTTTAATCTTTCGACATTGCAAATGTAGCCGGCCTGTTAGCCAGATTCAGCAAATCAGCCGATCATTATAGTTGTAATTACGCTACTTTTTGTTGCTTTTTAACAACAGTAAATTGTATTTAAGCCACGAGCGAGTTTCTAAAAGCTTTAAGGCTTAATCCCCTTTGTGATTTGAAGAATTTATTCAAATGGCTTTCGTCCGTAAACCCCAACTCATATGCAATTTCATTGATCCGCATGTTACTGAAACGCAAACGTGCCTCAACCAGTTTAATCCTTAAATTGGCAATATATTGCTGAAGTGTTTCGTTGGTATGTTTCTTGAAATATTTACCAAAATAATTCTCAGAAATACCAAACTGGCTGCTCAATTTTTCGGCCCTTAATTTCTCCGGGTTATAAATATTAGCCTGAATATAGTTTAGTAAGGCCAAGGTTTTCTCTTCGGCATCTTCTTTAATGGCAGCAGGCAGGTATTTGGCAATATTCCGGGCTACCACAACAATCATCGTATCTACCATTTTCGCAATTAACTCTTTGTTATACAGATCGCGGTTTACATATTCAGCCATCATTGCATCAATAAGCGACCGAATAAAAGGTTTATCTGAGAAGTTTTTTAAGATACAGCCCGGTTGATGACTGGCATTCTGCAGAATATATTCCATCCGCTGTACATCATCGGTACGAAAATCCTTCGATCGGATATATACATTCCCAAAACGGAGAAAGAAAAATTCGGTAGTGGTTTCTATCTCAAACGAATGGCAATCTTCAGGCGTAATGAGAAACATATGGCCGGCAGAGTAATCAAATTTATTGTTATTGATACATTGTTTTCCCGTACCTGATAAAATGTATACCAGTTCGAAAAATAAATGTTTATGCCCTTCTTTCGGACATTCATCAAGCTTTTTATAAACGATTTCAAAAGGTTCGTATAGGGTTTCTTTATTCATTTTGTATTAAACCATAGCGCAAATTTACCAATTAAAAGCTAATTTATACTGAATTATAACGTAATATCAGTTTATATTTGCCTTACAGAAATCATAAAAATTGATATTAATATAAAGACACCATGAAAGCTATAGGATTTAAAACCTCACTACCCATTTCGGCTGAAGAAAGTTTTATCGAATTTGAAACAGCTGTTCCACATCCCAGCGGACGCGATATACTGGTTAAGATAAATGCAATCAGTGTAAATCCGGTAGATTATAAGATACGCCAGAACAGTGCTAAAGATACTGTACTGGAAACGCCGAAGGTGATTGGCTGGGATGCTACCGGAACGGTAGAAGCTGTTGGAGAAGCGGTTACTTTTTTTAAGCCTGGCGATGCGGTTTATTATGCAGGCGACCTTACACGAAGTGGCAGTAATGCAGAATATCAATTGATAGATGAACGTATTGTGGGCTTAAAGCCAAGTACACTCAGCAATGCTGAAGCTGCTGCCATGCCCCTAACTACGCTTACCGCATGGGAATCGTTATACGATCGTATCCGCATCAGCGAACAAAAAGATAAAGGAAAAAGTATACTCATTATTGGAGGTGCCGGTGGTGTAGGTTCAATTGCCATACAGCTCGCAAAAAAAATAAGCGGACTAAAGGTAATTACCACAGCTTCGCGTACAGAAACGAAAGAATGGTGCCTGGCTATGGGAGCCGATTTGGTGGTAGACCATAAAAACCTGGTTGAAGAAATACATGCAGCAGGTTACCAGGAAGTAGACTTTGTACTAGATTTTGTTGATTTAAATAGCTATTGGGATGCCATAGTAGAATTGATCAAACCTCAGGGACACATTGTTTCCATTACCGGTTCAGCCACTCCTATTGCGCTGAATAAGTTAAAAAACAAAAGTGTTACTTTTTCATGGGAATTGATGTACACCCGTTCGATGTATCAAACTGGCGATATGGAAGAGCAACACCATATTTTAAACAAACTTGCCGAACTTTTTGACAATGGCACGCTTAAAACCACTTTAAACACCACAATGAAAGGATTTACAGCACAAAATCTAAAAGAAGCTCATCGCTTATTAGAAAGCGGAAAAACAATTGGTAAGGTTGTAATCGAATATTAGGAATTAAAGATATAGGCGGTACCGTAAATATCGGATTGTAATCCTGATAAATCAGTTTTTAGAAAACAATGGATTGATTGGAAACCATGTAGTGCTCATGAATGCCTTTGAAGAGAAGAAAGCTTATGAATCATCATAATGCCTTGGCAGGGCCTTGTCGGTTGCATTAAGATTCCCGCCTGCGCGGGAAAGACGACCGATTTTCAGAATCTGTTTATGGTAGCTTGTAGAAAGACAAGTTTAAATACTTAATTAATCGTTCCACACGATAGGATTTTCATCGGAAGGCTCATCGTGACTGATTCGGACCGATTTTAAATTATGTTACTGTCTTTATTGCTTACGATAGCATGGAAACAAGAAAAGGCTACTCCTTTCGGAGCAACCTTCCCGTATTTTTGATCGATAAAATAAATTGGGCGGGTTATTTTTTCCCGCTCATATCCATAAAGATGGATTTAATCCCTTCCAAAAGCTCTTTGCTCTCGCTTGCCAGCACCAATGGAAACCATTCGTCTGTGTGCAATTCTATCACATGCTCATGGATCAGGTAATGCCTGCCAGATCTAACCCTTCGCCGATTGCCGGGAATGATTGTTCCTGATAACATTTTGATTATAATTTTCGTAATCATCCTGATGTATTTCGGAGAATCCTCATATTTGCAATCAATAAAAAGGATCCACAATCCGTTCATCGTATTGTATTGTATACTTGCTTTCATTTATGAAGCTTATTAAAGATGATTACTAAGGAATACCCGTTTTATAAACTGAAGCCCCAGGCGATTCTGAAGCCTACAAAGTTGTTCGTATGGTCGCAGTGATAGAATTTGCTATTGCTTTCATAGCGTAATCCTGCATCGATATAATTATTGTTGTGCAGATAAAATATCATTCCTGCCTGTGGCGCATATACAAATGCTGCTTTTTTGCCCTCAACACAATTTGTTTTATTTAAAAGGAAGGAAAAACCTATCTCCGACTGCAGATAAAGATTACTTCTATAGAAATATTTTAAGCCAGCTTTAACTGGTACAAGCTGTAAATCATCTACCAGGCGGGAATAATTGCCCGATACAAAAATGTTATTGAATCCGGTATTTACCGAGGCATATAAAATGCTTTCGGTAATGGGAAATTCTGCCTGAACGGAAACGCCAAGCGGTGCCTCGTACTTTTTGGCCAAATAGCCAGTAGCCAAACCTGTTTCAATACCAACAGAATACCGGATACCTGTACCACCATAAACCTGCGATTGTGCTTTGGCGCCTTGAAAAGCAAACAATGATAACAGTAGAGTTAGTGCGTTAATTTTTTTCATGATTTCGAAATTTTAGTGAATAGAAATCCATCACCATAAAGCGTGCTTATGGTGAATTATTTAGAGAGATACTATAAAAAAAGGGAGAGTTCACCGGGATGGTAAACCCTAAGAAGATATGGGTTTAAAATAAATAAAATACCAGCGATGGCTTAAGAAATAGATCGATTGTTATTTCTTGGCATAGTATGATGTGCAACCGTTTCTGAAACACCCTTATCTATGTTGTTATTGCTTAATATTTCGTTGTATTTTTCAAGTAACTTGATGTATTTATTCATCCAGAAGTATACAGAATTCGCATCACCTTTGGTTTGATCCCCTGTATGTGTATCAAAAGCTTCATGGATATAGTTACTGTTTTTAGCAAAAGTTTCGGGTAGCTCAACAGAAAAATCGTGACCGATTACGGTACCCACTTTCCAAATGATTTCAGGGTTTAGACTTTTCTGATCAAACCAATTGTAAATAGTTCTTCTACTTACATTTAATTTCCGGGATAATTCACTTATCCCCATTCTATCTCTGCGTACAACACGCTCAAGAACTTGGCCTACATTTAAACTCATAGCAGTTAATTTAATTTAAAATAAAACATTTAAATTCTATCAACAATCTGGGACGACTATTACTATTTAGTGCAATTTAATAATTATTTCATGAACAAAAGTAAAATAATTACATTAGGGTATTTTTACGGTAATCAATTGGCTACCAACAGGTCTAATTCTTCAAATCTTGAATTATTACTGATGTAATCGGGTATAATTTCTTTCATTTTCTTCACCATATTCAAATCGTTGCCATCGTTATTCAGCACGATCAGATCTTTAATAATCTGATTAACGTACAAATAATTGTAAGCTACTTTCTGTGATATTTTAATTTTCGGATGATGGGTAGGTATAATTTCTTCATCAATAAGCAAAAGCTCTTCATAGAGCTTCTCTCCCGGCCTTAAGCCTGTAAACACGATATCGACATCCACATAAGGTGTTAAGCCCGCTAATTTGATCATATTTACAGCCAAATCGACAATCTTAACTGGCTTACCCATATCGAAAAGGTATATCTCTCCTCCTTTACCCATTGCTCCAGCTTCCATTACCAATTGAACGGCTTCCGGAATTGTCATAAAGTAGCGGGTAATTTCCGGATCGGTTACCGTTATAGGGCCTCTTTTTTCTATCTGGCTTTTAAACCTTGGAATAACAGAGCCATTTGAGCCCAAAACATTTCCGAAACGGGTAGTTACAAAGCGGGTGCGCGAAGCTTGTGTGGTAATTTCGCCAGTTGAAATAATCTCAGGACTGTTTAGTGACTGAATATAAATTTCGGCCAAACGTTTAGATGCCCCCATTACATTAGTAGGCTTAACGGCTTTATCGGTAGAAATCATTACAAACTTCTCTACGCCAAATTCCATTGATATATCGGCCATGTTTTTAGTGCCCAGTACATTGGTTAAAATGGCCTCGGCCGGATTATTTTCCATCATGGGAACATGTTTATAAGCCGCAGCATGGAAAACAATTTCAGGTTTGTAGAGTTCGAACAATGTTCTGATCCGGTTTAAATTCTGCACATTGGCCATAAATATCTTCACGTTCGCCTCCTGGAAGTTATCTTCCAGTTCGAGTTTTAAATCGTGAAGCGGTGTTTCTGCCTGGTCGCAGAGAATTACAGATTTAGGATTGTACTGTAAGGCCTGCCGAACAATCTCCGATCCGATAGAACCCGCAGCGCCTGTAACTAAAATACATTTACCGCTTAAATCTTTCAGAATATTCTTTTTATTGAGCTTAATCGGTTCACGTTCCAGCAGATCTTCAATTTTCAGGTCGCGTAATTGGTGCGAATCCAACTTGCCATACAACCATTTATCTGATGGTGGCACCATAATTACTTTCATACCCTCGTTAACACAGATATCGATAATTTTCTTTTTGTTTAAAGTATTTAATGCATCTTCTGCAAAAAGTATCTTTTTTATATTGTGTTTTTCTTTTAATAATGCTACTGAACAAGAGTGGTATACCTTTTTCTGCTCGAGATATTTATCAACCCGATCTCTGTTATCATCAACAAAGCCAATGATGTTCAGGTTAGAATCTCCGTTCTGTTCTATTGCTTTTTTGATGAGGATCGCTTTTTTTTCCGATCCATAAATCAGAATATTCTCTTTGGTTTCTGATTTGAGTTCTTTGAAAAATAAAAACACTCCTTTTACCAAAATACGCATGAGAATAAGCAGCGATGAGGAGATAAAAAAGTTCAATATCAATGCCTTATCCATTTGATGCCAAAGCAATTGAAAACGTTGCGAAAGTATTTTATTTACACAAACAAAGAGTAAACTGGTTACAAAAACCGCAAGAAAAACCCTCAAAATATCTTCGGTATTGGAATAACGGATAATACCGGTGTGTATTCTTAGTGAAATGAAAACACCTGCAGCGATGGAACAATAAAGTGCCACATAAACAGCGTTGCCTGAGTTAAAAACGTCGGTGTAGCTTAATGTATTGGTTAATACAATGGATATAAATAATGTCCATACAACGATCATCTGATCAATCAATAAAATTAACCACCTTGAGTGTGCTCTGTCTGGAAAGAAGAAATTTTTCATAATTGAGAATCATTAAATATTTGTTTAAAATTTATTGAGGTATCATTCTATAGAGGGGGAAAAAGTCTACATCTGTATGTATCTGGTTACCCGATTTTTCTACTAGTTGATTATAAACAGCTTTATTGGCAATAAAACGCCAACTGCAATAATCTAAAACCATATTTGAAAAACCCAGTTTCCATTCAAAGAGCGAATCTTCTTTATAACCAAGTCCGCCACCTAAATGGTAGTATTTCATCTTCCACTTACGGCCTAACTCACTAATTTCATCGACCAAAAATTTAGCAGGAGAATTTTTAAGATAATTAACATTTGTGGC
This sequence comes from Pedobacter sp. Bi126, assembly GCF_918698245.1. Taxonomy (GTDB): domain Bacteria; phylum Bacteroidota; class Bacteroidia; order Sphingobacteriales; family Sphingobacteriaceae; genus Pedobacter. The sequence continues at coordinate 489,575 of NZ_CAKKMS010000002.1, read as the reverse complement.
AATTAAGTGGCCCTCTATAATGCCTTTGGTACACATAATTATACTGCCACAAACTAAATCATCGTTTGCATAAACCAGGATTAACTTACAGTCGAATTCTTTAGCCTGAACAAGTTTGGTAAAGTATTCTTCAGTAAAAAGATAAAAATCAGCAGCATTAATACGGTTCATATTAGATTGATAGAGTTTTGTGAAAGCAGCGATATCTTCCTGAGTAGTAGCCTCTACAGCAACATAACCAAACCTTCTACATTTTTTAATGCTATCTCTTGTTGTTTGCCTATACTGTTTGCGTTGCTCTTCTGTACTTTGTTGTAAGTTAATGGCAACTGTTTTTCCATTTTCATATATGCTATCCGTTTTTTGTAACAGTATATTTTGATCAAAAAAAGGGTGAAGCCTGGAGAAAACAGAAACGTAGCTGCCTTTACATAAGAATGCTGAAAAAGCATTTAAAAAATTTCCTTTCAAAACATCGCTCATATCGGTAAATTTCAGGTTAGAAACAGGGCCTGAATATCCGTAAACGCAATGCAGATCGTAATATGGTGTATCCTGTATTGCACGTTCCAATAAAGGCATAGCGATAAAACTATTGGCTTCGCAATACACAAATAAAATGGGTCTTCCGTTGGTTGCCATAGCATGGTAGTGCCAGGTATGATAAAAATCATAATCGGCAGCCAAGCTAATATACTTTACCCAATCGTCTTTTTGCGCTAAAGTTAATTGCAAAGTAGTGCCCGTAGCATTATTTTCAATCAGCATATCCATTTTATTAAAAGAAATAATAATTAATTACGAAGCAACTACAGGACTACGGTAGAGTGGAAAAAAATCAACAGTCGAAAAAGGATCAAGGGATCTTTCGTTTAAAAGTGTATTGTATAATTCATTATTGGCAATATACCGCCAACTATTAAATTCGAAACATAAATTAGAGAAACCCATCTTCCAACCAAAAAGGTTGTCTTCTTTAAAATTAACACCGCCTCCCAGGTTAAAATATTTATAACCCAATTGCCTGCCAATTACGGTAATTTCGTCAGTTAATAATTTAGCTGGCGATTCGAACAGGTAAGCGGTTCTGGTAGCCAAAAGGTGCACCTGCATAATTTCTTTGGTACAAACTACAATGGCGCCTGATATGGCTATCCCATCTTTATACACCAAAAAAAGCTTGCTATCAAATTCATCAGAAGAAAGTAGTGCAACGAAATAGGCATTATTAAAAAGGTAATGATCTTTTGCGCCTATTCGAATCATATTTTCGGTATATATTTCAGAAAATATACCCGCATCATTAATATCGGTAGAAATTCTGACTTCATAATCGCGCTTTCGCAATCGTCTGATTTTTTCTTTTACGCTTTTTCGATAACCCGCCCGTTGACTTTCAATGGTTGTGGTTAAATCGATCGCCACTGTTTTTCCATTGGCATATACGCCAGAAAACTTCTCCATTAACCTTTCCTGATTAAAAAACGGGTGCAATCTGGAAAAAACGGTTACATTTTGACCAGTTTCGAGATACGCTATGAATGTATTTTTAAAGCGTTCCATAAAATCATCGTTCAAAGTATTGAAGTCCATGTTTGAAATAGGCCCTGTATATCCATAAACCGATGTAAAATCAAAAAAATCGGAACCAGGGATGTTTCTCTTCAAAAGTGGGAAGGCAATGTAATTTTCGCCTTCCTCATACACAAACAGTATAGGTAAACCACTTTTATCTAAAGAGTGATAATACCAGGTGTGATAAAAATCGTAATGCAAAGCACGCTTTACATATGCAGACCATTCTTGTTTATCATCAATTGTAATAATCTTTCTCATTTTTGAGCTATTAAATTAGGGTAGATTTAAAGTAAATAGTTCAGTTTTAAGCAAGTAAAACAGAAGAATTAATTACCATTTTTATGAAATCTTCCTGCTGTGAAACAGGTTGAAAGCCTACTTTTTTATAAATAGAATAAGCAGCCAGGTTATCTGAATGTACTTCTAAGAAAATGTATTTAAGGTTAAGGTTATAAAAGGCATATTTTAACAACATTAAAGAGGCGTTATAACCTATGCCCTTCCCCCAGTATTTCTTTTCGCCGATAAATAGGTGAAATTCTGCACTATCGTTTTCGATATCGAGCAACTGAATATTGCCAATGTATTCATTTGTATTTTTTACACAGATGGCAAAACGTTTTTCGTTGGTCAGATTTAGTTTATTTAATAGCCATTGTTTTTCAACTTCGGCACTAATTGGATCTTTTAACACAAATTTGGTGTACGACCACACTTCAGGATCGTTTCTCCACTTGTACGACACGTCAGCATCTTTTAACGCTAATGGCCTTAAGTAAATCTGAGTGTTCATATGAGCGGTTTTAAAGCTTTAACAATGACTTTCATATCCGCTATGCTGTAGCGGTGATCAATTGGTAACGAAATAAGATGTTTAGCCAAAAAGTATTCATAACTATCAACATGTGCCCATTCATAAACATTTGGCCAATAGGTGGCTACAAATATTTTTTGATTGATGAGCTGCTGTTTAATAGAGGGATTTTCTCCCAGAAGTGGGTAAACCATCGGCACATCCTCTTCAGAAAAATTTAGCCTCAAAATATTTTCCTTTCCCAGGTGCTCATCCAGATAAGCAAAGTTCTTTCTTCTGATATCGGCACACTTATCGTAATCGATGCTGGAAAGAATGGTTTTTGTTAATACCGACATCTTTTTGATTTCGTTATTGCACAGCTGCTTGTTGTTTTCTATATAATCGGCATACCCTTCTTCAATATTGATATCGATACTTTTAATCAGGTGAGCAAACCGGTCTGTTGATTGATCTTGTTTTAAATTTAAACCCAATGTTTTAGAGATATTAAGATAGGCACCATCGGGTACACCGAAAAACTTGCGGCATGAGTAGAAGGTATCGCAATTGTTTACCGGCTTAGAAAAAAATGCCTGGGCATTGTCTATAATCAGGTTCTTGATTTTTTTAGCTAGCATTTTAACGGTTTCCGTTTTAAGTCCGAAGTAATTGGTGTAAAGGAAGCAACAATGTTCGCCTATTTCAAAATCTATTACCGGATCTAAATCTTCGTCTATATGATAAAAGTGATACTGTACATTTAGCTTTTGTAGCGGTTCTAGCAAAACCTCGCAGGTATAGTATGGAAGATATATGGTGGAGTATTTTCTTGTCCTTAACACATACTCCAGTGCATTTCTGCCTGTATTAAGTGCAATTAAATCAGGATAATAAAGCTCCCCTTTTGATAATTCCAACGGGATGTAGCCACCAATTGTTTTGGGTGAGTGCGTTTCTGTTTCCATTGTTTTATCCTCTACCCTTGGTCTGCTTTGTACATTCTGCTCTCTACTGGTCTGTAATATTCCTGTAAACTGGCGGGTACCCTTGCATTGTAACCAATAATCTGCCTTAAATCGCTATCTATTTTTTCGCCAAATTCATATCCCAAAAATCTGGGATAATCGAATTGCTGTTTAATGTAAGGTTTGGTAAAACCCAAGGTTAAAGCTCTACGCTGTTTGCGAGTGAAATTGATCCCCCCTGCATGCCAGATATTAGAATCGAATAATATAATGCTTCCTTTCTTGGCAATAGCTTGTTTAGCGAAAGCTTTAAAGTGTTTTTCTTCAGGTTTAATATCTAATTTATGAGAACCCGACAAAAAGTGCGTAGCGCCATTAAATATGGTAAAATCATCGAGCACAATAATCATCTGGATCATAAACTTAGATTCAGACGAAAATGTACGTACATCACGGTGGATATTTTGGATATAGGATTTGCTCTTTTTGGTGTTAATTACTCCATTTATCCCATTAAGAATGTAGTTTCCGCCCAAAAAATCACGGATTTCTCTGTGGCAGAACAATTTACTCAAAAGCTCAATAGCGAAATTATCTTTCTCAAGCAAATGATGTAGTGTTCCCTCCATATTTTCTTCAATTCCATTTAAAACCTGTATTTCTCTCCTTAAGAGATAAGAAGTTTCGAAACCTGTTGTTATTTCTGAAATTAATTTCTGATTGATTGCCTTTTCATATACAACCCATCCATACTCATCAATAGCTTCCCTAAAGTCGGCTAAAGTGGCTCGTTTGTAAATAAATGTATTGTTCACAATTTTAGGTTTAGTTTATTTATTTGGTTAGTTATTAATGTGTAAAAGGTTGGTTAAGCCTGTAAATGCATAATCTTAAAGAGTTGTGCATTAACGATATTCACATCAAATTTTGTTTTTGCAAATTCATGTCCTTTGTTCCCAAAAGCAATAATATCATTACTGTTATTAATAAAATATTCCATTTTATTGGCTAGCGCACTGGCGTCTTTAATCGGGATAAGAAATCCATTGGCCTGCTTAAGGTCGTTATTAACGGTTTCACGGCACCCTACAGAGTCGCAGGTAATTACTGCCCTACCTATTGCCATTCCTTCGAGCACACAGCGTGGAACGCCTTCCCCATAATAAGAAGGGTGCACCATTACCGAAGAACGCTCAATATCTGGGCGCACATCATCAACCTGTCCGATGTATTGAATCGTATCTCCACTCGCAATTTTTTGGTACAGCTCGGGTGCAATGGCGTCAATATTCGGATCGTATGGTCCAATCAATTTAAAAACGGCTTGCGGAAACCGTTGCTTAACTAATTTAGCGGCATCGTAATATTCTTTAATGCCTTTTGCATTAATGAGCCGAGATACCATTAAAAAGGTTATGGGCGAGGTGCTTGGTTTAGAATAGTGATAATGACTTAAATCTACCCCCGATCCGTTAACTACATAAACCTGGTGTTTTTTATTTAGGATCTTGAGATCGATTAAGCGTTGAGAATCGTCTTTGTTCTGAAAAATAATATTTAAACGTGGATTGGGTTTCAGACTTAGTTTTAGTAATAACCTTGTTATTTTAACAATTAGTTTATTACCGGAAGAATTATCGGTAAAGTTATAACCCAAGCCAGTAAGCATGGGGGCAATTAGTTTAACCTTGCATATTTTAGCTAAAAAAGAGCCGTAAATGACAGGTTTAAAGGTGTAAGGAAAAAAAATATCAGGCTTTATTTGCCTGATGAGTTTATATAGCGAAAAGATAAACCTTAAATCGGATAGGATAGAAACATTACTACCATCTAATTTACTCTCGTAGGTAATTACATTCAGTGCTTTCAGTTTACTCCGAACAGATTCTTGTTCAATTTTTGGTGTAAACACAAAAACCTGGTTATGTTGCTGCATTTTTTCGATCAGCTTCCCTCTAAAATCGAGCAGGGATCTGGAAGAGTCGCAAACGATAAAAATCTTCTTACTAGTTATATTCATCATGTCAAAATTTTAATTTAAACTGCAAAGCCACCTATCCAGGTGGCTTATTGCAGAAAAAATATGAAGGTTTTGCTTTACCTACTTGGCACCAGCATTCGCCGTTACGATTGCAGGCACACTCGCCGCATCGTTAAGGAATGATTTGTACTCATACTCTGGAACCCAGGTAGAAACTGCCGTCGTTATATTGTTTGCACCACATTTATCGTAAATATTGGTGGTAATACCGCTAAAATATCCTTCCGGATCACTTGCCACTTTTGTAGTTAATGGTTTAGCACAATTTGAGAAATACTCATTATCTGTTCTTACTATACCACCTGCTCTTGTACCAATTGAGTAACCTGAGTTGTTAAGGTGATAGTTGTTAAACATGTGTACACTGCCATAGTTCATTGATGGCTCCCTTTCGGTAACATTATACCACATGTTGTGGTGCATAGTTACGTGCAATTTACCTCTATCTGCTTCGTGGCCTTCGATACCGCCACTAATTAGTACTGATAGGTTGGTATCATGGAATTTACTCCAGGAAACCGTTACATAATCAGATTCCCTAGTAATGGTAATGTCTTTACCCCAATATTCCCAGCCATGAGTACGATCTGTAGAGAAATCGCAATGATCTACCCAAACATGGTGAGCAGCCTCTTTAATTTGTACTGCTGCCTGTTCTACGTAATTTTTAAAAGTGATGTTCTGAATTATAATGTTACTTACTGTATAAATAAACAGATTCACACCCTCAATAACAGCTCCAGATCTACCAATAATAGATTTGTTTGATTTTACATAAACAATATCCTTACCAGCGCCTTTAATGGTGCCACTTACATAAATAGTACGTGTAATGTTATCACCAACAGCTGCTTTTAATTGATCAAGGGTTGTTACCGTAGTTTCGACACCACCCTGGCCACCTGTTGTTTTACCATTTACCAAAGCATAACCTACTAAGGCTGCATTTATGGTTGTATTTGCAGGCGGAGTTACCGTTTCTGTTGGAGGTAAAAGAGCACTTGTAGCACCCATTACATAAGTATAAGAACGGCCGTTAGTTCTTGGGTCGGTATTGTCAGAGGCTGAAAATATTACTGTAGTACCCCAATGGCTAAACCTTCCTTTACCTAAATTCCTAATGTCATCGTGTATGCTATGGGCAGGACCAAGTTCTACTCCGTTTTCAAATAACCTTAAAATTGATTGTTCTTTTGAAGTAGCATTGTCGCCTCCTGAAATGGATTGTGAAATTTTATATGCATAACCTCCTTCAGACTTTACTCCTATAAGGCTTAATTTACCTGTACTACCACTAATAGCAGCTAATACTGATGATGAATCGCTTGAAAACAATTCTTTACTGTCGGCCAATTTATCATCGGCATTCACACTTTTTTTACAATTACTAAAGAAGATAATTGTCGTCAACATTAAACCAATTAAACTCACTTTTTTAAACAATTTTGTCTTTCTCTGCATTTTTTATTTTTTTAAATTTACAACTTAACGCTATATGCGATAAATGAGTACATTTAATAAAATGCAGTTAAAACGCTGATAATTAAATAATAGGCTTAATATTCGGCATTACTTATACTGTAAACCAATTGCTTACAGATAGTAAAATGACAGTTTAATAATTCAGTTTTATAAAATTTATTATACATCTAGTTTACACAGTCATGACAAACTAAATTACAACAACACTTGTTTTAGGTTCCAACTGTAAATTTGGGTGATAAAAAGTTGTAAACCAGTTCACAAAATTCTTTACACCTTTGTGCACAGAAACAGATGGTTCATAATTTAATAATTTTTTTAAATCATCAATATCTGCTGATGTTTCTGCCACATCGCCATCTTGCATGGGCATAAATATTTTTTGTGCGGTTAATCCCGTCTCTTTTTCAATTTCTTCAACAAAATCCAATAAGTTAACCGGTGCCCCCCGCCCAATATTAAATACGGCAAAAGGCGCTGCTGATGTAGCTGGATCAGGGTTTTGGTTGTTCCAGTTTGGATTTGCCTGTGCCGGTTGATCAAAAACCCTCACAATGCCTTCAATAATATCATCCACATACGTAAAATCTCTTTTCATTTCCCCGTTATTAAAAACTTCGATGGGCTTGCCTTCCAAAATTGCTTTTGTAAACAAGAACAAAGCCATATCCGGGCGGCCCCAAGGACCGTAAACTGTAAAGAAACGTAAACCAGTGGTTGGTAGATTAAATAAATGGCTATAAGCATGTGCCATTAATTCGTTGCTTTTTTTAGAAGCTGCGTATAATGAAACCGGGTGATCAACATTATCATGAGCAGAAAATGGCATTTTTTTATTTAATCCATAAACACTTGAAGAGCTGGCGTACAATAAATGGCCAATTTTAAAATGACGGCTACACTCCAGGATATTTAAAAAACCTTTAATATTGGCTTCTATGTAAGCATCCGGATTGGTTAAACTATACCGTACACCTGCCTGGGCGGCCAAATTACAAACCGCATCGAACTGATAGGTTTTAAAACAATTTTCTAAACTTTCTTTATCGCAGATATCCAACTTTATGAAAGTATAATTTTCGTATCTATCACTTACCTGAGGAATACCGTAAACCAAATCGGTATGGTTAATACCAGTTTGAGCCAAGCGGGCATGTTTAAGGTTTACATCATAATAATCGTTGATGTTATCAATGCCCACAACAACGTCTCCTCTTTCCAATAAGCGTTTTGCCAAATGGAAGCCAATAAATCCGGCTGTACCGGTAATTAGAATTTTCATAAAATTTAAGTTTGAGAAACAGTTAAGAATGGCCTCACAGAAGGCTTAATTATTAGTTTTTAGGATACAGCAAAGCATCCCATCAGAAAATGCGGTAATGGTTAGTTTAATATTTTGGATTTAGTTATGTTGCTGCAATGCGTTTAAAATAGATTGAGCAAATATTTCTGGTCTACGGCCGTACAAATACTGCATCGCCGTTTCTGCATCCGGATTTTGGTTATGTTTCAATTTTTCGCCCATCGCTTTGGCGAGGGCTTCCACGTTGTTTACTTCAACTTTGGCAATAGCAGGAATTTCGCTGATGCCTCCTGCACAAAGTGTAGATACGACTGCGCTGTTTACCGACATCATTTCTAACAGTACATTCGGAAAACCTTCCTTTATGGAAGCTACCACACAAAGTTTTGCCAGTTTAAAATAAGGAGCCGGATTATCTATCTGCCCTTTTAAAAAAACCGAATCGCTTAAGTTATTCTCCTCGATAATATTGATTAATGATGATCTTTCTTTTCCCTCTCCCAGTACGAGTAATTTAAGTTTAGGGTGCTTCTGTTTAATCAGTTTAAAAGCTTTGATCAAAATCGGAAATCCTTTTTCCGGGATCAACCTTCCCGCAGAGCAGATAAAATCAAGTTTGGCATCGCCATTAATTAAAGGCTGATCAGATTTAGCAATGATTTTATTAAAATCGATGGGATTGGGTTGAACCAATATTTTGTGCTTCGATAAAAAGCTATTATGATCAAGCAGTTGCATTTTCATTAATGTAGTTTGGCAAACTACTAAATCTACAGCCGGATAACCCATGCGGTAAATGATTTGATAAATGCGTTTTTTAATTCCAGTGAACCGGGTAAAAACAGAAGTGCATTCGCGTACAATTAATTTGGACCTGAGATAACCTATACGTTTTAAAAAGCCTAAAAAAGCATTTAAATATGGATGTGTGCTCATTAACACATCATCCTTTTTATATTTTCGGAGTATTGGTATCAGTTTTACAAAACCCCAAAAAATTGTTTTTTTAGATAAGTATCTTTTGGAAACCCCTTCAGAAATTTTAAGCCCTGTAAAAGCATGTTTCTTTAAAAAGTACATTTCGCCGTTAACAGTGGTAGCCATCATCAACAACACATTTTCAGCACCATTGGGGGCATCGGTTAACGAAATAAAAATCATTCTTTTTTCTGGTGTTGTCATTTCGAATGGCGATTTATTTCCTTTTAAGGTTTCGAACAATTTTTTTGAACGGCATCATCAAACTCATTACTTTCCGCTTGCCATCTATTACTATAATGTTGTTGGCGAAACTGATGTTATGGAGCCCTTTGTTGTAAGGTTTATCTGGTAATATTTCGAATTTATTGATGGTTGAAAACGCTTCTTCGCTCAGTATTTCAATTTCGTTAATGATAATTGAACCGCCGTAACGGTTAATTGGGTTTTGCGTTGGGCGGTACAGCGATTTGCCAACTTTAAACAAACTCCCTGCAGCCCTGCAAAATTCTTTTTCTACTGGAATTGGGTTCTGATAATGCCCTGTGTACTGACCGTTTAAAGTTTTAGAATGATAAATGTACAGGTGATGATGATCTCCGGATACACTGGTAAAAAGCCAATATTTATTTTCATGATAAATAATCGAGCTATCTACAAAAGCTTTTCCACTAACCAGCACTTTTATTTTGGTTAACTGGCTAGGATTCTCCTGATCAACCTGATAGAGTGCTATTTCTTTCGCTTCTGACGTTTCGGGAATGCAGTATAAACAACCATTTTCTTCTATCAGATAGGGATAAGATAAATGGATCGCATCTGGTTTGATGCCCTGCACTTTCTTCTTGTTTTTGAAGTCGAATCCATCAATCATCATAATCTCGCCCTTCCCTTTCCAAAAATCCAGTTCTTCGTAATAAATCCTTGGTGCATTATTTACACTCACCACAAAAGGATCAGCGGCATAATCGATGCTATCTTCTTGCAGCCAGTTTATCCCCGCATTCAGCTTTTTTGTGCTGATCAGCTCTTCAGGTGTTTGATAAATAAAACCAATGTTCCATTTATCAGCTGCGAATATTTTATTAAAGAGGTTAACAGTTGCATTCATCTTATTATGCTACTAAAGAAACTTTATCTGCGGTTGATTTATTTTTAATTAACCATTGAGAGAGTACCAGCAATTTCCAGATCTGCGGATATCTGTTCCACTTCCCGGTCATATGCTCATTGATAATTTCTTGGGTTCTTTTCAAATGAATGCCTGGAATGTTCTTCAAATTATCGACTGATAAATTATCCATCACATAATCTTTTAATTCATTTCTGAACCAATGCTGGAACGGCATGGTAAAGCCAGCCTTTGGCCTATCGAACATATGTGCAGGAACACGATCGAACAATAAATCTTTTAATATCCGTTTCTGGTTTCCATTGGTGTATTTAAATGCTGTGGGTAGGCTTCTAGAAAACTCTATCACTCTGTAATCCATTAAAGGAGATCGCGATTCAAGCGAAAAGGCCATTGAAGCACGATCTACTTTGGTGTTGATATCTCCGTTTAAATAGGTTTTAATATCAAAATCAGAAATCCGTTCTAACAAAGGTTTAGATGGATTGGTTAAAATATGCATCAATGGGTTATACTTGGCCAGATCGGGTTGTTTTACCCACGAATTTTCCATATTGCCAAACATTTTTACATATAGTTTTTCTATATCTTCCATGGAAATACCCATGGCAATTAATTTATGGCGATAGCTCGGCAATTGGCTAATTAAGCCTGCCAATGCTTTTCTAATGCTGTGTGGCGCATAAAACAGGCTGTTAACCTGTTTAATCCATTTATAGCGATGGTAGCCTAAAAAAGCTTCATCGCCAGCATCACCACTTAAGGCAACGGTTACATGCTTCCTGGTATTTTTACTGAGCAACATGGTAGGTATAGCACTCGAATCGGCAAAAGGCTCGTCATAAAAACGGTTAAAATTTTCAATTAAGTCAATGCCATCATTATAATTACACTCAATGGTATAATGGTCGGTGCCAAGGTGTTTAGCAACCTGATTGGCATAAGCACTTTCATCGAAACCTTTTTCATTAAATTTTATAGAAAATGTTTTAACGTGGTCGATTTCTTTTGTGGCCATAGCTGCAATTAGTGATGAATCTATACCGCCAGATAAAAACACACCCAATGGCACATCAGCATTCATCCTGATTTTAACCGCATCGGCCAAAATATGCGCTAAAGCTTCTTTAGCTTCTTCATAACTTCCCTCAAATTTGTTCTTCCAGCCATAATCTAAAGTCCAGTATTCTGTAATTTTAAGCTTATGCGATTTAAGATCGTATTTAAAATAGTTGGCTGCAGGCAACTGTTTCACCTCTGCATAAATAGACTGAGGCTCTGGCACATAACCCCAAATTAAATATTGATTAATGGCTTCTTCGTTAACACTTAGATTCCTGTCTATATTGATTTGTGAGGGTTGACTTGCAAATTCGAACGACCGGTGATCGTGTGCATAATAAAAAGGTTTTTTGCCAAAACGGTCTCTGGCACCAAACAGTTCGTTTTTATGGGTATCATAAATCACAAAAGCAAACATCCCGTTAAAGCGGGTTAAGCAATCGGCTCCATATTCTAAATAAGCTGCGCATATTACTTCGGTATCGGAACTGGTGTTAAACTGATAGTTTTTCTGTTCCAGATCTCTTCTAATGTCTTTGTAGTTGTATATTTCTCCGTTAAAAACAATATGGAGATGCCTATACGAAAAGGGTTGATTGGAGCGGGCATCAAGATCGATGATGGCCAATCTATTGTGTGCAAAAATAACCTGATCGTAACGTTGGACCCCTGTATAATCCGGACCCCGAAAACTGATTCTTGCCATTTTCTCACGGATAGTTCCGTTTGAGTAAGGTATGGTTGTGCCGTATATTCCACACATAGTGATAATATTTTAGATTGTTAACTAATTAATTCTTCATATTGAGCGCTGATTTTATCAAGCGCACATTTCTGATATACATTTCTCCTAATCTCAGCTGGGTTCCATTGGCCCTGAGTGCAGGCCTGGATAATTCGCCGCCTAAAGCCTGCCAGATCATCCTGTTCTAGAACAAAACCGTTAAAGCCATCGATAATTAATCCTGGAATGCCGCTCACTCTGAAGGTTACTACTGGTAGGCCTACGGTAAGCGCTTCTAAAACCACATTCGGAAAACCTTCTGTGTAAGAACTCAGCACCATTAAATCGTGCTGCACCATTACCTCGTGGATGTTTTTAATCTCTCCTAAAATTTTAAGTCTGTGATCGAGCTGCAGGTCCTTAATTTTGGTGTTAATCTGATCTTTTAGTGCTCCTGTTCCCACGAAATCGAGATGATAATTTTCGGGCAAATGCGCCATAATATCAACCAGCCGTTCTAAGCCTTTTTCCAGTGCAAAACGGGCCACAACTAATAATTTATAAATTTTATCAGGTGTTTTTGCTTCCTTTAACTTATTAGTTTTCAATACCGGGTTGGCAATTACCCTGATCAGCTCCTGATTGACATTGTAAGTATCAATCAATGATTGCTTCATTTCTTCTGATTGGCAAACGATCTGTTTGTAACCCCGATAACTTGCGCTGGCAAAAAGCTCGTAAAACCTCGACTTAAATCCTTCAAACAATCTTTGTTCGTGCGGAATATTAGAAGCCCTGGCAATAAGCATCGGAATTTTTAAAAACCGACCAACGAGCGAGACTAAAATATTGATGTGATCGGTAGTGGAAAAAACCGCATAAGGTTCTTCTTTCTTTAGCAAGTTATAAAGCGCAAAAAAAGATTTAGATGCTTTTTTGGTTTTTAAATCGATAAAACGGACACCTTCAAGATCCATCGAGAAACAATTCACGGTCGAATCTAAGATCACAATGGTCACGTCAAACTTATCTTTGTTAAATCCCTGGGCCAAATTCCAGAACACTCGTTCTGAGCCGCCCGAAGTTAATGAGCTGAGTACAAAGAACACTTTCTTTTTAAGCTTAACTTCTTCTTTAATAGTTTTTTGTGGAGCGCACATATTATTTTAGTTGATGACAATCCTGTTAATCGTTAACCAAATAATTTTGAAATCGGTTAGGATATCATTGTGTTTGATATACCTCATGTTCTGTTTAATTTTTGCGGGGATAATCCTTTCGATGTAATAAGTCTCAGGATCTTCGGCATGTTTTAGCAGCTCATTTTCATTGCAGAACTCAACCGATGCCCAATCAGTAATACCCGGTTTAACGGATAAAACGTAACGTTGTTCTTCATTGTAAAGATTCACGTATTTTCTAACTTCCGGTCTTGGTCCAACAAAACTCATCTGCCCTTTTAAAACATTCAATAGCTGGGGCAATTCATCTAACTTGTATTTCCGCAACCAGTAGCCTATTCTTGTAATTCGGTTATCTCTGTTCCCGATGGTGAGTAAACTATTGTTGCCCTGTATCACATACATGGTTCGAAACTTTGCCAAATGAAAATCTTTCATATTCCGTCCAACCCTGATCTGTTTAAAAATAACAGGACCTTTTGAGTCGAGCTTGATTAGGATGGCAATCAAGATTAAAAGCGGACTGAACAACACTAAACACAGGATTGCAAAAACCACATCGAATATTCTTTTCTTATTTATTTTCATGATGCTACTGCCATTTGTTTATGTCCTGAAAAGCCACCTTCTTCAATTTCTGAATGGCTATTTAATTGAATATGCACACAGCTGATTACCGAAGTGATGATAAATTCTACTTCTGTATCTGTTAATTGCGGATAAATGGGTAGAGAGATCTCACAGGCATAATTCTGATAGGCCATTGGATAATCTTCAATTTTATAACCCAGGTTTTTAAAGAGCGTAAGCATTGGCATCGGGATAAAATGCACATTGCTCGCAATCCCCAAAGATGCCAGGTCATCAATGATCTGATCTCGCTGTATCTCGGTTAAACCTTTAACCCTCAAGGGGAAAAGATGGTAACAGGATTCTCGTTGCGTACTCACTAAAGGTGGCGCAATAAACCAATCTTCGTGCTGAAAGCCATCACAGTAATGCTGCGCAATTTTCTTACGCTGAGGTAAAAGATCTAGATTATATTTCCTGATCTGTGCTAAACCAATTGCAGCGCAGATATCAGGCATATTGATCTTTAGTCCCTGAAACAGGATGTCGTACCGCCAGCCAGCACCTCTTGATTTAGAAAGCGCATCTTTGTTCTGACCATTAAGCGTGTACATTTTTAAGTAGTTGTATTCTTCCTGAGGATCAAATGCAGATGGGAGATTTAAACAGATCGCGCCTCCTTCGGCTGTGGTAATATTTTTAACGGCATGAAACGAAAATATTGTTACATCGCACATCTGTGCAGCTGGTTTATCGTAATATAAACTGCCTATTGAATGTGCAGCATCCGAAATCAGTAATATCCTTTTAAGCAAGGATTGTTTATCCGACTGACATTTAAATTTTTTCTTAATATCAATATGGTTAATCAATTCTTTTAGAGTAGTATAATCACACGGCCAACCGGCAATATCTACTGCAATTATAGCTTTGGTTTTTGAGGTAATTGCCGCCTGAACCTTTTCTGGATCTACATTAAAATCATCAAGCACATCAACCATAACCGGAGTTGCACCGCAATGAAGCACAGCTAATGCTGTGGCACTATAGGTATATGCCGGTACAATTACTTCGTCGCCAGCTTTAACGCCAAACCACTTTAACATTAAAATGGCACCCGATGTCCAGGAGTTTACACAGATCACCTCATCAGTTCCAGTCATCGATTTAATTTCATATTCAAGGGCTTTTACTTTTGGCCCTGTGGTAATCCATTTATCGTTAAGGGTTTCCAATACCTGATCAACCACAGTTTGATCGATAAAGGGCGGAGAGAATGGGATATTCATATTCGTCAATTTAATTGTGTTAATTGTATTCAACCAAAATGGGATCTTCCATTTTGATTTTGGAGAGTTGTAGAATGGCAAAGTATAGGAACAATGTTGGTCCGCTCGTTGCCAGAAGCCATTCGTTATGAAAAAATGAGTTGATGGATATTGCCAAAAAAGAACAACTCAAACAGACCAGGAGCGCATTTTTCTTATCTTTGATGTGCAGAAAAGCATAAAAAATGATCTTCCCTACTTTTCGATATAATAAAATGAGTAAAATAAAGCCCAGCAAAGGCCCCAAATAAGTAATAAACATTAAATAGGCATTATGGGATGTAATTACGATAGGCCCTTTTTTATAAACAAAATTGTGTTGCACTACATCGTTCCAGGTTTTTCCATAAAACAATAGCCCAAAAGGATATTCCGTTATAATTTGGATGTTCTCTCCCATTAAATCGCCGCGCTCTTCTTTACCTTTCGCATTTTCGGCACTTTTATTTAAAATATTCTGTTGTTTTTTCCCCTCAGAAAATTGTTCAATTGAACTTTGCGCGATAAAAAATATGGCGCAAAACACACCGAATATTAAAATGGATTTGGCTTTATAATAGCTTAAAAAAAATAATCCGGTTACAACTGCAAAAGCGACCAAAACCGACCGTTGCATACCGAAGAAAATAAGAGAGAGCGATAACCCAAACAAGAGAAGGTTAATTAGCCAGCTTCGTTTAAACAGTATAGCATTAATAACTAAAAATGGCGTTAAAGCAGCCATCTGGTAGCCGAAAGTAAAAATAGTGGTCGATATACCTGCTGGTGCCTGCAATACGTCTTCCTGCACCAAAAGCGAACGGATAGCTGCCATATTGTACTGGTGATCGATAAACATGATGATTCCGGAAAGCAGCAATACACCGAAGAAAAATCCGACTGCGATGTTCATCCGTTTTAAATTCGTACCGATAACATAGTTGAACAACAAGGCAAAGCACGCAGCAACAATTAATAAGGCAAAAAAACCAGTAACATCTGCCTGACCTATGAGATAAAAAAACAGGGCGGCAATAAAGAAAATAAATAATTCTTTGCCATATAGAAACCCTGTTTCTTCTGTCCGGTAGAAATAAATTAACGGCGCCAGGAAAACTATTGGTGCCGGAATTCTAAAAACCCCAGTCATGAAGATATTGAATGTTGTTGCATAAACATAGACAAACAACAAAAAGAGAAACATTATTTTTTTAATCATGACATGATGAGTTGCTCCCAGTTGGCAGAAATGAGTTCGATAGAATTTGTTTTGTTGATCGATTTTGCTTTTGCTGAAAATTTATTTCTTAAACTACTGTTATTAAGTATCTTATCAATAGACAATGAAAGTCCTACTATATCTTCTTTAGCAACCAGAAGTCCGTTAATTCCATGTTCGATAATCTCTGAAGGGCCAAACTCGCAGTCCATTGCTACACAGGCACAGCCCATTCCCATCGCTTCTACCAGTACATTTGGATAGCCCTCATTCCTGGAAGAGAGCACAAAAACCTCTGCCTGCGCATAATAATCCTGCAGGTTCGATTTAAAGCCGATCAATTTAACTTTATCTGTTAAACTTAAATCCGTAATCTGCTTTTCGAGGTTTCCTCTTTCAGGCCCTTCACCAGAGATTAAAAGATCAACATCGGATAGCTGCAAGCGGCTATAAGCATCAATAAGCAGATCGAAGCCTTTTTCGCGACATAATCTTCCAACGGAAAGTATAAATGCTTTATCGTTTACGGTATCTTTATTTGGTTTTACAAACTGATTGATCGGATTGTGGATCGTTTCAAAATTATTCAGTTTTTCGAATTGCTTAATCCTTTTAAATCCTTTAAACATCCCAAAAGCTGGTAGCACAATGGCTTTTGATTTTCTATAAATATGAAATATAAACCACTGCAGTAATTTGTTGTATTGTTGTAAGGTGCTATTTAGGGCCGTTCTTTCCGAAACCAGATAAGGCAAACCCAAAATCATACAACATAAACCTGCCCACACGTTCGCCGATGTCATAAAACAAATGGTGCAGTCTGGTTTTTCTTTCTTTAATAGAGAAAGTAATCTGTAAAAAGTTAAGTAAGCATATCTAATTCTGTTTAAGAGATTTTCACTTTCTTTTCTTTCTACAAGATTTATAATTTTAACCTGTTTATTGATCTGATATTTAACTTGAGCTGTATTAAGGCAAATCATTGTAACACTGCATTTTTTATCACTAAAATGATTAGCCAGGTTACTAATAACCCTTTCAGCTCCGCCACCTTCCAAACTGTTGATTACGAAGCATAATTTAGTAGTCATTTCGAATTAATTTACAATTGTTTTAATGGTCTGGAAAGCGTTTCCAAAGGTTTTATATTTCACTTCAAAGAGGAAGTATTTTCTGAGGTAAAAGTTCAAAAGTTTAACTTTTTGTAAGCCGGTATAGGTGAAGATTTTAATGATGATACAGAAATCACTCAGTTGCATCTTCTTTAATGGAATATAGGCAACCGGACTCCAAATGCCTCCCGGGTGACGCCTGTAACAACTCATTACTTCGGGTAAAACATATATTTTTTTACCCGTTACCCAGGTACAATAGAGTTTCAACAGTTTATCACAGGCATTGCATTTTAAAAACCAATCGTTTTTATAAAGATTTCTAATGGCTTCAATGTTGCGGTAAACAATAGATGCAGTACAGGTTTCTACTTGCCTGTTTACAATCAGATCACTAAAGCTATACTGTAATGGGACAGGGTTAAAATCCATGTAAAACAGCTCAGTATCATCAAAATTTATTTCGCGTGTATAATGGCAGCACATTACATATTCAGGGTTATTTTCTAAAAAATCTACCTGCTTCTGCAGTTTATATGGGTCTAACCAATAATCATCACCATCACATGTGGCTACGTATTTACCTTTTGTTTCTAGCGCAACCCGAATTACGTTTTGGGTAGCACCGATATTCTTTGGTGCTTTTAAACGCTTAATTTTATCAGGATGTTTGGCAACATATTCATCAATAATCTCTGTGGTTCCATCTGTAGAACAATCGTCGCCAATAATAATTTCTGTATTAAAATTGCATTTCTGCATCAGAAATCCATCCAGTGCTTTCGCAATAAATTTACTGTGGTTATAAGTGATGCAAAAAATGCTAACCATTACACCTGTATCGTCTTGTTTCATAATAGAAGCTGCTATTAATTGCCGTTAACCGCCATGCCAATACTGCCATTAACCAATGTGTTGTAATCGGCGAGTTTAAGCACTTGTTTTTTGCGGTAATTCTGAGTTCTCAAAATAATCCTGACTACTAAATCCTGATCGGCACTGGTTAACGTATGGTAAAGTGGCAAACACATAATGCGTTTGGAAATAGAATCACAGATCGGCATATTTACCTTAGCAATGTATGGTAAGGCCGATAACGATGGGTAAAAGTACCGCCTACAATACACCTGAACCAGTTCTAACTGTTTCATGCAATCGAGCATAACTTCTTCCGATCGGAATATTACGGGATAATATGCGTAATTAAATTCCGTATCGGCTTGAATAACCTGAAACTGCGCTTCAATTTTATTCAGGCGCATTTCGTAATGCTGTGACAGCTCTTTGCGTTTACTTAAAATCTGATCAATATGTTTTAGGTTACAAAGCCCCATTGCAGCATGAAATTCGGAGTTTTTAGCATTGGTTCCGATCTCTGAAAAGGTATCTACCCCACTATAACCGAAATTACGCATCAGCGCCATTCTCTTTAAAATATCAGGATTTTGAGTAAAAACAGCCCCACCTTCAATGGTATGAAACAGTTTAGTTGCATGGAAGCTGGTTGTACTTACATCGCCATAAGCGAAGATCGATTTACCTTTATATTTTGTGCCAAAACAATGGGCGGCATCATAAATTACCTTTAGTCCATGTTTTTTTGCAATGCGGTCTATCGCTTCAATATCACAAGGATTTCCAAAAACATGTGTAGCCAAAATAGCCGAGGTATTAGGCGTAATGGCCGCTTCAATTTTATTGGGATCTATGTTTAGCGTATGTTCATCTATATCAACAAAAACAGGTTTGCAACCTTGCCAAACAATACTGCTGGTGGTAGCAACAAAAGAAAACGGTGTGGTAATAATTTCACCTTTTACTTCTAATGCCTGTATGGCCAGCTGTAATGCGATAGTACCATTGGTTACGTATAATAAATGAGGTAGTTCTAAGTATTGTTGCAACTTCAACTCCAATTCATTTACTAACGGACCATTATTCGTGAGCCACTGTCTGGCCCAAATGCTACTTACATAGCTTTTAAAATCTGCCTGTTTTGGCAAAAAGGGTTTAGTTACAGGTATCATTGTTTGAGGATTAATTGTTTAAAATCAAGGAGCGCAGCGAGTTTGATGCTGCTACTTATGCCGAGGTAAAAACTGCCATAAATGATGCTTATGCCAGCAATGCGCAAAATATTGTTGATGTGATAATGTGTTAAACACCAGGTATCGAGACAATAACAAGCAACACCTAACAGACTGGATAACATTAAAATAGGGAATATATCATGAAGCTGTTCTTTAATTGGGTAATTGATTAATTTGCCACTATATGTTGAATTGATATAATAGGCGAAAACAGTAAAGAAGAGCTGAAAATATAGAAGCCCCATGATGCCAAATGGAATTACACAGATAATTCCGATTACACTTAGCACCTTTTTTATAATTTCTAATTTCAAGAACTGCCCGCTATGCCCTTTAACTTTTAAAATATTCAGGTTATATGCGTGTACTGGATATAGAATACCCGCAATACATAAAATCTGAAAATAAGGTACAGATGGCAGCCATTTATCGGTTAAAAGCAAAGAGATTAAAGGTTGAGCAATAAGTGCTAAAAAAATCAGGATGGGTGCATTCCAGAATAACACCTGCTGCATTAACCTGCGGTAAACCATTTTAAGCTTTACATCGTCATCGCTGATGTTCGAAAACATAGGATAGGTTACTTTACCAATTGCCGTAGAAATAATCCCAATCGGCAACTGACTTAAACTATCTGCCCTGGCATAAAAGCCCAATTGGGCTGCCGCGTAAAAGCGACCTATAATAACGGTGTATAAATTTTGATAAATGGTGTCCAACAGGCCGGAAAGTGTCATTTTGTAACCAAAATGAAAGTGCTTTCTGAAGCTTTTTTTATTAAAAATCAGTCGTGGTCGCCAGTCTGAATAAAACCAATGTAAAACAGTAGAAACACTCGCACTCAATAAACTCATCCAAACTAAACTCCAGGTTCCATAACCATTTTTTGCCAGGTAAATACCTAAACAGCCGCCTAGTACCACTGCAGGTATTTGAATTACCGTTTGCAGTTTAAATTTCATTTCCTTAGTTAATAAAGTACTCTGAATACTAAAAAAGGCATTGATTAAAAAGGTTAATCCATAAACCCGAACAATATCGGTAAGTGTTGGCTGCCTGTAAAAACCAGCTATTAGCGGTGCTGCAAAGAACAAAACCCCATATACAATGATGCTTCCAAACAGGTTAAAAAAAAATATAGTAGAAAAATCCTTTTGTCCTGCCATCCTTGTGCGGATCAGTGACGATGTTAAGCCACTATCCATTAAGGAATTACCGACAGCGATAAAAATAGAGAGCATTGCGATTAAGCCAAATTCTGCAGGACTTAATAAGCGGGCCAATATGACGGTAACGAACAGGTTTATGAATTTAACACTAAACTGCTGTCCAATCGACCATATAATGCCCGATCGCGCTTTATATGTTAAATTCATGGCCTTACAATCGAACCGTTTCTAATGATTGTGGCAATACTGCTTTTATATCGTACACCACACATTCCGGTTTACGCAATGCCGTGATATTTAAATTGTTAAAAGCTTCGTGCGCTACTGCCAGTATAATCCCATCGTATTTTCTGGTTTTTGATGAACCATTTTCGCAAATAATACCGTAGTTATGCTTGGCCTGATCGGCATTTGCCCAGGGATCGTGAATGGTTACTTTAACTTTATATTCTTCCAACCGCCTTACAATATCAATTACTTTGGTATTGCGTACATCAGGACAGTTTTCTTTAAAGGTAAAACCCAACACCAGCACTTCTGCTCCCACAATATGGATGTTTTTAGCGATCATTTTTTTGATGATCTGATCAGCCACATATTTACCCATTCCGTCGTTTACACGTCGCCCGGCTAAAATAATTTCAGGGTGATAGCCAGCTTCCTGTGCTTTTTGAGCCAAATAATATGGATCTACACCAATACAATGTCCACCAACCAAACCCGGTTTAAAATTCAGGAAATTCCATTTGGTTCCAGCTGCCGCTAAGACCTCTGAAGTATCGATACCGATCTGGTTAAAAATCATGGCTAGTTCATTTACAAAAGCAATATTGATATCGCGCTGGGCGTTTTCAATAACTTTTGCTGCTTCCGCTACTTTAATAGACGAAGCTTTATAAGTTCCGGCAGTAATTACCGAACGGTACAGTGCATCTATTTTTTCTGCAGCTTCGGGAGTAGAACCTGATGTGATTTTTAAGATGTTGGCAACAGTATGTTGTTTATCTCCAGGATTAATGCGCTCTGGAGAATAACCAGCAAAAAAATCTTTATTGAAAACCAAACCAGATCCTTTTTCTAAAATGGGTACACATTCGTCTTCAGTTACACCAGGATATACAGTTGATTCGTAAACCACTATATCTCCCTTCTTTAAAACCTTAGCCACAACTGAGCTCGCTTTAATTAAAGGTGTTAAATCTGGCCTGTTATTTTTATCAACAGGCGTTGGTACTGTAACAATGTAAACCGACGAGCTGCGTAATTTTTCGATTTCATTGGTACAGTACAGGCCTTTTAAAGTTGTGCATTCGAAGGTTAACACCCCATTCAATTCTGATTCATTAACTTCTAGTGTATTGTCGTATCCAGCTTTTAACTCTGCTATTCTGCTCTGGTTAATATCAAAGCCAAATACCTTGTATTTTTTTGCAAATTCTACTGCCAACGGTAAGCCAACGTAGCCAAGGCCAATTACCGTCATTTTCAGATTATCTTCAGCGTTATACATAATGTTGTTGTGTATTTACGGTTAATGTTAAGTTGCTTATTGGCACTCTGGTAACTAAAGCACAATCTAAATGATCGAATGACATTAAAACATGCTTACCTTGAATCTGGATCACCTCTCCTTCCTGATTATGAAAGAGACCATTACTGATCCGAACACGGTCTCCTTTGGAAACACCGGTTAAACTCACTACATCTACATCATTGTAGGTATCCATAATGTGTTTCAACTTTTCAATCTCACTATCCCGAACTACTGCAGGCTTACCCATGTAATTAATAAAGTTTAAAACACCGAGTGTATACCTGATTTTGTAACCTTCACGCTCATCAATTTTCACAAATACATATCCGGTAAAAAGCGGAAGGCTAACTATTTTCTTTCTATCGGCCCATTGATTTTCTACATGACGAACAGGACAAAAAGATTCGAAACCTTGCTCTTGCAGCAAACGGTCAACTTTTTTCTCCCAACGTGGGCGTGTATAGATCACAAACCATTTTTTTGCGAACGAGGGCTTGATGTTAATTGTAGATTCCATTTTTTTGATGAGGTTATAGATTTATTTTTTAGGCAATTTGATACAGCTTCGCTATATCACTTACATGATAGGTATCTGTTTTTTTCAGCTAAGAAGCTTTATTTAGTCGGCCGGATACAGCTTCGCTATATCACTTACATGACAATTTTTATTTTAAATCTCATTTTGCTTTTTGGGGCAAATAGGTAATCTAATTAAGAGTTGTTTGCAAACAGCTAATGACTTTAATCGATGCGCAGTTTAAGCATCGCAGCCTTATTGTTTGTAAACAGAATTAAATCGTTTGGGGACGTTTATTTGGTAAAGGGCAAGGTATTCTCTTTTAAAACAAGGTAGCTTTAGTTTGCCATGGCATATCCATAACCACCGTAGCTGTATTTCTGGCTTTTCTCCCGTTTGGCATCGTTAAAAACAACCATCGGATTTTTAAGCTTATTGTTTTCGCAAATATCTTTCAATATGGCGAGCTGGTATTTATTGGTATAATTATACCGCACCAGGTAAATGCTTACATCGGCATATTCGGCCAAACTAAAGGCATCAGCCACCTGGCCAACCGGCGAAGTATCGATAATGATGTAATCGAATCTTTCTTTCAGTTCATCAAACAATAAATCCATTTTAGGGCTCATCATTACTTCGGCAGGATTTTCAGGCGATTGACCGCATCCAATAACCCATATATTATCTGAAACACTGGTAGGTTTAATAATATCATCTAATACAGACTCGCCAATTAAATAATCGGTTAACCCGTTAGTTTGCTTTAAACCAACTTTATTCAAGAGGTCAGGTTTTCTTAGATCGAACTCCAGTACAACAACTTTTTTATCAAGCATGCCTAATGTAGTAGCCAGATTTACGCTAAAGAATGTTTTACCCTCTCCTTTCATACTCGAGGTAACCAACATTACCTTATTCTCGATATTGTTAGACATCAGTCCTAAATTCATTCTGATGTACCTAAACAACTCTGATATGGTAGAACGGTTGTCTTTTTGAAAAACGATGGTGCTTTTATCCAGGTTATGAGAAAGTTCACCAAGCATTTTGGCACCGGTTAACTCAATAGTACTGGCATCCTGTACCTTGTTATTGAAAAATCCTTTGGCGTAAATTACTCCAGCTGGAACAAAAAAACCAAAAATGAATCCACACAGATATAAAAGTGGTTGTTTAGGGCTATTAGGAATAGTATTGTAAGCCGGTTTATCTACCACCTGTGAAGTTGGAACGGTTGCAGAAAGTGATAATGCAGTTTCCTCTCTTTTTTGCAGTAAATATTTATATAAACCCGATTTTACACTTTGTTCGCGGCTTCTTTCTAATAAACCACGCTCTATAGTAGGTACAGATTTAATTTTATTATCGAATTGAGAGTAGTTGGCGCTCAGGTTGTTTCTTTCAATAACGAAACCTTGTTTAATACTAGATAAGTTTTCTAAGATATTGGTTTTTAAGGTTGCTATCTGCTCATTAAGGTTTAGCACTAAAGGATTTTCTGCATTAGCGGTACGTAACATCCTATTTCTTTCCAATTGAAGATCGTTAAATTTTGAAATCAATGAATTCAGAATCGGGTCTTTTAAGCCCATTGCACTTGGAGCAAGGTTATATTGACTTTGTTTGCCTCTGAAATAATTTTCGATTGACCGCAATATCCTCAGCTGCACTGATGATGTTTCCAGCAACTGATTATACTCTCCTGAACGTGCAGCATTCATCTGCGCATCCATATTAACATCGGTAACACGGTTTTGTTGCTTGTAGTTTTCTACGTCCTCTTCAGTACCTGTTAGATCTGCAACCAGGTATTTTAGGCGGTTATCGATAAATTTAATGGTATTACGGGCAATGGTATTTTTATTGTTGACGTTATTGATGTTGTAAGTTTCGATCAGATCGTTAAGAATATCAATTCCCCGCTGAGGAACCACATCGTTCAAACTAATGGTAATGGTATTGGCATCTTTAACAACCGGAACTATTTTTAATGAAACCAGGTTATAAGCCTCGGTCATTTTATATAAGTTTTTAAACTGAAGTCTAATTTTACCAAATTCGGTTTTATATGCTGGTCCCTTATCTATTTTAATTGCGTAGTTTTTAGTATTAATGGTATCGCCATACTTTACAATATTTGTTTTTAGGCTATCCTGAATGATGTAAGAGATTTCATCCAGATAAGAAATGTTAATTTTTCTTGCGTAAGCACCATTTTTTAAACTGATAGCAGTAACTACAAGTGGGGACGTTTTGCCATAAAGCTCTTTTTCTCTAATCCCCTCTTTTTTAAAGTAAGCCGTTTCTAGATTTAGTTTTTTCAATACTTTAAAAATCAGATCTCTCGACCTTAAGATCTCAATTTCATTATCAACCGTTTTAACCGTTTGAAACATATTAAGATCACTAAAAGCGGTACTATTAGACATTGCTGCACCATTTTTATCATCAGAGATTAAAAGTGTACTGCTCACTTTATATTTTGGTGGAGTAATGTATAGAAAAGCATATACAGCAGCTATAGAAATAATGATACTGATTAAGAAATAGTGCCAGTTTCTGGCAAATCTTGTCATAGTTTCTGCAAAATCTTTTGCGCCACTATTTGTACTTTGTTTAAGCATGATATAATGTTTTAAGAGACGTTTATCGACGAAGAACAGCTGTGATTAATACTGCAACTGCTGATATAGAAGCAATTACCACTGGCATAATACGTGTATTGGGACTGTATTCAATCGCTTTTGATTTATCAGGCTCCACATATACCACATCATTTTGTTTCAGGTAAAAGAATGGAGAATCCATCACATCCTGATTGTTCAGGTTAAGTCTTTTCATCACCCTTTGACCATCCTGTTGTCTGATCACTAAAATATTTTCCCTTTTGCCATAAACGGTCATATCGCCCGCCATTCCTAATGCTTCTAAGAGGTTAATATTATCTCCCTGTACAGTAAAGGTTGATGGTCGGTTTACTTCGCCAATTACTGTTACTTTAAAATTGACCAACTGAACGTCAACTACCGGTTTTTTAACATATTTATCCAATTCTTTCGATATGGCAGCTTGTGCCTGCTCAATGGTTAAACCTTCCAGGCGAACGTTACCTACAACGGGCAGGTTAATCATTCCATCCTTACTTACCCGGTAACCTTCTACTTTATAATTGTTTTCAGCGCCTGCATTTTTGGTATTAACAGCAAATAAAACATTCGACTCCTGATTTAAGCTGTTTATGCTTACGCTTAAAAGGTCGTTTTGCTGAATTTTAACTTCCTGACCTTGAAGCTTAACTTCGCTGGTTTGTTTGGCCAGGTTACTAAAGTATACAAGATCTCTTCTGGGAGCGCATCCGGTGATAATGCTTGTATATATTGCGATAAATAAGATTACTTTCTTCATAGCTTAAGTAATGTTTAGTTTTTTGTTTCGATTTATTGAGAACTAAGCTATGCAATTAAGCGTCAATGTTTTATAGGTAGACTGGGGTTGTATTTAAATTGTATAAAATATGACCAGCATGCACAGCATTTTAAATACTGTGCTCATAAATTGCACATCATTTGTAAATTTTACAACGCGTAACTTGTATAATATCCGGCCTATATTTTTGCTCAAAAAAGTCTGTTTTTTAGTGAGATCTTAATCGGTAAAGCTCAAAAAACATCAGAAAATGTTTTAACATTTAAAAAAGCTATTTAATACTACAATTTATTAGGGGTATAAAATGATTTTTATAAAATTTTAAAGAAAAGCTGCCAATTACCAAGGGTGGATTTACTGCTCAACTGATTATTTTTTTCTAGCCAGGCCATGATCAAGCCATACCTCGCATATTTCTGTGCAAGCTGTTTTACAACACGTTTCTAATTATTAAAAAATACATTCTGCTTAACACGATTGAGCTTTCCTTAATAGCGGTATGTTATTGGCGATCAAATCAGATAAAACGATTAACATAAAAGCAATATCCCTTTAAAGCAGCTCAAAAAGCAAAAAAATGCGCAACTGTGAAAGCTGTAAACAGGAATTAGCAAAATATGTACAGTATGCTTTAAAAAGGTTTAAAAGCCTGTTTTATGCATAAATTCGTTAGAAACCTAAAAACAAGAATTAAATATGAAAGTTATTATTTATGGAACTGGAAAAATGGCTGAGTTTATCTGTTACTCCTTTATGAATGACAGCGACTATAATGTTGTTGCCTTTTGTGTTGATGATGCGTATGTACCACCTGCAGGAAGTATGCTATTAGGATTACCCATTTTAAGTCTCACCCAGGTGATTAAAGATTTTCCTCCAGAAACCCATAAAATGCATATTGCCATTGGTAGAAACAGTGCCAGGGAAAGCGTGTACCACAGGGTAAGCGAATCTGGCTATAGTTTTGCAAATTATATTTCATCTAAAGCCAATGTGTGGCCCGATTTGGTATTCGGACACAATACTTTCATTGATCAGTGCTGCGACATACAACCTTTTGTATGCATTGGTAATAATTGCATGCTTATCGGCGCGCGGATTGGTCATCACTCTACGATAGAAAACAATGTTTTATTGTCTGGTAATATACTAGCTGGTAATGTAACTATTGGCCGCAACTCTTTTTTAGGCATAAATTCTGCAGTCAAAGAAGATATAACCATTGGTACCCACAACATTATTGGCGCAGGCGTTTTTATAAACAAGAATACTGAAGATTACGCCATTGTTTCAAATGCAACAGTACCTCAACGTGTTGGCGATTCTAAACGTTTTGTGATGTTTAACAAAGCTCAGGATGTTAAGCAGACTTAATAATTGTTTTATACATAAAAAAGGGAAGCCATTTTTTTGACTTCCCTTTTTTTTGCTAGTCTAATGTAATTAAACTTTTGTTTTATTTTCAGCGCTTCGTTTCAGCTGCGCATTAATACGCTCCAAAACATCATAAATATCAAAAGGTTTACTGATATAATCATCAGCAAATGCATCAATAGCTTTCTGTTCGCTATTATTCTGTGCAGACATTACGATAATTGGGATGTGTTTGGTAAAAATATCGGTTTTTAAATCTTCACAAATTTCTGCTCCGTTTCCATCTGGTAACATTACATCAAGTAAAAAAAGATCAGGCATTGCATCCTGGATATTTTTCTTTAACTCAGCAAATGATGATGAAAGCTGCAATTCGAAACCCTCATCTTTTAATAGAATTTCAATAACGTTTCTGATCTCCTGATCATCCTCTAAAATGTGTATTCGTTTTCTTTCCATGTTCAAATTATAATGTTTGGATTATACCGTTCGCGTGGAATGCGCTATACGATAGTAACAGTAACACCTAAACTCTCTAAATGTTTAACAATTTGTTCAGAAATTCCTTTATCGGTAATAATATGATCAATTTCTTCTAATCCACATATCTTTCCAAAGCCTCTTTTCCCAAATTTAGTAGAATCGGCAAGAACAATCGTTTTTTGTGATGCACCAATCATTTTGCGGTTTAAATGTGCTTCCATGGCGTTTGTAGTGGTTATTCCAAAATCAAGATCAATCCCATCAACACCAAGAAATAGCTTATTAAAATAAAAATCCTGCAAAACCTGTTCCGCATAAGCACCCATTACCGATGAAGAACTTTTCCTAAGCAATCCGCCTAATTGTATCACTTCAATACTAGGTTCGCGCATTAATTCGAGCGCTACATTTAATGCAGAAGTTACAACGGTTAAATTTGTTGCTGGCGCAATATTCTTGGCAAAATAAAGCACTGTAGTTCCCGATGCAATAACAATAGAATCATTGTCATTTAGCAATGCAGCAGCCGCAATACCTATTTTGTTCTTTTCTGTAGATTGTATTTTCTCTTTCTCATTAACCGGACGGTCTACCGTATATGGATTGTTTACAGTAGCCCCACCGTGGGTCCTAAATAATAGGCTCTTATCTTCAAGTAGTTTTAAGTCCTTTCTTATTGTTACAGACGAAACTTTCAACTCCTTACATAAATCGACTACATTTATGTATTGATCACGTTGCAGGCGACTTAATATAAACTGGTGCCTCTCAGCCAAATTCATCATAATATATTTAATTAGCGTGCTGCAAATTAGCAATAAAAACATTCTTTAAAATATTTTGCATAAATATTTAATAAATTTTTAACACACATATTATATTATTTCGATTATGATTTCTTATAATTGCGTATTGTTTCGTTTTATTATTTTTATAAATCTAAATGGAAAGATTACACCCGCATCACCTAACAGAAAACATAAATTGGGACTTCATTATTATTGGCGGAGGTGCCACAGGTTTGGGTACTGCATTGGATGCTGCGAGCCGGGGCTTTAAAACTTTATTGGTAGAACAATCTGATTTTGCCAAAGGAACATCCAGCCGGAGTACTAAACTGGTACATGGTGGTGTTCGCTATCTTGCACAGGGCGATATCGGTTTAGTTAAACATGCCTTAAAAGAACGTGGTTTATTGCAACAAAACGCAAAGCACCTGGTAAATAAAGAAGAATTTCTGATCCCCTGTTACGATTGGTTCTCTGTTGTAAAATATTTAACCGGACTTACACTTTACGATTGGTTAGCAGGCAAATATAGCTTCGGCAAATCTAAGTTTTTCTCTAAAAAAGAAACCTTAACCATAATGCCAGGCATTAAGGAAAAGGGATTAAAAGGAAGCATCAGGTATTACGATGGAAAGTTTGATGATGCCCGTTTAGCGATAAACATTGCACAAACCGCTGTTGAAAACGGCGCTTCATTATTGAACTATACAAAGGTAACCGGCCTGTTAAAAAGTGGCGATGTGGTTACAGGCATTGAAACAGAAGACACTATAACTGGCATAACAGCTAAGTATATCGGCAAAATAGTAATTAATGCAACAGGCGTGTTTGTGGATGACATCCTGCAAATGAATAACCCGAATTCAAAAAAAATGGTACGCCCTAGCCAAGGTGTACATGTAGTGCTAGACAAAAGTTTTTTAAACAGTGAATCGGCGTTAATGATACCAAAAACCTCTGATGGACGTGTTCTATTTGCCGTTCCATGGCATGAACATTTACTGGTGGGTACAACAGACACCCCTTTAAACGAACATAGTTTAGAACCCAGGGCATTAAAAGAGGAGGTAGATTTTATTATGAGTACAGCGGCGAGTTATTTTAACCGCAAGCCCATGGAAAAAGATATCTTAAGCGTATTCTCAGGTCTGCGCCCACTGGCTGCTCCTACAAACGGAGATGGAAATAGTACAAAAGAAATTAGCAGAGACCATAAACTTATTGTTTCTGCAAAGGGATTAATTACCATTACTGGTGGTAAATGGACCACCTATCGCCGAATGGCAGAAGAAACGGTTGATTTAGCCATTACTCATGCTGGTTTAGAATCGAAAGCATGCGTAACCCAAAATTTAAGCATACATGGTAGCTTAACCACTACCACAGATAGTCATTTGGCTATCTATGGATCGGATCGCAGTAAAATTGAAGCATTAATTGCGCAAGATCCAGGTTTCGGCAATAAATTACATCCTGCATTCCCTTATACAGAAGCCGAAGTGCTTTGGTCTGCACGAAACGAAATGGCCGAAACCGTAGAGGATATTTTAAGCAGGAGATTAAGAATACTGTTTATTAATGCACAAGCAGCCAAAGATATGGCACCTAGAGTAGCTTCGCTCCTGGCCAAAGAATTATCTGCTGATAAAAACTGGGAAACTAAGCAAATCGAAACTTTTAATAAATTAGCCGATGGTTATATTTATCATTCAACACCTAAAATAACCGAATCGGCTTTAGCCAATTAACCAAATTCCTAATTATGAGTAAATACATCTTGTCTATCGATCAGGGAACCACAAGTTCGAGAGCAATTATTTTTAATCACAATGGCGAAATTGTTGCCATTGCACAACGAGAATTCACACAGATTTATCCCAAAGCCGGTTGGGTAGAGCACGATCCAATGGAAATTTGGTCGACACAGTTGGCGGTTGTAACAGAAGTGATCGTTAAAGCAGGTTTAACCGTAGGCGATATCGATTCTATTGGCATTACCAATCAGCGCGAAACCACTGTGGTTTGGGATAAAGAAACCGGACAACCAATTTACAATGCCATTGTTTGGCAAGACAGGCGTACTTCTGCCTATTGTGATGAAATTAAAGCACAAGGACTGGCCAGTAAAATACAGGAAAAAACAGGCCTGATCATAGATTCTTATTTCTCGGCTACTAAGGCCAGGTGGATCTTAGAAAATGTTGTCGGCGCAAGAGAGAAAGCTGAAGCTGGAAAACTTGCTTTCGGAACCATAGATACCTGGTTAATCTGGAAATTAACAGCAGGCGAAAAACATGTAACCGATGTCAGTAATGCATCACGAACGATGCTTTACAACATCCACACTTTAAGCTGGGACGACGAATTGCTTGAGCTTTTTTCGATACCAAGAGCGATGCTCCCCGAAGTAAAATCATCAAGTGAAGTTTATGGTGAAACCGCAGGACGCATATTGGCTGCAAAAATTCCTATTGCAGGGATAGCCGGCGATCAGCAATCTGCTTTGTTCGGGCAAATGTGCACCGAAATAGGGATGGTAAAAAACACTTATGGTACTGGCTGTTTTATGCTGATGAATATTGGGTCGAAGCCAAAAATATCAGCCAATAATCTATTAACCACTATTGCCTGGCAAATTAATGGTGAGGTAATTTACGCTTTAGAAGGGAGTATTTTTATTGGTGGTGCGGTGGTACAGTGGCTTCGCGATGAAATGGGGCTCATTTCTAAATCGGCAGATGTAGAAACATTAGCTAAAAAAGTAAAAGATACCGATGGGGTTTATGTTGTTCCTGCTTTTGCAGGCTTAGGTGCTCCACACTGGGACCAACATGCCCGTGGTACCATAACAGGATTAACCCGCGGTACAAACAAATCGCATATTGCAAGGGCAGCCTTAGAAAGTATTGCCTACCAAACCATGGATGTTTTGAAAGCTATGGAAGCAGATGCAGGCGTAAATATTGCCGAATTAAGGGTAGATGGTGGTGCTACAGCTAACGATTTATTGATGCAGTTTCAGGCCGATCTGTTAAACTGTAAAGTAATCAGACCCGATGTAACCGAAGTTACTGCTATTGGTGCTGCATACCTGGCCGGATTAGCCACTGGTTTCTGGAAAAGTATAGATCAGATCCGCTCGCAATGGAAAATCAACAGAACTTTTGTTGCTGAGGAAGGAATTGATAATACGGAAAGAATAAAGGGCTGGAACAGAGCAATAAAAGCAGCCAGGGTAAATGCAGAAGACTAATTGAACAATTTTAATCGGATAAGAATTTAATTATATGAATGTATATCTCGCAGAATTTATTGGTACTGCACTAATGATTCTTTTAGGAAATGGTGTAGTGGCTAACGTAGTACTTAAAGGTACTAAAGGCAACGATAGTGGTTGGATTGTAATTACAACCGCCTGGGCACTTGCCGTATTTGTAGGGGTTGTTGTTGCCGGCCCGTACAGTGGGGCGCACTTAAATCCAATTGTAACCCTCGGACTTGCCATCGGAAAAGGCTTCAGCTGGGCATTGGTGCCATTTTATATTATTGCACAACTGGCTGGTGCCATGACAGGGTCTTTCCTGGTTTGGCTTATTTACAAAGATCATTTCGATGCTACAGATGACCAAGGTTTAAAGGCTGCTCCTTTTGCAACCGCGCCAGCCATCAGAAATATGTCGTCTAATTTGGTATCAGAAATTATAGGCACTTTCGTTTTAATATTTGTAATCTTTTATTTTACTGATGCGAGTATGGGCACTAAAGAAACGGTTACCCCTATTGGATTAGGCTCAATGGGTGCAATCCCGGTAGCGTTTTTGGTGTGGGTAATTGGTTTGGCTTTAGGTGGAACAACCGGATATGCTATTAATCCGGCAAGAGATTTGGGCCCGCGGATTATTCACTTTTTAATCCCAATGAAAGGAAAAGGAAGTAGCGACTGGAGTTATGCCTGGGTACCTATTGTTGGCCCCATAATCGGCTCGGTATTAGCTGCTGTGGCCTTTTTATTGATTGGTAAGTAATGAATTGTCTCTCGATACGACATTAAAGACATCGCAAGTACTAGTACAATAAAATAGGAAAACGTCATCTCGACTGAAGCGCAGCGAAATGGAGAGATCTATATAGAAAGATTTCTCGACTGCGTTGCTCTTCGCTCGAAATGACGCCCCTGAAGAGTTACTGAAAAGCTGCTCTGCCTACCTGTTCATCGCCTAGGTATATCCAAATGGCACCTTTTAAATATTTTCCGAAAGAATCTTTCATGTCCTGCAGGCTTACCTTGTTAAAATTGGCTACCATATTCTCGGTAATACTATAATCGCCAAGCACTTCAGCTTCACCCAAATCTTTCACAATCGAACTTGCACTTTCCTGGTGCCTGTAGTATCTATCCCGATGTTCTTTTTTTAATGCCTCAAGATAACGTTCACCGTACTTTCCTTCTTTAATGTTATTGTATACCGTAATCATCGCTTTAAAAGCTTTTTTAGGTTGAGTGGTACTTACAAACATAGAGGTATATGGAATCTGTTGTAATTTAACGGTTGCTCCTGGCGCATACGATAACCCAAGTTTAGTTCTCAATTCATAATTCATACTACCACTTAATGCGTTAATGGTTAATACAAAAGCATAATAATCAGCATTTGTCATGGTTGGGGCATTCATAATACAACTCATGTAATTCGTGGCAATATCTCTTTGTTCGATTACCAGATGCTCCCCTGTTAAAGTTTTACGATCGTAAACTGGTGGCGTGTAAACTTTTCCTTTGAGCGCGCTGAAAGAAGCTTGAATTTTCTTTTCAAGTTCTTCTTTTGTGATGTTCCCAGCTACCACCAAAAACATTTTATTCTTATTCAACAATTCGTTATGGTAATAATTACTAACCATTTCGGCAGTAAAACCTCCAACAGTTTTGCTTGTGCCCAAAGGATTAGTGCTATAAGGCGAATCTTTAAACATGCTTTCCATGCTCAACTGCTCAATCCTTGTTTCAGGATCAGATTGACTATGATAAATACCCGTAATCATCCGTTCTTTAGTGGTTTGAAACTCTGTTTTATCAAAAGCAGGATTAATTACAGCATCCGAAAAAAGCTTCCAACCTTGGTCAAGATACTTAGAAATGCAATCCATACTAATGGTACCATAATCAGTTGTAGATGAACCAGAAATATCAATACCATATTCATCAGCCAACTCCTGATAATCGACAACGCTGTAATTTTTAGTGCCACAGGTTGCCGCAGATGCCAAAGCCAGATTTTCAATTCCTGCCCTTTCGGCATCATAATTCATTACACCACCTTTAAAAAACATGCTCATACTAACTGTTTCTTTCTGGGTAGGTTTTAAAATCACCTTTAAACCGTTTACATCAAATGAAATGGCTTTGGTTTGTGCGTTGGCAATATGAAAAACTAAGATAAAGTTTATAAAAAATATGAATATTTTCATCGAGCGTTAGGTTATTTGGGTGATTTAAAAAATGTTTCCGGCTTCACTTCATTCATACCTGCTTTATCCATCATCAGGCCAGCGCAATAAGGTTTATCTTTAATATACTTGCGTACATAATCGAGTAAATCCTTTCTTGTTACTTTATTTACATTTTCTTCATAATGGGTATAATAATCAATCGATGCTGAAGCCCACCAGAAGGAAAGTAAATGTGCATAATCGGAAGTAACCTCTCTCCTTTCTACCTGTTCTATAGATAATAGTCTTTTGGCTCTTTCAATCTGCAGATCAGATAAATAATCTTCATTGGCCCAAAGCGAAATTTGCTTCAGCACCTCCTGGTAACATTCATTTATTTTTGCCGGATTAGGACTCACCATCAAACTAATTGGCCCGGTATATTTTTGCGTATAATAATTCACATCAGCCTGTTGGGCTAATCCTGAATTAATAAGCGCCTGTTTCATTTTAGAACCGTTTTGATTCACGATGAAAGAAAAAACATCAGCTGCGTAAGTGGCCGGAATATCGTTTCTGGTATCTGGACCATGCCAGCTAAAAAGCATAAACGGAACAGGGCTTTTATTCGATTCTACAAAATAATAATCGTTTTTTTGAAGCGGTTTAAACTCAGGGATTGGCCATTTCACAAAAGGATCAACCGGCGATCGTTTCCAGTTTCCAAAAACAGAACTTACATAACTAAAAGCTTCATCAACTTTAACATCACCGGCAATTACCAGAACTGAATTATTTGGCCAGTAATATTTATTTTTAATGGAATCCATTTTTGATGGAGTAGCTGATAAAATTACCTCATGGCTACCGATTACATTTTTACGGGAATAATTTGCTCCCCACATATGCCGCGAATTGGCCTCTATCAAAGCAAATATCGGACTAGATTCGTGCCTTGTAAATTCGGCATTTACCACTTCATTTTCCAAAGCCATATCTTCTTTTATGAATTTTGGATAACGGATGGATGAATTCATCAAGCTTAATCCGGGTTTTAAATTAGCAGCAGGAAGCGTAAAAAAATAATTTACCACTTCTTCCCGCGTAGTGGCATTCGAATTGATATCCAGATCGTTCATTCTCGAATTTAAACGTTCGAAATCGGGATAATCTTTGTTCGCCTTAAAGAATAAATGCTCGTAAAGATGACTTAAGCCGTTAAATTCATCGGTTTCAGTAAAAGAACCATTTCTGCAGGCCATTTCGATGGTAACCAGTGGCACCGTCCGGTCTACAACAACCAGCACTTCTAAACCGTTATCAAGTTTTTTGAAATGCATGTTTTCTCCGAGCTTTTCCTGAGCAAAAGCAGAGCCAAGGCACAATAAACAGGCTAAGGAGCTAAATAATAGAGAGCGCATATTTTAATTAAATTTGAACACCAATTAAGCGTTAATCTTTCACTTTAACAAATAAAAAAACGCTTTATTTAACAATCGTCTTTATTAAAGGATATATGAATAATTACAGTTTATATTGTTAAATAATTACCTTTGAATAGTTCAATCTTCTAACCACTTTAAAATTGCAAGAATACTTCCTCGTTGTTGATACCGAAACTTCAGGTCTGCCTAAAAATTGGACGGCGCCTTATTCTAAAGAAAAGAACTGGCCTCATATTGTCCAAATTGCCTGGATTATTTATGATCAATCTTATCAGGAAATTAAGCGGGAAAATCATTATATCAAAAATACCGATTTCACTATTGATAATGCTGCATTAAAAATCCACAAAATTACCCCTGAATATCTGCATACACATGGCGAAAACAAAGAAAAAGTGATGTTGCAGTTTTCCGAAGACATCGAAAAATATCAGCCTTTGGTTATCGGTCATTTTATTGAGCTCGATTATCATATGGTGAATGTTGAATTATACCGAATCGGAAAGGAAAACATTTTTAAAAACCTGGCTTTTTTTTGTACGATGAAGGCAAGCGCACCTTACATCACCAATACAGTAATCAGTCATTTAAAGCTGGATAAATTTTATACCATTTTATTTAATGAAGCACCCGAAAATACGCACAATGCTTTATCTGATACACTAAACACGGCAAAGATTTTCTTTCATCTTTTAAAAACAGGTAAAATTAGCTTAACTTCAGCCTACCATCAGGAACATACTTTTAACCTGGAAAAGAAAAAGACAAAAGATTTTTCGTTTAAGAGAATTTTACAGGGATTTTTTAATGGAAGATAAACTAGCCGATCAAATTTATACCGCTCGTATTGGAGACATTACTTTTAAAAAGATAGTAAGTTGCAGCCCGGGCACACCTATTTTTGAAGCTGCAATTAAAATGTCAGAACAGAAAACCAGTTGCCTCTTTATTAAAAATGATCAGGATGTTTATCTGGGCTTCGTAACCGATATTACTTTAAGGGATAATGTAATTGCCAAACAACTAAATTCAAATTTGCCGATTGACGAAGTTATGGATACCCATATTGTTACCATAACTCCAGATGCTTATGTATATGAGGCGATATTGATGATGTTCAGTAAGAAGTCGCGCTATTTATTGGTAAACGACAATGGTAATTACGTTGGCTTTTTAAGCAGAAACCGCCTTTTAAGCGAGCAGGCCGAATCTCCATTGGTTTTTATCCAATCAGTAAAATCTGCTGTAAATACAAGCGATCTAAAATTAAAATGGCAAAAAGTGCCAGGCATTGTGTCTCAGTTACTGGCTAGAGGTGTACATTCGAAAATTGTAAATGAGGTGGTAACTACTATTGCCGATACCATTTCCTTTAAAATTATTGAAGAGGTGATTGCTAAACTTGGTCCGCCACCTGCAAAATTTGTATTTATGGTTTTGGGTAGCGAAGGCAGAAAAGAGCTTAGCTTAAAAACCGATCAGGACAATGCCATTATTTATGAAGATACCGGAGAAGATAAAAGAGCGGCTGTACGTTCTTATTTTCTGGACATGGCTACCCAGGTTTCGGATAAATTAAATTTTGTTGGTTTTGTATACTGCGATGGCGATTATATGGCCACTAACCCAAACTGGACGCATTCGCTATCACACTGGAAATACAATTATAAAAACTGGATAGAAGAAGCTTTACCCGAAGCTGCCGTAAAATTTGCTGCATTTTTTGATTGCAGGGCCATTTACGGCGATTTAACCATTATGGAAAGCTTACGTGCTTTTGTTGATGAAGAGCTGCAGAAACCCATCGAAAAATTCTACGTATACCTGGCCAAAAATGCCTTACTCTATGAGCCACCGCTCACCTATTTTAGGAATATAAGAACGCAAAAAATCCATAAAAAAGAAGTATTCGATATTAAAACAGCCATGACTCCTATTGTAGATCTGGCAAGGGTTTATGCCTTACAGAACAGGATTTTCCAAAAAGAAAATACAGGCGAACGTTTAAAGGCCTTAAGAGAACTTGGTGTTTTTAGTGAAGAGCAGTTTAACGAACTTTCGCAGTCTTATTATTATTTGATGGGCCTGAGATTGAAACATCAGGCCAATCTGATTATCAATGACCTGGCGGCACCCAATAACTTTATCGAAATTGATAGTTTAACCAAAATCGAAAAAGTAACCTTGATCGAAATTTTTAAAATTATCCAGAACTTTCAGAGCGGCATCCGCATGAAGTTTACCAATAGCCTGGGTTAAATTATCATTAATTCTCTTGTTTGCTCATTGTAATTGAATCAAACTTTAGTAACTTTAGGAATACCGTCTACTTATTAATAAGGTAAAATACTAACCAAAGTAAATAATCCAAAATCAGACCCATGGGAAAATTTGTAATTACCAAAAGATCGAACGGAGAATTTCAGTTTAATCTTAAAGCGAGCAATGGCCAAACCATTTTAACCAGCGAAGGCTATTCGGCCAAATCAAGCTGCGAGAATGGAATCGAATCTGTTAAAAAAAATGCACAGGATGATTCAAAATTTGAGAAAAAGACATCGTCTAACGGCAAATACCATTTCAGTTTAAAGGCTACAAATGGCCAGATTATTGGCTCCAGCGAAATGTACGAAAGTACCTCGGCCAGAGATAATGGTATCGAATCGGTTAAAAAGAATGCACCAGACGCAGAAACTGATGACCAAAGTTAAAAAAAACATAAAGCGACTCGAGATTTCACATCAGGTCGCTTTTCATACCCTCCATACACTCCCCCTCTACAGCTTAGATTAAAAATTGTTCTATAAGACTTACATTAATCTACAGTAATTGGCTACAGCTGATCTACTCTTAAAGCTATCCCTCATATTTGCCAGCTGTAAACCTAAACTTACTCAAGCATCTGTTGCTCAATACAAGCCGATCAAACGTTTGCGCGTAATAAATTTTAAGGTCATTTTAATAACTAATCAAATAGCCTTAGAACCTGCTCAAACGGCAATTCTACTACATCATTCAAGCTTATTACATTTCATCCCACACAAACGTTTGCGCTGTTTTAATTCAGCCTACTGTATAAGTTTGTTTGTAACTTAAATCCAGATAAGGTAAAAATCTATTTACGATACGCTCTTTTTAAGGTTTGGAACAGTGGCCAAGACTGGCAAATTATGGTGGTATAATCTTGGTATTGAAATCGACAAGATTAGGTAAAGGGGCTGAGTGCAGCATATAAAAAAGCAACAACAACCAATTCCAAATATTATCAACCTAAACCTAAAATTATCGTATGAAAAAAAACAGTTTACTTTTAACAGGGCTATTCTGTACCTGCTTGTTCGCCCTATCTTGTAAAAAGACCGAAGTATTACAACAAGAGGAAAAAACCTTCTCTATTAACAAAAAACTGGCTACAACCAACATTATTACCCAAAGCCGCAATGTAAATATTGTGTATTTTGTACCTAACGACCTCGATACCCTTGCGGGTTATAGAAAAAGATTGAGCGATCTTTTATTATGGACACAAGATTGGTACAAACAAGAAATGAACCGCAATGGTTATGGCAATAAAACATTTGGCCTTGCTGATGATGGCGCAGGAAATGTAAAAATCCTAACCATTAGAGGAACATTGCCAAAAGCGAGTTACCCATACTCTGGAGGTAGCGGTGCAGTTGCAAGCGAAGTAAACGCTTATTTTGCTGCGCACCCGGCAGATAAAACCAGCGATCATACCTTGATCATTATTCCAAGGTATTCTATCGGTTCGAATGGAACACCAAGCGGGGGTCCGTTTTATGGTACCGGCAGATGGTGTTATGCGCTGGATTATGAAGAAATGGACATTGCAAATCTGGGCTTAAGCACTACCGTTGGCAATCGCTTCAGTGTTTGGTTTGGAGGTATGGTACATGAACTTGGTCATGGATTAAATTTACCGCACAACAGACAGAAAGTTTCTGAGAACTCAACTCTGGGCATGGCATTAATGTGGGGCGGTAATGGAACCTTAGGAAAAAGCCCTACATTTTTAACCGCTGCAGACGCGGCTATTTTAAATGCCAATCAGGTTTTCAATAATAACGCTAGCACCTATTACGGTTCGGTAACCAGCAGTATTAATAAAATATACGCCAGCTACTCCAGCACTTTGGCTTCCATAGTGGTATCTGGAAAATTTACATCTACTGGCAACGTAACCAGTATTCTGTATTACAACGACCCTAATGTAAGCAATGAGGGTACTGGTGTAAATAAGGATTATAACGCCATTACGTGGGAATCGAAAAAGATAGGTACAGATAGTTTTAGAGTTGTAATGCCAATTGCGGATTTGCAGGAAAAAGCTGATGGTATTCCATATGAACTAAAAGTTAAACTGGTACACGACAATGGAACCGTAACCGAGCAGATTTATGCTTATACTTTTTCAGGAGGCTTACCAGTATTAAATTTCTCAACGAAAAATGAGTTAAGCAAAACAGGCTGGAGTATTGCTTCGTTTAGTTCGGAAGAAACCAGTGGAGAAGGTGCTACAAATGGTAGAGCGGCAAGGTTGATTGATAATAGTGCAAGTACTTACTGGCATTCGAGATGGAGCAGCTCGGCAACAAGCTATCCACATACTATAGTGATCAATTTGGGCGCTTCAAAAACGGCAAATGGTTTAAGTTTAACACAAAGAAGTGGTTTGAGCAGGGCTGTAAAAAACTTTGAACTGCTCACCAGCACAGATGGCATAAACTTTACTTCAGTTAATAACTATGTGGCCCAAAATGTAAATGGTGCGCAGTACTTTGATTTTGGAAGCGCCAAAACATTCCAGTATTTTAAAGTTATTTTAAATTCAGCACAGGATGGTCTACAGTTTGCCAGTCTTGCAGAATTGGGATTATATTAGATTTTCAGAACCAAACCAAACAACAAAAAAGGTCCCGATTTACATCGGGACCTTTTTAAATATGATTATCGCCTAAGCGAAAATTTCTATTTTACTGCATCAATTACAGCTTTGAAAGCTTCTGGGTGATTCATTGCTAAATCAGCCAATACTTTACGGTTTAAACCGATTTCTTTAGAAGCTAGTTTACCAATTAATTGAGAGTAAGAAATACCGTGCTGACGAGCACCTGCATTAATACGTTGGATCCATAATCCGCGGAATTCTCTTTTCTTAACTTTACGGTCACGGTATGCATATTGCAAACCTTTTTCTACTGTGTTTTTAGCAACAGTATAAACCTTACTTCTTGCTCCCCAATAGCCTTTGGCTAGATTAAGGATTTTTTTTCTTCTTCTTCTCGAAGCTACTGCGTTTACCGAACGTGGCATGTTGTTGTTGTTTTTTGGCAAGCGGCGTTCCGTTTAACCGGAAACTTAAAGCCTGATACCTGGTGAATTAATAAATTACTTTCCGATACAAAGCATACGTTTAACGTTACCCATATCAGCATCAGATACGATACTTGCTTGACCTAAGGCACGTTTACGTTTAGTGCTCATCTTTGTTAAGATGTGACTTTTGTATGCGTTGTTTCTTTTGATTTTACCTGTTCCAGTAAGCGAAAAACGCTTTTTAGCACTGGAATTGGTTTTCATTTTTGGCATAACCTGTTTTTTAATTTATAAACCTATTTTTATTTTTTTGCTACTTTAGGCGCAACTGTTAGGAACATACGTTTACCTTCTAACTTAGGTAACAACTCTACTTTTCCTACATCTTCTAAAGCCTGAGCGAATTTTAACAATAAAATTTCTCCCTGCTCTTTGTAAACAATTGCTCTACCTTTAAAATGCACATAAGCTCTAACTTTCTCACCGTTCTCTAAAAAGCTTACTGCATGCTTCAATTTAAACTGGAAATCGTGATCGTTGGTATTAGGACCAAAACGGATCTCCTTAATTACAGTTTGTTTCGCATTAGCTTTAATTTCTTTCTGCTTTTTCTTTTGCTCATAAACAAATTTACTGTAATCAATAATTCTACAAACTGGTGGTACGGCATTTGGAGATATTTCTACCAAATCCAATTCCAGTTCATCAGCAAGTGCCAAAGCTTTTGCCAAAGGATAAATCCCCGGTTCAACATTATCGCCAGCTAAACGCACTTCGGGCGATTTAATATACTGATTAATGTTATGCTCTGCTTCTTTTTTCTTAAAAGGTGGACGTGGTCCCCTGTTAAATCCTGGTCTTCCTAATGCCAAATTTGTACTATTTAATTTAAACTGTTATTTCTTTTCTTAATAAATTGTTGAACTCTTCCAACGTCATTTCACCTAAATCTCCCTCACCATGTTTGCGGACAGAAACTTTTCTTTCTGCCATTTCCTTATCACCGATAATGAGCATGTATGGGATCTTTTTAACTTCCGAATCGCGTATTTTGCGACCGATTTTCTCATCACGAAAGTCAATCAGCCCGCGAATATCGGAATTATTTAGTTCATCTAAAACTTTTTTTGCATATTCTTCATATTTTTCTGAAATAGGAAGAACAATAAATTGCTCCGGACTTAACCATAACGGGAAGTTTCCGGCACAATGCTCAATCAAAACAGCAATAAATCTTTCCAATGAACCAAATGGTGCACGGTGAATCATTACTGGTCTGTGCTTCTGGTTATCGCTACCGGTGTATTCCAATTCGAAACGCTCTGGTAGATTATAATCAACCTGGATAGTACCTAACTGCCATTTTCTACCTAAAGCATCTTTCACCATAAAATCGAGCTTAGGGCCATAGAAGGCGGCTTCGCCATATTCTACGACAGTATTTAAGCCTTTTTCTGCAGCTGCTTCGATAATGGCATTTTCAGATAGTCTCCAATTTTCGTCAGAACCAATATATTTCGATTTGTTCTCCGGGTCTCTTAATGAAACTTGAGCAGTATAGTTATCAAAACCTAATGATTTAAATACATAAAGCACCAAGTCGATTACTTTTTTAAACTCTTCTTTCACCTGTTCTGGCATGCAGAATAAGTGTGCATCATCTTGAGTAAAGCCACGTACACGGGTTAACCCATGTAATTCGCCACTTTGTTCGTAACGGTAAACCGTACCAAACTCGGCAAAACGAACCGGAAGATCTTTATAAGAACGTGGTTTTGTTTTGTAAATCTCACAGTGGTGAGGGCAGTTCATCGGTTTTAAGAAAAACTCCTCTCCTTCTTGTGGTGTTTTAATTGGTTGGAACGAATCTTTACCGTATTTCTCCCAGTGACCTGAGGTTACATATAAATTTTTGTGTCCGATATGCGGTGTTACTACTTGCTCGTAACCTGCTTTAGCTTGTGCTTTAGTTAAAAAGTTCACCAAACGCTCGCGCAAAGCAGTTCCTTTAGGCAGCCATAAAGGCAAGCCCATGCCTACTTTTTCTGAGAAAGCAAACAGCTCCAGTTCTTTCCCTAGTTTACGGTGATCGCGTTTTTTTGCCTCCTCAATCATTAAAAGATATTCAGTAAGCTCGCTCGCCTTAGGAAAAGTTACCCCATAAATACGGGTTAACTGTTTTTTGGTTTCGTCGCCACGCCAGTAAGCACCAGCTACATTCATCAGTTTTACTGCTTTCACAAAACCAGTATTCGGAATATGTGGACCACGACATAAATCGGTAAATGAACCTTGGGTATAGAAAGTAATTTTACCATCTTCCAGGCCGTCAATTAAATCCAGTTTATACTCATCGCCTTTTTCGGTAAAATATTTTACCGCATCAGCTTTGCTTACACTTTCGCGTACAAAAGTTTCCTTTTGCTTAGCCAGTTCGATC
Source organism: Pedobacter sp. Bi126 (assembly GCF_918698245.1). Classification (GTDB taxonomy): domain Bacteria; phylum Bacteroidota; class Bacteroidia; order Sphingobacteriales; family Sphingobacteriaceae; genus Pedobacter. Next base: position 446,092 of record NZ_CAKKMS010000002.1, on the reverse strand, counting down.
ATTTTGGTTTCGATGGCCTTGAAATCGTCCGAAGAAAATTCACGGTCACCAAAGTCTACATCATAATAAAAACCAGTTTCGATAGCCGGGCCGATACCGAATTTAGTACCCGGATAAAGTGCTTCTAAAGCCTCAGCCATTAAGTGAGCTGATGAATGCCAAAAAGTCGATTTTCCGGCAGTATCATTCCAGGTCAATAATTTTACTGATGAATCAGATTCGATCGGCCTTGTTGAATCCCAAACTTCGCCATTAACCTCAGCGGCTAATACGTTACGGGCTAAACCCTCAGAAATTGACAATGCAATTTGGTGGGCAGAAGTGCCCTTTTCATACTGACGGACAGAACCGTCAGGTAAAGTAATGTTAATCATCTACAACTATGATTTAATTTTTAAATAAAAAAGTTTTAAAGATCACTTACAATGTGATTTTATTTTGTGCAAATGTATGCATTTTTCGGCTAAAAAGCAAGGTAAAGCATAAAACCAGTGGGATTAAATTAGAAAGATTGCTTCACTCCAACGCAATTACCATGGCTTCAGTTTGCAATGACGAATCTTTCTTTGTGTTTATCTCCTTTACTAATCAATTCCGTTAATAAATTAAGATCTTATGTGAAGCCATGGTTCGTGTCTCCACTAACCACACTCGATTAGCTTAAAAATTTAACCTTCAAATATTTACGCAATGGAATATCGACGAATTTCATTACCACATAAGCGAAAACGGTTAAAAGCAGTACAGAAACCGGTATCACCACCCAAAGTAAGGATGCTGGTGGCTGAACTTCGGCTACATAGGTTAAAAATATCCAGACAAATGGATAATGTACCATATAAAGCGGATATGATATTTCGCCTGAAAGATTACAGATCTTTTTAAGCGATGGATTTAATACTGTACCTGCTCCTAGTGCCACTAAAAGTGGAAAATAAAACAGCACAAGTATCGGCTCGGTAATCCAATTGTATTTATCATTAAAAGGAACTAAAAAGGCTGCGAGCAAAGGCACGATCATGCCTAAAAAGCCAAGTTTATTTTTGATCACCCAATTTAAACGGTAAACCAGCATACCGGCTGTAAAAGAATACAGCACGCGTGCCCCACCGTCCCAGAAATTCTGCCCTCCCCAGCCGCCACCTACGTTAGTAGCGCGAACAGCTACATAACAAAGGCATACCGCTCCTATAACAACCAAAACGAGCAGTGTTTTTTTACCCAGGCGGTAAAGTATAAAAATGTAAAAGATATTGGCAATATATTCCCAGAATAACGACCAGGCTGGTGCATTTAAGCAGAATAAGTTGGTATAACGCTCGGGCATGGCCGGATAAGGGATTAAAAAAGCTGAGGATAAAAATAAAAGAAAGGTTTTCCCGAATCCATAAACCTCATAAAGATCGCTGTATGGGTCGATCAGAAAAGTAATCAGTCCTAAAACGGAACCAATAACCACCAGCGGGTGCAAACGGATAAGCCTTAATTTAAAGAACTGTGTAATCCCCATATGTGGTGCACGGCTATCGTAAGCATAGGCAATTACAAAACCGGATAAACAGAAAAAGAAATCGACAGCGAGGAAACCATGCGAAAGAAAATTCTTGTTATAATTGGTAATAGCGATTTCCATAAAGTGATAAATAACCACCACAATGGCCGCTACGCCCCTTAATCCATCTAAAATTTCGAAATGCTGCTTGGTTGCTAATAAATTTGTTTTGTTCTCGGCTGTAATCACTTTTGGCTAGGTTATATTCAACTCCAATAATAGTTATTCTCAGTTTAGATGCAAAAACTAAAGCCAACCCTTTCAAAAATGATACAAAAAAAGCCCTGAAAGCTTATACCTTCAGGGCTTTATTATAAGACTTCAGAAGTTCGCCTGTGGCTGGCCTAAAGCACAAACTTCGGAAGTCTCGCAGAATGAATTAATTCATACCAAATGATCTTACCTGGCCACCACCTGGTCTGTTCTGTCTAAAACGTTTCATCATGTTCTCCATTTTAGTTTTATACTCTTCAGCAGTGATCAATTTTGCTTTTTTAGGTGCGGTTACATCTTTTGTACTTACATTTCTATATTCGATGCTTTTGGCAATTGAGCTGTTACCTCTGCCTTCGATCGCTAAAACTGCACCTTCAGTCCACATATTTGGGTTCGGAGAAAAGTCGAAGCCTAAATCTTTTGTGTACCAGATTTTGGTTTCTTCTACTACGTTTTTATCCATATCCAGGATTTTTATCGCCCTTGTAGATCTTATAATCGCCTGGTGACAGGTAAAACCGATAATCTGTTTAGTAGAATCTGTTTTAATCACTTCTATGGTTGGTGCCGGAGCTGGTTTTGCTGCAGTGGTATCATTAGGATTTCTACCGCCCATTCTCATTGAGCCAATCGGACCAGAAGTAGATAAAGTTAATTTACTCGGCATGTAATATGTGGTATCGTTCAGATCAAAAACCTCTGTAAGTCCTTTATCTGCAAAGGTATAATAGTATTCTCTGTTACCACCGCCACCACCAAAACGCATCATCATACGGCCCATGCCGCCACCGCCACCACCTGCTCCATTACTATCCTCAGTTTCTTCAACTGGCATATAACTGGCATTTGTAGCCGTAAACAACAACTCGAAGTTGCTTTTGCTTGATGAGGGCATTCTGGCTTTCATCTGATCGGTTAGCTGGATACCGCTCGCCGAGGCCATAGCTGCCGGATCGATAATATTTTCAAATTGTATGGCTCCTGAAGTTTTTTTCTGCTGCGCATCTGCAATTGATGCAATTGATAAAACGCCCAGTAAAGCGAAGATTATTTTTTTCATTACGATTTTGTTTTGTTTGTTAGATACAAAAGCCTTAAAAAGGTTTAACAAAGGTATTGTAGTTTGTAATATAAAACGTGTTAAATTGTGTTAAAGATTACGTTTAGATCGTTTAAGGATAGATTTAGGCTGAAAGTAATTTAAATATTACAATGCCTAATCCTTTATTAGAAAAGCAGTACCTGTAGTGCTTCTGTACCGATAGTCCCGCCCTTTGCTTAATCCCGATTGAAATTATCTTAAATTAAATTGATCCTAAATCGGGATAACGCTGTCGGTCGGGTTTATTTTACTCTTGATAACAGTACTATTTACGCCAACTAAACCCGATCAAAGCGAGATGCTCCCGATTTTTCATCGGAGCAGAAGCGAGAGCGGGACTGCTCTATCCCATTGGCTTCTGCAACTGCTTTCCAAAATAAATTAGAGATTTAATCATCTTCAGCGTTACTTCCACAAAAGCTAAAGCTTGGTGGCTAGTATTCTGTACTTTCCAGCCAGCCATTACACAATACATCGGCAATGTGCATGGTTTTAATCGCAAGATTATTTTTCTCAATATACCCCTGAAGATGTAAAAGGCAAGATAAATCGGTCGAAATGATGTAATCTGCCTGCTGTGCGAGCGCATGATTAACTTTCTGCTCGGCCATTGCAGATGAAATGGCATCGAATTTAACCGCAAATGTTCCGCCGAAACCACAGCACATATCGGTATCTTCCATTTCGATCATTTCTAAACCGTGTACTTTAGAAAGCAACTGGCGGGGTTCATCTTTGATTTTGCACTCACGCAATGCGCTGCACGAATCATGGTAAACGGCTTTTCCTTCCAATTCAGCACCGAAATAATCTCTTTTGGCTACGTTTACCAGAAAATCAGAAAGCTCCCATATATTCGATTGCAAACTCCGGCATTTGTTGTGTACAATGGTATTGGTAAACAGATCGTTAAATCCACCTTTCACCATGCCTACACACGATGCTGACGGCGCTACGACATAGGTATTTTCGGTAAAATCGTTTAAGAATTTTGTACCCACTTCTTTAGCCTCATCCCAATAACCCGCATTGTATGCAGGTTGCCCACAACAGGTTTGTTTTGAATTGTAGGTTACATCACACCCCGATTTTTCTAATAACCTTAAAGTATTAAAAGCGGTTTCAGGATAGAGCTGATCTACAAAACAAGGCACAAATAATTCTACTTTCATAATATTCTTAACGACTGCAAACTTACAATTTTAGCGATTCTTTATGTTCGTTTTTTCTTAGAAGTACTAAAAGAACTAATCCAACAATAAAAAATGATGCCAAAGCGATAATTGAGTAGCGAATATTTCCGGTTAAATCTTCAATGTAAGCAAAACTGAAAAGGCCAATTACAATCGCCAATTTCTCCGTTACATCGTAAAAGCTGAAGAATGAAGTGCTATCTTTTGTATCAACCGGTAAATATTTAGAATAGGTAGAGCGCGATAAAGATTGGATTCCGCCCATAATTAAGCCTACAATTGCGGCCAATGAGTAAAATTGATACTCGCCAGTGATGTAATAACCAAAAACACAACAGCCTATCCATACTACAACTACCATAATTAACACATTTATATTCCCTATTTTTTTAGCTAAATACGACATGAGCATGGCACCGGGGATGGCAACAAGTTGAATGATCAATATTACTGCAATCAATTTTGCCGTTCCTAATTTTAATGTTTTTTCAGCAAAACCAGCAGCAGCAAGCATAATGGTTTGTACACCCATAGAGTAGAAAAAGAAAGAAACTAAAAATCCTTTTAAAACCCTCATTTGTTTAACCTGCGCCCAAACTTTCGATAATTCGCTAAAGCCATCTTTAAGGATATTCGTTTTTACTTTATCGTGCTGAGGTGTTCCGTTCGGAAGTGCTGAAAAAGGAATCTGAGAGAAACCGATCCACCATATACCAACTAATAAAAATGATAACCTTGGTGGAAATGAGAGATCTGTAATACCAAACCATCCTGGCTTTAACACAAATAGGAAACAAATCAGTTGAAGTAAAACTGAGCCGATGTAACCATACGAAAAACCTTGTGCACTCACACGATCCTGATGTTCTTCGGTTGCAATTTCAGGCAAATAAGAGTTGCTGAATAATACCCCTCCAATATATCCCATTGCAGCTATTGCAAACAAAATGATGCTCATTTCGAGCGTATCCAGTTTAAAGAAATATAAACCGATACAGGCGGCTCCACCCACATAGGTAAAGAATTTCATAAATGACTTTTTATTCCCTCTTCTATCGGCAATGGATGAAAGTATTGGCAAAGCAAAAGCCATAATCAAATAAGCAAACGACAAGGCATAATTGGAAAGCGAGGTATTTACAAAGGTCCGGCCAAAGAACTCCACTTTATCACCATGTTCTTTAGTGGTGGTAATAATGGTATAATAAGCCGGAAAAATAGTAGAAGTGATGACTAAGTTATAGGCAGAGTTTGCCCAATCGAAGAATGCCCACGAACGGATGGTTTTCTTATTGTTTTTTGTTATCATTTGTTTTTTCGCTTCGCGGAAGATTATACTGATTGTTTGATTATACAGATTAAATAGTTCATTACAAAACTAATATTTTATTGGTAACTTGATTGGCATTTTTCTCACATCTCACATCTCACATCTCACATCTCACATCTCACATCTAAAGATAATACTTCTTCCCATCAGTTTTTATCTTACCTGCATCTAATAATTCTCTAATGGTATCGATCCTTTCAGCTTCGGCACCATTTTTAATACTTGTAACCAGATCGTCAAGACTTAAAGGTTGTTGTTGCAGTAAAGAAACAATCTCAAATTCAATTTCCTCTCCCATCTGGCTCTGATTTTCGGCTCTTTTCTCAGCCAGGCAAACATCGCATACCCCACATTTTGCAGCATGATCTTCGTCGAAATAATGAAGCAGCTGAATACTCCTGCACAAATTTGATGAAGCGTAAGCTACCACTGCGTTAATCTGTTTATGTAGGATTTCCTTTCTCAGTTCGAGGTATTTCACGTCGAGATCGAAATGGTCCATATCTACTCTCGGCCTAATGTATTGCAATTGCGGCTGATCGGTTTGCTGCGTATAAGTAAGTAACTCGATGGCCTGCAATTTATTAAGCAATGCGATAATTTCTTTATACGACAATCCTGTTTTCTTGGCTAAATCGGCTTCATTAATCTTAACAAAACCGTCGAAAGCACCACCGTGCGAACGCAGAATGGTTTTTATAATGCCATCGTAAGCTTTATTTTCAATCTGAAAACGGTAAATGTCTTCATGACTGGCAATAAACATCATTCTTGATGGTAGAAAAACACTTTCAGATAAGGTGATGTAGCCATCGTGTTCTAAAAACTTCAAAGCAGAAATTGTTTTTAAAACACTAATATTAAATCTTTTACAGAAATCAGCTACATCAAAAGTAAAAGTTAAACCTTCGCCTGCACCAAATGCCAATTGAAAATAATTACCGAGGTAGTGATAGGTTTTTCTGATCTCATCTGGAGTAGGAAAACTATCTAAATACCTGGATTCTAAGCCCACAACATCGGATTGATTAGCTAACAGAACAGCGTAGCTTCGTTTTTCGTCGCGCCCTGCCCTACCAGCTTCCTGGTAATAGGCTTCTAAACTTTCTGGTAAATCTAAATGCACCACAAAACGAACATCTGCCTTATCAATTCCCATCCCGAAAGCATTTGTAGCCACCATAATCCGGGTTTTGTTATTTTTCCATTCTTCTTGTTTTAAAAAACGTACATCACGCTCTAATCCGGCATGGTAAAAATCGGCCTTAATCTGATTCCTATTGATAAAATTAGCAACCTCGGCGGTTTCCCTGCGGTTACGTACATAAACCAAACCTGTACCTTTTACTTTTTGGCAAATATCAATTAGTTTTTTATACTTATCTTCTTGGCCGAAAACCACGTAGCTTAAGTTATCTCTGGCAAAACTTTTAACAAAAACCTGTGGGTCTTTCATTTCAAGCTTCTCTACAATATCTTTCCGCACAAACTCAGTAGCAGTCGCGGTAAGTGCCAAAACAGGCACATTAGGAAGGATTTCGCGGAGTTTGGCGATCTTTTGGTATGGCGGACGAAAATCATAACCCCACTGCGAAATGCAATGTGCTTCATCTACAGCAATTAAATTTACATTCATGTACGAAATGCGAACCCGCACTAAATCAGACAATAAACGTTCAGGAGATAAATAAAGGAATTTGATTTTTCCGTAAATACAGTTATCCAGCAAGATATCGATTTCTCGTTTACCCATGCCAGCATAAATGGCAATGGCTTCAATCCCTTTAGATTTCAGGTTCTCTACCTGATCTTTCATCAAGGCAATTAAAGGCGAAACTACAATGCAAATCCCCTCTTTAACCAAAGCAGGAACCTGAAAACAGATCGATTTACCCCCACCTGTAGGCAATAATGCTAAACTATCCTTTCCTTCCAGAACCGAAGAAATAATATCTTCCTGTAAAGGCCTAAAAGCTTGATGTCCCCAATATTTTTGTAAAATCTCTATTGCTGTCATAAATCGGCGGTATCAAAACTATACATTTAATCTAAAATCACTACTTATTATTGATAGAAATTCAAAAAATCATCTTTAGAAAAGATTATTAACTTTGCTCATTAAGACAGATTACATGATAGAAACGCAGTTTGCAGATATTATTAGCTTAATTAAAAATGCCCGAACGGCTGCGTTAAAGACTGTAAATTCTACACTAATTAATCTGTATTGGAATATCGGCGAGTATATCCATAACAAGGTTAAAAAAGCCGAATGGGGACAATCGGTTGTAAAACAATTAGCCGAATTTTTATCAAAAAACGAACCTGGTTTGAAAGGTTTTTCGGATAAAAATCTTTGGCGGATGAAACAGTTTTACGAGAGCTACTGCGAATATCCAAAACTCTCACCACTGGTGAGAGAAATAAGCTGGTCGCACAATTTGGCTATCTTTTCTCGATGCAGTAATCCTGAAGCACGTGAATTTTATCTTAAATTATCAAAAAAAGAAAATTATTCTTTTAGAGAACTCGATCGTCAAATCTCGGCTGGCTTTTTTGAAAGATCGATTATTGGCAACGCAAAACTCTCAACGGTGTTGAGAGAATTACACGACGACCTAGAAAACAGTTTTAAAGATAGCTACGTATTTGAATTTCTTAATCTCTCAGAACCTCACACCGAAAGTGATTTACAAAAAAGTTTAGTTCAAGAAATGCGAAGTTTCATCCTTGAACTGGGAAAAGACTTTTTGTTTATCAGTGAAGAATACAAAATACAGGTCGGTAACAGCGATTTTTATATCGATTTGCTTTTTTATCACCGTGGCTTACAATGTTTAGTCGCATTTGAATTAAAAGTAGACAAATTCAAGCCCGAACATTTAGGCCAATTAAACTTCTATTTAGAAGCTTTAGATAGGGATGTTAAAAAATCAAACGAAAATCCAAGTATTGGCATTCTGCTTTGCAAAGATAAAGATAACGAAGTAGTAGAATATGCATTAAGCAGAAGCCTTTCTCCTACTTTGGTAGCTGAGTATAAAACCCAGTTACCTGACAAAAAATTACTCCAGAGAAAAATACACGAATTATTTAAATAACCATCCAAAATATAATGAAGCATCTCTATTTTCTATCCGCTCTTTCAATATTATTTTTTAGTTCAAACGCCCAAGAGAAAAAATGGGATATCGAAAAATACCAGGGCACCACAAAAAACTTTACCTTAAATACTGATGAAGGCACCTGGATGAACCTTGATGTAAGTGCTGATGGACAGGAAATTGCCTTTGATTTACTTGGCGACATTTACGTGATGCCAATTAGCGGAGGAGTTGCAAAACTAATTAGTGGTGGCATTGCCTGGGACGTTCAACCCCGTTTTAGTCCTAACGGAAAATACATTTCTTACACCAGCGATAAAAGCGGTGGAGATAATATATGGATTATGAACCGTGATGGTTCTGGCAAAAAACAGGTTACCAAAGAGAGTTTCAGGTTATTGAATAATGCCACCTGGATGCCAAATAGCGAATACCTAGTGGCCAGAAAACACTTTACCGCAAGCCGATCGTTAGGCGCTGGCGAAATGTGGATGTATAGCATAAACGGTGGCGACGGTGTACAGTTAACCAAACGTAAAAACGATCAACAGGATGCAGGTGAACCTAACGTTTCGCCAGATGGCAAATATGTTTACTTTAGTGAAGATGTAAGTCCGGGCCCTAATTTTGAATATAGTAAAGATCCTAACGGGACTATTTATGCCATCCGTCAACTGGATTTAACGACAGGAAAATTAACCACTTTGATTAATGAACAAGGTGGTGCCTGTCGCCCGCAAGTTTCTCCGGATGGAAATTTAATAGCTTTTGTAAAACGCGTAAGGTTAAAATCTACTTTATATGTCCAGAATCTGAAGACTGGCGAAGAATGGCCGGTTAACGAAGATTTATCTCATGATCAGCAGGAAACCTGGGCTATTTTTGGCGTTTATCCAAATTTTGCCTGGACTCCAGATAGCAAAAGCATTGTTTTCTATGCAAAAGGAAAAATCAGAAAAACAGAAATTGGTACATTGATCAACAGTACTATTCCTTTTCAGGCGAATACGATTCAAACCGTACAAAAAGCATTACATTTTGAACAGCAGGTTTTCAGCAATGAATTTTCAGCCAAAATGTTAAGACAATTAACCACTTCGCCTGATGGAAAAATAATTGTCTTTAATGCTGCAGGATACTTATACAAACAAGAATTACCAGCAGGAACACCAGAAAGGTTAACCAATGGATTGGATTTCGAATTTGAACCTGCTTTTAGTCCCGATGGAAAATATGTTGTTTATACCACCTGGAGCGATGAATTACGTGGCGCAATAAAGCGTACAGATGTAAAGTCAGGAAAAACCATTATGCTAACTGATGAAAAAGGTTTTTATTATTCCCCTCAATACTCAACAAAAGGCGATAAAATCGTTTTTAGAAAAGGAAGTGGTAACGATGTTTTAGGCTATAACTATGGTCGCGGAACAGGTATTTTTATGATGCCAGCCAATGGTGGTGCTAAAACTTTGATTTTAGATAATGGAATCCGTCCACAGTTTAACAATACCGATACCCGCATTTATTTCCAGAGTTATGCTGATGGCAAAAAAGCATTAAAAAGTATCGATTTAAACGGAGCGAACGAAAGAACACACTTTACTTCTCAATATGCAAATCAGTTTGTTATCAGTCCGGATAATAAATGGGTGGCATTTAACGAATTGTTTAACGTTTACATCACACCAATGATCAATATTGGTACGGCACAGGATGCATCAGCAGGCAATAAAGCCATTCCGGTTACAAAAGTGACTACCGATGGCGGAACATATATTCAATGGAGCGCCGATAGTAAAAGTCTGCATTGGACGTTGGGTCCTAAATATTTTACCGTTGATGTAAATAATGCTTTCAACTTTGATGGAGCTACCCCCAAAACCGAAGCATCTTCTATAGACATCAATTTGGTTTTAAAATCCGATATCCCTACCGGAATAGTGGCGTTGAAAGGCGCAAGGATTATCTCGATGAAAGGTGACGAAGTTATTGAAAATGGTACCATTATTACCGATGGAAATAAAATTACTGCGATAGGAAAAACAGATGAAGTAAGCATTCCGGCCAACGCCAAAGTAATTGATGTTAATGGCAAAACCATTATGCCAGGCATTGTTGATGTTCACGCGCACTTGCGCACCAGTCCTGATGGAATAACACCACAGAGCGATTGGAGTTATATGGCCAATCTGGCTTTTGGTGTAACCACTTCGCACGATCCGTCAAGCAATACCGAAATGGTTTTTAGCCAGAGCGAAATGCTTAAAGCAGGCAGAATGGTTGGCCCGAGGGTTTATTCAACAGGATCTATTTTATATGGTGCTGATGGCGATTTTAAAGTGGTGATTAATAGCTTAGATGATGCCTTGGCTAATCTGCGCAGGCTAAAGGCAGTTGGCGCATTTTCAGTAAAGTCGTATAATCAACCGCGTAGAGAGCAGCGTCAACAGATTTTAGAAGCAGCACGACAGTTAAATATGGAGGTTGTACCTGAAGGTGGCTCTACTTTTTTCACCAACATGAATATGGTTGCCGATGGGCATACCGGAATAGAACATAGTATTCCTGTTATACCGGTTTATAAAGATGTTACCACGCTTTGGAACAATACCGATGTAGCTTATACACCTACTTTAATTGTGGCTTACGGGGGACAATGGGGCGAAAATTACTGGTACGACAGAACCAATGTTTGGGAGAACGAAAAATTAATGACCTATACGCCGCGTTCGATTATTGATGCGAGAGCCAGACGGAGAACAACTTCTGAGTACAGCGACTATAACCATATCGACATTGCCAAAGCTGCTAAACAAATTGCTGACGGTGGTACAAAGATTAATCTTGGTGCCCATGGACAAATCCAGGGTTTAGGTGCACATTGGGAACTTTGGATGTTTGTTCAGGGTGGCTTTACGCCAATGCAAGCCATCAGGGCCGCAACGTTAAACGGCGCAAGTTATTTAGGGATGAACAAAGAAATCGGTTCACTAGAAGTTGGGAAACTAGCTGATATGGTGATTATGGATGCCAATCCATTAGATGATATCCGCAATTCGGAAAAAATTAAATATGTGATGATTAACGGCAGACTTTATGATAGTGCGACCTTAAATGAAGTAGGAACCAGAGAAAAACTTAGAGGTAAATTATGGTTCGAGAATATCAGAGGAAATGGCTATATTATTCCAAACGGAGAATCAGAAACCTGGACTTTTACTGTTCCGCATTGTGATTAAACTATAAATTTTGAGCCATGTAAAGGGTGCGATTGAATGCTCTTTACATGGTAAATTAAATCAACATGAAACCGAATAAACGCTACACTACCGCCTCAGTTGTATTCTTAGCACTCAGTGCACTCGTTTTTTCATACGACGGATATTATATTTTGGGTATCCAGACTGTAAACTTATTCCTGGCGTTAATTGCAATGGCTTACATCACATCTTTTATAGCAGTAATGAAAGACCGGAAATCTATTATTTCTTGGTTATTACTGATCTTAAATTCGATTATATTAATCTGCATCATCTATTTCCTGACGCATTTTAAAATGAAGATGTAGTAAAATAATGTTTGCGCTCGTTTCTAACGAGTGCAGCGATAGAATGACGATTTAATCGTCTAAATATTTTACGTTCGTTGGAAATGAGCCTAAGCAAAATTTACAAAACCAACAAACCGTATTCCCTAAGCGTATTGATCGGTTTAGAATACCAGAACAGCTCAAAGTTTTCCATTTCTTGTTCAAAATCGGTTTTAACCTCCTGAAAAGTGAAGACTTTTTCATTGGAGATCGAGATTTTATTTAAAATACTGTTCAGCCAGACTCCTTCCTTTTTATTGGTTTGCACAGTAAAAGTCTCTTTTTTATCGTGAAAAGTTAATGATGCCATTTCCCAGGTATTACCCTTTTTCGATTTGGTAAAATACTCGGCAGAAGGCTTTCCTCCTATCCAAACTACTTTTGCGGTAGGTTTTGTATTAAAATAATCCTCATCATTTAAAGCCTTTTCAATAAAATCTGAAGGGATTTTCGTCCTAGGAATTTTAAAATCAAACCAATCCTGCAGTTCATAATCAAAACAAATGCCATGCATAAAATTGAAAAGTGATTTTTTCAACCCGAAACTGAATTTATTATGGTCGATGCCCGTTTTATCGGTATAATTGATATCGTTATTGGCAAAAGTCCCGATCACTTCAGTGTCTTTTACCACCCCAAATTTTTCCGGGTACATGCCTACCGGACTATGTGCCGTCATGGCAAATTGGTGCCAAAAGCCTGATTGTAATATCCCAACTTCAAACAACTGGCGTACCATCTCCAAACTGTCGATCGTTTCCTGTACTGTTTGTGTGGGGTAGCCATACATCAAATAAGCATGAACCATGATTCCAGCTTCGGTAAAATTACGGGTAACCTTAGCCACTTGTTCTACCGTTACGCCTTTATCGATCAGCTTTAACAAACGATCTGAGGCAACTTCCAGTCCACCCGAAACGGCAATACAACCCGAAGCCTTTAACAATAAACATAAATCTTGAGTAAAGCTTTTTTCAAAACGGATGTTTGTCCACCAAGTAACCGCTAATTTCCTTCTGATGATTTCTAAGGCAACCTCTCGCATTAAAGCCGGTGGTGCAGCCTCATCAACAAAGTGAAAGCCATTTTGCCCGGTCTTTTCATATAGATCCTCAATCCGATCTACAATCAATTTGGCGGCAACCGGTTCGTAAACTTTGATATAATCGAGTGAAATATCGCAGAACGTACATTTGCCCCAGTAACAACCGTGGGCCATGGTGAGTTTGTTCCATCGCCCATCACTCCACATGCGGTGCATGGGGTTTACGATTTCAATTACCGAAATATATTTATCCAATAATAACCCTGTATAATCTGGCGTACCTACATCAGCCTGCTTATAATCATTTCTGAAGGCATCGTTACGGTAAACCACCTTGCCCTTTTCTAGCAGGAAAGTCCTTTTATAAAAATGGGCTTCAGCTGGAATAGGATGTGTAATATTTTGATGTAAGAGTTCAATTGGTAATTCGCCGTCATCTAAGGTAATGTAATCGAAGAATTCAAAAACCCTTGCATCCGATAATGATCTTAATTCTGTATTCGGGAAACCACCGCCCATAGAAATTTTGATTTCTGGGTAATTGGCCTTGACCCATTGTGCACAACGGAAAGCACTATACAAATTGCCCGGAAAAGGAACAGAAATCAGGAACAATTTAGGCTGAACAGTTTCAATTTTCTCTTTTAAAACCGAAATCAGGATCTCATCTATGTAGGTTGGTTCTTTATGCAAAGCATCGTACAGTTCATCAAAGGAATTAGCACTTCTGCCTAAACGTTCTGCATAACGGCTAAAACCAAAATTTTCATCAACACACTCTACTATGTAATCCGATATGTCTTCAAGAAAAAGTGTAGCCAAATGTTTCGCTTTATCTTGCGTACCCATTGCCCCAAAAGCCCAATCCAACTCTTCTAAAGCTGCAAAACGCGAAGCTTGGGGCAGAAAATCATCACTACAGATCTGCAATGCCAAAGTTGGATTTTTGCCTTGTAAAAATGCAATTACCGCATCGATGGTTTTTAAATATTCATCTTGTAAAGCGAAAATACGTTTAGCATTATCGCTTCTTGGATTTTCACTATCAATGCAAAAACTTCGCTCAGTGTGATTGAACAGATCTTGCAATCCTTTTTTAGAGAACAATTCCAAAATCACCTCAATGCCTAGATCGGCCTGTGTAGCGCTGATATTTTTAGTGTTCAGAAAACCTTTTATATACGCCGTTGCTGGATATGGGGTATTCAGTTGGGTAAATGGCGGCGTAATGGCAAATATTTCGGTTTTCAAAGGGAATTGTTTTTTCTGCAAAAGTACGGGATTTTTTAATAGCGTCGTTACCCTGTCCCGATTTTACATCGGGGTCAGGGCCTATAAGCTGCTGATCTCGAAAATTCGGGACAGCATGACGAATATACCTGGATATGCAATTAATTTAAACTAAAACACCAATTTACACGTTTTAACCCTACATCAACACGTTTTCTACCTAAATGAAAGTTTTTTGTTTCTACATCCTGATGCTCAGTGTGCAAATCAGCTTTGCACAAAAAGCATTTGTATTTCCTAAAATTAAAACACAAGGATCTTCCATTGAGCAAATTACTCCACCCAACTGGACCGTTATCGATCATGTTTATGGCGACTTAAACAACGATGCCTCAGACGATCTGGCGGTAGTTTTTGAGTTTAACAGATCGATTGATGAAACCCGTGTTTATGGAGACAACAATACAGATATCATTAAAGAAACCCAGAAACCAAGAATATTGGCTATCTTTTTTAAAGATAAATCAACTGGGGCTTTTAGCTTATCAACCCAAAATAATGATTTCATTCTACGTTCCGAAGAAGGTGGTAAACTGGGTGATCCGTTACAACAGATTGCGATTAAAGATCAACAACTCTATCTCCGCTTCCAGGGTGGCTCGGAATGGCGCTGGGAACTGGGTTATACCTTTAAATTTGAGAATAAAGACTGGTTTTTAACCAGTGCGATAAATCTTTATTTTAACCAGAACAGTGGCGATATGACCGAAAGGGTTTACGATTTTAAAACCCGCGAATTATTTACTACTGTTGGTAATCTACACCGAAGGGATATTGCAAACCGAAAAACAAGTGAGGTTTTATATTTTTCGCAGCTCAGAACGTTCAAAACCTTTAAAAAGCCATGGGCATGGGAGATTATGCCAAATGTTTATTTGTAGATCCAAACCTATCAGGTTTTAGAAACCTGGTAGGTTTATTTAGCTTGCCCCCTAAGAACCGCTGTTTTAGGTTAAATAAACCTGATAGAACGAAAAGCCCGGAGCGAAGCATGAGTGAGGACTTGGAGGGATAGCAGGGCTGCACCTTCCGAAGTATTACAGCCGCTCATTTTCAGGATAATATTGACCACCTTAGTCACCTGAGCACATTTAAGTAGCAGGTAGTATAACCTTACAGGCTTATAATCTTAAATATGTTGCGCAATAACAAAACCGCTTGCCCATGCCCATTGAAAATTATAGCCGCCCAGCCAACCTGTAACATCTAAACATTCGCCACCAAAAAACAAGTTCGGGATCTTTTTACATTCCAGAGTTTTAGAAGATATTTCGTTGGTATCGATTCCACCACGCATTACTTCGGCTTTGTCATAGCCTTTATCACCCGCGGGTTTAACCTTAAAGTGATGAATGGTTTGTTCAATTAAATCGATTTCTGATTTTGTTAATGCCGCAACAGGTTTGCTTAAAGGTAAAAACTTACCTAATGCATCGGTAAACTTCCTGGTATAAATCCGGTTTAAAAGCGTCGACAATAAAGTTTTGCCATTCGTTTTTCTTTCTTCATCCAATAATGCTACGATATCCTGATGAGGCAACAGATTCAGGTTAACTGTTTCACCTCTTCTCCAAAAAGAAGAAATCTGCAAAATGGCAGGCCCGCTTAATCCCCAATGGGTAAAAAGGATATTTTCTTCGAACGAAATCTCATCATTGCTTACTTCGCAAAAAACAGAATTTCCCGAAAGCTGCGCAAACCATTCTTCATCCTTACCAGTAATGGTTAATGGAACCAAAGCAGGAGCCGTTTCAATAATTTTTAAGTCATGTTTTCTCGCAAAGCGTAAGGCAAAATCGGTAGCACCCATTTTTGGGATGGGTAAACCTCCGGTGGTAATCACTAGCTTGTCCGCAGTTAAAACTACCGTTTTACCATTTTTCTCATAACTTACTTTAAAGCCTTCTGGCAATATTTCAATATCCTTTACATCTGCGTTACACCTAATTTCTTGCCCGAAATCTTTGCAAATGGATGTAAAAACCTCAACAACATCTTTCGCATTTTTATCATCAGGAAATAATTGGCCTAAAGTTTTTTCTTTACCTGTTATACCATAAGTTTCAAAAAAGCCAATGGTATCGTCAACCGTCCACTGCGTGAAAGCAGATTTGATAAAATGTGGGTTTGCTGATATAAACTGCTCAGCTGATGCAAATTGATTCGTATAATTACAGCGACCACCACCTGAAATTAAAATTTTGGCACCGGGTTTTTCATTTTTTTCGAGCACAATCACTTTTTTACCCAGATAGCCTGCCTGCACCGCACACATCAATCCGCAGGCACCTGCACCAATAATTATTGCATCAGCATTCATCAATAAAATTTATTATGGTTACTTTTGCACAAAAGTAGCATTATTTTCAAGCGCATGGCAAAACAGATTAGCGAATTAAAATTAGGTATTTTAGGTGGCGGACAATTGGGCAGAATGCTCATTCAACAAGCAATCAATTACAATGTAACCACATTAGTTTTAGACCCAGATCCTGATGCCCCTTGTAAACACATCTCTAATTACTTCGAAAATGGCTCAATTACCGATTTTGACACCGTTTACGCTTTTGGAAAGAAAGCCGATATCATTACCATTGAAATTGAAAAAGTAAATATCGACGCCCTTGAGCAGCTTGAAAAAGAAGGCAAAAAGGTTTTTCCACAATCGAGGGTGATCCGTTTAATTCAAGATAAAGGTGTACAAAAACAGTTTTTTAAAGAAAATGATATCCCAACCTCTCCTTTCCAGATTGTAAATACGAAGGAAGATATGGAGAACAGTGCTATCCCTTTTCCATATATTTTAAAACTGCGCAAAGATGGTTATGATGGCAAAGGTGTGATGAAAATCAATAGTGCAGCCGATCTGGCCAAAGCTTTCGATGCACCTTGTATTATTGAAAAACTGGTCGATTTTGAAAAAGAAGTTGCCGTAATTGTTGCCCGTAATGCCAATGGCGATATGAAAACTTTCCCGATGGTAGAAATGGAATTTAATCCAGAGGCCAATTTGGTTGAGTTTTTAATTTCTCCATCTACTTTTGCCGAAAGCTTACAACAAAAAGCAGAAAACATTGCAAAAAATATTGCATCAGCAATGAACATCACCGGGATTTTAGCGGTAGAAATGTTTATTTGCAAAGATGGAGAGTTACTGGTTAACGAGGTGGCCCCCCGTCCGCATAATAGCGGTCACCAAACTATTGAAGGCAATTATGTTTCTCAGTTCGAACAACATTTACGTTCTATTTATAATTTGCCACTTGGCGATACCACAAGTATCACCAACGCCATTATGATTAATCTACTTGGCGAAAAAGGCTTCGAAGGTGTAGCTAAATATGAAAATCTGGAAAAAATATTGGCGATTGACGGTGTTTTTGTTCACTTGTATGGCAAGAAATACACAAAACCTTTCCGCAAGATGGGCCATGTAACCATTGTAGATATCGATAGAGAAAAAGCCATCGAAAAAGCACGCTTTGTACAAAAAACACTAAAAGTAGTAGCATAGCCCCTCCTAGCCTCCTGAATAGGAACTAAAAAGGTTGAAATACAAAAAGTTTAAAAGAAGTTAAAAAAGAAATAAAATAGATATGAGTCAAGGAAATTCAAATTCGGTATTAGTTGGAATTATCATGGGTAGCAAATCAGATTTACCTGTTATGCAAGATGCCGCTGATGTATTAAAAGAATTTGGAATAAACTATGAAATTACGGTTGTATCTGCCCACAGAACACCGGAACGGATGTTTAATTATGCTAAAGAAGCGCAAGGCCGTGGTTTAAAAGTGATTATTGCCGGTGCTGGTGGTGCTGCCCACTTACCTGGAATGGTGGCTTCTATTACCACATTGCCAGTAATCGGTGTTCCGGTTAAATCATCAAACTCTATCGATGGCTGGGATAGTATTTTATCTATTTTACAAATGCCAAATGGCATCCCGGTAGCTACAGTAGCTTTAAATGCAGCTAAAAATGCAGGTTTATTGGCCACTCAGATTTTAGCTACAGCTGATGAGTCTTTAACGGTTAAAATGCAAGCTTATAAAGATGAACTGAGAAGAAAGGTTGAAGAAAGCGCTGATAGTCTTGAGTCCTAAGTAGCGGTGACTGACTGCAAGGTATCGTCATTTCGAGCGGAGTGCAACGCAGCCGAGAACCCGAAGGCTCAGCGAAGCTAAATCTATCTCTATAGATCTCTCCATTCCGCTGTGCTTCAGTCGAGATGACGACTACTTTATAAAAACTTCTCAAAAAAACTCCCTAATTTAAACTCGGGTCTACCGGAAAATTACTGATATGGGCATATTTTGGTCCTAAGTTTACGATCACATCCCGCCAAAGTTTTTCGTCATCGTTACTAAAAATGAGATCAGGATTAAAGGTATCACTCACCATCCAGGCATTCTGCTCTATTTCGCGATCGAGCTGTCCATGGCCCCAGCCAGAGTAGCCCATAAAAAATTTTATTTCCTCAGCGCTTATGGCATTGGTATTTAAAAGGATTTTAAGTGTTTCAAAATTTCCACCCCAATACAGTCCATTCCCAATAGGCTCACCACTCTGTAGTTTATCATAACTACGATGAATGAAATGTAAGGTATCTGCTGCAACTGGTCCGCCAAAATAAATGTAGTTTTTTGCATCCCACAAATCCTGGATCACATCGTTCAACATCAGATTCCCTACCTGGTTCAGGATATAACCCACGGTGCCATCATCACCATGCTCTGTTAATAGCACAACAGATCTTTTAAAATTAGGATCGGCCATAAATGGCTCTGAGATAAGCAAGCGGCCTGTTTTAGGTTTTATATTGTTCAGCATGATGATAATCATTTGTTACACCGTAAAAGATGTCTATTTTTGTTAAATGCAAGTTACAAATGAATTTCTACAAAACCTGCGCCAAGATTACAAAAGCGCTTCGCTGGATGAATCTGACGTTGATCAAGACCCAATTATTCAGTTTAAAAAATGGTTTCAACATGCTGTTGATGCCCAGATATACGAACCCAATGTAATGACTTTGGCTACAGCCGATAAAGCTGGCAGACCCGATGCCCGTATTGTTTTACTTAAAGGCGTTGATACAGATGGATTTAGATTCTTTACAAATTACCTAAGTGCCAAAGGAAAAGAGCTTAAACGTAATCCATATGCGGCTTTAGTATTTTTCTGGCCTGAATTGGAAAGACAAGTGAGGATCGAAGGAACGGTAGAAAAACTAGATAAGGAAACTTCCGAAGAATATTTCAATACCAGGCCAATTGGCAGTCAGATTGGAGCAGTAGCCTCTCCACAGAGCCAGGTTATTCCAAATAGGGCATTTTTAGAAGAAAAATTTGAAGAATTAAAGGCTAAAAGTACCGATAAAGGTATTGCAAAACCTGCGCACTGGGGCGGTTATATTGTAAAACCTACAAGGATAGAGTTTTGGCAAGGAAGAAGCAGCAGGCTGCATGACAGGATAAATTTCGAAAAGGTTAAGGGAATCTGGACTAAAACAAGATTGGCACCATAACCTAATATAATAAATAGAGATCGGGCTATCCGGCAAGATCTCTATTTAACTAATCGTTTACTATTAAATTCTCTTTTTTTAATCTCTTAAAGATGAAACAAATCGCAGTTATAGGATCCGGCACGATGGGAAATGGCATCGCTCATACCTTTGCACAATTCAATTATCAAGTCAACCTGATTGATATTAATCAAGCTGCATTGGATAGGGCCATACAAACCATTACCAAAAATTTAGACAGACAGCTTGCCAAAGGCACATTAACAGAAGATCAGAAAGCGGCAACTCTTAATAACATCACCACATATACCTCAACAAAGGATGGCGTTCAAAGCTCCGATTTAATTGTAGAAGCCGCTACCGAAAGTGTGGACTTAAAACTGAAGATCTTTAAGGATTTAGATGAGTACGCACCTGCACATGCTATTCTGGCTTCTAATACGTCTTCTATTTCCATTACGCAGATTGCTGCCGTAACCGGTAGAGGTGATAAGGTGATCGGGATGCACTTTATGAACCCTGTTCCGGTAATGAAGTTAGTAGAAGTAATAAGAGGTTATGCCACAAGTGATGAAACAACCAGTACTATTATGTCGCTATCGCAAAGTTTGGAGAAAGTTCCTGTTGAGGTAAATGATTATCCGGGTTTTGTGGCTAACCGCATTTTAATGCCAATGATTAACGAGGCCATTTATACCCTATATGAAGGCGTAGCAGGTGTTTACGAAATCGATACGGTAATGAAACTTGGAATGGCGCACCCGATGGGGCCCTTGCAATTAGCAGATTTTATTGGTCTGGATGTTTGTTTGGCGATATTAAAAGTATTGAACGATGGATTTGGAAATCCTAAATATGCGCCTTGCCCTTTATTAGTAAATATGGTTGCTGCAGGTAAAAAAGGTATTAAAACTGGCGAAGGTTTTTATAAGTATACTGCCGGATCAAAAGATCTTGTCGTTTCTGATAAATTTAAAAAATCCTAATTTTTTTAGCATTTAATTTTATATTTGCTGTATGAATGAGAATCTGGATCCTGAAGCAAGTAACCTAAGCCCTACCGATCGCGATATTGAAAGGGTCTTAAGGCCACAGGCTTTTGAAGATTTTACTGGGCAGGAAAAAGTGATGGAAAATCTAAAGATTTTTGTTCAGGCGGCGAAACTCCGCGGTGAGGCTTTAGATCATGTTCTTTTGCATGGTCCTCCCGGATTAGGCAAAACCACACTTTCTCATATCATTGCCAATGAAATGGCTACTGGCATTAAGGTAACCTCTGGTCCGGTATTAGACAAACCTGGTGATTTAGCTGGTTTATTAACCGGCTTAGATGAAGGCGATATTCTTTTTATTGATGAGATCCATCGTTTATCTCCCCTTGTAGAAGAATACCTATACTCTGCCATGGAGGATTTTAAAATTGATATTATGCTCGAAACTGGCCCGAATGCCCGTTCTGTACAGATATCGCTTAATCCTTTTACTTTAGTAGGTGCTACCACCCGTTCCGGATTGCTGACTGCTCCGTTAAGGGCACGCTTTGGCATCAATGCCCGCCTGGCTTACTACGATGCTAAATTGCTAACCACAATTGTGCTACGCTCTTCTGATATATTAAAAACACCGATCAGTGATGAAGGTGCCTACGAAATTGCCCGCCGTAGTCGCGGCACACCCCGTATCGCCAATGCACTTTTACGGAGAACAAGAGATTTTGCGCAGATTAAAGGAAACGGAAATATCGATACTGAAATTGCCCGCTATGCCCTCAATGCATTAAATGTAGATGAACATGGCTTGGATGAAATGGACAACAGGATCCTGGTTACCATCATCGATAAATTTAAAGGCGGTCCGGTAGGTTTAAAAACCATTGCAACAGCTGTTGGAGAAGATGAAGGCACTATTGAGGAGGTTTATGAGCCATTTTTGATTCAAGAGGGTTATATTATGCGTACTTCACGGGGTAGAGAAGTTACCGAAGCGGCTTACAAGCACTTAAAGAAAAATTATCCCGGCCAAACCGGAAAGTTGTTTTAATATCGCCACACTCCATAGTCGGTCGTCATTTCGACTGGAGCAAAGCGGAACGGAGAAATCTGGTATCGTAGTATTAAAGATCTCTCCTCCAAAGGAGCTCCTTAGGAACACTGCGGTCGAGATGACACACTTATTTCCGTCATTGCGAGGAACGAAGCAATCTTTTTGTTCGTCCTCCTAAACTTGTTTCGGAATCTTAATAGAAATATACAATCCATCTGAACATTTAAGCCCTTTTGGTGTTCATAAAATAGAAATCAAACATTATGAATATTGAATTACGTAAACTAACGCTCGAAGATTACGAAGATCTTAAAGAATCGATGCTCCAGGCCTACGACAGTATGGGCGGTTCCATCTGGCCAAAATCAAGTATTGCAAAACTTTTAAATATTTTCCCCGAGGGGCAGCTCTGTATCGCTGTTGATGATAAGGTTGTAGCCTGCTCATTAGCCATTATTGTAGAGTACGACGAATATGGCGATCGGCATACCTACAAGTTGATTACTGGCGATTATTCTTTTACAACACACGATCCAAACGGCGACACGCTATACGGAATCGAAATTTTCGTGCACCCTGACTTCCGTGGTTTGCGCTTGGGAAGAAGGTTATATGAGGCACGTAAAGAACTCTGTGAAAGCCTAAACCTAAAAAGTATTATTGCAGGTGGCAGAATTCCGGGTTATCATCAATATGCTGAACAGCTTAGCCCAAGGCAGTATATTGACAAGGTAAAAGCAAAAGAAATTTACGATCCTACGCTTACTTTCCAGATCTCTAATGATTTTCACGTAAGAAAAGTATTAAAGAATTACTTGCCGGGCGATAAAGAATCAAAAGAATATGCCACCTTAATTGAGTGGAATAACATTTATTACCAGGGCATTGATGCTTCAGCCCGTTCGGCAATGACCATCCGTTTGGGTTTGGTGCAATGGGAAATGCGTTTATTCCCCAATATGGACGCATTTTATGAGCAGGTAGAATTTTTTGTTGATGCGTTAAGTGGTTACAAATCAGATTTCGTGATGTTTCCTGAACTATTTAACACGCCCTTACTGCAACCTTATAATCATTTGCCAGAAATTGAGGCCATGCGCAAACTCGCCGAAAAAACGGAAGAGATTGTACAAAGAATGCACGAGTACTCGTTGAGCTACAATACTAACATCATTACAGGCAGTATGCCACTTATTGAGGATGGTAAACTCTATAATGCCACTTACCTTTGTCACCGTACCGGTAAAATAGATGAGTATAGAAAAATCCACATTACACCAAATGAGCAGAAATATTATGGTATGATTGGCGGTGATAAAGTACAGGTTTTTGATACTGATTGTGGTAAAGTAGGCATTTTGATCTGTTATGATGTAGAATTCCCTGAATTAAGCCGCATTTATGCCGATCAGGGCATGCAGATTTTGTTTGTGCCTTTCTTAACGGATACACAGAATGGCTATACACGCGTTCGGCATTGTGCTCAGGCCCGGGCGATAGAAAACGAATGCTATGTGGCCATTGCAGGCTGCGTGGGCAATTTACCGAAGGTTAACAACATGGACATTCAGTTCGCGCAATCGGCGGTTTTTACACCTTCTGATTTCGCTTTCCCAACCAATGCCATAAAAGCAGAAGCTACGCCAAATACGGAGATGGTTTTAGTAGTCGATGTTGACCTACATTTACTAGACGAACTACACCACTATGGAACGGTAAAAGTGCTAAAAGACAGAAGAAAAGACCTTTATCAGGTTAAACTTTTGAAATAATAATCCATAAAAAATGCCGGTCAAATAAATGAGCCGGCATTTTCATTATAATCTAAAGCTAATTATTTTCTCATCACAAACCATATAATCAGACCAATAATCACAGCCAGAGGTAGCACCCATTTCAAGGCTTGCCCTGCTCCGTTTTCATCTTTCTCCGTTACCGCTGGCTTTGCTGGCCCTGGATCTTCCTTATGACTTTCGTAATCTTTTTCGATCGGTTTAGGAGCTGCTCCTGATTCCGTATGTTGTGGATCTATATTTTCCATAGCTAATACTCTAAAGTTCCTCCTTTCCTCGTTTGATTTCAATCAGGATGAACCATAATTAATTAATTTAGTTTCTGTATTTAGAACAAGTGATTAATGAAAATGTTTTAAATCCTAAGCCTTATCTTTGCAGATCGGTGTACAACAATTCAGCAAAATATAGCCAACTAATCAAAGATGAAGCCCTGCGTTTGGGTTTTATGGCCTGTGGCATTTCAAAAGCTGAATTTCTTGAAGAAGAGGCCCCAAGGTTAGAAAAATGGCTGAATCAAAACCGCCATGGTGAAATGAAATATATGGAAAATTATTTCGATAAACGCCTCGACCCCAGACTTTTAGTAGAGGACGCAAAATCAGTAATTTCCTTATCCTTAAACTATTACACAGAAGAAAAACAATCAGATCCTGATGCGCCAAAAATTTCCAAGTATGCGTACGGACAAGATTACCATACCGTAATAAAAGATAAATTAAAAGAACTAACTCATTTTATTGAAGAAAATATTGGCGAAGTTTCGGGAAGAGCGTTTGTAGATTCTGCTCCGGTTTTAGATCGTGCCTGGGCAAAAAAATCGGGCATTGGCTGGATTGGTAAAAATTCTAACCTGATCAGTAAAACTGATGGTTCCTTTTTCTTTCTTGCAGAATTGATTGTTGATCTAGAGCTAGATTACGATCACCCATATCAAGCTGATTATTGCGGAAGCTGTACACGTTGTTTAGACGCCTGCCCAACTGATGCCATTATTGCACCACAGGTTGTAGATGGAACCAAATGCATCTCCTACCTCACTATTGAGCTGAAAAATGAAATTCCCAATGAGTTTAAAGATAAAATGAACAACTGGATGTTCGGTTGTGATATCTGTCAGGATGTTTGCCCATGGAACCGTTTCTCTAAAGCACACAATGAAGAAGCTTTTAAGCCAGAGAACGGCTTACTGGATTTGAACGCAAAAGACCTGACTGAAATTACAGATGATGTTTTTAAAAAGGTCTTTAAAGGGTCGGCAGTTAAGCGCACTAAATTTTCCGGACTGAAAAGGAATATCGATTTTCTGAAACCTGAATAATGTTTATCTTCATTTCGAGCGAAGCGCAACGGAGTCGAGAACCCGAAGGCTCAGCGAAACTAAATCTATACCAATATGTCAGTCTGAGCGGAGTCGAAGACCCTAATACCGTTTAAAGATCTCTCCATTCCGCTTCGCTCCAGTCGAGATGACGATTCAGAGCGATAACTATATATCAGGCAAATTTATTAGCAAGATCAAGTTTAACTAAACAGATCGCCCAGAAAAACCTGAATCCTCCGTATTCATCTAATTCAACGAAAAACTGTTGTCACTTTTCACTTTATCAGGCGTATGCGGGTTTCCCATCACCACTTTTGATAATTTCTTGCTTGTTTTGATTGTTACTTTCACTTGCTTATCCCCTTTTTCCCAAACACCAATGGTGCTATGGTTATTTTCAACAGAGCCATCGTCATAAGTCAGAGATAAATCGATTGGTAAAGGCTTAACGCTTTTGTTCTCAATGGTAATCGTATATCCACTTGATGTTTTGTCTACAGCCTTTATAGCCATATCGGTAACGCCATCTTCAAAAAACCAGGCTTTCCAGAACCAGTTTAAATTTTTACCGCTTCCCTCATTCATGCTATTAAAGAAATCGTGTGGCATCGGGTGTTTACCATTCCAGTTTTTAATATAAGTATGCAAAGCTTTGGTAAACAGTTCATCTCCAAGGTAATCTTTAACAAACAAATAAGCCAAACCTGGTTTAGGGTACGAATTGGTAAAAGATCCTGATCCTTTTAAATCTGGGGTTAAAGTCATTATTGGAGTATCATCTTTACCACCAGATGAGGAAGCCGTAGGTTGTACGCCGTATTCATCAACAATTGTAGAATCAATCATCGGAGAAATCAACCACTCACCTATTGTGGCCCAACCTTCGTCCATCCAACCATATTTTGTCTCATTTATGCCCATGTAAAAAGGAAACATCGTATGAAAAATTTCATGGTCAGTTAGGGTAATGGCATCTGTGCGGTTATCAACCGGGTTATCGTTCACCATCATTGGGTATTCCATTTGGTCTAAACCATCGAATATCGTTTCATGATTGTATGGAAAAGGCCATTTAGGAAAAGTATAACTCATGGCTTCAACCGTTTTACGGGCAAAATCAATCACTTCGTAATAATCTTTATGTTTTGGATTAAAAACAGCATCTACACGGGTTCTTCTTTTTGTTTTAGGATCAACGACTAAACTGCTCGATTTCCACAGGTAATGATCGCTTAGCGCAAATACAAAATCAGTAACGTTTTTAGCCTCGAATTTAAAGGTATTAAAAGCATTCGGTTGCGTTACTTTTTTATCAGCTAAATCTTTGTCGGTAATCACATCAATTACGGCATCATTTTTTTCGGCAAATAACATTCTGGAAACGATATCTTTCTGGAAAACTTCTGAAGGGTTTCTCAGGTCGCCGGTTGCCCAAACTCCATAACCACCTGGAACAGTAATTGAAGCATTGAATTGGTCAAAGTCATTATAAAACTCCTCAGCTCCTGTGTAAGGGAATTTATTCCATCCGTCTACATCATCATAAACCGCAATACGCGGAAAAAAGTAAGCCACGAAATGAGACCCCTCATCTACCTGACCTGTACGCATATGCGATCCCTTATTTAAAGTATAGCTATAATCAATAGAAAAGCTAATCGTTTTGCCAGGAACAACCGCAGGAACACTAACAGTCATATTGGTTCCATCAATTTTAAAATCAGTGATTGACTTTCCGTTTGCTGCCAGTTTTTCAATAGCAACCCCATTACCCAGGTCAGACTCTGCCAATTTTGATTTTCTTGGTGTTCCTTTTTTGTACAGATTTGGATAAATTTTAAACCAGATTTCCTTCAGCGTATCAGGACTGTTATTGGTATAAATTACCTGAACTTTTCCCTTTAATAACCTGCTAGTAGGATTAAAATCTACATTCAAATCGTATTTGGAAGTATTTTGCCAATAATTCTTACCGGGTTTCCCATTCGCATTTCTGGTTTCCTTTTGATAGGTTTTTTGAAATTCAGGCGCTATTGGTAAAGTAGTCTGCGCGTTAGCGTAAAATGTTGTACACAATAAAAGGCTAAATATTTTTATAGATTTCATTTTTTGAGTTTAGGGCAAAGCGCTTTGCGCATAGCGTAATGTTATCTTTTAATAACCAGTTAACAGATTACCAAGTTTACACAATTAACCGATTAATCAAAATCTACTTACCAAACTTCATTTTCAACTGCTCCAACATATCTGTATTAATTGGTTGTGCCGGTTTTTCTTGCTTAGGCTGAGGCTTTTGTTGATATTGAGGCTTATTTGTTGGTGTATTATTTTGAGGTCTTGCTGCCTTGTTTTCATTTTTCTTGGCATTGAATTTTGCCCACTCCTCATCTAATTTCTTCTTTGTGTACAAAGGGAAATCGCCATTCTTCATCCAGGCATAATAGCTAGGCTCTACCGAAAATACCTGAGCAGTAGTTTTACCTTTATGTTTACCAAAGTTAAAGCATACCTCATTGTCATCATTGTAAACCAAACGGCCAGCAAAATCTACAGGTTTATTAATATTGGTAAAAATATGCAATGCATCTACATCATTTACAACGGGAATGCTTTTTACACCTTGTTTGCTTTCAAACTCGGTTTCCTTGTACATTTCTAACTGGCCGAGTAAAACCTTGTAAGTGGCAATAACATCCGCTTCTGCAGCGTGTGCATTAATTAAATCTTCCTGACAATAGAATTTATAAGCTGCTTTTAAAGTA
Organism: Pedobacter sp. Bi126; assembly: GCF_918698245.1. Lineage (GTDB taxonomy): Bacteria > Bacteroidota > Bacteroidia > Sphingobacteriales > Sphingobacteriaceae > Pedobacter. The sequence continues at coordinate 418,222 of NZ_CAKKMS010000002.1, read as the reverse complement.
CGCTGCTCCATTTGGTGGAATATATTCTGTACATCAACAAACTTGCGGTTGTTCATATCAAAATCCACTTCAGCTCTTAAAAATTCTTCTAAAAGCATCGGGATATCAAATTTATTCGAATTGTATCCTGCCAGGTCACTTTCGCCAATGAATTCGGCAATTTCGGCTGCCAAAGTTTTAAAGGTAGGCTCGTTTGCAATGTCTTCATCATAAATACCATGTATTAACGAGGTTTGCAAAGGAATCGGCATTTCTGGATTTACACGCCAGGTTTTAACCAGTTCAGAACCATCTGGCATGGCTTTTAAAATCGCTATTTCAACGATTCTGTCAGCTCCAACATTAATTCCAGTAGCTTCTAAATCAAAAAATGCTAAAGGGCGCTTTAAATTTAATTTCATTTCTTATGATGTGAGATTGGCGACATTAGATTTGAATCGGAATGTCAAATTCTTTTTTTTCAAAAGTGCTAAAAAGGTTTCATTAGTTCTGTAAAACAGCTTTATTAATTTATAAATTTAATTGTCAAATTATTTCAGAATGTTAGTTTGTAGGATTAAATTGCGACAATTTATATACGCTCAAATGAATAAGACATTAGCCATACTATCCCTCCTATTTTTATCATTAACTACTCATGCTCAAAACTTTAACTTTGGTGCAATCACCTATGACGATTACGAATTCGACAGAAAAAAATTAGACAGTAATGCCAACGCTATTGTTTTAAAAGAGTTTGGTACAGCATCTATCCAACGGGATGATAATACTGGCAGTTTAGAACTGATTTTTGAGCACCATGTAAAAATCAAAATCTACAATAAAGAAGGCTTTAAGGAAGCTAATATTGTTATTCCGACCTATAAAGACGAATCTCGCGAAGAAACGATCAGTGATTTAAAAGCCTCTACTTTTAATTATGTAAATAATAATTTTGTAGAAACCGTAATGGACAGAAAGGCTGTTTTCACTGAAAACCGGTCAAAATACACCAGACTAACCAAGTTTACGCTTCCAAACCTCAAAGAAGGCGCTATAATTGAATATAGTTATAGGTTAAAATCGCCCAACTTATTTAATTTCAAAACATGGGAATTTCAAAGCAACATTCCAAAGGTGATTAGCGAATATTTGGTTTACATCCCAGGCATTTACAACTACAATGTTTCCTTACGCGGATTTCAAAAACTGACGGATCAAAAAGTAGAGTTGAGCAAAGAATGTTTAAGGCTTTCAGGCGTAGCTATCGATTGCTCAAAAATCAACTACATGATGAAAAACATTCCGGCATTTATTGAAGAAGATAACATGACCGCGCCCAGTAACTTTAAATCGGCTATTTATTTTGAGCTTTCGGATGTACAGAATTTGAATGGAGCAAAAACTTCCTATACTAAAACTTGGAAAGATGTTGATTATGAACTGTCATCATATAAAACCCTGGGCGATCAGATGAAAAGGAAAGATGTTTTTAAAGACCTCATTCCAGAAATTACAAAAGGAAGTACTACTGATTTAGATAAAGCAAAAGCCGTTTATAATTACATCAAAAAACAGATCAAGTGGAATAATTACTACGGAAAATACGCGGAAGATAACATTAAAAAAGTACTAGAAAACAGATCGGGCAATGTAGCAGATATTAACCTGAGCCTAATTGCGGCACTTTCTGCAGCTGGTTTAGATGCAGAGGCTGTTATCCTTTCTACCCGTGATAATGGAACTGTAAACAAACTTTATCCGGTAATGAGCGATTTTAATTACCTGGTTGCTAAAGTAAATCTTGCCGATAAAAGTTATTTACTGGATGCTACAGAACCACTTCTACCCTTCGGATTGTTACCACTTCGGTGTATTAACGACCAGGGCAGGGTAATCAATTTAAAGAAACCATCTTACTGGATAGATTTAAAGGCCAGCCAGAAAACAACTACCAGTTATATCCTAACGGGAAAAATGACTACTGAAGGAAAAATTATTGGCACCTTAACTACCCATACCATTGGTTACGCGGCATATAACAAACGTAAAGATATTCTACGATACAATTCGCCGGATGAATATGTCGAGAAGCTTGATGAACGTTTAACCAGAATTAAGATACTGGATCATCAAATTTCGAACCTGGATAGTGTGGAAAATTCTTTAATCGAAAAATACGAAGTAGAGTTTACCATAAACGATGGCACCAATAAAGATCAGTTCTATTTTAGCCCATTTTTTATCAATACCATTTCGAAAAATCCATTTAATTTAAACGAACGCACCTACCCAGTTGATTTGGGTGCAGCTTCTGACGAGCGCATTATCATCAGTGTGCTTTTACCAGAAAAATACCAATTGATAGAAAAACCGAAAGATATGGCAATAGCTTTACCCAATGCTGGTGGAAAGTATTTATTGCAAACGGCTTTAGATGGAAACACCATTTCAATGAGTCAGATTTTACAGTTTAACAATGCTATTTATCAGCCAGAAGAATATCTTTTCTTAAAGGAATTCTATAGCAAGATCATCCAGAACCAGAAAACAGAATTTTTATTAAAAAAGGCAAATTAAATGAGATTCTTATTTACCGTATTTTCCTTGCTTTTAGTTTCTGTTATTGGCTTTGCGCAAGACAATTATGATGTTGATTTAATTCCCGCTAACCTGCGCAACCGGGCCAATGCCTGTATCAGGAATGAAGAAACAACCATCGATATGCGCTCGCCTGATAACGTAATGCTCAATGTAAAAAAGGCCATTACGGTATTTAACCAAAATGGAGAGGACGAAGCACGCTTGGTACTCTATTACGATAAAAACATTTCAATTAAAGGGATAAAAGGAGAAGTTTACAACAGCGTTGGCAAGCTCACCAACAAGTTTTCTCAAAACGATTTTGCCGATATGAGCGCGGCCGATGGATTCTCCTTATTTGTTGATAGCCGCGTAAAACACTATCTACCATCGGTAAACCAATATCCTTACACCCTGGTTTACAATTATGAAATTAGAAATAAGCAAAATCTGATTATACCCGATTGGAGCCCGAAACCAGCAGATGATGTTTCAGTAGAGAAAAGCACTTACACGTTTATTTGTAAGCCAACAGATGAGATAAGAATAAAAACCCAGAATTATAACGGAACACCAGAAGTACTAACTGATGAGAAGCAGAAAAAAACAATTTGGAAGGCAAATAATATCCTGGCGGTTAGAACTGAACCCTATAGCCCGGCACACGAAACTTATGTAACCAACATCCAGATTGCCCCTCAAGCGTTTTATTATTACAACCATAAAGGCAGCTATACCAACTGGAAAGAGCTAGGCAAATGGATTTATGACGATTTGTTAGCAGCACGCAAAGTCCTGCCACCTGCCACCATTGAAATGGTAAAAGACCTTGTAAAAAACGAAAAAACAGACAAAGATAAGGCACGTAAAATTTATCAGTATTTACAAGACAAAACAAGGTACATTAGCGTACAGATTGGTATTGGTGGTTTTCAGCCGATTGCTGCCAGTGAAGTAGACCGGTTAGGCTATGGTGATTGTAAAGCTTTGGTAAATTATATGCAAAGCCTGCTCAGTGCAGTAAATATTGATTCTTATTACTGCGTAGTATCGGCTGGTTCTGAAAAGAAAAGTATGGACCCGAACTATGCCAGTATGGTACAAGGCAATCATATTATTCTATGTATGCCCTTAAAGGGTGACACAACCTGGTTAGAATGCACCAGCCAAAAAATCCCCTTCGGCTTTTTAAGCGATTTTACGGATGATAGATTGGTGCTTGCCTGTACTACCGAGGGAGGCAAACTATTGCATACGCCAAAACTAACCACTGCTGAGAACTTGCAGATACGTAAAGCCAACTTAACTGTTCAGTTAGATGGTAGTGTATCTGGAAAAATGAATACCGTTTATGCTGGCTCACAATACGAAAATCAGGAATCGCTGATCGGTAAATCAATAACCGAACAGCATAAACTACTAAAAGAAGCTTATAACATTGACAATATTGATTTCGAAGCAGTTTCCTTTGCGCAGAAAAAAGATATATCGCCCAAATTAACGGAAGAAGTAAGCATTAATATCAGAAATTATGCGCCTGTTAATGGAAACAAAATGTTTTTACAGCTCAATGCCTTTAACCTGAGGCGGTCGATTCCTGAAATAAAGAACAGAACACTTCCTGTTTACATTAACCGCGGATATACAGACGAAGATAGCATTGTTTATACCTTGCCAGATAATGTAATTACAGAATTGATTATTGGACAAGATAAAGCTTTTAAAAGCCCTTTCGGGGAATATGTATGTAAGGCCAGCTTAGTAGGCAACAAACTAACCTATTACCGGAAATTTATACTAAACGATGGTACATTTCCTGCAGCGCAGTATAATGAGTTTTCGAAATTCATTAATGATGTAAATGCTGCAGATTATTTAAAATTAGCACTTAGCTTAAAAAAATAATCCCGAGGCCAATACCAATAATCATGATCAGGTACATTAAAATTTCTGTTGAAGCAAATCTTTTGTATTTGGTCCAGAAAGAGTAATCATTTTCTTCGTTTGGCATTTTACATTTTTATGCAGCAAAAATAGGAAAATAGATTTAAAGAAAAATTACTAAGTTTCTCCCCAGATTATGGCGATTAACACAGATAATAATTTAATTAGAAAGGATCATTTCCATTGGGAATGATAAGCCACTCAAATCTGCGTCCTCTGCAATTCAACGGGAACAATAGATCTAATATAGCTTGCTGCTTCACATTCCTAAAAGCTATATTATTCCGTTTTAAGTCACGAAAATGTAAAACCATTTGTATTTGAAACGCTACAGAATTGATTTGGGCAACATTTGAGCAAAACAACCGTATAAATAGCTCAATATCAAACTAAACCATACTGAATGAAGAAATACATCCTGGACATTGCTACGATTTTTTTGATGGGTATGAGCATTGTCGGAACAAGTTGGAAAGCAGCGGAGCTTCCCCATACACAACAAGAAGTTGTTAAGCACATAGCTACAGATAGCTTATACAATCAATATATCTCAAATATTTACCATCAGGTTCATTTAGATTCTGCCGGATTAAGTGAACAGGTTTTTGAAAAAGCGCTAACCGGTTTTTATAACTTAAAACATTCTGGCCTTTTACATACCAAATCTGTTTTAACCATTGCCGATTTTGATCAGGAAAGTTCTAAAAAACGCCTGTATATTATCGATCTTGCGAGCAAAAAATTAGTATTAAATACTTGGGTAGCCCATGGGCAAAACAGTGGTGGCGATAAGCCAGCCTATTTTTCCAACAATATCAATTCGAACCAGAGTAGCTTAGGTTTTTATTTAACCGGTGAAGTCTACTACGGAAAACATGGCCGTTCGCTTAAACTGGATGGCATGGACCAAGGTTTTAACAGCAATGCGAGAGAGAGGTCTATTGTGGTTCATGGTGCCAGTTATGTAAGTCAAAAAAGCATCGATCAATTAGGCAGACTGGGCAGAAGTCAGGGTTGTCCTGCTGTCCCGGCTAAGTTGGCCGATCAGGTGATCAATACCATTTCAGACCGAACGGTACTGTTTATCAATAATTCAGAACAACAATACAATTCATCATTTTTAAATGAAACACTGGCAGCAAGTGTTGTATTAAATCAGGAACAGATTTTAGCAGCCCAAATGGATTAATATTGTTTAATATTTTTGGCGTTCAGGTTTTTAGGCAAGATCCAGGTAAAGATAGATTTGCTGCTGGCCAATAAATCCCAAACCCAACGGTTACTGTCTACCTCCTTTTCGCCGCAGTCTACAACTTCAGCACGTTTGAGCAGTTTTTTAACTAAAGCCTGCATCCATTTTATCCGTACTATGCGGTTAAAAGACAATCCCAGATAATCGCAATACACATGTACCAGGATTTCTACAATAAGCGAAGCGTTAGAAATAGCCAGTGCTTTACCGAAATGCTGTTCATAATCGGCTTTAATTGTTTTTATCAAAAGTTCAAACCTTGAATCTGCTTTTCCATCAAGATAAGCCCAAAGTTGAGCATTACTATACACGCGGATTAATTGCGGTTCGAGCCCTACTTTAATTTTATTACCTGCCAGTTCATAAATTTTATCCATTCATTAAAAATCAATTGTAGCTGTTAGATAACGATATTACCAAATTGTTAATCAATCCGATATAAAAAATTCTGACACTAATGATGGACAAAGTTATCTGATAATTGTTTGCCCAAAGGAATGTTATTAGCATTGTGAGTAATTTTTTTAATCGGTTGCCAATATTTTAATCATCTTTGGGGTTGAAAAGATAAGCCCATTCATGAAGATTGTAATTGCAGAAAAGCCCTCTGTTGGTCGTGAACTTGCTAAAGTTTTCGGAGCAACCACCAGAAAAGATGGATACATTGAAGGTAAAGGATATTCTTTTACCTGGGCATTCGGGCATTTGTTACAATTGGCTCCCCCTCAAGATTATGGTTTTATTGGCTGGAGGAAGCAACATTTACCTATGCTTCCGCAAAAGTTTAAACTTGCCATTAGAAAGATTAAAACAAAAGATGGTTTTGTAGAAGATCCGGCAGTGCGAAAACAATTAGACACCATAAAAAAACTTTTTGATGAGGCGAGTGAAATTATTGTGGCAACGGATGCGGGGCGTGAGGGTGAATTAATTTTCAGGTACATTTATTATTACCTGAAATGCAAAAAACCTTTCAAACGCCTTTGGATCTCTTCGCAAACAGATGAAGCAATAAAAGATGGATTCAGAAACTTAAAACCGGGAACCGATTACGATACCCTGTTTAATTCGGCTCATTGCCGCTCAGAATCAGACTGGCTGGTGGGAATGAACGCCACACAGGCGCTAAGTATTTCGGCAGGTAACAGAACAGTTCTTTCATTGGGGCGGGTACAAACGCCTACCCTGGCCATGATCTGTGCTCGTTTTTTGGAGATTAAAAATTTCGTTCCTCAAACCTATTATCAGATCAGTATTTTGCTGACCAAGGATGAGCAGACATTTAAGGCTATATCAACTTCGAATTATAAGGAAAAGGAAGAAGTAGAAAAGTTATTTGCGCTTGTAGAGGATGTGGCTTCTGGCTTTCCTGCAGGAGGAAACATTACGGCTGTAGAAGCAAAGCCAAGAAAAGAACCACCTCCGTTATTGCACGACTTAAGTAGTTTACAGCAAGAAGCCAATAAGAAAAAGGGATATACTGCTGATCAAACACTTAATATTTTGCAAAACCTGTACGAGAGCAAATTGGTTTCCTACCCCCGTACCGGATCGCGCTACATTGGTGATGACGTTTTTGCAGGCGTTCCAGATTTGATTGCAAAATTTACCGATCATGCTGATTTTGGAAAACAAGCACAATTTTTGCAAACCATTACTTTAAATAAGCGAAGTGTTAACGCTAAAAAAGTAACCGATCACCATGCTGTTTTACCAACAGGCGAGCAGGCTTATGGACTAAGTGCAGATAAACAGGCTGTATACGATATGGTTATTGGTCGTATGATTGAGGCTTTTCACCAGGAATGTCTTAAAGAATTAACCAAAATAACCATTCAATCAGGAGTTACTTTTGTGGCCAATGGAACGGTAATCCGCTCTGCGGGCTGGCGAGCTGTTTTTAATGACCCTGAAGATGATAAAAAAGATGAAGACAATGCAGCTTTACCAAAGGTTGCTGTTGGAGAACTATTGCCTATAACAGAAAAATCTCTTTTAGAAAAGCAGACTAAACCAAAGCCAATGTACAACGAGGCTTCGTTATTAAAAGCGCTCGAAACATGCGGCAAGGAGATTGAAGATGAAGAATTACGTTATGCCATGAAAGATAGTGGTTTAGGTACGCCGGCAACGCGTGCATCCATTATCGAAACGTTAATCACCAGAGAATATATTACCAGGGAAAAGCGAAATCTTGTACCTACCAATAAAGGACTCGCTGTTTACGAAGTGGTTAAAGATAAACAGATAGCGCAGGCTGAACTTACCGGACAGTGGGAAAAAAGATTAGAAGAAATACGTTCAGGCTCATCCGTAAAAGATTTTAAATCAGAAATCACAGAATATACCAAAACCATTACGCACGAACTGTTAATTGCAGGAGCCAGTATATCGGCCAAACTCGCAGAAGAAAAGAAACTGGAAAAGGCTTAACATCAACTTGCGTCATATCATGCGAAGCAGTTGCAAAAAGCAACAATTTTATGGTTATAGCTCCATAAATTCCCAGGCACTGTGGTATGCGTTCAATCGCTCAGCATACTGGATAAATTCAGCATAAAAATTAGATTTCGATAAAGTAGCACTATCGCCAATAACGACCAGCTTTTTCCTTGCCCTCGTCATGGCAACATTCATTCTCCTGGTATCTGATAAAAACCCAATGCTTCCGTCGCCATTACTCCTGGTAAGGCTAATATAAACCACATCACGTTCCTGCCCCTGAAAGCTATCAATGGTGTTAACTGCAATTTTATTGCGATATGGATTTAAAATTTCATTTTCCTGAACCAATGCATTTAAAATCTGAACCTGCTGTTTATAAGGCGAAACAATGGCAACAGACGGAAAACTATCAGTTAAGGTTTTATCTGTCAAACTAGCAACCAAATTCGTTAAATGTTTGACCAAAAATGCAGCTTCATCAGGATTGGTTGTACTTGTTCCATCTAATTTTTCGTCAAAACTACAGCCTGCAGTATCGATAAATTGAATCGCTTGATCGCCGGTAAACAATAAATGATCGGCAACAGATTGATGCGCTATCAACTCATTTTTGTAAAATACTTGAGATGAATAACCCATAATATCTTTGTTCATTCTGTATTGTTCTTTTAACAACACAACCGACTCTGGATGAAGATTTACTGCTTTTTCTAGTAAAGTATTACTTAAACCATTTTTGGCTGCTTCATTTGATTTTATAGTTGGAGAAAGCTGAAAATGATCGCCAGCTAATATTACTTTCTGTGCTTTTAAAATCGGTATCCAGCAGGCAGGTTCCAGAGCCTGGCCAGCCTCATCAATTACAATGGTATTATACTTTAAATTCCGAACAGTATAATGGTTGGCTCCTACCAGGGTAGCGGTAATAATCTGTGCTTTAGTAAACAGATTATCCATAATGTACTGCTCCGTTTTTTCTACTTCCTTTCCAATTTTATGCGCTTCATCAAACAAGGCCTTACGTTGCTCCCGTTCTGCTTTGCCGAAGCTCCGCTTATATTTATGGGCCATGTTTTTATACTCACTGGCTTGCTTTTTTAAAGCCTTAATCGTTTTCATCTCCGGGTGATCGGCCATTTGATGATCAAGCGTAGCCGCAAGCAATCTTTCTGAAACCCTTGCCGGATTCCCTACACGGATTACTTTTAGCCCCTCAGCCGCTAATTTTTCAGTAAGTAAATCAACAGCAGTATTACTTGGTGCTACCACCAGGATTTTTTGATCGCTGTGTTTAACCAACGATTTTATAGCGTGCACAAGTGTTGTCGTTTTTCCAGTGCCCGGTGGACCATGAACCACAGCCAAATGATCGGCTGCAATAATTTTATTCACCGCTAATTGCTGCGAGTCGTTTAACATATTTGGAATGATAAATTTCTCTTCGCCCCGAAATGAAGGTTTTTCTCCTTTCGTTAAAATACGGATCAGTTTATTTTCCGATTCATTTTCTGCCAAATGCGTAGCCTGTTTAAGGGCACCCTGCATTTCGTCGTAACTGTTATTATCAAAAAGTAAGTCTACACCGAGTTTGCCATCTCTGGTCCAGTCTGGTAATTCATCAACACGGAAGCTGATTTTCATCCTGCTGCCACTTTGGTGATTTATAATCCCCTCTATCCGGTCTTCTTTGGCATCGTGATTAGAAAATAATACCACCGCCGAACCAAAACGGAACTGATGAGAAAAATCCTGATGGGTAGTCCGTTCCAACTCTACAGTTAAATAATCGCCACGGCCTATCTCGGTATTCCTGATTGCAATAGGGTACCAGGTTAAACCCAAGGCCCTCCTATCGGCGGCCGAAGTATTTTCAGTAAGTTTTAAATACGATTGTAAATCTTCGTTGCGTTCGGTATCGAGCAGATCCTGGAGTTTTTTGAAATATTCTTTTGGCAAGGGAAAGGGTGGTTAACTGTATAAATTGTTGTATTGCTTAATTGTTAGATTGCATGATTGTCAGCTAAAAACTGCCAATCGCAAACTGATTAATTACTTAATTGCCTGACTGCTAGCTTGATACACTATTCAAGAGCTGAAAATATTTGTTCTTAAAGGTAAATCAAACGCTTAACGCCAAGCACCATGCGCATAGCGCTATAAAACAAGCTCGTTATGCAGCCTTAACAAAGTCTCTTCAGCATCATCGCAAAAACCAGGGTGTACTTTTGAGCACTGCACTACCGTACTTCTGGTTGCTGTGAGCCACCTAAAACGAGAAGCCTGGTCATACTGACCAATGGGACCTGATCCTTTTGCAGACATACTTATTCTTTCAAAAGCACATAAGTTCTCTTTTAGTTCTTCTAAATCTATCTCTGCAGAAAAAGCCTTTACTTTTTTCTCATCGAGGGAAAAAACACTTTTTAGAAATTTTTGCTTGGCACAAAACAAAATAATGCCCACATTAATAAATTCTTCACGTTCTACCCTTGGCATTACGCGAATCACAGCATACTCAAATAAGAATTTCCCTTGCATGCTGCGCCTCTTTTAAAAATATAGTTGAATGGGTTAACCTGGTAGTAAGGAAATGCCTATAGGCATTACGGTGTGCTGCTTTGCTTTCGAAGTTCGTTTCGCCTTCCAACCAATCATCAGGAATTAAATTAATAACAGATTCGATCTTTTCAGGGCTAAGTAGTTTACTAAATTCGTCATTTACACTTTCGAGTTCAGTAGCCCACGGTAACAATACGTGGTCTTTAACCAAAAAGAAGGGTTTAATAGCCTGCTCTTCCCAATTCTGCCAAGAATGATGAAAATATAATGCAGCACCATGATCGATTAGCCAGAGCTCCTTATGCCACAGCAACATATTGGTGTTTCTGCAGGTACGGTCCATGTTGGTTAAAAAACAATCTAGCCATACAATCTGCGAGGCAAGTTTAGCATCAACAGTAGTTACAGTCGGGTCGAATGTTATTGCACCAGATAAATAGTGTAGTGCCAAATTTAAGCCCACGCTGGCTTTTAGCAGATCCTGTATTTCTTCGTCGGGTTCTGTTCTCCCAAAAGCTTCATCTAAATTGGCAAAAACCAATTCAGGTACACGCAAACCTAAATAGCGGGCTATTTCGCCACCAATTAGTTCGGCAATTAAAGCCCGGGTGCCCTGTCCTGCCCCTCTAAATTTAAGTACATATAAAAAGTTATCATCAGCTTCCGCAATGGCAGGCATAGAGCCACCCTCGCGCAAAGGCGTAACGTATCTGGTTACATTTACCGTTCTAAGTTGTAAATCGTTCATATCTGCAGATAGAATGGCCTTTTATTTTATTTAGGGCACAATTCTAAACTTGCTGCAAATTTAGCAGAATTCCAACAATAAATTGGTCAAAGTTTAGTCGTAAAGATCCTGATGGGAAGTCTGCTGATCAATCGTTAAAAATAAACAGTTATTTTTTTTGAAGCGCAAGGCCAGTAGCCATTAGGTAGGGTTCAGTCCTGCTGTCCATTCCAATCCTTTTGGTTAAAACCCGATATAAACAATTCAACGAGGCCCAAAAGGGATTTCCATTTCCATCAGGGCTACATGGCTTAAACAGTAATTTATTTTAAAGTCAGGAGTGTTAAGTAATTTGGCTAGCGCAAGGAAAAGGAAGCTATGAGCAGGGAACAATCAACCTAAACCCGACCATAGTGAAATGCCACGATTCTTCATCGGGGCAGAAACGGGGGCGGGACTACTTTAAGCGAAGAACCACTCCAACTGCTTTCCAAATCATGAGAAGTTAGCCATTTCCTGTATCAACGCTAACCCAACTAATCGTGTCCTAAATATGCATTTCCTGCAGGCGTCATAGCAGACGACCATTGTACCGAATCGCGGTTAATTTTAATCAGGCCCATGCTTTCTAATTCTTCATATTCTTCTTCCATCCCACCTAAAACCGAAGAACTAACCTGTTGATTGATTACCTCAAGTAGAGATATGATTTCTGATCTTTCCATAAAACTAATAATTAGATATATTTTAATTAACATAAATATAATCAAAATGTTTATCGCTTAATAAACATTTTCAATGGTTTAAGGTTGTATTTATACCCTGATTTAATTACTATGGAAGCACACATCTATTATCTTTTCATTATGGCCTTACCCGTAGCTTGCGTCGCATGGACAGTTACAAAAGAAGAAATTTTCAAAGAAGCACGTGAATTCTGTGTAAACCGTTCTAAAAACTGCGATCAACTGGCAAAAAGAAAGTTTTTTTATGTTTTTACATGCGAATATTGCTTCAGTCATTATGTAACCGCGATACTGCTTTTTATTACCAAATTCACCTTACTTTACCCTGATTGGCGTGGTTACCTTATTTCTTTCTTTTCGATAATATGGGTAGCAAATGTTTATATGAGTTTATATAATATTATCCGTATCGATCTGAAAAAGGAAAAGATTAAAGCTCAACGGGAAGAATCAGCACTCAAAAACGATTGAAACCATTTGTAACAGTAGCTGTTTTTAAGGTATAATTTAATATTATGCCATCATCAGTAATCAAATATTTTAGTTATGATGCAGCTACAGAAACATTGAAAATCATCTTTGTAACCGATATGATTTATCAATATAAAGAGGTCCCAGAAAAAATTTACAAGATGTTAAAGGCTTCCGGATCGAAAGGAAGATATTTTAACCGTCACATTAAGGATAAATTTAAATTCCAGAAACTAGAAGAAGAATGATATGCCCGAAGGTCCATCAATAGTAATACTAAAAGATTTAATCAAAGCGCTCCATTTGGGTAAACCGGAGGTACTGGAAGTAGCAGGCAATGCAAATTTCGACAAGGATAGATTGCTTCATGAAAAGATCCAGGATTTTAAGAGTTGGGGTAAACATTTCCTGATCTGTTTTAACGATTTCACAATCCGTATTCATTTTATGTTATTTGGAAGTTATTTAATTAATGAGTGTAAAAAAGCGCCATTAAAATTGGGACTCATCTTTAAAAAAGATGAGTTAAACTTTTATACCTGCAAAGTTGACCTCCTGGAAGGAAACGTTAAAAAACATTACCACTGGGAAAACGACGTAATGGCTGATGAGTGGGACAGCAATGCAGCTATTAAAAAGTTAAAAGAAAAACCCCAGGCATTGGTTTGCGATGTATTGCTGGATCAGCAGATTTTTAGTGGAGTGGGTAATATTATTAAAAACGAGGTCTTATACCGTACCCGTATACATCCCTTAACCAAAATTGAAAATTTGCCACCTGCAAAATTAAAGGCACTGGTTAAGGAAGCCAGAAATTATAGTTTTGATTTTTTAAAGTGGAAAAAGGAAAATACATTAGGTAAGCATTGGGAAGTATATAGTAAGAAAGAGTGCCCACTTAAACATAAAATCGAGAAAAAGGAAATCGGAAAAACACACCGGCAAACTTATTTCTGTAAAAAATGCCAAAAACTATACGCTAGCTAGAAATATTTTTTCGGCTTAAAATTTCCACTCAGAAATATAAACCACTAAATGTTAAGCATTTAAATTATTGCACATCTTTTATCAAAACAACAAACTATAATCTTAAAGTAAAAGAAATGTTAATCTTTTAGGAATTTTCTAAACTAGTCCTATATTTGTCCTCGAGAGCGTTAATTTAGATACGGGTATATGGCTTAGGCTGTATGCCCGTTTTTTGTTTTAGCCGTTGATACGTGCGCTACAACTTTATCCAAGCAGATTCTTAACCACGGCGTATAGGCACTCGGATTAACCACAATATCCTGTGTTAGCGTATGCAAATCCATATACTTAAAGGCTTCTACTTCATCGGGATTTATAACCGGTAGTTCATCACTCATGCCAAAAAAAACATGATCAACCTCGTGTTCCGTTAATCCATCTTCAAATATTGCCTTGTAGGTAAATTTAAATAGATAGTTCAATTCACAGTCCATCCCCATTTCTTCCATCAATCTCCTTTTTGCAGCATGGATATTACTTTCTCCAATCCGAGGATGACTGCAACAGGTATTTGTCCATAAACCTGCAGAATGATATTTGCTTATTGCTCTCTGCTGCAGTAATAATTCGCGTTTAGAATTAAAAATAAAAACAGAAAAGGCACGGTGCAATACACCTTTCTCGTGCGCTTCCATTTTATCCATCTGTCCTTTTGGCACATCCTCCTCATCAACCAGAATAACTTGTTCTTCCATTTAAATTACATTTAACTTATTACGGATAATAGAACCAAACATCAAACCAACTTTACGCGTGTTCGAAATTCTTATCCTTTCAGTCATGACTTTTTCAGCACTTAAGCGCTTTATCTTAGCAAATAACTTTTTGTAATAGATATAGGACAAATATACGCCATTTCTGGATGCTGTAGGCAACTGCTTAATACCAGTTAAGGCCATTGCAAATTCGGCTTCAATTTCTTCTTCGATTTCTTTTTTTTGACGATCGCAGAATAGGGCTAAATTAACATTGGGAAAATAATTTCGACTAAGTGTTTGATGATCAGCTTTCACATCCCTCAAAAAATTAACCTTCTGAAATGCAGAGCCCAATTTCATGGCGTAAGGTTTCAATTGTTCGTAATCTGCAATATTGCCATTGGTAAAAACCTTTAAACACATCAAACCCACCACTTCTGCGGAGCCTAAAATATATTCGTTGTAAAGTTCTGGTGTATATTCTTGCGTAGAAAGATCCATCTCCATACTCCTCAGAAAAAGAACAATCAGCTCCTGATCTATCTGATATTGATTTACAACCCTTTGGAATGAATTTAAAATGGGGTTTAAACTAATACCCAGGCTAATGGCTTCGAAAGTATCGTTCTTAAATTTTTCTAATAAAAAATTCTTGTCATACTGATGGAAACTATCTACAATTTCATCTGCTAAACGTACAAAGCCATAAATGGAGTGTATGGGTTGACGCAGTTCTTTACCAAGAAAATAAATACCATAAGAAAAGCTGGTACTATACAACTTAGTGGTAAGCCGGCTACAATTGGCAGATAGTTGATCAAAAATTTCTTTCATGTAAAACAGGGTATTGTATTGTTTTTTCAAATTCATCGAGCGTTTTAAACCAGTTGATGTGCTCGATATTGTTTAGTTTACTGATTACCTCACTATTTCCGGCAAGATGGATCTTAGCGGATGAGCATATTTCAGACAATTCATCTACGTATTTTTGCGCGCTAGGTTCTGATCTTGACTTTATCATAAAAAGCAAAACATGGCCTACATTTAATGTGGAAAATATCCGCTTAATTGAATCCAACGGAACTTTGCTTCCTAAGAAAATAACTTGATGATGGTGCATCCTCAGCATATAACTGGCAAAAAGCAGCCCAATATCATGATCCTCGTCTTCCGGTAAAAAAAGAAGCCAGCTTTCGCCAGCATGCCTTGTTAAAGGAAGATTATTGATATGAGTAAATATTTTTTGACGGATAATGTTTGATAAAAAATGCTCGTGTGCAGGGCAAATATCGTCTTTTCGCCACATTAAGCCCAAACGGACCAACAATGGATACATTATTTTCCGGTAGCAATCTGAAAGTCCCAACTGATCAATGCTTTGATCAATTAAATGATTAAATGAGTGCTCATCAAAAGCCAAACCATGCCTAATAAGTTGCGAAACATAATCTGCCTGCTCATCATCAGTAGGATATGAGAACTGTTGGTCGAGCAATTTATCAATCGCTTCATCAGAAAGGCTGCAGATTTTAGAAATTTTTAAACCGCTTTTATTTAAGCTTACGATGTTTAATAGTCTTCGGAGCTGCTTATCATCATATAAACGCGTATTCCCTTGAGATCGCATCGGACTCAGTGCATTGTACCGCTGCTCCCAGATCCTGATGGTATGAGAATGGATGCCCGAAAGCTGTTCAAGATCTGAAATAGAATAAGTCATTATTTTGTTTAAATATATTCAATAAAATTTAAACAAAAAGAAGAAAAAAAAGTTTTTACTAAAATGCCCTAAATATATCGTCTGATATTGTATGCATCGTAATCATTAAGTTCGCATGAAATACCTGCTAAACGCAGTAAATTTTAACTACTGATTAAAGGCATAAAGTAACCGGTTAAAACACCTTTTCGGTAAGCAATACACCTCTTTCGCCGTTACCTGTTTCGATGGTATGCACATTTTTATAAGAATGGCTAAAGAAATCGTAGCCATGTTCCCTTTGTTTAATAGCAACCGTACTTAGCGGATAGCTTAAGTTGGTTTGCATGCAATGTAAACTACCATTAGCCAGTAGCAGAAAATCACAGTCGTAACCTTGCTCCTGCAGTTCAATAACCTTTTTGGTAATAGACACGTTTAATCTATTGGCGGTGCGGGTTCTATTTTTCATGGGATATTGTTTTAGGTAATTAGGGATGATTATTGGGTTATTAAATATATCTATTAATAACTACGATTCAAAATGCAATATATTGTTATACAAGTAATTAAATAAAATTGTTTTATTCTTTTTATAAAAGCCTTTCATCGTCGGTTTTCGCTGATCATGTTTCTTGCATAAAAAAACATATACGTATCATATTTACTACAAAAACCAACTAAACATCGTTGCAGACCTAAAATAATTTCTTTATTTAAAAAGCAACCTATAATTTCGTTTAACCTTAAAACATACCTAATGAAATTAACATGTATCGTAATTGATGACGACATTCACGCCGTCAACGGTATAAAATCATATATCAGTCATCTCGCAAACATTCATTTAATAAACTCGTATACAGATCCATTACAGGCATTAAACGAAATTACCGCAGGAGATCAGGTTGACATTATTTTTATAGATGTTGATATGCCTATGATCTCTGGATTAGAATTATCAAAAGCAATTAGGCATAAAACAGACAAATTAATTTTTACCACTTCGCATTCTAAATATGCCTATGAAGCTTTTGAAATGAATGCAAGCGCTTATTTATTAAAACCATATACCTTTGCCCGTTTTGCGGAGACCATAAACAGATTATTTCCCCTTAGCCCCAGCTTACCGAATGTTGGTATTAAAAAAGAGGATGATTATTTCTTTGTAAGAAATAAAAATGAGAAGAACAATTTGATTAAGGTAAGGTATACGGATATCGTTGCGATAGAAAGCCTGCAAAACTATGTCAGGATTTTCACCCTAAACGAAACCATTGTGTCATACATTGCACTATCAGAGATTAAGATTATTTTAAAAGACTATCAGAATTTTGCCCAGGCACACCGCTCATTTATTATTGCTAAAAACTACATTGAGAAAGTAGAGGGCGGTACACTAAAAATGATTAATGATTTAACCATCAACATTGGAAATAGTTACCGGGAGAACATACAGGATTACATAAAAGAGAAAACGATTAAAACTAACCGCTCTTAAACTAATTTTTTAGTATTTTCGTTATCTAAACAATTAAACGCTTATGGTTTTATTGTTTAGCATATATAGCCGTTCCTCAATCAACTAGCCAATGACGCTTATCGCTAAAAAAAACAAATTACACAAAATTTCAGCCTGGTTTTCTGACAAAAAACTTCATATTTTAGGTTGGACCATATTCATATTTTACGAGGCCATAATCATTGGCATCTTTGTTGGCAGATTCTCTACACTGAGCACTTATGTTATTTTTTATAGCTTAAACATCGCTACATTTTATTTCCACGCGCATGTAGTTTTGGCTTCGGCCCTGAAAAAGATTAATGAAAGATGGTGGAAATTACCTCTGTTTACTTTACTCGAACTAGGTGCTTATTTAATACTAACGGTTTGTTTAGATTATATCGTAATTAATTATACAGATTATAATGGTCCTATTAAACTGATATTTAATGCAGCTTTTTTTGCTGCGCCGATTTACCGGGCCATATACTTTATGTGCTTCGCTACCAGTTATTATTTTCTCCTTAATTTTCTCGAAGAACGGAAAAAGATTGAAGACCTGGAAAAACAACGGTTAAATAACATTATCCAGATAGCTAAATCGGAAAATGCCTTTTTAAAGGCACAGATACAGCCTCATCTGTTATTTAATACTTTAGATTTTATTTATCAGAACGCGAAAGATTCTTCTCCGGTTGCCGCAGAAGCTATTCATTCTCTTGCAGAGATGATGCGCTATTCGGTTGACAGCAATCAGGATAAAGAATTTATTTTGCTTGATGAGGAGATTAACCAGGTAGAAAACCTCATCAACCTGCACCAGCTCCGTAAAGATCACCAGGTACAGCTCCGTTTCTGGTATGATGACGAGATACGTAATACTAAAATCATTCCTTTAGTATTAACCACTTTGGTAGAAAACATGTTTAAACATGGCGAACTGCTTACGCCATTACATCCTGCCGAAGTGAGTTTGAGCATCAAAGATCATCGACTTATAATAGAAACTTCAAACTTAATAAAAGCAATTAAAGATAACTCAGGCTTAAGTTCTGGATTGGAAAACATAAAGAAGCGCTTAGCTTACAGTTATGGCAAAAATGTTGAATTCAGCTACTTTACTGATTCAGACCAGTTTTTCAAAGTAATGCTGGTTATTAAAATCAAATAAGAAAACCTGCTTTAATAACTTTAGTTTAAAATTTCAAATTACACAATAATCTCAAAAGAAAAGCTGATTTTCCTTGCCGAATACATAAAAATCCGTTTCGAATGTGTTTTTTTTTCATTTTAATGGTTGAAATTGTAATTTGCATCAACTAAACCTATAAAAAATGTCAATAAGTTGTATCGCTATTGATGACGACCCTCATTCCCTAGAGAGTTTAATAGCATATATGGAGAAACTGCCTGATTTAAAGCTTATCCAAACTTTTACTGAACCGCTCCAAGCCCTGGCAGAAATATCGGTATCTAATCCTGTCGATATTATTTTTATGGATGTCGAAATGCCTTCACTTTCCGGAATCGAACTGGCAACCCTATTAAGGCAAAAAACAAAACACCTGGTTTTCACTACGGCGCACCCACGGTATGCCATTGATGCTTTTAAAGTTGATGCGGATGCTTATTTGCTTAAACCCTATTCTATTTTACATTTTACGAAAACAATAAACAACCTCTATCCGACTGGAAAAAAAGCACAACATCCTTTTTCCATTTTCGACGATCATTTTTTTTACATCCCCTTACAAGGAGAAAATGCTGATTTGGTAAGAATAGAGCTGAATGAATTGATTGCCATAGAAGAAATGGGGGAAGATATTCAATTTAAAACTACAAAAAATGCTTTTCTAAGTTCAAAATCTAATTTTACCAAGACTTTGAAAATGTTAAAAAAGCATTCAGCATTTATCCAGATTAACCCTTCTGTTGTTATTGCAAAACAGCATATCAAAAGTGTACTCGGCAATAAAATACTGCTTTCTGGCGAAACATCATTTACTGTTTCGGGCACATACATAGAGCTTTTTGCAAATTTTATCAAGAACAATTTGCTTCAGGAAAAACCCCGTCCTGGCACCATAATGTAGTCTTTAATACTCGAACATCAGCATCGGATCAATTTTTAAGGCATAATCAAAACATTAAGTCAAAAACTTTGTATTAGGATAATCTATTTTATTATTAATTGATTTATCTGTTTTGAAAAGAGTGTTGGTCGTGGATGATGATCCAGATGTATTAGAAGTTTTCCAGGATGTATTAGAAACCGAACATTATAAAGTTTATCCACTACTATCGCCACGGCATATTTTTAAAACAATAAGAGATTTCAGTCCCGATCTGATTATTCTAGACATTATGTTAAATGGGATGGATGGGCGTGCTGTGTTTAAAAAGTTAAGGTTAAATCCTGAAACAGCGAGCATCCCTATTATTATGGCATCGGCCAGGTACGATGAAAATTATATTACATCGCAACAATACCATCCCGACGATTATTTAGAAAAACCCTTTAATATGGCAGATTTGCTCCAAAAAGTAAGTGCTTTAACCGAAAATTAAAAAATCAGATATGAAATTAAAATTACTACTATCTCTTCTGTTGTTATGCGCAACAGTATCAATCAAAGTAAAAGCACAAAGCAGACCAGATAAACTCTATTCCATGAGTGGAATTGGCTTTGCGTTCCCAATGGGCGAAACTACGGATTATTTTAAGCCAAAATTTTCAACATCATTAGGTTTAAACCTGGGTTTGGGCAAAGGCGGTTTGTTCTTATATCCTAAAGCAAGTTTACATGCTTTTACTTTTAACCAGATAACGCCAGATGCGGGTTATACCTATACCTTACAAAAAGGCCGAGCAACCACCTACTTGCTAAATGTTGCTTTAGGGTACCGTAAAATTGTAAACAAATGGGCTTTTTATGGTTTTGCAGGTGCTGGTGGCGGTTTTATTCTTACGCCTCAGGCTAGCGTGAATACCACAACCCTGCAGGTTACCCAAGATAATAAATCAAATGGTTTGGGTATTGCCGAAGGTGGGGCCGGTATTGAATACAATATTGGAGGTGCCAATTTATTTGTCGAGGCCAGTTACATGTATGGCTTTAGTAAAATCCAGAACAGGGCTTTTAACACTGTACCAATTTCTATAGGCATTAAACCTAATTTAAGCAAGCTGTTAAGTAAACTTTAATATTTACATACAAAATACCAGGGCGGTTACGTTAAATACATAACCGCTTTTTTTATGCTAAAGAAATAATCAAAATTATTTTCATACTAATTATTTTAGCATAGATTTGTATTTCAAATTAATTTAATGTTATACGCAGTTGTAGATATCGAAACCACTGGCGGTCATGCCTCAGCAAATGGTATTACCGAGGTTGCCATTAACATCCATGATGGCAATGAAATAGTTGAATCTTACACTACCCTAATTAATCCGAAACAGCCTATACCCGTTTACATTACGGCGCTTACAGGGATTGATGATAACATGTTATCGGATGCCCCAACCTTTGATGATGTAGCTTTACAGATTTATCAGTTATTAAACGATAAGATTTTTGTGGCGCACAATGTAAACTTCGATTATTCCTTTTTAAAGCATCATTTGGCCGCTGCAGGATATGATTTACAATGCAAAAAGCTGTGTACGGTAAGATTGAGCAGAAAACTAATTCCTGGCAAATCTTCCTATAGTTTAGGAAAACTTTGTACAGCCTTGCAGATCCCGATTCAAAACCGACACCGGGCAGCGGGAGATGCAGATGCGACCAGTATCCTATTCAATTTATTGCTAGAATACGATCAGGAAGGCATAATTGCGGAAATGCTGAAGAAAACATCAAAAGAGCAGGTTTTACCGCCGCACTTAGATAAAGCTTCTATCCTGAGGTTACCTCATCAACCAGGTGTATATTATTTTAAAGATAGTAAGGGCAAGATTATTTATGTTGGAAAAGCTAAAGACCTTAAGAAACGCGTAACCAGTCACTTTACAGGCAATACACCTAACCGGCAACGCCAGGATTTTTTACGCACGATTCATGATGTAGACCATGTAATTTGTGGTACCGAATTAATGGCGCTCATTTTAGAAGCCAATGAAATAAAACGCCTTTGGCCTGAAAACAACCGGGCAATGAAACGTTATGAGCATAAATATGATTTATATATTTTCGAAGATCAAAACGGCTATTTGCGCTTAGCGATAGATAAACATAAAAAAAACAACAACTCCTTCCAGAGTTTTAACAGTTTATTGGAAGGTTATAATTTCTTAAACCAACTGGTTGATAAATACCAGCTTTGTGCAAAGCTCTGTTACCTGCAAAAAACGGCCACTAAATGTTATGCACATGAAAATGGGCAGTGTTTTGGCGCATGTAGCGGAATAGAAACTGTTAGTGTTTATAATAAAAAATTAAATACGGCATTGGCCGATATCCAGAAACAACAACCAAGTTTCGCATTGGTGGATGAAGGCAGAAAAGACAATGAGTTTAGCTGTTTGGTTGTAGAGAATGGAAAATTTTATGGAATGGGCTACTTCACCGATAAGAACTATCTTACTGATGGTCTGGCGCCAATCAAAAATGATCTTTCTATCTATCAGTCCAACAGTTATATCTTAAATTTAATTCTGAATTACGCAGAACAACATCCACAGAAATTGTATAAATTGTAACGTTTAACTACACGCCATGGATTCATCAATATTTATAGCTCATTGCCTATCTTTTGATGAAGTTATTGAATTGCCACATTTCGAAAAAACTTCCTTCCGGGTAAATAAAAAGATCTTTGCTACGCTAAATATTCAGAAAGGGGAGGCAACATTTAAATTATCGGCAATTGATCAGTCTGTTTTCTGTGATTTTGATCGCAACAGCATATGGCCGGCTACCGGAGCCTGGGGCAAACAAGGCTGGACAATTTTTGACCTAACAGCATTAACAGACGAAATGCTTGTCGATGCACTTACACTTTCTTATTGCAATGTAGCCTCAAAGAAGCTTTCAGAAAAGTACAAAACTTAAAGACAATCCCTAACATGTTAATAATTAGCACAATAACTTCGCCAACCAGTTAAGCCTAAAAGATTATAAAACGTAGACTAATAAAGTACTATGCTTTACAAGACGCAATATTGCCGCAATGCTTTAACCATATAACGAATAAAAGAAAATATAAGCTAATCACGATAACCTAAATTGTCTCAAACAGCCCTGTTAATTTTCTTTTTTAGCAAGGGCAACTCTATAGCTGCTTACCTATCTTTACTTACATCAAATATAAAACGTTATGATAAAATCACTTTGGATAAACCTTCCGGTAAAGGACATTAACAAGTCAAAAACATTCTTCTCGCAGCTCGGTTTTACGCTTAATCTTCAGTATGGCACCCGCGAAGATTCCGCGTGCTTTTTAGTGGGAGAAAGTAATTTAGCGATTATGCTTTTTGAAGAAACTTTGTACGAAGGTTTTGCAGGAACCAGTATTGCCGATAAACGCAATGGCGGCGAAGTATTATTCTCCTTTGACGCAGAAAGTCCAGAAGAAGTAGATGATCTGGCTCAAAAAGTAGTAGCTGCCGGTGGTACACTTTATGGCGAGCCAGGCTACAAAGATGGCTGGATGTATGGCTGTGGTTTTGTTGACCTGGATGGCCAAAGATGGAGTATTCTTTACATGGATATGAATAAAATGCCCTTGGGTTAATTCCTCATTAAAAATAAACTAAAATTTGCGTAAGCGATTACTTACGCTTATATTTGTAAGCAATTACTTACGCAATTAATTCTATGAGAAGAGATGTATTTCAAGCCATTGCCGATCCTACCCGAAGAGAAATCATTAATCTGATTGCGCATAACACCTTAAATCTAAATGCAATTGCCGAAAATTTCGACATGAGCAGGCCTGCCATTTCTCAGCACATTAAAGTTTTAACAGAATGTGGTTTAGTAGAAATTACCCAACAAGGCCGTGACCGGTACTGTAACATACAATTTCAAAAACTAGCAGAAGTATCTAAATGGGTAGAACAATACCGTATTTTTTGGACAAGCAAATTAGATGCTTTAGAAATACACTTATCAAAAGACACTAAATCAAAATAAAGATGAAAAACGAACCAGTTATTGCAGAACGGGTGTATAATGCGCCTATCGAAAAAGTTTGGAAAGCTTTAACCGATAACAATGAAATTAAACAGTGGTATTTCCAATTGGAAAACTTTAAACCGGAAGTAGGCTTTAAGTTTGAGTTTTCTGGTGGCCCCGATGATGGACCTCAATATTTACATCTTTGCGAAATAACCGAAATTGTTGAGGGCAGGAAACTCGCCTACACTTGGCGATATGACGGTTATCCAGGCAATTCGGTGGTAAGTTGGGAGTTATTTGAGCAAGGCGAGCAAACAAGGCTGAAATTAACACATAGTGGTATAGAAAGCTTTGCTGAAAACGGCCCTGACTTTGCCAAAACAAGTTTCAATGGCGGCTGGACTTATTTTGTTAATGATGCGCTTAAAAATTATTTAGAGCCTAAATCTTAACATTAAGTTCTTCGATGAATCAAAAAAGATTGTCATCCTGAGGGATAATTTATTGTATAAAAATCAATATGAATGACGCATATCTTTTTTTTGCCCAGAGGCTCATCCTTGCCTCGGCTCGCCGCCGCCGATGGGGCTCTTTCTTTTTGCTGTCAAAAAGAAACAAAAAACACCGGCTGAAAATTTTTCTTTCAAAGCTAGTGGGTAGGCTGGGTCGGTGGAGCCCGAAAAATTTGTTAGGCCGGATTTAAGTAGAACGGGGATACCGTGCTATGGCCTAGCTGGATGGAAATTCGATGGTGACTAAAATATTGATTAATAGTTGTTTATAGAATAACGTCAATGGTAGCGTAGTCGAAGGACAATCTTTTTTGATTTTTAACTTATAAAGGTCTTCGACTAGGCTCAGACTGACAAGCGTTTTAAGCTATGTTATAATTACTGGCTGTAGCCTCCTGCCACCACAAAAGCACCTATACCTCTTCTAAAGCCGATTTTATGGCTGCATAAATATAATCGAGATCTTCATCGCTGATTACATACGGCGGGAGGATATAGATAATATTGCCTAATGGCCTTAATATAATTCCCTTCTCTAAAAAGTACGCATACAATAAATTACGCAGATTACTTAAATAAGAGGTTTCATTGCCAGTCTCCCACTCTATTGCAATAATTGTTCCCGTTTGCCTAATTGCTTTAACTTTAGGATGCGTTTTAATTTCTTCAAGAAAAACAGCATGTTTGGCCTCTACCCGCTTAATATTAAGAAGTGTTTCACTTTTTAACAGAATATCCAAACTCGCTAAAGAAGCCACACAAGCAATCGGATTCGCTGTAAAAGAGTGTCCGTGGTAAAGTGTTTTTAATTTATCGTCGCTTAAGAATGCTTCAAAAATCTCTTTTGTACAGGTCGTTACCCCTAATGGCATTGTTCCACCAGTTAAACCTTTGCTTAAACAAATAATATCAGGCTTGTTAGTTAATTTCTCGCAAGCGAAGTAAGTTCCTGTTCTACCGAAACCCGTCATCACTTCATCAGCAATGGTTAAAATTGCGGCGTCTTTACAGGCAGATAAAAGTTGATCCAAATATTTAGATTCGTACATTAACATCCCGCCCGATCCTAGAATGAGTGGTTCGAAGATAAAACAAGCGGTATCTTTAAGATTCGAGATATGAGATGCGAGATGTGAGATATTACCCTCATTTGGTAGATCGATAAATTCGACATCGAACAGTAGACTGTTAAAAGCATCGGTAAAAATACTGCGGCCGCTAACAGACATGGCGCCAAAAGTATCGCCATGATAGGCATTTTTAAAGGCTAAAATCTTCGTTTTTGGTGTGGCCTTATTGTCCCAGTACTGCAGGCACATTTTTAAGGCTACCTCTACTGCAGTTGATCCGTTATCGGTATAAAAAACTTTATCCTGTTTGCCAGGCAATATGGGCAAAAGCCTTTCTGCAAGTAGTACAGCGGGCTCGTGCGTAAAACCTGCAAAAATCACGTGTTCAAGCACATTGAGCTGTTCTGCTACTTTTTGTGCAATATAAGGGTGCGAATGACCATGAATATTTACCCACCAGGATGAAACCGCATCGATATACCGTTTACCACCCTCATCAAAAACGTACACCCCTTCTCCCTTAACAATCGGGATGTGGGGCAGTGCATTCTTCATTTGGGTATAGGGATGCCAGATTACCTTTTGATCGCGTTCAGTTAAATTGAGCTGGGAATCTGGAGTATGGCGTTTGGACGAATCGGGCATCATGATTATAATTTAACTGAATATTGATTTTTTAAAAGCTGGCCTACGGTTTTATCTGTTTTAAAGGTAATATCATCAATATTTAAATCTTCAATTTTCACCCACCTGAAAACCTGAAGAATTTCACCTTCTCCATCGAAATCGTAAATAACATCTTTAAAGGCCAGGTGCAAAGGCGCTTTTTCTTTAACGATATAATACACACTAATTACCTGGCTATCGTTAAATGATGATTTTTCAAAAAAATCTGTAGTATAAAAATGAGATAATACTTCAATTTCAGCATCGCACTCTTCCACAAACTCACGTTTTAATCCATCGATTAATCCTTCGCCAAGTTCTAAACCGCCACCTGGAAACTTACTGAAACGAAAGCCATATTCTTCCTCATCACTTACCAAAACCTCATTATTTTGGTTAATTAACAATCCATAGACCCTAACATTAAAGTAGCTCATTTTCGAAATGCTTTTTATTTTTAATTACTATTTCTGGTGTCCATACAATTTCCTTTTTAAAGGCCTCTGCCCTCACCGGGCATTCACTCATATGGCAATAATGGCAACACTCAGGCAAGCATGGATCTGCATGAATGAAGAGTTCTGCTTTGCGGAAGCCGTTTTTATTGATCAGTTCATCAATCTGTGAGATTTCGCGGTGAACTTTATTTAAGTCAAAATAATATGGCAATGTTACATGGCAATCGATATGAAATTCAGGACCATATTGCTGGGTACGCAGGTTGTGCACATCAATCCACGGGTTGTGCCTGTTCTTTTGTAAAACATCTACCACTTCTTCAACAAGTGTAAAGTCACTTTCATCCATTAATCCACCCACCGAACCACGGGTAAGTTTATAACCAGAATAAACAATATAAAAGCCTACCAAAAAAGAAAGCAAGCTATCTAGCCAAATAATATTTGTTAGCTGAATTAAGATTAAGCCGACAACAATCGCCGCACTGGTGTACGTATCAGTTAATAAATGTTTACCATCAGCCTGCAATGTAACAGAATGTTCATCTTTACCTACATTGATGAGGTATAGGCCCACAATCAGATTAATCAAGCCCGTGATACCAATAATCAGCGTTCCTGTCAATAGTTCTCCTACCAAATGAGGATAAATAAGGTTGTACGAAGATTTGAAAATGATAACAACTCCTGCAATCAGAATCAATATCCCTTCAACAAAAGCCGAGAAAAACTCAACTTTTCCATGTCCATAAGGATGATTTTCGTCGCGGGGTTGTGTGCTTAGGTAAATGCTATAAAAGGCAAAACTCCCTGCTATTACATTTACAATACTCTCTGCTGCATCTGTTAAGATGGCATTCGATCCCGTAATAAAATACGCAACAAACTTGGCCAACATCAGCACCACACTCACCACCAGAGAAATTATTATAGCTTTCTTTTTTACCGACACCAGGATATTTTTTTCAAAAATACGCTTATCGAATAAATTAAATGAGAAAAACTATGTCTTTTTTAGTGCAGAATAATATTTGGTTTATATATTTGCGCTCAAAGTAATTAACCATGAGCACCTTATCCAAAAGAATCAACAGTCTATCTGAATCTGCAACCCTTAAAATGACCAAACTTGGCCGCGAATTAGCGTCTAAGGGTATTAACATCATTAGTTTAAGCGTTGGTGAACCCGATTTCAATACACCCGATCACGTAAAAAACGCAGCTAAAAAGGCATTAGACGAAAATTACACACGTTATTCGCCGGTACCGGGCTATCCGGACCTGCGCCAGGCCATCGTAAACAAGCTAAAAACAGAAAACAACCTGGATTATGATATTTCTCAGATCGTGGTTTCAACAGGTGCAAAACAATCTTTATCGAATGTTATTTTAACTTTGATTGATCCGGATGATGAGGTAATCATCCCAACGCCTTACTGGGTTTCTTATTCAGAAATGGTAACCCTTGCAGAAGGAAAATCTGTTTTTATTGATACCGACATAGAAAGTGATTTCAAAATCACTCCTGCACAGTTAGAAGCAGCCATTACGCCGAAATCGAAATTATTTATGTTTTCTTCGCCATGTAACCCAACAGGTTCGGTTTACAGCAAAGAAGAATTAGCAGCGCTGGTTGCTGTTTTCGAAAAACACCCTAATATCTACATCTTATCTGATGAGATTTATGAGCATATTAACTTTGTTGATAAACATGAGTCTATTGCTCAATTCGATAGTATTAAAGACCGTGTAATCATTGTTAACGGTTTCTCTAAGGCTTTCGCCATGACAGGCTGGAGATTAGGTTATATTGCCGCTAATAAAGAAATTGCAGCAGCTAACGATAAATTACAGGGACAAACTACTTCAGGAACCTGTTCTATTGCACAAAGAGCAGGAATTGTTGCTTACGAGCAAGGTTTAGCCAGTGTTTTAGAAATGAAAGAAGCATTTTTACGCCGTAGAGAATTGGTTTACAATTTATTAAACGAAATCCCTGGTGTAAAAACAAATCTTCCTGATGGTGCCTTCTACTTTTTCCCAGAAATCAGTTCGTTCTTCGGTAAAAAAGATGCTGACGGAAATGTAATTAAAGATTCTTCAGACCTGGCTTTATATTTATTAAACGTTGGTCACGTAGCAACAGTTGGTGGCGATTCGTTTGGTAACAACAACTACATCCGTTTATCGTACGCAGCATCTGACGAGAGTTTGGTTGAAGCATTAAGAAGAATTAAAGAAGCTTTAGGTAAATTAGCTTAGTTAGTTTGAAGTCAACCGCTTGCAGTTAGCAACATCATCATAAAAACCCATGTTAATTAAGTTTAACATGGTTTTTTTTTATTTATATCACCGTTATCTCAAGAAAAAGGTTCGTCTTCTCGACTGAAGCCCAGTCCCGAATTTCGGGAGAGAGATCTATTGCAACAGATTTCTCGACTCCGTTTCACTCCGCTCGAAATGACGATATAGTGAGTTATGTAGCCTTCTATTTTTTCAGAAAATGAAAGCAAGCATTTCATCGGAGAATCCAGTCCTTCTTTCCGTTACAAATCCTCGCTACGCTGTGGGTTTTCCACTGCAATAAGGTTTATCAACTAAGGGCATTGCAACTGAAAACCAGAAACCGTTAACTGCAAATTAACTTC
Organism: Pedobacter sp. Bi126; assembly: GCF_918698245.1. Classification (GTDB taxonomy): domain Bacteria; phylum Bacteroidota; class Bacteroidia; order Sphingobacteriales; family Sphingobacteriaceae; genus Pedobacter. Next base: position 389,107 of record NZ_CAKKMS010000002.1, on the reverse strand, counting down.
TAATGGCCTCTACCGGATCCAATCTTGATGCTGAATATGCTGGCCAAAAACCAGAGATAGTGCCGATGATTATTGATATGCCGATACCTAAGGCAATATTGTTCAAGCCCAGTATAATATGAAAATCTGTGGCCGCACCAATGCCCAAGGCGAGCAGAAAGACCAGTAATAAACCCAGCAAACCACCTAAAATACAAAGCGAAATTGATTCGAATATGAATTGAAGCAGGATAAAATAGTTTTTTGCCCCCAACGATTTTTGGATGCCGATAATATTGGTCCGTTCCTTAACCGATACGAACATGATATTGGCAATACTGAAACCACCAACCAGGATCGAAAACCCACCAATTACCCAACCAGCAATATTTACCATTTTAAACATCGAATCTAACTGGTTAGAAATAATGGTGGTTTTATTTAGTGCAAAATCTTCTTCCTGGCCAGGTCTGATTCTGTGGATGGAGCGCATTAAACCTTTCAATTCGCTTTCTACCTCTTCTAAATTCACATTATCCTTACCACGAACTGTGATCTGTGGACCATAACGCTCACTTTGGATGTCTAAAACACCTTTTGCAAAAGCAATCGGAATATTTACGTTTTTATCAAGAGAGGTACCCAACATATCTTCTCCTTCTTTTTTGAAAACACCAACAACAGTTAATCTTCTTCCTAAAATCTGGACCTGTTTACCCACTGGCGCACCGCCATCAAAAAGTCCGTCGGCTATATCAGAACCTAAAATACAAACAGGTGAGCCGTTTTTACTCTCATTTTCGGTAAAATACCGGCCGTCCTGAAGCTCGAAATTCCAGGTTTTATTAAAATCATGCGATGCTGCCCATACCGAAATCCCTTCTACTGAGTTACTTCTGTATTTGATCGTCCTATCGTTAGTCGATATTTCGAATGTAACGCCTTGTGCATTTTCAATTCTTTCGCGGAGGGCTTCAAAATCGCGCAATGAAGGCTGAGGGCGGTTCATATATTTCCACCAAGGGTAATTATCGCCAAAACTCCAAGGCCATTTTTGAATATAAATAGTATTGGAACCCAGTTTATCTACACTGGACTGCAATTTACCGCGAAAGGTATCTACTGCAGAAAATACAGCAATAATGGTAAAAATACCGATTGTTATAGCCAAAAGCGATAACATGGTGCGTAATTTATTCTGGCGCAATGCATCAAATGCAAAACGGAAACTCTCGCCTATTAGCCTAAAGATTATCATAATTAAAGGTTAGATGCAAAGCTTTTCAAAAGGTTACAGCTTATCTTCAAAACTAATTAATTTTATGTCTACAATGCATTAATCGCCCTGTATTATTTGATTTAAATTGATTAAAACATAATATACATAAATTGCGTTTGATAAAATACGGAAAAGAAAAATTAAATTCGTATTTTTGCACCTCAAAAAATTCATCAAGAATGAAATTATCACAATTCAAATTCAACTTACCAGAATCATTAGTAGCCAACAATCCGGCAGAACAACGCGACGAAGCTCGCCTAATGGTTTTACACAAAGACAGCGGTAAAATTGAACATAAAATTTTTAAAGACGTTTTAGGTTATTTCGATGACAAAGACGTAATGATATTAAATAACACTAAGGTTTTCCCTGCCCGTTTATATGGCAATAAAGAGAAAACCGGTGCAACCATCGAGGTTTTCTTACTACGTGAATTAAACAAGGAATTACGTTTATGGGATGTTTTGGTAGATCCGGCACGTAAAATCCGCGTAGGTAATAAATTATATTTTGGCGACGACGATTTATTGGTTGCTGAGGTTGTGGATAACACCACATCACGTGGCCGTACCATCCGTTTCCTGTTTGAAGGTACTGACGAAGAATTTAGAAAAAACGTTGAAATTTTAGGTGAAACTCCACTTCCTAAATATATTAAACGTAAAGCCACTGCTGAAGATAAAGAACGTTATCAAACCATTTTTGCTAAGCACGAAGGTGCCGTAGCTGCTCCAACTGCAGGTTTACACTTTAGTCGTGAGTTGATGAAACGTCTTGAGCTTAAAGGTATAGAATTTGCAGAAGTAACGTTACACGTTGGTTTAGGAACTTTCAGAACTGTTGAGGTTGAAGACTTAACCAAACACAAAATGGACTCTGAGCAATTTATTATCGAGCAAAAAGATGCAAACATTGTAAACAAAGCTTTAGAGGAAAAAAGAAAAATCTGCGCGGTAGGTACTACTTCAATGCGTGCTATCGAATCGGCTGTTTCTGCTAACAGAACATTAAAATCGGCCAACGATTGGACCAGTAAGTTTATCTTCCCTCCCTACGATTTCAGTATTGCAAACTCAATGATTACCAATTTCCACACGCCAGAATCTACTTTATTGATGATGGTAAGTGCATTTGGCGGATATGAGAACGTAATGAATGCTTACGAAGTTGCGGTAAAAGAAAAGTATAAATTTTACAGCTATGGCGATGCCATGCTAATTATATAAGTTTTGCGGTTGGCGTTTGGCGGTTTAGCGCTAAACGCCACGCCCTAAACGCTCAACTATGAAATACTACGCTATAATTGTAGCAGGCGGTTCTGGCAATCGGATGCAAACGGAAACCCCAAAACAATTTCTACTGCTCAAAAACCTTCCGGTTTTGATGCATACCATAAAAGCTTTTGCACAAAGTGATACCCAACCAAAAATTTTACTGGTTCTAAACAAAGATCAACAAGCTTATTGGACCCGGTTATGTGAGGAATTTAATTTCCATGTACCACACCAGGTTATCGATGGCGGCACGGAGCGTTTTCACTCTGTGAAAAATGCAATCCATGCTATCGAAGAAGAAAGTTATGTTGCCATTCACGATGCCGTTCGTCCGCTCGTTTCCAAATCTCTTATCGACAACTGTTTTAATGAAGCTGAGCTACAGGGAAACGTTATTGCAGCCGTACAATCAAGCGATAGCGTACGCTCGCTTAGAGACGGTAAAACAACGGCATTAAAACGCGATGAGATCTATTTAGTACAAACGCCGCAAACTTTTAGCCTTAACATTCTTAAAGAAGCTTACAACCAAGAATTCAATACTCATTTTACAGATGACGCAAGCGTGGTAGAATCTATCGGTTATGAGATTAATATCATTGAAGGAGAAAGAGGGAATATTAAAATCACTTATCCAATCGATCTTGAGCTTGCCGAATTGTTGTTAAAAAATTAAAACATAAAAAGGAGTTTCATTTTTGAAACTCCTTTTTTAATCCATCCATTTCAAAGTGTTCCCTACTTCTAAACCAATGGATATCGGTGCGATATATTTTTTTACGCTGCCCGGCCAATTACTTTAAGCAGAATTGCAATAACTGCGATTACCAATAAAACGTGGATTATACCGCCAACGTCTCCGAAGCCGTGAAATACAAATCCTATTACCCATAGTATTACCAATACTACTGCGACTAAATACAATAAATTTCCCATAGTGTTAATTTTTTAGCAATGTTATAATTATTGATGTATTAACATTCGGCTTTTCACTTTTGTTTAAAAAATGTAATTATTTTATTGGTATGACGAATAATCTCGGAAATGAAATCAAAAAAAAACCTCCCAGTTTAGCTGGAAGGTTTTTATAGTTTCTAATGTTTAGTATTCGTCCTCATTAAAGAAAAAATCTTCTTTAGTTGGGTAATCTGGCCAAATTTCCTCAATGGTTTCATAAGGTTCGCCGTCATCTTCTAATGCCTGTAAGTTTTCAATTACTTCTACTGGGGCACCAGAGCGGATACCATAATCAATTAATTCGTCTTTAGTTGCAGGCCATGGTGCGTCTTCCAAGTGCGATGCTAATTCTAATGTCCAATACATATCGTCAATTCAATTAAATTCTTGTTCTTATTATTGCGCAAAGTATATTAAATTTTTTGAGCAAAACAAACTTATTTTTCCACTATTAAACCCGCGGAATCCAAATGTTTTCTTCCGTCTTAAAATACACGGTCAGTTTTCGTGCCAAAACGAATAAATAATCGCTTAAACGATTCAAATAAACTGTTACACGCTCATCTACAAAGCTATTTTCTGCAAGTTCAACTGTGAGTCGTTCTGCCCTTCTACAAACACATCTAGCAATATGGCAGTAAGAAACGACAGTATTTCCGCCAGGTAAAACAAAATGTTTTAAAGCAGGCAGTTTTTCGTTCATCAGATCCATCTCATTTTCCAACAAGGTAATATCAGTATCGTGCAGATCGGGGATCTTCATCTTAGATGCTTCTGGGTCTGCCGCGAGCGATGAACCAACAGTAAATAACCTATCCTGAATTTCTTTTAATAGTTTCTGTTCGTGCGCCTCAATATCCTGGCACATAATTAAACCTATGTACGAATTTAACTCGTCAACAGTTCCATAGGTTTCGATACGTAAATGATATTTAGGTACTCGGGTACCACCAATAAGTGATGTTTGGCCCTTATCGCCAGTTTTAGTGTAGATTTTCATTTAGAAAGGTTGAAGGTAGAAGATAGAAGGTTTAGGGTAAAACCTTACGCCTTAAACCTTATACAGTACGCCTTAATTAATTTTCTCCCAATCGCTGCCCGTATCTTTCAAAGCCTGCAAACGTGGAGATACATTTTTTATATCTGTATTTAAATAATCGTTTTCAATCAAACCATCACGCATACGTACAATACGGTGAGCATGCTGCGCAATATCTTCCTCGTGCGTAACCAGAATAATGGTGTTTCCTTTACTGTGGATTTCTTCAAGCAGGCCCATTATTTCAATTGATGTTTTGGTATCTAAGTTACCCGTTGGCTCATCGGCCAAAATAATAGATGGATTATTGATCAAAGCCCTGGCTACGGCCACACGTTGACGTTGACCGCCCGATAGCTCATTTGGCTTGTGATCCATACGATTGCCCAAACCTACATTTTCTAACGCTTTAGCTGCTCTTGCATCTCTATCCTTTTTACTTGTTCCCGCGTAAATTAAAGGTAAGGCAACATTGTCTAAAGATGTTGAACGCGGCAATAAATTAAAGGTTTGAAACACGAAACCGATTTCTTGGTTGCGCACTTCTGCCAGGGCATCATCACTCATGTGACTCACATTGGTTCCATTTAAAACATAGGTTCCGCTTGACGGTGTATCCAAACAGCCTAAAATATTCATCAGGGTTGATTTACCGGAACCAGACGGGCCCATCAATGCTACGAATTCGCCTTTATTAATATCTAAAGAAACTGATTTTAAAGCGTGAATCACTTCAGATCCAATAACATATTTACGGCCAATTTCTTTTATAGTGATGAGTGGTTTCTCCATGTTTTTTCTTTTTTAGACAAGCGTAAAGGGTAAGATGTTACAAGAGGGATAAAAATTACTGCACAAATGTTAATCTTAAAGCTGCCGAATTAATCAGCATGACGATTACACCATTATTTTTCAATAATTTTTGGTACCATAAAAAATTGGTCGGTATGTTTTGCTGCATTTTTCAAACCATCAGCTGTAGCTATTTCCTGCTTAACCACATCTTCTCTCCAAACATTTACCGATTCGTTCATATAAACCAATGGTTTCACGTTTGAAGTATCCAGTTCATTTAACTTTTCCATGAACGACAAAATTTTGTTCATTTCAGGGATCAATGTATCCACCTGCTTTTCATCAATATGAATTCTGGCCAGATCGGCTATTTTATGGATGGTTTTTGCGTCTAAATTCATATTTATACTAACTTGCTATCAATCAATCTGTAAACCTTTTCTTTCAATACATCAGAATCAACATCGGCCAAAGTTGATGTATTAATGGGTTTGTGGACGTAAATATCGCAAATTCCTGGCTTACTTCCATACTTTGCTCCATCATCCCAATTAATTTTCCAAACATTGGTAATACTCACAGGTACCAGCGGTATATTTTTATCGATAGCCAGGCGGAACGGACCATTCTTAAACTCACCCAACTTTGGTGGGTAATGGTCGTCTATTTTACCTTCCGGAAAAATAATCAGACTCATCCCCTTTTCTAGGTTTTCGCCAGCTTTTTTAAATGCTTTAAAAGCCGAAATCTTACTGTCGCGGTTTACAGAAATATCGATGGTTTTAAAAAAAATACCCAATACGGGATTATTCAACAATTCGTCCTTTCCCATAAAATGGAATTTACCATGCCCCATGATACAAAAAATCATAATATCCAGGTTAGAGGTGTGGTTTGCGCAATAGATGTAAGTTTGTTTCGGATTTAGCTTTTCTTCATACTGATAACGAAAAAAAACACCTGAAAATAGACTGCACAAAAAACTGTTGGCTTTTCTGAAAAAATTGAGCGTACTATAATACTTCTCATTACGTGAGGTAATGTAATATATTGGGTAGAACAGAGCGAAAAAAAACAGTATCCAGAATAGAAACCATATCCGGTGTACTTGTCTTAGAAGATAAATCATAGATAACCAAAAATATAAAATAGTTTGATATTTCAAACAACTGATTGCATTGGGCTAAGATTATGGTTGCATTATACCAATCACTGGCGAAACCCGGTCAAAAGATCCCTCCAATACAGTTGAGATAACGATCGGAAAAGCACTTCTCCACGGTTGCAAAAACCGCTGTTTATAAACCTTATTCATTGAAAGCCTCACAGCGCAGCAAGGGATATAACGGAAAAAAGACTAGGCCTCCTGTGAAATGCTGAATTCATTTCCAATTATGGTTATATTGTTCTGTGGTCGTTGCGAGACTAAGCACGAGGAAAAGATCTCTCCGCTACGTTGCACTCCGGTCGAGATGACGAATGTTTTAAAATCTTACCATTAAAATTGAAGCGATTTATGATTTGCTTGTATTTTATTTTTAATTTCGTGCCATTATGAAAGAAACAGTGGTGAGCGGTATCCGCTCAACAGGAAAATTACATTTGGGTAATTATTATGGTGCAGTTAAAAACTTCGTTCAAATGCAGAACGACTACAATTGCTACTTTTTTATCGCCGATTTACACTCTTTAACTACACATCCTACTCCAGCCGATTTACATGGAAATATTAAACATGTTTTGGTTGAATATCTGGCTAGTGGAATTGATCCAGAAAATAGTACCATTTATATACAAAGTGATGTTCCGGAAATTGCGGAGCTTTATCTATACTTAAATATGAACGCTTATATGGGTGAATTGGAGCGTAGTACATCTTTTAAAGATAAAGTACGTGCCAACCCAGATAACGTAAATGCAGGTTTATTAACCTATCCCGTATTAATGGCCGCCGATATTTTAATCCACAAAGCGACTAAAGTACCTGTTGGAAAAGATCAGGAGCAACATTTGGAAATGGCCCGTACTTTCGGAAACCGCTTCAACAGGTTATACAATACAGAATATTTTCCTGAACCTTACGCTTTTAGCTACACTGACAAGCTGGTTAAAGTACCTGGTTTAGATGGTAAAGGTAAAATGGGTAAATCAGAAGGCGAAGCCAATGCAGTTTACCTATCTGATGACCCTGAAACTATCCGTAAAAAAGTAATGAGAGCAGTTAGTGACGGTGGCCCAACGGAAGAAAACCAACCAAAACCTGAGCCTATCCAGAATCTTTTTGATTTAATGAAAGTGGTTTCGAGTGCGGATACACTTGCACATTTTGAAGAGTTATATAGCAAAATGCAGATCCGTTATGGCGATTTCAAAAAACAGTTGGCAGAAGATATGATTATTACGACTGCACCTATGCGTGAGCGTATTTTGGATATTGCCAAAAATGATTCATATTTAAGGCAAGTGGCTAAACATGGTGCATTGAAGGCCCGCGAAAGCGCGCAAAAAACCATCAGAGAGGTTCGCAGTTTAATCGGGTTTAAAAGTTTTTAATTAATATTGCGGTAAGCGGATGGCGGTTGGCGCTAAAATCGCCTTACGCAAAACGCTCACCGCAAAACGCAAGAAAATATGCACATAGCAATTGTAGGAAATATAGGTGCCGGTAAAACTACCTTAACAGGTTTATTAGCCAAGAATTATGGATGGGAAGCTTTATACGAGGCTGTGGACAATAACCCTTATCTGGAAGATTTTTACAGCGACATGAAACGCTGGAGCTTTAATCTTCAGATTTATTTCCTAAATAGTCGTTTTCAGCAAATTACCGACATTGAAGTAAATAAACGCAACGTAATCCAAGATAGAACCATTTACGAGGACGCACATATTTTTGCAGAAAACCTGCATGATATGGCATTAATGACCACCCGAGATCATGATAATTACAGGGCTATTTTTGATAACATTACCTCTTTTATTAAACCACCAGATTTACTGGTTTACCTGCGTGCATCGGTACCTACATTGGTTAATAATATCCAGCGTCGTGGCCGTGAGTACGAAGCAGGCATCCGTATCGATTACCTGTCTAAGCTGAACGAAAAATATGAAGCCTGGATTAAGGGTTATAACCTGGGAAAATTATTGATTTTGGACAAGGATAAATTAGATTTCACTAATAATCCAGAAGATTTAGGGACGGTAATCCAATCTATTGAGGCCGAGATTAACGGTTTATTTTAATCTGAACGAATAAGGTGGGCAAAGATTTTCAGCACGAAAATCCATTAAACTGGAAATGGGGAATTATTTATTTCAATAAATCAGATTCCAGGGTTTTGGTTCCGAAGCGCAATAAAATTTTGGGCTGGACATTTAACTTTGCTCATCCAATTTCTTATGTAGTTATGGCGGTTATTATTGGTGCGGTTATCTTATTAAGAACTTTACATAAATAGTATGTCTAAAATTATCGGAATTATTCCTGCACGATATGCCTCTACCCGTTTTCCGGGAAAGCCTCTGGTAGATATTGCCGGAAAAACCATGATCCAAAGGGTTTACGAGCAAGCATCGAAAGCCGAAAGCCTATCGAAAGTAGTAATTGCCACAGATGATGTACGGATTGCCGATGAAGTAAAACGGTTTGGTGGAGAGTTTATCTTTACCTCAACTCATCACCAAAGCGGAACCGATAGATGCGCTGAGGTGATTGAAACTTTACCTGGATACGATATTGTGATCAACATCCAGGGCGATGAACCTTTTATCGAACCTGCACAGATTGAATTACTGGCAAGCTGCTTTACTGAAGAAAAAGTACAGTTAGCAACATTAATCAAGTCGATTCAGAGTCAGGAAAGTGTATACAATCCCAATAGTCCTAAAGTAGTGATCGATGTAAACGGTCGCGCCATGTATTTTAGCCGTAGCCCAATTCCTTTTATCAGAAATGGTGAACCAGGTGTATGGGCAGAAAAACATCAGTTTTACAAGCACATCGGAATTTACGGTTACCGCACAGAATCGTTAAAAGCCATTACCAAATTACCACCATCTTCTTTAGAAATTGCCGAAAGCTTAGAACAACTTCGCTGGATCGAAAATGGGTTTTATATCCAAACAAAAGTAACTGACTTAGAAACGGTTGCAATAGATACACCAGAAGACTTATTAAAACTGAATAAATTACTTAAGGCTTTGAAACTAGAGTAAATTCTTTAAACATTGGTTATAAGTTTAGGGTTTAGAGGTTAGCGTACTCCCTAAACTCTCCCTAACCTACCTAATCACCAGTTCCATCTGAATATTACATCGCGTGTAAGGCGTGGGCTTACCTGCCACTTTTTGGAAACCTAGTTTATGGTAAAGGTTTATGGCTGGTTTTAAAATGGTATTGCTCTCCAAATAAATTTTAGATGCGCCAAACGATTTTGCCTTATCAATAATCGCATTTGCCAATAGAAAGCCTACATTTTTTCCTTGTGCTTTTGGCGATACCGCCATTTTGGCCAGTTCAAAATCATATTCGCCATCGTTCATCTTAATTAGCGCACAAACACCCAAAGGCTCACCTTCATATAGAGCAACCAATATAAAACCTCCTTTATCTAAAATATAACCCTGCGGATTATCCAAAGCTTTATAATCAGATTCTTCCATGGTAAAATAATGTGAAATCCACTCTACATTTAGCGACCTGAATATTTCCTGATATTTGGGCTGGTAATCTACAATCTCAACCTTTAAACTATCTCTTTCTTTTTTCTTTTCCACTACCCTTCTCAATAAAGCCTTTTGCTCCAATAAAAACTCCCATTCACCTATTGCCTCCCAAAGTTTATTTTGCGTCTGTGCCGAAATATCTTCAATAGCGGCGTTTACGTCAATTAGCTGATCTTTTATTTCTTCTGAAATCTCCACTCCTTTTTTAGAAAGGCTTACCACATTTCTACGTCCGTCGGTTTTATCTTTACTTTCTTTAACATAACCTTTTTTCAGCATCTCACTGATAATTTTGCTTACCGATGGATGAGAATGGCCAATAGCTTTAGCCAGTTCGGTGATCGTTTTTTCCTTGTCTTGTGCCAAAGCATAAAACACAGGAAACCACTTAGGTTGCATATCAATATTATACAACTTATAAATCTGCGCTGCGTCTTCGGTTACTTTATCGGTTAGCATTCTTAACCTGCTACCTATAGCTACTTTACCAGTTTCTTCGAAAAAATTCATAGTAATAATTAATTACGTAATCAGTTACGCAAATATAAAAACTAAATTGTAGTCTGCAACAGTTTTAATTGCTTGGGGTTAATATTTTAGTATTTTCGCCCTTATATGAAAAAGAAAGCGCTCCTATCTATATTCATTTTATCTGCCTATGTCAGCTTTGCACAAGATGAACCCGGTTTAATGATAAAGACAAACATTTTGAATTTAGTAGCCAAAAGGCCTACCATAGCCGTAGAAAAGACTTTTTCAGGCCTTTATGGTTTGGAGCTCGCTTACACCTCTGGCGAAATTAAAAATCTGGGCTACCTCGATTATCTCCATTACGAAGGCTTCTTGCTTCGTGCAAAGAAATACATCCGCCCGATTAAAAAAAGAGAAGCCAATGCTTTTTATGGCGTTTATTTCGGAAACCTTGATAAAACTGTTGTCTCGCACCGCTCAGTTGATGAAACCGGCATTTTCAGCTGGGGCCGCAACAAAGATTTTAGTGCGGGTTCTTTACGTTACGGCGGAACATTTGGCGTATCCTTTATTCCGGGAAAACATTTTCTTTTAGAGGGTTTAACAGGCCTAGGCTACGGAGATTATTATCATGTTCAAAACAATCTAAATAATAGGCTCCGAGGTGGTTATTTCGACTTTCAATTATGGTTATCTATTGGCTATTCCTTTTAAATTAGGGGATATCATAAAATATGGACATGAACTAAAACATAAAATTTGTAGTTTTGAATATGAGAAATATACCGCTCTTCGTTGCTATCTGTCTGTTAGCGCTAGTTGCCTGTAATTCGAACAGCAAAAAGGAAACCAATGCCATTGAGTTTAAAAATGTTAACCAGCGCCTCGCCAAATCTTTTTCTGATTTAAAACGTTTGGACACTTTTAAGATCGAACTTACTGGTAGAAAACCCGAAGAAATGGTATTGAATTTCACAATCAAAAATGCCGACGGAAAAGAAATTTACAATACCAGAATCAAAGGAACTGAGTTATTGGGCAGTACCGATCCAAATGTTGATCTTTCAAAAGAAAAAGACCAGATTATTTTCTTAAAAACCATCGCAGATGATTTTTTTAGCGATGACAATTTTCTCGAACCTGCAGTAATGCCCGAAGATAAAGCCGATAATTACACACCTGATAAAGCTCTTTATGAGGAATTAAAGAAATCGGGATTAAATGGCTTTAAGTATCGTTTAGGAAAAGAGAACAATATTTATATTGCCTGGAGCGAAAAAGAACAGAAGGTGAAGATTTATTATAACTGTTGTTAATAGATATAAATCAATGTCAGGAATTTAGAAATGAAAAGATCTGAATTAATTGCAAACCGATTAAGGGAAGTTTTTCTAAATGGGTATTGGATTGCCAATACCAATTATAAGGATCAATTATTGAACATTACCTGGCAACAGGCTATATATCAGGTAGCGGATTTAAATACTATTGCAGCTTTAACCTATCATATCAATTATTACCTGGTTGGCATTTTAAATGTATTTGAAGGCGGTCCTTTGGAAATTAAAGATCAATATAGTTTCGACCTACCGCTAATACAATCACAAAAAGATTGGAAAAAACTGGTGGAAGAATTTTTGGCAAATTCGGCAGTCTTCGCCGATGAAGTAGCGCAAATGCCGGAAGAAAAATTAGATCAGGTATTTGTAAATGAAAAATATGGCACTTATCTGCGTAATATAGAAGGTGTGATTGAGCACAGTTACTACCATTTTGGACAGATTGTACTGATCAAAAAACTGATTTTAGCGGCAACAAAATAAATGTTATCATTGATGGTGAAGCGTATCAATCTAAAATGCCTTCATTAAACGCATAACTTGCACTTCCTTCTTCTCAGCCTCTTCTTTAAGGCTATTATTCTCCGTAAATCAAGTGGTATATTTTTTTTAAAAAATATTTAGTTTTATTTATAATAACTAAATAAATAGTTGTATTTTGAGGCGCTTAACCAAACAATCCATTTATTAACGCTTCTTTATCAAATACATGCTCAAACCATTACTATTAGCGCTCATTTTTTCATTATTTTTTCTTCCTTCCATCGCTCAACATGCTAGTATAAAAGGCGTTGTGGTTGATACCGTTGAAAAAAAAAAATTACAGAACAGCTCTATCCTGCTAATATCAAGCAAAGATTCCATTTTAGTTAAAGATGCACGGACCAAGGTTAACGGTGAATTCGAGTTTTCGAATTTAAAAAAAGGAAATTATACCCTGGTTGTCACTTTTCCGAGGATGGCCGATTATATAAGAGACATCCAATTGTCTGATTCATCAAAATTTAACCTGGGTAATATCGCGATGGATAGCAAAGCCACGCTTTTAAACGAAGTGGTAATTAAAGCCCAAAAGCAGGCCATTAGTATGAAGGGCGATACCATAACCTACCAGGCGGATAGTTTTGCGGTAAAACCACATGCCAATCTACAGGATTTATTAAGACGATTACCTGGAATTGAGGTTGACAAAGATGGCGCCATAAAAGCTGGTGGAAAAGATGTAAATACACTTTTAGTTGATGGCGAAGAATTTTTTGGCGACGACCCACTTCTGGCCCAGAAATACCTGAAAGCCAACGCAGTTAGTGAAGTTCAGGTTTACGACAAAAAAACTAAAGAGGAAGAATTATCTGGCATAAAAGAAGGTGATGCCAAAGAGAAGGTCATGAACATCAAACTCAAGGAAAACGCCAAAAATGGATACCTCAGCACCTTGGATGCCAATAGCGATCTTAAGCATTATAAAAATATAGGTGGCATGGCAGGCATTTATAAAAACAAATTAAAGGCCGCGGTTTTTGGTTCTAATTCCAATACCAATCAAGATTCGAAAGCAAGTGCTGCCATGAGCAAGCTAAAAGGCAATGATTATGATGTGATTGAAGTTGGCGATGACGGCAGTACGGTCATGATCAGTTATGGTGGTAGCCGTGACGAAGATGATTTTTCACCATCAAACGGACTACCTGATGTAACGGGATATGGGGCTCATTTTTCTAACAAATGGAACGAAAACAAAGTTGGCCTAAAACTCAATTATAAAGGCAGTGACAGAAACATATTGGACAGAACAACTTCGAAAAACCAGTCGTTACTGCCCAACGGGACGAATTTCTTTAGCGAAAGCAGCTCAAACAGCGAAACCAGAAACACCGGACAGAGCTTAAAAGGCAGTGTCGATATTAAATTAGATTCGCTTTCTACCTTAAAAATATCCTTTGCAGGTAGCAAACGCAAAAACAACAGCCAGTATATCAGCAAGAACGAAACTAAAAATGACGCGGGGGTATTTGTAAATAATAGTGATCAGTCTAATGATAGCAATGGCGACAACGACCTGTTTAACGGAAATATAAACTACTCCAAAAAGTTTGTAAAAAAAGGGAGAACACTCTCGATTGATTTACAACCTGAAACCAAAAGCAGCACCAGTTTCGGCACCAGTTTAAGTGTGACTAAATACTACGATGGGAATGGAACAATCAATAGAACTGTTAACCAGAACTTTCTGAACGATAATTCGGGAAGTGAAAGCTCTCTTGGTACCAGAATATCATATACCGAACCTTTAGGCAAGCAATTTTCATTACAAACAGCCTACAGCTTTAAAACGGTAACATCAAATAGCCATAAACTGGTATTCGATAAGTCATTAAATAATAAACGAATCGATTCACTGAGCAACAATTTCGATTTCAATAATTTTTCGAACATCGGTAAAATTGTGTTGCAATACAGGTCAAAGAAGTTCACGCTATCTGGTGGTGCAGAGGCTACCGAAACTACATTCGAGCTGAATGATCTGGACCGAGACAATAAATTTAACCGAAACTATTTAAACTGGGCCCCACAGAGCAACTTTAACTATAAACTTGGCAAAAATACCAGCGTATCGCTAAACTACAATGGCAGTACCCGACAGCCGAGTTTAGATCAGTTGCAACCTATCAGACAAATTAACAATCCACTTTACGAAATAAGAGGTAATCCAAATTTAAAACCATCTTTCAACAATAATTTTGGCTTTAATTTTAATACCTATCAACAAAAATCGCAAATGTACGCGTATGTGTATGGTGGCTATAGCTTTACCAAGAATGCCGTTGTAAGCTCCAGAACAGTAGATGATGTAAATAAAACGGTCAGCAGTTATATCAATTTAAATGGTAATAATAATTTTTACGCGGGTGCGAGCTTTAATAAAAGTTTTAGCAAAATCGGCTTTAATACGGGATTAAATGCCAGTTTCAATCACTCGAACGCAGTATCGATCTTAAACAATAAACTGAATGAAAATGTGAACAATAGCATTAATATACGGCCTCGTTTTAGCTATTATGGTGATAAAGTTCAAATTCAGTATAATCCATCGGTCACTTTTTCAAACAGCAGATCGTCAATCGGTTCGATAAATAATGGTAAAAACTTTAGCCACAATCATGATATTTCTGGAAATATAGAACTTCCATACAATACAGAATTTAACACATCGATATCATTATCGTATCAACCAGCAAATTCTTCATTTAGCACACCAATAAATATTGCCTTGTGGAATGCCTATTTATCAAAAAAGATGCTCAAATCACAAGAATTAGAGCTTAAAGTATCCATTTCTGATATTCTGGCCGAAAAAATCGGCTATAACCGTTACGTTGGAGGCAATAACATCAGCGAATACACCAATAGCTTTATTCCGAGGTACGTGTTAATTGGCATCACCTATAATTTAACCGGAAACTTTGTTAAACAAGATAAAAAATAATTGAAGATGAAAAATTTAGGACTAACCGTAATCTTGTTTTTTGCCATTATAATAGTGCGTGCACAAACTGTTTTCATCAAAAGCGCTAAAGTAACTTTCGAGAAAAAGATCAATCAAAAGCAGCAATTGGCATCAAACACCTGGATATCAGACGATGCCAGGGATAAAATGAGCAAATACAGGACTTCCAATTGGGATTATAGCTTTAACGACAGTAGCTCCATTTATAAGATTAAACCGAAAGAGACCTTGAACGACAATAATTTCTTCTTTATTGCTGGTGAGAATACGAATGAATTATATACGGACTTTAGCAAAAAAGCAAGAGTAATCAGAAAACCAATAGGCGGCGAAGATTTTATTTTAAAAGACACTATCCCCCATCTCAACTGGAAAATCATGCACGATGTACGCCAAATTGCAGGCTACGAATGCCGTAAAGCAATAGCAGTAATAAACGATTCGGTTACTGTGGTGGCTTTCTATAGTGAAGAAATTTTGTTAAAAGGTGGCCCTGAAGGATTTACAGGCTTACCTGGAATGATATTAGGCCTGGCCATACCCCGGTATAATACTACCTGGTTTGCCACCAAGGTTGAAGCTAAAAACGTTCCTATCTTTAACATTGTTCCTCCTGCAAAAGGCAAAAGAACCGATACCGAAAAAGATTTCAAAAAAATGATCGACCTCTATACCCGTTATGAGGATAAAAAGAACCCCAGAAAGATAGAAGACATTAAAAAAGAACTCTACACGCTGATACTTTAGGTGATCACCTTACCTAAAACAGTCACTATCAGAGATATAATATGGAGAAAAAATATTCTGGCAAGTATCTAATCGAGCGATAATTTTTTGTACCTTTGTATCCCGTACAAAAACAATTAAACAGGTCCAAAACACCTGGTTAATTCCACAAATTATCAATCATGACAAAGTATATTTTTGTTACGGGCGGTGTTACTTCCTCTTTAGGTAAGGGCATCATTTCCGCATCTTTAGCTAAACTTTTACAGGCACGTGGCTACCGTGTAACCATTCAAAAATTCGATCCGTACATTAATATCGATCCAGGAACTTTAAATCCATACGAACATGGCGAATGCTTTGTTACCGAAGATGGTGCTGAAACCGATCTGGATCTTGGTCATTATGAGCGTTTCCTTAACGTTCCAACATCACAGGCAAACAACATTACTACCGGCCGTATTTACCAGAATGTAATTAATAAAGAGCGTAAAGGTGAGTATCTGGGCAAAACAGTTCAGGTTGTACCCCACATTACTGATGAGATTAAACGCAACATGCGTATTTTAGGTGATAGTGGTGAATATGATATTATAATTACAGAACTTGGTGGAACTGTGGGTGATATCGAATCGTTGCCATTTATTGAGGCTGTTCGTCAGTTTAAATGGGAAGAAGGCAGTACCAATGCTATTGTGATCCATTTAACCCTGGTACCTTATTTAGCTGCTGCCGGTGAGTTAAAAACCAAGCCGACTCAACACTCGGTTAAAGCTTTGTTGGAATATGGAATACAGCCAGATATATTAGTTTGCAGAACCGAGCACCACATTAGCCCTGAGATCAGAAAAAAAATTGCTTTATTTTGTAACGTTAACATCAATGCGGTAGTCGAATCGATGGATGCATCTACTATTTATGATGTGCCATTGTTGATGTTAAAAGAACAATTGGATAAAACTGTTTTATCGAAATTAAAATTACCGACCAAAAGCGACCCTGATATGGAAAGCTGGAAAGATTTCCTGGGCCGTTTAAAAAATCCTACGGCAGAGGTTAAAATTGGCTTAATCGGTAAGTATGTAGAATTACCTGATGCTTATAAATCAATTATAGAATCTTTTGTACACGCAGGTTCGAAAAATGAGTGTAAGGTTAAGGTAGAATATATACACTCTGAAGGTATCTTCCCTGATAATGTAAAAGATAAATTAGGTCACTTACAAGGTGTTTTAGTTGCACCAGGTTTTGGTAGCCGGGGTATTGAAGGTAAAATTGATGCCATAAAATATGTTCGCGAGAATAACATTCCTTTCTTCGGAATCTGCCTGGGTATGCAATGTGCGGTTATCGAATTCGGACGTAATGTTTTAGGTTTGAAAGATGCACATACTACAGAAATTGAGGAAAATGCTGCCAATCCGGTAATTAACATGATGGAAGAGCAGAAAAAAATAACAAATAAAGGTGGAACAATGCGTTTAGGCTCTTATCCTTGTGATATTAAAAAGGGAACAAAAGCTTTTTCTATTTACGGCAAATCGCACATCAATGAGCGCCACCGTCACCGTTACGAATTTAACAATGCTTATTTAAAGCAATATGAAGATGCAGGAATGATTGCATCAGGTATGAATCCGCAAACCAATTTAGTTGAAATTGTGGAGCTTAAAAATCATCCGTTTTTCGTTGGTGGGCAGTTTCACCCAGAATTAAAATCAACAGTTGCTAATCCTCACCCACTTTTTGTTAAATTTGTCGCCGCTGCGATGGAGTTTGCGAAAAAGAAAACGAATTAAAAGCAGTACATACATAAATAATGGATAGAAATACCTTTACAGGACTGTTCCTGATTATGATCATTTTGGCAGGATCATTCTACTTTTTGAAGCCGAACGAGGTGGAAATTAAAAAAGCCAAAGAAAGAGACAGTATAGAATTGGCAAAAAAAGCTGGCGTTACACCAGTACAAAAAGATACCACTAAAACTGCTGCGATTGCTAACCCATCTGTAGATTCTTTAGCCCTAAAAGGCCCTTTTGGTACCGCAATTACTGGTACCGAAGCCAATACTGTTCTAGAAAACGAGAAATTACTAATCACTTTAAGCAATAAAGGCGGTAAAATTACCTCTGTTGAAGTTAAGAATCAGAAAACCTTTACCGGAAAACCACTGATTTTATTTGATGGTAACCAGAACAAATTTGGTTTAAACCTGAATGCTGCTGGCAAGGTAATTAATACCAATAATTTATACTTTACCCCGACAAAAACCGGAAATACAGTTACCATGCGTGCCAATTATGGTGCAAACGCATATGTAGAATATGTATACGATTTAAAAGCGTCAAGTAACAAAGTAGCTTTCAACATCAATTTAGTTGGCTTACAGCAAGTAATTGCAGGCAATAATATTGGCTTAAACTGGCAGACTACTTTATTACAGCAAGAAAAATCGATCGAAAGTGAGCACCGTTATTCTGCCCCTTATTACAAGTATTTAGATGGCGATGTAGATCACCTAAGTGTTTCTAAAGATGAGAAAGAAGAGTTATCGAAAGGTAAAATCCAATGGTTCTCATTCAAGCAACACTTTTTCTCAGCTTCTTTAATCTCGAAACAAGCGTTCGAAAAAGGAAGTTTAGAAGTTAAAATTCCAACAGCTCCTGGCCAGGTTAAGTTTTATGATGCCAATATGCAATTGCCATATGCACATACGGCCAGTCAGGTTTATGAAATGGAATTCTATTTCGGAACCAATAAATTCGCTGCCTTAAAAGCTCAGGGGTACGATTTAGAGCAACAGGTTGATATGGGTTACTGGCCTTTAAAATACATTAACCGTTTTATTGTATTGCCTGTATTTAACTTCTTGAACAGCTTTGGCTGGAACTACGGATTAATTATTTTGGTATTAACCATTTTACTAAAAGTTGCTTTATCACCACTTACTTACAAGTCGTACCTATCAATGGCTAAAATGAGGGTATTGAAACCAGAGATGGATGAGATAAAAGCTAAAGTAGGTGAAGACAATCCAACATTGGTTCAGCAGGAATATTTAAAATTATATAAGAAAGCAGGGGTAAACCCGCTGGGTGGATGCTTACCAATGGTATTACAGTTGCCTTTGGTAATGGCCTTCTTCTTCTTCTTCCCTAACTTATTTGAGTTACGTGGTGAGAGTTTCCTTTGGATGAAAGATTTATCTACTTATGACGAGTTTATCAAATTTGGCGTAAAAATCCCTTTCATTGGCGATCACTTAAGTTTAATGTGTGTATTGATGACGATCTCTACATTAATTATGACTTACTTTAACAACCAGGTTTCTGGTGCTACAGGCCAAATGAAGTACATCGGTTACATTATGCCGGTTATTTTCTTAGGTGTATTGAACAGCTATCCTGCCGGATTAAACTATTATTATTTCTTGGCCAACTTAATGACTTTCGGGCAGCAGTTCTTAATCCGTAAAATGGTTGATGATGATAAAATCCACGCTTTAATTCAGCAAAATAAAGCCAGACCAGCTGACGAGAAAAAGAAAAAATCTAAATTCCAACAACGTTTAGATGATTATATGCGTCAGCAACAACAAGCTAAAAAGTAATCTTACTTTAAAATTTTACGACATCCCCGGTTACTTCAAAGTGATCGGGGATTTTTGTTTTAGGCTCAGCGATAAGCGTATGGCGTTTAGCCAACACAGCCAAAACTTCCTGTGCTCTGTAACCTCTGACTTTCCAACTAAATGCTTTTAATTGTAATATTTGGCATACAAGTTTCCTAATAAGCTAAAAAATTCCAATTTTAGAAGATTAAATCTCAACCAACAAATTAATTAACTTTTAAAATGCAAAAGAGACTAACTATTATTCTGTTTTTCGTTGTCAGCTTTGCCTACGCACAAAAAAAACCTTTAGATCATTCGGTATATGATACCTGGGAATCAGTAGGAACAAAGCAATTGTCAAATAATGGTCAATGGGCCATGTACAGCATCTTACAGCAAGAAGGTGATGCACAATTGTACCTTACCAATATTAAAACGAATGCGAAGATTAATATACCAAGGGGGATGAACGCACAGTTTAGTAATGATTCTAAGTTTGCTGCTTTTAATATCCGTCCCTTAAATAAGGATTTACGTCAGGCTAAAATTAAAAAGAAAAAGCCAGATGAATTACCAAAAAACTCGTTGGGCATTGTTAACCTCAGCACCAGTGCCGTTACAAAAGTGGCAAGGGTAAAATCTTTCAAATTCCCTGAAGAAGGCGCAGGCGTAATGGCCTATCTAACTGAAAAGCCAGATACAGCAAAGAAAACGGTAAAACCAGCTGAGAAAAAAGATGGTGAAATGGATTTTGCAGATGATGAACCTGCCGGAAAAGGTAAGACCGACGAAGGAACCGATTTAGTGGTAAAAAACCTTTTAACGGGCACAGATAAAACTTATAAATTCGTTACCGATTATTATTTCAGTAAAGATGGCAAACAGTTGGTTTTTGCCTGCAGCGGGTCTAAAAAGGACAAAACGGCCCCACAAGGTGTATTCTTGTTAAATACAGAAAAAGGCACATTAAAAAGCCTGATTAAAGGTAAAGGAAGTTTCAAAAACTTCACTTTTGATGAGGAAAGCGAACATGTGGCTTTTGTGGGCGAGCAAAGTCCGGAGAAACAGGAAATAAAAAATTACAACATTTATTACAACTCTTTAACACTAGATACTGCGCAGATACTGGTTGATTTTGATATGCCAGGACTACCTGCAAAATGGTCGGTTAATGGCGATGGTAAAATAACCTTTAGTAAAGATGGCAAGAAATTATTTTTCGGCATCTCTCCTATCAAAAAACCAAAAGACACTACTATTGTAGATTTCGAGGTGGCTAAAGTTGATGTTTGGAATTACAAAGACGATTACTTGCAGCCTATGCAGCTTAAAAACGCAGATAGAGACAGTAAAAAAAGTTATTTATCGGTGATTGACGTTTATAGCAGTGATCCAAAAGTTATTCCATTAGCGGATTTAAAATTGCCTGACGCCAATCTGATTGCTGAAGGTGATGCGAATCTGGTTTTAGCATCTACAGACTATGGCCGCAGGATCGAATCGCAATGGAGCGGTTCTACCTCAAAAGATTATTATCTGGTTGATACTAAAAATGGCCAGAAAAAGAAAATCATTGATAATTTAAGCGGTTATGCAATGGCTTCTCCTGGCGGAAACTATGTTTTATATTTTGATAGAAAAGCAGGTAGCTGGAATACTTATAGTGTAACCACCGGAAAAGTAAGCGTATTAACAGCTGGACTGAGCGAAAAATTTGTTGATGAGGAAAACGATGTACCGGATTTACCTTCCCCTTACGGTTTAGCAACATGGACCGAAGGTGATAAAGCTGTTTTAATTTACGATAAATACGATATCTGGTCGTTCTCACCAGATGGAAAATCGGCACCAAAAAATATTACTGCCGGTTTTGGAAGAGCAAACAATATTACCTTCCGTTACGAAAGAGTACAACAGGATAACAGGTTTGAGCGCAATGCAGATAGCAAATTTGTAAAAGTGAACGAAACCGTTTGGTTAGATGGTTTTAACAATTTAACTAAAGAAAACGGGTTTTACCGTACCAACGTAGGTTCGGCTAAGGCGCCAGAATTGGTAGTAATGGCTAAGTTTAAATATTCAAACCTGCTAAAAGCTAAAGATGCTGATGTTTACATTTACGATAAAGCCAATTATGTAGAATCGCCAAATGTTTATATCACTACCGATTTCAAAACTGAAACCAAATTAAGCAATACCAACCCTCAACAAAAAAACTACAATTGGGGCACGGCTGAGCTGGTTAAGTGGACCACGCCGAAAGGCTATAAAGCTGAAGGTATACTGTACAAACCGGAAAATTTCGATCCAAATAAAAAATATCCGATGATTGCGTATTTCTACGAAAAACTAACGGATGGTTTATACACTTATCAAGCGCCCGCACCTACTCCATCTCGATTAAATATTTCTTATTTCGTGAGTAACGGATACCTGGTTTTTGCGCCAGATATTAGCTATGAAACTGGTCACCCAGGTAAATCTGCAGTTGAATTCATCAACTCTGGAGTAGAAAGCCTGAAGAAAAATAGCTGGGTAGATGGCAGTAAAATCGGCATCCAGGGTCAAAGCTGGGGTGGTTATCAAGTAGCCTATCTCATTACACAGAATAACATGTATGCTGCCGCTTGGGCCGGTGCACCTGTAGTCAACATGACTTCTGCTTATGGTGGTATCCGTTGGGAAACTGGTATGAACCGTCAGTTTCAATACGAAAAAACACAGAGCCGTATTGGTGCAACACTTTGGGAAAAACCAGAATTATACATCGAGAACTCACCACTATTTATGTTCCCGAAAGTAAATACCCCTGTTGTGGTAATGGCTAATGATGCAGATGGAGCGGTGCCTTGGTATCAGGGTATCGAAATGTTTACCGGTCTGCGCCGTTTAGGTAAACCAGTTTGGATGTTAAACTATAATGGTGAAGCGCATAACCTGGTTCAACGCCAGAACCGTAAGGATATTCAAATCCGTGAGCAACAGTTTTTCGATTATTATTTAAAAGGTGCGAAAGCGCCAGCTTGGATGACAAGCGGAGTACCTGCAACTGAAAAAGGAAAGACCTGGGGTTTTGAACTAACAGATGATAAACCTTAGCTGAGTTTGGCGTTTAGCGTGCTTAATTCAGAAAACGACATTCAATGCTAACAGCTAAGAATCTAAATCCATGATACAAGCAATATCAAAAGCTTTGTATCATGGATTTTCATTGGATAAATACTATAAATTCATTGCTATTATTCGACCATAAATAGCGTGATCGCCATGAACTCTAAACTCCGAACTCCCTACTCCAAACTCTCTTCTATGAACTTTCGTTTAAAAGCGGTATTTTAACCCATTCAAAACAAAACTAAACACCCCCAATGGCATTAAGCAGAATTTGGTCAGCATTTATTATCGTGGCTATTGTAGTAGCAAGTATTAAATGTTTCTTTTTCGGAGATAGCGATATTTTTAACTGGATGGTAATCGGTAAATCTTCCGATCCCTTAAACCCTTTAAAATTGGATGGCATTATCGAAACCTGCTGGATTGCGGTTGACCTTTGCATTAAATTAATTGGAACACTGGCTTTATTTATGGGGCTAATGAGCATTGCCGAAAAAGCAGGCGGTATCCGTTTACTTTCCAGAATTATTGGTCCTTTTTTTTCGAAACTCTTTCCCGAAATCCCAAAAGGACACCCGTCTATGGGGCACATGATCATGAATTTCTCGGCCAATTTATTAGGTTTAGATAATGCAGCCACTCCATTTGGTATAAAGGCAATGGAAAGTTTGCAGGAGCTTAATCCAAATAAGGATGTTGCCAGCAATTCGCAGATTATGTTTTTATGCTTGCATGCCGCAGGTTTATGTTTAATTCCCGTTAGTGTAATTGCCATTAGGTCAACTCAAAATGCACAGGACCCTACCGATATTTTCATCCCATGTTTGATTGTAACTTTTGTTGGTACCATGGCCGCCATGCTCATTGTATCCTTTAAACAAAAGATAAACCTACTTCAACCCGTTATCATTACCTGGGTATTAAGTATCTCGGCAGTGGTTGGCTTACTGGTTTGGTATGTAAGCAAGTTAAATGCAGAAAGCATAAAATCATTTTCAGGCTTATTAAGCGGTGGAATAATTTTATTGATTTTTTTATTGATTGTATTGGGTGCACTATATAAAAAAATTGATGTTTTTGATGCTTTTATTGATGGCGCCAAAGGCGGATTTGAAACTGCGCTGAAAATTATTCCTTATTTAGTGGGAATTTTAGTCGCGGTAAGCATGCTCAGAACCAGTGGAACTTTTGATGTAATCATGAGCGGGATTAAAAACATGTTTGTGTTTTTTGGAGCCGACACCAAATTTGTTGATGCGCTGCCCACAGCTTTGATCAGGCCTTTAAGTGGTGGTGCTGCCCGGGGAATGATGGTAAGCACTATGATTTCCAGCGGACCAGATTCATTTGCCAGTAAATTATCGGGTGTTTTTCAGGGCGCTTCTGATACTACTTTTTATGTAGTAGCGGTTTACTTTGGTTCTGTTGGAATAAAAAATACGCGTTATGCCATCGGTTCAATGTTATTGGCTGATTTAGTTGGGGTTTGTACAGCCATAGCGCTTAGTTATATGTTTTTTGCGTAGTTTTTAACTACAGATAGAAGGGAACAAATTTTACAGAACTGGGCGTGCAGTTAAGAAGCAAAAAATATTAATCTACAGCTATCTGAGGAAACATAAATTAGCAAGATTGTTGTGGGATAGATATCCTGTTAATGATTTCATCAATAGCATCAGGATCAATCGCTACGTTTTTCGAAGCACACCATTTTTCTGTTTTGTTATCCAGCCAGATACAAAAAGAATGGTAGCCATCTAAAACAACGGCGTAAGTTTCATGAAAATCATCTTGAATACGCATGCAAAATCCCTTAAAAATTTTGCCTCTAACAATGAATTGCAGGGTGGAATAATTTTCTAACATGGCTCATTATATTTTTGGTTAATTTACAACAAATTATAAACGAGAATGTTTCGTTAATTTAAAGGAATTAATAATTAATTCTTAAACTACCAGGAAAGGCTTAACCTATGTTTAACATATTCGAGTAGCCTTTAGCTATTAAACGCTTTTTTGAAGGTAAAAATATCTCGCATTGCAGATTTAATATCGTGCGCCCCTTTTTCACTATCGAGGTTTCGGCGATCACTTCATCTCCTTCGCTTGCAGGAGCAAAATAATCGATATAGTTATTTACGGTGGTATAACGTTCGTTCAGTCCCATTGTAAAAACAGTTGCACCAATTAAATCATCAATAATGCCTGCTGTTACACCACCATGCAAAATTTGGTAAGGATTGGTCATTTCTTTACGGATGGTATACTGGCACACCAATATGCCGTACTCTGCTTTAACCAAAACGGGAGCCAGCCAGTTCATGAAGTTAGATGGCGAATTGGTAATCACCTTGCCAATTGATTGCCTTAAAAAAGTTAAACGCTGTTCGCTTAAAGAGGGTTCCATATAGGGTAAAAATAGGTAAAATAGTTTATTAGTCCATGGTCAATAGTCCGTAGTCCGTAGTCCGTAGTCCGTAGTCCGTAAGGTGGAAGGCTTGGTAGAAAAAAGGTTTAATGGCAAAAGAAAATGGAAGATATAAATATCTCCCATTTCCTAAACGAAACATTTAACCCTAAAACATGGTTATATAACCTTGATATAGTTCTTTCGGAAGCCCATGGTTCTTTGGTCAATAGTTCATAACGATCATTCTTATTTCCATGAGCAGACATTTTATTGGCTGTAGCTATTAACTACCACCATGATCCATCAACCGTTTCCCATACTTAAATCGGAATAATAACTTTAAAACTAAAGTTCCTGCCCATATTGTAAATTCCCGATCTGCCATTGGCCGAAGGGTTATAATATTCGAAATATTTTAATCTATTTAAATTTGACTGGTATGCGACATTGAAAATATTATCTGCCTGAAGAAAAACATCACATAAGGTCTTTCCTTTTTTAGTTTTCAGTGTTGATCCTATCCCTCCGTTGATTAAGGTATAACCTGGCGTAAAAGTTTCGGTATTATCTAAAGCATAAAATTTATCCTGATCAGCGAAAAAAGCAGCATCAATTTTAATATAAGGCTTATCAAAAATGCCTATAGCCTTTTGAGCGGTCGCCTTGATCTCTGTTCTCACCTGCAATGGCGGAATAAAGGGCAGGTATTTAGCTTCCCTACCATGTTTATCTAATAGTTCCTGATTCTGGTTCAACCCAACCACGTAAGCCAAACTATTGTTAAAACTTAACCATTTTATAGCTGAAGGATGTAGATTTACCGAAATTTCTGCACCATATAATCTTGCTTTCGACTGCTGATACTGATAAGTTAGGTTTCCAGGAACTATAACCACTGGATTCCCATTGGCATCGGTTAAGCGCGACTGATAGATGTAGTTCTGGATATTGTTATTAAACAGTTCCATACTTATTTCAGCATCTTTTAAGTAAGCGATAATGCCAATATCTTCCTGAAGGTTAAATTCTGGTTTAAAGGTCCTGTTGCCCAAATACACAATGTGTGCACCGGGATCTAATCCATTAGAACCGATTTCTGTAATGTTTGGTGCACGATATCCCCTGGCAATATTGGCTTTAATGAGCAGTTTTTCAGAAATGTTATAGGTTAAACCCAAACTTCCTGACAAGCCATAATAGTTTTTATCAAAAGAAGGGAATTGCAATTTTCCAGTGGCATTAGTGGAGCTCACCTGTTTACCAAAACCTGTTTGTGCATCGGTACCTACATAAAAATCACTCCAGTGTATATTTCTTCTGTCTATCCTGATTCCTCCGGAAACATCAATTTTACCCATCGATTTCTTTGCGAAATAAAAAGCACCGATATCGAAAAGATCATAATCGGGAATGGGAAAATCGGTAGCAGCCTTGCTCCTGTTTCCCTGGTACATGCCATTTACCCCAATGGTACTTTCGATACCGGCAAAATCTGGCAGGTTGTATTTAAGATCATAATTAAAAGTGTTTAGCACGACATAAAGCCCGGCCTGACTTGGCAATGTTGGGTGATTATATTCTCTCCTTACACTTTGTTGTCCGCCAATTAATAAATTTAAATCACTCGTTCCAAATTTAAACTGACTGGTGTTATAAAACCGGTAATGTTGAATGTGCTGATGTAAGGGATTAATGGAGTAGGTATTCAAATCACTTTCAGGCACAATAGGCCTGTTTTTAATGTCATCTCCGTCATCCAAAACCTGCCTGGTAAATCGTAGTGATAAAGAATCTCTGCTACCATCAGGAATTTCCATTAAATTATCGTAATAGGTAACGGCAGTTTTAGAAGAACCCCAGGCTTTATCTACCCTGGCACTGGCAGATAGATTGTATTCTCTAAAAGCTGTTCCGTAAACCAATCCATCAATTTTGTTTTGGTAATTATGTGCTGTTTTCCCAGTCGCCCTAAACGTATATTTCCAATCGTTTTTAATGTAGGCCAATCCGAGCGACGAACCGATCATCCCATTATTACTTTGGTAATTTGCTGTAAAATCGCCTTTCAATTTACCATCTTCAAAATTCGGGCTGTAAGGGATCATATTAATTACACCTGCCAAGGCATCAGAACCATAGGTTAAACTGGCCGGACCTTTTACAACTTCGGCCCTGGTAATACCATATTCATCTACCTCGATACCATGTTCATCGCCCCACTGCTGGCCCTCCTGCCGTAAACCATCATACAAAGTTAACACACGGTTATACCCCAAACCCCTAATAAAGGGTTTAGAAACATTTGGCCCTGTGGTAACAGCTGTAATTCCTGGAACGCCTTTAACAATAGCTTCAATCAGGTTAGTATTCACATTTTGATCCATTGATTTTTTCGAGAGGACTGCAATAGGTACAGGGCTTTTACGCAGCTGTGTGGCCCGGTTAACCCCGGTAATTACCACATCGCCTAAATCAGATGCTAAGCTTAACAGATCAGCGTTAACCAGTGCAGTATCTCCTTTTAACGTTACTTTAATTCTTTTGGATTGATAACCTATGCCCGAAAAAATGAGGTCATAATTTCCGGACGGAATACCACCTAATTGATAGGTACCGGAAACATTTGATTTGGTGGAGCCCTTAGATCCTAAAATTTTAATGGTGATATTTTCTACAGGTTCATTTTGGGAGGTGACCAAACCTTTAACCATAACTTTTTGCGCGATGGCATTTAGCGATATAAAAAAACAGAAGCAGTATAGTAAGAATGGTTTCATGAACAGAAATGATTTGTCTAAATATAATTTTAGACAAATCTAAATTTTAATTTAAATATATCAAATTAAATATTTAGATAATATTTAACAACCTTAAAATCAAAACATTTAAACAAAAAATAAAAGTGCTTAGCATTGAGTGAAGCGCTTTTTTTTCGAATCCGAATAATAGTTAGCAAGACATCCATCATCCATTTTACATCTCTCCTCTTACATTTTCCATCGCCTACTACATCTCTTCCAGCGCCATTTATTAGCCCATCGGCCTGGTTAGCATCCTTCGTTTCCAGTTAATTCTTTTTTTTAAAATTTAATCGATTTTGAGTAAACAGCGATAGTACTTATCTAGCTGATTATAAACAACCTGCACTTGCTGTTCATAAATCAATGCAAAATGGACAGAAAAATCTTTTGAATATTTTCAACCATATCCTGCAAATACACCGTTATTATGATTATAATTGAATACAAAAGCTTGAATAAAACTATAATACCTGAAGGATTGTTATGCCTAAAGGAGTTTTAAACAGTACTAATCTTATAAACAGAATATATGTTGGTGATTAATAATTTCGAAGAGTATGAATCACATCTAGGTAAAGAACTAGGTGTTTCGCAATGGCATACCATAGACCAAGAACAGATCAATAAATTTGCCGATGCAACCTTAGATCACCAATGGATACACACCGATCCGGAAAAAGCTAAAAATGAAGGGCCATTTAAGGCAACAATAGCACATGGATATTTAACCTTATCCTTAATTCCTTATTTATGGAAACAGATTGCGGATGTACGTAATATTAAAATGGAAATCAATTATGGTATTGAACGTTTTAAATTTGGTCAGGCAGTTTTAGTGGATAGCGAAGTGCAATTAAAAGCAAAATTAAATTGCATTAGCAATTTGAGGGGAATAACTAAAGTTACGATTCAAGCAACGCTTGTGATTAAAGACCAACCGAAACCAGCATATGTGGGTGATGTTGTATTCTTGTACCACTTCATCTGATATCATTCAATTTTGGCTACATAATTACGTTTAGTTTTCATATCAGGATTAATGATATCGGGTAACTTGATTTTGGCCAGCGACATTTCTATCGATACAGATGCATTCCGTTTTCTGGCTTCGGTGGCTATGCTTGAAATGATATTTTTTAAGGTATTCAGTGCTGCAAAATACTGACGATCAAGTGTTTTAATGGCATTCTTATCGCGATTTTTCTGTTGGTATTCCAGGTTTGCTTTTTCACAACAATTGTACTGAATCTGATCTAAGTTTGATAACTTTTCGGTTATTATAGACAGCGCTGACGCAGACAGCTTAAGCCCTTTAATGTCAACAACTTTATCACCCTTAACTAAATAATCTAAGCCATTGAAAGATATGGTTTTGAGCGGAGTATTATTAATGATTACTGTGGGTATTGGAAGCTGTTTTTTTGAATTAAAGCCATCATCAATCAGTGCTTTGTTGTAACTAAACCGATCGGCTAAAAGTGAATCAATTAACTGGTTGCCGTCCTTTATTTGAACAGCAGTTTTACCGATAGCATGAGAAGCCGTCAGATTCTTAGTTGAGTTACAGCTAAAACAAATGAATAAAATAAACCCAAAAAAAGGCAAAATTTTATTTTTCATATCCAATAATTAATCAGATGCAAATTATGGAATTAACGGTTTATTGCACTTCACAATTGACGAACAATTTACTTTACATTTATTTAAGCTGTGCTGTAGAAAAGTATATTCTTGCCAGCAATTATATTGTTTTAATGATTAGCTACATTTAAAACATGTGGACAGAATTTCGATTTTTATAAAGTTATTCGAGTTACCGAATTACAAAAAACGTTTTTTTTAGATGACTATTTTACTGCACCAAACAAACCATTTTAATGTATGCGTAACATATGTTTTATGTGAGTAAATAAAAGCTATACTGACAAATAACGGGCGAAAATCTGTTAAAAAGGGCGCTCTCTTTCAGCAATCCTTAATGTTGGTCCTGTTATAGGAGCCAGCTTATCACAAATATGAGAATAGAAAGATGGACCAGCCGTGCTGAGCTTCAAACGCTTCGGGAGGGTGATTATATTACATACGAATCATATTCAGGACGAATAAAAAGAATAGAAGTGCATCATTTTAGAAACGAACAACATTTTTATATTAAGCTTGATAATTTAAAACAAACCATACTGATTATCACATGATCAATAGCTAAAAAAACCAGAGATCATTTTAACGATCCATGTAAATCGTACTGGCGAATGCACAAGACTATCCACGTAATTTTGATATTTCGATTTTACAATTAACACCCCGTTAACCTTTTAAGTTAAGTGGCTTTTCTGGATACTTTCTTTGAGCAACGTAAATTCGTAACTAATCAGGATTCTATTTTTCGTATTTATCTTTTTCTGTTAATTTAATGCTGGCTGCCTGCTCCATCCTTTCTCAATGACGAAAAACAATAATGCAAAAATGATTTTAATGTTTAGCTAAAGTAAACAAATGTTAATTTAAATGTTAACTATCACTAAACATTTGTTTAGTAAAAATGCCGATGGTATATTTGACGATAAAGTTCAAAAAATTAATTTATCCAATTTAATATAAAGCAGATGTACCCTGAAATTAAAATGGTAGTATTCGATATGGCTGGCACTACAGTGAACGAAAACAACCTAGTTTACAAAACCCTAATGGATGCAATAAATGCCGCTGGTTTTTCATATACCCTTGATCAGGTTCTTGCTGTTGCAGCCGGAAAGGAAAAAAAAGAAGCAATCAGATCGGTACTTAAAACTTACGAAGGTTCTTTTGATGAAGCCATGGTTTTCGATATATATGAAGAATTTATCAGCAAACTGAAACTGGCATACGAAACTGAGGAAATTTTACCTCAACCAGGTTCGATTGAACTTTTTGAAAAACTTCGGAAAGAAGGTATAATTTTAGTGCTTAATACAGGTTACGACAGGGTTACTGCAGAGGCTATACTGAGCAGACTGGGCTGGAAAACAGGTACCCAATTCGATACACTTATTACTGCTTCTGAGGTTAGCCAGAATAGGCCTGAACCTGATATGATTTTATTGGCAATGAGACAGTATGGTCTTACCGATGGTAAATCGGTTGTTAAGGTTGGAGATTCAAGTATTGATATTGAAGAAGGTAAAAATGCAGGTTGCGGCTTAAACATTGGCATTACCACAGGCGCACATACACAGAAACAATTAGAAAAAGCTAAACCTGACGCGGTAATAAACAATTTAATGGAAATCTATGCTATGGTAACCAAGCAGAACTAAATAATTGAAAAGATTAAATAATTGCCACGGTATATGCTAACATACAAATCGGGGCAAACGATTGTAATTAAACATTAAAGGCTTCTGGTATAATACCAGAAGCCTTCAAATTAGCATTGTTGTAAGCCCTCCAAAGAAATTCCTTTGGAATACTGCGGTCGAGATGACAATATCTCGCAGCCTGTCACCGTCAGCCCAATGTTTTTCTAAAAAGCTGAACCATTCAGGATTAAAATCTCACCTTTATAATACAACCGCTTTTAAATTTCAAAACCTTAGTTATAGTTAGGGTTCTGGGTCATCTGGGGATTAGCCAATAATTCCTTTTGCGGAATTGGCCATACCATATCCCGGTTGGCCTTTGCCGACCTAACCTCTACATTTACAGGTTGATTGGTTGCAGGATCTATAGCACCATAAACCTGACCGTTCATTACCTGTTCGAATATTTCCCATCTACGGATATCGTAATAACGCACACCTTCAAAAGCCAGTTCAACCCGTCGCTCTCTCCTCACCAACTCCCGCAGTTTTTCCTGAGTATTGTATACCGCCGTGTTAACATTAGGCATACCCGCCCTATTTCGGATTTCATTGAGGTATTTAACTACATCGGGATTACTATAATCATTAAGTTCTACCAGACACTCTACATAGTTTAACAATACTTCAGCGTAACGCATAATCATATAATCCAAAGTTCTGGTACCTGTCTTATCCTTCGGATCGAGGTATTTATTTATCCAATAGCCTGTTGCCGTAGAGTTCTGATCTCCCAATTTATCAAGACCAGCTTCAAAAGGTTTCAGCACCACGCCAGTATAAGTACTACCGGGCAGGATAACGGAAGCGATAAGTCTAGGATCTCGGTTGTTTTTATAGTTTGGCTCTTTGGTGTATATAGCCAATGAATCGGGACCAAGCTCTGCCAAAGTTGTTCCTTGTTTAGTTTCATAGGCGTTAACCATCGATGCCGTTGGCGATACCACAGTTTTACCACCTGTACCCTGAGGCGCAAAGGTATTCCATTGGTTACCTCCACTGGTAATCTCCCTAAAAAAGATACGTTCGTTGTTAATCTCACCAGTATAAAGGAACAGGTCTGCATAGCTGGTTTTTATTGTGGTACTTTTACGCAGGCTGTAATCTCCCATATCGATAATCTTTTTGGCCGCATTTTTGGCCCTTTCATAATCCTTGTTATATAATGCAAATTTAGATATCAAGCCCCAACAAGTAGCAGCCGACATACGTTTAAGATCCACATTATCTATATATTTATTAGGAAGAGCACCGCTGTTTGCGCATTCAGTAAGTTCAGAAACCACAAAATCGTATACTTCTTTTGCAGTACTCCTCGGAAGATAACTTCCAGCAGGGGTTACCGATTGTTTCATGATGGTAATTCCGCCAAAAAACATCGATAGCTCCATATGGTAGTAAGCTCTTAATGCCCTCGCCTCTGCCAGATACTGATTTTTTAGTTTTTCAACTGGCATATAAGCCCTATCAATATTTTCCAAAAAGCGGTTTGCTCTTCTTATATCGCGGTAATCGTCATCCCAGATTCCTGTTCCCACACCCCAATTGGCACCTTGAAGGCCTTTTACATAAGATTCGTAATCGCCACGAAGGCTCTGTCTGGCTACAGCATTATCGCTGAGTGCATCCAAAAACATCAATTGTCTGCCAGATGATCCGTCGGGAATTCCGGCATAGATTGAGTTCAGTGCGGCAGTAATGTTTGCTTCGGTATTCCACCAGGTTTCATCATCCACATCTGTCGGGTTATCGTGCGTCAGGAATTTTTCACATCCACTGAAAATGATCAGCAGAAGAGAGAAGAATAAATAATATATCTTTTTCATGTCCTTTAAAGGTTAGAATTTAATGCTAAGTCCAATAGTATAAAGTTTTACCAGTCCATAGGTCCATTGGTATCCCCTGCTCTCCGGATCGGTAATCTTAACAGAAGTGAAGGTGAAAGGGTTCTGGGCATTGAAATAAGCCCTTATGGAATTTACACCTAGCTTTTTTACCAGTGGCGCCTGAAAACTATAGCCAAGCTGAAGGTATTTCACCCTTAGGTAAGACCCGTTCTGGAACCAGAAATCGGAAGATACCTTGTTGTTGGCCGGTGCAATGTTCAGCCTAGGGAAACGGGCGTCTGTATGCTGTGGTGTCCAGTAATTATCAGCATAATATGTTGTTGGCACCCCTCCATCAGCACTAAAGTCGAATGGATAGGCAAACATACCGTATAGCACTGCATCTGATTTTCCCGTTCCCTGTACGAGCGCTTCCAGATCGAAATTCTTATAGGCAATGCGGAAATTGGCAAAATAGGTAAGTTCCGGTATAGGGTTACCGATAAGCCCTTGATCGCCCAAACCGATTACCTTATCTCCGTCGATATCCAGATATCGGATATCACCTGGTTTTGAATTGGGCAGGACTGGTATTATGGGTTTTCCAGCGGCATCAAAATCACTCGCCTGCAATAAGCCGTTTGTACGGTAGCCAAAAATACCATTAATAGGCCCACCAACTCTTGATATTGTTGTAGTGGTAATGATATCGCCACCTTGAAGTTTGCGAACTTCGTTTTTATTATACGATAGTCCTGGTCTGAACGAAATATTAAAATCCTGCCCAAGCCTGTCGTTGTAGTTCATTGATAACTCCCAACCGCTGTTCCTTACCTCGCCTGCATTTACAGGAACATCAGATTCGAAACCACCAACCAGAGGAAGGGTTGGGTTAAGGATAATATCCTTAGTGAGTTTATTATAATAATCGAAAGTCAATTCGAGTTTATTGTCTTTAAAAAGTCCTACATCCAAACCAAGATCGAGCATATTTACTGATTCCCAGGTAATATCCGGATTACCATAGGTGGTTTCTACCCCGCTGGAATTGTTGATCAGCGTTTGATAACGGTACAAACCTATGTTATCGTTACCAAGCTTACCGTATGAGGCCCGGATCTTGAAATTGTTGATCAAACTGCTTTCTTTAAGGAAGTTCTCATTGTGGAGGTTCCAGCCGAGTGCAACAGAAGGAAATACACCAAACTTATTTCCGGGACCAAACCGGGAAGAGCCATCGGTACGGATTGTTCCCTCCAGCAAGTACTTGTCTTTGTAAGCATAATTTAATTTTGCATAACCCGACATGATGGAGAATACCTCCCACGCACCACTGTTGGTTTCTTCCTGAGAATAGCCACCAAGTGCAAATAGCCTGTGGTCACCCCAGTCAAGCGTGTAATCTGCTGTTAAACCAGCATAATAGTAAGTAGTCCTTGCCATGGTGGTAGCCCGTTGTAAAGCCCACGTACGCAGCAGGTTGCCTGTAAAGTAATCGAAGTGATTAAAGTTCTCTCTGGTATCGCGTGTTACGTCGCTGTTCAGGCGAAAACTAAACTGTCCTTTCAGGTTAAAGTTTCTGAACATCTCCCATTTGGGCTGAAGGTTAATACTGGTTTGCCCAAACTCTGCGGCCCTTTTGCCGCCCACTTCTGCATAAGCCAGTGGATTTACGATATCAACATATTGGCCATAGAATGTCCTTCCATCCTTTTCAGGAAATCTGGGGATAATGGTTGGCGGTACACGGTACATATCCTCCAGAAGCCTGTTTCCAGTATTGCCGGTTGCACTGATTCTATTGGGCTGCTGGGTATCTCTTTTGATGGCAAGCAGATCCAGGTTAACCTGAAACTTATCACTTAGCGATATGGTGGTATTTGCGCGGATATTGAAACGTTTCATATTACTTAGCGGAATAATGCCTTTCTGGTAAGTATAATTGCCGGTAAGGGCAAAACGGGCGATACTACTTCCTCCACTGAGCGATAGTGAACTACTCGTAATGGGCGCTGCATCATCTATCAGCATATCCAACCAATTGGTATTGGCAAAAGCCTTTCCGTTATTGGCTACCGGATCCATCCCATTACGCGTATTATCAATCTGTTCTTGCGTAAAAGGTAATGCATTGGTGGGATTGTTATTGTAACTAGCCTCATTATACATGCGCATATAAGTAGGTGCATCAACCGTGGCTGGTAGCGCTGAGGCATGCTGTACACCATAATAACCGTCATAAACTAAGGATACTTTTCCGGGTACACCACGTTTGGTAGTCACCACGATTACCCCGTTTGCGCCACGAGAACCATAGCTGGATGCGGCAGCAGCATCTTTAAGCACCGTAACACTCTCAACAGTAACCGGATCGATATGGTTCATATCCATCGGTATACCATCTACAAGCACCAATGGATCGGAGTTGCCTAATGTACTTATTCCCCTGATTTTGATCGCCGCAGCATCTCCTCCAGGAAGACCAGATGATTGGGTTACATTTATCCCTGTAACCCCGCCCTGTAACGATTGTGAGAGCGTGGTAATGGGTTTCCCCTCAATATTCGATTTAACGTTCAATGAAGCAATAGAGCTGGCAATATGTTTTTTCTGCTGCTCGTTAAGGCCAACCACTACCACTTCGTTAAGGGCAGAAACATTCTCTTTTAATGATAAGTTAAGGCTCCGATCGGCCTTTACCACGGTGTATTCAAAACTAGAGAAGCTGACCATCGAAAAGACCAAAACATCTCCTTTTTTGGCCTTTATAGTAAAATATCCATCTCCATCGGTGCTCGTTCCAATAGTAGAGCCCTTTATCCGGATGCTTACCCCAGGTAATACCCCTGGTGGTTCGTGGGTATCGTATACACGTCCCCGTAAGGTGAGTAAACTATCCTGAGGTATACTTTCACTTCTTTCTTTTGAGAGGATAACTACCTGCCTGCCTGATATTGCATAAGTTAGGCCGCTATCTCTTAGCGCAAGGTCGAGGATTTCTTTTAAGGTCTTATTGTTCAGCTTCAGGTTAAGTTCTTCGTATCGGTTGAGTTTGATGAAATCGTCTTTATAAATAATCTGATAATTGCTCTGCTTCTGGATCTGCTGGAATAACTGTGGCAGATTGCCCTTAAGGAGGTCTATATCCATCTTTTCCTGGGCACTGGTACTGGCATAAGCGCTCATCATTCCTATCCATAATAAAACCATCGTTACTTTCATAGTTCTTATTATTTTAGTTTTGAGCCTGAAATAGCGTGCATGAGGTTCACATACATGAAGTTTTTTCATATTTTTGTTAATGAGTTAAATAATAGCTTGAATTGGTTATTGTTTGAAGGAGATGTTGCCGCATCTCCTTTTTTTATCAAGTTGGTTAGCGTTTTTTCAGTTCCAACCTCCTTTCGCTATCATTGTAGGTATATGGTGTACCTAAACATAAGGTTTGTATCACATCAGCCACGCTGCGCTGCAGGTCGAGTCTTCCAGAGAATCGCTCTCCCGAAAGGTCCAATCCGCCTATGCTAATTTCGATATGGTAATATCTGGCTATGCGTTGTATAATTTCATTAAGTGGTTCGCTCTGCATATCCACATAACCTGCTTTCCAGGCTTCGAATTCGGCAGTTTTAACCTGCGAAATATGAACGTTGTTACTTTTAGCATCAATGCTGACCTGTTGTCCGGGCACCAATTTCTTTTCTACCCTGTTTAACCAGCTGCCTGTAGAAAAGGCGATACTGCCCTGAACCAATACAGCATAATTCTGATCGCTTTTAGTATTGGAACTCACATAAAATTCTGTTCCCAAAACCTTTATTTCCATATTTTTTGCCCTTACAAAGAAAGGATGTAGTTTATCGTGGCTAACATCAAAATAACCTTCGCCCTCCAGATATACTTCTCTGGTATCGCCTTGAAAGGTTATCGGGTAGATTAGTTTTGAGCCTGAGTTTAACCATACTTTTGTGCCATCAGGAAGACTAACGGCAGAACGCCTGCCTTCGCCAACCACCACTGTGTTATAATCGTTTGTAGTAATGATATCATCGTGCAAGGATATATCGGTAACTTTACCCGTTTTAGCTTTTGAGCGTTCTATTATCTGATCAGGACTTTTTTTATTCAGATTCTGCGCCGCAAATTCCATCAGCCTATGAGTGGGTGTATTTTTGCTGTACTGCCAAAATCCGATTCCAAACGCAACCAACAGCATTGCGGCTATCTGTAAATAGGGTTTAAGTGCGAATCTTTTAGTCTTAAGTGTGGTCCTTTCTGCTATTTTCTCCCAAAGCGCAGCCGCTTCCAATGGTTCCAGTTTTTCCTGCCCTGCACTTTTAACGGCTATCTTAATCTCATCTGCCAGTTCGCGTTCACTATCGGAAATGTGGTTCTCTTCCTCCTGGGGTATACGCCCTGAAAGTAAATCTTCGGCCCTGTATCTGTTCTTCGAATCCATGTATCTACTATATAATAACCACAGAGTGATGAATCGGAATTTTATAGACGATAAATTGAAAATATTTTCAAAAAGGCACCAGAAAGGCTCTTAGGCGAGTATTTTATAGATATGGCTTACCACCATACGCTCGCGTAACTGCTTTATTCCGCGATATACCAAAGTTCTACAGGTCTCTAAAGAAACATTCATAATAACTGAAATCTCTTCATAATCCAGTTCTGAATTAAACCGAAGGTAAAGTGCTTCTTTTTGTCTGCTAGGGAGCAGTTCAAGCTGCCTGCTGAGTTTTCCCAATAGCTCAGATTGGCGCTCATCGTTTATTATCTGCTCTTCCGCGCTACCAGATAACAAGAAAGGGATTTCAAAATGCTGGTTAATTTCGGCTGCTTTCTTTTTCAGCACCAGACAGATCTTCCGTTTAAGCGAGGTAAAAAGATAGGATTTTACATTTACCTCTACAGCAAGTGTGTGGTGGTACTTAAAGAGATCGACAAAGAGGTCTTGTATTGCATCCTTTACCAGTTCAGTATCTGTGGTAAACCTGAGCCCGAAAGAATAAAGCATATCAGCAAATTCCGTATACAACAGTTTCATAGCGCCATCGTCGCCGTTAATAAATGATGTCCATAAATCTCTATATGCCTCTTTCGACATCGTTTGCTGTTTTTTCAGGTATATACATCCGGCCGATATACCAAGGATCTGAACGTTATGTCAATATTAAGAAAAAAAATTTAGACCCGGGATGTTTAAGCCGCAACCTACATTATCCGTTTAAATTTAAGGGCAAGCCAGGATTAACATTTTGTTAAACTCCGAAATGAAGCCTCCTGCGCACTTCAAGTTAACCTAAACATAAAACCTTTTAAACAGGTAAAGCGTTTATTTTTAGATAACTTAGATCATAACAAAATATAAGCATATGAATACACAGGAAGTAGCTGACAAACTGGTGCAGCTTTGCCGTGAAGGCAAACACGAACAAGCCATTGATGAACTTTACGGTGACAATGTTGTAAGCAAAGAGCCAAAAGGCTCGCCAATGGAATTAACAGAAGGCAAAGATGCTGTTAAAAAGAAAACCATACAATGGGAAGAAAGTGTAGAAGAGATACATAGCTCTTCGTGCTCAGAACCAATTGTAGCAGACAATCATTTTGCTATTGTAATGAACATTGATGCCACTTATAAAGCCCATGGAAGAATGGCCATGAGTGAAATCTGTGTTTATGAGGTTAAAGATGGGAAAATCGTAGCCGACGAGTTTTTCTATCGCATGGGGTAAAATATAAAAAGCCCCGATATCCATCTGGGCTTTTATAATCAACTAACCTAAACTTATAAATACTAACCAAATATTTATACCGCAAAACTAATGACCGATTATTAACTCAATGTTAAATATTTATCACTTGTTATCTGAAATTGGTTACACCGCATTAGCTCATTAAATCGTAAAACACCACTTATCGGGCAAAAAAAGAATCAAATTTGCCTTGCCTGTTCTATGAAGAAAAATGTTTTATTACCTTTAAATAAATGAGCAATTTCTAACCATAAAGCGTATAAAATTGATGACAATGCCCAATCAGCAAGACCTTTCAAAAAAACATCAACTCATTTCCGATCTATTTAAATGGCCCACCAAAGCTTCTGAATGGGAACAGTATAAGCTTAGCAACGAGCAACTTGATTTTTTTAAGACGTTTGGATACGTTAGTGATGTAAAGTTATTGGACGAATGGCAAGTTGAGCGGTTGAACAAAGAATTAGCAGAAATTATAGATCCTGCACACCCGTTAAATGGGCTGTTTCATGAGTTTCACAGCAATGAATCTGCCGATCCTAATTCAGTTTTATTTCATGCTTTAGGCGCCTGGCGAATTACAGAAGGCTTTCATGATGTGATATGGAATCCCGCTTTTGCGATGGCGGCCAGTCAGATTTTAGGTAATAAAGGTGTACGTTTCTGGCACGATCAGTTGTTCTGTAAACCAGCAAAACATGGAGGAGTTGTAGCCTGGCACCAGGACTACTCTTATTGGACACGCACCGGACCCATGCAACATTTAACCTGCTGGGTTGGATTGGATGATGCAACTACCGAAAACGGTTGTTTATATTATGTACCTAAAAGCCATAACTGGGGCTTGCTGGATAAACCAGATTTAGCTGGGGATATGGAAGGCTTAATGCAGTATTTAACAGAAGAACAAAAAGCAGAATTTAATCCAATCCCAATCGAACTTAAAAAGGGATATGCTACGTTTCACCACCCATTAATGGTTCATGGTTCATTCCAAAATAAATCACCACGCTCAAGAAGTGCTTTCGTTTTAAATGTATTTACTGACGGTACCGAATCGAATACCGACGAAGCCTTACTTAAGGGAGTGGAACCTATTGGTGCAGGACATAAAATGGAAGGGCAGTTTTTTCCGCTGATATTTTCTCCTGATAGTTTAATGCCTTTAAGTTGATCGAAGTGGCTGTCATTTGAGGGGTAATTTATTGTATAAAATCAATATAAATGACATTTAATTATTGGTCTTGCACTGGAATTGCAAACTCCCGTTGGGAGATATCGTCATCTCGACCTTAGTGTTCCAAAGGAACTCCTTTGGATGAGATCTTTTAACCTAGTTCAAAGATTTCTCCATTCCACTGTGTTCCAGTCGAAATGACGCCCAATTTTAGAAATTTGCCATTGATAGCGTAGTCGAAGACCAGTGTAAAGAAAAAATTAACTCCCTCTTGATGATCCATTTATAATAAAACGATCTATTCGTTTCCATAGGCGCTTTAGATCACTTCAACTAAGCCGTACATTTGTAAAAAAGACACAATGAACGATATTACTGATTACCCTGTGTTGGCATATGTTGTTAAGCTTATCAAAAACACCATTACCGACATCAAAACAGAATATATTGCCCCAGCTAGCGTAGAACTTAAGGACGGCAATGACACAATATACCTTCAACAGCGATCGGATGAAAATGGTAACCCATCAACAATTTTCATCAAAGACCCAAAGGATATCATCTTCAGTGAAGACCTGCTTCCCGCTTTGAAGAACCTACAGGAAGGAGCTGAAGGAAAAACAACACAAGAGCTATTGAATGCCAGGGTGATCATCAACGAATTGGACGTAGAAACACACCTGATCTTCCATGCAGTAAAGGATCATTTTGACGAAATTAGCAACAGCTATGAATTTTCTAAGGCAATTGAAAAACAGGCAGACAAAATAAAAAGTAAATTTAAGTTTGGGAGTCATGCCTTTGAACTTACTGTGGCCAATCATGCACAGCTGATCTCCGTTACAGCAGACTTTCCTCCTTCATTTGACGAGTCTATCAAAAAGACCATCGAAAATGACGCAGCTAAGGTTCAACTGGCGGTCCAAAAAATATTCAGATAAGTAACAACAGCAGCATATTAAGATTGAAACTAAAAGGAAATGCCCTGGCTTGTTGCCAAGGGCATTTCTCTCCAAATAATACTGTTTTATTTTACGTTCTTCTTCTCTGCCGGCTATTTAACAGTTATCTTCAGTTTCTGGGAAATATTATTTGATGAATTTCCAAGCTGCAGGATAAAGTCTCCAGGTTCAACGTTCCAATCCTTTTTGCTTTCATCATAGAAGGCGAAATCTGCCACTTTTACATCCATTTCAACAACTTTCATTTCCCCTGGCTGCAGAAATACTTTTTCAAAGGCTTTCAGCTCTTTTACCGGCCGCGGAACACTGCAAACAGGATCGTTCACATACAACTGAGCAACCTCAGCCCCATAGCGTGCTCCTGTGTTCTTAACAGTGAATCTGACCTTGATGATTTCGTCTTTACTATAAGTCGACTTATCTGCAGAAAGAGTGCCTAAATTAAAGCTGGTATAAGAAAGGCCGTATCCGAAGGCGTATTGAGGTACTATTTTTTTTGTATCAAA
Source organism: Pedobacter sp. Bi126 (assembly GCF_918698245.1). Taxonomy (GTDB): domain Bacteria; phylum Bacteroidota; class Bacteroidia; order Sphingobacteriales; family Sphingobacteriaceae; genus Pedobacter. Next base: position 347,490 of record NZ_CAKKMS010000002.1, on the reverse strand, counting down.
CCAACGGTAGCCGACCAAAATATCTTCCTTGTAATATTGGTTAATACTATCTCCAGGATAGGAAATTTTACCGTAAAAATGTGCACCGTTATCTTCCAGCTTTTTTGGAAAAGAGAATGGCAGCTTACCAGAAGGGTTTACTTCCCCTGAAATAACATCAGCCAATGCAGATCCAGCCTCTGAACCAAGATACCATCCCTGAATAATGGCTGGCACCTTATCTACCCAAGGCATCGATACTGCATTACCACTAAGCAGTACTACAGCTGTATTTTTATTTGCTTTCAATAAAGCATCAATCAGTTTATCCTGGCCAAAAGGAAGACTTAACGATTTGCGGTCGCCACCTTCACAATCCTGAAAGTGGTTTTTATTCAGTCCTCCGATAAAGAATACAACGTCGGCATCTTTAGCAACTTCGATCGCCGCATTCATCAAAGAATCAGCATTTAGCTTGGACGGTTCTTCACGTCCGTACATTGATGGCCCCGAAGCATATCCAAGACTGTATACTACATGGTCTTTCCCATATTTAGCAATCAATCCATCCAAAGGCGATTTTTCATAAGCCACCTTTAGTGATGATGATCCCCCGCCGATGACCAGACTGCGATCGGCATTTTCACCGATAACAGCAATCTTTTTGAATTTACCGTTTGTAACAGGAAAAAACTGTTTATCATTCTTTAAAAGCACAATGCCTTCCTGAGCAATTTTACGTGCAGCTTCACTGTGTTCGGGAGAAACGAAACGGCCAAAGGGCCTGTTGGCGCTCATGGTGGTACGGAAAATCAAACGTAATATCCGGCGGGCTTTATCATTAAGTAAAGCAATATCATATTTCCCCTCTTTAATGCCTTTAAGGAACGGATTGGCCAGATAGTATTCTGAGTAAGGAAACTTTCCCTTTGTTGTTAAACCATCGGTGTAGGTACCCATTTCCAGATCGAGCCCGTTGTTAACCGCCTGATCGGTGCTATGTACACCTCCCCAATCACTAATCACCACACCATCGAATTTCCAGTCTTTTTTTAGGATTTTGTTCAGAAGCAGGTCATTGTGGCAACAATGTTCGCCTCTAAATTGATTGTAAGCACCCATAATCGACCAGGCTTTTCCTTCCTGCACTGCAGCCTTAAAAGCAGGTAAATAAATTTCATACAAAGCACGGTCACTCAGATCAACATTGATGTGCCCACGCCATTCTTCCTGGTTATTCAGTGCAAAATGTTTTACGCATGCCGCTACGCCGATGGATTGAACACCCTGAATGTAAGGCACCACCATACGTGAACTTAGATAAGGGTCTTCGCCCAAATATTCAAAATTACGCCCGTTCAATGGTGTACGGTAAATGTTTATTCCAGGGCCTAATAACACGGTTTTATTGCGGTAACGTGCTTCTTCTCCAATTGATTTACCATAAAGCAGCGATAATTTAGGATTAAAAGAAGCTGACAGACAGGTAAGTGCCGGAAAGGCCGTACAAGAATCGTTTGTCCAGCCGGCACCGCCCCATTCATCCCATAAAACTTCCTCACGGATGCCGTGAGGGCCGTCATCGGTCCAAACTTCAGGAATTCCTAAGCGTGGTACACCTTTTGAACTAAACTTAGACTGGGCATAACAAAGCGACACTTTTTCTTCGGTGGTCATTGCTGAAAGTGCATTTTCAACCCGCTCTTCAATGGGTTTATTTATATCAAGGTAAACAGGCAGCTTTTGTTGTGCATTAACCATTAACCAGGCTCCTGTTGCTACTACAGTTAAAAATATCGATTTCATTTAATTATATTCTTTTGTGTTTAGTTTTTATCGTTTTTGCCTGAAAGATTTACTGGCTGCCTACCTGGAAAGCCAGCGAAAGGGCTGTTTTTGATTACCCCTGCATTACCTGTTCTTTACCCTTTGTTGCTACCAAGCTAACCCCAAGGTTACCCCAGGGTTACCCCGGCGTTACCTTTTCTTTACCTAAAAGGTAAAGCCAGAGCTTGCTTTCGCAGAATGGCACCACCGCCAACGGTTATGCTGCCCTTAAGCAGGGCGCCACAAGCGGCCCAGCACTTATACTACCTGCCACGACTTTAACGGCTCATTTTAGCTCAATAGCGGTCTTAATTAGCTCAATTTAGCTCAATTCAGCTCAAAATGAGGTACCAATGCTGCTAATCTGCTAGGTTTGAACATGGATTTAAACAAAAATTATGGAAACGCATTTGCTTATTAATCAAGTCTTCAGAGTTTCACTACCGTTTTAGCACCGTTGTATTGAACAACTTTAGCCGGTGCAGTTGAATTACCGATGGCAACCACTCTAAAAATCCTTTTGGTTAACATCCCTTCGTAAGCCCCCTCGAGATTGCTGATTGTTAGCGTACCAGCAGCATGGTTGTACTCAAAATTGATCGTTGAAAATGCACCCTTTTCGTAATTATAGTTATTGCCCTCGTCTTCATATAAACTGAACTTGCCATCTTTTCCTTTATAAACCCTGATCTCAATATCATCAGCTTTCTTTTCTGAAGTATATTGCATCACATCACCAACAGGCAAAATAGTACCTGCAGGAACAAAAAGAGGAATACGCTCAAGCGGTGCTTCTATATTCAACTTTTGGCCGCCTTCAATTTGTTTACCTGTATAGAAATCATACCAGCGGTTTCCTGCCGGAAAATAAACTTCGCGGCTACGCGCTTTATAACTATAAACAGGGCAAACCATCAAGCCTGAACCCAAAAGAAACTGGTCACTTACACCGTAGGTTTGTTTATCAGCAGTATAATCCATTGCGAGCGATCTCATCAGGGTATAATCTTTATGATACGCCATTCCTGCCAACGAATAGATGTAAGGCATTAAGCGGTAGCGGAGTTCATCGTAATAAACCAGGCTTTTGTAAACCGGATGGCCTTCTGGAGCAAGGTTATAAATTTCGCGGTAAGGAAACTGGCCATGACTGCGGAACAGCGGGCAAAATGCCCCAAACTGGAACCAACGTAGATTTAATTCACGCCATTCTTTCAGGTCGGCATTCTCATTGCCTGTCTCGTCAAAAATAAGCTGGCCATCTCCATAACGTTTCTCCACGCAGAAGCCACCAATATCCATTGTCCAGAACGGAATACCCGACATCGCAAAATTAAGCCCGGCAGGAATCTGCGCTTTTAGGTCTTCCCATCTTGATGCGATATCGCCACTCCAGGTAGCGGTAGAATACCTTTGTAAACCCGCAAAACCAGATCGCGTTAACAAAAATACCCGTTTGTTATTATCTGCTTCACGCTGCCCATTATAAATAGCGTTGGCGTTCATCAGTGCATATGCATTAAAGTATTTTGTAGAAGAACCCAGCGCAGTAGGCCCACATAGTTTCTTTCGGTACTCCATATCGGTACAATCGCGAATGTTGGGCTCGGAAGCGTCCATCCACCAGGCATCGAATCCTTTTACGTAAAGGTTTTCTTTCATCTGTTTCCAAAAAAGTTTTTGCGCATCGGGGCTATAGGCATCGTAGAAAGATCCAACATAACCCGGGCCTATCCAATCGCGTACACTATCCTGCACCGCCTGCATATACATCCATCCTTTTTGCTTAAATTGTTTAAAATGATCTGTTGTAGCATAGAATTTTGGCCATACCGATATCATGATATTTGCATTTTCTTTATGCACCGAGTCTACCATTCCTTTGGCATCAGGAAACCGTTTCAGGTCAAACTGATGGCTTCCCCAGGCATTTTCGGGCCAATAATTCCAATCAAGCACGATATTATCAAGCGGAATCTGACGTTTCCGGTATTCACTTACCACATTTAATAGCTCATCCTGGGTTTTGTAACGCTCGCGGCTCTGCCAAAAACCCATTGCCCATTTGGGCATAATGCTCGCCTTGCCGGTCAGCGTGCGGTAACCACTGATTACTTCGTCCATGTTTTTACCGGCCACGAAATAATAATCCATCTTATCGCCCATTTCTGACCAAAAGGATATATTGCCATTTTTTTCTATCGGAGACGATGAAAGTGCTTTAAGACCAACATAGGAAACACCTCCATCAGGTTTCCACTCCAGTCTTATTTTGGTGCGTTTTCCCTTTGTTAAGGAGAAAGGAAACCGATAAGTATTCGGGTTCCATGAAGTTCTCCAACGCTCCGGTACTACCAATTTTCCATCAAGCCATACTTTGGTGTAACCTGCATAATAAAGACTAAACTTGTAAATATCAGTTTGGTTGGCAAGAATTTCTCCTTCCCAGACTACAGAACCGTTGTTAAAATCAAAATCTGCAGGAAATTTCTTCACAGTTGTGAGGTTTTCATAATCGATTGCCGACTCCTGACGGATAATAGGCGCGTTATTTTTTTGATTATATGTAGCGGTAAGAAAACCTTTTTTGCCTTGTTTATTAAAGAGGGTGAACTGATTCAGGTCTTTATAATCCCGGGGATCGCCGTATTTGCTCTGCGAATAATTATCCCACAATACACCATAGTTGTTTGTAGACATAATGAATGGCACAGCCACCTTCGTATTGTACTGGAAGAGGTCTTCGCTTTTATGTTTATAGTTAAAATCGTCAGACTGATGCTGCCCGAGCCCATAAATGGCCTCACCCGGGGTACCCGAGAAGACCTGTTGCATGGTATATCCTTTATCGTTTTCGACATTAATAGGGCTAAAACTTCTTTTTGCCTCCTGCAGCACTACTTTCCCAAATTTATCAGTAAATGAAACCTTACCTGTAACAAGGGAAACCTTGACGGTAAGCTCCTGGGTAGAGAGTTGGGCAAATTCCACATTCTCTGTTACTTTGAAAGGTACTGTCGGAGTCAATCCGGCTACTACACAAAGGCTTGTAACCTGGGGAATAGTGCTTTCGGGTGAAGCCTGTACCCTAACAATCCGGCTGTTGATCACATTTATTTCAATAGTTTTGGCAGCTCCCCCCTTGGGGTGGACCTTCATCCCATTCTCCAGCGTCTCAACAGCTTCAGCGGCAAGCAGTCTCCCAGCAGCAAATAACAATATAATAAAGAAAGAGAATCGTTTCATAACGGAACAAAGAATTAATTGGTTAGAATATGGTGGTATGTTTTTATGATGCAAAACTACAATGCCATATCATGACCACAGAGCAGTAATGTTAAATTAGTAAGCAGAAATGTTAACTACGAAACTTTTTGAGGGGTATTTTTTAAGCAGAAAGATTGCTCTACAGATAATTAAATTGATATAAGCTACCTGATTAACAGCCGATTAATAGGTTTATATTAAAAAATTTAAGATTAGCAGATCAGCAGCAATCTATACTCACCGTCTTTTTCGTTGGGTGCCCGGTGCACGCATGGTAAAACCTGTTTATCAGGATAATCTACTGCCAACCTCCATAAATGACCCAATCCCAAATTAATGGGCCTTGCATCAGCTTTGGCCTGGTAATGCAGGTCAAAATAATGCTCCATCAAAAAGTTTTCAAATTCCGATTCCGGACCGTTATGTAGTTCTTTGAGCTTTTGTCGGATTTCAGGGACCAGGATTTTTTGTTCTGCCTGATGATTAGCTAAGATTTCACTGGCCGCACCATAATAGGTACATAAAAAAGTATCTGTACCGACGGGAGAACGGTCTACATGGAATGAATATACATCTGTTGAAATGAAACCGAGTTCCTCATCCCGCTCATAACTTTTGATTAAATTGAGCGAAGGCGATGCTCCGGAATCTGCCAATAACTGAAAATCACTTGAGATAATATCCCTTGCCATACTACCTTGTTCCGATAGCTTAAGCGCATGGAGCTCTTCCATAGAAACTTCCGTGAGATCTGCTTTCAGTTCAAGTTTGGATACAATTTCCTTAAAGTCGCCAACCAGGTCTCTCTGCCAGCAAACAGCGTTTATATCTCCCTTAAAATTCGTATTTAAAAGATGAGAAAAAGTGGAAACCACCGCAACCTGCTTGCTGTTAGAAAATCTATTATCCATTTCTTAATTAAGCTATTTAGCCGTTATTGCCTGCAAAAGTAAGGAATAGCTGAGTGGATAATTGAAAATGAAATCTATTTTCAAAAATCATGGTTGATCAGTGTATCATTTTTGCTTGTTAGGGATACTCCCAACACCTGGCCAGTCGTTTGTGTTAAAACGTAGATCGAAACCCGTTGCTCTGTAACTGTCGATTCTCACACATTTTCTCAGTTTGCGGTTGGTGCGCGACAAATGATGAATACATCTAATTTAATGAGATTGACATCGTGAAATATAAAATAATCTATATTTTAGCCAAACTAAATTTAACACTATCTCACAAAGATCTTTTGAGTTCGTGAGACAAATTAATTGCATTATGGACGTATCAATTTTAAGATTACAAGAAAGATTAGAAATAGCTCTCGAGCTTGGTGAAAGTCACTATAGAGAATTTAAGAGCGCATTACAAGGCCCTCCAGATAAGAAAGAAAATCGTCCTGTAAAAGATATATGTGATGATATTTCGAGAACAATGGTAGCTTTCGCGAATGCTGACGGAGGAGAGTTACTAGTTGGTGTTGAAGATACTGGTATTGTTACTGGATTAAGCTATTCAAATGACAAATTAGATATATTAGTCAATGCACCAAAAAACAACGTACACAAAGACACCCCTTTGCCGAATTATAAAGCGACTTTTACCGAATTTAACGGTAAGAAGATTCTATATTTTTCTATTCCTAAGGGTAATGAATATGTTTATCTGACCTCGGATGGTAGATGTATTCAGCGGAAAGATTTGGAATCCGTCCCAATCTCTGCTGAGGAAATTTTGTTTACGAGAGAAGAAGCTGCGTCAAGAGAATACGATCGTCAATTTGTTGATCGTGCTGATATGGGAGATATCGATATAGATTTAATACAGCAGATAACCACTCAGCTATCGATTAAAGTAACACCAGAGAAATTTTTACAACACATTGATATTGCTGAGTTTAACGGAACAGAATTAAAGCTAAAAAGAGCTGCATTGTTGCTTTTTGCAAAAAACCCAAGTAAGTGGCACCCTAGGCTCCAAGTTCGTGTTATCAAAGTAGCTGACAATGTTCTTAAAAGCGGTGAAGACTTCAATGTTATTTTCGATGAAGAGATAACTGATAATATTGTTAAACTGATTGAGTCAAGTTGGGAAATCATTCGTCCACATTTAACCGAAACAAGATTTCTAAAACAAGCATTATTTAAAACACAGATTATATATCCTGAATTAGCATGTCGAGAAGCTTTAATAAATGCTATTGCTCATAGAGACTATAGTATTGAAGGACGTGGGATAGAAGTTTATGTTTTTAACGATAGACTTGAAATTCAAAGTCCAGGGGAGTTGTTATCAGCTGTTAAAATATCTGATTTGGAAAGCCTAGATGGAAGTCATCAATCAAGAAACTCGAATATTGCCAAAGCCCTTAGGGAGATTGGATATATGAGAGAGCTAGGTGAAGGGATAAGAAGAATTTTTGATTTGATGAAAACTAACGATCTTCAAGCGCCAAAATTAGAGTCCAAAAACAAATCATTCAAAGTCCTCTTATCTCAAAAACATATTTTCACTAAAGAAGAGAAATTATGGCTTGATAACTTTGATCAAGTCAACCTTACCAGAGAACAGAAAACAGTCGTACGTTTAGGTACTAATGGGAAGTTATTTTCGGTTGACGAGATTTGGGAGGCGGTAGGAATTGTTGATACGGATAAGTACAGACAGCTAATTGAATCGCTAATGCAGATAGGTGTTTTAAAAAGAACAGTTAAACGAATGGAGGCTAAAAACTTAGCTTGGAAATCTCACACTAGTCAAAAACAGCTTAAACAATTTCAAATTGTAATTCCGACTTCGTTTAAAGGACTTAGTAAAACATCAAGTAAAACTTCGGTAAAAAGCATCATTAAATCGCCAAAAACCAAAGATAGGGACGATGAAAGTGTGAAACCAGAATTGTTAGACTCTTCTGATTATGCAAGAATTTATATTTCCAACATTCCGTTCGACACAAATGAAGAGGAATTGAGTAATCTGTTTACCCAGTTTGGGGATGTGGTTTCAGTTAAAATCCCTCGCCATTTTAAAGGTAAATTTATTAGAGGTTTTGCTTACATTGAATTTGATAAAATGGAAAGTGCAAAAGCAGCAATCGATAGCTCATCCAAAGTTGAACTTCATAATAGAATGCTTTATATACAACAATCAAAGCCTAGGGAGTCTGTTTAATTACTTTTGTTTATTAACTAAATAAGCTAGTTTGAATGGAGGCGTTCTTAAAATGCACTACTTTGTTGTTATTACTATTTTACTTTCTCTAGTGCTTGGCATACTTAGTGTTGAAGTTTAGTTAGGCTTAATTAAGCTATTGTGTAATACTTTTTGGAAGGCACATTTTTACTCACTTTCCTGTTTTATTAACCCCAATGATTGGAAATTGTGCGAATGGTAGGATTAGGTTGTACTTGCAGTTTGTTAGAGGCGGCATCAGCTACTAGTTAATGCTCCTGTTTTATAAGGTACATAGGGGAATGCACCGGTACTCCTGATCTTGTAAACACAACATCGACAACTAGACCTTTCTAATATCCACGTTACGGTTCTTCCTCTTTGGGAATAGGCAACTAACGAAATCTTGGATATGGATAAGATCGATCGTCCCTCTTGCAATCATCGTTGATTCTTATACCTTTGTTACCTCAAATTAACCTCAGGATGGACGAAATTGTTATCTCACCTCGATATCAAATGAAGCTCGCTAAACAAGTTAGTGATGCCCTATGGGAAGTTTATCCAACTTACAGGGAAGTGAACTTCTATATAAAAAAGTGGCAGCAAACTGATGAAAATTGGAACTGGCAGAACTTTGAGATTGCATTTAAGCCGAGCAAGGACATAGACTTATTACAAACCTTGCATAATATGCCTGGTGACATTCTTCTTAAAGTTGCCATAGATATGGGAGTCGAAACACCTGACTACATTCCCTCAATCCCTACATTCAAGAATGAATTAAAAGGAGTTGCAAATACCGCATACGACACTTTCTGTAAAGCGATTAAACAAGTTGAAGATGATCCCAGTGTTGCAATTGGCCTCTGCAATTCCACTTTAGAGAGCTTGATCAAAACGATCTTACAGGCACCTCGTATTCAAGCTAAATTAAGCGGAAAGGAGACTCTATATCACTTGGCTATAATGGTAGTAAAAGAACTTAAGTTGATGAATGAACAGCAGCCTAAAGAAATTAAAACTATAGGCAACTCATTGATTACAATTTGCCAAGCAATTGAAACCTTGAGAAGTACCAAAACGAATTTTCACGGGCAGACAGACGATGAAGTTTTAATTACTGATTCTGTCTATGCTCACTTTATTGTGAATAGCGTTGCAACGGTAGGGTTATTTTTACAAAGTGTAAGTAAGGCTGGAATGATAACAAGTGTTATTGATGATGACTTACCATTTTAATTAACATTTAAAATGCTATTGCTATATGAATAAAAAGAGAAGGTCTGAAATAGAAAATGAAATAAAGGAACTTACGGACGAAAACGGAATAGTTACATTTTACTTAAATCCAAAGGTGGATACTTTATTTGGCCTTTATGGTGGAAACCAAGTACCAACAAAGCAAGATGCTTTTAAACCAGTTGATGCTGTAGAGGTGTTTGAGGATGGAGTGGAATTACCCGTCACAGGATTGTATTCCAAAAAAGAAGATAGCCAATCAATAAAAACATTTACTGAGGAGATAAGGAAAGTAGCTGCTAGTGTTTTTAATGACGAAAACAAAATAAAAAAACCAAATTTAGTGGAGGTTATAATAACTATCTCAACATTAGAACGCAGGTTTAAAGAAGTTGATGTAGATAATCTAGCCAAATGTGTATTAGATGGATTGAACGGGATAGCATTTGATGACGACTCGCAGGTATCTACTCTTCTATCTAAAAAGTTTATACACGAGATGAAACTTAATAGTATTCTAATTGCTATAACGAAAATTACAGATGAGAGAGCGGGTCTGTTGGGCGATATAAAGCTTTATGGGACATCCAAATGGGAATAAGAATTTAATATCATAGAGCAAGATTATATTGTGTATCTATATAACTATTATACTAATTTAGGCTTCTCCTCCCAATATGTTTAAAGGAACTATTGTAAAACACTACTATCTCTAGAATGCGTCCATTACCAAGTTCTACAATAAGGGTTTTAGCTTATAAAGCATTAGATCGTGACTTTAACAGAACTTGGTCTGATTGGGCAGTTGAAATGCTAATGAATGGCTATGATACTGAACACCTTATTATTTTGGCAGGTATGGGTGAGCCATTCGATTACTTTGAAATGCAAATCTTGACTATAAAAGCACTTAATGAATTGGGCTTGGACTTCTCTGATAAACTCCAAACTGTATGGAATTATGTCAATTACCTTATACAGATGTGCCTTGATGGTACGCTAGAATCAGTAACAGTTCTTACTGAGCTTAGAGATCTTTACCTTGAACTTGATTATGAGAAATCACTTCAGGAGTTCTACTTTCTGTATTATGCCAAGAGTGATTTAATAAGTGACGGAGTACAATGGTATATTGATGGAGTGGACAGAATCAATATTGATGAGACAGTAATCAGGTACTTTAACGAGTGGTTAAAACTAAAATCACATACAAATGAATAATAAGAAGTTAATTGTACTGATCTTTCTAATGGTAGGATGCAGGTCACCATTTGTAGATTCATATAAACAGATTCAGTCATCGATAGAGAAGTCAAATGCTATCTTACAAGTCTCAAACCGGAAGATATTAAAAGAGATTAAGGCTAAGGAAATTAACGCAATTTCAAACGAGGCTGATTCTATACAGTTTGCTAATCAAGATCTCAATGGCTTGATTGACGAATACAAAAAGCAAATCGAGAACCTTGATCTAATTGGATCTGATGTAGATATCGCCTATAAAGTCCTTGCTACTCCAGATTTTATTAAAGGTGCTTTAATGTCTGCTACTTCCACTCTTGTTGAGAGAGTTTCAAAAGTTGAAGCTGAACAATCAATGAAGAACCATCTTGATAGTCTCATACTCGAAGTTGCTCAGGCTCATACAAACTCATTATATTTTGAACAACGTTTCAAAGGCATCCCTTCTGCTAACGCCTTGGTAGAACTTGCTAATCTACAGTTACAAAGCTCGGAAATGACAAATATCAGTTTAGCGTCTTTTGATAAAAAGTGTTTGCTTATAAAGCATGGAGTTGGCGGCTCACCTTTAAAACCCAAAGACGGATATCCAAAACTAAAACCATCCCCTTAAAAGAGAGAAATAGACTATGAACTGGATATAAAGAAGTAAGGAAGAGAGTATCTATCTAACTTTAGCACCAATTAACCTCCTCCCCTCAACACATTTTCAAGAAATTCCGGCATAAACGCTCATATAGCCATCGCACAGACTATTTATGCCATATTTAAATAAATACCACTATGATACAGGAAAACACAGATTTACAAAGTAGCCGAGGTTTAGATAAGCTAAGAAAGTGCGCCAAAATCATATTAGAAATACTTAATTTTTGATAAAGGGAAATCAGATAGACATAAAAAAAGGCCTTTAGCATAACTAAAGACCTTTAAATGTACCCCGGAAGGGACTCGAACCCCTGACCCTCGGTTTAGAAAACCGACGCTCTATCCAGCTGAGCTACCGAGGCTCATTTTTTAATGAGCTGCAAATATAGAAGTTCTATTTAATATGTAAAAATATATTTTAAACTATTTAGAAGCTGCTTTTTCTATTTCAAATAAGTGTTTAAGAACGAAGCAATTAAAATTAAATTTGGACGGAATAAATTTGACTGTACCCCATAAAAAAAGTTGTTTTTCACCCTATTCTATATCAAAAGTACAGAGCGAGCACTCAAAAAAACATGATCAAATCTAAATTACGCGTCTTCTCCGTTCCAAATATCATCATCGGCATGCCGAATTTTGTCGTGACCCGCGGTTACACTCTTTAATTCTTCATGGTGATAATTTCTTTCAGGATTTTCTGGCAATCCACTGTCGTGATTTAGCGGCACCTTCCGTAAATGCTCAGGCTTCTTAACCTCAGGTAAATCATCATGTACAACAGAAGGCGTTAAGATCTTCTTCTTGGGGTTATTGCTGTTTTCCATAATTTTAAGAGACTCAAATTTCAAGCCACAAGCAAAGGTGAGTTAAAATTTCGGGAATTGGTGTGTATTTGTAAAGAATAAGGGTTGGCGTTAGGCGATAAGCGAATACAAGCCCGGCTATTACAAAAAATGCGCACAAATAAAACAATGTTTATTTGTGCGCATTTGTGATAAATTAACGCTAAAAGATCCTTTCACTACGTTATCATCAACGTTATTTTGCAATTACCTACTGATAAGATATTTGCGACACTATACATTTCCACCCAGCTGGGCCACAGCACCATATCCCCGTTCCACTTAAATCCGGCCTAACAAATTTTTCGGACTGCACTGTTCTAGCCGTACAACTGCCTTCAAAAGAAAAATTTTCAGCCGGCATTTTTTGTTTCTTTTTGATGCCAAAAAGAAAGAGCCCTTCGGCGGCGGCGAGCCGAGGCAAGCCCCTGGTGTATGGAAAAAGAAAACAATTGTACGTCACTCAAATTGATTTTCATAAAACAAATTACCACTCAGGATGACAAAACGAAGAAAGACAATTAATGAGATTGCTTCGTCGTTCCTTCTCGCAATGACGATCCAAATTAGTAATTCCCTGTAACGCCTATTTCTAAGCCTCTTAATTCGGCCAACCCTCTTAATCTGCCAATTGCAGAATAACCCGGATTAGTTACTTTAGCCAAATCATCCAACATTTGGTGGCCATGATCTGGGCGGAAAGGAATTGATTTATCGCGCAGTGCATTTTCTTCTGATAAGGCTTTCATGATTTCGTACATGTTCACATCACCACCTAAATGATCTGCTTCGTAAAAACTACCGTCCTCATCTTTTTTAACGTTACGCAAATGTGCAAAGTAAACACGCTCTTTAACCGCATTGAAGATCTCTAAAGCATTATTCCCCATTCCGGCACCTAAAGAGCCTGTACAGAAACAAACACCGTTAAAAGCCTGATCTACTTCTTTAATAATATAATTAAAATCTTCGAGCGTACTCGCAATTCTTGGCAAACCTAAAATAGCATAAGGAGGATCGTCAGGATGAATGGTCATTTTAATACCTTCTTCTGTACAAACCTCAGCAATAGATAACAGGAAAAATTTCAAATTTTCTTTTAAGCCCTGTCTTCCAATGACTTTATATTCATTGATGCTATTGCGCAAAGTTTCCAGCTCGATTTCTTTTTCGGTCGGGATGCCCATTAATACATTAATACGAAGATCAACTAAATCCTGCTCCGTTAAAGTTGCATTTTTAGCTGCAGCCCTATCTAAAATAGATTGTGAATAATCTGCTTCTGCACCTTCTCTTTTCAAAATATAAAGATCAAAAATGGCCAGATCGATCCAGTTAAAATAAAGGGCTTTCGATCCATCGGTCATTTCCAGATCCAATTGTGTACGGGTCCAATCTAAAACTGGCATAAAGTTATAGCACACAGTCTTAATTCCGCAGGCCGATAGGTTACGCAAAGAGGTTTTATAGTTTTCGATATACTGCCCGGCATCTGCCCTACGCGTTTTAATCGCTTCGTGTACGGGAACACTCTCAACCACCGACCAGGTTAAACCTGCTGCCTCGATAATGGCTTTTCTTTCCTGAATATCATGTAATGGCCAAACTTCACCATGTGGAATATGATGCAGTGCAGTTACAACGCCCGTAGCGCCTGCTTGTTTAACATCTTGTAGGCTAACTGGATCGTTCGGACCATACCAACGCCAGGTTTGTTCTAATTTTTTCATATATGTGTGATTACACAGATTTTAAGATTACACTGATTATGTGATTGTACTGATATCTAAACGCCAGAAAATGCGGTAAATCCCCCATCCACTGTAACATTCTGTCCATTTACAAATTTAGAGGCATCACTTAGCAAATATACTAAAGCGCCAATCAATTCTTCTGGCGCTCCAAACCGTTTAAAGGGCGTTTTAGCAATGATGGCCTGCCCTCTTGCGGTTAAAGAACCATCTTCGTTGGTTAATAATGCCCTGTTCTGGTTAGTAATAAAAAAGCCGGGTACAATGGCATTTATCCTGATTTTATCCTGATAACGATTAGCTAATTCAACAGCCATCCATTTGGTATAACAATCAATAGATGTTTTGGCCAATGAGTAACCCAATACGCGTGTAATGGCCTGGCTAGCAGAAACTGATGAAATATTCACAATACTGCCCCCATTTTTCGCAATTTCTTTACCGAAAATCTGTGTAGGCAAAATAGTTCCAAATAAATTGAGGTCAAATGCTTGTTTTAAGGCTGGAATATTAAGATCAAAAATGTCACTTCCGGGCTGAATAACGGCTTCCGCCACATTTCCACCTGCTGCATTAATCAGCGCATCTATGCGACCAAATTCTTTGATAATGATTTCATTCGCATTAAGCAGATTCTGCTCATCCAATACATCGGCAATAATATAAATAGCTTTTCCTCCTGCGTTTGTTACATCAGCAACCCTTTGTTTGGCAGCCGCTTCATTTCTTCCTATAACAACGATTACAGCACCAGCTGCGCATAATCCATTTACAAAAGCCTCGCCCAAAACACCTGTAGCACCTGTAACTACTACAACCTTGTTTTTCAGCGAAAACAGGCTTTCTACTTCTTTTACCATTTGTTTAGTTCTTTTTTAAGTTTATTTAACAGCGCTATCAAAAGCATAATTTTAAAATCAAAACTAGTTTTCTGTAAGCTGTTCATATTTTATTTGTATTTGACCTGCATCTGGTCGTAAAAATCTTTCAGCACGAAGAAGGCTTTCTTTTTCTTACCTGTTTCGCTGATCAAGCCTTTACGGTTCCAGAAATTCTGATAAATTGGATGCTGTCTTCTTGGTGATCTGAAATCGGTTAAAATCCATGGTGTCATGCCTCTCAAAGCGCCAATTTTACTTAACATAGCGATCTGATTTTTATACAACGCCTCTTGGTATTCTTCGCTCCAACGTGTATTTTCATCAGCGTGGAAACCGCCCAAAGCATCACCTCCAAATTCAGTAATTACCACAGGCTTTTTATATTTTATATCAAAATTGTATTTGGTAATTTCGGATGGATTACCTCCCCAGTACCAGCCAGCATATTCATTAAAACTTACCAGATCGATTTTTTCGCCCAGGGGATCGTTTAAAATGATATTGTTTCCTTCGCGGTGTACTTCTAAAGCAGCAGCCACTAAACGGGTATCATCTAACGAGCGGGCAGTTTCTGCCAGATTGCTCATAAAACTCAAACGGGCATCACTTAACGGGGTTTCGTTACCAATAGACCAAACAATCACACTTGCCCTGTTTTTATCACGTACGATTAAATCAGTCAATTGCTTTTTTGCATTGGCATAGGTTGCCGGATTTGTCCAGCTGATGGTCCAGTAAACAGGAACTTCAGCCCAAACCAATAGTCCCATTTCATCGGCAAGGCGAATCATTTCTTCGTTATGCGGGTAATGCGCCAGGCGAACGTAGTTACAGTTCATATCTTTTGCCCACTGCAACATCATGCGCATATCGCCTTCTGAGCGTAAACGACCAGCTATAAGCGGGTTTTCGTCATGTAGTGAGATTCCTCTTAAAAAAACAGATTTACCATTTAACAGGATGCTATCGCCATCAACCTGAATGGTTCTGAAACCAATTTTATCGTTGATATTTTCTTTATCGGTTTTAATGTTTACGGCATATAGTTTTGGTGCTTC
Source organism: Pedobacter sp. Bi126 (assembly GCF_918698245.1). GTDB lineage: Bacteria > Bacteroidota > Bacteroidia > Sphingobacteriales > Sphingobacteriaceae > Pedobacter. Next base: position 331,585 of record NZ_CAKKMS010000002.1, on the reverse strand, counting down.
TGGCGACCATAGGCTTAAATTATTCCAGGTAAATTCATCTGCTATTTTACCTTCGCTATCTGTTTTGTATTTCTTTTCCAGCTTCAGCTCTGGAATAGAAAGCGTAATTTCCTGTCCAGCAGTCGCATCAGCAAGTTTTACCGAAAAATTTAACAGGTTATTGTTTCCTTTAACGAGCTGAAGTTTATAATCACTGATAAAATGTTCAGGAAATTCGGCTAAAAAAACATCACGTGTAATGCCCCCATAATTCCACCAATCGGTATTTACAGTTGGAATTTCATCCTGTTTACGGATATTATCAACTTTAAGCACAATTGAATTTTCGCCAACTTTTAAGTTGTTGGTTACGTCGAACTGGAAAGGTGTAAAACCACCCTTGTGTACCCCCAGTTTTTTACCGTTTAGGTAAACATGGGCTTCGTAATTTACTGCACCGAAATACACGAAGTATTTTTTCCCTTTTTCTGGTTTTGCATCAAACTTTTTGCGCAGCCAAACATTGCCTTCGTAAAGTTCTAATTTTTCCGATTGCGAGTTCCAATCGCCAGGAACATTCATTTGTGGCGAATGATCGAAATCATACTCGATCAGTTCTGACTTGTCTTTCTGAATTTTATCGTCGTAATAACCTCCGGTTCCGGTTTTCGACTGATCGAACGGATCGTGACGATAATCGTAATAACCATTTTCGTAAGGATCAACAATATAATTCCATTTACCATTAAGGCTCTGGATTTTTCGGCCCTGAATATTTTGTATAGCGGTAACCTGACCGTAACTGATTGATGAAAGGAGCGAAAAGCAGATTAAAAATACGCTATAGGTTGTTTTTAGCATAACTTAAGTTTTAATATTAATTAATTGATCGTTTCAAAACTAACAATTAATTAACAGACGGTGTTTCCACTACCCTCCTAAATTTGAGCAAAATTTAGTTTTTCATTAATAACGAAGAATTTGCCCCAAAAGCCTATGTTAGGTTTTTGACAGCATTTGCTGGGAGCAGGTAATGATTTCATCATGTTTATTTGGATAGTTTGTGCTAGTGATCACGAATTTAGAAAAGCTTAAAAAATTAAACGTTTTAAAATAGGCCAAAACGCAGTAAAATCCACTGAAACAACATTTCAAACGTTTGAAATAATTGTGTTTTTTTCTTAACTATGCACTGAGATTGGAAAAGATAATGAATAATACCCCTGTTACACTAAAATTCTTGGCTGAAAAGTTAAAAATGTCAGTATCAACAGTATCAAAAGCCCTTAATAACTATCCAACCATAAACGAGTACACGAAACAACGTGTCCAGGAAATGGCCCGCGATTTGCATTTTACACCCAATAAATCGGCTATTAATTTAAAGGAAAAGAAATCGCACATTATTGGTATTATCTTACCCAATCTTTTGGATCACTATTTTACCAGAAGTATTTATGGCGTAGAGCAATTTGCCACACAAAATGGATATAATGTGATCATCAGCCAATCTCACGATGACCTGAAAAAAGAAATCCAATCTGCAAATATGTTGTTGCGGAGCCGGGTTGATGGTTTAATTGTGGCTATTTCAAAACACACACAGGATTTTTCGCATTTAGACCAGTTCGAAAACATGGGCACACCGGTAGTGTATTATGCCCGAAACCCGAGTTTTAACCTAAGTTGCCATAAAGTTTTGGGCAATACTTTTCAGGGCTGTTATCAGGCGACAAAGTTTTTAATAGACAGGGGGCATAAAAAGATTGCTTATTTGGGCGGTCCAAAAATGATTAATTTTACGCACGATCGCTTTAATGGCTACATCAATGCTTTAAATGATAATCAGGTTCCTTTTTCATCAGAATTGGTTGCTTATACCGATTTCGATAAAGAAAATACGATCTCAGCAATTAAGAACTTATTTGCCAACCCAGAAAATATGCCTACTGCGCTCGTGGCTTTTAAAGAACCTATTATGTTCGATGCGATGAAATACCTGAAATCGATAAACCACCCTGACTTTGACAAAATTGAATACGTAGGATTCGGGAACACTTCTTTCATCAGCTATCTCGATTCACCACCTATTGCCTCTATTGAAGAAAACCCCGAATCAGTAGGTGAAAATGCAATTAAACTATTGATACAATTGATCAACAAAGAAATTGATCTTCATGATTACCAAAAATTAATGGTGGATTGTAAGCTGATCGTGCATGGGTAAGCGTTTGGCGCATGGCGTTTAGCGTTTGGCGCGCAATGTTGTATCTACTCGATCGTCATGCTGTCCCGAATGTTCGGGATCAGCATCTTTATTTATCTATTAAGACCCTGATCCCGAAGTTTCGGGACAGGGTGACGACCACTCGTACCCAAATTAAAAAAATCCAGATGGCATATTAATTTAATGACATTGCACTACTGTTCAATTGATTCCTGTGTTTTTCATTGTACACAAACGCAGCAACAATCAACAAACCCGCAACACCTTCAAAAGCAACTACAGTTTGGGTACCAAAAAGATGCGCCTATTAATTTAATGACATTGCACTACTGTTCAATTGATTCCTGTGTTTTTCATTGTACACAAACGCAGCAACGATCAACAAACCCGCAACACCTTCAAAAGCAACTACAGTTTGGGTACCAAAAAGATGCGCCTATTAATTTAACGACATTGCACTACTGTTCAATTGATTCCTGTGCTTTTCATTGTACACAAACGCAGCTACAATCAGCAAGCCCGCAACACCTTCAAAAGCAACTACAGTTTGAGTACCAAAAAGATGCGCCAAATAGCCCATCAGCAAGCTGCCGATTGGCAATACCCCCTGATAAGCCATGATATAATAACTTAAAGTCCTTCCCCTCATTGCATCATCGGCATGGGTCTGCAGATAAGTATTGATGGATGAGGTTTGAGCCATTAGACCTAGAGCAGCTAAACCGGTACAGATTAAAGCCAGAACAAGCGATGGTGATATAGCCAGCGCCACAACCGAAATGGCCAGCAAAATACCCGACATCATTACAATTTTCTGTAGGTTTTGCTTCACTTTTAATGTAGCCATATAAATGGCGCCGAAGAATGCGCCAAATCCTGCTGCACTTTCAAACCAGCCAAATGTTGTGGCATTTCCGTTAAAAATATCTTTGGCAAAAACAGGCAATAAAGTAGTGAAAGGGATTACCAATAAACTCGATGCAGCCATCATTAATACCATAGATGCCAAATCTGGCGATGATTTAAGATAATCGTAACCTTTTTTCAGGTCGATCCAGATATTTTCTTTTGATTTTTGATGTGCGGTGAGTTTAAGCTTCATCATCACCATACAGCCCAGTACAGCAATAAAGCTCACAAAATTGATCAGGAAGCAGATATCTTCACCCAAAGTACTCAAAATTACCCCTGCCAGTGCCGGGCCGATTAACCTGGCTGCATTAAACATGGAAGAATTGAGCGCAATGGCATTTGGTAAATCTTCTTTATCATCAATTAAATTTACCATTAACGATTGACGGGCAGTAACATCAAAAGCATTCACCAGGCCCTGAACCAGCGAAAGTGCTGCAATCCAGAACATATCATATACTTTAAACCAGATCATCAAAGCCAGGGCACCAGCCTGCAGCATCAGGATCACCTGGGTAATCACCAATATCTTATACTTGTTATGTCTATCCACATAGCTCCCAGCATACGGTGCGAGTACCAGTGAAGGGATTAAACTCAAAAAAGTAATCAGTCCAAGTAAAAAGGCCGATCCTGTTAAACGATATACCAACCAGCTGATGGCTACACGCTGCATCCATGTGCCGATTAGTGAAATAGCCTGACCTGTAAAAAATAACCTGTAATTGTAATGCCTTAGTGAACGAAAAATACTCATGTTTAAAATAGTAAAGTAACTTTACAAAAGTACAAAACTAAACTCGGATCAAAAAACCAAAAACAGAAAGTTTTATCATTACAGAATCACAATTCAAACAAAACAAAGACTCACATTAGTTTACCTACAAAATTAAAAGCTTATATTTGTAAAGTTTATTTACCATTAAGATGCCTACTCAAACACAAGATATAGCCGCAAAACTAAGAAGCACAGTTACCCGCTTAACCAGGCAGCTACGCAAACAGAACGTAAGTTCAGACTTTAGCAACGCCGAACTGTTAACGATGTCGCTGCTCGAACAACATGGCAAAATGTTATCTACAGAGCTGGCAGACATGGAAAGGGTATCAAAACAAGCTATTTCACAGATCATCAACCGCTTGTTCGACGCCAAATGTGTGGAACGATTTCCAAGTAAAGAGGATAAACGAAAGGTTTTTATCGGCTTAACCAAGCTTGGCGAAAAACACATTATTGCCAGCAGAAAAATAAAAGAAGAATGGCTGGCACAAACCATGGAAAAAATCTTCTCCTCAGAAGAAATCAACTTGATTCAGGCTTTTCTACCCCTCCTTTCGCGTTTGGTAGAACACAATGGCGCAAGAGTATAGTTTTCCTTTTTCCTTCGCCAAATAAGCCTTATCTTGCAGGCTGAAAAATGGCACTATATTTTACATCAATAAATTCGGGCAGTAATGGCAATTGTTACTATGTAGGTAACGATAATGAAGCAATTTTGGTTGATGTTGGTCTAACCTGTAAAGAGGTCGAAACACGGATGAACCGTTTAGGTTTATCAATCAGTAAAGTAAAGGCCATTTTTATCTCACACGAACATAGCGACCACATTAAAGGGCTGGCGGTATTTGCTAAAAAACATAAACTCCCGGTTTACATTAGCACAGCTACCCTAAAAAGCAGTCGGCTGGTTTTGGATGCAAACAATACCTTTTCATTAAGCCATTTACAACATATTCAAATTGGCGACTTAAAGATCTCCGCCTTTTCTAAATTTCATGATGCAGCTGATCCTTATAGTTTTACTGTTGAATGCAACGAGGTAAGAGTGGGTGTCTTTACAGATATTGGCTCGGTGTGCGATCGTTTAATTGCCCATTTCAAAAACTGTCATGCCGCTTTCTTAGAAGCCAATTACGATGCAGAGATGCTGAAAAATGGCCGATATCCTTATTTTTTGAAGCGGAGGATTACAAGTGGCCACGGTCATTTAAGCAATACACAGGCGCTGGAGCTTTTCATCAACCATAAAGCCCCATACATGAGTCATTTATTATTGAGCCACTTATCAAAAGATAATAACGACCCGGAGCTGGTTGAAAATCTCTTTAAAAATGTTGCCGGCAATACTTTTGTTAAAGTAGCTTCAAGGCATGAGGAAACAGCGTTGTATTACGTAAGCAATACTCAAAACATACCCGAAGTTTACAATTTCGACCCTAGCCTGTACCAGCCAGAACAACTCAACCTATTTTAACACATTAAAGTCAAAAATAGCTTACCGTTTTCTATCAATTTAGTTACAGTAGGACTTATTTTGAGCAAAAAATGGCAATTGAATATGCAAAAGCATAATTACCCGCAAAAATTGTAAATAATTTAATTTTCGTCAAAACATTTTATTCTAATATGGGTTTTATATAAACTTCATAAATAGTTTGTTTGGTTTAAATGGGGCTTATGGATTTAAGCCCCTTTCTCTTGTCTAAAATTCCGTAATTCAATCAGGCTAAATCACAAGCATTTTATTCCATTTTATATTCTAAATTTTTAGTTATATTCGATTGACAATCATCCGGATAACATCTAACCTTTAAATAATAAATTATATGGAGACAAGTAAACTTTCTAAATTCAGTGCCGAATTTCTAGGCACGCTCGTATTGGTTTTAATGGGTTGTGGCAGCGCGGTTATAGCTGGCGCAAATGGCACAACCGGCGTAGGCTTATTAGGCATATCTTTTGCCTTTGGCTTATCAGTTACGGCTATGGCTTATGCTATTGGGCACATTTCAGGCTGTCACATTAATCCGGCAATTTCAATCGGAATGGTAATTGCCGGCCGGATGAAAATTTCTGAAGCTGCTTATTACATTGTGGCTCAGGTATTAGGCGGCATTGCAGGCGCATTTATTTTACTACAAATTGCATCAGGGAAAGCAGAATATTCTTTAACAGTAAATGGATTAGGGCAAAACGGTTTTGCAGCACTTTCTCCACAACATTACAGTTTAGCAGCTGGTTTTATTGCCGAAGTTGTACTCACCTTTATTTTCTTATTGGTGATTTTCGGCTCAACCTCTACTAAAAATATCAACGGCGGCTTTGCAGGACTTGCAATTGGCTTAAGTTTAACACTGATCCATATTGTGGGCATTCCGGTAACGGGTGTATCAGTAAATCCGGCAAGAAGTATTGGCCCTGCACTTTTGGTTGGTGGAGAAGCTTTAAGCCAGGTTTGGCTATTTATTGTAGCACCCATTATTGGTGCGGCGCTCAGTGCCTTGGTTTGGAAAACAGTTTTGGAGAAAAACTAATTTAAATGGAATTGTTAAAGGGTTAGCGTTTAGGGTTTAGCGCCTAAACACTAACCCCTAAACGCTAAGCTTTATAAGTTTTTAACAATCGCTTCGTCAGTAGGTTTTGTTTTAGAACGGAAACGGTGTACCAATTCTCCTTTTTCATTAATCAAGAATTTCTCAAAGTTCCATTTAATATCACCTTGCTCTTCCGTATTCGTTTGAGAAGTTAAATACTTGAACAATGGACTGATATCATCACCTTTAACACTGCTTTTCTCTGCCAACATAAAAGATACATTGTATTTTCCGGTACAAAATTCTTTAATCTCTGCATTGGTAGAAAACTCCTGTCCGCCGAAGTTACCCGCAGGGAAACCAATTAATACTACCTTTTTACCATATTGCTTTTGAAGTTTTTCTAAATCTTCGTACTGTGGGGTAAAACCACATTTAGAAGCGGTGTTAACAATTAAGATTTTTTTGCCTTTAAATTTCGATAGTTTAATTTCTTTACCATCAATGGTTTTAAAGCTGAAATCGTAAACATTTTTTGGTGGAGATACCAATAAGTTTAATAGGATTAGAATTGTGCTGATCATCGTTGTTTTATTTTTATATACGAATATAGGCACAAATAGGTTGTGTCAACGTAACGTTGTTGTAAATTATGCGATTTGAATAATTAAAGAGCTTAAGGTTTTGATTGAAAATGAAAGCATGTATTTCGTCCTTTAAATAAGCGTCTTTTCTGATTAGAAAATTGAAGGCAGTGGTTCTTGGCGGTTTACAGCCCCGCTATCGCTTATAGTCCTCGCTACGCTGTGGGCTATTCCGCTTTATCGGGTTTAATTAACAAGGCCTGATGCCATTTTGTACCTTCAGCTTGGCACAACGCCGTTAAAACCTAAATAGCAGCATTAGCCAAGCCACCTAAACCCGACCGAAGTGAGATGCCGATTTTTCATCGGCAGAAACGGGGGCGGGACCAACCCTAGCCTAATAGCATGGGTAGTGTTTTTCAAAAACAAAACAAGATTAAAACCCTACAAAAATCGCCCTATAAACCAACATATTTCCGCTGCATTTAATAAAAAAATTGTATTTAATTCTATTCATGTTTTGATTTATGCTTTAATTATAGCTTTATTTGCACAAAAACGTATTTCATGGCCAAAAATTTATTAATCGTCGAGTCACCCGCAAAAGCTAAAACTATAGAAGGCTACCTAGGTAAAGATTTTCTTGTAAAATCTAGCTATGGCCACATCCGCGATTTAGTTAAAGGTGACATGGCCATTGATATCAAAAATAATTTTGCGCAGACATACGAGGTACCCGCCGACAAGAAAAACATTGTCGCCGAGTTAAAAAAACTAGCTAAGGAAGCCGAAATGGTATGGCTAGCATCCGATGAGGACCGTGAAGGGGAAGCTATTTCGTGGCACTTATTCGAAACTTTAGGCCTAAAAGTGGAGAAAACAAAACGCATCGTTTTTCATGAAATTACCAAACCAGCAATTTTAAAAGCAATCGACAGTCCGCGGGGAATAGATTACAACCTGGTAAATGCGCAACAGGCACGTCGTGTATTAGATCGTTTGGTGGGCTTTGAACTTTCTCCTGTTTTATGGAAAAAGGTAAAGCCATCATTGTCTGCAGGTCGCGTACAATCAGTTGCTGTGCGTTTAATTGTTGATAGAGAAAGAGAAGTTTTAAACTTTAATGCAGCTGCTGCCTATAAAATTACTGCCCAGTTTGCTACTGGCAAAGGAAAAGAAATAGTAAAAGCAGAATTGCCACAACGCTTCGAAAATGAGGCTGATGCTGAAAAATTCCTTCAAGACTGTGTAAATGCCAGGTTCGATATTACCAGTCTGGAAACAAGGCCGGCTAAACGTAATCCTGCAGCCCCATTTACCACTTCAACCTTACAACAAGAAGCTTCCAGAAAATTAGGATTTTCGGTAGCCAGAACCATGCAGGTTGCACAAAGACTGTACGAAGCAGGTAAGATTACCTACATGAGAACAGACTCTGTAAACTTGTCCGAAACTGCGTTAAACGCAGCTGCTGCTGAAATTAAATCTGCTTACGGCGATAAATACCACCAACACCGTGTTTATAAAACAAAATCTGCTGGTGCCCAGGAGGCTCACGAAGCCATCCGCCCTACTTATTTCGACAGACACAGTGTAGACGGCGATATTTCCGAAAAACGCTTGTACGATTTAATCTGGAAACGCGCTATTGCTTCACAAATGAGTGAAGCATTATTCGAAAAAACAACCGCTCAGATTACCGCCTCAACCCGAAAAGAACATTTAGTTGCTGAAGGTGAGGTATTAAAATTTGATGGTTTCTTAAAAGTTTATCTGGAATCTACCGATGATGAAGAAAACGAAGAAAAAGAAGGTGGCGCAATTTTACCTCCGTTAAGCAAGGGACAGGAACTGTTTTTAAAAGAAATGCAGGCAACCGAGCGTTATTCGCGTCCGCCAGCAAGATATACAGAGGCCAGTTTAGTTAAAAAACTAGAAGAACTGGGCATTGGCCGCCCGTCTACTTATGCACCAACCATTTCTACGGTACAAAACCGTGGTTATGTGATTAAAGAAGATAGAGATGGTAAACAACGCAAGTTTACTTCTATCATTTTAGCTGATGGACAGGTAAAAAAAGAAATAAAATCAGAAATTACCGGTGCGGAGAAATCAAAACTCTTCCCTACCGATATTGGTGAAGTAGTAAACGATTTCTTGGTAGAACATTTTAAAGGCATTGTCGATTTTAACTTCACGGCAAAGGTGGAGAAAGAATTTGATGAAATTGCCCAAGGTTTACAAGAGTGGACAAAAATGCTGCACTCATTCTATAATCCATTTCATACCGAAGTAGAAACAACGCTTGAAACTGCAGAGCGTGCCACAGGAGAGCGCTTATTGGGTTTAGACCCTGCTACTGGTAAAAATGTATACACTAAAGTAGGTAAATTTGGACCATTGGTTCAAATTGGAGAGCTTGATGAAGAGGAAAAACCTCGGTATGCCAGCTTAATGCGCACACAATCTGTTGCAACCATTACTTTAGATGATGCTTTAGAATTGTTTAAACTTCCTTTCTCCCTGCCTGATTTTGAAGGTAAAGAGGTAATGATCGGGGTTGGCCGTTTTGGACCATACGTTAAATGGGGCGAAAGTTTTATTTCACTTCCTAAAAACGAGGAGCCTTTATCGGTTACTTATGAAAGAGCAGTTGAAATTATCCGCCAGAAAATGGATGATGATGCACCTATTGCCTATTACGAAGGTTTAGGTGTAACAAAGGGCAAAGGCCGCTTTGGTCCGTTTATCAAATGGAACGATCTCTTTATCAATATTCCTGCAAAAGGATACGATTTCGACAATTTAACACAAGAAGACATTAATACCTTAATCGGCAAAAAAGTAGAAAAAGAGGCTAACAGATACATTAAAACCTGGGATGCTGAAAAAATATCTATCGAAAACGGCCGTTGGGGACCGTTTATCCGTTTTGGCAAACTGATGCTTAAATTGAGGAATAACGAGGCCACCAAACAAAAATATACGCCGGAAGAATTGGTTGATATTGATTTGGAAGTGGTTAAGAAAATGATTGTAGAGCAGGTGCCTAATGCTTTCGAAACGAAGAAAAAAGCACCGGCAAAGAAAAAAGCTCCTGCTAAAAAGGCTGTAGGGAAGAAAAAATAGGCCAGGATTAAATGATTTTAGGATGGTAGGATTCTATCATCCTAAAATAAATTATACAATTAACCGATTAAGCAGTTTAAACAGTTAACCCAGTTGAAAGCAGATTTACCAGAAAATACAGTTGAAGATATCGCAATGGCCGTTGTATTGATGGGCGAAACACCTGAAGTAAAAAGCTGGACGGTTTATCTCGTTAATTTAAAAAACGAACCGATAACCAATGTTTTAATCAGCTCTAAAGGTTATGGAGAAAAAGACGGCAAACAGGTAAAAACTTCTGTTTTAAGGCATTTTGTAGGCGACATGGAAGCAAATTCTTTTGCAGGAGTGGAAGCCATAGATCCCGAAGTTTTCGGCTTAACTAACGAATATTGGCTAAGCTATTATATTGGTAGTACTATTTATGATAAGAAATTCATTTTCTTGCCCGAAAGCATCATCGATTCCAATATGATCAAGATTCCGCTGGTAAACAGACCTGGAGTGATGATTAAGTAAGTTGGGAGTTTAGGGTGGTGAGTTTGGAGTCACTCTTTATAGGTTTTAAGTATTTAACTTAGTACTTATCGCCAGTTCTGCATCCAAAACTGAAAACTCCAAACTGTAAACTCCAAACTAACCTAAGGCACCTTAACAGCCTGTCTTCCAATTAATTTCCAGCCCGACTTTTCTTTACTCCAGATTAAAAGAATATATAAATTTACACTTCCCTTTACACCCTTATCATTTGTTTGGGCCATTAGTTTATGTCTCACTAGAGCAGTATTCCCTTGAATAATTGTTTTTGGATCACCCAGAATAATATCATCTAAAAAATCTGATTCGCCTGATAATAATGAATGCATAAACTCTTGTTTAGTTTGCACTTTTCCACTTGAGTGACCATAACTTAAATTATTAAGTAACAACTTGTCTAAGCCTAAGCTATCAGGATTAATCATTAGACCAATAAGTTTGTTTACAGCTTCATTAACTTCTTTTTCTGCATTTGTCTTTTGTGCAAAACAAAAATTTGCTGTAATTAACAGGCTTGAAAAAATCAAGAGTTTCTTTATCATATCTGGTTGTATTGGGGTTAATGTTGTAAACTTATCCAAAACCATGCAAAGGAACAAACCCTAAGTGTTAATTTTCAACATAATTTATTTTAACGTGAATTTTAGTTTATTTTCGGATGGAATATAGGGTTTCGGACGCAAAGGATAAATTGCGGCACATCTATTGCTTTTACCGCACCATTATATTTCCATTTATCTTAACGAATTTCAAACATGGAACAACCATCTACCTACCAATCTTCCTCTAAAAAGAAATTTATCTTCATCGGATTGCTTGCTGTTTCTATAGCGGCAATTGTATTTATCTATTTCAACAGAAAGAAAAAAAATCATGAAGAAAATCAGGCTTATGCAAAATATATCGAAGCCTATACTTCTGGAACCATTTCCAAAAAAAGTTTTATCAGAGTTCATTTAGCCAATGCGGCAACAGGGATGCAGGATCTGGGCAAAGCAGATTCACGCGAACTGTTCGACTTCTCCCCTTCTATCTCGGGCAAAACCTATTGGATAGATCCGCAGACGGTTGAATTTAGACCTGATGAAAACCTCAAACCTGGCAAAAACTACGAAGCTACATTCAAACTTTCGGAAGTTTCTGCTACAGAAAAAGGCCTTGAAGATTTCGACTTTGAGTTTAAAGTAATTACCCCAGGGATGATGCTTTCTCAAAACGGATTGGTTTCGCAGAACAATACTGCGATGGATTACATGAAATTAACCGGTGAAGTGGCTACTGCTGACGTAGAAGAAACCAATAAAATAGAGAAAACGATTTCATTGGATTTTGACCAAAAGCTAAAAATCAAATGGCAGCACGATCCGGCAAAAAACACTTCAAAATTCACTATCGATAGTATAAAAAAGACTGGAAACGATCAAACATTAAAAATAGACTGGGATGGCGATGCCATCGACGCGGAACAAAAAGGAGAAGTAGAAATCCGTGTTCCGGCAGTAAACAAGTTCGAAATTTTGGATATGAAAGCCATCCAGGGCGAAGAAGATTATGCATTGGTGCAATTTTCTGAACCGATTGGTGTAGGACAGGATTTAACAGGTATGATTACGCTTGGCAATCTGAGCGATTTAAGGTATACCATTGATGCCAGTCAGGTTAAGGTTTATGCTGGCGAAGAACTTAAAGGCAATTATACTTTAAGTGTGAATGCAGGAGTAGAAAACATCAATGCGAAAACACTTCCAAACGGTAAAGTAGCCAATCTTGTTTTCGAGGATAAATTACCGGCCGTTACCATTGCAGGCAATGGTACCATTTTACCTAACTCCGGAAAGCTGGTTTTACCTTTCGAAGCGATTAATTTAAAGGCGGTTGATGTTACCGTGATCAAAATTTACGAAAACAATATACCACAGTTTTTTCAAACGAATAGTTATAAAGATGGTAACGAGTTGCGTAGGGTAGCAAAACCTATTCTGCAAAAAACCGTGCGATTAGATGAAGATAAGGCACTTAACCTCCATAAAAAGAACCGTTTCACCCTTGATCTTGACAAAATGATCCGTACTGAGCCTGGTGCCATGTACAGGGTTACCATTGCTTTCAGACAGGAATACAATGCTTACAATTGTAAAACCGGGGAAGAAAAAGCCGATGGTGGTGATGAAGAAGCCGAATATGGAGATTATGAAGGTTATGGTGAAAAAATTGACGAAGACGATGACTTTTGGCAGCGTTACAATAACTATTACCCGCCAAATTACAGGTGGAATGATAAAGACAATCCATGTACGCCATCGTTTTACACTAACCAGCGCTGGGCCAGCAGAAACTTAATTGCCTCAAATATTGGTTTGGTGGCCAAACGGGGTAACGATAACAGTATGCTTATTGTTGCAACAGATTTATTGACAGCAAAACCATTAAGTGGTGTAAACCTGGAGTTGATGGATTACCAGAAACAGATCATATTCACTACTAAAACAGATGGTGATGGCTTTGCAAGTTTTGACCTAAAACGTCAGCCTTTCTTATTGATCGCTAAAAATGGTTCAGAACGCGGCTACCTTAAATTAGACGACGGAAGCTCACTTCCGTTAAGCCGCTTTGATGTAGGTGGCGATGTAGTTCAAAGTGGCTTAAAAGGCTTTATTTACGGCGAGCGCGGCGTATGGCGGCCAGGTGACAGTTTATTTGTTTCTTTCGTGTTGGAAGACAAACTAAAAAAACTGCCAGCCAATTATCCGGTAACCATGGAGTTCTATAACCCGAAAGGTCAGCTATACAGAAGATTGATCAATGGCAAACCTTTAAATGGATTCTACACCTTTAAAACCGCTACTGAAAGCACAGCGCCAACTGGTAACTGGATGGCGAAAGTTAAAGCAGGTGGAGCTACATTTACCAAAACCCTAAAAATCGAAACCGTAATGCCAAACCGTTTGAAGATTGATTTCAACGTTGGCAACAGAACATATTTGAGCTCAGGAACCTCAGCCGCTACCCTATCGGCCAAATGGCTATTCGGTGCTGTTGCGCAAAACTTAAAAGCGAAGGTTGATGTAAACTTAAACACTACAGAGACTAAATTTAAAGGTTTTGAGGGTTTTAGTTTCGATAACCCAACGGTTAACTTCGAATCGCAGGTTAAAACTATTTTCGAAGGCACTTTAAACCAGAATGGTACAGCTCAGATTAACACCAACCTCAATGAGAACAATACCGCTCCTGGCGTGTTAAGGGCAAACTTTACAACCAAAGTTTTCGAACCAGGAGGTAATTTCAGCATTGATAATTTCAGCATTCCTTATCATGTATATAGCAGTTATTTGGGTATCCGACCAGAAAAAGGCGACCGTTTGAGTGGCATGTTGGTTACCGGAAAAGACCATAAAATAGAAATTGTAAATGTAAATACCGATGGAAAACTGTTGAGCGGTACCAAAACCGTTCAGGTAGAATTATATAAAACACAATGGCGTTGGTGGTGGGAACAGGACGATCAATATACCTACGCCAACTTTACCCAAAACCAGTATAATAAACTGGTAGAAAGTCATCAGGTAAACTTATCTAACGGAAAGGGGAGCTGGAATTTACGTGTTGATGAACCAGAATGGGGCCGTTATTTAATTTTGGTGCGTGATGCCAATGGTGGACATGTTACCGGAAAATCTGTTTATGTAGATTGGCCGGGCTGGGCACAGCGCGAGCAGGGCAGCAACCCAACTGAAGCGTCTATGTTATCTTTTACTGCCAATAAGGAAAAATTTACTGTTGGAGAGGATATTACCTTAACCATCCCAACTGGTAAAAACGGAAGAGCATTAATTTCTATAGAAAATGGAAGCCGGGTATTAAAAACCTTTTGGGTAGATACCAAAGCCGGACAAACGCAATTTAAGTTCAAAGCAGAGAAAGAAATGGCACCCAATGTTTTTGCCAATATTACTTTATTGCAACCGCATGCACAAACGGTTAACGATTTACCAATTAGAATGTATGGTGCTATTCCGCTTTCAGTTGAAGATCCGCAAACCATCCTAAAACCAACCATAAAAATGTTGGATAAAATCAAGCCTGAAACCGAAAACACCATTACTGTTGCTGAGCAGAACGGCAAAGCAATGACCTATACCATTGCCCTCGTAGATGAAGGTTTATTAGATTTAACACGTTTTAAAACACCTGATCCACATGGTGCATTTTATGCCCGCGAAGGTTTAGGCGTAAAAACCTGGGATTTATTCGACTATGTGTTAGGCGCATGGGGAGGGAATTTAGAACGCATTTTAAGCATTGGTGGTGATGGTAGCATCAACAAAAACCTGAATCCAGCAAAAGCCAACCGTTTTAAAGCAGTGGTTAAATTTATGGGGCCATTTACTGTTGGCAAAAGCGAAAGTAAAACACACAAATTTAAATTGCCTCAATATATTGGTGCGGTAAGAGCTATGGTAGTTGCCGGACAGGATGCTGCATATGGTTTTACCGAAAAATCAGTTCAGGTTAAAAAGCCGTTAATGGTTTTGGCTACTTTGCCAAGAGTTATCGGTCCTGGAGAAAGTTTCACCTTACCAGTAACCGTTTTTACTACAGAGAACAACCTTAAAAATGTATCAGTACAACTCCAGGCAAATAATTTAATTGTTCAGGGAAGTAACAAACAGCAGCTTTACTACAAACAAACAGGTGAGCAGATGACCTATTTCGAGGTAAAAGCGCCCAACACAGTAGGCATTGCCAAAGTAAAAGTGATTGCACAAAGTGGAGCTGAAAAAACAGTTTACGATGTGGAAATGGATATCAGAAATCCAAACCCATATGTAACCAATGTGGTGTCTGCAACGGTTCAGCCGCATACCAAATGGGCGGTAAACTATTTACCAATTGGTATGACGGGTACAAACTCTGGTTCACTGGAAGTTTCTTCTATCCCTGCGATCAACCTTGGTAAAAGATTGAGTTACCTTATCCAATATCCGCATGGCTGTATTGAGCAAACTACTTCGGGTATATTTCCGCAACTCTTTTTGGATAGATTGAGTCCGTTGAATGAACAACAAAAAGCCACGACAGAGAAAAACATTAAAGCCGGTATAAACAGGTTAAAAGGTTTCCAAACTACAGATGGCGGATTGTCGTACTGGCCTGGCGAAGGTACTTCTGACGAATGGGGAAGCAATTATGCCGGACACTTCCTAGTTGAAGCACAAAATGCTGGTTATACCCTTCCTGTTGGCCTTTTGGATGAACTGTTACGTTTTCAAAAATCAAAAGCGGCAAACTGGGCGCCAAACAGTAATAATTTTTATGGAGGAGATTTGTCTCAGGCCTACCGTTTGTATATGCTTGCCTTAGCTAAAAAACCTGAAATGGCAGCAATGAACCGTTTAAAAGCCTTTGAATATTTATCAATCGCTGCAAAATGGCGATTGGCAGCTGCTTATAAACTGGCCGGACAAAATGATGTTGCTCAAAATATGATCAGAGGTTTAGATACATCTATTCAGGCTTACAAACAATTGGGTGGAACTTATGGCTCTGACGTACGCGATGAGGCCATGATTTTAGAAACCCTAACCCTACTCGGTCAGAAAGCAAAGGCTGCGAGTTTGCTACAACCTTTAGCTGCTAAACTTGGCGAAAACACCTGGTACAGCACACAAACAACCGCTTATAGTTTGTTGGCTATTGCCAAATTCTGTGGCTCAAATCAATCGGCGAATAAACTGCAATATCAGTATGTACTAGACGGAAAATCGGCCCGCGTAAGTTCAAATCAATACATTAACAGTACGCCTGTAACCTTTAAAGGAAATACGGCTTCTATTACCAATAATGGCAATAATGTATTGTTTGTCCGTTTGGTTTTAGAAGGACAACCAATTGCTGGTCAGAACAATTTCTTGCCAAACCGACCAGAGGTATTGGATATGAACGTGACCTATAAACGTTTAAATGGTAAAGTACTGGATCCGACTACCTTAAAACAGGGAACAGATTTTTATGCGGAGGTAACCGTAAAAAATCCAGGCAGAATGGGATATTATGAACAAATGGCGCTAACACAAATTTTCCCTTCAGGTTGGGAAATTATCAATACCCGCGTTAACGATAATCAGAGCATTTTAGCCTCATCTCCTTTTACTTATCAGGATATCAGAGATGACCGTGTTTTCACCTATTTTAATGTAAGGGAAGGCGAAAGTTTAGTTTACAAGGTATTACTTAATGCCTCTTATCTAGGTAAATATTACTTATCAGCCGTTCAATGTGAAGCAATGTACAATAATGATATTTCGACTACTGAGGCGGGCAAGTGGGTGCAGGTGGTGAAGTAAAACATTCAGTGTTTCGTGGAGACACGAACCACGGCGTAAAATAAAAATCGAAGCTTCGGTCCGTGTCTTCCACGGACCGAAATTTAAACAATAAAATACTGGTCATAGCATCGCACTAGGATCTAAAAAAAGAAGACGAGAACCACGGCGTAAAATAAAATCGAAGCCTCGGTCCGTGTCCTCACGGACCGAAATTTAAACTAGAATGGATAATTTATTTCAAAAAAAAAGAAAGAATTATATTGAAATAGGTCAAATTTATTTTTGGACGGCAACCATAAACAATTGGCAAAAACTTTTACAAAAGGCAGAATTTAAAGAAGTAATATTAGATTCATTTGAATATCTAAACAGGTTAAAGAAGATCGATGTTTTTGCGTTTGTAATTATGCCTAATCATATTCACACAATTTGGCGAATAAAAGAATTAAATGGAAAAGAAACAGCACAAGGCTCATTTTTAAAATATACAGCGCATGAGTTCAAAAAATTATTAAATCGAAATGAGCTGATGAATTATTATACAAATGCGGTTAATAAAAATCATGAATTTTGGCAGAGAGACCCAGTGGCAATACATCTATATTCTCCAGAAGTTGCTTATCAAAAACTAGATTATTTACACAACAATCCCTGTACAGAGCACTGGCAATTAGTCAAAGAACCTCAAGATTATTTATACTCATCAGCTTCTTTTTACGAGAACAATGAAATTAATTATTCATTCTTAAAAGATTTGAGATTAGAATTTTAACAAAATGCTTAATCGATTGGTTCGTGGTGACACGAACCAAGGCGTATGAAGACTAAAACAAGAGTAAAATTAAATACATTTTACACTCGTTTAAATTACGAGTGTAAATTTTACTCCCGAATTGGTCTGTGGAGACACGAACCATGACGCACAAATGCTAAAAACGAGCCTCGGTCCGTGTCTCCACGGACCGAAATTTATTCTTAAAAATTAAATGAACAAAATCCCAAAAGCTTTCCTCATTTCCGATGTTATTTGCTTTGCACTGTTTTTGGCTTTTTTCTTTTCGTTACCCTCAAAACTGTTTAAAACGCCTACATCGTTTGTAATTGAGGCCAGCAATGGCAATTTATTAAGTGCAGCAATTGCCAGCGATGGACAATGGCGGTTCCCTGTTGCAGATAGTGTTCCCGTAAAATTTAAAGATTGCATCATTGCTTTCGAAGATAAGCGGTTTTATAATCACTTTGGCATTGATTTTTTGGCCATGAGCAGGGCCATGCGTCAGAATTGGAAGGCTAAAAGTGTGGTTAGTGGCGGTAGTACATTAAGCATGCAGGTAATTCGTTTATCGCGAAAACAAGACCGAACGATTTGGCAGAAATTATTGGAAGTAATTTTAGCTTTTCGCTTAGAAATAAAATATTCAAAAGAGGAAATTATAGGCCTATACGCTGCCAATGCGCCATTCGGCAGTAATGTAGTAGGTTTAGAAGCGGCAAGTTGGCGCTATTATGGTCGCAATGCCAAAACCCTTTCATGGGGAGAAATGGCAACATTGGCTGTATTGCCCAATAGTCCTTCTTTGGTTCATCCGGGTAAAAACTCGGCGAGATTAATTAAAAAAAGAAACGATTTATTAGATAAGCTGGCTAAACTAAAATACATCGATCAGGCAACGGCTAATTTAGCTAAGCTAGAGCCCGTTCCAGGTAAGCCTATGCCTCTACCCCAAAATGCGCCGCATCTGTTGAACCGTTTTAAAATAGAACGAGCAAGTCTTAAAATTTCCTCTACCAGAATTACCTCTACGCTGGATGAAAATATCCAGCTAAAGGTTAACGCCATATTAAAACGGTACAATAACCGTTACCGGGCAAACGACATCAATAATATTTCTGCGCTGGTACTCAATGCCAAAACCGGTCAGGTAGTAAGTTATGTGGGTAATATTTATCAGCCAGAAAATGCCGACCTGCAAAGCCACGTGGATATGATTAAAGCACCGCGAAGTCCTGGCAGTACCTTAAAACCTTTGCTTTATGCCAGTATGATGAATGATGGCTTTATATTGCCGCATACCTTAGTCCCCGATATTCCAACTCAAATAGCGGGCTATTCACCACAAAATTATGATCTGGGCTATGATGGTGCCATTGCTGCAGATAAAGCGCTGAGCCGCTCCTTAAACATCCCTGCAGTGAAAATGCTGCAACAATATAAATACGAACGTTTTTACGATAAACTAAAAAAACTTGGAATTGGAACACTTAACCAACCAGCAGATCATTATGGTTTGTCGTTAATTTTAGGCGGCAGCGAAGTTACGATGTGGGATTTGGCCAACACCTACATGGGCATGGTACGTACCCTAAACCATTTTAATACCTATAAAGGTTTGTATAACCCTGAAGATTATAAACCTGCAAGCTATTTCAATAACGAAAATAAAGATGAAAAAGATTATCAGCGCACCTCCTTTTTAGACCACGGCTCGATCTGGGCTACTTTTAATGCAATGGAAGAGGTAATGCGACCAGGTGATGAAGGTTTATGGGAGCAGTTTTCCTCATCGCAAAGAGTCGCCTGGAAAACTGGAACGAGTTTCGGTTTTCGCGATGCCTGGGCTGTTGGTTTAACACCAAATTATGTGGTTTGTGTTTGGGTGGGCAATGCCGATGGAGAAGGAAGACCAGGCCTGGTAGGAATTGAAACAGCTGCTCCAGTCCTATTTGACATTTTTAGGTTACTGCCTAATGGAAAATGGTTCGAAACACCGGCCACCAAACTTAAAAAGATAAAAATATGCAAGCAGAGCGGTTATAAAGCCGGAGAGTACTGTACAAATGTAACAGAAGAATTAGTGCCGGTTGCAGGAGAGAAAACTGTCGTTTGTCCTTTCCACAAATTGGTTCATTTGGACAGAACAGGCACATTTAGGGTTACCGACCAATGTGAAAGCATTACCCATATGCAGCACAAAAGCTGGTTTATTTTACCGCCAGCAATGGAGTATTATTACAAAATAAAGAATAGCGACTATAAATCCCTCCCTCCTTTTAAAGATGGTTGCGACCTTTCAGGTGGAAATAACGTAATGGAGGTAATTTACCCGAAAAACAATGCAATAGTTTACATTCCTTTAGAGCTAGATGGAACAAGAGGCAAAATTGTGATTAATGCAGCTCACAGAAATTCAGGCTCTAAAATATATTGGCATATTGATAATGAATATGTTAGCACCACTACTAATTTTCATCAATTGGCCATTAGTCCACCGCCTGGTAGACATACTTTAACCCTGGTTGATGAAAATGGAGAAAGGCTGGTGCAAACTTTTACGGTTTTAGACAAAGACAAGAAAGGTGGAAGGTAGCAAGGTTTAGGGTTTAGGGTTTAGGGTTTAGGGTTTAGGGTTTAGGGGTCAACCACTAACACCGTTTTATATTTTGCATGTTTCAATATTGTAAAGTTCTATAAACCTGATCAAATGGAAATCTTTTAATTTCCAGTAACTTAACTTTTAGCACAGCATTAAAAAGATTAGAACGAGAGCAGGGCTGCTGCAACCGATTACTAGAGAAACCTACTTTTCTAAAACTTCAAAGATTAAATGGCTTACGTAAATCTATTATACTTCGGTTCTTGTAACCACTAGCTGCCGCGAAATTGTTCCATAAACAATCAGATACTGCGCAATCATGTAGGTTGCCATAATTAATGCCCCACTTTGTGGAATGGGCTGAGCGAATTTATTTACGGCCAGTACACTGTCTGACAATAAGAAAAACAGCGCACCATATAAAATGAGTTTAAAGCTGAAAATATTCACTTTCCCATACCGGTTAACGGCCATAATAGCCATAACCGTGATAATAATGGCATACATTAAAACGGGGAACTGCATTGCGCCTAGTTTTGGCTGCAGGTAGAAAAACAAGCCCGAACAAAAAATAGCAAATGCGCCTACAGCCCACAAAAAATAAGGCGTTTTGTGGTTGGGATTCGATCTATGATCGAGTGTAAATGCCCTGATGTAAAAAATATGGCAGGCTACAAAGGCGATTAACCCAAAGATAAAAAAACTTGGTTTACCGCTTTGAAACATCAGCAAAATATCACCAGCCCAGGCAAAAATTAATCCGATGAAGATTCTCTTATGGAAACGCCCTTTCAAGTTTGTGCTCAGATAAAGCCATATCAAAAGTACCACCACAATTAATGGCTTAGAGAAATTTCGGAGCTCAATATTATTGGCATATTCGGCATATAGCTGAATTACAAATACAAGGAAAAATATAAATGAAAATAGCTTAGTCTTCATCAGGGTTGGGATTTGCCTTTTGCAAATTAAAAAACCAAATTACGGATATTAACTGGATAGCCACAAAAATTACTTGATATCCGACCGGAAATTTCAAAAATAAAACCAGCAAAACACCAAACAGCAGCCTAAAATACTCGAACTTAATTTGCCATGCCTTTTGTTCTAATAATGCACCACAGGTAATTAATGTGGATATGGTAAAAATAGCTCCTGATACTAAAACAATGGTTTCCATTTTATGATAGGAAAATAGTATTGCAGAACCGGCAGTTAAAGCAATTAAAAACTGGATTAGCACGTAACCCGTTAACTTTGACTGATATGCTGGATTATACTTTTTATAGGTTTCTACATTTATTTCCGGCGCATATTGAAATCCGCCCAAGTGTGCTGGAAACCAGCCAGGTGGTTTTAGAAAAACTTTAATTTTATCGCTGAATTTAGGTGATTGCTTTGCTGTTTTAACCAGGTCATCCCAATAATGAAGATTAGCCCAAACGGGATTCCAGCTGGCCAAAGGTTTGGTGATACCATAATAAACCTCTTCTTCTTCTTTCTGAAAAGTACCAAAAAAGCGGTCCCAGATAATCAATGTACCTGCGTGGTTTTTATCAATATATTTTGGATTAGAGCCATGATGTACCCGATGATGTGAAGGCGTATTTAAAATATACTCTAAAAAGCCCATGCTTTTTATGGCTCTGGTGTGAATCCAAAACTGATACAAAGTATTGAAAGAACTTAATGTTAAAAACATAATCGGATCAAAACCAACAAATGCCAATGGAAGATAAAATACCCAGCTAAACCAGCCCTGAAACCAGCTTTGCCGCAAAGCCACGGTTAAATTATATTCTTCTGATTGGTGATGTACAATATGTGCGGCCCATAAAGCATTTACCTCATGGCTCATCCGATGAAACCAATAATAGAAAAAATCGACACCAATAAATAGCAGTATCCAAACCCATATTGTTTTAGGCAATTCAAATAAACGCCAGTGCTCGAAAATATACTTGTAACCAAAAAACAATGCGGTTTTCATAAATATCCCGGTGAGCTGCTGCCCTATACCCTGACTTAAATTGGCAATACTATCATTAAGCCGATAATAATTTAGTTTTTTATAAAAATTATAAGCCAATTCTATTCCGATCAGAATAAAAAACACGGGTACAGATAACGCAATGTAATCTACTTTCATATAAATGGGAAGAAATATTTGGCCAGCAATATTACTCTACAATTTAGAAATTTTTTGGCTCAACATAAAATCTAATTCATGTAATATTTGTGCTTGTTTGATCTTATTTATTGATTTTTATGAAATTCAGCTTACCTTTGAAAGGCTAAACTAATGCTTTTGGCGTTATTAACTTTTCATTTAAATCATCCCATCTATGAAAAAATTATCTCTCCTGTTGTTGCTCATTGCTTCGGCATTTTATACAAAGAGCCAAACGCTAGTATTAGCCAAAGATGCCGCTCAACATATCGGTAAAAATGTAACCATTTGCGATTCGGTATATAGTGCAAAAGCTTTAGACAAATTAATTTTAATTAATTTAGGCGGTGCCTATCCAAAAGAGCTGATCACCGTAGTCATCAATAAAGAAGATGAGCGTAAATTCCCTTCAGAACCTTCGAGTATGTTTATGGGAAATAAAATCTGTGTTACCGGAATTATATCTGAATATAAGGGCAAAAAACAGATTTTAGTTACCGATCCGAAGCAGATTACCGTAAAATAAACAGCCTAATCATCAAACTGCGGTATTATTGCCGCTTTAGCCGCCTCGATATAAAGTAAAACCTGATTAACACAAGCTGTTAAACTTTCTTGTACCTCGTGTTCCCAAAAGCGCATTACGGTATAGCCTTTAGCATGCAGCTGTTGGTTAATATGTTTATCGCGCTGCATATTTCGTTCAATCTTCGGAATCCAAAAACCCGAATTTGTTTTTAAAGCTGATTTCTTTTCATCCCATTTGTAACCATGCCAAAAATCGCCATCTACAAATATGGCGAGCCTGTACTTATTGATAACCAGATCGGGTTTGCCAGGAAAATTTTTAGGATGGATTCTAAACCTAACATGTTTGCCCCAAAGCGCCTTGCGTAGTTTCAACTCGGCCAGGCTATTTTTTGCCCTAATTTTAGACATATTTTTACTCCGCTGTACAGTGGTATAAAAACCGGCACTTTCTTCAAAGCGGGGGACTTTAATATCCTCATCTTTATATGGCTTAGGCTCCATAACAAAGAAACCATTAATAGCTATAAATTGTTTAAAAAATTGGCGACAGAAAGGGGCGATATTGATCAACCTAAGCACCTCCTCATTTAAAGGAGGGGGCTTCGGCTGGAGCGTTAATACAAAACGTATAATTTATGAGTAAATTGTCGAACGGTGTGCTCCTTCAGTCGGCAGGAAATTAATCCTGCCAACCTCGTAAGCATAGATATCCTTATTATCTGATTCGAAGATTGAAAATCATTTCAACATATCATAGCGGATTATACAGATAGGCGTATTTCCTTGATGAATCGTTTTATTTCCTTGATGAATATTTTTGGTCTTGTAGCTTTTCTTATACTAAAAACTTAATGATTAAATAAGGCAAGCCTAAAGCTACAGCACCGCCATAAATAATATCGAGCCAAAAGAATGACCCCAATGCTCCTGCATAAATAAAACCAACAATTGGCGTTACAACAGCTTTAGATAACCACGAACTTGTTTCAGATTTCACAACAGCATTCCATAGGGTGCTTGCATCACCTGTGCTTGGAAAAGCATGGGCCCCGATCGAAATGGCCAGATACATCAATAGATAATCTAAAATATTGGCCGAATCGAATTTAAACTGTAATGAAGCAGAAAAGCCGATGATAAAGCACAATAATGTATTAATAATAAATGGACCTACAGAAATAAATACTGTTTGATAAACCTTTGGTGCAGGTTCATGAAGCACATAGCCAACGGGATTTTCCACCCTGAAATAACAAACTTCAAAAACCGGAACTTTAAATAACCTGCAAAATAACTGATGGGCAAGCTCATGAACAATTACACCTGGAAAAGTAGCTATACTGATAAAAATACCTGGAATAAACATAATTTGATTTTTTAATTACCTATAAATTTCTGAACCGTTAATAATAAGTGTTAACCGTTTTGAGATCGTGCTATCACCTGATTCTGCTTCATGAGCTTTAATTTTAGCTAAACTGGCTAAACTTTCTTTCTTCTTACCAGCAAAATGCTCTACCATTGCTTTTGCTTCAATAGCACTATTGTTATCAGGGCTTAATTCCATTGCCTTTGCTGCATAAATAGCAGCATCTTTATCGTGTTTCCGTTTTAGTTCTATCCTTGCTTTCTGAGATAAAGCATAAACATCTTCTGCGTTTAAACTTAATAAACGATCGCAATACGCAAGCGCATCATCATATTTAGCTGTATTTCTTTTTACTGCAGACATTAAGCTTACTGCCTGATAAAAATTCGAATCTACTGCCAACACTTTATTTATGATGCTTTCTACCCGTTCATAATCTTTCAGTTCGTATAAGAAATTTGCAATATGGGTTTTCAAAGCAATTTCTTGAGTGCTATCTGTTAAGGCCAATAATTTTTCTTTATTGTTTGCAGCAGCTATTATCCTTTTATACATTAAGGTGTCTTTAGGGAAATTCTGATCAATATATGCTGATGCCGCATCTACCCTGCTCAATAAAGATTCATCATCTGTTTTTTTATCAGCAATACGCGAGTATGCCGCACC
Source organism: Pedobacter sp. Bi126 (assembly GCF_918698245.1). GTDB lineage: Bacteria > Bacteroidota > Bacteroidia > Sphingobacteriales > Sphingobacteriaceae > Pedobacter. The sequence goes on along the minus strand of NZ_CAKKMS010000002.1, from coordinate 306,484 downwards.
ATACGATTCAAAATCAAGATTATAAGCGCTTGCTATCATCATATATCCATTTGCAGCCATATCATCAGGAAACTTATTTAACACCAGGGCCAGTTCTTGCTGCGCAGTTACAAAATGTTTTTGGTCTATGGCATTTTCGGCCTTACCCAGGTGGATAGCTGCAGAAATGTAGCGTTTCGTCCTTATCAAACTAATTACCATAACGGCAATAATCCCAATGGCGAAAAATTTGATCCATCTGGGAACGGGAAATTTAATTAAGCTTTGCCTGCAATCAGAACATAGATTAATGGCATGGCCTGGTTGATATACATTTAGCTGGCAGTTTACACACAGACTTTCATTAAATTGGCTTTCAGGAGCACCCCCTGTAGATTGGTTTTCTTGCATTGAGATCACGTTAAACCATAAAGATAATATTTTTTATCAATTTCGGCATTTCAGAGATTCACCTTTAAAATGATTGAAAATTTTGTATCTATTAACAGAAAATCCATAGTTTTGATTTTTCGATCTGCCTATGTCTACTCTTTTAAAACGAAATACGCTAATTTTTATCCTTATTTTACTGATTGCTGCATTTACCTGTTTAAGTTTTTTCATTGCACAGCATCCCATACTTGATTTTGACATTAAAACTTCGTTGTTCATTCAGCAATATCATGCAGATTGGTTAGATAAATTGATGTTGGCCATCAGTTTTTTTGGAGAACTCCCCTATTCATTACTTTCGGTAATAGTGGTAGCAATCATATTTTACCAGCAAAAATATAAACGCGAAGGCCTATTCGTTTCTACGGTGCTCTTGTCTGGATTAGTTATTCTGGGTATAAAAAATGTGATTAACCGCCCGCGTCCTACCGCATTTTACGTACGGCTGGTGGAAATAAACCGCTTTCAGAGCTATCCCAGTGGTCATGTACTTTCTTATACCCTCTTTTTTGGCTTCTTGATTATTTTGATGAATACTTTAAAAGGGGTACCGAAGTTAACTAGAAATATAGTGACTTATTTATCAGCATTTTTGATGATCACCATTGCACCATCCAGAATTTATCTGGGTGCACATTGGTTTACCGATACAGTTGGTGGTTTTCTGTTAGGCTTAATCTGCCTTTTTCCGCTTTGCTATTTTTACTTCAAAAAGAAAGCAAATTAACCCTTTTCTTCTGTCTTTTCTTTCTTTCTAATCCTGCTTAAAGTTTCGATTCGCATCCCCAGGTAACTGGCTAAAAATTTTAGAGGAACCCTAGACTTTATAGTAGGATACCCGATTTTAAACTGTTTGTACCTTATTTCTGCTGAGGGGATTCGTGATAAAATAGATCGCTCTTGCGACATATGATAATGTATGGCCAATAATTTTCTAGCCAAAATATTGGTTTCAGGAAACTGTGCGTATATGTCGTCAATTAAACGATATGGGAGTATAAGCAGTTCTGAATCTTCCAGTGCCTGATATTGTTCCTGATAAGTTGGAATAAGCGTTCCCGGATTCCGAATACTACCAATAAAGTGGTTTTCATCTGTTAACCAGGCGGTAATATCTTTTCCTTCATCCATTACAAAAGCCCGCACTAAGCCTTTAATAATAAAAAATAGACAATCGCCACTGATCTCACTATGGTTAGGCAAAACCTCATTCTTACGCACAAAGATTTTGAATGTTTCGGTTTTTATCTGCTCAATTATTTCTTTCTTTAATGGCTGCAGCTCATTTAAATACTTAATAAGAGGATCACTTTCATGATGGGCAGCAGTCATAATATTTATCTGGGGTTTTAAAACGATGCAAGCTATTGCTTGAATGCCGGATTTCCAAATATGAAAACGAGTGCAACAGCCAAAAAATTACAGTTGTGGATAATTTATTTTTAGCGTTACCCATTTTTGGCACCACTTTGAGGAATAAATTATTCGTTAAATTTTCGCTTTGATAACTATATTTTAACTTAATGATAAAAAAATCTGATAATTTTGCCACCATGACGAATAATACCCCCAAAGCATTTCTTTTCGATCTTAATGGAACCATGATTAACGATATGGCTTTCCACAATCATGCCTGGCATAACATACTTACAAAAGATTTAGGCGCAAGTATTAGCTTCGATGCGGTTAAAAAACAGATGTACGGTAAAAACCAAGATCTGTTAGAACGTGTTTTTGGTATTGGTCATTTCTCTCAGGAACAGATTGATCAGATTTCAATTGAAAAAGAGCATAGATATCAAGCTGCTTATAAAAAACATTTAACGTTAATAGCAGGTTTAGGCGATTTTTTAGAAAAAGCGAAACAATCAGGCATTCAAATGGCAATTGGCTCTGCTGCTATTCCCTTCAACATTAATTTTGTACTCGATAATTTAAATATCCGTTCTTATTTTAAAGCCATAGTAAGTGCCGAAGATGTGGTAAATAGCAAGCCCGATCCGGAAACTTTTACCAAAGGGGCAGAAATTTTAGGCGTTGAAGCCAGCCAATGCATAGTTTTTGAAGATGCACCAAAAGGTGTTGAAGCAGCAGAGAATGCCGGGATGAGATGTGTTGTATTAACAACCATGCATACTAAAGAAGAATTTGCAGCTTACAACAACATTATTGCTTTTATAGAAGATTATACAGATCCGGTTTTACAAGAACTTTTCTAAATTACAACGACCTGCATTTCTACAGGCCGTTGTAATTTTATCATTGTTGGGAGATCTTGAAAACAATTATTTGGTAAATTTATATACCGAGCTTGTTTTATACACCTGCCCAGGCTTTAAAACCGTTGATGGAAAAGCGGGTTGATTTGGTGAATCTGGAAAATGCTGTGTTTCTAATGCAATTGCTGTTCTAAAATCATCTTTAGCACCAGTTTTAAAAGTATTTTTACTTTGCATAAAGTTGCCGCTATAAAATTGCAAACCTGGCTCCTGCGTATAAATATCCATCACTATACCCGACTTATCTCCTTTAACCGTAGCCGCGTGGAACATGCCCATAGCTTTGGTTTTATTCAGCACGTAGTTATGATCATAACCCTTCCCAAAGGTTAACTGTTCGTTTTTATCGTTTATACGCGCACCAATGGTAGTTGCTTTCGTAAAATCGAACGGTGTTCCCTTAACCTTTTCAATCTTTCCTGTTGGGATCAAGGTAGAATCAACAGGCGTGTACTCATCAGCATAAATCTGTACCTCGTGGTTCAAAATCTCACCGCTTCCATCACCATTTAAATTAAAGAATGCGTGGTTTGTTAAATTTACGATAGTGGTTTTATCGGTTTTAGCCTCGTAGTCCATTTTCAGTTCATTATCATCCGTTAAAGTATAAGTTACTTTAACATCTAAATTGCCAGGAAAATTTTCATCGCCATCTTTTGATAAGTAATGAAGCACTAAGGTATTGGCACTTGGCTGAGAAGCATCCCAAACAACATATTGATAGCCTTTTTTTCCGCCATGAAGGGTATTCTGTCCGTTATTGGTAAATAGCGAATAGGTTTTGCCTTCAAGCGTAAATTTACCCTTTGCTATGCGGTTGCCATATCGGCCAATAGTTGCACCAAAATAGGGCTCGGTTGATTTTTCGTAATCATGAATACTTTTAAAACCTACTACCACATCAACTAACTTACCATCTTTATTTGGCACCAGTAAACTCACCAGGCGACCACCATAATTGGTAAAAATAGCCTCCGCATTATTCTTATTCTTTAAGGTGTATAATGCTGTTTGTTTACCATCAATTTCCTTTTTAAAAGAATCGGCGACAAGTTTTACAACAGCTATTGAATCGTCTTTTAAACGATCAGCTGATGAAGATTTTTTGGATCCGGACTGGCAAGATGCAAAGCCGATTACAGCCAGCATACCGAGGCTCGTTAATGATTGTAATTTCATAAATTGGAATACTTGGTTTAGAATTTTTAATTAAGTTTTTAAATATAAATATATGACTTAACATTACAAATAAAACGATTTAGAATAATCAAAAATGCATATATTAAATAATAATTTAATTAAACATCAGCAATGATACGATTTGTAGAAATGGTGATAACAAAATGTTGAACGATTGGAAAATCTTTGATTTATTTTATCGTCTTCCTGAGCCAATGACTATCGGATTTATTTCAGGGTCTTTTTTAAAAGATGAACTAAATGCAAGATCTTGAATGAATTCAGCAACGGTTATTATCCAGCAAAATTGAACTTTCAGCATTTTTACTCATTTGAAGATAATATTCACCTAATATCAATTAAAATCCAGTAAAACTGATTATTATTGCGGCAATCAAATCCCAAATATGAATCAAATCATTTCAACAGACCGTTACGACAAAATGCTATATCGCCGTTGTGGAAACAGTGGCATAAAATTGCCTGCAATATCGTTGGGTTTATGGCATAATTTCGGGCATGTAAACGTTTTTGAAAACAGCAAAAACCTAATCTACACCGCCTTTAACAATGGGATTACCCATTTCGATTTAGCAAATAATTATGGTCCGCCTCCAGGCTCGGCTGAAGAAGTTTTCGGAAAAATCCTTCATGAGGATTTTAGGGGCTATCGTGATGAAATGATTATTTCTAGCAAAGCCGGATATACCATGTGGGATGGTCCTTATGGCGACTGGGGTTCGAAAAAATACCTGGTTTCTAGTTTAGACCAGAGCTTAAAACGCATGAAACTGGATTATGTCGATATTTTTTATCACCACCGTCCAGATCCTGAAACTCCACTTGAAGAAACCATGGGCGCCTTAAGTCTCTTGGTTCAACAGGGAAAAGCTTTGTATGTTGGTATTTCGAATTATAAGGCAGAAGAAGCTGCAAAAGCTATCAAAATTTTAAAAGATAACGGTACGCCATGTTTAATCCACCAGCCTAAATATTCGATGTTCGAACGTTGGGTAGAAGATGGCTTACTCGATGTTTTGCAACAAAATGGTGTAGGTTGTATCCCATTTTCGCCATTAGCACAAGGTTTACTTACCGATAAATATTTACACGGCATCCCTTCCGATTCGCGAGTGGCCACCAGTGGTATTTTCCTGAAAGAAAGCAATATTACGCCCGAGAAATTAGCCGTGATTGCCAAACTAAATGATGTTGCCAAATCGCGTGGTCAAAAATTAGCACACATGGCTTTATCGTGGATACTAAAAGACGAGAGAATTACCACAGTATTAATAGGTGCCAGTAAACCAGAGCAAATTACGGATTCAATTAAAGCTTTAGATAATATAATTTTTAGTGATACTGAAGTAAAACTGATTGATGAAATTTTAAGTTAAAAAAACGATCGTCATTCCCGCCGCAGTGTTCCAAAGGAATCCTTCGACGGGAAGTCTTTGAGCAACCCGAAAGACATAATCCAAAGATTTCTCTTCCGAATTGACTTCGGAGCTTTGCTTCAGTCGAAATGACGATTTATTTTAAGCTGTCATCCAATCATTTACTTTTTCTTAACTAATTCAAAACTTTAACTGCAGTTTAATCATACAAGATTAGGGCTTTGATTTGAATTAGCGCTTTACAGGCAGCGAAAAGTGAAATGTAGAGCCGGCGCCATAATTACTTTCTGCCCAAATTTTCCCTTGATGTAAGTTTATAATCTCTGCACTTAGGTATAAACCAATCCCAAAACCTGAAATGGTTTTAGTTTGCTGGTTTTCTACGCGATAAAACCGATCAAAAAGTTTCTCCAAATCATGAGCCTCGATACCAATGCCGTTATCTGTTACCGAAACATGTACTTCATTTCCCAAGGCTTCTGATTGAACATAAACAATACTGCCCTGATCTGAATATTTTACAGCGTTGCTAATCAAATTTGAAATTACAGAGCCAATTTTATCTTTGTCAGCGTATATTAATTTAGGTTCCCCCTCTACAAAATTAATCTGATTAGTGGGATGAATTAACCTGAGATCTTCTACAAGATCACAAATCAGTTTATCAAGATCAAAATGAGATAGGCTCAAGTGAATTTCTCCTGATTCTAAACGTGATACATTTAAAAAAGAAGTGATCATAGCACTCATTTTCCGGATCTGTTTTTGAACTTTATCTAAAGTATTTACGACAAAAAGATCTGTTAAACTCCTACTCTGCATCAATTGAACATAAGCACTAATAGAGGTTAAAGGCGTTTTTAGCTCATGGCTTACCATACTGATGAAATCATTCTTTTGCCGCTCTTCCTTTATACTGATTAGCATCTGTTCCTGATCTAGTGCTTCCCGTTGCAGTTCAGTCTCTTTAATGGCTTTTTTCGCATTAACCATATCAGTCACATCGCTTGCGGTATGAAGAATACAATAAGGCATCCCAGCTTCATCCTTAATGGCGCGGTATTCGTAAGCATAATAAGCTGTTTGTAACCTGCCCTCCCTTAGGGTTTCAGCCGGAATTGCATCTCCTTTATCTGTAATACCCGTTAGCAACACATTTTTCAGCATATTGATAAAAGGTTGGCCCTTTAACTCTGGCACAGCATCTTCTAAAGGTTTACCAATAATAGAGCGGTCTTTTCCCCAAAAAGCAATCATGGCATCATTGGCCATTTCGATTATTATATGCTCAGATGTGTATATGGCTGTTGCATCTTTTGATAAGGAAAGAACCTCTAAAAGTTGATTATTATTTAAAACCCTTGAATATTTTTCCATTTATAATTAAAAATTAAAACCCGACGATGCTGACATGTATGGTGAAATCAAATCATACTAAGTATGATACAAGTCGACCTTTACAAATGTTTGGTTATTATTAACCTTTTATCATCTGGCATTTAATTTATCGCTTATTTTCTGTTTAAGTATTCCTGCAGCCTGAGTATATCCCCCATCTGCTCCATCGACAAAATGAATGTGATCATCTTCCAGATCCCTAACATAACAAGACATGATCGATTCGCCGCTAACATAGAGGCCGTATAAAATTTCATTATTTTTTTCGAGCTGATTAAGCGCTTTCTCCAATGTTAATCGCTGCTGTGCAGTTCCGGTAATTACCGTATTTATTCTACCATCTATCACCAGCGTATCCGACATTTCTACAAGCTGTTTCAGGTATTTTTTACCACGCTCCGTTCGGAAATAGATATGGCCATAAATATTGATGAGCCACGATTTAATCAGTTCAAAAAGTTTAATTTTTCCAATTCGGTGTTTCATTTCTTTCCCCAGACTGTTGAAGCTTGTTTTAAAAATCAGCTTAGAAACTGAAATCGGCTGGCGCTTTTCGGATGTTCCGTAAATTTGATCAAGATGATGGATCACTTTGCTGAATACGGCTGCCTGTTGCGTTATTTCTGAAGCTATAATGATTAATGTAACCACCTCATCACTGTTTTCGGGTGGTTCTATCTTATCCCAGCGGCATTGCATACCACTTAAATCGATTTCATTACTTGCAGTATCATGGCCCGTTAACAGGTAATTCTCTCCCTTGATAATTTGCTCAGCATAAGCCAGGCCATCGCCTAAAACAATGGGGATAGAAAATGTTTCAGCACTACTAAATCTACAAATGTTAAGCGTACGCCCTTGTTTGTAAATTTCTTCAACAGTCATAATCCCAGTCCTTAAATCAAGGTTAAAATTCCGTAAGGTGTTATCTTTGTATTTCAACAGCGCTTTCATCACATCATCTACAATACTAGGCGGAACAATAAAAGAAGCCCCATCGCCACCGAAGAAAAATGGAACCGAAATGTTTGCTTTAAATGCAATATTGAGTACCGCAACGATACTTCCAGTAGCAATAAGGTTAACATTTTCATGCAGGCCCGAATTTACAGCAGCGGTTGAACGCTTAATATCAGTGATGATTACACACCAGCTAGCAACCACTTTTTCAAATAGTAGATTTTGAATCAACAATTGATACAATGGTATTTTATGAATGGGCAAATTGGAATAGAAATGGTCTTCGCTATTTTGCATAATTTGATTTGGCATATCCTAATATACGCATTCAAAAAAGCTATGTACTTCAAAAAAAGCAAATCAAAAACTAATCTTATTTAGAACAAATAAAAATAATTTTGCAATTCCGCTGCAAAAGTGCTTCCTTTGCGCCAACTAAGAATTAATCTAAATAAAGATGAATAAAAATTTTACTTTTCTTTTAAATTTTATAGCTTTTTTTCTGTTTTTGGCAGGAAATACCATGGCACAAAGTAAAAATGGATCTGTTTCGGGTACAATTAAAACGAGCGATGGCAATCCTGCCAGTTATGTAAGTGTTGGTTTAAAAAATACGGGTAAAACTACCCAAACTGATGAGAAAGGTAATTTCACGATTAAAAATGTAATACCCGGCACCTATACGATCAAAACATCAGCTATTGGTGTTTCTGCTCAGGAAAAATCAATTACTGTAGCGGATGGTCAAACTGTAAATGCTGATTTCACCATTGCAGAATCTTCATCTCAATTGGATGAAGTAGCCATTAACGGTTACAAAACGCCAAATAGAAAACCAGCTAATTTAGGTAAAATTGCTATTTCCCCAATGGATCTTCCACAGGCTGTGCAGGTTATTGGAAGACAAATAATCGCTGATCAACAGGTAAATAGCTTGGGTGATGTAATGAAAAACATTAATGGTGTCGCTTTAGGGGCTAATCGTGGCGCTGTTGGTGAAAATTTCTTTGCAAGGGGGTATAGCCTGGGCAGTAATAACATTTTTAAAAATGGCGCAAGAACAACTATTGGTGGCAGTCCTGAGGCGAGTACATTAGAATCGGTAGAGGTTTTAAAAGGAAGTGCTGCTTTACTTTATGGTGGTGTAACCGGAGGAGCTGTTGTGAATATGGTTACGAAAAAACCTAAATTTGAAAATGGTGGTGAGGTAAGCATGAGAACCGGTAGTTACGATCAGTATAAACCTATGGTTGATCTTTATGGACCGATATCAAAAAAACTTGCTTTTAGGGCAATTAGTACTTATGAAAATGCTGGGAGTTTTAGAGACTATGTAAAATCAAAACGTTTTTACATCAACCCATCGTTATTATATAAGATAAGTGAGCAGACAGAAGTTTTGGTGCAGGGAGATTATTTGAAAAGTGATTTTACTCCAGACTTTGGTGTAGGATCAGTGAATAGTCAGATTGTAGATTTCGGTCGCGATAAATTCATCAATACCCCTTGGGCTTACAATAAAACGAATACCAGTACCGCCCAAGCCAATTTAACGCATAAATTTAACGAGAACTGGAAATTAAATGCAATTGGATCTTTCCAGGCTTACAATCGTAATTACTATGGATCGGATCGGATCCAAGCAAATACAGCTGGTATTTCTGCAAGAAATCTTTCGAGAGCACTAAGTAAAGAATATACTTATAACCAACAAATTAATATTAATGGAAGTTTTAGTACAGGAAGCATTAAACATACTGTTTTGTTTGGCGTAGATGCAGATCAATCGAGAGTAACCAGCAATGCATTCGCTTATGGAAAAGATGCTAAAGGTGCTTACATTACTACTTTTAATTATGGAAATGTTAATGTTTTCGATGAATCTACTTATTACGGTTCTGGATTAATGCCTGAAGCATTTGCGATAACAAGAACACTTGCCCCAATTTATAGATATGGTGCTTTTATTCAGGATTTAATCGGAGTAACTGACCAATTTAAAGTATTGGCAGGTTTACGTTATACAGATCAGAAAAATGCAAGTTCAAGAGCTTTAAACATAGAAAGTGGCGTAACAGCGCCGGGTGCAACAAAGTTTGATGATGCTTTTTCTCCTAAATTGGGCTTAATATATCAACCCCTTAAAACCATGTCTATGTATGTAAGTTATGCAAATAACTTTATTCCTAATACTGGTGTGGATATTAACAGTAATGCGCTTCCGCCATCAACCGTAAACCAATATGAAGCGGGTGTTAAAAACGATTTCTTCGGAGGTAAGTTATCAGCGAATTTAACTTATTATAAAATCATCAACGACAATATTTCGCAGGCAGCTATACTTCCAGATGGAACCACTAGCACTGTGTTTAAACAACTAAACGGGCAGACTACTAGTGATGGGTTAGAACTTGACATTAACGGAAATCTTGCTAGAGGGCTTAACTTTTTAATGGGCTATAGCTATAATTTTATGCGCTATACCAATACAGCTGATGTTACTGGCATGATTGAGGATGTTCGTTTAGTAGGTACTACCAAAAATACGGCAAACGCCACTTTATTTTACACTTTCCAGGATGGTGCAATAAAAGGTTTAAAATTGGGTGCCTCCGCATTTTATACAGGCAAGCGCAATGGAGGCTGGAACGATGCTAAAAATGCACCAACTTTGAGGCTGATTCCACTAAGTGCATTCACTACTTTAGATTTTTCTGCCGGATACAACTGGAAAAAATTCTCACTTCTTGCTAAAGTTTCGAACCTTACCAATGAGCTGAATTATTTCGTTCACGAAAACTACAGCGTAAACCCTATTGCTCCACGCCAATTTGTAACCACATTATCTTATAAATTCTAATTATACGAATAGACTAAACAAAAAGCTCCAGATCAGCAGATCTGGAGCTTTTTGTTTTTATAAAGTAGGCAATGTTTGTACATCGTTCATCGTTGGTATTTTACGCCAAAACCAAGTGACTGATGGGCAATGCAAAGCAAATGTTTACAAGATATATCTTTATAAACAACACATCAATTGGTCAAGCCAAGAAAGAAATTAAAGAATAATTAGGATGGTACCTGATTTAAATAATTTAAAGTAATAATGAAATTCACCATGGCGGTTTACTTTTTCGATTTCATACACTTTACCCGATTTACCATATTCATCAGATAATAAATCACCAATTTTAATGCTATCCAACTGATTTACGTTGAGGGATCCTCTTTTAATTAATGTAGCTGTTTTTTCCATAAGATTGCAGTTTGAAGTATTTACGTAATCAAAAACGCTTTGGTTTTGTAGTTCCATAAATTACTTTTCAATAAGCATCAAACATACAGATTTGTAGCGTTAATAAGCAACACATAATGTCATAAATCCGTTTCATGTACAAGGCTTCATTTATTTTGGCAAAAAATTCATACCCCGATTTATTAAATAAACAGCAAAAAAATACCCCCGATTTTTGTCGGAGGTATTTCTTTTATGCTGCGTCGTAAATTACAACCTTTTCGAAGTAAACCCTGAATTCATCCAGAAAAGCTTTATGCAATGGATGAACCTGATAAACATCATGCGCAGCTAAATCTTCAAATAACAGCACGAGGCTAAATGTGTAAGTAGTATCTACAACAGCACGCTCAATTGGTGCTGGTACGCCAATGTGAAAAGTTTTAACAACTTCAATATTTTCTAATGTTTGTAAGCCATTGCGGAAAGCAACTTTCTGCTCATCGGTGGTATCGGCTTTTAGCCAGAATAAAACGTGGTGTGCGATCATTTTTTATTTTTTTCCAAATATAACGAAAGCAGTAAAAGATCGTAAGCTTTATCCAAAAACACTTTTAGCTTTCTCAATAGCCTTAACTAAATCGATTCCTTTTCCCAGTACGCCTTTAAACAGATCTCCTTCCACTTTCAAACGATCGATGGTATTAAAAATATTAAAATCTTTCATTTTTAAACCTGGTCTGACCTCGTCCCAATGCAATGGCATTGATACCGTTGCACCAATTTTTGGCCGTAAAGAATAAGGCCCGGCTATGGTTGCCCCTGGTCTATTCTGTAAAAAATCAAGGTACATTTTTCCTTTTCGGGCTGCTATCATGCGCTCGAGCGACGTATATTCTGGTATCTGGTCATGCACGAGGTTCACCACTATTTTGGCAAACATCTGGCTTTGCTCATAACTATATTTGGCATTTAAAGGAATGTAAATATGCATGCCGGTTGAACCTGATGTTTTACAATAACTGGGTACATTTATGGCATCCAATACTTTTTTTGTTTCCAGCGCTGCTTCAACTACCTGATCAAAGGTATGTTTATCTGGATCTAAATCAATTACACAGTAATCGGGATTATCAGGGCTTTGCACCCGGCTAAACCAAGGATTCATTTCTATGCAGCCTAAACTCGCCATCCAGAGTAATGAAGCTTCATCTGTTCCAACGAGGTACTCCTTTTTTTCGCCTTCACTAGTTTCATAAGGAAAAGTTTCGGCCCAGTCTGGTGCTTTCCCTTTAACATCTTTTTGGTAGAAACTCGGGCCGTGTATTCCACCCGGAAAGCGGTTAAGCGATTGTGGGCGGTCTTTCAGGTAAGGCAAAATGTATTCAGCAACCTGATAATAGTAGTTAAACATATCTCTTTTGCTTACTTTATCTTCGGGCCAATAAATTTTACTCAGATTGGTAAATTTAAGCTCGTGACCTTTAATTTTCCTTACCTGTGTTTCATCTTTCGGGTTTAACAAAGTTTTAGGCATTTTACCTTTTGGTGCTTTTATTGCCTGTGCGTGTGGGTTTTCTTCATTCGTTTCATCAACAATTTTTTCTGTTGGTACTTCTATTTCTCTTACCACTTCTTTGGCTTTTTTATCTTCACGCATACCCTGAAAAGACGGGTGGCGAAAAACACCATCATCAGTTACTTCTGTAAAAGCGACCTCACATACCAGTTCTGGCTTTAACCAGGTTGCTTTTGCTTTTGGCGGGTTTGGCCTGAAGCGTGAGGGCTTATTTACATCAGGTATATTTTCAAAAGGGCTTTTATCGATAATAATTGGTTTAAACTGCTCCATCATTGTTTTCTGCAATTTATCCGAAAACCCTGTTCCAACCTTGCCTACATATTGCAATTTTCCTTTTTCATAAACACCCAACAGTAAAGAACTAAAAGATTTAGAAGTATCGGCATTTTTGGTAAAACCCGCGATGATCACTTCTTGCCGTTTCTGCACCTTAATTTTCAGCCACTCTTTTGATCTTCTGTCTGTTGCATAAGTACTATCTGTTTTTTTAGCGATAATGCCTTCTAAACCCATTTTCTTCGCCGCATCGAAAAAATCGACACCACTGGCTTTAAAAACCTTACCAAGGCGCACACGGTCATCATCAGTTGGCATCACTTCATTTAATATTGCTTGTCGCTGGTAAAGCGATAGCTCCATCAGGTTCTTACCCTCATACCAGAGGATATCGAACACATAAAAAACAAGTTCTCCATCTGCTTCACTTCTCCAATTCTGCAGGGAACCAAAATTGGATACACCCTTGTTATTGAGCACCAAGATCTCACCATCAAATACCGCATTCACTTTCCAGGTCAAAAGCAGATCGTAAATGGGATAAAATTTTTCGTTAAAGGATTTGTTATTTCTGGAAAGCAAATCAACCTTTCCTTTATTAACAAAAGCCAGGGCACGGTAACCATCCCATTTCACCTCATATTGCCAATCAGGATCGTCGAAAGGTTCGTCAACCAAGGTAGCCAGCATAGGTTTCACCCCTTTCGGAATGGCTGTTTTGGGTGCTTTCTTTAATATGCTTTTTACATCTACCGCTAAGTCATCACCCACGGGCGTGGTTTCTTTCTTTTCTTTTTGCTTGGGGCTTTTTTTTTCAGTCTTTAAATCCTGCTCCTTTCCTTCTTTCCAGACCTTACCGGATGTTTTTTCCATCTTTTCGATTGTTTTTCCGGAAAGCACAGATTTATCTTCCTTAGTAATGTCTTTTGTAGAAGCGTAATCGTCTTTGTGTTTGATCAACAGCCAACCGTTTTCGCCCATGCCATGCGTTTTAACAAGGGCAAACTCTCCACGAAGCTTTTCTCCGTTTAGTTTAATTTTTAAAGAACCATCTTTTAACTGACCTAGCAGATGTTTTTCCTGCGCTTTTTTGCCTTTAATCGGTTCTATCGGCTCGTAAGTTCCTTCATCCCATACAATAACGGTTCCGCCACCATATTCGCCCTGCGGAATAATGCCTTCAAAATCTTTGTAATCGTATGGATGATCTTCTACCATCATGGCCAAACGTTTGATCTTAGGATCGGTTGAAGGCCCTTTCGGTACTGCCCAGCTTTTTAGAACGCCTTCCATTTCGAGCCTGAAATCGTAGTGCAAACGCGAAGCATCATGTTTTTGGATTACAAAATGTAATTTGTTCCTATCGCTGCTTTTACCCGACTTTGGTTCGGTGGTTTTTGAGAAATCGCGCTTGGCAACATACTTTTTCAGACTCATAATAACTATTTTACTTTTTTAAATAATCTTCAACTGCGCGGGCAGAGGTACCAACTGTTTGTACTACGGCTTTCAGCTTATCTTTGCTTACTCCGAATTTGTTAGACCAATAATCTAGTTCATAACCTTCGTTAATGTTGATCCTAGCCCGATCAGCACTACCGTTTTTTTGTTTATCATCCATAACTATTTTTTGATTAGACAGCTATAAAACAGCCGAATAATAAAAAAGGTTTTAACAGCCATTTTTACAAACGGACATTAAAACCTTAAAAAAATAAAATTTAAAAGTTAATCGACTAGTGCTGTTACCATCTCTGGTTCTGTTTCTTCTTCATGGACGAGTTTATCCTTTATAGCCATATTGATAACCCTCAACCACACCAAAAAATAAGGAAAACTAATGATGGATAATGATAAATGATGCGCTTTTGCAAAAGTTGGAAAAAGCAGCAAAGGGAAATTGCAGGTGATAAAAAGTAAAATTGGCAACAATACATTTTTTAGCACTTTATTATTTTCGTTTACATACCAAATGCCAACACCAGTTATTGAAATGATAAACGTACAATCTTCTGCTCCAGTACTAAACAGCACAGGAAACAACAATACTGAAGATAGGATCATGAGCTGGAATTTACTTTTCGAAAAATAAGTAATATACAGAAAAGGCAACATAAACAATAGGGTGCCAAGTGTAAGAAAAAAAAGGTTTGATACTTTAGGAATATTAAATAGTTGCCTAAAGAAACCCATAATCGAAATATCTTCTCCACCCGAAACATTAATCATATTTTTCCCGATCAGTGAGTTTTTCCAATCGATATAACTTTGCGCAACAAAATCAGGAGAGGCGAACAGCATTGGCAATAAGAATATCACGATAGACCACATGATTAACCACAACACAAAAACTGGTTTTTTCTTAGCAAAAAAGAAAAATACTAATCCCACAATACCATAAAGCTTAATAAATGTACCCAGCACAATACACAGCGCAGACCATATCCCTCCACCTTTATTTATTTGCGTATAACTCAATATCATTAAGGCGCCGGCACCGGCATTAAACTGCTGGTTAAGCATCGATTCGATTAAACAGGGAATGGCAATATAACCGATAATCACCTTTTTATCCTCACTTAAAGGTAAAGTTTGAATAGCTTTAAAAAGCAGGAAACAGTTAAACAGGTTCCAAAACAATAAGCCGATCCAATTATGCATTAAGGCAAACGGAGCTATTAAAACACTAAAAATGGGACCGTAATGATTGGCATCTTCGTGATAAGCCGGGTACCATGCATAAAGAGATTTTTGTTGAAGAAGATTTCTGAAGGTATTCTCAAAAATGAGGTAGTTATTATACCTGTGCGTTGCCCAAGAGTCGATTACAAAAATGAGTGTAATTAATACCCAAAGAAATAATACAAAACGATTGTTCTGATAATATTTTGGGCAATGGGATAAACTTGTAGCGTTGGTTGGAAAATGATTTGGCATTGTAAAAATTACATTACAATACAATAATAAAAATGCTAACTGAGAATTCCTAATGTTTTGTAAGGAAAATGTTACTCTTTTTTGAGCTAAAATAACATCCATAAAAGAATAGACCTAAATCGATTTTTAAGACCAGTTTCGTAATCGGTTTAGGGCAACTAATGGCTTTCGCCTTGTAATCATTAACAAAAAAGCCTTTGTGTAGCTATATTTGAATATCTATTGGCAAAACTCCAAAACCAAATCAGAATTATCGGTGTTTATATTACATATTAACTAACCAAAAACCAGTAAAAAGATGGAATATCAAATTAATTCGATGAATGCCCGGAAAGAGTTTATTGAGATTGCGGATGAGCAAGATCGTAATTACTGGGCAGCCAGATTAGGTGTTACAGGTGAAAAACTAAAATCGGTGGTTAAAGCCATCCAGAGTATGGAATTTTCGATTGTAAAAGAATATTTGACAATGGAAAAAATTAAATCTGGTAATGCTTATAAACGCTTTCTTAATCCTTCATAGGTTTAAAGATTAATTTAGGTTTGATTTAATAAATGCCTGATACAAGCTGTTGATGGCTGCCCTACTGAAATCAGGGAAGCCATCAGTATAGGTAGCGTTTATACCATTCGTAATGATAACGAAGCCAAATTTATCTTTCGGACTAAAAAACATGGTACTGAATAAACCATAAGCTGAACCGGTATGTCCTTTCAGTTTTACACCCGGGATAAGCTGATCTGCAGTCCTGATGGCCAAGCCATACCCTTCATCATCGGTCAAGGCAGTCTGCATCTTTTTCGCGCTCTTTTTAGTGATTATCTTAACACCATTTGATGTGCCATAATTCATGTGCATAATCATATATTTAGCTAAATCAGTAGCCGAAATTTTCATCCCACCTGTCGGCGAAAAAACAGGCGTACTATAACCCATTATGTAATTTGCAATTTCTGTTCTTCGTGGCGCATATGCTGTTGGAGACGGTGTATAAGTCTTCGTATCGGCATGATATTCGTATAAATTAACAAAACGCGTGCTATCTAAAGAGTCGATACAATAACCTGCATAAAGTCCTAAGGGTTTCAACACATGATTTTTTACATAATTATCGAAACGCTCACCTGATTTTTTCTCGATGATGGTACCGATCAGGTTAAAATTAAGATTGCAATAATCGAATTTGCTTCCTGGGGCGTATTCATTATAACATTTGGCCCAGTTTGGGTTTTTATCCGGATTGATTACATCCAGATTAAGATACCCCTGAGAATCGTTTAAACTTGAAGTATGTGATAAAGCCATTTTTAAGGTAATTCTCTGATCAGGAAATTTTGGATTCCTGATTTTAAAACCCACCAGATCGCCAAAATCATCATCTAAGGAAATTTTACCGGCCTCTACCAGTTGCATAATGGATGTTGCCGAAAAAGACTTCGAAATAGATGCAATTCTGAAAATATCCTGATCAGTTAAAGGCTTTTTATTTTCTAAATCTTTTAGTCCAAAAGAGTGAGTATAAACAATCTTACCTTCTTTTACCACAGCCACAGCAGCACCAACTGCATTATATTTCTCCATTACAGCTTTAAATTGTGCTTCGGCGTTAGCATTTTGAGCTTTTAATTGCTCAACTACACCGATTATTAAAAAGGTAATACAAAAATACTTCAGGAATTTTAGTTTCATAGGGTTAGCAGGTAAAACCTAAATATAAGGGATGGTGCAGAACAAAATCTGCACGTAGTGAAAAATTTACTTAGCATCGTTTACTTCTAACCAATGTCCATCAGGATCTTTGAAATAAATTTGTTTTACACCATCTACGCGCAAGGTAATTCCGCCTTTCTTTCCAGGCCAATCCTCGAAACTGATATTTTTAGCATTCAGCTTCTTTACAAATTCATCAACTGATTGAACACTGAAACACAAATGCCCGTTTTTATCAAAAACCTCATTTCCTTTTGCTCCCTGGATTAAATGCAACTGTCCGGCTGGCCCTAAAGTAAACCAGGTATGGCGGTTATCTTTAAAAGGCTCCGGAATGATTTTAAGGTTAAACACACTTTCGTAAAAAGTTGTTGCTACGCTTAGATCAGCTACATAAACAGCGATATGATTTAAAACAGCAGGTACATTTTCGGGTTTATTTTGCGCCATGGCTTTTTGAAAAATGATAGAAAATAAAATAGTGGTAAACAGGAAGATTTTTTTCATGTTTAAATATCAAACTTATAAAGGAATAATTTTAATAAATTTTTTAATACATTCTTCGACTCCGCTTAAGGCAGCAAAACAGAGCGGGTATTTCTTGAGCAGATTTATCAACCACAGATAAAAGGATAAACACAGATAATATACCTTAGTAGACATTTTTTGTTTGAAGATGCTTCGACTCCGCTCAGCATGACAAAGCGCGTAAAAGCCCAAAGCGAGATCCTCATCTCCTGGAGGGATGCGGAATGTTCCAAAGGAATTCCTTCGGAGGAAAGATCTTTGAACTTGATCATTCTATCCAGTAAAGATCCTGAAACAAGTTCAGGATGACGAAACGAGTTAATGTATTCTGTGCTAAAAATTTGCCTCGCAGCGTTTTCAGGTTCTCTGCTGCGCTAACATTGAAAAACTTCAACAGAAAAATCGTCATCTCGACTGGAGCACAGTCCCGAATTTTCGAGAGAGATCTATCTAGCCAGATGTAGCTTCGCTGAGCAATCGTGGTTCTCAACTGCGTTGCACTCCGCTCGAAATGACGATCGCAGGGAATTTTCCGTTCTTATTTCGCTAAACTTTCAAATTCTGCATCAGTTAATTCGATTTCTGTAGCTTTTAAGTTTTCTTTTAAATGCGCAACAGATTTTGTTCCGGGTATTAGCAGGATGTTTGAAGATCTTTTTAATAACCAGGCCAGTGCAATCTGTGCTGTAGTGGCCTGATATTTTTCGGCTATTACTTTAATTTTATCTTCTAATTTTGCGGGGCCAGAAGCCAGTGGGAACCAGGGAATAAAAGCTAAACCTTGTTCGGCAGTAAAATCAAGTACATTTTCCCATTGTCTGTTGGCCAAGTTGTATAAATTCTGAACCGATACAATTGGCAGAATATCCTGTACCTGTTTGATCTGATCGATGGTTACTTCAGACAGACCAACATATTTTATTTTCCCCTCTTTTACCGCTTCTATAACTGGTGCAAGGGTATCGGCTACATTAACTTTAGGATCGATACGATGCAGTTGCCATAAATCAATCGATTCAACTTTTAAACGCTGTAAACTTCCTTCAATATCTTGCCTGATTTTTTCAGGATTACCATTCGGAACCCAATTGTTGGGGCCTGGTCGGTCAAAACCACCTTTGGTAGCAATAAGGAGATCCTGTTTGTAAGGATGTAGTGCATCAGCGATTAAAGATTCGTTAAATTTTGGTCCGTAAGCTTCTGCGGTATCAATAAAATTAACGCCATTTGTTACGGCTTCCTGCAAAACTTTTATTGCATTTTCGCGATCATCCACTTCGCCAAAAACACCGTTGCCTGTTAGCTGCATTGCACCATAACCTAAACGGTTAATTTCTAATTCGCCTAATTTAAATGTTGTATTTCCCATGTGCTTTTAGATATGATAATAATTTCTATACGATAAAGATAACCCTAAGTGAGTGGCTTTGTTTTTAAACTAATTTTTATGATAAAGAAATGAATAAAGCGAAAAAAGGCTGCTCCAGTTTGGCATAAATTAGTCTGCGCTCGTTTCCAGATGAGTGCATAAATAACTAAATGATTTTATCGTTGTAAACGATTGATTATTCAACACTCGTTAGAAACGAGCGTTAGCAGCTATAAAGATTCTTCGCTGCGCTCAGAATGACAAATAAAGAAAAAGGCTGCCCCGGTTTTTGGAACAGCCTAAATAGATTTATAAGGATAATATGAATATGAGAATTATAGCTATTTACCTAATTCCATCCCCCACCTAAGGCGTGATAGATATCGACCACCGCATTTAACTGCTGTTTTTTGGTTTCGATCAATTCTAATTTTGACTGCAAAGCATCACGTTGGGTCATCAATACCTCAAAATAATCCGCCCTTGCCGATTTAAACAAATCGTTAGAAATATCGATTGATTGTGTAAGTGCTGTTACCTGTTTCGATTTCAAATCGTAGCTTTTTTGCAGGTTGCTGATTTTCGACATCTGGTTGGCTACTTCAATATAACCGTTCAGAATCGCTTTTTCGTACTCAAACACGGCCTGCAATTGTTTTGCGTTTGCGGTTAAATATTCGGCCTTAATGGCATTGCGGTTAATGAGCGGTCCGGCTAGATCTCCTGCTAACGAGTAGATCAATGATTCTGGCGTTCTCAATAAATAAGATGGATTAAAAGCCTGGTAACCGATGGCCGCAGAAATACCCAATGATGGATAAAACTGTGCCTTAGCCACTTTAACATCCAGCTTAGCAGCAGCGAGTTCTAACTCAGCTTGTTTAATATCGGGGCGGTTGGCCAGCAATTGTGAAGGTAAACCTGTCTGTACTGTTGGTGGTACCAGATCGGTAAAACTCGATTTATCCCTTATAATTGGCTGAGGAAAACGGCCTAGCAAGAAATTGATTTTATTCTCCGTTTCGGTAATATTTTGCTGAATATCAAATTCCAGACTCTTAGAGCTTAAGACCTCAGCCTCAAATTTACGCACTGCAAGTTCGTTAACCCTACTGGCCTGTTTCTGGATTTTCATCAGTTCTAAAGCATTTTTCTGCAGCTCAATGTTTTTTTTCACTGTCTCTAACTGATTATCAGCAGCCAGCAGTTCGTAATATGAATTTGCAACCTCAGCTATTAAATTGGTGACTACGAAATTTTTGCCTTCTACCGTTGCTAAATAATGACTTATGGCTCCTTTCTTCGCATTTCGCAATTTGTGCCAGATATCGGCTTCCCAGTTGGCCTGCAAACCGAAACGATAATCGGGCAATATTTCAGGTACTTCTTTACCTGGTGTAATTTCTGTAGAAGCATCGCCAGCACCCGAACTGGTGTAGCGACCAACTTTATCAAAACCTGCACCAACGCCATAGGTTACACTTGGTAAAAGTTCCCCCTTTTTAGCTTTGATTTCGTTTTTCGCAATCTCGATATCCTGAAGCGTAATATTCAACTCCTGGTTATTTTTTAATGCGGTATCGATCAGGTTTACCAGATTTGGATCGGTAAAAAACTTCCGCCATTGTATACTGGCCGTACTTACGGTATCCTGTGCACTACTAAAGGCTGCAGGAACACTTTTATTTTCGGCGCGTTGGGCCACTTCTGGCAATTTACATGCTGTATATGTGGCACATATCAGCACTAAGCCAAGGCCTTTATAAATATTATTCTTAAACATTATCTTCTACTTCTTCAGTTAATGGATGTTCTTCTTCAATTTTAATCAGCTTATGTCTGGCTGCTATTGTTCCAAACACATAATATAATCCCGGGATAATAACCACCCCGAAAATGGTACCGAAAAGCATACCCCCAGCAGCAGCAGAACCAATGGTTCTATTACCGATTTTTCCAGGCCCTGATGCAATCATCAATGGAATTAAACCTGCAATAAAGGCAAAAGAGGTCATTAAAATCGGACGGAAACGTACACTTGCACCTTCCATTGCCGCTTTTAATACCGTTGCACCCTGGGCATGCCGCTGTGCAGCGAATTCAACAATCAATACTGCGTTCTTACCAAGTAAACCAATCAGCATCACCATCGCAACCTGTGCATAAATGTTGTTTTCCAATCCTAATAATTTTAAGAACAGGAAAGCGCCAAAAATACCCGCTGGTAAAGAAAGGATAACCGAAAGTGGCAAAATAAAACTTTCGTATTGTGCTGCCAGAACCAGATAAACGAAGCCCAAACAGATCAGGAAGATATAAATGGCTTCATTACCCCTCGATACTTCATCTTTAGATATACCTGCCCAATCGATACCAAATCCCCTTGGAAGTGATTTCTTGGCCACTTCGGTAATGGCCTTGATGGCTTCACCAGAACTATAACCCGGAGCAGATTGTCCGCTGATCTCCGAAGCATTATACATATTGTGTCTGGTAATTTCCGATAAGCCATACACTTTCCGCATTTTAATAAAAGCCGAGAAAGGCACCATTTCATCGCGGTCGTTTTTAACAGACAGTTTTAAAATATCTTCTGGCAAAGCCCTGTACTGAGGCAATGCCTGTACAATTACTTTATATTGGTGGTCGTATTTAATAAAACTGGTTTCGTAATTACTCCCCACAAAAGTCGACAGTGTATTCATCGCATTATCAATACTCACGCCTTTTTGTTGCGCAATATCATTGTCAACATCTAACATGTACTGAGGGAAACTCGCACTGTAAAAAGTAAATACTGATGATAGCTCTTTACGTCTGTTCAGCTCTTTCACAAAATCGTTGGCCACGGTTTCCATTTTTTTGTAATCGCCACTACCTGCTTTATCCAGTAAACGAAGCTCAAAACCTCCCGCAGCACCATAACCCGGAACCGCTGGTGGCTGGAAAAATTCGATGGTTGCACCTGGAATAGATTTCGATTTCTCTTCAAGCTCTTTAATAATCTCTACTGCCGAATGTTTACGTTCGCTCCAGTCTTTCAGGTTGATTAAACAGGTACCTGAGTTCGATCCTGTACCTTCAGTAAGAATCTCATATCCTGCCAAAGATGAAACCGACTTTACACCATCAATATCTTCGCACATTTTTTGCAGTTTCTCCGCAATCTGATCAGTACGCTCCAAGGTAGATCCCGGAGGCGTTTGGATAATGGCATAAACCATTCCCTGATCTTCGTTCGGAATAAAACCTGATGGCACACTTCCACTTAATCCCCAAACCCCTAAACAAAAGGCTGCCAGAATACCAAAAGTTAATATCCTGCGGCTTACTACCTTGGTTAGCACCAGTTCATATTTACCCGAAAGTTTGGCAAAACCATTGTTGAAACCATCTAAGAAGCGATCAATAATAGTTTTCCTTTTCTTCGATCCATGGTTATTTTTCAACATAATGGCACACAAAGCTGGCGTAAGTGTTAAGGCCACAATACCCGAAAGGATAATCGCCGTTGCCATGGTGATCGAGAACTGACGGTAGAAAATACCTACTGGTCCCGACATAAAAGCTACCGGAATAAATACCGATGCCATTAAAAAGGTAATGGCGATAATTGCACCGCCAATTTCTTTCATGGCCTGCTGGGTAGCCTTCAGTACCGAAAGTTTCCGATCGTGTTCCATTTTGGCGTGTACCGCTTCAATTACCACAATGGCATCATCTACTACTACCCCAATGGCCAACACCAAGGCGAACAAGGTGATCAGATTGAGCGTAATACCGAAAAACTGCATAAACACAAAGGTTCCGATTAAGGATACGGGTACAGCAATTGCCGGAATGAGGGTTGAACGCCAATCGCCAAGGAACAGAAATACCACTAGACCTACCAAGATAAAGGCTTCGACAAGGGTGTGGATTACTTTTTCAATAGAAGCATCGAGGAATTTAGAAACGTCGTAACTTACTTCATAATCTAAACCTTTAGGAAATGAGCTCGATTTGATCTCGGCCATTTTCGCTTTTACATCTTTAATTACCTGACTGGCATTACTTCCGTAAGATTGTTTCAATACGATAGCTGCAGAAGCCTTTCCGTTTAACGTAGAGTATAAATTGTAAGCTGAAGCACTAAAATCTACATCGGCAACATCTTTTAAACGAAGTAATTCTCCATTAGCACTTGCTCTTAATACTACATTTTCGTATCCTTCTTTCGTACTAAAGCGTCCGGAATATTTTAACACATACTCAAAGGCCTGAGAACGTTTACCAGAACTCTCGCCGGTTTTACCTGGAGAGGCTTCTAAACTTTGCTCATCAAGTGCTTTCATCACCTCATCTACTGAGATTTTATAAGCCTGCATACGGTCGGGTTTAAGCCAGATCCGCATGGCATAATCCCTATCGCCCAAAATATCGGCAAAACCTACACCATCAACCCTTTTCAACTCTGAAAGCAAGTTGATATCGGCATAATTGTACAGAAAATTCTGGTTCATCTTAGGATCTTTACTATACAAGTTGATGTACATCAACATGTTAGACTCTTCACGGGTGATTTTAACCCCCTCACGAACCACTAAAGGAGGAAGTTTATTGGTAACAGCAGCTACCCGGTTCTGTACGTTAAGCGAAGCCTGGTTGGGATCGGTACCTAAATTAAATACGACCTGAATGGAAGCTTCACCATCATTACCGGCATCAGAGGCAATATATTTCATACCCGGTACACCGTTAAGGGCACGTTCGAGCGGAATAACTACCGATTTGATCAATAACTCATTATTTGCCCCTGGATACTCGGCCGTAATATTAACTTTAGGCGGTGAAATAGAGGGGAATTGTGTAACGGGCAGGTAGCTGATGGCCAACACCCCAAGAAACACAATGATAAGCGATATTACTATAGAAAGGACTGGCCTTTGTATGAATTTACTAAACATAAAATAAGTATGGAGGGTGGTAGATTATTCAGTTTTCAATCTTAATTGTTTCATCACTTCCTGAGGCTGTTGGAATTTGAAGGTAATTTTATCATCATCTTTTACTTTCTGCACGCCTTCAAGCAATATTTTATCACCCGTGGTAATGCCATCGCCAATGATGTACAAATCTGGCACCTCGCCTGCAATGGTGATGGCTCTGGAATGTACTTTATTATTTTTATCGATTACAAAAACATAAGTTTTATCCTGAATATCATAAGTGGCTTTCTGTGGGATTACTAAGGCATTTTTTAAAGGAACAACCATCTGGATTTTGCCTGTTTCTCCGTTTCTCAGTAAGTTATCAGAATTGTTAAACCTGGCTCTAAAAGCGATGTTTCCTGTCTCATTATCAAATTCGCTCTCGATCACTTCAACCTTACCTTTCGATTTCAATAACTCATTATTTGCCAATAACAGGCTAACTTCTTGCTGGCCTTTTACCTTTGCTGCACGCTGATAGTTCAGGTATTCAGGTTCAGACACATTGAAATACGCAAAAACCTGACTATTATCTGAAAGACTGGTTAATAAAGCACCTTCATCAACCAAACTACCCAGTTTTAATGGAATACGATCGATGGTACCATCAAATGGTGCCCTGATTTCGGTATTGGATAAATGGAATTTGGCCAATGAGGTTTCGGCATTTGCTGATTGCAGTTTAGCTTTAGCCATGGCCAGCTCATTTTTAGAAACGATGTTTTTATCAGAAAGTAATCTGGTGTTTTCAAGCTCAATTTCTGCAGATTTAGTTTCGGCTTGTGCTTTTAACAACTCAGATTGTGCTGCTTTAGGCATAATCTTAAACAACAGCTGACCAGCTTTTACACGCTGACCTTCATCTACATAAATATTTTGGAGATAACCTTTTTCCTGTGCCCTAACTTCGATATTCCTCACAGATTTAATCTGCGAAACATATTCCTTGGTAAAGGAAGTATCCATTCTTAACGGTGTGGTTACCGCATAAGTAGTTACTTCTTCTTTTTCTTCTTTTTTCGAGGTACAACCCGTTACGTAAAGCAAAGTACATAAGCCTAAGCACATGACAACTCTTTTCATTTTTTTTTGTTAAATGGTTTTAATCTGATTTATTTTTTTCTCTAATTAGTCTCCCTTGGCAACCAATTTATGATAAGAAGCAGTCTACAACTGATGTGCAGATACTTAATTGACTTC
This sequence comes from Pedobacter sp. Bi126, assembly GCF_918698245.1. GTDB lineage: Bacteria > Bacteroidota > Bacteroidia > Sphingobacteriales > Sphingobacteriaceae > Pedobacter. The sequence goes on along the minus strand of NZ_CAKKMS010000002.1, from coordinate 281,031 downwards.
AATAAATTATGGTTACGCAATGATTTAATTCGAAAGCGAAATAAATACAGATTTATGAAGTTATAATGAAGTTGAACTTCAGGTTTGGATTGAGAAATTGTGTTTTAGTGAAGCAAAAGATGATTTTTCACAATAAACAGATCATTTAGTCTCGCTTTTTGAACGAATTACCAGTTAACAGCTAGAATTAGATGAAGAAACGACGATTTCTTACACAAAAACTCCACTCTAGGCATTTGACAGTTATTTTCAGAATGATGTATAAATAGGATTTATTGACGACAAACTAACATAAAGTTAACAAGAACATCGTTTTAAGTGGCGTTAAAGAAAATTAAACATTAACCACGCTTGTCATCCTGAGCAATAATTTATTTATAAAAATCAATATAAATGACAGGGGTTTTTAATGAATTAATATATTGTGCGAAATCGTCATTCCCAACTTGATTGGGAACCACAGAGTGCTCATGAATGCCTCCGAAAAAAGGAAAACTTATGAATAATCGTAATGCAATAAGCTTTAAGATTCCCGCCTACGCGGGAATGACGACCCTTATATTGGAATCTGTCAATGGTAGCTTGTCGAAGGATCTTCTCAATTCCAAGCGCAGTCAGATGTTACCGTCTGACTATCGACTATTAAAAAAGCGAAGATCCAGAGTATATGTTTTAGTGTCAGTTGGGAACAACTGACACCACAATTATCTTAACGACCTTAATTCCTTAATAATCAGAACATTCAAAGTCATTTTCTCATGTAACCCTTAATTACCGAGAAAACATAAATCAAAATTACCCAGCCTGCTATCACAAATTTTGGCCATGCAATAAAATCTGTTCGCCAAAATTCAGCCAGATTTCCTGGGTGATGGAAACTGTGTAATAGCCTGATATTTTCAATTACATCCAGTGAGCCTATTAAAAATGCCAGAAATAAATTAAGCCGTAGCAATTCGTTTAGCCAACTTGTTTTTTCTCTTTGCATTTGCGAATTAGATAGCGTCATGATGAGCACTACATATATCAAAATAAACAGAAAATCGAGGTGTGTATTCTTTTGGGCAATGTTTAAAAGTGTCTGATCGCCATACAGGGTATCGCTCCAAAGCGCAATAATTTCCACTCCTGCATCTTTATTGGAGAGCTCTAAATTGACGATTCCTTTTCCGCTGAAGTGCTGAAGTACTTTCCCCTGAAAGGACATTACGCCACAAACGATAATAAATACTAAAATCAATATCTTTTTCATTTCTGCCCCCCATCCTGTTGTTTTACAACTTCTATAACTGCACTTCCTTGTTTATTTGGATTGTTAATACAATGAATAAAGGCTGCTGCTGTTTTTTTGAAATGTTGGGGCAAAGGATGCAATTCATCCGTCCAACCATTTTTACCAACTGATCCTCTTGAATCGATATGGAAAACCCTATTCTCACCTAACATTTCACTAAAAATGCGACCGATATCAATCATCATTTCGTTAAAGAGGTAAATCATGGCATAAACAATTTTGCGCTGGTCTTCGGGATCGTATATCCCTCTGAGCTGCAAGGGTGTTTTTAACCATCCTCCGTGCCCGAGAAAAGTTCGCGCAAACAGCCGGTACCATTTGAGTGGATTATATCCCGCTATCTTTTTATCACTTGGTATGGCATAATCGTAACCTTGCGTAATAATCTGTATCCCCGGAAACTTACCATTTTCTCCCTCACCGCCAGTGAGAATCCCATTTATAATAAAATAATATTGGAGCTGAAAAAAGGCCAGTAAAGCATAAAAATCTTTGGATATGAACTGGGTACCCCGTTTAAAATCTTCTGGTTTATCGGGTGGATTAGCAGCGCTTTGATAAAGGTATTTCGCAAATGCGCTTTTTTCAAATTCGTTGGAGTCTCCTTTATGCGTAACCATGGCTGCTATTCTCCGGTTTCCAACCAGGTCGTTTCCTCCCCCGCTAATGATAAATACATCCGGTTGGAGTGTAGAAAGCTGTTCGACATATTTTTTGGCACTAAGCATGTTCATCAGCCAATCGCCACCAGATGCCAGGCTATAAACGGCCATATTCTCTTCCATAGCAACCCAGTCGATCACATCGCTTAAAAGAATGGGATAATTGAACCACGAATCGCCCTCTACCACCACTACCCTGTTTTTAAGACCGTTGTGCTTAGCCGTATGTTTCCGGAAATTATTTTTCACCTTTTTTATAAAACGGGTATTGCGCTGGCTGTTTTTTAATGCATCAACTTTAGCCATAACAGGCGCTAATGCTGCTATTTTTCGTACCTGCTCCAGGTTAAGGTCGTAGATATGCTGAATAATTTCAGAAAGATCGAATTCATTAATTTCAGGCCTCAGTTCAATAAGTTCGCTAACCGAGATATTGTTATTGAGCAGTTTGTCGATAAGACATTTTTTTATAGCAGGATCCATGGCTTTTCGATCGTTGTATATCATTTTCTGTTTATTAAAATATATGTTTAGCAAGGGACATACTGATATAATAGTAAATCAATTAGAAAACATTGCATTCTATTGAAAACTAAACAGATAACTGTTGTTAAATATGTAAATATAACATAACGCCATAGAGATTCCAATACTGATTATTGGGTACACTTACGTATTGCACCTCAAATAAATATTGCACCGAATCGGTTAAGGTTTAAAACATCTTCCTTAACATTTAGGCAACAGTAAACTTACATTAAAGGATTACCTTCGCTAACACAAAACCAGCCTTTCTATGTTTCAATAAATAGATTAAAGCGGTACAATATGGAGAACGAAATACAATCTGACAGGGATATCCAATGCGAGTTCCTAAATATTTTTAAATTTATATGGGCAGCTTGCGGAATAACGCCCTTAGGCGAAACGCCGAGTACTCCTGAGTCAGACAATGTAAATCCTTAATCAATCATAGCGTATCGGCATTGAGCTATAATTGCCCTAAGTTTAGTGCGTGCCATTATTCGGTCACATCATTTTTGCCAGATTACCCAATTGTTTCAGTTTAAATTTAAGCTCATCTGACCATGGAATACCGATACAGAGGCGGATACAGTTCTGATATTGATCTTGCAAGGTAAACATCGGACCCGGGGCAATGCTGATTTTTTGTTTCATGGCCAGTTCATAGAGTTTTACAGCATCAACTTCTTTATTAAATTCTATCCATATGGCCAGCCCACCTTGCGGCCGGGTTGTTTTTGTACCCTCTGGAAAATATTCGGTAACCGCATCAATAAAATGCTGATAATTCTGTTGTAATGTACGACGGAGTTGGTGCAAATGGCGATCATACCGACCAGTTTTTAGAAAATTGCCAACAGCTTCGTGAATAACAGAAGTTGAGGCAAGGGCATGTACAAGTTTTAGTTTAAGTAATTTTTCTTTATACTTTCCGGGAGCTACCCAACCTACACGGTATCCTGGCGCCAAGGTTTTCGAAACTGCGCTACACCACAGCACATTACCTTCTGTATCAAATGATTTGCAACATCTTGGTCGTTGGGTGCCGAAATAAAGGTCACCATAAATATCATCTTCAATAAGCGGAATATCATTTGCGGCCAAAAGCTGAACAACTTCTTTTTTATGCGCATCGGGCATGCAACTACCCAACGGTGTATTAAAATTGGGAATTAACAGGCAAATATCAATTTTCGACACCACTTTCCTAAGTGCATCTATCTCAATGCCCGTAACCGGATGCGTGGGCAATTCGAGTACTTTTAAACCTAAACTGATTACCAGCTGGAGAATTCCGGGATAACAGGGACTTTCTATGGCCACAGTATCGCCAGGTTTGCCTAAAGCCATCAGGCAAAAAGATAATGCATTCACTCCGCCAGCAGTCGTAATCAGATCATCTTCATGAAGGTTTCCTCCCCAGCCTAAAGATCGTACTGCAACCATTCTGCGTAATTTAACATTGCCCTGAAGCGGCTCATATTCTGTCCCTCCTTCTTTAAGCGTCCGCGTAGCATAAAGTATTTCCTTTTTGAGTTTTGCCAATGGCAACAGGCTTCCTGATGGCACACCAATTGAAAAAAGGGTTAAATCATCGCGACCAATGCTAGAATATACCTGGGTACTCAGTTCGCTCGGCTCATGATGATTTGCAATTAGTGAAGGTTTACTAACTGCAGGTAGTGGAAGTCGTTCTACCCTACGGTTGCTTACAAAGAAACCCGATTGTGGCTTGGCCTCAACCAACGATTGGGCTTCCAGTTCCAAAAACACACGTTTTGCCGTATTCATGCCCACTGCATATTCTTTGCAGAGCATCCGAACAGAAGGAAGTTTATCTCCCGATCGAAGAATACCGTCTCTAATCTGTGTGGCAATTCCGCTTGCTATTTCGTTGTACCTGTAAACTTTCTCCATAATCAACAAACTGTATCCATACAAATATACAAAACTGATACTGTATTTATCGCTTTTAGCTTTGCACCTTTGATTTAAGAAATGAAAGACATGAAAGAAACAGGAACTGAGCCAAGCAAAGAGAATATTTCAAGTGGCTGGCTTAACGGATTTATCGCCGTACTGATCTTTAGCGGCTCTATGCCAGCCACAAGAATGGCAGTGATGGATATGAGCCCTGTTTTTGTAACCGTTGCCCGTGCCACTATAGCTGCGTTGCTCGCAATGGGCGTATTAATTGCATTTAGAGAAAAAAGACCATCAAGCAAACATTTAATCTCACTGGTCATTGTAGCACTGGGTGTGGTAATCGGCTTTCCTTTGTTAAGTGCCCTTGCTTTGCAACACATTACCTCAGCACATTCTTTGGTATTTTTAGGCCTTTTGCCCATGGCTACAGCTGCTTTTGCCGTTTTACGGGGAGGTGAACGTCCTAAACCCATATTCTGGTTTTTCTCAATTGTAGGTAGCCTTCTGGTAATTGGTTACGCCATTTATCAGGGAATTAACGCCGCACCAATCGGCGATATTTTAATGTTATTGGCAATCGTTCTTTGCGGGCTTGGCTATGCGGAAGGTGCAAAACTATCTAAAACATTGGGTGGTTGGCAGGTAATCTCCTGGGCACTTGTGCTCTCGCTCCCGCTCATGTTACCTTTAATGTTCATTTATCAACCAGCTTCATTTGCTGAAGTGGGTACCGCTGCCTGGCTGAGCCTTGCTTATATTTCGCTCTTTAGCATGTTCATCGGGTTTATTTTCTGGTACAGAGGGCTTGCACAAGGTGGAACCGCAGCAGTTGGACAGCTCCAGCTCCTACAGCCCTTTTTTGGATTGGCTCTTGCCACTACCCTGCTCCATGAAAAAGTAACTATAGGTATGCTAGCCATTACGATGGGCGTAATCCTTTGCGTTGCGGGTTCAAAAAAGTTTGCTAAATAACCATCATATACCCTTCAAAAATCTAATAAAAATGTTGATATCCAATAGTTTTAAGTTTGATGACCAAAGTGAGCAAATTGCCTTTATGAAGAGATATAGCTTTGCCACGATCATTACCAGCTACAATAATTTACCCATAGCCACTCAGTTACCTTTCGTTGTAAATGAGGTAAATGGAAAGGTCTTGATTAGCGGTCACTTTGCGCAAGCCAACGAACAGGTGAAATATATTGAGCAGTATACATCGCTTATTATATTCACCGAGCCACACGCTTATATCTCTCCCAGCCATTACGAAAAACACGAAAGTGTACCCACATGGGATTATATTAGCGTACATGCTTATGGGAAAGCCAATATTATTAGCGATGAAGAAGCTAAAGAACAAGCGCTAAAAGAAATGATTCTGTATTACGAAAAAGAATATCTCTTACAATGGGATAGTCTTTCAGAAAAGTTTAAACAAGGTATGATGCGGGGAATTGCAGCTTTCGAAATAGAAGTAAGCAATCTTCAGGGAAAGAAAAAACTAAGCCAGAACAAATCGGAACAGGAACGAAAAAACATTGTATCGCACCTCGAAAACAGCAGCAACGCTGTAGAAAGAGAACTCGCTCCATTCATTAAAAACCTAAAGCCATAGCCATGCAGATAAAAAATAGTACGATACATGATATAGCAGAAATCTTCCGCTTATATGAAATCGCAACGGATTTCCAGAAAACGAAATATAGCGTTCATTGGCCCAACTTCGAACTTTCGTTGATTGAAACAGAGATTAAGGAAAACAGGCAATGGAAAATAATTATTAATGGGCAGGTAGCCTGTATTTGGGCAACTACCTTTAGCGATCCACAGATATGGGAAGAAAAGAACCTCGACCCAGCTATTTACATCCACCGCATTGCTACAAATCCCGATTTCAGGGGGCAAAACCTGGTGGGTACGATTATAAACTGGGCAAAAGAATATGCAAAAGCAAATGGAAAACGTTTTGTTAGATTAGATACCGTTGGTGAAAACAGGGGGTTGATTCAACATTATCAAAAATTTGGATTTGATTTTTTGGGACTATACGAACTAAGCAACACCGATCAGCTCCCGGCACATTATCATCAGAAGCCAGTTAGTTTATTCGAGATGCAAATTTAATGCTGAATACATACTGGACCCAAAACCTTCAAGTTCGAAGGTTTTGGGGCTTCAATTATAACGGAAATATATGCCCAATGGTGTTATCCATAGTTAAGCGTCTTTTTTAATCCTTATTGCAAATAGCGACCATGTTGCCAATAACATGATCACCGCCGAAACCTGGTAAACAATAGATAAATCTACTTTGGCATCTTTTAATGCGCCACCAACATAAACCATTAATCCACCTATAATTGTACTCAGGAAATTAAGAAAACCATATCCGGTTGCAATGTACCTGCTATCGGCAATCTGCCTAAGTACCGGCATTAAATTAGCGTCGTTTATCCCCCTGGCAATACCAAAAAAGAACATAGCGATAATGGCTATTGCAAATACCGTGGTTGACGACATGAGAAATAAAAATGGTGCACCGACAGTAAAACCGATAATGATCAGAAAAACCCTGCTTCTTTTATTTTTGAGGAACCATTTATCGGCAAAATAACCGCCCAAAATTACCCCAACAAAAGATCCGATCTGAATATAGCCTGTTGCCGAAATTCCGGCCTCACCCAGGTTAAGGTGAAAATGTTCTTTTAAAAAGGTGGGTAGCCAACCATACACCAGCCAGTTTGCGGTACCCAAAACACTGAAATAAAACAATAATACCAGAAAAGACCGCTCTTTAAACAGGATCTTAACCGAACCTAATAAACTTATGGTTTCTTTTTTTACTTCTTCTACCTCATTTTCTGTCGTTTCGTGTTTAACATCTTTTAAATAATACAACAGCACAATCGAATAAAGAATCCCAAAAATTCCGAATACATGGAAACCATATCTCCAGCCCCATATTTCGGCAATATAACCACCCAAGCCACCCAATGCTAAACCAGCATAAAGGCCGCTCATGTGCAGTCCTGTGGCAAGCGATCTTGTTTTTCCTTTATGATAATCCGTAATCAGCGCCAATGCCGCAGGGATATAACAAGCTTCACTTAGGCCCATAAACAAACGCGAAACAAGCATTTCTTCAAATGAGGAGGTAAAGCCCGTCCATAAGGTTACTGCAGACCATACTGAAACACTGAATATAATTACTTTTTTCCTGCTGTATTTATCGGCCAAAAAACCTCCAAAGGGACTTAGTATCCCATAAGACCAAAGAAAAACCGAAGTCAAAAGCCCGAATTGGGCATCAGAAAGGCTAAACTCTTTCACAATAGGATCGCGCATAGAGGTGATCATAATCCTATCGAAATAATTTAAAAAGGCCACTATCCAAAGGAGTGCAACTAGGCCCCAGGCATAATATGATTGATTTGATTTTGTACCGGTCATTTCTAGATTTTCCTTTGTTAAAATAATTTTACTGTTTTGGTCTCGCTATGATCACTTTTGGCGTTCTTACTGCCGGCCTTACTTCTCCACCCGGAAAAACAAGATTTCCCCGCCACAGCACCATTGTATTTGTTACCGCAGGCCAGGTACTGTTATTGGGATTTGTTTGCGCATCTGCTTTGATATTCTTTAACACCTTCCCCTCTACCGACCATTTGTTTTTCTCTATATCGTAAGCTAATATTTCATCTGCAAAACCAGGGTGTTTTTCTTTTAGTACAGCTGCTTTCGGAGCAAGTACGCCGTCATCACCGCCGAATATGAGCAACGATTTGTGATGGGTGTTGTAGGCTGGATATGGCGCGGCTACAACGGCTTTTGGTAGAGAAGCTATTTTTTTCCACCCATCAGCAGCGCTGTAACAAAAAGCATCCGTTAGATATTGTCTGTCTAGGCCTCCTTTATTATTTTTGATCAGATCGGCTCCACTGAATAGATAAAAAGTTTGATCGACAACACCAGCCACAGCCAACATTCGCGGAAGGCCAGGCCAGGTTTCTAATTTATGCCAAACCCGCTTTTTTCCTTTGGAAGATAGATCGAAAGACCAAAAAACATTGGCAGTATGATCAGCTTCCGGCGTAAGGAGTCCGCCTGCAAGGTAAATAACGTCACCTAAAACCGCTCCCGTAGTATTTGCTATGGGTTGAGGAAGGTTTGGCAACATAGTGATGCTGATGCTTTTATCTTTGTAAAGAATAGCATAAACCTTTGCCGAATGGCCTTTCTCGTTACTTCCTCCAATGCAAATGAATTGTTTGCCCCAAGAAATGGAGAGCCCATAGCCTAAAGCTTCAGGAAGTTTGCCTGCTACTTTCCATTTTCCGCTGGGTTTATCCAGGACAAATATTTTATCGCTCCACGCTTTTTTTGAGCCTGACCATGGCGCACCACCATCTGGAAAATTTGCTCCTCCGGCAACAATCAATGCATCGCCCGATACTCCACTAAAAGAACCGGCAAAACCGAAGTTATCTGGTATGGCCGGCAATTCTCCCCATGCAAATTGATTAGCTTTTTTGGTAATCTGTGCAGAACCTGCTGTTGATATCAACATAAAACTTAGAAAAAGTAAGGTATTAAAGTGTTTCATATGATGTGCCTATAGAAAATTTGCATGCTTTTAAGCATTACCTATATTTTTCGAGGAGCTCAAAAAAGCCAGTTTTGGTTAAATCGGCCTTAAGTTCGATAAATTTATCAGAAGAAAGTGGTACCAATGGTAACCGGGCATCTCCTAGATCATAGCCTAACATTTTCATAATCGCTCTTTGTGCTGCAATCGATGGATGTTTGATAATGCAGCGGATAAAATCGACCACTTTTAATTGTAATGCCCTGGCAGCAGTTAAATCATTATTTCTGAAAAGTTTGATTATTTCGAGGTATACCGGCGCGGCAAAGGTGTAGGTACTACCAATAGCACCAACAGCACCTACCGCCAAAGCACTTAGCAACATCTCATCATAGCCTGATAATACTTCGAATTTCCCATCCTTGTAGTTTAAACAAGCTTGAAACTCGTGAAGTGTTGATGCAGTATACTTTATGCCGGCAAGATTTGGGATTTTTTGTTCTCCGAGTGCTAAAAACTCAACCATATCCATTCCAACGCCAGTTAAAGTTGGCATATGATAATAATAAAATGGAAGTTCGGGAGCGGCAGAGGCGATTTCGGCCATACAATCGACCAGGTTTTGTACCGAGGTCGGTTTGAAATAAAATGCGGCAACTGAAGAAAATGCATCGGCACCAATCTGTGCTGCATGGGCTGCAAGCTTTTTACATTCGTGTATGGAAGTATGCCCTACATGCACTAATACTAAAATCCTTTTATTTGCAGCTTTTACGTACGCTTCGGCAATAGCCATCCGCTCTTCAACAGTCATGTTTGGTCCTTCTCCGTTGGTTCCACAAATATAAACCCCTGCCACACCATCAGCCACCAATTTATCTACTAGTTGCGGTATGATGGTGAGATTTAAGGAACCATCTGCCTGGTAGGCCGCAAATGTTGCAGCAACTATGCCGTTAATTTTCATATGTATTTTGTATTTGTCTAATTAAAAAATTCTGGTATTAGTATTTTGGCCTGTTTGCGCACCGATGTTACATCTGATGCTGAAATCCATTTATAGGGCCATCTTAATCGTGTTGGAATCTGAATACAGCCACCAACTGCTGCTAAAAATTTATCTAATGCCGGATTGCTGTACTGTTGTTTTTGATAGGGGGCAATGCACATTTTAAAGAATTTTAGAATATTTTTTTCTATTCTCAAAGCTTCATCCAGATCTGTTTGCATCAGTTTCCATAAGTACTGAGCTGCCGATGGATTGATACAGGCAACATTTGAATAAGCCCCGGCCGCAATGTCCGCTTTTACCCCACTCGCCAGAAAATGGCCAGGGACGAATATTGATAAATGGCTTGCGTACATCTTCATCTCTTCGGTCCAGGTTGCATCTTTACTTAAAACTTTAATACCAATAAGTGATGGTACCGCTGTTTTGAATTTGAGGTAATCTTTTGGTTTTAACTCCAGCTTTGCATGTGGCGGATTATACAATACCAAAGGAATTCCGTTTGCGTGCTTTGCGATTACCTGTAAAAATCCTATCTGTTCAGCATCACAAGGAACTACCCAATCTGGCAAAATCACCTGAAAAGCACTTGGTTGTAGGCTTACTGATCTCTTAATCCTTTCTAATGAAATAACCGGCGAAGGATGACTACAGCCTATCTGAAAAGGCATTGATGCTTTCTGGCATTTTTCTGCAAACAGCCGATTGATCTCATCAAACTCGGCTTCGGTCTGATTGTGAAATTCGCCTGCCGTTCCGTTCGAATAAATACCATCTACTTTCGCATCAATCAAATAATCTATTTCATCAGCCAATAATCCGAAATCGATCGTTTGGTCAGTTTGGATGGGCAACAACAAGGTCGCCCAATTCCCTCTTAAAGTTTTTGCTGTTAATGTATTCATCGGTGTTTTTTAAAGATTGGCTTCAAATTCTTCAACCTCCTTAAACTTCGTTTTGCCTTTTACCAATCTACCTAAGCGGGGTTTGCCACCATTGTAGACTTCTATTGCGTCAGCATCTGCATATCTCAAAAACAAGATTCTACGGTCTCTGCTATCAGAAATATTACCGTCTGATTTATGAAGCATCCAACAGTTAAAAATCAAAACATCTCCTGCCTTCATTTCCATCGGTACAGCTAAACTATCGTCGGCTTCTACAATAATTTCAGCGCCACTTTTCTTTTGTGCTTCGTTCTGCTCTACCCTGACCTGGCCTTTTTTATGACTGCCTGGAATTAACCACAAACAGCCATTGCCCCGGTCAGTATCATCAAGTGCAGTTAAAGTGGTTAAAGCGTTATAAGGCTCCAGCTCCCCATAACCATTGTCCTGATGCCAGCCAAAAGGTTTTGTATTCCCTTTCATTTTAAATGTAAGCTGTGAGGTAGCTCCTTTTATATTCGGACCGATAATTTCTGAGGCTATTTCAACCAGCGGACCGTTAAAATAGTATTCCTTTACTGTTGTAGCCTGATGATGGATATTAATCAACAAGGCGTTTTGCAGCCAGCTTTTATTCGGATCGAAGGTCTCTTTTTCTTTACCCCAGGCATCCATACACTCTTGTTGCATCTGAGCCAGACCCTCGGGTTTTAAAATAGATTTGATGATGAGATAACCGTTTTCGTTAAAAAACGTCAATTCTTCACCACTGAGTGTTTTATAATTAAATAACGATTCGTTTTTCATGAATAGTTGCATTAATATCCTTGTGTTTGCACCAGATTTGGATTTGCTGCCAAAACAGTTGTAGATAAAGGCCAGAATAAAGGCACCGTTTTATTTTTTAGGTTAGGTACGTAAGTATAGGCGTTTATGGTACCGCCGAAATGAAAGCGCACAATATCGTACCAGCGTTTGTTTTCGAAGAAAAACTCACGACCGCGTTCGTCAAAGATGGCGCGCTCTACGGTAGCTTTATCAGTTGCACCTGTATAAACTCCGTTTCCGGCTCTATTTCTAACTTTATTTAAATACACAATTGCCTGCGCGGTATTATCAAGCGCGGCATAGGCCTCTGCTTCTATCATATAAATATCGGCCAATCTGAACATGATGACATCATTATCAGAAACCCGGTCGTCAGCGTATTTGGTGCCCGGCATTTTGGTAATCCATGCGCTCTTTTGTACGGTTCCCTGTCTTTCGATGATAAAGGTATTTGGCACACGTTTATCAGCGGTTAAGCCGCTAAAAAGTGCCCTGCTTTCTTTACTGATCTGGTAGCCGCCCTGTCCGTTAACAGAAGTAAGCGCATAGGCAATGCTATCCAGGTTGGATGCATTCGAAATCGCCGTTAAAAATGGCAAAGCATTTAAACCATAATTTGCGCCATTTTCATCACGGTTATAATAGGCCGACATGATTACTTCAGCATTTGCCCTCGTTGTGGTTACATCTTTAAAGTTGGTCAATAATGAAACGCCTGTGGCTTCTACTGCAGCAGCAGCCGTGATCGCATCGTTATAATCTGCCGTACCGCCAGCCAATACTTTGGCACTCCATAATTTGGCTTCAGCTTTTAACGCCAATGCAGCGCCATACGAAAACCTGTATTTGGATACGTAAGTTTTTTCAGGAAAAAGTGCTATAGCCTGATCTAAATCGGTAAAAACCTGTTTCATCACCTCAGTGGCTTTCGCTCTTGGCAAAAGTGGAACATTATCATCGGTAATGGTTTCGAGCATTAATGGCGTATCGCCAATAATCCTAACCAGATAAAAATAAGTATAGGCACGCTGACAAAGTGTTTCGGCCTTTAACCTGTTCTTTGTAGCCGCATTGGAAAAAGGAAAAGGCTCTATTTTGCTGAGCAGGAGATTACAGTTACCAATGGCTTTGTATTGCCCATTATAGTTTAAAGCACCTACTGTTGGACTTAATATCTGTGACCATACCGTTGTTAAACGGCTGTTGGTTCCATTAATGAGCTCCTCGCTCCGTTCGGTACCATAGGTAATGGAATTGGCAAAGGCCCTGATGGAAGTATATGTTCCGGTAACATAGGGAAGAAAATCGCCCTCACTTTTAAAGTAAACCTGATCGGTAATCTGCGATTGTGGTTTAACTTCGAGTAATTTTTTGCAAGATGAAAAAGCTGCTGCTATTACAACGATAACAGAAAGCAGGATATATTTCTTGGTCATTTTCATGTTTTTAAATGTTAAAATCTTAATGATGCACCTAAGGTGAACTGTCTTGGACGAGGATAACCACCCGGATCGAATCCGGTATAGGTTTCAGGATTTAACCCTTTGTATTTAGTGAGGTAACCAACGTTGGTAACGCTAGCAAAAACACTCATTCCGGTTGAGCCGATTTTCGACATGATGTTTTTAGGCAGATCGTAACTCAGGTAAATTTCGCGCAAGGCTAAAAAGTCTCCTTTCGAAATCATGGTAGAAACATCCGATGCATAACCACTTCCGGTCCCTACCGTACTGGCTCCCTGCCTGATAAAGTTTTTCTGTCCGAAATCAGCGTCCCCGAAAGAGAAACGGGCATATAATTTATCCACATCACCAGATTTTTGCCAGATATCATTCCCTAAAGCTTGTGCCGGAGCACCTTCATTATAGGCCCTGCCCTGTCCTAAAGATCTGGCTAAAGCGCCATCAGAGATCACAAAGCCTAAAGCATAATCCATATTAACCCTAAGCGTAAAACTTTTATAGGTAAATGTATTTTGAAAACCTCCGATTTTATTTGGCGTTTTATAGCCCATAAATACCATATCGCGGTTATCGATAATATTATCGTTGTTTAAATCTGCAAACTTGTAATCTCCCGCATGTTTACCTACCGTTATACCAGCCGCCGTAGCAATCTGATCTACTTTACCCCATGCAGCAGCTTCAGCCTCTGTAGAAAAAATTTTCTCTACCTGCCATGCATAGTAACCAAACGGGCGCTCTCCTTCTGCATATCCACCCACTTCAATTTCTTTACCGGTATTCGGATCGATGACAACGCCTCCATTCTGTCTATTTTTTAACCTGCCATTATTAGGTAAGCTGATTACTTTTTGCGCGTTATAGGCAAAAGAGAAATTGGCGTTCCAGGCGAAATCTTTCATTTTCAGCACGGTTGCCTGAAGCTCGATTTCTATCCCTTTGTTCTGGATTGTTCCGTTATTGAATGTAATGGTAGAAAATGGCGCCTCTGCGGGCAATGGTTTAGAATCGATGCGATTTTTGGTGAGTTTATCATATAAATCGACGGTAAGATTCACCCTGTTCTTGAAAAAACCTGCCTCTACCGCAACATCAGTTGTTTGTGTGGTTTCCCAAACCAGGTTCGGATTAGATAAGTTTGCACGTTGGATGCCTGAATTCTGTGCATAAACCGCCGAAGTATAACTTCCATAAGTATCGGTTAAATCTAAATCGCTCGAACCTGCCTGTCCCCAGCTTCCCCTAAGTTTTAAAGTGCTCACTACATTCGATTTCCAGAAATCTTCTTTATGGATATTCCATCCCGCAGAAACCGACGGAAATAATGCCCACTTATTTTCAGGGGCGAAATTTGAAAAACCATCGTTTCGCAATACGCCACTTAAAAGGTACTTACTTTTATAATCGTAACTCAGCTGACCAAAAAAACTGGCAGATTTAGTTTGACTGATCCGTGTTCCGAAATTGGTAACATTGGTTACGGTTACACCGTTAATGGTGGTTACAGTTGGTTCATTTATCGTTGTAATGTAATCGTTGGTTCCACGCTGCGAACCTATATCGATACTGTTTCCATCATTTTTGGTATAATTAAAACCAGCCAATGCGGTAAAATGATGATTTTCTTTTAAGGTGTAATCGTACTGAAGGATCTGATCGATCATTAACTGACGAGTGTTATTGGTATTCTCCGTTTTTAACCGGGTGGTTGCAAACTGGATCGGATCGGGAAATGCTTTTCTCGAAAAAATGGTTTTGTCATCGCTAATTAAGTAAGATAAAGCTGGCCTGTAATGTAGGCCTTTAACAATAGCCCAATCTGCATCTACCCTCGAAACCAATCGTTCAGTTGATGCTTTGGTATTATCGTAGGCCAACGTATGAAAGCGGTTTCTTGTTGTTAGGTTTTCGCCTGTAGTTGGTGTACCATCATCTTTAAAAATTCTGATCAGAGGCGTAATGCGTGTAGCGCGGACCAGATCATTGGTATAAGCATCTACATAATTTGGCTGTACATTCTGGTAGTTAAGCATGGCATTGATTTGTAGCTTTTCGCTTGCTTTAAACCCAAAATTCCCAAGTGCACTGTATCTTTTATAGCTTGTGCCCACGAAAGTACCTGCCTGATCAACGTAGTTCATTGATATATTGTAAGTAGCAATCTGGCTGCCTCCATCAATCCCAAAATTGTAATTATTGCTTATGCCGGTATTCCAAAGCAGATCCTGGTAATTATTGTCAGCAAATAACAGTTTAGTACCCGGATTAATCGGATCATCCATAGTCTGCCAGCCGTTGGCCAATAAATTATCTACATATCCCTGGCCTTCAACCGCTACAATGTTATCGTATAAGGCTGTTAAATTTGTTCCAACACCGTACTGGCCTTTGGCAGTGTACACCTTTGTTCCTGCAGAAAAACCACCATTATTTAACAGTGTATTCTTATCAATTAAATCGTAAGTGCTTTTTGCTGTTGTTCTGGCAAGTGTAAGGTAATCTTTGGCACTTAAATAATCATACATCCTTGATGGAGTTTCCCAGTTTGTACGGTAATTGAAGGTAATATTGGGTTTACCTGAGCCAAATTTTCCGCTTTTGGTTTTGATTACAATTACACCATTTGCACCGCGGGCACCATAAATAGCTGTTGAAGCCGCATCCTTCATTACCTGTAATGATTCGATATCATCTGGATTTAGATCTTTCATCGTCCTGAAAACACCATCTACAATCACCAGCGGACTTGATGCATCAGAAGATAACACAGGATCTCCACCACTATTACCAGTACCAGTTCCATAAACATTAAGTTTTGATCCTCCACGGATAATGATATTGGTACCAGCCGAACCTGGTTGCCCGTTTGATAACGGTACCGAAACTCCTGCAATTTTACCCTGTATGGCTGCTATTGGTCCTGCATTGGCAGTATTAACCAGTTGTTTGGTATCCAGTTTAGATACAGCGGCTGTGTTTTTCTCTCTCGATTGCTTAACATATCCCACCACTACCACATCGGTTAAAGACTGTGCATTTGGATTTAATTGTACATTTTTTGCACCACCTATTCCAACCTTTACTTCTTGTTCGTTATAACCTACAGAACTAAAAACAAGGATTGAATTTTGAGGTGCCCGTAAAGTGTATTTTCCATTTGCATCTGTAACAGTCGCGGTCTGCGTGCCCTTTACTTTTACACTTACTCCTGGCAGCGTTTCATTTTTTGTCGCATCAGAAACAGTACCCGATACCTGCACATCGGTTGTTTGTGCAGCTCCTGTTAAACCACAGAGGTTAATTGCGGCCAACAGGAAAATAAATAAAATTTTTCTCATAATTATTATTTGTATTTATGTACTACATATTTGGTTAGTATAGAAATTCGCTGATTAATCACCGCGTGACTAATCGGCCTTAATTATTTTGTTAAATCTGAATAGTTTACAGTTTTAAATACAATGCCCTCATACGGCTTTGCATATCCTGCTTCGAAAAAGCAGCCGATTATTTGTTTGTCTATTACTGCAATATCTGAGTAGGCTGATGGACCAGGATGTAAAACCATCTTATATTTCCATGTTTTACCGTCGTTTTCGCTTAAACGTAAAGTTAAATTTGCCCGTAATTTTGTATTTGCCGGATTGCTGAAAAGCAGTGTTGGTTTATTTTTGCGATAAAAATGACTCAGCAAACTTCCCTGGCAGATAGGCTCTATTAAAGTTGTATCTACCTGAACATTAGCCCAGTTTTGACCGCCATCTTCGCTTACAGCAGTATGCCTTGTTTTAATTGTCCGGTCACTGTTCCGCATGTTCAACATCAATCGGCCTTTCGAAATTTCGGCCAATGTAGTTTCGTTCATTTTATCCTGAGGGGTATTATTGCCTAAACTCCAGCTCTTGCCATGATCATCTGAATAAATGGTGTGTGCAAAATTCTGATTAGTACCCGTTTCTACATGGTTTATCGGTACGACCAATCGGCCGGCATATTTTCCTTTAAGTACCTGTAAGCCATGGCATGGCCCGGTTGCGTACCAGGTCCAACCTGTTTTTTTCACTTGAGCAGTAATCTCTGTTGCGGCCGACCAGGTTTTTCCATCATCACCAGAGGATAACATATATACATGCCTTCCATCTTTCGATGAGCCATCCATAATCTGTTTTTCATGGTCGGTACCCAAATTCCATGTAGAAATTAAAATGATATTGCCAGTAGCTTGATCCTGGATGGGAACAGGGTTACCACAGGTATTGGTCGAATCGCTCCACACCAATTGTAAGCCGGTCCAGGTTTTACCCTTGTCCAATGAACGTTTAACCACCAGGTCGATATCTCCAGAATCACCGCAATTGTTTTTTCGTGCTTCGGCAAAAGCAAGCAAGCTCCCGTTTTGAGTATTGATTAGGGCCGGAATCCGAAAACAGGCATAACCGTTTTCGCCAGCTTTAAAAATGAAATTCAGACTGTCTACCTTATTCGCTGTAATATTGACTGCCGCATAAGTGGTATTTATACAGTACAAAATCAGTGCAGAAAAGCAGCATAACCCGCCAATCCTTTTCAGATTTTTGATGGTGTAAAACATAACTTAAAAAAATTAATTTGGTTAGCGCACGCCTAATCAGACTTGCATAAAACAAATGTAATTAATAAAATTATATGTAGTACATAAAAACTTAATTTATTTTCCTTAGTGCCTCCAGTCGATCAAAATGAGGCTTTAGATGTTCGTACATTCCATTTCTGAAATCATTTTTATTTCCAGATTTAAGAATTTCTACCAGATCCTGATGGCTAACACTGCCAGAAAGAAACTCATTTTCTACCTGAAGTACAAAACCAAAAACCGGCAAAAGCATATGCTGAAAACGTTTTAAGGTATCGTTACCGGCCATTTCGTATAATTTACCGTGAAAGGCAATTTCGTTGGCAATGCGGAATGCTTCTTTGTTCTTTTTCTTTTCGCTATTGGCAATTATTTCAAGTTCACGGATACTTTTATCATTTAAATTCAAAAAAAGCACATCCGCGAGGCCCATTTCCAAAATTAACCTCAGTTCAAAAAGATCCTGTAGTGCATCCGGACTGATTATCAGCGGATCGAGTACACGCTGAAAACCGCCCAATACATCAGGGCTTGATAAAATCATACCCCTCTTTTTCTTAGTCTCAATCATGCCAAGCATCCTCAAGCGACTTAAAGCTTCCCTTAAAACGTTTCGGCTCACCCCCAGCGCTTCAGCCAGTTCCTGTTCTTTCGGTAATGCATCGCCAGGTTTAAATGATTTCTTTTTGAAATAATCTCTTAACCTCATTTCAACCACATCAGCCATTGTATCAGATGAGATTTTATCGATATCCAAACTTAAATCACTTTTTAATGCCATAGAAATACATATTTAGAAGCTTCAAATATACTCGTTTTTATGTAGTACAAAAACATTTGAAAAATAGTTCGCGCTTTTAGATTCAAAAACAAATGTTCACAAAATATGTAGTACATGTTTACAAAATAATTTTATAATTTTGTTTAAACCAAGTATATGAAAAAAATAATTTTAGCATTTACATTAATGCTTAACATGAACCAGGCAGGATTATTTGCACAAAATATTGTACCGCTTTACAAAAATGTACCGAACGCCATTAAGGCCGATTTAACAGAAAAAACAGATACTGCCAAAAATGGCAGAATATTAACCAGATACGTTACAGAGCCAACATTAACCGTTTTTCTCCCCGAAAAAAACGATGATAAGCGTGCTGCAGTAATTATATGTCCTGGTGGGGGTTATTCTTATCTGGTGATGAATAACGAGGGCACCGAGGTTGCAAAAGCGTTAAATAAACAAGGTATAGCGGCCTTTGTGTTAAAATACAGATTACCCAACGATCTGATTATGGAAAATCGTTCAATCGGGCCATTACAGGATGCTGAACAAGCCATAAAAACAGTGCGCGAGCGGGCTAAAGAATGGAACATTGATACGGCAAAAGTTGGGATAATGGGTTTTTCAGCGGGAGGTCATGTTGCCTCCACTGTATCTACTCATTATAAAAACGTAGTGATACCAAATCAGGAGAAAACAAATCTTCGGCCAGATTTTTCAATACTTATTTACCCTGTCATTACCTTTCAGGATAGCATTCTGCACAAAGGATCTAAAAAAGCTTTAATCGGAGAAAATGCATCGGCCGAAAAAACAGCTGAATATTCGAATGAGCTACAGGTAAATAAAGATACTCCTCCTGCTTTTTTGATTCATTGCAGTGATGATAAAGTAGTACCTGTTGCTAATACTATAAACTATTATCAGTCACTAAAAAACAGCGGGGTAAAGGCCGAAATGCATATTTACGCTACAGGCGGACATGGTTTTGGTTTAAAAAACGCCACGAGAACCGATAAATGGCTTGAACAATGTATGGCATGGATGACTGAAATGAAAATCAAAACACCATAAGGTCCCTTCCGCTGTGCAGGGTTAATTTTAAAACGGGGATCGATAGGCTTTTTAAGCCACAGATAAGGTAAGTATCTCTATGCCAATCGTATTATTTTATATAAAAAAATCATTTTTTCTCGTCCAAATGCTTTTCATTATATTCAAGACTCAAAAAAACACCATAATTAATTGACTACAAATAAGTTGTTTATTAAACAAACTCAAATAGCCAGAAAGAAAATAATCGATTTTTAATCAAAGACGTATCAGTAGAAATACAGCTGATTTAATTTATGCAAAAAACGCCTTTAAATAGCTTTAGAGTGCATTAAAAATTAATATTAGGGGCATTTTTTAGTGCATTTTTTTAATTACTTTCGACCAAAAGAACCAAACAAACTGACACATTCGAGCTACATAATAGATCAAACCTAATCTAGATAGGTAAGTGATTTGTTATGCTAAAATTTATTAAAAAGTCCTCAGCTTTTAATGAATTATTAGATCCATGTTAGGCTACATACGGGTTCCAACAAGTTATTTATGATTAAGGCTTTTCTGCTGTTTTTATTTAACGGGTTACTGGGATTAATATTGCTCTGCTCAGCAAATATTGCATTTGCACGCCATGAATTTAAAACCGTAATAAACGCGGGCTTTAACAATTTACCAATCCCTTTTCCTTTAAAAGCCAGTGCAAGAACCACAAAAAGCTTACCTGCAACCAGCTATTCTAAACATTATATTGCGCCGGCCCCATGGCAATACTGGAGTAAAGCCAACGAAATTGTTATTACATCAGATATTGGAACTGTTACCGGAACAATATATAAAAGCGATGGTACTGTTGTTACAACTTTTAGTTGCGTTCAAGGAACGCCTTTTGTTTATCGCTTTACCGGACTACCCAAAGATGCACCTGAGCATGAATTAAATAAGGTACTGAGCGGGGCCGGATTAATCGTAGAGGCTACTGGATCTATTTCAGTGAATTTAAGAAATGTAGCTTCAGATAATTTAGGAACTGATGGTACGGATACAGATATTAAGGGTAATGCCTCTCTTTTTAGCTTTGGTGATGCGGCAATTGGAACGTCTTTTCGTGTAGGTTATTATCGGGACGGTGATCTTGCAAGTAATGCTCATCCACCGATCTATAGCATTATGGCCATCGAAAATAATACGATTGTTAAAATAGCTGGTGTGGCAAAGGCCACATTAAATGCCGGGCAAAGTTATTTATTCAATGCTCCAATGGGAACCTTGGTAGAATCGTCAGGATCGGCGGTAATGAATACCGCGGCAGATCTGGATGCCCCCGGAGGCTGTGGAGACGGTGCTTATAATCCAATTCCGCCTATTGCCTCCTTAGGTAAAGAATATGTGGTGGTTAGAGGTGAGGGTAATACGACTGCAGAGCAAACTACCGTAATTGCAACTGAGGCAAACACCAGCTTTACAGTGATACATTTTGATCAAAATGGTGTTCAAAAAGGCACCACAACCTACAATTTGGCACAAGCGGGAGATAAGCAAACCTTTAATCATGGCTATCTGAGTGGCGCATATGACCCCGTAAGTAATACAGGAAGATATTCCTCGACCTGGATTTCAGCAACAAAAAATATTGAAGTTTTTTCAGGCACAGCAGGCGCTTCCGGCGGTGCAGGTTGTGAAGTAGATGTGGCTACCTTAGTCCCAATATCCAGTTGCTCGGGATCAAAGCGAGTTGAAACCTCAAAGTTTACTGCTTACCTTCAAAGTACCAACCTCGATTACTTTGGCTATATCATTACCAGTAGTGCAGATAGAATTTATCTTAATGCAAATGGCACTCCGCTTTACAACAATACGGATATAGAAACTATAGCAGGTATAGGTACCCGTAAATCCCTAGGTAGTACGGGCTTATCTCTAGTGAGTTTTACACGTGCTGATATTGGATCGCCAAGTACAATTATAATAACAAGTTCCAGCAGGCTTACTGTTTCTATGGTACAGCAAAGTAGTGCTTTTTCGATGTCTAATTTCATTTCACGTTTTCCCGAAAAGGGCGCTCAGCCAGTGGTATCACAAACAAACTGTGCATCAGCAACACTTACAGCAACTCCAAATGCATCCAATTATCAATGGTATCTTAACGAAGTTCCGATAAGTGGTGCAAATACAAATACTTATGTGGCCAGTACATCTGGCAATTATGCCGTGAGTTATAGTTTAGATTGCGGGCTGAGTGCACCTTCTCTCCCAATAAAGGTTTCACTTTGTAATATCGACCGCGCCATTACCAAAACAGTTGATATCGCTTATCCGGAGTTAAATAGCAATGTGGTATTTACCCTTAAGGCCGAAAATTTAGGCGATGGCAATGCAGTTGGGGTATCGGTTACAGATCTGCTTCCCAATGGTTTTACTTATGTATCGAGCATAGTGCCATCGGGCACGAGTTACGATCCTATTTCGGGTATATGGACCATTGGCGATTTGGCCAGTAACGCCAGTATCTCCTTAAGCATCACAGCAAAAGTTATAACAACAGGAACTAATATTAACACCGCAACGATTACTGGCTCGCAGCCTGATCAGGTAACCACTAACGATCAGAGCTCGGTTAGCACCATAACTGGCTCTAAAGATAGAGAAGTATGTGTGGGTACAGCCATGAACGATATTATTATCAGTATCCCATCAGGTTCAAATGGTATTCAAGTTACAGGTCTACCAGCTGGGATAACTTATACCAATAGTTCATCTCCTAAAAAAGTCACCATTTCGGGTACGCCAACTACAGCAGGCCTACCAAAAACTTATACCGTTTCTAATAGTACAGGAACGCCATTCACTACAACAGGTTCAATAACGGTAAATGGAAATGTAAGTACTCCGGTTTTTAATACCGGATTAACCGATAAACGCTGTACTGGTACCGGAACCGATACTTATGTTGCAACGGCAACAAATGCTACAAGTATAGTCTACTCCATTTTACCACTATCGGCAGGTATTATAGATGCAAACAGCGGTAAAGTAACCTGGGATAATAGATTTGCAGGAACAGCCACCATAACAGCCACAGCAAAGGGCTGCGCGGAGAAAACAACCGATTTTATTGTAATTGTAAACGGGCTTCCAAATTTAACATTGGGTACCGAACCTGAAATCTGTCAGGGTTTTACCTCTTCATCTCTCCCTTATACCAACGCTTTAAACAGTCCGACAACATATAGTATTACCTGGAATACACTAGATTTTGATCCAGTTAGCAATCAGCCTTTGCCTGCAGGAAATATCCCGCTTAACATTCCGGTCAACGCTGCTTTAGGTCTTCATTCCGGTGTTTTGACCATTAAAAATGCAGCGGGTTGCAGTACTCAAATTAATTTCAACATTAAAATAAACCCAAAACCATCAGCACCACATGTGTTGGTGCAAACTAATTCACAATATTAATCAAACAAACAAAAAATCGTCCCCATGAACAATTCAATTACAAAAGCATTTTTAGCAATTACATTCTTGTTAATCTGCACATTTTCAACAGTATCGGCTCAGGTATTACCAACCACAAGCGGAGTTAGTCTTTTTTGCAAAGGCTCAGACCTTACTTTGCCCGCTGCACCAGCTGGAGAAGACTGGATTGTTAAATACAGTGCAACGCAAACTACTACGCCAAGTACAGGTGTTACTTTAGTTTCGGGAAATAAAATCGCAGCTGCCGATTTAAACACAGGCTATTATTATTTAAGCTCTAAATCAACCACACCAGGCTCCTGCGAATCTGAATTACAGGAAATTCCGGTATATGTGCTTCAACCTTTGACTGTTAATTTTACGCCTGCTGATTTCTGTCTCGAAAGTCCTTTGGCGCAAGTTGGCGCTGTTACCAATCCTGATGCCACCAACATTCCAACTTTGGCCTATCAGTGGTATACAGTAACCGGAGGAGTAGAAACGGCTATATCTGGTGCTACAGCAAAAGATTATACGCCATCGGCTCCAGCAACTGTTGGAACAAAAACACATAGGTTAAAAGTAGGTTATGTAATTAATGGCAATAAATATTGTCCGCAATGGGCAGATCATGATGTTACGGTAACCGCTAAACCTGTAAAACCAACCATTACTCCAGGAACCATTACCGGCACGGCAACAGCAGTTACTTTCTAGGCTGATTTTCGTTTTTCTGATGATTATTGTATAAATGAAGCTAAGGATATACTCCTTTCTTGCTTTGGCTATATTGTTGTTTTTTATTCAAACAGCAAAAGGCCAAAATGCTCCCGAAGGGCGGCAAACCATTACGATCAGACAAGGGTCGTCGGTGGTTTTGCGTGCAAATTCGGCTGGGGCGACCTCATTTATATGGTATAAGGATAATGTGTTGGTGCAAGGACAAACTAATCCCACGCTGATTACGGCTACTGCTGGTATTTATAAAGTAGTTAGTTCAAATAAATTGGGCTGTACATCCGAGATCTCGGATGAAATAGTGGTTATGGTAATCCCAGAACCTAGTGCAGATGTTGCCATCACAAAGCGATCAGAATCAAAAATTGTAGTGGGCAATCAGGTTTTCGAATATTACCTGAATGTTAGAAATAATGGTAAAGATGATGCCACCCAACTGGTAATAAAGGATGCACTTCCGGATAACCTGTCTTTAGAAAGTCTGGCTCAACCAACAGATGGACTGGCCACCTACGATCAGCTAAGCCGAACCATTAACTGGAACATTCCTTTACTGGCCAATGGCAAGTTCGCCGAACTGGTAATTAAAGTAAAATCTAAACAGCCAGGAATGGTCAGCAATACCGCAACCGTAGCAGCAGCAGAATTCGACCCACAACTGGCCAATAATACATCAACCGATAAAAAAGAAATTTCAGGTTTAAGAATACCTAATGTCTTCACGCCCAATGGGGACGGCAAGAACGACACTTTTTATATTGAACACCTGGAATCTTTTGAATCGAACGAGGTAACAATTATTAACCGTTGGGGAAGTACGGTTTATCAATCCAATCACTATCAGAATGATTGGACGGCACCGGGGCTGGCCGATGGAACTTACTTCTATGTGGTTAAAGTTAGAAATGGAACAGCAACCTGGCAAGATTACAAAGGTTATGTAACGGTAATCAGGTAAATAAAACAAAATACAGACATGAACATTTTGAAAAGGATATTTCTTATTTTGACCATTACGATATTATCTGTTAAGGTTTTTGCGCAACAAGATGCCCAGTTTGGGCAATATGTTTTTAATAACATGTACATCAATCCTGCATATGCTGGTTATAAGGAAGAGCTTTACCTACAGGCTTTCGCCAGAGCACAATGGACTGGTGTTCGGGGCGCACCACAAACCCTTTCTATATCTGCAGATGAGGCTATAAATGACGAAAGTATTGGCCTGGGGATGATTGTAACCAAGGATAAAATAGGTGCACAAAACACTTTAAATGCATCGGCAAATTTCGCTTACAGGATAAAACTCGATCGTACTGAAACCAATATCCTTGCATTCGGTTTAGGTGTAGGTGTAATACAGACTTCCTTAAACGGCAATTTGTTAGATCCTATCGAAATGGGCGATAACCGTATCCCGACAGGATCAATTAGTCAAACCATGCCCGATATACGCGCCGGCATTCATTATTCAAATGAGCAATTTTTTATCGGTTTTTCGGCAAACAACCTCTTGTCAAAAACCTTATCGGTATTTGACGATTACAATTCGCTAAACGTTAAAATTCAGCCTCATTTTTACTTGAGTGCAGGGGTAGCATTACCTGTTAATGACGATTTTGTTTTTAAACCAACCTTTTTAATTAAAGACGATTTACATGGACCAACCTCATTAGATTTAAATGCCTTTTTACTGGTAAAAGAGCGTTTCTGGCTTGGTGCAGTTTATCGCACTTCTGTGAAAATTTACCCTAAAGATAACCTGCAGCGTGGATTAACCAGTAGAGCGGCAGTTGGTTTCATCAGCGAATTGTTTATAAGATCTAACCTGCGTATTGGTTATGGTTACGATTACAGCCTCAATAAACTGAGCAATTATGATTATGGCTCGCACGAAATCTCAGTTGGCTATTATATCGAAACCAAAAAGAGCCGAAGGCCAAAGTGTTATTTTTAGGCGCTAATCAAAAAATGCAGTGCAGGCCATTTATCAAGCCAATGTATTACCATGCAATACCATAATCTTCGCCATGGTTACTCGAGCCACCCTGCAAACTATTGTGCTTCCAATCAAAATAAATGGCATTGATTGGCCCACTGGTCCGTTCTGAAAAACTGAGTGTATAACCCATTTTTTTCAGTTCATTACGCACCTCCTCTTTCGTATTGGTATTTAACAAGATCTGACCAGATTTTGGTGCCCTGTCGCTTGTTTTAGAACCACCCAGCGAAAGCCAAAGCTGATTCGTGTTAAAGTTAGCCGCTTCGGTTGCCTTTTGCACATTCATACCAAACTCAGCCATGTTTAAAAAGAACTGCAGCAAATTCTGATCCTGGGTATCTCCGCCCTGAACTGCAGCCGATACAAACGGTTTACCATCTTTGATAAACAATGAAGGCGACAGGGTTACCCTTGGCCTTTTGCCCGGTGCAACAACATTGAAGGGATTTAAGGTAGAATCGAGCACAAAACTTTGCATCCTTTGACTCATCCCAATGCCTGTATTACCAGCAATACAGGCCGGAAGCCAGCCACCACTTGGGGTAACAGATACCACCCAACCGGCCTTGTCTGCAGCCTCTATCGATGTTGTTCCCCTCCACAAACGGTCTTCATAAATTTCTTTTGGTGTATTGTTCCCAAGGTCGTGCTTTGGCGCAAAGTTACGTTTGGTTGTATCGGGATTAAAGCCTCTGCTTTTTAACAGATTTAGATATGGGTTTTTCTTGCCTTCATATGGGTACGGATCGCCGGGACCGGTGTTTGCATCATTTTTATCAAGCTGAATAAGCGAGGCCCTTTGTTTTGCATAATCTTTACTTAACAGACCTTTCATCGGTTCAGCCGGACTTTGATTAGGATCGCCATAATAAAAATCGCGGTCGGCAAAAGAAAGGTTCATTGCCTGATAAACAGTATGGATATATTTTGAGCTATTGTAGCCCATTGCTTTTAGGTCGAAATTCTCTAATATATTCAAAGCTTGCAGTAAAACAGGGCCTTGTGTCCACTGTTGTAGTTTGTATACTTTAATGCCTTTATAATCAGTACTTAATGCTTCTTCTTCAACTGGTTTCCATTTAGCAAGATCATCCATGGTAATCAGACCTCCTTGTTCCTTACTCCCACGCACGAATTCCTTGGCGATGTCTCCTTTATAGAAACGATCGTAAGCGGCCATTAATGCCTCTTGTCGAGAGCTACCTTTCTTCAACGCAGCTTGCTCTGCTTCAACCATTTTGGTTAGGGTGGCCAATAGATCTTTTTGAATAAAAACCTCACCTGCTTCTGGCGCCTCACGCTTTTCGCCCAAATGTGGCAATAGTACTTTTTTGCTATAAGGCCAGGATTTAATCAATTCTTTATCGCGCTCCATACTGTTTGCTGCCTGTGCTTCTATGGCATAACCCGCGGCCATGTGCATGGCAGGTGCCAGAACCTGCCCCAGGCTCATGCTACCATATTTACTCAGCATATAAATCAGTCCGCCGGGTGTACCTGGCGTGGTTGCGGCCAAGGGGCCGTATTCTGGTGGAAAACTATAACCTTTAGCTTTAAAAAAGGCTACGGTTGCTCCAGTTGGGGCGACACCCATTGCATTAATCGCGATCACCTTTTTTGTATTCGGATTGTAAATTAGTGCCTGTGTTTCTCCTCCCCAGCTTAAAGTATCCCACATGGTGCAGGTAGCAGCCAACATGGCGCATGCTGCATCAACTGCATTTCCACCTTGCTGAAAGATCATCGACCCTGCCGTTGCTGCCATCGGCTTTCCGGTGATGGCCATCCAGCTGTTGCCATAAAGCATGGGCTTTTGCGTTTGCTGTGCAAATAAAGGGCGAAGAGAGAGTGACAATAACAGAAACAGGGCTAATTTTTTCATAGTTCCAATATAGCTAAAATATATACCACAGCAGCGCTTCACCTGCACAGCGCCCTTAATTCTGGGTAATAAAACAAGCTTGTTACAAATTTAAGCACCACCAGAACAGCTAACCGTAGCGCACATTTTAGCTTTTGGTAAACTATCGACTCAGCAGAATGTAAGGTACTGTTCTCATTTCTTTTTCTTGGGTTTGGGTTCAGGCAGTTCTGCTACAGTGATGCTAACCAGTTTTTTTAGCCAATCGCGATCTTCCAATTGCGCTTCTATTAGAAACTGATTTTTTGTACCCGGGTAAGGAGGTGCCTCCACAACATCTTTTATATACGCCCTTCCAGATAAGGTTGGCTTAACAAACAGCTTGTTATCGCACACCAGTGCAAACAACTTATCATCAAAATACAAGCCGTATTCGCCAAACATTTTTTTATACGTAACATGTCCGGAATAATCCATTTGATCTATTATAAAGTCTACGAATTTCTGTTCTGACGCCATTGTAAATTGATCTAATTTGAAAGGTGTATTATGAGTAAAGCTAAACGAATAATTAAAGAGAAAATCTTTAACTGTTTTCACTATTAAATTCTACTGCTTCAAGCACTAAGGTAGGAACAATCGCCGATTATATTAAGTACACCCATTCACTAATCATTGGCTTATTGTTTTTCTTTTGATTCTGGTTTGCAATAATGGGCTTAATCGCTAAATTTGTCGCCCAAATGAACAATTGACACAAAATATATGATTGTTCTAAACGGTAAAAAAGAATAAAATGGAAAAAAATGATTTTGTTTCAATCTGGCTGGAAGAAACCGGAAATCCTGCAATTGAGAAGCTAGGGCAGCTAAATCTCGAAGTTGCCAATAAAACCACAAAAGTACTTGCAGAAAAGGGTGTAACAGAAAACAATCTTGCTTCCATACTGGATATTAATCCTGATGAAATTAAAAGGTGGTTAACCGGCAGACATGTCTTCAGCATTAAAACCATTAACGAAATTGTTATTGCAATGGCCGAAATTACTCAAAAAGAACAACAGCCTGAATTCCAATAAATATGCTATTATACGTTGAAGCACTTAATTATCGGGCGCAATCCTTAATTATTTATCTACTGTAGTTTCGTTAAAGTTCACGGTTTTGAGCTTACTTACATTCTTTTGTTCAATGGCTTTACCGGCATAACCAGGTTTATTTACACCCCATACCACATTGCTGTTAAGTACACTGATGTAGCCCGTATTTTCAAAATAAAACCCTGCAATTGCACTTTTAACAAGTCCTTCAACATTGCTCGGCCTACGGTCGTATACACCCCCTTCTTCCTTTGTGGTTTTATCAAGATAAACACTAACCTGATCAAAGTAGATCTCTGAAATTTTATCGGGGCTTTCGCCACTGATGTACACACCACTTTCTCCCGTACAGCGGATATTGCTGAAATAAATATTCTTAACCGCTCCTACCTTTCCCTTGGTTTGTCCTTTTGGCAAACGCCAACCAGCATCTTTATTGTTGCTGGTTGCTCTTGGGTAAGCAGTAATATAAATCGGCTCTGCCTTGCCCCACCATACATCCGAAAAAAGTTTGGATTCGATAAACAGGTTGGAGAAAATTACGTTGTTTACCGTCCCTTCATCACGGTTTTGAATACCAATACCGCGGTTGCTTTTCCTGATATTACAGTTATTGACGAGCACATTACTGATCCGGTCCATATTTTCAGAACCTATTTTAATGGCGCATGAACTAGAGGTCATGGTGCAGTTACTAATCACAATATTTTCGCAGGCGCCATACTCTGCAAATTCACGCCTGTTTTTTAAGCAAATACAATCATCGCCTGATTCGATAAAACAATTGGTAATCCTCACATTTTTACTATGATCAAGATCAATACCATCGCTGTTACGGATTTTAATACTGTTCAACAGCGTAATATTTGATATCGATACGTCATTACAACCTACTAAATGAACCGTCCAGTAGGCTGAATTCTGAAAAGTTACCCCATCTATGTTCAGTTTATTACAACCGATCAAAGTAAGCAAATGCGGCCTGGGGTCTACAACATTAAAGGGTTTTAATACATACGAGTCGCTAAGCTCCTCCCCCATAAACGAAATCCCATTTCCATCAATTACCCCTGTTCCACTGATGCTTACCTGTTCGAGTTTTTCCCCGCCTATCCAAATGGTTCCCTCGCCCTTGTTTTCACGAAAGGCACTTTGGGTATATAATTTTTCATCTGGACTAGCCAAGAGCTTAGCACCGCCTTCCACTCTTAAATCGATGAACGATTTTAAGTTAAAAGGACCAGTTAAAAACACATAACCAGCTGGTACAATTACCTGTCCGCCGCCTGCTGCTGCACAGGCATCGATGGTTTTCTGAATAGCAACTGCATCATTGGTTTTGCCATCGCCAACTGCGCCGTAGTTTTTAATATTGTATAATTTATTTTGGGCCAGCGTACCGATAGAAATCAGCATTGCAAAAAAGAGTAATATTTTGATCTTCATTTTCAATTCATTAGGAATAGATAGATAAGGCTATTTTAGACAAAGGCCCGTTTACCAAAAAACGGTATAAAGCGCTGCAAGAATACCACATATTATAACCGAGGCAATGGTAAATGCCGGAGTAACCTTAAACATGCTGCGGTCTATTTCAAGCCCCTGTGGATTATCTTTACTTTTCGGATCGGTTAGCGTAACCAAAACCATCAAAACGATGATGATCACAAATACCCATGACATCCTGTTTAAGAAAGGGATTGGCTCAATGGCTCCGTCGGTTAATGTGGGTAAAAATTTAAACAAGATAGATAGTGGTATGGTTAATAATGCAGCAGTGAGGGCTGCACGTGAAGTGGTTTTTTTCCAGAAAAAGCCAAGTAAAAAGATGGCAAAAACACCCGGCGAAATAAAACCGACATATTCTTGAATAAACTGATAAACCTGATCAAAACTGCGCAATGCAGGCGCAATAACGATAGCAATTAGAGATGCAATAACCACAGACCATCGCCCAACTGAAACCAAACGTGTTTCTGAAGCTTCAGGTTTGATAAATTTCTTGTAAATATCAAGCGTAAAAATGGTGGCGATACTGTTGCATTTCCCTGCTAAAGAGGCCACAATGGCAGCAGTGAGCGCGGCGAAAGCCAAACCTTTAATTCCTGCAGGCAATAAATTCATGAGCACCGGATAAGCATGATCGGGTTTAACCGTTCCGGCGGCATCTAGCATTTCGGAATGAAAATAACCACGTTGATAAAGCACATAGGCAGCAATACCAGGAATAACAACAATTACCGGAATGAGTAATTTTAAAAATGCGGCAAATATTAGTCCGCTGCGCCCGGTTTTTAAGTCGGCTCCCAATGCCCTTTGAACGATATACTGGTTACAGCCCCAGTAATTTAAATTATTGATCCACAAACCACCTACCAATACCGCAATACCCGGCAGTTCGTTGTAAAATTTATCCCCTTTCGAAAATATCATATGAAAATGATCAGACGCTTCACTGCGTAATAATGGAAGCGAGGCTAAAACATTTGGTGCATCTAATTTTTCGGCTACGAGTTTAAGTGCCATATAACAGGTAATCAATCCGCCTGCAACCAAAACAAAAACCTGTATTACATCGGTATAACCAATTACCTTCATCCCCCCTAGTGTAATAATAGCAGAAAAAATGGCCAGAAAAATGATGCATATATTAAAAGGAACGCCTGTAATGGTTTCAATAGCAATGGCCCCAAGAAAGAAAATAGACGTTAAGTTTACAAACACATAAACGAGTAACCAAAAAACAGCCATCAGTGTACTCACCGTATTATTATAGCGGTTAGAAAGGAACTGTGGCATCGTATAAATTTTGTTCTTGATATAAATAGGTAGAAAGAATATGGCTACAATAATTAGCGTGGCAGCTGCCATCCATTCATAACTTGCAATGGCAAGCCCCATAGCAAAACCCGAACCCGACATGCCAATAAAATGCTCGGCAGAAATATTAGAAGCAATGATAGATGCGCCAATTGCCCACCAGGTAAGTGAACCTTCTGCCAGAAAATAATCTTTGGTATCGGTACGTTTTTTTTTCTTGCTCCGATAAACCCAATAGCCATATGCCGAAACAATAATAAAATACATCAAAAAAACAGCATAATCAAATGCAGACAAGTGGTTCATATGGATTTTTTATATTTGGTTTTTTTTTAAAAATCAGAAAAAATCCCAATGTTGGGGGCTAAATTCGATTATTTAATTACGTAAACGTTTTCGCCTAGCCTATAGCAATAACACAGACTTAGCTTTGTTAGCAGCCTGTCGATTCGCGCTTGATCAACATCGATTTCAATATTATATTCTGCTCATCATCCAGTTGTTTATTATTGAGAATTTTGAACAGGCATTTTGCTGCTTCACGCCCGATTTCGAAAGCTGGCTGTGTAATTGTAGTAAGTGAAGGATTCAAAAGCTTTGCTGTACTGAGGTTCGAAAAGCTCAGTATTTTCACATCATCCGGAATCTTTAGGCCCATTTCTCTGCAGGCGCAGTAAGCAGGAATAATAAATTCTTCAATGGAAGAAAAAAGTGCGTCGGGCTTATACTCCCTGAGCAGCTCGTTTATATGTTGCAGATTAAGTTCTTCGTCATCCTGATATTTAACAACGGGCTGCTCATCAGCAGCTATTCCATGCGTTTTCAGTGCATCAAGATAACCCGCAAACCTGGCTTTACCAGCAGGAAGATTTTCCAATCCATATAAATACGCAATTTTGGTACAACCGCATTCAATTAAATGCTCAGTCGCCTGAAAAGCAATTTCGTAATCATCGGTGGTTACTTTAACAGCATCCAGGTTTTCATAAACGCGGTCAAAAAACACCAATGGAATTTTCTTAACCAGGTTGGTATAATATTCACTGTTATACTCACTGCTAGACACAGATGTAAGAATACCATCTACCCGGCCATTTAATAAACTATTGGTGAAGGCAACTTCTGCCTCTATATTCTCGTGGGTTTGGTAAATAAGTACATGGTAACCGTATTGCCTTGCAATCTCCTCAATTCCTTTGATGGATAATGAGAAAAAGTTATTGGCTACACAGGGAATGATCACCGCTACCGTTTTAGTTTTATGGCTCCTTAGATTACTGGCGGCTGGATTGGGTGTATAATTTAACTCTTTGGCTAAGGTCCACACCCTGTTTTTGGTTTTTAAACTGATCTCGTAACTGTCATTGAGGGCCTTAGAAACGGTTGCGATGGAAATATTTAATTCCTGAGCCAACCGCTTAATGTTCACTGCTTCCGCCATGTCTTAAAAATTTGTTTAGTTAGTTTTTTCAGAGGAAAATGCCCCATATAACACTTTAGTTAGCGATATAATAGGTCAAAAGCTTCTTTTTCACCAGCATCTTCATCAAAAACAATCCAGCTTGCCTCAATTTTCAGAGCAGGTTTGCCGAATTTATGTTCATAACATTTGTTGGTTACAGCAATAAGATACTTCTTTTGACTAAGAAAAAGTATCTGCTACAAACGAAAATATGAAATAATCGTAATAACAACGTTTATTTCTTTTCTTTTATACATTTCACTAATGGGCATTCAGGCAGAAAAGGACAACCATTAGTGCAACTCAAAATGTAACCTATTAAATATAAACAAATTAAAGTTGATTACATAGTGTAGAATTTAATTTTACTTAATCGTTTACGTAAATAAAATTGGCAAAATATAAAAGTTTAAGCTTCTAAAAACTCAACTTTAACTTATAAAACCAAAGAAAATCTTTAACCAATCCATTTCTAGCCTTATGAGAAACCAAAGCGAAGCTTCAAAGGATAATCAAAATCCATTGCAAAATCTTGATCAATGGGAAGAGGATATATTAATCCGCTACCCTGATCCAAAAAACATCAACGCTGAAAAAAAAGAAGAGCAGTTCAGAAATTATGATGAAACGGAAAAAGACAGCGTAAAAGAATTTTACAGGCTTAATCATACTTATCAAACCTATGATTTCGTAAAACAGAAAAAAGCAGATTATTTAAAGTTCGACAAACAGGAGATGCCGATCTGGAGTGCGTTTGATTTTTTAAACAAACTGGTAGATGATTCTGATCCTGATACCGATCTGGACCAGATGCAGCACCTTTTACAAACATCAGAAGCCATTAGAAACGACGGCCACCCCGATTGGATGGTATTGGTTGGTTTAATACACGATATGGGCAAAGTACTGTGTCTGTTCGGAGAACCACAATGGGCCGTAGTGGGCGATACTTTTCCGGTAGGTTGCGCCTATTCAGATAAAATTGTTTATCCAGAATTTTTCAGTCAGAATCCCGATTTTAAAAACGAAACCTACCAGACCAAATTGGGTGTTTATACTCAAAACTGCGGTCTAGACAATGTAGACATGTCATGGGGCCACGATGAATATGTATACCACATGATGAAGCCCTACATTCCGGAGCCGGGATTATACATGCTCCGTTACCATTCCTTTTACTCGCAGCACAGGGAAAATGCATACGATCACCTGATGAATGAAAAAGATCATGAAATGTTTAAATGGGTTAATCTGTTTAATCCTTACGATTTATACTCTAAAAACCCCAATCAGAAAAGCTGGGCAGAACTAGAGCCCTATTACAAAGCGCTTGTAGCTAAGTATTTACCAGCTACCATTAAATTTTAACATTCTATCTCAAAAACAGTATAACCAAATAAAACAAACCAATTTATGAACCTAAATCTACAAAAATCATGAGATTTAAATGTACAAGCTTAAAGTATGGCAGCATCTTTTTGCTGCTTTTACTCATCAGCCAGTCGTTCAACGCTGTCTTTGCGCAGGATGAACGAAAAATTACCGGGAATTTAATAGATACCGAAAACATGCCAATTATTGGTGCTTCGGTTTCGGTAAAGGGCACCAGCAAAGTAACAGTTACCGGAGACAAAGGTGCTTTTAGCATCTCTGCCAAAAACGGCGACAAACTCGTATTTACTTTTATGGGCTACGAAGCCAAAGAAATCACTATTGGCACTGCATCGAGCTATAAAGTAACCATAAAAGAAGCGAATACCTCACTTACAGATGTAGTTGTGGTAGGATATGGAAAAGGGTCTCGCAAGGGCTTATCAAGTGCCATTACTTCAGTAAAACCCGAAGAATTAAATAAAGGCGCTATTGCAGATGTTGGTCAGTTGCTACAGGGTAAAGTTCCGGGGCTGAATATTAGCGCCAGTGGCGACCCAAACAAACCAGCAGCAGTAATTTTACGTGGTGCATCTACCGTTAATAGTCCGGGAGCTCCTTTTTATGTGATTGATGGTATCCCAGGAGCCGATATTGCGGCGATAGCACCAGCGGATATTGCATCAATTGATGTATTAAAAGATGCCGCAGCAACTGCTATTTATGGTAACCGTGCAGCCAGTGGTGTAATTATAGTAACAACAAAACGTGGTAAATCGGGCATGCCGCAGTTAAGCTATAGTGGCTATATAGCTGCCGAAAAAGTAAGTAATCAGCTTGATTTAATGGATGCTGATCAATTAAGGGCTTACCTTACAGCTAACAAAGTTGCATTTTCGCCAAATGATGATAAAGGCGAAAATGTAAATTGGATGAAAGCCATTGAGCGTTCTACCGCATATTCACAAAACCATAACCTTTCATTTAGCGGTGGTACCGATCACAGCAATTATAGCGCCAGCTTAAACTACTTTAACAAAGAGGGTATTTTAAGTAAAAGTTCATTAAATCGTATTATTGGTCGATTAAACATAGATCAGTACGCATTCAATGATAAAGTAAAATTCAGCTTAAACCTATCCAATTCGAGTAGCAAATCTATTAACGAGCCATTGCAGAATATTGTATTGTTACAGGCTGCAAAGCGCTTACCTGTTTCGCCAATTTATAATGCAGATGGAAGTTATTTCGAAAACCTGAACAATACAGGTTATTTTAATCCGGTAGCCATTGCCGATAATGCACAGGACGAAACAAAATATAACGTTTTAATTGGTGGTTTTAATACGGAAGTAAAATTGCCGTTTGGCTTTACCTATAACATTAATTTATCTTACCAGAAAACTACCGCTGCTCATGGTGAATTTTACAGCAGTTATTTTGGAAAATACCCAACATCGAACTTTTACAATAACCCCGACCCAGGCATTGGAATAGCACATACCCTGATTGGAGGTGTGTTTGGCACTAATGGATCGGCTTTAAGAAGCAATTTTGAAAACACCAATAAAATATTAGAAACATTCTTAACCTGGGATAAGAAAATTGGCGACCATACCTTAAATGCTGTACTGGGTTACAGTTATCAGGATAATATCGTAGGTGATGGCTTTCAAACTTCAAGTACAAATTTCCCAACAGATTTCGTTGGCTTTCAAAACCTTACCCTGGGCAACCCCTATGCCATTCCTACTTACCGCATTAATTTAGGAAATGACCTTGTTTATCAAAGAATCCTGATGATCTCTGACTTTTTCAGGTTAAATTATAATTATAAGAGTAAATACTTTTTGCAAGGTTCAATCAGACGCGATGGAAGCTCTGCATTCGGAAAAAATAACCAATGGGGTTATTTCCCATCTGTTGGTTTAGCCTGGAGAGTAAGCGAAGAAGAATTCATGAAGGGCCAATCATTTGTTAGCGATTTAAAAATCCGTGCCAGTTATGGAGTAACCGGAAACTCTTCAGGGATAGGCGCTTATTATGGACAGTTAGTTTATGGTGGTTTCGGCACTTATTACAACAATGGTGTGCAGGCGGGGGCGTATGCACCTATACAAGGTGCAAACCCCAATTTAAAATGGGAAAGGACATCAACCAAAAACCTTGGTGTGGACTTTGGCATTTTAAACAACAAAATTACGGGTAGTGTAGATGTATATGATAAAAACACCAATGGCATGCTTTTCAAATACAGTGTACCACAAGCGCTTGTTCCGGGTGGCCAATTATACGCAAACGGTGGTAGCATCAGTAATAAAGGTATCGAAGTAAGTTTAAATGTATCACCAGTTGCTACCAAAAGTTTTTCATGGTTGAGTAGCATTAACATGGCATACAATAAAAACAAAATTACGAGCTTACAAGGTCCTATTTCTAATGCAGATTCTATTCGTTACTCAGATCCAGAAGGACCTGGACAAACCAATGCGACTTTACAAATCCTGAAAGTTGGTTACCCGCTTGGCCAGTTCTTTACCCTAAAATATGCGGGCAAAGATGCGAGTGGCAACTCACTGTTTTACAAACGTGATGGTTCTACAACCACCACACCTAGCATTGGAACCGATTATTTCTACCTGGGCAATGCGCAGCCAAAAGTAATAATGGGCTGGAGCAATACCTTCAAATATAAAGAGTTCGAGCTGAACATCTTTTTAAGGGGAACCTTTGGCAATAAGATATTTAATGCCACCAAAGCAGATCTATCTTACACCGCGGGTGCAGCAGTTAATAACATACTAAACAGCGCTGCTGACGATAAAGTAACAGACACGAGAAACTCATTCTACTCAGACCGGTATATTGAAAGTGGTTCTTATGTGCGTTTGGATAATGCAACTTTAGGCTATAATTTTAAAAACCTAATTAAATATGTAAGTAATGTTAGGGTTTATTTATCAACCAATAATTTATTTACCATTACTGGCTATAAAGGGATTGATCCTGAGATTAATCAAGGAGGCGCTGCCCCGGGTATAGATTATAACAACTTCTATCCTAAAACACGTACTTTTTTACTAGGTCTTAACGCATCATTTTAAAACACAAATTCTAAAGACATGAAAAAGATATTATTTGGAATATTA
Source organism: Pedobacter sp. Bi126 (assembly GCF_918698245.1). Taxonomy (GTDB): domain Bacteria; phylum Bacteroidota; class Bacteroidia; order Sphingobacteriales; family Sphingobacteriaceae; genus Pedobacter. Next base: position 243,448 of record NZ_CAKKMS010000002.1, on the reverse strand, counting down.
TTTGCGCTTACTGGTGCATTAATATTCACCTCCTGTCAAAAACTCGAGGTACCCGTTACATCAGAACTTTTACCAGAAACCTATCCCAAAACAGCCGCACAGTTAACATCGGCATCTGGGGCGGTATATATCAATTTAAGGAGCGATTATGCCACTACTTACTTTTTTTTACAAAGTTCTTCAACAGATGAATCGGTGCTGCCAATTTTTGCTTCCGACTGGATTGACGGGAATAAGTACCTTGAACTGCATCGCCACACCTGGACAAAAGACAATGCTTGGGTTGCAGCAGGTTGGTCTTATTTGACCAACATTATCGGCACTGCCAATCAAACCATTTCGATTATTAGCGAGTCGGCACCAGCGGGTGCTGCAAAAAACACCAACCTTGCAGAATTAAAAACCATGCGGGCCCTGTCGTACTTTATGATGATGGATTTATATGGCAATGTTCCGTTAGATACGTTGTATGGCAGCACAGCATTAAAAACGAATTCGAAACGTGCAGACGTATTCAACTATGTAGAAAGCGAGCTTAAAGCGGCTATCCCCTATTTAAAATCGACTAGCGGTATGGCAACCTATGGTTTACCAACAAAATACCTCGCTTATTCGATATTGGCAAAAATGTACTTAAATGCGGCTGTATATACAGGAACAGCACGTTATGATGATTGTATAGCGGCTTGTGATCAGATTATCAGTTCAGGTTTATATAGTATAGAACCAATGTCGAGCTATCTACAAATGTTTTATCCCACCAATGGGCCAACGCAAAAAGAATTTATTTTTGCAATCCCCTTTGATGCGTCTACTTCTTCCGGCAATATGTTTATGGCCCGTTACGATTTAAACCGTAACCTTGGCATACGCTATCAATATTCTGGATCCACACCAGGCACATTTACCAACCCGGTTATGAACCAAAGCAGTGGCGGAGGCTTGTCAAACAACAAACCGAGCGGTCCGAGAATGACTACAACTGAGTTTTATGCAAATTTTAACGATTCGAACGACATCAGAAACAAACAATGGCTTACCGGCCCGCAGTACTGGCCAGATGGTAGTCCGATAATGGTGAGCACCACTAATTTAGGCTACGATCAGTTTTATACTGGTGGTACTCCGGCTGGAACACTAACTTATGCCCTAAATTTAACGCCATTAAGCAGTTCACGTTTAGGTGCAAATGCTTACGATTTAGGGAAGGATGAAATTGCCTGGAATACCGGCTACCGTAACATTAAATTCTTACCAGATTACACCAATCCAATTAGCCGGAACCAAAACAACGATATGCCGTTATTCCGCTATTCAGATATTATCCTAACGAAAGCTGAAGCCATATTTAGAGGTGGAACGCCAACATTAGGCGCTACGGCATTAGGTTTGGTAAACAGCGTACGAAGCAACCGTACCACTTCTGCAGCTTTAGGCGCATTGACATTGGATGTACTTTACAATGAACGTTCGAAAGAATTTGCATGGGAATGCTGGCACCGTAATGATATGATCAGGTTCGGTAAATTTGAGAACACTTATGGTTTATCTAAAACCAATACCGATACTTATCGCCGTATATTCCCAATTCCAAGTACAGCAATAGCGACAAACAATACATTGGTTCAAAACCCTGGTTACAATTAACCCTCGGTAAACAATACAAAAATTTCTCTGGGGTAAAAGCCAGAGAAATTTCTTTTTTCCTATCCTGTTTAAGGCCGATGGCCCATCAAAATTTCTCAATCACCTTAAATTTATCTCCATGAGGAAACACTTACTTTTACTGATTTCCCTATTCACCTATTGCTCATTACAAGCTCAGGTTTTATTAAAAACACAATCTGAAGCCACCCCTCCTACCAAAACGATAACTAAAGATGCCTTATCGCTTAATTTTATTGCCATGGGCGATTGGGGAAGAAACGGTGCCGACCATCAGAAACAGGTAGCGCAACAAATGGGGATAACCGCAGCAGATGTTAAAGCACAGTTTATCATTTCTACAGGTGATAACTTCTACCCTAGCGGCGTAATCAGTGAACACGATCCACTTTTTAAATATTCTTTTGAAGATATTTATACTGCATTTTCTTTGCAGTGGGATTGGTATCCGGTACTGGGTAACCACGATTATAAATCCAATCCAGATGCCCAGGTTGCTTATTCTAAAATCAGTAGGAGATGGAAAATGCCCGCCCGTTATTACGCAAAGAAGTTCCCCATCAATGGAGATCTGAATAATCAGGTATTGATTGCTTTTATCGATACCAACCCTTTAATTCCAGAATTTTACAAAAATTCCGAATACGGCCCAAATGTAAAAGGCCAGGATACCACCCAACAAAAACGATGGCTGGTTAAAACATTAAGTGACACAGATCCAAGCATCAGATGGAAAATTGTTGTGGGGCATCATCCCATGTATACTGGAGGAAGCCGCACAGATGGATATGATACCAAAGCAATCCGCCGTTCCCTTAAACCGGTTTTTGATCGTTATGGCGTAGATGTATACCTCACCGGGCACGAGCACAGCTTGCAGTACATTAAACCTGAAGGCAAAACACATCACTTCATTTCAGGCGCAGCATCAGAAAAAACACCTGTAAAACTCATTGATGATGCCCAGATGGTGGCTTCTGTGTATGGTTTTATGCTTTTCTCGGTCAGTAAAGATTTAATCCGTGTACAAACCATTAACGATGAAGGAGAAATTATTTATAATACCATTATCAAAAAATAAATGCTGCTTTTCTCCGAACAGCGCTTATTTTTAGAAAACAAAAACCGCCCATCATTAGCTTAAAAATATTATGGCCATTACCGAATCTGCACCGCAAGATTTACTTTTACCGAAAAAGAAAAGATTACTTTCTTTAGATGCCTTACGCGGTTTTGACATGTTCTGGATTATTAGTGGAGAAGGTATTTTCCACGGACTGGCTAACGGTGTAATGAAAGAACACCATTTGATCAGAAATCCCAATGACTGGACCATTGCCAGTAATAGCCATTTATCGTTTCTCGAAAAGTTTTCGGTTGGCATCAGCAACCAGCTTCATCACTCCCTTTGGAACGGTTTTACTTTTTACGACCTGATTTTTCCACTTTTCATCTTTATCTCAGGTGTTTCGATGCCATTTTCTTATGAAAAACATTTAAATGCCGGAAATGATAAAAAAAAATCAGCAAAAGCTATTTATTATGCCCTGGTCAGAAGAACACTGATTTTAATCTTTCTTGGAATGGTGGTAAACGGCCTGCTCCAATGGGAAGGCTACGAAAATACCCGTTTCGCGAGCGTACTTGGCCGGATTGCCCTATCTACTTTTTTTGCGGCTTTAATTTACCTCAATTTTTCGTTACGCAAACAGCTCATCTGGTTGCTCGGCATTTTATTGGGCTACTACATCATCATGATAGCCATACCTGTTCCTGGTTTTGGGAATGGCGTTTTAACACCCGAAGGTAATCTGGCAGCCTATGTAGACCGCTTATTGTTGCCCGGCAAACTCCATCGTGCAGTTTACGACCCGGAAGGTTTGCTGAGCACTATTCCTTCCATTGCAACAGCACTTTTAGGGGTATTTACTGGAACATTTCTAAACACTAAAAATAACCGTTTCAGTCTGGTTCTAAAAGCTTTCTACCTCCTTGTAGCAGGCATAATATTGGTTTCGCTCGGATTACTATGGGACCTGCTTTTTCCGTTCAATAAAAATATGTGGACGAGCTCTTTTGTATTGGTTGCCGGTGGATTTAGTCTGGCGCTGTTCTCTGTCTTCTATTACATTATTGATGTTAAAACTTATCAAAAATGGAGCTTGCCTTTCATCTGGATTGGTACTAATTCTATTTTAATTTACGTTTGTGCCCATGGGCTTTTCAATTTCGAATCTACTTCACAATTCCTCTTTGGCGGAGTTATAGCTAAAATTCCTTTAGCCTGGCAACAGGCAGGTTTATGGCTAGGCGTTCTACTGATACAGCTTGGGATATTGAAATTTCTCTATGATAGAAAATGGTTCTTAAAAATTTAAGGCAAAGCCTTAGGCTCCATACGCTAAGTAATATAGAAAGATCCTGAAACGAGTTCAGGATGACGAAACGAGCAATATTAAAAACACAAAATTACCCCTGAAGAACAAAGAAGCAATAAAAGAACTTCCATCAAATCCTAGCCCCATTATACATATGTTGTTAACTGATGTAAAAAATAGAGCGTCAAAATTCAAAAAAGGAATACAGTTTCTGTTCCTTTCGGCCATAGCGATCACTTATACAAATGTTGTTTATGCACAAAAACAGCCTTTAATCCCCTATGTTCAGCCATTTTCGGGTACTTCGGCCAGCACCACATTGGCCAGCCAACATATAGAAGATAAAACCGAACGCCTGGCCAATACCATTCCTGCTGTAGCACCGCCCTTTAGTATGACACAATGGACACCGCAGACCCAGCTCACCGAAAAAAAATGTCTGGCACCTTATTATTACAACAACAAAAAGTTTTACGGATTTAGGGCAAGCCATTGGATCAGTGGTTCTTGTACCCAAGATTACGGAAGCTTCACCATTATGCCCATTTCAGGCCAACTTAAAACCAATGCAGCTCAATATGCAGAAAATTATGTCCACGAAAACGAAGTTTCTACCCCATCCTATTACAAATTAAAATTACCTCAACATCAACTGTTAACAGAAATTACAGCCAGCCTCAGAAGCGGTGTAATGCGGATCACCGCACTGAAAACAGATAGCGTTTATATTTTAGTTACGCCCAATAGCGATCAGAGCAAAGGTTTTATTCAGGTTGATGCAGAAAAAGGTGAAATTTCCGGATATAATCCTGTTCACCGGATTTATCAGGGATGGGGAGAACCTGCAGGCTTTAGTGGTTATTTTTTCATCCGGTTCAAAAAATCCTTTACTTCTGCAGGTGTTTATAGCGAAGGTCATATTTTCAATCAGCAAAACATCAGCAATAAAAAGGATATTGGTGCTTATGCAGGCTTTAAACTGCAAAAAGGAGAACAGTTAGTGATTTATTCCGGCACCTCATTTACAAGTATCGCAGCTGCCAAGGCCAACCTGGAAAGTGAGATCAAAAATGATGATTTTGATACTGTTTTAGCACGCAGCAATCAGGCTTGGGAACAATCCCTATCGCAGGTCCGTATTTCAGACACAAATGAAAAAGGAAAGAAAATCTTTTACACGGCCCTCTATCATGCCATGCAACATCCCAGGTTATACAATGATGTAGATGGGAAATATCCGCAGTTTGATGGAAATTATCAGAACAAAACAATAAATAAAGGCAATTATTACGATGATTTTTCGATGTGGGATATTTACCGTGCACAATTACCATTAATTGAACTATTGAATCCCAACTTAGCTAATAGTCTTGTTAATTCGATGGTATTAAAAGGTCAGCAAGGTGGTTGGATGCCTATTTTCCCTTGTTGGAACAGTTATACTGCCGCCATGATCGGCGATCATGCCACTGCTTTCATCGCTTCCGCATATAATAAGGGGATCCGCAATTATGATATTAATGAAGCTTACCGATTGATGAGGCAAAATGCCTTCCAAATGCCCGATTCTGTCGATTATCTGAATGGAAAAGGCCGACGTGGCATTAACAGTTATTTAAAGTATGGCTATATTCCGTTAGAAGACAGTATCCCCAACGCTTTTCATAAAAAAGAACAGGTAAGCAGAACTTTAGAGTATGCATACGATGATTATGCACTCGCCAGTATCGCGAAAGATTTGGGCAAAGAAACCGATTACAGAGAGCTATCAAAACGATCGCTTAATTACCAACATGTTTTTGATCCCAATGTTGGAATGGTTAGGGGCCGTTTTGCCAATGGCAACTGGTACAAGCCTTTTTATCCCGATCACCGCGAACCTTATATTACAGAAGGAACCCCAAGACAATATACTTTTTATGTTCCGCATGATATGCCAGGACTGATCAAGTTGATGGGTGGGCGGAAAAATCTCGAAAACGAACTGGATTCGCTCTTTAATAAAAAGGAATATTGGCATGGGAATGAACCTGGCCACCAGATTCCATTTTTATACAACTACACTTCTTCTCCATGGAAAACCCAGATGCAAGTATCACGCATCTTGGCAGAAGAGTACGGGGAAGGCGCTGGTGGTTTAAGTGGCAACGACGATGCGGGGCAAATGTCGGCATGGTATGTATTTGCAGCGCTTGGCTTTTATCCGGTAGATCCTGTTTCAGGAAACTATCAACTCACCAGTCCTTTGTTTAAACAGGCTACAATAGCTTTTAAAAATGGCAAAAAATTGGTTATAACAGCCATTAAAAAGAACAAAAATTCTATTTACATCTCTAAAATCAGTTTAAATGGAAAGCTTTTTACCCAAAACCAAATTAAACACCAATTGCTGGTGCAAGGCGGAAAATTAATCTTTTATCTGCAAGATCAACCAGCCATGCTTCAAATGCCTAAAAACCAATCTGCACATAAATAAACTTAAATTAATAACTGTATTACCGTTATTTTATAATCATTTAAATATGAACAGTTTATGATGATTTCGCATTTCCTTCCAACTAGGCCGTAGCACCGTATCCCCGTTCTACTTAAATCCGGCGTAATAAATTTTTCGGGTTGCAATGCCCAAGCCAACCTACTAGCTTCGAAAGAAAACGGCGAAGCCCTCATGAATGCAGCTGAAAACTATAATACGAATGAATAAATTTTCAGCCGGTGTTTTTTGTTTTTTCATGGGCTTTTATGTTTTTCAGCGGCATTCAAGCTAGCTCTGCTGGTCTTTTTGACATCAAAAAGAAAGAAGCCTGTCCGGCTAGGACTAATAAAATGCCCATTTTACGTCCCTCCCCTCTAAAAGAGGGGATTCAACCCAGGTTAATCTTTAAACAAAATCAAGATCATTAGTATTGCACTTAACACAAGGATAAAAAGTATCATTCTTTTGGGAAAGACACTTTCACGCGCCTCATTCCCGGTTTTATCTGATGTTTTTAGAATTTTCTTTTCAACCTTCATGGCTAGATTGGTATAGATGGGATTTGACTGCGTTTGAGCCAAAAAGATTAACAGGAAAAAATATCTTTATTCATTGACCGTATCGCTCAAAACATCAATATTAAAGCACCTGCCCTACCCATCTCAAAAAATTGATTCTGGGCAAATGGGAAAGCCCTAATCTTGGGAAAGCATACCAGGTATTTTTTCGTAAAAACACAGCCTCACCAAACACTTAACAAACAAACAACAACCTGCTAACCTTGAGGAAACATTGATTGACTAATTTACAAATGCATTCGCATACCCTAAGTAGAAAACAGGTAAACAAAAAAGTTTCGATAAATAGCAAGCTATGAAACAGCAGGCCAGAACGATCCCAGGAAAACTGGTAGATTTTGATTATAACAGATACAGGTTACCAACATTTGTAATGCAGTTTAAACCCTCCGTTTATCAAGATGGTGATTGTTATTATGCCGTATTATCCTTTGAGGAGGAGCATGATCTTTCAGGTCTTGGAACCTCACCTGAAGATGCACTGATAGACTGGAATGATAAAGTATGTGAAATGCTTGCCCTATCGGGCGCTTTACGCACATCTTTAAGTGCCAAAAACAAATAATTGCCAAAAAACAGGCCATTTTAATCTTCGCCAAAATTTATATTGATGAGCTGTGATATAGCTTACCGGCCCGGTATTTGATGGGGGGCTAATATGATCAGCTGAATTTTCCCGATAACTGTTACTTGAGATCAAGAGACAATGCAATTAATCTGGAACGACGAAAATTTGAAAAGTTTGGTCTTTTAATTACTTTTATCTTATCTGAAAAGCTAAACTAAAGAATCATGGCCGGTGCGCAGGAAAACAACAAATGGGACTCCTATAACGGTGCTTCCCCACTTATTGCCCTATACAATAGCTTTCACCCCCTAACTGTTGAAATGGAGGCACTCATCGATAGCCACACCTTTCCCGTGAGTTTCCGTAAGAACAGATATATTATCTCTCCGATAGATCGTAATAGATATCTTTACCTGATTTTAAAGGGAGTAGTAAGGGGGTTCTATAAGGACTCGGGAACAGAGATCACTTCCTGGATCTGTCAGGAAAATGAAATTGTAGGGACCATCCGCAATCTATGGACTGAAGAAGAATCAGATGAATACCTCCAGGCAATAGAGGATGTAGAGCTGATTGCCATACCTCATGAACTCACGACTATGCTTTATAAAAATTTTGCAGAGGCAAACATTATTGGCAGAAAGATTATGGAGCTTCATTATAGAGGAGCGAATGACAGGGGCTTTCTCTGTCAGATTCCCTCTGCTACGGGCCGCTATAAACACCTACTCCAAGCCTTCCCCTGGATGATTAACCGTGTGCCGCTCCGGTATGTTGCTTCGTTCCTTGGCCTAAGACTGGAAACGCTAAGCAGGATCCGATCAGTAGAAAACAAAAGAATATAAAACATAGTCTGCGTTATTTTAATTTTATTGTTTAAAATCTTGCTGAAGGCATGAAAATATTAAAGGCTGCTGATGCATTGATAAATCAGCAAAAATAGGCCATGAAATAAATACAGCATCTATTTTATTCAAAAAAAGGGGATTTCCACCTAATCAGTCTTAATCGACCCGTTAATTTGTCATTTATACACCTAATTCCCTCCATAAAAGATTTTGATATTTGTTATAATCATTAATATCAAACCATTATGAACAACACAAAAAAAGTAGATGAGTTTATCGCTAAACTTGAACACCCACTTAAAGCAGAACTTGAAGCAGTAAGATCTATTATTGTCAATGCAAACCCTAAAATAGAAGAAGACATAAAGTGGGGAGGCCCTAGTTTTCTTTACAAAGAAGACCTGGCTACTTTCAATCCAAGGATCAAAAACTATGTTGCCCTTATCTTTCACAAAGGAGCGCTGATCAATGTAAAATCAGACTTTCTTGAAGAGGCAACTAAGGGAAAGGTTTATGCAAAATTTTATTCTATGGATCAGGTAACAGCAAACAAGGAACTCATTGAAAAAATGGTTAATGCCTGGGTTGAACTGATGGACAAATAAATTCGCTTTGTCCTCAAAAGTATTCTTGGCAGAACCATTTCTTGCATAATTCTAGGTCCTTGGCGAGTTTACTGCCTCCAGAACACAATAAAGAAATACTGATTTCAAGTCTAATTTTTTAATTTATGGCTCATGCTGCTTTTGTTTATAGCTCATTTTGTGGCTGTATTGAGCTACATTCTTTATTAAAATGAACTTCATCTTGTGACGCATCGATGTTCGCTTCATTTCTTTTGGATAATCTTAAAACCGCTAAAAGATGCATCACCGGAGGCATCACCATAAGTAGCATGATAAACACCAACCTGTAAGCCACTATTTCCCAAATCATCCCTTTTTACCGGGCTGCCAGGAAGATCTACCCAAGCCTTTCCATCACTGCTACCGCGCATAAAAAATGTATTTCCTAGCCGTTGTACCTGCAGATGCCTGTAAAAAGTCCATCCAGAGAGGTTGTTCGTCTGCCTTCTGCCACCATTCCCAAGGTCGGTAACAATATTTCCAACGCCCCAGCCTGGCATAATGCCGTTTTGTAAAAGCATTCTTCCATTTGTTGGAGCTTTAACCATTATACCTGCCTCATTTGCACCATAGGCTTTCTTCTCCTTGAGCCCCAGCATATCTGAAAGCATTACCTCGGCGATAAAATCACCCTCCACATTGTTGTAGGCGAAAGGCCCTATTGCCTCCGATCCATCCCAAAATGTATTGTGCGAAACCATCTTTAGGATACCCGATTGTTGTGTAACGGTATCAGCATTTCCCAATAAACCATCCCAGGAAGTTCCTGACAGGCCGTCTTTTGTTGCCGGAACTGACCGGGCCGACCCACGCTGTTTTCTGATCACAAATTGTGAAGAATCTGTTCTAACAGCAAAGGGAAGAGATGTTTGGGTAACATTTCCAAAATTATCCCTGATTTTCACCGTATACTGATAACTGCTTTGCGGAAGGACCGAAAAATCCATATAATCTAATGACCGCAGCCATTTTACATTCCCTTTATCTTTGTCATTTTTAAAAAGATATTCGAGGTCACTGCCTGGCAGTTTAGGTTTATCTGCAACCATATAAACCATATTTGGTGTAACTGCAGATGGTTTTAAGGCAAATGATGCTTTTAAGCTGTCTGTTCCCAAGGTTTGTTCCCAAAAATTAAATTCTTTTAAGCAAGCACTATGATCAAGACCATAATTGTATATTGAAATTGATGATATTGCTGTTGTGGCACCTGGTCTTCCACCAGAAGATTCAATCAAAATACGCTCGTCTCTTTGATTATTAGGTACCAGTGCATAACTCGCTGGTTTACCATTAATAAATACCTGGAACTTGCCCTGAGAAAAAGAACAGATTAACTGTTGCCATTTGCCATTACCCACTATCCTCACGGCTTTATTTCCTTTACCAACAAACAGATCTGTTTTTGAGCCAACAGCAGGCAAAAGAGAAAAAACAGCACTAAATGGTTTTGAAAAATCGACTTCTTTTGTAATGCGATCTCCCATGAGGACTTTACTGCCATTTGCCAATACAGCAGCTGTTTTCCCACTAATATCGGCAACTTGCACATTTCCTTTGCATGTCAGTTCTCCCAAAGCTGCCCCATTGTTGGGCCAGTTTGCTAAATCCCCATATTCAAGGTTTTTTGCAGCTGCGTACAGAACCGTATGGTTAGTTATGCCTTTTGTATAAGCCGCTTTAATCTCTGCACCGGTTAATGGAACGTCATAAATTTTCAAAGCTGCCAGCGCACCAGAAAATCCTGAAGTTCCATCATCATTTCCGCCAACAAGAAACCTGGTAAGATTATTCACAAAAAGCATCCTTCTTTCTGCCCTATCCAATTTCCCATCAACATATATACGCTCCATTGTCCCATCAAAAACCATGGTAATCATATGCCACTCATTTGCTTTGGGTAAATTTCTGTATCCTAAATCTGCCCAACCAAGATGGGTGGCAGCCCCTGCACCTTTACTATTCCCATAACCTACCGCAGCATTACTTAAATCAACACCACCCCTTCCTGTCCATGAAATGATGATTTCTTCTTTATTAATCTCTGGATTCAGCACCCACATACTCACGCTATAACTGCTGTTCCCCAACATAGATGAAGGCGCACGAACGGACGATGACAGGCGCTCGGTACCAGAGAAAACCAAAGCTTTCTTTCCACCTATCATTGAAGTAACCGGCTTATTTGTTCCGTTAGCAGAAAACATACCGGCCAATTTTCCATTATTTTGAATATGGGCTGCTATTGATCCTATACGGAGGTGATCAAAGTTCAGATCAACCAACAGTCCTTTCGGTTCAAAACCTTGCAAAGATTCCCATTTTTTGATGCTGGTGTTCATCACCGGATTATATTCAGCATTGTCGAAAACCTTAATGTTCCATACCGCCTTATTTAAGCCCGGATATTCTGTCCGTAAAATTGTTGTACGCAGATATCTGGCCTTAACGTTTCCAAAATCGATCATCGGACTTCCATGTTGGGTGTTTTTACGCTTATCAATGTACAGCCCCCATGTTTTGCCATCGAGCGAATATTCGATTTTGTATTGATAGTACCAGGTAGCATATTCAAATTGAGTATGTACACTTTTAACATCATAGACCCGGCCTAAATCAACTTGGATCCACGAGGGACCAATATTGTTTTTGGCTTTCCATAAAGTTCCGTTATTATCATCGAATGCAAATTCTGGTTTAAAATCCTGATCATAACTTGAAGAGGCCACAGCAGTTTTGCCTAGCGCCAGATTTGGATGCGGATTCGCATTTTTTGCCAAGTAGCCAATTCCGGAATGTGTAGGTACCAGCTTCAGTATGTTTCCTTTCTCATCGAAGATCATTTTATCTGCTGCTACCTGCCTGTGATAGCCACCATCATTGTGTGGGTTATTATGCCGGTGATAAACCAGGTAAAAATCGTCTCCCTGCTGCAGAACAGACTGGTGCCCTGGTCCGTGCACCGTTCCATCGCCGTTTGTGGCGAGGATAGGATTATCTGGGCCATACTTAAAAGGTCCCATCGGATTGCTTGCAGTGGCATATTGTACCCTGTAGGTTCCATCTTCGCAATATCCGGATGAATAGGTAAGATAATAAACACCCTTTCTTTTAAATACAAATGGAGCCTCGAAAAAGTCTTTTGCATCGGTATTCGGGATCTGCGCAAGTTTTGAAAACGACTTCATGTCGGCATTCAATAAGCCAACGCCACAACCATGGCCCGGATAAATGCCCCAGGTACCCCAATACATATAGTACTTACCGTCGTCATCTTTAAAAGTCTGCCCATCAAGGGTGATCACTTTGGGTACCATAAAATTTGAAACTATTGGTTTTCCAGGTGCCAAAAGGGATGTCCATGGACCAACTGGTGTTGCTGAAGATGCACCGAATATTTCAACGGGCTGACAGTAGTATAGATAATATTTTCCATCAGGGCCTTGTGTTGCATCTGGCGCCCAGTAATGATGGGTTGTTGGCCAGTTCATATCCTGCATGGTCCAGTTCACAAAATCTTTTGAAGTCCATACCTGCGATGGGCCGAACCCACCCCCATTGCCATCGGTTGTTGCATAAATATAATACGTATCTCCAAATTTTTTAACCGTTGGATCTGCAAAATAACCTGGTATAACAGGATTGCCCTGTCCCTTCGTCAAATGCTGAGATTGCCCCATTGCAGGATGAAAAGCGGTATATAGGAGAAAAAAAACGAAGAGGTTCAGATAAGTGTTTTTCATAATTATTGTTGATATCCCGACCTATAAAAACCAGAGTTGATGGATCGGGATGTAAATATAAATGAAGCGTAACCTAGATTTCCGTTGTATATTAATGCATAACATTAGTATTTTAACCAAGCACCCCAATCTTTGTTGTACTGCGGGGTACTTGTTAAAATCTAGTAGCTATCAGATAAAAAAGAAGCATAAAAACACAGGGCTTCTTCATAGTTTTATCGATGAATTTTAAGGGTTGTTTTTATTCAATATTCTTTAAATTCATTTGCACTTAGTAAAAGATCCGGGCATAAAATATCTTTGATATAACCAGATCTAAGAAGGAGTTTATTGATAAAATGATTTAAACATGAAAATATACAAAGTATTCTTGCGTACCATCCTGTTCCCCACTATTTTAGCCATGGGTATCACTTCTGCCAATGCACAAAATGGAGACCAGATATTAGACGGGATCGGTGAAACGGGAATGAGTGCGCGTTATATCTTTAATGGAGATGCCAAAGATTGGTCACGAAATAATTTTCATGCCAAATTTCAGGGCGACGGAGTCAAATTTATCAACGACAGCCGATTTGGAAAGGTTTTATCGCTCTCTGGGGATAACAATTCCTTTGTCACAATTCCAGGAGAAGTATTAACAGATATAGAATCGCTCAGCATATCAGGATGGATATACCTCCGTTCGAAGCAGCCCGGCCAGCGGTTTTTTGATTTCGGGAAGGACGTAACCAAACATTTTTCTGCAGCACCTATTGGAACAAATGCTGAGGAAGGTTTCCAGACATCGATCACGGCAAAGGAGAACAATAAAAACACAGCGGTTGCTCCTGCTTTAGAACTGAATAAATGGATCTATATTACCATTGTGATAGATATTCCATCAAAATCTATGGTGACTTATGTGAACAGCAAGCCTGTGGCCGAAGTTAAGCATATCGCCCTGGAGTTAACAACGGTATTCGATCAGCAATCAGGGGCAAAAAACCTGTTGTATATCGGAAAATCGTTAGTACCTGGAGATCCTTATCTGAATGCCATGATACATGATTTCCGTATTTACCGGGTTCCGTTAAGTGCGGGGCAGATTGCCGGAATTTATCGCAATGCTCAAAGAGGCACCCAAGAAAGTGCGGTAAATGTAGGTAAGCGTGAAGATGATCTCCCAAAGTTTTCTTCTGGCACTCCACAGCTTTACAATACTTATTTAGCCCATGTATCAGATATTCAGGTGGAAACAGAAGTAGGAAATTTACCACGATTACCCAGTTATGTACCGGGTACCTACAAAAATAAGATGAAAGGTCCAAAAGTGCGTGTGTTGTGGCCTTCTCCAACTGATAATAGCACGGTCTTGAAACCTGGAAGTTACACCGTTACCGGGCGTGTTGCGGGAACGTCTTTTCAACCTAAAGCATTTGTAACCGTAAAAGCGCTTAAAAAATCAGCTGCGCCAACTTTAAAGCTTGAGCCGTTTGCTTTAAACAGGGTTTCTCTACAAACGGATGTTCATGGCCATGCAACCAAATTTATCGAAAACCGTGATAAATTTATCAAAACACTAGCTAAAACCGACCCTAACTCCTTCCTATACATGTTCCGCCAGGCTTTTGGCCAGAAACAACCCGAAGGAGCAAAACCTTTGGGGGTATGGGACAGTGAGGATACCAAATTAAGGGGGCATGCCACAGGCCACTACCTTTCGGCAATTGCCCAGGCCTATGCCAGCACTGGATATGACAAGGCACTGCAGGCCAATTTCTCAAAAAAAATGGAGTATATGATCAATACACTCTATGAACTATCCCAATTATCAGGTAACCCTAAAAATTCAGCTTCCACCTCGGTATCTGATCCAAGCGCTGTACCGCATGGCCCCGGTAAATCAGATTATGATTCTGACCTTAGTGCATCGGGCATTCGTACCGATTATTGGAACTGGGGAAAAGGATTCATCAGCGCCTATCCTCCCGATCAGTTTATCATGTTGGAAAACGGAGCGAAGTATGGAGGACAGAAAAACCAGGTTTGGGCCCCGTATTATACCTTGCATAAAATTTTGGCTGGCTTGATAGACGTATATGAGGTAAGTGGCAATAAAAAATCACTTAAAATAGCTACCGACATGAGTGATTGGGTATATACCCGCTTAAGCAAGCTGCCTCAGGAAACGCTTATCAGGATGTGGAATACCTACATTGCTGGCGAGTACGGGGGCATGAATGATGTAACGGCCCGTTTATACCAGACTACAAATGATCCGAAATACCTAAAAACAGCACAATTATTTGATAATATAAAGGTTTTCTTTGGCGATACAGTACATTCGCATGGGCTGGCCAAAAACGTAGATATTTTCCGTGGACTGCATGCCAATCAGCACATACCCCAAATTTTAGGGAGTATCGAAATGTACCGGGTATCCAATAAACCTGAATATTACAGTATAGCGGATAACTTTTGGCACAAAATGGTAGACGATTACATGTACAGTATCGGAGGCGTTGCAGGTGCCCGTAACCCTGCCAATGCGGAGTGTTTTATTGCGCAGCCAGCTACTTTGTACGAAAACGGCTTCTCTGAAGGAGGTCAGAATGAAACCTGTGCCACCTATAATATGCTAAAACTGACTGGAGACCTATTTCTCTTCGATCAGCGGGCAGAACTGATGGATTATTATGAGCGTGGCTTATACAATCATATCCTGGCATCTGTTGCACAGAACAGTCCTGCCAATACCTATCATGTACCACTCAGACCAGGATCTGTTAAACAATTTGGCAATGCAGATATGACGGGTTTTACCTGCTGTAACGGCACTGCAATAGAGAGCAGCACCAAATTACAAAATTCAATCTACTTTAAAAGTAAAGATAACCAGGCGCTTTATGTGAACCTGTACATTCCCTCAACACTAACATGGACAGAACGCCAGATTAGGGTAGAACAAACAACAAATTTTCCAAAAGAAGACCACACCCGTTTGACCATTAAGGGCAACGGAAAATTTGACCTCAATGTGCGTGTGCCAGGCTGGGCAACAAAAGGATTCTTTGTAAAGATCAACGGGAAAGAACAAAAGTTTCAGGCTGAGCCAGGCAGTTACCTAAAGATAAGCCGTACCTGGAAAAATGGCGATATTGTAGATTTAAAGATGCCATTCCAATTCCACCTGGATCCGGTTATGGATCAGCAGAACATTGCCAGTTTATTTTACGGACCGGTATTGTTGGCAGCGCAGGAACCAGAAGCCAGAAAAGATTGGCGCAAAGTAACCTTAGATGCCAAAGATATCGGCAAATCAATCAAGGGTGATCCACAATCTTTACAGTTCACCATTGATGATGTGGTTTTCAAACCATTTTACGAAACATACGGGCGTCATTCTGTTTACCTGGATGTTACACTAAAATAGGCAATGTTGCACTAATAGCTGAGGATGGCCCACAAGTCAAGAGCAGAATAACTTAACGCTTATCATGTTATAAAATTCCAGTATAGGAATTTTGTTTGTGCTGGAGTATTTGATTTATAAAATTCAATCTCTTCTATGGTTTTGATCATTTATCGCTACCCGATCATTATCTCATTTTCATATCTTTTGGATAGAAAAGAGAAGCGGCTGTGTTCTTTTTGAAGAAACAGCCGCTCACAAAACAAGCAAAATTCTTACTTACTTGCCTTTTCAGTTAATTCTTTAACGTTTTTAACCAGAAGACTAAATTCTTCTTTATCATATAATCTGGTCAAAAATCTGATGTAACCATCCCTGTCGATCACTACGTTACGCGTTACGCCAGCTTTTTTATCAGCAAATTTCTGGAAGATTTTAGCACCAGGATCTAGGGCCAATGGATAAGTGATATTCATGTCTTTGTGAAATTTCTGTACCACATCTAATGGTTCATCCCGATCAACACCAATCAATACCACATCTTTATTTTTATTGGCCTGCCAGATGTCCTTTTCTAAATAAGGCATTTCTTCTCTGCATACTTTACACCACGAAGCGGTGAACTGTAGGATGACAATTTTTCCTTTTAATTCTTTTAATGTGGTTTTCTTGCCATCATGGAGAACAAGTTCAAAATCATCAGGGGCTTTATCCCCTACTTTTACCAGATAGCCTCTGCTATCGGCATTGGGGTTTTCGAATTTTGGCTGTTGCGCAAATCCACTAAGTGTAAGCAAAACTGCGGCTAAGGTTAATAGTTTAATTTTCATAATAATGATAAGTTTAAAGGGTAATAATGTTGTCTAAATTATTTTTCAGCAGCTTTCCAGCCTTCATCAGGAGCAGTGGCTACTTCGCCATATTTTCCTTTTTCGCCGAAGTAAGCGTTGCCACCAAAAGTATAAACGGGTTGTTTTACCAGATCGAGCTGGAGTTGCGGCAAGGGATATTCAGTTGGCGTACCGCCTACAAGTAAATTATTCCTGCGCATAAACGTAAATGGCAGAAATGCCCCACCAGCGCCATCTATTTCAATGGCATATTCATAATGCAATTGTTTTCTCAAATCAGCCTGGGTTGCTGCAACATCAGGAAGCGTTCCTATGGCTTTTCTTGCAGCGGCCGGATCATTTAGTATCGCAGCTGCGCCAGCATAATCCTTCAGCCAAAATTTGGCTTCAGCCTTTAGTAACCTGATCTCATCGGCCAGGAAATAAGGATTAACCGCACCAGGCGAGTTTAGCGTATTGGCTGTATTATACCATCTTTTTCGGTACCAATTGGTAAAAAGCCCACGCCCACGCGATTCGATAAATATTCCAAAACTTGTGGTGTATCCAAAATAACTATCGAAACGTTTATCGTTGCTGCTAATGTTGGGCAGTATTCCGGTTAAAGGATAAAATTTAGGGGTATTTCCGGTTTTATCGGCCAAATAGGCGATTTTCAGATCTGGAGGCAACCAACCAGAACCATCTGAATTGCGCTGTAACAAATTGGTCAATAACTGATTGTAATACCCCCCTGTTACCGTGGTGATCACAAAATCGGTGGTAAATCCTTTTTCGGCGTAGGCCAATACTTTGTTCCATTGTACATCGCCAATTTTTTCCGCTTCGGTCTTATCACGGGCCTCAGAAGATAAAATCCTTGCAGCCATTGAATTGGCCAGTTTAATAAAGTCGGCTTTACTGAATGTTTTTCCACTGAGGAAATCGAATTTAAACTGAGCATTCGCTTCAGCCAGCGTTATAGATTTATCAATCAGCTTAATTCCATTGGCAATTAAGGCCTTGTAAGAATCAGGAAAATCTTTCGTGCTCAAGTTCACGTCATCCACAATAATACCACGGTCGAAAATAACACCAAGATAGCCTTGGGCTACTCCTTTGGCATAATAGGCCGCAATAAGGCAATCCTGCGTTCTATCGGCCCCCTGTGTATCGTAAATCTTTTTACCCTGCTTTTCAATAATATCCAATGCCAGCGTGGCATCTAAATTGGCTTGATAAAAGTTATTGTAAAATGTATTCCAGGTAACTGCGCCACGGTAAGATGTATTGTTATTGAGACGTAGACGCGGTTCGTTTGCAAAATCCCACCAGGAAGAATTTCCGTTGGTATTGGTCGTCTGATCGGCCAAAAGACTAAAATGTGTGCCCGATGCACTTGTTGAAGTGCTAAAGACGGTTTGAACGCTACTTGTTGTGAGCTTAAGTCCGAGATCTTTTATCTGATCGATGGCTTCCTGATTCGTCAGCGTTGTTGGATTATCAAAATCTGTTTTTTTGCAGGCGCTAAGGCTTAAGGCAATAAGTGATATGTAGAATATATTTTTCATTTCTGTTCGTTAAAAGTTTAGCGTAAGTTTTGCGCTGTAAATGCGGTAGGTTGGATAATCGTAAAAATCCTGATTGCCCTCTGGCGTTACCCCGGTAAAGGATGTCCAGGTATATAGGTTACGGCCAACTAAGGCAAGTCTGGCATTACTTAATACCCGGTGTATCCCAATAGCTTTTAGCGGCAATTTGTAGCTTAACGAAACTTCTCTTAATGATACGTAGCTGCTGTTCTGCAACCAGTAATCGGTGGTTTGCTGGGCATTAAAAACCGCTGTAGTAAAGGCAAGTGGCAAACCTGCCTGCGCTGCCTGATCAGAAAAAGGGGAACGGTATTGATAAGTAAGATACTGCTGGGTTTCGTTATATTTCTGACCTCCTTTTTTCCAATCCAGCACCGCATATAGCGATAAAGGGCCAATATTGAAGGTATTAGAAAAACCGACAATAAAATCGGGCTGTGCATCTCCAATAATTTTCGAATTACCAGTAGCTGCATTTTGGTACAACAAAGGTGTTTCAGCTGCCATACCTTGCTGGCTTTTCAAAACCACAAAGCCCAATTGGTTAACAGCAAAATCGCTCAGCTTGTAAATTCCACCTGCTGCATTGGTAACAAGCCCCTGTGCATTGGTTTCCAATTGATCGAGACCAGTGAGCACACTATAACCATAAAAGGCAAAAGGGCTTACTCCAGGTGCTTTTCTAAAATCGCCATCTGTAAATTCTGGCACATCACCCAATGAGGTAATTTTACTTCTAATTCTGCTAAAGGTAATTCCGGTATTCCAGGTAAAGGCATTTTTGGTAATCACATTGCCGTTAATTTCGAGCTCGAGCGAGTTTGATTTTACTGCACCCAAATTCCCATAAATTCTTGCCGAACCTGTAGTTGGTGGAAAAGCCGGCACCAGAATAAAATCGTTTATACTTTTCGAAAACGCATAATTGGCCTGAACATTAATGCGTTTAAACAACTGCGCATCAATACCAAATTCAAGTTCGGAGGTAATAGCCCTTTTAAGATCTGTATTTTCACGTTGATTGTAACTTACACCGCCAGAACTGGATAAGGAAACCTGACTGTCCTTAGCACCAAATGGAGGCAAGCTTCCGGCCTTGCCATAGGCTACCCTTAATTTTAATTCGTTAATGATACCCAACTGCACATCTTCTGTTAACCGATACGCGGTAGATACCCTTGGGAAAAACGCTGTTCCAACATCAGCACCAAATCGCGAACTGTTATCCAATCGGCCAAGCACATCAACAAAAATCTTTTCTTTCCAAGCGGCTTTTAAGTTTAAGAAGTAACCGTAGTTAACTGTTTGTTCCCAGGTAGAGCCAATACTTCTACTATCAGCTGATGCCGCAGCTAAACTTTTAACAGGTGCACTTAGGTTATAGCCAGAGCCAGATAATGATGTAATCCTGTTTTCTTCGTATACCGCTTTTAGTGTTGCCCCGAAGTCGAAATCGTTAAATTTATTGTTATAGTTTAGCTGCGCCTGACCGTTTTTGGAAGTGGTTTTTGATGTCTGTTCGCCATAATAACCATTGTTACGGGTAATGTCGGCAGAGATCGTCTGAAAGCCAATCGGATAGTAATCCGTTTCGTTGTAATTTTCGTTCTGTATAGAAGTATATACCTCCGCATTCAACTTGTCGGTAAACTGGTATTTTACTTTTATACCAGCAAGTAAATTATCGCTGTTATTTTCATATTCACGGTAACTCAGCTGATAAAAAGGATTGTTTACATTGAAGTTCTGTATATCAAAACCATAGGGTTTAAAAGCATATTTCCCTGAAGCATCGCGTTCCTGAAGATTGATAAAAGGTTCGTATAGTGAGGTGGCATATAACAAGGAGCCGCTACCACTTGATGATATCGAAGAAGAAGGCGTTTTGTTGTTAAAGTATTGCAGGCTTAGGTTAATCTCTAAGTTTTTATCCGGTTTATAACCAAAATTAAACAAGGCCGTTTGTCTTTTATCAGCACCCACAGGTTCTGCAACTCCGCCTTTATATTGATTTTGAAAAGATGCGTACAAAGTATATTTATCGCCTGCAGTTGATGCCGAAACAAAGTTTGTAAAATATGGATTGTTGTTTAACATGTTAGCCACATTATCGTATACATTTGGATATGGGTGAAGGTTAAGGGAATAACCGTTTGCTTGTACATCGATGGTCCTGGCGTTGCCGTTAAGCACGAATGAACCATCGGAATTAACCTTAAAATGATGAAACTGGGAAGTTGGCGGCGTATTTTGTACATTGCTTAACCCAAATTCATTATCGACAATAATATTCACCTTCCCGGTACCTTTTCCTTTTTTGGTGAGCACCTGGATAATTCCACCCTCACCCCTGGTGCCATAAAGCGCCGAAGCTGCTGCGCCTTTAACCACTTCAATAGATTCTATATCCTGCGGATTTAAGTCAGACAGGTTTAATGCAGTTACAAACCCATCCACAACCAAAAGCGGCGCAATATTGCCAGATACCGATTTAGCGCCACGCAGATAAACCGTTGCCCCCGAATTACCAGAAGATTGGCTGATCTGGATCCCAGCAACCTTTCCTCTTAAAGTTTGAGAGGCATCTGTAGCCGGAACGGTATTAATCTGATCGTTATTCACTTTTGTTAGGGCAAAGGTCAGTTTTTTACGGCTGGTACCTTCTGCAACGCCCGTAACCACCACATCAGCTAAAAGATGGACATCCTCTTTCAATTCCACATTAATTTCTGATCGGTTATTGATGGCTACAACCTGTTCTAAATAGCCCTGAAAATGGATGATGATACTATCAGCTTTTTGAGATAAGTTTAAATTAAATTCTCCTTTACCATTGGTACTGGTGCCGATTTTGGTGCCTTTTAACTTTATGGTGGCGCCTATAAGTGCCTGCTTATCTTTACTGTCGGTAATCTTACCGCGAATGGTATTTTGAGCAAAAGCCTGCAAACTGCTAAGCAAAACAAAGCAGACTATTAAATGGGTAAAAAATATTTTCATGTTTAGGGATTATAATTAAGGATGATTGGTTTGGTTGAGAAATTGAGTGAGTTTTAAGATTGAAGTTGTTAACACGAGAATTTGTTCCTGTACTTCTTTTGCATGGTATTGTTCAATGGCTTCTCTCACACCAGGAAGGGTTTTAACACCATAACCGGTGTACAGACCAGGGGCATAAATGCTGTGTTTGTACCATGGCCGCCCAGGTAAACCTGCTTGTATAAGCAATTGTTTTTCAGCCTGAAAAAGTAAGGTATTCAGTTGGTCAGTTTTAGTATCCGAAGCGAGTGCAGCGGTTACAGTCTGACTAAGTTTTGATGATGCAGTTTTTAAACTATCTACTGCTAAGTTCAGTGCTTTAAAATCAAAATCAGCTAATTCAACCTGTACAGGAGGATTTTTCAAGTTTTCTTTGGGATCGTTGGCGAACTGATAAGCACCACTTGAAATGAGCTTATTCTGGCTTTGGGCACCTTCCCTAAGCTGCTTTGCCAAAGCATTTACTTCGGTAACATAAGTCGCTATTTTAGCCTGAAGATTAGAAAAATTAAATGGAAGTACATCTGCATTGGCCAAACGTAATACCGCCCGGCCAGCTGTTTGGGATAAGGCCAATCCGTAGTCAAAACCCGGATCTTTAAACTTCACAAAGTTGTCGTAAGTATCGAAATTGGTATGGTACTCACCTCCTTCATCCTCACCGCCAAAACCTAGGCTTAAAGTAGGGATGCCGAGGTGCTGCAAAAACGCTGAATAATCTGATCCTGTGCCGAGCGCCCCCAGATCGAGTGTTTGGCTATCTTGTATTTTCTTACGTTCGGCAAGCGCGGCTGTAGAAATGGCTTTATTGGCTTTCCAGCGTTCAAAAACATTAGAACCAACCTGAGGGTCTTTTACCTCTTTCGAAATTTCTGAAACAAAATTTTCCAAGGCATGGGAACCGCCAGCTTCCAAAAAGCCACGGCCATTGCCATCCGAATTGATGTAGGCAACTGCTTTACTGTTTAACTCGTCAGCATGGTCTTCTACCCATTCTGTTGAACCTAAAAGCGATTGTTCTTCTCCATCCCAGGCAATATAAACAAGTGTTCGTTTAGGTTTTATACCTGCCTTTGCCAATTTCCCGATAGATTTTGCTTCTTCCAAAAGGGAGGCCAATCCACTTACCGGATCTGCAGCGCCATTTACCCAGGCATCGTGGTGATTGCCGCGTATAATCCACTGATTTTTAAATTTACTTCCCTCAAGTTTTGCTACAACATTGTAAGCTGGCACAATATCCCAGTTAAAAGCCAGTTTTAAACGGACCACGGTACTTCCATCGCCAATGTGATAGGTAACGGGTAAGCCACCGCTCCAATCGGTAGGTACCACCTGACCTTTAAGTGCTGCAAGCAATGGCAAAGCATCGTGATAGCTGATGGGCTGAACCGGAATTTTAAGAATCGTTTTGGCGTCTGCCCGCTCCAACCTTTTGGCATTCTTGGTAGAACCGATTCCGGGTGTTAATGGATCACCGGGATAAATTACCATATCCATTACCGATCCTCGTTGAACAGCAAATTCTGGCTTATAAGCGCCTTGCGGATATACATCTCCTTTCACAAAGCCATCATCTTTTGGATCCGAATAAATGATACAGCCCACCGCACCATGTTCGTAGGCTATTTTAGGTTTAGTGCCCCGCCACGATCTGCCATATTTTGCGATAACAATCTTGCCTTTTACGCTGATACCTAAACGCTCCAACTTTTCATAATCAGCCGGTAGACCGTAATTTACAAAAACAAGACCTGCACTAACATCGCCATCGGCACTCCAGGCATTGTAAGGAGGCAATTGCCCTTGCTGTGCGGTTGCTAAATCTTCGTGAATAGCCTTTTCTTCGAGCGAGGCACTGTATTTGTTGCTCCCTAAAAGTTCTACCGAACGGGTTTTAGGCGTTGGAAATAAAACATAATAAGTCTCTATTTTTGCATCCCAGCCATAACTTTTAAACTTTTTCAGTACAGATTCTGCTACTGTTTTACTGCCTTTAGCACCCAAGTGGTGGGGATCGGCAGAAAGTTCTTTTATAGTAGCCCCTATATTTTCTTTATTAAGCCCGGCATCAAATTTCTGCTCAATCTCACGCTGTATCGGAATATTCTGGGTTTTAAATCCATTCAGCCTATTTTGCGCGAATAAAGGAAGCCAGAGCAATTGAATAGCCGTAAAAAGTGTAAAAGTTTTCTTCATTTTCTGATTTTTTTAGGAGTTCTTTTACCAGAAAAACTTTGAGCGACCTCAAAATCAATTAGCATGCGGATGCATAACCAACTTATCTTCTCCACCTTTGGGCAGAAAGGAATTAGCACCTTTTACAAGTGTATAGGTTGCTCAGACGTCATAGGGCCCTTCCCTCAGTCTTTCTGGATAAGTATTATATAATGATGCAAACCTAAAAATAATAATCTAGTATTCCTATAGGAATTATATTATTTATTTAACTTATGCTTGACAAGCTTTTAAACTGAATACTTTTGGGTTTTTCGATCATGCTGAAGAGGATTATGCAAGCTAAACCGCAGATTTTACCACTTCTTACTGGAAGATCAGTATCTGCCGGATGACCAAGAACCTTTATCCTAAAATGATTTATAAACATAGATACATTTCTATATATCAATATTAAAATTTACCTTTGCCAAGGCTTGCCCCCTTGTTAATTCGGAGCAAAGCAAGAAAATGGATAACAAAAAGATAGAAAAGATATCCCGGGCACTAAGTGATACCAACAGAATCGCTATTTTACAGGAATTTAAAAAAAAGAAAGATTGCCTCTATTGTGCAGAAGTAAATGATCTTTTAGACCTGACACAACCTTCCGTATCCCACCATTTAAAGCAGCTGGTTGATGCAGACCTGCTGGTGCCTCAAAAAGAAGGACGGAATTTCAAATACCTGCTGAACGAGACAGTGCTCAATGAGTACATCGCCTGCCTAAATTCGTTAAAGGATTAAGGGCGCTTACATATGAAATTAGAAACAAATCACCAATACACATCGAAATATTTGAATATATGAATAAGTCTATATATATACTGGCATTAGGTGCCTTTGGCATTATCACTACCGAATTTGGCGTTATTGGTATCTTGCCAACGATCAGCAGGGAGTTTGGCGTCTCTGTGGATATGGCCGGGTGGTTATTAAGTGCCTTTGCTATAACGGTTGCCATATCGTCTCCATTTATAACTGCCCTTACTTCTAAAATCAATCGCAAGTTCTTATTATGCCTTGTTTTGGGTGTTTTTATACTCTCAAACCTGCTTTCAGCTTTTTCCCCTAACTTTACCATTTTGATGATCGCGAGGATTTTGCCTGCCTTCTTCCACCCGCTGTTCTGGAATATCTCGCTAGCAGTAGCGTTCAAACAAGGCGGGGCCAAAGCAGTGTCGGTCGTCATGACTGGCCTTAGCATCGCTACGGTTTTGGGTGTACCCTTAACTACCTATGCTGCTGATTACTTTCATAACTGGCAGGCATCATTTTTCTTAACCAGTATTATCAGTTTAATTGCCTTTTTAGGCCTGCTCTTTGTTGTGCCATCTATGCCGGGCAACAGCGAAAAATCTGCTGAAAGCCAGTTGCATGTTTTAAAGGATACCAGGCTTTGGCTTAACCTTGTTTCTACCATACTTACACTTGCGGCCATGTTCTCGAGTTATAGCTACCTTGCCGCGTACCTTGAAAATATTTCGAATATGAACGGCGCTCAAATTAGCATTATGCTGCTCCTATTTGGTGGAATGGGGATTCTTGGCAACTGGTTAATGGGTATTGCACTCGGTAAAAATGTAATATTAACCAGCCGGTTCTTTTTTATTCTTTTGATAGCTGTGCAAATATTGGCTTATTATTTTGGAACAATTTTTATCCCTATGGTAATTATTGTTTCCTTATGGGGCATGATCCACACAGGCGGATTTTTGGTACCCAACATTCGAACCACCCAATCCATTCCCCATAATGCATTGGAATTTGTAAACAGTCTTTTAACATCTTGCTATAATATCGGCATATCACTGGGCGCATTCTTAGGCGGCATTGTAATCGCAAAGTTTGGTGTCCACGAAATAATCTGGATGGCAGTACCTCTTCTGTTATTGGCTTACTTATTGAGTTTTGTAAAATCAAGAAAGAAAGCATTGGTTTAATTAATAATTTATCAATCTTAAAATATTAAAACTGAGTACATGCTCAGCAGATGTGTATGCTGGATTTTGATATTGACAGTAACGCGTTACTACAACTTATCTGAGAGATACCAACCCTGATATGGATTTACTGCGCTTTTTGGGCAGGCCCTTTTGGTAATCTATGCTAGGCCAGTTGCTGCTAATTGCACGGCCTACTTTGCCCGAGAATGCGCCAATTGCGCCATTTGAATACGTTGCCATAATTTTTGTTTTTTATTGAGAAAATGTTTGTTATAAAAAGGATTTCTGTTTATACCGGTATGTTTAAATCCATGCCCAAACCTAGTGGCTTAGCAGCATTGGCGCCTCATTTTGGACTAAAATGAGCTAAATTGAGCTCATTAGCACCGTTATTGAGCTAAAATGAACCGTTAAAGTTGTGGCGACGGTGCAAAAGCCCGGGCATTGTGGCGGTCCAATATCATTAAGTTAAACCATCCGACACGAAAAATAATTTAACCACAGATAGAAAGGATGCACACAGATATAAAAATCTGTGTTTATCTGTGCGCATCTGTGGTTAAAATTCTTACTTAATTACATTGGCTGGCGCCCTGCCTAAGGGCAGCATAACCATCGGCGGTGGTGCCATTCTGCGAAAGCAAGCTGTGGCTTTACCTTTTAGGTAGAGAAAAGGTAACGCCGGGGTAACCCTGGGGTAAGCTTGGGGTTAACCTGGTAGCAACAAAGGGTAAAGAACAGGTAATGCCGGGGTAATTAAATACGGCCCTTTTGCTGGCCCTCCAGATAGGGAGCCAGCAAATCTTCCACGCAAAAACGATCGCCACCAAGCAGTTTTATGGGCTTTAACGTGCCGTCTTTTACCTTACGTGTAGGTGCTTTCGCTAATGTAATCTTTAACCTGTTGGCGGGTAAGTTGCGTATTAGGTTCGCCAAAGAGATCGATAAATTAAAGGTTAGTTGTTCGTTGGTTTGATAAGAAAACGAGCAGCCATTTTCCCTGAAATACCCGATCTTACCGTTGATTGTCCTTACAGACATTAAAATCAGGGAGCACCCGAAATGAATTTAAACGACCAGAAATAGATGATTGCTATTTTTCCCGGAATAGTTTCGGGTATTCAATTACCAATCCATAGGAGTCGGTTTTTAGCTCGGCCTTAAATGTCGATTTTTCGTTCTCGTACAGGTATACAGAATCTGATATTTTGGTATAATACTGTCTTACAGGCATTATCATATCAGCAATAATATCTATGTATATCACCTCAATCCTATTGCTCAATTGCCCATTAAAAACCAACCTTCTTATTGGCAATGTATTGGTAAAAGGCGTTAATGAAATATCAATATCTACGCAACCATCAAATCGATGATCAATCGTATTGTTGACCAGCCAATAAGCACCTTTCTTCTCTAGAAGAACTGTTTTTTCATTTCCACCCAATATGACATTTATTTCAACTAAATAGGTTGTCCACAACGGATCCGTAAGAATTTTATAGGAGACTTTAATCACCTGGTTATTAACCTGGCCTGTAATAATCGATGTAACGGTCACACCATTATCTGTTTCCGTTAAGGTACAATTTTCGAGGGACTTATATTTCAAGCCCTCCCATGTTATTTTTCTTTCCATTACAATCTGAAATTGAAACAATCTTAATGTCGACTTGGTTTTACGCAACCTTAATCCATTTGCATGGCCATGAGCGTCATTCCAAAGGATAACCATCCCTAAAGCATTTTTAACCTAGGCAAAATTAACCAGGCATGATTGGTGACATCTTAAAAAGCCAAATGGCGCTCCTAATCCTCAAGCCCTTGGACAATATCCCGGCCTAAAGAAAAACCTCCAACAACACAATCACAATCGCTGCTGTCAATGTATTCAAAAAATTGACCACATCATTCCCGATCAAGCCCTTGCGCTCGAGCAAAGCCCCTAGTATAGAATCAGTAAGGTTACCCAGCGTACCTGCAAGAACAATAAAGAAAAAGCTGATGTTCCATCCCCATCCCAGCGCATAAATGCCAGCAATAATACAGCTACCCGCTATACCGATCAGTGTCCCTTCCAGACTGATCACCCCGTCCATTCCGCAGCGGTCGGGCTTAAAGGAAATAACATTAAAAAACCGTCTTCCATAAAGCATCCCCAGCTCAGAGGAAAGGGTATCTGCTGTAGCCGAGGCAAAGGCTGCCGCCATTGCCGGAAGCATCAAATAAGCCAGCCGGGGATAAAATAGGATAACTATAGCTGCAATGGCCGCAGCCCCGGCATTGGCCAGTACCTGCATTGCATTACGGCCTTTCTTTTCTTCGTCTTTTGCGGCAAAAGCCTGCTTTCTGTGCCGCTCCAAGGAGGTGGCAGCAGAACCGAGGATAAAAAACACGGTCATCATCGCAAGCCCGAAGTAACCTGCGGCGGTAAAAATAAGGCATGCCAGTACCCCGCCCGTAAAAGCAGCCAGAACCGTCAGTTTTTTTGCCAGGATACTGTAGGCCATGCCGGAAATAATGATGATAGGCAAAAAGATGCCGCTATTGAACATATCACAAATATATTTGAAATATATTTACGAAAAAGCACATCGAAATATTTGTGCTGTAACAAGCTACCCAAAACGTCAAAATCGCTATCTGTCGGGAGTTGGATAATTTTTTAAAACTTAAGCGCTGTTTAGTAATATTGGAAGATCCTTATGGCGGATAACCGAGATCGACCTCTTGTGAAGCGGAATACTGTCTCATGCAACGTTTAATACCTGTGTTATATTAATGGTGCGTATAAAATACCTAAAATCCAAAAGAATAAAACCAGCCTTCCCTCCCACTTGTTTTTTAATAAAAAGATTATGGAACAAGAGAAAAGCAGTGCCAGAAGGGATAAGATCTCCATAGCAGCCAACAATGATGACAAGCGCAGGGAATTCCATCAACAAGAAAGCGCTCAGGTAACTCCAAAGCACCGGGGCCGTCCAAAAGAGGTTAAGGGCACCATCACCAACCTGAAATGGAAAGCACCATCAAACGGAATTGCAGGCTTATTATAGCCTGATCGCAGCGGTAAACCGCTGCTTCTTTTTGTATTATGATCCTGCCTTGTTTGCCACAGATTTTGCTGGCCGGTAAACAATTTCGGCCTTGCACTATTAGAATGTAATTTTACAATATGCCTGGTGGAAATACACCGTCTCAGATTAATAGCAAAAGATTTATGAAACCTTTTTCGGCCGGAAGCGTTAAAGAAAGATAGGTAATCCCTGCATCATGAAAACATCAGATAAAAAAGAAATGCCGAACAAAGACAACGGTCTATTCCCCATCAATGGTGAAGAAACAGTAAGAGGATCTGGCTTTACCTACAATGAGAAAGAGGAACGCACTGATAAGAGCGTTCCCAGGGAAAAAGTTGAAGAGGAACAAGTTGTTCAGCTGCCTGATCTTGGCCAGCAAAACCGCCCATAACATGGCCAGGAAGCTTCTTCTCGCCCAAGGTATATTTTACCTACTCACAGGCATCTGGCCGTTGCTTCATATAGAGAGCTTCGTCCTCGTTACCGGCCCTAAAACAGATATCTGGCTGGTAAAAATGGTCGGACTGCTGAGCACAGCCATTGCGCTATCTATACTCTCACAGTTAGCCCAGAAGCAGCGGCCGCTTCTACTCAGCATCAGTACCGCCATCAGCTTTTTCGCCATTGACCTCTACTACACCATAAGCGGCACGATCTCGAAAATCTATCTGGCTGATGCAGCGGTTGAGCTGATCTTCATCATCATCGCATTTTTTGCTTCAGGCAGAAAATTAAAAGCTTAAAACAATGCCCGCACTAATATTCCCTCAATAAATAATTGCTGCCCCATTTCGCAGAACACTTCATCCTATCCTACAATGCCACAGCAGCGTCATTGTTAAACAGAAATAATAATGACAAAAGATAAAGACCAACCCGGAATTGCAGACCTCCTGATGAGTAAAGAACTGTTGGAGCATTCCAAAAAACTGATATCAAACTCAAATCTGATTATTAAGCAATTAGAATTACAATTACATTATTGTAAATCACTTGTAAAATCATTTTCCGTTAGAAACAACCATTACCCCTAAAACCAGCACTGTCATAAGTACTTTCTTTGCGATCATCAACGATCACCCACAGATGCTCAACAGTTCCGCAATGAGGTTCACAGGCCTTCCAGTAGGCAGCCAGTAAATCTTTCGATTAAAACAGTGTAGCAGTATAACCAGGGTATTATAGACCTTAAAAAATCATTCCTTGATTTGCTTACAAGCTTCAGGGGTTTGCATACATTCACGCGATTTGGCTTACCGACATTTGGGTTATGGAAATGAAACAAATAGCATTGGGCAGCCAGGGTTTGGTTGTGCCTGTGATCGGCCTGGGCTGTATGGGCATGACGGGTTTTGAAAAGGCGCATATGTATGGTCCTGCGGATGAGCAGGAAGCCATCGCAACGATTCAGCGTTCGCTTGAGTTAGGCGGTAATTTTTTAGATACTGCCGATCTGTACGGACCGCTGAAGAACGAGCAGTTGATCGCTAAAGCGATCTGTGGTAAACGTGACCAGTATATTTTGGCGAGCAAGTTTGGCTGGGAGATCGATGATAACAATAAGGTAACCTGGGCGATTAATGGCAAGAAAGATTACGTAAAAAAATCTTTGGAGCGTTCGCTCAAAAATCTGAATACGGATTACATCGATCTGTATTACCTGCACCGCCTGGATAAAAATACGCCGATCGAGGAAACGGTTGAGGCATTGGCTGAGCTGGTTCAGGAAGGTAAAATTGGTTATATCGGTTTGTCGGAAGTTTCTTCTGAGACGGTTAAGCGGGCGCATGCGGTGCACCCGATTACTGCCGTACAGAGCGAGTACTCTTTGTTCGAGCGGACGGTGGAAGAACGTGGGGTTTTGGCAACCTTAAAGGAACTTGGTATTGGTTTTGTAGCTTACTCACCGTTGGGCCGTGGGTTCTTATCGGGGCAGATCAAAAGTATAGATGACCTGCCTGAAAATGATTTCCGCAGGGCGATCCCACGTTTCCAGGGTGCACAATTCGACAAGAATATTGAATTGGTGAAAGCTATCGAAGTAATGGCTGAAGCGAAACAGGTCACTTCCTCGCAATTGGCCGTGGCCTGGATTATGAGCAAAGGCATCTTGCCGATTCCCGGAACGAAACGCCGGAAGTACCTGGAGCAAAACATTGCGGCAACAACTATTAAATTAACGCAGCAAGATCTATCACAACTGGAAAGCATTGTACCTTTAGGTACGGATACCGGCGCGCCTTATGATGAGTTTAGTATGGGTTTAATTGATTAATTTTGTTTTTATGAATGCCATTAACTCCATATCGGAATTTCACCGTTTGCTGTCCTTAACAGAACCCCGCCACCCGCTGGTGAGCGTGATCAAGTTGGCAGAAAGCATTTTTTTGGAAGACGAGATCTGGAAAGGTTTCGTTAACCGCTTTTATTGCGTGGCACTAAAACGCGAAGCCAGAGGCAAAATCAGGTACGGACAGCAGCATTATGATTACGATAAAGGAGTATTGAGTTTTACCGCGCCTAACCAGGTGCAACAACTGGACCTGCAGAATATGGAATGCGGGTCTGGTTATCTCCTGATATTTCACCCAGACTTCCTGTTACAGCATCCACTGGCGAACAGCATTCATCATTATGGTTTTTTCGATTACGCGGTTAACGAAGCGCTGCACCTGTCGGCCGATGAAGAAGATGACCTGATTACGATTCTCCATAAAATAGATAAGGAGTGCCAGCATATCGATAAGCATACCCAAGAGATCATACTTACGCAAATCGAGAGCCTGTTAAAATACTCCAACCGTTTTTATGAGCGGCAGTTTTTGACCCGCAAGAACAATAATTCAGCACTGCTGGTCAGGTTCGAGCAGTTGATTGATGACTACTTTAAAGGCGAGGTACAGGGTTTGCTCACTGTACAACATGTTGCTGCGCAGATGAACCTGTCGCCGAATTACTTGAGTGACCTGCTCCGGATTCATACGGGGCAGAACACACAGCAGCATATTCATGAAAAACTGATCGCGAACGCCAAAGAAAAACTTTCCACAACCAGTCTATCGGTCAGCGAGATTGCCTATACCCTGGGCTTTGAACACGCGCAATCCTTTAGCACACTTTTCAAAAAGAAGACGAATTTATCGCCACTGGAATTTCGTCAGGCTTTTAACTGATTATTGGGACAAACGGTGTCCAGAAATATTCTTCGCAGAAATATTTACCGCAGTCCCGTTTGGGTCGATCAGCGCTTGGCGATGTATTCTATCAATAAATAGTACTATCCTGCTTCCAATTTTGAAACAAGCGTTGCCCTGGGATTGTTATGTATAAAACACAAAACCCTTATGGACAACTTTACCGTAACCCTTAGCCCCAACCATAAGTTCCATTTCCAGGTTGAACAGCACCCGCATCACGTTACCGGTGGCTGTAAATACAAAATCTACCAGGACGGAAAATTTGTGGCCAGCCTGGAACCCGACAGCCGGGATTTTTTGCATGTATGCCAGAACCCGGCAGCTATTGAGCTGGAGATCCTCCATATGTTAGCAGAGCAGATCGAACTTGTGCACCCTGGCACGGCTCATTTAGGAGAACTCCAAAATATTGAACTTGACAGCGATGATGAGCTGGAAGCCCCACCGCAATAGCTGTCTTAATATTGTTCAAGAGGGATAAAGGTAGGCGGCGCAGTAAATGATTTGAATATGGCTAACACCCATCAAAGAATAATGGAGCCTGACAAAAGATTAATCACAAATACATCGCCCCTTACAGCCGCGGCAAGGTGAAGGTGAATAAAGAACCTTTCCCCAGATCGCTTTCTGCCCATATTTCCCCGCCGTGCAGCTTTATAATCTCCGAACAGACGTACAGTCCTATCCCGAATCCCGAGATCAGCTTATTGCCCTCCGCACGGTAAAACCGCCCAAATATTTTCGGAAGCTCTTCTTTTCTAACTCCGATCCCCTCATCCCTTACGCTTACCCTCACCTGCTCACCGGCTCCAACACATGACACCAGGATAACGCTCCCCGGTCTGGAATACTTAACCGCATTGCCAACAAGATTTGAAATGACCTGTCCAAGTCTTCCCCTGTCTCCATTTACCATGTGGCTTTCCACAGGATCAAAAATAAATTTATGGGTACCATATAACATTAACGCTTCCTCTTGTGAATCTCTGATCAGCTCACTAATATCAAATTTTGAACTGTTGACATCGATCTTTGCCGATTCCAGTCTCGACAAATCCAAAAAACCGTTAATCATGTCAGTCATGCGCTTGGTCTGTTTAACAGATTGTGATAAGGCACGATGGATGATTTCGTCGGGGTTTTGCTTTGACCGCGATTCCAATAACTGGAGATATGCAGAAAGTGAGGTCAATGGTGTCTTGAGTTCGTGGCTTACCACACCCATAAAATCGTTCTTCCTTATTTCCTCCATCTTTTGTTCGGTTATATCCATAACTACACCGGTGAATGCAGAAAATGTGCCTGAAGGGTCTGCTGTAAGATTGCCGATTGCCCTGAGCCACCTCAGTTTATTATCATGCAGACCGATAACGGGATAACTAACATCATAATCTCCATTATTATAAATTGCGTTTTCAAGTTTACCGGAAATAAAGTCCCTGTATTCAACTGTAATCTGTGCAATTGCCTGTTCAATGGAAAGCGCTTCATCGGGGTAATAACCGAATAATTCCTTAAACCGGGCATCGGTAATGAGTTCCCTGGTAACTGAATTTATATACCAAATACCGAAATTTGCCGCCTCAACTGCGAGACGGAGGACAAGTTTCCCTTCCTCAATGGTTTTTTGGGCGGAAATGAGATCGGCATTTGCTTTTGACAAACGTTCGTTGGCCGCCTTGAGCTGATCATTGGAAACTGTGAGCTCCTCATTAATCGCGGCAAATTCCTCGTTCATGGTCTGCAACCTTAAAGCGCTTTGTTCCAGCTGCTGTTGCCATTGGTCCCGTTCGGTTACGTCCCTGGTCGTTCCTGAAACGGCGACGACTTCGCCGCTTTCATTGAAAACAGGATTTAGGATATAATCATACAACCTTCTGCCCATGGTGGCGTGCGGAAAAGCCACTTCGCCCCTAACCGGGTTTCCTGTAGCGATGATGCTGTCAATCTCCCGCTCATGCATATCTGCATGCCATGGTTCGTAACCATTTTCCAGCAGGTTCTTCCCTATTGCTTCGTCCCAGGATTTGCCCCACATCTGCAAAAGTGCGGCGTTTGCATAGGTGAACCGATACTCGAGATCAAAAACGTACATCAGGTCTGGTGTTCCGGAAGTGATGGTTTCGTAAGTGCGCTTCTGCTGCTCCAATACTTCTTTAGAGGTTGCCAGGTGCTGTTCGGCTAATTTGCGTTCCGTAATATCCGATTCCACACCAAACCATTCTTTTACCTCCCCTTTATCATCAAAAATCGGCACTGCCCTGGAAAAGGTCCAACCGACACTTCCATCAGCCCGTTTCACCCGGTGTTCAAGCTGAAAAATGCTCCCTGTCTCGATCGCATTTTGAATGGCATGCTGTACAAGTTTAAGGTCTTCTTCATATACATACTTGGATTGCCAACCTGGGGTTGCATCCTTTGCATCATGGCGGACCCCATGGCCATCGAGCTCAGTCAAGATGGTCCAGTCTGGGTTCATACTGTAAACTACATCCGAGGTG
The DNA here is from genome assembly GCF_918698245.1 of Pedobacter sp. Bi126. Lineage (GTDB taxonomy): Bacteria > Bacteroidota > Bacteroidia > Sphingobacteriales > Sphingobacteriaceae > Pedobacter. The sequence continues at coordinate 208,770 of NZ_CAKKMS010000002.1, read as the reverse complement.
GCGGTCAATAATGCCTGAAAACGTTCCTCATTTGTAGCAGAAAGAGATAAATAGGTTAATTGTTCACCCATAAGTTGGCATTTGGTAATATCTGAAACCTGAAAATAAGCGTTTTGTTTGAAATTATCATTAATGACGTTCTCTATTTGCGTGAAATAACACTATTCGTTACAAAAGACTTAGCGGCGGGGTAGTTTGGATACGAAATACTGCTTTATGCTACGTTAAATACCTGCAACCTATTTAACGGAGCGCACAAAATACCTGAAATTGAAAATGGTAAAACCTAGCCGCCTTTCTGCCAGTTACCTGTTAAAAAGATTATGGAACAAAAGCGAAGCAGTGCACAAAGGGATAAGATCTCCATAGCAGAAAAAGTTGATGACAGACGCCAACGGTTACAGCCATTAATGTGCCAGCCACCTTTAGAAGAACGCAGCCGATCTGGGTTAATTAAAGGAAAAATCGTTAACCTAAAGTGGAAAGCGCCATCAAATGGGATAGCCGGTCTATTATAAACCGAAGGATCGCAGCGGTACAGTGCCGCTGCATTTCAAATTTAACATAATGAGAATAATGAAACCTGCAGTGTGTGTGGGTAATCGTCAGGGACATATCATCGCAGTTGGTGTATAGGTTATTTTTAATGAACAGCACAAATATGAAACTCCACAGTACATTGCGCTTTGTTATATGCGCTTTATCAATAATTTCGTGTAATGGCTATGAAAGAGACAGGCAGATCAAAGCAGATCTTACGATGAAAGCAAAAGAAGATGTAAATTTTGCTGGCGTAAATTTTACTGTCCGGAACCGCAATGTAAAGATCTGGGGTTATTGCCCAACCTATAAATCCAGAATGGCCATCATTCAAAAGCTAGGCACTATTCACGTCATTAAGAATATTGATAATCAAGTGGTTATAAGACCACTAACTATCGGTCAAGATTTTGATTTGAAACAACTGGCAGATAGCCTTCTGGCAATACATCCCGAATCATGGGCGGTTATAACCGACCGAAATATTATACTAAAGGGAAATATTAAAGAAAAACAGCTTCCAAAGCTATTGCAAGCTATTCACCAGCGCATCCCCGAACGGATCCTAATCAATCAGACCACTGTGAACTGAACCAATTCAATAGGAAACAGTAAGCAGTGCATTTGCCACTGCTAATGTGAATGCTAACTATAATTTATTGGAGTAGCTATCACGACTGAACGCACAGAAAGATTAAGGGGTGCGTTTCTACCTACCCAATGCTTCTTCTTGTTCTGCGCCATTTGTGCTATCAATACTTTGCATGGCACGGTAAGCAATTGTTGCAAAGATTGCAAATACAATATGGGCTGGAATACGTTGTAAATAGAACCGTTTATAATTCATGAGTGGGCTTAACGGATGGACGGCAAATGTTGCTTTCCAGATAGCAATTCCGATCAGGCCGCTCACTGCGCCCAAACACAGCCCACAGGTTCCTGTAGGTTTCAAGGTCTTTGAATCCCATAACTTAACATATACAGCAGAAAACGCAGATCCCATTGCGTAATGTGCAGCCCACGCTGAAACGGATCTGACATGTTTTGGAAGAAAAGGCAATACCCTGCTAATCAAGCCATTTAAACGCTCAGACTCTCTAAAGTCTTGGCCTATTAATGACATTAATGCACTTGATGCTGTCATCATCGTTGTTCCGGCAATACTACAGCCGACAGTTTTAACGAGCGGATTTATCATATATGGTACTAGTTATATGTTACAAATTCAAATTTTCCGATCGCATTTTTAAATTTAAAAAGATAAATGAAAAGGGCTTATTCCATTTCCTGTTCGGCTAAACCTTCGAGGAACCATCCTGATTTATATTCAAAATCAACGCGCTCACCTGATCTGTTAATTACATAGCTGGTAAAATCATGTGCTATGATCCGTTCATTTTCAAGGTATTTTTTCGCCAAAGCGGCATATTCTTTAACATTAAGGCCATCCTTAACAATATAATGGGGTTCTCCTGTTTCACTCCAAACTGTTTCTATCACACCAGATTCGAACCTGTTAGCTTCTTCTGTGGTTGAAGGATTGTTTGTCCCGTTAATTTTAGTCATTTTTCTATTTTTACGTGTAACTGGATTAATAACAGCTGTTACAAAGGATTTGTTCTTTGCAAAGCAATTGAGCATGAAATAGGACTCAACTTTAGTACACTGCTAGGTAAGCACAGCTGTCCTGTTCTTAGGTATGTTTTGTTAAGCAAAAGTTTAAATGCCCCGGATCAATGGATTGTTATCCGTTTCTTTGTTATTATCTTCCTCGCTGGATGCCTCGCTGTGTTCCGGAGTCTTCGGATCATTGATGAGACTTCCTTTCCCGGCAATTCCACGGTAATCGGTATTTTCTGGAAGTTCGGTTTCTTTGGGCAAACTGGTCTGGGGAACTTTTCCCGATAGGTTGTTTTCCATAATGTGTATTGATTGATCTATTACTTATTGAGGATAGCTGCTAAAAAGAACCTTTGCAAAAAAGGTTTTATAATTTTACGTTTTTCAACAGAATTTCTTCTGTCATTTTGCGGGAATACCAATTCTGGATCATAGCCTGAAAGAAAGCCCCACAAAATAGCTTTTCCTTGCATCATGCTGAACGCCATAATTAAGGCCACCATCGATAAGCAAGTCCTTAGATAGCTCATATTGCAGCGCAGCATTCAGAAAGTTTTTTAAATGGTTATCTTTAAATTCATAGGTATAATAGGTTTCAATGATTCCATCAAGCTTTTTAGTAAGCGGGTGTGATACGGTAAGCGTCTGCAAAATCTGGTTGTGGTGTCCGGAGCCTTCCTCGTCCTGTAACCGGTCTGCTTCAACCTGAAAGCCTAATTTCCAATCATTTCCAAATTTAATACTCATTGGGATGATGATACCCCCTTCATATTGGCTTTCTTTATCTGCACGGGAAGTCGGAAACTTCAGGTATGGAAGCAGCGCGATAGCGAATTTTCCTTTATCATTGCCCAGTAGATTTTGTTTCAACCTGAGCGTAAGATCGCCAAACCCACTGTTCCGATCAACACTGCTTTCAGTATAAAAATCCTTTTTTACCACAAAACTTTCAAATGTAAGCTGAATGGCTGTCGAATTTGTTAACCCAAGCTTTATATTGGCCAGATTGAAAAGATACTCGTCGCTCCTTCCTGCATCGCCGTTTTCGCGCTGAAAGCGAATAAGATCGGTCTCAAACTGAAAATGCCCGGCATCAACGGTTTGCGGGCTTTCGGTTACATCTGGCCGATCGGTTTCCATTTCCCTCAAACTGTCACCCGGAACTGGCCTGAATAAATGATAGCAGGTTTTTTGCTGGCCGAAAGCCCCAATATTGACAACGCTTAACAGCGCGAGAATTAAAATAATATTGTATAGTGTTTTCATTTGGTTCTGGAGGTCAGGTTTCTATTGCCTTGCCAGCGATTTAAACCTGAAGAGATTAAAAACGCCACACTGGGTAGCGTGGCGTTTTGCAGGTATTCTAGGCTGTAACGCCTGTATTTGCTTCAGTTAAAGCGATTTCTGTCAATAGGCTGTCGGTATCTTTTTCTTCCGCAAGTGTAGCAGCCAATAACTCTTCGGCCTCAGTATGCTCCATTAGCTTTGCAAAGGTTACAAGGGTTCCATAACTTGCTATCTCGTAGTGCTCAACTTTTTGTGCCGCTGTGATTAATGCGGCATCAAGCACTTGTGGCTCACCGCCAAAGCTCTCGATAATTTCGTCTGCCTCTTCCAGGAGACCTTCCATTGCCTTACACTTTTTACCCCTCGCAGTGAGACCTATTGAGTTAAAAACCTCTTTCAGTCGGTCAATCTGTCCTTCGGTTTGGGCATAATGCGTTTCAAAAGCATTTTTCAGTTTTTCACTGCCGGCGGCTTCTGAGAGTTTTTTCAGACCTTTAAGCAACTGCTTCTCCGCTCCAAGTATATCCCTTAATTCATCCACAAAAAGTTCATGAAGATGCGCATTTGGCATCTGTACATCATTTTTTTTATTTGCCATGTTTTTATAGTTTAATGTTCATCATAAGAACATGGCCTAACAAAAAAAAGTTTAAAAAATTTAAACTTTGAGTTCTTCCTTCAGGCATTTTATAGGTTTATCTAATAAAAGAAATATTGGTAAGCGGGTGCGAAGTTTTTTTAAGGGAAACAAGCCAAGTAGAAACGATCCTGTAAGATTTCCTTTAGCTACAGACATCACAATTTGCTGGATATATCATAAAAAGACTTTAAAAAGTCAAGGGCAGCGTTACCCTTTTGAGCATCTTCTTTTAATAGAAAATCGTCCCCGAGGGGGAAAAAGCCAGGCAGTTTTTGGTATTCTTCGTGTTTTATTGATTTAAAACCCATGGTCCAATCCGGGAAATTGCGTTCTTTTAGAAATGACTCCCTTAATACCAGTACCCCCTGATGCCGTTCGTCTTTTGCTATCTTTTCGAAAAGTTTTTTCACACTACTTTCACTACCTTCCAGCACCTGCATAAAACGCCCTTCATATTCCGAAAAATATCTTCCTTCCATATATAAAAGCATACCTGTAATGTCATTTGCCAGGTTATCTACTCTGGATTTGTTGAGTAAGCTGGTAAGACCATCCACCGGCATTAACGTCCGGGCTTTGCTAAAATAGATTAAGTGAAATAACAAGATAAATTAGTTAAGTAAAAAACTGTTTCAAATTATGAATTTATTCTAATCAGCCAATTTTAACGCGAAAGAATAAGCTGCGCAAAAATGCACCTATTTCCAAAACCTTCTGTTTAGAGAAATTGTTTTTTTAGTGTTTAACATAATCGACAGTCTATCGGCCACAGGTAAATAGTAAAACAGATGAAAAAATATAAAATAGGAATAATCGGTTACGGGGGGTTTGGTAAATTCCTTCATTATTGGTGGGAAAAGCTGCCCAATGTAGAAATTGTTGCAATTGCAGATCCGCACAAAAATTTTCAATCCGAAGAAAATTTCGTGGTATATCGCGATTGGAAAGAATTGATACAGGACAAAAATATAGACATTGTAAGTATTGTAACGCCACCAAGTTTACACGCCGAAATGGCCTGCGCAGCGATGAAGGCCGGCAAACATGTCCTGCTCGAAAAACCCGTGGCAATAAGTGAAGAAGGCGCGCGGGAGATTATAGAAACGCAAAAGCAGACCGGTAGCGTGATAACAGTAGATCATATGATCCGTTATAACCCCATTATTCAAAATCTCATCAAATTAGGACAGGCAGGTACTTTTGGCAAGCTAAGGCATGTTGTTGTAAACAACTATGCGCAAGATGAGGCTTTGCCTCAGGATCACTGGTTCTGGAAAACAGAAATGTCTGGTGGAATATTCATCGAACATGGGGTACACTTTTTCGATATTGTGAATGCCATTGGCAATCAGGAATACATTGAGGTGTATGGTTGCACTGATAGTAGAAATGAAAACCAGCGCGACCGTATGGCTGCGATGGTGTTATATAACGAAGGTTTAATTGCCAGCTACTACCATGCTTTTTCCGGGCCTGGCTTATTTGAACAAACAACGATACACCTTGCCTACGATCTCGCCCGTATAGAAATTGAAGGCTGGATGCCTATGAAAGGAACGGTGAAAGCACTGGTAAACAGCCAGGGCAAAGTACAGCTGGAAAGCCTGCCGGGCTGGACCATTACCGTACACGGCGAATTAAATACTTTGAGAGACGTTTCCAGACCCGAGGGTTGGGGCAGTGAAGATCTACCGGCCGAAAATCAAGCCGTAAATGCCGGCGGAATAACTTACCAGGTAGATGAAATGCTTTCCGGCAATTTTGAAATCCATCAAACCAAGGGAGAGGTTTACGGAAAATGTGTTCAGTCGATTTTGTCAGACATCATTAAAAAAATAGAAAATAAAGACCATCAACTAACTATAACGATAGAGGATGCCTTCGAAAGCCTAAAAACAGCTATTCTCGCTTCTCAGTAAGCAATTAAGCCTATAAGAGAAATTGCACTCCAACAAACTCAATATGATAACATATTATGCATGCGTTCTGCGCTGCGATGATTAAAAGAATAAATATGATGTATGATATTAGAAAATGTATTTGCGCAATTATTGTTTAGCTATCCTAAAAATTGAATCATGAACATATTTTATAGATAATGAAAAAGAATGATTGATCTAACCATAGACATACGCGATATCATTGCCATGTTGGTTTCGGTCATATGTGGCGGCATCATCGGGTTTGAGCGGGAATACAGGAACAAGTCTGCAGGGTTCCGGACCATCATATTGATCAGCCTTGGATCGACGATTTTTACAATTGTTTCCTGGCATGGAACGGGTACCGACGACCGCATTTCGGCAAATATTATAACCGGCATAGGTTTTATCGGTGCCGGTGTAATTTTTAAAGACCGCATATCGGTAAGAGGGCTAACCACTGCCGCCGTTATCTGGACATCCGCTGCAATCGGCATGACCGCTGGCGTAGGTTATCACGCGCTTGCATTTGTGCTCACCATCAGCACCCTTTGCGTATTGGTAATGGTTAGTTATGTTGAAAAAATCATATCAGACCTAAAAAAGGAAAGGATGGTTACGATAACTTTCGTCGACAATTCGTTTTCCAGCGTGCTTTTGCTCGAAAAACGCCTAAATAGTACCGAAGCCAAGATTGAGCGTATGGAACTTTCCAAAGAAGAAGGACGGATAAATGTAGTGTACCTGATAAGGGGTAAAAAGGCGGCCGTAAATGAACTCACCACATTATTGGCTATGGCTGAGGAGGTGGCTAGTTTCTCTTAACTGAACATTTAATGGATAAACCTCAAAATAGAATATCGAATGAAACAGCCTCAAAAGAAATACATACCTGAAGATAAGGAAAAAAGATATGGCAGGCATAAAATTAATATCTCCTTAGCTTGAAGTAAAATACTTAATAAAAGAAGGATAAATACGCTTTATACCGTTCCATAAAACACGCAGCCAATAAACAGGGTTTTCTTGAAAGAACGATGTTATGGGTATATCAGCTCAAAAGATTGAAAAGTTTTGTACGCTGGCGCTGTTAGAATTAAAGGCATGCTCAAATCAAAATTAACCTTTTGGAAGAAAATAAAAAGACTTAACACATGAAAAAAATATCGAGAAAAACACATGGAATAATTGACTACCTGTGGGCTGCAATTATGATTTCAGCACCGTTTTTCTTAGGTTTTACCACCATTACCCCAGCTGCTGCCTGTTTTTTTATTGCTGCCCTTAGTGTTTTTCTGCTATCTCTTTTTACAAACTATGAACTTGGCGTATGGAAGAGGTTGCCAATGGCATTCCATCTCGACATGGATATAGTTTTAGGATTTATCCTGGTTATTTCGCCCTGGCTTTTTGGATTTTATAACCAGATTTTTTTGCCACATATCGTCATGGGTGCCTTTTCCATTGTGGCCGGATTAACCTCAAACGCTAATTCGATGATTAAAGACGGTTGAGGGCGGAAAAAGATAAAGTGTTGCTATTTAAAATACTATACTGGCGATACCAATACTAGCCCTGTACGCTCCATAAAGTTGATACAGGGAACAAGGATGATTACGAAGTATTAACTCCAACGAAGCGTACAAAATTGATTAGAGAGATATCTCCGACAATCTTTTGGACAATGAATAGGAGTTCCTATTACCTTTTTTGAGCCTTTAAAAAAAACAGTTTTTTATTCCATTCACTATGAAACCTATTACCATCTGGGCAGCAAATGCCCAAACAGAGCTTAAACCACTAGCACCTGTTGCCGAAATTTCCAAATCGCTTCAGCTTTATGCTTATTTGTCAAGTGATACACTTTGGCTGGTAAAAGAACGGCCTGACGGGAGTCGTATTGCGTTCCGTACCGCATTTTCACCATCCGGAAAACTAGAAGTTAAAAAAATCCATCACGAAGAAGGAGAAATGACAGTGAGCCTCGCCTGCTCAACAATTGTTTACCAGGTAACCGTACAACATGAAGCAGGAAATGATTTTTTCCGTTATACCGTAATGGCAACGCCGAAGGTACCACTGCATATCCCTTATTGGCCAAGAGACATTATCTGTTTCGATGAAAAAGGCAAAATAAAACAACAGGGCAAAATCCACACCCAGCAAAGGGGAACCCGCTCTGGAGTCCTTTTTTTTAATGATGGTGATTCTGGCTCCGTATTTTATTTCCAAAACCTAACAGCCCTTAATGATTATTGCGAAACTGCACAATGCAGTGCAGGTGGTGCTGTTGGAGGAGAATGGCCTGAAATCGGCTTTTCTTTACCAGCGACTAAGGCACCTTTAAAAAAAGGCGTAAGCTATTGCCTTAGTGACGGTTTTGTACGCCTATCGGATCAGCTTCCTTCTGCCCCTGCCGAAACCGCAATGTTGTATTTAGATCAGTTAGCGGCAACTTATATTAAACTTCCACGACCAGAGCGTTTTTACCATGACTGGCTTGACACCGTGGAGAAAGGCCTAGCGGATTTGACTTACCATAAAGGCTGTTGGACATTTGCGGGAGGCCATAGTTATCTCAACGCTTACGTAGCTGATTATAAAACGCCTCCTGAAGTAATGGTTCAGCTTGCTGTATTGCTTCCCATGCTTGATTACCTGGATTGGAAAGGGGAAACCACCCATCAGTTGGTAACTGAACTAAGGGCAGGGCTCGGGGCATTCTACAAGCAAGATACGGGAACAATTGTGAGATGGCTCCCATCGGCCGAAAAGAACCTGGACCATTCTGAAGAGCAGAAAAAACCTCAGGTAATGGACGCCTGGTATCTGCACCATCCATTAATGAACCTGGCCCGCCTGAGCACACGTGGTGACGAAGGCGCAAAAAAAATCCTGCTTGATTCCATTGATTATGCAATTAGGGTGGCCCATAAATTCAATTACGAGTGGCCTGTATTTTATCAAATGGATACCCTTGATATTATAAAAGCAGAAACCGCAGAAGGAGAAGGTGGTGAAAAAGATGTTCCAGGTACTTATGCAGACTTAATGCTGAGGATGTGGAAAATAACCGGAGAGAAAAGTTTTTTTGAGGAAGCCAAAAAAGCAGCATCCAAATTAAAAGGCCTGAGCTTTGAAGTGTTTTACCAGGCAAACAACACCGCATTTTCTGCAGGAGCCATGCTCCGGTTGTATAAAGAAACTCAAGATAAAACGTTTCTGGAACTGAGTTATGTATGTTTGGCGGCAATTTTTGACAACGTTCAACTATGGGAATGTGATTATGGGAACGCAAAGAACTTTCCGACATTTTTTGGGGTTTTCCCACTGAGAGATGCGCCTTATACTGCAGCTTACGAAGAGCAGGAGGTATATTCAGCCCTTCATGATTACCTTGCAGAAGCAGAAGGCGTGGAAATCCTTCCGTCGGTAAGGTTGTTGATTGCAGAGTTCATCAGGCACATGGTAGGCCGTGTGGCGCACTATTATCCGCCAATGCTGAAAGAAGAGGTGATGGCTGAAGAAAGCAAGACCGGTGAAATCGATCGCAGGCTCTGGATTGCGCTGGAAGATCTGCACGATGGTTGGGAGCAGTCTGGCGAAGTTGGACAGGAAGTTTATGGGGCAGGAATCGCATTCGGCGTAATCCCGAACCAGTATTTTAGGGTTAAAAATGAATCTTTTATCGTTTTTTTCGATTATCCCATATTCAATTTCCGATGCCGGGCAAATGCGGTGTCATTAACCACTGGCGGCGACGAACGGTTGAACTGCAGGATGATTATTTTATTCCAGGGCGGAGAAAGACCTAAAAATTTAGAAGTAAAATCCGGCCAGAAAAAAGAAAAGCACAATCCAGTGAAAAACAACCCAGATCTGTTGGAGTATAGCATTGCAGGAAACCAAAAAGTGACTATTAATTGGTAGGCTAAGAGATGGCTGCAGTACGCTGATCAATCATCACTGCGTGCTGTCCAACTGGAATAATAATAAGATCGCTATGAAAAGCATTATATTTTCAGCGCGACAAATACCGCACCGGTTTCTTTTTTATGCTGAGCGGTTTCGAAGGCTTCGTTGATCTGATCGAGTGGAAAGGCGTGGGTAATCATTTTTTTCGCATTGATTTTTCCTTTGGCCAGAAGATCCAGGCATATCGCCATTTCAGGGTAGATATCCCAAAAGCCATAACTCGCGCTCGGAATAATTGTAATGCCTGACTTTTGCAACTGCTGCCAATCCATTTCTATACTGGTGCTGCCAGATTCAAAACCACCGACAATGATTACCTTTCCCCCAATGCGGGTGAAAGAAACTGCCTGAGGAAGCGTAGTTGACATTGAAGGCCCTCCGGCACATTCAAAGGTAATATCTGCTCCCCTCCCATCTGTAAAAGCTTTCAAGCGCTCAAGCCCATCTTCAACTTCTGTGTTCACCACTTCATCGGCGCCAAGATCCCTGGCCAGTTGCAGTGCACTGGGAACAATATCAAAAAGGATCACATCTGCACCCGATGCTTTTGCAAGCTGCAATTGTGCCAGTCCTATCGGTCCACCGCCTATAACGGCCACTTTGTCGTTGATATGCAATCCGCTTAACTGCTGCGCATGCAAACTGACTGCGAAAGTATCAAGAAGCGTTGCCTCTTCATCGCTCACATGATCGGGCAGAATATGAAACTTTGTTGCGGGACCAATAAGGTATTCGGCAAAGGCTCTTGATATGGTTTCCATCCTCACTTTATATAAGTTTGGACACAGGTTGTACTGCTGAATGCGGCACCATTCACAATCGCCATCACCCAAAAGGGTTTCAACTACAACCCTATCGCCTGGTTTTACGTTTTTCACAGCCGGCCCTACTTCCACTACCTCGGCGGCAAGTTCATGGCCCATAATTTTACATTCCAGGTCGGGTTCATGTTTTTTCCAATGCCGCAGATCCGTTCCACATATTCCCGAAACTTTAATTCGTGCCAGCACCCAGTCTGGCGCAGGTATTTCTACCCGGCCTACTTCCTGAACCTGAAAGGTTCCATCTGGCTTTTTTAACGCCGCTTTCATTTTATTGCTCATTCTGTCAAATTATATTTTAGATACGTTAGCTAATTGTTATCTGTCGATAGCTGCACAAACTGCAGGCAGGTAGGTGCACCTACCTGAGCGGCCACCCCGCGATAGCTTAGTTTTCCGTTTTGAGGAGAGATCTCAAAAGAGGTAACTGAATTTCCCTTCTCATTGGCAGCAAAAAGATAGCTTCCGGAAGGATCGATTGCGAGGTAGCGGGGCCCTTTGGCACCGGAAGGTATTCTCTGAATTTCCTTTAAGGCGCCAGTATGTTCATTGATCGCAAAAATGATAATCTCATCTGCATCGCCACGGTTGCTGGCATAAAGATACCTGCCGCTACGATCGATTTTTATATCAGCAGCTTCGCGTCCGTTTGGTACCAGATTATTCGCTACCGTATACCTGAAGATCCATTTATCCAGCTTCTCTTTTTCAAACACGAAAATATCTGCGCTGAGTTCGCAGATCACGTAGAACCACAATCCGGTTGGATGTAAAGCCATAACCCTCGGTCCAGAGCCACCAGGCAGCGAAATAAAAGGATGTTTTGCAAATATAAGCGGCTGTCTGGCTGAGGGATCGTAACGGCAGACATACACCCTATCGGTGCCCAAATCGGCTATAAGAAGTATCCGCTGCTCTGATAACAAAAGCGAACTATGAACATGCGATGCTTCCTGCCGATCCTGAACCGGCCCGGAGCCGCTAAATTCAACGAGCTGAAAAGGCCCAAACAGTTTCCCCCCATCCGTAAAGGGCAGCACGGCCAAACTTCCACCCACATAGTTGGCCGAAACAGCAAATTTGCCCGCCCAGTCTACTGTTATATGGCAGGCTCCAGGACCTTCGTATAATACTTTGCTAAGTAAGATCGGCTTCGCCCCGGAAATCGTTTGGAAAGTGACCATAGCCGAATAATCGGCCTTTTTAGTTTCACTAATGGCAAACAAAAACTGCCCATTTTCATTTGGAACAATGAAGGAGGGATTTTCTATCCCACAAACCGAATCCAACAAACTCAGTGTACCATCAGTGTTGTTAAAAGCATACCGAAAAATGGATTCCTGATCTGCCGCAGCGTAGCTACCAATTAGAAGATGAGTTTCTACCTTGCTTCCCATACCTGGTTGATTAAATATTTAAATAATCTGCAAACTTGGACGGATTTTCAAATTAACCACATCACATGCCGGTGGCTGAGCGATACAGAAGGCTATGGCCCAAGCAATATCTTCTGCCCGGAGCATTTCCTGATTGCTGATCTGTTCTTGCTTTTCCTCCATACTGGCCTCCTGCATATCGGTATCAACTGCACCAGGTTCAATAAGGAAAATCTTAATACCCATCGGATTAACTTCTTTACGCAGCGACTCTGAAAATCCCTGGATTGCTGCCTTGGTGGCAACATAAACAGCGCTACTCTCTTCTCTTACGTCAGCACTCATTGAGCCGATATTGATAATCTGGCCGAAGCCCTGTTCTTTAAACCTTACAATCGCCTCTTTGCTACAGGCCATGTAAGCCAATAAATTGGTATCCAAAATATACTGCCAGTCTTCGTATCCTCCGTCAAGTATACTTCCATATCCCAGGGCGGCGTTGTTGATCAATATATCCAGTCCGCAAAGCTGTTGATCGGCTGCTTTAAAGAGCCGCTCAACGCCTTCTTCACTAGAAAGATCAACAGCTATACCAAAACTGTTTAATCTGTTTTTCGCCGCAATCGCCTGCAACGTTTCATCTATCTGCTCCTGATGACGACCACAAATAATACACTGGGCACCTAACGAACCGAGTAAAATCGCTGTTGCCCTTCCAATGCCTGTGCTGCCACCGGTGATCATAATTTTTTTACCTAGAAAGGCACTGCTGAAATAAGAATTAAAATCTTCCATAGTTTTTATTTAATTGTTAACAATTACTTTATCAGAGATTTGCTGAAGGATACTACCCAGGGTATTTCTTAAAACCGATCTGGGAAACACTTCCAAGCACTCAGGAGGCAACCAATTCCCCAAAGGATAATCTATAGATTGTTTCCGGTCTTGTCGGTCATTCAGCTTTTTTTATCTAAAACCCATCAGCGTCTGTATATTTTTACCCTCATTGCCTCTCTATACTATTAACCTGCCCGAAGCTAGGTTTGTTGAGGCAGAAACTACCTGTTTTGTATGTGGTTAATACCGTAACTTCTGTAACTGGCTTAACACTTTAACCCTTTGTATCATCCGTTTTTACAAAAAAGCTTATTCTGCACGTTGAAATACGGGGGCTTTTCTGTTGCAAATACGCATTTTGTGCTTCTATCAAACCGAAATTCCAGAAGAGGTGTTGAGCATTTAATCAGCTCGAACAAAGGTTATAGCAGGATCAATCATAAAAACATGAAAAAAGAAGAAATACATTGGGGTGATTGGCACCGCATCCTCATGGGCACCGCACCCACAGAATTTTTATTTGAAGTGCTGATCAGGACAATTATCATTTATCTGTTTCTACTGGTAACCCTCAGGTTAATGGGTAAGAGAATGGGCGGGCAACTGACGATTTCGGAACTGGCAGTGATGCTTACGCTGGGTGCAATCGTGTCTGTAGCCATGCAGATACCAGACAAAGGTTTGTTACAGGGAATTCTGGTACTTTTTTGTGCTTTTGCTTTTCAACGTGGTATCACCTACCTGGCCGCCAAAAACCATAAAATAGAGCTCCTAACCCAGGGTAGCGAATCGTTATTGATCAAAGACGGGGTAATGCTCGCTACCAAACTCGACAGCATGAAAATCTCTCGCGAGCAGCTGCTTGCTGTGCTGAGAAACCAGCATATATACAATTTGGGCGAGGTACAAAGGGTTTATCTGGAAGCCTGTGGTATTTTTTCTGTTTTTAAATACGACCAACCGAAACCTGGATTAAGCCTGGTTCCACCTGCTGATTGCAAGGCGGGAGAAGAATTTAATATAGTTGGGGAATCCTTAATCTGCCTGGAGTGCGGAAATCCTGCCCCTGAACAATCAAGCTATGAAAAAAACTGTACAAACTGCCACTCAGAAAACTGGGGCCAGGCTGTTATCGCAAAATGATTATGAAAGAATACGAAATTAAACTCACTGACCTTCAACGCATCCTTCAGGGTGAAGTTCCTTTTCATTTTTTTATTGAGGTTATCCTCCGTACTGCCGTTATATACCTGATCCTGATGGTATCGATGAGGCTGATGGGCAAACGGATGTCTTCTCAACTCAGCCGTAATGAGATGGCAGCGGTAGCATCGCTCGCCGCCGCCATCGGAGTACCATTGATGAATCCTGACAGGGGCCTGCTACCTGCAGTAGTTATAGCAATGGTAATCATCGCGCTTCAGGTATTAATTGCCAAAATTGCTAGAAAAAGCAAAAAGTTCGAATCATTAACACAGGGAAAATACAATATTTTAGTTAAGGATGGGGTGCTAAACCATAAGGCTATGTTACTAACCCGTATTACAAGAGACAGGGTGCTTTCACAGCTAAGGTCGCAGGGAATCAGCCACCTTGGAATGGTTAAGCGCCTGTACTTTGAAGCAGGGGGAACTTTTAGCCTACTTCAGCAATCAGAACCAGTGCCCGGGCTGTCCTCAATCCCTGATTGGGACAGGGAAATGTCAGCTAAAATCCATCAACAAAGTATGCATAAAGTCTGTAAATTCTGTGGCAATTACCATACCGGGGCAAAGGACAATAGATGCGAAAACTGCGGAAAGGATAGCTGGGTTTACGCGGTAAGTAACCTCAACAATCACTAAAACTGGTTGCATGTAAATAACAACAAAGCTGAGTGGTATTAATTAAAGCGATAGCGCTCGGCCTCATCTCGATCTACGTATTGCTCCGGTCGAGAGGATTCATTGTAAACCTTTCCATCCATACGAATAAATACGGAACAAATTCAGGAATTTATCAGCTTCATTCGGGTATTTCACCCCTAAACCAGCGCAATAAAAAAAAGGTTATCAATAGAAAGAAAAGATAAAAGTTATGAAAACACTAAAAACACTGATGATGGTAACCTTTACCATATTATGCCTACAGGCTTGTAAAAAGGACAACGATGAAAATTACGCGATGGATAACCAGTCTTTTGTAACTCAAGCCTCGAGCAGTAACAGTTTCGAGATACAGGCAGGCGCAATCGCTACACAAAAAGCACAAAACGCTGCGGTAAAACATTATGGTGAGCACATGACAACAGATCATACCGCCGTAGGAAACGAAATGAAATCGCTTGCGGCGGGAAAAGGATGGACTATACCAACTACATTACAGCCCAAGGAGCAGGCAAACCTTGATAAGCTGAACAACACAGATCCATCATTATTTGACAGGGAGTTTATGAAGATAATGGTTGCCTCCCATCAGGACGCGATTACGCTGTTTTCTAACGCGGCTGGTGATATGGGGGGTTACGATGCAGACTTAAGATCATTTGCCGGAGCAAAGCTACCTTCACTTAAGACCCATCTCGAAGAAGCGGTGAAACTGCAGGCCCAGATCAAATAGCCAGACAAGTTAACCACCTGTTTAACAACTAAAATATAATAATCCAAAGATGAAAGACAGCAAAAAAGCAAAACACGGGCTGGAAGATGAGCCCCTTGGCAATGAAGATCAGAAAGCCGAAGACGGACCTAAATCATTTGAAGACAAACGGCCCGCCGATCTGGAAATCCCAAAAGGGGATCATCCAAATACAGATACCAGCCGTAACCCGTCTGATTGGGAAAAAGAGCTGGGCGAATAACAAATAATATGGGCTGCGACCAATTAGCAGATTATAGACGCAGATCCGCAAGTATAAATAACTAACAAAATCAATTATGTTCCATCATTCAAAAGACCTACAATTTAATGCAAGGGTATCCAAACCGGATCCTGCATTTGCAAACATCCTGCTAGAACAGTTCGGTGGCGAAAATGGAGAACTCGCAGCTGCTATGCAGTATTTTACACAGGCATTTAATGCCAAACAGCCCTATCCGGATAAGTACGACATGCTGATGGATATTGCAACAGAGGAGTTTTCGCACCTTGAAATAGTGGGTGCAACTATTCAGATGCTGCTTAAGGGCGTTAACGGAGAATTGAAAAGAGCTGCAGACTCTTCTGAAATTATGCAGGTGCTGGAAGGTAAGGCTGCAATGGAAGATATTATTCATAGTGCCCTTACAGCAAATCCACAGTTCCCAGTCATTACCGGAGGAGGACCAACACTTCGCAACAGCCAGGGTATTCCATGGTGTGCCTCTTATATTCATTCTAATGGCGATTTAACCGTAGACCTTAGAAGCAACCTGGCCTCAGAATCGAGGGCCAAGCTGGTGTATGAACACCTCATGAAGTTTACAACAGACCCTTATGTAAAAGATACGCTTTCCTTTTTAATGACAAGGGAAATTGCACATTACAAAATGTTTGAGGCCGCCCTGAAAACGATACAGCCCAACTTCCCCCCAGGAGTTTTACAATCAGATCCAAGGTTTACACAGCAATACTTTAACCTTTCTACGCCAACAAGCTCCAGGGGGCCATGGAACGAGGGAAATATGCCTAAGATGGATAAAGAGTGGGAATACATACCCGATCCGGCAGCTTATGTTAAAACAACATCAGGCCTCAGCGCTGAGGATGTCAATCTCAATACAGAAATTGAGGAAGCAAATGCATTTAGTATTCAGTTGGGCGAAATCCGGAGTCTGGAAGTCAAATCTTCAGAACCTGTAGGAACCGCAACATGGAGCGATTATAATACTGGATTAACATCCATTTGACATGGCAAATACCGAACCGATACAAACCTGGTGTATTAGCTCAGGTTTGATCGGTGGCGTATTAAAAATCAATGACATAACATCACCATGAAAGACAACAAAAAAAATAAAGGCCCGAAAAAACAAGAGAAGGAAAACAGCAACCTTTCCCTTGAAGATGAGATCGTTAAAACACTTCAGAAAAAAAATGAACAGATTAAAAGTGGAGCAGAACAAATAGATCAAAGCGAAAGCAAAGACAAGGGATCAATGGGTTTTGACAAGCAGTCGGTTTCCTGGCCATAATAACCAGCTAATATTAGCAATCCTGCTTACAAAAACAGGATTGCTTTCTTGCAGCCAATACATCTTATTTACCTCGGATACAGCAGATTACTTAATGATGCGAATAATGAAAAAACAAAACTGTCCCCTTCCTAATGGTAAACTTATGCTCATCGGAGGCGCTGAAAATAAATCACCTACCGAACTGACCGATAAATCTGTTCTGTCAGCCTTTATTGAACTGTGTGGCAAATCTCCTGTTATTGAAATTATTACCACGGCAGGCTTGGAAGAAGTTAACGATACCTATAACATATATGCAACCTGCTTCAGTGCGCTTGGTGCTAGCGCAACTGGCCATATCCACCATGAGAACCGTCCGTTGGATGCTGATCTGGCCGAACGTATTGACAAGGCGAACGGCATTTTCTTTACCGGGGGCGACCAGCTTAAACTCACCGCGATATATGGAGGAACTGAAATAATGGGGCAGATAAAAAACAGGTATATCTATAGCGGACTGATCGTTGCAGGAACAAGCGCAGGCGCAATGGCGATGTCTACCCCAATGATTTTTGACGGCACAGGCAAGAACGAGATGGTGGCTGCAGGGGTAAAAGTTACCACTGGATTCGAGTTTCTAAGAGATGTTTGTGTAGATACACATTTTGTTCACCGCGGACGTTTTGTACGGATGGCCCAGGTGATTGCTACCAACCCAGCCTCGATAGGCATAGGTATTGAAGAGAATACGGCAATTATAGTTACCGAGGCTTTTAATTGCGAGGTAATTGGTAATGGAGTTGTGATATTGTTGGATGGCGAAGGAAGCAACGGCTCGAATATCACCTCGTTCGACGATGATCTAAAAATCACCATCCGTGATTTGAAAGTATCAGTTATGTCGATGGGTGAAAAGTTTGTTATTCCATGCAGGAATATCCCTCACCTTTGAGCCAACCGGTCTCCGTAAAAGGAAATCGATTCTCCTTACCTGCTTTCTTCTTTCCAGGAAAATGGCGTTAACAGAAAAGCATTACTGGCATATAGCGGTTAAGGTAGATTCTTTTATACATAACTACATCAGGAACAATTATTTACATATTAACGCTGACCAAAAAAAATCATAAATGGAATAAGGAACCAACAGAAAACTATCATTTACTTATATATTAAATTTTGAAATTATGTTAGCAATGAACTATCGCGGACCTTACAGGGTACGTACCGTTGAGCGGCCAATGCCTGAAATCCTACATCCCGAAGATGCGATTGTGCGGGTTACAAGGACTTGTATCTGTGGGTCGGATCTCCATCTTTACCATGGGATGGTACCCGATACACGTGTTGGGTCTACATTCGGCCACGAGTTTACCGGAGTTGTGGAAGAAGTTGGCCCCTTAGTAACCAATGTCAAAGTCGGCGACCATGTACTTGTACCTTTCAATATCGCCTGCGGAAAGTGTAATTTTTGCAAGCAGGGACTTTACGGAAACTGCCACGAATCCAATACAATGGCCACCGCTGTGGGTGGCATTTTCGGGTATTCGCACACTGCAGGTGGCTTTGATGGCGGGCAGGCAGAATATGTTCGGGTGCCCTACGCAAATGTTGGTCCAACGGTCATCCCGCCTGATATGGATCCAGATGATGCAGTGCTATTGACAGATGTGGTGCCAACAGGTTACCAGGCAGCCGAAATGGGTGGCATAAAAGAAGGCGATACGGTGGTTGTGTTCGGCGCAGGCCCAATAGGAATAATGGCCGCCAGGTGCGCCTGGTTTTTTGGCCCTTCCAGGGTGATCATTATCGACCATGTTGACTACCGGCTTGAGTTTGCAAAAAATTATGCAAAGTGCGAAGCCTACAATTTTAAATCTATGGATGATCCTGTAGTTTTCCTAAAAAAAACAACCGACTGGTATGGGGCAGATGTGTGTATTGATTGCGTAGGTTGCGAAGCCGAAGGAAATGCACTCCAAACTTTTACCGGTAAAGTGACCCTGATGCAGGCCGGAGCGGCAACTGCGCTTCAATGGGCTATAAACTCAGTAAAAAAAGGTGGAATCGTTTCGGTAGTTGGCGTTTATGGTCCACCGTTTAATTACGTTCCTATTGGCAATATACTCAATAAAGGTATCACACTGAGAGCAAACCAGGCATCAGTTAAAAGGCTTCTACCACGCCTGATCGATCATGTTCAATCTGGCAGGCTTAATCCAAAGGGCCTTATCACCCATAGGGTTCCATTGGAGGAAATTTCGGAGGCTTACCGGATCTTTTCTTCCAAACTGGATGAATGCATTAAAACTGTACTTATTCCATCAACTAAACCTTAATATTATGAACAATCAAAATCAAGACTTCAAAAATATTCCCGGATGGGGTATGGATATTGATCCAGACAATGAACCCACCTATCCGATTAAAAACTATACCGGAGACGACCA
Organism: Pedobacter sp. Bi126; assembly: GCF_918698245.1. GTDB lineage: Bacteria > Bacteroidota > Bacteroidia > Sphingobacteriales > Sphingobacteriaceae > Pedobacter. The sequence goes on along the minus strand of NZ_CAKKMS010000002.1, from coordinate 189,172 downwards.
CAACCGGAGCAATTATGAAAAAGCTGAACAACAGCCTGTAAATATTGAGCTTCTTAAGTCTAATGAGCGGCCACGGCCCAGCGCAGTGTTCGGAACCTCCGTTCCCCCTTCAGGACTCAGCGGTGCGATACGCAGATATGCTTTTAAGCATAGCGAGGACAGATACCGCCACTGGATACCATTAATCCTCGCAGACAGGATAAATGCCTGGGAAGGCATCATTGATGACTTTAAAAAAGGCACAATCCCGAATATTGTAAAAGAAAGGGGCTGGAAATCAGAATTCAGGTATAATCCTGTCAATATGATAGGCAAGGCGGCAATTACCCTCGCCGTAGGTGGCCTGATGATCAAGTATCTTTGCAAAAGAAAATAATAAAAAAAGAACCTGCCCTGGGACTAAAGGTGCCCAAGGCAGGTCCGATTTCTTCACCGTTATATTTCCTTATGCTATAATTTGGTCGGTCCCGATAAAAGCATTCAAAATGTTACTGCCCATCACGCGGACCCGGATAAGCCCGAGGGTCAGTACCGCGCTGTTCTTCCTTATCTACGTCTTTATCCGAACGGTTATTCCTCAGTTCAGTAATTGCATCATCCTCTCCCGCTCCTTTGATTATATCTTCTGCGGGTGGCCTCACTGGTGTAAGTGATCCGTTTTCGGATGCTTCTTTTAGATGATCATCTTTACGCTTTTCCATAATTTTTATTCATTTCTACATCGTTGTGGGCATAATTAATACTAGCTTGCGGCCAAATAATTTTTAATCTGGAGGGGTGCCCATCACCGTACTATCCTTGGTGGTTCCTTTCCTGCTTTTTGCAGTACCATCACCTCCAAAAGAATCGAGCCTGCTGCTATCCTGAAGACTAGAATCTGCACCTGTCGACTTGCGATCGTTTTCTGTTCGATCAGCGTGGCAGCCCATACTGGCCATCACTGCAGCTGTTGCTATAGCAAAAATATATTTTCTCATAAATTATTAATTAAGACAACAATGAATCTCCTGATACCTCACAATTCAATTTGAGCTGAAGTACATAACAATAAAAACATCAGAAAGCAGAATTCTGCTTTCTGATGTGATGTCATCCACCTGAGATATCGGTTTTGATTACCATTCTGGCCCGGTTAACCGAGCCCTGGATTTCCCGTGCTTTCATCGATGTCAAGCTCACTGGGGTCAGGCTGTTCATCCTCGGATGATCCGTCCGTGCCCTCAACATTTTCTGTGTCCCCTGATGACTGTTCTGGGGACTGTTCGTTATCTGAATCTCCTCCAAGGGTATTGTTTTCCTGGGTTTCTTCATTGCCAATATCCTGTCCAGAATTTTGGTCTGTACCACCGTCTTGTCCGATTTCTGTCTCTTGCGATGTAGATTGATCTTCCTGTTCCATTTTTTTGTGATTTAAGTTTAAAATATGCCAATGTTTAGTGAAGGGCAGAACAACAGCCCGGTATGGTCTACCTGGTTGGCAACCCAGCTAGCCTATTGTCTTTGCTGTTGAGTACCTGTACTTCCATTCTGAGCAGTGGAATCGGTGGTGGTGCTTGTACTCGTGCTATCACGGCTTGTGCTGTCCTGCATAGGGTCTGTAGCACTCATTGAGCTCATTGAAGTATCACTGGAAGTTGAATCGCTGCTTGATGAGCGATTTTCGGAGTTACAGGCCATTACTATTGAAGTTAATGCGGCTGCGAGTAATAAAATCTGCTTTTTCATATCTGATAAATTGTTATAGTAAAAATCCTTTACCTGATCAAAAAGTTTTTTTTTCGGATGCAAAGCTTATAAAACGGGGGTTAACCGCAGGCTTGACGAAGTATTTATTCTATTAGTTCCCGTAAAAAAACATCCGGTATGTTACCGTGCAATTGAATTCAAAAATTTCAAAGAAAGATTAAAATTGGCGTACCTGGAGCTAATCCCATTGTGGGAGATGGAAATGGTTGACTGTTCTGTTGAATAATAGTTCTTGAATGTTCCTACAGACATAAATCCCAGGTTATATCAAAATGTTATTTAATGAGGTTCTTTAGGATTTAGCTTAAAAATGGTTAATATTCTTGATCCCAAACTAATCCCAATAAAAAACAAAAATCACCGTGACAAAACAAGCAAACAAAATTACGAGATTTAAAAGCGGTGGAAAACTTCAAATACCGCCGTCGGAAACGAAATGAAGTCTCTCGCAGCGGCAAAAGGATGGACTATACCAATTGCATTACAGCCCAAGGAGCAGGCGAACCTTAATAAGCTGAACAATACAGATCAATCATTATTCGATAGCGAATTATATTCAAAGCTGTATTTTAAAGTGAAGGGTATGCCATCCGGGTTGATTACTTTTATTCCGTTGGTATTTAGGTTTGATCTGTTTTTTTAAAAAAGATCAAACTGCCTGGCTTTCACCAAAGAATTATATCAACTTTGCTGGCCCCATTGCTTTCACTAACCTGAATATATATAGAATCTGTAGTGCAAAATAAATTAAAATCGCTATTGACAAGACACCTTCCGTGAAATCATTCAAGTTGTCATGAAGTTGATTGGTAATCAGATATTGAATCCTTGTTGTTTTAAACCCGATCTCCTCATTTGAGGTAATCGTCAACAAACAACTGAGTAATTGAGCAATGCTGACCCATAAGTATAATTTGCCCAATGTGACTTTAGCATATCTTAGTACAAGATAGTTGAATAGCATAAAAAAAATGGTAACATAATCTACTAATCTAGTGTAGTCATTATGAAAATATCTTGGTGTTAAAAAAATTATTAATAACACGCAAATATTTAAGAAGTAAGAAATTGCATTCATTTTCATTTGATTTCGGTCGGCTTTTGCATTTTCAGCGTTTGTCTGATTTTCTCTACCCATTCCATCCCAATGTTCCCAGGGCATGGCCTAGCGGGCAAAAACTCTTGATGGCCACCAAGATATTTGATGCCATATTCTGATTTGAGATACCTGGATAGCTGAAATAATGATTCTATCATTGGATCAGTTGCCTCCCCATCTCCCATGAACTCTTCCGCATAACGTTCGACTAGCGACAGTCCCGCGTCTTTCGTGTCTAAATCGACCATTAACACAATACCAATATTCCCAGTATTGCCATTATCTACATGAGAGCCCTTAATGTTTATTGGACGTCCCTCATATATTTTTCCATCCTTGTCGATGGCAAAATGGTAGGGAATATCGGCATACTTATCTGCCTGTTCTTTATCTTGAAGATCTTTTATGTTCATGAAATTGTCCCCGTTTCCTGAATGATGTATTGTGATCTGATTGTAATAAACTGATAGATTTACATTTACTTTGTCCCATTTACGACCTCCCGTAGTAATTGGTGCCTTTGCACCCCAAGCTTTCCTACTTATAATTTTAGGCTTATCCGGTTTGTCATCATCCTGTGCGGCCGCAGCAATCTTCAGCGGCCTTAATATGGCCTCAATTTCTCTGGATCGGTGATCACATCATGCCCGTTTGCATCAACCGACCACATTCCGTCTGGATCTACAAAACGAACGGGGTTGTTCAATGCGTACACGTGCGGCGACCATCTCCTGCCCAATTCCGCAAGCGGATCCACGGCGCTCCACCTGTCAATTACCGGATCGTAGAACCTTGCTCCGTATCTGAGTAATAAACAATCAGCTAGTTTTTTTTCTTATCCTATATTTGCCATACAAAACATTAATTATAATAAATATTGCAGTAGCGTAACAGGCGAGCCCCAATTCCAACAATAATATTTCGGCATGCCCAAACTCAAGATGAATATGTTTCTCTCGGAGAATTTGATGAATATTAATCAACCAATCGATATAAAAATAGATGCCTATCAGATAGGCTGGAAGAAATAAAATAGACCATAAAATGTTTATTTTTAGTAAGACTTTTTTAAAAAAAACCGACAGGATTAAAAAGACTAGGTACAATCCAATTAGTATAATTATCTCTTTCATTTATCAGTTCTTATGTTTTTAAATAAATTGGTTTTGGGAAGGGGAGAGTTACTGTTCTGAAACCATGCTAAATAAATATTTGTTATATTCTGAAGATTACTTTGCTTTCCAGGATATATCATTTCTTTTTGTACATGAGTAACTTGTTGCCAGACAGTTTCTTTTCCATCCCACTGCTGAAACCCGCCATGAGCTGGGGACGTAGCATCTTGTAACGTATGCAGGCCGACACCGAACTCAAAATAAGCTTCCGCTATCTTTCCTTCTTTGAGCAAGGTCTTTGCCTTTGTAAACTGTGACCTAACAAAATTATCGGCTTTTGCCATCGCTTGTTCAATAGTTTCCCCGTTATTTCTCATGCCATGCCTATAAGAGTATGCACCTATCTGAAACTCATCACCATCTGCGTAAACAGTTGCTCTGTCAAGTGCCTCTAATGCCCAAACATTTGCTTTCGCTTCGTTGATATTTTTTGGCCTTCCTTTTCTATAGACAGCATTTTTATTAGCTGTTTGATGAACAAAGAAGCCTCCTTTTGAAGCCCATCTATTTTCTGAACCTCCTTCGTCTTCCTCATCCCCCTCCACAGCCGCAGCAATCTTCAGCGGCCTCAATATGGCCTCAATCTCATCTGGATCGGTAATCACCTCATGCCCTTTAGTATCGACTGCCCACATTCCGTCAGGGTCGATATAGCGGATGGGATTGTTCATCGCGTAAACGTACGGAGACCATCTCCTGCCCAGCTCGGCAAGCGGATCAACCGCACTCCATCTTCCTATCACTGGATCATAGAACCTTGCCCCGTAATCTTATTCTTTTCTCACACGCGAAACATGTGCCAGCTTAGTTACTCGATTTTAATTACATCATTCGCTTTAACCGTTAAGACATCTAAAGTTTCATTCATTTCATCAACAAACTCTACTTCGAAAGTCGAAGGAAAATCGGAGTAAATAATTAGAACAGTGCCTCTACATCCTTTGAAGACCTTATCATTTAAAGACTTTAAAGACTTTACAATATCATATTCCTTTATCATATTTTCGTGAGAATTACCTATTTAACTGGAAATGCTGTAATTAATCTAACAACATTATCATTATTTTTAATCCAAGCTGTCATAACTTCAATTGTTCGTCCATTGGCCCCAGTAACTTTTATAACTTGATTAAACTTAGTTCCATATTGGGTTACAGCGGTTTGAACAGCTTTACCAGAATCGAACACTAATTGTTTCGCTAATCCCGCTGAATTTGCTTGAGTATAACCCAGTGCTTGTTGAAACCATTTTGCTTTGCTTGCTCCAACGGCATGTTCAGCATTTAGTAAATAACCAGCTAATTTTTCTTCTACAGATAACTGAGATAAAAGAGATAAACTTCCTTTTGGCCCAAAAGGAGGATTGATCTCAAATTTAATATAGGACAGATGAACAGGGTTACCATCATTATCATAGTTTATCCCCTCATAATCCCTTCCTCCATTAAGGCTATTCCAAAGCCTTCCATACCAACTGGTTACTTTATTAATGCGAGGGGCTTTCTTTAGCAACGTCTCCGAATCAAATGGGTCCTGCTTCTTTTTATTGGGTGGATCCTGTTGTTGACTAGACGAAGAATATTGACTTTGTAATTGTCGAACCATAGCCTGAGCTTCTTCTGCATTATCAGAACTCACATTTCCATAAGCATCTGTAGTTTGCATTCCATCAGGATCAACAAACCTGATAGGGTTGTTATTTCCATACACATATGGAGAGAACCGTCTGGACGTTTCCGCCATCGGATCCACCACATTCCATCTTCCTATCACTGGATCATAGAACCTTGCCCCGTAGTCGTAAACATCTAGTTCTTCCTGTTCCTCTTTGCCGTTGTAAAGATATTTATTACCACCTCCGTAAGCAGGGCTCCTTTTTCCAAAAGCAAAATAGTTGTCTTCCTGCAGTTTCCTTACGGCTCCTGCATAAATATCGAAACTATATCGCACATTTCCAAGGTGGTCGGTCAGATCGTACTGGTAGCTGTAGGTGCCGCCGTTGTTCAGCGCCCTGCCCTCCTCAGTCTGGATAAAATCTATCGTCCCGTTAGTATAGTGTATACCGCCCACATAATCTGTAGTTCCGGTGGCGGTGCTCACCTTCTTAAGCTTCTGCCCCATGGAGTTATAGGTATAGGCAACCACGGTGCTGCCGATCGTGGCCGTTTGCGGAAGGTTAAGGTAGTTGTAGCTTAGTCCCGCTCCCGTACGCCCGTCGGTGGTCGCATTGCCGTTCACATCGTATGCATATTGCCCTGTGGCAAGCTGCCCGCCAGAGATATTCACCAGCTGGTACCCATTATAATTATATGTTCCCGTCTTTGTCAAGGCTCCATCAGTCCTGGTCAGGCTGGCAATATTGCCCATCTCATCATAGCTAACGATTTCGCTCATGGTAAACGATCCAGCTGTTGTTGAACCGTTTACCAATCTGTTCAGCTTGTCGTATTGGTAGGTAAAAACATTGGCGAGGCCACTGCCCCAACGCTGGTTGCTGATGTTGCCGTTATATTGCGGATATGTTCCATCTTCATACTTCAGTTCTAAGTTAAATTCGTTCGAACTGCTGGTTCTGAGCCATCCCCGTTCGTTGTATCCAAATGTTGTCTCCTGCATGAACGCCCCGGACGAGATCTGAGCCACGAAGGTGCTTCCTTGGGCCGCAGCAAAGCCCTCCGATAAGGTAATGCTGGTCGAGGCCGTTATAGTGCGAGACTGGCCACCAGACAAGGCATCTGTACTGCCGAGAACCACATTCGCATCGCTTGGGGCGACACTGCCATGCAGGCTCTTTTTCTTAAGCTGCCCAATCTCATTGTACTCAAGTTTGTTCAACACTACTGCTCCTTGTTTATTGATATTCGAAGTGGTTGTCAATTTCCTGCCGATATGATCGTTGGTAAAGGTATTCTCAATAATAGTAGTATGAGGCGTTAGCGCACCGTCAACGTGTGTTCTGGTAACTGCTGTAAGTTCTCCTGCAAAATTATAGGCATTATCAATGATGTCTATGCCATCGACATTGTTCTGTGTCCATGTATGCACAATCCTGCCCATGTCGTCATAACAAAAAACTGTCCACAGCCATTTATCGGTACTACCAAGCACTTTTATCTTGGTTGCGGTCGGCATCCCGCGCAGCATCGTGCTGTAGCCCGATGGCTGGTAGGGAATGCCCGGGATATTGTAGTCGTCGTAGTAATTTACCAAATGGGGCTGAAGGTTAGGCAAAAATGATGGGCAGCTCAGGTTATTATACCCATGGTAATTTGCCGCTGTATTGTCTCGTGTCTCCCAATATGGAACAAGGGTATTCACTGTGGTCTGCACTTCGGCACGTGTTCCATGTTGGCCGATCTCTATGCCCGTCATCACCGTTCGGCCCAGTGCATCATATTTGATGAAGCTCCTGGTCGCGCCGTCCCGCTGCACGGCATCCTGAGTAAAAACAACTTGATCCAGCGGATTGTAGATTACTTCCTCCCAGCCCTTGCCGGGAATTTTCTTTCGGATGATCCGGTCGCGCTGGTCATACTCATAGATATAGATCAGATCGACATTGGGCTCAGTATCTACTAAATAGAAGAAGTTTTTGAAATGTAGGCCAGACTCGTTCACTGCGGGCGGCATTACATATCGCAACCGCCCTCGATCGTCATAACAGTAATACGTATCTAACTTTTTGCTCTCCGTCTCCCATACCCGCTTTAAGAACACCCGACCTAGCTTATCTTTAAATTCATCAATCGTACCTGCTTTCCCCGACACCCAGTTCTCGTCCTTCGAGCTTGTTTTGATCGCCGCCCCGGGCGAAAGGCTAGCTCCTACTCCGATAACCGAACCATCGGGCGAAAACCCCCACGTACGTATATTATCATCAGCAGTATTGGCACTATACTCCAACTTCACCGTATGTCCAGATCCGGTAGGGCCAAAAGTTTGTGGTTGCCATACGCCACCTGTACCGCCCTGCTCTAAAATTCTTTCTAATGGAGATGCCTCAACTATTGTACTGTTGTAAGGATAAGCGGTTTTAATAACATTCGGATCCCAACCAGAGGTACTGTAAAATGCAGCTTGATTCGTTGATGCCGTAGACCTGTAGCTACCATCGTTTCCGCTTTGTTCTGCATAAGGCAGATACTTTTGCGTTTCGCGGCCCATATTATCGTATACTTGGAAGCTGATGACGTCTTTTTTAGTTGGACTAGCCTGCCATCCAATAGTTTGGATTGGTCTACCGAGACCGTCCATATACCTAATATTACGATTGGCACTCTCAACGGGAAGGCTCGAAAGTGATGTTACAGTTTTTTTGCCGGCAGTTTTTACAATCGTTTCCACCACGTAGTTACGCGATGACGTCGGCGCCTGTGCTTTTGCCCCAAGATGCAGGAAGCATAGCGTATATATATAAAGAAGAGGTCTTTTCATTGGATGTGCTTAAGAGGTTAATAGATCATCAAGAAACGGTCAATGTGAACTGGCAGTCGGAGCCACACTAGTATTATAACCGTTGCAATCCGTTAACTGTCCTGCATAGTTGTAGCAGTAACTTTTCACGATATCTCCGTTCTGGTCCCGCACTACTTTTAGCCGCTGGAAACTGTCATACTCATAAATGCTTGGTCGTCCATTGGCATCGCTTTGGCTAGTTACTCCAACCAGGGGATCATACGTATAGCTGCTCATTAATGCCTCTGCCGGATGTAACCTGATATCATCGAACCAGACAGAGCCCCCACCATTATTGTCAACTCTGATGCCCAGCTGCACAACGTCAGCAGGCACCTCAAACTCCTTTTCAAGATAAATCCATTTTCCAGTTACATCGGTAGAGACATTGTCTATATAAGAAAAATAACCTGTTTCGCCAGTCCTTTTCATGAAAAGAAAAATTTGAGCGGATGGCCCATTGCTATAGATCCAGCCTGAATACCTGAATTTTTTAGTTCCAGCGAGTGATATATTTAACCAGGTATTACTGTGAGAAACCTGTTCTCCAGCGTCTGGCTTATCGATTCTGCCGCTGGCTTTACCGGTACGTTTTGTAGCGCTATCGTACGTAGTCAAACCGCCATCCCACTCTCCGAGCGCTTCAAAATTCGCTAGAAAAACTTCATTTTGCGAAGCATTCCTTACTTCGGCGATCATATACCGATCATCATAGCCCCACAGATAAGCCGTCTTTACCGCGTTGCGCGCCAAAACTTCTTGCGGATTACCGTTGACCGAATATTTCGTTATTTCGTTTCTCGTCACATATTGAGATCCCGTTGGTGTAACTTCCAACTCATACATTTTCGATGGAAGGATGGTCTGTGCTGCTCCAAACTTAGCAAAGTCTGTTTTCACCGACCTCACGAAAGTCTGCGTTTGCATCGCCGAATCTACTACCGTAGTATGTTTCTCTATAATGGGTGAAATGATGTTTTTTGTCATCATATCCTGCTCTACGACTGAGGTGCCGACGTTGGCGGAAAATCCAGGATAGATGTATGTTTCATCCATCCATTTGTAATCGTTGGTTTTTATCCTCTTAGCTGATAGTTGCTCCCTATTATTGTATTTAAATTCTTCAATTGTAGAGCTCGTTTCGCCCGTAGGCATATATTCGGTAGTGACTTGGCTGCTCAGTGTTGCCTGCCCAATAAGTTGGTATTTGTTGGTAAATAGACTGGCAACGGTAAAATATTGGGGGGTGTATGCAACAGGGTGAAGATTCATAAACTGAAAATCTATTGAAGAGGCGACATACTCAGACCATTTATTCTGCTGTTTTTTTATCAGTTTAAACTCTTGCAGCTGCGTATCGAAAGTGTAATCGGCCTTTTCCTTAAGCCGGTTGTATTTATATTTCTTACTTTCTGCTCCGAGCCTATTTCCGTAGTACATTAGTGGCTCGAAAAAACCTCCAGGATATTCATTCTCCCCAAGATCATATCTATAAATGGTCTTTCCATTTGGATACACATTGGCATATTCGTCTAACGGTCCTTCAAATTCTGTTACTTCGGCATATACCACCGGCTGCCTGCCGTCGAGGAGCCTTTGAAAGTTGGCGGGACTGAAGGTAGACTCATATGCCCACTCTGAATAAGGGTTGTTTTCGTAGGGATTCAGAAATGCTGTACGTTGTCCATATCCATCTAGCCCCACTACTAAATTCTTAACGGAGAAGAAATTTACCCGCTCGGCAAAATTCATATATGTTAGTACGTTCGGATCCACAACAGCTATGCCAAGGCCAGTATAGGCATTGTTTCCGGCGTAGCTCGCCCCATAATATTCATGATTCGTTTTACCGTACCGATAATGCTTTTGACCGGCGATGATTCCATCGGTAGCATAATTGGTAATAGTTTTGATCCTAAATCCAGCGGCGGCGGTAGGTGTTTTGGGCTGACCATCTGGAATGTAGTCGCCATTAGTGTCAGTGGAACTCAAGAACTTGTGGTTCTCGTATACAAATTCAGTATAACCACCTGTGGGATATTTTATCTTTTTGAGTATGCCGTGGTGATCGGGGCCTGATGGCTGGCGCGCATTCACAGGATAATTCGAAAATTTAAACTTGTAGAAAGAATTTACGTCAAGCGAAGTCCGTGCAGCGGTAAACATCGCCGCACTATAAGTATGTCCCGTAGCAGCCAGATTCCACTCGGTAAAAATGGAAAAGTTAGGCATATCTGATGGGTACTGTGTAAGATAACCCCAATGGTCCGTGCCGTTCAGGCCGTAGGCAGATTCATAGGTACATTCGTATTTTTGGACCGTTAACGCATCAGCCCCCTTAATCAGGATCTGGTCTAATCTGCCGCGCTGGGTAGAATTGCAGGAATTGGTCAAGGTTTGTACATCTAACTCTAGCTCTATTTCTCTCAATAGTGCGTTTTTCTCAAATACCTTGATCTTATCGATATAATTATACTGGGCACCTGAAGCGTTTTGATAAGAAAATTGTATAACGTTGTCTCCCGATGTACCGTAGCTAATTTGCGACAACAGTTTCATTTTATAGTAGTGAGGCACATAATTTGTTCCTCTTGTCGCCGTTTTCGTGTCTACAAAATTGTTTGCATAACTATCATGTACATATGAATGTGATATAGTAACGCTCGGTTCTGCACAGGTGCCGGAAGGCGGTTGTATCAGGTAATCGTAAGAAAAGAGGATCGGGTCGGTGCTGTTAGGCAGATCGATGCGTGTGAGCTGCCAGGAAACGTAAACATTACCATACGTAGTATAGGGTCCACTATAAGTAAAATCAGCAGGTGAAAAAGTGTATTTAATGCCTTTTCCATCTAACACTGTGAACCAGTGTATCTCTGCGTTGGAAGCCGCCACATTGACCACCATCTGCCGGTTGCTAACAACGGCTTTTGGCACATTATTTACATTCTCAATAAAGAAATCAAATGAGGAGCCGTCCGGTAGCACCGCATTAAATTTGTCACGCGCGTAGTTGTAGTCCTTTAAGCAAAGGGCACAATATGGGAGATATTGATTTGTTGATGGAAGGTCGAGGTTAAAGTCTCTGGCTTCATCGGGCACATACTCAACGGTTCTTGATATCGAAGAACTTATCGATAGACCCCAACCCGCGCCAAAAACATCGTAATTATAACCCTGCCTAAGCGGTTGGGCATTATACTTTAAACTTAACGGAAGCTTAAAGCCCCTGTGATTGATCTCGTAAAGTGGAACTGATATATCAGGTGTACCGTTTGAATAGTTGATCGCATAGTCCCCGTATAACTTAAAAGCTTCAGCTTGGGGAGATGTTGGAATTTGTGGCACGAGGGACTGCATGTCTTGGGCTTTCAGCATGCTGGCGATGTGGATCAATGAGAGAAAGCAGAACAGATATCTCTTCGTTAGGGTGAGTGTCGTCCCGTTCATAATTGTTTGAGAGATTAAGATGGATAATATACATTATTTGGCCTTGGCATGATCAGTTCCATAGACACATTGACTATTTCAAGGTATTCCAATTCATTGCCTGCCTAAAACCAAATCTAAATTGTGCCACTGCAACAACACTGCAGTCGTGCGTTAAATGCAAAAAATAATTTAAGCATTAAGTTTTTCTTACCCACCCTTGGTATAACAGGCTGACTGCTTGACATGGAATTTCGTAATTATTTCCGTTCCTTACGCGTAAAGCGGACATTGAGCATACCTTCTTCTGCATAATAATACGACTTTCGAACTTTACAATACACGATCGGAGCGCCCAAACTGCGCATCAAATCCAAAAAATTGTATAGCGATCGTTCGGAAATTGACAGTCGTCGGGCTAATAACTTGGGGGTGCCGGTGCACTTGAGCCTGATAAGATAGTCTAGAGTTTCTAGACGGGTAAATACATCAAAGTGCATAGCTGGCAGCGCAAAAAAACAACGATAGATACCGATTGTGTATTAATGTTTTTGTCATTTGCTGAGAACGCAAATTTGTTCCCAGATAGACTACAGCGATGAGATTGCTAATTTTAGTCTTTTTCATTGGTTATAATGTTGAGATTAAAGAAATAAAAAACCTAATGATATATATATCACTGATGCCGATAGCCTATATTATTAAAAGGTGCAATGCATCTAATCCAAAATTACCGCCAAAAAACCTAATTCGTTAGTTGGTTTGTCTAAAAATGTATAATGAATGTATTTAAATAAGGGAGCCCGAAGGGTACGATAACTATTTATAGTTAGGAAAAAAACTGATAAGGGTCTGTTCGGCTTGATTCAAGGGGATTCGTAATTGTTGTAAACTACAAAAGAAAGAAATTATTTAATTCCCCCCAACTTTTCCGCTTGATCCCCAACTTTTCCGCTTGATCCCTTTTCCGCTTGATCCCTTTTCCGCTTGATCTCCGTTTGCGCACATGCCGTGCGTGCACAAAAAAGCCTTTAAATCTAACGATCTAAAGGCTCTCTGTTTTATAGTCGGGATGGCAGGATTCGAACCTACGACCTCCTGCTCCCAAAGCAGGCGCGATACCGGGCTACGCTACATCCCGAACTTGGTATCGATCTTTTAATCCTATTTTAAAAGTGGATCAACTTTTTGTCGGGATGGCAGGATTCGAACCTACGACCTCCTGCTCCCAAAGCAGGCGCGATACCGGGCTACGCTACATCCCGAACTTGGTATCTTCTTTTTTATTTCCCTTTTTCGAAGGGATTGCAAAGAAACGGTTTTAAATTGATAATTCCATTTATTTTTGCAAATTTTTATTTTCTGCGGAGAGGGCGGGATTCGAACCCGCGGTACCGTTACCAGTACGACAGTTTAGCAAACTGTTCCTTTCGGCCACTCAGGCACCTCTCCTTTATCCTCTATTTTCCGCCCTACCGGCGTTGTTTTGAGGTCTGCAAATATAGTAAAACAAGTTATCCAACAAAAAAAAATTACAAAATTTGTTGATAATCTATACGCACATGATAGATGCTCATAAGCATCGTCTTGAATATCAATTTGATAGTCTCAATATCTTTTAACGTTAAATCGCAGTCATCTAACTGATTTTGCTCCAATTTGTAGTTAATTATCCGTTCAACGATGTCATTTATGTTCTGAGCATCGGGATTTTTCAGACTTCTAGAGGCAGCTTCGACCGAATCGGCGAGCATTAACACACCAGTTTCTTTGCTAAAAGGTATTGGTCCGGGGTAGCGGAAAATGTTTTCGTCGACAAATTTTTCAGGCGTATTTTTCAAAAAAGACTGATAAAAATAATCAACCCGGGTATTGCCGTGGTGCGTTCTGATAAAATCGATAATCGCTTCAGGAATCTGGTTCTTCCTCAAAATCTCAATTCCTTTATGCACATGCTGAATAATAATCTGTGCACTTTGTTCATATGGCAGTTTATCGTGCGGACTAACAGCGGTATTCTGGTTCTCGATAAAATATTGTGGATTGTCTACCTTACCAATATCATGATATAAGGCTCCTGCCCTTACCAGCACCGAATTGCCCCCTATTTTAAATATAGCGGCCTCTGCAAGGTTTGCCACCTGTAAAGAGTGCTGAAACGTTCCGGGCGCTTTAAAGGCAAGCTCCCTTAACAATTTATTATTCGTATTGGTGAGCTCAATTAAGGCCACATCTGATGTGATACCAAAAATACGTTCGAACAGGTAAATTAAAGGGTAAGCTAACAGAGATAAAAGTACACTAAAAACAAAAGGAATAAAATTCATCCATTCTATTTCACGGAAAGAACCTTCACGAAGCAGGGCAATACCTATAAAAGAAACAAAATAAGCCAGAAGAATAAATAAGGCCGAAACCAGGAATCTTTCGCGCTTAACAAAGTTTTTAATACTGAATATGGCAACCATGCCCGCAGTAACCTGATAAAACACAAACTCGAAACTATTGGCCACAAAAAAACCAGCAATTAAAATCACCAGCATATGGAGGTAAAGTGCCAAACGGGTATCGAACAGGATCCTAATAATAATGGGCACCACACAGAACGGAATGTAGTACAAACTTGGAATTTCCATTTTAATGGCCCAGGTTAATGCCAGTAACATTCCCGTGGTAACAATCAGGATCAAGGAAAGCTGGCGGTTATCGGCAAAAATATCCTTCCGGAAAAGAAAAAGGAACGACATTAAAATAGCGAGTATGAAGCCAACCAATATTACCTGCCCCAAATAAACCAATGCCCTGCTCCCTATTGTTTTGCTTTGTGCATCGTAAGTTGCTTTATAAGATTCCAGTTTCTGATAAATTTCTTCATCAATAACATCATTCTTCGCTACAATAAGCTCTCCCTTTTGCACCATACCCTTTGTAGTAGAGATATTGTTAACCGTATTGTCCTGTATGGTTTGGGTTAACCGCTCATCGAATACAATGTTCGGGGTAATATGATCAATGGCGAGGTTTGCAACCAGATCGCCCATTACCTGATTGGGGGCTTTAAAATTATCTTTAAAAAACTTCAAGGCCGATTCTGCAGTAAAAACATCCTGTGTATTCTTTTTCTGGGCAACATTGTTTTCAAGTAAAGAAAAGTCATAGTTCTTCCCTCCTGCCTGATGTTTCACATTTAAACCAATAATCCCTTTCTCGTAAATGTTCTGCAGCAATTTATAGGAAGCGCTTTTATATGCGTCCTTGTCTTTTTCGTTAAGTTGCTTAGATTTCCATTTCACATCAAACTCGTTGGCAAACTCCTCTAAAGCATTTGCTGTAATGCCCCTATCAAATTGGTAAACAGGCAAAATATCTTTTAGCGCATTCTTTTTATCGGCACTAACCTGCGGGTTGGTTTTTAAAATAGCAAAACTGAAGGGAGAAATCAGGTCCTTGTTTTTCCATACTGCATTTTTTTCAAACTCATACCTAAACCGGGGCTGTTTGGGCAGGAATAACGTAATAATGAAAACGGTAAATATCATCATCACATATTTTAGGTTTGATGAATACTTCCGGTAAAGGATTTTGTGTGAATTTCTCTTGATTTTAGCCAAAACGATGTAATTATTGTATTGTCAAAAATAGCATTTTTATCTAATATACATTTTACAGGTTTTGTTTGCAATTACCAGATTTTATATTTTACTTTATGATATCAAATTAATATCAATTATGTATCAAGAAAAAATTATTAATCCGCCATCGGGCTATCTAACATTCGCACTATGCATTGCATTGCTGGGCGCTTCTATTTTCTGTTTTGTTTCAGAAATTTTTCTCTGGGGAGGGATTTTACTGGCCATAGATATATTTTTAATATTCCCGGGCTTTTTAATCATCAATCCCAATCAATCAATGGTGCTCACCCTTTTCGGAAAATATATTGGAACGGTAAAAGCCGATGGATTTTTCTGGGTAAATCCGCTAACCGCTAAAAGACGTTTATCGTTAAAAGCAAACAATTTAAACGGGCAGCAGTTAAAGGTTAACGACAAACTTGGCAACCCGATCGAAATTGCTGCTGTGGTGGTTTGGAAAGTAAACGAAACGGCCAAAGCCGTTTTCTCTGTAGAAAACTACATGCAATATGTAAACATTCAAAGTGAAGCTGCTGTAAGGCATTTGGCGAACATTTTCCCTTATGATCATTCCGAAGGTGAAGAAACCACCATTACCTTAAAAGATGGTGCAGATAAAGTAAGCGAG
This sequence comes from Pedobacter sp. Bi126, assembly GCF_918698245.1. GTDB lineage: Bacteria > Bacteroidota > Bacteroidia > Sphingobacteriales > Sphingobacteriaceae > Pedobacter. The sequence goes on along the minus strand of NZ_CAKKMS010000002.1, from coordinate 173,008 downwards.
CTTTTAGAAAACGAACTGAACGAACGTTTATCGAGAGCGGGCATTGAAGTTTTAGAAGCCAGAATTTCGCATTTGGCTTATGCACCAGAAATTGCCAGTGCCATGTTACAGCGTCAGCAGGCCACAGCAGTTATAGCGGCCCGTAAATTAATAGTAGAAGGTGCGGTAGGCATGGTAGAGATGGCTTTAGAGAAATTATCACAAAAAGGGATTGTTGAGCTGGATGAAGAGCGTAAAGCAGCTATGGTAAGCAATTTACTGGTTGTACTTTGCGGCGATCGCCATGTACAGCCCGTGGTAAACACCGGAACATTATATAATTAGGCACAATGGAATTTGAGGAAAAACAAAGCTTAAAACTTTGGTGGCTTTATATTTTATTGGCTATTGATGTTGTTATGGTCGTCAGTATTGTGCTTTTTGATAAAGGTGGAATGAGCTTTGAAACCTTAGAAGCTACTTATTTTGCCCCATTTTGGGCCATTCTCCTTCCTTTTGCTATTATTTACCTGCTTCAAAAAAATAAAATGATCTTGCAGGTCGGCACTGAAGGTATTTCTTACAAGTATTTTCCATTTCAAACCAAGCTGAAGCTATTGAGTTGGGCCAACATAGAGAAAGTTTACATTAATAAATACAATGCTTTAGGAGATTATGGCGGATTTGGTGTTCGAAGCAGGCTTTGGTTTAAATTTAACGACAAGGCTTATATCCTAAACGATAAAGATAAAGGTTTACAGATTGAATTTAAAAACGGCAAAAAGCTCCTGTTCAGCTCAAATGAGATAGAAGAACTCGAAATGTTCCTTATTAATTTAAAAACGAGGTATAATATACAAGCAATACAATAAGAATGGCGGAGAAAGATAAAAAAGCTTTTGTATTAAGAATTAGTCCTACTTTATTAAAAGAAGTAGAAACCTGGGCTGCCGATGAGTTTAGAAGTACGAACGGGCAGATTGAATTTTTACTTACACAGGCTATAAAATCGAGAAAAAAGGGAAAAGCAAAAGAAGAATAAAAGCAAGACTTCCGAAGTTTTCAGGGCTCAGGGCATCAGCAAGCTTCGGAAGTCTACAAGAACCAACTGTTAATTGCTAACTGCCAACTCTTAACTGAATTGGGCGTTCCCAATCCCGTGAAAAACGGGAAAGGGTCGGGCTTTTCAGGGCTGCGCTTCGCTCCGGTACCGATGAAGGATCGGTACTGAACCCTTACAATCCCTAACGCTAGCCAACCGCCCCAGGGACACCCCTCCTAAAACAAAGAGTGGCATAATCGACGGCAGAAAGACTACCTAGCCAAAGAACCACCAGCCCAAGTTAATTAAACCTGATGGCAGCGACAGCCCCGAAGTATGAGGGCTACAGCGAACAGCAGGACTGAACAAACCCAAGCACTACTGCAGCGTCTTTCCGAATAAATTCATATTACTTAACCACCCCGCCCCTATGCTCCCCTTAAACCCGGAGGGGGTAATCGACGCCAGAAAGACAACTCAGCCAAAGAACCACCAGCCCCAGTTAATTAAACCTGATGGCAGTGAGCATCCCGATTTAAGCATTGTTATTTATTGTTTTTTCACATGCTTGCTTGTTTCAGAGGTTTCATCGGGATAAAGCGAACAGCAGGACTGAACTCTCCTAAGTATCACTGCAGCACCTTTTCAAAAATCTATTAAAACTTATTATTTTCAAATAGGCTAAAATCATTTTCTAAACGTTATTTTAAAACTCGCAGGTTTTGGAAACCTACGAGGTTTGACTAACTTAGCGGCCTAACCAAAAATTCATAAAATTTAGTTTACATGAAAGAAGTTGTAATTGTATCAGCTGTGCGAACGCCTATTGGCAGTTTTGGAGGCTCATTAGCTCAATTTTCTGCTACTCAACTTGGTGGCTTTGCCATTAAGGCTGCTATTGAAAAAGCTGGCTTAAAACCAGAACAGATCCAAGAAATATATATGGGTAATGTTTTATCTGCAAACCTGGGGCAAGCACCAGCTACACAAGCCGCAAAATTTGCAGGTTTACCAGATTTACCTGCTACTACAATAAATAAAGTATGCGCTTCGGGCACAAAAGCAATTATGCTTGCAGCGCAAAGTATTGCTAATGGCGATAATGAAATTATTGTAGCCGGTGGCATGGAAAGCATGAGTAATGTTCCCTATTACCTGGATAAGGCAAGAAACGGCTATCGCTTAGGCCATGGACAAATTACAGATGGCCTGGTAAAAGATGGTCTATGGGATGTTTACAACGATTATCATATGGGGTCTGCCGCCGAACTTTGCGCTACTGAATGTAACATCAGCCGCGAAGCGCAGGATAATTTTGCAATAGAATCGTACAAAAGAGCGCAGGCAGCACAAACTTCGGGCAAATTTGCTGGCGAAATTGTAGCTGTAGAAGTGAAAGACCGTAAAGGTGAAATTACCCTGGTTGATACCGATGATGAGCCAACGGCAGTTAAATTTGATAAAATACCTTCATTAAAACCTGTTTTCAAAAAAGATGGAACAGTAACTGCAGCAAATGCATCTACCTTAAATGATGGCGCAGCGGCATTGGTTTTAATGAGTGCCGATAAGGCAAAAGAACTAGGTTTAACACCTTTGGCCAAAATATTAGGCTATGCTGATGCACAACAAGCACCGGAGTGGTTTACAACCGCACCTTCAAAAGCAATTCCATTGGCTTTACACAAGGCCAATATCGACATTAAGCATGTTGACTTTTTCGAAATTAACGAAGCCTTTTCTGTCGTTTCCATTGCAAATAATCAACTTTTAGAACTAAACGACAGCCAGGTTAACGTTAATGGTGGTGCCGTTTCATTGGGTCACCCACTTGGTGCATCGGGCGCAAGAATTGTAGTTACCTTACTGTCGGTATTGGCACAGAACGATGGAAAAATCGGCGTTGCCGGAATTTGTAATGGTGGTGGTGGCGCAAGTGCTCTTGTTATCGAGAAATTATAATTTTTGGGTTTTGCAGCATCTTTGCACATTTGATTGTATGAAACTTATCAGATTTTATATCCTTTTAATCTTTGGAACACTAAGCTTTACCTTAAAAGCACAGCAAACGCCAAAGCAATTAAATGTTTTTCAGGATACACTGATTAAAATATCGGCAAGGGTTATTGCTGCTCAAAGCGATGCACAAAAAATAGAAATAAACGGAAATTTCGTAAAAACTTTGGTAGAGGCTTTAAAAGCCCCCAATTCTTTTTCTTATCCATTCGATTCGCTTAAAAATGTATCAGTAGTTAAATCATCCGATCAGGCTTTTAGGGTTTTGAGTTGGTACGTGCTACTCGAAGACGGTACTTACCGCTATTATGGCGCCATCCAAATGAATACCAAAAGTGGTCCATTGAAACTTTATCCCCTGATCGATCAGACAGACAATTTAGCCGATCCGAACAGCATTACCAATAACCAAAAATGGTTTGGTGCCAGGTATTATGAAATTGTTTCGGTAACCAGTGGAAACCGATTGCCTTATTATGTACTTTTAGGCTGGAAAGGAAATACACCATTTACCACTAAAAAGGTAATCGATATCCTTTCTTTCGATAAAGATAATCTCACTTTTGGTGCCCCGGTTTTTGACGGAAAAGAACTAAAAGGAAAAAACAGGATAATATTCGAATATGCCAAATCGAATGCGATGACTTTAAAAACGGATTTAAAAGCTGGCATGATCGTGTTCGACCATTTAGCATCCTTTAATCCGGAAATGAAAGATACCTTTGAATATCATGGATCAGACGGCACTTTTGATGGCTTTAAAATCATTGGCGGAAGGCTAAAACTGCAGGAAGACATCACACTTCACAACGATCCGAATTCGACTGATGAGCTTTATGCTGACCCAAAAAAAAATGTTAAACCCATCAGAAAATTTTAAATCTTAACAAATCATTTACCTAACACATCATTTAAAAATTTGTGAGTTTGGCATTCGCTGACTATATTGCGCCCTGCTTAACTGGCTTAAACAACACACAAATTCTGAATTCATAAACTAAAACCAACAAATGTTTTATGCAAACATCTAATGAAACCATTAGTATTGACCATAGCAAGGAACTAGATCTCCACTTAGACAGTAACAATGTATCCAAAGAAAAATTATTTAGCCACCCGGTAGGCCTCTTTGTGCTATTTTTCACAGAAATGTGGGAAAGATTTAGTTACTATGGAATGAGATCACTACTTGTTTTATTCTTAGTAAGTGAAATAAGTAAAGGTGGCTGGCACTGGACAAGGCCAGAGGCTTTACAACTCTACGCCTGGTACACAGGTTTAGTATATTTAACTCCCATAATTGGCGGCTTAATTGCGGATCGATTGACCGGATACAGAAAAGCTGTTATTGTAGGCGCTTTAATTATGACCATTGGCCACATATCAATGGCGTTAGAAGGTTCAAATACCAATTTCTTCTACCTGGGATTGTTTTTATTAATTGCCGGAAACGGATTATTCAAACCAAATATTTCTTCTATCGTAGGAAAACTCTACCCATCTACAAGTGATAAAAAAGATGCTGCTTACACTATTTTTTACATGGGTATTAACTCCGGTGCCTTTTTAGGTATGTTAATGTGCGGTTATATCGGCGAAAAAGTGGGCTGGCATTGGGGTTTTGGATTAGCGGGGGTATTTATGTTTTTTGGAATGCTTCAGTTTTACTTTGGACAAAAAATATTTGGTGTTTTAGGTGCTGCTGTAAATAAAACAGAAAAAGTAATTGATCCAACTGATGAAGTTTTACCAAAAAAAGTAAGCAATCAACGTTTAGCTGTGGTTGCTGTATTTTCAATTTTCACCATTTTCTTTTGGATGGTGTTTGAGCAGGCAGGTGGCTCAATGACAATTTTTGCTAAAGATTACACACTTAGAAATTTAACAGGAAATGCAAGTACAATTTTTAAATGGGTTGATGCCATACTTACTATTTTCCCACTTATTGCTGTAACCGTTGTTTTATTAAGCCTAGCGGCAAAAATCGCAAAAAAATATCCTGCCACCATAATTTTTACTGCAATAAGCTTCATTATTATCTGGGGATTAGCCATTTGGAAGGTAGAAAAAGAATTTACCGCTTTAAACACAGAAGTTCCTGCTTCATGGTTTGGGATTCTAAATTCATTCTTTATTGTTTCCCTTGCACCATTCGTGTCTAAAATATGGGAAACTAAATTTAACCCAAGCGGACCTGTAAAATTTGGACTCGGTTTAATTTTTGTAGGTATAGGTTTTGCAGGATTGGCTTATGGAGGTATGGATATTGCAAAAGGTGCTACATCTGCACAGGTAAGTATGTTTTGGTTAATTTTCGCTTACTTCTTCCACACTGTTGGGGAATTATGTGTTTCGCCTGTTGGATTATCCTACGTTAGTAAATTAGCTCCGGCCAAAGTGGTAGGTTTAATGTTCGGTGTATGGTTTACCTGTACAGCGATTGGTAACTGGTTAGCGGGTACTACCGGCGGCCTAATCGACAAAATAAGTTCAGAATACTCCATTTCGATTTTCTTCTTAATATTTACCATTATTCCGATTGTTGCAGGCTTAATTATGTTTGCTATAAGTCCGATATTGCGTAAATGGATGCATGGCGTTCACTAATCAAAAAATAAATTTAACAAAAAGCCCGATCTCCATCGGGCTTTTAATTTTTAAGCATATTTAATGGAAAAAACAGTTTCAATAGAAGATATTCAAAATTTTGAGGGAAAATACCCGAAACAGCTCTGGCATTTATCGCTGGTAGAAATGTGGGAGCGTTTCTGTTTTTATGGAATGCGCGGGGTATTGGCTTTCTTTATGGTTGAGCAACTGGGTTTAAGCGACCAAAAATCGAACCTACAGTACGGTGCTATACAAGCCTTTGTTTATGCCTTTACTTTTATAGGTGGTATTTTTGCCGATAAGATTTTAGGTTTCAGAAAATCGCTTTTTTGGGGCGGATCATTGATGATTATCGGGAATTTAATCCTGGCCTTCTCTCCTCACGATCTGTTTTATGTTGGAATTACCTTATCAATCATTGGAACAGGTTTCTTTAAACCCAATGTTTCATCAATGGTTGGCGAATTATACCACGAGAAAGACAACCGCAGAGATGCAGGTTATGGGCTTTTTTACGCCGGTATTAATGTAGGTGGATTATTGGGGGGCGCCATGTGTATTTATCTTGGTAAATATTACAATTGGCATTTATGTTTCTTGTCTGCTGCACTGGTAATGATGTTCGGTTTGGGCACATTCATTTTCACAAAAAAACATTTAGGTCCGATCGGGAATTCGCCTTTGCTGCATCTTAAAAAATCAAAACAGCAGTTATGGGAAATTGCCGTTTATGTGGGGTCGATACTTTGTATTCCACTGATTTATATCATGGTAAAAAATACGGCCTTTACCGATTATTTCATGTACACCATAGGCATTGTTGCCCTGGTTTATTTCTTGTACGAAACGTTTAAAATAAAAGATAAAAAAGCACAATATAAACTACTCGCAGCCTTCGTTTTTATCTTCTGTTATTTTATTTTCATGGCCATATCCGAGCAGAGTGGTGGTTCATTATCGTTATTTGCGAAGGACAATCTTGACCATAAAATCCTTTTTTTCAATATCGATCCGAATGTGGTAAACAATAGCGTTAACTCGTTCTTTGTTATTGTTTTTAGTCCGATTGTTGGCATTTTGTGGTTAGGCTTATACAAACGTAAAATAGAACCGAACACGGTTGTAAAATTCGGAATCGGCTTCCTTTTACTGGCTTTGAGCTTTTATGTTTTTTACGCCACCAGGTTCTTCGCCAATGTACAGGGCATTAGTTCGTTAAATGTGTTTACGTTAGCCTATTTATTATTAACCCTTGGCGAACTTTGTTTGGGCCCGATAGGTATGTCGATCATTACTAAACTTTCGCCAAAGAAAATGTTCGGGATGATGATGGGGCTTTGGTTTTTATCAAGTGCTTTCGGGCAATTGGCTGCCGGAAAATTAGGCGCAGAAATGTCGAGTATCGATAATGCATCATTAACCACAAAATTAATGGCTTATACTGAAGGTTATAAAGCATTGGCATTATACTCTTTAATTGCAGGTTTGGCGCTGATTATTTTCTCGCAACTGGTTAAAAAGTTAATGCAAGAGGTGAGGTAAGAAAGTGATCGTCATTTCGACTGTAGTGTTCCAAAGGAACTCCTTTGGAGGAGAATCTATAAAACGATTTTTATTGATATAATGTAAGATTTGGAAATGAAAGGATAGTGGTTCTTGGAGGCCCATTGTCCCGCTCTTGTTTCAAGTCCTTGCCCTCATGCTTCGGTCTACGGGCTTTACACGCCGATCGGGTTTAGGGACAATGGTTTGTGCCGTAAAAGCTAAAAGTAAATACAACAGCTAGTTTGGAACCCGTAATACTTGCAACACTGCTAAACCAGATTACAAATCTGGAGAACGAAGATCCGGATTACAAATCCGGACCTTCAGATTTTCTCGGCGGTGATCTGCTAAATCAGCGGGAAATATTTGGGTAAGGTCTTCGACTACGCTCTCCACAGGAGTCCTTTGGACAGACTGACAATGCTTTAAAAACAATAAAAACTACTATAAAACAAGTTCAGGAATAGGAATCATTGGTTATTAATGAAAATTCATAAAGGTTTCACATTAAATATTTACTTTCGCACATTAAAAGCAATTGCACAGCACAAATAAGCATAGCATACCACATACAAGGCCAAAAGCTTATATTATTTATAAAAACCACAACAAAACGTGTCAGATAGTTTAGTCATCATTCCCACCTACAACGAGAAGGAAAATATCGAAAAGATCATTAGAAAGGTTTTTTCTTTAACCCAGCCTTTTCATGTTTTAATTATTGATGATGGTTCGCCTGATGGAACTGCTGAAATTGTAAAATCTTTACAAGACGAATACGAAGGACATTTATTTATTGAGGAGCGCGCAGGAAAGCAAGGATTGGGTACAGCCTATATTTACGGCTTCAATTGGGCATTGCAACACGATTATGCCTACATTTTTGAAATGGATGCCGATTTCTCGCACAACCCCGATGATCTATCACGCTTACGCGAAGCCTGTGTAAACGGTGCTGATGTAGCCATTGGCTCCAGGTATGTTAAGGGTGTAAATGTGGTAAACTGGCCAATGGGCAGGGTTTTAATGTCGTATTTTGCATCAATGTATGTACGTATGATTACCCGTATAAACATTCAGGATGCGACTGCCGGATTTAAATGTTACCGCAAAATTGTCTTAGAAACCATTCCACTAAATAAAATTAAGTTTGTTGGTTATGCGTTTCAGATCGAAATGAAATTCACCGCCATTAAATTTGGCTTTAAAGTGGTCGAAGTTCCAATCATTTTCACCGACCGTACCGAAGGAACATCAAAAATGAGCACCCGTATCTTTAGAGAGGCTTTTTTAGGTGTTATACAAATGAAGGTTTGGAGTTGGTTTAGGAGTTATAAAAGAGAGTCTTAAGTTTGGAGCGGGGAGCTTGGAGTTGAGAGCGCTAAGTGCATAGCCGTTCTAATCGCTCTGGGATGTGATTAGAAATTGGGAATTTGAGGTTATTGTAAGCCTGTTATTTTTTCAGAACGCTAAACCAAAAGCTTATTGTCCGAAGATCTTTCTGCTCTTTGCAAAACTCCAAACTAAAAACTCCAAACTCACAACTTACTTTCCCTAATCATTGCGCCGAAATCTTGCCCTTTATCCATGGCTTTAACGGTCATTACGATTCTTTTGGTGCGTGTAGGCTCGGTTTTAGCCTGATTGATCCAGTTAATGTAGTAGTTTTGGTGCGATTTAGGCTGTTTTAAAAAATTCCGGATTAAATGTTCTTCTTCTGACAAGCAGATTTCGAGGTCTTCGGGCATTTCGATTTTAAAATCTTTATCTTCTTCTAAATAGAGTTCGACACCTGCTCCGGCTTCTTTTCTCAATTTTTTACGGACTTCGCCTTTTAAAGCAATAATAAAATCGCCCTCTCCCATTGGGATGGTTGCCATACCGTTAATATCCAACTGATCTATCTTTCCTTTTACCCTGAAACTCTTTTTACAATCTGGTTTGATTTCGTTAGCCAGCGCTGCCGGAATAAACACATAACTCCAGCCTGTTTTTTCGCCCATGGTTTCGAAACGCTCTATTTCTGCTTTAAAGTGGATCATGGCTTAAATATAAAAATTATGTTTAAACAAGTTAAACGATTAAATGGTTAGGCTATTCGTGCACTCGTTAAAAACGAGCGCACACTATAATCGATCGTCATTCCCGCGCAGACGGGAATCTTAATGCAATAAACTTTAGATTCCCAATCAAGTTGGGAATGACGATCTTATAAAGAAAACATTAATCGGCTCAAAAATAGCCCAAATCATGAGCCGATTATCAAGATTAATCTGCTCATATCAATAAACGGCCTTCTATTGAAAGAATGAAAGTTGTCCTTGTTTAGGAGGATTTCCTAAAAAACAAAATTCGTAAATGACCTCATACTGTCCTTTCTCATCATTAAATTTACGAATTGCAATCTTTTCACATAAAAAATTCAAGCTAACTTCTTCGAACAGGTCTTGAGCTATTTCAATATCTTCGGGATGTAATTTTCTCCCAATAGAGATATGGGCAGCAGCTCCATTTATTGCTTTCTTATATCTCAAGCCTTGTCTAAATCTTTTAAAAAGGCTATTCAAGTAAGGTTTAGCAGTCTTGTTAGGTAAAACAACAACGGCTCCGTTTTTTTCCGAAGCAATGAACTGATCAAACATCACAAAGTTAGGTTTTTCAGCATAGCAAAACTCTTTAGTATACGATATGTAAAAATCCAACTCATGCTTATCTGCTTCAAACAGAGCAATCGTAACATGAGCATCTGAGTTTCTACTGCTATACCAGCCAACTTTAGACCAAAGTATATCTTTCAAAACTTTAACATCATTAATAACTTCTCGGTGAGGGTAAACAACTATTGAATACCTGTCTTTTTTTAATTTTAAATCCATATCAATTTATTTAATCAATCGCCACTGGGTTCATCTGTATATCCAGTTTGGCGAACTTTAAAACTTCGATACTCTGAAAGCCGAAATCTTCTACCACTTTACCTAAAATAAGGTAACAGCCCTTTCCTTTAAAAGGATACATTGGTGTGCTATTGGGGAAGTGGGTTGTATCAAAAAAATCGCCGTTGGCATCTAAAAAAGTACCGAACCACATTTTGGTATTTTTAATGGTGTGTACCGTTTTTTCGCAAACATAGCTCCCTACCATTCTTACCGTTTTACCCAAATGTTTGTGCAGATCTACCGCCATAATATCACCACGATAAGGCGTTTTTAAAAAATCGAACATTTTATAATTAAGCGGATATCCCAATAACTCTAATTCCGTGTAAGCATTTTCGAGTTCGGAATCGGCCAATTCGGGGAGCTGATAGGTTTTGTAACTCAGCTTAAAAAGTTCGGCATGATTCACTTTTTTTTGTTTAAACCCAAGGTAGTTATGTACATCCCAAAGCAGGGTTTTCCGATCTTTCCCGGTAAAACGCAAGGCGCCCAAACGGATTAAAATAATGGCCTGTTCTAATGAGATGCAGGTCCGCCTTACAAAATCTTCGAGATCTATATACAAACCATTTGCAGCACGTTCTTGCGGAATAATTTTGATGATTTTTTCTTCCAAGCCCTGAACGGCAATGAAGCCCAGATAAGCATCTTCGCCTTTTATATTTACCACATCATCGCTACAGTTAACGCAGGGTAAATGCACCCTTGCTCCTGTTTTTTGCAGTTCGTGCACATAAACCCATCGACTGTAAAAACCGCCATAGTTATTCAGTACCGCTACCATGAATTCCATAGGGTAATAAGTTTTAAGGTAAAGGCTTTGGTAACTTTCTACTGCAAAAGAGGCTGAATGTGCTTTTGAAAAACTGTAACCGGCAAAAGAAGAAATCTGTCGCCAAACTTCGGTAATGAGTTCTTCTGAGTGCCCTTCTTTTCTGGCTGAAACGAAAAATTTGTTCACCAGTTCATCAAAAGCCAGTTTAGACCGATATTTACCACTCATGGCTTTACGAAGGATATCGGCATCTGCAAGATCTAGACCTGCAAAATAATGACATACTTTGATCACATCTTCCTGATAAACCATTACCCCATAGGTTTCGCTAAGCCGTTCTTTCATCACTTCGCAGAGGTATACTACTTTATCGGGTGCGTGATAGCGTTCAATATAGGATTTCATCATGCCTGAGCTGGCCACGCCCGGACGGATAATGGAACTGGCTGCCACGAGCGTAAGGTAATTATCGCATTTCAGTTTTTTGAGCAGTTGGCGCATAGCCGGCGATTCGATATAAAAACACCCTATGGGCTGCCCTTCTTTAAGAATACCGTTCAATTTCTGGTCTTCTTTAAAAGTTTTAAAATCGTGGATATCGATATCCTTTCCCTTATTTTTTTTAATGAGCTGCACGGCTTCGCGGATATGCCCGATACCCCGCTGACTTAAAATATCGAATTTCTCATAACCTATGGCTTCGGCTTCGTACATATCCCATTGCACGGTTGGGAAACCTTTTGGCGGCATATCCAAGGCTGTATAATAGGTAATCGGTTCTTCGGAAATTAAAATTCCTCCGGCATGAATCGAACGCTGGTTGGGCATTCCTTTCATGTATTGGTACACGGCCTGCAATTTCTGGTAAGTAGCATTCAGTAAATTTTCACGTTCTTTTGTGGGATCTGTAAAACTATCTATTTCGCCTTTAGGTAAACCCAGCACTTTACCGATTTCCCTGATAATTGCACGATCTTTAAAAGTGCTCATGGTGCCTAAAAAAGCAACATGCCATTTGGGATAACGTTCAAAGATATAACGTTGTATCACCTCCCTTTCGTCCCAGGAGAAATCGATGTCAAAATCTGGCGGACTTGTCCGTTTTTCATGCAGGAAACGTTCGAAATACAAATCGAGATCAATCGGATCTACATCGGTAATGCGCAAGCAATAAGCTACAATGCTATTGGCACCCGAGCCACGGCCAACGTGGTAAAAACCGCATTTATTCATGGCATAGCTTACAATATCGAAGGTAATGAGAAAATAGGCGCAGAAGTTTTTAAGTTCAATGATCCGGAGTTCTTTCTCCAAACGCTCAATGGCTTCTGTATTATTTTCACCATAACGGTATCTAAGCCCTTCTTCGGCCAACTCCCGGAGCATTTTTTTATCCCCTTCGAAATCTCCAGTATAAAAAAACTTGTTTTTAGAAGTAGGTGTAGGACCATCCTCAAAATAAACACTTAAATCGCAGCTGTTTATCAGTTTCTGTGTATTTTGAACAATGAAGGGATACTGTTCAAATTGCTGGGTTAGTTCTACTTCTGGAATCAGGAACTCATCCGGATCACATTTTTGCTCATCGGGCACTTTACTTAAAAGCGTATTGAGCTCGATCGCCCTAAAATATTCGTGCAGGCGGTAGGTGATCTTATCGCTAACGGTAACAGGATGCCACACCAACAATTTTTCTTTCTGTTTTAAAAGTGGATGTTTGTACAAAAGATTGAGCTGTTTGGCTCGGATACCTACAAATTCATTTGCTTTTAGTACTGGGTTAAAAGATTTTTGAAAGGGATAAATGATATAAACATGCTCCATTTCGGGTGGAACCTCTGGCAGCGGAATGTTGTAAATATTATGGTGGCTTAAAAATTCATTCAGCTCACGCATTCCCTCTTTATTCTTCGCAATGCCCACATACAACAATTTATTATCAATTCGAAACTCGATCCCCGCTACCGGCTTAATCTGATACGGAATATTGCCTTTGTGTATTTCGTCAGCTTCTTTGGCAATGCCTTGTTTATAACACTCGCGAATAAACTCTACCGCTCCAGTTGAGTTATTGATATCAGTAAGTACCATTTGGTGGATACCTAAACTGCGGGCTGTAGCAATTAACTGATCAATGTGCTGTGTGCCATACTTTAGGCTATAAGAAGAATGGATATTTAAAAACATCGCTAATCATAAGATTTAGTACCTATTGTTCCTTTTTCACTCATAAAACTTCTAATTTTCGATCGTTTCTTTACTTCCTGCTGTTCTTCCTCTGGTTTGTTTTCGATCAATATTTTCTTTTTGCGTGGATTGTACTTGATTATTTTCCCCGTTTCATCGCGGGGTGGCTGGGTAACAATACAGGCTTTTACCACTGCTTCGGCACCATAGTGGTTACGTACTTTATCCATGGCCTGGTAAAGACTATATTCTTCTTCGGCAACATTATATAAACCAATCTGCTCGTAACCGCTCACCAGGTGCGAAAGTTTTACGCCTACCAACCGTAACAGCATCCGTTTTGCATACACCTTTTCGAACAGGCTATGTGCTTTACTGATTAAAAACGAATCGAGCGAGGTATAGGGAATACGTTCTTGCTGGGTAACCGTTTCGAAATTGGTATAACGCACGGTTACGGTAATGCAGGCGGTTAATTTTTTCTGGTTGCGCAGCTGAAAAGTTAAGCCGGTAACCATTCCGGTTATAATGGCCTTTAGTTTGGCCATATCCATGGTATCGCTTTCGAAGGTAGCCTGTGTACCAATAGATTTCCTTTCGCGGTAAGGCACTACGGGAGAAAGATCGATCCCATTTGCTTTTTGCCACAAACTTAAGCCATGCTGCCCCAGTATTTTAAACATGAGCTGTTGTGGGATCTGGGTAAGCGTAAGGATTTCGCGGACACCCATTTCGCTTAATTTTTTATAGGTAGCATGACCGATACCCGGAATTTTGTGGATAGCCAAAGGATCGAGAAAGGGCCGCAATTCAGGAAAAGTAACCTGCCGTTCGCCATCAGGCTTAGATTCGTTCGTGGCAATTTTGGCTACGGTTTTATTGATCGACAAGCCAAAGGAAATGGGTAAGCCCATTTCTTTGATAATGTTCTGTCTGAGCTCTGACGCGAATTTCATACAACCAAAAAAGCGGTCCATGCCTGTCATGTCGATATAGTGCTCGTCAATACTGGCTTTCTCAAAAAGGGGAACTTTATCGGCAATAATTTCGGTAATATCATGTGATGCCTTGGAATATTCTTCCATATCACCTTTTAAAAATATAGCCTGGGGGCACAGCAATTTTGCCGTTCTGCCGGGCATTGCAGAATGTATGCCGTACTGGCGCGCTTCGTAGCTGCAAGAAGCTACTACACCCCTATCGCCGCCGCCGCCGATAATTACGGGTTTGCCCAATAACTTGGGATTTTTTCTGATTTCTACCGACACAAAAAATGCATCCTGATCCATATGAATAATCTGCCTTTCTTTATCCATTCTCGTATTATAAGGATGAGTGAGATCGAAAATACTAATATTTTTAGTTTTAAAGAAAATTAAAATCGATTAATTTTAAACAAAATACTAACAAAATTAGCTTTAATATCCTACACTTTATTATGCTGAGTTTGCTCGAAGGATTTGCCACGGAAAAGCACAGAATCAGGCTCCCAATCCCTTAGGTTGATCCATAGGAACTTATGATAGGAATGACGCAGCGCAGGAATTAAACGATTGATGGCTGGTGTCCTCGCCAACTATCCGCGAGTTGCGTGACCGTAATACAGGCATTTTTAACCATATAAGGCATTGAAGAAAATATAAGCTCATATGGCTTATATTTATATGGCAAAGAAGGTTGTCGACTACGCTACCATTGATGTTATTTCATAAACAGCTATTAATCAATATTTTAGCCGTTGTCGCATTTCCATCCAGCTAGGCCATAGCACGGTATCCCCGTTCTACTTAAATCCGGCCTAACAAATTTTTCGGGCTCCGCCGACCCAGCCAACCCACTAGCTTTGAAAGAAAAATTTTCAGCCGGTGTTTTTTGTTTCTTTTTGACAGCAAAAAGAAAGAGCCCCATCGGCGGCGGCGAGCCGAGGCAAGGATGAGCCTCTGGGCAAAAAAAGATATGCGTCATTCATATTGATTTTTATACAATAAATTATCCCTCAGACTGACAAACTGATTGAAAGCTAATGAGATATTAGTACAAGTGTCAGTTGAAATAATCGGCAGATGACCGGCTATGAAACAAAAATGCCCCCGATTTTCATCAGAACATTAAAACTTTGACTGTTCTAAAATGTTTAGATAGTAATCAACATTTATCCCATGAAAACTAAAGACAATAAAAACACGGTAGAAAAAGAGCGTAAAAATAAAGGAAGCTCAAAGGGAAAGGCCTCCTTCGATCAAAACGGAAAGGGTTCTTCAGATAAATTTGGTCAGGCTGGCTCCACACCTAACGAATCAGGAGAGAGTGGGCCTGGTACTGTAGATAAAAACAAAAAAACTTAAAAAGATAAAAAGAGTAAAATACTCTTTTTATCTTTCGTAGATACTCATCTTTTCAGCAAGTTCTATAATGCTTTTTATTTTCAGCTTTTGGAAAAGTCTCAACTTATAAGTACTTACTGTACCCATCTGTAGATTTAGCTGATTAGAAATTTCTAATACCCCAATCCCCTTTGTTAGTAATTCTGCTACTTCTAATTCTCTACCCGAAAGTTTGGTAAAAGGATTATCGGCATCGTTACCTAATATACTGTTAAACATGTTTTCCTTAACATTTCTGCTCGAATAGCGACTGCCTGCTAAAATGGTAGTAATAGCGGTTACAATTTCTGATTCTTCTGCATTTTTAGTTAAGTAACCCGATGCACCCGATTTTAAATACGGAACAGCATAAATATTCTCATTCAAAGATGAAAATACCAAGATTTTTGCGTTTGGCTGAACCAATTTAATCTGATCGATTACTTTAAGGTTGTTACCTCCAGGCAAGTTCACATCAATGATGATTAAACTCGGCGATTTTTCTGTTTCAACAAGCGCCTGCTCTAGGGTAGATGCATGAATAATTTCAACACCAGGCCAAAAGTCTGATATTAAACCTTTTAATCCACGGCGGATGATCTCGTGATCATCAGCGATGAGCACAGTAAAAGTACTTACGGCATTTTTTGTCTTCATTATTTTAAGAATATTGTGCAAGTTAATAAAAAGTTATTTTTTTGTACGCAATTGTAGTTAATTTTTCGTTTAAATGCGTAAATATTATAATACACAAGTTTACAGTTTTGTTTAAAACTACCTTGGAGTTATCAATCTTACATTTTGCTTAATGAACGAATATGATAAGGAAATCCATATATACCGTTGCTGTAGCCCTGTAGCGGACCAATTGAGAAATTGTAACTATAGCGGAAAAATCTGTATCGCCGCTACGGCCTGAGTTCTTAGGTGTAAGATCACGCTACAAATAGTTTTTATCATACAGCTTTATTCCTGTACAGTACGAACGGCCTACCCAGATAAAATTTTTGATCATCAAAAATCATTCAGATCCAAACTTGTGGGGCTTCCGCGATCATCTTTTAACAGGAAAGAAGGTTTAACCTGAAAATCTTCCATAAGCGGAAACAAGGCCAGCGGTAAGGTAATAATGCGGTCTTGGCTGTATAAAGCTGTTTGCTCAGTGGTATTACTTCCTTTTTACTAAAGGGCTTAAGACCCGTTAAGATGCTAAACCTCTTACTTTAAAACAAGAAAATAATATAGAATTAAATTTTAGCCCTAATTCTACTCAATGTTTCGAGCCTGATGGCTAAAAAAGAAGCAATGTATTTTAAAGAAACCCGGTTAATTAAATCAGGGAATGAGAGCAAAAACCGTTTGTATCTTTTTTCGGCTGACGAAATCCGGCACAGGTAAGCACGTTCCTCTGCCGAACGGTAATATAATTCCATCATCTTTCTGCCAACAATATTGGCTTCAGGAAAATTTTCGTAAAGATATTCTGATAATACATGTGGGATAGCAACTAAATCTACATCTTCCAATGCCTGTAAATACTCATCCGAATCGCCATCTATCCACAAATTACGTATGGTACCCACAATTTCATTCTCTTTGGCAATCCATGTGGTAATCTCGTTGTCCCCATCCTTAATAAAACCCCTAACTACACCTTTAATAATTAAAAAAAGGAATTTGTTACGGTCTACAGGTGAAACAAGGTATTTATTTTTTTTGTAGCTGATCGGAAAGGTATGCTGGTTAATCCGCTTTTCCATTTCATCATTAAGCGGATGGAATTTCTTAAAAATTGAGACTAGAGGAGAAAAATTATTATATTTCTTCCACCTATCTTCATCAGATAAATTAACTGCGATCATAGCGAAACATTGGGATAGACATAATCCTACTAAACCGAAGCAGGATCACTACGTAAGTATAGGAAGATTGAATTGAAAAAAGAATTTTTTTTTGACTTTTCTCAATTCTCAAACTTTAAAGTAATTTTTCTACTCCTAATCCAAATAATGCAAAATCATACTTCACCGGATCTGAGGGATCGAACTGCTTCAAATTGTCGGTTAATTCAATTGCAGTTAACCAATCGGTCTGCTTTCTATTAATCAGTCCAAGCAAGCGTCCTACCCGATCAACATGCACATCGCAGGGACAGATTAGATCTTTTGGCTGAAGTGTATGCCAGATGCCAAAATCAACACCTTTTTGATCTATCCTAACCATCCACCGCAAAAACATATTTAAACGTTTACAGGTAGATTTTTGCTTTGGCGAGGAGATATGTTTCTTCGTGCGATGAGGAAAATCTTCTAAGGAGAAAAAATACTGTCTGAAATGGTTCAATGCCTGCTCTATCGAGAAGTTAAGCTCAGCAGCATAACACACTTCCGAGGCATATGTTATCTCCGGTTTTATGGATGAAACTTCTAAATAATCAGTCCGAAAAACACCTTGCCTTGGCACAAATGCCTGCTCTAAACTATCGAAGTTTTGATAATGCTGCTTAAAAAACGAAATAAAATAAAGTAAGTCGGTATCATTGAATGTGCGGTGTTTAAAGTTCAGTAAGCGCTTTAAATCGCCATCGGTATGATTAACAACAAAATCATAAGGCGCATTATCCATCCGATTTAGCAGTTCCCTGCATTTGTTGATAATCGTTTTCCGTTGCCCCCAGGCCAAAACTGCAGCAAAAAAGCCCGCAATTTCTATATCCTGTTTTTTTTCGAAAAGATGCGGAATACAAACCGGGTCGTTTGCTATAAAATTTGGCTGATTGTATTGTTCAACCTTACTATCCAGAAAATTCTTTAACTCAAGAAATTGCATTGTTGGCTTTTTTTAGACGTAAATAGCAGCACAATTGTTGCCATTTAAACCGGATTGAAACGGTATCCTTTTTTGTTCCGCTGATGTTGATAAAGCAGATACCTAAACAAAAAAGATTTAGTGTAAAGCCGGGCTACCATTAATTTTAGAATAGTACCTGCTTTACAAAAAAAACGGGCAAATATTTTATCTGCCCGCTCGAAATATTATGCTAATGCATTTGCCAGATCCTCTAAAAGATCGTCGATATCCTCTACCCCAACGCTTAAACGAAGCAAGTTATCGGTAACACCTACTTTCTCTCTTTCTTCTTTCGGGATAGAGCCATGTGTCATCGTTGCTGGATGGTTAATTAACGATTCTACCCCGCCCAATGATTCAGCCAATGTGAATACTTTAAAATTAGAAGAGATTCTAAAAGTTTCTTCCAGATCAGCATCTTTTAAGGTAATCGAAATCATACCGCCAAATCCACGCATTTGTTTTTTAGCTACATCATGGTTAGGGTGATCTTCAAAACCCGGCCAATAAATTTTATCAACCTTTTGATGTGTTTTTAAATAATGTGCAATACGCGCTCCGTTTTCGCAATGTGCTTTCATCCGAAGGTGAAGCGTTTTTATACCCCTCAATACTAAAAAAGCATCTTGCGGACCCGGTGTTGCACCACAGGCATTGTAAATGAACCAAAGGTCTTTATACAATTGCTCATCATTGGTTACCAAAGCACCCATTACCACATCAGAGTGGCCACCAATATATTTGGTTACCGAATGCATCACAATATCAGCGCCCAGATCGATCGGGTTTTGTAAATAAGGCGATGCGAATGTATTATCAACGGTAAGGATTAAATTTTTCTCTTTTGTAATTTTTGCCACCCCTTCAATATCGATAATCTGCATGGTAGGATTAGTAGGGGTTTCTATCCAAACCAATTTGGTTTTATCATTGATGTAGGGCAATATATTCTCTGGCTTAGATAGATCCAGAAAGTGAAATTTGATTCCGTATTTAGTGTATATTTTGGTAAAGATCCGGTATGAGCCACCGTACAAATCATTTCCGGTAATCACTTCATCGCCAGGCTGCAATAATTTCAATACGGCATCTGTTGCCCCCATTCCGCTCGAAAAAGCCAGACCATATTTAGCATTTTCTAAAGCAGCTAAACAATCTTCCAAAGCTTTACGCGTTGGGTTTGTTCCTCTCGAATACTCGTAGCCTTTATTGTCTCCAGGAGATTTCTGCCAATAGGTAGAGGTTTGATATATCGGTGTCATTACAGCACCTGTGGTTGGATCAGGCTCTTGACCTGCATGTATAGCTTTAGTTGCGAATTTCATTTTTTTAGATTTGAGATGTGAGACACTAGACATGAGATGTGAGATTTATATTCCCTCTCACATCTCATGTTTCAAATCTCATATCTGATTAATACATTGAATCGTTATGAGAAGAATCAAACTTCTCACTAACGACTAAACTTATTTTTAAAACGTCTGCAAGGAGACTCTCGACTCCGAACTAACGACTCAGGACTTAACTAATACGCTCTTGCAAACAGTACCCTTTGGATAGATGGTTTTCCTGAATAAATACAAACGCCATCTTCTAATTTATTATCTAAAGGAATACAACGAATGGTTGCTTTTGTTTCTTCTTTTATCTTTTGCTCAGTTTCCGGTGTCCCATCCCAATGCGCTGAAATAAAACCAGCTTTGGTATCTAACAATTCCTGAAACTCTTCATAACTATTGGCTGCTGTAATGTGCTCATCGCGATAAGCCAAAGCTTTGTTGAACATGCTTTGCTGAATATCTTCCAATAGTTTGATGATGTAAATATCCAATCCTTCCTGGGGTACAGTTTGTTTCAGCTTGGTATCTCTACGGGCAATTTCTACGGTTTTATTTTCTAAATCGCGACCGCCGATAGCAATACGGATTGGCACACCTTTCAACTCATAATCAGCGAACTTAAATCCAGGGCGTTGTGTATCTCTGTCATCATATTTCACCGAAACGCCTAAACCTTTTAAACGCATGGTTAATTCATTAACGTATGAAGAAATTCTCGCCAGATCCTCATCACCTTTATAAATCGGAACAATTACCACTTGTATTGGTGCTAATTTTGGTGGAATAATCAATCCGGAATCATCACTGTGCGCCATAATCAAAGCACCCATTAAACGTGTAGAAACACCCCATGAAGTAGCCCATACATGATCTAATTTTCCATCTTTACCGGTAAACTTAACATCAAAAGCTTTAGCAAAATTCTGGCCTAAAAAGTGAGATGTACCTGCTTGTAAAGCTTTACCATCCTGCATTAAGGCCTCAATACAATACGTATCTAAAGCACCAGCAAAGCGCTCATTCGGCGATTTACGGCCTCTGATTACCGGAACTGCCAACCAATTTTCAGCAAAATCGGCGTAGATATGCAACATACGTTCTGTTTCTTCAATTGCCTCTTCTGCTGTAGCATGTGCGGTATGGCCCTCTTGCCACAAAAATTCGGCTGTTCGCAGAAATAACCTGGTGCGCATTTCCCATCTTACCACATTCGCCCATTGATTGATCAATATTGGTAAATCACGGTATGATTGGATCCATCCTTTATAGGTATTCCAAATAATGGTTTCGGAGGTTGGGCGGACAATTAATTCCTCCTCCAATTTGGCTGTTTCATCTACGACAATATTTCCGTTGCCGTCATTCTTTAACCGATAATGCGTTACAACCGCACATTCTGTCGCAAAGCCCTCAACGTGAGAAGCTTCCTTAGAGAAAAATGACTTTGGAATGAATAATGGAAAATAGGCATTTTGATGTCCTGTTTCCTTAAACATTTTATCTAAAACAGCCTGCATTTTTTCCCATATAGCATAGCCATTTGGCTTGATAACCATACAACCACGCACGGCAGAATGCTCTGCTAAATCTGCTTTTAATACGATATCATTATACCACTGGGAATAATCTGCTTCTCTACTTGTAATTTCTTTGCTCATCTTATGTATTTGGAACGTAATTTGTATGTTAAAAAGTGTAAAATCCAACGGCAAATTTATAAATTTATGCCTACAAACGATTAACAAAATAATATCAATTATTTTATACCATTTTTTGACTAAATAAATAGTTAATAATTTTTACTTTTGAAACTTGTTTATTAAATTCGTGAACACACACAACTAAATATAAACACAATGAAACCAATTAAATTTTTACCCATTGTTATGATTGCCGCCGCAGGGTTGGTGGCATCATGCGCTACATCAAAACTGGCTCAAACTAAGCCAGCTGATGATGTTTATAATTCTGTGGCAAAAGCCAGGGAGGTTGAAATAGCACCTCAACCCCAGAACCGACAAGGCCAGCAATATCAGGCTCAGGGACAGGAAGAATATGATGAATATTATGGCACAAGTAATCCTTATTACGATATGGATTACTCATCTAGAATAAACCGTTTTTATAATGGTTACAGTTTTCAAGGCTATTACGACCCTTATTTTGATAATTATTACTATGGAAGCAGTTATGGCCCTTCAAACTACTTGGGTTATGGCCTCGGCTGGAACAGCGGATACGGTTTAGGGGGCTGGGGCGGCAGCTTTGGTTATGGCAGCATCTGGAGCAATCCCTTCTATTACGGTAACTTTGGCTACGGATGGAACAATCCATATGGATGGAACTCTTGGGGACCTAACTCTTATTACGACCGTTATGGTTGGGGCGGTGGATACTACGGCGGAGGCTGGGGTATTGGCGGCGGATACTATGGTGGCGGTGTGTATACCAATAGAGGCTACAACAGACCAAGACCTGGAAGTGATGATAGAGGCACGCCAAGATATGGAAACGGCAATGCGGGAAATGCAGGTAGACCGAGCAGATCTGGTGTTACAAATCCAAACGGTGTAGGTTATGCGCCAAATATTAATGCTGGAAGACCAAGTAGAAACCAAGGTAATGGCAGCTATGCACAACCTCAGGGCTCGCAAGCTGGCAGACCTACCAGGAATGATAATTATAGTCCTCAAGGTACACAAAGTAGCAGGCCTACCAGAAACGAAACCTATACTCCACCTACCAGAACCGAAAGCAGACCTAGTTATTCACCACCACCATCAAATGGCGGCGGAAATAGTGGCGGTGGTTCAACCGGCGGTGGCGGTGGTGGCGGTTCAAGACCATCAAGAGCAGGAAGAGGTTAATTTAAATTTAAACACACAACATGAAAAAATATATTTTAGCTTCACTAGTAGCTACAGTAGCTGCTATGGGAACAACGTATGCCCAAAGTTACGCCCCTGATGCATTCCGCTTTTCTCAAACCAATTATGGTAGTTCTGCCCGATTTAAGGGAATGGGTGGTGCACAAATCGGAGTTGGAGGAGATATTGGTTCAATTAACGCAAACCCTGCCGGATTAGGCTTATTTACCAAATCTGAGTTTAGTTTAACTCCTGAATTTAATTCTGTATCAAACAATAGCGCATACCTGGGCAACAATAGCAAAGCTGATAAAAGCCAGATTAACCTGAATAACATTGGTGTTGTATTTTACAGTCCAGCAGCAAAAATAAAGGGAGCTGATGTAAATAAAGGATTGGTAAGTACGGTATTCGGTTTAAGCTATACAAGAAATAACGATTTCTTAAATAACATTAACTATGGCGGTACCAACACAAACAGCTCGATAAGAGATTCGTATGTAGATCAGGCCAATGGTGGTGGAATTGATAATTCAATAGCCGGAGATGCGTATAATAGCTATTTAATTAATAAAAATGCACCCAATTTCCCAAATGGATATTCAGCAGAACCTTATAACAACGCGAGTTTCAAACAAAATTGGGATGAATCCAGATTAGGTTCAACATCAGAATTTAACGTTGCGGGTGCCCTTAATTTTGGCAACAAGGTATACATTGGCGCAACCGCTAGTTTTGTAAATGTGAAATACATTAGCGATGCGACTTTCACCGAATCGGGGATAGTGAACACTTTTGATGATGGCTTACCAATCCCTGCATATACTGGAAATGAAAATTACAACTTAACGCATTTCAGAAATCAGGAAACCAAAGGTGGTGGATTTAACTTAAAACTAGGTATGATTTTCAGACCGGTTAATGAATTAAGAATTGGTATAAATTTCCAGACCCCCACCTGGATGAACATTGAAGATAATACAAGCGAAACTTTACAGGCAAATTTAGCTGGAAATGCAACAAATGCACCTTCTAACTCAAATAATCCGACAAAATATTACACTTTCAGTTATAATTTACGTACGCCATTAAAAGCTTCGGCCGGTATTAGCTATGTAATAGCAGGTACCGCATTAATCTCAGCCGATGTTGATTATGTAGATTATGCTTCAATGCGTTTTTCAGATTCTAACGGTTCTGATCTTTCAACAATCAATAGCAACAATGCTTTTATCAAAGAATCTTATAAAGAAGCGGTTAACTACAGAGTTGGTGCAGAAGTAAAAGTGACGAACGAATTTAGCTTAAGAGGTGGTTACGGGGTAAACGGAAATGGTGTTAAAGGTGGCGACAATAAATTTTATCAGGGTCAATACTACACCGGAGGAATTGGATACCGCATAGATAACTATTATTTCGATTTAGCGTATCAGAACTACAAAACAAACTTCAGTTCAAGTCCATATTTATTAGATGATTACAGCGAGCCTGTTGCAGATGTTAAAAGCAATAGAAACAACGTATTCTTAACCTTTGGGGTAAGATTTTAACAATAACTGTCTTACATAATTAAGAAAAGAAGCGCCAGTTTTCTACTAGAGAACTGGCGCTTTTTACAATAAAAAAGGATACCCAATCGGGTATCCTCAACATTATTAACTAACTATCACTTATTTAATTAACATCCCACCATAACTTATCGGTAATCTTAGCCTTTTGTTGCGGTTGTGGATTTGCTGTAATTTCGGTATTTGGGTAAAGTACCCTTCTCGGAATTTCAGAGAGTGCATTTTTAACTTTGGTTAAAACCGGGAATCCTGTACGGCGCCAATCTGTATAATTTTCAGCATTAAGAAAGTTTGCAATCGACTTTTCTTCCATAATTAAACGGAGTGCATTTGTACTGCTGAGTGTCCCCCGCGAAGCAATGTACGTATCCATATCAGTTGTGCTCACCCCTACCTTGGTCATGTGCTGTTTGATACCATCCTGATAAATAGGTTGTGCAGCTGCAAAACCCGATACCACCAGCGTGGCTTCGGCTTTTATGAATAATGCCTCGGTGTAATTGACCAGGTAATTATTAGCACTGGCACCTGCGTAAAAATCGGCAGGGATTGAGTAAGCCTCCAGACTTCCAATTTCATCTAAACCGATCTGCCGGCCAGTATATAAACCGGTTTGTTTGGCGGGTTTAACCATTTTACTTAATCTTGGATCGTTTCTGGTAGTAAAAGCATCAACAAAGGTGTTGGCAAGCACAAATGTAGTACCTGGTAGAAAATTTTGCTGCCATGGATTTTCTGCCCCTGCCGCACCACTGAATGCAATTTTAGCATCATCATCATTGCTCTGCATACCATTAGTTAGTGCAGTCAAAGCCAGCTGTGCCTGCCCAGAAGCTGTATTTCCAGGTGCTTTACTCAGGTGCATGTAATAACGTGCTTTTAATGTATAAGCCAATTTTCTCCACTTTGCCATATCGCCTGCATAAATATAATCGTCGCTTCCGGGTTTAAGGCCAGCATTTTTTGCAATATCGGCTATTCCATCATCCAGTAAAGTTTGAATCTGAACATAAATCTGCTGCTGACTATCATACGCTGGCGTTGGCTGTGTTACCCCTAAAAAAGCCTGACTGTAAGGAAGATCACCCCAGGCATCTGTAGCATAACCTAAAGTATAAGCTGTAAGAATTTTAGAAATGGCACCATAATTAAAATTGCCGTTGGCAACAGCTTTAACCTTTAATAAATTGAGGTTGTTTAATGTTCTTACGTATACATTGTTCCAGTCGCCATCCATATCGACATTATACATCAGATAAGTACCGAAATTTGGTGCCACCTGGTTGAGTGCCATTACCTGCAAATATTGTTGCAACACCACACTTAAATTCCCATCGCCTGATGCATTGATATTTTGGGAAATCAGCATTTGTATAGGTGGTAACATGAGCGATTCTTTAACATCAATCGGTCTGTTTGGATCTTCATTCACATCCAGGTATTTTTTGCATCCGGCTGCTGCCACCATAAGGGCAAAGCCTAAAATAAAATATATCTTTTTCATGTTATTTCTTTCTAATTGTTAAGGGTTATAAGGTAAGTTTCAAACTAAAATCAACAGATCTTGATGTTGGCGTTGAGAACGAATAAATCCCTTGCGAACCATTTGATGAACCAAATGAACTTACTTCCGGATCTCCGCCAGTAAAGTGTGGCGCATAAATCCAAAGGTTTCGTCCGGTTACCTGAAATCCGATGGTTTTGAAAGGTGTTTTTTGTAACCAGGCCGGTTTAACATTATAACCCAGACTTACGTTTCGCAATTTAACATAGGTTCCATCCTGAATTACTGATTCGAGAACACTGTTAGCACGTTGATAATAAGCTTGCCCTGTAGCTGAAACCGTATTTGGCAAACCTGTTGTAGCATTTATGCCCTCAACTATACGTGGTCCACGATCTTCGGTAACTTTAGGTGTACCATAGAAATAACCATAACCATCTACGTTATTCTGAATATCGCCCCCCTTTTTCATATCAAAAGAGAAACTAAGCGCAAATTGTTTATACTTGAAATTATTAACAATACCACCCATCCAATCCGGATTGATATCGCCAATTATACCTTGTTCATCGGCGGCAAAAGGAAGGCCTCCATCATCAGTAAGCAGCTGACCAGCCGCATTTCTGGCATATCGGGTACCATAAATTACACCGTAAGGCTGGTTTACAAAAATAAAGGTGAAACCATTGCCAACCTGTTTCAGGTCTTTGTAAATAGAAAGCACTTTGTTTCTGATTCTGCTATAATTTATCGTTAAATCCCAGCTAAAATCCGGGGTCGAAATTGGTTTTGCATTTAACAGAACCTCAATACCCCGGTTGCGCATAGCTGCAGAATTTACACTTGTTGCGTTAAAACCTGTAGATGGCGCCAAAGCCACCGACGGAATGATACCATTTTTAGTCCGCTTATCGAAATAGGTAAGCTCAATGCCTAAACGGTTTTTAAAGAAACCAGTTTCTAATCCAACTTCAAACTCGTTAATACGTTCATTTTTCAGGTTTGGATCGCTAAGTACCTGGCTGATTAAGAAACCCGATTGTCCTTGATAAGGAAAAGTAGTATTTCTAATCGTTTGCGATTCGTAGGGAGTAAGTAAACTATATGGGCCTATACTTGCATTACCTACCGTACTGTAAGAAAGCCTTAGTTTACCAAAGTTCATCACTTCAGAAAGGCCATTAGAAAAGAAATTAGAGAAAATAAAACTTGTTGCAGCCGAACCGTATGGATAAAAGCTGTTGTCTTTAGCCAAAACCGAAGTACCATCGTATCTGCCTGTTAAAGACAAGATAATAAACTTTTTATAATCGATATTAGATTGCAGATAAAAGCCTATTTTCCGCGTAAGGTAACTGGTTTCTGTAAACTTAACAGTAGAGGCAGAACCGATATTATTAAAACCTGGAATGGTGATTCCTAAGCCATTGGCATAGCCATTTTGCGAATATGTCGAAATAAGGTTATTACCCAGTAAGGCTTCGACATTAAAATCACCAAAACTTTTATTGGCGTTCAGTATCAAATCATTATTATACTGTCTGAAATTAGTATTGTTATTTACAATTCTTCCGTTAGGATTAGAGACCGACAGTAAAGACTCGGTGTATTTACCTTGCTCAACATATACATCGGCACCAAAACGCTCAGTAATGGTTAACCAGTTTAAGGGTTTATAATCGGCTGTAAATGTCGGCAGAAAACGGTTCACAACTGATGTATTGCTGATATTATCTAACACCCAGTAAGGATTATTGCGAGAGAAACGGTATAAACGCTGACTTCCATCAGGGTTTACCGAAGGTTGCAGATCATAAGAAACTGGGGCAGAAAAAATGGTCCACACCGGACTTTCCAAGGCATAACCTTCAGGTAGCCGACGGTTTTTGGTATTGGCATAATTTAGGGAGAAAGTAACATTCAGATCCTTAACAATTTGTGTGGTGAATTTACCAAAAACGGTATTCCGGTCGAACGAAGTGCTAGGTACCGTTCCATCCTGCGCAAAATTGGTATACGATATAAAATAAGAGTTGTAAGCTCCACCCCCGTTTATGGCTACTGTATTGGTATATGTTTTTCCGGTTTTAAAGAATAAATCAGACTGATCATATACCTGTGCAGGCTGGCCGTTAATTTTTAAGGTATCCATTCTCGCCCCCCACGATGTACTCGTTTTTTGGTTCACACCATCAAAATATACGCCATTTGAGCCAAGAGAATATTTATTCTGGATTTCTGGCAACAGCGGTTTCTCCATTGAAAAAGAAGAAGAAAAGCTGATACCAGGCTTTTTATTCAGGCTACCGGCTTTTGTTGTGATAATAATTACTCCTTTTGCACCATCAGATCCATATAACGCTGTTGCAGCACCACCTTTTAGCACATTAATGCTTTCAATAATATTAGGATCAAGATCGGCAATCCGGTTGGTGCCGGGACCGGAGTTGAGGTTACCGGTTTCATCATTGTTAACCGGAATACCATCAATTACCATCAAAGCTTCATTGTTGCCATAAAGAGAATTAGCCCCCCTGATTACAATACGCGACGAACTGCCTGGCGTACCCGACGAACTTGTAATTTGTACACCAGAAACTTTACCTGCCAATGCATTTACCAGGTTAGGCTCTTTCGACTGGGTAATCTGATCGCCTTTTACCTCCTGCGAGCTGTAGGTCAAATTTCGCTTATCACGTTTCACCCCTAAGGCAGTTACCACAATCTCATTCAGGCTTTGCTGGTCTTCACTTAATGTTATGGTTATGTTGCTTTGCCCACTATAAGCAAATTCTTTGGTTGTATAACCAATTCCACTAAAAACCAGTGTAGCTGGACTTGCACTTTTAATTGAAAAGATCCCTTTCGCATCGGAAGAGGTGCCAATAGCGGTTCCTTTAACTTTTACCGATATGCCTGGGATTGGCAGCCCCGATGCATCTGTAATTTTGCCACTAATCAGCGACGTTTGACCATAAATCTGTATGCAACAGAGCATGGTCAAAATGAACAAAGTAATCTTTAATCTGGTCATTGTATTCAGTTTAGTTAGTAATATGACCAAAATTAGGTTTATAAGAAGCCAGATAGAACGATGATTTTAACACGTATTGCCCAAAAATTAACGCAAATGTTACAATAGTCGTAAATACGTTAATAAACTGTGATTTGTTTAACCGATCAAACAAAATTTTGAACCTGGGAGCAGATGTTGAAGTAATTTGTGAGATGTTTAGGCTTTCCGGCCCTACTGATTGTTGTTCGCAATAATCAGATTTTCAGCACCGTTTTTGGTTGGTTAAACTAAGCGATTTGAAGGTACACAAATCAGCACCAATAAAAAAGTAATTAGCCCAGAAGTTGAAAGCATAGCCTAAGTATGCTTAAGAAACAATTTTTTATTTTAATTATTCGACTAAATTAGTCCTTGCAGGCTTCCACCCTCTTGGCCCAAAACATCCAGCTTTTTTTCTACAGCTTCATCTTTGATCAATTCAGGTGCATGGTGAGGCTTTTTCCTCGCATCGATAATCAAAGAACCTTTACAGCCCCAATGTTTATTAATGGTAAAATCGTTAATACCGTAAATATCAGCCGCCGGGTTGCTCCTTGTAAAAGCGACCCAAACCAGATTATCAATATTGTTGGCCGTAAATTCTGCGTCATCTGCCAATATAATTAAAGGTAAGCCTGATAAATCCTGATCGATCAAAGCCATATTCAATAAAGCAATTTCAGCAGCTGTTTTCTCCGGACTTAAATATTTGTCACTTCCTAAAACTAAAACGCCTGGAATGGCTATTTTCGGCTGATAAAATCCGTCGCCTAATTTCAGTCCTTCAGGAATCTTATTCCAAAGTTCACGCTGCTTGTCTCCTGCCGCCGCAATTACTACCTTCGATCCGCTGTTTAATCCATCACCGCTATAATCAAGTGTATCAATTGTAGTATTCGTATAAAAATGAACATCCCTCGTTAAATCGATCCGTTCTAAAATATGCGTAAGAAATGCTTCAATATGGTGCGTGCTTAAATGCTGATCATCTTCTTTGGCTGCAATAAACAGATATTTGGCCAAACTCAATTGATTTTTCCCCAGTATATGGTTCGCTATGGTTAATATTTCCTGAGGTCTGCGTGCTTTTAAATATGGGGTATAACGCTCACTGCCGATAGCAAAAAGCAAAGGATGAACGCCAGCCGCATCAACCGCATGAACTTCTTTTAAACCATGAATTTCCTGTGGTATGGCCGAGCCTGTAATTTCATGGATTAAAGCCCCAAAACTGGTATCCTCTTGCGGCGGACGACCAACAACCGTAAACGACCAAATGGCATCTTTTTTATGATACACGTTGTGCACTTTCATCAAAGGAAAAGGATGCGTTAAACTGTAATACCCCAAATGATCGCCAAAAGGCCCTTCTGGCTTATTCTCATTTGGATAAACCGTTCCGGTAATAACAAAATCGGCATCTGCAGAGATACAAAAACCTTCATCATCATAAAAATAACGGAAACGCCTATCGCCCAATGCACCTGCAAATGTCATTTCCGATAATCCTTCCGGTAAAGGCATCACTGCGGCTAAAGGATGTGATGGGGGTCCACCGACAAAAATGCTCACTTTTAAGGGTTGGCCGAGGGCGTTGGCTTTTGATTGATGTACACCAATCCCTCTATGGATCTGATAGTGCAACCCGATCTCCTGGTCCTGGATATAATCGTTACCACCCAATTGGATGCGATACATGCCCAGATTTGCATTTAAAACGCCTGGTTTATCTATATCTTCAGTATAAACCTGCGGCATGGTAACAAAAGGGCCACCATCCATAGGCCAGTTTACAATTTGTGGTAATTGACTGATACTTGTTTTTAAAAATTTTCTTTTTGCAGAAGGTGTTTTAAGTGGCAAGGCCGATAAAGCCGACATTGCGGAACCCGCATATTTAAACGGATTTTTTAATGCTTTTATCGGATCATTCCTTAACGATACCAGCTGTTGTACTTTTGGTAAAGTATCTCTAAAAATAAATTTCGATCGCTCTAATGTCCCAAACAAGTTTGAAACAGCAGGAAAAGGACTTCCTTTAACTTTTTCGAATAGTATTGCTGGTCCTTTATTTTCGTAAACCCTTAAATGGATGGCTGCCATTTCTAAATAGGGATCTACTTCTTCTTTTATTCTGATTAAATGACCGTGCTTTTCGAGATCGGATACACATTCTGCTAAACTTTTGTATGCCATGCCCAAAGATAAATAATTAGATTTTCTCAGAAACAAAAAAGCCCCATATAAGTAGATTTTACAATAAAGCTACTTACATGAGGCTTTTAACCACCTAAATTATATTATTTCTTTCCTGCGAAAGCGCGCAACATCCAGGTATTTTTCTCTTTAAACTGCATAAAGCGGTTAACCATATCGTTAGAACCATCGTCTCCGGCAGCATCTGTAGCTTCTAAAAGTTCTCTTTCCAATTCGATCAATGCAGCCATATCATCTAAAATGGCATCAACCATATCAAGATCTTTAAGGCCAATGGTATCAATTTCTTTAATTTGAGATTCTTTTATATAATCGGCAAAACGGCTATGCGGTGCTTTACCCAAGGTTAATACACGCTCGGCTATCTCATCAATAGTTAACTGTGCATTGGTATATAATTCTTCAAACTTAACATGTAAAGTAAAGAAGTTCTGACCTTTAATATTCCAGTGGCAACCTCTTAGTTTTTGATAATGAATGTGATAATTAGCCAAATAATCGTTCAAAAGATCTACAACTGGTTTAACTTCTTTTTCGTTTAAGCTTATTTCTTTAGCGTCCATTTTTTTTATTATTTATGATGTTTTTGATGTCTACGTAACAACCCAAATTTATAAAAGTTTTGCTCAATTTTGTCTTTTGAACAATACGTTATTTATTAGATCGTTTAATATTCAATTATTATAGGGAACAACAATTTTACAAACATTTGTTAATGAATGGCATATCGATATTAAGCTATTAAAGTCATCTTATTTTTACTTAAAAACGAATAGCTGAACATAGACTGATTAACAATATTATTCGTATAATTGCTCCCTTTGACTTAGAAATTTACATAAAATAAATGCATAAAATATATTTATCTGCTGTAGTGTTATTTGCCTTAAACATTGCAAATGCCAAAGCCAACACAGCAAGAGACTCTATCGGTGTAGAAAATAATAAAGGCAAAAAACTGATCGTTCATCAAACTGTAGCAAAAGACACTTATTATTCAATAGGAAGAAGGTATAATGTTTCTCCTAAAGAGATTATGGCCTTTAATGACAATAAATACCTTCAGGTTGGGGTAATCATTAAAGTTCCAACAAATATTCCTTTTACCGCAACAGGATCAGCTAACAGCACACAAAATCAAAGCGCTTCTACTGGCAATATAATAGAGCATACCATCAAGCCAAAAGAAAATCTAAACATGCTCGCCGAAAAATATGGCACAACCATTAATGAGATTAAAGCCTTAAACAACCTGAGCAGCAGCAATTTGAGTATCGGTCAGGTTTTAAAAATCCCTGCTAAAAATGGAGAACAAACTGCAACAGCTGCTCCGGTAACGCCACCAGCGAAGAATAATACAGAAACGCCTCAAGCCAATACATCATCTGCTGATCAAACCATGATTGAGCATACTGTTGCGCCTAAGGAGTTTTTAGGCAAAATAGCCGAAAAATACGGCACTACTGTTGAAGAAGTAAAAAAAGCCAACAATCTTTCAGGAAATAACTTGCGTATCGGTCAGAAACTTAAAATTCCGGCAACTAAAAACATTGATGAGAACAAAGTAGTATCTGCCGCTGAAGAAAAACCTGTTCAGGAGAACAAATCTACAGATGCGGCCGGCACACATACTGTTTTAAGGAACGAAACTATTTTCACCATCGCTAAACAATATGGCATTACCGCTTACCAGATTAGAAAACTGAACGATTTGCCTGATAACGCCATTACCATTGGACAGGTTTTAAAAGTACCGGGAGGGATTATTACAGATGTTCAGGTTCCGAAAGAAAAACAAGCTGAAGCAAAAGCTAAAGAGGTAGAAGCAAAAGTTAAAGACGCACCAGCAACAAAAGAAGAAAGTTTTATTCATACCGTTGCTACTGGAGAAAACATTTTTACCATTGCTAAAAAATACAATTTAACTGCTTATCAGATCAGAACAGCAAATAAACTGGAAGATAACGCAATTAAAATTGATCAGAAACTGATTATTCCTAAACCGCCACAGCCTAAATCGGTAAATGATTTATCGAAAGAAGAGCAGGAAAACGAACCAGATAGCACCATGGTTAAAGACCCTAAACTTCGCCGCGACCCGAGCGTATATGGTTTAAGTCAGATCGAAGAAAAAGGAACCGCAGTTTGGATTGCAGACCAAGACCTGGATGGAACAAAAATGTTGGTTTTACACCGTACAGCACCTGTGGGCAGGGTAATTAAGATTACCAACCCAATGACCAACCGCACTACCTTTGCCAAAGTTGTTGGTAAATTTACGGAGAACGAATCCACAAAAGATGTTATAATTGTAATGACTAAAGCTGTAGCCGATTCATTGGGCGCTTTAGACAAACGTTTTTTCTGCAATTTAACATATAGTGCTCAATGAGTTTGAACAAAAAGCCATTTATAATTGGTATTGCCGGTGGTAGTGGATCGGGTAAAACATTTTTCTTAAACTGTTTTCTTCATCATTTTAAACAGGATGAAGTAACACTCGTATCGCAAGATGACTATTATATCCCAGCGGGCGAGATGACACAGGAAGAAAACAAGTTATACAACTTCGACCTCCCTTCTACCATTGATAGCGAACAGTTTTTAAGAGACATTAAACAGTTAATGAGTGGCGAGGTTGTTTATAAAAAAGAATACAACTTCAATAATCCACTCGCCGTTGTTAAAATTTTGGAGATTAAATCGGCACCTATTATTATTGTTGAGGGTCTTTTTATTCTCCACTTTAAAGAAATTGCCGCCCTGCTGGATCATACCATTTTTGTTGATGCAGATGAACAGGTAGCTTTAGATCGCCGTATAAAACGCGATGGCTTGGAACGTGGTTACCCTGAAGATGATGTATTGTACAAATGGCACAACCATGTAGTGCCAGCCTATAAAGAATATTTATTGCCGTATCGCGAACAGTGTAATAAGGTAATAATGAACAACACCAACGAACCCGAAGAAATTATCGGTATCACAGAAGATATCTCCAACGATTTAAGGAATAGTATTTTAGTAGATATACAGTAACTTCAAAGAAGTCAAGCTTTTAAAGCTTGACTTCTTTTTGTGCGAGGAATCGTAATGTCTTGATAGGGTTTACAGGGTGCATTAAGATTCCCGCCTGCACGGGAATGACGACCGTTCTTTAAAAATCAATCACCAATTAATCCAACCTCATTTCAGGAATCTCACCTTCTATTACCAATCTTCCAGCCGTAGATTGTTGTATAAATTCGATGCTTACGCCTGGTGCACGCTCCAAAAGTTTAAAACCACCTTCGGGCAGAATATCCAAAACCGCCAATTCGGTTACAATTTTTTTGATGCACTTTACACCAGTTAAAGGCAAAGTACAATTAGGTAATAATTTACTTTCTCCGGCTTTATTGACGTGTTGCATCGCCACAATAATATTTTTGGCCGATGCTACCAAATCCATAGCCCCTCCCATTCCCTTCACCATTTTACCAGGGATTTTCCAGTTGGCAATATCTCCATTTTCTGATACTTCCATGGCTCCCAGAATAGTCAGATCTACTTTTTGCGCACGGATCATCCCAAAACTCATTGCCGAATCAAAAATAGACGATCCTGGCAAGGTGGTGATGGTCTGTTTCCCTGCGTTAATTAAATCGGCATCTTCCTCTCCTTCGAAAGGAAATGGCCCCATACCCAATAAGCCGTTTTCAGACTGTAACACGACGTTAATTCCTTTTGGAATATAATTGGCGACCAAAGTAGGTATGCCAATACCAAGGTTAACATAGTATCCGTCTTTTATTTCTTTAGCAATACGCTGTGCGATTTCTTCTTTTGAAAACATATTTTTTTTAATGATTGATTGAAAGAATTTCGAATGAGTGAATGAACCACCAATGAACTATTGAACCTTCCTCACCGTTCGCTGCTCGATTCTTTTCTCATAATCTTTCCCTTGAAAAATCCGATGAACATAAATACCAGGTGTATGGATATAATCCGGATCTAATTCGCCAGCTTCTACCAATTCTTCTACTTCGGCAATGGTTACTTTACCTGCCATAGCCATTATAGGGTTAAAGTTGCGGCTGGTAGACCTGAAGATCAAATTCCCAGCGGTATCACCTTTCCAAGCTTTAACAATAGCGAAATCAGCATCAAAAGCATATTCCATTAAATAATCCTTGCCATCAAAATTGCGCACTTCTTTGCCTTCTGCCACTTCGGTACCCACACCCGCAGGGGTAAAAATTGCAGGCATACCATATCCGGCTGCCAGGCAACGCGTAGCCAAAGTACCTTGTGGAATAAGGTCTACTTCAAGTTCGCCACTTAGCAGTTGCCTTTCAAATTCGGCATTTTCACCTACATACGAAGAAATCATTTTTTTAACCTGGCGTTGTTTTAGCATTAAACCAATACCAAAATCATCAACACCAGCATTATTAGAGATACAGGTTAAATTTTTCACCTGCTTGTTTACCAAAGCATTAATGCAATTTTCTGGAATACCGCAAAGCCCGAAACCACCGAGCATAAGGGTAGCACCATCTGATATATCTTTGATAGCCTCTTCAGCTCCAGATACCACTTTATTTATCATCTTATGAATTTTTTGGTTAGTTCGCTAAATTACAAATTGCCTTCAAAAATGTAGCATTTATAATTTTTAAATCTTCCAGGAATATTAATTAATTGGAATTAATCTAAATAACTATTACCTTTGTGCAGCAATGGTTTACGAGAGAGAAGAAAGTCTATTCATACTACCCACCGATCCTGAATTTCAAAAAGGCATGGGTTTTATTTTCAGCTGTACGGCTGAGCACAAAAAATGTTGTGAGAAATTCAAAAAAGGTAAACGCTGTAAGAAGTGCCCTGGCAATAAAAAGAAATAAGCCTATTTAGCAATTTCCACAATTTTATCATCGCTTCCGTTACTGGTACAGATATAAATTTTCCCTTCAGGCGATTGGCAAACAGCCCTTATCCTACCATAAGTGTTTACATAAAAATCTTTCGTTCCAGTAATTTTTGTTTGAGCATCGTCTAATTTAAGCTGCATCAATTTAGTCCCTTTTAGTACTGCCAATAGTAACGAATTTTTAAACTGCGGAATATAATCTGAATTGTAATAAGCTAAACCGCTGGGTGCAATAGTTGGTGTCCAATTGATTAATGGCTCTGCCACATTGTTGGAACTGCAGAACGATTGTTCTCCACTTTCATTACAAAAACCCTTAATATTTGGCCATCCGTAGTTTCTTCCCTTTTCGATAATATTAATCTCATCATCTGAATCAGGGCCATGCTCCGAAGAAAAAATTTTATTGCCCACCTGGGTTAATCCTTGTGCATTTCGATGCCCTAAAGACCAAACCGGGTTATTTGGATAAGGGTTATCACCGGGGATCGAGCCATCTAAATTTATCCTTAAAATTTTACCCGCTAAAGAGTTAACATTTTGAGGATTGCCAGTATCAGCAGCATCGCCAGTACTGATAAATAGTTTACCGCCACTAATCAGCAAACGCGAACCATTGTGGATTGAAGCAGCAGGAATCTGATCCAATAATACCTGCGGACTCGTTAAATTTCCACCAGCGTAAGTATAACGCACCACTTTGGCTTTATAGGTACTTCCATAGCCATAAATTACATAAACATAAGGGTTACTGGTAAAATCGGGATGGAGTGTCATTCCAAGTAAGCCGCCTTCTCCGTTGGTACGCACTTCGGTTATGGTAAGTAAAGGCGTTACTTGCCCATTGGCAGGGTTTAAACGACTAATTTTACCTGCTTTTTCGGTAAACCAGATGAAATTATCAGGGCCATACGCAATTTCCCAGGGAAAGCTCAATCCGGATACAACTACTTTTGATTTTAATTCTACATCGGGTAAATTACCCGGATCGTCACTATCATCACCATTCTTTTTGCAATTTGTAACGAATAGCATTACAAATAAGCAGAGTAGTATTGCCCTCATAACCGTAACGTTTTATAAATAACAACGTTACGGTTATAAAGTTTTGTTTTTATTGGGCGGACATCATTTCGAGCGAAGCACAGCACAGCCGAGAACCACGAAGTGCTCTGCGCAGCAAAATCTTTATATAATTAGCTTTTAGATTGCTGTCAGATGTTACCATCTGACAGATTTTCAAAAAAATGATTTAGTGTCGGATGGTAACATCCGACACCACAACTATTCCGCTTTGCTTCAGTCGAGAGGACGCCTAGGCAACTTAAATCTCATGTCTCACATCTCTTATCTCACAACATCAATTCAAATACACATAAGTAATCCCATCCCCGCCTCGATCAGCATGTTCATCTTCCATCCTATTTACCTGACTATATTTACGCAGGTATTCTCTGATCATTTTCCGCAAAATACCATCACCTTTACCGTGAATCAGCTTAATGGACGGAAAGCCAAGCATAATGGCTTTATCTAAATACTTCTCTACTTCAAAGAGGGCATCTTCAGTTCGTTTTCCACGAAGATCAAGTTCGGCCCTGAAACCAGATACGGCATCATTCATGCGCCCTGCAAAAGAATTTGCACTGCTTTGAACTACTTTTTTAGCTTCCCGGTTACTCACTTTTTGAACGCGGTTCTTTTTAATAGTCGATCGTAAATCGCCGATAGCCAAAACCAATTCATTGCGGTTAATTTCTAAAACCTGACCAATGGTTTCACTATCCGTAAATTTCACTAAATCACCAATTCCAATTTCACCACCAACAATTACCTGTACTGGTTTAGAGCGCTCTTTCGGAATAGTATTTTTAACCAGCTCTTTTTGCAAATTCTGGCGGAGTTCTTTAGTTACTTCTTTATCAGCTTGCTTTTCCTTAATCTCGGCAATGGTGTTTTCAACCAGTTTATTGGCATTTTTAATAATATTCTGCGCCTCTTGTTTCGCTTCTTTAATCAGTACCTTTCTATTCTCCTCTAAAAAGCTTTTCAACTTTTCATTTTCGGCAACCAAGTTTTTAGCTTTATTCTGCTGATTGGCTAAACTTACTTTGGCGTCGTAAACATTTTTCTTTTCGCGCTCCAGATCAATAAGCATGGTATCTACTCGGTTCTGGTTAGATCCTGTTTTTTCTTTAGCCAGCTCGATTACCTCTTTTGGCAAACCAATATTCTGAGCGATTTCGAATGCATAAGAACTACCAGGTTTACCCATTTCTAAAATGTAGAGCGGTTTCATTTTGGCATTATCAAAAAGCATTGATGCATTTTCCAAACCAGGTGTATTACCTGCAAAAAGCTTTAAATTAGAATAGTGGGTAGTAATTACCCCCCTAACCTTTTTATTGTTCAACACCTCTAAAACAGCTTCAGCCATTGGTCCTCCAAACTGCGGATCGGTTCCGGTACCAAACTCATCAATCAGCACCATCGTTTTTGGCGAAGCATGCTCTACAAAATAGCGCATCTTTTTTAAGTGTGCACTGTAAGTACTTAAATCACTTTCTATAGATTGGTCATCGCCGATATCGGCAAAAATATTTTCAAAAATACCCACTTCACTATTTGCATCAACCGGAATTAACAAACCTGTTTGCAACATAATCTGCAAAAGGCCAACGGTTTTCATACAAACCGATTTACCGCCTGCATTTGGCCCTGATACCAATACCACCCGGGTTTCGGCATCTATATGGATATTTAAGGGTGTAACCGTTTTCTTTTCTGCAGCAAATGAAATCGATAACAAAGGGTGCCTTGCATTAATCAGCTTGGTTTTAGACTCTTTTAACAAACCTGGCATTTCAGCTTCAATATCCATCGCAAATAAAGCCTTTGCACGAACAAAATCCAGTTTGGTAAGGAAACCATGGTAAGAAAGCAATAATGGCGAGTATGGCCGCAAATCGTCCGTTAGCGCAATTAAAATCTTAATAATTTCCCGGCGCTTGTCAAACTCTAAGTCGCGCAACTTATTATTTAAGGTAAATACTTCTTCAGGCTCAATGTAAACCGTCTGCCCTGTTGCCGATTCATCGTGTATAAAGCCCTTGAGTTTACGCTTGTTCTCAGCCAAAACCGGAATACACATTCTACCATCACGAATGGTTAAACTACCATCGGCAACCCAGTTATTGGCAATAGCCTGCTTGTAGATCGAATCCATTCGCTTACGCACATCTTGTTCGGCCTTCGAAATGGCAGAGGTAATCTCCTGCAATTCTTTTGATGCATTTGGTTTGATCTTTCCTTTGGCATCTATAACGCTTTCTATTTTACGAAGGATCGTTTTTTCGATCGGCAGATGCTCAAATAAAGCTTCTAGCGTAGGATATACTTCTGCACGTTCTTCGAAAAAACGGAGTACTGAGAAAACAGTATGTAACGAAGTGTATACCTGAAACCACTCATCTTCCAATAGATAAGTGCCTTCAACCCTGATTTTTTCAACCAGCGACTTAATATCAAAAAAGGTATTAATCTGTAGAGGTTCCTGATTTTGCAGGATACTTTTAAACTCGTTTGTTTGACGTAAAAACTTATCAATCTGATCAAAACGGTTCATCACCTGCATCTTCTCTACCATTGTTTGCCCCATCGGACTTAAACAATGTTTGCTAATCAGTTGCCTGATCTCAACA
This sequence comes from Pedobacter sp. Bi126, assembly GCF_918698245.1. Classification (GTDB taxonomy): domain Bacteria; phylum Bacteroidota; class Bacteroidia; order Sphingobacteriales; family Sphingobacteriaceae; genus Pedobacter. The sequence goes on along the minus strand of NZ_CAKKMS010000002.1, from coordinate 133,535 downwards.
AAACCTAAACGTTCTAAACAGTTTTCGGGATATAACATATTATTGTACAATAGCTGGACTTGGAACTACTTCCGATAAGCCAGCTTTTTTTATATTAATTAATGAATCGGCCTGTTTTTTCTTCTTTGCAATTTCAGCAACTGCTTTAACCTTCGATAAAGAATCTGGTTTCATTTTTTTTCTGATCGCAAGAGAATCGGCCTTAAATTTCTTTGCTATCACTAAAGAGTCGGCTCTAAATGCTTTTTTCTTGATTATCAGATCAGCTAATGCTGTTCCCTTTTTTTGCTTGGCTAACAATTTTTGTATGTTTTTATACATCGCCTCCAATGCTACAGGGTTGGTATTATACCATATTAAACTCCTGTTATATTCGGCAGAATCTGTACCAAATTTTTTATAAATCCCTTTATAATAAGCTGCTGCTACCTTCTTTGCTGAATCTACTACATAAATACTTGAAAGGTATCCATCAACAATGTGCATATCGTATAAAATCTTTTCCATTTTATCAGGTTTAATAATGCCATCAGGTATACCAGGTTTGCAACCAAACCATAATATAGCTGTCATTAAAACCCATATTAATCTCTTCATGCTTAATTTAAATATTATTTTTTGCCCAAATTGCGGCAAGGTTATTAATTTTACCAAAAATAGTTATAAATGAGCATAGCTGATAATCTTAAACAATATAAAAGCGAAGTTGAATCAGGCGGGGTAAAACTAATTGCCGTTTCAAAAACACAACCAGTAGAATCAATTTTAGAAGCCTACAACGCCGGACAGCGCATTTTTGGAGAAAACCATGTACAAGAAATGGTAGATAAACAGGCGCAACTTCCAAACGATATCGAATGGCATCTTATTGGCCATTTACAAAGTAATAAGGTAAAATACATTGCTCCTTTTGTAAAACTTATTCATGGGGTCGACAGTTTGAAACTGCTACAGGAAATCAATAAACAGGCTGCAAAAAGCAAACGCGTAATTGATTGTTTATTACAGGTTTACATTGCAGATGAAGACACTAAATTCGGACTTGGTTTTGATGAAGTGATCGAATTGCTACGTGCCGAAGACTTAGCCGAATTGAAAAATATCCGTATTGTGGGTTTAATGGGGATAGCCACTAATACTAAGAACGAAAAGCAGATTACGACCGAGTTTCAGGAACTAAAAGTATTTTTTGATGGTATTAAAGTGAGCTTTTTCCGTAAAGACGATGCTTTTAAGGAAATATCGACTGGAATGAGTGCAGATTATAAAATTGCAATTGAAGAAGGAAGTACAATGGTACGCATTGGTAGCAGTATTTTCGGAAAAAGGGTAATTAAACATTTCAAAAACGATAATACGGCGAATTAATATGGATTTTAACATCAGATTTGCGACTGCAGAAGATTGTCCAAGGATATTGGAATTAATTAATGAGCTGGCCATCTATGAGCGTGCCCCTGAAGAAGTGACAGTTACCTTAGATCAATTTATCGATGCGGGGTTTGGCAAAAACCCGGTATGGAAAGCTTATGTAGCCGAGGTAAATAATACAATAGTGGGCTTCGCGCTATACTATACACGCTACTCTACATGGAAAGGATGCAGGTTATATCTCGAAGATTTTATCGTAACAGAAGAATTTAGAGGAAAAGGCTTGGGTAAAGTATTATTCGAAAAAGTGATAGAAGAGGCTAAAAACGGTAATTATAGCGGCATGGTTTGGCAGGTATTAGACTGGAACGAACCTGCAATAAATTTTTACAATAAATATAAAGCACATTTAGAAAGTGGCTGGTTAAATGCGGCTTTCTCTAAAGAACAAATCAAGGCATTTTAATATGGATATTTTTAAGTTTGGTGGTGCCTCGGTAAAAGATGCAGATGGAGTGAAAAATCTGGCCAATATTGTCCGCGATTACAAAAAAGGAAACCTTCTGATTGTAATTTCGGCGATGGGTAAGATTACTGATAAACTGGAAAAGTTAACGCAGGCATTTTTATCACAAAGTGATGAAGCGCATGCAATTTTTGATGAGATTAAACATTTCCATTTCAGTATTATAGATGAGCTGTTTCAAGGCAAAGCCAATCCTGTTTATGATGATGTGGCTAACACATTTGTTGAAATTGACTGGCTGATTGAAGATGAACCGGATAACAACCCTGATTACATATACGACCAGATTGTATCTATAGGAGAAGTGGTTTCTACAAAAATTGTGGCAGCCTGGTTAAACGAAACAGGTAATAAAGCCCTTTGGATAGATGCTCGAAACTATATCCAGACTGACAATACCTACCGCGAAGGAAAAGTAGATTGGGCAAAAACCAATCAGATTATACAAAAAGACTTATTACCACTCTTAACCGACAACATTATTGTAACACAAGGATTTATTGGCGGCACCAGCGAAAACTACACCACAACTTTAGGCAGGGAAGGTTCTGACTATTCGGCAGCCATATTTGCTTCCTGCTTAGATGCCGCTGCACTAACCATCTGGAAGGATGTTCCCGGGGTATTAAATGCAGATCCGAAATGGTTTGATGAGACAGAAAAAATTGCCCAGCTTTCTTATCACGATGCGATAGAGCTTACTTATTATGGTGCAACGGTAATCCATCCAAAAACAATAAAACCGCTTCAAAATAAAGGGATTCCGCTTTTTGTAAGGTCATTTATTCAACCTGAGGGCTCAGGAACAGCAATTACCAAAGAAAACAACCCATTGCCTATCCCCTCTTTTATCTTTAAGGTTAACCAGGCGTTGATTTCTATTTTCCCAAAAGATTATTCTTTTATTATAGAAGAAAACCTGAGCAATATTTTTGAGCTTTTCCATACACACCGGATCAAAATCAATACCATGCTTAACTCTGCTATCAGCTTTTCGGTAAGCGTTGATGATCACCCTACTCAAATTGAAAAACTGATCAAAGACCTTTCTCAAGAATTTACAGTAAGATACAATAAGGGTCTGGAACTGGTAACCATCCGCTATTATAACCAACAAACTATTGATCGTGTAACGGTTGATAAGGATATTTTATTGGAAGTTAAAAGCCGTCATACCTGCCAGATGGTGATGAAGAATCGAACCGTATAAATTTGCTCATTGAAGATTAACTGCGTTCGTCATTTCGACCGCAGTGCTCCAAAGGGACTCCTTCGGAGGTGAAACCTATCTAAATGAGATTTCTCCATTTTGTTGCGCTCCAGTCGAAATGATGGCCTCTTTTGAAATGACATAACTAAACAATGAACAATAAACTTTTAGCCAAAGCCGTACAAGACTATATCAACGCAAATTTAAATGCTGATGTAAATCAGATTGCTTTAGCAAAAAGTCCGTTCGAGGGTATTACTGCAGCCGAACTGGCCACACAAATTACGGCAAAAAAAAAATCTGAAAAAAAATTACCAACCTGGTTTAATACTCAGAATATTTATTATCCTCCTGTATTATCCATCGAGCAAACTTCTTCTGAAATTACGGCGAAATACAAATCGAAACTAGCCAAAGGCAACACTTTAATTGATATTACCGGAGGTTTCGGGATTGATAGCTACTACTTTTCCAAAAAGGTAAAAGCCGTTACACATTGTGAAATTAACCCTGAGCTATCTGTAATAGCCCAACATAATGCACAGGCATTACATGCAACAAATATCGAATTTAAAGCAGAAGACGGAATTGCTTACCTCCAGACTAGTGATGCATCATTTGATAGCATTTATGTAGATCCTGCCCGAAGGGCCGAAAAGGGCAAAGTTTTTATGCTAAAAGACTGTACACCCGACATTGCAAGTAACCTGGATACCATATTAGAAAAATCTTCTAGAATAATTATCAAAACTGCTCCTTTACTTGATATTTCAGCAGGATTATCAGAATTGAAACAAGTTAGCGAGATTCATATTGTGAGTGTAAAAAATGAGTGCAAAGAGCTTTTATGGATCATCGATAAAGGCTACAATGGTGATACGAAAATTATAGCTGTAACCCTAAATAACGGGATTGAAAAAGATTTTTCCTTTTACAGATCAGTTTCAAATGGTTCAATTCAGTTTATTGATGATTTAAACACTGGTGATTACTTGTACGAACCAGATGCTGCTTTACTAAAATCGGGTGCTTTTAATTTAATTGGCACCACTTACAATCTTTTAAAACTACATCCTCAAACACAGCTATTTAGTTCGGCTATTGTAAATAAAGATTTCCCAGGCAGGATATTTAAAATTGAAGCCGTACTCAGCACCGCAACACTTAAGAAACAAGGAAATTTAAAGGGAAATGTGATTGTGCGGAACTATCCGGCAAAGCCTGAAGATTTAGTTAAGAAATATAAAATAAAAGCAGATCAAAATCAGTTTTTAATTTTCACTAAGGTGGGCAATGGAGAAAATATCGTTGTTAAAGCATCAATTATACAGTATTATTAGGTTGTCATTCTGAGTATAGCGAAGAATCTTTTATCTATAAAAAACTTTAAAACTAACGACCAACTACTTTTTTTCGGGAAGCAGGTTCAGAAGCATTTGGATTATTACAATCTCGTTCCCACTTCTGCTGATGAAAAAAAATCAGCATCTCGTCCAAGATCAGGTTTAGCTGGCTTACATAGCGCAACTGTCTGAGGTAAGATAAACCCGACCGACAGCGTTATCCCGATTTAACATTTATTTTTATTTGTACAGGATTTCAATCGGGATTAAGCAAAGGGCGGGACTATCGGAACCGATTACCGCAGCAGTTGCTTTTCAAAGAACAACTTACTTCATGATTGGCAAAGAAAAAGAGTCATGCCACTCTTAACTACGATACTCAGATTCTTCATTGCATTCAGAATGACAGAAACACAAAAAGCCTCTCAATAGAAAGGCTTTTTGTAGTGATGAAGAAATAATCTTATATTATTGCTTAAACTTTCTTAACATTTACTGCCTGTAAACCTTTTCTGCCTTCAGCTACTTCAAATTCTACTGTGTCGTTTTCTTTCAAGCTTTCGATTCCACCTAAAACATCTTTAAAATGTACAAATAAGTCTTTATTGTCTTCTTGTACAATAAATCCGAAGCCTTTTTGAGTGTTAAACCATTTAACTTTTCCGGTTGCCATAAAAAAATAAAAAATTGTATAAAATAAATAAACCTTTTACGCCTTGATCAGCATTTCATTTAACCAATTGAGTATTAATATGAATAAAACAACCAGTTTAAGCGTTAATATTGAAACAAAACTACCAAATATAATAAATTATGAATATAATGCAAGCCATTTCTGGCCATTCAACAAGAATGTTGCGTTATTAAATAAATTTTTGGATTATTTATTTGGTTGAGGCGTAGTACGTAAATATGGTTTAATTACTTGGTGTCCTTTAGGAAATTTAGCTGGAATATCTTCCGTTTTAATGCTGTTTACCACAATTACATCTTCTCCATCTTTCCAATCGGCAGGCGTAGCCACACTATAATTGGCTGTAAGCTGTAAAGAATCAATCACACGTAACACTTCATTAAAATTTCTTCCTGTTGATGCTGGATAAGTAATGATTAATTTCACCTTTTTATCAGGACTGATTACGAACAACGAGCGAACTGTTAAAGTTTCTGAAGCATTTGGGTGGATCATATCATAGAGATTTGCCACCGTTTTGTCCGGATCTGCAATAATCGGGAATTCGACAGAAGTATTTTGAGTTTCGTTAATATCATTAATCCATCCTTTATGCGACTCGGCAGAATCAACGCTTAAAGCCAAAACCTTAACGTTTCTTTTTTCAAATTCGCCTTTTAAAGCCGCAGTTCTACCCAGTTCTGTAGTACAAACAGGGGTATAATCGGCAGGGTGAGAAAACAACACTCCCCAGCTATCGCCTAAATAATCGTAAAAATCTATTTCGCCAATGGATGTGTTGGCCTTGAAATTCGGTGCGGTATCGCCTAATCTTATACTCATGATATTATTAATTTAATTTTGATTAAAACAAATCTAAACAATACTATACTAAATACATAGATTTAATATTATCTTAAGACCTCCAAATTACAATTCCAATAAAAAAACCCCGAAGAATTTAATCTACAGGGTTTAAGAATATTAATTTGTTTGGGGTGTTTGCGTTTAGTATGCTTTTATCATAAATACATAATCCTGTATTTTTTCGATCTGTTTGGTGCGTTTTAAACCAGACAGCAAGCTCTTCTTGTTGGCAGAAAGTTTATTTACGCCTAGTGAATCCTGGGGAATGGCCCTCATTGCTTCTAAAATATATTTTGATTTAATGGCAAAGGCTGCACCTTCTGTCTGATCTGGCTTACCACTGATAATACCTACCAAATTTCCGTTATTATCTAAAACAGGCCCACCGCTATTACCCGGATTAACTGAAATGGCTACCTGATACTGAGTGGTATCACCAATAAAACCATTTTTAGAACTCACGTAACCTTCTCCAAGCACAGCATCATCTTTTGGATAACCTAAGGTATATACAATTTCACCGATGTTACTTGTATTCCTTTTAATGGTGTATGGAATAGATGATAAGTTACTGAAGTGTTTATCGTTTATTTTAAGAATTGCAATATCGTTTTGAGGATCTGTGTAAACTGACTTTACCTTGAACGATTCTCCTCTACTGTTTTGCACATATAAAGAATCAGCGCCATTAATAATATGCAGGTTGGTTAAAATGTACCCATTTGTAGAAATAGCAAAACCAGTACCACCAAAACTATTCTGAGCATTTGGCTTACCAGAAGTTGTATTATTATGCTTAATATTTCTGATTAAGCTATTTTGTGTTTTAATAGCATTATTTACCTGGTTGCTTAACTGCCTGTAACGCTCTGCCTGTTGAGTATTATGCTGAATAGAGTAGATAGAAACCAGAGAGAGTACAACAAAGGATGCTGCAACTGCAATTGCAGATTTATGTTTGCGCCACAATTGAACCACGCGTGAAGGATGAGGCCTAAGTGTAGAAGCCAATCCCTCCACATCAATTTCTGAGTGAATATGATTTAACTGTTCCTTTAAGCGCAACTGCTCAGCAAATGTTCCCATAGATTCTAAAAAGAACTTATGCGAAACTACTTTATGATCTACTGTGGCATCATTACGACGTAACTGTTCAAAAGCTTCAGTTTCCTGTGCATTAAGTTTACCTAAAAGGTAATCTTCAATAATTGCATCTAACTCCAAATCGTTTCTCATTTCAAATTATGGTTGAAAAAATATTTTCTTTAACCTTTGCAGGCATTTATATTTCTGCGTTTTTGCATTATCGGTATTGGTATAGCCGAACTTTTCGCAGATATCCTGCATGGATAAATTTTGGATATAAAAATCCTGAATAATGGTTTTACAAGGTTCGCCCAGATGATCGAGTGCCGATTGCATTTTCACAAAAGCAGCATCCTTTTCTTCATGGTGCTCTACATCTTCCTCAACAGCAAATACATCTTCATAATCAGTAATATTACCGGCTTTTTTACTGTTTAGGCTAAGTTTTTTTAGCCAAATACGCCGACATACCGAATAAATGTAGGTTTTGAGTTTGCTGCTCAGCTCAAAATTGCCTTCCTTAATTTTGTTATATAAAATTATTATACCTTCCTGATAAACATCTTTTGCGTCATCTTCATCACCGTTATTATTCAGGATAAATTGCAAAACCATTGCATAATAAGCCTTGTATAACTTGTTAAGTGTATCTTCTGAGTTATTTAGAATACCTAAAATAACCTCTCTATCTGTTGGAACTGAACTCTTTAAACTGTTATTCACTAGTTAATACATTTTTCTATAAATAGTAACCCAATATTAGACAAAAAAATATTTATAGCTACTATAATTGCTTAATACAAACTTAAAGCAAACGGTAACCCAAACCTCAAAAAAAATATTTTAACTTTTTTGTAAATTATCGGGTTACCTTTTTACCTTTGCGGCATTAATAAGAAATTAATTACTTAAAAAATTCAAAAATGAAAAATGCATTCAAATTAGGCTTTTTAGCTTTAGCTTTATCTTTATCAGTTGTTGCTTGTAACTCAGAAAAAAAAGCTGAAGGTGCTGATACTACTTTAACTGATTCTTCTACTATCGTTACTGATACTACTGCAAAAGATACTACAGTGAAAGATTCTACAGTAAAAGATACAACTGTAAAAGCTACTACAACTACTACAGAAGAAGTTAAACACTAGTCTAACTTTACTCATAAAAAAAGGCTCCTGATGTAAATCGGGAGCCTTTTTTATTTTTTTTTACTTTTTTTTTATTTTTTTGGGTTACCTTTTTAAATAAGTGGTATTAACAGGTAAATTAATTAATTACTTAAAAATACTCAAAAATGAAAAATGCATTCAAATTAGGCTTTTTAGCTTTAGCTTTATCTTTATCAGTTGTTGCTTGTAACTCAGAAAAAAAAGCAGAAGGTACTGATACAACAGCTACAGATTCTTCAACTATCGTTACTGATACTACTGCAAAAGATACTACAGTGAAAGATTCTACAGTAAAAGATACTACTGTAAAAACTACTACTGAAAAAACTGAAGTTAAACACTAGTCTAACTTACTTATAAGAAAAGCCTTTGAAATTCATTTTTCAAAGGCTTTTTTATTTTATCAGAAAAAACGGGTTACCTTTTAACATTTTAGGCATTAATAGTAATAGTAACCCTAAAACAGATATCAAAATGAAAAATGCATTCAAATTAGGCTTTTTAGCCCTAGCTCTATCTTTAACAGTTGCTGCTTGCGGCGAATCAGGTAAAAAAGCTGATGGTGCTGACACAACAGTTACAGATTCATCAACTATTGTTACTGATACAACTGCTGTTGATACTACAGTTAAAGATTCTACTGTAAAAGACACTACAGTTAAAGCTACTACTACAAAAGAAGAAGTAAAACACTAGTTATTTTACTAAATAACACAAAAAAAGGTCGTGTTTTTATATCGCGACCTTTTTTTATTTAATAAAACAGGATTAATTCTTGTCTTTTTTGCATAAATTAGTAATTAATTAATTTTCAAAACCAAACAAATTAAAAAAAATGAAAAATGCATTCAAAATGGGCTTTTTAGCTCTAGCTTTATCCCTATCCGTTGTTGCTTGTAAATCAGAAAAAAAAGATGGCGCAACTGATTCATCTAAAGTTGATTCTACAGTAGTAGATACTACTGTAAAAGATACTACAGTGAAAGATACAACCGTTAAAGACACTACAGTAAAAGACACAACTAAAAAATAGTTTTAGCTATTACTGCAAAAAGGCCTTGGAAATTCTAAGGCCTTTTTTATTTTATATTAATTTCTAGGAATCAAGACCTTAAAATCCATCAATTGTAGTAAATTTGCGGCAAAAATATAATCCGCATAATGAATTTAACATCACTACAAGCTATTTCACCAGTTGATGGCCGTTACAGAAAAACAACCGAAAGTTTAGCTGCTTACTTTTCTGAAGAAGCCTTAATCAAATACCGTGTTTTTGTAGAAATCGAATATTTTATCGCACTTTGCGAAATCAACTTGCCTGGCTTAGAAAATTTTGATAAAAATCTTTATGCCCAATTGCGCAAAATCCACGAAAATTTCTCAGAAGTTGATGCCTTAGAAATTAAGGAAACTGAAAAAGTAACCAACCACGATGTTAAAGCTGTTGAATATTTTATCAAAAGTAAATTCGATGCGTTATCACTTCAGCACTATAAAGAGTTTATCCACTTCGGGTTAACCTCTCAAGATATTAATAATACTGCCATTCCTTATTCTATTAAATTAGCATTGAATGAAAGTTATTATCCAGCAATTAATACGCTGATTGAAAAGATAAATGCCCTGGCTACAGAGTGGAAAGATATTCCGATGTTGGCACATACACATGGCCAGCCGGCCTCTCCTACCAAATTAGGCAAAGAGTTTTTGGTTTTCGCCGAACGCTTGGCTATTCAGGTAGAAAGTTTAAAAAACATCCCTAATAGTGCAAAATTTGGTGGCGCTACCGGAAACTTCAATGCACACCATATTGCTTACCCTACAGTAAACTGGGTTAATTTCTCTAACCAGTTTGTTAACGAGACTTTGGGCTTAACACGTGCACAACATACTACACAAATTGAACATTACGATCAATTTGCTGCTCAATGTGATGCTTTAAAACGCATAAACAACATTATTATAGATTTGGACAGAGATATCTGGACATATATTTCTAAAAACTATTTTAAACAGAAAATCAAAGCCGGAGAAATCGGTTCGTCGGCTATGCCACATAAGGTTAACCCTATCGATTTCGAAAATGCTGAGGGAAATGCAGGAATTGCCAATGCTTTGTTCGAGTTTTTCGCTGCTAAATTGCCAATTTCACGCTTACAGAGAGACTTAACCGACTCTACTGTTTTAAGAAATGTAGGCGTTCCATTTGGGCATACCTTAATTGCTATTAATTCTACACTACGCGGATTAAATAAGATTTTATTAAATGAAGCTGCTTTACATGCCGATTTGGACGAAAACTGGGCAGTTGTTGCCGAGGCTATTCAAACGGTTTTAAGAAGAGAGAACTACCCTAACCCTTACGAAGCCTTGAAAGAATTAACCAGAACAAATTCAAAAATCAATGCTGCAAGTATTGCTGAGTTTATTGAAGGTTTAGCCGTTTCTGAAACTGTTAAAGTGCAATTGAGAACGATTACACCTTTTAATTATACTGGCGTTTTCTAGTCAAATTAAATTGACGTTAAGCAGACAGCTAACAAAGGTTTTATTAGTGAGTAATTGTTAATTTTGTTTATTCAAATTGATTAAGACATGACGATTAACGTATATACAGAACAGACTCCAAATCCAGCTACCATGAAATTCATGGTAAACAAGCTGTTAATAAATGGCAGTGAGGATTTTGCAACTAAAGAAAGTGCAGAACACTCGCCTTTTGCTAAAGAGTTATTTAAGTTCAACTTTGTTTCTGGCGTTTTTTTCGCCAGCAATTTTGTTACCATTACCAAAACAGATGATGCAGAATGGGCTGATATTGAGGCTATTTTAAAAGAATTTGTTAAGGGAGCTGTAGAATCTGAATTAAAAATTAAAGAAGCAACTACAGAAGAAGCTCCTGCATTTGAGGGTACAGAAACCGAAATTAAAATTCAGCAGATTCTGCATGATTATGTACGCCCGGCTGTTGAACAGGATGGTGGTGCAATTACATACAAATCTTTCGATGAAGGCGTGGTTACTGTAGAATTACGCGGTTCTTGCAGCGGTTGTCCATCTTCTACCATTACGCTTAAATCTGGTATCCAGAACTTATTACAGAGAATGGTACCAGAAGTTACAGAAGTTGTTTCTGAAGCGCTTTAAAATTGTGCATTTTTCATAGTACATATAGTGAAAAGGTCCCGATGAGAATCGGGACCTTTTTTGTTGCAAACGAGTCGTCACCCTGAATTTATTTTACTGCGTAGCTTTCCGCTTCGCTACAGGTCAGGGTCTTTAAGATGCTGAAATAAATTCAGCATGACGAATAGCTTAAAAATACTGCTTAATCGCAGTTAACATTTCAGCCGTAAGTTTACCATTGGTAGCCAATATCTCTCTTTTTTCAAAGTAATTATTTCCACCTGAGAAATCGTACACTTCTCCTCCTGCCTGCTGCACAATAAAGCATCCGGCTGCAAAATCCCATTGCTGCAGATTGTATTCAAAAAAAGCATCGAAACGTCCACAGGCTGTATATACAAGATCTATTGCTGCTGCACCAATTCTACGTACCCCGTGGCTTTTCTGCATCATTTCGGTCAATAATTTTAAATATTGAGGCTGTTTATCAAACTGATAATATGGAAAACCTGTTGCCAATAAACTCGATTTTAGATCAGGATTAGTAGAAACTTTAATTTCTTTCTTATTCATAAGGGCTGGTCCGCCCTTATACGAATAAAACATTTCTCCCCTATTTAACTCGTAAACTACGCCTATAACAGCTAATCCATCTTCATAAAGCGCTACGCTTATGCCATAAGCAGGAATGCCATGAATAAAATTCGTTGTACCATCCAATGGATCAATTATCCAGGTATAGGTCTTACCTGTACGGTTAATGGTTTTCTCTTCGGTTATGAAACCTGCATCGGGAATTAATTTTTCGAGATTTTGAACCAGTTTCTGCTCTGCTGTTTTATCAACATAAGAAACCATGTCATTTAATCCTTTGTATTCTATTTTTTGAACATCAAACTGCATTGCTTCTTTGCGGATAAAATTTCCCGTAAGCCTTACAATCGATATTACTTTTGTACACAGTAATTCGTAATTCATAACTATTTAATAGTAAAACGAGGCGTTTATTTGATGATGAATAAACTTATAGAACATTAAGACAGTTGATTCCTATTCCTTAAAGCATAAACACTTAATGCAATGCCGCCAACAACAAGAAAAGTAGAAATCATTTCTGCCTGGGTAAAAGACAAACCAAAAACATGGTATTTTGAGTTTACGCGGATTAATTCGATACAGAAACGTTCAATACCGTTCAAAATCATGTAAATACCAAACATTAAACCAGGTGCTTTTATTTTATCTCTAATTTTCCATAAAAAGGCAAAAAGAATTAAACAGATAATTACTTCATAAATTGGCGTTGGGTACACCCCTTGAGCCAGTTCATTACAAAATTTACCAGTACAACCAGGAATTGGAATGCCTTCGCCTACTACATTATTCGGGTATTTGTAAGACCACAACCAATCTGGCAACCAGGAAAATGGCTTTGGATTATGATTTGGGATACCCCAGTCGCCATCGCCGGCCAAATGGCAACCAATACGGCCTACCGCATAAGCCAGCATCATTCCCGGCCCGCCTACATCAAGCATATGGAGCGGTTTAATACCATTTCTTTTAGCAATAATTAATACAGCCGCACCGCCGCAAATTAAACCACCATAAAAGGTTAAACCACTAAACGATAATAAGCGTTCTATAGGGTGTTGAACAAAATCATCCCAATACTCTAGGTTATCGAAAAACTTTGCCCCTAAAAAGCCCCATATAGCCGCCCAAACAATCAGGTTACTCATGGTTTGGTATGGGTGGATGGTTACCTGTGTTTCTTTTGGCTTATCTAATTTATGTTTATTCTTTTCAGTATAATCCCAGTAAGCAAACAAACCGGCGAAAAACAACCCGCCAATTATATTTCCTCTGGTCGACATTAAGATCGACTGTGCATCATTTACAAAAAGCTTGTAGTTTAACAACGCATAAACCAGTTTATAACCAATAACGAAACCGAAAAGGCCATTCATGATCAACTCTGATGTAGTAGCAGGTTTGCCAACCACAATTGTCTTTTTAATTGGGTGGAGTATACCTAATGCTTCCTTACGCTTAAGCTCTTTGGTGAAAGCCCAGTAACCAGCAACAAACGCCAGTGCTACAAAAACACCGAAAGTATTAAATGGAAGCGGTAAATTAATGCCGAACAAGTATTCTAAAAAATGTGAAACGGTAGGAAACATACAAATAATTTGTTGCGAAGATAGGAAAGAAAGACCAAAGCTGAAAGATTAAAGCGGAAAGCTTAAAGACTAAAGGAGAAAGACCAAAGCTCTTGGTTGAAAGGCCGAAAAAGCGTATAAAAATCTATTTTTTTTTGGAAAAGAGTGGTTCTATATTTCATCGGTTAGTACAGCCCTGCTCTCCACGCTACTCTGTGTTCGCTGCGATCAGGTTTAGTTAACTTATTACATTAGTTCTTAGGGAATTTTCTTTGATCAATCAATATCAATTCCATTATCTATCTTATAATTTTCCATATTTAAGGTCCTTCGACTACGCTCAGGATGACTAATCGAGGAAATGTGAAAATATAAATTTTGACTCAAGACTTCCGTCCAATGACTCGGGACTAAACTAATGATGCGCGTGAATCGTTTCCAGTTCGGCTACTTCTACTTCTCCATCGGCAGTAATTTCTAAAAGCTTAACCGCTTTCAATTCATTTACCATAACCGGATCGTATTTTGCACGTACTTTTACATAGTTTTTAGTAAAACCATGCATGTAACCTGATTTCTGATCTGCCTCGAAAAGCACTTCAGCTTCAGCGCCAATTTGAGATTCGTAGAAAGCCCTACGTTTTTTATCAGATAAAATATGGAGCATTTTACTACGCTCATTACGCTCGCTGCCCGCCACAACACCTTTCATTTCGGCTGCAGCTGTTAATTCGCGCTCAGAGTAAGTAAATACGTGTAGATAAGAAATATCAAGCTGATTTAAAAACTGATAGGTATCTAAGAAATCGTCTTTAGTTTCACCAGGGAAACCAACAATTACATCTACGCCGATACAACAGTTCGGCATTACTTCCTTAATTTTGGCAACACGTTCTACATATAAATCTGTACGGTAACGTCGGCGCATTAAACCTAAAATTTTATCAGAACCCGATTGTAAAGGAATATGAAAATGCGGAACAAACCTTTTCGAGGTGGATACAAACTGAATGATCTCATTGCTCAAAAGATTTGGCTCAATAGATGAAATACGGATTCTTTCAATTCCTTCTACCTCATCTAAAGCCTTAACAAGGTCAAAAAACTTATCTTCACGCTGACCGTTTCTAATTCCGAAATCGCCAAGATTTACACCAGTTAAAACAATTTCTTTAACACCGCTATCTGCAATCATTTTTGCGCGGTTCACCACATTTTCAATGGTATCGCTACGACTTGCACCGCGTGCTAAGGGAATGGTACAGTATGTACAAGGATAATCGCAACCATCCTGTACTTTCAAAAAAGTACGGGTCCTGTCGCCAATCGAATAAGAGGCAATAAAATTATGGTTAACTTTCTCTATATTTTGCTGATGAATAAGGGTTTTCGGTTGCTTGGTTAAATCGGTAATATATTCTACTATCCTGAATTTTTCTGCAGCACCCAAAACCATATCAACACCTTCTATTTCGGCAATTTCCTGTGGTTTTAACTGTGCATAGCAACCTACAATGGTTACAAAGGCATTAGGAGAATATTTTAAAGCTTCTTTAACAACTTTACGGCATTTTTTATCGGCATGCTCCGTAACAGAGCAGGTGTTAATCACATAAACATCGGCCTGATCCTGAAAGTCTACTACAGCATAACCCGCATCGGTAAATAACCGACCAATAGTTGATGTTTCGGAGAAATTTAGTTTACAACCTAATGTATAAAATGCGACCTTTTTCATTGAGGCTGCAAAGATAGGAAATTTGTTCGGAGTTGTTGGTTTTGAGTTTTGAGAACTGACAAATTACAGACTATAAATTGTTTGGAACGCATATAGTAGTACCATCTTTTAAACGCAGCTCGTGCATTCCTTCAGGACAGGCTCTTTTCTCACAGCCAGACAAACATATGCCTGAGACTAATAAAACGACTATAATAAAGCTTAATTTTAGCATGGGGTATCGGCTATTTAGTTTGAATTATATAGTTTAATGCATTCTTTTACGGCTTCAAAGCTATAACTATCATCTTTTTTAAATTTTTCCAGCAAACCTGGATTGTCAGCTATTAAATTATACATACTATCTTTCCGCTCCTTCCGCGAACCAAAGATCTGGTTACTTTTCACTTCAAACAATTGTCCGTTTTGTTTGCTGGCATACCAGATCACCACGTATTGATTATTCCCACTTTGTCTGTAATATTCGAACAAATCAATTTTACCTTTAACCAATCTTTGTAAAAAGTCTGGACTGCTTTTGTCAGGGCGTACTTTAACGAGATAATTTATCTCTTTTTCTACTTTATAAAATTCTTTGGTTTCGCGGATTGGAATTTTATTAAAGCTGGTACCTCCCTCTGGCTTGAACCGATAAAAACCAATAAACTGTTTTTTTATTTCACCTTTTAAAGTGTCATTTTTTGAATTAATCAGAAAATCCTGCTGGGCCTTAACCTGAGAAAAAAAAGCACATAACACTGCACAGCATAAGATAGAGCGTAAATATAATTTCATGGAATGATTTTAAATTAATCAAAAATATCTAAACTTTGGCAAAATAACAATTACTGCTCCTGCCAACGATAACTTTCCTGATCAAAACCTGCCAGATCTAATACCCGGCTAATTACCGTGCCGGCAACTTCTTCTATTGTTTGAGGCAAACTATAAAAAGAAGGATTGGCCGGACAGATGATTCCACCCGCTTCAGTTACGGTTTTCATATTGTTGATATGGATTAAACTGAACGGGGTATCCCTTACTACAGCTATTAATTTCCTGCGTTCTTTTAACACAACATCTGCTGCCCTCGAAATCAAATCGTTCGATATTCCATGTGCTACCCTACCCAAAGTTCCCATAGAACAAGGAATGATAATCATGGTATCGTATTTTGCCGATCCTGAGGCAAAAGGAGCATTAAAATCGTTTTTGTTATAAAAGGTAAAGTCTTTAAAATGGTTATAATCCTGGTTTCCAAGTTCGAATTGCCAAACCGCTTTTGCATTATCGCTCATCACTACACCAACTGTCTCAATCTGATCTTTTAATGTTAATAACCGGTCAAATAAAACCTTTGCATAAATAGATCCGCTGGCACCTGTAACCGCAACAATCACTTTCTTTTTCATCATAGCACAAAAATAGTTTTTCTAAATCCATTAAAACAAAAAAGGGCCAGAACATTGTTCTGACCCTACATCTACCTATGAAAAACATACCCTCGAAAGGGTAAGAACAAATATATATAAATTTTTAAAAAAAATTTAGCAAGAAATGTTAAATCGCTTAAATCAAACATTTAATTTAAAAACAAAACATAAAATACTGATTATCAGACAAATAATTTTACATAAAAAACACATAAAAGCTTTTATTCTACTTAAAAAGACATCATTTTTAATAAATTCTCGCTTAAGATTGTCTTACAAATCAGTCATAATCGGCAAGTAAGGTCCTATTTTATAATTAGGCTATTGATTTTTACACTTTTGACTTTACAATTTTTTCATATTGATATAACATAAAATCAATTCGATCGGATAAAAATATTAAGGCCATTTTGCAAATATAATCTCCAATGAGTGCCCTTTCGTAACTGAAGAGCAAACGAAATATTATATACCATTTTTTATAAGCACCATATTAACGATAATAGACCAAGAACTAAATAAGAATAAAAATACTGAACCACAACAACTTACAATCAAACAGAAAAACAGCACACTTACTATTTAT
The DNA here is from genome assembly GCF_918698245.1 of Pedobacter sp. Bi126. Lineage (GTDB taxonomy): Bacteria > Bacteroidota > Bacteroidia > Sphingobacteriales > Sphingobacteriaceae > Pedobacter. Next base: position 116,269 of record NZ_CAKKMS010000002.1, on the reverse strand, counting down.
ACCGTTCTGTATGATAAATATTATATCATCCTTACAAATCGGTTGGTGATTAACTGCTTAACGATTATATTTGAAAAAGTGTCAACTTAAATTTATGATAGATTTAGCCTCTCCATTCTTAAAAGCACTGTTAAAACATTCCAAGAACCCCATAATTATTTTTAAGGTAAAGCCGATATTGGTGGTGGTAGAACATAACGATGCTTACCAAGCTTTAATAGGGCGGGTTGGAGGAAAATTAAAGTTCTATGATATTAACATTATCCCAAATCTCCTGTCTGCTGCTGAAAAGGTACTTCTGATTAAAACAGTTCAGAAAGTAAGTGAGCTTAAAGCAAAAGCTACGCTGGTTATTCATCCCATCTATTCTAACTCGCCAAATGTTAAATGGGAATTGGAATTCTCGCCGGTATTACAAAACGATCGCCCGGTTGAATATATCATCTGTTCATTAAGGGAAATTCCGTTAGACGAAAATGACCTTGAGCATATTTTATTTGAACTTTCAGAAAGTGAAGCACGTTTTAGAGGATTTTTTGAGCAGGCTCCTCTGGGCATGTGCGTATTAAAAGGTCCGGAGCTTATTACAGAATATGCTAACGATAATATATTAAAACTTTGGGGCAAGACAAGGAAAGAAGTAATCGGGATTCCACAAGAAAAGGCACGACCAGAGCTCGAAAAACAACAAGCACTTGTAGCGCATGTTAAAGATATTTTTAAAAACGGCCATCCCTTAACAATCAATGAATTAAAAATTTCGACACCTATTTCAGATGGTTATTTTATAGCTTTTTATGAGCCGTTAAAAAATGATAAAAATGAAGTAAGCAGAATTTTAGTGATTATTAAAGATATTACGGAGCAGGTAAATTTTAAAAAAGAACTACTTAAAGCTAAAGACATTTTAAAAATAGCCATGGATGCATCAGAAATGGGTTCATGGAATATCGATCTGGGAAGCAAACAAATACTTTTATCGGAAAGGGCACAGCAAATTTACGAACTGGAAAATAACAGGCTGGGTATAGAAGAAGCCAAATCACTTATATCTATGGAAGACATCGGGCACCTTACCAGTGGCATCAGACGTGCATTACACCACCGAAATGCTTTTAACATCGAATATCAGATTAATTTGAATGGCATAAGCACTAAAAGCAAATGGTTAAGAACGGCAGGAAAAGCCTATTATAACGAACAAGGAAAAGCCGTTTATATTGCCGGAGCTGTTTTGGATATTACAGAACATAAACAGGACGAAATTAGAAAAAACGACTTTATCGGTATGGTAAGTCACGAGCTTAAAACTCCACTAACATCGTTAAGTGCTTATGTACAACTTTTACAGCATAAATTTAAAGAAACGGATAACGACTTCACTATTCAGATACTTGATAAGATAAATATTCAGCTAAAAAGAATGTCGTTAATGATTGATGGCTTTTTAAATGTATCCTTGCTAGAAGCTGGCAAAATTTTATTGAACAAAACAAATTTTAACCTAGTTCATTTAATTAAAACCATAGCTGAAGAAAATAGAATTGTTTTACCCAGCCATTTCATCCAAGTGATTGGTACGGAAGAAATGATTGTAAATGCCGATATGGAGAAAATCGGCAATGTGATCACTAACCTGATTGGAAATGCAGCGAAATACTCAAAAAAGAACTCTTTAATTGCAATAAAGTGCGAAACACAAAAGGATTATGTAGTTGTTAGTGTGGAAGATGAAGGTATAGGCATTAGGGAAAATGATATACCCAAACTTTTTGACCGTTTTTACCGCGTAGACAGCCCCGACACTAAAACAATTGCAGGATTTGGAGTTGGCCTGTATATTTGTGCCGAAGTAATTGAAAGACATCAGGGAAAAATTTGGGCAGAAAGCAAATTGGGTAAAGGTTCTACATTTTATTTCAGCTTACCCGCTGCAAATGACCTATAAATGTTTAACATTAATTTGCTTTGGGCAAGTGAAACTAACCTCTTATTTCTTCCATTTCCAACTTAACGTTAACCGCTACCAAGCCACGTTTGTGTAATTCTATTTCAAAAATTATTTTCGAATTTATATTAATTTGATCAGATATATTATCTAATTGAAAGTGAATATCCTGGCCATTTTCGTCAATAATGATTCCGTGTCCATATTCAAAGTCAATTTGAGTAACGTCTCCCTTCCTCATATCGCCCATTACAGAATATTTTTTTTATAAATAATAAGCAATTATAGTGATTTTACGTATAATTAAAAATACATAAAATTATTTTTTTGTATAATTATTAATATTTCATATACCTTTTATGATTACTAAAACGAATTAATAGAAGAGAATGAACGATTTTGACTTCATTTTAATTATGATTGAAACGTTATTTTTTTTTCAAACAACTGGTTTACAAATTGTTATTATAAATAAAAAAAACTATTTTTATTGAACCAAATCGAGCTTGTGCGTGTTATTAATTGAATTAATCATCCCAATCATGAAAAATCTCATCCAAACCCCGAGCATTAAAGAAGAAATCATCTTATTATCCGAAGAAACAGATCGAAATTATTGGGCTAAGCGTTTAGGCGTAAGTTCTGAAGTTTTGAAATCTGCGGTGAGGGCAACAAGAAGCATTATGTTAAATCAAATTACGGCTTATTTAAACCAGCAAAAGAAAAACATCAGCATTTCCTGATTTTTAAATCGGTATAATTATCTGATTAGAAAATTATATTTCATTTAGCGTATTAACGACGGCCAGTACTTCTTTGCATTTAAATAAGATGGTTTTAAATCTTTTCATCAATGCGATGGATCGCTATGCAGATATATTTTACCTGCGATAGCGATGCCAAATCCTATACCATTTTTTATTATTAGGATAACTGCGATGCGATGTTCTGTTGTTTATCATTATAGCGACTAACAGTAAAATACTAGCGCCAGATAAAACCGGGCACAGTACGTACAAATAACCTAACGAATGGATTTTAGCTGACCCGATATTGGCTATTAGTGCGGTAGCTCCACCTGGAGGATGCAGTGTTTTGGTAATCTGCATCAATACAATAGATAAAGAAACTGACAAGGCAGAAGATAACCACACTTCGCCGGGAATAAGTTTATGAACGGTAACGCCTACCAATGCACAAACCACATGCCCACCGATTAAATTCCTCGGCTGTGCCAATGGGCTGTTTATAATTCCATAAATAAGTACCGATGAGGCTCCAAATGAACCGATGAGAAACAGGTTATCGTTGGCGGTAAAGTATTTAGAATGGAGTAAGCCAATAATGCCAATACCTAGAAACGCTCCAATAAATGTCCAAACATGTTCTTTAAAATCGATTAAAGTTTCTTTGTAAACGATGTATTTTGCTGTGCGAAGGTGTTTTCTTATCCGTTTTCTCATAACCCGTACTGGAGCGCGTGCAAAATTAGCAAAATATAAAAGGGAAAAGAGAAAGTTTTACAAATAAAAAAGGGTTGAAAAATTAATTTCAACCCTTTAAAATGATTATTATTTCTGATTTATTTTTGAGACTGTTCAGGCGCTTTTCCGATCAGATCCATAAACTGATCTAACTTAGGTGTAATAATGATCTGTGTACGTCTGTTTTTTGCTTTCCCTCCTGCCGTTGTATTATCAGCAATTGGATTAAATTCACCACGTCCACCTGCGGTTAATCGCTTAGGATCGACAGCATATTTAGTTTGCAATACCTGAACCACTGATGAAGCACGCAAGGCACTTAAATCCCAGTTGTTTCGGATATTGGTTTGAGCGATAGGCACATTATCGGTATTACCTTCAATCAGCACATCGTAAGTATCGTAATCTTTAATGATTTTGGCGATTTTACTCAATGTTTCTCCAGCTTTATCAGAAACCTCATAACTACCAGATTTGTATAACATGTTATCAGCCAAAGAGATATAAACTACACCTTTAAGCACCTGAACATCAACATCTCCAAGTTCTTCTCTGCTTAATGAACGGGTTAAATTATTGGTTAACACCATATTAAGCGAATCGCTTTTATTTTTGGCATTTACCAATTGTTTGATGTATTTATTCGAACTGTTAATTTCATCAACCAGTTTCGAAATGTTAACATTGCCCTGGCTACTAGAATTTAAACATTTGTTCAAAGCATCCTGCAATGCGGTTACATTGGCTTTTTCTGATGCGATCTGCTCTTCCAAACTTTTAACCCTGCTGGTGCTGCCGCTAAGCTCGCGTTGGCTATCCTGATATTTATTACTTAACTCCTGGTTCCTTTCTCTTAGCTTAGAATAGGTATCCTGAAGTTCTGCATATTTCTTATTGCTTACACAACCAGCTGCAAGCGTAATGGCAAAGAGCATTATAGGAATTGATTTGTATAATTTCATAATCTTATTTTTATTTATTGATAATAGGTTAACAAATTCCTTGCCGCAAAGTTCAATACCGGCCTGAACCGATGTTAAAAAGCGTTAATCTTTACCGAATCGAAGCTAGCCAAAGCTTTATACGTTCTTAATCCTATACTACCAGATTGATATTGACTATCTGTTGCAGAAAGAATGGATTTTGCCGACCCGTTTATAAAAACATCAAATTTATCTCCTTTCGCCACTATCTTTAAGGTGTACATTTTGTTTATTTCAACAGGATATTTCCCTGAACTTATAACGGTCCATTTTTGTCCGTTAGCTTTTCCCAACAGTACCGTTCCATTAGACTGATCCAAACCCACATAATACCCTTGGTAAGCATCGGCACCGATTGCCGGGTCAGAAACCCTGAACATTAAACCAGCATCACCGGCAGTATTGATTTTAACATTAGCCTGGTAAGTAAAATCTTTAAAATCTGTTCCATTAGCTACATATTTAGATCCATTTATACCATAACCACCTGAGCCTGCGTTCGATGCCGAATTAACCTGTCCATCTTTCCAAAACCAACCACCTCCATAAAAAACCCAATTATTGGCCATTCCCTGATCAAAATTTTCGACCAAAGCCTTATTTATTTTTTTTGGCTGACCGATTACAGGAAAACAGCTTAGGCGTATATTTTCAGACCCATAAGGTACCAAGGTAATCTCTTCCTGTTTTTCGGTTGAAGAAATTGGACTAAAAGGCACATCAAAAGCAGCTACTTTGTTGTACCCTAGCGTCCAAGACGGAATCTTTTTTGCCTGAACCTTTAATTTAACCGGTGCATTCGCGGCAATAAAAGGATTTTCGGGCATTGTAGCGCTCACCACATTGACGTTGCTTAAATTACCTTTATCTAATACTAAACCATAGTTCCATGCCGATTCCGGACGGATTTCGTAATCTGTAAAGCCAGCAACCGGATGTGTTTTGGTTACCTTATTTGCTGCCTTAATTTCTAATGCATACACAATAGGCCCACGTTCTACACTAACGGAATTGTTTACTTGAGCCTGAGTAGTAATTTGCATCGGGAAATTCAGTTCTAATTGATCCTGATCTTTCCATTCGCGGGGTATGGTAAACATTTCACCGGCTTTTACTCCTTTTAATATAGTTCCATTTAATTTAACACTTGGTTTTACACTCCACGCAGGGATTCTTAAAATCAATGGAAAGGATGTAGAAGTGGTAAGCCCCACTTTTAACCTGATCTGTTCTTCGAAGGGATAATTGGTTTCTTCGGTAATTTTTATTTTTTTATTGTTGGCTACTACAGTTTCTATTTCCATCGGGCCATAAGTAATTACTGCCAAACCTCTCTCGGGGGTAGCCACTACACTGCTTTTTACAAAATAAGGCCAGCCCATGTGCATGTTATAGCGGCAGCAGCCATAACCGGAATAAGGACTAGAAACAATCCCTGAACTATAATCTTGATTAAAGCCATGCTCCCCATGAACGCTTTGAACCTGATTGGGTAATGTATAATAAGAATGGTTTTTAAAATCCCTGCTAAACTGTGCAGGTAAAGCATTAAAGGCTATTTTTTCCAACTGATCACCAATACTGACATCGTGAATAACCTTTGCCGCAGTTTCTAAACTCTGCATCCATTCTACCACAGTACAGGTTTCTACTCCTTCTACGCTGCTTGTACCCGCCAGAAATTCAGTTCCTGAACCTAAACCTTCTGGCTGACCATGGTCGTGCATAATGTGCACTATGCCTTTGGAAAGTGCTTCAAGATTAGAAGCATGATCTTGAAGTTGAGCATAAAGCACTGGGAATTTTAAGGCTTGAGCTACATTAACCATATGTTTTGGCTGAAAATCATCACCAAAAAAGTAAAACCCGTTGTTGCTATAAATATCGATCCAAGGGTATGCCTGTTGTTTTAACTTTTCTACAAGTCGTAATAAATCCTGATCGCCGGTTTTATTGTAAAGCCAAATGGCTATTTCCATATTATCGCCTGCTCTTGATTTACCCCATTCCTTTAATGGATCGCTATCAAGATTAGCCAGTTCATATTTGAAATATTTTGAGAGAAAAGGAATTACCCTTTTATCATTTGTGGCCTCGTAATAGCTTTGCAAAGCGTACATCATTGGCATGCGCGGCCACCAATCTTTCATTTTCGGTGGGCCGAATAATCCGTTGGCTTGTTGATTGTTCAAAGTCCAATCGATGTACTTTTGTGCTTTTGTTTTTAGTATAGGATCATCTAAGGTATAAGCCAATGCTACCAAACCTTTAACATAATATGGTACCCGCTCCCATCCATTCCCATCGCCTCCCAGCCAATCGGAATTTTTGCCCAGATTATCTTTTTCAGGGTATAACTCTTCTGCCATTCCCGTTGCACCATCTCTTTGCTGCTCTAGTTGCTTTAACAACCATCCTTTGGCTTTAATACCCCCTATGGGCAATTGCACATAAACATGCTGTTTTAAGGGTTTTTTATTGAATTCAGTTAAATTCTGGGCATTTAAAGTATGAATAGATAGACAGGAAACCAGAAAATAGATTGAGGTAAATATTATTTTCATAAAAGGATTATTGGTTAGATAATATTTCATAAAACTAATAAATATCAGCGAATATTAAAACGATTTAGTAATCTTATATTCAAACAATTCAAAAAGCAATGTTAAGTTGGTTAAAGCAAACCTAAACGCTGAAAATAATAAATTGAAAGGTAAAAAATTATACAGTTTGCAAGGCCAGAGGTTTACACCAGATTGTGATATATACCTATTTTTAACTCGCCAGGGTAAACATTAGTCTTGTTCTGTCATCAAGCTTTTGGTTGAAACTGAGATTAGTTCTATATTAGATCTAGAGAGCGTTAATTTAGAATCGGGGGATAGCCATTGGTTATTCCCCGTTCTTATTTTTAAGCAAATATTTTATACTGAAATGCTTGTACAACTGGCAGAAATTACTTTCCAATCTTCTCTCACTTTACCCCAAACCCTTAACCATTGATATTTGCCGTTAAGTAAAATATTTGAATAACTTCCCTTAATAAAAAGACTTGCAGAAACAATAACAATAGATTCAAAAACACGTATTTCCCGCTTGGATACATTGATTTTGGTAATTTTGGTCATGCCACTCCGGTAGACATCCAGATCCATCTCTTTATCCAACACATTCCCATACTGATCATGAAAAAGCATTCCATCAGCAAACAATAAATCGAGTATGTTCAGGTCTCTCCTTTTAAATCCATCTAATAATTTTTCTTCTAGGTCGGCAATCAGGAGAATGGTTTCCTGGTCTGATAAAATATTTGGCATAATTTCCGGTTAGCTGGTAAAAATATAAAGTAAGCCACAAAGAATAGCCTAACTTTAAATATTGCCTGCATTACACGGATTTAACCACACACATTGCACAAATTTTCATCCATTATTTCTTTGCAAAGGTAAGGCCTTGCCAGGTATCTGTTCTGAATGGTGATGCCGGCAAGCCATCATTACTAACCAGGTTACACACAGGATTATTTCCCCATGCATAACGAACTGCAACAGGATTTGCCACCTGATCGCTACTTACGATGATCTGATTTCCCTGGATGCTTGCTTTGGCCCAATAAAATTTCTTATCTGCTCCAGCGATGGCAAAACCGGTTAGTGCTGCACCATCAACGGCTTTTAATCCATTTTCTGTATTACCAAAAGTTAAACGGATCTGTTTTCCTTCTACTTTATTTGATTGATAAATGGGACCAGAATAGTTTATTTTCTGCCCATATGTTTTAGCCAGGGCAATTAAGGCTAACCTTCTACCCACCTCTTGTTTGTTTTTAGGGTGAATATCTTTTGCATCACCGATATCAATAATGGTAGCCATGCCTGTATTCGGTAGTGTAAGTGTTTTTTGTTGGGCCTCTCTAAGCTCTGCCCAGGCAGATTCTACAGGAGAATGATCAATCTGCATAAAATTGGCCAGTTGAACGAAATAGAATGGAAAATCTCCCTGCCCCCATTTCTGTCGCCAATCTTTTATCATCGTTGGAAATAATTCGCGGTATTGGTAAGCTCTATCGGCATTACTTTCTCCCTGATACCAAATGGCACCTTTAATTGAAAATTGCAGGTAAGGATGAATCATCGCATTGTACAAAACGGTTGGTCTGTTAGGGCCATTTTCTTCGTAAGGTTTAGCTTCAACATTTTTAAAATCTACACCCACTTTATACTTCCAGTCGCCAGCTAAAGAAATTTTCTCTGTCGTGTTGTTTGTTAAGCTCAAATCTTTGGCATCACCATATATACCGCCGCCGCCTCCACTATCAAAAACCCTAACGGTAATGGTATTCTCGCCTGTTTTAAGCAGGTTTGTAGGTATTGTGTATGTTCTACCAACATTATACCCTATCGTTTCACCTACTTTTACTCCATTTACGAAGGTGATATCGTTATCATCAATTGTACCCAAATTAAGCTTGGTACCATTTGTTTTCCAGTTTTCGGGAATGTTGATCTTTTTTGTAAACCATACAATGCCATCAAAATTTTTAAGTGCTGCATCTTCCCACAAGGTCGGCAAAGTCATGCTTTTCCAGTTTGTGGTTTCTGCCAAAGCCCATTTTATTTCACCGGCCTGGTAACCAGAATCTTTTTCGGTTGTCATTTTAACCCAATTCTGCATTTTTTCTTCGTAAGAAACTGTTGAAGGATTATTGGCTAATTTTTGAATCTTATCAACTGCGGCAGAAAAATCGGTCATTTTTTTAAGCGATTCGGCACTTGTCCAGGCTTCGGCAATTGTTCCTCCCCATGAGGTATGGATTAGGCCAATAGGGATTTTAGTTTTTTCATACACTTCGCGGGCGAAGAAATAGGCTGTAGAAGAAAACTCAGCAATATATTTGGGGTTGCATTCCTGCCAACCACCATTAGTCACTTTGGCGTCGTTAAGTGGAAAACTACTGGTAACATGTTCTGCCTGCAATAAACGGATATTTGGAAATTTAGCATCAGCAATTTCTTTTTCGTAGTTAAGGATTTTCCCCCACCCTGCTAAAGGCATTTCCATATTCGATTGGCCTGAGCAAATCCAAACATCCCCTATTAATACATTGTTTAGCACCAATAGTTCTCCATCGGAAATGGTGATGGAATATGGACCGCCGTAACCTGGCGTTGCCACTTTAATTTTCCAATTGCCACTGGCATCGGCAATAGCCCCATAATTAATTTTATTCCACGAAACCGTTATCTTAACCGCTTTACCAGCTGTGGCTTTACCCCAAATGGCCGCATTTGTTTTTTGCTGCAAAACCATATTGTCGCTAAATACTGATGGCAATAAAATTTTTGACTGTGCCAGTAACGAACTGAAGAGGAATAATGCGATAATGAGTATAGATTTTAACTTAGAGATGCTCATATTTTAACCTATTTTTTGATGATTAGAAAGCGAATGTACATTTTATGTCTGTCAACATCAATATATATGTCTGCTCTTCGCAAATTTATGATAAAAATGAGGCAAAATTCATTTAATTAGTTTGGGTAAGAATATCATTTTGCTTATTTTGCAGGTCTAAAAGAACAATTCTGGATTTAAGCTTGATTTAATCGGATGTTCTCTCAAATTACTGAATTAATGGTTAAGATTTTTATAGGTGGCCTTCCTGACAATATCCAAGAGATGGATTTGGCAATATTGGTTAGCCTTCATGGTAGGGTAGAAACGATTAAAATTGTCCGCGATAGAGCTACTGGCAAGTGTAAAGGCTATGCTTTTTTAGAAATATACAGTTTACCGGATGCTAAAAATATTGTATCTACCTTAAATGGAGAAACTTTTAAAGGCAATGTAATTACAGTTAAAATATCGGAAGAGGAAAGTGGTGTTCAAGCGGCAAAGCCAAAAACCAACCAACCTTTTAAAAGTAAAAGGCCTAGGTTACAGCGCTAAATCACTCTTAATCTATATTTTCATTCTTCCCCTGTAATTTTTCCGTGTTATAAAACGGTATTATCTCGTTTTAGCAATGCATCCATGCTTTCTTTTTTTTATCATTAAGAATTGAAACACATTAAAGTTTTCTGCTTCTAATGAACTGCATTTATCACAGTAGAATTCTAGACATTCCCTCGTTTTATCGATTAATTTATTTCGGCCAGAAACTTTTTAATCCAGTTCTAAACACATATTTTGCAAGTAAGTGTTTCGACTTCTATTAAACGCGTTTTGCAGATATGGAAAATTATGCCATTGTAATATTTATTTTAGCTGTGATGATTGGCCTTTCTGCTGTAGCCGATCGAATTAAGATCCCCTATCCTATTTTATTGATTATAGCTGGAATAGCAGTGGGTTTTGTTCCATCTTTGCCACCAATTGATATTAATCCTGAAATTATATTTTTGATATTCCTACCACCATTGCTTTACGATGCCGCTTTTAATATTTCATTCAAGGAATTTAAAACCAATATCAATACCATATTTACATTGGCCATTACGCTGGTTTTTATCACCGCCATCGGCATTGCTGTAGTTGCCCACTATATGATTCCGGGGATGAGCTGGCCGGTATCTTTTGTATTAGGTGCAATTCTTTCTGCTACTGATGCAGTTGCTGCCATGAGTATTACCAAAGGATTAGGTTTGTCTCACAAAACAAATACCATATTGGAGGGCGAAAGCTTAGTTAACGACGCTTCTGCACTGGTAGCTTATCGTTTTGCAGTTGCCGCGGTAACAGGAACAGCCTTTGTATTTTGGAAAGCATCGCTTGAGTTTGCCCTTTTAATGGCTGGTGGATTCTTAATCGGAATGGTGATGTCGAAAATTCTCGCCTTCATTATTAAAAGAATCCATAGTAACCGTTTGGCTACCATCAGCTTTATGCTGTTGATGCCTTTTGTTACCTATTTAATTGCAGAACAAGTACATGTTTCTGGTGTTATTGCAGTTGTTATTTTAGGATTGGGCATTTCGAGGTTTAGCAACAAAGTATTTCCGGAACAACTTAAAAACCAATCAAAAAACATTTGGGATATTATTATTTTTTTATTGAATGGGCTGATTTTCATTTTAATTGGGCTACAATTTCCTTATGTGTACAAAAACATTAACAGTGCCGATATTTTACCCTACATTGGTTATTCGCTGGTGATTACCATTGTTGCGCTGTTGTTAAGAATGGCCCGTGTTTTCCTTCAAAAATTCAATCTTCAAAAAGCCTTTCAGAAAGGAAAACACCGCATTACTGAGGGTGCATTGCTTGATTTCAAGAACAGTTTGATCATCAGCTGGTCAGGCATGAGGGGTATTGTTTCGTTGGCCATTGCCATTGGATTACCAGCTACTTTATCGGATGGAAGCGCATTTCCGCAACGTAATGCTATAATCTTTATATCTGTGGTAGTGGTATTGTTTACTTTAATCGGTCAAGGGCTCACCTTGCCATGGTTGGTGAAGAAACTGGCGACTGAAGAGGATAAAGGCCAGACGCTAATCACTTCAGGTGACCGTTAACATTAAGAAATGAAGGACATTAAGATTTAAATGCGAGCGTCCTCCTGAACTTGTTTCAGGATCTTTTAGGATAGTAAGTTTTATCATTAAGGAATTAGAATATTAAGATTTAAATGTGATCGGATATTTTAAACAAAAAAAGGGATAAAATCTAATGACTTTATCCCTTTCCTATTTTATACAATATCGTTACCAGTATACACTATAAAGTGCAACCAATAATCCGATGATGATTAAAGCTCCTACGGCAAAACTGGTAGAGGTTTTGAACATTTTAGCATCGATAGCCAGTCCTTTAGCTTCTGCCTTAGCTTTGTTGCTTGCTAAACTGATGATCACCATACCAAGGATACAGAATACAAATACAAAGCCCATACGATCCAAGAACGGAATTTCATAAACTCCAGCTGCATTTTTTACAGAGAAGCCCATTCCTGATAACCATGAAAGATCGGTAAGTGTAGGTAAGAATTTAAGTAAAATTGACAAACCGAAACCACCAATGGTTGCGAATAGTGCTGCACTTGAAGTTGTTCTTTTCCAAAAGAAACCTAAAATAAACATGGCAAAAATACCTGGAGAAACAAAACCTGTATACTCCTGGATATATTGGAAACCACCTTTTTTATCGATTCCTAAATGTGGTGCAATTAAAACACCGAGAATCATCGCTACAATGATCGAAATCTTACCCGTGGTTACCAAATTTTTCTCAGTGGCATCGGTCTTTAATACTTTCTTGTAAATATCCAGCGTAAAAATAGTTGCAATGCTATTTGCTTTACCAGCTAAAGACGCTACCACTGCAGCAGTTAATGCAGCAAAAGAAAGTCCTTTTAATCCGGCAGGCAGTAAATTCAACAATACCGGATATGCACGGTCTGGATTTACAGATCCATCTTGTAGCATTTCAGCTTGGAAGGCGCCATCTTTATATAAAACATAAGCTGCAATACCTGGTAACACAACAATAATGGGCATTAATAATTTTAAGAATGCAGCAAAAAGAATACCTCCGCGGGCAGTCTCCAGGTTAGCCCCCAAAGCACGTTGAGTAATGTATTGGTTACAGCCCCAATAATTTAAGTTCACAATCCACATGCCGCCTACAAGCACACTTAAGCCAGGTAAATCGATATAATTTTCGTTATCTGGCTTTAAAATCATGTGAAAATGTTCAGAAGCCTTTGAAGTCATTAAACTATAGCCTTCAAAAACACCTGTCGTTCCATAGTGCGTAGAAACTAAGTTTAAAGCCAAATAGGTAGTGGCCAAACCACCGAGAATTAAGAAAAACACCTGGATAACGTCGGTATATCCTATTACTTTCATTCCACCCAGCGTAATAATAATGGCAAAACCTGCAATGGCGTACATACAGAAACTTAAATCGAAACCAGAAATACTGCTTACTGCTAAAGCGCCTAAGTAAAGGATCGAGGTTAAGTTAACTACAACATAAAGTAATAACCAGAAAACAGCCATTATCATGGCTACCGTTCCGTTATAACGCTGATGTAGGAATTGCGGCATTGTAGCAATTTTATTTTTCAAGTAAACTGGAATAAAGAATACCGCAACAACCACTAAGGTTAATGCGCCCATCCACTCGTAGGTTGCAATGGCCAATCCCATTTTAAAGCCTGATCCGCTCATACCGATAAACTGCTCTGCAGAAATATTAGATGCAATTAACGATGCGCCGATTGCCCACCAGGTTAAAGAGCCTTCAGCAAGAAAATAATCTTTAGAACCTGTAGATTCTGACTTTTTCTTGTTGTAAATGTAGAGCCCATAAGCGGCCACAATAACGAAGTAAATTGCAAATACAATGTAATCCTTCGTGTCTAATAAGTTATTTTTCATTGATTTATTTTGGTTAGTATACCTTGGGTTATTTAAATTTAGCTGTATAAGCTGGTTCCGTTATCAGTTTGAACAGTGTAGGAACCAAGTTTGAGTCCGAACTGTAGTAAGTATTTTGAAGATAACGCTTCAATTAAATCAGCAATTTTTTCTTCCTTAACAATATTGATGGTACAACCACCAAAACCACCGCCCATCATCCTGGCACCTAACACATAATCAAGAGGTTTAACCGCATCAACCAGGAAATCTAATTCTTTACAGCTCACTTCGTAATCTTTGCTTAAACCTTCATGCGTTTCGAACATCAGTTTACCCAAACCTTGCAGGTTACCATTTTCCAGTTGTTCCGCAGCGGTTAATAAGCGACCGATTTCTTTCACTACAAAACTACATTTGGTGTAAACTTCCAGATCTTTTGGCTTAACATGGGTTTCTAACATGGTTAAATCTACATCACGAAGCGTACTTACATTTGGATAATGCTCCTTTACCCAGGCAACGCCTTGTTCACACTGTGATCTTCTTTTGTTGTAGGCAGAATCGGCAAGTGCGTGTTTTACATTCGTATTTAAAAGCAAAAGTTTATATCCATCTAATTTTAATGGGATATAAATGTGCTTCATCGATCTGCAATCGAGCATAATGGCTTGGTCTTTCTTGCCAAATACAGAGGCAAACTGATCCATAATTCCACAGTTAACACCAGCAAAAGTCTGTTCTGCCTTTTGTGCAATCAATGCGATATCCATTTTCGGAACGGAAAGTGAAAAAAGTTGATCGAGCGCAAAGCCGGTAGCACATTCTACAGCAGCAGACGACGATAAACCAGCACCCAAAGGCACGTTGCCATCTATATAAAAATTAAAGCCACCCAACCGATGGCCTCTTTCTTTTAACTGATCGGCAACGCCCAAAATGTAATTGGCCCAACTGTTCTCTGATTTTTTCAGGCTTTTGATCGATGAAATATCGAATTGCTGATAACTCTCTGAAAATAAATGTATTTCATCATCTTCTCTTTTTGATATGGCTACATAAATGGCTTTATCTATAGCAGCAGGCATTACAAAACCGCCGTTATAATCTGTATGCTCGCCAATAATATTGATTCTTCCAGGCGAACGCACTAAAATAGGCTCAGCGTTGAAAAGTTTTTTAAATGTATTTTTTAAATCCTGTGCATTCATTATTTAATATTTAGTCTTCAGTTTTGTTGATTTTATAGTGGAATGCAGACATCTCTTTTAAACGGCTAGCGGCAAATTCAGGGGTAATATCGCGTTGAGGGTTAGCCAACATTTCGTAACCGACCATAAATTTTTTAACTGATGCCGAGCGCAACAACGGTGGGTAAAAATGCATATGCCAGTGCCATTCAGGATAATAGCCGTTGTTTACCGGTGCCTGATGCATGCCGGCTGAATACGGGAAAGAGGTTTCGAACAGGTTATCATATTTGGTTGTTAATACCTTAATGGCTTCAGCTAACGATTTTTTCTCAGCTTCTGTAAACAATTTAATGCTATTTACATGGCGTTTACTGATAATCATGGTTTCGTAAGGCCAAACTGCCCAAAAAGGTACAAGTACCGCAAAATGATCGTTTTCGAATACTATACGCTCTTTTTTCTTTTGCTCCAATTTTAAGTAATCGCCAAGCAAACTTCTTCTGTGAATAGCATAGAACGTTTTCTGACGTTCGGTTTCTTTGGCAATTTCTAATGGAATATCGCTCTGCGACCAGATCTGACCATGTGGGTGTGGATTACTACAGCCCATTATTTCGCCTTTGTTTTCGAAAATCTGAATGTATTTGATCCAATCATTTTCAGCAAGGCTATTAAATTCATTTTGCCAAACATTTACCACAGCAGTTATGGCTTCGACACTCATTTCGGGAAGTGTGAGGTTGTGCTTCGGACTAAAACTGATCACCCGGCAAAGCCCTCTCTGATTATTGGCTACCAATAAATCATCTTCATTCATATTACCAGTAGGCGTATCTTCAAGCAACGCAGCAAAATCATTGTTAAAAACAAAGCTTTC
Source organism: Pedobacter sp. Bi126 (assembly GCF_918698245.1). GTDB lineage: Bacteria > Bacteroidota > Bacteroidia > Sphingobacteriales > Sphingobacteriaceae > Pedobacter. Next base: position 100,422 of record NZ_CAKKMS010000002.1, on the reverse strand, counting down.
GGTATATTCGGGATTGCTATCGCCATCTGCCCTGCCATTACCAGGACATAAATAACATTTAGGGTCATATTCCGGACGGTTATCTGGCGTTACATCTTCAACTTTACCCTGCCAAGGCCTTTTAGTACGGTGCGGAGAAACTAAAACCCATTCGCCAGTTAATATATTTAACCTGGTGTGTGGATTACTATCGAGTTCGAATGTTTGGTTCATCTTATATTTTCAATTGGTTAGAGAAAAGAAAGCATTTAGCTTAATCTATCTAAGCCGCCAAATTATAAAATTATTATTAATTGTCAAAACGACAATTAATAATAATTTTTATTTTCGTGAAAATTTGAACATATTAAGCCCTTTAAAATCTCGGATAAAAAATGATTGAATATTCTGGGCAGCCACATTATCTGGTTGCTGTTGATTGCATCGTGTTTGGGTTTGACGGTGAACACCTTAAAATTCTGTTGGTTAAGCGGGGTTTAGAACCCGAGATAAACAAATGGAGTTTAATGGGTGGTTTTGTGGGTGCAAATGAAAGTCCGGATGATGCAGCGAACAGGGTACTCAAAAAAATGACGGGTTTGGAAGGTGTTTACCTGGAGCAGATGCAGATTTATGGAGAACCTGACCGTGACCCAATTGAAAGAACACTTTCTGTTGGATATTTTGCCCTTATAGATATCCATAAATATGAAGCACAGTTAAATGATGATTACGAAGCAGAGTGGTTTTTGATCAATGATAGACCCAAACTTATTTTCGATCACAACCAAATGGTTGCTGATGCCCGAAAAAAACTGAGATATAAGGCTGCCCTTCACCCTATTTTGTTCGAGATGCTGCCTAAAAAATTCACCATTCCACAATTACATATACTTTTTGAGGAAGTAAACGATACTAAAATCGATACTAGGAATTTCAGCCGTAAAATTACTTCAACCGGACTATTGATTAAGCTAGCTGAAAAAGACAGGACAGGTTCTAAAAAAGGGGCATTTTATTTTAAATTAGATAAAAAGAAATACCATGCTAATTCGCAGGCGTTCTTAAACTTAATGCCAAATTTAAAGGTTTAAATTAAATTCTTCGATTAGCCTATTGCTCTTCATAATGATAGGTTAATCCTCCATCTACAAAATAAGTTGATCCGGTTACATAAGCAGCATCATCAGAAGCGAGGAAAGCCACTATTGCTGCCACGTCTTCTACCTTACCCATTCGTTTAAAGGGAATGTTTTGAAGTACTTTTTCCAGCTGTTCTTTATTGTTCAATAAATCTTGATTAATCGGTGTTGAAACAGCTCCGGGCGCTACGTTGTTAATCCTGATATTAAATTGAGCTAATTCTGAAGCGAGATTTCTGGTTAACATCTTTAAGCCTCCTTTACTCGCACAGTACGCAGCAAAATGTGGAAATGCGATTTCTTCGTGTACAGAACTCATATTGATTATGGCTCCAGCTACCTTACTTTTTCTACAGTAATTTACAAACGACTGTGTGCTAAAAAAAACACCTTTTAAATTTGTATTCATGATCAGGTCGTAATCTTCTTCAGTAACATCCCAAAAGCTGGCTTTTTTTTCTACGCCCGCATTATTTACCAAAATATCTAAATGGCCAAATGCTGCTACGGCATTGGTTATCAATTTAGCGGCTTCTTTGGCTTTACTTAAATCTGCCTCCAAAAAAGTTGCTTTTCTACCCATGTCTTGTATTTCTGTGATAAGTTTTTCGCCCCTTTCATCAAATTTATGGCCATTTAAGATGATATCACAGCCATCTTTTGCCAACCTTAAGGCACATGCCGCGCCAATTCCCTGACTGCTTCCGGTAATTAAAGCGATTTTGTTTTCAAAACGGTCCATAGTAAAATGTTATAATACATAACGGAAATTGATGTGAATATGTTTGAGTAAAATTGAAGTTAAATTAGACGGATTAACGTATTAAATATAACTTCTTCAAAAAAACACCGTTATAGCTGTAATCATTTATTAGTATGTTTGGGCAACAAACACACAGTAAACTTAAATTAATCTTAAAACATGAACATTACCAAAAACCTTTTATTCACTACGCTCCTCGCTTTGTTTACCCTTACAATGTACTCTTGTAAAACAAAAAAACTGATAGCAAAACCAGCTCCAGCACCTGTTGAAAAGCCAGCACCACCAGTAGAAGAGAAAAAACCAGCGCCTGCCCCTGAGAAAGAAGAAGCTCCGGCTCCAGTTGAAAAACCTAACTTTAATTTAGACAATATCCAGTTTGAATTTAATTCGTTTGTACTTAAAACATCATCATTCGCTATCCTGGATAAAGCAGTAGCGGAAATGAAAAAATCGCCTACCACCAAATTTGTACTTAACGGACATTCATCTGCTGAGGGTACACCCGATCACAATATGCAACTCTCTATCGACCGTGCAAATGCCGTAAAATCGTACTTTATAAACGCAGGTTTAAACGGCAGTAATTTTACTGTTGTTGGTCATGGCGAAAAAGAACCGATCAGCTCGAACGATAGTGAAGAAGGTAGAATGGTGAATAGAAGAACTGAAATAAAAGTTCAGCATTAACCCTTAAAAATATAATAGAAAGCGCCATGGTTTAATTTCCATGGCGCTTTTTATTTAGAGCGCAGTCATCATCCTGAACTTGTTTCAGCCCTTTGACTACGCTACCATTGACGTTATTCTATAAACAACTATTAATCAATATTTTAGCCGCCGTCGAATTTCCATCCAGCTAGGCCATAGCACGGTATCCCCGTTCTACTTAAATCCGGCCTAACAAATTTTTCGGGCTCCACCGACCCAGCCTACCCAATAGCTTTGAAAGAAAAATTTTCAGCCGGTGTTTTTTGTTTCTTTTTGACAGCAAAAAGAAAGAGCCCCATCGGCGGCGGCGAGCCGAGGCAAGGATGAGCCTCTGGGCAAAAAAAAGATATGCGTCATTCATATTGATTTTTATACAATAAATTATCCCTCAGGGTGACAATTTCAAAGGCATCTATTTCTGATACACCTTAACGTAATCGATCTCTGGGGTCTCTTTTCAGAAAGCCCCAGAGAATATGCAATTAACCTTAAATACTGTTAAAGTGATTTAAGCATTACTTCTTTTACAATCCAGAATTGGTTTCCTGATGCCGACAGCATCGTGGCAAGAAAGCCTATTGAAACTGTTGTTGATTGTGTTAATGTAAACTGGAACTTATTATTTGCAAAATTGGTATAACCCAATGAAGTTGATACATCGGCTACATCTGGCAGGGTATTACCAGCTGCTGCTACAATGTAAACCGGATCCTTTGCTTCATTTTTAGCCATGGTAATTTCGAAACTATAGCTGCCTGCCGGAAGCGTAAAAGTTTGGTATATTTTACCATTGGTAATTTGTGCAGTGCCATCCCAGCCCATTTCCATTGCCAAACAGCCACCTTGATCCGAGCACCAGCCACCTAAGCCACCATGATTTTTAATATTTGCAGTAACGGTCCAATCGGCAATATTACGCCATCTGCCACCACTTGCAGCAGCTAAGAATGGATTACCTTTATTTTTAAAATAGGTTGAGGTGATATCGGCTCCTACCCGCTGTGTTTGAAAAGCAGTTGAAAATGTATCGATTGAAACGGTATCAGGTAAAAACAACGTACGGTACCTAAGTGTGGTACCTGGCTTAATATCTGAGATAGAAGTTGTTGTCTCATCAATTTTAGCCCTGATCTTTTTAATTACATTACTCAGGTTCGTGTATTCTACTTCAGTAGCAAACACACCTGTTAAACGGTCCATTCCCTGCCAGGTAATTTTAGTTAGCCCACTTGCATCAGTAAAAGCAGATTCTATTGGCCGGTTAAACAAGGATGATTGATACCTCTGGCCATAAGACCTCCCCGTTTTGTATACCGGAATTGATTTATTCCCAACACCATCATAGGTATAGATTTCGAAATTCTGTACACCCTCTTTTACATTTTCTACAAAGTATTTCAACGTATCGATGGGATATTTTTTCTTTACGGGAATAACGACAGAATCGGCTTTATTATTCCAAAAGATTTTACACTGCGTCACTTTTGGATCGGCGAGAAACAATCCACGGATATACACCCTATTATTTCCAGACATTACTTTTACTGAATCCAATTTCCCAGTGTAAGAAATCTCTCCCGTTTCGGTAAATTTTTTATAGTCGTCGGCTTTTGTACAGGCGAGGTAAGCGCCAGCCAACAGGATCATAAAAGCTAGTTTTATGGTTCTTATATTTATTTTTTGATTATTCATCTCTAAAATTCTGTTAAGTTATTGCCTCTATCTTGGGTCTCCATAAAGTTGAACTTCTGATACACTCATAAATGAGTTACCCTGCCAATTATTAATAGATTTTATGCGGATATACCTTACTTTTTTAAGGCCTACGGCAAAATTGTAGCTTATGCCAGCATTTGCAAAAGCATAATCTTCACTTGTTTGTACACCATAAGCACTTTTTGAAGGTTTTTGAGAGCTGTATTTACCCAACATTACCCAGTTATTAAAACTTCCGTCAGCAGGTGGGTTATCGGTACCCCAGATTTCAAAATCTTTTAAATTGCCACCATAATAATAGGTACGGCCAGCGTTAAGGTATTCAGGATAATTCCAAACCACAATACGGCTAAGTGTGGCAATTTTACCCAGATCAAAAGTTACCCATTGCGGCGTTAATACTGTGGTTTTGGTTAAGCATACACTAGGCCAATCGATAATGTTTCCGTCCCACATTTTAGCTACCCCCGTGTTTGAATATTCTTGTGGAGTATCTGTTGGTAAAATCACTTCTTTATAGGTCGATTTAGATAAAACCGTTTCGTAAAGTGGCTTTAATGTGGTAAAAAGCGTATCGCTATAGTTTAACCACCGATCTCTAATGGTTATGGCAAATTTTTGGCTTAAAGTATCTAAGCCCCTAACGGATTGATCGATATCTATAGCGGCGGTATAAATATTTTTTGCTGTTGGTATATATTTACCTTTCGATAAAACCAAAACCTCTATGGCCAGATCGGCTTTTGATGGGTTAGTGCCTTTAAAGTTTAATCCGCCAAAATCAGCAACAGCTTTTAAACTTCTGTAAACACCCCAAATTGGGTTTTCCAGTGGTTTAACCTTAACAATAACAGGTTCTGAAGCGGTTTCACTTCTGTTTACACTATATACTTTTACCTCATGCTCATTGGTATCTCCAAATCCTTCTACCAATAAACTATTGCCATAATAAGAAGTTTTCACTTCCATTTGTTGGCCGTTGGCTAAATTGTATACAGCTTTTATATACAATAAATCTTTATCGCTAGGTAAGCTGAAGGTAATGGTTGCATTGCCTGCACCATTGGTAACGGTAACATTGGACACTTTTCCGGGAGGATTGGTATTTTTTTCCAGCGGAACAATCTCTTCTTCCTTGCAACTCGAAAAGGCTACTGCTAAACCAAACAGCAACACAAGCAGATTTCTATTCATTCTTTTCATATTGAATATTTTTACAAAAATTAATACTACCAACCTGGGTTTTGAACCAGTTTAGGGTTAACTGTTAAATCATAAGTTCTTAGCGGCCACAAATAATCACGTGGTGCTACAAAATTCTGGTTAAATATGGTTCTAACACGGTAATACTCTGAAGCCGTTGGCTGATAAACGCTCCATCCGGTAATGGATTGGTTAAACATTTCTGCAGCTCGTTTCCAACGCTTAATATCCCAGTAGCGGCTACCTTCAAATGCCATCTCAATCAGTCTTTCTTGCTGGATAATTTCGCGCATCCCGTCTTTTGAAGTGTACTTGCCCGGATTGTTGGAATAAGTAGTCCATGAGGTTTGCACCGTTTGTAACCCAGCCCTTGTTCTAATCTTGTTAATGTAATCGTAAACATCAGCAGAAGGGCTGGCCAGTGTTTCGTTTAAAGCTTCGGCATACATTAAATAAAGATCTGCCATTCTTACCTGCGGCCATGGATAATCGCGGTAACTGGCACCGTTGGTACCATTAATCATGTTCCAATCTACCAGTTTCTTGATAAAATAGCCGGTTTCGTTGTACCATCCAAAGTTGTTTGCACCGGCAACCTGATTAGATTTTCCTTCTAAAACAAATGTTCCCTCGTCAGAATTGGTTGGACTATCATATTTGTACCAAACACCACCATCAAAGCCTAAATCGGCATAAAACCTTGGCTCTCTATCAAAATTGATCCTCGCCGTGGTGTAACCTTCTTTAACATAAAACCGCTCACTTTTAACGGCTGTTCTCAGGGTATATTTATTGGTAAAATCGAGGGTTTTATCTTCATTGATCGGCACGCCATTTCTGCTGTAAAACATTTCGGCGATTTTTAATGGTGGCGCCAATTGCTGCCTGGCACTACCAACCACCACAGTTGCAGCTAAACGCGGCATAGCAGCTCTTTGCATGTTAAAGGTTCTGCTGTTCGGATTTGCCCAAACATGCTCCAGGTTTACATTGAAACGCTCAGTTACTGCACCCTTAATGGTTAATTGCCTCAAGGTAGTATCTGATAGTTTAAAGGTGGTACCCGGAAACTGATATAACTTAAATCCTGCTGCTTCTGCACCTTCAATTGCTGCTTTGGCAGCATCGGAAGCTCTTTTCCATTTATTGGCATCGTAAGTGGTATTAAACAACACTACCCCATCCTTATCTCTAAAATTACTATAGTCGGTATTGCCATTAAACAGCGGGCTTGCAGCAGTTAACAGCAGTTTTGCTTTTATAGCAAGTGCTATGGGCTTTGTAATACGTCCAAGTTCAGTGCTTTTATCCGTAATAATTTGAGGTAGGTTAGGAATAGCCTGATCCAATAATCCAACTACATAGTTTACACATTCATCAAAAGGCATTCTTTTAACCCTCACATCTTCTTCAGTAGCACTAATTCCTAAATTGACATCAATAATTGGAATAGGACCGTACATCCTTAAGAGATAAAAATTATAATAAGCTTTTAAAAACTTAACCTCCGCAATCCATCTTTGTCTTTCATCTAAGCTTAAATCTGGTATTTTGCTTACATCCTGTACATTTTCCAGAAAAATATTACAGTTTCTAATGGCTTTGAACATCCCAAAGTTATCACCATTGCCACCACCCTGATAGCGCCCATTCCAGGCATCTAAATATGGGTTTTCGGCGCCCTGGCTACCTCTGGCCATCCGCCAGCCGTAAGAAATAAACTCTCTTTCATCTAACGAGGTCCATATTTCATCACTAGCCATGAAACCGGCATTCAGTAATGGATCTCCATCTTTTGGAAGAAAGGAGTAACAGGTAAACAGGTATTTTTCGGCCTCATTTCTTAGTGTAAAGGCATTATCTATTGTAGCTACGTTGTCAGGCACAATATCCAGGTATTTTTTACAAGAACTAATGGATATCACGATAGCGAGTATGGCCAGCATAAGTTTAGCTAAACCTGGCTTTGCCGTATCTTTTCGAAATAAAATATTGTTGATTTTCATATTTATCTTTTTAAGCTCAATCGTTAGAATGAAACATTTAAACCTAAATTATATACTGTTTGTACAGGATAGCCTAAGCCATTTCCGCCCATTTCGGGATCCCAAAGTTTAAAATTGCTAAAACTGGATAGGTTGGTCGCATTTACATAAACCCTGGCACTATTAAGACCAAGTCTTTTTTGCAGTTTGGTTTGCAGATTATAACCAAGTTCTACGCTCTTTAATCTTAAGAAAGACCCGTTACGCATCCACCAGGTTGAGGTACGCGTATTGTTATTTACAAAATTCGGACTTAAACGCGGCCAGAAGGCATAGCTGTCTCTATTTTGCTCAGACCAGTGGCTGTTGGCTATTACCTCTAATAATCCATTTTGTGTAACGTTAGGATTGCCAGTTTCGTTATTGAGTACGAAAGGGGAAATATTACCTGGATTAATGAAAAATGAAGACCTGGCCGAACCTTGTAAAAATGCAGAGATATCGAAGCCTTTAAAACCAAACGTACCTCCAAAACCATAAACGATTTCAGGACTGGTAGGTAAACCAATAGGCACCTGGTCTACATCACTGATAATACCATCGCCATTTACATCTCTATACTTAATATCGCCACCACCATAGTCTAAGCCCGGTACGCCTGCAAATTGCACAGGTGAGTTTTTAGCTTCTGCATCATCAATAAATAAACGTTCGGCAATGTAACCGAATGATTGGGTAGTGGGTAAACCAATATGGTAGCGATAAGCCTCTTTGGTACTAAATGAAGGTTCATCATAAATTAATATCTTATTGGTGGCATAAGTAAAGTTTCCCCTCATTTGTAGGAACATGCCGTTGTGAAATGATTTGTTATAGCTGGCAGAGAAATCGACACCTTTACTTTCGGCTTTATTGGTATTTGCCCGTACAGATGCCTGTAAGCCCATTGAACTTGGAATAAACGTTCTGTCGGTTAAAATGTTCGAACGCTCGTTTTTATAAATATCGAATGTTAAATTCAAGCTGTTAAACAAGGTCATATCTAAACCAATGTTGGTTTGTTTAGATTTTTCCCAGGTAATGAATGGATTAGAATAACGCGAAATCGAAATACCATCTCTATAGTATAAACCATCTTCGCCAAAGCTCGAACCAAATGTTCCGTTGTTCATGTTTACTTCAGAAAGGTAGAAGAAACGATCGGAATCATTTCCGATCTGATCGTTACCCACCAAACCAAAGGTTGCCCTTAACTTTAAACTATTGATTACGCTTGTAAGTGGCTTAAAATAGTTTTCATTAGAAATAATGTATCCTAAACCGAATGAAGGAAAGAAACCAAAACGGGTATTTTCTGCAAAACGTTCAGAACCATTATACCCAAAGTTGAACTCGGCTAAATAACGGTTATCGTATCCATAAGTAGCTCTTCCTGATACTCCCTGATTACGCGATGGTAAAGATAGCTGAAGACTACCCGGATTTGCAGCCAGATAATTTCTCATGGTTGTAATCAACATCACGCCTACTGCATGTTTCTCTTTAAAAGTACGGTTGTAGTTTGCAGAAAACTCGGCATAAAAAGTTGAATTTAAATCCTTTTTACCTTCCGAGTAACCTAGATATTCGGTACCTACCTGACCAATTGATAATGCACCGCCACCATTAATTAAGGTAAGTCCGATTGATTTATCTGGCTGCTCAGTAGATGAATAATAAAAAGGGCTGTAAGCGCGAGAAATATCAAAATAAGAATATCTACGGGCATAACTCATCATCCTGGCGGTTAAGCCTGGTGTAATAAATTTTAAATCCTGCTTAATTTCTATCTGCGTTTGTAGTGTAGAAGCATTTTTATCCTGATAACCTTTTACCATTTCGGCAAAAGGATTCATATATAAACCACCTCTCGGTGAAATCGCATTACCAAATAAAGGGTGGTTGCTAAAAGGCGATAAACTTGCCGGATAAACCGCTGGAAACATTACCGGGTTAGACCAAATTGCCCTGTTAAATGTAGCTCCACCGCCCCCTACCGGACCGGTATAATCGTCAAACTGCCCATAAACACGGATAATTGCTTCGGTGGTGTTGGTTAGGTTAATATTTACATTAGAACGGACAGAATAATTTTTTAACTTGATATTACTGTTAAAGTTATTTAGATCGGCAACTTTTAATACCCCATTATCAATATTGTAAGTGCCTGCAATATAGTAGCTCGCCTTAGTACCCCCTCCAGAGATATTTATGTTATATCTTTGATTCGTGGTATAATCTTTTATCAATTGTTCTATCCAATTGTTGTTTGGGTAAAGCAATTCATTTTCGCCCGCAGCAGTTGCATCAATTTTAGTTTGGAGATATGGTAATATGGCCAACCTGTTACGGGTAAGCGCAGCTTCATTTGCCAGCTTCATATACGTTACATTATCCGCAAACTGGAAGTTTTTAGTATTTGAGGAGAGTGACGACTCGGCCCTGAACCCAAATTTTGTTTGACCTGCAACGCCCGATTTAGTTAAAATAAGTACTACACCATTTGCACCCCTGGCACCATAAACTGCCGACGCTGTTGCATCTTTAAGTACGTTAAAAGAAGAAATATCATCAGGCTGCAAACGTGCCATATCGTTCTGGCTTGATTCGATACCATCGATCAGGATTAAAGGATCTTGTTTACCTGCACCGAAAGTTCCTAAACCACGGATAAAAAACTGGGCATTATCTGCACCAGGCTCACCACTTCTCTGATAAGCAATCATACCAGCTACCCTGCCCGCCATCATAGTAGTTAGGTTACTGGTTGGCCCTTTAAGCTCTTTAGGATTAATGGCGGTGATGGAACTGATTACACTCGTTTTTTTCTGTGTGCCAAAACCCACCACTGCAACTTCTTCTAATGAATTGGCATCTGATGAGAGGGTTACATTAATTACATAAACGCCTTCGGCATTTTTATCGTAATTGGCAATGGCAACATTTTTGGGTTTATAACCCACCAGTGAGAACAACAATTTACCTGTTCTTGGCAATTTGATGGTATACCGGCCAAACTCGTCGGTAGATATTCCACGGTTGGTGCCCGAAACTTTTACGTTTACACCTGGCAAACCGCCCACAGTGTCTTTTACTATCCCCCTAACCGTTACATCTGTTTGTGCAGATACTGTTAAGCTAGAAATTGTAATTACTAAATAGATCAAAAATTTTAAGATTGACCTAAGGGTAATACCCTGCTGGTGTAGCGGGATTTTTTTCGGTAGTTTTTTCTTCATAAAAATGGTTTAAAAATGGTTAGCTATATCAATATCCGGCCAGATAGATTACCATCATCTTGCGCTCGTAGAGGCATTAGGCAGTCATCCAATCGAAATATTCGTCAGTATGGTTTGGGAAATAGCGCAATGCGCTTATCCCTGGCAATTGGTATTGATTAGTGTGCTTTTTATTAAAAAGCACTAATGTTATTTTATTTTGCCGGCGGTTTTAAAAAACGGAATGTTGAGTAGATTTAGCTTTCTTCATAATTTTGGGGTTAAGGATGAATAATTTGTTAAGGGTAATACTGATTTCAAGCAAACCTTCAATCAGCAATTAGTTAGACCGTAATGGGGGTATTTGTTTGTTTGTTTTAATCTTTTCATGATCCGTTAAAGGTTTAGGTTTTTGCTTCTTAAAAAAACAGGATACAGCCGCTCTAAATTTGCTGCATCCATTAATTATTCTAGGTAGTTAATCTGGAATAATCTGGATCGATCTAATATTCTTATACTTGGTTGAAACAAATTAACTATAAAAAAAGCGCTCGTAGTGAGGGGTAATACGGTAATAAGTAGGGGTTAAATTGTTATTTTTAGTCCATTTCCAGTGATTTTAAGACTTTCAATAAAAATTAAACGTTTAATTGACGTTTAATTTAAAACGCCTATTCAGATCACTTTCCCTGTTGGGGTAAAAATTGGCTTGTACGATCTGTTTTAGATCTGTCTTCTGAAGTGCTTATTTTGATTAAGCTGCAGCAATAAACGTTCTATATCGAAGGTTGTGGCGGTATAGCCATTTAGGCTGTTTGTTGTAAGGAGGATTCCGGTTGATGTGTATACTTATTTGTATATAAAACAAAAAACTCTCCTTATCTTTCTTTGCAGAAAGATAAGGAGAGTAGTTAATCATTAAATTCAAATAGGTTAATAGCCAGGGTTTTGAAGCATTGAAGGCATCTTCGAAACTTCCGACTGTGGAATTGGCATTAAATAATGTTGTGGATTAAATACGTGCTGACGGATGGTATTCACCACCTGATACGTATACACATTACCTGTTTTAGTAATATTGATTGCTTTATTAAAACCATTGTTTACATCAACAGCAATTTTCCATCTTCTAATATCATTCCAACGGTGATCTTCATTCATCAGTTCGATGCGGCGTTCGTTCTGAATAACTGCTCTCATTTCATCAACAGACATATTGGCCTTTAAACCATATAAATTATCAGCACCAGCTGTTATACCTGCTCTTTTACGAATGGCTACTAGTTTGGGATATGCCAGTGCTGTTTGTCCGGTTTCGTTAATGGCTTCTGCATAATTCAACAAAATTTCTGCATAGCGGATTAACGGCCAGCCCCTTTCTGTATTGAAAGAACTGTTGCTCGATATATTTTCGTCGCACATTTTGCGGGCATAATAACCCGTTGTTGTTGGTCCTGTCCCGTTTGAAGTATACCCATCAGTTGCAGCACCATTATAGGTATTTACCACAATTTTAGTACTGGTTGTGGTGCTGTAATACAGCGATTGATTGTAGATAATGGAATAACCAAATCTCGGATCGCGGTTTGTGTACGGGTTTGCTGCATCATAGCCAGAAGTAGGGTCGGTAATTGCTTTTCCATTTTTCATTGGGAAAGCTGCTGCCAGTTGCTGTGTTGGTGTAGAATTTTTTGCGCCTCCCCTTGATGGTGGATTATAATAACCTTCAAAATCGCGGTTAGACGGTCGGTTAAAGCTGAAAATATACTCAGAATTAACCCGTTTTAAAAACACATTGTAAAAACCATAACCCGGAGCAGTTACATTATCTTCGAACAAGCTGTAGGTGCCTGTATTAATTAACGTTTCAGCAGCGTCAGCTGCTTTTTGCCAACGTGCCACACTATAACTGGGGTAACTTACAATTGGCTTTACAGCTGCCGATGCCTGGGTTATGGCGCCACCATTAAACAACGGGCTGGCAGCATACAATAAAACCCTCGATTTTAGTGCTAAACAAGCTCCTTTAGTTGCCCTTCCATAATCCTGTTCTGCATAATCAGTGGCAATGGGTAAAATATTTGCTGCAGCATCAAGCTCAGCCGTAATGTAATTAACGGATTCGTCAAATGATGACCGGGGAAGATCGATCACATCGGTAATGCCGTAAACATTATCACCTTCAAGCGGAATTCCACCAAAATTGATCAGCAGCAAGTGATAGTACCATGCCCGCAAAAATTTCAATTCGCCGGTAATACGTTTCTTCTTCGCTTCTGAAAGTGGAATAACGGGCAATTTAGATAACATCAGATTTACCCTACGGATATTGGTATACGGGGTTGTCCAAAAATCAGGCAAACCACCCCCACTCCAAAAGTTGGTTGGCGAAAGTGTCCCGTTGTACATGATCACCGCATTCTGTGTTGGTCCTGAATAGGCATATTCCGCATCATCGGTAGCCATTTCGGTATTTCCGTGGCTGCTAAAACGCCCTTTTGCAAAACTATAAGATGAACTGCTATAAATCTGGGTAAGAAAGCGGATAGATTTTAAACTATCTGAAAACACAGAAGCCTCAGTTTCTCCGGTATCCGCTTTACTATCTAAGAAATCGCTATTTTTTTTACATGCTGCCATTGAAGCACATAAACATATCATTAATACTATTTTTTTCATGTCAATCAATTATCAAAACGTAACACTTAAACCTAAATTGATCATTTTTTGTGGTGGATATTTAATTCTATCCTGCCCTGAATTCGACTCTGGATCGAACTGATAACGTTTATCCAAGCTCGACCAGGTGAGGAGGTTATATCCATTGATGTAGGTACGAATACTCTGTACTTTTAATCTTTCAGTGAGTTTTTGAGGAAAGTTATAACTGAACTCTGCATTCTTTAATCGAAGATAATTTCCCGAAACCATCCAGAATGTTGATGGATAGGCGGAAGGACTGCTTAAACCGGGACTTAAAGAAAGTAATGGATATTGTGCTGCATCTCCCAGTGCTGGTGTCCACGAGTTTTGGTGGATCGAAGTTAAATTAGAGGAAAATGCCTGGATGGCTTCTGCCACCCCACGAACATTAAAGTTGGTTGCGGCCTGAAACAATAAACTTAAACCGAAGTTTTTATAGTTGGCTCGAAGCTCCAAACCGTAGTTTGTATTTGGTAAATTCGGATCTCCATTTATAGACATATCATAACCATCAATTTTACCATCACCATTTAAATCGGCATATTTTAAATCGCCAATTCTTGGTGTGGTTTGAGGAACCGGACTTGAAGCAATTTCAGCTGCCGAAGTATAAAAACCAATCCACTGATAGGTTAAGATCTGGCCGATACTGTTACCTGTAAATGCCTGATAAGGATAAGCAGGAGTAGGTTCGTCGCGGTAAAGAATCTTGTTTTTGGCCAGTGAGTAATTTGCCCTCACAGAGAAATCTACATTGCCAATCTTATCTCTATAGCTGATCTCGATTTCACCACCCTGGTTTTGTACTTTACCCAAATTTACAGGCGGCAGACCCACACCAAAAATTGATGAAACTGTACCTCTTGAAGTTAAAATATCACTTCTTACATTGTGGAACAAATCGATTGAACCTGTGATCTTGCTTCCGAAGAGACCAAATTCCATCGCTACGTCTGTTTTCTTTTCCTTTTCCCAGGTTACATCATCATTACCCAATGTACCTTCTGAAATTCCGGTTTGTGTATTGTCTGAATAACCAAAAGATGCATTACCTCCATTGCTGTAATTTTGCTGATAGTAGTAGTTAAAGCCATCGCCGATGCGGTCGTTACCTACAATACCGTAGGAGCCTCTAAACTTTAAAAAATCGATGAACTTTACGTTATCCTTCCAGAATTTCTCGTTCGATACCACCCATCCGGCAGATGCTGCTGGAAAAAAACCATACTTTTTCTTGCTCACAAAACGATCTGAACCATTGTAAGCCGCATTAAACTGAAATAAATATTTATCATCATAATCATAACCTACACGGCCGGTATAACCTTTAAAGTTGTTTGGCACAAAATTGTAAACCGCATTATCATTGTATTTGATTACCGTATTGATATTGGTTAATGCTGTTCCATAAACGTGGTGGCTGTTAAAACTTCTATCGTAATTTAATATGGCCTGAGTAGTTAAATTCCTGACGGTACTACCCGCTCCGTAGCCGATAAAATATCTTCTTACACGATAAATATTCGGATCTCTGGGTTCGTAAGTATTGTTATCTGAATTGTAGATAAAAGATGGAAACTGATCTCTCGTCATACTTCTGGTATAATCGTAGGTACTTGCGTAAGAAAGCACCCCTTTTATCGATAATCCTTTGGTAATAAAATCTAATTTCTGGTTTACATTGGCCACTAAATTCATGTTATTACCGTATTTGCGGTTATAACCATAATGCGTAATCCTCCCAACAATATTATTTTGATTGTAGTTCGGGTTCTCGTCTCTTTGCCACTTGCTATAGCCAAAACTTCCATCGGGATTGTAAACCGGATAATTGAATGGAGCTAGCGAAGCAAAACTTACATAATCGTAAAAGATATCGTTATAACCAAAAGCACTACCGATGTTATTGGTATTGGTTACGCCTAAATTACCATACAAATCGATTCTGATATCCATTGTATTGGTGGCCTTAATATCCAGATTTGAACGGTAATTGTACCGGTTATAGTAGAAATTGGAGTTTACACCTTGCTCTTCGCCGTAATTCCGCAACATACCATCCTGATATAGGAAACCTGCTGAAACAAAATACTTTACTTTTTCTGTACCGCCCGAGATATCAAAATTACCTTTTACCTGGCTACTGAAATCTTTGAACAAAATCTTTTTCCAGTCGTTGTTAGGATGTCCGTATGGATCAGAACCATCCTGATATTTCTGCAGATCGGTTTCCGTAAATCTTGGGGCCAAACCATCATTTGCCCTGGCCTGGTTATATAACTTTGCCGATTCGTAAGCATCTAAAAACTTTGGCATAACCGTAGGCTGCATTACACTGTATTCACTTCTAAAGGTAATCTGTGGTGTACCCAGTTTACCTCTACGCGTAGTAACAACCACCACCCCGTTTGCTCCTTTAATACCATAAATTGCTGTGGTTGCAGCGTCTTTAAGGATACTGATGTTTTCTACCTCGTTGGCATCAATGGCTGCAAACTGCTCTGGACTGTATTCAATATCATCTACAATGATTAAAGGTGTGGTAGAGCCGCCATTGTACGAACTGATACCCCTGATAAAAAATGTTGCGCCATCTGATCCTGGTGCACCAGAACGTTGTTGAGAAAAGAAACCAGGCAACCTGCCAACCAAGGTGTTTTGTAAACTGGCAGACGGATTTTGACGGATATCAGCCCCGGTTATGGTACTCATAGATCCGGTTAAGGTTATTTTTTTCTGTTTACCGTAGCCGATAACCACAACCTGCTCTAAGCCCTGCACATCGTCTTCTAATTGAATGTTAACAGTTTTTCTGTTGCCTACCACAACTTCTTTCGGAGTTGAGCCGACAAATGAAACCACTATGGTACCGCTTGTTCCCTTTAACCGGAGGGTATAATTCCCTTTCCCATCGGTAACTACCCCATTGGTTGCTAAGCCTTTCTCTTTCACAGAAGCGCCTACTATAGGTCCTGTAGCATCGCTAACAGTTCCCGATACGACCTGGTTTTGTGCCATAACCAAATTGGAGGTTAAAAGCACAAGCAACACCAGTAAATATTGATATATATGTTTCATATTATGATCTTATATTGGATTTTGTACTGATTGTTTACCAACCCTCGTTTTGAAGCAGTTGACTGTTTTTGGTTGTTTCTGCATAAGGTACCGGCATGTGGTAAAGTTTATTGGTAAAAACTGAAGTCACTACCGGAATATTTTCGTACGTGAAAGTGTTGTTGGCATTTTTGGTAATCTTAGTACCGTTCAATGCTCCACTCAATACGGTCGGTGCAATTTTCCACCTTCGGATATCCCAGAAACGGTGTTCTTCAAAAGCAAGTTCTACCCTTCTTTCATTCATAATCAGCGTTCTCATACTCTCCTGAGAGATCCCAACAGGAATGCCATAACGCGTGTTTGTGCCTGCTGTTATTCCTGCTCTGGTACGTAAAAGAATAATCTGCTTAACGGCATCTTCTGTTCTGCCTACCTCGTTTAATGCCTCTGCATAATTGAGAATAATTTCGGCATATCTGAAAATGATAAAATTATGCGATTGGTTGGTGTAAGTACTATTGGTAGCAAAATTCCCCATAAACTTGCGCAGGTAGTAACCTGTACGGGTTTGCACCGTTGTCCCTCCCGGTTTATCCAACCCCCCCTCGAAGGTTTGCACCCCTCGGTTTAACCAGTTTACGCCGTTATAAAAAATGGTATAATCTAACCGAAGGTCTCTGTTGGTATAAGGCGCCGCCGGATTGTAACCAGATGCCGCATCGGTAATCGGCAACCCGCTCCGCATGGTAAATGCATTCACCAAATCGGCCGTCGGACTTGTTCTACCATTACTCAATGCAGGTGCTCCATAACCAGATGGTGCATTGGTGGTTTCTATACCTGTATTTACTGCAGCCTGTTTGCTCAGTATAACTTCAGTATTTTTATTGGTTAAAAATACATTGTTAAATACAGGCTGAAGTTGGTAATAATTTAAAGCATTAAGTTCTACCGCAGCATCAATTACTTTTTGCCAACGGGTAGCATCGGCTGTTGGATAACCTGTTAAGGCTTTTAATGTTCCATTTGATTCTACACCACCACCATTATATAAAGGACTTGCCGCATATAAATAAGCCCTGCATTTTAAAGCAATTGCTGCTCCTTTAGGAATTCTGCCCCAATCCGAAGTGGTATAATTTGCACCTGTTTCTAATCTTAAGCTATCTTTAACTGCATCACATTCACTAATGATATAATTTATGCAATCAGCAAAACTATTTCTTGGCAATTCGAGGTTATCTTCAAGCGTGAAAACTTTATTGCCGATTAATGGAACACCACCATATCTTTTTAATAATTCGAAATATAACAATGCCCTGATGTACCTGGCCTCTGCTCTCCAATATTGTTTGGTAAGCGCAGCAACCGGCACCACATTGATATTGGCCAGAAAAATATTGGCCGCTCTAATGCCATAGTAACTGTTACCCCAATAAGGATCGGGATTGTTTAGCGTACTTATCCTGCCATTTGTAAAATATTCTACCTGAGTGTTGTTTCTTGACGGAATAGCATCTCCTGAAGCTGCATCTAAAAAATCGCCGTCTATCCGGTTAAAACCACTTGGCATGTAGTTGTATACACTGTTTAAAAAGAAACCTGCCACAGTTCCGTTTTTATCCTGATCATCCCAAACTAAATCTGCCTGAATCCAATCGCGAGGTTCGGTTTCTACCTTTTTACATGAAGTAATGGCCATAGCCACCTGAAAACCAAATAGCGCAAGTATGATATATTGTTTAAAATTTTTCATGTGATTAAAGTTTAATGTTGATACCCATGTTGATCGATCGCTGGATTGGATAGTTGCCATTATACACCTCCGGATCTACGCGATCGTAAGCGGCTAGTGTTAGCAAATTGGTAGCATTGCCAAATACCCTGATGCTCTGTAAACCAATTTTCTTGGTCCAATAGTCCGGTATCGTGTAACCTACCTCAACATTTTTTAAGCGTACGTAATTGCCCGAGTGCTGCCAGAAAGTAGAGGCAGCTTCGTTATTGATGTTTGTACCAATCGATAATCTGGGCATAGTAGCGGTAGCTGCTGTTTGAGGAGTCCAACGGTCGAGATTTTGTTCCCAAGCCTGTCCAAAACCGTTGTTTTGAAAGGCCCACTCTGTATTTCCGTTCAGGTAAATGGTGCGGTTCATTGCCCCTTGTATCAACGCACTAAAATCGAATCCTTTAAATTGAAAGCCTAAATTTAAGCCATAGTAAAACAATGGTTTTGCATTACCGATTGCTGTTTGATCCAACTGATTGATGATTCCATCTCCATTCAGGTCGCGGTATTTAATATCACCAGGCTGTGCGGTGTATCCTTCCAATTTGGCACTACTATTTACTTCAGCGTTATTTTGAAATAAGCCGTCAGCAATGTATCCAAAGCGCTGGCCAACGGCCTGTCCGGTTCTGGCCATCCAAGGGAAAGGTTGGTTTACCTCATTTTGATAGAGCACTTTCGATTGTTGCAATCCACCTGTAGCGGCAACATAATAGCTAAAATCATTCACCGTTTGCTGGAAATTCAGTTTGAAATCCCAACCGGTATATCTGCTCTGGCCAATGTTTTCTAATGGGTAGTTCTGTCCGATAAGCGCAGAGTTTTTACCTCTCTGCATCAACAGGTCGTAATATTTATTACGATAATATTCGACAGTAAAACTCAACTTGTTATCTAAAACCGCACCCTGTAAGCCTATATTAAATTTATTTGCTTTTTCCCATGTAATATTAGGATTGGCTAAAGGCTGTTCATAAATACTGGTATTAGAACCTGGAGTAGAACCAAAATAAGTAGCTGTTCCATCAAAATACCTTTGAATGTAAACGAAGTAGCCAGGATTATCGTTTCCGGTTTTACCGTAAGAACCATACAGTTTTAAGCCACTTAACCATTTAGTATCGTTTAAAAAATTTTCTTTATTGATGTTCCAGGCTAAAGCCACGGCAGGAAAAAATCCATATTTATAATCGCCTGATGGCGGATAATAATTTGATCCATTGTATCCAAAAGCCACATCAGCAACATATTTCTCATCGAAATTAAACGATGCCTTTCCCGAAATCCCTTGTACCGTATAAGGAAGATCTGAACCTGTAAATGAATTATCGTGGTTGGCGAGTAAAACTGCACTTACACCATGTTTGTTAAAATTGCGGTCGTAACCAAGTGTTAGCTCCTCATAATCTGAGTGCCCCTGGTAATTAATGCCTGTATAATTGTTTTGTGTACCAATGCTACCATATTGCGTATAGACTTTGGTAGTTGGATTATAGAAAAAACTGGCGAACGATTTATTTCTATAGGTATTCTCAGACAATGTTGCATAAATTGAAGCCTTAGCTTTTAGCCAAAGTCCTTTTGTAATTTCATCAAATGTTCTTTTCAAGAATAAATCGGCCGATACATCTCTTTTATATGTTCCGATATAACCTGATGAAATAGCTTGGGCATAAACGTTGTTCTGATAAGTTGAAGTGGTAGCAAAGCTTCCATTTGGATTATAAATTGGGTAGGCATTGCTCGGTGTACTATAAATGGAACCCAATATTGATTGCGAACCATAACCAGGTTCGTTTCCATTGATTAAACGCCCCATCAGATTAATCCCTGCTGATAGTTTCTTGTTAATCTGCAGATCTACATTAGAACGGATGACATAACTTTTGTAATCGTTGTCGGTATTGTAAGTATTAAGATCTGAAGTCCTGAAAAGTCCATTTTGATCTACATGCTCAACAGCGACAAAGTATTTTCCAAAATCATTACCTCCCGATACATTTAAGGTATAATGATTGAAACGCGAAGTGGGTTTAGTTACCAAATCTTTCCAGTTTACATCGGGGTGGCCTTGTGGGTCGCTTCCGGTTTGGTAAGCCTGTAGGTCTGCTGCTGTATAAATTGGTGTTAGGCCATCATTCACCCTAGCCTCGTTGTATAAACTGGCATATTGAAATGAACTTAAGTTCTGTGGGAGTTTAAGTGATTTTTGAAATGCAGTTTGCGCAGTAAATGAAATGGTTTGCTTTGCCTTAGATCCCCTTCTGGTCGTAATTAAAATTGCACCACTTGCTCCTTTTACACCTAACATTGCCGTTGAAACAGCATCTTTTAAAACCGTAATCGACTCGATCTCTTCCATATTAAAAATGGTGAGTTGCCTTGGTATACCGTCGACAATAATTACAGGATTTTGTCCTCTTAGCGACATTGTGACTGCATCAGAACCTAATGATCCAAGTGAAAGTAATGAAGCGGTTCCATCAGTCCGGCCTTCGGAGCCTAACCTGCCCGAATTTTGATTGGTATATAAACCAGCTAAACGTCCGGTAATGGCCGATTTTATAGAAGTTACAGGAGTTTTGGTTAAATCTGTTGTATAAACAGCATCAGTTGCCATGGTAGATAACGATTGTTTAACCGTTTGATCATAGAGTATTCTAACTGGTTTTAATGCTGCAACGCCTGGATTTTTGCTGCTCACCATAATCACATTCTGGTTTTTCCTGATCTCAAGTTTTAGCACCAATGCGTTTGAAGCATAAACTTCAATCAGATCGCCAGTACCATAGCTTAACTCAGCAATACCGTTGAGATCGGTAATGGCACTGGTTTTATTTTTCGTGTTAACAAGCTTAGCGCCTACAAGGGGGAGCTGATTTTCATCAACTAGGTAGAGGGATGGAGCCTTTTGCAGTGTATCAATATTCTGCTTAAAATTCAGGGCAGATTTAGCCTCGTTAGAAGCGTGCACCGGGATGATTTTAAACAGCAATAAAAACACAACCGAAAATTTCAGTAGTAATTTTTTTTGCATACTAAGGGATGTTTGGTTTAAAAAATTCTGCTCAGGTGAGCGGGTTTATTTAATGGTTATTTAAAAAAAGTATTAGTTAAATGCTTTTCAATTTGTAGGGAAAGATGTTAAATAAAATGTCGTTTTTTGCTCATATCTTATTTGTTTGTTACTTGGTCTAACAAAGTAACCATTAAATTACCCCTCAACTGAGGGGTAATACGGTAATAAATAGGGGTTAAATTGTTACTTTTAGGCCTTTTATGCTGTTTTTTCGCTTTTTGGCTAGAAATTAAACGTTAAATAAACGTTTAACTTTAGAGAAGAAAGATTCGATAATCCATCTTCTTAAAGGGATATTGATTTAACAGATTAACCGGTTACCTTGCTTAAAACCGGATGGGAACAAAAACTCCCCGAACCTTTCTTTACAGCAAGATCCGGAGAGTGAATTATTTAGGTAACCCGGATGATTTAATAGCCTGGGTTTTGAGTCAACACCGCGTCCTTGTTTAATTGTATTTCACTTAAAGGAATTGGCAATAACAAATTTTTTGTCGTTAAACCTGTAATCGGTTTTGATGCATCGTTCGCGTTTAAACGAAGTGTACGTTCTACTAAAGTTCCGGTTCTCATCAGCGTCATCCTCCTATTTTCTTCGCCAATCAACTCTCTGGCTCTTTCATCAAGAATAAAATCTTTAGTCATTTCAGCTGCGCTAACCTGAGCCGCATTTGCCCTTGTTCTAAGTACATTTATGGTTGTGGCAGCTTCAGCTGTTTTACCTTGAGCAACCTGAGCTTCAGCTAAAAGAAGGTAAGTTTCGCCCAAGCGCATCAAAATAAAATCTTTGATCATCGCATAACCAAAAGTATCATTAGGATCAAAAGCGCCCCATTTGGTTGTACTTGGGCAAATATTGACTAACGTATCAGGACCGGTAAAAGGAACCGGTTTGCCATATCTTGCAGCATATATAGGATTCGGGTCGTTGTAATAATATCTTCTACGGATGTTGTATTGAGAGTTCCTGATATCGTTACCTTTATACAAACCATAAAGTACCCAGTTGCTTAAGCGCAACCTACCAATTGAACGCCCGCCTAACGAATCGGCCAAAGCCATTCCTGCAATGTTGTAATAAGCAGCTCCCCATACCCTTCTTTGCTGTGGATTATCGGTGATACCACCAACTACCGCAGTTGGATTTTCTTGCTCTAACACCCAAATAGCCTCTGTATTGCCCTGAACTCTTCTTTCATTGCCATATTGGAACATATCTGAATAATAATCTCCTGGCTGGCCAGTTTTAACACCATAACGGCTTCTGATAAGGCTAAATTTTCCGCTACTGATAATCGCCTGTGCCTGTTGCTCTGCTAAATCAGGTTTCCCGATCCGGAGATAAACTTCAGCAAGAAGTTGCATAGCCATAAATTTGTTTGCCCTGCCATACATTTTGCCTTTGGAATTGGTTTTAACTGATTCAATATCAGGAAGGTTTGCCGCAGCATACACTAAATCTGAAACGATTAAATTATTTACATCAGCTATAGGTGCCCTTACAAAATCTATTTTTGGCCCTGCTAATGCATGTGTAATCAATGGCACACCACCAAACAAAGTTGCTAAGTTGTTGTAAGCATAAGCCCTGAAAAATTTAGCTTCGGCGCTTACCAGGCTTTTACCTTTTGCACTTAAGCTAGTTACACTTGGGTTTTCAATACCATCTACAATAATGTTAGTTAAGTTTACCATGATGTAGTCTCTATTCCACATGCGGGCTGCACCACCATCAGTAGAGGTTAGCGTAGCATAATTATAGTAAGGAATTTCTACACCTTGCTGGTTATTGGTTGCATTTGCAACATCAGTTCCAACCTGCCAAACGCTTGGCCAGCCCTGCTGATCAGCCCAGGAAAAAATTGTACTTGTATGGTTATACAAACCAATTAACGAGGCTTCGAATCCAAGTGAATCGGTGAGCGTTAATGGTGTATATGATGAAAATGGTTTCTCATCTAAAAATGCTTTTTTGCAGGATGAAAATGCAACAAATAGCACTGATAATGATGCAATTATGGTTATATATTTTTTCATGATGATTGTAAATTAACGTAATGAAACATTTAAACCCAATACGAAAGTTCTTGTTAAAGGATAGTTATTTGTCCAGTCTGCTGCAAATGCCTGTTGATTTGCATTGCCATCGCCTGATCCTCTACTGTAAGTAGTTTGTTCTGGATCCCAGCCTACCCATTTGGTAAAAGTGTGCAGGTTACGACCACTTGCATATACGGTTAAACTACCGAGGTGAAGTTTATCTAACACTGACTGTGCGAAAACATAACTTAACGTCACATCCTTAATTCTGGTGTAGCTTGCGTCTGATGCATAGCCATAACCCAAAGTGTTGTTGTAAGATAATGCTGGCCTGGTTTGGCTCATGTTTTCAGGCGTCCAGTAACCAATTTCAGCAGGCGTATTTCTTCTTCCGGTTTCATCACCATAACCCAGATCAGTATTGTTTCTGGTCATCCCTTGAGCAGTTTGAATGAAAATGCTCAGGTTGATGTTTTTGTAGTGGAAAGTATTGGTTAAACCACCGGTCCATTTTGGATCAATTTGACCTAGAATCGTTCTGTCATCGGCCGTAATTTTACCGTCGCTGGTTAAATCAGCAAATTTCAGGCTTCCTGGTTTTGCTGTTGGGTCTTGTTTAGAAACGTCCTCTCCCGTTTGCCAGACACCTGTCATTTGATAATCATACACTACTCTAATTGGCTTACCTATAAACCATCTGTTTCCTAAATCGTCTTTTCCATCGCCATATAAATTGGTAATTTTATTTTTGTTAGTCGCAAAAACAAACATGGTTTCCCAACGGAAATCTTTACCAGCAATATTTTGTGTATTCAAAGTGATCTCTAAACCTTTATTCGTTGTTTTACCAATATTTTCTAACACTCTTGAGTAACCCGTTATAATGGGTAAAGCTCTGTTTAATAAAAGACCTGATGTTTTATTCTGATATGCTTCTATACTACCATTAATCCTGTTGTTAAGAATACCGAAATCTAAGCCAATATTTGCCGTTTTTGTGGTTTCCCATTGTAATGATGCATTTCCTAAGTTATTTGGAGCAACACCAATCGTACTTATCCCATTAAATGGAGAGCGTAAAGAACCTTCTGTAGTTATGGTTCTGTTAACATCTACAGCCTCATTACCTGTTTTACCGTATGATAATCTTAGTTTCAGGTTATTGAAAAACTTGGCGCTTTTCATAAAGTCTTCGTTAATGATATTCCAGCCAATTGCAGCAGAAGGGAAAACACCGTATTTGGTTGTATTTGCGCCGAAAACTGAAGAACCGTCTCTACGTGCAGTTAAAGTCAGTAAGTATTTGCTGTCATATGAATAAAACAAACGACCCATTTGTGAGTTCAATCCATATCTATCACGGTAAGATCCACTGGTTTGTGTAGCTCCGGCACCCATATTATTCATGCCTAATTCATCATTGATAAAACCAACTGAACCAGCTGTAGTAGAACTGTATTGACGCTCCTGAGCACTGTATAAAGCCGTAAAGTCGAAGTGGTGCTTTTTAATATCTTTAGAATAACTTAAGATATTTTCAATAGTATAACTGTTTGTAGAGGCATTGAAACTACTTGCGGTACCATTTAAATCATTGGCTAAACGGCCAATATAACTTCCTCTTCTTTCCGGAAAATAAGTATAACCTGCGTTTAAACGAAATTTCAAGCCTGTTAACACTCCGGGAAACTTAACTTCGGCATATCCATTTCCATTAATATTGGTTGTTCTTCTGATTTGAGTAGTTGTTAAACCTAACAGTGGATTCGTGTACAATTGCTCCGGACTCATCGGGTAAATTGTATATGTTCCATTTGTATTATATTCCTGACCATAAGGACTCATCGCCGTTGCTAACAACAAGTTTGCCCTTCCACCGTCGAAGTTATTACTGGTTAAAAATAGTGATGTACCTATAGTTAAAAAACTGGTTACATTAACATCCAGGTTAGAACGCAAACCTATACGTTTAAAATCATAACCTTTAATTACACCTTTCTGATTAAGATAATCGCCTGAAATGAAATATTTAACATCCTGTGATCCGCCCGAAATACTAACATTATGATCCTGAATTACCCCTTGTTGGGTTGCTTCTTTAACCCAATCGGTTGTGGTACCGGCATTATAAGCAGGAAGTTCACCGATATTTGGAACTGGTCTTTGTTGTACCTGGCCGGTTTGTTTAAGCATATCAGCATATTTTTGAACATAATCTGCACCGCTTCCTGGCTGCAAAATATGTGCAATATTATCGATACCTGCATAACCGCTGTAACGAATAACCGGTTTACCCGTTGTACCTCTTTTTGTTGTGATTAAGATAACACCATTTGAGCCATTGGTACCATAAATTGCGGTAGCACTCGCATCTTTCAGAACCTCTACAGACGCAATATCGTTTGGGTTAATGTCATTTAATGAACCACCGGTTTTGGTCAAAGGCACCCCATCCACAACCACATAAGGCCCAGTAGTTGCGCTTATTGAATTCTGACCTCTGATTAATGCATTCGGCTGACTTCCGGGAACAGATGATGTAGTGCTAACATTTACCCCTGCTACTGCGCCTTCAATTGATTGAAGAACATTTGTTACAGGTAATTGCGACAACCGTGCTTTAGGTACAGAAACAATCGAACCGGTAACATCAGAACGTTTTTGCGTACCATAACCTATTACAACTACATCTTGTAAGTTTTTATCCTTATCCTCTGCAAGGATGATGCTCAGTTGCGTGTCATTAGCTACCAATATGGTATTGGTTACATAACCGACAAAAGTAATCACTAAACTTTCTCCTTTTTGGGCTGATATTTTGAAATTTCCATTGGCATCGCTGGCCACCACCTGAGTAGTTCCCTTAACACTAATGGAGGCACCTGGAATGGGGTTACCTTGAGTATCTTTTACTTTTCCAGAAATTGAGATTTGAGCAGTTTGTGCAATTGAATCGTTTGATTTACCTAAGGATAGGATTAAAGCAAACAAAAACATTACCGCACACTTAGATGTGGCTAGTAGTTTTCTTTTCATTTTTTAAGATTATTTGGTTAGTTAATAATTGAACCGCGAGAGGAATTCAAAAGGGTAGTCTATCAAAATATTTTATTAAATATTAATCAGACCTGATATAGAAATTATGCATGAATGGGGATGGATTGATTACAACAAAGTAACCATAAAATACTAGTGGAGTGAGGGGTAATACGGTAATAAGTAGGGGCTAAATTGTTACTTTTTGTTAGAATTTGGCTTTTTAACCCCTATTTGAAGATTTTTAAACGTTTAGTCTACGTTTAATTTTTTTATTGTATTTAAGATTGGTTGATCAATTGCCTTTAAAATATTCTGCTCAGATTTAATCAGTTCTAAAACCGCGATATCATTCTTACCTTTTTTTAACCATTCTTGAGGGATATATAATGTTTGTTGTGGACCAATTGCCCAGTATTTCCCTAGGTTGTGTCCATTAACCCACACTACCCCTTTTCCCCAATCGGTCATATCTAAATAAGTATCCGCAACTCTCGAAATCTGGAAAGATCCTTTTTGTAATGTTGGTCCGTTTCCACTTTGTTTTGAAGGAGCAGCCTTTGCAGTATAACCAGCAATATTATTAAAAGGGAAGCCGTACATCGACCAGTTTTTAACTTCGGTACCATCGAAAGTTACCTGTTCGGTAATTCCTTTTTTGTTTTCTAACAGATACTTTCCAAAGTTTACCCTGCCCATATTTTCTACAAAAATATCGAGTTGTACTTCGCCTTTCGGGATTGTTAATGCCAAAGTATTTTGGTTTAACCTACGGTCTAAAATTCCTGCCCTTTTCTGGTTGATAAAAATCAGTGCATAATCCCGTAGTTGTTTAATCTGAAGTTCGCCTTTTTTATCTCCCTTAATGGTCGTTCGGTAAAGTACATAGCCATAATCCTGGCTAAGATCCTCGAAAGTTAAAGGTGTGCTATTTTTCACTGCTTTTGGCAGCGCATTAAACAAAGCCACTTTACTTCCCAGTTTAAAAGGCGCAATTGCGATACTTGGTTTAGCAGCTGGAATTGGCGGTAAACTCTGTCCTGCTGGAAGATGTTTTTCGATCACACTTCTAAACGCCCTGAATTTTTCAGTTGCGTTTCCAGCCTCATTTAAAGGCGCATCGTAATCATAACTACTGGTTTGTGGCTCGTAAGGTGAAATATCTTTATAGTTTGCCCCATTCATAAAATCGCGCGTTGTACCGCCATGGAACATGTACATATTGATCGAGATGCCCGCTGCTAAAACAGAATCTAACTTCTTGGTGTATTGCGCTGCCGGAACGGTGTGATGAGGTGTTCCCCACCAATCGAACCATGCAGGATACCACTCAGCTATAAAATATGGGCCTTTTCCATTATGGTTCTCATTTACCAACTGCCTAATTTTTGCCGGATTATCGATTCCGTTTACGGCTGGCAGTAATCCGTCTAAATGTCCATCTTTTACATCTGCAGCCGGATCGCAGGTATAAAGCAATCCATCAAAACCTGCTTCGATAAACATTTTTCTGTTGATATCTAAGTAATTTTTATCAGCAGCGTAAGAGCCGTATTCGTTCTCTACCTGTACCATAATAATATTACCACCATGGTTAATCTGCAATGGTGCCAACTGTTTCCCTACTTCAATAATATACTTCTTATACTCATCTAAATATTGTTTTTCGGTACTTCTCACCACAAGGCCTTTTTCGTTCTGAAGCCAATAGGGATAACCACCGAACTCCCATTCAGCACAAACGTAAGGACTTGGTCTTAAGATAACCCAAAGGCCTTCTTGTTGGGCGATTTTCACAAATTCGGCAATATTATTATTGCCCGAAAAATCGAATTTTCCTTTTTGTGGTTCGTGCAGATTCCAGAATACATAAGTACCGATCGTATTTAGTCCCATTGCTTTGGCCATCTTCATACGGGCCCGCCAGGCCTCTTTTGGTACACGAGGATAATGTAACTCCCCAGAAATTATCTGAAAGGGTTTTTCATCTAATAGAAAGTCTGTTTCTCCTAGCTTAAACGTATGTTTAGCTTGTTGGCCAAAAGCTGATAAGGAGAAACATATCGCCACCAACCATAATAATTTTGCTTTCATTTTTTAAAGTTGTTTTAAGATGACCCGAATTTTGGGCAAAAAAAAGTCCCATTTGCGCATTTTTACGCAATTCATCATCTAGATTTATATAAAAATTTTGTTTTTTTCTCTACCTTTTAAACACGCTCAGATCCCATTCATCTGCCCAGTTTATCGAAATTTTATCGTTCTCAAATTTGATTGGCAACCACAAGTAACGGCCATCAATGGCATTTTTCGGTTCCCATTTATCAGCCATAAAAATAAATTCTCCTTTTTTGCCTGGTGCCGGCAATACATGCGTACTCTGGCCGCCATAGGTTAGCTTGGCCCCTTCGCCCTGGCATGGATTACCCATATAAGTCCAAGGTCCCCAAATGGAGCTTGCTTTGAACCATCTGGCCGGATTTGGCGCCCAGCCTGTACAGCCCGAACCAACCATATAGTAGGTTCCGTTTTTCTTAAACAAAGCTGGTGCTTCTGTTTGCTGCCCCACATAAATTCTGATAAATTTTCCTGTATGCCCTAAATAATCAGCGGTTAACTCCGCCAAATGCAACGTAAAATTTTCTTCTGAAGAGAATATATGATAGGCTTTTCCATCATCATCGACAAAAACGGTCATATCTCTTGCCATTTGCCCACC
Source organism: Pedobacter sp. Bi126 (assembly GCF_918698245.1). Taxonomy (GTDB): domain Bacteria; phylum Bacteroidota; class Bacteroidia; order Sphingobacteriales; family Sphingobacteriaceae; genus Pedobacter. Next base: position 71,240 of record NZ_CAKKMS010000002.1, on the reverse strand, counting down.
GGGAAAATCCCTACAGAAAAAACCATCACTTTTATTGGCCGGTTGCTGGCAATTTACCATATCTTTTTCTGCTGTTCCTGCTGCATAAAAGGGCATTTTCCCCGGATTTGGACGATAACTCTTGATAAAAGTATATGGACCAGTTGGGCGATCGGCTACCGCAACACCCGATCTTGCTGCTGCATAACCTTTGCCTAAAAGTTCTAAGTGAAACCACATCACAAACTTTTTGGTTTTCTTGTTATACACCACTTTTGGGCGCTCCAGGATTGAGCCTTTAGCAATGTCACTTTTCAGATCTTCTGAAACCGGAAGTGCAATACCTTCATCTTTCCAATTGTATAAATCTTTTGATGAGTAGCAATGTACGCCTACCTGTGCCGTATTGCCTTTTTCACCTTCAATCTTATGCTCACCAAACCAATAGTAAATGCCTTTATATTCGACAATGCCTCCGCCATGGGCGTTAATATGAACACCTTTATCATCCTTCCAAAGTTTACCGGGAGTAAAAGAAGTATATGTTTGTTGTGCTGAAACATAACTATTTAGTCCTAAACTGAAGGCAATAAATCCTAAAACAAAACTGATTCTCTTATTCATCATTTTAATTAAATAATTTTTAACGTTACAAAGACGGTAATTACCCACATCTTTTCAATTGTATAGCTATCTGCTATTTATTTTAAACTGGCACTGTGATCGTTTTCAAAATTCTCGCCACTCCAGATCTTTTGCGCACTCCATTTCTCTGCTGGGCTGGTCCAAAATGGGTCTGCTTCTGGCAAACCTAATGGCAAAAAGATATTTGAAGCAATATATGGGCTTCCCTGGTTGTTATAGAAATCGCCAAGATTTGGCTGATCGCCATATAAGCCTATTGTTAACCAACCATTTTTATAGGTTGTAGGGCTCTCTAAAGTTTTTTTGATTACAGCGGTTAAAGCGCACCGTACCTGAGCCGGACTTAACTGTTTTGGCAATGCTTTTCTCCAGGCCATATCGGCCAAATGATGAAATGCAGCACCACGATAAATGATGGAGCGACCTGTTGCCGGGTAAGTGCCATCGGCGTTGATTAATCTTTCCTGAATGATGGCATACCGCTCATTGCGCTTTTTAATCTTCTCGAACATCTCTTTATAACTGTTCGTTTTAGCACCAATGATATTTGCCAAAGTAGCCAGATAAGGGTGAATAACATAACTATTATAATAATCGAATGCAAAGGATGTTCCATCGGTGTACATTCCATCGCCTGTATACCATTGTTCCATTTGTTGCAGCGCATAATCAACACGCATAGGATCCCAGCTGTAACCGAACTTAGCCAGAAAAGCCTCGTTCATGGCAGAAAAAAGTAACCAGTTAGAAAAAACAGGTTTGAATCTTCTGGTGGTAACGATCGATTTCATCATCAGTTCCTGGTTCTTCTTATCCAGATTTTCCCATAACCAAGGTGCACGTACCAAAGCTAATGCAACATAAGAAGCATCTACCAGTTGTTGCCCACCAATATCGAAATTCATAAAATCTTTGGCATTAGAATCTAAAGCATTTTTTAGTCCCTGAATGGCCCACTCCCGGTACTGTTTCCTTAAAGCTACTTCTTCTGTCGAACCTCCCTCTAACTGCAACCATGGCGCAATACCACTTAAAACCCTACCCAAAACTTCTACATATTGTACTTTAATGCGGTGTTCTTTATTATCAATATGGATAGAAGTAACTTTTGGCATCGCAATACGCAGGCTGTCTTTAGCCAGGTTATACAAAACGGGTTTCACCATCTTATCCATCTGTTGCAACCAAAACTGCCGATCGGTTAAAACCGCATTTTTGGTATTCTTGGTTTTCTTTTGCGCAAATGCAGAACCACCAGCCAAGACGATCAATAAACCCGTAATTAAAATATTTTTAAGTCTCATTTTTTCCTATAAAAATTTAGTTTTTGTTTGATAAATGACGATACATCTCACATCCAGCCAATAAAAAGGCCCCTACGCCAAAATTCGCTGTAGAATTTACATCAACCACCTGACCCGGAATGGCTTTCTCTCCTATCGGCTGTACATATCCCAGTTTACCGTTAGGTTGTAATGCGGTTTTAGTTAGATATGTCCATGCTTTTTGTGCTGCAGGTAAATAGTTTTTTTCTTTTAAATAACCGTTGTTTATCCCCCATAACAAACCATAAGTAAAAAAGGCTGTTCCACTGGTTTCTGGTCCAGGGGCATGTTGTGGATCGAGGATACTTCTGGTCCAATAACCTTCTGCCTGCTGGCTTTTAACAATTGCTTTGGCCATATTCTGGTACTTGCTCAGGTATTCGTTCCGATGTGGATCGTTAAGGGGCAGATCTTTTAACACTTTGGCTAAACCTGCAAACACCCAACCATCGCCTCTTGCCCAAAAATCTTTTTTGCCGTTTACACTTTTATGCATCGGATAAACATATTTGGCATCCCGGTAATAAAGTTTTTCCTTTTTATCGTACATAATGCTATTCGAATACATAAAATATTCGTACAGCTTATCGAGGTATTTTTGGTCTCCAGTTACTTTATAAAGTTTGGTCATAACAGGCATTACCATGTACAAACCATCGGCCCACCACCAATAGTCGTTATTGGGTGTGTTCATTTCGTATTGCATTACCTCTTTTGCCCTTGCAATTTTATATTCTTCGGGTTTTAAGTGGTATAAATCGATATAGGTTTGAAAACAGATCTGCCAATCGCCAAACAGCACATGCTCATCTGTTTCGCCATATTTATATTTCCAGTTGGATTTATCAGTTGATTTTGCGCCCATCCATTTGTTATAAACGGCCCAATCTTCTGAATATTTACGGTAAGCTTCGTTCTTGGTAATTCCATAAACCTCCATATTTCCGGTATGGTAAGCAGCATGATCCCAAAAAGCACGTACTTCGGGTTTATTGTTACCTTGCCAATAGGTATTTGCGCGATTGATCATTTCGAGCACTTCCTCTTTTGAAGTTGAAGTTTGTGCATTTACAACTGTGCTGCTAAAAAACAACAATAAGAAAAGCGCCTTATACAATTTTAGTTTCATTAGTGTATTGGTTTAATGCCGTTTATGGTTAGTATCACAGGTTTAATAGTTCCATCAGTATTAAATTCCATTTTATCGATGCAAACTTCGCGGTTGTAGCCTGCAGCACTCCCCATCGAAATTCCTTTTGGTCGGGTAAAACGATGGTAAACCATATACCATTCATCTTTTCCGTTAACTTTGATTACACTGTTGTGCCCTGTTCCGTAAATACCTTGTGCTACATCTTTTGCCAGAATCAGGTTATTTTCCGGAATGGTTATTTTTCCTATAGGCGAATCAGAAAAGCCATAACGTACCCGATAATTTTCGCTCCGTGTATCATCTTCAGACCATAAGAAGTAATACTTTCCATTACGATAAAAAACTTCGGTTCCTTCTCTAAAACCGTTGTTTGGTGTAATAACTTTAATCTCATTGGTATCAATCGAAACCATATCTTCTTTTAATGGTGCAACGGCCATATACCCATTTCCCCAATACAGATAACTTTTGTTGGTTTTGGGATCGTTAAATACATCAGGATCGATCTCTTGCCCGCCTTTTATTCCTTTTGGTCTGCTTGAAATTAAAGCCTCACCACTATCCTTAAACGGTCCAGCTGGATGATCAGCAACAGCAACTCCAATTTTCTGTGCTGCTGTGAAATAATAAAAATACTTATAAACGCCGTTTACTTTCTTTTCGATAATGGTGGGAGCCCAGGCATTCTTTTTCGCCCACGAAACATCTTTTTCAAGGTCTAGTATTTTACCTTCATCTGTCCAGTTAACGAGATCAGTTGATGAAAAACTTTTAAAATAGGTACCACTCCAGTTGTTAAAACCATCGCTGGTTGGATAGATGTAATATTTGCCTGTTTTATTGGAATATAAAATTTCCGGATCTGCGTAATAACCTTTTAAAACAGGATTATTCGCTACAGCTACACTTACCGAATAAATTTTAGGTTGTTGATTGGCAATACCTACCTTAATTTTTACAGCGCCTTTAGTAAAATCTAATTTCCCTTTTGGCGCGATACTGATTTGATTAAAGGTATTAAACTGCGGGTCAAAAGCTTTTAAATCAGTCCCATAATTTACAGGCAGATAAAGTTTTTGGTTCACGCTATCTAAAACAATATTATTTTGGTTGATTGCCTTATTCTGTGCGCTTTGCAAAACAGATTCGACAGTATACCACTGATTGAGCAACCGGTTTAACTCTTTTTGATTAATAGGCAAAATAGTTCCGTGCCTTGGGTGAAAATCCATGGTAATATCTTGATCCACTACACTAAAATTTGCGAGATCTTTACTTTTGGTAAACTGATAGCGGCCTTTCATATATACATCGTACATCAGGATATATTCGTCGCTATGGTTCAGTTTAAAAACACCAGCTCCTTCTACAGCCTCTTTGGTCTGTTGTAAATATTTATCCTGTTGTACATAACCTGTGGTGAGTTGATTAGAAACTGCTTTTTTTATGCCATTGCTATTTCCTTCTGTTTTAAAGAATAAATTGTATTTCCCTTTATCGTAAATAATGTCGCCATCAATACAAGAACCGTTGGTTGGGCTAAAAAAGAGCTGTTTTGGAACTGTCTCCAAATCTGTAAAATCTGCATTGGCGTAAGCATAATAAATTTTATCAGGATCATCGCCATGCTTCATTGACCAATAAACCATATATTTTTTGGCTGTTTTATCGTAAATAGTCTGTGGAGCCCAAACACGTAGCAGATTTTCATTATTTGGAAAACGTTTTTGAATATTAACAACTGCCGATGTCCAATGGATCAGATCATTTGATTTAAGCAATACCATTGCCCTGTTCGAATTCCAGCCATTGGCCGAAACCATATCGGTAGCCACCATGTAAAAGGTTTTGTCATCTTCGCCCCGCAAAATATGTGGATCGCGTATACCTCCGGTACTGCTGATTTTTTCGGAAGAAATGATTGGAGTATTATTGTTTAAAGCCTTGTAATGGTAAGCATCGGTGCTCACAGCAAAACGGATCGCTTCTTCCGCTTTAGCGTTTCCGGTAAAATAAGCAAATAAATACGCCGTATTTTCTTTGGATACTTTAGCTGTTTTTTTGCTTTGTGCCTCTACCAGATTTATTGATAACAAGAACAAAACAGCAAGTAGAGAAAAGTTATATTTTATAATGGAATGTTTCATTTTAAGGTTAATTCATTATTTATTTTTTGGTTTCCAATCTAGGGCCTGCACTATTGTTGGTGGCTGATTTGCTTTCCCTTCTCCATCAACCTGGGTAACATGCTGCAGAAACAGGCTTAAAATCCCTTTGCTTTTCCAAAGTTCGGTATCGTAACTGGGTTCCCAATCGCCTATACTTGTTTTAGTAAGGTCTTTAATTCTCCAATTTCCTGATCCGAGCTCACCATTCAAAGCAATTGAAACCTTACTACCTCGTTCAGCATCCCTAAACAACAATCCCGCAGCATAATATTTTCCATTTGGCCAAACGATAATCTGTGGCCGCGAAATCGGAATCTGTTTAGTACCTCCTCCACTTAAACTAAAAGCCGTTTTTCTAAAATTAAGGTTGCTTACTTTCCAATGGTCGTCTGTTTTAAAAACCAGGTGATATTGTGGTATGGTTTCGTTCGTATCACGCCAATAACCGGCAATAAACACCTTGCCTTTGGCATCTGCAAACATCGATGTCTGGTTAATCAGCTCGCTTTTTTGCGGAATTTTAAGTGCATATTCTGCGTTGCCAGCAGTAATGGGAAGACTATATTTTTCATTGGTAGATTTTAACCAGTTTAAACCTCCATCGGTTGATTTGGCATAACATAAATCATGGTTACTGGCTACATCGGGGCTTTCGCGCCACACCCACGATAAATGGATGGTTCCAACCTGATCTATAGCTACCTGCCAATATGCATTTCGTTGTCCTTCACCATCAATCATCCCATCCTGCACACGTGTCCATTTTTTAGTCTTCAGGCTATAACGGTTAATCATCAGGTTTCCGTTTCCAGAGCCACCATCACGGTAAAAAAATAAGAGATCGCCGTTTGCCAGCTTATAAAACTCAGGATAACTGACTTTATTTTCCTTTACAGAAAGCATAACTTCTTTATTCCCTAAGGTTAATGAACCTGCTGAAACTGATTTGGCATAGTTTAGACTGTTATTATGCTGGCCCCAGGCAATATGAAGGAAACCATCACCATCTACCATAATGCTAATTGATTTATGAGCGTCGGTAGCATCACCTTTATAAGGCGTAGTAACTAATAACCAACGGGTTGAGCCGATTTTGCGTTTAGCCAATACCACATGTTGTTCGTGATTATAATAGGCAGCATACTGGCTATCTTTAAAACTGATTAACGAATTTTTACGGAAAATAACAGTATTTACCGAGTTGTTTGCCCAGCCGTTACTGGCAATTGTACTCAGTTGTGTTTCTTGTGCAACACTCATCAGGTTGATACCGATGAATGTACAGATTAGAAATATACTTTTATTTAGGGATTGATACATTATACGTTTTAGGCTGCTCGGTTTCTTACATTTGGTGAAGCCGAAGTACCGAAATTTTTAAGCTTTACACAGGGGGTTAAATCATACTTTGCAGGGGGCGTTTTAAGATAAACGCATTTAAAAACCAAAATAGCGTAACTTTTATGTTGTGGCATTAATATTATAGTATTTATGAAAACTTTTGCGGTGTTTCTTTATAAATTCTGACGGCGTTAATTTAAACAGCTTCTGAAACTGTTCTCTAAAGTATTTACTATCATTTATACCTACCCGAAAGGCAGCTTCGTTAATATTTAAATTGGTATTGATTAACAATTCGGCTGCCTTTCTGAGTCTGATAAAACGAATAAAACCATTTATAGACTGACCTGAAGTGGCCTTGATCCTTTTGTAGAGATTAGAATGGCTCATTCCAAGATCAGATGCCAGTGTTTTTACGTTAAAACTGTCTTCCATCAGGTTTTCTTCTATAATGGTAATGCACTTTTGAAGAAAGCCCTTATCCTCATGAGATACTTTATGGGCATCACTCTTCAAGGTTATTTCATTGTAGAAATAAGACTGAAGATTGGTCCTGTTTTTAATAATGCTATTAATTTTGGCTGTAAAAAGCTCTTTATCGAAGGGTTTACTGATAAAATCGTAGGCACCAACTTCGATTCCCTTAAGTTTTACCTCCGGACTAGGGTCGCCGGTTAATAGAATTACCGGGATATGGCTCAAGGCAGAATCCTCTTTAATCGCCTTACAGAGTTCGATACCGTTAAGGCCATCCATGTTTACGTCAGATATTACGATATCAGGCAAATATTCTTTACAGAGTTTTAATCCATCTGTACCATTTTCGGCCTTGTAAATTTTGAAGTTATCCTGAAAAATATGCTTGATGTAATCAATAATTTCGGGGTTGTCATCAATAACCAAAATCGAGTGTAAATCTGAAATGAGCAATTCAAGGTTGCCCACATTCTCGGCATCGTTATTTTCTGCTTCTTCCTCCTGCGCAATGAGCTCGTTTACATAAGTCAATTCGTTTTGGAAAACACCACTTTGCTGCAAGTTTGGCTCCCCAACCGGAATATCGATCAAAAAGATGGTACCCATTCCCTGATTGGAACGGAATGAAATTTTCCCTTTATGCAATTCTACAAAGTTTTTGGCCAGGTAAAGCCCAATACCGAAACCCATCTTCAGCGATTCGTTCGACATTACTTTATAAAATTTATCGAATAATTTTTCACCTACATGCGCCGGTATGCCCGGACCACTATCGCTCACCTCGATCTGCACCCGCATACCTAGGGTTTTAACACTAAATTTCACAAAACCGCCTTTTGGTGTAAATTTAAGCGCGTTAGAGAGCAGGTTAAAGAAAACGATTTCGAGCTTGTCTTTATCTGCATAAATATCAAGTTCTTCCTCCTCGCACTCAAAAGTATATTCTATATGGTTCTGCTTTGCCAAATAATTAAAGCAGAGGAAAATCTCGTTTGTAAATTTGTAGAGGTTGATCCTTACAATCTTCAATGCATCGTTCTCACTTTCTGTTTTTCTAAACAGTAATAACTGATCTACCAGGCTTAACAAACGCCTCGAATTGCGGTAAACAACATTTAAATCGTTCTTCTCTTGCCCTGGGTCTTTCTTATGGATAATGTCTTTAATCGGATTAACAATTAAGGTCAATGGCGTTCTCAGCTCGTGCGAAATATTGGTAAAGAAATTCAGTTTTTTCTCATTAAGGTCTTTTTCACGCTCCATTTTAAGGTTGGTAATCTCTACCTCGTGTTTTAATCTTCTCTGGCGGTTGCGATAGGTCTGAAAAAGATAAAACAGGGAAGACCCTATAATAAGGTAAATGGTATAGGCCCACCAGGTGCGGTACCAAGGGGGTAAAATCCTAATCATTACAATCTTTTCGTTGTTGCTCCAGGCACCTTCGGTATCGGTACTTTTAATGTGCAGTTTATACTCACCTTCATTTAACCTGGAATAATAGGCTGTGCTTAATTTGTTTACATAATTCCAGTCTCTATCCCAACCTTCCAGGTAATAGGCATAAGAAATCTGATCCTGAAAAGAGAATTCTATTGCCGCATAATCGATAGAAATCACCGCAGCACTATATGGGATTTCTATGCGTGCTAAATTAACAACAGAGATATCGTTATAACCCGAATCCTGATCGAGCGGAATATTATTGATCCTAAAATCGGTCAGCACCATTTTGGGTATCCTTTTATTTTTCTTAATGCTATCGGGCGAAAACAAATTGAAGCCACCAATTCCACCAAACAAAAAGTTACCGTTTGCAAGTTTTAATGCAGCATTATAATTAAACTGATTGCTTTGTAAGCCATCGGTAGCATAATAGTTTTTAAAGCTTTGGTGTGTAACATCAAATTTTGATAAACCGTTATAAGTACTACACCACAAATTACCTTGGGCATCCTGAAGGATATTGAGCACCGAATTACTTGGTAGCCCATCGCTCTGGATGTACCGCTTTATTTTTTTGGTTTCGGGATCAAAAAGCAGTAAACCTCCACCTTCGGTGCCGATCCATATTTGATGATTAAAATCTTCCTGAATGGCCCTGATGGCAAAATTGATCTTCGTATAGCTATGTTTTTTGTTTATCGGATCAATTTCGATCAGTTCGGTATAATTCCCTGCCCAGAGTCTTCCTTTCGAATCCTGGAACAAGCTGTGGATATCCTTTAGATTATGGTCGAAAAGTTCAAACTTATCGGCAATTTTATTGTAACGATACAATGCACCACCTTTTGTAGTGCCTACCCAAATATTTTGTTGTTTGTCTTGATAAAGCTTCCAAATGTTAATGTCATCAACGCCTTTATAGGTATTGTAACAGTTATAGTGAACAAATTTTCCTGTTGTTTTATTAAAACGATCTATCCCGCCGCTAAAACTGGCCACCCAAACGTTGTGGTTTGCATCGTTTAAAATACTGGTAACAAAATTACTGGTTAAAGCGTTTGGATCGCTGGTTTTGGCATAATTGGTAAAAGTATTTTGCTTTCTGTTCCAAACACTTAAACCACCTCCATCAGTCCCGATCCAAATGTTTTTGTTTTCATCTTCGCTAAAAGAGAGTACAAAATTGTTAATTAAGGAATTGTTTTTTAATGGATTATGTTTAATGGTGGTAAACTGCTCATTTTCTGGATCGATGATATTAACCCCACCACGTAAGGTTGCGATCCACTTTCTAGATTCGCGGTCTTCGTAAACCTGGGCGACAGAATTACTGCTCAGTAAGCCTTTTTCTTTTCCTGCGGATAGGTAATTTGTTTTTTGATTTTTTGTATTGTAAACAGCAATTCCTCCCCCATCAGTTGAAATCCAGAGTTTTTGTTGCCGATCAAACAACAAACTCATAATATTCTCATTGCTTAAATGCTGGTTAAACTTGGTGAGGCTACTATTGACTTTATCAAATTGAAAAAGTCCGTGCTCTGTTCCAACCCAGAGTGTTTGGTTAGTGCCTTTGGTAATGCATGTTACTGAGCGTACGGCAGCAGTTACTAAACGAAGTCTATGTTTATCATTATCGTATCTGCAAAGCCCCACATCTTTTATAAAAAGCCATAGGGTTTGTTGTTCATCAACATATAAAGCTTTTACAGTGAAATCGAAATTTTTGCCATATGGGATCCGTTTTGCAATGCTGCTATTCTTTTCGAGCATAAACAGGCCTTTTTCTTCAGTAGCTACATAGACAGCTAAAGCCTTACTTATTGCAATGGAATTAATAGCATAACTTACCTCATTTTTTCTTCCCTTGTCTAGATAAATCAATTGATGAAACTTGGAATCGGCATAATCATAATAAGAAACGCCCTTTTGCGTACCTACCCAAACCTTGTTTTTCGCATCACCATTCAGTACCGTAATGTGGTTATTTACCAATGAATGTTCATCGCCCCAGCCATTTCTAAAAACCTTAAAATGATAGCCATCGTAACGGTTTAATCCATCATAGGTACCCATCCACATAAACCCAAAATGATCTAGATACAAAGAGTTTACCACATTATTAGACAGGCCATTTTCTACCCCCAGATATTTAAGGCGAATAGTTGTAGACTGGGCAAAACAAATAACTGCGCCCATCCATAAAAAAAATATGGAGCAAGCAGTTTTTTTCTGAATAAGGAACATAGAGAAACCGTACCGTGGTATGCATGGCAGGAAACGAATATACATATTTTCCTAAAACTCAGCTATCGGCTATTATCTAGGATTAAACAGTAAAAATTGTAAGATTTATCCTACATTAAAGACGGCTCTGTTCGATCGTGATGCTGTTCCACCTACACTTTAATGATTCAACAACACCTACCATTTACAGACAGACACCGTATGATTTATGATTACACATAAACGTGAAATGTATATTTTGAAACAAAAGTCCCATCTAAAAAAAATATATTGGCTTATTTTTGTTACTATGATACTTATTGATGCATTGACGCCCATCCATAGGCTGGAACAACTGAAAGTTGGTGATCTTATTTCTGACACATGGGGCAGTTCTGGCGCCATTAAAACTATTGAAGTTTTAAAAGGAAGAACTTCTTTAACCTACTATTTCAGAATCAAATCAGGCAAACTGATCCTGGCGTTAAGATAACAATTTACTAAAACCCTGTTCTCGACATGAAATAATCATATAGTCTCCCACTATTCGATCATTATTTAGATTCCTAAACTTAAATGTTCGCTATTTAACATCAGAGTGGCCAAGGTTCATGGCTGGATTCACTTCATCACGGATAAGCTGTTTTAGTTCTTTAATTTCAGGAAAGCGTTGCATCTGTTTTCTATCAAAAATTAGTTTCTCACCAACATGAACAGTAAAAACGCCCGATGTTTCACTCGGAATTAAAGTTACCCCCTTTAGCTCGTCTACAAAAGTGGTTAAAATTTCTTGCGCCATATACGCCGACCGTAGCATCCAGCCACATTTAGGGCAATAGGTTATATTGACAAGCGGTTTCTCCATTTCTATTTTTTTTACAAGGGTACAAAAAATATGGAGGGATGGAAAATGGAGATGTTAAATGGATGTTGAAATCAAGTAATCATCTGCAGCATGTTTTCTGTTTTGTTCTTTGTTGTAAATACTTTGCACGGATTCTGCCAAGCAACACTGAATAAAATGAACTAAACAAGTTCGCTGCTTAAAATGTTGTTAAAAGAGAAAAGGGTAACCACATCCATGTTTACCCCTTTCAAATTACTCCCGTGTTAGAGGAATTATAACTACACCAATGAAGCAGTTTTTGTTTGCTTCATCTAGATAATCATACAGCATTAGTCTTAAAACAGGCATTGACTCTACGATTTATCTTTTAATGGAATTTTAAACCAGAATATCGAACCTTCGCCTTCTTGGCTATTTACACCGATTTCGCCTCCGTGGCGTTCAACAATTTCGGCTGAAATATATAAGCCGAGCCCAAGCCCCGAAAAGTTATATGAAGAAGCTTCTACACGGAAAAACCTGTCGAAAACAAATTCTGCTTTATCGTTGGGTATTCCAATCCCAAAATCCTGTACCGAAACCAACAGGTAATCGCCTTCTGCTTTAGACTGCACTATAATTTTATCTGCATTAGGCGAATATTTGATTGCATTGGAAATAAAATTGCTTAAAACCTGTTCAATACGGTTACGATCAGCATACACCTGAACATCAGTTATATCCTGTATAATGCGATGTTCATTCATGCTTTCCTGTAAACCATCAATAGCATCCTCAATAACGCCAGCGATGTTGAATTCAGAGAAATTGAAAGTCATTTTACCAGCTTGTATCTTGGTTACATCCAATAAATCTTCTACAAGTGCAGTCAATTTTCCAATCTGACGGTTCGCCTTATCTACAAACTCATAAATTTTCTCAAACTTCTGCTGTTCGGCCATCCTCAGTGCAAACTGTAAAAAGCCTTTAATACTGGTAATCGGTGTTTTTAACTCGTGACTGGCAATACTCATAAACTCATCTTTTCGGTGCATAAGCTCTTTGGTAGCCTGTTGGGCTTTCATTAAATCGGTTACTTCGAAACCGAAGAAAGCAATGCCATCAATTAGCCCTTGATCAGAAAAAACTGGATTTAGGATAATATCAAACCACTTTTCAACCGAATCTCCTGTAGCGCGGTTTAACTGCTCGATCTTATAGGCGCTGGCTATATAAGTTTCGCCTGTTTTCATCACATTTTTCTCTATTTCGAGCAATTCTGGTGATTCGAACTTAGAACCATTTCCAATCCTTGAGCGGCCAATATAATCGGTTCCGCCATCGAAAGTTTTAAAAGCTTCGTTTACAAATTCGTATTTGAGGGCTTTACCCCTACGGATGGTGATTAAAGCTGGTGCATTTTTAAAAATACTGTAAAACTCGTCTTGCTGTTTCTTGATCAGCTTTTGAAGTTCGCTACGTTTTTTCTCGGTATGTTTCTGCTTGCTGATATCGATAACGTAAGTAATTGCCCCGTTCTGAACATCTTCGCCTAACAAGGCCGAACCAACCAAAACATCTACCGGAATGCCTGCTTTGTTAAGGTACTGTTTTTCGAAGGGTGGGCAGAAGCCTTTTTCTTTTAATAATTTATGCGATATTTTGCTGATCGGCAGAAAAGCTTCCGGTGTAATCTCCATCCAATTAATATTTCCATTTTCGAAATCAGATCGCGAATAACCTAAAAGTTTTAAAAAGATATCGTTAGCGTCTTCTATCCGTCCGGTTTCAATATCGCTGAACAAAATTCCGATTACATTCGAGTCGAAAATCTTTCTGAATTTACGTTCTGTTGAGTTTAACCTCACCTCAGTATCCACTAGTTTTGATATATCTACCATGGAACCAACCATGCGATAAGGCGTGTTCAGATTATCTAACAGGATACTTCCCCGGTCGAGCAATGTAGCATAGCTGCCATCTGCTTTTTCTAAACGATACTGAGCAGTCCACTGGGTTTCGTTGTGGTTAATGGCTTCATAAACACTTGCTTTAACCCGCTCACGATCATCGGGATGGATTTTATCGAACCAAAATGCAATATTTTCAGTGTGTGCATCTTTCTGATAACCGAACATAGACGTGAAGTTATCACTCCGCCACATGGTGTTGTGGGCCAGATTCCAGTCCCAAATGGTATCGTTTGTGGCATGCGACACCAGATTGAAACGTTCTTCACTCTCTGAAAGTTTCATGGTGCGCTCTTTCACTTTCAGTTCGAGATCGGTATTGAGTTGACGTAGGTTCTCGCGCGTGCCTAAAAGTTCGTTATAATTCTTTTTCAGCTTGTGCTCAGCCAATTTTTGCTGACTGATATCGGTTAATGTAGCTACAAAACCATCAGACATTTTTACGGCAATTAGCTGTAACCATTGTTCTTTAGAAAACTGAAGTTCTGTTTCGAGTACCTTCCCGTTTTCTACCACGCCTACATATTTATTAAAAAGATTGCTTACCGTAAGTTCAGGAATCATTTTCATCAATCTGGCACCGGTTAGCTCCGATTTGTTCTTCTTTAAAATACTTAGTGCCGAATCGTTATAGGTGCTGCACTCAAAATCTACAATAAAATGTTTGGCATCTCTCACGGCTTTAAACGCCAGAATCCCATTAAGGCTCGCATTAAAAACACCGCTGATGATATTGTTCAATTCGGTAATTTTAGAAATATCTACAAAAGAGATTACCACACCATCTGCCCGCTTATCCTTCCTTAAATAAGGCATTACACGCATCAGGCATCGGGTATTATTTTTCAGTTGTACTTCCTTTTCGATTACATGCCCATTCAGCAGCACCTTTTTAATATCGCTGATTAGGTTTTCTGCCTTAATATTGTTAGAAATGTGTTCTATAGACCTGCCAACATCTGATTCGATAAGATTCACCATGCTTACTGCCGCGGGATTAAATTTGCGGATAAACATTTCGGCGTCGAGAAAAATCTGACCAATATCGGTACTCCTGAAATAATTATCCAGATCATCATTTAGTTCGATCAGTTCTTTGATCTTTAACTGATGTTCGGTATTTAGGGTATGGAGTTCTTCGTTTAATGATTGAAGTTCCTCGTTGCTGGATTGCAGTTCTTCATTGGCTGAAAGGAGTTCTTCGTTGCTCGATTGGAGTTCTTCATTGGTGGTTTCCATTTCTTCTACAGCCAGCTGCAGGTTCGAGCGGGTTTCGTTCAGTTCGGCCTCCAGTTCAAACACATATTCAGATTGGTTAGCATCATGAAAACCTGGAAAAACAGTTTCGTCCTTATCCGCAACTATTTCTGAAACATGTTCTACAATAACGACCATGGTAAAACCATTGGTATGAGCCGGGGATGCTGGTAAAATGGAAATATCTACAAAAATATCTTTCGTAACCTGTTTAAAACGGATCTTCTTTAATTCGATCTTTTTATTTTCTTTCCAGGCTTTGCGTAACCCGGTATTGAGTACGATAGATACCTCCCGCGGTACCATCTTTAAAATATTGAGTTCGATACTTTGCTCAGGAAGCGACAAATATTGACGGTAATCGCCAACGGCATCCTGCATGATGTACGCCTTATCAATAAACACGGCAACATAGCCCAGATCTGATGAAAGGAAATCGGCCAAACGTTTTTCTAACGGGCTTTGTAGCATCTCGGTGTTACCGCCTTTTTTACGTTCCTGACCAATTGTTGCCTTAGCACCCGTATTATAGGTATTGTAAGTCGAATAATTGATTTTTCCGGTTTTCTTATAAATTTTCGATTTACCAGAGACTTCTGTTAAACCAGCTTTCATAGAAGAAGCAGTTTCGCTCGATCCCAAAAACAGATATCCATTTGGCAGCAGGGAGAAGTGGAATATGGAAAGAATTTTTTCCTGAAGAATGCTGTTTACATAAATGAGCATGTTTCTACAGGTAACCAGGTCGTTCTTAATAAAAGGAGGCGATTTAATTACGTCATGTTTCGCAAAAACAACCTGTTTACGCAAGCTTGCAATTACTTTAACGTGCTTCCCCTCCTGTACGAAATACTTCTTAAAAAGTTTAGCTGGTATTTCTTTTTTTACCAACATCGGGTATTCGCCGCGAGAGGCAATCTCAATACTTTTTTCATCAATATCAGAAGCGAATATTTTAATCTCGATCTTTTTGCCCGACCGGTCTACGCAATCATCTACGAGTGCCGCAATGGAGTATGCCTCCTGCCCGGTACTACAGGCACAAACCCAAATTTTAATTACATCGCCGTTTTCTTTCCGATTAACGATATCCTGGATGGCGAACTCATTAAGTTGTACGAAAGCCTGCTCATCCCTGAAAAATTTAGTAACCCCAATCAGAAAATCCTGCGCTAAAATCTTTACTTCATCAGTATTGCTCTGCAAAAAATCGACATAACGGTCGAGTTTTTTTATACCTCTTTCGTTCATTCTCCGGCCAATGCGCCTGATAATAGTAGGGGTTTTATACAGGTTAAAATCATTACCACTAATGTTGTGTACAAGTTTAAACACTTCATCGAGCAGTTCTTCATTAACCTTACCATTTTCGAGCACTTTAACAGGCTCTTCATTTACATAGCTAAAAAGTTCTTCCTGCATTTTCGAAGGAACCATGATATGATCTGCATTGCCAGATGCGATGGCCGAATTGGGCATACCATCAAATTTAGCAGACCCCGGATCTTGAACAATAACCATCCCACCGTTTTCTTTTATGCTTTGTATGCCTTTAGTACCATCGGTGCCGGTTCCTGAAAGGATAATCGCAATTGCTTTCTCTTTTTTATCTTTCGCCAGGGTATGTAAAAAATGATCGATTGCGGTATTAGGTGCCTTAATCTGCGATTTATCAGCGAGCTTAAGTCTCCCCCGAACCAAGGTCATAAGTTTATTATTAGGAATAATATATACACAATCTTGTTGGATGGCCATATCATTCGCCGCTTCGAACACTTTCATATGGGTGTGCTTTCCTACAAGCTCTACCAATAAACTTTTATAATCGGAAGAGAGGTGCTGGATCACGACAAAAGAAAAACTTGAGTTTGCCGGCATGTGATCAAAGAATTCATGAATGGCTTCCAAACCACCGGCAGATGCACCAATGGCAACAATGTATTTATCGTAACGCTTATTCAATACCGATTCCTGCCTTTTTTCCATTAAGCTAATTGTAAAGTTGCTTTGTTCTAAATTCAAATATAAAATTCCTTAAGGATTCGGCTATTTCCAGTTCATTATTGTTCCAGGCCAACGATTGCCCATAAACGGTTTGGAGCCAAAGCTTAAACGAATTTCGCGGGTGATAGTTTTTACCATCTTTATCAAATTTGATCACCTGCTCAGGATCGCCACCCCATTTGATCTGCTGTATAACTTCAGGCCTGAAACAGATTATATAATCGCCGTTCCGGCCGTCAATCGGGATAACCAAAATTCCGCTTCCCAATTTTTCATATGCTTTCGCTTCCTCATATACCCCACTCAAATGATCGCTGGTATAAACCTTTTCAACTTCTTTTCCCTCAAGCCATAACATCAGGTTATACACTTCACTTTTATCAGGTACATTTCCACGCGATTCGACTCTGTTACCCATCTTCACCACCACTCCGCCTGCATTAAACAAAGAAAGAATGTTTAAGTTTTCATCTTCGAGCAAACCTTCAATAACGTCATCTTTCGAATAAATAAGATCAGCGATTATGGTTCGTTTTTCGAGTCTGAAAGCCGACTGCTGATAATCTTCCTGACTTAATATAGCGGTGATGCGATTGGATATTTCTACCGAAAGCCATTCGAAAATATAGCGCATGTCTACATTTGGATGTTTTGGTTCGATATGATGGCATGAAATCAGCCCCCAGAGTTTGTCGTGATGTAATACCCTGATAGACATAGATGCACTGACGTTCATATTCTGCATATATTCCAGGTGTACAGCTGCAACACCCCGTAAATTACAATCAGATAGATCGATAAAGGCGTTGGTTAAAGGATTGATAACCGGAAACAACCTAACAGGTTTATATGCACGGTTAGAAATAAGCCTGAAAGGATTTTTGAGATAAAGTGCCCTTGCTTGTTTAGGTACGTCAGAAGCCGGAAAAGTTTGTCCAAGATAACTTTCCAATGCCCCCGAAATTTCCTCGGCAATTACAGTCCCGTTCCAGGCAGAATCGAACTGGTACATCCTTACTCCATCGAAACCTGAAATCCGACGTAGTTGCTTAATGGCAACATTACATACTTCTTCCAGCGTGGAGGCATGCTCCATGGCCGAAATAAACTGCCTTACTTCCTGAAAAACGTCTGAAAAACTTTTCTGACCATCCTTTAAAGCAATTTCAAATTCCAACAAGGTATAGTCATTTTTAACATGAACCAAACCATTAAAATGCATCTTTTTATCATCATTTTTAAATGTCAGATTAACTGGAATTCTGTCTTTCGCATCTCCTTTAATCAGTTTGGTAATATTAGCTATGTCTTGTTGGCTAAACCACAATGATAAATGTTTATTTATCAGCTGTGCTGGTGCCTCATTGGTAATTGCACTTAAGTTTTCGCTGATTTGAATAACGTTCAAGGTTTTATTATCCAATACGATTAAATATCCATAATCTTGAATGGAATTAATGTGGTGAATTGGTAAGTTTCCGCAGAATTCTGCATCATAGTTTGGTTTATCTGACATTTCGACTATTTATTTTTGGAAAAACCTAATGCTTAGGAAAAGCAAAAGATTTCATTCTTAACAATTATAAGGCCAATTAAATCCTCATTTAGGTTTAATTTCCTCAAATTGGACCATCAAGCGCATCGTGCAACTAAAATATAGATTAAGGACTTTATTGAAAGAAAAACAATAAAAATAATACTGACCATACAACCCAGAGGAATGTTATTTTATATTAAGGCTTAATCGAAAAAATATTGCATATCAACAAATTACCCAAATAACCTCTTATTTGTCTTCAATGGCCACCTAAAGGTAGGCCTGGAACAGTTAATTTAGGACATAATTTAGCCTATATGAACAAGAATGCTTTAACTGCCAGCGTTGAAATACACCAGCCTATTAGCCTGATCTGGAAAATCTGGAATGAGCCTGAACATATTGCCAAGTGGAATGCGCCATCAGCCGAATGGATCAACAAGAAAATTGAAAATAACCTGATAGAAGGAGGTGGGTTTTTATACGGTATGGCTAAAAAAGACGGAACCGAAAACTTTGACTTTAGCGGAACTTACACCGAAATTATTGAGCATGAGCGAATTGCTTATACATTAGATGATGAGCGGAAAAGCCTGATCACTTTTACTGGAAATAACCCAGTTACACTGACCGAAATCTTTGAACCCGTTCCAGGCCTTGATGTGACCATGCAACAGGAATTCTGTCAATCGGGACTAAACCAGCTTAAAGCATATGCAGAGCAATTTAATAAATGACTTTAAGTTTTAATACAGAACTGGTCTCACTGCGACTTGGATTTCGATTTACCTTGAGGTCAGAATGGGTTTAGCTTTCCTGGGCTTTTTCCTTTTCTTCCACCAGATGATAAAACCAGTAATCGGCAAACTCGCTGCAACCAAAGCCGCTAAAAAAGAAAGAATTTTATTCGGAAGGCCTAAAAGCCTGCCCGTGTGGAGATCGTAATTGGTGGCTTCTATTAAATCGGCCCCGTTAAAATTTTTATATAGTTTAGCCCTAGTCATTACGCCTGTAGCTTCCTCATAAAAAAAGGTATTCTGGTTGCGTGCCCATCGGTAGGGATAAATCATCCTTAACCGCAGTTCACCTTTACCACGCAGCGAAAAACTAGTGGAAATAGCTCCAGGGTATTTAATTTTAGCTTCAGTATAAATTTTATTGTAACGTACAGGTAGCGAATCGATCTGCGTAGGTTTGGTTAAAACGATGGATTTGCCTTGTCCTAATTTGCTCCCGGTAAAAAAACTAGCCGCATTTTTCACCTCTTTAAAAGCAAAATACAAACCACTCAAAGCAGTAACCAATAACACAACTGATGCATAAAAGCCCAATACGTTGTGTAAATCGTAATTTAACCGTTTAAACGATGCTTTTCTTTTAATGGTTAAAGATTGTTTTAATAACCGCATCTGACCAGGAAACCAGAGCACGAGTCCTGTAATCAGCATTAGCACGAAAATAACCACCGACCATTGCATGATAAACTTTCCTGTTTTTCCCAGCAACAGGGAGGTATGGATATGCTCTACAACCTGAAGCCAATCTTCGCCACCTTTTTTTACCAAGGCGGCATTGTAAGGATTAAAATAGTAAACAGTCCCCTTTTTAGTGGTAATTTCTACCGTTGCATTTGAAAACCCGTCTTCAATTCTGATCAGCCTTAACGGGTCTTTGGGTGATAATTTTTCGAAGTTTGAAATAATATGATCCAAACCTACAAAAGGTTTCTCTTGAAGCGCTACGTAGCGAAAATCTTTTTGTGTAAAATCTCTGATTTCTTCTTCAAAGATATACAGCGCACCAGTTAAGCTAATAATAAATACCACCAGGCCAGTCGCCAGGCCGAGCCAGAGATGAATGTTCCTGATGGTATTTTTAATATTCCTGTTCTTCATTGTCTAAAAAGCGTAGCCTAGTGATAGGTTAAATCTGCGCCCATTCCCTCTCACATAATTTACATTGCTACCATAAAACTGAGAAATGGCAGGATAATAAACTTTGTTCAATAAATTCTCTACACCTACCGATAGTTTTAGCGGCTGTGTAACCTGATATACAGCTGCAACATTAAATAAGTTGAACGCTTTTACCGGGCCTTCGCCAATTAAATATTTACCTGCCGCATTGGTTTTAAAGCGGTCGCGATTTCCTACACGCATCCAGTTTACATCTAAACTTAAGTTTTTAATACCTGAATATTTAAGGTAAACGGTGGTTTTTGATGGCGGGATACGGGTTGTGTTTAAATACACATCTTTCTCTCCGTTAAAATTGCCATCATCATCTACATCGCCTTTTCCTTCTACCTGTGCGTAATTACCACCAATGCTCAAATCGCGTAGAACCTGATAATCTGCCTGGATTTCAAATCCATATACACGCTCTGGAATACGTTGAGAGATGTAAGTTCCATTAACCTCTAAAAGATTGGCGCCCAGTTTAGACGTGCTGTAATAATAAGCAGCACTGAAATTAAGTTTACCTACGGTACTGCTAAAACCAGCTTCGTAATTGTTTACAATGATTGGTTTAGTTTCTAACTGCGATAAGGTATTGCTTTTTGCTGCCCTTAGCACCCTACCCAGCTCGAACACCGAGAAAGATTGTGCATAACTGATAAAAGGGTTAAAAAACTTGAATTTCGAATAACGTGCGCCAGCATTAAACACCAAAGCATTATAATTTAACTTACCGCCCTGCACCGCTATACTTCCTGCTCCGTTTGCACCGGTAGCCAGGGTATTAAAATCGTCTACATCAATGTTAATATTTTCCACCCTTAAGCCTCCCTTTATGGTTAAATCATTAATAAAAGTTGCAGAAGCCTGTAAGTAAGGTGCAAAGTTCACCATATTCATATTAGGCACCCATAAACGGCCATCTGTTAAGCTTTGAGCAGTTTTATCGTTCATTAAATCCAAACCATAGTTCAATTGCATTGGTACCTGATCTGCAATGTTAAAAGGTGTGTTCAGGTTTACCCTTGCACCCTTTTTTGTTGAAGTAATAGCCGATTGGCCACTACCGAAAAATGACGCTGAGTTAGAATAAATGGTATAAAAGTCCTGGTAATATACATTGGCCGTTAAATCTGTTTTACCGAAAATCTGCTGATTGGTGTATTGTAAATTAGCATTATGGTTAAACCTTGTTCCTTCATCTTCACCCAGTCTTTTTCCATAAATACCGATAGCCGGCGATTGACCATAAACACCTTCCTTGGTTAAATATTTAGAATGCTGTCTGGAGCTGAAGTAATTATACATCACCTGCAAACGCTGTTTTGGAGTAAAGTTATATCCCAGTTTTACAAAGCCATTGTAAGATTTAGTCTCGCCTAAACCATACTCAGGCGAAATTACCAAGCCTTCAGCATCGCGGAAAACGCCAGTTTTTTCGAACATACCACTTACCAGATAATCGAACTTACCTGTTTTGCCGTAAAGCTGTTGCGAAAAGCGGTATCCTATGGTGCTATCGCCTTTTAAGTTTCCTGTAATTCCGGCTTGAGAATAACCTCCGAATGATTTTCCTTTATCGGCTTTTTTAGTAATATAATTAATCAAACCGCCTTCTGCACCATTGCCATAAATGGCGGTGGCACCTTTAATCACTTCAACACGCTCTATAACTGAAGGATCGATACTGCGGATATCCCTTCCTCCTGCTCTTAACGGAGTTGATTGCGGAATACCATCAATTAATACCAAAACATTTCTACCGCGCAAAGTCTGACCAGAGTTACCCGTTTGGTTGGTAGAAAAACCCAATCCAGGTACGCTGTATGAAAGGATATTAGCTAAATTCGGACTAATTGCAGATTGTGTATTCAATTCTTTTGCTGTAAGCACCGTTACCGATGAGGGTGTTTGCGACAAAGATTCAGGTCGTCTACTTGCCGAAACAATTACATCGTTAAGTTCTGAGCGCTGCTCTTTTAAAACAATATTTACCTGAATTGTATCGTTTGCAATAACCGATACCACCTGTTCAAATTGGTCGTAGCCTGTAATCGAAACCCTGATCTGCTGATTTCCTGCAGGAACATCCGTTAACTTAAATGCACCGGTTTTGCCAGAAGTGGTTTTAAGATTTTGTTTTTTAACCTGGATGTTGGCAAAGGGTATGCTGTTCCCTAACGAGTCGACAACATTTCCACTAATTGTGCCCTTTCCTGTTTGTGCAAAGAGGGTAACTGTAGATAATATGATAAGCGCAGTGCCGAAAAATTTTATGTAATGGTGTTTCATGCAATAACTAAATTTCGGCAAAGCTAGCATTATTTAGACTTGTTAAAAATAATAACTCAAAAAAGATATCTATTTGGTGTTTAATCATTCATCATTTTAAAATAAATAAGGCATAAGATTTAATTTATTTGATATTTGCGTTAAACCGTTTGGAGTAAAAAAATGTTGGAAACAAAGATGAAGTACGCGCTGATAACCGGAGCCAGTAAAGGTATAGGAAGATCTATGGCCATTGCGCTGGCCAGGAGAAAAATCAACCTGTTGCTTATTGCCCGTTCGGTTAATGAATTGATTTCTTTACAAACGGAGATCAAAAACCAATATAACGTTGAAGTAGATATCTTGTCAATTGATCTTAGCCAGGCTCAAGCCCCAAAAACAGTATTCGACTGGATAACAGGAAGGAATTACGCCATTAATATCCTGATTAATAATGCAGGTTATGGATTGTGGGGGAAATTTGAAGAACTGGATTTAAGTGCCCAGTTAGAAATGTGTCAATTAAATATGATTACGGTAACTTCATTGTGCCATTTATTGCTTCCAATCCTTTCAACAGAAAAAAAGGCTTATATACTTAACGTTTGCAGTACTGCAGCCTACCAGGCGGTTCCAACCCTGGCCATTTATTCGGCAACTAAGGCTTTTGTTTTATCTTTTACCAGGGCTTTGAGGTTCGAGCTTAAAGATGGTCCGGTTTCTGTAAGTTGCTTGAGTCCAGGCCCTGTTGATACTGGTTTTGCCCATCGAGCAGGTTTAGATGCCTTTAACAAAATGGCCGAAAAGTTTAATATGAGGCCTGATGAGGTGGCTGAAATCGCATTGAAAGGGATGTTTGCCAAAAAATCTGAAATTATTCCGGGTTTTACTAATATCATCAGTGTATATGCCAACAGGATCCTACCAAAGGGATTTATCGAAAAAATGGCCGCAGGGATTTATAAGACTTAAAGGTCGGAGGTCCGAAGTCTGGGGCGTAACGGCATATAAGCTCATGGTTGTGCAGTCGGATGTTACCAGATCGTATAGTTTGTTTTTACGAATTATCATGATTGGTTTATGCGTGTCGGATGGTGACATTCAACACCACGGATAAATAGGCATAGCTTGTAAATTGATTTGAAAATGAGCAGTTCTGCATGCTTGGCAGCTTCAGTCCCGCATTCCATTCCAAGTCCGCACTCATTCTTCGTTTACGGGCTTTTCATTACATTCGGGTTTAGGAACAAAGGTGGGTACACGATACAACCCTAAAAATGAAATACTGTTTAGGCCATCTAGCCCCGGGTGCAGCGTTACCCTGCAGCAAGGAGGTACGACGAAGCAAAGCGTAAAGCGAAACACGGGAACAAAGAAACCTATGATTACTGCAATTGCGCTCCAATAATAAAAAATATTTCAATTTGATAACGGATCTGAGTGTCGGATGGTAACATCCAACACCACGATAAATACAACAAAATGGCTCCAGTAGTCTTTATTTACACACCTCTACCCTAGCGCAACTCCTTTCAAAAAAAAAATATTTAAAAAAATTCAAATAAAATTCTTTGGAATATTAAAAATATGTTACGTTTGCATTAAATACTACTAATTCCATAGACTATGTCGAATAAAACAAATTTGTTTTATTTTCCTCCAGTACCGAACCACTCGCCAATGCGAATGTGCTGTTGCTGCGCATAACGCTATCTCCAATTTATCCTTTTCCTAAATCGTTTAAATTTTTACACATGGCCACATCGTATCCAACCTTTACCTTATCTGAACAATTAACACCAGAACAGCTTGATTTTTTTAATACACATGGGTTTATCCATTTCAAGAATTTCATCAAACCCGAAACGGTTTCTTCCATTATCGATGCTTCTAAACAAGTAGAACAAAAATGGATACAGCAAGATATTAAAAAAATAAATGGCGTGCCGATTAAATACGGAAAAGATCTTGATGGCTCAGCAATTGTACAACGGTTTGCTTTTATTAACCAACAGCATCAAACATTAAGCGGACTGTTATTAGACCCACGCTTTAATGCCCTACTGCAATTGGCTGGCGATGGTGCACGCCTGGGCACTGAAGAGAAAGACGGCATGGTGTTTAACCATTACATTAACGGACCAGAAAGCAAATTCAGTAAAATGGGCTGGCATACAGATGGTTTAAGGGACATTTTTTATGGTGCTAAACTAAACCCGATGCTGAATGTAGGCATCCACCTGAGTACCTTAAAACCGGAAAATGGCGGATTAAAAATTATCCCTGGCACCCATAAACAAAGTATTTACCAGATGCTTTTTCGAAAAAAATATTTCCTGGATAATAAACCAGATGCCGAAGAAGTATCGATATTGCCTGAAGCAGGAGATTTAACCATCCATGATGGAAGACTGTGGCACAGGGTAGCAGAATCGGCCATACGTGGCGAGGAAAGCAGAAGACGTGTAATCTACATTCCAATTATTGCTGGTAAATACGCGCCAAAAAATGAGAATAGTCCAACAGTATTTTATCAGCGCTTCGCCGGAATTGTAAAATAAATTTATGTTATTTGCCCTATTGTTTACTTACCTGGTCAGATCGGGGAAGCTAAAGCGAATAACTGATTATTCTAAAGGTATTCAAAGAAGATCAGTTTAAAATTTTACCGGCCAGAAACAGCCATTCTCTTTGGCGTAATTTTGGCTGGCACTTAAATTGGAGGCTACTATTAAACTAAAAGAAGACCATTTAGATGGCAAAAGGGTATTTGCAGACCGCGAAAGGACAAATATTTTAAGAAAAAGCGAACAAGGGCTGATCCTTTTTTTGCTTCCAAGGGTACCTAAGTGGATTACGCCCAATATGATGACAGGGATTGGCATGTTTGGATCGCTGATTGTGTTTTTAAGCTTTATTTTGGCTGGTTTTTATGCAAAAAGCTATTTGCTGATCGGAATTTTAGGTTTTATGATCAACTGGCTTGGCGATTCGCTCGATGGCCGATTGGCATATTTCCGCAAAATACCGCGCAAGTGGTATGGCTTTGCGCTCGATATTGTGATGGATTGGCTCAGCATTATCCTGATCGGTTTGGGCTATTATTATTACGCTGATGGTGGCACACAGATTTTCGCATTTCTTTTTGTGGTATTGTACGGTTGGTCTATGATTATTTCTCAACTGCGTTATAAAATTACCGGTTTTTATCAGATCGATTCTGGCTATTTAGGCCCGACGGAATTACGCGTAATTATTTCGCTTATCTTAATTGCCGAAACCTTATTTACTGGTGCCATTACTTATTTCGCAATTGCGATGGTATCGCTGTTATTGGTGATCAATATTATCGATACGTTTAAACTTTTGAAAGCGGGCGACGCTAAAGATGAGGAGGAGAAGATATAATGACCTGGGCATCTGTTAAACTTTTCCTCAAAGCACAGGTATCTGCCTTTTCTGGTGGTGTTACCGATTATGGGCTAATGATACTGCTAACCGAATGGCTGCATATCCATTTTACCATTTCGATCTTGATTTCTGGCACCATGGGCGGGATTGTTAACTTTTGCATTAACCGTTTCTGGGCATTTAAAAGCAACGATGGTTATTGCAGTTCTACAAGCGGACAGCTAATCCGTTTTTTTACTGTGGTTTTAGGGAGTATTTCATTAAAATCAGCTGGCACCTACTTGTTGCATCGAAGTTTAAATCTGGATTATAAACTTGGCAGGCTTTTAATTGATAGTATTGTTTCTTATGGCTTTAACTATCCGCTGATGAAGTATTGGGTATTTAGAACCAATCAAATAAGCGATTATGAAATAGACGAAGAAGATTATTTTGAAAAACTTGGCGAAGAACAAAGAGCTTAATGGCATGTTTCTACCCTTTTCGCAACAGATGTGTTTAACCCATCAAACGTTTGCGCTTTATTTGTTATGAAATAATATTTTGAGCAATTAGTTCGAAATTATTTTTCCCGCTCTATGCCGCGGAGGCATTGTAGTTTTTCGCAGGTCATGTATTTTTATTTGTGCTCAAGAATGCTGGCGCATTTTGGAGCGCCAAAGTACCCAAAACGCTTTGTCAATCCGGCAAGGTGGCTTCTCACCACCCACGCTTATCAAAAAAACAGCAGCACTTTGTTTAATCAGTTTTTGTCTGTGTTTTCTTTGGGCTGATTGAGCCCTTCAGGGTTTGTGTTCAATACCCTTAAAAGCTTTAATTCAACTCGAATGAACACAAAACCACTGCGTTAAGGCTTGGTAGTACTATTTGTTCTTTTCTGCACCTGTTTTTTTGATTTCCAGCCACTTGGGATTGACGGCGTTCTTCGGTATAAGAAGTGGTTTATTAAAGGAAGCTAGCAAAACGCCTAAAACTATTCTTAAAAGATGTGTCCACATGATAGATTTGCGCTGGAAAGATGACCACTTATTACATCATACCATTGGCGCTTACCAAAGGTAAAAAGGATGTCCAGCCCAAACGATGAAGCATAAAAACTGAACACCTTGTCTCTACCTTATTAATTTAATATTGTTTTTGCGTCATTTATTCTACTTTCATTAATTTTCTTGATAATCTCTTCAAATTTCGATTCTTTGGCGACGTACTTATTCAATAAATCGATCTGATTTAAGCCCCTCACCAAGTTGTGCTCGGGATAATTTGTTTTATAGTAAATATCGCCGTTTAAGAAATCGGCTATAAATCTTACCGCTTGCATGTAAATCATAAATTTACCCGAATAAATAAAGAACTGTTTTTCGGTAAAGGCCAAAACCTGGTCCATTTCTTCCATATAACCTTTATGTATTGCAGCAAAAACGTCTTCTCTAATCGCTATTTTACTGAAATCCTTTTCCTCTTCATTGGCTTCTGAGAGATAAGTACGCATCATATCTCCCACATCGCTGATAAAGTATCCGGGCATTACGGTATCTAAATCGATTACACATAAACCCACGCCAGTTTCGGCCTGTAACAGTACATTGCTAATTTTGGTATCGTGGTGTACAACGCGTAAATTAAGTGCACCGCTATCTACCATATGTACATACTGCTCTTCTATATCGTAATGTCTGATAATCTCTTCAATAGCGAACTTTGCCTCACCAATCCTTTCATCGCTGGCTTGTTCCAAAGCTTTTTTAAACTGCTCTACACGTAAAGGCAGGTTATGAAAATCTTCTATAGTGGGCTTTAATTTTTGTACGTTGAAGGCACAAAGCATCCTGGTAAATTTACCAAACTGCTTAGCAGCGTGATAAGCCTGCTCAGGCTGATGTACAAAATCAACAGCGCAGGAATTTTCTACAAATGGAAAAATCCTGTAAAAATGATCGTCAATAACCACAAAATCATCTCCATTTGTGGCCGTAATTGGGGCAACAAATAAATATTTAGGGGCTGTTTGATCAAGATATTTTTTTATTGTCTCAATATTCTGAGCAATATTTTGAGGCTGGCGAAAAACCTCCGTATTCACCTCTTGCAAGATATAGGCTAATTTTTCACTGTAAACTTTCCAGGTATGGTTAATTAAGCCCGAGCCGAAAGGTTCAATTTTAAATTTTTCTGCGTTAAGTCCATAAGCACCTAATACTGCTTGAAACATAAGATGGTAATATATATTTGAATAAAAATTGTTCCAGGCAAACCATTTGATCAACCTGAATAAAGTTGCTTATTAAATTATGCGGGTAAGCCATATGGCATTACCCGCAAACGAGACTAAAAGCCGCTATCGTCTAAAGCGAAAGTATTTTTTCGATCTTTCCATTTTCCTTTTGTAAAATCAGGGAATTTTTGTGGCATATTTCCTTCTTTTAACGATTTGGTAGAAAGTGGCATAATTACACTCATTGTAACTGAATCATAAACGTCAATAGGCGTTTGTTTTTTCTGTTTCACCGCCTGGATAAATCCATTAAAAACAAACCAATCCATACCACCGTGACCAGCGCCTACGGCTTCTGCTTCATATTTTTTCCAAAGTGGGTGATCGTATTTAGCAAACCATTCATCAGCTTTATCCCAGGCATGATCTTTCGATTTATGTTCGATGTGCACTGATTTGTTTACATCCATCCAAAGACCTTTTGTTCCCTGTACCCTGAAACCGATAGAATATGGCCTGGGCAAGTGGGTATCGTGACTTAACAATACCGTTTCGCCATTTGCACAGTTGATCATTGTGGTGGTAACATCGCCATTTTTATAGTTAATTTTAGCGTTAGGGTGGCCAGGAGAAACTTCTTCTACGTAAGCGGCCAAACCTCTTGCTTTAGAACTGAACGATACCAGGCTGGTAAAGCTATTCCCTCTGTTAATGTTAGCATATTGCATTAAAGGGCCAACACCATGGGTTGGATATAAATCGCCATCCTGATCGATGTTGAACTGCGTACGCCATTGTGCCTCGCTCAATGCTTTTGGCCCAAACTCTACCCCACCGCCATAATAATCTTTACCGTTGTTAAAAAGTACGTTCCTTAAATTATGTTGGTAACCACCTTCAAGGTGCACCAATTCGCCAAAAAGGCCTTGTCTAACCATGTTTAAAGCCGCCATTACATCTCTACGGTAACAAACGTTTTCTAAAGTCATGTAAGGCATGCCTGTTTTCTCTGAAGTGTTTACAATATCCCAGTGGTCTTGCACACTTAAACCTGCAATTACCTCGCAGCCTACATATTTACCAGCTTTCATGGCATCAACTGCCTGGTCGCGGTGAAACTGCCATGGCGTTGCAATAATTACGGCATCAATATCTTTACGGTCTAAAAGTTTTTTATAGGCATCTAAGCCACCAGTGTACTCTGTTGCGGCAGGTCTACCTTTTTTGGCAATAAAATTACGACAGATTTTAAGTGAACTTTCCTGGGTATCGCAAATTGCAACAATTTCTACATCGTCTCTTAAGGCACCTTCAGAAATATGGCTCATACCACGTGCACCCACACCGATATAACCTACTCTTACTTTTCCACTGTCTGATGATGCAAATAAACTTCCGGTTGGCAGGATGGTTAAACCAGCAGCCGTAAATGCACCATTTTTGATAAAATCTCTACGTTCCATTTGTGTTATTTAATATTTATTGTTTAGTTTTTTAATTGATCCGGTTAATACTGAACAAACGTTTTACTAGCTATTCTTTCGCACTTTTACACATCAAAACCCGCTTACTTACAGCGCATTAATGGGCTAAATATTTTTAAAAAGTTTTTGCCCCAGATAAACTGATCGGCTGTTTTTCTTGCATATTCCAAATAAGTAAGCACAAACCGTGTTTAAGCCCTTTGCTTTGGCCAATTGCGAACGATGTTTCCCATCGCCTTTTGGCATATGGGCAAAATCCATTTCGCCACAGCGTATTATATGTGGCTTGCCATTAAGCTTAAAAAATTTGGCACCTATTGCATAGGTGTTTTCTTTTTGGGCCCAGCTATTAATAGATAAGCTTATTAACAGCCCTGAAACAAGTGGTTTTGTAAGCAAATGGATAGGCATTTGTGCTGGTTCTTTACGGTTTTGTTGCTTTGTATTCTTTAAAAGTAGAACAAGCAAATGAGCATTACAACATAAATATCAGCGCAAACGATTGACTAATTTTTGCAATACCAATTATTTAGGCCCAAAGCAAATGATCTATTTACTTCGCTTATTTTAAGCTATGCTGCAATGCCTTTGCAACAATTGCCCATTGCCAAGGCAAATGGTAATTAAAGCTTTTCGCCTCCCCCCTTTACCGCTGTTTTAAAGGCTTTACATTTTAAAGGCCATACTGTAGAAATAATAAAAAAATATGAGGAAGTATTTCCACACAGGCAGCGCAAAATGGGGAAACAGCTCAAACCAAACTGGTTCCGTTTACGCTATAAAAAGTATACTTATTTTTTTTCAACAAAGCATATTGCTTAAAAACAAGTGTCAAAACTACTCAAAATGGCCTTTTCCATATAAAAATGGTGGAGCAACAAGCGCTTCCCCGTCAAACATTAACTCAACGTTAAAATTTGGTTAAACTTTTGCCTAACAAGTTGTGAACGGGTACCATCAGCAATAAAAACAAGATGAGCATTCGTGATAAGTTATTGTTTTTCTAATAGCCCTCATATGGAAAGAAAACTCATCACCGAAATCAATATAGAAGACAAAGCCATACCACACTTTGATTCATTCGATCTGGAGCAACAATTTAACGGGCATCATTATTTCGAACTTCGGTTTAAGCAGAATCATTTTGGCCTGCCCAGTTTGATCAACCTTGATGATAGCCGCGATTTTGTTGGTAAAACACTTACAGCCTCATTCGGATATCAGGTTAATGGACTACAAGAATTTGCTGGTTTGGTTACCAAGATAGAACTCGCACAGAACCATGGCTACCATGGCATTTTAATTGTAAGTGGCTATAGTCCTACCATTTTAATAGACCGTGGTCCAGATTTGGGTTCTTACTTAGATAAAGATCTAAACGAAATTGTAGCCCTAGCCACAAAAGATACCTCTGCAAACGATCTTAAAATTATATGCAATGCCAGCAGGAAAAAAACTGTCGATTATCTTATTCAATACAAAGAAAGTGATTTTGAATTCCTGAACCGCTTATCAGGCGAATATCATGAATGGTTTTTCTACGATGGCAAACAGCTCAACTTTGGCAAACCAGATGAGCAGAAAGAAGTTGTGCTTTTTTATGGCCGAGATGTACAGAATCTTCAGTACGCCATGGAAATTTCACCGATCAAGCATAAACGCTTTGCATATAACCCTAAAGAGGATGAAATGCTACACAGCGAAAGTACAGGCATAACAAACGACATACTCGATCTTGCTCATGCTATACAGGCTTCGAACCGCACTTATAGTAAAACATTTAACCAGCCTTCGCTCATCCGCGTAGAAAACAGTAACGACATTAAAAGCCATGTAGAGAATGAAGAAAAAGCCACCATATCAGAACTTCTAAAAATCAGTGCTACAGGAGATAATGCCGAATTAAGTATTGGCAATATTGCTGAAATTACTATGAGTGTTAGGCAGGGAAATGCTTTTATAACCGAAAGCATAGGTAAATTCCTCATTACCAACATTCATCACCATATAGATGTTGCAGGAAAATACCAAAATACCTTTACAGGCTTGACAGCCGCCACCGAACGCATTTTGGTAGAGAATTATAAAAAGCCAAATCCAGATATACTGTTAGCAGATGTAATGGACAACAATGACCCCGAAGGGCAAGGCCGGATCAAAGTAAAGTTTAAATGGGAATGCCTAACGAATGATATCACCGAATGGCTGAGGGTAATTGCCCCAGATGCGGGAAGTAGTGAGCAAGTAAATACAAACAGGGGTTTTGTTTTTATACCTGAGGTTGGAGATCAGGTTGCCGTAACTTTTGAAGAAGGAAATATCGCCAGACCAATTGTATTAGGAAGTGTTTTCCATGGCATTAACGGCGCCGGTGGTTACGAGAATAATCATTTAAAAGCTATTGCAACCAGAAGTGGTCATTTACTAGAATTTAATGATGCCGCTGGTGCTGAAACAATTACCATTACAGATAAAAACCGAAATATTATACGCTTTGATACGAGTACATCGAGTATTGAGATTTCTGCTCCCGAGAATATCAGTATCCGGGCTAAAAACATAGATATCAATGCAGAACAAAATATATCGATATCTGCTGGAGAACATATCTATAATAACGCAGGTGGAAATATAAGCAGCAATGCTGGTGAAAATCATTCATTAATGGCCGAAAATATTACAATGATAGCTAATGATAGTATTAATAAAACTGCTATACATATCGAAAAAACAGCAGAACAGATTAATTTGAATAGTACCCAAGAGAATATTGAATTTCATAGTGCCAAAGAGATTGTAAATAAGAGTGGTAGCAAGGTTAAATTATTTTAAGATGGGAACAATTAAATACATCAGCAAAACCATTACCGAAAATATAAGAAGTGCTAAATGGTTTTCTACCCAAGGAGCTATAAATTTCAATGCGACAAAAGAAGTAATTCTGCAAAGTAGATACAAGATAAAGTATGATCGATATGTGCCTTCAAAACAAACAGGGTAAACCGATCTTGCTGTATTAATTAAGAACAATGTATACCCATGAATAAAATTGATTATAAATCTTTGGAAAAGCCTTTAAATATGCTTTTCAAGGTAGAAATCGCTGAAAAAACAGCATTCAAAGATGAGTATACCTTTAAACTTTTTGATATAGACATTTTACCAGATAAAACATCGTTTTGGTCTGGCCATCAGAATATCGAAATTCTACGCAAACAAAGTTTGATCGATGCGTTACCTGATAACGATGTTGATTTATTCGTACAGCAGATTTCTACAGCATTACATCAATTGACCTTAAAAATAGGTTTTAACGGAATGCCAGTAAGTGTTGAAAAACAAAATGAGCTATGGCAAAAATGGTTGGTCATTAGAGAAAATTTGACTAATACTTACACTGGAGATTGGATCGATTCGACCTTAATAGCGGTTGACAAAAAAATGTTACCTAGTGAAACATTAACCGAATATATCAAGCAAGACTTATTTCTTAATGAATATTTCAGAGGAGTTTATGATGCAAATTTTGTAGAAAACAATTTTAGTCGAAAAAGAGAAGTGTACGGTTTATGTCCGTTCCCGATCTGGTTTAATGAAAAGTGGACACTTCAAACATCAGAGAATCAAAAACTGATTAAATTTTCTGGGAACTGGACCAAGAATGTTGATCAACCAAGATTTGATAGCTGGTTAAAAACGAAGACAGATAATGATATGACAGAAGTAAGTGTCGAAGGGTTTTATCAGATAGATCCAATTACTGGTTGGTGCAACGCCTTACAAAGCACTTATTCATTAATAGCAAATAGTAGCTATTTAAAAACACTAAAGATTATTTTAACAACCAATTAAATTAGCCAAAATGGATTGGAGTACTGATGCTGAACCAACAAATAACGAAGAAAACCTAACGGATGATAAGATTACAGATAACCTAACTGTATCCATAGCATCAGACAGGCAAGTAATAGATGAACCTAAACAAAATGTAAAAGTTATGGAACTATTGATATGTCATGGGGCTAAATGCACCTGCGATCAAGCGGTAGATCCCGCTCCGAAAAAGTTGAACGTACTTAGCCATAACAAATATGTGATTAACGATAGTGGTGAAAGTAAATTTATTGCAACCACCTTAGAAAACAAAGTGTTTAACCTAAACTTTGGGCAATGCAAAGTACCGGCCCCAAGTAGGCCTGTACCCTGTACTGCCAAATTGCAATGGAAAGATTATTATGAAAAAGTAGAATTGCCAAACGGTGCTTATGTATTGACAAACAAAAGCACAGCTATTTGTACTGCGAAAGGTGGAAATGTAAAAATAGTTCAACATGGCCAGCAAGCAAATATTACTGCACAAGAATTAGAAAATGCCAAAGCTGGCAGTTGGGCCGCTGATGGTCCACTGCTTACCGAAGAACTGATTCATACCGAACAAGCGGCAAAAAATGAAGATGAAGATGGAGCAACAGTAAAATCGATAATACCTTTATCTTACGGCGATCAACAACCGCTCGACACGCCTATTACTTTTAAAGCCGATTTTGCTGGCAAAGCAACCGATGCAGATAAGCAAGGCGTAAACTGGATAGTCTATGATACAAATGGTATTCCCTTGCAATTGCGAAACGATGCAGGCGAAACCCTCACCATTACCTTTAAAAAAGTCGGCACCTATTTAATTGAAGCTTATGGCAAAACCAATGGTGATAAAAGAATAACCAGGCCTTATACCATTAAAAAAAACGAGATTGAAACCGTGACCACAGTCGACGGAAGCACAAAAGTAAGAATAAATGTACCTGTCACCTTTAGGCTCCAAAGCCTTTTTCAATCCGCGGCCCTACCAGGCGACATCAGTACTATTACCTGGGAGGTAACCAAAACAGGAGGAATTGGCATCCCTACGCTATTAACCCAGACAGGGAACATCACTCAGGTATTCTGTAGCGAAGAATGCAGCTATGTGGTGTCAGCATGTTTTAATGGTATTCCAAAACAATCAAAACAGATACAAGCTTTAAGAAATGGGATTACTTCAGTTACCGCTTCCAGCGATAGCACAAGAATAAAAGAAGAGATAACTTTTAGCGTAAAAGACCATTTTAAAATATTGCCCACGTTACCGCAGGAAATTGCTTCTGTAAAATGGATATGCAAAGATATTGATGGTAAACCAGTTGAAGCTTTTAAATCAAAAATAGGTAAAACCATAACCCATCAATTTGACGAACCTGGTGAGTATACCGTACAGGCATATATGGTACAACCAAGCGCAAAAGTAGCGGTTAAAATAACAGTTGCCCAGCCTGAAATTATATTGGCACAATGGGAATATCCCGAAGGTGGTAGAAAAACAAAAACGGGCTGGGGTGAACCAAACCATGCCTACATTAAATTTAAAGCGGCAGAAGGTTTAATTGTAGATTTAGAATATGGTTATTTAGATCACAGCGGCAAATCGAGAGCCATCCTTTTGATTACAGGCTTCAGAGTCTCTCAAAATCAAATATTAGATTTAGAGAAATACAATTTCATCCCCAATGCAGATAAGTATAAAAAACTGCTAAAAGAAGGAACGGAATTTTACTTCAAAGTATACTCGACTGATAAAAACTATGAAATCTTAAATGGAAATATTCCTCAACCGCTGCAAAAACTAAAACTAGTTAGCAAAGAAGAAATTGTAAGCATCGAATTTTTAACCAACAACAAACCAGTTATTCAAGCACTATACGGCAGCAAAATGAAATGCCGCATCCGCACGCGTAACCTAAGCGCAAAAAATGTATCTGTTAAAATTTACCGAAAAGAAAGCCGCCTTGGGCTAGACAATTTAAGGAAAGATACACTTGTACATCATAAACAATACCCTTTAAATGATAATGGCATGATTGAGTTTGATTTTATATTGGCCAAAAGCTGGGAGAAAAGTTATAGTGAAAAACTGCATCGTTTTTATGCCATAATAGAAGAAATGGAATTTTTAGGCACAAGCAATACTTTAGTAGCCTTTAAGAATGATGTACCAGCAAATGGAGGAAAATCATTGGTGGGCGTGGGGAATCAGGAAGGCAATAGTCATAGTGATTGCCCCAGATGTAATAAAGACATTACTGCTGCAGAACTAAAACAAATATTTAAAGATGCTGATGGTGCTATGCTCAAAACAGTTGCCAGCACCTACAACAAATATATGGCAGATCTTGGCATGAATACCTGCTGGGTTAAAGCACATTTTTTTGCCCAAATCAGGGTAGAATCAGGAACTAAACTGCATGTAAAAAGCGGAGAAAACATGAATTACAGTGCAGATACGCTGATCAACGGTAACTTAAATAAAAAAACAGGCAATCGGGATAGTCCACCATTTTCATATTTCGCCAAACATAAAGAAGATGCCTATAAATATGGAAGAACCAAAGATCATGAAGCAAATCCGCAAATGATTGCGAATCTGGCTTATGCGGATAAAAATAGAAATGTAAACAATAGAATTGGTAATACACAGGGAGGAGACGGCTGGAATTTTAGGGGGAAGGGCTTGATACAACTAACAGGAAGAGAAAATTATTGTAAAGCAAACACTTATACTTTAAAATATGAGCAGGTGGATATCCTTAAAAATTCAGATATTGTAGCTAAGGACATTAAAATTGCGGTATTAACTTCAATGGCGTTTTATAAATGGAATGGGTTGATTGCAAAATCAAATGGCGCACTTAGAAATAAATTAATATCTGAAAAAGTAGGCAACAATGTTGGAGATAGCCATGCTGAAAAACAAAAAGCATTTAACTACTTCACTTCAAAAATATTTAAAACAAGCAAATGTGACTGGAAGGAAATTGAGATTAAAATAATTGGAAACAGAGCACCTTGGATGGAAACTGCACTAGCAGAAGCTAAAGCAATGAAAGGTTGTGATGAAGGAGAAGAACCAATGTACACTAAAGCTAAATCATACTTAGTTTATTGTAATAATAACGCTAAACCAACAGACGGATTTAAGGGACCTTGGTGTGCCGCCTACATGAACTGGTGTATTAGTAAGACAAAAAACGCTAAGAATAAAAATGAGCCATATAGTCATCTTAATTCGGCAGGATCCCTTGCTCCTGTTAATCATGAGGAATACAAAAATATACCGGAAGCTATTTACGGATGTTTAGTTGTCTACGAAGCTACCAATGGTTCAGGAAAAGGACATACCGGGTTTTTGTATGGCAAAACCAGAGAAGGTTGGTTTATTCTTCTAGGCGGAAACCAGGGAGACTCTATTCGCTTCAGCGGTTATGGAAAATCATTCACTTACGAAGGGATTACTAAAACATTTAAAGGCTTTTATATTCCTAGTGATTATGAAGTTAAAGATGCTGACAAATTAAAAGATAGTGATATCTATGAAAGTTCTGCAGCAGTAAACAAAAAATATGGTATTAAACCAGCACCAAAAAAAGAAAATAAATCGAATTAAATCAATAAATACAAAAAATGAAAAGAAATAGGATATTGTTTTTTTGCATTATGTTACTAGCATTAAGCAGCTGTAAAAACAAAACGAAGCAAAATAGTTCAATAGCAAATCAAGAAATACAAAAACCAATGATACCTATAAAAATAATAGAAGAAATAAAACAGCATTTGGAAGATCAAAAAAGGGTGGACGGTGAAGAAGGGTCCTTTGACAATCCATATCATTTAACTGCAAGAGATCTGAAACTTGCTTCTATAATAATCTTAGAAGGATTAAAAAATCATGGATTTAAAACTATTAGTGATGAGTTATTTAATAATAGAATTAAGGAAGTATTTGCGATTGATGATTTTAAAAATCCTCATTATAAAATCCATGTTGCAGACAATCATATTACACTTTTTGGTCAACAAAAAGAGGATTATAAATTCTTAGTAAGAAATGAATTTGGGGGGTTTGCTGATACTGAAAACTACTTCTTATTGAGAAAGGAACATCTGTTTTTCGAATTTCAAACGTTGGATTACTTAATCAAAATCAATAAAGATAATACTTATAAGGTTACAATTGAACCTTATCTTATCCATAGAAATAAATATTTATTTAATAATGACAAGGTAAGTTTAGCCTGGCTTTTTAATAATGACAAACATTTTTTAAGTATGCTCTTAGAAAGATATGGATATGATAAAGAGCCAAAAATAAATAAAATGATGTTGGACTCCATATACAATCGAAATCCTCAACGTGGAGAGTTAATTGCAAATTTGATTTTTATAAAGGATAGTTTTAACAAATTACAGATCAGAAAAGACTTATTAAAATATATAGAAGAGCATACGAGTGCCGCAGATAATCATTTTATTTATGCTTTGGGTAGTTTTATGAGTTTACTATATTCTGATGATTTAGATAAAATCTTCTTAAAAGAACCCTCCAAAAAATTCACTTCTATAGAAAAAGCAGAAATAGTAGCCAACATTGCCAATATCGAAAACCCAGCTATAGAAAAATATAAATCTCCAGAATCATCACTAGTATGGAATAATGCTGGTTCTTCATTATATAATCTTTCGGTTTCGCACCCCGAGGTGATTAAAATAATAGAAGCGCACAATTATTTTGGCTTACCTAAAATGAAAGAGATTATGGCAAAACTACAGGAAGAAGCACCACCTACAGGTGCCGACCCGGAATAGGTAAATTATTAACGAGAATATCCATATGCATGTTTATGAGTTTATTCTTTTTTATGCTTCTTACACCTAATTGTGTCGAGCATAGACGAATATACCTCCATAAAGCATCTAACTACAAACAGAAGCTTACATACAAAAACCTGCCCCAATAATAGCTAAAATGACTGTTTTTAAGCTCAAATATCAACAAACTCCGAGTTGAGGAATATTTATTTGTATAAGTCCGAAATTATCTGCAGCCAAAATATTTAATTCAATACACATTTTGGCTGCAGATAATTTATTAACAAGGCGGGTTATTTGGCCAAGCACCACAGCCCCATTCATCAATAAACCCGGTAGCAACGGAAATCCTTTTTATTGCATAAGAGCCATCCCTCCTATTCTTGCTGCTGGTTGCGTAAAATCTGCAATAAAAAGATTGGAGTGAATAACGGGGCTGCAGCACCCACGGAGGTATGCATGTTCGTTTTCAAATGAAAATCCACGAACTAATTGTAGACTAGCCCAAACCTGCCGATGAAAATCGGAACATGTAATAGAAGGTATTTTTAATAGTCGAAACAAAAAACGTTTATCCTTCGACAAGCTATCAATGATAGGTTCCAAAGAATGGTCGTCATTGCGAGGAACGAGGATAACCAAACGAATTGAGCTCATGAATGCCTTTAAAAACAACTACAAAAATGAATAATCTTAATGCGCTCGCAGGTAGCGATCGTTGTAAGATTGCTTCGTCGGCTGAAAAAGCCTTCTCGCCATGACGATTCTTCGCATCCAATCGCCACAAAGAATGCATTTGTCATCTATTTTGATGTTTATACAATAAATACCCTTCAGGATAACAATGTTTTTTGTTCCTTCTAATTGCAACCCCCAACCCCAAAATTAGGAGTGAGTTGGAGGCTACAAATAAGGTCTTCGACAAGCTTAGGCTAACATTTTTTAAAAAACCAACTAAAAGCCAAAACCCTCTGATACAACTTCCTGTACCTTACTTTTCCTGAACTCTTTCATCGATTGTGGTTCTTTGGCCTCAAGCGTGGCAAAATCTACCACACCTGTTCTTTTTGCCCAATCGAAATAGGCTACCGATAGCCTGCTCACCACATCGTGGTTTTGCCTGGCTACGTTGGTGGTTTCGCCGCGGTCGGTTTCTAAATTGTATAGCTCCCAATTGTAGCCTGGCCAGGTAGATACCAGTTTCCATTTGCCAGCACGCACTGCGCGGTTGCCTGCACGTTCCCAAAATAGCGGTTCATCGCGTTTCAGTTCGTTGTCGCTACCAAACAATACCGGCAACAAGCTTTTACCGGCCAATGCATTCGGCGTAATGCCCTGATAGCTTTTTGGATAGGCAGCCCCGGCCAGATCGTAAAAAGTTGGGGCAATGTCGATAATATGCCCAGTGCCTTTTTTAACGGTACCGGGTTTAATTTTAGCTGGATACCAGGCAATAAACGGCGAGCTGATGCCGCCTTCGTACATATAATCTTTAAAGGCTTTTAATGGCGAATTTGAAGCGTACGACCAGTTTTTACTTTGCGATTCGTACGAACCGATGGTACCTACAGGGCCCGAATTGCGCACGGCACCTTTGTACCATTTTACCAGATCTTCTGCAGGGGCACCGTTATCAGAAATAAACAGGATGATGGTATTTTTATCGGCTCCGGTTGCTTTTAACTTATTTAAAACCTGGCCAATGCCCTGATCTAAACGATCGACCATGGCTGCAAAAATCTCCATCTTTTTGGCCCACTGGCTGCGCTGATCGAACGATAGTTTGTTCCAGTTGTAGATATCGGCATCTTTTTCGGAGATGGTAGAATTGCCATCAATAATACCCAGTTCTTTTTGTTTTTTAATTCTTTCGGCCCGGAGTACATCCCAGCCTTTATCGTAGCGGCCTTTGTATTTGGCAATATCTTCTGGCAGTGCATGCAGGGGCCAGTGCGGCGCGGTATAGGCTAAATACAGGAAAAAGGGTTTGTCTTTAGCACTCTGATCTAAAAAGTTTACGGCATTCTGGGTAATTACATCGGTTTGGTAAAATTTACCC
Organism: Pedobacter sp. Bi126; assembly: GCF_918698245.1. Classification (GTDB taxonomy): domain Bacteria; phylum Bacteroidota; class Bacteroidia; order Sphingobacteriales; family Sphingobacteriaceae; genus Pedobacter. The sequence continues at coordinate 30,815 of NZ_CAKKMS010000002.1, read as the reverse complement.
GCTTCTAACGGGTAAGGTTTTCCATCGATGGTATATGCACGCTTTTTACCTCCTTCGTAATCGCCCTGATCGAAATAACTTCCATTTTCTGACATCATTACGTGATCGAAACCACGTTGCCAGGGAAAACTCACATCTTTACCTGCAACATGCCATTTGCCCGACATTAAAGTATTGTAACCCTGGGTTTTTAAAACCTCGGCCAGGGTAAGCGATTCTTTATTAAGGTAACCCTGATAGGCCGGAAGCCCCAGATCGTTGGCGAAATACCCCACCCCTGCTGTATGCTGGTACTGCCCGGTTAATAAGGAGGCACGGGTTGGCGCACAAATGGAATTATTATAAAATTCTTTTAGCCGAAGGCCCTCGTTGGCGAGGCGATCTAAATTAGGTGTTTTAATTTCTGAGCCGTAGGCGCCAAGATCTGAATAACCCAGATCATCAGCCAGGATAAGGATAATATTAGGCTTTGCCGGCCTGGCATTTTGCGCAAAACCCTGGAAGGCAAATAATGCACCTACGCATGTTAATATAACTTTGTTCATCTTTTTCTTTATTTAATACTAAAAATTCTGATTGTCCCTATTATTTCCTTGTGCCGGCCGGGCGGGTGCGGTTTTAAGCAATTCGTAATCTACTACCCCATTTTCTGCAGCCCACTTTACATAAGCGGCTTTTAACTGCGCCACTATTTCGGGGTGTTGAGCGGCCACATCGGCATTTTCGGCCCTATCTTTTTCGATATCGAAAAGCTCATATTTTTCGGTTAAACCTGCCGGAGAAACGAGTTTCCATTTGCCCCAGCGTACGGCTTTGTTACCACCACGTTCCCAAAACAAAGGTACAGCGCGCTGAACGGTATCTGTTGAGCCGCTAAGCAATGGCAACAAACTTTTACCAGCGAGGGCATTACTGGTTATGCCGTTTAACTGTTTTGGATAATTAATACCCGCCAATTCGTAAAAAGTTGGGGCAAGGTCGATCAGGTGACCTGTGCCTTTGGCAATTGTTCCCGCTTTAATTTTATTCGGAAACCAGGCGATAAAGGGTGCACTAATGCCACCCTCGTACGGAGCGCCTTTATAATTACGGAGCGGTGAGTTACCTGTTTGCGACCAATTGCTGTTCTGTGTTTCGTAAGATCCGGCTGTACCAACAGGCCCTGTGGTGCGTTGCGTATAAGGTCTGGTGCCATTGCCGCCCTGAGCACCATTATCTGAAATAAAAATGATGAGGGTATTTTCGTCCTGTTTAAGTTCCTTTAATTTAGCAAGCAAACGGCCAACACCCTGATCTACATGATCGATCATGGCGGCGTAAACTTCCTGGCGGCTTTGCCAATATTCCTGTTCATCATAAGTTAACTTGTTCCAGGGTTTTACCTGGTCATCGTGCACGCCAATTTTCTGATCACTACCGATAAGGCCTTTTTTAATGGCATTGCGGTAACGCTGTACACGTAGCGAATCCCAGCCCAATTTATATTTGCCCTTATATTTGGCAATATCGGCAGGAAGTGCCTGAAGTGGCCAATGCGGTGCATTATAGGCCAGGTATAAAAAGAAAGGCTTTTTAGCTTTTTGCTGATCGTCTAAGAAACCCAATGCATTATTGGTAATTTCTTCGGTTAAATATTTACCTGGTTCCAGAAAATATGGTTCGTTATCTTTAACCAAGGGTACAGTTTCAGTTCCTTTTCCTCCGATTTCGTAATAATTGCTGGCGCCACCAATAAAGCCAAAGAAATGATCGAAACCGCGTTGGTTTGGCCATTGGTTCCGATCGTCGCCCACATGCCATTTACCTGCCATGAGTGTGGTATAACCACCTGATTTAAGCACCTCGGCCAGGGTGAGCGATTCGCGGTTCAGAAAACCCTGATAGGCCGCCAGCCCAAGGTTATTGTTAAAAAAGCCAACACCCGCCTTATGCTGGTACTGCCCGGTAAGTAGCGATGCCCTGGTTGGTGCACAGATCGAATTGTTGTAAAATTCTTTCAGCCTTAAACCACCTGCAGCCAGTTTATCTAAATTGGGTGTTTCTATTTCAGTTGCGCCGTAAGGACCGGTATCTGAAAAGCCAAGATCATCTACCAATACCAGCACGATATTGGGCTTTTGCTTTTTCTGCGCCGAAGCAACCTGCACAGCCAATAAGCCAAAAGCCAACAGGCATGCTTTTGCTATGGGCAAAGTGGAATGTTTTTGTTTAAAATTCATGCGATTAAATTTATTATCCGAGTAAGATGATTAATAGTTTACCCAATCTGGGTTCTGTTTTAATTTAGGGTTAAGGTTAAGCTCGCGTTGCGGAATAGGGAAATGAATGTGGCGCTTAGCCGCTAAAGTTTTTCCGGCTGCTTTGAGTGTAGCCACATAATAATCTGCTCCTCTTCTGGCCAAGTCGAACCAGCGCTGGTATTCGAAAACCAATTCCTTTCTGCGCTCCTGAAAAACAGCATCCCTAAACTGATCTACAGTTAATGCCGGAGAAATATCGGCCAGTTTGGCTATGCCCGCACGCTGGCGTACTTCATCTATTGTGGCATAGGCCGCTGCATTTGGCCCATTATTTACTTCGTTTAAGGCTTCAGCATAAATCAAAAGCACTTCTGCATAACGGATAATGGGTAAATTTTTAGAAGACTGCGATTGATTCCCTACCACGGCCGGATCGTAATATTTATTAAACTGTGGCGAAAAGGTGTATAACTGACCATTTGTAGGGCTCACCATCTGCGTAACAAAGGTGATGGCCTTTCGGGTATCGTTATCGGCAAAACTGTTATACAAACCGCCAGCGGTATGCAGGGCATCAGCATAATCGCCATTAATGCCGGGTACATCTGCCGGGGCCGAACGGCTGGCCAAACTATTGCCCTGAAAGCCAGCGTTACCTACAAACTGTGCCGAGAAGATATGTTCTTTACCATTTTTGGTGGCTACATTAAACACATCGGCAAAGTTTGCAAACAGCGAATAGTATTTGCTATCGATTACCTCTTTACTTTTTTGTACTGCATTTGCCCATTCTTTATGGGTAAGGTATACTTTTGCCAACAGACTTTTGGCTGCGCCTGAAGTTGCCCTTCCTAAATCTTTGCTGCTATATTCTGCAGGTGCAGGTAGCGATTCTGCATCTTTTAAATCCTGAATGATCTGTGCATATACCGCAGCCTCGGGCGCGTTGGGTACATATAGATCGTCGGGCGCTAAAGAAGTATTTTCGTGCAGTACAATGGGTACATCGCCAAACCAGCGTACCAGATTAAAGTAATGTAAAGCCCTTAAAAACTTCGATTCGTTGATTAAACGTTTTCTAATGGCCGACCCAATCTTGCCCTCATCAATCAAAGCAATTTTATCGATGGCAATATTCGAAGCGTTAATGGCATCGTAACTTTGTTTCCACAGCTGCTCCATCCTATCGTTAGATGAGTCGTGGGTTAAGCCAGATATGGCCCTAACGTGTGCATTTCTGGCCCTTGGGCCTGCTTCATAATCGTCGGTAGCCATTTCTACCCCAATCTGCATCAAACTGTTGTAAAGCGATTGGCCACTTTCGTAAAGTTTACGGTAATTGGCTGTAACAGCAGAAACCGCCTGACCTTCGTTTTGGTAAAACTGTGCAGTAACAAGCACAGCATCGGGATCTTCTTCTAGCTTGGAGCAGGCCGAGAGTGCTACGGCTAAAATGGATGCATATATTAAGTTTATCTTTTTCATTGCGATATAGATTAAAATGTTAACCTTAAACCAGCCCTAACCGATCTGGCGATGGGATAAATCCCGGCATCAGTTCCTGGCGATACATTACTTCCAGAGGTAATTTCGGGATCGAAGCCTGAATAATTTGTCCAGGTAAGCAAATTCTGCCCGGCTACATAGAAATATACATTTGATAACTTTGCCTTAGCAGCGATCTTTTTTGGCAAAGTGTAACCCAGTGATACATCTTTTAACCTTAAGAAAGAACCGCTTTCGATAAAACGATCGGAAAATACAGGTGCAGGATCTAATTTGGCCCTTGGAATGGTCTGACTGGGATTACTTGGTGTCCACCGGTTTAAAGCGGTAGCCGAGGCATTTTGCTGCCCGGTAAACAGCTCCAGGGTTTGCATATTCGAGTTCAAAATACTGTTGCCATACGAGCCTTGTATAAATATTAACAGATCGAAACCTTTGTACTCGAAATTGTTGGTTATGCCAAAAATAAAATCGGGTTGTGCATTGCCGATAATGGCTTTATCTGCAGCTGTGGTAAATAAACCATCTCCATTAATATCCTTGTACAATCTATCGCCAGGTTTTGGCACGGCACTCCCCGTATATTTACCTTTAGTCGCTTCTTCCCCGGTTTGTAAAATTCCATCGGTTACATTGCCATAAAAGCTGCCTAAGGGTTCGCCAACTTTTACAATGTAGTTTCCGCTGATATACGATTGCGCGCCGTTACCAATGCTCAACACTTCATTCCGGTTAACAGAAAAGTTTAAATTGGTATTCCAGATAAATGCGCCGGTGAGGTTGCGGGTATTCAGGCCAATTTCGAATCCTTTATTTAATACCGATCCATAATTCTGTAGCGATGTACCATAACCTGTTGTCCAGGGGATCTCTACATTTAACAATAAATCTTTGGTCTTCTTGTAATAACCATCTAACGTTAATTGGATGCGGTTGTTAAAAAAGCCAACATCTAAGCCAGCATCGTATTGATGGGTAGTTTCCCAGCCCAGTTTATCGTTCGCAATGCGGTTAGGTGCAAAACCCGTGGCGGTAGTGCCTCCAAAAACATAGTTGAGACTGTACAGGGTTGCCAAAGACTGGTATTGACCAATCTCCAGGTTTCCTGTTGTACCGAAACTGGCACGTACCTTTAACTCATTGATTGTTTTTTGTACGGACTCGAAAAATTTCTCGTTACTGATTTTCCATGAAGCCGCTGCCGAAGGGAAGTACCCCCATTTGTTTCCTTTCCCAAAACGGGAAGAACCATCGGCACGGATACTCGAGGTTAGGAAATAACGGTTATCGAAACTGTAATTTACCCTGGCCAGGTAAGAGTGTAACACCCATCTGGTGGCATCAGAATAAGGCGCTACCAAAGTTGCACCGCTTTGCAGGCTGTTAAAGGTTAAATCGTCGGTTACAAACTTCTGGGCATTTGCCCTGGTGGTTTCACTGGAAAACTCCTGTTGTGTAAAACCGATTACAGCATCCAAAGCATGTTTACCAAAAGCTTTATTGTACGAAAGGGTATTCTCATTTAACCAGGAATAAGAATTATAAGTTCCCTTTCCGGCAGAACCACCAATGGTACTTCCTTCATAAATGGTTGATGGAATATAATTCTTTTCATTCACACTGTTTACATCAGCACCAAGCAATACTTTTAAATTCAGTCCTTCAATAATAGTGTATTCTCCAAAGGCCGTTCCCAAAAATTTATTGGTGGTTGATTTATTGATCTGCTCTTTTAATGAGGCAATTGGGTTGGCAAATATATTTTCGAAAGGATTACGAAGCGTATAAGCACCAGAAGCATCGTAAATAGAAGCGGTAGCTGGCATAATCAACAGGCCATTAATGATCCCCGAGGGAGATACATTGGCATCGGCCTTGCTTCCGGTAATACTTGCACTTACTTTAAATTTTTCGAAAGGCTGGGCATCTACATTGGCCCTGATACTGATCCTCGAATAATCGGTGTTCTTTAAAATACCATCCTGATCAAAGTAGTTCCCCGAAATGAGGTAACGTGTTTTTGGGTTACCACCACTTATGGTGAGTTGATGGTTCTGCGTTGGTGCACGTTCGAATGCTTCAGCCTGCCAGTCTGTTCCTGCTCCTAACTGGCCAATCTGTGCCTGACTCAAATACTGGAAACGGCCTTTGGCTGGATCGGTATCGTACAAAGCATCGTTCCGGAGCAAAGCAAAATCGTGTGCATTTAGGAGGTCTAACTTCTTTCTTAACGATTGCGTGCCATAACTTCCTTCATAGGTAACCGCACTACGATCTGCTTTTCCTTTTTTAGTGGTGATGATCACGACGCCATTGGCTCCCCTCGATCCATAAATCGCCGTTGCAGAAGCATCTTTTAGAATATCAACCGTTTCAATATCGGAAGGGTTGATACTGGCTAATGGATTAAGTGGCGTACCACTCAAGGTACCTGCCGAAGCCGAACTGTTGTACAAAGGAAATCCATCAAGCACATATAAAGGCTCATTTCCACCTTGTACAGAACTTCCGCCCCTTACACGGATACTTACACCACCACCCGGCTGACCAGATGTTTGGGTAACCTGCACACCTGCAGCAGCACCTTTTAACAATTGATCTATTGAACTTAAGGGTTGTTTCAATGCCGATTTAGAAATGGAAGAAACAGAACCTGTAATGTCGCTTCGCTTCTGCGTGCCATAACCCACTACCACCACATTATCGAGTTGGTTGGCAGCTTCTTCTAGTTTAATTTCAATCGGACTTCCGCTTGCTATGATTTCGATGGTTTTATAACCAATGTAACTTACGGTTAAGGTGTAAGGAAACTTCTGTCCGGTTACGAACCTAAATTTACCCTCATTATCGGTTGCAGCAGAGTGGGTAGTTCCGTTAATGCGGACCACTACACCTGGGATGGGCTCTTTAGTTTTCGAATCGGTAACCAAACCGCTGAGGGTAGAGTTAATGAGCGGTACGGTTTGTGCTTTAACCGCAATTGAAAAAATAAATTGAGCAATAATCAACATTCCTAAATGGCCCAAGGCGCGTAAGGAACGGACTGATAATCTGGGCCGAACAGGCTTTTCCTGTCCGAAAACTGGTAACGAGACTTGCGAAGCCGACCCATAGGGCCACCTGACTTCTTCAAATTTTTGCATACTTTTGTTTAGGGTTAAGTGGTAAATTGATTCAGGTGCCAACGCCAATTGAAGACCTGTTTCGATGATTTAATCCAGGGGAGATACATTTGTGTTTCCCCGTTTTTATATAGTTTATAAAATTCTTATATGCTATCCTCCTATTGTTTAATGGTTTGTTTTTCCTTTATCAATACCATGCCTGCTCATTTCTTTCCAAATGAATTTTGTACTGCGTATCTGTTAAGTAATATCGGATCTGGCTTGAAAAACCAGATAAAGCAATGATTACAAGAGATGTCCTGTAAAATAAGGCAAGGTTCATAATAAGGGTGTAAATTTGGTTTTTGACTAGTTAAGTCAAAGCTTTATTGTTGAGCGTTTGGCCATTTAGAAAGCCATTGAGTTATAATTACGCGCAACAACAACGCATTCGCATTGATTCATGGTCATTCGAACAATGGATAGCGTAGGTAGAAAATGAAAGAAAGTAAAATTTATTCATATCGTTATTTGCAGGTGGCAGGCAAATATAATATTTAATTCTATAAATCCTATAGAATTTATAGATTAATAAATCAATTATCCCCTCCATAGATATAAGTAAAGATTAATTATCAAAAAGCTTAACCAATAGTCAATGCTTCTCTTTACTATTTATAAATTCTCCTGATCAAACTTGGTAAAGCAATGAGCAGTAAAGGCATGGCCACTATAAAACCACCAATAACAGCAATGGCTAACGGTTGATGCAATTGTGCACCAGCTCCTATACCTAAAGCCAAAGGCATTAAGGCGATAATTGCCCCAAGAGCAGTCATTAATTTTGGCCGTAAGCGGGTGGAAATAGCAAAGGTTATGGCGTCATCAACACTTTGTTTGGCAAGGGATTTTTTAAACTGTAAAAAAGTAAATATGGCATTCTCGCCGATAATACCCACAATCATGATTAACCCGGTGTAACTGCCCACATTGAGTGGTGTATGGGTTAAAAACAAGGCTAAATAACTCCCTGAAATGCCCAGCACCGAGATCAATAAAATGAGAAAGGCAATTTTAAAATCTTTGAATAGAAATAAGATTACACTAAACACCAACAAACTCGATGCAATAAGAATGGTGAGCAGTTCGGAGAACGATTGTTGCTGTTCTTTATATGCACCGCCATATTCGATATGATAACCCGAAGGCAGGTTTACGTTGGTATTTACGGTTTTCTGAAGGTCTTTCATTACACTACCAAGATCGCGGTTATCGAGCCTTGCAGTAACTACCCCAATGGTTTGCAGGTTTTCTCTTGCTACTTCGGCAATTCCTGCTTTAAGATCAACCCTGGCCATTTGCTGAATGGGCACCGCTGTTCCATCAGGCAAGAAAATTTTAAGCTTGTTGATATCGGCCACGCTGAAAGTTCTGCTTCCGGGGTAAACCATGCGGATGGGTGAAAGCTGTTGTTTATCGTATAAATCGCCAATTAAAGTTCCCTGCATTGCGGTTTGGACCTGCGATTGAAAAGATACCGGACTAACACCATATTGCGCCAGCATAGTAAAATTGGGTTGAATATTTACCGTTGGCCCGGAGCGTACAATACCATCAAACACATCTGCTGTACCACCTACGTGCGAGACCAGATCAGCTACCTTTTTAGATAAAACCTGCAGTTTTTCCTGATCATTGCCAAAAATTTTCACCTCGACGGGTTGTGTGGAACTCATTAGATCGCCTAACATATCACCAATTACCTGCCCGAAGTCGATTACCAATGCAGGTTGCGTATTTTCGATATGCGTGCGGATCTCCGAGATCACTTCTTCTGTACTTTTTGTCCTATTATGCTTTAGCTGGATCAGGTAATCGCCAGTATTTGGTTCGGTAATAAAAAAACCCATCTGTGTTCCCGTTCTTCGCGAATACGCCTGAACATCTGGAATTTTAACAATCTCCTTTTCTACCTGTTTAAGCATCCTGTCGGTTTCTTCAAGCGACGTACCTGGAGGTGAAGCATAATCCAAAACAATACTACCTTCATCCATTTCAGGGAGAAATCCGGTTTCTAAACGTGGGAAAACGAGCAGAATCGATGCGATCAGCCCGAGCATAAATATGATCGAGATATAAGGTCGTTGTATAAAATAACGCACCCAGTTTTGCGGTTTAACCTCATGTACGACTACTTTTTTGCTGGTTGCTGCATGACTGCCCCCTTTACGGGTAAGCAAAAGATAAATCACAGGTAAACCTATCCAGGTAACAAAGAAGGAACAGACCAGGGTAATGATCATGGTATTGGTCATCACCTGAAAATAAGAACCTGCAACACCCGTCATCAGTACAAAGGGGACGAATATCACGATGGTACTGATGGAGGAACCTAACATGGCCGGAAAAAGATAACTCACCGCCTTGCTCAATAACCTCATGGTCAATTCTTCGGGGTGTTCTTCGTGTGTGCGATGGATCTGCTCTACCACCACTATAGCATCATCTATAATTAAACCTATGGCTGCTGCAATGGCGCCAAGGGTCATGATATTGAGCGAATACCCAATAAAATATAGTGCAATTATGGTTAAACAAAGCGTAACCGGGATGGTGATTAAAATGGTAACACTTGCTTTGAACGATCTCAGAAAAACAATAGCCACCAAAATGGCCAATGCCAAACCGATTAATAAACTGTCGCGTACACTTTTTACCGATTCGTTTACAAAATCGGCCTGTACGTAATAAGGTTTAACGCTCACGCCTGCTGGTAGGATGCGTTTCAATTGTTCTACTTTGATAAACATCTCGTTAGAAAGATCAACCAGATTGGCATTGGGCTGTTTAATTACTGCAATCAGGATTCCATCTTTCCCGTTGGCATTGATGCGCGTATATTCTACACTCTGCTGAATATTTACCTTAGCAACATCCATTACCTTAATAATCCGGTTACCCTTTCTGCTCAACACCAGATTTTCCAGATCGTTTTTGTTTTTTACAGTAGCATCGGTTACAGATAGGTACAGGTAATTGTGATCGGTGAGGTAGCCGTTAGATTTTATAAAATTGGTTTGGCTGAGTGCATTGCTTATCTGATCTGGGGTAATGCCCAGCGCCTGCATTTTCTGTACATCTAACTCCAGCCAGTACTCTTTGCTCTTACCGCCAATTACGCGAATCTCAGAAACGCCATCAACCTGCGAAAGAAAGGGTTTTACGGTATAGGTTGCAATTTTTTTCAGTTCAGCAGATGAGTAATTGTGGCTTTCTAAACTGTAGCCACTTACCGGAAGGATAGACGGATTCATCTTCTCTACCGAAATATTAACCCCAGTCGGCAACGAAGCACTAATTTTGGCAATCTGCGATTCTATGCGCTGCTGACTCAGATCGATATCGGCACCGGGGTTCATAAATGCTGAAAGCTCGCAACTGCCCCTACTGGTAGTACTTCTAACCAATTGAAGATCGGGTACCTGTTTTACCGCATTTTCTAAAGGCCGCGTTACCGTAACCACCATCTTATCAACCGGCTGTAATTCTGCATCGGCAATAATTTTGATCTTTGGAAAAGTAATTTCTGGAAAAAGCCCTGTTTTTAGCTGACTGAAAGCATATACTCCGCCAACCATTATAATGAGCAATACCGCTAGGATTGGGTTTTTATGAGAAATGAAAAACTTGTTCATGGCTACTTCTGGATTTTAACTTTGGCGGTATCGGCTATTCCATAATTGCCAGCCGTAATAATCCGGTCGGTTTTCGAAAATTTAGGATCGAGCACTTCAATTGTATTTTGGTTTTCGATGCCTTTTTTCACTTTTATCCTTACCGCTGTTGAATCGTTGATCAGCTTCATTACCCAAAACTCATCTTCGGTCTCGTTGGCCAATACCGCCGATTTTGGCAATATTTGGGCCCGTGCATGGTTTACTTTCGTTAACCTCACTTTCGCAATCAAACCTTCAGGAATATCTTTACCTGCTCCCACTTTAAGGATATAACGTTGGGTCTGTGCAGATGAATCTACAGCAGGCATTGTTCCTGAAACTGTTCCGGTCATTTTGGTTCCATCCGGTAGGAGGATAACCAGGCTTCTATTCTGATTAATCAGCTGATTGTATTCGTAAGGCAGATCGAGCAGAAAAACAAGACTATTGCCGTTGCTGATGGTAGCCAAAGCTTCCCCATCCTGCACATAATCTCCTTTCTGATGATTTACCTGGATAATTGTTCCGGCCTGATCTGCCCTGATATTGGATATACCAGAAAATTTAAACCCGGCATCTAGCTTATTTACGCTATTGCCAATCGATTTTGCTTCTTTGGTGATTAAACTAAACAACAGTTGATGGCTCCCCACCTGCTTGCCCAATATGGCCTGGGTACTTTCTACATAACCGTTGATATTTGCCTTTACAAAACTTTTCTCCAGATAGGCCGAAACCGCCGAAAGTTCCACAAATTCTGAAAGAGAACTATCTCGAACAGTAGTCACCTGAACAGGTGTAATTGGCGAAGGCTCATCTACAGTTTCTGCAGGGGCCGAATGATTACATCCCGAAAAAACAAACAGCGTGGCAATACCACTACACATTAATTTTAGATAGCTATTCATGATTATCGGTTCCAGTAATTAAATTGGTTGATCAGTTTTAAACGGTTAATATTTGTTTGGCGTAATAAATTTTGAGCGGCCATATAATTGTTGATTGCAATAACAAAATCGGCCACTTTTAAATCACCGGTATGCATCAATTTGCTGTCTACCTCGATCAAACCCTTGCTAAAACGGATCTGCTCATCAATTTTTGGAAAGAGTGCCTCAGTCTGGTTAATCTGCTGACGGATCAGGTTTAGCTGTTGTTGTTGCTGGCGGACAAAAAAATCGCGATAACCGGATATGGTTTTAGCAGAAAGACTGAGTTTATTATACTGCATTTTTTTCTGATGGCCATCGTAAATCGGAACAGAAAAAGTAAAACCAATACTTGCCCCAAAATTTTTATATGGCTGCAATACAAATGAAGAATTATAACCCCCATTTGCGTACACCCCAAGTTTGGGCTTATAGTTGAAGTTGATCGCGTTTTTTTGATTGCTGTTTTTTAAACTATCGATATCAAAACGTTTGTTAAAAAAGCCTCGATCCATCGAGGTGCTGGCGGTCTGCAATTGGGGATCGGTTAACTTAACCTGTATGGTATCGGCAATGCCTGCTAAATAGTTTAACGTGGCATAATCATTTTTAAACTGCAGTTCGGCCTGTTTTACTACCAGTTGCTGTTGTTGTAAGGTAACCAGAAAAGTTAAATACTCTGATTGTTTGTAAATATTGCTTCTGGTTAATTTTTTAAGCAGTGCTTCTTCTTGTTGGAGCAGCGTAACCACTTCCCGATTAAAATCTACCTGCTCTTGACTGGCATAGGCTAGAATATATTGATCGGCAATAGATCTTTGCAAATCATATAGTGAAAGTTGCCCTGCATATTTAATGGAATCGCTTTGGATTTTAATCCCCTCGAGCTGGTTATTGATCCGTTTTCTGTTCAACAGGTCGTAATTTACGTTTAGCAAAGCCTCCAGCGCCTGTCCATTGGTAAGCACTTCATCGTAACCATAACCATGCACAATTGGCGCATACATCCCCGTAGAACTGGCTGTAACCTGCGGCCCTCCGGTAGCCCGAACAATCAAACTATCTATCCCTGCAGAACGTTGTTGGTTCTGAAAATCTTTAAGTACCGGACTTGTAAATTCAACCTGTTTTAAATAATAATCGAGACTTTTTGACGGGACTTGGGCTGCTGCTCCCATTACCCAAAAAGTAAACAGGCATAAAATCAGGTATTTAAACTTTATATTCATTTTTGGATGATTTCAACTCAAAAAATATGGCACAATACTAAAATCTGCCCGAAAGCATTAAACCCGTGCTACCTTGTTGATGGAAAGGCATAAACGTAAAATTCCCATCTTTTTTTGTGGTAAAAAGGCTTTTGATATATGGATAAACAAGGTAGGATATCTTTGTAGAAGCAATCCCAAATCCAGCACCTGCCACCACATCACTAAACCAGTGTTTGTTGTTGTACATCCGCAATGTTCCGGTGGCGGTGGCGACAAAATAACCGGCATAGCCAATCCATGGGTTAACCTCTTTATACTCCTGGTGTAGAAATTCTGCCGCCATAAATGCAGATGCGGTATGCCCGGAGGGAAAAGAATTTTCTCCATTTCCATTTGGTCGCGCTCTACCTACGCCCTGTTTTACAAAATGAGTAGAAACACCCATAATTGCAGCGGAGGTGACATATAACATCGAAGCATCAAATAAGTTATGCTTGCCTTTTATACCCGACAAATTAAGTGCGTATACTGCAGCAGCAGGTGCAAATTGGATATAGTCATCAACATGAGCTGCAAATAAAGGATGGTCTTCCTGTAATTCTGCTTTGGTACTTACATCAAGTTGTTTTAATGCACCATGATCGTAAACAGCGGCAAAACCATAACCAGCAAGTAAAACTGGTGCAATAAATGCCGCCGCCTGAAACTTTCTTTTTGGAATCGGATGACCAGTGTACCATCGCCCTAGAGAATCTGTAGGGATATTTTTAACCGAATCTATATTTTGAGTGTACTTAATATCTGTAGCAGCATAAGTTTGACTTTTGTAACTACCCATTATCAACAGCACCCCTAAAAACCTTTTCATAGTTTAAATTTTAATCAAAACTATAATCGAATTGTGGAGGAATCCTGAAGTTATGAGTGAATGAAATTATTTTTTTAAAATGGATGCTTGTATGAAGTAATCAATAGCGAAAGGTGGTAATACGCATCACACCTAAAGGTCTTCGGGAATCTTCTCAAATCTGCGGGCAATAAAAAAATATGACAAAATGCTTCATCTTAAGCCTCCCGCAGATAGCGCTGATCTACGCAGAAAATGTTAGGCGCTGTAGGATTGCTTCACCTCCTTTATCTTATCCCCTTTCTTCAGTAATGACTTTCTGTATGGGTAATCGATAGTGACAGGTGGTAACACCCATTAACACAGTGAAACAATTTCAATATGACGATGCAAAAAAAATGAGCTGGTTAATCACCAAAATAAACAGTAAAAACATGTTCATCACTTTCTTCGTGATAATCAATACAAAAGCCATAAAGGTTACAGATCTGTTTGGTTATGGCTAACCCAAGCCCCATGCCTTCAGACTCCACAGATTTTGAAAAACGATCGAATATTTTGGTTTGCAGATGACCAGGGTTTCCTGAATTGGAAATGGTTAAGCCCTGCTGATTGAGTTTAATAAGAATGTGCCCACCACTTACATTGTGCCGTACGGCATTGCTAAAGAGATTGTTTAGCAAAACATCAGCAAGGTATCGACTCATTTTAACCTCAACCGGGGCAAGATCTTTTGTCAGGATCAGTCTGTCTTTTTCCAATAATTCCTGAAACTGGCGAGTCTTTGCCTCTACCATTTCTTTGAGTTCGATGTTCTGAAAATCGGGAATCAGGTTGTTTTCAATTTTGGCCAACAATAACAGTGATTGATGCAATCTTGATAGTCTGCCTGTAGCATGATAAATATCTTCCAATAATGCACCCTGCTGCTCGGTAAACGACTCTGTTTGCAGCAAAGAATCTAATTTAGAATTAATTACAGCTAATGGAGTCATCATTTCGTGCGAGGCGTTATCGGTAAAGCTTTTAAGTTCCTTATAGTCTTGCCGTACCCTTTCGGCCATTGCATTTACAGACTTATTAAGCTCGTTAAACTCATCAATTTTAGTTGGCTCTTGTTCAATAGTATCCATTCGGCTTACTTCGAAAGCTTTCATCCGATTCAAAATAGAATAAAAGGGACGCCAAAGGCTGCTCAGTACAAATCGGTTAATCAGCAATAAGGATAAAAGTAAAACAACCGTAATTCCGAGTGTTATCAAAAGAATGATTCTAATAAGGTCTTCTGATTCTACCCTCGATTTAGTTATGGTTACCTCAATGGTCTTACCCCCTAAGTGTACAACCGTAATCAGACTTCTCCCAGGTTCGTTTTCACGTTCTTTTGGGTTAAAATAAATTGTATTTAGAAATTCTCTTTCAGAAATAATCCCACTTAGTGTTTTATAAGATATCTGTTGATCGAGATAACTTGCAGGCAGCGGAAGTTTATGAAAAGTGTTTACATACTGGTTAATTTCATTTTCTTCAACAGCTAAATCGCGATCTAATTTTTCGGTTAAAATAAAATGGATTACGACATAATAAATAATCCCTGTAATGATTAATACAACAATAGAGGTCAAAATATTTGCCTTGTTGTAACGGTTGGAGAGTTTCATATATCGCCAAATTTATAGCCAATTCCATAAACAGAACGAAGATAGTCAGCTGATCCAGCTTCGAGTAGTTTTTTACGGAGATTCTTTACATGAGTATAAATAAAATCAAAATCATCCGATAAATCCATTTCATCACCCCAGAGATGCTCGGCCATAGCATTTTTAGTAACCACTTTATTGCGGTTAGAAAGAAAATATACCAGCAGATCGAACTCTTTTTTGGTGAGTATTACCTGATTGCCTTTTACATTAATTTTCATTGCTGAAACATCTACAGTGATCTCGTTGAAATGAATAACATTGTCACCATCAAAATTTTTCCTGCGGATAATAGCACTTACACGTGCTTTAAGTTCTGACAAATGAAAAGGCTTAACCAAATAATCGTCAGCACCAAGATCGAGCCCTGCAAGTTTGTCATCTAAAGAATGGCGCGCGGAAATAATGAGTACACCATCTCTTTTTTTCAGTTGTTTAAGCTTGGTTAATAATTCCAGTCCTTCGCCACCAGGCAAGCCCAAATCTAATAGAATACAATCGTAACTATAAAGTGATATTTTCTCGTTGGCAGCAGCAAAATCTGAAACATGCTCGCAAATGTTGCCTTCTCCAGTAAAATAGGCAAGTATACTCTCTAGTAAAGCCTGTTCATCTTCAATGACTAAAATTTTCATTGCTTAATCATTTTGTTATTTAGTTGGACATAAAGTAATCATTAAAACCGGAAAATTAAAAATGCCTTTCCAAACCAGTTAGGTAAAACCGCTGTATCAATTTTTCTATGTTCAGATTTTTTTTCTTCTGCAATGTCTGTTTACCAAAGGTGGTAAAGTATTCATGCCCTACAAGCATTTTGAGATTGATTGCATCCCATTCCATGTCACTATATACCAAACGAAGGTTTTCTTCCCATTCTCTTTTCAACCTGGCGGCAAAAGCGATATAGTTTGGAAGGGAAAAATGATAGAAATCGGCATCGCATATAATTTTCTCCAAATCGTTGTTTGGTAGTTGGGGATATTTTGTAGCGAGAATACAGTTGCTTACCACTTCTATCTGATCGCGTTTAAGACCACTTTCCAGTAAAAATTCATAAGCAATTTTGACACTGGCCAGTTCATGGCCGGTATATTGTTTAGTATAGCCCACATCATGTAAAAAGGCAGCCAAAATAAGCGTCAGCAATTCATTTTCACTCACACCATTTTGCTTACCAATAATTTTAACGCCCTTTACCACTAACAAGGTATGCTCAAAGCTATGAAAGTACATGCTTTTTGGCAGCTCCTTTTCAAAAAGTTCTTTAACAAAGGCTTCAACCTTTTTTAGCAATATTTCCTGCTCTCTTTCCATTTATCAATCTTATAAATAGTACAATGGTATTTATCAATTCTGAAGAAAAACTGTAGCATGAATTTCTGTTACCAAGACCTGGAAACCTGTTTATTTCCATTATATTAATAAATTGTTAACTGTAATACTTAAATGATACCTTTAGGCACTAACCAAACCTTCAGAATTCCTTCAGAATTGAAACCTACATTCGCCAACTACAAAGTTTGGCAAGTTAATTTCAAACTCTGGAATCATCATTAATATGAGCATTAAAGAAAAAACAAATAAATTACTCCGTCATAGATTTGGAACAGTTCTTTTAGTCACTGCGCTATTGTGCAGCATATCGTTGATTACGAGACTTGCTTTATTAATTTATAGCGCATCTGGTGTTGATTGGTCGATACTGAATCTCCTTAAAATCCTGGTTATTGGTCTGTTTTATGACCTTGCTGCTGCATCTTTTGCGGTAATTCCGATTGTAATTTACCTATGGTTGCTTCCTTCTAAATGGTATGCCAGCAAATTCAATAAAGTATTATTGTTCATTTATTTTTTCTTTGTTGTTTTCACGCTGATTTTCAATGCCATTTCAGAATGGTTCTTCTGGGAAGAATTTTCAGTGCGTTATAACTTTATAGCTGTCGACTACCTGGTGTATACCACAGAAGTTATTGGAAATATTCGCCAATCGTACCCGATCAACAGCATTATGGTAGGCTTGGTCATCATCACAGCATTAATCGTTTATCTTTTAAGAAAACCTATCACAACATCTGCCGCCAATAAAATCAGTTTCGGCAAACGAACCATAATTGCCTTGATTCTTTTGTGCCTGCCTGTTCTTACTTATTTTGGGGTGAGCCATAGATGGAAATACCACAGTAAAAATCAATATGTAAATGAGCTTTCGGGCAATGGCATGTACGATTTTGGATTTGCATTTTGGAACAATCAGCTCGATTACAATACTTTTTACAAAATCCTCCCGATTAAAAATGCCGAATCTATTCTGAGCAATTTGCTTCAACAAGATTCTACTGCCAAAAACGGAGCATTTAAAAATACATCCAGAACCATCAATAATGCAGGCATTGAAAACAAAATGAATGTTGTGCTGATTAGCGTAGAGAGCTTAAGCGCTGAATTCTTATCTGCATTTGGCAATACACAGCATATTACGCCCCAACTCGATTCGCTTGCAAAAGAAGGCTTGCTCTTTAACAATTTATACGCTTCGGGAACGCGTACGGTGCGCGGTTTAGAAGCACTTTCACTTTGCATCCCACCTACCCCTGGGCAATCGATCGTTAAACGTCCGGATAATAAAAACTTATTCACTTTAGGTAGCATATTTCGTTCGAAAGGCTACAATAGCAGGTTTATTTATGGCGGTTATGGGTATTTCGATAATATGAACGAGTTCTTTTCCAACAACGGTTACCAGGTAACGGACAGGAGCTCCCTTCAGGATTCAGAAATCCATTATTCAAATATCTGGGGTGTTGCTGATGAAGATTTATTTACACTTTCGTTACGCGAACTGGATAAAGATTATAAAGACAAAAAAACCTTCTTCGCACAGATTATGACGGTTTCGAACCACCGTCCGTACACTTACCCCGAGGGGAGGATTGATATTCCATCACACACCGGCAGAGAAGGCGCAGTTAAATATACCGATTACGCTATTGGTAAGTTTATACGGGAAGCAAAACAGAAACCTTGGTTTTCGAACACCTTATTTGTTATTGTTGCTGATCATTGTGCTTCGAGTGCCGGTAAAGTACAGTTACCGGTAGATAAATATCATATCCCAATGATTTTTTATAGCCCAGGGCATATTGCCCCAGGCAAATTTGAAAAACTTACCGCACAGATTGATATCGGCCCAACCATTTTGGGTTACCTGAATTTCAGTTACGACAGTAAGTTTTTCGGTCAGGATGTATTTAAAATGAGAGATAGCGAAGAAAGGGCATTTATAAGCACCTACCAGAGTTTAGGCTACATTAAAAATAATAAACTGGTTATTCTCGATCCGAATAAAAAAGCAACTACTTACAAACCCGATTTTACTAACGGAAATGCTGTAGCCATACCAGCAGATCAGAAATTGATTAATGAGGCTATATCCAATTACCAGATGGCATCGTACCTCTACCAAAATGGCTTGTACGGTTTTGAGTCTAAAAAGAAACCCTAATAAATTTAACCATGGGCATAAATATTGGGTTACTGGTCTGGAAAGAAATGAAAGCAAAATCGATGAGTAGAGACCAACTAGCCGAAAAAATAAGTGTTAGCAAACACCGGGTAGATACTTTACTTAAATCGACCTCGGTAGATACCAATTTATTAACAAGGATCTCTATTGCGCTTGGTATTAATTTTTTCGAATACTACCGCAAAGATGAAGACCTGGCTCAATTTGAAATCGATATCCTTGCCCAAAGTGATGAGGAGCTTAATGAGCTTAAAAATTTAATCAAAGAAAAAAATAAATTGCTCGAACTTTACGAAGAAACCATTAAAAGCCAAAAGAAGATTATTGGCACACTAGAAAATCTTCGGAAACACTAACAATAAATTTAATTTAGCTTTTAACTGCAGCAAGTTCAGTTTTGATGAACTGGCTGCAGTTATTATTAGGCTTCCAGTTTCCACTTTTTTGCCAATTCGGTATTAAATCCATCATTTTCCTTAGGATTTGGCTCTCCCTTTCCTGTAGTAATCAACTTATACAAGCTTTCTTTTATGTAGTTAGTCCAGGCTTCCCTGCAAATTTCATAACATTCGTACTGCGGTACCAAGCCCTCGTGTGTAAATGTTACAGCGGTTTGTTCGCCTCTTTTAGTAATATCAAAAACCAACTTCGTACCAATCCATTCGCTTTTATCGGTTGTAAACTTAAAATAGTTATCCAATATCAGCCATACTACTTTTTGATCTGGAATAATTTCTATTAATTTCATTTTACAGTAATGAATATCTCTATAATGATAAACGGATTCGGCGTTAATGATATCGGTAGCTCCTTCAATGGCTTCCGACCACCATCCGCTAACATTGGTAATTGCATTAAATGCTTCATTCGGACTTTGATCTACCAAAATGGTGGCTGTAAAATCTTGCTTTTCCATGGTTCTGCTATTGTTTAATTTAAGATTGATTAATATAAAACAAAGTTAACTGCAATATGCATTGCAAACAGGGTGTAAAATAGACATTGTAGCGGGTTGATTTGGACAGCTTTAAGTTTTATCTTTATAAGAAAAATAGATTGATTTAAAACGATTAAGATGAAACACATTACCATCCTTGTACCCGACGGCCCGAACAACTTAAGTAGTATTGTTGGTTCGTACAAAATACTAAGCAGGGCTAATGCCTATTGGCAGGAAAACGGCAAAACACAGTTATTCAAAATTGAGTTGGCAGGTATTTCCAAAGCCGTCGATTTTTATGATGGTTTGTTTTCGGTGAAACCGCACAGACATATTTCAACTATAACCAAAACCGACCTTGTGATTATCCCCTCTTTAAATCACAACTACCAACAGGCAATGGAAGGAAACAAAGAACTAATCGGATGGATTGCCGCGCAGTATAAAAACGGCGCCGAAATAGCGAGCGTTTGCACCGGTGCATACCTATTGGCATCAACTGGTTTATTAGACGGAAAAACCTGTTCTACTCATTGGATTGTAGCTGATAATTTTAGTAAAATGTTTCCAAAGGTAAATTTACAGCCTGATAAACTGATTACTGATGAAAATGGCATTTATACCAATGGAGGAGCATATTCTTTCTTAAACCTCCTTCTTTATCTGGTTGAAAAATACTTCGACAGACAAACAGCCATTTTCTGTTCAAAGGTTTTCCAAATTGAGATGGACAGGCAAAGCCAATCGACCTTTATTATTTTTAAAGGGCAAAAACTGCATGGCGATGAAATGGTAAAAGAAGCACAATATTATATCGAAAACCACCTGCAACAAAAAATATCTGTAGAAGACTTATCTACCAAGTTTGCGGTTGGCAGGAGAAGTTTTGATAGAAGATTTATCAAGGCAACGGGAAATACACCAATAGAATATTTGCAACGCGCTAAAATAGAATCGGCTAAAAAGGCTTTAGAAAGCACCAGAAAAACCGTTAATGAAGTAATGTATGAGGTGGGTTATGCGGATGTAAAAGCTTTTAGAGAGGTATTTCGCAAAATTACAGGAGTTTCTCCATTGGAATATCGAAATCGGTACAACAAGGAAATGGTAATGTAAAATCATCAGGTAATACGCTCTTGCTACCTGATGATTAATTAATTGATATATACTTATAAATTATCCAATATAAAAGGTTAAAAAGCTTATCCTGCATAAATCAACATCATGCTTTTTTTCTTTTTTTTCGATACCTTTAATAAGTGCCCTCCCATTTGCCAAGCAACAAAGCTTTAATGACCATCTAAATAAACCAAACTAACCTTTATTAATACATGGCTACTGCAATTAATAAGTATAAATCCTTATACCTATGGATGCTTATACCAATGATTTTCATGCAACTTGGTATTTTTAAAGACTACTGGGGCGATTTCTCAGACAATGCCTGGTCAGTTCACATCCATTATTGGACAGGCACCATCTGGTATCTTTATTTAATACTCCAACCGTATTATGCAACGCATGGACAAATCAGCAGGCATAGAACAAATGGAATCATAGGTATGTTCATCGCTGGTGGTGTATGTTTAACTGCCTTAAGTATGATGAACAGGGATATAGTAACGACAGAAAAAGCATTGGCATTACCGGAACGATTTGGACCATTTCAACAATGGTTCTTCTTTGGAGTAGCAGCGGTTGAAATTGTAATGATGACTGCATTCGCCTTTGCGATTATTAAAAGCATTATTCATAGAAAAGATATCGAAAACCATGCTTGGTGGCTAATAACTACCGTATTCCTCATCATGATGCCCGCCCTTGGGCGTGGAATACAAGGCGTATATATTGGTATTCATATGAAGGAATGGCCCAATATAAATATCATGACTCCCATTTATTATACCCAAATATTAATCATCGGTATGCTGTTATTGGGCGCCTGGAAGTATGAAAAACTTAAACATCCAGCTACCTGGCTCGCCGTAGGGGTGAATTTATTCATTTTCCTTTTAGAACCGCTCGGAAGGTCTGAAGCGATGCAAACGTTTTTAAAAGCGTTGATAAAAGGATAAATAAAGCTTTGCCTTGATGCGCCAGCCTTTCAACAGTCTGTCAAAATAATTGTTTATAAGACTTCAATTCTTCTTCATTTGATATAATCGGCAAACGGATTAGTGCAAATTTGGCTTTTTCTACAAGCAAAAAACATACAATCATTTGATTTACTAGCCAGAGTGTCCGTAATTATCTAAACTACGCTACACATTTATTGGAAAGTGGAACTTATTTGCGGAATACACAATATTGTTAAGGACTAGCGGTAGCAAAACGACAAAAATTGGCACACGAGTACCAAAATTATGAATAAATAAAAAAATCCTTACGATGATCTACAATTTAATATATTAGCAATGCAAAACCAGCAAATCTATAGCTCCTATACAAAACTTATAGCTTCATTGGAGAATGTTTATGGTTGATATAAGAATGTTTAGGGCATCATAAAACAACAACAACTTGACAAGAAAAATCAAAATATCAAACATAATCTACGGATTAATAGTTGCTGTTTTTCTGTTGGACGAATTGACCAGTTTTGACATTAAAAGTCAAGCCATAAAGTCGTTCATTTATCTTGGACTTTTAGTTGGAACACCTTTGGTATTAGTAGGAAACTCCCTTTTCCTTAAGACCAAAGTTCAAAAAATTATTGGAACGATATTTCCGGCAACTATTTTTATCTTAATTATGATTGTTGGTCCTATGAAATTTATATCTCTACCAGCTAGTGCTTGGCGAACGCAGACAGTCTTATATCAAAATAGGCATCTAGGTTTTAAGACTGTAGAATTTCAAATGCTAGACGTTGGATCTTTTGGTTACAACAAGCGGACCGTTGAAGTTCTCTATTTGACACCATTCTTTATGATTGTAAGTGAGGTTCCAAACGACATAGAAAAAAGAGTTGAGTGGATAAAGATAAACAAGGAAGTTAACGAACTTGAACTTAAATATTAATAACGCCCTATAACAGCACCTTGGCAATAGAGGTGGAGAATTCTTCTACAATCTTTCAAACCTTTTGGTCGTTTTATCGAAACCGCCACCATGTGTTCGATAGGTTTGACACGAAAGGATTCTAACAGGAAATGTTTTTTTATTTAATTATAAGCATAGCAGAATTACAGTATAACAGAAAACCACCTCTATGCTAAATAAAGATGGTTTTGGATTTCTGTGATCGCTGGGATTCGAACTTGGTTCAAAAACCTGCATTTATTCAATATCCGGGCTGGTTTTATAATCCGAATTCCCGAATAACACACCTTTTTTCATAATACTTTTTAGCTGCAATGCTATTATTAAATACATATACGAAACAATAGTTTTTAATACCATTTCAACTCCAAGATCTTTGCCGGACTTTGCCACAATTCTATCATTCTTCATGCGCTCATATGCGCACCAGCGAGGGCCTGTGAGATATCTAAAACAACAGATACTAAAGTTTTTGGTGATGCTTTTTTATATAATTATAAAAACTATCGTCGGTATTGACAATAATAGTCCCTTCTTCTGTTCTGCCCTCATTAACATAAAAAATTACTTTCTTTTTGGTATCAATTTTTATAGTATCTCCCAATGACATAGCGCGGACGTGAATGTCATATATTTCGGCCCTATCATTCTTAAGCATACAATAATAATATTCATTTTTTGAGCGTGGGTCATACATTTTAACGTTAGATTTTAACACCCTCAAATTTGCAACACCAAAACCATTATAACCTTTAACCTTATCAATTTTATATACAACCCCTATGACTTGCAAATTCAAGTTTTCAAAAGCTAATCTATTTAACCTATTTCTATTCCAATTAAAATAAAACAATCCGATTGATACAAATATTAGTCCTGCTAAAAAATAGATTATGTTTTTCATAGCGTTATTTTAAAAGGTAATTAACCAGACCAGAGGTAATGGGATATTGATCATTCATATATCTGCCGGCCAAGCTTCTCTTTGCTGTTGGTGTCTAATTATTGAGCAATACGGAACTAAAATGGCCTTTAAAAACTGAACCAGCATTCACACTTTTCCTAACAATAGCTTTAAAATCTATAGATACCCCTAGCAATTCAAGTGAACAAATATAGCAGGAAGGGCAACAATTATGAATATGCGTGCTCCAATCCAATAAAAGAAATTAATATTTTCATGAGTAAATGTTGATAATCCATAAGGAAAAACTAAACAAATTATTATTGCCAAAATTGCTGTTTAAATATTCCCATTACATCTTATCTGCCCCCAATTGTAGCGTTTATAATTGATTGAACAAATTTATTCTATTGTCCATTCATTAGTTATAATAGTTTGTTTCGATATGTCATATGCAAATTCAGCTGATCTCTGCTTGTGGAAGGGAAAGTGTTTAATTTATAATTTGGCCTTAGCAAGACGCTAAGGCCAAATTAGGGGTATTTATTATTCTCCGAAATCAAGCTGTTGCGCCTATTGGATGGAGCATCCTAAATAAGCAAAGCCCAACATTTCTACTTGGCTTTGCTACAATTTTATTCATTTCTCACACCACAGACATGCGCCAGCGAGGGGATAGTGTCTAATTTATAAATTTAAGACGTTAAGACAAGTTGGTTAATCTATCAGCAATCTCTTTTTCAAAATAATCAACTATAATAAGGACATACTTTTCACCATCACTTAATTTGATAGCTCTATTTTTAAGGTCAAAAATTTTGGTCACTGGATATGATGTCTTATTAATTTTAAAATCGTTCATACTAAAAGAAAATCTCTTAGAATCTCTATTAATCCAAAAAGGGACATAAAAAGGAAATGTTTCTACAACAATTTCCTTCTCTCCAAACATTATATTTTTGGCAGTAATGTTGATCAGATTTCCGTTAGGTACTATTTGAGAATATTGTAAGCATAACAGAATAATCAGGATAATTATTTCGCAAAAAACAAAAACTAGATCAAAAACTTTCCCAGCTACTAAAAAGCCATAAATTGCGCTTATCAAAAATAAGATTATACCAAAGAACAATCCGCGTTTTAATCTTTTTTTCTCATCTAAAATCAAGCTATTTAATGCAATATTAGATTCGTAAATCATATTATTTCTTTGGTTTTAAGAATTCATTTGTATAATAATCCATTGTATATGCCTCAGTGATACGCTCGCGACTGCAGCAGTTGCACTCAATGTGGTTGCGCTCCAATTTGTTCCCGTAAAATACATTGTTAAAGAGTCATTTCCTAAACCTAAATACGTAAGGCAAAAAAGATATCACAAGCAGACCTGGCTAAGGAGGCGAGCGTTTCCCGCGAGATTATCGGGCGCTATGAGCGCAACGCGGTTTCACCGTCTGTTGATGTGGCTAAAAAGATCGCTGATGCTTTAGAAGTATCTTTGGATTACTTCGCTGGGGGTAGTGATAAGACCGCTTTTGACAAACAGACCTTAAAACTGATTGATGAGATCGAGGAACTCGAACCCGCTGTTAAAGATAAACTCATTTTCCTGGCTAACGCCATTATCCGCGATGCTAAAACCGGTAAGGCTTACGCTCATTAAACAACAAAAGCCCGGCGCATGGCCAGGCTTTGCTTTCTACAGTAATTCCCTTATTTCGGCCAAGCGGAATGCTTAGCCGGGAGGTGACACTAACACTCTACTCAATTTGTTCTTTAAAGGAATAGAATCCTGAGTATCCTGAATAATAAGCTATGTAATAGTTGTCAACCATTATTTTAATCACAGTATTATTCACACTTGGGTCGGATGTGGTATTCCTCCACTCGTTGCCTATTCGCTTTAGGTATTTCCGCTTAATGTGACTAAGTCCATATTTTTGATATTCTTTCATTATGAGTACGTTTCCCTTAATAAAAGAGCTATAATCTTTTGAAGTCAAATTACTATATGATATTTTCTTTTCAATTAGCTTATAAATAAAATCCCTATAGCTTAAAGCATTTTTATTTTTTAAGTAATATCGATACAGTTCATTATTTGTAGCTAAATAATAATCGTAAGGATTTTGATTTTTTTGAGTGGGTATTACTATATAAAATCGAGCCTTAGGATTAGCATACAATGCTTTAACGAAACTTTCCTTTGAAGGGTTTTGAGTGTGAACATTGCATATAAGCCATGAAAATAGAAGTAAATATTTCATTTATTTGTTTTTTATTGGCACTCCGCCATAAGTGGTTCTTTCTTTTTTACCCTCTTCCTTCCTTATCTTATTTTCAAATTTAACAGCTCGTATTTCTCCTTTTTTTGAAGCGGAAGACTTTGTATTCGCCTCACCTTTATTATTTCCCTTTAAATTATCATATGCATGAGACAACTCGTGGCCTACAAGAATTTCGGATTCTACAGTCTTTCCATCTTCTCCTTTAACAGTATAATCTAAAGAAATAATTGACCCTGTGCTTTTACCTTCGTTTACAGCTGAAGGATCTTCGGGATATGTTATACCCCCATCATACCCCGCTTCAAAGGAAACCTTCTCTTTACTTGTTTCAAGCGTCTTTAAGACCGACTTCACTGTAGGATCTTTCAACTTGCTTAATGTCTGTAATGCACTTAATGTTTTTGTAACAAACGCATCTTTTCCTTTGTATACTTTACCATTTTCTTGATACAACTGACCATTTCTGTAAGTCAAATCACCTTTCATCGTTGGAATAACAATTTCGCGCCCATCTTCATCAATGAACCTTAATGGATTATTCGCAACGTAAGCGTATGGTGATAAAAGTTGATACTTCTCCGCCAGCGGATCAACACTTGTCCACCTGGCAATTTCAGGATCATAGAACCTTGCCGCGCAATCGTATTTTCCCAGTTGTTCCTGCAACTCCCTGCCGTTGTAAAGATGTTTATTATTGTTTGCCCCTGCAAGTCCTGTTTTACGGAGCCCAAATGCATAATAGTCATCACGTTGCAGTACCTCCAACTGGTTTGTTGTTGGGTTTTTATAAAAAGTAGCCCGCACATTGCCTAAATGATCACTAAGGTTATATTCGTAGCTGTAACTGCCATTACTGTTACGCGCAATTCCCTCTTCTGTCTGGATAAAATCGATGCTTCCATTGGTATATTGAATACCATCCACATAATCGGTAGCAGTTCCTCCGCTCTGTTTTTTCCTACTGCACTGTAAGTATAGCTCAGATTCTGGCTTCCACTTACTGTTTGTGGCAGGTTGAGGAAATTGTAACCTAAGGTAATATTCTTTTGACTGTCACTTTTCAGGTTGCCATTGGCATCATAATCATAACTGCTATTGGTAAAACCGCTTATTGCTTTCAACCCCATTATGGTTGAGATTATTCAATATGTGGTCACTTGCCATTGATCTGCGGCAAGATATCATATAAATTTGGTCTTAGTGAGACGATAAAACCAGGTAGGATTCTCTAGGCTTTAGCCGCCGGCACCGACCCTATAACGGGAAAAGTGTTTTCTGCAGATAGCCCATACAACCAGCCCGAAATCATCAGGGCATTATTCTTCGCCATTGATCAACTCGAAGCCCTAGCCAAAAAAGGAAACCAGGGTTTAGCCTGGAGTGTAGAAGAAGATGCATTGCTGGCGCAACGTTTCAACGATGGCATCAAGATTACACAACTTGCCAAACTACATTAACGGACTTATGGAGCCATTAAAGATAGACTTCTCAAACTTGGACTACTCAAGAAATAGCAAAGCCCGGCAATTTTTACAATGTAAAAATTGCCGGGCTTTGCTTTACTATAACGAAGGTTATTCCGGAACTTTAGAAACCCGATAATATGTATTGTTTTGAAGTTTCATACATTCTATGGCACCGCTTGCTTTACATTTTTCAATTGTTATTTCAACAGGCTCTTTTGAAGTTTGAGGAACTTTAATACTCTTCCCCCCCTCCAGTACAAGTTCCTCTTTTTGAAAGCCCATAGCCCCTTGAACCAAACTACCTCCAATAATTTCTGTTCTAGATTGTATGTATAGATATAGCCTATTCCCTAATAATTTATAAGTACCCTCGACACTTAATATCCTCGTCCTATCGTCGTATCCATCAAATTTATAAATAAACTTTCCATTGGAAAAAAAATTATAATTAGCCAACAAAGCTGATCCTGTTTTAGGCGTTGAAACTTGCCAAACGCCAATTATTGTCTTGTTAGTAATTTTTTGCGAAAAAGCATCGCTAACAAAAACACTAAAAAACGATAATACTACATAAAAAATATTTTTTTTCATCTGTTAATAATTAAAATCCACTTGGTGGCCATGTCCCAAACTGATTCTGATTTTTCAGTTGTGGTTGGATATTTGGATTTAAGATAAAATATTTTACTGGCTTATTTCCAAAAACTTCTTTAATGGATTTAAACCCATTACTCACACCAACATTTGCAACCTCTCCTTTAGCCAAATTATCCCCTACACTTAGCGTTACCACATGTCCACTATGCCCCGCTTTGGGATTTATATAAGAGATAACAGCCAACCCTCCATTTTTAGCTACGTCCATTGCAAATGATTTATCTGTTGCTACATAAGCACCTGAAGCATCTAATTTCGGTGCCATATCATTAGCTCTGCCAGTTATTAACTGATCATTGTTCATTTTTATACTAAACCCAGGGTCTGTTGCCGAAGCAACAGATTTCATAATATTTTGTGTCGCAAAATTACAGTAAGTAGGTTTTGAATTAGGGCCAGGCTCTAACGCAGAATTAGAATTATTTAGGTTTTGTCCTTCTTGAATCAATGTCTGCAAATTTGGGGAAGCATCTGGATCATTTTCAGAGCCATTGACACCTATAAACTCATAATATTTTCCTGTTCCTGTTCCTGCAATCTGATAAATAGCGTTTGATCCATCTTCAACACGTTTAATAAGGTTAAATTTTTCATCGTAAAAATCAGATGGCGGTACTGCCATCATTCCATCAGGGTCCACAAACCTTATGGGGTTGTTGAAACCATAATTATAAGGGGAATGTCTCCGCATCTTCTCCGCCAAAGGATCCACCACATTCCACCTACCTATTACCGGATCATAGAACCTAGCGCCGTAATCGTACTGCCCTAACTCCTCCTGCAACTCCTTGCCATTATAAAGATACTTGTTAAGCCCCGCTTTTGCAACTGGGTCTTTTCTCAGTCCAAATGCATAGTAGTCGTCGCGTTGCAGTACCTCTAATTGTCCAGTATTGGGGTTTTTATAGAAAGTAGCCCTCACATTGCCCAGATGGTCGCTCAGGTTATATTCATAACTGTAACTTCCTGTGCTATTGCGCGCAATCCCCTCTTCCGTCTGGATAAAATCTATATTTCCATTGGTGTACTGGATGCCCCCAACATAATCAGTAGTAGTTGCTCCATTCTGTTTTTTCAGTTTTGCACCAGCTGCACTGTAGGTATAATTCAGGTTCTGGCTTCCGCTTACTGTTTGTGGCAGGTTGAGGAAATTGTAACCTAAAGTAATATTCTTTTGACTGTCACTCTTCAGGTTGCCGTTGGCATCATAATCATAATTGCTATTGGTAAAACCGCTGATCGTTTTAAGCCTGTTGCCTTCGTAAACCGTATAATTATTCGTGCCAAAATTATCTCGGGTCAAACTGGTAATATTGCCCATTACATCATAAGCAATAGCTTCTCCGAGATTATTTCCTGCTGTAGCATTTGTCAGTCTGTTCAGCTTATCGTAGCTATAACTGAAAGCATTTGATGCACCGTTGGTATAACTCTGACCGGAAATATTGCCATTGAACTGTGGTAAAGTGCCATCGTTATATTTCAGTTCCATATTGAACTGATCGGATGTACTGTTCTTCATCCAGCCGCGCTCATTATAAGCAAAAGTAGTCGCCTGGGTATCGTTATGCAGGTTCTTTTTGTTCAGCTGCCCGATCTCGTTGTATTCCAGGTGGTTCAGCGCCACCTCTCCCTGGCTGTTGATGTTTTCAAAAGTAGCGATTTTACGGCCCATATGGTCGTATTCGTAACGGTTGACTACTGTTGTTGCCGTTCCATTTGCGGTGTGCGTGCGGGTGCTGGCGGTAAGCTCACCAACAAAGCTGTAGGTATTGTCTACCACATCGGTACCGTTCAGGTGGTGTTCGCTCTTGCTCTGTACTACTCGTCCTTCAAGATCGTAGTAATTTACCGTAAGCAACATCGCTCCGGTACCCAGGTTTTTCACCTTGCTGCCCGTAAGCAGGCTCTTGGTGCGTGCTGCCGGAGCCTGGCTGCCTGTAGGGAGGCCAAAACTGTTGCCCGGAAAATCATAATCATCGTAATAGTTCAGTACGTAATAATCGCCGATACCGCCCTGTGGGATGGCATCGTTGCTATAACCGGTCTGTGTATTTGCTGCATCACGCTTTTCATAGGCAGCAGTTACGTCTGCGATATCCTGATAAGAAACCCTATAATTGGTTCCAGACTGGCCGTTATGTAAATCGTCAATATACCGGCCGTTGATCACGACCCTGCCAAAGGCATCATATTTAACAAAATTCCATTCCTGTGGGCTTTTACCACGCTGGTTGGCATCCTGGCTCATCACCACCTGGTCGAGTTTATTGTATACCATAAACTCCCAGCCCTTGCCGGGGATCTTTTTCTCGACAAGTCTTTTGCGGCCATCGTAACGGCAGCCGTAGATAAACTGATCGAAAACGGTTTGGGTTTCATCAAAGCTGTTTAGCGCGGCCTGTCCGTTCTCGTTTACCGCTGGGGGCAACACATAACGCAGGCTGCCCAGGTCATCATAAACATAATAGGTGCTGAGGCTTTTGCCATCTGTTTCCCAGATCCGTTTCAGCACTAGGCGGCCTTCAAAATCCTTGAATTCTTCTGTAGTACCCGCTTTCAGGTCGCCTGGTACCCAGTTTTCGTCCTTACTGATGGTTTTGTACAGTTTGCCTGGTCCGTAAACCGTTGCTGCTGCGCCATTATCAGTACCATTGATTACCCAAAGCTTCACCTCGTTTTCAAGGTTCGTGCCGTACGCTGCCTTTATAGTATGCCCCCCGCTGATCTGCCAGGCTTCAC
>NZ_CAKKMS010000001.1 GCF_918698245.1 Pedobacter sp. Bi126 | reverse complement strand
GCTAATAGAGCAAATTTCTAAAACTGTAGTTGCGGTAAAGCCAACAAGAAGCTTTCCCAGAATTAAAGTTCGGCAAAATAAAAGCAGGTTGCACCAAGCATATAAATAGCTTAACTTAATAGCATTGTTAGCGTCTCGCTAAGACCAAAGCCAAATAATCTTAAATAGATATAACAAAAAAAGCCCATCTTTCGATGAGCTTTTAATCAGTAGCGGGGAGCAGGATCGAACTGCCGACCTCAGGGTTATGAATCCTGCGCTCTAACCATCTGAGCTACCCCGCCGGGTAATATTTACTAAATAACGTAAATATCGATGTGGTTATTTTTAAGAGTTGCAAATATAGAATAAATATACATTCTATTAAAAAGAAATGTGAAAAATACTATAAAACCTTATTGCTCAGTAAATTTGATTGTTTTTAGGAGACTGTGATGCTCATTTTAGGCATTAAGGAAGGCTGTTTTTAGAAAAAAATAACACACAAAGCGCAGTATTTCGGTGGATACCGCAGAATTAGCCGCATTCTTAGCATATGATCAAGTCTATTGCTTAGGGTATGCTCGAAAGGTATTTCAGCTGGCCATTTGTGCTCATAAAATTAATGGTTTCACAGATTGATTACCCTTTGGTGCTACCAAGTCATCTCCAAGGTAACTTTTTCCATAGCTGATATTCGCGAATCGTTTACCTTTTAGGTAATAAATCAGGTAACGCCAGGGTAAAGAAAAGGTAACTGTGGGGTAACCTTGGGGTTAACTTGGTGTACAGAAAGGGTAAACAAGTGGTAAACAAAGGGTAAAGAATAGGTAGGGAAAGGTAAACAAGGGGGTAGAGAAAGGTGAACAACATTTTGCCTGCCTTTACTGAAATAATTCCAACAATTGTCCACCTTTCTTAACCATATAAGACATATAAGGTTATATAAGTTCAATAGAAATAAAATTTATTATACGGTTAAGGATCTGTACAACAGCTTTTTATAGTAGATTTAGTAATATTCTTTATTTCCCACAAAGTGGTCAGCTATGCATTATCTTTTTCTTAATCCTATAATGCATATAGGCATCGGATTTTTTTTATTAGTTAGTATTACGGATGTTGAGCAAAAATTAGGAGCCGATTAATCAACTATCCGTCCTGCGTTCGTCATCAAAATAGCCTTTTGTTATGATTAACGAGGGGAATGACCATTAACAAATGAACCAATGACCAATGAACTAATGACCAATGAACTAATGAACCAAGAGCAAATGAACAACTGAACCTGCACCTGGAACCAATAAAAATTATATTGTTGCAGATATAGAATAAATTACCTTTCTTTAGAAAAATAATATTAAAAAATAGTCCGGAAATTATCCTGGTAGTGTACTAACATGGCAGAAAAGAAAAAATTTACACTAGAGTACGAAGTTAGATCGTCACCAAGAATATTGTATAGTTTTATTAGTGAGCCAAACGGCTTATCGCAATGGTTTGCGGACGATGTGAATTTTCGCGATCAGGTATATACTTTTACCTGGGATGATGAGCAGCAAAAAGCAAAACTGGTTTCCATTAAAGAAAATAAGCTTGTTAAATTTAAGTGGCTGGATGATGAACCTCAATGTTATTTTGAGATGGAAATTGTACAGGACGAACTAACCAATGATGTTGCCCTTTCGATTACTGATTTTACGACCGATGAGCTTCTTGCAGAGAAAAAATTAATCTGGGATAACCAGATCGATTATCTGATTAGTGTTTTGGGTGCATAAATTACCTTCGTATTGTTTACCTTTGTAGGGTGAAAAAAATACATCTTCTATTAATAAAAGCATTTGTGAAGCCATTCATAGCAACATTTTTTGTTATGATGTTTATTCTATTGATGTTTTTTCTGTTTAAATGGATTGATGATTTAATTGGAAAAGGTTTCGAATGGTATACCATTCTGGAGCTGATGTATTATGCTTCGGCTGCCAACGTATCTATGGCGCTGCCGCTATCGGTATTGCTTTCATCCATCATGACTTTTGGTACACTGGGCGAAAATTATGAACTGGTGGCCATTAAATCGGCAGGGATTTCCTTACAGAAAGCCATGCGCCCCTTGTTTGTGGTGATTTTGATGCTCACCATAGCCTCCTTCTTTTTCGCCAACTATATGCTGCCCAAAGCCAACCTCAAATTTGGCTCGCTACTGTACGATATCAGGAACAAAAAACTTTCATTTTTAATAAAACCAGGCGTTTTTAACAATGCCATTCCAGGTTATGCCATCCGTGTCGATTCGAAAGAGGAAGACGGTACGCTGCACAATATCATGATCTACGATCACCGTGAAAATAACGGGATTCCGAAAGTAATTTTGGCCAGAGAGGGTAAGATGAATAAAACAGCCGATGGTAAGTTTTTGGTGCTTTACCTTAAAAATGGTGTGCAGTATGAAGAGCAGGCTTCGAAAAACGGCATGTATAACCCACGGCAGATTTTTACGCGGAACCGTTTTAAAGAAACCTCACCGCGTTTCGATATGTCGTCTTTTGATGGAAATACCACCGATCCGAATGCTTTTGGAAACAGTACGCCCATGTTAAACCTGAAAGGGATTGTAAAAAAGCGCGACTCGCTGACCAAACAATTGGATACGATGAAAATGCGTACCATTGCCAACCTCACCAGCAACTTTAAGCAGTTTAATGTTACCAAGGGTTATACCAAAGTAAAAGCCGTGCCGAAAGAGATTGATGATGTAATATTGAAGAGTATCCCTAATGGATCGCGGAAACTGGCCCTCGATAATGCAACCAATACGGTGGCGAATATTATGCAGCACGTACCCAACTGGGGGCCACGTCAAACTGATTTAACCGGTGAAATTATTTTTACCACAGTAGAGTACCAGCGTAAATTTACCCTGGCCGCATCTTGTATCCTGTTGTTTTTTATTGGTGCGCCCTTGGGTGCGATTATCAGAAAAGGGGGGATGGGTTTACCGGTTGTGGTGGCCATTTGTTTCTTCCTGGTGTATCACATTATTACCACGGTGGCCGAAAAATCAGCACGCGAAGGCAACTTAAACCCGATATTCGGGATGTGGATTGCCGTAATTGTTTTATCACCACTGGCGGCCTTTTTAACCTATAAAGCTACAGTAGATTCTGCCTTGTTTGATGTAAATTATTACAAGCAGCTCTTCCTTCAGCTGTTTAAAAAGAAGGAAAAATAGGCGTCTTTTCCTTTACTTACAGATGATATTTTAATCCAAATATTGCTCAATAAGGTTGTACATTTGTACGGGTTATTGTTTGTGGTATAAATTGATTTTAACACGCCATTTGCCCCATAATGTTTATAAAATGCAAACAAAATTAAACACAATAGAAGAGGCCATCGCAGATATAAAAGCTGGTAAAGTGATTATTGTTGTAGATGATGAGAATAGAGAGAACGAAGGTGATTTTTTAACGGCAGCCGAAAATGCAACGCCCGAGATCATCAATTTTATGGCAACTTACGGCCGTGGTTTAATCTGTGCGCCCTTAACAGAAGAACGTTGTAAAGAGTTAAACCTTAACCTGATGGTGGGTAAAAATACAGCAGCTTACGAAACTAATTTTACGGTTTCCGTAGATTTGGTTGGACACGGTTGTACCACAGGGATCTCAGCAAGCGACCGCTCTAAAACCATGCTGGCCCTGGTTAATCCTAAAACCAACCCTGAAGAGTTGGGCAGACCAGGACATATTTTTCCTTTAATTGCAAAAGATGGTGGCGTAATCCGCCGCGCTGGTCATACAGAAGCTGCGGTAGATTTAGCGCGTTTGGCAGGCATGAAACCTGCAGGTTTATTGGTAGAGATTTTAAAAGAAGATGGCGAAATGGCCAGACTCCCTGATTTATTTAAAATTGCCGAACAGCACCAGTTAAAAATTATATCAATCGAAGATTTAATCGCTTACCGTTTAACCATGGATAGTTTGATTAAACAAGAGGTTAGCATCGATTTACCTACCGCTTGGGGTGATTTTAAAATGACAGCTTATACCCAGTTGGATAACAATGCCACACACTTAGCCATTTCTAAAGGCGAATGGAATGCCAACGAACCGATTTTAGCACGTGTACACAGCTCTTGTGTAACAGGCGATATCTTTGGTTCGTGCCGTTGCGATTGTGGTCCGCAGTTGCACAAAGCATTGGAAATGATCGAAAAAGAAGGTAAAGGTATAGTTGTATACATGAACCAGGAGGGTAGAGGTATCGGGCTGATTAATAAATTACGTTCGTATAACCTACAGGATGCCGGTTTCGATACCGTAGAAGCGAATATTAAATTGGGCTTTAAAGGCGATGAACGCGATTATGGTGTAGGTGCACAAATCCTACGATCGGAAGGGGTGACCAAAATGCGTTTAATGAGTAATAACCCAACCAAAAGAGCAGGTTTAATTGGTTATGGCTTAGAAGTGGTAGAAAACATTCCGATCGAAATTGCAAGTAACGTACATAACGAACGTTATTTAACCACCAAAAGAGATAAAATGGGCCATTCGATTATGAAAGGATAGGTTGAAAGTTTGGCGTGCGGCGTTTGGAGTTTGGAGATTCCTGCGTTTAGCCTAGCTTGATGGCTAAAATAGTTAAAGACCAACAGTTGAGCAGGTGTTCGATTGTTGGTCTTTTTTTGTTTGATATATTTGTCATCCTGAGCGCAGCGAAGGATCTTTAAATAGCCGTCTTTCTCCCTTCCACATGCTTGCCTCGGCTAGCCGCCGAAGGGCTTTTTCTTTATCCTTGATGATAAAGAAACAAACAATCAAGGCTTGGATCTGATGTCGGATAAATTCGTCAAAGCTTTATTGATCGTCAGCACAAGCCCCCGATGAAAAATCGGGGAGGGCGTGCTACCTCGGGGTTGTGGTAGGTTGAAAGGAGGTGCTAAAGCTTTAACGTTTTCTCCTTCCATCATATCCTAGGCCGGATAGCAGGGTGCATATAGTATGGAGCAGAGAAACCATTCTCATTATCTCAATCGAGATCAATCGTCATTGCGCGGGATCCGATAGCTATCGGATGACGACCGCCATAATCCGGGTTAATTTCTTATTTATGCAATCTGTGGTACGCGTCCATCGATAGGTTTTTTTACCATGTAAGACATATAAGATCATTTAAGTCTGGTATATCGATTATTCACCTCTGTCGTTCGTCATCCTGAACTTGTTTCAGGATCTATGTTGTGTGTGGTTCTGGTGATTAATTAAAGACTAGAATGCAATAGGCATTAAGATTAGCTTCGCTGAGCACTGCGTGGTTCCCGCCTGCGCGGGAATGACGCCCTCGCACGGACCAATGAACAAATGACTATTGAACCAATGAACTATTGACTAATGAACCAATGAACCCTCTACCTCCTCTGATTCCCTTTACTCTGATTGATAATCGCTTCTTTATTGATCGGTTTATTCGTTTTAACAGGGGCCTGGCTTTGTTTCCGTTTTAGGTTTCGGCGGTAAGCACCGGAAATTTTCTGGATAAATTCCTTAAACGTATCAAACTGCTGGGTATAAACCAAACCAAAAGAGGTTACGTTTGCCGTTGAGCTAATCCCGCTGTTTAAGAAGATACTTTGTTGCGTAGGTGGTTTATTTGCTGCCTTAACGGTTAAGCTTCCATCTTTTTTAATTAAGAAAAGCGCCTCAACCTCTCTACCTACGTTGTCTTTAGAGAAGTCGATAACAGTAAAATCGTTCACACTGTTCCGGTCGACAATACCTGCATTGATAATTAAACGATCGCTAAAGAATTTGAACGATGCATTGGCCTCGCTCAACGAGCGTACATTCAGATCGA
Source organism: Pedobacter sp. Bi126 (assembly GCF_918698245.1). Lineage (GTDB taxonomy): Bacteria > Bacteroidota > Bacteroidia > Sphingobacteriales > Sphingobacteriaceae > Pedobacter. The sequence continues at coordinate 1,329,514 of NZ_CAKKMS010000001.1, read as the reverse complement.
CAAAATTTAAGTTTAATGAAGAAAGTACATTGTTAAACTGGTTAAATACCAACTCCGTAGCCGTACTGGTTGCGGTAGAGCTGAGCTGGTTCCCGATCGATTCTCCTCCGTTTCCGGGGGCAAAACTTCTTCTGATAATTAAACTGAAAGCCTGCAGGTTCAGGTTGTTCTGATCGCTGAAATAGGTTTGCAGTTCCTCTTTGATAGAAGGTTGAGCAGGGAAGTTAATGTCAAGTTTAATATCTGGTTTTAAGAGTAAGCCCGTTAAGCCCATCTCAACCTCGGTATTTACCCTTTGGTTGGCATTACTACTGGCATCGCGGTTGGCTGCTTTGTAAAGGTCGTTCAAACTCGCTCTCAAAGCGTATACTGCTTTTAAGTTTATCTGTGCGGCCGTAGGGTTACCCGTCCAGCGGATGGTGCCACCTTGCCTGATCTCGAATTTCTTGTTAATTACCTCTTGTGCCGTAAAATCGAAACTTCCGGTCTCGATGATATAATCGCCAGACATTTCGAAATCGCCGAAACTGTTGATGTTTAAGTTCAGCTCGGCATTACCCTTGCCACTTAAATTACCCAGGGTAGTAAATATATTCGCTGTGGTATTCGGGTCGATGGTTAATTTGAAGGTTAAGGTCAGGCCGTCAAAGTTGGTTTTTTTCTTAACCAGCACAGTCGAATCGCGGCTTACAAAATTAATGAAATCTTTATCTGATATGGTTTCCGAGCTGTTTAAAGGCAGGTTGAAAATTGTCCCTTTTTCAGTTTTCGCCTTAATATCAATCTTCATTTTATTGGTAGGCCCTGTAAACGTAAATACACCTGTGCCATAAGCACGGCCATAGTATACCGAATTGTCTTTCGCGGTAGTGTTTAAGGCCATTAAACTGTTTGCATTTACCGTTACTTTCAATGTAGGGTAATTGATGTCGTTTAAATCTACAGTGCCGCGAGCGGTAGCCTCATGACCTTCCAGATCCTTAAGTTCAAAATCGCCGAGTTCAATTACACTATTGTTTACTTCTACCTCATCGGTAATTACATAAGTGGTTTTTAGGTAATTTACCATCAGCTGACCCTTATCTAGCGATAGCGTTCCATTAATTTCAGGTTTTTCTAATTTGCCCTTTACGGTCAAATCAGCCGAGATATTCCCTTTTAAATTCGATACCAGTTGTTTAACGAAAGGCTCAAGGATAGTAAGCTTGCTCTCATCCATTTTTACAGCGAGATCGATTTCTTTTTCTTTTAAATCCAGGTTTCCGGTCAGTTTAAAAGTCTCCGAATCGTCGGCCATGATGCGGGTAAATACGTTGATCTTTTTGCTCTCGTTGCTGTACGATGAGGTATCGGTTAAGGTACCGATATAGATATCGTTAAAGTTTAACGAATCGATCTTTAAATCGTCGGTTACCCTCGGTGCTTTTAATATGCCGTACAGATCGGTTGTTCCGTTCAGGTTTCCACCCAGTTTAACGCCAAAGCCTTTGGTAAAAGGGTTCAGGGTTTTTAAGTTGAAATCTTTAAAGCCAACGGTAATTAAATCTTTAGGGTCTTCCGAAATTAATCCGTCAATAATAACCTGCTGCTTTCCGTTGGTTAAATCGAAATTACTGATCTCGGTTTTGCCATTGTTGAGCACGATGCGTACCTTCTCCTGGATGCGCCACTCTTCGTTGTTGATTTTTAAGATAGATGGCAATACGCTTAGCCTTGCCGTGGTGTCCTGGTTTTTGGTAAACTCTACCAGGCCGTTTAAATCGAGCTGATTGTCCTCTTCGGCGTTCGACATTTTTACGTTGAAAGCCAAACTGTCGTTCCGCAGGATGTTGGAAATATTTACATCTTTAATAAAAAGGCTGTCGTTAATCTGCACCCGGTCGGAAGTTACAATCAGTTGAAGCTGCTGTGTGGTGGTATTTTCATCGAGGATGATGTTGTTTACCACAATACCATTGTATTTTAGTTTCCTTACAAAACCGTTCAGTGTCGCCGTGTTATTGCGCGAATCGAAATCGCCGGTTAATGTAGCGCCTTCTTCTAATTCTAAGCCTGGGACAAAGATCTGTGCCAGCGGTTCGAACTTTTTAACCTTCAGGTTAAACTGAAAAATCTGGTTCTTGTATTTGATAATATCGGCCTTTAACGAAGGGATATAAGTTTTGGCGATGGCTTTGTAATAGGAAACAATAGAATTTAAATCGTACTCGCCTTTAATGCTGGCATCTAAAATGTCTGATCGGATATCCAGTACGCGGCTGGTACCGGTGCCCTGGGCCATTAACTGTACCGAATCAACACTGTAGATACCCTTTGGATTTTGCAGCCTGATTTGTTCTATTAATAATTTGCCCGATATATTGTTCAGGTTGGTACCTGAGAAATTGGTGGTAAATTTAGCATCAACCTGCAACGAATCTTTCAGCAGCTTTAAAGCCTTTAATCTAGCTTTAGAAATAGTGGCATTAAAGTTAAATACCGGCAGTTTAGGATTCAGGTTTACTCCGCCATCAAAAACCAGTTTAACATTACGGTCGTTAATGCTCAGCTTGCCATCGAAATACTTTTTGTTAAAAGTTCCGTCTATCTTCACATTATGGTAACGGTAATTGTTAAAGTCGATATAGGTTACATCGCCGTTTATCTTCTCGGTCAAATCTTTAAGCGCAGTGCCGCGGCCCTTAACATACAATGAAGAGCTGATACGGCCAAGGCTTTTTTCGTCAATCAGGTTGCCCAGGTTAAAATCGTAGGTTTTTACGTTTCCGGTGTAAGACGGAACATCATTTTTATCGATTTTCATGTTCACATCCGAAACAATACGGCCAAGTTTGGTTTTAAATTCGCCGTAAGCAATAAAGTCGTTCTGGAAACCGGTAAAACTTCCATTAAAATTAATGTTGCCGAATTTGTTTACAATTACCGGAACAATTTTCTTTTTGCTGTTGGTAATGCCGGCCAGTACCTCATCCAGATCGGTTTTATTCGTTCCCGCCATTTCAATGTTGAGGTCCATAAAGGTTTCTTTCCATTTCGGCAGTCCCTTTAAAATAAAATCGCCTTTAATGTGTGTGGCTTTCCCGGTTCTTAACGATAATTTTTTGGCTTTAAGGTTATTCACTAAACCCGTAATCTGGCCATCAACATCAAGGTCGAGTTTCATGGTGTTCAGTTCCGGCGCAAAGAAGGCTATATCTCTGGAAGTGATGTGGCTATCTTTAAAAATGGCCTTCATCCGAACATTATCTACATAGTGGTTAAAGTCTTTATAGCTTTTAAACCGCATTTGGTAGTAGTTTGTTAAACGGCTCTGGTTGGTTTCGAGCAATAGGTTTTTTAGCTCGATGGCATTACTGTCTATAGTGGTTTGGGCCGTTAAGTTTTTAAGGTAAAACCCGCTACGCTCTTTAAAAGTAAGGTTTTTGATATTGGTTTTAATCAAATGGTTTTTAGTATCGAGCCCTTCAAAAATTCCGCTCAATTCTTTAACAGATACATTTTCGAAGTTTACGCTTTTGCCCTGAACGGTATCTTTTGCCCTGTAATTGATATACCTGAAGGCGAATTTATTTAAAATAATGCGGCCAATATTAATATCGTACGGTTTGCTTTTCTTTTTCTTTACAGTAGGTTTACCAGAATCGAAGTAGTTGATGATGAAATCGAGATTAGAAGACTTATCTTTGAAATCCTTTAGGAAAAACTGCCCATTGTTAATTTGAAGGGTATTGATATCAATGATCTTTTTATCAATGGACAATTGATTAATATCCACCATAAATTGTGGTGTGCTCAGTAAAGTGTCTTTTTGTAAATCTAAAACCAATAAATCTTCGAGTACAATAGATTTAAATGGCTTGATGTAGAGGCTCTTGATTGATACGGTGGTTTTAAGCTCTTTAGATAAATATGCGGCAGCCTTCTGCGCAAAATAAGTTTGAACAGGCTTAAATTGTAAAGAAAAAATAAGTAGCGCAAGCAGCAAGATTATTGATGCGATTACCCAAAGGAGTATTTTAAATAGTTTTTTAATAATTTTGCAGCTTAAATATTAATAATTTGTCTGTTATACTTGCTATCGAGTCTTCTTGCGATGATACATCCGTTGCTATTTGTAACAACGGCAAAATTACTGCCAATGTTATTGCAAACCAAACAATTCATCAAAATTATGGTGGTGTTATACCTGAATTAGCTTCAAGGGTACATCAACAAAATATTGTGCCTGCTGTACAACAAGCTTTAATTAATGCTAAAGTTACAAAACAGGACATTAATGCTGTCGCTTTTACACGTGGTCCCGGCCTTTTAGGATCGTTACTGGTTGGTGTTTCTTTTGCAAAATCTTTTGCATTAGCTTTAAATATACCTTTAATTTCTGTCAATCATATGCATGCGCACATCTTAGCGCACTTTATTGATGATCCCAAGCCAGGTTTTCCATTTATCTGTTTAACCGTTTCGGGCGGGCACACACAGATTGTGCTGGTAAAAGATTACTTTGATATGGAAATAATTGGCGAAACATTAGATGATGCTGCGGGTGAAGCTTTTGATAAAACTGCTAAATTACTGGCTTTGCCTTATCCGGGTGGGCCGCTGATCGATAAACATGCACAGCATGGAAATCCTTTCGCCTTTAAATTTGCCGAACCGCAAATTGCCGATCTGAATTTTAGCTTTAGCGGCTTTAAAACCTCTGTCCTGTATTTTATCAGGAGACAGGAAAAAGAGAACCCTAATTTTATTGCCGAAAATTTAGATGATATTTGCGCCTCGGTTCAACATAGCATTGTGCAAATTTTGCTGAATAAGTTGAAAAAAGCGGCAAAACAATATGGAATTAATGAAATTGCTATTGCAGGAGGTGTTTCGGCGAACTCCGGTTTAAGAAATGGATTACAGCAAACAGCCGACGAACTGGGCTGGAAGGTATATATCCCCGCCTTTCAATACTGTACAGATAATGCAGGGATGATCGCCATAGCAGGTTATCAGAAATACCTGAAACAGGATTTCGTAGGGCAGGATGTTTCGCCGATGGCGAGGATGGAGTTTTAATTTGGGTTCATTGGTCATTGGTTCAGTAGTCATTGGTTCAGTAGTCAATAGTTATTTGTCTGGAGTAGTTAACTGTAAACTGGCAACTGAAAAAACCGGTTAATTCCCTCGTTCATCATTGCGAGGAACGAAGCAATCTTACTACGGTGGTTAAGGCAGTGTACCCCCGTGTTTCTGTGCTTCCGTGGCAAAAAACTGTAAACCGCCAATTGAAAACTGGCAACGAAAATTGTTTAAATTGAATTTATATATATGACTGGAGCATCGTTAATATTTTGGATTGTTTGTGCCATACCGCTAATCGGTATTTTATATTGGTTGATCAGAAATGACAAAAACAAACTAAAGGGAAGCTGGGGAGTGATTATTTTAGGTGCTTTGGTTATTGCCGCACTTTTGGTAATTGTATATGTAACCAAAGATTTTAATGCCATTTTTAGCCAGAATTAAAAGATTATTTCCGCTAATCTTATTTAGACCTAATCTATTTAAGGTTGATTGCCTATCTTTGCCGCAAATTAAAGATAGATGAAAAAAATTATACTGATCATTGCTGTCTTATTGCTTAATCTCCTTTGTGTGCACGCACAGAACGTTAAGGTTGAAGGGCATGTTAAAGACAAAAATAGCGAAATCCCTTATGTAACCATTTCCCTGTTAGGGCAAAAAGTTCAAACAGATAGCAGAGGTTATTACTCTTTATACATCAAAAGCGGTGTTTCTTTTAAAATCGATATTAATGCCGTAGGTTACAAAACGTTTACCCAGCATATTTTATCGGTTAAAAGCGATACCGTTATAAACGTTGGCTTAGAAGCATTAAGCAATACGCTTGATGACGTTGTGATTTCTACTTCCAGAAAACCAGAGGAGATTAGAAATGTTACTACTTCGGTAAGTATTGTAAATAAGAAAAAGCTCGAAAAAGAAATTGCTATTAACCCTGATCTGAGTGCTATACTCGCCAATCAGGTACCTGGTTTTGCACCCACTGCGCAAACAGGTAATAATGTGGGCCAGAATTTAAGAGGCCGGCCTATGTTGGTGATGATTGATGGTGTTTCACAATCTTCGCCGTTAAGAAATGCCGAGGTGGATCTAAGATCCATCGATCCATCGGTATTGGAGCGCATAGAGATAGTAAAAGGTGCAACCGCAATTTACGGAAACGGTGCCGCCGGTGGATTGGTGAATTACATTACCATGGTTCCGGATACCGCGGCAAGCTTTGCCGGTAAAACCCAGATCAATTTAAACGGCTCCTTGGTAAAGGTGAAAAACTCTGAAGGCGGAAGGATTAACCAAATGTTTTATGGCAAACTTGGAAAGTTCGATTATGTGGTGAGTGGTATGTATGAGCAGACCGGAGAATATAAAGATGCAAAGGGCGATGTTGTAGGGCCTAATTATAGTTTAGGTGAAACCGATAGCTATAATGCTTTTGCCAAGTTTGGTTATATACCCGCAAAAAATCAACGTATTCAGCTTACCTATAATACATACAGCAGTTTGCAGAACAGTAATTTTACTTTGGTAAATGGTAATCTGGCAACTGGTCAGAAAGCAACTGGTGTTTTAGGAAAACCGCTTGATATCCCAACGGGAGTTGATTATAACCACAATTTAAATCTATCGTACAAGATTGACAGTACTTTTCTTCATTCGAGTTTGAATGTAGATGTTTACTACGAAACCCGTAAAGATGTTTTTTATGTTTCTTTAGGTCGCTTTGATGGAGGTGACGGACAATCGCTTGCCAAAAATGATAAAAAAGGGGCACGTTTGTTTTTGGAAACGCCAGTATTGAATCTTGATTTCTTAAAAGCAAAGGTTGCCTATGGTGCCGATTTTATGAAGGATAAAACTGCTCAGCCACTGGTAGATGGCAGGGTGTGGGTGCCAACCATGGATATGACCAATATTGCCCCTTTTGCCCAGGCAGATTTTAATATTTTAAGGAAGCTGGTATTCAAAACCGGGCTACGTTACGAAAATGTAAACATAGCAGTTGATGATTACCGCACTTTAAGAACTACAGGTGCCAATAATAGCACCATTACACCTTCTTTCGATGTAACAGGTGGCAACTTGAAATACAGCACCTATCTTTTTAATGCAGGTTTGAGGTATAACCAGTTTAATGTTTTTAGCCCTTTTGTAAGTTTCTCTCAGGGCTTTTCGGTAATGGATATCGGGCTTGCTTTACGCGATGCGAAAGTGAATAGCATCGATAAGATCAATACCGATGCTGTAAAAGTTAATAATTACGAAGCAGGTTTTGAAAGTAAGATTGCTGGATTAACATTTTCTGCTTCAGGATATATCAGTACTTCTAAATTAGGTATCGAAGTGGTTTACGATCCTGCCACGGGTTTATTTAATACCGCCAGAAGCCCTGAAAAAATTTATGGTTTTGAGTTAGCCGCTGATTACCGTTTGTTTGATCAACTGGGTTTGTCTGCAAGTTACAGTTATACGGAAGGCAAACGTGATATCGATAAAAATGGAAAATTCAATGATGACGGAGATCTATACCTAAACGGCCGCCGCATTTCTGCACCTAAAGTTACCGCTTCAGTAAGCTATAGCCCGTTAAAGGTGCTAGATTTAACATTGAATTATACGGGAATCAATTCGCGCAATAGATTCGAGAAAAACAGCAATGGGGTGTACAATGGAAACGAAGGTGCAGTAAAGGCTTACCATTTATTCAGTTTTGCCGGAATTTACCAGGTTAAAAAGAACACCAGGCTTAGCTTAGGTATTGATAACATTTTTAACCAGGATTATTTTCCTGCCAGGGCGCAATGGTTTATGCAGCCTGGTTTTTACTCAAAAGGGAGAGGTACTGCTGTGAATTTAGGAATTTCGGTTAGTTATTAAACTGCGAGTTCTGAGCAAAAGAAAAGCGTCCCGATTTTTTACATCGGAACGCTTTTTTTATGGATTTATCTGGTGATTTCTATTTCTCAGCCAATTTATCGCCGGTTACTTCGGCTTTAATTTTAATTTCTAATTCTTCTGCAAGTTCAGGGTTGTCGCTTAACAATTGTTTTACGGCGTCTCTACCTTGGCCAAGTTTGGTATCTCCGTAAGAGTACCATGAGCCAGCTTTTTTGATGATGCCGAAGTCAACACCTAAATCTACAATCTCTCCGTTTTTAGAAATACCTTCACCAAACATTACATCAAATTCTGCAATGCGGAAAGGTGGAGCCACTTTATTTTTAACGATTTTTACTTTCACACGGTTACCGGAAACTTCATCAGAATCTTTGATCTGTGAAATACGACGGATATCTAAACGTACTGATGCATAAAATTTCAACGCATTACCACCCGTTGTGGTTTCTGGGTTTCCGAACATCACCCCAATTTTATCGCGTAACTGGTTAATGAAAATACAGCAACATCCGGTTTTAGAAATTGTTCCGGTTAATTTACGTAGCGCCTGACTCATTAAACGGGCGTGTAAACCCATTTTACTGTCGCCCATTTCGCCCTCAATTTCACTTTTAGGAACCAAAGCCGCAACAGAGTCAATTACGATTACATCAATAGCACCTGAACGGATTAAGTTATCAGCTATTTCTAATGCCTGCTCACCATTATCTGGTTGAGAGATTAGAAGGTTATCGGTATCTACACCTAGTTTCTTTGCGTAAAACTGATCAAAAGCATGCTCTGCGTCGATAAAAGCAGCAATGCCGCCTTTTTTCTGTGCTTCGGCAATAATATGTGTTGCTAAAGTTGTTTTACCAGAAGATTCCGGACCATAGATTTCAATTACACGGCCTTTTGGGATACCGCCAATACCTAAAGCAATATCTAAACTGATTGATCCGGTAGAAATAAAATCTATTGGTTCAACGGCAGAATCGCCAAGTTTCATTATGGTACCTTTACCGTATGATTTCTCTAGCTTATCTAAGGTAAGTTGTAGGGCTTTTAATTTATCTGGATTTGCAGTGCTCATTTCTTTTTTCATTGATTGCGTAAATATAATCGTTTATCGGCTAATATGCTTAAATGTTGATATTTATAATACTAATATATTTAGCTAAGGTAAATGTTTTTTAGCTAATGTCAATAGTAAAGTGAAAATAATTTTTTAAGCTTTTAATTTATCTCTTTCGTTTTGAGCGGTTAACCGTTCGAAGTACCTGCACATGTAGGTAATTTCGCAAACATCACATTTGGGGCTTCTGGCCACACAAACGTAACGTCCGTGCAGAATAAGCCAATGGTGTGCAATGTGGATATCGTGTTCGGGAAGATTTTTAACTAAATCTTTTTCAACCGCCAGCGGGGTTTTACCATTGGTTAAACCTAAACGGTTGGCCACACGGAAAACATGGGTATCAACCGCCATTGCCGGTGCATTGTAAATTACCGAGGCAATTACATTGGCGGTTTTGCGGCCAACACCTGGCATTTTCTGTAAATCGTCAATCCCCGAAGGCACCACATCGTTAAATTCGTTAAGCAGAATATTAGCCATACCCACCAGGTGTTTAGCCTTATTGTTGGGGTAGCTGATGCTTCTGATGTAATCGAAAACAATATCGGGCGTAGCTTCGGCCAGTGCTTTAGCATTAGGGAAGCGTTGAAAAAGCGCAGGGGTTACCATGTTTACCCTTTTATCGGTGCATTGTGCTGAAAGGATTACCGCCACTAAAAGCTGGTAGGGATTATTATAATGTAACTCGGTTTCTGCATCAGGCTGCTTGGCCGAAAAATGTTCTACAAAAAGTTTGTAGCGTTCTTTTTTAAGCATGTGCAAATATAGCTTAAAGATGGAAAATGTAATATGGGAAATGGAAGATCATGAAGATGGATGAGGCATGCATTAAAACTGCGATTTGTCATCGTAAGGGTTAATTTATTGTACAGAAATCAATATGATTGACAGAGGGTTTAATTGCTATGTTCCAGCGAGGATTCGTCATTGCGAGAAGGCTTTTTCAGCCGACGAAGCAATCTTACAACTATCGCTAGTAGCGAGCGCTTTAAGATTGCTTCGTGCCTCGCAATGACGATCTTTCTATTGGAGCTGTCAATGATAGCGTACTCGAAGGGCCTTTGTTTATAAAGGTTAATTGTTAAACCGCTCAATCCACCCCCAACCACTTAACGCCAACCTCATGGCCCAACTACAAGCAATAATTATATAAACATTTTCGATAAAAGTGTAACATCCGGAAAGGCCATGCCGCTAGCTTTGTGTAACAATAAAAACCTGTTCTGGTTGCAAAGTAAATTAATAAGCAGCTCGCAAACTGGTATCAGGAAATAGGTTGATAACATTTAACGTAACACAAAATGAAAAGATTATTTAAATTATGGACAATCAATGTTCTTGTACTAATTGTGGCTGGCAGTGTATCAGCACAGGAAAAAGCAGCAGTGGTTAACCCTTTGCAGGCTTATTACGAAGTTAAAGATGCCTTGATTAGCAGCAATGCAAGCGTGGCTGGTACCAAGGCTACTGTATTAATCAACGCCATAAAAGCCAACGAAAAAACGAATACTTCCAAAGTATTGCGTGATAAAATATTATTTGATGCCGAACACATTGCCGAAAGTAAAGATATCGAACATCAAAGAGATCATTTTACCTCCCTGTCGACCGATTTTTATGCCTTGGTAAAAGCAGTAAAACTGAGCGATAAGCCTGTTTATTATGCTTATTGCCCGATGAAAAAAAGCTATTGGTTAAGTGAAAGCGAGGCGATAAAAAATCCGTATTATGGCAGTAAAATGTTAACTTGTGGCAAGGTTGCCGAGGTACTTAAATAAAACATACGCTACAAAATGAAGTTTATTTTAGTTTGTTGCCTTAGTATTTTGCTCAGTAGCTTTGCTTTTGGCCAACATCAGCACAGTGAGGTAAAAGCAGCCGCCCCAAAAAAAGCTCCCCCCAAAGTAAGTGATGTGGAAACTTTAGGCAACAAAAAGTCGCCGGGGGTTGTGCGCTATGATTTATATGTTGCCGATACAACGGTAACTTTTGGTGGGAAACCTAAAAGAGCCATTGCGGTTAACGGGCAAATACCTATGCCAACACTAACTTTTACCGAGGGTGATACAGCAGAAATACATGTACAGAATAGACTTAAGGAGTCAACTTCGTTGCATTGGCATGGGCTATTTTTGCCAAATCAATATGATGGGGTTCCTTATTTAACCCAAATGCCTATTGAGCCCAATAAAACCCACGTTTACCGTTTTCCAATTATACAGAACGGTACCCATTGGTACCATAGCCATTCGGGCTTGCAGGAGCAGATTGGAATGTACGGTGCCATGATTTTAAATAAAAGAAAAGAGCCTGTTATACCTACGATACCTGTTGTTTTGAGTGAGTGGACAAACATGATGCCGCACGAAGTTGACAGGAGATTACACAATGCCAATGATTGGTTCGCGATAAAAAAAGGCACAACACAGAGTTATGCCGAAGCCATAAAAGGCGGGCATTTCAAAACCAAGCTCACCAACGAACTGAAACGGATGACTGCCATGGATGTGAGTGATGTGTACTACGAAGCATTTTTGGTAAACGGAAAAAATCAGTACCAGGTACCAAACAAGCTCAAAGCAGGCGATAAAGTAAGGTTGCGAATTGCTAACGGCGGGGCATCTACCTATTTTTGGCTCACTTATGCCGGTGGTAAAATAACGGTGGTGGCCAATGATGGTAACGATGTAACACCTGTAGAAGTAGATCGGCTCATTATTGCCGTTTCCGAAACCTATGATGTAATGGTAACCATCCCCGAAAATAAAAACTTCGAGTTTTTGGTAACCCCCGAAGACCGTACCAAATCTGCTTCTTTATGGCTGGGTAGTGGGCAAAAAGTGCCGGCCCAAAAATTGCCCAAATTGAAATATTTCGAAGGCATGAAAATGATGAACGAAATGATGGATATGAACGGTAATCTGGTGCAGATGGAAGGCATGAAAATGCAGAATCAGGTGATGGATATGAATACCGTAATGTCTGCTGAGCTGGATGATGCGGGAACAGATACTGTTGTTGTTGATGCGCATAAGGCCCATAATATGGGGAGCGGCAAAAGCGCAAAAGGTCCTATGACAACATTAAATTACGATATGTTGCGCTCGCCTGAAAAAACGGTTTTGCCTAAAGCCCCAACTCGCGAAATGGAGTTTCAGTTAACGGGCAACATGAACCGTTATGTCTGGACTTTAGATAATAAAACCATTTCTGAAGAAGATAAAATTCTCATCAAAAAAGGCGAAAACCTGCGGATCATTTTATATAACAACAGTATGATGCGCCACCCTATGCACTTGCATGGGCACGATTTTAGGGTAATTAATGGTCAGGGCGATTACGCTCCTTTAAAAAATGTACTCGATATTATGCCCATGGAGCGCGATACCATTGAGTTTAGCGCTTCAGAAAGTGGCGATTGGTTTTTTCATTGCCACATTTTATACCACATGATGAGTGGGATGGGTAAAATCTTCAGTTATGAAAACTCACCGCTAAACCCCGAAATCCCAAACCCTAAATTGGCGCAGCGAAAACTTTTTGCCGATGACAGGATGTTTCATTTTATGGCCGAAAACGATTTTGCGAGTAACGGAAACGACGGTATGGCCATGTTGGCAAATACGCGCTGGAGCATTGGCGCCGAGTGGCGCTTAGGTTACAATAAAATGCATGGCTTTGAAACCGAAACTCATATTGGCCGGTACGTAGATAGAATGCAATGGTTAATGCCTTTTGTGGGTTTCGATTGGCGCTACCGGAAAATGGAAGCTGGCGAACAGGAAAGCAATATTTTTGGCCAAAAAAGCACAAAGGATAACAGAAGATTGTTTAGTGTAGGGCTTGCCTATACCTTGCCAATGCTAGTGGTAGCGCAGGCGGAAGTTTACCACGACGGTAATGTTCGTTTGCAGTTGATGCGTGAAGATATACCGATTTCTAAACGCTTAAGGGCAAGCTTTATGGTAAATAGCGATAAAGAATTTATGGGCGGACTTAAATTTATTACCACAAAATACATGGGTGTTTCTGCGCACTATGATAGCGATATGGGTTTTGGCGCAGGCTTAACGCTTAATTATTAATCTTAACCATTGGTAATCTCCCTCAACAGCTTGTCGCATTCGGCAAAGGCATTATACAGGTATTTATTGCGGTGTTTTTCTCCCTGGCCGCTAAAAGAAACCGATTTCATAATCAGGCCTTGCATCCATTGTTTGGTTTGTTTGCAATAGGCCTGATCTTCGGTTCTTAAGTAATTGAAAGTATTAAACCTGTTGTAGCAGGCCATGCGGTCTTTAAAATCGACCAGGTAAGCGATGCTTCCCAATACATCGCAATTATACCAGTTAAAGGTATGGTTTGGGTCGATGGTTTTTTTGCTGCTAATGGCGTACATATTCATATCAGTGAGGCAATACCTTACCTGCTCTACAATTTTTACGGCCAGTTCGGTATCGGTAAGATGCCCGGCTTCGAATGCATACCTGATCTGTTCGAGTGTGCCTGTTACGGTATCTTTAGACCATATTTCGGTGCTTGGTATTTCCAGGTAAGTGGCATGCAGCTCTTGCGAAATTTTAATAATCTCATCGGATAGGAAGGAAGAACTGAACGGCATTTCCAGATTATTGGCGCTATTTGCCCAAAAGAAGAGTTTAAAACTGGTGAGTTCGGGGTACTTGAAAAAATGAAATAAAGGAATATCGTCGGTCGTAATGGTGATGTGTTTCTTGTTGCTGTTCTTGATGGATTTTATATTGTCCAGTAAATTCCGGAGATAGCCAATCATATCTAAATCTTCATTTACACTTAAATAGCTAAAAGTAACGGATAACGATTGTTTCGGGCTGTATAGAAATGGAACATCGAAACAATCGGAAAGTTTGATGATCTGCTGGAATGTAAGGTTGCTGTCGCCCCTGATTTTCTTATAGGCCTCATTCGTGCTTATTCCCAGTTCTTCGGCTACACTCAGCGCCAGGTTCTGGTATTCTGGCAATGCAGCTTTGATGGCTTGAAAAAATAATGCTTGCTGATTATCCATAAAGATTAATTTATTAATGAAATCCTAATGTTTTTAATAATGGAATGGATTATTATCAGGTGTTAATTTATTGAATATAATTTATAATTACATTATAGGTGTATAAATTTCTTTTAGGGTTTATTATTTAATTTGATATAATCTTTAAGGGTAATTGAGCATTACGGAGTGTTTTAGATTTGATAAACAATTTAAAATACATCAAAATGAATACGCTAACCTCAACCTCAATTCAACCTTATACCAATGATCATAGGCTAAAAAACAACATCTCCTGCTTTAGGCAAGGTATCTGTATTACGCTCTGCCTGTTGCTTTCGGGCTGCGCTTCTTTTTCTGACAGGCCCATCAGGCGGCACAAGGTTAAGCTGCACAAAGACGAGATATCAAAAATTTCGGGCACTTATCAGTTATTTCCTGATTTAGCTTATACCAAGAATGGGGTGGCCGAGATGCTCCGTTATCAACCAATAACCGAGCACTTTCATCAGTATATCAGCAAACGTGGAATCTATTTTAAGCCTTCTGAAAATGTGGTCGTTGATGTAAAAGTGATGGACAATAACCAGATCCGTTTTCACTTTAAAAAGGACAGTATAGTTGTAGATAGTGTAACCCTATCAGCCAAGCTGCAATCGCGGGGCTTGTTGCTTTTAGGAAACAAGTATGTCGAATTTCACGGAGTGCCATACATTTTGGGCGGCTCAAAAAGTGAGAAGATAAGGATTGGACTGGCTAGCGATGGAGGACTCATCTTAAATCATGCCTACGACAGTTCTGGTGCACTTTTACTGTTTATAGGTGCAGGTCTTTCTTACGATTCTGCTTTTCATTTTAAAAGAATTAAATAATATAGTTATGAAAAAGATTATTTTATTATCGGTTTTAACCTTGCTGGGCAGTATTGTTAAAGCACAAAGAAATTTTGATGATTTTTTTAATCCCCTAAGTTTTGGGCTTGAGCTCGGCGCTGCAACATTGCAAAAACCCTTGGTTTCGGGCTTTATTGCATACAACAAACCGGGTTCTTATCTTAAGTTCAAAATATCTTCCGTAATGCAGGAGAGTTATGAAGTGAATGTAAATGGAGAAGAAACAACTATGCCGGGTTTTTCTGAAGTGGCACTGATGTTAGGTAAGCGGGTTAAAATCAATTCCAATCATAGGATTGAATTTGGAGGGGGCGTAGCACTAATTGCAGATCTGAAAAAGTACGATGAGTCGAATAGTGATACCACAAGGGATAAGATTATACAAAAAAACTCGGTGGGACTTGTTGCTGAGGCCAGGTATATATTCCGTTTTGTTGATGGTGTTGGAATTTCTTTATCAGTGAATGGCAATGCAAACAGGCAAAAAACTTTTGCAACAGCAGGTTTAGGTTTGGTATTCGGTTCTAAAAAGCTTTAATAGTATGCGAAAACATGTTTTAATCTTATTGCTCGTTTGCATTAACGGTTTTGTTTTTGCACAGCAGGATACTTTACACCAAAAAAGGAAAAGCTATTTCGGCCTTGGCTTTAGTCTGGGCGGTGGAGGAAACAGACGCTTCTATGGAGATGTAGATTTTTACCTGCAGAAAAGAAGTAATTATATCGCGCTTAAAACATCAGCTGTAGAACGTATCCGGATTTTTTATTTTGGCGGTTTGCCAGAACCACATATTTCTGACTTTGGTATTTTAGTGGGCAAAAGTTATACTTTTAACCATTACCATTATGTCAAGTTTGGCGCAGGGTTTTCGTTGGTTGATCAGGTAAGTCCCGGTGCATTTCTGTATAACGATTGTAATAGGCCAGGCGGATGCCTTTTCAGTAATAATGTGTATGAAAAGATCAGAAGAAAAACGGTCGGTTTGCCGCTCGAAATGAAATATGGACTGTACTTAGATAGGACAGCGGCTGTTACTGCTGGTTTTTCGGCAAACCTGAACAATCTGCAATCTTTTTATGGACTATCCCTTGGTCTGGTAGTAGGCAGGTTGAAAGATAAAGGGGGCCGCAGGTATTAGGCATAAAGGGCCTTAGCTAGGTGATCCAATTTTTAGTATGTCGGGTTTTATGCATCGCACTGACCATTCATTATAAACCTGATAGAAGCGGTAGCCCGAGCTTTTTCTGCGAGGCTTTAGCGTACAGCAGGACTAACCGTTTTTACTTGCACTTGCTTTCATTTTCTACAAAGTTAGCTGGGCAAATAAGTTTGAATGACTGAATTTTGAATGAGTGAGTGATTTGGATCCTCTAATTCAATCATTCTCTCATTCAATCATTGGACTAATGAAAAGATGCAGCCGGTACTTTAACCTGTTCTGTTACGCCCTGATTACTTTTAATCAACCAAAACGCAAAGAAAGCACCAACCAAAGCCATTGCGGCACCAACATAGGCCGGCGAAGTATAATCGAAACCATATACTAACGGAAGACCACCGAAGAATGCGCCTAAAGCATTACCAATATTAAAACTCGCCTGACTTGCAGATGCAGCCAGCATTTCGGAGCCCTTAGCACTCTGGATCATTAACATCTGTATTGGGGCTGCCAACGCAAAAGATACGGCGCCGGTAACAAAAGTCATAATTAAAGCCAATGGCTGACTTGCGGATACGAAGTGAACAATGGTTAAGGTAACGACCATGGTAAGCAATAAGGCAGCAGATGCTTTTGCAGGTGAAAATTTATCGGCCAGTCGGCCGCCAACATAATTGCCGAACATCATGCCCAAACCTGCCAGCATTAATATATAGGTTACTGCATTTGGCGAAAAGCCTGCAACATCTGTCATTAAAGGGGCAATATAACTGTACCAGGTAAATAATCCACCCGTTCCGATCGAGATCATAAAAATGATGATCCAGGCTTCTCTTTTTTTGAAGAAACTTAATTCGGCTTTTAAATCGCGGTTTTTTGTGGCTTCCAGCGCTGGCAGCCATAATTTTAAACTCAGCAAAGTAACAAGGCCAACAAATACGACAACGGCAAAAGAGATCCGCCAGGAAAAATTGTGACCGATAAAGGTACCCAATGGTACCCCAACAATATTGGCGATGGTTAAACCCATAAACATAAGCGATACCGCCTGAGCAGCTTTTCCCTTTTCGGCTATTCTGCTGGCTACTACCGATCCTACGCCAAAAAATGCACCGTGTGGTAAACCCGAAAGCAACCGGGCAATAAATAAGGTGTCAAAAGTAGGCGCGAACGCAGAGAAGGCATTAAACACGGTGAACATGATCATCAAAGCAATCAATATCATTTTTGGTGGATATTTGCCGGCAATCATGATTAATAAGGGTGCGCCAATTACTACACCTAAAGCGTATGCAGAAATTAGATGCCCTGCCTGCGGAATGGTTACTGCTAAATCTTTTGAGATATCGGGTAGCAGGCCCATCATAACAAATTCTGTTATCCCGATGCCTAAACCGCCTAAAGTGAGTGGGAGCAAGTTCTTGTTCATAGCGTACTTAGTGTTAAATTTACACTATGCAAAGGTAAGGCTTTTTGCTTTAGGAGATTGTAAAAATTAGGCCATTTATGGATAAGAGGGAAGAGGTAGGATGAGAGATTGACGATTCATTGCTAAATTGTTTTATTGTTGATGGTCAGATCGTTAATGGTTTATGGCCAAATGGATGATAGCCAGGTAGCAATGATGTGCATAAGTAGTTATAAGATAATACAGCACCATCAATTATGAACTGGTAGCCGGTTTGCAGTTACCAATGAACGAATGGCAAATGAACTATTGAACTTATAAAATAAAAAAAAGCTTGCCCCACCCTGTGGAACAAGCTTTTTTGGCTCATGTAAAGATTTTCTACTTTGCGCTGCTGTAAGCTAAAATCTTGTTGATGGTTTCATCTTGAGGATTTTTAGCCAGTCTATCTAACTTACCTTTTATTTGATCATAAAATAAGTCGATTTCTGCGTCAGATTCAATATCAGTTCTAGGCTGAAACATGTTAGGTGTAGGTAAATTTACATTTGTTTTTGATGTAGAGGTTTTTGTCATAAGCAAAAAATGTGATAAGTTTTATAAACTTAACGATAGTTCAGATGCTTTATTTCAACCCCTAAAAAATTTTATGTAACAATTTTACTACCCTTTGTAGGTCATCTCCTTTGTTTTAAGCATTTTACGCAAATTACTCAATGCATAACGCATACGGCCTAATGCTGTATTGATGCTTACATCGGTTAAATCTGCGATCTCTTTAAAGCTTAGATCAGCGTAATGACGCATCAGGAGCACTTCTTTCTGCTCATCAGGCAATAAATGGATCATTGCTTTCAAATCTTTATGGGTCTGGTCGCGAAGCATTTTATCTTCTGCGCTCTCATCATAAAAGTGTAGCATATTGAATACATCCATTCCATCAGCACTGGTGATGATTGGTGTTCTCTTTTCTTTTCTGAAATAATCGATAACCAAGTTATGGGCAATACGCATTACCCAAGGCAAAAACTTGCCTTCTTCGTTATATCTTCCCGATCGCAGGGTATTAATTACTTTTATAAAAGCATCCTGAAAAATATCCTCCGCCAGATATTGGTCTTTAACCAACAAGTAGATAGAGGTATAAATTTTACTTTTATGTCTTCTTAAAAGTTCCTGCAATCCATTCTCGTTCCCGGCAATATATACCTTTACCAGGTCCTGATCATTATATGATTGTAAATTCATAGGTTTACCTACACTAAATCCCGTACTATTTGCTAAAAATTAATTTGTAGATGTTTAATTTCTATAGCTTCTCTCCTATGTTTTTTGATGTGTGTTAGTTTGGTTTTGAGGTTGTTAATGTTCAAAGAAAGTTATTTTTTTATCAAAAAGCAAAAAATAAAATGTTAAAAAATAAATTAACCGTCTCAGTACCCTATTTTTGTATGTTCTTAAAACCCTAACCGCATTCTGGGGTTATACATTATATTCGTTACTATACATGAGCAAAAAAGAGGCCGAAAAAGATCCGCATAAAAATATTATCATAAAAGGTGCCCGCGTGCACAACCTCAAAAACATCGATGTTGCCATTCCAAAAAATAAACTTGTGGTGGTAACAGGTATGTCTGGTTCTGGGAAATCTTCGCTTGCATTTGATACTTTATATGCAGAGGGGCAACGCCGATATGTAGAAAGTTTATCTTCTTATGCCCGCCAGTTTATGGGCCGGATGAATAAACCCGATGTTGATTATATTAAAGGTATTGCTCCGGCAATTGCCATCGAACAAAAGGTTATTACTTCCAACCCACGTTCTACTGTCGGTACCTCGACCGAAATTTACGATTACCTCAAACTGCTTTTCTCGCGTATCGGCAAAACCATTTCGCCGGTTTCGGGCAAAGAAGTAAAAAAGGATTCGGTAAGCACGGTGGTAGATTATGTAAATGCCATGCCCGAAGATACAACGGTTACTATTTTTTGCCCGCTGTACCCGCACAATAACCGTACGATTAAAGAAGAGCTGGCTATTTTATTACAGAAAGGATTTTTACGTGTTCTGATTAACGATAAAATAGAAAAGATAGAAGCCGTTTTAGATGATGCCGACTTTAAGGATGAAGCCTTAACGGATGATAAAACCGTTCAGATCCTGATCGACCGTATTGTAACCAACCAGGAAGAAGAAACATTAAGCAGATTGGCTGATTCGGCACAGACTGCTTTTTTTGAAGGTAAAGGCGATTGTTATGTAGAAGCCCAGGGCACAACTAAACATTTTAGCGACCGGTTTGAGCTGGATGGAATAAAATTTGAAGAACCAACGCCGAACTTTTTCTCTTTCAATAACCCTTATGGTGCGTGTAAACGTTGTGAAGGTTATGGAAACGTAATCGGCATTGATGAAGATCTGGTTATTCCTGATAAGAGCAAAAGTATTTACGATAATGCCATTGCCCCCTGGCGCGGCGAAAAAATGAATGTATGGTTGCAGAATTTTATTAAAGCTGCACCAAAATTCGAATTCCCGATTCACCGGCCTTATAGTGCCTTAACAGAAACAGAGCAACGCTTGCTTTGGACAGGAAATAAATATTTTGCAGGTCTGGATGCTTTTTTCAAAGAACTGGAAGAGCAGACTTACAAAATCCAGTACCGTGTAATGTTATCACGTTACCGGGGCAAAACCACCTGTCCTGATTGTAAAGGCTCGCGTTTGCGTAAGGATGCATCTTATGTAAAGATTGCTGAGAAATCGATTATCGATGTGGTGCTGATGCCATTGGCAAAAGCTTTGGTTTTCTTTAACGAGTTGAAGTTAAATGCTAACGATACCAAAATTGCCAAACGTTTATTGGCAGAGATCGATAACCGTTTCCTTTATTTAAATAATGTAGGTTTAGGCTACCTCACCTTAAACCGTTTATCGAATACGCTTTCGGGTGGAGAATCGCAAAGGATTAACCTGGCCACTTCATTGGGAAGTAGTTTGGTGGGTTCTATTTACGTTTTGGACGAACCGAGCATCGGTTTGCATCCACGTGATACCAATAAACTGATCGAAGTATTGATCTCGCTCCGTAATGTAGGCAATACCGTTTTGGTGGTGGAGCATGAAGAAGAAATGATGCGTGCAGCCGATTACATTATCGATATCGGCCCTGAGGCTGGTACCCATGGCGGTAATTTGGTTTTCAGTGGTAATTACGAGGAGATTTTAAAAGATAAAAATAGCTTAACAGGCCGTTACCTATCGGGAATAGAAAAAATTGCCATTCCGGATAAACGCCGTAAGTGGAAGGATCACATCCTGATTAAAGGAGCAAGGGAAAACAACCTGCAGAATATTGATGTGAAGTTTCCGCTAGGTGTTTTTACTGCCGTAAGTGGTGTTTCCGGATCGGGTAAAACCAGTTTGGTTAAAAAGATCTTATATCCTGCACTGCAAAAAGCAATTGGAAACTACGCTGGTGAGCAAACGGGTGCTTATGACGGCATTTTTGGCAATTACGATCTGGTAAGCGCTGTAGAAATGGTCGATCAGAACCCGATTGGCCGCTCGAGCCGTTCTAATCCGGTTACTTATGTAAAGGCATGGGATGATATCCGTGCCTTGTTTTCAGGGCTGGCATCGGCAAAAGCTGCGGGCTTAAAACCAGCTGCATTCTCTTTCAACGTAGAAGGTGGCCGTTGCGATGTTTGCCAGGGTGAGGGCGAGGTGAAAATCGAGATGCAGTTTATGGCCGATATTTACCTGCCTTGTGAAGCCTGTAACGGTAAACGCTTTAAACAGCAGGTTTTAGATGTAACCTATAAAGAGAAAAACGTATCTGAAATTTTGGATATGACTATTGAAGAGGCGGTAGAATTTTTTAAGGATGAACAAAAGATCCTTAATAAATTAAATCCATTGGTTGATGTAGGTCTGGGTTATGTACATTTAGGTCAATCTTCCAATACCTTATCGGGAGGTGAGGCACAGCGTATTAAACTCGCATCGTTTTTAATTAAGGGAAATAATGCCAATAAAACGTTGTTTATTTTTGATGAGCCGACAACCGGTCTGCATTTCCATGATATTAAAAAACTGCTAAAGGCGCTGAATACCTTGATTGAACAAGGGAACACGATTTTGGTGATTGAACACAATATGGACATGATCAAATGTGCCGATTGGGTAATCGATATCGGCCCTGAAGGGGGCGATGGCGGTGGTCAGGTGGTATTTGAAGGCATACCCGAAGATTTAGTTAAGGTGGAAAAATCGTACACCGGAAAATATTTAGCATCGCATTTAAATTTAAATCCATAATTTCGGCAATGCTTTTTCTAACGTTTTTCATCGGCATCATTCTCAATGCCATGGGCTATATTCCCCCTGGCAACATTAATCTCACCGTTGCACAGCTCGCCATTAATAAGGGCATGCGGCAGGTTTGGTACTTTATTCTTTCCTTCTCTTGTGTAGAAGTATTTTTCACTTTTGGGATGATGCGTTTTGCCCGCTGGGCGATGAGTGATATCAATCCGAACGAGGCGGTAAGCGAAGTGCGTTTAAGTACTTTAGTCGATTGTTTTATGATCGTGATGTTTTTGGTGATGGGTACCATTACCTGGAAAAACCGGAAAAAAGTACCTAAAACAAGTAATACCAAAGAGGATAAACGAAGCGGAAGTGTTTTATACGGATTGATTTTAGGCGTTTTAAACCCTGTTCAGATTCCATTCTGGTTGTTTTTTGGCAATTATGTCATTTTACACCAATGGATCGAAACGGATTACCTCTCACTAGTAATTTTTAGTTTGGGCTCGGGCGTTGGTTCTACACTCGCACTTTACTTATATGCGCATTTTGCAACCTATATTCAGGAGAAATTTGCGTTAAGCAGTTTAATTATCAATAAATCGATAGCGATATTTTTGTTTGCATTGGCGGCTTACCTGGTTATAAAGCAGGCAATCGTTATTCTATAAATCTAATCCGGGGTCTGTGTTTCCACAGACCTTTTGTTTTGGTATTTTCTGAATTGGTAGTTTTTTTTGCCACGGAAACACGGAAAGCACGGAACAGGTGCACTTGGTTTATTATCTTAATCCAGGGTCTGTGTCGCCACGGACCTTCCAGTTGGCCTTTATCAAGTATTAACAGGAAGAAATTATTTGTTTTTCTTTATGTGAGAATACGGACTGGGTAATGGTTTTTCGTCTTATTAAGTCCGTTGTAAACGGCTAAGAACAGCTGCAGTTACCAAGCCACCAATAACATACCAGGCTACGGTTAATATTTTTGTCTTATCCGTATGGGTTACCGGCGTATCGTCCAAACCAATTTTATCGGGAATATTTATAGCCCCTAGGCCCGCTGTAAGTCCTGCTAACGCGCCTTTTATATAAATATTTTTTTTGCTGCCAAAGCCTATGGCGCTATAATATAAACCATTGCTCACTATATCGCCAGCAAGAGTGGCCAGATAAAGATTGTTCCCACTTGGCGTTTCAAGATTTAAACTTTTCATCGATCTTGACAGGGCTTGTTCGCCTAAAAGATCAATCCTTGGTGCATCAGGATCAATCCGTCTTACACTTTCGTGCAATATATTTAATGCTCCGGCACCAGCGAAGCCCGCGAGTAGGGATTTGAGTAGTTTCATATTATGATAATCGCTGCTACACCAAAATTGTTTTGAAATTGCCAAAATTGTATAGTCAAAACCAGTTAGCAAAATCACTGTTCTGTTATAAAATTGATACATAGATATGCTTCGGTTAACCTAATCATAACATTAAATTTATGTTTAAGAAGCCTAACCAAGCTAATATTGGGCTTTGATACAAAACATATCTTATCCTTATGTCTAACAGACGATTTTTTCTGAAAAATAGTTTGGCTGCCGCTGTAGTGGCCAGTATTTCGCCCGTTCTTTCCTCTTTTGCTGAAGAACACACGGCGCCTGCCAGACCGGGCAAAGCTCCTAAATTGCGTTTCGCTATCGCATCCGATGGACATTATGGCCAACCTGGAACGGAGTACAAATTGCACCACGAGAATATTGTGAAGTGGTTAAATGAATCACATGATAAAAATCCACTCAATTTTGTAATCATTAATGGGGATCTCGTACACGATCGCCCGGAACTATTATCGGAAGTAAAAAAGGAATATTACGATAAACTCAAAGTTCCTTTTTATGCCATTCCAGGTAATCACGACCATGCCGATGCAAAGATCTGGAAATCGGTTTTTGGCTATGAGGATAACTTTTCTTTCGAAAAAAATGGAGTAGGTTTTGTTTTGGCCAATACATCTGATACCAAAGGCACTTATTTATGCCCTAATAACGATTTTTTAAAACAGGAACTCGATAAGTTTAAAAACCTGAAAACTGTTTTTGTGGTGTTGCATATTCCGCCTCATTTCTGGGTACCCGAAAGTCCTTTTGTAGATTGTCCGGATACGGTTAAACTGTTGCACAGTTATGCCAACGTAAAGGCTGTATTTCATGGACACGACCACAGCCTTGATGCTGTTTTTTATACCGATAAACTGCCACACTTTTTCGATGCACACATCGGTGGAAACTGGGGTACGGCCTATAAGGGTTACCGCATTGTAGAGGTTGATGAAAATGATAAGATCCAGACTTATCAGGTAAATGCAAGTCAATCGCCATTATTAAATGAAACCAAATTTTAATTGATAGATCATCGCAATGAAAAAGACAATTTTGATGCTCATTTTTGCTGGCACCGTTTTAAACTGTGCCGCACAGCAAATAAATGAAGCCAAGCCTGAAATGAAAACTGGAACTGATGCCGCTCAGCCCTTCCTGTTTTCTCTGAATACCTTAACCGCAGAAAACCCCCGTTGGAATATCCATTATTCAGGAAGTTATGGCGAAAGAACCAACGGACAGTTCGGTTATGATGGTTTAGGGCAACAGTTTGGTGTTAAAGGCTATTTAGGCAGCAGGCTTACCTTGTATGCTACAGCGGCAATCGGTTTTGCCAATTCAGGAGGTGTAACCTCTGCTCAACAGGCTGAAGTAATTAGAGATTTAGTGGGCAGTAAAGGCATAGCTGGTTTTAGGTTAGGTGCAGGTTTAGGTTTAAGCAGAGATTGGTCGAGTGTTGGTTCGGCAATTAGCAGAATTACCGCTTCATTTGATCAGACAAACTGGCGAATGGCGGGTAACCTTCGCTTTGAAAAAGCTTTTGATAAAACAAGGGATAAACTCGATTTTATAAGCAGTTTTGGGTATCAGCATCGTGTTTCTAACGTTTTATACCTTGGCTTGGAGGCCTTAGGGCAGGATTTAGAAGGTTTTTGGGAAAAAGACGAGGCAGAAGGTGGTGCAAAGGTAATGATCGGGCCATCAATCAATCTGGAACCAAACCATTCGAAACTTTCGTTCTCTCTTTCTGGTGGGCCTGTTTTTTATGCAACCCGCAGTCAGGTGATCCCATCAGAGGCCATCCGCGAAATCGGTTCCGTAGCATCTGGTAACGGTTACACCATCAGGGCGCTGGTTAATTTTAATCTTCATCGCTAAGGCACTCCTAAGTCAATTTAAGAAAATGAAAAAATCATATATATTTATATTATTCGGTTTCCTGTTCATCCAAAAAGGATTTGCACAATGGCCAGGCAAAAACGAAAGTACGCTGCAGATTTTACTGCCTAATGGGTGGAAGCTGAGCCCGGCAGGGCATTCGCTGCAATTGGGCGATTTGCCTTTAAACATGCAGCTCAGTGCCTCGGGTAAATATCTTGCCATTACCAACAACGGACAAAGTACCCAGTCGCTGCAATTGCTTGATGCCAAAACAGAAAAGATTATTGATGAAAAAGTGCTAAGTAAATCTTGGTACGGCATTGCTTTTAGTAAAGACGAAAAACACCTGTATGCTTCTGGCGGTAACGACAACTGGATTTTAGATTTTAATATCCAGAACAATAAACTTGGCAAAAGCGATACGATTAAACTAGGTCCCATTTGGCCAAAGGGAAAAATCAGTCCGGCGGGGATTGTTGTAAACAAAAACAACAGTAAGTTATACACGGTAACCAAAGAAGACAGCAGTTTATACATTATCAATCCCACAGAAAAGCAGATCCTGAAAAAAATCCAGCTTCCTGCAATTGCCTATAGTTGTGTTTTATCTGCAGATGAAAGTAAATTATACGTTTCACTCTGGGGTGGAAAATCTGTTGCGGTTATCGATTTAGTTTCAGAAAGCATCTTACAGCGCATTCCTGTTGGCGATCACCCAAATGAACTATTGCTTAATAAAAAAGGAAATATTTTATTCGTAGCCAATGCGAACGATAATACCGTTTCGGTAATCAATACTTCGAATAATAAGGTGGTCGAAACCATTGCTACTACCCTTTACGCTACACAGTTAACAGGTTCTACCACTAATGGTTTAGCTTTAAGTGCCAACGAGAAAACTTTGTACATCGCTAATGCAGATAATAACTGTTTGGCAGTTTTTGATGTGAGCAAACCTGGATTAAGCTTAAGTCAGGGTTTTATCCCTGTAGGCTGGTACCCAACAAGTGTTAAGGTTTTAGGCTCGAAAATTTTAGTTACGAATGGCAAAGGCAATACACCGATGGCTAACCCTCAAGGGCCACAACCGATTTCTAAAGTCGATAATAGCGGTTACCACATGGGCAGTACGGCCAATAGCCGCCTGCAGTATATTGCCGGTTTGTTTAAAGGAACCTTATCTTTTATTGCTGCACCAAAACCTGAGCAGTTAAAAGCATATACCAAGCAGGTGTATGCCAATACGCCCTTTACCGATAAGCGGACGATTATGGCCGATGGTGAAGCCGGAAATCCTATTCCACGTAAACAGGGCGAAAAATCGCCCATTAAACATGTTTTTTATATCATCAAAGAAAACAGAACCTACGATCAGGTGCTTGGCGATCTGCCAAAAGGAAACGGCGATTCTACATTAACACTTTTCGGTAGAAAAATTACACCTAACCAGCATGCTTTTGCCGAAAACTATGTGCTATTGGATAATTTCTATGTTGATGCAGAGGTAAGTGCCGATGGACACAACTGGAGCATGGCCGCTTATGCTACAGATGTAGTTGAGAAAACATGGCCTACCAGTTATGGAGCACGTGGCGGAAGTACCAGTTTCGAAGGCGGCAGACCCGTTACCTATCCTAAAGGTGGTTTTATCTGGGACTACTGCCAAAGGGCAGGGGTAAGCTACCGCAGTTATGGTGAGTTTGGCGATTATGGTAAGGCAAATATTAAATCGCTACAGGGCCATATGTGTGCTGCTTCACCAGGTTTTGATATGGATATTAAAGATCAGGTTCGGGTAGATGCATGGCAACACGATTTCGATTCGTTACTGGTTGCAGGCGTTGTACCACAATTTAATACCTTAAGAATATCTAACGATCATACCAGCGGACAAAAGAAAGGTAAATATTCGCCACAGGCCGCAGTTGCCGATAACGATCTGGCTGTTGGTCGCATTTTGGAGCATCTATCGCATAGTAAAATCTGGAAAGAATCAGTTGTTTTTATTTTGGAAGACGACGCACAGAACGGACCCGATCATGTTGACGCGCACCGTTCGCCAGCCTATGTGGTTGGCCCTTATGTTAAGCGGAATACACCTGTTCATACCATGTATTCTACTTCCGGATTTTTAAGAACAATGGAACTTATTTTAGGTTTGCCACCAATGAGCCAGTACGATGCTGCAGCCATGCCACTGTATGAATGTTTTACGGCTAAGCCCGATTTTACACCTTATAACGTGATTCAGCCGCTTATTGATTTAGATACACGGAATGTGGCGGTGAATGAAAGCAGCAGACGTTCCGAACTGTTCAATTTTGCAAAAGAAGATTCGGCACCGGATTTGGATCTGAATGAAGTGGTATGGAAATCGGTTAAAGGAGAGCAATCGGTAATGCCAGCGCCCAAACGGAGTGCTTTTGTGATTTTGGAGAAGAAGAAAAAAGATGATGACGATTAATGATCTGTTATGATGATGTTTTAAACAAAAAGGCAATTTTCGATTAGAAAATTGCCTTTTTTTAAATTGATCGTCATTGCGAGGCACGAAGATAACCGAACGAAAGTGAGCTCATGAATGCCTTTAAAAACAACTGCAAAGATGAATAATCTTAAAGCGCTCGCTACTAGCGATAGTTGTAAGATTGCTTTGTTGGCTGAAAAGGCCTCCTCGCAATGACGATTCGTCGCTGGCACATAGCACTAAAGATGCTCTGTCAATAATATTGATTTTTATAAAAGAAATTATCCTTCAGGATGACAAAAAGGATTTCCGCGGCAATCAGGTTTAAAATTGGAGAGATTTGCTACTATTTAAGGTTGGTTAGCATGGCGCAGATAGATGATCGTATTCCAGAATTGTGCAGCCCCAAATAGCATTGCTTACCACGCCACTTAAACCCGATCAAAGTGAGATGCTCCCGATTCTTCATCGGAGCAGGAGCGAGAGCGGGGCGGAATGAACCGAAATGCTACTGTATCTGATTTCCAGAAAACAAAACTGACTCTCCAGCTTTCTGTCAAATTGCTTTGTGCCTTTTAATAGCGACCTTATTTACAATTTCCAATCCGGCCTTTCAAAGTGGCAGGTATAACCGTAAGGGTTTTTCTGTAAATAATCCTGGTGTTCTTCTTCAGCATTCCAGAAATCGGTTTCAGGTACCACTTCAGTTATAATTTTGCCAGGCCATTTGCCAGAAGCATCCAACTCGGCAATTAATGCATTTGCGGTGTTTTTCTGTTCCTCGCTATTGTAAAAAATAGCTGAGCGGTAGGAGGTACCCACATCATTTCCCTGTCTGTTGCGTGTACTCGGATCGTGGATCTGGAAGAAGTACTCTAATAATTTACGATAGGTTAAAACAGTTGGATCAAAAGTAACTTCAATGGCTTCGGCATGTGTGCCATGGTTCCGGTAAGTGGCATTGGGAACATCCCCACCAGTGTATCCAACAACTGTTGAGGTAACACCTGGGTAATGACGGAGCAGTTCTTCTACTCCCCAAAAGCAGCCGCCTGCAAGAATGGCTTTTTCAGTATTCATATATCTTCCTTTTTTATTGATAATAAA
The DNA here is from genome assembly GCF_918698245.1 of Pedobacter sp. Bi126. Lineage (GTDB taxonomy): Bacteria > Bacteroidota > Bacteroidia > Sphingobacteriales > Sphingobacteriaceae > Pedobacter. The sequence goes on along the minus strand of NZ_CAKKMS010000001.1, from coordinate 1,300,809 downwards.
GATACGACGAAGATGTGTAAAGGGAAAGTAAAGAAGGGAATGATAAATTACGGGATCGCATTACAAATGCGAATCTCAATAATCCTCGTTACAAACGAGGACTATAAGGGATAAACTGCATAGTGTCATCCTGAGCGTAGTCGAAGGATTGTTTTACTACATAAACTTACATGATCTTATATTCCTTCTATGGTTAAACGGATCCAGGAGTCTTCGACACTTCCCTCAGACTGACAAATTTTGGCAACTGCAAGCTCTTATGTTTTGGAGCGCAAGGCTTCTGCAAACACACTAAATTTCTTCCCGTCTTCCGCTTTTACGCTTTCCCGAAACTTCGGGATGCCTCGTCGCTGCAGGGTAACGCTTCAGCCGGGGCTAAATGGCTAACTCAGTTTTTTATTTGTGAGGTTGCAGGGTGCACAAGCCCTTGTTCCTAAACCCGACAGTAGCGGCAGCCTCCGATTTTTTTTCTATCGGAGCTATAGCGAATGGCGGGATTGCAAACCGCCAAGAACCACAAGCCATTCGTTTCCTAATTTTGAATATACAAACAATTCGGTTTTCGGTAGGTGAGACACCTACCGATAGGATGAATGAATATGTTCCATTTTGGTCGGTGAGACACCGACCGATAGATTGAATCGCGAAATGCATGGCCTAACCGCCAAGCGCAAAATCCATAAAACTTACATTGTTTTTGCGGGAAGAACTTACGGCGATCCCTTTATTGGCCTGATCGGTAAAGGTAAAACCTTCCAGTTCATCCAGTTTATCAGTGTCTACAACTTTGATAACAGATTCTTGACCGCTGGCAAGTGATTTTTCCAGATCAAGAAAGGTAAGTCTCCATTTACGTCCTTCAATCTGGTTCTGGATTAAAACGAGTATACCTTTGCTAGCAATATAATGTAAGTTTTGTACCCATGGCGAACAGGTGAATTTTTTGAAGAGGATTCCCTTTTGACTTGTTTTATCGGCTTTTGATAAGGCTTCGGGATTGTATAACCGTACTTCATTGGCTTTATTGCCATAATCGGCTGTTGCGACGAACCATTTGCCTTTGTAATTTACATATTCGGGCCGTGTACCCTGGATACAGGCATCATCTTCAATACTTTTAATCAGGTTTCCATCTAGCTTTTTGGTCTTTAAAAGGCCTTCCCAGTTAATGCAATTAATTACCGCTTTCCAAACGGTGCCTGCTGCATTTTGCTTTACCGAATTACCCACAAACGTCGGTAAGCCTTTGTGATAGGCAATGCCCGTAGGATGTTTGATGATATTTTCGCCTTTAACGGTGAACTTGTATTCCTTATGCTGATCAATCAAGGAGTCTTTTTGGAGTTGATATTCGCGCATTACCCCCACTTCTCTATCGCCATAAAGAAAATACCTTCCGTTTTGATAAGAAATACCCTGACAGGCACCTAATGAGTCAATTGTAATCGTTTTTGTGATCTTTCCTTCTGTTTTATTGTACCTGGCCACAAAAAACATCACGATCAGTACTAAAATTGGGTTTAATGTTTTCATAAACTAAGGATCTAAAGGTTCATCAAAATCAATTTGTAAAGAAGTTGTATTTAAGTAGAATTCTGATTCGGTATCACTCAAACGTTTTCCGTTTTTATAAGGATAGTAGCCGAGTTCTTTTTTGCAACGCTCGGGGAGCAGATTGGTGATATTATAACTCTGCGATTTTACGGTACAGGCTAAACCAGGTTTATCTACCGGCATCCCGTACCTAAACATCAGCCTTGCACAGTTGCGCAGGTTGGTGGTGGTATGGCGGGCATGCGGCTCCATAATAATGGCACTTTCGGGTATTTGAAGTGTTTCCATCAGGAATTTCTTCATTTCATATGCTTCGCTGAACTTGGTCTTATAGGGATGTACACGTCCGCCCGAAACCACAATAAATGGTGCCATGCCTGTATGGTATTGCAAGGCCGCTAACCTGCAGCGGATCATTCCGCCAGCACTTAGCGCAACGTCTTTTTCCTCGGGGCCAGCACCTGGAACCAGGATTACGCTGTAAGGGTATTTCTTCCATTCTGTTTTCTTGATCTGGTTAATCGCCGAAAGGTTTACGCCTTTAGCCATCGGTTCATAATCGGCAGCCTCATTGCGTTCGTTCAGTTCTAAAGCTTCCAATGCAAATAACATGGCAGGTTCGAAAAAGAGCTTATTATTGCTCTGCAAGGACAATAATGCACTGGCAGAGGTGAGTTCTGCAAACGTTTTGTCAGTTAGACTAAAACTGATTGAATCTATTTTGGGGTAGTTGGGCTTGTTTCCTTCTACATATACACCAATTGCATAATTTATGGCATTGGCATCTTGTTCCCAGGCTTTAATTAAAAGGGTTCTGTGTTGTTCTTTGGCAAACATGGCATAACAACCTGAGGGGATGAGATGATTACTTACCAAATTTCCCAGCGGATTATTTTCTGTGTAAAGCAGCGCCAAACGGTTTCCAATATGGGCTATTTCCTCATTGGTAAATTTTAAGGCTTTGGCATAACACGTAATAGCTGTTTTGCAGGTTTTAACTGCTTCATTTACCTGTGCTGTTTTTGATTTATAGATGTTGCTGAACGCTGTATCTGTAATCAGTATTTTGCGCAGTTCGGGCAATTGTTCAAAAAGAGAAAGCAGGTAATAATTTTTGTATTGTACTTCGTTCCTGGTCTTAATTAATTGATAAGACTGTTGTGGTACATCCTGTGCAGCTAAGCCTTTGCAAAATAGGCAGAGCAAAAGGAAGGGATAGAGGGATTTCATTGAAAAGTTTTGGTAACAAAATTAAAGACAGGCTATTAAATAAAGATTAAGTGGATGTTATACTTTAATCTTCTGGTAAAACGATTTATTTGATATTTAATTAAGCTTAATATTAATTTAAACTACATCTTCTAATTGGTGTGGAGAGTTAACACAGGGGATACATAGTGTTAAAAGTACACTTATACTTTTGTCGCCGTAGAACGCTCCACAAATTAACCTGTTAACTATAAAAGGATAAGCCTATGTAAATGTGAAAATCTACGCTTCTACTTAAAACAAAACCCCAATTATATTTCAAAACCATTACTAAGAACAAAAAGATGACATCATTTTTTTTAACCGCAAGTATAAAAAGTGCTTGCAGGAAATTGCTTTTGCCTATCGGATTACTGGCCATCTGTAATTCCAATGCAATAGCGATTAATCATGAAGTAACCGCTTCGGGCTTGCATAATAAAGCATTTGCCACTGTAGGCGGAACAGTTACCGATCAAAATAAACAACCTTTACCTGGTGTAAGTGTTTTCGAAAAGAAAACAAAAAAAACAACTGTTACCGATCCGAATGGTAAATATTCAATTAATGTAGAAGAAGATGCAATTTTGGTGTTTTCTTATATCGGTTACGATAATCAGGAAGTTGCGGTTAACGGCCGTCAAAATATTAATATCACTTTAAAAGAAAGTAGCAATACCCTTAATGAGGTTGTGGCTATTGGTTACCAGAAGATCAGAAAATCGGATGTAACGGGTGCCATCAGCAGTGTTAAAGCCAGCGAAATGAATTTAACTTCTCCCACCGTTGGTCAGGCGCTGGTTGGTAAAGTTGCAGGCGTACAGGTATCGCAAACCAGTGGTGCGCCATATTCGGGTACCAAAATCAGGGTGAGGGGTATCGGGTCCATTAACGCCAGTTCTGATCCCTTATATGTAATTGATGGTTATCCGGCAGGAAACAACGTATCCATCAATCCGGAGGATATCGAAACCATCGACATTTTGAAAGATGCGGCTTCTGCAGCCATTTATGGTTCTAGAGCATCGGGTGGGGTAGTGTTGATTACCACCAAAAGAGGTGCAGATGGAAAAGGGAAGTTTGAGTACGATGTTCAGGGCGGTATTTCTCAATTGGCCAAAAAAGTAAAATTATTGGATGGCAACCAGTTTATCCAACTTTTAATCGACGGACGTAACAATGCCTATAAAGATTTGTGGGTAAACTCGGGCAAAACCTGGAACGATGCGATGTTCAGTGATAACAACACCATACGTATTGCCAATGTAGGCAATGGAAGTAGTGTAAGTATTCCGGCCGATCTTTATAATTTCAGCACGCAACAGGCTATCCCTGCAGCTTATAATACCGACTGGCAGGATGAACTGTACCGCAATGCAGCCTTTCAACGCCATAACCTTTCCTTTTCTGGCGGTACCAAAGATGTAAAATACTTTTTAAGCGGTGGTTACCAGAACAACGACGGTATTGTTACCAACACCAACCAAAAGGTAACCAACTTTAGGGGTAATATTGATGGCAAGGTGAGCGAGCGTTTACATGTAGGTGCAAACATTGCTTACACAAAAAACGATAACAGAGAGGTACAGGAAGGACGTTATAACTTAAGCCCGATGATGTCGGCATTAATTTATTTACCCTATCTGCCAGCGAGAGATGCGAACGGGAACCCTATCCAATTTGGAATGGGTGCATTATCTGCTCAATACGGGATACAAAACCCTGAAAACCCTTTGGCTACAGTTGAACAATTAAAAATTTCCAGAAAGAGCAATAGGAGTAATTATAATGCCAATGCTACTTACAAGATATTAGAGGGGCTTAATTTTAAGGCTAACTTAGGAACGCAGACATACAACGAGAAATATGAGTATTATTTGCCTACCAGCTTAAGCAGTGGCAATACTCCACCTTACTCACCAGAATCGATCAGGGCTGCAAATGCCATAGCACAAACCATAAGCCAGGTAGATCAGCTGGCAGAGTTTACGTTAAATTACAATAAAGCCTTTGGTAAACATAGCATAGATGTTTTAGGTGGTTATTCTACACAGAAAACATCAAGCGATCAGATCAGGGTAGCGGCAAGCGGATTTCAAAATGATTACATTGGTGAAATTACAGATAAAGGAGCGGATGCCGGTTTTTTTACCCTAGACCGCAACAGAACAGGTAAAACAGTTACTACTTTACTTTCTTACTTTGGCCGTTTCAGTTATAATTATGCGGGCAAATACTTTTTAACCGGTTCCTTCCGTCGCGATGGTTCTTCAAGGTTTGGTCCGTTAAACAAGTATGGTGTCTTTCCTTCAATAGCTGCGGGCTGGAACTTATCTGACGAAAGTTTTTACAACAACTTTTTGGGCGAACAATCGAGGGTTAAACTAAGGGCTAGCTGGGGCTTAAGCGGAAATAACAATATCCCGGATTACCGCACGCAGCAAGAGTTAAGCGCACCAGGTGGTGCGGTTTTCGGAAGTGCGATTTCTACCGCCATTTGGCCAAGCAGTATTCAGGATGGACGATTAGGATGGGAATCTACTTCTCAGTTCAACTTCGGTACCGATATCAGTCTGTTCAAAAACCGTGTATCGATCATGGCGAATTACTACTTAAGTTATTCTTTCAACTTATTGTTTAACAAACCACTTTCGGCAATTGCCAGCAGCTCAACAATTTTAACCAATCTTACTGATAGTAAGGTGTGTAATAAGGGTTTCGATTTGCAGATTGATGGCAAAATTATCCAAAATGAAGACTTTACTTTGGGTTTAAGCGGAAACATCGCGGCAAACCGGAACAAGGTTTTAGACCTGGGTGGTAACAGTACGATATTTACGGCCGGTGCAGAGCGTTCGTACATTACACATGTTACACAAGAGGGGCAGCCAATCGGTATGTTTTATGGTTTTAAGGTTTTGGGTAGAATTACGGCCGATAACTTAGGCAAGGTAGCGCCATCAGCTTCTTCTACTAACCCGGCAAAAATCGGCGATTTATATTTTCAGGATACGGATGGTAACGGCATTGTAAACGATGCAGATAAAACAGTAATCGGCACACCATATGCAAAATTCACCTATGGTTTTGCCTTAAACACTTCTTACAAAACGTTCGATTTAAGGGCATCATTTAACGGATCGTACGGAAACCAGGTGCTGGATGGACAGGATTATTACCTGTACAACTTTGAAGGTTCTGGAAACCAGTATGTTGATGTTGCCGATCGTTACAGAAATGAGGCCAATCCTGGCAGTGGTTTAAACTACCGTGCATCACGTGCGGGTACGCAGAGTAACAGTACCCGTTTATCGTCATTTTACATCCAGGATGGGTCTTATTTCAGATGTACTAATATTACTTTAGGCTACAGTTTTCCAAAGCAACTGGCCAATACACTTAAGGTGAGCAATATCCGTGTTTACGCCAGTGTAGATAACGCCTTTACCATTACCGATTATAAAGGTTATAATCCTGAAGTAGATTACAGTGCGGGCAATAACCTTGCTCCTGGGGTAGATTATGGAAACTATCCATTGGCAAGAACCTATAACCTTGGTATTAAATTGACTTTTTAGAACTAAAGAAATGAAAAAACATATTTATAAAGTATTGGCCATTAGTGCAATTTTAAGTTTGGGTGCCTGTAAGAAAGATTTTCTAAATCAAAGTAACCCCAACGCCATTGCTGTAGAAAACTATTTTAAAACAGAAAATGATGTGTTGCTGGCTGTAAATGGTGTTTACCAATCGCTTAGAAGCAGCAATACCTTGGGCGAGAACAGCGGTCTGTTTACTGATGAGCGCTCGGACGATGCGGGCAGGAATGATAACCAGAGTAACGCCGGTGAGCCATTTCAGTTTAATGATTTTTCGCTCCTGCCCAGTAATTCTTATTTAAGGAGCCATTGGCTGGCACTTTATGAGGCCATTGGCAGAACCAATGTTGTACTGACAAACATTGATAAAGTTTCTTTTGCTAATGCGGCCACCAAAGAAAACTACAAGGCAGAAGCCAAGTTTATCAGGGCGATTATGTATTTTGAACTGGTTAGGAAATGGGGACCGGTACCCGTGGTAACCAAGCAGCTTAGCACAGCCGATGAGGTAAAAGAGAATACATTTCGTGTTCCTGAAGCCGATGTATACAACCAGATTGTAAACGATTTAAAAGATGCCCTTAACAGCACATTGCCGAATTTCCAAACAGGAGCGAACATAGGTAGAACCTCAAAAGCGGCAATAAACGCATATTTGGGTAAGGTTTATTTAACAATGGCAGGAACATTGCCAGCAAATAAAACCGAGAACCTAAGCAATGCCAATACTTATTTGATGGCAGTTTATAATATGAAAACTTTTGGAAATCTTTCTGAGATTCCATATACAGATGTTTTTGATGTAGCTAAAAAAGCGACCTGTAAAGAGCTGATTTTTCAGATTTCAAATAAGCAGGGAGATATTAGTTTTAGCTCGAGCATTGCCGCAAACAACCAGGCCAAAGGCGAAACCATCAATTCGCTTAAACCTTCTACAGGGATTGGTGGCAATGTAAAACCCGATCTGATCAATGAATATGAAACAAGTGATTTAAGAAAAGATTTCTCGGTTAAATTTGCTAATGATCCCATTGTAAAAGACTGGTTTATCACCAAATTCCGCGATGCGAGCCAATTGGCAACCAATGCGGGTTATGGAGGCAACGACTGGATTTTGATGCGCTATGCCGATGTAATATTAATGCTTGCAGAAGTAAATATGCTGCAGGGCAACGATGCGGTGGCCATTCAATATTTAGATATGGTTAGGGCAAGGGCTGGAATGCCATTATACGCTGTAGCCAAGACAGACGCTACTTACGCGGCAAAATTCCCGACTTTAAAATTGGCTATTTTGCACGAACGTAGGGTAGAGTTTGCTTTTGAACACCAAAGGTGGTTTGATTTAATTAGGAATTTTACTGCTGCGGAGTTGGTTACTTACTTAAAAGCTAAGCCACAGTCGTCTTATGGGATTGCCAAGCTGGCTAATGTAACCTTAAAAGACAGGTATTATCCTATTCCTTTTGATGAAGTGAAATTAGATCCTGTTAAAATGTACCAGAATCCGGGTTACTAAGCGGGTTGGAAATATATAAGAAAAGCGGGCTGATCATTGATCGGGCCGCTTTTTTAGTTTTCAGTTAGGAGTTTTCAGTTCTGGGCGTGCAGTTGATATTAATCGTCATTGCGAAGAAGGCTTTTTCAGCCGACGAAGCAATCTTTATAACAGGGGTCATTAGCATGAAAGATTGCTTCGTCGTTCCTTCTCGCAATGACGATTCATCGCAATAATTATCCCGCAGGATGACAATTGTTATAAATTAACTTCCATATAGCTTTTTAAATCTGCGAAAATCTGCTGATCTGCGGGAGCTTTATTTATTCTCCGCTGATTAAGGATGATAAACGCTGATTCAATTTGCAAATCTTACTCATATTTATAATTCACTCCGAATTTGTCACGTTGAGCCCGTCGAAACGGCTTGTAAGATGTTTAATCACGTCCTTCGACAAGCTACCATTGACCTGCTCCAATAGAATGGTCGTCATCTCGACTGTAGCGCAGCGAAATGTTCCAAAGGAACTCCTTCGGAGGAGAGATCTTTGTACCAAGTTATTGGAATCAAAGTTAAAGATTTCTCCACTGCGGTCGAAATGACGATACTTCGAGACCATTTATCTCCTTGAAACCACTGTTATTTATATTGATTTTTATACAATAAATTATCCCTCAGAATGACAATTTTATAAACAGACTCTTATACGGTTTTTTAAAATCTGCGAAAATCTGCTGGATCTGCGGGAACCATCTTTTATTTATTCCCGTGGATTCAGTTTTCAGCTGGCAATTCGCAATTTTCAGTTAACTGTAAACTATTAACTAGAACCGGAAACCCTGAACTGAGAACTGCTTTTCCTAAATAACATTCCGTGTAATTTTTCCTTTTATAATATAAAGTGCCTGGATATTTTTTTTACGGATTACGGTATCGCCTTTAAAATTAGGATTTGAAGAACGGAGGATTAGTTTGGTATTATCAGCGTGCTGAAAAATTAGCTTTATGGTACGTAAACTGTTACTATCTGCATCCGTCATCACCACATATGCTTCGCCCCACTGTAGGATTTCGTAATTGGTAATTTCTTTTATGGCTATAATTTCGCCTGCGGCATATTTGGGGTACATGCTATCGCCATAAACCGGTAAATAAGCCGTACAATCGTTAAAAGGGAGGTAATTTACCAGGTATTCTGCCCGTTGTTCTTCTACGAGGAGATCTTTAGCATCCGATAGACTCATATCGAAATAGGGAACACCCTCTTTACTTTCGCTAACGCCAGGTTTCTTTTTAAAAAACGGTTCGCCTGTCCCGTTTTCAAGCCATGTTAAATTTACGTCGAATTTAAGTTCGAGTTTATCTTTAATGGCGTTTGATACTCTTAAGCCATCTTTCCCTCTCATTATATCAGACAAGGAGCCGGGCTGAATATTCAATGCATCCGCAAAAGCTTTTTGAGTCTTGAAATTCAATAAATCCATTAATAATTTTAATCTCTGATTTTCAGTCATTTGTGCTTATGTTGAAAGAAATTCTACTATAAGTTAGAATTTCTGTTGTTGTTTTGCTAAATTTGTTAGTGTTGCTAAGATAATAATTTAAAACTATACGCTATGGAAGGGAACTTAAATTTTAAAAAAGAAACTGTGGCATTTATCGATGCCATAGAAAACTTTTTTTTATCAGATGGTGTAGGCCATCATTTAGATTTTTTAAAAAACTGGGTAAACCCATCTCAAAACGAATTCGATTATTCGCCGCAAAAACACCCTGCGAAGCTATTGGGTTTTTATGAAAAACTGGTGCCGCTGTTTGATTATTCAGATTTAATTTTTAACCGGATTGAAGCTGATACGGCCTTTGTAAAGGCGATTGAGCTTGATGAATGTAATTTGGAACGCGAATCGGTTGTGCTTGATTATTGCCCGAAATTGTTGAGCAAGGGCGAGATGAAAAACCCGAAATTTACTTTTTTAGATATTTTTATCTTCTTTGAATCGGATAGCTATAAGATGGTTTACAAGGAATGGTTACTGGCCGGATTGGAAAATAAGCTCGATCTGGATTGGGACCAGTATGTTGCCGCGTTTTACGAGAATACCATGAAAATGCTGGAGGCCTGTTGGCTCATCCATGAAAGGGTTATCACTAAAAATAGTTTTAAGAGCATCGATCGTTATTACCATATGGCCATGTTCGAAAGTACATCGCCTTTGGCTTTCGATCAGGAATTATTTGATAATCCATTTAAGGCAATAGAATTTTTCTTTAGTTTGGACAACCTTGCAGGGCATAAAACATACCTGAAAAAATGGTATAAAATGGCTTTATCAGAAGCGCACCGTTTAAGTGATGTTGCCGATTATTTTTTCCTGTATAACCAGTTTACGAAATTGCTTAACGCAGGTTATTTAATTGCAACAAAAAAACTGATTTATCAGGAAGCCTTGCCTGAAGGCTTAATTACTAAGGGTCGTTTTATTACAAGCGAAGTGTACAACAAAGGCCTTTCTGAAGTAAATACACTATCCGCCGAACACATCGAAAATCCTTATCGCTTTGTAGCGTCTTTTTTCGTTCCTGAAAAAATTAAACAACTGCGTTTAGGCCTTTTTGAGTGGTTGTATGCCGCATTTAGTACCGGGAGCAGCATTAAACTGATGGATAAAGAATTTTTATTTGAGCAGTATGAAACCATGCTGATGATCATGGAAGCTTTCTTTATAATGATCGGGAATCCCTCACTAAGTGATGATATTAAAGATGAAAGGTGGCATTATGCGGAATAAATGCTTAAACCTTAGCCATAGTGCCATAAAAAAAGAAACCATAATGCGCTTATTAAAGTGCATTACCGCTGCGGTACCCATTCAATATATTTATCTCCATAACAATTTTTCTGCAGGTAAAGCGGTGCAGGAAATGCTGATTATGGTTCAGTTTAAACATGTGCGTATTTTAAACGAATTAACGCCGGTACTAAATATTATATTCAACGGGCAAACGGAATTTAGTTATCGGGTTTTCCATGTGCACGAGGTTGAGCGGGCTTTGCGCGAGGGGAGTTTGTTTTTTTACTATGCCACTGCAGCTCAAAATTGCTTATTTAGTAAATCTGGAAATTTTCTTGAATGTGGGACACCTGAGCTCGTTGCAGACCGGGTGAGCAGCACCTATCAACACGAAACGAATAAGGCCAACAAATTTTTATCGGGAGCCACTTTCTATTTTAAACAGCAAAATTTCGAGCATTGTGCTTTTATGCTGCACCAGGTTTTCGATTTAATGTACCGGGCCGTTGAAATTTTGGTAATAGGAAAGGATAAAAAAACACACCGCATCAGTGCCCATCAATTGTATGTTAAAGCCTATATTAAACCGCTTTCTGAGCTGTTTAATGATGAAGAAGAACTTTGCTTGTTGCATTTACTTGATGAAGCCTACCTGGCCGTTCGCTACGAAAACGATTATACCATCAGTAAGCCCGATGTGATGCGACTGTTTGATAAAGTAGATTTATTGTATTGTGTTGCAGAACGGGTTTATCAGGGGATAATGAATAATCATTTCGATCAGTAGGTTAATGAGATGTTTTTAAAGCCGAAGCTGGTCTCTCCATAATGGGCCATCTGTAGATCTGTCATTGGGAGCGAAATCTTTAATCTTTTCGGTAACATAGTTCAAAGATCTCTCCTCCGAAGGAGTTCCTTTGGAACACTCCGCGGTGCTTCGGTCGAGAGGACGATCTTTCTATTGGAGTCTGTCGATGGTAGAAGTTAGTATTTAGCTAAAAACAAAGGAGTTGGATGACAGGTTTTGGCGGTTCGTCATTCCCAACTTGATTGGAACCACGCAGTGCTCATGGATACCTCTGAAAAAAGAAAACTTATGAATAATCGTAATGCAAGCGCTTTAAGATTAGCTTCGCTGAGCACTTCGTGGTTCCCGCCTGCGCCTATCGTGTGGACACATCTTTTGTTAACTATATATATGTTTTTTTAGTACATTTCATTAAGAGGCGGTCGTCATGCTGTCCCGAATGTTCGGGATCAGCATCTTTCCAGCTATAAAAAGGCATTTATCTCCAAAACATTAATTAAGCAAGCATTGTCTTTTCCGCTCTATACCGCGGTGGCATGGTACTTTGGAGCGCCAAAGTACCCAAAGCGCTCTGTCAATCCAGCAATGGGCCTTTTACACAATCCTATACACATCAAAAAATAGCGGCACTTCGTTTAATCAGCTGTTGTCTCCGTTTTCTTCTGTCTGATTGAGCCCTTCGGGGTTTGTGTTCAATACTTCTTTAAAATTTTAAATTAGCTTTATGAACACAAAACCACTGCGTTTTAGGTTTGGTAATGCTATTTGTTCTATTCTGCACCTGTTTTTTTGATTTCTCCGGCCCTTGGGATTGACGGCGTTCTTCGGTTAAAACAATGTGTTATTTAAGGAAGCTAGCAAAACGCCTAAAAAATAAAACTCAAAAAGATGTGTCCACACCATAGGCCTGCGCGGAAAAGACGACCACTCTATTGGAGTCTGTCATTGATAGAGATTAATTCATGGATGAATCAATATAAATAACGTTTTTTAATGCTCCGCAAAGCGTTTGCAAACTAATCATTACCCATAAACTCACTCGGGGTTTTGCCGAAATGTTTTTTAAACTCTGAACTGAAATATTTCCGATCGTTAAAACCCACTGCATAAGCAATTTCGGCAATATTGCCGGTGCCTTGCTTGAGTAATTGGGCTGCTCTTTTTATCCGCAACGATTTAATGAAATCGTTCACCGAAAGGTCGGTCAGGGCCCTTATTTTTTTGTAGAGTACAGGCTGGCTCATGCCAATTTCTGAAGATAGGGTGGGTACATCAAAATCGGGATCGGCAATCCGGTCTTCGATAATCTGGATAATTTTATTCAAAAAGTTTTGCTCTGTGGTGTTAATCACCATGTTTTTAGGCTCGAGCGTAATTACCTGCGCAAACTTTTGTTTAATGGTTTCCCTCGCATTTAACAGGTTTTGGATGTTCAGCTCCAATATTTTTAAGTTAAATGGCTTCATGATGTAAGCATCGGCACCGTTTTCGAAACCGTTTACCTGGTGTACGTAAGCCGATCTTGCCGTTAATAAAACGACAGGGATATGGCTGGTTCGTTCATCGGTTTTAAGTTTCCGGCATAATTCTAAGCCATCCATTACGGGCATCATTACATCGCTGATAATTAGATCCGGAATCAGCTCTAAAGCACAATTTAGCCCGGCAGCTCCATTTTCGCGTTCGTAAATCTGGTATGCGGGGCTTAAAGCCTGTTTAATAAAGGTTCTTACATCTTCATTATCTTCCACGAGTAAGATGCTGTTTTTTCTCTTTTTCTCTGAGTCATCTGGCAGCACATCATCTTGCTTAATTTGTTCGGTTACCTGCGTTGCATTAAGGTTATAATTTAAGGCATCGTCGTAATAAACATAGTCGGGAATAAAATCGGATGGACTAAAATGTGCTTTGCCTATTTTTAAACTTACTGTGAAAGCGGTATTGCCAAAGGCTTTGCCGTTTTTAGGTGTGCTTTCGAAGCTGATCTGCCCATGATGCAGTTCTACAATGCTTTTAGAGAACGATAAGCCCAAACCTGTACCAATAGTTGTAGTGGCATTGGCCTGATAAAAATTGGTGAATAAATTGGCTTGGTTTTCTAATGGAATGCCCTTGCCATTATCGCAGATCTTAATATTAACGATTTGTTTTTCAACCTCTATTTTTAAGCTGATTTTTCCGTTTACAGGTGTAAACTTAAAGGCATTTGAGAGTAGATTAAACATCACTTTTTCCATTTGAACTTTATCAAAATAAAGCTCAATTTCTGCTTTTGTTGTTTCAAACTGATAATCGATGTTTTTGGCAATGGCCATGTTCTGAAACGCCAGAAATATTTCCCTGCAGAACTTTACCACATCGCCAGGACTTACATGTAGTGCCATTTTTCCGCTTTCTGCCTTTCTAAAGTCGAGCAGTTCGGTAACCAGGTTCATTAAACGGTCGGCATTATTTTTTATCGGCTGCAGATCCCGGTTCAGGGCGGGGTTGTCCTTGGCGTTTTCAATCAATTTATCTAAGGGGCCAACAATGAGGGTTAAAGGTGTACGTATTTCGTGAGAGATATTAGTAAAAAACTCAAGTTTGTGCTCGTTAATCTCTTTTTCTTTTTTAAGTACAGCTTTTATTAACAAATAGCGTATAAATACAATAGAAACGGCTGCAAAAGCACAAAAGTAAAACAGGTAAGCCCACCAGGTTTTATAAAATGGTGGCAAAATCTTAATAGCTAATGTGCTGGTTTTGTTGGTCCAAAGGCCATCATTATTACCTCCCTTCACCATCAGGGTGTAGTTTCCTGGCGATAGGTTAGTATAGCTTGCCGACGGGATATCTACATAGTTCCAGTTTTTTTCAAAACCCTCTAGTTTATAGGCATAATGGTTTTTATCAGATTTTATAAAGTTAAGTAGGGTAAAATCAATAGAAAATACATTCTGGTCTGATTTGAAGGTAATTGATTTAATGGTGCTGATGTTCTGTTTAAGTAAACCATCGTCGGTATTCAGGGCTATAGGTTTATTAAACAATTTTAATCCTGTAAAAATAACTGGTGGTGTATTTTTATTCTCTTTGATTTCGTTAGGGAAAAAGCTCACCATCCCGCTTAATCCACCAAAGAAAAAGGCACCTTCACTGTCTTTCAAAAATGATTTGTAATTAAATTCGTTGCCCGGCAGGCCATCTTTAACGTTGTAGGTTTTAAAAGTTTTCTGCCTGGGGTTGTATTTGCATAAACCTTTGTTTGTAGTTATCCATAGGTTGTTAAAATCATCTTCCAGTATGCCCATGATGTTATTGCTGGTTAAACCATCTAAAGTGGTAATTCTGGTATAGCGATGTCGATCGGGATTGAGCTTAAATAAGCCATTACGCGAGGTACCCACGAGCAAATGCCCTTCTTTATCGGCAGTTAAACAAGTGATTTCGTTATACGTTAAAATTCCCGGATCGGCAGCAACACGGCTTACAAATTGTTGGCTACCTTTTTTCAGTTCGTAAAGCCCCGAGTTGGTAGCTACCCACAGGTTTCCATTGGCATCTTCAAAAATGTAATATACCGCATCGGTTAAGCCGTTTATCCGATTGCGGATAAATTTACCGGTGGTGCTATTAAAGCTATTTAAGCCACCGTTGGTGCCTACCCAAAAGCGTCCATAACTATCTTCAAAAACGGCTGTAATTTCGTCATTACTAATAGATAAAGTATCGTTTTTGCGACTGGTATATCTGACAAAATTTTTGGTTTCTGGCTGAAAAAGATTTAATCCACCATAATGGGTCCCAATCCAAACTCTGTTTTTTCTATCCCGTATAATCGATTTTACCAGGTTTGCACTTAAGCTTTTAGGATCGTTGGGGTTGTTTTTATATCGGGTAAAAGTATTGTTTTTCCTGTCGTAATAATTTAGTCCTTCTCCTTCAGTACCGATCCAAAGGTTTTGGCGCTGATCTTCCATGATTGAGCTGACTACGTTACTGCTTAAGCCATTTGTTGCGGTGGTGCTTCTGTAAACCTTAAAGGGCGTATAGTTAGGGTAAGCCATGTTAATGGCGCCATAATAGGTGCCTACCCATATTATGCCCTGCCGGTCTTGATAAATATCGTAAACTGAATTTTGGCTTAGGCTAGCGGGGTCTTCAGGGACATTATGTAGGGAGCTGAAATTTTTGGTGGCAGGATTGTAGATGTTAATGCCATGTAAGGTTCCGATCCATAATTTACCTTCTTGATCCAACATAATTTTGCGGACATTATTGCTGCTAATGCCCTCTTTGTTAAGGCTGGAATATCGGTAAGTGGTAATGGCTTCGGTAATAAGGTTTAATTTGCTTACACCGGTTTGTTTGGTGCCGATCCATAAATTATTTTCAGGGTCTTCAACCATAGCGGTAATATGGTTATCTATTGCTTTGTTAAGCGCTTCACTAAAACCCTTAAAATACCTGAAGTGGGTTTTGCCATTTTTAAAACTCATGTTCATTAAACCATAAGTTGTACTTAGCCATAAGGTTCCATTATGGTCTTCGGTAATGGCATAAACTTCTTGGCGTTGCTTTTGTCCATAAAGAAAGCGTTTAAATTGATACTTCCCATTGGCGCTAAGCAGGTTCAAGCCATTCGGCGTACCAATCCAAACACGATTCTTTTTATCCTGAAAAATGCACCTTATAACATTACTGCTAATGCTGTTGAGATCTTTGTCATTGTGCCTGTAACAATCGAAGTTATCATTCGCTTCATTATATTTATTCAGCCCGTCTTGGGTACCAATTAATAATGTTCCATCTTTTAGTGCCAAAATAGACGAGAGAAAGGCTGCATTGCTCAGACTTTTCTTGTTATTATCTTCGTGATAATATACCTTGAAAGATTTAGAATCGTATTTGTTTAACCCGAACCGGGTGCCAAACCACATAAAGCCTCTACCATCTTGGGCGATAGACAATACCGAACTTTGCGAGAGCCCGTTTTCTACATTGAGGTGTTTAAAAGCATGTTTGTTTTGGGCGTTACTTACAATGATAAAAAATACTAAAGTAATTGTTAGCAGGTATTTCATGTTTGGCACAAAGTGAGGGATGGTTAGCTTTTACCTGATTAAAAGTACAAAATGTTTCTATTATAAAAATCAAATACGTTTGGTGAGGCAATTTTAAGATTTTATCCGCTCATTTGCCCTATTTAATGCTTTTTTCTGCTTTTCTTTAGAATTTTATACCTATTTGTTTAGGATTTTATCCCCTCTCTTTGCCTCCAAAGCAACAATTTTGAATAACCAAATATTAAAGCAAAACCAAACCGTTTAAGCCGATATCCTTTCATAGTAGCCAGAATTATTCTAGCTGGTGTTAGCCACAGGTTATGCCCATAATTTTTTGCGATTAAGAAAACCAATGTTAATCAACTAAACAAAAAATGGATAAACTTTACAAACATCTCAAAATTGGAGAAGCAAAACTGAGCCGTTTTTACTACCCGGTAAAACTATTCTCACTAATAATGCTTTTGAGTTTTACGGCATTTACAGCCTTTGCTCAATCTATAAAAATTTCAGGAACAGTAAAAGATGCTCAAGGAGGAACAATGCCCGGAGTAAGTGTAAAAGTAAAAGGAACTACAACGGCGGTATTAACCACTGGCGACGGTAAATTTTCTATAACAGTGCCCTCGTCACAAAGTGTACTTGTCTTTTCTTTTATTGGTTACGATATAAAGGAAGAAACTGTTGGTAATTCTACAAGTCTGAATGTCACCTTACAAGATCAGAATAATAGTTTGAACGATGTTGTGGTGGTTGGCTATGGTGTACAAAAGAAAGTAAACGTTATTGGCTCGGTGGCAACAATAGATGCTAAATCAATTGAAAACCGTCCGGTTACCAACCTTTCGTCTTCTTTGGGAGGTTTAAGTTCGGGGGTTTCGGTTAGACAGGCTTCAGGTAAACCTGGTTCAGACGGTGCTACGATCAGAATCCGCGGAACAGGAACATTAAACAGCAACAATGCTTTGATCATTGTGGATGGTATTGTGGGTAGCATGGATGCCGTAAACCCGAATGATGTGGAAACGGTTTCTATTTTAAAAGATGCTGCTGCTGCCTCTATTTATGGCTCCTTAGCGGCTAATGGTGTAATACTAATTACCACAAAAAAAGGTAAACAAGGGAAAACTACAGTTACTTACAGTGGTATTGGTTCAGTAGCTAAGCCTGCAAACTTGCCAACCTTTGTAACCGATTACATTACCCATATGCAATTAGTAAATGAGGGGTACAAAAACCTGGGACAAACACCAATTTATACTGATGCAACAATGGCATTATGGGCTACAGCTAATGCTAATCCTGATGGTTTCACAACACAGGGAATTCCAAATTATGTTGCTTATCCAAATACGGATTGGGGTAAAGAAATTTTTGAGAATAATTTTGCACAACAGCATAATATTTCATTAAACGGTGGTAGTGAAAATACACAGTACTTATTATCGGCATTTTACATTAACAACCCCGGTACAATGGCAAATACAGGTTCGGATAAATATAACCTGAGGATTAATTTGCAATCGAAAGTTGCCAGTTTCTTAACTGTCGGTACACAAACTTTTGCCTCTAACCAAACTTATGGTTTGGCAAGTACAGACAATGCATTTAACTTCTTACGTCAAACTACGCCGGGCGTTTATCCCGTATATAATGGTAAGTATGGTTTCCCGGCAGCTGCTGAAGAATCTTCAACAGCAAATAATATTTCTTCCTACTTATACAGTACCGGAGGTGATGATAACGAAACCCGCATTAATACTACAGTTTTTGCAAGATTTGATATTTTAAAAGGATTAAATTTTGAAACAAGGTTCAATTACCAGGCTCGCCAGGAAGAGTTTAATAACCATTCGATAACTAATGAGCGCTGGAATTTTGCTTCTAACATTTTAAAAAGTGCTGCTGCAACGCCCGATCAATTAAGTACAAATTATGGTTTTAATAAAAACTATGCTTATACCATTGATAATATTTTAAATTACAAAACTACAATTGCTAGAGTGCACGACATTGGGGTTTTGGCGGGTTATAATCAATATTATTATAACTATTACAATTTTGGTGCGAGCAAAAAAGGTTTAATTGATGAGACCATTACAACCCTGAGTTCTGGAACAACACTAACTTCTGCATCAGGAGATGAATATGATTATGCGCTACGTTCTTACTTTGGCCGTTTAAACTATGCTTTCAAAAACAGGTATTTATTAGAAGGTGTTTTTAGGTATGATGGCTCATCAAGATTTTCAGCTGATAACAGATGGGGTTTCTTCCCTGCATTATCTGCGGGATGGCGTATTTCGGAAGAGCCTTTTATGGAAGGCCTAAACAATTACGTAGGTAATCTAAAACTAAGAGTATCATGGGGTAAAACAGGTAACAATGCTTCAGGTAATTATGATTATCAGGCGGTATATGGTGCTACTAATTATTCTTTTAATGGCTTACAGTCAACTGGTTTAGTGTCAACAAAGTTTGCAAACAACGATTTGAAATGGGAAACCACTACTACCACCAATATTGGCCTAGATGGTAACTTATTTAAAGGTGCACTGACTTTCGAAATCGATTTGTACAAGAAATATACTGACGGTATTTTGTTTACACCAACCATACCATTAACCACAGGAACCGCAACAGCTGCCACTCAAAATATTGCAGAAGTATCTAACAAAGGTTTAGAGCTAACACTTGGGTATAATGGCAAAGTTGGTGATTTCAAATACGGTGTGTCGGGAAATTTTGCTTACAACTTCAACAGAGTTTCTAAATACAAAGGTTCACTCAATGCGGGTTATACAACCGATGCGTTGGGAAACAGGGTATATACTTCTAATTTAGGTAATGTTTCCAGTGGAAGTACTAACAGAATTCTGGAAGGACATGAAATCAATGAATATTACCTTCAAACTGTTTACAAAGGGAACGGAAGTTATTTTGCCGATGGAAAAGTTGATGTAAATGGCGGGCCAAGAGACGGTATGATCCGTACCCCTGATGATATGGCCTGGTTAAATGCAATGATTGCAGCAGGATATACTTTCCAGCCAACTGGCGGCGTAAGTAAAACTAAAATTTATTACGGCGATTTAATCTATGCAGATAATAATGGCGATGGCTTATATGGCAATGCTTTTGATTCTCAGTTCCTGAATAAATCATCAACGCCAAGATATAACTACGGGTTCAATATGAACTTTTCTTATAAAAATGTAGATATGTCTATGTTATGGTCTGGAAGTGCAGGCATGTGGTATTATTGGAATGCTACAGGTTATAACAATTCTGTCGTATCCTTAGGTAACGCGGTAAATACATTAATTGCCAATGACCATTATTATTACAACGATGCAAATCCAAGCGATCCTGCTAACAATATTATGGCGCACTATCCTCGATTAAAAAACACGACCGATGCACAGAATGCAGCAGTAGCCAGCGATTTTTATTTGTATAACGCCTCCTACCTGAAATTGAAAAACTTACAGATTGGTTATACCATTCCTGAAAAAATTTCGAAAAAAGCTTTAATCAGCAGGGCCAGGATTTATGTATCTGGCGAAAACCTTTGGACCATAACCAATTACCCTGGTTTAGATCCTGAAATTGGGGCTGGTGTTGGCTATCCTACAATGCGTCAATATTCTGTTGGATTAAATGTTACTTTTTAACGATTTAGAAAGAAGAAAATGAAAAAGATTTTAACTATAATATTTACAACCGTTATTCTTATTGGTTGTAAAAAAGATTTACTTGAAACCGCTCCATATTCGCAGATTGCCTCAGAAACAATGTGGACGAGTGATAACCTAACCGATCAGGGTGTAACTGGTGTTTATGCAGTTTTAAGATACGGATGGACCTCAGGTGGTGCTTCCGGGCTAGAGCTTTACCAAATGGATGCTTTAGGTTTTACGGGACAAACATCTGGTGCTGAATCTTTACTTTCCGGTACAATTACGGCATCAAACGGATATTTTAGCTCACATTGGCAAAACCTTTATGAAGGGATTCAAAGGGCCAATGATGCGATTAAAAATATTCCTTTAAAATCTCCTTCATCTGCTGAAAAGAAGGCAAGATACATTGCAGAATGTAAGTTTTTAAGGGCATATTTTTATTTAAGGTTAAACCAGCTTTATAAAGGTGTACCAATTTATTTAGAACCGTTTACTGCAGCCGATGCAACAAAAGCACGTTCAACTGAAGCAGAAGTTTGGGCACAGGTAGTTAGCGATCTTAATGCAGCCATAGCTGAACCAAATTTGCCCGATAGATATGTAAGTGGTAATGCACAGTATGGCCACATTACAAAAGGCGCAGCTTATGCATTACGAGGTAAAGCTTATTTATATACGCAAAAATGGGATTTAGCCGCGGCAGATTTT
This sequence comes from Pedobacter sp. Bi126, assembly GCF_918698245.1. Lineage (GTDB taxonomy): Bacteria > Bacteroidota > Bacteroidia > Sphingobacteriales > Sphingobacteriaceae > Pedobacter. Next base: position 1,279,870 of record NZ_CAKKMS010000001.1, on the reverse strand, counting down.
AGTAAAGTTAAAGACGCTGGTTATACCTTATTTGCCAACTATTCCAATTTGTTTAAAACCGCAAATGAGCAATCAAGCGAAATGATATTTTCTATTCAGAACATAGCTATAACCGGTTTTGGATCTGATACCCAATTTTATTGTGGTACACGTTCTTCTTTTGGATCTTGTTGGAACACCTACCATGTTTCGCCAAATTTGGTTGATCTGTATGAAAATGCAGATGGTTCTAAATTTGATTGGGAAATTGCAATTCCGGGTTATTCTGCTTTAACGGTTGCGGAGCGAGAAGTTTATTTTCTAAGAAACAACTTAACAGCTGCAGAAATTACGGCAGCAACAACAAGAGGCGCAAAAATGAGCCTTTATTTGCCAACCGGTAATGAAGCCCGTTTGCTTAAAGCTTACACCAACCGCGACCCAAGGCTGGCAGCCAATGTTATTACGCCGTATTCTACTTACCTTGGTGTATTTAGTGGTGCAAATGCAGTTGTAACATCCAGATGGCCATATCGCGCTGAAGCAGCAACAAACGGAGATTTACGTACAGATACGCAAAGTTTGTTCTATTATTTATATAGAAAATATGTTTATGAAGGTACAGCAGAAACACCCGCAAGAGATTATGGGCCCACAGACTTGGTTTTAATCAGATATGCTGATGTACTTTTAATGTGGGCGGAAGCGCTTAACGAACAAGGTTTAACTGCTGAAGCCACTGCAAAAGTAAATGAAGTAAGAACTCGTGCTGGCGTAGCTTTACTTCAAAATACAAATGCAGCATTGCCAACATTTGTATCAAGTCAAACTGATTTAAGAGAAAGAATCCGTAACGAAAGAAGAGTAGAATTTCCTAATGAGGGTATTAACTTTTTCGACGAAATGAGATGGAAAAGCTGGAAGGATAAAGTTTTTTACGCAGGTAACGGCGTAAAACAGGCTTGGGGCAAGGTTGTATATGCTTACTCATTTAAAGGTGATTATCTTTACAATTGGGCAATTCCGGCGGTAGAGATAGAAAGAAACCCTAACCTGACTCAAAACGCAGGTTGGATAAATTAGATATTTGGTGGGATTAGCTTTAGGCCGCTATTATGATAGCGGGCCTTTTTAACTGCTGAATTTCTACCTTCTTACTTTTTGTTCAATGTAGAATACCACATTGATCCAAAATCCAGGCTGGTAGAAAATAAAGGAATATCAGTTCAATCTGATAAATAAATGGTTAGTATCGTTAGTTTGGGGCCACCTTGCCTAGCTTGGTGGCTTTTTTAAATGAAGTGAAAAATCAAATTTGAATTGCTTTTTGCAAATTCTTTATTGCGAATACCTAAACTGGTTTGCTTAATAAAAAATAAACATGTTTGCCATAATTGAAAAAACAAACAATAAGATAAAGGCTCAGCGAAAAGTTAGATTTGGATTCCTGCTGGGAGGCCTCATGCTGATGAATGTAGGAGTGAAGGCTCAAATCGAACCTTATAATGTCATTCTGCAACGTATAAATAATGATTTACAGACTTTTGTTAAAGATAAGGCATTGGCCGAAGAGGTTGGCAATCATCTTAAAAATCTAAATGCCGATGGAAGTTGGCAGGATGTTAATTATGCCGATGTGCAATATGATCCGTTAAAACGGATCAAAGACATGGCGACAGTTTACATTCGCCCGTCGAACAAACTTTATAATAACGCCGAGCTGCATAGTGCTATTGTTAAATCTTTACAGAACTGGCTGGATAAAAACCCGAAGAACAAGAATTGGTGGTACAACGATATTTTTTATCCACAAGCAATCGGGCAAACCTTAATTTTAATGCGCAGCGCAAAGGCAGGACTTCCACCAGCGCTAGAAAATGCATTGATCAAAAGGATGATCAGAAAATTAAGAGTTGGTGATGGTGCCAACACCTCTGATGAAGCATTACATTATTTATACCGGGCTTGCCTAACACAAAACAAGGCAACGCTCGATTCGGCCGCAAAATACCTCTTCGAGCCTATTGCCATAACCGAAGGAAAAGAAGGCGTTCAGGTTGATGGGAGTTATTACCAGCACGGAAAACAGCAGGCTATTGCCAGTTATGGAAGGGTGTTTGCCGGAAATTCGGTTAATGCTGCTTTCTATTTACGGGAAACAGCATATGCTTTGCCGAAAGATCAGTTGGCTATTTTGGTCAATTACCTTAAAAATACTTTCTTAAAAACCATAAGAGGATCGTTTTACGATTTTAATGTGCGTGGACGAGGGATTAGCCGCAAAGACTCTTTGAGCAGCGGGCTGGGCGGTATGGTAAATAAAATTAAACTTTTCGATCCCGAAAATGCCGCATATTGGGATGCTTCGGTTAAACGGACCTCGGGGGCGGAACTGCCCAGTTATAAAATTTTGTCTAGCCATAACCAGTTTTGGAAAAGCGGCTATACCCTGCACCTTCGCCCCGATTATACTTTTAGTGTGCAAACGGCATCAACGAGAACTTTACGGACAGAACGCGGTAATAATGAAAACATATTGGGGAAATTTCTCCCCGATGGGGCAACCAATATCCAGCGTAGCGGATCGGAATATGCCAACCTGATGCCTGTTTGGGAATGGGATAAAATCCCTGGAACCACCAGTAGAGATTATGCCGATGATAATGGTGCAACTATTAAAAGTGACTGGGGAATTCCAGGTACCACCAAATTTGTGGGGGGCGTTAGTGATGGTGTTTATGGCGTTTCATGTTACGATTTAAACTATGATAGTGTTCAAGCAAAAAAAGCATGGTTCTTTTTCGATCAGGAAGTGGTTTGTTTAGGTGCCGGGATTAGGAGCGATTCGGAAGAAAATATTACCACAACTGTTAATCAGGCTTGGTCTAGGGGGAATGTAATTTCATCAAATGGAACACAGGCTAAAGGCGAGAGCGAAGTTTGGGCACTTCATGATAGTATTGGGTATATTTTTCCACAGGGTGGGAATTTAGAAATCAGCAATAATCCCCAAACCGGAAACTGGTACCGCATCAATCATTTTCAAGGTAAAACCGAACTCAAACATAATGTATTTAAGATTTGGTTAAATCATGGCAAAAATCCTCAGAATGCCAGCTATCAGTATATTGTTGTGCCAGGAATTGACGCTGCGAGTTTAAAAAAATACAACCGATCGATGATACAGGTATTAAAAAATACAGATGAACTGCAAGCTGTAAAACATACCGGACTGGATATGTTGCAGGCCGTTTTTTATAAAGCGGGAACACTGGTTGCCAATGGCCTTTCTCTTCAGGTAGATCAGCCGTGTACGGTTTACATTAAAGATTTAAACGGTAAAAACCCTACGTTATATATCGCAGATCCCGCACAGGAAAATGCAACTATAAGTGTGTTGTTAAAGCTGCCAGGATTATCGATGTCAAAAAGTATAAATTGTAATTTGCCAAATGGTGCTTTTGCAGGTGCTACAGCAAGTTTTAAAATAAAAGAATAATACACATCTATTAAATTATGAAAAAAATCAATTTCGCTGTCGCATTGGTGATGCTTGGCAGTTCAGTTTCCTTTGCCCAAACCACCAAGAAGCCAATGGCTCAGTTAATTAATGATGAATTTAAATTTGCAGTCGGCCAATATAAAGTACTCGCTAAAAATATACCAGAAGGTAAAACACCTCAAAGTTTCGACAAAGGTAAACCTATCAACTACGATATTAAATGGTGGTGCAGCGGTTTTTATTCGGGCAGTTTGTGGTACATATACGAACAAACTAAAGATCAGAACATTAAGCGAGAGGCAGAAGCAGCCTTAAAAGAGATAGAACCGAACCAAACTTATACCGGAAACCACGATTTAGGTTTTATGATGTACTGCAGTTTTGGCAATGCTTACCGTTTAACCGGCAAAGCAGAATATAAGGCTGTGATTCAGCGTTCGGCCGAATCTTTGGCTACACGTTACCGCCCTGTTGTAAAATCTATCCAATCGTGGAATAAAAGTAAAATGTGGGAGTGTCCTGTAATTATTGATAATATGATGAACCTGGAAATGATGAACTGGGCAAGCGATAATGGAGGAGATAAAAAGTATAAAGAAATTTCGGTTATCCATGCCAATACTACTTTAAAAAATCATTTCCGCCCGGATTTCAGTTCTTTCCATGTAGTAGATTATAACCCTCAAACAGGAGCGGTAATTAGGAAGGCAACGTGGCAGGGCGCAGCAGACTGTTCGGCGTGGTCGCGTGGACAGGGTTGGGCTTTGTATGGCTATACTATGATGTACCGATTTACCAAAGATCCGGTCTATTTAAAACAGGCCAAGGGTATTGCGCACTTTATATTGAACCATCCAAATTTACCTGCCGATAAAATTCCTTTCTGGGATTTCGATGCACAGGGGATTCCATTTGCCAAACGCGATGCTTCTGCAGGCGCACTGATGGCTTCGGCATTGTTAGAGCTTGGTCAGTACACTTCAGGGAGCGAAAAAACAGCATTCAAATCTGCAGCCGAAACCATGATCTATTCGCTTTCGAGCAGTGCTTATCATGCTAAATTAGGTGAAAACGGTGGCTTTTTGTTGATGCACAGCACAGGCGCTTATCCATTAAACAGCGAAATAGATGTACCTTTAATTTATGCCGATTATTATTATTTGGAAGCATTGGCCAGGTATAAAAAATGGTATTTATAGAAAATATTAAATAAAGGTTTAAGCGGAATAGCTGTTTTGAATTGACCAGCAGGTATTGAATTTTTGTTTTATTTGGAAACGAGCGTTCGGCAGTGCTTGGGAAACAGCAGTCCCGTTATTCGCTATAGTTCCGATGAAGAATCGGAGGCTGTCGCTACTGCCGGGTTTATGAACTAGGGCTTGTGCAAGGACTGCCAATAATTGTAATGCTTACCGTGCCATCTAGACCCGATTAAAGTGAACACGAGCCCGATTTTTCATCGGGAGAAGTAAAACGTAAAACGGGAAGAAACCTGAATCGTAGCACAGAAACCTGCTCTCCAAATAATTAAAAATAACCCGAGTGAGCCATCACACTCACATATATAATGATAATGAAATATAAACTGATTTTTTCTGCCCTGCTGATTTTTTCTCAGTTCGCAAACGCACAAAAGAAACCTACAACAGGTGCCGAAGACCGTGCTTTTTGGGTTAAAACCTTAAACCGTATTGCCTATCCAGTAATCCATAATTTGGCAAACGAAACTTTAAAAAAGAACATGCCGCTAGAAAAAGCCCCTGGCTATGGCTTAAACGTAGCCAAAGTTACGTATCTCGAAGCCCTGGGCCGTACCATTGCAGGAGTTGCGCCATGGTTGGCTTTGCCGGATGACAACTCTGCAGAAGGTAAACTCAGAAAAAACATGCGTACCGAGCTTTTAAAAGCGCTGGCCAATTCGGTAAATCCTGCAAGTCCTGATTATATCAGTTACCGCTCCGAAAATCAGCCTATTGTTGATGCTGCTTATGTTGCACATGCTTTTTTGCGTGCACCAAAAGCACTCTGGGAGCCGCTTGATGAAATCACCAAAAAAAGATTTATAGAAGCATTTAAATCGCTGCGCACCAGAAGTGGTGCCTACAATAACTGGTTATTGTTTTCGGGCTTAACTGAAGGGTTTTTATTGAGCATTAGCGAGCAGTACGATCCTGCCCGTGTTCAATTCTCAATTAATAAAATGAAGGAATGGTATGTAGGCGATAGCTGGTACAGTGATGGCGAAAAATTTAGCATGGATTATTACAATTCTTATGTGATTCATCCCATGCTGGTTGATCTTTTAAAGGTATTGGTCGATAAGAAAAGAGCCTCGCAGGCTGATTATGATATAGCCTTGAAAAGAATGGTACGTTATTCTGAATACCTGGAAAGAATTATTTCACCTGAAGGTACTTATCCTGCCTATGGCCGTTCGATCACTTACCGTACAGCAGCCTTTCAGGCCCTGGCGCAAACAGCGCTAATGGAAAAACTGCCAGAATATGTAAAGCCATCGCAAGTTCGTGGCGGCTTAACCGCGGTAATGCATAAGCTGTACGATGGAAACCAGAATTTTGATGATAAAGGATGGTTGGTGCTTGGCTTTAACGGTCATCAACCAGAAGTGGCTGATACCTATACTTCTACCGGGAGTTTATACATGGCCACGCTGGGCTTTTTAACCTTGGGTTTACCTGCCAACAATAAATTTTGGACAGATGCACCCGCACCATGGACCAGTTTAAAAGCCTGGAGCGGAGAAACCATAAAAAAGGATTATAAAGTTGAGTATTAATACAAATAATAAGTATCGTATAAATATATTTGCGGATAGGATCTGATATCGGTTCAGGCCTTATCGCAAAACTCAATTTTTAACCAATGAACAAATTCGAAAGCCGTTACGCGCAAAGCCCTAAAGAAGTTAAACAAATGGATACCGCAGCTTTGCGGGATAATTTCCTGATCGAAAACGTATTTGAGGCCAACCAGGTAAACCTAACCTTATCTCATTTTGACAGATATATTGTTGGGGGTGCAATGCCTGTTGATCAGAAAATAGCACTTCCAAACCCTGATGATTTAAAAGCGACCTACTTTTTAGAGCGTAGGGAACTGGGTATTATCAATGTTGGTGGAAAAGCAATCGTTACTGCTGACGGCGAAAAATACGAATTGGATTATAAAGAGGCTTTATACATTGGTAAGGGTACAAAAGAAGTGTTTTTTGAATCTGCCGCGCCAGGTGAGGCAGCTAAATTGTACATCAATTCTGCCCCTGCACACCACACTTATCCTAACAAAAAAGTAAGCAAAGCTGAAGCGGAGATTGTAGAATTGGGGACACCTGAAACCGCAAACCATAGGATTATAAATAAGTTATTGGTGAATAGTGTTTTGCCAACCTGCCAGTTGCAAATGGGTATGACCGAGTTAAAATCGGGCAGTGTCTGGAATACCATGCCTGCGCATACACATGATAGGAGGATGGAAGCTTATTTCTATTTCGAAGTTCCAAAAGGGCAGAGTGTTTGCCATTTTATGGGCCAGCCACAGGAAACCCGTCACATTTGGATGCAGAGTGATCAGGCGGTAATCTCGCCAAACTGGTCTATTCACTCAGGTGCAGGTACAAGCAACTATACCTTTATTTGGGGTATGGCTGGCGAGAATTTAGATTATGGTGATATGGATCACTGTGCCATCACCGAATTGAAATAAACTACATCATCGCAACTACAGCGCTGATTTTTCATCGGTAGCGAAATGGAGCGATTTTAAATGCATCATAGAATAAAGAACATGTCTAACATATTTAATTTAGCAGGTAAAACTGCATTAGTTACCGGTTGTAAAAGAGGAATAGGAAAAGCAATGGCTTTAGCTTTGGCCGAAGCCGGTGCCGATATTATCGGTGTTTCTGCCAGTCTTGAATTACAAGGTAGCACTATAGAAAAAGAAGTTTTAGCACTGGGTAGAAAGTTTTATGCTTACCAGTGCGATTTTGGTAAACGTGAAAATACCCTGGCTTTTGCTGCGCAGGTAAAGGCCGATCATCCCGTTATCGATATTTTGGTCAATAATGCCGGAACTATTTTACGTCAGCCGATTGCTGAACATTCGGATGAGTATTGGGACGAAGTAATTGCGGTAAACCAAACTGCACCATTTATTTTAACCCGAGAAATCGGAAGGGAAATGATTGCAAGAGGAAGCGGAAAAGTGATTTTTACGGCATCCTTACTGTCGTTCCAAGGTGGAATTACGGTTCCTGGTTATGCAGCAAGTAAAGGTGCAATCGCATCTTTAACCAAAGCTTTCGCAAACGAGTGGGCTTCAAAAGGCGTAAATGTAAATGCCATTGCACCTGGTTATATTGCAACCGATAATACTTCTGCTTTACGTGAAGATCGGGATAGAAGCACTTCTATTTTATCGCGTATCCCTGCCGGAAGATGGGGAACGCCAGAAGATTTTAAAGGACCAACATTATTTCTGGCCTCACCTTCCAGCGATTATGTTCACGGAACAATTTTAACCGTTGATGGCGGTTGGATGGGACGATAGGTTAGTCCTTAGTCTTTAGTTGATTATTTAAGACGATAAAACCTGTGAGGGTTATACCAAAGAAGTCAAGTTTTCAAAACTTGACTTCTTTATTTTAAATAACCTGCTGGTTTTTTTATTCACTTTGGACTCTAAACGCTCAGCGCCAAGCGCCTGGCTGTTAATAAAGGTTATAAATCTCTTTAATATCTTTCAAAATCTTTTCGAAATCGATCTTCAAGTCAATTAACTTTCCAGTATGGATATCAAATACCCAGCCGTGAACGGTTAATCCGCGATCAGAAATAGCTTCCTGAACTGCTGCTGTTTTTAACAGGTTTACACATTGCTCCTGAACATTAAGCTCTACCAATCTGTTATAACGAAGACTTTCATCTTCAATGGCATTTAGTTCGTCTTTATGGATACGGTATACATCGCGGATGTTTCTTAACCAGGGGTTTAATATGCCCAAATCTGCAGGCTGCATGGCTGCTTTAACGCCTCCACAATTGTAATGGCCGCAAACCACAATATGGTTAACTTTTAAATGGCGAACGGCGTAATTTAAAACCGTCATCACACTCAGATCCACGTTGTTTACCAGGTTGGCCACATTTCGGTGCACAAAAGCCTGCCCTGGTTGTATACCCATTAAATCTTCTGCAGTAACGCGACTATCTGAACAGCCGATGTACAAAAACTCAGGGCTTTGGCCTTTCGATAATTCAGTAAAATAATCAGGGTTGATGGCCAGTTTTTCGGCGATCCATTTTTCGTTGTTCTTAAAAACTTCTTCTACATTCATGCTTTTGCTTTAAATAGAATTTTGGGATATGTTGTATTGATAAATTGGCATTTATTGCGCCATAAAACTAAAAAAAGATTCTCTCATTTCGGTAAGTTCTTCTTCTTCTCTTTCGTTAGCTTAACTAACAACTTTTTCTGTTAAATGTTTAGTGGTTTGAAAGGTATTGTGGAAGGAAACCAGCTATAAATAGTATAAATGTAATAAAGGCGGTGAAAAATAAAAAAGGTTTAATGCCAGCGGTACTGCCACCATTCTTTAATATCAGTTGTCTGGCTACGTCTGAAGTGAGCAATGATACGCAGATTAAAAATACGAAAGCAAGCGCTAAGCCAACACCAATACCAAATATTTCTGTCTCTTTTCTGGTGTAAAATACGTTGAAAAAATCGGATAGGAAGAGTAAGTTCCAGATTACCACTATACCTACGGCAACTGGAATTTTAATCGGGAAACCAGTTTGAGCCTGAAGCTGGCTGATCTCCTGCTCAATGTAACTTGGGGTAGGTTCGGTATCATTAAGAAAACCCGTTTGTGTGATCTCTGCCACCCGCTCCTCTGCATTTCCCAGAAAGGTAAAGAAGATGTCTTTATTGTATTTTTCAACTCGGTGGGTAATCCTGATTGAACTACCTAATATAGAAGTATGGGGAGTAATGGCGATAATATCTGAGCGTTTAAAAACGAAATTGCCCCTGATAGATGCATTAAGTTCGAGTTTAAATTCGCTTACTTTTAATGTGGCAAAAGGCCAGGTTGCCTTAAAACCGCCTATTCTAACGCCACCGGTTTCTTCAAATGTATTCATTTATCGAGCAGTTAATCTGTTCGAATATATTCCATTTAATCTGATTTTTTATAGTCTCGATTAAATTTATCTGAAGAAAAATAAAAGCCAATATCAATCACCGTTATTGTTTAACGCGGATTAACATTGACTTTAAAAATGTTTTTAACTGGCAACAGCTACCGCATTCTTGTTAATGTGGTTAGGCAGTTCTTCAAGCGTATATAAGTTAACCAACGATTCTCTTAATACATTTTTAGCATCATACCACATGTTTTCTTGGGTAAAATGACAAACGCCATTGGTTAGCTCGGTAATAATTGCACCAATTAAGGTTGCAAAATGGTTTTCGAAAACATCGCCAGAATGATATTTTAAAGAAAATACTTTGTTGTAATTTTGAAGCTGAGCTTCAACCTCTGCGCTCAGTTTTATAGGTTTTGCAACCTTTCTTTTTTTCTTTTTAAATAATCCCAATATCTTTTGTACAAAACTCTGCTTGATGATTTTGTCTTTAAAGAGCTTTTTCTTGTATTCCTTAAGGTCGAATGATTTAAGGGATACGCCAAAGTTTAGTTTTAGGTTATTCTCGTTAAATATTTCCAAACTGGGTTTGTCCCATCTAAAAACGATAGGCAAGCTTCCATTCGGGTTTCTAAATGAAAAAGAGGAGTTAATATCCAGAACATTTTCATGCTCATTTAAACGTTTTAAAATTGTTGGGATAAGATCGTCTGTTAATGAATTGGTGTAGATGTTTATATAAGCACTCATGTTTAATTAAGATTAGCTGAAATCAATTATCGCAAATGGGCAATTGCCATAGGCTTTATTAAATGATAGTAAGGATATCATTATATTGTAGAGTGATCCATTTTAAATAGATTCGGCTCTTCAATATTCGATTAACTTGGAAATCTTAAGGTGAATTGGCGGTTGTCGTTTTTCATTTGTGTATGTGTTTTTTTGTGTGGCATTATTTTCGGCGGATGCGTTTTTTTAAATTTCAATTACTTAAACGAATCAAAAGACTGAAACGTTACAGTTAAATTTTTTTTAATAGCCCTTGAGCAATAATTATACCACAAATACGTTGACTATTTTAATCTTTCCAGCAGCGTTTTCATGTTGTTTAGCTGTAGGATGTTTTTAAATTCGGGCGTGTCAAAACCACCTTTATCTATCACATGCTTTAAGCTTCTGTTAAAGCTTCTTACGGAGATGCCCAGGTAGGCAGCCATGTCTTCTTTTGAGATGGAGATATGCTCATCGGCCTGTAGTTTGAGCAATTTTAAAAGTGCATATTCCAAGGTATATAGTTGTTGGAAGGATGCCCGTGTACTGGTTTGTATAATTCTGGTAGACAGTTCCTGGAGTAAGATTGTAGTAAATTCACTACTTTTATTGATCAGGGAAAGGAATAAATGGTCAGGGATAACATAGGCTGTAACATCACTTATTGCGGCTACGTTGCACAAACAATAAATCTTTTTTAAAGCTTCTAGTTCGCCAACCACTTCACCTTTGCCTAAAAATTCGATAATAAAGTCCTTGCCGTTTTCCTCAGAGATGAAACACTTGCTTATTCCTTCTTTAATAATGTAGATATTGCTGATTTTTTCTCCCTGTTCAATAAATCTATAGCCCGCTTTAAAGTTTTTAAGTGTAATGGTTCCCCCTTCACTTTCGGTACAGAAACGTTCGATAAAGGATAAGAAAGTAAGATTGGTCCGTAGCATATTTTTCAGTCAGGACAAATGTCCTTTTTTAGCAGTCTTGGTTGCGTTACTTTTGTCGCATTAAAAGTAAGCATAACAATGAAAAATCAAATTACCGTAATTGCTTTTGATGCTGATGATACCCTTTGGGTAAACGAACCATATTTCCGCGAAACGGAAGAACAGTTTGCAGGTCTTTTAGAAGATTTTATGCCTCATCATAGCATTCTGGCCGAACTTTACAAAACTGAGATAGCCAATTTGCCACTTTACGGCTACGGGATTAAAGGTTTTGTTTTGAGTATGATCGAAACAGTTTTGAGGATAACTGAAGGTAAAATAGACCCTATTGTGATTAGTAAAGCGATAACACTAGGACAGGAAATGCTCAATAAACCAGTTGAATTGCTTGATGGGGTAGAAGAGGTACTTAAAGCCCTGCACGGAAAATACAGATTAGTGGTTGCGACGAAAGGCGACCTGCTCGATCAACAGCGCAAACTCACCAAATCAGGACTCGATCACTATTTTCACCATATTGAAATTATGAGCGATAAACAGGAAAAAGATTATCAAAAACTGATCAAACACCTGGATTGTAAACCTGAGGAGTTTTTAATGCTGGGCAACTCCTTAAAATCGGATGTTTTACCAGTACTGAATATTGGCGGACATGCCGTTCACATCCCCTTCCATACCACATGGGTACATGAAAGTATCGATCATACCATTGAACATGTAAATTTTTATCAGATGGAAAATCTATCTGAGGTTTTACCAAAATTAATTGAATGAAAGAAAAAATAGATATAAATACCTGGATCAGAAAAGATCATTTTAAATTTTTTAGCGCCTTTGACGAACCTTTCTTTGGCGTAACCGTAGAAGTAGACTGTACCGCTACCTACGAAGAAGCAAAAGAACATCAAGTTTCTTTTTTCCTGCTTTATCTGCACAAATCGCTGGTTGCTGCAAATCAGGTAGAGCCTTTTAGTTACCGCATTATTGATGGCGAAGTTTGGAAATACGATAGCGTGAATGCTGCAGCTACCATCAACAGACCAAATGGCACATTCGGATTTGGCTATATGGATTTCTACAGGGATTTTGAAGATTTTAGAACATCAGCCAATAAGGAGATCGAAAAGGTACAGGCCAGCACGGGTTTAATCCCTTCCTCATCAGGTGAAAATGTGATCCACTATTCGGCATTACCCTGGTTGAACTTCACATCCTTATCACATGCCCGCAATTTTGCTTATCAGGATAGCTGCCCCAAAATATCTTTTGGCAAGGTTAGGGATGAAAACGGAAGAAAAATAATGTCGGTTTCCATACATGTAAACCATGCTTTGATGGATGGTTATAACGTTGCGCAGTTTGTAGATGCCTATCAGGAGCTATTAAACAAAAAAGAGGTTAGCGCGTATATTTAGCCTAAACCTTTAAGGAATTAAACCTAAAGGATATTTAATGTTCGGTTAATATTAGGAATTTATTTTCGGTGATGTTTATAGCTGCCGTTATTATTCCTTTTTATCTTTTAGCTATTGTAGCCATGTGTTATATGGATACCGTTTTTAAGGCCATTATGTTTTTTGTGCTGTTACTTATTGCCACATTTGTACTTTTTCTGTTCATTAATTATCCTATGCAATCGGTTTTTGCGGTAATCTGTTTAATGGCCATGTTTGCTTTTAAACCTAAAGATTAATTAAAAAATGAATTATGATTTGCATTCGAGAAAGTATTTGCTATTTTTGCTGCTCAGGCAGGAAGCTTGTTTCAATTACCGAATGATTATTTAATTATTAGTAATATTAAAATTGGGGGATTAGCTCATTTGGCTAGAGCGCTTCGCTGGCAGTGAAGAGGTGATCGGTTCGAATCCGATATTCTCCACCCTTATAATTAAGCCCTTAAATTTAATTTAAGGGCTTTTTTGTGCTTTGAAATGGTGGTTTTTCAGCACGAAATAAGCACGATTGATATCTTAAATAAATACATTTAAAGTGATTGAACGAATATGAATGTGGCACAGCATGCGATCTGGCTTTCGCCGCAAGTAAGGCGCTCAGCCCTTACAGTGCAATTATACAAATGAACAAAACTATCTATCAATATTAGCTAAAATTTCCTCATGCTGGTGCACGCCTGTGGCGTGTGAGAAATGAATAGAATTGTAGCAAAGCCTGGCAGCAAAGTTAGGCTTTGCTTGTTTGTAAATACCTCTTCGGTAAACGCAATAGCTTGATATGTAGAATGATAATACTTTGTAGTGGCAAGGAGTTGACTGACGAAATTTTGGAGTACGGATTAAGTGGACAGAAATTAAATGTAAATGGAACATCTCCAAGAGTTGCACAAAAAAATAGAACAAAATATTATAATGACCCTACAGTTTATGGAATCAATCCTCAACGGAGGAAGCGGGCCTGTTAACCAAGTTAGACCACAACCGAAGAAATAACATGTCATTATCACAAATCGACCTAAGAACTAGATATCAGCATAAACATGCGCCAATATTTAATACTCAAAGCTGGTGTATTTCAGAACTGTACTGGTCCTTTTTAAAAAACTATGATGTTGGAAAAGTTAAGAAATGTTTTATTCAGGTGAGTGACGACTGGGGCGATGAAGTAAATAAATATACTAACTGGAATGATTGCAAAGGAATTAATATGTCATTTGCTTTTGAAGAATATTTTGATAAAAGCGACTATCATAAAAAGGAAATGTTGCTTGAGATCGTTCATAGAGGTATGATGGCAATTGCAGGTAAAGAAGGATGGGATTCAGATCCGCTGTTAGATGCATTCAACTCTTGTAGGGCTGCTAATTTAGATTATTCATTTCTGGTTCAGGGTAAATTTAAAAACTCTCCAAGTAGAAAATATAAATTTGGGCTTTGGTGTGAATGGGGTCTTAACGAACTTAAAGTTTTTTGGATTCTTAAAGACAGAAATGAGGAAGAGATAAAGCGGGTTTTGTTAATTAATGAAAGTTTAGCTAAAGGAGAATCGGTTTATTATTTTACCTATAAATGGATGGATAATGAGACTGTAGTGGTAACAGATGATTATAGTAATGTAAACCGATTATGGAAAATAGATATTAATATATAGTAGTCATAAGAGTTAAGCTAAGTTATACTAATGTTGTTTTTTTAATTCTAAGGCACAAATTATGAAAAGCCAAAATAGTATTGGAATAAGGTACAGTAGCATCTCGAAAAAAACCAAATCGGAGATGTTGAGTTTAGGGCCTGAGGTTAAGGGTATTACTGTTGGAAAGTCTGGTAGTTGTTACTATCAGCTCCTTGATGGCAGAGTTATCTATGATGTGATTGGCGTTAAGTATTACTTATTCCAAAATCTTATTGATTTTGAGAGTTTTATTGCGTTGTCACAATCAGAAAAAACTTATGTCACTACTGCTATTTATCCAATAGATGATGAGAATTTTATTGAACACAAGGATGAATATATTAATACTTTTATTAAGCGTTTTACATCTAAAATTGCATTTGAAAGAATGGATGAACTAAAGCGGATCGATGAATTTTTGAGTACTTTGGATAAAGCACAATTATGGGAACTCAGAATCCCTATAATTGCGACTTGTGGGGAATTTTTGATAAATAAATCTAATACCGGCACATGGAAGTATTTAAACACATCTATCAAAGGAGTCAAACAACGGCAGCCTATCTTTATAGTTGAGGGTAAATTGATTAGTCCTTCTTTGATTTTTGACCTGGAGTACGATAAGAAATTGAAAAATAAAAATTATCAGGTCAACTTCTTTGATGGGATATCTTCTAGGCTTTAATAGCACTTGGATTCACAAAAAAAGAAGCAGATGAGATGGCACATTATTCAAGTACATATGCTGATCATCCTACTAATCGATAAGATTTGCTGATTTTATGTGGCATCCACTCGCAACAAAAGTCCATCCTTATCGCTCTGGAATAAATTATAATAAAACTAAAGATTCCCAATTGGAAAAAAAATAATGTTTGACATTCTATGATGAGTGATAAAGAAGCTGAAAGTGGAATGACATGAGAACAAGCAACAGCCAGAGGATTAAAATTTGGATGGGATAATATATTTAGTTCTGATGGAGGTAAAGATCTAGGGAAATTTGAGTAGGGTATTCATACTTTGCAAGACGCAATAGTACATGGAGGAATGACAACTCATGAGCATTTTGGTTCAAATTGGTCATCCGTTAAACAAACTTTATTTAAAGGTATGTTTGGGTCAACTGATGATGCTTCAAATCTTACAAGATCCGCGGGAATAGTTACCCGGCTAATGGCAGGAAAAGATGTTAAATTTAAAAAAAAATGAAGAATTGAATTTCAGAGGGATGTCGAATAATCGGGTGTCGTTAATGATTGGATT
The DNA here is from genome assembly GCF_918698245.1 of Pedobacter sp. Bi126. Classification (GTDB taxonomy): domain Bacteria; phylum Bacteroidota; class Bacteroidia; order Sphingobacteriales; family Sphingobacteriaceae; genus Pedobacter. The sequence continues at coordinate 1,264,113 of NZ_CAKKMS010000001.1, read as the reverse complement.
GTTGTTAAAGCAAGGGTTTTCGGGCACTATAAAGATGAATTGATATGAAAGTAATTATTTTAGTTTTGAAAATTGTTGTAATAGGCTTTTTATGTTTGGATTTATTATACTGGGGTGCTATTTATGGTTCAGGTCATAAAATTCCTAAAGATACTGAGTGGTTCTTGGCGAAATGGGCTATAATTTTAGCTTTTACTTTACTTTCAGTTGTTTTACTTTCAAAGAGGCTTGTAAAGAAATAGCAATTATTTCAAATTAGATGCTTAATGATTTTTAATACTTTACTATCAATATAAGATCCAAAGCCTAGCAGAAATGTTGGGCTTTGTTATTTCTTTAGGAGTTCAAGTTTAAGCAATCTCAGAATCAGTCGACCCAGTAAACAGATTTTAGATGGGACATCTTTGGGAGCAGGAGCTGTGGAAACTATTACCTCTGGTATAGCTACCTTTGCAAAGGATCCGACAACTCGAGAAGTTGCAGAAAAGGCTGGGAAATATTTAGGTGTCCCTGGAAAGGTACTCGGTGTAGCTGCCCTTAAAAATGATGTTAATAATATATATCAAAAAGGGCTTTCTAAAATGACCTTTGCAGATGGAGCGAAGCTGGGCTTATCAATTGCTCAACTAGCGCTTAAGATTAATCGTATCTTTGGCGTATGGAATAATGGATGCCATGGGTTATAATCCTGGTGATATGATCGCAGATTATTAAAATGACAAATAATGAAAAAAGAGATACGACATATATATTTTAGGCTCTATAAATACTATGACAATGATAGGTCAATTCCATTAGTATCTATATTTTGTGTAATATTTGCAATAATGGTTTTTATGGCTTTTGGGCTATTTAATGTCATGAAAATATTTTTTGGAAAGGGACTATTCACTTTTCCTGTAGCTAAGGCTGGAACAATTATGTATCTGTGGCCATTATTGTTGTTTTTTCCATTATACTTCATTTTTAAGTATTTGATGCAAAAAGAAAGACTACATGATTCGATCATGAATGAATTTGAAAATGAATCTGAAAAGGAGAGAAGAAATAGTATTTTTATAACATTATGTGTGGTTATATTTCCCTTAGTCTTCTTCTTTTTGACACTTTACATAAGAGGATAGTTTCCGAATACGTCTGGTTGTAGCGTTTTGCTACCGCCTATTCAAACAATCCCCTTGCAGGTGTATCGTGTGTTTAATCGGTTCGCTATTTACATGCTCCTTTTGCATTGTCTAAGCAGGAGCTCGCGGCTTTCTAGAGCTAGGTTTTAAGGAAAAGATGGGATTAAGAATGAAGACAGGAAAAAAAGGATGTAAAAGTAATATAGCGGCAACAAAAATTTTAAGTTTTATGGTTAGGTATTAAGGTGGGATAGGTGTGTTTCTTATCACACGCATCTGGTGGTGAAAATGGGCATGCCATCCGGCAATGCCCAGATCGTCGTCTTAACTATCACTAACTGCTGGCCATACTTCTACAATGACCAGTATGTTTTTATTTATTATGAAAAGCGTTTACCCCGTTTTCTAAGAATTTTTTATAATTTGTTATATCATAATCTGCACCCTGTGGTTGTGCCAGTATTGCTTCTGTTTTGGGATCGAGCAGTACATAAAAAGGCTGTGAGTTAGACTGGAATTTCCTGGCCTGCAGATCACTCCATTTTTTACCAATGGTATTGAGTTTTCTTCCCTCGGGTGTAATTACTACATCAGCTGGTGCCAGTTCCGATTTATCATCTACATATAACTGGATCAGTACATAATCATCGTTGATCATTTTGTACACATCCTTGTCTGGCCAAACATTAGCTTCCATTTTTCTACAGTTTACGCAGGCATGGCCAGTAAAATCAATCAGTACGGGTTTGTTTAGTTTTTTGGCTGCAGTTAAACCTTCGCTATAATCGAAATAGGCATTCAGCTTTAATGGTGCATGGAACTTATCCGCATATTTATGTGGGCCATCATTTGTTGACGTTTGTTTTCCTGCAAGTAATCCAGCAGTATAAAGGTCAAAATCTTGTGTTTCCTGTGGCGGAAGAAAAGCCGATACACTGCGTAACGGTGCGCCCCACATGCCAGGGATTAAGTAAACGGTAAAGGCAAGAACTATTGTTGCCAGAAAAAGCCTCGGTACGGAGATAAAAGCCAGCGGACTATCATGGGAAAACTTCAGTTTGCCTAAAAGATACATGCCCATCATCCCGAAAATAACAATCCACAGGCTTAAGAATATTTCCCTGTCAAACCACTCCCAGTGGTAGGCCAGATCTACATTGCTTAAGAATTTTAACGCAAAAGCGAGTTCAAGAAAACCGAGCACAACCTTAACACTGTTTAGCCAACCGCCAGATTTCGGCAGTTTGTTCATTGCCGATGGAAAAAGTGCAAACAGTGCAAAAGGAATGGCCAGGGCCAGAGAAAAACCGAACATGCCTATTGCAGGGCCTAATATAGCCCCTGTTGTGGCTGCCTGCACCAGTAGCGTGCCTATAATGGGGCCTGTGCAGGAGAAAGATACCAGGGCCAAAGTTCCGGCCATGAAAAACAATCCTGCAATGCCGCCTCTATCAGAATTGGCATCCATTTTATTTACCCAGGAAGAGGGCAGGGTAATTTCGAATGCCCCTAAAAACGAAGCTGCAAAAACAACCAGCAATAAGAAGAAAAAAAAGTTAAAAATACCGTTGGTAGACAGGCTGTTCAGGGCATCGGCACCAAAAATTACCGTTACCAAAAGCCCAAGCACCACATAAATAAGGATAATGAAAAAGCCATAGAGTGCCGCACGCCGAAAGGCCTTTCCTTTTTCTGATCCTTTAGTAAAAAAACTTACCGTAAGGGGCAGCATGGGGAAGATACAGGGCATCAGCAAAGCTGCTAAACCGCCAACAAAACCTGCAATAAAAATTCCCCACAAGGTTTTTTGTTCTTCTTTCGGTTGGGCAATAGTTTTTTGAGTAACAGCAGGAGCAGCTATTTTAGCAACAGTATCAGTTGCTTTAATTGTGCTGTCAACCGCTTCTGGCTTAATCTCTGTAAAAGTCAGCTCTTCGGTATTTGTGCTGTCCTGTGCATATCCACTTAAGGATATTGCGCAACAGAACAGCAAACCGAGACAGATTTTCTTTAAGGATATCATATGCTTTGTTACGCTATTATTTTACAGGAATGCTAAAATCTACCTGTTCTGGTGGTAAACATTGTTTGTCATCGCATACCATAAACTCTACATTACCTTTAACGGTTGCGCTTTTGCCTTTTAGCTTTACTTTTTGTTGAAATACTACTGACTTTTCGAAGTAGCTTACATCCATTTTGAAAGTAGATTCGAATTTGGTTATGGCTTTTGGTTCGATGGTTTTTCCAACGAGGGTATAAGCACCTGATGATGGAAAACTAAAGGTTGTTTTAACCGGACCGCCATCTTTAACAAATTGCGAATAGAGGTGCCAGCCCTGATCTATAGTGGCCTTAATGAAAACAGTAGCCGTATTCGGCCCGGTTTTTTTTGCTGCGTAACTCCAGGTTACAGGTTTTAAAATCTGGCTGTATGCGCTAAGGCTGATCAGGCATATGGCGCAGCATAAAATGGTGATTTTTTTCATGTTGTGGTTTATTTGTTGATTGTTTTGATTAATGTAATCTGCTAAAGGCCTGGTAGTCGATAAAGTCTACTTCAGGACTAATGTATCCGGTTTTAACCGCTTCTACCTTCATTAAATCGGTACTTAAATATTTTTTGTTGCTATCTGAAAAGATGGTCACTACACAGCTTTTCACACCCATTTTTTGTTGTTGTTTTATGGCGCCGATTACATTAGCGCCCGATGATATGCCTACGGCCAACCCCAGTTTCTCGGCCAGTTTTTGTGCCATAAGTATGGCATCGCCATCGTTTACCTGCAACACTTCATCAAGCTCGTTCAGTTTAACGATTTCGGGGATAAATTCATCAGAAATGCCCTGTATCCTATGACTGCCAACTTTATAACCAGTGGTTAAGGTCGGCGATTCTGCAGGCTCCAATGGATGTATCTTAATGCCCGGATTTTGCTTTCTTAAGAAATTTCCTACCCCCATAATAGTCCCCCCGGTGCCTACTCCGGCAACAAAAGCATCAGGTGAAAGATTTTTCAAGCGCAACTGCTCCCAGATTTCTTTACCTGTGGTATGTTCATGTGCTTCCGGATTGGCGATATTCTCGAACTGCTTAGGCAGGAAAATATTTGGATCGCTTGCTGCCAGCTGTTCTGCAAGTTTAATGCTGCCGATAAAACCGCCTTCTTCTTTGCTCACCAGAATAATCTCTGCACCTAAACTTTTAATAATATCCATGCGCTCTTTGCTCAACCAATTTGGCATAATGATGGTAACCGGATGGCCCAAAGCTTTGCCTATGGCCGCAAATGCAATCCCGGTATTGCCGCTGGTGGCTTCAACAATCCGATCACCAGCTTTGATCTTACCTTCGGCATATGCTTTTTTTAGCGTGTAAAGTGCCATCCGGTCTTTAATGCTGCCAGTTAAGTTGTAATGCTCGCATTTAACATAAATTTTGCCCTCGTTCCCCTGGTAGGTGTAGGTGAGCTCTAGCATTGGTGTGTTACCAACCAGAAGCGATAAATGTTCGAATTTTCCCTCCATGGCAGAAGTCATTTTATTTGCTGTTATTGTGCTCATAACTGTTGATTACATCGGATAGCAGTGGCTATTTTGATTGATTTTTATTTCGGTAAAATTCAGTATTATAATTTTTTACGTCAACACATGTTGTTTTTTACAGAAAATTTCTGCTTTTTTGATTATTATTTAGTCTTTATTTCAGTTTTGGCTTGATTTTTTAACTTTCATTATATTTTTTTTCAATTTATTATCGTCCAATGACCCACGGAGATTTAGATCAGGTTGATGTAGAAATACTAAAATTATTGCAGCATGATGCTTCTTTAACCAATAAAGAAGTATCCTTGAAGCTGCATAAATCTATAGCCACTATCCATGAACGGATAAGACGATTAAAGGAACAAGGCTATATTAAAAGGATTGTGGCCATTCTCGACCGGAAAAAGATCAATAGAAACCTGATCGCTTTTTCACATGTATTGTTGAAAGAACATACGGCTAAAACCCTGATCGAATTCGAAACCGAAGTTTCGAAGTTTGGCGAGGTAATGGAATGTTTGCAGATGACCGGTGCCCACGATTTTATTCTCCGTATCGCGACCAGGGATATGGATGATTACCACGAATTTCTGCGGAACAAACTCGCTACACTGCCCAATATCACAACTGTTCAAAGTTATTTTGTACTCTCAGAGCCTAAAAGTGAAACGGCATATCCTATCTGATCCCGTTAGATGGTTTGTGACAAAATTTTTCTGCCTCAAGCAATGTAATCTTGGATACCGCTGCTGGTAATCGGGTTAATGTAATTCTAATTATCAAAAAAATCATCTCTTTAAAGCAAACAATTTTCAATAATTTAGGCCTGCAGGTACCTGAAAGGCGGCGGTGCGAAAACTACTCATGATTGCTCCACTCCAGCCACTGAAAATATAAATCCAACGCCATAAACATTGTTGATTTTTACGTTTGAAGAAACAGCAAGCAATTTCCGTAGTCTGACGATAAAAACATCAAGGCTTCTTCCTAAAAAATAGTCGCTTTCACCCCAGATCTGAACCAGAATCTCTTCCCGCTTGGTGATTACGTTCCGGTTTTTGTTGAGATATTCCAGCAACTCCGCTTCACGCTGTGTTAGCGTTATTGGGGTTTGCCCGGGTATGCTAAGTTCCAGCAAGTCTTTATTGAGGCATAGGTCACCTATGTTCAGTATATTAGTTACTAATTCCTTTTCCCGCTGTGCTTTAGGGATTTGATGCCAGATAATGTTCCGTATTCTTAATACCAGTTCATCAATGTCAAAAGGCTTACAGATATAATCTACCGCACCAAGTGTAAGCCCTTTCACCCTGTCGGGTTTCTCTTTGCGCGCCGTAAGAAAAAGAAAGTATACATCGGGGTTAAGTTCCCTGATTTTTCCAGCCACCCCGAATCCATCAATATCGGGAAGTTGAATATCTATGATAATCAGATTGTAATCAGCGTGATTTTTTTGGTATAGGTTAATCGCTTCTGCTCCAGAACAGCACCAATCCACCGAAAAATCCATCAGTTCAAGGTACTGTCGGGTTACATTACCCAGATCTGTTTCATCCTCCACATAAAGTAGTCTTCTCTTCACGGCCTGCATTAAATCACAATTAAAATTTCGCTTCCCTGTCCGATGCTACTTTGCACTTCCAACTTCCAGTTATGGATCTGGATGCATTGCTGCACATAATACATGCCAAGACCTAAGCCGCTAACATGTTCCCGGCCAGGATTTTTGCCCCTGTAAAACTTGTCGAAGAGATGTTCAACCGTATATTTTTCCATTCCTATTCCATTATCTCTTATGCTGATCCTCAAACCATTCGATGTCCCATCAACGGTGATGTGTATTTCTTTAGGTGTTTTATCACTGTATTTTATAGCGTTGTCGAAGATATTCGATAACATGGTGGTCACCCAGAATCTATTCAGGTATACCTGCGTTCCGTTGTTTATACCCTGAGTGTAAAAATATACATTTTTATCATGCATTTTAACACGGTAGTCTTGTATTACTTCAGTTAAAAGTTGGCAGAAAATAACCTCTTTTTTTTCTATTTCGGTATTTACCAGGGTAATGTCCATTACCTGATTGAATAAGGTCTGTAGCTGTTTGGTTTGCCTTGCAATGATTTCAGTAAATTCAGTAATGCTTTCTTTGCTGTTAAATACTTTTTCATTCTGTATCGCTCTGTTAGCCACCATAATTGTCGAAATAGGAGTGTTGAATTCGTGGGTTATACTGTTTATAAAGTCAGATTTCATGTCTGATATCTTTTTTTGTTTAGACCAGCTTTTAAATGTAAAATAATAAACAAAAAAGACTAACAGTAAGGCGAACAGGGTAAGCAATAAAACCGGAATAGCACTTTTAAAGATTTCAGCTTGTCTGTCAATGCGATCGGCAAAGAAAGTGACAGTGATATCATAGGAATATGGACTGGATGGCCCCATAGACATTGAAGTGACTATGTTTTGTGCTTGGGGAGACTTAAGTTTTCCGCTAACGATGTACCCTTGTGGAGACTGTAGGTTTGCTTTTAGAAACGGATATTTTTTCTGATAGTGATATAAAGGGATCGGCTTGTTATCGCTGAACCGCAGGCTGATGCTGTTGATGACAATGAGATATTCAAGTTGATCATCCAGTTTATATTGTTTTTTTATCTCTTGTATGAGGGAGTCAGTTGGATTTCTGGTTTGTAACTCCTCAAACATCATTGCAAGAAGTGAATCAGTGTACTGGTTTTTTATGGAGCCAGATTTAAGATATTGACTTTCTAAGGATTCGATATTTTTAACGAGATAGCTGTCTAGGAGCGAAAACCCTCCAGCATAAATACTTTCCTTGCTGACATTTTTTAAGTAAAACTGTTTCAGCTTTTGTTTCAAATCGACCTGATATTGCTTGTTCTTTAGTTCAAATGTGTTATATATCAGGTACAGCAGCACCCCAACAAGGATGATAAACCCGGTGAAGGCAGTTGTTTGATACTTTTTGAGCTCGGTCATTTTGCGCTAAAATAATAAAAAATTGAAGCGGTCTGGTCCCATTAACATTTCGTTATGATTTCATTAACAGGATTTACAGGAAATGCCGGATAAATTTGCGGATCGATAGCGGCAAACCATATTGCCGTTATTACAACTCTTAAATATTATTTATAAAAATGAAAAATTTAACTTTAAAAATCGGATTGCTGATCACATTATTGACCAGCATTACTGCCTACGGACAAACAAACAGGTCTGCAGCTGCGTATGGGCGTGAGGAATACATAGAAGTTGAGAAAAATGTAAAACTTCACGTAACTGACCTGGGTGAAGGGCAGCCTTTAATCCTGATCCATGGCTGGCCGTTAAGCGACGCCATGTACGAATATCAGTACGCTTATTTTGTAGAAAAAGGCTTTAGGGTAATCGGCATTACGCTACGGGGATTTGGCCTGTCAGACAAACCGGGAGGTAAATACAATTACGATGTTTTTGCTGATGATATCAAGGTCATTCTTGATAAATTAAATATCAAAAATGCCACAATTGGCGGATTTTCGATGGGTGGGGCAACAGTGATTCATTATGTAGCCAAGTATAATGGTGCGCATGTATCTAAAATGGCCTTATTCGGCGCAGCTGCACCAATGTGGACAAAAAGAGCCGATTTTAACTTTGGGCTTTGGACAAAAGAAGACGTAGACGGTTTAATCAAATTGAATAATACAGACAGGCCTCAGTTGCTGGCCAATTTTGGGCAGATTTTTCCTGCAAGCCAGACAAGTGTTGCTCCAGGCTATGGTGCTTGGTTGGGTACAATCCAGGCGCAGGCCTCACCTTATGCAATGGCAGAAGGCCTTAAGACTTTAAGAGACGCTGACCTGCGTGCCGACCTGAAAAAAATTCAGTTGCCTACGTTGATTTTACATGGTAGATCAGATAAAATTTGTTCTTATGAGCTGGCGGAACAAATGAGTAAACTACTCAAAAACGCTAAACTGGTCCCTCTTGAAAAAAGCGGCCATGCCCTGTTCATCGAGGAGATGGAAAAATTCAACTCAGAACTTTTGAATTTCATTAAACAATAAAGCCCATTAAACAGATGTATCACTCATGCGATACATCTGTTTTAATATTTAAGAGAAATGAAAATTGTATTTTGGCTGTTTCTTATGGTATCTGTTTGCTCCTGTAAACCATATGCTGGTATAGTAAGGTATACCTTGAGCGAAGAAAAGGTGCCTTATTCAAAAGCTGTCATTGCCAATGGGATTCTATACGCTTCGGGCCAATTAGGTATAAATCCAAAAACAAAATTGCTGCAGCCAGATCTGGCATTGCAAACTAAGCAGATCATGGATAACCTAAAGATTTTGCTGAGACAGCATAATTCGGATACACAGCACATTATTAAAGTAAATATATATTTAAAAGACATTTCACAGTTACAGCAGGTAAATGAAATTTACACCAGCTATCTTTCTGAAAAAATGCCCGCCAGAACTTCTGTTCAAATTAACGCTTTACCTCTGGGTGCTTTAATCGAAATTGATTGTATAGCACTTGTCAAGTAAATCTTTAAACCTCAAAAAAATGAAAATATATCAACGTTACTTCTTACACATCATCGCATTTTTAGGCATGTTTGGCTGCTTAGTGCCAAATAAAGCGATAGCGCAACAGTCTGGTATTAAACGCACAGATCTTCAACGGCATGACCTTTCTGTGCCGGGATACGAAGCGATTCAGGTACGTGTTGATTTTGAGCCAGGCAAGGCCTTTGGCCTGCATTCGCATCCGGGCGAAGAAATTATTAATGTTTTAGAAGGGGAGCTGGAATATGTAATTGAGGGAGAAAAGCCTGTTGTGCTGAAAGCGGGCGGAGTACTTTTCATTCCCGCTGGAAAAAATCATTCTGCCAGGAATATTGGCAAAGTAAAAGCTTCTGAACTGGCAACTTATATCGTAGTAAAAGGAAAACCGCTATTAACATTGAAAGCTGAGAAACCTTAACTATTTGGGGGATATGCTATTGCACGCGGAATTACCATATAGAGATCAATGATAGAATAGATCGGGCGATGAAAGGCATGCATTTTTCTTTTTTTCAGATTGACCCAGAACAGACCTGTATCGATTAAACAAAAAAGGCGGTCCGTAAACAGACCGCCTGAACCAAAATATAATTCTTTTTTTATTTGCTAAGGGAAGCTAGTGCATTTTCAGTGTTTAGGCTTGTTTTTGTATTGGCTGCAACGAATTTATCCATGGTCAGCTTTTGTCCTTTGCCCATTACGAGCATATGGTCGGCAGTTGAACCACTTAAGGTTAAATCAGCATGATCTTCGATCACAGTATACAACCCTTCGGTCTGTGAGTTTAAGTCTAGTGATGCATTTCCGCTTAAGAAAACCTGCAGATATTGCGTATTGATTTTACCCTCTGTTTTTACTTTAGCGTTATCCATTGCATGGATGCGATAGATATCATTTACGTAAATGGTAAGTTTTGCAGTGCTGTTATCCAAAGCGGTAATCTCTAAGCCATCTCCGCTCTGCACAACCTTAGCTTTACCAGTGTTTTCATCTGTATAGCTGATGCCGGTACGTTTTCCCTGTACAATGGTCAATTCTACATTTCCTTTTACTTTGATGCGTTTGAAGCTCAATGCTTTTGCAGTGTGAACAGGTTTGATGGTTTCAGATGCGTTAGCTGATAATACTGCTGAAGTAGATAATACCAATGCTAAAGATGATGCGAATAATGTTTTGAATAAAGTTTTCATATGCTTTGAGTTTTAATTTTTATAATGTTTTTATTGATTGTTCTGATATTAAGACGTGCAACCACTAGAAACGTTTCAGCGCAAATCGCAGCATTATACCAGCCTGGGAAGCTAATCGACCAACGCCAGAAATTCAGAGACAAAAAGATGGTTGTCGCTTGTGAATTTTTCAGGTTTTCTTCCTGAGCGGTGAATCCACGAAAGTTCGAACTAACTGCTTTTTAATCGCATCAATACCTTGTTGCTTTACCAGCTTGGGTTCTGGCACAATAATGGCTCCGTGAATAAGATATGAAACCGAGGCACGTTATTAGCAATATCAATCATCTTTTTAACCAGCTCATGGTATAAATCGAGGACTGCCGGCAACAGTGGGAATTTCCTCCTGGCGAGGCAAAAAAAAGGAAGGGCTGTGTAAGCCGCCATCACATTTAAATTATTATTTGGCAACAAAAAATCCCTATAATTGTTATTAGGAGAAATATGAGTAAAGTATTTACAATTACAGAAGGACTCGAGAATTTAGGAGCGCTGCGAACGGGCGGGCAAGGATCGGTATATAAAGGGAAACGCATCGGTGCAATTTACTCCGCAGTGAAATTAATCCCTACTCCAATATACACCGAGAACCGCGATGATAAAAATTACCGCAATTTTGAAAACGAGGTTGCAAAGTTGCTAAAGGTAAATGAAAATCCCAGTCCGAATGTTGTAAAAATGCTCAGTTTCGGCATAACCGAAAGCGGGTCCTTCCCATTTATAGAAATGGAATATATAGAAGGGCCTGACCTTTGTGAGCTGCTCCAACCCCCTCATCAAAAGATATTTACGCTAAGCGAAGTCATAAAAGTTGCACAACACCTGGCTGCTGCCCTCGAGCACTGCCATAAACTTGGGGTAAAACATGGCGACGTTAAGAGTAATAACGTTAAATACAATTTGCATACAGCGAACTATGTGCTACTGGATTTTGGACTCGCCATTATGAGTGAGGAGCAGCGTAGAAGTAGCATCAGGCATGCAGGTGCGGTGGAGTTTATGGCGCCCGAACAAAATGAAGGCAAAATGCTTCTGCAAACCGATGTTTACAGTTATGGCATCATCTTATATGAATTACTCGGAGGTCAGGTCCCCTTTCCGCTACCTGGAAATAGTGATACCGGGCGCAATTCGGTAATGATCGGTCATATGGAAAGTGAAGTGCCTGACGTATTGGGTCTGCGCAAAGCAAACTTGCCCACGGGCTGGACTGAGGAACAGAAAACACGGGAGATGCAGGTTCCGGATTGGCTCCTAAAACTGATCGAAAAATGTCTGCAGAAAGATCCTATGTTCAGGTACAGCGATGGAATGGCTTTACATGAAGCGGTGCTTAGCGGAAGCTTATCGGGCAATGTTTTACCCATAGACCATTCAGCTATGGATTCGCTCAAAACGGAGAACGAAGCACTCCGTAAACAGGTATTGGCATTGGAAAGTATAGCCCAGATTCCGCAAAGAAACGGTATACTGTTACCTCATTTTGCGTTTGCCCTTATGATCATCTCAATTATCGGATTGCTTGCTTTCCTGGGCTATTCCCAGTTTCGCAGCGAGCCGCAGGCACAGCAAGCTGTCCAGCCCATAGATTCGATCCCACTGGCAGTTGATACCACAGCACAAGAAAAAAGAAGATTGGCGAATCAGCGCAAGCTGGCTGAAGCAGCAGCAGCAAAGCGGGCGGTGGATAGTGCTATCAACGCAGAGATCAATAAAGCCAGAGATAAAGCTGCCGATAGCACAGAAGACCTTAACCCTGATACTTCAGTTAGCCCTGTACAGTTTTAATTTTAAGAAAAAACAATTGCCCTTAACCGCCGCATAGGCACCCTTACTTATGGAAACAAAATCAAATTTCTGGCAACGTATCGGTATTCAGGATTGGTTTCTAACCGATGAAAACAAGAGCAGTGACCAAAAAGCACCGCAACTCACTCCCGAAACCATCTACAGCTTTATCGTGGATAAATTTAAGGAGTCCATCAGGGAATTATCTTTTGCCGATCGCATCGTTTTTTATCATGAATTCATTATTACCTTCAACGCTGAAGATTACCGTGAATTTATAGACAATAAACAGGGAATTTTGGGCTTGATCGTACAGGAAACAGTCAAAAAATTCTATGCGATTTTAAGAGAACACCGGCAAGCCGGAAAAAATGTAGAACCATCCGGCTCAAAATGGGTATTCCGGTTGGTATCACATCCGGATTACGCAAGGGGCGATAAGGGTTTTATCGGAAAACTGCTGCCAGACAACAATCAGAAATCGGAAAATTTACGGGTAACATTCATTCCCCGACAAACTGGTATTGCACAGACATTCGATATCAACAACGATATTTTAAAGGGCTTCACTTACTACAGCGAAGGCTATATGGAAATCCCATACGATGCGCAATTGGAATATGTTGATGGTAATACTACCCCGTCCAAGGACCAGGCTGTTCTCGGCCGGCTGGAAGCCATCATACCCGATAAGCAGTTTTCAGGCAAAAAAATAGAGTTCCTGATTAAAACAGAAGATACTATCGTTTCGGGTAACGATGACGAGCGCGAAGGTTCCAATATTTTCAAGATCGCCTCAGAATGGGCCAATTCGCCACACCTACACATCCGCTACAACAAAACAGACGGTAATTTCTATTTGGCTTCTTTCGGCGAACTTACTACTTTGAACGAGGTTTTGGTACAACGCAGCGAAATTAATTCACCACAATGGGTTTCTTTGCCGCTGAACTCCAGGATGTTGCTTAACGGCATAATCGGTATAAATCTATTTAAATCCTAACTTATGTCGCAACTGCTATCAATTTTATTGTTATCACTGGTCGTTGCGCTGATGATCGTTCATTTTAAAGACATTAAAAATTCCCGTAATAAAAATGGATAAACACTTTTTTGGCCTCACAGACACCGGCAAATCCAGAGACAACAACGAGGACAGCTTTATTGTTAAGTCCCTCACCAACGATCAGTTGATTTTAGCAGCTGTAATAGATGGCGTAGGTGGCTATCAAGGTGGCGAAGTAGCAGCAGGTATTGCGACGGAACAGATTTCAATGCAATTTTCAGGTCGTCCGGCCGATCCAATCTCGCAGATGATCAGCGCCTTCAGGAATACAAATGAAGTAATCATTGCCAAAAAGCAAACAGAGGCAGAACTTTCTGAAATGGCCTGCGTGGCCACTATGGTAATTGCGGATATTGAGCATAATCAATTTTATTATGCGCACGTTGGCGATACCAGATTATACCTGTTGCGGGACGGATCGCTGATCAAAATCTCTAAAGACCATTCATTTGTAGGTTTTCTGGAAGATTCGGGAAGATTGGATGAGGCCGCTGCTATGCAGCATCCAAAACGCAATGAAATCAATAAGGCGATCGGTTTCAGCGATCAGATTGCTACCGATGAGAGTTATATTGAAACCGGACAATCTCCTTTCCTGCCGGGCGATCTTCTCTTATTATGCAGTGATGGGCTGACCGATATGGTAAACAGGCAGGATATTACCACCCTGCTTCTACAAGGAGATACACTTGCTAAAAAAGCAGGCAATCTCATCGCGCTTGCCAATGAAAACGGCGGACGAGATAACATCACCGTTGTGCTACTGCAGAACAACAAAGCGCCTCAAAAGGTAATACCAACCAGACCAGATTTTATACAACAGCCTCAGGCAGCCGCAGGAGCAGAAAATAATGAGGCCATACGGACGCCTGAAAATCCAGCACTGGAAACTCATGCAGCGCCCAAAAGAAATTATCGGTTCGCCGCACTGGTTATTTTATGCCTCATCCTCCTTGGCACTACCATATTTATGTACCTGCAGAATCAGCACCCAGCAGCCCCTGTTTCAACACTAAATCCATCACCCAAACAAAAGATGAGAAACAGTCAGGAGCAGTTACTGCAAGATGCATTTGACCATGCCCTGGGTGACACGCTGGTACTATCCGACTCGATTTTTAAAAGTCCGGTCCTGATCAGCGATACGTTACGCCTGCGGAAAGACACCCTGTATGTTATGGCAAAGGGCATTGTGCTGCAAGCGGATAGCGGATACAAAGGTGCAGGGATAGCGATGCTCCCTCAATCCAGTCTATTGAAGCTGGACAGTTTGCAGTTTAAAGGCTTCGCTACGGCCATCGCCATTTCAGACCAGGCACTGTTACTCAAAAATGTCACCTTTACCAATTGTTTGCTTCCCATACAAAATAGCATCCATTTCCCTGACCAGAAACCGGTAAATGTAGAACTGATGAAGATAGGTACACTAAAAGGTAATACCCCTAAAACCGCAGATTCGAAAAATGGAGCAGAATAAAGGACCTGTCAAAGTGAGCCGGGCTCAGGAACGGATCTTCATATTAGCCACCGCAACCGTTCTCGCACTCTTTTTCTATCAGTTATACGCGATCATTCAGCCCAGGTTTGCAGAAGTTGTACCACGCTTAAAAGCCGGCACCATGGTTAACCTGAATGCGGAAAAACCTGCCGAGCATATCCGTAACCTACTTAAAAAAGGTTATTATTTTGAAGATCAGCGGGACATTGATCTGATAGAAAAAACCATTGCATCTGCAACGCCAAATGCCGGGCAACTCGACAACATTGGCGAAGTGAACAAACGCAGGTACTTTTTACCTGCAGATGAGGCCTATAAAAAAGGGGGGAAATCATTTAAAGCAAGGGTGTTGGCATCACGGGCACTGCTCGGTTATACGGGTGATGATTCGCTTAAATTCGACCAGGAGCAAAGTAATCCCCGTCCATATCCCTCCCAGGTAAATCTCGGCATGGGCGAGTATGATATCAGTGGAAAAATCTTAGAGAATAATAAAGCTGTGCCAGGTGTTTTGGTCCGTTTGGAAATGATATTGCCACAGGACAGTATTTACAACGACGAACCGACAGAAGCCATTAAAAATATAACTGAAAAGGCTAATGGTATTACAAAGGTTTATACTTTGGATACTGCCGGTAAGCGGAAATTATTCCAGCTCACTGCCTACGCCCGTACCGGTACTGCAGGTGAATTCACTTTTGCTAAGTTGCCCGGCAACCAGGCATTCAAGATATTGCCTTTAAAACCAGGTTTTCAGTTTGGCGCCTCAAAGGGCGTCCAAAACCTTGATGAAAATACCGCTTTCACATTTGAACAGCGTCCACATACGATAAAGCTTTTCTCTACCAGAGACTTCAATATCCTCAAAAAGGAAAAATCACTAATCATCAGAACACCCGAGGAATTTAACAAGTGGTTTATGATCATCTGCGGAAGCCTGATTGGTGGGTTTTTACTTGTCCACTTCATCCTGTCATGGAAATTCAGCACTGCCGATCAGGTCATATTGCCTGTAGTGATGATGCTTACTGGCATATCATTCCTGATGCTGCTGAGTTTGCAGGATCCGCTGCGCGACCGTTTTTTAGCTAAAGATTCCCTCTTATACCTGCTCATGGGTTTTGGAGGCATTTTATTGATGCTGTGCATTAAACTGCGCCGTTTCAATACCGATACCTGGCTTTACCGCCAGCTTTTATTTAAGAACATCCGATCAGCCGCAAACGGCTGGCCCTGGGCACTGGCCGCTATTGGATTGCTGGCACTCACGATCTTATTCGGAACCGGGCCGGAAGGGAGTGGTGTAAAGGTAAACCTGTTCGGATTTCAGCCCAGTGAAGTGGTGAAATATCTGATCATTTTTTTTCTTGCAGGATTTTTTGCCGTAAACGAGAAACTGATCAGTGAATATTTGAGCTGGAAAAAAAGATGGTCATTTTTCTCCTTTGCCCTATTGGCGATACTGTTAACCCTCATGTTATTTCTGATATTGGGAGACCTTGGCCCGGCGATGGTGGTTTGTTTCACCTTTATTATACTATTTTCATTCTCCCGCGGCGATTTTATGTTCATGGCAGGCGCTATCGTGTTGTACGTATTGGCCTCATGGATTTTTGAAAACGTATGGATATCCACCGCAGTTACCTTGCTTTTGGTCGGTATGCTGATGTTTTTCGGGCGGAGGCAGCTCAGTGAGTCCGCCATCATGGTGCTGGTGATCATGTCGGCTTTCTTAACGATTGATCAGATTCCATATCTGGACCGCGTCTTCCCTGGGCCTGTGCAGCGCCTGGGAGATCGCAAAGCAATCTGGCAGGATGCCTGGAACAATGAAGTTTATGGTGGCGATCAGGTGGCCAATGGTCTGTGGGCCATGTCTACAGGCGGTGCAACCGGTCAGGGCGTAGGGCAGGGCTTTGCGAAAACCATTCCTGAAGCACATACCGATATGATCTTACCTTCAATAGGTGAAGAATTTGGATTGACGGGCATATTGTGCATCTTCCTGCTGTTCCTGTTGTACCTACACCGCTCCATTATTATCGGGAGGAGGACCGGATCACCATTTCTCTTTTATTTAAGTGCAGGGGTCGGCGTATCCACCTTCGTACAGTTCCTGCTCATAGCAGGTGGTTCTACCGGAGCGCTACCGCTATCTGGGGTATCCCTGCCCTTTCAAAGTTATGGGGGATCATCACTTGTACTCAATTTTTTAGCCGCCGGATTTTTGATGTCGGTATCTGCGGTCCGGGGCAGCGACGTACAGATGCAGTACATTGCCAAAGCGCAGGATAAAAACCTGGTGCCGGCCTTGATTGCAGTCTGTTTGGGCATCCTGCTATTGGGCGTAAATGTAGCGGGCTATGTGCTAAACAACCGGAAATGGGTGGTACAGCCAGCCTTGGTAGCCGACCGCAGCGGCGCGAGAATGTTCAGTTACAATCCCCGTATCGCGATACTGATGAACCGTTTAAAAGCCGGAACCATACACGACCGCAAGGGAGTTTTAATGGCAACCAGCAACGTAGACAGTGTGAGGGCGCAACACTTCAAACTTATTGGTGCAGGTATCCCAAATTACAATCTCGATTCGGCGGTACATCAACGTTTAGACCGATATTATCCTTTCGAAGAACAACTGTTTTTTTGGACAGGCGACGCAAATTCAGGCATATTTAATGGAAGTGTTAATGGCTATTTTGCAGATTATGAACACGCAGCCGAACTCCGTGGCTTTAAACTGCCGGTAAAGAGCTTTACGGTTCTTGCAAAACGATATAGTGAAAACCGTTTCCTGGCACGGGGCGTTAAGGAAATGACGGTTGTGAAAAAAGATTACGCCGCGCTTTCTCCATTACTCCTTGCCGGTATCAGTAGCAAAGAAGTTGAAGATTTTAAAAATAAAAACCGTGATGTACAGTTAACCATGGATGCCGGTCTGCAGACCAAGATCCAAAAGTCAATTGCCCGCGACACTTCATTATCGGATAACCGGGTTTCTGTAGTGATCATGGAAGCAAGTTCTGGCGATGTCCTTACTTCAGCCGTATATCCACTACCACCCATACATGATTGGGAACGGTTGACCATGACCAATGCAGAACAGAATCAGCTTTCGGGGTGGATAACGACCGCTGACCTTGGCTTTACCAATTTCACACAGCCAGGCTCAACCGCTAAGCTGATTACCGCCATGGCATCGTTCAATAAACTGGGCATGGCTGCTGCTGAAAAAAAATACCAGGTGGCCTCCTGGGAGCGTATCCGTACAAAAGGTATCGAGCCGGATGAAACGGGATGGATCGATCTGGAACGTGCGGTGGTGAAATCCAACAACGTCTATTTCATCAAACTTGCAAACCAGGAACAGCTGCAGGAAAACATGGGCGAGCTGTACTTAAAAACAGGCATGTTCCTGCATGGGGCAGGAGGATATTATTACAATAAGCCCAGCGAAAACACCGCACAGGAAGAAAAATGGAAACAGCTTTGGCGCAGGACCGAATTCAACACCAAACCAAGGTATGATCCCAACAATATCCGAAAGACCAGGGCAAAGGGAATTTCCGGAATGTCTTGGGGGCAAGGCGCACTTATTGCAACCCCTGCGGCAGTGGCAAGAATGGCTGCGGGGATTGCAAATAATGGAAATATGATTGCAAACAGGTTTGTACTTAAAGTAAGCGATCAGCCACAGGCGATAAAAACTGGTACGAAATTGGTAAACAATCCGTTATACGCCAAACTGATGCAGGAGTACATGATCAAACAGAGCAGTCCAAAAGTGCAAACGCTAGGACTGGCTGTTGCCGGTAAAACCGGTACGCCGGAGCGGATCTGGAAGAAACAGCAGATTAATGATGGCTGGTATGTATTTTTTGCACCGACTGCAACTGGCAATGGTCATATTGTAGTCTGTATCCGCATTGAAGCTACCAAAGGATCATCAGACGCTGTACGATTGGCCGGCAGGCATGTAATTCCGTTCTTAAAAGAGGGTGGCTATATTAAAAGCATTGTGCCTTCGGCCAAAACTGATAACAAGGCAGCTGTATCGGAACTTAATTGAAGAAATGAAACATTTAAACTAAAACCATCAATCAATAGTTTGTATATCTTCACCACATTGAGGAACAACGCAGGTGTTGAACTCGACATATTTTATAACACATTAGCAAAGCACTAACAAAATATAGATGAAAACGATATTCGACCTCTTCAAAAGCGCAAGTGGGGAACATCCCGATGATGTGAAGGGAATCAGGCATGCATTACTACAGTTTGTAAAACAGGAATTACAAAAAGCGGAGGGCGGAGAAGGCGCAAATATCAAAGGTTTGGGTATTTTTATATACTGCAGCCCAGCAGCGCGCCATGTGTATGAAGCTGCTGTGTTTACCGAGGATCCCGACCAATTAAAAAACGAGATACAACGCATCAGTGATGACTATTCCCTGGATCTGCCTTCGGGCTGGTCACTTGAAGTTGCTTTCGACGAAGCTATTCCAGACGATGCGGTCGAAATGCAAAATCTGCCAATAGCACTGTTGGTCAAAACCAAAACCCATTTTGTTAAGCAACAGGCTAAGGCCTACCTGAAAGCACTTAGCGGGAAGACTTTACAGCCAATCTATGAAATAACTTCCGCGGGTGGAAAATACAATATCGGCAGAGATGAAAAGGCACAGTCTGATGAAGGTTATTTCCGCACCAACCACATTGCATTTCCATCAGAAAGTGATGATGAACGAAATAAGTACATCAGCAGACAGCATGCGCACATCGAATGGGATACCAGCATAGCCAAATTTGTAATCTTCGCAGATGAAGGTGGAATACCACCCCGCAATAAGGTTAAACTGCGTTCAGCGCTTACCGAAAAGACAGTAAAACTCCATGCTACCCAGATCGGGCAGGAATTAGCCGAGGGAGATCAGATTATCTTAGGCGAATCTGTCGTATTGGAGTTTAGCTTTAAGCCGCAGCATCATGAGTAAAATTTTTACAATTACAGAAGGGCTACAAAACCTCGGTGCATTAAAAACTGGTGGGCAGGGATCTGTTTACAAAGGAATGCGCATGGGGCCGGTTTATTCTGCCATCAAACTTATTCCTACACCAATCTACGTGGAAGATGACAGCGATAAAAACTACCGGAATTTTCTCAATGAAGTGAATAAGCTGCAGCAGGTAAACATCCATCCCAGCCCGAATGTGGTGAAAATACTCAGTTCAGGGATCACCGATAGCGGGTCCTTTCCTTATATAGAAATGGAATACATCGAAGGCCCCGAACTTAGCGAACTACTATTGCCTCCGCATCAAAAAGTTTTCACCGTTAAAGAACTGTTAAAAGTCGCTGAACAATTGGCTGCGGCACTTGCACATTGTCATCAGTTTGGGGTCAAACACGGCGATGTTAAAAGCAATAATGTAAAGTACAATACACAGACTGCCAATTACGTGCTATTGGATTTTGGCCTGGCCATTATGAGTGAAGAGCAGCGCAGGACAAGCATTCGCCATGCAGGGGCAGTAGAATTTATGGCACCGGAACAGCATGAGGGAAAAATGCTGTTACAGACAGATATTTATAGTTACGGTATCATCCTGTACGAACTCCTGGCCGGGCAGGTACCTTTTCCACTCGATGGCGGAGGCGATACCGCCCGCAATACGGTCATGATTTCACATCTTGAAAAGGAAATCCCAGATGCCATGTCACTGCGTAAAAGCAATCTGGAAGATAAGTTTCAGGACGATATTCTGCATGCGGAAATGCAGGTACCCCAATGGTTGATTGAGCTGATTGGGCGATGCCTGCAAAAAAATCCAGATGATCGGTATGCCAATGGAATGGAACTGCAGAAGGCTGTTACTGCCGGAATATTGTCGGCACCACAAGACAGCAGGCACAGAGAAAACACCATACCCAACGAAGCCCTGCGTTATGCCGCCTTATACGGTGAGACACAGCAAAAGAACGAAAAGCTTGAAAAAGAGCTGGCAACATTAAAACCCCTGGCCCTAAAGGCCGGAATAAAATACAATAGTTCGACTGGTGAATATCATCAGGAAAATTACATCCATGCCCCAAGAAAGGCTTTTTTAGGTTACGCTGCAGTCTGTGCCTTATTTGTTGCCTTTGTAGTTTATAGCTTAACTAAGACAGAAAACCATAATATTACGGCCATGTCGACAACCCCATACCGGTCACCATTTGAAATCGCAAATCAGCAATACAGGCAAGCACTGCAAGAAGCGAGAGAAGACAGTATCCGCAAAGCAAAAATGCAATGGGTGCAGCAAGTAAAAGCAAACGAAAAAGCCAGGAAACAGAACGGTAAAAAGAAGAAGAAATTTCTGGGTATATTCTGAGAAAGCAGTTACACCATACCTTCCGAAATTTAAATACTTAATGTGGCCTTTTATTTTAAAGAAGGATTAACATAAGGTTAAATTTTAATGATCTAAGCCTTTGCATCCTCCTAAATTGCTGATATAGCATAGTAATAGATTCTAACTATTCCATTATAGAATTAAATGATTGTGATTAGTTCTTTCAATTCTCTAAATTTATAATAATCTGGTTAAGTTTTAACAACGGATCGGATTTCACTAACAAATTAATATATGGAAAAAGAATCGAACGATATCAGCAAGTGCCCGTTTCATAACGGCAGCATGAAGAGTAATGTAGGTGGTGGCGGTACCCGAAATGGCGACTGGTGGCCAAAGCAGTTAAAGTTGGGTATTTTACGCCAGCATTCTAACTTATCCAACCCAATGGATGATGAATTTAGTTATGCCGAAGCTTTTAAAAGTTTAGACTTGGCGGCATTAAAGGCAGACCTTCATGCACTGATGACCGATTCGCAAGATTGGTGGCCGGCAGATTTTGGTCACTATGGAGGTTTATTTATCCGCATGGCATGGCACAGTGCCGGAACCTATAGGGTGGGCGATGGCCGTGGTGGTGCCGGTGCCGGATTACAACGTTTTGCACCGCTGAACAGCTGGCCAGATAATGTGAGCCTTGATAAAGCCCGCAGATTACTTTGGCCGATTAAACAAAAATACGGGCGCAGAATTTCGTGGGCAGATTTAATGATCTTAACAGGAAATATTGCCTTAGAATCGATGGGCTTTAAAACCTTTGGATTTGCCGGTGGGCGTGAGGACGTTTGGGAGGCTGATGAATCGGTATATTGGGGTTCGGAAACAACCTGGTTGGGTGGCGATCTTCGTTATGCACACGGTTCTGATGGCGCACATAAAGCACATGGTGTAGTGGTTACGGATGACGATGCCGATGGAGATGTTCACTCACGTAACTTAGAAAAGCCACTTGCTGCCGTGCAAATGGGCTTAATATATGTAAACCCTGAGGGGCCGGATGGAAACCCAGACCCAATTCTTGCAGCGAAAGATATCCGCGATACCTTTGGCCGGATGGCAATGGATGATGAAGAAACGGTCGCGTTAATTGCTGGTGGGCACACTTTTGGTAAAACCCATGGTGCTGCTTCAGCAGATCACGTGGGCAAAGAGCCTGAAGCCGCGGGTATCGAAAGTCAGGGCTTAGGATGGAACAATAGTTACGCTTCTGGCAAAGGTGCTGATACCATTACGAGTGGATTAGAAGTAATCTGGACCACAACACCTACGCAATGGAGCAATAATTTTTTCGAAAACCTGTTCGGATTTGAATGGGAATTATCGAAGAGCCCTGCCGGTGCACATCAATGGAAAGCTATAAATGCAGATGCCATTATTCCTGATGCGTTTGATGGATCGAAAAAACATCTGCCAACGATGCTTACCACCGATCTTTCTTTAAGGTTCGATCCGGCTTATGAAAAAATATCAAGACGTTTTTTAGAAAATCCAGATCAGTTTGCTGATGCATTTGCCAGGGCATGGTTTAAATTAACCCATCGCGATATGGGGCCTTTGGCACGTTACCTGGGGCCAGATGTGCCACAAGAAGAATTGCTGTGGCAAGATCCAATCCCTGCGGTTAACCATACATTGATCAACGAAACTGATATTGCCGCATTAAAAGTAAAAGTACTCGCTTCGGGACTGAGTGTGGCCGAACTGGTGTCTACTGCATGGGCTTCAGCTTCTACCTTCCGCGGTTCTGATAAACGTGGTGGTGCCAATGGTGCACGGATCCGTTTGGCGCCACAAAAAGATTGGGCAGTTAACAATCCTCTACAACTGCAGAAAGTATTGGGCGTATTAGCAAATATTCAAAATGAATTTAATGCAGCACAAATTGATGGCAAAAAAGTTTCACTGGCCGATTTAATTGTATTGGCAGGTGCTGCTGCGGTAGAAAAAGCTGCTGCTGCTGCGGGCCATTCAGTTACAGTGCCTTTTGCACCAGGGCGAATGGACGCTTCGCAAGAGCAAACCGATGTAGAATCTTTTGGTTATTTAGAGCCAGCTGCTGATGGTTTCCGTAACTACCGTAATTCAAAATCTCCTGTTCCTACAGAAGAATTCCTGATTGATAAAGCCCAGCTGCTCACTTTAACAGCACCTGAATTGACGGTGTTGGTAGGTGGTTTACGTGCGTTGGATACAAATTTTGATGGTTCGAAAAATGGTGTCTTAACCGAAAAACCCGGCCAGTTAACTAACGACTTTTTTGTAAACCTATTGGATATGGAAACCGCATGGAAAGCTGTTGGAGAAGATCAAGAACTCTATATCGGAAGCAGCCGTTCAACTGGTCAGCCAAAATGGACCGCAACCCGTGCCGATCTTGTATTTGGTTCTAATGCAGAGCTTAGGGCAATAGCAGAGGTGTATGCAAGCTCGGATGCACAAGGTAAATTTGTTAAAGACTTTGTGGCCACCTGGAATAAAGTAATGAATTTAGATCGTTTTGATTTAAATTAATCAGAAATACAGCGCAACATTTAAAGGCACCGGAATTCGGTGCCTTTTGTTTTACACTATTTCATTAAAGAAGGTTAGTCACCAAAGATTAATGTTTCTGAGTATAAATCAATTTGATATTTACTTAATGTTTTCGGTCTGAAAAACAAGGTAACTATACTTATTGATAATTTCAGAAATACTAACACTTCAATTAGAATTTCTTCTTTCTTTAAGATCCCGAAAATTTATTAGCTTTGTGACATTCCTGATGAACAATCTTTTTAATGTTTAGGAATTATGACAGCATATATCTACATATCATCCCCTTCAGAAATTGCCTAATAGGCGATAAAATAATGTAATTTGTTTTTGTTTGATTGGTTGCTTCAAGAGCTGTTCAATCTGCTATAACATTTTATTTCCCTTGAAGGGGTATATCCTTGCTCAAGGACGAATTGAGACCCACATTCAAGTTAAAGGAAATTAAATGGAAGTCCGATGGACACATATGAATTGCCATGCAGGATTAGAAGCGCACGGCAGAAAAAGCGGTTGGTAAAAACAGATCGCGACAAACAATTAATCAGGCTGAGTAAAAGAAGATCGGAACTTTGGATACAAAGGCGGGAACTGCCAATGGTACCTCTTGAAAAGCCCTATCAAAGAGGCTGGAAAAGATATTTTGTACTCAGAGCAGATATTGCATTTAGCATAAGAGCCGAGTTTTATACCGCATTATTAGCTAAGATCAATACAGTTGAATACCACCATGATAAAACTTTTAAACGAAAAAAACGCAGTAAAGGAAGGTATGGATACGAAATCAAAAAGCAATTGCTGCGCGAACTCACACCATATTTATGGGAAAGCAGCAATTTAGACCTTACCGAACAGGAAAAAGCGTGTTTTAGCCAGGTTGAAATTTACAATGTTAAAACACGCCAACAGGAAATCAGGTATGTTTTTACCGAACCGTGGAGATATAGGTTAAAAATTGCACCCAATATGGTTACACACAAAAAGTTATTGGATACCGACCTGGTAAGAGAACTGGATCTTATTGACAATCATATTCAACGCAATAATTTGGAGGGACACATACATTCATTAACCAATGGTCGAAAGAGTAACTTTTGGAGGTATCACCGAGGGTTGGCAAAATACAGTATGGTTAAGATTCCGAAATACAGATCCAAGGAAACGTATTTGGAGTTAGATTTTTAAAATTTTATCAATAACTAAAACAATTCTCAAACTTATTTGTCTTTTAGTTTCATTAGTTTGTTTGGTTTAGTTTTATTGGTGGATGCGAATAAGACAAAATAATTGGCCTCATAGCAATATGGGGCTTTCTTGTTTATATACGGCAAGGCCCAAACATAACATTGTGATAGCAATGCTGATCAATCTTACTGATAAGAAACCTGATGTGCTTTCTCTTGAAAAAAAACTTAATTTTTTTATCAAATTCTTAAAAATACACTTAAGTAGGTGAGGCATAGTGGATTTAGACTGAGCCATTTTTTGATTTGCCTGAAATACTTATTCAAAAATTTTTGGCCCTGTAAAAGTAATCATACTGTAATCGGATTTATACGATAATGTACTTCTAATGATCAAAATAATATTCTTGATTTCGTGATAAAATATTTAATATTGAATTGATAAATCGATTTATCAATAACCGAATATGATGATGAGCTTAGGAATATTTGCTACCTGTGGTGCAGTATATGTCTGTGTAGTTTATTTGTGTGTAGTTTTTAACCCGTTTAAAAATACGATCTCCCATCACACAATTGCTTTTAACTCAAGCCTTCTGATTAAAGATGATGATTTGCCGTCAATTATTTTTTTATTGAATAATTGATAAAACGTTTTAGCTGCTAGCAGTTGAATTATATATTATTAACTAATCATTTCTAAACCTAAACCAATGAAAATCAATCTACTAAAGATTTCAGGGCTTTCTGTGCTTTTTCTGCTCAATAGTCCTGCTTTTTCGATGAATCCGGTTGCTGAAAAATCCGAGGGGTTTTCCGGGCCAGATATGCCTTTAGTGCATATCCAAAACCGAAAAGTAATTACAGGAATCGTATTAGACGAAAAAAACATGCCTATTCCTGGCGTTGGCATC
This sequence comes from Pedobacter sp. Bi126, assembly GCF_918698245.1. Taxonomy (GTDB): domain Bacteria; phylum Bacteroidota; class Bacteroidia; order Sphingobacteriales; family Sphingobacteriaceae; genus Pedobacter. The sequence continues at coordinate 1,238,253 of NZ_CAKKMS010000001.1, read as the reverse complement.
AAAAACATTTCGTCAGGTAAAACCGCTGTAACTGATGAAGCTGGTAAATTCAGCATTGAGGCCAACACAAACGATGTGATCCGTTTTTCTTATGTTGGCTATCAAAACAAAGATATAACAGTTGGCAATGAAGCTAACATTAGCGTTAAAATGGCACCTGCCGAAGCCAATAAGTTAGATGAAGTAGTGGTAATTGGTTATGGATCGGTGAAAAAAACAGATCTTACGGGTTCTGTTGGTGTGGTTAAAGCCAGCGAACTTCAGGAACGTCCGTCTTCATCGCTAAACCAGGCACTGGCTGGCCGTATTTCTGGCGTACAGGTAAACACCAACTCGGGTAGACCCGGCGGGCAGACCAATATCAAAATCCGTGGATTTAGTTCAATCAATACAAGCAACAATCCACTTTATGTGGTAGATGGTGTGGCTTTGCCAGTGGGATCGCAAACACAGAACAGTAACGCTATCGATTACATTAACCCAAGCGATATCGCTTCAGTAGAGGTGCTAAAGGATGCTTCTTCGACGGCCATATACGGTGCAAGGGGTGCAAATGGGGTAATTTTAATCACCACCAAAAAAGGAACAGCAAATGCCCAACGCATTACCTATGATGCAGATTTTGGCATCAATACATTGGCGGCACACCATGTTAAAATGCTCGATGCCTTTGAGTACGTTAAAGTGCAGGATCTGGCTTACGAGAATATTAAAGTTTACGATCCGGTAGGTTGGGCAGCAGGAAGTTACGCATCCAAACCCGTTCCAAAAGCAGCCAGAATTGCTTTACCTCAATTTTTCGATGGTAACGGAAATCCATTATATAATACCGATTGGTTAAAAGAATCTACACAGAACAAGCTTTCGCAAAATCACCAGCTGGGTTTTACAGGTGGAAACGAAAATAGTACTTACGGTGTTTTTGCAGGCTACCGCGATGACCAGGGACTTTTGCTGAACTCTTATTTAAAACGATATTCGGGCAGATTTAATTTTGATAGTAAAATTAAACCATGGTTAAAGGTAGGCGGTAATTTGAGCTACAATAACCAGAATGAAAACATTGTTGATCAGGGAACGGGCGGCTTAAATTCAGTCCGTATGATTACCGAAGCATTTCCTTTTCTACCAATTAAACTGGCAGATGGCAAGTGGGGCGATAATAAACTGATTCCATGGGCAGAAGGAGGCTCTAATCCCGTGCACATCTTAACTGATCAAAAATATGGAATGGTTACCCAAACTGCTTTGGGAAGTATTTATTCTACTATTAGCTTTAGCAAAGATTTGGAATTCCGTACCCAATTAGGGGCGAACATTGTGAGCCGTAACATTAATGAGTACAATGCCAAACAGTTATACGGGATCTCTGATGGACAGAATGGAACGGCGAATGTAACCGACGATCGGGAAACCTTCTGGTCACTGGAAAATTATTTAACCTATAACAAACGTTTTGCCGAATCGCATGCCATTAATGCTTTATTGGGTATCTCCTGGCAGGCCACCAGCTTTTTTAGCAATACCAGCCATGCGGAGAATTTTGTAACCGATTTTTACGGAAACAATAACATGGGCTCTGGAAGTAAATCGATTACGGTTGGTTCTAGCCGTAACAGATCGGCTTTTAACTCTTACTTCGGAAGGTTAAACTATGCTTTTAAAGATAAATACCTGGTTACATTTACGGGTAGGGTAGATGGATCATCCAAATTCGGAGAGAACCATAAATTCGCCTTTTTCCCTTCAGCAGCATTGGCTTGGAAAGCTTCAGACGAAGATTTTCTAAAAGGAAACAAAACCATCTCTAACTTAAAACTAAGAACCAGTTATGGTTTAAGTGGTAACTCAGAGCTCCCTGCGTATCAGTCGCTCGCCACATTGGTTAATAACTCGGCTATTATTAATGATAGTAAGGTAACCGGTATTGGTATCGGCAGGTTGGCCAATCCGGACCTGGTTTGGGAAAAAACAGCACAGGTTGATGCGGGTTTAGAATTAGGCTTGTTTAACAACCGCATTAATTTGGAGGCCGATCTTTATTATAGAAAAACTACCGATATGTTATTGGATGCCCCGGTTCCACGTACCACAGGATACGCGGTGATCAGAAAAAATATCGGGTCTATGCAGAATAAAGGTCTAGATTTAGGGATTAATACGGTAAACGTACAAACCGACAATTTTACCTGGAAAACCAGTTTCAATATCTCACTTAACCGTAACAAGGTACTTTCTTTGGCTACTCCTGATGATATTTTTGGTGTGGGTAACCCAAATTTCACCAATCAGACTGGTATAATCAGGGTAGGTGAGCCTGTGGGTTCATTCTGGGGGCTTGTACGTTTAGGAACCTGGAGCGAGGCCGAAAGGGCAGAAGCAGCCCAATATGTAAGTTACCGGGGTGGTAAAACTTTGCTTCCTGGCGATATTAAATATTTAGATGTAAACGGCGATCATGCCATTACAGATGCCGACCGTCAGATTATTGGTAACGGAACGCCAAAAGGCTGGGGATCGTTTGGCAACTCATTCCGCTATAAAAACTTAGAGCTGATTGTAGAACTTCAATATTCTTATGGAAATGATGTGTTGAATATGACCCATCACTCGGGTGAAGACAGACAGGTACAGGCCAATAGTTTTGCCAGCGTATTAAATGCCTGGACTCCTCAGAATCAAAATACACCGGTCGCCGCAATCAGGGATCAATCTGCCGGATATGTTACCAACGTGGATACCCATTGGTTAGAAGACGGTTCTTTCATCCGTGGAAAAAACCTTTTACTGGGTTATACTTTTGATAAAACACTTGTCGAAAAATTACGCTTAAGCAAGCTGCGTGTTTATGCATCCGTTCAAAATTTCTTCCTGGCAACCAAGTTTACAGGTAACGACCCTGAGGTAACTACCTATGGAAATGCATTTGCACAAGGTCAAACATTTTTCGATTATCCAAAGCCAACCACCTTCATGGTAGGTTTAAACATTGGATTATAAATATTAATTAAAGAAAGGATATCAAAATGAAAATGAACATAAAAAATATCGCTGCTTTGTTGTTGCTAAGCGTCGCTATAATCGGGAACTCAGGATGTAAGAAGTTTTTAGATGAAACAGATCCCACCAATCTTTCGCCCAATAATTTTTATACTTTGCCAGAACATGCTGAGGCAGGTATTGCTGCTGTTTATGCAGAGACCAGGTTTCTTGGAAACGGTGCCGGTATTTATTCCAATAACTGGCAGATGCTTGATGCGCCAACCGGTATACAATCTACCGAAACCGCACAAAACTCCGATCTGAACAATTTGTATTCATTAATTTATGATGGAACAAACCTGCATGTTAACCAAACCTGGAACGGATTTTATAAAGTGATTGCACAAACCAACCTGGTGTTGGATAAAGTTCCGGGCATTAACCCGATGGATAATGCACAGAAAAAAAGGATTTTAGGAGAGGCTGCTTTCATCAGGGCCTGGGCCTATTTTTACCTGGTACGTTTATGGGGCGATGTGCCTTTAATCACCAAGCCGATTACCAGTCCTAACGATCCCAATTTTTCTCCTTCCCGTACACCACAAGAGCAGGTGTACAAACTCATTGTTGATGATCTGGTTGCTGCAGAAGCGGCAGGTTTGCCTTTTATGGATGCAAGTGGACGTGTTTCTACGGCGGCAATTAAATCTGAACTGGCAAAAGTATATTTAACCATGGCCGGACAGCCCCTTAACAAAGGAGCAGCATATTATAAATTGGCTGCAGATAAGGCCAAAGAGGTAATCGATTATTCAACCGGGAATTCAGCATCACTTGGCTTGTTCCCTGGTTATGGAGCCCTGCACGATGCGAAGAATGACAATAAAGTAGAGCATTTATTCGGAATCCAATATAACGATGCTGCCGGATCTGGTAACCCCTTGCAATCATCTTATTTACCGCTGCACCAGCCATTGGTTTCTAAAATCGATGGCATTGGAACGGCTATTCCAACCGCAGATTTTTATGGTTCTTATGAGGCAGGAGATTTAAGGGCTAAAAACAGAGAAGGTTATTTCTTTACCGATTATTATACCGATGGATTTAAAATGCCGTTGGTTAACCGCGGTAAGCCTTATGTTTTTAAACACTTCGATCTGATTGCAAATGGAACACTAGGTGTAGAAGGTACGAGCAGGAGTGATCTGAATATTCCACAGATCCGTTATGCCGAAACCTTATTAATTTATGCCGAAGCACAGAACAGGGCAGATGGTAGTCCGAATGTTGCTGCCTATACTGCGGTAAATGTAGTACGAAAAAGAGCGCAATTGGCTGATCTTGCAGGTTTGAGCCAAACACAGTTTGAAGAAGCCGTTTGGAGAGAACGCTGGCACGAACTGTGCTATGAGGGCGTTACCTGGTTTGATATGGTGCGGTTACGTAAAGTGTACAATGAAACCACCAATGGTTTTGATAATTTTGTTGGTCATATCAATAAAAGTGTAAACCAACCTTTGCAAACCAAGCATTTATTGTTCCCGATTCCTACTTCAGAAATCAAAAACAACCCTAACCTGACTCAAAACCCAGGTTATTAAATAACAGTATTTTATTATTTCTAATGGATGGTGTCACACCGACCATTAGAAATGTTTTAACAAAAAAACGGGTGCCTCATATCGGGCATCCGTTTTTGTTTTGTAATATCCTTATTTTTCAAGATGATTTCATTCAATTATTCTTTGTTAATAAACCTAAAGGAGCTGGCATCCCTATTATTTTCAATCGGGATAAAGCGTATGGCCTATCCGTGTGTACACATCTTTTCGAGGTTGAATTTTTAGGCGTTTTGCTTGCTTACTCGAATAACGCATTACCTTAACTGAAGAACGCAATCAATGCCAAGCGCCAGGGAAATCAAAAAAACAGGTCTAACATAAACCCTTAACCTCGATCCAAACCTAAAACGCAGTGGTTTTGTGCACGTTTTGCAAAATCTTTTACCAGGCACTCGCTGCACAAAACAAAGTGCTTCTAATTTTTAACCTGTTCTGAAAGATAAAAGTTGTACACTTTAATTGCACAGGTTTGCAATTATGGGTACAGTTTTAAAGATAGCTCTATAATGGTTTTTAATTATTTTAAATTTATTATAAAAAAGCCCTATGAAAAAAATGATGCTAACAATAGGTGTTGTAGCGGTGATGCTATCTTCATGTATAAAAGGTCTTGGTGGACAAGTTGAATCTATGAAAAAGAACAAAATAGGCTTCAAACTTGGTGGAGTAAACCACAATGTAGGGGAGCCTAATGTTGGTTTTCCGACCGAGCCACTTAAAAATTTCATTGCGCAGTTAACTATTATAGCTTACAACACAGCAGATGGCACTGAGGTGGCCAGGCAGACACAACTGGCTACAAGTTCTACATTTGGCCAGATCAACTTTGAGCTGCCTAATGGAACGTATAATTTTGTAGCAATTGGATCGAATAGTGAATTTGGCATCAATCAATTTTACGATGCGGATAAAGATAAGCCTGTTTATTTACCCTATGCAGAGGCGAACTTTCAATATTGGCAACCAACACAGTTTTTTTTGGATAAGTTTTACAAAACATCTGATACATTTTTCGCAAAAAGGGTGGGTATCGCTGTAAATAGTGATCAAACCATTGAGGTGATAATGGAAAGGATTGTAGGATTATTGAATGTTGTGGTAACCGATCTCCCAAATTACATTATTGACCTTCAAAATGATTACACTGCATATAGAATTGAAACCCAAATTTCTTATAATGCAATGGAGAATGATTTTGGATCGGCACTAAAATATAGTAAAGATGGCCCCATAAGTTACTACATCATCAGAACTCATGTTCCTGTAGGCATACGGATTAGGAATGGCAGTACAGAAAAATATGTTGAGGTTAGTGTTCCCAAAAATAAGCGCACAACCTTAACCGGGCAGTTCGCGACGATGAACTTTACATCTGTTACGGAATAGTTATAATCATTTCATACGCCTGGTTAATGCAGTAAATATGACGCTTAAGATCTGAAACAAAAAAATAAAGAGCCCGAATGGGCTTTTTTAATTTATTAGGCTTATTTTTGCGGAAAATTATACAACCACACAGGAGAATAATTAATGCCTGTGAACCTCGACAATCATTAGAAAACTAATATTTTATCAATGACAAACGACAAAAAAGAAATATTCGAAAGCGTAGCACAACGTTTAAAAATTGAAGGTTTTAATGTAGTAAACCGCGATGAAACACGCCCTTGGGGTGGTTTCTTTGTAATAGATGAAGCACAGGCGCAACAATTTGCCGATACTTATTTTGATGGATTAAATGTTGAAGACCTTAAAATTGGCGGTAAATTAAGTCCGAAAATTTTAATCGTTGCACCAAATACGCGCCTTTCGTGGCAATATCACCACCGCAGAGCCGAAATCTGGCAAGTGGTAACCGGTACTGTTGGCATTAAAACCAGCCAAACGGATGAAGAAGGTGAAGTGAAAAAATATGCTCCAAAAGACCAGATCAAATTACAACAAGGCGAACGTCACCGTTTAATCGGTTTAGAAGATTGGGGTGTTGTAGCAGAAATATGGCAACATACCGATGCTTCAAACCCATCAGATGAAAGCGATATCGTACGTGTTCAAGACGATTTCGGCAGATAATAAATAATTTAAAAAAGAATCCTGTTCTATGCATTGGAACAGGATTCTTTTGTCTAAACGCTTAATTTAAGCGGTTTTCTAATCGATTAAAACTAAACACCCTCAAAATACGTTTATAAAGCATACACATCCTTACATGATTATCTTCATTTTTTTTCTTTGCCATTGGTTTTTATCCCTGTTTAGCCAAACCTTTTTCCTTCACCGTTACTCGTCTCACAAGATGTTTAAAATGGAGCTTTTTTGGGAGCGGTTTTTCTATCTGATATTGCTGATCTCGCAAGGCTCTTCATTTTTAAACCCCAGGGCTTATGCCATTCTGCACCGGATGCACCATGCTTATAGCGACACAGAGAAAGATCCACACTCGCCACATTTTTTTAAAGATGTTTTCGGGATGATGGTTGCAACGAAGAATATGTACATGAATTATCTGCAGTTTAAAATACAGCCAGAGCCAGCTTTCCAGGGTAATTATCCCGAATGGCCAATTGTGGATAAGATTGGAAATTCATGGGCCTGGAGAATTGCATGCGGACTATTTTACATTGGTTTTTATGTTGCTTTTGCCAATCACTGGTGGCTATTTATTTTATTGCCGATCCACTTTTTGATGGGTCCTTTACATGGGGCCATTGTAAACTGGTGTGGTCATAAATATGGCTATTCTAACCATGATAATGATGATCATAGCAAAAACTCATTACCTTGGGATTTCTTATTAATGGGCGAACTTTTTCAGAACAACCACCACAAAAAACCAAACAGTCCTAACTTTGCTACCAAATGGTGGGAATTTGATCCAACCTATCCCGTAATGAAGGTGCTGCACTGGATGCGGATTATAAAAATTAGAAAGGTTTAAGGGAAGACTAAAGCCCAAAGCTAACTGCTCCGTCTTACTATTCCGAATGTTCGGGATTTATTCCATGGTCTGTGTCCTCACAGACCATTTATTTTTTCTGTTTGGTTCACTAAACTGGCCATAGCTTTTTTTCACCAGGGAATCACGGAATTAATCTTAACAATTTGTCATCCTGTCGGAGGACTGTCGCAAGTTTCATTTCATGGTTTTGAGTGTAATCAAAGCGCAATAAAGGGCTTACTGTCATCCGTAATTCCTTTTACCGATAAAAGCGTGGTGTTTGCCGGCAAATTGATAGAGTTAGTGTAAAAAGTATAGCTTATAATTGTAACAAAATGCAATTTGCGTAGACTAATTACAAAAGACTAACTCTTTAACATGAAAAAACTTCTACTACTTACCTTCATCCTTGGATTATTTTTTACCGCGCATGCCCAGTTTACTGGTGGTGGCTTGGGTGGGGGACCAAAAAAATCTACCGTTACCGGACGTATTACCGCAACTATACTCGATTCGCTAACTAAAAAACCAATTGATTACGCAACGGTATCGTTGATTACTGCAAAAGATAACAAATCTGTAAACGGTGGTGTAACCGATGGAAAGGGAAAATTAAGCTTACAAAATGTATCACCTGATTCTTATAAGCTAATGATCGGTTTTATGGGCTACAAAACAAAATCTGTTTTGGTTACCACCACGCCATCAAAACCCGATAATAATATAGGTACAATTTATATTTCATCAAGCGAAAATACGCTGGCAGATGTGCAGGTTCAGGGAACAAAAGCGGTTATCGAAAATAAAATCGATAGAATGGTTTATAATGCAGAAGCTGATGGAACGAATGCTGGCGGCGACGCTACTGATGTAATGCGTAAGGTGCCGATGTTATCGGTTGATATTAATGGCAACGTGCAGTTGCGTGGTGGCGCGGTACGCGTTTTAATTAATGGTAAGCCTTCCGGTACTATGGCCAGCAGCGTTGCTGATGCTTTAAAAATGATCCCTGCAGAGCAGATTAAAAGTGTAGAGGTAATTACCAGTCCATCAGCTAAATACGATGCAGAAGGTTCTGGGGGTATCATTAATATTATTACTAAGAAATCTAATGCACAAGGCGTAAGTGGTTCGGTAAATGCTTCAGCAGGTACACGTCAGAACAACGGTGCATTTAACTTAACTGCAAAAACGGGCCGTTTAAGTGTTAATACTTCATTAGGAGGAAATTTTGCATACGCTCAGAATTCGAGGGTTGTCATCGTTAACAACACCAAACTAAACAATGGAGGTGTTAACAATTTATCACAAGACGGTTTCTCAAAATGGGGCAGAGATGGTTTAAATGGTAGTTTAGGTGTTGATTACGATTTTAATGCATACAACAACATTAGCTCTAATGTAAAGTTTAACCGTTTTTCAAATGGAGGTCCAGGTGAATCGGATTTTATTTATAATAGTATCCGTCAAAAAAATATCAGCGATATGGATATGACATTCAGTAACATGGATTGGAATGTCGATTATAAAAAGACCTCTAAAAAAGAAGGTGAAGAGTTTTCTATTTCTGCGCAGCTATCTACCGGCCGTACGCCGCAAAGGTTTAGTAATACACTTATTCCTCAGGATTCTTTAACAGGAGTAACTACTGAAAGAAACAATACCAGTAAAAATAATGAGTACACCGTTCAAACTGATTATACGTACCCATTTTCTAAATCAACAACCTTAGAAGTAGGCGCAAAAGGTATTTTTCGTAAAATTAGAAGCCAGTTCGATTTTTCATCACAAGACTTTGATTATAATCAAGATGTTGCCGCAGCTTATGGTGTAATTAGCTTCAACTTAACCAAAAAATTAAAGTTTAAAGGCGGTTTAAGAACGGAATATACTACAATAAGTTTTAACACTAAGGCTAACGGAATTCAGAAGAATGATTATCTGAATTTGTTCCCTAGTGCAATCATATCTCAAACCTTAAAAGGAAATGCAACATTAAAACTGAGTTATAACCGTCGTTTACAAAGACCTGGTCAAAACTATTTAAATCCTTTCCTTAACGATAGTAACCCAATTAACTTACAGCAGGGAAATCCATATTTAAATCCTGAATTAAGTGATAACTTAGAGTTGGGCTACAGTACCTTTATAAAAGGATCGGTAATTAATGCATCAGTGTTTTACCGCCGTACAGGAGGGATAATCGAAAGTTCACTTACTACAACTGCTGCCAATACACCATTAACCACTTACATTAATGTGGGTACTGGCCAAACTTACGGTTTCAATGTCTTTGGCTCATATAATCCTAAACCAAAATGGACTTTGATGAGTAATTTTGGATTAAATACTTATGAAGTGGATAATAAGGTAGCCAATTTTAATACAGGTACTTTTATAAACTATAATATTTTTGCCCGTTCTGCATATGGTTTTGGTAAAGGTTATAATTTTGAATTATTCGGTGTAGTAAATTCTCCAAGAAGAACGTATCAAGGTAAAACAGATGCGATGATCTTTTATGGTGCATCATTCAAGAAAGATATCTTAAACAAAAAAGGATCAATTGGTGTAAATACTTTGAACCCTTTCACAAAAGATCTTCACATCCAAACTGTAAATAACTCTATTACACCTACTGGAACAGTTTTTCAGAGCCAAAATATCTACTATCCGCTGCGCTCTTTTGGTGTGAACTTTAGTTATTCTTTCGGTAAACTTAAATTTACAGAAAAGAAAAAAATCAAAAACGACGATGTGAAGCAAGATCAGCAACAAGGCGGTGGCATGGGCGGTGGCGTTCAGCAGTAAAACCCAATTTAACATACATTTTAAGCCTTTTCGATTTCTTTCGGAAAGGCTTTTTTCGTTCATGTCCCTATTTTTTTCTGTAAAAGCGTTAAAGCCACGCTAACCAATTTTTAAGTAGCAATATTTTTGCATAATTAAGCTTGTAAGGTGGTTTATGCGTTTTTTGTTGATGTTTTTTGCAATATTTTGCAGGATGAAGGGTGTTTATGTAAAATTTTGCACGAAATACAGCCTTATTGATCATGTTTTGTGCGTGTTTTTGGTGCTAAAAATGTTATATTGCATATAACTAAAATCCCCTAAACTAAACAATTGTGATATGAGAAAAATCTTTACCTCACTTTTTTTTCTTTTTATTTTACTGATTGGCCTATCCACAATGGCACAGGTAAAAACAATAACAGGAAAAATAACCGCTGTTGATGATGGAGGTCCATTACCAGGAGCAAGTGTAAAAATCAAGGGCAGTACAACAGGTACCTCCACCAATGCCAATGGTAGCTTTACCATTCAGGTGCCATCAGCTAATGCTGTACTGGTTATCAGTCTTATTGGGTATAAAACGCAGGAAATTACTGTTGGTAGTAAAACCACAGTTAATGTAGGACTGGCTGCGGATGCACAGGAACTGCAGGAAGTAACCATTTCAACCGCACTTGGAATTACCCGACAGGCTAAATCTTTAGGTTATGCTGCACAATCTGTAAAATCTGAAGACCTGAATTATAACCACCAGCCTAACTTGCTTAATGCATTACAAGGTAAGGTTGCAGGTGCTACAATTTCGAGCACTGGCGGTGGCCCAGGCCAGGGCGCAAGTATTCGGATCAGGGGAGTTAACTCTATTGACCCTAACATTTCTGGCGATCCTTTATATGTAATAGATGGCGTGCAGATTGATAACTCTACCTCTACAGTCGGGGCTAATCCCGATGGAACCGCATATGGTTCAAGAGGTGTAACCAATAGGGCTTCAGATATCAATCCAGAGGATATTGAAACCATCAATATTTTAAAGGGAGGTGCCGCTACCGCGCTTTATGGATTAAGAGGCGCAAATGGTGTTGTGGTAATTACCACTAAAAGAGGCAAGCAGAATGGCGTTAGCGTTAATTTTAACAGTAGTTACGGCTATGATGAAGTGTTGAAATCGCCGGATGTACAAACAGAATATACCCAAGGCGTGTTGGGCGTTTATACCAACCCTCCAGGCGGAATTGGACCGGCATGGGGGCCAACCATTGCTGAAGCGAAACTGATTGATCCGACTCACCCTGATCAATTATTCAATAACTACGACCGTGCTTTTGGTACAGGTCAGCAAATTAAAAATTCGATTTCGGTTACTGGCGGAAGTGAAGCGATTAAATTTTTCTCTTCTCTTTCGCAGTTGTACCAAAAAGGGATGATGCCAAATACCGATAACAAAAATTTCTCGGGACGTTTAAATACAGACTTTACCATCAGTCCGAAATTTAAGGCCGCTGTAAATATGAATTTCACCAATTCTGGCGGATATACTTATAGTGCAGACCGTTTTGGCGAAAGTTTGGCTTATTGGTCGCCGCGTTACGATGTGGCAGATTATCAGAATGCAGATGGTTCGCAAAAATACTTCGGTACCAATAACCCGATCTGGGGTACAGCAAACAACAGGCTTAAAGGTGATGTTAACCGGTTTATCGGTGGGGCAAGCCTAAGTTATGATCCTGCAAAGTGGCTTAATTTTTCTTACCGCTTAGGTGTAGATACGTATAATGATAACCGTGTGCGCACTGCCCGCGGACCGATGTATGCTACTGAAGCCATGTACGATAATGCTCAGGGTTATTATGGCGAATACAATACCAAGTTTAGAACCATTAACAGCACTATCGTTGCCACACTTACCTCTAAACTAACGGATGATATTACTGGGACTTTAAGGCTTGGGCAAGAACTTTACGACCGTAAATCGAAAGAGATCGGTACTTTGGGCAGTATCCTCGGTGTGTACAATTTCTTTAATTTGGCTAATGCAGGTGTACTTACCCCAACGCAAACCCTGAGACAAAAAAGACTGATCGGTTATTTTGGAGAAGCAACTTTTGATTACAAAAATTATCTTTTCTTAACCGTAACCGGAAGAAATGACATCACTTCTACGCTGCCAAAAGCAAACAGGTCGTTTTTCTATCCTTCAGCAAGTTTAAGTTATGTGTTTTCTGATCAATTTAAGTTGCCTGCCGTCATTAATCAGGCCAAATTGCGCTTGTCTTATGCAAGGATCGGAAAGGATGCATCCGAATATTCTACGTTTACCGGATATTCGCCTTATACCTCGCTGCCAACCGGAACAGGTGGTTTAACCATTGCTCCAAACCTTGGCAATCCCGATCTTCGTCCCGAGTTTACCAATACCTACGAGGCTGGTTTAGAGATGTCGTTCTTTAAAAACCGTTTAGGATTCGATTTTACTTACTATTATTCATTAAGCAAAGATCAGATCATCCAAACGCAGATTTCTTCGGCAGTAGGTTATGTAACCAAATCAATCAATGCCGGCGATATCAGGAACAGGGGAGTTGAGCTGGTATTGAATGGTAAACCAATTGTGTCAAAAGATTTCAGGTGGGATGTAAATGTTAATTTTTCGGCCAACAGAAACATGGTATTGAGTATGCCTAACGGAATATCGGAAATTGTTTACGGTGCCGCAAGAGGTTACGGCAATGCAGGAGTAACGATGAAACTGATTCAGGGACAGCCATATGGCAATATTTATGGCAGCTATTTTAACCGTTATTATGGAAGTACGCCGGAGGATCCGATTGTACTCGATAAAGATCTTCCATTACTGATTGGAGCAAACGGATTCCCGAGCATTTCAGGTGGCAAACAAAAATTATTGGGTAATTCGCAGCCAAACTATATTATTGGTATGGGCAATACGTTCAAATACAAAAATTTCAGTTTAAATGTATTGTTTGATGCGCGTTTAGGATTTGAGAAATACAACTGGTTAGAAGATTTTTATTCGGCATTTGGATTGCCTGATTATACAGCAGATAGAAGAACAGTGCGGGTATTTGACGGCGTTTTGGCCAATGGACAACCGAACACCAAGCCTGTTTACATGGGGCAGCGGATCGGACCAGACGGTGTTGATTATGGTGAAGGCTATTACCGCATTTACTACCGAAACGTTTCTGAGCCTTTTGTAAGCGATGCCTCATGGGTACGTTTACGTTCTGCAAGTTTAACGTATAATTTACCAGAGAACTGGTTGCCTGCAAAATCAATCAAAAATGCTTCACTATCCGTTACCGGAAATAATTTATGGTTATGGACGAAATATTATGGTGTAGATCCAGAATCGAGTTCTTTCGATTCAGGTAGTAACAATGATGGCTCTGCCGGATTTACCTATCCATCTGCCCGTACAATTATGTTTACACTTAATGTTGGTTTTTAAATAGAATTACGATGCAAAAGATTATAAAATATACATGGTGCGCAGCTTTAATTGCAACACTGGGTTTGCAGAGTTGTAAAGACGATTATTTTGATAAATTGTCTGATAATCCGAATCAGGTTCCAACGCCAACACTCAATGCATTGTTGGCTACATCAACTTACAAAATCGGAAATAACAATTTCCTTGCCGGAAGTATTGTTGCCCCTTATGTGCAATATACCGCCAATCCTTCAGCTAATGCGGCCGGAGATACCTATCAGGCAATTGATTTTACTAGCACCTGGGATGCACTTTATTTTGCCATGGCCGATGCTAACGAAATGAAAAAACTGGCAGTTGCACAAGGCTCCAGCGAGTATAAAGGTGTAGCCGATGTAATTATTGCCTATAACCTTACCCTGGTAAATGATTTATGGGGAGACGCGCCGTTTTCGCAAGCTTTCGACATTAACAACCTTAAGCCTAAATATGATAAACAACAGGAGGTATATAACCAAGCCATAGCACTATTGGATGAAGCCATTGTTGAACTTGCCAAAACCAATGCAACAGTTAAACTGGCCCCTACAAGCGATTTAATTTATGGAAAAACTCCTGCCACTGAAAGGGCAAACTGGTTGAAAATGGCTTATGGTTTAAAAGCCAGATTATTGAACAAAATAAGTAAAACAAGTTCTTATAATCCTACAGCAGTATTGGCAGCGCTGAGTAATTCTTTTACCACAAATGCGGACGATGCCGGCATGGCTACTTTTAAAGAGCGTAATCCATGGGCCAACGTGGCACTGTCCAATTCGCAACAATCGCTGGGTGGATGGCTTTCAGAGCAGTTTATTGATGCCTTAAATGGTGCAACTTTTACTGTTTTTGATCCACGAATTGAAAAAATTACCGATAAAACCGTTAACAACACTTACATCGGAACCGTAAATGGGGCAGGTAACAGATTGCCTGGTGCAAACACCACAAAAGATGAGTGTTATATTTCCAGTAATTCTCCGTGGACCAGCAATACTGCTCCAATACTTATTGTTACTTATGCTGAGCTGAAATTTATCGAAGCTGAAGCTTCTTTTGATACCGATAAAACAAAAGCCTATGCAGCTTATTTGGCAGGTATTAGTGCTAATATGGATAAACTTTTGGTTTCGACAACTGCAAGAGATGCTTATTTGGCCAATCCTGTTGTTAATGTTGGTGCTGCGGCCTTAACAAAAGACCTGATTTTTAAAGAGAAATACATTGCAACCTATTTAAATCCTGAGGCCTGGAATGACGCCCGCCGTTTCGATTACAAGTACAAGGATTTCGGTATGCCGGCCAACGCTGCGCTTCCAACTTTTATCCGTCGTTTGGATTATCCACAGGGCGAACGCAGTAAAAACGGAGCAAATGTTCCGGCAGATGTGGCAAGAACAACCAAACTGTGGTGGGATCAGTAACATTCTTATAAAAAACAATAATCAGAGTCCTAACTGCACATCGGTTAGGGCTTTTTTTTATAATTTATTCGCTCAATATCAAGTAATGAAAAAATCGCTGCTTATACTGCTCATACTAATATCTGCCGCTAAAATTTTTGCGCAGAACTTTACACTGAAATCAGTTTTAAGTTATCCTTTTCCCACACAACTGGTAGCCTCGCCCGTTGGCGCTAAAATAGCCTGGGCCGCAAATGAACAGGGGAAAAGAAACATTTATACTGCTGAAGCGCCTGATTATAAAGCAATAAAAAATACAGATTATAATGATGATGATGGGCAGGAATTAACCAGTTTATCTATTTCTGCAAATGGCAAATGGATTGTATTTGTACGTGGCGGCGATCATGGAGGAAGAGATGGCGGACCGGTTAACGCAAATTCATCTCCAATTGCACCAAAAATACAGGTATTTGCTGTTCCTTTTGGCGGTGGAAAAGTTATTGCAATAGGTGAGGGCGATAACCCCATTATTTCACCCAACAGCGAACAGGTGCTGTTTAGCAAAGCAGGTCAGGTGATGGTTGCCCCGATTGATGGGTCGTTTCCGGCAAAAAATCTATTTTACGCAAAAGGCATCAACTCAGGTTACAAATGGTCGCCGGATGGAAAGAAGATTGTGTTTGTTTCCAACCGCACAGATCATTCTTTTATAGGTGTTTATACCGATCAGCAAACGGCGATACAGTGGTTATCGCCATCTTTTTCTAAAGATAATGCACCGGTTTGGTCACCAGACGGCAATGCGATTGCTTTTATCCGCACAGCAGGAATAGGTATTGAAACGGATTCGATTTTAACGCGAAAACATCAACCTTGGGCCATCTGGACGGTTAACGTAAATACTGGAGAAGGAAAACAGATCTGGAAAGCTCCCGAAACGATCAGGGGTTCTTATCCTTCAATTGATGGTGGTACCAATTTACAATGGGCCGATGGTAAGATAATATTCACTTCATATGAGGACGGTTGGCCGCACTTGTATGCGATTAATCCTGATGGATCTGGCCGTTTATTGCTTACCCCGGGTAATTTTGCTGTTGAAAACGTTAAACTGAGCAACGATAAAAAGACTTTGGTTTTTGCAGCAAACACAGGTAAAGAAGCAGATGATTTAGATAGGAGGCATATTTACAAAGTAGCAGTAAATAAGGCAAACATGGAGGCATTGAGTTTTGGCAAAGGCATCGAAGCCTATCCTGTAATTTCGGGAGATAACCGTACTTTTTTCTGTTTAAGTTCTACAGCAGAACGGCCGCTTTTACCAGCTGTATTAAATGATAAAAAGGCAGTTAAACTCATCGGTGAATCACTTATCCCTAACGATTTTCCCATCAAAGAAATGGTAATTCCAAAACATGTAAACTTTAAGGCACCCGATGGCAATACCGTATATGGACAATTGTTTTCTCCCAAAAAAGCAGATAAAAACAAGCCGGCAATCGTATATGTTCATGGTGGCCCTCAACGGCAAATGTTTTTGGGTTGGAACCCGATGGATTATTATTCAATTGACTATGCTTTAAACCAGTACCTGGTAAATATGGGGTTTACGGTTTTATCTGTAAATTACCGTTTGGGTACTGGTTATGGTTTTGATTTTCATAAACCTTTAAATGCCGGGGCACAGGGAGCAGCAGAATATCAGGATATAAAGGCTGCAGGAGAATGGTTAGCGAACCAGAAGGATATCAATAAACCTAAAATCGGCATTTATGGCGGTTCATATGGTGGCTACTTAACTGCACTGGCGCTTGGAAAAGATTCTAAATTGTTTGCAGCTGGGGTAGATATTCATGGCGTAAATTATAGGTTTAGTAATCCAGGAACCGAAGGAAAGGAGCCTGCCCCAGATGCTGCACTGGCCGCCAGGGTAGCCACATCATCATCTCCGGTGAGTTACATCAACACGTGGACATCGCCAACATTAATTATTCATGCCGATGACGACCGCAATGTTGCTTTTAATCAGAGTGTAGATTTGGCCAAAAGGTTTGAAGATAAAAAATTCGATTTTGAGTTTCTGACCATACCGGATGATACCCATCATTGGATGAAATTTTCTAACGGGTTAAAGGTGAGTGAAGCAACGGCCGATTTTCTTAAAAGGAAGTTGATGGATAAGAAGTAGCAATGGTTGCTGGTTGAAGACAACGTTTAAGTTGACGATTCTTCTATTTCTTTTTAATCCTTTTCAAAATCATCAAACTCAGCGGATTAAAGGAATAACCTGAAATGTTGTTCTGAAGCATCACTACCGATTGATCGTAGAAAAGCGGAACAACAGGCGCGTAATCCATTACCATCTGATCCATTTTGCGGTACAGCTCAAAGCGTTTTTCGTTATCGGTTTCATAATAGCTTTTCTCAAATAGTTGATCGAATTCTTTATTGTAAAAAGCAGTGTAATTTGGTCCATAAGGGACTTTATTTTTTGAGTAAAACATAGAAAGGAAATTCTCTCCATCGCCGTAATCGGCCAGCCAGGAGCCACGGAAAAAGTTTACGCTGTTTTTAGACATTAAATCCCTTAAGCTGGCACTTGGGCTTACATCAATTTTAACTTTAATACCTATTGCAGTAAGCTCGCCCTGAATAAATTCGATCAGGTCTTTGTAAGTTGTTGTTGTATTTAGGGTTACTTCTCCCATACCTTTACCTTCCGGGAAACCAGCTTCCGCTAAAAGTTTAGCAGCCAGTTTTGGGTTATAGGCATATCCCTTTACAGCAAGGCTATCAAAACCAGGCATGCCTTTAGGAATGAAACCAGATGTTGCCGCTATGCCAATGCCATTTCTTAGGTATTTAATCAATCTGTCGCGATCGATTGAATAATTAATGGCCTGCCTGATTTTTTTTAAGCGCAATGGCGATTTCTTCACAATCGAAAGATTGGTATCAACCAATATACCTACATACTCGGTACACAGGTATGGGCTTTTGGTTAATGTAAATTTTCCTTTGTACTTCGAGGTCATTTTTCCACTTTTGGTCAGGATATCGTCGCGGTAACTGCCGTCAACATTATAGTAGAAATCCAGGTCCTTTTTCAGGAAACTCATGAAACCACTTTGTTTATCGGTGATGAAGCTGGCTTTTACAGCATCAAGGTAGGGTAATGCCATTCCTTTGGCGTCTTTTTCAAAATAATGCTCGTTTTTTAAAAGCACTAATATTTCACCTTCTTTCCAGTATTTAAATTTAAAAGGGCCGGTGCCAACAGGATGACTTCTGAAATCCTTACCATAATGTTCTACAACTTCTTTGGGTACAACAGAGCAGTATTGTGTAGTGAGCAAACTCATAAAGGGTGGGAAAGGACGCACCAGTTTGATCTGGAAAGTAGAATCATTTAATGCGATAAAATTATGCTTATCCTTCACTTTATCACTAAAAATCCACCCGCCCGATGAGGCGACCTTTGGATCGATTAAACGATAAAAACTATATACAAAATCACTTGCCGTTACTTTTCGGCCTTTGCCATTTTTAAAAATAGGATCATCATGAAAGTAAACATCATTACGCAGGTTAAAAGTGTAAGTTAACGCATCTTCCGAAACCTGCCAGCTTTTGGCTATACAGGGGAGTGTTTGCAAGGATGAATCGATCTGTACCAAACCATTAAAAATCTGGTTGGTCATCCAGATTGCATTCTGGTTGCGCGCAAAGGCCGGATCAATAGAGGTTAAACCCTGATCGAGATTGATATTGAAGACTTTTTTGTCCTGATGATCAGCATTTTCCTTACATGAAAAGAGTAAGCTTACACAAAAAAACCAAAATATATAATTAAATGAGCCTCGCATGCGATCAGGAATGTTATTTTTGCACAAATTAATAAATTTAATGCAGATGTCTTTTTTAAACGATTTATTTATCGGCCTCGATGCTGCTCACCAGGAAGAATTACAGGAACGTTTAGATTTAGTGGAGCACAAGATTAAGTTTATGGATAAAATGCCTGTAGCCTGCTTAGATACGAGCAACAATCCGGAATATTTTTTATCAGAAGAAATTTCGCTGGCAGGTGGAATGATAGAGACTGACCTACTAAGCGCTGTTTTTATTATTTATTATCAGCCGGGTAAAACTTTAACCGACTTAATGAGAGAAGTACCTGCAGCATTAAATACCGATTGGCAAGCGGTACAAAACAACAGAATCATTTTATTGAATGACGATGTTAACCGCGAAAGAACTGCTGAAAATGCCGTTTCGCTAATAGAAGATATCGCCGAAATGTTACACCCGGGTTCTTTTATCTTTGGCCACGAAGGTGATAAATGGATCAGGTTTGGCGCATAGGGAATGTGAGATGCTAGATATGAGACGTTAGATTGGAGACGAAAAATTTGCAATTTTACAACATTCTATACTTGCGATCGTTTCCAAACAAGTGAATAAACAGTAATGTGATTTTATCGTTTGACACGATAAGCCATCAACGCTTGTTGGCCTAATCTTATGGGTAGGCTGGTAGCCTTTCAACTAAAAAATCGGTTTTTCTGCCAGATAACAATGTCTGACAGCACGAGAAAACTTTACAACTTTTACTTTTAACCTTCCGGCCCTCCTATGCTTGCGCTCGTTTCCAAACGAGTGCATAAATAGTAATACGATTTAATCGTTTGAGACGATAAGTAATTCAACGCTTGTTGGCCTAATCTTATGGGTAGGTTGGCAGCCTTTCAACTAAAAAATCGGTTTTTCTACCAGATAACAATGTCTGAGAGCACGAGAAAACTTTACAACTTTTACTTTTAACCTTCCGGCCCTCTACCTTCAGCCTTTAAATTTCCTTAATTTGGTATTCTTCTATTTTACGGTAAAGTGTGGTTAAACCGATCCCCAGTAATCGCGAGGTTTCTGTTTTATTCCCTTTGGTATGGATAAGTACTTTTTGAATGTGCTGCTTTTCTATCTGTTGTAGATTATAATCGTTTTCCATCGGTGCAAATTCAAAAAATTCGGGAGGTAAGGCGGTAGCGCTTAAGGTATCTCCATCCGAGAGGATTACCAAACGTTCGATCACATTTTTAAGTTCCCGGATATTCCCTTTCCAGCTATGACCGCTCAATAGGGATAAAATTTTATCATCCATTTTTGGTGCTGATCGGTTTACCTTATCTGCAAATTCTTTTAAGTAGTGTTTTGCCAATGCAGGGATGTCGGCTTTCCGATCGCGTAACGGCGGTAAGGTAATGGTGAAAACCGAAAGCCGATAATAAAGATCGGAGCGGAATTTTCCAGAAGTTGCATCGGCTTTTAAATTTTTATTTGTGGCGGCTAATATCCGAACATTTACCTGTTGCGTTTGGGTATCGCCTACTTTTATAAAAGTCTGGCTTTCGAGTACACGCAATAGCTTTGCCTGTAAATCGAGGTTCATCTCGCCGATTTCATCCAGTAATAATGTACCGCCGTTAGCTTCTTCCAACAGGCCTTTCTTATCTTTATTGGCGCCTGTAAAAGCCCCGGCTTTGTACCCAAAAAGTTCGCTTTCCAGTAAATCAGGGCTAAAGCCACTGCAATTTAAGGCCACAAAGGGTTTTGCTGCCCTAGGGCTTTCGTAATGGATAGATTGAGCAAAAACTTCCTTCCCTGTTCCGGTTTCGCCCAATAATAAAACAGTAGTATCAGTTGCACTTACTTTCCTGGCCAGATCAATCGCTTCCTTTAAAGCTTTTGATTGACCGATTATGGTTTCGAAGCTGTGTTTTTTAGCAATTTTGTTTTCCAGATCGGAGACCCTTCGCTGCAGATTTGATTTATCCATCGCCTTGTACAAAAGCGGAATAATTTTGTCGTTATCATCGCCTTTTACCAGATAATCAAATGCCCCGTTTTTGATCGCCAAAACGCCATCGGCAATGGTACCGTAGGCGGTAAGGTTTATAATTTCGACATAAGATTTTATGGCTTTTATATCTTTAACGAGCGCTACTCCATTAACATCAGGTAGTTTAACATCGCTGATTACAATGCTGATATCGTTATTTTTAAGCAATTTAAGGCCTTCTTTTCCAGTATTGGCCTGTAAGGTCTTAAATCCTTCTAATTCTATAATCCTGGAAAGTAAACTGCAGATTTTCTTTTCATCATCGATGATGAGCACCATGCCATTCATAGGTAAAATTTATGCTGCAATATTAAGGATAAAAATATCGAAAGATGATGAGGTGGATAAAATAAACGACTCATGCTGCCGACTCTTCTTCCTCGGTCTGTGTCTTCACAGAACGAAAAGATAAACATTGCAAAAGAAAGCGGGTGGTCTGTGAGGACACAGACCACGGGTTGAGATTAAATGATTTTCGTAAAAACTGAGTAAGGTCTTCGACTACGCTCAGACTGACAAATGCATGGTTATCTTTGGTCTTTAAGCTTTGGTCTCCCTACTCTCGACTCCCTACTCCAAACTAAATTGTACCTTTTTCGTTTCCGAAGCATTAAAGTAAAAGCTTTTTAAGCATATTTGGTTTTTGCAAAACAAATTCTATGTTTAAGAGACTAACCGCAATATTCATATTTTGCTTTCCAGCAGTTTTTTGTGCTGCCCAACAAGTACGCCCAGCCAAATCTTCTGAAATTTATAGAGAGATAAAAACGTTAAAACACCTTCCGAAAGTTTTATATCTGGCTGCTCACCCCGATGATGAGAATACTGGTTTGTTATCTTGGTTAATCAACGATCAAAATGTCGAAACGGCTTATTTGTCGCTTACCAGGGGAGACGGTGGGCAAAACCTTTTGGGCACCGAACAAGGTGCAGCCTTAGGCCTGATCAGAACACACGAACTTTTGGAAGCCCGTAGATTGGACGGTGCACAACAATTTTTCACCAGGGCAATCGACTTCGGCTTCTCTAAAAATACCAACGATACTTTTAAACAGTGGGATGCCGATAGCATTACCGCCGATGTGGTTTGGGTGATCAGAAAATTTAGACCGGATGTAATTATCTGCCGATTCCCGCCTACTGCAGCTGCGGGTCACGGTCAGCATGCCGCTTCTGCTGTTGTTGCGGAGAAGGCTTTTAAGGCTGCTGCTGATAAAAATATGTTTCCAAACCAACTTAAATATGTATCTGTTTGGCAACCAAAAAGACTATTGTGGAACACATTTAGGTTTGGTTCGGTAAATACCACAGCCGAAAATCAGTTAAAGGCAACTGTTGGGCAATACGACGCACAACTGGGAATGGGTTATGGTGAGCTGGCAGGATTAAGCCGAAGTTTACACAAAAGCCAGGGAGCAGGAACACAGTCGGTAGCTGGTGTACGTTCCGATTATTTTACAAACGTTTTAGGCGATCCTGCTAAAAGAACTTTGTTTGATGGCTTAAGCCTTAACTGGTCAGACAAAGGTATAGGCGATATTGATGAGCTGATTGACATTATACTATTATCTTTCAATTATAACCAACCCGATAAGAGCCTGCACGGACTGTTGATGCTGAGAAAGAAAATTGCTGAATTGCAGGATGCAGCCTTGAGAAAAGATAAGCTTGCGGCTATCGATAACATCATTTTAAGCAGTATAGGTTTTATGGGCGAGGTGGTAACCAATCAACCCGAAGCAATTGCTGGCAATAGTTATAATTTTCGTTTAAACTTAATTTCAAGATCGGCCACCCCCATTACGATTGAAAATGTAAACTGGTTAAACCAGACGGATAATTTAAATAGAAAGCTAGCTAACGACTCGCTGATTACCATTGAACGTAAAATCCAGATTCCGGCAGGCGCGGCACTTACTGAACCTTATTGGTTAGCTAAGCCTGCAAAAGATGCGGCAACATTCAGCGTAGCTAATGATACTTTAATCGGGCTTCCGGAAATGCAATCGCCAATTAATGTTTTATTGTCGTTAAAAATAGCATCTGAAAAATTTGAAGTCAGATTGCCTTTATCTTATAAAAAATTAGATCCTGTTAAAGGTGATGTCGTAGAAGCCCTCAGGATCATCCCCGCGCTCGATTTAAGTTTTAGCGAGCCAGTTTATTTCGCTAAAGAAAAAGAAGCTTTAAATGTTAGTCTTCGTTTAAAAGCCAATAAAAATATCAATTATGGTAAGGTTAGTTTCAAAATCGGCAACCAGGTGGTGAAAACCTTTCAAGGGATCAACCTGGCAGAGCATACCATCAATACGATGAATTTCCTTCTTCCGCTTGAAGATTTAGCCAAAATTAAAACCAGCCAGAATAAATTAGAAGCTGTTTTCTCATCAGAATCGAATGAATATTCAAAAGGACAGGTATTGATTCAGTATCCTCATTTGCCAACACTACAGTATTTTGTTCCGGCCACAACCTGGTTGATTAAAGGAGACGTAAAGGTACTGGCGAAAAAAGTTGGGTATATTGAAGGTGCCGGAGATCTGATCCCCGAGTTTTTAAGACAGGCAGGTTTGCAAGTTGATGTATTAACAGAAGCTGATATTCTTAACCCAACAAAACTGGCCAGTTACGATGCCGTGGTAACAGGAGTAAGGGTAATCAATACGGAAAAAAGAATTAAAAACTGGCAAACTGCTTTGCGCGGTTACGTAGAAAACGGTGGAACCATTGTGATGCAGTACAATACCACACAAGATATGGCACTACAGGATTTTGGTGTTTATCCGTTTAGCATCAGTGGTAAAAGGGTGACCGAAGAAAATGCAGAAGTTAAATTTTTAAAACCTGAACATAGGCTGTTAAATTACCCCAATAAAATTACTGCTGACGATTTTAAAGGATGGGTGCAGGAGCGCGGTGCTTATTTCCCTGATAAATGGGATGCCAAATACGAACCGCTTTTCGAGATGCACGATACCGATGAAGAACCGCTTCAAGGATCGACGCTGTATGCAAAATATGGCAAAGGGAATTTTATTTATACACCTTTAGCTTTTTTCAGGCAATTGCCTGCCGGAAATGTAGGTGCAGCTAGGTTGTTCTTTAACTTTTTATCAGCTGGGAAGTGATGAAAAATCAATTCAAAAACTGGAATACCTGGTATATTTTACTCGCTTTGGCGCTGGTATTTCAGATTGTATTTTATTACCTGTTTACTAAATTCTGGGCATGAGTAATATCGATTGGGCGGTACTGATATTTACTTTGCTTGCGGTGGTAACCTATGGTGTTTTTATTGGTCGTGGGCAAAAAAGCAATGCTTCCTATTTAAAGGCCGATAATAAAATGCCCTGGTATATTGTATTATTAGGGATTATGGCTACGCAGGCCAGTGCCATTACTTTTTTATCAGCACCAGGGCAGGCTTATACCGATGGCATGCGCTTCGTGCAGTATTATTTTGGCCTGCCGTTGGCAATGATTGTGATTTGCATTACTTTCATCCCGATTTTTCAAAGGTTGAATGTATACACCGCCTACGAATATTTGGAAAACCGTTTTGAT
Organism: Pedobacter sp. Bi126; assembly: GCF_918698245.1. Taxonomy (GTDB): domain Bacteria; phylum Bacteroidota; class Bacteroidia; order Sphingobacteriales; family Sphingobacteriaceae; genus Pedobacter. The sequence continues at coordinate 1,213,556 of NZ_CAKKMS010000001.1, read as the reverse complement.
AAAAAAACAAGGGTTTTAACTTCGTTGCTGTTTCTGTTTTCGCGTGGATTATCGACAGGGATCAGCATTTATGCACCAAGTATTATCCTCTCGAGCGTTTTAAACTGGAATATTTATTTAACCAACGTACTTACCGGAGGGATTTTGTTGATTTATACCTATGTTGGTGGTGCAAAAGCAATTGCACACACACAGAAACTGCAGTTTTTGATCATTTTAGGAACAATGGCCTTTGCCGGATATCTTTTGGTGCAGCACATGCCTAATGGAATCGGATTTAAAGACGCCCTTTACCTTGCCGGGAAATCGGGTAAATTAAATGTAATTACCACCGAATTCGATTGGAAGGATAAATACAATATCTGGAGTGGTTTAATCGGAGGTTTTTTCCTTGCGCTTTCTTACTTTGGGACAGATCAGAGCCAGGTAGGAAGATACATTACCGCGAAAGACAATACCAATGCAAAAATGGGATTACTCTTGAATGGACTGGTTAAAATCCCGATGCAGTTCGCTATCCTGTTAATCGGTGCATTATTGTTTGCTTTCTTCTCGTTAAAGCCGGCACCGATTTATTTTAATGAGCGTTCTTATCAGTATTTAAAAGAAACACAGCCACAGCAGGCGGCTGCTTTCGAGAAAGAACATAATGCTTTAGCACAGAAATTTAACCAGCAATCAAAAAATATCCTGATAGAAAAGGAAAAGCAATTACCATCTTTAAATTCTTCAATAGCGGATTTTAAATCAACCCAAAAGCAGGTGAAAGAACTGCACGGCAGGGTAGAAGAGGCAATTAACAAGTCGAATTACAATGCGGAGAAAACCGATACCAATTATATCTTTTTGTACTTTGTAAAGAATACCCTTCCAGTTGGAATGATCGGCCTGCTTTTCGCCGTCATTTTTTTGGCCAGTTGGGGATCTATTTCTGCAGCGCTGAATTCACTTGCTGCCTGTTCGTTAAAAGATGTACACCTCATTTTTGGTAAAAAAGAAGTAGACGACGAGACTGAACTGAAATATAGCCGTTTACATACTTTGGCCTGGGGTGTTTTTTCAATAGCTGTTGCCATGTTTGCTACACAGATGGGCTCGCTAATCGAAGCCGTTAATGTACTGGGCTCGCTCTTTTATGGGCCAATTCTTGGTATTTTTTTAGTGGCATTTTATTTCAAAAAGATAAACGGACCAATCGTATTTATTGCAGCCATCTTATCCGAAATTGCCGTTGTAGCAGTATATGAGTTCGATATTGTTTCATTCCTTTGGCTCAATGTAATCGGTGCAGCAGCAGTAATTATGTTTTCGGTAATTGGCCTCTTGTTTTCTAATCCAAAAACGGTAGTCGACAAATAAACCTAATTTTTACGTGCAGCAGATATTTGCTGCCCGAGCGCAAGGCTAAATTTTAATACCTTTATTTTCGACAAAATAGATAACGCTAAATATGAACGAAGCTTGGCTTGACAGGTGGAATGACCGATACAGTGCCGATGAGTTTGCTTATGGCGAACAACCGAATAACTATTTAAGAGAACAGTTGATGCAGCTCGATACCGGAACAATACTTTTTCCGGCAGAAGGAGAAGGCCGAAATGCCGTTTTTGCAGCTAAACTCGGTTGGAAGGTTTCGGCCTTTGATATCAGTATTGAAGGAAAGAATAAAGCACTTCAACTCGCAGAAAACAATAACGTTAGCATTGATTACCAGGTGGGCGAACTCCAAGAGCTGGACTATAAAGCTGAACAGTTTGATGCCATTGCCTTAATTTATGCACACTTTCCATCGGCGATTAAATCAACTTACCATAAAATACTGAGTAATTATTTACGCAATGGCGGTTTGCTTATTTTCGAAGCTTTTAGCAAGAAACATCTTGATTATCTTGCCAAAAACGAAAAAGTTGGTGGGCCAAAAGAAATCGACATGTTATTCTCAATTGAGGAAATAAGAACTGATTTCGAAAATTATGAGGTTCTGGCGCTTGAAGAAAAAGAAATTGAACTGAATGAGGGTTTGTTTCATAGCGGCCTGGGCTCAGTAATCAGATTTGTTGGAAGAAAGAAATAAAGCGTTTTGGTCTGTAACTGAGAATGAATTCAAAAACAGTGAAGTTTCGCTCAATTTTTTTCGACACCGGCATTATAGTTTTTATCAACCTAAAGCCATAAATTCGTAAAATCAAAAACAACAAAAACAGATAAATATAATACTATGAAAACGATGATTAAATCAATCGCATTGCTATTTACAGCAATTACTATTTCTGTAAGTGCAATGGCACAAGATGCTCAGCCTAAGCCAAGTCCTGCGGCTACAGCAACGGGAAAAGTTAAAGGTGCAACCATTACCATCACCTACAGCAGCCCTGCTGTAAAAGGACGTAAAATCTGGGGCGGTTTAGAAGCCTTTGATAAAGTATGGCGTGCAGGTGCAAACGAGGCTACTACTTTCGAAACCGATAAAGATATCGTAGTTGAAGGTAAACCTTTGGCAGCAGGAAAATACAGTTTCTTTTTAATCCCTAAAGAAAGCGGAACCTGGACAGCTATTTTTAACAAGGAACCAAAACAATGGGGTGCTTACAAATACGAAGAAGCTAAAGATGCTTTACGTGTTGATGTTAAAACAAAAGCATTAAAAGCTACACAAGAGCGTTTAGTTTATAAAATTACCAAAAGCGGATTCGCTTTAGAATGGGATAAAATTTCTGTTCCGGTTAATATTAAATAATTAGGTAAAATTACTTTAGAGCCGTCCATGTTTTACATTAGGACGGCTTTTTTTTGTATTATTTTTCGAGAATGACTGTGCAAAATCCCTTGAGTCTAAGCCATGCAACCCCAACAAATGAAATACTGCTGTAGCCATCTAACCCCGGTTGAAGCCTTACCCCAATGTCATTAAGTTATGGGATAAATCTCGAAAAAATGTCACCCTGGGCGTAGTCGAAGGGTATTTATTTGCGATTATCCTATCGGTTGGTGTCTCACCGACCGAAATAAAAGATATATCTTATTGGAAAATGAGAGGCTTGTGGTTCTTGGCGGTTTGCAGTCCCGCCATTCGCTATAGTCCCGATGAAGAATCGGGAACTGCCGCTGCTGTCGGGTTTAAGGACAAAGGTTTGTGTGCCTTGCAGCCTAACAAATGAAATGCTACCTCCCTCAATAGCCCCAGTTGAAGCCTTACCTCAATGTCATTAAGTTATGAGATAAATCTCGAAAAAAGGTCACCCTGAGGGGTAATTTATTGTATAAAAATCAATATGAATGACGTATATATTTGGTTATTGCCCTTGGCTCAACCTTGCCTCGGCTCGCCGCCGCCTAAGGGCTCTTTCTTTTTGGCATCAAAAAGAAACAAAAACTGCCGGCTGAAAATTTTTCTTTCGAAGCCAGCAGGTAGGCTTGGGCAGTGCAGCCCGAAAAATTTGTTAGGCCGGATTTAAGTAGAACGGGGATACCGTACTATGGCCTAGCTGGATGGAAATGCGAAATTTGTTAAAATGTTGATTAATAATTATTTGCAAAATAACGTCAATGGTAGCGTAGTCGAAGGGCATTTATTTGCGATTATCCTATCGGTTGGTGTCTCACCGACCGAAATAAAAGATATTCTTATTAGGAAATGAGCGGCTTGTGGTTCTTGGCAGTTTGCAGTCCCGCCATTCGCTATAGTCCCGATGAAGAATCGGGAGCTGCCGCTGCTGTCGGGTTTAAGGACAAGGGCTTGTGCATCCTGCAACCCAACAAATGAAATGCTGCTGTAGCCACTTAGCCCCGGTTGAAGCGTTACCCTGCAGCAATGAGGTACGAGGCAGCGAAGCGTAAAAGCGAAAAACGGGAAGGAACTTTTTATCCTGCACAGGCCTTGCGCTCTAAAAATAAAAAAAATCATATTTTGTTAAAGCTTTTTCTAATGTTAGTTGGGATTTGCAATCCCGTCTTAATAGCTTAGGATTTATCCTATCGGTTGGTGTCTCACCGACCGAAATAAAAGATATTCTTATTAGAGAAAATGAGCGGCTTGTGGTTCTTTGAGGTTTTCAGCCCCGCCATTCGCTATAGTCCCGATGAAGAATCGGGAGCTGCCGCTGCTGTCGGGTTTAAGGACAAGGGTTTGTGCACCCTGCAATCCAACAAATGAAATGCTGCTTCCCTCAATAGCCCCGGTCATTGTCATTAAGTGAAGCTATTCGGCGCAAGCAAATATTTAACCAAAGATGGAAAGGATGCACACAGATATAAAAATCCGTGTTTATCTGTGGTTATGCTGTCGTGATGTCCGGATCAGCATCCATAAATAATTATAAAGACCCTGACCACGAAGTAGCTATTAGACCTTTAAAACAATAAAAACTGCTAATAAAATAAATTCAGGGTGACGATTAGAGAAGGCCCTTTTGTAAAGAACCTAAAACATAATACCTACTTCATGTTAAAATACTATTTTAGGGCGATTTAAAAACAAACACAAATAATGAAGCTTTCCATTAAACTACTGGCTTTATTGCCGTTTCTTTCGTTAAACGTTTTAGCTCAACAAAAAACGCAGCTTTTTTCTGTTAAAACAGCAAAGCCTGTCGACCAGGTGAACGTTTTTTTAGGATCTTCAGCAGATCATGGGCAGATGTCGCCAGCTGCATCGGCCCCTTTTAGCATGTTGAGTATTGGCCCTCAAACTTATCCTAAAACACATACCGGTTACGAGTACCTGGCCAAGAAATTTGAAGGCTTTACCCACAACCGTTTCGAAGGAGTAGGCTGTCAGGGGTCAGGTGGTAATATTTTCATCAAACCATTTTTAGGCAGTGATCCGGCGAAGTCAGAACTGATCAAGATTGCTGAAAAAGCAAGTCCGGGTTACTATGAAGTAGGTTTCGAAAATAAAATTAAAGCCAGTTTTACCGTATTGAGCAAAGCCGGGAAGCATGCCTACCAATTTCCGAAAGGGGCCAAAGGTTTTTATCTCGATTTAGGTTATGCTTTTAATGGTGCTTTTGTAGCCGAATCGCACGAGGTAAACGGTAATGCCCTAAGCGGATGGATTACCTCGAAAACAACTTGTGGAGCAGGTAAATACAAGCTGTTTTATTACATGAAAATCGGCGATAATGTATCGTGGAAAGTAATCGACGATCATAAAATGATTGCCATGCTTAAAGGAGAATTAACTTCAGTTGGAATCAATATTGCACTTTCGTCGGTAAGTGTCGAAGCCGCAAAAGCTTCTGTCAATAAAAATCCTTTCAATACTATAAAAGAACAAAGCAAAGCCGATTGGAATACAAACCTTTCTAAAATTGCCGTAAATGGCGATCTGGAAAGTGCAAAACTATTTTATTCGCTTTTATACCGCACCATGCAATCGCCTTATGTAATTTCTGAAACTGATGGAACATATCGCAATACAAAAGGGGAAATTCAGAAAGATAAAGAAATCCGCTACAATGGCTGGGCCATTTGGGACAATTACCGTACGCAGTTACCTTTGCTTTCGCTAATTGAACAAGACAGGTATGCTGGAATGGTTAATTCTATCGCTGATCTCTATAACTCGGGCAAAAAAGATTATGCCGGGCTAAATGAGCCATCAAATACTGTGCGTTCTGAACATGCCATTGTGGTTTTGCTTGATGCCTACCGCAAGGGTTATCCGGTAGATTTTAACAAGATTGCCGATTCGTTAGTGAAAGAGGTAGATGGCCTGGATTATAAATCTCCGGATAAAGCACTGGAATCGAGTTACGATAACTGGGCATTGGCAGAAATCTTTAAGATTTTAAAGAATAAAGAAAAATCTGATTTTTATCTCAATAAAGCACTTGAATACAAGAAATATTGGAATAAAGATTTTAAAGATATGACCAAAAATGATGTCGACCGCATGCAGGCCCGTGGTTTATACCAAGGTACCATTTGGCAATATCGATGGTTTGTGCCTTATGATTTTAAAGGATTGATTGAACTGGACGGGGGAGAGGAATCTTATCTGGCAAAACTCGACGAATTTTTTGCGCGTGATTTATACAACCATGCCAATGAACCAGATTTGCAGGTACCATTGATGTATAATGTTACCAAGTCTGGTTATAAATCGCAATATTGGATGCATCAATTGGCAGCTGATACGGTAATCCAGAATTATTTTAACGATAACAGCCGCGGAATCGGTAGTTATATCGGTAAAATTTACAGAAACCAGCCACATGCCTATCTGCGTACGATGGACGATGATGCCGGTGCAATGAGTGCCTGGTATGTGTTTGCGGCAAGTGGTTTTTCTCCTGCCTGTGTAGGCTGGCCGATTTATTATTTAAATGTGCCTTTATTTCCATCGCTAAGCTATAACCTGCCAAAAGGAAAAACATTTACCATCGAAACGGAAAATTTCAGCTTTAAAAACAAATATATCAAGGCCGTTTTTCTTAACGGAAAACCTTTCAAAAAGAACGTTATCACGCAAGCCGATATCAATGCAGGAGGGGTACTAAAAATCGTTGCTTCTGCCGTACCGGTTAAAATTTCGGATACCGAAAACTGGATTTCGAGTCTTGAGCAATAATTTTAAAAATTTACAAAAAACTGCAAACTTATTCCAGATAATCCTGTTGTTCTAGTATAAATTTCAAGATCATGGCACCTTTAAAATTAAGCGAAGAACAGCATGCTACATTAAGCAATAGAAACACATCAGAACAAATTAACGAACAACCTTTAGAACTTCATCCAGAAGCGTATAAAGTAAAAGGCCCATCTCCGGATAAGATGAAGACGGTATCCTCTTCATTAAGGAATTACGCTCATGGTTTGTACGGGTTGTTGTAAAACGCCTCCAATTAAATCTCATCATACCAGATTATATAAAAGCGGTTAAGTGTAAAAGCTTAACTGCTTTTTTCATTAAAAAGATTTTCTTGAGTGTTGTTGTCCCCCTTTGAAGGGGGCAGGGAGATGAGAAATAAAAAGAGTTTAAAAGATCACTTTGTTTCTCTCCATGTTATATGCCTCAGTTCGATTAAAAACATTTTTTAAAGCTTTCCTGTAAAGCTAAACTGACGAGCTATAACCTGCATTTATTTTCAGAGGCTATTGAAGATGCTGAAACGAGTTCAGCATGACGTAACGCGGGATCAGACATGGTGAATTCTAATAAACTATCGTCATCCTGAACTTGTTTCAGGATCTTTGCCGAAAGATGTTAAGACAAACTCAATTCCTTTTCAATTCCAAATCCCTACCTTGCCCTTATGAAACAGAGTGCCGGAATATTGCTCTTCAGAAGAAAAGATCAGCAGGTAGAATTTTTTCTGGTTCATCCGGGCGGGCCGTTCTTTGCCAAAAAAGATTTAGGCTTTTGGACAGTGCCGAAAGGGGAATTAGATGAAGGTGAAGAGCCGTTAAAGGCTGCTATCCGCGAATTTAAAGAGGAAACAGGTAAAAGTTTAACTGGCGATTTCATTGAATTAAGTCCTGTTGTACAAAAGGGAGGTAAAAAAGTATTGTGCTGGGCTGTGGAAGGAGATCTTGATCCTTCTACAATTGTTAGCAATACTTTCGAAATTGAATGGCCGCCGCGATCGGGCAAAAAGAAAAGTTTCGCTGAAATAGACAAAGCCGAATGGTTTGCCTACAATAATGCCGTAAAACACATCAACGAAAAGCAGGTCGCTTTGCTTGATGAATTAAAATCCAAACTAAGCCGTTAATTCAAAGTGTGAAATTTCCTTCTCGGCACCGTTAATGATCATCGAAACCTGGTGACCGCCCAGATGAAATTTACGTGTCGTAATCAGTACGAATTTTTGCTTGCGGATAATGTTTACTGCTGCACCTGCAGGATAAGTCCGCTCCGAAATTTTATACACTTTTTTTGTGTTCTGGCCGTTTTGCTTTTTATAGTAAATGGCATATTCCAATCTAACCTTTTGTTCAGTCCGATTTTCGTTCAGAATAGAAAATGAAAACTCCAGACTTTCGCCAATTTTGATCTTGGGCGTCGAGATTTTGAAATCTTTTAATAAAATCCCTGCATCATCTAAGCCATAATGTTTAAGGATATCTGCATGGCCTTGTTTAAGTAATGTACGGCTGCCATGTTTAATAATGGCATCTGTTTCGGCACCCAAACCCGACCAATTTTTAGCAATATTTAAAACAATATGGGGATGATCTTTTGCAATATCGTTCAAACTATTGGCAACGCTCCGCCTTACGTATTCTGATGGATCTGTTTTAAGGTTTTCCAGTATGGGTAAAATGGATGTCGGGTCTTTTTTCAGAAAGGGAATACCCATGGCCCAGGGTAGGCGTGGTCTGCTGCCTTCACTGGCGAGCCTTCTTACTTTATGGCTTTCGTGCAGCGACCATTTTTTCATTTTTAAAATCATCTCGTTTCCGTATTTTAAAATGAAAGGACGAACGGCAAATTCGCAGCTTACAAACTGCGTAACAAATTCGAGTGCCTCAACCGAAGCTTCGAAATCATCTATACCATAGGTTTCGATATAGTCAGGTAAAAACATATAAGCCAAGCTATCTTCTCCAATACCCTGAAGCCTTAATTGTGCGATAGTTTTTTTAATCAACGCTATCGTTTGAGGATAATCTTCGGGTAAAAAATCATGTAATACCTTCGAGGTATGTTTCATCCGCTCTTTTAATTCTTTTGATTTGAAGTCAGCAGTAAAAACCTTTTTAATAAATTTTCCTTTGTCGAAACCTGGAACAGTAACCGTTAATGCATGGGCTAATCTATCGTAAAAGGCTGGAGAATATAAATCTTTAAGCGGGCTGGCCATATGGTATGGTAATTACAAAGTGGGAGATTATTTTAATGTGGTGCTAATTTACTAAAAATATTAGTATATTAAGGCGACTCATTCAAATAATTACTTCATCGTATCATTTTTACATGGGGTTTAAGGATTTCAGCTTTTTCTTTGGCACATTTGCTATTATAAAAATAACAAAATGAATACAACAAAAATAGGTTGGATCGGGTTAGGGAATATGGGGATCCCGATGGCAGGGCAATTGATAAAAGCAGGTTATACAGTTACTGTCTATAACAGGAGCAAGGATAAAGAAGCTTCGTTGAAAGAGATTGGCGCATCAATAGCCGAAACACCTAAAGCGCTGATTGCAGCTACTGATGTGGTAATCGTTATGGTTTCTGATGATGCCGCGATAGAACAGATTTTTAAGGGAGAAGAAGGCCTTTTTAGTATAGAAACATCGGGTAAGATCATCATCAATATGAGCACGGTTTCTCCTTCTATTTCAAAAGAAATGGCCACACAGTGTAAGGCAAAACGAAACTTTTATTTGGATGCACCGGTTTCAGGGAGTGTAAAGCAGGCAGAAACCGGTCAGTTGGTTATCATGGTTGGCGGTGAAGAAGCTGCTTTTAATCAGGTAAAACCGATTCTGGAAAAAATGGGCAAACTTGCCAAACTTGTTGGCGAAAATGGTGCGGGTAATAGCGCAAAGCTGGCCATCAATTCGCTTTTGGCCTTATATGCACAGGGCCTGGCCGAAACCGTTTTGTTTGCGAATGAACAAGGGATTAAAACAGAAGACTTATTAGAATTGATCAATAATGCAGCCATTGGTAATATTTTTACCAAAATTAAAGGTGATGCCATTATTGCTGATCATTACAAAGCTGCTTTTGCACTTAAACATATTGTAAAAGATCTGAACCTGGCTAAAACCGAAGGAATTTCATCACCATTGGCTAAAACAGCGCTAAATACTTTCGAAGATGCGGCTGCAAAATATGGAGAAGAGGATATTATTGCAGTAATTAAACAGCTTAAGGGATAAAAGCATCCCTTTTAATACTAAAGTTGATAACCATAGGAGATTTTGGCTTTTCCTATGGTTATTTATTTATGGGATATTACAAAGTTTCATGTATACCATATGAAACGGGGTAAGTCGTTATTTTTAGACCGCCAAAAGTGCTGCATAAAATAATTGCCAGTACAATTAAACCATCAGGAGATATTATTTTTGATGATTAATTTTCGTTAGACCTGCTGTTGAATAGATGCAGTTTATATCCTGCATTATTCAACAGCATTTTTTTTTGCGTTTGCCTAACAGAGAATTGCTCTTTTTAATATGTGATCTTAGAAATTAGTAAGTATATCCTTGTTATATACACTATTAATTTGCAAGTTTTGCTTAGGTGTTAAGCTTAAATCAATATCAAGATAGGAGAGAAGCAGGTCAGTAGGGATCTGGTCAAATAGTCCAGGATAAATACGTTTAAATAGCGATATTCTGTTTTCAGTATTCTGCAGTCTAAATAAGATGTTTCTATTGTTTACATCAGATATCGCAGTTTTGAGAAGATAAGTATTAAATAATGAGTCAAGAACAGGGTACCATTCGCAGCCATCCTCCAGCTCGGTTTGGTCTATCAAAAAAACGATAGTATCCTTTATGGCAAAAAGATTAAAGTTATCATCTGCTTGTTTAAAACCATTCGGGATATATACGCTACCTTTCGTGCCCAACCATATATTGGCCTGCCCGGCCTCTTCATTCACTAAATAGCCATTAACCAGGCCATCTGCTACAATTATAATGCTATTGTTAGCAACTGAACTGTTTGGCTTAAAAAGCGTTTTTCCTTTGTGAATCCTGAAAAAGGCTGTATGTCTGTACATAAAGCGAATAGCTGCTCTATCTTTCTTCCGATCTAACAACGAAAGAAATACCTTTAAAAAATATTTGATGTAGCCTACTTCCATGTTGATTTAATTAAGTTTCGTGATTAACATATTGATTTTTTTTTTTTTTTTGGTAAATCGCATCTACAAACCGGTCATGCTCAAAGGCTCAGATCCCCACCCGAATTAAAAGGGCATAATTTCTTGTCAGTTATCAATCATCGGCTCTTTCTCTTTCATAGGTTTCAACGGCACTGCAAGGTGCTATGGGTAAGACCAGCCGAAACTCATTCCTCTACCCGAAGCATCAACTTTGGAGCATCTTCGCCTATCGATAAATCGATTTAGTATTTTTGTGCGGCGATCGTTTTTTGGGTATTGTGCTAATCTTACTTAAGATCGGCTACAACTAAATTCTGCATTAAAAATTAATTTTCCTCTGATTTTGATCAAGACTTATCTTGATCTTACTCATCGCTAAAACTAGGTAGCAATGTGAGCTAAGCGATAAGTTTTTAAGTGGATATTTCAGTAAGCATATGCTAATTTTTCATCGTTTTCAAAGCGTTCATATCCAGTATAATAATATTATTACCGTCTTTTTCAATTAGCCCCTCTCTTGTGAAATCTCCAAGCACCCTACTCAGTGTTTCGGTTGCAATGCCTATGAAGCATGCCAGATCATATCTGGGGAGTATAAATCTATGATTCTCTGCAGACTCATGGTTTAGTTTAGTCAGTTCAATAATTGCTTTTGCTATCCTCTTCCTTACAGAGTAATAGGCGATGTTCAGTAGCTTTTCATCACGGTTGTTCAAGCCATGAGCAAGCGCTTTAGCAAAAAAGTTGAACATGTCTGGATAGTCTGTAATTAAATTCTGGAGATCGGTATAAGGGATGGTCAGTATTTCAACACTATCGATGGCTTCTGCAATTTCCTTATTTTCAGTGCCCAATAGCGCACTCTGAAGTCCGAAATATTCATGCGGGCCATAAATGCCAGTGATAAATATGTTGCCGGCGGAATCAGCTACATAGGTTTTTATCTTTCCTGATAAAATGTAATGTAATCCGAGCGATCGTCTCTCTCCCTTATGATAAAGAACCTGGTTTTTTTTTAAAGATCTGGGTAAACAACCTTCGAACCTTGATCTTAACCAGGATAACTCATCGCCGCTTTTGTGGATATTCTTTAATTGAGTATGCCTTTTTAAAAATAATTCATGTTGAAGCCTTTTTTTTCTGAGCTTTACCTCTACATGATTAAGCAGCTCGCCATCATCAAAAGGGGCCATCAGGTAGCCATCAGCGCCCAATTCCATCACTCTGCGGGCAAGGTCATAATCCTGATTGTTCAATATCATAATAAAACTGATGCTTGCAGTTTCCATAAATTTATTAACAACACGCAATACCCCGATTCCGTCCATTTCAGCTACATTTACCTCCGAAATAATTACATCTACCGGACTTTTTCTGAGAATGTCGATTGCTTGCTTACCGCTATTTGTTGATTTTACATTGTATTTTCCGATTGTTAGTATTTCGGTGATTTTTATCCTTAGATCGAAATCCTCAAGTATAATCAAGATTTTAGATCCCTCCATTTAAATTTTATGTTTAATCCTGAAGGCTATAGTTTCCTTTAGATTGGCAAAACAGGTGTTAAACCTGATTTCCGGACCTTGTTGTTACGTTATTAAAGCTTTTCGATAGACTAAATTAAGGTCTGCGAGAAAAGAAGATAGACAATTGGAAATAATAGGGGGAGCAAAAAACTTAAGTCGCTGGGTGGAAAAATTATCTTGACGGAAGTGAAGATAATACTGTAGGCTTTATTAAAAAAATGATGCAGTTTTTTAATAAGCATTTTTAGAGAAGGCATTTATTAGGTTTTTATAGGGATTAATAGACAAATATCCAATAAAAATCGTTATTCTGACGGATAAACAGGTTGATAATTATCAATTATATTTTTGATTGTAGTCAAGATGGTAAAAACAACCAATTAAAAAGTCTGCTTAGTACTAAAAATTAGCCTAAATAACCGTTTTTTAGTTTGTTTTAGGGAGGATAATACTTCTTTGCTGAGTACGTGAGTAATAAAACTCAAAAGATGTTGTATTGCCAATGAAAATAATACTGTTATCAACCGATGATGTGTTTAAGTTTTTAAGGATGTTTGTGTTTTTTTTGTTGTTTAAACAATTCTGGGCTTCCAGATCGATCCTTGCAAGTACAACAAAGGTTGTGATCAGGCAGCAGGTGATGAACAAATGAAATGATAGATAGCCGAACTGAAACATCCTAACATGGAAAAGAATAATCCATAACAACAATAAAAGAAAAAGGACGATGCCAAGCAGCACCAATAAAAGCTTAGTATCCTGAAAGCTGATGAGGAATGGTAAAAACGTAAATGGCAATATGCCGATCAGGAAGGCAAAATTTCTGGTAAATAGCTGGTTGGTTGTATCGTAAATCCAGTAGTGAATGATAAAACCTATGGTAATGATAAATGGTATAAAGATTAAAAAAGCGCATTTTTCCCAATATGAAAACCCTCTTTGTGATAATAAAAGGTCGGCAAGGCCATCAAGGTTTAGGATTTCGACATTAAACTTGGTAAAAAAATAATATTCACCAAAAATGGCCAGCAGCACGAGGTAAACTACTGTTAATATCAAATATTTGATAAACAGTATATGAAGGGTATTTCCTTTATCTGCCATCTTAATTATTATAAGCGATAAAATGTAACCATAAAACAAAAATGCGCGACATAGGATAGATTTTGATCCCCAAATTTGCTTAAGCGTTACCTTATGTGCATTGATAAGAGTTAATGCGATTAATGATTGTTGTCAAAGTACCTTCTGTTCCTGGCTTGTTTCAACTTTTTAGGTCTGGTTGGATTAATAAAAAATTGCCTGATTCTAAAGATGCAATACCTACTTGTTGAGACTTTAAATAATAAATAGTTTTTAATTCATTAGAAATCAGTACTTTAATTGTTTTATTGAAAAATAATTAATCTAATATTTGTATCGTACGAAAAACATCGTACCTTTAGAATATGAAAAGTAATCAAACTGAAAATAATCTGCCTGAACCTACTAAAGCTGAATTAGAAATTCTTCAGGTATTATGGGAATTCGGGCCTTCTACAGTTCGGTTTGTAAACGATAAATTGAACGAACAACGGGAGGTGAATTATACCTCAACTTTAAAGCAGATGCAGATCTTAACCGAAAAAGGAATATTAAAACGTGATGAAAGCCAAATGAAGCACATTTATATTCCTGTTGAGGCTGAAGAGAAAACCAAAGTACAGTTGTTAGACCGTTTTGTTAATACCTTATATAGAGGATCTGCCTCACAGTTAATGATGCAGCTTCTGGGTAACGAAAAAACCTCTAAACAGGAAATAGAAGAGATAAAGCGGCTATTGGATAGCATGGAATAATTAATAATAACAGATTCTAAAGAACCACAATGATGGAATTTAAGTTAATTAACCTTTTGCCCGAAAACTGGCTTCATGCCCTTGGCGCTACTTTATTCCACTCGCTATGGCTTGGTGTAATATTGGCCTTGCTTGCTGGTTTGGTTATGTTTACTACCCGAAAAGCTAGCGCGGCAATGCGCTATAACCTCCTCACCATATGTTTGGCCTTGTTTGTTGTGGCCATATTCTTCAGCTTTTACAAAGAACTGCGAAAGCCTATAGGTTCTACAGCTGAGCAGGTTGTAATTAATCTCCCAAGCGGGGCTACCGATCAACCTGTAATTGCAAACGTTCAGCAAGATATGTATTCGGGACTGAACAAAATGCTTTCTTTATGGAATGCATATGCTTATCAGATTGTATTGATCTGGTTTTTAATTATATGTGGGAAGAGTGTTCAGTTAGTGGTGGGTTTAAATGGTGTATATCATTTGCGTAAACATAAAACCTATGCTGCAGGTAAACAGTGGGATGAAAAGTTAGCTATACTGGCCCAAAAATTAGGTCTAAGTCAATCGGTTAAAATCATGCAATCGGGTATTGCGCAGGCGCCAATGGTTGTGGGGCATTTTAAACCCTTAATTCTGATTCCACTAGGTTTGCTTAACGGCCTGTCAAATGCAGAAGTTGAGGCTATTCTTTCTCACGAACTGGCGCACATTAAGCGCAAAGATTACCTGGTAAACCTATTGCAAAGTTTTATCGAAATCGTTTTCTTCTTTAACCCAGCGGTACTTTGGGTATCACAATTAATAAAAACAGAACGCGAGCATTGCTGTGATGATTTGGCCATTGTCTGTGTAAGCGATCGCAAAAACTACGTTCAGGCCCTCATATTCTGTCAAGAGTTTAAGCAGCGTGCACCTGCTTATGCCATGGCGATAACGGGTAAGAAAGGTAGCCTGCTGCATAGAGCAAGCAGGATGTTATTCAACACCAATTCAACTTTAAACAAAATGGAAAAGACAATATTAACCATCGCCTTGGTATCGGTTGTGGTTTGTAGCGCTGCGTTCAAGAGCGTGGGCAATGCAAAAACAGTTACCAGAAATAAAATATCCACTTCAATACAAGTTTTACAGGATACCGCTAAAAAAGCTAAACCTGTTGAAGGGAAATCTGCCGATCAATTGGAAAAGGAAATCAATTCGAAAATGGATCGTCAATTGAAACAGTTAAACGAAAAACGCAAAAACAGCGAAACGGATGAAGATGTAAATGCAAGAATTGCCGATCAGCAAGCCAGAAAAGACGATGCTGGAAAGGCAATAGTGGATGAACGAATGCGGAAAGAAGATGCCAAAGCAAGAATAGCCGATGAAAAACGCCGTATTGCAGACGAGAAACTGGCAAAAGAAGATGCTAAATTAGCCAAGGAAGACGCCAAATGGGCAAAAGAAGATGCCAAGTGGACAAAAGAGGTTGATAAATGGGCAAAGGAAGACGCTAAATGGACCCAGGATGATAAAGAGGGTAGAGGAAACCGTGTACCAAGAGCGCCACGTCCGCCGCGCCCACCTAGGGCACCAAGAACGCCCCGTGCTGCGTATGCTGTACCGCCGGCACCACCGTTGCCTCCAGTTCCGTCAGCTCCAACCAACCCACCAGCTCCACCTACGCCTCCAACGCCTCCTATGTATAACCCAAAAACTAGTACCAGAACAGGCGTACAGCGTACGGTTACCTCGAAAACCGTAACCGACGGAGATGGTCACGATTATACCAACGAAATCAATCAGCAATTGATGAAAGACGGCATCATTACCAGCACCAATAAATTGTCGTACAAACTTAATAAAGACGATTTAATTGTAAATGGCGTAAAACAAAATGCTGATGTGCAGAAAAAATACAAGCAAAGATTTTTGAAAAATGAAAATCATTCGCTGATGTATAATTTCCTGATCGAAAACAATAAAACTAAGTTCTAAAAGCGCTAATCCAATTCACATCATGAAATTTAAGCTCATGGCTTTTTTAGCCGTATGGATGAATATTGCCCTTACCTTTGCTCAAGCCCAAACTCCTCAATCCAGAATTTATGGTCGCGTATTGGATGCCGATGGAAAAAATATAGAATTTGCCACAGCTGCACTACTTAAAGATTCGGTGTTGGTTAAAACAACCTTCACCGAAAAAGATGGACTGTTTAGTTTTGATAAATTCGGTTATGGAAAATACCTCATCAAGGTATCGGTTGTAGGTTCGCCTATTTATCAAACCGATACCTTGGTTTTAACTGCCGATCACGCTGTGATCAATTTGGCCGACATCAAGATCAAGGCTGGAGCAACCAATTTAAAAGAGGTAAATATTTCGGGGCAAAAGGCTTTTGTAGAACGAAAGATAGACCGTACGGTGGTTAATGTTGATGCTTTGATCTCCAATGCAGGCACAACCGCACTGGATGTGCTGAGTAAATCGCCTGGGGTAAATGTAGATCAGAATGGGGTAATCTCGCTCAAAGGCAAGAGTGGAGTGGCTATTTTCATTGATGATAAACCAACCTATTTATCGGGCGCCGATCTCGATAATTACCTGCGTTCGCTTCCTTCTTCTTCGCTTGACCAGATTGAGCTGATGACCAATCCACCTGCTAAATATGACGCTGCGGGAAATGGAGGGGTAATCAATATCAAAACCAAGAAAACAAAAATCGCTGGGTTTAATGGAGGGATTAACCTGAGTTTAAATCAAGGCGAATTAAGTCGTTCGAACAACAGTTTCAACTTTAATTACCGCAAGGATAAAATCAATGTTTTCGGAAACCTGAGTTATAATTTAAATAACAGTTTTACCGATCTTGATCTGAACCGGAAATATAAAAATGACGATGGTAGTGCCAAATCCTACTTTAATCAGAATTCTTATTTCCGCAGGCACGGCAATACTTTTAATTTAAAAACAGGGCTAGATTATTACGCATCAGACCGCACAACCTGGGGCGTGGTACTTACCGGAATGAACAGGATTTCGAAACAGGTAAACAACAATACCAGTAATCTGTCTAATGCTTCGATGCAGTTAGATTCGGTCATCAGGGCTGAAAATATCGACCAGATCAAATACCAGAATGCCGGTGTAAATTTAAATTACAGGCACAAATTTAAGCAGGTAGGACGAGAATTGACTTTTGATGCCGATTATCTGCTTTACCGGAATCAAACCGATCAAACCTATTACAATTTCAGTTACCTGCCCAGTGGAGCCTTAAAATACCAGGATATTTTAACAGGTAACCTGCCTTCAAATATTGATATCTATACCGCAAAAGCAGATTATTCACATCCACTGGAAAATAAGTGGAAGCTTGATGCGGGTGTTAAAACCGCTTATACCAAAACCGATAACATTGCCGATTACTTTAATACGGCAAACGGGAAAACCAATGCCGATTATGAAAAGAGCAATCACTTTTTATATGAAGAAAACATCAATGCGGTTTACCTAAATATGAGCAGGGAAGGAAAGCGGTTTTCGCTTCAGGCTGGCTTGAGGTATGAAAACACGGTTTCTAACGGGCATCAGTTGGGCAATCTAATTAAACCTGATTCGAGTTTTAAAAGAACCTATAACAGTTTATTTCCAACGCTTTATTTCTCCTATAAACTCGATACTGCCGGTAACAATCAACTGGGACTTAATTATGGAAGAAGGATCGATCGGCCATATTATCAGGATCTTAATCCATTCTTTTCTCCTTTGGATAAGTTTACCTATTATGTTGGCAATCCTTTTTTAAAGCCTTCATTTACCCAAAGTATCGAACTTTCTCATACTTATAAAAGTAAGATTACCACAACATTTGGTTACAGCTGGGTGAGAGATGAGGTGAACGAAACCATCGAAATTTTAAATGGCACCTATTACAGCAGACCAGCAAATGTGGGCAAAACAAGAGTGGCCAATGTTTCGGTAAATGCAGAGATCGATATCACCAAATGGGTTAAGCTGAATGCTTATGTTGAGTATGCAAAAATAGTTTCAAAAACAGATTTCTACACAGGTTTTTTGGTTACCAATGGAAGTTATTTAAGGGCAAATCCGAATTTGCAGTTCAAAATCAGTCCAACCTGGAATGCAGAGGTAAATATGCGTTACCAGAGTAAACTATCTAATGTACAGTTTTTATTGGCCGAAGTACATGAGTTCGGTGCAGCGGTGCAGAAAAAACTTTCAGCAAAAAGTACGTTGAAATTAACTGCTAACGACATTTTCAGAACCCGGATTTATAATGGTATAATCAATAATCTGGCGAACACAGAAGCAAACTGGGTTAACCGTCAGGATTCGAGATCGGTTGTGGTGAGTTATAGTTACCGTTTTGGTAAAGCATTTTCTTCGCCGGCTAAACACGAGTCTTCTGGTGCCGATGCAGAAAAGAACAGGGTAAAGAATTAATGTTTTTAGATAATTTCGTCATTGCGAGGAACGAAGCAATCTTACAACGATGGGTGAAGGAACCATTCAAGTAGGTGCTACATTTTTTGAAAAGCAGCGCCTGTGGTGCTTCGGTTCCGATAGTCCCGCCCTTTGCTTAATCCCGTGAAGGACGGAATAACGCTGTCGGTCGGGTTTATTTTACCTTGGATAGTAGCACTGTTTAAGATCACTAAACCCGATCGGAGCGGGATGCCAATTCCTTCCAATTGGCAGAAGCGGGAGCGGGACTGTTTTACCCTAAAAGCTCCTGCAATTGCTTTCCAAAAAATAATTCAGGTGATAGGTCGTCATCCCGACTGGAGCAAGGCGGAATGGGGGATAAGCGCTTGATAAGCGTTGCCAACTTACTAGCGACATGGCTATTAAAAGTTGACAACGCTATCTTCCCCTTACACAAACTGATTAAGTACCAACACCCCAATAAGCCCTAAAACCGAAACCAGGCTTTCCATCATGGTCCAGGTGCTAAAAGTTTCTTTCAGGCTAAGGTTAAAGTATTCTTTAAACATCCAGAAACCTGTATCGTTTACGTGAGAAAACATCAAACTCCCTGCGCCGACAGATAATACCATTAACTCAGGAGGCGTCCCGGGGCCAATTAGCGGCAATACCATACCCGAAGCGGTTAGCGCAGCCACTGTTGCTGAACCCAGGGTTACCCTAAGCGATGCGGTGATTAGCCATGCGAGTAATAATGGCGACAAATTTAAACCGCCAGTAAGCTGTTTTACGGTTTCGCCCATACCACTATCGATCAAAATCTGTTTAAAGGCGCCGCCTGCTGCAATAATGAGGATAATCATGGCGATACTTTTTACCCCTTCGGCACACGATTCCATTGCTTTTGTAATGGTGGTTTTTTGAACCGCTAAAGCAATAATAACCGAAATTAATAAAGCAGCGGTAGGATCGGCTAAAAATATAAACAGCGGTTTACCGATATAATCTATTTTTAAGCTGCTTCCGATGGTTCCGGCGATGATTAAGAATACCGGCAGCAATGCCGTAATGAAACTCCTTGATGCAGAAGGGAGATTTTCTTCTTCGTTTATGCTGAAGTTTTGAACAGTTACCGATTGATCGCGTTTGAGAATCAACCGTGGGAAATAGATTCCGGCAATAACGGCAATAGGTAGGCTTAAAGTTAAACCGTAAATTAATGTTTTACCAATATCGGCGTGGAAAATACCAGCTAAAGCAACTGGGCCAGGGTGGGGCGGTAAAAAACCATGTGTTACTGAAAGGGCTGTGGCCATCGGGATGCCGATGTATAATTTTGATAGTCCTGTTGTGGCAGAAATGGCAAAAACCAAAGGGATTAACACCACAAAACCAGCATTGTAAAACAAAGGAATTCCCACCAATAAACCGGTTAACAACACGGCCCATTGAATGTTCTTTTTGCCGAAAGCCCCGATCAATATGAAAACGATCTTTTTTGCCGATCCGCTATCTTCAATTAATTTGCCCATCATCGCACCGAGTGCCAAAACCATTACCATGCTGCCCAGCGTGCTGCCTATACCATTGCCAATGGAGCTCATTACCTTTGGGGCAGGCATGCCCAATAAAAGACCTGTAATAATTGCCACAGCAATTAGGGCAATCATTGGGTTGATCTTTTTCAAGATCAGCACGAAAAGCAACAGGATGCCGAAGAGTAGGATAAGTAATGACATTTGGTTAGGGCTTAGGTAATGTGATTAAATATAGCTTTTACCACAGATGAACACTGATTTAATATTAGCTGTGTCTATCCTTTTTATCTCCCGAAAATCGGGAAAGGTCGTGGTAAATTTTTATTTTTTTTGCGCTTTTTACTTTTTAACAGTAATGGTTCTTCCGGTAACGAGATGAAACGCGTAAACCCGGTACAGGCCATCGTCGCTAATTTCTATATTTTCTACAAGGCCGGTTTTGCTAAAAGTATCGGTTACCATATCGCCAATTTTTACATCTTGAAGAATATCGTTGGGCGTATCGTTATTTAATCTGATCATAATGTAAATGTATTATAAATTGCTAAAAACTGTATAAAAGAAAAACTTAACTAAGTCAGTGCCAAAAACCATTGGCTTTCGCTAATATTTTTTGTTACTTTATAATAGCGGTTGTTTTTTATTGTTAGCGCTCAATTTCAGCTATAATCAAAAACAGATGACCTCCTGAAATAGCTGTAAAACCAAATAAAATGATCAGAAAGACTTTTCTTGTTGTAACCCTGTTTTTAATGTTCCAAGGCTGTAAAGCTGGTACTTCAGAGATTTTAAAGAATGAAAAAATAAATCAGAATACCAGGGCACAGCTAAGTGCATTGAACAATAAATTATTTAAGGCCATTGCTGGTAATGATGCAGCTACCGTAAAAGCAATGATGTCTGATAAACTACTGGAAAAAGATGAAGGGAATATCGAAAAACTTGTAAAAGACGCAAGTGCTTCTCTCTCTGCGAAAAACTATAGCCTCTTGGATGAATATCATGTCAAAAATTCAACAACTGGAGTAGGTAATACCCTTTTTTCTGGACTTGCTGGTAATAATGATTATATCATCCATTATCTGGCTCTAAATAAAGAAATGTATGTTTCGTTGTTATTGCCTGGCGATGGGGAATTACTAATTACTGCCATCTACGGTAATTATAATAACCAGTGGAAAATAAACATTCTTTATCTTGGACAGTATCGTTTAGAAAAATTGATCGCTCCTGACTACTATAAACAAGCGTTAGACAGTTATAATAAATCTTATTTGGTTGATGCCGCAAACTATCTTGTTCTTGCTCAACAATGTCTAAAGCCGGGGGGCGAATATTTTCAGTATCTAAAAGAAAAAGACATTAATGACCTTTCAGAGAAGGTGATGAAAGAAGTAAATGCTAAATACATATTTCCGTTAACACTTGAAAACATTGATACAAAGCCTAAAGTGTTCAGGATTTATCCTCAGATCATGGGAGAAGGGATTTTTCCTTGCATACTTTATGTAACGCGTATCGATCTTACAGATGTTGTTGCGCTAAAAGCTGAAAACGAAAAGGTAAGAATAGAGGCGGCTAAACTTTTTAACGGTATAGACAAAGATAAAAAAGCGATTCTATACCGTGCATTCGCCGAATTGCCTGATGGTGTAAAAGAAGTTAAGAGCTACGGCTTTGTTGATGAGAAATAAGCATTTGCTATAGGATTATTTAAACCAGAGTATTAAATTTTGATTCGATGTGGTTTCTGGCCTCTTTTTGAAACGCTTCGGGCGTTTGGCCTGTCTGTTTTTTAAAGAAACGGCTAAAATAAGGTCGGTCTGAAAAACCCAGTTCGTATGCAATTTCTTTAATGGTATGGGCACTATGGATAATTTTCCTTTTTGCCTCCAGGATGATGCGATCGTGGATGATCTGCATTCCTGTTTTATTTAGTTTTTCTTTTAAAATCTGATTTAATCTTTTAGAACTAATGCCGATTTTACCAGCATAGAAATCGGTGTTCCTAACCTGCTGATAATTGCTTTCGAGTAACATCAAAAATTCGTAGACTCTTTTTTGCTGTACATCATGGCTGGTAAATTCATGTTCTTTTACCTGGATCAGTTTTAATAGAAATACTTTTAGCAGTGCCCTGGTAATGATAAAAGTATTTCCTGCCTTCTGGTATTCATCCTCAATTAATTTGTAGATATTACCGAGCTCAGAAGCGGTTTCCTGATTTAGCCTTAAACAGGAAAATTCGCCCTGAACATTAAAGATCTTAAACAGATCGAGGAGGAATTCTTTTTCTTCCCCTTCAAGAACAGATCTTTTAAAGGAGATTAATACACCGTTTTTACCGGCTTTGTTAAGCTGATGCACGCGGTAGGGAGGGATGAGATAAATCCAGTCTCCTTTACTGTCGAATACTGATTCTTGTAAGGCGTGTAAAGGTTCTTCATTTTTTAACCAAACGATTTCGAAGAACTCTTTTCTGCCCGGGTCATTAAGATAACTGGGCGGACAATTGCTCAGATCGCGGATATAGATAATCGATTTTTCCAGATGTGTTACTTCGGAGGATAAACTCATGATGTTAAAGTTAAATACTTAATTTTTTAGCGATTGGATTAACTGGTAATTATGGTGGACTATTCGGAAACCATGTCTTTAATATGGCTAATGGATGACTTTTGTAGTAACATATTTCCTGATTGTCCCATATAAGTAGCTAAATGTATAACCATACTGCGAAGTGGCGCCCATACCTTTGGGCCAATAAACAGCGTGTATAAAATGGACTTAAAAGCCCCAATAGCAATTACCGACAGCCAGTTAGCAATAGATAGCCTTGATAATCAGCAGCTGGCCTGGGATCTGCAAATGAACCTGGATAAGATTATCGAGGAGAATGCCCGATTGGCCAGACAGATGGGATTAGACCAGTTAATCCCTTTTGTATATCACATTCAGCGGGCAAAACGGATTTTTATTACTGCCGCAGGCCGTTCCGGTTTCGCCATGCAATCGGCAGCAATGCGTTTAATGCATCTTGGTCTTACTGTTTACTATGTTGGAGATACCACAAGTCCGGCTATCGAAGCGGGCGATTTATTAATTGCTGCCTCGGGTTCAGGAACAACCGGATCGATTGTAAGGGCTGCAGAAAAATCGAAAGCGGTAGGTGCTGAAGTGGTAGCCATTACAACAAACGCCGGATCGTTACTGGCAAAACTGGCCAGCCACGTGGTATGGGTGCCAGCGGCGGAAAAAGAAGACCACAGCGCAAAAGTATCTACTCAATATGCAGGAAGCCTGTTCGAGCAGTTTTTGCTTTTACTTAATGATGCCGTTTTTCAATCACTTTGGAAACTGAGCGGACAAGCTGCAGAAACACTATGGAAGAGACACGCCAACCTTGAATAACAATTAATTTAATTATAGATAAAATAGAAACATGGCAAAATTACAAGTAGCAATAGATTTATTAACAACTGAAGAAGCCTTAGCTTTGGCAGCAAAAGTAGCTCCATATGTAGATATTATTGAATTGGGCACTCCGCTGATCAAGAATATGGGCGCTACAGTAATTACCGCAATGAAAGCTGCACATCCTGATAAACTGGTTTTTGCAGATTTAAAAACGGCAGATGCGGGTGAACTGGAAGCTGATATTGCTTTTAAAGCAGGAGCTGATTTGGTTACCGTAATGGGGGCTGCAGGAAATGCAACGATTATCGGTGCGGTTAAAGCGGCAAAAGCACATGGAAAAGGCGTAGTGGTTGACACTATTGGTTATCCTGACCGTGTTAAAAGAGCCCAAGAGGTTACTGCATTAGGTGTTGAATTCGTAGAATTACATGCAGGTTTAGATGAGCAGTGGACGGCTGGTTACTCTATTCAGGTGCTTATCGATGAAGCCGCAAGCGCTGGAGTTCCAGTTTCTATTGCTGGTGGGGTAAATATTGATAACGTTACTGCAGTTATACAGGCAGGTGCTATAGTTGCCGTTGCAGGTGCTGCAATTTATGGCGCTGAAGATCCTGCTGCTGCTGCAAAGGCACTTCGCGAAGCAATTGATGCTGCATAACTATTCAGTTATAGTCTGTTACCATAGGTACTTGGTTTATGGTAACAGATTATATTTACTTCTTTAGGTTATGGCTAAGCCAATAGCATGAATAAAATGCCTATTAATCCTGCTTGGTCCAAACCAAAGTGGCGGTATCATAACCTAAGCTTTCTGCCTTTCTCAAATATTGCTGTTTAATGTTTTCCGGAATGCTTTTGTTTCTGGATAAAATCCAGAGGTATTTTAGGTTGTTGCCGGCTACCAAAGCATATTGATAATCTGAGTCGACCTCGATTACATTATAGCCTGCATAAAAAGGGCCAAAGAACGAAACTTTTAATCTTCCTTCGTTGCTTTCATTTACAAATTTTGCTTTACCAATGCTCTGTTTCCATTCCTTTTTAACATAATTATAACCGCGGTTATCTACCTTGATACTGCCGTCATCCTTAAGTGAATAGGTAGCCGTTACATTATTAAGATCTTTTTCGAACTTAAAATCCATTCGTGCAATCTCATACCACTTGCCCAGGTATTTGTCTTTTTTAAATGGCTTAACAGCAGTGGCTCCCTTTGGAATAGACACACAGGAAATTAGGTTTATCGCTATAACACCAACGCCTAAAGCCAGGAATAATATCGGATATCTTTTATTCATCTTTAAATTCTTTTGAAAAGGAACAAAGCTATTATCATATAGTTTGTTTAGGGGAATCAAATTTAAAAGCGCATTTTCCTAAAACCTGCAAGACGTTATTTTAGTTGGTCTATTTATTGGGTTAGCCTTAACATAATCTAACTTTCTGTCCTTAAAATCTTTAACGGTGGTTGGTTCAGGATACTCCTGGTGCTTAATACCCCTGTAATTACGACTAGTAACACAATTGAGCCAAACAACAATAAGGTTGGCACAAATGGAGGCACAAAGGCTGCATCGAAAGTGAATTTAGCTAATGCCCAGCTTCCGCCTATGGCTAAAATCAATCCGGCACCTGCGGCAAAAGCACCTAAAAAGAAATATTCAATCGCATTTATTGCTAAAATCTGCTTTCTACTGGCACCCATTGTCCGCAACAAAATACTTTCTTTTATCCGCTGGTTTTTACTGGTTAATACCGACGATATTAAAACAATCCAACCGGTAACCATGCTAAAGCCGGTCATAAACTGAATCACAAAACCGATTTTGCTTAACAGCTCATCTAAGAGTTTCAATACCAGATCTAAATCGATGACTGAAACATTTGGAAATTTTTGCACCACTTCACCCTGAAAGCGTGCTGAAACTTCGCCCGATGGTATCCTGGTCATCAATACATGAAACTGTGGTGCTTCTTCTAATACCCCTGCCGGAAAAACAACCCTGAAATTGGTCTGCATCCTGCTCCAGTTTACTTCCCTCAAACTTCCAACAACCGTTGGAATCATCATGCCCTGCACATTAAAAAGAATTTTGTCATTCAGCTCAACATGAATCTGCTGGGCATAACGCTGGTCTAATGAAATATAAACCGTTTCATTGGGTTTTATTTTTCCGGTCCATTTGCCCGCTGTAATTTTCTCTGCTGCGGTTAAAGTATCCTGATAGGTAGCCCTGATTTCGTTGCGATAAGCCCTTCTGTTATTGGTATCTGCACTGGCTTTCTTTCCATTAATTTCTTCAATGCGCATGGTAATTACAGGCACCTGGTTCATTAGCGGTAATTTAAAAGCTTTGGTTAAACTGTCCAATCCTTCTTTTTGCGTATTCTGGATATCGAACATCACCATATTGGGCTGATTGGCGCCTGATGAAAGTGTAACGCGGCTCATTAAGATCCCCTGAACAAAAAATAGGGTGCAGATAAATGCGGTTGATAAACCAATAGAAACGGTAAGCATCAGGGTTTGGTTATTCGGCCGGTAAAGGTTGGCAAAGCCCTGCCGCCATAAATAACTGGATGAATTGGGAAAGAGTTTTCTTACCAGGAACATCAATAGTTTAGACAGTATAATCAACAGTACAAAAGCGATGGCAATACTTGCGGTAAAAGCCAGCGTTTGTATCCATGTTTTCATCTGCAAGTTCGTAAAAGCCGTAATAAAAATCGCCATAAGCAGATACACCAACCAGGTTAGCGGATCTCTCTTTCCAGTTGCTTTTTCGAAAGATACCCGGATGGCATTTAATGGCGAAATCCTTCTAACAGACAGAAGCGAGGGAAGGGCAAAGAGGATCGAGATGATCAGCCCCAGTAACAGCCCCTGACCAACAGCGGGCCACGAAACCTGCATAGTGATCTCAACAGGTAAAAAATCTTTTAATACCAAAGGCAGCAAGAACTGTATTCCCGTACCTAGAACAGCCCCTAAAACAGCCGCAATTAAGCCGATGAAAAAGACCTGGATAAGGTAGATTAAAAAGGCATGACGTGATTTTAAGCCTAAACACCTTAACGTTGCAATCGCACTTAACTTTTCCTGAATGTACACATGGATAGCGCTGCCTACACCAACACAACCCAGCAGCAAAGCGATAAAACCAGATAAAGCCAGAAAACGGTTTACATCCTTAAACGATCTTCCGGTCTGTTCTTTTCTCGATTCAACCGTATCTGCATCGAAACCTTCTTTTTCTAATTTGCTGTCCTGCTTTTTAACCCATTCATCTATTTTGGATGGATCGTTGTACCTGAAATAAAATTTATTGTTGATCCTGCTTCCTGTTTTAATCAGATTGGTTTTATCGAGGATTTGTAATGGAATATAAACCGTAGGGGCTATACTTGCACCAATACCGGTTTGGCCCGGAGCTTTGGTTAAAGTGCCCAGTATATTGAAATATAGATCGCCTATTTTTACCGAATCGCCAACTTTTGCATTAAACTGCAGCATTAGGGTTTGATCTACCAATGCGTTTCTTCCCGATTGAAACTGTTTTGCTGCGGCTAACGGAATGGTTTCTATGGTACCATAGTAGGGATAATTCCCTTCAAGGGCTTTCATCTGTACCAAACGGCTGCCTCCCCCTTTCTGGAAATAGATCATCGAAGCAAAGGTTTTCTCCTGCGATCGTTCATCGCCAAGTGTATCGAGCATTTTTTGCATCGCTTTGCTTACGCCCTTCCGGCTATCTAAAACCAGATCGGCTCCTGTAAGCTCCTTTGCCTGTGCATCGATATCTTTTTGAAGGTTATCTTTAAATGAATAAACTGCAACAAGGGCGGCGATGCCCAAAACAATGGATGAGATAAAGAGCAATAAACGTGCACGGTTTTTCCTGCTATCGCGCCAGGCCATTTTAAACAGCCACGAAAACTTAATAGATTGTTTTGGGAGGCTATTAGGCATAAGTAGGGTTTTCGTCTGAAATGATTACGCCGCCTTTAATTTTAATGCTCCTTGCCGTTCTGGCAGCCAGTTCAAGATCATGTGTTACGATAATCAATGTGGTTCCCGCATCTTTATTTAAATCAAAAAGCAATTTGATCACTTTTTCGCTGGTTTCTGCATCAAGATTTCCGGTAGGTTCATCTGCAAAAAGAATAGCCGGTTGGTTCGAAAATGCCCTTGCCAGCGAAACGCGCTGTTGCTCGCCACCTGATAATTGTACTGGATAGTGATGCGAACGGTCGGCAAGGCCAACTTTATCCAGCAGTTCTAGTGCATGTGCACGGATATTTTTTGCTCCTCTCAATTCTAAAGGTACCATTACATTTTCGAGTGCTGTTAAAGTGGGCAACAGTTGAAAGTTCTGAAAAATGAAACCCACATATTGATTTCTGATCGCCGCCCTTTCATCTTCATTCAGTTGCTCTAAAGCAATGCCATTCAGTTCAACCGTTCCGCTGCTGGCCCTGTCCAATCCGGCACATAAACCAAGTAAGGTTGTTTTTCCGCTTCCCGAAGGACCCGTTATGGCCACAGTTGAGCCAGCTGCTATCGAAAAATTAATGTTATCCAAAACGGTGAGTTCCCGTCCGGCACTTTGGTAAATTTTGCTTACATTTCGGATGTTCAATATGCTTTCCAATAGCTGAATTTTTAGGGTTTGCGTATAGATTGTGGCCAAACATAACCAGGCACTGCCTGTTAAGATAATGGTTTAAACAATAATTAGATATAGATTAATTAGATATGTTACGAAAACGATTAATGGGGCTATTTGTTTTGAGCCTTGTACTGTTGAGCTGCGGAAACCGCGAAAATAAAAGCAATACCGATAAAACTTTAGATTCGACTGACCAAAAAACTGCTTCTGTGGCTACTGAGCAGAAGAATATTCTCTTTTTTGGGACCAGCTTGACGGCAGGTTATGGACTCGACCCAACAGAAGCTTACCCGGCATTGATCCAAAATCGGATCGATTCTTTACAAATGCCTTACAAAGTAATTAATGGTGGTTTAAGTGGCGAGACTTCTGCTGGTGGAAAAGGACGGATTGATTGGCTACTTAAGCAACGAGTGGATATTTTCGTGCTCGAACTTGGTGCCAATGATGGTTTGCGTGGGTTGCCTGTATCGCAAACAATTAAAAACCTTCAGGCGATTATTGATCGGGTAAAAGCTAAATACCCTGATGCTAAAATGGTATTGGCTGGTATGCAGGTTCCACCAAATATGGGTGCCAAATATGCTGCAGACTTTAAAAACATGTTTCCTGATCTGGCAAAGAAAAACCAAATGGCACTGATCCCCTTTTTATTGGATAAGGTAGGTGGTGTTCCGGCATTAAACCAAGCCGATGGTATACATCCAACTGCCGAAGGAGATAAGATTCTTGCCGAAAACGTATGGGTAGTATTGAAGGATTTGTTGTAGTTTATGTGATTTTAACCACAGAGGTCGCGAAGGAAAAGACACCGAGAGACGCAGAGTTGTTATGCGAGGAAGTCGATCGTCATTCCCGCGCAGGCGGGAATCTTATTCCAATGTGGTTTGGATAGATCATCGTCCTCGTTTGTAACGAGGATGGGATGGGAAAGGCGATTTTATCGCCACTAAACTCTTGTTGTGCATTACAAATGCACATCTCGCTAATCCTCGTTGCAAACGAGGACTATTTTATTGAACATCTTCCAGTGTGCCTAAAAATGCAATAATCTGTTTGATCTCCAGTTTGCTTAAGTTCAGCTTATCGGCAGATAAAGTCTGGTTTTCAACATTGATTCCCATACCTGCACCACCACCTCGATTATAAAAATCCATCACCTGTTCTAAAGTTTTATAAACACCATTGTGCATATATGGACCTGTTTTAGTGATGTTTCTTACAGTTGAAGTTTTAAATGCATGTTTATATTGTGGGTAAGCATAAAGAGCATACCGGCCTAAATCAGCATCTATTTTAGGTTTTAAGGTATCTGTAGTAGCGGGCACACCTAAAACTTCTGCTTCACTTTTAATAAAGAGAGGTGCTTGGGTACCATTAAATAAGGGTGCAAAATGACAACTTCCACACTTTGCTTTTCCCATAAAAAGATTAAAACCTTCTTTTTCTTCTTGATTTAACTGTTTTTTATCGCCTTGCATGTAGCGGTCAAATCGGGAGTTAAACGGAGATAACGAACGGATATAAGATGCCAATGCGTGCTGGATTTTCCATGGATCGGCTTTCGCAGTTTTATCCAGATAAGCTTTTTGAAATAAGGTTAGATAATTTTTTGATGAATTGATTCTCGTCGCGGCTTGTGTTAATGAACCATTCATTTCCTGTTTATGATGAACCACATCAAGCGCCTGATCTTCCAGGGTTCCAGCTTTTAAATCATAAAAGAATCCACGCTGTAACCCCGCATAAGCTAAAGTTGGTGTATTTCTCAGTAACGATTGTCCTTTTGAAATCCCTGCTGCTTTGCTTAGACCATCCGTAAAGGCGAGTGATTGCTGATGGCAGCTGGCACAGCTCCGGTTATTTCCATTAGAAAGTACCGCATCATTGAACAGTATTTTTCCAAGTGCAATTTTATCGTCGTTGATAAATAAGGTGCTGTTGCCTACAAATTTGTTTACATTAAAAGCGTTTATCTGGAACATACTTGTTGCATCGTCGCGAAGCGCGCCGCCGCTGGCGGCAGTTGGTATTTTTTTTTCTAAACGGAGTAAATTGATGTGTTTGCTGATCGGATCAAGATATTCAGTTATAAAACTTAAACGATCGAAATGATCAAAATCGGTATTTTTATCCAGGTAGCTTATTGCTGAAGGTATCAATTTATCTGATGCGTCGTTTTCATACTTTGCCAGTACGTTTGCTATTCCCTGTAGTGCCGAAGCCGTTTCGGGTATCGATTGTAAGGCGTTTGGGGTATCAAAACCAGTAATGCCCAAACTGGTAATCCTGAAAATTTCTAAACGGATGGCATCAAATAATTGCGCATCGGTAATCTGGTACTGTTCATTAAAGCGACTAACACGTTGCAGGTTGAGTTGCATTTTTTTTACCTCATTTCCTAATTCCTTTCGGTTTTCTGTTGTTGGGGCTTCATAGATAATTTCTTCCATTACCTGAAAACCTGTTGGATTTTCAATGAGATTTTCGCCCAGTTCAATCTCATCAATCGGCGCACCATTAAGCAGTACAGAAGTTGAAGGGAAAAAATATTCGATATAATACTCCAGCTGTTTGTATTTTATTCTCGCCTGTAGAAAAGATTGTTTAATTGCTTTTTCATCCCTGTTTTGAACGGCTATCGATAATTTTTGGTCAACAATGTTTTGAAGTTCAATAAGCTGTCTATCAAAATCTGCTTTTACCAGTGCTGCATTTGATCTGTTTTCTGTTTTGCAGAAAATAGACAATAGGGTAGTAAGGGTAATCAGTATAAGGAAAAAAACAATTTTTTTAAGGCTAGACATGCTTGGGTAGGCGTTGAAATAAAATAGAAAAATCCCTTCCAGCATTTGCCGAAAGGGATAAAGAAATAAAATAGGTTATTTAGAAACGCCGCGAACGATTACTACTTGTCCGCCTTCGTTATTATTTACCAATCTTGTTGTACCACCATCGGCATTTTTGTATTTATCGCTTGTCCAGGTGTGTGGGTGTAAGTTCAGCACAAATGTATCAGGGATACCAGTCAGTGCAGAGATATCGTACATTGCGCCATATTCCCAGCTACTTAATTGTACACTGTTTGATGGGTTGTATTTAGCGTTAAAGGTTGCATCTGTTCTGCGGTGGTTCATTTGTAACATCGGTTTTAACGATTTTGAAGCCATTGCAAATTGCCAGACGGTTCCATCATGGTCATTGTTTTTGTAGAACGAATCTCCATCTTCCTGGATGTACACATAGTTTTCGGTTACACAAAGGTTATCTGGATTTACAATACTTTTTCCAGGGTTGTCATTTCCGTCAACAGCAACTTCTAGCTTACCTTTTAATGGACTGCTTGCGTCCAATACCAGTTTATATACACGGCCCCACATGGTTTTTCCACTTACTGGTGTAAGTTTATCACCCTGGCTAACGCCAGTTGCCGTAAAATATACTTCGCGTCCGTTTGCTGCGCTGCCTTTTCTGTAATCGATATCTTCTACGCGGGCTAACATTAGCGCTTTTTTATCGATTGTTTGTTGCTGTAATTGTGCACCTGTACTGCTTTTTACGTTGTCAAGCTCTACAAATTCCACATCATAGCTTTGTCCTTTGTCCATGTTGGTTTCTATCGGGTCGTTATTGCTGCGTTTCATCACGTATAACTTTCCGTTTTCCAGGTCGCCTTGAGTGTTAGATACGTACATGGCCAATTGCCCATCGGTTTCATCCTCACCAATCATGATAACGGTTTTACCAGCATATGATGCTTTGGGAAGTGGCACTGCGTTTTCTGCGCTCCATCTGCCTAATGCACTAACAGTTCTTTGTTTGTTCTTTTTATCTGCTGCCGCAAGAGGGTCGATAGCATGAATCATCGATTCTGCACCGCTTTCTCCGGCAGTTAAGAAAACTGGTTTAGAAAAGCCATGTTCTTCAGGTGTTACCATTGTAGCAGAACATAAACGGGTCATACCGCCATCAGAATCTACAATATATTCTCCTTTTACAGGTTTGAAATTTTTATCTAAATATACTCTCGATACCGATTGAAGAATTTCATGGTTATTGATCATGATAAAACCTTCTCCGGCTGGATTTTTAATAATTCCGGCGCCATCAGGTTGTGCACCAAATATAAAATTTGGTGATTCTGCCAGTACATCATCTGAGCTGATCAACGTGGTAATATTCAGGCTTTCGAAACCGGGCATGGTTTTTACCAATGAAGGGTTTACCGAATAATCTTTAAGCGTAACTGTGGTTTCTGGGTTTTCTGCCTCATTATTCTTTTTACAGGCACTGATCACAACTGCCGAAGTAACGAATGCGGCAACAGCAAGGGCTAATGCCTTTTGCTTTAGTAATGTTTTGTTCATAAGTTTTGTTTTCCGTTTGAGGCAAAATTACATCGGCTATGTTTCCGGAAATTAAAGTATATGTTAAGCTAAGCTGCATCGCGCTATTTAGAATTGTTCTTTTGATCAACAAATACAACGACCTAATAAAAATTAAAGGGAGGTGATAATCATAGATCGGATCAGGGTGACGACTTTATATAAGATGATAAATGAACAACTACATTTTTCATTCTTGCCTGAAGCTCTTTAGTGTTCCATCACCGTTAAACTGAAGATCGTAGCGTTCACGGCTGCCATTTATTGTAGAAGGGAACCAACGCATACCATTATCCCAAATTGAAATGTAGGCTGTGGTGGTGGGTTTTGCACCATCAACCTGGGCGGCTTTATCGTTATAAATCTGCATGACTTTTTGTGCAGCTGCAAAATTTATTTTACTTAAAGGAAAGGTCCTGCGCTCGATATTCCTGGCCTGTACGGGTTTTGGTTCAGACCAATAACCATCTTTGTATTGGTATGCATCTACATATTTGGGGTTTTCGGGATGCTGTAAGGCCAGTTTAATGGAGCCATCTTCATAAAAGTGCACAGATTCATATACCACAATTTCTCTATCACGGTATTGTGGCAACTGCCTTAGTTTCTCTTCTGCCTGTGCTAATTGTGAAGCACTTAACATTCCTTTCCTGGCTTTTGTTACTGGTTTTTCTGTATTGCTGTTTTTCGCCTCTGGCTGAGGCAGGTTCATATCCTTTAAAAATTCATTTACCCTTTTTTGGATTTCCTTGCTACCTGCTGGTGTTTGCTTTTGTTTTAATAGTTCCAGGTCATGAAAAAGTTCTTTTGCCTTGTCCTGAAGTTCTGGTGTTTTAACCGTATCACCATTTATCACTACAAATTTCTCCTGATGATGCTGTGTAGAAGTTGTCGTTGTTGTTTTAGTGGTTCCGGTATATTCGCCTTCTGATCCGATACGGTTTTCTTTATTGTATTTTTTAGCCAAAGAATCGTTTGGATGAAAGGTTTCGTCTACACTTTTTGTGATTTGTTTGCAGCTCAAACACAGGAAGCAAGACAATATGATCAGCCAGGAAATATGGGTTAAGTTTTTCATCAGAATTCTCCTTTAATTTCGTTCAGGTCTTTTTCAAGGGCAATTTTCTGTGGATTTTCTTTGAGGTAAAAAATAGATACATGTTCCTGTTTGGTTATATCCAGATCGAGCAGATCAACAATCATTTTTAAGTTTGCCCTATGTTTTTGGTTATGTTGATCGGTAAATTCCACCTCAAAATTAATCATTGGCTGTTCGTTTATAAAGGTTCCCGTTTGGCTGGCCTTAATCAACCTGGCGGTTGTCCGGATGCCTTTAAATTTGATCAGGAACAATTCATTTGGCCTACCCAAAAATTTGCTTTGGATAATAGCGCCTAAAAACCGGTAAAAAAGAAGTCCTGCAGGGCAAACCAACAGTGGATGGCCTAAGCTCATAAAACGCCAGCCCATACCTTCGCTTTCTGAATAATAAGAATAAACAAAATAGCCAGCAACGATACAGGTAAAAGCGAGCCAACCCAAGTTAACCAGCACTACTATGGTTTTGTTTATGCTCACTTCCGTACTGGCGATAATGAGATAAGGAACTTTGTTTGCTTCTTTATCCAACAGTATGCCCACGGTTTTACCAGTCTCATAGCGGCGTTCGTAAGGTTTTGAATCATTTATTATGGTTTTTTGCCTGATTTCACTACCTGCCAGATTTTTAAACTGGAGTGTGAGTTCATAGGTATCATAAGCCGCATTTGGTTCTGACATTTTTATAGCCTCTATAATTTTGGCTTCACGTGGCTCACCGGTGTTTTTGAGTTTTTCTATATTGTGCTTTATCGAAAAGGTACGGATTACCCATTTGCGGTAATAGCCTGTTAAAAGAATAATCCACAATAACGCAGCAACTGCTACTAAACTTAACGATAGCCATGGGTCGCGTTCCATCAGGTTCGGCATGTTGTCGCTTTTAATGTTGTAATATAACAACATCGGGAACGGGATGGCAAAAAACAACATGTAAAGTATCCAGAATATCGAAAGTCCTTGTTTCATAGTAATCTGGTTAAGGTATTGAATGACTGAATAATAACGATTATAGAGGTGTCTTTTCTACTGCAATGTTATTGTCCTTAGCATATACATCTGCAAGTTTCCATAGCTTATTGTACTTCTCAATAAATGAGTCATAGGGTTTGGTATCGAGTTCAGTTAAGGCCTTGTTAATGTTTTCCTCGGGCTCATGTTGATCTATCATTTTGGCTATTTTGAGATGCGCTTCCTTGTAGCTTGCTAAAACATAGTTGTATAGTAATATTGAAGCATCCAACATAGGTTTTGTTTCGGGAGTTGGCTGCAGTTTCTTTACTTTCTCCAGATTCTTTTCGGCCCTGGCAATCGAATTTTTTAGGTATTCTTCGCAATTGGTAATTTTCCCCGGACCAGATGCATTTTTAAGATATTCTTGATAGCCATCAAAATAGTAAGTGCCAAAACGCGATATATCGTTGGCATTTAAGGCGGCCTGGTCAAAATATTCTTCAGGGGCATTTACTGTAAGGTTGCATGCGGTGATGGTCGAGACCATCACCATTAGCATGACATTTTTGATGTTGAGGCGCATAAACTTCTTCTTAGTATTTACCAACAAATGAAGACTTGTCTTCGAACATTTTACCTATAAGTGGAACAGGTTTTAATGCACCGTTGGCCGCATTGATAATGCCCATAATCCACAAGACGATAAATACATAGCCAATTAAGCCTAAAAATGATAAACTGGGTACCATACTGGCAATGATGGTAAGAGCCACGCTAAAAATAATATTTACAATAGCCAATCCAAGCGACTGCCTTAAGTGGTATTTAAGTAAAGCATCAGCTTTGTCTTTTCCGCTGAAATAAGCTACAAGCCATCCGATAATGGTAATGTAGGAAATGATTGAAAGGGTTTTGTTGTTCATGATGTCTGATTTTAGATTGAAAAATTATTTAGGTCAAAGTTGAGATTAAAGATTGCCGTTTGAAAGACTTCTCCGCCTACAGAACATCTACTGTGTTTTTTAAAAACGTCTACAATACATCTACAGATGTTATTAAGTTATTGTTAATGAGTATTTTATATTTTTTTGTTGTTTTTAGCTTTTGTCTACAATTTTGCCCAAGCTCCAATCTTTATACTAATTTTACGATATGAAGCATCTGGTTTTTAAAAACATATTACTCTTGATTGGGATCGTTATAGGTTGTTATGCTGCTAAGGCGCAAAGCTTATTGGATAGTACAGCGCTCGATAATTTAAGTGAGAAGGATAAACCAGCCCTGCTTACACAACTGGCAGAAAGATATAGGACTAATGCAAACTATGCAGCCGCAATTGCAAAGGCGCAACAAAGTGTAAGTTTGGCCATAAAACTCAAAAACTTCACCGAAGCCACAAAAGCGTATACCATGCTGGCTAACGTTTATGCAAATATGAAGCAGTTTGCTTTGCTGAAAAAAACAAGCGATACCACTTTAGCTATCGGGCAAAAGGCACAACAGCCTATTGCCTTAGCTTATGCTTATTACGCGCAGGCTTTATTCTACAATGCTATCGATAATAACGAATTGGTAACTAAGTATTGCCAGATGGGGCTTAAAATGTTGGAGAAAAAATACGATCCTTACCTTACTGCCAAAATATATTACCAGCTATATGCACTGAATACCAGGTGGGACGATGTAAAAAATGTAAATAGATATGCTCAAAAGGCCATTGAAAGTGCGCTTAAAACTACCGACTATAACCTATTGAGTAACTGTTATATTGCGCTGTCGGTAGCTGCTGATTACAATTTTGCAGCAACAAAAAGAGAATTACAGCGGGATAGTATTATTTACTACTTAAATAAAGTACAAGATCTTTATAAACAGTACCCTCAATATATTGCCAGAAAAACATACGCTATGGCTTGTATCAATAGTGCAGATTATTATTTGAAATACTTTCCTGATACGGATCAGGCTGCGAAAGCAAATGCCATTCGGTATGCA
Organism: Pedobacter sp. Bi126; assembly: GCF_918698245.1. Taxonomy (GTDB): domain Bacteria; phylum Bacteroidota; class Bacteroidia; order Sphingobacteriales; family Sphingobacteriaceae; genus Pedobacter. The sequence goes on along the minus strand of NZ_CAKKMS010000001.1, from coordinate 1,176,920 downwards.
AGCATGGCCAACGAGGTAATGAAAGGAGTGCTGAATGGGGAAGAGGTTAGGGCAAGCAGTTTGGGTATTTTGAGCGAATACGCCAAAAGAGATAAAAATATGGCCATGACTGAAGGGTATTTACAGGAAGCCTATAGTATGATGAGAGACCAGCAGGCGCCTTATTATTACACGCTGATCAATATTGTAACGGCATTGTCCAGCTTTTATGAGCAAAATGGCCATTACGAAAAGGCACTTGAGTTTCAGAAGAAAGCAACAGCATACAATAGTAAACTTTTTGATCAGAAGCAGGCTTTAAATGCTCAAAAACTAGAAGTACAGTACGAAGCTGAAAAAAAAAACAATGAGGTGAAGCTGTTAAAACAGAGCGAAAAATATGCGCAGCAGCAGAAGTATCTATACATTGGTATTGCAATCGCTTCTTTGCTTGGCCTGATATTTATGTTCCGTTCCTATCATTTCAGGCTTAGGTATTCACTGCAGCGTGAAAAACAGCTGCATCTGGAAAAGCAGGATGCCGAACTGCAGATGAGGCTGGAAAAGGAAGAGCAGGCAAGGTTAAAGGTAGAGCAACTGTTATTGGAAAGCCAGCAACAGCAGTTGCAGAAAGAAGTGATGGCCAATCAATTACAATTGGAGCATAAAAAAGAAATGCTTTTTCAGATCAAAGAAAAGCTCAGCGCCAACGATCAATTGAATATTAATAAAATCTGGAACGAGGAACTGCTTTTGGACAATGACTTTGAGCAAGCTAAATTTCAGATCCAACAGGTGCATCCAGAGTTTTTCGCTCTGTTAAATCAACGGGCACAACAAAAACTCACCTCGCTAGACTTAAAACTCTGTGCTTACCTTCATTTAAAAATGGATACCAAAAAAATTGCCCAGCTGATGCATATCGAAGCCAAAAGTGTGCGCATGAGCCGCTACCGCGTTAAACAAAAACTGGGGCTTGACAAAGAAGAGGATTTGAATTTATTTTTGCAGAAAATGGCTTAAAGCTTTAGTTTTCTAAGTGTTTATTAAGGCGAAAAACAGGTTAGTGCAAACGGTTAAGCAAGTTGAACTGTTTCCGTACTTCGGCCAATACCTGTTCTTTTTTATTGATTATTTTGCGCATTTTCAGCTTGTCTCTTGATAATTGCCCTTGTTGACGTATTGCAGCATCCCGTATTTTTTCAGTATTTGTTTTATTTTGACTGATCTGTTGCTGGGCAATAATTAAGCGGTCAAAAACTTCGAATTCTTTAACAGCTTTATAATATTTGTCTGTTGCCAATTTTAGTTCGTTGCCATATTTAATATCTCCTGTTTCCAGTGAATTTATTTCACTGATGATTTTATCAAATGCCTGTTCCTCTTTGGTTATTGCCTGCTGGGCGCATTTAAAATCGCCAGCAATAAGGCACTTCAGTTTTTGTTCATTAGGGCCGTTTTTGCCGAGCATTATATTGAAAGCAACCCGTTCTTTTTGCTCCAGGACTGTTTTTAAATGGACTGCTTTTTCAGACTGGCAAGAGGAAACAATCAAAATCAGCACAAGGAATAGGATGTTTCTTGGTATCATAACATTTACGCAGGATTAATAAATTATTTTCTGGTCAGATCTGTGATTAACAGCGGATTATCCTTTCTCAGTTTTTCTATCAGTTCTTGTACAGCACCTATTGTAGGGCTTTTTTTCAAATCTTCTACTTCTGCATTGGTAATGCCAACCAACTGTAAAAAGCTTACTTCGCCATGAGGGGTTTCTATTTTTCCCAGTTCGGGATCTAAGGCAAAAACAAAGCCTGTTATTGCTGTTTCTGTATTTAATCTTATTGGCCCATTTGCTGGGATAAAATGATTTTCTTCAAACCATTTACCGCTCGAAAATACGTACCGGGCCAGGTTGTTCATTACGTTTATGGCCCAGATAGGATCACGCTCATCATCTTTAAAAGGCGCCAGTCTAAATGTAAACTCAAAGCCCCATTTGCTAAATTCTCCGCCAGCTTTCTCCTCGTTATAATACAGTTCACTCATGCCATAACTGATCATGTGCCGATGGAAAGTTTGGCGGCTGCTATCATAAATACTGGCGCCATCTATTGGGTCTGTGCCGCCAGCTGCATAATGGATTCCGCACAACGGTGGGTAATGGCGCGCTTCCGTATTGCCATATATCTTCTCCAATTGATCATCTATCGCCTGCCATCCAGGTGTATCTTCTGTGGTAAATTGCTGTTTGTAGATTTCCGGGTTCATTATCGTTTTTGTTGAATGTGATGTGTTAAACCAGCTCAAAGATTTTGCCATTATTCCCATAACAATTGTTAAGGGATTATCATAACACGTTTTCTGCTGTTGGCTGCTGCTTCTATTGGGAAAATATTGTAGTGCCGTCAATAGTCAGCGTTTTTACGTAAAGACTCATCTGCAGAGCGTTGCTGCCGTTGGTCATGTAAACGCTTTCAGACGAAGCTGCAAGCTGTCCGTCTGTAAATTAATGTTAAGAAGCGAAATTGAATTTTCCTTCAAATATTTTTCCGATGAGTGGAACAGGTTTTTCCAGCTCGTTGTTGGCCGCTATGATGCCTAGCAATAACAATACAAACGGAATGAATAAAATGAGGTAAAAAATAGCACCTAAAGATGGAATAACCGCTAAAATAATACTGCTCAAAATGCTTAAAAGAACAGATGTGATGATCAGCCCGAGCGATTGCCCAAGATGATAATTAACCAGTTTACTTTTTTCTGTTGATTTTTTAAGCTCCAGGTAAGAAATGATCCAACCGATTATTGTTATGTAGGCCACAATAGCCATTGTTTTTTGTTTCATCTGATTAAATTTTTGGTGAATTGAATAACTCAAAGTTATGGACGTTAAAACCGTTAGCCAAGAAAAGGCAGACTACACAGCGGCTACCTATTTTTTAAATAGTGTCTACAACGAGACTACAAAAGCCGTTTAAACCGCTATATCGCAATTATTTGTTATACTTCTGCTTTTATAAAAGTGTTTCTTTTCTATTTTTGAATATGCAGCTACCACTGAAAACTTTGTTAAGCCTCTTTATCTGTCTTTTCTTTTTTTTTAAAAGTGCAGAAGCCCAAAAAATCTATATCGATTCTTTAAACCATTTACTTGCACAAGAGGGTATAACCAAAGAGCTGCGTGTAAATGTATTGTGCAAGCTGGCGAAAGCCAATTTTGAAAAAAAACTCCCACTATCTTTCAAATTGGCCGATCAGGCCCTTCAGGTTAGTGCGGGGCTAAAGGATGGGAAAAGTAAAGCGATGACCTATGCCACGCTGGTGTATTTATATGTTTGGAAAAAAGACATGAAAAACGCTTATCAAAGCCTTGATAGTGCCATGTACTATGCAAAGAAAACGAAAGACAGGGTTACCTTAGGTTTTGTATGGTTTAGAAATGGCTGGTTAGATCTTGTTAATGATGAGAATGATAAATCTATTACCAAAATGTTTAAAGCACTCGATTTTTTTAAGGGCGAAAATGCTTACGAATATGAGAGTGCCATATATCATTACCTGGCCAGCTTTTATGGTTATGGGAACAACCCATCTAAACAACAAAAATATGCCGATCTATGCTATCTAACGGCAGTAAAAAGCCAGCAAGTGGATCTGTTGAATAATGCTTATTTTACCATAGGACAAGCCTTTTTTGATCGCTTTAAGCTAGATACTACAAAACGTAATCTACTGGATTCGACTTTAAAGGTTTACAAAAAATCGCTTTGGCTCTCTAAAAAACAAGAAGGACGTTTGCTCGTATACAGCAATACCGCCGCAGTAGCACTAAATACAGCCAATACTTATTTTCAATACTTTCCTGCAAGCTATCGCGATAGCGCCGAAAAATATGTTGATGAGGCGATTGAAATTGCCACAAAAACGAATTTATTGGAGATTTTATTAAATTGTTATGGGCTAAAAAGTGAATATTACGTGCGGGATGGTAATTATGACCAGGCTGAAAAAATATTATTAACCGGTTTGAGCAAAATAGAAAATGGCGTAGTTAAAATGCCGCTCACAAAGTCCAGGATATTTCAGGGACTGTCAAATATCGCTGAGAAAAAGGGCGATAAGGCGGCAGCGCTAAATTATTTAAAAGAATATATCGCGAATTATAAAAAAGCTTTCGATGAACAGAAAATAAATAACACCGTCAGGATTGAGGCACAATATCAGTCTGAAAAAAAAGAACAGGAAATCGCCTATCTTCATCAACAAAGCGCTTACACGAAAAAATTAAATGTTTTCTACATCATTTCGGGACTTGCCGGGATACTAGCCTTACTTTTCCTATTGATCTCCTACAACTACAAACTTAAAGCCTCCGTCAGGAAACAGGAATTAATTGATCAGCAAAAGGATGCGGCAGAACTAAAAGCACAATTAAAAGAAGCCGAAGCTTTACAGTTGAAAGCCGAGCAAGCTTTACTTAAAGAACGGCAGGAGCGGTTGGAAAAAGAGGTATTAGCCGGTAATTTGCAGATTGAAGAAAAAAATGAGCTACTGGAACTCATATCAGACAAGGTAAACAGCGAGAGCCATCTTTCGCTTGATGAACAGATTAAACGGATTGTCAATCAACAGAAAAAGATGGATAAAGAGTTTGAAGAATATAAAATAGACTTTTTTGATACCAATCCTGCTTTTTTTGAACGCCTGCAAGAGAAAGCAAATCCTACACTTACCCGGCTCGATTTAAAATACTGTTCATATATGTTAATGGGGCTAACGAACAAAGAAGTCTCCATTCGTTTAGGTATTGAGCCTAAAAGTGTGCGCATGAGCCGCTACCGGATTAAACAGAAACTAGGGTTGAGCAAAGAAGATGATTTGAATTTATTTTTGCAAAATATAGGTTGAAATCTTAGATAGTTTTTAGTTTTTCATTTTATAAGCTAAGAAATCTTTAAGAATTTTTATAAATTGTGAAACACATGTAACAAGTTTTTCTTAAACAGAAATAACCAAATTATTTAACCTATAAAACTATTTTAATGAAAAAAATATTAACGTTCTTCATCTTAATTTTTACTTTTTCTGAATTCTTGTTTGCTCAAAATACCGCTTGGCCGGAAATGGGTAGTGCTAGTCCTGTTGGTATTGGAACAACTTCGCCTGTTGCAAATGCGAAATTAGATATTCAAGGTAATGGCTTAAACATAGGTAATAATGCAAGCCTAAATGCGACATTGCACATTGGGTCCTCTTATGGTGGTTTCGATCGGCTAACACAAATTCATCCATCACTAGCCAGTAAACCGGCGTTAAATTTAATGGCATCAACGGATGCAAGCAATAACCATCTATGGTGGGCCTGGGGGGTACTGGAAAACACTGGTACGTGGGTGCTACAACCAAATACCGGATTTGGGGGATCGGTTGGAATGTTTTTAACAAGGGCAGGGAATCTAGGTGTTGGTACTGCATTGCCCTCTGCTAAATTAAGTATATCCAGCAATTCGGGCAGTTCTTTAACTGGCTTAGCTTCAGTTGCTGATTTCTCATCAAGCTATGTTATGGATAGGGCCCGTATTTCCATTGGTAATACATCCATCGGATCATCCACAAGCGCTGCTATGGTTTTCTACGGATATAATGACAATAATACTGCGCTTGAAAATAAATGGGAAATTGGAACTGATTTATCTGCTAACCATGGCCGTGATCTGTATTTTTATAATACTAATATTAATAACGCTCAGATGTTTATGCATGGAAATGGAAATATTGGTATAGGAACCAATACACCTGATGCAAAATTAGCAGTAAATGGAGTTATACATTCAAAAGAAGTTAAAGTTGACATGACTGGATGGCCAGATTATGTTTTTATTCCATCATACAAATTAGAGTCATTGCAAAAGCTTAAGTCTTATTTGATTAAAAATCAGCACTTACCAGAGATGCCGACAGAAGCTGAAGTGGCCAGGAATGGTGTTAATTTAGGGGAAATAAATAAGCTTCTAGTAAAGAAGGTTGAAGAATTGACTCTATATTTAATCGAAAAAGATGAAGAAGTAAGGTCTCAAGCAGATAAGATAAAACTTCAGCAGGATCAGATAAATGATCTGTCAGCAAAAACAGATAAAATTTTGGAAAAGTTAAAGATTAACAATAAGTAAAATTTAAATAGCACTTCAGTTATCAAAAACCAATTCATTGAGTCTAGAAGATAAACATTTTATATTGTTTATCTTCTAGACTATTGTAACTATTTTTTAGCCAGTGTTGGGCTTGGCCGGTAATAAAACTCTTCTTCTTCAAAGTATCATCCTCTCTCTCTTTTCTGTGTGTTTAGCGGGTATTTATTATTTTTTTTCAAAAGCCATTCATGCCTAAATAAAATTTAAGACCCTGCTAAATAAACATCGGTAAGGAGTAATTATTCTAAGTTTTTTAATCGTGGTGTTGAGGAGGATATTCTAATTTCTTTACGCTCTTGGGGAGAAGAGAACTTGTAAAAAAGCAGCCAATAAGTGATGGCCATAATCAACATACCTAAGAGCGCACTGATTATATCATTCCTTTTCATACTGGTTTCGCTACAAAAAAAATGCCGATACGCCGATATTGATCCTAATTTCTTCTTTTTTTTTATCGATTTCTTAATTTTTTAATAACAATTTACAAGTCTGATTTTCGGAAATAACGGGCTTTGGGCACGGTGTAAACAAAAGAAGCCAAAATAATATCGCTTTTTTGTTGCGATAATATATTTCGCTAATACTCGGAGGCAATAAAGTTTTATTTCTTTGGTAGTGCGCTGGAGTTATTGTTGTTTTGATTGATGTTTTCTGTCCTAAATAATGGTGCCTGATAATTTTTAGGTAAGTAATCTGCTGGGATGGTGGTGGCATTTCCATCTCTGAGCGCTTTATAATGTGGCGACATAATTTCTACTCCGGCCTGGTTAAACTGATCCTGTATGTTTGCATGCAAAGCAGAATAGATTACGGCCTGCCGGTTTGGCGATTTTGTAAAGGCATTTAATCTATAACTTACATAATAATCGTCAAGGCTGGTTTGAAGCACATATGGCTTCGGTTCAGCATCAACAAGCTCAGTAGCAAGTGCAGCATTAATGAGCAGTTCATGCACTTGCCTCCAGGGCACATCATAACCAATAGTTACTGTGGTATGAATAATGAGCCCCTTTTCAAGCGCTTCAATACTAAAATTTACCGTATGGTTATTCATCACGGTGGAGTTCGGGATAGAAACCACCTCGTTCTGGATAGTGCGTACCCTGGTAACCAGCAAAGTTTTTTCAATAATATCTCCTGTAACTTCTCCAATCTTTACCCGGTCGCCTATCCTAAAAGCCCGCATATAGGTGAGTACCAGACCAGCAACAACATTTCCGAGCGCACCTGCTGATCCGAAAGTGAAAAGAACACCCATGAAAACCGAAACCCCTTTAAAAACACCCGAATCAGATCCCGGGAGATAAGGAAAAATGACAATAAGCATAAAAGCCAGAATTAACACACGGATAATCTGATAGGTAGGATTGGCCCAATCTTTATAAAAACCGGGTATAGTGAGTTTACCCCGTTCGATCTCCGTTTTGATAAACCTAACAAAGCGGATCACATACCTGAATACCACCAGAAGAACCAAAATAGTCATCAAGTCTGGAATATAGTTCCATACTGCAATACCAATTCTTTTAAGTGGACTGAGGATATAATTCAACAGGTTAACAGAGAGATCACGCGTAAAGGGGAAAATTCCAAACAGCACAGGAAAAGCCAGATAAATTACTGCCAGAATAACCCCATAACGAATGATTTTTAAGAGTATCGTAATTATAGCCAGTTGACGGTTCACATCTAATAACTCATAGTTTTTGATTTTTATACCATCTTTAAAACGTCCTTCTGCGGAGAAAAATTTGGTTGATATTTTTCTGAAGAGCCTGTTAATAAGGAATATTAAGCCAATTACCACTGCAACAACCAATATTGTCAATAAAATTTCCCTCAATAGCACTTGCCAACTGGTATCGTGAATATACTTATCGAGGGCGGCCACTACCCGTTTTTTGATTTCTGCGGTATAAAGCGTCCGGTCGCTTCTGGCCCATAATGCATCCTGATCGGTTATAGAAAGCAATAAGGTGTTACCATAAAGCAGGTCGGTAGTTTGTTCGGCGGGGATAAGCTTAAGTGAATCGGATGAAAAATTTGCACCATCACCCACTCTTTCTAGCCTGTCAGCCACAGCTTTTGCCCTGTCGGTGGCACTAAAACTGCCCAGTTTTGCATAAATAAAATAAATTGTGTCGCCATTAAATATAACCGGTACGCCTTTTATAATCTTGCGTAAAGAATCTATCTGACTTATCTGGCGGAAACGATGGATGGAATCCCTTTTTTTGAGCGATTTTAATTCAGCCATTAAACTTTCACGTTGCAATTTGTCTGTTGTTCCAAGTGCGCTTACACGTTGTTCTAGTTCTGCTCGCTTAAGTGAATCAGAAAGCCGCTCCGCAGAGAGTTGATTTACTTTATTGAATTCGTTTTCTAGCTTTCCATTCTTTAGGCTGTCTGATTTTAAGGTTGTGCTGTCCTGTCCAAAGGTGTAAATAGATACAGCAGCATTTAGCAGAAAAATAGATAATGTAAAAAATTTCGTCATGTTATCTTAGGCTAGGTTAGCGAAAATAGCCAAAATAATGAAGAAATGCAGGCATTTATTATGGCTTTTTAACCGCATGAGGTTCCTGTTTTAATGTGTTAATCTTAGCCAATTGTGTTGGTATAATGTTCCATCCAGCCAGAATATGGGAGTGAATTTAAAGCAGCCATCCTCCACTATCAAAAAAGCATAGGTATTGGTTAAATTTGAGCTAGTTTATTATGAGCTGTAAATTAGGTAAACAGAATAAAATGAGCAGAAATTATAAGTTTTATAATAAAGAGGGGCTATATTTTGTCAGATTTGCAACTGTGTTTTGGATTGATGTTTTGTTAGGTTACAATATTTTAACATTTTGATAGAGCATTTAGATTATTGTAGAAAGAATAAAGATATGGAAGTTTATACATTAATATTTAGCGCAAAAAATAATAATCGAGGCGATATGCTAAGTGATTTTAAAGTACACATGGAATTTGCCATTTCCTCGCTTGCGCGCCTATGGACATGTGGTGAATAAATAGATTTGTTGCTACCTTTAAGTCCAGGCAAGTAGCCAACTGGTTTGCTGTTAATTGCCGACGACAAGTTGATACATGGAAATAAATAATGGATATAGAAAATAAAATTAAATGCGTTTGTTGTGGTTTTTTTACGATCGAAAAGGATGCGATTTCAACGATCTGCCCAGTTTGTTTTTGGCATAAAGATTTTTATCAGGAGGAGCATATTGATGATGATGGAGGACCGAATTCAATTTCTTTGCGAGGGGCAAAAGTGAATTTTAAGTCTTTTGGGGTTATAGAGAGGGAATTTTTAGATTTTGTAAGACCACCTAAAGAAGATGAGATTGAAGGATAAAGTAGCTTTAGTATAGAATACAAGCGGGTATTAATCAATGTGCTGGTGCGAGTTTTTAACTTGTACCAATATAGAAAAGCCATAGTTCTAAAATTTAGAAAGTCGTAATCTTAAACTTTCATAATTTTCGAAGCATAATAATCATAGATTATCTAAATTGCTGTCAAGCCTATTGAGCTGTGGTCAAACGAAGTAATTGATCAAAAAGTCGATTATATTCACAATAATCCAGTTGAGGCAGGCTTTGTAACAGAAGATTACCATTGGAAGTATAGTAGTGCAATAGATTTCTGGAGAAAAGGGTTTGTTAGAAATTGATATGATTTAAGCTAATTTGGATACGAGCTACAAGCTCGCACCAGCTCGGTGAATTTTTTAGAAATTAATGCATTGATTTACCGAAAGCCCAAATCAGGCTTTGCTAAGGCCGTGGGCGCTAAGACTTGTGTTGGATGGAGGAAAAGATTCAATTTTGTGAATTTCAAACACATGGATTTTGTCCAAATTTTAAGGACTTCTCCTTGCTAAATCAATTTGCTATATTTAGCCTATGATGCGCTCTACTACAATTTTCCTTTTATTATTTTCCTTTCACCTTTCGGCAAATGCTCAAAAGAAAATGGTTGTTAAGGAGGATACAGTTTTGGCCTACACTTATCAGGAAGCCTCTATAACAGTCTCTTCTCTAGATAAATTGCCGCCTAATATACAAAAGCAGGTTGAAACGATAATGAAGGACTCTTTTTGGGAATTCAAAGATTCTCTCCATTTTATCAATGCCCAGATTGTTGATGTACTAAAATACCTCGAGGATGGCGATTCCCATAAAAGGCACTGGGTTGTTCCCAAATACGAACTTAACTTTTACTTAAAGGATACCCCTATTGGAATCCAACGGTACAACATCACACTTCACCTGGATGATTATGGACAAATTCTGCAACTCAATTGGCCAAGAGAAGGAGCGGGGAGCAGAAAAATGTTCCTAGCACGCAAAGCTATACAAGAATTCGCATTCAAGGAGGCAAAAAAACGCAGATACAACCTTCACAAGTTTGAAGTACGTTTTGAATATAACGAACAATTTCGCCGGCTTTGCTGGGAATTTTCTTTCTTAGACCACATGGAGATAGGTGCCGCTTATTACAATTTCGTAACAGTGCCCTGGGATGAGTTACTTATAATCGATAGCACTGAAAAAGACAACTAATATGGTTTGTCAACGAATTTAAATAAGATTAGGGCTATTCATATTCCCCTGCTAGTCCGAGCAAATTGCAATTTAGATAAAATGTGCTGGTGCGAGTTTTTAACTCGTACCAATATAGAAAAGCCATAATTCTAAAATTTAGAAAGTCGCAATGACTGCTTTGGATGTTTAAACGAGCAGGAGAAAAAAATAGCAATGTAACAAATGGCCAGTTTTGGCAAGAGCATAACAAGCCTATTGAGCTGTGGTTAAACGAAGTAATTGATCAAAAAGTCGAAGTATAGTAGTGCATTAGATTTTTCTGGAGAAAAAGGTTTGTTAGAAATTGATATGATAAGTTAATTTGGATACGAGCTACAAGCTTGCACCAGCTCGGGCTTTAATGTTGAACTGTTCCAAAATGGTTTTGTACAGCTCAAAGGAAGTATAATGATACTGATGCATTACACCAGTCACAATGTTACGAATCTGTTGTCTGGTCGGTTTCTCTCCGTAAATAGCCCCTGTTTAAAAGGTTGTTATCCAGTAGTATTTAGTTTTTAGGGCTGTACTTGTTTGGAATATGGAGATTGCAGATAAACTATTTTTGTAATTTAGTTCAAAACCTTAAACATAACCAAATGAAATCTGACGGTAAAGTAGGAGATAAATACCCTGATCTTGATTTATTCTTTCTTGAAAGCTTGGGCTTATACCATGCAAAACAGCGGAACGATCAGGAATGTCTCATTGACGACCAGGGTGAGATTGTATATACAACCCGGCAGAATACCAGTCGGGAACACTATTGGACCAATTTTTCTTATAGACATCTGGATAAGCTGGATGATGAGTTTAACAAGAAAATAAGCTACTGGATCCAGTTTGGTTTAACTCATTCTATGTCGGTTTCTGTATTTGGTTTTAAAAATAAGCAGGTATTTCCGCTGCTCGAGCAGGAACAAATTATATGGGCAGAACCGCTAAGTCCTTCAAAGATATTGATTCAGACAGCTGTCGGTAATACGGATCCACATTTCAGGTACCAGATCGGTATTTATGATATTGAAAAAAATGAGCTGAAAAATATCCTCAAAACCCGTTTTGGAAATGGACCAGACGAAAATTCGGTATTGCTGGTTCATAAAATATATGGCACAGAATACCTGTTTTCAGTGCAGACTGATAGGCGTAAAGACAGTGAAGAGGACTTCGATCATGATATCAATCTCCTTTATAACTGTCAGGGCGAAAGACTAACGGATTTTGAAACAACCATAGGTCAAAATGGCGAGAAAACATGGTTTGAGCCGGGTAAACGCAGTTTGGGAATTACCTATAGAATGATGGAAAGTCCTGTCCGTATTTCTTCCAGCTTTTATCACAATCGCTTTCAGGTGTACAATTCTTTAATTGATGCCAAGGGTAATCATTATGGTGATTTTTATTATATATATGGACAAAGCCCTGGTTCTCTAGGTAAAACGTCCACACGATTACCTAAATATATAGATAAAAAATTATTGTGTCTTTCAGTTCCTTTTGAAAATAACCAGTCTCCCTGTCTGGCAATCTTAGATGAAAACCACAATATATTGCAGACCCCTTATGAATGTCCGTGGTTATTTACTTTTATATCCAGGGCTTTAGTGAAGGATAAGAAAATATTTGGTGAAACCTGTATTACTGTGCTTGATTCCGAAAGTTATGTGAGGCTGATTGACTTGAATGGGCAGGAAATATCAGAAACGCGTCCCATAAAATTTGAGGGCCTGATGGTTAATTATCTTAAGCTATTTATGAAACAAATAGACATCAGCTGAAGACCAAACAAAAAGCCTGAAATCTTATGATTTCAGGCTCTAATTTTCAGCGGAGAGTGGGGGATTCGAACCCGCGGACCCTTTAACAAGTCAACAGTTTTCAAGACTGCCGCAATCGACCACTCTGCCAACTCTCCGCTGCAAAAGTACGAACTTGCCGCAAATCTGCAAATGATTTCCATTCAAATATTTGCATAAATATTTTAAGCGTTGCTAATCATTTAGTTAGCTCGCATAAAAACTTTCAAAAAAACAAATAATAGGCCAGTAAAGGCCATTTTAGCTACAATTTTGGGCTTTAGGTTTAAACTAAAGCGCCTCTTTATGGTAAATTTTTTCCCGGTCTACCGATAAAACACCATTTCCCTCAATTGCAAAACAAACGAGTCCGATTAAAACGGAGACCGAAAACCAAAATTCTGAATAGGGTTTAAAAATTCCACCAGAAATATTTACAAAGAATACCGCCCCGATCAGTATTGGTAAATTAACCAGGCAGAATACACGGGTATGTGTGCCCAGGGTGATGGCTAAGCCCCCAATTAGGTGTAACATAATAATCAGGTGCGCCAGTAAGCTAATGCTCACAGCCGTGCCTAAGAAAGCGCCCCTCATTAAATTACTAAAGGCTGGCATATTGATGTAAAAATCAATTCCCTTCCAAATTAAAATAAGGCCTAATAAGATTCTAAAATAGTCTAACCATTTTGGGTGATGGTGATCGCCCCAGATCTGGATTTTCTTAAGCATGTTCATAACTTCTATATTTTGGTTATGACAATTTACGGAAAAATTAAGAAAATAACAATGCTTAACTATTTGATTTTAAGGCTTTTTTTTATCAATAGTTTTACTGTTTACATAATCAGTTGGCGACATGCCGAACTGTTTGGCAAAGTTTCTGCCAAAGTGCGATTGAGAGCTATAACCAACCATTTCTGAGATTTCGTAAATTTTCAGTACCCCTTCATTTAAAAGCTCGGCCGCTTTTTTTAGCCTTGCCAAATTAATCAGTTCATTGGGGCTAAGGTTAGAAATGGATTTAATTTTCCGGTATAAGGTTGGCCGGCTCATATTCATCTTTTCTGCCAGATGTTCGACGTCCAGATCCTGATTGCTGATATTCTTGTTAATGGTATCCTGTAATTTTTCTAAAAACAGTTCGTCTGCCTTTGAATAAGCAATACTTTTAAGGTGGAGCAGGGGAGAGCTCGCGAAATATGCTTTGATTTTGTTCCTGTTTTTAATCAGGCTCGAAATCTGTACCTGTAAAAACTCAGGAGAAAAGGGCTTTTCCACATAGGCATCGGCACCCAGTTCTAAACCTTCAATTTTAGATTGCAATGAATTTTTTGCGGTAAGCAGGATAACGGGGATATGGCTGAATTCTAAGGTAGATTTTACTTTCGCACAAAATTCGAAACCGTCCATTTCGGGCATCATTACATCGCTAATGATGAGCTGAACAATTTCACGCTGTAATATTTCTAATGCTTCTATCCCGTTTCTGGCCTGTAATACATGGTATTTTTCTTCCAGATCATCTGAAATGAAATCAAGGATATCTTCATTATCATCAACCAGCAACACTACAGATCTTTCCATATCTTCAGTATCTTTTATGGCCAGCTTGCCTACAATTTCTTCCATTTTCCGTTCAGGTTAAATTCTATAAGTTGATGGATAGGCAATTCCAATACAAATATATTAAAATCATGGTCATTAAAATCTAAATAAAGCTCCCCGCTATGCAGTTGAGCAAGCGATTTTGAAATCGATAAACCTATTCCGGTTCCTGCCTTAATTTCTGTTTCTTTGCCCCTAAAAAAAGGTTCAAATATCTTGTCCTTAATTTCAATTGGGATGCGATGTCCATCGTTTTTTACCACTACAGCAAACTTATCTCTTCCCTGCAATGATAAATTGATCTGTACCATGGTTTTTCCGTACTTAATGGCATTGTCTACCAAATTGCTGATCATTTTGTAAAAGGCCTCTACGTCGATATAGGCAAGGAGCTTTTTCTCAGGTAAATGAAGGTTGTACTTTATCTCATGCTGTTCTGCAGCAGGTTGAAACTGAAGAAATACGTCTTTCAGGATTTCTGAAATATCGGCTTTTACGAAATTTAATGAAAATTCGCTGGTTTCGGTTTTTCTGAAATCCAGTAACTGATTGGTCAATTTGAGCAACCTATCAGTGTTTCGCTCCATAATCCGTAAATTCTTTTCTATCGCGGGTACGGCATCAGCCTGTTTAATCAGTTTCTCCATAGGGCCGATAATCAGCGTAAGGGGTGTTCTGATTTCGTGGGCAACATTCGTAAAGAATTCAATTTTCGCCTGATACACTTCTTTTTGTTTTTCATGCTCAAAAACTTCCATCCGCCTGCTGTTTTTTAATGCGATTTTTCGGTGATAGCTTCGCACCAGAAAGAAGATGATTCCACCTGCCGCGATCAGATAAAACAGATACGCCACAGGGCTAAGGTAAAAAGGAGGACGGATTTTGATCAGTAACTTCGCATTTTTGGTGCTCCAGTTACTACTTCCTTCAACCAATGCTTTCACTTCAAAAGTATAATTCCCAGGGGCAAGTTTGGTAAAATAAACTTTCCTGTTGGTTTTTAAATATTCCCAGTTTTTATAAAGCCCGGTCATTTTATAGGCATACTCTGTCATTTCGGGCGAGAGGTAACTTAATGCCGCAAAATCGATACTAAAAGAAGATTGGTTGTAGTTAAGTTCAATGGTATCGGCATAAACGATCGATTGATCAGAAACAGAATCTGCCCCATTTAAACCGATTTCTGAACTATTGATCTGAAAGCCGGTTAAAAATACAGGGGTTTCGTATGATGTTGCTTTTAAGTTGGCCGGATTGAAGCTGACCAGCCCTTTTACACTCCCAAAATAGGTTCGGCCATCCTCATCCTGATAGGCAGAACTGTAGTTGAACTGATCGGTAAGCAATCCATTGGCTTTAGTATAGGTTTTGTTTAAACCCATAGAGGGGTCAAAATGGATAAGTCCCCTGGTACTGCTAATCCAGAACTTATTTGCGGCATCTTCTTCAATGCGGAAAAGGTAATTACTGGGAAAACCATTTTTTATACCGTAACGCTTAAACTGATGTGTTTTCTGATCAAACCTGCAAAGTCCGCCACCGTCTGTGGTTACCCAAATCTGTTGTTTACTATCTTCAAAAACACTATTTACGGTGTTATGACTTAAACTTTTCGCATCCGTCGGATTATTTCGGTAGTTCACATAACCTGGTTTGGATAAGTTAAACTGAAATAAACCATCATTAAAACTGCCTGCCCAGATATTACCCTTGCTGTCTTCGATAACCGAATAGTAAAAAATAAAGGGGAGGCCGGCAACAGGTTCAAAATCATCACGTTTTCGGTTATAGCGATAAATCCCGTTAATGGTTCCAACTAAAATTTCACCAGACCGTGTTTTACAGAAAGTAACAATAAAATTGGTGCGTAAGGCATTTCCAACGCCTGCCTGGTAATGTTTAATTACCTTTTCTGTTTTCAGGTCTAAAACATCCAGCCCGTGTTCGAAAGTGCCAATCCAGAGTTTGTCGCCATCAACCAATAAACCATGGATATTGGAATAGGCAATGCTTCCGGGTTTTCCATCAGGTAAGAAGTGTTTAAATATTCCTGTTTTTACCTCAAGTTTGTTCAGCCCGGCATCTTCCGTACCAATCCAGAAATTTCCGTTGCCATCCCTTGTAATTTCCCTAACGTCGCTTCCACTGATCGAGTTTGTGCCTTTTTGAGGAAAGTATTTGGTAAAGAGTGAAGTATGGCTCGAATAGTAATTTACACCGCCAAAATAGGTGCCTGTCCAAACGCCTCCTTCGCGGTCAAGACAGATGGTGTAAACGGCATTATCGCTTAAAGAATAATCGTTATTGTACTGTTTTTTAATGTGGATAATCGCTCCGTTTTCGTCATTGTAAATGTAAATGCCCGATTCGGTGGCAATCCAAAACTCATGAGGGCCTGTTTTTTTGATATCCCGTACAAAAATTGGCGTTTTATCATCGTTTAACCGTAATATATTTTTCGATGCTAAAGTAACCGGATTAAAGAGTTTAACACCCTGATTGGTGGTGCCAACCAGTAAATTTCCATTTTCGGTTTCGGCAATTCTGGATACCCAGCCGTATTCGGTTTTTGCATTTTTACCGTTGATGTTAAAACGCTGAAAATTATTCGTCTTGGGGTTATATTTTTCGAGGGTTCCCTTTCCGGTACTGATCCATACGCTGCCATCTTTTAAAACCGTTACCAGTGAGGCATCGAAAGGTGCATTATGGGTAAAAGCCCGTACTTTCTTACTGCGTTTTTGATACAGGTATATTTTGAATGAAGATAAGATCCATAAATTTCCACGCTGATCGCTCGCCAGATCTATAATCCGCATCCCTTTCGTTTCTTTGATGATGCTGAAGCTTTCTTTTGCCGGATCGTATTGATACACGCCGCTGTTGGTACCTACCCAAAGTGTTTGCTGCCGGTCGTGGTGAAGGGCATAGATTAAATCGTTGCCTAAACTGCCAGCCTGCTCTGGCTCGTGCCGATAGGTTTTAAAAGAATAACCATCAAACCGGTTTAAGCCATCTTTCGTGCCGAACCACATAAAACCGTTTCCATCCTGCACACTGCAAAAGGCTGTATTGTTAGAAAGTCCGTTTTCTACCTGATAATGCCTGAAATAATAAGGTTGCCCCCACACGAGGTGCACCGAAAACAAAAGACATAAGAGGATGAAGAGTTTTTTCAAGATATCTTGGTCAGCTGCATCAAATATATTAAAGAAATGCTTTGCTTTCAGGCTAAATTGAATTTGAGCAGATAAGTAGAAAGATTGAGACAGATCGGTCTTGTGCAACGGAGCAAGTTATATTATTTGTGCTTCACCATCCTAAATGTGCCAGCCTCCCATTTCCAAAAAAGAACAGTCGGCTAAGCAACATATCGGTAACGCGATAAAACTATCAATTGCGAATTTCAAATTAATCTGGGCGTTACCTAAGCTGCGCAAAGGTCGGGCTTTTCAGGGCTGCGCTGCGCTTCGGTACCGATGAAGGATCGGTACTGAACCCTTACAATCCCTAACGCAAAAACCCAGCGTACAAAATCTGCAAAGTCTGACTTCTATAGCACTACAGGCCCGTGTTAAATAAACCTGATAAAACGTAAAGCCCGGATCCCGATTTTTTCTATCGGGAGAGGACTTGGAGTGATAGCAGGACTTCCCTAACCGAAATGTGCCAGCCCCATCGTTTCCAAAAAACAATCACCTAAGTCACCTGAGCAATCTATCAGTAGCGCGACAGGCTTGTGTTAAATAAAGATTTTTCTAGATTTGAAAACTGTAAACTGCCAATTTCAAATTAATCTGGGCGTTACCTAAGCTGCGCAAAGGTCGGGCTTTTCAGGGCTGCGCTTCGCTCCGGTACCGATGAAGGATCGGTACTGAACCCTTACAATCCCTAACGCGAAGCTACTGCATTAAGACTTTGCGCGTAATTGCTTGCGCTCGTTTCCTAACGAGTGCTTAAATAGATAAACGATTTTATCGTTTGAAACGACAAACTATTCAACGCTCGTTAGAAACGAGCGTTAGCACAAATGGTGGCCACAGGGAAGAGTCATCATCCGATAGTTATCGGATGCAAGGTTGCTTCCTCGAAAAGTCGTCATCTCGACTGGAGCGCAGTCCCGAACTTTTGGGAGAGAGATCTATCTAGGCAGATTTAGCTTCGCTGAGCCTTCGGGTTCTCGACTGCGTTGCACTTCGCTCGAAATGACGAAAGCTTGAGGGAACAATCTCCTTGAACTTCTATGTCATCTATAGTGATTTTTATAAAATAAATTATTCCTCAGGATGACCCATTGAGCGGCATTTTCCGTATTTCTGAGCCTCCGTGGCTAAATACACTCCTTCAATACAAATCGAGACAAAATGAAGAAAGATTGATACAAATGCGTATCCCTCTGAAAAGCTAAAAACCGAATCTTTGGATAAGAATTAAATAGAACTAAATCCATTTACTTCTATAACTAACCAAATCCCTAACCTAATATGAAAAGAAGTTTATTCTCTTATGGTGGCTTTGTCTGCCTGGATTGGTATCCGCTTCAAAAAATGTTTTTGAAACGCAAAGTCCTCTCCGCTATTTTTACTTCCATCACCTTAATCTTACTTTCCCTTCAGCTCGTTGCCCAGGAGCAAACAGCTGTCACCGGAACAGTAACCGACGAAAAGGGCGAAACGGTTGTTGGTGCCAGCATTAAAGTTAAGGGTACAAACACAGGAGTAACTACCGATGGCAATGGAAAATTCAAAATTCAGGTAAGCGATAAAAATGCAACCCTGATCTTTATTTATGTGGGCTATGCCAATCAGGAAGTTGCATTAGCTGGCCGTACGCAAATTAATGTTAGCCTTAAGCCATCTAATAACGATCTGTCAGAGGTTGTTGTGGTAGGTTACAACACACAGAAAAAGGAAGCCATTACGGGTGCCATTTCATCAATCAGCAGCAAAGATCTCGAAAAAGTTCACGGCGGTTCTACCGTAAGTACAGGCTTGGCCGGAAAGCTGCCAGGTGTATCTTTCAGGATGCCTGACGGCAGACCTGGTGCGAGCGCCAATATCCAGATCCGTAACATGGGTAACCCGCTGTATGTTATCGATGGTATTCAACAGGATGCTGGCCAGTTTAATAATATTTCGCCTAATGATATCGAAAGTATCAGTGTGCTTAAAGATGCATCGGCCGCTATTTATGGTAGCAGGGCATCAAACGGTGTAATATTGGTTACCACTAAAAGAGGAAAAAACAGTACCCGCAATACTTTTAGTGTTGATGCTTACACGGGTTGGCAGAACTGGGTGCGTTTCCCGGAAACAACCAATGCTTACCAATGGAAAGTGGGACAGGCTACTGCAGAAATGAACCAAAACGGCGCAACCAGCATTACCCAGGCCGAACTCGATAAATGGAAAGCAGGAACAGAATATGGCTATCAAAGCCAAAACTGGAAGGATATTATTATTGCACCTAACGCACCCCAAACTTCAGTAAACCTAAGTGCTTCGGGTGGAAGTGACAGGGTAAACTATTACTTTTCTGCTACCCGTTTGGATCAGAAAGGTGTATATGGAACAGCAAGGGAATTCGAATTTAACCGGACCAATATCCAGAGTAATATCGAGGCTAAAATAACCGACCGCTTTAAGGTGGGTATGCTCATCAATGGCCGTATCGAAAGCCGTGATCAGCCAGGTGTACCGGGGGGAGATGATTATTGGGCTGCCCGTTTTGCCTTATTGAGGAACAGACCTACTGAACAGGCTTACGCCAATGGCAATCCGAATTACCCAAATGATATCGGACACAATACCGAGCAGTTCGCTGTACAGAGTAAAGCGCTAAGTGGTTATTGGAAATCAGACTGGAGGGTTTTACAGACAAATTTATCAGCCTCTTACGAAACGCCTATAAAAGGCTTGGAAATTAAAGGTTTATATTCTTATTACATTGCCGATAACGTAATCAACGGGCACGAGTATACCTATAATGTATATACCTACCATCCTGAAACAGGCATTTACGAACAAAAAGTAGGCAGTTCAAACCCTTATAGAGAGCGCAGAAACGAAAAAGTATATACCAATACCTATCAGCTTCAGGCTAATTATAACCGCACTTTTGGTAAACATACCGTAGGTGGGGTATTGGTAGCTGAGCGCTTAGACCGTTTTAGAACCTATACCTTTCAGCACGCTGTACCACAGACTAATATTTTACCTGTGTTGCAGTTTGCCGATATGGATGGGCAGGATTTTTCAGACACACAGAATGAAGAGGCCCGCGTTGGTTATGTGGCCAGGGTAAATTACAACTACGATAACAAATATTATTTAGAGTTATCCGGTCGTAGAGACGCTTCTTGGAAATTTGCACCAGATAGGCGCGTGGGTTATTTCCCTTCGGCATCAATTGGATGGAGAATTACGCAAGAGAAATTTATGAAATCGCTTTTGGGCGAAAGCAATATCCTGAACGATCTGAAACTCCGTGCCTCTTACGGGCAGCTTGGGGATGATAATGTGGATATCGATCCCTTTGCTTATATCCCAGGTTATAACTACAATCAGGGCAGTGTGATATTGGATGGAAAAAACATCACTACTTCGAGGGATAAAGGCCCTATTATCAATAACCTAAGCTGGTTTAAAAGCAAAATAACCGATATCGGTATTGATTTTTTAATGTTCGGTAGTAAACTTTCCGGAACTGCAGATTATTTTTATAGAAAACGCACTGGTTTAAAAGCCATTAAAAACGACGTAATTGTTCCCATTGAACTGGGATACCCGCTAAATGCTGAAAACCTGGAGAGCGATGCACAGTTTGGAGGAGAATTCTCTTTAAACTATAGGGATAAAATCGGTGAGTTTAACTACAATGTTGGTGGAAACATTTCCATTAGCAGAAAAAAACTTTTAGAAAGATATAAACCACGTTTTGGTAACTCGTGGGAGAATTATAGAAGTAATGGTACCAATAGATATGCTGATATTTTTTGGGGTTACGAAGTAATCGGTCAGTTTCAGAGTATCGATGAGATCAATAATTACAAAGTGAATATTGATGAAAAAGGAAATCGTTCTTTACTCCCTGGCGATTTAATTTACAAGGATCAGAATGGCGATGGGATTATTGACGGTTTAGACGAAAGACCGATAGGTTATACCACATCAGGGCAACCGAATGTGGGCTTTGGTTTCACCATCGGTGGCTCTTATAAAAACTTCGATTTTACCGCCGATTTTTCTGGAGGTGCCATGTACTCCTGGAACCAGAATTGGGAGCAGCGCTGGGCATTCCAGAACGGAGGCGCTTTACTGCAGAATTTTGCTGATGACAGTTGGCACCGTACTAATCTTTACGACCTGAACAGTCCATGGGTGGCCGGTAAATATCCTGCAATCCGTTTTAACGACCGCGACCATAGTAACAACACCAAAAACTCTACTTTCTGGTTGCACAATGTGAGGTACCTAAGGGCACGTACACTGGAAATTGGTTATACCTTGCCAAAAAGATGGGCAGAAAAAATCAAGATCCAGAATGCAAGGGTATATGTAAACGGATACAACCTATTTTCTATCGATAACCTGAAAGAATATGGGGTAGATCCTGAAATTGCAGACGATAATGGATTGCAATACCCACAGAACAAGTTCTTTAATATAGGTCTTAAATTATCGCTATAACATGAAAAAGACTAATCAAATGAAAAAATATATATACGCATTTGCTGCCATTGCATGTTTAAGTTTTGCGCAGTCGTGTAAAAAAGATTCCGAATTTTTGGATAAGCAACCTACCAGTACATTGCCAATTGATGCGGTGTGGAAAGACCCTAACCTGGTGCTTACTGTGGTTGGCGATCTGTACGATCGTTTCCCTGATTTTCAGCGTATCGAATCATGGTGGTTATTTGCCGATTTTGATGAGGGTTTTGCTTCAGCAGGCGGCGATTATGGTCGCCACCAGAACCTGGAATATGGATACGACGCATGGAGATACTGGGATATGGGCGTTTACAAGCTGATAAACGACCTGAATCTGTTTATTAAACGTGGGCAGGAAGCTACAGCGCTAAAAGCCGAAGACCGAGACCGTTTTTTAGCTGAAGCGCGTTTTATCAGGGCCGGTGTTTATTTCGAGATGGTAAAAAGAATGGGCGGTGTTCCGCTGATTACTATTCCCCTTGCTTATGATTATAGCGGTGATCCAAGTTACCTGCAATATCCAAGGGCAAAGGAATCTGAAATTTATGATTTTGTGATTGCTGAACTGGAAGCCGTTAAAACCATACTTCCAGATAATGCAACCATACAAAGCAGGGCTACAAAAGCTGCGGCCCTCGCCATGGAATCGAGAGCTGCACTTTATGCAGGTTCAATTGCCAGATATAGCAATGCCCAATTAACCCTTCCAGGTGGAGAGGTTGGCATTCCTGCAGCAATGGCCAATGGTTATTTTACCAAAGCCTTAAATGCCGCAAAAGAAATTATCGATGGTGGTAAATATTCGCTTTACAAAAAGAACCCAAATCTGTCTGAAAATTTTGCGGCCCTTTTTACCGATAAAGGCAGCAATCCAGAGGTAATATTTGCTAAAGATTTTAAATTGAAAACCAATAAAGTTCATGGTTTTACAATCGATAACCAACCGCGCTCTTCTGCCGAAGAAGCACAGGGAGGAAGGTTAAACCCTTCGTTAAATCTGGTGCAATCTTTCGAAAAGCTAGATAATACCTATGCCTCTTTGGCTGCTGTTGATGGTAGCGGGAACCCGGTTTATTACACCAATATCACCGATATTTTTGCTGGCCGCGATGCACGTTTGGCCGGTACTGTAATTCTTCCTGGAACACAGTTTAAAGGTAAAACAGTGGATATATGGGCGGGCTATCAATTGGCCAATGGTACAATTGTAACGGGCGACAATTTTGCGCAGAGTAAAAGCAATGTACTTCCCGGTAACCCAGGTTCGGTGCAGGTAGTGGGTGGTGATGGTCCTGTTGATGGTCTGGAATTCAGCGCACAATCGGGATTTTACGTGCGTAAATATCTAGATCCTGCTACAGGCTCAGGCCAGATTGGCACCCGAAGTGAGGTATGGTGGGTCCGTTACCGTTATGCCGAAGTATTGTTAAATGCTGCCGAGGCTGCTTTTGAATTGGGCGATGCAGCTACTGCAGCCAATTATATTAAACCGGTAAGAGACCGTGCAGGATTAACCACAGCACTAAGTCCGGCCGATATTACTTTCGACCGGATCGTACACGAACGTAAAGTAGAATTCGCTTTTGAAGGACATCAGCTTTGGGATATGAAACGTTGGAGACTGGCCGATAAAGTATGGAACGGTAACAATATGTCGGTTGCTGATTTTACCAATGCCAGCAATATCGGTAGCGCAACACGCACCAGTACACAGGTGTTTGGTTTGTGGCCATATAAATACTATAACCCGGGCAATGCAAATCATTTAAAGTATGTTTTTAAGGTGGTTAAACCCAGCCGTGTAACGGCTGCACACCGTTTCCGTATCGGCAATTATTATTCTTCAATCGGGCAGGACGTACTAAATGGCAACCCGAAAATTATCAGAAACCCTAATCAATAATCAGATACAGACATGAAAAATAAATTTTATTTCATCATAGGGGCAGTTATAGCCGTATTGTTCTCTTCTTGTAAAAAAGATAATTACGAGGCGCCCGAGGCCGATTTTACAGGAAGGATCGTATATAAGGGCGAAGCAATCAATGTGCAGTACCGCCAGGTAAATTTCGAACTTTGGCAATCGGGCTTTGGCAACTACTCCGCATTAAACGTATATGTTAATCAGGATGGTAATTTTTCGGCTAAGTTATTTGATGGCAACTATAAACTGGTTTTCTCTCCGAACCAGGGTCCGTTTTTGTGGAAAAAGAATGCAGCCGGTAAACAAGATACCATAGCGGTAAATATTAGCGGTAACAAGGTGATGGACATTGAAGTAATGCCTTACTACATGATCCGCGGTGCTAGTTTAACCGCTGCATCTGGAAAAGTGAACGGATTCTGCAAACTGGAAAAAATCATCACTGATGCCAATGCAAAGGATATAGAAAGTGTATCGCTTTATATTAATAAAACACAGTTTGTAGATGGAGGTAATAATATCGGGGTACAAGAACTTAAAGGCGCAGCCATAGCTGACCTGAATAACTTAAGTATGAGTGTAAACATCCCTGCAATTGTACCTACGCAAAATTATGTTTTTGCCAGGATAGGGGTTAAAATTGCAGGTGTAGATGACCTGATTTTTACACCTGCAACCAAAGTAAGTTTTTAACCAAGGAAGGTATTTTAGAAGTTAGATTTATAATTAAATGGATTTTTGAAGTTTCGTCATTCCCGCGCAGGCGGGAATCTTAATGCACATGTAACTAATCATTAGGCATTAAGATTCCCAATCAGGTTGTTCCAAAGGAACTCCTTTGGAGGGAATGACGATCAATCGAAGCATTATTAATAATCACTATCTTACCCTTAACAAATCATCGTTATATGAAATATCTTTTCGCCTTTTTTTTATGCTTCTTTGTATTTTCTATAGGTAAAAACGTGTTTGCTAAGCAACTAAACGATACGCTTTACCTGGCCGATCCGACCATTTTCTTAGATAAAGGTGTATACTATTTATATGGCACAAGTAGCGATGAAGGTTTCCTGGTTTATTCTTCCAACGACCTTAAAAACTGGACCAAACCAACCGGAAAAAATAAAGGATTTGCATTAAAAAAGGGCGATGCCTTTGGGAGCAAGGGTTTTTGGGCACCTCAGGTATTTAAAAGAGGCAAAACCTATTTTATGGCCTATACTGCTGATGAGCAGATTGCCATTGCGCACAGTAATAGCCCCGCAGGACCTTTTGTCCAGGAAGAATTAAAAGCAATTTCAGGCACTGGCAAGCAGATCGACCCTTTTGTATTTACCGATAAAGATGGAAAAAACTACCTCTACCATGTAAAGCTCGATCATGGCAACAGGATTTTTGTAACAGAACTGAAGGCTGATTTTTCTGATGTAATCCCTGAAACAACAAAATTTTGTTTATCAGGAACAGCAGCCTGGGAAAATACAGCGAAAACCGATTGGCCGGTAACCGAAGGGCCAACGGTAATCAAAAAGGAAAATCTTTACTATCTTTTTTATTCGGCTAATGATTTTAGAAACCCTGATTATGCCGTGGGTTATGCTACCTCAAACTCAGCTACCGGTCCATGGATAAAGTATCAGGGCAACCCGATTATCAGTAAAAAGGTATTGAAAATAAATGGCACCGGGCATGGCGATTTTTTTATGGATAAAAGCGGGGCATTACAATATGTTTTTCATACCCATCATTCAAATTATAAAGTATCACCAAGAGCTACGGCTATAATCAAAGCTGCCTTTATAAAAGAGAAAAATGGAAGTTTTTGCATGCAGATCGACCCCGAAAGTTTTCGGTTTTTAATGCAAAGTGCGGCAAAAACATTTTAAGGATTAATTGATTGCATTTGTAGAAAAATTGAGATAAAAATGGACCGATTTAAGAAAAGAAATCACTTTTTTTAAGGATTAAGGAATGCCGCAGATAAAAAAGTATAAAAGACCTAAGAGTTTAAAAATGAATGCTTTGAAAATAAGATGTCTGTTTGTTGCACTGTGCCTGTTACACATAACAGGTTTACATGCACAAACATTTACCAATCCTTTATTGCCATCGGGTGCCGATCCATATAGCTTTTATAAAGATGGTTATTATTACTATACCCATACTACCGGAAACCGCGTAGATCTCTGGAAAACCAAAACCCTTGATGGTTTAAAAGATGCGGAGCGGAAAACCATTTGGCGTGCACCTGCAGGCACCATGTACAGTAAAGAAATCTGGGCACCCGAGGTGATGTTTTTAAGGGGTAAATGGTACGCTTATTTTGCAGCCGATGATGGGAGAAACGAAAACCACCGCATGTACGTTTTGGAAAATACTTCGGCCGATCCGATGAAAGGCGAGTGGGTATTTAAAGGCAAAATTACCGATCCGACTGATAAATGGGCCATTGATGGAGATGTGATCGATTTTAAAGGCCAGTTGTATATGATCTGGTCTGGATGGGAGGGAGATGAAAACGGCAAACAGGAAATTTTTATCGCCAAACTTAAAAACCCCTTTACAGTAGAAGGTAAACGGGTGAAGATTTCTACACCCAAATTTAGCTGGGAAAGAATCGGAGACCTTGGCGGAGGAGCGCACGTGGATGTAAACGAAGGGCCTCAGTTTTTGCCGCACGGTGATAAAATATTTGTCATTTATTCGGCAAGCGGCTGTTGGACAGATTTTTATGCTTTGGGTATGCTTTCCGCCTCGGCTAAAAGCAATCTGCTCGACCCTGCCTCCTGGACAAAATCCGATCAACCTGTTTTTCAGCAATCGCCAAAAGATGGCGTTTATGCGCCGGGCCATAACTCATTTTTTAAATCGCCAGATGGAAAAGAAGATTGGATCCTATATCACGCCAATGATAAACCGGGCCAGGGCTGCGGAGGTTTCCGCTCGCCCCGTGCCCAAAAGTTTAGCTGGAATGCCGATGGGGCACCAAATTTTGGAACTCCGGTAAAAGCTGGATTGAGTATAATATCACCATCAAACCACAATAAAAACTAAATCAGATATACCGATATGAACTTAAAAAACTACGCGCTACTTGCTGTCTTGAGCTTTAACATTAGCTTGGGTTTTGCACAAAAAACAAAAAAAAGTGCTGAGCCTGCAAAGGTTTGGTCGATAGAAAAAGCCAATGCCTGGTACAAAGAACATAAATGGTTAACAGGTGCCAACTACATTCCTTCCAATGCAATTAACCAGTTGGAAATGTGGCAGGCCGATACTTTTTCACCCGATCTGATCGATAAAGAACTGGGTTGGGCCGAAGGAATCGGTTTTAACACACTGCGTGTATTCCTGTTCAGTAAAGCCTGGAGCCAGGATCCTGAAGGTTTTAAAAAGAGAATGGACCAATTTCTAACCATTACCCAAAAACATGGTATTAAACCGATGTTTGTTTTTTTCGACGATTGCTGGAATAAAACTTCGGCCATTGGTAAACAGCCCGAGCCTAAAACGGGTGTTCACAATTCGGGCTGGTTGCAAGATCCCGGCGATCCGGCTTTTAAAGAAGAAGCCAATTTCCCTGAACTCGAAAAATATGTAAAGGATGTACTTACCCATTTTGCACACGATAAAAGAATTTTACTTTGGGATTTATACAATGAACCAGGAAATAGCGGAAAGTTAGAAGCCACCATACCTTTGTTAACCAAAACCATTAGCTGGGCAAGGTCAGTTAATCCCGATCAGCCGATTTCTATCGGATTGTGGAGCTGGGGTTTCGAGAAGCTTAACGAAATGCAGTTGGCCAACTCAGATATTGTAACCTACCATAACTATGAGGCACCAGACTGGCACCAAAGAACCATCGATCTGTTAAAAGCCAGCGGCCGGCCATTAATCTGTACCGAATATATGGCCAGATCGCGCAACAGCCGTTTCGCTAACATTTTGCCGATGCTAAAAAACGAAAATGTAGGTGCCATTAACTGGGGTTTTGCTGCAGGCAAAACCAACACTAAATATGCCTGGGATACCCCGCTTGCCGATGGATCTGATCCGATAGAGTGGTTTCACGAAATCTTTCAGCCCGATGGTACCCCGTACCGCCTGGATGAAGTTAACCTGATTAAAAAACTTAACAGCAAATAAATTATTGTCAGTAGGGAGATCCGAAAAAGAGCTTAATAAAAATTATTGTCAGTCTGTCCAAAGGACTCCTACGGAGGCGAAGACGAAGACTCTTAGTTGAAACAGAAATATTTGTCTTTCTACAGGCTATCATTGACAGGTTTCAGTAAAGGGGCGTCATTCCCGCGTAGGCGGGAATCTTAAGGCTTATTGCATTAAGATTCCCAATCGGGTTGGGAATGACGACTCCTCACAGCCTATCAATTCAAAAAAAATGTAATTCATATTGACTTTTACGAAACAAATAATCCATCAGGAAACTATTTCTTGCTTAAATTAACAATTTGCAAAATCCAACTTTAACACACAAATTTAAAACAATGAAAAAAAAAGTATCCATCCTTTTCTCGCTGCTGGGGCTCTCACTTTCCCTTTCTGCGCAGCAGCAGGACAAATCGTGGTCGATGGTAAAAGGGAAAATCTCTTCACCATGGGCCCAAGAAGTTAATTCTAAAAATGTGTTGCCAGAATATCCACGGCCGCAGTTTGAGCGTACTGGCAACTGGAAAAACCTCAATGGACTTTGGGATTATGCCATTTCCGCAAAATCACAACAGCCGGCAATTAACCAGGGTAAAATCCTTGTGCCTTTCGCCATAGAATCTTCACTTTCGGGTGTTGGCAAAACAGTAGGTAAAGATAGCTTGCTGTGGTACAAAACCAGCTTTACTGTACCGGCAAACATGAAAGGCAAAGAAATTTTGCTTCATTTCGGCGCGGTTGACTGGAGAAGCACGGTGAGTATCAACGGTAAAGAGGTGGGTAAACATGAAGGCGGTTTCGATCCTTTCAGTTTTAATATTACGCCTTTTTTAAACAAGAGTGGAAACCAGACTTTAACCGTAGAAGTTTGGGATCCGACGGATGAAGGCCCTCAGCCAAGAGGAAAACAGGTTAAAAAACCAGAAGGCATCTGGTATACTCCTGTAACCGGCATCTGGCAAACGGTGTGGATCGAGGCGGTAAACAAAGTGCGTATCGATCACATTAAAATAACGCCTGATATCGATCAGCAAGCGGTAGCAGTTACGCCATTTTTAACGGGTGCCGGTGCCGGAGATCAGGTTAAGGTTTCGGCTTGGGACGGCGCAACCAAAGTGGCTGAGCAGACCGCAGATGGCACTGGCGCAATCAGTTTAAAAATTGCGAACCCTAAACTTTGGAATACTAAAAACCCATTTTTATACGACCTGAAAGTTGAGCTGATCTCTAAAAACAAAAAGGTAGATGAGGTGAAAAGTTATTTTGCCATGCGCAAAACCTCAATGGGCAAAGATCAGAACGGTATTCAGCGTATGCTGTTAAACAATGAATTTGTTTTCCAGTACGGCCCCTTAGATCAGGGCTGGTGGCCTGATGGGCTTTATACCGCCCCAACAGATGCCGCTTTAAAGTTCGATGTAGATAAAACCAAAGAAATGGGTTTTAATATGATCAGAAAGCACATTAAAGTAGAGCCTGCACGTTGGTATTACTACTGCGATAAAGCAGGTATGCTGGTTTGGCAGGATATGCCAAGTGGCGACCTGGGCAACGGCTGGGAAAACCGCCCTGGTGTTTTAGACCATGGATCGGATAAAAACAGAAGTGCCGAATCCGAAGGATATTACAAGAAAGAATGGAATGCCATTATTGATGCACTTTATAATGTGCCTTCTATTGTAGTATGGACACCTTTCAATGAGGCTTGGGGGCAGTTTAAAACAGTAGAAATTGCCAAATGGACAAAAGAGAAAGATCCTTCAAGATTAGTGAATACGGCCAGTGGAGGTAATTTTTATCCGGTTGGCGATATTATCGAC
The DNA here is from genome assembly GCF_918698245.1 of Pedobacter sp. Bi126. GTDB lineage: Bacteria > Bacteroidota > Bacteroidia > Sphingobacteriales > Sphingobacteriaceae > Pedobacter. The sequence continues at coordinate 1,147,128 of NZ_CAKKMS010000001.1, read as the reverse complement.
CTGCACAATTACCCACATCCGGCTATGCCTAGTCCTGATTATTTTGGAAAAGACTATGCCCTTGTGCTGGGCGAGTTTGGTGGGCTTGGTCTGCCTATTGATGGCCACGTGTGGCAACAGAAAAATAACTGGGGCTATCAGAGTTTTAAAAACAAAACCGATCTGTTTAATAAATACGCCCAGTTTACGAAACGTTTAGCAGAATTAATCCCACTAGGGCTTTCTGCCGGAGTATATACCCAAACTACCGATGTTGAAGTAGAAACCAATGGCTTGATGACCTATGACAGAAAAGATATCAAGTTTTCTGAAGCACAGATGAAAGCTTTGCACGATAAGCTTTATCAGATAAATGTGCCGGTGAAGCAATAGCTTATCATTTAACGCTTTTTGTTTTATCAGCATAATAAGGCGCTGCAATTGTGTCTGTAGATTATTAAATCATTGAGGCTGTATCCTATTTGTAATTTGTTCGATTTATCACGTTGGGCTTGTTGAAACGTCTTGTAAGACATTTTAACAAGCCCTTCGACCCAGCCGCCATTTACAGGTTCCAAAAGAATGGTCGTCATCTCGACTGTAGCGCAGCGAAATGGAGAGATCTTTGTACCAGGTTATTGAAATCAGATTTAAAAGATCTCTCCTCCAAAGGAGTTCCTTTGGAACACTACGATCGAGATGACGATACCTTCATTAGCGATTTTTAAGCAAACTCATATAAATGAGGATTAAGCAGCCCGCAAACCGAAAGGTACTTTGTGTAAGGAAATATGCTAATATTTCTTTACCCCTTTATTACCTGTTGTTTACCCTTTCTCTATACCAAGTTAACCCCAAGTTAACCCTATGGTTACCTTTTCTTTACCTTTTGGTTACCTAAAAGGTAAAGCCAGGCTCTCCTTTGGGGCTTTTTGTGGTGAGTCGATGTCGATGTTCCCCGCCAGCAAGTACCTTTAAGTGGTAATGAGTTATATTCGCCTTGCGCCGATTGAGAAACTTTAATTCATATGGAAAAAATCGTTATCTTTCGCTAGATAATGATCTTTGATTGCAGCAATTCTTCCTTAAGTTAACCAGATGAAACAACCCGATTTTTCCACTTTCCCTGTACTCGAAACCGACAGATTGGTCCTTCGCAGACTTTCGCTGGAAGATGCTCCTGTAATTTATCAATTGCGTTCGGATGTTGAAGTGGCTGCCTTAACGGGTAAGGCGCCCTTTCTTCATATTAACGAAGCCGTTGCGTACATCAATAAAATTGATAACCTGATCAATAATGATGAATCTATATACTGGGTTGCTTCTTATAAGGGTGATACCGCTATGATAGGTGCAGCCTGCCTCTGGAATTTTGATATTCAGAATGAGACCGTGGAACTAGGATATGAGTTGCTTCCGGATTTTCAAGGTAAAGGTATCATGGTAGAGATTATTACCTGCATACTCAGGTATGCATTTGAGGTAATGGGCATTAAAACGCTTGTTGCTTGCCCATCCAGTGATAACCCGCCTTCTGTAAAACTACTTGAAAAAATGGGGTTTGAAATTGTGCAAAGCGATTATCAAAATATACATGTCGGTGTTCCAGGCATGCTCACTTATATTCTTACTTCAAGAGTATAGATTTTGGCTACGGCCATAAAATTGAACATAAATAAATGTAGGCTAAACACAAATAAGAGTTTTAAGGGAAATGTTAACCCTTTTCCTTCCAGTCTTTAACCATCAGCTCATCACCCACACTGATGATTCCTGTTTGTTGATGAAGCAGGTTCTGGCCGAACATGATTTTTTTACCTACCGTACGGTAGCTGGCCAATGTTCTTAATGGTTCCTGCCCTTTTTCGCCAGTTTGCTGATCGATGGTAATGAGTACGCATCTGGCACATGGTTTTACTGCCGAAAACAGTACGTCACCAATGTGAAAGGTTTTAAAACTATCTTCAATATGTGGCTCCCCGCCCGTAAAAACAAAATTTGGGCGGAAACGGTCCATTCGGATTGGATCGGCGAGCTTTTCATTAAGCCCATCGAGCGACGATTGGCCGATAAGCAGGCAGGGATAACCATCGGCAAAACTAACCACTTCATCATTCATAGCATAATCCCGATCTACCAATCTTTTCTCGGTTAAAGGCATTTTTACCAATCTAACCTTAAATTTTAGGAAGTTGGAAAACCAATCACTTACTGTTTTGTTTACTTCAAGCGCGGTGGCGGTATCGTTCCATATTACGATAGATAACTGTTCGCCGGTATCTTCATCCAAAGAAAATGATATGTTTTGCTCAGGTAATGTTTTATGGGAAACGGTTAATTTACCATCCCCAATATTCACCTGAAGCATTGCCAGTTCAAAATGTTTCCGTTGGGTAATAAATATACCTTCCGCATCAACAAGCATCCATCTTCTGTCATATTGCAGGCCTTTTTCTTCAAGATGTGCTTTTTCAAGCCGGATACCGCCCAAAGATTTGATAGGATAAATATTGATTTCAGAAAGGATAAATTTGCTCATATTATCTGCAATTATAAAATTTCGATGTTCTTCTGTTCAAATGCCTCAAATATCTGTGCATTGATCATACTTCTGGTTAAGTCGGCTTTAGAAATATCCTTGCACCAGAAATAAATATTGATGGTACTGTTCAGCTTACTCACGGGGCTGATCATAATAATAGGTTCTTTGCTGATAAAAACATTGCTGTTCTCTACAATAATTTCCCTGATCAGGTTTACCACTTCAGTAGAATTAAAAGGCTTTGCAATCAATAAAGAGATATCTATCCGCATCTGGTTGTTACTCAGCGTCCAGTTGATGATGTTGTTCGATAAAATAGAACCGTTAGGGATAATAATTTCGGCGCCTTCGTCGCTAAGTAAGGTACTGGAGCGTACGCCGATTTCCTTTACTCTTCCTTTTTTATTGCTCAGCTCTACAATGTCGCCAATTCGGATGGTTTTATCAAAAATAAGGATAATCCCCGATACAAAATTGCTTACAATATTCTGTAAGCCCAACCCAATTCCAACACCCAATGCACCAAGAATAACTGTGATTTTATCAATTGGCAGTCCGGAGGCTGCAACAGCGATTAAAAAGCCGCCAATTAATAATACCAAACGGGTTACGAGTAATTTCGAACGCTCTCCTTTGTTATCATCAAAACTGTCGTCGCCCGTATCGCCAAAGAAATAAGCAATGTATTTCTGCAAAAAGTTGGCAACCCAGATAATGCCCAAAAACAATACGATGCCGCCAAAGGTAAAAGAGAAGTTGCCTATGGTTCTTTTTTGGGTGAGGATTTCCATTACCGATTCGTATAGTCCATTAAAAATATTCAGGTTGGTGGTAAATATTATAAACCAGATAATGGTAGCACCAATGCCGGTTAGCCTTTTAAGTCCGGTAATTACAGGCTGCCAATCAAAATACTCAGGAAATCCTTTACGGATCCTGCTGCTTTTCATCTGTAACAAAAAGGCCTCTACCAATACTTTGGCCAGGATGGTTAGCGATATGGCATTTAAAAGCGAGCTTACCCCGGTAGAATAAAAAATCTGCGTAAGGGTAAAGCGGCCAAATAGATTACAAAAGGTGGCAATGATGGCAAAGCCAACGTAAATAAATCCCGTGGTGAGGATCATTCTGTATCTTTTGGTTTTCTCATCGAGCATTTTCCATACCATAACGCCATAGGCAACGGAGCTGGTGGTTAAAAACAGCAGCAGCCAACGCTGGTACCTTGGTGGCATACCCAAAAGGCGTAAGAAAACAGGAGCAAGAAGAAGTACTACAAATATGCACCAATAGTAAAATAACTTTGAGTCTAGCTTTTTACGGAAAAATACAGTAAGCACAATGGCCAGTATAATCTCTACAGCTTCTATGTAAAGTGCAGGCGCCCTCAGATCGAATATAGGAGCCAATGCAAACAGCATGATAAAAGTAATTAAATAAGGCTGCGGACTGACCAGTGAAAAACCATCAAGGGTTTCTAAACGGCCCCGCTGTTTTACACTTCTAAAATTGAAAAATACCCAAAAGAAGAATATGGTACAAGTAAAAAGTAATAACAATCTACTGTTTCTGGTGTACACAAAATAATAGCCCGATATTTCTTGTTCTCCTTTAATAAACCTTCGGAAGCCCATGCTTTTATTGGCCCGTCTGTTTACCGTTTCCCACAAGTAACGGCGCTCTTTACCAAAAGCTTTAATGCTTACGGCATCGAGCTGACTATCGGTAAGGTACATCAACTCTTTAATATTGATGAGGTTGGAAGAGGTTCTGGCCTGCAGGTTGTTGATGGATAAAGTAGTCGTTTTTAGTAGACTATCCATCACTATACGTTTCTTCTTTAATTCTGCAAACTGCTCTTTAAACATAACCTGTATGGCAGGTACCGTAAATACTTTAATCAGTACGGTATCTTTACGCAGGTTAAGAATTTCTGTTTTTAAAGCCCGCAACTCCTTTTCATATTCATCAAGGTCTGACAAACAATCTTTATTATTGCTCTGTAGTTCTTCCAGCAGGGTTTGATCCATCTGCAGGTTTTGCAGGTTAGGGGATCTGTCGCTTTGCGTTAACCTGCTTTTAAGCAATGCCAGTGCAGCTTCATCCTGTGTTAAATGTGCTTCTATAGGCTTAAGTTTCTTAAATGAGCCAACGGTAACCGGAACTTTGTTTACGGTTTCAAATACTTTTTCCAGGTGCGCAAGATAATCGCCTTTGGTCAATGTAGCAGAATCCGAAAGAATAGATACATCCTGCCCCTTATCTACAGGCTTATCTTTCTGCGCAAACACATGGCCAGAAAAAAATAGGATAAGGAATAAAGATATTAAGTTCCGGATGGCTGGGTTAAAAGAATTTTGTGTTATCATTGAGCTTAAGCAGTATTGAATATTATCCTTTATGGGAATATAGGTTTCAAAAATAGGGATTAGGATTGATTTTACAGCCGGTGGTTTTGGCTATTTCATTTACAATAAACCTTAAAAAATGCGAGCGCATTAATGCCAGAGAGAATTTAATGAAATTTTATACTGTTGTTCAATAAAATTAAATAATTTCAATTCAGCATTTGCTATTTACAAGCTTAAAAGCATTTAAATGACCTATCGTGAATAAATTTTTAATGAGATACATTTTTGCTTTGTTTTTATCAGGCTTTTCCATTTCGGTAACTGCACAGGCCACACGGCGGATTGTGAAAGATTTTGATTTCGACTTGAAAAAAGATACCATTTCCGTCAATAGCGATATGCGCACGCTGGAATGCAGTTTGTCTACGCAGCAGTATAAGAAAATAGTGAGCAAGACCATCACACGTCTTAATTTTGGCAATATGCTGGTGGCTACAAAAAAAGGTTTCAAGTTTTGGAACGATTACGGGCGATCGGGCTTTATAAGCGTGTTTGAATACAATAAAACAGCTAAAAAGATGCGGCTGGTAAAAATGAAAAGAACAGACTACGAGTTAAATGGCACATACTCGGGTGAAAACGGAGGTAACTCGAGTGTAGATCTGTTGACGAACAAATACAGTGCACATTTTAATGTGGTGCGCAACAATAAGATTGTTAAATTGCCCCTCATCACAGGCACAATGGTGTTCCCGAAAACGTATCTGCAAACCTTTGGCGATGATATTAATTTTAGCTACGAGGCGAAGTGTGTAGCCATTTACAACAGTTACCAGCTAAAAGATAAATAAAAACTGCAGGAGATTAACCATAAACAATCGATGAAGAAACAGCATAAAATTATCTTCGGGGTTTTAGCGTGCATGATGTTGGTAGCCATTGCGTTGATGTATAAACTGCATTGGTTTGGCGCAGGCATGAAACCTCAGCATGAAGCAACCCGCAGCCCCGATCGTGTTGCTGAAGTTATATCCGATACACACGAAGTAACCCTTAACCCTAAAAAAGAAAGCCCGAAGGAAGCGGCGCAGATCGAATTTCCACTATACGGAAACACTATTGAAGATTTTGTGCCCGGATTGTATAAAATTGCAATGGATACCAAAGGCCTTTTAAATAATGACGAACTGGAAGATGTAGTTTTAGTGCTCCAGAATAAGACAGACAGTACAGATTTGCGCCCGACCTTAATTTTGTTGAAACAGCCGGAAGGTGGGTACCGTTTATACGCCAGCTCCCTGCTGGCCATTGGCGCTGCCTATATTAATGGCGATTACCAGCAATATGACAGCGAAGACATCAGCATAGATCAAAAAAGAAATTTAATTATATCAACTTACGGTAGCGGTCCGGTAGGTAACCGCGAAACCAGGTACCGCTTTATAGATAACGAACTTGTTTTTACTTATATGGAAACGTTTAATGCGGGTGCAGGACAGCAAACCAGGGCAACCTATGATGTTTTAAACCGAAAGGTAACTGTTGAAGATATTAATACCATGAAAGAGGATATGCCTGCTACAGTTAGCCATGGTACTTTGCCACAACATCCACTTTATTTTTTTAAAGAATTGGATCCGACAACGGTTTTCTCTGAATAAGCAACCAAATATTGCTCATCGTTTAACCAGACTGGAGATGATCAGATTTATTCCTTTGTGAGGTAGATATTCATCACGCCTCTTGCAGAAATTTGGTTAGTTCCATAAATAAGCGATTGTTTATCCGTTACCTCAGCACTAATCCGAATATACTGATCAGTCTGTGCTACAATGTTCCAGATGGTCTGTGCGGCAAAATTAGGATTGCTGAAAGTGAGGATACGGTTATCTGCATTTCGTCTCAAAATATAGTCTGAAAACTTTACCGATGTATGAACATCAGTAGAGAATTTTACCTGTTTATCATCGAATGTCCAGTACGATTTTACGGCATCTGCCACGATATGGCTAACTTTGATTCCAGAAGAGTTGTAAAGCTCGAGGTCATACCCACCTGTCGACCATTTGCCATTCAGGGTTTCATTCGTGGTATGATCGGTGTCTTTTTTGCAACCCGATATATTGATTATGATACATAACAGAAATAAAATGCGTTTCATGCCTGGCCTTTAGATGATTGAAGTTAAATAAACCAAAAGGAATTCGCAAATCGAATATACTTAGCCCGGCTATTTGTAGTTTGAGCTGAATTGGCACATTAAGTTATTTACCTCAGCTTGTAGCAAGTAAGGCTATATTTACGTTTATGCTTTAAATTAACACTAAGCATTGATGAAAAAAATCCTACCTATTTTGCTCGTATTATTTTGCATCGCCGGATGTAAAAAGGAGAAACAGGGAAATTATTCTGAAACCATAACAAAGGGCGAAAAATGGGGAATAAAGATCGGCAGTTCACATGCTGAAGTGTACAGCCAACTGCAAAAGGCAGGACCAAGCCTCGACTTTCAGCATGTGGCAATTTTCGGACACAAGCCTTACAGTTCGCCAGAAGGCCTGGGCCAACTTCTTCCTTATTATTATGCGCTCACTATTTATAACAATACCGGAACTTTAGACCGTGTAGTGCTGCTTTTTAGCGGAGATAAAGTGCAGCAGATTGCCACAGGCGGTGGCCTCAGCACACCAGTAAGCAAATGGCCAGAAAATGTAGCTGATGATACCGCAATAAAAGTTGATGACCCTGTTTCAGGTTTAACAGCAAAGCTGATCAAAATCCATCAGATACCAGCCTATGCAGCTTATGGATTTGTACTTTCCGATAAACCATTGAACAAACCGTACGATCCGGATATGAACAATCATGATGACTGGCAGTTTGGTTTTTCAGAATTTGTAAATGCAAGCATCAGCGGATCTTCAACAGTAACTCTTCATTTCAAGGCAGGTAAGCTGGAAAGTATAAGCCACGATTATCGCGAAGGCCAAATATTTAATTGATTCGAAAGTATCGTCATCTCGATCCCGAAGATTCGGGAAGAGATCTTTAAATTTGATTTCAATAACATGGTTCAAAGATCTCTCCTCCAAAGGAGTTCCTTTGGAACACTCCGCAGTGCTTCGGTCGAGATGACGATCATTCCATTGGAGTCTGTCAATGGTAGCTTGTTGAAAGGGCTTAAGGTGTTTCGATAAGCTCTCCTTCGGAGTCATTTGGACAACATAACATCATGAGGTGAAATCGCCTTTATGATACAACTCGTTTTTTTGAATATAAACTATACCAGCGATGCATGGCATCATTTATAAATTTAACATATCCATTAAATTAACGGGTCGGAATCCTGATTGCGGGGATTGTGTTCCGGAAAACTATTCTTATCGAAATGATGGTGACGATAAAAGTTTGCACGATCAATCTCTACAATTTCATCTTCCATCCGTAACGCCGCCGGACTTCCAATTACGCTGCGGATCTGGTTCTCCAATTCAGGGGTAACCTCACCAATAATATATCTCGGCATTGCCCTGAACTGATCCTGGTGGATATCGGGTAAAATAACTTCTTTTTTATCTTTGCCTAAATTTGCGAGCCCGATGGGTATCAGCACAGCCTTTTCCTCCAAATCTTCGCCCATATCGACAAGCTCTACAATAACGTAGCGTATTGCATTTTGCTCGGGATCAAATAGGAGGTCGCGCACCTTTCCAACCGAATCGCCAGCTTCATTTCTTACCGGCCAACCTTTAATGTTTGCCTCGCCGTCTGTTAATTGATAACTACTTTTTGAGAGTTCTTCTAAATTGCTGTATACAATAGTTCCTGAATCCATAATTGCTTTTTTAAAGGGGCCATTAATAACGAGGCCCATTTTTACAACAAGTTTTTTAGAAGATGGTTTTTATGCTATGACGCCTGGGTACAAAAATTGGGCGGCTAAAACAAATACCATAAAGGGGGATAATTAATGGTAAATATTTGTGATCTAGTGTTTTGCGTTAACATTAAAAGATTTGGAGAGTTACAAAAATATTAATCGAAATATTTTTTTTATCAGGCGGCGATCATGCTGTTTTAACGATTATTTTGTATAATCGTTAAAACAGAATCAGAAGTTAATGAAGAATATAGCTGAATTTAAAATGTCATTAAAAGAAGATAGGCCTGATCGTAACATGTCAGTTCAATTGTGCGCACTCTGGTATGATGCAAAAGGAGACTGGCATACGGCCCATAACCAGGTAGACCATTTAGGGGATGTTGCCTCTGCCCGTATCCACGCCTACCTTCACCGCAAAGAAGGTGATATTTGGAATGCCGATTATTGGTATGCAAAAGCCGGAGAGAAAAGGTCGCAATTAACATTAGACCAGGAGTGGGAAGAATTGGTACAGCGTTTTTTATCATGACGGGTATAAATCCCTATCATTTAGCTCCAGTAATAATTAATGGTATGCTGGAAGATTTGCCGCCAATCATATTTACCAAATCGCCCAGGTTTTGCAGCACATCCCATCGGTAAAGCCAGCCATTGTTTTCGTCGTAAGCTACAATGCCTGGTGTCAAAAAAATGGGTTACGGCTTAAGCTTAAGTGGTGTATAAACAAAAAAGAGCGATGAATAGATTTCATCGCTCTTCGAATGTTAAATTTTACTTATTATTTTGCTAATGAAGCAGTTTGTTCTGTACCGGTTACTGGTGAGCTCATTTGTGTTTTCAATGCTGCAAATCTATCTAGATTCAATTTTGGTGTGCTTCCCATTACTAAGATATGTTCTGCTGTAGCACCGCTTAATTTTAAATCTGCACGGCCTTCAATTACGGTATATAAACTTTCAGTATCTGAATCGATTTCTGCAACTGCATTTCCTTTTAAGAATAACTGAAGATATTTGGTATCCAATTTGCCCGCTGTTTTTACTACGGCATTTTCAGAAGCTTGTACTCTATAAATATTTTTTACATAAATTGTAATCTTAGCCGTATTTCTATCTGCTGAACTGATTTTTAATGCATGTCCGTCTTGGATCACTTTTACTTTACCAGTGTTATCATCATTGTAGCTCACACTTTCTTTTTCTCCTTGTATCAACGTAATTTCTACATTTCCGCTTACAATAACCTGGCTGATGTTTTTAGGTGCCGACATTTTGATTGGCTGTTTTTCGCCTGCCATTACACTTGTTGAGAAAATAGCAGAGGTTAAAACGATAGCTGCTAATACTGATTTTGTTAGGGTTTTGATTGAGGTTTTCATAATGCTGTTATTTATATTTCAAATTAATATTTTGTGATTGTTTTGTAGATAAGACGCCACCATGGCCGAAACGTTGCAGCAGAAAACCCTCAATTATACCAACACAGCTTAATTCTCGACGAACGGGTTTAAAAATCGGGCGAAAAAGAGTTCGTTTTAGGAATGAAAATGAGTCGCCGTCTCCGCTACACATTACTGCGGCTGGAGATGACGACGATTTCAGAATTTCTCAATGATAGAAGTTAGTATTTAGCCAAAAATAAAGTAGCTAGATGATGGGGTTTGGCGGTTCGTCATTCCCTCCAAGGGAGTTCCTTTGGAACGACTTGATTGGGAACCACGGAGTGTTCATGAATGCCTTTGAATAAAAGGAAAACTTATGAATAATCGTAATGCAAGCGCTTTAAGATTCCCGCCTGCGCGGGAAAGACGACTACTCTACTGGAGTCTGTCAATGGAAGACTGTTTTGAGAGTCAATTTTTTTTGTTGTCATCCAACACGATTTCCCGTAGGTATGAAGCGTCTAATATTTCGATTCTTTTTCCCTGGGCACTGATCTTTCCCGCATTTATGAACTCTGTGAAGATTTTAAAAAGCGTTTCGTAGGTGGTTCCTGAATAAGAAGCAATATCCTGACGGGATATATCGAGGTTTATTGCACCATTGTTATCAACGCCGAATTGAGATTGTAAGGAAAGAAGCGCATTAGAAACCCTGCCTTTTACCGACATATGCGCCAGATTGCGCATCCGTTCATGGGATTCCTGAAGCTCGGAAGCGAAAAAGTCCATTAGTTGATAAGTAAGGTCGGGATTTACCTTTAAGCTAGATCTAAAGAATTCCAGGTCGATAAAGCATACGGTTGCCTGTTCAAGTGCAGTTGCAGAAACGGGGTAGATGGGATTTTTTCCCAGACCAAGATGGCCGATAACATCTCCTGGCCTTGCAAATCTTATAATGAGTTCCTTTTCATTGTCCCACTTTTTATGAACTTTGATTGTTCCTGAAAAGACGAAAAATATACCGCCAACAGGTTCGGTTTCAGTGAACAACTGTTCGCCCTTTTTTAACTGAAAATTTTTCTTCTTCTGAGAAACAGCAGGTAGCCAATCTACCATTACACGGCTGCACAGATAGCAGCTTTTTACATCACACACATTGTTGCATTCTTTCATCGGATAGTCTTGCTTGGCGCAAAAATACAACTAATATTTAATTACCATGTTTTGTAGTTAAATATTGTTTATAATATATTAATTGTTTATTAATTTGCTTTTTTTAATTATATTGTATTGTTTAAAATATATATTATGTTTTATTTATTGTTTTTTATTTCTACTTTTGCTGCATTCTAAAAGGAAAATGAGGAGCACAAAAAATGTAATACCAATAGCGCCGGCGCTGGGTGTTTTCGGTAAATTTAAATTAGGAAGGAACAAAGAAAAAAGTTCGAAGAAGCGTCTTTTATTTATTTCTACGTTGTCGGTAGGAGTTGCTATAGGGATTTCCCTCATAGCAAAGGTTCTCGTGTCTCTGATCAATCTGGTAACAAACATTTCTTTCTATCAGCAGTTCGAATTTGGTTTCCGCAGCCCTGCAGATAATCATCTAGGTTTAGTGGTAATTGTTATTCCTATAATCGGCGGTGTTATCGTTGGACTGATGGCGCTTTATGGTTCCAAAGCGATCAGGGGGCATGGGATTCCGGAGGCAATGGAGCAGGTGTTAACCAATCAGAGCAGGATCAAACCTTCAATAGCAATTTTAAAACCCGTTTCTTCAGCGATTGCAATAGGTACCGGCGGTCCTTTTGGGGCAGAAGGACCCATTATTGCAACAGGCGGTGCACTGGGCTCAACCCTTGGGCAGCTATTCACCGTAAGTTCCAATGAACGCAAAATCATCCTTGCTGCAGGGGCAACAGCGGGGATGTCTGCGATATTCGGTACACCTTTGGCAGCGGTTTTTTTGGCCATTGAGCTTTTACTGTTTGAGTTTTCTCCCAAATCGATTATTCCAGTAGCACTGGCCTGTATTACTGGTGCTGCGGGGCATCATCTTCTTTTTGAGCAGGGGCCGGTTTTTCCGATGCCAACACTTTCGGCTCCCTCAAATGCAGCCCTTGGCATATATAGTCTCATCGGTATACTTGTCGGTTTTGCATCACTCGCGCTAACCAAGATTGTGTATTTTATTGAGGATGCTTTTGAGAAACTTCCAGTTCACTGGATGTGGTGGCCGGCAATGGGCGGACTAGCGGTTGGTATTGTCGGTTATTTCGCACCCCGCACCCTCGGAGTAGGATACGATAATATTATTTCGCTTTTAAGCGGACAACTTTCCATTTCGGTAATCCTTTCCTTATGCATCTTTAAATTTATATCCTGGGCCATTGCCCTGGGCAGTGGAACCTCGGGAGGAACATTGGCACCATTGATGACCATTGGCGGAGCCAGCGGTGCTACATTGGGATATCTATTGCATTCCTTTTTTCCGGGGCTGGATATCAGTATACCAATGTCGGCACTGGTAGGAATGTCTGCTATGTTTGCAGGAGCTTCGAGGGCCTATCTTACCAGTATCCTTTTTGCGCTCGAATCTACTCATCAGATTTATGGACTGCTTCCCCTTCTGGGTGCCTGCTCAGGAGCATATCTCATTTCTGTATTTTTTATGAAAAACACCATCATGACAGAAAAAATTGCGCGCAGGGGGGTACATACACCCGATAGTTACGAACCTGACCTATTGTTAAAACTACGGGTTTCAGAGGTAATGGACCGTGATCAGGTCTTTATCAGTCCTTACAATACCATTGCTGAGGTAAGAGAATATTTTGTGAAAAATCCTCCAGGGGAAAACCAGTATGCGGTTAAAGAGCCTAAGGGGGATTGCCTGGGAACGGTTTCTATGCTGGATCTTTTCTTGCCTTCACTAGATACGGCAAAAGAAATCACGGCAATTACCAAGCCGGTAAATGGCCGGGTTAGAACTAACGACTACTTAAAAAAGGTAGTGGAACTGATGTCTCAAAACGGGAACGATTTTCTGATGGTGTTTAGCAGTAAGGCTGAAAACGCTTTTGCAGGACTGCTCAGCTATAAGGACGTGGTTAAGGCTTATCACGTAAATCACGAAAAGGAAAGTACGGTCGGCAGGAATCTCTCGCTGGACAGGCAAGCGAAAAAAATCATTGTTAGGGGCAAAAGGATAATGGCTGACAGAAGGCTTTAAACATATTTATTAAAAATCAATGTTATGAAAAATGCAAGTTATTGTATGATGATTGCTGGTATAATCGTGCTGGTTGTCGCTTTCTCTACCACCGGACATCTCAATTCGGTAAATCCCGTGGATTCTCACCCCTGGACCATTAATATCAATGGGATCCGTTCATTTGCCTGGCCAGAATTCTGTGGCGGGCTTCTGATTGCCCTGGGCGGAATTTTCAATATTGCCACATGGCACCAAAAGAAATACCGCATGGACTGATATTTCCGTATGGTATCATTAATATAAAACATGAAAGCGGTGAAAATCGATCAAAAGAAAATAAGTATCACGCATGGTATTAATCTTACATCCAGTCAACATGTGAACAAGCCTCACAATGTAATGGAGGCAAGCCAAGTTGATGAGGCGATAGCGCGTTTAAAAGCTAAAGGATATACGCTTACGTTTAATCCCGAAGATTCCAGTGCCGCCTCATGGGGTGTATCCGGTCCCTGGCCATCAGATATCGAATTTGAAATAGATGAGGTAATTACCTGTGAAGGTCCTGATAAAACACGGCTTAAGGTTTTGGCAATAACCACAAAGCCTTTCGGTTTAAAAGGAATAAGGATATCATCTGCTGAAGAACAGAAATACTGGACGGTGGAAGAGGTAGTGGCGGGTTTCAAAAAAATAGTTAAGTCCATTTTGTTTTCCCTGTTTAAACGGCATTAGAATTTAATCGATAGTTTTTCAGAAACCAGCACATTGTTTTTGTAGTACTCGAAGAACCAGGTTCCATTCTTTTTTAAAACTACGCCGTTCCCGTTTCCATTGCTGGAAATGTAACAGTCCTCTACAGAGGTTTTGAGTAAGGTCATTACAATTTTAGGTGTTGCGTCTATCAGTTGGAAGCCATTGCTTATAGGCTGGGCGTACAATAGCCCCTCTTGTTGTTCTGTTTTCGCGACGATTGGTTGACTAACCGGTACAGGCATTGTTTTAGCCGCTACGTTTGCCGGGGCAGGTGTTGGATTGGTAGCCGCGGTTGGACTGCCTGCTACATACTTAAAATCGTTAAAAGACGTAAATGCGTCTTTCAATGCCAAATTGTAAGAAGTCTCGTATTCTTTCTCTCTGCTTTTACCTGCCTTGCTTTTTATCACTATAGCACCCTTACAATCTTTAAGTAAAAGGGTAAGATTGGTAACGAACATACTATTGTTTTCCTGCACTTCTACTACCAGAGCCTTGCATCTATCTGTTGCAATTTCTTCTGGTATTTCGGAATTATCAAAATACACCGTAAAACCTTTCTCCTCAAAAAAAGCTTTTGTTAGCGTATTTAAACCATATTGATTAATCTGTTTGAGAAAACTAAATTTCTCGGGCACAATGATGTATTTGTAATTGGCGGTATTAGACTGTGCCTGTACAGAGAAAGAGATTGCTAAAAAGAGAATAAAAAGATATCTTTTCATAACGGTTAATGGAGCCTGGATAAGATTCCGCCTCAATTTATAGAATGAAACGGAGAAAATCAAATTCATAGGCAATAAACCGTAAGCTTATTGGGTTATGTAGGTCGTGGAAAAGTATATATTTTAATAAATGCCTCCTAGATCAGGTGCTGGCTGATGCAAAGAGCCGGCACCTGATCTTATCGCTCAATTGGAGAACATAACGGTCAGTTTTATAGAATGACCCTGAAGGACCTAAAAAGAAATGCATTCGAAGCTAGATCACAGATCCTAAAAGTGTGATTTGGTGTACTTCAGTAACAGATTGCAAAAGAAAGGGAAGAGCAATGCTTGTAGGGCTTACTAGGTCAATTAACTAATTGAGTTTAATGCCGTTAAATGCGTATATTTAAATTGATAAACTCTTCTGCTTCAAATTATCATTAACCATGTTTTCCGTTTTTCGGGCAAGGCCAGATCAAGGCACCATTATTCACTTCTAGAATTAAAATTGTATGGATCCAGATATTCCTCAATTTGACCCGGTCGAGTATAAAAAAATGACCCGTCGGCAATGGCAGGCAACAGCGGAAGCCTGGTACCGCTGGAGTCCCACCTTGAATAAGTGGTTGGGCAACACGACTGAAAAGATGCTAGCGCTGGCAGGCATTACCAACGGACAACATATACTTGATATTGCTGCCGGGGCAGGAGAACAATCCATCATGGCAGCTAACAAGGTAGGTGTTAGCGGGTATGTTTTAGCTACTGATATTTCTTCCAATATTCTAGCGTTTGCTAAGCAGATGGCTCAGCAGGCCGGAATAAATAACATAGAGACAAAAGTAATGGATGGTGAAAACCTCACGCTTGAAGATGGAACATTTGATGCTGTGATTTCCAGGGTCGGACTTATTTATTTTCCGGATCAGCAAAAAGCGCTGAAAGAAATGTTGCGGGTGTTAAAGCCTGGCGGGAGAATGGCAGCTATTGTTTACTCTACTCCCGAAAGAAATAAATTCTTTTCGGTTCCTGTATCCATAATCCGCAACCGTGCCAAGCTACCACCGCCGTTGCCTGGCCAGCCCGGCCCTTTTAGTTTAGGCACAGAAGGTGTTATTGAAAAAGCATTTTCACAAGCTGGGTTCAAAAACATAAAATCAGAACTTGTTGAGGCTCCTTTGCTGTTTGAGTCTGCAAAAGAGTGTTTGCGGTTCGAAAAAGAATCGTTTGGTGCCTTGCATCAGATGATGAGTGGTTTGTCAGAACAAGAGAAAGAAGCTGTTTGGGAAGAAATTGAAATTGCACTTCAGGAATTTCAAACAGAAGATGGTTTTTTGGGTCCTTGTGAAATGCTCGTAGCTGTTGGAGAAAAACGCGTCCATATGGGATAAATAATAATTGCTGACTTTTCAGCAAGTGCAAAAATTGTAAACATTTTTCAGTACCGGGCAAAATGACAAGTAAGTCCGTAGTGAAACGGGGTATGCTATGGACTGATGTCATCGGCCTATACAGCTATTATTTCTAAGCAATCGATTGTTTTTTTAGAAAAAATATTTAATTTACCGCATTAAATAACTAATGCACAGTGAAAAACTAATTGCGACTAATACTTTTGTGCAGGTACTGACCAGGATCTTACATGTAAAAAGCAAAGGGCTGGGTAGCAAGTGCATCGGAACAACCGCAGATAACCAAATTTTAAACCAAATATAAACGTAAACATATGCTTAACATTCAAAATACCAAACTATTCTGGGCAAGCTGCCTGGCGTTATTGGTTACCTCTCTTTCCTTCGGCATCCGTGCCGGTATCATGAACCAGCTCGGCATCGATTTTCAATTGACAACCGGTCAGTTGGGAACCATTACTGCTGCTGCCTTCTGGGGATTTCCGCTGGCAATTGTAGTCGGAGGATTTGTGGTCGATATGATCGGCATGAAACGTTTGCTGGTGATGGCTTTTATCTTTCACCTGGCCGGAATTGTACTGACCATTTTTGCTCAGGGCTACTGGAGCCTGTTTTTATCAACGCTATTGATCGGCATTGCCAATGGCACGGTGGAGGCCGCGTGTAATCCCCTTGTAGCCGCTTTATATCCGGAAAATAAAACTACCCGCTTAAATCATTTTCACCTATGGTTTCCTGGAGGTATTGTGATCGGCACCTTGCTGGTTACCTTGTTTGTTCAACTCGGACTGGGCTGGAAGGTACAGGTGGCCATGATGATTATTCCGACTTTAATTTACGGATACCTGTTTTCAAAGCTGGATTTTCCGGTTACCGAAAGGGTATCATCCGGTTACTCCAGCTCAGATATGTATAAAGCAGTACTTTCTCCATTGTTTATCTTTATGTTTATCTGTATGTTCGGTACGGCCATTACTGAGTTATTTACCGGGCAATGGATAGGTTTATTACTGAAAAATGTAACCGATAATGCCATTTTATTGCTCACGCTGACTACCGGAATTATGGTAATTGGCCGGGGTTTTGCCGAACCTGTGGTTCACCGTCTTGCCCCTCAGGGCGTATTGCTCTTATCAGCAATATTTGCCGCATTGGGACTTTACATGCTGGGTACATTTACCGGGAATTCTATTTTTTTCGCAGCAATTATCTTTGGTATAGGCGTTTGTTATTTCTGGCCGACTATGATCGGTTTTGTCGCTGAGAATGTTCCTAAATCCGGAGCATTAGGTCTAAACCTGATGGGAGGTGCAGGAATGTTTGCTGTTTCTATTTATACGATGTTTATGGGTGGTTTTTATGATAACCTGATCGTTAAACATTTACCTGCTGGTGCCTCGTTAGGTGATTATTTAAAAGCTCCGGAAAATTCGGCACCAGCGCAGGCGCTTGCCAATGCCAAAAACCTGGCGGGTCCTGAAATTCTGCAGGCTACACTGATTATCCCTATCATATTGATTGTGGCTTTCGGCGGATTGGTTATATACTTGCGTTCACGAAAAAAGAGCAGGTCTGTAGCTTTGTAACTAAAAGTTGATGACTTTATAGATTATCCGGCCTGATGCATTAGAAGAACAATATCTGCAAGTTTATGATGTTAAATCCATCATAACTTGTAGATATTTAGGGCTTACCTTTTGATCACTGCATTGCGTTTCAATAAATTAATTATAACAAAGAACTGCCTGGAGGGAGCTCGTGTGGGGCTTTGCCTACCTCAAATATCCTGGTATATTCACTTCCCTGTGTAGTGATTTCATCGCCTAGTATCCTAATCCAATTGCCTTCGCGCAGCCCTACTACCTTTATGTTATTCTGCGTTAGAAATTCCATGATCCTGGCTTCCCTTGTTTCTCCATTATGTTTTAACTCCGGATTTGGGTCGAGGTAATGTGGATTAAGGTTGAAAGGAACCAGTTGCATGCAATCAAAAGAGGGCGGATACACAATAGGCATATCATTAGTGGTTTTCATATTCATGCCGGCGATATTGCTTCCGGCGCTACAGCCCAAATAAGCTTTACCCAATTTGATGTTTTCACTTAGATGTTTCATCAGTCCCAGCTCATGAAGTGTTTTTACCAGCAGAAAAGTATTGCCTCCACCGGTAAAAAAACCTTTGGCAGTATGGATCGCCTCAATGGGGTTATTAAATTCGTGCAGGCCTTTAACGCTGATATTTAGCTGTGAGAAAAAATCGCGGGCTTTGGCCGTATATTCTTCATGCGAAATGCCTCCCGGCCTTGCAAAAGGGATAAATATAATTTCATCTATCCCGGCAAAGAGCGTAATGAGCTCATCTTTTAAGTATTCCAGATAATTACCGCCAAACAGCGTCGAAGTAGAGGCCAGGATAACATTCATTTTATTTTGCTTTCGGCAATTATACCGTTTTTCATTGAAATAATTGTTGTGTAGAGCCAGTAGAAAGATCGCCCATTTTCTAGTTAATCCTTTTTTATGCTTTTCAGATAAAAACTAAGGCTGGGCGTTAGACACCCTGGTTGCAGAAAGATATTTTCTTCGCTCGCCTATCCACTCTTTTAACTTTGGGATAATAAACAGGATTGCAAAAGCCAATATGGAAATAATGGCCTGTAAATAGAGGTTTATCTTGGTCACCGAATGAATATCTGCATCACCCATTACTACGTACAGGCGGTAAAAGCTTCTTATAATGATAAGTATCAATAAGTATTTGCTCCATCCGAACCTGCGCCTGATCAGGATAAAAAGCAGGTAGCGCGTGATGAGTATTGATATAAAAATAACCAACTCCTGCGTACTCTCATAATTGTAAAAAAACAGATTTACAATCCCGATTAAAAAAGTAATTAAAATAAGGTTAGAAGATAAGGAGTACTTATTCTTCATTAATTTAAAATTTACCAACTTAAATAGGTTTAAGACGACACACAATACAAATGTCCTGATATTTTTTTAAATAAGATAATTTTGATTGTTAAAGAAACCTTAACTATTGATATTTGTCAATAAATAGTTGAATAGCTATTCAAAAAAAGCGGATTGCCAAACAGCAATCCGCTTTATATTTTAGTCTGAATTTTGTATTATTCTTTTATTAAACGGTCTTTAACCTTTACCGCTGGGTTGCCTTGGTAAATGCTGTAAGGCATTAAGTTTTTGTTCGCCACACTTCCCATTGTTAAAACCGCATGACTATGTAGCGTTACACCAGGGCCAACTGTAGCTGCAGCACCAATCCAGGCTCCATCTTCCAGCACTATGGGGCCAGTCATTAAGTCAAAATTTGTGCGGCTATAATTGTGATTTCCGGTAATGAGAACAGCCTGTTGCGAAATACAGCAGTTTTTTCCAATTTTTACCTGATCCAAATTGTCTATATAACAATCAGCAAGCCAGCTATAATCGCCAATTTCCAGTTTCCATGGATATTTTACGTGAATGCCCGGTTTTATGCGTACTTCTATGCCAATCCTGCTACCAAATAACCGTAACAAAGCAACCAGTACCGAACTAACTGGCATTAAACGGCTCTTAAAAAAGATGACATCGGTAAAGTACCACAAAATCTGCTTGAAGATGGGAGCACCAACCTTAAAATCGCCAGTATCAAAATTCTTGTGTAACTGTGTTTTTAGGAAAATTTCCTCTTTATCTGTTGTTGGCAATGGTTTGATTTTTAACTAATTTATTGCTTCTTTTGATCCAAAAATATAACATTGCAAAAATGCAGATGTACACAATGATATTAAAAATTTCGTGGTGATAGGTAAAATTGTTCCGTTGAGATTTAAAGAATCCCAATAAGATACCCAAACCTGCAATACGCAATACATTCAGAAGGTAGATGGCAATAAAACCGATCACCAGCATTTTAAAAGTCGATTTCCATGGCGCAGGGAATGCCAGTACAAAAGCAGCCAAAAAACTCATTACACCAAGGCCAAGGCAGGAGTAATTCACGCGAAGATAAGGCCCGGATACTACCATAACGTCCATTTCATTGTGAATGGCGTAAAACCCAAAAGCTTTGATAATCCATACTGCAGGAACAATTAATGCTGTTTTTAAGCCTTGAATATAATCAAAGTGATCGGCAATATAGACATTGTAGAACCTGGAGCCTGGACTCATTACACTATTCATAAACAGGTTGCCCTGGCTAAAAAGGATGTATAATATGAACAGGGCAAACACAAATTTGATGGCCTTTTTATTCGCTTCTTTTTTTGCTTCTTCTGGGTTCATATGTTATCGGCATTTATAATTTAACTTCTGTTTTTTTGAATTACTTTAATTTTTTTATCTACCAGTTTTCTGAACCAGAAACCTTGAAGATAATGGAATTTAATTCCCGTTGGGCCCTCAAATATACCGAGTTTAAAAAACATCCGGTAGCCAAAGTAAAGATAGGGGCGCAATCCAAGCGGAAGTTTCCACCATAATTGTTTTAACCAAGCCCGTTTTTCATCAGGGCTGCCCAAAAAGTTAGGCTTTAAACTTTGTGTCCGTAGTTTTAACATCCTTTCTACCTCTTCCTGCGCCACCAGATCACTATAGCGTTCGTGTTTGGCTTTCCAAAAAGCAATGTCATTCTCTTTTAGGTTTTCTTCCAGAATCCAGCCTTTCTTCCAGATTTCAGTTTTGCCCGTTACAATAAAACGGTGATCCATGTTCTCATTGAGATCAGAAAACCCGATCCCTGTCCTGAACATTTTTAAAAGATAAAAAGGGTAGAAGGTACCAAACCTGATCCAGCTTCCCTGAAAGAAGTTTTTGCGGTTAAAGTAAATACCGTTAATATTGAGGTGGTCTTCCTCTTTAAAGTTGGCCAACATTTCAAACAGCTCGGGTGTAACGGTTTGATCTGCATCGAGGCCGATTGTCCAGGGAGTTTCTACCTTAAAGTTTTTTAAAGCGAAATCCCATTGTTTTGGGTGGTTTATAAAAGGGTTTTGTTTTACCGTTACACCATAAATATTAGCAATTTCCAATGTCTTATCGGTACTTCCGCTATCCAAAATAAATGTGCTGGCATCAAGCTTCTTAATAGATTCTAACAACCTGGATAAATGAATTTCTTCATTAAAGGTTAATATGATAAAACTAAAATTTTGATTCATTTAAGTTATTATCAGTAGCAGGAATTTCTTTGTAAAATTCAACGTATTGTTTAGCCAAAATGTCATCATTAAAATCAGTATTGATTTGCGATGGAGCAGTAGTCCTGATTTTTTTTCTTTTTTCAATATCCTGATAAGCAGCAACGATGCCAGCCTTTATCTGTTCAACTTTCAACCCGGTAATCCACCCCAGGTTCTTATCAGCCACATAATCAGCAAGACCAACAAATTTACTGATCAATACGGGAGTACCCATACTTAAACTTTCAACCACTATGTTAGCGAAATTTTCGTTGTAAGAAGTGAGCACAGCTACATCATGCTCGGCCATTAGGTTAAACTTTTCTTCATTATTTACCTGTCCAAGCCAGGTAATTCGCTCGCTAAGTTTTAGCGTTTCAGCCTTGTGCTTTAAATTTTGTACATATTCTTCCTTGCCTGTACCACCGATGGTTAACTGCCAGGGGACATCAACAAGTGTTAAAGCTTCAAAAAGCAATTCAAGTCCTTTCTTCTCTTCAATGCGGGAAAGAAAAATAATCTTGAAAATAAGTGATTCCTCATCTTTTACGATTGATGCATGATACTCACTAACTATCGCTCCAGCGCCTAAACTAACCAGATTGGCAATTACCTTAATACTTTTAGGTTGTACTATCGTTAAAATATCTCTTTTTTCCTGTTCGCTGGTGGCGTGGATGTGGCAATATTTTAATAATTGTTTCCCCATTAATTTATGGATGATCCTTTTTGAAAAAGAATTCCGGTTGCCAAATGTATAGGAGGTGAGCATTCCCCTAGGAGACAAAACTACAGGGATTTTATACCACTTGGCAAGCAAACAGCTTAATACCGAAACCAAATTCCACCAGGCATGGATGTGGATAACCAGCCTGTCATCCTTAGCACTTGTCTTGTCGTTCTGGATGCAATGAAGGATCGCTTTCCGTAAACTCAACAATAACCCCGGCGAAAAATGGCTATGATCCTTTGTCCAGCGTTTAAAATAAGTCACTTTTACACCCTCTACCAAAACAGGTTTGCCTATGGCTATATCTAGCTCAGCACTTCCATTTGCCGTAGTAGTTAGTACTTGTATATTATCAACACTTAAGCCTTCACCACCGATTTCTAAACCCATAAAGGCTTCGCATAATTTTGCAACGCTCTGTATAGGCCCGCCGTAGATATAGGCTGGTTTGTATGAGGCGGAGATCTGTATGATTTTCAATTTATCCTGTCGATTATGGCCCTTGCCCGTAGAAACCTGAAGATAATCAGCATGGTAACGTAACTCCACAAAACAGAGTTGAACATAAATTCAAAACTGTTGCCTCTCCAGAGAATCTGGAACAGTCCGGCAAACATTACAGCGGTTCCCAAGAAATAACTTCCGAATAGCATCTCCGCCTTACAGCTGATCAGCTGGCTGATATAACCTAATGACAAAAGGGCTACCCAGACACCGAAATATCCATAAGATAAGAAGCCGTCAACAATGTATGCAGGTTTTGCAGACACCTGGGAAGCCGGATTGATTACCCCGGCCCGATAAACCCTGTCCATTACCATATCCTCTGTGACTGGTTTTTCCGGCCATATTACCCTTGGTACGATAGACTGGAAACCCTGTTTAACAATATCATACTTATAATAGGGCACAAATTGAGGTGTTGTGGTTGTGTAATTGATAAACATATCAATTTCCGAAAGGCGGTTGGTTAAAAACGACCAATAATTCTCCTGCAGATCTCTTTGAAGATTATTCTTGTCCAATACTGCACTCAAGCCTTTTTCCCTAGAGTAGGTGGCATCACCACCGCTATAGGCACTGCTGCGGTAAGCACCGATAAATGTGGGAAGCAGGATGAAAAGTGCAATCATGATAACAGCAAAAAAAGGAATTATTTTTTTTCCATAAACCGGCAGAAGAAATATCCCCAAAAGTAAAACGCAGATGATAATAGGTTCCTTAAAACCAGAAACCGTACTTTTTAGAAGATTTCCTAAAAACAGAAGAGCGGTCAATATGATCAAAGTGTTCCTGCGTTCTTTAATCGCAAAAGTCAGGCTAATTGTGCCCGATACGAAACTCAGACCATTTAATTGGATACTAAACTGATTGAGAAAACCGACTCTTTCAAATACAAGCCCCAATGCCAGGCAGACTATAGAAAGCTGAAATAAAAATACGCTCATTGTACTGACCCTCAAAGCATATTTTTTCTCAAAGTTGTAGTCCATCCTGAATAATATTCCATGGATCAGCGCAGCATGTCCCAATACATAGTACCGTTGGCAATTGGCAATATCTTTGAAGATCATCAGGTTTGGCGATGTATTTCTCACGTTTTCAAAATACTCATACCCCATTGAATTGATGTAATAGAATATCGATGTACATGCCATGTAACCTACAAAAATAACATGCATCAAAAAGATGGGCCTGAGCAGCTGTTGAAGGACTGGCAGATCATCCGGTAATTTTTTCAACCGGCCGCTAAATGCCATATAAAAAATAAAAAACGAACCTGACCAGGCAATAAAATAGGAAACATGGGGCAGGTCTTTAAGCAGTATAGAAAATAAGAAAGGTAAATAGACAGGAAGAAAGGCAAAAAAATTCTTAGATAACATGTTTGTTTATTTGGCTCATTATCGCTTTCACCTGATCTGAAAACGACCAGCTGAGTATTTTGGCTTTAGAAATCTCGCCCATTTCTTTCAGCTTTCCACTTTCGATCATTGTCCTGAGATGTTTCGCTAAACTAGTTAAATCATTTGATTCAAATATAAATCCGTTTTCATTATTTTTTACCAGATCTATGGCGCAGCCGACTTGATCTGAAACAAGTATCGCTTTGCCTGCTGCCATTGCCTCATTTACAGATAATCCCCAGGTTTCACTCAAAGAAGGAAGGCAGAATATATCACAGGCCTGATATACTACGGGCATGTTACGCTGGTTTTGGAAATCTATAAAATGTATCCGGTCTGCTGTTTTATGCTTTTTACTCTCTGCTATAAGTTTTCCTTCCAGTACACCATTGCCAACAAAAAGTAAATGGGCATTAGGGATGTTTATCCTGATAAAAGCATCGAGTAATAAGTTCAGGTTTTTTACCGGTTCCAGCTTTCCGGCATACAGAATCAGAATATGATCATCGGCTATCTTGAACTGATGGCGTAAAAGCTGTTTTTCATCATTGCACTCGATCCTAAAGCGATTGTTGTCAATCGCATGCGGTGCAAATATAAGCTGGTGTTGAGACATTCCGTTCGATATAAAATATTCCTGGTTGTTTGTTCCTACATAAAAGGCAAGATCAATCTTTTTATAAATCCAGGTGAGACTGATTTTGCGGATAATCCTTTTCCATAAAGGTGAAGGATTAAGCAGGGTGCTGTCGCCCCTAAACCAGATTGGTATAGTGTTGTGATAATGTTTTAAGGCTTTCAGGTGGCTTTTATAGGCCCATCCGTAAACCAGGATTGCATTCGGCCTGAACTGGTCGACCCGTTCAAATAAAGAGGGATTATCTATCCCGTTAAATTGACTGCTTGTCGGATGATTGGAACGGTTCTCCAGAAATTCGAACTCATATCCATCAAGCAGGGGAATATCCCAGGTAATGGCTTTACCAAAACCCTCATCCTTGATTTCTCTGTCATCTCCCAGGGTATAAAATACTTTTAACTCAATATCTTTTTCTGCAGCGAGCAGTTTAAAAACCGGAGCATAATATTGAATGGGATGTGTGGTTAATATCGCTAAATGAAATGGCATGTTCAGTCGGGGATGGCGATGATCTCAGCGCCTTGGATTTCAGGGGTATAACTGAACGGTGCTGTTCTTCCATAGCCATCAATTTCAATAAATGTAAAACCTAGGTTTTGTAGAAATAAAAATAAATCCTCTGGATTTTTTGTGGTTCTTAGCTGATAGTTTCGGTCATATTCGAAAAAGATAACCGGTCTGTCTTTTTTGATCGTTTTCTCCAGTCCCTGCAATGCAGGATATTCATAACCTTCAACGTCGATCTTGATAAAAGATATACGGGCAGCAGTTAGTTCTTCCAATATATCATCTCCTTTTCTGCAGGTTACCGTGGCGTTTTTCTCTCCTTCTTCAAAAAGGTTATGCGCACCCGGGTTTTTGAGGTTTTTGCTGATATGGATGTTTAATTCCTCATTTTTATTGCTCAGCGCATTTGATATGGGCTGAACCTGATCAAACTGGTTTAGCTTGATGTTTTTGGTTAATGACTCAAAATTATCCGGCATGGGTTCAAATGCAATTACTTTTCCGTATGGGCCAACAAGAGCGGCGAAGTATAAAGTGTGAAAACCGATATTTGCGCCAACGTCTACTACTGTCATCCCTTCGTTGATGTATTTTTTAAAATGCATTTTTAAGGAAAACTCATAATCACCGGTGTAGTAGATACAGGCATCAATATATTTGCCTGTATCCAGGTTCAGTTTAAAGTCACCCTCGAGAGGTTGGCCGACAAGTTTAAATGATTTTAACATTTTCCTAGTGTAAAGCCATAAAAATAATTTAAACTGTCCCTTGAAGGGGTTTCGCCTTAACAAAAAGAGGTAGATATAATTTAGCATTTAAGGTTTGGATTTTTGGGCAATGACTTTGTCAAACAGCTCACATTGATGTTTTGTCATCTGTTCTGCACTGTATTTTTCTAACTTTTCCATGTCTGTTTCAACTTCGCTGTTTGATTTTGATGATAGGATATGCAGGTAATCACTGATGATCTTTACTGCTTGAGGGTCTTGAAATGTGGCAATTGAACCCGCCCGGCACTCCTTGATAATTTTTGCTGCGCTGCTCTGGTGGTCAAAAATGGCAAGTAAAGGTTTCTTTGATAAAATATAGGGGTAGATTTTGGAAGCCGTGTAGTTTGGATCATCTGATCCGGGGATAATTACCCCATCAGCACCACTGATGTAATTTAAACTGTTGTAAAAACCCATTCGGTCTGTCTCTTCCCTTACATAAGTACCGACTCCGTGTTTTTCGGCCAGTGGCAGTATTGTTTTAATTCCTGTTCCCTTTGGCGCATAGCTGGTGCCAATAAAGTGGAACCGTAAGGTTTTAAATTGCTCGGGATGTGATTTCAATCCGAGTTTAAATCCCTCAAAGAGTAAATCCAGCGCTTTATGCAGATCGAAGCCACCCCGCCCGGTGTAAACCAGGTTTACATACCGTTGATCTAATGGCGGTGACTCCTGGATATTCTTGGCTATCTCGAAGTCTTTTTCAAAGAAAGAGAATGGGATTGTGGCAACCGGCTTTGAGCTTATTGATGGATAGCGGTCGATCAAATCCTCAATATAGCCCTGCGAAACGCTGATGAGCCCATCAACTGCATTCATGGCTATGGGCTCTAAAAATTTGTTTAACCGGTAAGAAAACCAATATTTTTTTGGCCGCTGATGTCTTGGTAAGGTCTTATAATATTCGGAATGCCATGGATCCTGTATGTCGACAACATAAGGAATACCAAATTTCTTCTTCCAATACCTCCCCAATACGGTAACGGGATACTCTGTTGTAGAGAAGTAAATGAGGTCAAACTTTTCTGTTTTTAGTAATTTGTCTGCATATTTTCGGTAAAACATCAAAGACCTTAGTGAAAGACTGCCTAGACCAAATTTTGAAGTCCATTTTTTAGAGAGTGCATTTACCCTGTGTATTTTTATGCTTTCAGGTATACTTTTCAATAACAATGGCTCTTTTGTTAAATCCGAAAACCGCTCGTCTACCATTATCACCTCTGCTTCCCAATCAAAAGTATCAAAATATGGTAAACTCATCCTGATCCTCTGCATATCGGGGGTATTGGAAGGAGGGAAGTAAGGGGAGATTATTAAAAGCCGCTTCAATTTTGATACCTATATTTTGTGATGAACAGCATTATTATCCTTTAAGTAACTGATTTACAACTGATAGAAACTTTATTTTTTCTGTCTCCCAATTTAAATTATTTGAAGCGTAATTCTTTGAATTTATCCTGTGCAATTTGAGCAGGTCAGGATTGGTGATGTAAGTAAGGACGATTTCCTCTAGTGTATTGATCTTGTTGCTTTTATATACAAGCCCCATAGCTGGATATTGGTTCATGAATTGTTTTTGGGCAGCTGTGTCTGAGGCAATGATCGCTAGTCCCGATTGCATATAAGTAAATATCTTGTTAGTTAAACAGATATCTCTGTTTGTCGGAAACGAACATTCGGTTGCCAGACCAACATCAAAAGCGCTGGCTATTTCGAAAATCTTATCCGGCTGAACAGGCTCAATGATAAATATATTTTCCTTTTCGAAAGTCACTATTTTTAAAAGCTCCTCATGATAAGATGAAGTAATGTTCCCTAAAAGATGAAGTTGAAAAGGCTTTTTTATCTGATTTAATGATCTGATCACCTCTTCGAGCCCTCTATCCGGGCCTATTGTTTGTGAGAACCAAAATAATTTTAGGCAGTTATTTTCTAAGGGTTTTTGCTCAATGTCTTTGTTAGGGAAAACATTTAAAATTGTTGTTATATCCCTGTTCAGGATCAAACTGTACTTTTGACTGATGAGTTCGCTTGAAGCAGTGATATAATCAGCTTGTGGCATATACTTTTCTTCAATTTGCTTTTTTAATGCAAAGTCGCTGTTGTTTTCATCATCACTCACCTCATTCCGGTGAAAATCTTCAGCATCAAAGCCAGCCTTTACCTGAGCTTTTTTAGCTGCCCTTACCGCAGCTGGTAAGGCAGCCAGGTTATGTGCGATGTATAAATCCGCAGGATGTTTTTTTGCCTCTTTATATAACAGTTTTGAACATCTTCCTATGGCAAGCTCTGAAGCAATCCGAAAATGATGAAATAGGAACAGCCCCAGTTTAAACCTTAATTTACTATACCAATAAATACGTTTGTTTTCGTGGGGCGATCCACCCGTTCTGATGGCTTTCCATTTCTTTTGCGCCAGTAAATCAGCATCGTGTAAGGTTGCCCAATCATTCCAGTATTGGTAGATTACGGTTACATGGTGCCCTTCCTGCAACAAAGCATCTGCTTCTTTGATCAAGCGCGGATTTAAGGTAGGTTGCCCTGAAGTGATTAAAACAATTCTCAATTTTTCTATAAAGAAATTACGATGAGCTTTTAATATAAAGACAGGTAATCTTTTGCAATTCTCCTATCACTGTATTCTTCCTCTGCCTTTATCCGACAGGCAGCCCTATCTAAAAGATGGATTTTTTTTACATGATATGCCATTTCTGATACATTTTTACTAACATATCCCGTGATGCCCTCAACAATCCCTTCTTTTATCCCTCCATTGTCAAAACCAAGTACAGGGGTTCCACAAGCATATGCTTCCGGTATAATAATGGGAAATGGTTCAAACCATTCAACAGGAGTTAAAAGTGCACTAGCATTTCCAAGTAGATCATTTTTCTGAACATTGTTGACGGGACCAATATAAACTATATTCTCATTATCGATTAACGGTTTTATTTCCTCCTCAAAATAGCATTTTTCTTCCTGTATATCAGAGATATTTCCCGCGATTATAAGCTTATAATTTGTCAGTTTTGCAACTGCTATGGCAGAATGAAGACCTTTGCAACGCTCTATTCGCCCTAAAAATACAAGATAGTTTGTGGCGGGGGTATGTCCCTTAAAATCAAAATTATTTATTGGAGTACAGTTGTATATTGTTTTCCAATAACTCTCAGGGGTTTGACCTGTTTGTAATATAGCCTCTGAGACTGCTGTATATTTTAAGTTTTTTGGTTTGAGCCGGTCGATACCACGAATGTTTTTAATATTTACATACCGCATGTATGTCTGAACCTTTGAGATTGGATTCTTTATAAAAGGCAATAGGAAAAGCAAGCGCCCGAAATTATGAACTACATCATGTTCTTTAATCTCTCTTCTTAAGATAAAGTAGATATCGGATAATAATTTCAGGTTCACCTGAGCTTTTAGAAGACCATTTTGCCCGTAGGTAACAAGCCTGTCGGGCGATTTTGAGTTTGGCCCCGCAACTATAGTTACCCGGTGTCCCATTTCAACATATTGGCATGCAATATCATGTATTACCCGTTCAATTCCCCCATAATGATCTGGTGGAACAGGAATAAAAGGATCCATTACAAGAAGAATTTTCATTTGTTTAAATCGCTTGGTTAACGTATAGTTTTAAATAATTTGTGGCCATGGTATCTGCAGTATATCTCTGCTCGAAAATTTCACGGCATTTAGCCCTATCAATTAAATGGAGTTGATTAATGCTAGCTGCTAGTTCAGTAACGGTATTGCCTTTAAACCCATTAATGCCGGGTTCAATAAATTCTGTAAAACAGAACCGGTCATAACTTATAACGGGACAACCGCATGCATTGGCCTCTATCATGGTGGTATTGAATGCTTCGCTATCTATAGTTGGAATTAATAAAGCCAGTGCTGAGTTAAGTAAAATCTGTTTTTGCTGATCATCCACAGGACCAATAAATCTAATTATCTCACCATCACATAAGTCTTTCAAATTGTCATTAAACCATTCAATTTCATGAGGATAATCTCCTATTTTCCCCGCAATAATGAGCTTTTTATTACTCTGTTTTGCAATTTGCACGGCCTCTAATATACCTTTACTTAACCCTATCCGTGCAATTATCACTAAAGGAGCATCTAAGGATACTTCTCTGTTATAAAATCTGTATAAATCTAAAGGCAGGCCATTTTGTACAAAGTCCCAATGTCCTGGTAAGTGCGCAGATTTATCTTTTATCCATTTTGAGCATGGGCAAAGCGTTAAATTTTTTGCCTTCAGAGCTAAAAACCTTCTAAAAGATCTAGTCTCTAGCTCTGCCATATGAAAAGTGTGAATTTTTCTTGTAGTATCCCAGATTCTAGGTAAAAGATAAATTAGTCTGCCATGGTTATGGATTACATCATATTTGTTTAGCAGCAAATGCTTCCATATTTTTTGATTGGTTTTCTTTTGGTCTAAATATGTCCCTATAGGAACAAATTTCACCCCAGGTTGAACTACGGAATCATCATGCCCCATCAATGTAACTTCATGGCCTCTGTTGGCAAGTTCATGCATTAGATACTGCACAATCCTTTCTTTACCCCCAACTGTAACGGCAGGAAAAGGAATGACCGGATTAACTATTTGAAGTATCTTCATTGAGGGAATTAATTAAGTTGATGTAGTGTTCGGCACAGATTTCCAATGTCAGGTTTTCTAAAATATATTGCCGTGGGGAATACCTGTTATTAGTTTTTAGAAACATTGAAAGTTTTTGATCGAAATCATTTAGTCCTTTAAATTTAAGCCCACATCTCTCATCCCAATAAGGTACTGATGAGGAAGGGGTAAAGCGAACTTTCTCGGGATAATAGGTGGGATCTATCCAATAGTCTTCACGATCCCATGCCAATATTGGCAAATCTGTTGATAAGATTTGTTGATATGCCATGCCTTGGGTCTCATGTTCACACAAAAATATAACAGCCTTACTTCTATCTAAACTGTCTTTCAGTAATTCATGAGTATATTTTCCATAAGTTATTACTTCATATTTTAGGCCATTTTGATCTAGTTTATCGAGAATAGGCCTTAGCATTTCAGATCGGTTGATTTCCTTATTCCAGAGAAACTTGCTATATATTAGGAAATCATTTTCTTTTACTGTATTTTTTGGACTCCATTTATTTGTATCAATCCCAACTGGCCAAGATAGTACAGATTCTTCACCGTAAACAGATGCGAACATTTTTTGCATCCATGGTCCCGGTACAAGAATTTTCTTGATGTTGGGGTATTTGTTCAAGAGATCGGGGTAATCTACAGGGTGTGAAAAGATACCAGGGCCAAATACAATGGGATTTTTCCAGTCGTATTTATCGAGCAAGTGGGGCTTTCCAATAATACATGCAATCTCAGCAGTATTTTTTTTGATATACTTAAAATCATTGAAGCGGTACGGAACCCCAAGACGTTCAAGGCCCGCAATTAAACCTAAAGCAACCATCATAATGCTACCTGGTTTTTCTTCACCCCGAATAATATGCCTAAGCAGTTTCCTTGGATAACGGTCGTATTTAAACCAACGATCGTGTTCCGGTTCCTGGTAGAAAATGTTTAAAGGCTTCAAAATAGACGTTTAATTTTTCTTCGCATGGACATGACTTTTTGCATGTTTTTAAAACCCAGTAAATTATAACCAAAACCTAAAGCCCCATTTTCAGGAATTTTAAACGAGGGATTGAGCTCAAGTATCCAATTATAAACATCCAATCCATCCATGGGATGGTCTTTTGCAATCCAGGTCGATAATGGCCATAGCGAAGTACACGCTGCGGCTATTCTACTTTCGTTCAACGTTCCTGATTCATTCAGTTTGGCTAAGATTTTTTTATAGATGTTTAATGACTGCCAGTTTGCGGCTTGCGATTTTAGTCCACTATAGTTCCCCTGCATTTGGTTAACATGTTTAACCCAATATCCGGCACAACCCGGTACAAATGCCAATCGGGGATTTAACAGACCGTATTCTAGAAGAAACATTCTATCCTCTCTAAGCGCAAAATCGGGTCTTCTTGGAACGAGTTTAACCTTATCGGTTCTGAATAACATTCCAAGGAAATGACTTCCATAGCGGGTACTTAATTGTAACTCCATAAAATCTTCCCATTCCACCATTTCGGGGTAAGCGGTTACAGCCTTTGATTCTAAGTCAAATCCATCTACTCTACTATACACTAATTGAGCTCCCGTCTGCTCAGCCTTTTGAAACTGCTTGTCAATTATACCACTTTCAAGAAAATCATCGCTATCCAGGAAACGGATATATTTTCCCTTCGCAATTGAGGTGCCTGCGTTTATAGCATAGGTTTGTCCCTGGTTGTCCTGCCTGAGTTTAACTATATCATCTTGCTCGAGCAGCCACGACCAGGTACCGTCACAACTGCCATCATCAACAACAATAATTTCGGTTTGACAAATTGTGTTTCTACAGCTTTCCACAGCCCTGGGTAAACACCATAACCGGTTAAATGTCGGTATAACAATACTTACGTCACACATTCTTTAGATAAATTTTTATGATCGGCGGTTACGTAGCCAAATCTGTTCTTTAACCTGATAAACCTCAACTCAAGGTAATAATATGAGGAATATGAAATAATAAACACAAGTGCCAGTTCAATTAAATAGGCAGGAGGAGGGTATTTTAAAAACTTTAAGGTCTCAGGAGTAAACAAAAAATATCGGTTGAGGTAATCTACGAACTGGTTCCAATAGGATGGAACAATAAAATGGTAAAGATAAATGCCATAACTTATTTTGCCCGTATTGATGAGGAGCTTGTTCGTGAAGATCATTTTTGTAAACTTGTTGTAGTTCTCATTAACTACATACATGATTAAGTTAATGGCAAGAATAGAATTAACTGCTCTGATCAAGCTTAATTTATAGCCAAATTGATTTATAAAGAAAAATAGAACAATAATTGGAAATAATAGTTTAAAGGCGGGTACAATTACTTTTCGACTAGCTGGATAAAATTCACTATAGGCCAATAATGCGCCAATTGAAAATGCTGTTATGCAGGGAGGAAGCAGAATATAAAAGAAATCCCCAAGAAAATAATCAAATGTCAGCGTACTTAAAATGCCGAATATTAAAGCTGTAAGGATGAAGGTTAAAAGATGCTTTCTTGGTAGAAAAATTATGAACCAGGGCCATATAAGATAAAATTGTTCCTCGACTGCCAATGACCATGTGTGGGTGATACTGTCCCATGAATTGGTTTTGAACACCAAAAAATTAGAGGTATAGGTCAGGTAGTAATCTAGGTTGGATATAACGTTCTGAGCACCTAGTAAACAAACAACAAATATTAGTAAATAATATATTGGAAAAATCCTTAATGCCCTTCTGATATAGAAAGCCCTTATTGTTCGAAATCTATATTCCTCGGACTGCTCCTCTCTCGCCTTTAATAATATCCGGGTTATTAGATAGCCGCTAAGAACAAAGAAAAGATCAACACCGAAATTTCCATCAGGGATAATTTTTTGAAAAATAAAAGTTAAAATTTCAGATTTAAAGGTATGTGGCCCCCAGTGTGTTATAATAACAAAAAAGACAGCTACAGCTCTTAATACATCTAATCCTTTTATGTACTTCATCTTAGCTGCTTACAAAATGTTATCTCTTTCCGAGCGTCCAATGCTTCGATATCCAAACAAACAGTGAAATAGCGGTCTGAAAATGTTTTTTACCGCGCTTTTCAATTGCGATGGATATTTTATAGTGAAGTTTCCTTTTAGCCTGTTCCAGATAGTAAGGTTGTTCTCCAATTTTTTTCTTAGCCTGTACGCATCAAGTAGATAAGGATGATGTTGGGTGTAATAACCTAAAAAATGCACAATCAATGGGTGGATAGTTGTATGGGGATACCAACTTTGGTGTAAGGGACTTGGATAGGCGGGATTGCTTAACTCAGCATGACCTTCAATTACATTCAGTTTATAATCTCCCTGGCATGCTTGTAAATCCCCCATAATTGTACCATCATCCAATATAGGATTTTGACCATTCATTTCCATTGCCACCGCCATTAATACCTCATCGTTTGAAGTACCCCTAAGCTTAACAAATCCGATTTCATCGTAACGCCTTTCCAAGTTTTGGGCTGTTTCATAGATCTGTTTAGCCAGATCACCGTTTTCTAGATAATATACACCTCCATTAAATTTGGGTATTTTTTTTAGCCGTAATTTTTTGCAAATAGATTCGATGTCACCAAACCATTCACCTTTTGAAATAAAATCACCGATAACTGAAACAGCGTGCCCGGCGAAACGGTCAAATATGGATTGGATATTTCCATAAATTAAGCAATCACTGTCTATAAATAATGTCCTACCTGGTGGTGCAAGCTTTTCCAAATGTAATTTAGTGGAGAAACCCTTTCCCAGTTGATTTTCAGTTAATGGAATTATACATACAAAAGGTTTTACATCCAATGGGATAAGATCCGGTCTGTCAGTTGCCAGATAGAACTTAATCCCCGTATCACTGTTCCAGTAATAAAACGAGCGGGCCAAATTTAGGGCAAGGTTTACGTAGAGGGGTTTCCCTGTGGCAATTGTCAATACATTTCTTTGCTCAGTCATCTTTTTTAGCTGAATCTGCACCAGTAATTACTCTAAAACAAAATTCATATGTTTTATTGTTAAATAGTTGCCTGAAACTTAGTGAGAGAAATACCCAGAAAAGTTTAAATAGCATTATGAGCCGTCTGGGAATTGAAGGCCTGGGAATCGTTAACAGGTGCTCCGGTGTACGTGTTTCAAGTGAGTTGATCATGTGCCAGTTTCTTGCAGTCGTTTCCAGGTAGCCTTCATGTTTAATTGGATGATTATTTTTCGGATCCTGTATTGCACAGACTAGCTTTGCTTGATTGAAAGTTCTAGTTAAGAAGTTTTCGAATCCGTCATGACCTAAGACATCTCCTTTAACAGCTGTTTTAAGCAATTCAAATGCAGACCTTATATGTCCGGTATTACAGAGGGACGGATTCGCCGAAAAGCCAAAATCGGTTTCGTAGAAATCTCCGAATAATTTTTTCTTCTTTTGCTCATCGCTAAGTGGGCCAAATTTGCTCAGTATTATCTGGGTCCAACTCGTATTGCTACTTATTTTTTTTAACAGATCGCTTATAGATATTTCTTCTTTGAAACTCCAGTCATCCTCTAGCCAAAAAAAATAAGGTGCATCTATAACCGTTAACGTTTTCGAAATGCTACTAACATACCCATTCCTTTTAAAGTGCTGAATTACAATATCTGGTTTTATGATTTGAAGGATCGCAGGATTAACTTCTCCATCAATAGCCAGAATAGTTTGATTAAACCTAAAATCAATATACTTTTTGAATGATTTCAGGGTACTCAGTAATAGGTGTTCCCTACCACTGCAGGTGAAAATAACCAGGTTTACGCTGGGATCACCTAAGCTCTTGTTGCCCATAAATTTTGTTCTGGTATATTTTCCTGTCCGATAAAATCATTGTTATTTACATCCTTAATTAGGTATCCATTATCTCTGAATAAATTAACTAGAATGTCAGCTTCTTTAAAAGCTTCTGGAATATATTCAAAAATGATGTCTTTTGGATATATATTATGACTGAACAGTTCTTTAAAAACATTGATTTCATGTCCTTCTACGTCTATTTTTATAAGATCTATATTGGAAATGCCATAGGTTTTAAGTAAATCTGGCAAACTCAACGTGGCTGCTAAGTAATTGTCTAATCCTACATTTTCTGAGTCGTGATTGATCATTGTATTTCCCATATTCCAATAGGCCGGGATATTAATGTTGACCACATTTTTTGAAGATCCAACAGCTCCTAAAATAGGTTTAATGTTCCTGAATTCATTGACTTGGATGTTGTTTAACAGATAGGTGAATGTTTTTGGGTTAACTTCTATCGCAAATATTTTCTTTTCAATAGAATTATCATCCTGTGAGCACTCCAGTGCATACTGACCAATATGTGCACCAATATCAAAAATTATTGAAGAATTTTTACCTAATCTTTTAAATAATTCAACGCTTTGTTTTTCATAGTTCCCGTGTAGATAGATCTGATACTGAACCCAGTCAGTAACATCAAGTACGAGCTTGAGTCCCGAAGGTGTTGTATATTTCAAAAGATCGAGCCTCCAGAATTTACGGATAAGATTCTGTATTCTCAATCTTGAAGGGAATTCTTTGGAAATCGCCAACCGGTATAAAAGGTTATGCTTCCATTGTGCTCCGGAAACTTTTATGATATTTTTTTTTTCCATGAGTGTTTAAATCTAGAAATTAATTTTGCCCTCCTCCAGCCAAGGATATAACTGATCTGTTTTAAAGGAAAGTTTTTGTAAGGGGTAGGTTTTTGATTTGGGTCTAGCACCTTTCCCAAATTCTCAGCTTCTAAGGTAAGGAAAGGGAATTCGGGATAAAAGGAAACCGCAACCTCAAAGAATATCCTGCTTAGCACTAAACGAACCTGCTGATCATCTTTCCGAGATAACAAATACTGCATTTTTAGCTTTACTGAATTTAACAGGCTTTTATGAGCGGTTTCAGAAGTCGAACTGCTGATGTTGTAATGATCTGTATGTTTTCTATAATATACCACTGCATTTTGAGCATATTTAATGCCCTTTGATTTTAATATTACCCGACACATAAACTCTCCATCATCGTCTAGTGATAGCGCTTCATTCCACTGGCCAGCGAGTTTAATAAGGCTAAATGGAATCAACCAGGAATGAAGGGCGATAAAACCTCCGTATTCTGGTCCGATCAAACTTCCACCATATAATTTAATAAGGAAATCAATAGGATCATCCGATTCTTCTCTGACCCATTCGTGAACAATAGGTTTTGCAAAGGGATCAGCATCATTTTGAAAATGAACGCAGGCACAGGTTGCTAGGTGGTAAGGATTGTTTAGTAACAAGTTAACCTGCGTTTCAATTTTGACTTCGTTTATTAAGTCGTCAGCATCCAAGAATTGTATATAGTCTCCCGTTGCTACACTGAGAGCTAGATTTCTTGCCGAACTGGCACCTTTATTCTGCTGGTTAAGAACAGTTATCTTCTTGTTTTTAAATTCTTTTGCAATTTCAAGTGAACGGTCTGTGGAACCATCGTCAACAATGATGATTTCAGTATTCGTCCATGTCTGATTTATCGCTGAACTTATAGTCTCTGAAATAAAACTTTCAGCGTTGTATACAGGAATAATTATTGAGACTAAGGGCAAGTTCATAGATCAGCTTCCAAAAATTTCTCTCCACCTATTGTTAGCCGATAAATGCTCAGGTATCGTATTGTCCTTAAACCAAGGCTCCCTAAGCATTTTTAGATATTCTTCAGGATTTTTATCTAACTCAATAATCCTGTCAATCAGTGGCGTAAAGTCTAGATTTTTCAATTCTATACGCATTTTTTGAGCTTTGCCTATCGTTTTAAGCTTGCGTCTAACTTTATAATATATACTACTATAGGTTGCAGGAAGATAATCTTTAAAATTATATTGACAGTTTTGTTCTAGGAAGTCTTTAATCGGTTTATTTGATGCCGGCAAATAATCTTTGGCATTGATAAAGCTTTGTTCGTTGAAGATATCTGTTATATTTGGATCCCCACAATAGATAGGGATACTGTTCATTTGCATGGCATCATATAATTTTTCTGTTTGATACCCTGGATAGGTGTAACTTTCGAAAGCTATTGTGAATTTATATGGTGTGAGGAACTGTCTCTTAATATCCCATTTGCTCCCAGAATATTGACTATCAATGGACGGCATATTATTCATCGATCTGCCGGGTGCATCAATCTTCTTGTATTTTGATAACTGTTTGAAAAAAGCTTCTCTATGTGGTATGATGTTGGAGTATAGAAAATTGCAAAATTTATCTTTTTTGCCTAAAATTTCCTCGGCATCTATTTCCTTTATTAAGGATTCTGGATTTAAACCATGCCACTGAATTCTTTTGTAATGGTAACTGTTGATTTCCTCCTCTCTGGGTACACCAAATGCCCATTC
Source organism: Pedobacter sp. Bi126 (assembly GCF_918698245.1). Taxonomy (GTDB): domain Bacteria; phylum Bacteroidota; class Bacteroidia; order Sphingobacteriales; family Sphingobacteriaceae; genus Pedobacter. The sequence continues at coordinate 1,109,086 of NZ_CAKKMS010000001.1, read as the reverse complement.
ACAATTTGATAGATCGGGAGTGATGCATTCGCAATAGTAGCCGATACGGGTATAATTTCCCTTTTCAGGAACATTATTTCCATATGGGCCAAAAACAATAAAATCCGGATTTTCACTGTCAATAAAGTCATATTCATCAAGAAGACCGCCTAATATTTCCTTTTTGCTACTGTGAAACTCAATTCCATTCTGGAATTTTATCTTAATTCTTTTCTTCTGCATTAACGTAATAACTTTCTTGCTAGCTGATATACCGGGATAGCAATTGCTTTAACAAGCCAATCACTAAGAAATATTGGTAGTAAATACTTTTGATTGAGCTTTAATCTTATAGAATCAAATATCCAGGGCTTTTTATTAAAATTGCCGCTTCCAACGTGTAAAATTAATGGGCTGTATTTCCCATTTGGCAGCCAGAACTTGTAAGTTGCTGAACCTGGGATATTATCGAAAATGGGAGGACTTTTAAAAATATTCAGTTGATCTTCATAATTGAAATGTACAAGATCTCCCCAGATATTACCGTCATCAATTAGGGGATCTACAACATGTTTTGATAGGGCTATGGATAAAATGGGCTCATCGTACATTGTATTTTCATTTCTCTGAAATGGGCGGCCTGATAGATATAATATTTTGGCATAATCAAATATTTTTTCTCCCTGCTTGTTTTTAACCAAATAATAAAATGCACCACAGTATCGAATCATGTAGCCTAGATCAAATTCATTACTGGTAGCAGCAATATCTTCATCTACCCAAATGCCATTGGTCACTTTTGTGCCGATTACGCTTGGGGTCTCATCAAATTCATTAAAAATAAAATCGATATTTGAATAGATTAATGAATCTGCATCGATAAAAATAGATTTATAAGTAGGGGAAATTTCAAGTAAATGTAATTTAAATTCCAGGCCAGGTCCTACCTGAGATTTGGAGACGATTGCCTTTTTAACCCACTTTAGATCCCAAGGAAGACTAAAATCGCTGTTGGAGATGATATAAAATGGGATTTCTATTGAATTATGATGTTTGTAAGATCTGGCTAAGGTAAATGCCAGTGAAAGATATTTTTTTCCACTGGCATAAGTGAAATATGATTTGTCATTTTTCAACACTGATCGGGTTGTTGTCAATTTTTTACTTATGTGTTTTTCTTATCGTAACAAACTGAAGTTAAATTTTAGTTTGAAATAGATTGTTTTGAGTTTGTAGATAATATAACTGTCTCTTTTCCATTTGTAGTTAAAATATAGTTGGGGCATCATTGTTAGATTGAAGTATTCTTTTTTGTTTAATGATTTCGAAGTAACCGCATTCAAATGTGTTACCACAGACCTGGGGATTAAAACATTTTTAATCTGATATTTATTAAGGGTTCTTAAATAATCGCTATCTGCATACCAAAATTTATATTTTTCGTCAAAATACCCTATTTTATCAATTAGCGAGCGCTTTATCAAGAAACACCAGCCTGAAAAAAAACCTTCGTACCCCTCTACCGCTTCCATGTTCATGTTTACCCCATTATCTCTTTGTATCAATGGGCAGAAAGTGCTTGCGCTCAAAATTGAATCATTGTTCTTCAGTACCGATAGCATCTCGGTTGCCCATTCTTTATGAAAGATCAGATCATTGTTGCAAAAACAGATTAAATTTTCAGATGTGTTCTTCAAACCAATATTTAGGTATCTGTTAAAACCAAAACTTTCTTTGGGGTATAGTGTCGTCGTATTTTTGAATTGAAAAGGACTTAGCTTTTTTTCGGACTCTAACACCAAAATGTTGAAGTGGATTTTTTTAGGGTCTTCAGAGCTCAGCAGTGTTTGGATTGTCTGTGTAGTTAATTGTTTTAACTCCTCACTCTTTGCATAGCTTAAAATCACAATGTCAATTTTTACAGGCTTGAAATTTGGATCTTCAGAGGTCATTGTTTTACTTTCTCCCGAGAATGTTTTTTAAATGAGAGGCGGTTTTATAATAATAGTGTGCCAGCCTTGGACTTCCAAAAAGCTGAAGGATCCGTTTTGTTAAATGAAGGCGCTGCCTAGAAATGAAGTTTAAATGAAAATCTGCTTCAGTTGGAGAAAAATAGTTTTTCGACATATTTTTTATCCTGTATAAGCTTAAACAATCAGCAGGTTTTATCAAAGGGTTTTGATTCTGTAAGGATAGCCAACCTTCATAATAATAACGATCTGTGGTCTGAGCAGGAGAGGGGCAATTTGATAGGTATTCTCCCGAAGCATACCAATAATTATACCAGATCCAGCCACCTGCATATCCGTTGTTTTCCTTATTTTCTTTTAGAATGGCAGGGAATAAGCCAATTTTGTGTATTCCATTTTTGTTTAGCAATTGAAGATTCTTTCGCCAGTTTTCAAAGGTGTTGGCCAAAAGAGATATCTCCTCGGTTGATCTTGAATGCATGTTGTGTGCCATTCCTTTGGTGTGAAGGTAAATGAAGTTGTCTTTTGGAAATTGAAGAGCCAAATCGTGTATGAGCTTTATGCCAGGGTATTCAAAAAGATTCTTATCGTTAGAACTTATTACAGCAGATGGAGCTATTTCCTTTATTAAGCTCTTAACCTTAGGTAATAAATTGAAACAATCTGTAACATGTATATATAAATCAGCTTCAGATAATATTCCATAACTTTTTAATTGCAGCAATTGACCCGAAATAATACCTTGCCAATTTGAGTTGGGATTTATGAAAACATAATAAACAATTTTAATGTTGTTCTTCGGGTTTGTTAAATCAATATCAATATCCAAGGGGTAATGGTCGTCAGCAATGTTATAGATTTTATCCTCTATAATTATTTGCAGAAATTTTTTATCCTCTGTTTCAGTGCGGTCAAATAATTGAGAAAAATTGCATTTATTCTGTATTGAAATACGATCTTCTTTTATAAATTGTTGAGCCAGTTCGCTAACATCAATGGCGTCCAAGGGAATCATCTCCATATTAAAAGTGCCATAAAATGCAGACATGTTTTTAATTTTTTTCATAGATGTCGGCTAACTTGGACTATTCGATAACATACCTCTTAAATACTTAAATAAGTAATAAGGCGTTTTGTAGAAAAAAAATCCTTTATAGAATCTTAAGGTCTGAGCAATCGCCAGTCTATAAGCCTTCTTTCTAGAAAATTTATTGGCAAGTAATATCATTACATACTCATTAAGTGTTTTAAATTCAGCTTGGCACCTATTATTGTAAGAAAGGCTGACGGAGGCGAGTGGTAACTTTCTCTTCCATTTTTCATTAAATTTATTGACGTTAATTATCCATTGTGAATTTAGTTTTCCGCTTGATAAATGTTCGATCAATATGTCATATACAACAAATATCTTGAAATCCATTTGGTGGATCTGCAGGCAAATATCTATATCATAGAAATGATAATCATTAAAAGTTGAGCTGTCAAAACAGATGGTTTCAAAGAGACTCTTTTTTATACAGATCCAAACGCCATCCAATACGATAACTTCGCTCTTGTCTTGATTGTTGCCCGACACAGATTTTGTTTGGAGTGTTGGGGTTTTGCTTTTGGTATCTAATAATTGCTGATTGACCAAGTTTCCTCCCCACCAAGAACCTAACATTTGTGGAACATAAGGACTGCCTGCAATGCCTATGGCGCCTGTTCTCTCGTTTTCAAAATACGTATGGACTTTATCTCCCCAATTTTGGGTATGGTATAAAACATCGTCATGCATAAAGCACAAAATGGAACCGCTACTTTTTGATACCCCAATGTTATAGGCTTCAAAAATTGTGAGGTTATTGGCCGAGTTGTCAACCGCTATGATTTCAAAAGGAACACCTATGGTTGAATTGATATTCGAAACCAATTTTGGGTCAAGTCGTTCGTTTCTCGAACATATAATAATTGAAATCAATAATATAGAGATTGAATTTTAAGTTTGGCGTAAACAAAGATCAGGTATAACCTGGTAAGTATACTTACTTTAGCCCCGTTATTGAATGCAGCTTGCTGTACATAAAATCTTAATGGGATGAATTCTTTTCTATGTATTTTATTTAGATAGTATTTTATGAAATTTTTAATCTTATCCTTTTCAAATTCTTCATCTTTTTGAAGGCTGCTTGTACCTCCTAGCGTGAAATTCGCGATTATATGATCAACATATTTAAAAGTAAATTCTGCGAATGCCCTTAAATTAAGGTCATGATCTGCCAATACCTCGTATTTTGGGTTAAAACTTCCGATTTTTGCGAAAAGACTTTTAGGGTAGAATATGCCCTGATGGGGAATGTTGTGACTGAGCAGTCTTTTTAGGTCAAACTCACCACCGTAAACAGTGCCATCTTTAATGAACTCATGCCTGCCGTTCATTTTTATGTTCCCATAGATGACTTTTTCGTTCCCCTGACTTATGAGTTCAGCAATTCCCAGCATAACATTTTGATCATAGATGGTGTCATCACTTCCCAGAAAATAGAGATAAGAGCCACCAGCTTTTTCTATTCCTTTATTCATGGCATCATATATCCCTTCATCTTTTTCGATATAATATTTTATTGGCAGCTGAGATTCATATTGCTGAATAATCTCGATTGTTTTGTCAGTTGAGCATCCATCAATAATCAAAACTTCAATGTTTTCAAAACTCTGGACAAGGATTGACTTTATGCATTCGGCAATTGTTTTTTCCGAATTGAATGTGGGGATGATGATAGAAAGTAATGAACCCTGCAAATTCTATTATTTTATTGATAACTCAGAATAAACTGATTTTAAATTATTCAATGCCCCACTGTTTCTCAGTTTGTGAGATTGTTTTTTTCCATTACGTGATGAAAGCGTTCTAAAAGTATCATCATTCCATAGCTGAAAAACTTTATTGCTTATTGAGTCTATGTCATTTGGATTGAAAATAAAGTTATCATCATTGATTGTATCAGGTAGAGATGTTGTGTCGGAGCATATAACAGGGATACCCAACAAAAGCGCTTCCATCAACGGAAAACTCCCTGCTTCATAAAGTGTTGGTACAACAACTCCTGCACAGCTTTTATATAAGCTATATAGGGTAACCTCATCAACGATTCCAAGAAAATAGATTTTATCCTGCAAGTTATTGCTTTCAATATATGGCAGAAGATGGCTATAATAATAATCGGTTTTATGCCCGGTACATACCAATGTAATATCCTCTGCCGATTGTTTTTGCAATTGTACTAAGGCTTTAAATAAGTTTAAATGATTTTTATGTTCCCAGGTATTTGAAGGAAGAAAAAGAAACTTTTTTGGTAGATTGAACTGGGTAAGTTCTGATATATCCTGTTCATTAAATTTATCCAACCATAAATTTTCCATATCTAATAAACACACCTTCACATTAGCCTCATCAACTTTGAAAAATTTGACTAGATCAGCTTTTATATGCTGATAACTAACAAGAATGCAGTCCGCATTTTTAATGTAATTTAAATATTGAACCGCACGAAAAGCCCTGTCTTCTGCTGAAAAATATTCTGGATAATGTAATTCCTGAACATCGTGCATTGTACAAATAGATTTAACCCCCTTAACCATTGGTAGATATTGATATGGACAATGAATAATTTCGATGGTATGTTTTTTGCAGAGTGTGTTTAACGAAAATTGCTCAATATCTATATTTTTTATAAATGAGGGGAGCAGGTAATTCCTGAGTTTATTAAAAATCTTCAGTGAAATGGGTGAAATTAATTTTACTAGTTTGACTTGCTCATAGTCGTTTATGATCGCTACTATTTCAGGGTCGTTATTGTGATGTAAAACAAAATAGTGATCTCTTTTATTGTTGGCTAAAATTTTCAGTAATGCTACAGCATACTGCCTTATTCCGCCCATTTCCTGATTAATATTAGGGATGTAGTATAAAATATTCAATTTAACCTCAAGTTATATAAAGCTGTAGTTTTAGTTTCCAGTGACTTTTGAAATCCGTGGTTTAAATAAAGCTTTTGTGCTTTTAAATTTGTTTTGTCAACCGAAAGGGAGATAGCCGTTTCATCATTTTGTTTTGCTAGATCGATTAATCTATTCATCATTTTATTACCAAGACCTTGGTTAACATATCTATCTGCTACGGCTAAACCTAACCATAGAATATCGCCTTCCTTTTCTAAATGGCCATAGGCTACGGGATAATCTGATTCATTTAATATTAAAATTGTAGCTAGGTGGTTGTGTATGATTTCGATTGGTCTCGATTGAAAATAACGGAAATTCTCAGCCCCTTGTTTTAAATCTTCAATAAACAGACGGACCGACTGTACATCCGCGTTAATAAATTTAATTGTTCTCATCAAAAAAAAATCTGATCTGGTTTGAAACCTCGATAACCTGAGTATCTGTCAATGTTGGGTAGCTAGGCAGATTTATTCCCTTAGAGCTCAATTCAACGGCTACTTGAAAATTATGTATCTTATTTAAATACATTGGCATCGTGTGAATTGGAAAAAATAACGGACGGGTTTCTATTCCCCTTTCAGTAAGATAATTTCTAAGAAGATCACGGTTGACACCATTTGTTATCAATATAGAACACATCCAAAATGTATGTTTGACCTCTTTACAAGCTGTGTGGAACCTAACTGGTAAATCCTTAAGTTTTTCCTGGTATAGTTCGGCTATTTGGATTTTTCTACGGATGAAATACTCTACCTGTTCCAACTGTGCAAGTCCAATTGCAGCGCAAATATTTGTCATTCTATAATTATAGCCAATAACATCATGCCAGTAGAAGGTGTTTTTTGAAAGTCCCTGTCCTTTAAAGTGAAGAACCCTTTCATGAAGATTTTGATCATTTGTGACAACCATACCACCTTCACCTGTCGTAATCATTTTGTTCCCAAAAAAACTAAATGTTGCTATATCTCCAAAAGTGCCAACATGTTTTCCTTTGTACTCACTGCCAATTGCTTCAGCACAATCTTCTACCAGGAAGAATTTATGCTCTGTTGCTATCTTTTTAAGGGAGTCCATTTCACACGGGTGTCCATAGAGATGAACAGCCATTATTGCCTTTGTTTTTGATGTTATTTTACTCACTACATCACCTGGGTCCATTTGCCAGGTGTCTACAAGTGAATCAACGAAGACCGCTTTGGCGCCAGTATAACTTATGGCATTTACAGATGCTATATAGGTAAGTGTTGGTACAATTACCTCATCGCCTGGCCCGATACCTAAAGCAATTAAGGCGACGTGCAGTGCCACTGTACCGTTGGACACAGCTGCGGCATATTTTACATTAATAAAAGCAGAGAAAGCATCTTCAAACTGATTTATAAATTTTCCCTTTGACGATATCCATGTTGAATCTAAACATTCATTGACATACTTTTTTTCGTTTCCATTTAGAGATGGTTGATACACTGGGATAGTTATATCCATATTTTTTTAAAATTATTATTTTGAATTAATAGTATCCCATCTACAGTCAGCAAATACACATCCATAGTCAGCTCCAGAAAATAGATGAAAATCAGTACCTGTTTCTAACACTTCAAAGAAAATTTTGTCTATAATTTGTTCAATTATCTGAACATTGGGAATGTGTATTGCAATGGATGCTTTATAATCACCTGGTGTCAAAAGATTATTAGGTATGGTGACGGTAAATTCTGTTATGCCTGTGCTGCTAACCAGTTCATTTATCTGCTGTTCGGATGTGAATATACACCTGTCTAAAGTGTCTAGTATTTTTATTCCAATTAATGCGTCAATACATCGTGAATCTATCATGCAGTTTAAGCGTAGTATTATATTTTCATCATGTTCAAAACTAATCTTGCGAGATTGATTTCCATCTTCAGTATTTATTTTTAGAATATTTGCGTTTTCATTCAGATTTTTATAGAACGGCTGCTTACTTGATTGCTGTAGCTGTACATAGGTTTTAATAACTCTGTCGATATTTCCTTGTGTTAACATTGAACCTTGGTCTAGAATAACTCCAGTACGACATAATTGCTTCACTGCCCCCATATTGTGGCTTACAAACAATACCGTTCTGCCTTCACCTCTACTCACTTCACCCATTTTGCCCAAACACTTTTTCTGGAACTCCGCATCACCAACAGCCAATACCTCATCTACGATCAAAATCTCCGATTCCAGGTGCGCAGCAACAGCGAAAGCCAAGCGCACGTACATCCCAGATGAGTATCGTTTAACAGGAGTGTCTAAATAACGCTCAATCCCTGCGAAATCGACAATCTCTTCCAGTTTTCGTTGGATTTCTTTTTTGCGCATGCCGAGAATGGCGCCGTTCAAAAAGATGTTTTCGCGTCCGGATAGTTCTGGATGAAAGCCTGTACCCACTTCCAATAAACTAGCTATTCTACCCCTGCCACTGATTTTGCCAGTTGTAGGTGCAGTGACTTTACTGAGTATTTTAAGTAATGTGCTTTTGCCTGCACCATTGCGGCCAATAATACCAACTGCGTCACCTTGTTCAATTTCAAAGTTGATGTCCTTTAAGCTCCAGACCACATCACTGTCACTTTTAGTGTGTTGGTTATTGCTTTCACCTATGCGTAAAAAAGGATCTTCTTTCCCGCGTATGTGTGCATACCATCGCTCCAGATCACGGCTGATCGTACCGGTACCGATCTGCCCCAATTGATAAGCTTTGCTCAGGTTTTCTACTTTTATGGCAATGTTATTCATTAAATAATTTTTTTCCTTAAAATCCTGTTCAGCACAGGTTTAAATCTCCATTCAACTGCCTTATGATAAAAAATACTGATTGAACAGAGAATGATAATCAATATAGTTGGTAACATGAACTCGGCTGGATAAAAGTGTTTGCCAAATTTATTTATAAGTAAAACACCAATAGGCTCGTGAATTAAATATAGGAAATATGAGGATACTCCTATATCTAAAATGTATTTGTTTTTTAGCGGTTTTAGATATTTTGGAAAATAACAGAACACGCCGAATAATCCGAAAAATATAATCAATATAATCCTGCCTATATTTTGATCAAAAAAATATATTGTATAGGCTATAAACGCAATTAGCGCTAAAATCACGGATAAAGGAATCTTTTTCTGTGATCTGTTATGATTGTAAATAATAAAGAATAGTGATCCGGTAATAAAATAAGGGTAAAATTTCCATAGATCGAATACCTGCATAAACGATTTTATATAAGGAATTGGGTTATTCGGAATAATATAAACCGATAATATGTGGGTTGCGATTATTAATGCAAATGAGATTATCAGTAAATTAGAAAGAAACCTCGTTTTATTAAAATAGAAAATTATACTTACCAGTACATAGAATTGTATTTCAGTCCATAAACTCCAATAAGATCCGTTAAGGTAATCAAAATTGTATTGCTTAAAGAGCGTATGCAGTATGGCAGGGTGTATGAATGTTAAGCTGAAAGCGAAATTTTTTGCCTCATGTGCCGCAGGAAAAAGGTTATGGCTGTCAAACAAGTTCATGAAAGCATAAATGATGACTGCGGAGATGAGCATTGAGGGGAGCAGCCTTATTAACCTATTTTTCCAGAACAAGAGTATGGTTTCTGTATGGCTAAGGGTATAAAAAATAACAAAACCACTAATTACGAAAAAGAAATATACGCCCATATAACCATAAGTAAAGAAATTATATTGGGTTGTATAAGGATAATATGTAGGCCATCTATTAAAAAAATGGTATAGAAGCACCGGGATGATAGCAAGTGCTCTGAATGAATCCAGTAAAGAGATTCTGTTATTGAGAGCAGCCATTAAACAGTATCGACAAAATTTCTTTCCACTTTATTGAAAACAACAATTCCGAATGCAAGGAGGGCCAATGTAACTACAATAGCATACCCAAAGCCATCCCAACTAAAACTGCCCTCGCCTAAAAATCCATATCTAAAAGTTTCAATAATGGGGGTCATTGGGTTATATTCGATAATCCAGGCATAATCAGGATACTTTTTAATTGCCTCAGATAAAGGATAGATAACCGTTGTGGCGTACATCAGTAACTGAACACCGAAGCCAATCAGAAAAGCCAGATCGCGATATTTCGTTGTCATTGCTGAAATAATCATACCTGCACCTAACCCCAGTAACGCCATTAATATTACTACAAAAGGAAATAGCATAATAGCCCAGCTTACACTAAAATTTGCGCCTGAGAAATAATAATATGCCATTAGAATTAAAAACAGGAACATTTGTACTCCGAAGCGGATTAAGTTACTAGCGACAATACTGAGCGGCATAATTAAACGCGGGAAATAGACCTTTCCGAAAATCCCTGCATTGTCCCTAAAAACAGTAGAGGTCTTGTTCAAACAGTCTGCAAAGTAATTCCATGCGGTGATCCCAGCCATATAAAATAAGGGCTTAGGAAGGCCGTCGGTAGAAATCCCAGCAAGGTTACCAAAAACGAAAGTGAAAATAACGGTTGTAAATAATGGCTGTATAAAAAACCACAACGGTCCCAATATGGTTTGTTTGTAAAACGAAACAAAGTCCCGGCGAACCATCAAAACCAGAAGATCCCGGTAGGCCCAAATTTCCTTTAGTTTTAAATCGAATATAGGAGCCCTTGCCTCAATGGTCCAGTTTTGATCTTTGTTTGTATCTATATTCATCATGTTTTAAGAGGTTAACCCTGCTTGCGCTTATTGTGAATGGAGGCAGACTGTATTCAGCAATTCCAAAACTTTTCTTTTATAACCCACAAAATCAAATGATGTCAAACATTTTTTCTGAAGATGGAGAGACTCTGTTCTTTCTTTGCTGATGTTTTTTGAAATGGCATTACCAAGCGCTTCTGGATCATCGGGATTGATCAGATCGCCCAGATTTCCATTCAACAGGGCATCCACACTGCCATCTTTATTGCCGGCAATAACCCTGCACCCACAGGCAGCAGCTTCAATAAAGCTAATGCCAAAACCCTCACCTTTGCTCGGCATTACAAAAGTATCTGCCAATAAATAGTGCGCTATAATTTCGCTATCGGGAATAAATCCGGTTAAGGTAACCTGGTTCTGCAGGCCATATTCGTTTATCAGGTTTTTAATCCTCTTTTTTTCCTGTTCATCGGCTTTTCCGGCAAGAATATAATGCGCATCTGGAAAATTCTTCATTGCTAGCAATACCTGATCGTAACCTTTATATTGTTCTTGGTTTGATAATCTGCCTAATGTGAAAAGTATTTTCGTGTCCAGGTCCAGTCCATAACGTTCAAGTAGTGAAACTGGCTTGTTGAAATGAGATGGTGAGTTAAAAAAGGGATCTAGGCAATTGTTCAATACTTTGATTTGATCTGCCTTGATTTGATGTACTTCAGCTACGCGGCCGGCTGTAAAGTTACTCACCGCCCATATTTCTACATTTTTTTCGATGAAAATGGTTTTCCAGGGACTAAGTTCTTTCCATACTTCAATGCCATGGGCAAACAATACGATTTTTTTTTGAGGTTTAATTTTCTTGATCAGCCATGCAAACAACAAAAGATTGATGTGACTTAATACAATCACATCAGCATTGATTCCCATTGAAAGTGTACACAGGCCAAAAACCATTTTTTTTCCTGCAAAACCTTTAAATGAATTGTTTTGCACGTAACGCAGATCAGCTTGCGTATCGTAGAGACTATTTACCTTGTAATCCTGAATAGCTGATTCCTTTTTTAGATCGCATAAGACCTTTGCAAATGCCCGGGATACTTTTTCAATTCCACCTGTTAAACTGAAAGTATGTAGAGTAAGAAATAGTATTTTTTTGCTTTTCAATTTGTCTTTTCCGAGCCCTTGAATACTTGATAAATTGCCATTATCTTGCTCCAGTGTAAATTTCCCCGCCGAAAATCATCAAGCATTGCTGAAGCGAATGTATTTCCGCCCGTTTTTATTGAATTGAGAAAGTGCTCATCTTTTCTCAACCAGTGTTGAAAAGGGAAAGTAAAGCCCATTTTACTGCGGTCCCAGATGGCTCTGGGAAGTATGTCTGAAAAAGCTTCAATCAAAAGCGATTTTGGGCGGCCACCTTCAAATTTGATTTCGCCATCCGTTGCAGCCAGGGTTGCAAGCAAGTGCTGATCTAAAAAGGGAACCCTAACCTCTACACCATGTTGCATGCTCATGGTATCGGTATCTTTAAGCAACTGGTTTTGCATGTACAGGTTACATTCTAACCAACTGGCTCTTTCGCCGTCTTTTAAATGATTGGGAACTGGGATTATTACAGCACTTTGAAGTACCTGATCAACCTCCGCAATCGAACACGATAACAGCCCGGCGATTTCGTCTGGAGTGAATATGCCCCTTAAAAAAAGATACTCGCCAACCGTATTGCGGTAACTTAAATAATATGACCGTTTTAACGAAGCTTTTTTAAAACGCAAGCTTTTTCTGAGAATGAACTGAGGGAGTTTCTTTAATTGTCTGACCCATCGCATCCGTTTGAAAGAAGGATAACCACCAAACAGTTCATCAGAACCAATGCCAGATAGAACAGCCTTTAAGCCGTTTTCTTTAGCGAAATAGTTAACAAACCACGAATTAATGCCATCAGCAGTGGGTTGATCCATGGCTGTTAAGGCTGCGGGGAAATGTTTGAAGAAGAGGGTAGGTGTGATGGTATATTCCGAGTGATCTCCATGGAGTTGTTGGACAACAATATCCTGAAAAACTTTCTCAGAAAATGCTGTTTCCTCAAAATTGATCGATACGGTATTGAGTTTGCTTAATTCGGGGTTGTTGCTGGTTAGAATTTTATCGGCAAGTAAAGTCAAAATGCTACTGTCGATCCCACCACTTAAAAAAACACCGATTTTAGCATCGGATAAAAGATGCTTTTTTACCGAAGCGTATAAACTTTGTTGCACTGCGGTTTTCGCTTCTATGTGATTTTTGATTTCTTTTACAGCATGCTGTTGGACATAATCTTTGATCTCGAAAGTATCCGAGTGATGTTGCCAGTCCAGATAATGTCCTTTTGCCAACATCATCACTTCGCTAAAGGTGGTGTATGGTTCAGGCAAATGGCCAAAAGCCAGAAAAAGGATCTTCCAGTCAGGCCGTTCGTTATAAGTATAGCCGGTCTCTGCAAAGGCTTTAACTTCCGAAGAAAAAACCAGATGTTTTTCGATTGCACGAAAATATAAGGGTTTAATACCCGATGGGTCACGTACCAGGTAGCTATGTTGTAGATCAGCGTCATACAAACAAAAAGCAAACATGCCTTTTAACTTATCGAAACCCTCAACTCCCCACGCGGCATAGCTGGCTAAAATAACCTCGGTATCACTCTCGGTCTTAAACTGAAAGCCGAGGTCCTGAAGCTCTTTTTTTAACAGCTGGTAATTATAGATCTCACCATTAAAAGAAATAACCAGTTTTCCATTATGATAAAGCATGGGCTGATGTCCTTTGGGAGATAAATCGATCAGGGCAAGACGCCTATGGCCCATTACAATTCCATCGCTGGCATTGACGTAAAAACCTTTATCATCAGGGCCGCCATGAGCCATTAGCGTGCACATGCCTTTAACTTCTGCCTGAAGTAGATCGATTGATCTGCTGCTATCTATAATTCCCGCAATGCGGCACATCTGTAAAGGGTAATGGTCATTTGATATTTTATCGGCCGGGCACAGCTTCGCCCCCTCAGTCACATTTTATTTTCAAAAATGTACTGATATTTATTTTTTATAAGCTGCTGAGCTTAAAACATCAGCTCTATTTAACAAAGGGCCAGCCTGATCCCTCACTTCTTATCCAGCACTAAATCGGCTCTACAAATGCAACTGAGGTGTTAATTTCAATCGCATAGCCCATATTCTGTAAACGTAAAATAATACGTTGTTTATTCTTTATCGATACCAGTTCAGCCAGGATTCCCTTAAAGGGACCGGCTTTGATCAGCACACGTTCACCAGGTTTGATGTCGTATTCAAAAACCTCAAGTTCTGCATCTGTAGCGAGCAGGAGTTTAAGATCTTTAATTTGTTGTTCGGGTATAGACGCTATTTGGCTGGAGAAATAGATAAATCTGGCGATGCCATTGGTCATCAAAACTTCAGCATATTCTTTGGCCGAAATATACACAAACAGATAAGACTTAATCAAAGCCTCTTCAACTATTTTTTTACGGTCGCTCCATTGTTTAACCGTCTTTTTTAGCGGGAGGTAAGAGGTAATACCCTTTCTCATCAGCTCCTCATGAGCCTTTTTTTCAGCCCTTGAACGTGTGAAAACTGGATACCATCTATAATTTTGATCTATCATATGGTTAATTGCATAAACTACAAGAACCGGTTAACTGTATTTTTGATGGGCATTAAACAATTAATCGTTGTTTTTCTAACCATCCCCCTCATTCCTTCCATTTCTCACTGCCATCGAATTAAACAGTTACCAATTAACCTACTTTTTTTTCCAAAACATCCACCACTTTCTGTTCTCATCATCATAATACCCTGACCCGGAATAACCACTGTAATCAGAGTAGTAATAAGTGCTATTTCCTCCTCCACGGGAGTAGTCGGTTGTATAATAATTCGAATAAAGGGCATCATCACCAAATGCATTTAAGATAATGGCCAGATTACTCAATCCGTATTCCCTTGATAATCGCTCAGGGATATTCGCTGCACGCTGTTGGGAAACCCCGGAGCGGATAACAAATATATTTACATCAGATTGTCTGATCAGCGGAATGGCATCCGAAACTAAACCAACCGGAGCGGTATCAACCAATACATAGTCGTAATCTTTCTCCAGTTTTTTTAGCAGCTCCTGCATGGCCGCTGTATGCAATAATTCGGAAGGATTTGGTGGTACCGGTCCCGATGGAATAAAGTCGATATGATGTACATCATCATGAACCAATACATCTTCTAGTGTATGCTGTCCCGATAATAAAGAGCTCAGCCCCTTTTTGTTATCGTTGTCAAATATCCTGTGTAATTTTGATTTACGTAAATCTGCCGCAATTAATATTACCCTTTTTTCAATCAAGGCTAAAGTGCCGGCTAGGTTTACGGTAACAAAAGACTTTCCTTCACCGGAAATCTCTGAGGTTACACAAATAATTTTACTTTGCTTATGGCTGGCAAGAAAACTTAAATTTGTTCTTACAGACCTAACAGATTCAGCGAAAACTGATTTTGGTTTTGCAATAGACAACGCCTGCCTGCTGTCCTGATCAATAAAATCGGGGAATTTGCGGATCACACCGATGATCGGCGTATTGGTTAAACCTTCTACGGTTTCTTTGTCATAAATGTATGGATTTAAAAACCTAACCAATAGGATCAGGCCGAACCCTGCTGCCAACCCAAACATAATAGCCATGGTATATGCCCGCTTATCATTGGGAGATATAGCGTAATAGGACGGATAAGCAGGATTAACAATGGCTGCACCTGGAACAACTGCAGCAGCAGCCATCTCGGCTTCTAATTTCTTCTCGGCTAAAAAGGAGCGGACTTTATTGTTGACATCAAAATTTGTCTGAAGCTTGACATAGTTTTGTTCTTTGGACGGAATATTTCCCATGCTTTGATTAACTTCATCTATCTGCTTGTTAATATAGTTAAGGGTCTGCTCATTACGGATGCGCATATTCTGTATATTGTTTCTAATATTCAGTTTAACATTCGAAATCTGTTGTTCTACCTGTTTAACTGGTTGAGAATCTGCTGTAAACTGGTTTAACTTTGCCTCTCTCGATGCCAATAGTGCGTTAAGCTGTCCTAGCAATGATCCAAGGCCATTTGAAAGATCGCTTTCCAGATCTAGGCCAATTTCAATTTTGCTCCGGTTTGTTTTAATCTGGTCTTCCAGTAGTTTGATGCCAACCTGCTTCAGGTTTAGTTCTGTTTTTTGTTTTTCAAAGTCAGATAATCTGCTGATGGTAGAGGATGCTGTAGAAGACAGGTCTACCATTTTATTGGCCGTTTTATAATTGGCGAGTGTACTGCCCGATTTGTTGGCTTCGGTATTGATAAAACCTAGTTGGGTATCAATGAATTCAACAGTTTGTTTGGCTGATCTTTGTTTTTGGATGATATCATACTTTACATACTCTTTCATGATGGCGTTAAGAATGTCAGATGCAAATATCGGATTGGCATCTGTTTGACTTAAACTCATTACGTTGGTAAAACGTGCAGCCTCACCTATATAAAGGCCATTCATCGCACGGCCGATAAAATCTTCTTTGCTATTAAACCGAAACTGATAGGTGCCGCTTTCGGGGATTTTACTTTTTATGCGAAAGGTGGTATTGCCCATGTTGATGTCCTGCCCGTATCGATAGGTCATTGTCTGACTCTTTTGATCGGCTGGAAAAATTTTAAAATGGTTATCATCACTGCGGCTTACCTCGAAAAGTGCCCGGCTAAAATTTAAGCTGTCCTGTTTTATAATTTCAATTATAAAAGGGATGGTAGGATAGAGCTCTGCGGTACGCACCCGTCCTTTGATATAGTAACTGATCTTATAATCGATATTTTTAATGGCATTTAAAATGACCTCATTGCTTTTAATGGTGAAGCTTTCAGACTGGATTTTATCCGTATAACTGAAAGAAGGAGATGCCATATCCTTTCCCGATCCCGGATTACTTTCCGCAAGTTTAAGTGATGCCCCGGTCTGATAAATGGGAGGTGTGTACCAGAGATAGAGCCATGCAAAACAAAGTGCTATGCATACCGTGCAGGCTACCCAATACCATCGGCTGAGGAAGACCCTGAAGATTTTATAAAAATCTATGGTTTGGCTGATTGCTTTTTTAGGATTAAAATGTTCAGTATTTTCCATTAACGGGAAACGGTAAAAATTAATAGTGCAACATTTATCACAACCAATAAAGGCTGTATCACATTGTTATAACTCTGCAGTCTCTCACTAAGTGCTGAGTTCTTAGTAGGCTGGAGGATTAATATATCGTTATTTTGTAATATCAGTTTATTGCTCGTAAGACTATTGATGTCTGTTAAGTTAACATAAATAATTTCAGGCGACTTCCGGTCCCCCCGTATGATTTTCAATGTCTTAGGATCTGCTGTTTTGGTAATCCCCCCAGCCTCACCAATAATATCTATTAAGCTGGTATTATCATTTGCCAACAGAAAGTTACCCTGTTTATTAAATTCTCCAAGTACTGTAACTTTTAAATTTACAACCGTTAATTCAATAATTGGATCTTTTAACAGCTTTTGTTTATATATATCCTGAATTTTGTTGGCCGCCTCGCGTCTGGAAAGACCAACTACTTCGATTTTGCCGATAGCCGGCAGGTTAACTTTTCCATCTGGCTCCACAATGTAGGCTGTTCCGGCAGCTGCCTTACCATCTGACGAACTGTAAGTTAAGCCCGAAGAGGTAGCGCTTGTTGTACCTACCGCACCGAACTCAGGATTTTGAAGGTTTCTTATTGTTAGCTGATCATTAACCTTAATCCTATAAAAATTGTCACTGTTTCCCTGGTCATTAACCACATAAACTTGTTTTATGGTGTCCGTTACTAAATCATACGGAGAATTGAATAGTGTACGCTGTCTTCTTACAGAACAAGAACTACTCATTATTAATATAACACTGCATATGAATAGAGGAATTAAAAGTTTCTTTTCAATCATAGAAAGTACCTGTTTGTTTTATAAGAGTCAAAAGTAACCCTTAAATTCTAAAAAACTTGAATTAAAAAAAAAGTAGAGAAATAAGGAGTAAATAGTGCTGCAATTATAAGCTTAATTTATTTATTGTGTATTACATATACTACGGATTATTTGTTGTTTTGTTATTTTTTTAGCTTTAAAAAAATGTTAAACTTCAGATTTACAGTTATTTATGTATTTTTTTTAGTTGTTGATTTTTGTCAATGGATAAATGGCATTAAACGTGCAGCGGTTTGTTTTTTCAATACCTTTGTATCGGTCGTCCCTTATTCTAAAAAAGCCCTCGGCTTTAAATATTTTTAATGATGCAATACCTTAAAGTTTTTGTTGTTTTTCTTCTTGTTTTGTGTGGGGTTCTCGAAGCTTCTGCTGATGGTTGTGCGCTAAATTATGCTACAGCAAACGAAGTTATCTACTATGGCGTTTTAGGAGGTACCCGGAACTTTGGTAGCCCTGTTGCCTATAACAATGCAAACCCAGCCTATCAAACTGCTTGTCCAAAGTATGATTATAATTCAGCTGTTGAAAATGGTCTATCATGTAGGATAAATGGAGTGATAAATTCTTCTTTTAGGTATATTCCGACTTTTACTTTTATAGCCTGTCCGATCGACGATTATTTACCTTGGCTATTTGTGTTTGGTGGTTTTGCCGCCGTTCTTGTAATTCGTTCACGTGCAAATGTCAATGCCTTTAATTTGTAGCTTCACAAAGCCAATGTGCCTAATGGAATTAACGTCTTTCAATAGTTTTGTTGTTAACACTATTACTCGCCTATTGATTTGCTAGACAAATTTTATTTGCTTTTGTTTAATGCAGATTGTAATTCTCATCCTCAATTCAAGTTCAACGACCAATCGTTTAATGGCCTTCAGGTATAGTTAGGCGCTGCATACAGTTTGCAATAATAAGATTGACTGTCACTTAATAATTAACTTCCATTATAGAATGTCAACATCTGTCGTTCTGATGTGAACGGTAAAAATTTATTCGGGCTGTAATATGAGGTCTTGGTAGCTTTTTGATTTGGATTAAACTTGCTGAAATTCTTACTATCCTACTCAAAATTAGTCTGGAGTCGTTTATTTTTGTATGATTATGTAGTATTTTAAGACTTTTTTGAGTGTCTTTGTATATCTTTGTAAAAGATATAAGTGTATTATCATTGTATGAAATCAAGAGCTTTTTTGATCCTCCTTTCGGTAATTTTGGTCTATTCCAGTAGTTTTGCAGCTAATGGATGCCAGATTGGTTCTGGTTCTGGTTCTAGGGTTTATATCAATACATCGACTCAGTGTGGTATATGCCCCGGTACTAGAGAGCCATGGAGTAACGGAAGCAATTATATTGTTTTTAGCAATGCTGCAACTGAATGCAATTCTTCGCCGTACAATAATGTTAATGTACAATATATTAAAACTGGCCAGATATCATCCAGAACGAATGCTTTCGGTAATACGTTATGCTATGTTACGGATGGGTTTACTTATACTTTGGGTACATCAGTGAGCTATATAACTTACTATAATTGTCCGTTAGGCGACTATTTTTTTCTTTTGGCAATTCCATTAATCTTCATAGCGCTGAAACATATTGTAAACGCGAGTAGGCTTCTTATTAACTGCCAAGGCCTTAATGAGTTAGGGTAGCCTTATTGAATAGTGTGCGTCAACTTATTTATCCGTTTGTAATCAGGTATCTGGCTATAGTTTTTTGTAATTGCTGTTGTGTCCAAAGAGTAAATTACCTATTTATTTTAATAATGGTTAGGTTTTTTCCTAGCTCAATTATAATTCACTGGTGGAAGCGTTTGTTATGTGATTAGTTGTCCCTTTCCAAACAAAAATTCCGTCTTTTCTACATAATGGTTATTAGGTTTTTACGATTTTATATTCCCGTTTTCCAATTATCTTTTTGTGCAAAAATTCTAATAATTATTTGTTAGAACACCTTATCACTGGCATAGTTGTTTGATCCAGATAAATTTCTTTTGTATCACCACCGCAATCCACACTTTTCGGGATTGACTAGTTGTATTAATCACATTGCTAGTCCAAACTTTCGCCTGTAAATACTTCCCTTATTCAGCGATCATCATTGCTTTTTCTAATAGTTGCATAAATTTTCCGGAATTATATCTTTAAAAAACTTCTCGTTCATTTTGTTCATGACAATTGTCAAGAATTTATGATTTTATTTCAATCGAATTTTTTGTTTTTTCTTTGTTCATGCGCTCTTTAGACCATTTTTGACGAACTATAGCGTGAAATAAGCGTGTCATATTCTATTCATATTCACTCTGTTTGGTAATTTAATTGTTCATTTTTGGCTAAATTTGTAATATTAATCTTACGGTTATTTGGGGGTTTGTGTTGGTTTGTATCATCACTTGGTTCCAAAATTTAGTTGTCTATTATTATAATTTTTTTTATCGCAGAACATCTCTGATCGTGGGCGCTACGTATGTGCACCCATTAGTACCAAACAATAATGTCGAAATCTCTCTTTTTAACTGTCTTATCAACTGTTTTATTTTTCTTGTTTATGTCACCATCATTTTGTCAAGTCACTGGACGTGGCTGCAACTTGGGAAATTCTGTAGCAACACAATTTTTAGGAACAGCCATTTACAATAGTGACCCTAGTCAATCTGTTCGCATTTATAAAGCCAGCTCTCCTATTGTACCCATAATTACAGGTAATGGCTACAGCGGATATAGATGTGGCTATATAAATGTATATCCCGCAGGTACCAGATATGTATCTGCTACAAATTCTAGCGTGCCCTATAACGCAGCAAATGAAATTACTGCAACCTACAGTACAAGGTGTGCAACTGCCACTTCTTATTCTCCAAACTTTATTAGCGGCAGCGGTAATGAAGGAACTGAGGTCGATTATAGATATAACGATCCTGCATATTATTCCGATGCAGATCCAAATTATCCCTGTACCAATCAGCCAAATAATCTACCCATGGATGATTATATGCCTTTTATCATATGCTCTACTGGAGTTTTTGGTATCATCATTATTCGTAAAAAAAGATCAATTAGTATGTAGTCTATTACTTTTGGTATTTCTTGTAGTTCCTTAGTTTGTATCTAAGGACCATAATGTTGATATAGTATTGAACAAAAAGAACGTAGTTTTTAGTTTAAAGCGGTAGTAACTTCGCGTATCAATACAGCGATGTACTACATGAAATATTATATTTTAGGTCTTTTGTTCTTGTTGTTGTTTAATTTGAGAGCAGGTGCAGCTGAGACTGGATGTTTAATCCCGAATAATGTTATTTACCAGCAAGGTACGCTGTTGAATATCTTGGGTTTTCAGGTTTTTGAACGGGCTGGGACGCAGCACGTAATGTTGCCAGCAAACTATTGTAGCTGGACACCAACAAGCGGTACAACATGCTACGTTTGTACTACTGTTGCTGGTTTATGTCTGAGTGGAGCAACGCAAGGTTACTATAGTACAAACTTTAATCCGGTCCAATGCAATCTCGATGATTACACCTGGACCCTTGGTGCAGCAGCTGGTTTATTCGGTGTATTCATCATCAGAAAAAGAAATAAACTATAGCTACCAGCTTTCCTTTTGTCCAATGCCATCTTTCAATTAATCTGCTAAGGTTAGCGTTTCTATTCTCTATATTTGACAGTTTTCAGCTTAAAAAAGTCGAAGAATCCGCGTTTGGTAACCATGAAGATATCCCTTATCACCGTCGTTTACAATGGAGAAACATTCTTACAAGAGTGTTTTAATTCTGTAATGGCGCAAACCTATTCAGATATAGAATACTTGGTGATTGATGGGGGATCGACAGACAGAACGTTAAATATTATTCAGGAGAACCAATCTCATATTGATTATTTTGTTTCAGAAAAAGATAAAGGTTTATACGATGCCATTAATAAAGGGATCCAGAGGGCAACAGGAGAGGTGATCGGAATCTTAAATGCCGATGATTTATTTGCACACCCTGATGTATTGGCATCAGTAGCCAAAACCTTTATCGATCAGCCGAAGATAGATGGACTTTATGGTGACCTCAACTACATCCATCCAAAAACACATAAAATTATCAGGACCTGGAAATCACAGCAAAACACCTTTCAGGATCTTAAAAAAGGCTGGATGCCCGCACACCCTACATTGTATTTGAAAAGATCTTTGTTTCAGAAAAACGGCGATTATGCCTTAGATCTGGGTACCGCTGCCGATTACGAATTAATATTGCGTTACTTTTATACCCATAAAATAGAAGCGGTTTACTTGCCTATCTTAATGGTGAATATGCGTATTGGAGGAGTAAGTAACCAATCTGTGATGAGCAGGGTCTCTGCCTTTGTTAATGATTATAAAGCCTTAAAAAGGAATAAAATGCCCTTGCCTTTTTGGGTATTGTTGCAGAAAAAGGTAAGCAAACTCAGTCAATTTTAGTGTTAATAAACAGCACTTTAGCACTATTTGTAACTTGGAGGTTTAAGGTTTGGAATTTTTTGTTGTCTGTTTAGTATGACGTAAATCGATTATTTTGATATATGTCATGTTAAACATTTTACATCACAATTTTGTTTACCTTAGTATAGTTATATTTGCTCGCAAGTCCCTATAAGTTTTGCTAAAAGATATTCTGAATACCAGCCCTGACTATTTCTGTATAGCCATATTTATTTTGGCTTTTTCAATCGTAATTATTAGTATTCCAAGTATAATCTATACTTCGTTAAAATATGGCCTTTTTGATAAGAACGACCTGTACCGTAAAAATCATAAACGCAACATTTCACGTTTAGGTGGCTTGGCCATTATAGGTAGTTTTACCGTATGTATTTTGCTTTTTTCGGCCATTATAAATTTTAAAGAAGCTAATTTTTTAATCGCATCGTGCATTATCCTTGCGGCTCTTGGCTTAAAAGACGATGTTTATGGCACCAATACCAGTACAAAATTTATTTTGCAGATCGTAGTCGCTTTTATCCTGGTTTTTTTCGGTGCTTTTCGTTTAACAAGTTTGTACGGTGTGTTGGGTATAGGAGATATGCTGCCTTTGTGGGGAAGCCTTTTTTCGATTGCATTAATTATTTTCCTGAATAATGCATTCAATTTAATAGATGGCATTGACGGACTGGCAGGTGGAATCGGCATTTTAACGAGCATGGCTTTCGGTATTTTGTTTTCCTTGATGGGGCAAGTGCCCTATGCATTTATAGCCTTTGCCCTTGCGGGTGCCATTGCAGGCTTTTTAAAATACAATTGGTTTCCTGCTAAAATATTTATGGGCGATACAGGCGCACTGATCATCGGGCTTATTTCTGCTGCCCTGGCCATTAAGTTTATAGAGCTCAATAAGTTTACAGGTGAAAATAAACCTGCTTTTTATTCTGCGCCAGCAATAGCAGTAGCCATACTGATCGTACCCATTTTCGATTCATTAAGGGTTTTTACCATCCGTATTTTAAAGGGAGGTTCTCCGTTTAAGGGAGACCGTAACCACATCCACCACCGTTTAGAGCAGTTAGGGTTTAAGCCCAGCTGGATCGTAATTTCTACTGCCGGTTTTAATCTGGCTACAATAGCAGCCACTATTTTCCTCCAGCATCTTGGAAATTTTGTATTGATCTTGCTCATTATCAGCCTCTGCGTTGCGTTCAATACCTTGCTTACCTTAGGCCTGCTTAAAAAAAAAAGCAGGTAAAATTAATTTAGCATATTTTCCTGCAGTTCAGAAAATTAAATTCATTTTTCGTAAAGCTAATGTAGTGCCTATCGGTTAGGGCAGTCCTTCTTTCCGCTCCTATCTTTTTGTGAAAGTTAGCTGAGTGTTGTAGGTTGTTGAAACAAAAAGGATAGCCGCTACAATAAGGTTTATTTAACCAGGGCCTGTAGCACAAAACCAGGGGCAGCTTTGTATCGGTTTCCCTGCAGATCAGGAGTACCCAGCCCCGGTCGCAGCGGCATCCCCGGAGCGCAGCAAGGGATATAGCGAAGAACGGGAACAAACATCAATAGCTGTACAGGCTTTGCGCTCTAAAAAAAGAACCTTATCATTTTAAAAAAGCAGCTGACTTTGCACTCTTGAAATAAATTTTAATTTTTAGTAAAGCAGGTGTAGTGCCTATCGGTTTGGGCAGTCCTTCTTTCCGCTCCTATCTTTTTGTGAAAGTTAGCAGAATGTTGTTGGTTGCTGCTACAAAAAGGATAGCCGCTACAATAAGGTTTATTTAACCAGAGCCTGTAGCACAAAACCAGGGGCAGCTTTGTATCGGTTTCCCTGCAGATTAGAAGTACCTAGCCCCGGTCGCAGCGGCATCCCCGGAGCGTAGCGCAGGGATATAGCGAAGAACGGGAACAAGCCTTAATAGCTGTACAGGCTTTGCGCTCCTAAAAAAGAACTTCATTTTTTTTAAAGCAGATGAGAAAAATAGCCGCTGCAACAAGGTTTCATCATCCCTTTTCCATCTTGTATATTCAGGTCTTTGCTTTGATAAATAAATACTAATTTTGCGCTCTAATTTTTATAATAATGAGGCTGGCAATAAATGGTTTTGGTAGAATAGGAAGAACATTTTTACGCTTAGCATTGGCTGAGGGATTTGAAGTAGTGGCGATTAACGACCTGGCAGATGCCAAAACGATGGCTCACCTATTTAAGTACGATACTGTTCACGGTGTTTTCGCTGGGCGTGTTTCTGCAAAACCTGATGCACTGGTAATCAATCAGCTTTCTATTCCGGTTTTCGCTATCAAGGATGCCGATGAATTGCCTTGGTCGGCACTTAGGGTAGATCTGGTTATCGATTGTACTGGTAAAAATCTAACCAAATCATTGGCAGAAAAACACATTACATCAGGCGCAAAACAGGTGCTGATCTCAGCCCCAGCCGCTGATGATATTCCGATGGTCGTATTAGGTGTAAACGACTATCAGATTGATTTAAGTAGTCCTGTATTATCAAATGCCAGTTGTACAACGAATAATATTGCCCCGATGATTAAGATTTTGAACGATAACTGGGGTGTTGAAGAGGGGTATATTACGACCATCCACTCGATGACAGGTGATCAGAATCTGCATGATGCGAACCATAAAGATCTTCGCAGGGCAAGGGCCGCTTCATCTTCCATTATTCCAACCACAACAGGGGCAGCAAAGGCCATTACCCATATTTTTCCGGAACTGGATGGCCGTTTAGGTGGGGCAGGAATCAGGGTTCCTGTTTTAAACGGATCGTTAACCGATTTTACCTGCCTGCTAAAGAAGAAGACAAGCATAGAAGAAATTAATGCAGCTTTTAAGCACGCTGCACAAAATGAATTGAAAGGTCTTATTGAGTATACTGAAGATCCAATTGTATCAGTCGATATTATCGATAATCCACATTCCTGTATTTTCGATTCGCTATTAACCTCTATCGTTGGCGATCTGGTTAAAGTGGTGGGCTGGTATGATAACGAATTTGGTTACAGCAGCCGTTTGATTGATGTGGTGAAAAAAATTGATCAGCTTGGTAAAGGCTAAAACGTAGGGCTGGTTTATTGCTTTATTAATCAATAGTTACATGGTTAATTGCCTGGTGTAATCGGTTAATTCATTTCCAAAAAACAGTTCAAAACACAGAATTATTAATCGGTTAATCGACTCCTATCTCAATGTCATTAAGTTAAGCGTTTTTAACCACAGATGTACTCAGATAAACACGGA
The DNA here is from genome assembly GCF_918698245.1 of Pedobacter sp. Bi126. GTDB lineage: Bacteria > Bacteroidota > Bacteroidia > Sphingobacteriales > Sphingobacteriaceae > Pedobacter. Next base: position 1,083,694 of record NZ_CAKKMS010000001.1, on the reverse strand, counting down.
TTTTTATATCTGTGTGCATCCTTTCTATCTGTGGTTAAATTATTTTTGCTCGTGCCGAATGGCTACTTAACGACATTGAGGATGCCGCTAGGCTTGAGGCTAAACACCTTGGAACTGCAAGAAAATACAAAACGCCTAAATAATTTCTTTGCTTTAAGTGTAAAGATAGCGCAGCCATTATTTTCAACTTATTTTTGATACCTGCTCAGTGCGTATCTAAAATGTTAAAAATTCTGGCCGATATTATTATCGGGTTTCAATTGCTTTATTAACTTTGCAAACGTTTGCAGTGCATCCAATAGCAATATCTTCACACTTGGTGTAAGCTAGCTGATATTAAAAATATGGTCAAATTTATTCTTCCAGAAGAAGTACTGCCTTTAAGAAGCCTGGTTTTGCGCAATGGCAAACCATTCGAAGCATGCGGTTTTGAAGGCGATCTTGCCTACGATACCTTTCATCTTGGTTTTTTAAAAGATGGAGAAATAAAATCAATTGCCACCTTTATGCGGAACGATTTTTTCCCGGAAGAAGGAGAGGGCTATCAGCTTAGGGGCATGGCCACCCATCCCAATGCAGTTGGAAATGGTTATGCTGCTGCACTGGTTACTTTTGCCATTGAATACCTGAAAGAATATAAAACCGATTACTTATGGTGTAATGCCCGTTCAACGGCAGCAGCTTTTTACAAGAAAATCGGCTTCACTACCGAATCGCCAGAGTTCGATATCCCTGGCATCGGTTTCCATTACGAAATGAAATTAAACTTAAATCAAAAATAATTAAACATGAATACAATTGACCAGTTTGACTTTAAAGATAAAAAAGCATTAATCAGGGTAGATTTTAATGTGCCTTTAGATGATGAATTTAAAATTACAGACGATAAAAGAATCAGGGCGGCTTTGCCAACCATTTCTAAAATCTTAAAAGATGGTGGTGCGGTTATTTTAATGTCTCACTTAGGCCGCCCGAAAGATGGCCCTACCGATAAATATTCTTTAAAACACATTTTATCTGATCTATCTGCTCTTGTTGGTGTTGAAGTTAAGTTTGCTGATGATTGTATTGGCGAAAGCGCAGTAAAACAGGCAGCTGATTTAAAACCGGGTGAAGTTTTATTGTTAGAGAATCTTCGTTTTTACAAGGAAGAAGAAAAAGGTGATGTTGCCTTTGCAGAAAAATTATCAAAATTAGGCGATGTTTATGTAAACGATGCCTTTGGTACTGCTCACCGTGCACATGCTTCAACTTCAATTATTGCCCAGTTTTTCCCAGATGCAAAATACTTTGGTTATTTAATGGCCTCAGAAGTAGAAAATGCAGAGAAAATATTGAACCACGCAGAAAGGCCATTTACTGCAATTATGGGTGGTGCTAAAGTATCTGATAAAATTCTTTTGATTGAGAAATTGCTGGATAAGGTAGATAACCTGATTATTGGCGGTGGTATGGCTTACACTTTTGCTAAAGCACAGGGCGGAGAAATTGGCACCTCATTATTAGAAGCCGATAAACAAGCACTTTCTTTAGAGCTGATCGAAAAAGCAAAAGCAAAAGGCGTAAACCTGATTTTACCTGTAGATACGGTAATTGCTGATAAATTTGCAAATGATGCCGATAAGAAAGATGTAGACTCTGGTCAGATTCCTGCAGATTGGATGGGACTGGATATCGGTCCAAAATCAGTTGCCTTGTTCCAGGATGTGATTAAAAATTCTAAAACCTTGTTGTGGAACGGGCCGATGGGCGTTTTCGAAATGGAAAGTTTCCAGGTAGGAACTAAAGCTGTTGCAGAAGCAGTTGTAGCGGCTACTAAAGATAACGGTGCATTTTCATTGATCGGTGGTGGCGATTCTGCTGCAGCGATTGCAAAATTCGGCATGGAAGATGAAGTAAGTTATGTTTCTACCGGTGGTGGTGCTTTACTTGAGTATATGGAAGGCAAAGAATTGCCAGGTGTTAAAGCCATTAATGGATAAATATCAATTTTATATATAAACGGGGCCCTTGCAGATCAAATTTGCAAGGGCCTCGTTTTTTTGATGTTTTAAGCAAAGAACCGATGTTCCCACCTCCCACATCAATTTGTGCTGTTATAAGGTTTATTGCAATTATTTCACGATGTTAAATCAGTTTCAAGGTGGATTACCCGTTTACAAAAATGGCCGCCATAAAGGCAGCCATTTAAAAATGATTGGTGAAAAGGTTTAAAAATTACTGGTAGTAGCAGTATCCCACCATAAGCGCGATGCAATGTCATCTTTGCCAGCACTTAAAAAAGTTGCGGCTTCTGCAACGGCGGTGGCATTTCCGGTTCTTTCAGCAGGTACAAATACCAGTCGTTTTATCCACTGATCGGCGGCGATAACACCCCAGTCTGGACTACTGTCATTTTTAGCAACATGTGGGATTTTTGGATATCCTGTCCTCCTAAAATCTACCCAGGCCTCCAAAGTATTGGTAAAAGTAGCCAGGTATTTTTGTGTTATAATTTTTTCCAGCTTCAGTTCATTTGAATCTCCCGCATTCCAGGCTACTGTAATGGTAGAAAGTGGTGTAAAGTTATTTTTACTGTCTTTTGGATCGGTATAGCTGATCGGTTTGCTTGTTGCATCAGCTAGGTAGGCATCCGCACCGGCTGCTCCCCAATCTGCAAACGAGAGGCGTACCCCGTTTTCATAATTTGTTTTAGCATCACCTGCATTTGCCCATCCTCTTAATGCCGCTTCTGCTTTTAAAAATGCTATTTCCGATGCGGTGAATCCTCTTCTGTTTTGGGCAGATTTGAAATCTGCACTCACTGTCGAATATGACACTCTATCATCTTTCGCATTGATGTAAGCACCGCCGCGGATACCTTTATATTTATAAGTAGGATGGTCGGCAACCAAACTTGCATCACTTACTTCGGAAAAATATTTGGCTATGCGCCCGTCCTTTAAACCCACCATAAAAGATTCCATGGTTGCGCCCATCCTCGTATCGTTCCAGTCGAAACTAATCATTGAAACTGGCATAACATTTCCATTTAGCGAAATAAGGAAATTCTCAGCATTGGTCGTAATTAATCCGGCAGGGTCGGCCAGGGCTTTTTCTCCCTGTGCTTTAGCTAATGTAGGATTAACCTTAACCAAACGCATGGCCAAACGCAGGCGTACTGAATTAAGTAATTTTAACCATGAAGCAATGTCGCCCTTATAGCTGGGGTCAAATTTGGTAAAACCCAGGTAAGTGGGGTTGGCTTTGAAATTGGTTTCAATCTGATCTAACTGGGTAAACAGGTTGTTGTACAGATCCGACTCCTTGTCGTATTTGATCGACCCTAAGCCCGAAGTGCCGTAGTTAGAGTAGATTACAGGGCCATGAATGGCTGTTAATTTAGATATTGCCAACACCCTCACCAATTTTGCCCAATCACCGAATAATGGTAGTTTTTTCTCTTCGGCAAGCTGTATCACCTGTTTTGACGGAGACATCACACTGCCATATATACGGTTCCAATAGGCGTCAATCCAACGCAGGTAATAGGTGGTGTTATTTACATTCCCTACAAAAGGGGTTGGTGTACCCATATATCCCATCCAGTTATCATAACACAGATCTTCTTCGATCTGGTGTCCCATCAGGTTAAATAACATTACAGAGAAAGAAGAACCAACCAGATTGAAATCCTGCTCTAACAGTTTATCGGATATTTGATTGGGATTTGTATTTATTTCTTCGAAATTCTTGGTGCAGGAGTTGAGTAGGATCAAAGCAAGTACCATTAAACATAATTTTTTCATCATTTTAAGATATTAGAAGTTTAACTTAAGATTTAGCCCGTAAGAACGTGTTCCAGGTACCGCAAAAACATCGTTAGCCTGCATGCTGTTGTTTGTGCTCATTGCCTGCTCTGGATCGAAAGGTGCTTTCTTATAGAAGAAAAACAGGTTACGTGCGATCAGCGATACCGATGCCGATTTAATGGCTGAACCTTTAACCGGCAGATTATAAGCCAGTGATACCTGTGCTAAGCGGACATTGGTACGCGAGAATACATAAGGTTCCATAATTCCGTTTCTATCGCCTATTACCGAGTAGTAAAGTGCCGGATCAATCGATGTTTGAGGAGCATTGCCCTGAATGGCATTGATTGGAATAGTTCCAGCATCGCGTGCGTCACCTGTTCTTTTGCTTACGCCGTACGAATCGAGAAAAGCCTCAGTTTTAGAGAAAGCTACCCCACCAAACTTAGCCGTTACCAAAGCACTTAAAGTCAGGTTTTTATAGGTGAAGGTGTTATTCCAACCAGTGATGAAGTTTGGATTTAAATTTCCAACATACTCCTGTGTTGCAGCCTTAGTTGGTTTTCCTGCAGCATCTAAAATAATCTGACCGGCAGCGTTACGTGCAAATTTGAAAATATATAAGTCGTTGAAAGACCCGCCTGCCTTAATGATCGAATTAAAACCTTCGCTATCGCTACCTACCTGATAACCGGGATTATCGGCAATCAGCTCAACAATTTTATTTCTGTTCCGCGATAGGTTTACTGATGTGTTCCACCTAAAATTTTCACCTTTTACCGGATCTCCACCTAATGTCAGCTCAAAGCCCTGGTTGGTCACCTTACCTGCATTTACATAGTAAAAGGTGTAGCCAGAACCCGAAGGGGCTGGTAATGATAGAAATTGGTTGGTGCTGTTGTTTTTGTAATAAGTAAAATCAAGGCTTAACCTATCATTTAAAAAGCGGCCTTCTAAACCGATTTCATTACTGGTTATTTTTTCAGGTACCAGGGTTGCAAACGGCGTTTGCGTATTTCTGGTAATCCCGCCTATACCGCTGGGACCACCTGCACCACCTATGGTGTTACCTGGGTTAACAATGTTATAAGGTACCTCATTTCCAACCTGTGATGTTGATGCTCTTAATTTTAAGAAATTGATTTCTTTAGGCATGGTTACCATTTGGCTTATTATTGCAGATAAACCTCCTGAATAGTAAAAATAGGAATCGTTTCCGGTTGTTGCCAGTGTAGATGCCCAGTCATTACGGCCAGACAAGTCGATATAGATCATGTCTTTGAAACCTAAAGAGGCATTGGCGAATACACCTTGTTTTTGGATTCTGCTGTAAGTCTGATTGATGACCAGATTATAGGGCAGGTTTGCGAAACTAAAAAAGTTTGGGTACTGGAGCGGTACCGTACCGTTAGCAAAGGTCATTCCGTCATTAAAGGTGTAATCCTGGATACTCGCTCCCAATACGCTATTTAAGCTAAACTTACCAAAAGTGTTGTCATAACTTAAAATGGCGTCGCTATATAAGGCCTTGTCATTGTACTTGGCATAATTCCACGTACCGTTTGGACTTACGCTTACCGAATTACCGCCGGCAGCATAACGATAATCCAATAGTCTATCATTATAATCAATGTTACCGCGTACATCAAATTTGAAATGCGGTAAGAATGCATATGATGCTTTTGCTGTAGCAATCACCCTGTTGCTGGTAGAAAGTTTTGGGTCATTATTTAATTCCCAATATGGGTTGTTCTGTTTTTCTTCAGTAGAATACCAGTTCTGGGTATACAGATTCCGCGTAGTACTGAAAATCTGGTAATTGGTTTTATAATCATCAAAATTTCTTTCCCGCGCAAACAGGTATAAGCCTGTTAAGGGATTATTATAATAACCAGCACCGGGGCGGTTCTTTGACTTTTCATAAGAGAACCTTACATTTCCACTTAATGTAAGTTTATCGTCAAATAATTTTGTTTCCTGACTGAAGGTAACATTGTGTTTGTTGTAAGTACTAGTGGGTACAATGCCTGATGCGTTATTGTTTCCATATGAAAAATAAGCGGTTGTTCTTTCATTTCCACCAGATACGGATACGGAGTTAATGGTGTTGACGCCGGTCTGGAAAAAATCCTCAATGTAGTTATTTTGGTAACTTCCTTTTGTTTTAGACCAACTGTAATCGCTGCCGGCTACCGCGCCATAGTCAAATTGAAACTCGGGCAATGTTGCCGCGTTGCTAAAATTTATTGTTGAATTTAAGGCGATGGCAATTTTACCGTTCTGGCCTTTTTTGGTGTTGATCAATATTACACCATTAGCGCCCTGGCTACCATATAAAATAGATCCGTTAGCGCCCCTTAGAATAGTAACGGACTCAAAATCATCCTGATTTAATGCTGAAAGTCCATCGCCTCCATCGGTGCCACCATAAGACCCGGGCTGACCACCTTTATTATTTACTACAGGTACCCCGTCGATTACGAAAAGTGCTTCGCTGTTTCCTGTAATTGATTTTGAACCCCTTAATACTGTTTTTGTTGAACCACCCACGCCGGAGTTACTGATGCCGATATCGATACCGGCTGCCTTACCGCTTAAAGCCTCCATAAAATTAGGGCTTCCGGCTTTTGTAAGTTCTGTACCTGCCAGTTGTTGAGCGGCAAAGGTTAGCGCTCGTTTCTCCCGTTTTACGCCTAAAGCGGTAACTACGACCTCTGTTAGGTTTGCATTACCGGAAGGTTTTAATTTTACTGTTACATTGGTCAGGCCGCTGATGTTTACTTCCTGAGCATCCATGCCGATATAGGAAACGACCAATGTTGTCACGTTGTCCGGAACGTTTAATGTAAACTTTCCATCGCTACCGGTAACCGTTTTAGCAGTGGTTCCTTTGGCGACAATCGTGGCTCCGGGAAGAGGAAGTCCAGTCTCGTCGGTTACCAGTCCAGTAATGGTTTTAGCCATTTTCTGATTCACATTAATCGGGTACTTTAGGATCTCGGAAGGGTTTGGGAATAGGTTTTTGTTTGTTGGCCCGGCTTCAGCTTTAACTGCATTTTGCAGGCCAAGTGCAGTAACGGCTAGGAGTGCTAGTTTCCGGAGGCCTCTGACTGTGCTAGGAAATGTTATTTCCAGCGCACAGCTTGTGGAATGAATGTTCCTCATTTTCATACATTTTTTCAGTTTAGTTTAGGTTAATACCAATTAAATTTTCGACGCTCTTCCTGTACTTCTGCAACAAGGCCGTCGTTTTTCTCCTGAACAAAAGACATTGAACTTATACAGCAACTAACATAACATCTAGTGGTTCATGTTATATTATTTGGTTCTTGCCTTTGTTTAATGTATTCTGAAGGGTTTAGACGATTGGTTGTTCGTTGTTTGGTTGATCTTCCGATATTTAATTTGGTAAGTGTAAATTAGTAAAAAACCTGATACAATGTAACAAACTGAAGAAAATAAATTGAAAAATCTCCGCTTTTGCCAATTTATCAAAGCCAGTCTGAATGGAGGCATTTTGACCTGAAAGGCTGTGTATAACCCACACTTGCACGTAAAAGAAATAAGTTCTACCTTTCTGGAATTATCTCAGTAAAGAGCTGATAACGGTTAAATATAAAAACAAGAGCTGCTTAAAAAATGAATTACTATATAAGAAAAAAAATCCATCTGCTTGGATTAGGTTGCCTGTTGATTGCAGGTTTACCCGGAACAACATTTGCCTCAAAACCAGTTAGCGCTGATTACGTTCGGTTGGCTGTTGAGCCTGCAGCATTGATTGGCCGTTGGGACATTACCGTTGACGTAAACGGAAAACCGGCGCCTGCCTGGATGGAAGTTAAACTATCTGGGTATAAAACTTTAGTGGGGTACTTTGTATCTACCGCCGGTAGTGCGCGTCCGGTATCGGAAGTGAAGTTTGATAATGGAAAATTCAGGTTCGAAATCCCGCCACAATGGGAAAGCGGTTCTTCGAATTTAGTTATCGACGGCACCGTGGGCGATGCAGGGATCCAGGGAACAATGACCAATTGCGATGGTAAACAATATAACTGGAAAGGCGTTAAGGCACCTTATCTTAAAAGAACGACAGCACCAGTTTGGGGCAAACCTGTCAATTTGTTCAATGGCAAGGATCTGTCTGGCTGGAAAACCAATGGACCTAACCAATGGATAGTTAAAAACGGTATTTTAACCAGTCCGAAAGCGGGTTCAAATCTGATCTCTGAACAGAAGTATAATGATTTTAAACTTCATGTAGAATTCAAATACGCCAAAGGCGGAAACAGTGGGGTATACTTAAGGGGCCGTTACGAGGTGCAGATTGAGGACAGCAAAAAGGATGCACATCCTAACAGTGTGCTATTCGGTGGTGTTTATGGATTTTTAACAGCCAATGAAATGGTTACACTCGGGGCCGGTGAATGGCAGAGCTACGATATTACCCTTGTTGGCCGTTTGGTAACAGTGGTAGCCAATGGCAAAACCATCATCAGTAACCAGGAAATTCCGGGTATTACCGGAGGTGCGTTGGATAGCAATGAGGGAGAACCCGGGCCTATTTATCTTCAGGGAGATCATGAACCGATCGAATACCGGAAAATCGTTATTACACCGGCGAAATAATTATCTTTTATAGGAGAGGCTGTACCGAGGTGTTGTTTGCAGTGATTATGCTTCGTATTGAAAAAGAAATAACAGTAATATCCGGGTCTGTATCATGGTGATTTTAATCTATGGTGCAGGCCCTTTTTATTTTATCAGTGGTGTCAGATGTTACCATCTGACACGATAAGAATTAACAAATTTTGAGTTATCAATCGGATGGTAACATCAAACCTTAGGCAGGGTGCCAGTAACTTAGAAGACTTCCAGACCAGTATTGAGCAGAACAATATAAACTGTCAGATAACACACCAAAAATGCTGTCGATAAGGCAAAATAGCGGGTTACCTTATGACTGCCTTTCCGGAAGGGAAGTAGAAAAAGAATATTGAATATTTCTGACAACAATGCGCATATAAAATTTAAACAAACCATTACGCAGCTAAAAGCCACTACAAAAATGGCTGGCTGGATAACAATTCCTGAAGGAAGGCCATAGAGTGCACCCATCATAAAACTGATCGGAAGAATAATCGAAGCATATTTTAATCCCGATTTAAACTGTAAGAGAAAGTACTTGCCCAGTTTCGGAAGCGGTGTTGTTGTTTTCGCTGGTTTTAATTCTTTTTCAACAGTAGGGTTTTCCAATGCCTCATGTAAAGCTGCTTCATTTGTTTTCCGTTTTTTGCCTTTCTTTTGTTTCTTATAACGTGGCCACCAGATAATAAAACCAGTAATAAATAAGGCAAGTGGCATTAATCCGGCAATGATGGCGATAATCTGTGTTGGCCTGCCGCCAAAGCTTCCATAGTGGATTGGTGTTAACCAGCTAAGATAAGCATTGCCAACATTAGGGAAATCCTTCCGGCTGTTCAATAGCACTTTTCCCGTATATTGATCAACAATAAGCATTTCTCTTTTTCCAACGCTAGGTAGGTTTCCGCTCACTACATCCAAACGATAAGTTCCCGTTTTGTCAGCCGGAAAAGCAATCCCACCAATATAACCATTAGGCATTTTTTCTTTAGCTGCGGCAACAATCTGTTTAAGGGGAAGAGGTACAGCTTGTGCATGCCATGCAGATTTTGCACCCAATAACGCAGCTACCCCCTGAGGAGATTTCCCGCTAAGCACAAATAACAGTGGAATAACAAGCGTAGAAAAAGTAATCGAAAAACCGGTAAGGCTGAGTATGGCCACGATGGGAGAGGAGTAAAAGCCGAGTGAATTGTGCCAATCGTAATTTTGCCGCTTAAACGAGCCGCTAAATCTTACAGTAAGCGCTGATTTTAGCTGTTTCCATTTCTTAGGGATCCATAAACGCAGGCCAGAAATGGTTAAAATCAAAAGGCAGAGGGAAGCCAGTCCGCAGATATAACGCCCGGCAACTGGAATCAGTAATGTTCGGTGAAGTTCGGTAACTACATGGATAAAAGAACTGGTGTGTATTCTTTTACCCGTTGTTTTTCCAGTATATGGATTAATAAAAGTTTCTCCGCCACTTTTTAAATTCAGAACGCTGTAAGCTTCATTGGGGTTTTTGAAGTTGTTGAGCATCAGGTAATCTATTTTTAGATCCGGATAGTTTTTTCTGATCAAGGGCACAATATCCTCAATGGGCATTTTTTGTTTCTTTGCAATTACATCGAACAGGTTAGGGTTCAGCGCACGGTCAATCTCATCTTGAAAAACCAAAATACTACCGGTAACACCTACAAAAGCTACAATTGCTCCTGCAATAATACCAACATAAAGATGCCATTTGCCAAACCACCGTTTCTGGTGTTTTGCCCAGTTTAGATTTTTAGGATTCTGTTCTGATTTCATTTTTGAGCGTTGCATTCCCTCATGCAGTATTGATTGGTTTATGCCTACAAAGAAATCGTTTTAATTGCTTTTATCCAAATTATTTTTAATGAGTCTAAATAATGATTTAAATAAAATTTTATCTCCATCGGACGGAGATGCTATTTACAAACTTCAGGTAACGGTTAATTATGGTTATGACGGGCTTATTCTCAATATGCAACTTCAGGACAAAATAGCCGAACACTTTGCTGAAATCTGTAAAATTAACGGCCTTGCTTATTATGACTTTGATGGACAGGAGTTTTTGTTCAATAATGGCCACGGTTATTATTCGGCTAAACGTTTTTTTGGTAAAATGTTCGAAAAAGCAGCGCAGTTGGGTGTTCCTTATATCCGTTTCACGGGTGCTACCTTATCCGAAGGTTCATGGCACTATCAAAGCATTTGGAATGTTGGTGGTGGAAAAAATCTGTATGATGCCGAAATCCGCGAATGGGGCAGCACGACCAGTCAGGGAAAAGACCTTCGCGACGTATGTTACGCCAATTATTTTCCGGTGGGTATGGGCGTGAACTTCCCCATAAATGCCAAATCAAAGGTTGAAGAATATGAACATATACAGGCGATTTCTGTAGGTGTTGGTACAACATATAGTTTGAAAGTAAGCCAAAAAGATGTTGAAAGCTGTCCGCAGAAAAATCCCATTTTCAAAGTAATAAGAACCTGGGAAAATGCAAGAGCTGCCAATGCCTTTCCCCGAAGTGTAAAAATGCAGCTGGCAGATCCTGCAAATAGCTGGCAACTGGAACAGGTTGATAATAATAAATGGAAACTATATCCAATTGTCAGCGGAGAACGAAAAACGGCTATCAGCTTAAACAGAGATATTGCAGGGGGATATTAAATTAAATGTTTCTGATTTTGATCTTGAAAAGACTGAGTAATATAAAAACTAACTCAGCCAAATAATTGAAAGCACTTTTCGGTCAATTGAACGAAAAGTGCTTCTAACCTCAAATATTATTTTGGTTCAACTACATTCAACCGATCAAAAGGATTTAAGTTATAAGTGAAGTTTCCTTTGCTGTCGATCCCGTTAATTCCTTTTACACTTGCCCTTAGTATGTATTTTGCTTTCGGATTATAGTTGTTCAATTGTAAATGGTACAAAAAACTTTTCGTTTTATGCGTTCCCCTAAATTTATCGGCTGTTCCGATATGCTCATCCAGAGCCACGATTTTTCCGTTCTCTAACAGCTCTACTTTTTTAATCTGCATAAAATTGGCCCCGCTTGTATAGTAAAAGCCCGCAATGATCCGTCCATTGGCATAGGTTTTTTTGCTTACATCCCATTCAATGTTCTGGTAATCATTGCTTAATTGTACAGGTTCCCATTTGCCTGTAATGTATCCCCCCGGTTTATAATAGTCAATTTTTAACGCATTAAGGCGATTCCTGTTAATGACAAGGCGATCTTTGAAATTGTTCAGATTACGTTCTCCCTTCGGGATCCAACCCGTCTCTGCAAGTGCCAAAAGCCTCGGGAAATTCTGGACGTTCATGTCTTTTAGTTCTTGAGTAATGGCCGTCCACTGATTGGCCTGTATACCTAATATAAACTTTCCTTCTTCAGCACTTAGTCCGGTTTCCGGTTCATAATTGTATATTTTTTCCAGCGAATTGATGTTGCCATAAGCCAGGTCGCTCATCGTGCCATCATTCCTGTCGGCTTGGGTAATGTCGAAATAAAACGGGTCAGTAGGAGTAGCCACTACGTAAAAGCCATTTTTTGCAGCATCGGCAATGGCCTCATCACCCAACCACGACATAATCGCGGTTTCTTTGGTCAGGTTTTTTGCATCGCTCAAAATATCGTTCCACCCGATCGGTTTTTTCCCCTTTTCTTTGATAATAGCAGATATTCTGCCTACAAAATAACTCTGTAGTTCGTTGGTGTTCTTCAGCGATTTTTCTTTCATAAACTGTTGTACATGCGGTTCTTTCTCCCATAAACATGGCGCACTTCATCACCGCCAAAGTGGATGTATGTTGCAGGGAATATCTGCGCCAGCTCGGTAAATACACCATCCAAAAATTCGTAGACCTTTTCATTGGTGGGATCTAAAGTGTTTGGGGTAAATTGGTTGCCCCAATGTGACCAGGAATCTAAAAATGGAAATATATAATCGGGTTTACGGTTTTGGTTTACGCCAAGTTCAGGGTAGGCAAGTATTGTTGGCCATGAATGTCCGGGAACATCAATTTCGGGAATAACGGTGATATTGCGCGCTGTGGCATATTTAACCAGTTCACGGATCTGATCCTGGGTGTAAAAACCACTTCTTTCAGCAGGTTGTTTTGTGCTTGGATCAAAAACCGTTGTTTTTGTAGAAGTAAGTTTGGGATATTTCTTGATTTCGATCCTCCAACCCTGATCATCTGTTAAATGAAGGTGTAGCACATTTAACTTATAGAGTGCCATCACATCCATATATTTCTTCATTACATCTACGTCGTAAAAAGTGCGGCTAACATCCTGCATGTACCCACGCCAGCTGTAGCGTGGTTTGTCGGTAATTTCACCACAGGGAATGCTCCAGTTTATTTTGTTGTTGCGTGTTTTACTTTCAATATCTGCAGGTAACAGCTGCCTTAAAGTTTGTGTGGCATTAAAAATACCTGCTCCTGTTTTTGCATAAACACTGATCGATTGTGGGCTGATCTTTATTTTGTAACCCTCATCGCCAAGACTGTTGAGTGTGTCTGATAAAATAAAAAGGATTCCCTGCTTTTCTTGTTTTAAAGGAACCGTTTTAAATTTTATACCTGTGCTGTTTTTTAATAATTCAGTAAACACGCCTATCGGTGCCAGTGCATCTTTGCTGTAATAAAATGTAGTGTTTGATTTTAATTCAAATTTGCCATCGGCCCTGCTTATTGACAATGGTTTAGGGATAATATTGTTAAGCGCAAGGTTGCTTTTAAATACTACCTGTGCAGTGCAGGTTGAACTGACGATGGCTAATACCAAAGAAATTTTTGAGGATCTGGTTATCATTTATAAGTTTATGTGTTGGTTGCATTTCCAAATTAGAGATAAACAACCGATAAAGAAAATTTAAATAGCGCTCAAACGTTTGCGTAATTTTTATTTCTATCGCGCTCTTTTTGAGCTGATACTGTTGAATTATTCTTTGAATGTGAGTAGCGGCTTATGAATAAAATCTATGCCTTTTAGCTCCCATTATTAGTTATTAAGACACTCATTTTTAGCGTTATTTAAATTTTATGGGAAAAATTGGGCAAACGTGACACTTTTTAATATTATGTTTTTAATCTGCTTATTATCAGTTGTTAATGGTTTTTTGCTTGCGCTGATAGTCTTATTCTAACTATATTGTGAGGCCATTATTGTAACAAAAGAGATGTGGAAAACTTTTTTGTGGTAAAAAGTGGTAAAAAGTGGTAGAACTATTTACTTTTACACTAGATATAAAGTGTAGATACCACTATGACCCAACTTTTAGGAGAATTCGATTGTAAACTTGACGCAAAGGGCCGCCTTATGGTACCTGCTGCGCTTAAGAAACAATTGCCTGAATCTGAGAAAGAAGGGTTGATCATTAATCGCGGTTTTGAGAAAAACCTGGTGATCTATCCTAAAAATGTATGGGATGCTGTTGTGGCCGATCTTGCCAAGCTTAATATTTACGATCAGGAAAACAGGGCCTTTGTGCGGGCTTTTACGCGTGGAGCAACCGAGCTTTCGCTTGATGCTGCCGGCCGTGTGCTTTTGCCGAAATCTTTGGTAGAATATGCGGGTATCGGTAGTGATCTTGTTCTGGCCTGCCAGTTGGATCGTATCGAGGTGTGGGATAAAAAAGCATACGAAGATATTTTTGATGATGTTCCGGCCAATTTTGCAAGCCTTGCTCAAAAAGTAATGGGCGATAAGAAAGGAGGGGCAGATGGCGAATAATTACCATATTCCTGTAATGTTGCAGCCTTGTATTGATGGCTTGAATATTAAACCTGATGGTGTTTATGTTGATGTAACCTTTGGTGGCGGTGGTCATTCGAGAGAGATTTTGAAACATCTTGGACCGAAAGGAAGATTGATCGCATTCGATCAGGATCCTGATGCCCAGGCGAATGTTCCTGCTGACGATCGCTTTATTTTTATCGACCAGAACTTTGGTTTTTTAAAAAACAATCTCCGCTTAAAAGGTTTTAAGCAGGTTGATGGTATTCTGGCTGATCTTGGGGTTTCCTCGCATCAGTTCGATGTGCCGCAACGTGGCTTTTCTATCCGTCATAATGCCGATCTGGATATGCGTATGGATCAGCATCGTGATTTAACGGCTGCCGAAATATTGAACACCTATACAGAGGATAAGCTGCATAAAATCTTTGGGATTTATGGAGAAGTGAAGAATGCTAAATCGCTGGCGCGTGCCATCGTGACTTCGCGTTTAGAGCAGCCATTTAGCGATATCGATAGTTTGAAGTCGGCAATTGCTGGTTATATCCCGAAAGGAAAAGAGAATAAATATCTGGCGCAGGTGTTTCAGGCGTTGCGCATAGAGGTGAATGCTGAAATTCAGGTGCTTGAAGATTTTTTGCTGCAGGCTGCTGATGTATTGAAGCCTGGCGGTCATTTAGTGGTCATGTCTTATCATTCTTTAGAAGATAGGCCGGTTAAAAACTTTATGGCGAAAGGTAAATTTCAGGGTGAGGTAGAAAAGGATTTTTTTGGAAATCAGCAAAAGCCATTTAATGTCATTACACGCAAAGCGATAATAGCCACTGATGAGGAGATTGCTCAAAACAATAGGGCCCGCAGTGCGAAACTAAGAATTGCAGAAAAGATATGAACAGGTTTAGGGAAGAGATAGAAGAGGAAGAAGTTGGGCCTGAACCAGAGTTAAAAGCTGCGCCCAAAAGGCCAAAAACTGCTGAAGAAAAAATGGATAGCAATTCATTTATCAGCAAGCTTTTTAATGATGGATTAGTAAGTAAAGAGGCGGCAACTGATGCTTTGCCTTATTTGTGTTTTCTGGCGCTTTTGGGAATGATTTACATTGCTAACAGTCATTTTGCAGTAAACAATGTTCGCCGGATTGATAAATTAAATAAAGAAGTAAAAGAATTAAGATGGGAGTATAAATCCCTTAAGGCCGACCTGATGTTCAAAAGTAAACTGACAGAGGTTGCCAAAAAGGTAGATACCCTTGGGATAAAAGAACTGATTGAACCACCAAAAAAAATAATTGTTAAAAGCGATGAATATTAGAGCAAACATCTTGCTTCGTGTATATCTGGCATTTGGCTTAATTGTGCTTTTTGCTTTCGCGGTGTTTTTACGCCTCGGTCAGGTGCAGTTTGTGCAAGGGAAAAAATGGAAAGCTATGGCAGATAGCCTTTCTACACGATATGTAAATGTAGAGGCTACCCGTGGGAATATTTATTCTAACGATGGTAGTTTACTGGCTACTTCGATACCGGAATACGAACTGCGTATGGATATGTTCGCCGGCGGAATTGCTGATAAAGATGTATTTGATGAAAAAGTAGATTCGCTGGGTTATAAATTAGCCCAGCTCTTTCAGGATAAAACAGCTAAGGAATATGCTCGATACCTGCGTAAAGGCCGCCAGGACAGCTCGCGCTATTTACTGATTCACCGAAAAGTAAGTTATGCCGATCTTAAAACCATCAGGACTTTTCCCTTATATAACATCGGTAAGTTTAGTGGCGGTTTAATTGCTGTTCAGCAGAACAAACGTATCCTTCCTTTTCAGGCTTTGGCTGCCCGTACCATTGGGTATAAAAACGAAAATGTTAAAAACGGTGTGGGTTTAGAGGGCGCCTATAAAGAATATATCAATGGTGAAACCGGAAAAAGATTAATGCAGCGAATTGCCGGTGGGGTTTATATCCCGGTAAATGAGGAGGCTGAAGTGGCGCCAAAAGACGGGGCTGATATTATTTCGACTATCGATATCAATATGCAGGATCTGGCGCAGAGTGCTTTAGAAAAACAGTTGATCAAATCGCAGGCTGATCATGGTGCAGTGATTGTGATGGAAGTGGCCACGGGCGAAATCCGGGCGGTAGCGAATTTCTCTAAAGTAGAGGAGGGGGTGTATAAAGAGAAATTTAACTATGCCATTGCAGGTAACCAGGATCCGGGATCCACCTTTAAATTAGCCTCGTACATGGCTTTGCTGGAGGATGAATTGGTTGATACCAATACCATGGTTGGAACGGGTACCTATAAAATCCCTGGCCATACAATTAAAGATTCTCACGGAAGTATAGGTGTGGTAACTGTTAAAAAAGCATTTGAACAATCATCAAATGCAGCGATTGCATATCTGATCAACAGTAAATATGGTGCTAACCCTAAAAAGTTTACTGATCATTTATATGATTGGCGTTTAAATGAAAAGATGGGTTTGCAGATTCCTGGGGAAGCCATGCCAGCGGTAAAGAATCCAAAAACCAATAAAAGTTGGAACAAAAATATGACCTTGCCGCAAATGGCTTATGGTTATGAGATGCAGCTAACGCCACTTAAAATGTTGTCGTTGTATAATGCGGTGGCTAACAATGGAAAAATGGTAGCGCCAATTTTTGTAAAAGAGATCAGAAGGCTGGGTAATCCAATTGAACAGTTTAAAGCACGAGTAATTAATGATAAAATCTGTTCTGATGTTACCTTAAGCAAGATCAAAAAAATGCTTGAAGGGGTGGTGACAGAGGGTAGCGGAAAGCAGATTGTTTATAATCCGTTATATCCGATCGCAGGTAAAACAGGTACCGCACA
The DNA here is from genome assembly GCF_918698245.1 of Pedobacter sp. Bi126. Taxonomy (GTDB): domain Bacteria; phylum Bacteroidota; class Bacteroidia; order Sphingobacteriales; family Sphingobacteriaceae; genus Pedobacter. The sequence goes on along the minus strand of NZ_CAKKMS010000001.1, from coordinate 1,066,659 downwards.
GGTGGCTGATGCAAACAAAGGTTATAAGGCAAATAAGCAATATCAGGCTTCTTTTGTGGGTTATTTTCCTGCTAATAAGCCAAAATATTCGATGATCGTGGTAATTAACGATCCAAAGGGTGCTTATTACGGAGCATTGGTTTCAGGACCTGTATTCAGGGAAATCGCCGACCGTATTTATGCCAGCGATATGCAGATGTATAACGATGTGCCGACCCGTTTGGTAGGTAATACAGGTAATCCGCCAACAAAAGCAGGACAGAGTAAAGCAACTCAGAAAGTGTATAAAGCATTTGGTTTTAAACCACTTTTTGCTTCAAAATCTGAGTATTACAATATTATAGATACCAGTGCAGGAACAGTTTTTCAGGAAAATAACGAGCGTAAAGGTGTGATGCCAAATGTGACGGGGATGGGACTGAAAGATGCATTATACCTTTTAGGGAATGCGGGCTTGAAAACAAAGGTCTCGGGTTCTGGAAAAGTGGTCAGTCAATCCATCATCGCCGGAACAAAGGTGGGTAAAGGATTGGGTGTACAGATAGAGCTGAATTAAGGTGTAAGGTAAAAGGTATAGGGTTTAAGGTCTTGCTACCCGATACTAGTTACTTGCTACTAAAAGAATAAAAATAAAAAAATGCAATTACAGGATTTACTTTATGGCGTAACGATTAAAGAATTGGTTGGTAAAACCGATAGGGAAATCAATGCGCTGAATTTCGATTCGCGTAAAGTAAGTAAAGATGATATCTTTTTTGCTGTAGTAGGCACTATGGCGGATGGACACCAGTTTATTGAGCAGACCATTGAGCAGGGGGCAGGCGTAATTATCTGCGAGAATTTACCAGAAATCCAGGATTTTACGGTTACCTACATCAAAGTAGATAATACTGCTGTGGCTTTGGGAATTGTTGCCGGGAATTATTTTGGAAATCCATCAGCAGATCTGAAACTGATCGGCATAACAGGAACCAACGGAAAAACCACCATTGCTACTATTCTTTTTAAATTATTTAAAGATTTAGGTTACAAAACTGGGCTTTTATCAACGGTAGAGAATTATATCAATGATACGGTAGTGGCGGCAACGCATACCACACCAAATCCAATCGCATTAAATCAGCTCTTAAGAGAAATGGTCGATGCAGGTTGCGATTACTGTTTTATGGAAGTAAGCTCACATGCGGTTTCTCAGCACCGGATTGAAGGCTTGACTTTCTCAGGTGGTGTATTTTCTAATTTAACACACGATCATTTAGATTTTCATAAAACTTTTGATGCTTACCTGAAAGCAAAAAAAGCATTTTTTGATGTTTTGCCTAAATCGGCATTTGCATTGACCAACATCGACGATAAAAACGGAGTGGTGATGCTGCAGAATACAAAAGCGCATAAAAAGACCTATGCACTTAAACAACTGGCCGATTTCAAAGCAAAAATTATTGAGAACCAGTTCAGTGGTCTGCATTTAGATATCGATAACGAAGACGTTTACTTTAAGCTTGTAGGGTCTTTCAATGCATACAATTTATTGGCCGTGTATGGAACAGCCATTTTGTTGGAGCAGGATAAGCTAAAGGTGCTGACTTTGTTGAGCCGTTTATCAGGCGCTGAAGGAAGATTTGATTACATCACCTCTGCAGATAAAATTATAGGTATTATAGATTACGCGCATACGCCAGATGCTGTTCAGAATGTGTTGAGTACCATTGCGAATATCCGCAAAGGAACCGAACAGGTAATCACGGTGATTGGATGCGGGGGAGATCGTGATAAAACCAAACGCCCTATTATGGCTCAGGTAGCATGCGATTGGAGCGATAAGGTGATCCTAACCTCCGACAATCCCAGAACGGAAGATCCACAGACGATTATCAGCGAAATGGAAGCAGGTGTGTCGCCGACCAATAAGCGTAAAACCCTATCCATTTTAGATAGAAAAGAAGCAATTAAAACAGCCTGCCATTTAGCGCAACCAGGAGATATTATTCTTGTTGCTGGTAAAGGGCATGAGAAATACCAGGAAATTAATGGCGTAAGGAACCATTTTGATGATAAAGAAATTTTACTTGAACAATTAAAACCAATCAGCTAATGTTATATTTATTATTCGAATACCTGCATAAGCATTATGATATACCTGGGTTAAGGTTGTTTCAGTACATCACTTTCCGTGCATCTATCTCTATTATTTTATCATTGGTAATTACCACCGTTTACGGACGTAGGTTAATTGATTACCTGCATAAAAAACAGGTTGGAGAAACGGTAAGGAATTTAGGTTTAGAAGGGCAGATGCAAAAACAAGGTACGCCAACAATGGGTGGTATTATTATTTTGCTGGGCATTCTTATTCCGACCCTTTTATTTGCAAATATCTCCAATATCTATGTGATTTTAATGATAATCACCACCATCTGGATGGGTGCTGTAGGCTTTTTAGATGATTATATCAAAGTTTTCAAAAAGAATAAAGAAGGTTTAGCAGGTCGTTTTAAAGTAGTTGGTCAGGTTGGTTTAGGCTTAATTGTAGGTTGTACCATGTACTTCCATCCAAATATTGTAGTAAGGGAGACTGTACAGGACGATGTAAAAAGTACTTCTACGGTTCCGATGGTACTGCGCCAAAAAGGAGAAACCTTTTATTATACACAAGATGTAAAATCGACTAAAACCAATATGCCTTTTTATAAGAACAATGAGTTCGATTATGCAAAGGTATTGAAGTTTTTGGGTGCCGATTACCAGAAATATGCGTTTTTCATCTTCCTGATTGTAACGGTATTTATCATTACGGCGGTGTCGAATGGGGCAAACATTACCGATGGGATTGATGGTTTAGCTACTGGAACTTCGGCAGTAATCGGGATCACGCTCGGTATTTTGGCTTATGTATCGGGTAATACCATTATGGCCGATTACCTCAATATTATGTATATCCCAAACTCTGCAGAGCTGATGATTTTTGCAGGTGCATTTGTGGGTTCCTGCGTAGGTTTCCTGTGGTACAACTCTTACCCGGCGCAGATTTTTATGGGCGATACCGGAAGTTTGGCCATAGGGGGGATCATTGCCTCATTTGCCATCATGATTCGTAAGGAACTGCTGATTCCGATTTTATGTGGAATATTCCTGGTAGAACTGGTGTCGGTAATTATGCAGGTATCTTATTTTAAATATACCAAGAAGAAATTTGGCGAAGGCCGCAGGATTTTCCTGATGTCGCCTTTACACCACCATTACCAGAAAAAAGGATATCATGAAGCCAAAATTGTAACCCGCTTCTGGATTATCGGAATCATGCTTGCAATTATGACCATTGTAACATTGAAGTTAAGGTAGTTCAAGCTGGAAGGTTTAAAGGTTGAGGGTGTAAGGTTTCAACTTTAAAAGAAGAATAACTAAGGTGCTCTCAGGTGTCTTAGGTGGTAAATAGAGGTAGAGGGTTAGAAGGTTTAGGGCTGAGGGTTTAGCGGCTTAAATGCGAAAGACTTAAGCTGAAATTACAGTACGAATAAAATTAGAGTACCCTTAGTGGTAAATAAAAATAAATAAAAAGTTAAAGTGTAATGGTATTCCCGTCTTGATACTTGATACTAAAAGAAATAAATAATGAGCACGAATAACATCACATCAAGCAATACTAAGTCAGCGATGACCGGGCAGGGCCGTGTGGTTATTCTTGGTGCCGGCGAAAGTGGAGTTGGCGCTGCAAAATTGGCCCAGGCAAAAGGTTTCGATGTTTTTGTTTCCGATTACGGGGTAATTACCGATAAATATAAAGCAGCTTTAGAAAAACTTTCCATTCCGTTCGAATCTGAAAAACATACCGAAGAACTGATCTTAAATGCAACTGAGGTAATTAAAAGTCCGGGTATTCCGCCTACAGCCCCAATTATTAAAAAATTGGTCGCAAAAGGGATTCCTGTGGTTTCGGAAATTGAATTTGCCAAAAGATATACCCATGCAAAAACCATCTGCATTACAGGTTCAAACGGTAAGTCGACTACGAGTTTATTAACCTATCACATCCTAAAAAATGCGGGTTTAAATGTTGGGCTGGCTGGTAATATCGGACAAAGTTTTGCAGCACAGGTGGCTACAGAAGATTACGAATATTATGTACTGGAGATATCAAGCTTCATGCTTGATGATATGTTCGCGTTTAAAGCAGATATCGCTGTTTTGCTTAACATCACGCCTGATCATTTAGACCGTTACGATTATAAACTGGAGAATTATGCTGCATCTAAAATGCGGATTGTTCAAAACCAGACAGCAGAAGATGTTTTCATTTATTGTGCAGATGACGAAGAGAGCCTAAAAGCCATCGCGCTGATTAAGCCTGTGGCGAAAGCCTTTCCCTTTTCAATTACTAAAAAAGTAGAACTGGGTGCTTATTTAGAAGAAACTACTATACATATCCTTACAGAACCAAATAACCAACTAACCATGTCTATTTCAGATTTAGCCTTACAGGGCAAGCACAACATTTACAATTCTATGGCCTCAGGCATTGTGTCTAAAGTTTTAGAATTAAGAAATGAAACCATCCGCGAAAGCATGGGCAATTTCAAAAATATTGAGCACAGGTTAGAGCATGTGGCCAAAATTTCGGGGATCGATTTTATCAACGACAGTAAAGCCACCAATGTGAACTCTACCTGGTATGCTTTGGAGAGTATGACCAGTGATGTAGTGCTCATTATGGGCGGTGTTGATAAAGGAAACGATTACAACATGCTTAAAGATCTGGTTAAAAGTAAGGTTAAGGCTATTGTTTGTTTGGGTAAGGACAACAAACGTATCCACGATGCTTTCGAGGATGATGTAGAAGTAATTGTGAATACTTTTTCGGCTGACGAAGCAGCGCAGATTGCTTTCCATTTGGCTAAACGTGGTGATGCCGTGTTGTTATCGCCAGCTTGTGCAAGTTTCGATCTGTTCAAAAATTACGAAGACCGCGGTAACCAGTTTAAAGCGGCAGTTAGAGAATTATAATAGGAGGTACAATATATGTTCCAAGCACTACTTAATAAAACAAAAGGCGATAGATGGATCTGGCTGATCATCATCCTGCTTTCGCTTATATCCGTAATGGCGGTGTATAGTGCAACAGGTACCTTGGCATATAAAAAAGGAGAGGCTGTAGAAAAGCTTTTGCTCACCAAACACTTAATTTTTGTGTTGATGGGTATCGGGATGATCTATATCGCCCACCTGCTCGATTACCGTTATTATGCCGGTATTTCGAAGGTGTTGATGATCGTTACCATTCCTTTGCTGTTATATACATTGATATTTGGAACCAGTTTAAACGATGCTTCCAGGTGGGTTAAAATACCGGTAATCGGACTAACCTTTCAAACTTCCGATTTGGCTAAACTCGCATTGATTACCTTTTTGGCTAGGATGTTGACCAAAAAGCAAGAGAATATTAAAAATGTTAAAGAGTCGTTTATACCAATTATGGGTTCGGTTTGTGTGGTGTTTGTTTTAATCGCACTGGCCAATCTATCTACAGCATTAATGCTGTTTGGTGTAAGTATTTTGCTGTTAATTATCGGTAGGATCAGTATTAAACAGATCGCGATTGTTTGTGCAGGTGGCTTTGTGCTCCTGCTGTTTGTTTTCTTTTTGGGTCCAAGAAGAAAAACATACATGTCGCGTATTAATACGTTTATACATCCTGAAATGCAGCACTCAGATAAAACTTTCCAGGCAGATCAGGCAAAAATTGCTTTGGCTACTGGTGGTGTTTTTGGTAAAGGACCAGGTAATAGTACACAACGCAATTTCCTACCACACCCGTATTCCGATTTTATTTTCGCCATTATTATTGAAGAATGGGGAACTGTGGGAGGAATTGTAATTATGATACTATACCTGGTGCTTTTATACCGATGTATCAAGATCGTAACCCGGGCGCCCAAGGCCTTCGGCGCGCTCCTGGCGGCCGGACTAAGTTTCAGCCTGACTATACAGGCCTTTGCAAACATGGCAGTAGCGGTAGGGTTGGGGCCGGTAACAGGGGTTCCGCTTCCATTGGTAAGTATGGGGGGTACATCAATGATCTTTACCAGTGTGGCCTTCGGGATTATACTCAGCGTAAGCCGTGATGTAGAAGAAAATGCGAATGTGTTAACAAAAGAAGAAAAAGAGAAAGTAAAAAATAAAATAATAATTGGTGAAATACCAGCAATAGCTTAAGATGAATCGTCATTGCGAGGAAGCAGGACGAAGAATCTATAAAAAATAATAAAGTAAAAATTAACCACAGAGGACACGGAGGTTGGCACAAAGATTACAAAGAAATTGTTTATTCAATTCCCAACCCTAATTGTGAAATCCGGTAGAAAAACCTTGGTGCTCTCAGCGCCTTTGTGGTAAACAACAAGAATAAAACGCAGTGCCCTCTGTGGAAACTTTGTGCACTCGGTGGTAAAAAACAAAATGCTTAGCGTGCTTTGCGAGAAACTCAGCGCTCTTTGTGGTAAACAACAAGAATAAAACGCAGTGCCCTCTGTGAAAACTTTGTGCACTCGGTGGTAAAAAGACAAAATGCTTAGTGTGCTTTGCGAGAAACTCAGCGCTCTTTGTGGTTAAAATAATAAAAACGCAGTGCCCTCTGTGAAAACTTTGTGCACTCGGTGGTAAAAAGACAAAATGCTTAGTGTGCTTTGCGAAAAACTCAGCACTCTTTGCGGTTAAAATAATAATTAAAATGAATAATTCCCCAAAAATTATCATATCAGGTGGTGGCACCGGCGGGCATATTTTTCCCGCCGTGGCCATAGCCAATGCGCTAAAACGCATGGTGCCAACCTGTGAGATTTTGTTTGTGGGGGCAGTAGGCCGCATGGAAATGGAAAAAATTCCTGCAGCCGGATATAAAATTATAGGGTTAAATATTAGTGGGATGCAACGCGGCTCGATTATTAAAAATCTCGCGCTCCCGTTTAAAGTAATCGGTAGTGTGCGCAAAGCCATGCAAATTATCAATGATTTTAAGCCCGATGCCGTAGTTGGTGTTGGCGGTTATGCCTCGGGCCCACTATTGTATGCAGCCTCTTTGAAAGGAATTCCTTACCTCATCCAGGAACAGAATTCTTATGCCGGAATAACCAATAAATGGTTAGGTAAAAAGGCTTCAAAAATCTGTGTTGCCTTTGATGATATGGATCAGTTTTTTCCAAGTGACAGGATATTGAAAACAGGAAACCCTGTCCGCCAGGAAGTGGTTGATATTAAAGGGAAACATTTTCAGGGTGCCGAACTGTTAAAGCTCGATCCATTGAAAAAGACCATTATGGTTACCGGTGGAAGTTTAGGCGCGGGTACGCTGAATAAAGCGATTGAAAAACATTTACCCGATATCCTTGCTCAAGATGTGCAGGTGATCTGGCAAACAGGTAAATATTATTACAAAGGGATTATTGAAAGATTGGGTTTAGCATATCATCCCAATGTTCGTATCCTTGAGTTTTTAAATAAAATGGACCTCGCTTATGCAGCAGCAGATGTAATAGTGAGCCGAGCAGGAGCTGGAACAATAGCAGAACTTTGTTTGATTAAAAAACCGGTGATACTGGTGCCTTCGCCAAACGTTGCAGAAGACCATCAAACCAAAAATGCGATGGCCCTGGTTAAAAATGGAGCAGCAATATTAATTAACGACCGCTCTGCAGAAGACACTTTGGTTAAAGAAGCACTGGCGTTATTAAATAACAAAGAACAGTGTGAAAAACTTTCAGAAAATATAGGTGAAATGGCATTGCCGGCAGCAGACGAAATTATAGCGAACGAAGTACTGAAACTAATAAAGCGGAAAGACTAAAGCAGAAAGACCAAAGTCTGAAGCAAAAGTAGGTAGAGAATAAAAATAAATAACATAACTGGAGTATTGAAAGGCAGCTTTAAGCTTTGGTCTTTCAACTTTCAGCTTAAAACAGTAGAAAGGCAGCTTTAAGCTTTAGTCTTTCCACTTTTAGCTTAAAATAAAATGGAACTAAGTAAAATAAATAGGGTTTTCTTTGTAGGTATCGGTGGTATCGGCATGAGTGCGCTTGCCCGTTATTTTGCTAAACGCGGACAAGTAGTTTGTGGTTATGATAAAACCAGGACTAAGCTGACCGAAACCTTAGAGCAGGAGGGCATTCTCATTACGTATCTTGATGAAGCCTCTTCGCTGCCCTGTGCGTTTTTGGATGATCATGATGATACCCTTGTGGTTTATACTCCAGCGATTCCAAAAGATGCTAAAATCTTAAACCATTTTATAAATAAAGGTTTTGCACTTAAAAAACGTTCTGAGGTTTTAGGGATCATCAGTAAGGGCATGTTCTGTATCGCAGTTGCGGGTACACATGGCAAAACCACAACGTCATCTATAGTTGCGCATATTTTAAAAGATACCGGCTACGATTGTACCGCTTTTTTAGGTGGGATAACCAGTAACTATAACAGTAATGTGCTTTTCGGTAAGAACAATGTTGTAGTGGTAGAGGCCGATGAATACGACCGTTCTTTCCTAACCTTGCACCCGGATATAGCCGTGGTTACCTCAATGGATGCCGATCACCTGGATATTTACGGAGATAAAAGTCACCTCGAAGAATCTTTCCGTTTGTTTGCTGGTCAACTTAAAGCAGAAGGTGTGCTTTATGCGCACGAAGGATTGCCACTTGAAAACAGTATCAGTTATGCAGCAAGTTCAACGGCAACTGCAAAGGCAGAGAATTTAAGGGTAGAAGGATCGAAATTTGTTTTCGATTATACCGATGGCACTCAAAGTATCAAAGACATTAGTTTAATGCTTCCCGGTAAGCACAATGTCGAAAATACAACGGTTGCCATTGCCATTGCGCTGCAATTGGGGATCGATGCAGAAAAAGTAAAACAGGCGGTCGCCAATTTTAAGGGTGTTAAACGCCGCTTTGAGTATATTGTGAATAATGGCAATCAGATTTATATTGATGATTATGCACATCATCCTGAAGAACTGAGGGCTTGTTTTGATGCGGTAAGACAGCTGTATCCAGATAAAAAGTTAACGGTAATTTTTCAGCCACACCTCTTTACACGGACAAGGGATTTTGCCGACGAATTCGCAAAAGTTTTAAGCACGGCTGACGAACTGATGCTGTTGGAGATTTATCCCGCAAGAGAATTGCCGCTTGAAGGGATAAATGCACAGTTTTTATTGGATAAAATCACTTTAGCGGATAAAAAAATATGTGGAAAAGATTTTGTGGTTCAGCATGTTAAGGACACAAAACCTGAATTAATTTTAACAGTAGGTGCGGGAGATATCGACACGATTATCGAACCCCTTAAAAATACTTTAAACAATGCTTAAACGGATAAACTGGAGCGCAATTTTTACTGGCTTTGCCTGGCTGATCAGCTTGGCAGGGGTGGTGGTGCTTTTGAGTTTTATCAATGTGAAGAAACAGACAGTTAAATGTACCGATGTTAAGATCCTGATTCCCGGAGCTGATAACTTTATTGAGCGCGAAGAAATCGATGCCATTTTAAAAGAAGATCAAGGTGTTCTTTTAGGTCGTAATCTCGAGAATATCAATATTCATAAGATCGAGAAAAAACTGCAGTCTAACCCTTACATCGGTTTTGCTAAAGTATATGTAGATATGGATGGGGTATTGCACATTGAAGTAAAACAGCGCCAGCCTATTCTGCGCATATTGAACGAGAACGGGCAGGATTTTTACATTGATAATGATGGACTGAAAATGCCTATTTCATCAAACTTTACTGCCAACGTGCTTGTGGCAACAGGGCATATTACAGAGGTTTTTGGCAGCAGAGTTGATACCGTGCACACGCAATTGGCAAGAGATTTATATAAAACTGCACAGTACATTAAGAAAGATACCCTTTGGGATGCTCAGATTGAACAGATTGTGGTTGATCAGAAAAACGACATCGAACTGATCCCAAGAGTAGGTAATCAGCGTATTGTTTTGGGTAATGCCGATTCGCTTGAAAAGAAAATGAAAAACCTGTTGCTGTTCTATAAAAAGGCAATGCCGCAGGTAGGTTGGGATACTTATAAAACCATCAATATTAAATATACCAACCAGATTGTTTGCGAAAAAAGAGATTCGACAGAATTAGGGAAAAAAGCAAAAACAATTTCTGCAGCCGATAGTTTGAGGATACAACGAAACGTAACCGATTCACTGATCAACAGCACAATTGTAGCGGCTATGGATGACCGGCCGGAGGCAGATGAAGCTGAGAAGCCTGTGTCTAAACGGGAAGAGCCCAAAAAACCAGAACCGAAAAAAGTAGAGGCCAAGAAGGTTGAGCCAAAAAAAGTTGAACCTAAAAAAGTAGAGCCGAAAAAAACAACTCAAGTTAAAACAGAAATAAAAAAGCCAGCGCTTGCGCAGGCCACCAAACCGAAGGAAACAAAGCCAGCGGATAAAAAAGAAAAACCGAAGCAAACGGTAACAACACAGCCAAAGCCGGCAAAATCTGAGGCCCAACTGAAGAAAGAGAAAGAAGCAAGAGAGAAAGAAATCAGGGCCCTGGAAAAACAGTATAAAACTCAGCAAAATTAACGAATATGGACAAGGCAAAATTTACCAGTCAGTCGCCCATCGTAGTAGGATTGGATATCGGTACTACAAAAATTTGTGTTATCGTTGGTCGTAGAACACAACACGGTAAGATAGAAATCTTAGGAATAGGCAAGGCAGAATCGGCGGGTGTGACACGTGGAGTGGTTTCTAACATTCAAAAAACCGTGCAGGGTATTGCTCAAGCAGTTGAAGTAGCAAGCGGGCAATCCAATGTAGAGATACAGGTGGTAAATGTGGGTATTGCTGGTCAGCACATTAAGAGCTTACAGCACAGAGGAATTTTAACAAGAAGAGAATTAAACAACGAAATCGGTAAAAAAGATATCGATAAGCTGATTGATGATATGTTTAAACTGGTAATGCCGCCGGGTGAGGAAATCATCCATGTATTACCACAGGAATTTACCATCGATAACGAGCCGGGAATCAAAGATCCGATCGGTATGGCAGGGGTTCGCCTTGAAGCTAACTTTCATATCATTTCTGGTCAGGTTACGGCTGTGAAAAATATCATCAAATGTGTAAACAATGCAGGTCTGCAAACTCAGGATTTAATTCTTGAGCCATTGGCTTCTTCTGAATCGGTGTTGAGCGAGGAAGAAAAAGAAGCTGGTATTGCATTGGTTGATATTGGTGGTGGTACTACAGATATTGCCATTTTCCACGAAGGTATTATCCGTCACACGGCAGTTATCCCTTTTGGTGGCAATAGTGTTACCGAAGATATCAGAGAGGGCTGCTCTGTAATGCGCAACCAGGCTGAATTATTAAAAACACGTTTTGGTTCTGCATTGGCTGAAGAGAATAAAGAAAACGAAATTATTTGTGTTCCGGGTTTACGTGGCCGCGAACCAAAAGAAATTTCGGTTAAAAACCTGGCTTATGTCATTCAGGCACGTATGGAAGAGATTATTGAGCACGTATATTACGAGATCAAATCTTCCGGATATGAGAAAAAACTGATCGGTGGTATTGTAATTACCGGTGGTGGTGCTTTATTAAAACACTTATCTCAGGCGGTTGAATATGTAACCGGTTTAGATTGTCGTATTGGTTACCCGAACGAGCATTTATCTAAATATGAAGATATGCCTAAAACCATTTATGATGACCTGAAAAGCCCGATGTATGCAACCAGTGTAGGTTTGCTGATCAAAGGAATCCAAAAAGCAGAAGAGTTAATTGAAGAAATGAAACAACCTGGTGTTTTTGTAGAAAAGCCAAAAACAGCGAAAGAAAAAGAGAAACGCGGACCAGGTTTGTTTGATAAATTACTGGCAAAAACAAGAACTTTCATTCAGGACGACATGAATGTAAGCGATGAAGATTACTTGAAAAGTTAATTATTTTTCCACAAAAGATGAGTTTTCCACATTATCAACAGTTGTGGAAAACGTCTGTTGAAAAAGTGTTAATATTACATTGAGTAATGAACAGAATTTAAAAATTTTTAAACAACTGATTCATAAAGATATGCAGTTCGAAATGTTAAAAGATAAGTCTTCAATCATCAAGGTAATTGGTGTTGGAGGCGGTGGCGGCAACGCAGTGAACCATATGTACCTGTCTGGTATTACTGGTGTGGATTTTATTATTTGTAATACAGATGCCCAGGCTTTGGAATCTAGCCCAATACCTAACAAGGTACAATTAGGTGCTAGCTTAACTGAAGGAATGGGGGCTGGTTCTATCCCTGAAGTTGGCAAAAACTCAGCTATAGAGAATATAGATGATATTAAGGCCATGTTAGGCAGTACAACCAAAATGCTCTTTATTACAGCAGGAATGGGCGGTGGTACCGGAACAGGAGCTTCTCCAATCATTGCGAAAGCAGCTAAAGAACTTGATATTTTAACTGTTGCCATCATTACTACACCATTTTCTTTCGAAGGAAAAAGACGTAGACTGCAGGCAGATGAAGGAATGGAAGAGTTGAAAAAATACGTAGATTCTTACCTGGTAATTTCTAATGATCGCTTGCGCGAAATTTTCGGGAACTTAACCTTAGGCTCTGCCTTTGGTCAGGCCGACGATATTTTAACCACAGCTGCAAAAGGTATCGCAGAGATTATTACGGTGCCAGGTTATATCAACGTGGATTTTAAGGATGTGCGTACTGTAATGAAAGATAGTGGCGTAGCCATTATGGGTAGTTTTGCCGCTGAGGGCGAAGACCGTGCTTTACAGGCCGTTGAAGGTGCTTTAGCCTCGCCGTTATTAAAAGATAATGAAATCGAAGGTGCCCGTTATATTCTATTGAATATTAGTTCTGGTCTGCGTGAAGTAACCATGGATGAGGTATCAATCATTACGGATTACATTCAGGAAAAAGCTGGCTTATCGGCTGATTTGATTTGGGGTAACTGTACCGACGAATCTTTAAGTGATAAACTTTCAGTAACCATTATTGCTACAGGTTTCCAAACATCAGAAGAACGCGTAAACGAAGAAAAAAATAAAAAGAAAATATCACTTTTAACACCTGAAGAAGCGCCGCTAGTTCGTCCCGTTGAACCAGTAAACTCTTTCATTCAGCCTAAAACAACGCCATCTTACGAGCCTGTTTTAAAAACAAAGGAAGAAGTTTCGCAGGCAGATCTTTTTGGTGGTATGTTCAATAAATCTGAACCTCAAAAAGTTCAGGAGCCAGAAAATAATGTGGTTCGCCATACTTTGATGGAAGAAGAACCTCAGGTAGAAGAAGCACAGGAAACTGGCTTTGAGTTTGAGGTAAAATTAGCTGAAACTAATTTTGTGTTCGAAACGCCGGCTGCCCAAATACCGCCAATGCCTGAACCGGAAATCGAAATGCCGGTTGTAGGTTTAGACGATGACAAAAGTGATGAATCGATGGAAGAGCAATTGAAAAAATCTAAAGAACGTATTTTACGTTTAAAAGATTTAAGCATGAAATTGCGTACAACCAACGGTTTACAGGAGCTGGAAAACGAACCTGCTTATAAACGCAAGCAAATGCAGTTGCAACAAGTTCAGCATTCTTCTGAATCGCAGGTGAGTAGGTTTACTTTAAGCAACGATCAGGATGGTGGTACTGAGATCAGACCTAACAATTCTTTCTTGCACGATAACGTTGATTAAAACAAACCAAATATAATTTTAAAGCCCCGAAGTAAAATCGGGGCTTTTTTGGCATAAAATTGGAGTGTTAAAAAATCTTAATTAACACCTAAAAGATCATTAGGTTGATTTTAAGACGAATAAAGCTTAAATTCGCAAAATTTTATTATAAAAAAACAGATAATACATTGGATATATTTGATAAGATAGCAAAGCACATGGGCCCACTTGGGCAGCACCAGAAATGGTCTCATGGGTATTTCTCATTTCCAAAATTAGAGGGAGAAATTGCACCTCACATGCAGTTTCGTGGAAAAGAGCATTTGGTTTGGAGTTTAAACAACTACTTAGGCTTAGCCAATCACCCGGAAGTTAGAAAGGCAGATGAAGAAGCTGCGGCAAAATTTGGTATGGCTTACCCTATGGGTGCCCGTATGATGAGCGGTAACTCAAGCTATCATGAACAGCTGGAGCAAGAACTTGCAGCGTTTGTGGGCAAACCAGATGCATTTTTATTAAACTACGGTTATCAGGGTATGGTATCGATTATCGATACTTTGGTTGACAGGAATGATGTAGTGGTGTATGATGCAGAATCGCATGCCTGTATTGTAGATGGATTACGTTTGCACATGGGTAAACGATTTGTTTACAAACATAATGATATTGAAAGTGCCCGTAAGCAGTTAGAGCGTGCTACCAAACTGGTTGAAGAAACTGGTGGTGGTATTCTTTTAATTACCGAAGGTGTTTTTGGAATGAGCGGTGCTCAGGGTAAATTGAAGGAAATTGTTGATCTTAAAAAAGATTTCAACTTCCGTATCCTGGTTGATGATGCGCATGGTTTCGGTACAATGGGTAAAACCGGTGCAGGTACACACGAAGCACAAGACTGTATCGATGGAATTGATGTTTATTTTGGAACCTTCGCCAAATCTATGGCGGGTATTGGTGCTTTTGTTGCTTCAACAGAGCAAATTACCAATTTCTTAAGGTATAATATGCGTTCTCAGACTTTTGCCAAGGCGTTACCAATGCCAATGGTAATCGGTTTGTTAAAACGCTTAGAGTTGCTAAAAAGCAAACCTGAGTTAAAAGATAAACTTTGGGAAATTGCAATGACCCTGCAAAAAGGATTACGCGAACGCGGATTCGATTTAGGTGTTACCGATTCGGTAGTTACACCGGTTTTCTTAAAAGGTGAACTTTCTGATGCTACTGCAATTACTTATGATTTACGCGAGAACTATAGCATCTTTTGCTCAATCGTTGTTTATCCGGTAATTCCAAAAGGTATGATCGAACTCCGTTTAATTCCTACGGCTGTTCATACACTGGAAGATGTACAACGTACTTTAGATGCTTTTAGTGAAGTAGCTGAAAAATTAGAAAACGGATATTATAAAGAGAACCTTTTCGCTACCGTTTAAGATCAATGAAAATTTTACAAAGCCCTTTAAATACGTTTAAAGGGCTTTTTTGTTGGAATTTTTTCTGTAAAAATCTGTATTTCAGTTACTTGATCTAATTCTTTTGTGGGAAATATGTTTATAAAAGCATAGAATGTGGAAAAAAACGGTGTAGAGGGCTGTTTTTTATTGTTCTAAAAATTTTTTTATTTCACCAAACCCTTTAAATTAGAGTAAGATAATTAAAAACTAAAACCTTAAAGAACCATAGGAGTAATTAAAAATGAAAAAATTCGAAGAAGTAAAAAGTTTAGTGGCAGCTTTAGAAGCTGATGCAGACAAATTTTATAACAAAGGTAACAGCGCAGCTGGAACCCGTATACGTAAAGGTATGCAGGATTTGAAAAATTTAGCTCAGGCCATCCGTTTAGAGGTTCAGGAAACTAAAAACAAAGCTTAAGCGATCAAAAATATTATAATGAAAAGCCTCAGAAATCTTCTGGGGCTTTTTTTATGAATAGGTTTTGCCTTTATCTCTTATTAATATTTTCTTCTACTGTAAAATATATAAGACAAATTATCTTTCGTTGCTTAAGTTTCGTTAGCTTTCTTTTTATTTGCTGGATAGTCTATTTGGGTTACAAACATTAAGCTGAAACTTCGATTTTACTATTTATTTGAAGCTTGGTGTAAGGTAAATAAATAGCATCCTGAGCATACCAATTATGGTATGAAGTGTTAACATTATTAACAGTATAAGGTACCAAAACATTTGCAATACAATAAAGCGGAAAGTGACGAAGTGGGTTATGTACTGAATGTACTCAGTAGCATACATGCTGTAGATGCTAAATTGAAAGAAGAATTTGAGAAACATCTTTTAACAGTCAGGATTAAAAAAGATCAGATATTGTTCAATGAAAACGAAGTATGCGAATACATCTATTTCATTGTTAAAGGGGCCTTAATGGGCTGTACTACGCATAATAAACAAAAAATTACCACCTATATTTCGGTTGAAAATGATTTTGTTAGTTCTATATCAGGGCTTCATGGATCTGGCTATTCACAAGAGTATGTTGTGGCCGTTGAAGATACCCATTTGCTGGCCATGCATAATAATGAACTCAATCGTCTTTTTTCGCATCATTTCGAACTGAATTATATTTTCAGGGTTGTTTTAGAAAAATATTATAAAGATGCACAGCAAAGAGCGCACATTATACGGGTAGGAAACGCCAAAGAAAGATATCTGTATTTTGCCAAAACGAATCCAGGCTATTTAGACCGCTTGCCATTAGAGCTGGTAGCTTCTTTGTTAAATGTTAAGGCATCTACACTTTTATCCATCAGGAAAAATTTTTCAGGGAAAGCCAAAAATAAGGAATTGGAAGAGTGGGGACAAAAATTAGAATCGCATATTAATAAACATCAATCATTCAGGCATAAAGATGTCAGGCTTCAATCTCTTGCTAAAGAGATTGGTTTAAGCAGTCATAAACTTTCCATTGTCTTAAATAGCTATTTCAATAAGAGCTTTATTGATTATATCAATCAATATCGTGTAAATTGGATTAAAGGAAGTATCCGCAACCCTGATATCATGCAGAACTTTACGCTAGAGGCACTCGCCTACAGCGCAGGTTTTTCTTCACGGAGCGCTTTTTATAGCTCCTTTAAAAAACTGGTAGGAATGAGTCCTGTTGAATATTCGAGAACCCTCGATCAAGAAAAAACTTTAGTTTAACGTTTCTGTTACAGAAAGTCGCTCTTAAGGTACTTTTTATTGTGTAGTTGTGTCGATTTATAATACAGGACAAACTTGCTTCTGTATTATGTGCTATAAGGTGCATGTTTGGCTAATTTCGTGCAACAAACATAAACGATTAGGTTTCATAGGCTTATATTGGCCAAAATTGATTAATACTATGATAAGAATAATGCGTGCAGCAGACTGGGATGAGGTTAGTGCCATTTATCAGGAAGGAATCGATACTGGTACTGCGAGTTTTAGGACCCCCGATATTTCCTGGGAAAACTGGGATTCGTCACACCTTAAGGCTTGTAGGTTTGTGGCCTGTAAAGGTAAAGAAATTATAGGTTGGAGCGCGCTTTTGCCAGTATCGGCGAATTATGATGTTGGTAGGGTAGGTGAGACAGAAGTGTATGTTAAACATGGTTATAAAGGCCAGGGAATAGGTTCTTTACTGTTAGACGCGCTTGTTAAAGAGAGTGAAAATAAGGGCGTTTGGATGCTTCAGGCTGGGATATTTTTGCAAAATTCGGCCATATTGAAAATCTATGAAAAAGCAGGGTTCAGGGTAGTGGGCTATCGCGAAAAAATAGGAAAGGCAAAAGGTGTTTGGCAGGATAACCTGCTGATGGAAAGAAGAAATAAATTGATTGCATGATAAACAAAGGTCTTTGAAAATAATTTCAAAGACCTTTTGTTGTTTTTAGTATCTGAATGACTTATGTCGTAAAAGTAGGTTCGAAGCCAACAAAGGCCCTACAGCTCAGCATGGTTAATGCTAAAACAATTAAAATTATATTTTTCATGTTTATCTCCCTTATTTCTGATTAGCTTTTGATTCTTCTATTTTCACGGTTGTGTTATTGAAGTAATGCGTTTTTTGCTCAAATTTGTATAGTTTTTTTTGTGCAAAATAATAGAAATCAGAAAACGTCGATCTTTCTCCCGAACCTTTATAAACTTCGTAGATTGTTGAATCATTAGCCAGGTAAACTAAAGTGGCCCGGCGATGAGAATCTTTAAAATCATTTTCGTTCAATCCAACATGGATATTGGATGATTCACTGCTCGGCTTAGCGCGTAGGGCGCAGCCGCTGACCATTACGGCCAACATGGCAATACATAATACATTTTTCATTGTGTGTGTTTATTTGTGTGTATCGAAGCCAACTCAATAATGATGCCTTTAATATTCCTAAAACTTTTGGAGCGTTATAGTTTTTGAACTTTGTTTTAAGGTATTGATTGTCAGCTGATTTATTTACGTAATTTTTTATTTACACACAAATAAACAGATTGTCTTCATTTACTTTTCAGCAAAATCAAACAATCTGTTCTAAAATATTAATTGGGAAGTGTTTAAGCCACCTCGCTTAGTTTTTCTATCTCTGCAATAATCGATTTTTCTAACGCCGCAGAAGCTTTAACCAATGGCAACCTTACTGTATCGCCACAAACACCTAAATGTTTTAATGCCGCTTTTATTCCTGCCGGATTTCCCTCAGCAAAAGCCAAACGGGTAAATTCTATTAAGCTTAAATGAGCAGGCAAGGCCGCTTTATAATCGCCAGCTAAACAAAGTTTCACCATATCAGAAAATTGCTTAGGTAAAGCATTCCCGATTACCGAAATAATCCCTGCAGCACCTAAAGCGATCATTGGCAAGGTAACCGGGTCATCACCAGAAATTAAAAGAAAATCTGCAGGTTTATCTCTCATAATCTGGTTAAACTGATCAAAACTTCCTGAAGCTTCTTTGGTCGCGATGACGTTTTTAAAATCATGCGCCAGTCTGCAGGTAGTTTCCGGGCTCATGTTGCTTCCGGTACGGCCAGGTACGTTGTATAAAATCAGATCTAAAGGAGAAATTTCTGCTAAGTATTTATAGTGCTGATAAATTCCTTCCTGCGTAGGTTTGTTGTAATAAGGACTAACCGATAAAATGGCGCTGTATCCGTTAGTATCGAAAGATTTAATATCTTCAGCAACGGCCAAAGTGTTATTGCCACCTATGCCGGCAACTAAAGGTAATCTATTGTTATTAATTTCAGCAGTATAGGCCCACACCTTCTTCTTCTCGTCCTTGGTCATTGTAGCGGTTTCGCCGGTTGTACCTAAAGAAACGAGGTAATCTATCCCTCCGTCTACCAAATGATTAATCAGGTTTTTTAAGCCGTTATAATCAACTGATCCATCTGTGTTGAAAGGTGTAACCAATGCTACACCAGTACCCTGAAATTTGTTCATTATATAATTTACTTTTTTGTTTTTACCACGGAGCCGCAAAGGACACTAAGGTTTTTATTTTTTAGGTTATAAATAGCCATCTATAACTCTTTTATTCCATCTTTTATTTTTGCCTCAATAATGAGTAAGTTTTTTGTTTTTACCACGGAGCCACAAAGGGCATCAAGGCTTTTATTTTAGGTTATAAATTGCATTTATAACTCTTTTATTCTATCTTTTATTTTTGCCTCAATGATGAGTGAATTTTTTGTTTTTACCACGAAGCCACAAAGGGCACCAAGGTTTTTATTTAGGTTATAAATTGCATTTATAACTCTTTTATTCTATCTTTTATTTTTGCCTCAATGATGAGTGAGTTTTTTGTTTTTACCACGAAGCCACAAAGGGCACCAAGGTTTTTATTTAGGTTATAAATAGCCATTTATAACTCTTTTTATTCCATCTTTTATTTTTGCCTCATTAAAATTAATAAGTAATCCTAACTTACAATTGGAAAGTTTTAAATAGGTTATTGTTTGTGCGAGATGGACTTCTTTAAGGATGCTCACAGCTTTCACTTCAATAATAACTTTTCTTTCAACCAAAATATCTATTCTGTAATTACAATTCAACTTCACGTCCTTGTAATAAACAGGAAGATATATTTGATTGGAAACCTGCAATCCAGCATTAACCAATTCATAAACTAGACAAGCTTCATACGCCGACTCTAACAATCCTGGCCCTAGTTCAACATGAACCTGATACACAGCATTAACAATTAATTTAGCAATTTCATTTTCAGTCATCCCTTAATTTTTTAAATGTTTCTTAAAGCAATAGGGATGCTTTTAATCAATTAACTTTGTGTTCTTTGTGTCTTTGTGGTCAACTAACCGTTTATCATTTCTAAAAGCTCAGCATCGCTGATGATCGGAACGTTTAGTTTATTCGCTTTTTCTAATTTCGATGGACCCATATTGTCGCCTGCTACCAGGTAATTCAATTTGCCCGAAATACCGCTCAGCATCTTGCCTCCATTAGCCTCAATCATATCTTTTAGTTCATCGCGACTAAATTTTTCAAAAACGCCCGAAATTACGAATGTTTTTCCAATAAGTCTATCACTATCAAGTGTAATTACTTTTTCTTCAATTTCAAACTGTAATCCGGCTAATTTTAATAATTCTACCTGCTGTAAATGCTCAGATTTTCCAAAATACTCAACAATGCTCTCTGCAATTCGCTGGCCGATCTCATCAATGGCAATTAATTCCTCTACAGTAGCTTTAGAAAGGTTGTCGATATTCTTTACGCCAGCGGCAGTTTTCTTTGCAACTGTTTCACCAACATATCGGATACCCAAGCCAAAAAGCACTTTCTCGAAAGGCATTTCTTTCGATTTTTCAATTCCTGCAAGCATATTCTCGATCGATCGTTCTCCGAAACGGTCTAAGGTTTTCAGTTGATCTGATTTTTGGTACAGGGTATATAAATCGCTGATGTGCCTTACAAGGCCATGCTTATAAAAGGTTTCAATAGTTTCATCACCGAGCCCATCAATATTCATGGCTTTGCGTGAAATGAAATGCTGAATTTTTCCGACAATCTGCGGCGGGCAACCCTCATCGTTAAGGCAATAATGAACTGCTTCTCCTTCTCTTCTGATTAATTCTGTTCCACATTCGGGGCAGTTGTGTAAATATTGAACCTTTGTAGCGCCAGGCAATCGCTTATCTAAATTTACCTTGATAATTTTTGGAATAATCTCACCACCTTTTTCTACATAAACGGTATCGCCTTCATGTAAATCTAAACGATCTATTTCGTTCGCATTGTGCAATGTAGCACGCTTAACCGTGGTGCCGGCCAATAAAACAGGTTTTAAATTGGCAACCGGCGTAACTGCACCTGTTCTCCCTACCTGATAGGTTACTTTTTCTAATACAGTTTCAACCTCTGCCGCTTTGTATTTGTATGAAATGGCCCAACGTGGAGATTTAGAGGTGAAACCCAATTCTTGCTGTTGTGCATAACTGTTCACCTTAATTACAATACCATCGATATCATAACTCAGTTTAAAACGCTCGTTTTCCCAATGGTGGATAAATTCCAGAACTGCATCGATGTTAGAAACTAATCGGTTATGTTCACAAACATGGAAACCCCAGTCTTTTACGGCATTTAAACTTTCCCAATGGGTTTTAAATTCGTTTTTATCGGTATATAAGAAATAAATAAAACCATCTAAGGGTCGTTTGGCCACTTCTTTGCTGTCCTGCATTTTTATAGTGCCCGAAGCAAAATTTCTAGGGTTTGCATAAGGGATCTCACCAAGTTCTTCACGGGCAGCATTTAAGCGTAAAAAGGCCGCTTTGTGCATAAAAATTTCCCCACGGATTTCGAAATGTTCGGGCGCAACCGCCGATTTGATCTGGTGTGGGATGGTATGAATGGTTTTTACGTTATTGGTTACATCATCACCTTTAGTGCCGTCGCCGCGGGTAACTGCACGTAAAAGTTTGCCGTTTTCGTAAGTAAGACTGATAGACAGGCCATCAAATTTTAACTCACATACATATTGGAAATTATCGCCAATCGCTTTACGGATCCGTTCATCAAAATCGCGGAGATCTTGTTCATTATAGGTATTCCCCAACGATAACATGGGGTATTTGTGGTTTACCGTAATAAAATTTTTGGTAATATCTCCGCCAACACGCTGCGTAGGTGAATTTGGATCTGCAAAATCAGGATTTGCTTTTTCGAGCTCGGCAAGGTGTTTTAATTTTTTATCAAACTCATAATCGCCAATGGTAGGCATAGCCAACACATAATAGTTATAATTGTGCTGGTTTAGTTCGGCCACCAGGGCATCCATTTCTTCTTTTATTGCAGTTAGTGACATAAGACAAATATAGAAAAAGGAGCAGAGTGATTAATATTTTAGTTGTAAAAGCTGTAAATCTACTTTCTTGCTAAAAATGCCCATACGCTCAACGAATGGAATAACAAAGCTATTATTTAACCAACTGATCGATTCTGTATTGGCATAATAAGAATTTTTGATGTCATCTTTCGGAATCATATTGATTTTGTTTATTGTGCCCGATCCGAGATCCATTTCAGCATACATGGTAGCAACTGAACCTCCATCTGATTGGTTGGCCAGGATGCGAAGCGTATTTTCTGCCTGATTAAATGATACCTCTGAACCTTCTCCCATACTGCTGCTTGCATAAGCGCGAGGTAGAAATTGGTGGTAAAGCGGTTTCATCTGGGCATCATATCCATTCATCAGGACTGATCCTTCGGATGTAAATGAGCCATGGCTGCCGGAGACACTGCGTTTTGGAGAAATAGCAACAAGGAGTGTATTGTTGTATTCTGAAATGTGCCTGATGTTCACGTATTTGGCATCGGAGAAATCCAGGTCATCGAATTTCTTATTGGCTGGTACAAAAGATTTTTGCAGTTCTTTAACATGAGCCTTGTCAAACACTTCTTTGGTGAAAGTGAACGTTCCGTTATTAAAATCAATTCTTGCAATCAAGGTAGAACGCTCTTTGTTTATATTTTTATAGAATATACCAATATAATTGATCAATGGTTTTTTACTGCTTGCAAAAGTTATTGACGATACCTCATCCTGATTAAAAGCATCAACAGGAATGCTTACGGTTTTAAGTGGGCTGGGGTTGCTGCTTAAATAAATGGCCACATTACATTTTCCCTTCGGAGCATCTACCGTACTGATGATAAAACTGCCATCATCTCCACAGGATGCCTTCCAACTGTCGCCATCTGGCATTTCGGGCTCCATTTTCTGGATCTGCTCCAACTTGTCATTAAAATCGATTACAGTATAGCTTTGCGATTCATTAAAATCCTTATCCATTTTAAGAGCAGTTAAAAAACCGACCACTGGTAAGCCAACATGTACTTTACGTTTTACCCCTGTTAACCTGCTAGCCATTTTGAAATAGGAGCCGTCATTAGAGAAAAAGAATTCCGGTGCCTCAATAAAATCTTTACTGCCGTCATAAATTATCTTTTGTGAAAGTATTTTGCCTGTTTTTTCTTCCAACAGATAAGCGATAAATTGATTGGTAAAACTTTTAAAGTAGCTACGGTCTGTGGAGGCAACAACCATAATGTTGTTTTTGAATTTTCCGATCGCCATTGGGAAACCAGAAAGTTCGGTGAGCCACTTTTGGCTTAGCTTATCATCAATTGTAACCACGGCGAAATCGGCCTTCGGGACATCAACAATCATAGCGATGGCGTTACCGGATAAATCTACTTTTGTACCGTACCTGCTATCATAAGAGGCTCGGATATTCCAGGTGGGTTTTTTGATAACATTAATCTGCTGTTGAGCGAAAGTGTTGAACTGCAAAACGATGATTAATAGGGAGAGAATTAGTTTAATTTTCATTTAGTTATTTGGCTTTGCCCAAATATATCAAAATAATCAAACCAGTTTTCCCTCAATCTCCTCAAAAATATCCATGTAATCTTTTTCTAGAACGGTTTTAAAAATCCCGAGTTCAAAAGTCAGCTGCTGCAACTGCTTTTCATTTAACGTTTCTGGCCACAAACGCATACAGATCCTGTTAAGGGCATAACTGATATTTTCGAGTTTTTGGTAACTCAACAGGTATTTACTGCTGATGAACTTCTCCAGAAAGTTGAAAAATACTTCTGGATCTTTCAGGTTACAGTGCTCCAGAAAATCGCTTAATGATTCTTTTTTTACCGCTTCGAGTTTATCATAAAAATGATTCACCTGAACCAGATTATGTGTTACCAATAAATGATCCAATAAAAGTTCTAAGCCAATGTGTGCGAGGAATGATGGGCGGACCGCAGTATTTTCTACAATGGGCTTAATGAGCTGCTTAAGCTCGGTGGTTTTCTCGAGAAAAAAATTAGAGGAATGAAAAAGCAGGTCGACCGCTAAATGTCTTTTCCAGCCAAAAAGCAGGTTTTCTTCATCAGGATTTCCTTTAAACAGGAATTCATTCTTCTGTGGGTATAAATTTGCCTCTTTTGCAGCATTTTTAATCAGATCTGGCAAAACTGTTCCCATTACCACATTGGCGTCATTATTTGTCCGGTCGAAATAATAATGGGATAAAAAGTTCATTTTGCAAGGTAATGTTTTCTTGTATGGTTGTAAAGAGTCAACGGTAAAATATTGGTAAGGTTACGGGGCTGCAAAGCGCAATTGCGATAACTCATTTACAAAACCAACTAATTTGCTTTAAACTAAGCTAAAATTTTATCTTTGCACGCACATTATTAAAGTGTTTGTACAATGACAAATTTTGTTGAAGAGTTAACATGGCGTGGCATGCTGCATGATATTATGCCGAATACTGAGGAAAAGTTAAACGAGGGTATGACTTCTGGTTATATCGGTTTCGACCCGACTGCAGATTCGTTGCACGTTGGACACTTAACGCAGATCATGACACTGATTCATTTTCAAAATGCTGGTCACAAGCCGTTTGCTTTAGTCGGTGGTGCTACAGGTATGGTAGGCGATCCATCGGGAAAATCTGATGAACGTAATCTTCAGACACCTGAAATGATTGAACATAACCTGAAAGGGATGAAAAAGCAATTATCTAAATTCTTAAAATTTGAAGAAGGTGGAAATGGTGCTGTAATGGTTAACAATGCCGATTGGTTTAAGGATATGAATCTTTTTACCTTTATCAGGGATGTAGGTAAACACATTACCGTGAACTACATGATGGCAAAGGATAGTGTTAAAAGACGTTTGGAAGGTGATTCTGGCCTATCTTTTACCGAGTTCTGTTACCAGTTGATTCAGGGTTACGATTTTTATCATTTGTGGAAAAATGAAAACTGCTTGGTACAGATGGGGGGATCTGATCAATGGGGCAATATTGTTACCGGTACGGAGCTGATCAGAAGAAAAGATGCTGGTACAGCTTATGCCATTACTACACAGTTGATTAAAAAGGCAGATGGGACCAAATTTGGTAAAACCGAAAGCGGTGCCGTTTGGCTGGATCCAGAGAAAACTTCTCCATATAAATTCTACCAGTTCTGGTTAAGAGCATCAGATGATGATGTAAAAAAATGGATCCGTATTTTTACCTTGAAAAGTAAAGAAGAAATAGAAGCTTTAGAAAAAGAACATGACGTGGCACCAAATCGTCGTATCCTTCAAAAAGCTTTAGCTGAAGATATCACTATAAAAACCCATTCGGTAGAAGCGTTAGAAACTGCTATTAAAACTTCAGAATTTTTGTTCGTAAACGGATCACTTGAATTTCTGAAAAGTTTATCGGAAAAACAAGTTTTGGAAATGTTCGAAGGTATTCAGCAGTTTAATATCTCAAAATCAGAATTAAGCACTGGGATTGATGCAGCTACTTTGTTGGCAGAAAAAACAGATGTTTTTCCATCTAAAGGTGAAGCTAAGAAATTGATACAAGGTGGAGGTGTTTCCGTAAATAAAGAAAGAGTAGCTGACCCTATGCAGGTTTTCAATACCGCGCATCTGATCAACGACAAATTTATTGTGGTACAGAAAGGAAAGAAAAACTACTTCCTTTTAATCGCTGAATAAAATTTTCAGGCCCAATGAAACTGACAGTAAAAGATCTATTCATTGGGCTCGAATTTAAAATTGAACGGGAGGTTGATCTTCCGCATCAGCCTCCGTTAATCCATATCGCTCATGAGTCACGAAAATCGGATTATGAAGGTATTTATCTGTATCCGAATATTGTGAAAATTCCCTCATCTTCTTCATAAGGTATATTCAACGCTGTTAAAAGGAGTTTAAATTCTTCGGTTTCGTCAAATATTTTAGGGCCAACTAAAGTTCCGCTGTGCTCCGCATAACATGGTCGTACTTTTATGTACTCAATGGTAAAAAACAAATGCATGCCCTCATTGTAAAACGGGTCCCAATTTCCTAACCAATGTGGAGCCTTACTTATTTTAACTTCTTCATAAGTCTTGTCATCAATAATGAGTTTGTCTATATATGGAGGTGGGAAAGGCAATTGTTTTATTGCATTTTGAAGTTTCAACCATTTTGTATCGTTCATTACTGACGACAGCCCTTTTTTTGTAACAATTTTTCTTATTTTCTCTTTTTCCGCTAAAATATCCGGATCGTTTGAGGTATAGTATTTATACTTTTCTCTTTCGGAAATTTCAGGGTTTCCGAAGAAATCACTGTAAAAATCCTTTCTCTCACTAATGTCCATTTTAGCCCTGGTTTTAAAATTCTATCAATTATGATAAAGTATATATAATATTCATTAAAGAAATTTAATACCAAAAATAACATTTAAGAAGTTATTAAAGATTATCCCTCGCCCATTGGGGCAAGTTATAAAGAATATGTGTTTAAAAAACTGCAGCATACCGCGCTTAAATAATGCGATCTGCTTTTAGCAGAACATTTCATCCTGAAACGAAAAAAGCCACTTCCGTGGCTTAAATGAGATGCTAACTTATAGATGCTAATTAAATACGTAAAACTTATTAAAACACTTATAACATTTGTACCTCTTAACTGAAATCCATGGCATAAGCGTTTTAAAGAGAAAACCCCTGGGTACCCTGTAGGTTTCGAAATTTTTACACTTCGGACAAGATAAGCGGGTTTTAACTAAAGTTAATTCTTCTGTAGGCTCCATAATAAGCGTAAGTTTGGTTGGGCAAATCAAATTTACGCAAAATAAAACCTAAGAATATCATCGAAAAACTACCATTTTGTTCATTTCATCGACTATTATTTCATTTTAAGGTAAAATATGTTCAAAAGGGTTCTTAAAGGTGTTTTTTGTTTTATAATTTTTTACTTCTGTATCAGTTAACAGACAATATTCGAGTGATTTTTTTAATTCATCGTTGTTCATTTCCTGTCCAATAAAAACAAGTTCATTTTTACGGTCTCCAAAATCATTATCCCAATCTGCATCAATTTCAGTTCTGTTTTCCAGGTAGTCCACGTATTGTTCACGTTCATGCTGCTGCATGCTTGCCCACCAAACCCCTGCCGGGTCGATGCGTAAGGAACCGCCTGCCTGCGAAAAATTAATGGCTTGCTCTGGCATGGCAGCAAGATAGAATATGCCTTTTGATCGGATAATATTCTGCGGAAATTCCTTATTGATGTAATGCCATAATCTTTCAGGGTGAAAAGGTCTTTTAGAACGGAATACGGTAGAACTTATTCCATATTCTTCGGTTTCGGGCTGATGGATTTCTTCAAGCTCTTTTTTCCATCCTGCTCCTTCAGATGCAGATTCAAAATCGAACAGTTTTGTGTTTAAAATTAAAGCCGGATCTATTTCTCCAAAAAGCGTCTGATAAATCTTGGCGCTTGGGTTCAGTTTAGCAATCAGCGCCCTGAGGACCTTAATATCGGTATCACTTACCAGATCGGTCTTGTTCAATAAAATTACATTCGCAAATTCGATCTGGTCGGTAAGTAGGTTTACGATAGTGCGTTTATCAGCCGCATTATCAACCATGTTGCGGTCAGCAAGTTTATCTGCCGAACCAAAATCCCTGTAAAAATTATAAGCATCTACAACAGTTACCATTGTATCTAACCGGCTATATCTACTCAGGTTAATACCCGAAGCCTCATCAATAAAAGAAAATGTTTGTGCAACAGGAATGGGTTCAGATATTCCCGTGCTTTCGATCAAAAGATAATCAAATCGGTTTTCTTTTGCCAGTTTTTCCACCTCGGTCATCAGGTCTTCCCGCAGGGTACAGCAGATGCAGCCGTTGCTCATCTCTACCAGTTTTTCATCGGTTTTAGATAAGGTATGCTGATCTTTAACCATAGCGGCATCGATATTTACCTCGCTCATATCGTTCACAATAACGGCCACTTTTAAATCTTGCTTATTCCTTAATATAGCATTGAGCAGTGTCGTTTTACCACTGCCCAAGAAACCGCTCAATACGGTTACTGGTAATTTCTTTATCATGTTAATGCAATTATGTTGCAAATATAGCTTTGATTATTTTAAATGCAACCATATTGCTTTTATATTTGCAGACTAAATTTATTTTAATGAAACTACGGAGCTATAAAATCAACCTCGACCGGATCGGCATTTCCGCCTCAACACTTTGTGCCATACATTGCGCAGCATTACCATTCCTGATCACTGTTTTGCCGATGTGGGGTATGGGGTTTCTGGCCTATGAAGCGGTTGAAATTACGATGATTGCAGTTTCATTGATTATTGGTATCTGGAGCTTAAGTGCTGCCTACCGAAAGCAACATCACCGTATTATGCCAATCCTGGTGCTTATTTCAGGCTTTGTCTGCATTGCATTTGGGCATTTTTCGGGAATTGAGCTGCTGGAGCCGATTTTGATTCCGCTTGGTGGATTTACCATTGCGACTGCCCATTACATCAATTTAAGAATGCTCAAGTCTTGTCCCATCGATCACCAGCTTTAAAAGTTTATCCTCATTAACTAATATGTCAAAGAATTATAAAATCCTGTTTATCCCGGCGTTGTTGTTCATCACCATGTTAAACCCTGCCTGCAAACATGGTACAAATGATGGAATAGAACTGTACAGGCGTTATGCCATCAAAAATCTGGTAGTTAAAAAAGTGCAAAAGGTGTTACATCATGATTAAGATCAGTTCACTGGCACATGTTTATGAGAAGGGGAGAAGAATAAAATTTCCCGACTGGGAAATCGCAGATATGGAGCAATGGCTTTTACTCGGTGCATCTGGTAGTGGGAAAAGCACACTGCTCAATATTATTTCTGGTCTTTTGGAGCCAAGCCAGGGTGAAGTTTTAATTAACGGAACCGATTTATATACGCTGCCTGCAAGAGGGAGGGATAGGTTTAGGGGAAGACATATCGGAATCATTTTTCAAAGGCCGCATCTTATTCGTTCACTTGATGTGCTCGATAATTTAGCGCTTGCTGCGGTAATGGCTGAGCTACCTGTAGATCATGAACGGAATCTTTCGCTTTTGCACGATCTGGATATTGCCGAACTGGCTGAAAATTATCCTGACCAATTAAGTCAGGGGCAGTTGCAAAGGGTTTCAGTGGCGCGTGCATTGGTAAACAAACCTGATCTGTTGATTGCTGATGAGCCTACATCTAGCTTAGATGATGAAAATGCCAATCAGGTAATTCAGCTGCTGACTACCCAAGCTAAAGATAATGGAGCTGCACTGATCATTGCCACGCACGACCGAAGGGTTCGGGACCACATTACTAAAACCTATCTACTCTAATGAATATCTTTAAAATCAGTAGCAAAAACCTCGTCAGGAATAAGCTAACAACAATTTTGAATATTATTTTAGTTGCCTTTGGTGTGAGCATCCTGTCTATTCTCTTTTTGGCGTCTACACAGATTAGCAGCAAACTGGAAAAAAATGCCAAGGATATCGATCTGGTTGTGGGGGCCAAAGGAAGCCCCTTACAGCTGATATTAAGCAGCGTTTACCATATCGATTACCCAACGGGAAATATTCCTGCTAAAGATGCCTACAAATTAATGCAGAACCCTATGGTTAAAAGGGCTGTTCCATTGGCATTGGGCGATAATTATAACGGCTACCGGATTGTTGGCACTGATAGCACTTTCTCCAATCTTTACGGTTTATCTATCCAAAAGGGAAGCTTTTGGCATAAAGACTTAGAAGCAACCCTTGGTAACACTGTTGCATTAACATCGGGGCTCAAGATTGGCGATTTTTTTTTCGGCGCACATGGTTTAACCGGGAATGGAGATGTTCATAAACAACATGCTTACCAGGTAAAAGGGATTTTAAAACCACAGGGAAACATAACCGATAATCTGATCCTCACTAATATTGGCAGTGTGTATAAAATGCATGAAGAGAAGCATGTTGAGGGCCATAGTAACGTTTCTGAAGGAGCCAAAGAGATTAACGATAAACAGATTACAGCCTTGCTGATTCAGTATAAATCGCCAATGTCGGTGATTCTTTTCCCACGGATGGTTAACCAAAGTACAAGCATGCAGGCGGCCTCTCCGGCGATGGAAAGTGCAAGGTTGTTTTCACTGATTGGTGTTGGGATTGATACGTTACAATGGTTCGCCATATTTATTATGGGGATTGCTGCCCTGAGTATTTTTATCAGCCTTTATAACGCAATGAAAGAGCGGAAATACGACCTGGCCATTATGCGTTGTCTTGGTGCATCAAAATCGAAACTCTTTTTCCTGGTCATGTTTGAAGGGGTTTTGGTTACATTTATAGGCGCCTGTTTGGGTTTATTGATCGGGCATATTGCCCTTGAGGTAATCGGGGCCTATCAGGAATCTTCTCAGGCAAAATTAACGGGGTTTACTACGATTCCACAGGAAGTATATTTAATCTGGATCGGGCTGTTTATCGGCGCTTTAGCCTCGCTTATCCCCGCTATGCAGATTTACAAGGTTGATATTGCCGAAACTTTAACCAAAAACAGATAACCTGGTTGAGGTTAATACAATGAAGAAATTAGTTTTATTGGTTGTTTCATGTTTAGTTATCCACGTAGTAGCGGCGCAGGTTAAGGTACATACCGACATGCGCACGCCTACCTGGAACCTGATCGGTTTAAAGTATGATGCCGAAATTGCTCCAAAGAAATGGGGAAGCGTTTTTCCACTGGCATTAAAGGCATTACACAATAAGGTTATCGAGCTGCCTGGTTACATCATTCCCACAAAGGTAGGGTCGAAATTTAGCGAATTTATGTTCTCTATTGTACCCATTGCCTCCTGTCCGTACTGTGGCTCTGGCGATATTCCATCAATGGTGCAGGTGAAAATGTTAACGGCTATTCCCATCACCGAAAAACCGATCAAACTGAAAGGAATATTCATTATTAACGATTCGGGTGATGATAGGAGCGAGTTTTTTCTTTTAAATGCAAAACAGTTATGATGAAGAAATATATAACGGTTTTATTGATGTTGATCTCTTTTAAGGCTGTTGCGCAGGTAAATGTACATACCGATATGCGCACGCCCACCTGGAACCTAATTGGCTTAAAATACGATAAACAGGTAAAACCATTGGTTTGGCAGGCTGTTTTTCCGCCGGCATTAAAAGCAATCGATAATAAGATAATCGAAATCCCTGGGTATATCATCCCAACTAAAGTTGGCAATAGTTTTACCGAGTTTATGTTTTCTATTGTGCCCGTTGCCTCCTGCCCGTATTGTGGCACGGGCGATATCCCTTCGATGATAGAAGTGAAGACTTTAAAACCGATTACCTGGACCGATGAGACCATTACCCTGAAAGGCAAATTTATAATCAACGATTCTGGTGATAGCCGGTCTACCTTTTTTCTTTTAGATGCTATAAAACGATGAGATATTTGTACTTTATTTTCTTTCTGTTTTCGGTTTGCTCAGTTGCTGCACAAACGCAAAAGCACAACCCAAAAGATCAATTGCGATCTTTAAACTGGGATGTAATCGGCTCGGTGAAATTTGAACTCACCGAAAAGAACGAACTTTTGCCCCTGTTTACAGAATCGATCAGACGTTTTGAGAACAGGGAGTTTGATTTAACAGGTTACCTGATCCCTATAAAAAGCGGACAGAAACAACAGAAATTTCTTTTGGCAACCCTGCCCATCAACCAATGTTATTTTTGTGGGCAAAATGGTATTCCGGTAATGATCATGGTTGAGATGGAAAGCGCGGTGCCTTATGGCGAAAAACCCATCCATGTACGGGGGATTTTAAAATTGGAACAAAAGGATGCGAGCTATGCACCGCCAATAAGCATCAAAAATGCCAAACTGATTAATTAATTGCTTATTTTTGTATTGCTATGGAAAACAAAACAGCACGTTTCGAAAAACTTTTGGTTAAAAACGGACTAAAAAGAACTGCCCAGCGTTTACAGGTGCTGGAGATTTTGAGTGGAAGAGATTCTGCAACATCTCAGCCTTACTTGGAGCAGGTGATGGGCAAGAATGCTGACCGAGTTACTTTATACCGTGTTTTGCAGGCTTTCGAAGAAAAAGGAATTATACATAAGGTTTTAGATCAGCAGGGCACAGCCAATTATGCCATCTGTTCTGATGGCTGCAGTGCACACGAACACCATGATGAACATGTGCATTTTAACTGCGATAACTGTCATAAAATTTACTGTTTGGATACCGTTAAAATTCCGGCATTAAAAGTTCCTGCCGGATTTAAAGTAGAGCACCTTAATCTGATTGCTACCGGTTTATGCGCAAGCTGTTCGGATAAGATAAATTAACGTTTACTGCACCAAAAGATTACAACCCCTGATATCGGCATTGTCAAACCGGCCCAATACTTCAAAACTTTGATCAGGATTTATTCTGCCCAGATCCTGCGTGGCAATAAATGAACAAGAATTGAGATTGGCCAGATCGATTACATTGATGCCACCAGTCCTGCCATTTTCAATTAAACTTAAAGGATCGTTGGTGTCGCGGATCAAAACCTTCATCCAGCTGGGGCAGTTAAAGATGCCTTCACCCAAAGAATAAGCCTGAGAAAGTAGTTCGGTCATTCCATATTCGCTATGGATAGCTTTTACACCAAATCCTTCGGTTAACTGTTCATGTAATTCCTCTCGCACCATTTCTTTACGTTTCCCTTTCATTCCTCCCGTTTCCATTACAATCAGTTCGGGGAAATCGATTTCAAACTGTTCTATAAAATCGAGCAGGGCATAAGTAACACCAATTAAAACTGTTTTCTGTTTTTTTGATTTAAGATCCAGGAGGGTTTTCAGCAATTCATCATGGTTGTATAAAAAGTAACCACTTTGTGGATGCCTGCTTTTTTCGATCAGATCGTTGACCATATAAATCAGCGATGAACCAGCTCGCTGTTGGTAGGATGGGAGCAGGGCCAAAAAGCAATATTCGGTGATGTTCCCATAAAATTGCGCAAAAGCCTGTAGATAGCTCTGCTCATACAATTTAGCATTGGTTACATGATGGCTGCTCTGTACCATACCCGTTGTGCCTGAACTGCTGAAAGTAATTTGGACAGGATCGGTACTGTTGAGAATGGAATGGCTTTTAAAAAAACTGATGGGTAAAAAAGGGATCTGTTCAATTTCGCTCACCTCATCAGCATCAACACCTAAATGAAAGATATATTCGCGGTAAACATTGCAGTTTTGGGCCTGTAACTTAAAAATGCTTAAGGCAAGAGCGTTAAACGCATCGGTACTTTTTACAGAAAATATATCGTTAGCTGTTAAATTCACAGGGCAAAAGTACGAAGCATTATGCTATTTTCTCGTCAGTTTTTTTCGCCAGCATTGCCATGCGGAACTGATAACCACAATAACCGCTAATACCAGCAACCAGGCCACTTAAAATTCCTGTAACCAACAACAGTGCCCACCAGATTTTTATGCCCGTCATTACGGCCACACGGCCAGCAAGGACGTTATCATTAGGCAAGCTTTTAAATAAAGCATATCCGATCCAAAGTAAGAAAATAGCGAGGAAAGATTGCCAAAAGGCTATTTTTCCTGTTTTGCCAATAATGCCACAGGTGGCAAAGGAAATTACAATAATGATCCACCAAGGGGCAATCATTTGTAAAAGGAAACAGATTATTAATATAACAATGAAAACCATTTTAGCCTATTTAGAAATTTTTAAACGAGAAATAACCGTACCCGATTTATCATCAGGACTTTGCATATAAAACAGATCGTATAGTTTACCGTTTGCCCAGGTATCGATCATATTGTCATAAAATTTGCTTCCGGGATTGCCTGATTGGCCGCCTGGATAAACCCCATGTCCTTTTGGCGTTTTGCCCAGTTCGATCACCATCCGCCATGAAGGTCCGTTGGCTTCGCTCAAAGCATTAATGGCAGTTTTCGCGCCACCAATCTGTAAAACCTTCGAGCCGAATCCTGGTATTTTGGCCAGGTGTGGCACATTGGTCTGTTTTACATTTGCCCAATCCCAATCTTTGTTTATTGGTCCAAAGCGTCTTTCCAAACTATCGCAGCTATATTTAAAAGCTTCGATAACCAGGTCGGATAATGTTTCTTTTTTGCTGGTATTGATATTATCATACCATGTTGCATTGGGTTCTTTCAGGATCATTTCCACCGTACGGTCTCTAGAAGGGTAACGCATCGGGATTCCTTTGACCTCGAATTC
The DNA here is from genome assembly GCF_918698245.1 of Pedobacter sp. Bi126. GTDB lineage: Bacteria > Bacteroidota > Bacteroidia > Sphingobacteriales > Sphingobacteriaceae > Pedobacter. The sequence continues at coordinate 1,032,390 of NZ_CAKKMS010000001.1, read as the reverse complement.
GTCTGCCCAGATATCATGTGATAAGCGTTTGGTCCATATCTCAAATACGCTGGCTGCAATTTCATGGGCATCATAACGTTTGTTCCACTTGTTCAGGTAAGCCAATGCTTCTTTTTGTGTTGCGTTTAATTGCTCATTATTCAATAAGGGCAATAAAGCAGAAACCAGGTTCTGCGCCATAATGCTGTAATTGTCGGTCTGCATCAAACGGATGCTATCCAATGTAGCCTTGTTCATGGCCGATAAGCGGTCGTTGATCCTTTTGCCACGCTCGTAAGGCGCAAATTCCCAGTTAATGTAATATGGGTAAGTAGTATCGGTAGAAGATTGGTTGGCCGAGCTTACAAAACCGCGCGGCGGATTCTTAACTGTTGGATTTTGTGCATTCGGGATCCAGCCATGCCAATCGTAGGCCGGGTCGGTACCATCGAGAATAAATTTGCCCTGATCCTTCCATTTTAGGGGGAATTTGCCATTTGGCGTAATGGCAATATCGTTATCCATACTGGCGAAAACAAAGTTCTGTGCAGGTGCGGTATAATAAGTTAAAGCCCTACGGTAGTCGTTATAATTTTTCCCACGGTTCAGGTAATAAAAAGTCATGAGCTCGTTCGACTCATCATGTGCAATCCATCTTAAAGCATCACCAACAGGCACATTATCTGCCCTGCCGTATTTTGGTTTCTGGAAATATACCACTGGCCCGTGATGCGTGTAGTAAACGGTATCTATTTCATCTTTTCCACCACGGATTTTAATGGTTTCCAATCTCTTTGTTGTGGCTTTCCATTTATTGTTGTACCAATATTCGTTGTGGCTGGAATCTTTAAACTTGATCTGATAAAAATCCAGTACATCGGCTGCAACATTGGTCACACCCCAGGCTATTTTCTGGTTAAAACCTATAATTACGCCCGGAGCACCAGGTAATGAAACGCCATAAGTATTTACGCCAGGTGCATGTAGCTGGATTTGATACCAGATTGAAGGAAGTGTTAAATCCAAATGTGGATCGTTTGCCAAAATCGGGTATCCTGATGCTGTTTTAGCGCCAGATAAAGCCCAGTTATTACTGCCGATGCCTTCAATTTTTTCGGTTGTTTTTACCTCGCCGGTTTGCGCCTGGGTGAAGCTTTCTGGTGTTTTAGGTGTTGGTAAGGGAGAGAAATCCCATTTGGTGCCAACAGGGATGATTGGGTCTTCGCGAAACGGATAATCCGGGAAAAGATTTTTGGTCACCTCGGGGCCGAATTTTTTCAAGATGTTGGTCATGTAAAATTCGTCGGAACCCATGGCTAATACCGCCGACATCTGTTTTAGAAGCAGCGCACATTTTACAGGCGTCCAGTTTTCAGGCTTAAAATCGAGTATCTTGTATTCTAAGGGATAATTGGCTTTAGAAAGTGTTTTGATGTAGGCATTTATCCCTTCGGTATAAGCTAAGATCATTTCTTTTGCCTTAGGATCGGCCATCATGCCTTTTAACGAGTTTTCTGCGCCATAAACCATGCCCATCCGGCGCTGATAGCGGTCTACCTCTATCGCTTTATCGCCAACTACTTCGCTAATTCTACCCGCGGCAAAACGGGTCTGAAAATCCATTTGCCAAAGGCGGTGCATGGCGGTTACATAACCTTGTGCCAGATACAGGTCGTGATCATTCTGTGCAAAAATATGTGGAATCATGCGGTCGTCAAAAACGATTTCGATTTTATCTATTGCCCCTTTAATCTTCGCTTTATGGTTAAACATAAAATGATTGTTCTCTGCATTTTGCCAGAAACCCATAAAAGGATTTAGGAATTTTAACAGTGGAGGTGTACTACCTAATTTGGTATTAAATAAAAAAGCTAATGCTATCGGAATAATGATGCAGAATACGGCTTTAATTTTATTCATAATGGTTAGCTAACAAGTCTTTCGCTAAGATAGGGCAAAATGACGGTTTATGTTTAATGCAAAATACAACAAACTGTATATCAATCAAAATTATAATTCGAATTGAAATTATTATGCTAACATAATTTGTTTAATTCAAAAAAAGAATTTAAGTTTATATAACTAATAATACAAACAACCAAATTAACAATCGTTTATGAGCAGAATTTTTACACAGATCTTTTATGTGTTATTATTTGTGTACGCAGGCAACGTTGCGGCACAAGCACAGAGTATTACGGTTAGCGGTACCGTAAAAGACAAGCAATCGAAAGAAGGCCTAGCTGGGGTGAGTTTAACCATCAAAGGCCATTCTGGTGGCACAGCATCCACAAGCAACGGTAGTTTTACGTTTACAACAACAGCTAAAGTTCCCTTTACGCTGGTAGCGTCTTACGTGGGCTATGGTACAGTAGAACAGCAGATTACCGGGAATGCTACGGGAATTAACCTGGAACTGGAAACGGCAGTGGTTTTAGGAGGGGATGTGGTTGTTTCGGCATCGCGTACTCCTGAACGTATTTTAGAATCACCGGTTTCTATCGAGCGGATGAGTGCAGCCTCTATAAGGGAAATTGCGGCACCATCATTTTACGATGCTTTGAACAATATGAAAGGTGTAGAAAGCAGTATGCAGAGTTTAACTTTCAAGTCGATTAATACACGTGGTTTCAATTCAAATGGTAATACCCGTTTTAACCAATATATTGATGGAATGGATAACCAGGCCCCTGGACTGAACTTCTCAGTGGGTAATATTGTGGGTATAACCGAGCTCGATGTAGATAATGTTGAACTCCTGCCAGGTGCTTCATCTGCTCTTTATGGTGCAGGTGGTATTAATGGAACACTATTGATGACCTCAAAAGATCCTTTTAAATATCCAGGTGCAAGCTTTCAGTATAAAACAGGGGTAAACCATGTAAATGATGACAATAGCAGTGTGCAACCCTTCAATCAGTTGGATGTGCGCATGGCAAAATCATGGAACAATAAGTTTGGCGTAAAAGCGGCATTTTCGTTCTTGCAGGCCAAAGACTGGTACGGGAATAACTATTCAAACTTCGATAGGGTAGCGAGAACTGCAAAATCTGGCGATAGAAACAGCGACCCAAATTACGACGGAATCAACGTTTACGGTGATGAGGTAAGCCAAAATATGCGTAATGTGGCGCTAAGTGTTCAAAATGCAACCATTGCCGGAATTAATACAGGGTCTGGTGGTTTAATACCAAACATTAAAACATTAATGGACGGGACTTTTGGTACCGCCATTCCAAATGCAGCCCAGCAAGCGGGGTTTTTGGCGGGATTACCATCTGCATTGCGTGGTCCGGTACAGAATTATTTTCCTTTTTATGTTGGTTTGAAAGCAGGTTTAATCCCTAATCAAAATATTTCAAGAACTGGTTATAATGAAGAAAACCTGGTTGATTATAGTACCAAGTCGTTAAAAGCATCTGGTGCGTTATATTACAACATCAGCAATACAGTACAAATAGTTGGACAGGCCAATTGGGGAACAGGAACTTCGGTATATACCGGTTCTGACCGTTATTCGCTCCGCAATTTTAATATCGGGCAATATAAATTAGAATTAAAAGGTGAAGATTTCTTTCTGAAAGCCTATACTACGCAGGAACGTTCGGGTGATTCTTATATTTCTTCTATTTTGGGTAGTTATATTAATGAATTATCAAAACCATCAACAAGCTGGTTCCCACAATATATTGGTAATTATGTAGGTGCAAGAGCGGCAGGGCAAACTGATGTACAAGCACAGGCTTTTGCCAGAAGTGTTGCCGATCAGGGACGTTTCTCACCTGGTTCTCCGCAGTTTATTCAGGCTAAGGATCAGATTATGAACACCACCATCAGTGCCTCAGATCCTAGTAAAGGTATTTATGGTGCAAAATTCGATGATAAATCTAACCTTTACCATTATGAGGGAATGTACAACTTTACCAATCTTTTTGATAAAGTGGTGGAGTTTCAGGCTGGTGCATCATACCGTTTATATGACTTAAATTCGGCTGGAACAATTTTTAATGACTTGACAAATTCTATCGATATTAAAGAATACGGTGCATTTGCGCAGATAGGCAAAAAACTTTTTAACGATAAGGTTAAATTTACTTTTGCAGGTCGTTATGATAAAAGTCAGAATTTTGAAGGCCGGTTTACGCCAAGGGTAACTGGGGTGTTCACAGTTGCAAAAAACAACAACATCAGGGTTTCTTATCAAACAGGTTACCGTAACCCAACCACACAAAATCAATACATCGACCTTTCGGTAGGTGGAGGTTCTCAAAGATTGATTGGCGGCTTGCCAGAAATCATGTTTTCTAAGTACCATCTTGATAGTAATAAGCCTTATACCGACGTAAGTTACCGTGCGTTCTTAGCCTCGGCAGCTGCAACAGGAACACCTAACCCGGCATTGTTGCAACAATATACTTTTGATGCAAGGGGTGTCCGTCCGGAGAGTGTTCAATCTTATGAGTTAGGTTATAAAGGATTGCTCCTTCCTAATTTATTGGTTGATGCTTATGGTTATTACAACATTTATAAAGATTTTATTACTGCTGTAGATGTTTATCAGAATGTAGGTGGAAGTTTTGTGAAATTCGGTGTTCCGGTTAATGCAGAAGGTAAAGTAACTTCTTATGGTGCGGCTTTAGGTTTAGATTATTTAGTGGGTAAATATACCATCAGCGGCAACGTTTCCTATAATGAAATCGGCGATTTACCAGTTAATTACATTAACGATTTCAATACCCCGAAAATCCGTTACAACCTGGGTTTTGGCAATAAAGAAATTATTAAAAACTTTGGTTTTAATTTGGCATACCGTTGGCAAGATCAATTCTACTGGAATTCTTCTTTTGCCTCAGGTCAGGTGCCTGCATACAGCTCTTTAGATGCGCAGGTAAGTTTAAGGATCCCTTCAGTACAATCAATCATTAAACTTGGCGGTTCTAACGTGCTGAACAAATATTATTTTACTTCTTACGGAAATCCATCAGCTGGCGCTATCTATTACGTAGCCATTAGTTTTAATCCATAACCAGTTAATTGAGTTTTAAGGGCCTTCTATGCTTAAAGTATAGAAGGCTTTTTTGTGCACTGATTATCAATTTCTCCTTTATGGTTTTGCCATGCAATAGCTTGATTTAATGTCAATGTAGCCCAAAAATAAAATGAAAATAAATAGCTTAGTGTAAAAAACACACTATTAAAACAATCTTTTCATAAAAAAGCTACATCCCTTTTGTAAAATATTTGTATTATAGTACTTTCTTAAGCACATCCCGGTTTAAGAGCCATGAATTTAAAATTTTGAATAAATAAGGATGGAAGCGCAAAACGACAAACCTAACGAGACAAGTGATCTGGTCGAAAAAGAGCAAGAAATACAGCATTTAAACAATCCAGTTGATATATCGGTAAAGCCAATTGTTAAACAATATCTCGGTGCAGTTAAAAAAGTAAAAAAGGAGGGCAACCGTTTTTATTTTTCTGATGGCGATGCAAGAGTAGAAGTCCGGGTGGTAAGCGACGATATTATCCGCGTTCGCCTGGCTCCTCATGGCGTTTTCTTAGAGGATTTTTCTTATGCCGTACCCGAAGTAGATCAAAAAGTGTCTGTTTTTAAAATGCAGGAACATGATGATCATTTTACGATTTCTACCCATGCAGTAACCTGTAAAATAGAAAAAGCAAACTTCCATATTTCTTTTTCTGATAATATTACCAATGTAGTAATGGTTGATGAAGCCAATTCTATGCACTGGGAAGAAAATGTAGATTTTGGTGGTTATTATATCTACGCAACGAAAAAATGCCACCCTGAAGAAAATTTCTTCGGTTTGGGTGATAAATCTGGTAATTTTAACCTGCGCGGTCGCCGTTTCGAAAACTGGAATACCGATGCTTACTCCTTCGGTTGGAACCAGGACCCACTTTATCGTACTATACCTTTTTATATCGGTTTGCACAATCAGGCGGCCTATGGTATCTTTTTCGATAATACCTTTAAATCGTATTTCGATTTCGGATCCGAGGATGTAAATAAAACCAGTTTCTGGGCCGATGGCGGAGAACTGCAATACTATTATATCCATGGCCCGCATATTATGGATGTGGTAAAACGTTATGCAACTTTAACGGGAACACACCCAATGCCACCAAAATGGACTTTGGGTTATCAGCAGTGCCGCTGGAGTTATTATCCTGAAACAAAGGTTAAAGAAATAGCCAAACAGTTCAGGGAACGTAAAATCCCTTGCGATGCCATTTATCTGGACATCGATTACATGGATGGCTACCGTTGTTTTACCTGGAACAAAAAATACTTTCCAGATCCGCGGAGAATGATCAAAGAGCTATCTGATGATGGTTTTAAAACGGTGGTGATGATCGATCCTGGAATTAAGGTAGATGACGATTACTGGGTGTTTAAAGAAGGTAAAGAAAAGAGATTTTTCTGTCGCCGCAGCGACGATTATTATATGGAAGGGCATGTTTGGCCAGGGCGCTGTCAGTTTCCCGATTTTACCAATCCAAAAGTACGGAGCTGGTGGGGTAATTTATATAAAGAGCTGGTAGATATGGGCGTTGCAGGTTTCTGGAACGATATGAACGAACCAGCTGTGTTTGGTTCAGGAACTTTCCCCAACGATGTCCGCCATAATTATGATGGTTACCGAGGCTCACACCGTAAGGCACACAATGTTTACGGCATGCAGATGGTGCGTTCTACCTACGAGGGCTTAAAAAAACTGATGCGCAATAAACGTCCGTTTACGATTACAAGGGCTGGTTATGCGGGCATGCAGCGTTATGCAAGTGTTTGGACCGGCGATAATATCGCAACCTGGGAGCATTTAAAGATCGGAAATATACAGTGCCAGCGTTTATCGGTTTCTGGTGTGCCTTTCTGTGGAACAGATATCGGCGGATTTAGTGGTGAGCCAGATGGAGAGTTGTTTACCCGTTGGATTCAACTAGGTACATTTTCTCCCTTTATGCGGGCACACTCTGCCGGCGATACAGCAGAACGTGAACCCTGGAGCTTTGGGCAGTTTTTCGAAGATATCAACCGTAAGTTTATCGAATTAAGATATCGTTTAATGCCTTATCTATATTCGGTTTTCTGGGAGCATCACCGTTATGGCTTTCCTATTTTAAGACCTTTAGTGATGCTTGAGCAAGAAAATATCAGCAACAGTTTCCGTCAGGATGAATTTTGCTATGGTGATAAACTATTGATATGCCCGGTTTTAGAACAGGGTGCAATATCTAGAAAAGTTTACCTCCCAAAAGGCACCTGGTATAATTTCTGGACCAACGAAATCCTGGATGGCGGTAACGAATATACGGTTGATGCAAAAATCGATAGTATGCCAATGTTTGTAAGGGCAGGTACAGTTTTGCCAGAATATCCGGTAATGCAATATGTTGATGAAAAATCTATTACCGAAGTGGTATTGAATATTTATCATAGCGATTACGAGGTTAATTCATACATGTACGAAGATCATGGCGATACTTTTGCTTACGAGCAGGATATTTATCTGGAAAAGAAATTCACTGTAAAAGGCGATACTCAGGCCATTAAAGTGAACCAGCGTAATGAAGGATTGTATACGCCTAATTATGAATTTTATGTTTGCAATGTTATCGGCGTAAAATTCCAGGTGAAAAAGATCATTATCGACAATAAAGAGGTGAAAGACTTTTATACCGATGATCAGAATATCCTGCATTTTAAATGCAATAAGAACTTCTTAGAAATACAGATCTTGAGTCTGTAAACATTGAGCCCCAAATGCTGTTTAGTATTTGGGGCTTCATTTATCTAGCCAAAATACCTATGCCATCAGTAAAAAAAGTTTCAGTAAAAAAAGTATCCGAACCAAAAACTGATAAACAGAAATCTGTTTGGATCCACAGTTTATTTACCGATTATGATATCGATCTTTTTCTTGTAGGAAAGCATTTTAGGCTTTATGAGAAAATGGGCTCACACTTAATTACTGTTGATGGAACCGCCGGAACTTATTTTTCGGTTTGGGCACCCAATGCCATCCGTGTAAGTGTAGTGGGTAATTTTAACGATTGGGACAACGCTTCACATCCGCTGAGCATACGGTGGGATAAATCGGGTATCTGGGAAGGTTTTATCCCTGGAATTGCAAAGGGCGAAGTTTATAAATATTTTGTTAAAGGTTTTGACGAATCTGAGCATTTAAAAGGCGATCCCTATGCCAGAAGATGGGAACATCCTCCACAAACAGCTTGTATTATTTGGGATACCGATTATACCTGGAAAGATAAAGCCTGGCTTAAAAAAAGAGCAAAAATAAATGCTTTGGATCAACCCATTTCGGTATATGAGATACATCTAGGCTCTTGGGAGCGCGATCCGGATAATCCAGAACGTGTTTTGACCTGCAGGGAAGTTGCTGGCAGGTTAGTGCCTTATGTAAAGGAAATGGGTTTTACCCACGTAGAACTGATGCCTGTAATGGAGTTTCCGTATTTCCCTAGCTGGGGTTATCAGATTACAGGTTATTTTGGTGCGAGTTCGCGTTATGGTTCTCCACAGGATTTAATGTATCTGATTAACGAGCTCCATAAAGCAGATATTGCAGTGATATTGGATTGGGTTCCTTCTCATTTCCCAGGTGATAGGCATGGTTTATATGAGTTTGATGGAACACATCTGTACGAACACGCCGATATGCGAAAAGGTTTTCATCCAGACTGGAAATCATATATTTTCAATTATGATCGAAACGAAGTACGCTCTTTTTTAATTAGTAATGCCTTGTTTTGGATTGACCAATATCATGCAGATGGCCTAAGGGTAGATGCCGTAGCATCGATGTTATATTTCAATTTCTCCAGAGAAGATGGAGATGCCGCAACAAACGAATATGGTGGAAGTGAAAACTTTGGGGCCATTCAGTTTTTGCAGGACCTGAATGTTGCCGTTTATGGAAATTTTGAGGGTGTACAGACCATTGCCGAAGAAAGCAGTACTTACCCTGGTGTAACCCATCCGGTACATGCCGGCGGATTAGGTTTTGGCATGAAATGGATGATGGGCTGGATGAACGATACCTTAAAGTATTTTAAAGTAGAAACCCTCGGCCGGAAACACCACCACCATCAGTTAAGCTTTAGTATGACTTATGCCTTTACCGAAAATTTTATGTTGCCTTTCTCTCATGATGAAGTCGTACACGGTAAATCACCAATGTTGTATAAAATGCCTGGAGATGACTGGCAGAAATTTGCAAATTTAAGGGCACTTTATGGTTATATGTTCACCCATCCCGGAGCAAAACTGCTGTTTATGGGGAATGAGTTTGGCGAAACCAACGAATGGAACTTTACGCAATCGCTAGATTGGCATTTGCTTCAATATGCGCCGCACAAGGGCATGCAGGAAACCGTTAAGGCTTTAAACTTTCTGTATCGCAAAGAACCAGCATTGTATCATTTCAGTTTTAGTTATGAAGGCTTTCAATGGCTCGATGCCGATAATGCAAACGAATCTGTCTTCACATTTATGCGCAAAGGACCAAAAGCAAAAGATACTTTGGTTGTCGCGATAAACTTAACGCCAGTGGTGCGTGAAAATTATAGAATCGGTGTCCCTTTTAAAACCAAATGGACAGAAATTTTTAATACTGATGATATTGTTTATTATGGAGGCGGTATTAATAATCGCGGGGGTATTGTTCCTGACCTAGCGGGTTATAACGGGCAGGAATACTCGGTCGTTGTTGATCTGCCGCCTTTGGCTGTAGTGATTTTTAAGACCAAGTAAAATATTATTGGTTCCTATATCACGCCAAAATTATAGGTAAACACATAGTTTTGGCGTGATATAAGTTTTTATATTGCGCCAAAACCTTATATAAAAGCATAGTTTTGGCGTAATATGTTTTTTTATATTACGCCAAAACTCAATTTTTGGTTACATTTGTTGCTGTAAATTAAATGTTTATGGAACAGGTTGTAGGAAGAACTGAAGAAAAATTGCTGCTAAACAAGATCGAGAAATCTGGTGAAAGTGAACTGATTGCTGTATATGGGCGTAGAAGGGTAGGAAAGACTTATTTAATCAGAAACGCTTTTACTAAGGAAATTGCATTTGAATTTTCTGGCATTCATCACGCAACGTTAAATCAGCAGTTAGAAAACTTTAGTTTGGCACTTACAAAAGTAACAGGTGGTTTTCCCTTAGCCAAACCAGAAAGTTGGATAGCTGCCTTTGAAATGCTGGTCCAATACCTCGCCCCCTTGGTAAAAAAGGAAAGAACAATCATTTTTATTGACGAATTCCCCTGGATTAATACGCCCCGCTCAGGATTTTTGCCTGCATTTGAAAATTTTTGGAACAGCTGGGCTTCAAGACAAAAAAAACTTATCGTTGTTATCTGTGGGTCTGCAGCTTCCTGGATGATCAATAAGGTGATTAATAACCGAGGCGGATTGCATAACCGTGTAACGAGGAGAATAAGACTTCTTCCTTTTACTGTTGGCGAAACCGCAGCATACCTTAAATACAGAAAAATAAAGCTCGATAAGTACCAGCTTTTTCAGGTGTACATGGCTATGGGGGGTATACCACAGTATCTCAAAGAAATAGAGCCTGGCGAGAGTGTGGCCCAGATTATAGACAGGCTGTTTTTTACCAAGGATGGGCTGCTTCTTGAAGAATTTAAGAACCTGTATTACTCGTTGTTCGATAAAGCAGAAAATCATATTGATATTGTTCAGGCATTGGCAAAAAAAGGTAAAGGATTAACACGTACCGAAATTATTAATGTCTGTAAGCTAAGCAGCGGCGGTTACGCTACACAGCTACTTGCAGAACTTGCAGAATCTGGTTTTATTACGCCTTATATTCCCTTTGGAAAAAATAGCAAAGACGCTTTGTACAAACTAACAGATGAGTACTCGATATTTTATCTCAAATTTATTAACGGCAATAAAGCAACGGGCGCTGGAACCTGGCTGAAATTTTATTCGGGTACATCATGGAAAAGCTGGAGCGGATATGCTTTTGAAAGTATCTGCATGAAACATACTGCTCAGATTAAAAAAGCAATAGGGATAGATAATGTTTATACCGAAATATCTGTTTGGCGTTATTTGCCAAAAAATAGAGCAGAACAAGGTGTTCAGATTGATCTGCTTATTGATCGAAATGATTCTTGTATCAATATATGTGAAGTTAAATTCTCTATTATGTCTTTTGAAATTACTAAATCTTATGAAAAGGAATTAGTCAGCAAACTAAAGGTATTTCAATATCAAACCAGAACAAGAAAAGCATTGTTTTTGACTATGATTACAACTTATGGAGTCGCAAATAGTGAACGTTACCCAGGTTTGGTACAAAAAGAGATTACAATGGATGTGCTATTTGATGATTAGCCAAACTGACCAGTCAATTTAAAATAAGAAAAGCCTCCCATTGCTGGAAGGCTTTCTTAAACTCTGGAGTGGAAGCTTCCAGAGAGGGTGCAAAGATACAATAACTCTTTTCTCTTGCAAGTATTATTTGCTAAAAAAAATATCGCAATCTCTTTGCCGTCAATTATTCTTACCGATTGATATTTCAGGTTCTTTTTACCAGCAAAAAAAATCTATTATTCTAAGTTGTTGGAATATTTTCACATAGACTATCCGCCCGGATGTCTGTAATTTTTGAATTCTTTAGTTTTGTTGATAAATATCAATAAAATAGGCTTTTATAGTGCTGTGAGAGGGGTAATGAATGAAGTGAACGGATAATTTGCCTAGGAGCCGCCGTACTTTTGTATCAACGAGCAAACAAACAAACTATTTATTTTTCTCTTTACTTTAAGCAATTGAAAGGACGCTCTTGTCTATCTTTCTTGGTGCTTGTGCTTTTTCTTATGCCCACGTATTTGCGTGCGCAGGTTGTAGCACAGTGTGAAAATACAAAGCGTACTTACGCAGATTTTCAGGGATCAGTCCAATACGGATTTAAGGTATTGGGTGGGTCTTTAATTATGGGTACCATTTCAGATGCAGGAAATGCTGTTAATGGACAGGTTAAAGATGCATCAACATTAGGTGTTGGACTTGGCTTAGCAGGATTGGCATCTTCGACCCAATTCTTACAGTTTAGTGCTGCTGGTGGTTCGCCCAGATCAATTCCTGCCAATACTCCAGTTATAATTAAAATTTCGCTCCCTACCGAAGTATTAAGCGTTCTAAGCGGTGTAGAGATAGGAACATTCACAGGTTTGCATACCGTTGCTGCTGATTGGCCATTATTGGGATTGCTTGGTCCGGGTCATGATGCGGGATATGCGGCAACTACTCTCCCGATTTATAACTCAACCAATATAGCGGGTGTAATTAGCGGTTCGGGAGAGATTGAGGTTACACTCACACCCAATCAGATATATAACGGGATTTATGTAAAGGTATCGGGCAATTTACTCTCGGTAGCGTTGTCTACAAAGCTTTTCCACGCCTATATTATGGAAACGACTACTGATAAGATTGATTGTGATGAAGTAATTGATGTTTTATCGGGAGTACAGCCTACTGTTATTGGAGGGGTGTTAAATGCAACCGGAAAGGTAACTGATCCTTTCAATTCGATAGATAGCGATAATGATAGCTATGCGCTGATGGATGTTGGGGTCTCTGTATTAAACAAAATATACCTTACGGCAATATTTAATAAACCTTCTCAGCCGAAAGATTCTGTGAGCATTATAATAGGTAAGCCAGGGGGTGGATTACTTAATCTGAATTTACTTACCGGCTTTATCATTCAGCCTTATTTAAATGGGGTCAAAGCGGGCGATGCTTTCGATAATACAGGAACTTTTCTAAACCTTAGGCTTTTTCCGGGTTCAACAGATAAATATGTACTCACCTTTCCGATTACTGAGGTTTACGATCGTTTAGAGATCACTACCGGTGGATTGGCCGGTGTGCTGGGCTCACTTCAGATTTATGACATTAAAAGGAAATTGGCTAAGCCACGCACGTTGATTGATCCTATCGCTGAGGATGCCAGGGCCATCTGCCAGGGAGAAACCACCACCTTTTCTGTTAACAATCCACAGGCCTGTACGGAATATAAATGGTATGATGCAGAAACAGGAGGCAATTTGTTGCATACCGGAGAAAATTATACTCCTCCATCCTCGCTTCTTGCCGGAGATTATAGTTACTATGTACAAGGTAGCAGAACCTACTGCGTAACAGGGGTTTCTGAAAGACTCCGCGTAAAACTGAAGGTTAATCCATTACCCCCGCTAGATGTTCCGGGTACAACAATCTGCAGTGGAGCTACGGCTACGTTAGCGGTCAGCAATTCCAATATCGCCCAATATACTTACAATTGGTATGCCGTTTCCAATGGAGTTACGCCGTTTAATACTGGTGCAACCTATACAACGCCCGCCCTTACTGCAAACACTACCTACTACGTAGAAGCAATTAATACATTAACAGGCTGTAAGAATGTTGGGGGCCGTAAAGCAGTATTGGTAAATGTTAAACCTATTGCTGTTGTAAATCCGGTTATTGGTCTAAATACCATGTGTGCAGGAACTATCACAACTTTAACCAATGATAATCCTTCTGGCATTTGGAGCAGTAGCAATGCAGCTATTGCAACAATAGATGCCACGGGCAAGGTCGCAGCAATTGCAGCTGGAAGCGCTGTCATCAGTTACACCGTTGCTGATGATGCGACGTATTGCGGAAAAAAAGTGGATTTTAATTTAACTGTAAATCCACAGCCAAATTTGACTTTAGGGCCAAATCCTGGTATTTGCGAAGGACTTACCATAACTAAAATTGCTTACGCTAATCCGGTTTTCGACCCCATTAGTTATAGCATCTCCTGGGCTGGAAATTTACTTCCTGCCGTTTCAGATCAAGCCTTGCCAGCAAATGAAATTACAATCAACGTTCCATCAAATACACCGGTAGCAGTATATCAAGGGGTATTGACCATCAAAAATGCAAACGGCTGCGAACGGGCTATCCCTTTTAGTTTTAGGGTAAAGCTTGTGCCACATAAACCAATAGTATCCATTAATTAAAAAGAATAAGTTATTTCCTCCAAACAAATTAACCATTATGATGAAAAAATCTACAAAACGCAATCTAAGAATCTTTGTATTCTTAATGTTTTTATTGCCGCTGGGTGCCTTTGCACAGACGCCAAATGTATACCTGTGCGGAACAGGTACAGTAAAATTGAATCCAACTTTCACCGGTTATACACCTGTTAATGGCGATAAAATTATATGGACCGTTGACGGAACTGCAGAAGCTGCGGTAGTATATAATGGTTCAAATGCTTTTTATCAGATAGCAGCAGGATTAGCTGTCGGAAACCATACTTATTCTGTTCAGGTTCAGCCGGCAGATGCGAATCTCTGCCCTAGTGATGCCTCTGATAATACCGTTGTAGAAAAATTACCTACGCCTATTATCGCTGTTGCAGCTCCAGGAAGTGTTTATTGTACCGATCAAACAGCTGCCACGGTAATTACGGCGAGTAAGGATGCTTCAATAACATTGCCAACCGGGGTAACCATGACTTATGTCTGGTCGGCAACGCTAGGAGGTACTGCTGTAGCTGATATTACAACTTTGGGTGCAGCATCCGGTTCGGGAGATACTTTTACACTTAAGGCTGGCGTGGCTCCGGGCGCGTATGTTTTCACGGCTATTGGAAGTTATGCTACAGGTGGTGTTCAGATCGTGCCTGCAACAACTTGTACTGCAACTGCCGGCAAAGCAATCACTGTTACTGTTAAACCAGGCAAAGCAACTATCGCTGTAGCGCCATAAGGTTTAACCAATGATGTTTAACAGATTAAGGATAATTGTGCTCGGTGTGCTGCTGCTTTCTGCAGCAGCATGCTTTGCGCAATCTGGCAATCCGAATACGCTTAACCTTAAACCAGGCGTTACTGTTAAACTGAGGGCCAATGGTACAGGTGCTATCTCTTATCAATGGTTCAGGAATGGAAATGCCATATTAGGTGCTACCGAGCAAGATTATGTGGTTAACACCGCAGGGAAATATACTGTTATTACTTTTAGCTTAGGAGGCTGTAGCTCCGATCTGTCAGAAGAAAAGGAAGTGGTGATGGAGACAGCCATATCAGCGGATGTTTCCATAGTTAAAAGATCTGAAAGCAGACAGGTAATCAATACCGAGGTATTTAAATACAATTTATTGGTGCGCAACAACGGGATCGGTGAGGCTACCAACATCCAGGTAAAGGATGACCTTCCAGAAAATTTAACCTTTGTAAGCGTCGATCCAACTATTGTGGGTACCGCAAGTTATAACGATCAAACCAAGACAGTTTCCTGGGCGATCCCGTCACTTGCCAATGGCAGTTTTGTTGAGCTGATCATTAATGTAAGGGCAATGAAACCTGGTAATGTTGTTAATAGTGCCAGGGTTACCATCAATGAAATAGATCCCGATCCTTCTAACAATATATCGGTTGATACCAAAGAAATTACAGGGCTTAAAATTCCGAACGTATTTACGCCAAACGGCGATGGAAAAAATGAAACCTTTTTTGTTGAACGCTTGGACCGTTATAGCGGAAACCAGCTTACCATTATTAACCGCTGGGGAAGCACAGTTTATGAGAAAGATAGTTATTTAAACGACTGGACCGCGAATGGTTTGGTAGATGGAACGTATTTCTATGTGCTTAAAGTAAAAACCGCAAGTGCTCAATGGCAGGAATTTAAAGGTTATGTTACAGTTATCAGGTAAATGGAACTAAAATGTGGAGGATATGAAAAAGATAATTTTAACGGTATTGTTTAATTTAATCGGCCTGTGCCTGTTCGCGCAACAGAATGCCCAGTTTGGACAATATATGTTCAATGGTTTATACATCAATCCTGCTTATGCAGGCTACAAAGAAGAGCTGTATATGCAGGCCTTTGTGCGGGCGCAATGGACAGGTATTCAGGGCGCTCCCCAAACGCTTTCCATATCGGTAGATGAAGCGGTTAAGGAAGAAAGTTTAGGTTTGGGTTTATTGGTGTCGAAAGATAAAATTGGCGCACAGAACTCGTTAAACCTATCAGGGAATTTTGCTTACCGCATTAAGCTAGACCGCACCGAAACCAATGTACTTGCTTTTGGCGTTGGAGTGGGCGTAATGCAGATGGGGCTTAACGGAAGTTTATTAGATCCAAATGAAACCGGCGACAACAAGATTCCGACAGGATATGAAAGCCGAATCGTACCCGATATTAGGGCTGGTGTACATTATTCGAACGAAAAATTCTTTATCGGTTTCTCTGCCAATAACCTGCTTACCCAATACCTTCCTGTTTTTAGGGATAATAATCTTTTAAGTATTACTTCTAAGCCGCATTTTTATTTAACGGCGGGAATGGTATTTCCAGTGAACAATGATTTTATGTTCAAACCTACTTTTTTGATCAAAGATGATTTGAACGGGCCAACCTCATTGGATCTTAATGCTTTTTTAATGATCAAAGAAAAACTTTGGTTAGGTGCTGCATATAGAACCTCCGTAAAAATTTATCCTAAGCCAGCATTACAAAGCGATTTAAGGGCAAGGAGTGCTATCGGGTTGATTACTGAGTTTTTTGTCCGCGAAAACCTCCGGATCGGCTATGGTTACGATTATAGTTTAAATAAATTCGGTAGCTATGATTATGGCTCACACGAAATATCTATTGGGTATTATCTGCAAACTGCAAAAAGCAGAAGGCCGAAATGTTACTTCTAATAATCGGGTACCTTCCACCCGGACCTTCTTTATTTCTTTTCTTTTTTATTGGGTGTCTATTATTCTGCATATGGTCTGCGCGCATTTGCTTTTTTCATAAAAAATGAACGGAATGAATGTTGTAAAAACGTTTCGCCTTATTTGTTAAATCTTTTTAAGATTGTCAGCCGCTGCTATGCATATTTTATTTGTTGTTTAATAAGACTAAACTCAGATTTTTACCCGGATAAATCAGTTTGTGCTTAAGAATATTAAAAAATCCTCATTATAAAGGTGTTTAAGCATTATAATTATCTTAATAATCTACTTTATTTTTATTTTCCGTTAAAAAACGCTATAATTAAGGGTCTTAAGTCTATCCCTATTTGTGTATGCTCGAATCCCGAAAGGTATTTTTAGTAAACGCTGTATTAAATTATTTCAGCAGTTTATGCCCTATAACCTCTGGATTTATCCAGGAAATAGAAAAAAATGTAGATACTCTTCTGATCAAGAAAAATAAATACATTTTATCTCCCATTGATAATAATGATTATGTTTTTTTCGTGGTATCAGGCTTGGTAAGAGGTTTTATTAAAGATGGTAATAAAGAGATTACCACTTGGATCAGTTTAGGGAACGAATTTATTGGAGCGATTCAACATCCCGATGAAAACGTTCAGCCCTCAATTGAATATTTGCAGGCATTGGAAGATTCAGAATTGGTTGCTATTCCAAACTTATTGATTGATAAGCTTTACGCCAGTTATCAGGAAACAAATGTTATTGGTAGAAAGATTTTAGCGCTCCAGTATCATGCCGCCTCAGAGCGGGCCATAATAGCCAGAATCCCTTCGGCAGAAAGGCGTTATGAAAAATTCTTGGAACTAAACGCTGTTGATATATCTAGAGTGCCATTAAGGTGCATAGCAAGTTATTTAGGTATGCGTTTGGAGACACTTAGTCGCATACGCAGTAAATTGGTAAGGGAGCTGGTGTAATTAAATAAAACTGTTTTCCGGTTGATCATAACTGGTTAGGTCGATCTGTGCGAAGAATACTCATTTTAAACGCTATGTTTACATAACATTATACACTTTTTACATATTGATGTACAACCTTAAATTGCCTATACTAAACATCATATTTGTGTTTAAATTTGGGTAAGTAAAAATTAAATCAACGGGACGATTTAGATTACATTCGTAAGCCTCTCTTTTTCAGGGAGGCTTATTTTTTTAGCCTACAGTGCTTATATGCCAGTTAGAGGGGGTGACGGCGGCGGAGCCAGTTCTTGTGGTTCGTGTGGAAGTTCGTGCGGTAGCTGCGGTGGTTGTGGAGGCGATTAATAATTTTTTTGCTTTAAATTGAAATCTTCATCAAATCTTAATCTTTCTGCCGTAATATTGTAGGCATAAGGGGTGAGAGCCTTATATCAACTTCTAGTTGAGAGCGTTAATTTAGATAGAGGATGTAGCCAGTGGCTACATCCTTTTTTTATTCCTGGCATGTGGATATGAAGAGGCTAAATGTTTGACTAGACGATTTCAAGATTTGTCTCTTCGAGTTCCTTCAATAAAGCTGATACCTCGCTCCAGTGATTTATCCTTTGGTGATGATTTTTTTCTACATTGTGAAATGCAGTAAACATTAAGGCTTTTCCTTTGCAGAAATCAAGGTTTTTACAATGGTCGTCAATTAAATAATCGGTATCTATTATGCGCTTATCGCCACAAAAGATGATATTTTTCCAGCTGATAAAAGGGAAGTGCTCTGCAAGCCACTCGCGTTTTTCGAAGAGCGATAAGGGGAATTCCATGGCGGCTGAAACGATATAGATCTCGTAGTCTTCCATTAGTTTTTTTATGGCTTCAACAGCGCCTTCCATTACCGGCAGGTTTCTGAAAAAGCCTGTTCTATTGCAGATCTTCATTACCATGGCCCTATCCGGAAAAAGTTCTTCTTCCGATTTGCCTTTTATATCATTGCGCGTAAGTGAAATGCCTGTTTCTGCCTGGTATGTCTGAAGTATATGGTCTTCTATGTCGGCGAGAACGCCGTCCATATCAATGCCTATTGTTTTTCTCATGATTTGCTATATTTTGCAACAAAAATATTTAATATTGCAATATATCGCAAATTATAATCCTGATAAATTTATATATTTGCAATATATTGCATTAGTATGGTAAAAGAAGAGCGTCTACAGATCATTATAAATACCCTGGAAAAAGACACCAAGGTACGGTTGAACGAATTGAGCACATTATTAAATGTATCAGAAGATACAGTACGCCGTGATATTAAGGAGCTCGACATGCAAGGGCTGCTTAGGGCGGTTAGGGGGGGCGCAATTTCTCATTCGCCCATTCCGCAACATTACCGGGATAGGGAAAAGTACAATCAGCAGCACAAACAGGTTATTGCAAACAAAGCCTTAGCGTTTTTGAAAGATGGTCAGGTGGTGTTTTTCGATGGTGGTACCTCGGTAGTCGCGCTGGCTGCCGCATTGCCTAAAGATTTAAAAATCACCATTATTACCAATAGCTTTCCCGTTGCCAATATTTTGGAAGACCACCCCAATGCCGAAGTGATATTTGCCGGCGGAAGATTGCATAAAACCGCATTTACCACCATGGGGCAAGAAACTATCGATACCTTTAGAAAGGTTAGGGCCGATGTTTGTATGCTTGGTATCTGTAGTTTGCACAATAGTATGGGTATTACTTCCATTATATATGAAGATGCCCAACTGAACAACGTCATGATTAACCAGGCGCAAAAAACCATTGCGCTATCCGCACTCGAGAAAATAAATACTGTAGAGCCTTACTATGTTTGCCCGGTTACCGATGTAGATGTAATCATTACCGAAACCGATCCCAGTAATACGATCCTAGAGCCTTATAGGCATTTGGGAATTGAGGTGATTTAAATCTCTTATATTCATCAATATCAAATAAATCACTTAATTTGTGTCATCTAAATTTAACCCTCACTAATGATAGACTCTGTTTTGCCGCGCTATATTTTGCAAGAACAAATGTTTATTTATGCTTGCTGGAGTATCGTAATTTTCTTCTTTAGGAAAACTGAATTTATCAGCATACTTGATATTTCCATTATTTGGCTGATCAGAATTGTTGGTATTGTATTTTTTTTGCAATTCCCGGTAATTTTCTGTGCTGATTGGTTAAGTGGAGATCATGTTCAGTATGCATTTATAAACCGCTTTACTGGGCCATATTGGTTTCCGGCAGTATTTCCGTTATTTGTGTATTTATTTTCTACGCAAAGCCTTTGGTTCATCTATTTCCAGAAGGCAAGATATTGGCGTTTAATTTTTGGGTTGTTGATATTAGCCTCAACATTTACTAATGATATAATACTGTGGATTAGCGGCTTTCAAAGAGATTCTTTTGCTTCTTCTTGGAGAATAGCTTATCAATTGTCTTTTCTGCATATTGAGTCTTTTGTCGTATTTGCTTTTATAACTGGATTTGGCTATTTGATGCTTAGAGAAAAGAATAATTAAATTGTTATACCCAACGGGATGATAAATATTTTTTATGAAAATACAGATCATAAGTGATTTACATCAGGAATTTGGTGTTTCTGAATTATCTTTCGGAAATGCTGATCTGGTTATTCTGGCAGGCGACATCAATTTAGGTACAAAAGGTATAGAATGGATTAAAGAAAATATTCCAGACAAACCTGTAATTTATGTTTTAGGCAACCACGAATATTATAAAGGAACCTATCCCAACACACTCAATAAAATAATCGAAGCATCGAGAGGTTCGAATGTGGACGTACTGGAGAATGATACCATTGAACTCGAAGGCATAAGGTTTCATGGGGCGACTTTATGGACAGATTTTTCGCTATTCGGAAATCCCGTAGAATATGGTATAATTTGTCAGAGCAAAATGAATGATTACCGGATGATTAGAAGGGATCCGTCGTACTCAAAATTAAGGACAATAGACACTTATAAAATCCATCAGATTTCCAAAAAATGGTTGCAGAAAAGCCTTGAAGAATCAAAGGCATATAAAAACGTTGTGATTACCCATCATGCGCCAAGTATAAGATCTGTACCAAAGGAGTATAGAAAGGATCCGGTTGCTTCGGCCTATGCATCAGATCTTGAAGATGTCATCAACAAATATAAACCTGCTTATTGGATTCATGGTCATATTCATACTCCGGTAAGGTACAATGTTGACGAAACTGAGATTATTTGTAATCCCCATGGATATATAGTGAAAAATATAACGGTTATCAAAAAGAACTGATAATTGAAATTTAAAAGACTTTCCGGTATTGGTATGCTGCTTGACCAAATATCGGATTATAAATAAGGTTTTTGCGCTCAAAGAATTTTTAATGCTTTGTATTACAAATACCCCTCAAATAAGAAAAGAGACAATCTATCCAGACTTGTCTCTTTTTTCTAACCAAATATAAACCTGTTATGAGCCAGGCTTTGTCTTTAATCTTCTATCTAAACCGGGGTTTTTCAAGAAAATGATTTATCTTTTTTAATGGTGATAAACATCGTTCCGTTTATTACTCTACAAATATAGTAAAAAAAATGATAGTGTAAAAAATACACTAAGAAAAATTTAAGTATTTTTTTTGTCATTTTTTATTTACCGACCTTTTTGTAAGAGATTTTGGTGTTTAAAACGACTGTGTTGCAAATATAGCAGAAAAATATGTTAACTAATTGTTAAATATTGTCAATTTATGGTACGATTTAGTCAAACGTTTGTTTAATTGCTGGTTAAAAGTGGATTTTTCGAAATTTATTGGTGATTTTTTAGTTTTTACGAGTAGTTAAGTGAATTTTTGATGTATAAATTGAATAAAAACAATTTTAGATGTGGTTTTAAAATTGGATTTTATAGGTGAAAATTGTGTTTAAAACAAAAAGGCAACATTAAATGAATAATGTTGCCTTTTATATAGCCTTGAAAAGTGCTTTAAGCGCTTTTTTGTTACAAACTTGCGTAATATTCTACAAATTTAGCTAGTGCAGAAGAATATCCCCATTCGTTATCGTACCAAGATACCACTTTAACGAAATTATCATTTAATGAGATACCTGCTTTTGCATCAAAAATAGATGCATGGTCGTCACCAATAAAGTCAGAAGAAACAACTTCGTCTTCAGTATAAGCCAATACACCTTTTAATTCGCCTTCAGAAGCTGCTTTCATAGCTGCTTTAATTTGCTCATAAGTAGCTGGTTTTTCTAAACGTGCAGTTAAATCTACAACAGAAACGTCAGCCACAGGAACACGGAAAGACATACCGGTTAATTTACCTTTTAATTCAGGTAAAACCATACCTACTGCTTTAGCAGCACCAGTAGAAGAAGGGATAATGTTAGAGAAACCACCGCGGCCACCTCTCCAATCTTTGGCCGAAGGACCATCAACTGTTTTTTGAGTTGCAGTTACAGCATGGATTGTGCTCATTAAACCTTCAACAATGCCGAAGTTATCGTTTAAAACTTTAGCAATAGGCGCTAAACAGTTTGTGGTACAAGATGCATTAGAAACAATAGTTTGATCTGCAGTTAATTTATGGTGGTTAACGCCCATTACATAAGTAGGGATATCGCCATCTTTGGCAGGAGCAGAGAAAACTATTTTTTTAGCACCTGCAGCGATGTGTTTCTCAGCATCGGCACGGGTTAAGAATAAACCTGTAGATTCAATTACTACTTCAACACCTACAGCATCCCATTTTAAATCAGCTGGATTTCTTTCTGCAGTTACGCGGATTGTTTTACCATTAACCACTAAATTACCATCAACAACTTCAATAGTCCCATCAAATTTGCCATGTGTAGTATCATATTTTAACATGTATGCCATATAATCTGGCTCGATCAAATCGTTAATCGCTACAATATCCAATCCTCTTTTTAATGCGGCTCTGAAAACCAGTCGGCCAATACGGCCAAAGCCGTTTATTCCAATTTTGCTCATTGTTCTGTTAATTAATGTAATGTTTTAATAAATTTTGTATTGGTTCTTTAATAATGCTTTTAATTTTTATGTCGTATCTGCCCGCTACCAACCTTAACCGGTCTTCGAGCTCGGCACCTACCTTACCTACAATATGTATCTCCCGGTCGTTGTATTTTTCTGCCATCGGCAAAACATAAGTTTCGATATATTTTTCAAATCCTCCATCAATCAGCTTACGGATATATTCGTGTTTACTGTTTTGGGTAAAGAAATCGAAAAATGAGGTTAAAAATATATTTGCCTGTGGCTTATTGTAAATGCGTTCTAATATTTGAGGGCGGTCTAGATTGTAGGTTAATGTGAATTTAGTTTCAATGTCTTTTGGCATTTTAAGGCTCAAAAATTCCCTTAGGAGTATTTTTCCAAAGTAATTTGAAGAACCTTCGTCGCCTAAGATATAACCCAAACCAAAGTTATTGTTTATTGGCTTTTTTCCATCAAAGTAAGCGCAATGTGCACCACTGCCCAGCATGCCAACAATCCCTGGCTGATCATAGCAGGCGGCTTTGGCGGCACCGAATAAATCATTCTCCACAACAATTTTGCTGTATTTGAAAAATGATGCAAGGGTTTTTGCCAATTCCTCTTTTCTATCGGCTGATGATGCGCCGGCTGCAAAAAAATAAATTTTCTTTATGTTTTCTGCATTGTTAACCAAAGCAACTTTTTTGTTTAAAATCTGTAAGATCGTTTTGGGATCAACAAAGCAAGGGTTTAAGCCAGTAGTATTGCAATGTGCCACTACCTGTCCATTTTGTGTTATTTTCCAAAATGCTGTTTTCGATCCGCTATAAACAACTGCTATCATATTATATTGAAAGTACCTCTGTCATTTCCATTAAATCGGGCTCGAGTTTAAAAGAATGAGCGGTTAAAGCCTCTCTTATGCTGGTTAATTTTATTTCGTTTCCCTTTAAGCCTACCATTTGCTCCGTTTCGCCTGCAATTAACGCATTTACCGCGGCAAAACCTAAACGACTGCCCAAAATTCTGTCGAAACTGCTTGGGCTGCCACCACGTTGAAGGTGGCCAAGTATGGTTACTTTGGTATCGTAATGATCAAAAGTTTCTTTTACCTTTTTAGCAATATCGTAAGCGCCACCCTGTTTATGACCTTCAGCCACGATAACAATACTCGATGATTTTTTTGTAGCTGCGCCTAAGGCCAGTTTATTAATCAATTCGTTAACGCTGGTTTCCCTTTCAGGCAACAAAACAGCTTCGGCACCACTTGCAATCGAACTTCTTAATGCGATACACCCCGAATCGCGGCCCATTACTTCTATAAAGAACAAACGGTCATGCGCATCGGCAGTATCCCTGATTTTATCAATCGCTTCAATTACTGTATTAATAGCAGTATCGTAACCCAGGGTAAAATCAGATCCAACTAAGTCGTTATCAATTGTACCTGGTATACCGATTACCTTAACTCCAAAAGTTTCAGAAAAACGTTTCGCTCCGGTGAATGTTCCGTCGCCACCGATTACCACTAATCCGTCAATGCCGTTTTTCTTTAAGTTATTGTAGGCAATCTGTTGACCTTCGTCTGTTTTGAACTCTAAACAGCGTGCAGTTTTTAATATGGTACCGCCCAAGTGTAAAATATTACTTACAGAACGGGCGTCCATTGGTTTTATGTTGTCGGTAATTAAACCCTGGTAACCTTGCATTACACCAAACATGTTAATGCCATGGTAAATTCCGGTACGTACAACAGCTCTGATTGCAGCATTCATTCCTGGGGCATCGCCTCCAGAAGTTAATACAGCTATATTTTTTATATTTGGCTCCATCTTTATAACACGAATATAGTGTGTATTTTTTACACTAAGTAATTTATTTTATTTTTTTTACTTAATATTGAAAGTCATACCTTTATCTGCTTAAAATAACTAAATTTTACTTTGGAACAAATTTTACCTCATTTAGATTCTGTATTCTCGATAGATTGCGTTTTGTTTGGATTTGATGGTAAGGAATTAAAAATCCTACTGATCGAAAGGAATGAAGAACCGTTTAAAGATTGGTGGGCACTGCCCGGTAACATTGTTGGTCCTGATGAGAGTTTAGATCAATCAGCCTCCCGCATTTTGTACGAACTTACCGGTTTGCGCGGTATTTATATGGAGCAGTATTATGCTTTTGGCGATCCGCACAGGCACCCGCAAGGAAGGGTAATTACTTTGGCTTATTATGCTTTGATCCGTTTGGGCGGAGATAAAGAGCTACGCCCGATCAGTACTTATGCCAAACGGGCCAATTGGTTGCCCATTACCGATCTGCCTAAACTGGCTTTCGATCACCAGAAAATTTACGATAAAGGATTAGAAAAAATAAAACGCCGGATTAAACACCAGCCAATTGCTTTCGAACTCTTGCCAGAGAAATTTACCTTAACACAGTTGCAGCATGTTTATGAACTGGTTTTGGGTAAAAAACTCGATAAAAGGAACTTTAGAAAAAAGATTGTGAGTTTTGGTGTACTAAAAGAGCTTGACGAAAAACAGAAAGGTGTTTCTTATCGCGCGGCTACTTTGTACCGTTTTGATAAGCGTAAGTATGCGAAGCTTTTTGGTAAGGAGATTTCGTTCTAGCGGAACGCGTTAGGCGAGGAGCGGAGAGTTGAAAGAAAATAGAAAATAATTAAACCTGGTATATAAATAAAATCCCCGATCTGAAATTCAGATCGGGGATTTTTGTATAGTTGTAGTTTGACTCTGGACTAAGGACTCCAGACTTAGGACTGTGGACTAAGCCTTCGGCGCTAACTCGAGGTGATAATGTACCAGATCATCTATAGGTGAGCGGATAATCTTGCCCACGCCCATTTCGTAACGGTCGGCTACTATACTTAAAATATCACGGAAACTATAACCTACAGAACCCACACAGTTTAATTTGTGATCTTTGTAGTTAGGATAGTGGATTACCAAAGCTTCGAAAAATGCAGTAAAAGCATAGTCAATGGTAGCAAAGGCATAATCTTCGTAGTTATCTTTAAAATCGTATAAGAATTTACTAAAGCTTGCACAGAAACGGTTTGGCAGTGGCTTATTATAAATATTATCGAAAATATCTTCGTTGGTTAAAGCGTAGTTGTCATAAAAAGCTTCACGTAGCCCTTTCGGCATGTAACCTTTCATGTAATCGCTTAAAATGCGTTTACCGATGTACGAACCGCTACCTTCATCACCCAGGAAATACCCCAATGAATCGATGTTCATGGTAATTTCAGATCCATCATAAAGACATGAATTTGTACCCGTGCCTAAAATAGCAGCAAATCCTGGCTCGTTTCCAAGGAGTGCTCTAGATGAAGCAAGTAAATCATGGCCCACAAAAATGGTTGCATTGGTGAAGATCTGTTGCATGGCATCGGCCACAATCTTAACATTTGCAGGTGTAGAACAGCCGGCACCGTAGTAATAAACTGCTGTTAATTTCTCTCTTTCCAAGTGGTCTGGAAGAGACTCATTCAAAGACTTTACAATGTACTCTCCTTTTGAAAAATATGGATTGTAACCTTCGGTGTTAAAGTAAATTTTTCTGCCGGCCTCGTTAATCAAACACCAATTTGTTTTGGTAGATCCGCCGTCTGCAATTACTATCATTTTATTTATTTTTGGTTTTAGCACGATAAAAGTATAAAAAGTCTTATATTTTGTATCCTTTTTTTTAATAATTTTTTAACAATTTGTTGTTGTCGAAAATTAAGTGTGTAAAAAATACACTATATAGGGCGTTTAATCGCCGAAAAACCTTAAAATTATACCAGAAAGGGCATTGGTCTTTTTTTTAACCTCAACAATATTTTACAACCAGATAGCGAAATGAACAACAGATTTTTAGATTTCAGGAGTGATACGGTAACCAAACCTTCTGCCGGAATGTTAGATGCCATGATGAATGCAAAAGTGGGCGACGACGTTTTTGGTGAGGACGAAACGGTCCATGCGCTGGAGACAAAACTGGCTTCGACCTTTAATATGGAAGCCGGATTATTTTGCCCGTCAGGAACGATGACCAACCAGATTGCGATCAAGTGTTTTACCCAGCCCATGGATGAGGTGATCTGCGATCAGACCGCACATGTTTACCGCTATGAAATTGGAGGCATTGCCTATCACTCGGGCGCATCGGTAAGGTTGTTGCATGGCGAACGCGGAATTCTGACGCCAGAACTGATTGAACCCGAAATCAATGAAGATAACATCCACTATCCCAACTCAAGTTTGGTTGTTTTAGAAAATACAGTAAATAAAGGTGGCGGAAGCTGTTATACCTTATCACAGATTGCCCCGATCCATCACCTCTGTAATATAAAAGGATTAAAACTGCATTTAGACGGTGCGCGTATTTTTAATGCACTTATGGCAACAGGCGATGAGGCGGGCG
Organism: Pedobacter sp. Bi126; assembly: GCF_918698245.1. GTDB lineage: Bacteria > Bacteroidota > Bacteroidia > Sphingobacteriales > Sphingobacteriaceae > Pedobacter. The sequence goes on along the minus strand of NZ_CAKKMS010000001.1, from coordinate 1,005,209 downwards.
AGTACGGGAAATATTTTGATGGGATTTCGGTCTGCCTATCCAAAGGACTTGGTGCACCAGTTGGCTCTGTGCTATTGGGCAGCAAGCAGATGATCCATAAAGCCCGGAAAATTAGAAAAGCTTTTGGTGGAGGCATGCGCCAGGCAGGTTTTTTGGCTGCTGCTGGCATTTATGCGCTCGATCATCACATAACACGCTTAAAAGACGATCATGCCCATGCGCAGGCTTTGGCAAATGCATTGGCCAGTGCAAAATATGTAAAATCGGTAATGCCCGTTGAGACCAATATTGTTATTTTTGAAGTAGAAAAAGGATCGGCAGAGAAAATTGTACACCAATTGAAAGAAAAAGGACTGCATTGCAATACCACCAGTGCCAGCACGATAAGGTTGGTTACCCATTTAGACCTTATCCCTGTAATGATTGATCAAGCTATTGAAATAATTTTGCACCTTTAAGGGGAAACTCATATTTTACCTCTATAATAAAATATCAAAAACAATATATGAAAACAATAAAGTTTTTAGGGATATTTTTGTTGGTTGCATTTTCAGCGAAGATTAACGCTCAAGAAGTTATTCAAACAAATTTTTTAGATCAAAGTGCAAAATATGATTTTTCGAATATATGGGTCAGGGATAGCATTTCCGACCTATATGTAGAGAATGAAAATGAAAATAAAAAAATTAAAACTCCAGAACCTATCGGCTTTATTGGAGATAATTACCAGAGATTTTATATTCATTTGATTTCTGTTGTAAAGGATATGGAAAATCCAAATGAATATTTTGCTTATGGAAAAACCAGGGTAAAAAATAATTTATGTGCCTTTCAGGGAAAAATTAAGATTACCAGTGCACAGTTCGGAAAAGAAAGCGATAATCCAAAATTTAAAGGGGGCAGTATTGTTGTTGATATTGTGTTTTTTGAAGATCAGAATTTAATTTCTTCAGGCACGATAAAGGGGAAAATGAAAACAGATTTTGTTCTAGATATAAAAGGAAATATGTTTTATGATTCTGTAAATTTTGTTGCAGATGGTTTTTCAAATAATACATTTGAAGGAATCTGGACAAGTTATAAAACTAAAGTTACTAAAAAATGTAACTGGGGGGATTTTAGAATCCCAAGCTGTGGCGATCTTGATATAGGTGCAGGTGAATTTAGTGTAAATGATAAATATCTTAAGAGTGGTTGGGAAACTTATAGATTAGCTTATGGTGGTAGCAATAATTCTGACTCGTACAAAATAGCCAAGAGAAAGGAATCTGAAAAGTGGTGGAAATAAATAATATGTCTAACAACTCCAAACCCCTAATTCCAATCTCCAAACTGCTTATCGCGAACCGTGGCGAAATCGCTTTGCGCATTATGCGCTCTGCGAAGGAAATGGGCATCAAAACAGTTGCTGTTTTTTCTGAAGCAGATCGTAATGCGTTGCATGTTCGTTATGCCGATGAAGCGGTTTGTATTGGGCCAGCTCCATCTAATCAAAGTTACCTGGTGGGTGAGAAGATTATCGAAGCATGTAAATTAACTGGTGCAGAGGCCATTCACCCAGGCTATGGTTTCTTGTCTGAAAATGCCGGTTTTGCGCAAAAAGTTGCCGATGCCGGACTTATCCTGGTTGGTCCTTCGCCGCAGGCCATGGAAATCATGGGTAACAAATTATCTGCAAAGGCAGCCGCTTTAAAATATAAGATCCCCATGGTGCCGGGAACGGAAGAAGCCATACAGGATGTAAGTGAGGCAAAACAACGCGCTATCGAAGTTGGTTTTCCGATTTTGATCAAAGCTGCTGCAGGCGGCGGGGGCAAGGGTATGCGTATTGTAGAGCGGGCTGAAGATTTTGAAGAACAGATGCAGCTTGCGGTAAGTGAGGCTACTTCGGCATTTGGCGATGGAGCCGTTTTTATTGAACGTTATGTTACCTCGCCGAGACACATCGAAATACAGGTTTTGGGCGATACCCATGGCAATATTGTTCATCTTTTTGAGCGTGAATGCTCTGTACAGCGCCGTCACCAAAAAGTAGTAGAAGAAGCGCCTTCATCGGTTTTAACCGAAGAAATCAGGTGGCAAATGGGTAAATGTGCAGTAGATGTAGCCCGTTCGGTAAATTATACAGGCGCAGGTACCGTTGAGTTTATTTTGGATGAGAACCTTGATTTCTTTTTCCTGGAAATGAATACCCGATTGCAGGTAGAACATCCGGTAACCGAATTAATTACAGGTATAGATCTGGTAAAAGAACAGCTAAAAATAGCCTCAGGCGAAAGACTTAGTTTTAAACAAGAGGACTTAAAAATCAGCGGGCATGCTATAGAACTTCGCGTTTATGCTGAAGACCCAACAAATAATTTCCTGCCTGATATTGGCACCTTGCAGACTTACAGCATACCTAAAGGCAATGGGGTAAGAGTTGATGATGGCTTTGAGCAGGGCATGGAAATCCCGATTTATTATGATCCGATGATTGCCAAACTGATCACTTATGGGAAAGATAGGAAAGAAGCGATTGAACGGATGGTGAGAGCAATTGAAGAATATGATATTACAGGGATAGAAACTACTTTGGGTTTTGGTAAATTTGTGATGCAGCACGAGGCTTTTAAAACAGGTAATTTCGATACGCATTTTGTAGGGAAATACTTTAAGCCAGAAAGCTTAAAGGTACAGGATGAAACAGAAGCCTTAATTGCTGCGGTAATTGCTGCAAAACTGTTTGATAAAAAGGAAGTGAAGTTGGGTGGTGCGGCAGTTAAAAATAGCTCTGATTGGAGAAAAAATAGATTGAAATATTAATAGTTTGCGTGATAATCATCGCGATAGGTCGTCATTTCGAGCGGAGTGTAGCGAAGCCGAGAACCACATAGTGCTCAGCGAAGCTAAATCTATTTAGATAGATCTCTCCATTTCACTGCGTTTCAGTCGAGATGACGCTCGTTTTACTAAAAACTGTCAATGGGAGCGAATGGAACGCAATAAGATGACGCCTCTTATGCAGGAATGATGCCCCAATATAAACAAATAAAAAATGTTCACAGGAATTATAGAAACACTTGGCGAAGTTACTGCCATTAAAAACGACCATACCAATATCCACTTTACCATAGCTTCTGCAATTAGCCATGAGCTGAAAATCGACCAAAGTGTAGCCCATAATGGGGTGTGCCTTACGGTGGTGGCCTTAAATGATGGAACACATACCGTTACCGCTATAGATGAAACGCTAAACAAAACCAATCTCGATGGTTTAAAAGTAGGCAGTAAAGTTAACCTCGAGCGCTGCATGCAGATGAATGCCCGTTTAGATGGTCATATTGTGCAGGGCCATGTAGACCAGACTGCTGTTTGCGTGAAACGTGAAGCGCTGGACGGTAGCTGGGAGTACCGCTTTAAATATGATGCTTCAGCCGGAAATGTAACCGTAGAAAAAGGTTCTGCCTGTGTAAATGGTATCAGCTTAACTGTTGTAAATTCTGAGCCAGACGAGTTTTCGGTATTTATCATTCCCTATACCTTCGAACATACTAATTTACAGGAAGTTGAAGTTGGCGATCCGGTAAATTTAGAATTCGATATCATCGGCAAATATGTTGCCCGGTTGATGAATCGATAAACCATATTTTTGTTGCTCGCTTGTTGTTTTTTTGTTTGATAAGTGATGCTTTATTAAATTATTGTCGTTGTGCTAACGCTTAATTTTTCATAACAGTACAGGATGGTTGGTTAAATAATATTTCTGATTATCGTACAGTTAAGATTAAAAAATTAACGCTAACCAATATGAACAGGAATTCCCGTACCTCAGGCGCAATAACTGCCCTTGCCTTATTGCTTTTATTTACAACGAATGTTTTAGCACAGAAAATTTCGGTAAAAGATTTAACCGTTGAGCATTTAGTAAATCCTTTTAGTATTGATAATCCAAAACCAAGATTTAGCTGGAAAATCATTTCGGATCTAAAAAATACTAAACAGCGCAATTACGAAATCAGACTGGGTACAACAGCAAATATTGATAAAGTTTTATGGAAGACTGCGGCAAATAATGATCAATCGGTATTGATTGCCTATGATGGCCCCGGATTATCCTCAAAAACCAGATATTACTGGCAGGTTAGGGTAAAAGATAACCACGGAAATGCATCTGCATGGTCGCCGGTTCAGTTTTTTCAAACAGGTTTAAAACCTGAAGACTGGAGTGCAAAGTGGATTTCGGTAGCAGGAAAAGATACTTCGCTGGCCAGTCCACTTTTCAGAAAAGAATTTAACCTGAAAAAAGAAGTAAAATCTGCCATGGCTTACATTACTGCCAAGGGTTTGTATGAGGCCAATATTAACGGCGGGCGAGTTAGCGATACTTATTTTGCACCAGGGTGGACAAGTTATAAAGACCATATTCAATATCAGGTTTACGATGTTAAACAATCGCTAAAGAAAGGGGCCAATGTAATTGGCGTTTCACTGGGCGATGGCTGGTACAAAGGGCGCATTGGCTTTAGTAATCAAAAACAATTTTATGGCGATACCAGGGCTTTATTGCTGCAACTGGAAGTGGAATATACTGATGGAACCACAGAGACTATTATAAGCGATAACAGTTGGAGAGCAGGTTATGGGCCAATACTGGCCTCCAATATTTATGACGGAGAAACCTACGATGCCCGTTTAGAGCGCCAAGGCTGGAATAATATTGGTTTTAAAGAAAACACTTCCTGGAAACCTGTGCGGGAACTCGCCTATGGTCCGGAAAGACTGGTTGGAATGAGCGGACCGCAGGTGACCAAACATGAAACGTTTAAGGCCTTAAAAATATTTAAGACCCCAAAAGGTGAAACCGTGGTTGATTTTGGACAGAACTTAGTGGGCTGGGTAATGTTAAAAGCAAAAGGTGCAGCAGGTACCAAAATTACCATTAGCCATGCTGAGGTATTAACCAAAGAAGGAAATTTTTATACCACAAATCTCCGGTCGGCCAAGCAACAGAACAATTATATTTTAAAAGGCGGAACCGAACAGGTATTTGAACCTCATTTTTCTTTTCAGGGATTTAGGTATGTCAAAATAGATGGATACCCCGGCGAACTGAAACTGGAAAACCTTACCGCTGTAGCTGTTTATTCAGATATGAAAACCAGCGGAAAATTCACCACTTCAAATCCTTTGCTAAACCAATTGCAGCATAACATTTCATGGGGACAGAAAGGGAATTTTGTTGATGTGCCTACAGATTGTCCGCAAAGGGACGAACGTTTGGGCTGGACAGGCGATGCACAGGCATTTGCCACAACGGCTGCATATAACATGGATGTATCGGGCTTTTTTACCAAATGGCTAAAAGATGTTTCTGCAGATCAGCTTCCTAATGGCAGTGTTCCTTTTGTAGTGCCAAATGTGCTGAACCAAAATGACGCAGGTTCTGCAGGTTGGGCCGATGTCGCCACTATCATCCCCTGGGATATGTATGTTTCTTACGGAGATAAAGGTATATTGGAAGCGCAATATGGCAGCATGAAAAAGTGGGTTGATTATATCTCTTCAGTGGCTAAAAATAACCTTTGGAATACTGGTTTCCATTTCGGCGATTGGTTGTTTTACCGTCCTAATGATGATAATGATGGCCGTGCCGCGGTAACAGACAAGTACATGATTGCCCAAACATTTTATGCGCATTCCACACAGTTGCTTATAAATGCAGCAAAGGTATTGGGCAAAACAGAGGATGTAACTAAATACAATGCATTATTGGAGCAGATTAAAGCGGCTTATATCAAAGAAAATATGACGCCGAATGGAAAGCTGATCTCTAACACCCAAACGGCGTATGTTTTGGCCTTACAGTTTGATATGTTGCCTGAAAACTTACGTGCGCAGGCTGCACAAAGATTGGTAGACAATGTAAAAGATTACGGAAACCACCTTACGACAGGTTTTTTGGGCACGCCGTACCTTTGTCATGTATTGAGCCGCTTTGGACACGAGGATGTAGCTTACGATCTGTTACTTCAAGAAAGTTACCCTTCGTGGTTATATCCGGTTAAAATGGGGGCAACCACCATCTGGGAGCGTTGGGACGGTATTAAACAAGATGGATCTTTCCAAACGGCTGATATGAATTCTTTTAACCATTATGCCTACGGAGCTATTGGCGATTGGATGTATAAAAATATTGCCGGCATTAATCCGGTATCAGCACAACCAGGTTACAAAGCTATTTTAATTACGCCGAGGCCTGGCGGGAAATTAACCAGCGCGTCAGCAGAGCTGGAGACGGTGTACGGCACTGTTAAATCAGCGTGGACGATGGCAGATGGTGTTTTTAAACTCGATGTAACTGTTCCTGCCAATGCAACCGCAACGGTAGTATTGCCGAAAATCGATAAAAAAGAAGAAATAGGCTCTGGTAGCTATCATTTTGAATATAAATATTAATCGCTTATAATTGCAGCTTCGTTAAAAGAGATTATATCACTATTTTAAATTTTCGAAGGGTCGTCATTCCCAACTTGATTGGGAATCTTAATGCAATTAGCTTTAAGATTCCCGCCTGCGCGGGAATGACGGTTTAGTCGAATATGATAAAGTCTCTATTAGATGCAGTAAAATAAATGTACAGTAAAGAAGAAGCAGCCCGCCTGCGCCAACAGTTTTGGATCAGTTTCGGGCAATATATGAAACCCGTCCCTTCAGCAAGCGGTTCTACCGTAAACTGGACAAATTACAAAACGGGTGTGAAGAATATCTTCTTTAAAATGGATGTTGATGGTAAAAAAGCCTTTATCAGCATTCAGCTGTCGCATCCCGATACCGATATCAGGCATCTCATTTTCGAACAGTTTGAAGAGTTTAAGCTCTTGTTTACCAATACCCTAAACGAAGAATGGGATTGGACTAAAGATGCAACCGATGATTTCGGTAAAACGGTATCACAGATTTCGATCAGCATTACTGGAGTGAGTATCTTTAATCAACAGCACTGGCCTACGTTAATCTCCTTTTTTAAACCGAGAATAATTGCCTTAGATGAATTTTGGGATAATGTAAAACCTGTTTTCGAGGATCTGGTTTAATCAGTAAGGTTTAGCTGTGCAATTCTATCCCTTGAAAATTTAATTTCTTCTTTATCATCGGTTAAGCTGGGCTTGCTTTTTAAATAAAGGTTATAATATTTAAGCGCATTTTTTTCCTGCTTTAAACGGGTATCGTAAAATACGGCCAAACGATAATATAAGGTGGCTGTTGCTTTGAATTGCAAACCTTTTTTATAGGCTGCGCTTGCCAAAGCCAATTGATTATTTTCTTCATAAACCAGTCCCAATAAGGAATAATAACTGGAAGTATTGGGCGAAATGGCCTCATCGATGGTTTTTCTCGTATATATAGCCGCCTGCGGATAATTTTTTAAAGCGCGGTAACTGAGTGATGTATAGTATAGTGTAGCCTCATTTTGCATCGCTGCTACTTCCAATTGTTTAAAAAGATCAATTGCCTTTTGGTACTTCTTTGTATAGTAATAAGCTTTTGCAACATCTTTTATCACCCCCGCATCAGCACCATCTTTCAACAGTTTCTCTCCCGATGCAATCACTTCGCTGTACTTTTTAAGCTGGTTGGCAATAGGAAGTTTAGCCCTTTGCAGCACCAGGTTATCACTATCGCCCTTAATGGCAATATTAAGTACATCATAAGCTTTTTCATATTGTTGATAAGCAGCATGCACCTCAGCCAGATCGGTAGCAACATCGCCCTCTATCGGATTGATCAGATTAGCCTTCATGAGGTAAATGAGTTTAAGTGAATCATCCTTTGGAGAACAATACAAATTAGCCAGCAGTTTATACACATTAAAATTATTGCTATCTATTTTTGCAATTTCACCATAGTAGAGCTTGGCTTTTTCAGTATTCCCCCTTTTGGTATTGATACTGCCGAGACTGAAAAGAATAGGCAGGTTTTGTGGCTGCAGCGTATAAGCTTTGGTGTAAAATTTTTCTGCGTCAACATTGTTACCAGCCATTAAAAAACAATAACCAATCTGGCTGAGGGTTTTGAAATCGTTCACTTCTTCTCCATAAATGCCTTTGAGGTATTGAGCAGCATCGGCATAACGCTGGGTCTGATAGAAATCGAAAAGTTTCTCCTTATCTACAACGCTGGCATTTTGTGCGTAACCGGCTAAACCTAAACCAAATAAGACCAATAGAATAAGGAGATTTTTCATAACGGATAATTTTAAACTAATTTATTAGTTGTTTTCGGTATTTCCAAATCTGTTTTGTTAAAAGATTGGCGAAATAAAACAAAACCAGCGCTAAGGGGTTTATAAGGAATAGTTAACTAAAAATAAGAACCTATGAACACTTTAAAGAAGTTTGAATTAATGGAAAAGATTGTGCGTGAATTAGAAGACTTACAAAACTCTCAGCAGGCACTTATTCAGAAAATTGGTAAAATTGAAGTGGATAATATCGAATTAGGCGATAATCGCCTGGAAAAAGATTTACCAGATATTCATCAAAATTTAGCTGATAACTTAGATACTATCTCAGGAATTTTAGATTACTTTGCAGGTAAAACACAAAACTTTGGTGATAAAAACAATGTTGATGCTTTAAAAGAACAGGAAGCCATTAACAACGCCACCAGCTAAATTTAATCGCATATGAAATTTTTATCTTTAACCGTTGCCTTTTTGCTTGTTGGCTTATTTGCCAGCGCACAGGTATTGCCATCTTTCCAGCTGGGCATTAAAGCTGGAGCAAATTTTTCGAAATTTGATAGTGAAAACACTTTTAACAGTAACAACCGCGCAGGTTTTTACGGTGGCCTTTGGGCCAGGGTAGGTGCCGCAGGCGTTTACTTCCAGCCAGAGCTTTATGTGTCGGGCAAAAAAGCAGATTTGGTAAGTGAGTCAACGGGAGAAGTAAATAAAGTGCGTTTTACAAGTTTAGATGTGCCATTATTGGTAGGTACTAAGTTTGGTGCTGCCGGTATTGGCCTCCGTTTAAACACCGGACCAATGTTTTCGTTAATATTGGATGAAAATCAGAGTTTTGGTCAGGCTGCAGGAAGCGTTTTCAGAGCCGACTTTAAAAATCAGGCTTTGTCATGGCAGTTTGGAGCGGGTTTAGACCTTAAAAAATTAAGCTTCGATGCACGTTACGAACTTGGCTTATCAAAAATCAATAAAGCAGGTTATCCTGGTACGAAGTTAAACCTATTTACAGTTGGCTTAGGTTATCGGATTTTGTAATATAAATTATAATATCCTATTAGCCAGTTAGAATAGAACGATCGTCATCTCGACTGAAGCGTAGCGAAATGGAGAGATCTATAAAGATTTCTCGACTTGTGTTGCACTCCGCTCGAAATGACGATTTTTTTGTGCTGTGGTGTTCCTATCTGACAGTAATTTAATCCTCTTTTTCCGGTTCAACCTCTGTTAACTCATAAGCAAACGATCCGTTTTTTGGTACAATGGGTGTGGCCCGACCGACACTCAACGCTTTAATAAAAGATGCGCCAAAATAAAATATCAACGAAGAGTAGAATACGAAAAGCATAATTACGATAATCGAACCTGCTGATCCATAGATGTTGCTGATGTTACTCAATGGCAACAAAATCCTTAAAATATATTTTCCTGCTGTAAACAGGCATCCGGTTAACAGGCCTCCAGAAATTGCTGCCCGCCATGTAGGACGACCATTGGTTAAATACCTGAAAAGTATGGTAAACCAAGTGGTTACGATGATCACAAAAACCAATTGGTTGATTATGGAAGTCAAAATCAATTCCAAAGAAGGGGAGCCATTTTTTAGATAGGCACCAATATAAGCCTGCACACTATCGGCCAGCAAGCCTATAAAAAATAATATGCCGGCAAATAAGATAATCGTAACGGATATAGCCCTTGATTTAAGGGTATTAACAATCCCTTTTTTATCTTTTTGGCCTATATTCCAGATCTGCTCTAAAGAGTTTTTAATCACATTGAATAGGGTGGTCGCCACAAAAAGGAAAAATACAAAACTGAACAAAGTAACATACCAAGCCTGATTAATACCCCGGATATTTCTTAATGTAGTTCTGATCTGTAAAATACTCTCATTGTCGAGAATATTGGCCAGGCGTTCGAACAGATGTGTAGCCAATAAGCGCCTATCGGTAAACATACCAAATAGCCTGATGAGAATAATTAATATTGGGGGTAAGGCGAAATTGGTGAAAAAAGCAGTAGCACCGGCCAGGCGTAAGGGATCGTTCTGCTGAAATAAATTAAATGCTTTTCTTATGGTTGAGAAAAAAAACTTCAGATCTTCTGTTATCGATGGCATCACTCCTGCGTTAAACTCAAAAGGCCGAAAATAGTAAAAATACTTTATTCAGCCTTTTTTATGCATGTAAAGATTCTAGTTTGTTTTGGTGAAAACCAGTAAGGTTTTATCGCCATCCAACAGATGTAGCTTATTATCAGTTATTTTAGCACCATTAACCTGATTAAGGGCATGTAAGTAAGCGCGTTCAGCTGCATCAGTTTCCTGACAGAACATTTTTGTGCCAAAAACATTTTTAACGGTTATTTTATTATCAGCAATTTCTCCCTGGCCGCCATAATTGTTACAAAACGATTTTCCGCTGATTTTAAGGCTGTCGGCAAAGTTTAGCGTTGCTTTTGCTGTTGTAGGTAAAGTTAAACCTGGCAGCGCTGTTAACTCCCACTTGGTATTGGTAAAGCTCGCTGGATCTAATTTTTCTTTACAAGAACTCAATAATAAGAGCAGCATTCCACAGAAGATTAGTTGTTTCATAATGTAAGGTTTAAATCATTTTCCTTTTTAGCATCAAAAACTAAACCATAAAAAGACAAAATTGCTTTTTGAAACCGCTAAATTGGTTTTTCAATCTTCATCCAGTGGTGTTTTATGCCACGGTAATCGAAAATAGAGATTCGTTTTAGGCCCACTTTTTCCAGAACATGGATAGATCCCAGGTTATCGATATTTGCTATGCCAATAATTTCATGCAGATTTAGTTCATTAAAACCATAGTCTCGTGCCGCCACTGCAGTTTCTGTAGCGTAGCCCTTTCCCCAGAACCGTTTACCGAACCGATATCCTAGATCGTAATAATTGATGTGGTTATTGGTAGATTCTTTAATTAGTTTTAAGCCCGACCAACCTACAAAATTACCTGTTGCTTTTTCGATAACAGCCCATCTGCCAATACCGTTTTCGATATATTGTTTTCTAATGAATTGGATATCTGCTTCACTTTGTTCGATTGATTTTACAGGATTATTACCCAGGTAAAGGTGCACTTCAGGATCACCATCCATTTCAAACATGCCCTCAGCATCTGTAAGTAGCAATTCGCGTAAAATTAAACGTTCGGTTTCGGCAAAAATCTTCATTTATAATCTTTTGTTCAAAATTATGATAATTTCTGAACCTTATCTAAAGCTGTCTTCGTAAACGGGCCCGTACATACTTGGTACCTTATTCCCTGTTGATCGCAGGTATACAATCATTTCGCCACGGTGGTGATAAATATGGTTCATTAAAAAGCCCCGTATTACCTGGATCCTTGGCATGGGCTGGAGAACCGTTTTACCTCCAGCGGTCATTTTCCAGTCTTCGAACATGCTTTCGTTGGTGGCCGATTCGATACTTTCTTTAGCCCTGTTAAAGGCCCGTTCAAATTTGCCTATAATGTTTTCGATATCGCTGATATCTACCTCATCATGTTTATAGGTATCCATGTTAAATTCATTACCATGAAAAGTTCCTGGATACCAATCATAGATTTCAGCAATGTGCGATGCCAATTGGGCCGTAGTCCAGGAGTGTGCTGAGGGTATAAAATCCAAAGCACTGTTTGGAATTGCGTTTAAAGTTTGCGGGTGTTTTCTGCTTCATGAAGAAATTCACCCAAAAGTGATTTAACCAGCATCAGTTTATTTTTTATAATAACTACGAAATAGGGTGGTACTTAATAAATCACCTTAAGTGTCTTTTGGTTTTAAAAAACTGCCATCAATGATTAAAAGTTTCACGCTTTCCTGTGATACTGACCGGTGTGAACTTAAATCGTCAGAAACCACATACGTCATCCCCGCGCTAAGCGCGAATGTTGCCCCATCCTCCATTTCACTTTCAAAGCTACCTGCCAAACAATGTACAATATGGCCTTTCTGGCACCAATGATCGGCAAGGTAGCCCGCAGAGTAGGTTACAATCCTGATCCTTAAGCCATCCAGGTTTAAGGTTTGCCATGTTGCTGTGCCTGTTTCGCCAGGGTATTCTACTTTTTCTATCTGGCTCCAATCTATATTGGTAAAGGGTATCGTATACATAGCTGTTTTTTATGGCTTAAAATTAATAAAAGGAGATCAGATTAACAGGTATGTTAAGCGGTTTTTACTCCTAATGGAGTGCCTTGTTTTCGTTTCAGAATGAGTGCTGCTACCAATGAGATTAATATTCCCACAGGCAGTATTTCCATATAGGTAAATAGAACTACCATGACTGGGTTTTTGTACATTTCCTGACTGGAAGCCAGTTCTTTTGTCTTAGTTGCCAGCTCAGCTGCCGATGCACCATCTGCTTTGGCTTCTCTAAGTGCCTGGGCAACATATTTATCCATAAAATCGGGCATAAATACGTAATAATCAATCAACCAGACCATAACATATATGGTAGAAGCTACCAAACTGATCAATGCCCCGATTTTAAATGCTTTACCGAAAGTGATTAACCCATCGTTGTATTTATCGCGGTAGTTTTTGATGCCGACAAAAATAAAGGAAAAAGCCAATACCATTGAGGCATAACCAATAAGCATGCTGTGCTCAAGGTTCGGGTCGCTATAACATCTCGCCATAGAGAGCACCATTAAAGTTGATACAATTAAGCCGGCGATTAATCCAAATACAATTACGTTCTTTTTCATCAGTATATAGTTTTTTTAAATTGTGATGAAGCTATCATGAGCAATATTCATCTCTGTCTGTGATCGTTTGCTCATGATGGTTTCATCAGTTTCTAATTTTAAGAGATTTACACCACAAAATTGCTTCGATTATTTATTTTAACCCTCATACTTTAGGGTGATTTTTCAGATTGGTTGCTTTTTAATATCAATGTGTCAGTGCACTAAGGGATAATACAGCGTCTTTTGGCTGTTTCTATGGCCTGTGTTCTGCGTTTAACTTCCAGTTTCTCGAAAAGCCTGGCGTTGTGTGTTTTTATGGTGTTTAAAGAAACAAATAACTTTAACGCAATTTCCTGGTTGCTTAAACCTGCAGACATGAGTTCCAAAACCTCCAGCTCTCTTTTGCTGATGTTGAGTTTCGTCAATTCTTTTTCGTTGAGGATAAATGTTTCAGGCCTTTCCGTAAAAACTTCTTTTTCGATCAGTATGGTTTTGGGCCTGGTTAATTTAAGCGCAAGCCAAATGCCTAAAGCTGTAAAAATAACAGCTATCGAACCAGCATAAATTTCGAAGGCATGGTTGATGATCATGAAACGAAGTTCAAGCCACTTTAGCAAAAACAGTAGTGCAGCCAGGAAAACCCCATATAAGATTACGCTTTTATTTTTAGCGAGAAAATTCGGTGTGTTTGCCATTGGTTGTCTGTTAATCAAAAATAACGAATTTAGTCTGAAGTAGCCAAATTCTGCCATCTAACTACAGAAGGTAAGGCGTTTGAATCTGAAGGAGAAGCAGAGGGCAGGGGCTGTTGCGTTTATAATTAATAGATTGTTGAATACCAGCACAAAACACAATCTGTTGCACTTTTTAAGCAGATGCGGTAATTTTCTGGTGACTTTGATAAAATAAGCGCAATAAAGATTATAAATTAGCAAAAAAATAAATAACAATACCTATGAAAATTACGCTTTATGCACTCTTACTTTCCGTTGTTTTATTTGGCTGCGGTAAATCTGAAAAAGCCTACAAGGCAAGACCTTTTGCTGCCAGTGACGATTTTAATGTTTTCCCAAAATCGAAGAAAAATGTATTTACTATCGTAAAAACAGATTCTGGTGCTGTGGCAGCAGCCGATCGCTTTGCCATTCAATATAAAGATACCACTATTATTGTTGATGATGCCCCGAATGCCGCTGCGCAGAAATTTGTCGTTGCATCATTCATCAACACACAAAAAACAGCTCTATTAGTACAGGTTGCCAATGAAACAGGTAAAATGGCTCCTTTTTATATCATTTCTGTTAATGATGGAAAAACCGAAGTGGTTAGCTTGAATAAACCATCAAAAGGTGCTGAAGATAAAAAATATACAAACGGTTTAGAAGAATTAACACGTAGTAATATTTTGGTGAATAACGACTTTTTTATCACAACTATAAATTCAAGGGTTTATCCTATTAAGAGACAAAATCCTGATGAACGTATCCAGGGGAAATTTTTTATGTACTCTAGCGATAAAACCACACTAGCTTTTTTAACCGCCAATTCTTTGTACCAGGTAAATACGGCAACGGGCGAAACTTTTAACCTGCCATTGCCAGCAGCATTAATAAATGAACCTGAAACCCTTGTTGGAAATATTCAAAGAGATTATACCTGGGTAGCGAATGCAAATGGAACATCTTTCTTAAAGAAAAATGCTGATGATGACCGCATTGTAGATATAAAGGAATTTAAAAACTAAGATTTTTTGAAGGTTAATTGGCTGGGATTATATCATGCTTTAACTCAATTAGAATTGTTGTCAGTCTGAGCCTGTCGAAGACCTTTTATTGGTAGGAAACAAAAATGGCCCTTCGATAGGTTGCCATTTACTGACTCCAAAAGAACGGTCGTCATCTCGACTGTAGCGCAGCGAAATGGAGAGATCTTTGTACCAAGTTATTGATCGAACTTAAAAGATTTCTCCACTACGGTCGAAATGACGATACTTCGAGACCAATCACCCGGCTTAAAATCCTTTGTCATTTAAACTAAACCACCATCGTTCTAAAGGTGAGGTTTATCCTCGGCTTACTTACTTTTTTGGTTGGTGGAAGGCGGTGCAGCCAATTGGTTTGTGTTTCATCTTTCATCACCAATAAACTTCCATTTTCTAAAAATAAGGTTACCGTTTCTTTTGTTTTTTTATGTTTGAAAAGAAATCTTCGTTCTGCACCGAAACTTAATGATGCAATGGCAGAATCTTTAGCTAAGGCCTTCTCGTCGTCGCTATGATAAGCCATGCCTTCATCACCATTGTGGTATAAATTAAGTAAACAAGAGTTAAATGCGGTACCTGTTTGCTCCTCTGATATTTTTTTTAGCTCCAGTAATTCCTTTGTCCATGGTAAGGCCATTTTCGATTTATTGGAGTAGGTATAAGAATAGGCTTCATCTCCATACCAGGCTACTTTTCTTTTGGTGATGATGTGTTTACCCATAATAGAAGCTTCATCATTCTTCCATTCAATAGTATTCATCAGTATATCAAAATAATGATCGGCTTTCGGTATCGGGAATAATTTGCCATAATAATTTACTGTTCCGCCGTATGGGAGCAGATTTTGGTTAACATCTATTGTGGTGTTGAATAAATCCATTGTTTATATGCTGTTTTTAAGCAATGTCCGCAAGGGCGGTAACCATGTTGAAGCGCTTCATCTACAGAACGGAAAAATACACGGTTTTCTTTCTTCATCCGCTTTCCCGATCTGCATTTAAGTAATCCGTAAATCTTCAACCTGGAATTTCCGCCGAGGCAAATATCTTTGTTTTTGAAATTTTTTTTGAGTTCTTCCGTCGAAATATCTGCATGTTTGATCATACAGGGTTAAGCATTAGTTTTTGCGGCCTCCCAGCCAATCATGGCTGTTTTTCTATTCACTCCCCAATGGTAACCGCCCAAAGCACCGCTTGTTTGTATTACCCGATGACAAGGAATGAGAAAGGCTACCGGATTATCTCCAATCGCAGTACCTACCGCTCTGGATGCATTAGGATTTTGTAATTGTTTGGCAATGTTACCATAAGTGGCCAATTTACCCATAGGAATTTTTAACAAAGCTTCCCAAACTTTTAACTGGAAATCAGTGCCTTTTAAATGCAGTTTAATCTGGTGCAATTTGCTCCAATCGTGACTGAAAATAAATAATGCATTTTGTTGCTCTTTATCCAATATTTGTTGATATTGAGCTGCAGGGAACTGGCGTTGCAAATTCGCCAAAGCAATGTTTTCGTCGTCATAAAAAGCGATATGGCAGATTCCTTTTGAGGTGCTGGCTACAATGATATTACCGAACGGACTTTCTGCAAAACTATAATTGATGTGGAGGTTTTCGCCGCCGTTTTTATATTCTCCAGGTGTCATCCCTTCAATGTTTACAAAAAGATCGTGCAGTCTGCTGGTTCCCGATAAGCCGGTTTCTAATGCGGTATCGAATAAACTTTGGTTTTCTTTCAGCATTTCTTTAGCATAACCAATGCTGATGTATTGCAAAAAACGCTTAGGGGTAGTACCCGCCCATTCGCTAAATAATCTTTGGAAATGAAAAGGGCTTAAATTTACTTTCTCTGCAATTTCTTCTAAACCAGGCTGTGTTTTAAAATTTGCCTTGATATAGCTTATGGCTTCGGCTATCCGGTTGAAATTGATTTCTTCTTGTGCTTTCATGGTCTTGAATAATTTATATCCAAAAGTAGTTTGGAAAGAAACGGTAAACTACCCGAAACTTGCTAAGTTTAACCGGGATTTTAAAATCCTGTTTGTTTAATTCCATTGCCGATTAATTTCTTCGCCCTTGCAAGATCGATATTTTCATTAACATCAATCTGAAGAAAATAAGGCACTTGCCACTGCTGGGTTTTCTCTGCCTGTTTATTTGTTACTGTATCCCAGGGCGGATAAACCCTAATTCCTCTTTTACCTTCTATTCCATTTTTGGTAATAATTTTATGTTGTACCAATATGGCTTTTGGAAAAATGAACTGGCCACATAGGTCGGTATTATTAGCAGATATTATTAATAGGTCAAATTCATCCTGATCATTAAATGGAGTAGTAATTCCTGCTTCATTCCGCTTCCATATGGTTACAAATTGACCAATCTTGGTTGGGGTAATTTTAGAAAGGCGGTGCTTGATTTTTAGACCGTTTAATTCAAAAGTACAGGCTGCATATTCCCGACTTTCATCTTCTATTTGCAGGTTATTTATTTGATAATCAAGCGGGCTGTAGACTAAATTGAATGCGGTTCGTAATATAAACGGTATTCGATTAATTGGACTTTCTTTTGGAGGCATATTAGCTAATAAAACTGGAGATGAAAGAAATTGGATTTGTGTTTAATTTACTGCAACGGTTTAGCTTTAACCAATAAGCCTTATTGCTCTTCGATAATTGATTGTCCTTTTGATTTATCTCCTGATGTCCACTGCCAGGTTTCATGGAGTCTGATTTTGCCATTTGCTAATCGTTCTGGCTTTGAATAGCAGATCCCGGTCATGAGTTCACCTTGATTATTTACCTGGTGATAGCGCATTTCAATATTGCTGTTTTCATCAACTAAGCCAATCAAATGACCAAAAATAATTTTTCCACCTGTATATTCTGCAGTAAGGATA
This sequence comes from Pedobacter sp. Bi126, assembly GCF_918698245.1. Lineage (GTDB taxonomy): Bacteria > Bacteroidota > Bacteroidia > Sphingobacteriales > Sphingobacteriaceae > Pedobacter. The sequence continues at coordinate 987,608 of NZ_CAKKMS010000001.1, read as the reverse complement.
TTTCCTGTTTGTTTATATCTAAAAATGGTTTCGTTTGACGTTTCACCATTTTCCGTATTGCTTGTGGGTTTAAAAAGCTTGTTGTTATAGTTTATCATAAGTTGATAAAACTAACTATCTCCTCCTGAATAAAAAAATCATACGATTAGCCTGCTTAAATTTTAGGGGTTTAAATCCAGTGATAAGTTAATTGTATAATGGTTATTAATTTCCCGCAGATCACACAGGTTGACGCTAAGTAAATTACAGATCAGCGCTTTCTGCGAAATTTGCGGGAGATTATATGCGTCTTTTATGCTGGAAATAACATTAGCAAACCACAGCATTTTGAACTAGGCCAACCAAAGCTTTTCTTCCCTTTTTACCAGCAGGTAGCTGTCATCACCTAAAATTAAATAACCATATTCATAGCAGAAAATGTATGTGTTGCTGTTCTGGGTTTCATAACTATAAGTATGGTATTCAAAATTAAAGCCTGCCGAAATTAGCTTTTTACCGGTAACCTTGGTTTTACCATTTGGATTAAGCGCAGCAAGGATAGCACGATTCTTTCTGAGTATGCTATTTATCCTTTTAATCACTAGATTATCCTCAATCTTTAAACGATTGTTGTAATTGTTGCGACAAGAATCATCGCAGTATTTTTTATCGGCCCTTCCTCTAATCAGGGTTCCGCAGTCTAAACATAAACGTTCCATAATAATTTCTTTTTTTATTATGGGATGATGACCTAATTTATAAAATAAAATGGTGGAATAAAAAAAATATAAAACAGCCTCTTGAAGCTTTAAATGCATTTTTTCCGTGTATAAACGTTTATAAACGACTATAAATGTTTCCAATCCGACTAATTTTTGATGCAGTTCACAATTTTGTCCTGTCGGTTATCGAGGTGATGACTGTTCGTTAAACATTTAGAAACTTAAAATTTAAAGATCATGGAAAGTGCAATTAACAAAGTAGTATTGAGCGGATTTGCAGGAGCAGATGCAGAGATTAAAACTTTTGGAAGTCAAAAATTAGCAAAGGTTAACCTGGCCATAAACGAAACCTATAGAAATTCAGGGGGTGAAGAGGTAAAAAGAGTGCAATGGTTTAATTTAACTTTCTGGAATGCAAAAGCCGAGCTTGCCGAAACTCAGGTTAAAAAGGGTACAGGCTTAACTGTAGAAGGCAGGTTACAAACAAATATTTATGATGGTACAGATGGTAAAAAACGCTATGCAATAGAAATAGTAGTTAGTGATGTGATCATCAGGGAAAGAGAAAAGCAAGAAGCCTTTTAGCTTATAGCATACTCGCATCATATAGATGTTCAATTTATATGATGCGATTTAAAGATCACAATGTAATAGAAAGACCAGTATAAAAATTAATTCCTGGGGCTGGGTTAAAATACCTCCCATTTGCGGCGTTTAAATCATTGCCCAGGCTGTAATTAACATCAAGTAGGTTGTTTACACCCGCAAATAAATCAAGGCGGGTTCTGCTTAGCCTTAGGTTTTTTATTCCGGCTTTTACTTCAAGCAGATGATACCTTTTAGAAAAGGTTGTATTGGCATCATTTAGCGGAATGGCTGAGGTGTAGTTGTGTTGCGCAAAGAAGTAAAGTTCTTTCTTAAAGTTAAATTCGAGACTATTAACCCATATATTTTTTGGAACACCGGTAAGTTGGTTACCCGCATAATTGCTAGTGCCGCTTACAAAATCTTCAAATTTAAATCGGCTCCAGGTATAATTGCTTCTTAGTTGTAATCCTGTTAACCATGAAGTATTGTTTTTGATGATCCATAAGGCTGTTTCGAGCTCAATTCCTTCTTGTTTTGTTCCGCCTGCATTTATGAAATATTCAGCGTCGTTTTGATTTAGCCTTCTTACAATAGCATTTTTTAATTCATAATGGAATATATTTCCGTTAGCGTAAAAACGGTTATTCCCTGTTTTATACCTCAAACCCAGTTCATAATTCCAGCCAGACTCTGCTTGCAGATCATTATTGATATTATTATCAGACGATCTCACTTCTGCTATCGTAGGCGTTGAATAACCTTTACTTACAGAAGCCCTGACAGAGATGTCATTTGCGATTAAGTAAGATAAGGCGGCCTTTGGCATAAATTGGGTATTAAACTTGCGCTCTTTTGTTGCAATTGTTACAGGGAAGTAGCTTTCATAGTTGTAGCTAAAAAAGTTTAAACTGGATGCAAGTTCGATCAGAAATTTATTGTTGATGTCGAAGTTTAATCTGAAGTAAGCAAAATCCTGACCGGCTTTTAAGCGGTCTGAAGCTTGCATTGAGGTAGCTTCCCCACTATTGTTATTAAAGTTTTTGATCTGACTTTTGGTAGCAGAACTTTCTAATCCTATTTGAGCATTAAATTTAATGTCTTCTTTCGCCTGAGCGTATTCTAAAAATGTTCTTAGTCCAAGCGTACTTTCGTAGCGCTGTTCGTAATTAGTTATAAACGGGTTCTTGAAGTCGGTATACGAGGTAAACAAAGCCATAACATGCTTTAGGTATTTATTGATCTGGTACGAATTGGATATTCCCCCGAAAATGGTTTTATTGTAAATGGCAGCTTGCTGTGAAATGGCGCCAGGTAGTGTTGGTGTTGCCGGACGGGCCAGTTTAGGGTTTTGATCTAATTGTGCAGCCGTTAATCCACCTGGTGTTTCGTAGTTTAAATCGCTGTAAAAAACAAAAGCTTTTAAACTGCCAGCGTTGCTATAATTCCATTGCTGCAGCGTTTGAAAATATTTTCTACCCATTGCACTGTTTTGTCGATACCCGTCGCTTCTCTGATACCCTTCGCTAAAGCTGAAACTATACTTTTTATATTGCTGTTTGATTGATGCCGTTTGATGCAAAAGACCATAAGAACCTCCAATTGCCGAAATATTAATTTCATTGTGGTTTATGCTAGGAGGATTAATCAAAATAGCACCACCTGTGTTTGCACCAAAAATACTGGCTTCAGGTCCCTTATAAATCTCCATCATACCTACCGCAGAAACATCTAAGGCATTTAGGTAGGTATTTCCACCTGCATCAGTTAAGGGGAAATCATCAATGTAAATTTTAATATTTCGAATGCCGAAAGGAGATCGGAGTAAACTGCCACGAAGCGATAAACGATAGCTACCCGGCGAACGTTCTTCCATCCTTACGCCAGGAACAGTATTTAAAGTGCTCACTAAAGAACTGCTCTGTTGATTTCCGATTAAATTGCTATCAATCAAAGTTACGGCTGATACCGACCTTAATAATGAATGCGAATTGTAATAGCCTTTAACGGTAACTTCTTCGAGTTTTTTGGTCGAATCGGGCTTTATCGTTTGCGCTAAACCGGTAAAGGAAAATAAAGTCAAGAGTAAAGTAAGGTTCGGTTTCAATAGATCGATAATTGATGGTTTAACCACAGATTGGCAGATAAATTTAGTGCATATTCTGCTAACCTGTGGCTATTTTGTAAATTATTTAGCAGCAACCCTCCAAATTATGCCACTAACATCATCGGCAACCAGTAATGCTCCATCGGGTGTTAAAGTAACACCAACAGGCCTGCCATAAACCTCGGCCTTATCAGCATCAGCCACAAAACCAGTTAAAAAATCCTCTGGTTTGCCTGCTGGCTTTCCATCTTTAAAGGGCACAAATGCAACTTTATATCCGGAAATAGCAGAGCGGTTCCACGACCCATGCTGGCCTATAAATGCACCTCCCTGATATTTTTGAGGGAATTTTGTGCCTTTGTAAAAAGCTAAGCCTAAAGAGGCGGTATGTGCACCTACGGCAACATCAGGCACAATTGCTTTTTTAACCAGCTCCGGATTTTTACCTTTTAAACGGGGATCTTCATTCTGACCAAAATAAGAATACGGCCATCCATAAAAGCCACCGGGTTTAACGCTGGTAATAAAATCGGGAACAAGATCATCCCCCAATCCATCGCGTTCATTTACAGCCGTCCAAAGCACGTTTGTAGTTGGCGCCCAATCTACTCCAACGGGGTTACGCAAACCACTAGCATAAATTTTCTCATCTGTTCCATCTGGATTGATTTCCAGTATATTAGCTCTTCTTACTTCGTTTTTCATTCCGTTTTCACCAACATTACTGCCCGATCCCACGGTGATATAAATTTTGCTTTTATCCGCATTGGCAATTAAATTTCTCGTCCAATGATTGTTATATCCACCAGCCGGGAGACTCAGGATTTTTTTGCCAGTAGCGTTTATTTTCGTGTCGCCGGTTTTATAAGGAAATTGCCACAAGCCATCGGTATTGGCTACATAAAATGAATTGCCAATAATCAGCATTCCATAAGGCTGATTGAGCCCGTTCAAAAAAGTGGTAACAGTTTCAGGCTTGCCATCTTTATTTTCATCGCGGTATATTAAAATCGTGTTGGCACTTTTACCAGGCACTTCAGATTTAGCTTTGCCGGTTACTGTATTGGCAACCGCTTCTGCAGTGCTTCTTTCCGAATTAGAAAGCGCTACCAGTACATCCCCGTTTGGCGCAATATAAGTATTGCGCGGGCTTTTAATGTTTGAAGCAAATCTGGTTACCACAAAACCCTCCGGGGCAATGGGCGTTTTACCTTCAGGCCAATCGATAACCTTGCTGAATTTACTTTTGGCTGCATTGGTATCGGGTGCAGGTAAATCTACGGTTCCGCTTTTGGAGGTAAGTGTTGTATCTTCCCCTTGCTTTTGCGAACCTGAATCAGACTGACATCCGAAAAGAATAAGGGATGAAAGTATTGCTGTGCAGAAAATCTTATTTTTCATGTTAACCCGTTTTGATAAAGGAAATTAGTTCAGAAAAATATAACATCAAAACTGACAGATGGTTTGCCCTGTGCACAAAAGATCATGATAAAACAATAAAAGGAAAGTACCCTGGAGTACCTTCCTGGAGAGCGCATATTATTTTCCCTGGTTCAATGCTATGTTAACAGGAAAGTACTTTTATTATATAATCTTTTAAAATTGAGATATTGATTGAGCAACAAAAATCTGATCACCGAAAAGATGATCCGTTTTTAGAATTATGGGAGTGGAGCAAAGGAATTCGAGCATAAATTTCCAGTTGTTAATTTGAAAACAATTAATTAAAACTAAATTACAGTATTACACCTAATTTTTTAGTTAAATTTTGTTAAATCGTTTCTAACTCGAAGCAAGATTGTTTTGGCCTGTATTTAGTATTGATTTAGCTACATAAAGTCTCAGCTTCAATTTTACACGCGTCAGCCAACATCTAATGCAAGGCGCTTGTAAGCAATTTGGCTTCATTTATTTGCTATGGTTGATTTCATCGTCCAATTGTTCTGTGTCTCCAAACTGCAATTACGTTGGTATTTGCATGATGTTCGTCTGGGTTATTTTCTAAAAGTCTTTTCTTTATTTCATACGCTTTTTTAAAGTCGTAAATAAGCCCTTTGTCGTTTAGGTCTGCTGGCAGAAACGTTTCGTCAAAACCACCACAATTTGTTAAAGCACTAATGTTAAAGTCTTGGTCTAACAAATCATAGCCAAAAATTCATAATTGTCAATTTTTATGTCTTTACAGTCTATGTCTGGCTCTAGGACAACGGTCAATAAATTGAATTTGTCTTTGTATTTTATTCTTTTAAAAACGAATTCAGATGTCGTGAAAAAATTTGTTTGATATTGCTCAATAGTCTGAATATAATTCCAATCGTCTGCATTTTCATAGTCCGGTTCAACCAATATTTCATTTAGCATTCCATCAAGAGAAACAAGTTCTGTTAAATGCGTCAATTTAGACCATTCAATATACTTGACCCAAGACATTCCGTCCTCGTTATATGTCTTGTCGTATGTTCCCCGAGCTGTATATAAAAATGTCATTTGTTTTTTCTGGTGTGTCGTATTTTAAGCTGACCTTTGTTAGATGCAGTTTCTATGCATTAAATCGTTAAACTATTTTAATATTTTCGATATCTATTTTAAAAAGTCTATTAAACTCCTGTTTAATTCTCGGAATTGCATCTTCATTTCGTTCATTAAGTAACCACTTATAGTCAAATTTGAAATTTCCTTCTTCACTAATCCATTTAAGAATGAGCTCGTAAAACATTGTATGTTGATAAAACTTGTTAAATGTTGCTAGAAGATTTTTTTCTTCAATTCCATCGAATATTACTGGTTTTACCTCTCCATCTTCAGCATCAATAAACAATGCTCTATGTTTATCAAAAAGATGTTTGATAGAAGCATCTTTGGCTCGAGACATATGATGCCCTATCCAGCAAAAAACCTCGGGTTGTTCAAATTTATCTAATTGAAATCTTAAATATTTGGCAAAAAACAAACGGAATGGCATGTTTATTTCCTCGTATATATGCTTCTCTTCTTCTTTTAATAAACTTTTAACACTTTCTTCATTTGCCCATGTTTTGAACATTTCTAATGTTTGATACGAACATTTGCAACCTAATCTTTTGTTAAGTAGTTTACTTAAGTCGATATAGCTTTGTTTATCAAGGTGCTTACATCTTTCCAAATAATAGCCTTTCTGTCCAGAAATTATTTCACATATCTTAATAAATCTTAGTCCTGGGTTATTTTTATTGATAAAATTTTCATAATCATAAATGTCTAGAGGAAATCCATTATTAGGATTTATTGATATATCACATACTAGAAGAAATAAGCCTATCAACGCATCATCAACGAAAAATGGTCTGTCTTCTTTGATAATCTGCAAATATAAATCAAAGGCTTCAAGGTAAATTCCGTGAAGCATCCCTTGATCTATGAAGTCTTTAAAAATGATTTTATTCTCAGCAAATGCATTTTTGAGATATAATATTTGATTAAAGATAGCTTGACCTTCAAAAATTGCTTTTATTCCAAGCGGGGATACACGGTAGTTAGAATCTGGATAAAATCCTTCTATTTTTTTACTCTCTAGTTCTTGGAATTTTCCTATCCAATCATTAAATTTTGGAATAAAGTTAAAATCTTTATCTAAGGTTTCTGAAATTGTGAACATTGAATTTGACCACATTATCTTAAAGCAATGGCCTATCGATAAGAAAAGTCGCTTATCCTTAACTATATCTTTAATATTCTTATTGTCTAAGCAGAAAAGCTTCGCATAATCTAAATCATAGAAATTATTTACTATAATATTTAGTTCTTCAATATCACAAAATCCCTTTTCATTAAAATAATTTTCTTCAAATTTCACTAAAGATTTATACGCTAAGTCTTTCGAAATTAAAGTTTTTAGATGTTCAAAAGAACTTGCTGCAAATGAAGGATACGATGTGTTAAGTATAAAGCCAAAATGTGAGCCTATGTGCTGCCACCAGTGAATTGTTTCATGTAAAAAAGTAGAAAATGCTTGAAGTTTTTCTGGGGTTATTTCATCCTGATCCAGATGATGTCTAACATCTTTATGTAACCTTATAACAAATTGTAATGTGCTGTAACTACCCCTAATAGAAGAATTAAAGTTCAAGTTTTCATATTCGCTTGTTGTAATTAATTCGTTATTAAATTCCATAGGATTAATTTTATATCTGATTATTTTTAAATATAAGATGATATCTTACAAATTTTTTTAGCATATGTAATAACCGTTCTTAAAAGCCCTGCAATAAAAAAGGGATAGAACTTTATTTTAGTTACAGCATCCTTTTCTTTCTGAGTTTGCAATGTCTTAAATTGTCGTTAACTAGTCAGGATAGAAATTTTCTTGTAAGCAATGTTCATTGTTATTTTTGGGCGGTATTGGGGAATTTTACTTATCGTAAATTATTTAACCAGATTTTCCTGTAATTTTTTCTCGATGTCTTTTGCGTTTAATATCAGCGCAGAGAATTGCGGGTCTGATTTTACCAGTAAAAATTTTCCGTTGGGAAGGATAATTGCCGAGGTGCCACAAGAAGTAGCCTCTTTAAATAATAATTTTCTAAGAAAACCCGAATCGGTTTCTATTTCTAGTCCTTTCGATTTAATCGGACTGAAACTTTTTCCATCCTCACGATATTGGTAAATGGCAACTTTTGGCCTGGCCTCGGCTTTTTCAAGAATGTTTTTTTGAAAGGCCCATCTTACATTGTTCAGGAATTCTGCGTTCTGATAGCTAAGGTCTTTCCAACAATCGTCTTTATTGAAATCATATTTGATGATAATGGTGTCTTTTATGGCAAGCCTTTGGTTTTCTTTTAAGAAAAGATGCAGGGAATCTACTTGCGACTCGGTTAATGTTCCTGCTTGATAGCGTTTGGTTTCATCCAGATATAGTTTTGGCGAACAGGCATATGTAAAGATGGAAAGAAAGAGAAATAATTGAAGTTTAACTTTAGGATTACTTTTCATTTGTGTGAGCGTTAATGTCGAATATTCCGATCAAATTTAGATTTTCTGACCAGGAAAGTTCTTAAAAATAAATTTATAACTAAAATTTTATTAGACAATGTTTTTGAATAGAAATTTCGTCATTGCGAGGAGGTTTTCAGCCGACGAAGCAATGACGAACATGGCAGCTAACTTAACCTTTTAAAATCTTAGCTTTTTCCGCATTAAATTCTTCCTGCGATAAAATTCCCGCATCGAGTAACTCTTTTAAATCTAATAATGCCTGTTTTTTCGCTGCCATATCGTTTTTTGGAACTTCAGCAGTATTTTCTGATGATATTGTACTTGTTCCTTGCACATTTGGATTAGCTGGAAGGCCATATTTCAAAAAGAGTTCCGTAATTTCATTAAAACCCTTAATATTCGAATAATCTATTGCTTTCTGTTCTTTTACATTTACAATGGTAGGGTCGGCTGATTTTTCCAGTAAAAATTTTACGGCATCTTTTTTACCATTCGCAGCCGCGTAATGTAAAGCCGTGTTCCCGCTTTCATCCTGAATATTAATGTTTGCACCTTTTTCTATTAATAGCTTTAACATACTTACATGGCCGCTTTTGGCTGCTACATGTAGCATGCTCTCGCCTCCGTAGTTGTAATTGTTGTCGAAAGAGAAGCTGGCCGATATCGAAATGTTATTGGCAGTTTCTACCCATTCTAAGTACGAATACATCGAATCGTCATTACCCGAAAGCGGTTTTGCATAGTTTACATCTATACCGTTGGTTAAAAATAAATCAACGATTTCTTTCTGATTATTGGCGCAGGCATACCAGATGGGAGAGAGGCCATCTTTTGGTGAAACGAATACATCTGCACCCTTTTCTACCAATGTTTTGGTCAACATCCTGTTGCCATCATAACAGGCAAGTAGCAATGCTGATTCCCCTGCATGGTTAACATGGTTAATGTTGGCGCCTTTATCAATCAGCAGCTCAACCATTGGTGTGTTTTTAGATTTAACCGCAAAAATTAAAGGTGAATCGCCATGTTTATTGGTGGTGTTGATATTGGCTCCAAATCCCAATAATTTTTGAACAATTTCTTTGTTCCGCCAACTTGCAGCAATAAGCAAAGGCGTTTCTGCCTCATTATTTTCGCCATCAACTTCAAGACCTTGATTGAGGAGTTTTTCTAACACTTCAATCTGCCCGCTTTGTGCAGTTAGGTGTAATAAGCTGTTGCCTTTAAAATCCTTAATGTCAACTCTTGCACCTTTATCTAAAAGAAATAGTGCAGTTTGTTTCTGTTTTTGTAAACAGGCAAAGTAAAACGGTGTTTCTCCAGCATGATCTTCGTAATCTAAAGCTGCCCCACGATCTATTAAAATCTGTATAAGGTCTAAATATCCACGGTGAGCGGCATAATGAAGGGCTGTTCTGCCTTTTTCATCTGTATAATCTACCTCTACCTCTTGTTTGGCCAATAAAAGTTCGGCTATTTTGCGCTTGCCGCTTTCGCAGGCAATAATAAATGACATCGACATATGTTAAGATTGTTTCATGAGCAGTTCTACAGTTTTTATTTTCAGGTTATCATCAGATGCAAGCATCAGCGCGGTCTGGTCCTGATCGTTGGTGATAGCAATATCTGCACCGTTTTCGAGCAGGAGCTTTACTTTTCTATAGGTTTCTTTCGCTTTTTCTGCTTCGTAATTTACATTGTAGGCACAAACTTTATGCAGCAGGGTATTCCCTTTATTATCGGCCCTGCTTACATCTACCTGTCCGGTTTCTAAAACAGCCTGTAAAATATCAGCCTGTTTTTCGGCTATAATATCCAATGGAGTAGTATCTGCACCGTACCAGGTACTGGCCTGATATAAATCAGCGCCATCTTCAATCAGTTTTTTAAGGAATTTGATGCCACTTTCACTGTTCGACATCATTCGCACATATTCAAATAATAGTGTTTCGCCGTTTTTATTAACCTGATCGAAAGCTGGCGTGGCAAAATTACGCATTGTATCGTATATGTTTTCGCTCTGTGAATGTGCCACGGCATAAAAGAAAGCTGAATTTCCATCGCGGTCGGTATGATTAGGATCTGCGCCATTTTCGAGCAGATGGGCAATTAAATTTTTCTTGTTAAACTTTATTGCAGTAATTAATGGGGTTTCCTGCACCACATTGCCTTCATTAATATCAACACCTTCGCTAAGCAGAATATCGATATATCCTTTAAGCAGATCGGTAGTCTGTTCATCATTTAGGTTATACCTTCGGAAACTGCTTTTCACCACCTGATGGATGTAGTTTTCTTCTGCATTGTTTTTAAAATTTGCACTGCAACCTGCGTCGATACAGGCATTGATCAGGGGTAAACTCATCCCATTTTCGAAGAAATAACTTAATAGTGTTTTAGTGCTAACCTCGTCATTTAAGTTATCGAAATGAGTAATAAATTCATTGAAAAATGCAATATCTTCATCGTCATTACCAAGGTTGCGGACAATAGCCTGAAAAATGCTTTTGTCAAAACTGTCGAATTCATAAATGTCGGTTTCGATGGTTTTGTCCTTTAGCATCATATTCAGGATTTCGTACTGTTTCTCTCTCACCAGATGATCAAAAATAGATGATTTATGATGTTCCTGAATGTTTTTAGAAAGTTTTTCGCCGTTATGCATCATGCTTTTAGCCTCGTCGAATTTGCGGGCATTTAACTGTTGATCTAAGGTAGGTTCGGTCATTTTCAATTAAAATTTTAAAATAGATAGGTATTTGGTTTTGACGCTACAAAAGTTTAGCCAAAGAAATGCTTCACAAAAAAATACTGGGGTGTTGCACTAAAGACAGATAAAACTATATCTTATTATGATATGGTCGTTTTATTTTTTTGGAAAGCAATTACAGTATTCCATCGGTTAATTTCTTCCTGCTCTACCTTCCCGATGAAAAATCGGGACCGTTCGATCAGGTTTAGTTTGGTCGTTTTTCTGCTACTATGCCGGTTTTCCGTACTACAGGCCTAAGTTTCTAGCCCTGATCGGAACACACATCCCGTTTTATCGGGATAAAGCGGTGAGCAGGACTAAATTAAAAATTGCAAATCGCCCTGCGCTCCAATAACAAATCCCGTCATTAATATTTTACTCGCTATCTGCAATTAATGGTACTATAAATAACATTGCGATGTTCCTTAATTCATTCGATTATTTTATCTTTAGGCGATTTTAAAAAGATCGGTTTACAAACCTGGAAACCGATTGAATAGTTAACCTTAATAAGCAAAATCAATATAAACATGTCAAATACATCAAAAATTATCTACACCAAAACCGACGAGGCGCCAATGTTGGCAACCTACTCACTTTTACCTATCGTACAAGCTTTTACTGCGTCAGCGGGTATTGATGTAGAAACCAGAGATATTTCTTTAGCAGGAAGAATTTTGGCAAACTTTCCTGAGTATTTAAAAGACGATCAAAAAATTGGTGATGCTTTAGCAGAGCTTGGTGCCTTGGCTACCACTCCGGAAGCTAACATTATCAAATTACCGAATATTTCTGCTTCTATCCCTCAATTGGTAGGTGCAATTACCGAGCTACAGGCGCAGGGTTTTGCAATTCCAAATTATCCTGATAATGCACAGAGCGACGAAGAAAAAGCAATTAAAGCTAAATATGCAAAAGTTTTAGGTTCTGCAGTAAATCCGGTTTTACGTGAGGGTAACTCCGATCGTAGAGCGCCTAAAGCGGTTAAAAATTACGCCAAACAAAACCCGCACTCAATGGGTAAATGGTCTGCAGATTCGAAAACCAAAGTAGCCAGCATGACTGAAGGCGATTTTTACGGCTCAGAAAAATCTACAACCGTTGCTGAAGCAGGTCAATTTAAAATAGAATTTGTTGCTGCTGATGGTGCTGTAACCGAATTAAAAGCTTTGTCACCATTAAAAGCAGGAGAGGTGATTGATAGTTCTGCATTGAGCTTATCGGCATTGAAAACTTTTGTGGCTAAAGAAATTGCTGAAGCTAAGGCTCAAGGCGTTTTATTATCTGCACACTTAAAAGCAACAATGATGAAGGTTTCTGATCCGATTATTTTTGGTGCCATTGTTGAAGTTTACTTTGCAGATGTGTTTACTAAATATGCTGACCTTTTCAAAGAACTGAACATTGATACCAGAAATGGTTTAGGCGATGTTTACGCTAAAATTGCAGGCAACGCAAAACAAGCTGAAGTTGAAGCTGCTTTGGCACAGGCCATAGAAAACGGTCCGGCCCTGGCCATGGTTAATTCTGATAAAGGAATTACCAACCTTCATGTTCCATCGGATGTGATTGTTGATGCTTCGATGCCGGCCATGATCCGTACTTCGGGACAGATGTGGAACAAAGAAGGTAAAGCACAAGATACCATCGCTTTAATTCCAGACCGTTGTTATGCTGGTGTTTACACTGCAACCATTGATGACTGTAAAGCAAACGGTGCTTTCGATGTGACTACCATCGGTTCGGTACCCAATGTTGGTTTAATGGCACAAAAAGCTGAAGAATATGGTTCGCATGATAAAACGTTCCAGGCTACTGGTGCAGGAACAATCCGCGTAACTGATGCTGATGGTAAAGTATTTTTCGATCAGAAAGTAGAAAAAGGCGATATCTTCCGCATGTGCCAAACTAAAGATGCCCCGATTCAGGATTGGGTAAAATTAGCGGTTAACAGGGCACGTTTATCAGAAACCCCTGCCGTTTTCTGGTTAGACGAAAATAGAGCACACGATAGAGAAATCATTGCTAAAGTAAATACTTATTTAAAAGACCACGACACTACAGGTTTAGATATCCGCATTTTGGCGCCAATCGAGGCCACTAAATTTACCCTAGAGCGCATCCGCAAAGGTTTAGATACCATTTCGGTTACCGGTAACGTATTGCGTGATTATTTAACAGATTTATTCCCGATTTTAGAATTAGGAACCTCTGCTAAAATGTTATCGATCGTGCCTTTAATGAACGGTGGTGGTTTGTTCGAAACTGGTGCTGGTGGTTCTGCTCCAAAACATATTGAGCAGTTTATTGAAGAAGGTTATTTACGTTGGGATTCGCTTGGGGAGTTTTTAGCACTTCAGGCCTCTTTAGAGCATTTATCTCAAACACAAAATAATGCAAAAGCGCAGGTATTGGCCGATGCTTTGGATGAGGCAAACGCGAAATTTTTGGCAACGGATAAATCTCCAGGCAGAAAACTGGGTACTATCGATAACCGTGGTTCTCACTTCTATTTGGCTTTATATTGGGCTGAAGCTTTAGCGGCTCAAACTAAGGATGCTGATTTGCAGGCCAGATTTGCACCGTTGGCTAAAACTTTGTTAGCAAACGAAGCGAAAATCAACGAAGAGTTGATCGGTTCGCAAGGTAAACCTCAAAACATTGGCGGTTACTATAACCCTGATGACGAACTGGCAAGCAAAGCAATGCGTCCGAGTGAAACATTAAATACTTCTTTGGCTTCTTTGTAAACTAAGGAAAATAATAATAGGAGCGTCCTGGTGTAAATATCGGGACGCTTTTTTTGTAATGTTTTTTCTCAGCTTTAATGATCGTTTTGTTAGAAAATGACAAGGCTTTTGTATTTGAAAAGCAAATGCAGAAGCTTTTAGGTTATAGCAGTCCCGCTCCCGCTTCTGCTCCCGATGAAGGATCGGAAGCATCCCGCTTTGATCGGGTTTAGGTGGCTTAGTGAGTGATGCTACTCATTGTATACTATTGTTGTTTGTAACGATAAACTTTAACCCGTTTTTTGCTAGATAGCATGCTCTGAACGGGTAAAAAATAAAGAGTAAAAAATAAAATCGAAGCTCCTACGGTAAGGAAAAAGATAAGAAATGAAGCATCATTTGCATCTTCAATTCGATCGTAAATTACTGTTCCATCAGCATTGATCTGGTAAACACTAACTTCTTTTGATAAAACATGCTTTCTCAATAAAAGACTTAGGTTTTTGGAAGTTTTTAAAAGCTCATTGACATCGTCCATTGCGTTTTTGCTATCGTGAACTATATCTAGCCGTTGGGTAATTTTGAATAACTGCTTATTGTTTTTTAGGTTAAACCTCAATACCGCTATTTTACCGGTCTCATCCATTAAAGAAAGGCCTCTTTCAGGTTCTATTATTTCAACATCAACTTTTGAATAACCTAGGGTTCCCCTTATTTCTTTAAGTAGACTTTTTGAAAACAAAATATCGACAAGGGAATAAATAGAGAAAATTAAAGTAACTAAACCTAATATTAAGGGCCTGAGGTTTTTCAATGTCGTTGTGTATTGATTTTTAGATTTATAGCTTCAAATTTAGTTGAATAATTTACCTTTCAAAATGGGATTATACTACGCTCTGCCCGCGTGAGGGATAGCAACGGAACGCCCACAGCCCGGTTCTTCACCGGCGAGGACTTGAAGTGTATAGCCCGACCCTTGCGCAGCTTGGGGCACGCCCAAAATTTGAAGATTCTCTTGCCAGAAACAAACCTTATTGGGATCATTTTGTTATATTCATATAAATTAGAACACCCATATCATGGCAAATAACGAGAATAAAGGATCGCAGGATAAAATACACAGTACCACAGAAAATAGCGAAATCAATAAAGAGAATCTCGCTTATGATGAAAATAAGCAGAGTTACGAGCTAGATGTAAGAGGTACAGATAAAGATTACGACCACCCGATGGGATACGAAACGGTTGCTGCTGGTGCCAAAGATGATGATTCTACTTACGATGAAGCTAACCCTTATATTGGTGATGAATATGCCCGCAATGAAGAAATTGCCGAGGATAACCTGGAAGAATTAGGCATGCACGTAGATAATGGGGAGAGTGTAAAGCTTAACCCTGAGGATGAAATACTTGCCCGTACACCTGAAGATAACCGCGATGATTTAGATGAAGAAGGTTATCCGATTAACGATACGCCCCAAAAATAGTCAATAAATTACTGTCGTAAGATAGTTAGTTGACGAAACAATCATAATTGGAAAAGCAGGGTTATACATTTACGATGATGTGTAATCCTGCTTTTTGCTTAGTAATTTTTAATCGAATAAGTATTGTTCAGTTATCGGATCTGAAATTTAAGGATTAACATCTAAATTAAATCTCCTGCGCAATTCGTCGAGCTTTGGGTTTTTGTTTACCAGGTAATCATACTTTTCGCGGTTGCCATAAAGCCTGTTTTCTATTTTACGTTCAACAAGTTTGTAGGTAACCTCTACACCGAAATTGCTAAGCTCATTTCTCAAAAAGTTCAACAGCTCAACAGATTCTTGTTGTACAAGGTGTTCCTGCGTTTTACTTTCTACCGAAATTTCGATCAGCTCGGGATTTAAAAGCGTAGGTGCGAAATTATTTAAGATGGTAAAAAGATTGATTTTATCGGCCGCCTTCATTTTTTGAGTAAAAGCATTCCATACTTCCAATAAGCGGTCGTAACTAAAAGGTTCTCTGGCTTCGCCTGTAACTTTCTTTGGACCCTTATCGTCATCTTCCTGTGCAACCCGGTTCAGATCGTTTAACGATGGAATGAGTGTGCTTATCGCATTGGGCTTTGGAATATTGATACTGATGGAAGTTGCAGATGGTGGCGGACCAACCCTGGGTGTTTCCTTAGGTTTTTCTTCTTCAGGAATGTTCGGTAAAACAGCTGTTTTAACAATAGGCGATACAGCTTGGGCCGTATTTTCGCTTTCTGTTTTTGGCTTTGGCGTTTCTGCCTGCCCGGCTACGACATTAGTTTTTTTTTTATCCTGATCTACGTCAGTTGCTGTGTTATTAGGGCTTAAAGGCTGTTGTGCTAAATTGACGACCGACCGGATATAGCACATTTTAATCAGTGCCAGCTCTACCTGTAAACGCTGGTTTTTAGAATTCTTGTAATTTAGATCGCAGGTATTGGCCAGGTTTAATGCCGTTAGCAAGAATGATAATTCTGTTTGCCTGCACTGATCGAGATATTTTTGCTTGATGTTTTCGCTAACTTCTAAAAGTTTAATGGTTGATGCATCTTTACCTACCAATAAATTACGGAAGTGCGAAGCCAGGCCATTTATAAAGTTATTGCCATCGAAACCATTATTTAAAATTTCGTCGAACAGGAGTAGGGTCTGGCTAACTTCTGCTGCGGTTAAATAAGAGGTAAGTTTGAAAAAATAATCGTAATCTAAAATATTTAGGTTATCGATTACAGCTTTATAAGTAATGTTCTTGTTTGCATAACTGGCAATCTGATCGAACATGGAAAGTGCATCACGCAGTCCACCGTCTGCCTTTTGGGCAATAATATGCAAACCATCGCTTTCAAAAGCAATATTTTCGCGTTGGGCAATGGTTGATAAATGGCTGGCAATATCTTCTACCTGGATCCGGTTGAAATCAAAAATCTGGCAACGTGATAAAATAGTCGGCAGAATTTTATGTTTCTCAGTGGTGGCCAGGATAAAAATAGCATAAGAAGGTGGTTCTTCCAGTGTTTTCAAAAAGGCATTAAATGCACTCTGCGATAACATATGAACCTCATCAATGATATAGATCTTATATTTTCCTGCTTGTGGTGGTATTCTAACCTGCTCAATTAAGCTACGGATATCATCAACAGAGTTGTTTGAAGCCGCATCTAATTCGTGAACATTAAAAGAATGCCCATTCTGGAAAGAAAGACAGTTGTCGCATTGGCCACAGGCTTCCATTTCTGCTGTAGGGTTGGTACAGTTAATGGTTTTTGCAAGGATACGTGCACAGGTTGTTTTACCCACACCACGAGGCCCGCAGAATAAAAATGCCTGGGCAAGTTGATTGTTTTTAATGGCGTTTTTTAACGTACCGGTAATATGCTGCTGACCAACAACGGTTTCGAAGGTGGCTGGGCGGTATTTACGGGCAGAAACGATAAAATTTTCCATCGGCACGAAAATAGGAATTTTTTATCAGTTGGAATGTGGTAAGGTTGGAATGTTGAAAAGTTGTAATATGATCAGGCTGGAGGCTTAAGCTTAAAAGAACAATTTATTTATGATAGTTGTAAAATAGCTTATATGTTTCTTCAAACCGGTCAAACCTGCCAAAAGTAAGTTCAATTGCTTTTTCGGTATCGTAACCCTGCGTATTTAGTTTAATTATTTTTTTAAGCAGGTCTGTTCTTTTGGATTTTATAAAAAAGTAGATCACACTGTAGGCCGTGTTGTAATTGTCGTCTACATCATGCCCGTAAAATGAACCACTGTATATTTTAAAGAAATTTTTTAGCCTTTCACTGTCTTTCGAATCTATTCCTGCTTTTATACGCTTAATTCTACCGCTTTGTGGATAGGAGTATAAATTCCCCTCACTGTCAAAATCCAATGTTTCGAAAAACTCTGCAAGGCCTTCGTTTAACCATTTGGGCGATTTTTTAAAATTAAACTGGAAAATACTATGGCTGGCCTCATGGAGTGCTACCGAAATGAAATCGCTGCTCTTATATACAAAGGCTTCGTTAATTGCGGCAATATAAAATCCAGCACTATTTATTGGTGCACTATATGTTTTTTGCGCTAACCGATAATCTTTACTTTTTCCATAAAGGTTTATTTTAACAGGTGCAGTAATGTTCTCTCTGGTTTCAAAAATTTCGTTACAGAACATGCGTTCGTAAGCAATCAGTTTCTCTATCTTTTTTTGCTCGGTTTCGCTTATTTTGCAGTTAACTAAATTAATGTCAACATATTGAGCATGCAGGGATAAGCTGATGACGTTTAAGAGTATCAATAGTAGGGATTTGTTCATGCTCATTTATTTAATCAGCGACTTAAGCTCATGCCTGTATTCTGATGCACTTTTGCCTGTAAACTCCTTGAACAACTTATTAAAATGGCTAAAGTTGTTAAAACCGCTTTCGTAAGAAATATTGGCAATACTGATGGGCTTTTCGGCCAGAAGCTTTGAAGCATGTACCACCCTGTATTCATTTACAAAATGGGTAAAGGTTTTTTTTGTGATCTTTTTAAAATATCGACAAAAGGATGGAACTGTCATACTCGACATTTCAGCGATGTGCTGCAAACTGATCTGATCCTGAAAATGATCTTTTACATAGTTAAAGATCATATTAATGCGGTCGTTATCCTGCACCTGCATTTCCATCGAAAACCCGTCGGCATTTAGAATTTTGTAATCTTTGGCGTGTTCAAGTTCTTTTAAAACGCTGAGCAGGGTTAAAAGCCTGTCGAATGGGGGCTGATCGTCCATCATTTCGATCCGGTCGCCTACCATACGCTTGGTTTCGCTGCCGAATGCAATTCCGGCCTTTGCTTTATCAAAAAGCTCATGGATTCCTTTTATCTCCTGCAGACCCAAAAAAGTGGCGCCTAAAAAATCAGGCTTCATCTGGATTACCGTTTCGTTTTTATTCCCCGTATTGGTGTCCGTAAATCCGCAATGGGGCAGGTTGCTGCCAATCAGGATCAGATCACCATCGGTATAATAAGAAACGTGGCTGCCGATCTGCCTTTTTCCTGCACCACCATTTACAAATACCATTTCAACTTCGGGATGGTAATGCCAGAGGTGCGCCATGTTGTTGGCGTTCTCCACGTATTTTGAATAATAAAATGAACTTCCGAAAGAAGGCTCAACAACCTCGAAACTTGGCTTCATTATTTTTTAATTTATTGTACTAAAATACATAAAAAATATGCTTTATTATAACTTATGACAAAATACCCCAGTAATCGGGGTAATATAGCATAGATATTGGAAAATATGCAATCGTCTATATCTCAGTTGCCTCCATACCTTAGTGGTGTCATATAATTATTAACTCTTTAAAAATATTGGTTATGAAAAAGTTCTTAAAAATCGGTTTAATAGCAGCGTTGTTTTTTACTGCTACGGGTGTTCACGCTAACGATGATAATTTTACATTAAAAGTAAAAGGCGAAAAAGAAAAGTTTATCCGTTTTTCTGTAGATAAGGCAGAAGACGTTAATCTGTCGCTGATCGGTGCAGATGAGGAAGTTTTATTTGAAGAAAATATTCATGCTTCAGCTTTATCAAGCAAGGTTTATGATTTAAACGCACTTCCTGATGGAAACTATGTGCTTAAAGTAGAGTCTGAATTAAAACTGGCTAAATATACCGTAACCATCAAAGATGGTGAGGCGCTTGTGTCTGAGCCAAAAGTATCTAACATATTTAAACCGGTTTATACTAAAAATGATCAGGTAATTACCCTTGATCTGGATAACCTGGACAAAAATCCAGTTGAAGTTAAAGTATACAACGAATACAATGACGAGGTTTACAACGAAGTATTTAAAGATAAAGCGCAGTTAACAAAAAAATTCAATATCAGCAAAACAGATTCTAAAGAATTAACCTTTGTGGTGACGTATAAAGAAGAGAGTTTTGTTAAAACGATACAAACTTATTAAACATTACAGCTAATTGATATGGGGAGATTGTCGGATAGATAGTCTCCCTTTTTTTGTTTGTTAGATTAGGTGTGAGATATAGGAGATGAGATTTGAGGCGCCAGAATTGTGAGGAGGTAATGTTTCGCGGTCATTTTTCGGTGTTTCATTTTATCATATAACTTTTTCTTTCTTAATTGCTTGTGATTCTTCTTTTTTCTAATTAATCATTTGATTTTAAGAAATATATTGTTACTTTTGCATCCCCGTAATATACCTCGGGATTAAAAATTAAAAACATAATTTATAACAATGAATCAGTACGAAACTGTTATCGTTCTAACCCCTTTGTTATCAGAAGAAGTTGCTAAAGAGGCATTAGCCAAATATAAAGCAATCCTTGTTGATAACGGAGCCGAAATTGTCCAAGAGGATAATTGGGGTTTGAGAAAATTAGCGTATCCAATTGAGAAAAAATCAAACGGATTCTTCAACTTAACTGAATACAAATCTTCAGGTGATTTGATCGCAAAATTAGAGCTTGAATTAAAACGCGATGAGCGTGTGTTACGTTTCTTAACAATCCGTTTAGACAAACACGCTGTTGCTTACAATGAGAAAAAGCGTAGTGGTGCTTTTAACAAAAAAACTAAGGAGGTTGCAGCGTAATGGCAAGAGAACAAATACAATACGTAACTGCCCCTAAAGTAGAGGATAACCGTAAAAAATATTGCCGTTTCAAGAAAAACGGAATTAAATACATCGATTACAAGGATGCAAATTTCTTGTTGAAATTTATTAACGATCAAGGTAAATTATTACCACGCCGTTTAACTGGTACTTCGTTAAAATTCCAACGTAAAGTGGCTCAGGCAGTTAAGCGTGCCCGTCACATCGGTTTGTTACCTTTCGTTGCTGATCAATTAAAATAGGAGGCTAGAGATATGGAAATTATTTTAAAACAAGATATTAAAGGCCTTGGTGAGAAAGATGATGTAGTTACAGTAAAGCCAGGTTATGGCCGTAACTATTTAATCCCTCAAGGATTTGGAGCATTGGCTACTTCTTCTGCTAAAAAAGTTTTAGCAGAAAACTTGAAGCAAGCTGCTTTTAAACAAGATAAAATTAAGAAAGATGCTGAAGGTGTTGCTGAGCGTTTAACTGATGTTAAACTTTCAATCGGTGCTAAAGCAGGCGAAAGCGGAAAAATCTTCGGAGCGGTTAATACCATCCAGATTGCTGAAGCATTAAAAGCACAAGGCTTTGATGTAGACCGTCGTCGTATTACTTTCGAAACTGAACCTAAATTTGTTGGCGAATATGTTGCTAACTTAAACTTACACAAAGAAGTTAAAGTTCAGGTTCCTTTTGAAGTAGTTGCTGAATAAGCATTCTTTAAAGAATCAAAAAAAAGGTCTCGATGAAAATCGGGACCTTTTTTTATGGAAAATGGATAATTTAAGAAAGGATATGGTAAACGGTATCCCTTTTTAAATTATCCATTATTTTTATCCCTTCGGCGTAGTTGGCCTAATTTCTACCTTACTCGGCAAAGTTCTTGCCGGCATGGCCAATAAATCAACAATCAGTTTACCCATATCCTCTGGTTGGATTTTCCAGGCATCATTTTCAGCATTGGGCTGGTGATCGTTAAAATGGCTCGCTACCGATCCTGGCATAATGGTACTCACCTTTACGCCATATTTTCTTAAATCGAGCATAACCGATTGCGTAAAACCTGTTAAACCAAATTTACTGGCATTGTAAGCTGAGCCGCCCGCAAAAAAGTTTGTACCTGCTAAGCTGGATATGGTAAAGATATGCCCCTTGTTCTTTTTGATCTCTTCAACAGTAGCTTTAATGCTATAAAAAACGCCCGTTAAATTGGTATCAATAGTTTCTTTCCATAAATCCACATCCAGTTCGTCAATAGGTGCAAAATGACCTACACCGGCGTTGGCGATAAGTATATCCAATTGTCCCCATTTTTCGAGTATCAGGTTTACCGCACCTTGCTGAGATTTAAAATCTGCAACATCTGCTTCAATGGCCAATACATCACCATGAGCCACCAGATGTGATGCGGCCTGGTTTGCGCTGGCAATTGTTCTGCTGGTAATGGCTACTTTATAACCTTCTTTTAGAAGGGCTTCGGCAATACCGAAACCAATTCCTTTACTTCCTCCTGTAATTAATGCAACTTTCATGTTCTTGTAACGTATAGTATCGAAAAATGTTTAATTAGATTTTTTGTTGTTATGGCGTGGAAGCTCCATGATCTGGATATCTTTAAAATCTACTGGCTGTCCCTCACTTTGTAAGGCAATAAAACCTTGTGTAAGTGCTTTTCCATCAGTTTTAATTTTTGGATCGAAACGATTAGCTACGCCTCCGCCAATTTGTGGCTTGTTATATTGCAATACGGTATCACCATTGATAATATGTTTAACGATCGAATCGCCCATAACAATAAGCTCGGCAGATACCCACTGGTCGCCATCGTAAGTTTTTGATTTCGAATCCAGACAATGCCCCGGGAACTTACTGCCATTGTAAAAAATCTCCGTACCTGGTGAACACATATTTCCTGTAGGGCGGGGACGGCCATCGCTCAAACCGCCTAAAAACTGCATCTCGATCGAAATTGGCCAATCTTGTTCTTTAGGCATGGTTTTCGGATCTTGAGAATGGAACATCACCCCGCTATTACGCAAAGTATAACTTGGTGCCCCTTTTTGCAGCTCGCCAACAAAGCGGTATTTTAATTTTAGATGATAGTAAGAGAAGGGTGTTTTGTAATAAAGATGGCCAAACTGATCATTAAAATCGCCGTATTGATCATATCGGACTTGTATTGTCCCGTCTTCAACCCTAAAGGTATTTCCGTAGTTTACATTGTAATCATGATGGTGGATTTTAACGTTCCAATCTTTAATGTCTTTCCCGTTAAAAAGTGTTATCCACTTTGCAGACTTGTTATTGATATTCTTGGTTGTACTGCAGCTCCATAGTGTAACAGCAAGAAAGAGATAGCCTAGTTTTTTCATTTGGTTAATTTTGTTTGCACTCTGTTTGAAAATGTGAAATCACAAAATACATAAACAAACTGATTTTAATGTACAATAAGGGTTTACCACGAGAATTTTGCATTTTGGCGTTGTTTTTCGATGATAAAAAAACGCATTATACCGGCCCTCTACATTTCCCATCTTCCGTCCCTTTAATTACCTTTGCGCCATGGCGAAAACGCGGACAAACAGAACCAAAAGCAAATCAAAACACCCCCTTCTAAAGAAGATCACCAATATTGCTACGAAAGTATTTTTATATTTTCTGCTGGTTTCTGTGTTTTGGGTAATCGCGCTGCGTTTTATCAATCCGCCTATTACACTTTTAATGGTGCTACGGAACATTGAACGCAAAGCCGATGGTAAGTCTTTTAAAACAGAGAAAAAGTGGGTGAAATTCGAGGACATGTCTGATAATATGAAAAGGGCTGCGGTATCTGCCGAAGATCAGCTCTTTTTAAAACATATCGGTTTTGATATGAAAGCCATCGAAAAAGCTTTTGCGAGCAATGCCAAAGGGAAAAAGGTAAAGGGTGGAAGTACCATTTCGCAACAAACAGCTAAAAATGTTTTTTTATGGCCCGGTCGATCGTGGATAAGAAAAGGTTTTGAAGCTTATTTTACTTTACTCATCGAACTGTTTTGGAGCAAAGAAAGAATATTGGAAGTTTACCTGAACGTAATCGAAATGGGTGATGGGATTTATGGCGCCGAGGCCGCCGCCCAGGAGTATTATGGTAAATCCTGTACAAAACTGACCAGGAAACAAGCCGCTTTAATTGCTTCCTGTTTTCCAAACCCCAGAAGGTGGACACCTAAAAATGCAACCCCGTACATCAGGCACCGTCAATATCTGATTTTAAGAAATATGAATAGATTAGGGCCGCTTGATTTTTAGTCGACAGTCCAAAGTCCTGAGTCTTCAGTCAATTTATCGACTAGGGACTTTGGACTCCAGACTTGGGACTAAAACTAGTCGTGATCCTTATTCCACCTGATTTTTATTCCACCTTTTTCGTCGTCAACAGCTTTTAGGTGTAATACAATACCGCGCATACGGGCTTCTCTTTTTTCCGATCTGGTTAGGTTTTCATCACCCTTTGGATTTCTCAGCGGAATGTCCATCTCTACATTTGTACCACTCCCTAAAGCGTAAATGCCTTTTACATTAAAGTTTAAAGCGCTGGAATTTATCTGCATCGGACTGATTTCTACTTTATCACCACGCACGTTAAGTGTTCCATCAAGATTTTTGATTTCTACGTTTGATAAGTTCCTGTTGGCAAAGGCAAATTTCCCTACCTTAACCATCGGATCGAAATTAATCAATGCGGCATTGTTCAGGTTGAATACCACTTTTCCATTTATCGATCTTGGAAGAATTTTTCCCGTGTGCGATATCCTTCCGGAAATGTTGGCCAACGCTGATAAATAACCCTTTAAATTCTTGTTGGTAATGGTATTCTGTCCGAAGTTATCAAATGAATAAAAGAAATCTTTAACACTTACATGGCTGATCTTTGAGTTGATTTTAAAGCTATTTGAGGCGGCTTCCTGCATAATATTTCCATTCAGTGACAACTGACCACCCGCATGGGCCACGCTTATTTTGTTGAAGAATATCCCTCCGCCACGCAAAGAAATGTCGGCATCGAGATTTTTGGCCAGAAAATTATCATAAATAGCTTTATCAACGGTTAAACGGATATTCATTTTCGAAAGCTCCAGCACATTACTCAACTCTTTGGAAACCACTTGTTTGTTTCCGCTCGATTTTTTCTTCGCTGTTCTTGGTCCTAAGAAAGGTAAAAACTCTTTTAGGTAGAGTTGAGGGCTCGACATTTTTAAGTTCACCAATATTTTTTCGGGAGCAGTATAATACAGGTTGGCAAAGTTGGCAATGCTACAACTTACATTAAGCTCGCTTTTGCCCAACTGGAAATGCCCGTTCTGTATCGATAAGTCGTTCTGGTTGAAGTTGATGTTCAAGGCACTTTTTACCAGGTGAAGCCTACGGGGGATGTAAAGGATATCGGCATCGGCAATCTGTATTTTACCTGAAACAACAGGTTTTGTAAATCTGAAATTATCAATATCTGCCTTACAGTATAACCTCAGGTTGGCTGTTCCATCTTTAAATTCAAAATCGTTCGTGCCTAGTGAATTGTTTAAATTGGATAGTGGAAATTGCGAGGTTACCAATCCGGTGGCAATTGGACGCGATAAATTATTCACTGTGAAAGTGTCGATCTTAAGCGGTGCATTAAAATATTTTGCTGTAAGCCTGTGGAATTTGATGGATGAATTTTCATCACCAATAATACCACCAACGGTATCCCGATTGGTAAAGGAGCCATCAAAATTACAGGCCGTTAATTTGCCTGCCGGAATAGAAACCACATTATCCCGAACGGTTATGCCTACTTTGATCAAGGGATCTCCGTATTTCCCTGTTCCGTCATCAACAATATTTCCCCGGATATCGATCGGTTTTTCTATGCCGAATTTTAAGAGTTTTGAGGAGATATTAGGCGATAAGAGTAAGGCAACATCTCTGAATAAAATATCATCAACAGCTATGCTAATAGCAAAAGCAGATTTATCCAATTCTATTTTAGCACCGATTTTAAAAGGGTGCCCGCCAATGTTCAAGATTTCGGGACTCAGTATTACCGCATCCAATTCGCGGCTGTAATGTGCATTTAATGTTCCATCAAGCGTCTTGTCTTTCAAAAAGCTACCTTTGCGGGTATTAAAGGCGAAACTGTTCACTTTCGTCATTAACTTGATTTTACCTGTCCACCCGCTATCAGGATATTGCATTCTGCCCTGGATCTGATCGATATCGAAATTGAATAACTTGAACCTTTTTTTGTTATCTAATATCAGGCTAACCTTATTAAAATCTATTTTTTTTACTTCTAATGCGGAAGATTTTGGCGACGATTTTTTATCTGTTTTAGATTTGCTTTTGAAAATACTGGTGTTGCTATAACCAGTAGAATCGGTGTATATATAAATAGCCGCATTGTTGATGGCAATCTGTTTAATGTTGATATTACCTACTATGAGCGAAAGTACGTTTAGTGATACATCTATATCCTGCGCTTTTAAAAGATCGTGTTTATGTTGGTTCCATAAACTATCTCTCAGTAGAACGCCGTTTAAGGATACCGAAACCCCAGGAAAGCTTTTCAGGAGTGTTGGCTCCATGCTTGTAGCGGTAATTTTTCCGTTTAAATTTTTATTGAGCTGTGATAGGATAGAAGCGAGTACTTCTTTTTTATTTCTACTGATGTAAAATGCGCCCGCCAACCAGGTGAGAATAATCAGAACAACAACAACCGATATGATTTTTAAAGAGATTTTGAGCCAGCGCTTCATAGACATTATTTGATTTAACCAATATAATGTTTTTTGCTAGCTAATTGTTTGAGCAGTAGTGAAAATAATGTAGGATATCACTACGGGTTTTAAGAATTATTTTCCTAAAAGCGATTCGAGATCAGGATGGTATTGTGAAGTTAAGAATTGGGTAATGGTGAAATCGGCTAGCCTGTGTTTGTAGAAAGGATCCTCCATTAGGATCTTTTTTAATTCATCTTCATCTTTTGCCAGGGCTAAAATAATTCCACCGGTTCGGGGTACTTTTCTGCCCGAAGCAACAAAAATGTTTTTTTTATAGTATTTCTTTAAATATTGGACATGGGCGTCCATATGTTCATCCAACTTGGTTAGTGGAACAATATATTTAAGATCTACAATGAACATATAGCTTACAATAAATGGGCAAAAACAGTAGAATGCCAGCTGTTTTGGAATGGCACTTCCCATTTGCTTTCCAACTCTGCCAGATTTTGTACCATGTTGTTAAAAACAATCGTTTCTGGCGTTACCTGTTTGATATTTACCAAAGTTTCAAAATCTTCTTTGCTGTTTACTATAACTTCTCCATTTACTTTATAGGCAATGTTGAAGCGGTTAAAAAGGTCTACATGATATTCCTGTTCAATTTCTTTTATTAAGCGAACAGAGCTATCAATGGAGCAACCGGTAACGCCCGCCTGGCTTTCGTCGACTGTTAGGATAATAAAAAAGCCATAGCGGATTTCTGCTTTTGCAAGCAATTCATTTCCATGTGCTTTCCACTGGTTAGTAAAAGCTGCTAATTTGTTTAAGATCTCACTTTCTTCAACAGAAGTAAATTTGCGATCGCTTTGGTATACCCAAACTCTTGATTGTGGAGAAAAACTCATATACAAATTTATGATTTTAATTAAATTGGTGTGTTTAAAACGCTAACCTGATGAAAAAGTTTACACTCTGCTTGAAAATATCCCTTCTTTCGGCTTTTTGTATGTTTTTATGTGCTTTTTCCGACCCCGAAACCGTAGCACAATCGATCAATTTTCTTCAAAAAACATTTATCGATCATTACGATGGCAGTCAGGAAAGCGACCAGGTAAAGCGTTATGAGCTAAATGTTACCAACAATGGCTTTTGCCGTTATAAGCGTTACTTTAATAACGGTAAAACAGAGTATTTCGCATTTAAGCTGTCGAAATTTAAAGATATGGACTATTATGGTACAACTACTTCGGGCAAATTGTATATCCATACCAAAGGTGACGATGTAATTGTACAGACTTATAAAGATAGGGGAGGCGATGTAGACTCGATGGCTACGCAAGTAGTTATTCCGTTAAAAAATATGGAAGCTGAAGATTTAAACCTGATCCGTGATCATTTGAATAAAATAAATGCAGAGGTTTCAATTTCTCAGAAGCCATAACTTGTCTCTGACGATGAGCATTTCAAGCGAGTTGATTATCTTTTTATAGTCTTATTAATTCTGTTTGTTAACACCATTAGGGTACTAATTTAAATGTCAAGCTTATTGTTTGTTTTGGAGCGCAATGCCATTCGCTTTTTTTTATGTTAGTCCTGCTCTTCGCTTTATCCCGATGAAATATCGGGGATGCCGCTTCGATCAAGGCTATGAACTTAGGTTTGTGGCACGGAAAACCGACATAGTAGCAGAAAATGGCTAAACTAAACCTGATCGAACGAATGCCATTTTTCATGGCAGAAGGTAGAGCAGGAAGAAATTGACCTATGGAATACTGCTATTGCTTTCCTAAAATAAGAAGCCATCAAGTCAGTAATGTTAAACATGATGCAGCTTGCGCCAGTAGTATATAATATGAAATAAAATATGGGCGATTTTTTTGGAGCGCAATGCCATTCGCTTTTTTTTATGTTAGTCCTGCTCTTCGCTTTATCCCGATGAAATATCGGGGATGCCGCTTCGATCAGGGCTATGGACTTAGGGCTGTGGCACGGAAACCGACGTAGGAGCAGAAAAATAACAACCTCACCAGCACAAGGATCAAGAAATTTTTTAATATAAGTTAAAACACTTATATTCAGTCAACTTAAAACAATCTCATCTTGAAACGTAGAAACTTTATTTATTTAACTGGCGTAGGGGCTGCCGCGGCAATGCTTCCTGCTATCCCGGTTTTTGGGAAAGAGATTTCCCCCGAGCAAGCCTTAACGTATATTGATCCGGCGGCTAAAAAAATCCTGTCTGATGTAGCCCTAAATGCGGCACGCTCAAAAGGCGCAACTTATACTGATGTACGTGTAGGCAGGTACCTTAACCAATACGTAGTTACACGCGAGGATAAAGTAGAGAATATTGTAAATACCGAATCGTATGGGATTGGTATCAGGGTAATTTCGAATGGCAGTTGGGGATTTGCGGCAACCGACAAAATGGACAAAGATAGTATTGCCAAGGCAGCCGAACTGGCGGTAACTATTGCCAAAGAAAATGCCCGTTTGTTAAGAGAGCCCGTAAAGCTGGCGCCACAAAAAGGATATGGTGAGGTAAGCTGGAAAGCACCGATTGAGAAAAATACCTTTGAGGTACCCGTAAAAGAAAAGGTAGATTTATTGCTGGCGGTGAACGATGCGGCTATGAAAGGTGGTGCAGATTACATTAATTCCATCTTATTTGCAGTAAATGAACAAAAATATTTTGCATCTACCGATGGTTCTTATATCGACCAGGATATCCACCGTATCTGGCCTACTTTTTTTATCACTAAAATAGATAAGGCAACAGGTAAGTTCGAAACGAGAAATGCATTGAGTGCACCTACTGGCAAGGGATACGAATACCTGGATGCAAGGCCACAGGATAAAATACAAACAGCTTCGGGCACGCTTTATAAAGGCAGGTACGATATGCTTGAAGATGCTACACAGGGAGCCAGGCAGTTGGGTGAAAAAATGAAGGCAAAATCAGTAGAGCCAGGTAAGTATGATCTGGTATTGGATCCTTCACATTTATGGTTAACCATACACGAATCGTGCGGTCACCCAACCGAGCTTGATCGGGTATTGGGCTACGAAGCCAATTATGCAGGAACCAGCTTCCTGACACTTGACAAATGGGAATCTAAAAAATTTAATTATGGCAGCAAGGAAGTTAATATTACTGCCGATAAAACCGAAGTCGGATCTTTAGGCGCTGTCGGTTATGATGATGAAGGTGTAAAATGCGGAAAATGGGATGTGATTAAAGACGGTATATTGGTAAATTACCAAGCCATCAGAGATCAGGCGCATATATTAGGCTTAAATGCTTCGCAAGGCTGTTGTTATGCCGATAACTGGAGCAGTGTGCAGTTTCAGCGTATGGCCAACATTTCACTGCAGCCGGGCAAAGCCAAACTGAGTATAGCCGATCAGATCAAAAATGTGGAAAAAGGCATTTACATTGTGGGCGATGGGTCTTTCTCTATCGATCAGCAACGTTATAACTTTCAGTTCGGCGGTCAGCTTTATTACGAAATTAAAGATGGCAAAATCGCAGGTATGCTTAAAGATGTAGCCTATCAGGCCAATACCCAGGAATTCTGGAATTCGTGCGTGGCTATCTGCGATGAAAGTGATTACCGTTTGGGAGGCTCTTTTTTCGATGGTAAAGGTCAGCCTGGTCAGGTGAGTGCTGTGTCCCACGGATCGGCAACCACACGTTTTAATAAAGTTAATGTTATCAACACCGCTAGAAAAATCTGATAGAAATTATGCCAATCTTAACAAAAGCAGAAGCAAAGGCACTTTTAACTAAAGTACTTTCTTACTCTAAAGCAGAACAATGTGAAGTAAACCTAAATTGCTCAGATAGCGGTAATATAAGGTACGCCCGAAATTCAGTATCAACCAGTGGGGGAATAAGTGCGAACAGCCTGGTAGTCAGTTCGGCCTTCGGAAAAAAACTGGGTACGGCTACTATAAATGAATTTGATGATGCCTCATTGGAAAAAGTAGTGCGCAGGGCAGAAGAACTTGCACAGCTGGCACCCGAAAATCCTGAATTTATGCCTTTTCTCGGTCCGCAGGAATATGGTGCCGATTCGCCTACCTTTTCTCCGGCTACAGCAGCCGTTACCCCGAAAGACAGAGCCGATGCAGTACAGGCCAGTTTAAAACAGGCTATAGACAGTAAGTTGAATGCTGCAGGGTTTTTATCCAACAGTATAGGCTGTTCGGCAATGATGAACAGTAAAGGTTTGTTTGCCTACAATACTTCAACCGATGTAGCTTTTAACATTACCGTAAGAACTGATGATGGTAAAGGATCTGGTTATGCCACAAGGGGATATAATGATTTTAGCAAGCTCAACGCAAAAGCCGATACGGCTATAGCAGCCAAAAAGGCCATGTCGTCGGTAACGGCAAAAGCCATTGAGCCAGGTAAGTATACCGTTATTTTAGAACCAACTGCGGTAGCGGTGATGCTGGAAAACTTATTCTTCTCGATGGATGCCAGACAGGCCGATGAAGGACGGAGCTTTATGAGCAAAACCGGAGGTAAGACGAAATTGGGAGAGCAGCTGGTGGATGAAAGGGTGAATATTTATTCAGACCCATGGAATCCCGAACTGCCAACGGCAACATGGTCTGGGGATGGAAGGCCTCAGCAGAAAGTAAACTGGATAGAAAAAGGAGTAGTTAAAAATTTATACAGCTCAAGGTACTGGGCGCAAAAAACCGGGATTAAAGCGATCCCCTTCCCCGGTGGCGCCATTATGAAGGGCGGAACGAAAACCCTGGAAGAGCTGATCAAAGGAACAGAAAAAGGTATATTGGTTACACGCCTATGGTACATCCGCACGGTGGATCCGCAAACCCTTTTGCTGACAGGGCTGACCAGGGATGGTACTTTTTACATCGAAAATGGAGAGATCAAGTTCCCAGTTAAAAATTTCCGTTTCAATGAAAGTCCGATTATTATGTTGAACAACCTGGATGAAATCGGAATAGCCGAAAGAACAGTTAGTGCCGAATCGGAAGCCAACTATCTTTTACCTCCATTAAGAATAAGAGATTTTACTTTTACCTCTTTATCTGATGCGGTATAGCAAATCAAGAATTAACAATATGATAAAGCCTGAGCATCATCGATGTTCAGGCTTTATTTGTTTATTTAAAAGCTGAGGTTATAGTCCGTTTGCCCTTGCTGTAATCTCAGCAATATCCAATACCTTAACTTCCTGTTCTTTATCTTTTAGTTTAATACCGTCGCTTAGCATGGTCATACAGAATGGGCAACCTGCTGCAATAACCTGTGGATTGGTTTGTAAAGCCTCATCAATGCGTTCTACATTGATATCTTTATTTCCCTTTTCTGGTTCTTTAAACATCTGTGCACCTCCGGCACCACAGCATAAGCCGTTGCTTTTGCAGCGTTTCATTTCTACCAACTGCGCATCAAGTACCTCCAGGGCTTTTCTAGGCGCTTCGTAAATTCCATTTCCACGGCCCAGATAACATGGATCGTGATAGGTGATTTTTTTACCTTTGAAACTTTCGCCACCTTCCGCTTTTAGTTTGCCTTCGTTAATCAGATCCTGTATCAATTGCGTATGGTGGATCACCTCGTAAGTGCCGCCTAAACCCGGATATTCATTTTTAATGGTATTGAAGCAATGTGGGCAGCCTGTTACAATTTTTTTGATGTTGTAAGCATTCAATACCTCAATATTGGTCATGGCCTGCATCTGGAAAAGAAACTCGTTACCAGCCCTTTTAGCAGGATCTCCGGTGCAACTTTCTTCAGTTCCTAAAACGGCGTATTTTATGCCTACATGATGTAAGATCTTGCAAATGTCGCGGGTAATTTTCTGCGCTCTTTCATCGTAACTTCCAGCACAGCCAACCCAAAATAATATTTCCGGTTCTTCACCTGCGGCCATCAACTCGGCCATTGTAGGGACTTTAAATTCCATTTGTCTAGTATCTAATATCAAGTATCAGGACCTGATGTAATTATTATTTTAATTCAATGCCGACAGAAAACTGTCAATTGCTAGCTTTCTTGTGCCCAGTTAAAACGATCGGCAGGAGAGTATTTCCAGGGCGCCTGGTTGTTTTCAATATTTCCCATCATGGCGTTAATGCTGCCTGGTGCCTGCGACTCTTCCATTACTGCAAAACGGCGAAGCTCCATAATAATCTGTAATGGATCAATGTTTACCGGACAGGCCTCTACGCAGGCGTTACAACTGGTGCAGGCCCAAATTTCTTCTCTGCTAATGTAGTCATCCAATAAAGATTTTCCATCCTGATGTTCAGCACCATGTTTGTCAATATTTTGGCCCACTTCGGTAATGCGATCGCGGGTATCCATCATAATTTTCCGCGGCGATAAAAGTTTACCTGTAATATTTGCCGGGCATACCGAAGTACACCTTCCGCACTCGGTACAGGTATAAGCATTCATGAGGTTTACCCAACTTAAATCAGTTACGTCTTTGGCGCCAAATTTGCCGGGTTCGGTTTCTGCCGGGACAAAAGAAGGATCGAGCATGGCTTTCACCTCATTGGTAACCGAGGCCATATTGGTAAACTCACCTTTGGGCTCCAAATTAGAAAAGTAGGTATTTGGAAAGGCGAAAAGAATATGAAAGTGTTTCGAATAAGGCAGGTAATTTAGGAAAGCCAGAATGCCTATAATGTGGAACCACCAGCAGCTTCGCTCTACGATAACCAAGGCACTTTCTGATGAAGGCAGGATATTAATTAAATACTGACTCACTGGAAATGCACCGGCATTAACATAATGACTGGCGCCCAAAAGCTGTAATTTTGCATCGGCTGCATTCATTAACAAGAAAGCACTCATTAACAAAATCTCGGTGATGAGGATGTAATTGGCATCAGATTTTGGCCAGCTTTTCATCTCCACGCCGCTAAAGCGTTTAAGTTTTAAGATATTTCTGCGGATCAGAAAAATAGCGCACGAAACCCAAACGGTAAAGGCCAGGATCTCGAAAGATCCGATCAGAAAGTTATATAAACCACCTAGGCCATTAAAAATCCGGTGTGTGCCGAATAAACCATCGATCATGATCTCCAATACTTCAATGTTAATGATCACAAAACCGATGTAAACAAAAAAGTGAAGAAAGGCAGGGATAGGGCGGACAACCATTTTAGACTGACCAAAAGCCACACGAAGCATGGTCATTAATCTTTTTTGTGGCTGATCTTGTCGATCTGCCGGTTTTCCTAAACGGATATTGCGAATTATTTTACGCAGGTTAACTGTAAACAGCGCAATTGCTGCAAGTGTAAGTACTAGAAAAAGGATCTGTGCTACCATGCAATATTAGATTGTTACGCTAAATTAGGATATTAATCTAAATAAATTGCTATGCATGCATAAAAAAAATAATAAAATTGTTTGTTTGTACTCATTCTAAGCAAGGATTAAGGTCTGTTTTAAGAATCGTTAAAAATTAATTAATTGATAATCAGCGCAGGAATGAAATAAACGAAAAAAAATTTTGCTTTTGAAAAAAGAACACTACATTTGCAATCCCAAACGGATGGTGCCATAGCTCAGTCGGTAGAGCAAAGGACTGAAAATCCTTGTGTCCCTGGTTCGAATCCAGGTGGCACCACTTCCAAAAGCCTTTCAGAAATGAGAGGCTTTTTTGGTTTTATGTCCTTTCAAAAAGGAATACCTAAGCCAAAATAAAAATATTTTTCCGCCCATCTTACTGCTTATCAAAAAGATGGCCTTAATAAGGTTACATTTGAAGAAAAAAAATGAATAAAATCTAAAATCCTTTTTTGGATTTGAAAAAAAGAATGCTACATTTGCAATCCCAAAGGGGGTGCCATAGCTCAGTCGGTAGAGCAAAGGACTGAAAATCCTTGTGTCCCTGGTTCGAATCCAGGTGGCACCACTTAAAAATAAAAGCCTTACAGAAATGTAAGGCTTTTTTGGTTTTTGAGTATGCTTATTCATGTCTCCACATGATATTCACTCCGTTTTTCAGCTATTTCTTTAACCTTATCCAGCGCTTTTGGCCAGGTTTTTTCGAAATAATCTTTCCATTCATTGCTAATGTTCATATCGATGAGCAATTCTGTCTTGCCATCTCTTTCGTTGAGGGTATAATTCTCGAGTGTCTCGCCCCAATCCCCGCTGAGATCTTCCTTGCCGTCTTTTATTTCGCCCAGGTGTTTGATAGACATGTACCGGTTAGGGATATTATCTTCAATCACAGCCACCATTCCATCTCCGTTATCACCCAGAAACAGGGCCTTGCTTCCTTTTTTCCAATCGGTTTCTACACGCGATCCTTCTGCAAAAACAGCTGTCCACTTGGGGTAGGTTTCTACGCCAAACAGCGCATCCCAAACTTTTTCTGCTGTGGCGTTAATTGTGGTTTTAAATTCGATCTTTTCCATGGTTCTTGGTTTTTAAATCAGATAATTTAGTATAACAAATTTGCGCAAGATTTGATTGACTTAAGCGGTGCAAAGGCGACAATTTATGGGGGCATAAGGACTACCAATGCGACGCCGGTTTAGTATATCTTGTTAAAATTTGCTAAATATCTCAGTGAAAAGTAATTTAATCGGTAGATTTACGTAATTCATTGATACATATGCACAGGAGCACAATATTTTGAATTAAATTTAGTTTGTTGGTTGACAAAAGTTTCTTCCCGAACAAATAACCTTTGCCCGGTACGTATATACGTTTATAAAAGATAATGTTACAATAATTTCCATGAGAAATAAGAGATTCCTTTACCTGATTGCACTAGCTTTTTTAAGCGTTGGGGCCATTACCGGCTGCAAAAAGAGCAGTCCTGCGCCTGATGAGCCAGTAACCCCGCCAGTTGTTACTACACCTACCGGAACGCGGGATGAATTGACTAAAGATTCTATCTTTTTATACGGTAAAGAACTTTATTATTGGAATACTTCGCTACCAACTTATGAAGTGTTTAATCCGCGTGGATTTAGTTCGAATGAAGCAGAGTTATATGCTATGACACAATATTCCTTAGATCCTGCAACAGGAAAGCCATACGAATATGTGAGTAATTCTGGCGAGCCCAAATATTCGTTTTTCGATTACACAGCAGCTACGACGGGTAAAACCGGGGCACTTAAAGCTGATGTAAATGGCTCGGCCAATGATTACGGTTTTTCTGTTCAATATAATAACACTACAGATTTAAGGGTAAAATATGTTTATCCCAACTCACCGGCAGCATTACAGGGTTTAACTCGTGGCTGTAGGATAACCAGTGTAAACGGAAGAACAGATCTGACCTATCCCGGTGCAATTAATTTTTTAAATAGTGCCATTTTTGGCACAAATGCAACGGTGACCCTGGCTTTCAATGATATTAGTGGCAACCAAAAAACAGCTGTTGTATCTAGCAGTTTATATACAGTTAATCCAATATTGTTTACCAATGTTTATACGGTTGGTACAAAAAAAGTTGGTTACATTGTATTTAATAGTTTTACCAATAATGCTTCTGCAGCCATAAATACGGTTTTTTCTAATTTTGCTACCCAGGGTGTAACTGAACTCGTGGTTGATTTACGCTATAACGGTGGTGGTTATGTTTCAACAGCTACCGAGATTATTAATTTAGTGGCACCAGCGGGAGAAACAGGCAATACGATGTTTACTTCTTATTACAATAACTATCTACAGTCGATCACATCAGCTCAGCGCAAAGCCTCTGTTTTGGCACACCAACCACTGTTAGATGATGACGGTAAATTACAAACCTTTACCACGGGTGTAAATGGAAAGTACGCTACTTATGCCGATTTAAATTATTCGCCTACAGCTGCCGATAATATAGAGAAATTTGCAAAATCAGGTAGTTTAACATTAAACAGGGTTTATTTTATCGTAACTGGATCAACAGCCTCGGCAAGTGAGTTAACCATTAACAGTTTAAAACCGGTAATGGATGTAAAACTGATTGGTAGAACAACTTATGGTAAGCCTGTAGGTTTCTTTCCGATCAGAATAGATAAGGTGGATATGTATATTCCAGAATTTGAAACCAAAAATAAACTTGGCGTCGGAGGCTATTATTCTGGCCTTACAGTTGATAAGGAATCAGCCGAAGATTTAACCAAAGCATGGGGTGATGAAACAGAGACTTTGTTGGCCTATGCATTGCTGTATGCTAAAAATGGTAATTTTGTAACTACAGCGGCAAAAACAGCTAGCTTAAGTACAACAACAACAGTAATGCCATCAAAACTATCGGTAGCGGAACTAAGAGCATTAGATGAAAAGTTAGATCCAAAAGGATTTAAGGGAATGGTTATGACGCCTGATAAGAAATTTTAATAAAAGCTTTTTAATAAAAAAGCCCGCTTAACCTATTTAGCTAAGCGGGCATTTTATTTGTGGTGGTATTTACAATAATATTTTACTGCTGATGTCTTTATTAATGGTAATGTAACCAGGATATTTAACAGGTGTATTGCCCAGCATAAAGGTTGGTTTTATTTTAATGGTTAATAAACCTAATTTTTCATCTTTTGAAGCTGATCCTTTCTGAGCAGCTTTGATAATATCGTTAAAGACATTGCCATTAGACACTAACCCATAAATGTTGCTTACCAGTTGTACCGGAACGGTAACTGTTTGCCCTTGCGCAATGCTCACATTTTGATTAACAATGCCTTCTGCCAAATCGGTGTTATTAACCAATATCTTATATTCGAACTGGTTTATGGCCGCTAAATTGCTTGATGGGTTGGTTATTTCTAAATTCAGATTGGCTTTTAAAGGAATGTCTTTTCTTAACAACCCCAATGCAACCCCAGGCAAACTGGTTAAGCTAAAACTTTGCTGGTCCATTAACTTTTTAACATCTGTACCTGCAATGGATACCTGTTGTACACCTGTAATTTTATAGGTGCAGTCTTCCAGGGCTTTTATCTGCTGTGCCTGCCTGTTTATTCCACAGCCAAAAATGCTTATGGTAAACAGGAAAAGCAATAGTTTTTCTTTCATGTTATTCATAACGCCAAAATACTAAAACTATTTCAGCTGCAATATGGGTTTAACCAAAATTAACTTAAGCGCTTGGCGTAACGGTTTCAATATCATCCCGTTTATCATCATTATCAGTTTTGTTTTCTTTAGCAGGTTTCTCTGTTGCGGCTGTTTCTTCCTTATGATCACCAGATTTTGCTTTTTCCTCATCCTTAACTTCTTCGGGCTTTTGTGCGGGCTCACCTGATTTATCCGTTTCTTTTTCTGTTGAAGGGATTACGGTTTCTATTTCGAGCTGTACATCATCTGTCGGTTTTGGGTGATCGTTGCCCTTTGCTGCTTCTTTTTTATTTTCTTCGTTTTCCATTGGTATAATCTGTTTAATACTTAATAAATCGAATTCGATTGCATTTTGTTTTGGTATTTTAATAAAGCATTTGGCCCATTTTTTAACTTTGTTGAAAAAAACACAGGATATGGCCATTACCATCAGAAAAATTACGGCACAAGATAATGCAGCTACTGCTTCAATGATCAGGACGATTTTAAGAGAATTTAAAATCGACAAGCCGGGCACGGTTTACACCGATCCTACAACCGATGAACTCTCTACAGTTTTCGAACACCCTCAATCGGCTTACTGGCTAGCCGAAGAGGATGGGGTTATTGTTGGCGGTTGTGGTATTTATCCAACCGAAGGTTTACCTGATGGCTGTGTTGAGCTGGTTAAATTGTACACCTCGGCATTTTCGCGAGGAAAAGGGATTGGCAAAATGCTTATGGAGAAAAGTATAGAATCGGCGCAGCACTTTGGTTATAATGAGATTTACCTGGAATCGTTTCCTGATCTTAAAAGGGCAATCCAGATGTACGAAAAGGCAGGATTTAAAAAACTCGCTGCTCCATTAGGTAATTCTGGCCATTTTGCCTGTAATGTTTGGATGCTACTGGTTTTATAACTTCGTTAATCGTTGAAACTGATTAATCGGTTAACTGTTGAAATTGAGAAATCCCCAGCTAACCGATTTAAATAATTTACCTTGATCAAGCCTTAATTTTTGCCGACTCTGTTTTCCTCATCGCTTGTTCCGGTTTGTCTGCTGCGGGCAGTTTTGATTTTCATGTTTCCGAATTTATAGGTAAAACTTAAGTTTATCCTACGGCTTTCCCATTCGTTCTGCCAATAGGTCTTAATATTATTGTACTCCAGATTGGCTCTGAACTTACTGGTATTGAAGATATCGTTTACTTTTAAGGCCAGTGTTGCATTTTTGTTCCAGAATGACTTTTTAGCGCCAACATTGAGCTGATAATTCCCTAAACTGCGGAATAAACCAGAAATAGAAGGAGAATCGTAATAACCATACAAGCTTAAGCTGTAGTTTTTAGGCAAAGTGATGGTGTTATCCGACATAACAGACCAGTTCCACGAGAAAGCATTATAGCCATTTCCCTGTACTGCCGATGTGGTACGGTTATAACCAACAGAAACTTCTGTACTGTTGTTCCACCATTTGGTTACATCAAAAGGACTTCCGGTAGCCATATAAAAATTTGTTGTACGGTTCAGGTTTTCTGGCCTGGAGATGCTTTCTTTTGTATTATTGTCCTGATAAATCACTTCCCACATCGCGCCATTACTTACCGAATAACTCAAGGTCAGTACCCTGAAATTTTTAATCGAGTAATTAAATTCAAAACTATTGGCGTAAGATGGCTGTAATAATGGGTTTCCCTGTATGGCAGTATAGGGATCGGTATAAAAGGTAAAGGGATTTAAACTGCTGTATGATGGCCTATTAATACTTTTGCGGTAGGCAGCCGTTACGAGGTTGTTCGAATCCAGTTTTAAGGAGATAAATAGCGTTGGAAAAAGTTTCCAATATTTCCTGTCAATCAGTGTATTGGTACCTGATGAACTGCCATTGCCCAAAGTCTGTTCTGCACGTAAACCTGCTTTGATCTGTAAGTTTTTGAAGCTCTGATCCAAAGAAAGATAACCTGCATTGATGTTTTCATTGTATAAAAAGGCGTTGGTTCGGCGCGGATCGTTAATCCAGCCAGCGGTTTTTAGCGAATCGAAACGTACATCGCTCTGCGATTTTACCCAGCTGCTTTTCCAGCCAGTTTCCATTTTTAATGTTTTTGAAAAATTTAAGCTATAATCGGCCTTAATGGAATAGATAGAAACATTGCCCATTCCTTTGTTTCGTAAATCGATCGGGTTGCCGATCAGCTGATCACTGGCATCGAGGTAATTATTGGTAAAGGTTTCGTTCTTGCTGTTGTCGTATTTAACATAATCGGCATCAAAACCCAGTTCACCACCCAATGTATCTGTTTTGAAACGGTAGTTTAAGTTAATTGCATGGTTTTTTTCGGTGTTACTTTGCGGATTAAACATCGATGTTCCGCCCATTTTTATACCCGCTGCATTATAATTTACCGAATTGCTGTTTACCTTGGTTTCTGCAGGTGAAGTAAAGCCTTTTACCATTAAGCCTAAAGTATGGTTATCGTTAATGAAATAATCGGCACCGGTAGAGTAATTTAGGCTGTTGGTTATTGGGTGCCAGAAATTAAGCTGGTTATATTGTTCGTCGCCAATGGCTCTGTTTAAAGTTAACCTGTTGTATGAGTTATAGTGTCCGGCGTTTAAGCGGACATAAGTGCTCACTTTACCGATATTGTAATTCAGGTTGGTGCCAGCATAAACTTTTCCATAACGGCCGTAACCACCGCCAAGATTCAGGTTCCCATTAAAGCCCTGCATTTTATTTCTTTTGAGTTTAATGTTGATGATCCCTGCTGTGCCAGCAGCATCGAAAGAGGATGGAGGGTTAGAAATCAGTTCGATTTTACTTAATACCGATCCGGGTAGCGATTTTAGGTAAGTGGTTAATTCCACGCCCGTCATATAGCTCATCTTACCATCGATCATCACGTTGATGCCTTTTTTACCTTTAAGCACAATGTTATCGTCCTTATCCAGTTTTACTCCCGGCGATCTGCTGATTACTTCCAGTGCATTATCGCCTGCGGTATTCATCTGTTCTACATTTACAATCACCCTGTCTGCTTTTTGATCAATTACAGGCATTTTCGATACGATGTTTACATCTTTCAGGTTTTGAGTGTGGTCTTCCAGCGTAATTGACGGAACTTTAACAGCCATATCTTTTACTTCAAATGGTACAGATTGGTTTTTACTGTAACCCATCATTAGGGCTTTAATAAAATACCTGCCAGATTTAACATTGCTGAATTCGTATAAACCTTGTTGGTTGGTGATTTGTAAGGCAACCGAAGCCGAATCGGGTAATTGGATTAATGCTACTGAAGTATAATCGAGTGCTTTATTGCTTTTGTCGGTAACGGTTCCCGATACCTTAATGTTTTGAGCAAAAGTGGTTTGGAGACTAAAAATAAGCAGCGCAAAAAGAGCAGATTTAAATAAGAGGTTCATATCGTGTTTGTTTTATATTGACGATTCAAAGATGAAGAGGTTGCATCAGCCTAAAAATTAAATAATCCCAACCCTTTAAAATATTATCCCAATGCTTTTTTTGGCAACAAAAGGTGTTGATCCTTGAAATGCACAGGTTGGGATAATTATGTACAGGTTTGGAATAAGAAAATAGGCAGTTAAAAAAGCTTTGCATAGTTTTAGGCCATGAAAACAATAAAAACCGTTTCTATTCATATTCTTTGCTGGATACTCGTATTAGGCTATTTTTATGGTGGTTATTTAATTGATGGCACAACTTTTAGCAAGGCCGCTTTGAATATCTCTATGAATTTTATACAAGTGATAGAGTTCTACATCTGTTACTTATGGGTATATCCAAGATTTTTGAAAAAGAATAAAGTACTTCAGTTAATTGGTGGTATTTTGTTTACCATAGGGGTATTTATTGCACTTAGGTATTTAATAGAAGAGGTGCTTTATTTAAAATGGCTTGGTTTTCATAACTATGATGATGGCACAACAGCCTGGGCCTACATTACAGATAATATTTATTGGAGCATTGGTTTTATTGTGACACCTGCTGCCGTTTATGGTATCGAACAGAGTTTTAAGTCGGAACAGGTTAACAGGAAACTTAAGGAAGAAGTGGTGAAGGCTGAACTTTCATTTTTGAAATCGCAGATCAATCCACACTTTCTGTACAATACCTTAAATTATGTTTATTCTTTGGCCATTCCTGTTTCCGATCAACTGGCCAATGCTATTTTGCGGTTATCAGATTTAATGCGCTATACTTTAAATGATAGTCCTGATGGAAAAGTAAGTTTAGATAAGGAAGTAGAATACCTGGAGAGTTATGTGGCGTTATTTAAGATGCGTTTTGAGCCCAAATTTTATGTCGACTTTACAACCGAGGGCATTGCGAATCAAAAAATAGCTTCGCTGATCCTGATTCCTTTTGTTGAAAATGCCCTTAAACACGGCGTGGTAAATGATGAAGCACAGCCTGTGCGCATTAAACTTAAGGTGCAGAACAAACGCTTAAGTTTCGAGGTAAGCAATAAGATCAGCCATGCACAGAAAGATCATTCAAGTGGTGTGGGCATGGTAAATATCCACCGCAGGTTGGATCTGATTTATCCTGAAAAACATGAATTGTTGATTTCGAACAATGGCAATACCTATAAAAGTACTTTGATCTTAAATCTGTAAAGGATAATTTGTATCATTGAAAACTATTCGATGTTAATTCACGCTAATCGCCAACCCCTAACCGCTAAACCTTAACCATGATCCGTTGCCTTGCCGTTGATGATGAATCTTACGCCTCAGATATTATTGCTGCCTTTATTAATAAAACCCCTTTTTTAGCATTGGTGGGGACAACTACAAATGCTTTTGAAGCACTTAACCTGGTTCAGGAAGGTAAAGTTGATCTTGTTTTTTTAGACATACAGATGCCAGAATTAACCGGGATCCAGTTTTTGAAAATCTGTGGAGGTAAATGCAAGGTAATTCTAACCACAGCCTATCCAGAATATGCTTTAGAAGGCTTTGATCTTGATGTGGTAGATTATTTGCTTAAACCGATCTCATACGAGCGTTTTTATAAAGCAGCTACTAAAGCGCAACAGATTTTAATGCCTGTGGCACCCGTTCAGCAAGAAATGGTTGTGCAGCAGGTAACGCAGGGGAACGATTTTATTTTCATTAAAGGTGATACCAAGAACAAGTTTATCAAGGTAAATTATGAAGATATCCTATACATTGAAGGATTGAAAAACTATGTTTCAGTTTATACCGCCACCCAAAGGATTGTGACCTACCAGGCACTGCGTGAGCTGGAAACTGAGCTGCCCCGACCGCCTTTTTACCGCATCCATAAATCGTACATTATCTCTATCGAAAAAATTAAGATAATAGATGG
This sequence comes from Pedobacter sp. Bi126, assembly GCF_918698245.1. Lineage (GTDB taxonomy): Bacteria > Bacteroidota > Bacteroidia > Sphingobacteriales > Sphingobacteriaceae > Pedobacter. The sequence continues at coordinate 945,001 of NZ_CAKKMS010000001.1, read as the reverse complement.
GAATACCGTTTATATTAGCGACCAAGCGATTCCCATCGGCGAAACCTATAAAGAAGAGTTTTTTAAAGTGGTTAGGGAAGGGAAGAAGAATGGGTAGTTTGGTTAATTGTATAAATCGGTTAACTGGTTAATTGTTGAAGGTTTAATTTCTAAATTGTTTACTTGTTGGGATTGATCTCCAGTTAACTTCTATCTTAATGTTCTTAATCCCTTAATGGTAAAAAGCTTTTGGGTTTTATTTTTCTTTGATCATTAAGAAGTTGAGGGCATTAAGGCGGGTTTGTTGAATGTTTGATTGTTAAATTGTTGGGATTCATCTTTGGTTAACCAATTAGCTAGTTTTAAGAATTCTGTAATAAAGAAATTAAACAATCAGTTAACCGATTAACCAGTTTCAACAATTAGTCAGCTGTGTTCATAAATTCTCCCCATTATTTCTTCTGATTTTTTTAAGTTTGCTGTATAAAGATTAAATCAAACATCACCATGCAAGAAACGAATTCGCTAAACCAGGTTGCAGAATTTCATACTACCTTTAAACATCCAATTTTAGAAAGTCCTGTTATTCCTTCAAAACAGAGAGCCAATCTGCGTATTTCGCTTTTAGCCGAAGAGTTGAAAGAACTGCAGGAAGCAGTAGAAAATGATGATCTGGTAGAAGTTGCTGATGCCCTTTGCGATCTGCAGTATGTTTTGGCAGGTGCGATCCATGAGTTTGGTTTGGGTGGAAAATTTAAGACTTTATTTGATGAAGTTCACCGCTCTAATATGAGCAAAGCCTGTAAAACCGTAGAAGAAGCAGAACAAACCATTCAGTTTTACTTAAATAAAGACCAGACCGAATCTTATTATAAAGAAATAGACGGACTGTTCTTGGTATTCAGGAAATCTGACGACAAGACTTTAAAATCGATCAACTACTCGCCAGCTGATTTAAAATCACATTTGGTTTAACCCATAAATAAGCTCGAATTGAAAAGGCTAAAACAAATTGTAAACGAGCTAAAATTAACACAGGCGGCGCCTGATGCAGCTTTAATGCGTGAGTTTATTTTCTACTCACCCAAAATGCCATTACGCCTGCATCAGGAACAGCTTATTGCTACCTCGAAACAGTTTAGCCTCAAGGTTTTTGATGCCTATTTTACCAATGCCGATATAAGCATTAACTGCTTTAGCTGGGGGAATGGAAAACGTAAAGTGTTACTTACGCATGGCTGGGCTTCGAAGGCTTTAGATTTTTATGAGCTGATTATTGAACTCCTGAAAATAGATGACCTGGAAATCATTGCTTTTGATGCACCTGGCAACGGAAGCTCAATCTCTGAATTTTCCAACCTGATGTTATATGCCGGTTCAGTAAAATCTATTGCCTTAAACTATGCACAACCAGATGTCCTCATTGGGCATTCGCTTGGCGGCATGGCTAATGTAATTGCTTTGCAAGAGCTGGGTGTTACGCCCGATCTGCTCATTAGCATCGCACCATTAATCAGGCTGAAAGAAAACTTCGAACAAAGTCTCGATTCGGCGAACATCGGCATCAAGGATCAGGATATCTTTTTCAGTAACTTTGCCAAAGAATTCCCCGTTCCTGTAAGCCACTTTAACCTGACCGAACTGTATCAACTAAGTCCGGATTTAAATCATTTTCTGGCATTCGATCCAGCCGATCATATTTCGCCATACCCATTCCTTAAAGAATTTCTGGATAAATATCCGGCGATAAGTTCAAAATCTTTTGAAGATGTAGGACACTATAAAATCCTCAAGTCGGTTGAGGTAATTGAAGATATTTTTCAGGGGATTTCTGCGCTTCCAGCGACATAAATCGTCATTGCGAGCTGAAGCGTAGGGATATTGGGAAAGGGTGAAGCAATCTTTCCAAACGAAAAGAAATACCAATAAAGAATTAAATAGTTATCCGATCTGATGGCGGGGAGAATCTGCGATCATTTCTTCAATCTGCGAGAAAACTATAACATCATTATTGCCCGCAGATTTCGCTGATCAGCGCAGAACTATATCCTTGCCCCAACTTCCCCACCCCGTCTTCTGTCTTCCGACTAAATAATCCCATATTATCCCTATCCATAACAGTGCATAACAGTTAAAATTACTGTATATTCTATTTTAGAGCAACCAAATATATTAATAGAGCATGCAAGCAATTTTAGGTGTAATTTTTCATTTCTTCGGTGGTTTCGCCTCCGGAAGTTTTTATATTCCGTACAAAAAAGTTAAAGGCTGGGCCTGGGAAAGTTACTGGATCGTTGGAGGAATCTTCTCTTGGTTAATCGTTCCGCCACTTGCTGCTTTTTTAACCATCCCGAATTTTACGGCAATTATAACCAGTACCAACGGTAGCATTTTATGGTTAACCTATTTTTTTGGTGTGCTTTGGGGTATTGGAGGTTTAACCTATGGCTTAGGCGTTCGTTATCTGGGCGTATCGTTAGGGAGTAGTATCATTTTAGGACTTTGTATGGTTTTGGGTTCAATCCTGCCATCCATTTACTTCGATTTTTTCCCACAGGCAGGTAAAGATACTTTTACCATGTTTTTACACACTGATTGGGGGCGTATGGTATTGCTGGGGCTTTTAGTCTGTGTTATTGGTATTGTAATCTGCGGTAAAGCAGGTATGATGAAAGAAAAGGAAATGAAATCTGGTATTACCGATCCGCATGGGATGGAGGTAAAAACAGAATATAAATTCGGACTTGGCTTGTTTGTGGGGATTGTTTCTGGTGTTTTAAGTGCCTGTTTCAATTTTGGTATTGAAGCCGGAAAGCCAATGGCTGATGCAGCGAATGCCATCTGGAAAGCGGCAAATCCTGCTGAAACAGGTAATTTCTTATTCCAGAACAACGTTACTTATGTAATTGTGCTTTGGGGAGGCCTAACCACTAATTTTATCTGGTGTATGGTATTAAATGCAAGGAATAAAACATTTGGCGATTATACTAATGCAAAAACGCCACTGTTAAAAAACTATATTTTTTCTGCCCTGGCAGGTACTACATGGTTCTTACAATTCTTTTTCTACGGAATGGGCGAAAGCAAAATGGGCAACGGCGCCAGTTCGTGGATTCTGCACATGGCCTTTATCATTCTCATCGCCAACGTATGGGGGCTGGTATTAAAAGAGTGGAAAGGTGTGTCGAGAAAAACGTTGATTACTGTTTTGGCGGGTATTTTAACCATCATCATTTCGGTACTCATTGTTGGTTATGGTAATTCAATAAAAGGTTAATAAATAAAAATTTAAATAGAATATAAGAATGTCAATCGATACGAAAAGTTATAAGCACGTAAGCTATTTGTGGGATGAAGAGGAAGCCGCAAAACTTGCTGGTGATGAAGTTGCCCTCTTAATTTATCGCTCAAATTTATTGGGTGCAGATTTACGCTTAACCAATTATGGAGGTGGAAATACCTCGTGTAAAGTATTGGAAAAAGATCCGCTTACCGGCCTAGAAACCGAAGTAATGTGGGTAAAAGGTTCAGGTGGCGATTTAGGTACCTTAAAGAAAAGTGGTCTTGCAGCATTATATGTTGATCGTTTGCGTAGTCTGAAAAATATTTACCGTGGTGTAGAACACGAAGATGAAATGGTTGAACTTTTTAACCACTGTATTTTCGATTTAAGCTCTAAAGCGCCATCAATCGATACCCCTTTGCATGGTTTTCTGCCGTTTGCGCATATCGATCACTTGCATCCAGATGCGGCCATCGCCATCGCAGCGGCTAAAGACGGTAAAAAAATTACCGAAGAATTATTTGGCGGAACGATAGGCTGGGTTGAATGGAAAAAACCTGGTTTCGAACTGGGCCTGCAATTAAAACAATGTTTAGATGAAAATCCAGGCATCCGTGGCATTATGTTGGGCTCACACGGTTTGTTTACCTGGGGTGATACGGCTTATGAAAGTTACCTGAATACCTTAGAAGTTATCGAAATCTGTTCTGATTACCTTAACCAGAACTATGGTAAAAAAGGGCCTGTTTTTGGAGGACAAAAGATTGAAAGTGCCGCAGCAGATCAGCGGAAACAACAAGCGGCTGCTTTAGCACCTGTTTTGCGTGGCTTATGTTCTTCTAAACAGCATATGATCGGTCATTTTACCGACGACAGCCGTGTTTTAGAATTCATCAATTCTAACGATCTTGATCGCCTTGCACCAATGGGCACAAGCTGTCCTGATCACTTTTTACGCACCAAAATCAGTCCGCTGGTTTTAACTTTAGCAAGCGATGCCGATTTGTCGGATGTTAAAGCACTAAAAGAAACATTGGAGCCAGCTTTCGAGGCATATAGGGCAATGTACACGGCTTATTACGAAGCCTGTAAACATCCAAACAGTCCTGCCATTCGCGATACTAATCCGGTTGTTATTTTATATCCTGGAATCGGAATGTTTACCTTCTCTAAAGATAAACAAACAGCAAGGGTTGCTGCAGAATTCTATATCAATGCCATTAACGTAATGAAAGGTGCTGAGGCCGTTTCAGAATATACTTCATTACCGCACCAGGAAGCATTTAATATCGAATATTGGTTGTTGGAAGAAGCGAAGTTACAGCGTATGCCTAAGCCAAAACCTTTAACAGGTAAAATTGCTTTGATTACTGGTAGTGCAGGTGGTATAGGTAAAGCGATTGCTAAAAAGTTTGTTGCAGAAGGTGGCGTGGTGATTTTAAATGATATGAATGCCGAGCGTTTGGAAGAAGCAGGTAAGGAATTTGCAAGCCTGTATGGTAAAGATTCTTACAGTACCGCAATTTTAAATGTTACCAGCGAAGCAGATATTAAACAAGCTTTCGATTCGGCTGCTTTGGCTTTTGGTGGAGTCGATATTATTGTAAACAATGCAGGATTATCGATTTCTAAAACCATTGCTGATCATACCGAGAAGGATTGGGACTTATTATATGATGTTTTGGTAAAAGGTCAGTTTTTTATCACTCAGGCTGCAACAAATACGATGCAAAAGCAGAATATTGGTGGTGATATCATTAATATTGTAAGTAAGAACGCTTTGGTAAGCGGACCGAATAATGCCGGTTATGGTAGTGCAAAAGCTGCCCAGTTACATTTGAGCAGGTTAAATGCTGCAGAATTGGGAGCCGATAATATCCGTGTAAATGTGGTTAACCCTGATGCTGTAATCAGCGATAGTAATATCTGGGCAGGGGGTTGGGCAGAAGGCCGTGCAAAAGCTTACGGAATTACCGTTGCAGAACTACCGGCTTATTACGCGAAACGTACTTTGTTAAATCAGATTATATTACCAGATGATATTGCCAATGCTTGTTTCGCCTTTGTGGGTGGCTTGCTGCACAAATCAACCGGTAATGTTTTAAATGTTGATGGCGGAGTAGCCATGGCATTTGTGAGATAGCTAAATCCACGGTTTGTGTCTCCACAGATCAAAAGAAGATAAGATAAGTGGTCCGTGGAGACACGGACCACGGCAAAAAAAATCAGTTTTAGTAAGTTGTTTAATCGGTCTGTGCCTGGCACAGACCGAAATGACTTTAATTTTTTTATAATCGCCCCCGTTTGGAACGAGGATGAACGAGAACGGCGATTATATCGCCCCAACATTAACCTAATAAACCAAATATTCTCATGAATATCGAGCAGAACCAAATAGAAAAACATAACGACTCCCTTTTAACCTCGCATCAGCGCAAACTTTCATTTCTAAAAGAAGATTGGGCGCATGTTGATGTAGAAAGCGTAATCCAGAAACTGGTTGATTTTCAGATTGCCATTCCAAGCTGGGCTTTAGGTACAGGTGGAACACGTTTTGGCCGTTTTGCCATTACTGGCGGTGAACCACGTACCATTGAAGAAAAAATTGAAGACGTTGGTCTGCTTCATGCCCTTAATGGCGCAAGCGGAGCAATTTCGCTTCACATTCCATGGGATATCCCTCAAAATGCTGAAGCGTTAAAAACTTTGGCAGCTAGCTATGGTTTAAAATTCGATGCCATGAACTCGAATACCTTTCAAGATCAGAAAGGTTCTGCACATAGCTATAAATTTGGTTCGTTGCAGAATGTAAATAAAGACATCCGCAAACAGGCGATTGAGCATAATATAGAAGTAATTAAACATGGTATTGCGCTAGGATCTGATGCATTAACCGTTTGGTTAGCCGATGGTTCTTGTTTCCCCGGTCAGCTTAATTTCCGTAAAGCTTTCGAAAATACATTAGAAAGTCTGCAAGAAATCTATTCAGCACTGCCTGAAGATTGGAAAATGTTTGTGGAGTACAAAGCCTTCGAACCTAATTTTTATTCAACTACGGTTGGCGATTGGGGACAATCACTGTTATATGCGAGCAAACTGGGTAAAAAAGCTTATACTTTAGTTGATTTAGGTCACCATTTGCCTAATGCAAACATAGAGCAGATTGTTGCTTTATTGTTAATGGAAGGAAAACTGGGTGGTTTCCACTTTAATGATTCTAAATACGGCGATGATGATTTAACTGCCGGAAGCATTAAACCTTACCAGTTGTTCTTAATTTTTAACGAGCTGGTAGAAGGCATGGATGCAAAGGGCATGAACCATGCAAAAGATTTAGGTTGGATGATCGATGCTTCACACAATGTGAAAGACCCGCTAGAAGATTTATTACAATCAGTGGAAGCGATTATGATTGCTTATGCACAAGCCTTATTGGTTGATAGAAAAGCATTAAACGAAGCGCAGAACAACAACGATGTAGCAAAAGCACAGGAAATTTTACAGCATACTTTTCGGAGCGATTTAAGGGCTTTGGTAGCCGAAGCCAGGTTAAGGGCTGGAGCAGCTTTATCACCAATCGCTTTATATCGCGGTTTAGAAGTTAGAACTAAGTTAGTTAATCACCGCGGAAATACTGTTGCCACAGGTTTGTAAATAGAGAAATAGAAAATGCCTAAACCTGTTATTGCCATATTTGATGTTGGAAAAACGAACAAAAAACTGTTTCTGATTGATGAAAACTACAGTATTGTTTACGAACGGTCTGCACGTTTTGTAGAAACAGTTGATGAAGATGGCGAACCATGCGAAAATCTCGAAAGCCTGCGTTCATCAGTTTACGATTCCCTGCATCAGGTTTTGCAGTTAAAAGAGTTCGATGTTAGGGCTATAAACTTTTCTACTTATGGTGCCAGTTTTGTCTATCTTGATGAAAATGGCGATCCCCTAACACCACTTTATAACTATTTAAAAGAATACCCAGAGGAGCTTAAAACAGCTTTTTATACAAAATACGGAGGTGAGGAGAAGATTTCGTTAGAAACGGCCTCACCAATTTTGGGCAGCTTAAATTCAGGGATGCAATTGTATCGCCTGAAAAATGAAAAGCCTGAAATATTTAAAAAAGTAAAGTGGGCTTTACACCTGCCCCAATATTTAAGTTATTTAATTACGGGTAAAGCCGTGGCCGATATTACCAGTATAGGCTGTCATACCCAGCTTTGGGATTTCAATAAAAGTGAATACCATACTTGGGTTACTGCCGAGAAAATCGATGAGAAATTTGGTTCATTTACCCCTGCAGATTCCAGCCTGAAAACTAGTTTTGAAGGGAATGACATAAAAGTTGGAGTTGGCCTGCATGATAGTTCTGCAGCACTGATTCCTTACCTGGCCAATTTTAACACACCATTTGTACTCATCTCAACCGGAACATGGTGTATCAGTTTAAACCCTTTTAACCAGGAACCTTTAACTGCGGAAGAACTTAAACAGGATTGTCTGTGTTACATGCACTTTAAAGGCAAAGCGGTAAAGGCTTCGCGTATTTTTGCTGGTTATGAGCATGAAGTACAGCTTAAGCGTATAGCAGAACATTTCGATCGTGCCGCCTATCTGTTTAAACATTTGAAGTTTAATCCTTCAATGATTTTGAAACTGGCCAATAAAATTCCTGAAAACCAACAGGAGCAACAGGGCTTTTCAGCAAATTCTGCTTTCCCGGAGCGTGATCTGAACCTCTTTCAAACGGCAGAAGAAGCCTATCACCAATTAATTTTTGATCTGATCAAACAGCAGATTTACTCGTTAAAGCTGATTTTAAATGCAGGTGTGAAAAGGATTTTTGTAGATGGTGGTTTCGGTAAAAATGCAATTTATATGCATCTTTTGGCTACTTCTATTCCAGATATTGAGGTTTATGCATCTTCAGTTTCGCAGGCTACGGCGATAGGAACGGCCTTAGCAATAAATGATGCCTGGAACGAAAACCCTGCACCAACGGATATGATCCAGTTAAAATACTATTCTGCCATACAACGTACACTAGATTTTTAGGAATTTCCTTATATTAGAATTTCCTATATCAATATAACCATTTTGAAACCAGAAGATTTAATCCCCTACATTAACGTCGATGAGTACTCGTCGACGCCAAAATACAAGCAGTTAACCAATGCTATTTTGGCCGCAATTGAAAGTGGTAAACTTCTGAAAAATAGTTTATTGCCGTCTATTAATGAACTGAGCTTCAGTTTGGAAATGTCGAGAGATACTGCCGAAAAAGGTTACCGCAACCTCCGGAAACTTGGGGTTGTAGATTCTGTGCCGGGAAAGGGCTATTTTATTATCAATACCGATTTCTCGCGTAAACTAAAGGTCTGTCTGCTTTTTAATAAACTCAGTACGCACAAAAAGATCATTTACGATTCGTTTACAAAAACATTGGGTGAGCGTGCTGCGATAGATTTTTATATCTACAACAACGATTTCGCACTGTTTAAAAAAATGATCGTTACCAAACGCGATGATTATTCGCACTTTGTAATCATTCCTCATTTTTTAGAAGGAGGCGAAAATGCACACGAAATTATCAATACCATTCCAAAAGAAAAACTAGTTATCCTTGATAAATTGTTGCCAGGAGTAACTGGCGATTATGCTGCGGCTTATGAAAACTTTGCACAGGATATTTATGCGGCTTTAGAACAGGCGTTAGACCGGCTTTCCCATTACCGAACCTTAAAAATTATCTTCCCAAAGAACAGCTATTTTCCGCACGAGATTCTAACCGGTTTTTATAGGTTCTGCCAGCAATATGCTTTCGATCATAAAGTAATTCATAACATTAAAGACGAAGAAATTAATCCTGGGGAGGTGTACATTAACCTGATGGAAGACGATCTGGTGATGCTCATTGAGCGTTTAATTGCCCAAAAACTTAAAATCGGGAAAGATGTTGGTGTAATTTCTTATAACGAAACACCTTTAAAAAAGATTATTTTGGATGGGATTACCACCATTTCAACTGATTTTAGCGAACTGGGCGCTCAAGCTGCCGAATTTATTCTCAACGGAAAAACTGAAAAGATAGCAGTGCCTTTTTACTTGAACCTGCGTAAGTCGCTTTAAAATAGGAGACCCGTCATTTCGATCGCAGCCGAAAAATCTATTATTACAGCTCATAGATCTCTCCATTTCGCTGTGCTCCAGTCGAGATGACGACACTACAATGGAACTCATCGATATTAACGTTTTCTTAATTAATTGTGCATAAAAACCTAAAAAGAGGTTTTAGCTAAAACTTATTAATGATTACTTTTATCACTTAGCTATTTTAGTTTAAATGAGTGAACAGGTAACCGCGCATCTAGTATCAGAACAAAATCCTTACGATTATATTTTGACAGATTTTAACCTGAAAAATCTGAGCCAGATTGTTATCCTCAAACATTTAAGCGGATTGATCCATACTGATGTTAAAGGCTTTTACCAGCTTTTCCCTGAACAGATTGAAATCGATTTTGCAGCCTTTAGCGATGAGGCCTCTGGATTACCCTTCCCAATTGTTCAGGTGCAGCAGCACTCAAACTCCGTAAAACTTTCTTGTCGTTGTGCTACACCAAAACATAAATTGTGTGAGCATCAGGCAAGGGTTTTATACAATATTCTTCAGCGTCAGGATCTGCTTATTTTCTTCGATGCTAACCTTCGGAAGCAAAAACTTTTAAAAATTGCAATTGACTATGGTTTAGAAAAAGAAGAAAACCTCGATCTTCTTTTTAACGTGAAATATGAAAATGGTCAGCTAGATATCCGTCCAAAAATGGATGCCCTTCAGCCATTCAATAAAGAAGCACAACAAAATTTGCAGGAACTTTTACTTCCGGCAAATAAATCCAAAATAAAAGTACAAGCTAAAAAAGATCAGGGTAAAATGATCCTGGTTTTTGGGCAACACCGCTATTACAATAATTTAACTGTAGAATTATTTGAAGCCGAAACCACTAAAAGTGGCAAGGTTAAAAATCCTATAAAAGGAATCAATCCAGCTGATTTGCTTTTTAAAACAGATGATAACGATCAGGTAAAGTTTTATAGTGGCATTACCACTTTTCAACAGAATTACAATAGCGATCAAAGTGAGGCGGAGATCGAAGCCTTAAAAGCAATCGTTAAAAACCCTGAACAGATCCCTTTTTACCTGCAGGATAGTAAGCAGTCTGTCGCTATTCAAGCGTCGACCATTACAGCAGTTGATGTTCATTTATTAGAAGTAGACCTGCGTCTTTCTGTAAACCAACGCGATGATTATTATGAAATTACAGGCCGGTTGATCATCGAAGGCAAATCTTACGAGTTGGATAACCTGGTATTGGTACACCAATATTTTGTTAAACTTAACAATCAACTTTATTTAATTGGCAGACTCGATTTTCTACGCGTAATTGGGTTTTTTAAAAAGCAGAGCAACAGATTAATCCTGCATAAAACAAAATATCCTGAGTTCCAAAAGGTTATTTTGGTGCCTTTAGAGGGCAGTATCCATGTAGATTATTCTTATTTAAAACCTGCTACCAAAAGCCAGATCGAAGAAAAAGGTTTTGATCTTGAAAACGAGCAATTGATCTACCTCTCAGAATCTGAAGATTATATTCTCCTCACGCCGGTAATGCGCTATGGGAATTTAGAAATACCTGTATTGTCTAAAAAACAGATCCAGGCGCAGGATAAATTGGGCAACCTGTTCACCTTGCACCGTGATGAAAAGGCAGAACTGCAGTTTATTGGAAACGTGCTGAAACAGCATCCTTATTTCTACGATCAGGAAACCAACGATTCTTTTTACCTGCACCGCAAACGGTTCCTGGAAGAGGCCTGGTTTCTAGAAGCTTTTGAAGTATGGCGGAACAAAGGCATTCATATTTTAGGCTTCAACCAACTTAAAAACAATAAACTGAGCGCATTTCAGGCTAAAATTAATATTGAGGTTTTAAGTGGAACAGATTGGTTCGAAACCAAGGTAAAAGTAAAGTTTGGCAAACAACAGGTTGCGCTGAAGCATCTGCATAAATCGATCAGGAACAAAAGTAAGTTTGTAACGCTTGATGATGGAACACAAGGCATCCTGCCACATGAATGGATCGAAAAATTTGCTGCTTATTTTAATGCAGGTGAAGTAACCGAAGATGCCATCCTTACGCCAAAAATTAAGTTTGCTTCTATAAACGAACTTTATGAAGATGCTTTGTTAGATGGTGATGTAAAGAACGAATTGAAACTTTACAAACAGAAATTTGAAGGGACTGATTCGATTCAGGAAGTGGAAGTACCAAAAGGTTTAACAGCAACGTTACGCCATTACCAGAAAGACGGCCTAAACTGGCTCAATTTTTTGGATGATTTTAACTTTGGTTCTTGTTTGGCCGATGATATGGGATTGGGTAAAACCATCCAGGTTTTGGCTTTCATTTTATCACAGCGAGAAAAAGTAAAACACAATACAAATCTGGTGGTGGTTCCGGCGTCGTTAATATTTAACTGGAAGGCCGAGGTAGAGAAATTTGCACCATCTATAAAAGTAAAAACCATTTATGCTGGCGAACGCACCAAAACGACTGATACTTTCGATGACTATGAAATCATCTTAACCTCTTATGGAACGCTGCTTTCTGATATCCGTTTCTTAAAGGATTATCGCTTTAACTATATCTTTTTAGATGAATCGCAGCTGATCAAAAACCCAGATTCGCAACGTTATAAAGCGGTTCGGATGCTGCAATCGAGGAATAAAGTAACGATGACGGGAACGCCGATAGAGAACAATACCTTTGATTTGTATGGGCAGCTGTCATTCGCTTGCCCCGGTTTGTTTGGCAGTAAACAGCAGTTTGCCGATTTATATTCTACCCCTATCGATCAGTTTAAGGATAGCAGAAGGGCAGATGAACTTCAGCAAAAAATAAGACCGTTTATTCTGCGCAGAACAAAAGAACAGGTGGCAAAAGAACTTCCCGATAAAACGGAAATTGTACTGTACTGCGAAATGGGAGCTGAGCAGCGCGAAGTATACGAAGCGAACAAAAAGGAAATTCAGGATTTTATTCTGGGTAAACAGGAAGATGAACTGCCTAAAAGTTCGATGCATGTGCTGAAGAGTATAACCACCCTAAGGCAGATCTGCAATTCGGCCGCATTATTGGCTGATGGAAAATCTTATTTACAGGCATCATCAAAAATTGATATATTGATGGAGCAGATTGAAAGCAAGGCCGGAAAGCATAAAATCCTGGTTTTTTCTCAATTTGTAACCATGCTCGATCTGATTAAAAAGCAATTGGAAAACCGGGGCATTAAATACGAATACCTTACCGGGCAAACCCGTAAAAGAGCCGAAGTAGTTAGCTCATTTCAACAAAACGCCGATATTCCGGTTTTCCTGATCAGTTTAAAGGCTGGGGGTACCGGATTGAACCTTACCGAAGCCGATTATGTTTACCTGGTAGACCCTTGGTGGAACCCTGCTGTAGAAAACCAGGCCATAGACCGGGCATACCGGATTGGTCAGCATAAAAATGTAATGGCTGTGCGCTTAATCTGCCCTGATACCATTGAAGAGAAAATTATGAAACTTCAGGCCACGAAAAAAGATCTGGTTAAGGATCTGATCCAAACGGATGGAAGTTTATTCAAGAATTTAACCAAGAAAGAATTATTGGGATTGTTGAGTTAAATTAATCCATGTTGTAAACAAAGAGATCAACGCGGATTTCAAAAATCGGTCGTCATTCCCACGCAGGTGGGAATCTTAAAGCTTATTGCATTACGATTATTCATAAGCTTTTCTCTCTTCAAGGGCATTCATGAGCACTACGTGGTTCCCAATCAAGTTGGGAATGACGCTGCGACTTATAAATGCACCTCCGTTAAGGTGAACATTAAATCCCAACCTCAAAGGTATAACTCAAAAACCGAGGTACATTAATACTCTCAATAATTTTCCAATCTTTCTTTTCTGCAATAAAATCAGGTATGGCAAGCCCTGTGGTTTTGGCTGCATTGGCATAGAAATCCATTTTTGCAGGATGGTTTGGCGAGCAGGCATTGTACGTTCTGCCGAATGCCTGTTTTTCTAAAAGTTTAACTGCAATCCCTACAGCATCTGTTTGGTGAATTAAGTTTACGGGAGCTAAACCATTCGGCACATTACTTTTTCCGGCAAAAAATCTCCCAGGGTTACGGTCGGGGCCAATTAAGCCTGCAAAGCGGATCACTGTGCAGTTTTCGGGAAATAGTTCTTTAAATCGGATTTCTGCAGCTAAAACGACTCTTCCTGAATCCGTATCAGGATGTGTCTCGCTGGTTTCATTTACTGTTTTGTTTTCATCAGCATAAACACTCGTCGAACTGATCAATACCACATGCTTCGATTGATCTTTCGCTGCAGCCAAAATTGAATCTATTTTTTGGGGATAATCAAGAAGTTCAGTCGAATTACGCTTTGGAGGTATACAGATAAACAAGGTATCAGCCTCAAAAAAAGCTGGGTCGGCTACAACCGCTTCTGCCGTAAAGTTGACTAAAAACGGCTGTATATTTTCGGCCTGAAGTATTGCTAGTTTCTCCTGACTTGTAGTAGAACCCTTAACGATATAATTTAACCCGGTCAGTTTTTTGGCTAAAGCCAGCCCGAACCAACCGCAACCTAAAATAGATATGGTTTTAATGTTGTTTTTACCTGTTGTATTATCTTGAATCATTTGCGCTAAAGATAAATAGTTGGCTTTATAATTTGCCCTGATTCTTGTCAATTCTGCTTTTTATACATTGTTTTTGATAATTTTAAAATGCCATCATAATAAGCAGTAGGCTTAAAGTTAAATGCCTTTTCAAATTTGGTAGAATCGAAATGATAATCATGATCATACTGGTAGTACATTTCTACAGTACCCGCAACTACCTTTTTAAATAGACCTACTAAACGTAGCATCAGTTTATTAATGGTCGAATATTGAGGTTTGGTTTCATAAATTTTTGCAGCCATTTCTATAAAATCTTTCCCTTTTAAAGGAGCTGCGGTGGGCAGGTGCCATATCTGGTTGCCAGAATCGGGTGTTTGTCCTAACAAAAATAAAGCTTTTCCAGCATCTTCAATGTAAGTAAAACTGTGTAGTGTATTTGGGTCTCCTATCCATTGAGCGCTATTTTTTTTGGCAAACTTATCGAGTACCATCATATCAAAAAAGCTGTTCATCGAATCTGCTCCATAAAAATCTGCAGCACGGGCAATGGTTACATTTATTTTACCCGCTTTCGATTCGCTCATTAATTGTTCGGCTACCTTTGTCCTTACTTCTCCTTTTAAGCTACAGGGATGGTAAGGCGTATCTTCTGTCATTGGGCCATTTACCAGGCCATACATATAAACATTATCAAAAAATATTAGCCTTGCACCAGTACGTTTGGTTAAGTTAATTACATTCTGAATAATTACCGGCCATTGTTCTTGCCATACTTTGGCATCGTAAACCAAACCGGCGCATAGGTATATTATTTTCGAACCTTCTGCTGCTGTGAAAAGTTCAGTTTCGTTTAATAAATCAGCCTTAACCCAGCTTACATTTGGGTTGTTTGTAGAAATTGGTTTTCGGCTAACCAATCTAATGGTTTCGTTAGTATCGGTTAATTCTCTGGTTAATGCGTTTGCTGTTGGTCCGCCGGCGCCTATTATAGTGTGCATATCTTCGTTTTTGATTAGTTCAAAGTTATGCGGCATTGAACCCTAAAAACGTTAACAAAAGATAAGGTTTAAATTTAATCCTTTAAAATGAGTGTGCGTTTACGGATACGCGAGAGTGAAACAGGGGTAATACCTAAAAAATTGGCGATATAGTGTTGGGGAACACGCTGAAAAATATCTTTTGCAGTTTTTTCAAGTGCAGTATAACGCTCTTCGGGGCTTTGCGAACAAAAGCATTAAGACGGTCTTCAAAACAGCAGATGTAATATTCAGCAACCAAACGGCCAAACCGTTCCATTTTCAGCCCCAGCACAGGGTGGTTTAACATTTTCTGAAGATCGGCGTAAGCAATAAGAACAAGTCGGGTTTCCTCCAAGGCCTGAATAAAGTTTGTACTCGGTACTCTTTTTACAAAACTTTTATAGGCACTTACCAGCTCATTTTCAAAACAAAAATAACCGGTAATTTCTTGTCCGTCTTTAACATGATAATGCCTTACGGCACCCTGAATAATAAAGGCAATATAATCACATACTTTTCCTTCAACTACAAAATGTTCCTTTTTCTTTAGGGTAGAAAAACTCAGGTACTGAATTAAGATTTCCCATTCTTTTTCTTCGAAAGTTACGAATTTTGCTAAACCGGTTCTAAAAGCATTGATTTTAAATTGTTTATCCATATCAATATTTAAGTGCAACTTAAAGGTACACATTAATCAAGAATGGTGTTATCCCTTGCCGAGATTATAGCAAGCCCTGCATCGTGGCTCATAACTTTCCTTTTCACCTAATAAAACGGTAGCTTCATCAGCAACTGTACGGTAACTGTATAGGGCAGGGTTTCCACAACAAACACAAACGGCATTTACTTTGGTAACATGTTCGGCAATGGCCATTAAAGCAGGCATCGGACCAAAGGGTTTGCCTGTAAAATCCATATCCAGGCCCGCAACAATAACCCGTATACCTTTAAGGGCAAGTTTATTGCAAACATCAGGAAGTTCATCATCAAAAAACTGAGCTTCATCTATCCCAACCACCTGTGTATTGGTGCCGAGCAGTAAAATGGCAGAAGCGCTATCAACCGGGGTAGAGTTTATCGAGTTTAAATCGTGCGAAACCACAGCAGTTTCATGGTAGCGGGTATCGGTACGGGGTTTAAAAATTTCGACGTTCAACTTAGCAATCTGGGCTCTTTTTAACCTGCGGATCAGTTCTTCCGTTTTACCAGAAAACATAGAGCCACATACCACCTCTATACTTCCGGAAAATTCGCCCCTTCTTCTAAAATTTTGTTCGCTAAATAACATGCCTCTTTTTTTATTCCCCTATGTCCG
Source organism: Pedobacter sp. Bi126 (assembly GCF_918698245.1). GTDB lineage: Bacteria > Bacteroidota > Bacteroidia > Sphingobacteriales > Sphingobacteriaceae > Pedobacter. Next base: position 928,666 of record NZ_CAKKMS010000001.1, on the reverse strand, counting down.
TTCTATAATTTTTAAACCGAACAAATATGAGAATTATGTGTTATTTTTGAACACATAGTTACCAACATAAATCGACTAAAAATTCGTTTTAATTTTATGATGAACCAACAGGATATTTTCAGAAAGATCGGCAGCATTTTAACAGAATTAAATGAGCAATATCAGTTTTTAGCTCAAAACCCTCAGCAATTAAACGATTTGGAGCTGGAGCTTTTTCTGGCCAATGCCCATTTCCTTTCTGATCATGTGAATATCGTCAAAAAATTAAATACCATAGTGGAAGATAAGCCTGCCGAGCCTGGAAATCATGCTTTATTGGCCGAACAAAATACCATTATCCTGCCCGAAGTTGAAAAAAGTTATGTAGAAGACGATGAGTGTTTCGATCCTCAGGAACTGGAAGAAGTGGCTACTGCCCAGGAAGAAGAAGAACGTGTGGATGTGAAGCCCAAACAGGAAATGCTGGATGATGAAATTATTGAACAAGAAAAAGCCTCATCACTTTTGAATAAAGATTTCTTTAAGCCAGACCAGGATGACCATACTTTTGAATTTGTATTGGATACACACGATGAAAACGACCAGTTCGATTATGAAGCGAAATCTGTTGAAGAAATTTTCGATCGTCCTTTGAGCAAAGAAGAAGCAGAAATTTTAGCACGTAAAAAAATAATTCACGAAAAGGAAGAAACTTTATCTGTTCAGGAAGAGCCTGTACCAACTGAAGATGATGAAATTGGCCCTGAACCTTTTTTAATTCCACAGGAAGAAGAGGAAGAGCCTTTAGTAATTGCCGAAGAAGAACCTCTTGCGGCTGTTAAAGAAGTGGAACCGGTTGCTGTGCAGAGTGAGCCTATTGAGGCACTGAAAGATGTGAAACTAGATGATTCCATTATTTCGCCGCCTGTTGAACAGGAGCGCCCCTTGTTTAGGCCTGAAGCAGTTCCGGTAAAACCATCTCCACAGCCTGAAGCGGCTAAACCTGCACCAAGTTTAAATGATCTGCTTGCCAAAACAAATGGTAAAAGTGATGAGCCTGTTAAAGCACCTATCGCCGATTTAAAGCAGGCGATTAGTTTAAACGAAAAGTTACTTTTTATCAAAGATCTTTTTAATGGGTATAATCTGGCCTATTCGGAAGTAATTGATATCATAAATAAGATGAGCAGTTTCGAAGCGGCAGATAGCTACCTGCAAAATAATTATGCGGCGAAAAATAACTGGGCCAATAAACAGGCTACTGTTGATCAGTTTTACGAGTTGTTGAACCGAAGATTTAGCAAGTAGAAGCGATAAGCTTAAGGCGTTTGGGGATGGCGAATGGTGTTACCTCGCGCGTCGTCATACAGATCCGATAGCTATTGGATTTGTATCAGTATATCATGTGTCATCATCGTTTGTCACAAAATGATTCCTTTGGAATAACAAGGATTTATGAAATTTGCATTTGCAATGCCATATATAGATTTCTTAGAGCTTGAAATAATTATCATTGATGTTGTTTTGCAAATCATTATTAATCAGTATTTTAGTTATTTTAGAATTTCCATCCAGCTGGGCCATAGTACGGAATCCCCGTTCTACTTAAATCCGGCCTAACAAATTTTTCGGGCTGCACTATCCTGCCCACACAACTGTCCTCAAAAGAAAAATTTTCTGCCGGCATTTTTTGTTTTTTCATGGGCTTTTATGTTTTCAACGGCAATCAAGCTAGCTACGCTGGTCTTTTTGATGCCAAAAAGAAAGAGCCCTTCGGCGGCGGCGAGCCGAGGCAAGCCCCTGGTGTATGGAAAAAGAAAACAATTATACGTCACTCATATCGATTTATAAAATAGATTAACCCTCAGGATGACGCATCTCTCTTGATATATCAACTCTAGCTTAAGAACCGTGATCATAGAAAACCCATTCTAATTTGTAAATCATTAGGAAATGATTGTTCAGCATTTCATTGGTGCTGTAGTCCCACCCCCACTTCAATCTTTTTGTAAATTTACTTTTAATGGAAAACATGATTTTTCCAAAAAGGATTTCCGTTAAGTTGGGTTTATTAACACAAAACTTAGCACAGAACTGCCCACCTAAACCCGATAAAAGCGAGCACGAAGCCCGATTTAAGCATTGCTGGTTATTGTTTTTTGGTATGCTTGCTTGTTTCACAGGTTTTATCGGGAGAAGTAAAGCGGTTAGCGGGAATACACATTGATTTTAGCAGAACTTTTGCTTTCCAATAAATAGATTTTCGGCCTTAACGTATCCTGGAGATTTCTTTTGCTTTGGAATGACGAATTCATTTTAGTATATCGACTCCAGACTAAGGACTTCCGACTTAGGACTAAATAAATCCCATCCGGTTAGAGTCCAGCTTTAAAAAGATGAACAGTAAGATCGTAAAACTCCATAAAGATGAACCACCATAACTAATTAAGGGTAGGGGAATCCCAATTACGGGAATAATACCAATCGTCATCCCGATATTAATAAAAACGTGAAAAAAGAGGATACAGGCTACGCTATAGCCATACACCCTGGAGAATGTGGATCGTTGCCTTTCTGCTAAATTAACCAATCGGAGTAGCAGGAACATATACAGACCTATCACAACAGAACAGCCTATAAATCCCCATTCCTCACCAATGGTAGAGAAGATGAAATCGGTACTCTGCTCTGGTACATAACCATATTTGGTTTGTGTGCCCTGTAAAAATCCACGGCCGGTTGCCTGCCCTGAGCCGATGGCAATCTGCGATTGAATTACATTATAACCCGCACCTTTATTATCGGTTTTAAGCCCTAACATTAATTCGATACGGCTACGTTGGTGGGGCGCTAAAACTTTTTCGTAGGCAATTTTTATTAAAAAGAGATAGCCAATAGCGAAAACGGTTACCAAAACAGTAGAGAAGATTATTTTTTGTTTTCTTCTGTTGTTATAAATGAAAAGGCCAGCAATTGTGGTAATAATGATGATTAAGATATAGGTAGGTACCAGGAAATCGGCAATAAAGAGCACAATCATTCCCAAAAATATCAATAGAAAATAACCTGATAAACCTTCACGGTACAATGGAAACATAAATGCAAGAAACACCAATGCCGAACCCGTATCGGGCTGAAGCATAATTAACAATAGCGGTGCGCCCACAATTAATCCAGCAATCATGATTGATTTAACATCGCGGAATTTAGGGTTAAATGCACCTACATATCTCGCTAGGAGCAAGGCTGTGCCAAACTTGGCAAATTCGGCAGGTTGAAGTTTGAAAGAGCCTATTGCAATCCATGCCTGGTTCCCGGCCACTTTGTTGCCGATTACCAATACGGCCATTAACAACAACAGTGTGCCGCCATAAATAAAAGGCGAGAAGACATTGAAAAGCCTTCCATCAAACAATAAGATAGATAAGCCTAAAATTAAACCAGTGATGATATAAATTAGCTGTTTGCCGTAAAGTGTACTAAAACCAAACACAGCTGTTTGTTCTGGTGGAACAGAAGCATAAATATTAATGAAACCAATAGCGCATAAGGCAATATAGATTAAAACAGTAATCCAATCTACATTAAAGAAAAAACGGTTTCCCTGTTGCTGTTGCATTTTATTTCTGGATTACAGGTTTATCGGTTAAGGCTGTTTTTAATTCTTTAGGCTTTGTAGTAACCGTTTGTTTTATCGTTGCCGATTTAATTCTCAAACTATCTTTTATTCTTTTGGCTGAATCTGCTTTTTTAAGCAATAGACTGTCTGCTTTCGTTAATTTGATCTTTTTTGTTTTGTCGACTAGTAAAGGAAGTAGGTTTTGATTCTTCATCCACTCTACCTGAGCAGCTCTTCCACTGCTAACACTACCTTTCAAATATTTTTCGATCATGTAGCTGGCAATCGGCGCTGCATAAGTACTGCCATAACCCGCATTTTCTACAATTACAGCGATGGCAATTTTTGGATTATCGCGTGGCGCAAAGCCTATAAATACCGAGTGGTTTTTGCCATGTGGGTTTTGTACCGTTCCTGTTTTTCCGCAGAGTACTACATCTGGGATTCGAGATAGTATGGCGGTTCCCCAGCTGGTGTTTACGGCGTCCTGCATACCATCAATTACAGGTTCGAAATGTTTGGCGTCTACGCCTACATAATTTTTAACTACATATTCTTTTTTAACCAGATTTTTATCGCCTATACCTTTAATTAAGTGCGGTTTAATGTAATAACCACGGTTAGCAATAATAGCCATGGCATTTGCCATTTGTAATGGGGTAGCGGTAATCTCACCCTGACCAATAGCCTGCGAAATTACGTTGGTGTAACCCCATCTTTTGCCATAAATTTTATCATAGTGGTCAGCGGTATAAAAATAGCCTTTTCTTTCATAGGGCATATCAATGTCGAGCTTTGATCCGAAACCAAATTTGGCTACTTTATCGCGCCATTCCTGATAGGTTTGTCTTTGGTTTTTCATTCCGTTTTTGGTAATCAACTTTTGAAAAACATAACAAAAATAAGTATTGCAGGAACGGGCAATACCTCTTCTCAGCGAAATTGAACCATCAAAGTGTTCGCATTTAATTTTTCTATTTCCAGCCTGATAATAGTGCGGACAAAAGAATGTGGTATTGGGATCTATTACGCCTTCTTGTAATCCGATTAGCGCATCAACTGGTTTAAACGACGATCCTGGAGGATAGTAACCCATTATTGGTCTTACTAAAGATGGTCGATATGGATTACCCACAATAAATTCCATGTAATTGTTCCCCTGGTTTCTGCCAACCAATAGATTTGGATCATAGCCCGGACTGCTTACCAATGAAAGAATTTCTCCGGTAGCAGGCTCAATCGCTACAATTGCCCCAACCTTGTTCGTCATCAATTCTTCACCGAGTTTTTGAATCCTCATATCGATGCCTGAGATCAATCTTTCGCCCGAAACCGCGTTTACATCGTATTTGCCATCGGCATAACTTCCCTGTGGAGTATTGTGTGCATCGTATACCGTATTAATTACACCCTTTTCACCCCTTAAAGTTTCTTCATAAGAAAACTCTAAACCACTTTTACCCTTATAATCGCCAGGTTTGTAAAAGCCTTCAGATTTTTCGATATCGGTGGGGCTTACTTCTTTTACGTAGCCAAATAACTGTCCGCCAACACTATCTGGATAATGTCTGATGGTTCTGTCTTGTGTTCTAAAACCCGGAAAACGATAGAGGGTTTCCTGTAGTCGAGCATAACTTTGAACAGAAATCTGTTTGAGGAAAGGGGTAGCCTGATAACTCGATTTTCCCCTTGCTTTTTTAAGGTTTTTCCGAACATCCTCAAAAGTAATGTCTAAAGCCTGTGCAAGTGCCAAGGTATCAAAAGGTTTTACTTCATTTGGCGTAACCATTAAGTCGTACACAGGTTCATTTTGTACAATTACCTTCATGTTCCGGTCTAGAATGGCACCACGGGCAGGATATTTATAAATTTTGCGTAAAACATTACTTTCTGCTGAAACGAAAGCCGCATCGCTAATAATCTGGATATAAAATAACTTCCCCAATAAAATCAGGGCAATTGCAATAAACAATCCTTGAACGATATATTTTCGGTTAAATAATTGATCCATTAGCGTGGTGTTCTTCTATAGAATATAAACTCTACCAATAAAATAATAAGCAGTGTAAAGATACAACTTAAGCCGCATCTCATTAAGGTATAACCAATTTCGGTTAGCCTAAATGTTTCTAAAAAGAACAGCACCAGGTGGTGTGCAACAACGCAAAGAAAAGCATAAAGTGAAAACCATTGGAAACCCATATAACTTAACGATGGTTCTGGGTCGTCAATTGCGTCGCGGTTTAAACTTATCGATATAAAGGAAATCCTTACAAAAGCCAATACCACGCAGGCCGTAGCATGTACGCCCATGGTATCGTAAAAAGCATCGAGTGTTAAGCCTGTTCCAAAAGCCAATAAGTACAACAAAATATTGGGGATTCCGAATGGAAGCAGGAGCAAAAACAGCACATAGATAAACGGTGTGGAAAGATCATAAAAGCCCATGTTTTTGAGCAGGAAGATCTGCACAAAAAGGAGTAAAAACCACCTGATCACATTTACAATTATGATTCTACTATTCATTCGGTTTAACTAAGCTTTCCAAAGCCTTTTGCTCTTCGGCTTTTTTATCTTTAACCACATATACATACTGCAATGTGCTAAAATCTGTAAATAAATTTAATTCTCCTGATAAGAAATTATCATTGGTGGCTACATTAGGCTTGATAATTTTTCCAACCAAAATTCCGGCAGGAAATGACCCGTAACCTGAAGTAACAACACTATCGCCAACGTACATTTTAATATGGTTGGGCACCTCTTTAACAAATGCCTTTTTAATATCGAAATTTCCATCGCCCCAAACCAATGACCCAAGCGCATTGTTCTTTTTCAAGGTTACACTAATTTTAGTGTCTTTATGCAATAGCGATTGTATGGTTGCCAAATGTGCAGAAACATCGCGGATAAAGCCGACCACTCCGCGTTGAGGCGCAATAACAGCCATACCGCTTTTAATGCCGTCAACAGTACCCTTATTAATGGTCATTACGTTGTTGCGTAAAGTGATGGAATTTTTAACCACTTTGGCAGCCAAATAAGTGTATTGCTGATTGGTAACCGTATCTACCACTTTAACATATTTGGCCGTATCTACCGTAGTTAATGCCAATAATTGGCTTTTAAGCTTGGCATTCTCGGCTGCAAGGCTATCGTTAACCATACCCAGATTTAAATACCGTTTAAAAACATTTAACCTTTCGTATGCCGTACCTACTACTTCATTGCTTGAGTTTAAAGTTACGCTACGCTGATAGGAGTTGTTTTTCACCGTTAGATAGATCCCTACGATAAAAAAAATGATAAATAAGAAAAATGCGTTGTATCTGCTGATGAAAATCCAAAGGTTACGCATTTGAGTTTGGAGTTAAAAGATTGGAGTTGGGAGTTAAAAGTTTGGCGTATGAGTGGAAAACTCCAAGCTCACAACCCCAAACCCCAAGCTAAATGTTATTGCATTAAGAATTTATATCCGCCAATGTTTTTAAGGGCGATGCCAGTTCCACGAACTACTGCACGAAGCGGATCTTCTGCAACGTGAACGGGTAATTTGGTTTTAGCAGCTACACGCTTATCTAAACCTCTTAACAATGCACCACCACCGGTTAAATAGATACCAGTTTGGTAAATATCTGCTGAAAGCTCCGGAGGCGTAATCTCTAAAGCTTTTAAAATTGCTTCTTCAATTTTAGAGATCGATTTATCTAAACAGTGCGCAATTTCGGTATAAGAAACTGTAATCTGTTTAGGTACACCGGTCATTAAATCGCGACCTTGAACTGCGAAATCAGCAGGAGCATCCTGTAATTCAGGCAAAGCTGCGCCAACTTCAATTTTAATTTTTTCAGCAGTACGATCACCAATCATAATGTTGTGCTGACGGCGGATGTAGTTTACAATATCAGAGTCGAAGTTATCTCCCGCAACGCGGATAGATTGATCGCACACGATACCTGATAAAGCGATAACCGCAATTTCTGTCGTACCGCCACCTATATCGATAATCATGTTACCCATTGGCTCTTCTACATCAATTCCGATACCTACAGCTGCTGCCATTGGCTCATGAATTAAGTATACTTCTTTTGCACCGGCAATTTCAGCTGAATCGCGCACTGCACGTTTTTCTACTTCAGTAATACCAGATGGAATACAGATTACCATACGTAAAGATGGGAACATCCATCCTTTACCGCCATTAAGCATACGGATCATGCCTTTAATCATCGCTTCAGCAGCGTTGAAATCGGCAATCACACCGTCTTTTAATGGACGAACGGTTTTAATATTATCGTGGGTTTTACCCTCCATTTGCATTGCCTGACGACCTATAGCAATGACTTTGTTTGTAGTACGATCGAAAGCAACGATAGATGGCTCATCTACAACTACTTTGTCGTTATGTATAATCAGGGTATTCGCAGTGCCTAAATCGATGGCAACTTCTTGCGTAAACCAATTAAATAATCCCATGTATAAGGTATGTTTTCTTTATTTTATCAAATCTATACTATTCCTAATGTAAAAATAGCTTTTTTATTGTTTTAAGTTTTATTTTCTTTAGTTATTAAATTGTTTTTAAGGCAATTAAAATGTTCAGAAAATAAAGAGCTAAAAGACCAAAGCTAAAAGACTAAAGTTTTATGCCATTAGGCTTTATAAGAATCTTCACTTTAAGCTTTAGTCTTTCGGCTTTAAGCTTGATTAGTGTTTAAAGTGTCTTACCCCAGTGGTTACCATTGCAATGCCTTTTTCATTTGCTTTAGCAACAGAATCAGCATCTTTAATCGATCCACCTGGTTGCAGAACAGCTGTAATTCCGGCTTCGGCAGCAATTTCAACACAATCAGGGAAAGGGAAGAAAGCATCAGAAGCCATAGCAGCACCTTTAACACTGAATCCGAAAGCCGCTGCTTTTTCAATCGCTTGTCTTAAAGCGTCAACACGTGAAGTTTGGCCAACGCCGCTTGCAATTAAAACATCATCCTTAACCAAAACAATGGTGTTCGATTTAGTATGTTTTACAATTTTGTTAGCGAAGAATAAATCTTTTAACTCTTGTGCCGTTGGTGCTTTATCGGTTACGGTTGTCATTTGTTCAGGACCTTCGATAATTAAATCTTTATCCTGCTCAATTACACCGTTTAATAAGGTTTTAAATTGTTTTTTGCTCAACTCAACCTCGTTACGTTGTAAAATAACGCGGTTTTTCTTTTTGCTGAATAACTCAATTGCTTCTGCTTGGTAAGAAGGTGCAATTAATACTTCGAAAAACAGGTTGTTGATTTCTTGAGCCGTTTCTAAATCTACCGCAACATTGGTAATCAATACACCACCAAAGGCAGAAACCGGATCACAGGCCAATGCATCAATCCAGGCTTGTTTAACAGTAGGGCGGGAAGCAATACCACAAGCGTTTGTATGTTTTAAGATTGCAAAAGTTGGATCTTCAAATTCGTCGATCAACGCAACAGCTGCATCTACATCTACCAAATTGTTATAAGAAAGTTCTTTACCGTTCAATTTGGTAAACATCGCATCTAAATCGCCATAGAATACACCACCTTGATGAGGGTTTTCGCCATAACGCAAAGTTTTAGCTTCTGTTACGCTTTGTTTGAAAACATCAAGAGGCTCTTCTGTATTGAAGTAATTGAAAATTGCAGTATCGTAGTGCGAAGAAGTGTGGAACGCTGTTTTAGCGAATGATTTACGTTGTGCTAAAGTAGTTTCACCATTTTGGGCTTCTAATTGGGCTTGTAAAGTAGGGTAGTCGTTTTTCGATGCGATAATCACCACATCGTTGAAGTTTTTCGCAGCTGCACGGATTAAGGAAATACCACCAATATCAATTTTCTCGATAATTTCTTCTGGTGTTCCGCCTGCTTTTACGGTTTCTTCAAAAGGGTATAAGTCAACAATAACCAAATCAATTTCAGGGATTTCATATTCAGCAATCTGCTCCTGATCTCCCGCTAACGCTCTACGGTTTAAAATTCCACCAAATACTTTCGGATGTAAAGTTTTAACACGTCCGCCTAAAATAGATGGATAACCTGTTAAATCTTCAACCGCCGTAACCGGAAGATTTAAATCTTTGATGAATTGTTCTGTTCCACCGGTAGAAAATAACTGTACCCCTTGCGCGGCCAACAATTTTACCAATGGCTCCAAACCATCTTTATAATATACTGAGATTAAAGCGTTTTTGATTTTAATGGATTGACTCATTCTACTGAAAATTTTGAGCCGCAAAGGTAGTAAAACAGAGGCATTTATTTAGGTGCAGAATCCAATAAAAATGAAATTAATTATATATTTTTCTTTGTGGGGTATTTTTTCTTTTCCAGCTGCATTTTTGAGCTTTATTTATAGGGATAATACAGGTGCTAAATGGGAGTGCCGGGTTACTTTATATGTGTTGCTATTTGTTTGCCTGGAAGGTGTTCCACCAATCTTCTAAAACGTCTATTACAGGAAGGAGGGTTTTGCCTACACTGGTTAGTTTATACTCTACGCGTGGCGGAGATTCTGCAAAAGCTTCGCGGAGGATAAGGCCATCCCGTTCCATTTCTTTAAGCTGTGTAGTTAGCGTGCCCTGGCTTAAGAAATTCATCTCTCGCTTAAGCTCGCCGAACCGCTTAGGGCATTGTGCTGCAATGGCTTTAATGAGCATAATTTTCCATTTGCCCCCAATTACCTTAAATACACCTGTCAATGGGGAGTCATTTAAAAATAAATCCTGATTCTCTCCATTTGTAACTGCTTTATACTCATTATTGGTACTGTTTTGCATACTTGGTACGGTTTATAAGACTACTTGATTGCCCGTAAAGCGTTTTCTTACTTTAAATTTTAAATATAAGAAAAGCAAGGGTATGAAAAAAAATCAAAGGTGGTTCCTGTTGTTAATTGTGTGTTCGGCTATATTTTTATCTGTACTGGATCTGTTCATTGTAAATGTAGCGCTTCCCGTCATCAAAACCGGGATTAAAGGCACCGATGCTGATATACAGTTTGTAATCGTGATGTATATTGTAGGGTATGCTTCCTTCCTTATTACTGGTGGGCGGGCAGGTGAATATTTCGGAAAGAAAAAGGTCTTTTTAACCGGGATGTTGGTTTTTACGATTGCTTCTTTTGTTTGTGGGTTTTCACAATCGGCAACCCAGCTAAACATTGCCAGGTTTATTCAGGGAATAAGTGCTGCTTTTATGGTTCCGCAAGGAATGGCTTTTATCCCTGATTTATTTCCCGATCCTAAGGAAAGAATAAAGGTTCTGGGGGTGTATGGTAGTATTGCCGGCATTGCTTCTGTTGCTGGCCAGTTTTTAGGGGGCTTAATTCCTGACCTGGAAATTATTTCACAAAGCTGGCGTTTAATTTTTTTAATAAACGTGCCCATAGGGATAACTGCTGTTGTCTTGGGCTTTAAATACCTTAAAGAGTTGCAGGTGAAAATCGTTGAGAAATTTGACTTTGCAGGAGGCTTGTTGCTGATGTTAACTTTAACAGCATTTATTTATCCGCTTATCCGCGGGAGGGAATTAAACTGGCCAATGTGGAGCATTTTAATGCTGGCACTATCAGTAGTTTTGCTGCTTGCCTTTATTTATCACCAATGGTTAAGCAAAAGCTTGGGGAAAAATCCTTTGCTCAATATAAAGGTGTTTAAGAATTTTGACTTCAGGATGGGGCTTTTAATTTCCCTGTTTTATTATCTTGTTCAGGATTCCTACTTTTTGATCAATACCGTTTATTTGCAAAACGGGATGGGCATTAGTTCCGTTCATACCGGAATCTACTTTGTTTGCCAGGGAATGGGTTATGTGCTCGCATCTATGTTTTTTGCAAGCCGGGTAACCCGTTATGGTAAATATGTATCACTGTGTGGATCGGTTATTATGATTGTGGCACTCGTTTTTCATGTAATTATTTTTAATTCACCTGATGCCCCTAAATGGCAAATTGCCATTATATTATTTGTTTATGGGATTGGCTGTGGTACAATCCTGCCCTCCTTAATGACTATATCTTTAAAAAGTATTCCCGAAAATATGTTAGGTGCCTCATCGGGCATTTATTTAACATTGCAGCAGATCTCGGTGGCTATAGGAGTTGCGGTTGTTGGAGGTGTTTTCTTTCAGCGGCTGGATAATCCACCGGTATTAACATTGTTTCCGGTTGCTTACCGATGGGCAACATTATTAAATATAGGCTTCCTCATTATTGTAAGTGTTTTATTGGTTTTGACACCAAAAGCAAGCAAACAATCTGTTTAATTAATGTAAGATAAGAATCTCTTATTATAAAGGCTATTTTTTTATCTTTTTAACAATGGTTTCTACAATACGTGGGTAATGCTGGTGTTCGAGCTGCTGACCTTTAAATTTTACCATTTCCAGATTGTCGTTTTTGTCTATTCTGTACCTGGCCTGATAAATATACTCTCCTTCGTCATAGTTTTCATTAACATAATGAATGGTTATTCCGCCTTCAGTTTCGCCGGCGGCCATAACGGCATTGTGTACATGGTCACCGTACATGCCTTTACCGCCAAATTTTGGAAGGATTGCCGGATGGATATTTACAATTCTGCCAGGGTAAGCATGGATCAGGTTTTTAGGGATCAGCCAGAGAAAACCCGCAAGCACAACAAAATCGATTTCAAGATTTTTGAGCAGGTCTATTATTTCGTCGGTTTTATAGAACTCGTTTTTGTCGAAAATATGAGTGGGAATTTCGAAATTATCAGCCCGCTGTAATACATAGGCATCGGCATTGTTGGTTAACACCAAAGATATTTCTATTTCATTACTCCGTTTAAAATGCTCCATCAGTTTTTGGGCATTGGAGCCAGAACCTGATGCAAAGATGGCTATTCGTTTTTTCACTCAAAAATCGTTTTGCCCAAAAATAGTATTTTTAAGCCTGTTTTCTTAATCGAAAGGAAATTTTATTGAATTAAGTTAAAGTATTTATAATGAATAATTTTAACGTATTTTTGCAGTTCGGAAATGGGGTTCAATTTTAATGAAAAAAAAGTTGAAAGTGTTTTGTAATTTAAAAACATTAATCCTATATTTGCAACCCGAATTATAGGAAACGAATAAGAAAAATAAAAGGCTAAATAGAAATGGCAAATCATAAATCTTCATTAAAAAGAATTAGAGCAAACGCAACAAAACGTTTACGTAACAGATATCAGGCAAAAACTACACGTACCTTTATTAAAAGATTACGTGCTGCAGAAGATAAAAAATCTGCATCTGATTTATTGCCTAAAGTAATCTCTATGTTAGATCGTTTAGCTAAAAAGAATATTATCCACAAAAACAAAGCGGCTAATAACAAATCAAAATTAACGAAATTCGTTAACGGTTTAAAATAAGCCAATTTTTTTACGATATTAGTGAGGCATCCTAACCAAAAGTTAGGATGCCTTTTTTTGTCTAAAAAAAAATGGAAAACTACGAACAGAAACTAGGTATAAAGTTATGGGCCGAAGAAGATCGCCCGCGTGAAAAACTTTTATTACATGGCCGAAGACATTTAACAGATGCCGAACTGATTGCTATTTTAATTGGCTCAGGAAGTAAAAATGAAACCGCTGTAGATTTAAGTAAAAGGATTTTATCGTTTTACGATAACAATTTAACAAAACTGGGGAAAGCTTCTATTCTGGAACTTTCCAGGTTTAGAGGTATTGGAGAAGCCAAAGCATTAACTATAATTGCCGCTCTGGAGCTTGGTTTGCGGCGGAAGGAAACTGCTGAGGAGGCCATTACCCATGTTACTACTTCTAACGATGTTTATAAATATTTACATCAAACTTTCGCTAATCTCAATCACGAAGAGTTCTGGATATTACTCCTAAACAGGTCTAACCGGGTAATAGGTAAATTTTTGATCAGTAAAGGGGGACAGGCAGGTACGGTAGCCGATCCGAAAATTATTTTTAAAACAGCTTTAGAAAACAATGCCGCAAATATTGTATTGGCACATAACCATCCTTCAGGAAGTTTAAAGCCAAGTGAGAGCGATGATAAATTAACCAGGAATATGGTTGCTTCAGGAAATTTGCTTAGTCTGTATGTGGTCGATCACCTGATTTTTGCCAATAACCGTTACTATAGTTATCGGGATGAAGATTTAATTTAAAAGATATTTGGTTGTTAAAATACAATTAACGCTAAATTAGTATAATAGCGGCTTAAAATTAAATATTACTGGTTAGCCAGCATTAATTAAATTGTGTAATTATATTTATGAATACTTTAAAAATCATCCCTGTTTTTCTTTTGTTAACCGTTATGGCATTTGCGCAAAAAACGGCAGTCCCAATTAATATTATTACTTACAATATCCGTTTAAATGTAGCATCTGATGGTATTAATGCCTGGCCTAACCGGAAAGATGATGTTAAAGCCCTGGTGAAATTTCATGATGCTGATATTCTTTGTGTACAGGAAGCCTTACCTGAACAGTTTGATGCGCTTTTGGAGAATTCCAATTTCGATGTAGTGGGTGTTGGCCGTGAAGATGGTAAAAGAAAGGGTGAGTTTTCTGCCGTTTATTTTGATAAAAACAGGTTCACTAAAAAGGATGGCGGAACTTTCTGGTTGTCAGAAACACCAGATGTTCCATCAAAAGGTTGGGATGCTGCACTTAACCGGATATGCAGCTGGGTTAAATTGTACGATAAGCAGAATAAAAAAGAGTTTATCGTTTTTAACACACATTACGATCATATCGGTGTTCGGGCGAGGATCGAATCTGCTAAATTGCTTAAACGTAAAATACAGCAGATTGCACCAACGCTACCGGTTGTTTTTACCGGCGACTTAAACGTAACACCAGAAACAGAAGCCATTGCCACTATAAAAACATTTCTTATCGATGCAAAAGATGTTTCTGTAGAGCCTCCATATGGCCCCACAGGGACTTTTAATGCTTTTGATTTTAACAGTGACCTGAAAAACAGGATCGACTACATTTTTGTAAACAAAGGATTTAAGGTGCAGAAATTCGCTGTATTAACTGATAGTAAGGATAAAAGGTATTATTCTGACCATTTACCTGTTTTTTGCAGACTTTGGTTTTAATAAATGCTGTTAAAATCGCTGTTTCCCTTTCAATTCGAATTTTTTGGTAACCTATACCATTATCACTATATTTTCGAAACACTGGCATTTATAATTGGTGTGAGGTTGTATTATTTCTATAAAAAAGGAATTAAAGACCCGATATCTGACGAAAACAGACTGTGGATTATGCTGGGCGCTATGCTTGGAGCATTAATTGGCTCGCGTGTAATTGCTGTGCTCGAAACGCCCGAAGTACTTCGCCACCTTAGTTTTTCAGTTCTTTATCAAAGTAAAACCATTGTTGGCGGTTTGCTTGGCGGTTTGTTCGGTGTTGAATTGATGAAAAAGATAATAGGTGTGAATATCGCCTCTGGAGATGTCTACGTTATCCCGATTTTGGTTGCCCTTATTATTGGCCGTATCGGTTGCTTTTCCATGGGCATCGACGAGCCAACCTACGGCATCCCTACCCATTTTTTTACAGGTATGGATTTGGGCGATGGCATATTGCGGCATCCCATCATGCTCTACGAAATGGTTTACCTCGTACTTTTGATTTTTTTGTTCAATGGCTTGAAAAATAAGACATTGATTAATGGAGACCGTTTTAAATTGTTTATGATGTTATATTTCCTGTTCCGTTTTTGGGTAGAATTTATAAAACCTTACCATTCATTATTTTTAAATTTAAGCAGCATTCATTGGTCTGCATTGTTTATTTTTATTTATTATTATAGATTCATCATCAGAATTTCGAAACAGATTTTACATAAACAGTAAACATTATGGCCAATACCAGAGATTATATATACTACGATTATACCAAAAGTCTTTGTCCCGAATGTTTACAGCTTTGTGATGCGAAAATTGTTTTTCAGGATGCTAAGGTATTTATGCTGAAAAATTGCAGAACGCATGGCGATAGCAAAGTAATGATTGCCGATGATGTAGAATATTACAAACAGATCAGGAATTACAATAAACAATCGGAAATGCCGCTTAAGTTTAATACTAAAGTGCACTACGGTTGCCCTTACGATTGCGGTTTGTGTACCGATCATGAACAACATTCGTGTTTAACCGTAATAGAGGTTACCGATCGTTGCAACCTGGCCTGTCCAACATGTTATGCCATGTCGTCGCCAAATTATGGCAGGCACCGTACGCTGGAAGAAATAGAACGGATGATGGATGTTGTTGTGGCAAACGAAGGTGAACCCGATGTGGTTCAGCTTTCAGGTGGAGAACCAACCGTACATCCCGATTTTTTTAAGATTTTAGACCTTGCCAAAACAAAACCCATTAAACATTTAATGGTGAATACGAATGGTATCAGGATTGCAAAAGATATTGGCTTTGTAGAAAAATTAGCCAGCTATATGCCCGACTTTGAAATTTACCTGCAGTTTGATAGTTTCAGCGCCGAAGTATTAACCAAGCTAAGGGGAGAAGACCTTACTGAAGTAAGAAGAAAAGCCATCGATCACCTCAACCAGTTTAATGTATCTACTACTTTGGTGGTTACTTTGCAAAATGGCCTTAACGATCATGAAATTGGCGATATTTTAGATTATGCGCTTAAACAGAAATGTGTTCGCGGTGTTACTTTCCAGCCTACTCAGGTTGCCGGAAGAAATGATGATTATAACGATCAACAGGGAAGAATCACCCTAACTGAGGTGCGCAGAAAAATTTATGAGCAATACCCTGTTTTTACCCCTCAGGATTTAATCCCTGTGCCATGCAACCCCGATGCCCTGTGTATGGCCTATGCATTAAAAATCGGCGATGAGGTGATCCCGATGACACATCTGATCAATCCGGAAGATTTACTCAACAATTCAAAAAACACCATCGTTTTCGAACACGATGAAAAATTGAAAGAACACATGCTGAATTTGTTTAGTACGGGTGTTTCGGTAGATTGTGCCGAAGATACCTTTGGCGAATTGATGTGTTGCCTGCCAAGGGTAAAATCGGATAGTTTAAGTTATGATAATTTATTTCGGATTATCATTATGAATTTTATGGACCCGCTGGATTTTGATGTACGCGCTGTTAAAAAATCCTGTGTACATATTGTGAGTGATAAATATAAAATGGTACCCTTCGAAACCATGAATATTTTTTACCGCGACAACAAAATAGATCTGATCAGGGAAAAATTAAATATGAACTAACATGGAAGGTTTATTCGGATTATTTATTGTTTATTGTCTTACTGCAGTTGTACTCTTTGTTGTGGGGATTATTCAGATTATTATCAAATCATCAAGGAACGAGCCTGTAAAATCTGGGTTAAAATTGCTTATCATTTCGGTAATTATGATGGTGATAGGTTTTGGTGCCTGTGCGGTGTTGCTCTTTAACAGTTAAATATCGGCTATGGGACTTTTTATTGTATATTGGGTAGTTGTCGCATTGTTGTTTGTAATTGGTATCATTCAGATCATCGTAAAAGCTGCAAATAACCAACCCGTTAAACCCGGCCTTAAACTGGTTATTGCATCTGTTATAATGTTGGTAATAGGAGCAGGAGCATGTGCAGTAATTCTATCCAATTTAAATATTAGCCATTAGTCATTTTTATTGTGTCAAGATTGCGGGTTTAACTTTCTCCTTTGACCTTTAAATAATATCTTTGCGTTTTATAGAAATAGAGTATCAGTCGAGATTTGTCTTGATACCTGATACTCACTACCTGATACTCCAAAATGAAAATATCATATAACTGGTTAAAACAATTCGTACAGATCGATAAAACACCTCAAGAGCTTTCGTTAATTCTTACCAATGTTGGCTTAGAAGTAGAAGGTGTAGAAAAAGTGCAGCCTGTTGTGGGCGGTTTAGAGGGCTTGGTTATCGGCGAAGTATTAACCTGTGTTCAGCATCCCAATGCCGATCGTTTACGCATTACTACGGTAAACGTGGGTGGTAAAGAAAACCTTCAGATTGTTTGCGGTGCCCCAAATGTAGGTGCTGGCCAAAAAGTGGTGGTAGCTACCGTAGGTACAACCGTATATCCTTTAGAGGGCGAGCCATTTAAAATAAAAGAATCAAAAATAAGGGGAGAACTTTCTCAGGGAATGATCTGTGCTGAAGATGAAATCGGTTTAGGTAAATCGCATGATGGGATTATGATCCTTGCCGATGATACCGAAATTGGAATCCGTGCAAAAGACCATTTCAAAATGGATGATGATTTTGTTTTCGAAATCGGATTAACACCAAACCGTGCTGATGCGGCTTCGCATTTAGGTGTGGCGAGAGATTTGGCTGCTTACTTCAGAAGCGAATATGAAATGCCTGATCTTTTAGCTTTTAAAACAGATAATGAAAATCTGGTAATTCCGGTAGAAGTAGAAGATTTAGCCGCTTGTCCGCGTTATAGCAGCCTAACCCTTTCTGGCGTTACCGTAAAAGAATCGCCAGAGTGGTTAAAAGATAAATTAAAGGTAATTGGATTACGTCCCATCAATAATGTGGTTGATATTACCAATTATGTGCTTCATGGTTTAGGACAGCCTTTACATGCTTTCGATGCCGACAAAATTACCGGCGGAAAAGTAATCGTGAAAAAAGTAGCTGAAGGAACGCCTTTTGTAACCCTTGATGATGTTGAACGTAAACTCAGTGCAGATGATTTAATGATCTGCAATACCGAAACACCAATGTGTATTGCCGGTGTTTTCGGTGGAAAATCTTCGGGAGTTGATGCCAACACCAAAAATATTTTCTTGGAAAGTGCTTATTTTAATTCGGTTTCTGTACGTAAAACTTCAAAAAGACATGGCTTAAAAACCGATGCCTCTTTCCGTTACGAGCGTGGTACCGATCCGGAGATTACGGTTACAGCTTTAAAATATGCAGCATTATTAATTAAAGAACTTGCTGGCGGGGAAATCTCCTCATCAGTTTCTGATATTTATCCAAGTCATATCAAGCCGTTCGAGTTTGAAGTAAGTTATACCAATATCAATAAATTAATTGGTTCAAACATTCCATCAGCCGAAATTAAACACATTATTACCGCTTTGGGTATTGCGGCAACCAATACCTCTGAAGATACTTTGGCTTTAAGAGTGCCATCGTTTAAAGTTGATGTAACCCGCGAATGTGATATTACAGAAGAGGTATTGCGTATTTACGGTTATAACAATATCGAAATCCCTTCAAAGGTAAATGCATCGCTTTCTTACAGCATTAAGCCTGAAAAAGAAAATACACACAACGTAATTGCAGATATGCTTACCTCAAACGGTTATGCAGAAATTATGTGCAACTCGTTAACTAAGTCGGCTTATTCGAAAAATCTAGACGAAGCTGTATTTATTTTAAATCCATTAAGCAGCGATTTAAATGTAATGCGCCAACATTTATTGATGCCTGCATTAGAAAGTGTAGCTTACAACCAGAACCGTAAAAATGCTGATGTTAAGTTTTATGAATTCGGTAAAACCTATCATTTAATTAATGAGCAGTATGTAGAGCGCTCAAGGTTATTATTGTTGATCTCGGGTGCCAAACAGAGCGAGCAATGGAACCACAATGCTAAATCGGCTACCTTTTATAACTTAAAATCGGCAGTTGATGCCATTATAAGCCGTTTGGGCATTGCAAGCTATCAAACCGATACCCTAAACGACGAAAATTTTGCTTACGGGATTAAATACTTCCGTGGAGATAAGACCCTGGTGAGTTTTGGCGCCGTTTCAAAAGCCGACCGTAAAGTAGCCGATGTAAGTGCGGAGGTTTTTTATGCTGATTTTGATTGGGCGGCCTTGTTGGATATTGTAAGGAAAAATAAAATCGTTAACAAAGAGGTTTCTAAGTACCCGCAAGTGCGTAGAGATTTATCTTTATTGATCGATCAGGCGGTAACTTTCAATACTTTAAAAGGCATTGCTTTCAAAACTGATAAAAAGCTGATCAAAGAGGTTGGTGTGTTCGATGTGTATGTAGGTGATAAATTACCTGAAGGCAAAAAATCATATGCCTTGAACTTCATTTTGCAGGATGAGGAACAAACCTTAACCGATAAGCAGATTGAAAACACCATGCAGAAATTAATCGCGAATTTAACGGCACAAGCTGGTGCAGAAATTAGGAAATAAAATATAAATTCGTATTTTTAGAAATAAATTCATGACTTCTGTTGCAGATCAATTAGATAAGGTATTACAAAAAACGGCTCAGGTATTAGAGCTATGTAATGCGCTACAGGAAGAAAATGATTTATTAAAGCTTGAAAATCAATCGTTAAAAGTAGCACTCGATACTGCGAAAAGCAAAAATGTAGAACTTGATGAAAAATTAAGGGTTACAAAATTGGCTAAAAGTATAGAGGGAACAAGCGAAAAATCGCTTGACATTAAACAAAAAATTAACGATTTTGTGCGGGAGATTGATAAAAGTATTGCGTTATTAAAAAAATAATGATGCAGAGAAATCAGAAACTAAGCTAAACAAATGGGAGAAATCTCGATTAAAATAACCATTTCCGACCGTATTTATCCACTAAAGGTGAATATGGAAGAGGAAGAAATTGTGAGACGGGCAGCAAAAATGATCAATGAGCGCATAAAAGATTATCAGGATAATTATGCGGTTAGAGATAAGCAGGATCTTCTTTCTATGGCAGTGTTACACTATGCAACAGCCGTATTAAGAACAGAAAATAAAGTACAAAATCAGGATACTGCTGTTGCCGATAAAGTTGAAGAATTGGATGTTTTACTCAGTAATTTCTTTTCAAAATAAGGTTCGTTCTTTCAAAGTATACGTCACGCTGAACTTGCTTCAGAGCTTGTTTTAAGAAGATCCTGAAATAAATTCAGGATGACGCATGCTTTAAATATATTAGCATAAAAACATAGCCGCGGCTAGTTTTTGAGTTTCAAATTTTATAAAACTTAACACTTCAATATCTATAGGGTTAAGAGGGCGTATTTCATCTGCTATGGCACCTGAAAATGGCTTAAACCCTAATTATGCTTAGTTGAGGTTTAAAATGTATGAGACTTTAAAAATTAGTTGCGGTTTTTTTTTACTTAAAAAACAAAATGGAAATAGTTGAAATATTAGGATACGTATTTGCCGTAATAGCGGGTATTGCTATCGGAGTGGTGGTAGGAAGATTCCTCCTGCGTAACTTGCTTAAACAGCAGGAAGTTGCCGCACAGAACAAAGTGAAAAAGATTTTAAAAGATGCAGAAAACAATGCAGAGATCTTAAAAAAGAATAAACTTTTAGAAGCAAAAGAAAAGTTTTTGCAAATGAAAGCGGAGCATGAGCAAGAAGTAAATGCCAAAAACAATAACATTAACCAACGCGAAAATACCATGAAGCAGAAAGAGCAATCGGTAAACCAGCGCATGGAAAATTTCAATAAAAAAGAACAAGAACTCGATAAGCAAAAAAGTGTTTTAGAAAAGCAAACCGAAATTGCGATTAAAAAGCAAGAAGAAGTTGAAGTGCTTAAAAACCAACACCTAAAACAATTAGAAACCATTGCTGGTCTGTCTGCCGAAGAAGCTAAAGAGCAATTGGTAGAAAATCTGAAACAAGAAGCCCGTACACAGGCAATGATGCAGGTGAAGGATATTGTTGATGAGGCAAAGTTAACGGCGAGCAAAGAAGCTAAAAAGGTAGTCATCCAAACCATTCAGCGTACTGCTACCGAAGCTGCAATTGAAAATTCGGTTTCTATTTTTCATATCGAAAGCGATGAGATTAAAGGCCGTGTTATTGGTAGAGAGGGTAGAAACATCCGTGCTTTAGAAGCTGCTACTGGTATTGAGATTATTGTTGATGATACACCAGAAGCAATTATTTTATCAGGTTTCGATCCGGTAAGAAGAGAAATTGCCCGTTTGGCTTTACACCGTTTGGTAACAGATGGTCGTATCCACCCGGCTCGTATTGAGGAAATTGTAGCGAAAACCAAAAAACAGATCGAAGACGAAATTGTAGAGATTGGTGAGCGTACTGTGATCGACTTAGGTATCCATGGTTTACACCCTGAGTTAATCCGTATGGTTGGCCGTATGCGTTACCGTTCATCTTACGGACAAAACTTGTTACATCACTCTCGTGAGGTAGCTAATTTCTGTGCGACGATGGCTGCCGAATTAGGCTTAAATGCTAAAATGGCTAAACGTGCAGGTTTATTACACGATATAGGTAAAGTGCCTGATGATAACCCTGAATTGCCACACGCAATTTTAGGTATGCAATTGGCCGAGAAATATAAAGAGCACCCTGAAATCTGTAATGCTATTGGTGCTCACCATGATGAAATTGAGATGACTTCAATGATCTCTCCAATCGTACAGGCTTGTGATGCAATCTCTGGTGCGCGTCCAGGTGCACGTCGTGAGGTGGTAGAAAGTTATATCAAACGCCTTAAAGATTTAGAAGAACTGGCTTTATCTTATCCTGGCGTAGAAAAAACGTTTGCAATTCAGGCTGGTAGAGAATTACGTGTGATTGTAGAAAGTGAACGTATTACTGATGCACAGGCAGAACTTTTAGCTGCAGATATTTCAACCCGTATTCAAACTGAAATGACCTATCCAGGACAGATTAAGGTTACTGTAATCAGAGAAACCCGTTCTGTAGCATTTGCGAAATAGATTAAATCGTCATCCTGAACTTGTTTCAGGATCTTAATAACAGAAAAGGTGCTGAACTGAATTCAGCATGACGAGTGGTCTAATAAACAAAATATTAAGCGATGGATATTCCATCGCTTTTTTTTATTTTTACATAATGAGCAAGCAAACCATAACAATCGAACCAAAGCGGCCAGTAGATGTACTTTTTGATAAGTATGCCGAAAGCCACCAAAATCCAACAAACAAGCTGGTGCACTGGATCTGTGTTCCGTTAATTGTATTCAGCTTACTGGGTTTGATCTGGCAGATCCCTTTTCCGCATATCGGTTTTTTAGGTAGCTACAACGGTTTCTTTAACTGGGCATCTTTTCTATTGGCATTTAGCTTGTATTATTACTTTACACTTTCGCCAGTTTTGTTTTTTTTGATGATCTGGGTAGTGGGTTTAATGAGTTACATCATCGTTAAAATTGAGCAGGCGGTAGGCTTAGGTAGTGGAACGGCTTATACCATTTATGCAGCAATATTTGTTGCGGCCTGGATTGGTCAGTTTATTGGTCATAAAATTGAAGGAAAGAAACCCTCATTTCTGGATGATGTTAAGTTCTTGTTAATAGGTCCGATCTGGTTATTGCACTTCATTTGCAAAAAAGTGGGTATTCGTTACTGATTCTAAAAGTGCTTAACGTTTAGTTAACCTTAAGGTAAAGTAATATTAATTAATATCTAACCTGCAGTTAACACTGTGGTAATACTTTTGCCCTTATCAAATAAAGGCAAATTGGACTTACTAAACTCTTTTAAAAGAGCGGCACTCACAGTGTTCGCTTTAACGATCAGCATACTTGCGTATGCACAAACAGGAAAAATTTCTGGAACAGTTACTGATAAAAAAACCGGTGAAACCTTAATTGGAGTAACGGTTAAAATAGCTGGGACCACCAAAGGTGTTTCTACCGATATAGAAGGAAGGTACGCTATTGGTGGATTAACTGCAGGAAAATATACCTTGAATTTATCTTATGTAGGTTACATATCTAAGAATGTAAGTGACATTCAGGTTTCAGGTAATCAGTCAACTATTGTAAACTTAATTTTAGAAGAAGCTGGTGGGGCTAATTTAGGTGATGTAACAATCACAGCCTCAGTTAAACAAGAATCTGTGAATTCTTTGTATGCTTCACAAAAAAATAGCACTCGTATCTCAAGTGGTATAACTGCTGATCAAATTAGAAAATCTCCCGATAAAAATACTTCTGAAGTTTTAAAAAGGGTAAGTGGCGCTAGTATTCAAGACGGAAAGTTTCTAGTTATTAGAGGTTTATCTGATCGTTATAATGTTGCGTTAATCAATAATTCTTTGTTACCCAGTACGGAGCCTGATAAACGAGCATTCTCTTTTGATATCATACCTTCTAATATGATTGATAAGATCGTGATTAACAAAACCGCAACCCCCGATTTACCAGGAGATTTTGCTGGCGGTGTTACGCAAGTGGTCACGAAAGACATACCTGACAGTAAATTCATCAACTTTGCTGTTTCAACAGGATATAATACCCAATCGACTTTTAAAGATTTTTATTCGAACGAAAGGAACAGTACTGACTTTTTAGGGTTTGATGATGGAACCAGGAGTTTGCCGACAAATTTTCCTAGTACCAGAGGTGTGTATAATGGAGGGTCGACAAACCTTAGGATAGCCAATTCGAAATTGTTTCCTAATCTTTATGCTGAAAGAAAATATACCGCTTTACCTATGCAGAACTACCAGTTTACATGGGGGAATGTTGCCAAATTTAAAAACGAAGGCACCTTTGGAAGTATAATTTCACTAAACTATAGGAGAGAGCAAAACCAAAGAATTGCAGAACGTGAAGCTTTTGATGGTATCAACTTTATAAATAAATATCAAGATTTAAATTATAGATACAATGTAGCTTTGGGTGGACTTGCTAACTTTTCATATAAAATTAGAAGGAATAAAATTTCATTAAAAAACTTATTTAATCAATCATTCGAAGATAGTTACATAAACAGAAAAGGGTTTATAAATCAAAATACTGATATCAGATATACCTCTTCAGAGGTAAATCAAAAATCACTATTAAGTTCTCAATTAGAGGGCGAGCATCAGTTGGGTGAGAAAAACATTAAGCTAGAATGGAATTTAAACTATGCTTTAATTAAAAGAGAACAGCCAGATTTACGGACAATTATGTATGGTAGTATTCAAAATTCGAACTCACCATTTAGTTTAATTGATGATAATACCAAAAGATTTTTCTCTGACTTAAACGAAAATAATTATGGTGGTAGTGCATCATTAAGCATGCCTGTTAATCTTTTCAGCAAAAAAGGCACATTCAAATTTGGCGGGTTAAAACAAGTAAGGGATAGAGATTTTAATGCTAGAATTTTCCTGTATACTCCAGCTAGCTCTAGTGAATTCGATGCAAATAAATTAATTCTTCCAAAAGAAAGCATATTCAGTACAAATAATATCTCCAGAGATGGATTTGTGCTGGATGAGATCACTAACAATCAAGATAGTTATACAGGGAAAACAGATTTAAATGCAGGTTACTTGATGTTAGATCAAGCACTTGCTGAAAAAGTGCGTTTAATTTTAGGAGCAAGAGTTGAAGGTTATAAACAAACCATTGATGCCCTGAATAGTACAGGACAAAAAAGATCTTATGAGAAAGACTTTTTTGATGTACTTCCCTCATTAAATTTGACATATAGTTTAAATGAAAAGTCTAATTTCAGGCTTTCTGGTTCAAGAACTATAACCAGACCAGAATTAAGAGAATTGGCGCCTTTCGTATTCGTCAATCAGGAAGAAGGTGTTCAAATTGGTGGAAACCCTGATCTAGTAAGAAGTCAAAATACCAATGCAGATATTCGGTATGAATATTATCCTTCTCCAGGTGAGGCATTTACTTTCTCCGTTTTTTATAAAAATTTCCAGAATCCGATTGAACAAGTCACAGATGGTTCCTCCACAGCTGATAATTTAAAATTTAGTTATCAAAATGCAGATAAAGCTTATACATATGGGTTTGAGTTAGATGTTCGCAAGAAGCTGAATTTCTTGTCAGGCGCCAGTTGGTTAGAAAACTTTATCGCTTTTGCAAACTTTACCTATTTAAAATCAGAAGTACAATCGAGCATCCCGGGTTTCCAAACCAGACAACTACAAGGTCTGTCTCCATTTTTGATCAATGCAGGTTTACAGTACAACTCACTGGAAACCGGTTTATCAATAAGCACACTATATAATAGAATAGGAGATAGAATAGGAAAAGTAGGTAATGAATCCGTTCCTAATATTTATGAAAAAGGTCGTGATGTATTTGATTTTCAGATCTCTAAAAAAGTGTTAAAAAATAAAGGTGAAATTAAATTGAATGTTTCTGATATTCTCAATCAATCAAATATATCATATTTAAACTTCGGGCCAAATAACAAAACATACAATAGAGCTGATGATGCTGTCTACTACAGTTATAAGAGTGGTACAAATTTCACACTAGGCTTTAGTTATAACATAGATTTTAAAAATAAATAATTAATTAACAATAACTTAATCTGTGCTTTGCTTTGTGTTAAAAGTATCCAGGTTAATTTGCTTAAACAAAATTTGAACATGAAAAATTTTAAAGTATTATTGGCATCGTTATCAATTTTAGCTGTAACAATGTCCGCTTGTAAGAAAAACGATGGCGACCCGATAGTAGAGGAGCCGGCTGCGCCAGAAACAATACCTAGTAACGTAACTGCAAATAAAACACTTACTTCAGATAGAGTGTGGATACTGAAAGGTGAGACCCATGTGCAAAGCGGTGCGGTTCTTACTGTTGAAGCTGGAACCGTTATTAAAAGTGATGTGACTTCAAAAGGAGCTTTAGTGATAGATAAAGGAGCCAGAATTGAAGCGGTAGGTACAGTAGATAAACCTATTGTATTTACTTCTGGTAGAGCAGCAGGTGATAGAAATCCAGGTGACTGGGCAGGTATTACAATTATCGGTAATGCGCCTACTAACAGAACTTCAGTATCTAATGTTGAGGGTGGTGTATCGGGTACTTTTGGTTTAGGTACAGTAGTAAACGATAACTCGGGTACAATAAAATATGTACGTATTGAATATGCTGGTATTGCCTTTAGCGCTAACAGTGAGGTAAATGCACTTAGTTTATATGCGGTAGGAAACGGAACAACCCTAGATCATATTCAGGTATCATACGCAAAAGATGATGCTTTTGAATTCTTTGGTGGAACTGTTAACGGAAAGTATTTAATAGCTTATGGTACATCTGATGATGATTTCGACTTTGATTTCGGTTACTCTGGAAAAATCCAGTTTGCTGTAAGTTATAAATTGGCTAATTATTTTGATGCTGCCGATCAAAGTAATGGCATCGAATGTGATAATGAGGCAACTATTCCAACAACTGGTCCATCAACCCCAAGAACCAAACCGGTATTATCTAACTTCACGTTTGTTGGTACCAATGGTAGCGATAACGCCGCCTCTACAAATAACTTTGCTGCACGTTTCAGAAGAGCTGCTCAGTTTGCATTAAACAACTCAATTTTATTAGGATATAAAGCTGCTGGTTTCTCGATTGAGTCTTCACAAACTGCTACTGATTATGTTTCTGGAGCTGCTACATTTAAAAATAATTTAGTGCATGCGGTAGCTAATCCATATCAATCTTTTGATGCAAGTGCACAAGGCGTAATTACATCCGCTGCAATCAAAACAAAGGCAGAAACAGAGGGTAACGTAACTCTAGCAGCTGTTACAGATGCAGGTTTAAAAGCCCCATTAACCGCTACTGCTCCAGACTTAATTCCTAATGCTGGTTCTGCTGCTTTAGCTGGAACATGGGTAAGCCCAGATGGATCTTCATTCTTCACGGCTGTGACTTACAGAGGTGCTTTCAGTGCAACTGATAACTGGACAACTGGCTGGACAAACTTTAACCCAGGTGCTAAAGTTTACTAGGATATAGTTAAAATATAAAAAAAGGCCTGTGTCACATGACACAGGCCTTTTTTTATATTGCAATTTATATGTATTACATTGATGTATTTAAAATTATCAAAAAAAGAATTATTTAACATACAACTTAATGATTAGTTAATATATGTTTAATATTTATCATATATTTTTAATTAATGAAAAAAATTAAAATTAAGGCGCTCAAGATTGCAATAGTTGCAATAATCTTGCCAGCAGTATTAGTATGCTGTAAGAAAGAAAATAACTCTCCATTAGAGCCTACTACTTTAAAAATACCAAATAAAATGGCAGCTATTCCAACTCATGTTTTTGATTGGGAAACTGCTGATTACATGCCTACACCGGCGGGTTCTCCTCCTATCTTGGTGCCTTGGGCATCTGGAAGTAATCAATTATTCCCTAACGAAATTGCTTTTGATTATAAAAAGGCTGATGGTTGGAATCTAATCTATAATACGTTTAGCCCTACGCAATTAACATCTCCCAATTTTTTTGCACTTTACAATAAATATAGAGGAATAATACGTTTTTATCTGTATTTACCTCCTGGAAGCCCATACGCATCTTCATACTTTAGTGATGGATTAGGTATATCTGGCGGATATCCGTCTTCAATAATGAATTTTTCTAAAGAGATTATTGATCCTGAAAATGTAATAAAATCTGTAACAAAAATTCAAAATTATCAAATACTCTCGACAGGTGCATGGTATGCTTGTCAGTATGAGTTAGCTTATGATCGCTATATTGCAAATGCCAATCATGAGAATCTCAACTTTGTTTGGAATGTATCTTCAACTAATTTGTCGCAAGTTATGTTAAATGGAACATCAAATGGAACTTTAACAGGTACTGTCGGTACTGCAGGATCTGGTGGCTTTAATCTTGGGAGTTTATTGGGAAATTTAGGCAATACAGCAATTCATGTGGCTGGTTTCCAAGGGGTAAAAGCACTAAATCTGCCTAAATCAAAAGTCTTTGGGACAGATGTAACGAAGTCTATAGAAGATGGCATTAAAGGAGGCTTAAGTGGTGCGGTTAAAGGTTTTTTTAGTGCCATATTGGGAGGCACAGCAACCAGCCCTCAGGTTGTTGATTTAAAATTACAAGTAGAAACTAATTTAACGGGGTCTATAACTAACAATACCGGTATTCTAAGCACTACTTTGGCCATGCCAGGATCAGCTAATGCTAATTCCGTAGGATATATTCCTAGTTATAACAAAATTTTAGGTGCTTTTGATTTTTCAGTAGCTCCAATTTTGTTTGTAGCGAATCAAAAGGTGCCAATTAACGAGTTTCCTGGTACGGAAATAAAGTACATAGATGATTATAGCGTAGCTTATCATCATGGCCTCCTTAATGAGTTTAGGCCAATAACCAATCCAGAGGTTACCAATGATGGAACAACAGTTAAAGTTACCAGAATTGACGTACTTGTTCCTTACAAACAAAAATATGCAAATTATGGTCGTCCTTCTGAAAAAACAACAATAGGGTCATTTGTGGATAGGACTGGTCCAGATTACCCAATGCCAGAAAGTTACGGGAAAGAAATCATTGGAGAAGAGCTTTATGCTTATGGTAGTAGCTCGAATGTTGGGACAGCAAAAAATATTTTATTTAAGGTTCAGCATCGTCAGGATTATAGTATCGGAACAGCTTACTATAATGTTACCAATCTTGATGGTATACGCATTCGTTATACAATATTGATTACTCCTGCTAATGGTTCTCAGCCTATCACGATTATAAAGACGGTTAAGCCAACAATAGAATTAGTTTAAAATTGATTACCCACTCATTATACCAAGTCATCCCCAAGGTAACTTTTGCCATAGCTAATATTCGCGAATCCTTTACCTTTTAGGTAATAAATTAGGTAACGCCAGGGTAAAGAAAAGGTAACCGTGGGGTAACCCTAGGGTTAACTTGGTGTACAGAAAGGGTAAACAAGTGGTAAACAAAGGGTAAAGAATAGGTAGAGAAAGGTAAACAAGGGGGTGGAGGAAGGTAAACAACATTTTTCCTATCCTATATAAACAAGTTTACAATCAGAAAGAACATTCCTGTTAATTGTTTATATAATTTTGATTTTACGGAATATTGTTACAGGATGGTAAGCAGTTTTGGTAACTCTCCACAATAAGAATGGTCATGTGGCACCTCTGGTCCTTTAGAATGCAGGTTGGTTGGTTGGTTGGTTTAGAATGAGTGGGAGAGTGGGCACGGCAAATGGTTACTTTTAATTAAGTACCAGCTGATCAAAAATGTAGATCTATAAAAAAAAGCAGGGTAATTTCCATTAGAAAATTGCCCTGCTTTTTTTTAAACTGGTATCCGCTATAGAAAAGCTTTTTATGACCGTATTCGATTAACTAAACTTCAATTTACTCGATAACTGGCTCTTTTTTTACTGCTTTCTTTTCTACAGCAGGTTTAGCAGCTTTTGCCTTTGGAGTTGCAGGAGTAACTTGCTCTTCTTTGATATATGGCGTTATAGAATCATCTTGAATATTGAAAGTGACTTTTTTAGTTAATTGCTTTGCAAATTTTTCGATTACTTTATCGGCTTTTTTGGCTTTGCCATACTGGATAACAAGTTCGTTAAATGCAAGGGCTAATTTCGACTCTAATTCTTTGCGTAGTTTTTTGCTTGTCGAATGACTTTTCGACTTGGATTTGTTCTTTTTCATCTAAAACTTATGGGTTTTCCCAAAGATAGAGAATCAGAAAGTTAAATTAATATTATGATTATGTTAACACGTAGCTAGCTGCTTAACATATAAAATATTTCTTATAACTTAGGTTAAATCACATAGGTTGAAATTTAATCGAACGAATATGAATTATCCAGTATTAATCGGTGTTGCGGTTCTGGTCATCATTTTAATTGCCTACCTGGTCAAAAGGAACCAAAAAGACAAAAAGGAATTTGAAGAAGAGGTAATCCAGTCTGAACTTCCGCCTGAGAAAGATGATAAAGAAAACATTTAGAAAGTATGTCCTGGTGCAATTTCTCCGCCCAGATCTAGGGTACTCTGGAAACCTTCCAGGTATTGAAGTAAATGCCGTTCAGCATTTGCGTAAGAAGTAAATGTTGATGCCGGTTCATAAGCATCAGAATCAGTTTTGCTTTTGTAAAATGAACTGATTTTGAAAACGAAAACTTTGCCATCGTTAATCGGCGACATAATTCTAGCCTTTATAGCGTGACCGTTCACCTCAACAAAAAATTCCTTTAAAACGGTATAGATAATAGCAGACATGGACAAGGTTTTAAATTTAACTCAATATGAGAAATCTAAATTACCTTAAATAGCTAATGAATCAACCTGTTATTGATAAAATAACGATTTTTTAACATTAATTTAATACGAAGGGCTTATTTCTTAGGCTCATATGCATACACCACTTCGTATTTACTGTTCTTGAAATTTGAAGAAAGTTGTCCGATTTTTAGATTCTGAGCCTGGGGTGTAGGCTCGCAGTACGAATACTTTTTGCCTTTATAAGTAATCGCTTCGCCAACTGGTTTGTCAAACTGAACAGCAATAGTTAAATGTTTAGGATATAGTAAGGCGATCATCGGCAGGTTATATATTTCCTTTACCAAATAGAAAAATAGGGCGGCCCGGTCATCGCAATCGCTGTAGGTACTTAATAAGGTTTGTTCAGGCGAGAAACGTTTTTCCTTGCCAAAATTTTCACCGTCATCTTCATATAAAAAACCATAACGGGTAAATCTCATCAGGTAATCGACACCTTTTTTCTGATCCATGCCTTTTAGGTTTTCTTTCAGAGTCGGGATAAGAGAGCTATACGTTTCCCGGCTTAAAGGAATATTAAAATAACTCTCAAAATCGACTACCGGATAGTTTTTGAAAATGGTTTGTATATCTTCATTAACTTTTAGCTTAAAATGATGGATTTTTTGACGGTAGCTAAATTCGATATCTTTTTCCTGATAACTTTCTGGTTTAAAATCGGGCATTCGGGTAACCTTATAAGAGAAAGGATTTTTAGCCTCTGGAATTAAAATTTTAACAGGCTTATAAGCATCGGCCTGTTTAAACAGTTTGCCATAATCGTGGTAATTAAGGCACATAAACTTTTTGTCGTCAATCATGAAAAACGGAATATCGCTGATATCCTCTTCATTTCTTACATAAAAGATAACCTGATCATTGCCAACAGCTAGCCGTGCATCGTAACCACATTTACTCAGTAAAAACCATTTGTATAAAGTGTAGGCGAAATAATTATCTGCCTTCGGACTAATCTGTTCGGCTGTTTTTCGGATCAGCTGGTAATAAATCCAGTCGTTTAAATTATATTTTTTCTGGTATTTTTCTAAAGACGAAATAAGAGCTGCGTACTGGCCAGAAGAGATGCGGCTGTAAAAGTTTGAAACAGCTGATGTAGTTGCTGTTTTTGGTATTGGAAAAACGACTGAAGAATCTACACTAAAGTTGAAAGTTCCATCATAAAAATCAAAAGAATAATTCTGTCCCTTCGAGATGACGGTATTCATCACGAGGCAAACGAACAAAATGGTCTTCAAAATATATGTATAACTCCCTCTTTTCAAACCGCTCCATATTTGGTTACATTAAATTTACTTATTATTAACACAAAAGCAACAATTTCTTTATGTCAACAATAAGGTTGGTGCTTAACGGGAAATTAACATTGTATTTTCATGAATCCGGGTCGGGTTATTTTTTTAGGGCATAGAGTCCCTTTCTTAAATATTTTAAGAGTGAGGTATTACAATTTTTACAGGCTATTTCTTCCAAATGGATGGGTTTGCCTATACTGATTTTTAACTGGTGACCATTTTTATTAAATAACTCTGAAATCAGCTTTGCTGTTTGTAACGAAGGGTGTATAAATTTCAGCAAGCTAAAAAAGATGCCATTATTGCCATGAAAATACACTGGTAGGATGGGTACATTGGCTTTAGAGATGATTTTTCCAACCACGGGATGCCATTCACGGTCGGTAATCTGATTTTTTCTGAATTTATAAGAAGAAACTTCGCCTGCTGGAAAAATGGCAACAGGACTGCCATCTTTTAAAACTTTTAAAGTGGTTTTTAATCCGCTAATACTTGATGAATCCTGAACTTTTTCGAACGGATTTACCGCGATAATACATTTCTCAAGATTTGGGATTTTCTTTAACAGAAAATTTCCCATAAACATCGTATCGGGTCGGCGATCGGCAAGTGTACTTAATAATGCCAATGATTCTATAGCACCATAGGGGTGGTTTGCAATCGCAATAAATGCGCCTTCTTTTGGAATGTTGGCTAAATCTTCATCATTGATCTGAATCGTAACGCCCAGGACATCCAGAATATGATTGGCAAATTTTTCTCCTTCTAAGGTATTCGCATCTCTAATAATTCCATTGAAGTCGTTAATCTTCAAGAACCTCATTAAAAAGGAAGCAAGGCCGGGGATTGGAATGTTACAAATGCCGGTTGCCTTTGAAAAATTCTCTTTAGAAATGACTGTCATAATTATAGTTCAAAATTGATTCCATTAGGGAACCAACTTGATAAATGATTTTTTATTTGAGCTAAATATAAGGGCGGGAAACATTCGGTTCTTGCGAAGAAGAATGTTTATCATAGCTCATACAGAGTACCTAAAGATAATGCAATAATATGAACAACAGTGTATTAATCGATTAAGAAATTGTAAGGAAGAAAATTCTATAAATAATATTTCATTAACACCAATTTAACAGGGCAAACCTACTTTTGTGGCATAAATATTTGGTTAGTATTTATAAAGTTTAGGTTAGTTGATAATAAAAAACCCAGATGGATGTCTGGGTTTTTTTATGGAATTCATTTATAGATTCTTGCCTAGCTTTTCGAGCATTTCTGGCGGAATATTATGTGTATCAACCACTAAGAAGCCGTCTAAACAATCAGAAAATTTAGGGTCGATATTGAATGAGATAATCTTCGCATTCAGGTTCATATACTGCCTCAACAATACCGGAATCTTAATATGCGAGTTTTCGATATCGCCGATAATGCTATCCAGATCTTTAAAAGACTCGCTGCTATCAACCAAGGTATCTGTAGAAATCGGTAAAAGATCCGCTTTAAACTTGTTTCTTGGCTTCACATACTTTGCCATCTCATAATCGAAATGGTTTTTGGTAATGTAATCTACAATTAAGGCCTTACTAAATTTAGAGAAATTGTTGCTGATACTTACGGGCCCAAACATGTAGCGGTACTGTGGGTTATCAATCAGGTATTTTAAAATTCCTTTCCAAAGCAAAAATAATGGAAGTGGTTTGCCCTGGTATTCTTTTCTGATCCACGATCTGCCCAGTTCGATTCCCTGTCTCAACATTGGGTAGAACTGATCTTTCATTTTAAACAGTTCTGATAGGTAGAAACCACGGCGGCCCATGCTTTCTAAAATCTCATCACCTTTACCAATCCGGTAAGCACCTACAATATTTTCTAAATCCTTATCCCAAATAAATAAGTGGTTATAGTAGATGTCGTAATTGTCAAGATCGATTTTTTTGTTGGTTCCTTCACCAACCTCTCGGAAAGTAATTTCGCGCAAACGTCCAATTTCTCTTAAAATATTGGGAATTTTTAAAGTCGGAACAATGTATACTTCGTAATTTTTCTCCGTCCAAACTTTAAAATCTTCTAAAAGTACCACCTCATTTTTGATTAAAAGCCTCGAAGTTTCTTCAATTACCTCAACAGGTTTCTTTTTAATTTTGAATAAGTTTAGTGGATTAAAGAGTTTTTTCTCTGTATCTAAGCCAATACCAAGTGCATATGTACGGGCCCTTAAAAAGTCCATCAGTTTATTGCTGCTGTTCATGTGCGAAATTTCAGATACGGCTATTGGTTTGCCAATCCGTACCTTAATGGTGCGCCCATGTTTATTTAAAAACTCCGAAGGTAGCTTTGCAGTACGCAGGGTAGGGTGGATGAAGCTTAAAATATTAAAGAAAACACCGTTATTACCGTGAAAATAAATAGGTACAACGGGTACTTTTGCTTTAGCAATCAGTTTTCCAACAACAGGATGCCACATCCTGTCCGTTACCTGTTGGGCATCCAACTTAAAGGTAGAAACCTCTCCTGCAGGGAAAATCCCGATCGGAACCCCGTTTCTAAGCAGATCAAAAGTAGTTTTCAAACCACTGATGCTCGATGTATGTTGAACGTTTTCGAAAGGGTTAACAGCAACAAAAAATTCATCAAGGTTTGGTATTTTTTTCAAAATGAAGTTCACCATCACCTTCGCATCAGGCCTAACCGTACATAAAAGTTTAACCAAAGCTAAACCTTCTACACCACCATAAGGGTGATTTGCAATAGCAATAAAAGGGCCTGTTTTCGGAATGCAATTTAAATCATCATCATCAAATTCTATAGATACGCCAATGGTTTCTAATATCTTGTCTACAAATTCTAAGCCTTTAAAGTGTTGATTTTGAGCGAATACGTCGTTGATGTCGTTCAGTTTCATGATCTCCATCATCAAACCTGCTAAACCTGGTACACCTAGCTTATCTATCTTTGTTGCTTTTGCAAACTCAGACGTAGTTATGATCTTCATATAAAATTCTTAGATTGTTGATAGGCAAAACCTGTTCTGTTTTGCAATTCCAAAAATAAGATTTATATTTATAATACACATGTCATATCGCATCAATGAGAATTTGGCTCAACAAAAATTTTGGTGTTAGCAAAAGTGAATTTAATGGATTGCTATTCCTGGTCTTTATCATTATTGTAATTAAGGCTACACCTATTATATATGGTTATTATCGGCCAGTTTCAAATGATGGCCCAGATCTTTTAGCACAAATTCAGAAGATAACCATAACAGATCAGGCATATGCCAATACCATTCGTGATCGGATTGAAAATTCGAATCCCGAAAAAACGGTTAAACTTTTCAAATTCAATCCCAACACTTTAGATGCACAGGGTTGGCAAACTTTAGGTTTATCAGCAAAACAGGCACAATCGGTTATGAATTATACCGCTAAGGGCGGTAAGTTTTACAAAGCCGAAGATCTTCAGAAAATGTATACCATTTCGCCAGAAATGTATAAAAAGATATCGCCCTATGTTAACATACCCGATCAGCCCATTAATACCTCAAGAAAATATGCACCTTTCGATAAAAAGGAATACGCTAAAAAAACTTTAGTAATTGTCGATATTAATAAGGCCGATTCTGCACAATTGGATGAGATAAAAGGTATTGGCGGCACTTTTGCGCTTAGAATTATTAAATACCGTGAACGTTTAGGTGGTTTTTACAAGAAAGAGCAGCTTCTCGAAGTTTATGGCTTAGATTCTAATAAGTATGCCGAAATTAAAGACCAGATTGAAATCAGTAATGCCCCATTAAAAACAATAAATATAAATACAGCAACATTTAACGATTTAAAGCGCAATCCATACCTTTCTTATAAGCAGATTAATGCCATTATTCAATACCGTAAGCAGCATGGCAATTATGCCAGCCCATCCGATTTAAAAAAGATCATCATTTTAAACCAAGAGGTTATCGATAAGATTACCCCTTATATTTCTTTTTAGCACCTTGAATTTAAAGGTTAAGTTTTAAATATTATTTGAAAAGCAGTCCCCAAATCATAGTGCCAGCCGCGCCACCTAAACCTGATCGGAACGAACACGTAGTGCAACGGAGTAAAGTGAAGAGCAGGACTGAATAACGCGAAATGCTTCTGTACCTGATTTCCAAAAAAATAACCAAGTTAAAAATTATGTAGTTCCTATTCCAGCTTAGTTATAGGAATTAATTGCCTGCAAAGTTTAAAAGAATCCATTTTCAACAAATGTTTTGCGAAACACTGAGTGTATACATCTATTACCATTCTTTCAATTTTATCTATATTCTTCAAAAACGCCACATAATTAGTTTATTCGGCTACAGTTGTAAGAAAAATAGAAAAAAACTTTCTCCGTTAATTTCAAGGTTTAAAATTAACCTATAAACTAATTGAACCGAATACCATTTCATTCTGTAATTGAACAAATATTTAATGGTAACTAACTATCAAATAATTGTTTATAATTGCCTCAACTAACTATAAAATATAAATTTAATGAGCGTAAGCTTCGATTTTTCAGAAACAGAAACTCAGCAGAGTGTAAAGGCCATGGTCCGCGATTTTGCAGAGAAAAACATTCGTCCACATATAATGGAATGGGATGAGGCACAGCATTTTCCTGTCGAATTGTTTAAACAGCTCGGCGAATTAGGTTTAATGGGCGTTTTGGTTCCCGAAGAATATGGAGGCTCTGGATTGGGCTATCAGGAATATGTTGATGTAATTGTAGAAGTGGCCCGGGTTTGTGGTTCAATCGGCTTATCATTGGCTGCACACAACTCTTTATGTACCGGGCATATTTTGGCCTTTGCCAATGCAGAACAGAAGCAGAGGTGGCTACCAAAATTGGCTACAGCCGAATGGATCGGCGCCTGGGGTTTAACAGAAGCAAATACAGGTTCGGATGCACTGAGAATGATGACCACCGCTGTTGAAGATGGCGACGACTATATCATAAACGGTGCAAAAAACTGGATTACCCATGGCAAAAGCGGCGATATTGCGGTTGTTATGGTAAGAACCGGGGAGCAGGGGAGTTCGAAAGGGATTTCGGCTATTGTAGTAGAGCGAGGTACACCAGGTTTTACAGCAGGCAAAAAAGAAAATAAATTAGGCATGCGTGCATCAGAAACCACAGAAATGATTTTTGACAACTGCCGTGTGCCAAAGGCTAATTTATTGGGTAATGTTGGCGAAGGTTTTAAACAGGCGATGAAAGTTTTAGATGGTGGAAGGATTTCTATTGCGGCATTGGCTTTAGGTATTGCAAAAGGTGCTTTTGATGCTGCGGTAGCATATTCAAAACAACGCCAGCAGTTTGGTCAGCCAATCTCCAGCTTTCAAGCCATTAGTTTTAAACTGGCCGATATGGCTACCGAAATTGAAGCAGCCGAATTATTGATCCGCCAGGCAGCAGATTTAAAAAACAGGCATTTGCCTATGACAAAAGAATCGGCCATGGCAAAATACTTTGCCTCAGAGGTTTCGGTAAGGGTAGCAACAGAAGCTGTTCAGATATTTGGCGGTTATGGTTATACCAAAGATTTTCCGGTAGAAAAATTTTATCGCGATAGTAAATTATGTACAATAGGCGAAGGAACGTCTGAAATACAGAAAATTGTAATTGCCAGAGAGGTGTTAGCTTAAAGCTAAAAGACTAAAGCTGGAAACTTAGTTAACGAAAAACAACAAACCAAATATATTATGAGCATCCGGACGGTTTAACCACCTCCGGATTTTTTTGTTTTAAAATTTTAAAACCAACTTTCAATTGCTGTTGTTTTTAGTAAAGACTAATAATCAATGGGCAATTACCAATGGACTATTGACCATTGAACTAATGGACTAAAATATGGCAAAGTATTCAGAAAAAGCTGGTGAGAAAGTTGAAAAAACCATGCACGAAATGAAAGAGGGTAAGCTTAAAAGCGGATCAGGTAAAAAAGTAACTTCCAAAAAGCAGGCAGTTGCTATCGGATTATCGGAAGCCAGGAAAGCAGGAGCGAAGGTACCGAAGAAAAAGGATTAAAGACTAAAGCCGAAAGACCAAAGCGAATAGATATATTCTGAACTACCTGCAAAGCGCTTTAAGCTTTAGTCTTTGGACTTTAAGCTTATTGCGGTATATCTTTAGTAGTTAAAATGCTATCTACTACATAAACGCTAAATCCGCGCCAGGGCAGGGTATTTTTATATTCTTTATAGTGGAGTTCGTAAAACTTGCCACTATTGGCCATCATTTTATCGGCAATTTCTTTATTTGCAATAGAAAATTCGAATTCATTGTTTTGTAGAGTGCCGGCTTGTTTGGATCGAATCCCACTTTGAATCAATTTACCCTCGTAAGTTTTAAAGATATAGCCTTTCTTTACTACATAATTTAATTCGCCGGCTTTAACGCCTTCGCCAAAAACAAAGAAATACCGATAATAGCAGATTGCTACGAGTAAAATAATGACTATAACTGCGATAATTGAGCCTACTTTTTTGCCTGTTGTCATATCATATAATGTATATATAAATGTAGGTAAACAACAGTTTAGTTTAACTAACGATTTAAATAAATTTTCTTTTTATAAAAGCTTTCTCATTTTCAATATTTTGCTTACATTTGCATCCCCGATAACACGGGGAATTTTAAAAACCACGAGAGGAGGTATTTCAGCGTTATGATCATTATCAACATTAAAGACGGCGAATCATTAGATAAAGCCCTTAAACGTTTCAAGAAAAAGTTTGAAAAAACTGGTGTATTGAGAGAACTGCGTAGTCGCCAAGCATACGAGAAAAAATCCGTTGCTCGCCGTACTGAAATTAAACATGCTGTTTACATTCAGAATATGAATCAAGATACAACTGCATAGTTGTTTAAGATATAAATACGTTAAAGTCCTTCTGATGTAAAATCGGGAGGACTTTTTGTTTTAAAAAGAAATCAAAAACTTTACAATAAACAATTAATTAATGATTTCTTTATATCAAAACTATTTGTAACTTCATATCAATGCCCCTCAAAAAGATATTGAATGTTGCTAAAAAGTTTTATAACCTATTTAACTCACGAGAAGCGCTATTCTCAGCACACCATTACCTCTTATCAAACAGATTTAGATCAGTTTGAAGCGTATGTCAATATTACATTCGAGCTGAATTTTTTAGAAGTTAAGCATATTCACCTACGGAGCTATATGGTAGATCTGATGGAGAAGAAAGTATCAGAACAGACCATCAATAGAAAAATTTCGACACTAAGGAGTTTTTATAAATTTTTACAGCGAAGCGGAAAGATTGATCAAAATCCTACTGTTTTAATTAAAGCACCCAAAATACCCAAAAGACTACCGGTATTTGTTGATTCGCAAAAGATGGATCAGCTATTGGATTCGGAGCATTATTTTAATGAAAGCTTCTCTTCTGTTCGCGATCGTCTGGTAATCGAATTACTTTTTGGTACCGGTATGCGTTTAACAGAACTACTCCAGTTAAAAGATACAGATATTGATATTTATTCGGGAACAATAAAGGTTTTGGGTAAAAGAAATAAAGAACGGATCATTCCTGTAAATAAACAGCTTATCAATCAGGTCAATACCTATGTTGAGCTAAAAAAGTTGCAAAACTTTAATAACAATTTGCCTATCTTAATCGTTACCAATACAGGTGCAGCGGCATATCCAAAATTAATATACCGTATTGTTACCTCATACCTAAACCACGTATCAACCAATGAGAAGAAAAGTCCCCACGTGCTTCGGCACAGTTATGCAACAAGCCTGCTAAATGCAGGAGCAGATCTAAATGCAATTAAAGAACTTTTGGGTCACGCCAGCTTAGCAGCAACCCAGGTTTACACCCACAATTCGATCGAAAGATTAAAAACAATTTATAAACAAGCCCATCCAAAGGCATAAAAAAAGGAGGAAAAATGAAAATCGGAGTTCAATCAATCCACTTCAGTGCAGACAGTAAGTTGTTAGATTTTATACAAAAAAAAGCAAATAAGCTAGATCAGTTTTTCGACCAGATCATTAGCGGAGAAGTGTATTTAAAGTTAGAAAACGTAGAGGATGAGGCCAATAAAATTAGTGAGATAAAACTCATTGTGCCGGGAGGTACCCTCTTCGCTAAAGAACAATGTAAATCATTCGAAGAAGCCACAGATCTGGCAATTGAGTCATTAAGAAAGCAGATCACTAAACATAAAGATAAAACACGCGCAAAATTAAGTGAGCATAAAGCAATTTTAAGCGAAAGCGAAGCCGCTGATTACTAAAAATTAGCATTATTTTAAGAAAAGGCAACATGATTAATCATTATGTTGCCTTTTTTATGGACTATCGTGAGGAATTTGCTGTTGTTTTTAACTAATTAATAAATGGTATCGATTGATTTTTTTTAAAATTAATAAGGATGTAAACGATTTGGTGATGTTAAAGGATGTAAGAAGTGGTAGCTGGAAAGCACCGGGAGGTGAGAGCGGGCGCAATTAAACTTAAAAACCGATTCATATTCGTTAGAACACCGAAAAAGTTAAAAAAATAATACGATTTTAAGCGAAAGCAAAGCGGCTGATTATGAAGTACCTATTATTTTAAATCGTCTTAATTGAGTGTGAGGGCTAAAAATTTCACTATTTTTTTTCAAATTTATTTTGAAGTGAAATATAAGTGTGTATATTTGCATTCCCTTTCGGAAACGGTGTTAGGCCAAGAAGAAAAGGCTTGTTCTTTAAAAAGATAAAAGTTTTAAAAAAACACGTTAATAGTATGAAAAATGAAGATTTTTCGTATCATTGCACAAAATTTAAAGCCTCCTTAGCTCAGCTGGTAGAGCAACTGACTTGTAATCAGTAGGTCATTGGTTCGATTCCGATAGGAGGCTCTTTTTATTTTAAAGTGTTAGCATTTTAAAGTAGAAAATGGGGAGATTCCAGAGCGGCCAAATGGGACAGACTGTAACTCTGTTATCGCAAGATTTCGAAGGTTCGAATCCTTCTCTCCCCACACTTTAAATGAACGACCAAATGTTTTAATGAGAGATTATTTCTATCATTCTTTCATTCAATCAATCACTAGTTTTTAAAAGCGGAAGTAGCTCAGTTGGTAGAGCGATAGCCTTCCAAGCTATAGGTCGCGAGTTCGAACCTCGTCTTCCGCTCCAATAAAAATTAGAAAGTGGGCAGTTATTGGTAACAGTTTTTATTTGGTTAAAACTAAAGGCTGGAACTGGAAACTAAAAAGCCGACTTAGCTCAGCGGTAGAGC
Organism: Pedobacter sp. Bi126; assembly: GCF_918698245.1. Lineage (GTDB taxonomy): Bacteria > Bacteroidota > Bacteroidia > Sphingobacteriales > Sphingobacteriaceae > Pedobacter. The sequence continues at coordinate 887,418 of NZ_CAKKMS010000001.1, read as the reverse complement.
ACTTCCTTGGTAAGGAAGAGGTCATGGGTTCAATTCCCATAGTTGGCTCAGGATAATAAAGCTTTGTTAAATCTGTTTAATATGCAGGGTAGACAAGGTTTTTTGTGTTGCATTGCATCAAAACAATAAATAAAATTAATAAAAAGTTAACCTACTAATTAGTTATAAATAAAATGGCAAAAGAAAAATTTGACCGTAGTAAACCGCACTTAAACATCGGTACAATCGGTCACGTCGATCACGGTAAAACAACTTTAACAGCAGCTATTACAAAAGTTTTAGCTGATGCAGGTTTATCTGAGGCACGTTCATTCGATTCAATTGACTCAGCTCCTGAGGAAAAAGAAAGAGGTATTACAATTAATACTGCGCACGTTGAGTATTCAACTGCAAACCGTCACTACGCACACGTAGATTGTCCAGGTCACGCGGATTATGTTAAAAACATGGTTACAGGTGCGGCTCAAATGGATGGTGCTATTATCGTTGTTGCTGCTACTGATGGTCCAATGCCACAAACTCGTGAGCACATCTTATTGGCTCGTCAGGTTGGTGTACCTTCATTGGTTGTATTCATGAACAAAGTGGATATGGTTGATGATCCTGAATTATTAGAATTAGTAGAAATGGAAGTTCGTGAATTATTATCGTTCTACGATTTCCCTGGTGATGATATTCCTGTTATTCAAGGTTCTGCTTTAGGTGGTTTGAACGGAGATGCTAAATGGGTAGCAAAAATTATGGAATTAATGGATGCTGTTGATAGCTACATTCCAATTCCTCCACGTTTAACTGATCTTCCATTCTTAATGCCTGTTGAAGATGTATTCTCGATCACTGGTCGTGGTACTGTAGCAACTGGTCGTATCGAGCGTGGTGTAATCAACTCTGGAGATCCAGTTGAAATCTTAGGTATGGGCGCTGAGAACTTAAAATCTACAGTAACTGGTGTTGAGATGTTCCGTAAGATCTTAGATTATGGTGAAGCTGGTGATAACGTAGGTTTATTGTTACGTGGTATTGAGAAAACTGATATCCGTCGTGGTATGGTAATCTGTAAACCAGGTTCAGTAACTCCTCACACTGATTTCAAAGCTGAGATCTATGTATTATCAAAAGCAGAAGGTGGTCGTCACACTCCATTCTTCAACAAATACCGTCCTCAATTCTATTTCCGTACCACAGACGTTACTGGTGAGATTTCACTAGCTGAAGGTACTGAGATGGTAATGCCAGGTGATAACGTTACAATCACTGTAAAGTTGATCAACGCTATCGCAATGGAAAAAGGTCTACGTTTCGCTATCCGTGAAGGTGGTAGAACAGTAGGTGCTGGTCAGGTAACTGAAATTTTAAAATAAATCTTAAATCCCGATTTATCGGGACTAAAGAAAAATAAGAAAAGCAAAGTGTTTGAGCACGCTTAAGCACTTTGCTTTCTAATTACGGGAATAGTTCAACGGTAGAATAGAGGTCTCCAAAACCTTTGATCAGGGTTCGAATCCTTGTTCCCGTGCTCAAAACAATGGTTGAGTAATTGAATGAGTGAATGATTGAATTTGAAAGTCAGCTTTCGAATATTATCATTCACTCATTTAGTCATTCTGTCATTCAATAAATTAAATATGGCTAAAGTAGTTGAGTTTATAAAAGAATCGTACGATGAAATGACCCAGAAGGTTACATGGCCTACTTGGGGTGAACTGCAAAGTTCTGCAATTCTTGTATTAGTGGCTTCTTTAATTATTGCATTGGTTATTTTTGCAATGGATAAAGGATCGACATTTGTGTTAGATACTTTTTATAAATCACTTTCTAATTAATATTTACTAATGAGCGATCTAAAGTGGTACGTTGTAAGGGCTGTTAGCGGTAAGGAAAAGAAAGTAAAACAGTACATTGATGCTGAGATCAGCCGTTTAGGTTTCTCTCATTTGGTTCCTCAGGTTTTAATACCAATGGAAAAATATTACCAAATGAAAGATGGTAAAAAAATTGCCAAAGAGCGTAACTTTTATCCTGGTTATGTTTTAATCGAAGCTACATTAGATGGAGAATTAGAGCATATCATTAAAGGAATTAATAGTGTTATTGGTTTCCTGGGTGATAAAGCTGGTAATCCAATCCCAATGCGCCAGGCAGAAGTTAACCGTATTTTAGGTGTGGTTGATGAAATGAGTGAGCAAGGAGAAACGATGAATGTACCTTACTATGTTGGCGAAGGCATTAAAGTAATGGACGGACCTTTCAATGGTTTCTCAGGTATTATCGAAGAGGTAAACGAAGAGAAGAAAAAACTGAAAGTTATGGTTAAGATTTTTGGACGTAAAACGCCACTTGAGCTTAACTACATGCAAGTAGAAAAAGAGTAAGAAATTATTTTTAGAATATAAAAAGACCGCAGAATTTATTTCATGCGGTTTTTTCTTTTTAAATGATTTTTTAAATCGCTTAATAATTAATGTAAGTTTTGTGGTTTATTCCGTCAATGCGAACAAAAAGGGCCCCTGTAGTGGAGTGAAGCAATCTGTTGATGGCTTATAATCGAAGAAACTGTTTTTCTTAATCGCTGATTTATTGAACATATTTTATACACCTTATTTATTATTAAATATATTTCTCTCCATCTATTGTGCATCTGCAAGATTATCCATATCTTTGCAGTCCTTTTAGTTTTATAGGAACATAAAGGAATTTAAATGTTACATGCTTCCAATATTTAACATTGAGTTTTAAATAAACAAAAAACACAAAATGGCAAAAGAAGTCAGTGCAATGATCAAATTACAGATCAAAGGCGGAGCGGCAAATCCATCGCCACCGGTAGGACCTGCATTAGGTGCTAAAGGGGTGAATATTATGGAGTTTTGCAAACAGTACAACGCTCGTACCCAAGATAAAGCAGGTAAAGTATTGCCAGTTGTAATTACTGTTTATGCTGATAAGTCATTCGATTTCATCATCAAAACCCCTCCTGTAGCTATCCAGTTAAAAGATGCTACTAAATTACAGAGTGGTTCTGCTGAGCCTAACCGTAAAAAAGTTGGATCGGTGACCTGGGACCAGATTAAAGTTATTGCTGAAGATAAAATGCCTGATTTAAATGCATTTACAATCGAATCTGCAATGAGTATGGTTGCTGGTACAGCACGCAGTATGGGAATCACCGTTTCTGGTGACGCACCCTGGAACAATTAATTAAAAAACAGTTTACAACAGTGGCGAAATTAACTAAAAATCAAAAAAAGGCACACGCTAAAATAGAAGCTGGTAAAGCTTATACTTTACAGGCTGCTGCTGCTTTGGTAAAAGAAATCACTACCACTAAATTTGACGCATCAGTTGATATTGATGTATCTTTAGGTGTAGATCCGCGTAAAGCGAATCAAATGGTACGTGGTATTGCTACTTTACCACACGGTACAGGTAAAACTGTACGTGTTTTAGCTCTAGTAACTCCTGATAAGGAAGAAGAAGCGAAAGCAGCTGGCGCAGACTTCGTAGGTTTAGACGAATATGTGGCTAAAATTGAAGGTGGTTGGACCGATGTAGACATTATTATCACAACACCAGCTTGTATGGCAAAAGTAGGTAAATTAGGCCGCGTTTTAGGTCCAAGGAACTTAATGCCAAATCCAAAATCTGGTACAGTAACTAACGAAGTTGGTAAAGCTGTAACAGAGGTTAAAGCAGGTAAGATTGATTTTAAAGTAGACAAAAGCGGTATTATACACGCTTCAATAGGGAAAGTATCATTCCCAGCAGATAAAATTTATGAGAATGCACTTGAAATCATTCAGGTAATTTCAAAATTAAAACCATCTGCTGCTAAAGGAACTTATTTTAAAAGCATTCACGTGTCTTCTACAATGAGTCCTGGAATTGCAATTGAAACAAAATCAGTAGCGGGGATTTAATCATGAACAGAGAAGAAAAAAACGAAGTAGTTTTAGAACTACAAGGACAAATGCAAGAGTATGGCAATTTCTATATTGCTGATACATCTAGCCTTTCTGTTGAGCAGATTAACAACATCCGCCGCAAATGTTTCGAAGGTGATATCATCATGAAAGTTGCTAAAAACTCTTTAATCCGCAAAGCGATTGAAGGTTTAGATGGCGATGCTTCTGAGATATACGAAGCCCTTAAAGGTTCATCATCATTATTATTCTCAAAAACAGCAAACGCTCCGGCGAAGTTGATTAAAACTTTGAGAAGAACATCTGATAAACCAGTGCTTAAAGCAGCATATATAGATTCATCAGTATACGTTGGCGATGACCAATTGAATAACTTGGTAAGCTTAAAATCGAGAGAAGAGCTTATTGGCGATATCATTGGATTATTACAATCACCAGCTAAGAATGTTATATCTGCGCTTAAATCAAGCGGAGGCAAAATTGCAGGAATTGTTAAAACTCTACAAGAAAGAGAAGGTTAACGAACACCTTAAGTTCGCAATTAAACAAAATTATTTTTACGTAAATTTTTAAAATCTTAATAAAATGGCAGATTTAAAATCGTTTGCTGAGCAATTAGTAAACTTAACAGTTAAAGAAGTTAACGAATTAGCTCAAATCTTAAAAGACGAGTATGGTATCGAGCCTGCAGCTGCTGCTGTAGTTGCTGGTCCTGCTGCTGGTGGTGATGCACCTGCTGCTGCTGCAGAAAAAACATCATTTGATGTTATCTTAAAAGAAGCTGGTGGCGCTAAATTAGCAGTTGTAAAACTTGTTAAAGACTTAACTGGCCTTGGTTTGAAAGAAGCAAAAGACTTAGTTGACGGAGCACCAAAAGAATTAAAAGCTGGTGTTACTAAAGACGAAGCAGAAGCTCTTAAAAAACAATTAGAAGAAGCTGGAGCAGTAGTTGAGATTAAGTAATCACTTAACTTAGCTAAGCTAAAAATGTATTAGACACCGACTGAAAATGTCGGTGTCTTTACCTGTTTATAAACATCTCATTTTGTTTGGTTAATGAGAATGGTTGAAACTGAAACCAAACAAATAGTTTATTCTTAAACTAAAATCTTTTAGTCCATTGGCAAAGACAGTCGAACAAAGAGTAAATTTTGCAACTAGTAAGCACATTATAGACTATCCGGATTTTCTGGATGTGCAATTGCAATCATTCAGAGAATTTTTCCAGATAGATACCACATCAGACGATCGCTCTAGCGAAGGTTTGTTTAAAGTGTTTGCTGAAAACTTTCCAATAACAGATTCAAGAAATATCTTCGTATTGGAGTTTCTTGATTATTTTGTTGATCCGCCACGTTACGATATACATGAGTGTATTGAGCGTGGATTAACCTACAATGTTCCATTAAAAGCAAAGCTGAAGCTTTCTTGTAATGATGTAGAACATGAAGATTTTGAAACCATTATCCAGGATGTGTACTTAGGTACAATCCCGTATATGACACCAAAAGGTACGTTTGTTATCAACGGTGCAGAACGTGTTATCGTTTCGCAATTACACCGTTCTCCAGGAGTGTTCTTCGGTCAAAGCCGTCACACAAATGGAACCAAATTGTATTCTGCACGTGTAATTCCTTTCAAAGGTTCATGGATCGAGTTCGCTACAGACGTTAATAACGTAATGTATGCTTATATCGATCGTAAGAAAAAATTCCCGGTTACCACTTTATTACGTGCTATCGGTTACGATTCTGATAAAGACATCTTGGAACTTTTTGATCTTGCTGACGAAGTAAAAGTTAGTAAATCTGGTTTGAAGAAATATATCGGTCGTAAACTGGCAGCAAGGGTATTGAAAAAATGGGTTGAAGATTTTGTAGATGAAGATACAGGTGAGGTAGTTTCTATCGACCGTAATGAAGTGATTCTTGAAAGAGAAACCGTTTTAGAAGACGAACACATTGATATGGTTATCGAAGCAGGCGTAAAAAGCATCATCTTGTCTAAAGAAGATGGCGCAAGTCAGGCTGATTATACCATTATATATAATACATTACAGAAAGATACATCAAACTCAGAAAAAGAAGCTGTAGAAAACATCTATCGTGCTTTGCGTAACGCAGAACCACCTGATGAGGAAACAGCCCGTGGTATCATTGATCGTTTATTCTTTTCAGATAAACGTTACGATTTAGGAGATGTTGGTCGTTACCGCATCAACCGTAAATTAAAAATGAATACCCCTGATGAGGTTAAAGTATTAACAAAAGCAGATATTATTGCAATTGTGAAATACCTGATCAAATTGATCAACTCAAAAGAAGAGGTAGATGATATCGATCACTTGTCTAACCGTCGTGTACGTACGGTAGGTGAGCAATTGTACGCACAATTTGGTGTTGGTTTAGCCCGTATGGCCAGAACAATCCGTGAGCGTATGAATATTCGCGATAACGAGGTGTTTACACCAACTGATTTGATTAACGCCCGTACGTTATCATCGGTTATCAACTCGTTCTTTGGTACTAACCAGTTATCTCAGTTCATGGATCAAACGAATCCATTGGCAGAGATCACACACAAACGCCGTTTATCGGCTTTAGGCCCAGGTGGTTTATCACGTGAGCGTGCCGGTTTCGAGGTACGTGACGTTCACTATACGCACTATGGTCGTTTATGTACTATTGAAACACCAGAGGGACCAAACATTGGTTTGATTTCATCACTTTGTGTGCATGCAAAAATCAATAATTTAGGTTTCATTGAAACACCATACAAACGTGTTGAAGATGGTAAAGTAGTTGTAGATTCAGACGTTATTTATTTATCTGCAGAAGATGAAGATGGTAAAACCATCGCTCAGGCCAATGCAGAGTATGATGATAAAGGTAATTTTACCACACCACGTGTTAAAGCGCGTTATGAGGGTGACTTCCCGATTATTGAGCCTGAGAAATTAGACTTAATGGACGTTGCGCCTAACCAGATTACTTCAATCGCTGCTTCGTTGATCCCGTTCTTAGAACATGATGATGCGAACAGGGCGTTGATGGGATCGAACATGCAACGCCAGGCCGTACCATTGTTACGTCCTGAAGCACCAATTGTAGGTACAGGTTTAGAAGGTCGCGTTGCACGTGACTCAAGAACTTTGATCAATGCAGAAGGTGACGGTGTTGTAGAGTATGTTGATGCTAACGAAATCACCATTAAATATGAGCGTAACGAAGATGATCGTTTAGTTTCATTTGAAGGTGATAGCAAAACTTACCGTTTAATTAAATTCAAAAAAACCAACCAGAATACTTGTATCAACTTAAAACCAATCGTTAAGAAAGGTCAGAAAGTTACTAAAGGACAAGTACTTTGCGAAGGTTATGCAACTGAGAATGGTGAATTGGCATTGGGTAGAAACTTGAAAGTGGCATTCATGCCTTGGCAAGGTTTCAACTTTGAGGATGCGATTGTAATCAACGAGCGTATTGTTCGTGATGACGTTTTCACTTCATTGCATATTGAAGAGTTTGAATTAGAAGTACGTGATACTAAACGTGGAGAAGAGGAATTAACACCAGATATCCCGAACGTTTCCGAAGAGGCTACTAAAGACCTTGATGAAAACGGTATTATCCGTATTGGTGCTGATGTAAAAGAAGGTGATATTTTAATTGGTAAGATTACGCCAAAAGGAGAATCAGATCCTTCACCGGAAGAGAAATTACTACGTGCAATTTTTGGTGATAAAGCAGGTGATGTTAAAGATGCGTCTTTAAAAACTCCTCCTTCGATCCAAGGTGTGGTAATTGATACCAAATTATTCAGCCGTGCTAAGAAAACTACAAAAGCTGAGGAAAAATCGGCAATTGAGAAATTAGACAAAGGATATAACAATATCACTGAGAAATTAAAAGCAGAATTAGTTGACAAATTATTCACCATCGTAAATGGAAAAACATCTCAAGGTGTATTTAACATTTACAAAGAATTATTAGTTGCTAAAGGCGCTAAATTTACTCAGAAAATTTTAGCTGAGCTTGATTATAATCACATTAGCCCTAACAAATGGACTACTGATGATGATAAAAACGAGATGATTAAAATGTTGCTTCACAATTACGGTATCCGTGTTAACGAAGAACTTGGTGCTTACAAACGCGATAAATTCGCGATCAGTGTAGGTGATGAGCTTCCTTCAGGAATCGTACAGATGGCAAAAGTTTATGTAGCTAAAAAACGTAAATTAAAAGTAGGTGATAAAATGGCGGGTCGCCACGGTAACAAAGGTATTGTTGCGCGTATTGTACGTGATGAAGATATGCCTTTCTTAGCTGATGGTACTCCGGTTGATATCGTGTTGAACCCACTGGGTGTACCTTCACGTATGAACCTTGGTCAGATCTACGAAACCGTATTGGCATGGGCCGGTAAAGAATTGGGTGTTAAATTTGCAACTCCGATTTTTGATGGTGCTACGCACGATGAGGTGGAAGAATGGATCGCTAAAGCAGGAGTTCCTGCTTCAGGAAAAACCTACTTATACAATGGTTTAACAGGTGAGCGTTTCGATCAGACTACAACTGTAGGTATTATCTACATGTTGAAATTAGGTCACATGGTTGATGATAAGATGCACGCCCGTTCAATCGGACCATACTCATTAATTACACAACAACCATTGGGTGGTAAAGCCCAATTCGGTGGTCAGCGTTTTGGTGAGATGGAGGTTTGGGCATTAGAGGCATTCGGTGCAGCTAATATTCTTCAGGAGATCTTAACCGTTAAATCGGATGATGTAATCGGAAGAGCGAAAACTTACGAAGCCATTGTTAAAGGTGAGAACCTACCAACACCAGGTGTACCAGAATCGTTCAACGTATTGGTACATGAGTTACGCGGATTAGGTTTAGATATTACGTTAGACTAAGTATTAAGTATAAAGTATCGAGTATCAAGAAGGTTAATTCAATCTCGATACTTGATATTAAGTACTTGCTACTAAAAACAAAAAGATATGTCTTACAAAAAGGATAATAAATTAAAAAGCAATTTCACATCAATCACGATTAGCTTATCGTCTCCAGAAATTATTTTGGAACGTTCAAGCGGTGAGGTGTTGAAACCAGAAACCATTAACTACCGTACTTACAAACCTGAGCGTGATGGTTTGTTCTGTGAGCGTATTTTTGGTCCGGTAAAAGATTACGAATGTCATTGCGGTAAATACAAACGTATCCGTTATAAAGGTATTGTTTGCGATCGTTGTGGTGTTGAAGTAACGGAGAAAAAAGTACGCCGTGAACGTATGGGACACATTGCTTTAGTGGTTCCTGTTGCGCACATCTGGTACTTCCGCTCTTTACCAAACAAAATCGGTTATTTATTAGGTTTACCTACTAAAAAATTAGATTTAATTATCTATTACGAGCGTTACGTAGTTATTCAATCAGGCTTAATGGCTGAAGAAGGTATCAACTATATGGACTTCTTAACGGAAGAAGAATATTTAGATATCTTAGATAAATTACCTAAAGAAAACCAATACTTAGACGATAAAGATCCTAATAAATTCATCGCCAAAATGGGTGCTGAAGCATTAGAAGATTTATTAAAACGTATTGATTTAGATACTTTATCTTATGATTTACGTCACCAGGCAGCTAACGAAACTTCTCAGCAACGTAAAAATGAGGCTTTAAAACGTCTTCAGGTTGTTGAAGCTTTCCGTGGAGCTAATACACGTATCGAGAATCGCCCTGAGTGGATGATTGTTAAAATCGTTCCGGTTATTCCACCAGAATTACGTCCGTTAGTGCCATTAGAAGGTGGCCGTTTCGCTACTTCCGATTTAAATGATTTATACCGTCGTGTAATTATCCGTAACAACCGTTTAAAACGTTTGATCGAGATTAAAGCACCAGAGGTAATTTTACGTAACGAGAAACGTATGTTGCAGGAAGCTGTAGATTCGTTATTCGATAACTCACGTAAAGTTAACGCGGTAAAAACTGAAGGTAACCGTGCTTTGAAATCACTTTCAGATATCTTGAAAGGTAAACAAGGTCGTTTCCGTCAGAATTTATTAGGTAAACGTGTGGATTATTCAGCTCGTTCGGTAATTGTTGTAGGGCCTAGCCTTAAATTACACGAGTGCGGTATTCCGAAAGATATGGCTGCTGAGCTTTACAAACCATTCATTATTCGTAAGATGATTGAGCGTGGTGTAGTAAAAACAGTTAAATCTGCTAAGAAAATCGTTGATAGAAAAGATCCATTAGTTTGGGATATTTTAGAAAATGTATTAAAAGGTCACCCGGTGTTATTAAACCGTGCACCTACGCTACACAGACTAGGTATTCAGGCTTTCCAGCCAAAATTAATTGAAGGAAAAGCAATCCAGTTACACCCGCTAGTTTGTACTGCGTTCAACGCCGATTTTGATGGTGACCAGATGGCTGTCCACCTACCTTTAGGTAATGCAGCAATTTTGGAAGCCCAAGTATTAATGTTGGCCGCACACAACATCTTAAACCCTGCAAACGGTACGCCAATTACAGTACCATCACAGGATATGGTTTTGGGTCTTTATTATATTACTAAAGGCCGTAGAACAGATGAAACCAGAGTTGTAAAAGGACAGGATTCGAATTTCTATTCTCCGGAAGAAGTTATCATTGCTTATAACGAGAAAGAATTAGACTTGCATGCATTTATCAAAGTAAGGGTAAATGTTAAACAAGCCGACGGTTCTATCGTTAATAAATTAACTGAAACCACTATAGGTAGGGTATTGTTCAACCAAATGGTTCCTGAAGAAGTTGGTTATATCAATGAATTATTAACCAAAAAATCTTTAAGAGATATTATTGGTGAAGTAGTGAAAATGACTGGTATGGCCCGTGCTTCACAATTCTTAGATGATATCAAAGAGTTGGGATTCCGTATGGCATTCCAGGGAGGTTTATCGTTCAACTTACAAGACGTAAACATTCCGGTAGAAAAACATACTTTATTAGAACAGGCAGCAGCTGAAGTTGAAGAGGTAAGAAACAACTATAACATGGGTTTCATTACCAACAACGAACGTTACAACCAGATTATCGATATCTGGACCCGTATCAACAACAGGTTAACTACATTCGTTATGACTCAGTTATCGTCAGATAACCAAGGTTTTAACTCGGTTTACATGATGCTTGATTCAGGTGCACGTGGATCTAAAGAGCAGATTCGTCAGCTTTGCGGAATGCGTGGTTTGATGGCAAAACCTCAAAAATCAGGTTCAGGTGGCGATATCATCGAAAACCCGATCTTATCAAACTTTAAAGAAGGTTTATCGGTATTAGAGTACTTTATCTCTACTCACGGTGCACGTAAAGGTTTGGCAGATACGGCGTTAAAAACGGCGGATGCGGGTTACTTAACCCGTCGTTTACATGATGTGGCGCAGGATATGATTGTTAACGATAACGATTGTGGTACTTTAAGAGGTATGTATACTACCGCTTTAAAAGATCAGGAAGATATCGTTGAGCCTTTGTACGACAGGATTTTAGGCCGTACTTCACTACATGATGTGTACAATCCATTGGATAACACTTTATTAGTGGGTGCTGGAGAAGATATTAACGAAGATGTAGCTAAATTGATCGAAGAATCTCCACTAGAAGGTATCGAGATCCGTTCAGTATTAACTTGCGAATCTAAACGTGGTGTTTGTGCATTATGTTATGGCCGTAACTTAGCATCTGGTAAACGCGTTCAAAGAGGTGAGGCAGTTGGTGTAATTGCAGCACAGTCTATCGGTGAGCCGGGTACACAGTTAACACTTCGTACTTTCCACGTGGGTGGTACTGCATCAAACATTGCTGCAGAATCTAACATCGTAGCTAAGTTTGATGGTGTAATCGAATTCGAAAATATCCGTACTGTAGATACACAAACAGAAGAAGGAACAGTTCAGGTGGTATTAGGTCGTTCAGGTGAGTTCAAAATTGTTGAGCCAGGAACCGGACGTATCATTGTAACCAACAACATTCCTTACGGTGCATTCTTATTCGTAAAAGAAGGTGATAAACTTTCTAAAGGTGATAAAATCTGTTCGTGGGATCCGTACAACGCGGTTATTCTATCAGAATTTGCCGGTAAAGCACAATTTGATGCCATTATTGAAGGTGTAACCTTCCGTGAAGAATCAGATGAGCAAACTGGTCACCGTGAAAAAGTAATTATCGATACACGTGATAAAACTAAAAACCCTTCAGTTCAGATCGTTGATAAGAAAGGTGAATTCATTAAAGGTTATAACATTCCGGTAGGTGCCCACGTTTCAGTTGATGAAGGTGAAACTATCCAAACTGGTCAGATTATCGCTAAGATTCCTCGTGCAACTGGTAAAACCCGAGATATTACAGGTGGTTTACCTCGTGTAACGGAATTATTTGAAGCGCGTAACCCATCTAACCCAGCTGTAGTAACTGAGATTGATGGTGTGGTAACTTTAGGTGGCGTTAAACGTGGTAACCGTGAAATCACAATCGAATCGAAAGATGGTGAAGTTAAAAAATACCTGGTTCCATTGTCGAAACACATCCTTGTTCAGGATAACGACTTTGTAAAAGCAGGTATGCCTTTGTCAGATGGTTCAATTTCTCCTGCCGATATCTTATCAATTAAAGGCCCTGCAGCGGTTCAAGAATACCTGGTAAATGGTATTCAAGAGGTTTACCGTTTACAAGGTGTGAAAATTAACGATAAGCACTTCGAGGTAATTGTTCACCAGATGATGCAGAAAGTTCACATTGAGGATCCAGGTGATACTATTTTCTTAGAAAACAATGCTGTTGACCGTTGGGATTTTGCTGACGAGAATGATGCGATGTACGACAAGAAAGTGGTTGAAGATGCAGGTGATTCTACAGATTTCAAACCAGGTCAGATTGTTTCATTACGTAGATTAAGAGACGAAAATTCTCAATTGAAACGTAAAGATTTAAAACAGATCACGGTTAGGGATGCAAGACCAGCAACTGCAAGTTCTATCTTACAAGGTATTACACGTGCATCATTAGGTACTAAATCGTTCATTTCTGCGGCTTCGTTCCAGGAAACTACGAAAGTATTAAATGAGGCAGCTATTGCAGGTAAACGCGATAATATGTTAGGCTTGAAAGAAAACGTGATCGTTGGTCACTTAATCCCTTCAGGTACTGGTGTACGTGGTTACGAAAGAATCATCGTTGGTTCGCAAGAAGAATACGATAAATTATTAGCTTCGAAACAAGAAGAAGTAGAAGCTTAGATTTTAATAGTAATTTTAAGCCCTCTGAATTTTTATTCAGAGGGCTTTTTTGTTTATGAAAGAATCTATCCATTTTGTTACAGTCCGTCAAACGTTTGCGTAGCGGCACCTTCTTAATCACTTAATCTTATTTTGTTAGGTTTGATTAACTTAGGTTTATGAAGTTTTTATCTGTGATATTAATCATGGGCTTGGGTTTAACAAGCGCAGCTCAGGATGTTAGTCTGGCCTTACAAAAAGCAAAATTGCCAGATAGCGAAGCTATAAATAAGGAGTGGAATAATGCCTCTGAAGGTTTAAATGTTAGTTTTGCTAATAGTAACCTCAGGTTTGCAAAAGAGGTACCTCCAGCCATTTCAATTCAAAATACATGGAATACTGCTGCCTGGAAAGGAGAAAAAGTACATACCCAGCTGTTGCTTTGGACAAAAGCTAAGCATACCAACATCAGTATTCAGGTTTCTGATCTCAAAGATCAACAAGGCAATAGCATAAAAAAAGAAAACGTTACTTCAGGTATAATTAGATATGTAATTACCGACGAGTTTAGAGATGGCTGTGGCTACCGTAAAGCTACAGATTTTGATTCATCGTATGTAGCAGACCTGATCGATACCAAACTTAATACAATCGGCATTAATGCTAGAAATACACAACCAGTTTGGTTAAGTATAAAAGTTCCTGTTAATGTAAAAGCTGGAAGTTACGCTGGAACAGTCAAAATTAAAGGGGAAAAGGAATACAATTTGCGCATTAAAATCAAGGTACTCGATAAAACTTTGCCACCTCCAAGTGAGTGGAAATATGATTTAGATTTATGGCAGCATCCTGCTGCTATTGCCCGGGCGCATAACGTAAAATTATGGAGCGACGAACATTTTGTATTAATGAAACCATATTATACAATGTTGGCCAATGCCGGACAGAAAACCATTACAGCAAGTATTGTAAACGAACCCTGGGGGCATCAAACCTACGATGATTATCCAAGTTTAATCAAATGGATAAAGAAAAAAGATGGCAGTTGGCTTTACGATTATAGCCTATTTGATAGATACATTGCTTTTGTAATGACCACTGGCATAAATCAACGCATAAATTGCTATAGTATGGTGCCGTGGAAAATTGCTTTTACCTATTGGGATGAAAGTGCACAGAAAGAAGCTGTTTTTACAGAAGCCATCGGTACTCCTGGTTACGATGCATTTTGGAAGAACATGCTGACCGATTTTACCAAACATTTAAAAGCTAAGAACTGGTTCGAGAAGACATATATCGCTATGGATGAGCGCCCGATGAAAGCTATGCAGGCTGTAATTAAACTATTAAAAAGTGTTGATCCGAAATGGAAACTCGCTTTAGCTGGTGAATACCATCAGGAAATCGAAAAAGATATCGATAATTATTGTATTGCTTCAAAATGGGAATTTCCGGCTGATGTGTTGCAAAAACGTAACGAGCAAGGTAAAACCAGTACCTGGTATACTTGCTGTACCGAACCTTACCCAAATGCATTCAGTTTCTCTTCGCCTGCAGAACAGGTATGGATGGGTTGGTATACCGCCAATAAAAACATGGATGGTTATTTGCGTTGGGCTTATAACAGCTGGACCAAAAATCCTTTAACCGATACGCGCTTTACAGCATGGCCCGCTGGCGATACTTATCAGGTTTATCCTGGACCATTAACATCGGTCAGGTTTGAAAAATTGATTGAAGGTGGACAGGATTTCGAGAAAATTAAACAGCTGCAGGCACTTTATGCCAAAAACAAGAATACAGCAGCACTAGAGGAATTGAATAAAGCTTTAGAAAATTTCAACTTAAAATCTTTATCAACGGTTACTGCTGATGAAATTTTAAAACGCGTAAAACCGCTGCTAAACAAATAATAGATGAAGCCAAATGCTTTTTTGTAGGGTTGATGATCTGCTTGGTGTATTGTGAATTCCGGCAAAATATATACCAGTAAAAGCAATGGTTATTGCAGGTAATAAAAAAGCATTGGCTATTTCGGAGTTAGATTTTTTAGAAAAATAAATTTAAAGCGCCATAAAATTTAATTTTATTTCAAACATTATGTTTTAAATTCCGCTTAAGCAGTGGAATTTTTTATTTTTGAGCCATTATGGAAGAACAACAAAACGAGAATCAATTAAATATAGAGTTATCAGAAGAAATTGCTGAGGGAATTTTTTCTAACCTAGCCATCATTACCCACTCTAATACCGAATTTGTATTAGATTTTATCCGTGTAATGCCGGGAATTCCGAAGGCAAAAGTTAAATCAAGAATTATCTTAACTCCAGAACACGCAAAACGTTTATTATCAGCGTTGGAAGATAATATTCAGAAATTCGAAGCTGTAAACGGGCGTATTAAAACTCAAGAAGAACCACCTTTTCCTATGGGCTTCGGCGGGCCAACCGCTCAAGCGTAAGACTATTCAAAATCTTACAAACAAATATTTGTTTGCTATGTTAGCATAGTATATATTTGTGTATAACCATTTATAGATGAAAAAATTTTTATTGAGCGCATTACTTTCTGCCCCACTTTGGGTTTTGGGGCAGGGTTTCCAGGTTAATTTACAAGGACAGAAACAAATTGGTATGGCAGGTGCAGGTTCTGCATTGGCTTTAGACGAGGCTTCCGTATTTTATAATCCCGGTGCAGTAACTTTCTTAGAGAAAAACTCAGTTTCAGCAGGTGTAAACCCATTATTATTTAAATCCGCTTTTAAACAAACGGGTTCGAATGTTACAGAGGATGTGAAGAACAAAATTGCCCCTCCTTTCGAGTTTTATGCGGTGTGGGGGCCGAAATCAAATAAGTGGAAGTTAGGTTTAGGTGTGTATACGCCTTTTGGCGGTTTAGTAGATTGGGGCGATAATTGGTCTGGTAAGTATGCTTTAACCTCATTAAATTTAAAAGCAATCTATTTTCAACCAACATTAAGTATAAAAATTACCGATCGTATTGGTATAGGTGCAGGTTTTGTTTATAACCACGGAGATGTAAATCTTCAAAGAGCTATTCCTGTAAATTTCCCCGACGGTCGTTCGGCAAAAGCAACCTTAGATGGTACCGGAACAGGTTATGGATGGAATGCGGGTTTATATATCAAAACATTAAGCAATATCTCTTTTGCACTCGTACATAAATCGAAGGTAATTACGAAACTTGACGGTGGTTCAGCAGAATTTGAGGTCCCAAAGTCATTAGAAGGATCTTTTCCAGCAGGAAATACCTTTAACGCCGAATTACCCTTACCAGCTACCACAAGTTTAGGTATAGGTATTCCATTGTCAAAAAGTACAGTTTTAGCTTTTGATGCAAGTTGGGTACAATGGCATATTTATCAGGATTTGTCTTTTGATTATGCTACCAATACACCTGCGCTCGTTGATACAAAATCAGCGCGCAATTATCGTGATGGTTCTTCGTTTAAATTAGGTATTAACCACCAGGCCTCAGAGAAATTAGCACTAAGAGCAGGTGTTGGTTATGCCTTTTCTCCAGTACAGGATGGATACGTAACACCTGAAGCTCCTGATGCTGACCGATACATTTTAAGTGCAGGTATAGGTTATACGCCAACCCGCCATTTTGAAGTTAATGCATCGTTCTTTTTTGAAGATGTTAAATCGCGTAAACAAAAGAATATTGAAACGGGCCTGGATGGTACCTTTAAAACTTTGGTTTATGCACCAGGTATTTCATTAACTTATAAATGGTAGGAGAAATTTAAATGAAAAGATATATATTAAATAGTTTCGTTGCTGCTATCATCCTTTTTGCAGCAGCATGTAAACCCGAAATAGAAACGCCTGCAGGTACAACTGCCGGACAAGCTAATTTTAGTAAATACATTGCTGTGGGTAACTCCTTAACTTCAGGATATGCTGATGGAGGTTTATATCTGGAAGGACAAAAAGTTGCTTATCCAAACTTAATTGCTGCAAAAATGGCCACAGTAGGTGGTGGGGCATTTACCTCCGCGTTTTTTAGCGAAGAACATTCAAATGGCTCAGGCTATATTTCTTTAACAGCACTGGTTAATGGTACCCCAACTTTAACTCCTGTTGTTGATAAGCTGGCTATAAGAGATGCAGCGAAGCATTTAGACAAATACAATGGCGAAATCCAAAATTTGGGTATACCTGGAATGCGTGTTGATCTAGCCTTCGATCCAACGCTTACTTTCAGTGCTGCAAATCCTTATTTCGAGCGTTTGTTGCCAGATGCTCAGGTAGGTAAAACCAATTATTTTCAGTTTATTCAGGGAAGAAATCATACTTTTTTCTCGCTTTGGCTTGGAAATAATGATGTATTGGGTTACGCTTTAAATGGTGCAGTTACCGTATCTACCGATCCTACAACGGCTTTAACAGATAAGGTTACTTTTTCTTCTTTATATGCTAATTTTTTAAATGTTTTAACTGCAGCTGGCCAAAAGGGTATAGTTGGTACTATTCCTGATGTAACTGCAATCCCTTATTTTAATACAGTTACCGTAGCAGCTTTATTAAATGCTGCCAAAGCAATTAATCCTGCAGCGGCAGCTATTTATATTCAAACAGGAACAGGTGCGGTAAGGCCTGCAACTGCTGAAGATTTAATCCGTTTACCGTTTCAATCAGAAGGCATATTTGGAAAACCAAATGGTTCTGGCATTCCTTATGGTTTGCACCCATTGAATCCGATTGAAAATAAATGGGTATTAGATAAGGATGAAGTAATTAAATTAAAAGATTATGTAAATAGCTACAATAGCAGCATTAAATCTTTAGCCACAAGCAAAGGTTTAGCCATTGCAGACACTTATGCTTATTTTAATCAGGTTAAAACAGGTATTAATGTTCAGGGAGTTGGTATCAATGCTTCATTTATTACCGGTGGCGCATTCTCTTTAGATGGTGTTCACTTAACGCCGCGTGGAAATGCAGTAATTGCCAATGTATTTATAGATGCCATTAATGCTAAATACGGTTCTACTGTACCAAACATTGATATTACGCAATACAGAGGCGTGAAATTCCCAAATTAATTCAAAAAGATTTTTACATTTTAAAAGGTTCTAACGCTGTTAGGACCTTTTTTCATTTTAGCCTATCATGGATAAAATTGATTACCCTTTCTTTTTCAATAGGTTCAAACCAATTGATCTCTTCATCTCTTCTAAACCAGGTGAGTTGGCGTTTGGCAAAGCGACGCGTATTTTGTTTGATTGCCGAAACGGCATCTTCAAGAGATAATTTTCCATCTAGGTAGTCGAAAAGCTCACTGTAGCCTACCGTGTTTAAAGCATTATATTTTTTAAAGGGTATTAGCGATTTCACCTCTTCTACTAAACCATCAGCAATCATTTTATCAACTCTTCGGTTAATTCGGTCGTAAAGGATAGCACGGTCGGTATTGAGACCTATTTTGATAATGTTAAATGGTCTTTCCTTTTTTGTAGCGGAAAGCATTGACGAAAGTTTTTGTCCGGTTGATAAAAATACTTCCAAACCCCTGATCATTCTTTGTGGATTTTGTTGATCTACCTTTGCAAAATATTCAGGATCTAATGTTGCCAGCTGTTTTTGGATACTTGATAATCCTTCTTCTTCAAACTGTTTATTGAGCCTTTCACGTATGGCTAAATCAATATCTGGCATTTCATCCAAGCCATTAATTAAGGCATTAACATATAAACCCGAACCTCCAACCATAATGGCCAGATTGTGTTTTTTAAAAATTTGATCGAGGATATTTAGCCCTTCTATCTCAAAATCGCCGGTACTGAACAGTTGTGAAACCGAATGTGAATCAATAAAGTGATGTTTTGCCGCTGCTAACTCGTCTGCATCAGGTTTTGCGGTTCCTATGGCCATTTCCTTAAAAAACTGGCGGGAATCGGCAGAAATGATTTCTGTATTAAAATGTTGTGCCAATTGTATCGCCAAAGCCGTCTTTCCTATTGCGGTGGGTCCAACAATAGAAATTAAGGTTTTTGATTTTTTAATAGTTTGATCTGCGGTAAGCATAACATTTTAAAAGAAAAAGTCAGATGTATGCATCTGACTTTGTATGGATAATAATTCGTTCAATTAGTGCTGATCCCGAAGGTTCTGGGCAACATGATGATATGGTGAATTAATAGTCGTCTTTGTGGCTATCATCTTCGAAGTTATCACTATCAGAAAATTCGTCACCGAATTCGTCTTCTTCGCTTTCTTCATCTTCCTCCCGCTCTTCGGTATTGATCCCCATTTCGCCCATGGCTTCCAATTCGTCGGTGTCTTCTGGTACAAAGTTCATTTCATTTAAGAAATCAAATTCGCTTGCCGCCGCTGCTGCACCTCTTGGATCAACGGCCTGTGGGCTGTTTTGCTCCATTATTTTTGGTGCCTCACCACTGCTTTTAGCTAAAAATGGGTATTCGATATTTGGATCGGCATCTAAAATTATTTTTACCAGCTCTACATGAAAATCATAAGGGCGATCGAAATTGTAGATATAGTAAAACTTTTGATGCGGATCTTCAATAAAACCACTTAATTTAGAATTCTCCATTAAAACTACACGGTCTTTTTTACGCTCACTTGGTAAATAAGCAATTTCATCACCTTTTAACCAATTATCGGTGCTTACGTAAAAAGAGGAAGATTTTTCGGCATTATAACCCGTAGATCTGTGAATAGCCTTGTGCAGGTCTTCAAATGTTTGGTTTGATTTAATGTCGATCTCTCTTACAACATCATCAAAATCTTCGAAAGTAATTCTAAATTTATAAATAGCCATTATAGTGTTTTGGAACCGTAAAAATAAAGTTAATTTATAATTACCACAAATATCAGGTGGCATAAAAGACAGCCTAATTGTAGTGTTTTAGCAATTAAATTATTTATTAACAGGATTTAATCCCATTTGTTTTGCCTGATTTAGCATAAAATTAAATGCTTCGTGATAGTCGTTTGTAATCTCGCCCTCTAATATGGCTTCACGGATGGCATTTTTGATTAAGCCAACCTCTTTTCCTGCATCAAGACCGAAAGTTTCCATGATATCGTTTCCTGAAATAGGAGGCTGCCAGTTTCTAATTTTATCGCGTTCTTCTACATCCTTTAGCTTTTGTTTAACCAGCTCAAAGTTGTTTCGGTATTTTGTTTTTTTGTATTCGTTTTTAGTCGTTACATCGGCATTGCAAAGCAGCATTAAACTTTCAATTTCTTCGCCGGCATCAAAAAGTAACCGCCTTACCGCAGAATCCGTAACGGTTTCCTGCGCCAGAACAATCGGACGTAAATGAAGCTGTACCAATTTTTGCACATACTTCATCTTTTCGTTTAAAGGCAGTTTTAACTGTGCAAATATTTTCGGAACCATTCTGGCGCCTCTATCTTCATGTCCGTGGAATGTCCAGCCGTGGCCTTCTTCAAAACGTTTAGTGGCAGGTTTGGCAATATCGTGTAAAATCGCCGCCCAACGCAACCATAAATCGTCAGTGTCTGCGCAAATGTTATCTAATACTTCAAGTGTATGGTAAAAATTGTCTTTATGACCTTTTCCTTTAATAATCTCTACCCCATAAAGCTGTGCCATTTGAGGGAAAATGAGCTGCAATAAGCCTGTATCAAAAAGATGTTTGAAGCCTATAGAAGGTTTTTTTGAGAGGATGATTTTATTCATCTCATCTGTTATCCGCTCTTTTGATACAATGGTAATACGCTGTTTTTGCGTTTTAATGGCATTTAGGGCAACCGGATCGATGTTGAAATTAAGCTGCGAAGCAAAGCGGATCGCCCTCATCATGCGCAAAGGATCGTCAGAAAAAGTAATTTCCGGGTCGAGTGGGGTACGGATGAGCTTGTTTTCTAAATCTTTAATCCCGTCAAACGGATCTAATAATTCACCAAAATGATCGGCATTTAAATTGATTGCTAAAGCATTGATGGTAAAATCTCTGCGCAGCTGGTCATCTTCTAAGGTACCATCTTCAACAATGGGTTTACGTGAATTAGAACGGTAAGATTCTTTTCTGGCGCCTACAAATTCGACTTCTAAATCCTGATATTTAATATTTGCTGTGCCAAAATTTTTAAAAACAGCAACTTTGGTGTTCAGTTTTCTACCAACGGCTTCAGCATATTCTATTCCACTGCCCACAACAACAACATCAATATCTTTTGAAGTGCGTTCTAAAAATAAATCGCGAACAAAGCCTCCGATTACATATGCTTCGGTATTGTTCTTATCGGCAATGGTGGATAAGGTTTTAAATATTGGGTTTTGTAGGTGTTGCTGCATCAAGTTAGTTATTTTGTCACGCCGAGATAGAAAGCATCTGCGAGCTATGAAACAGATCCTTCGTGCCTCAGGATGACAATAAGAATTACAAAAGTAATAAAATTACTTGCGAATAAACTCAAACTGTCCACCCGGAGAAAGTTTCATAATGGTTGATGGTTTTCTGTTGGTCCGGTTTTCCTGCTCAAAGTCTACCACATAATCAACAGCATCAATAATTTCGGGGGCTATATCGTCAAAGAATTTTGGTGAAGGCTGTCCGCTTAAATTTGCCGAGGTAGAAACTATAGGTTTCCTAAAGCGTTGGATTAAAGGTGTGCAAAAATCGTGTTTAACGATTCTGATCCCCACACTTCCGTCAGCATTGATTACATTTTGGGCTAAATTTTTTGCTCCAGAGAAAATAATGGTTAAAGGATTTTCAGCATATTCAATTAAATCGTAAGCCACATCAGGTATTTCGGCAACATAACTTTGCAGTTTGCTGTCTACATCCAATAACACAATGAGGCTCTTTTCGGCAGGACGGTTTTTTATTTTCAATAATTTATCTACCGCATCGGCATTGCTTGCATCGCAGCCCAAGCCCCAAATGGTGTCTGTTGGATATAAAATAACACCACCTGATTTTAATACTTCAAAAGCTTTGTCAATCTCGTCTCTTAGCATTTTACAAAGTTAATTTATTAAGAGGAAGTTAAATAATCTTTATATGTATTTCCTGTGGTGTCAAATATTTCTATCTGACAACTGGCTGTAAAACAGATCTTATAGAATACCCGCCCATATACTGATTCAACGATTTAATCCAATTGTAAAATATTTAGTCTGAGTGATATAAGGCAAAACATAAATTTAATAGAAATCGTTTCACAGATAACAATCTGATTGTAAAAAATATAAATGATTTTCCTTTTTTGATTGTCAAAATCGTTATATTTAATCAGGTTATTTACACAACAGCGCACAAAAATGAGAACAGCACAAAAATTATTAATGCTTTTTACAGTAGTATTGGCATTAGCAGGATGTACAACACTCCGCACCGCATCAGATTATGATAAAAATGTTGATTTAAGCGGTTACAAAACTTACAATTTTTACGATAAAGGCATAGCAAGGGTTAAGCTTAACAATCTGGATAAACGCAGATTAATAGCCGCGGTTGAATCTGAAATGAATGCCAAAGGATTTACCAAATCAGACCGACCTGATTTATTGGTGAATTTGGTGGTAGTTGCCCGGGAAAAAACCGATGTTTATGGCCCAGGTTACTACGGTGGCTGGGGATGGGGCTGGCGTGGCGGCTGGGGAAACCCTTTCTGGGGCGGCGGCGGAACCTATGTAAACCAATATATTGAGGGTACAATCATTATCGATTTCTTGGACCCTGCTAAAAAGATTTTATTCTGGCACGGACAGGGATCTGGTTTTAACTTAGATAGCTTTAACAAAAGAGAAGAACGTTTATATACAGGCGTAAAAGAAA
Organism: Pedobacter sp. Bi126; assembly: GCF_918698245.1. Classification (GTDB taxonomy): domain Bacteria; phylum Bacteroidota; class Bacteroidia; order Sphingobacteriales; family Sphingobacteriaceae; genus Pedobacter. The sequence continues at coordinate 864,416 of NZ_CAKKMS010000001.1, read as the reverse complement.
TATTGGCGCAATATCCACCAACGGTTACTGCTGCTAAATAAAGCTGGGCCGTTAGGTTAAAAGACCTAAATAGCAATTCGTTAATTGCTGAGTAAAATCAGAGGGCTGTTGAATTTTTAAATAAATTCCGGCCCTTTTTTTATGTTTTGTAGCTGGGGTTACTTAAGATCGTCTAAAAGCACTATTTTTTTACTAGAAAACAAGTTTTTTATTTAAAAAGCAGGGACTGTGGTACTATTAGTGTTAGTCCTGCCAATGCTGCAAGTCCTCATCCGATAAGGATCGGATTGCGGGCTTTCCGCGAAAGTCAGGTTTAAATTGGAGGCTTAGCAGTTTCTATTAAAGAGACAAATAACAATCCATTAATTGTTGCGTAACAATAGGGGCGTTGAATTTTTGAACAAATTCCAGTCCTTTCTCCTTCATCTCTTTTTGGAGCTGCGGTCTTTCAAGAATTTGATTAATGGCTTTTGCAAGTCCGTTAGCATCTTCAGGTGAAATGTATAAGCTACCTGGTCCGCCAGCTTCTTCCAGGCATGATCCAGTTGCTGCAACTACGGGAACCCCAGAATAGAGGGCTTCGATAATCGGAATGCCGAAACCTTCGTAAAAGGAAGGATAAACAAAAACATTTGCCATTTGATAAATGCCAGGCAGATCGGCAAAAGGGATATTTTTTAAGAATAGAATTCTGTTTTTAAGGCCGAGCTTTTCTATTTCTTTCTCAACGGTTTTAAAATAAGCCGTTTGTTTACCTATTACCACCAGTTTATACGCCTCATTAACCTCTTTTAAAGCCTGAACAGCTAATTTAAGGTTTTTACGCACTTCAATGGTGCCAACGTTTAGGATGTATTTGTCAGGCAGTTTATAAGTTGCCCTAATGCGGCTTAAGGTTTCTTTAGCGAAAGGTGTTTTAAAACTGTCATCACAGCTTTGGTAAATTACCTCAATTTTTTCAGGACTGATCCCATATAAATCAATAATGTCTTCTTTTGTTTTTTCACTGATGGCGATAATTTTATTGGCCCGTTTACATGCAGATTTGCTTTTCCATTCGTATAATTTCCGGTCTATAAATTTATAATACTGAGGGAAGCGAAGAAAAATTAAATCATGAATGGTAACGATCGATTTAATCCGGGTATGTTGTATGGCTAATGGAATTTCATGACTTAGCCCATGATAAATCTGGCAACCATCTTGATTTAAATCTTTAAGGATATTTAAACTTCGCCATAAAAAAGTCCCGTTTTTTGGAAGCTTCAGTTCGATGTTTTCATTTTCGAGAAAAGCATCAATCTGTTTAGCAGACTTTACTTTTGGAGCGTACACCAAATACTGATGCTGAGGAAACTGATGTGCCAAATGCTCAATTAAAGACCGGCTGTAATTACCTAATCCTGTTAAGTTATTGGCAGCGCGCTTGCCATCGTATCCAATTTTAAGTGAAAAGCTTAAAGCCGAAAGACTAAAGCTTGATTGCTCAAGTTCAGTACTTTCGGCTTTTTGAGTTTGAGTTTCGCTTTCAGCTTTCACCTTTGTGCTTTCAGCTTAAACCGCTACATTATTTTCTCTCAACGCATCGTTAAGTGAAGTTTTCTTATCTGTACTTTCTTTACGTTTACCAATAATTAAAGCACAAGGTACCTGGAATTCGCCTGCAGGGAATTTTTTAGTATAGCTTCCTGGTATTACTACCGAACGTGCAGGAACAATTCCTTTATATTCTACTGGTGTAGGGCCGGTAACATCAATAATTTTAGTTGATGCAGTTAATACCACATTAGCACCTAAAACAGCTTCTCTTTCTACTTTAACACCTTCTACCACAATTGCCCTTGAGCCTAGAAATGCATCATCTTCGATAATAACCGGAGCAGCTTGTACAGGCTCTAAAACACCACCAATACCCACACCACCACTTAAGTGAACGCGTTTACCAATTTGTGCACAAGAACCAACAGTTGCCCAGGTATCAACCATAGTACCTTCATCAACGTAAGCGCCAATGTTTACGTACGATGGCATCATGATTACACCCTTTGCTAAAAACGCACCATAACGTGCACTTGCCATAGGCACAACACGTACACCAGTTGTTTTATAATCGGTTTTTAAATCCATTTTATCGTGGTAAACGAAAGGACCACTTTTAATTTCTTTCATCTCGCGAATCGGAAAATATAAAATTACGGCTTTCTTTACCCATTCATTAATGCCCCAAGAGTTTAAAACTGGCTCAGCAACACGGATTTCACCCTTATCAAGGCCCATAATAACGGCTTCAATGGCTTCGCAATAGTTACTGTATTTTAAAAGGGTTCTATCCTCCCAAGCGGCTTCAATTAATTTCTTTAAATCTGAATACATGATGTTTTTAAATTTTACGCAAAATAAATCAATTTTTGCTTATTAAATGGTTAATTGTTTAAATTGTTTTGTAGATAGGTTAACTGGTTAATCGTTCGAATTGGTTAACTGAGCCTACGGGGTGCTTAATTGTTAAATTCCTATGAATTAGGTTAACTGCGGTTAGGCGCATTCTGCAGCTAACCGATTAACCAGTTTCTACAATTAATCAACATAGGAATTAACCTAATTATGTATTTTTGAATTTTATGACAGAGACAGAAAAACTTAGGATAGATAAATATTTATGGGCGATCAGGTTGTTTAAAACACGGAGCCTGGCCACCGATGCCTGTAAAGCAGGAAGGGTGAAACTCAAAGGGCAGAATATTAAACCTTCTGCTATTGTGAAAGTGGGTGAAGTTTATCAGGTATCGAAAGGGATTGAAAAGAAAATTATCGAAGTGGTAGAACTTTCGTATAACAGAACAGATTCGCCAACAGCCTTAACAAAGTATAAAGATCTAACGCCCGTTGAAGAAACGCATGCTTTTAAATCGATGTTCCATGCGCCAAATCTAAAACGGGATAGAGGTACTGGCCGTCCGACTAAAAAAGATCGGCGGGAAACGGACGATTTGATCGGCGGGATGTTCGGAGAGGAGGATTAGTTAGTTGCCAGTTTCTAGTTTACGGTTTTCAGTTTGCGTACTGATCACCGCATACTGCAAACTAAAATACCGCATCCTATAACTCATCATAGCCGTTCTGCCCAGTTTCTCGATCAGTTTATAATTGGCCACTGCACCGACTGCTGCACCCACAAATGGAAGCATCTGTGCAAGTTTGGCTAAATCAATATAATCGCGGTATTGCTGTTGGAGGGTAAGCCAGTCAAATTCATCAATATTGGTAGGTAATTGATGGGCTTTATCATCCCAATCCTGCATTTTCATAAATACATTCTGGCTTTCTTCTTTGCTTGAAAAGGCCAGCTGGAAGATGTGTAAAATATATAAACGTTCGCGGTAATCTTTAACATCGTATCCGTAAACTGCGGCAATATCAAAAAGCATCTTCATCTTTATGCCCAGCAATAAGGGGAAATCTGCCAGGCTCATTAAAAAACCTCCTGCACCTGTAATTCCGCCTTCTGCAGCACCTGTTTTTTTATAGTTTTCTATTTTTTGCTTAATTAATGCCTCGCGGTGCATCAAGGTTAAATCGGTAATTGGCTTTGATGTGGTAAATGTTGAACCAAAAAGCACAGCCTTAACCATCTGTTTAATGGCGGATGTGATCGCGTTATGAACCTTATCAGGGATATAACTATTAATTTTTTTCTGAACTTTATCGGTTACCTTATTCAAAAGAGAAGGTTTCTGCAAGGTTTTAAACCTCCAGAAATCTAATTCACCCTTTATTTTTTGTTCGTAGGTCATGCTTAATTACTACAATAATTATTCCTTAAAATTTAATATAAAATAACTTTGAAGAATAAAGAATAAACTATATATTTAGTTACCTGATAGAAACTTAATCCTTTCATTATGAAAACCTTAAAATTATTATGCTTACTCATATTTGCTGCTGGGGTAGCAAATGCACAAGGCGTGAAATTTTCTGCTAATACGCCTGCAGCAGGAAGTACAGTTAAATTTACTTACGACCCCAAGGGGACCAATCTCGAAAATTTGGCTGATGTAAAATGTACCAGTTATACTTTTTTTTCAAAATCGAATCCCAAAAGCACTAAAATTGAACTCACTAAAGACGGAACAGTTTATAAGGGAGAAATTTCTACTCCGGATAGCGTTACCATAGTTGGACTTGCTTTTTCGGTAGGTGATAAAAAAGATGAAGCGCCTGCCGGTTATGTTTTAGAATTCACTAAAGCAGGGAAAGTGCCAGCTGAAGCTTATCTTAACGAAGCTTTTTTGTACGGATTGGCAGGAAATTACTATTTGGGTCTTACTATCGATCCTGAAAAGGCCGTTTCCCTGTATAAACAGGCTTTTGCTTTAAAACCCGAGCTGAAAAAGAAAAATCTAAATCAATATCTATCGCTCGAGTACAAAGCAGATAAAGACAAAGGAACAAAACTAATCAACGAAAATATTTCTGCATTAACGAAACTAAAAGAACCAAAAGAAGAAGATTTAGGTACAGCTTTAAGCCTTTATTCACTATTAAAGAAAAAAACTCAGGCAGATTCTGTTAAAGCCATCATAATTAAAAAATACCCTACAGGGAATTACGCCTGGAATGATGGTATGAATTCACTTTATGGTACAAAAGATTTTGCCACACAAATACAAAAGGCCGAAGAAATGATTGCCGCCTTTAAACTTGACCCAGGTAAAACAGTAGATGCAGGTAGATTGAACTCAATTTATAGTATGTTGGCTAACAGCGCTATAAAAGCTAAAGATCTGGATAAATTTCAGGATTACGCCAAGAAGGTCACCGATAAAATGAGCAGGGCGAGTTTGTATAACAATAGTTTTGCCTGGCCGTCTGCTGAGAAAAAAGAGAATATCGAGCTTGCTGCTCAGCTTTCAAAACAATCGCTAGAACTGATAGAAGCATCAAGAAATGATGAGATGCCAAAATATTACAACACTAAAGAAGAATACCTCAAATATTTAGACGGCGCTTATGGTATGTATGCTGATACTTATGGACTGTTGCTATATCATCAGGGAAAATTTAAAGAGGCTTTAGCTATGCAAGAGAAGGCCATTCCTTTATATGCAACAGTTCCACCCGATGTATCTTCACGTTATGTAACTTATTTAATTAAGGATGGCCAAGATGATAAAGCTTATACTGAGGCTGAGAAATTAATTAAAGAGGGTAAAGGCAATGATTCGCTAAAAAACGAATTTAAAATGCTTTATACTAAACTAAAGAAAGATGGAACTTATGAAAATTACCTGGCCAATTTAGAAAAAGCAGCATTAGAAAAAGAGCGTGCAGAATGGGTGAAAAAAATGATCAATATTCCGGCTCCTGCGTTTTCATTAACCAACCTTAAAGGCGAAACCGTAAGTCTAGCCAGTTTGAAAGGAAAGATCGTAATTTTAGATTATTGGGCAACCTGGTGCGGACCTTGCGTGTCTTCTTTCCCAGGCATGCAAAAAGCCTTAAACAAATACGCCAGTAATCCAAATGTGGTATTCCTGTTTGTAAATACTTGGCAAACAGAAGAGAATAGAGAAAAATTGGTAACTGATTTTATTACTGCAAAAAAATACAATTTTAATGTGCTGTATGATACCAAAAACGTAAAAGACCCTTCCAAATTTGATGTGGTAAGCGCCTATAAAGTTGATGGAATCCCAACCAAATTTGTGATTGATGGGGATGGTAATATCAGGTTTAAAGCTGTGGGTTTTTCTGGCTCTGATGATGGTGTGGTAAAAGAAATAGACTCGATGATCGGCTTGCTGGCAGGAAAAGAATCGAGCAAATAAACAATGATTTCCAAACAGAAAAGGTGCTGATTATCGGCACCTTTTTTTTTTAGTATGCTATCCTCATTGGTGAGGTTTCCCATAGCTTAAAAGCTGCCAGTGCTTCATCGCGCATCAGCTGGATAACCGGCAGGCTTCTGTTTTCCATCGGCTTGTCTAGCTCTTCGTAGATAAATTTATCACTAAAACCAATGTGTTCGGCATCAGCCTTGGTATTTGCATAATAAATCGTATCAATTCTTGCCCAATAAATGGCGCCTAAACACATCGGACAAGGTTCACAACTGGTATAAATTACACAGCCACTTAAATCGAAAGTATTTAATTCGGTACAGGCCAGCCTGATTGCCGAAACCTCTGCATGCGCAGTTGGATCGTTGGTAGAGGTTACCTTATTTGCCGATTTAGCAATCAACTTCCCATCTTTTACCACTACAGCTCCAAAAGGCCCACCAATGCTTTCGCTTACATTTTGTACAGATAACTCAATTGCCATCCGCATATATTCCTGATGTTGATTGTCCATATTAATTTGATCTTTTATAAAAACAGCACAAAAAAAATGCCCCGATTTATACGGGGCATTTATATTTTAATGGCTATTCGCTTATTTTTTGCTGTATTCTGCGTTTAAGCCTTTAATTACTTCTGAAGTAACATCTAAACTTTCGTCGGCAAATAAAATAGCGCTGTTACCTTTTGAGTAAGTTAAAACCATTTTATAACCTTTTTCTTTAGCGTAACCTTTTAAGTAATCGGCTACTTTATCATAAAGTTTTTCATTCTCAGCAGCTTGCTCGTTCTGTAAAGCACCACCAGCATTTTGTTGGTAAGTTTGTAGTTCTTGTTGTTTACGTGCTAAACGCTCTTCAGTGCTTTTACGTTGATCGGCCGATAAAGTTTGTGCCGATTGTTGGTATTGTGCAACTTCTCTTTGAAAAGCCTGACCTTTAGCTTGCATGTCTGCCTGAGCATTTTTGGTCTTACCTTCAAATTTCACTTTTAGGTCTTTGAAGTATTCATATTTTGTAAGTAACGAGTCGGAGTTTACATACACAATTTTCTCAGTTTGAGAAACCGCTGCAGTAGTACCCTCTGTTTTTTTAGTTTCAGTAGTTTTAGTGTCTTTGTTCTGGCATGCAGAGAAAGCAGTTATCAAAGTTGCTGTTGCAAGTAAACCAAAGGTTTTAAAGGTTCTTCTTTCCATTCTTGTTTAATAAATTTTAGCAAACTTATATAAATTAGTTTTTATATCCAATTTAAAGAAAGGCCTATCGCAATACAAGAGAGATTTTGAGTTTGGCGTAGTGCGTAAAGCGTTTAATTTACTAAACGCTAAGCGCCTACCACTAACCGCGCAATATGATATTGGTGATTTGAAAAGCAAGGTCAGTATTTCAAATCGTTGTTCGTCCCGCTGTCCGCTTTATTTCATGCCCGCTGCCATCGGGTTTGGGTGGCACGGCCAGTAATGGCTATTGGGGGTTGCAGGGTGGCAATAGCAAATGTTATAACACCAAACGTTCCTACGGAACGAAAAAAATGGTTCATTTTTTTCTACCCATGAGGCGTTCCTCCGGAACGGGTTGTCGGATTAGAAATGTTAATCCTTAACGTCCCTTAGGGACGTTTCGTGGGTAGCCAATTGAATAATTGGCGTTTTCGTTCCGTTGGAACGTTTGGTGGGTTGGTGCGATAATCCTATAATATTTGCAGGTTGTGGCCACCTAAACCCGATTGAAATGGAAAGCTCCCGCTTCTTCTGCGGGACTTATAATGGAAAGCGGGAAGGGGCATGGATTGGAATGCAGGTTTTGCTTTCCAAAACCTGATTTAAACCTGTTTTAATCGCTTTAACTGTAATCTCTTAACAGCTCAAAATTTATCCACATATTAGTTTAAATGCCAAAATTTCCGTATTTTTGATACTTATTGTTTTTAATTAAAATATGAGCGAAGAACAGGATTTAAAGTCAAATTATTCGGCAGATAATATACAGGTTTTAGAAGGTTTAGAAGCGGTGCGTAAGCGCCCTTCAATGTATATAGGTGACACTGGTGTAAAAGGTTTACACCATTTGGTTTACGAGGTTGTAGATAACTCAATTGATGAGGCTTTAGCCGGTCATGCTGATACAATCGACGTTAGAATTTTAGAGGGTAACTCCATCAGGGTTGAAGATAATGGTCGCGGTATTCCAACCGGGATCAATACAAAAGAAAATAAATCAGCGCTTGAAATCGTAATGACGGTTTTACACGCGGGTGGTAAATTTGATAAAGATACCTATAAAGTATCTGGAGGTTTGCATGGTGTGGGGGTAAGTTGCGTTAACGCTTTATCTACACATTTAAAAGCCGAAGTTCACCGCGAAGGTAAAATATGGATGCAGGAATATAACATCGGTAAACCTTTATACGATGTTAAAGAAGTTGGTGAAACCGATAAACGCGGTACCATCGTAACTTTTAGTCCGGATGCTACCATTTTCACACAAACTACTGAATATAAATACGATACTTTAGCAGGTCGTTTACGTGAATTGGCTTTCTTGAATAAAGGAATTAAATTGACATTAACCGATGAGCGTGAGAAATTGGACGATGGTACTTTTTTATCAGAAGTTTTTGAATCAGAAGGTGGCTTAAAAGAGTTTGTTACATTTTTGGATGGAACCCGCGCATCTTTTTTACCAGAACCGATTTATATCGATGGTATTAAAAATGGCGTTCCGGTTGAATTGGCTTTTCAGTACAACGATAGCTACTCAGAAAATGTGCACTCGTATGTAAACAACATCAACACACACGAAGGAGGTACACACATTGCAGGTTTCCGTAGAGGTTTAACACGTACGCTGAAAAGTTACGCTGATAAATCTGGCTTATTGAAAAACCTGAAAATGGAAATCACTGGTGATGACTTTAGAGAAGGTTTAACAGCTGTGGTTTCGGTTAAGGTACAAGAACCTCAATTTGAAGGCCAAACCAAAACCAAACTGGGTAATACCGAGGTAATGGGTGCGGTTGATATTGCTGTTGGCGAAGCTTTAGGTGCTTATTTGGAAGAAAATCCGAAAGAGGCAAAAATGATCGTTAACAAAGTGATCTTAGCTGCTACGGCCCGTGCTGCAGCACGTAAGGCGCGTGAGATGGTTCAACGTAAGAGTGTAATGGGTGGTTCTGGTTTACCAGGGAAATTGGCCGATTGCTCAGACAGTGATCCCGAAAAATGTGAAATTTATTTGGTAGAGGGTGACTCGGCGGGTGGTACCGCTAAACAAGGTCGTGATCGAAACATTCAGGCTATTTTACCCCTAAAAGGTAAAATTTTGAACGTAGAAAAAGCGATGGAGCACAAAATCTATGAGAATGATGAGATCAAAAACATGTTTACCGCTATCGGTGTGAGTATTGGTACGCCTGAAGATGATAAAGCATTAAACCTAACTAAATTACGTTACCACAAAATCGTAATTATGACGGATGCGGATATTGATGGTTCTCACATTACCACTTTGATCTTAACATTCTTCTATCGTTATATGAGGGCATTAATCGAAGCCGGTTATGTTTACATCGCATCGCCACCGCTTTACCAGGTTAAAAAAGGTAAAGATTTCGAATATTGCTGGAATGATGTACAACGCGATGCGGCTGTACAACGCATTAAAGGGAATGGTAAAGAAGATAGCGTACACATTCAACGTTACAAAGGTTTGGGTGAGATGAATGCAGAACAACTTTGGGATACTACTTTAAACCCAGCTACACGTACTTTATTACAGGCTACTATTGAAAGTGCTGCAGAATGCGATCATACTTTCTCTATGTTAATGGGCGATGAGGTTGCTCCACGTAGAGAGTTTATTGAACGTAATGCAAAATATGCGAAAATTGATGCTTAATTGAGTTGAAAGCTTAAAGAAAAAGCTGATAGCGAAATAAATGAACCCTCTTCAAGATTAAACTTGAAGAGGGTTTTTTGTTGGATCGTGATGTAAGATGTTACCATCTTACACCATTTTGAATTTTTCTGGTTTGGATGAATTTAATTGTCATAAGTCAGATGGTAACATCTGACTTCACAATAAAACAAAGCCATCCCGTTTACGAATGGCTTTGTATCACTATAAACCTTTCAAAATGATTGTGCTATCCAGTACAAATACATTTCGATTAACTAACCATCTCAATGGATGAGATTATTTTATGGCATTGATTGATAATTACAGAATGTAATATGACCCTACAGGTGCCAGTTCGGTTTGAGGTTTGTCCTCGTATATTTTGTTATCGTCCAGCATCTGACAAAGATCGCGTTCAATAGTTCTGCAGATTGTTGTGGTTGGGGTGTCTGTAGGTTTATTTTCAAAAGGATCCTGAAGATGCACCGCCATTTTTTCTACCAATAGGAAGAAAGCAGCTATGGCAACCACTAATGGAACTTCCATGTAACCAAAGTATTCAATTAAGCCAAAAGGCAGTAACACGATGAATAAATGGATAGACATGTTAATGTATTTGCTATAAGTAACCGGAAAAACCGTGTTTTTTATTCTTTCCGATCCGCCCATGTGGTTACATAAAGCTGTAATGGTTTTATCGATTTCTATTTGCTGATATTTATTGATCCAGCCTTCTTGCAATGCCTTTTTTAAATCCATAGCATGTAACTCCAATATCGTTGTAGTTACATTTTTGCGTTTTTTAATAAAAGCGATTTCCTCTGCACACAGGTATTCTTCCAAACCTTTGCGTGGGTTAAAACCTCTTAGCGATTGACTTAAGGCATAACACCAGGCAATCTGCCTTTTTATAAAACGTTCTTTAAATGCCTCAACCTCATCTAAGCCGTAAGGATTTTCTACAAAAGATAATATCTGGCGCGACAGGGTTCTGGAATCGTTAACAATAGCACCCCAAAGAATTCTGGCTTCCCACCATCTATCGTAAGCCTGGTTAGACCGGAACGCCAATAAAAGTGAAATGATTGTTCCCAGTAGCGCTGGTACAGCTACAGGAATGGAAATGCGTGTAACATGAAAGTTTTCATACAACACCACAATGCCTATGGAGTAGCCAATAACAAACAGGAGTTCTTTTTTGATCTTCCCGAATATATAAGTGAGCGGAATATTATTTCGTAACAGCATAATATAAAGTTTAAAATGTGATAATTAAGCGTTTGCTTCCTGCAACTGTGTTTCGTGTATTTTTGTGTCAATTAAATTTTCACTGGCATGAACAGTTAATGTATTTAATTGAATTACTTCGCAACCTGCACGTGCTGTTAATATTTTAGGGTCTACGCTATATTTATTGATCGGTGTAAAATCGTATTCTTTTAAGTAAGCAATGCGCTCTACATCAAAAGCTTCGATAAAATTTTTGAAAGCGGCTACTGTACTTCCGTAAAAATATTCGATTCCAATGGCATTGATCTGACTAGGGTATTTGGCCTTGGCCTGATTTATCTGCTGATAAAATTCGTCGCTAACATTTTCGTAATCGCGGCTGCGGCGACTCAACATTAACATATCGGTTATAGAATCCGATAATTTAAAGGCATGTACAAAAATGATGTTTAAGGTTTCATTTTTTTGATGTTGAACAAGTGCATCAATAATTTTAATGCTTTCTAATTTAAAGTCGGTTGGTACTAATACTGTTTTCATCGCTATATCTTGTTTAAATGAATTGAAAAATTATTTATACAAGTTTAGCGTGATGTTATTATAGCGAAATAAGAGTAAGATTAAAATGAGATTAGAATTTGAAGTAAAGTTCAATAGTTCATTGGTCAATGGTTTATTTGTTCAATAGCCTATAGCGAGAGCTTTAGTTAGAGAATTGTTCCTGTGTCCAGAAAATTAAAGGATAATCAATTTTCTGTAGTTAGGAACCTAATGAACTAATGACAAATGAACCAATCAACCTTTAACAGGCAATAAAACCTTAATCTCAGTTCCAACTCCTTCCTGCGATTTAATAGCAATACTACCCCGGTGTAAACGGATGATATTCAATGAAAGCGGTAAGCCAACGCCATATCCCTTAAAATCATTGGTGTTAGATGCACGGTAAAAAGGTTCAAATATATGCTGTATATCTGTTTGCGGTATTCCAATTCCTCTATCTGTTACAGCAATTGAGAGCATATTGGCATTGCTTTCGATACTAATGCTTACCAGATTCTCATTTGAGTATTTACAGGCATTGTTTACAATATTGCTGATGGCAAGCTTAATCAGATTTTTGTTTACCCGTAGGGTTAGTAAGTCATCATCATCAGGAAGTTTGGTAAAGTCGATTTCTATTTTACTGTTGGGATGTACCTGGTTAACTGATTCTTTAATTTCCCATAACAGTTCGTCCATCCGTACCTCTTCCCAGGGTTGGTTTTTTCCATTAAATCCAGATTGTGCCAGCCCCAGTAAACTGGTTAAGATATGCTCTAATCTTTCTGCCTCGTCTTTAATTTTAGATAAGGCTTTGTGCTGTTTAGGGTTATCCTCAACGGTTTTCATCGCCAGTTCAACCTCGCCGCTAATAATGGTTAATGGTGTTCTTAATTCGTGCGAAGCATTGCTGATAAAGTTATTTTGTGTTTCGAAGGCAGTTTCTAAACGGTTAAGCATATTGTTGAAGGTTTGGGCCAACTGCGACATTTCATCGTTGCCTTCTTTTACATCCAGTCTTAAATGCAAATTTTCTGCTTTTATCTTTTTTACGCTCTTGATTATATTTCTTAAGGGCATTAACATGTAATTAGAAAATTTCCAGCCAACAACAAAAGATAAAACAACAGAAAGAAAAAAGCCAATAATCAGGATTCTTTGCAGGTCTTTTAGTTCCCGAAAGCCAAAGGGATCATTTGCAGAAACAATTACTATATATCCTTTGTGTGGATTTTTAAAGAATTTTCCAGCGTAAAAGTGATTCTCAACACGATAGCGTGCCACATATCCGGCATTTATGCGGTTATAAAAACTAGCTGGTAGCTCTCGGTCCAATTTATTGGTTGGTTTTCCAGCTTCAATGATATACTCTTTTTCTGAAGGCAGTCGCTCAAGGTATTGGTTGCGCATTTTAGCGTAAACCTTATTATTTTCGTCTTCGTATAATTTAATCTGGGCAGCAATATTAACCCTGGCCTCTAAACGTTTATAAAAATCTTCAAAGGCGAAGTCGTTAGAAAAATACCAAACAAAACCACTTAATAAGGAAATAATAATTGCCGATAAAATGGCGAAAAGTAAGGTGATTTTCTTGGCTATCTCCATTTATTTTTCCTTTAATATATAACCTAGGCCTACTGCGGTATGAATAAGCTTTTGGTCTGCATTTTTATCTATTTTTTTCCGAAGATAATTAACATAAACATCAACCACATTGGTGCCAAGGTTAAAGTCGATATCCCAAACGTTTTCTAAAATGTCTATCCGCGATAAAATTTTGGCCTTGTTTTTAGCCATATATTCAAGTAAGCGATATTCGGTTGCGGTGAGTACAATTTCTTGCTGATTACGCTTTACCGTTTTTGCGCTTAAATTAATCTGGAGGTCTGCTATAGAGATAATCTGATCTTGCGAAACCACACCATGATATCGCCTCAACAGCATTCTGATCCTGGCAAAAAGTTCAGCAAATTTAAATGGCTTTATTAAATAATCATCTGCACCATTATCCAGTCCGTTTACTACATTTTCTGTAGTACCCAAAGCCGTAAGCATAATAATAGGTGTATTTGGTTTTTGTTCTTTAATGATTTTACAGAGTTCCAAACCATTTATTCCAGGTAGCATAATGTCGAGAATAATCAGGTCGAACTGATTTTCTATGGCCATCTGTTTTCCGATTAAACCATCAGGCGCTATACTCACGGTAAATCCCTCATCGGTTAAACCCCTCAAAATTACAGATACAACACTCGGTTCATCTTCTACAAGTAATAAATTCATTTTGCTGGCAAGTAATCTAAAAAATGGGGAATTACAAAATATTAATCGCTGGTTAGTTGATTTTTAATGCTTTTTTAACGCAGAGCCGACACAATTGTTTGAATTATCGGAAATTGATTCATAAAAAAGCCTCTCAAATGAGAGGCCAGTTATGTTTTAACCACAGCGGGAACGGAGGAATGTCACAGCGTCCGCAAAGGTTTTTCTTGCGCTTTAGGCTTCCATCTTTAAAAGATTTGCTTCACAGGGCTGTCGGGTTCTTCGCTGCGCCCAGAATGATAATACTCCGTGCTTTCTTTGTATTCATGGCAATCTTTCGACTTCGCTCAGGATGATACAGCGTTTTAACTTCCTTTCTCCGATTTTTCCTTCAAATATTTTAGCCCATCTTCAAAATCTTTCCCGATCATTTTATCCATACTCACAAACACACACATCCATTTACTGATCAGGTTATTTTCACCACTCATTGTCCAGGTTACTTTATTGCTGCTTCCCTCTGGCTGAATGTCGAATTTTGTATCCGCTAAACTTTCGAAAGGCTCAATAAATTTTAATTCGATATCTACCTGTTTGTTAGGTGCTACACTTTTTATCTTCATATAGCCGCTTCCTGTTTCCTTACCTTTCCATTCATACAAATGACCAGGCTCGCCCGCAACGCCAGCATATGTGGTTTTTGCTGAAGGTTCCATTTTTGCCCATGGATTCCATTTGTAGAATTCTTTAAAGTCGGCCACATTCTTGTAAATTACGCTGTCTGGAGCGTTAATTACAGTAGACCTGCTTACTGTATAACTTTTAGGCAAAAAGAAGCCACCCACAATAATGATTATTGCTAATACGACAATAATGCCAAGTAAGATTTTGAGGAATTTCATAATTTAATTTAGTTTGGTTAACTAAATTTATAAAGAAAGCAGCTTAAATCAAAGTAGATTTCACTAAACAATTTTGATCTTCGATTGAGGCGAATTAATTTTGAAATGCATTAAATCGGCAATAGATTGTGCCTTTTGTTTAATCAGATCTGCATTTTCTCCTGCAAAAAGATCGTCGACAGTTTGGAAAAAGAGGTTTTTCCAGGTTTCAAATGCTTCAGTTTGCAGGGGTATTTGTTCATTCAAAGCAAAATGGGTAAGCATGGGGTTGCCTTTGTAAATTGCTTTTCCGAAAAGGATACTTTCCCAGAAATCGTACATTTTTGGCAAATGGTGAGACCAGTCTACTTTTGCAACATCGGTAAATATTGGACCTATCTGTTTGTTAAGCGCAACATTTTTATAAAACGTATCCACTAAAAGGATAATATCTTCTCTATTATGAATATCTTTTTTCATGGTGAAGTGATTTTAAACTTACAAAACCCAGAACAATTAACGATAGGAATTTGATGATGTCGGCAATGATGTACACAATATGATGATAACTTTTAGCTGGTATGTTGCCTGCCAAAACCAGTTTTGCCCTTTCATCGAGTATTGGTAATAGCCAAAAAGTATCTAGCATTAAAAGAATAGTAACTGAGAAAAGTAAAATACTGTGAAAGTTTTTTAAAGGTGTGGGTAGGGAGCAGGCTAAAATAATAATCAGCAATACGATCTCTATTTTATTGAGCGCCTGAAAAACCAATTGCCCGATACCTAGGCCGAGAGGGATTGTAATCCCCGGAGCCTGGAATTTTAATGGAGCTTCTAAAAAACTAATTCCACCGATTAAACCTGCCCAGAAAATGACACAAAAGATTGTGATTAGCTTTTTCATCGGGTTCAAATATCATTTAAAATAGTTTAATAAAAATGATTAAAGTCATAAAGTAAAATTACATTATCTATAAAGCCTAAGGATCATCTTTTTGTAATCAATAACGGCTTTATATTCCATTAATATATCTCCGCCAATAATACTCATAATAGGCGGGTGACCAAACTGTTGGTAGGTATCACTCACCGATTGCAGATCGAAAGCCACGGTTTCGTAGTTTTTGATCTTTAACGATCCGATTTTTAGCTCAGGAATTGTAGCCTGGATAGTTGTGGTGGTTGTAAAAAGGGTGGCTGCATTAATCTCTTCTGATACTTGGAGGGTTTCTGAGAGGTGTTGCTCAATCAACGATTTATCGAACACACTTCGCGAGGCACCGGTATCTAAAACAGCAAAATGTTTTTCCTTAAAAACAACAACTTCCACCAAAAGGTGGAAACCGTCATCCTGTAAGTTTATCAGTTTTAGTGGGATTGAAATTGATTTCATTGTTTATTTATGTCTACTGCCCTTCGATTACGCTACCATTGACAGCCCTCCAATAGAATAGTCGTCATTGCGAGGCACGAAGCAATCTTAAAGCGCTCGCTACTAGCGATAGTTGTAAGATTGCTTAGTCGGCTGAAAAGGCCTCCTCGCAAGGACGATTCCTCGCCGGCACCTAGCACGCTGTCATTATTTTTGATTTTTTATAATAAATTATCCCTCAGGGTGACAACTTATTTAAGTGTAAAAATGCCACGGAGGCACGGAATTAAAGGGTAATAAATCTATTCCGTACTTCTGTGTTTCCGTGGCAAA
Source organism: Pedobacter sp. Bi126 (assembly GCF_918698245.1). GTDB lineage: Bacteria > Bacteroidota > Bacteroidia > Sphingobacteriales > Sphingobacteriaceae > Pedobacter. The sequence continues at coordinate 848,059 of NZ_CAKKMS010000001.1, read as the reverse complement.
ATTAATGATGTAATCCGTATTAAACCAATTTCATTTCTGCCAGTACATTATTCATGTTCCTTACGGCATCGGCGCTTTTATTAAATGCCGCCTGCTCATCTTCGGTTAATTTAAAATCGATGATTTTTTCCCAACCATTACGGCCGATAATTACGGGAACACCTAAACATATATCTTCCTGCCCGTATTCTCCTTCAAGAGAAACGCAGCAGGTAAACAGCTTTTTCTCATCACGTAAAATCGCTTCAACCAATGCAGCACCTGCGGCACCTGGAGCATACCAGGCAGAAGTGCCGATTAAGCCTGTTAAAGTAGCACCACCAACCATGGTATCGGCTGCAACTTTATCAAGTGTAGCTTTATCCAATAAATTACTAACCGGTAAACTTTGGTATGTAGCTAGGCGGGTTAAAGGAATCATGGTTGTATCGCCGTGGCCGCCAATCACAAAGCCCTGTAAATCGTTAGGGTTGCAATTTAAAGCTTGCGATAAATAAAATTTGAAACGGGAGCTATCTAACGTTCCGCCCATGCCGATAATACGGTTTTTAGGTAGGCCTAACGATTTTAAGGCTAAATAAGTCATCGTATCCATTGGGTTACTGATCACGATGAAGATAGCTTCAGGAGAGTATTTTAAAATATTTTCGGCAACACCTTTAACAATACCAGCATTAATGCCAATCAGTTCTTCACGTGTCATTCCTGGTTTGCGGGGCAAGCCTGAGGTAATTACCACCACATCAGAACCAGCAGTTTTACTGTAATCGCCAGTTACGCCGGTAATTTTAGTGTCGAAACCCAAAAGGGTTGCGGTTTGCATCATGTCGATCGCTTTGCCTTCGGCAAAGCCCTCTTTAATATCTAACAGGACAAGTTCGTTCGCTAATTCTTTGCGGGCAATATTATCTGCACAAGTGGCACCAACTGCGCCTGCGCCAACAACCGTTACTTTCATATATTTTATTTTAATGGTTTGCGTATCGTTAAATATTAATCGAAGGTAGAAATAAATATAAGGTTAAAAAATCCTTTTCAAAACTTTATCCTTTTCAACTTTATGAACTTTAAAAGGCTTAAGTATTTCACTTTGATCATAAAATCGAATGATTAATGTTAAGCACTTTTAACATGGGTATTATCTAATCTATTTATGGAAATAAAAAAGGTGTTGCATCTTAAAGAAAAATACAATGGTGAGAATCCTTTTTTTAATATTCATGTTTATCAATATCGTTAGTTGTAATCTGGAAAAGAAAAAGATGGTAGATAACGATAAGACACTTATTATGCTCGTATATGGTTTGCCCGATTTTGAAAAACAACATGCTGAAACGGTTATTGCGAAACAATATGGTTTTAGATTTAAAACAGTTGCTGGATGTACGGTTTCGGAGGCGCTTAGAGATAGCGTAGAAATTAAGAACCGAATCACCGAAGATGTTTTAGCGCAGCGATATGGGAAAGAATGGAAATTCAGGTTTTATAGCAATGTGGATAGTCTTTATAAGAAACAACTCCGTTTTAGTTCTAAAACAAAGAAATTCGATTTAATCTGGTGAGTCAGGATCATTTTTAGGTTTCCTTTTCTGTTATTCTGAAAGCAGTAAAGAATCTTATCGTGAATTAAAAAATCTCAGATTCATAGTAAAGTTTAGGGTTATTTTTTAAAAAAAAAATCATTGTTTTTTTGGAAATGTAAGTTCGGTTTTTCATAGGCGGGTTCAGTTCCCGCTCTTTGCTAATTTCCGATGAAACCTGTGAAACAAGCAAGCACACTATAAAAAACGAAACAGACAATGCTTAAATCAGAATACCGCTTCCGATCGGGTTTAGGTGGAGCCAATTGTGCTACTATCCTGGGCTGAAAAACCTATGGCAAACAGAATTTTAAAAGCTTGTTGCATTAGCTCCCTGACTGTGACTTCTTAAGTTTCAGCAGTGTTTTTTGTAATCTAGACCTGATTGGCGGGAAAAGCTCCCGATTTTTCATCGGGACTTGTACCAAAAAGCAGGACTGTATTAACCCAAGTACTACTGTTATTGCTCTTCAAATGATTAAAATTTTGCTAAAAAGATTGCTTCGCCCTCTTCCTAGGGCTTTGTTTCAGTTCGCAATGATGGAATATATTTTCTTGTTTTCCACCACATTTTGTTGATAAAATCTGACAAAACCACCTGTCAAATTCCTTATTTTTGAAGAACCGTTATTATTCTAAAACGGTTAATTCTTTGCCGCACAATATGTACTTAATTTTTGATACTGAAACCACTGGTTTGCCACGTAATTATAATGCACCCATTACCGATACGGATAATTGGCCGCGTTGTATACAGATTGCATGGCAATTGCATGATGAGATGGGGAGATTGGTTGAACATCAGGATTATCTGGTTAAACCAGAGGGATTTAATATTCCATATGATGCAGAAAGAATTCATGGTATTTCTACCGAACTAGCTGCCGAACAAGGTATCGGTTTCGAAGAAATGCTGGACAAGTTTAATGAAGTTTTAAATAAAGCCAAGTTTATTGTAGGCCAGAATGTTGGTTTCGACGTAAACATTATGGGCTGTGAGTTTCACCGTTTTGGTGTGGCTAACCGTTTGGCCGAGATGCCTGTGTTAGATACCTGTACCGAAGTTACCGCCCAGCTTTTACAATTGCCGGGGGGTAGGGGCGGAAGGTTTAAACTGCCAACCTTAACCGAGTTACATTCTTATTTGTTTGGCGTTCCTTTTAACGAAGCCCACAACGCAACTGCCGATGTGGAAGCAACTACACGTTGTTTCTTAGAATTGGTAAAAAGAGAAGTTTTTAAAAAAGAAGAACTACAGGTTGATGTAGAATATTTTCCTCGTTTTAGAGAGGTAAACCCAGCTACGATTGAAGGTGTTGGTTTAAAACACATCAATTTAAAAGCTGCTTCTGATGAAATCCGAAAACGTTTACAAAAAGCTGAGGGCGGAGGGATTTCGAAACAGGAACTTGCAGGAAACAAACAGGAACTTGCTGCAGCAACCTTTGTACATTTACACAACCATACTCAATTTTCGGTATTACAAAGTACCATCAGTATTCCCGATCTGGTAAAAGCTGCGGCAGCACAAAAAATGCCTGCGGTAGCCATGACCGATCATGCGAACATGATGGGAGCTTTCCACTTTGTAAACCATGTTTTAAATCATAATAAAGCTGCTGAAGCAAAAAATGCTGCTGCAATTGAGGCAGGCGAGCGCCCTACGGAAGTGGTAATGACACCGATTGTTGGGGTAGAATTTTTTGTTTGTAATAATCACTTAGACCGGACCGCAAAAGATAACGGTTACCAGATGGTGCTGTTGGCGAAGAACAAAAAAGGCTATCACAATCTAGCTAAAATGTCTTCTATCGCTTATACCAAAGGGTTTTATTACGTGCCTCGTATCGATAGGGCGGTAATTGAACAGTATAAAGATGATATTATTGTTTTATCGGGCAACCTATCCGGAGAGATCTCTAACAAAATTTTAAACATGGGCGAAACCCAGGCTGAAGAAGCGCTGATCTGGTGGAAGAACATGTTTGGTGATGATTTCTATGTGGAGGTAATGCGCCACAACCAGGAAGATGAAGACCGTGTAAACGAATCGTTGATTGCTTTGGCGCGCAAACACGAAGTTAAATTAGTGGCTACCAATAATACCTATTACATTAACAAGAAGGATGCAAATGCACACGATATCTTGTTGTGTGTAAAAGATGGCGAAAAACAGGCCACACCAATAGGCCGTGGTCGCGGTTACCGTTATGGTTTGCCCAATCAAGAATATTATTTCAAATCTGGTGATGAAATGAAATCGCTTTTTGCCGATTTGCCGGAGGCGATTGTAAATATTAAAGAAATTGTAGATAAGATTGAAATCTATAAACTTGCCCGCGAAGTACTCTTACCTAAATTCGATATTCCAGAAGAATTTTTAGTGGCGGAAGATGAGGCCGATGGAGGGAAACGTGGGGAAAATAAATTTTTGCGCCACCTTACTTACGAAGGAGCCAAGAAGCGTTATGGCGTGTTAACCCCTGAGGTTATCGAACGTTTAGATTTCGAATTACAGACCATTGAAAAAACCGGTTATCCTGGTTATTTCCTAATTGTACAGGATTTTATTGCCGAAGCCCGTCGCAGGGATGTTTCGGTAGGGCCTGGCCGTGGTTCTGCAGCCGGATCGGTGGTGGCTTATTGTTTGTGGATCACGAATATCGATCCCATTAAGTACGATCTCCTTTTTGAGCGTTTCTTAAATCCCGATCGTGTATCCATGCCCGATATTGATATCGATTTTGACGATGAGGGCCGTGGCCGTGTAATGGAATATGTAATTGGCAAATACGGTTCCAGTCAGGTTGCACAGATTATCACTTATGGAACCATGGCCGCCAAATCTTCTATCCGCGATACAGCGAGGGTATTGGATTTGCCACTTTTTGAAGCAGATAAGATTGCCAAGCTGATCCCGAATATGAAGCTCGCAAAAATCTTCACGCTGGATGAGAAAACATTGAAAGAAGCTTTGCGCCCAGATGAATATGAGCGTGTAGTAGAATTGAAAAACCTTGGCGCATTAAAAGATTTGAGTGCCGAAACCATTCAACAGGCACAGATTTTAGAAGGCTCTTTACGGAACACCGGTATTCATGCCTGCGGGGTAATTATTACACCAAGCGATATTACCAATTTCGTTCCCGTTTCTACTGCAAAAGATTCTGATTTATATGTTACTCAATTTGATAACTCGGTTGTAGAAAGTGCGGGTTTATTAAAGATGGACTTTTTGGGTTTAAAAACCCTTACCCTGATAAAAGATACCGTAAAACTGGTTAAAAAACGGTTTGGTATTGATCTCGATCCGGATAATTTCCCAATTGATGATGTATTAACCTATGAGCTTTTCCAGCGTGGTGAAACCATCGGGATTTTCCAGTACGAGAGTCCTGGCATGCAGAAATACATGAAGGAGCTGAAACCAACGGTTTTCGACGATTTAATTGCGATGAACGCACTATATCGCCCAGGCCCAATGGAGTATATTCCAAGTTTTGTTCGCCGTAAAAATGGCGAAGAAGAAATTAAATACGATTTAGATGCCTGCGAAGAGTATTTGAAAGAAACCTATGGAATTACCGTTTACCAGGAGCAGGTAATGCTTTTATCGCAAAAACTGGCCGGATTTACCAAAGGTGAGGCCGACGTGCTGCGTAAGGCGATGGGTAAGAAACAGAAAGACGTTCTTGATAAAATGAAACCAAAGTTTGTGAAACAAGCGGCTGAAAAAGGCCATGATGCCACAACTTTAGAAAAAATATGGAAAGATTGGGAAGCATTTGCATCCTATGCTTTCAACAAATCTCACTCTACCTGTTATGCATGGATTGCCTATCAAACCGCATACTTAAAAGCACATTACCCTGCCGAATATATGGCTGCGGTACTGTCTAACAACATGAGTGATATTAAACAGGTAGCTTTCTTTATGGAAGAATGCCGCCAGATGAGTGTTACAGTATTAGGCCCCGATGTGAACGAATCCGATCTCAAATTCTCGGTAAATGCCAAAGGTGAAGTCCGCTTCGGTATGTCGGCCGTGAAAGGTGTGGGGGAAAAGGCCGTAGAAAGTATTATTGAAGAAAGATTGGCAAATGGACCTTATGGTAATGTGTACGATTTTGCCAAGCGTTCCAACACCCGTATTGTAAATAAAAAAGCTTATGAGAGTTTTGTGTATAGCGGTGCTTTCGATGCATTTGGAGGTCACAGGGCGCAGTATTTTTATATCGGTCCGAACGATAAAATGAATGGCATCGAAAAGATTATCAAATATGCCAACGATTTTCAGAACAATGAAAGTACTTCACAAGCCTCCTTATTCGGTGGCTCTAAAGCCGATCTTATTTTAGAACCAAGTTTGCCAGTTTCGCCAGAATGGGCATTAATGGACAGGTTAAAGTATGAGAAAGATGCCATTGGGATTTTCCTTTCTGGCCACCCTTTAGATAATTATAAACTCGAACTCGATAAATTCTGTACCCATGGCGTTAAACAGTTGAGTATCATCAATAAGGTGCGTATGGGCGATAACAACGAAGAGGTTTTGGCCGAATTCGAAAAGCTGAAAAACCGTGAGCTTTGCGTAGGCGGACTTGTGGTAACCGCATCACAGCGGATTACCAAAACGGGTAAGCCATTTGGTACTTTTGTTTTTGAAGATTATGACGATGCAAGTGAAATGGCCTTGTTCGGAGAAGATTTTTTAAAGTTTAAATCGTTTTTAACTGAAGGATATTTCTTGCAGATTAGAGGCAGGGTTGGTGAACGTTTCGGTAAAGCTGGAGATTGGGAGTTTAAAATCACCGCAATTAACTTAATGTCTGAACTGAGGGATAAATTAGCTAAAAGTTTAACTATTCAGGTGCCGATTGAGCGGGTTAACGACCAACTGATGCGCGAGATTGAAGCCATATTAGCAGACAATAAGGCAAACTCTGAGCAACAAAACTGCCAACTTAACTTCGCTATTTTTGACCGGGAAAAGGAGATTATGCTGGATATGCCATCCAAAAATCTTAAAATAAATCCAAACAATAAGTTTTTAGAACAATTACTCGGGCTTAATGTTGTAAACTATAAATTGAATTAGCATAGCGCATAGCGTTTAGTGCATAGCGGCTCTAATTTTCGCTTTGATGCTATACCCTAAGCTCCCGGCTCTTCGCCCACCGCTCTGCGCTTTTACCAAAATAATGTCAAATTGACACTACAGATGGGTTGGCATTACAATTGAATACATATATTTGAACATAAAAAAAATAATTATGGCATTAGAAATCACAGATGCAAACTTCGAGGAGCTTGTATTAAAATCAGATAAACCCGTATTAGTAGATTTTTGGGCAGAATGGTGTGGCCCTTGTCGCATGGTTGGTCCAGTAGTAGAAGAAATCGCTAAAGAATATGATGGAAAAGCGGTAGTTGGAAAAGTAAACGTTGATAACAACCCTCAAATTTCAATGCAGTTTGGTATCCGCAACATCCCTGCTTTATTATACTTTAAAGATGGTCAGGTTGTTGACAAACAAGTTGGTGCTGTTCCAAAATCAGTATTAGCAGAAAAATTAAACAAGCAATTAGCCTAGTTTAAGCTTAAAGCATAAAAACCAAAGCCTAAAGGCTTGTAACATATTTAAAACCCAAGTTCATTTGATGGATTTGGGTTTTTTATTGCAAACTTATTTTTGTTTCTTTAATAAAAAACTAACAATCATGTCTATTAACCTATTTAACAATAAAACTTTAGGTATTTTATTGGCAGGTTTAGCCCTAAACTGTGCAAATATTGCATCTGTATCGGCGCAGAATCCTGTTGAAACCAACGAACCATCAGCAGATTATAAGCCAGCATTTGCCGGGCAGACCCGAATTGGAGGAGTAAAAACCAAAACGCCTCTGGATATTACGATTATTAATGAAAAGTTAGAAAATCCTTGGGCCATTTCAGTTCTTCCAAACGGTGGTTTTTTAATTACACAAAAACAGGGTACAATGGTGATCCTTACTCCCGATGGGAAATTAAGCAAAAAAATAACCGGTTTACCCAAGGTAGATCCATCTGGCCAGGGCGGTTTATTAGATGTAACTTTAGATCCAAACTTTGCTAAAAACAGAATGATTTATTGGGCTTATTCAGAGCCACAAGATAAAGGTGTGTTACTGGCTATTGCCAAAGGTAAATTAGCAGCTAATGAAACTACAATAGAGAACCAAACTATTATTTACCGCGCTACACCAGCTTACGGCGGTAAGCTTCAGTACGGTTCGAGAATTGTCTTCGATAAGAATGGTAATTTATTTGTAAGCACTGGCGAACGTTCTGGCAACGATATCAGAATTCAGGCGCAGTATTTAAATTCTTCTTTGGGTAAAATCTTACACCTTACCACCAATGGCAAAGCTGTGGCGAATGGACCATTTGCTGGCAAAGCAGATGCAAAACCAGAAATTTATGCCTATGGATTGCGGAATCCAGATGGTTTAGCCATTAATCCTTTAACCGGTGATTTATGGGAAGCCGAATTTGGCCCTAAAGGTGGTGATGAGGTGAATATTATTAAACCAGGCAAAAATTATGGCTGGCCGATTATTACCTACGGAACAGAATATAGTGGTAAAAAAGTAGGCGATGGTATTCAGCAGAAAGATGGCATGGAGCAACCCATTTATTATTGGAACCCAAGTATTTCGCCGGGCTGTATTGCGTTTTATAACAGCAATAGTATTGCCGAATGGAAAGGAAACTTGTTTGTAGGTGGTTTGGGTGGTTCGCATATTATCAGATTGGTAATAAAAGATAATAAAATCGTTGGTGAAGAGCGTTTGCTGGAAGGTAAAGGCGAACGTTTCCGCGATATGGCAGAAGGAAAAGACGGAGCGCTTTATTCTGTAACCGATAATGGCCATTTATTTAGAATAGCTAAGAAGTAAGTTAAGTAATTATAAAATATAAATCCCGGATTCATTTATTGAGCTCGGGATTTTTGGTTTAAATCATTTTATTTGTTTTTGGAAATGAGGGCTCAGTTTTTCATTGGGGGTTTCGGCCCCGCTTTCCGTTTGTAGTGCCGGCGTGAAGCCGGCAGCTACCACTGCAATCGGGTTTATTTACCAAAGGATAGTAGCATAGTCGGGCGATCAAATTGCTCATGTTTGCCAGGGCTTTAAAGCGGTGGGTTTTGCGTTAGGGATTGTAAGGGTTCAGTACCGATCCTTCATCGGTACCGGAGCGTAGCGCAGCCCTGGAAAGCCCGCCCCTTTCCCGATTCATCGGGATTAGGGGAACACCCTTATCAGTTAGCAGCTTGCAATTATCAGTTTACAGTTAGCTAATTGACTATTTTAAATCCATAAAGAATTTTTTATAAATCTTTTATTAGCTTTACCATATGCAGGCTGTAAACTACGAAAACGAAACAAGCTATGGTAATTTAGAATTGCTTGCACAGCAAGTGGTAGAAGGTTTTATCACCGGGCTGCATAAAAGCCCATTTCATGGCTTTTCGGTCGAGTTTGCAGAGCACCGCCAGTATAATAATGGCGATAATGTTAAAAATATCGACTGGAAATTATATGCCAAAACCGATAAACTTTACAGCAAACGTTTCGAGGAAGAAACCAATTTGCGCTGCCAGTTTGTGATTGATGTGTCCTCATCAATGTACTTTCCTGAACCTAAAAATAACAAACTGATTTTCTCGATACAGGCTGCTGCATCTTTGATGTACCTGTTGAAGAAACAGCGTGATGCTTTTGGATTAAGCTTATTTACAGATGAAATACTATTGAATTCTCCAGCAAAGTCGACTACCGTACATCAGAAATATCTGTTTACACAATTAGAAGAACTGTTACATAAACCCAAGTTAAATGCACAAACTAATTTAAGCGAAGCTTTGCACCAGGTGGCCGAATTAATTCATAAACGCTCGCTGGTAATTGTTTTTAGCGATCTTTTTAATACACAAACCAGCACAGATAAAACGGACGGGTTTTTTGATGCTTTGCAGCATTTAAAATTCAACAAACATGAAGTGGTGGTTTTTAACGTGGTAGATAAATCAAAAGAAGTTGATTTCAATTTTGAAAACCGCCCATACCAGTTTATCGATATGGAAACCGGCGAAACGATTAAAGTACATACCAATCAGGTAAAGGAAAATTATACAGCAGCAGTTTCCTCGTATCGACAGCAGATTGCGCTAAAATGCGCCCAATATAAAATCGACTTAATTGATGCCGATATGAACGATGGGTTTTACCCAGTCCTTCAGTCTTACTTAATTAAAAGGCAAAAATTAGGCTAAAATTTGTTGCAAACAACGCAGATTCAGCGTTGTTTATTAAATGATTTAAATTTTAAACTCCTTAATATGTTAGAAAAAGGCGCTACAGCACCAGATTTCGAATTGAATGCTACTCCCGATCAGAAAATAAAACTTAAAGATTTTAAAGGTAAAAATGTTGTCCTGGCTTTTTATCCTGCCGATTGGAGCCCGGTATGCAGCGACCAAATGGCGCTTTATAATGAAATGCTAAAATATTTTAACAAGTATGATGCACAGATTTTTGGTGTTTCTGTTGATAGTGTTTGGTGCCACCTCGCTTTTGAAGAAAATAGAAAACTGCATTTTCCACTTTTGGCCGATTTTGAACCAAAAGGCGCAGTGTCAAAAGCTTATGGTGTATACGATGAAGAACTTGGCGAAAGCAAAAGGGCACTTTTTGTTATAGATAAAGAAGGAAAAATTGCCTGGAGTTATTTGTCGCCGATAGCTGTTAACCCTGGCGCTGACGGAATTTTAGACGCATTGGAGGAATTAAACAAGAAATAAGCTATGAGTACTTTAAAACCTGAGGTAAACAATCAAGACCACATCCAAGGTGATGATTCGGCGAGTGTAACCATTGTCGAATTTGGCGATTATCAATGCCCATATTGCGGTAATGCCTACCCGATTATGAAGGAAATTGAAGAAACATTCGGGCATCAGATCAAATTTATCTTTCGTCATTTCCCTTTGGCAAATGCCCATGAGTTTGCTTTTCCGGCTGCCATTGCTGCAGAAGCAGCAGGTTTACAAGGTAAGTTTTGGGAAATGCACGATGCGCTGTACGAAAATCAATACCGTTTAAGTGGTGAGCTTTTCGACGAACTGGCCGAAACGATTGGTCTGGACCTGGAGCAGTTTCAGCAAGACAGCACTTCGGAAGAAATCAAAAGCAAAATAGAAGATGATTTTGATAGCGGCGTACGAAGTGGGGTAAATGGAACACCTTCGTTTTATGTAAACGGAACCAAGTTTGATGGAGGTGCAACAGACCTTTATCAGATGCTTAAAGAAAGTGCCGAGTAGTTTGCATAAAAAAAACCTCATGTATTTTGCAATACATGAGGTATCAGATAAGGGTAACCGGAAAACTAAAAAACTAATTATGAGTTTTTAGAATTTAACAAAATTGAAATCGCTTCGTGTTTTGTTATATCAAAGGTGCACTTCAATTATGAAGTTTTAGTGAAGAAACTTCATCCATTCCATATTGCCATGCTTCTGTTACAACCGCTCTGATGAAAGTCTTCAGTAAGTCAGATTGGCTTATTTTCTATCTGTTATTCAAAACAATATAAGTGCTTCATCTATTTATAAGTAACAATAAACAATCCTGATTAAAAAAATACCTTCATGAGTAAAAATGTGGCAGAACAACTAGTTGAAATGCTGGTTGAAGTTGGTGTAAAAAGAGTTTATGCCGTTACTGGAGACAGTTTAAATTATTTTAACGATGCAGTAAGGCGAAACGGCAAAATCAAATGGATCCACGTTCGCAATGAAGAAGTTGGAGCCTTTGCTGCAGCAGCAGAAGCTGAACTTGATGGAATAGCCTGTTGCGCCGGAAGTTGTGGGCCTGGGCATGTGCATTTGATTAATGGGCTTTATGATGCGCACCGTTCTCATGTTCCCGTAATTGCCATTGCTTCAACTATCCCAACAGGCGAATTCGGAATGGATTTTTTTCAGGAAACCAATACCATTAAGTTATTCGATGATTGCAGTTATTACAACCAGGTAGCCACTACTGCGGCACAAGTTCCAAGAATGTTTCAAACGGCCATTCAACATGCCATTCATAAAAAAGGAGTTGCAGTTTTTGGCTTGCCTGGCGATGTAGCCCAAATGGATGCCATAGAAAGTGTTACTTCCATGCAGTTTTTTAATAATAAGCCGGTCATCCGCCCTTCCGATCTGGAACTACAGGGTTTGGCTTCGCTACTGAACAGTCAAAAGAAAATTATGCTCTACTGTGGAATAGGGGCAGCCGAAGCACATGATGAAGTGATAGCACTTGCGGCTAAATTAAAAGCACCAGTTGGATTTTCATTCCGTGGTAAAATGGGCATCCAATATGATAATCCTTACGAAGTTGGCATGACAGGTCTTTTAGGTCAGCCATCAGGTTACCATGCCATGCACGAAGCTGATGTGGTGCTGTTGTTGGGAACGGATTTTCCATATGTAAATTTTATGCCCGAAAAAAACAAAATTATTCAGATTGACGAGAGACCGGAACGGCTGGGAAGGAGAGCAAAACTAACGATGGGTTTATGCGGAAATATAACTGATTCAGTTAAAGCATTATTGCCACTTTTAGAAGAGAAGAAAGATGAAAATTTTCTAAAAACCCAACTCGAGTTCTATCAAAAGGTTAAAGAAAGACAACAGGTTTATGTAAACGATCAGGGCGAAGAAAATAAGATCCAACCCGAATTTGTAGCTGAAACCATAAACCGTTTGGCAGCTGATGATGCCATTTTTACAGTAGATACGGGAATGTGCTGCGTTTGGGGGGCACGATTTATTGATGGAACGGGCAAACGTAAAATGCTTGGATCTTTTAACCATGGCTCAATGGCAAACGCTATGCCAATGGCCATAGGAGCTGCTTTGGCACATCCCGAAAAACAGGTGATTTCCCTTTGTGGCGATGGTGGTTTATCAATGCTCTTAGGCGATCTGGCAACCATTAAACAATATAATCTACCAGTTAAGCTAATTGTTTTTAACAACAGGGCCTTAGGGATGGTTAAGCTAGAAATGGAAGTTGATGGCTTACCGGATAACGAAACAGATATGATTAACCCTGATTTTGCATTGGTAGCTCAGGCAATGGGTTTTAAAGGAATAACGGTTTCTAAACCGGAAGAAGTGGAAACAGCAATCAGTCATGCATTTAATGAAACTGGCCCTGTTCTATTGAATATCATGACCAACCCCAACGCTTTAGCAATGCCTCCAAAAATAGAATGGACGCAAATAAAAGGTATGACTGAATCGATGGCCAAGTTAATGCTGGGTGGAAAAATGAGCGAGGTTATGGATACAATAAAATCGAATTATAAACATTTGGGGGAAGTGTTGTAGTTTAGAAAAGTTTCGTCATTCCCAACTTGATTGTGAATCTTAATGCATGTTGATGTTTCATAAGCGTTAAGATTCCCACCTGCGCGGGAATGACGAGCTATTTTAAATATTACTTAACTATTTTTTCTTATAAAGTCCCTGCAACTGTGTTAATGCTGCTATCAATTTCTCCTCATCACCAGCTAAACAATAATATTTAATTCCATTTTTATCGTTATCAGGTTCTCCATCGCGTTTAGTAAAAACCGGATAAACTGATTTAATTTTTGGGTCTTTTTGTTCAGGGCTAACCTTGAACCCGTTCCAAGTCTGTATTTGAGACGTGGTGCTGGTTTCTTCTTTGGCACGATCTGAACTGGCAAATGTTTTTCCCATTGTAAAAACCCCGAAATTCATTTCCTCATCAATTGAAAATGAATTTGCTGTAATGGTAAACACTGTTTCCGTACCATTATGCAAAGTAATGTTGGTTCCGCCGATGGCTTTTGCCAGTAATTGATTGATGTTTTTAACAATTTCGGCCTTTGTTTGTGCGAAGCCACTGAATGATGCAGCCAGTAATAAAACCAGCGTTAATTTTGTTCTCATAATAATTAAGGTTTAAATATTTGTGTGTAACTAAATTTAATCATTTTTTTCGCTAAACACATACCTAAAAATGAGTAAATAAAAAAGGGCAACCAGATAACTGATTGCCCTAAGTTTAAATTACGGATGATTATAAATTGCCTCTTAATTCCTGTTCGCGTTCTAACGATTCAAATAAGGCTTTAAAGTTACCCGCTCCAAAACTCTGTGCACCTTTACGCTGAATAATCTCAAAGAAAAGGGTAGGGCGGTCTTCAACTGGTTTAGTGAAAATCTGCAACAAATATCCTTCTTCATCACAATCAACCAAAATGCCCAGGCTTTCCAATAAAGATATTTCTTCATCAATTTTACCTACACGTTGCGGCATCATATCGTAATAGGCCTCTGGTGGTGCACTTAAAAATTCAACGCCACGTGCTTTCAGTTCTTTAACTGTTTTAACAATATCTTTAGTGGCCACAGCAATGTGCTGAACCCCTTCGCCCTCATAATATTCCAGGTATTCTTCAATCTGCGATTTCTTTTTCCCCTCGGCAGGTTCGTTAATCGGGAATTTCGAATAGCCATTTCCATTACTCATTACCTTACTCATCAAAGCCGAGTATTCAGTATTGATCTGCTTATCATCAAAAGATAAGATATTTACGAAGCCCATTACATCTTCGTACCATTGTACGGCTTCATTCATGCGGTTCCAACCTACATTACCCACACAATGATCAATATATAAAAGACCAGCATCGGCAGGTTGATAATCGCTTTCCCACACACGATAACCCGGCATAAAGGTTCCATTATAATTTTTACGCTCAATAAACATGTGTACAGTTTCGCCATAAGTATAAATACCGCTCATTCGAACCTCACCATTTTCATCAGTTAAAGTTTGAGGAGCCAAATAGGGTTTCGCACCACGTTTTGTGGTTTCTTCAAAGGCGCTATAGGCATCGTCTACCCAAAGGGCTAATACTTTTACCCCATCGCCATGTTTTTTTACATGCTCTGCTATTGGATGATCTGATTTTAATGCTGTTGTTAAGATCAATCTGATTTTACCCTGTTGCAATACATATGATGAACGATCGCGTACACCAGTTTCAGGTCCGGCATAAGCCAGGCTTTGAAACCCAAATGCAGTTTTGTAGTAGTGAGCCGCTTGTTTAGCATTGCCTACATAAAATTCGATATAATCTGTTCCGTTAATAGGCAGAAAATCTGGTGCTTTTGATATTTTTTCTGCAAATGTTTGTGTTTCCATTGTTGTTGTTATTTTTAAATGGTTAACCGCTTAATTGTTTAAATCGGTTAACTGTGCGTGTTACTTTAAAGATCTTAAATCCTATAATCCCGAAATCTTAATTACCCCAGCTTTACTCTACGTTAATCTGCCAACTTTTATGATAATTCTCGTCCTCGATATCCAGGGCATCCTGTGTAAGCATTAAAGGTTTAAAAGGATCGATCATTACAGCAAGCTCATCTGTTTTTTCTTTTCCGATCGATTTTTCTACGGTACCGGGGTGTGGCCCATGTGGAATACCTCCAGGGTGTAAGGTAATCTGCCCTTTAACCACACTTTTGCGGCTCATAAAATCACCATCCACATAATAAAGTACTTCGTCGCTATCTACATTGCTATGGTTGTAAGGCGCAGGGATAGAATCAGGATGATAATCGTATTTACGGGGAACAAAAGAGCAAACCACAAAATTGTGTCCTTCGAAAGTTTGGTGAACCGGAGGTGGTTGGTGCAAACGGCCTGTTATCGGCTCAAAATCATGAATAGAAAAAGCATATGGGTAATGATAACCGTCCCAGCCTACATAATCAAAAGGATGTGTACCGTAGGTATATGGATAAATTAACCCTTGTTTTTTAATCAGTACTTTAAAATCGCCGTATTCATCAAAGGTTTGCAGGTTTTCGGGTAATCTTAAATCACGCTCACAGTAAGGTGCGTGTTCCATTAGCTGTCCAAACTGATTTAAATATCTTTTTGGCGGTCTTAACGGACTAAAACTTTCCACAATGAACAGCCTGTTTTGTTCATTATCAAACTCCATCTGATAAATGGTTCCTCTCGGGATGATCAGATAATCGCCATAAGCAAACTTAATTTCTCCGAATCCTGTTTTCAGCTTTCCAGAACCTTCATGTATGAAGATCATCTCGTCTGCCTGGCTGTTTTTGTAGAAGTAATCGGTCATCGATTTTCTCGGCGCTGCCAAAACAATGTGTAGATCGCTATTTACCAGAACGGCTTTTCTGCTTTTTAGAAAATCATCTTCTGGTTTAATATTGAAACCGATTAAACTCGTGTGTTTCAGGTGTTTTTCGCGCGCAATTTTTGGCTCAACACTGTATGCTTCGCCCAAATGTTTAACAATAGTTGGCGGGTGGCAATGATAAACCAATGAATATAAACTCGAAAAACCTTCGGTTGATACCAATTCTTCGGCATAAAGATTTCCATCAGGTTTACGAAAAACCGTGTGACGTTTAGCTGGAATCTGCCCCAATTTATGATAAATAGGCATAATAAAATGTTGTTATGGTTAGAAAAGAAAAAATCCTAATGAATTAACAATCGAAACGGTAATGCGTTTCAATTAAAAAAGAAGGTGGAGTAAATATTACAGAGAATATTGAGCCATGATCAGCTTGGATAGCATCTTATAGCGACGGACCGCAATAGCGTCGTTTACTAGATTAATATGTAATGCTTTTAAGATCATGGTTTTAATGGCACCAAGGTAAGTATTTTATTTAAAAGTTGAAATTTTAATTACCTTTAATTACTTACTATATGATCATCCCGATGAAATTTATTTTTACATGCTTATTTTTTTTAGCCTTGAGCTATGCCACTTTTGCGCAACAGAATGCCAAGTACACTATTAGGGTTATAGACCGAAGCGGAAAAGCCGCTAGGGGTTCCTTTTACGCGGCAGCCGATGATGGTTTAACAATTATCAGAAACCGGAAGGATACTATAAAATTAAGTGCCGACAGTATCAGCGCATTATATATTCACCGTAAAGGGATAGCTGCACCGTTGGCCATTGCCGGAGGCTTAACATTTTTTGTATTGGCCGCAAAAAGCGATAAATTGGTCGAGTCGGTAGTGCTTATTGCTGCGGGTGTACCTGTTGGCGTATCGGGTGGAATGTTAATTGGTGGTTTACTCTCCAACAAAAAACATTATAAAGCACTTCAGGCAAAAGATTTTCCTTTAATTAAATCAAACCTTCAGAAATATACGGTGTTAAAATAATAACGCTTAAGTTTTATTTTGAATGGCCTAATTTCTTAGCTTTACCGCGTATTTAACCAAATCATATATGAAACTAGTATCTTATAAAACCGAAGACAGGGAGCATCTTGGTATATTTATCAACGGACATATTTATAACTTAAATAGTTGCGATAAATTGCTTCCAGATAATATGAGTACGTTTTTGCAAGGTGGTGAAGTGTTAATGGAAAGAGCAAAAAGGATAGACGATCAAATAAAAGATGGTAGTTTAGCCGCTAAGGAAGAAATTTTTTACGAGATTTTAGCCCCTGTTCCGCATCCTACCAGTTGTCGCGATGGATACGCTTTCAGACAGCATGTTGCTGCAGCACGTAGAAACAGAAAGGTTGATATGATCCCTCAATTCGATGAGTATCCAATCTTTTATTTCACCAATCACAACGCTATTCAGGGTACTGGCGAAATTGAATGTATGCCAGATCATTTTGATAAACTGGATTTCGAATTAGAGATTGCGATAGTTATTGGTAAAAAAGGTAGAAATATTAAAGCTGCTGAGGCTGATGAATACATTGCCGGTTACATGGTAATGAACGATATGAGTGCACGTACTTTGCAGATGGAAGAGATGTTGTTGAATTTGGGACCTGCGAAAGGAAAAGATTTTTCTACCGTGATTGGCCCATGGTTGGTAACGCCTGATGAATTATTGCAATATAAAGTTGCGCCTAAAGAAGGACATGTTGGTAATGCTTACGACCTTAAAATGACCTGCCGGGTAAATGGAATCGAAGTTTCGAAAGGAAATGCTGCCGATATGGACTGGACTTTTGCCGAAATTATAGAACGTTGTGCTTACGGTGTAGATATCCTTCCAGGTGATGTAATTGGTTCAGGAACAGTAGGTACAGGTTGTTTCTTAGAATTAAACGGGACAGGTTTGCTTAACGATCCAAATTATAAAGTGCAATGGTTACAGCCGGGCGATGTTGTGGAAATGGAAATAACAGGCCTTGGTGCTTTAACCAACACGATTACTAAAGCAGATACCGATTTTTCGATTTTGGCATTGAAGAAATAAAAAGGTTCTTTAACCTTTTGTTTAATCATCCGCGCTTGAATGATGTGGTCCTAATTCTGAATTAAGTCATGATCTTTTTTCTATTAGATGTTATCAATGATAAAATCTAATAGAAAAGTCGTCATCTCGACTGAAGCGCAGCGTAATGGAGAGATCTGTGATAGATTTAGCTTCGCTGAGCCTTCGGGTTCTCGACTACGTTTTACTCCGCTCGAAATGACGACTGTTTTAAAGTTTTAATCTCCATTTAATCCTTTCAAATAGTAAACTTAACTACCTGTGCTAACTTTAAACACCTCCGATTTAACCCCCGTAGAACTGCAAAATTATTTGCAATATGCTATCGCTCCGCGACCGATCTGCTTTGCCTCAACTATTGATGCCGAAGGGAATATTAATTTAAGCCCCTTCAGTTTCTTTAATATGTTTAGTACAAATCCTCCGATCTGTATTTTTTCCCCATCAAGGAGGGTGCGTGATAATACCACCAAACATAGCTTGGAAAATGTACTGCAGGTTAAAGAATGTGTCATCAATATTGTAAATTACGATATGGTGCAGCAAATGAGTTTGGCCAGTACCGAATATGCCAAAGGCGTAAACGAATTTGAGAAAGCGGGATTTACCATGTTGAAATCTGATCTGGTTCGGCCACCAAGAGTTGCCGAAGCACCAGTGCAGTTTGAATGTGTTGTAAATGAGGTGATTTCATTAGGTAATCATCATGGTGCAGGAAACCTCGTGCTGGCTGAAATAAAAGTAATCCATATTAATGAAGCTATTTTAGATGAAAATGGTCGGATTGATCAGCATAAAATCGATCTTGTAGCCCGTTTAGGTGGCGATTGGTACTGTAGGGTTACCAACGACAATTTATTTAAAGTAGCTAAACCCCTCGCTAAATTGGGTCTAGGCGTAGACCGTTTACCGCATTCTGTCCGTTTTTCTAAAGTATTATCGGGAAATGATTTGGGCATGTTAGGAAACGTTGAACATTTACCAAGCGACGAAGAAATCGACCTGGTCAATACCCATCCAGAAGTAAAAGAAGTGCTCGATGCTACTATAGGCGATGTAACTAACCGCGAAAGAGAGCTGCACGAACTGGCAAAAAAGTTTCTTCATAACGGAGCGGTAGAGCTTGCTTTAAAGGTAGTTTTACTTTAAATTTATTAAGGTAATTTTTAAGCTATGCATACAATTGTTCAGGTAGATCAGTATATCATTAATTCGGCAGAATTTGCCATTCCCATTTTAGATCATTTAAGAAATCTGGCTCATAAAGCAGATGCGCGGATTGAAGAGAAAATGAAGTGGAGTATGCCGTTTTTTGATTTTAAA
Organism: Pedobacter sp. Bi126; assembly: GCF_918698245.1. Lineage (GTDB taxonomy): Bacteria > Bacteroidota > Bacteroidia > Sphingobacteriales > Sphingobacteriaceae > Pedobacter. The sequence continues at coordinate 828,781 of NZ_CAKKMS010000001.1, read as the reverse complement.
GGTACGGTTTGCCATATGGCATCCTTTAAACACCATTGTGCCTTTGGTTTTTGGAAGGGATCGTTAATGCAAGACGAGTACGGCATTTTTAAAGAACGTTCTGAAGCGATGGGTTTGTTAGGGAAAATAACATCTTTGGAAGATTTACCCTCAGATGAGATCCTGATTGCCTACATACAGCAGGCAATTAAATTAAATGAGGATGATGTAAAATTGCCTGCGAAACCGAAATCTACAGCCCAAAAAGAACTTATTATACCCGAATATTTTATCGAAGCATTAAAAGATGATCCTAAGGCCTTAGCTGTATTTCAGAATTTTAGTCTATCCAATAAAAAGGAGTATGTAATGTGGCTTGAGGAAGCAAAAACAGAGGCAACTAAACAAAAACGACTGGATACCACACTGGAGTGGCTCGCAGAAGGTAAAACAAGAATGTGGAAATATAAAAAGTAAGTTATATAATACTTACAATTTTCATGAAACGGGCCTTATAATGGCCATCAAAATCTGTAATGGTTACCTGATGCACTTTACCCGAAGAGGCATGGATAAACTTGATCCCGTTTTCATCAATAGAATAAACAATCCCAACATGACCGATTCTTCTTATTCTTGAATTACTGCCTGTAAAAATCAATACATCGCCTACTTTTGCGTTTTCCAGGCTGGTTTCTTTACCCGCATAGCTAAACTCGCGTGAAGAACGTGGAACCTTAAAACCAAAATTGCTGAATACATAACTTACAAAACCAGAGCAATCGAAACCAACTTTAGGATTACTTGTTGCATAACGATAAGGGATACCTAACATACTTTTGGCAAAGTCAATTAAACTTTCAGATTGTTTTGCTGACGAATTGTTTGATGATTTATCCTCTTTAGGGAGGCTGGCAACGAGCTTTTTAACTAACTCTTGGTACTGTGCTGGTATGATGGTTTGGGCTTTTCCTGCCGTGGCAGACAAAATGAAAAACGCAATCGGGACTATTATTTTCTTCATATGTAGGAACCAAAGATATAAAAAATATCCAAAGTCGATTAAAATGTTGAAAATGAGTGCAAATAAAAAAGTCCAAACAACTTGTCTGGACTTCTGATTAAAATATTTGTTTTCGATTAAATACTTGGGAACATGGTTTGTGCTCTTTCACCAATTAATGGAATAGGTTTTTTTTCTCCCTGTATTGCAGCAATTAATCCGATAATCCACAATACGAATAATCCAATCTGAACAATCCGGAGTATATAAACAGCATCTAAAAAGCCGGTTGCAAAAATTACAGGGATTAAAAATAAGCTTAAAGCCCAGCTCAAAACGGTCGATGCCAGATGGAAAAGAAGCGTTTGTTTCAAATGATATCTACTCAATTCTGTTTGATTATCTTTATACATGGCGAAATAGGCAATTAACCATCCAATAAACCAAAAGTAGCTTACTATTGCGGCATTTTTTCCATTGTCGGTTGTTTTAAAAGGTGAGTTTGTTTCCATAGGTTTTTTAGTTTTTCGATTTAGCACGTAAATTACTAAATAATATGGATATTATGGTGTGGTAACCGCAACAGGTAAAATCTTTCCATTAAAGAATTTGTGTCCGGTTTTAGCAAAGTCTGTAACATATTTCCCCATTTCGAAGGCCATAACCGGGCTTTGGTAACCAGGGAAAGCAGCCTCAAGCATTTCCGTTTGTGCCGATCCTAGCGCAAGACAATTGATCTTGATTCCTGTTTCAGCCAATTCGAACGCCAAACATTCAGTTAAGGTGTGCAGCGCTGCTTTACTCGCTGAGTAAGCCGAGAGCCCTGGGAATTTAACACTCCCTTGAAAACCACCCATACTACCGATGTTTACAATGTGGCTTCCACTTTGCATTAAAGGCAAAATATGCTGAATCATCCTGAAGTGTGAGATTACATTGCTCTGTAACATTTCACCCAGATCAATTTCTGTGGTTTCTAAAAAAGGTTTATTAATTAAGGCCCCTGCATTGTTAATTAAGATGTCAACAGACCCTAATCGTTCCTTTAAAAATGGAACCAATGCGGCATAATCATCATTTACAATGTCGAATTCTACTGGTAAAAGTGTACAGTCGGGATTAATGCCTTTAGCAATTTCTAAGAGTTTACGCAGTTTATCTGCCGATCGGGCAATGGCTACAATTTTGTTCTCTTTCTGTAAGCTAAACTCTAAAGCCGTTTCGAAACCGATTCCACTACTTGCACCTGTAATTATAATGTTCATTAAAAAAAGTTAAAAATTGTTGTAAAGTTAAAAGATTGAATGTTCCGAACCTGATGAAATCAAAGTTAGGAAAAAAAGAGTAAGTCAACTAGAACCATGTTTGCAAGGATTAGAGCATAGCGATTACATCACTTGATTTACGCATTATGTTGCAAATGTGGTTGTCAGTCGTCCTCGTTATAATAAGGATGATTGGAATTAATAATTAATTTAAGGTATTTGAACGATAAATTCGTCATGCTGACCTGAAGCGAAGCGGAAAGCTACGAAGTAAATTTATTTCAGCATCTATTTTGCATTAAGACCCTGATCCCGATACATCGGGACAGGGTGACGACTGACTTATTAAAGAGATAAATCAATCCTCCACAATCAACTGGCTTACCGGGTTTTTAATTACATGTAAGCCATCGCTGATCAATTTCGTATGATCAAGCTCCCTGCCAGCTTTTATTTCCAGATAAACCTGGATTTCCTTTTCCAACAGATGATAAATCTTTTTGTGGTAGATAATCTCCAGGATTTCCAATGCACAAAGCCAATCCTGCCTATGGTTCGATTTTAGTTGCGTGAAAATTTCGGCAAGCTTATCCAAACCTTCGCCACTTTCCCTAATCTCTCTAACCGCTTGGTATAAACCGTGCAGTTTTAAAGTCTTATCATCATAAGTAATCTGATGCGTTTTCTCGTTACTAATTAATGTAATCTCTTCGTAAGCATCTTTATCGGCAGCTCCATTAAAAACAGAAACAATGGTTTCGCCTATAGCCATATCATAAATGCCCCATTCGGGTTTAAACAAGATATTCCTATTGCGCTCTGTAACTGTACAGTCTTTAAAGGCAATTAAAAGGAGCTTGTTGCTTTCGGTAATAATGTCCTTAACTACACCAATTACTTTAATGCCGCTTTCAAATAAAAGTTCAGTTTTTTCACCTGTAATTATCCCTACAGCCTGTAATTCAGCTGTGGTATAATCTTCCAGTGCTTTTGCAGCATCTTTTAACCGACCAACCGGAGATGAAAAACCATCAGCGTGGTAATCTTTCCCATGGCCGCTCAATTGTTTTCCGTTAAAAGCCAATGCCGAAGGACCGGTTGTTTTAATAAAGGTTACCTCATCTTTTGTACCCACACCAATATCGGTAAATACACCGCTTACCTGTAAACCCGAACTATAAACCGCTGTGGCCACATTTTTACAGGCAATTGCTTTCATAATACTTTCTGTGCCACCTTTTCTAAAGGCCATGGTATTGGCAAAGGTTTCCAAAACATCAATAAGATTTTGGAATGTTTCGGTTACAAAAAGCTGCGGCTGTGGCTTGGTAATATCGTAAGCGTAATTAATCGTATCGATATTATACCAAAGTTTCTCCACATCATTTTGCATACAGGTTGCACTTTCACCAATAGAAGAAAGCAAACCAGCGCCATAAATTTTTGGGTTTTCTAAAGTACCAATCAGTCCATACTCAACCGTCCACCAGTGCAAGCGACCGAGTAAAGCCATTTCAGAAGGTTCGCCCATGTTTTCGCTGATGTACCGCAGCTCTTTTTCTGCCTTGGCAATCTGAAACTCATCTGCATCTATGGCTTCCTTCAAAATCGATAGTTTCCTAATGGCCTCGTAAAGTTCAAAATCTTTAGCCGAAAACATGGCTTTTGCACCAATTGAGCCAAAATAACTTAAATAATTATTGTAATCCGTATCGGCAATAATAGGTGCGTGGCCAGCGCTTTCGTGTATAATATCTGGGGCCGGTGTATATTCAATGTGATTAATTTGGCGGATATCGGCTGCAATTACCAGTACACGGTAGGCCTGATATTCCATAAAAGCAGCTGGCGGAATAAAGCCATCAACAGTTACAGCGCCCCAGCCAATCTTGCCCAGATTGTCGTTCATCGTTTGCAGGTCGGGAATGTGTTCGATACTTAAACCCGCTCGTTGTAAGCCTTTTATGTAAGGGTAGTAAGCAACATTTTTAAGATAACTATAATTCTGACGCATTACGTAACGCCACACCGCTTGATCGATCGGTGTGTATTTTTCGTAATTCTGGGCAACAATAAATTGCTTTAAATGATTGGGCAATTTTGCTACCTGCGCATTATTAAAATCATTAAAATGGCTCATGGTTAATCTGAAAATAAGTTGGTCGGCAGCTAAGTTAGGATGTTGTTTTTATCTTATCAAGAAAGTGCTTGGATAAATTAACAGGCGAAAGTAATAAAGGTTTCGAGTGGTTAAAATGGTGGATTAATCATTAGGAAAGGTAAGTCACCATTTCATCGGTGAGGTGCTGTCGGGCTGTGCGCTATATCTTTTGCTGCCATTCGACTCCGCTCAGGCTGACAGCAAAAGGATACCGCTTCCATCCCGTTTAGGTACTTAGGCCTGTACTGATGAACTTAGTTTTTTTGTCATCTGCCATAATTAATTCTGTGCCTTCCGTGTTTCCGTGGCAAAAACACTTAAATTGAATTAAGGATTTTTCTTCCCTTTACCCCCGATTTTTTTAACGCTAAACGTAAAGTAGTGCTGATAGAGGTAACTGAAAAGTGCCATTAAAACCGATACCAGTATTCTCGAGAGCATCGCTAAAGTTGGATAATCTCTTAAAAGTTCCAACAAAAACTTCAATAAAACATAATTGGCCAGTATGTTAATGAATTGAAGGTTTAAAAACCTAAAAAGCTGAACCCTCCCCTTTAATTCGCTATGCGTAAATATTACATACTTATTAAGCAAAAAACTGGTTGGAATAGCAACGGCATAATCGACCAATAGCGATGCGGTTTCTCTCTGAAGTACTATTACCCCAAAATCTACTTCTTCGGTTTTGAAGATGAAAAAGTAAGCAAAATAATAACTTAAGATCCCTAAAAGCAAAGTGCCGCCACCAGTGGCCAGATACCTAAAATTGTGTAAGGAAATAAATTTTTTAAAAGGAGGGTGAAAAAAATCTATTACGGCTAAAATTGCTGTACGCATTGACGATAAAATATTAAAAGTTTCTAGGCCGAAATATTAACAATCGGTTTTTCTCATATAAGTTTAAGGCGCAAAGGTAATTTTTTATATAGAATTTTGCAGAAACAAAAAATATGGAGAATTAATTGCTGTGGAGAAATCATACATTTTACTCATTATTAGCATAAGCAGGTTGTGCAACAAAATCAATAACTGCACACCAGGTATAAGAGGGATGGGGCTGTATGCTTACGCCAACGGTATTGAGCCTGTATTTTTGATCGAGTAAATTAAAACGATGGCCGAGGGAAGGTACACCGCAATCTAACAACAAGTGGCAAACAATATCTAAACTGTTAGAGTAGCCAAAATCGATATTTTCGCTCATGGCCTTGTTGGGGAAGTATCGGGATAATCGTTTAGAAAATTTATCTCCGTTACTGCTTTCATGTGTATCTAGATTATTCCTGTTTAAATCCTGCGCGTGGCTCCTGCTTAATGACGTTAATTTATCATCAGGGTAAAATAGCTGCAGGTTTTTTACACCGCGCAAATGTTTAAGCAAAGAAGTGTAGTAAGAATTATTTCTGGTAATCCTGAGTTCATTGTAATTTCTGTACTTCCGCACTTTAGCATTGTAATTATTGATGTAGTCTTCTAAAAATGTATAATAAAACTTTTCGCCATCTAGGCGGATCAGGTTCATATACATCACAATATTTTTTTCTTCGTTAGTTAAATAAGAAGCATTTGCTGCGGTATTGGCTTTGCGGAATTCGGCATCAGTCCATTTTTGAGCATTAACCTGGCTGGAAAAAAATAAGAGCAAAAGAGCAGGTAGAAGTATTTTAAACATAGGATGATTTTCATGGATAACGTCTTTTAATTTTTTTTATTTCTCGTTTTTTAAAATAATATCGCGTAAGCAATTAGTTACAGCCTTTACCTGACAAGGCAATGTGAATATGCGTATTTTTAGTTTTAGAAAACGATGATGAAAGGAATATTAATATTAGGCTGTTTATTGAATTTTGCGGTTTCCTTAAAGGCGCAGGTTGATACGACAGCATTTAGAACAGTTTCAAATCAGATAAAGCAAGAATTTGCCCCAGATAAACGGTCTGTTTATTTTAATATTCAGTTTAAAGGAGATACTGTTTTTGCAGAAAGTACCTCGGCGCAAGTGCTCGAGGCACTAAATAACCAAAGTAAAGATTTTAAGGGTTTCGTTAAAATAAATACACTCCTTCCTTCAAACAATTTAGCTGGGATGGAATACGGATTAGCCAATCTTTCAGTCTGTAACAATAGAGCAGCCCCTCAAAATGCAGCAGAAATGATGACGCAGATGATTTTGGGCACACCTGTACAAGTATTAAAGAAACAAGGCGGTTATTATTTGGTACGCACACCTGATGGTTACCTGTCATGGACTGATGCTACCGCTGTAAGTCTAATGGATAAGAGGGCTTTTGAGGAATGGAAAAAATCAAAACGGATTATTTTTACTTCCGACTTTGGTCATGCTTTTAGCAAAGCAGATATGAACTCCTCACGTGTTTCCGATTTAGTAAATGGCAATATTTTAGTATTAACTGGCGAAGAAAAAGCTTATTATCAAGTTGTTTTTCCCGATAAACGGACGGGCTACATTAAAAAAGCTGATGCCAAATTGTTTTCGGATTGGCTGAAAAAAACCAATCCAAATGCGGAAGCTATTTTGACAACTGCAAAAACATTAATTGGCGTGCCCTATCTTTGGGGTGGCACCTCTATCAAAGGGGTAGATTGTAGTGGTTTTACGAAAACAAGCTATTTCCTGAATGGAATCATTATTCCGAGAGATGCCTCGCAACAAGCTTTGGTTGGAGAAGATATACCTGTTTTGGAAGGAGATTCGATTAGCCTCACTAAGTGTCTTAAAAATTTAAAAGCTGGCGATCTATTGTTTTTTGCCGCGGCAAAATTGAAAGGGACATCTGGAGGAAGAATAACACATACTGCTATTTATATTGGCGATGGAGAGTTTATTCAATCGGCTGGGATGGTTAGGATTAATAGTTTAAAACCTGATGCAGTTAACTTTGATGAGCGTGAAAGTAAAACCCTGGTTAGTGCTAAACGTTTTCTAAACCAGATCGGCACCGCCGAAATTACGAGAGTTGATCGGCATGACTGGTATGGAGCTTTTTAATGTTATGTTGAGGGTTAATCTATTTTTAAATATCAATGATACGGGATTTTAAGGAAATGATAGGTCTTGAAGGCTCGTCATTTCGACCGTAGTGGAGAACCCGAAGGCTCTGCGAAGCAAAATTTTTAAATTTTATTTCAATAATTTGGTTCAAAGATCTCTCCATTCCGTTGCACTCCAGTCGAGATGACGACCTTTCTATAGGAATCTATCAAAGGCACGAAGCTTCCTAAGTTTTTAATTTTCCTTAGTGTTCTTTGTGCCTTGGTGGTTAACTAATTTGAGCCTTACAAAAACATACCACCTGACGCTTCAATGCGCTGCGCATTAATCCATCTCGCATCTTCCGTACATAAAAAGGCCACCACGCCACCAATATCATCTGGCAAGCCTACACGGCCTAAGGCAGTATTCGAGGCAATTCCTGCATTTATCTGCTCGTTATCGCGCACTACACCACCTCCAAAATCAGTTTCAATGGCGCCTGGAGCAACAACGTTAACTCTGATTCCTCTTACACCTAGTTCTTTGGCCTCATACCTTGTTAGGGTTTCCACAGCACCTTTCATCGATGCATAAGCTGCGTAGCCAGGGGTAGCAAAACGTGCCAAACCAGTAGAAAGATTAATAATCCCACTGCCATCATTTAATAACGTTAAAGCCTTTTGGGTTAAAAAGAAAGTCCCTTTAAAATGGATGTTTACCAAAGTATCAAATTGTTCTTCGGTAGTTTCGGCAAAAGATGAATGAATGCCGATTCCTGCATTATTGATTAGAAAATCGAATTTTTCAGCATTAAAAACAGATTTCAGTACAGCTTTAACTGATACGAAAAAAGCATCGAAAGTTTTGGTGTCGGCTACATTTAACTGTATTGCGGCAGCTTGTACCCCTAGCTGTTTTATTTCATTAACAGTAGCTTCTGCTTCTTCTTTTTTAGATTGATAGGTAACAATTACACCAAGTCCTTTTGCCGCAATTTTTATAGCAGCATTTTTTCCTAATCCGCGGCTACCACCGGTTATCAGGGCGATTTTATTTTGTGTTTCCATTTTCTTTTAATTTATTAAACAAAGTTAGATGGAAACCCGCTGTAAAAATGGTGATAGCTTAAGTATAAATGGTGACTGTTTAAGTTTTATATGGTGACAATTTCCTTATTTGTAGCCAAAGACTGAAAATAAGCTTCTCTGTACTGTTTGGGTGTTTGGCCAGAGAAGTGTTTAAAAAACTTGGTAAAGTTAGATGGATCGTAAGTTAGTGTCCTTGCAATTTCGGCAATAGGCATACTTATATTCTGTAACATTGATTTTGAAATTTCCATTAAACGTTCTTCAAAGAAATAACAGGGAGAGTGGCCTGTAGCCGATTTAATGGTATTGCTTAAGTGTGTGGGGTGAACATGAATAAGCTCGGCAAAATCCCTTACTTCGAACATCTCAGTTACCCTGCCCGATACCACATCGTCTAAATGTTTATCCAGCTCTTTCAAAAAATCGGCTGCGATTTCATGTTGACGGGCAAAAAACTTCTGTGGAATTTTCATATCAAAGCGATTGCTGTTTAAACAAATATAGTATCCGGAAAAATGAATATGAAATCTGAAAGTTATTTGTGACCAAAGGATTATTAAATACAAAAACCGCTGATTTTTAGACCAACGGCTTTATATTTTAAAAAGTTAATTCTTATTTTTTGCTAAAGGGTAGGTCAAAAATACCATCTGTAACCGTTACTGATGTATTAATTGTCGTATTTTCATTGGGTGCTTTAAATGAAAATGTTCCTTTTAATTTACCACCAGCTTCACTTGTAATCACCAAAGTGCCACTTGTAGCCGTAAATGAGCCTGTAGGTGTTTGGTCTTTCATGTAAGATCCAATTCCATCGGTTACCAGATCGTATGTGCCTGCGCCTTTATAATCTATTACAGAAAGAATCATTCGTTTATCTCCATTTATAGTTACAATGGTAAGTAAATTCCCAATAATTGGAGTGTTGATTGATATCGCTTCACCGGTAAAACCAATTGTTGTGCCATCTACTTTTGCACTTAAATTATTAGTGCTGTTATTGGTTTCGGGCAGTTTAACCGGAACCAGACTGATCATAAATTGTCCCTCGCTGATGGTTTTACTTGTTGAAGTAGATTGATTTTCTCCTTTAAAGGCAAAAGTACCCTTAATGTATTTGTCTGCTAAATAACTGGTTATCTTTATTGTTCCTGATGTATTGCCTATGTAAGCATCTTGTAATCCGGCTGTACTCAAAAGGTAAATCGCCATATTGTTATCCGATAAATTATAGGTGCCAACACCTTTAAAATCGCCGATCAGCAAACTAAAGCCGGTATTAATTCCTTTGTTGCCTGAGATTTGGACACTTATTTCTCCACCTACATCATAAACCTGGGCAGTAGCTAACGTACATTGCACTAAAGCACCATCAACTTTAGCACTCATGGTAGATAAATCCCATTCCTGATGGTAATCGATTTCTTTTTTACAAGATGACGTAATTAAAAGGCATACCAGTGCCAATAGCGATAATTTGAAAGGTACTTTCACGAGCGTTAATTGTTTGGGTTAATTAATATGCTAAGATAAAGAAAACTGATGCAATTTTTTTACAAATCTTTCCCGCTGGTACCAATCGTTATAAACCAATTCTACTTGCTTCACCTCAAAAGTGCCAAAATCAAAATCCCTATACTTTTCGATAAGACTAAGCAATGCATTTATATGGATTAACCCCGATCTGAAACGGATTACGGTGGCGTGGGCGGTTTGGATGGCATAACGTTTATCGATACTCTGTTGCAGATCTGAATTTTTAAAGCCAGCCCGCAAATCATCTCTGATTTCGTTTAAGGTATCGGTTAAAAAGCCTTGAATTAAAATGCAGGATGGCGATGCCGTAAGTCCTTTAAACTGAATCTTGAAACGCTTATGTCTGGTTAAAACCTCTTGGATGAGCTGAATGTAATCCTGAATATTGATATCCTTTAAATCAAAGCCCTCATAACAGGAAATGATAGACATCAGGGTAATGTGTATGTCAGCATTCTGATAATAATACTGATCAGGTTCAATTGCTTTTGCTTCAGTTAAAAACTGCTGTATTTTACCTTTCGTTTCAGTGTCTGGTCTGATTACCAAGGTAATTCCAAAACGCTGATCATTATCTGAATCGATTAAGTGATCTGTTTCATAATTTCCGGCAGCTATCTTTGTGATTGATTCGGTATAAAGTTGATGGTAATGCTCGGCTAAATTCATTTTTTGTACACAAAAAAGTCGCAGGGTTAAAACCTGCGACTGAATATTATAAATCTACCTTAGACACCTGAGGGCATCTAAGGTGGTTAAAATTATGCCAACAAAGTTTTCCAGCTCACTGCTGATCCTATTATGTTCCCTAAATCGGCTATGGCTACACGTTCCTGCTCCATGCTATCGCGATGGCGGATGGTAACCGTGTTGTCTTCTAAACTCTGGTGATCGACAGTGATACAGAAAGGTGTACCAACAGCATCCTGGCGGCGATAACGTTTACCGATAGCATCTTTCTCTTCATAAATACAGTTAAAATCAAATTTCAAGGTATCCATAATCTCACGGGCCTTTTCAGGTAAACCATCTTTTTTGGTTAATGGGAAAACAGCCACTTTGTATGGCGCTAAAGCTGGATGTAAACGCAATAACGTACGGCTATCCTGCTTATCATCGGTGCTTAAATCCTGCTCTTCAAAAGCATTAATCATGGTTAACAAGAACATACGGTCTAAACCGATGGAAGTTTCGATTACGTACGGAACGTAGTTGCCATAAGGCTTACCTTCTTCATTTAAATCGTTATCGAAATATTGCATTTTCTTGCCAGAAAACTCCTGGTGCTGCGTTAAATCGAAATCGGTACGGCTATGGATCCCCTCAACTTCTTTAAATCCGAATGGAAATTCGAATTCAATATCAGTAGCCGCATTGGCATAGTGTGCTAATTTTACGTGGTCATGATAACGGTATTTTTCAGGCGAAGTACCTAAAGCTTTGTGCCATTTTAAACGTGCTTCTTTCCAGTATTCGAACCATTTTTTGTCTTCACCCGGGCGAACAAAAAATTGCATTTCCATTTGCTCAAATTCGCGCATACGCATAATAAACTGGCGGGCAATTACTTCATTTCTGAAAGCCTTACCAATCTGCGCAATACCGAAAGGAATTTTCATCCTTCCGGATTTTTGAACATTTAAAAAGTTTACGAAAATGCCCTGTGCTGTTTCCGGACGAAGATAAACCTCATCGCTTCCTTCAGCCATTGCACCAAATTGTGTGCTAAACATCAGGTTAAACTGGCGCACATCAGTCCAGTTAGAAGTTTTAGAAATCGGGCAGATTACTTTGTAATCAACAATTAAGTCTTTTAGCTGTGCTAAATTTTCAGATTTAAGCGCAAGGTTCATTTCTACTTCAAGCGTTAAACCCTTTTTAACAAATCTCCAGCTTGCTTCCTCAACAAAAGGATATTTACTGTGATCTAAAATCGTTTCCTCATCTTTAAACGTTGGTACCCAGCTCGCCTGACCTTCATCACTTAAACCCAATATTTCTTGTTGAAATGCCTCAAATTTTGCTTTGTTTTCTGCACTGAAATTGGCCAGTTCCGAATATAGCTCATCAATTTTATTCTCTAATAACTGATCGGCACGGTAACGTTTTTTTGAATCCTTGTTGTCGATCATGGGGTCGTTAAAACCATCAACGTGTCCGCTGGCTTTCCAAACCTTAGGATGCATAAAAATTGCAGAATCAATCCCTACAATGTTTTCATGCATTTGTACCATGGCTTTCCACCAGTAGGTTTTAATGTTGTTTTTTAACTCGGCACCCAATTGGCCATAATCGTAAACGGCACTTAAGCCATCATATATTTCGCTGCTCTGGAATACAAAACCGTATTCTTTAGCGTGTGATATTACATTTTTAAATCGTTCGTTGTTATTCTTTTGAGCCATAATGCAGCAAAGATAATAAAAAGGCGGAGGGTTTAAAGGTATAAGGCTGAAGGTTTTTGATCAATGGCAAAGGAACTGCAGATTTTAGAATTTCTGCACATAACTTAGGTGTTATAAGGTGTCTTAGCTGGTCGGAAACAGACGAAAGGTGTCTTACCTGTCAGCTTATCCGTCCTTAAATTCTTATATGGTTCAAAATAATTGGGAAAGCAATAGTCGTGCTAATCGGTTTCGGAGCTCCTGCTTTCCGCTTTAATCGTTACACTCGTGCTCGCTTCATCCGATAGCTATCAGATCAGGTTTAGGTGGCTGGAAATGTGAAACTATTAATGTTTAGATATAGGATGCAAAAAAAAATCGGTGCAACTAAATGTCACACCGATTTTTAAAATTAAGAGAGTGATTAGGTTTTTGTTGGCTTAAATGCTGATATCCCTTTCCTCTTCAACACTTAATACGCCATCAATTTTTTTGATATCTGCAATTTTATGATTGCCCGGAACAATTACGATTACGCCAATTGAATCTAAAGCCTCGATATCGTTAACACCGATCTTCTTGAGTTCTTTAACTACTAAATCCATTGTGTTATCCTTTACAGATATTAACCATTTTGTTTTCATCTTATAATTTTTTCAATTGGGCCAATTGGATCGATAGGGAATTTCGGATTAACTAAAATTGGGAATTTATCAATCGGGAATCTATCAATTGGGTATTTTATAAATCTTGTTTTTGTAGGCGCCTGTACCAATCCTGCACCTACATCTCTGCCAGGTAAAGGTAACGTTTTCGCAGTTGAGGTTAATTTTCTCCACAAATTAATTCCCCTCAGGCCCGATGCCTGTGCCCATAGTGCGGCAATACCTGCAACATGTGGGGTAGCCATACTGGTTCCGTTCCAGCTTGCATACTTGGTAGGCAGTTTTGTAGAAGAATACACGTTAACGCCTGGAGCAGCAATGTCTACAGCGCCATAAGTTGGGTAAAGGCCTCCGTTAGAAAAAGCAGCTACGTTCATATTTACATCTACAGCACCCACAGCCATTATTGATGGGCAATTTGCAGGGTGCATTACCTGTCTAACAGTGCCTGGTCTTGCCGAATCGTTTCCTGCAGCAGCAATAATTAGCGTACCTTGTGCTAAAGCACGGGCAGCAGCGGTTTCAAAAACAGCAGAATAGCCTGCTCCGGTTACAAAGCCTCTTAACGACATGCTTACCACATCACAACGGTTGGCAATTGCCCAGTTAATGCCGGCAAGAATGCCCCCATCTCCACCAGAACCACCATTGCTTAAAACTTTTCCGATATAAATACTGGCTGCATAAGCAATACCGTATCTTTCTGTTGCCGATGGCGAACTAGAAGGACCACAGGCAGTACCCGTACAGTGTGTGCCGTGGCCATGTCCATCCTGTGTACTTTCTCCGCTAATAAAACTTTGATGAACAACAGGACGGCCAGCAAAATCAGGGTGGTTAAAGTCGAAACCAGTATCCAATATGGCTACTTTAATGCCTGCACCGTTGTAAGGGTTGTACCTTAAAAAGCTAGTTGGCACAACATTGGTTGCTTTTAATCCCCAGGTAGCACCAACAGATTCTACTTCCGATTCTTGCTCTTCATAATTGTAATCTTCTGTTTCGCTTCCAACCAATACATTGGTCATTTGGTTTACCGCATCTCTGTAGCCCTCAACATAGTTTTGGGTACTTTCATCCAGCATTCCAATAGCATAAACTACTCTTTCCTTTTCTACAATCATTTCACTTTCGCCTAAACTGCTGATTGAATTTTCAATTTTTGGTTTTTCGTTTACGATAGCAATTCCCAGCTTGTCTAGTATAATACCATCAGTTTTAGCGAGGTCTTTATCTGTGAAAAACTCGTTTTCAAATTCTAAAGAGCTTTTTAGGTTCAGCCCGCTAATAGAATTGATCTGGTTAATAGAATCAGAGGTGTTGGATCCTTCTGGTAGTAATACAAGGTATCTTCCTGTGTACTCTACTTTTTCTTCTTTTTTCAAGGTTTTTGACATGGTTTAAGTTTTTTAAGTTTTGCCTACTCTGTTTAGGATTTTCGGCTTATTCCCATTGGTGTTTTTGTTGTTAAAACACTAATCCAAAGTTGAAACAGTTGGCGCAGAAAAACCTTAGGTAAAACACTAGAAATCAATGGTGAAAGCAACAAAATAAAAAGAGGGAAAAACAACAATAAAATATGGGGAAAACCCCATCTGTTATCTATAAAAGTTTTATCACATTTGGGAATAAAAGTTAACTTTAATTAAAACTAAAAAATTATGGAAATGCAACATCTACCTAGCTATGCTATCGTATTTTTATGTGGGGTACTATTATGTTATCTGTTACTAAAACTAATCGATCTTATGAAAACAAATGAAAGGCGGGGACGTCCAAATACGATGGATCCGGCAATAATCCAACAAATGGTTGATAATTACCGCAACAACCATTTAGCAGCAATTAATAAAGTATTGGGGATAAACGATGCCCATTCTGTTTCTTTCGGTTTAAAAACCCTAAAAAAATTCATCGCTGATATCGAATTTTTTAGTAAAAAAGTAGATCCGCGCATTGCTGATGGTGCATTGGGTATCCGTTTCTACTATGCTGCCTATCCAAAAGACAACGAATGGAATGGTTTTGAGGATGAGAAATCGATAGGGAAAAATTATGCCCAAAAACATACACTTGTGATGATCCCTACTTTAAAGAAGAAGAGCAGCGATGGAAGCTACCAGGATTACGACTTTAACCCTTTAGACCGTACTACTTTCCCGCTAAAAGAAAGAGAAAAAGAGCAACCCATTACCTTAATGGCCATGAGTTCGGATAGTAGTGACAGTCAATCGCGTGAGGTAATGGCTCAAAACCATGGACAAACCATTCCACCAGCCGATTCAGCAATAGAAACTTATTAATATCTTAATGAAATGAACGACTTCCAGAAATTTCTGAGCGACATTTTTCTCTGGATTGAAGGAGTGGCTGCATTGATTGCGTTTTGCTACTTTAAACGGTTAAAGGGGCAACATTGGAGGTATTTTATCTATTATCTGATCATTATTTTTATCTGTGAAGTAATTGGGAAATGTGGGGGAGAATATATCAGCTTTTCAAAAACTAAATATTATAACTATATCGTTATCCCTTTCCAGTTTATCTTTTTTTACTGGCTTTATGCAGTAAAATCATTTAAGGATAAAAGACTATTTGTGATACTCTCTTTGTTGTACATAATTTCATTTATACTCAGCAGATTATTCTTTAAGGAAAGTAAAGTATATTTTTCCTTTAGCTATACTTTTGGATGTTTACTCTTAATGTTTTTGGTTATCAAAGAATATTATAATCAGGTAAACTCAATCAACATTCTCAACTTTCATGAAAATAGAATGTTTTATATTAATTTAGGCGTAACCTTATTCTATATCGGTACATTACCTTTTCTTACGTTTTATTCCTTATTGCGGGCTTATATCCAGATCTGGAATATTTATTTCGATTATTTTCTGGTATCAGGGATTGTAATGTATGTATTATTCTCAATTTCATTTATATGGGGAAAACAGAGCTCTTAATTACCATCATCCTTTTTAACCTGTTTTTCGTGCTCTTTGTAGTCGCCATTATGGTCTATATTAAAAAATATAAAGAACGGAAAAGGGAATATCTGAATGAAATCAAAATTACCAACGAAATACATCAGAAGGAACTTTTAACTACCCAGTTAGAAATACAACAGGCCACCATGCAGCAGATTGGCCGTGAACTACACGATAATATCGGGCAGAAGTTAACGTTGGTGAGCCTTTATACCCAACAGCTGGTGCACGAAAACAAAGTGCCTCAGGCAAGTAAAAGAATTGAGCAGATTTATCAGATCATTAATTCATCGTTGCAAGACTTGAGGAGTTTGTCGAAAAACTTAACGAACGATAATATAAGTGAAAATGAAATTGTAACTTTAATACAGGAAGAAGTGAACAACCTCAATGCTTTGAAAAAATGTAAGGTAATCTTTCAATACAATTGCGAAAGTATAGATCTGGAGTTTGTAAAAAAGAATGTATTATTAAGGATAACACAAGAATTTCTTCAAAATAGCTTAAAGCATGCACATTGCAGCAATATCAAAATTCAGTTAAATTCTTCTCCTGAAGTTTTTTTAACATTAAAAATACAGGATGATGGAGTAGGATTTGATTATACTAAAATCACTTCTGATGGTATAGGATTAAAAAACATGAAAAAAAGAGCCGAAATTATCGGTGGACAATTTAATTTAGAAAGCAAACCCGGTTTAGGCACTACACTTACTATTATTTTAAATGGCCCGGCATGAAAAAAACTATAGTTATTGTTGATGATCATATCCTGATAGCAAAGGCACTTCAGGGCATTATAGATAATTTTGCAGCCTTTGAAGTGATGTATGTTTGTGAGAACGGAAAAGAGCTGATTAAAAACTTCGAAAACAGCAGTAAAATTCCCGATATTTTGCTTTTGGATATTAGTATGCCCATTATGGATGGTTTTGAAACCGTAACCTGGGTAACTGCGCACCATCCAGAGGTAAAAGTAATGGCCCTGAGTATGCAGGGTGAAGAGAAAAGTGTGATTAAAATGGTTAGCAACGGTGCTAAAGGCTACCTGCTAAAAAATGCGCATCCGGTAGAGCTCGAAAACGCGCTCACAAAATTGAATATCAACGGATTTTTTTACCCTGACTGGGCATCAAAAATCATTTTCTCCAGCCTCAATAAAACCAAAGATGTTGAGATCAAAATTTCAGATCGGGAGAAAGAGTTTTTAAAATACACTGTTACCGAACTTAATTATAAGGAAATAGCTGATAAAATGTTCTGTAGTCCACGTACTGTTGAAAGCTATCGCGATCAGTTATGCGAAAAACTCGAACTTAAAACCAGGGTAGGATTGGCTGTTTTTGCCATCAAAAATGGCTTTGCGTAAAGGTTAATTATTTAAAAGTATGAATGGTAAACTGATATGATAGCGCGATTATCAGATTTCAACAATTAACCAATTAACCTTACTTTTGAAGCATGAAATTCCATCATTTGCTATTTTTGGTTGTGGTTGCAGTTTTTACCTCATGCAAACCAGAAGAAAAAAGCCATCAATATATTAAGTTTAATACACCCACGGAGTTATATCAATTCTTAAAATGGTCGCCCGAAAACCGTTTTCCATTAATCAGTGCTCATCGTGGTGGCCCAATGCCTGGTTTTCCTGAAAACTGTATCGAAACTTTCGATAATGCTACCACCTATAATCCAGTAATAATCGAATTCGACATTGCTTACAGTAAAGATTCGGTTATGGTGATTATGCACGATGATCGGCTCGATCGCACTTCGACAGGAAAAGGACCGATTGGCAATTATACTTATCAAGAACTGAAGGCTTTTAATCTTAAAGACGATGAGGGAAAAGAAACAAAATTTAAAATCCCGACTTTAGATAGTGTATTGAGCTGGAGCAAAGGAAAAGTTCTATTAACCATCGATTTGAAAAAGGGTGTTTCTTATGCCAAAGTGATCGAAAAGGTAAGGCAGTATAAAGTAGAAAGTAATTCAATAATCATTACCTATACGGCCAACCAGGCTAAGGAGGTACATCAATTGGCACCCGAACTCATGATTTCAGCTTCCATTCAAAAGAAAGCAGAATTGAAACGTTTAAATAGCTTGGGTATACCTAATAACCGTATTGTAGCTTTTGTTGGTGTTTCTGCCCCGGATAAAGAATTGTACCAATACCTGCACAACAAAGGCATTACCACTATTTTAGGCACCATGGGGAATATTGATAAAAGCGCCATTGCCAGTCCGGTAAAAAATGTTTATTATCATTTGGTTAATAATGGTGCAGATATTTTATCTAGCGACAATTTACCACAGGCATCAGAAGAACTGGATAAGTTTAGGTATAATAAAAAAATAAGTTCAGTGCATATAAATTAACCACAGATGGAAGGATGAACACAGATCGGTTTAACCAATTATGAAATCTGTGTTTATCTATGCAAATCTGTGGTAAAAAACACAAAATGAGTATTTCAGTTAAAAATCTTTCTAAACATTACGATAAGCAAAGGGCGGTTGATTCGATTAGCTTTGAAGCCAGGCCAGGTCGTATTTTGGGTTTTCTTGGCCCTAATGGAGCTGGTAAATCTACCACCATGCGTATGCTTACCGGTTATTTAGAACCTACATCTGGTGAGGCTGAAATTTCTGGTAAAAGCATTCTTTCCGACGCCATTGAAGCTAAAAAGCATATTGGTTACCTGCCCGAAAATACACCGCTTTACGCTGATATGTACGTAAAGGAATTTTTAAATTTTGTTGGTCAAACGTATAAACTTACCAATTTACCTGCACGGATTGATGAAGTCATCAAAATGGTAGGCTTAACACCAGAGCAGCATAAAAAAATTGGTGCGTTATCCAAAGGGTATCGTCAAAGGGTAGGTTTGGCCCAGGCGATAATCCATAATCCAGCGGTTTTAATTTTAGATGAACCCACTTCCGGTTTAGATCCGAACCAATTGGTTGATATCAGGCAGCTGATTAAAACATTAGGTGAAGCTAAAACGGTTGTCATTTCTACCCACATTATGCAAGAGGTTGAAGCCATATGCGATGACATCATCATCATTAGCAAAGGTAAAATCGTAGCGAAAGATTCGCTCGAAGGCCTAAAAAAAATACATAAACAACAATCATTAGAAGCTATTTTCAGAAAACTTACTGCTTAATTCATGCTTTACCAAAAAATAAAAAACGCCTTAATAGTCCTTCTATTTTTAACACCTGTTATGTTGAAAGCCCAAAATAGCGCTAATATAGGTATGGGTGCCGAAATAGGTTTGCCATCGGGTAACTTCGTTAATTTATCCGGAATAGGTTTAGGCGCATCAATAAAAGCCGATTTCCCAATAGCTGCTGATTTTGCCATATCCTTAAACGGAGGTTTTATGAATTTTTTTGGTAAGCGAAACCAGCTTTTTAAGGTTCAGGATTTGACTTATATCCCTGTTAAAGCTGGCCTGAAATATCAGCTGGGAGAAAGTTTTTACGCCGAAGGGCAGTTAGGGGCAGCATTGCCATTAAATAATGGACAAAAAACGGTATTTGTTTGGTCGCCTGGTATAGGAAATCAATTTAAGCTATCTGGTGAAAATAAACTCGATTTAGGGATCAGATATGAAGCATGGACAGGTAAAAATGAATTGTCTGATTTAAATAAGACCAATACCAAAGGTTTTGTTGGAATCAGATTTGCGTATGTTTTTGGACTATAGTCAATAACTGTAAGATTATTCTTTCCTTTTCTTCAATTTGTTCATCAAAGGCTACAATATATAAGCGCAAGTTAAGGTTTACAACTTTTTGGAATAAAAATTTGTTACCTGTAACTATATGTTTATCAGCATTTTAAATGTTTATTTTTGCTTTTTTTATTTTGTTTGTAACGTTTTTGGCATCATGCTTGTCTATAAAAGCAAAATAATTAACGAACAATAAATAAAAATCACATGAAAAAAGTATTACTTTCTTTATTAATGGTTGCAGGCCTAGGCTTTGCAGCTTCAGCTCAAACAGAAGGAGCGGTTAACAAAATTAGTGTTGGACCAGATTTCTTATTGCCTGTTGGTGATAATACAAATGGACTAAGCTTGGGCTATGGAGGTTCAGTAATGGGTGAATTTAACGTTGCCAAATCATTGAACTTAACTGCATCAGCAGGTTATATTTCAGTAGCTCCAGAAAAGGCTTGGAAAGATCTTGGTGCTACTAATTCAGGAGTTATTCCTTTGAAAGCAGGTGCTAAATATTATTTTGGTGGTAACTTTTACGGAGCTGGCGAATTAGGTGCTGCAATTTTTACCGAAAATAATGGGGGTACCGCATTTTCTTACGCTCCAACTTTAGGTGCTTCATTTTCAGTATCTGATAAATCAAGTATTGACTTAGGAGTACGCTATGAAGGATGGTCGAAAAACAGCACTACCTTATCATTTGTAGGTATCCGCGCTGCCTTTGCTTTCGGTTTATAGTATTAAACCATAATTTATTTAGAAGCCCCCAAGAAATTGGGGGCTTTGTTGTTTATCACCTATTTAAAGTTGCATCGGTTACAAAATAATTTTAACTATCAAGTTAGTTTGTTTATCATTGTATGTTTTTACCAAATAGGCGAAGGCACGTAAACTAAAAAATAATTTTCAAAAACAACTCTCAAAAAATCAGATGAAAAAACTAGTATTATCTTTATTAACAGTTGCAAGTTTAGGCTTTGCAGCTTCAGCTCAATCAAACAAACCTGTAATTTTTGGTGTGAAAGCCGGGGTGGCCTTTCCAAACATGACCATCTCCTCAGGAAATGCATCGGTAAGTTTTGATGCAAAAACATCTTATTATGTTGGCGGTACGGCCGAATTTGTACTGTCTGATGTAATTTCAATTCAACCTGGTTTAACTTTTATAAACAAAGGAACAAAACTGACAAACGGCGACATTAACTTTGAGGATAATGACATTGCAACTACTGAAGATGCAACATTAAACTTTAAATATTTGGAGTTACCAGTAAACCTATTGGCGAATTTTAAAGTAGGAAACGCTGGTAAAGTATTTCTAGGTGCCGGACCGTACTTTGCTTACACATTAAGCGCAAATGGTAAATATGGGTCGATAAAAGAAGATATTAAATTTGGTGAAGCAGAATCAGAATTTAAACGGACGGATTTTGGTTTAAACTTTTTAGCCGGTTACCAATTAAACAATGGCTTTAATATTCATGCAGGCTACGGATTGGGACTAAGCAGTATAGCAGATACAGATCTCTCTGACGAAATTACCTTTAAAAATAAAGTTTTCTCAGTAGGGGTAGGTTTTTCTTTCTAAACCAGCCGAGAAATAAAGAAGAGGTTGTATCACAAAGACAATTTCTCCTCAGATTTTGTCATGTTATCCAAATGACTCTTACGGAGAGCCTGTCGAAACACATAAAAGTTGTTCAACTAAGTCTTCGACAGGCTACCACTGGCAGAATCCCTAGAAAGGTCGTCATTGCGAGGAACGAAGATAACCGAACGAAGCGAGCTCATGAATGCCTTTAAAAACAACTGCATAAATGAATAATCTTAATGCGCACGCTAGTAGCGATCGTTGTAAGATTGCTTCGTCGGCTGAAAAAGCCTTCTCGCAATGACGATTCCTCACAGCTTATTTACCGCACAAAAAAAAAATCTCTGTAATCTGTATCGGTTTTATAAAATAAATTATCCTTTAGGATGACAATCCGAAATTTATGATACGGCCTCTTTTTAAATTTAAGTATCACTGATTGGTAATACATTCATTTAATCAATTCCTTTTAAATTTGCAGGAATAAATGGTTAACTTCGGCGTTTTAATAGCACATGTACGCAGTTTTTAAACGCGAGTTATTCAGTTTCTTAAGTTCGATGGTTGCTTATATTACCATTGGCATTTTTCTATTGGTTTCTGGCCTGTTACTCTGGTTTTTTCCTGATACCTCGGTGCTTGATTATGGTTATGCCGAACTTGATGGTTTTTTCAGTTTAGTGCCTTATCTTTTCATGTTTCTTATTCCAGCCATTACCATGCGTTCTTTTGCTGAAGAGCGGAGAGAGGGAACCTATGAGCTTTTAATTACCCGGCCCATCCAAATCTGGCAGATTGTTGTGGCAAAGTACTTAGCAAGTTTGGTTCTGGTATTATTTGCCCTAATCCCGACATTAATTTATTACTATAGCATTTCAAAGCTGGGTTTTCCTGAAGGAAATATTGATTCGGGATCAGTTATTGGCTCTTATATCGGTTTATTTTTATTGGGTGCTGCCTTTACATCCATTGGCATTTTTTCATCTGCATTGACTAAAAATCAGGTGATTGCCTTTGTGATCAGTGCTGCTTTATGTGCATTCGCTTTTTTAGGTTTTGATTACAGCAGTCAGCTTGCTGCATTTCAAAGTATGGAACATATCATTAGCAATTTAGGGATTAATCAACATTATACTTCGATAAGCCGTGGTGTTTTAGATACCAGAGATCTAATTTACTTTATTTCTTTTTCAGTGCTGTTTTTATTGTTCACCAAAATAATAATAGGAGGGAAACGATAATGAAGCTGAAGAATAAATGGCTTAATGCTATCATCGTTATAGCCACGTTAATTATTTTAAATATCGTAGGTAAGTACGCTTTTCATCGTTTTGATTTTACTGCCGATAAGCGTTTTACTTTAAGTGATAAAACGAAATCTTTATTGGAGCAAAATAAAAAACCGGTAATCATTACGGTATTTTTAGCGGGAGAGTTACCACCTGCGTTTAAACGCTTGCAGACTGCGGTGTCAGATATTTTATCTGATTATCAAGCCTATGCTAAAACCGAGGTCAAGGTGGTTTTTGTTGATCCGATAGCGGGACTTAATCAGGCTGATCAAGATACAGTAATCAATAATTTGTACGAGAGCGGTATAGAAGCAACCAGTTTAAGTGTTAAAACTGAAAGTGGATTAACGCAGAAGCTCGTATTTCCGATGGCGATGATGGAAAGCGAAGGAAAGGAATTTCCCATTAAACTCTTTCAAAATTTAGATACCCGCGGAAATTACGAAGACAATATAAACCGCTCAATTGAAAACTTGGAGTATCTTTTTACTTCGAGTTTAAAGAAAGTACTTTCGGGTGATAACCCTCGGATTGGCTTCTCGGAATCAAATGGCGAACTGTCTGATTTACAATTGGCTGATGCCATTCACACCCTATCTAGCAGTTATCTGGTTGGCCGTATTGATTTAAATAGCATTGATAAAACAGGGCTTGATAAATTGAAAATGTTGATTATTGCCAAACCCAAAAAACCTTTTACAGAAACTGAGAAATACAAAATTAACTATTTCGTAATGAACGGCGGGAGGGTACTTTGGAGCATTGATCAGGTAAATGCCGAATTGGATAGCTTGCGGGGAAAAAGTGGTCAGATGGCTGTTAACAGTAATTTGAACCTTGATGATATGCTTTTTATGTACGGTGCAAGGATTAATTATAATATTATTGCCGATCCGGCAAACAGTGCCGAAATTCCGGTTTCTACGGGTGTTGTAGGCGGGCAGAACCAGATGCAACTGGTGCCTTGGATCTATTACCCGATTTTATTGCCCGATACTGCTGAAAGTGTTGTGAAAAAGCTGGATGGTGTAAAATCTGAATTTCCAAGTACAGTAGATACTATTGGTGTTAAAGGTGTAAAAAAATCGTATATTTTAGCTACATCTCCCTATAATAAAGTGTATAATGTGCCGAAATTGTTTAGCTTGCAAATGGTGAGCGAACAGTTAGACCCACGGTCTTTCCAAAGTAAACCACAGCATGTTGGTTTAATGTTGGAAGGTAATTTTCCATCGGTTTTTGCCGGGCGCCCTTTACCAGCTACCATTACGCAACCTTACACCCTGGAAAGTATAAGTAAACCGGCTAAAATGATTGTGATAGGAGATGGCGATATTTTTAAAAACCAGGTATCGGAGCAAAATGGAACCCCTTTTCCACTAGGTTTCGACCGTTATTCGCAGCGTACTTTTGGTAATAAGGCCTTATTGCTCAATATTGTTGATTATTTTACGGATAACAACAACTTAATTGCGCTACGGAATAAAGAAGTAAAAATCAGATTGTTGGATAAAGCCAAAATTAAGCTCGAAAAAACGAAATGGCAATTTATAAATGTAGTGGCACCCTTGCTATTGTTAATATTCTTTGCGATTTTTCAACATTATCACCGCAAATACAAGTACGCTAAATAATTTTTATATTTTTGAAGAAGACTAAATAATATCATGAGATTTATTGTATCCACATCAACTCTATTAAAACACTTACAAACCGTAAATGGTGCATCAAGCAGCAGTACGGTTTTGCCTATATTAGAAAATTTTCTCTTCGAAATTAAAGATGGAAACTTAACTATCTCTGCTACCGATCTGCAAACCAGCATGACAACTGCTTTGGCTGTAGAATCAAAGGAAGAAGGTAAAGTAGCTGTTCCATCTAAAATTTTATTAGATACGCTTAAAACATTGCCAGATCAGCCTATCGCATTTAATATCGATGATAGTACTTTTGCGATCGAGATCAGTGCCGGAGATGGTAAGTATAAATTAAGTGGTGAAAATGGTGATGATTTTCCGAAGATTCCAGTAGTAGAAAACGCGTCTTCTGTAAACTTACCTGCGTCTGTTTTAACTGAAGCCATTACAAAAACTATTTTTGCGGTAAGTAACGATGAGTTGCGCCCGGCTATGACAGGTGTATTCTGTCAGTTATCCCCTCAGCACATTACCTTTGTAGCTACCGATGCACATAAATTGGTGAGATACCGTCGTATGGATAGCAAAGCAGATAAAGCAACATCATTTATTCTCCCTAAAAAAGCTTTAACACTTTTGAAGGCTGCTTTACCTTCAACTGATATTAATGTATCAGTAGATTATAATGCAACAAGCGCTTTCTTTAAGTTCGAAAATATCAATTTAGTGTGTCGTTTAATAGACGAGCGCTATCCAGATTATGAGGCGGTAATTCCAACCAATAACCCTAACAAACTAATTATCGACAGAAGTTTGTTTTTAAATACACTTCGTAGGGTTGTAATTTTTGCGAATAAAACGACACATCAGGTAAGACTGAAAATTAGCGGAAGCGAATTGAATATCTCTTCAGAAGATTTAGATTTTGCTAATGAAGCACACGAGCGTTTAAGCTGCCAGTATGATGGTGAAGACCTCGAAATAGGCTTTAATGCACGCTTTTTAATCGAAATGTTGAGTAATTTAAGTGGTGATGAAGTTACTTTAGAGCTTTCGACACCAAATAGAGCAGGGCTTTTAATTCCACAAACCAATGATGAAAATGAGGATGTTTTAATGTTGGTGATGCCTGTGATGCTAAATAATAGTTATTAAAAAAAAAACTAATTTGTTAGTTTTATTAACAAAGTGGCTTGGTTTTTGACCGAGCCATTTTTGTTTATAACCAACTAACACAACCAATGAAAATCTATAACAACCTCTCGAAATCACTGCTTTTGCTCGCTGTCTTATGTAGTATAGGCCTATTATCCTGTAAAAAGGACAATCCAGATGAAGTAGTGAAAGGCCAGGCCAAGGTAAAAATGGTCAATGCATCACTGGCCGATGTGCATCAAGATGTTTATTTAGATAATGAAAAATTAACCACTGTTTCTTTAGCCTTTGGCGAAACCAGCGATTACGTAAAAATACCTTCTGGTAATAGAAATGTTTCTTATGCCGGCACAAATAATACCACTACAGATACCTCTTTAAACTTTACACCATCTATTACTTACACTACTTTTTTGGTTACCAATAAAAAAGGAGAGATGGAAATAGTGAGTTATGAAGATAATTTAAGTAATACAGAATCAGATAAAGCTAAAATCAAACTAATTAATCTGACGCCAAATTTTGCCACTGGCATAAATGTTATGGTACAAGGCGGTACCCAATTCGTAAATGGATTGGCTTTTAAAGAAGCGTCAAGCTATTTTACAGTAGATACTGGATTCAATTTAAGATATAATGTAGTAGGCTCTGGTAATGTTAAAACCATCCAAAGTACAGCTTTAGAAGGAGGAAAGATATATACCATTTGGTTTAGTGGTACAACGGCAGCAACCTTAGAAGCACATATCATTACCGATAATTAATTTCAAAGTTTAATATGCTTTCTGCTATCTTTACGTTTTATTAGCATCAGCGATTAATTATGAAAAACAAAGTATTGTTTCCTAAAATATTTCTTCTTCTTATACTTGCCGTTTTAATCAGCTCATGCATCAAAAACGATAATTTAATTGAAGGTGATGCTAAAGTTCGATTCTTTCAGGCTGCTTCGACTGATACTACGCAAAGTTTCTATTTAAATGGAATACAAATAGGAACACCTGTTGCTTACAATACAAACACAAGTTATGTGGTTGTTGCAGGTGATGCTGCTTATAATATAACCACACGAAATATAAATACTGGTGTTGATGTGGCTTCATTAGGAGAACAAACATTTAAAATTGGACAAAATTATTCTGTTTTTTATTATAAAGAAAAAACTGGTGATCCTGCAAAATTGAAAGTTTATACCGATGATGTAAAACCAGATCTTGATTCAGCTAAACTAACTTTTTTAAACCTTGGTTACACACTAGGCTCTAGTGTTATAATTACTGATAGCACAGATACAGCCAAACCTGTAGAATCTACAATTGCATATGGAGCGATTAAAACTTTAAAGGTTAAAGTTAATAAAAACATGAAATTTGCCTTTAAATTAACTAGTCCTACTGCGACAAACCCACCGCCTGTGGTACAACGATTAGATTCTCTTAATATTAATAATGGTAGGGTTTACCTTATATTATTTGATGGCGATAAAAAGGGAGAACTTAAAAATCGAATCATCTCAGCCAACTAATTTTATTGCAATATATTAGCATTTAATCCCTTTCATATTCATACTTTTGCCCAAAATTAGATAAATGGAACTACTACAGCAGCTTATAGATTTTATTCTTCATATCGACGTACATTTAGCTGAAATTGTTAACGAATACCGTACCTGGACTTACCTCATCTTATTCCTGATTATTTTTGCCGAAACTGGTTTTGTGGTAACACCGTTCCTTCCTGGCGATTCGTTGCTTTTTGCAATGGGCGCTTTAATTGCAGGTGAACATGAAACTGGTTTAAATATCTGGATCATGCTCATTATTTTAATTGTAGCAGCAATTTTAGGAAATACAGTTAACTATAAACTCGGGAGTGTTTTAGGCGCAGGTGTATTTAAAGAAAAAAATAAGATTTTGAAGCTTAAATATTATCATCAATCTCACGAATTTTTTGAGAAACATGGTGGTAAGGCTATTA
Organism: Pedobacter sp. Bi126; assembly: GCF_918698245.1. Taxonomy (GTDB): domain Bacteria; phylum Bacteroidota; class Bacteroidia; order Sphingobacteriales; family Sphingobacteriaceae; genus Pedobacter. The sequence continues at coordinate 801,326 of NZ_CAKKMS010000001.1, read as the reverse complement.
TGTTGAGTAGGTTTTTGCCAATTTTCAGAACCATTGCACCATTTGTAGCTGGAATAGCCAAAATGCCTTTCGGTCGTTTTACCTATTATAACATTATTGGTGGAGTAGCCTGGATATTTGCATTGTTGTTAGGCGGTTATCTATTAGGACAGATTCCGGTAATTAAAAACAACTTCGAACTGGTTATCATTTTTATTGCTGTGGTAACATTTGTTCCCGCCATCTGGGCAGCTGTTAGGAGCCGTTTTCAACCTAAAAAGATTGAGGCAATTATTGAAGGAGAGGATACAAAGGCATAATTATAGTTCCCTACCAATTAGGGAACCATTTTGATATTTTCTTTCTACCGCCTCACTTTCTATTTTCTCATCAGGTAATAACGCTATTTTAATCAGGTTTTTAAGCACTGGCTGACCCGCATCAACCCAGGCAGAATACCAGAATGATCCCGTTTTTAATATGGCAGCACGCATTTGCTTTTCTACCATGTTATTCATTTTAGTATGGTAAGCTTTTGAATAGGCCATAGCGTATTGTTTCAGTACAGTATTATTCCTTTCAGAAAAGCTATACTTTTTGTCGGAAGGAAATGATGCATTCAGTTCAGCTTCGAAAGTTAATACGGTATCAACCAAACTGTGCGTGTGTTTAAGTATTTTCCAGATTTCTTGTAGTGGGTTTTCAATATAATCTGCCTTGCCAACAACAAAATTGTACTGAGTTGAAAACAATTCGGGTAAACGGCTTTCCCAAAAGGCATGTATACCTACTTGATTGGTGAGTTGACCATTGTGGTTGGCAGTAGTATGTAAAGGAACGTGAGCATCACCAATGTAATGGCCCAGGTCTGCAGAATATTTTAGGATTTTTACCGAATCACGCATTTTAAAGGCTTTAACTAAACCATAATAACTACGCTGTATTTGCCAGGGGATAATACCATCAGTGTTTAGCTTTTTTTTGCCGTACTTAGCTAAGGCATCATCCCATTTTTCGGGAATACTATCAATATTTTTCTCATAGTTCTCCACATCGAGGTAGTGCCGTGGTGCTTCGAGCGTGTCAGCATACCTCCGTTTGTCTGGGTCAACGGCATGTTCGGTAATGTATTTGATATTCCTTTTATAGAAACCTATCATATCAGAGGGCAAAGTGAAAACAGCAAGGTTGTTTATCCTTTGATGTGCAAAGAAGCCCCAAGAGGTACAAAGAAATATAGGGATGATTAACGCGGTTAAAATCGTTAATCTTTTCATATAACCCAAGATATGCAAATTTCTTTGTAACTCAAAGGGCGTAGAAGTAAAAATTATGCCTCTTCCATTTTTTTCATATCAAGCTTTTTCATTTTCATAACGGCGTCCATTACTCTTTTTGCTCTGTCGGGCGTTGCCATTAACTCACCGATGTTTGATGGAACAATTTGCCATGAAAGTCCGAATTTATCCTTCAGCCATCCGCAAACGCTCTCTGTGCCCCCGTCATTTACGAAAGTATTCCAGTAATAGTCTATCTCTTCCTGACTGTCGCAGTTTACCATAAGAGAAATAGCTTCATCGAATTTAAATTGCGGACCGCCATTAAGTCCCATAAATTTATTTCCGTTTAATTCGAAAGTAACAACCATAGGGGTTACTTGTGTAATTTTGGAATCTTTAAAAACTGTACAATAGTATTTTGCTGCTGCTTCGGCTTGTCCGTCAAACCAAAGGCATGTTACAAGTGGTTTTGCCATTTTATATAATTTTTTTGTGTTACCACAAGTTAGGCAAGATTTTTAGCCTGCGTAAGGTTTAAAAGTGACGATTTAAGGGGGCGATCTGGACAATAATCTGCTCTTATGCTACTAGCTAAGCTCCAAATTGTGTTAAATGGTGGTCCAGGTGTTTATAAAACATATTGTTCCACTCCGTTTTTGCTAAGGGCCCAAATGAATGTGATTCTTTCCCATCGAAATGATTTTCACCGAGTTGTTGGGTTTGATTAATGTAATCGATTAAACGCATCTTCTCTTTTTCAAAATCTTTTTCATCCTTAATAATAAATTGAGGGGCAGTCTGATTATTTTTAGGATAAGGTTTTTCGCTTACTACTTTGCTTTTGACTAGTTTTTTCAGGATAAACCTCATTATTGGCCCCGGTTTTGGATGAATGTCATCGTAAACCATTTCGTAAGTTACATTGCAATGTGCCAGCATTTGTGCAACATTCATTTTACCCCAAAGTTGAGTGGTCGTAGGAGTAAGTCTGTTAATTCTTTCAATAATTTCGCTGGTTACTGCGGGTTGGAAAATGTTCTTCATGGTTAATTCAAGATGATTTCTGGACGATAGATATTAAAAACTTCAGATCCTATATTATTTAATTTTTCTATAAGTTGTTCACTGCCGTTTTCAATAACATGATTTCTTTCATTTTCAGTTATGGGTATCATCCACAAAACATTAACTGAACTACCTCTATAATCATCGAGTTCTAATTTAGGTAGAACATTTAAGTCCTTAACTAAAATTACAGAAGTGATTTTGGTATTCTTAAATTCTTTAAATGTTATAGTATGGCCATTGCCCATCCATGTAATTCTTTTCCAGGGGATGTCTGCCTGTCCGCTTATCCAATTTCCTATTTTGTCTAACTCCGATTGCTTTAAGCCTGATTTTAATATCAGGCCCAATTCTATTCTGTTTATTTGATTAGGATTTTCGCTATACATTTCAACCACTGGCATTGGAAGCAAAGAAAGGCCAGCCGTAACAAATACATCATTAAAATCTCCAGTTTTTAAAAATAGTCCTTTTGGTGGCCATTCATTTCCATCAATAGCATAATATTTATTGCTATTTCCTAAAATTTCTTCATAGCTTTTTAATAATTCTGGTTGTTTTATTTGAAATGGGTTTGTTTCGTTATCCCATAAAGCCCAATATTCTTGGGCACTTTTAACCCTATCTATTAAAATATTTGATTCAGTAAGTTCCCAACAGAATTCGCCGTGATCTTTACAATCTCTAGCGTAGCCGAAAAAGTCGCCATTGCCTGACCACGAAGGTATAATTGCAATAATTTCTTCTTTCGCTAATAAAGCTGCCGCGTCCCCCTCTTCGAGCCACACGATTTCCAAATCTTCACTTTTCAACGGAGGTTGCCCCGCTGGAAATCTACAAAATGAACTGGTAAGCATGGGTGATATCCCTTTTTTGATAAGATCCGTTTCAAGGTTTGTAGGTGCTGCAGCTAAGTTTCTGATCCAACAGCTTTTAATGCCAAAATTTGTGTCTTTATCGCCCCAGAGATAAAAGTAAGCAACTCTTTCATCTTGCTCTACGATTGCTGTAATCGGGCAGCATGGACTGCGAAATTCAGCAAGCACTTCTGGTTCTTGCCTTTTTTCTTCTCTCGAAGGAAATAACTTTTTTAAAAAACTCATCTTTAATTATAAATCTTAATTTCTTAACATTTTAAATGAAAACCAGCCTAGTAGTGCAATAATCACCGCCATTAATACCCAAAGCCATGCTTTGTTTTCAAATAATGGTTTTTCTGTTTTAATGGAATAGGCAGGATTTCGCTGTTCTGTTCCAATGTTTACGCTGGTTAAATTATTTGGGATTTTACTTTCAAATTTTTCAATTTCATAAAGCGGACCTGTAGCTTTTTCATTGCCATAATATAAGGCATATTCATCTTTTGGTTCGTCAAATCGGGCTATAATTTCATAGATGTTTCCTTTTAACTGTAATGTGTTTAGACGTAACGGCTTATTGTCGTTATTTTGGATAGTAATTTTCAATCTGGATGTAATGGTATTTGCAAAATTGAATGCAGGTTCTTCCAGAGAACTTATCGTACCTTCATAAAGATTCGCATAATTGTACTGAATGCCTTTGTCGGTTTTAAAACCATCTGTTGCATATTCAATTTTGATGGAACGGTAAAAATCAAAATCACTTTGTGCATTCAACCTTAAATTGGATAGCGGAACGGGATTGGCCAAGGTTACATTGATAATTGTTTCCTTTTTGGATACATCGTTTTTAAGATCGAAAGATTGATACTTAACCTCTTGATAAGTTCCCTTTACGGTATCTGTTTTCGAAATTTTTGCTTCCAATAATTCGGGCTGAACGGGGCTTTTTACCGCAATCCTAAAATATTGATATTTAGAATCAGGGAAATTCAATTTGGTAAAATGGTAATCTGTATCGTTGTTCTTGATTGAAAGAATTCGATAGTCTGTTAAGAGAGAAAACCACTCTTTATTATCGTTACTGCCTTCGAGGTTAACCTTCCAATCGAAGTTTTCTTGTTTAAAAGCCAAATTAATCTGGTTGATTAAATTTATTCCTGGTGACTGAAAAGTATAATAATAACCATTTGGGTTTGTACTTTGGTTAATCTGTTTAAATGCAATGTCATTTGTAGTTACCTTATCGGCACGCTGTTTTAACAGATAAGGAACTTCAAGGGTATCTTTTCCATTGATGCCAAAAATCCTTAAGTCTTCGAAACCTGCATTTGCTTTTTTATATAAATCATTTGGCAGTGCCATTTTATGCCAAACGGAATTAACACCCGTTATGCTCCGCTTAAATTTATAAGTATTGGTTTGTGCATTTGCAATAGTGACACAAAGCAAAAGCAAGGTAAATAGGTTAATTTTCAACTTTAGCATCATCAATAATTAAATGTTTGTATTTATTGTAAAGGAAAGAAATGATGAGCAATAATACACCCAACGACACAAAAACTATGGTTTTGGAAATTGTGCTTAAAGAATAGATATCGTAAAAGAAAAGTTTGATCAATGTTATCCCAAATAAAACCATTGCCCCAATGCGCAAGTGTTTTTTGTTTTTGGCCAGCCCCATGCTAATTAAGAATAATGAGAATGTGCCCCAAAGGATGCTCAATCCCAGTTTATAACTTCCTTCTGAATGTGATAGTTCTAAAATATTGATCAATTCGCTACTGATGATCCATAAGAGGGAAAGATAAAGCAAGTAATCGAACATGGTCTTCAAATCTTTTTTCAATAGACCCGAACGTTGCAACTGGTAGCATTGTACAATCAGCAAAGCAAAAAAAGCAATTGCTATATACCTGATGCCGATATTAAATGAACCAATAATGAAATATTTACTTTCAGGAAGCAAATAGCTATCTCTAAGTTCACTTAATTTATAGAGTCCGAAAGTTAGAAATACTATGATAACCCAGATGTTAATAATAAGGTTAGTGATGGCGAGTTTGCTATTTTTTAGCTTTTTAATGTTCAAATAACTTAATGCTGAAGCAAAAAATAGGGTGTAAATATAAATCCACGCTGTTTTTAAGGTGTTGTAATTGTAGTTGTATTCACTAATTGAATCGTAAAATCTGGTTTTTGGAGTGGTGTTGATCTTGCTCAGTTCGAAGAGGTTATTAAAGTATTTAGAAATCTCGATCCTAAGGGTAATGTAGATTACAAAAACTAAAATAGCGGGAATGGAATAACTAAGTATCTGTCTCATCCAGATCCATTGTACAGGCTCTTCACTTTCTTTTTTGCTGATGCTGAACATCCAGAAGAAGCAGGCAATAAATATGCATGCGGTTAAAAAGCCCACGTTAAGGATTGGTATGATTACGATTGCATTTCCGTTATAGAGGTCATAATAAGTTATCCAATCTTCCAGCAGACTAAAAAAAGCCAGAAATATTAATGGGAAGGAAAGTTTTTCGTAAATAACAATCTTTTTTATCCGTGCTAAGTAGAATAGTACAGCGGCCTCTACAACCCAGAAAATGGTTACCCAACCGCCATCTAGCTGAACAGGAACAGCCATGGTAATAAAGGTGATCACCATTGCTAGAATGAGGTAAAAGAGATTTTTATCTGCAAGATTTTTCTTGTAAATAATTAAGCTCACCACAAAGTGGATCACGGCATTTGCCAACGTAAACAAGCCTAATAATTCAGTGCTGTTCTTATTGTCTGATAATATTAGATAACCTATTCCGTAGTATACAAATGAATTCAAAAGTAAGATGACTACATCGCTAAAGCCAAAAACTTCTTTCTTGCTTACTTTGTAGGCTAGGTTGGTAATGTAAAAAATGAGAAAAAACAGGGTAGAAAATAATAGTGCGAGGCTAAAGTAATTGTTTGTGTTACTTAAAGCTAAGCGCCAAGCAGAAAAGATGATCCATGTTAAACCAAAGGATGCATAGAATAAAGGCTTCCAGTATTTTTTGAAACTGAGCACCAGGATGCCAATATTGATAATGGCCATGTAGGTAAACAAAACGCCGACTTTGCCCGAACCATCACTCAGTAAAAAAGGCACGGCATAAGCGCCAACCAAGCCGATATGGGCGATAACCTGTTTGTTATACTTAATTGCTGCAACAACGGTAAATGAGGTGAATACAAACATTAAGGCAAAGGCTAATGCCTGTGGAATTAAGGAGTAAAAATTGTAAGCTGCATAAGTGATAAAATACATAATCGCAATCGCACCACTAACCAAAACGGCTGAAAAATTTTCGTATTTGGCTTTAAGTTTTATAGCAAAAGCCATTAAACCGGCTCCAACGGCATAACCCAATACAATCCTAGTAAGTGGGCTAATCATATCATGATCAATGGCATATTTAGCGCCAATAGCCACACCAATGATTAAGATCAGGATTCCAATCTTGCTAATCAGGTTTTCTCCAATAAATTTCTCGAAATCAGATTTAACCATGTTTTCACGTTTAAATCTCTCGGCGAAGTTAGGTTGCGTTTGGTTTGCCAGAGCAGGAATTGGCGCAGGAGTAGGTTGAGGTACAGCCGAATGTTGTACGGCAAAGCTTGGAGCTGTATTTCTTGTTGGTGCTGTAATGATTGGGTCAGGATTTATTGTTGGAGGCGTTGATACTGAACCTGGTGATTGCAGCGCACGAACCTCGTTTCTTAAAGCTTCAATTTCGGCTTCAAAGCCTTGCTGCCTGAGCAATAGGTTTTCCAGCTTGATTAAGAGCAGGTTTAATTTTTCTGAATTATCCATTCGATATCTGGTAGTGCGTAATTTACTTTACTAAATATAGGAATGTATTTTAGAACGGGTGAAAAATTAGAGTGATGAATTGAGGCAACGCTTTTACCACCTCTTTTAGAATGTAGTTAGGCGTCTTTTACCACTGATGTGCACAGATAAACACAGATTTTTGTATTTGAGTTATCTCTGTGTATTCTTTTTATCTGTGATTGACAATACACCTCTGAGCTTAATCCTAATTAAATGACATTATAGTGGGTAGCTTTTTGATTGGCTGATTAAATTAATCGCTAATTTAGGACAAAATTAGTCCTATGGAATTATCTTGCCCAATATCAGCAGAAAGAATAAATGAAAATGTAGTTAGGGTTATTGCCTTTATGGTTGCTGCTATTGCAATTGCTTGTATCGTGTTTTCAAATTACTGGGCAATCGTTTTCCTGCTGTTTGATTTTGCTGTAAGGGCATTTACATCGGGTAAATTTAGTTTGCTAAAATTTATGGCCGTTAAAGTATCTAATGCATTTTCACTTTCGCCGAAAATGAAAGATCTGGCCCCAAAAAAGTTCGCGGCAACCTTAGGCTTTGGATTCTGCCTTTTGATTACCGCGGTATTTCTATTTGATTTTTATAATGCAGCGCTGATTTTTACCTCAATTATGATCGTTTTTGCCCTTTTGGAGAGTTTATTCGCCGTTTGTGTAGGCTGTTATATTTATTCTTTTTTGCAGATTTTCGCTAAAAAGAATGGGGCTTAATTTATTTCTTTAAAGCCTCGCGTACTTTTGGCGCAATTTTGCTCCCGAATAATTCAATTGATTTCATTAAGGCTGCGTGAGATGGACCCCCTACATCCATGTGTGCTGAGAAACGTGTTAAGCCAAAAGTTTCTTCGATGGCTAAAATCTTCTCTACCGATTCGTTTACATCGCCAATAATTAAAGCACCGCTATTGCTTCGGCCAGCATCGAACTGATTGCGTTGATAAGGTGCCCAACCACGTGATTTGCCGATCCTGTTCATTTGAGCAGAATAAAGCGGGTAGTAGTAATCTGCAACTTCACCACTGTTTTCGCCAAATAAAGCGTGCATATGCACACCTACTTCAAATTTACTCTTGTCATGCCCGTAAGCTTCGTAAACCCTTTTATAATAGTCGAAAAGCGGCTTAAACTGTATCGGCTGACCACCAATGATAGCAAACATTACAGGTAAACCTAATCTACCAGCACGTTCTACTGATTCTGGTGTTCCACCAACGGCTACCCATATTTTTAAATTGTCGTTTACGGCTCTTGGTAATATTTCCTGGTTATTCAGTTCTGGTCTGAATTTACCTTTCCAGCTGATTTTGGGCTCCTTGTTTATTTTAAGGAGCAATTCTAACTTCTCTTCATAAAGTTCGTCGTAATCTTGTAGGTTATAACCAAACAGCGGAAACGACTCGATAAAACTTCCACGACCAGCCATTAATTCGGCCCTGCCATTCGAAATTAAATCTATTGTGGAAAAATTTTGATACAATTTAACCGGATCGGATGAACTTAAAACCGAAACCGCGCTGCTTAATTTAATGTTTTTGGTAACCGTAGCTGCCGCAGCTAATATAATTTCAGGACTCGATACGGCATAATCAGGGCGATGATGTTCGCCGATTCCATAGAAATCTAAACCAACCTCGTCCATTAGTTTTATTTCTGCTATAATTTCCTGAAGTCTTTGCTGAGCGGGTTGAATTTCTCCTTTTGCATTAATCTGCAAATCGCCAAACATACCGATACCTAATTCCATAATGTTAAAATAATTTTAACAAAGTTAATAGATACGCGGAAGGTAGTTTTTGATGTATGGTAAGAAAAAATTACTTATATCATTGGATTCGAATAAACTATCGAACTAACTAGAAATAGCATCTATAAATTGTTTATTTTTTTCATCTCCCTTTCGAAGAAAATGTGATTTAATTCTTTATTGATATTTTCTTTTCTTTTAATCCATACAAAACCTTCACCCTTAGTAATTACGGCTATATCAACGGGTCCTCCTACAGTTTCTATATCAAGAGTTGCCTTTCTTTTTAATGTTGTTATGCCAACTAGAGACTCAGCAATTTCAATAAGATCCTCTTTCCTTAAAACCTCAATAGTTGTTATTATTGGGTCGATATGGATTTCCTTTCTTATTTCATCTGTTTTCTCGTAAAAAGTTTTTAAAAGATTACTTAACTTCTTTTCTAAAAAGTTTTTTGAAATTTTGGTTTTGTATTTTTCTATTAAATCATTTTTAAAAGCATCTAATAAATCTATCAGAAGTTCATTTGTTTTTTCATCCAGTTGGGGATCAATTCCTTGGAAAAAAGTGTCCACCATTTCTCTCTGAGCAAATGGCTTAACGATAGCGGTTCGATTACTAGTGATTTTTAAATTTTTAACTTTCTCAACTTTAATAATATTATCAATTAAAAATGAAAGTCTAATATCAATTATTGATGGATATATTTCATCTAAGCCATATCCTGCTATAACAATGCCTGTAAAGTCGTCGTCGTCGTTAATTTCTGATACAATTTCTTGATACAAACGAAGGACTATTAATTTTTTTGTTTGTAGGTGGTTTTTTTCTGATATTTTTTGGATACTTAAAAAACCAGATATTACTTTTTCAAAAACAGTATTATAAGTTTTTGAAAACTTGGTAATGGAATAGGCTTTGAGGTTTGCAGATTTTGGAAAATCTTTTTTAGATGTTAAGACATCTAGATATTCTAATAAAGTTTGTTCAAAATAGGTTCTTTCTTCGTCCTCGGTTTTTGGTCTAGTAATTATTTTCTGTCTAATATTTTCATCGATTATTTCTGTAACTGAATCTGTTATAATATCTAAGGATTCGTATAGTTTGTATTCAATTACCTCGCTTTTGATATCTTCTTCAATATGTTTTTTGAACTCGGTATCTAAAAAAAGCATGAAATCATCAGCACAGTCCTCAAGTTCTGAAAATTTTTTAGTTATCTTATCCCTATAAATTTTTATTATGAGCTCGAGTGGAATGCCCATCCAATTTGCATTGTTATAAATCATAATGCCTACGGCATCATTATAACTTAATTGAAAAATTTTGTTTGCTGTGTTAAAAACTTTTCTTCCGTTTCCAATTGTAACAGCACTATCTGCCGCTATTACAACTGCACTTTTATTTAGAATTCCTATTTCTGCAGTCACTTTAAGATTGTATTTAGATATAGCTAATATAAAAAAAAAAGTACATGCCGTGATCCTTAACCGAAGATAATTATTGGGATTTAGTTTATGCACCCTGCAACCTGAGTTTTTTATACTGGCCCAAGTTAGCTAAACCCGATTATAGCGAGCATCCCGATCTTTTCATCGGGATAAAGCGGTAAGCGGGGCTTTCGGAACCGATAAGCATTGTCTTTGCTTTCAAAACAAAAAAACAAATGTATTGACCTCAATAGCAGGAAGATCCTGAAATAAATCCGATAGCCATAGGATCAGGATGAGGTACTAAGGCTGAAAACTGCCAATTGCCAACTGAAAACTACTCTATCTTCTTACCTTTCATGGCAGTAGAAATCGCCGCATCCATTACACGTTCGGCAAAAGGACGGGTAAATTCATTCAGTTCGTCTGCTTTCTTCAAAATGGTATCTTTTTCTTGAGTAGCTAACGCCGTTCTAAGCGCTTCGATGTGTGTTTTGGTAGCTGAAATTTCTCCTTCGGTTAAATGCTCGGCATGTTTTTCGATAAAACGCTCGGCGGTATAAAGCAATTGTTCGCCTTCGCTTCTTGCTTCAATAAGCATACGTTGCTCCACATCACTTTTAGCATGTTCTATGCTATCAAGCAGCATTTTTTCTACTGTATCGTCGCTTAAGCCATAACTTGGGGTAATTTCGATCTCTTGTTTAACACCGGAACGTAACTCTATCGCCTGGACAGTTAAAATTCCATCGGCATTCAGTAAAAAATTGATGTCTACTTTCGGCAAACCCGCAGGCATTGCAGGAATTCCCTTTAAGTCGAACTCAGCCAATTTTCTGTTTTCTTTCACTAAATCGCGCTCACCCTGATAAACAGAGATTTTCATATTCACCTGTCCATCTATTGAAGTGGTGTATTGGCGACCAGCTTTTGTAGGTACTTTACTGTTACGGGCAATAATTACATCCATTAAACCACCCATGGTTTCGATGCCCAAAGAAAGTGGCGTAACATCTAACAACAAGATATCAGAACGGTTTCCTGCCAAAACATCGGCCTGAATGGCTGCGCCAAGTGCTACTACCTCATCAGGATTGATATTATCCTGTGGTTTTTTACCAAAGAAATTTTCTACAGCCTGTTTTACAAAAGGTGTACGGGTAGAACCACCCACTAAAATTACCTCATCTATATCGCTGGCTGATAGATCTGCATCCTTTAATGCATTTTTACAAGCAGTGATGGTTTCTTCAACCTTCGCTGAAATTAACTGCTCAAAAGTTTGTTTATCAAGCGTGCACCAGAATTCACCAACTTGCTCGTTATATAAGTTCTGGGTAGATAGTGCTTTTTTAGCAGCCTCAGCCTGTAGACGTAAGGTTTGCATCAAAATATTGTCCTGAGCAACTACGGCTACGTCAAGGTTGTTTTTCTCCAACCAATAGTTTAAAATGGCCCTATCGAAATCATCACCACCCAAATAAGTATTGCCATTTGTGGCCAATACCTCAAAAATTCCATTTTGAATCTGCAGAATAGAAACATCAAATGTTCCACCGCCTAAGTCGTAAACCGCTATTGTTTTTTGTTGAGAAGGATCTAAACCAATTCCGTAAGCCAAACTTGCTGCGGTAGGTTCATTTACAATACGCATTACATCTAAGCCGGCTAGTTTTCCGGCATCTCGCGTGGCCTGACGCTGACTATCGTTAAAATATGCCGGAACAGTGATTACAGCCCTGTTAACGGGAGTTTTTAGCGCATGTTCTGCCCTTGCCTTAAGCTCCTTCAAAATTTCGCCCGATAATTCGATCGGTGTGTAAAAACGGTCGCCAGCGTAGATTTTTACCAAAGCATCGCTATCATCATCGATAATTTTGTAAGAGAAAATATCCTTATGTTCGGCTACATCTTTGTAAGAGCGGCCAAGTAGTCTTTTAACTGAAAAAATGGTGTTTGAAGGATCAGTGGTTAGGTATTCTTTAGCCTCGTTACCTACAACGGCTTCATTCTGGCCATTAAAATATACCACCGATGGTACCAATATTCCTTTACCTGCATCGTTAATTACCTGCGGATTTTTATCTGGATTGATAAACGCCACCAAGCTATTGGTTGTGCCTAAATCTATTCCAACTATAATTTCTTCCTTTTGAAACGAACCTGTAGCAAGGTTAATTGATATTTTTGCCATGGCTGCAAATTTACAATAATGTTGTAAGGTTTTAAGATGGAAATGTTTTAATGTTGTAAAGATTAAAGTTCATTTTCTAATTCTTTATTGTTTTGAATTATAATGAGGAAATGAAGGGTTCTGCAATTCTTCGGTTGCAGCAGTCCTGCTGTCCCTCCTGCCGATTGAAGGATCGGCATCCGTACCATCAGGTTTATTTAACAAAGATCGTATTGTTTGAGTGCGAAAATGTTTCGATCTGTGGGGACACAGATCAGGGGATTAGGAAAATACCAAAAAATGTACTCACCCTGAGGGATAATTTATTCCATAAAAATCAATATGAGTGACGTACAATTGTTTTCTTTTTCAATACCCCAAGGGCTTACCTCGGCTCGCCGCCGCCGAAGGGCTCTTTCTTTTTGGCATCAAAAAGAAACAAAAAATGCCGGCTGAAAATTTTTCTTTTTAAGGCAGTTGTGCGGCTAGGACAGTGCGGCCCGAAAAAATTGTTAGGCCGGGTTTAAGTAGAACGGAGATACTCTGCTATGGCCTAGCTGGATGGAAATGTAAAAGCGATTAAAATTCTGATCAATAGTGGTTTGTAAACCAACGTCAATGGTAGCTTGTCGAAGGGCAAATGTTTTTGTTTCGGCAAATAAAGGTCTTCGACAGGTTCAGACTGACAACTATTAAATATTTGAGCCTAGAATCTATTCCCGACTTTCTGACTAAAAATACTCAACTCCCCACTAAAGACTTCTGACTGAGGGCTAGAGACTACTTTCTATTCTTCTCTTCAATCCATAACGACATATATTTGGTGCTTTGTGCTGTGTGGTGATTTAATAGCTGTCCGAAAAAGTTATTTTGCCGGTGTGCCCTTAAATCTGAAGCTAATTTTTCAACTTCTTTAATGAATTGATCTGTAAAATATTTAGCGGAATACCTTTGGTTAATGATCTGTACGCCATTCTGTTGTGCAATTTGCCAGGAGTTTTTATCCTGATATAACTTTACGGCTTCATCAATAAATAACTCTAAATTATCTTCAATGCTACCGTTCCAATCTAAATTGCCTTTCATGGCTTCTGCCCCGACCGATGTGGTTACCGATGGGGTACCTACTTGCATGGCGTCAATAAATTTACCTTTTACACCTGCACCGAACTGAATAGGGGCGAGCAATATTCTATGTTTAGCAATGGTTTCCTTAGCATCTAAAGCTCTTCCTTTAATTAAGAACTTTTCGCCTTTGTTGTCTAGTTGCAGCACTTTTTGCGAGGGATAAGATCCAAATATATTCAAATTCGCACCTGGAAGTCTTTTTCTGAGTACTGGCCAGATCTTGGTTTTTAAAACCTGAACGGTATTCCAATTGGGCTCATGAAGGAAATTGCCAATGAAAACGAAATCTGCCCGATTTTCAAAGGGAATCCATTTTTCGATAACCTGCTGATCGATTTCTTCTTCGAGAAATGGTAAATAATAAATCAGTGAAGGATCAATTTTGAATTGATTTTTCAGTATATCCATCTCCACTTCCGAAATCATTATAGATAAATCGCAGCGTAAAATTGAAGCAATTTCTCTTTTGGCCGTATCTGAAAATAAATCTAAAACTTGTTTTTTTTTGTCGCTTTGCTGTCGGGCACTTCTCAGACAATGTAAATCTTCGGTATCTAAAATCCTAAGTGCATTAGGGCATTCCTGCTGAACCCGCCAGCCATATTGCTCTTCTACCATAAAGCGATCGAACAGTACCATTTCGGGATTTAATTCTTTCAGAAATACGTTGAAACTTTCGTCGTTTAGTTTGATTTGTTGCTCAACAACACTTGTCTTACTAAAATCATAACTGAAATCGCTTTTTGATGCTGCCGATGCAAAATTAATCTGATAACCTTTAGACAGAAATAAATCAATCAATTGGATCATCCTCGTGCCCGCTGCCGATGAAGTGGGTTCGGGCCAAACAAATCCAATAATTAATAATTTCTTAGCGCTTGTATTCATTTACCTGCAAAATAAGTTCTTTTTTTTGGCTCTCGTAGATAAATGTGATTTTCGCGGAGTGAAATATAAAATCTGCATCATCTTTTAAATGTGTGGGGAATATTAAACGTATCTTAAATATTCTTAATTTTGCAGCTCAATTACAAGCACTACATGTTAGGATTAAAATTATTGACAGACCCACGTTGGGCAAATATTGCGGAATCAAATTTAGAAGAAATTTTATCTGACCATGCCTGGTGTGAACAAAAGGCGGCAACCAATGCCATTACTTTAATTACTCAAAATTCCGAGCATCAGGATCTTGTAGATGAATTAACAGCGATTGCCATCGAAGAAATGCAGCATTTCCAGATGGTAATTGAAATTATAAAAAAACGGGGTTATACTTTAAGCCGAGAGCGAAAAGATGATTATGTTGGTCGTTTGGTAAAATTTAGCAAAAAAGACGGAAGCCGGAATATGGCTTTTATTGATCGGTTATTGTTTGCGGCAATGATTGAAGCCAGGAGTTGCGAACGTTTCAGGGTACTTTCGTTAAATATAAAAGATCAGGAACTGGCCAAGTTTTACCACGAACTGATGGTTTCGGAAGCCGGACATTATACTACATTTTTAAATTTTGCACGTAAATACAGTACTGATGTTGATGTAGATAAACGCTGGAAAGAATGGTTAGATTTTGAAGGGGAATTGATTCAGAGTTTTGGAAACAGAGAAGCCATTCACGGGTAGTTCAGTTTGCGGTTCGGCGTCTTCTATAAACAACTGTGAGTTGATAATTGTAACTGAAGATATGACTAATTACGTTGGGGATGTTTAGTAATCCAACTTTCTGATGAACTGCGGGATAAGGTTTTTTCTAAATCTTTTTTATGATAGTTGTATAACCAGAGCACAATATCCTGATAGCTATCAATTCCCTTTTTCTGGTTGTTTAGTTTCAATAACCGATCAAAAGCTACACTCATATATTTCGACATATCAGAATTATTCTTTAACCAAAATTGGTTTTCCGTCTTAAAATCAGCCAATACTGTTGGTGCAATACGATCAAAAATCATTTGGTAATCGTTAGGCGATTTCATCCTGATTTCCCATAAAATACTACGGAACATACAATAATAACCAGCGTATTGGAAATTGATATCGTCACTTTTGATGGCTGTAATATAACCTAATAAATTGGCTTCATCTTCTTTGGCAATACCCGTTTGATGTGCAATTTCATGGCAAATGGTAAAAGGCAAAATGAAAGGAGGTAAGTTCATATTTATATTGGCTTCCCCACTTAATGGGTTGTAATAACCTTCAATGCCACTTTTTGCCACATAATTGGCAAATAAACATGCTTTTACGCTTGGTATGGTATAGTTAAAAACAGTATTTTGCTCAGCTTGGAATTGATAGCTTCGTGTTGCTGTTTTAGACAAAGCTGCAACCGAATATTGCTTTGGTCTGCTGTTCATACTATCTATCTTAAGCTTTAAATAAGTAATCTTAATGAGATAGTATTTACCTAAAGTTACCAGTTGGGCAGTATTATATTTTTCATCAGCTATACCCAATTTTTTTGCAATTGCTGGTCGCGAGTAATTTAAGGCCCAACTTAGTTTGAAAACAAGATAGAGTGCCAAAATAAGGTTGATGCATTTTATCCCTACCTGTTTTAAATTGATTTCTTTTGCACGATACTTTTTGAAGATTTTAAAAAAATACCACAATAAACAAGCAACTAATAGGATGTAGAGTACATCGCCGATTGCAAAAGGGAACAGGGCGCTTAAAAATCTTAGTAGTTTAGAAATTATAGGATAAAGATTATTGGAGTAAATTTTTTCGGTTAAACTCTCGCTTAATCCAAGCAGAAAAACTAAAAAGGCTGCTGTTGCAATGATAAACGTTTTGGAGTGCCCTAACTTTTTAGATGACATTAAATCACTTGTAGATTATAAAAAACAATAATATTGCAAGCAACAAGACTAGTAGTGTTTTTCTAAACCATCGCTGCTGTTCTGCTTTTCTAAGGTATCCATCTTTTTTTAATTCCCAAGAAAAAATAATTTCGATAAAAGTTATAGGCTCAAAAATAAAATCAAAAACTGAGTACGATTCTTTTGCTCTTTTTAATTCTTCTAATCTGGCTTTTTGTTTTGATGAGTGTTTAGCCTGTTTGATTTCTAATTCATTAACTTTTCTTAAAGCGAGCTCAGATTGGGCCTCTAATAAAGCGATCTCATTCCATTCATCTGGGGCACCTACAATTAAAAGGAGTTCTTTTGTTGTTCTTGCTTTGATGGGAGGATTGAAAGTAGTCATAACAAGTAATACAGCTTTCAGCGAAAATACAAAGATGAATTCATTATTTCTTTCGTCGCAAATAAGTTAAGCTAAACAATCTACCTTGCAAAGGTTAGGCGTTTTCCAATCTGATCGGTCGTAAATTTGCCATTTTGATAAGCCAAATTGCCTGATACAAAAGTGTGGGTAATGCTTGCCTGGAAGGTATCTCCATCGAATGGACTCCAACCACATTTATAGAAATTATTAAGTTTGGTTACTGTCCAGGAATCTTTCAGGTCTACCAGCACTAAATCTGCCCAGTAGCCTTCGCGGATGAAACCACGTTTTTCGATATCAAAACAGATAGCCAGGTTGTGTGCCGTTTTTTCGGCAATTTTCTCTAAAGATATTTTGCCTTGCAAATGCATTTCTAACAGGGCTGGTAATGCATGTTGAACTAGAGGTCCACCAGATGGAGCTTGACTGTAAGGTTGCTGCTTTTCTGCTAATGTATGTGGCGCGTGATCTGTTGCAATTACATCAATATAATCTTCAAGGACGCCTTTAAGCACGCCTTTTTGATCGTCTTCGGTTTTTACCGCAGGGTTCCATTTAATGAAATTTCCTTTTAAAGCGTAATCTTTATCGTTAAACCAAAGGTGGTGCACACAAGCTTCAGCCGTAATTTTTTTATCCTTTAGCGCGGTAATATTATCAAATAGTGCTATTTCTTTTGCAGTAGAAATATGTAAGATATGCAAGCGGGTTTGATAAGTTTTAGCCAGTTCGACCGCCAATGATGATGATTTATAACAGGCCTCCGCACTGCGGATTAAAGGATGCATCTCTATCGTTAAATCTTCGCCGTATTTGGTTTTAAATTCGGCCAGATTATGGCGGATGGTTGCTTCATCTTCACAGTGGGTAGCTACCAATATCGGTGCCTTACTAAAAATGTTTTCTAAGGTTTTTTCATTATCCACCAGCATATTCCCAGTTGATGAACCCATAAAGACCTTAATTCCGCAAACATTTTTAGGATCGGTTTTTAAAACCTCTTCAATATTGTCGTTACTCGCCCCCATATAAAATGAATAATTCGCTAACGAAGTTTGGGCAGCAATTTCATATTTATCAGCTAATAAATCCTGTGTTAAGGTATTGGGTACAGTATTGGGCATTTCCATGAAAGAAGTAATACCTCCGGCTACAGCGGCCATGCTTTCGGTAAAAATATCGGCTTTATGGGTTAAACCTGGTTCGCGGAAATGTACCTGATCGTCAATCATCCCTGGTAAAAGGTATTGCCCTTCTGCATTAATTTCTTGCGCATCAGGTGCAGATAGATTTTGGCCGATTTTGGCTATCAATCCACCTTTTATCAATACATCGGCAACAATTTTTTGTCCTTCATTTACAATTGTGGCAGCTTTTATCAGGTAAGTATTCATGGTTTCAAAGGTAGTAATTTAGTGTTAAGTAGTTAGTATCAAGTATCAAGATTTGATACTGTGGATAGGGGAAATTGAGTTTTATGCTACTGTTTTTGGTTAAATAAACCTGATAGTAGTGGGCATCCCGATTTTCATCGGGATAAAACGGATGGCAGGGCTGCCGGAACCGAAGAATTACTGAAATTGCTTTACACCTATCTTATAAAAAGAAGTCTTACATTTTAGAATGATTCGAAACCTTCTGCCTTACACCTTCTAACCGTCAACCTTAATCACTATCTTTGTGCGCTATGGCAAAATCGTTCGAAGAATTTAAGTTAAACAGGCAAATTTTAAATGCAGTTGCCGATGCAGGTTATACCGTTGCCACGCCGATACAGGAAAAAGCAATTGCACCAGTATTATCCGGACAGGATATTTTCGGTATTGCCGAAACTGGTACAGGAAAAACCGCTGCTTTTGTTTTGCCAATTTTAATGCAATTGAAATATGCTCAGGGCGATAATCCAAGGGCTTTAATTCTATCTCCAACACGCGAACTGGCCATGCAGATTGCCGAGCAGGTAAAGTTGTTTTCTACTTATACGGATTTACGTTCATTGGTAATTTTTGGGGGAATCGGTCCAAAGACACAGAAAGAGCAAATTGCAAAAGGGGTTGATATCCTGATTGCTACACCCGGAAGGTTCCTGGATTTATATTTAGCTGGTGATATTAATACACAGAGCCTAAAATTTTTGGTACTGGATGAAGCCGATAAAATGATGGATATGGGCTTTATTGGCTCAATACACCGGATTTTGGAAATCGTTCCGCGTAAACGCCAAAATTTATTGTTTTCGGCAACCATGAGCGATTTAGTGCAGAAAATTGCAGGGGATTTCTTGAATAATCCACTTGTGATTGAGGCATCTGCGCAAGCAACTCCTGCAGCAAACGTAACGCAGACTTTGTATTACGTTCCGAATTTCAAAACGAAAATTAACCTATTGCAGCATTTGTTGAAGAATGATGAGGCTTTTAACCGCCTGATCATTTTCTGTAAAACAAAAACCGTTGCCGATAATATTTACAGTTTTATTGAGCGCAGATATGGTGCTGAGAATGTTCGTGTAATCCACGCCAATAAAGGACAGAACACCAGAATTAACTCCATAAATAGTTTCAAAGAAGGTAATGTCAGGGTGCTAGTGGCTACAGATGTGGCAAGTAGGGGTATTGATGTAAGTGATGTAAGTCATGTGATCAATTTCGATGTGCCCATCATTATAGAAGATTACGTACACCGTATTGGCCGTACCGGTAGGGCTTTTGCCAAAGGTGATGCGATTACCTTTGCAACGGATGCCGAAAAATATTATATCCGCAAGATCGAAAAATTGATCCGCCAATATATTCCAGTGGCCGAAATTCCCGAAGGTGTTTTCATAGATGAAACGCCTTACGAGGAGCGTCAGCATATTGCGAAGGAGATCGATATGCAGAAACGTAAGGAAGACCCTGATTTTAAAGGGGCTTTCCATGAGAAAAAGCATGCTGCTGCGATAGAGAAAAAGGTACGAGAAAAAGCTAAAGCAAAGGCTGGTAAGCAGGTAAAGACTTTTAAAAAAGGTAAAAAATTCGATAAGAAAAAGTAATGAACCCGACACAATCGAAATAATTATTAATTTTCTAAATAATTATTTCAATTGTCAAAGGCTCCATCTGACAATTGAAAACGAATAAATAAACACAGATGAACTTTAGGATTACGCCTTTAAATATCGTTAGCGCCATTGGTTTGGGATTAGTCGCTGTAAATTTAGTTTCTGGGAAAAGCACAGCGCCACGCCATGTGGATATGAGCGGCTTTTATCTCCTGATTTTAGGTTGCCTTATTCTTGTAACCTTTATTACAGATATGATTTTCCGGTTCACATTAAAAGATATTAAAAGGATCTGGGTGGTAGAATTGATCTTTATCTTCATTGCGACAATCTTGATGTTAATATTACAAAAAGTAGTGTAAGGCTACGATGAAGTAAAACTAATATTAAGCATCTTTGCATCCGGAAAAATTAGTCGATAAATTTATGTAGTCTCTTTATCGGTGTAATCAATATTAGAAAATGAAAAAAGCAGAAATAAAAATAACCGTTGAGTTAGATGAAGGCAATAACCCAGATAACATACTTTGGGAGAGCACAGATGCTGGAAACGCTGATAAAGTGCCTGCAAAGGCGATGTTTTTATCGGTTTGGGACCACAATTATAAAAATACTTTAAAGATAGATCTTTGGACAAAGGATATGCCTGTTGATGAGATGAAACGTTTCTTCTACGAAACTTTGCAAACCATGGGCGATAGCTTTTTAAAAGCTACAAACGAAACGTTGATTGTTGAAGATTTACGTGATTACTGTGCCCACTTTGCAGATAAGATGGGGATTATTGAGGGGCAATAGTTCATTAGTCATTAGTCATTAGTCATTAGTCATTAGTCATTAGTCATTAGTCATTAGTCATTAGTCATTAGTCATTAAAAAATGCCAGACAAGTTAGCTATTAAACTATTAATCATCAACTTGTGTCATAAACTATTAACCAATTTATACAGTTAACCGATTAACCAAAAATATGTTAGTATTAAATAAATTCAGGGCTTGGTTGGGCATTTTGTTATGTGTTATTGCAGGTTTCTGCCCAATATTAAAAGTGCCAATTAAAGGCAATTGGAATTTGTATCAATCAGATGCGCGTTTGTTTTTGATCACTTACGCCATTATCGCCATTTCGGTATTGTTTCTGTTTATCAGAAAAGTTGGTGCCTTTAGGTTCATGAGTTTCGTAATGGCTATCTGGTATGTTTTAGCAGTAGTTGCAGTTTATTTTACGGCAAATAATTATACCAAATATGGCTTCGCCAATAAACTTATCGGTAAAGTTGTTCATCTCCAGTGGGGCTGGATTGTACTTTTAGTAGGTGTTATATTTATGCTTTTCAGTATTAAACGTGGCGAAAAAATTACAGCTTAAGCTTTTTCGTGCAATTGCGAGGTTAATTTAGACTCTTTACATCCTTTAGCTTTACATTAGGCTACAATTTCATCATGAGTTTTCTCCAGCATAGTCTGATTACAGCTCATGATGAACAAATTTATAACCGGGATTACCTACCACAGTACAAGAATAATCGTCTGCCAATTCGGTAATCCAGTAGTCAACCTTTATTCCACGAAACTGATAAACGGACAGATGCTTTAGAATTTGTTTTTTGCTCTCCAGATAAAGCCATCAAGTACATAATGCGTAGCCTGTGGCAAGGCTAAAAGTGGAACTAGCAGCGATAATAGTTCGCTATTGGTAACCTGTGGCAAGCTTGAAAAAGGTTTGAAAACCGATTGATGTTCTTTCCATACCAAACCATCCCAGAGGCCTTCTTCCAGATAGGCAAATAATACCAAAATCAATAAGAAATAAAATATCCCGAATTTTCCAAAACACAGATCCATGATTTTATTCTTAACGATTTTATCTCCGATTTTTTTCTTCTCAAAAAACCAGATAAGCGCCATATATGGAATACCATGCGAAATTACATTTAAGGTAGTAAAGGCCATATCGCCATTAAAATAAACGATGCCGAAATACCAGGATAAAAACGTTCCTATTACGATTAAGTTGCGCGGAATGTTAATCCATTTTTTGCTAATGATCAATAAAATTTCCTTAGCCATATAAATGGTTATGATTAAGATATACACCATGCCGGAGTATCTCAATAGCATATCATTCTTAAAAGTGAAAAAATCTCCTTCTACAAACCAATTGAAATTTCGGCCGCTGCTTAAATGCCAAAAAAGCAAAGGATATAAAGTTGCGGCATAAATGGCAATTTTATCAATGGTAGTTAACAGTTTAGTTGAATTTTCGTTACGGGAATACAGACGCATAAAGCCATATTGCTGTCTGATAAAATGGTAAACGGCCAAATAAGCCAATATTCTCCAAAACCATAAACCGTCGAACCGGTAAAGCATAACACCTGTAATATAACAGGCCAATGGAATAGAGATGAGCAATGTATACTGCCTTTTGAAATTACCTGGACTAAAATAGGTTCGGTATAGCGTGCTGTAAACATGCGCAACATCTATAAAAACAATTAAAAATACCCAATAAGCCAATGGAATACCTGATGAGTTTTGAAACTGATCTGGGAAAAGCAAAACCAGCGATAAAGAAAAAAATGCAGGCGATATAATGAAAATAACATCACTCCATGCAGTATTAAGCCAGGGCTGGATTTGTTTATGAGACAACATTTAGAACCTGTTTTGCTGCGTTAATACCCTGGTGAAAAGCCTCCTCAAAAATAGAAACCCCACTCAGGTCACTATGGGCAAAAAAAATCTTATTATTGATAGGAGCTTTCGCTTTTTTCAAATTTTCACTCCAAACAAAATTTGTGGTAGGTGCGATCATTCCGTGCCCCCAAACCCAGAAATCGATATTTTCAATAGCATCTGTAATTCCCGGATGTATCATCTCCAATTCAGGAACAACAATATCAAGCCATTGTTCGTAACTCCTGACATATGCTGCCAGCCGTGCAATTGCGGGTTCAAAATCGCACAGCGGCAGGTAATAAGTAATTACTTTTTTATCCTCCGAGAGCTTTAAATGTTGCTGCGCCGAATTTACATAACCAACAGATGGCGTATTATAGGCCACATTGTCCCAACATAGATTTATCCCCTTCGATTCTGGTAGTTCGTTGATGGTAATATTAGCGATCAGCCATGGCGAATAGTTAAAAGCTCTATAATCAATATTCCGGTTAAAGTTCTTGAGTAAGCGGTTGTTTACAAATTGTGGGCTGCATAAGATTATTTTTTCGGCTATTATTTCCTCAGTGGCGTTGGTATGCGTATTGAATATGGAAGCCGTTATATCGCCATTTGCCATCAATTTTAAACCATAACATAGGGTTGATGTTTTGATATGATCTTTTAGCTGCTTAGCAAGCTCCTTCATGATCCAGCCGTTGCCTTCTGGCCAGGTTAGTATGGCATTCTGTTCAGCATTTGCTGCTTTTCCTCTGCGCGAAGCGAAATAGTGTAAACCGGCCCAGGCCGATATTTTATCTATTTTTTGCCCGTAATCATCTTTGCAGGCATAGTTTAAATACCACAATAGATATTTAGAATCGTAGCCTTTTTCTTCGAGGTATGAATGGAAAGAAATTTTATCCAGTTTTCTGTAGCTAGGATCGCTTGACGAAGAGCTTAGCGGAATATTGAACAGAAATTTTCCGTCGTTTCCTTTGGTGTTTTTTAACTGATCTACCTCTTGTAAAAAGCGCTTAATCTGTTCTTTATCGGTTGCGGGGACGCCAAAATCGGGTACCAGACCTTCCTGCCATCCACCATTGATCAATAATCTTTCCTCGGGATCAAAAGTGAGGAAATAATCGTTGTAATAGGGGAGTTCTTTTTCGAAATGGGTAATTACATTAATTTCCTGCAAAAAATCGATAAGTAGGTTATCATCATTGTTTGCAATGGTAATATAATGTGCACCTAATGGATATGCGGATACCTTATTGGTGCCGAAATAAGAATTTCCACCAGTATGATTTTCCAATTCCAGAATTTCAAAATCCGTCTCACCATTCTTTTTTAACCATCTGCCAGCCGATAAACCTGAAATTCCGCTGCCGATAATCAGTGTTTTGATTTTTCTGGTGTTACTTGGGGCCGGTAATTTTATTTTATCGCGCAAAATATGACCAGCTTTTGCATTTGGACCCTGTAAAGTCCCTTTGATGTTGTATTTGGTTGATCTGATTTTTTTATAACAGCTGTTCAAAAAAATGCCACCTGTTATCAATCCAATTCTCAAGAGAAAAGAACGCCGTTTTAAATATGCCGATAAATCATCTTTATAAAACGTTTGCCCACTCATCTTCGAAATATTTCACCAAAATCTGGTTGTTTAACTTATTTACATCAGTTTCTACCTTGGCCATATCTTTTGGGAAAAAGAGCATGAGATCTAAACTTTCTTTCGAAACGAATCTTAAGCCAGGTAAATATTGCTGAGGTTTTTTGTAAATATTGTCCGGATCGGTTGCCATAATGTAACCCCACTCGCCAAAAGAAGGTACATAATTGTGATATGGAATGGTTTTTAAACCCACGCTTTCGAGGGTTTTGTTAACCGTCCAAAAAGATTTTGGTGCAACATAAGGTGAAGTCGATTGGACAACCATTAAACCTTTTGGAGCAAGTATGCCCTTAACCAGGTTGTAAAAAGCATTAGTATACAGTTTACCAACGGCATAATTTGAGGGGTCCGGAAAATCGATAACTATGAAATCGAATTTTTTATGCTGCACTTTGATCCAGCTAAAAGCATCGGCATTAATTACTTTTACCTTTGGCGATAAGAGTGCGTTTTTGTTTAAAGCTAAAAGGATCTTGTTCGATTGAAAAAGACTTGTCATTCCTTTATCTAAATCTACCAGTGTTACCGAATCTACATTCGGATATTTTAGAATCTCCCTAACAGCAAGCCCATCTCCACCGCCCATTACGAGCACATGTTTAGCAAAAGGCAATGCCTGCAAGCCAGGATGTACCAGTGCTTCATGGTATCGATACTCATCATCAGAGCTAAACTGTAGGTTTCCGTTTAAAAAAAGCCGTAAAACCTTATTCTTTTTAGTCAGTATGATTCGTTGATAAGGTGTGCTTTTTGAATAAATAATGGTATCGCTATAGGTCTGACTTTCGGAGAAACTGGTGATTTTATCTGCGTAAACGAAACCTGCGAGCAATAAAATAATGCTTACCATAGAGGCACTCTGCAGATATTTGGAAGCCCTGATTTCTTTTTTGAAACTTAAACACACAATTAAAGCCACAGCAACGTTCAGCATCCCAAACATATAAGCTGTTTTTACCAGTCCTAAATGGGGGATAAGCAAGAGCGGAAAAATTAGTGAGGCCAGTAGCGCTCCGATGTAGTCGAATGTAAAAACCTTCGAAACCAGATCTTTAAATTCATAGCGGTCTTTAAGGATGCGCATCAGCAATGGAATTTCTAAACCCACAAGAATACCTGTTAGGCTTACAAAACCATATAATACAATCCTGAATGAAGCAATACTTTCAAAAACAAGGAACAAAACGGTTGAACTAAAACCCCCAACTAAGCCGACTAAAATTTCGATCTGAATAAACCACGAGAGGATATTCTTTTCGAAATACTTAGAGATCCAGGAGCCTATACCCATAGAAAAAAGGTAAACGCCAATTATTGTAGAGAACTGGGTAACTGAATCGCCAAGTAAATAGCTGGCAAGTGTACCCGCAATCAGCTCGTAAATGAGACCGCAGGTGGCAACAACAAAAACAGAAATTAATAAAAGTGCCGGGAGCTTTTTGTTCATGCTAACTATGAATGGCTGAACTAATAATAATTGCCATTGCAATAATAAAAGCCGCAAAAACGATTGCTAATGCCAGGTTTTGCTTTTCCAGTATTTCTTTCCAAAGGTTTTCGGGGGTCATTTTTTCAATAATCCAAAAAGCTATAAAGAGAACCATTATGCCCAATACGGAATAAACCAATGATGCAATAATGTACTTGATGTTAATTAATTCATTTAAACTCATAATGTTTTTATTTATGGTAAAATCTATTTACATGACCGGAATGACTTTTATTGCCATTAAATTCTGTGTTTTTTTCTACTTTATCTGGGAAGTAAGCGCGCCCTTTTAAACCACTGTAGCCATAAAAACCTATAAGGGCCAGCAGTATAATAAGGTAATATTTTATCGGTTTCAGATTCATTTATTCTCCATTTACAAAAGGTGAAAAATCGCTGTTATTCCATCTTCTTTTTTCATAATCGCGCATTAAAAGCCAGCAGATGGCCGGAAAAATGCAGAGTAATAATATAGTGGTTATCGTATTGCCCCACATGGTTACATTACTCACCGCTTTTATGTAAAGGTTATTCCTAAATACATCTCCTGATGATGGATACACATTTAAATGGTATTTTCCTTTAGGTATTTCTGATAGTACAACCGATTCTTTTGTAGAACCTTCCGACCAGCTTTCGCCATCTTCAGTACCATGATAATATTCGATCCCCTTACTTACTTCCCAGGTTTTGTTATCGCTTTCGTTAACCAGTACAATTGTGGTTTCCAGCCAGTTATTATCAACTGCCGAGGCAATTTCAAATTCAATATTTGATGATTCATCATCAAGCGTAAAAGACGGCGTAATAAATGACCTGAAAGAATCAGGACCACCTTTAGTATCATAAACGATTAAAAAATCATCGTTTATTAGCTCCTTTTCAGGTTTTATTGCATTGAACAGTAAATGGAAAAGCAGCACTAAGATAATGGCTGCGCCTGTTATCTTTAATGAGGCTGTCCACCTATCGAAAGCCTTTGACGGTTGGTTTGCACCAATCCCAATCTGCTTAGGTAAGTCGTTTTTATCAATATTGAATGCATCGGCAATTACTTCAGCATCGAGGTATTCACCAATATAATAATTGGTTTGGTTGTTTGCTTTACTAACCTCCTTTACAACCATAAAAGGTGGTGCGATGTATTCGGTAGCTTTAATCCTTTCGTTAACTACATCCCAATCTACTTCACCAAGCATGGCTGTAACTATTGGTGTATACCTGTTAAAAAGTTTGTATTCAACATCTTTATAACCAATGCTTAATCCGTAAGATATAGGCGCTTTATAATCAGGAAGAAAATCTTCGCCTGCGATAAAATTCCAATGCCCATCGAATTCGGATAAGGTAACATAACCTTTATCGGGGCTGGTTAAGATATATTCGCGCCAGGCATAGCTGGTATTGGCTTCTTTTTTTTCGAGATAGGCAATTACCTTGAATTCAGTACCATGAATATTTGCCGTTGAGCCCAGTTTTAGTACAAGAACTTTTTCTGGTTGATCTAATTTCTTACTCAACCTGCATTCGGTGATGCTAATAATGTGCAAATAGGAATAACATGAAGGGCAAACGGTGTATTTGCTCTTTGCTGCCTCGTATAGTACAATATTGTGCTTACATATTGAGCAGGCAATGGTTTCTGACAGTTTGAAAAATGATTTTGCGGGAACTTCCATTAGCGAACCACTTCAGTTTTCTGTATTTCTATACCTTCAAAAAAATGGAGTACAGCTTCATAAATATCTTTAACCTTTTGGGTATTGTCTTTTTGATAGTTTGATAAAAAAATATCAAAAGTTGCCAGTTTAAATTCAGGCCATGTATGGATAGACAGGTGAGATTCTGTCAAACAGATTATGGCCGTAAAACCCCCATTAGGAAAATCGTGATAAACTTCGCCAACCTTTTCCAGCCCATTTGTCTCAATTAAGCAGTTAAAAAGTGCTTTACAATCGTGAAAGGAGGAAAGTTGTTCAGTTTTTTCAGACGAGAACTCTGATAAAATATGTAAGCCAGGATTGTAGTTCATTGAGCGTTTGGTATCTTCCAAAAATATAAATTATTTTAAATGTAGGAAGATTTTTAGGAGCAGAATTTAAAATTGAGTATCTGCGATAAAATAATCGTTGATATCATCTTCCAGGGGAATATAGATTCTTTCCCATTCATTACCTTCTATAACCTCCCATGTGTGCCCTTCTCCGGCCGTATCATTGGCAATGAGTATAATGCCCGGCTCGATAATAAAAGTTTCGCCATTGCTTACTGTAAACCGAAGTTTACCCTTAAGCGTAACTACGTATTGACGCCTTGGCGCAGGATGAGGGATCTTCTCTAAAGTTGATACATCGGTTTGGGCGAAAAAATAACTGGCATTAATATGCTGACGGATAGGGATTTTACCCGTTTCAAAAGCACATTTGTTATCTTCAATATTAATTAAACGGACGGCTTTTATATAATTTTTAGTTGTTTCGGCTTGCTCTGTATTCATCTGCAAAATAAAAGTATGGTTTTAAAATTTTAATTCAGTTTGTCCTTTTTGGGCAACTTCACGTTCGTGTTGTAGCAGCCATTGTTTACGCCATAAACCACCTGCATAGCCTACAAGTTTACCATTACTGCCAATTACCCTATGACATGGTACTACAACGGCAATATTGTTTTTTCCATTTGCTGCAGCAATAGCGCGTATAGCTAATGGATTGTGTGCAGAAAATTTGGCATATGAAGTGGTTTCGCCAAAAGGTATAGTCAGTAAATTCTGCCAGACCTCCTGTTGAAATTCAGTCCCTTTTTGCTTCAACGGGAAATCGAAAGTCTTTAAATCGCCTTTAAAATAATCATTTAACTGCTTGGCTACCTTTGCCGTAAGTGCGTTTTCTGATAATCCTGTAATATCCTTTTCAGCAAAAGTAATTACATGTACAAATTCGTCATCAGCTAAGATGGTTATTGTGCCAACAGGCGATGCTATAACTGATGCGTAGTTCATATCATAATTACTTTAACCACAGATTCTCACGGATGAACACAGATTGTTGTGGACATTTTTTTGTGTTCCGCGCTTAATTTAGATTTTTAGAACATTTGTGCTGTTACGAAAAAATGCCATCTGTGTTTATCCTCTTCATCTGTGGTTCAAAACTTTTTTCTGCCACCTAAACTTTAAACAAAATTACAACAATACAACAATTTAAGCGTGCAATATTTATCAATAAAAGTATCTTTGTGGTTATGCAATTGGCCAAAGAGGTTAAATATTTAATTCACAAGGAAGTATTGTTAGAGTGGCGCTCCAAATATACCATTAACGGTGTGTTGCTCTATGTGGTTTCTACCATTTTTACTTGTTACCTCTCTTTTGTTAGCTTGGGCGATAAATTAACATGGAATGCCTTGTTTTGGATCATCATGCTTTTTGCTTCAATTAATGGCGTATCGAAAAGTTTTTTGCAAGAAACTAAAGGCCAACAGTTGTATAGTTATATTTTGGCAAGTCCAGCTGCGGTTTTAATCTCTAAAACGGTTTACAATACACTCCTCATGTTGGTGCTTACTACAATTGCTTTAGGTTTTTATACATTGGTTTTCGATTCTTTTACCCCGCCCGATTTAGTGATGTATTACATCGCTGTGGTACTAGGGAGTTTAAGTTTTTCTACTGTATTTACAATGGTTTCGGCAATCGCAAGCAAAGCGGGGAATGGAGGAATGTTGATGGCTATTTTAAGCTTCCCAATCATTATTCCGGTGTTGATCTTGTTAATTAAACTGGCCAAAAATGCCGTTGACGGCTTGCCGTGGGAGAATAGTTACGATGAAATAGCGATGCTACTGGTGGTGAATGTACTGATGGTGGCAACGTCTTTATTGTTATTTCCTTACCTTTGGAGGGATTAAAAAATGATTGAATGAGAGAATGATTGAATAGAGAATAACATTCACTAATTCAATCATTCAAAACTCAATAATTATATAGGTATGAATAAAACTTGGTGGAAAATTTTAGGTTCGGTTTTGGTAATTTATACTGCAATAGCAGGTTTATTACTTGGGGTGCCGCATCTAGCTATTTTGAACGAAACAATCCGTAATCTGTATTTCCATGTTCCGATGTGGTTTGCCATGATTGTGCTCTTTTCGATCTCTGTTTTTTACAGTGTAAAGTCATTAAGCAGCAAAAGCGAAATCGATGATATTAAAGCTGTAGAAAGTGTAAACGCTGGGATAGTTTTTGGCGTTTTAGGTTTGGTAACAGGTGCTATCTGGGCTAAATATACTTGGGGGCAGTTTTGGAGTTTCGATCCTAAACAGAATTTTGCTGCCATTTCAATTTTGCTCTATTTTGCCTACCTCATTCTGCGCAATGCGATAGACGAAGAACAGAAAAGAGCCAAGATTTCGGCCATTTACAATATTTTCGCCTTTCCAATGATGGTGGTATTACTTTTTGTGTTACCCCGTTTAAAAGATTCATTACACCCAGGCAATGGCGGTAACCCAGGTTTTAACAGTTACGATTTAGATAGCCGCATGCGCATGGTATTTTATCCTGCATGTTTGGGCTGGATATTAATCGGTTACTGGGTTTATACCATCCGTTTCAGAATACGTAATATAGAAAATAAACAACAACATAACTAAAATGAAGAAGATATTTTTCTCCCTGATATTAATGATGGCCGCTATGCAATTATTTGCGCAGGATAATGGCGTAGAAATGGCTGATAGCCTTCGCAGCAATGGAAAGATATATGTTGTGGTAATATGTATCGTAATTATTCTTGTAGGTTTGTTGGCCTACCTGTTCTCCATCGATAAAAGATTAAAGAAAATCGAAAAAGAAAACCAAACTGATAAATAATAGCGTAAATACGATTCTCGTTAAAACCATATTTGGCTTTAATGGTTGGTAAATGGCTGTATCTTAAGACTAAATTCATTATTTTTTTGTATTTATCTAGTTGTAAAAGAGGTTTTTACTGATTTTAAAGACCCTAATTAAAAATACAGCGCAGTAGCAACATAAAATACCTACATAACAGTATTGTTTCTTGATTATTTATTGATCAAGTTTGGTTAGTTATAAATTAAATCAACGGGACGATTTAGATTAGCTTAAGAAGGTGATCAACACAATTGGTCACTTTTTTTATGTCCTGTTTTTATAGGCATTTGCAATATTCGTAATATTGATCTGTTTTTTAGCTTCTATTTGTTCAGTGTCGCAACAAAAGACTGTTTTGAATATTTTTTTTATAATTTTTTTTAGATCGAAATAGCCTGTAGAAAACCTATAAAAATAGTCGTTGTTATGATGTAAGTTGTCTAAGATATCTGCATTTAAACGTGTTTGGGTATAGTTTTTCGACAGTTTTCTCCAACGGGCATGAAAGCTGTTTTTAGGCTAAAACAGAATGGTGTTTGCTTTACACTAAGTCTTTTTGCATTTGGATATGTGCAGTTTTTTTAGGCAATTTTGCATCGAAAACTTATTCAATATAAAAAATAAATAATGGCTAATCTAGCAGACGAGAACAAGTTCTTTGCAGATGTTTGTAAGAACTTTGACAGTGCGGCTCAATTCACCAATCATCCAGAAGGTTTATTGAACCAGATTAAAACATGTAATAGTGTGTATCGTTTCCAATTCCCAATCCGCCGCGGAAACGGTTTTGAAGTAATCGATGCTTGGCGTGTAGAACACTCTCACCACATGAGCCCTACCAAGGGTGGTATCCGTTACAGTGAAATGGTAAACGAAGATGAGGTTATGGCGCTTGCGGCCTTAATGACTTACAAGTGCGCTATTGTTAACGTTCCATTTGGTGGCGCAAAAGGGGGTATTAAAATTAACACTAAACAATACAGTGTTGCTGAGTTAGAAACCATCACCCGCCGTTATACTACAGAATTAATTAAGAAAAATTTTATTGGCCCTGGTATCGATGTTCCTGCTCCTGATTATGGATCTGGCGAACGCGAAATGAGCTGGATAGCCGATACCTATATGACTATGAATCCTGGTCAGTTAGACGCTTTAGGCTGTGTAACTGGTAAACCAATTGCTTTACATGGAATCCGTGGCCGTAAAGAAGCTACAGGACGTGGTGTTGCTTATGCCGTACGTGAATGTGTAGAGGTGGCAGAAGATATGGCTAAAATAGGCTTTAAAGCTGGTTTAGGCGATAAAAGAGTAATCGTTCAAGGTTTGGGTAATGTGGGCTACCACTCGGCTAAATTCTTGGCAGAATTTGGTGCTACTATTGTAGGTTTATGTGAATTTGAAGGTGCTATCTACAATGCAAACGGACTAAATGTGGATGAGGTTTTTGCACACCGTAAAAATACTGGTTCAATTTTAGGTTTCCCTGGTGCTAAAGACTTTAAAAATTCGATGGAAGGTTTAGAGCAAGATTGCGATATCATTGTTCCTGCAGCTTTAGAAAACCAGTTCACCGAGCTTAATATCCGTAATATCAAGGCAAAAATTATTGCCGAAGGTGCCAATGGTCCGACAACGCCAGAAGCTGAAACAATTTTTACCGAAATGGGTGGTATCATCATTCCTGATATGTATTGCAATGCGGGCGGTGTTACGGTTTCTTATTTCGAGTGGTTGAAAAACCTTTCTCACGTGGCTTTCGGTCGTATGGAGAACCGGTATGCAGCTAACTCAAATGCCAATCTGATCAATACTTTAGAAAACCTAACCGGTAAAACGATCCTTCCTGAGCATCGTTTAATGATTGTTAAAGGAGCATCTGAAATGGAATTGGTAAACTCTGGTTTAGAAGACACCATGATCCATTCTTACCACGAAATCCGCGAAACATTAATGAACAAACCGGCAACTCAAACATTGAGAACAGCTGCTTTTGTAAATTCAATCGATAAAATTGCGGTTTCTTATATGAATTTAGGCGTTTGGCCATAATCAACTAATCGTCATTGCTACATCCGATCCTTTATCGGGATGTAGCAATCTTATTATGAAGCCTTGCAGGATTTAAAACTGCAGGGCTTTTTTTGCACCCAGGCCGTCATTGCGAGGTACGAAGCAATCTTACTACGATAGCAAGTCCGAATCCATGCTTGGTGATGTATCAGGCAAAAGGGTCACCATTTTTAACGAAAATTGTTTTGGAAATGAGAGGTTTGTGTTTCATGGGGATGGTTTAGCCCCTGCTGTACCTCCTGCCAATTGAAGGAATTGGCATCCGTCCCATCAGGTTTAGATACAAGGGTCTGTGCACCCTGCAACCCTAAAAATGAAACACTATCTTGCCTGCTTAGCCCCGGTTGCAGCGTTACCCTGCAGCAACGAGGTACGAGGCAGCGAAGCGTAAAAGCGTAAAACGGGAAGAAACTTTTTGTTTTGTACAGGCGGTGCGCTCCAAATAATGAATATAGTTTTTAGTTTTAGTAATGAAGCGTTATATTTCATTGGACTGGCTTGGCCCTGCTGTACCTCCTGCCGATGAAGGACCGGCATCCGTCCCATCAGGTTTAGGTACAATGGACAGTTAATCTGCGTAAATCACCTTGAATCTGCGGAAAATACTCTACTTGGTTACCGGAATATCAACAGAAAAATTAAAATTAATTGACCTGTTGAAACCATTTTTAAACACTTTTAAAAGCTGGATGAGGGCGTTGGCATCCTTGTTTAAAAATAAAAGTTCCGATTCAAGTTTGATTTTGTCTTTTCCTGTGCTTTTTGCTTTGATCTCTAATTGACTAAAAGTACCCAGTTTATCTGCAATTAAGGGTATTGGTGTTTGTTTAATCAGCTTTTTAAAATCTACTTTAAAATAAAAGAAATCGTCAGATGATATCCTTTTTAAATCGGGTTTAGCGCTTTGCACTGTGCTTAATTGAATACTACCACTATTGCCTTTAAAGTAAACCTGGTACAATGGAATCATCGAACTGCTGATCTTCCCGGTAGGTTGATCCAATGCACCTAGTGATTTAAGATAATCACTTACTTCTTGGTCATTGGCAGCCAGATTCATGGAAATAGAAGGAATCTTCCGGTCCTGAAGTACTTTTTTTTCAACCCTTTCAAAATCATCATTATATTCATAACCTACAACAGTATCTACCTGTGTAATGGTGTTTGTCCATTCAAAATCCACATAATCTTTGTAAAACCTGAAAAAGCTATCTTTTGAAAGGAGAGAAGGGCTCACGGTCTGATTTTTTTTAATTAAATCGGATTTAAATTTTCCGTTTAGCCACATACTTACTGTGCTTTCTGGGTTTAGAACCCGGTGCTGTGGTTTAGCCGCAGGCACGATCATTTGGTTTATGACCTCATTGCTGAAACTAATTTTTCCATCAGTAAAATTAATTTTGCTGAAGTTCCCGGTATTTTGAAACGAAATATGATCAGAAAGGTTTACAAGTTGTTTAAATCGGCTCTCGCCAACTTTAATCATATTTTTACGGTTCAGTATTTCTACCAGCGTAGTTTTTACCTGTTCTTTTTGTGGCGTATAGGCAAAAGCGACAGTTGTTTTGTTAAATAGAATAAACAAAGTCGAATCTTTGGATTGAAAGAAATTACTATCTTTTTTAATCAGCGGCAAAGAAGATTTTTTTTGAATAAAATGGTTAAATACAAGCGTATCTGCTATTTCGAAACTCGAAAAAAAAGTAGTTTTTGCTTTTCCTTTTAAACTATATAGGTAGATGTTTGCCGGGATTTTCAATCCGGTGTTTAAATCGTCTACCTTTTCCTTAATCCCTTTTTTATCTGATCCCGAATACTGATTTGGGTGTTTTATATAACTAACCGCAATGGTTTTGTAAAGTTCATCTACATTTATTTTAAGTAAAGCATTGGTAGAAATAGGGATGGATACATTATTGGCCCGGATCTGTCTGTATTTGAAAAAGCCGAAATAACAAATAAGCAGCAATAAAACTATTGCTGCTGTTATTTTTAAAAATTTCTTCATAGCGTATGGTTAACTGTAAGTTGCCAACTGATAATCGCCAACTAAACTACTTCGCTGCATTTTCAATTAAAGAAAACAGATATTTCAATGCATTTTCATGTCCGTTCGGAATTTCAGCACTAATGTCTGCCGAAACCAATCTGCCCTTAATCGGGTTCGATTTCATGTATACATTGCCCATTTTCTCTAAAGTGCTGTTAAATTTCTTAGCGGTTTCTTCACCACCAATTTCCGAATCTGGTACTTTGCCGACCAGGTTTTTGGCAT
The DNA here is from genome assembly GCF_918698245.1 of Pedobacter sp. Bi126. Lineage (GTDB taxonomy): Bacteria > Bacteroidota > Bacteroidia > Sphingobacteriales > Sphingobacteriaceae > Pedobacter. The sequence continues at coordinate 766,441 of NZ_CAKKMS010000001.1, read as the reverse complement.
TAAACAGAAAGCTGAAATTGTTTTTGCTCAATAGTTGTTTGTGCAGTTTACTTAATTTATTGCTGTTGTATTGATTGTTGCTAATGCCCTGCATTTCTGTTAACGAGTTGCCGAAAAATACAATACCATCTTTAATCATAAAGTAGATATCAATCGGGCTTTTCTTTTCCAATACTTTATAAATGTTGTTCTCAACAGATACATAATTTTTGTTTACGCCATATTTAATCAGTTTGTTAATCAATCGGTGATCTTCAGAAGAAAACATGAAAAGGAAATCTGGCAACGTTTCTTTCTTGGTTTTAACAATTTCTTTTTGTTTGTAATCATCATCATATTCGTAAGTGGTGTAAGTAACGTCTTTGGTGTTTAATCCATTAATTACGAATAACGCATCGCCTTTAATTACCTTGCTTACAGCTTCTTCATCTAGCAAAAGACTGAAGAGCTCAGTACCAAGATCAATTTCTTCATCCATTTTGCCCCCCAATAAAGAACCATAGGTTTGTTTCATTAATTTAGGGAATTCTTCCAGATAAGCTTTGGTATCAATCGAATAGCTCATAAAACCGAGCGCTTTTTCGCTGTTTACATATTTCAAAAAGTTTTTGTTTAACTTTCTGTTCATAATTTTTTTATACGCATCTGCCTGTTCCTGAGCTAATTCTAAGCCTGTAGAGATGCGGAAACTCTTGTCGTCCATAAAAAGTTTCGCATTTAAACTGCCATAACCTTTCATTAACCCTGCTTTACCGTAAGCACCAAATTCAGGAGAAATCGAATTGTAAACATCTTGAAGGCTCGATACCCAAAGTTCTGCAATAGCTTTATTATCTAAACTCGCCGTGTATGATTTATTGTTTTCGATAGACTCATAACTGCCAGTGAAAATCTGATCTGCCTGGGCGATCATCCAGGTAAAAGCCAATCTCTTTTTCTTTGCATCTTGCTCCAAACGCTCTTGCTGGTAGGTGTCATATTGCTCATCAACAATACCATGAACAGGAGTCATGGCGCTGGCAGTATCGACTGCGAATTCTCTTGCTTCTTCAAAATCTGAATCTATTCTAGCAACTTTTTTAGATTTTTTGGCCGTTTTCTTTTTACCGGTTTTTTTCGTTCCGACAGTTTTTTTAGTATTCTTTTTAGCCGTCGATTTTTTCCGAACTTTTACTTTTTCAACAACCGGGGCATCAACTGCTTCTACCATAGGCTCATCTGTTGTTGCATAAGCAGAGTCTACAGCCACAGCCGCGCTATCCGCAACTATTGCATCGTCACTTTGGAACCTTATATCTTTAATCCCATAACGTGCAGATTTAACAGAATCAGCAAAGAAAGATCCTTTTATGCTTCCGGTTACAAAATACAGCATGTTGTTGTTCCATTTAATAATGCTCGTGCTATCAGGCAAAACCATCGTACGGATATCGCCCTGTTGTGTAAACTTTTTCTCTTTGCTGTCAATCAGATTTTCGAATTTTTTGGCATCTTTTATCGGAATAAGAAAACAGTTATAAGTAATACTATCGCTTAACTGATTAAAGTAATACATGTTTTTCTCTAGGTTGATGCCGAAATCTTCTATGCTGGTAAAACTTTTATCAAGTGATTTTGAAGTTTCGGTCAATAATTTCTTGCCCACAAAAGATTCGTTAAAATCTTTTACAAACATCAATTTAAATACGTTATCGCCCTTAATGGTGGCAACTGTGAAGGCATTTGCAGGTATTTTCTTAACTAGATCCTGAGCCTTGGCCAGATTAAACGATAAGAAAAGAGCGATTGCAATTAGAATTTTTTTCATTAGATATAAATTGTTTTCAGTGGAGATGAAACTATCGTGAATTACTCAGCTTCATTTATTTAGATAATTGTATAGAATTAGATACGTTAATTTTTCCGTTAATTAAATCCATGATGCTACTTTTTAACATTACAGCTTTTTTAGATTTCGATACATTTGATGCCGGGTTGGTGCTACTTGTTACAAGAGATTCGAAACGATAGATGCTGGTGTAAGTTGCGCCGTTAAAAACTGCCTTGTCTTTTGCTTTTAATTTATTGAATTCTGTTTTAGCGGTACCTATTGCCTGATATTTTCGGCTAAAGGTTTTGGTGGCCTTGTTATAATTATACGAGGAGGTGTTAGTGGCCTTAATTTTTTGCTGTGCAAGAATGTTTTTGGTGATGTTATTGATATTTGAAACATCTTTAAAAGAAAAACTAATGGTTGCAATGTAATTGTTAAAATCGCTCGTGCTTTTTACATTCGAAATTCCTTCCGATTTTCTTAAATAGGCCACTGCTTCATTTAATTCCTGTTGAATTTTTTGTTTGCTGGGAACTTTATAGCCTTGTACGCTATCCAAAAGCATTACAGAAGCCACTTTGGTTTTGCTCTGGCTTAAGTTTATGGTGAGTACCACATCGCCGGTCCCATCGTTTTTCATAGCAATTTCTTCAATTACTTCAAAACAAGAGCTTAAAAAAGGTATTAAAACTATAAATAACAAAAGCTTATAAAACTGCTTTAATTTCATGTTAATCCGGTTTATGTTTTACTGTGGGATGTAAAAAAGGAATGATTATCTGACAGGTCAAACTTAACAATTTCAGCCCAAATTTTTAAACGATTTAAGATATTCCTTAAGATCGGTTATAAATAGGGCTTCAGAAAAAATATTTCTCCTTCAAAAATCAGGTAATTGTCAATATAAAGACAAGAAAAATGTAAAAGAATGCTGGCTAAGCCGATTTTTCTATCTTTGTTGCCAGCTTTTACAACAAGTATAACCATGAAGAAAAGTGCAATCATTGGATTGATTACCATCGCAATTTCCGTAGGGATTTTATTTAGCTTAAACGCAAATACCGACACCTACTCTAATTTTAAACAGGCAAGCCTTTCTGAGAAAGAAGAGCATGTTATGGGTTATTGGGTAAAATCGATGGGTACTTATTACGACGCCGTAAAAGATGCTAACCATTTTTCATTCCACATGAAAGATGAAAAGGGAGAAGTGAGAGAGGTAATTTACGCAGGTACCAAACCGCAGGATTTCGAAAAATCTGAAAAATTAGTGCTTATCGGTAAAATGGATAAAGACAAATTCTACGCATCGAAAATTTTAATGAAATGCCCATCTAAATATAACGATAACCTTGTTGAAATTAATAAAGACGGTAAGGTTGATACGGTAGGTAAGTACGGCGAAAAAAAATATAACTAATTTTAATGGATATTCAATTTGTAGGCGAAAACCTGCTACCGGGTAAAATCGGGCAGTTTTTTATTGTGCTGGCGTTTAGTGCATCATTACTTTCAACAATCGCATACTTTTATGCCAGTCGCGATAAAAATTTAGAAGATAAATCTTGGCGTAACTTAGGCCGGATTGGATTCTTGGTTAATTTTGGCTGTATAATTGGTATTGGAGCAATTTTGTTCTACCTGGTACTGGGCCACTACAATGAATACAGTTATATTTATTGGCACTCTTCAAAACAACTTCCAATTCATTATATTATCTCTGCTTTTTGGGAAGGGCAGGAAGGAAGTTTCTTGCTCTGGGCCTTCTGGCAATCGTTTCTAGGTACTTTATTAATCTGGAAAGCTAAAACCTGGGAGCGCCCTGTAATGACGGTTGTGGCCTTCTCTCAAGTGTTTTTGACTTCAATGCTTTTAGGTGTAGAGATTTTGGGTGAGCGCATCGGAAGTTCTCCGTTTATTCTATTAAGAGATTCTCTTGATCTGAAATCAATGGCTCCTGTAGTTTTCGCAAATCCTGAAAACTTCGCTAATTATTTAAAATTTATTACCGATGGCAGAGGGTTAAATCCATTGTTGCAAAACTATTGGATGGTTATCCATCCACCAACCTTATTTTTAGGTTTTGCCAGTATGATTGTGCCTTTTGCGTATGGAATTGCGGCTTTGTGGCAAAAAAGATATAAGGAATGGATTAAACCAGCTATGCCTTGGGCGCTTTTTGCGGTGATGGTTTTGGGTACAGGTATTATTATGGGTTCTTTTTGGGCTTACGAAGCGCTAAACTTTGGCGGTTTCTGGGCTTGGGATCCTGTAGAAAATGCCTCTTTAATTCCATGGCTAACCCTAATTGGTGCGGTACACGTAATGATTGCTTATAAAAATACTGGTCATGCTTATTTTACTGCAATTGCTTTAGTATTCTTAAGCTTTTTATTGGTGCTTTATGCATCGTTTTTAACCCGGAGCGGAATTTTAGGTGATACATCAGTTCACTCATTTACTGATATGGGGATGTTTGGACACTTGATTTTATACAATGTAGTTTTCGCTGTTTTAGCAATTGTGCTCATTGTAGTAAGATGGAAAGAATTACCAATTACCACCAAGGATGAAGAAACTTATTCTCGCGAATTTTGGATGTTTATTGGCGCTTTAGTGGTAACTATAGCTTGTATCCAGGTCATATTCTCTACATCAGTTCCTGTATTTAACAAAGCCTTTGGGACAAACTTTTCGCCTCCTATCGATGCTGTAAAATATTACAACCAATGGCAAGCACCTTTCGCGGTATTAATTACTTTGATTTCGGGTTTCTCTCAATATTTAAAATACAAAAGAACCGATCCACGCAAATTTTATAGCAGTCTGGTATCGGCAATTATTTTCTCCATTGTGTTAACAGCGGGTTTGGTATATGTGGCTAATATTTACACCAACACGATGTACATCCTCATCACCTTCAGTTGTTTATTTGCCGTACTTTCTAACGCTGCGGTATTATATCAGGCTTTCGGTGGCAAGGCGAAATTGGCTGGTTCTGCAATTGCACACATTGGTTTTGCTTTCCTGATCTTAGGCGCATTAATTTCTGCAGCTACAAACAAACCTTTATCCATCAACGCGAATAATTTTATTCCGGTAAAAGATTTCGAGAAAACAGAAAAACCAGGTGAAAACATCATGTTATACAAAAACGAACCTAAGAAAATGGGTAAGTACACTGTAACCTATGTAGCCGATACCACGGTAGCACCCAATACCATTTATACCCTTAATTTTAAAGTTTTAGATAAAGAAGGTAAGGTTAAAGAAGATTTTAACTTGCATCCACATGTGCAGGATAACGAAAAAATGGGTTTAATTGCTTCTCCTGATACCAAGCATTATTTAACCTACGATGTTTACACCCACATTACCAGTGCCGCTATTAAAAAAGAATCTCACGATGATCACGAAGGTCATTCTGATGATGAAAATTATAAAGCACCGCGTATTGTTAAGGTTTCAGTAGGAGATACCATTCACACCTCAAGCGGCATTGTTACCGTTAAGGATTTAAATAGAAAACCTACTGCAAAGGATTTGGTTTTGGGCCAGGGCGATTACGCTGTTGGTTTACCATTAGAGGTTAATGCTGCCGGTAAAGTTTACAATACAGAACCTATTTTCTTGATCAAAGGAAATAACACTTTCGATTTCGCCCGCAAGGTGGATGAACTGGATTTGAAATTCCGTTTTGCCAGGGTATTACCGGATGAGAAAAAAGTGGAGCTTCAGATTTTTGAAAAACCTCAGCAGGCTAAAGACTGGGTAGTTTTTAAAGCAATAGAATTTCCTTTCATCAATTTATATTGGGCAGGTACTATTGTAATGGTTGTTGGTTTCTTACTTTCAATTTTCAGAAGAAGAAAAGAGGCCAAAACCGCATAAAATCATGAAGATCGTTTTATTAGGTTCGGGAAACGTTGCCACACACTTAGCAAAAGCATTAAAAGCCAATGGCGAAGATGTGGTACAGGTGTACAGTCCAAATCTTAATCATGCGAAGTTATTGGCTGATTTGATAGCAGCTGAGGCCGTAAGTGATTTAAATGAGGTTAAACAGCATGCTGATTTATATATTATCTCGGTAAAGGATGATGCCATAGAAACCGTATCCAGATCATTAAAAAATGTAGGTGGTTTGGTGGTGCATACCTCTGGAACTACCGATATTAATATTTTATCGTCGCAGGTAAAAAAAGCAGGTGTTTTTTATCCTTTGCAAACTTTTTCGAAAGGTAAAGCGGTTTCATTTGAAAATATCCCGCTTTGTATAGAAGCGAACGATGAAAATCAATTGGCGATTTTAAACAATCTGGCAACTAAGATTAGCCGTCAGGTGTACGAATTAGATGGCGAGAAAAGAAAAGTATTACATCTTGCAGCAGTATTTGCCTGCAATTTTCCGAATCATCTATACGCTTTGGCAAATAAAATTTTAAGTCAGAACGGTTTGGATTTCGAAATCATCAGGCCGTTAATTGCCGAAACCGCTGATAAGGTAATGAGCAATCTACCTGAAAATGTGCAGACTGGGCCAGCAGTTAGGGCCGACGAAAGCACTTTAAATAAGCATTTGAGCACGTTAACCGATATGCCCGAATTGCAGAACATTTATCAAACATTGAGCGATAGCATAAAATTAACGCTGAAATAGCATAATTACGGCTTTTGCTTCTTACTTTTGCAAAATAATTATGAGCATTTTTAAACTAAAAATAAATTTTGAAGAAGCAGATCACGAATCTATTGAATTACCAATAGCAGCCGGCGAATCTGTTTTAGATGTTTGTCTGGATAACGGAATCGAATTACAGCACAACTGTGGTGGTGTTTGTGGTTGCAGTACCTGCCATGTATACGTAACAAAAGGTATGGATAATATCGAAGAGATTTCTGATAAAGAAGAAGACTTTATCGATAGAGCTGTTCGTCCGAAAATTACTTCCCGCTTAGGTTGCCAATGTGTGGTAATTAACGGCGATATCGAAGTTACCATTCCGGATCAGTCTGACTTTATGGGACACTAGTTAGTCTGGAGTCCAAAGCCTTCGGTCGGGAGTCGATTAGCCGATTTAAGCAGTTAACCGATTAAGCAATTCAAACAATTAACCAACAACAAAACAACATGAATAACGATAAATTTGCTTTACCTTTTTACTGGAACGATTACGAAGATATTGCAATGTCTTTATATGAGAAATTTGGTGATGATTTTACAGAAGCCAAAATCTACCGTATCCGCTTTACCGAACTTTTAGAATGGGTTTTAGCGTTGCCAAACTTTAAAGGCACCCGCGAAGAAAGCAGCGAAGGCCATTTAGAGCAAATTCAATCTGCCTGGGTTTACGAGTGGAGAGATAATCAGTAATTAGTCTTGAGTTCGGAGTCTTCAGTCCCTTCCCAGAGTCAGCACCGAGCGCTTAACCCTAAACGCCAAACGCGCGAATGTTTTTACAGAAACTAAAAGAGATCACTACTTTCATTTTTGATGTAGATGGTGTGCTTACAGATGGATCAGTTCAGGTTACTGATAATGGTCAGTCGTTGCGCACTTTTAACATTAAAGATGGCTATGCCATGCAGTTGGCGGTTAAAAAAGGATATAACATCTGTATTATATCCGGTGGAGATGGTATTGCCATGGGAAAGCGTTTTTTCAATCTGGGTGTAACCGATGTTTTCCTCGGTACAGGAGATAAGGTGGCCATTTTTAATCAATACCTCCAAGATAAAAACATTGCTGCAGAAGAAGTGCTTTACATGGGCGACGATATTCCTGATTTAAAAGTAATGAAACTCGTAGGGCTTCCAACTTGCCCGGCCGATGCCGTAGCAGAAATAAAAGCGATATCTACATTCATTTCTCCTTATAATGGAGGCAAAACCGCTGTCCGCGATATTATCGAAAAAGTAATGAAAGTTCAGGGCAGATGGCACGATGAAAATCCAAATGCTGCCGATTCGGGTATGTAAATTGGTTCAATAGTTCATTAGTCATTCGTTCATTGGTAGAAAGTCTCTAAGCGGATTGTCTTTCTGAACAAATCGACAGCTACCAAGAGCCGTCTTCCTGAACTTGTTTCAGGATCTTTCTAGTTATAAAAGATTTTTCCCTCCCTACGTTTAGAATGACAAAATAATAGGATAACGAATTTTTGCAACAGCTAAGTTACATACGGCGCGTTAAACTTTTATTTTTTTTTGCACTCCAACATGCTCAATTTTCAACCAAAAACAACAAAAACAACATGAAAAAATTAATGATGATTTGCGGATTAATGCTAGGTATAGCTGGTTTCGCTAACGCGCAGCAAGGTGGTGGACAAGGCAGAATGATGATGAAGCCTGAAGAACGCGTAAAACAGTTAGACGAAAAATTAAAGTTATCTGATGATCAAAAAACAAAGTTAACCACTGTTTTTACTGAGCAGGCAGAAACCATGAAAAAAATGCGTGAAGAAATGCAAGGTGGTGGCGATAGAGATGCAATGAGAGAGAAAATGCAAAAAATGCGTGCTGATAATGATGCAAAAGTAACTGCAGTATTAACAGACGATCAGAAAAAAACTTACGAAGCATGGCAAAAAGAGCAACGTGCTGAAATGGAAAAACGTAGACAAGGTGGTGGAAATAACTAATCTTGGTAAAATATCAAATAAGAAAAGCGGCTTTATGTCGCTTTTCTTATTTTAGCAGAAAAATAAAATATGCCTGCCAATTTCCCTCCCATGATTTTAGCATCTAAATCGCCACGTAGACAAGAGCTTTTAACGCTCATGGGCTTAAATTTTAAAGTGGAACTAAAAGATGTAGATGAAAGCTACCCATCGGATTTAAGTCCCGCGGAAATTGCCGTTTATATTTCAGAACAGAAGGCTAAGGCTTTTACTGCTAATGGTGAAATAGTGATTACAGCTGATACCATTGTAGCCTTAAACGGAGAAATTTTAGGTAAACCTGAAGATAGGGCGCATGCTCGAGAAATGTTAAAAAAGCTATCTGGAAGCAGGCATGAAGTTTTTACAGGTGTAACACTTGTGAAAGGCGATAAAATTCATTCGTTTTACGATAGGACAGAAGTTTACTGTAAATCTGTTACAGCTGAGGAAATTGATTTCTACATTGATAATTATAAGCCATTTGATAAGGCTGGGAGTTACGGCGTGCAAGATTGGTGGGGTATTGTAGTGGTAGAGCGCATAGAAGGCTCCTATACTAACGTGATGGGCTTGCCAACAGAAAAGCTATATAATGAACTGTTGAAGTTTATTTAAAACCTCTTGTGGAATTCTCCTGAAAGTTTCATCATCTCTAAAAACAACCACGATGAAAACGAGAATTAACGAAGTTACCATAGCCGAGCCATGTTTGCAGAACTGGGATGAAATGGATAAAGGAGAGGGCTTTAATTTCTGTAAAGCCTGTAGCAAAAACGTAATTGATTTCTCAGGTTATACCAATACCGAAATTATCAGCGTATTGGCCGGCGCCAGTTCTTCTGTATGTGGCCGTCTAAGCAAAACCCAATTAAATCAGCTTAACTACCACTTGTCAATTGTGCCAACAACAAATAGGAATTGGATGAGATATTTGGGCGTACTAGCTATAGGGGTGAGTGTTTTTGTAGTGGACGCCAGAGCGACAGGCTTTAAAGTGCCAATTGAAATTGCAAAAAGCATAAACAACAGAATCAACGATACGAAACCTATAGTGCCAAAAAAAATATATGGCTATGTTATTGACGCAGATCATAAACCCGCGGTTGGAATAAGATTAGTCATTGCTGATACTAAATTTTTCTCCATCACTGATAAAAATGGGCGTTACGAAATTACCTTAGACGACAGGTTTGACGTTAACAATAACAAGTTAATGGTTGAAAGCATGAGATATGGAGCAGTTTTAACCCTCGATTTTTCTAAGGAAAAACAAAATAACCTTAAACTCAAAAAAGCTGAACCCATGATTATGGGGAAGATAATGATTGCACCAAAGAAGAAATAACCTAAATTAATATACGCTAAACGCTCAATGATCCATACCAGTATGGATCATTTTTTATATTAGGCTGGCCAAAACACCCATCTTTAAATCATAGGTAGAAAGCGTTAAGCGGTTTATTTTACATCGCCCTAAAACATAGTTTGTAATTAAAGCAGCAATCACAATCATATCTACCCGTAAAGGGATCATACCGGGCATTTCGGCACGTTCTTTATGCGTGGCATTAAGTAATTTGATCGAAGTTGCAATGTAGTCGTCGAAATTGAATGCAAAAGTTTTGGCTGCGTTAATATCTGCTTTTAACTTGCTTTTTCTAATAATGAGCTCGGCAAATGTTTCGAAGGCTCCAGCAGATCCGATTAAAATTTCAGGGCGGTATTTTTCACAGATTTCGAAAAGATCGGCCAGTTGATTTTGAATGTGAAATAAAATGGCATTTTTCTCCTCATTGGCTATAGGATCTGATTTGAAGAATTGTTGCATTAAACGTGCCGCCCCAATGTTATAACTTTTTTTCCAGATCAGCTTTTCGGGATCACACAGGATAAATTCTACACTGCCACCCCCGATATCCATAATCAAAGATATCTCTGTAATTGCTCCACTCAGTTTTACACCTTGGTAAATTAATTCAGCCTCTTCATCGCCGCTAATCGTTTCGATGCTTATTCCGGTTCTTTCTTTTACAGCATCAACAAAATCTTTCCCGTTTTCTGCGCTTCTAACCGCCGAAGTAGCGGTAGCCCTTACCTCCATAACCTGATATTCAGCAATTGTATGGCCAAACGTTTCAAGGCAGTTCACGCCTCTTTCAAAGGCTGCCGGAATGATAATATTGTCGTTAATTCTTCCTTCACCCAATTTAACAGGCACATTGGTTTTGTATAAAATTTCAGGCTGGTTTCCTGCTGTTTCAGCAATAAGCAAGTGGAAGGTATTCGTACCCAGATCGATAACTGCAATGCGCATAGTTTATGTTTTTGTGTTTTGGAAAGCTTTGCAGTGGTTCTTTGGTAACTGTAGATCTGCTATCCATAAATTTCGTTATTGTGAGTGCTAAATTAAGCGTAGTAGTGCGAAATACCATTGCTATCAGGTTTATTTTGTTTTCTCGTGGTGTCGGATGTTACCATCCGACACGGCAAAAATCATTCAGCAGTATTCATTCGCCATATAATCGACCCAGTCAGATGGTAACATCTGACTGCACTGAACGCTTCTCAAAGCCTATTTCACAAAATCCTGCAATTGTTTTGCATTATGCAATGCTCCAACTCCCCAGGTATTGTTAAAATAAACAAAAACGTCGTTAACATCATCTTTAAGCTGATTTTTGAAGCCCGTAATTGCATTTATTTCATATTCTGATTTATACAATATGGGCTTCCCATGAAAACGGTAATACACAGTCTCTGTATTCTGAATTGCATCATCAGGTAGAGCAGAAGGATAGCTTTGACCGCTAAATATAATGTTGTTTTCAGCGAGGTTTTTATAAATTTCTTCATCAAACCAACTGATGTGACGAAACTCTACCACATTTTTAAAATCAGGTCTTAAATTTTCGATCAATAGGTTTAACCGTTCCACACTATAATCAAATTTTGGTGGAAACTGAAACAGTACACATCCCAATTTCTCTTTTAACCCAATTTGAATGGCCTCGTAAAAATCGTTTATGAGTTGCTTGCATTCATTGAACTGTTTATAATGTGTAATCAGCCGGGGCGCCTTAATCGTAAATAAAAAATCAGCCGGACTTTCATTATACCACTTATCGAACGATTTTTGAGTTGGCATTTTATAAAAGGTAGAATTGATCTCTATTGTGTTAAAATGCTCGCAATAATATTTGAACCAATCTTTTTGTGCCAAACCTTTTGGATAGAAAATCTCTTTCCATTCGCGATAATAGAAGCCTGAGCAACCAATTTTCCATTTCATATATAGAAAACAGACTATAAATGGAAAGGTTTATTATCCGTTATAGATTACACTGAAAATAATTAATGAGATACCGATATAACCCGATAGTTTTAAATAAATGTTACTTTTCCTGCTTAGAAAACCCAATGTCAACATCATTAACAAGTAAAAAATTGAAAGTGTTAAAAAGCTAGTAAAAGGAGAATGGTGGTCTTTTTTATTCTGCAAATTTTCTGTTGGAGCGGCGAAAAATATAGTTATCAGGATTGGAGAAATCCAACCGATACAATAACATGTAAATATCGTCCAGGCGATAGGATTCTTTTTAAAAGCGTTATTAATTTCCTCCATATTTATTATTAATACCTTGTTATTGAAATTGTAACCCCTAAAGAGGTCAATATTTAAGCAAATAACCAAGTTGTTGAGCGCCATTAAACAAACATTTATCCGATACACCTTTTTGGTTTAAAAATTGCTGTGATGGAAGATCAGATTTATGAAAAGAATAAAAACTATGAAAACACTCTTAAAATTAACTGCCCTTGCACTTGTATTGTCGGTTACAGCATGCAAAAATGATGGTAAAAAAGACAGTAATGCTAAAACAAGCTACGCTGAATCCGATGAAAAAGACGTAAATGAGATTATTGAGTACAACAATGTAGTGGTAAGCTTTACGGATAAAAACAATGATTATATTAAGCGTATAGAAGGTAACATTATTAAAATCGAAAAAGGTTTGGAAAACCCAAATGACAATTTCGCTTTTATTGGTTTAATCACCCCATTTTCTATGAGCACAATCAATAGCGGTAAAATGAAGCCAGACACTCCCCCAAGCGCCTTAAGCAGTGATGATCAAAAATTTTTTAAGGAAAACGTAGTATCCATGACAGGCGTACTTGATAAAATTAAAGAAACATATAAATCTTTAGATGAGTATATCCAGGCAGAAGATTGGAAGGATGACAAAGGGGTTAAAGGAAAAGCTTTAGTAGATTCTATTTATAGCATGGGCAAAAAATATTATGCTTATGATGAGCAGGTTTTGGCTAAATTAAATATAATTGGCGATGATGCAGAACGTGTAATTTTAAAAACCCACCCACTAAAAGAATATATTTTTGCCTTGAAAGATGACAGGAGTAAAGTAGCCGAATTTACTAAATTATTGGCCGGTAATAAAAATTATAAAATGATAGAGGCAAAAGCTAAATCTGCTTATCAGGCACTAGAAGACCAGCATCATAAACATGTAGCTATGGCTGCGCCGGATGCAGGTAAATTTCCTGGCAAGGACAGTTATTTTAAAAATTTTAACGATCAGTTAAATGATTATTTAATTGCAGCAAGGAAGATGATGCGCGATGCATCTGCTTCTGGTAAATTAACAGAATATAATATCGAGGAATTAGCTAGAAATCAGGATAATATGAGATCGGCTTATAACAATTTTGTTGACTAATGAAACAAAAAAACCGATGCTTGCGACATCGGTTTTTCAATTTATATTTAATTAATTACTCGAAGTATTCTTTCATTCTTTCGAAGAAACTCTTATCATTTTTACCCGGTTGAGGCTTAAAGTTTGGCGATTCACGTAATTTCTCTAAAGCATTGCGTTCGTCGCTACTTAAAGCTTTTGGTGTCCAGATATTGATGTGGATAATCTCATCACCTCTATGGTAAGAATTCACTTCTGGTAAACCTTTACCTTTTAAGCGTAATAATTTTCCGCTTTGTGTACCCGGATCGATTTTGATTTTTGCTTTACCATCAATGGTTGGTACTTCAATGCTCATCCCTAAAGCAGCATCAACGAAGCTTAAATGTAAATCGTAAACGATATTGTTGCCTTCGCGTTTTAAGGTTTCGTGTGGCGTTTCTTCAATTAAGATAATTAAATCGCCTGGGATACCGCCATTAGGTGCAGCATTTCCTTTTCCACTCATGCTTAACTGCATACCTTCACTTACACCAGCAGGAATATTGATGGTAATGGTTTCTTCGCCACGTACAACACCGTCTCCATGACAAACTGTACATTTTGAGGTAATTTGCTGACCGCTACCATTACAGGTAGGGCAGGTAGATGCTGTTTGCATCTGGCCTAAAATTGTATTGGTTACTCTACGCACCTGGCCGCTACCACCGCAGGTACCACAGGTACTTACCGATGATTTATCTTTCGCACCAGAGCCATCGCAGGTTTTACAAACAATTAGTTTATTAACCTTGATTTTCTTTTCTGCACCATGTGCAATTTCCTCTAGTGTTAATTTAACTTTTATACGTAGGTTAGAGCCTTTGGCTACACGACGGCCACCACGTTGCTGACCGCCACCACCTCCAAAAAAGCTTTCGAAAGGATTGTGACCGCCAAATACATCGCCGAAATTACTAAAAATATCGTCCATGTTCATGCCGCCACCGCCGTAACCACCGCCACTTGCGCCCCCAACACCCGCATGACCGTATTGATCATAACGTTGTTTTTTATCGGGACTGCTTAAAACTTCGTAAGCTTCGGCAGCTTCCTTAAATTTATCTTCAGCAGCTTTATCTCCTGGATTTTTATCTGGATGATATTTAATCGCCATCTTACGATAAGCTTTCTTTATCTCATCAGCGGCTGCGCCCCTAGTTACGCCTAATACGTCGTAATAATCTCTTTTACTCATCTTCTTTATAAAATGATTAAATGATTGGGTGATGAAATGAGAGAATGTTAATTCAATCATTCAAAATTCAATCATTCAATAATTATTTTTTACGCTCCAACTACAACTTTAGCAAAGCGGATTACATTATCATTTAAGGTATAACCTTTTTCAACTTCGTCTATCACTTTCCCTTTAAGATCATCGCTGGGAGCAGGTATATTGGTAATTGCTTCGTGGAAATCGGTATTGAAAGGCTGACTGATGCTTTCTACATCTTTCAATCCTTTTTGTGCTAAAGTGTTTTTTAGCTTTGTGCTTACCAATAAAATGCCTTCTTTAACCGGGGCAACATCAGCAGCCGTTTCCATTGCTTTTAATGCACGGTCGAAATCATCTAAAACAGGTAAAAGTGAAACAATTACATCTTTACCAGCCGTTTGCAGTAATTCTACGCGTTCTTTTTGTGTACGACGTTTATAATTATCGAACTCAGCGTATAAACGTAAATATTTGTCGTTAAGTTGCTGAACTTCCGCTTGCAATTTTTCTTCAGCAGATAATTCAGGTGCCTGCTCAGCTTCAGCGATAGGAGCATCAGTATTCTCTACATTCTCAGCAGTATTTTCTGATGTATTTTCAGGATTCATTATATTTTCTTCTTTATCGTTATTTTTCTTCTTATTAAACATAATACTGGGCTGAATTTTTTTGTGTTGATCTCAACTATTTTGCCATAAACGGAAATCAGCCAAGCTGTCAGATTTATTTGTATTTATCTGAACAGATTGGCTGATTAGCTGACGGATGTCAGAATTTTTTATACGATTTGTGCATCTTCGTGCACAATTCCATTCTCACATTTAATAATGCGCGAAGGGAAAGTACGGATAATATGGTAATCGTGTGTTGCCATTAAAACCGCAGTTCCGGCCTGGCTAATTTGTTTTAAAAGAGTTACAATTTCTTCTGATGTTTCCGGATCTAAATTCCCTGTAGGCTCATCAGCAAGAATAATCTCCGGATCATTTAACAAAGCTCTTGCAATAACAATACGCTGCTGCTCGCCACCAGAAATTTCGTGTGGCATTTTTTTGATTTTCGAACGCAAACCAACTTTGTCTAAAACATCTTTAACGCGTTCGTTGATTAGTTTTTCATCCTTCCAGCCTGTTGCCTTAAGCACAAATTCAAGGTTTTTTTCTATTGTTCTATCGGTAAGCAATTGGAAATCCTGAAAAACCACACCCAATTTACGGCGTAAAAACGGTACCTGACTTTCTTTTAGGTTTTTAAGGTCGAAACCAGCAATATTGCCTTCGCCATTACCAATATGTAAGTCGCCATATAATATTTTAAGCAAACTGCTCTTACCCGAACCTGTTTGACCGATCAGGAAGACAAATTCATCCTTTTCGATGTGTAAATTTACGTTTGAGAGGACTAGATGTTTCTGTTGAAAAACATCAACATTGCTTAAATGAATTACTGAGTTGCCTGCCATATTATATTTCTAATTTTGCAATCTGCCCGAAAGGCAAATCTTTAACCATTTCCATAATGTATTCTTGCTTATCTCCAAGTCCTAGTTTTTCCAACGACTTATCAGGCCTATCAACCCTAAAATAAGCTAAAAGTGTAAACTTGTCATCTCTTAACTGTACGTAATCTGGAATTTTGGCTATGCCTTTAACTTTAACGATATACATTGTGTCCAAAAATAGCATTTCCAAATGATAAGCGAAAGTAAGAAGCCCTTTTTATCTCATTAGCATTACCCAGCCGGTATAGGTTTTAAAATCTTTGTTTAAATAAATGCTGTAATAATATATTGCCGGTGGAAGATCTTTCCCGTTCATTTTTCCATCCCAGGCTTTAAAAGTTCCGTTGCTCTGGTAAACAAGCTGGCCATATCTGTTGGTTACTTTTACAATTGAATTGGGAAAAGATGTAATAGATGGAATATTCCAGCTATCGTTTACATTATCACCATTTGGCGTAAAGGTATTGGGGATTATAACTTTTGGATAAACCTTAATGAAAACCTCATCAATGATACTGTTACAGCCCAAATTTGAGCTGGTATGTAAAGTATAGGTAATGTCTTCAGTTGGTGTAGCAATGGGATTGAGTTTGGTGGGGTCATCAAGATAATCTGATGGTGTCCAGAAATAGGTAAAATCATCTCCACTTACTTTACCGTTTAAAATTGCTGATTGTCCGGTAACGATCGTTTGATCTGCACCTGCATCGGCCGTTACGTTTTTATTCACATTGATTGTAATTTCTGCTTCGGCTGAACATCTTCCGTCTGAAACCTGAACAGTATATATCGTGGTTTCAGTTGGTGAGGCGATTGGGTTAGCGATTTGAGGATCTGACAAACCTTTTGATGGGCGCCAAAGATAGGTAGAGCCACCCGATGCTTCTAATTGAACCGATTTACCTCCACAAATGGTTGCAGTTTGGATATTGGTTATTGGAATTATTGGCGCTAAAACCTCAACGGTTGTTGTTGCTGGCGATGTACATCCATTAGCAGTCACCTGAACAGTATAAGTGCCTTCCATCGCTTTAGTTGCATTGGCAATAGTTGGGTTTCGCTCTGCAGAAAGAAATTGGCCATCTGGACCATACCACTTATAACTTATTCCCCCAGATGCATTTAGTTGAATGGTATTACCAATGCAAACCGGTCCAAAATTCTCAGCCGTGGCTGTTGGCAATGGGTTTACAGTAACCTTTATAGGCTCTGATATCGCTCTACAATAAGTTCTGTCAATATTACCATTCATAGCCGTAATTAACCGATATTGATAAGTGCCAGCTATGCGATTGGAAAAATCCATAGCAGTTTGTTTCATTGTTTTGCCAGCAATGTCAGCCCAGCCGCTACCGGTATTTTCCTGCCATTGATAAACTGCGTTTGTATATCCTGCAGTAATATTTGCATCTAAAATGAAATTGTTGGTATTGCCTTCGCACATATTTAATAAAGAGGCATTCGTGTTGAAAAATGGGACGATAGCTGGACCACAAGCTTGTACTGTAATATCATCCAAAGCAAAATCGTTTCCGCTATTTGTTGGTGTTCTGTTAACTAGTTGTAAGGTTACGGTTGAGCTGCTGCCATTGGTGAAATCTACGAAATATTGATGCCAGGTGAGGTCTGCGGGAACACTTCCAGTAGATTTCTCATTTAATACATTGCCATTAGGATCGGTGATGCGCAAGACCATGTTTGGGGTTTGGGCATTGGCAGCCGGCGAATTTGAATTTAATACCCAGATGGACAAGCGTAAAATAGTATTTGGGCACAAATTGTCCATTTGTTGCTCGAAAAATACGGTTGGTGTGGCAATCCCATCAATCAGAAGCATCAAACCATTGGGATCTCCGGTATGATCAGCATGTGGCTGCCAATAAATGGGGAAGGGATTACCTGGTGTTGCAGGTGTTTTAACCAATCCGGATTGATTCGGCCTTAAAGCAGAATTGCTCGGTCCTGGTGGACCAATAAATTCTGTAAATGTTGAAGCACCTGGTGCATATTGCGACAATGGGCCATACCAATTATCTGTACTATTTCCCTGTCCAAAAGTCTGACTAATGAGTGGTTGTCCGAAAGTACCACTGCAAAGTTGTGCTTTTGCTAAATTTGCAAACAAAAAAATATAAAGAAAGAATAAAGCTTTTGATAGCGCGTGCATTTACTGGTTTAGATTTATACAATATTAAATAAATTTAAAATCTAAACGCCATCAATGGGCAAAGTCACTCACCAATATTAATTTAACCCATTCAAAAACTCAATGGTATTTACATTATCTGCATAGTCCCAAAGTTTGGGGTGCTGGCTTTGGCCAAAACCGAAAGTGTTTAAACTTAAAGGCGATTTGCTAATCACACATTGAATGTTTTCTGATTGGTTTTTCAGTTTATCTTCAAGCGCTTGCAGTTGCTCGTATTCTTCATAAAAAAGAACAGCCAAAGGCGATGTCAGGCGCTCATCTTCTTTTAATAACAAGAAACCATTGTCGAAGTGTTTAGCAGCATTAACCAGATAGATAGATTTATTGTAATCGTAATTGTTATTGTATTTAAAATGATTGATAATAGGTTGAAAACTTTCTACGCCTTCGTAAAAATTTGCAATATCATATCCTTTTGGAAAATAAATTTTAGATACATTTCTACAACCTAAGCCAAAATAATCGAAAATATCGGCACCTAGCTTCTGGATATCCTCGAAACTTTCAGAACCATCTAAAACTGCAACACTGTTCCTGTTTTTTCTAATAATGTTAGGCACTTTACTGAAATAATAGTCGAAATAGCGAGATGAATTGTTGCTTCCGGTTGCAATAACAGCATCAAAATCTTTTAAGCGCTCTACATATTCTATTTTATCCTCAAAAGCAGGTTCTATTTTAACGAGTTCTGCAATTACGGCTTTAATTAATTTATCATCAGCCGAAGAAAGTTTGATTAAAGCAATATTACCAGTGGCTAATACACTTAAAACATCGTGTAAACCCACCAATGGGATATTCCCTGCCAGGATTAAACCCACCTTTTTTGGAGTGGTACTAAACTTAACCGATTTGAACCAAATGGCCAAATCACCCTCATTTAACATCTCAGCAAAAGATAAAATCGATTTTTTTATGTTTTCTGCAGTAAACCATGCATTAGTGCTTTCAGCGGTATAAAATGCATTTCCTAGTATGTCAGTAGGGTTTGTAAGCAATTTACCTAGTTTGTTGAACGCGATTATTACTTTTTCTTGAGTTAATGCTGACATATTTAGAATTATTATTAAGTGATTATATCTTATATTTGCAGCGCAAAGGTAAACTAAGCAAAAGAATTAGACGAAAACATGGCGATTAAAATAACAGATGAGTGTATAAATTGTGGGGCTTGCGAACCAGAATGTCCTAATAACGCAATTTACGATGCCGGTACTGCATGGCGTTTTTCTGATGGTACAAATTTAAATGGTATCATTGATTTTGGTAATCAACAAATTGAAGCTGATGCAGCTCAAGAAGCAGTTTCGGATGAAGTTTATTACATTGTGTCCGATAAGTGTACAGAGTGTAAGGGGTTTCATGATGAGCCTCAATGTGCGGCAGTTTGCCCGGTTGATTGTTGCGTAGATGACGAAGACATCCGCGAAACCGAAGAAGAATTATTAGCGAAGAAAGCTTGGTTACACCAAGAAGGATAAGCCTTTATTAGATATTTACAAAAAAGTCCCGCTTAAAGTGGGACTTTTTTTTTGGCTGTTTGTAGTTGCCAATGAAGTAATGAGTAGTAAACCCAGTTTTCTGTATTCCGTTTTCAGTTAAGAGTTTGCAATTACCAATGAACTAATGGCTATTGAACCAATGAACTAATCTACATCACATTTATTAGGAATAATCAAAACCGGACAAGCAGATTTTCTCGCCACGTGTTCTGCAACGCTGCCCATTAAAAAATGGTACAAGCCCGTACGTCCATAGGTACCAATAACAATTAAATCAGATCCCCACTCGTCTGATTGTTGGATAATACCATGCGCTGCGGTATCAACAACACTTAAATAAGTAGTTTTTGCACCTTTGCTATATTTCGTCTCCATTTCTTTGAGCAAAATATGGCTGTTTTCTTCGCTATTGTCATATGTTTCTAAAAATACTGGTGCCAAAGTTAAATCGGGATTTACGTTGGCCGGAATAGGCTCGATAATGTTAACCAATGCTACTTCTGCTCCAAATTTTTCAGCCATGTCGTAACCGGCTTTTGCCGCTTTTTCTGAGCAGGTACTGTTATCAACGGCAATTAATATTTTTTTAAAATTCATGGCGAGCATATTTAAAGGGTGATCATCATAAAAATAACAAATTTGTGTGTAAAATGTTAGGCAATGGATGTATTTTATTAGTTTTACAATAGTTTCACGAGCATATTTAAATGGAAAATCAATACGGTATTTGTAGGGTTGCTGTAGCGTCCTTAAGAGCTGATGCATCAGATAAAGCAGAAATTGTTTCGCAACTTTTATTCGGCGATCATGTAGAAATTATTCAGAAGGAGGGACGTTGGTGGCTTATTCAAAATGGCTATGATGGTTATGAAGGCTGGATGGATTTCAGACAATTGGCCCCGATTACCCAAAGCCAGTTTGCAGAAATGCACGATTGTAAACTGCTTGCCCCATTAAGTTTCAGTAATGTGCTAACAGCAGCCGATGGAAGTTCATATCATTTAAGTCCGGCAAGCAACCTTCCTTTTTTAAAAGATGGATTTTGTTATGCCGGCGAGGAAAAATTTAAACTGAATTTCGAAGCTTACGACAATAGTGCTGTGGATTTTGTTGGTAAAGTTACCGAAACGGCAATGTTTTTTCAAAATATCCCGTACTTATGGGGTGGAAGGAATTTGTTTGGCTTGGATTGCTCTGGTTTTGTACAAACCGTATTTAAAATGTTAGGCATTAAGTTAAACCGCGATGCCTCACAACAGGCCGAACAGGGTGAACTGGTTGGTTTTTTAGCTGAATGCAAGGCTGGTGACGTTGCTTTTTTTGATAACGACGAGGGCAGAATTACTCACGTAGGTATTATGCTCAGTCCAAATGAAATTATCCATTCCTCAGCCAAAGTAAAAATTGATCCGATTGATGATCAAGGGATTTTTAATAAGGAATTGGGTAAATATTCGCACAAGCTGAGAATTATTAAACGTTTTGTGGAATAGTAGCAGAAAATGTATCATAATATAAAAGATACATTTTTTATGCCATCTAAATTTAAAATTCAAATCTCAAATCCTTGCCATGCAGCGTGGGAAGGGATGGAACCGCAGACAAATGGAAAATTTTGTGGCTCCTGTCAAAAATTGGTTGTAGATTTTACTCATTTTACTGATGCAGCGCTAAAACAGTGGTTTAACCAAAATCAAGTGGTGAGTTGTGGAAGATTTAAGCCAGAGCAGCTTGATCGTTATATAGGTGGCAAAACCGCGACATTTTTCAAAATTTTTAAACCCAGTTTAATCGCAGCTTCAATTTTTGCATTTTTAAGTATTCCTAAATTCACTTATGCGAAATACGTAAGGCCATTGGAAACTGAATATAAAATCCAACAAAGCCAAGTTTTGGATGATGTAAAAGGAGAATATACCTTTATAATGGGAAGAGTGTATGATCAGGATGGAATTGGCTTAAATCATATAAACATCGAATTAAAAGATCAAAATATTTATGCTGAAACGGCCGCCGATGGCTCATTCTATATTAAAATTAAAAAACCAAAAAACAGGACTATCGCCGAATTGATTTTTACTTCAAACGCATTTGAGACTAAAAAGAGTTTATTTCTTTTAGGAGAGGAAAAAGAGATCTCTATTATTTTACAACATGCAATGCAGATGGATTTTACAAACAAGATAGTTGTTGATAAGCTAAGCGAACAATTGGTTGGAAGACTTGGTGGTATCTCGATAAAAACAACTGTAACCAGGCAAATTGTGAGCGGTGTTATAAATATCTTTAGATAATTTGTTAATTGAATTTTATGAGCACAAATTTTAAGATCCAGATTTCCAATCCTTGTCATGAGGAATGGAGCGAGATGATCGATAATAATACGGGAAAATTCTGCAATTCGTGTCAAAAATCAGTTGTTGATTTTACCAATTTCTCAGATCGCGAATTGCGTAGTTGGTTTACAGAGAATCAGGGCAAAAGTTGCGGTAAATTTAAGCCAGAGCAGCTCGATCGTTTAATCAGTGTGAAAGAGAATTATCGACTCAATAGATTTAAACCAAACCTGATTGCAGCATCTCTACTGGCTTTTTTGAGTGTTCCGAAGTTAAGTGACGCCAAAGTAGTCAAAACACCTTTTAATCAAACAGATCGATACCGCAAGAACACTCCTTTTGAAGAGAAAGCAGAAATTTTAGGCGATACCTTAAAGACAATAAAAGGCAGGGTGGTAGATAAAGATGACAAGCAGCCACTTCCTTCAGTATCTGTTATGGTAAACAACCGGGTGGCTTTTGCTTCTACCGATCAAAAAGGAAATTTTGAAATTAAATTACCTTCAGATTTTAATGCTAAGAACTGTACTTTAACTATAACTTACATTGGCTATAAGCGTTTGAATTCGTTGGTAGATTTAGCTGACAATAAAAACCTGAATCTTGAGCTATGTCTTAGCGATGAAATTATGGGAGATGTTGTTGTGACTAGAATGCCCTTCTGGAAAAAAGTATATTTTAAAATGAGAAATCAACTTCAAGATATCAATCCGTTTTATACGAATAAAAAATAGCTTAGCTGCGCTACAGGTCAGTGTGACGATAACACTCAACAAAAATAAATCTTAAATTATTCCATCTCCCAAACCATCACCTGCCGATCATCACCTGTAGAAATGAGGTATTTACCATCATGGCTCCATATAATTTTATTTATCGAATGGGTATGGCCCATGCCTGCTTTCTCTAAGCTTAAAATTTTATATAATTTGAAGTTCTCTGTATCCCAGAGTTTAATGCTTTTATCCTGACTGCTCGTAGCGAAATAAGGCAGGCTAGGGTGAAAGGCAATATCGTAAACAGTAAACATATGTGCCGGAACCGTTTCCCTAAGCTCATAATTTGGCAGATCCCATATTTTTAATTGCGCATCCCTGCTTCCCGAAATTAAGTATTTACCTGTTGGATGATATGCCAAAGAGGTAACAGGTAATGAATGCCCTTCCAGAGATTGTTTGAGGCTATAATCAGCCAGGTTATAAATCCTGATTAGGTGATCCTTGCAACCAAAGGCAACTTCACTTTCGTTAGGTGCAATTGCAATAGCCCTAACCGTATCGTAAGCTACCTGAAAACGGTAAATCTCTGTAAACTCTACTAACGACCAAACCGCAACCGTTCCGTCCTCGCCCGTAGTTAAAAGCTCATTTTTGCCTTTTACCGTTTGTATATTGAAAATGGGTTTGGTATGTGCATTGATCCTTGCAATTACTTTCTGATCATTAAAATCATAAACGCTAAACGCACCACTGCGTTCACCGATAAATAGTTGTTGATTGTAATAGTGTAAACAATATACCGAGCTCTGTACCGGCATTTTAACCTTTACAAAAGCCATCGTATTTAACGACCATTCTACAACGCCCTTATCGTTTCCTGCACTAAAAAATATACCATCCTCATCCGAATTGGCGAGCGCATAAACAGGGTTTTGGTGTCCGGGAAGGGTTTGTAGGTGTTTGAGCATTTCTTGAGTTTTATGGTTTAGGGTTTAGTGTGTAGGGTTAGGCATATAGCACCTTAAACCTTACGCCTTTTACCTCAAACCTTATTGATGTCTTTTCTCTAAATTCTTCGCTATATCCTGAATCGATAAACCTTTTTCTTTCAATAAAAACAATAGGTGAAAAACAAGATCCGATGCTTCTCCAATGAGTTCTTCTTCCGATTCGGCAAGTGCTGCGATTACCGTTTCTACACCTTCTTCACCAACTTTTTGAGCAATCTTATTTAATCCCTTGCTACGCATTTTGTTGATGTAAGAACCCTCAACCGGGTTTTCATATCGATCATTAATGATGTTTTCGAGTTCGAAAATAAAGTTTTGGTTAAAATCTGTTTTAAAACAGCTACGGCTACCGGTATGGCAGGTTGGGCCAACGGCATCCGCTTTGATTAGAATGGTGTCGTTATCACAGTCTACAAAAAGTTCTTTAACAAACAAAAAGTTATTGCTGGTTTCACCTTTTGTCCAAAGGCGGTTTTTTGAGCGCGAAAAGAAAGTTACCTTGCCTTCGGCCTGCGTTTTCTCGAGTGCTTCAGCATTCATATAACCCAGCATTAAAACCTCTAAAGTTTTATAATCCTGAATGATTACTGGAAGTAAGCCAGCTGTTTTATCCCAATCAAGGGTTGATATATCGATTGTCATTTAATTGTATTGTTATTTGCAGAGTGATGATGTTGTAAAATTAACTGCAGTATTATTTCTAAGTCAGATTTGTTAATATTTCCTATTGCTTCTATATCTGGGCCATAATTTAAATCGTATTTTAGGTTAAATCTTTCTCCTTTAAATCTGCAAAGGATAAGGTTTGCTTCAGGAATAAAAGCTTCTTTTTCTACTACAATCTCACATACAGCATCCATTTTATTTAATGCATCTAAAATTTCTGAATATGTTAAATTGTACAAATTCATCATTGATCGCAATTAGATCCTTACTGGAATACGATTTCTTTTTAATTCTTGTTTTAGATCAGGGATTAAAATTTCGCCATAATGAAATACCGAAGCTGCCAGTGCGGCATCAACATTGGCCTTTTGAAAAACCTCGGTAAAATGCGCCATACTACCCGCTCCGCCTGATGCTATAATCGGGATATTGATCATTTGGTTTACTTTACTGAGCAACCCGCAATCAAAACCTGCTTTGGTGCCATCGTGGTCCATCGAAGTTAACAAAATCTCTCCTGCACCTAAATCTTCTGCCTGTTTAATCCAGTTTTCGGTTTCCAGTTCGGTAATTAGTCTCCCTCCATTTAAGTGGACCATATTTTTACCGTTTACATATTTGGTGTCGACTGCCAAAACCACAAACTGCACTCCAAAGGTTTTAGCCAGATCTTCAATTAGCTTTGGATTTCGGACAGCTGCAGAATTGATGCTGATTTTATCTGCCCCTGCATTTAATAACGCTTCCGCATCCGCAATTTCTGTTATTCCACCACCAATGGTAAAAGGAATATTTAATTGACGAGCAACTGATTTAACCATTTCAATCATCGTTTTACGACGCTCGTGAGTAGCCGTAATATCAAGGAAAACCAATTCATCGGCACCTTGTTGTGCGTATTGAGCGGCCAGTTCAACAGGGTCACCCGCATCACGTAAATCAACAAAGTTTACACCTTTTACCGTCCGACCGTCTTTAACGTCTAAACAAGGAATTATTCTTTTACTTAACATTTGTTTGGGGTTTCGTCATTGCGAGGTACGAAGCAATCCTACAACGATAGCTAAAGCATGAAGATTGCTTCGTACCTCGCAATGACGAGTATTATAAAATTTATCTTTTTACTAAACCTATTATCGTTAAAACAATTCCAATTAGAAAAGTCGGGATGCATAATAATAAGGAATATTCACCTGTAACGGACATTAATTCCGTGAAGTCACCTCTGTATGCAAACATATGAACTCCCCATATAAACATTGCAATTCCGGCTATGAGTATGATTAATCCAACGAAAAATAATGTTTTAGATTCCAAGTATTTTAAATTGAGCTCAACGCTTTCAAATTCCACTCTTTAATTTCTTCGATGGTAATGCGGTCTTCGTAGATCGCTTTTCCAACCACTACACTTCTAATTGGATATTTAGCCAGATCATAAATATCCTGCATCGAACTTACACCACCTGAAGCAATCAGTTTGATCATAGGCGAGTGTTCAAGCAGTTTTTGGTATAAATCGATTGCTGCGCCACCTAATTTCCCATCTTTGCTGATATCGGTACATAAGAAACGGAAAAAGCCCAGTGAAAGACATTTGTCAACGTAATCCATCAGTTTAATCGGCGAGCTTTCCATCCAGCCAGAATATTTAATTACCTCATCCAAAACGTCGATTGCAATTACTATGCGGTTAGCGTAATCGTCTTTTTTAGCAAAAGCTTCACTTAGTTGAGGTAAAAAATCAGGATTGGTAATGGCCTGTGTACCTACAATTACACGATGGATGCCGGCATCAAGCAAATTGGTCACCTGCTCAATGGTCCTGATGCCACCACCGTACTGCACTTTCATTTCGGTTTTTTTGATGATCTCGAAAAGTGCTTTTTGATTGCCAAAATCGCCTTTGGCTCCATTTAAATCAATAATATGGATGAAATCTGTACCATTTGAACGGTATTTTTCTATCATTTCGGGGATAGAAACGTCATATTCCGTTTTTTGGTTGTAATCGCCTTCACGAAGACGGACAACTTTTCCATCCAAAATATCAATAGCAGGTATTATGTACATTTTATAAGCTTAAGTTTGAAAAATTTTTTAATACTAGTTCGCCGGCTTTTCCCGATTTTTCGGGGTGAAATTGAACGCCGTAAAAATTATCTTTTTGCACTGCTGCCGAAAACTTTAAACCATAATCAGCAGATGCGATGTCAAAAGTAGGGTTATATTCAATAAAGTACGAATGCACAAAGTAAAATTGTGTATTATCTTCAACACCTTCAAATAGCGAATTGTTTTTCGGACTAACCGCATTCCATCCCATGTGTGGTATTTTGATATTCAGCGACTTATCAAATTTTTTGGTTTTAACGGGAACGATATTTAAAAGCGCTGCATCGCCCTCTTCCGAATGTTCTGTTATGAGCTGCATGCCCACACAGATGCCAAGCACAGGTTTTGTTAGTTTTTTAATGGCTTCAACCAAGCCCGTTCCCTTTAATTTTTCCATGGCGGCACCCGCATGGCCAACACCAGGAATGATGATGTGGCTATATTTTTCAAGGTCGTTTTCGGTGTTTACCATGCCGTAAGCCACATTTAAGCGATCTAAAGCTGCGGTAAGGGAGAAGATGTTGCCTGCTCCGTAATTTACTATTCCAACCCCTAAATCCCCTGAAGGGGACTTCGAATTTTTATCGTTCATACAATTTGCATTATATTTTTTTTCTTGTTTTGAAAATGAAAGTCAGTTTTTCATGGAGGCTGTAGTCCCGCTATCGCTTATAGTCCGCTCCCGATGAAGAATCGGGATGCGGGCTATTCCGCTCTATCGGGTTTATTAACAGCGGATGGCCGTCAAAACCCTCCGCCTTAAACCTTTCAGCCTTTCACCGTTCTTACAATAGCCCCTTAGTACTCGGCAATACCATTTTCTCTGCATCACGTTTAATTGCCATTTTAATGGCTTTGGCAAATGCTTTAAAAATAGCTTCAATTTTATGGTGCTCGTTATCACCTTCTGCTTTAACGTTTAAATTGCATTTTGCAGCATCACTGAACGATTTAAAGAAATGGTAAAACATCTCCGTTGGCATATCGCCAACTTTTTCGCGTTTAAACTCAGCATCCCAAACAATCCAGTTTCTTCCCCCAAAATCGATGGCTACCTGTGCCAGGCAATCGTCCATTGGTAAGCAAAAACCATACCTTTCAATGCCTAGTTTATTGCCTAATCCTTTGGCAAAGGCTTCTCCAAGGGCAATTCCGGTATCTTCTATGGTGTGGTGCTCATCAATATGTAAATCGCCTTTAGCAATTACCTCTAAATCTACACTTCCATGTCGGGCAATCTGATCAAGCATATGATCGAAGAAGTTCAAGCCTGTTTCGATTTTGGCTTTTCCTGTTCCGTCAAGGTCAAGGTTAATGGTAATGTCAGTTTCGTTGGTTTTGCGCTCATGGTGAATTTTTCTGCTTCCTGCTTTAAGCAAGTTATAGATATCTTCCCATTTCTTGGTTTCCAGAATAATCACATCCAACAAAGTTTCGTGTTTGTCAAGTGCTTCAGTCGACCCCAATGCATCATTCTGGCGAAGAAATATCGCCTTAGCACCCAAATTTTTGGCTAAAACCACATCATTTAATCGGTCTCCGATCACGAAAGAATTTTTCAGATCGTAATCTTCGCTAAAATATTTGGTTAATAAAGCAGTACCAGGTTTGCGGGTAGGTGCATTGTCTTTCGCAAAAGTTCTATCAATTACAACCTCGCTAAAATGAACGCCTTCGCCTTCAAAAGTATCCAACATAAAATTGTGGATCGGCCAGAAATTTTCTTCAGAATTTGAAGGCGTTCCCAAGCCATCCTGATTGGTAACCATCACCAACTCGTAATCCAGTTCGGCAGCAATTTTAGATAAATAATATAATGAGCGTGGATAAAATTTAAGCTTTGCAAAACTATCTACCTGTTCGTCATCAGGCTCAATATTTAATGTCCCATCACGGTCTATAAACAATACTTTTTTCATCTTAAAAATTTTCTAGAACAGTTAATAGTTTGTCGTTTTCTTCTTTTGTACCTACTGTAATCCTTAAACATCCTTCGCACAAAGTTACTTTAGAACGGTCGCGTACAATGATACCCTGATCAACCAAAGTATCGTAAATTTTTAAGGCATCGGTAACTTCCGTCAGGATAAAATTAGCATCAGAAGGATAGACTTTTTTAACAATATTTAATGCATTTAACGCCTTGCTTAAACGGTCTCTTTCTGCCACAGATTCTTTAATCCAATCGTTCACCTGGGCGATGTTTTTTAGTGCTTCAAAAGCTAAGTCCTGCGTAGCCTGATTGATGTTATAAGGTGGCTTAATTTTGTTTAAAACATCGATCACTTTTGTCGAAGAAAAAGCCATGCCTAAACGTAAAGCGGCAAGCCCCCAAGCTTTCGAAAAAGTTTGTAGAACCACCAGGTTTCCGTATTCGGTTAGCTCCTGAATAAAGGTCTTCTGACGGGCGTAATTAATGTACGCTTCATCAACTACAACGATGCCATTAAAATTGGCTAAAATTGTTTCAATATCTTCGCGATTTATCGAATTTCCAGTCGGATTATTTGGCGAACAAATGAAGATTAATTTTGTGTTTTTATCGATCGTTTCTGCGATCTTTTCCATATCCAATTGGAAGTTCGGAAGTAGGCTAACTTTGCGTATTTCTACATCGTTTATGTTGGCCGAAACCTCGTACATTCCATAGGTTGGTGGCAGCACAATTACGTTGTCTTTTCCAGGATTACAAAAAGCACGGAACAATAAATCTATCGCTTCATCGCTGCCGTTACCTAAAAAAGTATTCTCGATTGGCACACCTTTTATTTTACTGATTGCATCTTTCAGATCAAGCTGCAATGGATCAGGATAACGGTTGTAATTTGCCGGAAGTGGCGAACCATAACTGTTTTCATTTGCATCTAAAAAAACTGATGCCTGACCTTTAAATTCATCCCTAGCGGTAGAGTAGGGGCGAAGGTTTTTTATATTTTCTCTTACTAAATCGTTAATGTCCATTTTAATGGTTTGTTGGTTTCCTGCGGTTTGATTGCACAGATTAAGTGATTACACTGATTGTTTTTCCCTTAGTTTTATTTTATGCCGTTTCATCTTCGGACTTTGGACTTCCGACCTCGGACTCAAAGTTCAATCTAATACTTACTGCGTTCTTATGCGCATGTAATCCCTCGGCTTCTGCAAGGATTTCAACCGTATTGCCAATGTTATTTAATCCATCAGCCGATAAATGCTGAAAAGTGATCTTTTTCAGAAAAGCATCAGTTGATACGCCCGAATAAGCCTTAGCAAAACCACTGGTTGGTAAAGTATGATTCGTTCCAGAGGCATAATCGCCAACACTTTCTGGTGTAAAGTTGCCTAAAAACACCGATCCAGCGTTGATAATCGATGGAATAAGGCTTTGGAAATGTTCGGTAGCCAATATTAGGTGCTCTGGTGCATATTCATTTGAAAATTGCATTGCCTCATCCAGGTTTTTAGCAAAAATTGCATAAGAATTGGCTATCGCTTTAGCCGCTATCTCCTTTCGTGGGAGGATATTAAGCTGATTTTCAATTTCTTTTAACGTATCAGCAATGATCTGATTTGAAGTAGCCACTAAAATGGCTTGACTATCAGTTCCGTGTTCCGCCTGCGCGAGTAGATCTGCAGCAATAAATGACGGATTGGCAGTCTCATCAGCAATAACCAATACCTCTGATGGTCCTGCAGGCATATCAATGGCGACTTTGTTTTGAACCATTGTTTTTGCTGTAGTTACATAACGGTTACCAGGACCATAAATCTTATATACCTGTGGTACGCTTTCCGTTCCGAAAGCCATTGCTGCAACAGCTTGTGCGCCCCCAATCAGGAATATTTTTTCGATGCCCAGCAGCACCGCACAGTAGGCCAGATAACAATTGGTTTTGCCATCACTTTGCGGAGGAGAACACACTACAATTTCTTTGCAACCTGCGATGATCGCAGGAGTGGCAAGCATTAAAAAAGTACTCGGTAAAACGGCTGTTCCTCCTGGGATATAAAGTCCCACTTTTTCAATTGCCCTCGATTCGCGCCAGCACACAACACCTGGCATCGTTTCGATTTTATCTTCAGTTTTTAACTGCGACTGGTGAAATGTTTTGATGTTTTGGTAAGCTGTATCAATCGCTTTTTTTGCTTCTGCGGGAATGGTAGATGCAATCGCTTTTAATTCGTCAGTACCCAAAAACAGCTTCTCTAAATCAACTTTATCAAATGCTTTTGCAAAGTTAAAAAGTGCTTGGTCGCCATCTTTTTTTACGGTGCTAATGATGTCGGCTACCCGTTCTTCAACCAGTTTATCGTCTTCAATCTGCCTCGAACAAAGTTCTTCAATTTTTGATTTAGATAAATCTGTATAATTGTAGATTTTCAATGTTTTATAATTTTAAATTAACTAATAGTTAATATGAATTTAAACGATTTTACTTGATTATTTTCTCGATTGGCATTACCAAAATACCTTCAGCACCTGCTGCTTTTAAACTGTTTATTTTATCCCAGAAATCTTCTTCGGCAATTACAGAGTGAACGGCTACCCAGTTCGGTTCGAAGAGTGGAACTACTGTTGGGCTTTTAACACCGGGAAGTAAATCGACTACTTTTTGAAGGTTATCTTTTGATACATTTAGTACCACGTATTTGTTAGATTTTGCGCTAAGTACAGAGCGGATACGTTGAAGCAATTCTGCAACTTCAGGATTATCAGCTATTGATTTATTTCCGATTAAAACGGCTTCAGATTGCATCACATCAGCGAAAGGTTTTAGTCCGTTGCTTTTTAGTGTTCCACCTGTTGATACGATATCAAAAATAGCATCACTTAAGCCTAAACCCGGACCAATTTCTACCGATCCTGAGATGGTTCTGATATCAGATTTTATGCCTTTTTTCTGTAAGAATTTTTCGAGGATTACCGGGTAAGAGGTAGCAATTGCTTTGCCATTTAACTCTTCCAGTTTTTGGATATTACTGGTGGCCTGAACGGCGATTTTTAAGGTGCATTTTCCGAAGCCTAATTTTTGAAGATAGTCTACTTCGGCTTTGGTTTCTACAATTACATTTTCTCCAACTATACCCAAATCGGCAATGCCATCCTGTACATATTCAGGAATATCATCATCCCGGAGGAAAAGAATTTCTAAAGGAAAATTGGTAACGGTTGAGATGAGTGAGCTTTTGTAGTTTTCGAAAGATAAACCACAGTTTTTGAGTATTTCTACAGATTTTTCGTTTAACCTACCCGACTTCTGGATAGCGATTTTAAGTGTTTTCAAAGTATTGAATATAGAGTGAACAAGAAATTATTTTACGGAAAAAAGTTTTGAAGTACAAAACAAACATATCATATCGCCTATCGGCGATGGTGTAAATGTAAGTGATGGTTCAAAGTTAAATTCATAAATTATTTCTGCCAGTATCAATGCTTTAGCTGATAAGCGCTGGCAAATATAGCGTTTGAAATGGTAAAACAAAAAATAATGGCACTTAATTTGCCATTATGCTGTTTTTATTGCCAATAACCCTTATTTTGTACTAAAATTTTACGTGTTGAAAAAGTTTCGCTTTCTAATTTTCCCCCTTATTTTGTTTGTTTCTGCCTGTGGATGGTTTAAGAGCCCTCCAGAGATTGGTAAGGTGTTATCTGAACATTTTAAGAATAAAATTTATAAAGATTTCGATACTGTAGCTTATGATAGCATTTTTGTAAAGACTTTGGATAGTCTTTCAGACAAATTTGTAAATCCGAAAACAATTAAAGGTTATTATGCCGATAATCATCGCCAGCCTGTGCTCGTTACCCGATTTTATATTAATGGAAACTTAGATTCGCTGGTAAGCTATTTAAACGAAAGTAGGGTTCATGGCTTCAATCCGAAGATTTTTAAAGGGGATGAGATTAAAAGCTTATTAGATGAATTAACAGCAAACAAGTTTAAAAAGGTAGAAGAAAGTTATCCGGTTATAGCGAAACTAGAATTGCTATCGGCCAATGCCTATTTAAATTATACAAACTATTTAAAATTTGGGGTGGTAAATCCCCGCAATATATTTTCGCGCTACTACATTAAAGTTAAACGTCCGGACAGCGCTGGGATGATCAATCTTTTGAATGGTGTGAGCCTTTTTGATACACTCAGATCTGTTCAGCCAAAATCTGCTCAATATAAAGCTTTACAGGCTGCATATTTAAATACAGATGCTTACGATGAGAAACGGATTTTACTGCTAAATATGGAGCGCTTCCGTTGGAAAATGCCAGAGACTGGGGATAATTATGTGCAGGTAAATATCCCTGATTTTAGATTAACCTGGCTGGATAAACAAGATACCGTAATTACAATGAAAGTTTGCGTTGGCGGGAGGCGTGAAAACGGTTATGAAGAGAAGTTAAAAGCCTTTGCGAAATCGGGCAACCTGGATGATAAACCGAAGAACCATGAGACACCTTTATTGTTCAGTAAAATCAATTCCATTCAGGCCAATCCGATCTGGAATATTCCGGTCAGCATTGCCCAAAGTGAGATCTATTGGATGGCCAGAAAAGATCCATATTATTTATCGAACAGCAACATTAAAGTTTACTATAAAGACAAGCTAATTGGTGAGCCTGATACCATCAATTGGAATAGGTATTCGCGTGATAAATTACCCTTTAAATTTAAACAGGGATCTGGCGGTGGAAACGCTTTAGGAAAGTTTAAATTCATCTTCGATAATAGCTCGAGTATTTATCTGCACGATACCAACAACAAGAACGGGTTTAACCTCACCAACCGAGCTATAAGTCATGGCTGTGTACGCATTGAAAAGCCATTAGAATTTGCCGAACTCTTGGTTAAAGATTCTTACACTTATGATAAGCTTAGGGCAGAAGTAGATTTGCCACCGATAGATAGTACACATGTAAAATGGTATAAAAAACGTATGGCACAAAAGGCCGATACAACCAAAGCATTTCAATTAAAACCAGCTTGGTTTGCCCCAAAGAAAAATGTCCCATTAATTATTACCTACATTACTGCCTGGTCGCAAAATGATAAGATTGAATATAGACCTGACGTTTATGGTATGGACGAAAAACTTTGGGCTGCGATGAAGAAGTTCAGGTAGAATTTAATCGAGAGTATCGATCTTCTTGGTTAAAAACGATTAACTTTGTGTTGTTTTAACACAAATTAAAGGATGATCGATCAAAATATTAAAATTGCTGTTGATGCCATTGTTTTTGGCTACGAAAAGGGAACACTTTATGTGTTGGCTGTTCAGCAGCGATTTGGTAAACTGGCCGATAAATGGGTTTTGCCAGGTGGATTTATTTTAAACGACGAGCCTTTGCTTATGGCAGTTGAGCGAGAACTTAAAGAAGAGGCTGGTATAAACGTAAATTACCTCGAGCAACTGGGTACTTTTGGTGATGATGTCAATCGCGACGAACGCTTCAGGGTAATTTCTGTTGCTTATTTTGCCCTGGTTAATCCTAAAAATTTTGTATTAAAAGCCGATACCGATGCTAAGGATGCGAAATGGTTTCCTGTAACCGGGATTCCGCAATTGGGCTACGATCATAATGAAATGGTTAATCTCGCACATCAGCGTTTAAAAAGCAAACTCACTTACCAGCCGATCGGTTTTGATCTGTTAGATCAGGAATTCCTCTTTTCTGATCTTGAAAATCTGTACTGCTCCATTTTAGAAAGAGACATAGACCGACGAAACTTCAGAAAAAAAATTCTAAGTTTTGGAATTGTTACAGAAACCGATAAAGTGGTTAAAATTGGTGCTAGCGGCAGGCCAGGCAAACTTTTTACCTTCGATAAGGCAAAATATAACCAGCTTTTGAAAGAAAATTTCCAATTTGATATTAGGTTTGCGTAAAATAAACACAAATTATCCTTTGCATTCTAAAAATGATTTTTATATTTGTGTAAATAATACGCAAATATATGTTGAATCTTAATCCAAGTTTTACTCCGCTAGGCGAAAATAACTTAATCGAATACAAATCTTTCTTATTTGCGGGTGGCGAACCACACATTAAAATTTCGACCAATTTTGATGTTGCTGCTCCGGTTACCATTACGCAAAGAATAAATTCCTTCAATGATTTAGGTATGATCTGTATTACGGTTGATGCCTTGAGAAGAATGGGTGTAAAAGAAATCGAACTTTTTATACCATATTTTCCTGCTGCAAGGCAAGATCGGGTAATGATTCCTGGTGAGCCTTTATCGGTGAAAGTTTATGCCGATATCATTAATACCATGGCATTGGCAAGTGTTACCGTTTTTGATCCGCATAGCGAAGTAACACCAGCCTTGCTCAACAACTGTGTGACAGTTTCCAATCACGAATTTATAAAACAGGTAATTGCAAACATTGGAACTGATGTAAAACTCATATCCCCTGACGGTGGAGCTTTAAAGAAAATTTATAAAGTATCTGAGTTTTTAGGTGGTGCAGAAGTGGTGGAGTGTTCAAAAAGCCGGGATGTAAAAACAGGTAAACTTTCAGGATTTAAAGTATATGCCGAAGATTTAGCTGGTGCTGATTGTTTAATTGTGGATGATATCTGTGACGGTGGTGGTACATTTATTGGCTTGGCAGAAGCACTAAAGGCTAAAAATGCTGGAAAACTTTATTTAGCGATTAGTCATGGCATATTTAGCAAAGGTTTTGACGAGTTGGGCAAATATTTCGAACAGATCTTTACTACCGATTCGATCAAGGAAGTTGATCATGAAGGGGTAACACAGATAAAACTGGCTGATATTTTAAATAAACGATAGTTTATTGCAATTTAAAATCTAAAACAAATGAAAACCACAGTTATCCATAGTTCAATATTCGGCCTGGTGGTTGGCGATGCACTGGGAGTGCCCGTAGAATTTAAGAAAAGGGATTTTTTGAAAAGATTTCCGGTAAAGGATATGCAGGCGTATGGTGTTCATAATCAGCCGTCAGGTACATGGAGTGATGATAGCTCTCTTACGTTTTGTTTAGCCGAAAGCCTGTGTAGCGGCTATAATTTAGATAATATTGCTCAGAAATTTCTTCAATGGTTTAATGCCGAGATTTGGACCCCTCATGGAAAGGTTTTCGACATCGGTATAGCAACAGCTGAAGCCATTAAAATGATAAAACATGGTGCTGATCCGGTTTTATGTGGTGGAGCATCAGAAATGGATAATGGAAATGGATCTTTAATGAGAATTCTACCTCTGTTATTTTATCTTCAAGATAAAAACGACTTGCAGCATGTTTTTCAGCTGGTAAAAGAAGTTTCATCCATTACCCATGCGCACTTTCGGTCGGTTTTTGCTTGCTTTATCCATATCGTTTATGGCTTGGAGCTTTTAAAGGAAAAGGATAAAAGTGAAGCGTATCTTAAAATGCAGATTAAACTCAAAAAATTTATCGCTGATAATGATTTTGAACAAAAGGAAATTGAATTATTTAAAAGGGTTTTGATAAATGATATCTCTACGGTTCCGGAGAGCGAGATTTATTCTTCTGGTTATGTGTTGCACAGTCTCGAAGCTAGCTTATGGTGTATCCTCAGTACCGAAACTTATGAGGATGCCGTTCTAAAAGCAGTTAATCTTGGTGATGATACTGATACAACTGGGGCAATTACAGGTGGTTTGGCAGGTTTAATTTATGGTTTTGAATCTATTCCTGAAAAATGGCTTAATACAATTGTTAAAAATAATGAAATTGAAGAACTCTGCGAAAAAATGAATGCGGTGTTTATGAAAAAGCAGAAATATAATGTTGCAGATATAAAAGAAAGTAATGAATTTCTATTTTTTTGGGGACATCAGGCTCCGAAAAATGGAACGCTTTCTAAAGCTTGTTTAAGCCAATGGTGGCCATCTCCTTTTATTGAAAATGACATCATCTATCAAACAGCTGAACATTATATGATGGCAAAAAAGGCTTTATTGTTTAATGATCAACAGGTTTTCGAAAAAATATTAGCGAAAAAATCTCCCAAAGATGTAAAAGACCTAGGGCGACAGATCAGAAACTTTGATACAACAAAGTGGGATGCTCATAAATATGAAATTGTAAAACAGGGAAACTTGCTTAAGTTTTCTCAAAATGAAGATTTGAAATCTTTCCTTCTACAAACCAAAAGTAAAATCTTGGTTGAAGCCAGTCCGGTTGATGCAATTTGGGGGATTGGTTTGCCAGAAGATAATTCAAATGCGATCATTCCCAGAAATTGGAAAGGTTTAAACCTATTAGGTTTTGCATTGATGGAAGTTAGGGATGAGCTACCCGATCTTAATGTTAAGACCAATCATTAAGTAACGAATTTGAAAAATGATTTTAGAACTAATCAAAGCCGATATAACAGAAGTTAAAGCCGATGCAATCGTTAATGCAGCAAACAGTTCTTTGCTTGGTGGCGGAGGGGTAGATGGTGCCATTCATAGAAAAGGTGGTAAAGCCATTTTAGAAGCTTGCGTAGCCATCAGGAATAAACAAGGGAATTGCAAAACCGGAAATGCGGTAATTACCACGGCAGGGAATTTACCAGCAAAATATGTGATCCATACGGTTGGACCTGTATGGAATGGTGATAGTGAAGAAAAAAATGTTTTGCTTGCAGATTGCTACCGTAACAGTTTAACCTTAGCGGTTGAAAATGATGTTAAGATTATAGCATTTCCCAACATCAGCACAGGGATTTATCACTTCCCTAAAGATAAAGCAGCAGATATTGCCATTGCCACGGTAAATAATTTTGCTGAAAAAGAAAAGATAGAGAAGGTAATCTTCGTTTGTTTCGACGATGAAAATTATCAGCTCTACAAAGAGAAATTAGGGTAATAACATTGAAGTCATGGACAATAAAATAACAAAAGGCATAAGTAAACTACTCAGCTATATTTTAAGACATTCGCCAGAAACCATAGGCTTAGAACTTGACGAAAACGGTTGGGCAGATGTAAATGAACTGATTGCCAAATTCGACCTCTATGATAAGAGAATAGATTTTGAAAAGCTCGAATTCATCGTTGAAAACAACGACAAAAAGAGGTTTGCTTTCAATGATGATAAAACTAAAATAAGGGCAAGCCAGGGGCATTCCATTTCAATAGAGCTAAACCTTGATGAAGCAGAACCACTAGAATATCTCTATCATGGTACAGTTGAAAAGTTCCTGTTGGATATTAAATCGCAGGGATTGCAAAAGATGAGCAGACAGCATGTGCATTTAAGTGCCGATAGAGAAACGGCCAATAAAGTAGGTGGCAGGAGAGGAAAGCCGATTATCCTTACCATTAATAGTGGAGAGATGCACAGGGCAGGCTATAAATTTTATTTATCAGCTAACAATGTGTGGCTTACAGATGTTGTGCCAGCTGAATATATAACGTTTTAATATGGGCAGAACATTAGTAATAGGTGATATACACGGGGGATTAAAAGGTTTAGTTCAGCTATTCGAGCGTGCAGAAGTAACAAAAGATGACAAACTGATTTTTCTTGGCGACTATGTGGATGGATGGAGTGAATCGGCACAGGTAATCAATTACCTGATGCAATTGGAAGAAAACCAGCAATGTGTTTTTATCAAAGGAAATCACGATGCCTGGTGTATCGATTGGTTAGAAAAAGGTATTGTAGACGATGTTTGGTTTGTTCACGGTGGTAAATTAACCATCGAAAGTTATAAAAATATAGCTGATCAAGTAAGGCAAAAGCATCTAAATTTCTTTGAACGCATGAAAGATTACTACGTGGATGAGCATAACAACCTCTTTATCCACGCCGGTTTTTCTTCCATGCACGGCCCCGAAAAAGAACGTTATTCTTCCAATTATTCATGGGATAGAACACTTTGGGAAATGGCCCTAACTATGGATAACAGAATTAAAAAAGATTCAGCAATTTACCCGAAACGTTTATTACTCTACAATGAAATTTATATTGGCCACACCCCAACGCTTTACTACAATATTGATGTACCCATGCAAGGCTGTAATGTTTGGAATATCGATACAGGTGCTGCATTTACCGGAAAATTAACCTGTTTGAATATCGAAACCAAAGATTTTTGGCAAAGCGATACTTTGCAAAGCCTGTATCCAAACGAAAAAGGAAGAAATAACACTTAACTATAAATATAAAAACGATGAACCCATTATTATTAACCGACGGATACAAAGTAGATCACCGCAGGCAATACCCAGAAAATACTACATTGGTTTATTCTAACTGGACGCCAAGAAAAAGCAGGCTAGAAAACGTAAATCATGTGGTGCTTTTTGGCTTGCAGTATTTTATCAAAAAATACATCATTGAAGATTTTAACCAGAATTTCTTTAAACAGCCAAAAGAAGAAATTTTAAAGAAATACGCGCGCAGGATCAATAATTACCTGGGAGAAAATTTGGTAGGCATACAGCATATAGCTGATTTACACGATCTGGGTTATATTCCAATGGTTTTTAAATCACTACCAGAAGGTGCTGAAGTGCCTTTGCGTGTACCCATGTTTACCATGTACAATACAAAGCCTGAATTTTTCTGGTTGACCAATTATTTCGAAACCTTACTATCAGCCGTGGTGTGGTTGCCATGCAATTCTGCTACCATAGCTAAACAATACCGCACCATTTTGGATCAGTATGCCGCAGAAACCTCTTCAGTTTCAGAATTTGTAGATTGGCAGGGGCACGATTTTTCTATGCGGGGTATGGGTGGAATAGAAGCTGCGGTAACTTCGGCAGCCGGGCATTTATTAAGTTTTACAGGAACAGATACCATTCCAGCCATCGATTTCTTAGAAGAATATTACAATGCAGATTCAGATAAAGAGTTAATCGGTGGGTCAGTAGCTGCTACAGAACACTCCGTAATGTGCATGGGGACCAATACTGGAGAACTCGAAACCTTTAAACGTTTGATTTTAGAAGTTTACCCGAAAGGAATTGTATCTATCGTTTCTGATACCTGGGATTTATGGAAAGTGCTGACCGAATACCTACCTGTTTTAAAAGAAGATATTATCGCCCGCCCAGGTAAAGTGGTAATTAGGCCAGATTCGGGAGATCCGGTTGATATTATCTGCGGAAATCCAAATGGCAAAAACGAAAATGAGAAAAAGGGTGTAATCGAGCTGCTTTGGGATGTTTTCGGTGGAAGAACCAACAACAAAGGGTTTAAAGAACTGGTACCACAGATTGGTGCTATTTATGGAGATAGCATTACTACCGAAAGGGCTACACAAATCTGTGAGCGGCTAAAAGCTAAAGGTTTTGCCTCTACCAATGTTGTTTTTGGCATCGGTTCATTCACCTATCAATATAATACACGCGATACTTTTGGTTTTGCGATGAAAGCCACTTATGGAGAAGTAGACGGCATTGGTCGTGAAATATTTAAAGATCCAATTACTGATGATGGAACCAAGAAATCAGCAAAGGGTTTATTGCAGATTTTTAAAAATGCAGAAGGCGAATACGAGCTGAAAGATCAATGCAGCTGGGAAGAAGAAGCAAAGGGCGAATTGAAAGAAGTTTTCAGAGATGGAAAGTTATTGATTGATTATTCTCTCACCGAAATTAGAGAAAGGCTAAAGAATAGTTAACTTTGCCAAGTTTTTAATCGACTGGCCATGGCCGGTCGATTAATTTTTTGAAAGATACAATGCAGAACAATCCCACATTTAACCATCAGGCTGATATCGTAAATAGTGCCATTAGATTTATAAACGCCTGGTTTAAACAATCGAAGGCCATTACAAACGAACTGAATGATTTTTTTATTCTCCCAGGTAATAAAGTTATTGGTAAGGATGTTATTATTGGTCGGTTAAAAGGTGTTTTCGGTCGGTCTGATGAATATGTTGGTGGCAGATACGATATTATCGATGTTAATTTCGAGCTTTTGAACGATGATAAGGGTATGGGCTTTGTTGAAGGCGTTGCAGGTTATAGAGATGTTGTTCAAAAACAGTCGAAAATTGTAAGCGGACCTTTTAAACTGTATTTCGCATTGCATAACGGTGGCTGGAAAATTGTAAATATCGAATTTCCGGGTTTCAGTTATTAAAACGACTTTATTACAATAGTAATTCGCCACTTTCCATAATTTTTCTATCTTTGGTTTTTAATGAATTTCCTTTATCCGGGCTTTCTTTTCGCACTAATATCGGTTGCCATCCCGGTTATCATTCATTTATTCAATTTCAGGAAGTTTAAGAAGGTTTATTTTTCTAATGTTCAGCTTTTAAAAGAAGTAGAACAACAAAATTCTTCCAAAGAAAAACTTAAAAACCTGCTTATTCTGTTGTCGCGGATTTTGGCAATCATCTTTTTGGTGCTGGCATTTGCCCAGCCTTATATTCCGGCGAACAATCAAAAAACTACTGCTTTAAACAATGTAGTGAGCATTTATATCGATAATTCTTACAGCATGGAAGCCATTAATAAAGATGGTAACCTGCTTGATGAAGCCAAGCGGAGGGCAAAAGAACTGGTAAAAGGTTTTGGAATGAACGATCGTTTTCAACTGTTGACCAATAATTTTGAAGGAAAACACCAACGATTGTTAAACGAGGAAGCGTTTTTAAAAGCATTGGATGATGTTAAAATCTCGGCAGCAAACCGTAATCTCCAACAGATACTCAACCGGCAGGGGAATGTTTTAACGGGTTCCGCAAATAAGTATAGCTTTCTGATTTCCGATTTTCAAAAAAATATCTCCACCACCAATAAACTCGATACAAAAGCAGATATTCAATATTCATTTTTGAAACTGAATGCCAATACGCTTCCGAATGTTGCCATAGATAGCGTTTGGGCACTTTCGCCAAATCATCAGCCGGGAGCAAATGAGCGTTTGGTTGTACAGTTGAAAAATTACTCAGAGGAGGAAGCAAAGAACATTCCTCTAAAACTTAGCATCAACAACCAACAAAAGGGATTGGGTGCCGTAACCATTCCTGCAGGTAAAACGGTTAAAGATACCCTGAATTTCTCTGGACTGAACGCAGGATGGCAAAAAGGTATAATCACTATTAAAGATTTTCCGGTAACCTTTGATGATACACTTTCCTTTAGCTTTAAGGTAGACGAAAGTTTTCCTGTTCTGAGTATTAATGGAGCCAATACGGGCAATTACATTAAAGCACTGTTTGCTGCCGATCGTTATTATCAACTCACCGAGAATGCCGAAAGCAATGTGAATTATAGCAATTTTGCCAGTTACGGCCTGATTGTGCTGAACGGTTTGAAAAATCCATCAACAGGATTGGCACAACAACTAAAAACCTACCTGAATGCAGGTGGTACGGTGGTGCTTTTTCCTGATTTAGATGCCAATATTCAAACTTATAACTCATTTTTAAGCGGATTGTCGCTTCCTGCCATTCAAACGTTAAATACTACCGCCTCTAAGGTTGACCAGATTGATCTGCAAAACCCCATTTTCAAGACTGTTTTTGAGGAAATTCCCAAAAATCTAGATCTTCCAACAGCTTCCCGTTATTATTCTTTCGTAGAGAAAAATACCTCTAATAAAGAAGATATTATGTTATTGCCTGGCAGAAAACCTTTTTTCTCTAAGTATGGCGTAGGTAACGGGCAGGTGTATTTATCTGCTTCAGGGCTTAATACAAGTGACGGGAATTTAGCCCATCATCCGGTGTTCGTGCCGCTGATTTATCGTTTGGCATTGAGTGGAGGGAATGAAACGCCTTTATATTACAACCTCGGTAATGATAATGCCTTGGCGGGTAAAAAGATTACGCTAGGTAAAAACCAAAGCTTAAAAATTACTGCTGATGGTTTTGAGGCAATTCCTGAAATCCGTCAGGCAAATGGGAAAACGCTGATTTACATTGCCGATCAGATAAAAAATGCAGGCTTTTATAACCTGAAACTTGCAGATTCGCTACTTGCTGTTTATAGTTTCAACAATGGCAGAACAGAATCTGATATGCATTATTTAGACAAAACAGCACTCAATCAGTTGGCTGACAAAGGCAATATGAAAATATTCGATACCGATAAAGATGCCGTTAAATTAATTGCCGGCACTAATAAAATCGGGCAGACTTTATGGAAACTTTGTCTAATTTTGTCGCTGATTTTTATTGCAGCAGAAATTTTGCTCATCCGATTTTTTAACAACACAAAAAAAACAATATGAATCTCCTGGTTAAAAATGTAGCCATTGCCGATCCGCAAAGTAAATTCAATAATCAACAATGCGATGTCCGGGTAGAAAATGGCAAAATTAAAAACATAGGTAAATTAACTGCCGATAAAAACGAAACT
This sequence comes from Pedobacter sp. Bi126, assembly GCF_918698245.1. GTDB lineage: Bacteria > Bacteroidota > Bacteroidia > Sphingobacteriales > Sphingobacteriaceae > Pedobacter. The sequence continues at coordinate 723,644 of NZ_CAKKMS010000001.1, read as the reverse complement.
GTTTTTGATGCTCAGGGTGCTTTCTTAACGCCGGGTTTTTTCGATCTAAACTGTGTAGCTGGCGATCCGGGTTTCGAAACCAAGGAAGATATTCAAACATTAACAGCAACGGCAAAAGCTGGAGGTTTTACAGGCTTAGCTTTATTGCCGCAAACCAGTCCGGTTGTGCAGTCAAAATCTCAGGTAGAATACATTATCAATAGGGCTAAAAACAATTTGGTTGATGTGTTGCCAGTTGGTGCGATAAGTCAGAACCGTGAGGCAAAAGAGCTTGCCGAACTGTTCGATATGCAGCAGGCAGGTGCGGTAGCTTTTTCAGATGGCGATAAAGCCTTACAAGACGATGGTTTTATGAGCCGTGCATTACAATATGCAAAAGGTTTCGATGCCCTATTAATGGTTTATCCCGAAAATAAATCCATAGCTGGCAAATCGCAGATTAACGAGAGCAAAAATTCTGTGCTGTTGGGCATGAAAGGTTTACCCGCATTGGCTGAAGAAATGCATATTGCCCGCGATATTTTTCTGGCATCTTATAATGAAACCAAAATTCACATTAGCAATATTTCAACTGCCGGGGCTGTGGCTTTGATTCGTAAAGCAAAAAAAGATGGCGTTCAGGTTTCGTGCGATGTAACCGCACATCACCTGGTGTTTACAGAAGACCTTTTAAGCGATTTTGACAGCAACTATAAGGTTAAGCCACCATTGCGTGGAAAAGCAGATGTAAAGGCGCTAATTGCTGGCTTAAAAGACGGAACCATTGATGCCATTACTTCTCAGCACCGTCCCGAAGAAATCGAATTTAAAAATGTAGAGTTCGAAATTGCGCACTACGGCATCATCGCTTTACAAACCGTGTTGCCACTATTATTAAAGGCTGGATTGGATATCGCTTTAATTGCAGAGAAATTGGCCATTAATCCACGTAAATTATTAAATTTAACTGTTCCGGTAATCGAAGAAGGTATTGAAGCCAACTTTACCATTTTTAATACGGCAGAAAAATGGTTATACAATGCTGCAAATAACCATTCAAAATCGGCAAACAGTCCATTATTGGGTGCCGAACTTACCGGAAAAGTAACTTTGGTTTATAATAATAATCAGTACTGGGAGAATTAAGGTTGAAGGCATGGGGTTCTTAACCATTTCTTAAAGGTATTAGTTCAAAAAAAAATTTGATAAATTAACAGGCTATAAGAACTTAAAGACTAAAGCAAGAAATTACAATTTTGTTGTTCAGGTCATACAATCTTATCATCCTAAAATCCTAAAAATCTTAATCATGGATAATAGAGTAAAAAAAGCACTAAGTGCAGCCATTAACAAGTATGCTGAGGTTTCAGCTACCAATGTAGACGGTTTTGAAACAGAATTATTAGCTGCTTTTGAGCTTGATGTTAACTTTTTAGATAAAGCGACTGCTTTCGATGCCGTTTTCGATTCTCACCCGAAATTTGAAGAATTACGCGAAGTATTTTTCGATTTATTAATGGTGAATTTCTTTAGCAGTGACGTACAGAAACTGGAAGACGACTATTTAGAAAGTGATGAATGGGCGAATATCGAAGAAGAAACCATAGATAGAGGAACAGAATTGTTAAACCTTCTGCTTTACATTAAAGAGTGTAAGGATGAAGATTTAGATCCTGAATTGGGCGATTTCCTTAAAGAATTTTTATTGGTAGAAGACGATGAGTTTCAGGATGAATTTGAGATTTACGAAGAGCTGATCAGTAACCAACAATTAGCAGAAACCAGTGTAGAAGAGATTTGTAAAACAGCTGCAAATTTAAATATCAGTGAAGAAATGCAAGAATTGTTTGTTCCATTTATGACTTTTTTCCTCGATGTTGAGGGAAGTGCAGAAACAACTAAAGAAATAATTCAGTATAGCAGTAACAAATCGTTCGATTCTGCTACTTATATATTAATTACAACAATTAATAATTAAACTAAAACTTAAAATTATGGACAAGAGTGCTCTTATTTCCAAATTAGCTATTAAAAATGGATTAATGCTCGCTGCGGTTTCGATAATCGTATCGTTAACCTTGCATTTCATAGACCCTGTATTAATTTACACCAGTTTTGCGGCCCAGATAGGTATATTTGTTTTATTCATCGTACTGTTAGTAGTGGTGGGAATAAACATCCGTAAAGAAATAGGCGGGTTTTGGACATTTGGAGAGGCCTTTAAAGCTTATTTAATCATCTCCCTTATTTTAGCCTTAACTGCAACGCTTTATAATGTGATACTAATGAAATTTATCGATCCAGATCTTCCACAAAGAGCTGCTGCTGCTATCGAAGAGGCACAGAGAGCTATGATGGAAAAATTCGGAATGGCTAGCGAGCAAATTGATGAGGCGATAGCTAAAGGTGGAAATATGCAAGAGAAGCTTGAACCTACTTTTAAAAACATCTTTACAAGCTTTGGAGTTTCACTTGCACTGTATGGGGTACTTTCTTTAATCCTCTCAGCTATCTTAAAGAAAAAACAACCAGTTACATTCGATTCGTTTCCAAAGGAAGGTTAATTTCTTTTATAAAATTTTGAACGTGCAGGTTTTATCATTTAATTTGATGAAATTTGCACGTTTTTAATAATGCGTCATTGCGAACGAAGCGTGGGAAATGCGCAGGGGTGTGGCAATCTTATAATAGATTGCTTCGTCGTTCCTTCTCGCAATGACGATAATACTCAAAAATGGATATATCAGTTGTAGTACCCTTATTTAATGAAGATGAATCTTTGCCAGAATTAACGGCATGGATTGATAAAGTGATGATCGACAATAATTTCAGTTATGAAATTATTTTGGTTGATGATGGTAGTACCGATAGATCATGGGAGGTGATTGAAGAATTAAGATTTCAAAACCCTGCCATTAAAGGCATTAAGTTTAGAAGGAACTACGGTAAATCTGCAGCCTTAAATGTTGGTTTCGAAGCTACTCAGGGCGATGTGGTCATTACCATGGATGCCGATCTGCAGGATAGTCCGGATGAAATCCCTGAATTATACCGCCGCATAAAAGAAGAAAAGCTTGATATCATTTCAGGCTGGAAAAAGAAACGTTACGATCCGATTACGAAAACTATTCCAACTAAATTATTCAACGCGGCTACCCGCAAAATGAGCGGTATAGAGCTGAACGATTTTAACTGTGGCTTAAAAGCTTACCGTAGCGATGTGATCAAAACCATCGAAGTTTACGGCGAAATGCACCGTTATATCCCGGTAATTGCCAAATGGGCCGGATTTAGTAAAATATCCGAGCAGGTGGTAGAACACCGTGCCCGCAAATATGGCACAACAAAATTCGGCTTTAGTAGGTTTATAAATGGCTTTTTAGATTTACTTTCTATATTTTTTGTTGGTAAATTCGGCAAACGCCCCATGCACTTTTTTGGTTCATTAGGTGTTTTAAGCTTCTTTATCGGTATAATTATGGCGCTTTACATATTATTCGAAAAGAAATATTTGATATGGCAGGGCTTAGCTTACCGCGATGTAACCGATCAACCATTGTTTTATTTATCACTGGTTGCCATTGTTGTTGGTTCGCAGATGTTCCTGGCAGGTTTTATTGCAGAACTCTTATCGCGTAACGCACCAGAAAGAAACCAATATTTAATCGAAAAAGAACTTAAATAAGCTGAAAGACTAAAGCTTAAAGCACAAAGCGCTTTGGTCTTTAGTCTTTCAGCTTTCAGCTTCAAGACATGTTTTTCTCCATCATCATTCCACTTTACAATCGTCCTCAAGAAATTGACGAACTTTTAAACACCCTAACTAAACAGACTTATTTGCAGTTTGAGGTTTTGGTTATAGAAGATGGTTCGAAAAACGATGCAAAAGCAATTGTAGCTTCTTATGCGGATAAACTGGACATTAAATATTACTTTAAAGAAAATGCCGGACAGGGCTTTGCCCGTAATTTTGGTTTCGAAAGGGCAACGGGTGATTACTTTGTTATTTTCGATTCAGATTGTTTAATTCCTGCAAATTACCTCGAAACGGTTAAAAATTATTTGTATGAGCATCATTTAGATGCCTATGGCGGTCCGGATGCCGCACATGATAGCTTTACGCCTGTGCAAAAAGCAATTAGTTATGCCATGACATCGCCTTTCACCACTGGTGGAATCCGCGGAAACAAACAGCACGTAGGCCAATTTCACCCCCGCAGTTTTAATATGGGTGTTTCCCGTCAGGCCTGGGAGAAGGTAGGTGGTTTTATCTTAACCCGATTGGGCGAAGATATCGAATATAGTATCCGTATTCACGAAAACGGTTTTAAAATTGGGTTAATCCCAGATGCAAAGGTTTACCATAAACGCCGGACAAGTTTTAGTCAGTTTTACAAACAGTTACACTTTTTTGGCAGGGCGAGGATCAATATTTACAAACATTTTCCAAAAGAATTAAAATTGGTACATTTTTTTCCAGCACTGTTTACATTGGGTTTTGGTTTCACCGTTTTGTGTAACTTTATATATCCTCCATTGGCATATGTGTGTAACTTCTTCTTATTGATTTACTTTATGTTGATATTTTTTCATTCATGGTCTGTAAATAAATCGTTAAAAGTTGCATTTTTGAGCATTATCTCTTCATTTATCCAATTAACCGCTTATGGTTTAGGATTTATACAGGATTTATTTAAACGAGTGGTATTCAAACAACAATGATAAATTACCTAAAAGAAAGTACGTTCGCCGTTAATGATGTAATTCAAAAGGCGTGGAGCATCACCAAGAAACACTATTTCTCGATTGCTACACTATGTTTTCTGATGTTTATTACTGCAAGCGCTTCGAGCTTAATGGCCTTTTTTATTAAGGATGTAAGCAAGGCCTTGAGTGTAATCATGGTGATTATTTTTGTGCTGCTTTATTTTACCATCAATCTTTCGCTGTTTAAATATATCTTCCATTTAATGGACGATGAAGAAAACGATGTGAAAATTGTAGATACGCTTCCAACCAGGCAACAAATTATCCGGTTCCTGGTAGCTACCCTTTATTTTGTGGGTTGTATCCTTGGTGTTTATCTGGTGGTAATCCTGGTTGCCTTTCCTTTTATTTATACCGGGATTAATGTGGCAATTGTTAAAAATGTGGCCATTTCAGTAGGCATTATTGCCATTTTTATCACCTGGTTAAGAATTTCATTTTTCCCGTTTTTTATTATTGATAAAGGCGCGACACCATTTGATTCGATTAAATTGAGTTTGGCTACCACTAAAGGAAATTTCACGAAGATTTTATTGTTATTGGTGGTTTTAGGTGGAGGATATTTAATTTATCTGTTGTTAAACTACCTGCAATGGCCATTGGTGGCTTTTATTGTAAATATTTTAAGTTCATTTATCATTGTTCCACTTTCGAGTGTAGCACTAACTGTTGCATACCGCAAAATTTCGAGCGAATATAAAGGCGATGAGCATCCAGATATTTTGCATAATATCGTTTAGGGTAGGATTTATATTCAATCACTCAATCATTCAAAATTCAGTTTAGTATGGGATTAAAAGCAGCATTAAGTAAACCCTTTGCGGCATTTGCAGTTTGGCAGATTAACAAATGGAAGCATAATGCCGTAAATGCTCAGCATAATATCCTGAAAAAGCTGATTCATGAGGCTAAAAATACTGCATTTGGAAAAGATCATCATTTCGCTGAGATTAAAACCTATGCTGATTTTAAAAAACATATTCCCCTTCAAGATTACGAAGGACTAAAACCCTATGTAGATCGTGTAGTGGCAGGCGAAGCCGATGTACTTTGGAAAGGTAAACCACTTTATTTCGCCAAAACATCAGGTACTACTTCAGGTGTAAAATATATTCCACTATCGAGAGAATCGATGCCTGAGCACGTCAAAGCTGCCCGTAATGCCATTTTAACTTATATTAATGAAACAGGTAAGGCTGATTTTGTAAACGGAAAGATGATTTTTTTGCAAGGGAGCCCGGTTTTGAGTGTAAAACATGGAATCAATGTTGGGCGTTTATCGGGCATTGTGGCACACCATGTGCCTGCTTACCTGCAAAAGAACCGATTGCCTTCTTACGAAACCAATATTATCGAAGATTGGGAGCAAAAAATTGATGCCATTGTTGAGGAAACCATTAATGAAAATATGACCTTGATTTCTGGTATCCCACCTTGGGTACAGATGTATTTCGATAAACTTTCAGAGAAATCAGGAGGGAAGAAAATAGCCGAAATATTCAAGAATTCTAGCCTGTTTATTTATGGCGGTGTAAATTTTGAGCCTTATCGGGCAAAAATTGAACAAAGCATCGGGAAGAAAATTGATGCTATAGAAACTTATCCGGCTTCGGAGGGCTTTATTGCTTACCAGGATTCACAAAAAGATAAAGGACTATTGTTACTGGCCGATGCGGGGATTTTTTACGAATTTGTTCCAGCTGATGAATATTACAACGATAATCCAACACGGTTATCGCTTAGTGAGGTTGAATTAGATACCAACTATGCGTTAATTTTAAATACCAATGCAGGTTTATGGGGTTACAGCATAGGCGATACGGTGAAGTTTGTTTCGAAAAATCCTTACAAAATAGTGGTAACCGGACGGATTAAACATTTCATTTCTGCTTTTGGGGAACATGTAATAGGAGAAGAAGTAGAACAGGCAATTTTGAGTGTGGCCAATGAAGAACAGGTAGAAATTACAGAATTTACAGTTGCCCCCCAGGTTAATCCAGAAGCCGGTCAATTGCCTTATCACGAGTGGTTTGTAGAATTTTCGTCTGCACCAAAAGATATGACAGCTTTTAGCAAAAAGGTTGATGAGGCTTTGCAAAAGAAAAATATTTATTACTTTGACCTGATTGAAGGAAACATCCTTCAGCCATTGATTATACGTACTTTGCAAAAAGATGCTTTTGTTAACTACATGAAAAGTGAAGGGAAGTTAGGCGGACAGAATAAAGTGCCACGCTTGAGTAATGATCGGAAATTGGCGGATGGGTTGGAGCGGTATATTGTTTAACTAATCTTCCTCGGTTCGTGTCCTCACGAAACGAAATGAGGAAAAGTAGTTCGTGGAGACACGAACCACGGCATTGGAGCGAAGTGCAACGCAGTCGAGAAATCTGTATAGATAGATCTCTCCATTTCGCTTCACTCCAGTCGAGATGACGATCAACTCAACAGATGCTGTAAGGGTGACAAATGGGTGGACAAATAAATAATTAGATAAAATGCTTAATTTAACCTTAAGCGTTACGATATTAAAAACGATTTGAAACGAATAACCATATTAGGTTCTACAGGAAGTATAGGTACACAAGCACTAGAAGTGGTAAGGGATCATCCCGATACATTTAAAGTTGTTGTATTATCGGCCTTAAAGAATTCAGCATTACTTATTCAACAGGCGAAGGAATTTAAGCCAGCCATTGTTGTAATCTGTGATGAAAGCAAGTACGGCGAAGTTAAAACTGCTTTGTCTACACTAAATATTAAAGTTTTGGCAGGTGAAGCCGCATTGTCAGAAGTTGCGGCCTATGATGATAGCGATGTGGTATTAACGGCATTAATGGGCTCCGTGGGATTAAAGCCTACTATTGCTGCGATTAAGGCTGGAAAAAATATTGCTTTGGCCAACAAAGAAACCTTGGTGGTAGCCGGCGAACTGATTACACAACTGGCAACGGAACACCAGGTTAAAATTTTACCGGTCGATTCAGAGCATTCAGCAATATTTCAATGCTTGGTAGGCGAGGAGCAAAATGAAATCGAAAAAATTTATTTAACAGCTTCCGGCGGACCATTCTTAGGCAAAACAAAAGATTTTTTATCTACAGTAAAGAAAGAACAGGCTTTAAAACATCCCAACTGGGTGATGGGCGCAAAAATCACGATCGATTCTGCATCCCTAATGAATAAAGGCCTGGAGGTAATTGAGGCAAAATGGTTGTTTAATCTTGATGTAGATCAGATTGATGTAATTGTTCACCCTCAATCTATCATTCATTCCATTGTTCAGTTTACCGATGGATCTATGAAAGCACAAATGGGTGTTCCGGACATGAAACTGCCTATTCAGTATGCTTTAAATTATCCCGACAGGCTAAAAAACAATTTTAAACGTTTTAACTTCCTAGATTATCCAAACTTTAGCTTTCAAAAAGCCGACATGGGAACATTCAGGAATTTAGACCTGGCATTTACTTCTTTACGAAAAGGCGGGAATATGCCTTGTATTTTAAATGCTGCGAATGAAATTGTTGTTGAAGCATTTTTGAATGATAAAATCGGTTTTCTGCAGATGAGCGAGGTTATTGAACAGTGTATGGAAGAAATCAGTTTTGTTGAAAAACCACAATTGAGCGATTATTTAGAAACTGACAAACATAGCCGTATCTTAGCCGGCGAATTAGTAACAAAAAGTATAGTTTAACATCTAACATAAAATTTTATAAGAGAATATGAATGGATTGATTATGGCGGGGCAGCTGCTGCTCGGATTGTCTTTATTGGTAATATTACACGAATTAGGGCATTTCTTGGCAGCCAGGGCATTTGGTATTAAAGTAGAAAAGTTTTATTTATTTTTTGATGCCTGGGGTTTCAAGCTTTTTAGTTTTAAAAGAGGTGATGTTGAATATGGAGTGGGATGGTTGCCACTTGGCGGTTATGTAAAAATTGCCGGAATGATTGATGAGAGCATGGATACCGAGCAGATGGCTCAACCTGCTCAGCCATGGGAATTCCGTTCTAAACCTGCCTGGCAACGTTTAATCGTAATGCTGGGTGGTATTATCGTAAACGTAATTGTAGGTATTTTTATCTTCTGGATGTTAACCTTTAACGTCGGGCAAAATTATACTATTAACAGCAAACTGAACGATGGTATTTCTGTAGGCGCAATTGGGAAAGAAATCGGTTTAAAAAACGGAGATAAGATTTTGGCCATCAACGGCAACAAGTTAATCCGTTTTGAAGATGCTATATCGAGCAAAGTATTGTTTGATGGAGCCCAGTTGACCATTTTAAGGGAGAATAAAACACTTTACATTTCTGTTCCGGATATTATTTTAAATAAAATATCGAAAAACGATAAAGAGAATTTTATCTCGCCCAGATATACAATGGAAAGTGTAGACAAGGTAAGTGCGCCTGATGAAAAAGCAGATAAACCATCTTTTTTTGATAAGCTGTTTGGCAGGAAGTTCGAGAAACCCGTATATCCAGCTTATGCTGCAGGGATTAAACCGGGCGATAGTATTTTATCGGTTAATGGAAAACAGATTACTTTCTTCGATCAGTTTAAAGAAGAGGTTTCTAAAAACAAATTAAAACCAATTACCATTAATGCGCTACGCAATGGCAAAGAAGTAAAGTTCGATCTTAAAGTAAGCAAAGATGGAACGATTGGAATTATCCCTAATTTAAAAATGCCTGAAACTGCACATGTAGATTTTGGCTTTATAGAGTCGTTACCAGTTGGTGCAAGCATGGCATGGAGCACTTTTGTAGATAATGCAAAAGGCATTGGGAAAATGATTACCGGAAAGTTAAGTGCACGTAACATCAGCAGCCCGATTGGGATTGCAAAGGTGTATGGCAGTACTTTCGACTGGGTTAAATTCTGGACTTTAACAGGATTAATTTCGATGGCATTGGCATTTATGAATTTATTGCCTATTCCGGGCTTAGATGGAGGCCATGTAGTGTTTCTTTTAATCGAGATGGTGCAACGTAAGCCTGTAAGCGAAAAAGTGCTGGAGAAGGCGCAAATTGTGGGCTTTGTAATCTTGATCTGTTTAATGGTGTTTGCTTTTGGTAATGATATTCTAAAATCCTTCGGTAAGTAAAACCAAATTTATATAATTGCCGCAGATGCGCAGATTTGACGAATCAATCTGAACATCTGCGGCTTTTTAATTTAATATGCACCATGAGCGCAGCAACAACAGATAGTAATTATTTCGATTTTTACGGGTTACCGATCCAGTTTAATCCAGATCAAAATGCAGTTAAAACAAAATTTTATGCATTTAGCAAGCAGTTTCATCCTGATTTTTATGCCAATGAAAGCGAAGAGAAGCAGCAAGAAGTACTCGATCTGTCAACTTTGAACAACAAGGCTTACCAGACACTGAGTAATGCTAAAAAACGCTTAAAATATGTGCTGAAATTAAAAGGGATTGTAGAAACAGACGAAGGTTATCAACTTCCACAATCTTTTTTAATGGAAATGATGGATGTAAATGAGGCCTTAATGGATCTGGAATTTGAGCCGGATGCCGAAAAGCTAGCGCAGGTAAAACGAGATGTTGATGCCATAGAAAAAGACCTGGCTAACGAATTGAATGATCTGATAGGCCGTTTTGATAGCAACCCAACAGCATCTGATGCACTACTGCCCTCGATTAAGGATAATTTTTACCGACAGAAATACGTAGATCGGATTAGGGAACGCTTGCCGAAGTAGATGGAAGATTCCGAAGTCGGGGAGTCGGAGGTCCGAAGATGTAGCGTAAAAAAATAAGCGCCCAACGCTGCGCTCTTTGTGCCTTTTCTTTGTGTCCTCTGCGGTTAAAAGACGGGAAGCCCTAAACCTTCCGCCTTCAACCTCTTTAAAACACCCGATTGTAAAATCATTTTTTAGTTTTTGATAGGCAAAAGCTTTGTTTTACTTTCGGAGCAAACAATCAGATCAATGAATAGTTCCCTTTCAATTTTTCGCAAAGTAGCCGTAGCGGAAGGCATATCCTATTTGCTTTTATTATTTGTAGCGATGCCGTTAAAATATTTTGCAGATCTTCCTTTGTATGTAAAATATACAGGATGGGCACACGGATTATTATTTGTGTTATATGCCGCTACCTTAGTTTTAGCTTGGCAAGAACAAAAATGGAAGTTTGGTAAAGCCGTTCTGATCTTTTTAGCATCACTTTTGCCATTTATGCCCTTTGTAGTCGATCGCAAATTGAAAGATGAAAGAGCGCTAAACTAATTGGCCATTACACAAATTGCTTACCTTAGTATTATGCGCTTAACAAATGATCGCCAGAGGTAGGTTAGATATCCGTTTTACCGAACTTTTTAAGGGAGCATTATACTGTATTGGTAGTGCTTGCGGTTTTAAAAAAGAACAACCTCAGTTTCCTAAAGGGCAGTTGCCCTGTCTTTCTGTTCGTACAGGTTTACATCTCGTATTAGAAGCACTAAATCTTGAACCTGGTGACGAAATACTGGTTGCAGATATTAACATCCCTGATATGTTTGCAATCATTGCTGCCTATCATCTAAAAGTTGTACCATTAACTATAGATAAAAATACATTAGGTATATCTGCAGGGCAGATAGCGGCCGCTATTACGCCCAAAACAAAGCTGCTGCTCATTACCCATTTATTTGGCGCCATAATGGATACCGAACCATTGCTTAATATTGCCAAATTGCATAATCTGATCGTAATAGAAGATTGTGCACAAGCTTATGATGGAATTTATGAAGGGGATTTAAAATCGGACGTGGTATTGTTCAGTTTTGGACTAATTAAGACAAATACAGCCTTAAGCGGTGCGATACTTCATATTAGAAACGAGCAATTACTTGCAGCGGTAAAAATATTGAACAATAGGCTGCCGGTGCAAAAAGGTAATCGATACTTCAAAAAAATAATTAATGCTGTCCTGATTAACATGCTTGTCGCAAGATGGCCATTTACCATAGCTTATTGGCTTTGTAAGCAATTTGGCAAAGACTTCGATACGCTTATTACTGGCTTTACAAGAGGTTTTTCCGGTGCAGATGTAATGGAGAAAATCAGATACAGGCCATGTTATGCTAATTTGTGTATGTTGCAGCGTAGAGTGAGTAATTTTGATCAATCTCGTATTCATAAGAGAAAGCTACTGGCAAACCAGTTATTATTGAATGTTGATTCGCGAAATATTATTGGTGCAGCAAACCTAAGGCATACACACTGGGTAATTCCGGTAGTAGCGGCCAACCCATCACTGTTACTCGATAAATTAAGAGAAAAAGGATTCGATGCCACGTCAAAAGCCTCTAGTTTAATTAAGATAGGTTTCGCCAGTTTGTCGCCAATAACCTCAAATGAGCTAATACTGCAAAATTTAGTTTATCTGCCAATGGATCTGAAAATGAGTAAAAAAGAAGTTAAACAATTGAACCAGTTGTTATTAGGTAATCTGTTGAACGATGAAGGTTTTGGTAAATCAGATCAGACATAAAAAGAAGCAAATAAAATTTGCGAATTAAGTGCTTAATTTATACATTTGCATCCCGCTGAATAAGCAAATGCCCAGCTGGCGGAATTGGTAGACGCGCTGGTCTCAAACACCTGTGGGAAACCGTGCCGGTTCGACTCCGGCGCTGGGTACCGAGCCGGATTTAGTTCTAATTTAGATCTAAATCCGGCTTTTTTGTTTCGTAGACCTTTGTTAATCTGATAGATAAGAAGCGCTGCAGAGTTGATTCGGGTGTTTCGACAATCATTTTCAAAAATTCGACATCTTTCTGGATAGATCGAACCAATTATCAAGCGTTTTTGCTCAATATTGCCGTTCTGATATTTCGTAAAATAAGTATTGATGGGCAAGCATCGTAAGATTCCATTTTAAATTTACTTATTGTTAGAAAAGTCCTTTAGTTAGCTTTTTGAGTGACTGGTCGACCTCCTCCAAATGGTTGGATTTCTCATCAAGCTGTTTTTTGGAGCTTTTGATTTCGCGCTCCAGTATAGCACTCCGTTGCCTGATCAGTGCGGGATCATAACTGATGTTCTCTTTAGCTGAACCTGTACTGACACTGGTTTGCTGATATACGTTGTTGAGATCAGATATAACCGATAAAATCAGTTCGGTTGTTGAAAGAAAAGAGCTGTTATTGGCTAGGCGGTTTTGCATCTGCTCATACTTTTCTACCAGGCCGGCATGTTCAAGCTGGAGATCTGAAAAACGCTGGCTGAGTTGCCTGGATCCATTAAGTCGCTGGGCTGCATTGAGTTGCTGCTCATAATCTTTCACTTGCTGCTTCCAGTAATTGGCCCTTGAAAGGTAGTTTGGGAAAGCCGCCTGCAAAGGATGGTAAACCCGGTTATCGCCCTTCACTTTTGCCATTGCCATGAGGTTAGCAGAGCGGAAAAGCCTGGTGTTAAGTTCCCTGGGGATCCAGCCGATAGATAGCCCAGATTCCGATTTGTACACCCATAGATAATAACTGATATCCCTGGCCGTAGTTGAAATATCTTCAGAGAGGGCTGGGGTATTAAGGTACTCCGAGTAAGCATCAACCGGATCCATACCTACACCGCAGGGTAAAACGAAATATTCGGGTAAATAGGCATTGCCAAATTCATCCTGATACAACCTAATTTTGAGCAATTGCCCATTATTAGCATTCATTGACCGGGATAGCCTTGAAAGAAAGGGCTTAATTGTCTTTTCATATTTGGTAACCAAGTCTTTCTGTTTGCCAGCCATGATCAGGTCAAAGAACCCACCGAAAAAAACCTTCCCAGGGCTTGCAGGCATTTTATCTAGATCAATGGTTAGCGCACCAGAGGATTCCGCGAAATCAATGTCCGGGGTTTCCTGTGCATAGGATACTCCTATAGACGATGAATAGAGTAATACCGCTAAAATATATTTTTTCATGTGCTGGACGCTAAAATTGGTTACAGAAATTCAATGCACGGTTCGCGGAGAAACTACAGCTTACTGCTGAATAAAGCCTGAGTGTGCTTAGCTTTATCCCACCTTCGATAGCAGTTCGTTCCCCTTCGATTTGGGCGGTAAGTGCTGCAACAGTTGGCATGCCCGAAACAGGCTGGGGGCCAATCATGGCTCCTTGGGGAGTCATTGAGTTATAAATGACCCTGTTGCCCTTATCGCCGTTACGGGTGACTATGTTTGATTTTACCGTTTGTATGCGCTCCGAAGGCTCGATCAGGCCAAGGGCAACGAGTTCACTTATTTTATCGTTATCGGTTTGCTGGTCAGCAGTGAGTGAATAGGAGTAAAAACCGGTCCTCATATACCACCAGCCGTAGTCCCAGTGATATTCCCGGCCCTGGTAAAGTGACTGCACGGCCGCACGGTCTAAGAAAGCCTTGCGCTCTTTTCGGATCTGTGCAATTTTGTCGGTCAGGTTAGCCTGCCCCTTACCATATAGTACTTTATTGAAAAAATCCCGGTAGGTTTTCATGACCGAACTGATTTTTTCGGGTGAATGTTTTAAAAAGACCATGCAGTTGTGTTCAATATACATGGCTGCCGCGATCAGGGGCAGGTTGAGGTAATTGTCATAAAGCATGAGCTGGTTAACTTTCCTGTTTATATTTCCCCGAAGCTGATCGATATCGGCCTCTATTTCCACAAAACGCTTTGGATTGTATTCAACTCTTTTATAAAAATCCATGTAACTCTGAAACTGGCCAATGTAGCCCTGGATACTGTTGCTCTTGATTTCCTGTGATACCTCAGCAGGAAGCTGACCAACTAGCTCGATCACTTCATCAACTTTTCCAGATACTACATCAATACTTTCCTTGATCACATCGAGCTGCCGGCTGATATTCTCCAGCATTTTGATCTGCAGGGCCAGAAGCCCATTACTTGAACTGTTTCCCTTGAAAAGCTTGGAGGCACTAATCGCAAATTGGACAACAGCAATCACTGTAGCTGCGGCAACCCTTTCCCTTTTTCGTGGTAGGGCTACTGGAAAACTAAAAATAGTGGCAGGGCGTAATAGCGTTCCCAGCCCGAGAAGGGACATACCCTTAATAAAGCGTCTTCTGTCTGACATGGTTTTAGGTTATTTTAGGGGTGTATATTATGTCAATTTTAGTCGCAGGAACGAGTTGGCCGACAATAATATGAACAAAGTTTGCCCGTTCGGGGAAACCCTGTAAGGTGACATGGTTAATGAAGAGCGGCATACTGATCTGTTTGGTAACCGAAGATAAAAAAGCTACTTAAAAAAAACAAGACGACGTTTGTTTTCTGGCTGGTCATTTCGATATACCACTATGTGGCTGGTTCAAACAAGTGTGCAAACCAGCCGCATAAGATATGGAGATCCAATAATTTAATCACGATTTTTTAGGTTCATTACCGACTTTTTATCAAATACGTCGATTTTAAGATATCTCCAAAGGATTCAGGAAATGGCGTTAAACTTTATTCTATATACGATAACATTTTCAAATCTTGTAAAAGTTGTATTGACGTGAAGTTGAATTAGGGTACCAAGCCAGAAAGATAGTTTTTCGAAACATTCTTTCCGGTTTTTTTATGCTTTAAATCGCTGTTTATAAGATGTCTAAAACTACTTTCTCCGAATCTTGCCAAATTTTTAGTTCTAAAGTAATCTGATAAAGATTCATTTTTTACAATACACCTCTCCGACTGCGGAAATTATTCATCCTTGTTTAGAAGAAAGAATAGAAACACAAACGAGCAACATCGTTAGAGGTCTTTATGCAGGATACAGCAGGATGGTTGGGCGCGCCACCTTTTATATATTAACCGGAAATAAACCAGCAGCTGTATAACGCTTGCTATAACGTATAACCAAATATATTCCGGAATTTATGAAAAGCATCCATTCTTTTATGCTGGTAGCCTTTATGCTCGTTAGTATTACCGTTTTTGCCCAGCCCAAAACGCCAGATTGGGTAAGCAAGGTGGGTGCGAGGAAATTCAGTTTTAAGCAGAATAATTACCTTGTAAATAAATACGGAGCGATAAATGATGGTAAAACTTTGGCTACAAATGCCATTCAAAAGGCCATTGACGATTGCGCAGCGAAAGGTGGGGGCATCGTTTCTTTTGAAGCGGGCAAATACCTTACGGGATCAATTTTTATTAAAAAAGGCGTAAACCTAAAAATTGATGAAGGTGTTGAAATTTTGGGTAGCCAGAATATTAAAGATTATCCTGAAATTGATACACGTGTGGCCGGCATCGAAATGAAATGGCCAGCGGCGCTAATCAACATTCTAAAACAAGATAAAGCTTCAATTTCAGGCAAAGGGCTCATTAATGCCCAGGGCAAACCATTCTGGGAATATTACTGGAATTTAAGAAAAGAATATGACCCGAAAGGGCTAAGGTGGATTGTAGATTACGATGCCAAACGTCCAAGAACGATACTGGTTGAATCGGCAAAGGATGTGGTGATCAAAGATATTCATGTGCAACAGGCTGGATTTTGGACCGTACAGATTTTGTACTCTTCTTATGTAACGGTAGATCACATTACCATTCGAAATAATGTAGATGGTAGCGGCCCGAGTACTGATGGAATTGACGTTGATTCTTCGTTATGGACGCTGATTGAAAATTGCGATATCGATTGTAATGATGATAATTTCTGCCTTAAAGCCGGTCGCGATTGGGATGGCCTAAGGGTAAACCGACCAACCGAATACGTGGTAATCCGCAATTGTGTGGCGCGTAAAGGCGCAGGCTTACTTACTTTGGGTAGCGAAACATCAGGCAGTATCCGCCATGTGTGGGCCACCGACCTGGTAGGCTATGGAACGGGTAACGCAATTAATGTTAAATCGGCCAAAACAAGGGGAGGTACGGTAGAAGATGTGTATTTCGGTAACATTACCATGCATGGGGTGGGCAATGTGATTCAGGTAAATCCAAACTGGAATCCTTCTTACAGTTATTCTACTTTACCAGCGGGATATAATCCAGATTCTATCCCCGCACATTGGACCAAACTTTTAACCCATGTAGACCCAGCGAGCAAGGGTATTCCTAAAATACAAAACATCAATGTGTTTAATGTTACCGCTACCGGTGCTAAAAAGGCAATCAATGCCATTGGTTTTTCAGAAACCATATTGAAAAACTTTAACCTCTCCAACCTGAAAATAGAAGCAGCTACCGCCGGAACGATCGATTTTGGGCAAAACTGGACTTTTGATCGGGTGAATATTACAGCTGCAGACCAAAGCGCATTGAAAGTAAGTAATTCAGTAAGTGTAAATCCTTAGCCGTTTCGAAAAAATGAAAAGATTTTACAGTTTATGCTACTGCCTGGGTTTATCGGTGACTACACTTTTTGGACAAGAACTTTATCCGCCAACCTTAAAATCAGGAACCTGGCACAATGAAGATGCAAGTTTACGTTACCGTCCGGAGGGAAGAGACTTTGTTATCCATAACGGTACAAGAAGGTTTACCAGAGCCTTATATGGAACCAATACAGCATTTCGGGTCGAGGCTGGCGATCTGCCTGAATTTGCTTTGTATATGCCAGCTATGGGCGGTAACCTGCAGTTTGGCTTACTTGATGGAAAAAATAGCAAATGGCTGATTAAGGCAACAGATATTACCGCCAGGTATCGTCCAGGATCGATGATTTACACGATAAAAGATCCATTGCTGGGAGATGGGACGCTTCATTTAACGCTTCTTGCATTGAGCAATAGCGATGGAACGGTGTTAAAAGCCCGTTTCGAAAATGTGAAAAAAGGAATAGAACTGCTTTGGGTTTTCGGTGGAGCAAGTGATAAAAAGTTTAGCCGGAGTGGCGATATGGGGGTAGATCCCGAATCTTCTTTTTATCTCGAGAAACAAAATTGCAAGGATAATTTATTTACGGTTACAAAAAACAGTTTCGAGCTCCAATATGCTAAAATCAAAAAAATAAGCGGAATTTTCCCTGCCGAAATCAGGATTGCTGATGCAGCCGATCTATCCTCCCCATTAAACTTAGATCAATCTAAAACACAACAAAATCCAGTAGTTACCGGAAAAATGAGCGTAGAAAATGGTAAAGATTTCTATGTATTGATCCAAAATCCTGAAAAAGATAACGCACCTAAAACATGGGATAGTGCTACCCAATTTAAAGAATCAGAAAAGAAACGTAAAGTTTTGGCCGATCGGGTACAGGTTGATACGCCAGATCTTTTTTTCAATACCATTGGTGGTGCTTTGGCCATGGCTTCGGATGGGATTTGGGAAGCGCCATCTTATATGCACGGTGCCATAGGCTGGCGGATGCGCTTGCCCGGTTGGCGTGGACCTTATACTGCCGATCCACTAGGTTGGCACGATCGGGCACGAACACATTTTGATGCCTACGCCAAATCGCAGGTGCTCAATCCCGAGAGTGGTCCTGTTTTGGCCGATACTGCTTTTAATCTTTCACGATCAAAAGAGGCCATGGGGACTGCAATGTTCAGCAATGGTTACATTAGTCGTGAACCGGATGGAAAATCGATCAGACCACACCATTACGATATGAACCTAGTGTACATCGATCAACTGCTCTGGCATTTTAACTGGACTGGCGATTTAACTTATGTGAAAGAAATGTGGCCAGTAATTAAGCGGCACCTGGCTTGGGAGAAAAGAGTTTTTGATGCAGATGATAACGGTCTTTATGATGCCTATGCAGCCATTTGGGCAAGCGATGCATTGCAATATAGTGGCGGAAGCGGAACACATAGCTCAGCTTATAACTACCGCGCGAATTTAATTGCCGCTAAACTTGCCCGTTTGCTTAATGAAGATCCGAGTGTTTATCAAAAAGAGGCCGACAAAATATTAAAAGCCATGAATACCCAACTCTGGATGCCAGAAAAAGGCTGGTATGCAGAATATAAAGATGCTTTAGGCCTACAGCAATTGCATCCGGCTGCGGGTTTATGGACGGTTTATCATAGTATAGATTCGGAGGTGCCAGATGCTTTTCAGGCCTGGCAGAGTTTAAGGTATGTTGATACCAATATCCCACACATCCCGGTAAGGGCAAAAGGACTCGAAGATAAAGGTTATTATACCCTATCAACCACAAACTGGATGCCTTACGAGTGGTCGTTAAACAATGTGGTTTTAGCCGAAGTTACCCATACTGCACTGGCCAATTGGCAAGCGGGCAGGACTGAAGAAGCCTTTAAACTTTGGAAAAGTGAACTATTGGCCAGCATGTATATTGGTGGAAGTCCGGGTAATTTCGCCCAGGTTTCCCGATATGATGCCATTTTAGGGGAGTCGTACCGCGATTTTGGTGATCCGGTAGGCATTAACTCCCGAACACTCGTTGAAGGGCTTTTTGGTGTGGTGCCTGATGCGCTGAATAAAACCTTGCTCATCAGACCAGGTTTACCGCAAGAATGGGATCATGCGGCCCTAAACATTCCTGATCTTTCTTTTTCTTTTAAACGAAAAGGATTAGTGGATACCTATGAGCTATTGCCGAGATTTGCCATTAGGCTCGGACTTAAAATGCGCATTAAAGCCAGAAGCGATCAATTAAAATCGATTAAGATCAATGGAAAAGCAGTAAAATGGAAAAATGTAGCCGACGCAATTGGCTTACCCGAAATCGAGATTGAAAGCGCAGTTGCAAAAGATTATCTGGTTGAATTGATTTGGGGAAGCGAAACCTTAAATCGACCCAAAATTAACGTAGCCTATAGTGCTGGTTCGAAAATGGAAGTCGATTTTGGCAAGGCTAAAATTGTTAAAGTATTCGATCCACAGCAGGTGCTTAACAATAAAAACACAATTGGAGGCAAACTTAGTGCAAATCTTCAGGGCGAACCAGGCGACCGTACCTTCTTTGCCCAGGTTACAAATGGTCAGTTTACCTATTGGTTTCCTGTCTGTTTCAAACTGAAGGAGGCAGTGAAAAAGCCGGATCAAATTTTAGATTTAACTGCTAAAGAATGGGCAGGTAAAAAGCTTGAAACACAGGATTTATCGACTTATTTTAACGATCAGGTCGGTCAGATTTTTAACCATAAATACCTGTCACCACGGCCACAAACCACCACCTTACAGTTGGCCTGGCAAGGCATTGGCGATTGGACGCACCCCAAATTAAAACCCGAAATTAATGATATGGGCTTACGTAAACTGGCAGGCAATAAAGGTGAATTTTCATTGGCTTCTGGCGTGGTTTTTAAAACACCGTCAGATAGCACTTCAAAGAATATCATTTACACCGCTCAGTGGGACAATTTTCCCCGAAAGGTAGAAATTCCACTCTCTGGTAAAGCAAGCGGTGTGTTTTTCCTTTTGGCCGGAACAACCAACCCCATGCAAAGCAGAATGGATAACGGCGAAATTACGGTTCAGTATACCGATGGATCTACCCAAAAACTGCCCTTACGTAATCCCGAAAATTGGTGGCCAATTGAGCAGGATCTTTTCACCGATGGTTTTGCTTTCGATACCGGTGCAGAACGGCCTGTACGTGTACACCTCAAAACGGGTAAAATCGTAACCGCACAAGATGGCGATAGCTGGAACGGAAAAGACATAAATGGAGGTGCAGCAACAGCGCTGGGCCTAAAGCTTGATCCTAACAAAACACTGGCTAAGCTTACCTTATCTGCACTTTGTAATGATGTAATTATTGGTTTAATGGCTGTAACCCTGGTTCGTTAGTTTTTTAATAATGTGTTATAAAAGCTGGATATCGAAAAAAATAATATTGCCGATCATAACGATTTGCTTGCCTTTCTTTTCTGCTTTTTCACAATTGAAAAGCAATATCGCGCATTATTCTACCGAAGATGGGCTTTCGCATGATGGCGTGCTCTGCATTACCCAAGACCGCGATGGTTTTATGTGGTTTGGTACTTTTGATGGTCTAAACCGTTTCGACGGGACAAATTTTGTGGTTTACAAAAGCAGACCTGGCGATAATTCTAACCTGCGAACCAATAAAATAAGAGAAATCGTAGAAGATAAATCCGGCTACCTGTGGGTAAAAACCTACGATTTTAAGATTTATCGATTTGATAAGCGTACCGAACAATTTTTACCCGTTTCTGATGGCCCTTTTAAAGCATTTTTTAAAGACCAGGTAATTATCGACCATATGGTGCCTGATACTAAAAATGGTGTTTGGTTGCTAACTGAAAATCAAGGGCTTTTGTATGCTGCAAATAACTTTAAAGGGCAACACGGCATCATACAGTTTGCTAAAGAGCAGAAGCCTGGCAAACAAATTAAAGGAAACGCTGTGAAATTCAGGTACCGGGATGAAAAGCAAAGGATCTGGGTAGGCACCGAAGGCGGATTGAACTGTCTACAACGGAATAACAATGGTAACTATCAAGTGCTCAGGTTTTCTGCACCTATAGAAAAAATGCTTTCTTCTTTTGCGGTTAACTGTGTTGCGCAGAGCAAAGAATCGCTTTATTTTGGTACTGGTGATGGAAATTTATTAATCTACGACCTAAGGACGCAATCTTTTCAGGTTAAACAGATTAGTAAGGGAACTGCATTTAATTCCATTTGTTATTCAAAAGCGGGTCTGATTTATATCTCCACCATGGGGAAGGGAATGCTCACGGTTGATCCCATCAGTTTTAAAGTAAGCCAATCTGGAAGCAAAGAAAATTATCTATCCCTCAACGAAGACCATTCAGGATTAATCTGGATTGAGCCACAGGAAAATGGAATTATAAAGTACGATCCTAAAACACAACAATATAAATATTTCAGCCAAAAAAGAGATTTCAATTTCTCGAGCCGCGATTATAGCGTAGTTGCCGATGCAAACGGGATATTGTGGGTAAGCATGAAAGGTGGTGGTTTTGGCTACTATAATCCACAACGCGATGAGATTGATTATTTTTATGATCAGCCTGGCTCTTCAGACCAAAAGTTTTCCAATATCATTACGAGTTTATATGTAGACCGTATGGGTACCCTTTGGATGAGTGCACGCGATGGTGGGATTAATAAGGTGGTTTCTCTTACTGATAAATTTAATTACCACCGCTTGGCCAACAACCCCAAAAACCGCTCAGAAAATGAAGTAAGGGCCATGATGCACGATCAGAAAGGGCGCTTATGGGTTTGCAGTAAAGACGGCCGCATTCGGGTTTATGAGAATGAAAAAGAAGTTGATGTTTTTGGAAGCGGAAATAAACAGATTGGTACCGTTTACAGCATTATAGAAGATAGCAAGGGCAATGTTTGGTTGGGGACAAAAGGAGATGGCCTGTTTAAAGCCACACCAACCGATCAAAGACGGAATCTTTATACACTTAAGAATTTTAGAAACAACCCAACGGATGTAAACAGTTTGAGCAGCGATCTGGTATATTCGGTTATTGAAGATTCGAGAGGGCGCATTTGGGTGGGCACATTGGGCGGTGGCATTAACTTATTGAGCAATATCGATGGCAAAGAAGGTTTTAAGAATTTTTACAATGCTTTTCATAATTATCCATTTGGCTGGGCGAAGGTTATCCGATATTTATTAGAAGACAACAGTGGCAGGATCTGGATTGGAACAAGCAATGGTTTGCTGCGCTTTGATCCGAACAAGCCTGTTGCCAATGGTTACCGGTTTTTAGCTTACCGTAAAATCCGCGGAGACCATGCAAGTTTAGGGAATAATAGCGTACAGTATATTTACAAAGATAAAGCTGGGGGAATCTGGATTGCTACTTTTGGTGGTGGATTAAATAAAGTAATTGCCGATCCGAACAATCCTGATGTATTGCGCTTTGAGGTGTTTACCACACAAAATGGCCTGGCGAATGATGTGCTGCTCAGCATGAGTGGCGATAAAGAAGGTAACATTTGGATTGCAACCGAACGCGGTTTATCCAGGTTTAACCCAAAGCATAAAACATTCAAAAACTACGATTCTTTCGACGGATTGCCAAAAGTTGGTTTTTCTGAGGCTACCTGTTTTACGGCAAACAATGGGCAGCTTTATTTTGGTCTTACTGATGGTTATATCAAATTCAATCCTTCAAAAATTGCCGATCAGCGTACTTCAGCGAAAATGGCGCTGACCAAAATTCAACTGTATTATAAGGATATTGATCCCGGAGATAAGGATTCTCCTTTAAAATTTACCATAAACGAAACCAAGTCGCTAGTGCTCAACTACGATCAGAATGTAATCAGTATTGATTACACGGTGCTCGATTATCGTGTTTCCAACAAAATAACCTATGCCTATAAACTCGAAGGTTTCGATAAAACCTGGCACCAGGTAAACGACCTGCGAAGGGCAACCTATACTAACATTCCGCCGGGTACCTATACCTTTAAAGTGAAGGCTACAAATGATGATCTTTTTTTAACCCTGCCCGAAAAAACGTTAGAAATCATTGTCCATCCACCTTTTTATTTGAGCTGGCCGGCTTATCTGGTTTATTTTTTGCTGGCTATTGTTATCGCTGTTTTAGCAAGGCGGATTATTGTAACCATGATCAGGTTGCGCAATAAAGTTTTGGTAGAACAGAAATTAACGGAGGTTAAACTTTCTTTTTTTACCAATATCTCGCACGAACTCAGAACGCCACTTACCCTGATTGTAAATCCATTAGAAGAAATATCACGTAACGAAAAGTTATCAGACAGGGGAAGGGAATTTATAAATGTGATCCGCAGAAATGCGAACCGCATGATCAGGTTTACCAATCAGCTACTTGATTTTAGAAAACTGCAGAACGGAAAGATGCAGCTTAATGTTGCTGAAATTGATTTGGTGGCTTTATCAACGGAGGTGGCCAATCATTTTTTTGCCATGGCCGACGAAAAGCAGATTAAATTCGATGTTTTTGCCGATCAGCAACCGGTTTTGGCTTGGGTAGATGGAGAAAAGATTGAAATTATTCTTTATAATCTGCTCTCCAACGCATTTAAATTTACACCACCTCATCGAAAAATCTGGATCGAGATTAAAACAGAAGAAGAAACCGGCGACATACTGATTCACATTATTGACGAGGGCAAAGGCATTTCAACAGATAAACTGGAGGAAATATTTGAAATCTATCACGAAGAAAGTATTACCGCAGATACCAATTTGAAGGGGACGGGAATTGGTTTGGCACTGGCCCGTGGATTGGCTTTAAGTCACCATGGCAAGCTGTGGGCCGAACAGCATAGCAGTGGCGGCATGATTTTTACCCTGCAATTAAAATCCGGATATGCCCATTTCGATGCTTCGGAAGTGAACTTTACTGAAAAGAGCAGCCTGGAAGAACCGTTAAGTTTAAGCGTACCTGCGGGAAACCAGGTGTTACCAATCAATTCAAATACCAATGGCCAGCATCCGCAATTGTTAATTGTAGAGGATAACCCTGACCTTCGAAACTTTCTGGAGCTTAGTTTTAAAGATCATTATCGCGTTAGTACAGCTGGCGACGGCGCTGAAGGTTTTGAAATGGCTTTGGCCATACTGCCCGACTTGATTATCAGCGACGTAATGATGCCTAAAATGGATGGGATCCAAATGCTCGATCAGTTAAAAAATGATGCTGCTACCAGCCACATTCCCGTAATTTTACTCACCGCTAAATCGTCTATCGAAAGTCGGATTGAAGGCTTAAAATATGGTGCAGATATTTATTTAACCAAACCTTTTAATACTGATTTCCTTTCTGCGGCAATTGATAATTTGATCCGTTCGAGGAAAAAACTCTTCGAGCAACTCTCCAATAAACAAGAGCAGCGTATTGTATCCCTTCAGCCCGACGAAATTGTAATTACCTCAAAAGACGAAACCTTTTTGAAAGAGATGATCAAAATTGTGGAAGAAGGGATGATCCAATCTGATTTTAATATTGATGAGGTTGCGGCAGCAATTGGTATGGGCAGAACAACTTTCTATAAAAAGCTAAAGAGTTTGACCTCATTGAGTCCGGTGGAGTTTGTACGCGATATGCGCCTTAAACGCAGTAAACAACTGCTTGATTCGGGCAAATGCACCGTTTCAGAAGCGGGTTATTTATCCGGTTTTAACAGTTTGCCTTATTTCAGTACCTGCTTTAAGGAGAAATATAGCGTTTCGCCATCTGCTTATCTAAAAACAATGGTGAATAGCTAGATTGAAATTGGTTCTGGTTTTTTCCCACAGATTTAAGATGATATACGCAGAAATTATGACTGACTTTCCTCTGCGTTAATCTGCGAAATCAGCAGGAACCAAATGGTAGCAAGGTTTATATTTTCTCCCGCAGATTTAAGGTGATGTGCGCAGAAATTATGACTGACTTTCCTCTGCGTTAATCTGCGAAATCAGCGGGAACCAAAAAGCAGCAAGGTTTATGTTTTTTCCTGCAGATTTAAGATTATATACGCAGATTAGATTGTCTTCCCGCTGTGTTAATCTGCATAATCAGCGGGAACCAAAAAGCAGCAAGATTTATGTTTTTTCCTGCAGATTTAAGGTGATGTGCGCAGAAATTTATAATTGATTTTACTCTGCGTTAATCTGCGAAATCAGCGGGAACCAAAAAGCAGCAAGGTTTATGTTTTTCCTGCAGATTTAAGATGATATACACAGATTAGATTGTCTTCCCTCTGTGTTAATCTGCGAAATCAGCGGGAACCAAAAAGCAGCAAGATTTATGTTTTTTCCTGCAGATTTAAGGTGATGTGCGCAGAAATTTATAATTGATTTTACTCTGCGTTAATCTGCGAAATCAGCGGGAACCAAAAAGCAGCAAGGTTTATGTTTTTTCCTGCAGATTTAAGATGATATACACAGAGTAGATTGTCTTCCCTCTGTGTTAATCTGCGAAATCAGCGGGAACCAAAAAGTAACAAGGTTTATACTTTTTCCCGCAGATTAAGAAGAACTCCGCAGATTTAATAATTATTGTTTTACTCCACGGTAACCTGCAAAATCAGCGATAAAAACCTCCAAAACCACTCTTTTCACCAAATAACGAAAGCAATTCGTCAATTTCTGAAAACTCATTTTAGCGGTTTGAGATAGATTTGTATTGAATAACCAAATATATAACCGAACAAGTAAGCCGGTAGCTTAAAGATTTACATTGAATTTTATTAGCAGGATATGCTTCTATAATATCCTGGGTTTAGCGCAGAAATAAAAATCGATTTTATTTCTCAACCGCTTTGCTGTATTCAATTTTTCTCTTCCGCCACTGCTTGCTTAAACCTGTACTAACCAAATAATTTATGACCAGACTTTTTACAAGTTCGTGTTGTTTTCTGTTTTTTCTGGCCGTTTTATCAGGATGCCAGAAAAAAGAATTTGATGCATTTTATGAGCGCCCAGCAGGTTTGGGAGATCCTATTTACCAACAACTAGAAGCCAGGGGCAATTTTAAACACTTAACCGCGGTAATTGACAAAGCGGGTTATAAAGATATTTTAAGCAAAACAGGCTGGTGGACCTTCTTTGCACCGAATGATGCGGCTTTCGAACGTTTTTTTAAAGATCAGAATATTAAAGGTACTGCCGAGATCAGCGATTCGATGGCTACCTCAATTGTAAAATACGCATTGGTTTACAATGCTTACCGCAAAGACCAGTTGAGTAACTACCAAATGGCAGGCGGGGCAGAAACGGGTGTTGGTTTTGCCTTTAAAAGAAAAACTGCTTATTATGACTGGGTACAACAAAAAGGTGATGGGGTGCGGGCAAAAGTTATCGCCACCAACCGCAATGTACAATCGGTTAGAGGCGTAAATACTTCAGCCTATGTAGATGGCGATAACAATAATAAATACATCCCTTATTTTACCACTGCATTTATGTCCACTGGTGGTATGAGTGCCGGCGATTATAACGTATTTTATCCAGGTTCTACCTATAATGGGTTTAATGTGGCAGCAGCAGCAGTAGTAAATATGGATATCAGTGCCGAAAATGGCATGATCCATGAAGTAGACCGTGTTACTTTACCTTTAAAAAGCATCGACCAATATATCAGTACCAATGCCAATTACAGTGAGTTTAAAGCACTGCTCGATTCGCTAAAATTTTATGTCTCTAATGCATACCAAACCCACCGCAACTTTGTAGCTACAGGCAGTTCCGATTCGGTATATGTAAAAGGCTATAACGGTTTACTGGCTTATTCCATCAATAATGAGAATTATCAGCAGCCTGGGGTAAACAGTTATCTGGCTAACGAATCTCAAAAATCAAGCTGGACCATCATGGCGCCAACCAACGAGGCTTTTAGGGCTTACCGAAAAAAAATATTGGGCAAGTATGGCAATTCATTCTTTAAAAGTACTCCACCAAGCATTGTTATCGATTTTATCAATTCGCATATGTGGCCAACAGCTTTATGGCCAAGTAAATTTGCCCAAGGTCAAAATTACCTGCTCGAAACCACCACGCTGAGCTTAGATAATGCCGT
Organism: Pedobacter sp. Bi126; assembly: GCF_918698245.1. GTDB lineage: Bacteria > Bacteroidota > Bacteroidia > Sphingobacteriales > Sphingobacteriaceae > Pedobacter. The sequence goes on along the minus strand of NZ_CAKKMS010000001.1, from coordinate 696,490 downwards.
GGATAAACAGATTTTGAGCAATGCCGTTTTTTATGGGGTAAACCAGGCACACAGTTCGAACGTATTCCGGACAGTTTATGGTGTGCCTTATCTTGATCCGACTACCAATCTTACTTTATTGGCCTATGCCGATGGAGGCTCTGGGGTTAAAATATACACCACACAACCAGGCGTAAGGCAAACCTTATTGGTAATGCCCGATGCGGTGGTAACAGCAGCAGGTTACCGCTACAATGAAGGCAGTATTGGTACCACAACTACTGCCTGGGGCTATCGTACTTCGCCAACAGCAAGTTATTCGCATAATCAGATTTACCGTGATAATGCTTTCCGTTTATTTAAAACAGGTGTTTTGCTTACCCCAACTGGCGAATTAAGCAGTTTGAGTGGTTCAGGGATTGTTGAAAGTCAGAGTGGCGATTATGTTCGCTACCGCAATGGAAAAATCCAGACCAGTGGAACAGTTGATACCGGTATTGATATCAACATTACCAAAACAGATGCGACTTCGATTAATGGCATTGTATATTATGTTGATGCACCGCTGGCTTTTACCGATAAAAATGTAGGGCAGCACCTGCAAAATCTGGCCACCAGCGATCCTACACGTTTTTCGTCTTTTTATTGGTTTGTTTCTACCTCTTCACTCTACAATGCTACTACAAAAGCCATCTCAGGTATGAATACAGGTATTGATAATAAATATACCCTATTGGTACCCGATAATGCTGCCATTACACAAGCCATTAAAGATGGTTTATTACCTGGAACAAAAGCTACGGGCGCTTTACCTACAGCGGCACCAACATCTGAGGCGCAGAAAGATATGGTAAGAAAATTTATCCTTTACCACATCATCAATGGCGAATCAGTAGCAGTGGATGGTAAAAAAGCCGATAACTACTTAACCCTGTTGCAAACAGAGTCTGGAGACAATACTTTGCTGAATATCTTGAATCAGCCAAGCAACCTGATCATCACCGATCGGGCGGGGCGCACTACGCAGGTAAATTTCAGTTCGAGTAACCAACTCTCTAACCGTACCCTTATCCATTCCATTTCCAATTATCTCAATTACAATAAGTAACACTTACAGATAAAACTAGATTATATAAGATGAAAATATTTCTATATAGAATTTTCTGTCTATCTGTTATGATTTTAACAATCATGGGATATTCAGGAACCCTCCGTGCACAGCAGCCCGTTACCGTGCGTGGAAAAGTAACCGATAAAAAAGACAAACTCGAAATTATAGGTGCCTCGGTTATTGAGGTAGATCAGAATAAAAGAACCATTACCGGGGTAAGTACTGATATCAACGGGAATTTCGCCCTAAGGGTAACCAATACCAAAAATCAGTTGGTGGTTTCATTTATTGGCTATAACAGCCATAATGCAGGTGTGATTGGTAACCGCACAACCATAAATGTAACGTTAGAGCCAAGCTCGAACAGTTTGCAGGAAGTGGTGTTAACCGCCAAAAAAATGGTGAATAACGGAACAGGCTTAAACATAGCAGAACGTAACTCTACTATTGCATCAGCAACCGTTAGCGGTAAAGCTTTAGAAGAGCTGGCGGTAACTTCAATCGATCAGGCTTTGGCCGGGCGTTTATCAGGAGTAGATTTTGGTACCACTTCAGGAGATCCGGGAGCAGGAATGTCGATTAGGATCCGCGGTACTTCATCGATCAACGGTTCTGCCGAACCGCTTATTGTACTCGATGGTATGCCTTATGAAACGGAAATTCCTTCTGATTTTAACTTCGGAACAGCCGATGAGCAGGGTTATGCGCAGCTTTTAAATATTGCACCATCCGACATTAAAGATATCACCGTTTTAAAAGATGCAGCCTCTACTGCAGTTTGGGGATCGAGGGCGGCCAATGGTGTACTCCTGATCAATACCAAACGTGGCGAAAGGGGAAGGCCTGTGGTATCGTACAATTTTAAGGGTTCGATGGCGCAGCAGCCTAATCCCATTCCTTTTTTAACGGGCGATCAATACTCAATGCTTATTCCAGAAGCGGTAATGAATGCTACAGGTTTGCCCCTCGACTTTTTAGGCAACAACGGACAGAACAAGGCATTCCAATACGACCCGTCTGATGCCTATTATTACTACAACTATAGCAACAACACCGATTGGGTAAAACTGATTACCCGCAATGGTTATACACAAGATCACAACGTTTCGATGAGCGGGGGTGGTGAAAAAGCACGTTATTATGCATCGGTTGGTTATTTAGGTCAAACCGGAACTACTTTGGGAACCGATTTATCAAGGATTACGGCTAAGATTAATTTGGATTATATCGTATCGAGCAAACTGAGGTTCAGGACAGATGTAACCTATACACATGTGGATAATAATCTTAACTACGATAAATCTTTGCGTAGCACGGCGATTAATAAAATGCCGAATATGTCTGATTATGAGTATGATGAATATGGAAATAAAACTTCAGCATATTTCTCGCCAATTTCCAATATCCAGGGCCGTTATAGTGCAACCTATAACCCTTTGGCCATGGCAAATGAAGGTGCAAGTCATTTAATAGGCGAGCGTATTACACCAAAATTTAATCTTCAATACGATATTTCTCCGGTTTTATTTTCGACGGTAGATGTTCAGTTTGATATCAACAATACCAAATCCAAAACCTTTTTACCTCAAATTGCCACTGGGCAACCAAGTACCGAACCAACCGTAAACCGGGCTTCTGATGCCGATGGGGATTCGTACAACATTCAGTCGAAAATTAACCTGATCTATCGTCCGCATTTAAGCGAAAAGCATAATCTTCAGGGTTTGATTTCTTTTCAAACCAACGATACTAAATCGGCCTCTTATACAGTTGCCACAGCAAATACGGCTTCTTCTGAATTTCAAGACCCATCCAATCCATCCATTACCAATGGATCTGGTTTGGGCTTAAATTCCAGTCAGGCACAATCCAGAAGTGTTGGGATGTTGTTGCAGGCACAATATGAATTTTTAGACCGCTACATTATCAACATGAATGGCAGGGTAGATGGTAACTCCAAGTTCTCGCCAGATAACCGTTTTGGTCTTTTTCCGGGGATTTCTACCCGATGGAGAATTTCAGGCGAACCATTTATGAAAAACCTCAAGTTTATTGACGATTTAAGTTTACGCTTAAGTTATGGTGCGAGTGGAAAAGCGCCAGGGAGCAACTATGCTTATTTTAACAATTACACGCCATTTTCATGGTCATACGCTGGTCGTGCAGCGGTTTATCCCTCAAACATCGAACTTTCCAGGTTAAAATGGGAAACTGTAGTAGGTAAGAACCTGGGCTTCAATTTATGGCTGTTCGATAGTCGTGTTAAAATCGACGCAGAGATTTATCAGAACACCACTAAAAACATGTTTTACAATGACCTGAGGATTGCTGCTACTACCGGTTACAATGCCATTGACATGAACATTGGTACCATGAACAACAATGGTTGGGAAATCGGCATCAATACTACGCCTGTTAAAACTAAAAAATGGATTATAAACTTTGATTTCAATATTTCGAGGAACATTAATTCCATCCAATCCATTTCAGAGTTCTATCCAAGAGAAAGCTCCGTAGGACTTCCGGCGCAGGGATCTTATAAATCTTTCCTGATTATCGGTAATCCATTTGGCTCATATTATGGCTTTAAGTACAAAGGGGTGTATAAAGATGATGATGCGACCATTGCCAGAGATCAGAACGGGAAAGAAATTATTGGACCAAACGGCCAGACCATTTACATGCGTTACAATTACCCCACAGTTGATTATGTATTCCAACCAGGTGATGCGATGTATGAAGACATTAATCACGATGGAAATATTGATGAAAAAGATATGGTTTACCTCGGCAATTCGGTGCCAAAATTTACCGGTGGTTTTGGGCCAAGCGTAATCTTTAATGGCAACCTGAAAGTACAGGCATTTTTTAGTTATCGCTATGGTTACGATATCGTAAACACCGCTAAAATTACCACCACCAATATGTATGGTGTTAACAACCAAAGTACTGCAGTTTTAAGGCGCTGGAGAAACCCTGGCGATGTGACCGATATGCCACGTGCCTTATACGGCGTAGGTTACAATTGGTTAGGCTCAGATCGCTATGTAGAAGATGCCTCCTTTATCCGTTTAAGCTCGGTTACTGTACGCTACAACTTTACCCAGAATATGCTGAAAAGGGTCGGTGTAAAAAGTGCCAGCATTTATGTAACCGGACAAAATTTATATACCTGGACGAAATATACCGGACAAGATCCTGATGTAACCTCGGTAGGGAGCAGTAATCCTTTTTCTTATGCAGCTGATGGTTCGCTTACACCACCCTCCAAAACCTTTACAATGGGCTTAACCCTTGGACTCTAAATGATTAACCATGAACAGAAAAATTAAATATACGCTACTGGTTTTCGTTACACTGCTGAGTGTTTTTGGAACTTCGTGCAAAAAATGGCTGGATTTAAAACCTCAGGATGGTTTAACCCGCGATGAATACTGGCAAACCAAAGAACAGCTTGATGCTGCGGTGATGGGCTGTTATGCCTCGCTTTTAGGCGGAAGCAATATACCATTGGCCAAGTATCTTTTTATTTGGGGCGAGCTCCGTGCCGATATGGTGGTGCCCGGTTTAGAAATCTCTTCTGATGATGACGAATCGAAACTGAGTGGATTGCTGAGGGATGAATATGATATTATGCGTACCCAGATTGCCTCTACCAACACGCTGGTAAACTGGGAGGCCATTTACAAAACCATCAATTATTGCAATACGGTAATCAAATTTGCGCCTGAGGTAATCAATAGGGATAAAACTTTAACACAAACGGCTTTAAATGGTTATTTAGCCGAAGCCCATGCTTTACGCGGATTAATGTATTTCTATCTGCTGCGCTCGTTTGGCGAAGTGCCACTTAAACTCGAACCTACTTATAACGACTCGCAGATTGGCGCTATTGCCAAAAATACCCAACAGGAAGTGTACCTGCAGGTGATTAAAGATTTGTTGTTTGGCAGCGAAAACGGACAGGTAACCTATGGCAGTATGGCCGAAGATCGGGGCAGAATGACTAAATTCTCTGCTTACACCGCATTGGCCGATGCTTATTTATGGAATGAGGAATATCAAAAAAGTATCGATGCCTGCAATAAAGTAATCGAATCCGGTAAATACAGGCTGCTCCCAAATGGAACACAACAAACCGATTTTTACAATACGGTATACCTTAACGGGAATTCGGTGGAAGGCATTTTTGAGTTTCAGTTTGATAACCAAAAGCTCAATCCCTTTGCACCCATGTTCGGCATAACCGGAAGAGAGTTTAGGGCAGCCGATTGGATTGCAGAAGGTGGATTGTTCGGAACAGATTTGGCTAACCTGAGCAATAAAGATATCCGCGGAAATGGTACCTCGATGTTTGAGGCCAATTCTGCCATCTGCAAGTTTACCAATTTCAGAACGGCAGCCACTTCTTTCACCCATTGGTTTGCCTATCGTTATTCGGACGTTTTATTAATGAAAGCCGAAGCGCTAACCTGGCTGGCACCTGGTAACAGTGCCAACGGAACCCAGGCCATTGAATTGGTTGGTCAAATCAGGGCAGCCCGCAATGCACAAACTTTTGTAGCTGATAAATTTATCGAAATACCTGATCCTGCACTAACGGCCAATGTTTCGCAATATGTATTTGAAGAACGGGCACGCGAATTTGCTTTCGAAGGCAAACGCTGGTACGATATTCTGCGCAATGCCAAAAGAGGCAACTACGCAAACGAAAAACTCCTGATCGATATTGTTTCTGCCAGTGCCCAACCAAGTAAACAGCAAACGGTAATCAATAAATACCGCGATCACAGAAGTCATTATTTCCCGATCTATTCGTATGAGTTACAAACAAACAAGGCGCTTGTTCAAAATCCATTTTATCAATAATTGCTAACCAAAAAAATAAAGCTATGAAACAGAATGTTAAAATAGTGCTGCTGGGATTATGCAGTTTATTTATGTGTCTTTGGGCTTGCCGTAAAGACTCGGTAGTACAGGGAACATCAAATGTGGTAAATATGACCCAATATTTAACAAATCACCCTGAGCAGTTTTCAGAATTGTCAAAGATTCTCGAAATCTCCGAAACCGCTTCTTTTTTGAATGCTTATGGATCTTACACACTTTTTGCACCAACAAACGATGCCATTAAAGCCTATTTGCAAACTAAGGGGAAAAGTGCGGTAGCCGATATTTCCGCTGCGGATTGGAAGAGTTTTATCCGTTTGCATCTACTTGAAGATTCTATACCCACATCTAGATTTACTGATGGTAAGCTATTCGATTTAACGATGTATGGTCAATATTTAACCACTTCTTCCGAGCTGATTTCGGGGGTAACAAAAATCCGTATCAACAGGCAGGCAAGTGTAATCCAGCCTAATATTTCAGTAGGAAATGGTTTGATCCACAGTATCGATCATGTATTAACCCCTGCTACTTTAACCGTTGCGCAAACCGTTGCCGCAAATCCTGATTATTCGATTTTTACCGAAGCGCTACGGGAAAGTGGCCTTTATGATAAACTGAACATCCTTCCTGCCAATAATCCAGATGAAAAGCAGAAATTTTTGACGGTAATTCCCGAAAGTAATGCCACCCTCGCAGCCGCAGGCATTAACAATTATGCGGCTTTAAAAGCTAAATATTCGGCTACGGGAAATGTAACACAGCCAACAGATGGTTTACAGCTTTTTTTAAACTATCATATTTTATATGGTGCCAAATATTTAGCTGATATTATTACCGCCAGTGCGCACAATACTTTAGCACCTTTGGAGGTTTTAACCTCAAAGCTTTCTGGCGAAACCGTGTTGATGAACGATGATACCTTTAATGGTGTTTACGAACCTGGTTTTTCACTCCTTCGCGATAAAAGTGATGTTACGGCCAGTAATGGTGTAGTACATCAGGCTTCTGCACATTTCGATATTAAAGTACGCGCACCATTCAGGGTAGATTTTGATGTTTGTGCTTTTCCCGAAATGTTGAAGAATACACAGTATTATAAGAAGAGCAATTATTTCTTTACGGGTGATGAGGCTGCGGCTTTAACCGAAATTAAATTCTCAGGTAGGGAAGAGGGAAAAGACCCAACCAAATCGCTGATTTATAGATACGGCAGTGCCGGAACCTCGACCAACTCGTACAACAAAGATATTTTGGTTATCCCGCTGGCTACTGGAGGAACGTCAAATACTTCGGAATGGGTAGAGTTTAGAACACCGCTGCTGATTAAAGGGAAATATAAAATCTGGGTATGTATTTATGCACAGGCCGAATCGAATACCACTACCGAGGTGCAGGCGAGTATCGGTTTGGATGGTACTACCGATAGGGCTCCTTTATCCAATTCGCGCATCTTAAACTTTACTGTAAAACGCCCTGGGATAAATAAAGTAGTAAATGGGGTAACGGTGATTGATGCCGATGCAGAAGAGGCTGTAGGTTTTAAAACCTATATGGCGAGCACGGCAGGCGCACAGATTGGAAAGTTAATGGGCATTGCAGATTTACCACAAACAGGCCGTTATTGGTTGCGTTTAAAAGCCATAAACGGCTCGCAGGCCACCAACAATGTCGATATGATCCATATTATTCCGGTTAACGACGACCAGCAATACTGGAAATACAATGTTGATGGATCTAAAATACTAAGGCCATAATTAATAACTAACCACAGATAAAAAGGATAGACACAGATCCAGTATTGAAAATCTGTGTTTATCTGTGTGCATCTGTGGTAAAAAAAGCGTGCAGTTAATAACATCGCCTCTTATTTAGGAGTGACTTAAATAAAAAATATACCAAAATGATGATTGATTTTAAACCAAGATATTTTGTTTTGCTATTTCTATGTACCTGTTTGGCCTTTGCTGGCTGTAAGGATGCATGGAAAGACCATACCGAGATTAATATCGAAAGATTAGACCGGACCCTTTTTGAGCAGATCAGTAACGATGCCAACCTGAGTACTTTTACTTCTTATGTGGTAAAAACAGGTTACGATGCTGTACTGAAATCGTCTAAATCTTTTACCGTATGGGCACCCAGTAATGAAGCATTGAAAAGTATCGACGCCATAGTAGTAAACGATACAGCTGCATTAAAGCGTCTTGTGGGGAACTATATTGCCAATCAGAGCTATTTCACCACATCACCGAAACCTTCTATGGTCATCAGGATGCTGAATGGCAAGAATACCATTTTCACCAAAACTACCTTCGAAGAAGCAAATATTAGTCAGGCTGATGTTTACGTGAAAAATGGCGTTTTGCATACCATAAATGCCGCATCAATGCCCAAAGCCAATGCCTGGGAGTTTTTGCAGAGTCTTGGTACTGCCAGTTTACAGAAAGATTTCATCAAAAGCCAGGAGCAGGAAGAGGTAGATACGAGCAAAGGTGTTTTGCTGTATAAAGATCCGGTGACAACTAAAGGCGTTTACCAGGAAGGTACAACCTTTAAAGTAATCAGGAACAGGTATTTTCAACGCATTTCCAATATCAGCAGCGAAGATAGTTTGATGACGTATATCATTTTAAATAATACCGCTTTTACCGCCGAGCAAAATAAACTGGCTGCCTATAACAAACATGCCAATGCGCTTTATGCCGATACCTTAACCAAGTGGAGTGTAGTGAGAGATCTTGTTGTAAATAAGGTATATGGATTAAATGAATTACCCGATTCGATGACTACCGTTACCGGGGTGAAAATCCACTTAGATAAAAGTGCAATTGTAGAAACCCGTTTGTTAAGCAATGGTATTGCCTATGTGGTAAATAGCATTGGTTACAAACTGATGGAGAATAAAATCCCAACGGTTATCATTCAGGGTGAAATGCCCGATTCGTTACGTGTACCTGCCAACCCACTGGCGCGGATTAAAAACGATCCACAAGGTAAACGTTTCACCGATCTGCAAACAGGAAGTATTACTTCTAGTCCGAGCCCACTTTACTACTATCGCTACAAATCGACCGTTCATTCAGTAAAGTACGAAGTGTATTGGAGGGCGATAAACGACATCCTGGTGGCGCCAATCAGTATGAAAGTGGATTTTAATACCAGCAGAAGTTTTGGTAGCGTACTTTTCCCGCTGGCAACTGTAGGTTACCGTTCCGTGCCATCCATAATTGGTTTGGCGCAGGGCAGTGATGCTTACCGCGATGCCTATAAAGATGTCTATTTAGGTACTTATACTGCTGATACTTATGGAACGCTGTATACTTTTCTGGCTTCATCTTTAGCCGCATCGAGTACGGCACCAACCGCCCTTTCTTTAGATTATATCAAACTAAAACCAGTTAACTAAGCCCTTAAAGAATTTATGTACAACTATACAAAAACGGTTATCAAAGGAATTTTACCGTGTTTATTGTTCTTTGCACTGAACAACTCTTTGTTGGCTCAGGAAAAAGATTCGGTAAGCACCACGGTAATCAAATTTAAAAGGCCCATCGGACCGCAGGTGAGCGGTGTGGTAATCGGCGCATCGAGCAAAAAGCCATTGCCGGGTATCAGTGTTTCGGTAGCAGGTTATGCTGCTGCACTTACAGATGAAAAGGGAAATTTTAAAATCGGTGTACCCAATTACAATGCCGTACTGGTGATTTCGGGCCAAGGTTACCAATCTAAAGAAGAAGCATTGAAGGGACGTAAAACGATCAGCAAAATTGCCTTGTTCGAAGAACGTTACGCTTCGGTATATGATGCTGCAGTATTGCCATTTGGCGCTGCTTTAAAGAACCGCACACCTTACTCGGTTAGCACAGTAAACCTGAACGGAAGCTGGGAGCGAAGCAACGAAACGCCAGATTCTTATTTGCAGGGAAAAATTGCCGGATTAGAGGCGCTTAGAAGATCAGGCACGCCAGATATTGGCGCTGATCTTTACCTGCGAGGGTATAATTCTTTATATGCGGCTAACCAACCCCTAATAGTGGTTGATGGCGTAATTTATGATGTAAATACGTATGGAAGCTCCATTATTGCTGGTCATCAGAATAACCGCTTAGCCAATATCGACCTTAAAGATATTGACAATATTACCCTCATTAAAGATGGTGCATCGATATATGGAACCAAAGGTGCCAACGGAGTATTAATGATTACCACAGGCCGGGCTAAAGATGTAGCCACGAGATTGGATTTTTCAGCATACGGAGGTTATAATGGTACAGTAAGTCGGTTACCTGTAATGGAAGCCGATAATTACCGCATTTTCTTGTCTGATCTGCTTAAAACCAAACCGGGCATGACCGATGCGCTGATTAAAGCAGAACCTTATATGAACGATAATCCGAATCCAGATTATTACAATTATCACCAGAATACCAACTGGCAGGATCAGGTAATGAGCAGTGGCATCAGTCAGAATTATTACCTGAAAGTAACCGGAGGCGATGATATTGCTACTTATGCTCTATCTTTAGGTTATCTAAACAACGATGGTTTAACTGATAGTACCAATTTAACCCGTTACCAAACCCGTTTTAATGCCAATCTGAATCTTTCGGCTAAATTAAAATCGCAGGTTAACCTCGCCTTTACCCGTAGCGAGCAGAACTTAAGAGATCAGGGACAGGCTTATGCCACCAATCCACTATACCTGGCCTTGGTTAAAGCACCTTTTCTTTCTCCTTTTGAGCTGTCGGAAACTGGTGTTCAATCGCCAAACCTTGCCGATACCGATATATTTGGTACAAGTAACCCCAGCGCAGCGATTAAAAACATCCAGGCACTTAACCGCAGTTACCGTTTTTCAGGTTCTGTTGGTTTTAATTATGATTTTAATAAAGCTTTCAAAGCCAATACACTCGTTGGTATTACTTATGATAAAGTACGCGAAAATTATTTTACGCCCATGTTGGGTATTGCCCCGGTTTTATTGCCCACTGCAGTTGGATATAATAAGGCAGCAGCAGGTGTACAGCGTTTGTTTACTGTAAATACCGATACCTGGGTATCATACAACAAGGATTTAAATGAGGTAAGTAAATTAAGCGCAAACCTGGGTTTCAGGTTGCAGCACAGCAGTGCCGAAGTAGATAACGGTGCTAGTTTTAATACGGCCAGTGATGATTTCGTAACGCTGGGCGGTGCACAAAGTACGCTACGTATAGTAGGCGGATCTTTAGGCAAGTGGAACTGGTTGAACAACTATTTTAATGTGAATTACGAAGCTTACAACAAGTACTTCATATCGTTCAATATTGCCGCCGATGCTTCTTCGCGTTTTGGCAAAGATATACCGGATGTGATGAACTTTAATGGCGTAAAAATGGCTTTGATGCCGTCTGTTGCAGCTTCCTGGCTGATCTCATCAGAAAGTTTTATGGCTAATAACAACTTTATAGAAAGCCTGAAACTGCGGGCCAGTTATGGCTTAACCGGTAATGATGATATTGGCAATTATACCGCCAAATCGTACTATGTATCGCAAAATTTTTTAGGCAGACAAGGATTGGTTAGGGGAAATATTGGCAATACTGCCCTAAAATGGGAGCGTAATGCCAAATTAAATATTGGAGTGGATGCTTCCTTTTTGAAGGAAAGATTAAACATCAGCCTAGACCTTTACCGGAACAAGATTAGCGATATGCTGATTTACGAACCACTGCTAACGGCAACAGGTTTCAGCTATGCCCTAAGTAATGGCGGTACCATGACCAATAGGGGGCTGGAACTTTCCATAAACGGCAGATTGATAAACCAGACCGATCTGAAATGGGATATGGGCCTTACCTATAGCTTAAATAGGAACAAAATTAGCCAGTTGGGTGGTAATGATCAGTTACTTACACAATATAGCGGTGCTACGATTATCACTCAGATCGGCGATGCGGCTAATTTTTTCTATGGTTATAAAAGTAATGGAGTATATGCGTCAGATGCTGAAGCTGTTTCTTCAGGCCTGAGCAATAAAACAACCGATGGTGCTTTTATTCCTTTTCAGGGTGGAGATATGAAATTTGCAGACCTGAATGGAGATAAAGTTATTGATGAGCGTGATCGCCAGGTGATCGGCAATCCAAATCCTGATTTTGTTGGCGCTTACAGCAATAAACTAAGCTACAAACGCTGGTCGTTAGATGCGCTTTTCACTTTTAGTTATGGCAACGAAATATATAATAGTACACGTGCCATTTTAGAAAGCATGAACGGTTACAACAACCAAAGTCTTGCGGCGGTAAACCGTTGGCGTGTTGATGGGCAGGTAACCGATGTGCCGCGTGCATCCTGGGCCGACCCATCGCGCAATAGCCGCTTTTCCGACCGTTGGATCGAAGACGGTTCATACCTGAAACTAAGAACGGTATCATTAAGCTACAATGTGCCTATAAAAGCCAATTTTATCCGTTCGGCAACCGTTTATGCCATCGCCAATAATGTATTTACCGCAACTAATTATCTGGGTTACGACCCTGAGTTTAGTGCCGGAAACAGCGTATTTGCCAGAGGTGTAGATATAGGTTTAGAACCCAGCTTTAGATCGATGTTCCTGGGTGTTAGAATCGGTTTGTAACCTTTAAAGAAAAATATTGAGATGAATAAGAATTTATATATCACCATTGCCAGCTGTTTATTGTTCGTGCTGGTATTGAGCAGCATCTTGTCCTGCAAAAAGGCATTCGATATTGAGCCAGAAGATGCCTTAGAAGCTTCGCAAACCTATAGAAATGTGTACGATGCCGATGCAGCCGTGCTGGGCATTTATGGTAAATTTGTTAAGCTGGCCGATAAATACATGCTCTTGAACGAGTTGCGTGGCGATTTGCTGGATGTAACCTCCAATGCCAACAACTATTTAAAACAGCTGGGCACGCAGACCGTTGCAGCCGATAATCCTTATGCCGATCCGAAGCCTTTTTACGAAGTAATTATCAACTGTAATGATGCCCTGAAGAACTTCAACATCATGCGGGAGAAAAAGCTGTTGGATAATACCCAGTATTACCAGCGTTATACCGATATCCTGTTTCTGCGCAGTTGGTTATACCTGCAACTGGGCATCCATTATGGCACTGTTCCTTACGTAACCGATGCCTTAACCACCATTGCCGACCTGCAGGATGAAAGCAAGTTTCCTAAACTCGCTTTTGAAGATCTGTTAAGCCGTTTGATCGCTGAAACAGAAGCCACGCCAAGAGAATATTTAAATCAGAATACTTCAGCTGCCAGTCCAACGCTCATTTTGCCAATGGATGTGTATACCGTTAAAGATGGTGTTTTTAAATTTTTTATCCAGCGCCGCTCATTTTTAGGCGACCTGAACCTTTGGAAAGGGAACTACCTAAAGGCTGCAGGTTATTATAAAGATGTGATGGAAACAGGTACCAATTCGAGTACCGGCAGCGACCAGCAGATCGATTTGTACGATACCTATCGCGTAGGTGACGACAACTCACAGGATCACTCTTTAAAAACCACGGCTGTACTCAATCCATGGACCAAGATTTTTTCTGCACCATTGGCCGATCGTATTGCCAACTGGGAACGGATGTGGACATTGCCTTTTAGCAGCAACTTTTCGCCTGGTAATCCATTGTTTGCACTGTTTTCTAAATCAGGCGATTATCTGGTGAAACCATCCAGCTTATCAATCCGCAACTGGAACAACCAAATACGTACAGATGGAAGTTTAACCGATAGAAGAGGCTTGGATATGTCTTACCGTTTGGTGAATGGCATTGAGCCTGAGGTATTAAAATATTCGCAAAATTATAGCTTGAGTACGCCTTTTGATAAAACAGGGGTTTGGGTGATTTACCGTGCTGCTGTTTTACATCTGCGTTATGCAGAGGCGGCCAACCGGTTAGATCGACGGGTTTTGGCTGGTGCTTTGGTAAACAGTGGGATTAAAGCTGCTTTTGGTACCAAAGCATTATATAATGGCGTACCTGATAGCTATCCTTTTGATTTTAATGGCGATGGAGGAACCATCAGGGGCAACTGGTACCGTAATTCGGGCATCAGGGGGCGTGCTGTAAACCAGGATTACCCAATCACCGTAGCCAGTACAGTTTTAGAAGTAGAAGACCGGATTATGCAGGAAGAAGCCTTAGAGACCGCATTCGAAGGTTATCGCTGGCAAGATTTGTTGCGCATCGCTTTGCGCAGGCAGGCTACCGATCCCAATTATCTGGCCGATAAAATCGCAGCCAAGTTTGAAGCCGCAGGCGATGGCGCATCGGCCGCTTTGGTACGCTCACGCCTGGCCAATAAGGAAAACTGGTACCTGCCTTTCAAATTAAAATAAAATCCTACATCATCCTATTATATAATAGCAATTAAAATCTACCAAATGTTAAATAGAAAGAAACCCGATCAATTGATGATCAACCATAGTGTGAAAAAATATTTTAAAAGTTTAGTATGTATATTGTTTTTAGGCTTAACGGCGCATATTGCCCAAGCGCAGCAACTGGCTTTTCCTGGTGCGGAGGGCTTTGGCCGTTTTGCCATTGGCGGTCGAGGAGGCACGGTGTACCATGTAACCAACCTGAATGATACCGGTGCTGGCTCTTTTAGGGATGCGGTAAGTAAACCGGGCAGAACGGTTGTGTTTGATGTTTCAGGTGTCATCAAAATAGGTGGCAAAATTGCCGTATCACCAAGAATCACTATTGCAGGCCAAACCGCTCCAAAAGAAGGAATCACCATTTACGGAAATAGTGTTTCTTTTAAAGATTCGACCATTGTGCGTTACATCCGCTTTAGGGGCAGCATTAACATGTCTAAAGGTTCTTGTACCGTAGTTGCCGATGACCTGAACGATATTATATTCGACCATGTTTCAATCGAATGGGGGCGTTGGGATAACCTGCACATCAAAAAAAGTAAAAATGTAACGCTACAATATTGTGTGGTTGCCGAAAGTATCGATCCACAACGTTTTGGCGCTCTTTTAGAAGTGCCAGAATACGTAACGATGCATCATTGTCTGTTTGCGGGAAACCAGAGCCGTAATCCCAAAGCAAAGGCCAAAATCGAATTTATAAACAATGTGGTGTACAACTGGGGTAAAAGTGGTTTTGTAGGTGGACATTCGAGCGCTGATCATTATCAGGATCTCGTGGCTAATTATTTTATCTCCGGACCAAGTTCTACCGATAGTTTTTTAAGCATGTTCAGCAAAACAGATCATGTTTACCACCGGGATAATTATACCGACCTCAATAAGGACGGAAAACTAAATGGCCGTCTCATTACTGATGAAGACTTTATCAAGGAAACAGCCACGCTTCTCAAAGAACCTTCGCTTCTGCCAAAAAGCAGCGTTAAAATAAGCACGGCAGCAAAGGCTTATCAAACAGTTTTGGCAGAAGCGGGTTCTTCATTAAAAAGAGATGCAGTAGACCTCCGTATTATGGGCTATTTAAAAAGTATCGGCACAAAAGGTGCTATATTTAAAACCGAGGCCGATGCCGGCGGACAACCAGAGGCTAAGCTGGTTAAATTAAGCGTAAAGGATGCAGACCAAGACGGGATTCCAGATGCTTGGGAAAAATCAAAACGCTTAAACCCGACAGATGCTATGGATGCGCAGAAAATTAATGTAAATGGCTATAGCAACCTAGAGCAATATTTAAATGATTTAGTAAAATAAGCGGTATGTGTAGAATCAAAAACCAATTTAAGTGCTTGATGCTTTTTGTAATGCTTTTCATCTGCAATACTGTTTTTGCACAGATTGATCGGGAGGCATTGGTAACACGGCATACCGTTATCGTAAAAAAAATAGACTCCCTATCTTCCTTATCGGTAGGCAATGGTCGCTTTGCCTTTACGGTTGATGCTACAGGACTGCAAAGTTTTCCTGATCGCTATGCGAAAGGCGTTCCACTTGGTGCCCAATCGCAATGGGGATGGGGATCGTACAAAAATGAAGGTAAGTTTAACATCACCGAAGCCTATAAATATTACGATCAATACGGCCGCAAAGTACCCTATACCGTACAGTTAAATACACCACTTAGAGCTAAAGAGGCTACTAATTATTTTCGCCAGAATGTACACCGTTTACAATTGGGGAATATTGGTTTCGATCTGATTAAAAAGAACGGACAGCTGGCCAAAGCCAACGATATCAAAAACATTAACCAAAACTTAAACCCCTGGACGGGTGAAATTAAGAGTAGCTTTACCTTAGAAGGGATTCCTGTTGAGGTAACTACGGTTGGGCATCAGGATCTTGACCTGATCAGTGCATCGGTTTCGTCGCCTTTAATTGCAGCTGGAAGATTAAAAATCAGGGTTAGGTACCCCGTAGCTACTGGCGAATGGGCAGATGTAGGTAATAATTGGAGCAACAGCAGCAAGCATCATTCACAGTTGGTAGCACAAAGTGCCGATGGTGGGGTAATTAAGCGCCAGATCGATTCTGCGGTTTATTATACTTCCTTTTCGTGGAAGGGTAAGGCTCAGTTGACGGAGAAACAGGCACATTATTTTACCATTACACCCAATAAATTTAGTCAACAGTTCAGCTTCAGTTGTCTTTTTTCGCAGCAGCGAAGCACACAGGCTGTTCCTTCTTTTGCATTGAGCCTAGAAAATAGCCAGGAGCAGTGGAAAGCCTTTTGGATGAGTGGTGCTGCGGTAGATTTTAGTGGAAGTACTGATAAACGTGCATTTGAACTCGAACGCAGGATTATCCTTTCCGAATACCTCACCAAAATACAATGTTCGGGCGATTTCCCCCCACAAGAAACTGGTTTAACCTACAACAGCTGGTTTGGTAAACCGCACCTCGAAATGCATTGGTGGCATGGGGTCCATTTTGCATTATGGGGCAGGCCTGAATTGTTAAACCGAAGCACCGATTGGTATTTCACAGTGGCCAATAAAGCCAAAAAAATTGCACAGATACAAGGATTTGATGGCTTACGCTGGCAGAAAATGACCGACAATAAAGGGAACGAAAGTCCATCATCAATCGGTGCCATGTTGATCTGGCAACAGCCACATTTCATTACCTTCGCCGAACTGGAATACCGTGCACAGACAGATGAAAAAGTATTGCAAAAATACAAAGACCTTGTATTTAAAACAGCCGATTTTATGGCTTCATTTGCCCATTTCGACGCTGCAAAAGGATGTTATGTACTCGGACCCGGGCTAATTCCTGCACAAGAACGTTTTAAGGCCGAAACAACCTTTAACCCCACTTATGAGCTGGCTTATTGGGAATGGGGATTGAAAACCGCTCAGGAATGGCGTTTGCGTTTAGGTTTGCCACGAAACCCAAAATGGGATGATGTGATGGCTAAATTATCACCCCTGCCGATACAAAATGGCGTGTATCTGGCTGCAGAAAGTGCACCTGATTCTTACACCAATCCCGAATATAAAACCGATCACCCTTCTGTATTAGGGGCATTTGGTATGTTGCCGGAAACAAAGTTATTGGATAAAGCAACCATGCGTAAAACCTTTGATCTGGTTTGGAAAGACTGGAGCTGGAATGATACCTGGGGATGGGATTTCCCGATGACAGCCATGACAGCCACACGCTTAGGCATGCCCGACAAAGCGATTGATGCCTTGCTAATGCCCGTACAAACCAATACTTACCTGATTAACGGTCATAACTACCAGGATGATCGTCTTCGCATTTATTTGCCTGGAAACGGAGGTTTACTTACCGCTGTGGCTTTAATGTGTGCTGGCTGGGACGGAAATAATACCACAAATCCTGGCTTCCCTAAAGACGGAACCTGGAAGGTGCAATGGGAGGGCTTTAAGAAGATGATGTAGGAGGGAATGGAATCGGTAAGATGAGAGATGTATGATATGGGAAGTGTGGGATGTGAAATCGGAATAGGTTAGGCTATTAGTCGGGCGCCGGGTATTAACCAGGCTTAAGCCCCAAACCTTAAAGGGTTGCTAGTTAAAAAGGCAACCCTTTTTGTTTAGACTTTCAGTATGTTATCGTTAATGGTTATTTTCGATAGGATTTTTAACAAATTCGCCTTCTTGCATCGCAATCTGATTACCCCATGCTGTAATCGCTTCTAAAATTGGGCTGAATGTTTTTCCAAAATCGGTTAGACTATAAATCACTTTTATCGGCGGTTTATCGCCGTAAACTTTTCTCGACACCAGGCCATCTTTTTCTAATTGCTTTAATTGCAGACTCAATGTCATTTCGGTAATAGATGGTATGTCTTTGCGAAGCTCATTGTACCTTTTTGCTTTATCCTTTAAATGATAAAGAATAACAGCCTTCCATTTGCCACCCACCAGGCTCATCGCAAGGCTAACCGTGCAAGGATAAATTTCCTCCTTTAGTTTTACGTAATCGCTAATACATTCTGTTTTCATCCTATTGTTTTAACCTATCCTTTTGGATAGTTATTGCAAATTTATACTACTATAGATAGTTTTGCAACTATAATTTTTATAGTTGATAAAATAATATAATGAGATCAGGTTTTAAAGCAAAAGAGGTAATCGAAAAAGACAAGCCATTGATCACGATCGTTGGCGTTTTGGGGAAACAGGGGCATAGTGCTGCACTTACGCTGTTACATAGCGGGTGTTATCGTGTGCGGGGCATTACTCGCCGCGTAGATTCGCCAGAAGCACTTAATTTAACAGAAATGGGCGCTGAGCTCGTGAGTTTACCACTTGATCTGGGGCATGAGAAAGATTTTGTTGAAGCATTCAGGGGGTCGGAAGGGGTTTTCATCATGACACCTAGTATTGTGCCGCCGCATACCCACGAAATGGAACTGGGTAAACAATTAGCCGATGCGGCGGTCGAGGCAGGCGTTAAGCATATTATTTTTAGTAGTTTGGAAAATGTGAGAAAAATTACAAACGGCAAAAAGTTTGCGCCTCATTTTACCGATAAAGCAATGATTGAAGAATATATCCGAACGCTTCCAATCACCAGCTCGTTTATTTACATGGCCTTCTTCTACACCAATCTAATGGAGTTTTATCCCCCGAAATTGGTTGGAGATACCCTTGTATTTCCGATTTATTTACCTGAGGATTTTCGTGCTCCATTTGTTGATCCCCTTACCGCTACAGGACCAGCAGTTTTAGAGATGTTTTCTAATCCAGATGAGTATGCAGGTAAATCTTTGCCTGTTATCGGCGACATTATTTCGCCCCTGGAAATGATAGATACATTTATTCGGGTCACAGGTAAAAAGGCCATCTATAGTTCCGCATTTACACAAGAAGAACTGCTTCGCCATTTCCCTGAATTCGGTACAAACGAGCTTTTGGTAAAGGAAATTTTAGGAATGGCAGAATATGCTGTCGATTATGGCTATTTTGGCAGAGAACGTGATTTGTTATGGAGCCGCCAGGTTAACCAAAGCAGTTTAAGCTGGGAACAATTTCTGCACAGTACCGGATGGCAAGGCCAAAAGCAGACTTACTGATCGCTTTCAATCGCCTGCTTCATCAAGGGTATACTTTGGAAATAGTTTGATATGATTATTTTAAATTTTATTTAGTTGGGATTTGGTATTTTTTTAGCTTATTGCAGGTTAAAAAGGATCTCTGGGCAAAATTGCCTCAAGGGTGTAGCCACAAGAATAGTCTAGACGATGATTTTATGCTTTTTGTCGATAAAACATAGTCAATGTACCGTATTAAATAAATTCCTTATGAAAAGAGTTATGTTACTTTCAGCTTTTGCCTTTTCTACCATTATTGCTCTTGCGCAAAACGTAAACTGGGTTGAGCGGAACGGCGCCTTAAAAGTTGTTGGTGGGAAAATCTTAAACCGTAAAAACATTGAACCACAGCTCCGAGGTATAAGTTTATCGTGGAGCATCTGGGGAGGCAAAAAGTATTATAATCAAGATGTTGTAAACTGGCTTAAATCTGATTTTAATATCAGTTTATTGCGTGTGTCTATGGCGGTTCAGCCAGATAATGGTTATCTGCAGGATCCCCTTGGACAGGAAAAGCTCATAACCGAAACGATCGATGCGGCCATTAAGAAGAATCTGTATGTGGTGATTGACTGGCACGATCACCATGCAGATGAACATTTGGATCAATCAAAAATATTCTTTGCAAAAATGGCCAAAAGGTACGCCGGGAAACCGAATATTATTTATGAGATATTTAATGAGCCAGAAAAAATAGCATGGCAAACCGTTAAGGATTATGCGGTGCAGGTAATTGCCGAGATCAGGAAATACGATGCTGAAAATGTAATTGTTGTTGGTAGCCCGCATTGGGACCAGGATATAGACGTGGTTGCCAAAGATCCAATCAAGGGATTCAGCAACATTGCTTATTCTTTTCATTTTTATGCGTCTGAACCAAGCCATCAGGAAGTTTTAATGAGGCGGGCTGATAATGCAATTTCTGCTGGTCTGCCCATTTTTGTAACAGAGTGGGGTGTGGGCGAGGCTAATGGCGATGGTATATTCGATACCAGTAAAACCGATAAATGGTTTTCTTGGATGGAGAAAAACAAATTGAGCTGGGCAAACTGGAATATTACCGATAAAAAAGAAACAACTGCACTGTTAATGCCTGGTGCATCTCCAAAAGGAAAATGGAAGCCAGAAATGCTTAGTCCGGCAGGGAAATACATTAGGACGACGCTCAGGAGCCTGAACAAATAATATCAGATTTCCTGGCTTAAATAAATAATCCCGTTCCAGAAAAATTCCACGCGAACGGAAAATTATTCCAATCAGATAACTGCCAATTTCTCGTTGTGATTGTGCGTTTCCCTGATCATATCGATATCCCCTGAAGTGATTAACGCTATGCAACCAGTTCCTAAAGGAAGGTCGTGATTTACTATTCTTTTTACGTTATGGCCGTGGCTTCAGGTAGAATGAACTTTTTAATCCACTCAAAAAAAGTTTCATTACAAAACGATACTTGTTGTGGTGTTTTTATTTAATAAATCGTTTTAGATTGATGAAAAATAATATATTAGTGTCGTAGAACCAAAGATCCTTAATCTCCAGATAATATGAAAAATATAGGTTTACCAATCCTTTTCCTGATAATATTGTTGCAGGTATATGGTGAAAATGTTTGCGCCCAGACAGCAAAACTACCTACTAAATGGACTGAACAGGCGATGACGGCCCAAAATCCTTTTCCTGATTATCCCCGGCCCCAGATGGTGCGCGGAGAATGGAAGTCGTTAAACGGCAAATGGGATTATATCGGTGGAAAAAATAAACTTAATGCATTCAATCCGAAAATGCCGATTGCATTTGATGGAAAACCAGAACAGATACTTGTTCCATACTGCCCTGAATCGGTGATCTCGGGTATTGAGCGCAATCAGGAGGTTAACATGTGGTACCGCAGGCGTTTCGAAATTCCACAGAACTGGAAGGGTAAAAATATTTTAATCAATTTTGAGGCTGTTGATCATGATGCAACTATTTTCGTTAACGGAAAAAAGGCAGGGTCTCATGCGGGTGGCTATGATGCTTTTTCGCTGGATATCACCCCATTGCTAAAATCTGGGCGTAATGAGCTAATTGTTGCCGCTTACGATTCCAATGATGGCAGAATGCCTTCGGGCAAAAATGGACCACGGGGAGATTATACCTTCAGCTCGGGCATCTGGCAGAGCGTATGGCTTGAACCGTTGGGCGCAGCTCACATCAAAAATATTAAGCTATTGCCCGATCTGGAAAATAACAGGCTCAAGGTAACTGTCGATGCAAATTCCTCTATGGTATCCGCGGTAGCACTTGATGGCAATAAGATCGTATCCCAGGCGCAGGGAAGTAACGGAAAGACTTTTTATCTGCCCATCCCAAATCCAAAGTTATGGTCTCCAGATGAACCTTTTCTTTATGATCTTAAAATCACGCTCAAAGATCAGAACGGTGAAACCGTTGATGAGGTAAAGAGCTATTTCGGTATGCGCGATATCAGGTTGGGCAAGGTGTCTGGTGTGATGCGTCCGCTGTTGAACGGAAAGTTCATCATGCAGGTTGGCCTTCTCGATCAGGGCTATTGGCCAGATGGAATTCTGACCGCTCCCACCGAGGAGGCGCTGAAATCTGATCTGGAATTTACAAAAAAGGCAGGTTTTAACCTCATCCGCAAACATATGAAAACCGAGCCGAAACGTTTTTACTATTGGGCAGATAAACTGGGCGTGCTGCTTTGGCAGGACATGCCTGCAATCTGGTACCAGAATGAGGATACCGCAAAAGTACGCTCCGTTTTTCGCAAGGAGCTCAAGGCGGTAATGGATGAATATTACAACTCACCCTCAATTATTGCCTGGGTACCCTTTAATGAGAACTGGGGTGCTTTCGATGTACCGGCGATTACGGACTGGGTAAAAAATTACGATCCCTCACGACTGGTAAATGGAAATTCGGGATTTAACAACAATCCCGGTTATCAGAAAGCGGCCGGTGATCCGGGTAATGGAGACTTTGTGGATACTCATATTTATATAGGCCCTTATGATGCCTCCAGACCGGACGATAAAAGGGCGGCATCTTTGGGAGAATTCGGCGGTGTGGGGCTTTTTGTTAGGGAGCACATGTGGCCTGTGGAAAACAATGCATATGCCTATGAACCTACCAGTGCTGCGTTGACGGATAGGTATGTACTGCTGATGAGCCAGGTTGAACAGCTGATGAAGTACAAGGGCCTTAGTGTAGCCGTTTACACCCAGACAACCGATGTAGAGCATGAGGTTAACGGATTGCTGACCTATGACCGTGCGGTTGAAAAAATGGATATCAAGAGGGTAAATGAAATAAACAGGGCGGTGATAACTGAGGGAAAAAGATTAAATGCACTGGGAGGACACTAGAATAGATGACTGGGCGGGTTATTGAATTATTGATAAGGATTTCATTTTTACTGTTAGGTATTTCATGGCAACCCCGCTCTGTGATGAGGTTTATGATTAGCATATGAGGCTAATATTGGGCCATTGTTAAATTTATCTCTATTGCCACGATCGATAAATTTACTTGTTTTTATTATCGGCAACAAAATTGCTTAAAACCGGACATTTAATTTTGATATTGAACCATGATGTTTTTATCCATTATTTCAGATAGAAAAGAACAGGTTTTTTGGCTTACGAGATCAGAGATATCATTTCTTTTCGCAATGCCTGATCCTTGAAATCTCGCTCTTGTGGCTGCATCGTTCAGAAATATCATATCAAGTTCCCTTAAGAACTGGATGAACACCCCCTTAAACATATGGGGGCTATTGTCATCTCTCCCAAAGACAGCTTTTGAAACCAAATTCATATTTTCAGTCACACATACCCTTCTTGATAAACCCAGGTTGTCTAAAAAACCTATCTTTCTTAAGTAATCCGGGGAATGGTATAGCCGACTATATTTTTCAAATGTTAAACGCTTTATTTCAACCAGTTCATCGATAAAATTGGATAGCGACTCATATCTTATACACTGCTTTTTGATCAAAATACGTTCTTCATTCGTTATTTTTTCTAAAACACAGATCACCAGTTCGTCTTTGTTCTTGAAATACCAATATAGAGATGGAATACTCACCCTTAACGATTTGGCTATATCTTTAAGGGGAGTTTTTTTAATTCCAAAATGTGAAAACAGCTGTATAGCGGCATCTATTATCTTACTTCGATTTAACATATCATATAAATTTTATAAGGATATCAGACAACGCTAACTGATCAAAATAATTTACAAATGGTCTAAACTCCCATTATTAATCTGTATGTATCTCTATGTTTAAATATAATCAAAGAGGGCTCCTAAGTATATTAATTCTTTGATTGTTGTTCTGATCGTTCTTTCAGGTTTATTAGCCATTCTCCAATATGGTTACTAACCATATTTGGTGCAAAAATCTTCTCCATTTTTGTTTTTGGTCCATTTTGAGACTCGTTTGAAACAACTTTGCAGCCATCTTTGGTTGGGATAATCACCCACGCATTGTAAACGGTCATTTTTTTGTTATCGGTTTCACCTAACCAAGCGATTTGATACGGAGGATTGAATTCCCTGATGGCTGAGGTGAATTTGCCCTCCGGATTCCAGATAAAGACACTAGATAAATTAAGTCTGCCTTCAGGCGAATTGGACAATTTGATGCCTTCAGATCTTTTGTACCATTCCGGCCATTTCCCTGCATTGATGAAGATATCCCAAACCACTTGGGGCGAAGCTTTAATGTCAATTTCGTTATGTATGAAAAAATCAGATTCTGCCGGTTTAAATCCTTGCGGCCAGTTGATTTTTTCGGAATAGGGCAGGCTTGACTGAACCACTTTCTTGTGTGAATAACAAGAGGAAAGGAGCAACGATATGCCCGTTAAGCCAACGAGCATGAATGATTTTATTGTTTTCATTTTATATATCATTTATAAACTATTTTTGTTTTTGACTTGCCAGCCCCTTTTTAATCTTCATCATAATACCATCAGGAACAAAATTGGGAAGTTTAGCGTTAAACCAGTTTTGAAAACCAACTACTTTTTTTCCACTCCCTTCTAGTAGATGCTTTACACCCTGTGTTGCCACTTCTTTGGGAGTCATCGGCTTGGTTTTATGAAGGTTGGTAGTTTGCATCTCAGGTGTGGTAAATCCGGTATCCACAGTACCAGGATAAAGAGACGAAACGGTAACTCCGGTACCTTCCAATTCGGCAGCGAGTGTTTCACTAAATGCCTTTACGAAAGCCTTGGTGGCAGAATACACAGAAAAATAAGGCATCGGTAAAAATGCGACCACCGATGCTATGTTCATAATCCGGCCAGATTTGCGGCTGACCATATCTTGTGCAAAAAGTTTAGTCAATACAACCAAACTGGAAATATTTAATTGAATCATACTCAATTCTTCTTCCAGTGGCGTTTCAGTAAAATTGCCATAGTTGCCAATACCAGCATTATTTACCAGGTGGGTCACCAATAGGTTTTCATCTTTCACCTTTTGGTAAAGGTTTTTAGCAGCATTCACATCAGAAAGATCTGTAGCGAAATATTGAACCAGAATGCCAGACTTGTTTATTAGTTCTGATTGCATTTGCTGTAATTTGTTCTCTGTACGGGCAACCAAAATCAGGTTCTTTTTTTGTGCTGCCAATTGATTGGCCATTTCGTAGCCAATTCCGGATGATGCTCCGGTGATTAATATGTATTCTTTCATCTTTAGTAAAATTTATGTGGGTAATGCTTTAATTCGTTTTACAGGGTACTTCTAACCTTTATTTTCTATTTCAGGAAATCAGCGTTTTGATAAGCTGGGTTTGGATAAGTATAAAAACCTTCTCCTGTAGAAATACCGAGTTTATTTTGATCAATGAAGTTCTCTTTCATAAAGCCCTGTCTTTGCTTCCAGACCTCGTCTCCACTTGACTCTGCAATTGAGCTCACTACATTGTAGGCTGTATTCATTCCAACAAAGTCTAACATAGCCATTGGCCCCAGATCAACCCCCAGGCTTTTCATCCAGGTCTTGTCAATAGAGGCCACATTGGCAACACCATTTCGGTAGAGGTCGAACCCAGCTATCAATAAAGGCAATAAAAGCGAGTTCGTGATGTAGCCGGGCTGTTCTTTATAGATTGGTATGGATATCATCCCGATCGATTTAGCGAATTGAACTATCTGCTCAAAAATTTCGGGATCTGTACTGGGATGTCCCATAATTTCCGCCAAGTTATTCTTTAGCAGATTAGTGGCGAAGTGCAAAGCCAAAAACCGTTCAGGCCTGCCTGTTTCAGCCGCAAATTGGCTTGGCAACAATGTAGAAGTGTTGGTGCAGAAAATTGTTTTCTCCGGAGCCAAAGCACCCAGTCTGGAATAAAAATCTTTTTTTATCTGAATGTTTTCCGGAATCGCTTCAATCGTGAGATCGGCATCTTTTACGGATGCCGCCACATCTGTTGTAAAGTTTATGGTTGAGACTGCAATATCCAAATCGGCAGGTTTCGCGTTCAAATCCTGCTGATACGATTTTTTAAACTGCTCGAACTTCAGCTTTGCATTCGCCAATAGTTCTTCGTTGATATCGAACAAAGTCACATTATAGCCATGGTAAGCAGTCTGAAAGGCAATCTGCGCACCCAGTACGCCAGATCCAAATACGGTAACGTTTTTAATTTTCATCTTTTAATTTTTAAGTATGCAGTTAATCAGGTTAATCAAGAACAGTCTCAATTCCAGAAACAAGTCTTCCCATCTATTTTGACATATCATATCTTTTCGTGCAATTGTGGAGGTATGAGTTTGTACATTACCGGGGTAACGATCCTTGATAATATGGTAGAGCTGATCAGCCCTCCAATCAGTACAATGGCAAGTGGCGCTATCTGCGGATTGGGATTCATGGCAATCGGGATGAGACCGCAAATAGCTGTAATAGAAGTAAGTACAACAGGAAGAAACCTGGTTTCACCGGCAATATGGATCGCCTCATCTATGCTTTTTCCATCTTCCCGCAATTGGTTGGTAAAATCAACCAGTAACAACGAATTCTTTACCTGTATGCCCGATAAACCAATGAAACCGATGATCGATACCAGCGACATCGGATTTCCTGTCATCAGCAGAAATATCACCCCGCCCAAAACGCCCAAAGGAATAATTGATAAAACGATAATGATCCCCTTAAATGTCTTAAACTGTAGCAGCAGCACAGCGATAAACAGGAATGTACTCAGGATGATCACCGAAAGGAAATTTCCCCCCAGCGCATCACCTTCCGATTCAGCCTCCCCAGACAGTTTATAATAATAGCCCTTGGGCATTTTTAATTTGTTGAGTTCGGGCACAATATCCTTGAGGATATCATTTGCCAAAACATTATCCTTGGTGAGCGAGGTAACCTTTGCAAACCGTGATTTATTGAAATGATTAATTGCAGTTGGAGAGGTTTCCAGCCCAATGGTTGCAATCTGATCGATCTGAATTGGTGCACCCTGGATATTGTTCACATAAAGGTTCTTTAATGCATTTAGATTTGAAAATTTATTACGTGGAATGGTAATCACCACATTCCTCGAATCACCCCTGTCATCAATGTAATCCCCAACAGTTAGTCCGGCAACAGCCAACCTGATCACCTTGTCAATGTCGCTGGTCAGTACGCCCAATGTCCGCGCCTTTGCCTTATCAATCTTGATCTTTACATCTGACTTATAGGCATTGAGTTCATTGTTGATGAAAAAAGTACCTGGATGTTTACGTAACAGCTCCTCCACTTTGAACGAGAGCGATCGCAGGGTATCCTGATTCTCTCCAAAAACCCTGACCACAATATTCGCCTCTATCGGAGTGCCTTGTTCAAAATCCTTCACCTCTATTTTTGCATAGGGGAAATCAGTGAATTTGCTTCTAAGCGTTTTAATCAGTTCAGTTTTGTCATTTGGGCTTGTCTCTTCTTCCAATTGCACAAAAATCTGAGCAAAATCCGGTTTTATATCCTGCTGATGCACGTTGTAATAGATCTGTGGGTTACCTTTTCCTACATTTGAGGTGTAGTAAACGATTTCCTTATGCTTTTTCAGTTCCATTTCCACCAGCTTTGCGGCGCTATCGCTTTCTGGGATATTTGCCTGTAGCGGCATTTTAATATTGATCAGAAACATTGGCTTTTCTGAGGTTGGAAAAAGTTTAAATCCTGCCAGTGGGAAGAGTAAAAAGGCCAATACGCTTAATGCAATGGAAATACTAATGGTTGCCTTTGGCCACTTTAGCGCCAATGGCATAATACCACGATACGACCAGGTCAAAAAGCCCTGCAATTTTTTTAAGAAATAATTTCCTTCCCCATGGGTATGGGTTTTCAGGATCTTGCTGCCGATAAAAGGCACGAGTGTAAGCGCCACGATCATAGAGGCCAGTACACTGGTAATAATGGCCATAGGTAGGCTTCGGATAAATTCTCCGGCCATATCAGGCAGAAAAGCCAATGGTAAAAATGCAATCACAAGCGTTGCGGTACAGCCTACAACAGCTGCCCCAATCTGTTTGGTACCCTTTAAAATAGCATCCTTTCTGGAATGGCCTTCCCTTAACCACCTTTCTATATTCTCTACAACAACGATACTATCATCAACCAATAGCCCCAATGCTACCACAAGCCCAACAATACTGAGCTGGTTGAGTGAGAAGCCTAAAAGGTTCATTGCAATAAGACCAAGGGCCAGTGAGAGTGGAATGGAAATCATTACGATCAGTGATGGTCTGAAGCCCAAAGGCAACAGGGTAACCACTACTAATAGTATGGCCAATCCAAAATCAAAGCCCAGGTGTCCCAGCCGCTTTGATACCATATCTGCCTGGTCAAAATTTTTGACCATTTTAATGTTCTGCGGCAAGGTTTGAGAAAATTGTTCCAATACTGGAGTGTACTCTTTCTTAACCTGACTGATGTCCACATTGTTCTTCATCGAAGAGGTAACCAATATACAGCGTTGTCCATTGATCCTGGTAATGTGGTTAATGGTACCGTCCATATAGCTAACATGGGCCACATCCTTTAGGTATATGATTTTTCCATTGGAATTATAGATTATCGTATTGGCCACATCTTTAACATCTTTAAACTTACCACTGGTCTTCACATTAAAGACCTTACTATCTATATTAATACTTCCTCCTGGAATATCAGCCGCCTCGCTTTGTAGGCTGCCTATAACCAGGTTCAATGGTATTTTTAGCTGTGCTAGTTTATCGAGTTGCATGTCGATGCGGATTTCCTGCTCTGGCATCCCGGTATACTTTACCTCTCTCAGATTGGTAATCTTTTCCAGCTGGGTCTTCAATTTGTCCGCATTGTCGCGCAATGTTTTGGACGAAGCGGTGTTTGAGATCAGCGCAACCTGAATAATCTTTACATCTGACGAAGCAATTTTTTCGGTCTTGATCTGATAAATGTCCTTTGGAAGTTCGCCGTTTTTCAGCGCATTGATTTCCGTTGATATTTCCTGGTATTTGTTATCCACATCAACACCATACTTGAACTTGATCTGTATCGCTGCTACACCATCTTCAACCGTGGTCAGGATCTTATCGATGTTCTCCAAGCCATAGATTTTATTTTCTATGGGCTTTACCACTTGTTCTTCCATATCCTTCGGGCTGGTACCAGGGTAGATTACCGTTACCAGATATTGCGGAGGGTGGGTAGTAGGATCCTCCGAGCGGGGCATGGTAAAGAGCGTAAGCAGGCCCACCACTGCCACAAGCACAAATATGATCAGGGTAAACTGGTAGTTCTTTACAGCAAAATTTGTAATTTTCATCTCGTGGTTTTTATTTGATAATTTTTACGGTGGACTGTTCGTTGAGGTAGGCGCTATTAGAAATAACTATGCGATCTATTCCTTCCAGTTTATCTTTTAGGTAAACATTTTTATTGTCAAACTTCAGGATGGTTACAGGCACTTTTCTAACGCTGTTTGCATCCTTAGGGGTAAAGATGTAACCCGTCTCTCCATCTGCCTCTACAAGGGCACTGAATGGGATCACGGTCCTGTTTTCTGAAGCATTGGTTTCGATTGCCGCCTTCCCAAACATGCCAATTGCAGGTTTCAGATTGCCCATCTGAAGCTTCAGCTCTACCTGAAAAGATCCGATAGCGGCATCAGCCGATTGAAGTTTACGCAGTACCGTTGCCTGGAATGGCTGTTCGGGATAACCATCAAGATAAACAACCGCCCGTTGCCCTGCACTGATTCCTGCCCACTCCAGGTCGGTTACCCCAACCTTTAACAGGTAGCTGTCAGTTTTTTGGGTTGAGCCCGTCATCAGCACCGGCATTCCGCCACCAATCACTTCGCCTACACTGGCAACCTTTTTGGTTACAAAACCATCAGAGGCCGCGTAGATTCTGGCATAACGCTGATTGAAGGCGGTTGCCTCACTTGTTTTTTTTGCAACATCCAATGCCGTTTTGGTGTTCTGCAGCTGTTCCAGCGTAAAAACGCTGTCTTTATAAAGGTTTACTGCTCTGGCATAGTCGCGAGCGGCCTTATCTACACCAAGATTCGCTTGGGCCAGACCGGCTGCAATCTCGGTGGTATTCAGGGTGGCCAGCAATTGCCCCTTTTTAAAAAATTGTCCCTCATTTACCAGGATGCTACTGATTACCCCACCAATTTTGAAGGAATAATTGGCATCATTTTCAGTGCCGACTAATCCAGTGACCTGAATGGAATTTGTTACCCCAAAAGAGGAAAGGGGCGCAACTTTTACAGAAATGATATCTGGCTGGCCAAGAGGATTTGTATTTTTCGGTTTTTCTTTGCAGGCAAACAATAGTGATGTAAGCGCAATAAGTGTGAGTTGTGTCTTCTTCATGATATTTATTGTATGTTGAAACTGGCGTTGGCACGTTGGATAGCGGTAAGGGATATCCAGGTGTCGAATAGGGCAATGTTGGATTGAAGTTGGGCATCTACCCATTGGTTCTGGGCATCAAGTAGTTCTATATAAATGGCCATTCCCTCTTTATAGAGCTTGGTCATGTCATTATAATAGGTCTGACTGGTTTTTAGTTGTGATTGGGCCGCCCGGTACTGAGCTGAAGCACTTTGCAGGTTTGCCCTGCGCACATTCAGTTCGGTAAGTAGTTGCTGGGTTACATGATTGGTCTGCGCCGATACAGCTTGTTCACTGGCAATAGCCTGTTTTATCTTATAACTGTTCCGTCCTGAGGAAAACAGGTTCCATTCCAATGAAACGCCCAATAGATAATATCTGCTTTTTTGGTTAAACTTCCAGTCAAAGGACTGAGAACCCAGATCGAGCGAAGTACCAACTTTAGGTATGAGATAAGATTTGGCAAGGCCGGTAAGGTTTTTATTTATTCCTTTGGCAATCTCAAGCTTCGCCAGTTCCTCGCGGCCATTCACATCATTAAGCAATAAATTATCCTGGGCGGGCAGCAATGGAACATCGTCGGCCAGAATGGGATCCGTTAATGGCCTGTTCAATAGAAAATTGAAATAATAACGGGCAGATTCCTCTGTTTTTTGAGCAGCGGTAAGTGATGCGTTTATTTTTGATACCTCGTTCTGGCTGCGGATCACAGCCGTACGGTTGATTTTGTTGTTCTCAAAGAGTTTCCGGTTTACCCTTTCACCTTCTTCGAGCAGTTTCAGAAAGGATTGGTAAATCCTTATTGCATTGGTAGCTTTAAGATAGTTGTAATATGCCGTTTTAATTTCTTTGACCAGTTCACGTTTATACATCTGTATTTCCGCTTTTTGCAAGTCCACCTGTTGTGCTTTGATCCGCTTGTTATATACGAGTTCGGCATTTAGGATGGGAAGACTGGTGCGGAACTTGGCATCGTAGAAGTTATCGGGATTAAGCAGTATGCTCTGGTTCTCGAGCTGGGGAAAAGAGTTACTTCCTGTGAGCTGGTTCAACGTGGAGTAGGCGGCGTTAAAAAGATCACCTGTAGGAAAATCAATTGTTCTGCCTCCGTCGGCTTTCGTGTAAGTTGTAGAAAAAGTTACGCTGGGCAGGAACATGCTTTTTGCCTCTTGAAGGGCATAGATGTTCTTTTGCAAAAGGAAGTTTTGCTCCTTGATGCTCTGATTTGACGCTAGCCCCTGTGCGATATAGTCGTCCAAACGATTTTGGGCATTTAGCCCCAATGGGAGTAAGATGACTGAGCACTTTAAGACGGTCAGTCTGTAAATAGTAGGCAGGTTTCGAATGTAATTAATCATTGTAATAAAATTAAACAGTGTTCAATAAAATATTAAAAAAAAGGTTAACCCTTCTCAAGTAGTGAAACAAAACATGCATAACCATTCTCCATAAGTTCCTTGTTGGTCTTGTGTTCAAAACTCATAGTTCTGTCTTTGCAGAAAAGAGCACAGATGCCATGAGTAGCAGATAGGATCATAAATGTAAGATACTCTGAATCCATGTCTTTAAAGCGGCCAGCCTGTTGGCATTCTAATACCAAGTCATGCAGGTACTTTATTGCTTCTTTTGCAATCTGGAAACCGCTTTCTTCTGAATTTTTTAACGGCTCTTCTACCAGGAACATGAGGTTATAATAATCTTTATTCTCCTGGGCAAACTGGATGAATGCACGTCCAGAGGCTTTTAGGCGTTCAAATGGCGCTATAACCGAATCCAGCACCCGAAGTTGTTTAAGAAGCAGGCTAAAGCCCTCTTTATGGAGTTCCTGAAAGATTTCACCCTTATCTTTAAAATGGAAATAAATTACCCCGGCACTATAGCTGATCTCAGTGGCGATGTTGCGCATACTGGTCTGCTCATAGCCGTTCTGAAGAAATACTTTTCTGGCACCATTTAATATGCGCTGCCTCATTTCTTGCTTCTCTCTTTGCTTTCTTTCTGTAATGCCCATTGATAAAATAATTTATAAAGATATTAACCTGATTAAGGAAATAACTTTTTCATTTGCAGCTTCTCATTTTAATTGACAGCACAAATGTATTGAACACTGTTCAATAAAACAAATATTTTTTTAAATGATTGTATGTTTTACTTAACCTTGATGATTTTGCTGAAAACTAATAATTTAAGATTAGAATCTCTATCAACGTTTAGCGCTACTTGTTGCAAGTCCCTCAGCCGAGACTTTTTCAAGGGGGATTAATTATAACATTAAGAAGGCTAGCGTATCAACGTTGCTATTAATTTAGGAAGTGGTCTTTGAATTGCGTGGGTGATGTTCCCACTTCTTTTTTAAACAGCCGGGAAAAATAGGTCGTGTTTTCAAAACCAAGTAAATGCGAAATCTCTGATACATTCAATTCGCCTTCTACCAATAGGTTTTTAGCTTTAGCAATCAGGAAAAGGTGGATTAGCTCTAATGCCGTTTTTCCTGTCTCTT
The DNA here is from genome assembly GCF_918698245.1 of Pedobacter sp. Bi126. Taxonomy (GTDB): domain Bacteria; phylum Bacteroidota; class Bacteroidia; order Sphingobacteriales; family Sphingobacteriaceae; genus Pedobacter. The sequence goes on along the minus strand of NZ_CAKKMS010000001.1, from coordinate 663,610 downwards.
CCTTTAGCAGATCGGTTAAATAGCGCGGAGATATATGCAGCTTTTCTGCCATTAAAGAAACAGTGGGAAGTCCAATCTCTTTCGTTTTCCGCTCTTCAAAATTAACTGCAAGTAATTCGTTGAACTTTGTTACTGTTGAGCCGGATAATTGTGTACGGTTGATAAACTGTCTTTTATAAAAGCGCTGTGCATATTTGAGCATGGCGTCAATATGGCTAACTATGATGGCCTTGCTATGTTCGTCGGTATTATTGTGATATTCTTTATCAATGCTGAAATACAAGTTCCAGATAATTTCCTCCTCTGCAGGGGAGAGATGCAAGGCCTCATTCACCTCATAATCGAAGTAGCCATATTTCTTAATATCGTGGTAAAGGATAGTTCCGGGTAAGAAGTCTTCATGGATAATAATCAGAAAGCCTTTCTCTTCCAGTTCGACATTTTTAAAGGCAACTTTTTGGTGGGGCTTTACAAAAGACATCGAGCCACGGTCGTGGTCATATTTTGTTTTCCCATATTGCATGCTGCCCGATTTCAGCTTCTTAAATCCTATGATGTAAAATTCCGAAGAAAATTCGAGTATATTATTTCCGTCGCAGGTGCCCCGCTCACCGTATGCCACACTAAAAAGCGGATGCTCTGGCGGGTTAACGCCAAGCGCTTCATGCAGTTTGCTTATTTTTTTAAAGTGATCCATTTTTTAGCAGTGATAAAAACAGAACCCGGCAAATCCGGATCCTATAAAGTTAACTTTTATTAGCCATGTGCTGCCACAGAAACGTCCTGCCATGATTCCCATGTTTTCAGGCGCTCTTCGTAAGTATATTTTACCCAAGGAAAAGCAGTCTTGCCCAGTAGCAACCTCAATGGCGGATTTTCAGTATCAACTAATTTTAGAACCGCTCCGATAGTTGCAATAGGATTGCCGGAATCTTGCTCTCCGGCATGCTCATAAAAATCTTTTCTCATCTCATCGTAAGCATTTACAGTTGCACTTAAGGCAAGTGAATTGGTGCCGAAAAAATCTGTGGAGAAACCAGCCGGTTCCAGTATGGTTATCTTAACGCCAAAACCGCTCACTTCGCCGGCCAATGTTTCCGTAAGGCCTTCGACCGCGAATTTTGATGCACTATAAAGTCCCATCAATGATACCGTATTGAGTCCCAGCGCACTTGAAAGCTGAATGATGTGCCCCGATTTTTGCTCGCGCATAATAGGGAGGACCGCCTGTACAGTCCATAATGAACCCATTACATTCGTTTCAAACTGCGATCTCACGTCCTGCTCGCTCAACTCTTCTACAGCTCCAACATGACCGAAGCCTGCGTTATTAATTAATACATCGATACGGCCAAAGTGTTTTTTTGCAATTTCGATCGATTCAAAACTCAACTCTCTATCGGTTACATCAAGTTCTAAGACCAATAGATTCGAAGGGAATTCCTTTGCAAGTTCAGCCAATGTTTCCGGGTTGCGCACAGCCGCAACAACATTATCACCACGTTGTAAAAATGCTTCTGTCCAGATCCTGCCGAATCCGCGGGATGCGCCAGTTATAAAAATCGTTTTTGTCATTATATTATTATTTAATATTTGATGATGACAAATTTCAATCAATTATTAACAGCTATTGTGATACAAAAGTAGGTAATAATGAAACGTTTCTACGTTAGACCAATATTATGCTCTTTTTGATCTGCTTAACTACTTCGAACATCAGCTAAGTGCATTAATCTTTCGTGACTACTTTTCTATGGTTGATTCCCCAATCTTTTAAGGAATATATTATCGGTGTTAAGGTATCTGCATAAGGTTTCAGGGTGTACAGGATTTTGACGGGGTAGCCATCTAAAACGGTACGCTTTAATAGTTTATGCTGCTCCAGGTCCTTGAGTTCTTTAGCCAAAACTTTAGGAGTTATCCCTGGAATGCTTTCCTGTATGTCTGTAAAACGATCATTACCAACACCCACCGAAATAATAATGGGCAGTTTCCATTTGCCACTGATTACATCAAGCGCGTCCCTTACCGGCTTAACGGTATTCAAACAGTCACAGTGTTCTTTCTTCTTGGTCATAGTCTCATCCCTTAAATAATATCACTTTCCTTTGGGAAAGTACTATACAAAGGAAAGTAAAATATGATAACTTTGCAATAGTTATTTGAAATAGGCTGATTGTTAAGGATTAACGAAAAATTGAAATTTTGATCTTCTAATCAATCAATATGGTATGAAAAGACTTCAAGGAAAGGCTACCATAATCTGATAACACATCAAAACAAATATTAAAGATACTAAATATGAAAATAGGAATAATAGGTACAGGTGCCATTGGAGGTACCATTGCGAAAAAAATGGTTGCAGCAGGGCATCAGGTTTTCGTAACCAATTCGGCTGAATTTGTTGAACTGGAAAAGCGGGCAAATGAATTAGGTGCATTGCCTTCGCCCTTAAAAGACCTTGTTAAAGGTAAAGCTATGGTCGTACTATCAGTGCCAACCATAGCTATTCCTGGCCTGTCAAAAACTTTATTTGACGAAATGCCACCAGATACCATTATAGTGGATACGTCCAACTACTATCCATTCCGCGATGCCGACATCGAGGAAATCAAGAACGGTAAAGTGGAGAGCGTGTGGGTTGCTGAACAAATCGGGTGCCCTGTTATTAAAGCATTCAATAATCTGCTGGCAGAAAGTCTTGCGTTTGGGGGGAGATCTAAAGGTGCACCAGGGCGTATAGCAATGGCTATATCAGGAGATGATCCAAAAGCAAAAAAAGTTATCTCCGGACTTATCGACCAAGCAGGCTTTGATGTGGTTGATGCTGGTAATTTGGAAAGTTCATGGAGACACCAGCCAGGAACTCCGGCTTATTGTACAGAATTAAATGTATCGGACCTGAAACAGGCACTCAACGATGGTGTGAGGGAAGTTGCTGCTCAAATTAGGGATTCTGTGATTAAACTATTCGCTGAACGCACTACTCAACCCTCACATGAGGAGATCGTGGAATTTAACCGCGCCCTATTTCCTAAAAATCCAAAATCGGAGTAATTGGAGGTACAGTCATAGCTGAAAAATTAATTTACCACCGTAAACCTAAATTATATGTTAATTGATAGGTCGAGGAAGAATCGTCATCTCGCCACTATGCATTACTCGGGACGAGATGACGCAGATTTTGGAATTTGTCATTGATAGGGAACACACCGATTAAACCCATTGGCATGTTATCTAAAAGCTCCGAATCGATGTATTCTTCAGTTAATAAAACTCTAGGTTTGGTAGCACAAGTATTTTAACCATTCATTACTTTAAATTAATTTTAAAGAAACTATCCAATTTGTCAAAAGGGATTACATCTACTTTATCATACAAATCTACATGAACGGCTTTTGGAATAATAATCAATTCTTTCGGTTCATTCGCAATTTTGAAAATATCTTCACTGAAATATCTTGAATGTGCATTTTCTCCTGCAATCATTAGCATTGGCCTTGGCGAAATTTCTTTCACATAACTTAAAATTGGCATATTCATAAATGAAATTGGATTGGTAATCAGCCAGGCCCCGTTTGAATTAACTGAATTGACCTGAAAACCACGCGGCGTTCTATAATAATCGAAATATTCTTTAACGAATTGTGGTTCATCGCCTTTCAATGTTTCCGGTAAATTTCTCGGACCATCTGCAGGTTTTCCGGCTTTGGCATCCTTCCAACGTTGCTGGCTTAAATCTTCCAGCGTTTTGGTTCTTTGCTCAAGCGTCACAACATCATTGTATCCCCTCGACATTACTCTGGTCATATCGTACAAACTCGTAGTGGCAACCGCTTTTACTCGTTTATCAATTGCTGTTGCATTCAATGCGAAACCTCCAAATCCACAAATTCCAATGATGCCTATTTTGTTTCTGTCTACATTTTTCTGTAATCCCAGAAAGTCAATTGCGGCACTGAAATCTTCAGTGTTGATTTCCGGTGAAGCAACATTTCTTGGCTCGCCACCGCTTTCACCGGTGTAAGATGGATCAAATGCCACAACAGCAAAACCACGTTCTGCCATTTGATTGGCATACAATCCTGACGATTGTTGTTTTACTGCTCCAAAAGGTCCGCCGATTGCCAATGCCGATAATTTTTCGGTTCCTATATTTTTTGGAATGTATAAATCTCCGCTTAATGTAATGCCATATCGGTTTTTGAAGCTAACTTTTTGACGAGTTACTTTATCGCTGAGCTGGAATGTATAATGTTCTTTTGATGTATTCATTTTTTCTGAATTTGATTTTACTTTTTGTGCAAATAATTGTCCTGTTACCAGAAACAGTACAGCGATTGCTAATACTTTTCTCATTTTATTTTGATTTATTTTTTTTAATTGAATATTGTTCATCTGTTACGGCTTCGTTCCAGTTTACAATGCCTTTTTCTGTGTTTGGAACGATGTACAGCTGTTGCAAGCCCACATCAGCACTCGCTCCGTGCCAATGCCTTACATTTGGTGGGCATTTTACGACACTTCCTTTTTTGATGATTTCAACAGGCTGCCCTTCGATTTGATGATAGCCCACTCCGTCGGTAATAATGAGGATTTGGCCTGCAGGGTGACTGTGCCAATGGCTTCTGGCACCGGGTTCGAAATATACATTGCCAACTAATGTATTGTAAATGCTATCTGAAGCAACCAGGCTGGTAGGATAAGCACTCCCAGTAAAGGTCGCGCTCGAGCCTTTTTCTCCCTTAGGGAAAATTTCTGTTAGTGCGCTTTTATCATTTTTCATATTTTCTTTATTTTGATTGTTGCACGATAGTGCTGTCAGTGAGACAGATATCCATAACAAAGTGGATTTATAGCTACTTTTCATTTTATTCTAATTGTTTTCAAATTTTACGATCACATTTCCGGCACCCAATGCCTGGGCAAGCCCGGTAGGATTGTCAACATATCCAAGTTTTGTATAACTGTATGAGGTGTTGAAATTTTTATAAAAAAGCACCAAAACATTGTTTCCGTAAAGCATTAGGTCACCAACCTTTATATTACCTCCAACTATAGCATTTGTAGGCAGCAGGCTGGGAAAATCGTAGTATTTTTCATTGCCATTTAGCTCAGTCATATTTATAGTAAGTGGCAGCCGGGCTTTAAATGCCGTTGCACTTGGGTTGTTATATAATACTGCTGTAAAAACTGATGAGCCGATTGTAATTTTCATTTTGGTTGTATTTGTATCTGATGACGTATCCCGGGTTTCCGCTTGTTCAGGATTTTCATCCTTGGAACAGGCGTTAAGTTGCATAGCAATCATCAGAACCAGAATTATAGCTTTCATTTTCATCTTTAATCATCTTAAGGTTGAATAGTTTTAATGAACTTTGCCGGAATTCCACCCACAACTGTATTGTCAGGAACATCTTTTGAAACTACCGCTCCTGCTGCAATTACAGCATTTTCGCCAATGGTTACACCTGGTAAAATAGTAGCACTGGCGCCAATCCACGCATTTTTTTTGATGTGAATGGGCTTGCCTATCAGTCCGTTTCGCTCCTGAGGATTTAATGGATGATTTTCGGTAATGAGGCTGACTTTCGGGCCAATTAGAACATCATCTTCAATGGTTATTCCGCCCAATGCCAGGAAGGTGCAGTCGAAATTGATGAATACGTTTTTACCAATGTTGATGTGTTTGCCGTAATTGATGTATATCGGCGTGAAGACGGTTACATCCTGAATTTCTTTGTTTAAAATTCTGCTCAGTATTTCTGAGATTTCCTCAGGATTTGAGGAATTATTCATCTGAATAAGCAATTCTTTCACAGCGAATGCTTCTTCCCTCAATCTGCCTATTTGAGGATCGGTGGGAAGTATGGTTTCACTAGCCAAAAGCCGCTCAAAAATATCTTTTTGAGATGGCAAAAAACTAGGAATATGGTTTGCATCTGACATCGTATTTGGATTTGATTACCAAGTACAAAGTTAGCCCCGCCCTTAGGCAAGATAGTAACGATTATCAAACCAATGATTAAGAAAATCAAACTTCTGCTAAACGAAATGCAGTAGGATTGGTTCCAGTAACTTTTTTGAAGAAATTGTTGAAGTAGGTGGGATAGTCGAATCCTAACGCGTAGGCGATTTCTGAAATGCTCCAGTCGGTGTGTTGCAAAAGTGCTTTTGCTTCTGTGAGAATTCGCTCGGTAATATGGGTAGTTGTTGATCTTCCGGTTACTTCTTTTACTGCACGATTAAGGTAATTGATATGTACATTCAGATGCTGTGCATACTGTTGTGCAGTTCTCAGCTGAAGCGAATTTGCAGTAGTTTCAATCGGAAATTGTCTTTCCAGCAACTCCAGAAAAACGGAAGTTAATCTTGAGGAGGCATTTTTGTTTTTCTCGGAACCTTCCGAAGGTTCCATCTTTAGCGATTCGTGGATAATCAGGCTGATGTAATTGCGAATCAACTCATCTTTAAATACATAATCACTTTCTTGTTCAGTAATCATTTTCTGAAAAATGGTATTGAGGAATGTTCGTTGCGCTTCGGTTATTTTCAAAACCGGTGTTCCGCCGATTTTAAAAAAAGAAGATTGTTGCAGGCTTTCAGACCGTTCGGAATTTTTAAAGAATTCTTCCGAAAAAAGAATGGTATAGCCTACATAAGTTGTAGAAATCGTTTCCCAGGAGTAAGGGATATGCGGATTTCCAAAAAAGAGAATCGTTCCTTCCTGCTCGTAAGTTTTATCTGAATAGTGAATCCTGCTTTTTCCAGTCGTTAAGCAAATTTTATAGAACTCCTTTCGGCTATAGGTACGGGTATCAGTAGTGTCTTCTTCTATTTGAAATGCTTTAAAACCTTGCAGTTTCAGCTCATTGTTAAACTTTGAAATTGCTCTTGTTACCTTCTCTTTCATTTAACAAAATTAAGAAATTCAAATATATCTGTCGGAGTTTGCCGTTTATTTTTTATAAAGCCATATAAATGTATTAGCGATAATTTACGCTTATTAGTAAAGAGGCCATCGGGTTATGGCAGTTACAGCACTTTAATTTGGATTGTTGAACAATTAGCTGAAAAAGCAAGTGCTTATATACAACAACAGCTAGTTTTATGAATAGAATAATTTTTGCGCGTATAAATTGTTATGCCATCGTTGCCGGAAGTTGAAAAATTATCAAAGTCGTAAAATTTGTTAAATGTTTGTAGGGGATGTTAAGATAATATAATTTTGTCTACTAGTACTATAGATTTAATATATTATGATATCCAAAACAGTTACTTATCCCCTTATTCTGATCTCTGATACATCCTACAATAACTTTGGTTGCTGTTGTTGAACCTCTAGTTTTAGTCTTTTCCGAGTTTTTATTTTTTTTAATGACCATGTGGAAGGGAAATAATCAAACCTAAGTAGATCCGCTAAAGTTATGACCTCTGTATAATCTTAACATAATATGGCATTAAATAAAGAAGTGGCTAACTGGAATTGGAAGCGAAAATGTTCAATGGATAATCTAAAATCAATTATAAAACACAATACCCAAAGGTATAGAAAGGAGTTTGCAAAATAAGATAGTTACTGAATATAAATAAGGGGAAATGCAGAAATGCATTCTCCCCAGATTTCGACCATTGCCGGAGATCAATTGGCGTTGCATCCGGTCAGTTTATTCAATGATCATGTCAAAATTATGAATTCTGCACGGGAATTTTTCATATTCCCAAAGCTTGTTGCAGTTTCATGATTGGCATAAAACAATATAAATTATGAAAATAAGCGGAAAGTCCTGGAAGGACTCGCATAGTACATCTTTGTCAAAAATACTTTTATTACTCTGCCTGACAGGAATTCTTCTGATTTCCTCCGTTCTGCAGGCCAGGGCAAAAAGACGCGGCGAAGGAGAAAATATTAACCCCCTCTCTCATTCAAAGGTAGCCCTTGTGGCAAATTTGACAGCATATAATATTCCTAGTGGTTCTTTTAAGATTTCAAATAGTGAAGGTCTACGCTTGCGGACTGTTACAATTAAAGGAAAAGTAACCGATGAAAAGAACCTTCCTCTACCTGGCGTTAGTGTTAGGATTAAAGGAACTGCTCAGGTGGTATCAACCAATCCAGACGGCGAATTTCAATTGGTTACCGAGCTAAATCAGCCTACTTTGGTTTTTAGCTATGTAGGTTATAAAACACAGGAAGTGGTTTACAAAGGCCAGCCGCTCTCTATAAAACTTGATCCTGATCAAAGTAAGCTCGAAGAAGTACTTGTGGTAGGGTACGGTACGCAAAGAAAAAGTGATGTATTAGGCTCAGTAGCCACTTTTAATGCAAAAGCAGTAGAAGAAAAGCCGATATCAAGAGTTGAGCAGGCGCTTATCGGCCAGATGGCCGGCGTTCAGGTAAGGCAGCAAAGTAGCACGCCAGGAGCTGGTTTAAGTATCCAGGTACGTGGGGCTGGCTCAATAACGGCAGGTAATGAACCTCTTTACGTATTGGATGGCTTTCCTTTGGATGTAGCCAGTCAGAATGCCTCCGGAGGTATTTCAAACAGTCCACTAGATAACCTTAATCCAAACGATATCGAGAGTGTTCAGGTATTAAAAGATGCCGCTGCGGGCGCCATTTACGGTTCGCGTGCGGCAAATGGGGTAGTAATTATCACAACCAAAAAAGGTGTTGCGGGCAAACCAAGAATTAGCGTGAATGCGAATGCAGGTGTTAGTTCGGTAGCCAGAAAAATCGATATGCTGAGTGCTGATGAGTGGGTTGCCCAGGCAGCAGAACTGGCCAACACTGCATGGGTAGCCTCAGGTACAGGTAGAACGGCTGCCCAAACCAATGCTGAAAGAGCCGCTATTTTAGGCCTTGCTCCAGGTACCATTAACACCTCTTTTATGACCGATCCGAGATGGGCACAACCTGGCCACCCCGGACTTGATTATGTAGATTGGCAGGATGCTATCTTTACCAATGCACCTTATCAGAATTATGAGGTTTCAGCAAGCGGAGGGGCAGAAAATGTAACCTACTTTATTTCAGGTAACATACTTAACCAAAACGGAACTTTGATTAATTCCAATTTTAAAAACTATGGTTTAAGGGCCAATGTGGAGGCCAATGCGAGTAAGAAGCTTAAATTCGGAATCAACCTTGCGCCATCTTATTCTGTTAATAATGCACCTCCGGGGGAGGGTAAGGATAACCAGCTCATGAACGCTTTACAGATGGTGCCGGTAGTTGAAAGTTCAGCAGGCTTAAATTCTGGCGCTTACGGAAACAGTACCTATACCTGGGCGAGCCCAAGGTTAATTAGTCCGTATGCCTATTTGGAAACCGCAATAAACAAGGTAAAAACTTCAAGATTATTGGCTTCTATATATGCAGATTATCAAATAATTAAAGGCCTTTCAGTAAGGTCGAGTGTAAATTATGATAACGTTGATCGAAATACTTCAAAATATACATCCGATCAGGTAACCGTTGGTGCAGCATCGGCCTTGTTAACTAATCCAGGTCTTTACTCAACCGGCTCTTATGCGGTAACCAAGAAACAAAACTTTCTTAACGAAAATACCCTTAATTACACTACAACAATTGCTGGTGTCCACAAGATTTCTGCCATTGCGGGAGTGTCATACAACATAGTACATACCGAAGGGGTAAGCCTTGCAACGGCCGGAGGTTTTGCCAACGATATCATCAAAACCTTAAGTAACGCCATTGCCAACGCTGCAGGGGTAACCACTACAGGAACTTCAACTGCAGCTAATAACACCTTATTCTCTTATTACAGCAGATTACAGTATGCTTTTAAGGATAGATACCTTTTGTCTGGTACCATCAGAAGAGATGCCTCTTCTAAATTTGGATCTGAAAACCGCTGGGGAACCTTTCCTTCGGTATCTGCCGGATGGAAAGTTTCAGAAGAGTCTTTTCTTAGAGATGTTAAGGCCATTAGTGAGTTAAAACTAAGATTAAGCTGGGGTAAATCGGGCAACAATAATATTGGCGACTATAACGCCATAAGCACCCTGGTAAATTCGAATTACGTATTTGGTGGCAATTCACCAACAACTGCTACAGGGCAGGTGGTTTCTGGCCTTGCCAACAAAGCGCTGAAATGGGAAACATCCAACACCTATGATCTTGGTTTAGACCTCAGTCTTTTGGCCAACAGAATCAATTTCAACTTCGATGCCTATCATAAAAAGAATAGCGATCTTTTGTTAAACCTGCCGGTACTATCTGCAAGTGGTTTCAGTACAAGTTTACAAAATATAGGTGCCGTGGTGAACAAAGGACTGGAGTTCGGACTGAATACGGTAAACGTTAAAACAGCCAATTTCACCTGGACAATGAGTGCCAATATTGCCTTTAACAAAAATATCATAACCGATCTTGGCCCAACACATGCCGATATCGAAATTGCTTCTGCTTATAGCGGTAGCAATGCACCATATCTGCTGAGGGAAGGACTCCCTGCTTTTAGCTATTACATCACTAAAACCGATGGAATTTTAACGGCTGCTGATATTGCCAATCCGGCTGTGGCAAAAGTATCCGGACAGAAAGTTGGCGATGCGAAATACGTCGATACCAATGGCGATGGAAAAATCAGTGCAGCCGACAGGGTAGTTGGCGGACAGCCTTCTCCCAAATATACCTGGGGTTGGACGAACAATTTTAAATATGGGAATTTTGATCTTGGTATACAGCTGTATGGCCAGCGTGGAGGTTCGATACTTTCTTATCTGGGCCGTGCAATCGACTTTTCTGGAAGTACAACTGCAAATGTTCTTGGGGTATGGAGAGACCGCTGGACTGCAGCAGATCCCAATCCGGATGCACCAAGGGGTAAACTGGGCGCAACTTATACTTACCCAAATGTTACCTCTGATTGGGTTTACTCCAGCGATTTCTTTCGGGTGCAGAACATTACTTTGGGCTATAACCTGAAGGGATTGATCAAAGCCCCTGGTATTTCTTCGGCACGAATATTCGTAGCACTCGAAAACTATTTCTCTCATGATAAATATAAAGGGGGAGCGAATCCAGAAGCGCAGAATACGAACGTAAGTGGAGATGCCAGCTATGCAATATCAGGCGATTACGGTTCGGCACCATTAAGTAAAACAGCTTCAATTGGAATAAACATTGGCTTTTAACAGAATTAGATGAAAACGAAAATATACTTAACCCTGTTCTCCGCAATACTGCTGTTTGGCAGTTGCGAAAAACAATTAAATCAAACACCAGAGTCGAGTTTGGCTACAGCGAATTTTTTTACCAATAATAACGACTTTCTTCAGGCTGTAAATGGGGTGTATTCCCAGTTGAGCAATTATCCCAGTCAGGCATTATGGCTTGGTGAAATGCGTAGCGACAACTTAAATGCGACTTCGGATGGTAACCGTGATTGGGACGGGATCAATAATTTTACGCCGAGTATTACCACAACAGGATTTATCACTACTGCCTGGAAAGCCAATTTCAATGGTATTTACAATGCGAATACTGTTCTGGCAGCATTAGAAACCAATGGAAGTGTGCTTACTGCCGCAAATGCGACAAGGTATGCTGCAGAAGTCCGTTTCTTAAGGGCATTTTATTATTTTTCCCTGGTGCGGACTTTTGGCCAGGTGCCATTAATATCTACGGTAAAGAGCGCTGCGGAAGTCGCAAGCATTCCACGTAGTCCGGTAGCTGATGTTTATGCACTGATCGAATCCGATCTGCAGTATGCAGCAGCCAATCTGCCTACAGCTTTTACCGGAATTGATCTTGGAAGACCAACTTCCTATGCTGCAAAAGGGTTGCTGGGATTGGTTTATCTCACCAAATCGGGCCCAACATATGGTATAAACGGACCTGGCCTTAACAGCAATGAATATGATAAGGCTGCCGCTTTGTTCGATGCGGTGCTTACCGGGAGTCCCTATAGTTTTGCCTCCAATTATGCATCGATATTTTCTTACAACAACGAAAATAATAGTGAAGTGGTGTTTGATGTACAGTTTGCTTCGAGTTTAAACGGAGCAGGTTTTCCTTCCCATTTGGTGCCTGTAGCTTATTGGACCAGTAATGGGATTTCCAATAGTTTTGGAAATGGTTATGGAGCCAGTACTTTTCCGGTTTCTAAAAGTTTAGTGAGTTCTTACACCACCAATACGGTAAGCGGCACCGATGTGCGATATCCTTTCAATGTAGCGACTACCTATACGGCTGGTCCTTTTATCAAAAAATACATCGATGTGGCCAAAAAAGGCCTGTCGGGTAAAGATTGGCCGATTAATTTTATCGTACTGCGTTATACCGATATATTGCTCATGAAAGCCGAATGTATCCTTCATGGTGCAGCAGGCGCTCAAAGTGATGTAGACGTGGCTGTGAACAGGGTGAGGACCAGGGCTGGCATAGGTACATTATCGAATGTAAATATTCAGACCTTAATGCAGGAGCGGCAAAGGGAGTTTTTAGGCGAAGGGCTCCGCTGGAACGACCTTGTGCGCGAAGGCCTGGCCGTCTCGCAGATGAATGCCTGGAGAGTAGCCGATGCGATCACGAAAATTAATGAAATTGTGCCGAACTATGTCATTTATCCGGTGCCTGCGGCAGAAATTCAAACTGCACCCGGTCTTTATACTCAAAATCCGGGCTATAACTAGTATATTATGCGAAGAATAAGATTTCAATTCAATAAAATGATCAAAAGAAGTTTAATCATCATCGGTTTTTCGCTCCTTTATAGCGGTGTTATATTTGCCCAGCGAAAAGCTGGGCAAAAGCCCAATATTGTTTTTATTTTGGCCGATGACCTGGGTTATGGAGATGTTGGTGTTTACGGGCAAAAACAGATCCTCACGCCCAACATCGATAAGCTGGCCAATGAAGGAACACGCTTTACCGATTTTTATGCCGGTGCACCAGTATGTTCGCCATCACGGGGATCCATCCTTACAGGCCTCAACACGGGGCATGCTACAATTAGGGGCAATGCAACCGAACAAGGAGGGCTTGCAGGGAAAAAAGGGAAAAATGTAGTGTACCGGGCCAATCTTACCAAGGACGATTATACTATAGGAAACCTGATGCAGGATGCTGGTTATCATACTTCGCTGGTTGGAAAATGGCATGTGGATGGATATGATTCGCTCGCTACACCTTTACAAAGGGGCTTCGATAAATTTTCGGGATGGCTGATCAATATTCCCTCAACTTACGCAAGCACCTATTGGCCTGATCACCGTTATATTAATGGAAAACTCGTAACAGTTGAACCTAATACGAATGCAAAAAAGGGCTATTATGAAACCAATATCTGTACAGACGAAGCACTGGCTTATCTGGAAACCCAAAAAGATAACAAAAAGCCTTTCTTTTTAATGTTGAACTTTAATAATCCGCATTCACCGCTGGATGTTCCTGATCAAGCCGTCTACAAGAATAAAAACTGGCCTGAAGATATGAAGACGTATGCGGCCATGGTGTACTATTTAGACCAGTCGGTAGGTAAAATAAAAGATTACCTGATCAAAAGTGGCCTGTCTGAGAATACGATTGTGTTTTTTGCATCAGATAACGGCCCAAGGTCGGAGCCGACCAGTCAGCTTAAAGCGGTATCTGAATTCTTTGATTCGAACGGTAAACTTAAAGGATACAAAAGGGATATGTATGATGGAGGGATCAGAATTCCATTTATCGCATGGGCGCCCTTTATTAAAAATGCGCCGAAAACAAGTGAGGTACCAGGGTATTTCCCTGATATTATGCCAACTTTTGGAGAGATTGCCGGTAAAACTACTGGATTCCGTACAGACGGCACTAGTATATACCCGGTTATTAAGGGCGGCAAGGTTAAAACCGACCGCTTTCTATATTGGGAATTTTTCGAATTGGGCTTTGAGCAGGGGGTGCGTTATGGTCGGTGGAAAGGGGTGAAAAGACACCATAAACTCGAACTTTACGACCTTAAAACGGATATTGGCGAAACCAATGATGTGGCTGCTGCCCATCCTGATATTGTAAAGAAAATTGAGGAGTATCTTTTAACCGCCAGAACAGATTCGCCGTATTGGACGGTAAAATGAAGGCAGTATTTTCAGTTTATGTTCGATCTGGAACTAACGGTTTATCTGAGCGTAGTTGATTGCTTTTAATATATCGAAAAACGGGTCTTCGACTACGCTCTCCACAGGAGTCCTTTGGACAGACTGACATACTAGTAATTTATAATAAAATTTAAACAGGCGCTAAGTCTGAAGGTGAAATCGAACCCGTTTTTCTAGTTTGGCTATTGAGTTGGGGATTGGTTTCTCTTAAACTCACTTGGCCTCATGCCATATTTCGATTTAAATACCGTCGAAAAGTAATTTGGTGAGGAGAATCCGACCATATAGGTGATTTCTGCAATTGTGTACCTTTCATTGATCAATAAAAATTTTGCCTTTTTTAACCTTCTGTTTATGATATAGTCGGTTACACTGCAATCCAGTAAGGCCTTTACTTTTCTGTATAACTGCACCCTTGAAACCCCCAGGGCTTTACTAATCTCCTCTACACTGAAGTTTTCATTGCTTAGGTTCTGCTCTACGAGACCTGAAAAATCATTTACAAATTTTTTATCCAGGCTTTTTGAAATAGGTTGCCTGTTTCCAGAACTGATGTCGCTTGTGTAATGAGACTTTAGCAAGAGTCTGTTTTTCATCAGGTTCCGTACAGTAGCCAGTAAATACTCATAATTGAAAGGTTTAACGATATAGGCATCTGCCATGCTTTCGAAGCCATTGATCTGCTGTTCTACACTGCCCTGAGCGGTGAGCAGGATGATGGGGATATGGGATGTACGAATGTCGGATTTGAGCTTCTCTGTAATTTTCTTCCCTGAAAGATCTGGCAATACCACATCGCAGATGATCAGATCTGGCACCTGCTCGTAGGCAGAAGTGATTCCGCTCTCTCCGGTATTTGCAATAAATACCTCGTATTCCTCATCAAGTTTCTCAGCCAGATAATGCAGAAGGTCTGCATTGTCTTCTATTATCAATACCGACCGTTCTTTTAGTTCACGCAACAAATCATGGTTCTTTTCTCTCTTGAGATGCTCTAGTTCGCTCGTATAGATTTTTGCATTTTCATAAAGCTCTTCTCTTTCAGCCTGTTGGGTGTGCTTCTCTTCTTCCCGAAGGTGTGCTGACCCAAGGGGTAGGGTAACAGTAAAGATAGTACCCTGCCATTTCCGGCTTTCTACGGTTAGGTCACCATGTAAAAGATTCATCAGTTCCTTCGAAAGGGAAAGGCCCAATCCAGACCCTTTTCTTGCATTCGAGTCTGCCTGATAAAAATGTTCAAATATATGGAGGATTTCTTCCCGATCCATTCCAGGTCCATTGTCTTCCACTTTAATAGAGATATGAGCATCGTCTTTACTCACTGTAATGTGAACTGTTCCATTGGCTGGCGTAAATTTTAGTGCGTTAGATATCAGGTTGAAGATTACCTTGTCGAACATGTTCACGTCAAACCATACTGTTATATCCGATTCTTTAGTGAAGAGTCTGAGGTCTATGTTCTGTTTTTTTGCAGCGAGCTGAAAGGTCTCAATGATGTCTGCAATGAAATCTATAATATTGTTCGATGTCGATCTTATGCGCATCTTACCATACTCAATTTTCCTGTACTCAATGAGCTGGTTGATCAGGCGCAGCAGGCGAAAAACATTTTTATTGATCAGTTTTAGGTTTTTTCCTGCAAGGGCGTTGATTTTTTCGTTATTAAGCAGATCTTCCAGGGGAGAGAGTATCAGGGTAAGAGGGGTGCGGAATTCATGAGATATATTGGTGAAGAAGTTCAGTTTGGCCTCCGTCGCCTCTTTAGCCTTTTCAGACATCTCAATAAGCTTATTACGCTGGTTAAGGATTTCCAGGTTATTCGCCTCCAGGTTTTTGTTGATTTTCCTGTTTTCAAGTAGGGAGAAAAAAGCCAGTCCCCCGAAAACCACAGAGAGCACCAGGGTGACCACGGTAATATTTAATGTAAGCTGTTGGTTGTCAAACAAAGAACGTTGTTCAGCCAAGAGTGATTGCTGCCGTTCGATATCTCTCTGCTGGCTGCTAAATTTGCTCCACTGCAGTTTCATGAGCTGAACATTCGACGAATCTATCACCACAGACTGAAGGATATTTTCTTTGAGGATGGATTCTTTTCCAAGGATACGGAATGCTGTGGAAATCGCCTCTTTGCCTCCCGTTGGATAAAGCATGCTGGCATCTATCACTTTGCCATCAATCATCTGGAGGCCGCCTCCTTGTCCAGGTAGTGCATCTATTCCAATAATGGTCACCTTCTTTTTTATTCCGAGTTTATCCAACGCTTCCCTGGCTGCTGAAGCCATCTGGTCATTGTGCGCAAAAATTAGATCTGTGCTACGCAATGCCTCCTTCATTTTCAGCAGTTCATCAATAGCGTGCGATTTTAACCAATCGCCATAGATCTGATTCGAAATCCTAATATTAGCAGATTTTTGGAGCCCTTCGGCAAATCCTCTCTGGCGCTCTATTGTGGGAGAGGAGCCGGGAAGTCCCATGATTTCCAGAATATTTCCTTTCCCTTTAAGCAGACCGGATACATACTGTCCGGCCATCTTGCCAATCTGATAATTGTCTGCACCAACATAAGCAGTATAAGCCGAAGATGATGTTTTCCTATCGATAATAACCACAGGGATACCACTATTATAAGCCTGTTCAACGATTGGAGTGAGCGGCCGGGCCTCGTTAGGGGATATAATCAACAGGTCGATATTCATTTTTAATAGTTCCCCGACTTGTGAGATTTGTTTGCTATTGCTGTTGTTTGCATCTCTATATACCAATGTAGCACCAGGATGCAGCGAAAGCTCCATTTTCATCTCTTCCAGCATGGTTTTCCGCCACAGATCTGAGCCAACGCATTGTGAAAAGCCTATAACGTATTTTGCTTCCTTTTTCTTGTCGCTACAGCCACAAAGAATAGCTGTTAGGGTGACCAGTATAAGTATCCTATGAAGGAAGTGAAGTCTTGCGGTCATATCTATCATTTTAATAAGGGCAGTGCCTGGCACCGGTTGTATCTGGTTAGGATCCTGTTTGTAAGAAATAATGCTAAAGATAATCAAATTTGAAACTTTAAGGAATTGGCGCTCGGCTGCGAGTGGGAGGATGAAAGGTACAGATGCATCAAAACCTTACTATTGATGTTTCAAAAGTGTAACCTCATTGGCTCAGGTAAAAATAATAAATTTTAATTATCTGTTAATCAGTTATTTAGGTAATGTGTCAAGATTGTATTTTTTTGGAACAGATTTGTTATCCTCCCTTCCTGTTTTTGACCAACTTGCAATCCTCAACCAATAAATAAACCCTTATGAAAAAACATTCCGTCCTGGCTTGGTCCATGGTCGTAGCCCTAGGCGGCTTTCTGTTTGGATTCGATACAGCCGTTATATCAGGTGCTGAAAAATCCATTCAACAGTTTTGGAACCTCTCAGCATTTTCGCATGGACTTACCATATCTATTGCACTTATCGGTACGGTAATCGGCTCTCTGGTAGGATCCCGCCCCTCTGATTATTTCGGAAGAAAAAATACACTTTATTTCGTCGCTGCGGCATACTTACTTTCCTCACTTGGTACCGCACTGGCAGATAATTGGTATATCTTTTTAGCATTCCGCTTTTTAGGTGGTTTAGGTGTGGGGATATCTTCCGTTACTGCACCCATTTATATTTCAGAGGTGTCTCCGGCACATAGAAGGGGCCGGCTTGTTGGGCTTTTCCAGTTCAATGTTGTACTGGGAATATTGATCTCCTATCTTTCAAACTATTTGCTAAGCCAGGGAGGAGAGGCATCCTGGAGATGGATGCTTGGTGTTCAGGCATTTCCATCTATAATATTCCTTGTGCTAATCTACTTTATTCCTGAAAGTCCAAGATGGCTTATACTTAAGCGTGGTGCATACGATAAAGCATTGGAAATCCTACGCATTATAAATCCGTTAAACTGTGATGAAGAGCTTGCCGCTATACAGAAATCCGGAAAGGATATGCAGCGGGATAAATCTTCAGATGGACTTTTTTCAGGAAAGTACAACAAGCCTATAATCCTGGCCGTGCTGTTTGCTTTCTTCAATCAGGTATCTGGCATAAATGCCATTATCTATTATGCACCAAGAATTTTTGAAATGGCAGGGCTTGGTGCGCATTCTTCACTTTTATCAACTGTTGGTATCGGAATGGTCAATTTTATATTTACGCTTCTTGCGATCAATATTATAGATAAAGTTGGTAGAAAAACACTGATGCTGATCGGCTCTTTCGGATTGATTATTTCTCTTGGGCTTGTAGCAGTTGCATTTCTTAGCGGTTCGTCCGGCGGGTTTGAGATCCCGATTTATGTAATGCTCTTTATTGCTTTTTTTGCTTTTTCGCAAGGGGCGGTTATCTGGGTATTCATTTCAGAGATTTTCCCAAATCAGGTCAGGGCAAAGGGGCAAACACTCGGAAGTTCTACCCATTGGGTAATGGCAGCACTGATTGCATTCTGCTTTCCCTATCTGGCAGAGTCATTTGGAGGTGCAAACATATTTTTCTTTTTCTGTGCCATGATGGTATTGCAGCTGGTGTTCGTTTGGAAGATGATGCCTGAGACAAAGGGGAAATCTCTGGAGCAGATAGAGACCGGAATTGTAATGCACTAAATAAAAAGAAAGACAAGAATATGATCACACCTGCTATATGCTTTGGCGAAATATTATGGGATGTGCTGCCTGATGGGCGCATGCCAGGTGGTGCACCGCTAAATGTTGCCTATCACCTCAATAAGCTTGGCCTGTCCAGTAGTATCATCAGTAGAATCGGAGATGATGAAAACGGAGTGAAACTGGAACGTTTGCTTGATGGTTGGCAAATTAATAAAAGCCTCCTTCAACGCGATACGATCCATCCTACCAGTGAAGTAATTGCCCGCGTGGGCAGCAAAAATGAGGTTTCTTATGAAATCGTGTTTCCCGTGGCATGGGATTTTATAGATCATCAGTCCATTATCGATAGCGCACTGATATCATCCACATATTTTGTATACGGAAGCCTGGCCTCCAGAAATACGCTTTCCAGAGAAACGCTGTTCAAATTCCTGGAAAGCGATGCGATAAAGGTGTTTGACATCAATCTTCGCCCTCCTTTTTTTGATAAGAGCCTATTGGCAAATCTGATGGAACGGGCAGATATCATAAAATTTAACGAGTCGGAGCTACACATGGCCCAGATTCTTTTCGGGGGAAGGTTCATAAATGAGAGAGAGCAGGTCCGTTTTATACAGGAACGCTTCAGTGTTCCAGAGGTAATCGTAACCAAAGGCGAATTTGGAGCTTCCTATTATAAAATGGATCAATCCTTCCATGCCTGGGGATCTGAGGTGAAGGTTAACGATACCATCGGGAGTGGAGATTCATTTCTGGCAGCCTTCATTGCCAATCATCAATTGGGGCTGGCACCAAAAACCATTATAAAAAATGCGATCGGAATGGGTGCTTTTATCGCTACCAAAAAGGGGGGCTGTCCGGAATATGAGATTGAAGAATACAAAAAGTTTATTGACGAAATATTTTAACTGAACATTAATAAATACTAACCAAATCTGAATTTTTATGAGAAAAATTTTCCTTACCTGGCTTTTTGCCTGTATGGTAATGGGCCTGGCATTTGGCCAGACCAGGGTAATCAGTGGCGTTGTCACTGACAATGAGTCCATCCCTCTGGAGGCTGTAACCATAGTGATCGTAGGTACCCAAAAAACGGTAACCACAGATGCTAATGGTAGTTTTAAAATTGAAGCTTCTGCCGGTCAGTCGCTTAGGTTCATTTATATTGGAGCTGAACCATTAACCATTCCCATAACCGCAGAATCAGCCAATCTTAAGGTCAAACTCGACATCGCGATCAATAAGCTCAACGAGGTCGTGGTAACAGGTTATCAGAAGGAACGCAAGAAAGACATTACCGGAGCAGTCAATGTGGTTGATGTTTCAAAGATCAGGGATATCCCTTCTGGTAATGCTGTAAAGTCTCTTCAGGGAAGGGTACCAGGGGTACTGATTACCACCGACGGTTCTCCAACCGGTCAGGCAACAGTAAGAATCCGCGGTATTGGAACCCTGGGCAATAACGACCCGCTTTATGTAATCGATGGCGTGCCAACCAAAAACGGGTTGGAACAGTTAAACCAGAACGACATTGAATCTATTCAGGTGCTTAAAGATGCCTCTTCGGCTACTATTTATGGCTCACGTGCAGCGAATGGGGTAATCATCATCACTACAAAAAAAGCCAAAAAAGGCTATTCAAAGATCGACTTCAATGCCTCTACATCCATTCAGAATTATGCCACCAAACTTAAAACGCTTAATGCCGAGCAAAGAGGCCGTGCCTATTGGCAGGCGGCGGTAAACGATAAAGCCAACCCCAATAATAACCAGATCTATCAGTACGACTGGAACAATAACTTTAACAATCCGGTGCTTAACCGTGTGATCTTTCCGGAGTACATCGATGCGGCAAAGACCATGAAGCCCGCAGATACCTACTGGTTTGATGAGATTGCACAAAATTCGATTATCCAGTCCTATGACGCAGCCCTTTCCAATGGCGGTGAAAAGGGAAACAGTCTTTTTTCGGTGGGTTATTATGATAATAAGGGTATCGTAAAAGAGTCAAGAAGCCGGAAATATACGGCAAGATTCAATTCTGATTACAATTATCTGGACGGTAAGTTAAAGATTGGGGAGAATTTTTCAGCAAGCTACATTAAGAATGCCCAGATCCCGACAAGCGATATCCTTTTTGCCTCGCTCGTACAGCAGCCCATTGTACCGGTATATACCACAAGCGGAGGCTGGGGAGGCCCTGCAGCAGGAATGACCGATAGGCAGAACCCGGTTAGGTTAATAGAGGATAATAAGCAAAACACCTACAATTTCTACAGGTTTTTCGGAAATGCATATGCAGATTACCAGATCATTCCTCGATTGAACTTCAGGACAAATTTTGGTGTAGACTATAACGGTAGCTATCAGCGCCTGTTAAAGAAATCATATGTTTCGGGCTTTTTGGCAGATCCTGCAAACCAGGTGAGCAATTCACAGACCTATCAGGGTAATATCATCTGGCAGAATACCCTTAACTATAAGGTTACCAAGGATAAACATAACCTGGAAATACTCGCCGGACAGGAATACATAAAGAACATCAGTCAGGAATTTTCTGCAAGCAGACAAGGGCTTGCGATAGAAAATATTGATTATGCCTACCTTAATGCAGGTAGCTCAAATACCCTCAACGGGGGAAGTGGGGCAGGAAACAAGCTGTTGTCTTATTTCGGTAAGGTCAACTACAGTTACAACGATCGTTATATCGCCTCTGTAACTTTGAGGAGAGACGGTTCTTCGCGTTTTGGTAAAGATAACCGATACGGTACTTTCCCAGCTTTCTCACTTGGTTGGAGAATGAGTGAAGAAAAGTTTATAAAGGACCTGGGTCTGTTTTCTGATCTGAAGCTTAGGTACGGCTGGGGCCGGTCTGGAAACCAGGAAATCCCCAACAATGCCACGCGCTCGCTATACGCTGCTATTTACGGGATTGACCCGACATGGGATTTTGATAAAGGTACAGCATATGATATCACAGGCGCAGGTACAGGTCAGCTGCCCTCTGGTTTTACCCTTATCCAACAGGGTAACGACAACCTGAAATGGGAGTCTTTAAGAGAGTCGAATTTTGGTTTAGACTTTGGTTTATGGAACAATAAGCTTACCGGTTCTGTTGATTATTTTATTAAGAAAACCTCAGATATCCTAATCAGTCCCGCTTACCTGGCGGTGCTTGGAGATGGGGGGAACAGCTACAGTAATGGGGCTTCGCTTCAGAACAAAGGGCTTGATGCGATTCTTACGTATGAAGATAAGATTGGTGATGATTTTAGCTTCAGCCTGACGGGTAACTTTTCACTCTACAGGAACAAGGTGACCTATCTGCCTAAAGATGTACTGGCTTCCTATCCCGGCAATGGCACCGACAAAAACGTGCTCGGAAGGCCCATAAACTCCTACTTTGGATATGTTGCAGATGGCCTCTTTACTTCACAGGCAGAAGTGGATGCTTATGCCAGTCAGCCTGGAAAAGGATTGGGTAGGATTAAATATAAGGATATAAACAATGATGGAGTGATTAACGATCTGGACCGCGACTTTATAGGCGACAATAGTCCTAAGTTCACTTATGGACTGAATGTTTCCCTTAGTTATAAAAACTTCGATATGAGTTTTTTCCTACAGGCCATCAATGTAGATGTGGTGAACGACTTTAAAACCTATACCGATTTTTCTTCGCTTTGGACAGGTACGAACTGGGGCAGCAGGACGCTTGATGCCTGGAGTCCTTCAAATCCAGGCTCTACCATTCCAGCGCTCACGCTTGTAGACCGCAATAATGAAGGAAGGTTCTCTACTTATTTTATTGAAAACGGATCTTACCTCAAGCTGCGCAACCTGCAGGTTGGTTATAACCTTAAAAAGGCACTGAATATGAAAATACAGAACTTCAGGATATTCGTTCAGGGCAGTAACCTGTTTACCATAAAGAGTAAATCTTTTACCGGTACTGATCCTGAGATTCCCAATTATGGATTTCCTGTGCCAGTTGTTGGTACCCTTGGGGTAAATATTACATTGTAAAATTAGATATATCAAAAGATGAAAAAATTAATATATACACTGGCATTCTTCGCTACCGTATTCTTCTCATGCGAAAAAGCACTTGATGAGCCAGCACAGGGCGTGGTTTCCGGCGATGATCTGAATACTCCGGAGAATATTGATAAAATGGTCATTGCAGCTTATTCTGCACTTGGAAATGATCACTATACTTCTCCATATTCCAGTATGTGGCCGTATGGAAGCGTTCGTGGAGGAGACACCTATAAAGGAGGGGATGGGCCTGGAGACCTTTCAGAGTTCCATTTGTTTGAGACATTTTCCCTTAACAGACCTGATAATGCACTCATCGACCAGCTTTGGTTCAGACTGTATGTTGGTGTCGGTCGAGCTAATGATGCGTTGAGAAGAGTTAATGCCATGCCTGCCACAGACTATCCAAACAAGGTTCAACGCCAGGGAGAACTTCGCTTTTTAAGAGGACATTTTTATTTTCTGCTAAAGATTCTTTTCAAATACGTTCCCTTTATCGATGAGAATATGGCAAAGGCCGACTATCCGTCCATTTCCAACAAGGCCTTGAGTAATGATGCGCTTTGGACGAAGATTGCAGATGATTTCAGAGCGGCCGTTACAGCGCTACCGACAGATCAGAACGATAAGGGCAGGGTAAACAAAAATACTGCGAAAGCTTATTTAGCCAAAGTGCTATTGTACCAGGCCTATACCCAAAGCGAAAATAACGCGGTGAGCGGTATTGATGCTGCTAAATTAAACGAAATAAATACATTATGTGATGAGATCATCGCATCGGGCAAATTCAGCCTGAGTACGGATTATGCCAGCAACTTTTTATCTGCTTCTGATAACGGCCTGGAATCTGTTTTTGCTATCCAGTATTCAAAAGATGATGGTACACCAAAGGGGAGGCTGGATTATGGGCATGCGCTTAACTATCCGATGAACCAGGAATATGGATGCTGCGGTTTTAATGTGCCCAGCCATGACCTGATCAATGCTTTTAAAACAGGAACCGACGGATTGCCTCTTTTTTCCACCTACAACAATACAGATGCGGCGGCTTCTCTCGACTTTCAGAGCAGTTCATTCGATCCACGACTTGATCATACTGTGGCCAAGCCAGGTGCACCTTTTAAATATAAGCCAACATTTGTATTCCAGCGCTCCTGGTCAAGAGCACCGGCTATTTACGATGCGTTTGCCAGTATGAAAGAAGCAGTACTTCCAGATGACGCTTCTTTTCAGAAAGTTCCACCATTTATCGGAAGTTCGAAAAACTGGCAGATCATCCGCTACTCAGATGTGCTGCTTTGGAAAGCAGAAGTGTTGATAGAGCTGGGGCGGCCATTGGAAGCTGTTCCGCTGATCAATCAGGTTAGAAACCGTGCAAACCTAAGTCGTAACCTACTGAAAAATGCAGCTGGAAACCCGACTTCAAACTATAACGTTCAGCTTTATCAACCAGGGGTAAATTGCACCTGGACCCAGGATTTTGCAAGGCAGGCCCTAAGATTTGAAAGAAGACTTGAGTTCGCCACAGAAGGTTATCACTTTTTTGATTTGGTGAGGTGGGGGATTGCTGCGCAGACTATGAACGCTTATTTTACAGTCGAAAAATCAAGGGTTGCCCATCTCGCAGATGCCCGGTTTACGGCAGGAAGGGATGAATATTTCCCAATTCCATTAAATCAGATTAACTTTAGTAGCGGGGTATATAAACAAAACAACGGATGGTAATATTTCTAATGTCCAGGGAGCCTTCCCTGGATATTTGTTAAATTTTAAAAATACAACATGAAAAACAAATCTATAAGATCGATATTCTTTTTGCTTTTTTGCCTATTTTCTGTCGGTTCTAAAGCTCAATCTACAGGAGGCGAAAAATACAGGCCAGCTTTCCATTTCTCACCAAAGGCACATTGGATGAATGATCCTAACGGAATGGTGTATTATAATGGCGTTTACCATCTTTTCTTTCAGTATCATCCCGGAGGTACAACCTGGGGACCTATGCACTGGGGACATGCGACAACCCAAGATTTCTTTAACTGGGAGGAAAAGCCCATAGCACTTTATCCAGATAGCCTGGGCACTATTTTTTCTGGAAGTATCGTAATTGATAAAGACAATACCGCAGGATTTGGCAAAAATGCTATGGTTGCAATATTTACGCATCATAACCAGAAAATCGAAGAGGCCAAGACTGGTCTGCACCAATACCAGAGTATTGCTTATAGTAATGATGAAGGTAAAACGTGGACTAAATATAAGGGTAACCCTGTGCTTCCAAACCCCGGGATAAGTGATTTCAGGGATCCCAAGGTAATGTGGTATGAGCAAGGCAAAAAATGGATCATGACTTTAGCAACAAAGGACAGGATAACTTTCTATTCCGCTCCAGATCTTAAAGCCTGGAAACGCGAAAGTGATTTTGGAGCCAACCTGGGCGCCCATGGTGGGGTTTGGGAATGCCCGGATCTATTTCCACTCAAAAGCAATGGTAAAACGGTATGGGTGCTTTTAGTAAGCATCAATCCCGGAGGCCCTAACGGAGGTTCTGCAACCCAATACTTTACAGGAAACTTTGATGGGAATAAATTCGTGCCAAATTCTACAAAAGAGAAATGGGTGGATTATGGAACCGATAATTATGCAGGGGTTACCTGGTCTAACACTGGCGACAGGAAGATATTCCTTGGTTGGATGAACAACTGGCAGTATGCCAACCAGGTGCCTACCAAGGCCTGGCGCGGCGCTACAACAATTGCCAGAGATTTATCGCTCGCAAGTGTAGATGGAGATTATTATCTTCGTTCATTACCTGTAAAGGAAATTTCGCCATCATTAAAGCCTGTTTATAAGAAAGGACCTGTTATTATTGATAAGGAGATTGACCTTTCTGCATATGCCAAAGCTCTGGATGGAAAGTTCAAACTCGATCTTAGCCTTGAAAATACCAGCGACTTCAATATTATATTATCGAACGTTAAAGGACAAAAGCTGATTATAGGCTACGACAAAAAGAACAACAGTTACTTTATCGACCGGACACTATCTGGCGAAACATCATTTGAAAAAGGATTTGCAAAAAAACATAGTGCGCCCAGGTTACTGGCCGATAAGAAAATCAATATTAGCTTGATCCTGGATGTAGCATCTATAGAACTTTTTGCTGATAACGGATTAACTGTGATGACAGATATCTTTTTTCCGGATAGTGCTATTAAAACAATCAAGATTCAGAGCAAAGCCGTTAGGAAGTTAAGCAGTCTTTCTCTGTCAAAGATTGACGAGAAGCAATTAAAATAGTGTAAGAGGTTGTATCTTAAATATAGATTTGTCATCCTTTCCAAAGGACTCCTACGAAGAGGGGGTAATTTATTTTATAAAAATCAAAATAGATGAGAGAGACGTTTTTTTTGCAGTGATAGGCTGCGAAGAATCGTCATTGCGAGAAGGCTTTTTCAGCCGACGAAGCAATCTTACAACGATCGCTACCAGCGTGCGCATTAAGATTATTCATTTTTGCAGTTGTTTTTAAAGGCATTCATGAGCTCGCTTCGTTCGGTTATCTTTGTTCCTCGCAATGACGACCTTTCTATAGGATTTGTCTTATGATAAAACATTAATCACCAAAACCCTGGCAAATAAATATCCTGTAAGTATTCATTGAAATATATGCCAATGGCGTTTCCCCGAAATTATTATTACCTTGTATTTTTAAGTTAATGTATATTTGTCGGACGAATGGTCAACATTAATCACACGGATGAAAAGTCTTTATTGCTTCAATTGAAAAACGGTGATGAGCGTGCATTTGAAATACTATACAATAACTATAAATTCCGGATTGCCGGAAATTTATTCAAACTTCTCAAATCTGACGACCTGGTAAAAGAAATGCTGCAGGAGCTTTTTTTTAAAATATGGGAAGTGCGGACACAGATTGATCCCGAAAAGTCATTTAAATCATATCTCTTTCGTATAGCGGAAAACCTGGTGCATGATTATTTTCGGAAAGTGGCAAAAGACAAACGTTTACTGACTAAAATAGTTGCTTCAAGTTCAGAGCTTTATCTTCATGTTGAAGAAGATATGCTGAGTAAAGAAGATGCCCAAAAATTGCAGAACGCCATAAATCTGATGCCCCCTCAGCGTAAAATGGTATTTACACTCTGTAAATTAGAGGGTAAATCTTATAAAGAAGTAGAGGAGATTATGGGCATTAGTGCCAAAACCATCAGTAGCCACATGCTGCAAGCCAATAGGTTTCTTAAAACGTATTTTAGGGATTCTCCAACACTTACCATTTCGATCGTTTTAGGTATTTTATTCAAAGGCTTTTGATGGTGATCGTTAATTTTGGAAATTAATTGTTAATTTTTTATTAACCGACTAAGGATATTTTTGCTTAGCTCCGTATTAGCTGTAAAAATTGAACCTTGAAGCCATCCGATCAACTCCATATTCTCTTCAAAAAATACCTTAATAATAGCTGTAGTCTTGAAGAAACACAGCGTCTGATGAGGTATTTTCAGCTTGATGAAGATCAGGAAGTGTTGAAAGATCTCATTATCGGCGTTTTAGAAATTGAGGACGAACGTTATGAAACCGATCCTGCCATTGCCGGGGTACTGGCTAAGGTAGACCGGGATCTGTTTGTTCAGATACATGAATCAGCACAAGCCGTACCTGAAGGTAAAAATAAAACACTTAAACTTTGGTTACAAATCGCTGCTGTTGCTGCCGTTTTGGCCGTAGTATACATCGGTGTTTATTTCTTTAATAACCAATCCGAAAAGGTTGCCACTGTCCCTGTAACAACTGTACATGATATCAAACCAGGGGATTTTGGCGCTACACTTACTCTGGCAAATGGAAGGAAAATTAGTTTAGCCAATGCATCCAAAGGTGAAATAGGAAGGGAATCAGGAATAGTGATCACTAAATCAGGCGATGGCAAATTGGTGTATCGAGTTAGTGAAAAGGTTTCGGATCCAAATGCATCCAATACCTTGTCTACCGCCCGTGGCGAAACCTATCAGGTGCGGTTGCCCGACGGATCGCTTGTATATTTAAATGCCGCTTCCAGCCTCACCTATACCACCTCCCTCATTGAAAACGGAAAACGGGTAGTTACCCTTAGTGGTGAAGGATATTTTGAAGTGGCTAAGGATAAGCAACATCCATTTATTGTAAAGACAGACCGGCAGGAAGTAGAAGTATTGGGAACTCATTTTAACATCAGCAGTTATGCTGATGATGAAATAGAAAAAACCACCTTGCTGGAAGGAAGCGTGAAGCTCTCAGCATCGGGTAACTACAAATTGCTAAGACCAGGGCAACAAGCAAGGTTATCCGCTGGTAAAATAAAGATTATTGAAACGGATACCGATCTGGCTGTTGCCTGGAAAAACAATGAATTTGTAGTCGAAAGTGAGCACATTGAAACAATCATGAAAATGATCAGTCGATGGTATAATTTGGAGGTTGTTTACGTTGGTGAAAAAACCACCCAGCGTTTCAGCGGCAAAGTGTCAAGATTTGATAAACTGTCAAAAGTACTTGAAATCGTCGAGTCAACAGGGGAAGCCCATTTCGATGTAAAAGGACGAACCGTGTATGTATCAAAATAAACAAACTAAACTATTAATAGAATACTAACCTTAAACCAACCAAATGAAGAAAAGATTACACTAACTCAAGACATGTTGAACGAAACCAGGCCCTGATTAGCCATCAGGACCTGGCAAAAGTTTGGAACATTCAATTAAAAATCAAACTAATAACCGCAGTCCTCTGTACGGTCCAACGCAAAAGAGGCTGCTTAACCAAACCGACTACTAATGTATCAAAATTCAAGGAAATTTGGTATGCCTAAACGGCTGTACCTTAAATTATTGCTAACTATGCGCTTAACCATCGTAATTATAATAGCGTGCTTTTTGCAGGTGAGTGCGTCGAGCTTTGCCCAAAAAGTGACCTTAACCAAGTCGAATGCTTCACTCCGATCTGTCTTCAAAGAACTTAACCAACAGACGGGTTACAATTTTTTTTATACGGACAATTTGTTGGAAAATTCGTCGCCAGTAACCATCAATGTTAAAGATGTAGAATTGTCTGCTGTACTTAACCAGATTTTTGCAGCGCAAAACCTGGATTTTGTTATCCGTAACAAAACTGTGGTCATCAAAGCAAGTGAGCTGGCCAGGCAGGAAATCATTTCCGGTTTTGTAGGCGATGCCAAAGAACGCAAGCCCATCCCGGGTGTTACAGTGTCGATCAAGGGAACAAAGTCTACCGTTCAGACGGATAAAAATGGAAAATTTACTATCAGTATATCAGCAGGTGCAACCTCTTTGGAGTTCAGATTTGTAGGTTATAAAACCGTTGATGTACCCATCTCACCTAATTCGAATTATACCATTTACATGGAGGAGAATCAGGTTACGCTAAATGAGATGGTAATTACAGGGATGGTTGACCGGAAGGTAAGTACCTACACCGGAGCTGCCAAAACCATAACTGCTGCCGAGCTTAAGGCGGTGAGTCCCGTAAATATCTTTGCCGGCATTGCTGCCCTTGATCCATCTTTCAGAATGATCCCCAATAACAAGATAGGCGGGAATATCAACGCGCTTCCGGAAGTGACCATGCGTGGGCAAACGTCTTATCCAACCCTGGGTTCGGAGCTTGTTGGCAACCCAAATACGCCATTATTCATTCTTGACGGATTTCAGGTTTCTTTACAGGCAATTGTAGACCTGGACATGAATCAGATTGCCTCGGTAACTTTATTAAAGGATGCTTCGGCCACTGCAATGTATGGCTCTCGTGGCGGTAACGGTGTGATGGTCGTTACAACAATTCTTCCTCCGAGAGGAAAAGTAGAAGTTTCCATTACCAATAACTTCACTTTATCATCTCCTGATCTTTCCGTTTACCATATGCTGAATGCGGAAGAAAAATTGGATTTCGAACGTCGTGTCGGTTTTCTCAACAGTTATAGAGGGCAAGCCATTAATGCCGAACGATATAAAGCAGTGGTGAGCGGTGTTAATACAGACTGGAAATCTATTCCTGTTCAAACAGGAATCAACAACAGAACCAACCTTTCATTACGTGGGGGCGACCAGTCTCTAACTTTCAACCTTACTTTTAGTGGGAATTTTTTACAGGGCGTAATGAAGGAACAGGACAGGAAAAATTATTCGGGAAGTTTTACGCTGAGTTATAAAACCAATAAATTAACGTTCCAAAACAATACGATTGCAACTCAGGTCATTTCTAATGATTCGCCTTATGGGGAATTTAGTCAGTACCTGGATCTGAATCCGTACTGGAAACCTTACGATGAAAACGGTAATGTAAACAAGTACTTGGAAAACATCGATTTGGGCTTCGGTGTAGGAAGTTCTGTAGTCTTAAACCCGTTAATGGATATTAATTATAACACCATTAACAACAGAAATAAGAACTTTAATTTAAGAAACAATACCACTGTACGTTACGACTTTAGTAAATCACTATGGTTCAATGGCGCACTTGGAATCACAAAAGTGAACGGAACAATAGATAATTTCTATTCCGCATTAGATAGCCGTTTCAATGGAATCGCAGATTTAAGTGCACGAGGTACCTATTCGAAAGATAACAGTGATGCCTTTACCATGGACGGAACAGGCTCTGTGAACTACAACAAGAATTTTGGAAAACATGGTATTACTGTATATGCAGGATTCAGGCTGGCCAGTACAAGCTTAAATTCATATAATGTATCTACGCAGGGTTTCCCATTCGATCGTCTGGACAATATCTTGTTTGCTGCACAATATTTGAACAGCAGGCCTACCGGAACTGAAAGTACAATTAACAATCTTTCTTATACAGGAACTGCAAACTACTCTTATGATAACCGGTATTTTACCGATTTTACTTATACAAGAGATGGCTCTTCTGCTTATGGAGAGAATAATAAATTTGGTAATTTTTGGTCTGCAGGTTTAGGATGGAACATACATAATGAACAATTCCTTAAGGATAGCAGAATAATTAACTTGTTGAGGATTCGCGGTAGTTACGGTTCTACAGGTACATCTGTACAAGATCCTTACGCCGCACAATTCAGGTACAATCTGGGTACGTCCACCGGTTATTTCGGCGAGGTAGGAGCTTTTCCCGGTGCACTTGGCAATCCCAATCTGAGCTGGCAGCAAGTACTGAAGTCGAACATTGGTATTGCTTCATCATTTCTGGACAACCGTTTGACTTTTAATGCAGAATTTTATAATGAAGTAACTCAGAATGCGTTAACTACAGTTTCGCTGGCACCTAGTACCGGTTTCCCTTCATATACCGAAAATTTAGGTAAAATTCAAAATAGGGGATTGCAATTTGACCTCGGCTATACTATACTGTCTGAACCTCGCAAAGGCTTAAAGTGGAATGTTTCTGTAAACGCCGCCACTAACAAATCTGTATTGAAAGAACTTTCTGGTAAACTTAAAGCCTTCAATGCCGCATTAAATACAAATAACGCCAATCAGACTTCCGAAAATGCACAGTTCATTGAAGGTCAGTCGACCACGGCTATTTATGCGGTAAGGTCGCTAGGCATTGATCCCGTTACCGGCCAGGAAGTTTACCTGAAAGCAGATGGTACCCCAACTTTTGTGTGGGACGTTAATGACAAGACCTATGTTGGTGATACCCGCCCCAAGTGGACAGGTGCCATCAATTCAAACTTCCTATATGCAGGTTTTGCCTTAAATTTTAGCTTCAATTATAATTATGGTGCTGATCTGTATAATAGTACGTTATTAAACCGGGTAGAGGCCGTTGATGCACGCAACAACGTAGACCGAAGAGCGTACGACCTAGGTTGGACGGGACCTGGAAGTTTGAGCCCATACCGCAGGATTACCACCTTCCCGACACCAACAAAGCTTACTTCACGCTTCGTTCAACGCGATAATAACATTCAGCTCAGCTCAATTAATTTGAGTTATCAATTTAAAACCGCATTGGTAAAAAAATTAGGCTTGCAAAACCTTAGTGTTAGTGCCACTACGAACAACCTGGGCACCTTTAGTTCCATTGAAATTGAACGTGGTACAGATAATCCTTTTGCCAGAGAATATACATTCGGCTTAAGTGCAAGATTTTAAATTCAAAAGATAAATTCATATCCCAATGAAAAGAACAATATTAATTATAGGAATTCTGGCAATAGGTGCGGTGTTTTCCGGTTGTAAGAAATTTTTGGATGTACAGCCCAAAACGAGTCTATCTGAAGAACAGCTGTTTACTTCAGAAGTTGGTTTTCAACAGGCTTTATCAGGCGTATACGGCCAATTGGCTGGTAGCAATCTTTACGGAGATAACCTTTCTATGGGCTTCGTTTCTGCCCTGGCACAAAATTATTCAACACTCAATACCAGTGCAGGTGTTTCGCTGCAACAAACACAACTCCTAAACTATGCTTCAACGGAAGTAGTAGGATACACCAATGCCATCTGGTCTTCGAGTTACAGTGCAATTGCTGCAGCAAATAAAATAATTGCAAATACGGAAATAAACCGTTCTGTACTAAGCAATAATTCATATGCACAGCTGCGCGGTGAAGCCTTAGCTTTAAGGGCGTTTATACATTTTGATTTATTACGGATGTTCGGTCCTGAATATACTGCGGGTGCTAATTTAAAAGCCATCCCTTATAAAAAAGATGTAAACGAAAACGCAATTATACCTGCTACAACTGCTGACTTGGTCAAATTTGCTTTAGCCGATCTGAAAGAGGCTGCAGATCTGTTGCTAGCGGTTGACCCGATTGTAACCAGCGATTTGAGGAGCAGACGGAATAAGTTAAATTACTACGGCGTAAAAGCACTGGAAGCAAGAATAAGATTATACAGTGGGGATAAAGCTGGTGCTGCTGCCGCTGCAAATGTAGTAATCAGTTCGGGTAAATATACGTTCGTAACTCAAGCTGCGGCAAGTGCCATTAGCTCAGGATTGGTGGTACGCGACCGCCTATATTTCAATGAGCAGGTATTCATGATCAGGGTTAGGGATATATTGCCAACTGTACAGCGTTACTTCAGATTTAGAGGTGCTGTAGATCAAACCCTTACGCGTACTCCTGCTAATTTTGCTACGCTGTACGAAACTTCATCCGGTGGTGGTACAGACATCAGGTTCGTTTACCGTTTAGAGCAGGATGGAGGAGGCTTGTTCCCATCTAAGTTCTGGCAAGCCTCAACCGCTACCACTACAATTACCGATAATTTATTAGATCAGTATGTACCGGGTATACGTCTTTCAGAAATGTACTACATCCTGGCTGAAACTGCAGAAACACCAGCTGCAGGCGTGGGGTATTTAAATACGGTGCGCCAAAACAGGGGGCTTTCCAATCTGGCAACAACGCTCACAGCCACCGATCTTACAGCTGCAATCACCAAGGAATACCAGAAGGAATTTTATGCAGAAGGCCAGTTGTTTTTTTACTATAAGCGCATTAAAGCACTAAGAATGCAATTCCGCAACATCAACATGACCCCAGCGGACTACAAACTCCCAATTCCAGATGCTGAACTTCAATTTAATCCGAATTATGGAAACTAATCAAACTCGTATTATGAAATACTTATCATATATATTGATAGTAACCTGTCTTTTTTCCTGCAAGAAAGAAGCAGTCGAAACCTATCAGGGAAAGGATGGCATCAGTTTCTTTGCCTACACTTACGAACTTTTGCATACCACTGCAGTAAGAAGCTACTCATTTGCGCTGCAAGCGACTCAAAAGCAAAGAGACACCTTATTTATACCAATGCGCATCACAGGTAAGTTAACCGATAAACCGCGCACGGTACTACTCAAAACAGCTCAGGGAACAACCGCGACTGCAGGCGTAGATTTTGAGCTGAAAGAATTTACCATTCCAGCAGGAGTATCGAAATTTAATTATCCGTTAATATTGCTCAATTCTGCCGGAATGGCCAAAAATGTGTACAGAATTGTGCTGGAGCCCGCAGAAACTAAAGACTTTATTTTGGGTACTTTAGGACA
The DNA here is from genome assembly GCF_918698245.1 of Pedobacter sp. Bi126. Classification (GTDB taxonomy): domain Bacteria; phylum Bacteroidota; class Bacteroidia; order Sphingobacteriales; family Sphingobacteriaceae; genus Pedobacter. The sequence continues at coordinate 629,778 of NZ_CAKKMS010000001.1, read as the reverse complement.
GACACCTGCTACGATCATCAATCTTGGTACAGAAGAAAACTTCAGGTATCTGAAGGTAGATGTAACCAGCCAATATATTGAGCCTGCTTATTGGATCTATCTCCAGGCGGATTTTGGAGAATTCAGTGCCGTAAAATACAAGTTTATGGTGAAGACATTGGGTATAACCGATTTTTCTTACGATAAGATTGGTTCTGATGGTTTACTGAACTTTCCGGTTACCCTAAGGAATGCACTGGCCGCTTATGAGGCTGCAAATGGTCCATTGTTAGATGAGAACGGTCAACAGATATCGTTCCCTTAATTTAAAATATTATGCATTTAAAATACTTTTTAAAGCTCAGCCCAGTTTTTATTCTAATTATGCTGGCATTTGCTGCCTGCAAAAAAGACAATCAATCGTTTAAATATGATCAAATCAACGACATTAAGATTACAGATGCTATAACCGCTTTCACGGTTCCACAACTGGATTCGCTGATCATTACACCAACATTGGCCCAAACAATGCCCGAAGGTGATTCATTTACATATAGCTGGACAATTGATTCGACAACGATTGCCAAAACTAAAAATTTACGCATTAAAGTAACCTTAAGTCCAGGCACTTATTCCATAATTTACAGAGTAACGAGTAATAAAAATGGTATTTACACGCTGAAGCGTTATACCATCACAGTAAATGGTGTTTACCCGGATGGCTGGTATGTGCTCAACAGCAGGGATGGAAAGGGTAAAGCTTCTTTGATCCGGACGGATGACGTGATTTTTGATAACCCTATGGAGGTGGCCAACAATAAAACCTATCCGGGAAAACCCTTGGCCTTATACAATTTTGGAAAAGGTGGTTTCTTTTATTATTTCACTGATCAAAATGTGTATCGCTTTAACATGAACGATTGGTTAGAACTTGGTGATAGAAGTTCGATACTTCCAGGATTGGCAACACCGCTTCCATTTAAAACTGCACCGGCATTTATCATGAATACCTCAAAATTTGAACAGTATATTGTTGCTGATGGTAGTCTGTATGTTGGTGTTTCGGGAACAAATTCTGAAAATCTGAAACCCTTATCACAACGCATCCCCGGCAATTATGATTTATTCCCAGGCGTTTTCCCAGGCAATTTTAACACGACCTATTTTTACAATAATGCAACGATGAGTTTTATGCAGATGGGAATTTTGTCTAGAGTCCTTGAGCAATCGCCTGCAACACCATCGAGACCTTTCGATATGGCAAATGTAGGTAAGAAAATGATTGCCTATGATCGTGGCGTAACTACGTTATCCCAGGAAGGTATTGAGTGGTATTACATTATGGAAGACAATAATGGTCGTTACCTGATGTCGTTAACAGGCGACTCAGACAACAGTTTCCCTGGCGTTAACCAAAAAATGACGAACAGTCCGGAAATAGGAAGCGCAACTAACTTCGCAACCTCATCAATTTTAAAACAACTTTACTACACTGTTGGCAACAAGGTTTATTTGTACGATATGCTTGCAAACGCCGCACGTTTGATTTACACTTTTCCATCAGGATACGTAATTAAAGACATTGAAATGTTGCGTAGCACCAGTAAACAATTGCTGATCGGCGTTAATAATGGTGCAGCGGGTGAAGTTTATTATTTCAGTATCAATGGTCAGGGGGAATTTAGTAATGGTACCTATACCAAGAAATTTACCGGCTTTGGTGAAATTATACAAATTGCTCCTGCCAGACAAAACCTATAAACAACCCAATTGAATTATATTAATTATTTAACATATACGATCATGAAAAAAATAGTCCTGCTCATTGCAATCCTGGCTATAGGAAAGTCTGCGTTTACCCAGCAGGCACAACCGGCTTATAAAGCAAGTCTCGATTCTATGAAGCTATTTATTGATCTTTCAAAGAAAGAAGCCATTGTTAATCGCCTTGTCAAAGCCCATCCAAACGAAAGCTTTGACCAATACAGAGCTATACTCGTAGATAATTTTATAGTAGCAAAAAATTCTGAGAAGGCTTTATACTATTTTAACCAGATTCAGGAAACTGCAAGAATTATGTATGTTGAAAATGTTACTACCGGTTTAATGACTTATGATTTGAAAGCAGCTGAAACTTTGGTTAAGCAAGAATTAAACAACTCAACAAACGCAAAAGAAGAGCGGTTGTATTTATTACAGCTATATAGTCAGGTGGCGGATAAACTGGGCGATCATGAGAAAGCTTTCGCTGCTATAAAAGAGTGTTATGAGCAGGCTAACAAAAAAAGTGCAGGATTGACTGCACAGTATTATTATTTGATGAGCAAAACCGGCAGGTACCAGGAAGCGCTTCCTGAACTGGAGAAAGCAGTTTTGTTAGGCTTGGCCGATGATGACTTTAAGAATGAACTGAAAAAAGCCTATATAAGTGAGCATCCGGGGAAAGATTCAAATGCTTACCTGGCTACTTTAACCAAGCAGTTTAACGACAAATATAAAGCAGAAATAGCAGCCAAAATGATGTCGGAGCAGGCACCTGAATTTAAAGTCAAAGACATAAATGGTAAAGAAGTATCCTTGTCAGACTTTAAAGGAAAAACCATTGTTCTTGATTTTTGGGCAACCTGGTGTGGACCCTGTAAGAAATCACTGCCGGCAATGCAAATGATGGTTAATAAATATAAAAACGACCCGACGGTGAAATTTTTGTTTATACACACTTGGGAAACGGTTCCAAACCCCAAGCCTGATGCGGTGAACTATTTGTTAACGCATAACCTGGATTTACCATTGTATATGGATGCTAAAGATTCCGTTACAAAAAAGAACCCTGCAGTATCGTCATTTGGCGTCTCAGGAATCCCCGCAAAGTTTATTATTGATGGCAATGGTAAAATACGTTTCAAGGAGCTGGGATTACTTTGGCCAAATGAGGTTGCCGTTAGGCAACTTTCAACCATGATAGAATTGTCCCGTTAAAATGTAATCACCCAAAGAAACTCATAGAAAACAAACTGTATGAAAAAATTATTTTTAATATTCCTGTTGCTGCCTTTTATTGGTACGGCTCAGGTTAAAGGCACACATTTTGAACATGGACTTTCCTGGCAGGAGGTAAAAGATAAAGCTAAAAAAGAGAACAAATACCTTTTGGTAGACTGCTTTACAACCTGGTGCGGGCCTTGCAAATACATGGCCAGTACCATTTTTCCGCAGGAAAAGGTCGGTGAATTCTTCAACAAAAACTTTGTAAATGTTAAGGTACAGTTCGACCAGACCAAAAATGACAGCGAAGAAGTTAAAAGCTGGTATGCAGATGCCCAATCGATGAGCAAAGCGTTCAAGATAAATGCCTATCCTACTTTTCTGATCTTTTCTCCGCAGGGCAATCTTGTACACCGTATTGTGGGTGGCGGTGAGGCAGATGAATTTATCGCCAAAGCGAAGATGGCGCTGAATCCGGAAACCCAATATTACACGCTACTGAAAAAAAGCGAGTCTGGAAATGCTGCTCCTGAGACCCTGAAACAGTTGGCAATTAGTGCCGAGGCCGCCTATGATGAGGAAAACTCCGAAAAGTTTGCCAGTGCTTACATCGCTACACAAAAAGACCTGTATACCAAAGAGAACCTGGAGTTTGTGAGCAAATACACCAAAAGCAGCCAAAGCAAGGGATTTGAACTGATGCTAAAAGATCCTGAAAAAGCAGATGCCGTTCTGGGAAAAGGAAAATCAAATGAAATCCTGAGCGCCGTTGTTCTGGAGGAAAACATTTATCCCGGACTTCGAAAGCCCAATGCTAATGTAGATTCACTGGTTGCCGCCGTACAGGCGAAATACCCAACAGTAGACATCAGCAAGGCTACCGAACTGATAAAGATTCAGGTTTTCCATGCCGACAAAAAATGGGATAAATTTCAGCCGGCCTTACTAAGTTATATGAAAAAATACGGTGCCGAAGTAACCGCTGATAGGTTGAATTTCTTTGCATGGGCGGTTTTTGAAAACTGTAAGGATACTGACTGTATTACTGAGGCGTTGAGTTGGAGTAAACGCAGCGTGGATGAGACCCAAGCCAAGGAGCCTGCCTACCTCGACACCTATGCCAACCTGCTGTATAAGCTGGGCAAAAAGGACCAGGCGATTGCCATGCAGCAGAAAGCGGTAGACCTGGTTGCAGCCGAAAATAAAGCGAAATACCAGGTTACGCTCGACAAAATGAAAAAAGGCGAATAAACCTTTAAGATTAAGTAAAAGGGATGCAGTTCATGACACTGCATCCCTTTTTTATTGTGTCCTGACATAAGCCTCAGCAATAGGCTTGTTCTGTAAGCAAGCATTTCCATACGGAAATAACGCGCCCGATTTACCATATATAGAATATGCTGCATTAAAAATAGTGCGCTGTTACCGAGGCATAACATGGTTGTGCGGTATTATAATGTAAAACTGCAATGGTATATTCTGGCGACAGTAAGTGCAGCTATCATAGTTTTATGCTTTGTCGTACGTGTTGTATGTTATTTAACATACATTAGTCGAATAATAAATACAAAGCCATCACGCGTCACAAATAGAATACTTTAGAACACTAATTATAGTTATTTCTAAAAATATTTTTTAAATACCTAAGTATCAAAGTTAATATCATGTGTCCTTATGGAAATCAGCGCTCAAAAATCTGATCTATAATCAACTAAATTACATCCTTATGAAAAAACTTTTACTTTATCAGCTAAAACTGATGGCAAAAAAGAACCTGTTTTTTTTCTTTTTTGCCGTTCTGACATTTATCGGCGCTCAGCAATCAAAAGCCCAGGTTCAGACCTTAGTCCACCCGGGTATCGCTTTAAACCAGGCTGACCTGAATCAGTTAAAAGCCAACATTACCCAGGAACCATGGTTATCGGCTTACAATGCATTTAAAAATGACGGCAAGTCTAAGTTGAACTACGTGATGGCAGGGCCATATGCTACGGTAAGCCGTGCCCCGCACTTGAATAACAATGCGTGGATAAACGATATGGTTGCTATCCGCAATCTGACCTTTATGTATGTTTTTACTGCGGATAGTGCCTATGCCCGAAAAGCAACCAACATGCTGGATGCCTGGGCAGTTACCAATACCTATTGGGGCGGTATTGAAAATAATCTGGACATTGGCGACCATGCCCAGGATTGGGGCGTAGCGGCTGAAATACTCCGTTATACGTTTCCCGGCTGGACCGCAGCCAATACTCAGCATGTTGAAAACTATTTCGCTAATATCTTATTTCCGACATCCTTTGTACCTAATCCATTACGCGACCAGAACAAAGGTGCTATTCAGCTAAAAACAGCCCTCGCAGCATCGATTTTCTGTAATGATGTAACCCGGTTTAACCAGGCGCTTGAAGTGTACAGGATGGATGCCGGCGGAGGCATGCGTAACTCGTTGCCCAATGGCGAAACAGGTGATACAGGCCGCGATGATCACTGGGGAGTGCAGGCTACTGCCCTGGTATGGGGTGCAGAAGTTGCCTGGAAGCAAAGGGTTGATATGTTTTCCGAGTTAAACAACCGGGTATTGGCTATCGCTGAGCTGTATCATAAATTTGCTTTTGATGGGGATACCATGACTTATATCCCTTTTGGGGGCTATGCCAGTTATTGGACCAACTGGGGAATTAAGCCTGGAGGAAGACCATGGGGGATGACCAATATTATTCATAACGCATATAACAGGCGTAAGGGAATACCTACTCCTCAAACCGATAGGATGCGGGCCGCTTTGGGTGGTACCCAAGGGGAGTTCTTATATCTAAAATCATCCGATACTTCTACTGCGGTTAGTTTGCCCCCTGTATTTTATCCTTCCGAGCATGTGCAGCCAGTAAGTAACCTGACCAATATTGACATCGGTAACCCCGGACTCGCAGGCAGCGCATCCTTCAATAATGGAATCTGGACCCTTAAGGGCGCCGGAAATTCCACCAGTAATGCCTTCACTTTCAACTTTAAAAAAATTAGTGGTGATGCTGGCCTTGTAATAAAAATTGAAAATATGTCGCTTACTACCGGAAGCTCGGGTGTTATGTTTCGCGAATCATTAGCGCCCGGTTCCCGTTTTTGGGATCTTGCGCTCGGGGCAAATGGCGGTGTAGGAAGGCATGGACAGCCGAAAGCCCCGTGGTGGTTAAAAATTGAACGTGTAAACACCCGCATATTTGCTTACCACTCGCAGGATGGCGTTAACTGGACGAATCTTAGTTGCTGGTATTCAGCAACCGGTTTCCCGGCAGAGTTGTACCTCGGTTTTTACACCATCTCTAATAATACATCGTTACATAATACAACCACGTTCAGTAATGTAGGCTATAGCCAATCTGCACCGGCGGGATCTCCGGTAATTAGCAGTGCTACCACTGCCACAACTACCATTGGCCAACCTTTCAGTTATAACATCAGTGCCAGTGCCAGTCCTACTGCTTATAGTACCAGCGGTTTGCCTGCAGGGCTTAGCCTGAATGCGGCTACCGGTATTATTTCCGGCACGCCTACCGGATTAGGACAAAGCGAAGTAACACTAACAGCTACCAATGCCATAGGCAGCGGCACTGCAACTTTGATCCTGAAAGTGCTCAATAACCAGGCTCCTGCAGCGATCACTTCTGTTGTGGCATCAGTTGTTAATAATACACAGATCAAACTGAGCTGGCCAGCTTCAGCGACCGCTACCGGTTATTCGGTAAAACGTTCATTAGCAGCAGGAGGCCCATATAGCACTATTCAGGCAGCTATTACCCTCAACAGTTTTACAGATCCTGCTCCTGTACCTGAAGTAAATAACTATTATGTGATTACGGCATTTACAGGTGATATGGAAAGTGCTAATTCGAACGTAGTTTTTGCTAACGTTCCTCCAGGTATTCCGGGGCGCCCTGTAATAACCAATCAAAGCGACCGGATCAATCTTCTATGGGATGCTGCCAACGGTGCTTCTTCGTATAAAGTAAAACGAGGTACTGTAAGTGGTGGTCCGTATACTACGGTCGCAACGGTAAGTACGACGAGCTATACCGACACAAATGTTACCAGTGGCAATCCATACTTCTATGTACTTTCGTCATTAGGGGCTACAAAGGAAAGTGCTAATTCGTTAGAAGCCTTTGGCTCACCGGGTGCGAATTCGGCAATATGGAGCCCAACACCACTTACCGATTCATTGAACCTGGCCGCTAACTGGACGGGAAATATGCTTCCTGCGAATCCGGCCATATTAACGTTTGGCTCGACTACGGATTCGTTACTAACGAATGACCTAACCGGTCTGGTAGCCTCAAGGATTCAATTTGCACCTGATGCGAATTCCTATACTATTGCAGGGAATGGGTTAACACTGAAAAACGACCTGGTTAACAACTCGTCAGGAATTCAGACATTTACGACTGCTTTACAATTGACTGATCAGGTAAGTGTGAGTACAGGTGGCGGCGTTGTTTTGAATGGGATAATAAGCGGTACGGGTTCTTTAAGGATGAACTCTTGGGGAAATTTTTATATTAAAGGAAACAATAATACTTATTCAGGAAATACGACGATTATTAGTGGTAAGGTAATTGCATCGGGCTACGGAACCGGAACGCCCAGCCATCCTACAGCAGGGCCATTGGGCACAGGCAAGATCATAATGAACGGAGGGCTGCTACAGGCTCCGCCCGATGCGGGACTATCGTTATATAACGACATAGAAGTGTTGCCCGGAACCAGGAGTAGTTTGTATGAAGATTACGCTGCAATAAACCTTTACGGAAAACTATTAGGTTCTGGTAACATAGCGCATGATGGAAATTACTATGCCGGTTTGAATTTGTATGGAGATAATAGCGAGTATACCGGTACCTTTACCTCGATATTTAGAAGCGGGGCCCAGCGGATTCGCTTCATGGTCCCCGAATCTGGAAGTGCAAAGGCAGACTGGTTACTTGATGCCAATGCGCCTGATTGCCAGAATCTAAGTTTTAAAACCGGAACGATCCATTTTGGAGCCCTTAGGGGACGTGGTTATATTCGTACCGCCGGGAGTAATTCGCCGGTTATCAGCATTGGCGCACTAAATACATATTGCGACTATGGAGGAACCATTGACGCTCTTGGTGGTAATCTGACGGTTGAAAAAGTAGGTACAGGTACTTTGCGAATGTACGGTAACCAGCTCTACAACGGAACCACTACTGTAAAAAAGGGAAGACTATTAATAGCTAATGATGCAGCCAGTGGAGTTTTCAACAGCCCGATAATTGTACAAGAAGGTACTTTGGCAGGCACGGGAGTAATTCAATCATCGGCTACCATTGGAACCGGAAGCGGACCAGGTGCGATATTGGAACCTGGAGCGTCAGCGATCGGTACGCTTAAAGTAGGAGCACTTACCATGAAGGCTGATGCCACTTACACTGCAGAAATTAACCTGGGAAATGGCACTGGCGATAAAATTACAGCAACAAGTGTTATTTTGTTAAACAGTCCGAAACTTGTGTTAATTCCGATTGCGGGAGTACTTCCTTCTGGAACTTCATATACCATCGTTAACAATACCGGAACCTTACCTATAAATGGTACTTTCAAAGATCTGCCTGAATTATCTCTTATTTCGGCAGGCGGTTACAATTTTCGTGTTACGTACAGAGGTGGAACTGGTAATGACGTGGTATTGCTTGACGATCGTACTATAGGTGTAACCATCACCAGTGCATTAACTGATACTGCAATCATTGGCAAGAATTTTTCTTATACAATTACAGCTATCAAATCACCGACCAGCTTTAATGCTTCTGGTCTTCCTGCCGGATTGAGTGTAAATGCCACTACAGGTGTAATATCTGGAATGCCGGCCGAATTTGGGCTTTTCCCAGTTACGTTAACCGCTTCAAACGGTGCCGGAGCAGATACAGCCGCTCTTTCTTTAAAGATTTCAAGCAATATTGTAGGTGGCTTGATCGCTGCCCCTGGTGATGCTCAAATCATCCTTCAATGGGACTCGGTTATAAACGCTAATTATTCGTATCGTATCAAACGTTCTGAAACACCGGGTGGCCCTTATGCAACCGTTGCAACCATCAAAGGTTCAGAATATTTAGATACGGGTTTAACCAATGGTGTTACCTATTATTATACAATCGCAACAATAGATGGTATAATTGAAAATCCCAACAGTGCAGAGATCAGTGCAAAGCCATCTGTAAGTAAATACAGTTACTGGCCTTTTGACGAAGCCAATGGCATAACCGCTACAGATGTTTGGGGTAGCCGTACAGGTACACTGAAAACCGCAGCAACCTGGACTGCGGGAAAGATTAACAATGGACTTCGTTTTGATGGCACGGCCAATGGTTATGCGACGCTTCCTACATCTGTAGTAAGCACCTTAAATGATTTTACTATTGCCACCTGGGTTAAAATGGATGGTATATCTAACTGGGCACGTATTTTTGACTTTGGTACAGGAACTACGAATTATATGTTCCTTACACCGAAAAGCAGCGCCGGGAACCCTCGTTATGCCATTAAAGCCGGTGGTGGAGAGCTGATTTTAAACAGTAATATTGCCATTGCAACGGGTGTATGGACACATATTGCCGTAACGCAATCAGGTAATGAGGCTATTATGTATATTAATGGGACGGAAGTTGGGCGCAACAACGCGATGACATTAAAGCCTTTAAGTTTGGGAAATACTACCCTGAACTATCTTGGCAAGTCTCAATGGCCTGACCCTATGTTAAATGGAACCCTGGATGATTTCAGGATCTACAGCAAAGCACTGACGGCAACGGAAATAAAGATGCTGAACGTAGTGCTTAGTCAAACCATCACGTTTAACGCCCTGGCTCAAAAAACGGTTGGTGAAGCTGATTTTGATGCAGGCGCAACAGCAAGCTCGGGTTTAACCGTAAGCTATAGCAGCTCAGACCCTAATGTTGCAACAATAGTGAATGGACAACTTCACATTCTAACTGCGGGTACTACAACAATCACAGCTTCACAGGCCGGAAATGCCCAGTACATGGCTGCAACCCCTGTATCACAGGTATTGACCGTTAAAAATGTACAGACCATAAACTTCGCTGCCATTGCGCCGAAAGTTCTTGGCGATGCAGATTTTACCCTTGAGGCTTCCGCTTCTTCTGGTATTCCTGTAAGTTTTAGCAGTTCTGACGAAAGCGTAGCTACGGTTACAAATGGCGTGGCGCGAATCTTAAAAGCCGGAACCACAGTATTTACAGCCAGTCAGCCCGGAAATGAAACATACAATGCTGCCAGTGCTACTCAAAACCTAACTATACTGCCTTTAAATTTAAAGGTTTTATCGGCTGATGGTGACAACGGACAGCAATCGAACAATGTAATCAGGCCAAAGTTAAAGATCGTAAATGAGGATACCACTTCAACCAGTTACAGCATGCTTACAGCCCGGTACTGGCTTACAGCAGAAAATTTTGCAGGCATTAATACTTGGATAGATTATGCGCAGATAGGCAACAGCAAGGTTAAAACCAAATATGTTGCGTTACCTCAGCCAAGGAACGATGCATATGGCTATATCGAATACAGCTTTGATGCTACCGCAGGAACACTTAGCGCTGGGGGCAGTTCGGGCATTATCGAATCGGGCCTTGCCAACTCAAACTGGGCAAACTTAACCGAAAATAACGACTTTTCTTATCGTACAGGTTCTACCTACGCCGACAATAGCAAAATTACTTTATACCGTAACGGAACCCTGATATGGGGAGGTGAGCCAGCGTTGATAACGGAAACCAAAAGCCTTAAAGTACTTACAGAGGGTAAAAATGCTGGAAGCAGCACAATCAGTACCTATTTAAAGCTAGAGAACACAGGCAATACTCCAGTAGATTACAAAGATATTTCCATCAGGTATTTCTTTACCCCTGAAAGTGCAGCAAGCCTGAACTTCTGGGCAGACTATGCCAATTTGGGAGCGTCTAAAATCCAGGGGCAGTTTGTGGCTATAAGTCCATCAATAGGCACTAATGGTGGTGCATACCTGGAACTGAAAGTAGATTCGAGTGCTGGTAAACTACATCCCTTAAGTGGAACAGGAAACATTCAGTACCGGATTGCCAAGTCAGACTGGTCAGCGTTTAATCAGTTAAATGACCATTCTTACCAACCTGGTAGTTTTGCTGAAAATAACCATGTGTGTGTTTACTACAGGGGAGACTTGATTTATGGCACTTTGCCTACCGGTACAAATAACCAGTTGGCCATTGCAGCACCAAAAGAATCCAGCATTAATTTAGCCAGCAGTACGGTAATTTATCCAAACCCGGTAACAAACAACAGGTTTAATATTACCACAACTGCAAACCTGTTAAAGAAGGATGTGGAAGTGAAGTTAGTAGATTTAACCGGACGCACCGTGTATTCAAAATCTGCGCTTAACAATTCTGGTAATATAGAAGTGCAGTTGCAGCGACAGGTGTCTGCGGGGCTTTATATTTTGCTTCTCAATAAACAGTATGCAGGCAAAGTGCTTATCAATTAGTCTTTGATTTTAATTTATATCCGTTCAGGAAGGGCGTTTTTAATTAATGTCCTTCCTGTTTTAAGTATGGCCAGTGGTATCTTAACTTACCTGTTAAAACCGGTTTGGTAAAGGTAATTCAGTAAAAAATGCTTTAACGATAATAAACGCTCATCAAAACTTAATGTGCAATCGATCCACATTTATATATCTAACACTATGAAAATACGATCAAACAAGGTGTCTACGAAAAAGTGGACTTTATTAATTCTGATTCTTTTGCATCAAACAGTATCTGCGCAGTCCATAAACGGCATCCAGACAGATGCCAGCGTGAGGAACAATATTTACACTGCGGTACCATTCCTGTTGATTACGCCACAGCCAAGGTCAGGAGCGATGGGAAATGCCGGCGTTGCCCTTGATCCTGATGCCAATTCTACTGTGATGAATACATCTGCGTTGGCATTTCTCACAGAGGGAGATTTCGGTATCTCCTGCTCTTATAGCCCTTGGCTCAAGCAGCTAGCCCCTGATATGAGTATTTCATATCTTAGTGGCTACTATAGGGTGAACCAGCGGAATACAGTATCTGCATCCATTAGGTATTTTTCTATGGGGGATATTAATTTCAGCGACGAAAATTTTCAGAATCTCGGCGTTTATAGTCCCAGTGAAGCTGCATTCGATCTTGGCTATTCGCTCAGGCTTGGTCCGGATTTCGCTCTCGGCGGAAATGTAAGGTATATCAGCAGTAATCTTTTCGGCGGAGGAACAGTTAATGGAAACAGAGGCTCGGGAAAAGCCCTGGCTGTAGATATTTCTGCTTTTCAGAAATCGGAAATAACGCTGGCAGGCACTCCTGCGGTTTTAAGCTTTGGCCTTAACCTGTCCAATATCGGTACAAAAATGACCTATCGCAATACCGCCCAGTCTTACTTCCTTCCTGCCAGTATGAAGTTAGGATCTGCGCTTAAAATAGGCGAAGGGCAGAACAAGCTTACCTTATTGCTTGATTTTAATAAACTGATGGCTCCAACGCAGCCGGTTTACGGTCCGGATGGGAATATAGTAAAGGGACGGGATCCTGACCGTTCGGTACCATCTGGGATTTTAGGCTCTTTTAGTGACGCCCCCGGAGGCTTTCGCGAAGAATTAAAAGAGGTTGGCATATCAACGGGCGCAGAAATGAGCTTCAAAGAGACGCTGTACCTCAGAGCCGGCTACTTGTACCAGCACCCTGAGAAGGCAAATACTTCTTATTTCACCCTCGGCCTTGGTGTTCATTACAGTAGCCTTTCCCTTGATTTTTCATACCTGGTAGGATCGGGCTATAATCCACTTCGGAATACCCTGCGGTTTGGCATACAAACAAAATTCAGGAAATTTAAGTAAGCCCAGATTTTTTAAGGGCATTTTCGGGATTCGCATATCTTAGAACTGTAGTGGCCTGTTGATTGGGATAACCAAAAGCTAATTGGGAGACTATTTGTTCAATTTCGACATGAGTAGCGTTAACTAAAATATTTTTGCGCAATCGATTGCTTAAATCGATTATTTTGCGAAATTCGTGTAACCAAATGTGTAAATAAAAGATGCTGTTGTCAGTATTGAAGTGGCAGCCTCATCTTCAACTAAATCTGTTCATAATTGCACCGATATTTTATGAGAACTCTGAAGCCAGAATGAAGCGAACAATCTTCCTTATTTCCATCTTTCTTTTCTTGTTCTCTTGTGCAAAATCACAAGAATTTGTATTTACACCACTTAATGTTCTTCACGGACTGAGTGACAACCAGGTTCGTTACATGCTTCAGTTACCCGACGGACGTATGGTTTTCAAAACAACCGGTAATATCAATATCTATGATGGGGCGGGGTTTAAGTATATTCACCGGGATTCGCAGCGAAAATATCCGTTAAAAACATACGATGGTTTTTACAGGATTTATCTGAGTGGCGATTCCATACTTTGGATAAAGGACTATAAGGAACTTTTGCGGGTTGATCTGCGCAAGGAGAAGTATACACAAGATTTAGCGGGCTATTTCAAAAAGATAGGTTTCCCTAAGCCAATAGATAATTTCTTCATGGATACAAAGCAACGGCTGTGGTTGCTAATTGGTGATAAACTTGTGCTTAGCGATCATACTCAAGAATTCGATCTCTCGCAGAATCAGGGGAGACTTCAGGATGTGAGCGCTGATGAAGAAAAGCTGCATCTTTTCTACAGTACAGGAAAGGTAATCTGTTACGATCTGAATTCGAAACGTAAGTTGTACAGTGCAGCTGCATATCCGGATACGCATTACGCTAGGTTTGGCAGTACTTCCCTAGTGGTCAAAGGGCGCAATGGTTTTTATCAGTTGAGAAATGGGACCCACGGCGGATTCTTTTTCTTTGATCTTCAAAAACAGGCCTGGAGAAAAATCCTTGAGACAGCATATACCTTAAATACCTTAGTGGTGGATGCAAAAGGTAAAGCATCTATCAGTTGCGCCAAGGGGATTTGGATAATTGATTGTTTTAGTAACGAAAAACGATATTGGCCGCTGCTAAACAAAACCGACGGAAGTAAACTTAATACAGAGATCAGTACACTGCTTTATGATAAGCAGGGCGGATTCTGGTTGGGGACCGTAAATCAAGGAATCCTTTACGATCATCCAGAGAGATATATTTTTAAGCATATCGGCGCATCGTATTTTTCAGGTGCCTTACTGGGCGATATCATCGTGAAAACATTTGCTGAGGACGCATCGGGCAACATTTACCTGAAATGTAAATCGGGCTTTTATCGTTACAAAGCCGCTTTAAGTAATGGTAATGTACTTGAGAAAGTTGATGTTTTTTCGATCCCCTCACCAGTACGTCGTAAATTGGAATATCCTCAAACGTTGATGGATTATAACATAGACCATACTGCAGAACTTACTGATTCGAGAGGCTGGAAATGGATAGGAACTGGAGACGGACTAAAATTATTTAAACCTTCCGGAGAACAGCATGTGTTTTATACTAAGGATGGGCTGTCAAACAATTTTATACAGGCGATATTACAAGACCGCCATAACAATATCTGGATCACCACCAGTTATGGAATCAACAAGCTTCAGATTGATTCAATCAGTGAAAATATTCATTTTACCAGTTTCGATTCGAATGCTGGCACATTAGACGGTGAATATACAAATCAGGCCGTTTACGAAAGTTTGAGTGGTGACCTTTATTTTGGAGGAATAAATGGATTCAGCATTTTGAAACCCAGTCGCCTTTTGCAACGTAAGCTGCCGTTTAAGCCTGTTTTTACTAATCTGTTCTTAAGGGGAGAAAAGGTTGAGCCGGGCAAAAGTTACGGTGATCGTGTAATTTTAATCAATAGTGCGCCGTATGTTAAGCAGATACAGCTTGATTATGATCAAAACTTTCTCACTTTTCAGTTTTCAGCGCTTAACTATCAGAATCCATCCCAAACCTTTTATCGATATCAGTTGATGGGGATAGACAAGTCCTGGCGTGAAACCTTCAGTCGCAGGGAAGATGGCGTAAATGGGCATGGTGTTCTCGAAATATCATATACCAATCTGCCTCACGGTAATTATAAGCTAAGGGTGATGGCTGCTAACAACAATAAAGAATGGAATGGGCCAATTTCTGAAATTGATCTAACCATTAATGCACCCTGGTGGCAGACATTGCCCGCAATTATCTGTTTCGGAGTATTGGCTTCAGTCTTGATATCGGCAGCAATATTTGCTTATATTTCTCACACCAGAAAATCATTGGAACGCAAGCATCGGGAAGAGCTTTTATTACTCAGGATCCGTAACTTAATTGATCAACAAAATGTTCTTCTCGCCGAAAAAGAAAACCTCCCTGCAACAGCTGAGGAGCATAGTAATGCTTCAGAATCCAAAACCGGTCTCAACCAGGCCGAATCTGAATTTTTAGAAAAGGCGATGAAGCTCGTAGAAATGAATATTGAGGTTACAGATTATTCAGTCGAGCAGCTCAGCCGTGATCTTAATATGGACCGTACCGGACTTTACCGGAAACTCATCACACTCCTTGATAAATCGCCATCACTGTTCATCCGCAATGTTCGCCTGGAAAAAGCGACGCAATTAATTTTAGAAGGCAAACTCAATATTTCAGAGATCACTGAAAGGGTGGGATTCAGCAGCTCAAGCTACCTGGGTAAATGTTTTTTTGAACAGTATGGCTGCAGGCCTTCGGAGTATGCCCGCAAGGTGAAAAATCAACGCCATTGATACTTTTTGCAACATGGTTGTTGTCTTAACATCACCGCTCAGCGCTATGTTTGTTATGATCAAATAAAAACTTTATGATGCTTATGAAATTTTACAACAAAGCCGGCGGTGTGTTTATGCTTTTTGCATTTTTGCTGACCATGAACGGATGGGCACAATCCATACAAAAGACTACAAAAGGGCTAAAGTTTGCAGCCCGGCAAATGGATATCTCAGTTGAGTTCTATACAGAAAATACGGTAAGGGTTTACAAAACACCCATTGGCAAACCTTATCCTAAAACCAGTCTTTCAGTTGTGGCGGCACCTAGTAAAGTAGCTGTGAGGTATGCAAAAAAAGGGCAGAATCTGGTGGTAAAAAGCAGTAAAATTCAGGTAGAGGTAAATGTGGAAACTGGAGGGGTTTACTTCTACGATGCTTCTGGTAAGGAACTCCTTCAGGATAAGGATGGAGGCACACTGTTTTCGCCTGTAAATGATGCCGGAACCCCATCATTCAAGGTCAGAAATGCTTTTTCGCTGGATAAAGACGAAGCCATATACGGTGTAGGTCAGATCATGGATAATAAATTTAACCGGCGCAATTCCTCACATCTGATGAAAAATGAAAATATGTCAACTTATTCGCCATATTTTCTTTCTGTAAAGGGTTATGCGGTATTCTGGGACAATTACTCGATTTCTAAGTTTGAGGATAAACCTGAAGAACTATCTTTTGAAAGCCTGGGTCACTGTGCTGATTATTATTTCATGTTTGGTTCCAATACGGATGGCGTAATTTCAGAACTGCGTGGACTAACCGGTAAAGCTCCAATGCTTCCGCTATGGGCTTATGGATTCTTTCAGAGCAAAGAACGTTATCATACACAGGATGAAAGTCTGAATGTGGTTAAAAAGTACCGGGACTTGAAAGTTCCACTGGATGTAATCATTCAGGATTGGCGCTATTGGCCGGAATATAATAAAACGGATAGCGCCTGGAATTCACAAACCTTTGATAAAGAACATTTTCCAGATCCAAAAAAATGGGTTGATGAGATTCATAGTTTGAATGCGAAGCTCCTGATTGTAACATGGCCGGGCTTTGGTCCGAAAACACCTCAGCGCAAGGAGTTCGACAGTAAGAATATGATCATTAATTTTGATACCTGGCCCCCGAAAAGTGGCGCAAGACCTTATGATGTATTCAATCCAAAAGCACTTGATATCTATTGGAAATACCTCAATAAGGGAATATTCAGCTATATTGGTAACGATGGGTGGTGGCTTGATTCAACAGAACCTGATCACATAAACGTTAAAGAATCTGATTTTGACCTCCCTACCCATTTAGGTAGCTACAGAAGTGTAAAAAACGGGTTCAGTCTGATGCACAATAAAGGGATTGCAACTAATCAGCGTGCTTCAAATCATGACAAGCGTGTGGTGATCCTTACCAGATCAGGCTTCATCGGCCAGCAGCGTTTTGGATCCAACACCTGGAGCGGAGATGTTACATCGAGCTGGGAGATGCTTCAAAAGCAGGTACCGGCGGCTTTAAACTATACCTTGATGGGAATCCCTAACTGGAATAGCGATATCGGTGGCTTTTTTGCCGGGCGCTGGCGAAATAATGGTGGGAATAAAAATCCTGAATTTCAGGAATTATATGTTCGCTGGATGCAATTCGGGGCTTTTAGTCCAATGATGCGTTCTCATGGAACCGACCTGCCACGGGAGATCTGGAATTTCGGTGAACGTGGTTCATGGTGTTTTGATGCTCAGGAGAAATCCATAAAACTGCGTTATAAGTTGTTGCCTTACATATATGGTACATCATGGGATGTAAGCGAAAATAACGGAACCTTTATGCGCCCATTGATTATGGATTTTATCGCCGACCAACGTACGCATGAAATCGGCACTGAATATATGTTTGGCCGCTCGATCCTGGTTGCGCCGGTAACAAAATATCAGGTAAGAAAATCTCCGGTTTATTTACCTAAAGGAAGTGGCTGGTATAACTTTTGGACAAATGAGTATAGCGTAGGAGGGCAGACTATTGAAACAGATGCTCCTGTTGACATCATTCCATTATATATGAAGACTGGCGCTATCATTCCATTCGGTCCTGATGTACAGTATTCTACCGAGAAAAAATGGGAGAATCTTGATATTCGGGTTTATGAAGGTGCAAATGGAAATTTTACACTTTATGAGGATGAAAATGATAATTATAACTATGAAAAAGGGGCTTACACTACCATTGTGTTGAAATGGGATCAAAAATCAAGGACATTAAATATTTCCGATCGAAAAGGAAGTTATACCGGAATGTTGGCAAAGAGAAACTTCAATGTTGAGCTTATCACTTTGAATGCTAATAAAACCGGCGCCAAAACAAATACCCGATCGGTTGAATATAAAGGGAAAAGTATTGCTATTAAATTCTAGTTGAAGCTTTTTATGTGCTCACGGAGTATATCAATTGGTATTTATTGTCAATAAGCTACATGCATTAGGTTAAAATGAGCGCGCTATTAAGAACACTGAATTTTTGGATAATTATAATGCTGGTTTCACTAGGTGTTTTTGCCCAGGATGGGCTTGAAAAAGTAAAATGGGGAGCATGGGATAAATGGGGAGATATGGGAGATGGAACTTATAGAAACCCCTTGCTGCCTGGTGATTATAGCGATATTGATTGTATCAGGGTTGGAGCTGATTATTATGCCATTTCTTCTACTTTTCAATTTTCTCCAGGGGTGGTCATTCTCCATTCAAAAGATCTGGTAAACTGGACGATAGCCGGCCATGCGGTAAATGATCTTACACAGATTTCTGAGAAACTCGGATGGGAGCGAATGGACAGTTACGGAAGAGGGATCTGGGCAGGGGCCATCAGGCATCACTTAGGGAAATTCTGGATTTATTTCGGCACACCGGATGATGGATATTTCATGACCTCCGCTAAAAGTATAAATGGGCCTTGGGCACCCTTGGTGAAGGTTTTGGCCGCAAAAGGCTGGGATGACTGCTGTCCCTTTTGGGACGATAATGGCCAGGGTTACCTGGTTGGAACAAATTTCGCAGACGGCTATAAGATACACCTGTTTAAACTAACTGCTGATGGAAAAGAAATTATTACCGGATCAGATCAGGTAATCTATCAATCAAAAGGGAGCGAGGCAAGTAAACTCTATAAAATCAACGGTATGTACTACCACTTTTTTAGTGAGGTAAAGGATGATGGGCGGGTAGTGATGATCAGGAAGGCGAAAACCATAGCAGGGCCATACGGACCCGCGAAACAGATCGGGCATGCACAAAAGGATTTTCACGAACCCAACCAGGGCGGTATCGTAGAGGCTCCTTGCCGGAAATGGTATTTTCTAACCCACCACGGTTCGGGCGACTGGTCTGGCCGGAATATGAGTCTCTTACCGGTTAACTGGGTTGATGGCTGGCCTATACTTGGTAAAGCAGGTGCAGATACCATTGGTACTATGGTGTGGGCTGATAAAAAGCCCATTCGATCTTTAAATAAAATTTTACCGCAATCCAGCGATGAATTTAATCAGGGCAAAATCCAGCCCCAATGGGAATGGAACTATCAGCCGCGCATAGAAAAAATATCGCTAAAAGAAAGGAAGGGCTGGTTAAGGTTAAGGGCTTTCAGTCCACTGGAGAAAGATAATTTACTTAAGGCCGGAAACACCCTTACGCAACGTTCCATGCGTACTGTAAAAAATGAATCAGTCGTTAAACTCGATCTGAGCGGGATGAGTGATGGCCAAAAGTGTGGCTTAGCCCATTTTGGATCTCCCTTGTACGCTGCATTTGGTGTGGGCCAAAAAAACGGTAAAAAGGTGCTCGAACTGAATTTAAAAAAGATTATTTCTACCGGCCCAGAAATTAAGGGCAATATGCTTTGGCTAAAATCTACCTGGGGTTTGGATGGGTTAAGCCAATATTACTATAGTACAGATGGGCTGCAGTTTATCGCCTTTGGTGCACTATACCAGTTAAGCTGGGGAAGTTATAGGGGCGACCGTATCGGTTTGTACAACTATAATAACGATAGCGACTCGGGGTATGTTGATATCGATTATTTCAGATATACTTACTAATCTATCAGGTCTGATTGGAACAGACTGAGGAGGCTGTATCATAAAATATAAGATTCTCATTCGAGGGATGATTTATTGTGTAAAAATCAATATAAATGACATGAGGATTTTTAGTGCATTTAGGTCGTGTGGAATCGTCATTGCGAGAAGGCTTTTTCAGCCGACGAAGCAATCTTACAACTATCGCTAGTAGCGAGTGCTTTAAGATTATTCATTTTTGCAGTTGTTTTTAAAGGCATTCATGAGCTTACTGTCGTTCGGTTATCTTCGTTCCTCGCAATGACGACCTTTCTTAAGAGATCTGTCATTGATAGCCTTGAAGAACCTGCCATAACACCGTCTAAGTCGTTTCGACAGGCTCTCCGAAGTAGTCCTTTGCAAAATTATATTTTTTGCCACAGGGATAGAAACGGTGAGTTATGAAAGTATAAATTGGATTTTCATGTTGATAAAATGGAGTCTACAGAGTATTAAATAGAGATTTGTATGTCTATAAAATATAACAAAACTATCCCCGAACAAACAAATGTTGCGGCGATATTTATTATGGTATATACCCTTACAAATTAAACCCTATGAAATTAAATTACCCTGTAAAAAGTGTGTTTTCTGCATGCATGGCTTATACAGCGATTGCAATCGGATACACTTCCGAAGTACAGGCACAAACTGCAAAAGTGATCAAAGTTAAAACAGACCATTCCATTGCCAAGGTACAGCCTAACATGTGGGGCGTTTTTTTTGAAGACATCAACTTTGGCGCCGATGGTGGCATTTATGCCGAACTGATCAAAAACCGCTCTTTCGAATTTACAAAACCGCTGATGGGCTGGACTTTCCAACCCAAAAAACCACAGGAAGGCGAGATATTGGTGGTAAACCGAAAAGAGGTGAACACCGCCAATCCCCGATATTTACAGGTGAAAAAACAAACCGGCGATTTTGAACTCGTAAACGAAGGTTTTAAAGGCATGGGCGTAAAAAAGGGCCTCCGTTACGATTTTTCAGTGATGTACCGTCAATCGAAGCCAGGTATTAAACTCGTGCTATTACTAAAAGATGCGAACAATAAAATTATCGGACAGGGAAGTTTAATACCTGATCAAGCCGGTAGCGACTGGAAAAAGCAATCAGCAAGTTTTACCGCGACAGAAACCGATCCAAAAGCCAGATTTTCAATTGTGTTTCAGGGAAAAGGAAATATCGATCTGGATATGATTTCTCTATTCCCAGGCGACACCTGGAAAAACCGTCCGCAGGGATTAAGGGCCGATATGGTACAGTTACTGGCTGATATGAAACCCGGTTTTATCCGTTTCCCTGGTGGCTGCATTGTAGAAGGCACCGACCTGGCCAACCGTTATCAGTGGAAAAAAACCATCGGCCCGATCGAAAACAGGCAACTGTTGATGAACCGCTGGAATATTGAATTTGCACACCGCCCCGCACCTGATTATTACCAGAGTTTTGGTTTGGGTTTTTTTGAATATTTCCAACTGGCAGAAGATATAGGCTCTGATGCCCTTCCGATATTAAACTGCGGCATGGCCTGTCAGTATAATTCGGCAGAAGTAGCTTCACTTGATGAACTCGATCCTTATATTCAGGATGCGCTGGACCTGATCGAATTTGCCAATGGCGATATAAATACCAAGTGGGGGAAAATGAGGGCAGATCTTGGTCATCCAAAACCTTTCAATTTAAAAATGATGGGGGTTGGAAACGAAAACTGGGGGCCACAGTATTTGGAAAGGCTAGCCATTTTCACCAAGGCCATAAAAGCCAAATATCCTGATTTTAAACTGATCAACAGTTCTGGTACCGGTCCGGATGGCGACCGTTTTGACTTATTGAATACTACTTTAAGAAACAATAATGCCGATTTTATCGATGAGCACTATTACCGCCCTGCTGATTGGTTTTTAAAAAATGCCGGCCGTTACGATAACTACCCGAGAAACGGATCGAAGGTTTTTGTTGGCGAATATGCGGTCCACGCAGACAATAGTATAGTTGGAAGCAACCGCAACAACTGGCAAAGTGCTTTAGCTTCAGCTTCGTTGATGACCGGTTTGGAGCGCAATGCCGATGTGGTACAGATGGCTTCATATGCGCCGCTTTTTGCCCATATCGATGCCTGGCAATGGGCACCCGATATGATCTGGGTAGATAACCTAAAATCGTACGGAACACCTGATTATTATGTACAGAAACAGTTTTCTACAAATAAAGGGACCGATGTGGTTTCGGTTACGCTTGATGAAAAGAATATTATCGGCCAGGATGGCCTTTATGCTTCTGCGGTAACCGATCAGGCAAAAAAAGAACTGATCATTAAAATTGCCAACAACTCCGATCAGGCACAGAATATTG
This sequence comes from Pedobacter sp. Bi126, assembly GCF_918698245.1. Taxonomy (GTDB): domain Bacteria; phylum Bacteroidota; class Bacteroidia; order Sphingobacteriales; family Sphingobacteriaceae; genus Pedobacter. Next base: position 607,520 of record NZ_CAKKMS010000001.1, on the reverse strand, counting down.
ATTTCGACCTGGAAGGAAAAATGAAACTAAAAAGTAAGGCCACCAATGAGGAAATAGCGAACAGTAACCTAAATCAACTCAACTCTTTCGAAAATCCTGAAGCGGTAAGCCCACAAAAAAGTATAATCAACCTAAAAGGCAAAAAACTCAACATCACTTTAAAACCTTATTCTTTTAACGTTATCAAAATTCCATTTAATTAATAGATTAACGATCATAATAAATCATATTATGATCTGATCGGATCTTTGGAAAGATGTTCAAAAGAAAATAAACCCATTTATCAGGTTAGTATTTAGTTAGCAAAGGGATATCCCGGATGAGGATGTCCCTTTATGTTAATTTCCCCTTCTCCGCTAACCAAAGTACAATATGTGAAGCCATAACTGAGCACATATTCATCCTGAAATATTAGACAGGAATAAATTTTCAGAAATAACTGGATCAGGAGAGTATAAGTTATACTGCATTGTGTCTTAACATAAACTAACCAACTATAAACTAAATTTTATGAAGCTTTTATACCTTAGAAACCCCGTTTTTGGGTTTTTAAACGTCTTTGTGACGTTTAAATGTTTTCTGGTTCAGGTAGAAATCCATCGGCGTTTTGAACTGTAATTTTAAAATCGATGTGGCTTCTTCCCAAGATTTTCTGATCGGCCCCAACTGTTCCATTAAAGGAACATTCATTTGAATCAATTGCACTTATAACACATTTATTATGCGTTTTGTATTTTTTTTATGCCTTTGCATTTCTTCAGTTTCAGTGTCTGCAATGGGGATTAACCATTATGGGTGGATCAGACAGGATACCACAGTAATCCAGAGGAGCTCAGCTCATATTTCCGCTAAAGATTCGCTCCAAAAGAAGGTAGCCAATATTGGGGGACTAAATAAGAGTGTGGTGAAATCTGCCCGGATATCTTCATTTCCCGGGGTTTCCCTACAACAATATTTAAAAGGACAGGCTGCCGGGGTAACTATTCAGGAACCAAGCGGTGAACCTGGAACAGAACAGCATATTTTTATACATGGCACACCTGTTCCACTCTTTTCGGCGAAAGATATTTCTTCATCGCAACCTTTGATCGTCTTGGATGGCGTACCATTGATTTCCAAGGATCATCCTTTTGCTTACGATATTCAACAATATGATTACAACCGCATCGGTCCAGCTACTAATCTGCTTGCCGGAGTTGATCCAGAGAATATCGAATCTATAGAAGTGATTAAAGACCTGAGCGAGGTAGCCAGATATGGCCCAAGGGCAGCGAATGGCCTTATTCTTATCCGTTCTAAAAAACCGCAGGCGAAGAAGACCATTAGCTTCAACTCCTATATTGGTCTGGCAACACGTGATGGCGTTAGCACCCTCAACGGAGCATCCGAGAGTAATTTCAGAAAACCGTTTTATAGCCAATATGCAACCGAAGAGCAAAAACAGAATACTCCGGCTTATCTGCGCGATTCTCTGTACAGCATTTATTACGGGCCAGCCAACTGGACGGATCTATATTATAAAAATGCCTTAATATATTCGGCAAATGCAAGTCTTGCCGGAGGCTCTGATAAAACTAATTTTCGGGCATCACTGGGAAATCAGAGGAATAACGGGGTGGCAGACGGAACCGGACTGAGCCGTTATAGCATTGGCTTTGTAATTAGTATGAAACCCCTGTCCTGGTTAAATATAACCACTTCAATTAATGGCAGCCAATTGGTACGCGATAGAAACAGGTACCAGCGTGACCGTTTTGCTGAAGAAAGGTATCTCCCGAATTTAACCAATCCAATTTCGCCGAACAAAGATTTCTATGCCAACTACTTAAGTGAATATGATAAATCATTTGATAAGAACAAAACCAATATTTTTGACGGTTATACAGAATTTGATTTCAGTTTTGGTAAACTAAATATCACTTCCAGGTTTTCGGCCGACTATAATGAAGGTTATCGCGATATATTTTATCCCAGTACACTGCTTGAAACGAATAGTTATGTATCCAACTACTTCGGATATAACCAGCGCCTGACGGCAGAAAATACAATAAGCTATTCATTTGATTGGAATAACGTTCATAAGCTTGATTTACAGGCAGGCCAGACATTGCAGTGGGATACTTACCATTACAACTATGGGTATGCTTACAGAGGTTCCAGTGATTACATTAAGATCAATTTACTTAATGATCCTAAAAATCCGCTTACCGCTTTCTTTTCGTATAACCCCAATACCGGATTTCTTAATACATTGATGTACAGGTTTTTGGATAATATTCAAAACAACTTGATATCCTTTTATGGAAAAGGTACTTATAGTTTTAAAGATAAATACAGTCTATCACTAATGCTTAGAACAGACGGTTCTTCAGCAGCTCAGCCTACAAGCCGCTGGTTCTTTTCGCCGGTGGTTTCTGCCGGATGGAACCTGAAGAATGATCTGTCACTTCAGGGCAGCAAAATATCTGAACTGAAATTACACGCAAGTTATGGCCGTATAGGCAGGGTGCAACTGGACGATCGTTATGCCGCAGGCCCTCAATATACGGTGGATATCGGTTATACCGGCGAACCCCGTGTAGGAACATACTCTGGTGTAGCAACGCTAAACAGGCCTTATAGTTCAGGATGGGTTGGATATAACATTCCATGGGCTTACAGCGAACAGATCGATATTGGAGCAAACATTGGTTTTTGGGACAATAGGTTAATGATTGCTGCCGATGTATACAGCAGATCAGATAAAGATCAGCTGATCGGTGTGCCTGCCTTTGCAGAATATGGTTATACGCAATCTTACCAGGCAGGAATGAATATCAACAATTCTGGGATTGATGCTAGCATCAACGCCAATATATTCCCCAATTCCAAAAAACTTCAATGGAATTCATCATTAAATATCAATTATAACAGAAACAGACTAAAATCATTACCGGGTGGACTTCGTGAACTTGTAGTGGGAAACCGATTGCTACAGGTGGGAAAGGCTGTAGATCAATATTGGCTGCTGGATAACGGCGGCATTTACAAGAGCGATGCCGAAGTTCCTGTAAATCCTAAAACCGGCCTGCCCCTTAATTTTCAAGGGATTCCGCTTAAGGCTGGCGATGCCATATGGAACGATCGCAATGGCGATTATACCATTGATGATGCTGACCGCATACTAACAGGACATTCTCTTCCATTAGTATCGGGTGGGTTTAACAATGATTTTAAATACGGTAACTGGACACTTGGGCTGAACCTTTATTATAATCTTGGTCGGAATATCATCAATCAGGACATGGCAAAAAGATTCGATTTCATCAATCAGGAAAGTGCCAACGATATAAATTCGGTCAAAGAAGTTACATTTTGGGAAAAACGCGGTGATTATAACAAATACCCGGTTTACAATCCCTGGAGTAGCGCAGTACCCTACCGAAGCGATCAAAATCTTTTTCTCGAAAACGCAGCTTTCCTGAAACTACGCGCTGTATCTGTAGGCTATGACCTGAAAGACCTGCTGAAACGTAAACGCTCGAAAATTGACAGGTTATATGTTTATGCTACGGCCAATAACCTATTCACCCTTACCCCTTATACAGGACGAGATCCCGAACTGACAGACTATGCAGGCTACGATACTGGCTACGGACTGCCTATTCCAAGAACCTTTACACTTGGAGTGAAAATGGAATTATAGCAACTGGAACTAATAAAGACTTAAAATTAAAGAAATGAAAATTCGCATTTTAATCGTATTGATTGCCACCTTAACGATATTCAGTGCCTGTAAAAAGATGCTTGATGTTCAATCGAGCAGATTGGTTGGCGAGGCCAATATGTACAGGACAGTTGAGGATGCCCGTGCAGGCCTGATGGGTGCATACGGACTGGCCAGAGCAGCGTTGTGTGACAATGACAGGCACTGGCTTTATGGCGATCTTAGGGCTGTAAACGGAGCCGGGGGTGATTTTAGGAGTGCTAACCGTTTGGATATGAAGTCTATAGCAGACAATAATCTTCAGGCGACTTTTCCGGTCGTACAGGCCTTGTCAAACTGGAGAAGATTTTATGCTGTAATCAATGCAGCCAATATATTTCTTGAAAGGGCACCGGCAATCGTTGAGTCGGATAAACGCTATTTACCGCAGGATCTTAAACTAGATGTAGCCCATGCAAGATTTCTCAGGGCTTTCATGTATTTCTACATGGTCAGGATCTGGGGAGATGTACCTTTCATCATCAGTTCGCATGACGGACAATTTGAAAACAAACCCAGAGAAAACCAACAGAAAATACTTGCTTTTGCTGAATCAGAGCTGTTGCTTTCGGCACCAGATTTACCCGTAGCCTACAACAAGAACCAACCCGAGCAGACCCGGACTCCCTACTATACTATTGAGGAAGAGATGGCTAAAAAGCATACTGTTTATGCTGTTCTGGCGCATGTATATGCCTGGCAGGGTAAATACGCAGAGTCAGCCAAATGGGCTAAATGGGTATTGGATAATATGGGCCTTGCAGAGATGGGAAATGAAAGGATGTTCTTTATGAATGTAGATCAGACCCGGCAGATGTTTAGGGGTGAATTTGGTAATAATCAATACAATATTATTGCCGGATTTAGCCATATGTTCCTAAATGCGGAGAGTGGTACTTCAGGTTTTATGGAAGAGCTTACGCTTGCTGCTCCTTATGTCATCAACAAAAGCTTACCAGCAATTTACGTTCCCAAAGATTCGATCCTATCCATATTCAGCCAGGAAAACGACGCGCGGTTCGGTATCGATAAGATTACCTCTACACCAACTTCCGATCGTTATTTTGGTGTTTTTGACAGACCTTTCCCTGTTTTTACCAAAGTATTTATCATCCGTGATAATAATCCGCCTTTAAATACCATAAACGGTGCCGGGTCTGACGGATCGATGACCCAATATGCAAGTTCTCTTGTTTTTACCAGACCAGAAGAAGTTGCGCTCTTACTTGCCGAAGCCAAAGCAGTGCTCGGCGATGTTTCCGGTGCAATCGATCTGTTAAATGCAAGGCGGATCAATCGTGGTCTTCTCGCATTTGATCAGACTAAAGATGGGAGCCTGATCGATGCCATATTCCTCGAGCGGAGAAAAGAACTGATGGGAGAGGGATGGAGATGGTACGACCTGATCAGATACAAAAAAATCAAAAATAACGATCCTGCGTTCAATGCGCTCATTCAAAACGGAGGTATTTATTGGCCCATAGCAAAATCTCTGCTTACCCAGAATTCATTATTAACTCAAACGACGTATTGGAACAGATAATTTATGGTTATGAAACGTATACAAATGATATCTAAATACATGAGTGTGCTCCTGCTGGGATCGATGCTTGTTGCCGGCTGTTCAAAGGATAAAGGCGATTACAATTACATCAACAGTACAGTAGCCTTTCCGGGAACTACATACGATTATTTGAAAAGTAAGAAAGGGATGTTTGATTCGCTCTTATTTGTAATCGATCGCCTAAAATTAACCGATACGCTAAGGAACAACAATGTAACCTTATTTGCAGTTACCAATCAGAGCTTTAAACAGGTAGTCGATAAACTGAATACCACGAGAAAATTACGGGGAAAGGCTCCGGTTTATCTTAAAGATATGGCAGAGGAGTCGCTCGACAGTATGATCTGCAGGTATGTAATCAGGGGAAGTTATACAGCCGATTCGCTGACACAGACTGATGGAAAAATGCTTAAGGCCGTTAGGTATGCTTATCCCATGAACGGTAAACTCGCCACTGCCAATGCGAGTGGATACAAGGGTGGCGGGCCAGCGGTAATTAAATACTTCTTTACCAAAAAAAGCAGCTTCGTTAAAGACTGGGTTTTAGCTACTGCTGATGCAATTAACATCCGTACTTCTAACGGTATCGTGCACGTACTGGAAACTACCCATCCTTTTGGATTCGGCGAATATACCAAACCTAAGGTCGAACCCTATGATAAAAGTACATTCAGGCCGGCAGGTTACAATGGACCGTTCATTTTGCCTTCAGTGGTCGGCGAAACTGTATTGATCGAAGCGGAAGATTATGACCTGGGTGGAGAAGGTGTTGCCTATCACGATGACTTAACTAAAAACGGGGGCAATTACAGGCCCGCTGAATATGTGGATATTGATGTCGCATTCGGGAGCCTTGGTCAGATGTATACCGATGCCGCTGGTACTTATACAGCCAGTTATTCCCTGGGATGGACAGTTGCCGGCGAATGGACTGTTTACTCTGTAAATGTACCGGTAGAAGGAGATTATAAAATTACTTCAAGGCTAGGTAACGGCAATGCTTCAACGCCTTTAAAGTTTCACATAGAATTTGATTACAAAGACGTAACAGGATCCCTGACTTTCCCAAACAATAAAGGCTGGTGGGTTTGGCAGTTGGTCGAGAGCCCTGTATTTCACTTGAAGGCAGGTAATCATGTGATGCGGTTTTTTCATGAAACCAAAGATATACAGGTGAACAATTTTGTCATCAAACGGGTCAACTAAACTATACGGATATGAAATTTAGAACAATATATATATATCTTGCTTTTGCAGCAGTTATAATAAGTACAGCAACGGGCTGTAAAAAATGGCTGGATATCCCTGCTGATGTCGATTATTTCAGCGAAAAAGTAGATTATACCACGAAAACTTTTTCGCCGGTATTGGGGCGTACAACTGTAATAACCAATATTTTTAACTACGATAATTCAAGTTTACCCTTAACTTTTCAGCTGCTGAACGTCAGAAAAGCAGATGGTACCCCTGCCGATAACCTCACAAAAATGCAGCCGGTCTGGGTATGGTCTACCGCTTATGATGGCAAAGAAACCAGCCTGCAGCAAATTCTCGATAAAAGAAAAAAAGAGGACCACCCCCTGTGGGAACTGAGAAAATCGGGTGATCTGATTCTCTGGCAGAGCGCAACCAATGCGTTGGTGCCTGCATATCAGGGTTCTACTAATCCCGGTGGCTATCTTTTCGATGTCAAAGTTTCCAATTCCGGAGGAGAGAGAACCATTAAGGATCTGTTACTTAATCCACTTAGGGAAATGCCCTATGAGCCTACCAATATGGACGTGATTTCAAGTCTGCCAAAAGATTCTATACTACCTTCTGAACTAAGTGGAATGATCGGCCAAAATACCAGAAAAGCACTTTCTAACGATAATAAAGATGTTTACATCTATTTTAAAAGAACGGGTAACGGCAATTCTTTAACCTTTAAGTTTCTCGACAAAAATAAAAACCCGATGAATGTAGATGCTTTTAAAGATACGAAATGGGGCGGATTGATACACGGCTTTAACATGCAAAAAACGGGTGATTATGTACGGTATGATGTGGCTTACCCGATTCCCCTGGTTAAACTTCCAACAAAATATACCAATGGTGATGGTTCCAGGGCCATGGTAGAGTTTAGTTACAGTCGGATCGGGTTTAATGGGATAAGGGAAACCGGAAAGCTGAAATTCAATTTCAGCATCTTCCGCGAGGGGGATTGGGAAATAGATTTTCATTTCCGCAATGACACGCCTAGGTTTCAGGACGAATATTAATGTGTAGGCTTAATATGATACAAATGACAAAGAGAATATTATTGCTCACGGTTTTTATAGCCGGCCTGTTGGTTCCGGGCTACCTGGCAGCACAGGTACAAAAAGTAATTGTTAAAGGAACTGTTATGGACAGGGAAACCAGACAGGGCATACCAGATGTAACAATTTTATTGGACGGTAAGCCACCAAAACCAACTTCTTTTACAGATCGTGATGGCAGATACACCATTGCAGTAGCTCCAGAATCAACCCTTATTTTTAGGTATATCGGCTATAACGAGAACCGGGTTAAAATTAAATCCGGACAGACTTTGTTGAACATTACCTTAGGCGCAAGTTCTTCTGATATGGAAGAGGTGGTTGTTCGGGGTTATCAGAAACGGTTAAAAGAAACCAGTACGGGATCTTCCTACGTGATCAGCGGAAAAGAAATCCAGGATATTCCTGTTTCCAATGCAGAGCAGCTGCTACAGGGTAAAGTTCCCGGCCTTAATATACAGGTAAATACCGGGGCACCCGGTTATCGTGGATCTGTAGCAATACGCGGTGTATCCGGAATTGACATTTCGGGTTCGGGAACCAGTTCGTTTTTAACGCCTACTTCTCCGCTTTATGTAATAGATGGCGTACCTGTAGAGGCTGATGCAAATTTCGAATACGGCTTCAATTCTGCAGGTCCAGGCGTTAGTCCGCTCTCGCTGATCCCGCCTGAGGATATTGGCAGTATTGAAGTGCTGAAAGATGCGCAGGCCACCTCACTTTATGGTTCAAGGGGCGCTTTTGGTGTTATCCTGATTACCACAAGGCGTGGTAATTCTAAAGTGCCAAGAATCCGCTATACCGCTAATTTTTTCGTTAACAAAAGTCCAAAACTCCGTGAAACCCTTGGAGGTAAATCTGAACGGGATGCCAAGATCAATGAAATTTTAACCATGGGGAATTATGTAGATGTGATGAAAATTTCCACTACACCAATCCTGGCCGACAGTTTAAATCCATATTATAACAATTCTACAGACTGGCAGGCGGTATTTTATCGCACAACCTATAATACCACACAGAACCTGAACATCGATGGAGGTAATGATAAATTCAATTACAAAACCAACTTTGGATATTATGGAGAAAAGGGAATTATAGAAAATACAGGGTATAAACGCTACAACCTAACCACAAATATGAACTATAAGCCAAATGATAAGTTTGGTGTATTTATAAATCTTGCCGGTGGTTTGGGAAAAAAGAATAAAGGCGATGGACAGGGGCTTTTTCAAACAGGCGTAGCAACCAATGCTTCGGTCTCCTCCTTGCTTCCGGGGCCATCATTATTTCAGACAACTAGCGGGGTACTATCGGCGCTGACCGTCAAAAATGACAATGTTGCCAAAAACCTGCGCTCCAATGTTGATGTGAACTTTATGGTGTTTCCTGGCTTTAGGGTTTCTTCAAGCGGTAGTTATGATTATGCGGTAGGAACAGAAGAAACATTTACACCAGCTGCTGCCAATTATTTGTACTCAGGTATTTATTCCTATAACGAACGGAATTCGACCTTGTATAACAGGAGCGGGTTCACTTATGCTAAGAGTTTCAAAGACGGTACGCATAATTTCTTTGTAAACTCGTTCGGTGAGGTGTACCTCAAAGATTATCAGGCGTCGTTTATTATACAGCAGCGTACACCGAACGATCAGTTTCAGGGCCCTTTGGGTGCGAGTAGTTTCGCTTCCAGGGGAGGAGGGGTGCTCGGAAATTACAAAAACGAACATGTGGTATCTTTCGCCAGTGCTTTTTCTTACGATTATAAGAAAAAGTATGTACTCGATCTTACCTACCGGCTTGATGCGTCATCTGTTTCTGGTTTTGATAATCCTTTTGCTAAAAATCCTTCTATTGGATTTAGATGGAATTTTAACAAAGAAAACTTTTTGGCTAATTCCAAATGGTTGTCATCCGGTGATATCCGCATGAGCTGGGGCAGGAATATCCAGCCTACTGGAAATATTTATTCCCTGTACGGAACATACGCACCAAACGGCAATTATGTAGGTGTTCCCCGTATCGGTATAAATTATGGCAGTTTACCCAATAGTGTTTTACAGCCATCAACCAATACTACGTATAATTTTGGTGTAGATATGGGCTTCTTCGATAGCAAAATAGAGTTTATGTTCGATGCCTACTATAAAAAAGTGACCAATCTAAAACGCGACATGACGCTTTCGAGTATGACCGGTTTTGGAAGTGTATCTAGTAATGATGCCGGCCTGATCGATTATGGTTATGAGCTGTCAGTGGTGCTGCGGCCTCTACCTAAAAATAGTCCCGTAAATTGGAGTATTTCTGTAAATGGTGCCATAAACCATGATGTGTTAACCCGCCTGCCTGGTAATATAAACCAGATCGTAATCGATGGAGACCCGACAAAAAACAACCCTGCAACCGTACTGCGAGTTGGCCGGAATACCCTGTCAAATTTTCTGTTGAACAATCAGGGGGTTTATGGCAGCAATACTGCGGTTCCTGTTGACCCTGCCACAGGGCTTTTGTACCGCACAGATAACAGTTCTACTGCATTTTTTAGGGCCGGAGACCCGATCTGGCAAGATTTAGACGGAGATTATGTATTAACGAATAAAGACCGGATGGTGTTGGGTAACTCACAGCCAATTGTAACCGGAGGATTAAATACCTATCTGTCCTACAAAAATTTCTCGCTGAATGTGAATGGTTCATTTACCTTAAAAAGAGATATCATTAACGATGCATTAGCCTCCAGGTTAAGGTTGGTTAGCAATCCTTTTGGATCGAGTGTATACTTACCACTTACTGATGTCAATTACTACGGTTCCTCTAGCGCAGGGGCGGCTTATCCAAACCCGTTTGACTATACCCGATCGGGCATAATTAACCCTTTCCGGTCTAACCAGTCACTCTTTCAAGAGGATGGCAGTTATTTTAAGTTGAACAATGTAACCTTTGGTTTTACCCTGGGAAAACAACTTGCAAAAAGAATGGGCCTTAATATGGCCAGGGTTTACCTCTCGGCAAATAATGTGGTTACTTTTTCTTCATATTCAGGGCCGAATCCGGAGAATGTTACCGCTTTAGGTTATGATTCTTCTGCAGGATATCCCGTTTCCCGCACCTATAACCTGGGTGTCAATGTAGAATTTTAATGATTTAACCCACAATCAAAAGAAAATGAAAACACACTCCTTTTATATACTACTTCTGGCAGTCTGCATCTCAAATTCTGCCTGTAAGAAATTTCTGGATGTAAAGCCCCTGGATAAATTAAGCGGCAATGTCTTTTGGCAGTCACGGTCTGATGTCGAATCATTTACCAGTGATCAATACGCTAACCTTAGAAACAAGTTTACCAGCACTTCTTTTATTCCCGCTACAGGCGAACTGCGTTCGGGATACATCCTGCCAGCTATATTAAATAATTCCAATTCTGTAGGGGAAAAAAATATCCGCCTGGTTTATACACAGTTTGCAACGAATAACCTGAAAACAAATACAGGTGTACTGTCATCTACCCAGGCCTGGAACGGGCTTGGCTTTGACTCAATCACCAAGTGGTATGAGTTTTATTCTGTTATACAGGGAGCCAACATCCTGTACGAACGGGTTAATAATGGCGTCCCTGGCCTCTCAGGTGATGATAAGAAAAGGTATCAGGCAGAGGCTGTGTTTCTGCGCTGCCTGACTTATTTTTTCATGGTCAGGTTATACGGCGATGTGCCATATTATACAAAAGCCTATCAGCAGGCCCCGTTGCCCAGGGAAAAAGCCGTATCTGTGATCAACCAATGTATCGCTGATCTTAAGGCAAACCTGGATGATTTACCATTGGTTTACCCTGATCCGGCATTAAGGGCTGTTAGGGCAACGAAAGGGGCGGCACTTGATCTGCTGATGAATATGAATATGTGGAATGCAGGCTTTGATAGTGGTAATAAGTTGAAATATTATCAGCAGACAGCAGATTTGGGCAGTGAATTAATAGGCAGCAACGTATACCAGTTACTTCCCCTTGATAACTTTAGTGAGGTAATGAAAGGCAGGAGCAATGAAGGGATCTTTGAATTCAACCAAAGTATAAATTATGAGTCTGCACCTAATTTTCGAGCTTTTTTTGGAGAGATGATGCTTAGATATCCGAATAAAAATAGCGGAACAGACAACAGCTCAAGCCACGCTTATTTTAGGGCAGATTACCTGCTGCGTTTGTATCCGGCAGGTATAGCAGATAAGCGTAAGGATCTTTGGTTTGACAACAGTATGTTCAGCCAGGATGGGAATTTTCAACTGCTCAAATTTAAAGGCAACCTGGCATCTAACCAGAGTAGCCCGGAATGGGGCCTGATCATTTTTAGATTCGCCGAAGCAATTTTGCTCAGGGCTGAAGCGCTTGCAGAGCTGGGCGGACAGGATGCAGAAGCAATAAAAATGCTGAATATGATAAGACGCAGGGCCGTGGCACCTGAGTATGTAGGAATTGGTGGACAAGACCTGAAAAATGCAATCTTCAATGAGCGCTGTAAGGAACTGATGGGTGAAGGACACCTGTATTTCGACCTGATCAGGACCGGACGGATCTTAAACCCGCAATGGACACTCAATCCGCTTTCAGCTGATCAGTTTGCCAGGGGCGGATGGACCTGGCCGATAGACGTTTCCGCACTATACAACAATCCATACATGAAATTAAACGAGTACTGGCAATAATAAATGCTAAGCGATATGAGAAATTATTTTAAAAAAATAAGATGGGGGCTGGGATTATTTTCTTTGATCCTGTTATTATTGGCTTCCTGTAAAAAAGATAAATATTATTTTGACGGTGGTAAATCTGATCCCAATTTCAAAGGGACTATGCTTCAATACTTGCAGTCAAAGCCTCTGCAGTTCGATACAATTGCACAGATTATAAAAATTGCTGGTCTTGAAAAGGAGTTTCAGCAGGATGAGCTGACATTTTTTGCACCAACAGATCTGTCGGTCAGGTCGGCTTTAAAAAATGTCAATAACTACCTCTACCAAACCGGTAAAGACACGCTTAAAGTGCTGACTGACATTCAGCCACAGATCTGGCGTAAGTACCTGATGATGTATATGTTCAAAGGTGCAAACAGCATGAAAGATTATTACCAGCTGGATATCAATCTTAAATCGGTTTATCCCGGACAGAACTATTATTCTTATAACAATGTGATTTTTAACATCGGGGTGATATTTGAAGACATCAACGGGATCAAATATGCAGGTTACAGGCATCTTACGATCGGTTATATCACAGATCTCAATAAACCTACTGATAGCTGGGTTAGTGCCGATATTTCATCATCAGATATTAAACCGCTTAATGGTGTGGTACATACATTGAATACCAATCATATTTTCGGATTTGATTACGGATTTGTTTATGATGTTTATGCCGGTAAATGATGAGGATATTCAAATTTTATAAAGCGGATTATTTAAAATTAAGATAATGAATTCAAAATATATCAGTTTAACACTGGCTTTTTTAACCATACTTTTTATTACGGCCTGTAAGAAAAGTGAAGTTTATGAAAATCCCTATGAGGGTGGAAAGCAACCCTTGGGGATTAGTCTCAGTCTCAGCACGGCTCCTGTGCCTCAGGAAGCAACTGGCGGAAGTACGGTTACATTTGCGGCAACAGGTTTATTGCCGTATAAAGACCTGGCTGTATTTTCCTTCAATGGGCAGAAGGCTGAAATACTCAGTATTACGGCAACGGGCATTACCGTCAAAGTGCCTGAAGATGCCAGTACGGGCGTTGCTACCCTATCTATAAACGATCAGGTGTTTTTTGGACCAAGGTTTAAGGTCGGTGGAAAGATTAGTATCGATCCGGAGTTTAGGGTTAGCGGTGGCGCAAACAGAGACATTTTTGCTTATTACCCATTAACAGATGACCGCTTTATTTTTCTTGGCGCATTTACCGATTATGATGGCAAAGGCATCATCACTCCGGTAAACCGCATTGTACGCGCATTTAAAAATGGGGGTGCCGATATTTCTTTCCGTTCGGGCGGCGCAGACGGCTCATTGTACGGCATTGCTCCCCTGGGGGATAAATATATAACCGCAGGCAGTTTTTCGGGCTTTTACTTTAACGGCGGAAGATCCATTTTGACAAATATTAACAATATTACCCAGCTTAGCGCCAGTGGCGAAATAGATTCGGTGCTTGTAGACACCTATAGTACCAACCATAGCTTGGCTCCGGGCATTCCGGCTACAGGAAAGAAAAAGGCCGTTCCTGCTTTTAATGGAGGGACTAATTCTACCATTGGAAAAATTTATAATTACCAGAATAAATTAACAGCAACCGGTAATTTCAAATATTATATCAGCAAACGATATGATATTTCCAGGAAGCCTGTCGTAATCTCTGGCGTCACCCTTTATGCCGATAGTATTGTTATCGACAGTGTGGAGACCCCTCAGGTTGTCCGTTTCAATGCCGATGGATCACTGGACAAAACGTTCAGGTTCAATAGTACAAATAATATGGGCTTGCCTGCCGGAAACGGGTTTGTATCCAGCTCCTATATGCAGGCTGACGGAAAGCTGATTGTGGTTGGATCTTTCAATAAGTTTGATGAGCTTCCTGCCGGGCGCATCGTCCGGTTGAATTTAAATGGAACAGTAGATCCCGTTTTTAACTCCGGTACAGGCGCAGATCAGTCCATAGGTTCGATAACCTACAATCCGCTTAACCGGAAGTATTTAATTACTGGTTCTTTTACCAGCTACAACGGCGTTCCAGCCAAAGGAATCGCCTTGCTTGATGAAGATGGTTCCATCGATCAGTCATTTGTAGCAAAAGGGTTCTCTGCTGATGGCGGTGCCAATTTTGCCAAACAACTCTCAAACGGTATGATCGTAGTGAGCGGTGTCTTTTCCACTTATAATGGAATCAGGCGATCAGGCTTTATGGTGTTAACACCTACGGGAGATCTGGCTAGGGGGTACAATGCGATCGGAAGCATCAAGGGATATGTGAATGATCTTTATGAAACAACCAATTCAACCGGGCAGATGGCTGTTATGCTTATCGGATCTTTTAGCCAGATCGATGGTACGGGAGCAAACAATATTACCCGCTTAGTATTTGAAAAATAGACCTGAAAATCTTTTAATAGTTAAGAAAATGAAGAATTATAGATTGATAACAGGCATGATAGCACTTTTTACCCTGGGTATTGTGGTATTATCATGCAATAGTGGATTTGATAAGCTGCTGCCTTCAAAGGAGTACAGCGATTCGACATCAGCGGTAGCAAAAAGCAGGAAAGTTTTATACCTGATTGTGGATGGGGCAAGAGGCTGGTCGGTACGGGATGCGCAGGCTCCTAATATTACTGCATTGACTAAAAATGCGACCTATTCGTGGAATTCGCTAAGCGATAGTCTGTCAAATAATGGCAATGGCTGGGCAGATTTACTTACGGGTGTTAATAAAGCAAAACATAAAATTATTGACGATTCTTTTACCGGAAATAAACTGGATCAGTATCCGGAAATCTTCCAGCGGGTTAAATCTATAAAACCAGATACAAGAACAGCCGCATTTGCTGCCTCGGCATTGTTTAAAGATAAATTAACTACAGGTGCCGATATCAGTCAATCCTACAGTACTGATGCAGAAGTTAAAACCGCAATTATTTCTGAACTTGGAAACGATGCCTCTGCTCTGATAGTAGGGCAGTTTGGAGCGGTTAATGCAGCGGGAATCCAATTTGGGTACGACAATTCTTTTCCGGCTTATAAAAGTGCCATTTTACAGTTTGATCAATATCTTGGAGAAATCCTCATGGCATTGAAATCCAGAAAGAACTATGTAAAAGAGGATTGGCTGATCGTGCTGACTTCCAATCACGGCGGACAAGCAGTAATCCCGGTTGAGCAGGATGACAAAACCATTTTTAGCTATCCTAAAGCCAATACATTTACAGTTATAGCCAACATCAGTTATAAGCCGTATCTGGTTGATAAACCGTTCACCGGTAATAAGTATACGGGTAAATTTTTGCGCTTGTATTCCAATCCCGCCAGTTCAGCTGCAACTCCGGCGACCTCGGTCCGGGCTGAAGTCAAGAACAACAATAACATTTATAATTTCGGAGATACCATATCTTTTACGATCGAATTAAAGGTCAAAAAAAATATTCGCGGTACCAGTTATCGATATGAATGGCCGGTATTTTTCTCTAAAAGATTTGATAAGACCAAAAAGGTCGGAAACGGATGGGCATTTGGTTGGGAGTCGGATAAATGGCGGTTTTTTATGGGAACACCCGGCCAGGATCATCAAGCGGCCGACGATCCAACGAATCTTATCGATGGAAATTGGCATAGTCTTGCTGTTGTGGTTCTGAACCGCGATTTTAAAAGAGTAATCCGCTATTTCCGCGATGGCAAATATGTGGCAGAGAAAATATTGCCAGACAATTTCGGAACAATGAATAACTCCGCACCCTTACAAATGGGCCTCATTCCCGTTGATCTTAATAATCCTTTTGATGGTTACCTTAGTGATATCCGCATCTGGAAAGCGGCACTACCGGATGCTGTGATTTTCCAATTTTCCTGCGATACAAGGGTCAATCAATCGCACCCGTACTGGAACCGCCTAATTGGTTACTGGCCGGCAAATGATGGCAGTGGCCTAATTATTAAAGATGAAAGCCCAGCCAAGAACGATTTTTATATTTCCGTTGGTACCGGTACTACTTTACAGTGGGATACTTTAAATGATATCATCTGTCCGCCTCCCACAGGCGATTTGGCCTTACTGGTTCCTAAAACAACAGATCTTACACGCCAGATCCTGAGCTGGCTGGCCATTGCGCCACCTGATAGCTGGAAACTGGATGGAAGGGTCTGGTTAAATCAATAGAATCTTTATCTGCTTTGATGAGAACGAAGAAATTCCGTTCATCCATCAAAACAGATTTTTAAATACATTTAAAATCAACTTGGCCAGTCCTGATAATGGCCGTGAATTAATTTAATCACAATATGAAGTATTTATTGACCTGCTTTTTGTCTTTTTTCTCTCTCTATGGTTTTTCTCAACATAACAATAGTTTAAAATTGTGGTATAACAAACCGGCAGAGAAATGGGTAGAGGCTTTACCGGTTGGGAATGGAAGAATCGGGGCCATGGTTTTTGGAGGAATAGAACAAGAACTTTTGCAGCTTAATGAAAGCACATTGTGGAGCGGTGGCCCCGTAAAAAAGGGTGTAAACCCCGAAGCTAAAAATTACCTTCCCATATTGCGCGAAGCATTATTGAAAAATGAAGATTATACACAGGCAAACCAGCTTTCAAAAAAAATGCAGGGACTGTATTCAACGTTCTATTTGCCAATGGGCGATATAATGATCAAACACGATTTTGGAAGCTCGAAAGCCGATAATTATTACCGGGATTTGAATCTGACAAACGGACTGTCTACTACGCAGTTTACTGTTAATGGTGTAGAATATACGCGGGAGATTTTTACTTCTGCCCCAGATAACATAATGGTAGTCAGAATCAGGGCAAATCAGGTTGGTAAACTCAAATTTACGGTAGCTGTAAATAGCTTGCTTAATTACCGGTTATCCACGCAGCTTAATAACGAACTAATTGTAAGCGGCAAGGCACCGGTCAATGTAAATCCGTCTAATCCTAAAGGTGTAGAGCCGCTTATTTACGGAGATACGGGCCGATGCAACGGGATGCGGTTTCAATATCGGATAAAAGCAATAAGCAAAGATGGAAGTGTGAATACGCAAAACGATCATTTGCTCATATCTGGTGCTACAGAAGTCTGGTTATATGTAGCTGCGGCGACAAGCTATAATGGCTTTGATAAATGTCCGGATAAAGAGGGGAAAGATGAAAAAAAACTGGTTTCCGATTTGATTGATAAAGCCTCCAAAAAGACTTATCTAAATGTTTTTAATGCACATGTTGCCGATTTTAAAAAATATTTTGATCGGGTGTCTTTCCATGTTAAAGATACTTTGGTTAATAATCCTAATGCTAATCTGCCCTCTAATGAAAGGTTGAAGGGGTATGCTTCTGGAATTTATGATCCAGGCCTGGAAACGTTATATTTTCAATATGGAAGATACCTGCTGATGTCCTCATCCCGCCCGGGCGGACCGCCGGCTAATCTTCAGGGAATCTGGAACAAGGAGCTGCTGGCACCATGGAGATCAAATTATACCATTAATATCAATACCGAGATGAATTACTGGCCTGCAGAAATAACCAATCTTTCAGAAATGCATATGCCGCTTTTGAACTGGATACAAAGTTTGTCAAAAACAGGAAAGGTAACTGCAAGGGAATTTTACAACGCAAACGGTTGGGTTGCACACCACAATTCAGATTTGTGGGCTTTAAGCAATCCTGTAGGAGACAAAGGTGCCGGCGATCCCTCTTGGGCAAACTGGGCAATGGGTGGAAACTGGCTTTGCCAGCATTTGTATGAACATTACCGGTACACAGGAGATAAGAAATTCCTTGCAGAAAAAGCCTACCCCGTGATGAAGGAAGCTGCACTTTTTACATTAGACTGGCTGGTTGAAGACAAGGATGGTTATCTGGTTACAGCGCCTGCAACCTCTCCTGAAAATAAGTTTAAAGACATGGCAGGAAATCAACAGTCGGTGTCTGTAGCAACCACAATGGATATGTCCATCATCAGGGATCTTTTTGCAAACGTGATTGACGCTGCAAATGTTATAGGTACTGATCATACTTTCCATGATTTACTGATTTCAAAACAAAAGAAACTCTATCCGCTAAAGATCGGAAGTAAAGGACAGATCCAGGAGTGGTATAAGGATTTTACTGAAACAGATATCCATCACAGGCATGTTTCTCACCTTTTTGGTTTATATCCAGGCAGCGAGATCTCACCCTTAACACCAGGGTATTTTGCGGCAGCACGAAAATCCCTTGAAATACGGGGAGACGATGGTACCGGCTGGAGTAAAGGCTGGAAGATTAATTGGTGGGCAAGACTACAGGATGGAGACCATGCTTATAGCCTGATCCGGCAATTGTTAAACTATGTTGAAACCACTGGAGGCAGTGTTAAGGGCGGTGGTACCTATCCGAATTTTTTTGATGCACATCCGCCCTTTCAGATTGATGGCAATTTTGCCGGTACTGCCGGAATGGCTGAAATGCTGATGCAGAGTCACCTTGGCTTTATCCAGTTATTGCCAGCATTACCAAAAGCCTGGAATGAAGGTGAAATAAAAGGCCTTAAAGCCCGGGGAGGATTTGAGATAGCGATTACCTGGAAAAATATGAAGTTGCAGGCCGGGTCAATAAAATCAATAAATGGAAACGAATGTATTTTGCAGACAGATCTGCCAATAAGGATAAATGGAGCAAAGGCCAGCTCCAAAAAAAATACCGGAGGTTACGAGACTAAGTTTAAAACCAGTAAAAATAAAACCTATCAATTTACCGCTTTATAGCAAAATTTGCGATAGGTGCGGCCTTAGCTTTAATTTGAAGACGAGCGCAATAGACTGCTGGCTAAATTAGGCCATTTGCCATATGGTTTTTTGGAATTTAACAGCCTATTTTATTTAGAACATTTTTATCTGGTAGTTCTTTGTCTTTAACGTCTCACCCGGCTTGGAGGGATAGCGAACTTTCTCTTGAATGCACTACTAAAATGCTGCAATGAACAGTAGCCCAGTTCAAAAGCGATTTCGGTAGCTTGTTTTTTACCTTCGAGCAGATCATTTTTTGCAAGATCCAAACGTAAGTCGGATAAATAAGAAAAAGCCGTCTGATTAAACATTTCTTTAAATCCCCGCTTGAGTTTATATTCATTTATCCCCACTATTTTTGCCAATTCTACCAGCGTTGGTGGCGATTCAATGTTTTTAACCAAATAATCACGGGCAAATACAATCCGTTCTTTGTCGTAATCATGTTTTATGTATTCAGATTTTGAATTTTGAAAGTTATTAAACGATTCGGCTTGCAAAACAAGTAGTTCAATCGTTTTCGAAAGAAGAAACAACCGCTTTAACCCACTTGTATAATCACAGTTCAAAATTGAATTAATACAGGTCTGTAAGGGTAGATCAATATTTAGATTAGCATTTGAAAAAGCTATAGGTGTTCCCGAAACTATTTTCTCCGCAAACTGCTTAAGGGAATCATTCCCATCTTTTGACATCGTTAAAAAAGAATCCTTTGCAAATTGAATCATAAATGATTTCATCCGCAACTCATCAAACTTCATTTTACCTTCAGCACTGGTGCCATAGAATAAATTATGCTGATTCCCGTTCAACTCAAAAGAATTGCTCATCCCATCCTGTTTTATTGAAGTTCTTCCCTGCAAATTAAAGTGCATGGTTACCAATTCCGTATCTCCTCTCCAATCCAGTTCGGTTGGTTTATCCAGCTCGGTTTCGGAATATATAATCTTGATACCATCAAAAAGCCACTGTTTTGCCGTCAAACGTCCAAAAGGGATATTTATTTTAAAGGCATCTTCTTTAAAACCGTGATTATTAAAGTCATTTTCATCAAAGACCGTTTTGAATGTCTTTTTATCATTTCTTAATTCAAATCCCATTGCTCCCTAATATATCAGTTTAACTCCTTTTTTTACAAGCTTATCTTTTGATCGTGCGATAATTTTGCATCATAAGGTATGTATGGAATATACAAAAATCGAAGTTAGAAAAAAATCACTGGCCTAATGACTACCCCAAATGATAAAATGGAAACATAAGTATATGCCAACAAAACAATTGAAATTAATCAATTGGGAGATGGGCCTATTTATTACTCCGTAAATGCTGTGCTGTATGATATAAATAAAAGAGGAGAAGGTAAAGTCGAACACATTTAGCAACGATAATTTTAAACATGGAAAATACACAACAATATTCGAAATCCACCCAATGGTTATTTTATTCCATCTGTGCTTACTTTATAATGAACGGCGCTCAGGTGTGGGAAACTGCGCTAATGGTTCCTGCGTGGACAGCAGCCCCGCCTTCCTCCTTAATCTTTTTTCAAAAACCCTATGGCTTGGATTTTAAAGTGTTCTGGATAATTGTACATGGGATACATGAAATAATATTTGTTGCAGCTTTAATTTTTAACTGGAAGATAAAGAAACGCAGAAGGATGATTGCATTGGTTCTTATCGGACATATTGCAGTCAGGGCATGGACATTAATGTATTTCGCGCCAACTATCATGGAGTTCCAGCGAATACCCTATAGCGATACTGTTAATATATTCCTGCAAGAAAAAGCAGCACAATGGCGCAATTTAAACTATGTGAGGGTGGCGATATTTTTTACACTAAACTTTTTACTGATACCAGGATTAAAAATAAAAGAGAAAAACAATGAATAAAAAAGCAATAATAATTGGTGCAGGTGTTGCAGGACCAATACTGGCTTTACAACTGAAAAAAATAGGCTTTAATGCTGAAATATTTGAATCGAGATCAGAAGACAATACAAAAGAGGGAGCCTTTTTGGGACTTACCCCCAATGGCTTGAATGTATTGAAAGAATTTATTGATTTGAGGATGCTCAAAGATGACTATACGCCTGGCGCAATGAGATTTTTCAATTCCAAAGGAAAACAGATAGCAGAACTGGGTACAGCTTATCAGAAAAAGCAATACGGTGTAGAAACATTGCAGTTAAAACGGGCAAATCTTAATAAATATGCCCAGATAGCAGCTGCTGACGCTGGCATAAAAATAGGATATGATAAGAAATTTGTCCGTTATGATGAAACAAATGACCAGGTAACAGCGTATTTTGCTGATGGAACTATGGCGACTGGTGATATTATGATCGGCTGTGATGGAATGTTTTCTGAAGTTAGAAACCAGTTGTTTCCGGAAGTTTCTGCAATCAAATACACAAAGCTTATCTCTACCGGTGGTTATGCCAAGATACCCGAACTTTCAGCACCCCTGGATACCATACGAATGGCTTTTGGAGAAAGGGGATTTTTTGCCTATTCGGTTTCTGATAAAGGGGAAGTCTGGTGGTTCAATAATTATTTTAGAGCGCAGCAGCCAAAGCCACAGGAAATAGAGAAAACATTAAAAACTGAAATTCAGGACCATTTAATAAATGTCCATAAAAATGATGATCCTTTATTCTCCAAAATAATCAGAAACAGCCACGAGATTATTGCCTACCCTATTTATGATGTACCCAAACTTTCGCATTGGTATAAAGGCAGGGTCTGTCTTATTGGAGACGCTGCACATGGTATTTCTCCACATATTGGCCAAGGAGCATCACTGGCATTAGAAGATACTGTTGTAATTGCGGAGCTGTTAAAATTACATGAAGACTATAGAACTGTATTTCAGATTTTCCAATCCAAACGCCAGCCCAGGGTAGAAAAAGTGATAAAAAGTGCTAGAAAATTAGGCGATACTAAAACAAAAACTAACCCGATAGCAGCATGGTTCCGCGACTGCTTAATTGGGTTCTTTATTGGTAAACAAATTCAACAGCTTGATTGGATTTATGGCTGGACTTATTCAGACAAGAATAACAGTTAGTACAAGAGCATCAGATAGAATTTAAATTTAAAAAGTATAGACTCTTTTTAATGATAAATCATATTAGTAGTTCCCAATAAAGTTTAAAAATGCCAAATTGAATGCTAAAATATCACATCAGGAAGATTCTTCTTAAGTGTTAATTTCAAGCTTATATCCTTTGCCGCGTACAACGACAATATTGATATTCGGATCATCTTCAAGCTTTTTTCTAAGTTTTGATATGAACATATCCAAACTTCGGCCCACAATAACACCATCATCTTCCCATATCTCTTTTTGTAACCGGCTTCTGTCTATAGTTTCATTGGGTGACAATGCGAAAATAAGCAATACACGGGTTTCCGTTCCGGTTAGTTCTATTGTTTTTCCATTTATTGTAAGCTTCCGATTTTTCGCATCGAACAATACCGAGCCCAAAGTGAATAGGCCAGTATACTCGCCGTTAGGTAAAGTTTTTCGCCGCTTAACAGCGCTCAAGAAAATAAATCCAACAAAGGCTAAAAGTGGCAGGCCAACCAGAAGATATCTATTTTTGGCTGTATTTATGCCGGTCGGTTTGAACTTAATGTTGATCATGTAACATGCCTTAGGCTGTTTTCTTCCTCTGCAGGTTACAATGTCATCTTTTTTGTTTTTGGATATGGCATATCCATAAGCTACACTGGCATTGCCACAGTTTAGTACATTAACAACATAATCACTTGTGAGCGGATCTTTGGTAAACAAACGCTGAGTGGTATTCACCAGGGAGTCGGGTTGAAAAGTCAGCTCATTCTCAAACGCGATCTGGTATTCATTTTCAGCGATCTTTTTTATGGGAAGAACCCTCGATATACTGTCGCCCGATTGGAGGAGTAGTTCATGTCCTATCCGGCGGAGCAAAACTTCCCTTCTGGCGATATCAAAGTCGTTACAGCCAGCCATACTGAAAGCTACACAGATTGCAGCGATAAACAAAAGTATTATCGATCCAAACAAGTATTTGCGTTTCTCGAAGAGGAGATTTCGGCTAAGATGCATGGTGTCAGGTTTTTATTTACAAAGGTTGCATTTTTATTTACAATCCTTGTTCTTCAGCCGGAAAGATATCAAAGTAATTTCGATGAATCAATTTTATCCGATATGAAACCATCATGATTTTGCCGAAGCTACAGGATATAAAATTTAAATCATGATCCTTCATCTCCATAAAACCTGCGTAATAATACTCCTTCATTCACTTTCCATCTTCTTTTTTCGTAACTTCTATACAAAAATGGTATTTTTCGCCGATGGATGTGATTGCAAATTTTCCTATACTCGATATCAGTGAATTCTGGCCCGAGCAAGATTCGGGAAATAACTTGCTGTATCATGAAATAATTGGAAAAAGGCATATCGAAAAACCACATAAACATGATTTTTTCCTTTTTATGCTTTTTGAGGAGGGAAGCGGCATACACACCATCGATTTTGTAGATCACCAGGTCACTGGGAATCAGTTGCACTTATTGTTTCCCGAGCAGATCCATAAATGGGAGCTCGGCGAAGAAACCCTTGCCCATCAACTTATGATCAGTAGGAGCATATTCGAAACGCTGGCCAATTCTTTACGCTTTTCATTAATCTTATACCAAAATTATCCGGTAATAAACTTAAGTACCGAAGCTTATGGAAAAATCCTGTATGAATTTCAGCGCATCAGATCCGAACTCGCAAAGCCTGCCATACTTTGGGAAATTATCAATGCCAGGATCAGGCTTATTGCGCTGATGGTTAGTGAAGAAGCAGAAACATTGTTCAATAACCAAACGGTTTACCAAACCAAACCGATGCTTTTTAAATATCGCTCGCTGATCGATATGCATTTTAAGAAGGAAAAACTTGTTGGATTTTACGCCGATCAGTTAAATATTTCGGCAAACTATCTGAACATGCTCTGTAAAAAGCATTTTCATGTATCAGCCACTGCACTCATTCACGAACGTTTAATCCTCGAAGCAAAACGGATTTTATTAACGACCGAAAGACCCATTAAAGCGATTGCCTTCGATCTTGGGTTTTATGACGTCGCTTATTTTTCTAAATTCTTTAAAAATCAAACCCGAATTACCCCACGTGCATTTCGCGAACAGTTATGAATTGAGCAAGATATAAGCTGTAAATTCGATAAATAAGTATGGATAGTTATAAATGATACAAGTTTTAATATAAATCCTACTATTCATAAACATAACAGAAGGTTATTTTTGTAACAAATAATCCTGTTATGATAAACCCAAATTCGATCTCGAGAAAAGACTTTATTAAAAGCTCATCTATTTTGCTTGCAAGCACTTGTTTACTCTCAGCAGAACAGGCCATTGCAAATGAAAATGTAAACCGTTTTTCAGGAAAAACCTTGACCTTAAAAAATGTTAGGCTCGAAACGGGATTCGAATATGATCAGGACGAGGTAGTCAAAACAAAAACCGAACTTTTCATTATTGAGATTGAAGACGGTAAGGTGAAGCATGTTCTTCCTAATAAGCCTGATGCAAAAGCAATCGACGCAAAGGGATTGTTAATGCTCCCGGCTTTCAGGGATATGCACATCCATCTGGATAAAACCTATTATGGATTGCCGTGGCAGGCGCATTTGAAGAAGAATAGATCTGTAAAGGATATGATTGCTTTTGAGCAACAGATAATTCCTGAGCTGTTAAAAACTTCTATACCACGTAGTGAAAAATTAATTGAGTTACTTCAATCTTATGGAACAAGTTATGCAAGGTCGCATGTAAATATCGATCCTACCTCTGGATTAGACTCGCTGAAACATTTAGAAACAGCACTATTGCATAAAAATAAATCTTTTCGGGCCGAGTTGGTGGCTTTCCCACAGCATGGCATATATTATACTAAATCTGCAGAACTGCTGAAAGAAGCAGCCAAAATGGATATAGACTTTATTGGTGGCCTTGATCCAACTTCAATTGATGGCGGTATTGAAAAACACATGGATTTTGTGGTACAACTGGCATTGGACAATGGAAAGGGGATTGATATCCACCTCCACGAATCAGGCGAATCTGGTTTGAAAACAATCGAATACCTGATTGATAAAGTAATGGAAAACCCATCGCTGAAAGGAAAAACCTATGTAAGCCATGCTTTTGCATTGAGGTATCTCGATAAGGCCAAAACCGAAGAAATTGCTGAAAAACTTGGCGCTGCAAAAATGGGAATAGCTTCAACGATTCCGCTTTCTGGTAATCCAATGCCCATCCCTGCACTGTACAAGTATGGTGTAGAAGTGGTAGCGGGGAATGATTGTATCGTTGACCATTGGAATACTTTTGGTACAGGAAGCATTTTGCAAAAGGCCAATATAGCTGCTCAAATTTATGGCTATCGTACAGAATTTGAACTTTCAAGGATCTTGAAACTGGCTACAGGTAATATTCTTCCCTTAGATGATAAGGGAAATAGACAATGGCCTAACACAGGCGATAAAGCCAATCTGGTGCTGGTTGATGCCAGTTGCTCTGCAGAAGCCGTATCAAGGGTATCACCTGTTAAATCACTCATCCATGCTGGAAACCTGGTTTTCTGATTAAATGAAGATGGATTGAAATATTTCTGATAGAATAAGCTTATGACCTGTGTTTTTTGTAAAAAAATCTTATCTTGATTTTACACACAAATAAATCTTAAGGATATGAAAATCACATTAGACACAAAATCCCTTTTATTAGGATTCTTGGGCGCAGGCTTAATGTTTACGGCCATCAGTTTTAAAAACGGACAAGATCAAACCGGTGGAAGGTACCGCACCGAAGTAAACGCCAACAATCTTGTCGTTATCCTCGATACTGAAACCGGAAATTATATCATTGGCTCGGGCATGCAGTCGTTTGGAAAAGTACAATGGATAAAGGGAGAGTTTGACAAAACATTTAGTACAGCGTTAGACAATAAAAAAGAGCCGAAATAATCAACTGTATCATAAACGAGATGAATCCATGGTCTGTGTCTCACAGACCATCTTTGTTTTTTACCATAAGAAAAGTCTCATAAGGTTGTCATCCTGAGAGGGTAATTTATTTCATAATGATCAAAATAAATGACGTTGAAATATCAGGCGGTATATAATTCCCCTCTTTTAGAGGGGTGTCCGCAGGACGGGGTGTTTATTCGTCCTGGCCGGACAGGCCTTTTTCTTTTGGCACCAAAAGAAACAAAAGTGTCGGCTGAAAATTTTTGTATTGAAGTTTCTGCATGGGCTTGGCCTGTGGATTCCCAAAAATTTGTTAGGCCGATTTAAGTAGAACGGGGATACAGCGCTATGGCCTAGCTGGATGGAAATGCGATAGCGGCTAAAATATTAATTAATAATGATTTGTAAAATAACGTCAATGGTAGCGGAGTCGAAGGACCTTATTACAATTAACTAAAGGTAATGAAGAATAAGTTTACTTCACACTTATCCGTTCCACTACTGGTTTGCCTGTCGATTCTTCTGTGCCTTCCACTTCCGCATATTTTACATTCGGAAGCCAGAAACTGCCACCCTGTATCCTGATAAACAAGCGCGTAACCCTGACGGTCCGGTTATTTAGGGTTACCGAAACGTGATAGCTTTTATCACTATACTTCTGTAGATAAAAAGGAAGTTTTTTATGCGATACAAACCTGAATTCATATTTATCTGACCCCAATTCCTTCGTATCGATACCATATGCAAACTTCCTTTGGATGTAGCCTAGGTCTTTTTTCTGTCCTTTTTCACCATAGCGGATCCAATAAACCTGAATAGGCGCATTAGCATTAATGCTGCCATTTTCTTTCAGGTTTAGTGCATAGATCAGGGTATTGGTATTCGGGTCACGTTGAAGATAAAATAACATGTGATCTACATTTCTAGGCGTAGGAAAACTGATAGGGGAAGGATCTTTCGATTGTGCCCTTGCTTGGGTCGAAAAGAGGAAAAAGATTAAAACTATAGTGAATAAGGTTTTGAGTAAAATGGGTAGTCTGGGAGGTGTTGAATACATTTTAGGCTTGTTATTTAAAAGAGCGTTTAAACTAAAGGTTTGAATATTTTTTATGTGCCGGTTTTGGGTTGATCATGTGGAATTTCTTCATTGATCTCATTAAGTTGTTCATTATAAAGCCGGTCTGATTCTGCCTTACAATGTTCATAATCATCTAATTTTTCGCAAGAAGTGTTTCCGTGGATCTCGAAAAAATCCCTGATGGATGGATAATCAAAATAAACTGACATATTATTAAATTTAGGTTACCAATTTTGGAAGGGATAGCCATTGATCGTTCGCCGAAAACAGTATAGGGATCTGCTTTCAAACTCATCTTTCTGCCATTGCAGAAGGAATTAGCACCTTGTTAATCAACAGGTTGCTAAGACATCAAAGGGCCATTCCCTACGTCTTTCTTGATAAGTATTAGACGTCATGGACGGAATCGAACCGCCGTACTAGGTTTTGCAGACCTTTACCTAACCACTCGGCCACATGACTATATGATCTTTTCAAGCAGCTTTAGATTCACTTTTTGAAGAAGACTTAGCAAAAGTAAAAATAATTACTATAATTTCTATAGAAATAGTAGTTTTTTGCAATGTCGTGATATTTAATTTTTATTCTGTTGGTTAATGTATTGACTTTTAGTCTTTAATCTGTCATCCTTAGGGTTAATTAAATGTTTAAAATCAACATGAGTGACGTACAATTGATGTCTTTTGCCATACGTCACGATCTTGCCTCGGCTCACCGCCGCCGAAGGGCTCTTTCTTTTCGGCATCAAAAAGAAACAAAAAATGCCGGCTGAAAATTTTTCTTTCGAAGCTAGTGGGTTGGCTTGAGGAGTGCGGCCCGAAAAATTTGTTAGGCCGGGTTTAAGTAGAACGTGGATACGGTGCTGCAGCCTAGTTGGGCGGAAATACAAAATCTGTTAAAAGATTGATTAATAAAGTCTTGTAAAATAACGTCAATGGTAGTATGACGAAGGATCTTTTAGCCGTTACTTTTTTAGAATAGAAGATCCTTCACTGCGTTACCAAAGACAGATTTAGAAAATCGGTCGTCATTTCGACTGAAGCGCAGTCCCGAGTCTTCGGGAGAGAAATCTTTAACATACTCAAAGATTTCTCCACTGCGGTCGAAATGACGATTCGTTTATCATACTTTCTTGAATTATAAATTATTTCTCTGTAAATCAATTATTTAAAAATAAAGTCTATAAAGTCTATAGTACTACTTGTTTAAATTGAACGAAATTTATACTTTTACAAAAAAATAAAATAATTCACTAGCAAATTTACGTTCAATATGAAACTCCGCAGACAACCTCAGCCATATTCCCTGATCATTTGTTCAGATCAGTATAACTGCTGTTGCCGCTAATATAAGCTAAGATACGGATCACCTGTTAAAGGTTTTCATTAAGATATTCTTATTTAAAAATCCTGGTACCCCGGGGCCTTTTGATAGAATATTATGGTGGTCATGTATTTCAGTCAATAAGTTGCCGGGGTATCAGGAACGGCCTAACTAATCACCACCACTAGTTTAGGTTATTACGCTAATTAATTCACCACTATAAATTAGTTGATTTATACAGAAGAAGGGAGAGTCAGTACTCGTTGAACTTCCTAGCAACTTTCCATAGGGAAAAGTGCTCAAATTGATCTAGCAATAGATTATAAATTAACTAATAACAAGTAAACGCAATGTTTCTCTTAGGATTTCATTAAAGCATAACAGTTGTTTAAACAGCCTGTTTCCATGCTATAAGGTCTTCTGTGGGCTAGTGTTAATACGCATCATTAACATCGCCAAGATGTATAAAGAAACTCCTGGTTCATAACAGGTTTATATTTGGTTAGAAAAAGGGGCATGTCTGGATAGAATGCCCCTTTGTTTTTAAATTTAATAATTTTATTTTCAATAATTTTTGAAAGTTTAAAAATATATTTTACTTTTGATCAAACATAAATAATATGAAAACGTTTCTCCAATCAAAATTACTTCAAGGGATCATTATCTCAAATGTAATCGTCTTAATCATTATCTGGTTAAATAATTGGCTTCATAGTGAAAAGGATGGTATTTTAGTGTTTTCAGAATTTGTTATTTTACCGCTTTTGATGGGGGTAATCAGCTCCTGGTTTTGGAGAAATCTGAATCTGAAAAGTAAATTGCTCATCTGGTATTCAATTTTAAATGGTCTCCTTGCTATTCTTTTAAGCTATATCTTTTTGGGAGAGGGAACAATTTGTTTAATTATTGTTTCGCCGCTTATTTTTGCTTTTGTAATCACTGGGGCATTTATTGGTAAAACAATGTTCAGGAAAAATAACCAAACTTTAAATGTAAGTATCGTTTCCATATTACTCGTGATTTTTACCGTTGATTCCATTTCTGACCATCATTATAGCAACATGGTAAGTGATGAAATAATAGTCAAAGCAGCACCAGAAAAAATTTGGAAGAATGTTGTTGCGTTTGAGAAGATCAAACAGGCAGATACCTATTGGCTTTTCAAAGCGGGGATGCCAAGCCCCATGCAAACTACTGTTACCGCTTATAAAAAAGGTGCAGGAAGAAAATGTATTTTTAGCAATGGATATGTTTTTGATGAAAAGATTGTAACTTTTGATGTCAACAAGGATTTAACATTCGATATTACCGGGCAGCCTAAAGATCCTGAAATTATGGGACATATTGATATTGAAAGAGGTCAGTTTTTATTGAAAGATAATGGTGATGGAACCACCACTCTTGTTGGGAACAGCTGGTATAGCTTAAAGGTATTCCCAATTTGGTATTATGATTTATGGGCAGAAAGTATTACCAGAAATGTACATTTACGCGTAATGCATCATATTAAAGAACTTAGCGAAAAGAATTAGTCATGTTTTCATTTGTGGTGAAGAGATTGGATTTTCTTAAATCAATACCATTGCTCGCACTGGTATTTGATAGCTTATTGAAAATGTGGATGTTGATCACAAAACCCGAAAGGCTGGATCAAATTGACAAAATAGAAAACGAAGTTTTAAAATGGAAAAATACTTCTCTAAGTCTGCATAAATTTGGCGGTTCACAGTTCAACCATAACCAGCGAGAATTTGCGCACATTCATAGTAATGGCCTATTGGACATTCTTTTTACGCAGAAAGTTAAAGCAGAGTTAATGCTCTACGGAAGGGTAGAACAACATCATGTATTTAAAAAATCGGGATGGATAAGTTTTTATGTTCATCATACTGAAGATGTAGATTATGCTATTTTTCTTCTCAAACTATCTTATAATAAAATTGCCGGTAACGAGTACCGGCAGTTTTAATTACCCCAATTTCCTTCCTGTATTAATCACATTAACTCCGTTAAAACGGGTAGTGGCACTTCCGTGTGAAACCGCACTTGCTTGTCCTGGTTGGCCTTTTCCATCTGAAAATGTCCCACCCAACCTGTAGTCGTTTTTATCGCAGCGTTGTACACAGGAGTTCCAGAATTCTTGTGTATTGGCTTGGTAGGCAGCATCTTTAAACATGCCTACAATTTTACCATCCTTAATTTCGTAGGCCAACTGTGCGCTAAACTGGAAATTATAACGTTGTTGATCGATAGAATAAGAGTTACGGCCAAACATATAAATGCCTTTCTCTACATTTTTAACCATATCTGCCGCACTTAAAGCAGCATTTCCAGGTGCTAATGAAACGTTTGGCATTCTTTGGAACTGAATACTATCCCAGCTATCGGCATAGCAACAACCCTGCGATTCTTTCAAACCTAAAATATGTGCCTGATCTCTTATGGTCTGGTAATTCACTAAAATTCCATCTTTAATAATATCCCATTGGCCACATTTTACGCCTTCATCATCATAACCCACGGCGCCTAATGAACCCACTTCCAGTTTATCGCCAACGATGTTTACCTCTTTACTCCCGAAGTTGAATTTTTTGCTTTCCCATTTATCCAGCGTTAAGAAACTGGTTCCTGCATAATTCGCCTCATAACCTAAAACGCGGTCTAACTCTGTCGGGTGACCAACAGATTCGTGGATGGTTAGGAATAGGTGAGAAGGATCTAAAACCAGGTCGTATTTGCCAGGGGCAATAGGTTTGGCCTTTAGTTTTTCATCAACATGTACAGCTGCTTCGCGTACATCCTCCAAAATATCGTATCGTTTTTTGTAAAGTGTTACAGGGCCACCTTTAATTTTTTCTTCGTCTTTTGGTTTAAGGTATTCAAAACCCATACCCATTGGTGCACTTAAGGCATTTCTGGTTTCGAACTTACCACTGGCCGCATCTGTTTTGGTTAGGGTAAAGGTTGGCCATATCCTATGGATATCCTGATCGATATAAGAACCATCGGTTGATGCAAAATATTTCTGTTCATTGATCATAAACAGATTGGAACTGATGTATTTTGCACCGCCTTTCATGGCCTCACTATTTACCTTTAAAAGCAGGTCAACTTTGTCGGCAATGGGTACCTCAAAGGCATTAATTTCGATTGGTGTTTTCCAGCTTACCTCCCCATATCCTTTTTGTGCCGCCAATTGAACAGGTTCTTCCATGAGTTTAGAATTTCCTTTGGCAATGGCTACGGCAGTTTCTGCAGCTTTGGCGATGCTGGCATTGTCCATGTTGTTGGTAGCGGCAAAACCCCAGCTTCCATTGGCGATAACACGAACACCTAAACCATAAGATTCGGAATTAGAGATGTTTTCTACCCTGGTTTCTCTAGTAGCCACTACCTGATTTAAATACCGTCCAATGCGTACATCGGCATAAGTTGCGCCTTTGCTTTTTGCAGTATTGAGGGCAACATCGGCCATTTTTTTCTTTAGGGCAATATCAACAGGCGTTAAAGATTCTTCAACAGAAATAATTTTGCCAAAGGCAGGTATATTGGGCATCATGCTGGTACCAAGGCCAACACCTGTCATGTATAAAAAATCTCTTCTTCTCAATTTTTTGATTTTTATTAAAAATAAAAGGTCGTTATCGTACTACAGTCGTCATTGCGAGGCACGAAGCAATCTTAATGCGCACGCTGGTAGCGATCGTTGTAAGATTGCTTCGTCGTTCCTTCTCGCAATGACGGAGCTTGTTATGGAGTTATTTCCTTAAATCGCATCCGATAGTGAAGTAAACGTAAAATCGCGGATTTTCATTGGTGGGATCAATCCGCTTCCTGTTCTCACCGGTTTACCCAAAGCTTCAACATTGTTGAGCATAATTACCGGGCTTTCATTGAACCTGAAATTCTTGATCGGGAATTTAATTTCGCCATTTTCGATGTAAAAAGTACCGTCACGTGTTAATCCGGTGAGTAATAACGTTTGCGGATCTACTGAACGGATATACCAGAAACGGGTAACCAATATGCCTTTTTCAGTACTTTTGATCAGATCTTCCAACGATTGTGTTCCGCCTTCGATGACCATGCTACGACTAAAAGGAAGCGGCTGAACATTCTTTTGTGCAGCCCAATATCTTGAATAAGACAGGTTTTTAACTACCCCTTTTTCAACCCATTGCGTTCTTTTTACTGGTAAACCTTCGCCCGTGAACGTAGCAGACGGGATTTCAGCATTCATTGGATCAGAGTAGATATTTACGTTTTCTGAGAACAATTGCTCCCCTAAACGTGTACCACCACCCTTTTTGCTCATAAAGCTCCGGCCTTCGTCAGCACTTCTGGCATCAAAACCCCTAAACATATTGCCGATAATATCGCTGGCTGCAAGTGGTTCTAAAATAACAGTATATTTTCCCGGTTCTATGGCCTTTGCACCTGCAGAACCATTGGCTTTGCTTGCTGCAATTTTGCTAAGTGCCAGGGTATCCATTTTGTCGAGATCATTAAAGCCTTGCTCAACGTAACCTGATCCTGTTCCTTGCTTGTTTCTAACAGTTACTGAGAAAGAAACATCGGTACCTTTATTGTAGGCGAACAAACCTTTAGAGTTCATGATCGCGTTAAAACGGGTTGAGTTTTCTAAGAAACCGGCCGCATCTAAACCAGCTGCTTTTGATACACTTAAACTTTTTCCCACCATTTCTGCCCTGGTATCAGGAGTCATGGCGGCAGTTTTAGCATTGTATGTATTCGATTCTGGAAAAGTCTGTGGGCCTAAAGGAGGCATAAACTCAGGATTTTCTGGTGCCAGCATGGCCAGTTCTTCTGCTCTTTTTACGACCTTTTGTAAGGAAGCATCATCAAATTCATTTATCGTTGCCGAACCAGTTTTTTTACCAAAAGTGGAGCTTACGCCTAAGCTCATGGTACTTACCTGCCCTGCAGTAGAAACCGCATTGCGGGCATAACGGATATTCCCGCCATCAGAACCGTTTAAACCTACTTCACAGAAATCGGCTTTCGAATAACCGATTACTTTTTTTAATATCGCCTGGGCTTCTTCTTTACTTAATATGGCCATAATTATATTTTTCTTGCTGTATTGATAACATTAACTCCATTAAAACGGGTAGTGGCACTGCCATGCGATACGGCACTGCTTTGAGAAGGCTGTCCTTTTCCATCATTAAACGAACCACCTAAACGGTAATCACTTTCATCGCAAATGGCATTACACGAATTCCAGAACTCTTGCGTATTGGCCTGGTAGGCCACATCGTTAAGCATGCCTGCAATTTTACCATCCTTAATTTCGTAGAATATCTGTCCGCCGAACTGAAAATTGTAACGTTGCTGATCGATAGAAAAACTTCCGTCGCCAATAATGTAAATGCCTTTTTCAACATTTTTGATCATATCATCAACACTCAGTTTTTCTTTTCCTGGCTGCAGCGAAACATTTGGCATCCGCTGAAACTGAACATCATCCCAGCCCTGCGAATAACAGCAACCATTTGATTCGGTTAAGCCGATAATGTGTGCCTGATCGCGTATGGCCTGGTAGCTTGTGAGTATTCCATTCTTGATCAGATCCCATTTTTTGCATTTTACGCCCTCATCATCGTAGCCAACAGCACCTAACGAACCTACCTGGGTTTTATCGGCTACAATATTTACTTTATCACTGCCAAATTTGAAATTTTTTGATTCCCATTTATCTAAGGTAAGGAAGCTGGTGCCTGCATAATTGGCTTCGTAGCCTAAAACACGGTCTAATTCTGTTGGGTGACCAACAGATTCATGGATGGTTAGCCAAAGGTGTGAAGGATCTAAAACCAGATCGTATTTACCTGGCTCAACCGATTTTGCCTTTACTTTTTCTGTTGCTACGCGGGCTGCTTCTTTAACATCTTCCAGCATATCGTAACGGCCTTTATAGCGGGTTACAACACCAGTAACCTTATCTTCAGGGCGGGCATGCATGTATTCATAACCCTTTCCAGAAGGCGCACTTAGTGCATTACGTGTTTTAAATTTACCCGATTCGCGATCAACTTTGGTTACGTTAAAAGTTGGGTAAATGCGGTGAACATCCTGATCGATGTAAGAACCGTCAGTAGATGCGAAGTATTTTTGCTCATTAACCGCGAAAATAACGGAATTTACAAAATTGGCTCCATTCTGCATGGCCACGTCGTTGACATTCAGAAGCAGGTCTACTTTCTCCTTTACCGGAACTTCGAAGGCATTAATTTCAATTGGTGTTTTCCAACTTACCTCGCCGTAACCTTTCTGAGCGGCCAGTTGAACTGGTTCGCCCTGTATTTTCGCATTGGCTTTTGCAACGGCAACCGCTTGTTCGGCTGCTTTGGCAATGGCATCTTTGGTTACATTGTTTGTAGCGGCAAAACCCCAGCAGCCATCGGCTAAAACGCGAATGCCTACACCATACGATTCGGTATTGGCTACGCCTTGAACACGTTTTTCGCGGGTGGCTACAAACTGGTTTAAATAACGCCCAATGCGGATATCCGCGTAAGTTGCACCTTTCGATTTTGCCGCATTTAGTGCAACATCAGCCAGTTCTTTTTTAATTTTTACATCTACTCCATCTAAGGCCTGTAAAGGGTCTATGGGAGTTCCGAATGCAGAAAGGTCGGGAAGGAGTAGGGCACCCATACCCATTCCGGATAAGTAGAGGAAGTCTTTTCTTTTCAATTGGTTGAATTTAGTTAGTTTACGTTCTCAATATAGCCAATTGTGTCCCTAAAAAGGCGAATTGATTATAACATTTTAGTTTCAATGCTGAAAAAGGAGCTGTTTTTTGTGAAAAGATGTTTTTAGCAAAGCTAATTTCGTCATTTCGACTGACGTTGCTGATTTTTCATCAGTAGCGGAATGGAGAAATCTATAGTAAGAGATTTTTTGTTAGAACTCCTAATGCTTGCGCTCGTTTCCAAACGAGTGCAGAAATAGTTATACGATGGTTTATTAAGATTTGTCATTCTGAACGCAGTGAAGAATCTTTATCAGATTGCACTGTTTCATTGGAGGAGGATTCTTCACTGCGCTCAGAATGACAGCAATCGCGCGGCTTATTTAACGGCCAATATCCTCGATTCGTACCATAAAAAGCTAGCTGCAAGCAGAAACCCTCCAAAGAACCACCAGAGTGATACTTCTTCCTCTACAATGGTATCTGTTAATTTGTTTTTGGCTTCAGTAGTCTTCAGGTTTTTGATAAACTGATGGGTTTCATCAAGCTTTTGTTGGTTTTTGAGTGCTTCCCAATCTGTTTTTTTGTAGATATACACTGGCTCAATGGCTTGATTTACTTTTAAATTAGTCCAGCCTGATTTTTGAGGCCAGTATAAAGCATCCCATTGGAAAGGAAGCTCCATATTTTGTCGCGGACTGAGTAAAATACTATCTATTTTTAATACTGGTACCTTATCTGATGCTGCCAGATCTGTAATAATCCTCATTTTTTGGTGCACAACAGGGAATTGAGGAATGATGTTTACAGACTGAATATTGTTTCTTTTCCTTGCTGCATGGGCCAAAAGTTTAGACCAATAGGTTGCATAATCAGTTTTTTGCCCTGAAAGTAGCCAATTATAGGTGGCGGAAAGTGTAGAGACCAATACTTTGCCATAACCACTGATGCTGCTGTTGACCACTGTTTTATCGCTGGCATCGGAAATGATGGGCTGATCAGTTTGGTTGGCCCTTAAAAATACAGTTTGTTCTAGTGGTAACGGATTAAATTTGTGATGATCTTCTATCATAATTAAATTTAATGCTTTGCCTTTTAAAACAGGAGATTCGAAACGGACAAATTTACCACTGAGTGTTGTCAAAGCTTTGCTATTTGCAACCCTGATCAATAATCCCATTCCGTTATTAACCGCAAAATTTATTGATGACCTTTCATTTGGGCTAATAGCGGCTAATTCTTCTTCATCAATGATCAGGATGTCGAATTTTTTTAAGGATGACGTATTGATCTGATTAAGGTTTATGCTGTCTATGTTAAGGAAATCGAAAGCAAATTTGTTTTTACTGATCTGACTTCTGAAAGCCAATGGATATTGATTTTCATATAACCAGTTTTTTAAAAATTTATATTCAAAGTCAGGAAAAGAGGCTAAAATCAGCACTTTCATCGGTGTCTGATCGCTAACCAGAACCGGCACAGGTTCTTTGGCCAGGGTATCGTTTTTTTGTAGTGCAATTAATTCGTAAATGGCTTTTCCTGTTTGTTTGGGATTCGTTTTAAATGAAAAAGATTTATTCGATTTTGCCTCGATAGCGATCGAATCTACTGTTTTGCCCAAACCTTTGAGCAGGAGTTTAACTGTTTCGCTCCCTGAGTTTTGATAAGTTCCCTGAACCTGAAGCGGCTCACTGGTTTTTAATTTGGCTGGCCAGTTGGCAGAAATAATCCCGCCAGGATTTGCGGAAGGATGAAAAGTGATCTGGTATCCTTTGAGGTTCTTCAGTTCAGCTGCACTTAAACCATAACCGTAGACATTCAGTTTTTGAATATTGGGATTCGATTTTAAGAAATAGGAGAGATCGGAAAGGGTTGTGGCCTTCGTATTTTTTAAATTTACTGATGGAAATGCATATTTTTTCCCTTTTAGTTTTGCAACAGAATCAGGGTTTGTGCCGTCGGTGAGTAAAATAACTTCATCTGCATTTTGTTTTACATGTGTTTTGTATCTGATCGGTACAATTAACAGCATAAAACAGCCCACGGCAATGATATTCGCTAAAATTCGCCATATTAATCTAGCTCGATTTGTCCGGTTTACCTCTTTGTAGAGCAAAAATGCCAATAAAACCAAGCCAACCAGAATAGCGATGTATTTAAATTCCATATCTATTTGCCGGTTTTGTTGAGGTTGTTAAAATAGTTTTGATACAATGCAGAAGCTGGGCCAGCGCTTTGTGTCTGCGGTTTTGCTGCTTCGTTATTAATCATTTTTTGGATAGCCTGTTGAACCAGGTCAATATCCCTCATTATCAGTTTATTGCCTGTGCTTAATTTTCTTAAACTGCTTAAGGCATTTAAATAGATCGATGGATGATCGGCTGCGGCTCCGATCATGTATTTCTCAGTTTCGCCAAGTAAGAATTGATCTTGTTCGATGAACTTTTTCCCTGTTTTTCTGCTCTCCAGTAAGGCGAGCGCCGCTTTTAAAAAGGCAGTTCTTTTTTCTTTTTGCTCAAACGACATTTTCTGAACCGGCTGTGTAATCTTATCCAGTTCCCCGGTTAAACGTTTCTCAGGTTTTAATGCTGCCGTTTTTACGGTGGTTTTGGCTACATAAGCCCGCGATTTTTGCTGCAGATCTTTCAGTAACCTCAGCGCTTTATATTCGTAAGGTAATGCTTCCTGGGGTTTATAGGTTCTCAAACGAAGTTCGGCATTCCACATTTCAGTTAAAACGGCCTTTAATTGCGCCTTCATTTCCGGTTCGAAAAAGGTAGCATCTTCAGCGATATCATGTTTAT
The DNA here is from genome assembly GCF_918698245.1 of Pedobacter sp. Bi126. Taxonomy (GTDB): domain Bacteria; phylum Bacteroidota; class Bacteroidia; order Sphingobacteriales; family Sphingobacteriaceae; genus Pedobacter. The sequence goes on along the minus strand of NZ_CAKKMS010000001.1, from coordinate 569,444 downwards.
GGGCATATTTGTCCATAATGCCAGTCACATCACCGAACTTTTCGCCCTCACGCTTATGTTCCGCATGTTCATCGTGGTCGTCATGATCACCGCCGATTTCAGTTTCGTTCTCTTCGCCCAAAAACTGTCCGTAACGTAATCTCAATAACTTTTGATCGATACCCAGATCGTTGCTTCTGGTTTTAAAAGTTGCAGGAGGCAATGTCGATTGTTCTTTCAATAATTTCTCTGTATCGATAATGATCTGCCTTTCACTCCTGAAATATTCCGGAACCAGGTTAACGCCATTGGTCATCCCCGCCAAACTCATTAATTCGGCAGTATCTACAATCGAAACAAAATAAACATCTGAACGGCTCGATTGACCATGGTTATCCATCGCTTTGATGAAAAAGTAGAGTTCATCACCTGGTTTCATGCCAAGGCTTTTTAAGTCAATCAGTTTACCTAGCGTGAGGTTCTTTTTGTTATCAAACCCGGTATTAAACGATAGTTTTTTCTCTGTGAAACTCACACCTTCGCCTTTACCACTGGCCATGGTTGCCGATATATAGGCATCGTTGATGCCGTAATCGTCTGTAAGTGATACGTTCAGATCGATCTTTTGCGGCTGACCGATATCAATAGTGGTGTGCTGTTTGGGTTTTGTAATCTTAATCGTAACGGGTAAATCAGGAATGATCTCGATCTGGTAGAGGTCTGATTTTTTACCGTCCAGATCCAGTTGATAAAAGCCTGATTTGTTGACGGTTTTGCTATATGTCCATTGCGTATGCGATGCATTTAAGGCTTTTAGCGGGACAATTTCGTTATCGTTAAAGATGATTTTCAGTTTTTTAACACCAATGTTCGTTTCGATTTTCCAGTTTATTTTGGCACCAGTTTCGGCAGCGATTGTCAACTGTTTTTGTTTGCGCTCAGCTTTTTGAGTGTAGGCAGGTGGAATGATGGTAGCGCTGAAATCGGAAATTTCTGCGGGAATATTTTCTTTGATTGCCGGAATTTGACTTGCTTTTTCGTGAAAATTTAAAGGTTCACTTTTATTCAAAGAGATTTGGCTAATACCAATGCTGATGAGCAATCCTACAAGAAGGGTAATCAAGCCGAAATATAATTTCTTGGCTGGTTCTTTTGGCTGCGATAGGCTGGGGATTATATTTTCGATTTTGTTGCGCTGCAATTGTTGCAGCATAGACAATTCATCTTGATTTTGCAGCAGGAGATCGGCGCTCTCTTCCAGTTCGGGGTATTGGTTGTTTACAAAACGCGAAACATCCTGTTCGGTGGTTTTCCAAATGGGTTTTATGAATAAGAAGATGACCAGAATAACAGGAAAAACAATTGTAAAAAGCCATGGAGAAAAATGCAGCAGGTAAATGCCAATAACCGATAAAACCAAAGCAATGGCCAAAGCAATTGCAATAATGCTAATCAGATAAAAGCTAATCCACTTTTTCCTTAGGTTACTGATCCAATTTTTTCCTTCAGCTTTTAACATAATTCGGTTTTTTTCTGAATGATAAAATACGTTCGGTAACAAAAATCAAAAGGGTAGTTATCCAGAATAAAGTTGCAAGTTCTTCATTTTGAGTATTTTGTGTAGATTCTGCTTTGGTAATCACGATAACTTCTTTTTGCTGAACTGATAAGCTCCGCTGATCGGCAGGATTGTCTTCGAAACCGAAGTCTATTGAGTTTTCCGCTCTGATCACAATCGGCATCAACGCTTTTACAAATAAGCCATCCCAAACAAGTTCGTTCCATTGCGGGTTAAAACGGCTGTAAAAGTGAAAGATATGTAAGGAATTAGCCTTTTCATTTGTCAATACTGCATTTCCAAAACCATCAGTCCATATTTTTTCGGCTTGGCTGGTTGAGGCAATTCTTTTACTCAATTTAATATGACGACCATAAATGTTAATCGTAGATGGTATAGCAACTACTTTCCCGTTTTCGTATTGAAATAATGCTCCACCCGGTGCAATTGATGATTTGAAATCTGATGAAACCGGATTATCAGATAACCAAAAACCAATGCTTGCTTTTTCTGCAGCTGCATTGATGATAATTTTCCGTTTGGTGAAACTTTCAATGGCTTTTAAGGCTGCAATGAGGTATTTACTGTCTGAAATACCTGAAGTTTCGTGTATGGCGACGTTTATTGACGATTCGTCTGCCGAATTTAAAGCCTGATAAGTCGTGCCTGAGGGATTGGACTTTGCTTCATATTTCTTTCCTGCATATCCGGCAATCCAGCTGCTAAGCGTATCGGGTTGGTTTAGCGGAATGTATTTCAGTTCATAACTAACAGTTGGCAGTTCGTTACCAAAACGGTTTAAGTGCCGATCGGCAAAAAAATAAACTTCAGTTCCAGGAGGAACAAATTGATTAGCTGCACTCAGTAAGGCTGTATAGCTTAAAGTATCGCCCTGTTTTGTTTCATTAAGAACGGTGTCTTTTAAGGTTAATGGTTTAAAACCCACATTAAAATCGTGAATTTCGTAACCCTTTTTCAGTAATGAATCTATCGTTTTTTTATTAGAATTGAAAACCTTTTGGAAAATAGTTTTATCAACCAAAATCCATCCGGCTTTATTTTTTCCCGAGATTATTTTTTTAAGGTAAGGTTGTGCCAGAAGAAATGTCAGTAGTGCCAAAAGTAAGCAGCGTAAAACCAATAAAAGCCAATCGTTAATTTTAAAGCTTTTCGAACTTGCCCTCGAACTTTCGCCCAGCAAGGCAATGCTGCCAATCTTAACCGTTTTGCCCTGCTTAACATTCCACAGGTGTATAATGAGCGGGATAATTAAGCCTGCAAGCGCCAGTAAACCTATGGGGTATAAAAAATGCACGGCTTAAATTCTAAGTTTACTTCTTTGTTTTAAAAAATCCCTCAATGCCTGGTCTAAAGGTTCATCGGTTGTAATTGTCCGGTAAAAAATCCTTCTATCAAGCAGCTTTGTCCTGGTTTCTTCCAGGTAAGCATTAAGCTTGTTTTGATAATTGGCCCTCGCTTTGGTTTGATCAATCTGAATGGTTTCTCCTGTTTCCAGGTCTTCGAAAGTGCTGTAACCTTTAAAATCAAGATTCAGTTCATTTCTTGATAACACATGAAAAACCACGATCTCGTGTCTTAAAGTATTCAATGTATCCAATAACTTGATTATTTCATCTTCTTTTTGATAAAGATCGGTGATGAAAATCAGCAATTCGCGTTTTTGGGCTCCGGCAAACAATTCTTTATAATGAATGGGTTTGGTGAATGCTCCATTGGGATTGATCTGCTCCAACTGGTAAAACAACCGGGCCAAATGCTGGTAATCCTGCTTTGGGGTCATGGAAAAAATCCCTGAATTTTTCAGTACATATAAACCAATGGCATCGCCCTGTAAATTGGCGAGGTAAGCTAAAGATGCACTAAGATATTTTGCATAATCTATTTTGGTAAAATCGCCATCACTATGGTTCATCGAGGCACTGGCATCTATTAATATGCGAACGGCAATATTCGTTTCCACTTCCGATTCGCGGATATAATAACGGTCGGAGCGGGCAAACATTTTCCAGTCGAGCGATCGTAAATCATCGCCGGGTTGATAACTTCTGTATTGGCTAAACTCCAATCCCGGTCCCTTTACGGTACTTTTATTAATGCCGTTCATAAAACCATCAATCGTCATTTTAGCCGATAATGAAAGGTCTTTAATGGCCATCAATACTTTTGGATCGAGCAATTTACTCATTAAATATTGGCTTTTGGTTTCGAAATGGCTTTAATCAGTTCTTCTGTAACTTTATCGGATGAAACATTTTCGGCTTCTGCCTTAAAATTCATCAATACCCGATGGCGAAGTACCGGATAAGCCATGGCCTGTAAATCCTCCATTATTACAGCATACCTGCCTTTAAATAAGGCTCTTGCTTTTGCTGTTAAAATCAGTGCCTGTCCGGCCCTTGGGCCTGCACCCCAACGCACCCATTCTTTTACAAAATTTACAGTGGTGGTATCAGGTCGGGTAGCGCGGATGATTTCGCTTACATAAGTAATTAAATCATCGCTGATGCTTACTTCGCGGGTAATGGCCTGCAGTTCTTTGATTTCTTCTGCACCGATAATCGGGTTGACCACCGCTTTTTTACTGCCCGTTGTACTGCTTAAAATCTGAGTTTCTTCGGCTGCCGTTGGGTAACCGATTTTGATGTACAAAAGAAAACGGTCTAACTGTGCTTCAGGCAGGGGGTAAGTTCCGGCCTGTTCAATCGGGTTTTGCGTAGCCAGAATAAAAAATGGCCGATCTAAAGGATAAGTTTGTCCACCGTAGGTTACTTCAAATTCCTGCATGGCCTCTAATAGTGCCGATTGGGTTTTTGGGGGCGTTCTGTTCACCTCATCTGCCAGGATAATATTGGCAAACAAAGGACCTTTGTTAAATTTAAAAAAACGTTTTCCCGTTACGTGGTCTTCTTCCAATATTTCGGTGCCCACAATATCGGTAGGCATTAAGTCGGGTGTAAACTGGATTCTTCTAAAAGAAAGATCTAAAGCCTGAGACATTGTTCTTACCATTAAAGTTTTTGCCAAACCCGGTACACCTTCCAGTAAACAATGTCCGCCAGCCATTAAAGCGATCAGCATTTCTTCAATGATCACATCCTGACCCACAATTACTTTTTGTATTTCGCTTTTTAAAAGGGAGATCTTATCGATCAATATTTTTAGGTTGCTTTCTGAACGCTCCAAAACGGTTGATTTTTTAGTATAACGATATTGTGCTTCAATATAGGGCATATTGATAGATAGTTTTAGCCTTATAGAAAAGAATATCAAAAAATTTACATGATAATTAAGATAAAAAAGCAGAATAATAAAAAATGAAGGTAATTTTAGGGTGATGCAGAGAGCTAAATTTACATTTGCGAGGTTAAAATATAATTCAGGCGATTGGGATACCGATCAACGCATGCCTTCTAACCTCTTAAATTCTCTTCTCGAGTATACAACCATTCCGTTGGATGAAGAAGAGAAAATTGTAGAGCTGAGCAGCCGCGATTTATTTAAATATCCTTTCTGTTATTTAAGCGGGCACAAACTGGTTCAATTTAGTCAGCAAGAAGCAGTAAATTTTAAAACCTATGTGCATAACGGAGGTTTCGTTTTTGTAGATGATTGCAATCATGATATTGATGGTTTATTTGCCCGTTCGTTCGAAACACAAATGAGCAACCTTTTTGGCCCTCAGGCTTTGAAGAAAATCCCTAATAACCATGGTATTTATAGTTCTTTCTTTAAGTTTGAGAAGGGACCACCAACCACTTCTTTCGAGTTAAACGGCTGGGGCGATGATCTTGTGCACGATTACCTGAAAGCAATTACCATTAACAATAGGATAGGAGTGCTTTATAGCAATAAAGATTATGGTTGCGAATGGGATTACGATTTCAGGAACAAACGTTTTTTAGCTGAAGACAATACCAAGTTCGGCGTAAATATTATCCTGTACGCCATGGGGATAAACAGTTAGCAATTGGCAATTTCCAGTTGACTGTTTTTTCGTGTTGTCAGATGTTACCATCTGACAGGTTTAGCGCACTACATCAGGTGATAACGATCATCAAAAATCTGCATTACCGATGCTTTTATCCCAAACAGCGCCAATTTTTCGCAACATGCTGTACTGATATCCCACACTGAAACAATCCGTATTACTTTGTCAATGTCGTCCAGATCGATAGACCATTCAGAAACGCCATCCAAGCCTGCAATGGCCAGGGCAACAAGACTCTTATCGTTTGCATTTTCGATAATGGTAGAGATGATGGTGACGTATCTGGACATATTTTTAGGAATAGTTAATGGATTTTCAAGATCAATCCATAGCTGAAGCTGATCTTTTGTCTATGCAAACGTAATAATAATTTGTAAACAAACCAAACGTTCGGTATCTTTGTTGTATGGAAAACCCCTATAAAAGAAAAAAAGAGCCTGAGGTAAGCAAACAACTTATTTTAGCAGCAGCGGCAGAAATCGGCGCATCAGATTGGCATCGTGTTACGTTTCAGGCAATTGCCGATAAAACGGGTTTGAGCAAGGGGGGGATTATCCACCATTTCCGTAACAAAGAAGATCTGCTAAAAGAATTGATGAACCAAAGTTTGGTCGAGCTTACTGAGTGGATTGTAGAAGAAAAAAAGTCGTCGGGTAAGGAGGTGGGAAGTTTGGCTTTCCTGCGCTTTATTATTGGTAAAAGTAACGACCTGTTTTATAGAAGAACGATGAAAATTATTACTCAGGTTATTCTCATCAATCCAGCGTACCGTAAAGGCTGGGGTGAATGGTTTAGTACGCACATTGGTCATGGTGATGATAGCGAGCAGGGCATAAAACACCTGATTGTGATGCTTGTTGCCGATGGATTATGGTATTCGGATAACCTTGGAGTTTATGATATCAGTGACAAGAAAAAGCAACGGATTTTAGAAACGCTCATTAAACTTTAAGCTGAAATATCTTTTTCTGCCACAGTTGTCAAACTATAATTTTATGCAAGAACCCAGCGAAACAACCGTTCATCAAAATAAAATTTTTACCGATATCAATTACGCGGGTAAACAGCTGCAAAAGCGAGAGTTTATTAAGTGTGAATTTATAAGGTGCGATTTTTCTAAAAGCAACTTAAGCCATAACGATTTTGTTGACTGTGAATTTAACCATTGTAATTTCTCGCTCACTCAGGTAACAGGTACAGGTTTTAGTAACATTACATTCACAGACTGTAAAATACTGGGTATTGATTTTTCTACCTGCAATAAATTTATGTTCTCCTTTTCTTTTAAGGGTTGTATTTTGGATTATTCTGTTTTTTATGGTGCCAAGCTCAGGAAAACGAATTTTATTAACTGCTCGCTAAAGGAAGTCGATTTCGAATCTGCCGATTTATCTTCAGCTGTTTTTAATAATTGCGACCTCACGGCAACCTCTTTTAACCGCACAATTCTGGAAAAAACTGATTTCCGCACCGCAAGGAATTTTTCTTTCGACCCCGCGTTGAACAACATGAAAAAAGCTAGATTTTCATCCACTAACCTTTCGGGTTTATTAGACCACTTCAAACTGGATATTGAGGATTAGGCAGCTAATTTGGAATCGATTAACCGGTTAACCAGTCTACAAAGCATACGCGGTTTCGGCTTTAGATTGATTAAGCACCAAAAAGCTCTGAATATTGCCAACATAAGCCAGTGCGCCTATATTATCTCTCAGGAAATTGTTGTAAGAGACCATATCGGGCATGGCTACTTTAAGCATAAAATCGAAATGCCCGGTAAGGTGATAACATTCCATCACTTCTGTGTATTTTTCCATTTCGGCCTTAAATGCCCTTACAATATCTTCCGAATGTGTGGTAAGCTGAATGTGCGGAAAGGCTATAAAATGCGACCTCAGTTTATCGATGTCTACAATGGCAACTGTTGATTTGATGTAGCCATTTGACCGCAGTTTTTTAATGCGGTCTACAATATGGGACATGCTTTTTCTAAGCTTTCCCGAAACTTCTTTATAGGTTAATAATCCATCACGTTGTAAAAGATTTAGGATTTCGATATCAGTCTGATCAACTTTTTGAGGTTGCATGTAAATACTTAGTGTATAATTGTTTCTTTTTTGTTCGCCTTTGTAAAGCCTAAAAATAGTTAAAATAAGGTATATTTAGGTTAATTTATTCTCGTTTTTTAAAAACATACTTAGTGTATATATTACAATAATGGTGGAAATTATGGAGCGGGAATAAAAATTATATTCTGTCAGCTTATTTTCCTGATATGATAAACCAAATTTTTAGGATGTTTAGGGTTTGATAAAAAATAATTTTTACCAAAAAAATAAGTTGTTGCGGTATAATTTGCTTAACTACTGATCTTTACACTATAATTAATTTAACCGAATATTATTTTTCTCATGCATAAAAAACACAATTTCGGTGCCGGCCCATGCATATTGCCGTCATCTGTAATGGAGCAAGCTGCTCAGGCCGTAATCAATTGGGGAGGGATGGGTTTATCTATTTTAGAAGTTTCTCATCGATCATCAGAATTTGAAGATGTGGTACTTAAAACTCAGCTTTTGGTGCGCGAGTTATTGTCTGTTCCAGATCAGTATTCGGTGCTTTTTTTACAGGGTGGGGCCAGTACACAATTTGCTATGGTTCCGATGAATTTTTTGAGTGAAGGAAAAAAAGCTGCTTATCTTGATACAGGATATTTTGCGCAAAAAGCCATTAAAGAGGCCAATTTGTTTGGCGAAGTAGAGATCGTGGCTTCTTCGAAAGATAAAGATTATGCTTATATCCCAGCTGAGTTTAATAACGATAAGCAAGCTGCATACCTGCATTGTACTTCAAATAATACGATTGAGGGGACAGAAATATTTGATTTCCCTACTGCGGGTGTGCCGTTTATATGCGATATGTCATCAGATATTTTTTCCAGAAAAATTAACATCACCGATTTTGATCTTATTTATGCAGGAGCGCAAAAGAATATGGGGCCAGCTGGGATGACCTTGGTCATTGCTAAAAATGAATTCCTTAACCAGGCCAAAAAAGAAATCCCGTCAATGTTGGATTATCGGGTATTCCGCGATAATATGAGCATGTACAATACACCACCGGTTTTTTCTATTTATGTGGCCATGCTTAATTTATTGTGGCTGAAAGATCAGGGTGGTGTTAGTGGAATAGAACAAAGAAATATAGAAAAAGCAAAATTATTATATGCCGAAATAGACCGGAATCCGCTTTTTTACGGTACGGCCGATGTTGAGCATCGTTCTCGAATGAACGTTACTTTCTTAGCCATTAACAAAGAGGTAGAGACCGGGTTTTTAAAATTTGCAGCAGACCAGGGAATTGTAGGCATAAAAGGCTATAGAACAGTTGGTGGATTTAGGGCTTCACTTTACAATGCGCTTCCATTATCGAGCGTTGAAGTATTGGTAAATGCAATGGTCAGTTTTGAAAAAATATACAGTGATAAAACAGTTCTTGAACTCGAATAATCCGTTAAACGATGATAAAAATCTCTCCATTAAAGGCATTACAGCCAGGTAAAGACATCTTTGATCTGATGATTTCTGATCAGGTAAACGGTAAGGTGCATAAAAATGAGCAGCTGTCGTTTGAAGACCTGCTTAATCTATTCGGATGTCCTTTGGATGATCGGCCTGCTATTTATATTTACGAGTTCCGTAGCGAATTTGGTATAATGAGGGGGATTTGGGCAGCTACCGATCTCTCTCAAACACCGGTAAATGCAATAAAAAGGCACGAAGAAACGGTATCGTCGAAAGTAGAATCACTTAAAATAGATCTTAAAAATAAAGCAACGCAAAAATCACCAATTTTATTGGTCCATAAAAAAGATAAAACTTTAGATGCGCTTATCGATTTTGTGGTGCGTACGCGTAAACCTTTGGTAAGCGAATGGTCGCAAATGGGACATTTTCTTTATCAGGTATTGGAAGAAGATGTTATTGAAAAATTTGTTGAAGCGTTTATGAAACTTCATGCGGTTTACCTTGCCGATGGTCATCATCGTTTGGAAGCTGCCTGTTCGTTGCAGAAAAACACAGCTCAGCAGATCAGTTCGCTATTTGTTTCTGCCGATGTAATTTCGATAGGTGCCTTTCACAGAATGGTTTCGGGTGTAGATATTTCTTATTCGCTGCTGATGGAAAAACTGAAAGCTTATTATTATATCTCAAAAATTCCCAATAACAAAGCTTATAAACCTGATCAGAAGAACAGGTTAGGCCTTTTTTTTAAAGGCGAATGGTACCAACTGGATTTAAATAAAGCTTCTACTGCACTGTCAGAAGTGCCAGATACGGTGATTTTACAAAATAAAATCCTGTCGGCCGTGCTGGGTATCAATAAACCAAAGGAAGACGAAAGACTAGTCTGCTTTCCGGATTGCAAATGGTCTCAATTTCTTGAAGCGCTGAACCACGATGAAACGTCAATTGGTTTTTCTCTTTTTCCGATGACAGCGGATGCATTTATTACTACAGCAGAAAAGGGTGAGTTTTTGCCGCCCAAATCTACCTGGATAGCGCCTAAGATCCCTCAGGGATTTATGGCGAGTAGCCCGGTGGCCATAACGGCGAAAGGAGAACAGGTAAGGGTAAATTAATAGTTAAACCTATAAAAGAAACGATATGTTCGATCTTGATTTAGAAAGTATTGCGCAGATAGGTGCTACCTTTCTGATAATTGCTTTCTTTTTAGTGGCTTTGTACAAAAAGCGCCTTAAAGTAAATAAGAAAAAAAATGATGGAGAGCAAGATTACCTGCATTGGCTCTAAACCTGTTATATTGATTTTAAGGGTGGCACGGTATTTTTTTTGTTGTGGTAAATCAATTTAGCTTTACGTTGAGTAAGTTTTATCCTTAATTATGCCTATAGCGTTGACTATCGCAATTTCATTATGGTTAAATTTTATACTTTTGGGTTATTGATATTTACAATTTAACCCGATATAATTTATGAAAATGCTTTTTAGAGTTTGCACACTTTCTATTTTAATCTGCTCATCTGTTCTGGCGAGTGCACAAACCGTTACTTTAGATTATTTTTTTAATCGCGAAACCCGAAAAAATAAAGCTGGAGAGGTAGAGCGTTTTCATTATTTATGGGGCAAAAGCGATTATGGGAATTTCTTTATTTTAGGAAACATTTTTAAGAAACAAGGCTTTAAGTTAGATTCTTTAGAAACAGCCCCTACTGCAGCCAAGCTAAAAGGAACTGATGTATATCTAATTGTAGATCCTGACCGACCAAAAGAAAATCCAAAACCAAATTATATACAGGCAGCAGATATTACAGAAATTTCTGCATGGGTAAAACAAGGAGGCATATTGGTAATGTTTGCTAACGATAGTGCAAACGTTGAGTTGCCACACTTCAATAAACTAGCGAATGTATTTGGTATGCACTTTAGCAATGAGATGCAAAACCATGTTATTGATGATAAACATTTTGAAGATGGTGCCATTTCTACCAAAAACAACCCTGTATTTAAAACGGCACAAAAAATATTTATGAAAGACGTTTGCGCTATTGAAACCAAGAATGATGCAAAACCTGTTTTGAAAAATGCGGCTAATGCAACAGTTATTGCTTCGGCTAAATATGGTAAAGGAACAGTAATTGCCATTGCCGACCCATGGCTGTACGATGAATATGTTAACGGACGTTTACCAAAAGAAATGGGTTTCGAAAATGATAAAGCAGCTGCTGATGTAGTGGCGTGGTTAAAAAAACTTTCGAAAAAATAACGCTATTAAAGTTTATCTAGTTTAAAATAACCCAAATGAATTTCATCTTCAGGTAAATCGCCTGAAGATGTTTTTATTTCGATATGGTATTTTTCTTTCGATTCTTCGCTTAAAATATCTTCAATTTTATAAATATCGTCTACATCAACACCATACTTTTCATCGATGTGGGCATTGGCGCCTTTTATCGAATTGGTTTTAAAGAATACCGTTTTCTTCGCCTCCTGTATAGCTTTGGCCCTTTCATCATGTACAGATAAAACAATATAATGTTGTTCGTATAGTTGGTGCGATTGGTAGCCACCAAGGTTAATGAAAAATAGTTTATTAGCAGAAAGGGCAGTATGGTTCTCTCTTAATTTAATGTTGATTTCATAATTATCCACCTTATTCACTTCCCGCCAGCCATCTATATGTATACTGGTTCCAGCTTCGGGCCAAAAAGCTTTAATTTCGGGAACAAGCGCTTTAAGCGAATGGGCAATGCCAAAGAAATAATCGTGCTGTTCTACATTTCTTTTTGGTGCTTTCGATCCCAGTAAAAGCATGTATAGTTTAGGTTGCTGTTCGTCCATATTTAATTGCCTTTTCTTTTAACAGCTACAATCATAATTGGTTTGTGATTTCCTATCTTCTTTTAACCGCGGAGAACACAAAGAACAAAAAGCTAGATGCCGAAGTTCTTTCTACTGTCATTCTGAACGCAGTGAAGAATCTTTAATTTATAGACATATATGTGTTATAGCGACCGCATTAAGATTGCTTCATCCAATGAAAAATTGGCTTCGCAATGACGATTCCTCATCGCTTATATTAATTCTTATATGATAAATTAACCCTCAGGAAGACAACCAGGACAATTATTCCGTGTTTCTGTGGTAAAAAGGCAAAACAATTTCACCTTTTTAAGATTATATGAAGGTGCACAAATAAAGGTAGCGATAAATGGATGTTAAAAAAGCAAAAAAGAAAATCGCTATTATAGGCGGTGGGCCAAGTGGCCTTTTCATGTATAAAAGATTAACAGAAGCTAAAGCCACCAACTTTGAAATAGACATCTTCGAACGCAAAAATTATTTGGGAGCAGGTATGCCTTATAGTGCCGAAGGGGCTAATGTAGAACATATAACCAATGTATCAGACAACGAAATTCCGATCATTTTTAATTCTATAGAAGATTGGGTAAAAATAGCACCTAAAGCGATTTTAAAAAAGTTTAACATCAGCGAAGAGAAATTTGACGAATACAAAGTATTGCCCAGGCTATTTTTTGGCGAATACTTATCTGCTCAGTTTAATCTCCTGAAAAAAGCTGCGGCTAAAAAAGGAATCAAAACCAATGCCCACTTAAATTGCATTGTAGAAGATATTATTGATGTTCCTGATGACAATAAAGTAGCCGTATGTGTTCAAAACCATGATAAACTTTATTTCGATCAGGTTATTATCTCTACCGGGCACAATTGGCCTAAAAAATATGAGGGCAGGATTCCTGATTATTTCGATTCTCCATACCCACCTAAAAAAATATCGTTAAAACTTGACCACGCTGTTGGCATTATGGGTTCATCGTTAACGGCGATTGATGCCTTAAGAACGCTGGCAAGGCAAAACGGAAAGTTTACAGACAATGAAGATGGAACCTACGCTTATGATTTAGAAAGCAAGGGATTTAAAATTGTAATGCATTCGCGTAGTGGTTTATTACCTGCTATCCGCTTTCATCTGGAAGATTCGCATTTAGGAAAGGAAGAAACGCTCAGCAAAGCCGAAATTCAGGCGAGTATAGCTAAGAACGGAGGGTTTTTACCCTTGGATTTTGTATTTGAAAAGAATTTCAAAGAAATGTTCATTGAAAAAGATCCTGTTTTTTATAAGCAGATTAAAGAAATGAACCTCGAGGAGTTTGTGGGGGGCATGATGGCATTTAGAGAAAAAATAGAACCTTTCGACCTTTTTAAAAAAGAATACGAGGAGGCCGAAAAATCAATAGAAAAGCGGAAATCTATTTATTGGAAAGAGGCCCTGGCTGTTTTAAGTTTTGCCATGAATTATCCTGCTAAGTACCTTTCTGCCGAAGATATGAAGCGGCTCCAAAAAGTATTAATGCCTCTTATTTCTATTGTAATTGCATTTGTACCCCAAAGTTCGTGCAGAGAATTATTGGCACTTCATGAGGCTGGTGTGTTGAGCATTGTTGCAGTTGGAGATGATGCTGAAGTTGAACCCTTAAAAACAGGCGGTGCAGATTATCATTATAAGGTAGATGATCAAAAGATAACCGTTCACTTCGACACCTTTATCGATTGTGTTGGTCAGCCACATCTTTCTTTCGATGATTTTCCATTTAAAAGTTTAATCAAAAATGGAACAGTTAGTCCGGCCATGTTGCAATTCCAGTCTGCTAAGATCGGAAAAGCAGAAATGAAGCATAATGATTTAGTGATAAGAAAAGGCAATACTTACTTTTTAACTGTACCTGGTATCACCATCAACGATCATTTTCAAGTGGTTAATGAAGCGGGACAAGTGAATGAAAGAATCTATATTATGGCCGTTCCGTACATTGGTGGTTATAACCCCGATTATTCCGGAATCGACTTTTGTGAGGCTGCATCTGAAGCTGTATTGAAGCGTGTTTTAGAAGAGAACGGGCTTACTTAATAAAATCTCCTACTTAGAAATATTACTAAATATATTTTTTGCTGAAACGAATGCTGCAGCTAAGAGAAAGCTTGATTTATGAAATCAATTAGTGTGCTTCTACAAAAAACAGCTGGTAAAATGGATTATTAATTGTTTTTCAAGGTTATAGACAGCAGCTTTTTTAAAAAGTTGGTTATTATGTTGATGTTTGATTTATTTGATAATTAAGAACAGAAATTACTTAAAATAGTATACCTTATTTAATTGCTTTTAAAGAAAAAACTGCCTAACGGAGTGTTGGAGCTTGTTTTGTGTAAAAAAACAAACGTTTGCGCTTAATTTGCGCAATGTCTTTTTAGAATTACAAAATTTATAAAAATGATATAGCATTTCTGGGCACAAGCGAGGCTGAATATGATTCTTTAAGCCTAATTTCAGTAACCTATCAAACTATCATTTAAAGCTTTTTCCTTAACAGTTATTGATTATTAGAATATCGTTTATAAAAAAAACAAAAATTAGTTGATTAATACCGCCGTTCAATGTGTATAGCCATTTATGGCTTAGCTTATTACGCATTTTTTAAGCAAACGTTTGCGTTAAGAAAAAATAAAAAACAACTTTCTTAATATATACCTTGCATTAACAAATCATAACTAGCCGATATTTTATTTTAGTATTACGAGCGTAAAGAATCTTGTCAACTAGCAAGAAAACAAATAATAAGTAAAATAACCAAAGAACCTCTAACCAAGGTATATAACAAACAAGCAAACAAAAACTAATCATTCTGATGCACGATTAGGTTGCATTAAGAATTAATATTAATCAATCTTAAACCACATTCCATGATCAAAAATTTTACTTTTTGTCTTCAGGCATTGCTTTGCCCAAAATCTCAAATAGGGACAATTTCTTAACTGTATTTTACCAAATCGAGTTTCTTCTTTAAACACTTAAACTTTTAATTAAACTAATAAAATGGCTAAAATTTATACAAGCGTTTGTATTGCCTTGTTTTTATCTGTTTTTGGATTACAATCTTTACATGCCCATGGGGCATGGCTTAAAACGGCTAATGGCAGTTATTTTGTTTTTCAACAAGATACAACAAAAGCTAAAAAAGATTCGTCCGCTTATTCCATTAAAACCGATACAATTGGCCAAATGGTTAGAGCATTACAGAAATTTAAAACGGTACGCGATACGATTAACATCCGTTCCTCAACACCTGTTCCGAATTTATCATTACAGCAAATTGTTAAAGGTAATTTGGCTGGAGTTTATGTACAGGAACCAAACGGCGAACCTGGAACTGAGCAAAGTATTATTGTGCAGGGTGCATCAGGTGTATTGTTTACTAAAAAGGATATTTATGCACTGCAACCGGCAGTGTACCTAAATGGTGTTCCATTGGTTCAGGATAATCCTTTTGCTTTTGATGTACAGAAATACGATTTTAACAGGATTGGCCCTGCTACTAATTTACTTTCACAGATCAGTATAGATAATATACAGTCTATCTCTGTAATTAAAGATCCGTTTGAATTGGCTAAACTTGGGCCAAATGCAGCAAATGGTGCTATTTATATTACTACGAAAAATGCGAGAGCAGCCGGACTTAGAGATATAAGTGCAAATGCCTATTTTGGGTTTGTAACCGCGCCAAAAGTAAATACTGTTAATGGTGTTTATGAAAATAATTTCCGTAAACCTTTTTATCAGAAATATGCCTCTGCCGAAAATTATGCAGGTTATGCATCTTATTTAAGAGATTCGACTAATACTGCATATTATGGGCCATCAAACTGGAATGATTTATACTATCAGAATACACCAACCTTTTCTGCTGATTTAGGTATTACAGGTGGTGGTGATCGGGCAAACTTTAGATTTTTTGGTTCGGGTACCCAAAATGCGGGTAGTGCTGATGATACCAATATCAATAAGTACAATTTATTTTTTGGTATTAATATGGCGCCATTTAAATGGCTTACTGTTTCGAGTAGTGTAAATGCTGCCCGTTTAGATCGGACCAGAAATAAAAGTTTACGCGATCGTTTTGCAGAAACAAGGTATATCCCCGATTTAACTAGTCCTTTATCTCCTAATTCTTCTATTTATGGAAGTTTCCTAAATGAGAATGATAAAAATGTAGACAATAACCGCAATACCATTTTAAATGGGAATTTGATATTAAGCGCCAGGGTTAACAAGTTTATTATTTCATCTAGTTTGATTTTTGACTACAATGAAGGGGTTAGGGATTATTTTACACCTTCTACCTTAATGGATGGTGTAAGTTATGTATCAAACTATTTCGGTTATAGCCAACGTTTATTGCAAAGTAATACCGTTTCTTATAAATATGAAATTAACAAAGCGAATACTGTTGATTTCGAAATAGGAGAGAGCTTTCAGGGCGATACCTATAAATATAATTATGCCAGAGCCTACAATGGTCCTAACGATTATGTAAAACTAAACTTTGTTGATGGTCGGGAGTTTATTAATGGAGCCTATAACGAAGATTACCTGAATACTTTAGCCAGAGGTGAGTTTTATGTTTTCAGGTATATAGATAAGGAAAGAAATAATTTAATGTCTTTCTATGGCTCTGCCAAGTATAGCTATAAAAACTTGTTAAATATAAATGCATTGCTAAGAAGAGATGGAGCATCGAATGGCCAGCCTGATAGCAGATGGGTAACTACGCCAGCTTTCAATGCTACATTTAATTTAAAAGAACAGTTTTTAAAGAACAATACTTTTTTTGATAACCTTAATCTTAGTGCTGGATGGGGTAGAAACCTGAGAATTTTTCTTGATGACAGGTATGCTGCTGGTCCTCAGTACCGTTCAGAAAATGGCTGGTTTGAAGAACCAACTATTCCTGGGTATGGTGGAAGGTTAGGAATTAACAGACCATATGAGAGCGGGTTTATTGGATATGGTATCACCTTACCTTTTTCTGATCGTACCAATATTACTTTAGATGCATCTTTCTTGAAAAATAGAATCAATGCAGCTATCTCGGCTTATAACCGCAACGATAATAACAATATTATTGGCGTTCCGGTTCCTTTCGAAACAGGTTATAGTGTTAACTACCAATCAGGATTGGACATTAATAATAAAGGTTTAGAATTAATGTTGAATGGTGTGATTATTAGCCAACCAAAAGGGTTAAACTGGAATACTACCTTAAATATCAACTATAACAAGAATGAAGTTAAGGCATTACCAAATGGTTTAACAGAGGTAATTAGTGGAGATAACAAATTAGCTGTTGGTAAACCTGTTGGAAGTTATTGGTTATATACCAATAATGGTATTTATAATACCAATACAGAGGTGCCAGCTGGTAGGACTTTTAATGGTATCCCGATGAAAGCTGGAGATCCAAATTGGGTAGACTATAACGGCGACAACCGCATAGATAGCAAGGATAAGGTTTTAACTGGAGATAGGTTGCCGAAATTTGTAGGTGGATGGAACAATACAATCGCTTATAAAAGTTTCGACCTGAATTTCAACTTTATATTTGCACTTGGACAAAAAGCCATTAACCAATACGAAGCTACCCGCTATGGTTTTATCAACCGCGAAGCTGGTAACGATATCAACTCGGTAAAAGAGGTTTCTTCCTGGCAGATATTCGATAACGAGAAAACATATCCAATTTATAACCCATGGAGTGATGTTGATGCTTACCGTGCAGATCAGGATTTATTCTTAGAAGATGCATCATACCTTAAACTAAGGTCGGTAACACTTGGTTACGATTTTGGTAAAACAGTAATCTTCAAACAATCAGGAAAAACGGTTAAAAGGGCATATTTATATGCAACAGCTATGAACCTGTTTACCGTTACTAAATTTTCTGGTGTAGATCCTGAGTTGGTGAACTACAATGGATATTATGATGGTGCCAATTTAACCATCCCAAGAACATTTGTATTGGGCTTTAAATTGGATTTATAAAATAATTATACAATTAACATGAATTATATAATGAATAAAGAAAATAGGTTTTGCAAAACTGCTGTCGCAATTTTTGTATTACTGATCGGCTTGGGTAACTTTTCTTGTAAAAAGATAGATGATGTACAATCTACAAGATTATCTACAGAAGAAACCAATTGGAAAACCTTAGAAGACGCAAAAGCCAACCTTTTATCTGTTTACGGCTTGCTTCGTTCGGCAACCGTTGCCGATAACGGACATTGGTTAATGGGAGATTTAAGACAAGGCGATTTTACCATTACTACACGTGCAGATTTAAAAGCTATTGTAAATGGGCAGCTTAATGCTTCTTACCCGGTAATTAATAGGATTACCAACTGGAGAAGGTTTTATGCAGCGATAAATTCTGCAAGTCTTTTTGTAGAGCGTGCTAAAGAGATTAAACAATTAGATCCTCGTTATACACAACTGAATCTTGATGTAGATGTAGCTCAAGCCAGAATGTTAAGAGCCTTTGCTTACTTTTACATGAGTAGAATTTGGGGCGATGTGCCTTTACTTACTTCCTCTCACGATGGTGAGTTTATAAAACTAAGCAGAACGCCGCAACAAAAAGTTTTAGCATTTGCAACCAATGAGTTATTGGCCGCGGCTAAGGTGGTACCTTTTAGGTATGGTGGTACCGATCCCATTATGCCGGGTTTATATTATGGAGCTAACTGGCCATCATGGAACGGTATTGTTTTTACCCGATTATCTGCATATATCCTTTTAGCGCATATCGCCGCATGGCAGGGTAATTATATCGATGCAGCCATCTATTCGAAATTCGTTTTAGATAATCAATCAACCCAATATTTTGTTGATGGTGCAAATCCATTAGATTATATTGATATGAATGCGCTAACCGAAAATCAGAATAACTACAGCCCATTTGCCTATAAAAGGGCAAACTTAATGGTTGGTTTTCCTTTTGAGGCGGGTAACGGTTTATCAACCGCTAACGGGCACTTGGAGCAACTAACCTTAGCTTTTCCATTTATTCCAAAAACACAGCCAGAGATGTTTGTATCAAAGGACACCATTATTCGTGCCTTTACCACTCCGTTTGATCTTCGTTTTGGCGTAGATCCTGTAACGAACTTATACAGAACCAATTATTTCTATGGGTTTGAATCGGAGCGCCCGATTTTTAATAAAGTAAAAGTTATTTATCCATCTAATACATCAGGTAATGTAACCTTATTCAGTTCATCGATGGTGTTTAGCAGGATGGAAGAAATTACTTTATTAAGAGCCGAGGCCCTTGCTGTTTTAGGTTTAAGAGACGAAGCACTTACCGCACTGAATAGGGCATGTGCATTGAGGGGTTTCAGTTTTACAACTGCTACCCCAGATTTAGTTGCCGCAATTTTTCAGGAGCGTAGGAGAGAGTTA
Organism: Pedobacter sp. Bi126; assembly: GCF_918698245.1. Classification (GTDB taxonomy): domain Bacteria; phylum Bacteroidota; class Bacteroidia; order Sphingobacteriales; family Sphingobacteriaceae; genus Pedobacter. Next base: position 550,062 of record NZ_CAKKMS010000001.1, on the reverse strand, counting down.
ATGGGTGAAGGTTGGAGATGGTATGATATTATCAGATATAACAGAATTAAAAACCCTCAAACTGTTTTTGCCACTAAAAACGGTACTCCAATGACCTTTAAACAGTTTGAAAATGCTGGTGGTATTTACTGGCCGGTATCACAAGATGTAATTAATGCAAACTCATCAATTACTCAAAATCCATATTGGCAATAACCTACCTAACTAGTTATAAAATGAAAAATTTATCATATAATAGAATTACATTTTTTCTCTTAGGGCTTATTTGCTTGTGCTTTACCGCCTGCAAAAAAGATGATTCGCCTTATCACGATTATGTAAATACACAGCAAACTTTTAATGGTTCGGCAATGGATTACTTAAGGGCACAGCCTAAAGGTACATTCGATTCTTTGCTATTGGTTTTAGACCGTTACCCTTTCCTAAAGGATTCCCTAACGAACCAAAAAGTAACACTTTTTGCACCAGTGAACAAAAATTTTGAGGCCGCTGAGAAGTATTTAAACATGGTACGTAAAAACCAGGGGAAAGCACCAGTTTATTTATCAAATGCAGATCCCAACGAATTGGGCTATATGCTTTGCAAATACATCATTAGAGGAGATAGAACTACCGATGCGTACATCAACAATGTAGATGGCATGTTATTGAAAAACATTGTAATCGACTACCAGATGCACATTAAATATGTGAAACTGAGTTCTGCAGGTTATATAGGCGGTGGGCCAGCAACATTGAATTTTAGCGATACTTATGGTTCTATTTTTACAACCTATTGGGTAACCACTACAACCAACGCAGTTAATGTTAAAACCAATAATGCCATTATCAATATACTCACACCAATACACAACTTTGGTTTTGATGAATTCACCTACAGATTGAACAATTAAAAAGTGATGATGAAAAATAATATAAATCTATTACGAATATTCTTAACCATATTGATTGGTGGCATAGTCTTATCGTCATGCAAAAAGAATTTACCCGAAGAGCGTTTATCCATAGCCAACGATTCTCAGTACATACAATACTTATATCAACCTGTTCTTGGTAGAAATTCCTTGTTTGCCAATAATTTCCAATACGGAAATTCGAGCAGGCCGTTGGATTTTAAGATTGTAAACATGCGCACTTTTACTGGCGAGCCGGCACCAGAACTAACCAATAATTACCCGGTGTTAGTTTGGAAAACGGCTTACAATGGTACAGAGAAATCGCTAAATGAGATCAATGCGAAAAGAGTGATAGAAAACCATCCATTATTTGAGGTAAGACCACATTCTGGAGAATTTTTAATGTGGGCCGCGGCAAATTCTAACATGATAAAAGCACAACCAGATTCTGGTTATGTTTTCGATGTCGAAATGTCGAATTCAGGCGGAAGAAAGTATTATCAGAATTTTCGTCTGCGCCCACTACGCGAACGACCTTACGAGCCATCTAATCTAGATCCTGTTACAGGTCAGGGCACTTCGGTTTCTGTGAATCCTACCAGTGTAAATATTACGGGCGAACGTGGTCAGCCTTTAAGTACCGGAAGTGATATTCAGGTATTATTTAAAAAAGCGGGTAACGGTAATAGTATTACATTCAAGTTTGTAGATACGCTATCCAATCCGATCAATCCAGATAAGTTTGCCGCTACCGATTGGGCAAATCTCGTGCATGGATTTAACATGATTAAAGACGCCACCAAGGTGAAGTATGATGTTGCATACCCTATACCGTTAAGTGCATACCCAACCAAATACACTACACTTTCTGGAGATCAGGCCCGAATAGTTTTCAGATTTAACAGACAGGCTTTTGGTAACGTGCTTCAACAATGCTTCTTAGCATTCAATTTTAATATTTATGAAAAGGGAGACTGGGAGGTAACTTTCTGGTTTAAGCGGGACAAACCAAAATTTGATAATGATTAATGGAACAGTATAAACTAAAACAAAACATATTTCCGATGAAGTATTTTTACACCATAGTTATTTTATTGATTTTTGGTTTCCAAAATTTAGCTATTGCCCAGCAACGTATTGTTGTAACCGGGATAGTTATAGATGGTTCATCAAAGTCAAAAGAAACAATACCCGGAGTTAGTGTTACCAGTGGAGGCAGTTCATTAGGTATTACAGACAATAATGGTAAATTTAGGGTAACCGTAGCTGGTAACGCTTCTTTAACATTTAGTTATGTGGGTTACGAGTCTACTACAATAAAAGTAAACAACCGAACCAATATTTCGGTTACTTTGGGTACTGATAACAAAACCTTAAAAGAGGTAACGGTTACAGCCGGTTACCAAACCAAAACAAAAACGTTAATGACCGGCTCTGCGGTAACCATATCTGGTAAGGATATTCAGGGTCAGCCAGCTGGCGATGTAATGTCGTTACTGCAAGGTAAGGTAGCGGGTTTAAACATCCAGAATAATACTGGTGCTCCTGGTTTTAGGGGTAATGTAACCATCCGTGGTATTTCGAATATTAACGTTTCTGGTTCAGGAAATGGTTCATTTTTAACACCAACCTCTCCATTATTTGTAATAGATGGGGTACCTGTTGATGATAATACCGATTATTCTTATGGCTTTCAACAAGCAGGCCCCGGTGTTTCGCCAGCCTCACAAATTCCACCAGAGGATATTGAAGATATTACAGTTTTAAAAGATGCAGCAGCTACAGCGCTATATGGATCTAGAGGTGCTTATGGTGTAATTTTAATTACCACGAAGCGAGGTAACTCGAAAGTACCAGTAGTACGTTATAATGGTTCGGCATTTATGTCAACTGTTCCTCAATTGCGTTCGGTAATTGGTGGTAAGGGCGAGCGCTTGTTAAGAATCGATCAGATTTTGCGTTACGATACCACATTAAATCATGCTATCGATTTAATCAATTCTACTCCATTTTTATCTGATAGTTTAAATGCTTATTATAATAACTCTACAGATTGGCAGTCTTATTTTTATCGTCAAACTTTTAACCAAACCCATAATTTAAATATTTCTGGGGGAGATGTGAAGTTTAACTACAAGGTTGCATTAGGAGCTTACGATGAAAAGGGTATCCAAGAAAATACCGGATATTCTCGTTATAATTTGAATATGAATATGAGTTATGCACCAAGCCGAAAGTTTAAGCTAGAGGGGCAGTTGAATAACTCCATACAGAAACAACAAACCGGCAGTGGTAACGGACTCCAGAATTCGGGAGTGGCGTCCGGAGGAAGTTCATCCTCCTTGCTGCCTGCGCCCTCGCTCTACTCTTCAGTTAATTCAGTCCTAGGGGCATTAACTACGGATAATGATAATAAGGTATTAAATACTTCAGCACAGTTAAATGCAGAGTATGAGATTGTACCAAATCTGAAATTAGGTTCGTATTTAAATTATACCGCAAAATCGAGCACGAAAGATAATTTTTCTCCGGCGGCACTAAATTCGAATCAGGCAGAATATTATACCTATAACGATCGGGCCACTACCTTGTATAACCGTAACCAACTTACCTATGTATACTCATTAAAAGAAGCTGGTGAAGATGCGCATAACTTTTCTGTGTTTGCGTTCTCAGAGTTAAGAGCATCATTCTTTAAATCGGATGCAATATTAAACGATAGGGTAGTAAATGATCAGTTGAGAGGACCGTTAACCAACATGACAGATTATTTAACGTCAAAAGGTGGAACAATTGGTTACACAGATTTAAGAACAATAGCCTTTGCTGGTGCATTCTCTTATAACTATAAGCAAAAATATGTAATCGATTTAAACTATCGTGTGGATGGACTTTCTACTAATGGGCCGAATGCAGGTTACAAGAAAAATCCGGCCATTGCAGTTAAATGGAATTTTGACAGGGAAGAATTTTTAGGAACTCCAAAATGGTTAGATTATGGTGATTTCCGTTTAAGTTATGGTTCTAACATTACACCTAATGGTAATATTTATCAGGCCTATGGTAAATATTCTGGCGGTAACCGCTACAATAATAGCAACACGGTAATATCCAACTTAGATTTCTTGCCAAATTTAAGTTTAGAACCAACTAAGGCTACCACTTACAATGCAGGTTTTGATATCGGTATTTTTAACGGTAAATTCACCTTAGCTATGGATGCATATTATAAACAGACTGATAATATTTTCCAGGAAAAAGCACTTTCTACAGCTAATTCATTTAATCAAATTGCTTCTACAGAAATTAGTAACGTTAATTACGGCTGGGAGTTTCAGGTTACCAGTAGACCATTAAATGCAACTAGTCCTTTTAAATTGACCTTAAGTGCAAACTTAGCGATTAACCGAGAGATACTTGCGGCCTTACCTGATGGGTTAAGGGAGAAAATTCGTTTTGATACAGATTTAGGACAAGATATTTATTACCGTTTGGGTATTAACTCTTTGTCTAACTATTTGTATAATACAAAAGGTGTTTACAGTACAAATGCTCAGGTTCCTGTAGATCCACTTACTGGTTTGCCTTATCGTATTGGTTCAAACGGTCTTTTGAACTATTTCAGGGCAGGCGATCCAGTATTTACCGATTTAGATGGTAACTATGTTTTAAACGAGTTCGATAGGGTTATTGCAGGAAATTCACAACCTCAAATTACTGGAGGGTTTTTCACATTAGTTCAATACAAAAACTGGAGTTTAGAGGTTAACACTTCATTTACCTTACAAAGAGATATTTTAAACAACAGTTTGGCATCGCAATTTGCACGTTTTGGCAATCCAAATCTTTTGGGCAATCTGGTGCCGTTATCGGAGTACAGTTACTGGGCAGCACCTGGCGATATGGCTACTTATGGTAACCCATTGGATTTTGTTAGAGCGCAATTGTTAAGTCCATTCAGGTACAACCAAACCTTGTTCCAGGAAGATGGATCGTACTTTAAATTAAACTCGGTAAAAGTATACTATATGTTTAATCAAAAGTTTACGCAACGCTTTGGTATGAACAGGGTAAGCATTAACGCTACGGCTTCTAACCTAGGTTTTATTACGCGTTACAGAGGACCCAACCCAGAAAACGTAACTGCATTGGGTAGAGACGATTCAGGAGGTTATCCTGCCTCAAAACAATTTGCATTGGGCTTAAATATTGAATTTTAAATCGGAAATGATGAAAGCGAAAAATATAAAATATTTACTGGTTGCTACCTTACTATTTATCGTAGCGCCTGGATGTAAGAAGTTTCTTAATGTTGAACCAATTGATGCGCTATCTGGAAACAATTTTTGGCAGACCAGAAATGATGTTGAAGGTTTTACTAACGGAATTTATTCTCGATTAAGAGATAAAATAGGTTTTAGTGTAATAATGCCTGCACTTGATGTGAGAGGGAACTTTGTAAAAGTTGTTGGTACCATTGATAATAACGGAAATAATGTATTTAACAATTTAATTGCTAATAATTTAAAACCTGCAATAACTGGCTCAACAACATACGATGGTAGGTTAAGAGCCATTATGGATTGGAAAGCCTGGTACGATATTATTGCGGCAAGCAATATATTGTACTACGAAGTAGATAATGTTCCTTCTTCTGCCTTATCAGATGCAGACAGAAAAAGATACAAGGCGGAAGCGGTATTTACACGTAATTTAAGTTACATGTTTATTTGTAAATTATTTGGCGATGCCATTTACTACACAGAACCTTATAACAGCAAAGCCCTACCACGTACGCCACAGGTAGAAGTAATGAAAAAGTGTATTGCAGATATGAATGCTGCAAAAAATGATCTTCCAGAAGCTTATACCGATGCATCGTTAATTGGATTGAGACCTACAAAAGCCAGTGCAGTTGCGCTGTTAATGCATTTAAACATGTGGGCAGCAGCCTGGGATACAGGAGATAAAACTGGATATTATAAATCGGTTTTAACACTGGGAGAAGAGATGGCTAACTATAAAAATTATTCATTGTTGCCAATTACCGTAGAAAATACACAAAGGATTTTTAAAGGCCGCTCTAGCGAAAACTTATTTGGTGTTTTGCAGGATTATAATTATGGTGAAACATTCTCAACCTTTTCCAATTATTCTTATTTCTTTTCTCATTTTCCTATTCGTGGTGGTATAACTAAAACCACCAGTTTTATGGCCTATGATAAAGATTACATCAACAAACTTTTTCCTGCTGGTACACCTGATGCCAGGGTATCCGTATGGTTTGAAAACTATAATGCTGATAATAATACTTTCCAGTTTAAGAAATACATTAATGTATATGCAACTGGATCTGGTGCAAGTTTGAGTATAAACAGTGATGATAGTGCGGTGATTTTTCGACTACCAGACGTGTTGTTACTCGCTGCAGAAGCTGCAGCAGAACTTGCTGATGATGCTACAGCACGTACCTATGCTAATCAGGTAAGAGCAGCAGCAGCGGCACCGGCATTTACCACCAGTGGTGAAGAATTGAAAAATGACATTTATAAGGAACGCTGCAGAGAATTAATTGGCGAAGGACAATTCTTTTTTGATCTGGTACGTACAAAAAGAGCTGTAAACACAGAGTATTCGAAAGCAGTAATCAGTGTTGGTAATTTTAACAATGGCGCATGGACCTGGCCTTTAATCATTAGTAGCACTGAGCGTTCTGCTAATCCATATTTAGTAGGTAATAACTTTTGGAATTAAGACGATGAAAATACAAAACAAAAATAAAGCATTTTTACTGGTATTGATCGGTACTCTGCTCATGTTTGCGAGTTGCAAAAAATACTATTTCGATACTGGCGTACACGATCCAAAATACAATGGAAGTGTGTTACAGTATATGAAGGCAAAACAACCATTCTTTGATAGTACGTTAACAGTGATCAACTTAGCTGGAATGAATGACGTATTGGACAAGGAAACGATAACTTTTTTTGCGCCGCCTAGTGGTTCTGTTTTCAAAAGTATTAAAAGACTTAACGAGTATTTAAGAAGTAATGGTAAGGATACGGTATCGAAACTCAGCCAGATTAAACCAGAAGTATGGAGAAACACGCTTTCTCAGTATATTTTTAAAGGTGCTAACTTGTTAAAGGATTATCCACAAAGAGATACGCTTTCGTATCTTGCTTATCCAGGGCAAAATTATACTTCTTATGGAGGGCGTATCATGAATGTCGGTGCAATTTTTAGCGATGCAGGTGGGGTTAGTTATGCCGGTTATCGTCAGTTATTTTTAGCTTATATCCCAGACTTATCTAATCCACAAGTAGCCTTGCAGAATAATCCTATTGCTACTTCAGATATACAGACTACAAATGGTGTATTGCATGTATTAACAAAAATTAAACATAACCTTGGTTTTAATACCGATACGTTTATAGATCAAGTAGTTGCAGCTGGCATTTTACCCCCTACACCATAGCTAATTATTTATTAATATAAATTAACAGATACATGTTAACAAACATAAAATATAGAACAGGCTTATTGGTAGCAGTGGTGATTAGCCTTGCTAGCCTAATGGTTTCTTGCGAAAAAAGTAAGGGACTGGCCGATGATCCATACGCTGGTGGGAAACAGGTTTTAGGGATTACTTTTATTTCTAAAACTACCGATCCTGATATCGTAAATGCTGGAACAACTTTAAATCTTCAGGTTAAAGGCTTAATGAAATATAAAGATAATTTTAAGCTGTATGTAAATGAGATCGAAGCAGAAGTGCTAAATTATACTGATAGTACCATTCAATTCAAGGTTCCACTAACGGCGAGTACCGGAAGTGTTTGGATTACTTCTCAAGGTCAAAGCTTTTTTGGACCAATTGTTAAGGTTGGAGGAAAAGTAGCTGTAGACCCCACTTTTAAAATAATAAACGGAGCTGGCAATGTTGCTGCTGCGGGTATAACAACAGTTTTTGATATCGAAAAACTACCTTCTGGGAGGTTTTGGTTAGGAGGAGGATTTACAAGTTTTGAACAAAGAGGTACACTGCTATCACCTAATGGGGGTATAGCTCAAATAGATGCAGATGGTACATACATTACCTCAGATATTAATTTTGGAAAAGGGGTAATGGGAGGAATTGGAATTATTACTTCGATTAATAGAATATCTAGCGGTTCACAGAATGGCAAATTTATTATCGCAGGTAGTTTTTCTTCTTTTAATTCTTGGCGTTTAAACCGACAAACACTAAATAATATCACTAGATTAAATGCCAATGGTACTTTAGATACCATTAAAACTGCAGATAAAGATGCTCTTGGTAATTCACTAGTGCCAATTGTTAACCCTAAACCTGGAGAAACCTGGAAAAATGGTGATACTGTTGCTGCATTTAATGCAGGGGTAGACGGTTTGGTGAGAAAAACCTTTGTCTTTGGAGAGCAGATTTATATTGTAGGTAGTTTTCAGAACTTTAAAAGGATGTATTATCCAAATTCTAGTTATGATGAGAAAGTTTACGATGTAACCCGGATGAAACAGATTGTGCGTGTAAATGCAGATGGATCTATGGATTCTACATTTCATTATAATAAAAACACACGTCAAAGTGCTGCTGCAGGAAACGGTGGTATTTCCGACGCCACGATGCAGAGTGATGGTAAACTTATTTTAGTAGGTGGTTTTACCACTTTTAACGGGGTAACGGCTAACAGGATTGTTCGATTAAACTTAGATGGTTCTGTAGATCAGAGCTTTAGTGCAGGTGCTGGTGCTGATGGAGACATTTATTCGATAAGGTACAATAGCACTACCGATAAAATTGTGGTGAGTGGTAATTTTACCACTTTTAATGGAAAAGCTTCTTCTGGCATTGCTTTACTAAATTCAAACGGATCATTAGTAAGTACATTTATCGGTGCTTCTATTACTGGCGGTATAGCTACTTTCGCTGGCCAACTTAATAATGGTAAAATAATAGTTGCAGGCTCATTCAATAAATATGGTGATTACTTGCGCCAAGGCTTTATGATATTGGAACCTAATGGCCAGTTGGCTGTGGGCTATAACAATACAGGAGGTTTTCAGGGTAGGATAAGTGACATGATTGAAACACCAATATCAAATGGTTCGCAGGTGATTTTGGTAGGTGATATCATCAGGTTTAATTCCATATTGCCACATAACGTACTTAGATTAATCATTTCTAATTAACTGTACACTTTAATTACACAGATATGAAAAAAAATATAATATCAGTTTTTAATGTAAAAACTATAGGTACTGCACTCGTTTTGGGCTTTGTTCTACTCCAATCGGCCTGCAATAAAAATTTTGATAGTGTACTTCCTAAATCATTCAGAAATGATACGCTTGGTTTAGGTACCAATGCTAAAAAAGTGTTGTACATTATATTGGATGGGGTAAAGGGTTCGGTTGTTAGCAGCCTGGCACCGAGCAACCTGACACAAATTACTACAAATTCGATTTATTCTTATGATGGAGTAGCCGATTACCAGAGAAATGTGATCACCAACGCAGCATCCTGGACTACCATGCTTACTGGCGTAGATTATACTAAACATAATGTTACCACAGAGGCTTTCACAGGCTTAAATTTGCAGCCAACTCCAACATTATTTAGCGGAATTAAATCAACTATACCCAGTGCGAGAACGGTTTCTTTCGGTGCAACAGCTGCATTTAACGATAACCTAGCGACTGATGCAACCGTTAAACAAACCCTGTCTGATGATGCTGCAGTTAAAACTGCAGTTATTACTGAGTTAACCTCAAGCAATCCATCACTATTGGTAGCACAATTTCACAGCGCAGAAACGGCTGGAGCAGCTAATGGATATACTGCGTCTACAGCAGCATATACTACAGCTATTAATACATTAGATAGCTATGTTGGAGAAATCTTAGCAGCCTTAAGGGCGAGAAAGACTTATGCTCAGGAAAACTGGTTAGTGGTAATAGCATCTAATAAAGGCGGTGGTCCTACTTCGGGTGGTGGTGCAGGCTCAAATATCTATGCCGACGATTCCCGTAATACTTTTGTGGCTTTTTACAATCCTAAATTTAAACCGAACCCTGTAACAAAACCTGATGTAAGTAATCTTCCATATGCCGGAATCGGTGCAAAGTTTAACGCAACCAATGGTGCAGTACAAAGCGATCCTAATTTTTTAAATTTAGGTACAAATGTCGAGGCTACCATACGTTTTAACATCCGCTGGGATGGAAGTGCCGGGAATTCAGGTTACTGTGCTATTCTCCAAAAAAGAGGCCTTACTAGTGGAATAACCGGAGGCGTACCGGGTTGGGCCTTTATAAAAGACGACGGTGGCATTATTACTTTTAACGCGAGTTTCACCGGGACTACTGGTAACAGCCAAACAAAAGGGCCAACATCACAAAAGATAGATGATGGAAAGTGGCACTCTGTTGCGGTAAGGTTTTTTAACAATGGTACTACCCATACGGCCAGTATGTTTGTTGATGGTATAGCTGCGCAAACCGCTAATTTAGCCTTAACTGCAGGTAGTGGAAATTTAAATACCACAGCGCCTTTACAGTTTGGAAAATATACTAATGTGGATTGTTTTATTACCGAATTTGCAGTTTACAATATAGCTATTCCGAATGCAGATATTATAGCGGCAAGTAAAAAAACGCCTTTAACGCCAATAACAGATCCATATTACAATAATTTAATAGCCTATTTTAGAGGTAACGAAGGTGTTGGAAGTGTAATAAATGATGTGACTGGCAAAGCACCTCAAATGAATTTAGTAGGAACACCTAATTGGACTAATTTTGCTGATATTTCTCCAAATCTGTCTCCTTCAATATCCGAAGCAGCTTTTAAAGCTGTACCTAATGGTGTTGATATTCCCGTATTAATCTATAATTGGATGAATATTGCCGTACCAGCGCAATGGAGTTTAATGGGTAAATTTTATAACCCTTCAGTTACTTTGCAAACAAACTAATTAAATATTAGAAATATGAAACTCAATCATTTCACAATATTATGCGCCGTTGCCTTAGTGTTAGGCGTAACAGCTTGTAAAAAATACGGTTACAACATTCCGGATGGTTACCCTGACGATTCTCAGAATGTTGCTGAAGGCAAGATTGATACCAACATGAAGGTGATCGATAAGTCTATGTATGCTAAGGCTAGGGTATTTCCAGGTTTGGTAGATCAGTCAGAGCCGCGTGTACAAAATGCTAAATTTACCTTAGATTTAAATTTTACCGATCAAACTGCTGAGAATCTACGCATTTCAGTAGCTCCAGAGCCGCAGTACAGCACTGGTTATTACGCTGCTCCAGGTGAACTGGTTAAAATAGAAGTTCCGGCAGGTATCGAAGGTTTAACTGTTCAGGTTGGTGGCCATACCGATAATCTTTCAGGAAAATCGCCATTGTTAAGAGATCCGGTAATTTATATGCGCCAACAGTTATATGCTGGTGCTAACTATGTACGTAATTTATATGGCGGTACCATTTATATCCGGGCAGGCAGAGCTTATCCAAATCCTGTTGAATTTACCATTACCAATGCTTGTGTTTCTCCTGATTTTATTCTTGGCCAAACCGTAGATGCAGACTGGGTAAATAAGGTGAAAGCTTCGCAGGTACCTTGGTTGGAGCTACGTAGCAAAAGGGTAATTTTCTTGGTGCCGAGAGATAAAATTATCGCTACATTTTCGTCAGCCGAACCCTATACGAATCCAACAGTTGCTTTGGGCAAATGGAACGACGTATTTGATTTGGATTACAACGCCTGGATGGGTTTATCAGATAATGCAGTAGATGCAAGAGATAAAAGCCCGCAGGGGCCGTGGAGAGGGATCTTGGATATTCAATTATCAGTAGGTTACGGCCACAGTGGTTTCCCTTTTGTGGGTTTGAACGATAGTGAGTGGTTTAAAGGTTTTACAAGTCTAACAAACATTACTACCAGTAACGGGATGTGGGGTTCCTATCACGAATTCGGACATAATTGCCAACAAGGTAGGGTATGGAGTTGGAGTACCTTAGGCGAAACCACCAATAACCTGTTCAACTTTAAAGTGGCTAACAGAATTGGCGCCAATTATAATATTTTGCATCCTGCAGTTTCAAGTGGTTTTCCTCAGGCCATAACCTATGCATCTGGTACAGGTACAAAAAATTTCGATACCGATGGAGCAATGAATGATCCGTTTAAAAGGATGACACCTTTTGTTCAGATTTTTGAGAAATATGGTTATGGAGCCATGACCTATTTGTATTCGGAAGCCAGGCATGCAGCACGTTTAAACTCTAGCGATATTACCATGCATAATTTTGTGTATGAAAAATTATCTGACTATGCCCAAACCGATTTAGCTCCATTTTTTGATGCCTGGGGTATTAATTATAGTGATGCTGTAGCTGTTAAAATGTCTAATAAATATCCTTTATTAACAAAACAGCTTTGGACTTATAATCCTTTAAATAAAACTGGAGGAACAGGTACTATTACTTATACTACCACTGTTGTGTCAGCAAGTTCTCCTGCGCAAGAGGGATCAACCGCTGCTTTGGTAGATAATAATTTAACTACCTACTACCATTCTCAGTATTCAAGCCCAACACCCGCACAATCATTTCCTTTTACCTTCATATTTAATGCGGGTGCTAATATTGCAATTAAGGGTATGTATTTTAATGGTAGAGCTGGTACCAATAGGGCTGGGGATGCTAAAGACATAGAAATTTTTAGCAGTAGAGATAATATTAATTACACCAGCATTGGTACCACTACTTTGCCTAATACAGCCAACAGGTTCGAATATATTTTCCCTAATGGAAATGTAAATGCCAAATTTTTCAAAGTAATTGTTAAAAACGGATATACCACTAATCCTTATGTGGTATTTGCTGAAATGAATTTAATTAAGCCATAATTTAAGAGATCATGAAATTAGATAATAAAATTTTTAAAGTCCTTTCATTTGGGCTTCTAAGCGTCTTAATTTATTCTGGCTGTAAAAAGTACGATAATCCACCGCCAGTATACGAAGATCTAAAAAGGGCCACAGGTTTGCAGCGTAAGGTGTTAATTATCAGTATTGATGGGTTAACAGGAACTGAGCTACAAACCGTAGCACCCACTAATATTACACAACTACAAAAAAACTCAAAGTACAGCTATAATACCTTAAAAACAGCATCTGATGCTGCAGGTTGGGTATCTTTGTTAACTGGCACGGGTTTTTCAAAACATCAAATCAGTGGAGATAATTTCGAACGGGTTGCAGATCCAAATGGAGATGATCACGCGCAAATTGTATCTTACCGTAATGTTTTTGATTATGTAACGCAGTACAAAGCGGTAAAAACAGCCTTAGTTACGCCTTGGGCTAACTTGCGCAATTACATGCGTAATGCTGATTTTTCTCCTGTTGTAACCACCGACCAAGCAGTTAAAGACAGTACGATAAGCATCTTAAATAGCCAATCAGGTTTGGGCACAATTGCTGTTAATTTAAGGGAAGTAGAAGCCGCAGGCGCTAACGGGGGATACCTAGCCACTAATGCGAATTACAAAAATGCAATAATAAAAGCTGATGAATATGTTGGTAATATTATGACGGCTTTAAAAGCCAGAAAAAATTATTCAAATGAAGATTGGCTTGTGATCATAACCAGCAATCATGGTGGCAGTAGCGCCAATCCAACTAATGGTTTTACATTAGTTTATAATTCTGCTTTTAAAGCTTATGAACTAAAGAAAACAGGTTTTAATCCAGTTTTATTCAACAATGCTACTGGCAGAGCTACCTTAACTAATGACAATAATCTTTACGATGCTGGCGAAACAAAAAGCTTTACAGTACAGATGGATGTGAAATTTAATTCAGTTCCAAGTGGCTACTCGAGCTTTTTTAGTAAGAGTACTAATCTAAGTGGCCAGGCAATTACAGGTTGGCAATGGGCACTTTATCCTGGTGGCAAGTGGGTAATTACTACTGGAGGAACTTTAAATGGAGGTGGTGGAAAGCAAGATGTAACATCGACAGATTCTCCAGGAACAGATTGGCATACCTTAACCATGACGGTGGAGTACATCAATTCAACAACGCGGAACTTAATTATGTATATAGATGATAAACGTCAAAACGCAACTGCGTTAAATATTACTGGCAGAAAAAGTTTAAGCACAACAGAAGGATTTAGAGTAGGCCATAGAACTGGTGATAATGATACACCTACATCTTTTTATGGTGCTAATTTAGCATATTTTAATACCGTTTTAAGTGAGGCAACTATTAAAAGCAATTTGGGCTTGAAAGATATTACGAAGCATACTAATTATGCAAATCTGACTGGTTTTTGGCCAATGGATGAAGGAGCAGAGGGCAGTTTCTATAACAAGGCTCCCGGTGGTTATAACATGGCACTTTCAGGTTTGTATAGCTGGGCGAATTTAGGGGCTTCGTACCCTCCAGGTACAACACCTGAGCCTGTAACATCATCCTTATCAATTCCATCTACAGTTAGTGATGTTTCTGCACTTACTTTGTATTGGATGAAAATAAATATCCTATCTGATTTCGGTTTTGATGGTAAAACTTACCTCAGCAACTTTGAAATAGAATTTTTAAAATAGTAGTAGTTCAGTTAGTAAAACCCTTTCCGCCTGAGGTGGCAAAGGGTTTTTTCTGTTTTAGGTGTTTGCAATGCATACTAAGACATCAGTTTATCCTTATAAATTTCTCTCCTCCGTAACATATTTAAAACTCAAACGTTTGCGCTAAAACAATTTCATTATTATCAGTTAATCATCAGTAATTTGGAGCAGCAAACCAAAATCATACACACAGAATGAAGCGAAAATTAGCCATTTTATTTACATCATTATTTATCACCGGGCAAATCAGTGCACAAGATCTGCCCTCCGAACTGCAAACGCCCGAAGTGGTTTCGGTAAACCGTTTGCCTATGCGGGCATCGGCTTTTGCTTTCGAAAACCAAGATTTAGCAACTAAAAGAGCCAAAGAAAAATCAGCATATTTTTTATCATTAAATGGTACCTGGAAGTTTAACTGGGTAAAAGATCCACGTAAAAGACCTACAGATTTCTATAAGGTCGATTTTGATGATAAAGGCTGGGATAATTTTAAAGTACCTGCCAACTGGGAAGTGAATGGTTATGGTACCCCAATTTATGTAAACCAACCGTATGAGTTTGCTGGCCGGCAACTCACCGGTGCGAAAATGAATCCCCCATTCGATATTCCTGCCGATAATAATCCGGTAGGTTCGTACCGGAAGAAGATCAATATTCCGGCTAACTGGAGCGGTAGACAGGTGTTTATCAGCTTAGGTGCAGTTAAATCTGCTTTTTATATTTGGGTAAATGGTAAAAAAGTAGGGTATAGTGAAGATAGTAAACTGGCCGCTGAATTTGATATTACCAAATATGTTATGCCAGGAGAAAATACCATTGCACTACAAGTTTACAGATGGAGCGATGGCAGCTATTTAGAATGCCAGGATATGTGGCGCATATCGGGAATAGAACGTGAGGTTTATTTATATTCTACACCAAAATTAGCTATCCGCGATTTTAAAGTTGTAGGGAATCTAGATGCCACTTACACCAATGGATTACTAAATGTAGACTTAGCGGTTGAAAATTATAAAATAGATCAGCGCACCAACCATAGCCGCCCAGATAGTTTTTATGTAGCATTAGATTTAGTTGATGCCAAAGGAAATAACATTTGGAAAGATGCCACCACAATCCAAAAAGTGTTGGGCAATTATAAAACCGATCTTTCATTTAAAACACAGATCAGTAATGTGAAAAACTGGTCGGCAGAAATTCCTTATTTATATACGCTTTACATCACTTTAAAAGACAAAAACAATAAAATAATCGAAGTAATTCCACAACGAGTGGGTTTCCGTTCGGTAGAAATTAAAGGAAGCGATTTATTGGTTAATGGTAAACGTGTATTTTTAAAAGGTGTAAACAGACACGAACACAATGCCACTCAAGGCCATACTTTAACCCATTCCGATATGGAGAAAGATATGGAAATGATGAAAAAACTGAATGTAAATGCAGTTCGTCATTCTCATTATCCACCAGATCCTTATTGGATGGAACTTTGTGATGAATACGGTTTGTACGTAATCGACGAAGCCAATATCGAATCGCATGGCCGTTATTATAGTTTGGAAACTACTTTTGCCAATGATAAACAATGGCGTATTCCTCATCTTGAGCGCATTACCAGGATGTACGAGCGTGATAAAAACCATGCATCGGTCATTACCTGGTCCTTAGGTAATGAAGCGGGTAACGGTGTTAACTTTTACGAGGCTTATCAATGGCTTAAAGGAAAAGATTTCCGCCCGGTGCAGTACGAAAGGGCTGAGAGTGATTTCAATACCGATATGATTGTTCCGCAATACCCTTCGCCAAACTATCTGCCGCGCTATTCGAAACAGGATAAAGAAACGCGGCCGTTTATTATGAGTGAGTATGCGCATATTATGGGTAACAGTCTGGGTAATTTTAAAGAATATTGGGATGCCATAGAGAACAATCCTAAACTACAGGGCGGTTTTGTTTGGGAGTGGATAGACCAAGCGATCGATACCGTTAAAAACGGTAAACGCATTATGGCTTATGGTGGTGATTTTCCGCTAAGTGGTCCGGTTGACGAAAACTTTAGCGATAACGATTTCTGCGTAAAAGGTGTGGTTACCGCCTATCGTGGCATGACACCAATGGCAGTAGAATTAAAAAAAGTGCATCAATATATCAAAACTACTTTTAACGGTACCAACCAGATTAATGTAAACAACAGCTATTTCTTTAAAGATATCAGCAATGTACAGTTAAACTGGGAATTGGTAGAAGATGGAAAAGTGATTCAGAGTGGAGTGGTAAGTAACCTGAACGTTGGTGCACGTCAAACGCAGCTGTTAAGCTTACCATTTAAAACGAATTATGCGGCAGGTAAAGAATATTTCTTAAACGTTCGCTACCGCTTAAAAACAGCTGAACCCTTTTTAGAAAAAGGGTATGAAATTGCCTACGAGCAGATTGCACTGGCCGGGACGCCAAAGGCCAATGTTTATAGCAGTAACAAGAAATCTTTAAAGGTTGATAAAACGCCAGAAAAAATTACGGTAAGTGGAAATAACTTTTCTGTAAGTTTTGATTTAACAAAAGGTCTATTAAGCAGTTATCTCATTAATGGACAAGAGGTTTTGGCGAAAGGTCCTCAACCAGGCTTTTACCGTGCACCAACTGATAATGATATTGGTGCAGGCTTAAACACCAAATTGCGTATGTGGCGCAATGTTTATGATGAAAATAGAACAATTATAAAGAAAACTGTTGTAAGTGCTGATAACTTAACTGCTAAAATTACCATTACATCTTCCTTATTAAATGGAGATGCAGAAACCACACAGAAGTTTGAAGTTTTACCTGATGGTACGGTTAAAGTTGAAACCCAATTTAAAGCCGTAAAGGGCAACTACAAAAGTTTAATGCGTATCGGTAACGATCTGCAGCTAAAAAATGATTACAGCAATATCCAATGGTATGGTCGTGGGCCGGGCGAAAATTATGTAGATAGAAAAACGGCTTCATTAATCGGTACTTATAAATCAACGGTTGCAGATCAGTATTTTCCTTATGCACGTCCACAGGAAAGTGGTAATAAAACCGATGTACGTTGGGTAACTTTTACCAATAAAGCAGGTAAGGGCTTACGTTTCGAATTTGCCGATCAGTTATTGAGTTTTAATGCATTGCCATATTCGGTGGAAGATTTAGATCCGGAGGCCGAGAAAAAACAATATCACTCTGGCGAACTGGTAAAACGTAACCAGATTTATGTACACATGGATATGCAACAACTAGGTGTTCAGGGGATTGATAGTTGGGGATCTATGCCGTTAATTCAGTACCAGATTCCATTTAAAGATTACCAGTACAGCTATTATATCAAACCGATTAAATAAGCTGTCAAAGGTTATTAAAAAAATATTGGATGAAAATATAGGCGGTTCGTCATTCCCAACCGTATTGGGAATCTTAAACCAAAAGCATTAAGATTCTCACCTTCGTGAGAATGACGACCGTTTTTTTGTAATCAAACTAACATTACCTAACCAAAATAAAATGAAACTTATCAAAATCTGCTTTAGCTTGTTGTTGTTTGCTCAAATCAGCTTTGCACAGGAATCAAAATTAGCTGCTACACCACCAATGGGCTGGATGAGCTGGAACATCATGTCCGAAAATCCGAACGAAAAAGATATTAAAGAAATGGCCGATGCAATGGTTACCAGTGGGATGGTGAAAGCAGGCTATCAGTATATTTTTTTAGATGATTGTTGGCAAGGCGGCCGCGATAATAAAAACAAAATCATTGCCGATCCTAAGAAATTTCCTTCAGGCATTAAAGCCCTGGCCGATTACCTGCATAACAAAGGGATGAAATTGGGTATCTATTCTGATGCTGCTCCTTTAACCTGTGGTGGCTACACTGCAAGTTTAAATTTCGAAGATCAGGATGCTAAAACTTTTGCTTCATGGGGAATAGATTATTTAAAATACGACTATTGCAATGCCCCAGAAGATGTTGAAACTGCTAAAGCCCGTTATGGTAAAATAGCTCAGGCGCTACGCAAATCGGGTAGAGAAATTGTATTGGGAATCTGCGAGTGGGGTCCACGCGAACCTTGGAACTGGGGTGCACAGGTTGGCGGACAGAGCTGGCGTACCACTTACGATATCAGAGATAAATGGAATGATGTAGAAGGTAAGGGAGGAGTAGGCATTTACAATGTGGTAGATAAAACAGCAGGATTGGCAAGTTTTTCTGGCCCAGGTAAATGGAACGATGGAGATATGTTGGTTGCGGGTTTACATGGCACAAAAGGCCCATCATCGGCCTTTAATGGCAAAGGTTGTACCCAAGCTGAATATCAAAGCCAAATGAGTTTATACAGTATGCTTAATTCGCCATTATATGCGAGTTGCGATATCCGTAAAATGGATAATGAAGCAAAAACCATTTTTACAAACGAAGAAGTAATTGCATTAAACCAGGATGTTTTGGGCAAACAGGCCGAAAGAAAAATCAAAACTGATATCTGGGATGTTTTTGTCCGTCCTTTAGCCAATGGAGATTTCGCCATAGCAATTTTAAATAAATCGACAGCTGCCCAAAATGCAAAAATAAACTTTGCCGAATTAGGCCTGACTGGTAAATACGAGATCAAAGATTTATGGCAACATAAAGTAATTGGCAAAAATAACAAGTGGAATGGTGAAGTAACTGCTCACGAAACGAAGGTTTTCCGCTTAAAAAAAGTATAATTCTTAAAGAACAACAAACCAAACACAAATGAAATCACTATTATCCCTTGCATTAGTAGCAGCATGCTTAAGCACCTTTGCCCAAGATGTAGCTAAAGATCCCGCAACAATTGTCATTACACCACAACACACGCTTTCCAAAAGCGACACGGCATTTAGAAAAGCCATTGCGAAATGGAGTGATGAAACTTTAAAAAGCACCGATTATAAGAATATCAAAGCACAACCATCAGCTGATGTCTTTCCAGGTACGGTAAAGACTGGTTTTCAGTTTATAAGTAAAACGGTAAGCATCGAACATAAAAAAATGGCCGATAGTTTAGTGTCTATCGTGTCAACCCTAGGCTACTCTGGTTACGATAATGCTACCATGTACAGTACAGGTTTATATGCAAAAGCTGGCGAGTATATAGAAGTTGATGTACCTAAAAACACCAATGTAAACGAGCTTGAAGTTCAGATCGGTGCACATAGCGATCGCTTAAACTATTGGGTAGCAGGCAAGGAAGATTGGCGCAGGATGCCGATTATAACCAAGAAACAGCAATTGGTAATTGGTAAAAACAGATTAGCGTCGCCTTTCGGTGGACTGATCTACATTAATATTAAACCTAAGGCCGAAAGTAGAAAAATTGATTTCAAAATTAGCCATGCTGTTGCAGCTCCACTTTTTGTGCTGGGCAAAAGCACGCAAAGTGATTGGGAGAACCAATTAAAAAACAATAAAGCACCTTGGGGCGAGATGGCCACTGAAAATGTGATTTTAACTTTGCCTGATAGTGTATTGCAAACCATCAAAAATCCTGATGAAGTATTAAAACTATGGGATTTAGTTGTACTTGGAGAATTAGATCTGGCAAATATGCCAGCGCCGTTTTATAGGGCTCAACGGATGGTGCCCGATGAGCATATTGGCGGAGGATACATGCATAGCGGTTATCCGATCATGATTCACCATTCACCATCCAGAAAGATGCTCTCTAACGAAATTATGGCCAACCCTGAGTTGCTGATGAAACCAAGTAAGGGAGGTGCAAATTGGGGCTTTTTCCACGAAATTGGTCACAACATGCAAAATCTGAACTGGGTTTTTGGTGGCACTACCGAAGTGAGCAATAACTTCTTTTCAATTTATATGTTCGATAGGTTAATGGGCGGACGGGACGATTCGCATACCGGCGTATCAAGTGCAAATACGCAAAAGATGATGAAAAAATATTTTGCCGAAGGTGCGAGTTATGAAAAATGGAAGGGTGATGCCTTTTTAGGCCTGATCATGTTCCGCCAGATGCAGGAAGGTTTTGGATGGGAAAGTTTTAAAGCGTTTTTTAAAGAATATCAAAAAATCGGACCAAGTATAGGCAGGTTAAACGATCAGCAAAAACGCGATTTATGGGTTAAAACGTATTCTAATGTGGTAAAAAGAAATTTAGTCCCATTTTTTAATACCTGGGGTGTAGGCATAAGCGAAGAAACACAGAAAGAACTGAGCGTGCTTCGTGCATGGAAACCTTATAATTTTCCACCGGTAAACTAACTGTAAAGCTTCCCTGACCTATGAGGTTTCCTAAGCATGTTGCCGATAAACCTCATAGGTCTTAAGAATTCTTAAGGAATGTAGCGTTTTTATTTTAATTCCCGTTTTAGATTAAATTAACAAACGATGAAACGGACGCTATTTATTTTAACTTCAATTGTACTGATTATAAGTTTGATGTGGGCGTGTAAAGACCGAGAAGATTCTATGCGAAATGTTGATTCGTCAGAGTTGGATAGACTTTATAAAGACATTGAAAAATCAGCCCAGCAGTTTACCTGTGAAAATGCCGGCGAATGGAAATTCACCGCCATTGGATCTAAAGCTTGCGGAGGCGCATCAGGTTACATTGCTTATTCTGTAAAAATAGATGAAAGCACTTTTCTGAAAAAGGTTGAACAATTTACCAAACTACAAGCTGATTATAATCAAAAATACGGTGTGTATTCTGATTGTGCATTGGTGATACAACCGAAAGGGGTAACCTGCGATAATGGGAAACCTAAATTTACGTATTAAGATTTAAATGCTGCGTCAGATATTTCTGTTCTGACGTTAACAATATTTATAACCACTTATTTTAATTCTCGTAGCGCATTTTCGAAGTATTCGGAAATGCGCGTTTTTTATTTTACAACGCTATTTGATATGTTCTTTTATAAATACCTGAGGGTTATAAAACCGTTCGTTCAGTTGTTTATTATTAAAAGTTAGCCAGCTTGCACAGCCATAATCATCAAATTTTTTTCTGATCTCTAAATGAAGATGATGGTAATCGCCCCCATATTTTTTACTTTCCTGAGGCGTAAATAACCTGGCCAGTTTGGTGTTTTGGTCAACATTCTGGCCATTGCTTACATAAACTTCTTTTAGGTGTTTATAGGTGGTAAACATGGTTAAACCATTTGGTAATTTATGTTTTAGCACAACTGTACGTTGGTTTTCACCTAAATGGACAGAGCATACTATTCCATTGGCCATGGCATAAACATTAACCAGTTTCGCTTTAGGTTGTGCAGGATTAATATCAATAGCCGTGTGGATGTGACCTTTAACATAACTATCTCTATGATCGCCAAAAATGCTGATGATTTTAATGTTGTTTATTTTCTTACGGTTAGCTACATCAAAAGGAAGAAACCAGTTATCAGCTGTTTTTGCTGGAGCAGTATCTGTATAATAAGGCTTCCATCGATCACGATCTTTTTCAATCGTTGGGGTTTCTAATAAAAGTGTTGATAAAAAGATAAATACTAATGTTTTCATGCTAAAGATTTATAAAGCAAGATAATGATTTTATCAATATAAACTATTTTTATAGTTTAAAATGATTAGATCGTCATTGCGAGAAGGCTTTTTCAGCCGACGAAGCAATCTTAATGCGGCCGCTAGTAGCGATATCGTTGTAAGATTGCTTCGTGCCTCGCAATGACGATTTATCTTTCGTGGTGTCAGATGTTACCATCTGACACTGAAACGAATTAACTTTAGTAAACATTTTGATTTACGAAATTCAGATAAAAACATCTGACTTCACATTACGCCAGCATATCTTCTTTCAAAGCCTCTGCTGCAGGGTTAACTAACGTTCCAATCAATTCAGGAACCGGAACATCAGTGCTTTCGCTATAACCATGGGTTAACAACCTTACCCGATTAATGCATACCCTGATAAATTCGGGCACAAACAGGTCAAATTTTTCGAATTTCGGAGCCAATTCTAGGTTTTCCTGTTGAAATTCTAAAATTACATCTGCTACCTGACGCCAGAACTGTTTTTCATCCAAGCCAACATAACTATGAAAAATGTTACTGAGGTATCTAAATACCGCATCGAATATCCCTGAGAGGATAAATAAAGGGGCTAATTCATCATCAATCTCCCTTAAAACATCTACCAGATCATTTGGTAATTTCGCTTTCGATTCTTCTGTTAATACAATTTCTTCAACAAAATCTTTAATAATAATGCGCTCTGGTACGCCGTTTTTCATTACCAAAATGGTGTTTTCGCCATGCGGACTAAAGAAAAAAGCATGTTTGTAAAAAATCCTTAAGACAGGTTTTAAATATGCAGACAGATAGGCATTTAACCAGCTTTCTGCATCCAGGCCAGATTTTTCTATCAAAGCCTCAACCATGCTTTTTCCATTGTCGTCTACATAAAGCAGACTCGCCATGGTCATGATGTTTTCGCTTTCCAGCAAATAATTTTCGGCACTCTCACGCCAAATCGCCCCTAAAAATTCCTGATATTGATATGGAGAATCCGGTATTTTACTGTATTGTGGATGGGTATAGGCTACAGTAGCCACTTCACCCAAAAGCACCACACGGGTCTGTTTTAAATACTCATCGCCCTGAAGCATGTCTTTTGCCCACTGGGTTACTTTTGGTGCAATAGCCAGCTTTTTAGGTGAAAGTCCCCTGAAAATGGAGGTGTTTAAAATAGAAATAGCCGTTTTTACATAATGTTTTTTAGGCTCACTTACGTTAAAGAAGGTACGTATACTGTTTTGGCACATGTATTCATCATTGCCTAAACCGACAGGCACGATTAAATTATGCGCAATATCGTGTGCCAGTTGTAATACGATTTTATTGTTCCACTGCCATTCGTGCACAGGGATAAAGAAATAATCTTCAGGCTGTAACTGCTGTTGAATTAATACCTGATTAAAATCGTGAACCTGCTTTAAGCTGAGTTCTTCATTATAAAAAGAAAATGAAGAAATACTTTCGATACTTTTAAATTCTGCTCTTGTTTTATGTACCGCTAACCAAGCCAATTGCGTTTTTTGAGCAGCTTCTGGCGCGTATTTGCCTTGATCGCTATGGTTAAAGCCGATCCGTCCTTTGTTAATGGTGGCCCAGGGATGCCCATCCATTTGATGCTCGATGGTTTGGTAATCAGCATTGGCTAATTCATCAGCGGTTAATCTGCCTTTTTGATGAATGTAAGCATCGGCGTATAAGGTATTTAGGGTTTCTTCAACAAAATGAGCCAAAGTAAATGGTTTAATGCCAAAAGTTTGTTGCAGTTCGGTGTAAAAGGCAGGAGCGTTGTTTACGGCTACACTGTCACCATTTACAAATTTTTTGATGCTCTGTTTATCTATATGTAGATAATCTAAAGCACGTTGCTGCCCCGAAAAGGTATAATAAATGCCTTCAGCATCTGTGGCAAGACGAAAATCAGAATTTCCTTGTTTATCTGTATTGATCAGCGTTGGTTCAGCTAATTTTTCGTGCATCAACTCTACGATCGATTTTGCAATATAATTGCGGTTTACTTTATCCCAGATTTCTTTATTTAAGGGGCTTATGTGATTGAAATTGTTGTAGTTCATGGTATATAATTTTTTGTATTAGTCCAGATTTGTAATCTGGACTTTTCGTGCCCCGGATTTCAAATCTGGCTTTCTATGATCGGGATTACAAATCCCGACCAACCAGTAGTTTATAATTGATTGTCATCCTGTCCATAGGACTCCTACGGAGAGCCTTTCGAAGGACAGATTAAATCTTTTTTAAGCGTTTCGACAGGCTCAACGTGACAGACCTGAATTAATTTAATCTTCAGATAATTGCAGTTCGGCGTTAGACAATTCATTTTCCTGTATTTCATCTGGTACGCTAAACTGCTGAAAAGCAATGCGTTTTTCTATCTTGTAAATTTCGAAGCCTAAAATGGCATTGATAATGGATGCATTGCGATAGGCACCCATGCCCAAATCAGGTGTTACGAAACCGTGGGTGTGCAGTTCTACATTTTGAACAAAAATTTCGTTTCCGTTTACATCAATAGCATAGTTGCGGTGTACCTGAAAAAGTCCGTCGGCATTGCGTATGATGCGATCGTTTATTCCTGATAAGAAGCTTGGCTCGTTATATTTGTAGCCAGTCGCCAATACCACACAGTCTGTTTCAACCGCAAAATCCTTTTCGCTTTCAGTATGATAAAAATCGAGCTGATATTTGCCGTCGGTGTTTACTGTTAAATTGTTCAGTTGACAGTTCGGCATCAATTCTGCATTTACCTTTTCGCCATCAACACTCAATTCGTACAGTTTATCAAAAATCTGGTTAATCAGTTCGAAGTTTATGCCTTTAAACAGCGAATTTTGTTTTCCTAAAAGCTGTTTACGTTTGGCATCACTCAGGTTATAAAAGTGGTCTACATATTCGGGTGAGGTGAGCTCCAGTGTTAATTTCGAATACTCCATCGGGAAAAAGCGATCAGGTCGGGTAAACCATTTTAATTTCAATCCATTTTCGGTTTCAGGCAATAAATCGTAAAAAATCTCTGCAGCACTTTGTCCTGAGCCAATTATCGTTACGGTTTTTTGCTTCAGCAGCGTAGATTTAAACCTTAAATATGCTGAAGAATGTATGGCATTCTTATGCTCAGCCGGCCTAATAAAATTAGGTACTTTTGGTGCAGTTCCCGTTCCGAGTACTATTTTTTTAGTGAAAATGGTCTCGCTGATTCCGCTTGATTGATCGACTTTTTCTACCTGATAAACACCATCAACGTAATTTACACGGGTTACTTTCTGTCCGAAATGGCAGTTTTGCAGGTGATTAATCGTCCATTTACAATAAGCATTATATTCCTTACGTAATACAAAAAAATCTTCTCTGATATAGAATTTATACAGGCGATCTGTTTGTTTAAGATAGTTTAAAAAGCTGTATGGACTGGTTGGATCGGCCATGGTTACCAGATCGGCCATAAATGGAACCTGTAAAGTGGCATCGCTCAACATCATGCCAGGGTGCCAGTTAAATTCGCTCGCCTGATCCAAAAATAAAGTCGTTAAGCTACTGATAGGGGCACACAATGCAGCTAAACCCAGATTGAACGGGCCTATACCGATTCCTACAATGTCGTATATTTTTTGATTCTGCATTTAAATTTCCTCCGTTTCAAATTCTGATGATTTAGCCATGGCGTATGCCTTCGCCTCAGGGAATTTTTCCCAATACCAATTGCGGTGACAAAAGGTAAGATTGGCCATTTTGTAAGGCATCTGGATCACTTTCTCCAATTTGAAGCCCAATCTGGTTACAAAAATGTGCATCGCACGGCTTTCAACAGCTGCTTCACCAATACATTTACCTACTTCAGGTTGTTCGAAAATGAAATCCATTAATGCCTGACCAGTTTCGAAACTGAATTTTTTATCTTTATCTGTTGGCGCAATCAGTAAATGTGCACCATAATCGGTCGTTAAAGCTTCGTAGCATGCACCTACACCATCGCGCATAGGCCAGTAAGGCTCTATGGTAAAGGTGGGTTCGCCATTTATCTCGCCAATAAAGCTGTGCGATGAATCGTTTGGCAATAAAGTTCTATAGAATAGTTCTAAACCTCTGATCGGTCCATCCATCTTCCAGATCGGTTTTGCATGTTCCTGGTTAAACCAATCGTGAACCATTTCCAGATCGCGGTCGATATTAAACGGCCGGATATTGATTGTTACATTTTCTTTAGGGAAAAACCTGCTGTAGAGCACCTCCTTGGTTTTTGGCTTAATCAGATTTTCAGAGAAGAAATATTTAGATAAAGGATTCGGAAACTCACGGTAAATAGCTGGATTATCAATTGGGGCACTGGCCTCGTCGATATTGCAGAGGTTGGTTAACAGGTTACCTTTTACCTCCCAGCTGCGACGGTTGATGATATAATCGACTAAACCTGTAGTATCGGTGTTTTCGAATTGTTTAAACTCCAGGTAAACGAGATCGATCAAGGTTTTTTCATCGGCGAGATTGTTGCTTGCAATGGCATTTACCACACCTAATATATTATTGATGAGCAGATAATAAGTGAGCTTAGGGATAATGTATTCGTTCGGTACAATCGAACCACTTTCTGCAGCAATACCAGGAGATGCTTTTTCCAATACCTCGGCTTTGGCATCACTAAAGAAAAAGCCCTGATTATCCCTGAAATAAAGTTTGGCAGGATAATAATCTTTACCCAGTTCTACCATCACATTTTGCTGATGGAACTCAAAAGCCATCCCAAAATTGTTGTAAAGCCCAACAATCGGTGCAACACAAAGGTGCAGGTATTGTTTAAACCAATTTACAGCTGTATGAGCAACCGTTTTGTTTTTGCTGATCGCTGCTTCTTCAATGATGTTTACAATTCTTGGTTTTTGGCCCAGTAAAGCATCCTGACAAAGCGCTGCCAAAAGCGTTACATTTTTTTCGGCTCCTTCTCCCTTAAAAGGATTATGCCTGATACTGATGTTGAAACCATCAATGGTTTCGCCTTTATAATTTACGGTGATAAATGCAGGGTCGGTAATGAATTCAATTTCAGGGAACTCGGCTTTGGCCGCTTTGCCGTATTCGGTTTTTAAAAGTTTACTTACATCATAGCCACGGTGAAGCTCTCTAACCAGGTTAACCCTTTGCGAGTTGGTTATTTTTACGTGTAACGAAAATTTAAGCATCCAATCGCTCGATGCATTGTAAACCGTCCTTACTGAAGATGTTGGTGTATAGAATTCTCCAAAATGCCCAAGATAGAATAGAAGCTTTTCTTCCTGCATCGCTTTTACTGTAGGGAGGCTAAGCAGGTATTCGGCCTCCCAGGGGTGCATGGGCACCACTTTATGGTCTGGATGTTGATCCAGTAAATGAATGATTTCATCATGATCGCTATCTAGCAATTCAATTCTGAAAAGATCAGTCATGTCAAAACCTTCCGCGTTTTTCTCCACAATATTTTCTGCAGAGATCAGGAAATAGGCCAGCTGGAAACGCCCCTGTGTTTCTGGTGAATATTTAAAAAGCTCTTTTTTACTGTTAAAGCCAGATCTCCCTTTTGGAAGTGGATGTGCATTGTGACCTAAAAACAAGGATTGCTCTGCCTCAATAAAATTCATTTTAGCAAAATTTGCAGGCCTGCCATTCTGTTTGAAGAACGATAAAAATGCTTCAAGATTTTCCACACTGTTGGCTAAACGTTGCTTTACCAGATTAGCATCAACATCAGGAAATTCTTCAGCACTGAACTGGATGGCCAATTCCATAAACCTGTAAATGCTGATCGGGCTGATGACATCTGTAGCAACATCACGTTCGATTATCGGAAAATTAAATACGTGCCTGCCACTGTCTGCATAAAATTTTAAAGGTGCATATACTTCGAAACCAATGGCCGTAAAATCGAACCGGATGTGCAGGCGATCGGTAGTGGTAGTCAAATAGTTTGCTAAAGACTCATCATATTTAGGTATGCCTATATAACGGCTCCAGTTGTTAAATTCTCTGCAATAACTATTTAGGAGTGCATTAAAGTTAGTTTCTTCTGAAATCTGCTGAAGCCTGATTGAGTCTAAAGTATTCGTTTCCATGTTTTTTAATGATTTTAATAATGTTTTCAATATCGCTGATGGTAGTAAGCGGGTTAAGTAGGGTAAATTTGAGGTAGAATTGCTGGTTAATCTTGGTGCCGGCAACCAATGCCTTCCCTTGATTAAACATCGCTTTTTTGATGTACTGGTTCATGGCACAAACATCTAAGCGCACGTTTTTTGGTCGGTAACGGAAAACCAATGCACTGATATCTGATTCGTTCATTAGCTCAAAATCACTATCTGAATGTAACAGATCAGCAATTTTGGCTGCGGTTTCGATAATGGTGTCAAAATAACCACCCAATTTGTTCCTGCCCATCATCCTTAGTGTAAACCAGAGTTTTAAAGCATCAAAGCGCCGGGTGGTTTGTATCGACTTGTTTACCTGATTGGGTAAACCATCCTCATCATGATCTTTTGGATTTAAATAATCGGCATGGTGCGTAATCAGGTTGAAAAAGTTTTTATCGCGCACCAGGAAACCGCTGCTGCTTACCGGCTGGAAGAAAGATTTATGGTAATCAACCGTAACCGAATGGGCCAGTTCGATCCCATTCAACAAACTGCGGTACTTATCTGTTAGCAGTAAGCCACAGCCATAAGCGGCATCGATGTGAAACCAGGTGTTGTATTTTTTGCAGATAGAAGCAAGTTCTTTCAGTGGATCAACATTTCCGAAATCGGTAGTTCCTGCTGTGCCTACAATGGCAATAGGAATGTTGCCCTGATTAATTTCCCGTTTAATGGCGTCTTCCAATAAAACGGTATTCATCCTAAAGCTGCGGTCGGTTTTGATCTTGATTACCGATTTTTCGCCTAAACCTAAAAGGGAAGCATTTTTCTGAATACTGAAGTGCGCTTTTTCAGAAACAAAAATCCTGAAACGAGCTGCTTCTTGGGGCAATCCATCTACTTTAATGTTGTGGTTTAGTGCCGTGATGGAATAATGATCGCGGGCCAATAAAAGCCCCATTAAATTGCTCTGGGTGCCCCCGCTGGTAAAAATACCATCCGCTTTTTTGTTGTAACCGATCTGGTCGCAGGTCCATTCGATCAGCTTTTGCTCGATTAGTGTACCGCCTGCACTTTGGTCCCAGGTATCGATTGACGAGTTGATGGCCGAAATCATGACCTCGGCAGCTACTGCGGGAATCACAATCGGACAGTTTAAGTGTGCAATGTAAGCTGGGTGGTGAAAGGCAACCGCATGACTGGTGTAAAGCTGTTCAACTTCTTTAAGCAAAGCATCGTAATTGTCGTGCGTTTTTTCAAATTCGATCGAATCAAACAGCGGCCTTAATTTCGACGGCGATATCCCACTAAAAGGCTGTTGATTGGTGTTGAGGAATTTTTTTACCGCCTGGGTAACTTTTCCTATTGCATGCAGGTACTCTGCTTCATTTTCGTGGTGAAAGATTTCCTTCGTCGGACTTTCCGTAAGGAAATCAATAAGTTCATGTTTTTCGAGGTCTGATGTTAACATTAGTTTTTTAATTTTTCAAAAGGTTAGGTTTTAAGGCAATAATTATAGGGGCGTTACAGGTCTAAATTTTCATTATTAATGGAATATTAGCGCTTAAAAAAAGCGTGTGCTTCGGGCAATAATTTTGATTGCTAAGGTATATTTTTATTTAGATTGATTAAAAATAATATTTTAAATATTTTTAACATTCTGTTGATAAGTCTGTTATGTAGGGTTGCTTAAACGTTTTAGGAGAATCGCTTATAAAATTTTAATTTATTTATTTGGATTTGATCTAAATAAATGATTGCTTTGCGCAAAAAAATAATAATCATTAATGAAAAATCTATACTTAATTGCAATCTTAATCTGTGGATTTATCTTAAACGGTAAAGCACAAACCGTTACCGGAAAGGTAATTGGGGAAACGGCACCGCTTGCA
The DNA here is from genome assembly GCF_918698245.1 of Pedobacter sp. Bi126. GTDB lineage: Bacteria > Bacteroidota > Bacteroidia > Sphingobacteriales > Sphingobacteriaceae > Pedobacter. The sequence goes on along the minus strand of NZ_CAKKMS010000001.1, from coordinate 519,955 downwards.
GGAGCAAATATTAAAGTTGAAGGTAAAGATGCCTCAGCTACAACAGGTGCCGACGGTAGTTTCGAGCTGAAACTAACTGAAGGATCTTACAAATTACAGGTGAGTTATGTAGGTTATACCACCATATTACAAAAAGTGAGTTTGGCTAAAAATCAAACAGTTAACTTAACCCTTAACTTAAGTCCTACATCAAACATGCAGGAAGTGGTCGTGGTATCGTCACGCAAACCGACTAAAATCAGTGAAATACCGGGTACCGTTTGGGTGGTAGATGGTGCTAAAATTCAGGAACAGGCCAGGGCAGGGATTCCACTTAAGCAAACCTTGGCACAATTAATTCCAAGTTTAGATGCCGGTCCGGAAGGACGTACCAACTACGGACAAAACCAGCGTGGCAGAGATGCATTAGTAATGATTGATGGTGTATCATTAAACAGTACCCGTGGTGTAAGCCGTCAGTTTGAATCGATAGATCCTTTCAACATCGAGCGTATTGAGGTTTTATCTGGAGCAAGTGCAGTTTATGGTGGTGGTGCAACAGGGGGGATTATCAACATCATTACTAAAAAAGGACAGGACAGTCAGCCAAGTTTCACTACACAAGTTGGTGTACGCAGCGGTTTAAAAGAAAAAAGTGATCATGATGTACGTGTAGCACAAGCTATTTCTGGTGGGAGCAAAGATTGGAACGGACGCATTGGCATTGCTTTCCAAAAAAACAATGCAGCTTATGGCGCAGATGGAAAACAGATTTTTACCGATATTACACAAACCGATTTACAATATAACCAATCGTTCGATTTTTTCGCAAGTACCGAATTTAAATTGACTGAATATCAAAAACTATCGGTGAATGGTCAATATTACAATTCGGGTTACCGTGGCGATAAAGACCTTTTCCTGGGTGCAAATTATGGTGGATTATTATCAAATCCAGCGCTTTTAGAAATGAGAAATGGCTACTCATCAGATGTTGATCCAAAAACAAGCAGAGCCAATATAAATGCCAATTATCAGGCTAGCGATATCCTGGGTGGGCAAACACTTTATGTACAGGCAGCGGCAAGAAACGAACAATTTAGCTTTCACCCATTCCCAGGCCAAGCGGCAATACCGCAGCGACTTTACAGTGGTTCATCCATCCAAAATACAAACTACAGCGCTTTAAAACTGGTATTGAACAAAGACTGGAACAGACTGAACCTTACGTATGGTATTGATGCCGATAATGAAAATTTTAATGCACAGCAAGCCCTGTTCGATAGAACAAAGGCCTTTGCATCTGGTGGTTTAAATAACACCATTATAGCTACAATTGCCCGTTATCCTAATTTCAGGGTAAATGGTTTATCAGGTTTTTTACAGGCACAGGTTAAAGTAGCCGACTTTTTAAGCCTGTCGGGAGGTGTACGTCAGCAACGTATGTTTGTTAAAGTTGGCGATTTTGTAGGCACCGCTGCTGCTGTACCTTTGGCTTATGGTGTAGGTAGAACAGCTACGGCCATTGCTGGTGGTGAAAACCATTACGATGTGAATTTATTAAACGGTGGTTTGGTATTTAAAATCAATGCAGCTCAACAAGCATGGCTTAATTTCTCGCAAGGGTTTAACCTGGCAGATCCGGCAAAATATTACGGACAGGGCACTTATACCTTGGTAGGCAACAACTATAATTTAGGCAACTCGATCAATGTTGGAAGTTCTCCCTTAACCGGTATAAAAACAGAACAGTACGAAGCCGGTTACCGCTACCGCACAGGTGTATTTAATGCACAGGTTGCTGGTTTTTATGCCTTATCTGATAAAAATGTAAAAACCAATAGTACATTCAACATCGAAGTTTTTGATGAAAATGTAAGGAATTTAGGTGTTGAAGGTTCATTATCATTAAACCTGAAAAATGGTTTCGAAGCTGGTGTAAATGGTTTGTACATTAAAACACAGAAACAAAATGCTGATGGTACCTGGTCATTACAGGATGTAACTGTTGCAAGTCCATCAAAAATTGCGGGTTATCTGGGTTATAACGGAAAAGTTTTTGGAATAAAGGCACAGGCTTTCCACTCATTTGATTCGAAAGGTTATGCTACAGTTGGAAATGTTGTGGTGCAAAATGAGTTGAAAGGTTTCACTACTGTTGATTTATTGGGCTCAGTGAAATTATTTACCGGAAGTTTATCATTTGGTGTACAAAACCTGTTGAACAAAAATTACCAAACAATTTGGAGCCAGCGTTCGGTATTGTTGTATCAGGCTTTGGCAAAACCAGAAACTTTTTATTATGCAGGCCGCGGCCGTACGTATAATTTAACGTATACGCTTAATTATTAGTTTTTAAGCTAAATCGTCATTGCGAGGAGGAACGACGAAGCAATCTTACAACAATAGCTATTAGCGAGCGCATTAAGATTGCTTCGTCGGCTGAAAAAGCCTTCTCGCAATGACGATACTACTTTTACTTCCTCTTCAATTCTATCACCGTAATCTCTGGCCAGATCCCAATCCGGCCTGAAAAACCCAGGAAACCGAAGCCTCTGTTTACATTAAGGTATCTTCCATTTTCGGTTTTAATACCCGCCCAATGTTTATAACGGTATTTCACCGGACTCCATTTAATGCCAAAAGCTTCGATACCAAACTGCATACCATGCGTATGACCTGCCAATGAAAGTTGGATTTTTGAAGGATAATTTTTTACCTGCGCATCCCAATGCGAAGGATCGTGCGATAACAGGATTTTAAAATCATCGACATTAGTGTTTTGCAAGGCTTTGTTTAAGTCTCCACGTTCTCCAAAACCGATTCCCCAGTTTTCTATTCCGGCGAGTATTATTTTCGCGCCGTTTTTATGCAATTCTACATGTTCATCCAATAATAGCTTAAAACCAAGTTCTTTATGGTAAGCTTTTAACTGATTCAGATTCTGTATTTTATCGGCTTCCGTAGGCCATTTAATATAATCGCCATAATCATGGTTACCCAGAACAGAAAATTGTCCGAAAGGGGCTTTAATCTGAGAGAAATGGCCAATATAGGGCACAATCTCCGAAGAAGCATTGTTCACCAGATCTCCGGTAAAAACAAATAAATCGCTCTTTTGGGCATTAATCATATCAATCCCTTTTTGCACGGCTTTAGGATTGGTAAAACTTCCGGCATGTACATCAGAGATCTGTGTTAAGGTAAAACCATCAAAACTTGCAGGCAGATCATCAAAATACAAAGTATGTTTAATTACGCGGTAGGCATATTTTCCTTGAGTAATGCCATAAGCGAATAAGGCAATGGTTAAACAGAACATCACAAATGCAAAATCGACCCAGTAATTGCTGCGGCCTAACATGTGGAAACCTTCGGGCTGGAAATTAGTCGATAAACCTAAAAGTAAGCGGTAAACATCACCGAGCAGGAGGAAAAAAGCGAACACGAGCTCTGCGGTAAAGATGATTAAAAAAGCATGACTGATGATCTGAAAAAATCGGTTTATGCCTTGAATTCGCATTTGCTGAATTGCGTATAACAGCGCAAATGTCAAACCTACAATAACGACCCAGAAAATAGGACTGAGCCAGGTAGATTGATTAATGGTACCCAGGCCCGATAAAACATAAGCGTTAAGGGCAAAAAATATGATTGCAACTATGATGAGCGGCAATAGATTGAGTTTTCTTTTCATTATTGAAATCTGTAATTCAGCGTGTAGGTAAAAATAGATTTTAAACGCCGATAAATGTTGTTCTGTTTTGTGTCGTGGTTATTTTTACGCTGCTTTGATTAAAGCATTATCGTTATTATGCATTATATTTATAAATATCATAGTATGTTGAATTAAAATCAACTTCCTGTTGCGTATTTTATAATTTACTTTCTTTTATTAGCTTTGTGCGAATATGCTATCCAAAAAAACAAAGTATGCCATTAAAGCGCTTGTTGCGCTTGGTAAAAATTTAGATAAACCACCAATGCAGATTTCGAAAATTGCAGAGGAGGAGCATATCCCGAAAAAATTCCTGGAGCAAATTCTGCTCGATCTTCGTAACGCTGGTTTTTTATACAGTAAAAAAGGTGCAGGCGGCGGCTATAGCTTAAACAAAAAACCTGAAGAGATTTTATTGGTACACGTAATGCGTGTAACGGATGGGCCTATTGCCATGGTTCCCTGTGCAAGTTTAAACTTTTACCACAAATGTGATGAATGTGTAGACGAAAAAACATGCGGAATCAGAAGCGCCTTTATCGATGTTAGAGATGCTACCCTTAAGGTTTTAACCGAAACCAGCATTGCTGATGTAATTGGTAGAGAGGATAATCTGAAAATCGGTATCGTTAATTTATAATATTTATTTTCACGTGGCCCAATCCGTCATGCTGAACTTGTTTCAGCATCTATGAAGATATGTCTAACACATGGCAGATTTTAAAATATTAATCCTAAAATTCATTTTATTGAGTTTGGGATTTTTTTTTGGGGGGAAATGAAAGTTCAGTTTTTCATAGTGGTTTTCAGTCCCGCTTTCCGTTTTATTCCGATAAAGGATCGGAATGTTCACTTCAATCGGGTTTATTTAACAGAGAGAGTAGCATAATCGGGGGCAGACCTCGCAGGTTTTCGAAACCTGCGAGGTCTTGCTTCCGCGTTAGGGATTGTAAGGGTTCAGTACCGATTTTTCATCGGTACCGAAGCGAAGCGCAGCCCTGCAAAGCCCGACCCTTGCGTAGCTTGGGGAACGCCCAAATCAGTTAGCAGTTTTCAATTCGCAGTCTTTAGTTAGCAGTTTAGCCGTTTTTATTCTTCAGTTGGCAACTTTCGGTTGCCAGTTATCAATTGACGGTTTTTAGTCCCGTTTGATTAAGTGATTTAACATTGCAGATTTAGCTTGGCTGAGCACTTCATGGTTTTCGACTGCGTTACACTCCGCTAGAAATGACGACCTTACATGGTTTTAACAGGATATCGTAAATTTTTTCATAATAAATTACGACTATTCCTATATACTTTATATATTTGGCATATGAATTTCAATTTTATACCTAACAAATTAATCGCTATGCAGATAATATGTTGTTGTAAAACGCAGTAATAGGAGCCTACAGATAATTTTAAGTATAAAATATGGAATGCTTCTCGGTAATAGGGAAGCATTTTTTGAATAAAGCTAACAACACATATGCAAAGTTTCAGAACAGAACTCGAAAATCCGATTGTCGAGCAGGACATTATCGATTTAGAGAATAAGATTAAAGCTTTTAGAGATGGAACGATCCACGACGAAAAGTTTAGAAGCCTCCGTTTAGCACGCGGTGTTTACGGTCAAAGACAACCTGGCGTACAAATGGTGCGTATTAAATTGCCTTTTGGTAAGGTAACTTTTAAGCAGTTGTTGCGCATTGCAGATATTGCTGATGAGTATGGAAGTGGGAACTTACACCTAACCACCCGTCAGGACATTCAGATTCACTATGTGAGTTTAGACCGTACTCCAGAGCTTTGGGCTAAATTAGAGCAGGATGACATTACGCTTCGCGAGGCTTGTGGAAATACGGTACGTAATGTAACGGCATCTCCAAATTCTGGAATAGATGCTGATGAACCTTTTGATGTTTCGCCTTATGCGCAAGCGGTATTTGCGTACTTTTTGCGTAACCCGATCTGTCAGGAAATGGGAAGAAAGATTAAAATTTCATTTTCTTCGAGCGATAGAGATACTGCCTTTAGCTACATTCACGATTTAGGTTTTATTCCTAAAATTAACGAAAATGGCGAGCGCGGATTTAAAGTTTTGTTTGCAGGTGGTTTAGGTGCACAGCCATTTTTGGCCAATGCGGTACACGAATTCTTGCCTGAAGATCAATTGATTCCGTTTACAGAATCTGTTCTTCGCGTATTCGATCGTTATGGCGAACGTACCAATCGCAACAAAGCCCGTTTAAAATACCTGGTTCAGAAATTAGGTTTAGAAGAAGTTTTACGTTTGGTTGCCGAAGAGCGTATTGCCAACAAAGTAAAAACCTTTAAAATAGATATTAATACTGTACCTCAGCCAACTTTGCCTTTAGCGCAAGAGTATCCTGCGGTAGAAATATTAAACGAAGCCCACTACAAACATTGGTTAGCCACTAACGTAGTTGAGCAGAAACAGGCTGGGTTTTATGGCGTTTATGTAAAAGTTCAGGTAGGCGATATCAAAACAGATAAAGCAAGAGCTTTTGTAGATGCCATCAGGTTATATGTGGCCGATGAAATCAGGATTACCCAAAACCAAGGCTTGCTGTTAAAATTTGTACGCAAAGAAGCATTGCCTTCTTTATATTCGGCCTTAAATAAAATTGGCTTTACTACGGCAGGTTTTGATAGTTTAGCCGATATTACCACTTGTCCTGGTACCGATACCTGTAATTTGGGTATTTCGAACTCAATGACCTTGGCCGAAGTTTTAGAAGAGGTAATTTATACCGATTTCCCTGAGTTTATCTACGAGAAAAACATCAAGATCAAAATCAGTGGATGTATGAACTCCTGCGGTCAGCATGGTTTGGCTGAGATTGGTTTCCACGGAAGTTCGGTAAAAGCTGAAGGAAAAGTTGTTCCGGCAGTTCAAGTGATGTTAGGCGGTGGTACTGTAGGTAATGGTGTGGGTAGAGTAGCAGAACGCGTAATTAAAGTGCCTTCTAAAAGAGCAACAAGTGTTTTACACTTCATTTTAAATGATTTTAAAGCCAATAACCTGGAGGATGAGAACTTTCACCAATATTATGATAGAAAAGGTAAAGATCATTTTTATCAGTTGCTAAAACCATTGGCCGATTTAACCAATCTTAAAACAGAAGAATTTGTAGATTGGGGGCATGTAGAAGAATTTGTTACGGCAATTGGTGTTGGCGAGTGTGCCGGGGTAGTGATCGATTTAGTGGCTACTCTGTTATTAGAAGCCGATGAAAAATTTGATTGGGCAAAGCAAAACTTAGATAAAGGTGCTTATGCCGATGCCATTTATCATACTTACAGCACTTTTGTAAGCGCTGCAAAATCGTTACTGTTAGATAAAGGCGTAAACAGCAGCACACAGGTAGGTGTGATCCGCGAATTTGATAACCATTACGTAGAAACTGGAGAATTTAATTTATCGACCAATTTCTCTGACCTGGTTTTACAGATCAATAAAAATGAACCGACTGCTGAGTTTGCTCAGAAATATTTTGAAGAAGCAAATCAATTCTTAAATCAGATTAAGGAAAAAAGGGCGGTATTGGCGAAATGAGATTTGAGACAATAGAAATGAGATTTGAGAACCGTAGACGTTAAACGCCACGCGCCAAACAACTCTTCATCTAGTCATTCAAAATTCAATAATTAAAAAGAACATGGTTAATCAAAATAAAGAATCAAAAATAACCCTTTTAGGTGCAGGTCCTGGAGATCCTGATTTATTGACATTGAAAGGAGTTAAAGCTTTGCAAACTGCTGATGTGGTTTTGTACGATGCATTAACCAACGAAGCTTTATTGGAACATGCTCCGGCAGAAGCCATTAAAGTTTATGTAGGAAAACGTTCAGGTGAGCATTCTTATCCTCAGGATACCATCAATAAATTAATGATCGATTATGCTTTAAACTACGGTCACGTAGTGCGTTTAAAAGGTGGCGATCCGTTCGTTTTTGGCAGAGGATATGAAGAGTTGGATTACGCAGCTTCATACAGCATTCCGGTAAGTGTAATTCCGGGTATTTCGAGTTCTATCGGTGTACCAGGTTTGCAACAGATTCCGGTTACACACCGCGGCATGAGCGAAAGCTTTTGGGTAATTACCGGAACAACCACTTCTGGAGAAGTTTCGGCAGATATTTACCAGGCTGCACATTCGAATGCAACTGTTGTGGTACTGATGGGACTTAAAAAATTACCTAAAATTGTGGAGATTTTTAAAGCCGCAGGTAAACACCATTTACCAACCGCAGTGGTTCAGAACGGATCGGCAGAAGATGAAAGATTGGTTGTTGGCGTGGTTGAAACCATAGAAGGTTTAGTGCAACAAGAAAATATTAAGGCACCTGCTTTATTAATTTTTGGAGAAGTTGTATCATTACATCCATCATTTAAGAAATTAATTAAACAATATGCAAGTATTGCCTAACCAACCTGATAATGCAGCATCTTTTTCTGAAGAAGAAAAAGGTAACCAGCTCTTTCCAGTTTTTGTAAAGCTGAATAAGCTGCGTACATTATTAATTGGTGCAGGAAATATTGGGCTCGAGAAATTAACTGCGATCGTAAATAATAGCCATAGTGCCACCATTACGATTGTTGCAGAGTTGATATCACCAGAAGTTTATGCGCTTATCGCAAATTATCCGCTGATAAAAGTTAAACAGAAATGCTTCGATGTAGATGATCTGAATGACATTGACATCGTTTTCGCGGCAACCAATAACAATATTTTAAATGAAGAGATCAGAAAGGTGACGCATGAGCGTGGCCTCTTGATCAATGTGGCAGATAAGCCTGAACTGTGCGATTTCTATCTGGGATCGATTGTTCAAAAAGGTGATTTAAAGATTGCCATTTCTACAAACGGCAAATCGCCAACCATAGCCAAACGTTTAAAGCAGATTTTAAACGAAGGTTTACCTGCGGAACTGGATGAAACCTTGCAGAACATGAGCGCTTTGCGCCAAACTTTAAATGGCGATTTTTCTGCAAAGGTTAAAAAACTGAATAAGGTTACCCAAAGTTTAATTAACCCTAAAAAAAGTTTTGCCGAACAAAATATTAAATGGCTAATCTGGGCGGCCTCAGTTTTACTAATTGGTGCTATCGGGTTTTCTTTGTGGAATACCGAACCAGAATTTCAGGCTTTTTTAATCCATATAGATCCACTATTCTATTGGTTCTTAGGCGCGGGATTTGTGTTCGCATTAATTGATGGTGCAATTGGCATGTCTTATGGTGTTACTACTGCGTCGTTCTCATTAGCGATGGGTTTACCTCCTGCATCGGCAAGTATGGCCATCCACATTTCTGAGGTAATGAGCAATGGAATTGCAGGCTGGATGCATTACCGTATGGGTAACGTAAACTGGAAATTATTCAAAATTTTAATCCTTCCTGCCATAATCGGAGCAGTTTTAGGTGCCTATATCCTTTCTTCATTAGAGCATTATAGTGCTTATGTTAAGCCTATCGTGGCGGTTTATACCTTGTTTTTAGGTGGAGTCATTTTAATGAAAGCTTTTAATGTAAAAAGAAAAAAAGCTGATCAAAAAATTAAAAAAATTGGTTTATTGGGCTTTGTTGGTGGTTTTATCGATGCTGCCTTTGGTGGTGGCTGGGGTTCAATCGTATTATCAAGCTTAATTGCAGGTGGCAGGCATCCATTGTTTTCTTTGGGTACGGTAAAAATCAGCCGCTTTTTTATCGCCACCTTAAGTTCGCTTACCTTTTTTACCATGTTAGGTGGCAAACACTGGGAAGCTGTTGTGGGCTTGATTATCGGTAGTGCAATCGCATCACCAATTGCCGCAAAAGTATCGAACAAAATATCTGCAAAAACCATTATGGTTGCCGTGGGGATTATTGTAATGATTGTAAGCTTACGCAGTGTAATTATGTTTATTTTAAAATTAATTTAGTAATGGAGAACCTAGAGGAGATAAAAGCAGCACTGGCAGGTTTAACTACAATTGATAAACTGAAATTTTTGGCTGATAAATATGCCGACCGTATTATATTTTCGACCAGTTTTGGCTGGGAAGATCAGGCGATTACGCATTTAATTTTTTCAAATAATATTCCGATCAAGGTTTTTACTTTAGAAACCGGACGTTTGTTCCCAGAAACTTATTACGTTTGGAACCGAACCCTGGAAATTTATAACAAACCCATTCACGCCTATTATCCACAAAATGAGCTGTTACAGGATATGGTAAATACAAAAGGCCCGAGCAGCTTTTACGAGTCGGTAGAGAATAGGAAAGAGTGCTGTTACATCCGTAAAATCGAACCTTTAAAAAGGGCATTAAAAGGTAATGAGATATGGGTAACAGGAATCAGGGCCGATCAAAGTGCTAACCGTGAGGATATGCACGATTTAGAATGGGACGAAGGTAACCAGTTGATTAAATTCCATCCCATATTCGATTGGACTTTAGATGATGTGAAAACCTACATTAAAGAAAACAACATTGTTTACAATACCCTGCACGATAAGGGTTTCCCGAGTATAGGATGCGCCCCATGTACAAGAGCAGTACAACCAGGCGAAGATTTTAGGGCCGGAAGATGGTGGTGGGAAGACCAGAGTAAAAAAGAATGCGGTTTGCACGCTACTTAAGGTATAAGGCGGAAGGCTAAAAGGTAGAAGGTTTATATTTCTTATTCAATGAAATGTTGGAACATCCCAACATTCAAACCTTCCAAACATTTTTAACAACAATAACAACAGCAAAGACAACATTTGATAATGAGTACATATAACTTTGATTATTTAGATGAACTAGAGGCCGAGGCCATTCACATTTTACGTGAAGTAGCAGGTCAGTTTGAAAAACCAGCCTTATTATTTTCGGGTGGAAAAGATTCAATTACTTTAGTTCGTTTGGCAGAAAAAGCTTTCCGTCCTGGGAAATTTCCTTTTCCTTTAGTCCATATTGATACAGGCCATAATTTTGAAGAAACCATCACTTACCGCGATCAGATGGTGGAGCGAATTGGCGAAAAATTAATCATCGGTTCAGTGCAAGAATCAATAGATCAGGGGAAAGTTGTGGAGCAAACCGGTAAAAATGCCAGTAGAAATGCTTTGCAGACCGTAACCTTGCTTGATACCATTGCAAAATACCAGTTTGATGCCTGCATCGGTGGTGCGCGTAGAGATGAAGAAAAAGCAAGGGCTAAAGAACGTATTTTCTCTGTTCGTGATGAATTTGGCCAATGGGATCCAAAACGCCAACGTCCTGAACTCTGGAACATTTACAACGGTAAAATCCACAAAGGAGAAAATATTCGTGTATTCCCCATCAGTAACTGGACAGAATTAGATGTTTGGAATTATATCCGCAGAGAGAAAATAGATCTGCCAAGTATTTATTTCTCGCATGAACGCGATTGCATTACCAGAAATGGACAGCTGATGGCTGCTTCACCATTTTTAAATATGGATGATGAAGATGTGGTAGAACGTAAACAGGTTCGTTTCCGTACCGTGGGCGATATGTCTTGTACTGCCGCGGTAGAATCGGATGCGACTTTGATTGATGATATTATTTCTGAAATCAGCGCTTCTAAAATTTCAGAGCGCGGTGCCCGTATGGATGATAAAGTTTCTGAAGCCGCAATGGAAGACAGAAAAAAGGGAGGATATTTTTAAAGAGTATTCAGTCGTAAGTATCAGGTAGCAAGTTGGCAATGAGCTTTAATACAGATACTAGACATTGATACACTAATTAGTATGAAAGTTTTTAAGGCGCATTTAAGTCTTAATACTTGATACTTATATCTTAATACTAAAATTAAAATGAACATATTAAAATTTTTCACAGCAGGCAGTGTAGATGATGGTAAAAGTACCTTAATCGGCCGTTTGTTATACGATACAGATTCTATTTTAGCCGATCAATTAGAAGCTTTACAGAGCTCTAACCGCAAAAATGATGATGGAACAATAGATTTAGCCATTTTAACCGATGGTTTAAGGGCAGAGCGCGAGCAAGGTATTACCATTGATGTAGCTTATAAATACTTTCAGACCGAAAAACGCAAATTTATTATCGCCGATACACCTGGCCATATTCAATATACAAGAAACATGGTTACAGGCGCTTCTACAGCCAACCTGGCCATTATCTTAATCGATGCCCGTAACGGCGTGGTAGAACAGACCATCCGTCACTCGTATATCGTTTCCTTATTGGGTATTAAACATGTAGTGGTTTGTATCAACAAAATGGATATGGTCGACTATAGCGAAACCGTTTATAGTGCCATCATAGAGAAATACAAAGTTTTGGCGCAGCAATTAAAACTTGCTGATGTAACCTATATTCCGGTTAGTGCCTTAAAAGGCGATAACATTGTGCAAAATTCAGGTAACATGGATTGGTATGAAGGAGAGAGCTTGTTACATTTCTTAGAGAAGGTTGATACCGACAATTTAGATAAATCGCAATTAGCCCGCATGCCGGTACAGTGGGTAATACGTCCGCAAACTGAAGAATTGCACGATTATCGTGGTTATGCCGGGAGGGTACTAAGTGGTACTTTTAATTTAAATGATAAAGTTACTGTATTACCTAGTGGTGCGAGTTCTACTGTCGAGAAAATTGAATTTTTTGATCAAACACCCGATGCAGCTCACGCTGGCCAGTCAGTTATTATTCACTTAAAAGATGATGTAGATATTAGCCGTGGCGATACCATTGTTAATGCTTCGGCATTGCCGCAGGAATCGAAGCTGATTGAAGCAGACCTTTGTTGGATGGATGGCCGTGCGCTGGATACTTCCATCATGTACAATATTCAGCACAATAGTAAAATCACGCGTTGTAAAATCAGCGAGATTCTGCATAAAGTTGACATCAATACACTTGAAAAACATGCTGCTGACGAATTTAAATTGAATGATATAGGTCGAGTGATTATTAAAACCGCTGATGCTTTAGCTTTCGATTTATACGATGATAACCGGGCAAATGGTTCAGCCATTTTAGTCGATACGCGCACAAATTTAACGGTTGGCGCTTTAATGTTCAGGGCAGCAGTAGAATAAAATAGATAATGGAGGATGGAAATTGATCAATGACCAATAGCGAAAGCTTCAAGGAATATAGAAAATCTTAATCTTCTTAATTCCTTAATGGTGGAAAAATTGATGATGAAAATGGTGAAACGATAAGGTCTTTATTTCAGTTTATTGATCCTGAAATCATACAATCCTGAAAATCTTACAGTAGAGAACCACAACCAAATATAATAATGAAGACTTTAGGTTTTTAATCTAAAGTGAAAGCAATTTCAGCGGGGCGCCAGATAGGGTAGCCCCGTTTTTCGTTTGGTGATTTTTTTTAAACGTTTTTAAATATAGGCGCTTTAAATTTTTTATACCTTAGTTCAAATCACTCAGCTAATTTTCCGAATAAACCAAAAACTATGCACGCTGGAAAGAAATATACCTTTTTCGAATTTATTGTATGGACCCGACGAGATATTTACCGTTTAACCATTCTTGCCATTATCCCTACCGTACTTTATCATTTTTGTAAATTCACCTTTCTCTCCATTTCATGGGTTCCGGTAGCACTTTTAGGTACCGCTGTTTCCTTTATCATCAGTTTTAAAAACAATGCCAGTTATTCGCGACTTTGGGAAGCCAGGCAGATTTACGGCGGGATTATCAATGCAAGCCGTGCTTTCGGGGTGATGGTGCGCGATTACTTAGCATCACAAGATAAAAAAGCAGATGTTCAGATCATTTTTTACCGCCATTTTGCCTGGTTAACAGCCTTACGGTTTCAGTTAAGAGAGCCGAGAGCCTGGGAAAACGCAAACGATCCCCGTAATATTGAGTACGCCAGATTGTACCATGTTTCCGAAAAAACTGATAAGTTAGAAGATAGCTTATCGGAATATCTTTCGACAGATGAATTGAAGTACATTTTAAGTAAGAAGAATAAAGCCACCCAATTAATGGCTTTGCAATCGAGCCACATTAATAAGTTAGCAACTGCCGGAAACTTGTCCGATTTACAATTACAGTCGTTGCAAAATTCTATTACCAGTTTTTACGATAATCAGGGTAAAGCCGAAAGAATTAAAAATTTTCCTTATCCACGCCATTTTTCATCAATAGCCACTATTATGTTAAACCTGTTTGTGTTTTTGGTGCCCTATGGTCTATTAAACGAATTTAACAAATTGGGCAATGGTACTTTGATTGAAGGTTATTCCATTTGGTTAAACGTTCCATTTGCGATTTTACTCACCTGGGTTTTTAACTCTTTGGATATTGTGGGCGAAAGTTCTACAAATCCTTTTGAAGGAAGTGCCAATGATGTGCCAATTACCAATATCTCGCGGACAATAGAAATCGATATGAGGGATATGCTTGATGAAACTGATCTGCCTCCAGTACTAACACCCGAAAATAGTATACTGATGTAAATTCGCATTATGGAAATGATGGAAAATAATCATCGTATTTGTATATTGATTATAAAACAATAAATTACAATTACCATGAAAAGAAACATCCTTTACCTTGCTTTGGCTGCAATCCCTTTTGCTTATGCCTGTACCCAAAATAATAAAACAGCTGGCGCTAAAACTAAAACCGATTCTGTGGTTAATGAGAACTGTTATGCAGCAGGTTTTGAAAAAGACAGCGCTGCCATGAATGTGAAAATACTGGCCTCTGGTAAAGTTACAGGTTCTTTATTGGTTAATTATGCCGAGAAACCGCATAACAACGGTACCATAAACGGAAAATTTAACGGCGATACCTTACTGGTAGATTACCGTTTTAAAACTGGCGAGGATACCGTAAAAGTTTACACCAACCCATTGGCATTTTTAAAGAAAGATGGAAAACTAATTATGGGAGTGGGACAAATAGAAACCACACTTGGCAGATCTTATTTTGTTAAAGATAAACCCATTAATTTCGAGGCTGGGAAGTTTATTTTTCAGGAGGTTGATTGTAAGTAAAACCTGATGCTGTGATAAAATGGAAATTACTGGTCTTAGCGTCTCGCTAAGATTAGTGGTTAGTGTTTGTGGTGGCGATACATGAAATTATTCGTTCAATTTGTCATCCTGTCCGAAGGACTCCTGTGGAGAGCGGAGTCGAAGGACCTTTTAATAGATCCTATGTTTCACTATTAAGATTCTTCACTGCGTTCGGAATGACAACCAATTCCATGTTGGTGATTTAAAAACATATACGTTCCCTATAGGATAAGTCTCTCATTAAAGCCCAGATCCCTTAAATCAACACCCACTAAAAAGCTAAATAAAATTATTTTAAAATAAATTACTACAATTCCCATAGACTTTATATATTTGTATTATTAACAAACGTATAACGAGCTTAAATTATCTGTTATGATTTTGAATAAAGTAGAAAAAGCGAACATTGAACCAAGAATTACTTTAATAGGTGCAGGTCCTGGCGACCCGGATTTATTTAGTTTAAAAGGTGTTAAAGCATTAAAGACAGCTGATGTTGTTTTATATGATGCAAATGTGAACGAGGCTTTATTGTGTCATGCGCCAGATGGTATACCGAAAGTTTATGTGGGCAAACGTTCAGATGATGAATCGTTTTCTCAGGATGCAGTTAACAAATTGATTGTT
Source organism: Pedobacter sp. Bi126 (assembly GCF_918698245.1). Lineage (GTDB taxonomy): Bacteria > Bacteroidota > Bacteroidia > Sphingobacteriales > Sphingobacteriaceae > Pedobacter. The sequence goes on along the minus strand of NZ_CAKKMS010000001.1, from coordinate 504,611 downwards.
GATTACGCTTTAAACTACGGTCACGTGGTACGTTTAAAAAGCGGCGATCCGTTTTTCTTTGCAAAAGGATACGAAGAAATAGATGCTGCAGAATCGTACAGTATCCCCACCGAAATTATTCCGGGTATTTCGAGTGCAACCGGTGCGCCAAGTTTGCAAAAGATCCCGATGATTTATAAAGATTTGAGTGAAAGTTTTTGGGCAGTAACCGGAACAAACTCAAAGGGTGAAATCTCTGAAGATTTATACATCGCAGCAAAAACGAAAGCAACTATTGTTGTTTTAAACGGAATTGAAAAAGTAAAAGAAATTGCTGCTATATTTCAGGCAGAAAATAAAAACCTTTTGCCAGTAGCGGTAATTCAAAATGGTTCTACACCAGAAGAAAAAATTGCAGTTGGTATTGTTGATACGATTGCTGAAATTGTTGAAGATAAAAGAATAACTGCCCCGGCTTTATTGGTTTTTGGAGATGTAGTATCATTACACCCGCAGTTTCAGCCAATCCGCGATTTTTACGAAATTATCGCCGAAGAGTACTAAGATATTTTTTAACCAAAAATATATTTGTTTTGTTGTTAAAAACCGCTTATGGATTTAAGCGGTTTTTTTGCGTTTAGTAGAAGGAGCCCCTGTGTTTCTAAGCCTGATTGAAGCGAAAGCCCGGAGCGCAGCGAGGAACTTGTAGCGGAAAGCAGGGCTGTAGGCCGCCACAAAGAACTGAATATTCACTTTCTCATAAAAAACGCTGCAGGTATCTACAAAATCAGCGGGAAACCATAGGCATCATTCTCCCGCCGATATGAGCTAATTATGCTTAATAAAAACTTAAAACAATCAACTAAAAATATAATTTTCATTATTTGCAAAACTCAAAACAATTAGTAACTTACTTAGGTTATCTACACCAAATATTTGATGGAAATTATACATATAAGCGCCGAGTGTTACCCAGTTGCAAAGGTTGGTGGTTTAGCCGATGTAGTAGGGGCCTTACCAAAATATCAGAATAAATTAGGCCACATTGCCAAGGTGGTTGTTCCTGCGTACGATACTAAATTCATTCGCGAAAGCGAATTTGAAGTAACTTACGATGCATGGGCAAACTACGGTAATCACCACTTTCAGTACCGCATTTTAAAAGAAAAAACCAATAAATTAGGCTTTGATTTATACGTGATCCATATTCAGGGCTTAACCGACCGCCCAAATGTATATGGTTATAGCGACGATACAGAAAGATTTGTGGCTTTCCAGATTGCTACACTTGATTGGATTGTACAATGGGAGCACCGCCCGGATGTGCTTCATTGCCACGACCACCATACAGGCTTAATTCCGTTTATGGTTTCAAATTGCGTAAAATATAAAGCAATTAGCGGTGTCCCGACGGTTTTAACCATTCACAATGCGCAATACCAAGGTCAGTTTGGCTGGGAAAAATTATATTATATACCTGCATTCGATTTGTGGAAAGGTGGTTTACTAGGTTGGGAAGATGCCATTAACCCTTTAGCATCGGCCATTAAATGTGCCTGGAAGGTAACTACGGTTTCGCCAAGTTACCTGGATGAGATGATGAACAATGCCCGTGGATTAGAAAGTTTGTTAAGACAAGAGCGCTGGAAATCGGTAGGAATATTAAATGGAATCGATAGTGAGGTTTGGAATCCGGAAACGGACCCGATGCTGGGCAAAGGTTACAATTTAAAAACAGTTGAAACTGGTAAACTGGCAAACAAAACAGCCCTCTGTGATGTTTTTCAATTAGATCCGTCTAAACCACTATTTACTTTTATCGGTAGATTGGTTGATGAAAAAGGTGCCGATTTATTGCCAGATATTTTTTACACAGCTTTGCAACAGCATGGCGACAACATCAATATCCTGGTTTTAGGATCAGGCGATAACTGGGTGGAAGGCCGGTTAAATCAGCTGAAAGACATTTTTACTGGTAAATACAATGCTTACATTGGTTATAATGAGCAGGTTTCGCACGAAATGTATGCTGGTGCAGATTTTCTGATCATGCCATCGAGAGTGGAACCTTGTGGTTTAAATCAGCTTTATGCGTTAAGGTATGGAACTGTTCCTATTGTTCGCCGGATTGGTGGATTGAAGGATACGGTAATTGATATAGGCGACGGAGGTTTTGGGATTTGCCACGATCAAACGAGTATTTGGGATGTTACTCATGCCATTAACCGTGCTGTTGAGTTATATAACGATAAAAAGGCTTTTAAAGCAGTGAGAAAAACAATGATGAAGATAGACCATTCGTGGGATAACGCAGCATTAAATTATATAGAATTATACCAAATATTAAAATAAGCTTAAACATGACTGACAAAGTTTTAGGCGTTATCCTTGGCGGTGGCCAGGGCTCTAGATTATCGCCGCTAACACAAACACGTTCTAAACCGGCAGTTCCAATTGCTGGTAAATACCGATTGGTGGATATTCCGATTTCGAATTGCTTAAATTCTGGAATTCATCGAATGTTTGTGTTAACCCAGTTTAATTCAGCATCCCTAAACAAACACATTAAAAACACATATCACTTTAGCCATTTTAGTACGGCCTTTGTTGATATTTTGGCGGCTGAACAAACTGTACAAAACTCAGGTTGGTTCCAGGGTACAGCAGATGCTGTTCGTCAGTGTATGCATCACATTGTTTCGCACGAATTCGATTACATTTTGATTTTATCCGGCGATCAACTGTACCAGATGGACTTTAAGGATATGATCGAAAAACATATCGAAGCCAATGCAGAAATTACCATTGCTACTATTCCGGTAACGGCAAAAGATGCAACAGATTTTGGTATTTTAAAGGCCGATGATGAAAACATGATCACTTCTTTCATCGAAAAACCTAAAACTGGTTTAGAAGAATGGGTTTCGGATACTGGTGCTGAAATGCAGGGCGAAGGACGTAATTTCTTAGCTTCAATGGGTATTTACGTTTTCAACCGCGAGTACCTGATCAATATCTTAAATGAGAACGAAGAAGAAAAGGATTTTGGTAAAGAGATTTTGCCCAGAGCAATTTCTCAGAGCAGGGTTTTAAGCTTTCAGTATGAAGGTTATTGGACCGATATTGGAAATATTTCATCTTTCTTTGAAGCCAATTTAGGTCTAACGGATGAAATTCCTAAATTTAATATGTTCGATAGCAACCATGCTATTTTCACCAGGGCACGAATGTTGCCTCCTTCAAAAATTTCGGGTACCACTTTGGATAAAACCATTATCGCTGAAGGCTGTATTGTTCAGGCCAGCAGAGTAGAGCATGCTGTTTTAGGGATCAGGTCTAGAATCGGACAGGATACAGTAATTACCAATGCCTATATTATGGGGAGCGACCGGTACCAGACGCTTGAAGAAATTCAGGAAGAAACCAATAAAGGGAATTCATTAATTGGTATCGGAGATCGCTGTCACATCAATAACGCTATTATTGATAAAAATTGCCGTATAGGAAATGATGTTAAAATTAATGGCGGCGATCATTTGGAAGACGGAGACTTTGAGCTTTATGCCGTTAAGGATGGTATCGTGGTAATTAAAAAAGGTGCTGTTGTACCTAGTGGAACAGTAATTTAAGATAATCATTATTCATTAACTAGGCCAGTCGCGATTTTTCGTGGCTGGCTTTTTTATTGCCCGACTATCATTCTGAGTGTAGTGTTCCAAAGGAACTCCTTCGGAGAAGAATCTTTTATCAGACCGCTAAGGTTTTAAAAATAAGCCGTTTTAAGAAACTACCAACTGAAAACTGCAAACTGGAAGCTGAAGATTGCAAACTGATTTGGGCGTTACCCTAATCCCGATGAATCGGGAAAGGGTCGGGCTTTTCAGGGCTGCGCTTTGCTCCGGTACCGATGAAGGATCTGTACTAAACCCTTACAATCCCTAACGCGGATTTATAGCGTATCATCAGACTTCAGAAGTTCTCCGTCGTTATGGCCCCTTTGAAACTTCGGAAGTCTTTGCTAAATAAACCTGATAGCAAAAAGCCCACAATGAAGCAAGGACTTGCAGCGGTAGCAGGGACTATCGCCACCGAAATGTACAGAACCCTGCTTTTCAAAAAATAAGTTCTTAATCGTTTTAACGGCTTTTTGACATTTCTCCCTAACATTTTTCCGATCGGCTTGTTAGTAAATAAACAAAATTATAGTCTATGGCCGAACAGCACCTTTATCAAACAGGAATTATAGGAAATTGCGCTTTCATTGCACACGTAAATAAAAACACTGATATATCTTGGCTTTGCTGGCCACGTTTCGATAGCCCTTTTGTATTTGGCAGTTTATTGGATGAGAAAAAGGGAGGAGAGTTTTCGATTTTACCACAGGGTGAATTTACCTCTAATCAATATTATATTGAAAATACCAATGTTTTAAGGACGGAAATTACCGCTGAAGACGGGAAATACCGGATTACGGATTTTGCACCACGTTTTCACCTGTACGATCGCTATTTTAAACCGTTAATGTTCATCAGAAAGATCGAACCTTTGGAGGGGAACCCGCGCATTACTATCAAATGTGAGCCGGTGTGCGATTATGGGAAAGGTAAAATGAAGTCGAGTAGGGGCAGTAATCATATTGATTATCTGGGTTGTGATGAAAATATCCGCTTAAGTACCAATGTATCACTTACTTATATTTTTGACGAAAAGGCATTTGTACTTAATGAGGCCAAGTACCTCGTTATGACTTATGGCCAAAATTTAGAGGCTCCCGTGGTAAGTACCGCCGAAAATTTTTTGCGGGAAACCATTGCCTATTGGCGATTATGGATTAAACACTCGTCAATAGCGGGTTTTTACCAACCTTTTGTAATCCGATCAGCCTTGGTGCTGAAAATCCATCAATATGAAGATACCGGTGCAATTATAGCAGCAAGTACCACTAGTTTACCAGAATCGCCGGGCAGTACCCGAAACTGGGATTATAGATATTGCTGGTTAAGGGATTCGCACTATGTATTAACGTCATTGAACCATATTGGCCATTTTGAAGAAATGGAGAAGTATTTTAATTACCTCTCTGATATTTCGCATGCTGAAGATACACGCTATCAACCCCTGTACGGTATTGCAGGAGAAAGGGAAATTACCGAGCATACATTAAATCATCTGGAAGGTTACAAAGGCGAGCAACCCATTAGAATAGGAAACCAGGCCTATGAACACATTCAGAATGATATTTACGGTCAGGTTTTAATTTCGATGTTACCACTTTATACCGACCACCGTTTTGTTTTTTCCGAACGTAGCGATTCGGTAAAGTGGATTGAAAGTGTGCTTTCTAAAATTGAACGGACAATTGATGAAAAGGATGCCGGAATTTGGGAATTCAGAAATATTGCCAATGTACATTGTTATAGTAACCTATTTCAATGGGCAGGAGCACAGGCTGCTTTAAAAATGGCTAAAACTATTGGTAATGAGGATTTCGAGAAGCGTGCGGAGATTTTGATTGATAAGGCTGCGGCGCACATAGAAGCCTGCTACGATCCGGAAAGAAAGGTTTATACCAATGCGGTTGGAAGTCCACATTTAGACGCGAGCACCCTACAATTGATCATGATGAATTATTTGGATCCGGCTTCAGATCGGGCGAAAGATCATTTAATCGCTTTAGAAAAGGAGTTGAAAACGGAAGATGGGCTATTTTACCGTTACTTACATGCTGACGATTTCGGTAAGCCAAAAACAACATTTTTAATCTGTGCTTTTTGGTATGTGGAAGCTTTGGCCTGTGTTGGCCGTACGGATGAAGCGATTAAGGAATTCGAAAATATTATTAAATATTGTAATCACCTTCTTTTGTTCAGTGAGGATGTTGATGCTAAAACGGGTAGCCAATGGGGTAATTTCCCTCAGGCTTATAGTCATGTGGGTTTAATGAATGCGGCTTATCGCATTGCAATTAAACTGGATAGGCCGATATTTTTGTAGGAATAGGGTGGATTACAACAAAAAAGCTTTGACAACTTTTATCTGCACACTGCATGTTAAAGTTGTCAAAGCTAAATGTCTATGGAGACACAGACCTTGGCATTAATTTTATAATAAATTCGTCATTGCGAAGTATGAAGCAATCTTAATGCGCACGCTGTAGCGATCGTTGTAAGATTGCTTCGTCGGCTGAAAGAGCCTTCTCGCAATGACGATTTATTTAGTGAAAATGTAGGTTGCATTAACTCCGGCCTACAAATTCTTCTTTTACTAAGCTCCAAAGCAGTTTTCGCACTTCATTAAAATCATTTAGGTAATATTTTGCTTCCGAAATGTTGTTGCCAACTTTAATGGTAAAAGCGTCATCTGGTAATGCCCTGAAAATATCTTCGTCGGTATGGTCATCGCCAAGAGCCAAAATAAAATCTGGTTTTTTATCGTACAACCAGTTAAGGGCAGCCTTGCCTTTGTTAACCTCCATATTTTTAAACTCAATTACCTTATTGCCCGGCATAAGTTGCAGGCCTTTATCTGCAGCTAAGATTTTCATATGGCTGATAATTTCATTGGCCCTTAATTCGCCAAGCCCTTCTTCTGCTTTCCGATAATGCCAAACCAGTGAGTAACTTTTTTCTTCAATAAACGATCCTGGGGTACGGTCTGTATAAGTTTCCAATAACGTTTTTATTTCTTGTTTCCACTGGTCGGTTAAAAGTGGCAGGCTGTTCCATTTATCTTCGAACGATTTTTGCCAGGCACCATGTTCTGCAATCATATCTACCTTTAGGTGTCCAAACCACTTTTCGAGGGTTTCATTTCGTCTGCCACTAATAATAACCACTTTATTTGCCTTATCGAGTGTTAGGTTCTCAATCAAATCGTACAATTCGGCATCTGGCGAAGCGTCGTCAATATTTCCGGTAAAATCTACAAGGGTACCGTCATAATCTAAAAATAGCACACGATTTTGCGTTTGCGCATATTTAGTTACTATTACTTCATTAATAGCATTTACTGCATGTTTTGTTAATAACGATTTTTGAGAATCTTTCACTTCGTTTAATCTTAAAATAAAATTGTTAACCCAATGTTTAACATTGAATTTTTCTACAATTGCACGCATGGCTTTCATACGCATTTGTTGTTCTGATGGCGACATTTTAAGCGCTGTTACAATAGCCTCCATAATATCACCAATGTTATTGGGATTTACGATTATGGCATCAGTTAATTCTTTGGATGCTCCCGCCATTTCACTTAAAATCAATACACCATCATTATTGTTTCTGCTGGCTACATATTCTTTACTTACCAAATTCATTCCATCGCGCATAGGCGTAACCAAACAGATATCTGCTGTGGAGTAAAGGGCCGATAGCACTTCAATAGGGAAGGAGCGGTAAAAATAATTTACCGGAATCCAATTCATTGAACGGTACCTCGCATTTAAATTTCCAACAAACTGATCAATCTGATCTCGGAGTTCGCTATATTTTGGTACCGTATCCCTGGAGGGCACAACAATCATAAAAAGCTCGATTTTGCCAATATACTCTGGGTGGATCTGAAGCAATAGCTCTAAAGCCTTTAATCTTTCTAATATGCCTTTGCTGTAATCGAGCCGATCGATAGACAAGATTACTTTCATATCTTCTTTACCTGTCCTGAAATAGTCGATCTCTTGTTGCACTCGTTCAGTTGCTGGTAAACCTGAAAATTTATCGAAATCAATTCCCATTGGAAAAGCTTCCACAACAATTTGTCTTTCGTTACTGCTGAGTATGTTTGATGATGAGTTTACAGGGAGCAAACGTGTTGCCGTACTAATAAAATGGCGAACATCATCAAAAGTATGGAAACCGATTAGATCGGCACCAATTAAGCCGTTCAATAGTTCTTCGCGCCAAGGGATTAAACGGAATATTTCGTATGATGGAAAAGGAATATGCTGGAAAAAACCAATCGTAGCATTTGGGAGTTTTTCCCTTAAAATGCCAGGAAGAAGGAGTAACTGGTAATCTTGGATCCAGATTTTATCTCTTCTGTTAAGTACCTGCATGGCACTTTTTGCAAATTTCTCATTAACGGATTGATAGCAATCCCAATAACTTTGTTCGTAATGGGCGTAGGTAACAAGGTAATGAAATACTGGCCATAATACTTCGTTTGAGAAACCTTCGTAATATAAATTGATTTCGTTTTGAGTAAGGTAAACTGGGTATAGGTTTAACGCGGCAAGTTTTTGAGTAACTTCTTCCTGACGTTCTTCTGGTACTTCTATGCCAGGCCAGCCGATCCAAATGGAATTGCCTGATTTATAAACGTCTCCTAATCCTGTGGCAAGGCCGCCCTCACTTGGAATAAGGGTGTATTCGTTGTTTTCTTCAATGATTTTAACGGGTAGTCTGTTCGATATTATAACTGTCTTCATGCTTGTATTTGATGTATCCACATCATTAAAAGCATATCAAAACTGGTTTTGTTTGATTTTTTAGCTCAAAAAAACATTCAAATGATTAAACGTAATTAAATACCAGAGAAAAAGTGCTGCCATTATCTGGCATTGAAACAACTTCTATGCTGCCTCTATGCATTTTCATAATGTTGCGGCTAATGGTCAATCCTATTCCTGATCCATTTTTCCTGGTGGTATAAAATGGAACAAAAATCTTTTCAAGATCACTGGCATCGATGCCTTTTCCGTTATCGGTAACATCAATATATAGCTTAGTGTTTTCTAAACGGTAATTTACGTTGATATGTGGGTGTTCTCTGTCCTCTACAGCATAAATACTATTGGTAATGAGGTTGATCAGCACTTGTTCAACTAATTTCAGATCGAGCTGAATGGTGATTTTTGAAGAGGTTTGTTCTACATCCAGTACCACATTTTTAACTTTGGCAAATGGCTGCATCAATACCTTAATGTGTTTCAGTATTTCACCAATGGTATGCGATTCGAGGTTTGGTGTAGGCAGCTCGGCAATTAGGCGATAATCCTTTACAAAATCTAAGAGGCCAGAAGATCTTCTTTGTATGGTTTGTAATGCCGTTTTCAGGTCGTCCATTTCATCTTCTGTAAGGTTCTCTTTATCAGTTACCATCCTGTTGATCGTATCCGATAATGAACTTATGGGAGTAATTGAGTTTAAGATCTCGTGTGAGATTACACCAATTAATCTATTCCATGCTTCCGTTTCTTTTTGCTCAATTTCGTCTTTAATGTTTTGGAAACTGATAATGGTATAATTGTTTCCGTAAAGATTTAACGGAATAACTTCGGTAGATAATTGAATCAGTTTATCCTGGATTTTCAATTCCAGAAACCTTTTTCCACCCGATAAGATCTGCTCTATTTCCGCTGCAAAGGTAGGGAGGTGTTGCTTTACCCTGTGCCAATACTTATACGCCGGAATACCTAAAAGATTTGAAGCGGCCTGATTAAAAAATGCAACCTCTTCATTCTCTTCCTGATTGGTATTATTTACCACGATTACACCAACGGGAACCTGTTCCAAAATGGTTTTAATCAGCTGAAACATCGCTTCCTGTTCCAATCTGATCTGTTTATGGACCTGTAAAATATCGCTAAACGATTCGTATAACTCAGGGAAACTGCCTTTCGTTACTTTGTTTTTAAAGTTTAAGGTATGATCTCTCGTTTTAACGGCTAAAATGAAACGGTTGATATCTGATCGGATCTGATTGATATAGTAATAAAGGGAAATAATCGTACCCAATAAAATTAAAGCTACGCCAATGATGGTAAACCAAAGCTGGGTATTTTTAATCAGGTAAAATAGGAGATAGCCCAACAGATTGATAACCAACAGGCGAAATATTAAACGGAAAGTAAAACGTTGATAAAACATGTTTTTAATGCTGAAAGCTTAACGGCGAAAGACTAAAGCTTTAAGCTCTGGTCTTTCAGCTTTCAGCTTATATTCCAAATTTCTCGATTCTTCTATACAGTGCAGCCCGTGTTAAACCGAGTTCTGCCGCGGCTTTTGATATATTTCCTTTGTGTTTGTCAATTGCTTTCTGCACCATCATTTTTTCCATATCCTCAAGTGCCATTTCATCTGGTATGGCGTTGTTCTGTGCGTAGCGCTGCGGACTTAATTGCAAATCTTCTTCTGCAATATCGGCACCATCGCTCATAATAACGGCTCTTTCTAAAACGTGCTGTAACTCACGTACATTTCCTGGCCATTTATACTGTAAAAGTGCTTCTTGGGCCTTATTACTTAGTTTTCGTATGTCCTTATGGTATTTTGAACTAAAAACCTGCATAAAATGATTGGCCAAAAGTAGAATATCTGTTCCGCGTTTACGTAAGGCTGGTAATAAAAGCTCAACAGTATTAATACGGAACAGTAAATCCTGCCTAAATGTATTTTTAGCTACCATTTCATTCAAAGGCATATTGGTGGCCGTTATTAAACGGACATTCACCTTGCGTTCTTTACTTTCACCTAAACGGGTAACTGTACGGTTTTGCAAAACGCTTAAGAGTTTTGCCTGAAGTGGTAATGTTAAATTTCCAATCTCGTCTAAAAAGATCGTTCCTCCATCGGCCAGTTCAAAGCGACCGGGTTTATCTTCTTTGGCATCGGTAAAAGCACCTTTAGCATAACCGAATAATTCGCTTTCAAATAAATTTTCGTTTAACGAGCCTAAATCAACATGCATAAACACCTGGTTTTTCCTTTGCGAATTACCATGGATTTCATAGGCAAAAACTTGTTTTCCCGTTCCGTTTTCTCCCAGAATAAGCACATTGGCATCAGTAGGGGCTACTTTTAAGAGCGTATTCTGTAATTGCTTTATTTCATCTGCCTGCCCAACAATATTCTCAAAACCACGGGTAAGGTCTTTTTGGAGCGACGAATGTATTTTTTCTAGTTTCTTTACCTTTTTGGTCGATTCGCGAAGTTTAGATGCCGAAGAAATGGTGGCAAACAGCTTCTCATTTTCCCATGGTTTCAGAATAAAATCGGTTGCTCCTTTTTTAATCGCCTTTACTGCCAGTTCAACATTGCCAAAAGCAGTCATTAGTATTACAACATAATCTTTATCAATCGATAAAATATGTTCTAGCCAATAAAGACCTTCGCGGCCATCACTTGCACCTTTTTGGTAATTCATATCAAGCAGAATGATATCAATTTCATTTTTGCTCAATAAAACATTGATCTCTTTAGGCGATTTACAGGTAATTACCTGCTTTACCTGCTGCTTTAGAAACAAACGGGCACTGAGCAGGATATCGTCATCATCATCGATAATTAAAACTGTGGCGTCTAGCATAAAGTTAAATTTGATGTGCTAAAGTAATAAAACTGTCCGCTCCCGCACACGAACTGTCCGATAACGAACATATGAAAATAGTAAAAACTTTTAAATTACTGATTATTAATGTTTTAATTGTGTTTGTGGCTTTTGGCACAAGCTTGGTTATTAGTGATTCCAAACAGTACAACCGAACACAATGGATAAGAAAATAGAGAAAAAAAGATTTAGCACTAAAACCCTGTTGATTATAGGTGGAGCAATTGCTTTTGTGGCAGTTGTAATTTATGGCTATACTTTATCCCTCAAAAAAGTTTACAGTGCAGATGCCGATAAATTAACCATCAGTAAAGTAGAATATGGAGATTTTGAAGATGTAGTGTTATTAAATGCCAGTGTAGTTCCGTTAACTTCGGTAATTGTAAGTTCATCGGAAGGTGGAACAGTTGCCGAAATTTTTACAGAAAATGGTGCTTCGGTAGTTAAAGGAACCCCACTACTAAGAATCTCCAACTCAAATGCCATGTTGAGTTATACTTCAAGTCAAACAGCAGCTACCGAGCAGATTAACCAGTTGCGGAAATCGCGGTTGGATTTAGAGCAGAATCAAAGGGTTTTAAATCAGGATGTTTTAGATGTAGAAAATAGCTTAAGAACAGCAACCCGTCAGTATAGATTAGATAGCTCACTATTTTCTAAAAAAGTAATCACACTTCAGGAATTTAATAAATCGAATCAGGATTACGAATATTACCAGGGTAAACTGAAAATTGTGCGTCAAGCGATTAAACAAGAAAATCAAAGCCGTAAGATGCAATTGGCTCAAATCGATCAATCCATGGGGCAAATGAACGAAAGTTTAGAGATGATCCGTAAAAACATCGAAAATATGACCATTAAAGCACCTGTATCTGGTAAATTATCTTCTTACGATCCGGTAATCGGAAAATCTTATAACTCTAACGAAATGATCGGAAAGATTGACGTGTTGCAGGGCTATAAGCTTCAGGCAGGAGTTGATGAATATTATATCAATCGGGTAAAAGAAGGACAAACCGCTAACTGTGAGTTTAATGGTAAAACTTATAGCTTAACCGTAAGTAAAGTAATCCCTGAGGTTACAGCAGGTCAGTTTCAGGTAGAAATGGTTTTTAAGGGTGCAGCACCTGAAGGTTTACGTCGCGGATTATCGTTACAAACAAAATTAACCTTATCTGACAATAGCAAATCGCTGCTTCTTGCCCAGGGACAGTTTTTCCAGAGTACAGGCGGCTCTTGGGTATTTGTAGTAAATAATGGTAAAGCCACCAAGAAAAACGTTAAAATCGGGCGGAAAAATTACTTGTACTATGAAATATTGGATGGTTTGCAGAAAGGCGACGAAGTAATTACTTCATCTTACGATCAGTTTAACCAATACGATCAGGTGGAGATTAATAAATAAAGCGGATGGCGTTTGGCGCCAATTAACCGATTAACAAATTAGACAATAATAAAATCAGTCTTGATACTTGATACTAACTACATGTACAAGATACTAAATACTAGAATAATACTTGATACTATGATTAAAATAGAAAATCTGGAAAAAGTTTACAAAACTGAAGAGGTAGAAACCACTGCGCTGAATGGTATTAACCTCCATGTTGGAGCAGGAGAATTTGTTTCCATCATGGGGCCATCGGGCTGTGGCAAATCTACTCTATTAAATGTAATGGGTTTATTGGATAAGCCCGAAAGTGGAAGCTACAAATTTATCGATACCGAGCTTTTAACGCTTAACGATAGGGAACGTTCAAATTTCCGTAAAAGAAATATGGGGTTTGTTTTCCAGAATTTCAATTTGATTGATGAATTAACTGTTTTCGAAAACATCGAACTGCCACTAATTTATAATAAAATTCCTACAGGAGAACGCAAGAAACTGGTAAATGAAATTATCGAAAGAATGAATATTGTAAACCGTAGCGGTCATTTTCCACAACAGTTATCAGGTGGACAGCAGCAGCGTGTGGCCGTAGCAAGGGCTTTGGTTACCAAACCGAAGTTGGTTTTGGCCGATGAGCCTACCGGAAATTTGGATAGTTCTCATGGTAATGAAGTGATGGAGCTACTTTGCGAACTGAATGAAACTGGAACTACCATTGTAATGGTTACGCACTCCAGTCATGATGCCAGTTTTTCGAACAGAATCATCAACCTGAAAGATGGTCATGTGATTTCTGAAAAGATCAATAAAAGCAGAAACGAAGAACTGATATAAGGGGAGAAGGCTGAAGGTTTTAAGGTAGAATTATGTCAACCTTTAACCCTCTACCTTCCTACCTTCAACCTCAAAAAAATTTTAGTTTAGTTAATAATAAGTCTGCCCAAAAATCTTCCTGGATAGGAAGATTCGGGAAGACGAAATAGTGAAAACCACCAGATAGGTATTTTGACCGCCACACCCCAAACACCTATCGCCAAACAATAAAAACATGTTCAAATTAAACTTAAAAATCGCTTTGCGAAACCTCTGGAAAAACAAGGGATTCTCTTTGATCAACATTGGGGGTTTAGCCATTGGCTTAGCCAGCTGTATGGTTTTGTTACTTTATGTTGCTTACGAGTGGAGCTACGATAAACAATTCTCCAATCACGATAAAACTTATGTAGTTTATCAAAATATGGAGGCAAGTGGTAAAACTTTTAGCTGGGCGTGGACACCTAATGTGATGGCTAAGGAAGTGCAAGAAAAAATCCCTGGCGTTAAATATGCTTCTCACACTACTTATCCGAGGAAACAATTAATTACCGTTGGTGACAATAAAATAAATAGCAGTGCAATATTTGCCGACCAAAATTTTATTAAAATATTGGATTATAAATTTCTTGAAGGTAATTCAGCCAAAGTTTTAAAAGATGTAAATACCATTATTCTTACCAAATCTTTTGCGAAAAAATTATTTGGAAATGAAGATCCACTTAATAAAATGGTAAAGCTTGAAAATCAGGAAGCATTAAAGGTTGAAGCTGTAATAGAAGATGCACCAGCAAATAGTAGTTTAACTTTTGAGTGCATCATGCCCTGGGCATTGTTCGAAAAACGAGAAAACTGGGTGAAGGAAGGCAATTGGGGGAATAATATGTGTTTAACCCTTGTTCAGTTAAAGGATAATAACTTTTTTACTGCTGCAAATGATTTGATGCATGGCATTTACAAACGCAATCAAAAAGATAATACGGCAGTAGCTTTATTACATCCTTTAAACAAATGGCACCTATACGATGATTTTGTAAACGGTAAATCGGTAGGTGGAAAAATAGATCAGCTTAAAATATTCTTATTGCTGGCCTTTTGTATCTTGTTAATTGCCTGTGTAAATTTTATGAATTTATCTACAGCACGCTCAGAACGTAGGGCAAAAGAAGTTGGCGTTCGTAAAGCAATCGGATCAACACGTAAATCGTTAATTAATCAATTTTTTTTAGAATCCCTACTCCTCACATTTATTGCCACAGTTTTAGCTTTTATCTTAATTGAGGTGAGTTTGCCATATTTTAATGGTCTGTTAGATATTAAATTAACAATAGATTATCATAACAGCCTATTTTGGTTAACACTAGTGGGACTAATGATTTTAACCGGATTAATTGCGGGTAGTTATCCAGCGCTTTATCTATCCTCTTTTGAACCTATCAAAGTGTTAAAAGGTTTCACCCTTAAAGCAGATTCATCTACTTCGGTGAGAAAAGTATTAGTGGTTGGCCAATTCGTTTTTGCGGCAAGTTTAATTATTTGTACAGCAGTAATTTATCAGCAACTTAATTATGTTAAAAATAAGCCTATTGGTTATGATCAATCCAATTTAATTCAGATAGCAGTTGTTGGCAAAATGAACGATGCAGCAAAGCTAGAATTGCTTAAAACGCAACTAATAGCAGCTGGTGCTGCAAGCGATGTTACTTTCTTTAGTACAGATTTTACTGAAGGTGGAGATAATACTACGGGTGTACAATGGGAAGGTAAAAACCCAAACGAAGCTATTTCTTTTAATCATAGAACAATAGGGTATGATTTTGTTGAAACTATTGGCACTAAAATGATTAATGGTAGGGAGTTTTCTGCGAAATTCCCTAATGATACAGCTAGCGTATTGTTAAATGAGGCGGCTGTGAGAATGATGCAATTAAAAAATCCAATTGGCAAAGTAATTACTTTCTGGGATAAAAAGTTAACTATAGTTGGTATTGTAAAAGATTTTGTAGTAGAAAGTGCCTATCAAAGAGTTGCCCCAATGATTTTTAGGGCAAATGGAAAATACGATGCGAGGGTTATCATTGCGCGTTTAAATCCAAATCAAAATATCAGTTCATCATTGGCCAAAATTGATGATTTAGTAAAGCAAATGGAACCTAATTATCCTGTTAACCGCAAATTTGTGAACGAATCTTTTGAAGTAAAATTTAAAAATGAACAAATTCTAGGTTCACTTTCAAACTGGTTCGGTGGCTTTGCCGTTTTTATCTCCTGCCTGGGTTTACTTGGTTTAGCGTTATTTATGGCAGAGCAACGTAAAAAGGAAATCAGTATCCGTAAGGTTTTAGGAGCTAGCACCAGCAATATCCTCGTGTTGCTAAATAAAGATTTTATAAAATTGGTGGCCATTGCCAATCTTATAGCATTCCCATTAGCATATATCATTGTAAATAAATGGCTTTCGGCTTTCGAGTATCGCGTCTCTATATCTGCATTGCCGTTTATAGCCGCAATTAGTCTTTCGGTAATCATTGCCATACTCACTGTGAGTATTCAATCGGTTAAAGTAGCGAAGGCAAACCCTATTGATGCACTTAAATACGAATAAGACCTGCGAGGAGCGTTTGGCATTAAGCGATAAAACCTCGCCAAACACCAAACGCTGTGCGCTAAACCCTACACCTTATGTTCAAATTAAACTTAAAAATCGCTTTGCGAAACCTTTGGAGAAATAAAGGATTTACACTGATTAATTTGGGAGGATTGGCCATTGGCTTGGCAAGCTGTATGGTTTTATTGCTCTATGTTGCTTATGAGTACGGTTACGATAAACAATTTACCGATTATGATAAAACTTATTTGGTTTATAATAATCAGAAAACAGCAAAAGAAACTTTCAGCTTTCTTGCGGTGCCGGGTTTAATGGAAAACGAAGTACGTTCTAAAGTTTCGGGTGTTTCGAAGGTTGGTCGATTATCTTATCCAGAATATAAAATGCTTTCTTATCAGCAGAACAACTTTAAGACGAGTGCCGTGTTTGCTGATCCTGACTTTTTAAAAATGTTTGATTACAAGGTTTTAAAGGGTAATCCTAATACTTTTCTAAAAAACCCTGATGGCATAATTTTAAGCGAAACTCTGGCGAAAAACCTTTTCGGTAATGAAGATCCTTTAAATAAGGTTGTAAAACTCGAAAATAATCGAAGTTTAAAAGTAGAGGGTGTAGTTGAAGACAGACCGAAAAACAGTAGTCTGGAAATAGATTACCTAATGTCGTGGAAATTATACGAAACATTAAACCCTTGGACAAAAACCAGTGGGTGGACTTCTAATTACTGCGTGTTATTTGTTCAGTTGCAAGATAATTCTTTTTTCGAGCAAGCTAATAATCAAATGCATGGCATGATTAAGGCCAATGACAAGAATTCGAATGGAGAACCTTTTCTTCATCCACTATCTAAATGGCATTTATATGAAAAATTCGAAAATGGCAAAAATGTAGGCGGTAGGATAGACCAGTTAAAGATATTTTTTCTTTTAGCTTTCTGTATTCTATTAATAGCCTGCGTTAATTTCATGAATCTTTCTACAGCAAAATCAGAAAAAAGAGCCCGTGAAGTTGGTGTCCGTAAAGCGATTGGTTCGTCTAGGAATAATCTGATTAACCAGTTTATGTTTGAATCGATTTTACTTACAATGTTAAGTATGCTGGTTGCTTTTGTATTAATAGAGGTAAGCTTGCCATATTTCAATAACCTGTTGGGAATCTCATTGCAAATAGATTATGCCGATTGGAAATTCTGGGCTGTATTTTTAGGGTTAACATTATTAACCGGCATTATTGCTGGCAGTTATCCGGCTTTTTACCTTTCATCATTCGATCCGGTTAAAGTATTAAAAGGATTTAAGCTTTCTGGTGGCTCATCGTTATCTATTCGCAAGTATTTAGTTGTTTTTCAATTTGTATTTGCTGCATGTTTGATTGTTTGTACAGCTGTTATTTATCAGCAACTGAATTTTATCAAGAATAAACCGATTGGTTATAACATCGATAATCTTGTTCAGATCCCTGCCGAGGGCGAATTTGCCAACCCAGGTAAGCGTAATATTCTAAAAGATGAACTTCTAAAATCTGGTGCAGCAACTGCGGTTACAGAATACAGTCAATCGTTAACTGCTGGCGGTAATAATACGTATGCAGTAAGCTGGCCGGGTAAAGATGAGATTGAAAAAATACTGGTAAACTACAGATTTACGACGGTTGATTTGACTAAAACCACCGGGATGCAAATTCTTGCTGGGCGCGATTTTTCGAAAGACCGGATAGATACTGCAAATGTTTTAGTTAATGAGGCTTTAGTTAAAGTGATGGGCATGAAAAGCCCTGTTGGTAAAGTGATTAGCTGGGGCCAGCCCCTAACTATTGTTGGGGTAGTGAAGGATTATGTAATGGAGTCGCCTTATCAAAGTCCGAAACCATTAATTATTGCACAAAATAAGCAGGCAACAAGCACTATAATTATGAGATTAAATGATCAAAGCAATGTTACCTCGTCTATTAATAAAATAAATGAAATTATAAAAAAACTAAATCCTGCTTTTCCAACCGAAGTAAAATTTGTGAATGAAAATTTCCAATCAAAGTTTAAAAATGAGAAACTTTTGGGCACACTTTCAAACTGGTTCGGTGGTTTTGCCATCTTTATCTCCTGCCTGGGTTTACTTGGTTTAGCTTTATTTATGGCAGAGCAACGCAAAAAAGAAATCAGTATCCGCAAGGTTTTGGGCGCCAGTACAGCCAACATCCTTACTTTATTGAACAAAGATTTTATCAAACTGGTTGCAATAGCCAATGTAATCGCATTTCCGTTGGCCTATATTATTATCAATAAATGGCTCTCGGGATACGAATATCGCATTTCTGTTTCTGCCTTGCCGTTTATAGCCGCAATTAGTCTTTCAGTAATTATTGCCATACTCACCGTAAGTATTCAATCGGTTAAAGTGGCCAAAGCAAATCCTGTTGATGCATTAAAATATGAATAAGACTTGCGAATAGCGTTTGGCGTTAAGCGATAAATCCTCGCCAAACGCCAAACGCTGTGCGCTTAACCCTACACCTTATGTTTAGATTAAACTTAAAAATTGCACTGCGTAACCTTTGGCGAAACAAGGTAAGCTCGCTTATTAACGTAATTGGGCTGGCCATTGGTTTGGCTGCCTGCTTAATGTTGCTCTTGTATGTTACCTACGAATGGAACTTTGATAAGCACTATAGAAACTCAGAAAATCTGTATACGGTTATGACTAATATTCCTGATGGAAATGGCGGTGTATCGAAGACATTTGAAGGAACAACAACGGCGCTCGGACCATTATTAAGGGAACGCATTCCCGAAATAAAAAACCTTGCAAGGATGAACTACATCAAAAAAAGTTTAATTGCAAATGGAGAAAATGGATTTAAGAAAGACGGAAAATTCGCTGAACCCGATATTTTAAAGCTGTTTAATTATGAATTTATTGTGGGTAATGCCAAAACCGCAATGAAAAACCCGAAATCTGTAATTCTTACTGAGACAATGGCGGAAATTCTTTTCGGTACAACAAATGTATTAAACAAATCTGTCCGTTATCAGGATAGTGAAAATTTGACGGTAACCGGTGTAATAAAAGATATACCTCAAAATAGCTCGCTTAAGTTCGACTTTTTAATGCCTTGGGCCTTTTACGAGAGGGTTGATGAAAGCGCGAAGAATTTGGGATGGGGTAATTACAGTTTTGTAACAATGTTTTCTCTTAATCCTAATGCAGACATTGATGTTGTGAACAGGAAAATTGATGAGACTGTTAAAGCAAATAATAAACAAACCGACCAACCTTTCGTAGCATTCCAATATGCTAAACTGCACTTATTTGGTAAGTTTGAAAATGGTAAAAGTGTAGGCGGCGACATTGAACAAATATGGCTTTTTACTGGTCTTGCTTTTGGTATTTTACTTATTGCTTGTATCAATTTTATGAACATGGCTACGGCCAAATCAGAAAAACGGGCGAAAGAAGTCGGTATTAAGAAGACAATTGGCGCAAATCGAATTTCATTAATTCTTCAATTTTTAACAGAATCAATGGTGCTTACGTTAATTGCGGTTGTGGTCGCAATTGCGCTGATCGAAATCTGTTTGCCTGCATTTAATGGTCTTTTAAATATCAATCTCAGCATATCTTATTTTAATTTAACCAGTTGGATTGGCATATTGGGAATAGTTATCGCTACAGGTTTAATCGCAGGAAGTTATCCCGCATTTTATTTATCTGCTTTTAACCCGATCCAAACTTTAAAAAGGAAAATAAAATCGAAAGGTTTGGCATCTGTAAGCTTAAGGCAAGTCCTTGTTGTAAGCCAGTTTTGTTTTGCTATCGTTCTGATTATTTCAACGCTGGTTATTTATCGTCAAATTCAATACATTAAAAATAGACCACTGGGCATAGATACCAAAGCATTAATTGAGATTCCTCAAGATGGACAGCTAAAAAATCAGTTTGAGGTTTACAAGCAAAAATTACTGCAATCTGGTGCTGTAACAAGTTTAAATAAATCTTCAACAAAATTATCACACCACGGTTCAAATTTTACCGATGTTCGCTGGCCTGGAATGGTTCAGGAGAATAATGATAACCTGTTTAACAAGGTTGAAGCCAGCTATGATTTCATAAAAACTAACGGGATAAAATTATTGGAAGGAAGGGATTTTTCTAAAAAATTTGCATCTGATTCTGCAGCCGTTCTTATTAGTTCTGCAACCGCAAAAGTAATGAATTTAAAAAAACCAGTAGGGCAAATTCTAACCATTTTTGGTGATAAAAGGGTGATTATTGGGGTTTTTGATGATTATGTATGGGATTCGCCTTATAAATCGAATAACCCAATGATACTTTATTTTAATGATAAGTATACAAGTTATATCACGATGAGGCTAAATACTTCGAATACCATTCAGCAAAATATTGAAACAATTACCCGAATTACCAAAGATATTAATCCTGCTTATCCGGTTGAAATCTCATTTTTAGATGAGGTATACAGTGATTTGTTCCAAAGGGAGAAAACTTTAGGCATCCTTTCAAATCTTTTTGGCGGACTGGCCATATTCGTTTCCTGTTTGGGACTTTTTGGTCTGGTGGCCTATAGTGCAGAGCAGAGAACAAAAGAATTTGGTGTACGCAAAGTATTAGGTGCCTCATTATTTAATTTGATGCAATTACTGTCGCTCTCTTTTGTGAAGATGATAGTTGTTGCTATCGTTATCGCTATTCCTTTGAGCTATTTCATGATGAATAAATGGCTGATGAAGTTCGAATTCCATACCGAAATATCATGGTGGATTATGCCGATAGCAGGATTTGGGACTTTGCTAATGGCATTAATCACTGTAAGTTTTCAGGCTTATAAAACTGCAAACGCCAATCCTGTTGATGCACTTAAATACGAGTAAGGCATAAGGTTTAAGGTAAGAGGCGTAAGGTTGATGCGCCAATGTCTTAAACCAAAGTAATGTATTTGAATATGAATAAAGGCTGAAAGATTAAGGGGTAAAGCGAGATGTTGATACCCTAAACCTTACACCCTAAACCTTAAACCTATGTTAAGATTAAACTTTAAAATAGCACTACGTAACCTTTGGAAAAACAAAGGCTTTACATTGATCAATGTAGGCGGCCTAGCCATCGGAATGGCCTGTTGTTTAATGTTACTCTTGTACGTTAACTACGAATGGAGTTTCGATAAGCAATATAAAAACGCCGATAAAGTATATTTTGCCGCATTAAATTTAAAGTTTAACGGCAAGCTGGCTACTACGATGGCCGTTCCGAATAAATTGGCCAAAGCTGGAGTTTCAGAATTGCCAGGCATTAAAAGTGCAGCCCGCATTTCAATGAACAATGGCCAGAAATTATACAGCCATAACCGGAATAATTTTAAATTAATAGGATTTAATGTAGATCCTGATTTTTTAAAAATCCTTGAACAGAAATTTATCTATGGCGATCCAGGTACTGCTTTATCTGAGCCTAATAACGTATTGATAAGCGAATCGACAGCAAAGAAATTATTTGGCGACCAGAATCCAATAGGACAAAGTATTAAATACGATAACAGGGTAGACTTAAAAGTTAGTGCTGTAATACAAGATTTGCCAAAAAATCAAAGCATGCAGTTTGATGTTCTGCAACCATGGGCTTTTTTTGAACAGGAAAATCCTTCCGAAAAAGAAAATGGATGGGGAGCAATTACCTGTTTAACCTTCTTTCAGCTTAAAGATAATGCTTCTTTAGATGCAACAAATGCAGCACTAAAACACTTCATCGTAAACAAAGAACCCGATTTAAAAGAAATGACCTACGAACCTTTTCTTTTTCCTTTAAGCAAATTTCACTTATATGGTGATTTTGACAATGGAAAATCGGTGGGGGGTAAAATTGATCAGTTGCGATTATTTGTTTTTCTGGCCATCTGTGTATTATTTATCGCCTGTATCAATTACATGAATCTTTCAACTGCTAAGTCGGAGAAACGTGCCCGTGAGGTAGGGGTTAGAAAGGCTTTAGGTTCTACCAGAAATACAATAATGGGACAGTTTATGGTAGAGTCAATACTGCTGTCTTTTTTAGCAATGTTAATTGCCTTTACGTTGCTTGAAGTCTCATTGCCTTACTTTAACAACCTGCTCGATATTGCGATCAAAATTAATTACAATGCTTATCAATTTTGGGGCTTATTACTTGTTATGGTACTGGTAACCGGTTTGCTTGCCGGCAGTTATCCTGCATTTTACCTTTCATCATTTATACCCGTAAAGGTATTAAAAGGCTTTAAAGGTTCAACGGGCTCATTATCAATCCGCAAAATACTGGTAGTAGTACAGTTTAGCCTTTCTATCTGCATGATTATTTCGGCAATTGTAATTTACAGCCAAATTCAGCACCTTAAAAATAAGCCCTTAGGCTTTGATCAGACTGCGCTGGTACAGATCGATTTAGAAGGAGAGTGGACAAAGCCACAGAAATTGCAGACTTTTAAAAATGAATTGCAGCGGGCAGGTGCTACAATTGCTGCAACAGAATATGCTGGCTCGTTTACAGATGGTGGTTCAATTACCAGTGATATTCAATGGCCAGGCAAGCCCAAAAATGATGTCTCGATTATTAATTATAGAAGTACAGGTTTCGATTTTGCCAAAACAACTGGTGTGAAAATTCTTGCGGGCAGAGATTTTGATCCTAAATTTTCGGCTGATACAGCTACATCTCTGCTCCTCAATCAAACTGCCGTTAAAATAATGGGGTTAAAAAACCCTGTGGGTACTGTTATCCATTGGGGCGATAATCCGCCACTTAAAGTGGTAGGCGTGGTGCAAGATTATTCTAACGAATCACTTGCTTCTAAAATACAGCCAACAGTTTATTATTACAATGTTAAAACGAGTCGGGTTTTACTGCTTAAACTCAATCCTAAGCAATCGCTTACTAATTCAATCGAAGCGATAAAATCGGTAAGTCAACGTTTAAATCCGGCTTATCCAATTGAAGTGAAACTGGTTAGTCAGGGCATGGCCGAAAAACTTAAGAGCGAAAGGTTGCTCAGTGTACTTTCCAATATTTTTGGAGGATTTGCCATTTTTATTTCTTGTTTAGGTTTATTGGGTTTAGCGCTATATACCGCTGAACAGCGCAGCAAAGAAATCAGTATCCGTAAAGTATTGGGCGCTAATCTTTCTGATATCCTGGTCCTTTTGAACAAAGATTTTATGAAACTGGTAATCATATCCAATGTGATTGCTATCCCGGTAGCTTATATTCTTGTTGCCAAATGGCTGGAGAAATATGATTATAAGATTACCATTAATCCATGGCCTTTTTTGCTTGCCCTTTTAACCTCGGTAATTATTGCCATTTTAACGGTAAGCCTGCAAACCTTTAAAGTGGCCAAAGCAAACGCTGTTGATGCACTTAAATATGAATAAGACCTGCGTGAGGCGTTTGGTGCTAAGCGTTTAAACGCTACACGCCAAACCCTACGCCTTATGTTTAAATTAAACTTAAAAATTGCACTACGCAATCTCTGGAGAAACAAGATAATTACCTTCATCAATATTGGTGGCTTAGCTATTGCTTTAGCTGCATTTATTTTGGTAACCATGTATTTTACCTACGAAACAGGTTTTGACAAAGAAAATCCAAACTACAACGAAATTTACGTAGTAGGAAGACAGTTGCCTGATTTTAAGACCAATAATACTCCGCCACCATTGGGTAAAGCTATTAAAGCAGAAATTCCAGAAGTAGTTTCAGTTGGTACCATGAAAATGAGTTTTTTTGAATTTCCGGTTAGCAGCGATCACGGTGTTGTTTTTTTAAGTAAATGCCTCTATCTTGATTATGCTGCGGCAAAAATGTTTAACATTAAACCCAATGTCGGTTTAACTCAGCCGGAAAGTACAACCGAAAATCTGTTTTACCTCAGTAACGAAAATTATAAAACGCTTTTCCCCCATAATAAAAACGGTCAGCCTGAAATGATTTGGCTTGGGAGTAAATCGGCTAATATGACAGGTAAGTTGAGCGGAAGTATTTTTGCCGATCCCCACTCTAATATTACTTTCGATGCCATTTCATTGATGAAAGAAGTTGGGATAGGCGAAAACTATGGATACAACAACTACAAGACTTATATCCAGGTAAAACCGGGCACAGATATTCAGGCACTTGAAGCTAAAATTAATGCCCTTTATAAAAAGGAATTGCTTAAAGATGGAGAAGATCCCAATAATGAGACTTTTAAAGCAACAAAAGCCTTTCTTGATCCTTTAAAAAACCAACACCTTAAACCAAAGGCCGGTACCGATGCCAATTATAAAGTACTCGTAGCTTTGTCTGTTTTAGGGATCCTGATCTTGGTAATCGCCTGTATCAACTTTACCAATCTGAGTATAGCGCAGGCAACCAAACGGGCAAAAGAGGTAGGCGTTAAAAAAGTGATGGGTGCTTATCGCTTTCAGCTTGCTTTTCAGTTTTTAACAGAAATATTAATTCAGTGTTTAGCAGCGACGATATTAGGACTGATTATGGCCGAAATCATCTTGCCAAAATTTAATAACCTGTTCGTGGTCAATTTATCCATTTGGGTAGCCAATAGTGCTTTATTCTGGCAATTGCCACTTATATTAATTTTTATTACGCTGATAGCTGGTATTTATCCTGCCATGGTACTATCTGGATTTAAACCTGCACTTGTTTTAAAAGGTAATTTTCAAACCAGCAAACAGAGCTATTGGTTGCGCAACAGCTTATTGGTGGTGCAGTTTAGCGTAGCGGTAGTTTTTATTATAGGTCTGCTCATCATCAGTTCTCAACTAAAATACATGCGTACTCAGGATATTGGTTTCAAACCCGAACAAGTGGTGTACATTAAAAACCTCGCCTATTTCGTCTCGCCAAGCAAATTCGATCCTATAAGGGATAAAATGGTTAAGATTCCGGGGGTGAAATCGGTTACTGTTACCAATGCATTGCCGGACGGTTCTGATGGTGGAAAAAATAAATATACGGTTGATGGAAAAGAACAAAGTTTAAGTTTTACAGATGTAGATTTTGATTATTTTGAAACATTAGATATTAAGATTAAAGAAGGCAGAACATTTTCCAGAGAATTTAAAACCGATACGGCAAATTCTGCTATACTTAATGAAGCTGCAGTAGCGAAGTATGGATTAACCAACCCTGTAGGTAAAACCATAAAAGGCTGCCAGAATAAAGAATATAAGATTGTAGGCGTGATAAAAGATTTTAAAGCACTTGGATTTGAGAAAGCAGTACAGCCTACCATTTACGCAATAAATGATCCCTGCGGAAACCCTAAAACAGAAATTATGCTAAAAATAGAAGAAAGCAGGATGTCTGAAGTGCTGAGTACCTTAAAATCGCAATGGCCAGAGATTAACAAGTTGGATGGAGATAATTTCCGTTACCAATTTCTGGATGAAATGTATGGTAAACTCTTTAAAAAACAAGAACAATTACAATCTGTATTTTTTGCTGCTGCAATCCTCACCATTTTTATTGCAATACTGGGTTTATTTGCCTTTGCAAAATACATTACCACTGGTAGAATGAAGGAAATTGCAATAAGGAAAATTCTTGGTGCAAGTCATTTACAGATTTTCAAACTCATTAATAGTTCATTCTTTGTTATGGTGCTTATAGCCAATATTATTTCCTGGCCATTGGCGTACATATTAACCAAAAAGTGGCTCGAAACCTTTGCATATCGAATCGATCTGCCACTTTTCCCTTTTTTAATCAGTGCAGCGCTAACCATTTTGTTAACCATTATAACCGTAAGTATCCAGGCAAACAGTGCTGTAAAAGCAAACCCCGTTGATGCACTTAAATATGAATAAGACCTGCGTGAGGGCGTTAGGCGATCAGTGCGAATTTATCGCCTAAGCCCAAACGCTTAGCTATTCTCCGTTCGGAACCGTACAGGTACTGTTCATAAACGGACATTTTTTCTTTTTGTTTATTTGTATATGGTTGATATTTAGTTATTTATGTTTTGTTTTGCTCTTGGTATAAAATTGGCATAAACACTTGCAGATTTCATTTTACTAATTACTTGATATGTTTAAATTAAATTTGAAGATCGCTTGGCGAAACCTTTGGAAAAATAAAGGTTATACTTTTATCAATATTTTGGGCCTTTCCATCGGAATGGCAAGCTGCATCCTAATTTTTATTTTTATCCGTTATCAGCTAAGTTTCGATGAAAACTTTAAAAATGAAGACCGTATATACCGTGTAATAACCGGTTGGACAACACCCGATAATTTTTTCGAATCTGCAGGTACACCTCGACCTCTTCCGCCAGCGATGCGAAATGACTTTAAGCAGCAATTTGATAAAGTTGCTGCTATTCAGGCCGGAGGTGGAATTATTAAAGTAAAAGACGAATCCGGAAAAGAAAGAATTAAAACCTCCGAAAGCGTACATTATGCAGAGCCAGATTTCTTTGAGATCTTAAGCTTTAAATGGCTTGAAGGAAATCCGCGCCAATCACTAAGTCAGCCTAATACTGTTGTGTTATCAGATGAGATGGCCGATAAACTTTTCGGAAATTGGCATAAAGCAGTTGGGAAAAGCATTAATTTTCAGAACAAAGTAGACCTTAAAGTTACCGGTATTATAGAAAAAACACCCGATAACAGCTCTTTCCCACTTAAAGTAATCATCTCTTATAAAACTTATCAAAATCAGGGAAGGCCAGAGTCGACTAATTGGGGTACAGTTTCTTCTACTTCTGAATGTTATGTATTACTAAAAGAGGGTGCTTCTATTGATGATGCAAGTAAAAGCCTCCCTCAGTTTATTACTAAATACTATAAAAGAGATAATGTTTCGAAAGAAAGCCATAGGTTTCAACAGCTAAGAGATATCCACTATAATGCAGATCTGGGCAATTTTGCGAACAAAGTAATGCCGAAGAAAGAACTTTATGGATTGGCGATAATTGGTGCTTTTTTATTGTTGACTGCATGTATCAACTTTATCAACCTTGCTACTGCACAGGCCGTAAGCAGGGGGAAAGAAGTTGGTGTACGTAAAGTAATGGGTAGTTTGCGCAGGCAATTAATTGTACAGTTTTTAACAGAAACTTTAACAATAACGGTTATTTCGCTACTGGTAGGTTGCGTTTTAACAGAAGTAGCCTTGCCGGGCATGCAAAGTTTGTTTAAAGATCATATTTCATTTAGTATTATCGAGCACCCCATCATATTTGTGTTTATGGTTGTTTTGGTGTTGCTGGTAAGCTTTTTAGCCGGTTTCTATCCGGCAATGGTCATGTCTGGCTATAGCCCCGCATTAGCCATTAAAAATAAAATTACTGCGAATGCTGCAGGTTTAAGTTTGAGGAAGATTCTTGTTGTGGTCCAATTTGCAATTACTGTTATTTTGATTATAGGTACTTTGGTTGTACTAAGGCAAATGAGTTACATGCGAGAGAAACCCCTTGGTTTTATTCCTACGGCGGTAGCTCTGGTTGATGTTCCTTCTGATAGCATGGCAATTACCCGATACCATACTTTGCAGGATCAGATCAACAAAATTCCAGGTGTATTATCAACCAGCTATTGCAGTGCAGCACCATCTTCTGATTTCAATAACGAGAGTAATTTCAGGTACAATGGAACAGTAAAATCAACTTTTCAGGCCAACACCAAAACAGGAGACGAAAACTACTTTAAAACATTTGGTTTAGAAATTATTGCTGGTAAAGGTTTATCTAAGAGTGATACACTCAAAGATATTGTAGTAAACGAAACCATGTTAAAAAAGCTCAATGTAGTTAATTATAACGATGCGATTGGGAAATCCATCAGGATCAATGATAAAACAGGCAATATCATCGGTGTAGTTAAAGATTTTAACAACATGAGTTTGCATGAGCCTATTTCTCCGATTGTGATTAACAGTGATAAAGAATCGTACACCACTATAGCTGTAAAGCTTGATAGTAAAAGTATTTTACCTGCTATGCGGGCTATAGAAAAAACATGGAACACAGTACTGCCCGAATATGTTTATGGATCTACTTTTATGGATGATAAAATCAGTGAATATTATCAAACCGAAAAAATAATGGGAGCCCTCTTTAAGGTGTTTGCCGGGGTGATCATTTTTATTTCCTTTATTGGCTTATTTGGACTGATCTCTTTCGTGGCTACACAAAGAACCCGCGAAGTTGCCATCAGAAAGGTTTTGGGTGCTTCTACATTAGAATTGGTTAAAATGTTAAATGGTTCATTTCTATTGATGGTTTTTCTTGCCAATTTGGTAGCCTGGCCACTTGCTTATTTATTTGTTGCCAAATGGCTGGCCACTTTTACCTACCGCATTGATTTGAATATCTGGCCTTTTGTATTTGCCATGATTATTTCTATGGTCATTACATTGATTACCGTAAGCATCCGCTCGTATAAAGCAGCAGTTGCCAATACCATTGATGCACTTAAATATGAATAATACCTGCGTAAAGTGTTTGGTGGCCAGCGTGGATTTATCGCATTACGCCAAACGCATTACGCTAAATCATTTACCTTATGTTTAAACTCAACTTAAAAATCGCACTGCGAAGCCTGTTTAAAAACAAAGTTTATGCAGCCATTAATATTGGCGGTTTGGCTATCGGCTTAACAGCTTTCATACTGATGCTTTTATATGTCAACCACGAAGAAAGCTACGATACCTGGTCACCACAATTAAAAGATGTGTATCAGGTGAGAGAGAAACACAGTTTTTTTTCGCCTGATAATGAAGATCATTGGCAGGAGATAAACGATAGCCGGATGGCAAACCTGGTAAGGGAAAATATTCCACAAGCCCTTGCTGTTACCCGCGTAACGGCAGATTGGGGTTTTAGCAGTGGTTATTCAGTTAAAATTGCTCATGCCGATCCGGTTATGGTTACGGGGATGAAAGATGCAGACAGTAGTTTCTTTCAGGTATTTCCGTATGAGTTTTTACAGGGCGATAGCGAATCGGCTTTAAATGCTCCAAAATCGGTGGTATTAAAAGAAAGTTTAGCCAGAAAGTTATTTGGAACAGAAAAGGTATTGGGGAAAACGTTAAAGGTATTGATGTGGCGGAACGACCCAGGTACAGATTTAACGATTACAGGAGTAGTTGCTGATCCTGTAACGCCCCAAAGTGTTGGCTTTAATGCTTTAATGCGTACCGGTGAGGAAGATAAAGTTCCCGAATCTGCCGGTAACTTTCATTATTGCCAGATTTACACAAAATTAAACCAGGTAGCGGATACAGGCGCGTTAAATCAAAGTTTGTTGAAAATCTATACCGATTACCAAAAGAAATCATTGGTGCAGCGCAAGTTACAGTATAATGAGATCTATAAAAATGGTAAAACACCGGGTTTAAAGGTTATCCCTTTAAAGGATGTTCATTTAAATCCACCTTTTAAACTAAGTTGGGTAGAAAAGTTAAGGCCAGTAATTGGTATTTCCATCTTTTTGCTTGTTGTTTCGATCATAAATTTTGTAAATCTTGCTACAGCCCAATCGGTTCAAAGAGCTAAAGAAGTAGGAGTTAAAAAGGTTTTAGGAGTTTATAAGCGTGAACTTATTGCTCAATTTTTAGTCGAATCGGCCTTGCAGAGTATGATTTCTTTATTCTTATGCGTAGTGTTGATCGAAGTTGTGCTTCCGACTTTTAACCATCATTTTAATGTTCAGTTGAGTTTTTGGCTCAATCCACAGCTTAAAACGATGTTGATTCAACTAATTGGCCTTTTTAGCGTGGTGACTTTGCTTGCTGGTTTTTATCCTTCATGGGTATTGTCGAACTATAATCCGGTTGCAGTGCTAAAAGGAAGTTATGAAAGCGGATTAAAAGGTGTTGTGCTAAGGAATGGACTGGTTGTTTTTCAATTTGTGATTTCAATTACCTTCATTATAGCCATTGGCATTATGCATAGGCAAACCCAGTTTATGAGCAATAAAGATTTGGGTTTTGAAAGAGGGGAGCTGGTAAACATTAAGACTAATTATGATGAAAGCTTTGCAGAAAAACTTAGAAAAATTCCAGGTGTACAGTATGTTGCAACAACCACTCAGGTAATGGGAAATGCATTTAATGTGCCAGAAGAAATCATATACAAAGGCAAACAACTTAATATGAATACCGTTACCGTTAGTATGGATGCCTTGCCAAGCTTGGGTGTAAGGGTTCTTCAGGGTAGGTTATTTGCTAAAACCTATAAACAAGATACCATCAACACCGTTATTTTAAATGAGGCTGCAGCTAATCTGATAGATAAAAAACCGGTCGGAAAGTCTTATAGCATCAAGGACGGAGATAAAAGTTATGTTTTTCAGATTGTTGGTGTAATCAAAAATTACCATAATGAAGGGTTTGATAAAGCCGTTTTACCTACCATCTACAAGGTTACACATTTAGGAGGAACATCTTCTACCAATAATTTATTGTTACGTTTAAATACCTCCAACACTGGCGAAATTATGAAAAAAGTTCAGTCAGAATGGAAGCAGGCCTACCCCGATTATCCGATGGAATACAAAGCCATGGATGACGTTTTTGCTGATGTTTTAAAAGAAAACAATCGGTTTATAAATATGATCGTGCTATTCAGTATCTTGTCGGTGTCCCTTTCGTTGTTAGGCCTTTTCGCACTTTCTACTTTTGTAGCCAAACGTAGAACTAAGGAAGTAGCTGTAAGGAAAGTACTCGGCGCATCTAACCTGCAAATTATAAACTTGCTAAACAGATCGTTTTTGCTATTGGTGTTAATTGCAAACCTAATTAGCTGGCCTATTGCTTATATCCTCGTTAAAAAATGGCTCGATGGTTTTGCCTATAGAATTGATATGCCTGTTTACCCATTTTTGATTGCTACAATAGTTTCATTAGTAGTATCAGCATTAACGGTTAGTATTCAGGCCAGAAAAGCAGCCAATGGCGACCCTGTACACGCACTTAAATACGAATAAGAACTGCGTGTAGCGTTTGGCGTTTAGCGATAAAAATTTACGCTACACAGCCAGCCGCTTTACGTTAAACCCTAAAAATATGATACAACTTAATAACATCGAAAAATATTACGCAAACAAGGGCATTAAAAATTACGTGTTGCGTTTGGTTACCACAACAATTAAACAAGGAGAATTTGTTTCTATTATGGGCCCATCGGGTGCAGGGAAGTCTACTTTGCTCAATATTATTGGCATGCTTGAAGAACCAACTTATGGTTCGTATGAGTTTCTGGGCGAGGATGTAACTTCGTTGAATGAACGTAAACGCATTGAACTTTACCGAAATCATATCGGTTTTGTTTTTCAGGCCTACCACTTAATTGATGAAATGACCGTTTACGAAAATATTGAAGCCCCATTGCTGTACAAAAAAGTAGGTAGCTCAGAACGCGCAAGTAGAATTGCCGATTTATTAGACCGTTTTAATATTGTGGCAAAAAAAGATTTATTCCCGAATCAACTTTCTGGCGGGCAGCAACAATTGGTTGGTATCGCAAGGGCATTGGCCGCTCAACCATCTATAATTCTAGCCGATGAGCCAACAGGTAATTTGCAGTCGGCACAGGCAGAAGAAATTATGACATTGTTTAAAAAACTAAATCAGGAAGATGGAATTACCATTATCCAGGTTACACATTCCGAAAAAAATGCACAATACGGAAATAGGATTTTGCACATTGCCGATGGTGTAGTAAAAGAAGATGTGGCAGTAGGTTAAAACCAATTTATTAATTTAAGCTTTTGCTTAAGAGATAAACACAGCCTTTAATATTTCAGCTGTGTTTATCTAAATAGCATTGACTGTATACCGTATTATTAATCTTTGTGAAAAACTTCTTCCATATTGCTCCAGGTTTCGCCTTTAGCAGCAGCATCTGGTAGTGGGATCTGAGTTGGTGCGGTTTCTTTCCACCAACGTTGCGTAGTGGTATCAGCAGCCATCTTTTTCATATCAGCAGCAAAATCGTTTCCCGTATACTCGAAATAACTAAAAAGATACTGTTTGCCCTCAATTTCTTTTAAATAAATGGAATAATTATGGATGTTGCATGCTGTTATTTTTTTTAATACCCCTGGCCATACTGCAGCATGTAACTTTTTGTAATAAGCCATCTTTTCGGGTTTCAAACCTGTAATACTGCCATAACGTAACACTTTGTTTGTCGCATTTACTTCTGTTTTTATGGGTGTACAGGCAGTAACCATTAGGACAAAAGCCAAGACCAAGAAATACATTGTTTTTAAATTTTTCATGAGCATATAATTTGCTTTTTAATGGTTATAAAGAGGCTTTCTCATAACTTGTAATTTACTTCGAATTCGTCACGTTGTCCAAAGGACTCCTACAGAGAGCCTGTCGAAACACCTTTTAATACCTTAAAAAAGGTCCTTCGACAAGCTACCATTGACGTATTTTGCATATTATTAATCAATATTTTAACGGCTTTCGCATTTCCATCCAGCCGGGCCATAGCATTGTTTCCCCGTTCTACTTAAATCCGGCCTAACAAATTTTTCGGGCTGCACTGTTCTGGCCGCACAACTGGCTTCAAAAGAAAAATTTTCAGCCGGCATTTTTTGTTTCTTTTTGATGCCAAAAAGAAAGAGCCCTTCGGCGGCGGCGAGCCGAGACCCTGATGTATGGAAAAAGAAAACAATTGTACGGCACTCATATTGATTTTTATAAAATAAATTCCCCCTCAGGATGACAATTCTTTATTTATGATACAGCCTCATCGATCTATTCAATAACTGGAATGTTTTCGGCGTTTCCGTTTAATTCTAGGACAACAATATAATCTGATTGGTTGGACTGGTTGCCGGGAAGTTGTAAAGAAATGCCATCTTTTTGCTCCATATTAATGGTTTGTTTATTTAGCAGATATGCTTTTTTAACTTTTAAACCTGGGATAGCCTTTAAACTCAGCTTGGCCAGATTGGTGTTTAATACATGCACGTAAATTTTATCCCCTTTTCTGGTCGTTGCGTAATCATTGTTCGGTTGGAATGGGCCACCTTTTGTGCCATAAACGGCTTCACCATTGGTTTTTAACCAATCGCCGATTTCTTTTAAGCGTTCTGTTTGGCGGGCTTCAATTCTACCATCTGGCATAGGGCCTACATTTAATAAAAGATTGCCATTACCACCTGCTGTTTTCGAAATAATTTCGAGACATTGTTTTAGCGGTTTCATTTTATCGTTTGGTTTCCATGCCCATTGGTTACAGATAGTAAAACAGCTTTCCCAGGGCGTAAACATATTTAATTTGCCTACTACCTGTTCTGGCGTGTCGTAATCGCCTATCATTTTAGAAGCATCAATGTTTTTATTTTCCATTGCTGCAAATTCTTTTCCCAAGCGGTTATTGGTAATGATATCGGGTTTTAGCTGTTTTAGATATGCATATAAATCTTTACCCATTTCGTCTGTCCAGGGTTTTTCCCATTGGCCGTCAAACCAGAGCATATATGGATCATATTTGGTAATGAGTTCCTTTAACTGGTTTTTCATGTATAGCGCATATCGGCTCATATCTGATTTTGGATCGATCGTTTGGTTTTTTGGAGAATGGATCGGGTAATCTGGATGGTGCCAGTCTAATACCGAGTAATAGATACAGAACTTAATTCCCTGTTTTTTACAGGCTTCGTTTAATGCACCAACAATATCTTTTTTATAAGGTGTGTTGGTAATATTGAAATCAGTAAATGCAGTCGGCCATAAGCAGAACCCGTCATGATGACGTGCTGTAATGGTCAGATATTTCATTCCGGCATCTTTTGCTGTTTTTACAATAGCATCGGCATCAAATAGAACAGGGTTAAATTCTTTGTAGAGATTGTCGTAATCTTCTGTTGGAACCTGATCGCCACGGCTCCAGCCAATCTCAGTGCCGCGTACACTCACTGGTCCCCAATGAATAAACATACCAAACCGTTTATCCATAAAATCGTTCATTACTGAGGCATTTGTTTTGGTTTGCGCGTTAACACTGAAAAAGGTAATTAGTGCAACGAAGAACAAGAGAAATCTTTTCATATTCATATCAATTTTATTTAAAGTAGACATATAAAACACCCATTATCACCAGTAAAAGCACCGACAGAAATTTGTAGTTGCCTATCCCGCTCCAGCCTTTACTTTTAAGGGGTTCCCAAATAGAATTCCAGTAGAGGGCTTCACTTTGGGCGGTGTGTTTTACAGGGTAGATGTAAGAAAATATAACCTGTATAAATACACAGATGCAGAACAGGTAAAATGCCATCATCATGAAGGGGATTTTGCCGATTATAGTTTCTGTACCATATAATTTGTTTACCACAAAAACACTCGCCCCAATAATAGAACCGACCAGCAAAGTATATTGCGCCCCTGTAGCCGATGCTCTTTTCCAAAATACCCCTAATAAAAACACACAGGTGATAGGAGGGGCAATATGTGCGATTACATCATTTATACCTTCGAAAAGACTTTGATAGCTATTTAATAATGGCAACAGGCCTATTGAAACGGCTAAAGCAATGCCTGCCGACCAGCGACCTACACTAACTAATTTTTTATCGCTGGTTTCGGGCTTAAATCTTTTGTACAAATCATAACTGCTTAAGGTGGCGATAGAATTTAATGCACCCGCAATTTGACTCATTAAACCAGATAATAATGCGGCTACTAAAATACCCACCAATCCTTTTGGTAAAAGCTGGGTAATCATTAAGGTATAAATGCCTTTTGTATTTAATACCGTTTCGCCATTGGTGCCAACAGTTTGCAAACTCGATAAATCCATAGTTCCCGATTTATACAAGATATAAGCAAACAAACCGGGCAGCACGAAAATAAACACGGGCAAAATTTTGATGAAACCGCAAAACAAGGAACCTACACGGGCATGGTTTTCGTCTTTTGCGCCTAAAACACGTTGTACTATGGTTTGATCAGCACACCAGTACCAAATACCCAAAACCGGATACCCTAAAAATACGGCTATCCAGCTCATTCCACTCTTATCGCCAATCGGGCGTATCATACTGAGCTTATCCATGGCATTTTCTTTTTGCAGTATAGCCGTCATATGATCCCAGCCACCAACTTTATTCCACGCAAAAACTGTAATGATAATGGCGCCGGTAATCAACACCAAACTCTGTATGGTTTCGGTAACTACCACGGCCCTTAAGCCGCCAATAATGGTGTATAGTCCGGTTAGCGAGGCAATTACCACTATACTTACATACATATCTATGCCGAATAGGGTTTCGAGTACAATACCACCCGCTAAAAAAGAAAAGGCAATATGAATAATGATGGCCGATAGGATAGAGATGAATGCCAACCAGTCTCTACAGGCGCGGTTATACCTTCGCTCTAAAAAATCGGGTAAAGTAGAAATGCCCGAACGGATATAGAAAGGAATAAATAACAAGGCCAAAAGAATAAGGGTAAATGCCGCCATCCATTCAAAATTGCCATTTAAAAGGCCGCTGTCAAATCCGCTCTGTGCCAAACTTACCAAATGGA
The DNA here is from genome assembly GCF_918698245.1 of Pedobacter sp. Bi126. Classification (GTDB taxonomy): domain Bacteria; phylum Bacteroidota; class Bacteroidia; order Sphingobacteriales; family Sphingobacteriaceae; genus Pedobacter. The sequence continues at coordinate 468,964 of NZ_CAKKMS010000001.1, read as the reverse complement.
GACACGAGATGTTTGTTGCGAACAGCGCCAGGCCAATCATAGGCCATTTAAGCGATTTGCCCGCCAAAAAGTATTCTCTGCTGGTGGTTTCTTCGTTTTTCTTTTTTCTCGTTCCCGTCCATAAGCCTATGGTTACAATAAAAAGTATATAAGCAATGGTAATTACGATATCGGTTGTACTGATCATATTTGGTTAGATTTTGGGTTATTTTAAATCACAGCTGCTTCCCGCTTCTTGTGGAGTGATGTAAACTCCGTTTTCAATTTTAATCGGATTTTTAAAGTGTTGTTTTAAATGGGGAATATGTTCCAAAAATAAAGCTTCGTGGCCCATGGCAATATGATTAAACAGTACCAGATGCTGATGTAACTGCCCCATGTCGCCAACATGGGGTACAACCGGCACGCCAAATTTTTTGCACAATAAACTAATTGTAATGAATTCGCTAACGCCGCCTACACGTACTGCATCTACCTGCGCAAAACCCGTACAGCCACTTTGTAAATAGTTCTTAAAAATGATACGGTTGGGTACATGTTCTCCCAAAGCCAATTTAACAGGTGCTATCTCTCTGGCCAAAGTCTGGTGTGCCAGTACATCATCCGGGTGTGTAGGTTCTTCTACCCAGAAAGGATTCATATTTTTAAGCTCATTACATATTGAAATGGCTTGCGGTAGGGTCCATTGCTGGTTGGCATCTAACATTACTTTTGAGGTTTCGCCAGCAACTTCACGTACAATGTTTGCCCTTCTGATATCACGCTTCGGATCGGCAGATCCTACTTTAAGCTTCATTGCTGTAAAACCATTGGCAATAGCTTTTTTGCAGTTTTCGCGCACCTTTTCATCATCGTAATTAAACCAGCCTACAGAAGTATCGTATCCTGGATAACCGATATCAAGAATAGCTTTCCTCGATTTTTTGAAATCGGTTTGGCTTTGCAGCATGGCAATCGCTTCTTCTTTGGTGAGTACATCTTCCAGATAGGAGAGATCGAGCGTATTCACAATTTCTTCCGGACTTAAATCGATTAATAGTTTCCAAAGTGGTACGCCACGTTTTTTTGCCCATAAATCGTAACAGGCATTGGTTACAGAAGCTAATCCTAAATGTACAACACCTTTATGTGGCCCTAACCACCTAAATTGCTGTTCATTTGATAACGTGCGAAAAGTCTGTCCAAAATCGCTCATCAGTTCTTCAATATCTTTTCCCTTTAAGGTATTAGCATAAAACTGAGCGGCATTGCAGACTAAATCGTTACCAGCACCCAGGGTAAAGGCTAAGCCTGTTCCTGTTACGCCGTTTTCGTTGGTTAAATTGGTAACTGCATAAGAGTATTGAGGATCTTTATGTATAGCATCGCTGCCGGCTCCGGTTGATAGTTCAAATCGTTTGTCGCTAATTTCTATTTTGTTTATCATGTTAATAATCTGGATTATATGATGGTTCTGTATCCTAGTTCGGCTCCACCGCTTACCGGTAAAATAGTTCCTGTTATAAATCTGGCAGCATCGCTGAGTAAGAATAAGCAAGCATCTGCAATTACATCACCAGCTGGCATGTTACCCAGTGGTTGAAGTTTATCTAAGTAATGTTGTATTTCTTCTTTGTTGGGCTGTTCTTTGCTCCATGATTGCAGGGTTGGAGTATTAATCGCTGCGGGCGAAACGGCATTAACGCGAATTTTGTATGGCGCATAATCTAAAGCCATTGCTTTTGTTAAGGCATTAATTGCACCCTTTGTAGCTACATAGGCAGCATGACTATCTTGCCCTATGGTGCCTACCATCGAACTGGTATTTAAAATACAGCCCTTTGTTTTTTTAAGATGCTCGATGCCATGGCGGGTGGTATATAAAATGCTTTTTAGGTTAACATTCATCAACAAATCCCACTCAGCATCTGTAGTCTGATCGAGCGTTTTTGAAGGATGCGCAATCCCTGCATTGTTATGTATAGCATCTATAACACCAAACTTTTCGATGATCGTTTTAAAAGCATCTTTTACATCATTTTCGTTAACTAGATTGCAGGTTATGGCTATTTTTTGCGCGGTTTCGAATTCATTGAGCTTATTTTCGGCTATTGGGTTTTTATCAAGAATGCAAACAGTAGCACCAGCTTTTGAATAAGCCTTTGCACATTCCCAGCCAATACCATCGGCACCTCCTGTTAGTACAATAATTTTATGATGAAGCATGTTAGTTATTTGGTTAGCATTTGTAATAGCTAATTTATTAAGGAAAAAAGAGATTAACTGAGGTATAATTCGCTAATAGTGATGTTATATTAGCTGTTTTATTTAAATTATTTGTATTAATTGGTAATTTAAGATGTAAATGGTAAATTGGTTTTTTCATACCCAAATAGCCATCATAACTGAATGGTAAAGAAGATAGTCTATATCAAATGAAACCGATTTTTGCCAAAATACTCGATGGAAAAGTAAATGATGTTTACGGCATAAAGATTGTAAACGCGCCTTACTTTTCTACCGAATTCCATTTTCACGAAGAATGCCAGCTCACCTATAATGTTGAGAGTGAAGGGCGCCGCATGATCGGTGATAGTATTGAAGATTTTAATAACGAAGACATGATTTTTGTAGGCGCTAATTTGCCTCATGTATGGCACAATAGCCAGCAATATTTTAGCGATTTGACACCAAATATCCATGCACATTCAATTTCGCTTTTTCTCCATCCCGAAAAAATACTGGATATTTTTCATGAGCCAGAGCATATCCAGAAGCTTAAAAATTTTTTCCAACTGGCTAAACGCGGAATGAAATTCAACTTTTCGGCCAGAAAGGAAATAAAACCTTTGTTGTTAAAAATTGCTCAGGCAACAGAAGAAATAACCCGTTTAATTGGGGTGCTCGAAATTTTAAACCTGCTTTGTCAAAATAAAGATTATGTGTTACTGGCGAGTCCGGGCTATACCAATAACTATCAGTTAAAAGATAATGATAGGATGGACAAAATTTTGAAATATGTTTTTGATAATTTTAATAAAGAGATCTTGTTGGTAGATGCTGCCGAGATGACCAATATGAATAAACAGGCTTTTTGCAGGTATTTTAAGAACCGTACACAGAAAACTTTTGTCACTTTTGTTAATGAAGTAAGAATTGGGCATGCCTGTAAATTAATTGCCGAAAGTGATCACCAGATAAGTGAAATGGCTTATATATGTGGTTTTAACAGTCTTTCTAATTTTAACAAATTTTTTAAGCTCGCAAAAGGCGTTACCCCAAAAGAATATAAAAAAATGTTGATTGCAGATTGATGAGGTAAAAAATTACTGAATGAAGAATGTTCTTTTAAAAGACCTCCTTTAAACAGACTAATCTTTACTAAATCCTATATTTGCAACATGCAAAAGTCCTTTATCGATCAAATGGGCAGGGAAATTTCCATCAATTTTCCACCTAAGCGGATTGTTTCTGTTGTACCCTCACAAACAGAATTGTTATTTGATTTGGGATTGGATAAGGAAATTATCGGATTGACCAAATTTTGCATCCATCCGATAGAAAAGTTTGCAGAAAGAATCAAGGTTGGTGGAACAAAAAAGCTTAACATCGATTTAATCAAAGATTTAAAACCTGATTTGATTATTGGCAACAAAGAAGAAAATACGCAAAGTGATATAGAAGAGCTCGCAGCAGGTTTTCCGGTTTGGATGAGCGATATTTTCACTTTGGATGACGCGATGAAAACCATTGGACAGATAGGGGAGCTTGTAGATCGTGAGCCAGAAGCTAGTTACCTTAACCATTTAATTTCTGCCGGATTTAATGATCTGAAAACACTTGCACTTCAACAGCATATTGATAAAAAGGTTGCCTATCTCATTTGGCGCAAGCCCTACATGGCTGCTGGAAAAAATACCTTTATTGATGATATTCTGCTGGTTAATGGTATGACGAATGTGATTACGCAAGAACGTTATCCATCGGTTACACTAGAGGAACTGAAAACTTTAAATTGCGAACTGATCCTACTGTCGTCCGAGCCTTATCCTTTTGGAGAAAAACACATTGAAGAAATAGAAGAGGCCATTCCTGAAGCAAAAATTATACTGGTAGACGGAGAAATGTTTAGCTGGTATGGAAGCAGATTGGTTAAAGCCGTGCAATACTTTTTTGAGTTTCAGAAGCAAATTATTAGCTTTTAAAGGCAAATTTTCATAATTTGTAGCAGACCGTTAAGTTATCCCGTTATCATACCATTACAATAAAAATCATAATCCGATGAAAAAAGTATTAATACTATCCCTGTTCGTAGCCGTAATTTCCAGTTGCAGTTCAATGAAAAACGGAGGAAACTCAACTACAGTTACTGCAAGTGGAACAATTGAAAAATTAGGCATGACTACGTTTCAGTACGGTACACATTTATTAAAAGCCGACAATAAAACTTACGCCTTAAAAAGTGCAAGTATAAATCTAGATACCTATTTAGATAAGAAGGTTACTATAAAAGGGAAAAAGGTTTCTGGCTATCCATTAGAAGGCGGACCTGAATTTATCGATGTAACGCTAGTGAAATTTTGATACCTATCTGGTTACGATAATGGCGTCATCTCCGTGAAAACGGGAATCCTAAAGCTTCACCCATTGTTCATTAACTTTCTGCTGCATTAAGATTGCCAGTTAAGCTGGCAATGATGGACAGTGCTTAGGGGACTGCAAAGATGTACGCAAGACCATTGAAATTAAATTTTGTTTCTTCATAAAGTATTGCAAAGATTTGATTGTTCAATTTAGTTTATATCTTTGCAATCCTTAAAACATCCTATCTGCGGAAGTGGCGTAATTGGTAGCCGCACCAGACTTAGGATCTGGCGCTTCACGGCGTGGGGGTTCGAGTCCCTTCTTCCGCACAACAAGATCAACCGTTCCGATTTAAACATCAGAGCGGTTTTTTTATGTTTCCGCAGGAACGTTTGATATTTTAACCATTGATAGTTCACCTATCCTTGCCACCTAAACCCGATGGGAGCGACACGCAGTAAAGCGTACAGCGGGATTGCATTACCCTAAACGCTACCGAACCTGCTTTCCAAAGAAATAAAGGCTTAATTTATTATGATAAACAAACGCCATGTTTTATTGCAGCAATAACGCTGTTTCAAGTTACAAGTCTCATGGTCTCTATCACGACAAATCATTGCGAAAGTCTCTGTTATTAAAATTTTTCTCCTTAAAAATTAAAGAGTTAGCGGTTTTTGATCGAAATAATCAATAAAATATTGCCGATGCCTTTTGATTATTCAATCTTGTTTCTATCTTTGCAGTCCTTACAACATCCTAACTGCGGAAGTGGCGTAATTGGTAGCCGCACCAGACTTAGGATCTGGCGCTTCACGGCGTGGGGGTTCGAGTCCCTTCTTCCGCACAACAAGATAAAGGCCGTTCCGATTTAAAAATCGGAACGGTTTTGTTTTTAAAAACATTGATTAATAAAAATTGATGTGCTGTGCCGGTTGTGGCGATATATGGTTTTTCTCAAATCTCATATCTCATATCTCCCGTCTAAAGCACATCTTACTATATCTCAGAAAAAATGAATATTACACAGGAAAAAACCGGCAACTTAAATGCTGTTGTAAAAATCAAAATCGCACCTGCTGATTACACTGGAAAAGTAGAGAAAGCCATTAAAGATCAAGCTAAAAAAGCACAATTACCTGGTTTCCGTAAAGGAATGGTTCCTGCTGCCCACATTAAAAAAATGTATGGCAAAAGTATCTTGGTAGAAGAGGTTAACAACTTGTTAAACGATACTTTATCTAACTATATCGCGGAGCAAAAATTAGAAATTTTAGGTCAGCCACTTCCTAAAATGGATGATGAACGCGAATTTAAATGGGATAATACAGATGATTTCGAATTTGATTATGAGTTAGGTTTAGCACCTGCTTTTGATGTAAATCTTTCATCTAAAGATAAATTTACCGAATACGTAATTAAAGCTGATAAAGAAACTTTAGAAAGCCGTATCAAAAATATCCGTCGTAGCTATGGTAAAATGACTAATCCTGAGGTTTCTGCTGATGATGATGTACTTTACACTGAATTAACTCAGGTAGCTGCAGATGGTACTGCTGTTGAAGGTGGTATCACCAGTACTGCAACTGTTCGTTTAGATCAGATTAAAGATAAAAAAATCCTTAAATCGTTAATCGGTTTAAAGAAAGATGATGAAGTAACCATCGATATCCAAAAAGCATTAGAAGATGCTGCGGTAATCGCTAAAGCTTTAAATATTTCGGAAGAAGAGGCTGCTGAGTTAAAAGCAAACTTTAAACTTCATGTTAAAAACGTTAACCGCTTAGAAGAGTCAGACTTAAACCAAGAGTTTTTTGATAAATTATTTGGTGAAGGTACTGTAACTGACGAAGCTGGTTTCAGAGCAAAAATTACTGAAGAAGTAGAAGGTATGTTTAAACAAGATGCTGAGCGTAAATTATCTAACGATATTTATGAAGCACTTTTAACTAAACACAATTTCGAATTGCCGGATGAATTTTTACGTCGCTGGTTAAAGGCTACAAACGAAAAATTAACCGACGAGGAGTTGGCAGAAGGTTATGATGATTTCGCTAAAAACCTTAAGTGGACTTTAATCGAAAACAAAATCATCAAAGATAACAGTATCGAAATTAAATATGAGGATGTAGTTCAGGCAGCTAAAGCTAAATTAGATGCACAGTTTAGAATGTACAGTCCAAGCCCACTTCCTGAGGATCAATTGGCTCAATATGCCGTTCAGTTTTTACAGGAAAAAGAAAATGCAAACCGTGTTTTCGAAGAGGTAAAAGCATTAAAAACTTTCGAACAAATCAAATCTGTTGTTACTTTAGAGCAAAAAGATATTGATTACGATAAGTTTATTGCGCTGGATAAAAAGTAAGGCGTTTGGCGTGAGGCGCTTTGAAAATGACTGTGCTATTCCTATATTTAGTTATGGCTCAATTTAAATTTCAATCGCTCGAAGTTTGGCAGTTGTCAATCGCAATAACTGATAAATTACTTGATATAGCTGACCGATTGTCAGTTGATAAAAAATACAGATTTGCAGAGCAGCTCAATGGGGCTGCTCTTAGCATATCTAATAATATTGCCGAAGGCTCAGGCTCGGTTTCCAATAAGGAATTCGCTCATTATCTGAATATTGCGCACCGTTCTGCATTTGAGAATGCAAATATTTTAGTAGTTTTAGAAAGAAGAAAATATATTTCTGACATAGAACTGAATGATTATCTAGAAGAATTAGATAAATTGGCACGGAAATTAACCAACTTCAGGAAATATTTATTAAAATAACTCGCGTATTTGGTTTAGGCTTAACCCGCTTATCGCAAAACGCCAAACTCTATAAACATGAACATAGATTCACAAGAATTCAGAAAATTTGCCGTTAAACATCAGGGGATTGGCGGTTTACATGTAGATAAATTTATTGCTCAGGCCAATCTGAACCCGAAGAGCATGACACCATATATCATTGAAGAACGCCAGTTGAATGTAGCGCAAATGGATGTTTTTTCTAGGTTAATGATGGACCGTATTATCTTTTTAGGTGATGCGATTTACGATCAGAATGCCAATATCATTCAGGCTCAGTTGTTGTTTTTGCAATCAACAGATGCCGATAGAGATATTCAGATCTACATCAACTCGCCAGGTGGCTCGGTTTACGCAGGTTTAGGTATTTATGATACCATGCAATATATACAACCAGATGTAGCTACAATCTGTACGGGTATGGCCGCATCAATGGGGGCAGTTTTATTGGTGGCAGGCGCAAAAGGAAAACGTGCTGCATTACCCCACTCAAGAGTAATGATTCACCAACCATCAGGAGGTGCACAAGGTGTAGCATCTGATATGGAGATCAACCTGAGAGAGATGTTGAAATTGAAAAAAGAATTATACGATATTATTTCAGAGCACTCTGGGCAAACATATGATTGGGTAGAGAAAGCTTCAGATCGTGATTACTGGATGACAGCTGACGAGGCAAAAGGATTTGGTATGGTTGATGAAGTGTTATCGAGAAACGCAAAAAAAGATGGCGAAACAAAATAAAGAATCCCGTTGTTCATTCTGCCATTCTGGCAAGCATGAAACGTTAATGTTGATTGAAGGCATGGATGCGTTTATCTGCGATAAATGTGTAACCCAGGCCAATCAATTGCTTGCGCAAGAATTAGGGACCAAAGGGACAAAAAATATTCAAGAGGCGATAAATTTATTAAAGCCTCTTGAAATTAAACAACATCTTGATCAGTATGTTATTGGTCAGGATGATGCTAAAAAGGTATTATCCGTTGCCGTTTACAATCACTACAAACGTTTAAATCAAAAAGTTGATAAAGACGAGATCGAGATCGAAAAATCAAATATCATGTTGGTGGGCGAAACCGGTACTGGTAAAACCCTTTTGGCTAAAACCATTGCGAAAATTTTGCATGTGCCATTCTGTATCTGCGATGCAACTGTTTTAACGGAAGCAGGTTATGTAGGTGAAGATGTTGAAAGTATTTTAACGCGCTTGCTTCAAGCTGCCGATTATGATGTAACAGCTGCTGAACGTGGTATCGTTTACATTGATGAGGTTGATAAAGTAGCGCGTAAAAGTGATAACCCATCCATTACACGTGATGTATCGGGAGAAGGTGTTCAACAGGCTTTATTGAAAATTTTAGAAGGTACAGTTGTAAACGTTCCACCTCAGGGCGGACGTAAGCACCCGGATCAGAAAATGATTCCGGTAAACACGAATAACATTCTATTTATCTGTGGCGGGGCATTTGATGGTATTGAACGTAAAATTGCCAACCGTTTACGCACACAGGCTGTAGGTTATAAAGTAAAGAAAGATGAGACAGTTTTAGATCTTAAAAATCTTTATAAGTATATTACACCTCAGGATTTGAAATCTTTTGGATTAATTCCGGAATTAATTGGTCGTATACCAGTTCTTTCTCACTTAAACCCATTGGATAAAGAGTCTTTAAGAAACATTTTAACTGCACCTAAAAATTCATTGATCAAGCAGTATGTGAAGCTTTTTGCTTATGAAGACGTAAAGCTTGTTTTTGATGAAGATGTTTTAAATTTTATTGTAGATAAAGCAATGGAATATAAATTGGGTGCACGTGGGTTAAGATCGATCTGTGAAGCGATTATGTTGGATGCGATGTTTGATACACCAACACAGACGGATGTCAAGGAATTGCACATCAATCTCGATTACGCGATAGAGAAATTTGAAAAGGCCGACTTTAAAAAGTTGCAGGCCGCTTAAAAATTCAATCCTCTCGCGAAAGCGGGGGGATTTTTTTTTAATACAATATTTGTTAACGCTAAGCGCCAAGCGCTATGCTCAAAACTAAAAGAATATGAACGAAGAAAAAGACGTAAAAAAAGACGATGAAATAGTAGAGAAATCGAAAAAAGTAAAAGAAGTAGAAACACCTGTTAAATCGGGATTAAAATCGAAAGATGAAATTGTTAAAAATTGGTTGCCACGTTATACTGGCAGACCCTTAGATCAATTTGGTGATTATATTCTGCTGACTAATTTCAGTAAGTACGTAACCATGTTTTCCGAATGGAACGATAATGCACCGGTTATGGGGTTAGATAAACCGATGCAAAGTGTTACCGCAAATGGCATTACGATTATCAATTTTGGTATGGGAAGCCCCTTGGCCGCAACCATGATGGATTTATTGACGGCCATTAAACCTAAAGCTGTCTTGTTTTTAGGTAAATGTGGTGGTTTAAAGAAGAAGAACCAATTAGGCGATTTAATTTTGCCTATTGCCGCGATCAGGGGTGAAGGTACATCGAATGATTACCTGCCGGCAGAAGTACCTGCATTGCCAGCATTCGCCTTGCAGAAAGCGATTTCTACAACCATACGCGATCATGGCAGAGATTATTGGACCGGAACCTGTTATACCACCAACCGGAGGGTTTGGGAGCACGATAAAGAGTTTAAAAAATACTTGAAAACTTTAAGGGCTATGGCAGTAGATATGGAAACAGCTACGATTTTTACTACGGCTTTTGCCAATAAAATCCCAGCAGGCGCATTACTATTAGTTTCCGATCAACCGATGATACCAGAAGGTGTTAAAACTGCCGAAAGCGATAGTACTGTAACTGAGAAATATGTAGAAACGCACTTAAGAATTGGTATTGACTCGTTGAAACAGTTAATCAATAACGGGTTGACGGTAAAACATTTGTTATTTTAATGCGTAATAATTAAGCAGACCACAAAGACTCAAAGCACACCAAGATAATTTAATCCTTGTGTCCTTCGTGTCTTAGTGGTAAATCGCTATGCTTATGCTATACGTCCCGGCAAGTAGCCGTATAATATCAAATCAGCTTCATTCTGGATGGTGTAATTGCACCTGTTATGCAGCAGTACAATCCGGTCAGAAATAGCTAAAATGGATTTATAGTAATGATCTGTAATGATGAAACCTTTATATGCTTTTGCACTATCAATGTGGTTCTTTAGCTCATCTACCCACAATGGTGATAATTGAGAAAAAGGCTCATCAAGCAATACATATTCGGCATTGCTATAAATCATCAAGAGGCATTCTAAAAAACGGCGTTCTCCACCAGATAAGTTGTAAAATTTTGAGTTTAAATGATTTTTGACAAATTCGACCTGATGAAGTTCGGCTCCATGTTTTTTACAAAAGATATCAATGGCCTGCGAAACATTAATCTGGTCTGGAATGAAATTATCCTGTGGTAAATAAGAAAGGTTTTTAGATAAGTAACCTTTAGTATAAACCCTATTATTTATATTGAGGTATTTAAAGTTGGCTTTTACACTTCCAAAAATAATTTTTAACAAGGTCGATTTACCCGACCCATTTCTACCTAATAAGCCAACCACTTCACCAACTTCGCAGTTTATATAAACGCTGCTTAATACTTCCCGATCTGCAAAAGATTGGTTAACACTGTCGATAAAAAGTCTTTGCATATAGATGAAATGATTAAGATTCCGATAAAAACAATTAAATCATATAAAATCAGGTTTGTCATGATTTTTCTGAAGCCTATACCCTGATTTTTGAAAAAGTATGTAGTAGATTGATAAAACATGAAATATATAGCAACAGAAAATAGCCAGCCGATAAGTTTGATGAATAGGGCAAAGGAATAGATTCCTGGCTCCTTAAAGCCATTTAAAATGAAAAATACCGATGTGAGCAAGCTGACCAGTACATTCCATAAAAAAATGGGTTTGTATATAGTTAAAGATTTTTTGAGTAGACCAATCGACATGACTTAAAGATATAAAATCATAACGATAAACTTAGTTATAACTAAACAAAAAAGATTGCCAATGTGTAATCGTCATTTCGACCGTAGCGTTCCAAAGGAACTCCTTCAGAGGGAAAATCTAATAACAAAAAAAAGATCGGCTAATAGCCGATCTTTTTTTGTTTATATGAACTTAGTCTCTTATCCTAAATAAGATTTTAAGATTTTACTTCTTGAGGTATGACGTAAACGCTGTAACGCTTTATCCTTAATCTGACGAACACGTTCGCGGGTTAAATTAAATTTCTCTCCAATTTCTTCTAAAGAAAGGGGATGGTTAGAACCTAAGCCGAAGAATAAAACGATAATTTCTCTTTCTCTTTCAGTTAAAGTAGATAAAGAACGTTTAATTTCTTCTGATAAAGATTCATTAATCAATGAGCTATCTGTATTTGGTTCGTGGTTTTCCAATACATCTAATAATGTATTTTCTTCACCTTGAACAAATGGAGCATCCATTGATACGTGGCGGCCCGAATTACTAAGTGTGTCCGAAATTTTATCCACTGTAGTTTCTAAAATATCGGCAAGTTCTTCAGGAGAAGGCTCACGTTCGTATTCTTGCTCTAATTTAGAGAAAGCTTTACTGATTTTGCTTAATGAACCTACCTGGTTTAAAGGTAAACGTACAATACGGCTTTGCTCGGCAATTGCCTGCAAAATAGATTGACGAATCCACCAAACAGCATAAGAAATGAATTTGAAACCTTTAGTCTCATCAAAACGTTTTGCCGCTTTAATTAAACCTAAGTTACCTTCATTGATTAAATCGCCTAAGGTTAGGCCTTGATTCTGATATTGTTTTGCAACAGATACAACGAAACGCAAGTTGGTCTTAGTCAATCGCTCTAATGCAGCCTGATCGCCCTCACGAATCTTCCTTGCTAAAATTACTTCCTCTTCTGCTGTTATTAAATCTACTTTGCCAATTTCGTGTAGGTATTTATCTAATGACTGACTTTCACGGTTGGTAATGGATTGCGTTATCTTGAGTTGTCTCATTTATACGAATTGTGTGCTCTTTAATTATTGAGTGTGCAAAGTTACGAAATTGTATAGCAATCCGAAAGGATAAAATGCTGAAAATGTTACTGTTTGCACAAGTTTTTTACAGTTTTACTTATAGCAAAAACCATTCCAAACAAAATTCTGACATTGTCTGTCTGAATAACTGCATAATAATTGTGTTGCGAGTATTATTTGTTGTAAATCAATAAATATATTTTGAATTATAATAATTTATTATGTATGTTTGTATTATAAATGATTGAATAAATATGACGTTTCTTGATTTTTCAACTATTTAAAGCAAATAATAAAAGTCATTATTATTGGGTGTTTTTAATCATGTAGTTTTTGTCAGGTTGTACAAGTTGTAAATAGAGAATAGAAATTCAACAAGAAAACGATTTAACGATATAAGCCCATGCCCATAATTGTAAATTTAGATGTAATGTTAGCCAGGCGTAAAATGTCGTTAACCGAATTAAGTGAAAGGGTAGGGATAACGATGTCTAATTTATCGATACTCAAAACAGGTAAAGCAAAGGCTGTCCGTTTGGAAACGTTAGAAGCGATTTGTAAGGCTTTAGATTGCCAGCCAGGTGATATTTTAGAATTCCGCGTAGATTAACATACAAAGTCTAGAAGGGGTCGAGCGCAGGAAAGACTTTGTAAGTTTAGCGATAGGTTTTTTGCCGGAGTACGGCGGACCCATGTTAAATAAACCTGATAGAACGAAAATACTTTTTAACTGTAGTGCCCATAAATTTTGTAGCCATGCTGAGGTACGAAGCATCTGCACCCGATTAAACAGATGCTTCGTGCCTCAGCATGACAGTTGTTGTTTAAAAAGATTGATTGATAGCAGGGCTTCCGAAACTGAAATGTGCAGAGCTTGCTTTCCAAGAAAAATATTGACCACCTAAGACACCTTAGTACATTTAAGTCGATTGCTATTGAATTGCTGGTAATGGTAGGTTAGAGAACACCCCGTCCTGCGGACAGCCCTCTAAAAGCGGGGAATAAAAAAAAACCTTCCAGTTTTCACTGAAAGGTTTGTAAATTATGATTAATGCTTTAAGCTTTAGTCTTTTTGCTTTAAGCTTATTAAGCTTGTTCAGCCAATACTTTAGTAACTAAATCTGCAGCTTCTTTTAAAGCGATTGCTGAGTAAACCTGAAGGCCAGACTCATCAATTAATTTTTTAGCTTCTTCGGCATTTGTGCCTTGTAAACGGCAGATAATTGGCACTGGAATGTTGCCGATTTCTTTATAAGCATCGATTACACCTTGCGCAACACGGTCGCAACGAACAATACCGCCAAAAATGTTGATCAAAATTGCTTTAACGTTAGGGTCTTTTAAAATGATGTTGAAAGCTGCTTTAACTGTTTGTGCATTAGCAGTTCCGCCAACGTCTAAGAAGTTAGCAGGCTCACCACCGGCCAATTTAATAATATCCATGGTAGCCATGGCTAAACCAGCACCGTTAACCATACAACCTACGTTACCATCAAGGTTAACGAAGTTTAGGTTAGAAGCACTTGCTTCAACTTCCATTGGATCTTCTTCCGTAACGTCGCGCATTGCTGCATAATCAGGATGACGGAATAAAGCGTTTTCATCCAGATTCACTTTAGCATCAACTGCAATTACTTTATCATCAGAAGTTTTTAATACCGGGTTGATTTCGAACATTGAAGAATCGGTAGCTTCGTAAGCTTTGTATAAAGCGGTTACAAATTTAACCATTTCTTTATGTGCAGCACCACTAACGCCTAAGTTAAAAGCTACTTTACGGGCTTGGAAGCCTTGTAAGCCAACTTTAGGGTCGATTTCTTCTTTGAAAATTAAGTGCGGCGTGTGCTCGGCAACTTCTTCGATATCCATACCACCTTCCGTACTGTACATGATGATGTTACGGCCTTTTGCACGGTCTAACAATACCGAAATGTAGAATTCTTTGGTTTCAGAAGCACCCGGATAATAAACATCCTGAGCAACTAAAATTTTACTCACTAATTTACCTTCAGGACCGGTTTGAGGAGTCACCAACTGCATACCAATAATATCGGTTGCACGTTGTTTAACTTCTTCAAGGTTTTTGGCTAATTTAACACCACCACCTTTACCGCGGCCACCTGCGTGGATTTGCGCTTTAATTACAACCCAGTCAGAATTGTAATCTATTTTCAGTTGCTTAGCAGCCTCAACAGCTTGCTCAGGAGTATCGGCAACTATTCCTTCTTGAACGTTAACACCGAAACTTTTTAATATTTGTTTACCCTGGTATTCGTGAATATTCATTTGCTACAAAATTTGCCCAAAGCTACAATTTCAAACCCTTTAAACAAATAGCAATTGCTGATTTTTTCAGAAAATGAACGTTTTATGTTAATCTGGAAAAGTGATGTGGTACACAAGCTGATTATTGGGCCTTAACCTCAATAAAGAAGCAGATGTAGCTATTCTACAATACTTTTTTTGCTAAATTTTTAATTTCATCTTTGAAGTTCTTGTCGAAGACAGTTTTTAAAGCCCCTGTTTTTAAGTTGTATGTAAAATATTCAACCTCATCCTTATCATCAAATTCTTTATCTCCATTAGTATCCTTTATCAAATCCATTAATATTAAATCATGTTTGTCGTCTATTTTCCAGCTACTTACATCATAGTTGTTTGGAGATATCCGGATAAATGATTTTCCCTCCAGGTTGGAGAGGTAAAGTTTACTAGGATCTTTGTCTGTTAGCTTTTTATTGCCATCATAGTCAGAATCGGTAATGTTATAGTAGATAAACTGATCGGATAAAGTATTTTGATTATTTGGACTATGTTCTGAATGACCAATATTGAAGGAATTGATAATAATTTTTTCTTTAGTCAATAATTCGCTTTTACCTGAAATAACGTTGTGAAAGATGAGGTTCCAATGATTGGAATTCACGTCTCTTTTATAACTATCGTAATCGCCATCATTTAATCTTAATGGGTATAGCAGAATATCTGTTTTACCAATGATAATTGGAGAATCATATTGTATTTTAGGCTGACTTTTCGTTTGAATGTTACTTGTTTCATCCGTAGAAATGGTTTTAATTTCCTCAGTGCAGGATGATGCCAGTATGGTAAAACTTAATAAAGTTATTGAGCTAATTTTTTTCATTGTCGTTAATTTTGATTTAAGGTGAGTATAGCCAATAAAAGTGCTTATTGGCTTAAGATCAACCATATTAGGTCGTACTTGGAAATGGCATTATACATTTGTTTTAAAAATGTGCTAACTTCCTGCAATTGGCGACCCAAAAATTCCAACAGCCATTTCTGCCCAGATTAAAAACAATGCAATTAAAATTACAATTAGGACTATGGTTCTGCTGGTGCCTGTTTTCATGTTTCTAATTACAAGTTCAATGGCTAAACCTGTACTAAGCAATAATATTCCAGCGGCAACAAAATCCCTTAAGTCCCACTGTACCTCATTTGTAAATTGCATGGCTATTAAAGGAATAGCCAGTATTGATGCTATTACGCTTAAAATAATGATGATTCTTAGTTTGCCTGAATTTAATGTTTCTTGATTTTTCATGATTTTTATATTTATAATGTGTTTTAATTAGTCTACTTAGTTTGATTCCTTTGCTTCCCGATGCGAAACAGCACCAGGAAGACTAAATCCAACAAAAGTTTAGCAAAGGAGAGAGGTTAATTATTGTTATGAGTTAACAAAATAAATAAGGATGCTTTTCCGGTCGTTTAAAAAACCGATGTAGCAATTTTGGCCTACATAATTTGTTTTGTGCTGTTTGATCATTATAATATTTTTTATCTGTTCTTTGTCTAAAATATCGTTCAATGTATCTGAATAAATAAAGTCTGCATTGTAAAATGATTTATCATTAGAAATTTTTTCATACAACCTCTTATAATCACCAACCGATAGTTCCATCAATGATGCAGAACAATAATCACCATGTAAATCGGGGTAACTAGCAGACTTTTTAACAATTTTGGCGGATGCAGGAGCAGCGATTCCAATTACAGTTTTATATTCTTCCGTATAGAAAGAATCTTCTGGATAAAAAGCCGTGAAGGCTGAATAAAATATCCACAACTGTAAAATACTTAATGAAATGATTAAAGTATATTTTAATCCCTTTACCAATTTCCTTTTTAATATTATGCAAATAAAAATTATTGGAAGTAGAGAAATGAAAAAGATTAATAAAACCGCCATTATTAATAAGAAATAATTCATAATTTATTCGTTTAATTTTCAAAATAACCTTCAAAGCATTGTTGCCCAATAGCCCCACCGCCAAATTCTAGTGCAACTTTTTTATTATACAAAATGTGTGTACAACCATCACTATATTCTTTTTTCAGGCTATCCGTCATTGGTTTATCGAAAAGATTATAGAAATACATACCCATGCCGCTTCTTTGATAACCAATTGTAAAGGGCTCTTTATTCTCTACAGAAATGCAGTTAGCATAGTCTAATTTCTTTTTTACAGTTGCCAATGTTTCCTTTGTCCAATGCAATACACGCAGCAGAGAGTCCGTTTTTTTTGAATTAATATTAATATCCCAGTTTCTCGAATCTCCATTTTTGTCAGAAAGGTGAAAAATGAACAATGAATTATTGCTTTCAAACTCTAATGTTACTGACTTGCCAACTGGGATTATGGATTTCATATATTTTTGTAATTTATTAATCTCTTTACTTTTAATTTTGTAATTTTCTATTAAATCCTTCTTGCTGTAGCTTTGGTCGAATGATGACACAAAAGTTATGAACCCCCAAACCACATAGCTAATAAAGATCAGTGCTCCAATACCTACAGAAATAAGCCCCCACTTCAAAATTTTATTCACGTTATACTTGATCTAATTTTTATTATCTCCAAAATATTCTGCTGTATTCCAATCCTGCAGGTTCCATGATAGCCAGCTTACGCTTTCGTAACGTTCTTTAAAATAGCCAATACGTCTGTCCAACTGGTCTCTATAAAAGTCTGCTGTTTGGGGCTTGGCAATTTCTCTTCCGTTTAGATCTTTAGAAGGAGTATAATCCAGTTTTGATCTGTTTTTATATAAAATGGGCAGGGTCTTGTCTGATAATGATAGTAGGTAATCGGCATCGATACCAACCTTATCACTTTGTGCTAAATTGTATTTCACAATAAAAACATCCCAGTTTATTAGACTAAAAGCCAATAATAGGGCAAACCAGATGTTACCATTTACTTTGAAAAGGTAGAATATAGTTTTTTGTTTCGCTACTTTAAAATAAACCGTTGCCAAACCGATGATGCAAAGTGTAGCGAAGACCAAAACACCGATTCTTTTATGGGTTAAACCGTGGAATTCGATATAATAACCATCGCGGATAAATACAGAAATAATCAGGATGAAATTTTGAACCATCCAGGTAAAGGCAAGCGCCCTTAATGTTTTGCTTTTACGATAAAAATTTAGGTTTCCCCTGAAAAAGTAAAGGATTACCGCCATGGCCATTACAATACTAAAGATTAGTGTATTGGTGCCCTGGTGTAGCTCTCCAGAGAAATTTCCTGAAGGTTTATAACCGAACCAAAGCGTGGTAATATCGATGGCATTTAATAACAACAATAGGACGTTAAGGGCAACAAACGAAATTATGCCTACAATGTATTCGGTTTTTAAAGCCATTTTCCGTGTTAAGAGATTACCGCTAAATGTTTCTACAATGTGGTACCAAATCGTTTTTTGACCTGATGTTCTTCTGATCCTTACTAATTGTTCCTTGCATGTCAGTTCTGCTTTTTCTAAAGTTTTATCAAAAAAAGTGAGTAATAAACCTCCTGTTAAGGCTAATCCAAAGCAGAAGTGTATGATACGTTCGATACTTAAATCTTTGAAAAAGAAATGGAGGATATCTTCAAAAAATTGACCGATGTTAGTTAATACACTTTCGGCATAATGTGCAAAAACATTATTCGCTGCAGAATACAAACACGTAAAAAAGATTACGGCAATAACAGGTATAAAAATGTACTTGATCAATTTAAAAAAAGGTTTCAGGTTAAAATTGCCTATGCTTATTTTACTTAAATGTTTTACTGCATTAAAAGGAACCGTGATCATTTGTAAGATACTGGCAAGAAAAGCGGCAAAAATAGTTCTGATCTGCTGGTTATGACTAAAACCGATAAATAACAGCAAACTGATGTAATAAGTGGCAACGGATAAATCAGAATTATTAACCACCACCAGTACTGCGGCCAAAAGATGTGCTAAGCCGTAAATTTTTAGTTTGGTACTTTTAACTACATCTGGATTAATAAAGGTGATAGCCAGTAAATAAATGCTATAAATAAGCAGATTGAGCGCTAATCTTTCCTGCCAGAAGAGAAAAGTAAACAGTAGGCCACCCAGCAGAACAGAGAGTGATAAGAGGTTGGATCTATTTTTCATTTTGTTTAAGGTTTAAGAATTGAAATAACTTATAATAAGTATGTAGATAATGACTAAGGGAATATTTAATAGCATGCAGATGATGGTAGCGACAGTGTTCCTCCAGGAAGTTTGATCACAAATGAGCTCAATTAGAACTATAGCTAACACAAAGAGATTTACAATTGCAGCACCAAGCGTAAAAACAGCTCCTACTATCATGAGAAAAAAAGAGTCTGATATTAAGTTTGCTATTAGAATTAACGTGCCGATAAGTGCAGAATAGTAAGCCAGCCTTTTGCCTAAGTAATTCATTTGAGGTTCTAATATTTCTTCCATTTTTTTTGCGATTTAAAAGTGCTTTGAATTTCAAAGTGAATAGTTAAAAAAAAATGACTTATAGTTTTTTGATCATTTTTTCAAGTGCATCTAAATGTGCTTTAAAAGCCTGTTTGCCCAAAGCCGTAATAGCGTAGGTGGTACTGGTTTTTCTGCCGATAAAACCCTTGTGTACCTTGATAAATTCTGCCTGCTCTAAAGTATTCAGGTGTGAGGCCAGGTTTCCATCTGTTAATTCGAGCATTTGTTTCAGGTCGTTAAAGCCAATTTCATCGTTTACCACCAGAATAGACATTACGCCCAACCTGATCCGGCTATCGAATATTTTATTTAAATCTGCTATCGGGTTTTTCATCCTTACTGACCTCTCTCATATTTAAAATACATTAAAAGACCATAAACAATGTGCAATACACCAAAGCCAAAAGCCCAAAAAATTAAGCCATAACCTACGTAAAACATGCAGATCAGACCAAGTATTACCTCGCAAAGCCCCAGGTAGCGAATGTCGCTGTAAGTATATTTACTGGCATTAATAAGCGCCAAACCATAAAAAATTAAACAGCTTGGTGCAACAATAGCATAAGTATTCGGATGGTTAATCAATAAAGCAATAATAAACAAACCTCCGGCAACCAATGGGACAAATAAATTAATTAAAAGTGATTTAGAGGTTTTATCCCAGATTGGAAGATTGTTTTTCTGACTTTTTCTATAGGTAAATAAAACTCCTCCAGCCAGCGCAATCACCAAAACAAAAATACCAAGTTTTATTAAGTTAAACTCCAGGTCCATTTCTCCATCAACGCCATAACCGTAACCGCGTTTGCCGATGAATTTGTTAATTTCATCGTTTGCAAAATAAGCCCCAATTAAAGCGATAACGCCTGCAAAAACACCAGATAAACCGCTTAAAGAAATAAATCTCGACGACCTGTCCATCATTTGTCTTATATCTTTTAAGGTATTTAATTGTTCTTCCTGAGTGCTCATTTTAAAAGTGCTTTGTTTTTCAAAGTTAAATAAGAAATTGATATTTCCAAAATTATTTTTTTTCCTTCGGGATGATTACACGGATTTAGGGATTACACAGATTTTAAAGTTCCGGTGTTAGGCATTTAGTCTTTGTGCTTTAGTCTTTGTGCTTTAGTCTTATGCTTTGGTCTTTAGTCTTTTTGCTTTAGTCTTTACGCTTTAACCTTTTTTATTAAATTTGAAGCATGCTAAAAGCCACGGGAATAAGAAAATCGTACGGAAATCTACAAATTTTAAAAGGCGTAAATTTTGAAGTGCAAAAAGGGGAGATTGTAAGTATTATTGGGCCATCTGGTGCAGGTAAAAGTACTTTATTGCATATTTTAGGAACATTGGATAAACCTGATGCCGGGTCTGTAGAACTAAAGGGTACTGTTGTTAATAGATTGAACGGCGATCTGCTGAGTACTTTCCGCAATCAGAATATCGGTTTTGTATTTCAGTTTCATCATTTGTTGCCAGAATTTAGTGCCATTGAAAATATTTGCATTCCGGCATTTATTGCCAAAACCAATAAAAAACAGGCCGAAAGCAGGGCATTTGAACTGTTAGATCTGTTTGGACTAAAAGACAGGGCCCAGCATAAGCCCAATCAGCTGTCTGGCGGTGAGCAGCAGCGTGTAGCCATTGCAAGAGCGCTGATCAATAATCCTTCAATTATATTGGCTGATGAACCATCAGGGAATTTAGACTCCGAAAATGCAGCCGGATTACACCAGTTGTTTGTAAGTTTGCGCGATAATTTCCATCAAACTTTTGTAATTGTTACGCACAATGAACACCTTGCAAAAACCAGCGACCGTGTAGTGAGTATGAAGGACGGTTTAATCGTATAAGATCATATCATTCGCTAATTCTATCATTCTTTCATTCAATTATTAACTAACTTATTCATTCAATCATTATACTTTGAAAATACTGATAACAGGAGGGAACAATGCTAAGGCTTTGAAGCTGATGAAAGCGTTTCCCAGTCATTTTGTTTTACTTGCCGATTATGGTGATGTACCGGGGATTGTAACTGAAAATTATGCCTTTTCATCGTTAGGTGTATTAAATAAAGACAGTATCGCTCATATTCTATTAAATTTTTGTATCACTGAGGCCATAGATTGTATTATCCCTTTGCACCATTATGAGCTTGAGCCATTGGCTAAATCTGCTGTACTTTTTGGCGAGTATGGAATCCAGGTACTATTGCCTGATGCAGCTATAATTGCCGACTATCTGGCAGAACAAAAGCTCCCTTATCAAAATTTTGCAGTGTTTATTCACGGCGATCAGATTTTTTCAACCGGGGAGGCTTCTCTACCTGCAAATGTATCTCCCAAATTAAATGGAGTATTTGGTTATAATGATGCCAATGATTTAAAACTTTTTACAATTTAACATGGATGCATATCAATACGTTAAGGACAAGCAGATCGTAATTTTTGAATTGGACGATGTGCTATTTCCAGAGAAGGATTATTTGCTACAGGTTTATTATCTGTTTGCGCAGTTTATAGAATATACCGAGCAAAAAAGTGCGCAGCCTATTATTGAATTTATGCGTGCAACATACGAAAATAATGGTACTCAAAAACTTTTTGAGAAAACAGCAGATCAGTTTGCCATTGATATGAAGTACAAGCATAATTTTGATCTTCTACATCAGAATGCCCGTTTACCTTTAAAACTTTTGCTTTATAAAAATGTGCTGGAGTTTATGCAGGAACTTGTGGTAGACCGCAAACAAATATTTATTGTAACTGCCGGCAACCCTGAGCAACAACTTAATAAAATTAAGCAAACAGAGTGGAATGGACTAGAGCAATATCTTACAGTATATTTTGTTGAGGAGCTAGGTTTAACTAAAGTGGAAATTTTTCAGAACATACTAAACAGCAACAATTTATCGCCTAACCAGGCGTTAGTTGTTGGTGCAAATAAATTTGATGAGCAACAATCTAAATTAATTAATTTGCCGTATATTGTGTCACTAGAAATTTACAAGTAAATATGCTTAGAAAATTTATTTCGCAAAATACATTTTTGTGTGCTTTGCTTATTGTGGTTGGATTTACAGTATCATGTAAAAAATCGAATAATAATCCTGATGGGGAAGGTGCACCGCAAGGCACTCCAGGGACCCGGGCAGAATTAACCAAAGATTCTATTTATCTGTATGCACAGCAAACTTATTTGTGGAATGTGGGGATGCCAAGTTACTCATCTTTTAATCCAAGACAGTATGGTTCAAATGAGGCAGTTTTGGCGGCAATAAAAGCTTTGCCAAGCACAGGGGGGAAAGATAAATATTCTTTTATTGATGACGGTAGTGTAGCCACCCAACTTGGTGGGGCGGGTGAAGATTATGGCTTTTCTGCAAATTTTGATGTTACCGATTTATTAAGGGTAAAGTATGTTTATCCGGGTTCTCCTGCTGATGTGCAGGGATTAAAACGGGGATACCAGATTACTAAGGTTAATGGTGGCGGAACTTCCAGGTCAAGCAGTACTGATATAGCTAATTTAAATGCCTCAATATTTGGCAACAATCCATCCATTTCGCTAACGGTTTTAAAACCCGATAATACTACACAAGATATTGTGATTAACCGTGGTAAATATGATATAAAACCTATTTTATTTAGCAATACTTATACAGTTGGTGCCAAAAAAGTTGGGTATATTGTATTTAATAGCTTTACTACCAATGCAGTAGATGCATTGGACGCTGCTTTTTCCAAATTTTCAACTGACGGGGTAACCGAGCTTGTTGTAGATTTAAGGTATAACGGTGGCGGTTCGGTGGCTACTTCCGAAGCATTTACCAACCTTATTGCACCTGTATCTCAAAATGGGAAAATAATGTACACTACTTATTTTAATAAAACGATGCAAGATGCACAGGCGAGAATTCTTGAAAATCAAAAATTCTACTATACCTTGCCTAACGGAAAAACAGAACTTATAAGTGCTTTTGATTATAGCTTTAAACCTACAATTGCAGCAGGGAACCAAGAAGTTTTTAAAAAAAGAGGCGCTCTTGCCGTTACAAGAGTTTATTTCATTGTAACAGGTGGTACGGCGTCTGCTAGCGAACTTTTAATCAATAATTTAAAGCCTGTTATGGATGTTAAATTAATTGGTAAAACTACATATGGGAAACCTGTAGGCTTTTTCTCTTTAAGAATTGATAAAAACGACTTATACATCCCCCAATTCCAAACCAAAAACCAATTAGATCAAGGTGATTATTTTTCAGGGATGACCGTTGATAAGGATGTAACAGATGATTTAACTAAGGATTTTGGAAATCCAGCTGAAAAGATGTTGGCCCAGGCTTTATATTATTCTGGGAACAACACCTTCATGGCTTTGGCTAAAGATAATACATTAAGCAGCACTTCAGGAGCAACAAAGGTTCAGATAGCTGCCGCAAATGAAAAGCTTGATCATGAATTTAAAGGTATGGTTGAAACTAGAAAGCTGAAATTTAAGTAATTAGCTTTAAAATTTACTAAAAAGGCCAGTTTTGTATTTCAAATCTGGCCTTTTTTATGTGATTATTGCTTTATTTGAGAAAATATTGTTGTTTTTTTTATAAAAAATTGATAAGCTTGTTTAACATTAATCGTTAAAGAGATACCATGCCAATAGAAATTGTAGAAAAGGAACATATCAGTTATTTAAACATCATCAATGCAAAAGAAGATCATACTACAGAATTAAAAACAAAACTTGATGAAGCACAACGGCTGGGGAATGAGTTTAAATCAAAAGCCGTCATTACTTTTAATACTACCATTGGGCCAAAACGCGTTGATACTACAGTTTGGGCTGTTACAGAAAAATACATCCAGCTAAAGAATAATATTCATATTCCGTTAAAAAGTTTAATCGATATTGATTTTTAAGCTTGCTTTAAGGAAATAAATCATCCCGCATTTATTTAACCTTATCAGATCATGAGCATGCTCCATAAAATTGCCTTAACTTTTATTAAATCTATAGGCCCGGTAACGGCCAAAAATCTTCTTGCCTATTGTGGAAGCGCTGAAAATGTGTTTTCTGCGAACAAAAAGCAGCTTTTGCAGATTCCGGGTGTTGGAGAGAAAACAATTGAAGCCATTCGTAGTACCGATGCTTTGGTAAGGGCCAGGCAAGAATTAGATTTTATTGAAAAACATGGAATAGAAGTATTGTTTTTCGCTGATGAAAAATACCCTAAAAGGTTAAAGAATTGCATCGATTCGCCAATATTGCTTTATGCCAAAGGCACAGTTGATTTTAACCATCAGCGCATCATCAGTATCGTTGGAACCCGTAATGCAACAAGCTATGGAAAAAACCTCTGTAAAGAATTGTGCGAAGTTTTAGCACCGTACAATGTTTTGATAGTGAGTGGCTTGGCCTATGGTATCGATATAACGGCCCATAAAGAATGCTTGGTAAATAATATTCCTACCGTTGGTGTGCTTGGTCATGGCTTAGATCGATTGTATCCAAAAATTCATAAAACGATTGCTCAAAAAATGGTTTTGAATGGAAGCCTGCTCACCGAATTCCCGATCCTAACCAATCCGGATCGGCCTAATTTTCCACAAAGGAACCGGATTATTGCAGGGATTGCAGATGCTACCATTGTAGTTGAAGCATCAATAAAGGGAGGTGCCCTAATTACCGCAGAAATCGCAAATTCTTACAATAAAGATGTATATGCTTTTCCGGGTAGAACAAATGATGTTTTTTCGGAAGGCTGTAATTTCCTGATTAAAACCAATAGGGCCGGATTAATAAATAATGCTCATGATCTGATTTATTACCTGGGTTGGGATGATGAGGTGAGAGAAAAGAAAAACGAAGCGCAAACCATGCTACACCTTAGCCTTACCCCTAATGAACAGCGGGTCGTAGATGCATTACAAAGCGGCCAACTTAGTATAGATGAGCTTTGCATTCAATTGAATATTCAGCAAAGTAAACTGGCAATTGTAATCCTTACATTAGAGATGCAGGGGATTATTGTTTCGCTACCAGGCAAGATTTACAAGTTGGTGTAGTGAGAACTAGATTTTAGATTTCTCCATTCCGTTTCACTACAGTCGAAATGACGAACCTACTTTCGGAATTGCGTTTTGCCCAATAATCAATCTATAATGCCCATCATAATTATAGATTATGAAATTAAATTCTTTTAATTTGTTGTTTTCGAAATTATGTTTCAAATAAAATATAGTTTGTAAAATACTTAATGCCTTTGCTTAATTTTGTAACATGTGGTACAATAATATTTTAGAAACCATTGGCAACACGCCATTGGTAAAATTAAATACGATAACAAAAGGAGTTCCGGGAACAATTCTGGCGAAAATAGAGACTACTAATCCAGGCAACTCAATTAAAGACCGCATGGCGGTTAAAATGATTGAAGATGCCGAGAAAAGTGGTAAATTAAAACCAGGTGGAACAATTATAGAAGGAACATCCGGAAATACAGGTATGGGCCTGGCTATGGCAGCCATTATTAAAGGTTATAAATGTATTTTTACCACTACAGATAAGCAATCAAAAGAAAAAGTTGATGCTTTACGAGCCTTTGGTGCCGAAGTAATCGTTTGTCCTACAAATGTTGAGCCTGAAGATCCCCGTTCTTATTATTCTGTTTCTTCGCGTTTAGAACGCGAGGTTCCAAATTCATGGAAACCTAATCAGTATGATAACTTAGCCAACTCACAGGCGCATTATGAGCAAACTGGTCCCGAGATATGGGAGCAGACGGAAGGAAAAATTACACACTTAGTGGTTGGTGTGGGTACCGGTGGAACCATTTCTGGAACAGGAAAATATCTGAAAGAAAAGAATCCGAATATTAAAGTCTGGGGAATCGACACCTATGGCTCAGTTTTCAAGAAATACAAAGAAACAGGCATATTTGATAAGGATGAAATTTATCCTTACATCACAGAAGGTATTGGCGAAGATTTCCTTCCGGCAAATGTAAATTTCGATGTAATCGACCTATTTGAAAAAGTTACAGATAAAGACGCTGCTTTAATGACACGCGATATTGCGCGTAAAGAAGGCATTTTCGTGGGTAACTCTGCCGGTGCTGCCATTGGCGGATTAATACAGCTAAAAGATAAACTTAAGCCAGAAGATGTTGTTGTCGTTATTTTTCACGATCACGGTAGCCGCTACATGGGCAAAAT
This sequence comes from Pedobacter sp. Bi126, assembly GCF_918698245.1. Classification (GTDB taxonomy): domain Bacteria; phylum Bacteroidota; class Bacteroidia; order Sphingobacteriales; family Sphingobacteriaceae; genus Pedobacter. The sequence goes on along the minus strand of NZ_CAKKMS010000001.1, from coordinate 442,574 downwards.
GTATAATGAAGATTGGTTACGTGAACGCGGATTTTTACAGGATGAAAAATTAACCGCTAAATCCATTCTGGCTAAAAAAGAAAGCACAGAGATTGTGACACTTGATGCACAAAAATCGGTACTTGAGGCCATCAATACCATTAAATCGATGAATATCTCTCAAATTCCGGTAACGCAACAAGGAATGATTGTAGGTAAAATTGCAGAGAGTGATATTTTAAGTGCATTACTTGAAAATCCAGGTTTAAAATCGGCGCCGATTTCAGAAATTATGACGGCTACTTTCCCATTTGTTGATTTGAACACCTCGATTGATAAAATATCTTCATTGATCAATAAAGAAAACTCGGCCGTTTTAGTAGAAGATGAATCTGGAAAGATCGAAATTATCACACAATACGATATTATTAACGCAATATCAGGGTAAGGGTGTTTAAATTCCTGCGATCGTCCTCCTGAACTTGTTTCAGGATCTATATGGCATGGAAGATGCTGATCCAGATGCAATCTCCTTGTCGTCATCCCTGAATTTATTTCTGGGTCTTGAATGATTAATAGATGCTGAAATAAATTCAGCATGACGATTCGTATTAATATTAACGCAAAACGTCCGGGTAATTATTACCCGGACGTTTTTATTTATGCTATTTTCGCTTTAAGCTTTAGTCTTTCTGCTTTAAGCCTAATGACTAGGTGCATCAGCATTTACACGTTTAATCTGCGCACCTAGGGCACGTAAACGGGTGTCGATATCCTGATAGCCACGTTCAATCTGTTCGATGTTGTAAATGGTCGATTTGCCTTCAGCAGATAAAGCTGCAATTAACAATGAAACTCCAGCTCTAATGTCAGGAGAAGTCATGCTGATTCCACGAAGTTTATATTTTTTATCAATACCATTAACGGTTGCGCGGTGTGGGTCGCATAAGATGATTTGAGCACCCATATCGATCAATTTATCCACGAAGAATAAACGGCTTTCGAACATTTTTTGGTGGATTAAAACGTTTCCTTTTGCCTGTGTAGCCACAACCAGCACAATGCTCAATAAGTCAGGCGTAAAACCTGGCCAGGGAGAATCGGCAATGGTTAAAATCGAACCATCGATAAAAGTATCGATTTCATAATGTTTTTGTGAGGGAACATAAATATCATCGCCACGGCGCTCTAATTTAATGCCCAGTTTTCTGAAAACCTCTGGTATTACACCCAGTTCATCATAACAAACATCTTTAATGGTAATTTCCGACTCTGTCATTGCAGCCATACCAATAAAAGAGCCAATTTCGATCATATCCGGCAACATTCTGTGCTCAGTTCCGCCTAAAACGCTAACGCCTTCAATGGTTAACAAGTTCGAGCCAATGCCCGATATTTTTGCCCCCATGCGGTTAAGCATTTTGCAGAGTTGCTGTAAATAGGGTTCGCAGGCAGCATTGTATATCGTAGTAATGCCTTTTGCTAAAACAGCCGCCATTACAATATTTGCCGTTCCCGTTACCGATGCTTCGTCTAATAAAATATATGCACCCTTTAAATTAGTTGCATCTACATTAAAGAAAGCTTTTTTGCTGTCGTAAACGAATTTTGCACCTAATTTTTCGAAACCTATAAAGTGTGTGTCCAGTCTTCTACGACCAATTTTATCACCACCTGGTTTCGGGATTGCTGCTTTACCAAAACGTGCCAACAATGGTCCAACAATCATAATCGAACCACGTAAACCACCACCTTTAGCTTTAAAAGTATCAGATTCAAAGAAATTCAAATCAATATTTTTAGCTTCAAAGGTATAGGTGTCTTTATTGATGCGCTCAACGGTAACGCCTAAATCGCCAAGTAACTCAATCAGCTTGTTAACATCCTTAATGTCGGGAATATTACTGATGGTTACTTTCTTTTCGGTAAGCAATACAGCCGATAAAATCTGTAAAGCCTCGTTTTTGGCTCCCTGAGGGGTAATTTCGCCTTTTAATTTAATTCCGCCTGTTATTTCAAATGCGTTCATGTTTTTTTAGTATCAAGTACAAAGTATCAAGTATCAAGATTGGGCGGATATTTTAACCTTCCGCCTTCTGCCTTTTACCCTTCACCTTTAATATTTAGGTTTATTGTTGTTATTGCGTTGACGGTTATTATTGTTGTTATTTTGACGGTTTTTTCCGTTGTTGTTATTATTGTTGCTTCTGCCCCGGTTATTGTTGTTGTTATTACTTTGGCGAGGGTTTTGCGCTCTAAATTCTACCTTGGCCAGGTTAACACCTTCATCAAGAGATAACAATCCGCCAGAAAGGTACTTTAAGTCCTTAATAATGGTATCATCACTCACATTATCTTTATTCCAGGTAACATAAGCCATTTTCATAAAATTTGCGATGCTTTGAACCATTGCCTTTTTTATTTCGGCATTTTCTTCGCGCATGGCTTTTTCAATTAAATTCTCAACCGTTTTACCATAGTGTTTGTAGGTAATTCTTTGTTGAGGATAGGCCAGGGGCTCTGGTTTAATGTAAGCATTCTCAATTAATGGTTTAGGATAAGGACTGTCTACATCAATCTGGTAGCCAGAAATAATGTGCAGGTGATCCCAAAGTTTATGCTTAAAATCGGCAACATCACGTAAATGTGGTTGCAAAAAACCCATCAGGTCGATAACCGCCTGGGCATATTTATTACGTTCTTCAATGGTGGGTAATTCGCAGATATACTTCACCATATTTTGTACGTTACGGCCATATTCCGATAAAATCAAATGGCTACGCGTAGTATTATAGTCAAAATTCATGTACAGATAAATTAATGGATAAATTTTCTGGCGATACGAATTATGAAATAACCAGAGGAGTTTAGGTTATGAATTCACCGAAATGTCTATTGCCAGATTTTCGTTTTATATATTCAAAGGTAATAAAATTATTTGATTAGAGATGTTAATATTGGATGTGAAATATATGCTTTAGTTTTTTGGAAATGTTCGTTCAGGAGTTCTTGGCGCATTCAGTCCCGTTATTCGCTTTAGCCCCGATAAAGGATCGGGAGCTGCCGCTACTACCGGGTTTATTTTACGTCAGGTTGTGCTTATCGGGAAAACCTTTCCAGCGCCAATGAGCTAAAGCCGTTTTAAGTATTTATGGAGTTGGCCAAAGCCGATCTGTATTGAGTTAATGTAAACACACAATAATTTCCGTGTAATCTGTATTTCCGTTGCAAGTAATTAACTGACTACTAGCCTTAATGTTAAAAAACCTTAAACCTCGTCACTATTCTTCGGGTAATCAAAAAACACCAATTCTCCTGTTCCTTTGCTTACCATTTGCCATGAATCAAAAGGAAAAGAAATTAACACCATGCCTGCAGTTGGAATGTTGTAAATGTCGGCATCGCATAACTCGTTCGCAAAATCTGTAAAACCGGGGTTATGACCAAACATCACTACATGGTCTGCGCCATTATTTAACCCATTTACCACTTTAAGTAGGGCTCTGGTATTGGCTTCGTAAATAGATTCTTCAAATTGGATATGGTCGATATTATAGGCCTCTGCAAAGTATTTAGCTGTAGATTTAGCTCTTTTCGCCGGACTACTTACAATCAGATCTAATTTGAAACCTTTATTAATCAATCTTTCAGCCATTTCCGGCGCATTTTCTTTGCCACGTTTGTTTAGCGGTCGGTCGAAATCTTTTAAATCTAAATTTCCCCAATCCGATTTACCGTGACGGACCAAAAGTAATTGCTTAGCCATTTAATTTCTCTTTAATTTTATCTACAATTGTTTCAGGCTTAATTAAGTCTATACAGTTTTCAACACCGCAAAGGCAGGGTTTGTTTCCATAAATAGAATTGGGCCTGTTAGGGTGATCAATCTGGATGCAATCGCTTTCCAATTGCCCGTAACCCAAAAAGCCGGCATATGGATGTGTTGGTCCCCAAACTGAAATTACGGGCACACCAACAAGCGATGCCATGTGCATGCCGGATGAATCCATACTTAACATTAAATCCAAGTTTGAAATAATGGCAAGCTCTTCCGTTAAGTTAAAATTACCGATTAAATTATGAGCGTTTTTATAGGTTTTCGCCCAGTTTTCGGCAGTTGTTTGTTCTGTTTTACCACCACCAAATATGAAAAGCTCATAACCTAATCCGCTTAACAAGGCAATTACCGCCTCCATTTTTTCTAAGGCATATATTTTATAAACATGTTGCGCAAAAGGGGAGATGCCTATTTTTTTTGTCGCTTTATTGGCAAATAAATCTAGTGCATTTGCTGGAATTTTCTGAGGGGATTTATCTATTTTATAACTGAGTTTAACCGCAAATCCCAATTCGCGGAAAACATCAGCATAACGCTCTACCGTTTTTCTGAGGGGTTTAAAAACTTTGTTATTGTTACGTGTTAATCTCTTTTTCTCTGCTCTTCCTTTATCTATCCGCCTAATTTCTGTTCCGGTTAAACGAAAAAAAGTTGAAATTGCCCTGCTTCTCAAGTTATCGTGCAGGTCGGCTATTGCATTTGGTTTATAACTGCGGAGCTCCTGATAGAGTTTGTATAAACCATCAATTCCTTTATGAACGGTTTTGGGCTCGATAGGATGGAAGATCAGGTTCGGAATGCGATCAAAAAATGGCTTAAAAGCAGATCTGCTCACCATGATGATCTCTGTATTTGGGTTCTGTTCTGAAAATTCGTGTAAAACAGAGGCTGCCATGGCCACATCGCCCATTGCCGAAAAGCGTAAAACGATAATTTTTTGGGTTGCGGCCATAATGTTTTACCACGGAGGCACAAAGAGCACCAAGGGATTCTTTGTGTTCTTCGTGTCTTTGTGGTTGATTAATTTATGCTTTATTATACAATACCGGATTCAAACTCGGATCGTTGTACATTTTCATTTGTTTATATACTTTCATGTATTTTTTACCCGCCTCAATATCTGCCAATAACTCATCGATACTGGTTGAAAGATCCTCGCGTTGCGATAACAATACATTTAATTTAGCCTGACATTGTGCACGGTGCTCAGCTGAGGCACTTTCGCGTTCAGCTTCTTCCTGCATATGGTAAATTTTCAATGCCAGAATAGAAAGCCTATCTATCGCCCATGCTGGGCTTTCTGTATTGATTTTTGCATCTGGCAAAGCCGAAATCCCCTGATAAAGATTTGAGAAATAACCATCAATAAACTCAACCATATCGGTACGTACCTGGTTTTGTGCGTCAATGCGTCTTTTCCAGCTCAAACCTTCAACAGGATCAATTTGAGGGTTACGCACCACATCCTCCATATGCCATTGTGCTGTATCGATCCAGTTCTTAAGATAAAAGAGATGCTCTAAACTTTCGGCATCATATGGGTTTTCAACCGGATGGTCAATATCATCAAACTTATGGTAGTCTGTAATTACTTGATTAAATATGCGGTTGGCAATTTCACTTATCATGGGGCAAAGTTATGGTTTTTTACCACAGATTTTCACAGATGAACACAGATTTAAACTTATCCGTGTTCATCCTTTTTATCTGTGGTTAATTTGTTTTTTGCGGTTAAAGTAAGCTGTAATCTCCTCCAAAGAAAAAGCATTTAAACATTTGTCGGCACTTAAACCACCTTTGCGGGCAACTAGAATGCCGTAATGCATATCATGGAAACCTTCCGTTCTATGGGCATCTGGATTTACAGAAAGCAATACGCCTTTATCTAAAGCATAACGGTGCCAGCGCCAGTCTAAATCCAAACGTAAGGGATTCGCATTGATTTCGATCACTACTTTATTTGCTGCACAGGCATCAATAATCTTTTTATAATCTATCGGGTATCCGGCTCTGCTTAACAATAAACGGCCTGTTGGATGCCCTAAAATGGTGGTATATGGGTTTTCAATGGCTTTTAGTAAACGTGCGGTTGCTTTTGCTTCGTCCATGCGTAAATTGCTATGTACCGAGGCCACTACAAAATCGAACGTTTTTAAAATATCATCCGGATAATCCAATGAGCCATCACTTAAAATATCGCTCTCAATACCTTTGAAGATTTTAAAGGGAGCGAGTTTTTTATTGAGTTCGTCAATTTCCTGGTGTTGTGAAAAAACACGTTGCTCATTTAAACCTTTCGCATAAACAGCAGTTTTAGAGTGATCACAGATCCCTAAATACTGAAGATTTAAGTTTTCTTTACAATATACAGCCATTTGCTCCAGGGTGTGTACGCCATCGCTCCAGGTAGAGTGGTTGTGCAAACTGCCTTTTAAATCTTCATATAGGATTAAGGTAGGGAGTTTACCTGCTTTCGCCAGGTCGATTTCATCAAAATCTTCACGAAGTTCAGGAACAATGAAAGATAAACCTGCTTTACTGTAAATTTCTTCCTCACTTGTAAAAGGACCATTACCTGCTAATACTAAAACTTTCTCTACATGTTCGGTATTTCCGGTGTGTTTGAACCATTGTAAATAAAATTCAGCTTTTTCAACTGCATAAATTTTTATCCTGAAACCAGCTTCAGTGGTGCAGATGTAAGCATTTTCCGCTTCAATCAAAGAAAGTGCTTCGAAAGCAGGCAAATTTTGTTTAAGGGTATCAATTTGTTCAGCACCGATCACAATTTCCAGTTCATCGATAATCTCACAAGCGCGTCGGTACTGACCCGCAAAGCCCAAAAGTGCACTGCTGTCAATTTTTCCAGTCCAATCAGCAAGCTGTGTAAATAAAGTTTTGGCAAAACCCTCAACCTGTGCGTATAAAAACCGTCCATTGGCCGCGAGTTTAAATTCGATTGCATTCTTAATTTCTTCCTGGGTTTTTAAACCGAAACCTTTGGCTTCAATTAAGCGGTTTTCGTTACAGGCATAATACAATTCACCTATACTTTCTATACCTAAGGTACGCCAGATAATGAATATCTTTTTCGGTCCGATGCCCTTTATGGCCAGCATTTCTACTACACCTTCGGGTGTTTTCTCGCGAATTTCATTAAGCTCTTTTAGTTCTCCTGTTTGGAGAAGTTCAATGATTTTGGAAGCCAGTCCTTTACCAATACCTTCAATTTTATCCAGTTCATCTAAAGGTTTATCCTTTAAAGCAAAGGGTAATTTATCTACCTTAAAATAGGCATTTGCAACAGATTTAATTTTGAAGGGATTTTCTTCGTGCAGTTCCATAAGCTGCGATAGCAGGCGTAAGGTGCGGGCGATGGTCTTGTTTTCCATAAGAGGTAAAATTAGGAAATAATGCCTCAAATCCTTCTTGTGCTTATAAAATTAAAACACAAATTTATTAAAGTCTTGTTTTACAATCATGAAATCTATAAAATTCGCCCTCTTGGGATTAAGTATGAGTGTAGCCGCTTGTCAATCTGCCAGTAAAACAGATCATAATGCCGATTCTGTAAGTAATTTAGCATCAGCCCCAACACAAAGTGTTGATGAGCGCTTCCTGGTTGTCGCTGGTCGGTCAGTTGGAGAAATTGCACTTGGAGAGGATATGGAAGAGGTAGGTAGAAAATTAGGCAGGCCAAATGCCGGTGATGCCGCAATGGGGAAAGCCTGGGGGATTTGGTACAGTGACGATTCTACTGCGAAACACCGAAACGAAATTGCGGTATATTCTTCTTATCGGGACACGAGTATGCGTGCAAAAGATGTAAAACAGATTAGAATTACCTCCAATAGGTTTAAAACAAAGGATGGCCTGGCTACCGGGAGCACGTTGGAAGATGTGAAATTGAAGTTCCCAACCATTGAAAAACTTTCTGCCTATTTAAATGAAGATAAAGATACCGTTACGGTTTATGATGCCAAAAAAGATGGAATTGGCTTTGAATTTTTAAAAGGAAAAAGTATTTCCTTAACGGTTCATCAGGTGAATATTCCGGTTAATGCGACTTATCTTACTTTGCATCCCGAATGGAAAGTGATAGAGTAGGAAGAAGAATTGAAATAAAATGTATGGTCTAAAGGTCTTTCAATCATTCTTAATTTGATCCTCATTTTTTAAGGAAAAAACTAACGCTTATTTTTTTGGCGTTACCCAAGCTACGCAAGGGGCGGGCTTTTCAGGGCTTCGCTTCGCTCCGGTACCGATGAATCGGTACTGAACCCTTCCAATCCCTAACGCAAACCCAGAGTGAAATAAAACTTTAATATTAAACCTTGCAGGTTTTAGAACACTGCAAGGTTTAATTATTACTTAATTACTGCTTCAAATGGCATTCTGGCCTGAATGCCAGAGCTTGCAATTACCTTTTTCATTTGTTGGTAAAGCATGTAGTTATCGCCAAGTTCTTGTTTGGTGTAATAGGTTTTAATCCTGTCTGTACCCTCATCCATTAACGATTTCCATGGGTCAATTACATCTGGATATTCTACAACCTTATAATTCTTTAATTTAGCCTTTTTAGCGGCTGCCTTAATAGCATCGTTAAAACTACCTATTCTATCAGCTAAACCAATTTGAACGGCATCTGTACCGATCCAAACGTGGCCACCACCAATGCTATCGATATATGCTTTGCTTTTCTTTCTTCCATCGGCTACACGGCTTACAAAACCGCTGTAAATTCTGTTTAATTCATTTTGGATAATGAATCTTTCACCTGCAGTCATAGGGCGGTTAGTGGCCATAATATCGGCGTATTTACCGGTTTTAACGCCATCAAATGTAATTCCCAGTTTGTTGGTCATTAAATTTTGGAAGTTCGGGATGATACCGAATACACCGATCGAGCCTGTAATGGTATTCGGTTGCACAAAGATACTGTCGGCAGCACAACCAATGTAATAACCACCTGATGCGGCAACATCGCCAAACGATGCAATAACTGGTTTTTCTTTTCTGGTCAATACAATTTCTCTCCAGATCACATCCGAAGCAAGTGCGCTACCTCCGGGCGAGTTTACACGTAAAACCACCGCTTTAATGTTATCATCCAAGCGTGCTTTTCTAATTGCCCTGGAAATACGTTCCGAACCGATCTGGTTGTCAGAACCTTCGCCGCCATTAATTTCGCCATTGGCATAAATTACCGCTACTTTATCTTTTCCTTCGCCGGTATCAGTATTGTTTTTCGCATAGTCGTTAATCGTTACCGAACGGATATTTTCACCCCTGGTTCTTCCAGATAATCCCCTCAGCTCTTCTAAAATCTGATCTTTATATTTCAGGGCATCGATCATTTTAAAGTTTACGGCATCTTGTGGCTGTTGTACTTTGTAATTATCGGCAATGTTATAAAGACTATCTTTTTGAATGTTTCTGCTTTGCGCAATATCAGTTAAGAAAGTATTGTACAATCCGCCAACATAAGCTGTAACCTGTTTGCGGTTATAATCGCTCATTTTATCTAAAATGAAAGGCTCTACTGCACTTTTATAGTTTCCTACACGGATAACCTGCATTTCTACTCCAACTTTTTCTAAAGTTCCTTTAAAGAAAGTTAATTCAGAGCTGAAACCTTTAAATTCTAAAGCGCCTTCGGGATTTAGATAAACTTTATCAGCAACTGACGCTAAATAATAAGCGCCTTGTGTATACACTTCGCTGTAGGCAATAATTTTTTTGTGAGATTTTTTGAAATCGATCAACGCATTCCTAACTTCGCGCAAAGTTGCAAAACCTGCATTCGGACTGCTCACATTCAGGTAGATGCATTTGATATTATCATCTGTTTTGGCTTTTTGTACCGCTTTTAAGAAATCGTTTAAGCCAATACCATCTTTTTCTTCACTACCAACAATTGGCAGGTTTCCGAATGGATTCTTTGGTGTACGTTCTGTAATGGCCTGGTCTAAATTTAGGAATAGTACCGAATTGTTAGACACAACAACGGTTTTGTCGCTATCAATAGAAGATATTAAACCCACAACAACTACGAAGCAGATCACAAATACAATTACTATTGATAAGAAAAAGCCCAGCATAGAGGCAAATAAATACTTAAAGAATTCTCTCATTTAAATGTTTTAATTTTGTGTTGTAAAGATATAAAAATACATGATGCTTAATAAAGCTTTAGAGTACAACACGGCTTATTTGTTACTGGGTGGAAATTTAGGCGATAGGGAGGCGAATTTGAAAAAAGCCATCGAACTATTGAACGATAAAATTGGTCGTGTGATCGCCATCTCATCTCTTTATGAAACCGCTGCGTGGGGTAAAACCGACCAACCTTCTTTTTTGAACCAAGCTGTAAGTTTACGAACCCCTTTAACGGCGCTTGAAGTTTTAGAGTATGCATTAAGTATCGAACAGGAATTGGGCAGGGTAAGGAAAGATAAATGGGGAGAACGGTTAATAGATATCGATCTGATCCTTTTTGGAGAAGAAATTATCAATATTCCGGATAAACTTCAGGTACCTCATCCCCATATGCAAGATAGAAAATTTGTAATGGAGCCTTTGGCTGAAATTGCACCAGAGGTGATACATCCACTGTTGGGCGAAACGATGCTCGATATTTGCAGAAATATTACAGATCCGCTTGAGGTTAAAAAACTGTAGCGCATTAATCTTTGATTTTTGCAGAAAAGGAACACAGATTTAAAGGATTAATCTAATGCGCTATGATCTGCGATTTTAATCTTCTTAATCTGCGGGAAAAACTTAGTTATATTTTATGATTAGTCGCACCCCTAAAATGCAATACCGATAAAGCAATATATAATACCAGGACAAAAGGAATTGCTGCAAATTTTAGAAAAGCTATTAATATGGCCGATAGGATGAGGAAGATAAATTTGATTTTATTTTTCGCCCAGCTTAAATCGCTGAATTTTAAAGAGAATATTTTGATTTCGCTCACCAGTAAAAAACTTGTAATTGCTGTAATGGCAATCAGTAAAATACTAGAACCAATAACCTGTGGATAATCGTTGGCAATAAAAGCTAGAGAACAGATAAACAAAGTATTCATAGGTGTATTCAAACCAATAAAATCTTCCGTTTGCCTGGTATCGTTGTTAAATTTGGCCAGCCTGAGTGCCGAAAAAATAGTAATGATAAATCCAAGATAAGGAAGGTATTCAGATGAATAATCGCTTGCCTTTAACAAATGAAACATGATTACCCCCGGTAAGAACCCAAAACTTACCATATCTGCTAAAGAATCAAGATCTTTTCCAATTGCCGATTTTACATTTAATAAACGCGCAACCATACCATCAAAAAAATCGAAAATTCCAGAGAAAATAACGAAATAGGCTGCGGTTTCTAAATTGCCTTTAAATGCAAAAACGATTCCGATACAACCTGAAAAAAGGTTTGCACAGGTAATCGCATTAGGGAGATTCTTTTTAAGCATGGAGGTGGGCGTTAAGCGCATGGGGTTTGAAATGCATTACTCCAAACCCCAAACGCCAAACTTATTTAGCTGTTCATCGAAATTAAGAACTCTTCGTTACTTTTTGTTCCTTTTATTTGAGATTGAACAAATTCCATCGCCTCTTGACTGTTCATATCGGCAAGGTGATTACGTAAAATCCATACACGTTGTAAAATATCTCTATCTAACAATAAATCATCGCGACGGGTACTTGAAGCCGTAATATCAATTGCAGGGAAGATACGTTTGTTAGATAATTTACGATCTAACTGTAACTCCATGTTACCTGTACCTTTAAATTCTTCGAAGATAACTTCATCCATTTTAGAACCTGTATCGGTTAATGCGGTAGCTAAAATGGTTAATGAACCACCATTTTCGATGTTACGTGCCGCACCGAAAAAACGTTTTGGCTTGTGTAAAGCATTTGCATCAACACCACCTGATAATATTTTGCCTGATGCTGGTGCTGTTGTATTGTAAGCCCTGGCCAAACGTGTAATCGAATCTAAAAGGATTACCACATCATGTCCGCTTTCTACCAAACGTTTCGATTTCTCTAAAACAATATTGGCAATTTTAACGTGGCGCTCAGCTGGCTCATCAAAAGTAGAGGCAATTACCTCTGCTCTTACACTACGGGCCATATCGGTAACCTCTTCCGGGCGCTCATCAATTAATAAGATAATTAAATAAACTTCAGGGTGGTTTTTAGCAATTGCATTGGCAACCTCTTTAAGCAGGTTGGTTTTACCTGTTTTTGGCTGTGCCACAATTAAACCCCGCTGTCCTTTACCAATAGGTGTAAATAAATCCATAATACGGGTAGAGTAATTGCTGTTATCCGTAAATAAATTTAATTTTTCTGTTGGAAAAAGTGGTGTTAAATAATCAAAAGGAACACGGTCGCGAACCTCAGCAGGAATTCTGCCGTTAATGGTTTCTACACGAACCAGTGGGAAATATTTTTCGCCTTCTTTTGGCGGACGGATGCTACCTTTTACAGTATCACCGGTTTTCAAACCAAAAAGTTTTATCTGAGACTGCGATACATAAATATCATCAGGAGAAGTTAAATAGTTGTAATCTGCAGAGCGCAAGAAACCGTAACCATCAGGCATAATTTCTAAAACACCTTCATTTGTAATTACGTTATCGAAATCTAAGTTGGAGTAACTGTTTTCGTTTTTGTGGTGATTGCCACCACCCGGTTGTTTTTGCTGGCGGTTTTCGTCGCGCTGTGGTTTTTCCTGCTTTTCTTTAGGCTCTTGTTTTTGTTTTGGAGCTACCGGAAGTACTTCTGCACTTTCTTCTATTAAAGCTGAGATTGGTTTTACACTTTCTTCAGATTCAATAATTCTATCTGGTTGTCTTTCTGGTTGTTGCTGGTGTTGAGGCTCGTCAAATAACGTTACAGCATCTCTTCTTCTTTCAATTGGCGCTGCAGGCTCGTCTTTCGTTAACCTTGCTCTTTTTTTAACAGGCTTGTCGGCTGTAGTAGCTGGTTTTTCAGCGGCCACTGCAGAGGCGGCTGCTGCGGCTGCGGCAACTTTTGGTGCTTTTGCAGCTTTGGTTTTAGGTGCAGGAGTAGCTGCAATAGGTTCGATTTCGCTATAAGGGTCTGCACCGGCTTTAGCAGCATTTATAATTTCTTGTTGGTGTAAAAGTACTTCAACAAGGTCGATTTTTCTTAGGGAGTCGGCACCTTCAATGCCATAGCTTTTAGCTAGCTCACGTAATTCTGTTGTGAGCTTATCATTTAATTCTGTTTTACTAAACATTCTAAATATATATGTTTCAAGAAATTTTTCATTTGTTTATAACGGATGTTTTCTGTTATAAATCTACACAGGCTTAAATATATTTGTGTTAGTGTAGGCCTGGCGTTTCATTGTGTATAAATTCTTAAGGCTATAAAACATTAAATGAGTTCATTATGGAAAATGCTCAAATTGTTTCATAATTGTTTATAAGCTGAATAAAAAGCAACATGTGCTTTTAAAAAATGGTAACAAAAAACAAGTCTTGATAAATTTTTCTGGGATATTCAGATAAACGGTTGAGAAATTATGTTGCAATTGTATGTATTTGAAACGTAATCTGCAAGCAAAAGTTTAAAATGTTTATAAAAATAATTAATGTGAGCATTATTTTGTCGCTCAGAAAACTTAAAAATCTTCATATTTGCAGCAAATAAGCCCATATATGACAAAGCAACAACTTTTCGAGCAGATACAAAAAAAACGTTCATTTTTATGTGTCGGATTAGATTCTTCGTTAGATAAGATACCAAAACACTTATTGAAGTATGAAAACCCGATTCTGGAATTTAATAAACAGATTATTGATGCCACAAAAGATTTATGTGTAGCTTATAAACCCAATACTGCTTTTTATGAGTGTTATGGAAAAAAGGGATGGGAAACTTTGATCGAAACCTGGAAATATATTCCGCAGGATGTTTTTTCTATTGCTGATGCTAAAAGAGGCGATATTGGCAATACTTCTGCCATGTATGCCGAAACGTTTTTCAATGCTGCATCATCAGAGATGAGTTTCGATTCGGTTACGGTAGCACCTTATATGGGGAGCGATTCGGTAACGCCGTTTTTAACTTTTAAAGATAAATGGGTAATTCTTTTGGCTTTAACCTCGAATGCCGGCCATGCCGATTTTCAATTACAGGAAATTGGCGAAGATAAACTTTTCGAAAAAGTACTTAAAACATCGCAAACCTGGGCTACAGATGAACAGATGATGTATGTGGTAGGCGCAACCCGTGGGGCAGCTTTTGGTGATGTACGTAAATTAGCACCAAATCACTTTCTTTTAGTGCCAGGTGTTGGCGCACAGGGAGGAGATTTAAATGAAGTGTGCAAGTATGGTCTAAATGCACAATGCGGATTGCTGATTAATTCTTCGAGAGGAATTATCTATGCCAGCCAGGGAGAAGATTTTGCCGAAAAGGCCAGGGAAGAAGCGTTGAAACTTCAAAAAGAAATGGAACAGATCCTACTTAAAGCTGAATTAATTAACCACAGATAAAAAGGATGAACACAGATTTGGGTTTTTCAACACTTGTGTCGAAATATTTTTTATAAATTGGTTTCATGGATAATCTAAATGAAATCACTGAAAGAATAATTGGAGCTGCATATAAAGTTTCAAATACTTTAGGAAGTGGTTTTTTAGAAAAAGTGTATGAAAATGCATTATTCATTGAAATTAAAAAAGCTGGATTAATCGTCACAAAACAACACGCATTACAGGTTTTCTATGATGATCAAGTTGTAGGAGATTATTTTGTCGACTTGTTTATTGAAAATGAAGTTGTTGTCGAACTAAAAACAGCTAAAGTAATAACGGATATCCATCAGGCACAATTAATGAACTATTTGATCGCTTGTAATAGACGCTGTGGTTTAATCATAAATTTTGGTAAGCCAAGAGTTGAAATAAAAAGAATGCTCAACGGCTATAGTCTCTAAAATATCTGTGTTTATCCGTGTTCATCTGTGGTTAAACATATATCAATCATGAAATCAAAAATAGATCTTAAACTCATCCTCGCCCTATTTGGCGTGGCCTTGATATGGGGCACAACATATTTAGGAATAAGGATTGCCGTAGAAAGCATTCCGGCCTGGTATGTAACGGCCATTCGTCAATCTGTTGCTTCGATAATTATATTGGTTCTGTTAATTAAACAGCAGGAACTAAAATGGATTGGATGGTCGAGTTTTAAACGACAGATCTTATTGTCTATTTTAATGGTGGTGATTGCCAATGGCATGACAACCGTTGCCGAAAAGACTATTCCAAGTGGATTGGCGTCCTTAATTAATGCCACCTCTCCCTTGCTCGTATTTCTCGGATGCGTATTTCTGGGGATTCAAAAGGCTAGTTTAAAGGGATTCATTGGTGTTTTTATCGGGTTTTTAGGTATTGTTTTTATTTTTAGAGATGGTTTGAATGATTTGCTTGAACCAGGTTACCGAAATGGAATTTTATCGTTGATTATTGCAGTTTCAGGTTGGACAGTCGGCACCATTTATTCGAAGAAACACAGTGGTAAACCTCAATACATTTTCTTAAATCTATTTTACCAGTTTGTGTTTTCGGCCATTATTCAATTGGGCTTAGCAATGGTATTCTCCGGCAAGGCTGATGTAAGTTCCTGGAAAACAGAAAGCATATTTGCCACAGTTTATTTAGCTGTTTTTGGGTCTGTTTTAGGTTATTTCTGTTATCATTATGCCCTAAAAAAGGTTTCAGCATCCGAAGTTTCCATCTTAACTTACTTCAACACCATTATTGCGATATTTTTAGGTTGGTTAATTTTAAATGAAAAGGTGGGTATAGATTTAGTCGTTGCAACCGTTTTAATTATTGCAGGAGTTTTTATTACCAATTATAAAAAGAAGGCCGAAGTTAAAGCAACTTAATCTTTAGGGATGTGTTGTAATTAAGACTGTAGCATAAATTTTAAGTGACAAAATATGTAATTATTTATAGCTTTTCAGAATATTTCACTACATTGAAGAATGAATTTTCCAGAAGATTTTCTTCATTACGTATGGCAATTCAGGTCGTTTGACTATAGCGGGCTGCAAACCACTGCTGGAGAAAACCTGAAAATTATAAATCCAGGCTTACTAAACAAAAATGCTGGTCCGGATTTTTTTAACGCGAAAATCGAAATTGGCAATACCACATGGGCTGGTAATGTAGAAATACACCTCAGGTCGTCAGATTGGTTAAAACACAGTCATCAAATTAATCCCGCCTACGAAAATGTAGTCTTACATGTTGTTTATGAGCATGATGCGGAAATAAAAAGAATAGACAATACTGTTTTGCCCGTTTTGGAATTAAAACACCGTATCTCTACCGATCTCATCAAAAAATACGAAAACCTATTTCTCACCTTAACTGATTTTCCTTGCATTGCACAAATTGGAACGGTAGATCAATTAATTGTCGATTCTTTTTTATCAAGAACCTTAATAGAGCGTTTCGAGCAAAAAACGAATGCTGTTACTGAAACCTTAAACGAATTAAATGGGAATTGGGATGAGACTTTTTACCGTTTCCTGGCGCGTAATTTTGGCTTTAAAATAAATGCTTTGCCTTTCGAGTTGTTTGCCAAAGCCGTTTCGCAGCACATTTACGCCAAGCATAAAAATAACCCAAACCAAATTGAAGCACTGGTTTTTGGTGCCGCTGGTTTTTTAAACGATCAGTTTGAAGAGGAGTATCCTAAAAAGCTAAAGGCCGAATTCCAGTTTCTTCGAAAGAAATACAATATTAAACCTATAGAAGTTTCGATGTGGAAATTTATGCGGATGAGGCCGCAAAACTTTCCTACGATCAGATTGGCGCAATTTGCAGCGTTAATTGTAAAAGCCAATCATCTTTTTTCTAAAATAATGGAAATCAAAGATACAGCTCAATTGCATGCTTTGTTCGAAAACCTACCGGTAAACGATTACTGGAAAACACATTATCATTTTAAAAAAGAAACTTCTGGTGTAAATACACAAATTGGAAAAACATCCGTTGATAATGTTTTGTTAAACACGGTGGCTTTGTTTTTATTCGCGCATGGTAAACACACAGGTACACAATATTATATTAGCAGGGCGATAAAATTGTTGGAGCGTTTGCCAGCTGAGCAAAATGCGATTACAGATAAATTTACCGGAGCAGGAGTGAAGATGGATCATGCATTTGCTTCGCAAGGAATTTTGCAGCTTAAAAAGCAATACTGCGATGAGAAAAAATGTCTATATTGTGGTATTGGAATTAAAATTTTAAAGCAGGCCTAACCAAATGCTGATTTCAAACAAAACTTTCTACACTATAATCTGTTTTTAAATTATGGAATTTCCACACGAGCTTAAAGAAGTATATCCTAATCAGATTATTGAGGTTAGGGGTAATGCCGATGCCTTAACTGTTATTTTAAACAAAGATGTCGATATCCATAAATTTAAGGCAGACCTGATCAAAAAGTTTTCAGGACTGGAAGAACAACAAACGCTTTTTATTAAACACGAGGATAAACAGGATTTTGAAAAATTGGTTCTGGAATAATCGGGATAGAATATGCTATTGAAATTTAACCGATTATTATTGCTAAATTAGAGTTTGGAAATCAAATTATGATTTGGGTTTCCAATGATTTTATCTTGTGGTATTGTTATTAAGATTTTTAAAATAAGCTTAAAATGTTCCAAAGAATTATAACCTATTTTGAACAACAGAGTTTTGGCGTTTCTACTTATTTGGCTAACAAGTTGAACATGAGCACAGCGAAAGTGCGTTTGTTTTTTATTTATTCGTCGTTTTTAGCGGTGGGTTTTCCAATATTGTTCTATTTTTTGGCAGCTGTAGTGCTCGATATCAGGACGTACATGAAAAGAATGCGATCAAGGATTTGGGAATAAAATGTAAGAGCTAGTATGGATGGTGGAAAATGGTTGCTAAATCAGACTCTTGACTAAAGACTCACGACTCCAGACTAATTAATCATCGTCTCTTAAAATCTCAGCAATTTCATTAAAGCCTTTTTCTGCGGCTAAATCTGCAGGTAGTTTTCCACCTTCCATGCGCAAAGAAACTTCTGCTCCGTGTTCTAACAATAAAATAATCAATTCTATATTTCCTAATTGTGCGGCGGTATGTAAGGGCGCCAATCCTGCCTTCTGACAAACATTCGGGTAGGCGCCTGCATCTAACAGTATTTTAGTAATATTGAAATTATTAGCAGCAACTGCCGAGTGGATCGGAAATACATTAAATCCATTTTTTGATGGCAGGTTAACATCCGCACCTTTTAAAACTAAAAAACGGGCTAAATCTTCATGGCCGAAATAACAGGCTAAACCTAATGGTGTAAAGCCATCTTCCGAAAATTCGTTAATACTATTAGGACTTTGAAATATTAATTGCGATGCTGCATCAAATTTGCCCACTGCACAAGCTTCGAACAAGGTTAGGTCATCTACAAATTCAGCAATTAAATCGGCTATTTCCTGTTTTTTATAATAACAGGCCAATAACAGTGGCGAAATGTGATGAGAAGTATCAACATTTGCCAATTTTGGGTTTTCAACCAAAATTTCTTTTACTGCTTGTAAATTTCCAGCCTCAATTTGCTCTTCGAGTTGCGCTATGCCCATAGTATTGTTTCAAAAATCGCTTTAAATTAACAAAAATTAAGAAATTGTAAACTTTATTGCTTAAATATATATAGTGTAAGGCAATCTACCAAGACCTCAGCGGTCAAAAAAACATGATATCTGAAGAAAAAGAGCCACCGGTCGAAAAATTGCCGACTGAAAGCTGTTAGCTCATTTGGGCGTTACCCAATCCCGTGAAAAACGGGAAAGGGTCGGGCTTTGCAGGGCTGCGCTTCGCTCCGGTACCGATGAAGGATCGGCACTGAACCCTTACAATCCCTAACGCAAACCCACTGTCTTAAGTAACCATTAGGTTTAAGCCCTAAGAACTACAGACTCAGGTTGAATAAACCTGATAGAACGATCCCGACGTAAAGAAGTCGGGAGAAGTGATAGCAGGACTATGATAACCGAAATGAACCGAACCCTGCTTTTCAAAATAATAGGAACTTAATTCACCTAGTATTTCAAACCTCATAGGTTTTTAAACGGCTTCAGCCCTCAACGAGACCTTTAAAAATAAATTAAACGACGAGTTAAACCTAAGGTTTATAAATAAAAAAATCCCGTTTAACCTCTCCAGGTAAAACGGGATAAAACCTAAAACAAAATCCGTTTCATTTGATAAAACGTAACAACTTGTGTGTTGTTAAAATAATAGACAATAATTTCTGTTTAAGGTTTAATGCCCGATGAATATTTTTATTTAATTTAAGGCAGATTATAAAACCAATAGATAGCGGTGCAAATTTGGCTCTTCTTGAAAATAGTGAGTGGTATAATAAAAGCCCTGGCAGCAATGCTTACAATTTGTGATTATTTTTTTTGTTAGGCTTTCGTTAATGCTGCGCAGTTTTATCTAAGTTTGTTCAATATTAAATTATTTAGGATAGAAAATGTCGGTAAGGGGTAACCAGTTTAAAACCAATACATTCAGAGATAAAGGTGCAGAAAGTGCACCTGGCAGATCATCATCAGGTCGGCAGCCGAAAGAAAAAGGAGATTTTTTGCCAAGCTTCGATTTGGCAGATGGCCGTGCAGTTAAAATTGCAGGTCTGTTTTTTGTGATATTGTCACTTTACTTTTTAATTGCTTTTACCTCGTATTTATTTACCTGGCAAGATGACCAGAGTTATGTAATCGATGCAAATGGTGGCTGGGGCAATCTTTTTAAAACAACAGAAGAACTAAAAGAAGCTGGTGTTTCCATACCGGTAGTTCAAAACTGGTTAGGTAAGTTTGGCGCCTTGTTATCGCACCAGTTTATTTACGAATGGTTCGGTATTGCATCTTTCCTGTTTGTTTTGGCCTTTTTTATTATCGGTTACCGTTTATTATTTAAAGTTAAAATCCTTTCCATCTCTAAAACATTAGGTTATAGCTTTTTCTTTTTACTGTTTATATCCTTAACCTTAGGTTTTGCACATAGTTTCTGGTCAGAATCGCCACATTATTTAGAAGGTGAGTTTGGCTATTGGAGCAATAAATTATTAGGTGCCCAAATTGGCGCAGCTGGGGTGGCGGGATTAATTGCTTTTGCGGGATTAACCATTTTAATCATCGCCTATAACATCGATTTTAAATTTCCGGAGCGCAAAGAGAAAGAGGTTTACCTGGATAACGAAACGCCAGATTATGTGAATGATATCAGAGAGCAGGCCGTAAAGAACAAAACTTTCGACGAGCCATCATCACCCATTGAATTTCCGGTACGTGATAAGCCGGTAAGTAACGAGCGTAAACAACAAAATGTAGTATTGCAGCCAAGCCGTTTCGAAGAAAAAGAAGAGGAAGAAGCTATTGCACCTGTTGTATTATCTCCGTTGGCTACCAATTTGCCTTTGGCTACTGCTGCGGCAGCAACACTTCCATTAACGGTAGAACCACCAGTTGAAACCGAAAAGGAGCCTGCTTTTACGATCGAAAAAACTGAAGAAGAAAAAAAATCGGATGATCTGGTAGAACAGTTTGGTAATTATGATGAAAAACTAGATTTATCTGGTTATAAATATCCAACAATAGATTTGCTCGAAAATTACGGCACCAATAAAATTTCGGTAAATGCCGAAGAACTGGAAGCCAATAAAAATAAAATTGTCGAAACCCTTAATCATTACAACATAGAAATTGATAAGATTAAGGCAACCATTGGCCCAACGGTTACCCTTTACGAAATTATTCCTGCCCCTGGGGTAAGGATTTCGAAGATTAAAAATCTGGAGGATGATATTGCACTTTCGTTGGCGGCCTTAGGCATCCGTATTATCGCACCAATGCCGGGTAAGGGCACAATTGGTATCGAGGTACCTAACCAACACCCGGAAATGGTGCCCATGCGCAGTATTCTCAATACCGAAAAATGGAGCCAAACCACTATGGATTTGCCAATTGCATTGGGTAAAACCATTAGTAATGAGGTTTTTATCGCAGATTTGGCTAAAATGCCTCACTTATTGGTTGCAGGGGCAACTGGTCAGGGTAAATCGGTTGGTATTAACGCCATTCTGGTTTCGCTGTTGTTTAAAAAACACCCTGCACAACTTAAATTTGTACTGGTCGATCCGAAAAAAGTAGAGTTAACTTTATTCAATAGAATTGAAAGACACTTTTTAGCTAAACTACCGGGAGAGGCCGATGCCATTATTACCGATACCAAAAAAGTAGTAAATACTTTAAACTCACTTTGTATCGAAATGGATCAGCGTTACGATTTATTGAAAGATGCGCAGGTTAGAAATTTAAAAGAATACAACGATAAGTTTGTTAAACGCAAGCTTAATCCAAATAACGGCCACCGCTTTTTACCATTCATTGTTTTAGTGGTAGATGAGTTTGCCGATTTAATGATGACTGCGGGTAAGGAGGTGGAGGCACCAATTGCTCGTTTGGCACAGCTGGCCAGGGCAATCGGGATCCATTTGGTTCTGGCTACACAGCGCCCATCGGTAAATATTATTACAGGTACCATTAAAGCCAACTTCCCGGCCAGGTTAGCCTTTAGGGTATTGTCGAAAATCGATTCAAGAACCATTCTGGATAGCGGTGGTGCCGATCAGTTAATTGGCCGTGGTGATATGCTTTTATCTACAGGTAGCGACTTAATCAGGCTACAGTGTGCTTTCGTTGATACACCTGAGGTAGACCGGATTTCTGAATATATAGGTAACCAACGCGGTTATGCTGATGCTTATCAACTGCCAGAATATATAGATGAAGCAGGGGAGGGTAGTAAGGCCGATTTTGATCCTAACGAGCGTGATAAGTTTTTTGAAGATGCAGCCAGACTGATTGTGATGCATCAGCAGGGTTCTACGTCATTAATACAGCGTAAACTAAAATTAGGCTATAACAGGGCCGGAAGAATTATTGATCAATTGGAAGCTGCGGGAATTGTTGGTCCCTTTGAAGGAAGTAAGGCGCGCGAAGTCTTATACCCGGATGAATATTCTTTGGAACAGTTCTTGAATAGTATGAATGACAAAGATTAGATTAAACCAATAACAAAAAATCTACTCTAACGTTTCAAAAGGAAAAATTTAAAAAAGAAAAGATGAAGAAATTAATTTCAGCATTAATGGTTGTAGTTGCTTTTACAACTTCAACTTATGCTCAAACTGATGCGAAAGCTAAAGCCATTTTAGCTGAGGTGAGTAAAAAATACAAATCGTATAATATTGTAAAAACAGATTTTACCTTCACTTTGGATAATCCAAAAGCTAAAGTAAAAGAAACCCAGCAAGGTACTTTGTATGTTAAAGCCAATTCTAATAAGTATAAAGTGGCGATGACCAATCAAGAATTGTTTAGTGATGGTAAAAGTCAATGGACTTATTTGAAAAAAGACAAAGAAGTACAAGTGAGTAATGTAGATAACAGTGGCGATGCCATTAATCCTGCTAAGATTTTTACAGTTTACGAAAAAGGATTTAAATACGTTTATACCGGTGAAGAAAAAGCTGGTGCCAAAACTTATCAAATGATTGATTTAACACCTGTTGATGCTAAAAAATCGATTTTTAAAGTACGTTTAAGCATCGATAAAGCGGCTAAACAAATTGCAAACGTGGTATTGTTCGATAAAAACGGAAACAAATACACTTACAATGTGAAAACTTTTTCGCCAAACGTAAATATACCAGAAACTACTTTTGCTTTCGATGCTAAAAAATATCCTGGTGTTGAAGTAGTAGATTTAAGATAATTGTTATTACCGCTAAGGCGGGATGAAACCTGAAGGTTCAGCTGGAAACAGCTGAACCTTTTTTGTTTTATTGAAATCAGATTTTTAGGTTTATCGTAGAGCACTTCTTTTTTAGAATAGTTTAGGCGTCGTGCTAGCTTGCTTTAATAACACACAGGTTTTACCGAAGAACGCCGTCAATCCCAGGAGCCGGAGAAATCAAAAAAACAGGTGCAGTTCAGGTAAATTGGCACTAACAAACCTGAAACGCAGTGGTTTTGTGTTCATAAGAAATGATTTAAAGGTTAAAAAACATTGAACACAAAACGAAGTGCCGCTGTTTTTTTGATGTGGGTGGGATTGTGCAAAAGGCTCATTGCTGGATTGACAAAGCGCTTTGGGTACTTTGGCGCTCCAAAGTACCATGCCCCGCGGCAGAGAGCGGAAATAACATTGCTCTAAAATTATTATTTGTTAAGTAATCAAGGCAAATTAACAGCAGGAAAGATGCTGACCACGAAGTAGCTATTAGACCTTTAAAACAATAAAAACAGCTAATAAAACAAGTTCAGCATGACGATCGCCTTGGTAATACGTGCTAAAAAACAAATCCAGGCTAACAATAAGGTCTTACGCGATAGGACATTGTTCAGTATAAGTAAAGCAGATAGCAGGAATTCGCAACCGATTGATCCAGAGCCCTGATTTTCCAAATGTTTTAGAAATGAACATATTGGTTGATAAATTTTTCATCATGTGTTTATGAATGCTGCGCAGATTTATCTAAGTTTGTTCCAATGTCATTGCCACTAACAAACCATACCTTAGAGAAATTAGAAACCCTGCTTTTTGCTATGGGCTATAAAGTTCGTTACGAGAAAGGGAACTTTAAAACCGGTTCTTGCCTGCTCGAGCACAATAAGGTTGTTGTGGTAAACAAATTTTCAAATCTGGAAGGAAAAATTGCTGCGTTGGTAACTTTGGTTAAGCAAACCAATACAGATGAAAACCTGTTAGAAGAAAAACAGCGCCAATTCTACCTATCCTTACAGCAAACCGAATTATTTTAATGAAGATACAATTCCAGCATTACAATTATAGAAAGGAAAGTTTAAGCAGATGAAAGTTACTTTTTTAGGTACCGGTACATCACAAGGCGTTCCTGTAATTGCTTGTAATTGCGAAGTTTGTTTATCTGCTGATAAAAGAGATAACCGCTTACGGACTTCAATATTAATTGAAACAGCTGACAAAACTATTGTGGTAGATAGTGGACCTGATTTCCGTTACCAGCTTTTACGCGAAAAGGTGAAAGATCTTGATGCGGTATTGTTTACCCACGAACATAAAGATCATATTGCGGGTTTAGATGATATCAGGCCCTTTAATTATCTGCTGCATAAGGTAATTGATGTTTATGCGACAGACAGGGTTCAAGCGGCTTTAAAAAGAGAGTTCTATTACATTTTTGCCGAAACCAAATACCATGGCTTGCCGCAGATTAATCTGCACACCGTAACCAATGGCGAAGATTTTAAAATTGGCGAAAGTACCATTATTCCGTTTGAAGTGATGCACCATTTATTGCCCATTACAGGGTACAGAATTGGCGATTTTACGTATATCACAGATGCCAAAACCGTATCGGAAGCAAGTTTTGAGAAAATAAAGGGAACAAAAGTATTGGTGCTTAATGCTTTACAGAAAGAACCGCATATTTCTCATTTTACTTTAGGTGAGGCCATTGCCTTTGCGGAAAGGGTAGGTGCAGAAACCACTTATCTTACACACATCAGTCATAATCTGGGTAAACATGCCGATGTAGAAAAAGACTTGCCGTCGAACATCAGGCTGGCTTACGACGGGCTTAGTTTCGAATGTTAGTGTTATTTAACGTAAAAGCTTCATTCTTTTGTGATCAAAAAACGAAACTGCCGCAATACGTACTCGCAGATATCCCCATTCTGTCGTCTGCAATGAAAGCCATCCAGGTGTGAAATGCCTTTCCTTTATAAAAGGACGGAATTTCCAGGCTTTCCCTTTCTTTTGACCGCCTGGCACCACCTGTTTCGTAGATGGCCGTTTTGTTGTCCACATCATAAACCATTAACATCACCTGGTCATGTTTCCTGGTGTAATCGCCGTTAGAATTATCCGTCCAGCTGAAATGTACACCCGCATCGTCGTGTTCCAGCTTAACCCCCTCCGCACCGGTGAGGTTTCCAAAGCTTAAACGTACAGCGGCATAGTCGATTTCGCCGGCGGCATTTTGGGCATTCAGCATGTTATAGGATTTTGCAACATTATGGGCGGTCATCATGCGTTTTTTCGACTCCAGGTTAAAACCAATCCGGATAAAACCCACAATAGGGCTTAAAAAGGTCTGCATCATGGTAAAACGGGATCTGCAGGTCTTTTGATCAGCACTACCGGTTTTGTTTTTGATAGACTTTCTCCGTTTGCTCCTGATGACCCATTTCCCGTTCAGGTAATAACCAGTCACGGCGCCCACCGTCCCGGTGAAGCCACCGTTAATTCCGTTTTCTATTTTTCCCATGATTGCATTAATTTATGTTATACAATATAGTAAATTGCTGATTGATAAACTAATAAGTTGTGTTTGCTTCTGATTTACGTCGGCTTTCATTCGGGCACAATTGTCATAAGTCCGACGAAACCCCGACTTAAGTGCGACGAAAGTCCGTCTAAACAATTACTTTGCTATAGCTGTCTTATACGATTTACTATAGTAAGTCGTGTTACTTTTTGTAATTGATTTGGTGTTACTTTATATGGTTTACCATGTTAAGATTTGCTTTCCGGAATTTCAGTTCAAAAAATATTTTATGAATGTTGCAGCGCAAGATGGTTAATTTATATATTTGCAATTCTTCAAACCCAGGTGGCGAAATTGGTAGACGCACCAGCTTGAGGGGCTGGCGCCTGTATGGGTGTGGGAGTTCGAATCTCCTCTTGGGTACATTTTAAATAGCTAACATGTTTATTGTTAGCTATTCGTTTTTTATAATTCTTCATGTTGACGTTTGTTTACTAAACTTATCAACTTTTTAATTTTTAAATTGTCAATTGCTTCAAAGTCTGTGGCTCTATTTTTTGTACTAATGATTTTGCATTGTTATATGGATTTTTTAAATGAACTAGCAATTGAGAAATGAGAAAATCCTAGGCTAACCTTGAATAAATTCGATATTTAGCGTTACTGATGTTCAGCCTCTTCGATGATGAAAGTGAAAAAAACATTATATTATACTTGAATGAAATCATTAAATACTAATTTTATAGATTATTGAATATTTATTTTAGTTCAGCTATGTGTCTGAAAAATAGAAAACGTCTGTTATAAAAAAAACAATATTCATAATAGTATACACCAAAAAATAAAGTCATGTTAACGAATAACTTAAAGTCACATATAGATCGGCTATGGTCTAAATTTTGGGGTGGAGGTATTGTAAATCCATTGACCGCTATTGAACAAATAACCTATCTCCTTTTCATGAAGCGTATTGATGAGATGGATACAAATATGACAACCAACTCTGTAAAGAGAAAGTCTCCTTACATATCTATATTTGAGGGTATGTATCAACCCTATGGTACAAAGACCAAAGCGAAGTTACGTAGTCGGTCGGAACTACGATGGAGTCATTTTAGAACATTGACTGCAGACGTTATGCTTTCACATGTCGAACATAATGTGTTCCCGTTTATTAAAAATTTAAATGGGGAAAATAGCCCCTTTGTAAAATCCATGCAAAACGCGGTGTTTATCATGCCGAAGTCTTCTTTACTAAAAGATGCAGTAGATATTATCGAAGATCTCTACGTCGAAATTGAAACTGGACTTAAAGGAAGACAAACTTTTCAGGATACTCAAGGTGATGTTTACGAATATCTATTGTCTGAAATTGCTACGGCTGGTAAAATGGGACAGTTCCGAACCCCTCGACACATAATTAAGCTAATATGTGATTTAGTTGAGCCGAAATTAGGAGATAAGATTGCCGATCCTGCATGTGGTACCGGGGGGTTTTTACTTGGAGCTTATCAATACATTTTGACGAAATTTTCGACTAAAGTTGAGATCGACGATGATGGATTTAAAAGAGCGACTGTCGCAGATAAACTAACTGAAGAAAATTCAATATCGAAATTAGAAAAAGAGACCTTTTACGGATACGATATTGATCCTTCAATGGTCAGAATTGGATTGATGAACTTAATGATGCATGGAATCACAGTACCGCATTTAGAAAATCGTGACACCCTTTCCAAGTCATATAATGAAGACAGTGCTTTCGATATCGTATTGGCAAATCCCCCATTTACTGGTAGTATTGATAAAGGGGATTTAAACCCCAATTTAACTTTGGGAACTACTAAAACGGAACTATTATTTATTGAACGTATTTATAATATGTTAAAAGATGGTGGCACAGCTGGAATTATTATTCCCCAAGGTGTGTTATTTGGTTCCGGCATAGCGTTCAAAAAGACAAGAGAAATCATGATAGAAAAGTGTAAGCTCGAAGCAGTGATAGCTATGCCCAGTGGAGTCTTTAAACCTTACGCAGGAGTTGCCACAGCAATTTTAATTTTTAAAAAAGCGGCAATAACAGACAATGTTTGGTTTTATGAAATGCAGTCTGATGGCTACTCATTTGACGATAAAAGGACTAAAATAGTCAACAGCGACTTGCATGATATTATTGAAAAATATCAAGTTAGAAGTAACTCTAGTCAAAGTGATAGGGCCTCTAAGCACTTCCTTGTAAGTAAAAAAGAGATCGTTGATAAGGATTTTGATCTCAGTATTAATAGATATAAATCTGATGTTTATGAGCCAATAAGCTATGGCGATCCCAAAAATATTCTAATTAAAATTTCTAAGCTAGAAAAGGAATTGAAGACGGGAATCAAGCAACTAGAAAATCTTTTACATTAGTATGCCAGACAAGGAGTATAGCATAAGCGAGTTAATCAAGACAGGCGGTCTATTTAACGATGGAGATTGGATAGAAAGTAAAGATCAAGATCCTAATGGAGAGGTAAGGTTGATACAATTAGGTGATATTGGAGACGGAGTGTTTATTGATAAATCTGATCGCTATTTATCATTTGAAAAAGCAAACGAATTGAAATGTACTTTTTTACGGAAAGGTGATATTCTCATTGCTCGTATGCCTGATCCAATAGGCAGATCATGTGTTTTTCCTGGGTTTGAATATCCATGTGTTACAGTGGTAGATGTCGCAATAATTCGACCTAACAATCCCTCGGTTTATAACGATTGGCTAAAATATAAGCTGAATAGTCCCTATTTCCGACACTTGTTAAAGGAATACACTAATGGGACTACTCGGACTAGAATATCACGGAAAAATTTAAACAAAATTAAGTTTCGGCTTCCGATCTTCGATGATCAGGTGAGGACAGCAGTTATGCTGGAAAAGAGTGAAGATCTTATTAAAAAACGGATTAAATCGATCGATAGCTTTGATGAGCTTATACAAGCTCAATTCTGGAAAATGTTCGGTGATACAGCTTTAAATGATAGAAACTTTATTACTAAACCATTGTCTGTTATCACATCAAAAATTGGAAGTGGTACAACGCCCAGAGGTGGAAAGGAAGTCTATCTTCAAGAGGGAAGAAATTGTTTTCTTAGAAGTCAGAATATTAGGATGTTTGAAATAGATTTCGACTCTGCATTATATTTGACTGAACAGACGCACAAGAAAATGAAGAATTCTTGGGTCAAATATGGAGATGTACTCTTAACCATTACTGGAGCTTCAATTGGCAGGGTAGCTTGGTATCAACTGGAAGATGACGTTGCCAATGTTAATCAACATGTTTGCATAATTCGACCTATTATTTCAGAAGTAAATCCTGTTTATTTAAGTTATTGCATTGGTCAGAGCAACTATCAACAAAAGATACTCAGTAGAAACGTTGGTGGAACACGTCAGGCTTTTAACTTTTCGCAGATTAATAATTTTGAGATACCACTTCCATCAATCGACGAGCAAAACAGATTTCAATCTTTTGTTTCTGTCGTTCAAGAGTTAAAGCTAAAATCAAAAGAATATCTAAATGAACTAAAGGAACTAACTAATGCCCTGGCTGAAAGAGCATTCAATGGCGAACTTAATCTGGAAAAAATTGAATTGAAGAAAAGTTCAATTGTTTCATATTCTGCCTTCGAAGACAGACCAGAACTTTCACTAGCTGCGATTAAAAGTCTAAGTAAACATATTACTAGCAATGTTCCAACGATAGAGCCATCATCTGATAGTCAACATATAAATAATAAGATTCAGTTACTGAAATATGAAAAACATTTAACCGGCAAAATCCCCCTTGACATAGATTATCTAAAGTATTTAATTAAATTGAAATTCCGATTAGCTTTTCGAGCCGAAACGTTACATAAATTTTTGTTAAAGGAGCAGATTGAGCATTCTTATGATGTCCTAGTAAATCTTGTTTTTGAAATGTTAAAGGGAAAAAAACCGTTTTTAAAGCAGATATATTATACAGAGAGTGTCTTGACGATTGGACATTCTGAAGATTTGGAATTAATTGAAGTTAAGGGAGTGGGTTTACATATTATCTTATCAGATCATCAATGAAATTAATACGACTTAAGCTTTGTAGCGACTTTCGAGGTATCAAAAAAGATTTTGAGATTGATTTTTTTAATGTAAACACAAATAGAAATCCTGCAGATTTTAACCCATATTGCTTTGTAGGTCGAAATGGAAGTGGTAAATCCAACGTTCTAGAAGCAATATCTAATATATTCTATCACATTGAATGTATTTACCTTAATTATAAGCCAAGGGGATTTGAAAAGACCCCAAAAAGTATTAAGGGATTTGATGCGACACAATGCTCGCCTGACGCTTTTGAACTGGAATATTTAATACCCGTCAATTGGAACAGAAATAAGGATAGGATAGGAGTCGAAGATTTAAATTGGCAAAGTAAAAACTATGCTCAAATAAGAGTTACAAAAGTTATCGGAGAACGTCCATTGCTGGAAATAGTAAATTATGAGTTTTACAAAGGCATTGATCGATATCCAGATCGAATACTTGCAAAACAAATTTTGCCTGAAATAATTATTGGATACTCCTCTGGTGAAAATGAGGTGCTAAGCCTTCCTTTCTTTAAGATGAGATTTATTCACTTTGATGAATATTCTGATATCTTGACTAAACGTTATGATTATCAAAGGCCTGAGGGACGAATGATTTACGTTGATAATCAATATTCACAAACCATTTTACTCGCGAATTTTTTAATGCAGGATAAAAAATATCTTAAGCCATTCACGGATCCGATCAATGGAATAGGTATTTTGGGCATCGAACAAGCCAGAATAATTTTACAAAAACATGTTTACCAAAAATATAAGAATGAAGTAATTGAAACTTTTTCTACTGAGGACCAGGCTGACAAGTTTAAATCGCAAGTGGAATTGAGTACGCTAGTTAGGCCAGCAATTGATAGATTAATAAAATGTTGCACAATTCACCATGAAGATGAAGAGAATCTCGTTTTGGACTTTTGGGTAGATGAATCACTAAAGACAGCTTTTAAAAATGAATTTGCATCACCTTTAGATCTTTTTAGAACATTTCAAGTGTTGCATACTTTAAATTTATACGATGTTCCTTACCAAACCAAAAATGACATTTATAACTCTAATAGTTTGTATGTAAATGAAACTGTACCTGTCCTCCCTTCGCACAAACGCGTATTTAGGATCAAAGATTTTACAGTCTACAAAAGGGGCGCTGAAAAAACTTTACTGACTAAATCATTGTCCGATGGAGAACATCAGTTTCTTCATACGATGGGTATCTGTTTGCTTCTAAGAGAATCTAATGCATTGTTTTTGCTCGACGAACCAGAGACTCATTTCAACCCCGATTGGCGCTCTAAATTTGTAAGTACTTTAAAATCATGTTTTAAAATAGATAGAAGTTCTTTAAGAGATATTTTAATTACTACGCATTCGCCATTTATCGTATCTGATTGTAAGCAAGACAATGTTAAATGGTTTGTAAGAGAAAATAGGTCTGGGCCTAAGGAAGTCAATATTAATACCTATGGTACCTCCATAATTAAGTTAATGAATGAGTTTTTTGGAAAAAATAGACAGATTGCTGACTTATCTTGGAATGAAATGTTGCAAGATCTCAGATCGGAAAATGTTAATGAATTGAACGAATCTTTATCCAAATTTGGAGACTCTTTTGAAAAAAATATGATAGTGCAAAAGTTGAATAAAATAATTATCGACAAAGGGTTAGAAAAATGATATATGCGTTAAAATATACTTCACATCCAATAGAGAGGGTAAACCAAGTAATGTACCTCTTCTTGGAAAGATCTATACCAAATGGAGTATATTCTCATGCATTATTCCCCGATTGGTTTAAAGAAGTATTAGCATTGTCTCAGGCCAAAGACGGAAATTTAAGTTTCGACGACAAATTTAGGATTGTTTTCGACGCTATTCAAGGACTTTCAATGCAAAGAAGAATTGATTTGTTTGATGAATTTAAGGTCGGCTTGGATATAAGATCAATATGTACAGATACACAGCTCCCTGTTATTTTAACAGAGCTATATTCAAATGAATTGCATAGTGCACTAAATATTTTGAAAGATCATTTTTATGGGGTGGCATTAAGCACAAATAAAACAATTCAGAGTCAGTTAAAAACAACTCTTTTAGACCATTATCAAACCTTCAAGAACACGAACAACAGCGGCAGAGTCTGCCCATTCTGTGGCCTTCATGAATACTCATTGCTCGAAGGAGAATCTAAGGATGATTATGATCACTGGTTGTACAAAGCGAAATACCCAATATATTCTGTGAATTTTTCAAATCTAGTACCGATGTGTGGTAAATGCAATCAAACAGGTGTTAAAGGGGTGGCAGACGTTCTATATAATAAAACAACCGGTCTACGCCGCAGGTCGTTTTATCCCTACGACGACAATGCAGGAATCGATGTCAAGGTGGCAAATTTTAATCCCGTTTCTTCTCTGCCTGATGAAGAAAAAAGTAAATATCCCTATGGGTATTTCAATTTAGCTATATCCCACAATGCCTTGGGTGAAAGTGATCAAGTTCAAACTTGGATAGATGTGTTTAATATCCAAGTTCGGTACAACAGTTATTTAAGTCTTTATTATAACGGACTGCAAACTGAATTTCATGAACAATATTTACCAGACCACCCAGAAATTATTTTAACTAATAACTTAGAACAATTAAGGACAATCGTATCTTCTTTTAGAAGTCAACTTGGAAACTTGAAGAGAAGGACTGGCGTAGAAATCGACAAGGCCTATTTAGATTTTATTTGTAAAGACGAAAACTCATATATGTTGTTTACATTTTGTAATATCGTTTTGACGGTGTAGTTCAGAAAGTCTTTAACATTGACTTCCTATACTTCGAAGATGTAGCGCACTAGTAAACCATCAAGGATGATTCATCGTGGATTTCTCACATTTTAATTTATATAGATAACTGCAGTTTTTTAACTATTCAGACTTCCCATTAATATCACTTCTCAAGTTGACTGAGTTTTTTTGCACAAATTTTCTTCTACCTTGGGATTTATATGGAATGTTCCTATTCCTTTTTAGAAAATTAAAACGTAGTTGAGCTTTAGCAAATAGTTTTTAAATATGCCAGCTTTTCTGATCTAAGATAATCTTGTCAAGGTAGCGCGTTCTTTTACAAGACTTAATTTTTTTATCGTCGAACACTCAATATAGGCTATATGAGCAATATAAAGCCCTCACAATCCGCAAGGGCTTAAATTTAAATTATCAATTTCATTTTACCTCACTCAAAACTTCCTCTTTCATCAACACTATAACTGTAAATTACCATATATTCGGTTCCGTTCTTTAGAAAATACCCAATAGGCGTATCTCCTTTTTCAAAATAGGCTGATTTACTTTCGAATGGAATACCGCAAAGCACAGTATTAGGCTCTATTTGATGATAAACAACATCATTTCTAGTGCCTGCAATAGCGATTAATGTTGATAAATTTTTACTCGATCCTTTTTGGTTATATTTTGGATGGTGCGGATGCTGATTGGCCGATACCCAGTCACCGGGTGCCATCGGTTTATAAAATTTGCCTAAAGGGATATCGAACCTGCGTGGTAAAAAACAAGAAGCTATGGTTCCATTGGTGGTAATGGTTCCGGTTTCTATAAAGAAATGGGTAATCTGAATCCAGTGCCTGGTGAGCTGGTATACATATTCCCTTATGGAATTTTGTCCATCTTCTAAAAATTCTGCCCAACCGGTGTAGCGTGGCAATGTCATCATGATTTCAGAAACATTACCATCAATATGATGTAAGGTAGCCTTTACCCCGCAAATGGCAGGTAATACATTCATGTTGGCTGATTCAGCTGCAACCTGAGCAGGGAGCTGTGTGTTTTGGTTTTTACTTTTGGTAGTTCGCATAACCGTAAAATAAAGTATCCTGGTCGCTGCGAACTACCAAATAACTCTTCACAGAGAAATTGAAAATGTGGGGCTACCACTCGACCAGGAATATTGTTAAAGAAATTTAATTGATTTTAGCTCTGTGTTTAAGTGAATGATGATGTTAATTAGTAATTCGCATCAGCAATTTAGAAACAATATTTTAAACCACAAAGAAAATTATTAATTAATTCCCGGTTGCTGCAAACCGCCAATTAGATTATTGAAAAATTAATTGGTGCATCATGTTGAGGGATAATTAATTGCATAAAATCAAACATCAATGACAGCGTTTTAAAGGGATAAAATAACCCGCGGTACTGTTGTTACAGTAAAGCTTTTTCTGTCTTATCCTGAAATAGCTTGTCATTAAAAACAACAATAGCAATGCTGCAAAATATGTAAAGCTAATATTGCAGCATTGCTAGAATTTTACAGGCTCTGGATGTTTAGCGTTAGCCGGTAATTTTAAGCGATTGAATTAAACCCTGTTGAAGAACGAGGTTAAAGTTAAGAATGACCGGGCTACCTGGAAATGTTCCCGAAATCTCACCTGTAAATACCGAACCCTTTTCATCTTCCTTATAACTAACCGGTTTTAAAGTAGCTTGATATTGTTGGTTCGAATTTTCAATCCATTTTTGAATTGCTGCCCTTCCAATATGGTTCTTCCCTTCGTCGAATACTTCGGCATTTTCTGAAAAAAGTGATGAATAAGCTACAGCATCATGGCTGTTTTGCGCTTCGATTAGGTCTGTTATAAAATTTGGTAAGTTCATGATATTTGTTTTTAGATTTAACTTATTGTTGTACAAATTTCGGTGGTACTGGCGTGATGCACAAGTAGGGCATTACGATTCGGATAGGGAAAAATTTATCCGTATTGTTTCATTAATGGCCTGCATGTATCTTTGTTAGATGTACGAGAAAAAAACTTTTCCCAATTTAAACTGTGGCCTTGATTTAGTTGGAGAGGTGCTTTATGGCAAATGGAAAATTCGGTTATTGTGGTTTATCAATGAGGGGTATTTGCGCCCGAGCGAGCTGCAACGTAAAATACCAGATGCAAGTCGAAGGGTAATCAATATTCAGTTAAAGGAACTCGAGGACCATGAATTGGTTATCAGAACAATCTATCCGGTGATGCCACCAAAGGTAGAGTATTCGCTTACTGCTTTTGGCAAAACCTTGATCCCGGTGATCGCTGCTATTGGAAATTGGGGAGATGAATATCAGGACAGTTTGAAGCGTGTGATTCTGAAAGGATATCCGCAGTTAGCCTGATTTTTTCTGAGTGAGTGCTAGCTAAATTATGCCCAGGTTGATTTCGGTCAGTATTTTAAACTCATTCCAAATGCAACCCAGGCTGGTATTGTTATAATTTTAAATGGTGGGTATGGTACCTCCATCAATTACAAATTCGGTTCCGGTAAGGTAACTTGCCCTTGGCGAAACAAGAAACCCAACCATTTCTGCAACATCTTCTGGCATGGCAGGTCGGCCGTATGGAATGCCGCCAAGTGCATCCATTACACTTTGTGTGGCCTGTTCTATCGAAATTGCTTTGGTTTGCGATATGCGTTCCATCATTCTCTTTGAGCTGTCTGTCATGATCCAGCCCGGTGAAACCGTTAAAACCCGAATTCCTTTTGGAGCAACTTCGTTAGAAAGTCCTTTGCTGTAATTGATCAGTCCGGCCTTCGCTGCCGCATAGGGTAGTGTGCTTTCATATAATGGAAGTTTACCTTGAATAGATGCGATATGGATTACCACACCTGTTTTTTGTCTGATCATTTGCGGCAAAAATGCCCTGTCTAATCTTACTGGCGCCAAAAGATTGGTTTGCAATGTTTCTTCCCAATGTTCATCGGTTAAATTAGCAAAACCACCCGCCGGCGTTTCTGAACCACCAAGGCTATTGATCAGGATATCGAGCCTGCCAAATTTCGATAATACCGCTGTTACTACTTTTGCTGTTCCAGCAGACTTGCTCAGGTCTGCCGAAATAAAATACAGCTTTTCATTGGGCTCTTCAGGCAGGTTTCTTGCAGTAATGATTACTTGTGCCCCGGCTGCCAGTAACCTTTCGGCAATTGCTTTTCCGGCGCCTTTGGTTCCACCTGTTACCATGGCAATCTTGCCAGATAGTTCGTTGTTGAAATTAAATTCCCTTTCCATTGTATATATTTTTATACAAAATTCAGGTATACTATAGTTTCCTACAAGTACGGTATTACGATTCAGATCGCGTAAAATTTATCCCTATGCAATTGGCATTTCCGTAATTACTTTAACTAAATGTTCCCGGGATATTTGCTTTGGTATTATTAAGTATGATAGGTGGGATAGGGTAAAAATCCAATCATTCGTTGGTAATGGATTAGAATAAGTATCATAAATATCCTTTGAGGGAAAAATGTACAAGATTGTTGTCTGTTTATCCATTCCCTGGGCCTGGCGTTCTCCCCATCTTTGTATGGTCAACAAACAACAAATATTTCAAACATTAATTTTAAAAAATAACAATGAAAAATCTAATCTTAACCGCAAGTGTGATCATCACTTTATTAACAAACCAATTCGCTTTTTCACAAAGCAAAAGAGTCCCAGCTTCAGCCGGAAGGGCGGAATATATCGAAGTTGAGCCAGGTGTAAAACTTCACGTAACCGATCTTGGTGAAGGCCAACCCATTGTATTGATCCACGGATGGCCACTTAGCGATGAAATGTACCAATATCAATATCAGTACCTGGTAAGGAAAGGTTTCAGGGTAATCGGCATTACACTACGTGGTTTCGGTAAATCTGATAAACCTTATGGAAAGTATAATTTCGATGTTTTTTCTGATGACATTTATGCCGTTCTCCATACCTTAAAAATAGAAAATGCTGTACTGGGTGGCTTTTCTATGGGTGGTGCCGTTACCATTCATTATGTAAACAAGTATAAATCTGCACATGTGAGCAAACTGGCACTATTTGCGGCAGCTGCTCCATCATGGAAACAACGTGCAGATTACAGCTACGGAATATCTGAGGAAGGTGCTGCCGGACTGATCAAACAAACCCTGACCAACAGGGAAGAGCTGATAGGTGGATTAGGTGCAGCATTTGCGGCCAAAGGTACCACACTTCAAAAAAATACAGAGCAATGGCTTGAAAATATCAACTTATCTGCAAGTCCATATGTAGTTACTGAATCAATTAGTGCCCTTGGCGATCTGGATTTGCGTCCGGTGCTTAAGAATATAACCATCCCTGTAGCCATATTTCAGGGTACAAAAGATCAACTGATTGATTTTACCCTGGCTGAGCAATTGCATAAAGGCTTAAAAAACTCATACATCGTGAAATTTGAGAACAGCGGACACGCACTTTTTGTGGAAGAGATGGATAAATTCAACTCAGCGCTGGAGCAGTTTGCCAAAAAATAATTATAAGATAAGATTACTTGCAGGTTTAAATGCCCGCAGGTAATTTTTGCTTTAACCAAATATTGAAATCGTCACCAATAATGGTAATTTTATTTTTTAATCTATTTTATTAACCCTTTCATGAAACAAAGCATTTTTGATGTAAACCTTAAAACCATCGGCATGGTAAATGTTGATTTAGAAAGTATTGAGGCCATCAATTCTGAAGCATACAAATCTTATATCAAGGTGCTTTATCTTAATAAAGGATTTGAAATAAAAGTGGATTTCAACGTTTACCACACTACCAGTCCAACTTTATTCTTTATCAGCCCAAATCAGGTACTCAGCATCGAAAAACTTGGCGAGCAATCAGGTCGCCTGGTGTTCTATAACCGCGATTTCTATTGTATCCAGTTGCATGATGAAGAAGTTGCCTGCGATGGACTCCTGTTCAATAACATCAATAATATGCCAATGACGGTGATACCCCAGCAGGATACCACATTTATTGAATACCTGTTTTCCAGGATCGAGGATGAATTTGAATTGAAAGACGGATCGCTGGAAGAAATGATCAGGACTTACCTTAAACAGCTTTTAATTAAGTCTACCCGGTTATGGAAGGTGCAACACCTGGAAGGGGTGATGGCCGCCAGACCGAACAATGATCTTGAGTTTTTTAGGAAGTTTACCCAATTGGTCGAAGCGAACTTTAAAGAAAAACATCATGTTGCCGATTACGCCGATCTGCTGGTGATAGCCCCCAAAACCCTTACGCATAGGTTCAAGCGGCTTAAGCTTCCTCAGCCGAACGAGATCATCAAAAACAGGATTATCCTGGAGGCAAAAAGATTGCTTATACATACAGACAGAACGGCAAAGGAGATTGCCTATACCCTTGGTTATGACGATCCTGCCTATTTCAGCAGATTGTTTTTTATCAAGACTGGTGAACCTCCATCTGGTTTTAGATCTAAATACCTAAGTATACACGAACCAAAACAGATTTAATCTTCAATGATCTTTTTATGTCATCGAATAAAAATAGGGCACTTTTGTTAGGCATTGCGGCAGCGTTAAAAGAAAAAAATCAAATAATTAAACATGAAAACTAAGCTTATTGTATTGGTGGCCACCCTTATTTTAACATCGGTGAAAACCTTTGCCGGTTGGTACAATATTTACAATTACACGGGGTTAATCGACAGGTATCCGGTTACTTTATCTTTTCAGGTAAAAGAGGGCTATTTTGGCGAACCTGCAAAAAAACACTATAATGTTATTGGGGTCTATAAATACGATAAAGTTAATCATCCCATCAGGCTTGAGGGCGTTTTTACCCAAAGTACCCAAGAGCTTAAAATTTATGAAATTGGGACTAATGACAGGATTTCTGCCACTTTTCACCTTAATTTTTCACCTCAGCAGCTCACAGGTAGCTGGAGCCGTGGTAAAAGTAAACTGAAGGTAAACCTGCGGCTTGTAAACAGACTCAGTGATCGCTCAGATGAAGCGTTCGATAATATCCAGATCCTTCAGTTTCCGTCTTTGCAGCATTATTATTTTATCGGTGTTTATGCTAAAAAGAGCAAATCTACCGAAGCACACATGCGCGAATTAAAGATCATCAATAAGGAAACTAATAAAACCTTTCAGATCCTTAATTTTGAACCTATCGAAACGCCCACAGGCAATGTCATGACCATAATTTATGATAACATTACGACGGGGAAGGGCAATGATTTTTTGATTTCCAATCAGATTGGCAGGGTTGGGGGATACCTTAACGTGAATTTTAATGTAAAGAACAAACAGTTTGTTCTAAATCCTGAACCGGTTGCAGAAGGAGGGTAAAGGTTGAAAAATGCAATGCTTTTAATTCGTGCCTATTGGTGTATTCTGATATTTTAGTTGATGATATTAGATGATAAAGAATATTCTGCTAGCGTGGTTATTTAATGGTATTAGCCAATTGATTTAAAATGATTAAAGTAATTATTATAGACGACCATCCCATTGTATCTGACGGATTGAAAAACCTGCTTACTAACCGCGATGATATGGAGGTAATAGCCTGTTACGATACCGGACAGACAGGTTTGGAGGGGATAAACAATTTAAAGCCAAATGTGGTATTGCTTGATATTAGCCTGCCAGATATAAGCGGCGTAGAAATATGCAAACAGGTACGAAAGACCGATAAGCAAGTTGGGATTATTGCGCTGAGTATGCATAACGAACGGCCTGTAATTAAAAGCGTTTTACAAAGTGGTGCAAATGGTTATGTTCTTAAAAATTCTGTAGGTCAAGAGATCATATTGGCCATTCAGACCATTTTAAGTGGCCAGAAATACCTGTGCGCCAAATCGAAAGAGATTATGTACAGCCCCCAAAAAGGCAATCTGGTAGAAATACCACACATTACCCGTAGAGAAAAAGAAGTACTGGAGCTGGTAGGCAAAGGGCTAACCACAGGGCAAATAGCCACACACTTGTTTATCAGTCCTCATACGGTAGAGAGCCACCGTAAAAATCTGATCGAAAAATTTGAAGTGGCCAGTATGTCGGCAGTGGTAAACCGAGCTATAAAGTATGGATTGATATAATGAAAAAACTTTTTATAAGATAGATAACGACTAGAAAATTGTTTATGTTAAAGATCTAAGCAAATAGCCGTTAAGTAGTAACATTCAATTCTATGTTAATAGAAGTACCTGGTTTATTTTCAGCTGATAAAATTTCCATTTCACCATCTAAATAGGCTACCCTGTTTTTTATATTCTGAATGCCCATACCTTTAGTTAAATAGTTGGGATCAAAACCTTTGCCATCATCTTCTATGGTAATATAAAATATATTATCGTTTTGAGAGCACTGCAACAAAATGTGTTTTGCCTCTGCGTGCTTAATAGCATTATGCATTGCTTCTTGTATAATGCGGTATATACTAATTTGCTGTTGTGGCAAAAATGCACGTTTAGCGCCCAGGTATTTAAAATCAATGTTCAGTTTTTCAGAAGCTAACGATGCGCACAAGTCCCTTAATGACTCCTCCAGCCCAAATTTGAGCAACATTTCTGGCATCATGTCGTGCGCTATCCTGCGCAGTTCATTTATCGAACCTTCCATCTGATCCATGATCTGGTACAGTTCAGGATCATCGTTGTTTTTCTTTTTTGTGGCGTAATGCGAAAGATTGATCTTGATTCCCGCAAGCGTTCCGCCCAATCCATCGTGCAAATCGCGGGCAACCCTGTTCTGTTCCTCTTCTTTGGCATTTAACATGGCCTGAACAATTTTAATTTTTTGCCTGCGGTTAAAATCTTCTATTTGTTGCTGGTGGTTTAAATCTTTTTGTATCGTTAATTTTTTACTGCTCCTATAAAAAAGCCACCCCAAAATGGCAACGATCAATAAAAACAAACAAGCTATACCAAATAACCAGCTTAACAACTTGCTGTTTTTTGCTGATAGGTTTGCTTTTTCATTTTCGGCATTAAGGGCAATTATTTTTTTCTCTTTTTCTGCTGTTTTAAATTTCACTTCAAGTGCACTTATTTTGTGTTCAACCTCCCGGGTATTTATACTATCCTTTAATTTACTATATTTTTTAAGCCAGGCATAGGCCATTTTACTGTTGCCTATTCGATTATATGTTTCTGATAGCCCTAGGTAATAAGTCAAGTAATCTTTTGAAAATTTATAGGTAGGCTTATTTTTTACAAGACCTTGCATGACTGTTAAAGCTTTTTCATACGCTCCCGTAGCCATAAATACCTCGTATATCCGCAAAGAAAAATTCCGCTCCAGGTAATTTTCTTTTTCTTTCGAAGCAAGCGATTTGCCCTTTGTGAGCGATTGTAATGCTTTTGTATATACTTTGGTTATGGTATAGTACATTCCCTCTACTTCGTAATAATCCATATAATTTCTAGGGTTTCGCGTTTTAGGTAATAGCGCTGTAGCTTTGTTTAATAACTTCTTTGCGAGTGTTATTTTATTTTGATACAAACAATTTTTGGTGTAGCTTATATATTCCTGATATTGATCTTCGATGTTTAAAAGACGGTTTTTCTCTAGCAGTGAAATTGCCAATCGGTGATATTTTTCTGCTTTTTCATATTGCCCCCATTCCATAAATATCATCGCTATATTGTGATAATTTACAGCTAGATATCTGGTGTCGTCTACTCTTTTTAACAAAGGAATAATTTCATTTATGAGAATATTAATAGAAGATATTGAATTGTCTTTTATGTCTATTTCTAAAATGGAAAGATGTGTCCAGCATCGGCTTCTGAACAGAAATGCATCTTGATTATCGAATTTCGATAATTGTTTCTCAGCCTCAATATAGTATGGTTCACTTTTTTGCGGATTAATGGCAAAATAATATCCGGCTAAATAATAATGGTAAAGTGCTTTAACATAAGGATATTTATCTCCATATTTTGAACCTTTTGCAAGGAAGTTTTTAGATTTTAAGGTATCCCTGTCTGACCAATAATCTGATAAAAGGAATAGTGAACGCGCTTTTACGCTATCAGATTTGGTGTTTGCCGAAAGTTTTAACAAACTATCCGGGTAGCGTACATCGGTTATGGGCAATTGCGCAAATGATAGGTGAACGCAAACCATAAACAAACAGTATAGAGCGGTTTTTTTCATTAAAAGCACATAGATGATGAGTATCAAACATAGCTAAAACTATACAATTCAGCTATAATACCTGATAAACTTTTCTACTGTGCATTTCAAAACAAACATGGCAATAAAATCAAATATCCCCGAAATCAGGGATAAATACAGACAATGTTCCAGTTTAACTTTGGGTATTATATTGGAAGATTATAAATTAAAAAAATGCCTGTAAAACCGTTGATTTAACAAAAACAAAACGAGTTTATCTATAAACGGTAAGTAAAGTCTTAATTGAATAAAAAAGCATAAACAAAGTTAATAACCGTCTCTTAATCGCCCCCCGGTAAAACCTGGATAAATTTTTAGCAAGTTATCCGGGTTTTTCGCTTATCGAATCGAGATAATATATTATTATCAGCTACTGAAATTTACATAATGAGGCAAATAAAATTTTGAAAAAATGATGAACAAAAGAATACCAAAAATATTGCTGGTTGAAATGTTGCTTTTATGTTGTAGCATGATGGGCTATGCACAGAAAACCCCGGAATGGGTACTTCCTGCTACTCCTTTTAATGAAGCAGAAACGGCCAGATTGATGGAAAAAGGAACGTCTACCATACAGGGAACAGCCACATTGAAGAAAAAAGGAAAAGATAATTTTGGTGTTAAAGGGAGCCAGATCTTGCTATTCCCGGTAACACCTTATTTTACTGAATTTTTGGAGCTGAAGAAAAAATTTAATAGCCGTAGAAAACAGGCCACTATGAGTCCTGTTGCATTTACTTACCGGGTAGAAGGCAGATTTTTGGATGATAAGGGAACGTTTCAGTTTACCAACCTGAAACCAGGAAAGTATTATGCAATTAGCTGGATAGCCTTTGCCAGGCAAAAAACAGTTGCTGTTCAAACCGGCACAAGCACTTCTTATAATGTTTATGGATATGCTTTAGGCTCGTCGCCAATTTATGAAGATCAGCATTACGACGTTTTTATTGAAAATGAAGTACGTGGCTTTGTTGAGGTTAAAGAAGCTGGCGCAGTGGTAAATGTAATAGTGAGCAATTAAATTGAGAAAAATAATGAAGAAAAAATATGTGTATTGTTACCTCATCATTATAGGGGTGATCATACCTTTTGGTGCTTTTGCCCAAACGATAAAAATTCCGGATCCGAATTTTAAGAAGAAATTAATTGTTCAGGGTATAGATCTTAATGGAGACGGCGAAATTCAGCTTAATGAAGCACTAAAAGCAACTAAGCTCAGTTTAGACCAGGCAGGTATCAGTTCATTGGTAGGCATTAAAAGTTTCACAAACCTAAAAGAGCTAAGCTTTTGGAATAACCAGGTACAGATACTGGATCTGGAAGGAATGAAAAACCTGGAAAATATTTTTGGCTACAACAACCAGATTCAGCGCGTTAACCTTAAGGGATTGATAAACCTCAAAAATTTATACATCCATCAGAATCAAATCAGTGTAATAGATTTTACAGGACTGCAAAAGCTCGAAGATATAAACATGCTACAAAATGCACTTAGTAAAGTGAGCATTTCAAATCTTCCAAAACTTGTGCATATTGAGTTTCAAAAAAACAGGCTAACCGAGTTTAAAGTAACAGGGTGTCCTGCGGTAAAACTGATCAGGTTAGCTGAAAATCAATTGACAAAATTAGATTTTAGTAAGTTTAAAGATCTTGAAGAATTGTCCCTAAGAGATAACCCTCTGGTTGAGCTCGATATATACGGCTTAAGAAAACTTAAAGAGTTAGATTGTTCATACACCCTTTTAACCAATGTTAATATGAGTGGAACCGTAAGTTTAGGCAGAATGGAATGGTAAAATTTCTCGCATCAAATCTGATTTCTTCCCTTAAAAACACCTCCTTATCGTAAAAATAAAATTTGAGATTAACTTATAAATTAGTTTCAAAATCGAAATATTTATTTCTATATTGCCCGTGGATTTAAAAAATACCTTGCTTTTTCTGAATAAGAAAATGGTGATGTTTCGTCATCGATGAACTAATATTTGACACTCGGCACTACCTGCAATCTTTATGGGGAGAACACGTAC
The DNA here is from genome assembly GCF_918698245.1 of Pedobacter sp. Bi126. Classification (GTDB taxonomy): domain Bacteria; phylum Bacteroidota; class Bacteroidia; order Sphingobacteriales; family Sphingobacteriaceae; genus Pedobacter. Next base: position 399,196 of record NZ_CAKKMS010000001.1, on the reverse strand, counting down.
TATACGTACGGTTTCGGTTCCATACTCCACGAGTTTAACCGTACGTATAGTACATGTTCTCTGGAGTTGATTGATATAGTCCTATGAAAATACGAAGGATTTTAAATTCGGGCCCTGTTTTATAAAAAAGACAGGGCTTTTTAACTAAATCAAGCTCCAAATGGCAGAAAAACTGAGCCGACAACAAATCTACGACCGTATTCGGGCTACCTCTAAAGAAAGTTATATCCTTGAAGAAATGCAGCGCCTTGGTTTTTGGGAATCTTCTAATACGCCAAGTTTACCAGAAGTTTTAATTAAACGGGAACTTGTTGCAAACCAAGAGCTGAACAATCTTTTGGCGCAGGATCGTAAATACCAGAATCAAGAGGCCATGCTAAAAGAAATGCGTAAAGCACGCATGAAATTGGCAAAGGATAAACGAGCATTAACCAAGCAAAAAAACAAACAAAAGAAAGATGATAAGGCTGCAAACTGGCTGAATATTCAGCAACAGCAGATTATTTATTTGGGCGATGGGGTTTCAGGTGGCTTAAACCAAACGGAATCTGATGTAGAAACTTTACAGAAATTTAATCTGCCGGTTTTTAATCAAATTGTCGATTTTGCATCAGCCATTGGTGCAGATTTATCCACTTTACGATACTTGCTCTATCAAAGAAAAGTTTCCCGGATCAATCATTACCATACTTTCGAAATTCCTAAAAAAACAGGTGGGAAAAGGCTGATATCAGCACCAAAATCCAGATTAAAAGCTTTGCAACTCTGGGTATTGGAGCACATTTTGAACCGTATTGAAATTAATGATCATGTTCATGGCTTTATCAAAGAACGCTCCATCATCAGCAATGCGCAGCCACATCTCGAAAAAGACATTGTTATTAATGTCGATTTAAAAGATTTCTTTCCAAGCATTAGTTACAAACGCGTAAAGGGGTTATTCCATAAATTGGGCTACTCAGAACAACTTGCTACTGTGTTTGGCCTAATTTGTACCCATGCAGAAACAGAACATGTAGAAATGGATGGCGTATCTTATTACGTGCAAAAAGGAGATCGCGTGCTACCGCAAGGTTCTCCTGCGAGTCCGGCAATTAGCAATTTAATCGCATTTAAACTTGATAAGAAAATTACAGGATTAGCATCGAAATTCAACTTTGTTTATACCCGATATGCTGATGATTTAAGTTTTTCAACAACAAAAGAGAACGAAAAAAATATTGCCAGTTTATTGTTTTTTCTCAAAAAGATCATAGAATCAGAAGGTTTTACCATGCACCCTGCCAAAACGCATATCATGCGAAAAGGCAATCTGCAAAAGGTTACCGGAATTGTTGTAAATGAAAAATTAAATGTTCAGCGGGATCAACTGCGCAAATTTAGAGCGCTTTTGCACAACATAGAATCACATGGCTGGAACGGACAGAAATGGGGTAATGCTAAAAACCTGATTAATGCTGTAGAGGGTTACATCAATTTCGTGAAAATGGTAAATAAGAGCAAGGCTGCTGCTTTTAAAGTTCAGCTCGAAAATATTGTTGCTAAACATGGTTATCCGGCTATCGAGAAAGAGCTTGTTGAAGTTGAAATTGAAACTATTGTAGCTGAAATAGTGACTGAAGTTAAATTAGAAACTCCCATAAAACCATCAAATGATGCCAAACAGTACGATTGGTGGAATATTCTTTAAACGTTTTGTATATGAAACTCATTAAACAAAGTAAATTATTTTTTAAAGAAGGGAAATCTGATAAGGTATATGAGATTGATCTTTGCGAGCTTTCTGCAAACGAATGCTTAGTGAATTTTAGATACGGTAGAAGAGGAAGTACACTTAAAGAAGGAACTAAAACACCTGCTGCATTACCTTTAGCTAATGCTGAAGTACTTTTTGCAGAATTGGAAAACGAAAAACGCAAAAAAGGTTATCAGACCGAAACGGAAGTATTTATGGAACTCCCATCCTTAGATGCGGTTGAGCCTGATACTTTAAATGGTACAATTTTGCAGCGCCTGCAAGATGCTGTAGTTGGTAGAAACAGTTTCAGAACCGAATGGAAAACCAGTCGGGTAATTTGGAAAGCCGGCATGTTAAACGTGCAAGAGGCTATTCCGTTTATCATCAAGCTGGCAACAAGAGGGAACGAAATGCAAACTTACGCGGCCTTATATGCGTTAACAAAATTAAATGCGGTTACAGCCGGGCCACTGTTTATAGCTTTGGCTAATAATATTAAGCAAAAAAGTCATATTGTAAACATGGCTTTTGAGGGGCTCCTGACGATTACTAGGGATGCTGAGCAGCAAAAGATTATTAATCTGCTATTAGAGAAGCTACCTGCAGAAATAAGATATGCTGTAGAAACAGATGATTTAGATTTGCTTAAGGCTACTTTAGATCAAAATTTAAAAGATAAAGAGGTAGATTATTTTACCACTCTTTATTTATTATGCAAAGTGCAGCCAACTTTATTGCCCATACTTAATAGTATATTGAAAGCCTGCCCGTACAAACCACCGTTTTTTAAACACCTAAGGGCAATTTATAAGCTGGCGCAATTAAGAAACGATGTAACAACTTTGGCTATTTTATTTTATGGCTTCGAGAAACAACCCGCTATGTTTAGGCGAACATATTCGCTTGATTCTAATTACAGGCAATATTTAACAGCTATAGACCTCACAGTTAAGGTAGGTGCAGAGCTTAAAAATAAAGATAGTAAGCTCGCATTTTCGCAATACACTAAAACCTATTTTCAGAAAAATGCAGTCGAATTTCTTAAAAATACTGGGGCAACTAATGATGCATCTGCATATTTAAAACTTGCAGTTAATACTTTACTGCAGTATAAAGAAAAAGATTATTCTATTGCTGAAGAGAAGCCATTAAGCGAATATGGGCGGTATAATTATAAAACGAAACAATACGCTTATGTAATTGTCAATTATCCCGAATGTTCGGAATCATTACTGCTTTCTACCATCCTTTTTGGGAATGATCCGAAGCGCCAATTGCAATCTAATTTAAGGTTTATAATCAACAGTAGAACGGTAACCAGCCCTGATTATTATTACAACGCGGCCAATGTTCGAGCGGTAGCTGCCAGATCAAATACAGGTTTTAACAGTGACAACGGTGTTTCAGTAATTGATGCGGCTAAGAATATTTTTAAAAGCTTATTTGGTAAGAAAAATGTAATACCACCACCTTTGCCAGTGGTTGAGCAAGATACTACTCCAAAAACAGAGGTGAAAAGTGTGCCCCGTTTGGAGCTGTACCCCGAGCTTTGGGATGCTATGCCTCAAGCTTATATACAATTGTTGATGCAAGCTGAGATGGATAGAATACATCTTTTTGCTTACGAAAGGTTAACTGCTCATCCACAATACGAAGAGATTATTCAGCGTTTTGATGAACGTTCGATTTTGCAATTACTAAATAGTAAATTCGATTTGCCAAATCAGTTCGGATTTGAAATACTGAAAAACGGAGAAAGCAAGCTTGCTCAAAACCCTGTTTTTGTTGCCGAAATATTGGCTTGCAATAGTAGAAACGCCAGGCTTTGGGCGCAAGAATTGGTTAGCCGAAATATCGAACTGTATTTTAATGATATTGAATTTTTGTTGATTGTGCTATTCAACGCCCAAGAGGAAAGCAAAAATTGGATCAATGAAACATTGCAGAAATACCTGTTTTCTGAGGATAGGAAACAGGCTGTTTTAGGTAAAGTAATTACCGAACTGCTTCATTTTGAAAATACAGACGACAACAATCTTCAAGCTAAAAATGCTATTGATCGTTTAGCTTTGTTTGCTGAAACGCAAATGGAAAGATTGAGCTGGAATATTGTAGAGCAGTTAATATCATCGGGATTAAATGCCAATAAAATTTTGGCGACGAAAATATTACTGCATAAGGTTAAAAAGGTTTCTCCAACGGAAATTCCGATCTCTTTAACAAAAATGTTATTGCTTAGTGAATTTCCTGAAGTTCGCGATGGTGGTATCGAGCTGTTAAATCAATACCCTGAGCATTTTATTGTTGAAAATATCCAATTGTTACTCAGTCTCATTGATAGTAGCGATGAGAAAGTTTTGGATGCTGTATTTAAAATTATCGGGAAGCTATTTGCTCATCAATCCGAAATTGGGAATGCTATTGTGCCACATTTTGCTTATGCTTTGATGCGTAAAGAGAAGTTTGAAGGTGCACATACGAGGTTAAGCGAATTTTTACTGCAAAATTTAAAGCAATATTGGAGCAGTGGCTTACAACCGAAAGATATTACAAAACTGATTCATGCCCAGTACCGGATTAGTCAGTTGGCAGGGTATGAAATCCTGAAAGCTTATGGTAACCCGGATCGTTTTTCTTTGCGGCAGATTATTTCTTTTGGTAGTCATGAAATCCTTGCCATCCGCCAATGGAGCTGGAATTATTTCAAGCAACATGTATCACGAATCAGAGCGGAAAGGAATCAGTCACTTTACCTGTTAGATTCGAAATGGGACGATACCAGGGCTTTTGCATTTCATTTTTTTAAAACTGAGTTTATTGAAGCAGATTGGGACCCGGATACTTTAATTGGAATTGTAGATTCGATCAGGCCAGATGTTGAAAGCTTTGGCAAGGAAATGATTACCCGGTTTTTCAATGTAGAACATGCCTTAGATTATTTAACGAAATTAAGCGAGCATCCAAGTGTAAATGTTCAGGCTTTTGTAAGTAGCTACCTATCCATGTACGCTAAAGATAAACCTGATTTGCTGCGGGAGTTAACGTTTTATTTCCGTTCGGCACTTACCCGTGTTAACAAAGGTAGGGTTGCTAAGGATCGTATTTTTAACTTTCTACATCAGGAATCGATAAAGGATGTGGAAACTGCAATTTGGGCAATAAGTATTTTGGATGATGTTTCAGCCCAATCAACCATTCAGGATAAGGCTGTTTGCATCGATATTTTAACAAAAATTAAAACGCAATATCCTGATTTGGATATGCATCTCATCATCAAAAACGAAGCGCATGTTATTCAATTATAAATATAACGGAAATACTTCCATCAGTAATGATACGAATGAAACAGCAATGCGTTTTGCGCCTGATGCACTGCGTGATCCAACTTTTTTTGTTGGAAAATTAAATAAAAAGATTGCGTTTCGCGAGGCAATATCTGCATTGCATGATGTAGTTGTTTCCGACCTTCGTTACAAACCAAAAGATAAAGCTGAATATAAAGCCTGGGCAGAAGAACAGGAAAAACTTTGGTTAGGCGAATACATGGCTGGTTTCCAGATTGAACAGGTGAGAAATCGCATTGAAGAAATTAGAAATGATTTAAAGCAGATTTATCGGGAAAAAGATCGGGTACTAGGGCCATTTAACAAAGCAAAGAGTAGGTACTTCGATTACTTGTATAAAAATGATCGCGATGCATGGGTTGTTCTTGATCCTGTGATCACTGTCCATCCTGATGAGTTGTTTTTCGAATGTTTTAGTCAAGATGAGTCTTCATATGGCAAGCTAAGCTGTAACTATAATGTGTTTACAGAAATTAATGAATTTAAATGTGGTACGACCAATATTGATTACTCGGCAGAATTATATGGCGAATTTCAAAAAATAAGGGGTTATAAGGATACATCATTTAAAATTGATCCTTCGGGATTTGAGGCGAAAACCACTAACGAAGAGGTTTATAAAGAGGTTAAAATAGATTTACCAGATTCGTGGGTGAGGGGCTTTTTGCAGGTGAGTGCAGCAATGACTTTGCCCGCAACTGCATTCGAATTGCATCCGATGGATGTTTTTAGTCTTTGCCAATACTTACGCCGTTTTAAAGAAACTGCTGGGCCACGTGCTTTACGGTTTATTTTAGCGCCAGGCCAACCAGTACGCCTGGTTATTGAGCCTTGGTATGAAACCTTAACTTTCCATCGCTCTATTTACACCGGTTCGGAGGAAAAGACAATTAGAATTTGGGGCAGAAGAAGGTTGATGATTCTGGAACGTTTAATTCCGATTGCAAAAAGTTTTAAAGTTGTTTTATTGGGTTCTGGTTTGCCTTCTTTTTTTATGGCCGATTTAGGCGATATGACTTTTACGCTTGGATTATCAGGCTGGACAAATAACGATTGGAGCAGGGCCGGTAATTTCGACTTAATGGCACCTCGTGGAAATGTAGATATATTAACCAAACAACAGGTTTTTACTACTTTAAAAGAAACCTGGTTTGCATCGACAGCAGAAATAACAACAAAAACCGGACTAAGCGCTGCTGTGGTTTCGTCGGCGTTAACAGCTTACACGCAGGCGGGGCGTGTAATTTACGATTTGAAACAGGGTGTTTATCGTGTAAGAGAGCTAAGCCAGGAACCGCTTGATTTTACTGCTTTACGTTTTGGTAGCGAGCAAGAAAAAATTGCGAACGAATTTATAACGAAAGATCATGTGAAAATAGCCACCAAAATAGAAAATGATGTACTTGAAATAAAGGGTAAAGTGAAAACTAAAAACGAAACTTTTAGTACGCTGGCTTTGATTGATAAAGATCAGCGCTTAATTGAAGGTACCTGCGAATGCGCTTTTTATCTGAGCAATAAACTTAAGAAAGGACCTTGTGAGCACATTTTGGCAACCAGAATGATGTTGCAGAACAATGCGGTTAAAGTTGCAGCGAACTAAAAAGACAATTTTCCTTAAGGTGTATCTATAAGCTAGCAATAACAATTCCTAAAATCAGGTACCGCCTCTACAGATGCTCAATGATGTTAAGTTAGGCGTTTTTAACCACAGATGCACACAGATAAACACGGATTTTCATATCTGTGTGCATCCTTCCTATCTGTGGTTAAATTATTATTCTTGTGCCGAACTCCTAGCTTAATAAAATAAGCCTAATATTTTTTCTCCTTCGATACCTTAAGCATTGCAAATGGATTTGGCATTCGCCACTTCAGTTCGGAGATCAGTGTTGCCAGAAATATCATTCCGCCTCCAATCAATAACCTTGACGTAATTTCTTCTCCCAAAATAAAGTGTGCTGCGAAAGCGCCGAAAATAGGTTCGAAAAGATAGATGATGGATACCCTTTCGGCGCTAATGTACTTTTGAGAAATATTCGATATGGTGTACATATATGCCGTTGAAAATAGCGCACAAAAAATGATTCCAATCCAAAATGTTTCTTGCTGAGGAATCCAGGTGGCGTTTCCTTGAATAAATGTTAATAGAAAAGTTAATATGGCGCAAGTGGCAAACATAGGTACAATGGTAGGGATAATGTCGCCTGCTATCGATTCTTTTTCAATCTGGATTAAATATATGGCGAAACAAAAAGCGCCGACGATAGTGTATAAATCTCCGGTTCCAATGTTGAATTTATCAGTAACCGATATTACAAAAAGCCCAATTAGCGCTGTAAATGCCGCAATCCATATTTTTAGTGCTGCAGGTTTTCGATAAATAACAAGTTTAATCACCGGAATCATTACAACGGTTATTCCGGCTACAAATGAACATTGCGATGCCGATGTATGTGTGATACCCAGTGTTTGCAAATAAATGCCAAGTACCAGCGGAATAGCCAAACTTGCGCCAGTTTTAATAGCGGTCGAATCAAGCTTTTTTACATATTTCCAAAAAATAACCGATAGAACCATTGTGGCGAGTAAAAAACGGTAGAACAAAAACAAAACAGGTTGGTGCTGTCCGATAGCAAGCTTGGTAACAGAAAATGAAATTCCCCAGAACGCAGTACCCAGTATCAATAAAATCAAAAAGAGGTTTCTTTTTTCCATTAGGATACTTTTAATTCATGATCGTTAACCAATTCTTTTTTCATCATCAGATCTGTTTGTTCATCATCTCCAAGCCAAAACTTATGCTTGCCGAAAGGTGTAAAGCCATTTTTTTCATAAAATCTTAATGCCCTGTAATTTTCTTCCCATACGCCCAGCCATACATAACTGGCTTGCATTTCAAGCGCAATATCAATGGCCTTTTGATACAGTAGCTGGCCAACTCTCTGACCATAAAATGCTTTTAGAAGGTAAATACGCTCAATTTCAAGTGCATCAGGATCCAGTTTTTCGGTTTGTGCCTGCCCAATGTTGATCTTTAAATAGCCAATAACTTTTCCATCAAGCTGTGCAAAATAAAACTGAGAATCCTGATTACTCAGTTCCGCTTTCAGTTTTTCTTCCGAAAAGCCTTTTTCGAGGTAATCTTTCATGTTTTCCTCAGTGTTTACCTCCGCGAAAGCTTCAGAAAATGTTGTTCTCCCGATCTCCTGTAATTTGTTGATATCAGCCAGGGTTGCCCTTTCGATTATAATCTGCTCCATGGCACGAATGTAACAACTCTTTAAATGTAATAAAATGCTATTTTTTCATTTATTAATGCGTATTTTGCATTAATGGATCTTCAGCGAATCAAGTATTTTTTGGCCCTGGCAGAACAGCTTCATTATTGGAAAACAGCTGAAAAGGTAAATATCACGCAGTCAGCCCTAACCCGCCAAATTCAGTCGCTCGAAAATGAATTGGGTCTGCAGCTCTTCGAACGTAATAAGCGTAATGTGAAGCTCACTCCGGCGGGTAAATTCTTAAAAGAAAAATGGGAAGTCGAGTTAAGTGAGCTCGAATATATCCATCAGTTTGCAAAACAGATCTATTTAGGCGAGCGCGGGACCATTACCATTGCACATCCTGATTCAATATCGGCTTCTATCATGCCCGATATTTTGGCTAAGATAACGCAGGCATTTCCACAGCTTCAAATTAAGTTGGTACAGGTTTTATATGAAAATCAGCTGGATTTTCTAAAGAACTATAAAATTGATCTGGCCATTACGAGGGATATTACCAGTGAGCAGGGGATTAAATCAAAAAAAATCTACTCTGATCATCTGGCGCTGGTGGTTCCGTTAGCACATTCTTTTAAAAGATTTGAAGATTTATCTACGGAGCGCCTTAAAGCACAAAAATTTATCCTGCCCACTAAGGATGAGGGGAGTAGCTATAGCGAGATTATTCAGGCACTTTTCAAATCTTACGATTTTGTTCCTGATGTATTTCTACATTCAGAATTTGGATCTACAATTATTGCACTCGTACGCAAGGGATTGGGAATAGCCATTTTGCCTGATTCTTATATGCACCATCAAAGTCCTGGCTTACGGTTTATTCCCTTGCCTTTTAAAACCGATATATTGATTAATTGGCGTGCCGATGACCATAATCCTGTGCTTGCGAATATTTTAAAGCTTGTATTTTAGTGCTAAATAGATATTCTACATAATTTTTTGATAAAGTTTTGATACATATTTATTTACAATTATAGGGAAAAAGAATATTTATTGAAATATGATGAAAATACTTTAACTTTGATGAAAATTAGTCACTCTCAATAAGTAAGTAGAAATGAATAATAACAATTTAAATTGATCGTTGTTATTATTTTACACTTAAAAGAATTATCATGGGTAGCAATAACAATTCATACGGACAAAATAAAGCACCTTATAACAGTGCAGTTTCGGCCAAAAATTCTTGTGTTAAAATCAACTCTACATCAAAATCAAATCTTGTACGTGTGACTTCCAGTCAAATCAATAATGGACGTTCACAAGCATACAAGCACTTGATACCTTAATGTTTGATCATTCATATCCATTTACAAAACATTTTACCAATAAATTTCAAGGAGCTCAGTACTTAAAAGAGCGAACAACTTATATTTTTAAAACTCAGAAAGAAAAATATCATATAGAGGTTGAAGAGTATCTTTTCAATATTTATGTGTTGAAATTTTTTCCTGCACGTTTAAAAAAACATCCAAGGAAATTCAATGTCCTCACTGGTGAAAATAAGATGGGTAAAATTGTGGCAACCTGTATACAGCTTATATTACAGATATTGAAAAAGAATCCTATAGCAAGCTTTGGTTTTTTAGGATCGCATACCTTTGATCCAAAAAGGTCTTACGAGGAAAGTAAGGATTGTACAAAACGTTTTAAAATATATCGTTATGCTGTTTATAATCTTATTGGTGAAGCATATTTTAGCCATTTCATGGAAGAAAAAAACAGCACCTATTTATTGGTTAATAATAAACATGAAGATATTGATTTAATTAAGGGACAGGCCAATATTATGTTCGATGCTATTTTTCCTTCGCTAAGCTAGGATATATATTATTCGCATTTAACGTTTTATTATTCATTTTTAATCAAAAAAAACTTTTATAGCAGTATATAATTTACAATTTTTAAGCAAAAAAAGCATTCAGTTTAAATAACTTTGTTTTTCAATGAAAAAAATCAAGAAATCGATTTAGCTTGTTTTAAACCAAATAATTTAAAATGCTTTTAATTATTCTCAACATTATTTTTTGCATCTCGTTTTTAGGCTTTGCCTATGTAAATTTAAATGATAACGATGCTTTTCTTTGGGTATCTATCTATTTAAGTGCCGCAATATGCTGCGGATTGGCTGCGGCGGGTAAATTTTATCCTTTCGTGTATCTGTTTTTAACTGCTTTCTACTTAATTTATGCTGCTATCCTGTTCTTCGCAAAAGATGGTGTGCGAGATTGGATTACCAAATACAGACGCGAGAGCCTTGTGCAGAGCATGCAGGCCACAAAACCTTACATCGAGCAAACAAGAGAGTTTTTTGGCCTGTTGATTATTGCGGGGGCGTTATTGATTAATTATTTTGTTTCGGCGGGTATCACCAGCTAATAGATTTAGATACTTTATGAAAGGTGATGATACGATGGCTATCCAAAAAGCTTTATCAGCTATAGTAAAAAGCAATGTAACAGCAGATGGCCAAAATTGGTTGGAAAGTATAACACAATCCGCTGATCAAAGCAATAAGATCAGTCAGGCATTTGTGATGGTGCCGCGCAAAACCGGGAAAATGCTAATTCAACTTAACGAAGGGCAAAAGGTTTTAATAGAAGAGGCTGGGATCAGTTATATTAGCAACTGGACTATCGATAGGCTTTGTCGCGTTTGGTTGCTGAGCACATTAAATTCAATAGACCAGGAAAAACTTTACACAACCGTGGATCGGTTATTCCTGTCGGCAGAAATGAATGAGGCGGTGGCTTTGTATTCGGCCTTGCCGTTTTTGGCGCATCCTGAAATTTGGGTAAAACGTTGTGCTGAAGGGATCAGGAGTAATATCGGGTCGGTTTTGGAAGCGATAATGGAAAACAATCCCTATCCTTCAGGAAATCTGGATGAAGCTGCCTGGAACCAATTGGTGCTGAAGGCATTCTTTACCGAAAAAAATATTAAGTTCATCGTTGGTTTAGATCAACGTGCCAATCTGGATCTTGCATTAACTTTGATTGATTATGCAAAAGAACGTTGGGCTGCCAAACGAGAGGTAAACCCACAGCTTTGGCGCCTGGTTGGTAAATTTATCAATGCCGAGATTTTTGAGACCCTTAAAGTCGGTTTACAGCATTACGACCAAATTGAACAACGTGCTATTGCACTTGCTGTTGCGCAGTCTGAATATCAGCCGGCAAAAGATTATATTAACACTTTTCCTGAACTTAAGTTGGCCCTCACAGAAGGGAACTTAAACTGGGATTCATTTTAACCATTAGAAATTCAAAATAGAAATATATGTGTTGCAGTAGTTCAATTGAAAGAGATAAAGCATTGATGGGGGAGCCTGAAGCGTTCGATATCAGTGCGGTAAAGGGAATGAAATTCTTCGACCCACATGTTCACATGACTTCGAGAACGACCGACGATTACCAGGCGATGGCTGATGCAGGAGTTGTTGCTTTGATAGAACCCGCATTTTGGCTGGGGCAGCCACGTACCGGATTGGATAGTTTTAGAGATTATTACAGTAGCCTGATCGGCTGGGAGCGCTTCCGCTCTTCTCAATTTGGCATTAAACATTATTGCACCATTGGGCTTAACTCAAGAGAAGCCAATAACGAAAGACTGGCAGAGCAGGTAATGGAAATATTGCCCTTGTTTATCTATAAAGAAGGTGTAGTTGGCATAGGCGAAATCGGTTTCGACGATCAGACTGCAGCCGAAGAAAAATATTATAGATTACAACTTCAGCTTGCTAAAGAAGCAGGTTTGCCAGTACAGGTACATACACCGCACCGCGATAAGAAAAAAGGCACACAACGCAGTATGGATATTGCTTTGGAGCATGGCCTTGATCCTTATAGCATAATTATCGATCACAATAACGAAGAGACAGTAAAAGAGGTTTTAGATAGAGGCTTTTGGGCTGCTTTTACCATTTATCCGTTTACTAAAATGGGTAACGAGCGCATGGTAGAAATTGTAAAACAATATGGTCCAGAGCGGATTATGGTAAATTCTGCTGCTGATTGGGGCATCAGCGATCCTTTAGCCGTACCAAAAACCGCTGCTTTAATGAAAATACGTGGTTTAAGCGATGAGGCTATTGAGCTGGTTACTTACAATAATGCGATTACCGCATTTGCACAGAGCGGACAGCTGGATGAAGCCGATTTTAATGCGCAAAAAAATGTAGACCTTACCGAGAAATTCGAAGGCAATACCATTTTGCGTGGCGGACAACAGCCAAGAACGGATAAATCATCTATCATCATCAGCTAAAGTATTGAAAAAAATAATTGTCTATCTGCGCATGATGCGCCCTGCCAATATTGTTACATCAGTAGCCGATATTTTAGCAGGAATTGCCATCTCAGGTGCCTTAAGCAGTGGGCTCTCCATTCCGTGGTTATCCATTGTGTTTTTGGCCGCATCAACAGCCTGTTTGTATGGAGGAGGAATCGTTTTTAACGATGTTTTTGATGCCGATCTGGATAAAATAGAACGTCCGGAGCGGGCCATTCCCAGCGGGCTGATCAGCTTAAAAAATGCAACCATTTTAGGTAGCCTGTTACTTTTGGGCGGTATTGCATTAGCTGCATTAAATAGTTTAACATCGGGATTATTGGCCCTTTTGGTGGCCGTTTTCGCTTTGCTTTATAATAAATTTGGTAAACACCATTCTTTTTTCGGCCCCTTGAATATGGGCTTATGCCGCGGATTTAACTTGCTACTGGGTTTGAGTATTGTGCCAGCAATGCTGTGCAGTCATTATTATTTGGCCATTATTCCAGTAATCTATATTTTCTCGATCACCATGACCAGCCGTGGCGAAGTTCACGGAGGCCATGCTAAAAATTTATATTTAGCCGCTTTTCTGTATGCAATCGTGATCTGCGCTATTGCTTATTTTGCTTTTGTTAACGATAGGTTGCTGTGGTCGTTGCTGTTTCTGGTTCCATTTAGCTTTATGATTTTCAGGCCACTTTTAAAAGCAATAAAGGAGCCTATCGGTAAAAATATTGGCGGGGCGGTAAAAGCTGGCGTAATTTCACTTATTTTGATGGATGCAGCCTGGGCCGTAACTTTCGATGCCCTGATTTTGGCATTTATAATTGCAGCTTTATTGCCATTATCCATGTGGCTCTCTAAATTATTCGCCGTTACTTAACCATCAAACACACATTCTCAAATTGATATGGAACATTTACATCAATCCTTTACCGTACAATATAATTATAATGTTTTCTTTACTTCATCGCTTTTTCTGCCTGAAAACGAACTGTTGAACAGTTTTTTGGTTAACCTAAATCCGGCTGTTGCAGTAAAGAAAATCTTGTTTGTAATAGATGAAGGTGTAGCAAATGCACACAAAGACCTTAACACCCAGATTAAAACCTATTTTTCAAAATACCCTCAAACGCAACTGGTTCAGGATATCCTGATCATTCCAGGAGGAGAGCAGGTGAAAAACGATACCAGATATTTCGATCAGGTGTTGGAAGCCATCAATGTTCATGGTATCGACAGGCATTCTTTTGTTGCTGCCATTGGTGGTGGTGCTGTGCTCGATATGGTGGGCTATGCGGCTACTGTTGCACACCGTGGTATTAAACACATCAGGATTCCAAGTACTGTGCTTTCGCAGAACGATTCGGGTGTTGGGGTTAAAAACGGCATTAATTATTTCAATAAAAAGAACTTTTTAGGCACTTTTTCGCCGCCTGTTGCAGTTTTTAATGATGAGGTGTTTTTAAGCACTTTATCCGATCGCGATTGGCGTTCGGGTATTGCCGAAGCAATTAAAGTGGCATTGATTAAAGACCCTGAGTTTTTTGAGTGGCTGGAAGCAAATGTCACGGCGCTTGCGCAGCGGGATATGACAGCTATGAACTACCAGATCTGGAAATGTGCAAAACTCCATATGGAGCATATCCGCAGTGCCGATCCTTTTGAAAACGGTTCGGCCCGTCCATTAGATTTTGGTCATTGGAGCGCCCATAAACTAGAATATCTGACTAATTTTGAAGTGCGGCATGGTGAAGCCGTTGCCATGGGGATTGCCTTAGATGCTGTGTATTCCAATTTATCTGGCAGGATCAGTACCGAGGATGCACAAAGGATAATCACCCTGATTCAGCATCTTGGTTTCGAATTAACGCATCCTTTGTTACAGGTTACCGAAGGTAATAGCCCAATTTTGCAGGGACTGGAAGAATTTAGGGAGCATCTTGGTGGAGAGCTGACCATTACCTTACTTACAGGCCTGGGTAGTGGAGAAGAAGTTCACGAAATTGATGCCGACATTTTAAAACGAGCTGCCGAAATTTTAAACAGCCAAACCGCTATTATTCAACATTAAGCTATGAAATTAACTTCCGGACATTTAACCTTTTGTACCAACATTTATGCAGGAGAAAACTGGATGGCACATTTTGCCGTGTTGAAAGATAGTTTTCCTGTATTGAAAGCGCAATTGTCGCCAGAGGCACCGATGGGTATAGGTTTACGCCTTTCCAATCTCGCCAGTATCGAATTGCTGGAAGAAAATCACCTGGAAACATTTAAGCAGTGGCTCGAGCAGGAAGGTGGATATGTTTTTACCATGAACGGATTTCCATATGGCGGTTTTCATCATACCAGGGTTAAAGATCAGGTACATGCCCCCGATTGGACGACGAGAGATCGCGTTGAATATACACTCCGTTTAGCAGAAATTCTTTCACAGTTAATCCCGGAAGGTATGGATGGAGGCATTTCGACATCGCCATTAAGCTACAAACCTTGGTTTAAGGATGTTTTGGAAAGAGAAAAAGCTACAGTTACTGCAAGTACACATGTTTTGGAAGTTGCCGGAGGTTTAGCAAAAATCTTTAAAAAGACAGATAAAATCATCCATCTCGATATCGAACCGGAACCCGATGGTTTTCTCGAATCTGGTCCCGAATTTATCAACTGGTTTGAAAACGAACTTTTACCAACTGGAAAAAAATATTTTTCGGATGGATCGGGTTTAAACGCCAATGAAGCAGAAAATCTGATCAAAATGCACATCCGTTTGTGTTATGATGTTTGTCATTTCGCAATCGGTTACGAGCCCCATACAGCCATCATCAATGAACTGCAGGAGAAAGGCATTCAGATTGGGAAAATCCAGATCAGTGCCGCATTGAAAGCTAAATTACCTGCAGCTGTATCGGAGAGAACAGCCGTATTGGCTCAATTGGGCCGTTTTGATGAGCCTACTTACCTCCATCAGGTAATTGCCCGAAAAAATGATGGTTCACTATTGCGTTATCCCGACCTTGCTGATGCACTGGCAGCGGGAGAAAATCCTGAAGTAGAGGAGTGGCGGGCACACTTTCATGTACCTATTTTTGTTGAGGACATGGGGCTGATCCAATCTACACAATCGGATATTACCGAGGTATTAAACTTGCAAAAAAATAACCCTTTTACCGCTCATTTAGAAGTAGAAACCTATACCTGGGAAGTTTTGCCTACAGCTTTAAAAGCACCTTTAAACGATTCAATTATCAGGGAACTGGCTTGGGTTAAAAATTTATTAGAAAAATAGAACATGCATAAAACCGTTGTTATCGATATCGTAGCTTTATCTGCTTCCGTAATTGGGGCGCATACGCCATTTCTTCAGAAATATATTGCTGAGAACCATTTAACTACCATAGAACCTTTATTGCCTGCAGTTACAACGGCTGTGCAGTCGAGTTATCTCACTGGTAAATACCCTTCAGAGAATGGTATTGTGGGCAATGGATGGTACGATCATGCAGATGCAGAAATTAAATTCTGGAAACAATCTAATAAACTGGTGAATGCTGAAAAAATATGGGATCAGGCTAAAAAAGAAGATCCGAATTTTACCTGTGCCAATATGTTCTGGTGGTACAACATGTATTCAACAGCCGATTTTTCGGTAACACCACGGCCAAATTACCTTGCCGATGGCCGTAAGTTACCAGATTGTTATTCGCAACCTGCCGAATTACGCGACCATTTACAGGCTAAACTGGGGCAATTCCCCTTGTTTCAGTTCTGGGGCCCTGGTGCGAATATTAAATCAACAAAATGGATTGCAGATGCTTCGATGGAAACTGAAAAGCTGCACAATCCTACGCTTACTTTAATTTATTTACCCCATTTAGATTACTGCCTGCAAAAGTTTGGCCCTGAACAGGATAAAATCAGTACAGAACTAAAAGAAATCGATCAGGTGGTAGAAGAATTGGTGCGTTTTTATGAAAGCAGGGGGGCGCGCATTATTTTACTTTCCGAATATGGCATTGCGCCTGTAAATAAACCGATCCACCTTAACCGTTTGTTTAGGGAAAACGGTTTGATCCAGATCCGTGAAGAGAGAGGGCTGGAATTGCTTGATGCGGGCGCTTCCAAAGCTTTTGTAGTGGCCGACCATCAGGTAGCGCATGTTTACATCAACGATAAAAGTGTAACCGAGCAGGTAAAAGCCTTATTGAAAAATGTACCTGATATTGAATTGGTGCTTGATAAGGCAGAACAGGAGAAACACCATATTAATCACGAACGTTCTGGAGATCTGGTTCTTACCGCAAAAGAAAACAGCTGGTTTACCTATTATTTCTGGCTGGATGATACCAAAGCCCCAGATTATGCTAGGGTGGTTGATATCCATAAAAAACCAGGCTACGATCCTGTCGAAATGTTCATGACCTCTAAATTGAGGGCGGGGTATAAACTTTTAAGGAAAAAAGCCGGCTTCCGTTATGTAATGGATGTAATTCCGCTTGATGCCACTTTAGTTAAAGGATCGCATGGCAGCATTAATGTAGCTGATCAATTTAAACCTGTTCTGGTTACTTCAAAGGCAATGGATAAAACCTTATGCGCACCAGATGTTTATCAGGTGATATGGGATAGTTTAACTGTTTAAATAAGAATGATGTTCTGCTGATCTGATCGCTATCCAATTAGCAGAACGATCGTATTTAAGAAGGATCTTGTTGAGTCCAATAAATTAAGCTTTTTAAGAACCTTAGCTACAAGATTATTATTATTCCCTTACGAAACGGTATCCACAACCCTCAATACAGGGCGGATTAAGTTGAAGCGATTTTGCCGAAACTTTGTAATAATAAGTCAATGGCATTTTGTAAGTGTTGCTGTAAACTTCCATTTTTACACTGTCCAAAATCCTGAATGAAAATAAATCTGGAAGGGCATCACCTTCAAATTTACCGGCTTTATCTGCCGATTTGCTTAGAATAAGGTATTTGGCCTGGCCGCTTACCTTTTTATATCTGCCACTTCCATCACCGGGATCCTGCATTGTTTCGGTGAGTTTCCACTTACCATAAACTTCGCCCGGCCCATCATTGTTGTTGTCTGATTTTTTGCATGATACATACAAAAGGCATGCTATAGCCAGGAGGAGTAATAATCTCTTTTTCATTAAGCTTTAATTTACAGCTTATACGGTGTAGAGAACCAAAACGCTACTTAAGAATTTTCTTTTGTTAATTAAACATTTTTCTAAATGCCAATGGTGAAACCTTGGTTTTTGCCTTGAAGAGTTTGTTAAAAGATTGCGAATGTTCAAAGCCCAGTTCGTAAGCTACTTCGCTCACCGATAAACTGGTGCCCGATAGTTTTTCCTTTGCTTTCTCGATCAGTTTTTGATGGATATGCTGTTGTGCGTTCTGTCCTGTTAGCGAACGGAGCAGATCGCTTAAATAACTTGGCGAAATATTTAAATGATCGGAAAGATACTGCACGGTTGGTAAACCCTTTAGTATTGGCGTTCGATCATTAAAATAAGCTTCCAATAGTTCTTCCAATTTTTGCAAAAGATCGTTGTTAAGCACCTTGCGTGTAATAAACTGGCGTTTGTAAAAACGGTTGCTGTAGTTCAACAGCAATTCGATCTGTGTAATAATCACATCCTGACTAAAATCGTCAATTCTGCTGTTCAATTCTTCTTCAATACTCTGAAAAATAGCAATAATGGTTGCCTTTTCCTTTTCTGACAGGTGTAATGCTTCGTTAGTTGAATAAGAAAAGAAACCGTAACTTTTGATTTTTTTGGCGATAGGGTACGACAATAAAAAATCAGGATGGACCAATAAGGTATATAATGAGCAAACACTTGATTCTAAATCCTGCTCATGGCCGATAATCTGGTTCGGAGCAGCAAACAACAAACCACCTTCATCAAAATCATAATAACTCTGCCCGTATTTTAGCCTGCCGCTTAATTTTGGCTTGTAAGAGATTTTATAAAAGTTAAGGATGTGCGAATTTGGCTGGCCGCTCATTTCAACCGGGTGATTTTCATTATTGATCAGGCTGATCAGCGGGTGTTTAGGTTGTGGCAGCCCCATTATCCGGTGTGCTTCCGATAAGGAATTGAATTTATAAGGGCTGTTATCTTCCTTTTTCATATTGATATGATACAAATATAACCGATAAGCCTTGTTTATCGGTTATAGATAAGTTTTTCTATTTAATTATCCTTGTGCAGCGTTTGATATTGGTTCCCATTCTTCCCAAGTGGCCATCCGTTCTGCATAAGCGGTACGTACCCAAGGCAAGTTATGGCTGCCGAGAAAGAAACGTAAAGGTGGGTTTTCAGTATCAACAATTTTAAAAATCGCATCTGGTGTAGCCTCCGGATTACCTCTTTCCATACGCTGTAAACCTTCAAAAAACTGAGCTTTAAAGTCGGTGTATACCTCCATACCATCAGCGAACTTTAGAGAAGCCTGACTTCCAAATTCAGTGGCATAGGCACCGGGTTCGATAATGGTTACTTTAATCCCAAAAGATTTTACCTCTGCTGCCAGGCTTTCGTGGATGGCCTCAAATGCCCATTTAGATGAACTATAATAACCGATAACGGGTAAAACAACATGACCAAGGTTGCTCGAAGTACCTAAAATATGTCCGTAATTTTGTTTGCGCAATATAGGCAGGGCGGCTTTTATAACAGCCACCGCTCCAAAAAGGTTGGTATCGTACATGGCCTTAACCTGATCAATGGTGGCTTCTTCAATAGTGCCAACAAGCGAATAACCAGCATTATTTAATACAATATCCAATCTTCCAAAATGCTTGTAGGCCTGTTGAACGGTTTTTTCTACCTGCTCATAATTGGTCACATCCAGTTCCAGTGTCAATACATTTTCTTTGTATTTTTCCTGAAGGTCGGCAATACTGGAGAGCGTCCGTGCTGTTGCAGCCACCTTATCGCCACGTTCCAGGGCAGCAGTTGCCCACACACGCCCAAATCCACGCGATGCGCCTGTAATAAACCAAACCTTATTGGTTATTGGGGTATTTGTACCTTGATTTTCTTGTTGATGTCCCATAATTTTTATTTAAATAAATGATGGATCAAATGTGGGCAAGGTCTGCGTGTTATTTGTAGCCTAATCGGGTACTTTTGTAGCTAAAACGAGAAATACAATATAATGACAATTGATTGAAACAGATTTTTCAGTGCAGCATAACAAAGTCCCTTTGGTTACAACAAAGCCCTATCCAAGTGTACATAACCACCATCCACATGGATCAGTTGGCCTGTAGTATGACTCGATTTATCTGATAATAAGAATACCGCCATGCTGGCAATCTCATCCACGCTGGTCATTCTGTTTTCGAAAGGGATTTTATCAGTAATGTTCTTCAATTTTTCGTCACGGTCTTCAAAAGTGTTGATCCATTTCTCGTATAAGGGCGTCCAGGCTTCGGCAACAATAATCGCATTAACACGGATGCTGAAAGGCAATAATTCTACTGCCCACTCTCGTGTTAAGGCATTTCTGGCACCGTTAGATGCGGCATAACCAGATGTTCCACCTTGTCCGGTTTCTGCAGTTTTGCTACCGATATTTAATATAGATCCCTTGCTCTGTTTAAGTGCTGGTAGGGCATGTTTGGCCAAAAGGTAATAATGCACCACGTTTTTATGCAGCGATTCCATAAAACCTTCATAAGTGCCATTTTCGAGACCAACACCATCGTTAACACCCGCATTGTTCACTAGGCCGTCTATTCTGCCATATTTTGCCAATATCGCATCAACAATGGTTTTACAGCTTTCGGGTGCGGTGAGTTCTGCAGTAAAATAATCTGCTTTTAAGCCTAAATCTTTTATTTCCTGAAGCATTTTCAGGTTATCATCTTCGTTACGGCCAATAATAATCGGAAAAGCCTTTTCAATGGCCAATGCTTTAACAATTGCCGCGCCGATGCCTTTGGCACCACCACTTACCAGGATTATTTTGCCGTCTAAATTTAAATTCATATTTGGTTGTATTTTTGTTTTTTTACCACAGAGGACGCAGCGTTTTCACAGAGAACGCAGAGGGTTCTTTAGCCTTGCTTATATAGATTTCTCTCCCGAAAATCGGGACTGCGCTTCAGTCGAAATGACGGATCGATTATCCATCTTCCATGGGTTAAAGGCTTACACCTCTTTTCCAGGGGATAAAATCATCCTGATTAAGCTGTACAGCTTTAGGGATTTCTTCGCCGCTGGCTACTTTAATACAGTATTCTAATATATCTTCGCCCATTTCGTTAATGGTTTTTTCGCCATTAATCACTGCTCCTGTATCGATATCGATAATATCACTCATGCGTTTCGCCAGGATCGAGTTGGTAGCCACTTTAATGGTGGGGCAAACCGGATTTCCTGTTGGCGTACCTAAACCGGTTGTAAACAGAATTAAGGTTGCTCCTGCAGCAGCTTTACCTGTGGTTGCTTCTACATCATTCCCAGGGGTACATACCAAGCTTAAGCCGGGTTTAGTAGCTGGTTCGGTATAATCTAAAACATCTACAACAGGAGAGGAGCCGGCTTTACGTGCAGCACCTGCCGACTTAATCGCATCGGTAATTAAACCGTCTTTAATATTGCCTGGAGAAGGATTCATGTAAAAGCCAGAGCCAACTTTATGCGCCAGATCATCATATTCAGTCATTAGGCGGATAAATTTTTCGGCAGTAGGTCGATCAACAGATCTGTCGATCATTTCCTGTTCTACGCCGCAAAGTTCGGGGAACTCGGCCAATAAAACCTTGGCGCCTAAGGCCACCAATAAATCTGCACAATAACCAACAGCCGGATTAGCTGAGATGCCGCTAAAACCATCGCTACCACCACATTTTACACCCACACACATTTTGCTTAGCGGGGCTGCTGCGCGTTCTTGTTTATTAATGAACATCAATCCTTCAAAAGTACTGCGGATTGAATTTTGGATCAATTGCTCTTCGCTTTGTGCTTTTTGCTGCTCGAAAATTAAAAGTGGTTTGTCAAAATCAGGATCAAGTGCAAACAGGTCGCGTTTAAAATCTTCTACCTGCAAATGCTGGCAACCCAAACTTAAAACAGTTATACCGGCCACATTGGGGTGATGGGCATAAGCCGCCAATAATTTGCTTAAAGTATCCGAATCCTGACGTGTTCCGCCACAACCTCCATTATGTGTGAGGAATTTAATACCATCTACATTTTTAAAAGTGCGGCTGGCTTTATCTACTTTAGGTTCAAAACTAATGTGATTAATGTCCTCTCCCTTTTCGAAGGCCTGAACCAGTTTGTGGGTGTAGGATTTATATTTATCATCCACCGCATAACCCAGCTCACTATAAAGCGATTCTTTAATAATATCCAGATTTCTGTTCTCGCAAAATACAGTCGGGATAAACAACCAATAGTTTGCGGTGCCCACTGCGCCGTTTTTACGGTGATAACCATTAAAACTGCGGTTGACATATTTACTTACATCGGGCGCTTCCCATTTGTAATTAACATTGCGATAAGCAAATGGCTCTGCAGCATGTTTGGTGTTCTCTACATTCATCCGCATACCGGCCTTTACATCAAACTGCACCTTTCCAACCAAAACGCCGTACATCATTACCTCATCGCCTGCTTTCATATCCTGCATAAAAAATTTATGCTTGGCAGGAATTTCATCAACAGTAACGTAGGTATCCCCTTCATGCACTATTTTGGTATCCTTAGGTAAATCTTGTAACGCAACCAAAACATTATCAGCATTGTTAATCTTGATGACTAAATTTTTCATTGTCAATTTTATACTTCTAAACTAATTTCTTTTTCAATGTGATTGGGTTTCCATCCTTTCCATCCGAAGTAGAAAACCACTAAAAAGCATATAAATGGTACCAAATACCCATATTGTATATTGTGCGTAGCATCTGAAATCAAACCTAATATTGGCGGTAAAAAGGCACCACCAACAATAGACATCACAATTAACGATGAGCCCAGTTTTGTATCTTTACCCAAACCTGCTATGCCCAATGAGAATATGGTTGGGAACATGATCGACATAAAGAAAGAGACACCGATTAAAGCATAAACAGTAATCATGCCGCTTGCAAAAATAGATACAAGGGTAAGTACAGCACTAATTAAGGCGTAAAGCATTAATAATTTATGTGGTGCAACATATCTCATAAAAAAGGTTCCTGCAAATCTACCCGACAAAAAAGCAATTCCTGCAGCAGCTTGATACCATTTAGCTTCATCCTGACCTATCCCTGCTGATGAAGTGATGAAACTGATAAATAAACTCAATACGCAAACCTGTGCACCAACATAAAAAAACTGCCCGATAATTGCCCAGCGCAAATGGCTATGACTCAACACATGCCCAAAACTGCTTTTTTCTTTGGCATTTTCTTCTTCCTTAATATCAGGTAGTTTGGTGAAAATAAATAGAATAGCGACTACAATAATCAGAATCCCTAAAATTAAATAAGGTGCTTTTACCGTCGACGCCTCTTCAAGCATGTAAGCCTGTTTTTCTAAAGGCAACATTTTCGCCAATTGGGCATCAGTATATTTTACTTCGGTAAAAATAAATTTACCGCCAAGTAACGGCGCTAAAAATGCAGCTAAACCATTAAAAGACTGAGAGAAATTTAAACGCTGTGTAGCGGTTTCTGGCGGTCCTAGCACGGTAACATAAGGATTTGCAGCTGTTTCTAAAAAAGTTAAACCACAGGAGATAATAAAAAGTGCACCTAAGAAAAATATATATTGTGCGGTATTGGCTGCGGGTATAAATAATAAACAGCCGATGGCGAATAAAACGAGGCCCAATATGATACCGCTTTTATAGCCATACTTGCGCATAATGTAGCCTGCAGGTAGTGCCAATAAAAAATAAGCGATAAAAACCGAAGAATCGACCAGGGTAGATTCGAAAACATTTAGTTGAAAAGCTTTGCGTAAATGCGGAATTAATATAGGATCGAGATTATGGACAAAACCCCAGAAGAAAAATAGGCTGGTGACCAAAATTAATGGAAATAAATATCCCTTACCATTTTTTGGTGTATCGGATACCTGAAAGTTCGATGATGAAGTGTGGCTCATGTTTTGTTTGGTTATAATGGTTTAAGCAGGTTCTTTTTGGTTAGTTGTTGTATTACAAATTAAACCCTTAAGCATTAATAAAAATTTAACTTTATGATCTAATTATTAAATGATATTGTCTCAATTTTCTGATATGCAAAATAATTTTGCATATTAGATTGATTTTTTAAGATTTTATGAAACCGCATTTACTTAATGTATCTACTAATTCGGTAGATTCTTTTAGCGCTCGGAGAGACATTATGCCCGATATAAACAATCGTTGGCATTACCACTCTGCATTAGAATTAATCTACGTAAAAAAGGGCAGAGGAACGCAATTTATTGGCGATAGCATTAAAAATTTTAAGGATGGCGATGTAGTTTTACTCGGAAGCAATTTGCCACACTATTGGCGCTTTGACCCCGAGTTTTTTGATGAATTGGGTGGAGAAACAGTTGAAGTTTATGCGATCCATTTTAAGGAAGATTTTTTAGGCAAGGATTTTCTCGATCTTCCCGAAAACCAGGAGATGAAAAAAGTGTTGCTGCAATCGCGGCAGGGAATTCAGCTGCAAGGCATCTCAAAAGAGAAAATAGCTTGTTTAATGCCACAGATTATTGAGGCAACAGGCACCATGCGGATTATAAAAATACTGGAAGTATTAACTGAAATAGCCAATTGCGAAGAGAAAAACATTTTGGTTTCGCTAGGCTTTAAGCCAAATTTTTTGGAGAATGAAAAAGATAGAATTCAATCTATTTATAACTATACCATCAGCAATTACAAAAATAAAATAGAACTAAAGGAAATTGCTGCGGTAGCTAAAATCAGCCCCAATTCTTTCTGTAAATTCTTTAAAACTAAAAGCAGGAAAACCTATACACAGTTTCTGAACGAAATTAGGGTAGGACAGGCTTGTAAACTATTGATTGAAAATGATTTAACCGTTAAAGAAATCTGCTACGACTGCGGTTTTTATAATTTTACCAGTTTCCACAAATATTTTAGGGAAATAACAGGTAAAACCCCGTTAAAATATCAACAAGCCTTTTCTAAACAGTAGTTATAGCTAATGAAGTCTGTTTTTTTAAATATGACTTCCTAATTCTACAATATTTGCCGTTTTATTCAAGTTTTTCTGCTTAGTTTTGTTTAAACCAAATATGAATAGCTGAAGATTTAACGACTTTTATCTTTTATCGATTTTAAAATACAAGAATGTTAAAACTAATTTTTGATTTATAGGTTTATAGCGTAAGTTTGTATTTCTAACTGAATATTTTATGAGCAATATCTCTAATCCGAAACCGGCGAAAAATGGCGATAGGATAGACAATGACCATAATAACCTTAATGAATCTTACACTCCTGTTTCAAAACACAAATTTGAAGGATGGCCGATTTTATGGATATTGATCGCTATATTTTTAATCTCTGCAGTTTTATGGTATACAGGAGCCGCTCCTTACTTAATCAAGTGGATCGCTAATAAATAAGATGTTTTTAAAGAGGTCAGTTTGGTCACAGCATTGATTGTCTTTCTGTGAGAAAGTTCAATGTATTGACTTAAAGGGAGACGTTAATTTTGATGACGGGAAAAGAACTGATTAAAATTTTTCATCATCGCTGGGAATCTGCTCAGCGGAGAAATAGCAGTACAACATTAATCCAAAAGAAATAATATAAAATACCGCTGTGATTAAAAGGAATGTGCTCATATAAATAGTTATTTGGTTAGTGTAATTATAACGTTAAGTTATCTTAAATTATATAGGGTGATGCATTTATTTTATATTAATTATTAACATAATTAATTTTAATGTTGAAAACTATTTATTTAGTTTATTGTCTGATGTCAATCTGCTATTCCGCTTTTCGCCGTTGTCTGCTTACCTCGCTTGAAATTTATCGCGGTATTGGGTTGGCGTCATCCCGACTGATTTTCTGAACACTTTCCTAAATGCTTTTGGATCATTGTAGCCAGAGTTATAAATTACCTCTGTCATTTGCTGGGCAGTTTGCTCTAATAACTTTTTAGCTGCTTCGATACGGGTTTGTTGAAGATACTCGATAGGGGTAATACCGATCACCTGTTTAAAGCGACGCACAATATTTCTTCTACTGGAAGGAATATCTTTAATCATCTCTTCAATGGTAGCCACGTCCTGATAATTATTTTCAATTTTTTCCTGGGCAGAAGCAACAATATCATCATTGTGATGACGGATAGGCTGGAAGGTGCTAAAGTACGATTGGTTTACACGGTCCATATCGATCGCAAAAATCTTGGCCACCTTAACAGCCATATCTTTTCCACAATGAAGCTGTAAAAGGTGCAATAATAAATGAAAAGTGGAGGTTGCACCACCACTTGTAAATAATTTTCCATCCTGTGTTACGGTTTTATCAGCCTTTAAATGAACGAGGGGAAATGCCGTAGAAAATGCCGAGCAAGCATCAACGTGTGTGGTAGCTGCTTTACCATCCAACAGTCCTGATGCTGCAAGTAAAAATGCACCAGTACAAAAAGTAGCAATTTCTGCGCCTGCTGCATGTTGTTTGTTTAACCAGGGGATATAGTTTCGGTTTGCTGCGATGGAGTCTTTAATATCGTTGGTTGCAAATGAAGGCACTAAAATAAGATCAAGATGTGCAGCTTTTTGTAGGAGCACACAAGGATGCGCACTAAAGTTATAATTTTTATCCTCCAGTGTAATCAAACTAATGTTAAATGGGATTTCGAGGTCATCTTTCCGATAAAATCCATTAACAGTATCAAATACATCTAAAATAGCCGCTATGCTTAATAATCTGAAATTTTGGGGCAGTAAAACACCTACTTGTATCATTTGGTTAAAAATTTAAGTATCGTAAATATATAAAAATTGTCTGAAATGCCCCTTAAGATTGACTTTTACGGCAACGGTGTTCGGCTAAATTAACAACTAACTTTATTTCAGTTAATCAACTAATCAGTAAACATATGAAAACCACCCCAACGAGTAGCAGAATGTATGGCTTTATCGTGCTGTACGAAATGCAAACAGATTTTTTAGTAAGGGCTTTAGATGGGATAGACCAAAAGGATGCACAGAAAAGATTGGATACAAAAGCAAACCACATTGCTTGGATTACCGGGAGTGTAGTGCATAGCCGTTATTTTCTGGCCAAATCATTCGGTATCGATCTTCCATCCATAACCGACGAACTTTTTGCCGATAACAAAGGAATTGTGGATGATGCCACTTACCCTTCACTTGCAGATTTCATTAAAGATTGGGCAGCAATTTCTCCTAAGTTACAGGAGGCTTTATCCCAGGCTACCGACGAGAAACTGGAAGAGAAACTCAGTATCCCCGGAATGGAGATCACATTGTTTGAAATGATCAGTTTCAACAGTTATCGGGAAGCCAATTGCATCGGGCAGATTGCCCTATGGCGCAGGTTGTTAAACTATCCTGGAATGAATTACATGTAAGCTATGGAAAAGATAATAAAAGAAGCCAACGAAACGCTGTCGGCGTTAGAAAACACTTTATCGAAATTTGATACTGCACAAATTAATGCAGTACCATTTAAGGGAAGCTGGACAGCCGGCCAACTGGCTGAACATATGATTTTATCAAATTCGGGCTTTCTACAAGTGATAAATGGCCCAGTAGATGAAACAGATAATCCAGCCGATTTTATGGTAGCACAAATTAGGAACGACTTTTTAAATTTCAATGTGAAGTATGATTCGCCTAAAGAGATTTATCCTGAAGACAGGACATATAATCAACCTGAATTATTAAAAAGCTTAAAACAGATCAGAGACGGGATTTCAACTTCTATAGCCAACCTGGATTTAACGAAGACCTGCAGCTCTTTTGAATTGCCCGGTTATGGTTTTCTAACCCGCTTAGAGGCTGTTTATTTTGTAATTTATCATACACAACGACACGTGCATCAGTTAAATAAAATTTATAGCGAGCTGGATAGCAATTGATTTTTAATTAAATTTATGAGAAACAACAGGCTTAATCTATTAAATCCCTATATCGGCAGATGGAAAACAGAAGGTTTAACAAAATCAGGTGATATTATTACCGGAACCGATACCTACGAGTGGGTTGATGGTGGTTTTTTCTTAATACATCAGGTAGATGTTATGTTAGGTGATAAAAAGATCCGATCATTAGAAATTACCCACTATGATGATATGGAGGATGTTTTTAGGTCGCAATCGTTCGATAATGAAGGCAATATCTCAATATCTACCCTCAAAATTTATGATGATATCATTTTAATATTTGCCGATACTGAAAGATTTAAAGGAAATTTCAAAGCCCATACGATTGAAGGGACATGGGAAAAATTTGATGGTAAAAACTGGGCACCATGGATGGATATCAAATTAACAAAACTTGCAAATGAGCAGTAAGTGGCACAAGCAGAAAGCAGATCAGGTTGATCATTACATGGAAAAACTCCAGCATCCTTTTAAACAGGAAGTCGAGCGGTTACGAAGTATCATGCTGAATGCAAATCCTAAACTACAGGAAAGAGTGAAGTGGAATTCACCAAGTTTTTTTTATGTAAAAGATCTGGCTGCTTTTAACCTTAGGGCAAGTGGATATGTGCAGATCATTTTTATTTTTTACGATGGAAATATGATTGAAGACTCATCTTTATTACAAGGCAACTGGAAAGATAGGCGCGAAGCAAGGTTTTACAGTATGGCCGATATTGAAGCAAAACAACCTGCGCTTGAGCAGTTTGTGAATAATTGGGTTAAACTAATAGCGCCAAATAATAATTAACCAACCCAAGGAAAAAAACAACAAAACAATGGCAACAATTAACACATGATGATAATGGAGATAGCCTTGAGTCCTAGTTCGTGGTCTGTTTTATTAATTAAGTGTACAACAATATAAATCGTGGGTGCGGTAATGTAAATCGCGGGTGCAATAATATAAAGAGCGAATTAGATAATAATGGTCAATGGCTCATGGTTAATGGACTATGAGTATTAAACATAAAACCATCAAACAAAACAGATTAACTTATTATTACATCCATGTACTAATGCCCAATGTACCAATGACTAATGAACTATAAATAACTTTTATTATTTTTAAACTTAGAAACCAAAAATCAAAACACTATGAAAATTGCAGTTATTATTGTACGCGTGCTTCTAGCCGCTATGTATCTTTTTGCTTCTGTAAGCTATTTTCTTAATATAATGCCTAAGGCACCAGAAATGACAGCGGCCCAAACCAGTTTTATGACAGGTATAATGGCCTCCGTTTATCTTTTTCCGTTAATTAAAATAACAGAACTGTTATGTGGTATAATGTTATTAATTGGTAGAACTGCACCACTAGCATCAATCATCATTTTTCCGGTTACCTTGAATATCTTTTTGTATACCGCATTTTTGGCCCAGCCTAAAGATCTTCCGATGTCAGCAGTAATGTTATTGTTTAATTTGTTCCTGCTTTATGCGTATCGTGCCAAGTATCTACCGATCGTTTCAAAGTAAATTTTAGGGTTTTCAAACTTTCTCATACTTTTTCTCTTTATTTAGTGTTTCGATATAAGGTGTAATTATTATCTTTAGAAACTAACTAGAAATAAAAAATATGAGAAAGTTACCGTTTTTAATGCTGCTTTTTGTTGCAGTATCGTTTTCTGCATTTGCACAGAACAAAGATGCTATTGTAGGTAAATGGCTTAATCCATCAGGCGAAGGGCAAATAGAAATTTATAAAAAAGGCGATAAATATTATGGAAAATTAGCTTGGATGAAGGAACCCAATTTAAATGGTAAACCTAAATTAGATGCTAAAAATCCTGATGAAAAACTACAGAAACGCGCTTTGTTAAATCTGGAAATATTAAAGGATTTTGTTTACGAAGATGGCAAGTGGACTGATGGAACAATTTACGATCCGAAAAGTGGTAAAACATACAGCTGTAACATGTCTTTAAAAAGTAACGATGTGTTAAACGTTCGCGGTTATGTAGGTATTTCTCTTTTAGGCCGATCAGAAACTTTTAGACGGGTAAAATAATTTATAGATGAAGAAAATTTTATGGTGCCTTTTAATGGCACCTTTTTTTTGCACCGCGCAGTCGTATTCCTTTAAACCCTTAAATGAGAATGCCAAAACCAGTTTACGGGGTTTAAGTGTCGTTTCAGATCGGGTTACCTGGGTAAGTGGTAGTAATGGATCGGTAGGTAAAACTACTGATGGTGGTATAACCTGGAAATGGTTAAAACCAAAAGGTTACGAAAAAATCGATTTCAGGGATATTGAAGCTTTCGACGATAAACAGGCCATTATAGTGGGCATTGCATCGCCGGCATATATTCTGAAAACCGTTGATGGCGGCGAAACCTGGACAGAAAATTATAAAAATGTAGATTCTGCCATATTTTTGGATGGGTTAAGTTTCTGGGATAAAAATAAAGGGCTCATTTTTGGCGATCCCATAAATGATAAAATGCAATTGCTTAAAACTGTAGACGCAGGTAAAAGCTGGCAAGATATTTCAGCAAATTTAAAAACCAATTTGGCTAAAGGTGAAGCGAGTTTTGCAGCCAGCGGCACAACCATTAAAACATTACCTGGTGGCAAAACCTGGATTGCAACAGGTGGAACGGTATCTAACATTTACTTTTCTCCAGATTATGGACAAAACTGGCAGGTATTTAAGTGCCCCATTTTGCAGGGCGAAAATAGTACGGGTCCTTTCTCGATCGATTTTTGGAATGAAAAAATGGGTGTAACTGTTGGCGGAAACTATGTAAAAGATAAAGAAAATACCAATAATATTCTTTTAACGAGCGATGGAGGCAAAACCTGGCAAAAGCCAGCTACCCCGGTTTTAGGCTTCAGATCGGGCGTAACCTATATTAATGCTAAAACCTTAATTGCTACAGGTACTTCAGGAACAGATATTTCTACTGATGGCGGCCAAAACTGGGAACATATTTCTGATAAAAGTTTTAATGCTGTTCAAAAAGCAAAAAAAGGTAAACAGATTATTCTGGCCGGAGAGAAAGGTAATGTCTATCAACTGGAGATCAGCAAATAAATTTCAGTCCTATTGCGTAACAGTTTTATTGATTAAGTATCTAATCAGTAAAACGATTCAATAAATAAAAAAGATTGAAGCATCGGATTGATAAAATTTTGTTTCTTTGCTGTCAACTAAAACTTTAATTAAAAACATACACACACTCGCTCAATGGATTTTTTGCACACAATTTTAGGTGACGATATACAGGCCGGACTATTAATTATTTTGAATTTAATTGTGATCGAAAGTTTGCTTTCGGTAGACAATGCTGCTGTTTTGGCTACTATGGTAATGGATTTACCAAAATCGCAAAGAGAAAAAGCTTTAAAATATGGCATTATTGGCGCTTATGTTTTTAGAGGGATCTGTTTGTTCCTGGCTGCATGGCTGGTTAAAATCTGGTGGTTGAAACCACTTGGTGGTTTATACCTATTGTACCTGGCTTTCGATTATTTTAGAAAAAAGAATAACAAAGGCAAGGAAGACGAAGAAGAGGAAGTAGACAAAAGCAAAAGCTGGATTTATAAATCTACTGTTGGTTTAATGGGGAATTTTTGGGCGACTGTCGCTTTAGTAGAGGTAATGGATCTGGCTTTCTCTATCGATAATGTTTTTGCTGCTGTGGCTTTTACCGATCATATCTGGTTAATCTATATTGGTGTTTTTATCGGGATTTTGGCTATGCGTTTTGTAGCACAGGCATTTGTTAAACTGATGGAGAAATTTACCTTTTTAGAAACGATAGCATTCATCGTAATTGCTGTTTTAGGCATTAAACTTACTTCATCGTTGGTAACGCATTTCTATCCCGAATCGCCAATTTCTCATGCTATCGAAGGTGAAAAAACAGACCTTTTTGTCTCTGTTTTTACAGTAGCCATTTTCATTATACCAGTATTAACATCCTTATTATTTAACTATCCCAAAAAACACAAAAGCGATATCATCATTTCGGACGATGCCGAAAAGGTATTGGATAAATCTTAAATTATAAGGCTTATCTGTGATAAATCTTACAATTAAACGTTGGTAATATTACAATCAAATTTGTAATATTAGAATTTATAAACAGATTAGGAAACAGGTTGCAATGGCTTTTTACAAACATTACTCATTCGATCTTTGGTTAACGTTGATTAAATCAAATCCAGCGTATAAACAGGAACGGACGCAATATTTTTACCGGAAATTTAATACTAAGCATAAAAATTTAGCAGAAATTGCTGTTATTTTCCGTCAGGTGGATTTAATGGTAAACGCCATTAATGAGCGGACAGGTAAAAATGTAGATGCTGATGAAATGTATTTAATGATCATCAGTATGATCAATGATTACGATTTCAATTTTCATGATGTGGATCTGCAGGAGATTGATCACGACATGGAACAACTGGTTTTTACCCACATGCCTTTGCTCTATAGCGAAAGCTCTTTAACCGTATTGGAACAGCTTAAATCAACAGGTTTAAGTTCGACCAATATTTTAAGCAATACTGGTTTTATAAAAGGGAAAACCTTAAAACAAGTAATCAGTCATTTGGGGATCGATCAGTTTATCGATTTTCAACTGTATTCTGATGAAGTAAGGATGTCTAAACCCAATACCGGATTTTTTCAGTTGATGTTAGATATCATCGATAGGGAAAAACATCCGGAATTAATGCTAAAAGATGTAATCCATGTTGGCGATAACCCGCATGCTGATGTTCGTGGGGCGGAAGCAATGGGAATTAACAGCATGCTCATCAATTCCAATCACCTATCTATCTCAAGCTTACTCTATGATACCGTATAATTTCTCACTCCATAAAATAGACAATACAGTCGATTTTGGCTTTAGTGCCGACGATTACAGTCGCTTTAAGTTTGGCGATGACCTGGTGGCCCGATCTTTTGGAAAAGAACTTGCCGATGGTTTTATCCGCTATTATCTGGCGGATAATGTGATTACCGATCAGATTGTGGTTATTTCTAGTCCTTATAGTTTTATTCCAACGGCAACCTTTGCCATGAAAAACTATTTCGTTTGCCAGCTTAACCGTTGGCTGGTCGAAAATGGTGGTTTGTCGGTACAGGAAACCAAAGTGCACAGAACCATTACTTATAAAGAAGATTATGGTGAGTTAAGTGCCGAAGAAAGGCTTTTACTGATTGGAAACGATTCATTCCATATTGACAAAGATTTTCTCACGGGTAAAACACTTTTATTTCTGGACGATATCAGAATTACCGGAAGCCATGAGCGGATGATCTTAAAAATGGCTAAAGAATACGGTTTAAAGAACGAAATGCATATGCTTTATTTCGCCGAACTGGTCAATAAAAATATCCATCCCAATGTAGAGAATTTTCTGAATTACCATCAGATCAAATCTATTTTTGATCTGGAAGAAATTATTGATAGCGGCAATTTCAGGTTTAATACCCGTATTGTAAAATACATTTTAAATACTACTTCGAGCAGTTTTAATCTGTTTTTAGAACGTAGAAGTACCGATTTTATCAATCAGCTTTACGATCTATCCCTGGGGAATAATTACCATACCATAGAAGCGTATGCTAAAAATTTACATCTTATAAAAGATTATATCAAAAACAACAATTATAAATTAATTTAAATATGGCTATTAATTTGCAAAAGGGGCAAAGAGAAAATATCGATGCTCCTAAATTTACAATAGGTTTAGGTTGGGACACCAACAGCTCTTCAACAGGTTCTGCGTTCGATTTAGATGCTTCAATTTTTTTACTAAACGACCAGAAAAAACTGATTTCAGACGAAAACTTTGTATTCTACAATAATTTGGTTTCTCCAGATGGTTCGGTAGAGCATACAGGTGATAACTTAACCGGTGATGGTGATGGCGACGATGAGCAGATCAAAATTGATTTGACCAAAGCTGATGCTAAAGTAAACGAGATCTGTATTGTGGTAACCATCCACGATGCTGACAACAGAAGACAAAATTTTGGTCAGGTTAGAAATTCTTTCATCCGTATTTTCGATGCCGTAACCAATGAGGTGATCTTAAAATACGAATTAGAAGAAGATTTCTCTATCGAAACGGCAGTAGAATTTGGAAGAATTTATAAACGCGAAGGTAAATGGAAATTTGAAGCCGTTGGCGTAGGTATGAAAGGTGGTTTACAGGATTATATAAACAAATATCAATAATATTATGGCAATCAATCTTCAAAAAGGACAGCGCATCAGTCTAGAAAAAAGTAATGGTAGCAAACTTCAGAATGTTTGTGTAGGCATTAACTGGGGTGCCATCGAAAAGAAAGGCCTTTTCGGTTTCGGATCATCAAAAGAAGCGGTAGATTTAGATGGAAGCTGTGCATTATACAACGAAAACAAACAGCTTTTAGAGGTAGTTTATTTCGGTAACCTAAAATCTAAAAATGGTTCTGTAAAACATAGCGGCGATGATTTAACTGGCGATATGGGTGGCGATGATGGCTTAGATAACGAGGTCATCACGCTTGATTTTTCTCAGTTGGATGCCAATGTAAACTATGTTGCCTTTGTATTGAATAGTTTTAGGGGACATGATTTTGGTACAATCCCTTTTGCTTCAATCCGCATTTATGAGGGCACAACTAAACGTGTTAACGAAGTTTTTGCTAAATTCGATATTGCTAACGGAGCCAACTTTGCTGGTCACGTATCGATGGTAATGGGCGTTTTTTACAAGAAAAACGGCGAATGGAAATTTAATGCCATTGGCGAACCAACCAAAGATAAAAAACTCGAAGATACCGTTAAAACTGTAACACAAAGCTATTTATAAGCCGCTGGTAATTAATCAAACTATGGAAACCAACCCAAACGTTACCCAAGCCCTTACTCCGGTTAAACTGGACAAAGATGGCAATGTGGATCTTGAGAAAATAACCTCAGAGGAAACGCTTAAATACAATGAGATTGGAAAATCGTTAGAACCATCAGATGTAAATTCTATCCTGAATTACGGAAGCGATGCCCAAAACTCAATGGAAAAATACAGTAACGAGTTTTTATCGTCTGTGCGGACCTATAACAGTGGCGAAGTTGGTGGTTTAATTAACGAACTGCTTACCGAACTAAATTATATCGATGTTTCAGAATTGGAGCAAAGTGCATTTAAGAACTTTATTTCTAAAATCCCGTTTTTAAAGAGCCTTGTTGTTGATGTGAAAAAACTTTTCCAGAAGTATGATGTAGTGGTGAATAATATTGATAAAATCACCAACAAAATTAAAGCTGGAAGGTTAAATTCGATTAAAGATAACAGTTCGCTGCAAACCATGTTCGATAGCAATGTTGGTTACATCCACCAAATGGAAGAATTGATTATTGCCGGGCAGATGAAATACAACGAGCTGAATATCAAACTTGCTGAGATGGAAGGCCGGCCTGCCGATTACCAGGATTATGAAATTGCAGATTTAAGGGATTTTATAAGCCGTTTGGATAAAAGACTGGCTGACATGAAGATTGTTCGTTTCATTATGTTGCAATCTTTGGCGCAGATCCGTGTGGTGCAGAACAATAATACTTCAATTGCAGAAAAAGCACAGTCGATAGTATCTACAACCATTCCGGTGTGGAAAAACCAATTGACCATTGCTGTTGCTTTACAAAGGCAAAAAGCCAACGTAGAGATGCAGAAGAAAATTTCGGATACCACGAATACCATTTTGCAGAAAAATGCAGAGATGCTGAAACAAAACAGTATCGATGTAGCCAAAGAGAATGAAAAAACAGTAGTATCTTTGGAAACCTTGAAACAAACCACTTCATCGTTGATTGAAACGCTTAATGAGGTTAAACAGATCCATGAAGCGGGTGCACAGAGTAGAAGAGTGTTAGATGGCGAACTTAAAACTTTGGAAACAGAGTTGAAAAAGAACGTTACGAGGGTGAGTTGATTAAAATATGGATGAATACCGTTTAAATATTATCAAAAAATCAAGCGCAGAGATCAACCGTTTACAGTTGCTCTCTGTGTTTTTTGATGATGAGGTGATTTATAAAATTTATTTAAGAAGCCAGGTTATTCATCAACTTTTTGCCAACAACGAAGAATTAGAGATCGAAAAATTAGATCTTTTCCATCTTCAGTTTACCGATAGCGTGATCGAACTGCTCAAAAAGATTAAAAAGAGCAATGAGAAAAACGTATCGCTCATTTACGATGAAATTGACCTGAATGAAGAGCTGATCGACCGCATGGCAGGTGCGCTTATTGATCAGAAAAGTTTTCAGCAGGATAAACAGAAGCAATCGTTAAAAGTGAACCTATCGCTGCGGAAACTATTCAGTGTGCTTTCTGAGCTCAGTTCCGATTTTCCCTTTTCTAAAAATATCAATGTTTTTGGTTCCAGATACGCCAACGATTTTTATTTCGATCTTAAACCGGATCAATTTGCTAAACTGATTGATTTTCAAAGTAAACAGGTGTATACCAATGTTTATGCGACCATCGAGAAAAAATTGATGGGCAAATTGTGTAAGTACGATTTTCGGACCGAATTTTATATTGGTTTAAAATCGGGCGAATTGGTAATTGAAGTGTATAAATTTTTGGATATAGAGAGTTATTACCTGTTTTTTCCTAGCAGAAACCTGTTCTTGTTCTGCGATTTAACCATTTTGAAAGATTTGGATATGTCTAATAATCTTTCAGAACGGGAACGGATTGTACAGGAACTGCAATATAAAAACGATAAGTTAAAAAGTAACGCAGCGGTTTTAAAGACGGCAATTCCGAATGAGGTTGTTAATTTGTTAGAAGATAGTTACAGTAAGATATCTGACATCAATTTCTTGAACCACCTCAATAATTTCGATGTACAATCGAATATTTTGAAGACCATGCTGAAGACGGATTTGTTTTAGTTGGTTTTTACCACCTAAGACACCTGAGCGCAGCTAAGAAGTATCGTGCCGATAAACTATCACTATCGCAAGAAATCGTCATTGCGGGGAGGAACAACCAAGCATTCTTACAACTAAGGCTTTATGCTAGCTTAGTTAAGTTTTGGAAATCAATTATAGCACTTTTCGGTATTGGCAGTCCCGCTTTTTATTCCAAGTCCTTGCTCGTGCCTCGCTGTGGGCTTTACATTGCAATCGGGTTTAAGGGGTAGAGTTAGTTGTACTATTAAGGTATTCTACCTGCCAACATTGTTAAATAAACCCGACAGAGCGGAATAGCCCGCAGCGCAGCGAGGACTATAAGCGATGGCGGGACCACAGCACCTATGAAACACCGAACGCACGTTTTCAAATAGAGAAGCCGGCATTGTGGAGAGGAACGACGAAGCAATCTTAAAACGTTTGTTAATCATCCTTTCGCATTAAGATTGCTTTGTCGGCCGAAAAAGCCTTCTCGCAATGACGATTTTGTGATAGGAATTACTAACGCGTCAACACAGCCAGTTTCTGTTTAAACAGATCAATAGTTCTGCTCCAGGCTAATTTTGCTGCCGTTTCGTTATATCTGGTAGGTGAGGTATTGTTGTTAAAGGCATGGTTTACGCCATCGTAGATGTAAATTTTGTAATCAATTTTATTGTCTTTTAAAGCCTGCTCATAAGCTGGAATCCCGGCATTAATGCGTTCATCCAGGCCGCCATAATGCAACATTAAACTCGCTTTAATTTTAGGAACATCCGCCACATTGGCCTGCGCACCATAATAAGCAACAGCTGCCTGCAATTTAGGATCGTTAACTGCTAATTTATTGGCCATTGCACCGCCCCAGCAAAAGCCAACACAGCCTACTTTACCATTGCCGTCTTTTCTATTGCGTAAATAGTCCAATCCTTTTAAATAATTCTGTAAGTTCTTTTCAGGATCTAATTTACCGATCAACTCGCGTCCCTTATCTTCATCTGTCGGGGTTCCACCAAGCGGCGAAAGGGCATCAACACCAAGGGCCAGGAAACCTTCGGCGGCAACACGTTTGGTTACATCAATAATGTGTGGATTTAAGCCCCTGTTTTCATGAATAACCAGTACGCAGCCTAAGTTCTTTTTGCCTTTTGGTTTGGCCAGTACAGCTTTCATTTCACCATCAACTCCAGCGTAGGTAATATTTTCAACTTCGATATCATCACTGTTAAAATCTGCTGCGGCGGCATAATTATTCTCTAGCATCGGCAGAATAGTCATGGCCAATGCTGAGCTACCCGCCAGGATAGCCAGCTTTCTCATAAAATCTTTTCTGCTTACCTGACTATGGGTATATTCATCGTACAGGTTGATTATTTTCTGATCCATCTTATTGGTTTTGAATTACCATACAAGATAAACAAGGATGGCGAGATTTGAGGTAGCATTGCCTAAAAGTTACAATACATTTCTTCCCATTTTTTAACCAGCGTTACACGGTGTTTCGTATAACGAGGGGTTAAGAAGGCATTCGACCAATCATCGTAATTATCATAAAAGAATTTAAGGAAGAAAATATGAAAGGTGATCCCGAGATATGGAATGGCTTTTAATTCATCATCAGTTAACGCCCTAACTTGCTGGTAAGCATTTAAAAAGGTATCGAAATCCTTTTCTGCCTGCTCTTTGGAGATTAGGTTATTCAATTGATGGAAGAAATAATGGTTAAGGAACGACATTAAATCATTAATCAGGTAGCCCTCACCTGCAAAATCGAAATCAAAAAAGGTAATTTTTCCCACTTCATCAAAATGGAAATTCTTTGGAAAAAAATCATAATGGCAATAGCCATAGCTGAACTTTGAAATATCAAATCCTTCGAACTTTTTAACCACTTTATCGGCAATATTGGTCAGGTAGTCAAATTCCTCAGGCATTTCTGTAAAATGAGATTTTAAATCGCGCAAAGGCTCAAACAAGGTCGTTTCAAAGTTGAATACCGGTCTTGCATTATTCAGCTTTATTGAAGAAGCACTTTGGTGCAAGGTGGCAATGTCTTGCCCCAATTGAACAAGATGTGTATTTTCCAGGTTCAAAATTACCTTTCCTTCAGCAAAAGAAAACAGTACGCCGTTTCTTAAGCCTTCTATGGCGTTAAACTGTTGAATTTGTTTCCCATTTACATCGGTTATGGGGTAGGAAACTGAGTTTCCATTTGCTTTTAAAATATTGAGCAGTTCTACTTCAGCTTCGATTTCATTGCGTTTGCGGTGTGCATCGCGGTAGATTTTGAAGATGTATTTCTGACTTAGGTTTTCCAGGATATAAGTGTCGCTTACATTTCTGATGAGTAGCCGGCAGGTTGTAGATGGATCTAACCGGTAAGCTTCAATTAAATGATCCTTTAAGGCAGCGGCTGATAAGGTGGAGTATTGTGCGGGGAAAGTGTTTTGCATAAGTAGCGCTTTGGGGGTTCAAATATAAATTTTAGAAATGACATCTTAGCCATTAAATAAGAGTACCTTACACGCCTTAGGGATATCGTTTTAAGATTAATACAATCTGTTGGAAAAAATATTTGATTGCCTTATCGATGGTTTTATCGAGGATAAAGTGGGCATTGCCGAAAACTTTTTAAGTGTTTCTTTAGCAGCCCATCTTAAAGATAACCTGATCGGGTTATTTGAAAATAAAAAACTTTTAAATGCTGGCCTGGGTAACGATACGGTTGTGAATCAAAACAAGTTGATCAGAAGCGACGTGATTTACTGGTTAGACAGAAAGCATAATAACCAATACGAAAATGATTTCTTCGATCTGATGGACGAATTTGTGGTTTATTTAAACCGTACCTGTTATACGGGGATCACCGGATAAGAATTTCATTATACACTTTACGAATCGGGTACTTTCTACAAAAAACATATCGATCAGTTTCAAAACAACGGAAGCAGACAATATTCGATGATTATGTATCTGAATAGCGATTGGAAAATAGAAGATGGGGGAGAGCTACGTATTTATCATGTTGATGAGGAACAGCATATCTCGCCCAATAACGGTAAAAGTGTTTTCTTTAAAAGTTCAGACCTGGCACACGAGGTATTGCTTACGAATAAGCAAAGGATGAGTATTACAGGCTGGTTAAAGGTCGGTTAATTTTAATCCTTACTATCAAAAAAAAAATGCTAATACAGGCGATTCTCATTCAAAGGTGTGTCCTGCTGTCCCGATTCTATTACATCGGGATCAGCATCTTTTTTTGAAACATTATTAATAAGACCCTGAAACAAGTTCAGGGTGATGACTCCCTCCGTAGATTCCAGGGTTCGTGACACTCCGTTGCCATAGGTAGATTTTAGTAAAAGGGTCGTCATTGCGAGGAACGAAGCAATCCTAAAGCGTTCGCTACTAGCGATCGTTGTAGGATTGCTTCGTCGGCAGAAAAAGCCTTCTCGCAATGACAATCCTTCGTTGCTTATGACACTAAAGATGATAAATAAAAAAGCGCCGTTTCCTCATTTGAGGATTGGCGCTTCACTTGTTAAACGACTAGGTTTAATACGGTTATGATCAATTTGCTCTAAAGCCCTTTGGGGTACATTGCATCTGACGTTTAAAAAAAATATTAAAATTTGCGGGGTATTCGAAACCTAAACAATAAGCGATCTGTGCGATATTCCATTCGGTATGTTTCAGCAAAGCCACGGCTTCGGTTGCTATCCTTCTCGAAATGTGCTCAGAAGTGGTTTTGCCCGTTACTTCTTTTACCGCATGGTTTAAGTGATTTACATGCACCAATAAACGGAAGGCGAAATCGTGGGCTGTTTTCAATTCTAAAATATGCTCTGTAGAACCAATGGGGAACTGCCTCTCTAATAATTCGATAAACAATGAAGTTAAGCGCGCCGATGCATTATTCTGTTTAAAGATAACATCCTGAGGTTTTACCTTTAGTGCTTCGTGAACAATAAGTTGTACATAGTTTCTTAACAGATCGTATTTATGGATGTAATCGCCATCCATTTCTTTCATCATTTTAGTAAAGATATCTGTTAAGATAACTTCCTGCTCTTCGTTAATATGAATTACCGGGCTATCATTAATGCGCCATAATAAAGAATCGCGAAGGGTTTCGTTACGGTTATGGATAAAATTCTCGGTAAATAAACAGAAGAAACCAGCAGGTTTTGGTGAAGTACTTTCCCATGAATATGGAATATTCGGATTGGTAAACAGTAATGCCCGTCCTTTAATTTCAATCTGCGCATCAGGGTAATGCAAAATCCCATTGCCTATGATCAGCGAAATCTTATAAAAATCTCTGCGGCTAAAAACAGATGGAACGTTACTGCAAACAGTAGTTCTGTTAAAAACATTAAAGTGCCCGATATCATTGATCATTCCTAAACTTGGCGTAGGAATTTCAGGCCTTGTGATTTTTAATTTATTGTAAAAATCCTCTAATGTTTCCTTTTTTTGAAGGGTAGAAAGCTCTTGATTTTTTGATAACATATTTTAAGTGCTTAATACAGGTAAAGTTATGGTTTAATCGTCATTCCTTCATGCATTTCCTCGGTCGGTTCTGCCACTAATTTGTCACCTTCTGCTAAATCGCCGAAAACTTCTACCTTATCATCGGTTTCACGGCCTTTTTTTACACCCACTTTAACCGCTTTATTATCGGCTACTTTTAACACGAATAATCCTTCGCTGGTATCCAATAAAGCTTTTTTGGAAATGATAAAGGTGCTGGCATTGGCCGGAAGCGGAATGTTCACTTCAGCAACCATGCCCGGTAATAAAATCTTCGAAGCATTTGGTACATCCATTTCAATGCGTTCAGCACGTAAGCGCAAATCTAAAGCGCCTGATAAACGTTTCACTTTAGCCTTAAAGGTCTGGCTAGGCAAAGATTTAACGGTAAAACTAATCTCATCGCCAGCTTTTAAATATCCGGTATAAACTTCTGGAATGGAAACGGTCAAACGCAGGTTTTTCTGATCCTGTAAAGTAAATAGTGGTAAATCAGAGCCTTTACCTGTTGGACCAACATAGGCTCCTAAATTCACATTTCTGGCTGAAATAATTCCGCTGAAAGGTGCCCTGATGGTTAAATAATCCTGAATTGAACCCACTTCTTTGTAAGCCGCTTTTGCTGCCTCGAGTTGTGCAAGGTCTGCATTTTTTTTTGCCATTGCCTGGTCCAGGTCGTTTGTAGAGATCGTTCCAGGGGTTTTACTGGTTTCGTACAAACGGTTATAATTTGCTTTGCTCGCCGTATAAATGGCCTCCTGTGCTTTTATCCGCGACTGTGTTGCAGCCAGTTGGGAAGTCATTTCAGGTGCTTCCAAAGTCATCAATAATTGGCCTTTGCTTACTTCTGAGCCGATATCAACTTTTAGGGTTTTTACAAAGCTGCTTACTTTCGCATATAGATCAACCTGTTGCAAAGCAATTAATTCGCCTGGTAAACTCAGTTTGGTGGATAGCTTCTCTTTTTTTAGATCGAAGGTGGCTATAACTGCTTCTTTTTCTTTTTTGGGTGTTACTTTCGATTCGGAGCGCCCGCAGCCATACATGGCCGTTAACACTAAAAATCCTGTACTTAATAATCCTGTTGAAAATATCTTCGTATTCATTTATAATGATGATTTATTCTTTTTCTTGTAAACCTTTAATGTAATGGATGCTTTCTTCGTCT
Organism: Pedobacter sp. Bi126; assembly: GCF_918698245.1. Classification (GTDB taxonomy): domain Bacteria; phylum Bacteroidota; class Bacteroidia; order Sphingobacteriales; family Sphingobacteriaceae; genus Pedobacter. The sequence continues at coordinate 356,791 of NZ_CAKKMS010000001.1, read as the reverse complement.
TCCGGATCAAGCGACATCGAATTGGTAGTCTGTTTTCCCTGAACCCATGCAAATACCAACGGCAGTATAATGAGTACGGCGAATGTTGAGGCCAGTAAACCACCAATAACGGCTCTGCCTAGTGGAGAAACCGCTCCACCACCTTCACCATGACCGATGGCCATTGGCAACATACCCGCGATCATCGCAATACTCGTCATGATAATTGGGCGCAAACGTAATGCTGCAGCTTCGCGTGCCGATTCGAGCGCATTGCCATTATGCTTTCTTAGTTGCTCGGCATTGGTGATGAGCAATACCGCATTGGCGATAGATACCCCGACCGACATGATAATCCCCATATAAGATTGCAGGTTTAAGGTTGATCCGGTAATGGTTAATAACAATAGTGAACCTAAAATAACTGCTGGTACAGTGGCTAAAATAACCAATGGAACTTTAAAAGATTGGAAATTAGCGGCCAGCATCAAGAAAATTACCACAATGGCCACAAATAAGCCAGATTGTAAACTGTCTAAAGTATCTGTTAGTACTTTGCTTAAACCTATTGCGGTAACATTTAATCCCCTTGGCAGTTCGCCGACGTCTTTGATGGCTTTTTCTACATCTTTTGATGCTGCTCCCAGATCCATATGGTAAAGGTTTGCCGTTACCGATAGGAAAGGCATAGCACCAATGTTATCGTTTTCGCCAGCCGTTGTATCAGGAGTAATTTTTGCCACATCACTTAAAACCGGTCGCGCCGAATTTTTCAATAGCGGAATTTCTCCAATATCATCTTTACTGGTCATTTGGTTAAGTGGTACCTGAACCTGAACACTATAAGGCAAAGCCGATTTTTCATCTAACCAGATATTTTTGTCCGTATAACGTGATGATGAAGTTGAGGCAATCAATGATCTAGAAATATCGGCCATATCTACCCCGATCTGTGCCGCACGGGTCCTGTCGATATCGATATTCAACGATGGATATTTAATGGGCTGTGCGAGCTGAACATCGCGCATGTAAGGTATTTCCTTCAGTTCTGCGAGGATTTTATTGGCATACTTTTCATTCAGCTTTTTGTTTTTGCCTGCAATACGCACTTCAACAGGAGTAGGAGAGCCTTGGCTCAAAACCTTATCCGTTAGCTCTATCGGTTCGAAAGAAAGTTTAACATCAGGCAGAACTTTTTTGATTTTCTCCCTGAACTGATCTTTAAAATCGTCCATATCTTCCTCGAAATCTTTTAAACTCACCTGGAAAACAGCTTCGTGTGGGCCTGCCATAAACTGATAGATGGGGTTTACCGAAAACTGGGCAGGGTGTTGGCCAACAAAAACAGAAGAGATGGCCATATGCTCTTCGCCGACCATTTTTTTCAGCTCAGATAAAACCACATTCGCTTTTTCTTCGGTACGTTCTAAACGTGTTCCATCGGGTGCACGTAAACGCAACTGAAACTGACTTGAATTAACTCTCGGCAAAACATCGCGACCAATATTGGCCAGTAACAGGGCAGCTAAACCGATAATTACCACCAAATAAACCAAAACGACAGATTTTCGGTAAGGCAGTATCCGATCAAGGAAACGCATAAAACGGTTCCGGAACCGATCAAAAAAACCAATTTTGCCATTGCCACTAAAATCTTCACGTTCAACCAGTACTCTTTTTTGGTTCAAGGTATCTTTTTCCGATTCGAGTGTAATGCCAGTTGCGGCAAAATCAGCTTCATCCTGTGTAATGCCCGGGTGATGTTCACTGCCTTTTTTAGGGTGTGCAACCATTAGCCAGTTGGCCATAATTGGTACGAAAGTTTGTGATAACAGGAACGAAACCACCATCGAAAAGCCGATTGCCAATGCCAAGGGTAAGAATAATGCCCCTGGAATCCCTGTCATGGTAAAGGCAGGTGCAAATACGGCAAGGATACAAAACAGGATTAACAATTTAGGGAAAGCGATTTCCTTACAGGCATCCCAAATGGCCAGGGCCTTGGGTTTGCCCATATCAAAATGCTGGTGGATGTTTTCTATCGTTACAGTCGATTCATCTACCAGAATACCAATGGCTAAAGCCAATCCGCTCAGCGTCATGATATTGATTGTTTGTCCGAACAATTTTAGAAACAAAACACCAGCAATAATAGAGGTTGGAATGGTGAGGATTACAATCAATGCCGCACGTTTATCGCCCAGGAAAAGCAAAACCATCAAACCTGTTAATATCGCACCGATTGCGCCCTCACTGATCAGACTTTTTACAGCGTTGATTACATAAACAGATTGGTCGAACTCATAAGAAAGCTTAACATCTTCTGGTAAGGTATTTTGGATGTTCGGTAGATTTTTCTTTAAGTTTTTAACCACATCCCAGGTAGAGGCATCCCCAGATTTAGCGATACTTAAGTATACGGAGCGCTTGCCGTTGATTAAAGCATAACCGGCCACTAAATCGGCTCCATCTTTAACGGTTGCTACATCGCGGAGCTGCAAATTTTGCACACTACCTTTAAATAAGGGAATGTTCTCAAAATCTTTGACCTTTCTAATGGTGTAATTGGTTGGTGTGATATAGTTTTTATCGCCTATCCTCACATTTCCTGAAGGTGCGGTCTGGTTATTTAGCCTGATGGCTTCTACTACTTGATCTACCGTTAGGTTATGGGAGCGCAAAAGTGACGGATTTACATTGATTTCTATCGTTCTTGGACTACCTCCAAAAGGGGCAGGGGAGAGCAAACCTGGTATAGCTGAAAAACTAGGACGCACATAAGTATTGGCCAGATCCTGTAATTCGTTGTTGGTGCGGATAGGGCTGCTTAATACCAATTGTCCAACAGGAAGCGATGAAGCATCAAAACGGATCACGAACGGCGGTTGCGAACCTGGCGGGAAAATAGCTTGCGCTCTTGTAGATAGCGCACTTAGTTCTGCAGCTGCCTGGGCCATGTTGGTGCCCTCGTAATAGGTTAGCTTCATTAACATTAAACCTTGCGTATTTTTGGTTTCGATGCTTTTAATACCGTTTGCAAAAAGCAGGATGTTAACGTACTGTTTACCAAAATAAGCCTCCATCTGGTCGGGAGTATAACCACCAAAAGGGTGCGCAATATAAATTACCGGAAGGTTCATCTGCGGAAGAATATCAACCTTGATCTGATTGATGGCCCCAATACCGAAAAAGAACAATCCAGCTACTAAAACTAAGATGGATATGGGCTTGCGGAGTGCGAAACGGATTAAATTCATTTATGTAGCCAGATTAAAATTCGTTGATAAATATGTCGTAATTGCCGAGTGCTGCCGATTTTAGCAATAAGGCTTGCCAAACATTGGTAAAGGCAATATCCCGATCGGTTTCGGCTCTGTTTAACGTAAACAGGGCCTGTGTAAGATCTACTAACGTGGTAAGTCCGTTTTTGTAGAGCGTATTTTTCTGCAGATAAGCATCAGATGCTGCTTTTACCTGAACAGGTGCTTCTCGGTAATTGGCCAAAGCGTTGGTCAGTTTAGTTTCTGCAAGTGCCAATTGTGCTTTAAGTTGCTGATCAAGCAGATTATATTCTTCCTTTAAGCCCTGGCTAATGTATTCCTGTGCACGTACCTGTGGGCGGTTTTTAAGTAAGGTTGACAGGTTCCAGGTCATTCCTATGCCAATCAAATAGTTTCCGCGGGTAGGGTTTATACCATCAGCATAACTGGTAGAATAAGCAGTCTGATCTAAGGCATAACCCGGACTAAAACCTGAACCACGGCCCTGCATTACTCCGAATAAGCTAAACGTAGGGTAGTATAGTTTTTTGAAATAATTAACCTGTTGCTGGCTAACATCAACACGGTTTTGGTAAAACTTTAATAGTGGATGTGCGCTTTTGATCACTGTATCTTCCAGCAGGTTGCCAGGGATACGTGTAATCGAGGCGGTATCTAACTCGTATGAGGTTGAAGTTAATCCCATTAACACACCCAAACGGTTGGCCTGTTCCTGCTCTAAATCTTTAGCTTTTGTTAGTGCAATTTTGGCATTAGAAACTTCGGCTTTTGCGAAAGAAGAATCTACGCCTGCAATTAAACCGTTTTTAGCCCTGATGATGGCCGTATTTTTAAACGTAACAGCACGATCGAGATTTTTCTGTTGTGATTTGCTTAACCTTTGTGCAGCCAGCAGGTTTAAATAGGCGGCAGAAACACGGATCTCCTGCTGGAATTTTTCCTGTTCCAGGTCATTTTTGTCTCTTTGATAAGCGGCATCGGCAATTTTAATGCGTTCCCTGATTTTTCCAAAAGTGAAGAAATCCCAGTTTACATTGGCCAGATAGAGCCCGCCAAATGCAGCATTCCAGTTTTGTTTATCTAGAGCAGGACCAGATGAGGCCGTTCCCAAACCACCAAGTCCGTATTGCGGTCCGTTTTGGCCGTTAATGGTACCATAATCCTGTTGGGCACTTAAACTGAAGTTCGGTAAATACTCTCTTTTGGCCTGTTGGATAGAAGATTTTGATGCATTGGCATAATTATCTTTGGCCTTAATGGTGCCATAATTGTTTAATGCAGTGTTAACAGCTTGTTTAAGGCTAAGCGTTTGCGCACTTACGCCGATGGATAAACTGATAAAGAATAATAATGAAAAATAAAATAAAGATGTACGAGACATAGTGTATAATTTACACGACAAATGTAAATTATGATCACTATATCAAAGTATTCGGTTCAAATCAAAAATTATGCGAATCAAATAATAATCGAATTGTTACTTAAGGCGTAAAAAGGGACAGTTTCTGCTGCTAAAAACCTGAGTTCGATTATTAAATTATAAAAATAACTATAACACAAGGTTTATTCCTAACCTCATCGTCATGCTGAACTTGTCTTACAAGTAGAATAGTGTTTTCAATTGTCTTGTAGCTACTACGTGGTCAGCATCTTTTTTGGCAGGAAAGACCCTGAAATAAATTCAGGGTGACGACCGACTTAACCCAAACCTGAGTTTAGATAATCAAATCAGTATTTAATTATCGAACTCAGGTTAAAAATAACAAGAGGCTGCATCATAAAAATGAATATTAATGCCAGCGGATTTTTAGTGCTATGTGGCGATGAGGAATCGTCATTGCGAGGAGGCTTTTTCAGCCGACAAAGCAATCTTACAACTATCGCTAGTAGTGAGCGCTTTAAGATTATTCATTTGTGCCGTTGTTTTTAAAGGCATTCATGAGCTCACTCCGTTCGGTTATCTTCGTACCTCGCAATGACGGATTTTCTATTGGAATCTGCAATGATAGCCTGTCTATAACCTGTTATCTTGCAAGACGTTATTAACAACGTGTTTATGATTGTTCTGTATAACTTTTAAAATTATCCAGAATGGCCTGCCAGCCACCACGTTGCATTTCGATCGGATTGGTAGCTTCGGCATCGAAAGTTTCGGTTACCCTGGTTTGTTCGCTCAGTGCGTCAAAAATAATGCTTACGGTTCTGCCATCTTCCATGGTATATTCGATTTTTTTATGCTGATCAACCGTGGTATAGGTTCCGCCGAAATCAAAACTCATGCTGCCATCTTTTGCCGCCATAGTGCTTTTAAATTTACCACCAACTTTTAAATCGTTTTCTGAATAAGGGGTATGCCAATCTGGTGAGGCAAAGGCCCATTTGGTAATGTGATCCGGGTTATTCCAAAATTCCCAAACTTTTTCTACAGGTGCATTTACTGTCGTTTCTACGGTGATTGATGTTTTATTTTCCATGTTTTAAGGTGTTTAATTTTTTAATAAAGTTATAGGAACTTTAACAACTCGGAAAGTGTAAATGCGACAAATTAAGGGGTAATATGCACTATTGTATTGTTTAGCGAAGCTTTACAATTAGGGAAATGGTTAGCTATTGATAAAAAGAATGCACACAGGTAATTAATTTAAAATACCTGTGTGCATCCCCATACGGCCAACTAAGCCTAAATGACTAAAAATTATCGAATATTTTATTCTTTAATCCGAGTTGAATGCTAGTGCAGTTCCGTATAAATAAAGGTTACCGTGTCTTTGGATACTAAGCCGCTCATATTTCCGCCTGTGTAAACTGCCTTATAGCTTGATCCTTTTTTAAGGTCGTAGGCTTTAAGCAAATCGGCATTCGCAACCAAGCTATCACCCGGGTTTACCTTCGAATAACTCGATGCAGGAGGTGGCATTACTCTTTTAGCCATTGCACCTTTATACTGTGCTTCTTCTCCTTTTTCGTTGGTAATGCTTAAATAACTGCTCATTAAAGGCTCGAAAGGTGTATGCCAGATACAGAAAGTTTTTATACTATCGGTATTGTTGTACACTACAAACCTTAGCAATAGTGGATCGCCGGCAGCTACATTGCCATTTATTTTCATTTTAACCTCAAGCGAGTCGGTTTTATTAGCAGTAGTTTGAGACATGCTTTCGCTTTTACTGTTTGCGGTGTTTCTGGTGGCCTCGCTGCAGGCAGACAATAATACTAAAAGTGCTGGGATGATTAATTTGATGTTTTTCATGAGGATTTTGTTTATATAAGCAAATGAGAATTGATATTGTTTGGTTAAACTAAATCGATTTTCTATGTACAGCGCAAATATATAACAACTTATTTGCAGATCAGAAATCTGTTTTCGATAGGTCGTATCAGACATCGTCCCCGTTTGCAACGGGGATTAGCGAGACTCGCATTTATAATGCGAGATAGGAAATATAAAGGCGATAAAATCGCTACGCTCATCCATCCCCGTTACAAACGGGGACGATATATTGATAAACGCTTGTTTTAAAAAATCTTAATTCGAGTTCACTAAAAAGTAAGCAATTCTACAGGCATAACCTGTAGAATTTGAGTTGTGCTGATCGCTGATCCGTACACTTAATTTATGCGTTCGATTAGCCAGTTGATCGCCCAGTAGCAGGTACCATGGCAAATGCAGGCTTGAACTCCATTGGGTGTAAAGATCGATCATTTTTTCTTCTCCGTCATCTATGCGGTAATGAAGTGTACCCGCATCCGGACCTGATAAAATAGCAATCCCCACAGCGTTGCCTTTAAAAATCAGATCGAAGGTACTGTTCCTGGTATTGCTTTCGAGCACTGGAATATTAACAAAACCAGGTCTTCCTTCCAGCCCGTCAGTTGGCTTCCAGTTTTTATTGATGCTAAAAGTATTTAAGTTTTCTGCGCTATTAATGCTAAGGTATTGCCCTTTGGTATAAGCAAATTTATCAATGATTTTAGGAAGGCCTGCAGAAGCTTTCTTGTCGATATTTTTCTGATTTTCATCCAGATAAGTTTTAATGGTATTGAAATAAAGTTGTTGACCAAAGGGTGATGGATGCAGGTCTTTAAAATCGTTCTTCCAGGTAAATTCGCCATTGGCAATACGTTTGTCAACTTCTAAAGCCAGGTTAATAAATGGCAAGTGATAATACTCAGCCAAATCGCTGTGTACTTTTACTTCTGTTGGGATTTTACCTTTATTAAAATCATCATTTTTATCTTCATCTGCAAAAGCCATCATTACGATATCCGTTTTCGGATTTTTAGCTAAGGTGTGTCTGATAATGCCTTCTAAAGCACGGCGCTGTGTTTGTTCAGCGGTTTTGTTGACATGGTCGTTAACGGCCGATTCTAGAAACAGGAGATCAATTTTTCCACTGTCGAGTACATCGCGCTGAAGGCGGAACGCGTGTGGTAAACTGCCCAATGATGGAATACCCGCATTAATGAATCTGAATTTTGTTTGCGGATAAGTTTTGGTTAAATAGTTACTTACCAATCCACGCCAGCCTTCCATATTGGTAATCGACCCGCCTAAAAAGGCAACGGTTACCGCTTCGCTTTTTCTAAATTTTTCTGCTACGGTATGGCTGTAACCGTTAAAAGTGATAAACGATGATGATTGTAACTTGTTTTGCGCAAAGCTTTTGGAAAATAGTGACGTAAACAGTAATGTCAGGCAAAGAAAAGAGGTTAGTTTCATGTTGATTAGAAGAAACCAAAAGTAATAAAATTTATAATTGATCGGACGGCTTAAAGAAATTTGCGTAAACAGAATTGATTTTATTTTTGAGTATGGTTTTAAGGGATTGTCACCCTGAGGGGTAATTTATTGTATAAAAATCAATATGAATGACGTATATATTTGGTTATTGCCCCTTGGCTCAACCTTGCCTCGGCTCGCCGCCGCCGATTGGCTCTTTCTTTTTGCTGTCAAAAAGAAACAAAAAACACCGGCTGAAAATTTTTCTTTCGAAGCAAGTGGGGTGGCTGGTTCAGTGGAACCCGAAAAATTTATTAGGCCGGATTTAAGTAGAACGAAGATATGGTGCTATGGCCTAGTTGGGTGGAATGAATAAATAATAAAACCCTGATTAATAAATAATTACCAAATAACGTCAATGGTAGCGGAGTCGAAGGGTAGTTTAAGGATATTACGAGTTCAATATTAATTAGGAGCGCAATTTGGTGCAACTATTAGGTTTGTTCCCGCTTTCCGTTTTATCCCGATGAATTATCGGGATGCTCATTTCAATCGGGTCTAGGTGGCTCGTTAGGTGGTACTATTTTAGGTTGGGTGCTTACTTGCAGGAGCCTTTGTTTCTAAACCCGGTAGCAGCGGCAGCCTCCGATCCTTTATCGGAGCTATAGCGAATAACGGGGCTGCTGTTCCCGATTATTACTAAACGCTCATTTTCAGAAAAAAAACATAGTTAGTAGGAGAGCAGTGCCAGTACAACATATCTAGGTTTCCTCCCGCTTTCCGTTTTATCCCGATGAACTATCGGGCTGCTCACTTCAATCGGGTCTAGGTGGCATGGCCTGTATTCAGATGATCGGCTGGGCGTTGAAAAAAGCTAATTGTCTGTAGCTAATTTTTTCTTTCTTCTAAACCTTTTCACCTGCCCCATGTGTTCAGTCGGGATATTATCGCCAAGCAATTTCCCCCAGGGTTTAAGTCCATCAATCCGATCAAAGATGATTTTCAGTACTGCAATAAATGGAATGGAAAGGAACATTCCGGGGATGCCCCAAAGTGCAGCACCCATTAATACAATTACGATAGAAATAAGTGCGTTGATCTGCACCTTGCTCGAAACGATGCGCGGTACAAGGATGTTGTTATCGATAAACTGAATGAGTGCATAGGCACCTATAATTAATAATTGAGTCGTAAAACCATCCATGGTTAAAGTCGCCATTAACACCGGTAAGGCTATGGCAATAATACCGCCGATATAGGGTAGCAGATTCAGTATTGCCCCTATAACACCAATTAAAATGGCATTTTGTACACCGAGGATCAGCAGGGCAGCGGAGTTCATTACCGCAACAATTGAAGTTTCGATCAATAAACCGATAATATAACTTTGTATTGCTGCTTTCGTTTCGCCTAAAATCTCGGCAACTTTTTGTTTGTTCTCCTCCGAAAACACTTCATAAATAAAATTAAGGATCAATGTTTTGTACAGCAAGATCAGAAAAGTATAAACGGGGATCAAAAAAACAACACTGAGCACGCCCATTAAGCCACTTAAGGTTTGGCCAATTAAAGCTTTACTTCCGTTTGCAGCATCGTTAACCATTTGCATCTGTTTTTGCGAGGAAATACCAAAGGTAGTTTGTAACCAGGTTCTGATTTCTTCTAACAGTTGCGATAATTTGTGTTTAATGCTTTCCAGATCGTCGAAAAAGTGGGCAACCTGTGAGGATAGAAAATAGAGTATGGCAATTACGACAACAATCCCGATAATCATAGCGAGCATAATGCTTACTATTTTAGGCATTTTTCTTTCAAAACGATTGGTAAGCGGGTTGAGTAATATCGCAATCAGGGCTGCGAAAGCAAGTGGCACAAGAATATCTCTCAACACACTCATTATAAATACTGTAATTACTAATCCTAAAAGAATTACAGGAGCTTTGATGTAAAAAGGGTAGGTTTTAAGCATTTTTAGATGGGTTCACCGTTCAACAACCAAAAGGTATTAAAATTGTTTTAAAGTTTTTTAGCTGTTTAAGGAATGGATGAACAGGGCATGGTTATTTTTTTGTGTCAATTCACAGAAATAGCAAACAATATCCGGTTATTTTATAAATTTAGCATCATATTATAATAATAATTAAAAACTCCCCATGAAAAATAGCTTTTTAATCGCCATCTGTTTGTTTTTGTTTAGCCATGTTTTAAGTGCTGCGGAAGTAGATACTGCGTTAACCTTTAGCAAATCGATGAACAAAAATATTAAAGCAGTGGTAATTAAGCCTGATAGCTATAAAACTGGAAAAACTTTTCCGGTGGTTTACCTGCTCCATGGTGCTGGTGGTAACTATGCCGAATGGGCCAAAAAAGTGCCGGGAATTAAAAATCTGGCCGATCAGTACCAGTTTATTATTGTGTGCCCTGATGGTAATGTAACCAGTTGGTATTTCGATAGTCCGGTAGATCCTGCATGGAAATATGAAACCTACGTGGCTAAAGAGCTGGTAAGTTATATTGATGAACATTATAAAACCATAGCCGAAAAAAAGGGTAGGGCCATTACCGGTTTGAGCATGGGGGGCCATGGCGCACTATACCTGGCCATTAAACATCAGGATGTTTATGGTGCCGTGGGCAGTATGAGTGGGGGTGTAGATATTAAACCTTTTCCAAATGGGTGGAATATCTCGAAAAGATTGGGAACACAGGATGAATTTCCAGAACATTGGAAAGAGAACAGTGTGATTGATATGATTTATCGCATTAAGCCAGGATCACTTGCTATTGCCATTGAATGTGGTACTGAAGATTTTTTCTATAAAATGAATGTACGTTTGCATGATGAACTCCTGTATAACAATATTCCTCATGATTTTACCACCAGACCCGGTGTACACAACTGGGATTATTGGGCCAATGCGATTAAATTTCAAAGCGTTTTCTTAAGCAATTATTTTAACTTAAAACCTTAATATAGTTTAGGCAGCAAGCCGTGTACAACTTCAGTTTGAGTGTGCCTGTAATCCAACCGAGAAAAATAATAAGCAGACTAATAGTCATGCCAGTCCCAACGAAATTAAAATGATGTAGCGATAGTAATGTAGCCCGCATTAAAATTAATACATCATTTTAAGTAAAAAATTAACTTTTAGATTACATACAAACTAAAGACTTACCATATTTTTGACCGTTCTCGAAATCTTATTTATAAAACAGGAAACGAAGATTTAAAACCAAAAATGAAATACTTAGTCAAAGAAATCAGTGACGGAAACTGCGATATTACCTTGTTGCCAGAAAACCTGAATGATAGAAATCTTTTAGTCGAAACAACGAAAAACCTTCAGCACGATTATCAAGAAGCTATCCAATCGCATTATGAACATGCATTGAAAAATGAAGTTCATGGCAATGCGGCATTTGTTTCCTTAAACAGCGAGGAAAGCAATTATCCGAAAAGAGTAAACGTAAATTACCAGATTATCTTAAGTTAAGCAGATATTCTTCTGGCAAAGGCTTTCTTTATGGCAAAGAAAGCCTTTTTTGTTTTGGGATTATTTTGCATAAAGCCCGTAAAAATAGCTCAGAACAATTGCCATATAAAAATTGTTTTTAAGCAATCAGCGGATTGAATCTGTAAGGTTTTATGCCAACTTAAAAACGATGTCGAGGCAAATTTACAATAGAACCATCAAAGTGGATGGAATTGATCTATTCTACCGCGAGGCAGGAGACAAGAAGAATCCATCTTTACTGCTTTTGCATGGATTCCCAACCTCATCAATAGCTTTCAAGAATCTGATGATTGCCATGTCTGATCGGTATCACCTTGTTGCACCAGATTATCCCGGTTTTGGTTTCAGTGAATTTCCTGTGCCGGATAATTTCGAATATACATTTGGCAACATATCAGCTTTGATAAACAAATTCACAATAGCCATAAATCTACATAAGTTCTTTATTTATCTCCATGATTATGGTGCACCAATCGGACTTCAACTATGTATAAACCATCCAGAAAAAATCTCTGGTATAATTGTTCAGAGCGGCAATGCATATCGTGAGGGTATGGGGCCTGAATGGGACGAGTATATCGACTATTGGTACAATCCAACACCTGTAAAAAAGAAAAAACTTATTAAATTCTTGAGTAAGGAAGGTATAATAAATCAATACTTCGGTGGGCTTCCAGAAGATGTATTATCTAAAGTCAGCCCGGAATTGTGGATGCTCGACTGGGCATTTCTGAAAAGGCCAGGGAACATCGAAAGGCAGTTTGAATTAAACTGTGATTTCAAAACCCACTTTGAAATGTTCCCTATTTACCAGGAGTATTTTCGCAATCACCAACCACCAGCGCTCGTTATATGGGGAAAGTATGAAATATTTTTTTCAGTAAAGGAAGTTTCATGTTACAAGCGAGACTTGCCGGATGCGCAAATCCATATTTTAGATGGCGGACACGATGTGCTTGATACTCATTTTGATGAGGTATTGATGTTAATAAGGAATTTTATTAATGATCTACTTAAGTCAAATACAATAAAATAAAAATGATGTTGATTCATTGTGCTTTCCTCAGCATGGGTTGTAAAATAGGTGAGCTATCGGATTGAATTTCGCCGATAATTACCTGTCGGCGGTGCAAAATACCTGTTTTGAAAAAATATTGAACTTTTAGGGATATCCGCTTGTCGTAATAATAGAAATCTATAAAAAAGGTATCTAAGTAGCATAACTCTAATCACTTTATTTATAATTATGGAATTGCAAAATGAATCACACAACGAGGGAAAAGTAGCCCGCATAATAGAGGAACAAACATCAAAACTACCATCCGATACCTTTTTATGGGCCTCACTTGCCTCCATGGGTATATCATTGACATTGAAATGTCTCGGACATCGTCACAATGCTTTATTTGTAGGGCAATGGGCTGCACCATTCCTGCTACTGGGTATTTACAATAAAATAGTAAAAACCCAGGGACATGATCAGCAGGACCCTCAGCCATAATACTTGAAAGTAAACGGCAGGCGATGCCTAAACGTCTCTTGCCGTTCGCGTGTTAGTAGTACGGTATGGAATTAGCATTCTTTCATTAAAACTATGAAATTAAAAGATCCGATACTGAATGTCCTCGGGAAGCAGTATGAGCCTTCTTCAATGATTGAGGTAAGATTTGGTCGATATGATCTGGCCTTTAGAACCGATGATGGAGGTAGGCCAATCCTGTTGTTTATTGGAAGGAAAACCGAAAATGGCAGAATTGCCGGAGAAAGATATGCCCGGCGCCTAAAAATTGAGGATGGTAAAAAGATTAAGGACCACTGGGAACATAAAGGAAAGGCTTCGTAATGGCAAATTATTGTTGATTTTTATATTAAGCGTATCGGCGCATTTTTGATTTTAAATTTAATATGATACATGGATCTAATTGATATCATTGGTATTGTAGCGGGTATTTTTACCTCATCTTCGATCGTTCCACAAATTATAAAAACACTTAAAAAGAAAAAGGCGGGGGAGGTATCGGTATTTATGTTTATTGTAATGATGACCGGTAATGCGCTTTGGGTGTACTATGGTTTCGACAAGTCAGACATTGCAATTATCTCAACGAACTTTTTGGCGCTTGGATTGAATATTACAATGGTGGTGCTCAAATACCGCTTCAGAAGCTAGTAATTGCTAATGGGAGGCAATTATGTAGCTTTGGGCATATACAAGAAGCTGGGTAAATCTTAAATGGCAGATGCTGTTATTAATCCGAATTGCTGCAAATGGTGATAAAAATGTTTGCTATGCCATATCAGCCATTCTTTATAGGTCATTGGTCCAAATGCGCCATGTATTTCGGTTTTCCCTGGTTCAGCGAAATACCGGTCAAAATCACGAAGTTCCGTCATTAATTGTTTAGTGGCACTAAGCAGATCTGGATACAGTAACTTTTGCTGAGGTGTTCCGAATACTACATTCCTTGGTATTTCTACAGCGGTGTAGATATTGATTTGCCGGGCATTATTTGCTTCTTCTTCTGAAACTTCACAGAAAGGTTTCTTTTTACCATTGGTATATTCAACCTGGCTTATCAAGTGTTCAACCATTTGCTGTGCGGTCATTTTTCCCCAAACCGCAGAAGTGTTTGCCTGAAGTTTTAGCAGCAGGCTTTCTAAATATTTACGGTTCTTTGGTGCTATGAGTTCGGTTAGCGGGTTCATTTTACATGGGGTGCAGGTTTTACAGGTAAGCTGCTGTGCAAATATATGCTATAACTTAGGCGCAGCGTGGGGCGAAACAAGACAATTATAAGGCGATATTTGCCAATTATACATTATCAATAATATATTGAAACAAATTTTTGATCTCCTTTTCCCGGATTCCTCATTTGAGCGATGAGGATAAATAAATTTAAACAAAAAACCTTTCATTTCTGAAAGGTTTTCTTCCGATTTTTTTGTGTACCCGCAAGTATAAGCTATATTTTTCAACAAATAGTTTTCCAAAATTTTTAAAATAAACCTGCTAATCACTTTGTCGGAAAACAAATCGCAATTTTTGGGATATCCAAGCTTAAATTTCGTTATATTCCCATACGCCGGAAATGGTAAGCAGAGTCAGTCCAGGTTGTTTTTCACCATAGCTGAAAACACAAATATATTTTGAATGACAAGAAGGACAATCTGTCCCAAAGTACAATGTTGGTAAATCATTTACGGTCAATTCTCCAAAGTGAAGTAAATTTATGGAGGTTTCGGAGACAATTTTATTTTTTAACAATTCATTTTTTGCTAAAACTTCTTCGTTATTGTACAATTGAAAAATCGGAAAGCCTGATTCATAAGGTGTTATTTTAACGGTATTTTCATGTCCACAGTTACAGCATTTGAATTTTACTTCTGCTGAGTTACCGATCTCTGCATTACTGAACGTATTTTTGGCTACAGAAACCTGTTTTTCAATTAATATTTTTTTTGAAATGGAATACATCTAAATGATTTTATTGTGCAATAACTACGCCCACAGCTCCCGGGTATTTTCCACTCGGGTTTTTCTTGATTGTTACTCTAATATACCCTTCTTGGGCCAATTTATTCCAGGTTTTTTGGTAGCCAGTCGCTGGATCGATCGGGATTTTCCACATGGTCTGCTTACCATAGCCCATCTGATTAAACCAAGGAATAATATCTGCTGTTTGGCCTTTGAAATTTAACGAATTATTTAAAACTTCGATTTCATAATAAAAATCATAAGTATTTTCCGGTTGATTCAAGGCTCTTTGCCCGAAGGAATACACGGATCCATTGATGATTGGACTTGTAAAGCTTCCTCCCAAGGTCGGAGCCCCTGTTCCGCTGTAGGTTCCAATCGCACCACTGTATCTATCGTATTTTTGTCCCATCGTGATTGGCGTATCATCTACTGTATTGAAACCCCCGTTTGCAGGTGGCCATTTTCCGTTTAAATTGTTGTTTAAAAATAGTGTTTCCAGTTCGCCCCACTTTTGTTTCTTGTATAAATCGTAAACCTGATCCCTCAGCGTCTGGCTTACAGTGTTTGAAGGATCATAGGTCGCAGCCAGTTGGTTTGCGTTTTTGTAGAATTCAGTAGGTGCCGTAATTGGTGGTTCATCTAAAAGACCATCCTTATCTGAGCGACAAGCCACAGAGAATAATGCAATGTTTAAAAGTAGTAAGTACTTTAATAAATTTTTCATAGCTGTTAATTTAGTTTAGTAAAGTGATGATTTTAAAATAGGTCGATATATGACAGTGAAATTAGACATTAAACTGCATGGCTAATCTAATATTTTTTAATGATAAAAAATACAATTCTATAAAATATTAACTACAAATATAAAGGTAAGACCCATATTGAACGTAAAGAGATCAATGAGGAAATAGCCACCTAATAGAAAACTTGCAAAAGCACGAGACTTGCTTTTTGATGATAAATTGGAATCAGACGATTACAAGAAATCAAGAAAGAATGTGAAGGTAAGGTTAAGCGTCTCGAAATAAAGCTAACCGAGGCGAGGCTGCAAAACTCGAACCTTTCGAGCATAGATAAAATGCTCTCGCAGGCAATGGGGATGCTTTCACAACTTAGTTCATTTTACGAAGCTTTTGATGTATTGAAAAGAGAGTTATTTGGTTTGATATTTTCCGATTTTCTCAGAACGTAGAATATAAACTGTAAACAAAAGAATTCAACTTAAAAGAAAAATGACTAGAAACAAAAAAACCTTTCATTTCTGAAAGGTTTTCGTTCGATTTTTTGAGTACTCGGGGCGGGAATCGAACCCGCACGCCTTTGAAAGCACAGGATTTTAAGTCCTGCGTGTCTACCAGTTCCACCACCCGAGCATTAGCCTGTTCCGAAATCCTTCGGTAGGTTAACTTTAAAATAAATGCCTTCTGGTAGGAAGGCATTTAGAGCGAAAGACGAGATTCGAACTCGCGACCCCGACCTTGGCAAGGTCGTGCTCTACCAACTGAGCTACTTTCGCAAATTAATACATAGTGTTGTATTCCTTTGGGGTTGCAAATATAGGAATTAAAGTTTTTAAAGCAAAAAAATAAAATAAATTTTTCGGATGAAATTCTTAATGCTTAAAAATCAGCGGGATAAATTCTGAAATTAGGGTTTATAAGTTTTTTTTTAGAATTAATGT
Source organism: Pedobacter sp. Bi126 (assembly GCF_918698245.1). Classification (GTDB taxonomy): domain Bacteria; phylum Bacteroidota; class Bacteroidia; order Sphingobacteriales; family Sphingobacteriaceae; genus Pedobacter. The sequence goes on along the minus strand of NZ_CAKKMS010000001.1, from coordinate 340,137 downwards.
AGGCCTTAGGGATGTAGAACTTTTCAAGTTTATGTTTGTTACCTAATAGATTATCTATTCTGATAGCGTTTGTAATCGTTGCTTATGCCAAAATAAAAAGGTTTATAAACTTTAATTGATAACCATATGGATAAATTAAGCCAAACCAGGATTCAATTATTACACCCTGATTTAAGGGCTTTAGCAACAGAGACTTTTTCTAAAGCCGAATTAAAGTTAACGGGTAGGGCACAAGCCAGAATAACTGCTACTTTGCGCACGTTTGAGGAGCAGGATGCTTTATATAAATTGGGCCGGACGGTGGTGAACCCTGATGGCAAATCGAAAAGTAAGCCGATGGGAAATATTGTGACTAATGCGAAGGCAGGTCAATCGATACATAATTATGGTTTAGCGATGGATTTTGCCCTGATTATAGATGGCGAAGAAACTTCATGGAATACGGCTAAAGATTTCGACGAAGATGATGTTGCCGATTGGACAGAAGTGGTTGCCGTTTTTAAGGCCAACGGTTGGGAGTGGGGAGGCGATTGGAAGAGTTTTAAAGATCCACCACATTTTCAATTCGATTTTGGTTATACCTGGCAACAATTGCAGGCCAAATGGAATATTGGCGATCAAAAAAATGGCTATGTCAATTTAAAAAGAGCTGCCCTAAACGTAGCCAACCTCTACAGGGCAAAGACAGCTTTAAACCTTAGAACAGGACCATCTATTACTTCGAGAAAGAAAAAAGTTATTTTAAAAGGCGATTATCTTAGCGAAATTTCGAGAGAAGGTGAATGGAGTAATGTGGTTTTTGAAGGCATTAAAGGATATGTTAATAATAAATATCTGGTTAAGTGATCAAACGCAGAACATTAAATAAATTAAACCGCTAATCTGTATGCTGGAAATTATTTCCAAATCAACTTTTACCATGCTTTTATTCTAAAATTCTTAATTAATGTAATAATCGTCAAATGGTCTTGCCAGTGATTCTGCCTTGGTTATCATTAGAGGAGATGAATAAAACCAAGGTTGGAAGCATGAAAGATCCAGCCTTGGTTTTGTTTTGGATATTAATCAACTTAAATTAACCGGTTGTATATGCTACTGTCAAGTCCCTGCTTTTACTTAAATGATGTCTGGACTATAGAGATGTACAGGTATTACCCGAAAGTGTAGCACCTGCCCCATTGGAAGCTGTAACATTTGCTTTTACTGTTGAAGCATTGAGCACAGTAAGGCTGTAAGGCGGTATGAAAGCCGTTACACCATTACCAACTTTATTTCCGGTAATAGAAGTGAAAATACTGTTTTTCTCCTGTACTGCCGTGGCGCTATTGTTCATCAGATCGATCGGGATCTTAACATTTTCAAATACATTTGACTCGATCAACAGATTTGATTCGAAACCGGCCTGAATGCAATTTTTACTTGCCGTGCTGTTAAAGTAGTTGTTCACCAGATGCACCTTGCCAAACCTTACCCTTGGCATTCTGGCAACACAGCCCTGGGCCCACCAGCAGCGTACAAAAGTAATCCGGAAGTGCCCCCTGTCCGAAGTAACATCATCCCCTGAGCCAATCAGGTTAGAAAAACGATGGTCGTCTGATCCTCCTGGGCCACCGGCTCTTGGTGCTTTCAGATAGGTGAATTTACAGTAGGAAACTGTAATGAAATCGGAAGCTGCCTTGATGTCAAAGTTTCCGTCAACGCCGTCCCTGAATTCACAGTGGTCTACCCAAACATTGGTGGAAGCATCTAAGGTAACATTATCCCATCCATCAACATCGTAAGCGCCAGGACCTTCAAAAATCAGGTTCCGGATAATGATGTTTTTGCATCTTTTTACATACATTATCCCTGAGCCGGCCTTGGTCTGATCAGCTGAAACGATCTTTGCACCAGTAGACCCAAAGAGCGTTTTTCCCGTCTGGTCCTGAAAGGAAATCCTTCCGCCAGAAGGTACTGTTATTGTGCCATTGACCTGGATTACCTTGATGGCTGTATTTTCTATTGCCGACTTTAACGAGGCATAATTTGTAACCACCGTGGCGCTGACTTCTCCACCGCCGTTAGTGCCGCCGTTTTGCGATGCCCAGGCCTTGGCATAACATATAGCTTCGGTTGTTGCAGGGTTCGGAATGGTTTGGTCGGTTGAGAGTGATGTGTTACTCGTTTCGTCACTCAGTTGAGCCGACTTTTCGCAGCTGAACATCAGCATAGGGATGCTAATAGCCATTAAATAATGGCATAGATTTTTGTTTCTCATTTTTGGTTTTTTTGGTTAGAATTTTTTACAACAGGACAGAAGTTTTTTAAGTACATATTGGTTAATATTCGGTTGTTGTATTAGTTAAGTTACATGATGTATCTGTTTAAGCAGTGTTTTTGTGTCTAAATATTTGTGCAATCGTTCCCGTTATCGATTGCGTAATGCCGTATCTATTGATTTTTAGCATTAATACATCAAAAAAAGATTGATTTCCATTGAACGGCAGCATAAAAAATTATACTCTCGGCCATTATTTATATAGCATATCTTGTATAATATTATTGCAGTTTTTTAAATTTCTCAGGTATCGTTTTTAGCCTAAATTCCTTTCTGATTTCTGCTTTATTAAGCTCCGCAAACGATTGCACAAATAAATAATCCAATTTACTACAAGCTCTGGTTAAAACTCCGTAAGATTGTTGGATGTGCTGTTCAGTGCTGGATTTCAGGTCTTTGTGCTGTTTGCATCTAACTAATAATTAACATGTACATCGAATTTAGGATTTGATGTGCCTATTGAAAACCTAACCAAATATTATGATCAAATTGTATCTATCGTTGGCTATGTGCTGTCTGCTTTTTTTTACAGCTGCAGCGCAGAACCATACCGTTACCGGCCAGGTATCGGATGCCAAAACCGGTGAAACCCTTATTGGGGTGAGTATACTCCTTAAGGGCACTACCCAGGGCACAAGTTCAGACGGCAATGGGAAATTTAGCATAAGTGTACCAGACAATGCTGCTGTGCTCGTTTTTAATTATGTGGGTTATGCGAACCGCGAAGTAACTGTGGGCACACAGCGTCAAATTAGTATCAAGATGTCGGCAGACGAAACCAACCTGAACGACGTTGTTGTTATTGGATATGGAACGGTAAAAAAACGTGACCTAACAGGCTCAGTTGTATCTGTTAAAGGGGATGATATTGCTAAAGTGCCTTCGGCAAATCCCCTTGAGTCTATTCAGGGAAAAGTACCGGGTGTTGATATTACCAGAAGCAGTGGCTCAGCTTCATCGGGCGTTAATATTAATATCAGGGGTACCCGTTCCATTTCAGCAGGAAACGGTCCGCTTATTATTGTTGATGGTGTGCAGTACGGAAGTTTGCAGGATCTAAATGCGAACGATATTGCTTCAATGGAAATACTCAAAGATGCTTCCTCTACTGCAATATACGGATCGAGAGGCGCCAATGGTGTAATCCTGGTAACCACTAAAAAAGGAATTTCCGGACAGGCTGTTGTATCACTTAATTCCTATTACGGGATCTCGCAGGTTGCACGGTATCCGGGTGTAATGGATGGCCAGCAATTTGTTGAGCAGCGCCGCCAGGCCTATCGTACCACAGGAAACTGGGCCAGCCCTGCCGATGATATCAAGATCTTCAATTCGGCCGAGTATGCAGCCGTTCAGAATAACCAGTTTACCAATTATCAGGATCTGTTGCTCCACGATGGTAGCCAACAGGATTACCAGCTCGGTGTTAGGGCCGGAACCGAAAAAACCAAAGCCTACTTTTCGCTCGATTATTTAAATGAAAAAGGAATCCTCAAAAATGACAGATCGGCACGTTACTCGGCGCGGTTAAACCTCGATCAGAACATCGGAAAGTATTTCACAACGGGAATGCAGGCACAGTTTACCCATTACGAGATAGATAACCGAAGGGATCCCTTAAACCAGGCCAACAAAATATCGCCTTTGGGTGATGCTTTCGACGCGCAAGGCAATTTTATTGTCTATCCGCTTGCAGGAACTTCTGTGAATCCCCTTGCAGATGAGCAGCCGGATGTATATTCTGGAAAATCGATCATCAACCGTACACTCTTGTCTGCTTACATGGAGCTAAAACCAATAAAAGGGCTTGTCATCAGGTCGAATGTGGGTGCAAACCTGAATACCGACAGAACAGGTACATTTGCCGACCGGTATTCGATTGACAGGAATGGTTCGGTTCCAAAGGCCACATATTCGGCCTCGAACAGCCATCTAATCAATATTGAAAACTTTGTAACCTATAACAAGGAAATAAAAGACCACTCGTTTACCCTCACAGGGATTAATAGTATGCTTTTTAACCGGTCTGACAATATCGCTGCATCGGGAGAGAACCAATTGCTCAAATCGCAGCTTTTTTATGCCTTGGGCAACACCCAGAACCAGGCGGTTACTACCGCCTATAACATGAGCAACCTGATCTCTTATGCCGGCAGGATTAATTATGCCTATAAAGGGAAATATCTATTAACCGCCACCGGACGTACTGACGGCTCTTCTAAACTTGCAGAGGCCAATCAATGGGCATTCTTCCCTTCGGCTGCTGTTGCCTGGAGAATCAGTGATGAGCAGTTCCTGAAGGATAATAAGGTAATCAGCGACCTGAAGGTAAAATACAGCTACGGTATTGCGGGAAGCGATAATATTGGCGCATATTCTACCCAGAGCAGCCTTTCAAGGATAGCTTTCGGCTACGACGAAACAGCTGTACCGGCCTATACCTATTCTCCAAGGATCGGAAATGTTGATCTCACCTGGGAAAAGACTAAAACAAGCGATTTCGGTCTGGAGATTGGATTGTTCAAAAACAGGATTACAGCAACTTTCGACTATTATGATTCTAAAACTTACGACCTACTTCTTAATAGAAGTTTGCCTCCAACTGATGGGGTGACTTCAGTAACCCAGAATATTGCCAAAACAAGGAACAAGGGAATTGAAATTTTTATTTCTTCGAAAAACATGGAGAGCAGGGATTTCAAATGGTCTACAAACCTCACCTTTAGCAGAAATGTTGAAAAGATAACGGAACTTGCCGGCGGCGCACAATCGGATGTGCTCAACTCCTGGTTTGTAGGCTCACCTGTACAGGCCTTTTACGATTATCAGAAAATCGGGATTTGGCAAATCGGAGAGGAAACAGAAGCTGCAAAATATGGACAGAAGCCGGGCGATATACATGTGGCCGATCTGAATAGCGACGGGAAAATAGATGCAACCAATGATAGGAAGATTATTGGTACCAACAGGCCAAAATGGAGCGGAGGGCTTGAAAACACCCTTAGTTATAAATCATGGGACCTTAACGTTTATATTTTTGCCAGAATTGGACAGACCATTTATCCGGACTTTTTAAGAAGGTATGATCCGCAGGGCGTTGGCAATAGTACAACTGTTATCAACTACTGGACTCCAGAAAACCCGAGCAACGATTATCCGCGTCCCAATAAAAATATTTCCCTGGCCTCAACGCTTTATTCCTCATCCCTAGGTTATGTAGATGGGTCTTATGTAAGGCTGCGTAACATCACCCTGGGTTATACCGTTCCAAAAGAAGTTATCCAGAAGAGTTTTGTTAAAAGCCTGCGTTTATATGCTACGGCAAGAAACCCATTCACCTACACCCGCTCAGCATTTTTAAAGGAGTATGACCCTGAAAGAGGGGGATCGGAAAATGCACCGATGACCAAACTATACACCTTCGGACTGAATGCAACTTTTTAGAAAATTAAAGGAAAACATAATGAAACAATATATATTTAAAGGACTGCTGTTGTTAAGTGTAATCACATTGACTGCATCCTGCCAGAAATCGTTAAAAGAATACAACCCGTCGGGAATGACTGCCGAAAGCGTTTTCACCACCCCTGAAGGATTTGAAACATTGGTAAACGCGGCCTATTCCTACCAACGCTGGTGGTATGGGAAAGAAGAAGGGTTTGGTCTTTCAGAAATGGGAACAGACATTTGGATGAGCGGTGCCGGAGATGTGGCAACTGACCTTACCCAGTACATTAACCTTCAGGGAACAAATGGCGCCATTACCACAGAATGGCAACAGCTTTATGCTGCTGTGAACCTTTGCAATACAGGGATCAACAGGATTTTCGGCGCTGGCCTGTCTGCTACGGCACGTCCAATAAGAGAGGCTGAACTCAGGTTTTTAAGGGCATTTTATTACTGGCATATTGTAGAGACTTGGGGCGGAGTACATTTTTCGCTTGCAGAAACCCAGGGCGTAATTACCACAGCAAATAAGACACCTGTTGAAACCTTTAACAAACAGATTATTGAAGACCTACTTTTTGCAGTCGAACGGCTTCCGGTTACAACCACAGATTATGGAAGGGTTACAAAACCTGCGGCCCAGGCATTTTTGGCAAGGATGTACCTCACCCAGAAAAAATACACTGAAGCAAAGGCCATGGCACTTGCTGTAATTAATGGTGGCTATGGTTTTACCTTGCTGCCTAATTATGCCGATTTATGGAAAATGTCGAACCTTAAGAATAAAGAAGTGGTATACGCGGTAAACTATGCCGTAAATCTTTCCCTGAACGACCTTTCCGATCCGATATTAAACCCGCTAGGGCACAGTAGGGGAAGCAATAATGGCCATATGCTTTTTGCTATGAAATACGACGACCAAGCGGGTATGTTCAGGGATATTGCCAACGGGCGGCCGTTTAACAGGTATATGCCAACCAGGTTCCTGCTGGATCTTTATTCTGATAACGATGCGCGCTATGAAGGTTCATTTAAGACCGTATGGTTTGCAAATAGTACCTCGAGGCCAGCGGGTATGGCCATAGGAGATACCGCTGTATTTGCAACAAAAAAGGTGTATGCACCGATCGGCAAGCTTTATAAGGTATACGACCGGAATGCGGTGTATAATGCAAACGGAACAGTAAAAGACCAATTACATTATGTATCACTCAATAAGTTTGATGATCCCACCAGAACGAGTACAAATGAGGCACAGAGTGCACGTGACAGTTATGTGATCCGCTTTGCTGAGCTTTATCTCATTGCCGCCGAAGCAGAATTCAATCTGGGAAATCCCGATCAGGCTGCAACCTATTTAAATGTTGTGCGTACAAGGGCAGCTAAGGCAGGTAAAGTTGCCGAAATGCAGCTTACCGGTAGCCAGGTAACCTTAGACCTGATCCTTGATGAACGGGCAAGAGAATTTGCAGGCGAACAGCTACGCTGGTTCGACCTAAAACGGACAGGTAAACTCATTGAAAGGGTTAAGGCAAATAATCCGAATGCTGCAGGGGGAATACAGGACTTCCATCTTGTACGCCCCATCCCAAGAACACAGGTAGATGCGGTAACCAATAAGGACGAATTTAAACAGAACCCTGGTTATCAGTAAGTTTTTTCCAGAACAGCCGTTCTGGAAACTTTTACCTGTTTTGGAACTATATTGAGAAAATGCCGCTTTCAAGCGGCATTTTTTTGTTGTTTTCTTCTTTATCGTTCATTCATTGGAAAGATTGAAAGGGTGTTGTTGGCCAAACCAGTTCATTTGATTCCTTTTAACCGGCGAACAAATTAAAAAATGCACATCGCTTAAGGGTGCCGGGTAATCTGGGAATAGACAGGTTGTTGAAGAAATTCATCTGTTTGCAAATTGTATTTTGCCAAGAAAAATCTTACTTTGGGGATATATGAAAAACGCTTTTCTGCTCTTGCTTCTCGGGATATTCATTAATACTAAATCCCTTGCGCAACAATATGCGATCAATGCTCAAATTACTGGTTTTGAGGATGGTACGAAATTTTATTTAAACGATGTCACCTTCGATACTAATATTGATAGCGCAATAATCAAAAACAATTTTTTAAGTTTTAAAGGAAAACTCAAGGCAGAACCCCAATCTTTATGGGTTACCACAAATGCCGGGCAAAAGTTTTATTACTTCACATTGTTGATGGGAAATGAAAAGATCAATGTAAGAGGGGATATCAAGGATTTTCCTTTTGATCTGAAAATAACGGGTTCTAAGACTCAGGACATGCACAACAAAATGATCTACCTGACCAAAGAAGGTTATAAGAAGCGGAGCAAATTGGTAGAAGAATACCAGGCCTTGACTGGGGATAGCGCGAAATCAAAAGGTAAGGCAATATGGAAGGTTATTGCTAGGCTGGACAGTTTGGATATGCTCATTAGAAAGGATTTTGTGAAACAGAACCTGAATAGTTATGAAGCACTCGATGCCTTGTTCTACCTTAAAAGAGATTTTCCAAAAGACACCATCAGTAAATTTTATAACGCACTGAATTCAACGTTCAAAAACACCTCTTATGCAAAGCGCATTAAAACTTTTTTAACCGTGGGTGATGCGCTTGAAGTAGGGGATGTTTATGCTGATTTCAACGGTTTTGATAGGGATGGAAAGCGCCATACTTTATCGGAAATAAAAGGCAAATATGTACTGCTGGATTTTTCTGTCACATACTGCGGCCCTTGTATAGAATCGGTTCCCGAATTAAAAAAAATCTCACAGGCATACCGTCAGGAGCTGGACATAATTTCATTTTCAGTGGACGCTGGTAAAGAAACCTGGTTAAAGGGTGTAAATAGAGACCAACCGCAATGGCTAAGTCTTTGGGATGGGAAAGGATTTTATGGGGAAACGATCATCAAGTATGGTATTACGGGTTATCCAACATTTGTACTTATTGATCCCAAAGGAAAAATTGTATCCAAATGGTCGGGATATTTTCATGGTGACGTACTGAAGGAAGTTCAGAATCAACTCGCCAAAAAACAATAAGACAGATCAAATCTGTTTATCGCAAATAAGTTTTGCTGTTGCAAAAAAGATGTGCTGATGATGACCTAGATCGAACGGGTCACATTTTTCTTTTCCTACATCACTGATGTAGTCATACTGTGGGTGAATAATAATCGTTATTTTAACGTTTGTTTTTTATATTTAATAACACCAAATATATAGGCCATGTCTTTTTTCAAATCTTTGATCCTTTTAATATTACTCATAGCAGTTGGCCCTTTGGCTTTAATTGCGCAAGAGGAGTTACAGCGTAAACAGCTCTTTGATCATGATTGGAAATTTAACCTGGGAGATGTTAAGGGAGGAAGCAGTTTTGAATTTGATGATCAGCATTGGAGAGCCCTCGATCTGCCGCACGATTGGAGCATTGAAGGGAAGATCAGTCCGAAAAATCCGACTGGTGGAGACGGAGGTTTTTTTCCATCGGGAACAGGCTGGTATAGAAAGAAATTTATGGTGCCGTCTGATTGGAAGGGAAGGCTTATTTCCATAAACTTTGAAGGAGTTTACATGAATTCGGAAGTTTTTATCAATGGAAAATCATTAGGCACTTATCCTTACGGGTATTCGGCATTTACTTATGATCTTAGTCCATACCTTAATTTTGGAAAACAAAATGTGATTGCGGTTAGGGTAGATAATTCAAAACAGAAAAACAGCCGCTGGTATAGCGGCTCCGGCATCTACCGTCATGTGTGGCTGGTGGTAACGGGACAGGTTCATATACCCAATTGGGGGATAGCAATTTCTACGCCTGAAGTTGCTGAAAAAAAAGCCACTGTAAAGATTAAAACAAGAGTTAAGAACGAAACCGCGCTAGCTAAAATGGTTACGGTTCAGACCAATCTCCTTGACCCAGGGCTGAAAAAGTCAGGTACAATACAAACCCAGGTCAGGTTAGAAGCGCATAGTGAAAAGGAGGTAATACAAGATATACAGGTAGAAAAGCCACTTTTATGGTCGCCAAAAAAACCTAACCTATACCGGGCTCAAATTAATATTATCTCCAATAAAAAGGTGATTGATGGCAACCGGACAGATTTTGGAATCCGTTCATTAAGATTTACGACAGAGAATGGTTTTCAGCTAAATGGACAGACACTAAAACTCAATGGCGGCTGTGTGCATCATGATAACGGCTGTTTAGGCGCCGCTGCCTTTGATCGGGCCGAGCAAAGGCGGGTTGAACTGTTGAAAGCAGCAGGATTTAATGCCATAAGAACTGCTCATAATCCCCCTTCTGAAGCCTTTTTGGACGCATGCGACCGCTTAGGGATGCTGGTTATCGATGAAGCATTTGATGGTTGGAAGACCGCCAAGAATAAATATGACTATGCCATGTATTTTGATGAGTGGTGGAAAAAAGACATAGATGCAATGGTACTAAGAGACAGGAATCATCCCTCGATAATCATGTGGAGTATAGGGAATGAGATCATAGAAAGGAAGGAACCACAGGCGGTACAAACCGCAAAAATGTTGGTAAACGCTGTTCATGAAATTGATTCTACCCGTCCTGTAACCTCAGCAATGACTACCTGGGATAAGGACTGGGAAATATTTGATCCATTAATGGTGCAGCATGATGTTGCTGGCTATAATTATCAGTTGCACAGGGCTATAGCAGATCATAAAAGAGTACCTTCCAGGATCATTGTTCAAACAGAATCTTATCCCAGAGATGCTTTTGCCAATTGGAAACTTGTAAATAACAATAGTTATATCATCGGAGACTTTGTTTGGACTGCGCTCGACTACCTTGGCGAATCGGGCATAGGCCGTTATTATTATTCGGGTGAGACACCTGGTGAGCATTGGGAGAATACTTTTTTTCCATGGCATGGCGCTTACTGCGGCGATATTGACCTGACCGGATGGCGGAAACCCATTTCCCATTACCGGAGCATGCTGTATAACGATAACGAAAAACTCTATTTGGCCGTCCGTGAGCCGGCCCCGGAACCGTTAGAAATCAAAGAAACATTGTGGTCGGTATGGCCAACCTGGGAAAGCTGGACATGGCCGGGATATGAGGGTAAACAGCTTCAGGTAGAGGTTTATTCCAAATATCCCAGGATTCGTTTATACCTTAATAAAAAACTGATAGGAGAAAAGGAAACCGGCATAGCCCAAGAGTTTAAGGCTGTTTTTGCCGTTCCCTATGCTGCTGGAGAATTGCTTGCTGTTGGTGTTCAGGATAGTAAAGAAGTGGAAAAAGCCATACTCAGAACCTCAGCAAATACAGCCAGGATAAAGCTCAAGGCAGATCGCAGTGAAATCAGCGCAAATGGACAAGACCTGGTATTTGTAACTGTTGAACTGACCGATAAAAACGGTGTGTTGCAGCCAAATTCTGAAAACAGGGTAAATTTTGATATTGAGGGTCCAGGGAAGATTATTGGAGTAGACAATGCGAACCTGAAAGATGAAGACCTCTATGTTTCCAACTCACGCAAGGCATGGAAAGGGCGGGCGCTGGTGGTCGTCAAAAGTACCAAAAACACCGGAACGATAAAGTTGAAGGCAAGCGCTCCAGGCCTGGCCGAGGCTGTGGTTGTAGTGCGTTCATCTCCAGAAGCAATTCAGCACACACTTCGTTATTAGCCATAACGTATTGAAATTAAAAAAGAAAGGGTTGCTTCAAAAAGAGCAACCTTCTTCAAAAATGTTTAAGGTTCCCATTTGTACCCGGAGCGGGAATCGAACCCTTACGCCTTTGAAAGCATCCCGACTTTAGGTCGGGACGTGTCCACCAGTTCCACCATCGACAATTAGCTTAAAAGAAAAATGACTATAAACAAAAACCTTTCATTTCTGAAAGGTTTTTGTTCGATTTTTTTTGTGTGTACTCGGGGTGGGAATCGAACCCGTACGCCTTTGAAAGCATCCCGACTTTAGGTCGGGACGTGTCCACCAGTTCCACCATCGACAATTAACTTAAAAGAAAAATGACTATAAACAACAAAACCTTCCATTTCTGAAAGGTTTTCGTTCGATTTTTTGAGTACTCGGGGCGGGAATCGAACCCGCACGCCTTTGAAAGCACAGGATTTTAAGTCCTGCGTGTCTACCAGTTCCACCACCCGAGCATTATCCGCTACCGATCTCCATCGGCTTGGTTAACTTTAAAATAAATGCCTTCTGGTAGGAAGGCATTTTGGAGCGAAAGACGAGATTCGAACTCGCGACCCCGACCTTGGCAAGGTCGTGCTCTACCAACTGAGCTACTTTCGCATGAACAAAACTGATGTTGTTGTTTCGTTTTGGTGATGCAAATATAGGCAGATTTATATTTCTGTCAAGAGATTTCTTGTTAAAAATTTAATATTTAATTTAAATTGCTGGCTTTCAGTACAAGTAAAATTAAATCAGTTTCAAAACCTTTTGCCAGAAGGTAGCTCATTAGCTTATTTTTTCTTTTAAACGGATCATTTTCGTTCAAACTCTCCACTTTTTTGATGGCCAATTTTTCTATCGTTTGTAAATAATCATCGTCATCGATGCTATAAATTGCCTTTTGCAGAATTTTATCCGGTACACCTTTCAATTTTAAACCCTGTTTAATTTTAACGCGGCCCCAGTGTTTAATGTTGAATTTACCCGATGCATAACTTTTTGCAAACCTTTCTTCATTTAAAAAATTATTTAAAATCAACTCGCTTATAATTTCTTCCAGCTCATCGCCACGCATGCCCCATTCTACCAGTTTATACCGTACTTCCTTTTGCGAGCGCTCCTGGTAAGCACAAAAATGCTCGGCTTTTACCAACGCTTGTTTTTTATCTAATAATACTGCTTCTTGTTTACCGCTTTTCATAATTATTTACTGAAATTCGTAAAAATAATAGCGATTACCGTATTTTTCTGAATATAATAGCATGCAAAATCCAATATACACCATTGCCGAAATAGCCGAAATTTTAAATGCCGATGCCAAATTAGTTGATGAACAGGTAATTATTCAATACCTGGTGATCGATAGCCGTTCGGTTTTGGTTCCGGAAAATTCTGTATTTTTTGCCCTGTCTTCACACCGCGATGGACATGAATTTATTAGAGATGCTTATGCAAAGGAAATCAGGAATTTTGTAATTACCGAAGCGAAATACATTAACGAGTACCCCGACTGCAATTTTTTATTGGTAGATGATGCTTTGGCGTCGCTTCAAAAGCTTGCTATCGAGCATCGGAATCAGTTTGATTTAAAAACCATCGGTATTACGGGGAGTAATGGGAAAACAATTGTTAAAGAATGGTTGTATCAGCTTCTGGCCGCCGATTTTAATATCGTTAAAAGTCCGAAAAGTTATAATTCGCAGATTGGGGTGCCGCTTTCAGTATGGCAGATTGAGGCCGATCATACCTTAGGCATTTTTGAAGCTGGTATTTCTGCAGTTAACGAGATGCAATACTTGGCAGAAATTATCCGTCCCGAAATCGGAATCCTAACCAATATAGGTGAAGCACATGCCGAAGGATTTGGTTCTAAAAAGGAAAAACTAACGGAGAAACTGAAACTTTTTGCAGCATCAGAACTGTTTATTTATTCGCCCGAATACGTAAGTGAAATAAGCGTGAAAGCGCTACCTGGTAAAAAACAGTTTAGCTGGAGCAGTAAACAAACAGCAGATCTTCAGGTTATTGCAGTTGAACCCATCGAAGGCAATTGCTACCTGAGGGCCATTTATCAAAATAGGGAAATTGAATGCATTTTGCCTTTTAAAGATAAAGCCTCGATAGAAAATGGAATGATCTGCTGGGCAACCTTACTGGCTTTAGGCTACACGCCAGAGCAGGCCGATTTACGTTTGGAAAAATTGAGCCATGTGAGCATGCGTTTAGAGCTGAAAAATGGGATTAACCAATGTTCCATTATCGACGATTCTTACAGTGCCGATATTTCTTCGTTGGCCATTGCCCTGGATTTTTTAAATCAACAGAATCAGCATGCAAAGAAAACCGTTATTCTTTCCGAATTATTTGAAACCGGCAGAGATGATTTAGATTTATATACGGAGATAGCCGAATTGCTTTTACAGAAGAAAGTAAACCGCCTGATTGGTATTGGGACTCATATTTCCAAGTATGCTGATCTTTTTAACTTTGAAACACAGTTTTTTGACAATACCAATGCTTTTATCGATGCTTTCCCCGGTTTACAGTTTAACCACGAAACCATATTGGTAAAAGGGGCCAGACGGTTTGAATTTGGCAGGATCAGTAAACTGCTCACACAAAAAATACATGATACGGTTTTAGAGATTGATCTGAATGCCATGGTTGGTAACCTGCAATTTTACCGTTCTAAAATCAAACCAGGTGTTAAAATAATGGCCATGGTTAAGGCCTTTTCGTATGGAAGCGGAAGTTTTGAGATTGCCAATTTATTGCAGTTCCATAAGGTAGATTATCTGGCGGTAGCTTATGCTGATGAAGGTATTGCCTTGCGGAAAGCTGGAATCACTTTGCCGATTATGGTGATGAGTCCTGAAGAGTCTGCTTTCGAGGCCATCATTAAACACAAGCTTGAGCCCGAAATTTACAGTGTAGAAATTCTGAACAGTTTTTTAAATGCACTGTCTGATTATGATTTTGATTACCCCATTCACATTAAAATAGATAGTGGCATGCACCGTTTGGGCTTTGATCAGCCAGAAATCGATACATTGTCTAATCTGCTTAAAGATTCGGCGCGGGTAAAGGTTCGAAGTATTTTTTCTCATTTAGTGGCAAGCGATGCAGCAGAGCATGATGGATTTACGCAACAGCAGATCGCAAGGTTTAAAATTATCGCCAACCAGTTGGTAGAAGTTTTAGGCTACAAGCCATTGCTTCATATATCCAATACTTCGGGCATTTCGCGTTGGCCCGAAGGGCAAATGGATATGGTTCGTTTAGGTATAGGTTTGTATGGTTTTGATTCGGCTTTGGCCAATAACCGGGGTTTGCAAACCGTAATGGTGCTTAAAACTACGGTTACCCAGGTGAAGACTCTAGCCCCAGGTGAAACTGTAGGTTATAGTAGAAGAGGAGTAATGCCAAATGGTGGAAAAATAGCGACTGTAAAAATTGGTTATGCTGACGGCTACACGAGGTATTTTGGCAATGGAGTGGGTAAAATGCTTATTAATGGCCACTTAGTGGCAACAATTGGTTCAATCTGTATGGATATGACCATGTTGGATATCACAGGTATCGATGTGAAGCCAGGCGATGAGGCTATTGTTTTTAATAAGGAGCACACCATTATGCAGCTGGCCAAAGATATCGGCACCATTCCATATGAAATTCTGACAAATATCTCGCAAAGGGTTAAAAGGGTTTATTTTTATGAATAGTTTTTAGTTAATTGGTTCAGTTGTTCATTAGTCATTAGTGTAGCATATTGCCTATTAGTTCACTAGTTCATTGGTATAGCGGATGTGTATTATAGGCACCCCGGACGAATGAACCAATGGCTAATGAACCATTGAGCTGTCCATGCAAATGAACTATTGAGCGTGCCACACGAATGACCTAAAAAAATGTTATTTTTGCACCATGAATAAAGTCGGGAAAGCTATTTTAAACTATTTGATTAAAGGTTTATTAATTGTTGTGCCCATTGCCGTAAGTATTTTTATTGTGGTTTGGGCGGTTACAACTGTAGATAGCTGGTTGAATGTAAACAATATTTTAGGCGTAAATCCAAGTACTGGCGAAAGCCGGAATATCCCTGGTTTAGGTTTGCTGACCGTTTTAGCCCTTATTTTACTAGCTGGTATCTTTGTAACCAATTTGGTAACAGAGCCCATGTACAATTGGTTCCAGCGGATTATGCAGCGGTTACCCTTACTTAATTTTATCTATTCTTCTATAAAAGATTTAACAGAAGCTTTTGTAGGTGATGAGAAGAAATTTAACCACCCGGTGCTGGTAGAAGTGGAGGGAGGCCTAAAAAAGATTGGATTTTTAACGCAGAACGATCTGCATAAACTCAATCTGCCCGAAGAAGTAGCCGTATATTTTCCACTTTCTTATTCTTTTGCAGGTCAGCTTTGTATTGTAAGAAGAGATAAAGTGACTGATTTGCATATGACAGCAGCTGATGCCATGAAACTGGTGGTTAGCGGTGGCGTGAGCGGGCTTTAAACATTTCTAAATGATTACAATTTATCACAATAACAGATGTACTAAAAGCCGTTGTGCTTTAGACGAACTCGAAAAAAGCGGAAAGGATTTCGAGGTGGTTTATTATTTGGAAACCCCGCCCAATAAAAGTGAACTCGAAGAAATTATTCGAAAACTGGGTATTAAACCATTGGAATTGATCCGTAAAGGTGAAAAGGTTTTTACTGAAAATTATAAAGGAAAAATCTTGACTGATGAAGAATGGATTGATGCCATGGTTGCACATCCTATTTTAATTGAAAGACCGATTATCATCTCAGGAGATAAAGCTGTTATTGCCAGACCAACTGAAAAGATAAAAGAGATTTTAGGATAAATTAAAGCCTGGCTCTAGATACGTCATCCTGAGGGATAAGTTGCTTCATAAAAATCCATATGAATAACAGAACATTTTTTATGAACTGTAGGCTGCGTGGAGTCGTCATTGCGAGAAGGCTTTTTCAGCCGACGAAGCAATCTTACAACGATCGCTACTAGCGAGCGCATTAAGATTGCTTCGTTCCTCGCAATGACGGATTTTCTGACTCTAGTCGTCGCCCCGCTACGAGATGAAATGGTTATATAAAGACGAGATTAATATTTCTAGCGTTTTAGCAAGGCGCTAAGACCAGATTGTTTTGTGGATATATCTGATAACCGCCTGTACACAATAGCCCTGATGGAAATGGAAATCCCTTTTGGGTATTGGCAGTTGTTTATATGTAATATTTCCCAAAAGGATTGGAATGTACAGCAGGACCGGAACCTTCCCACTGATTACAGGTGTTAGCGCTTCAAAAGAAATGCTTTACTATGAAAAGTTTGAAATGGCAGTATTAGCCTAAAAAATATTCTTGAAACTAAAAAGAAAGAATACTACAATGATAAAGCCAACAAGAAGTCTCGAATAGTATTCCCTGATAAAAAGCCCGCATAAAATCAATTTATCGTCGTCTACGTTGCTATGTAACATGCCATTTCCGCTTGAAGCATTGAACAAGATCTGTTTATCCTGATGGTCGTTTAACGACCACCTACTTAACCAGCTGTTTTGAAAGCTCCAGTCAAAAGTATCGCCAGAGGCAAATATAATTTTTGCTTTAAAACGAAGCCAGTCATAAGTAATTATAGCTAAAACCTCATTCTGATTGTTCAGTAATTTAGTTTCAGGTTTAGAAAATCCTTCACTTTTTAACAGGTAAATACCTGCCTGGGTAGTGGCTATTGCCGAATTTTTCCACGAATTAAAATTCAGCGAAAATTTTAACAGTCCGTTGTTAAATACCTGATAATTGCTATCAAATAAACCTTTTCTCCAATTTAATACCTGTTCCATCTCACAAATGATTTAATTCACTACTAATGGCGCATTGTTGATATCACTATAATTGGCATGAAGCAGGCAATAAGTGTAACTACCCGTTTGTTGTAAATATGCTTAATAAACAAACCTGCAATAATCAATAATTCATTGTCTGTATCTGATGATATTGCACCGCTATAGCTGCTTGCGTTATAGGTGATGTGCTCGTTGTTATAATTGCTTACCGTAAACTGCGATTTCCATATTCCGGTTGATGTCCATTCGTACCGTTCGCCGGATTTTAAGCTGATTACGGCTTTTGATTTCCAGCTGTCGTAAGTAATCACCGCAACAAGTTCATGTGTTTTTCGGTCGATTACATTAGTTCTCGATTGCCAAAATCCCACATTCGAGAAGAAGTAATTTTTGTCATCAAACACGCCCTCTGCATCACTTCTCCAGGTTCCAAAAGCGATCATTCCTTTCTGAATACCATCTACAAAGAGTTGAAAATCCCCGCTCAACCAATTACTTTTCCAATTGATAAATTTCGCCATTTCAATTACATTTTATTTTAGATAGCAGTTTTCTCCAGTTGTTACAATAAATGAAGACATAAAAAAAGTGCTTATTGTTTGTAAGCACTTTTTTTAGTTAGCAGTTTCCAATTTCCAATTTTCAGTTAACCGATTTAAACAATTAACCAGTTAACCATCTTGAACTGACCAATGAACCAATGGCCAATGAACCATTGAACCTTCCTAGAAATTCGGTTTAAGTACGTATTTATCGTAGAAACGGAAAATGTGCTCTGCAGCTTCTTCTGCGGTATCTACCAACCTGAAAAGGTTTAAATCTTCCTCATGGATATTATGTTCCTTCTGCAACATCGTTCCTTTAATCCAATCAATTAATCCACCCCAATAATCAACCCCCACCAATACGATTGGGAAACGTGCAATTTTTCCGGTCTGGATTAAGGTTAAAGCTTCAAAAAGTTCATCCATGGTGCCAAAACCACCAGGTAAAACCACAAAACCCTGGCTATATTTCATGAACATTACTTTGCGTACAAAGAAATAATCAAACTCCAGTAATTTATTATGATCGATATATTTATTGTGGAACTGCTCAAATGGCAACTCGATGTTTAAACCTACCGACTTACCCCCGTTGGTGTGGGCGCCTTTATTGCCGGCCTCCATAATACCAGGGCCACCGCCAGTGATTACACCATAACCACGATCGGTTAATAATTTACCGCACTGCTCTGCCAATTGATAATATCTATGTGTTTGAGCGGTACGTGCCGAACCATAAATGGTAACACATGGGCCAATTTTAGCTAGTTTTTCAAAACCGTCTACAAATTCGGCCATGATTTTAAAAATTTGCCAAGAGTCTGTTACTTTAATTTCTTGCCAGTCTTTGTTTTCAAAAGCGCTTCTAATTTTTTCTTCACTCGTCATATACTGTTATTCTAATATTAAAATCTGGTTTGCGCATCAGTTTTTTTACTGATGAACAACAAGCCTATAAATGTGATTAAACCGTTAATCAAAATCAGTTCAACACTAAAAACGTAACCGCCCAATAAAGTGGTAGAATACGTGGAAAGCAAGTAACATAAAAAAGGTGATAATAAGCAAACTATTGGCACTAATTTATCGTGAAGACCACGTTTTTTTACAAATAATCCAAAACTATAGAGTCCTAAAAGCGGTCCGTAGGTATAAGAGGCAATGGTAAAAATTAAACTGACCACCGATGAGCTGTTCACTGCATTGATGACGATGATCACCAAAAACATCAGAATAGAAAATGCCACGTGTACGGTATGGCGCTTTTTTACGGCGTCTTTGGCATTTACATTTTCCGCCTTGGCCATGCCTAAAAAGTCAACACAAAAGGATGTGGTTAAAGCGGTAAGTGCCGAGTCGGTAGTGGCAAAGGTTGCTGCGGTTAAGCCCAACATAAATATAATTGCTGGTATGGCACCCAGGTTATTTAAAGCAATTTCAGGGAACAATAAATCTGTTCTTGGTTTCCCGGTAATATGATCTAATGGAATATCGATGCCGTTTTTTGCGGCGAAAATGTACAACAAGGCGCCCACGCTCAAAAAGAAAACATTCAGGATTACGAATACTCCTGTAAAAGTAAACATGTTTTTTTGTGCCTCCTTGATGGTGCCCATGCTCAGATTTTTCTGCATCAGATCCTGATCTAGACCCGTCATGGCGATGGTAACGAAAATACCGCCGATAAACTGTTTGCTGAAGTAGAATTTATTGGTCAGGAAATCGTTTAAAAAGAATATTTTCGAGTAACTGCTGGTTTTTATGGTCTCGAATGCCTGTGGGATATTGAAATCGAGACTGTTGCAAATAAAATAAATCGTCAGAAAAACCGAAAGCACCAAGAAAAAAGTCTGCAGTGTATCGGTAATGATAATGGTTTTTAAGCCACCTTTAAAGGTGTACGACCAGATCAGTGCCAACGAAATTAAAACCGTTAACCAGAACGGAACACCATAATTGTCGAATATAAAACGCTGTAAAACAATCACTACGAGGTATAATCTTGTTGCTGATCCCAAAGTGCGGCTCAATAAAAATATCGATGCCGCCGTTTTGTAACTATAATGCCCCAACCTCTTTTCGATGTAGCTATAAATGGATGTTAAATTCATCCGGTAATAAAGTGGAAGCAGAACTGTGGCGATGATGATAAAACCAACTGCATTGCCCAGAACGAACTGGAAATACTGGAACTGGTTCCCGCTGGGGGCGCCAACTTCTCCGGGCACTGATATAAAGGTAACACCCGAAAGTGCGGTACCTATCATCCCAAAGGCAACTAAATACCATTTAGAATTCCGGTTGGCGATAAAGAAAGTAGAATTATCAGATGATTTTTTTGAGGTTACGAATGAAATAATAATCAGCAGTAAAAAATAGCCGATCAGAAAACATAAGAGAATGGTTGGAGACATAGTTTTGTGTTAAGCTGATAAATGTAAAGAAAAGTATCAAATCAAGCAATATTCTTGAGTCTGAAGTCCGAAGTCGGGAGTCCGAAGTCAGGGGGGCGGAGTCGGAAGCCAGAGGTCCGAAGCCGGAAGTCAGGGGCGGGAGTCGAAGTCAGAATTCAGAAGGGAAATCAAGTCCCCCTTTTAAAGGGGGCAGGGGGATGAAAAAAACTCGACCTGTCAATATCCAAGTTTACTTTACCAATGAACTATTAACTATTGAACCACATTTAGTTTTCAATTGGCAATTTGCAGTTACTATGGCTATGGACTATTAACCCATCAACTATTAACCACTAAACTATCAACAAGTGAACGAATGGCTAATGAACTATTGAACTAACAAACCATTTTACCTATTTTTGTAATATGAATTTTTCATCCAAGCTGCTCGAAGATGCGGTAAACGAATTCTCGAAACTTCCTGGTGTAGGGCAAAAAACAGCTTTACGTTTGGTATTACATCTTTTAAACAAAGAGCAGGAGGAGGTAAACCAGTTTGGCAATACTTTTATAAAACTTAAGGAGCAGATTAAACATTGCAGCACCTGCCATAACATTTCCGATTACGTGGTATGTGAAATCTGTACTTCGCCAAAACGCGATAAAGAAACCATCTGCGTGGTTGAAGATACCCGCGATGTTATGGCAATCGAAAATACCGGTCAATATTTTGGGGTTTACCACGTTTTGGGAGGTTTAATTTCTCCGATGGATGGCGTAGGCCCTTCCGATCTGTTTATTGATGGATTAGTAGTCAGAATGGCAGCAGGGGGGATTAAAGAGGTGATTTTAGCATTGAGTCCGAATATGGAGGGCGATACCACATTGTTTTACCTGTACAAAAGATTAAAGGAGTTTAATGTTCCGGTAACAACCATTGCACGAGGGATTGCTTTTGGCGGTGAGCTGGAATATACCGATGAAATTACATTGGGTAGGTCGATTGTAACCCGTGTGCCTTACGAAACTGCAATGATGAAATAATGGTACAGCATCTTTTCGTTTTCTTAGCCCTGGTTTTATCAGGATTATCCGCCAAAGCGCAGGTTAAGATCCACTCCCATAATGATTATACCCACGACAAACCATTTATTGATGCGGTTAATAATCGCGTTTTCTCTATTGAAGCCGATGTTTTTGTAGTTGGCAATTCGTTGATGGTAGCGCATAGTAAAAAAGAAATCAAAGCGGGTAATACATTAGCGCAATTGTATTTAGAACAGATTAAAGCCTTATCGGCCGAAAAGGAATATTATACTTTCCAATTGATGATCGATGTTAAAGGTGACTGGGATTCGACATATCGCTTGTTGCGGAAAAATCTGAAAAAATACCAGAAATACTTTGACAGACAGGGGAGAAATACCGTTGTTGTGATTAGCGGCAACCGACCTGCTGCAAATACATTTCATAAATATACTCACCTGTTTTTTGATGGCTTACCAAATGTAAACTACAGCTTAGAGGACCTGAAGAAAATAACCATGATCAGCGATAATTTTGCCACTTACTCTAAATGGAAAGGTATTGGTGAAATTTCGGAAGCTGATAAAGCTAAATTGACAGAACTGGTTAACAACGCACATAAATTAGGTAAACCCTTTCGTTTTTGGGGCGCACCCGATAATCAGCCTTGCTGGAAATTACTACATGACTTAGGTGCAGATATTATTAATACAGACAAAGTTACGGAAGCAACAAACTACTTTAAAATAAACTAATGAAAGCAGTATCAAGTCTTGATACTTGATACTCAAATCTTGATACTACACATGAACCTAAAAAATAAAGTCATCATCATCACTGGTGCATCGAGCGGAATCGGAAAAGCTTGTGCCGAAGAATTTGCTAAACGTGGCGCTAATTTGGTTTTAGCAGCACGCCAATACGTAACCCTTTGCGAAATTACTGCCGATCTGGAGAAAAAATATACCATCAGGGCCGTAGCAGTTCAGGCCGATGTAAGTAAAGAGGCAGATTGCGAACTGATTATCAAGCAAGCTTTAGTATCTTTTCAAAAGATTGATATTCTGGTAAATAATGCCGGATTATCCATGCGTGCCCTGTTTAACGATCTGGATTTATCGGTGCTTAAAAACCTGATGGATGTGAACTTTTGGGGGACGGTTTATTGCACCAAATATGCTTTGCCAGAGATTTTAAAAACCAAAGGAACGGTAGTGGGCATATCATCAATTGCAGGTTACCGTGGTTTACCGGGCAGAACGGGTTATTCGGCTTCTAAATTTGCAATGAACGGTTTTATGGAATCTTTACGCACCGAATTACTAAAAACCGGGGTAAACGTTTTATTGGCCTGTCCGGGTTTTACCGCTTCCAACATCAGGGTAACCGCTTTATCAAAAGATGGCGCTGCACATGGCGAAACCAGTATGGATGAAGGCAAAATGATGACATCGGAAGAGGTAGCGAGCATCATTGCCGACGGTATCGAAAAACGTAAACGTACCTTAATCATGACCGGACAAGGGAAATTGGCCGTTTGGATGAATAAACTTTTCCCGGCTTTTGTAGATAAAAAGGTTTTTGATCTGTTTGCTAAAGAAAAGAATCCGCTGATAAAGGGGTAAAAGGTTGAGGGTGTAGAGGTGGAAGGCTTAGGGTTTAAGGCGTAAGGTAAACGTATTGCGGTTGGGGTTTGGCGTTAGGTGGCACCGTTAAGTTGGCGGTTTAAGCTAATTAATTGTCAGTCTGAGCGGAGTCGAAGACCTTTAATTTTGTGTTTACCTGGATTTATATGAGGATATTGCTGATTTTATAGGTCGCTGAAACACCCCGTCCTGCGGACACCCCTCTGAAAGAGGGGAACGCAAATCGCATAGAGACGATGAGGGGCAATTCCCCTCCTTTGGAGGGGTGCCTGAAAGGCGGGGTGGTCATGTTTAGCACAGACCAGACCGTCCTAAACCCGGTAGTAGCGAGCATCCCGATCCTTTGCCGATGATTCGGCACTAAAGGAGCATCGGGATAAAGCGAATAACGGGACTACCGCAACCGATTAGCAATATCATTGCTTTCCAAAAAATAAAAAGACTTCGTTAAATGAGAAAACAAGAAACTTATGCCGTCGGTGTAACTTTATCCAGTTTACTATAATCCATCACCATTTTGCCTTCTTCGTTATGGTAATACATTTTATCAAACTTAGCATCCATTTCAATTTCCTCATCCTGATAACTGGTTCTGGTGTGGATGGTCTGCGAGAAAGTATCATCAAAAGCTTTAAGGATCACAAAAACCTCTACTTCGGCATGTTGCAGCTCGGTTAATGATTTTTCGAAAAACGGACTTTCTTCTGTAATGGGGTGTACCAAAGTCCAGTTTAAAGATAGGATACCGATTTTACTGCGCTCTAATGGCAAAGGATAAAACCGACGAACATGTTTGCCATCAATGGTTTCGTTGTACGACATCACCATCTGCACCTCAACCTCTATCAATTGATTGCGGCGGAGGTTAACCAAACGGCACATCAATCCGTGGCCTTTCTCGTAAGGGGCAATCACCATTTTTTTGCTGAAGCTCACCTTTGAGGTGGGCCTGCTAAAACGGCCATACAATAAACCCGTAGCCAATGCAAAAGCCAATAAACCCAACATACTTTCGAAAGCGGCAAGCACACTGGTAACAAAACCCTGTGGCGAAATATGGCCGTAACCCACGGTAGAAATGGTTTGAGCAGAAAAGAAAAAGGCATCAAAAAACTGATCACGAAGCGTTACACCTTTGGCGCCATTTAAATTTTCGATACCCACAACATTATACAAAACCGCGAATATGGTATTTACAACAAGGTAGGCAAGCAGGATGACAAAGAAAAACCGCGGCCAGCTCATGGTAACCAAGCGGGTATAGGTATCATCGAACTTAAACCAGGGAAGGCCCGTTCGTTCGATATTTGCCGAACCATCTGGGTTGAGCATGCGCTGGTTTTTGGTTACGGGGTTGGATCCGAAACCGAAATCATCATTAAACTGTACTTTTCTTTTAAAAAAGACCATATATTTTTAGAAAGATTTTGGAATATTAAAAAACTATGTCAATATTTGCTTTATACAAACATGATAATTAAAAACTTAAATAACAATTGGTGGTGGCATAACGAAATTCGTTAGGCAAATTCTATTGTTATATATATTAAAATATTTTAAACACAACGAAGAGGATTGCCCAAAAAGCAATCCTTTTTTTTATGCTTTCCCCTCCCATGGAGGGGTGTCCGAAGGACGGGGTGGTTTAAAAGTGGTGCGTCATGCTGTCCCGATTAATCGGGATCAGCATCTATAAGATAAGATTTATAAAACATAAGTGGTCTGTGGAGACACAGACCACGGAGATAAAAATAAGATTTAGAAAAATTAAATGGTTTGTGGCGACACAAACCATGGCGAGCAGATTGAATACAAAACTAACGCCCCGGTTCGTGTCTCCACGAAACGGAATATTTAAATGGTTTATGGCGACACAAATCATGGCGTAAAAAAATAAGATAAATGAGAAATGAACCACAGATAAAAAAGATGAACACTGATAAAATCTGTGTGTATCCGTGTTCATCTGTGGTTAAATAAGATTGAGCAATAAACATGAAAAAAATATTAAACCATTTATTCGAGAACAAGAGTTTTAGCAGGGAAGAGGCAAAGAACATTTTAATCTCCATTTCGGAAGGCACATTTAATTCTTCGCAGATTGCCGCTTTTATAACGGCTTATGCCATGCGTAATATTACGGTGCAGGAGTTACAGGGTTTTCGTGATGCGATGCTTGATATGTGCGTTAAAGTAAACTTATCGGGTTACGAACTGATCGATCTTTGTGGTACCGGAGGTGATGGTAAAGATACTTTCAATATTTCTACCTTATCCTCATTTGTGGTGGCAGGTGCTGGTCATCATGTGGCCAAACATGGTAACTACGGCGTTTCTTCGGGCTGCGGTTCTTCTAATGTAATGGAATATTTAGGTTATACGTTTACCAATAATGAGGATACTTTAAGGCGTAATTTAGATGCAGCCGGGATTTGTTTTTTACACGCCCCGCTGTTTAATCCGGCAATGAAAATTGTAGCACCGATCCGTAAAGAACTGGGTGTAAAAACATTTTTCAATATGCTTGGCCCAATGGTTAACCCGGGGCAGCCAAAATACCAGATGGTAGGCGTTTTTAGTTTGGAGCTCGCCCGTTTATATGCTTATTTATACCAGGACACGGATAAAAGTTATACCATTGTACATGCATTGGAAGGTTATGATGAGGTTTCGTTAACCTGTGATGTGAAAACCTTTTCGAACAAGGGCGAACAGATTTTAACCCTTCAGGATATGGGTTTTGATAAGGTTGATACCAATGCGATTAAAGGTGGCGATACCGTAGAATCATCAGCCAAAATATTTATGGATGTATTAAATGGCGAAGCCACAGATGTACAGAACAATGTGGTATTGTGCAATTCGGCACTGGCCATCAAAACCATTAAACCTGAACAATCTTTTGCCGATTGCTTTTATGAAGCGGAAGAATCTTTAACCAGCAAAAAAGCGTTAAACAGTTTCAAAAACTTATTGGCATGTTAAAGTTAAAAGTTTGCGGCATGCGTTTGGCAGCGAATATTGCTGCGGTAGCCGAGCTTCAGCCAGATTACCTGGGTTTTATCTTTTATGAGAAATCGCCCAGACTAATCAGTGAGGTTTCTGCTGAATTGATTAAATACATTCCCTCAGAAATTAAAACTGTAGGTGTTTTTGTAAATGAAGAGCTGGAAAGAGTAAAAGATAAAGTAAACACATTGAAGCTAAAGGCTGTTCAGTTACATGGCAGCGAACCGACTGAATACTGTGCAGCATTAAAATCAAGCTTTCCTACCTTAGAAGTGATTAAAGCATTTGGAATAGATGAAGATTTTGATTTTTCAGTTCTCGAAGTTTATTTAAATGTGGTAGATTATTTCCTGTTCGATACCAAAACCAAAATGCATGGTGGATCGGGAAAAACATTCGATTGGTCTGTTTTAGACCGATATACTTACACCAAACCCTACTTTTTAAGTGGCGGCATTGATTTAGAACATGCACCGGCCATAAAAGAAATAAATGATGAGCGTTTATATGCCCTGGATATCAATAGCAGATTTGAAATTGAGCCGGGTTTAAAGGATGCAGAGAAGATTAAAGAATTTATTAAAGAATTGAATAAATAGATTGTTATTCATAACCCTTGGTTTCAACCAAGGGAAAAAAGAAAAACCATGAAATACAAAGTAAACGAAAAAGGATATTATGGAGATTTTGGTGGCGCGTACATCCCCGAAATGCTTTATCCAAACGTAGAAGAATTGCGTCAAAACTATTTAAAGATTATTGATGATGCCGATTTTCAAAAGGAATTTCATCAATTGTTAAAAGATTATGTTGGCCGCCCTTCGCCTTTATATCTTGCCAAAAGATATTCGGAACGTTATGGTGCCAATATTTTCTTAAAAAGAGAAGATTTAAACCATACCGGTGCCCATAAGATCAACAATACCATCGGACAGATTTTATTGGCCGAAAAACTGGGTAAAAAAAGAATCATTGCCGAAACTGGCGCTGGTCAGCATGGTGTAGCTACTGCAACCGTATGTGCACTGCGTAATCTCGAGTGTGTAATTTACATGGGCGAGGTAGATATCGAGCGCCAGGCACCTAACGTGGCCCGAATGAAAATGTTGGGGGCAAAGGTTGTTCCGGCAAGCTCTGGAAGCAAAACCCTAAAAGATGCCACTAACGAGGCGATGCGCGATTGGATCAATAACCCGGTAGATACGCATTACATCATTGGTTCGGTAGTTGGTCCACACCCTTATCCTGATATGGTGGCGATTTTCCAATCGATTATCTCTGAGGAAACCAAAAAGCAGTTATTAGAGCAGACCGGAAGCGATCAGCCTGATTATGTTTTGGCCTGCGTAGGTGGCGGAAGTAATGCCATGGGTATGTTCTACCATTTTATGGACGATGAAAATGTTAAACTGATTGCTGTTGAAGCAGCCGGAAAAGGTGTATCGAGCGGATTTTCTGCTGCAACCACTTATTTAGGTAAAGAAGGTGTTTTGCATGGTAGCAGAAGCATTTTAATGCAAACGCCAGACGGACAAGTTGTTGAACCGCACTCGGTTTCTGCCGGATTAGATTATCCAGGCATTGGCCCACAACATGCACATTTGTTTAAAACTGGTCGTGGCCAATATGTTTCCATCACTGATGAAGAAAGTTTAGATGCAGGTTTGCTTTGTACACAATTGGAAGGGATTATTCCGGCGATTGAAAGTGCACATGCCCTGGCTTACTTAGAAAAAATGGAATTTAAAGGTGGCGAAAACGTAGTGGTTTGCCTTTCAGGCCGTGGCGACAAGGATCTGGATACTTATATTAAATATTTTAATCTGTAGAAGAATCGTCATTGCGAGGCACGAAGCAATCTTAATGCTTTGGGTTAGCCTCCTAGCGAGTGTAGTAGGATTGCTTCGTGCCTCGCAATGACGGAAAAAGAAAAAACATGAACCGAATTAAACAACTCTTCCAGGAGAAGAAAAATATATTATCAATATACTATACCGCTGGTTATCCAAATACTGGCGATACCATTAAAATTGCCGAAGCGCTGGAAAAATCAGGTGCAGACATGCTGGAGATAGGCTTCCCTTATTCCGATCCTGTTGCCGATGGACCGGTAATTCAGGCGAGCAGCAAACAATCGCTCGATCAGGGCATGACACTTAATCTGCTTTTCGAACAGTTGAAAGACTTACGAAAGACCGTTACCATTCCTGTTTTGTTGATGGGTTATGTAAATCCTGTTTTGCAGTTTGGTGTAGAAAAATTTTGCGAAGCCTGTGCAGAAGTAGGAGTAGACGGCTGTATTGTTCCTGATCTGCCAATGGTAGAATATGAGGAGTTTTATAAAGATTGCTTCGAAAAACATAACCTGAGCAATGTATTTCTAATCACCCCTCAAACTGCTGAAGAACGTATCCATAAAATTGACGGTTTAACCAATGGGTTTATCTATTTGTTATCATCGTCGGCTACCACAGGTAAAAATCTTGAGGTTGGTAATACTACCGAGGCTTATTTCAGCAGGATTAAAAACCTGAATCTTAAAAACCCAACCATGATCGGTTTCGGGATCAGCGATAAACAAACTTTTGATAAGGCTTGTTCGTACGCCAATGGTGCAATTATCGGTACTGCTTTCGTTAAAGCCATTGCTGATGGAAATTTGGAAGAAAGTGTGAGCAACTTTATGAAAAAGTTTAAAGGTTAGTGTTTTTCCTTTTCTTCCATGTATCGTCATTGCGAGGAGGCACAACGAAGCAATCTTACAACTATCGCTATTAGCGAGCGCATTAAGATTGCCACGTCGGCTGAAAAAGCCTTCTCGCAATGACGATCAATTTATCGGTCCGTCACCCTGAACTTGTTTCAGGGTCTTTCATGCAAGATTGTCCAAACATTCCGTTTGCACTTGAGTCGAAATGATTTTTTTCCTAAATTAGTACCATTAAAATCTCTTTATAAAATATAACTCAAACAGAATTCAATTCTGAAATTCCCTTATCGTTCTGATAACGGGAGATAAATTGTTATTTTCTAAAATTTTATAAAGAACATCATGCAAGATTTAAAAATTGCTTTAATTGGTGCCACGGGCAAAGCTGGTATTTATATTTTAAAAGCGCTATTGGCGCAACAATTCAAGGTGAAAACCCTCATCAGAAATCCTGAAAAACTTCAGATCCATCATGCTTCATTAGAAATCGTAATCGGCGACGTAAAAGATACCGAAACAGTACACGCGCTTATTGAGGGTTGCGATATCGTAGTCAGTGCATTGGGAATGGGACAACCCGCAAGCGAAAAAACAATCTTTACGCAATCGACAGGTAATATTTTAAAAGCAATGGAAGCCATTCACCTGAAGCGGTATATTGTAATTACCGGGATCAATGTAGATACGCCTGCTGATAAAAAGGATGCGAAGCCCCAATTTGCAACCCAATGGATGTATGATAACTATCCGGTTTCTACAGCCGATAAACAGAAAGAACATGATCTGTTAACTGAAAGTGATCTCGATTGGACCTTGATCCGCTTACCTTTAATCATGCAAACCGACGAGCAAACGCCTGTAGGGACAAGTGTGGTTAATTGTGATGGAGAACAGATTAATGCGGCTAATTTAGCGCAGTTTATTGTTGAACAGTTAGAGGGAACAACTTTTATCAAACAAGCACCTTTTATCTGGAATAGTTAGATTGTTTACCGCTAGGGCACTTGCTTTGTGACTTGGTGGTTAATTTTTTCTCGCTGCATCGTCATTGCGAGGAACGAAGCAATCTTACAACTATTGCTACTAGCGAGCGCATTAAGATTGCTTCGTCGGCTGAAAAATCCTTCTCGCAATGACGATCATTCCCAAGATCCGTCACCCTGAACTTGTTTCAGGGTCTTTTAGGCCATAGATCTCTCTCCCGAAAATTCGGGACTGCGCTTCAGTCGAGATGACGATTATTTCAGAGATCCGTCACCCTGAACTTGTTTCAGGGTCTTTTATACAATAGATATCTTCCTTCCGCTGTGCTTCGCAGGCTGAAAAAGCCTCCTCGCAATTACTATATCCCGAATGGATCTACCTACCCACCCAATCCTCATAACTCATTTCAAATTTCACTTCGCCTTTGTTTACCATGCCCACGTTTTTCCAGCCTTGCCGGGTATAAAATTCTTCGGCTCTGGTATTGGGTGATGTACCCAACCAAACTGGCTCATGCGTTTGATCGAAATACCAATCCATCATTAACCGGTGCAGTTCTTTGCCAATGCCTTTGCCTTCAAATTCTGGCCGAAGGAATAAAGCCCAGATATTATGCTCCTTTAAATCCACGATGGAGAAACCAACTACTTCTCCACCTACTTCGCAAACCCATCCTTTGCCACGTTGCGTAATAAATTCTTCGCAATCTTTGTCAGTAACAAGTGCTGGATCTGACAAAATGTTCTCTTTTACTGTATGTCTGACAATTTGTATCGCAGGTATGTCAGTCGTTTTTGCTTCGCGGAAAATCATTCTTATAAGTTCTTGAGAAAATTAATTTATTTGAAAAAGCCTTTTGAATGCTTTAATGGTTGATTATCAGCTATAAAACTAAACAATAAAATGTTTATGACAAATGAATGATTGTCAATTCTGGAATTGGTTCTACATTTGCTTAACGGTGTTAGATTATTTACACTGTATATTCCAAGTCATGGGAAGTAAAGAAAGAATTCTACGTTTAAAAGATGAAACCAGAACAAAAATTCTGGATGCTGCCTTGAATATTGTTCAAACAGAGGGCTGGCAGGCATTGAGTATGCGTAAAATTGCCGACCAGATCGAATATACTGCACCAATTATTTACGAATACTTTTCCAACAAAGATGGCATCTTACTGGAACTCACCAGAAGAGGTTACTTAATGTTGGCAAAAGATATCCGCGAAGCCAGAGATCAACACGAATCTCCGGAAGATAAAATGGAAGCCATGTGGATTGCCTACTGGAACTTCGCCTTTACCCATAAAGAATTTTATCAATTGATGTACGGTGTGGATATGGTTTGTTGTACTGTTAAAAATTCAATGCCCGAAGCCGAAAACGTAGGTAGTATGTTGGGCGAGGTAATTGAATCTTTATTCGAGAAAAAACCAGTGTCTGATGATGATATCTGCATGAAGTATTACACCTATTGGTCTATCATCCACGGTTTAATCTCCATCAATCTGGTTCGCCCGAATGGAAGAACAACCGACGAATTAAACCAGCAGATTTTAAAAGATGCCATCAAGGGCATTACATTATCTATTAATAGTTAATTTTTTTTTACAACGTAATTTAACACTGTTAAATTATTATACACACTAATTCCAATTAAATTTAATCATATGAAATCTCTACATCGCTTGTACCCTTTACTTAACACCGTTAAATGGTTTAATAGTATTAAGTTATTGTTAACAATTTCTCTTCTATCTATAATTTTAGTGAGTTGTAAGTCGTCTCCTGATCAGGCTGCAGCTGCACCACCGCCACCGGCATTGCCTGTAAGCGCCATTAACGCGAGTACAGAAACCACCTATATCGAATATCCGGCCTCTATTCAGGGTGCTGTTGATATCGATGTACGGCCACAGGTAAGTGGTTACTTACAAAGTGTATTGGTTAACGAAGGCGCTTATGTAACCGCCGGACAAACCTTGTTCAAAATTAATGAAAACCCTTACCGCGAGGCTTTAAACAATGCTAAAGCAAGTTTACATGCTGCAGAAGCGGCTATTTTAAACGCTCAATTGGAAGTTGATAAATTAACACCACTTGTTCAAAACAAAGTAGTTTCAGATTTTCAGTTAAAAACAGCTAAAACGGCTTATAAAATTGCCCAGGCAAATGCCGAACAAGCTAAAGCCAACGTTGCTTCGGCACAGATTAACTTAGGTTATACCAATGTTAAGGCTACTGTTAGCGGGTACATTGGCCGTATCCCTAAAAAACAGGGAAGTTTAGTTTCGCCGACAGATCAGGTTGCTTTAACACAGTTATCAGATATCCACGAAGTACATGTTTATTTCTCTCTTGCAGAAAACGACTTCAACAATTTTAATGCAAACTACCCGGGTAAAACACCTGCCGACAGGATTAAACATTTACCAGCAGTAGAACTTTTATTGGCTGATAATTCTGCTTATCCAATTAAAGGCAAGATCGATATGATCGATGGTCAGTTTGATAAAAACACAGGTGCAATCACGCTTAGGGCAAGTTTCCCTAATGCCAACGGAATTCTTCGCTCGGGTAATACCGGTAAGATCCGTTTAGGTTTGCAGCATGATAATGCCATTCTGGTACCTCAGTCATCGACAGTAGAAATGCAGGATAAAGTATTTGTATTTACCGTAGGCGACAGCAGTAAGGTGAAAAAACAATCTATTACCATTGTGGGCAAAGCCGGCGAAAATTACCTGGTTAAAGACGGGGTAAAAGTTGGCGATCAGATTGTGTTAAGTGGGGTTGATAAATTACAGGAGGGCATGGTGATCCAGCCTCAAAAAGCAGCAGATAAAGTAGCTGTTGCAAAAACAAAAAATTAATAAGACCTAAAATCTAAAAAGTCATGTTTCAGAAATTTATAGACAGGCCTGTACTTTCGACTGTTATTTCCATCTTATTGGTAATAGTTGGTATACTAGGCTTAACAAAGTTGCCCTTAGAGCGCTTTCCAAATATCGCACCTCCGTCGGTATTGGTAACTGCTGTATATCCTGGGGCCAATGCCGAAACGATTTTACGTTCGGTAACTCCATCATTGGAGGAAGCAATTAATGGTGTAGAGAACATGACCTACATGACCTCCAGCGCCAGTAACGACGGTACTCTTGCAATCACAGTTTACTTTCAACAGGGTACCAACCCCGATCAGGCAGCTGTTAATGTGCAAAACCGGGTTTCGCAGGCTACCAGCCAGTTACCTGCAGAGGTTGTACAATATGGTATAACCACTACTAAACAGCAAAACAGTTTTATTGGTGCTATCGGTGTTTACTCAGAAGACACAAAAAAATACGATGCCGTTTTTGTAAATAACTATGCACAGATCAATATCATTCCCGAACTTAAACGTATCCCGGGTGTAGGTTCAGCCAGTGTATTTGGTGGTATTAAAGATTATTCAATGCGTATTTGGTTAAACCCAAGTCAATTGGCAACTTACAAAATTACACCTAATGAAGTAATCACAGCCATTCAGGACAAAAACCTTGAAGCAGCACCTGGTCGGTTTGGAGAAAGAAGTAGTGAGGCCTTTGAATATATTATTAAATATAAAGGTAAACTGACCAAACCAGAGGAATATCAGAATATAGCGATCCGTTCTAATTCTGATGGTTCTATATTACGTTTAAAAGATGTGGCCCGTGTAGAATTGGGTGCTTACAGTTATGGTAGTGTAAACCGCTTAAACGGACATGATGGTATTACCATTGGTATAATCCAGTTATCAGGCTCGAATGCCAACGAAATCCAGATTGCCATTGATAAACTGATGGCAAAACTATCGAAAGATTTCCCTGCAGGCATTAAATTTAATCAGTTTTACCGTACCAAAACCGATCTTGATGAATCCATCAACCAGGTGGAGCACACTTTGATAGAAGCCTTTTTACTGGTATTTATCGTTGTATTTATCTTCCTTCAGGATTTCAGGTCTACTTTAATTCCGGCTATAGCGGTTCCGGTTGCAATTATCGGTACCTTCTTTTTCATGCAGTTGTTCGGCTTCTCCGTTAACCTTTTAACACTTTTTGCACTTGTACTGGCCATTGGTATTGTGGTTGATGATGCGATTGTGGTAGTGGAAGCGGTGCATGCCAAAATGGAAGAAAACCCGTCGCTTAGCCCCAGGGCGGCAACTACCGAGGCGATGAATGAAATTACCGGGGCCATTATATCGATTACATTGGTAATGGCGGCAGTATTTTTACCGGTTGGTTTTATGACAGGCTCAACAGGTATTTTCTACAAACAATTCGCCTTAACCATGGCCATCGCCATCATTATCTCGGCTGTTAATGCCTTAACCTTAAGTCCTGCTCTTGCGGCCTTATTTTTAAAGAACAAACATGCCGAAGGTGGTCATAACGCGCCTAAAAAAGGTTTTGTAGAAAAGTTTTATGCAGGCTTTAATGGTGGTTTCAATTATATGACCAACCGATATGTTGGCGGTTTGAAAGTGCTTATCCGCAACAAATGGATCAGCATGGGTGGATTAGCTTTAATCGTTCTGGTTACCATTTTCCTTGTAGGCAGAACAAAAACAGGCTTTATCCCTACAGAGGATCAGGGTTTTGTGGCTATCGCGGTTGCCAGTCCATCGGGAACATCATTAGCCAATACCAATAAAATATTAAAACAGGCAGAAGAAGAGTTGAGGGCGATGCCATCAGCAAGATTTGTGATGTCGTTGGCTGGTTATAATTTTTTAACTGCATCTAACAGTCCTTCAGCAGGTCAGATTTTCTTATTGTTAAAACCAAACGACGAAAGAGGGGCGGTAAAAAATATCGATGAGATCCAAAATATTGTAAGGGCCAAAATGGCGGCCATATCTGCCGGTACCTTCTTTGTATTCAGTTTCCCTACGGTTCCGGGCTTTAGCAATGTGGAGGCCATGAACGTAATGTTACAGGATAAAACGAACGGCAAATTGGATAAATTTAGCGGTGTAGCGAATAACTTTATCGGAAAGTTAATGACCAAACCGGCTATTGCTTATGCTTTTACTTCTTATAAAGCAGATTATCCGCAGTTACAATTAGATGTTAATGATGAAAAGGCCGATCAGTTGGGTGTAAGCAAAAAAGATATCTTACAAACCATGCAAACTTATTTTGGTACTGCACAAGCATCAGATTTTAACCGCTTTGGTAAATATTACCGTGTAGTGGTTCAGGCCGATGTTGCCGACAGAACCGACCCTGCAAGTATCGATCGTGTATTTGTTAAAAACAAGGCAGGAGAAAGTGTGCCAATCAGCACCTTGGTTAAATTAACCCGTGTATATGGTTCGGAAACGGCTTCCCGTTATAACCTGTTTAACTCTATCGAGGTAAATGCGATCCCTAAACCAGGCTTCAGCTCTGGTGATGCAATTAAGGCGATAGAAGAAACCGCCAGAGAACAATTGCCAACCGGTTATGCTTACGAATTCTCAGGGCAGACACGTGAGGAGATTTCTTCAGGCGGACAGTCGACAGTGATCTTCCTACTTTGTTTGGTGTTTGTGTACTTCTTGTTATCAGCACAGTATGAGAGTTACATCTTACCATTGGCGGTAATCTTATCTATTCCTACAGGTGTATTCGGTGTATTTGTGGTATTGGGTTTAACCGGTATCGAAAATAACATTTATGTACAGGTAGCGCTGATTATGCTTATCGGGTTGCTGGCTAAAAACGCCATTTTGATTGTGGAGTTTGCCGTGCAGCGACGAAAGGCGGGACTCAGTTTGGTTGATTCGGCTATAGAAGCAGCAAGATTAAGGATCAGACCGATCATAATGACATCACTTGCCTTTGTGTTTGGTTTATTCCCGATGAGTATTGCAACGGGTCCATCGGCACAGGGTAACCACTCCATCAGTATCGGTGCCGCAGGTGGTATGGTATCGGGTGTAGTTTTAGGTTTGTTTATCATTCCGGTACTTTTCGTCATCTTCCAGGCTTTACAGGAAAAAATATCAAAAAAATCAAGAAATGAGGTTGTTCACCACAATGGAGAACCTGTAAATAATAATCATGTAGTTTATGAAACGGTTTAATCTAATTACCATCCTGCTCCTTGCTTTAATCTGGAGCGGATGTTCGGTTTCGAAAGATACAGCCTTGCCCAATATTGCGCCAGGCTTATTCAGAAATTCATTGCCTAAAGATTCTTCGAGTGTTGGCGGTATGCCATTGAAGAGTTTTATCAACGACCTTACTGTTCAGAATTTAATTGATACAGCTTTGGTTAAAAATTACGATATGCAGATTGCCTTGAAAAATATCGATGCAGCCGAAGTATTGTTCAAACAATCGAAATTGGGTTATTTACCTGAATTAAAATTGCAGGTGGCGGCGAGTTCGAGCCGCCCGTCTGATAACAGTTTAAATGGTTTAAGCCTTAACCAGTTTACAGGCTCAACACACATCGAAGATTACAATGCGAATCTGGGTGTGGTTTGGGAAGCTGATATCTGGGGTAAAATCCGTAGTCAAAAAGCTGGCGCTTTAGCCAGTTTTTTGCAGACAGAAGAGGCACGTAAAGCAGTACAGACACGTTTGGTGGCCAATGTTGCGCAAGGGTATTACAATTTGTTAATGCTTGATGCACAACTGGAAATCGCGAAAAAGAACTTAAAGCTGAACGATAGTACATTGAGGATTATCAATTTACAGTTCGATGCCGGTCAGGTGACTTCATTAGCGATACAGCAGGCACAGGCGCAACAGTTAAATGCGGCACAGTTGATCCCTCGTTTGGAGCAGAATGTAACCTTACAGGAAAATGCTTTAAGTGTATTGATCGGTACTTTGCCTAAAGCCATTAACCGCGAGAGCCGTTTAGATAAAATGATTATCCCGCAGGATTTAAACGCAGGTTTTCCTTCATCGATGTTAAGCCGCAGACCAGATATTAAAAGTGCTGAACTGGCGCTTACCATTGCCAATGCAAAGGTTGGTGTAGCGAAAGCAAGTTTATATCCATCGCTGGTAATTACCGCAAGCGGAGGTATCAACTCTTTTAAAGCGAGCAACTGGTTTAATGTTCCGGCATCGTTGTTCGGTTTGGTTGGGGCAGGGATTACCCAGCCGATTTTTCAAAGAGGTCAGTTAAAAACTTCTTTAGAACTGGCTAAAATCGACCGCGAGAAATCGGTGATCCAGTTCCGTCAATCGGTATTAAATGCTGTTGGTGAAGTGTCAGACGAGTTAACGAAAGTAGAGAAGTTAAAAACACAATATAGTATTGCCGAAAAAAGAGCGCAGACTTTACAACAAGCCTCAAGAAATGCAAGTTTGTTGTTTAAAAGTGGTATGGCTAATTATTTAGAGGTAATTACAGCGCAAGGCAATTTATTGCAAAGCGAACTGGAGTTAACTACCATTAAAACTGAGCAATTAAATGCAGTTGTTGGCTTGTACCGTTCGTTAGGCGGCGGCTGGCAGTAATTCCGGTAATCCGTCATTGCGAGGCACGAAGCAATCTTAATGCTTTGGGTTTAACCAGCGGTTACAGGCAGGCAATCTTTATAGATAGATTTACTAGCGATCGTTGTAAGATTGCTTCGTGCCTCGCAATGACGACCGTTTGTACGGAAACACCAGGGACGTTTTGCAATAGCAGGATGCTCTTGGTGTTTTTTTGTTATACAATGATTTGTCATCCTGAGGCACGAAGGATCTCTGCGTAATTAACCACTGCCTTTATTTATATAGTATCACTAATACGATCGTCATTCCCGCGCATGCGGGAACCTTAAAGCGGTCGCTATTCTTTGCCCTTCGCACTGTCTTGCCTCGGCTCACCGCCGCCGAGGGGCTCTTTCTTTTCTCTTGATAGAAAAGAAACAAAAGATCAAGGCTTGGATCTGATGTCGGATAAATTCGTCAAAGCTTTATTGGTCGCCAGCACAAGCCCCCGATGAAGGATCGGGGAGGGCGTGCTGCCTCTGGGCTGTGGTAGGTTGAAAGGAGGTGCAAAAGCTTTAACGTTTTCTCCTTCCATCATATCCTAGGCCGATAGCGAGATGCAGATCGCATGGAGCATATTGCAGGATGCGGTAATTTGTTTTTTAGCCCTTTCCCTTTCAGGTGAAAGGTGCCGATAGGCGGATAGAGATTTAAGGCGCTCGCTATAATACGGTCGTCATTCCCGCGCAGGCGGGAATCTTAATGCTTTCGCTACTATTGTGAAATTGAATATATTGGCCCTTCTCAGCCTTACCTCGGCTCACCGCCGCCGAAGGGCTCTTACCTTTTTCTTGATAAAAAGGTAACCAAAAATCAAGGCTTGGATCTGATGTCGGATAAATTCGTCAAAGCTTTATTGGTCGCCAGCACAAGCCCCCGATGAAGGATCGGGGAGGGCGTGCTGCCTCTGGGCTGTGGTAGGTCGAAAGGAGGTGCAAAAGCTTTAACGTTTTCTCCTTCCATCATCTCCTAGGCCGGATAGCAGGATGCAGATAGCATGGAGCAGATACAAGCATCCGTAGATTTATTCCTCTGAAACTATGAGGGGGCACGCTGGGTCGTCATCTCGACCGTAGTGGAGAGATCTTTGTACTTTCTATTACGGTCGTCATTCTCGCGCATGCGGGAATCTTAATGCTTTCGCTATTCTTTGCCCTTCGCTTGGGCTTGCCTCGGCTCACCGCCGCCGAGGGTTCATCATTGTTGTATTTTCCTCCGGTTTTTTGTCATCCTGAGCGTAGTCTAAGGATCTCCTTCCATCATATCCTAGGCCGAATAGCAGGGAGCAGATCGCATGGAGCAGAGGGATTATTCGCGTAATTTCTATTCCGATCAATCCGTCATTGCGATGAGGCTTTTTCAGCCGAGGAAGCAATCTTACTACTATGGGTTATCGGAGATATAGTTCAGACATTGCAGTCGATGGTTCAGACATTGTAGTCGACAGTTCAGACGTTGCAGTCGTTAGTTCAGCCGTTGCAGTCGTTAGTTCAGACGTTGCAGCCGATGGTTCAGCCGTTGCAGTCGATGGTTCAACCGTTGCAGTTGATAGTTCAGGTGTTGCGGTCGGTAGTTCAGACTTTGCAATCGATAGTTCAAGTATTGCAGTCGGTAGTTCAGATGTTGCATTCGCTAGTTCAGGCGTTGCAGTCGACAGTTTAGGCGTTGCAATGAGCCGTTTTACGGTTAGGTATTGCATAAAAGAGAAACAGTAAGCCGTCTTGGTGCCTGTTAAGTGGAATGAGGAAATAAATTAGGGATGATTTTTTTTAGGGTATTATGGGTGTTTTAGGTCAGGGTTCGGAAAGGGATACCCGAAACCTGTTTGTATTGGGGGCTGGTTGACCCAAAAACGGATTTTGCGTAATTTTTCACATCCTGAGCCAAGGCAACTATGCCGGTTTCTGCATCGTAAAGCGCGTTATTGCGGTTAATGCGTAGGGTACTCAACTGCGAGCTGTTGGCTACCACATCGCGGTTTTTCTGCAATAAATCGTTATATAAACTGGTGAGGCTGGCCAGCTGCAAATCTACCTCGTTAGGGGCGTACTGCGGTATGGTAGCTAACAATTTAATCTGTTTATCGAGCGTATCGAGCAGGTTATCGTAACTCTGTTGCGAGGCCGAAATCTGGTTAACCACCGTACCGCTGGCGGCCAGGTTATTTTTTTCTTCGGCTGTGAGTTTGGCTGTTGCCCTTTGCCCCTGTATTTTGCGGTGGTGGCTTGCTGCATTATCCAATACCTGTTGGGCTACACTGTTTGCCTTAACGGCGCTCAGCACGCGGGTGCTCAACTTTTTTAAGGGTGCAAAAGCCAGATCGCGCAGGGCTATGGCATTGCTGTTTTTGGCGGCTGCATCGTGCACCTGCTCGTTAATGGTTTTTGCTGCGGCAGCTTTCTCGGTTAAACTCGTTAACTGGATGTTTGCATTGCTGGGATTGTAAACAGCGCCGTAGCCGGTTAAATAGGCAATAAGGGTTTCGAAATTCGCTACGTTTTTGGCGTGTCCGGTGTCATTTGTTTTAGACATAAGATGATGTTTAAAAAGTAAATGGATATAATTAATTAGTTGTAAGATAGTATTATTTTCTTTACAACTAAAAAGATAGGTTGATTTTTTTTGAGGAGGTACGGGAAACCGTAGGGAATAGTAGGTAGAATAGGAGAGGTTTAGAAAATTAGTTTAATCTTCTTCATCCTACTAAAAGCTTACAGGCATGCATGCCTACACAAGA
Organism: Pedobacter sp. Bi126; assembly: GCF_918698245.1. Lineage (GTDB taxonomy): Bacteria > Bacteroidota > Bacteroidia > Sphingobacteriales > Sphingobacteriaceae > Pedobacter. The sequence continues at coordinate 300,242 of NZ_CAKKMS010000001.1, read as the reverse complement.
AATGAGTAATTTTAGGAAATGTGAGTTGAATTCAATAATTCTAATAATTTTTGTTTACTTTAAAATAACTTCAATTCGCATACGTAATTTTTTGAGATATGAATATTAATGGAAGTGTGTAAAAAAAGTCTACTCTTGGTAAATATTAGTCAATTTGTTCTTGAAATATATGTTAAATGATCATCTTTGATAACCTGTATGCTCTCAATCCGCTAAAAAAACAAAGTAATGGCTTTAGATATTAAGTTTATTGAAAACGAAATTATTGATCAATTTTTATATGATGAAAACAGTTCAAGACCCTGGATTATAGGTTTTAGTGGTGGAAAGGATTCAACAATGTTATTGCAACTTGTTTGGTCTGCTTTAAAAAAAATAGATCCTTTTTTGCGGCATCAAAGAGAAATCCATGTTGTGTGCAACGACACTCTAGTTGAAAATCCTAAAATCGTTCAGATGATTAATAAGACACTGGGTCTTATAAGCAAAGCAGCAACTGAACAGGGAATGCCTATCTATGTTCATCAAACAACACCTAAATTAGAGGATACTTTTTGGGTGAAATTGCTAGGATTAGGTTATCCTGCACCAAACAATACATTTAGATGGTGTACTGATAGACTTAAGATTGCTCCAACAACCAGATTCATTTTAGAAAAATTAAATGAAAAAGGAGAGGCTGTAATCCTACTGGGAACAAGAGAGGACGAAAGTGCAACAAGAGCTAAATCCATGAAAAAGCATGAGATTAAAGGAAATAGGTTGAGAAAGCATGTTTTGCCGAATGCTTGGGTTTATGCACCTATAAAAGATGTTGTAATTGACGAGCTTTGGCCATACTTATTACAGGTAAATCCACCTTGGGGAGGTACTAATAGAGATTTAGTAACATTATACAGAAATGCGACGGGTGGTGATTGCCCATTAGTAATTGATACTACTACTCCATCCTGTGGAAATAGTCGTTTTGGATGTTGGGTTTGCACGGTAGTAAAAAAGGATAAATCGATGGAGGCTCTTATAGATAATGGAGAAGATTGGATGGAGCCCTTGATGGAATTTAGAGATTTGCTTGTAGAAACTAGAGATGATATTACCTGGCGCGATGACAAGCGACGAAATGGACAAGATGGAATCGGGCCTTATTTATTTGAGAAAAGAGCACTTTTACTTGAAAAGCTACTAAAAGCACAGTATCTTGTTCAGAAAGATCAGCCTGACTTGGAATTAATTACGCATCAAGAACTTGTTGCAATTCAATTAGCATGGTACAGAGATTTTTATTTTAAAAGGAAAGTGTCAGATATTTACAATAATATTTACAAAACTCACATTGATATGAGTAAGCATGATGAAAAATTGCAGCAGGAACATGAACTTCTTAAGCAATCTTGTAATGGTCAAGAAGAGCAGGTCACTCTAATCCATGAGCTTTTAGCTTTGCAAAAGTCTAAGTCTCTAATGATGAAAAAAAGAGGTTTACAAAGTGATATTGAAAGTAGAATTCAAATATTTTTATCCGAAAAAAAGAATTAATGATAATAAAAAGCTTAGAACTTTTTAACTATAGAATATATAAAGGACTAAATTTAATAGACCTCTCAAAGGATTCTGAAAAGAATATATTTATAGTTTCTGGTAAAAACGGGTTTGGTAAAACCACATTTTTAATGTCTTTGGTTTGGTGTCTTTATGGCAGGCAAATGGAAGATGTTGACGAACTGTATAAACAAGAAATTGCTGATCAGGGAGGTTACTCAAAATATATCAACAATGCATTAAATAGGTTGGCAGAAGCTGAAGGTGAAACTTCACTGTATGTTGCAATCACATTTACGGATGTTAGTATTCCAGAGCTACCGTGCAATGAAATTAAAATTATTAGATCGTATAATAAACTAACTGGCGGGCATGATACTGTTGATATACTTATAGATAATTATCCTAATGAACTGACAAATGAAGTTGGACCAGAAATTTTTATTAGAGATTTCTTACTTCCAAAGGAAATTGCGAAATTTTTCTTCTTCGACGCAGAGAAGATTGTAAATCTAGCAGAAGAAAGTTCGATCGATCAACAGAGAAAATTAAGCAAAGCTTATTCTGAAGTTCTTGGAATCAAAAAATATGAGGACCTTAAAGGCGAACTTGAAGAGTTAAGGTATAAGCTTAGAAAGGAATCAGCAAATTTTAAAGATAAGCAAGAATTAATCACAATTGAAGCTGATATAGCGTTAGCAAGTAACCAGATAATCCAAAATGAGAAATCGATTTTAGAGCTAAGTGATAAAATTGATTTTAACAAACAGGAACTCAATCAAGTTCAGGAAAAACTTATTAGAGCAGGAAGTTCTATTTCGTTAGAAGAACTTCAAGAGATGGTTAAAAAAGAGAATGAATTAGTCGCAAAGTCCGAATCACTAGCATCTGAGTTAAAAGAACATTTCGATTTGGTGCCTTTTGCAATTGGGGGAAATATTCTTTCTGATTTACATTCACAGCTTGCTTATGAAGCTAAATTAAAAACCACTAAGTTTCAAGCTGAGGCAGTTGTTAATAAAACTGAAGATGTTATAAATGAATTAGCTGAAACTTTGCCACAAGATGGTAATACCGTTATCACTTTTAAGATAAGAGAGATCTACGCCGAAGCGCTAAGGAAAATTATTAAAAAGCACTTTTTTGGTGAAATTGAGGAGATTCCTGACGATGTGCAAACTATTCATGATTTTTCAGAAGTTGAAACGAATGAATTTAACTCTCTTATTTCTAATATAAGAAATTCATTTAAGGAATCCTTTAGACGCATTAGTGGGGATAATCAGCAGGCAAAGAATGAATTAAGTTCTTTACGGAAAAAGATTAGAGATGCAGAGGCCCAGCAAGATGAGCCTCTAATAATAGCTCTGAAGGAAAAGAGAAAAAGGTTGGATGATAGTATAGAACAACTACAAAAAACTAAGTTTCAACTCGAGTTGCAATCAGATGAAAAGCAAAAAGAGATCATATCTAAAGAGAAACAAAAGCTAGAATTAACAAAAAAGCTTGAGGTTTCGGAACAGAATAAAGGCAAAGATGAGGAGGCCTCTAAACTAATACTCTATTTGCAGGATTTCATTGTAACATTTAAGGAAAAGAAGAAGGAATCACTCGAAAGGGAAATACTAATCGGGCTTGATATGCTTATGCATAAAAAAGACTTTATAAAAAGAGTTAATGTTGAAATTGCCGATGATTTGATTGATATCAAATTATATAATAATAGAAATAATGAGATAAGAAAAGGCAGTTTGTCTAAGGGGGAACAACAGATGTATGCAACCGCACTATTACGTGGTTTGGTCGAGGAATCGGACATTGACTTTCCCGTGTTTATAGATAGTCCGATGCAAAAATTTGATGAACAACATGCTGAAAACATAGTTAAGCATTTCTATCCTAGTGTTGCGGATCAAGTAGTTATTTTTCCTCTTATAAATAAGGAATTGACATTGAAGGAATATGAGCTGCTAAAGCCAAATCTTGCAAAAACATATTTAATTGATAATATAAATCAAGATAGGTCACAATTTTTAATGTTGGAACCAAATGATTTTATCGAAGCCTATAATACGAAATACAATGCAAATTAATATTAGAACTTCAGAGGCTAATAAACAAGCGGTTCAAGAATTAACAAAAAGATTAAATCTTGGATCGGAAAACTATATTTCAAGAATTGCATTTGCTTATTCTTTAGCGAAAGGACAAAAATTAAATATTGAACAAGACTTACGGGATAGCAAAGGTAAAGAGTATAAAGAAGATGTTTTATTTGGAGCGCATAAAGATTTTTATGTTGCAATGGTATGCCAACTTTATGGTATTTATAAAACAGATAAAGATATACCTAGGTTCATTAAAATGCATATTGACCATGGGTTAGACATTATCAATAAATTATTTGATTTGAATAAAAACTATGCAAGTATTGATTTTTTGTTGGAAAACATAGAAAAGGGTATAGATGCATTAGAAGATATTGAGGTAAGTTTAAGTCATGTTAAGAATAATAATCAGTCAATTCAAAAATCGCTATTTAACGAGGTAATGCAGATTAAAGTTGGTAAAGATATTGAGACTGATGAATCGATATTATTCCGACTAAATGATATCTCAATTCATAATAATGCTCATGTCGCCGTGGCAGGTAATTCTGGTACAGGAAAAACTCACTTTGCATTAAGTTTTCTTAGGCAGCTGGTTCAGGAATCTCAAAATAAGGTGAATTATATTTATCTTGATTTTAAAGGATTAAAAAAAGAAGATGAGGAAGCGTTGAGACCTTTTTTCAATGAAACTTTTACAACACTTATAGATGTTCCACAAACAACATTTCCTTTAAATCCATTATCATTTATCGATAACATTAATGAGAAAAATAAATTAATGGGTATAAATAAGTTCGTTGATATAATTGCAAGTTATTCAGGTATTGGGAAAAAGCAAGAACAGACACTGAAAGACGCGGTTAAGGAAGTTTTTGCTGAACAAAAATCGGGTAAGTATCCAAATTTAAAACAGATTTATGATAGGGTTCAAGAATTTGAAGGTGAAAAGAGGAGTACATTAAGTGAGATCCTCGAAGCACTTACCGAATTTGATATTTTTGATTCTGATACCACAACAAACAAAAGTTTTATAAATAAAAATTATTATTTATCTCTTTCAGGAGACCTTAATAAATCATTAAGGTTTACCTCAATGTTTTTAGTAATAAATTATTTGTACAATACTTTTATGAATATGGAAAATGCCCCAATTGAAAACAATATTCAATCAATGAGGTATGTGATATTAATTGATGAAGCTCATGTGATTTTTAAAGAAAAAAAATCCCAAGACTTACTTGAGAAAATCCTTAGAGAAATTAGATCTAAAGGTGTAGCAGTAGTTTTATTATCGCAAGGTATTGAAGAATTTAACCAACCAAGTTTCGATTTTAGTAGTATGTGCGAAACTGCATTTCTTTTTGATATAAAAGATAAAACTAATTTGAAACTTGTTCAGAAATTTATGGGGGTTGGTGATAAGGATGCAAATAAATTGAAAGTCAGTCTAGAAAAAATTCAAAAATATCAAGTGGTTTCTAATCTTAAAGAATATAAGATTGGTGAACTATTCAAAACAAATTAACATTTCAAATTAAATTTAAATGAACGCCGAATCAAAATTTCTCGACCCAATACCTGCAATTCCGGTTAAACAGGGTGAAAATGAATTTTATATATTCACAATTAATGCAAAAAAGTTACTATCTATCTCATACACCAGTGAGAGAACTCAAAATAATAGAGATGGCATCCAAAGAGGGCTTAGGAGAGATCGTTTAATTAAAATTGGTAAATATCTTCAAGGAGAAACGTCAGGAATGCCAATATTACCCAATACGATCATTGTTAGCTTGAGTAGTGATAGTTATTTCAAAAATGGCTTGTTGCATATCGCTAATAAAGAGTTTGCTGAAGCATTTGTAATAGATGGCCAGCATAGGCTATGGTCTTTCTCGGAAGAATTTTCAAAAAAAACAGATATTAATATTGTAGTATCTGCATTTATTGCATTAGGGAATGAGAAAAAAGCATTAATATTCAAAACAATTAATGGAGAACAAACAAAAATAAATCCATCACTAGTTTATGATTTAATACCAATGCTGAGGGAAAAAGATTGGGTTAAATTTGAAGATCTTAGATCACAAGAAATTGTAAGCTATTTCAATACATATGAAAATTCCCCATGGGCAAAGAAAATTTCAATGGTTGGAGAACCAGGGAAAATAATTAGTCAATCATCCTTAATGGCAGCAATAAAGAAGTTATTTAAGAAAGGACATATTTTCTATAGTAGTGGGAATGTTGATGATTTATATGAAGCAGTAATTCAGGAAAATTTATTGAATGAATATTTTATCTCTGTATCTGATGCTTATAGCGTAGAGTGGGACAATAAGGATTATTTGTTAAGTAAATATGTTGGTGTCTCAGCAATATTGATGCTCCTCGAGTTAATAGTCAATGATATAAGGCAAAATAAAAGTATTGTAGATGAAAAAGGGTTAAACATTACTTCAGCAGATTTTGATCCTTACATCGCCAAATTGAGAATATATAACTTTTCGGCGAAAGATGCTAAAAAAGAGGGTAAATCCTATGTTGGAGAGGGAGGCGTAAATGAATTATTTAAGAAAATTTCCAATATTATTTTTCCTCAATAATTATGACGCAGAACGGACTCTCAACAAACGACATTAGTAGTTTGATTAATAAATCTTGGACATTAAGAGATCAAAAAGTTGCTTTCGCTGGAAATTTTGTACCGAGTTTGAATCCAATAGCATCTTTGGTAGACCCGGTTGTTAGTGGACTTCACTTGAATCGAGAAACAATAAAACCTGGTTTATTGGTCGAAGGCCAAGATCTCACAAACTTAATTTTGAACCAAGCATTAGAGTATTTTCAAAAAGCACTTTATAACTTTAATTCACACTATGTATTAGCGAATCGAGGATTTAGCACGTGGGCTAGTGTGACTAACTATTATTCTAGTTATTTCTCTGTCTTTGCATTACTATCTCTCCAAGGTAGGGTTATAACTAAATTTAGGTTGACCGCAACTGAAGATATACCCTGTATGATTCATCCAGAAGACTTTAAAGTTCATAAATATATTATCACTAGTAAAGAAGCTGGCGGTAAAACACATCAAGTTCCCTGGAAGAAATATTATACAATTTATGATACATATCAGATGATAAAACCTGAATTTGATGTAGTACAATCTAAAAGCTTTGTAACTGAATCTATAGACGAAACTGAAGAAAGGAACAAAATCAATTATAGGATTTTTGAGGGATTTCAAGAGGTATTGAACCTAGCAGACATAACTACATTTAGAACACAATATTCTGATTCCTTAGCGAGTCCAGTTTTGGGTGAAAATATAGATAAGTATTTAGATACTTTGAGGTCATTATCAACAGATCCGTCCTTTAAATATTTTGCGCGCTCTGCTTTAAGGCTAATTCTTATAAAATCTATTTTTGAAGAAATTGGTCAGATCAATAATGATTTTAAACTTGAGTACGAACGAAGAGTGCCTATTTGGCAGACAACTTTATTCGATATTTATGCACCACCAACAAATTACTATGAGAATTTTGTAAATACATTTTTGAATTAATATTTTCAAATGGTATCTAAAATTCAATTAAACTATCTCTCTACTTATAAAATTTCATGGCTGAAAAAATAAAAAAAAAATTACAAGATTCAAGAGAAGAAAGATACAAGTTGCTTATATCAGCTAGGAATTTTCACTATGATAATTTCAGTAAGTGGGCAAACTATTTTTATATTGCTATTGGAGCATTATTCGTTGCATATTATTCTATTGTTACTACTCCAAAGGACTTATTTGAAAAGAAGTTATTCTCTTATGTAGTTTTATCATTAGGCTTTTCATGCTCATTGTTGTGGTATTGGAGTTCAAAAGGTTATTATTATTGGAATATAAATTTTATCTCTCTGGTAAATAATTATGAAAGTAAGATACTAGAGTGGGATAAGGAAGAAAGAATCTATTTCGTTTTTGCAAATAAAAAAACTCAAAATAATTATTATGCGCCTTGGAGTGGTGCAAATATATCAACTTCAAAAATTGCCATTTTATTTTCCTACATCATTACATTATCGTGGGGATTCTTGATAACTTATAAAATATTGACGCTTCGTTTATGCGAAGATAGTGGATGGACAATTTTATTATCCATTTTTGTATCAATTTGTTTAATTCTTATTCTCAGTTTGTTAATCCCTAAATATATATTATATAGTAAAATTGACCATTTTCCGGATTTAGAACTTAGTCAAAAAGAAGAATAAGCTTGTAAGATGGATAGGATTAGATATATAATGATTACCAATTGGAGTTGTCATTGGGATGATTTACAATTGAAGTTCAACAATTCTACCCTTTTCACTTTTCCGTTAATAAAAGATGGAATTGAAAAAGAGTCACTGACGCAACAATGTGAAACTTTATTTATTAAACTTACAAAGAACAATGACTTCGAAAAGGCGTGGTACGGTATCTCGAAGAATTTTAGAAAAACATATTATAAAACTAAAGATGCAATAAGATTTGATGTCGCTGATTTGGTAGAAGTTGATTGCCCAATGGAATATAAGACACTTAAAAATGGGTGGCATAAGAATTGGGCCAATAGTAACTATCTGTCAGTAAACAATAGCAGTACAAATGGTCTTTTAGAGCCAGGTTTTTTTGCTGAAATGAAAAATTGTGGGTGGGAGGAATTTGAATCATTTAGTTTTGTCTTATTAAAACTTTTAGGTATAAATAATATTCACAAATACAGTAGTTTAGACAATAGAGGTAAGGCAGATGGTTTTTTTAAATTCCAAAATCTTTCTGTACTTTATGACTCAACATTAGAATCGAAATTTGATAAAAAAAAGGAAATTCAAATAAATAATTATTTAGATCAGATAAAAAATGATAAGATAGTGATTCGAGATCATTACTATTCGTTAAAGGATACCACGAAACAAGTATGGATAATTTCTAGAAATACCGGAACTCGATTAATAAGAAATGAAGATGGGATAAAAGTTAAAGAAATTGGTTATCTAACTCTTATCGATTTGTATAAGCGAAGATTGAATGAGGAGATTACCTTAGATGAGTTAACAGATCTTTTAAAGACATTAAATGGGTAATTTGAGTTTGTTGATAATTTTGTGAATAAGTGATTTTATAAATCGCATAAAAGCCCAATCATCTCTGATTGGGCTTTTACTTTTATAGTTATTTTTTCTATTTATTCTTCAATATCTCCACTTTCTCTCTTTCGCTTTCCAATAGTCGTTCTAGCAAAGCGACTTTCTCATCATATAACATAACAATCTTTTCAATTGGGCTAAAATTATAGTAATGACCGTAAGAACTTGCATTGTCATTATATGTATTGGCAATAAAACTTATCGTAGCTTCATCCGAGTAATTCTTAATCGCTTCCGCAGTTACGCCCAACACCTTTGCTACTTTTTCTAAAGTGCTATCCTCAATTTCTTCGCTTTGCTCGAGTTTGCTAATGGCCTGCTGGCTAATGCCGAGTGCTGTAGCGAGGCTTTCCTGTTTCATTCCGCGCAATTCGCGGATGCGGCTAATTTTACGGCCTATATGTGTTCGGTTGGGTTTTTGAGCAGTTTCCATAGCCAAATATATCTAAATTTTTCGTGTGGTAAGAAACAACTGCCTAATTGTTTTAAACAATTGCCTGTGGTTCGGTACCCGGTTTTTCTGTCGGAAATTGTAATTATTAAGCATGAAGATATGAAAAAGAACCTATTAAAGCCAGTAGAAAGGGCGAAAGAGGAGTCTGCGCTAATTACAATTACAGGGAAACCACTTTCGCAGTTTTACAAACTGCCTTTCGAAAAAGGGAGCAGAGTGTTGAGGTTAGAGGTACTTGAATTGCATAGTACATTTAGGGTAGGTAAAAAAACTAACCTGGTAGAAAGGAAACTACTTTCTTTTAAGCAGGGGTTGTTAACCGTTACCATTAAATTGAAAAATGAGGCGCCAGAAAGGGTTTACATTTGGGTAGAATACGATCATCTGTTGGTGAGCTGTAGTGTAGATACTGATGAAACGTACCTGGGGCGTTATGCTTACCATATTTTGCGGGCCATGCTGTGGACGGGCAGCCTTGATTTTAATAAATATTACTGGCCCGAATGTTTTGGGGTAAATACGGAGCGATCTAAATATGTAGATATTATTAAAAAACCTAACGGACCGGAGATTAGATTAAAGAAAAAGTTTATCGGTTTATTTAGGCCTGGTGATTATTTCCCAGAGGTTAAGGAGCGGGTGCTTGAGCAGCGGCCAACAGGGGCTAAACATGCCGTTGCTAATTTGGTACCGATGGGTGTTGGCTATTGTTTTGCCAATACAGATCTGCAGAATTTCCACAGCAACCATTATCCTTTTCTTATTCCTTATGTTTATGCTGCCACTGCTTACCTGAAAACGGTTAAATCGTACAAAAGTTTCGTGTTTAATGCGCAAGATGTTGAAGGGATAAGTGTATCGCCACAACAGCAGGAGCTGAACAGCATTTGCTTTGCCATGAAAAAGATTGCTTCAATACGTTTCAGTGCACTACCCGAAACCGTTGCTGAAATTAACAGGATTAATGAGGCTAATCACCTCGAAATTTTTAAGCTCTGGAACAATGCCTTGCCATTATTGGTACAACAACCTTTTACGCACTACTTATATACGTATGGCATGCGGAATGTTGCGGGCAAGCCAGTAAGGAGGGATATGAAACTGGCTTTTTTCTCGATGGATATTCCTGTTTTAAGCTTTTTGTTAAGGGATAAGGGTGATTATTACGAACTGCAGCTTAGGCTTAAAGTGAAAGGGAAGCTGTTGAAATTAAGTAGCGATAGCTTTGGGCTGTTTTTGGTTTGCGATTGCGTTAAAACGTATTTGTGGTATTTGCTTGGAGCAGAAATGGATTATAGGTTGGTATGGTTTTTTAGTAAGGTAAATTTTAGGGTACAGGTACCGAAAGGGTATTATAAAGCGCATTTTGAAAGATATGTTGAGGGGATTGAGCGGTGGTATGTGGTTAAGAGGGTTTAATGAGAGGTGTTTGGTTTTTGCAGTATCTCTAATACGGTCGTTATTGCGAGGCACGATTTGCAAGTTTTGCCCTTCGCGCAGTCTTGCCTCGGCTCACCGCCGCCGAGGGGCTCTTACCTTTTTCTTGATAAAAAGGTAACCAAAAATCAAGGCTTGCATCCTTTCTTGTAAAAACCTACGGAAATCTTAATTGCGGCAGCATCGAGGCTCTCACCCTTGCTTATTCCCAACGCACCCGCTTGATCCTGCCTTGGGCTGTGGGGTTATGAGGGGAAGTGCACAGGTTTCCGTGCTTTTTCCGGCGAAAATCTGCTAGGCCGGATAGCAGGGAGCAGATAGCATGTGCCACATTGCAGGGTGCGGTAATTTGTTTTTTAGTCCTTTCCCTTTCAGGGGAAAGGTGCCGATAGGCGGATAGGGGTTTGAGGCGCTCGCTGTAATACGGTCGTCATCCGATAGCTATCGGATCCCGCGCAGGTGGGAACCTTAAAGTGGTCGCTATTCTTTGCCGCTGGCTCAGGCTTGCCTCGGCTCACCGCCGCCGAGGGGGCTCTTTCTTTTGGCTTGGCCCAAAAGAAACAAAAACCCAAGGCTTGCATCCTTTCTTGTAAAAATCTACGAAAATCTTAATTGCGGCAGCATCGAGGCTCTTACCCCTTGCTAATCCTAGCGCTCCCGCTTGATCCTGCCTTGGGCTGTGGGGTTATGAGGGGAAGTGCACAGATTTCCGTGCTTTTTCCGGCGAAAATCTGCTAGGCCGGATAGCAGGGTGCAGATCGCATGGAGCATATTGCAGGGTGCGGTAATTTGTTTTTCAGTCCTTTCCCTTTCAGGGGAAAGGTGCCGCTAGGCGGATAGGGGTTTAAGGCGCTCGCTATAATACGGTCGTCATTGCGAGGCACGAAGCAATCTTAATGCGCTTGCTATTTTCTTGGCCCTGCTCGGGCTTACCTCGGCTCACCGCCACCGAAGGGCTCTTACTTTTTCCTTGATGAAAAAGTAACAAACCTGAGCGCAGCGAAAGCATGGCTACCTTTAAAAACAACAAACACCAAGGCATAACTGAAAGGCTTGGAACTGATGTCGGATAAATTCGTTAAAGCTTTTTTGGTCGTCAGCACAAGCCCCCGATGAAGGATCGGGGAGGGCGTGCTGCCTCTGGGTAGTGGTAGGTTGAAAGGAGGTGCAAAAGCTTTAACGTTTTCTCCTTCCATCATTTCCTAGGCCGGATAGCGAGGTGCAGATAGCATGGCGCACACTGCAGGGGGAGGTAATTTGTTTTTTAGTCCTTTCCCTTTCAGGGGAAAGGTGCCGATAGGCGGATAGGGGTTTAAGGCGCTCGCTATAATACGGTCGTCATTGCGAGGCACGAAGCAATCTTAATGCGCTTGCTATTTTTTTCTTACCCCTTGCTGGGGCTTGCCTCGGCTCACCGCCGCCGAGGGGGCTCTTTCTTTTGGCTTGGCCCAAAAGAAACAAAAACCCAAGGCTTGCATCTTTTCTTGTAAAAACCTACGGAAATCTTTATTGCGGCAGTATCGAGGCTCTTACCCTGGCTTATCCCATCGCACCCGCTTGATCCTGCCTTGGGCTGTGGGGTTATGAGGGGAAGTGCACAGATTTCCGTGCTTTTTCCTGCGAAAATCTGCTAGGCCGTATAGCAGGGTGCAGATCGCATGGGGCATATTGCAGGGTGCGGTAGTTTGTTTTTTAGTCCTTTCCCTTTCAGGGGAAAGGTGCCGTTAGGCGGATAGGGGTTTAAGGCGCTAAAATTAACGCTTGTAATCGCGTTCTTTGCGAAAAACTTTGCACCCTTTGCGGTTAAATATTAGCTTAATCTTTACAACGAATCTAAAAAATCTAAATACAAAGGAACGCTTTCTTCTATCCATTTTTTCGACGTGTTATGCTCCATTCCATAATATGCAAATGGGGGTTGGTAATCGGCTTTTACATATTGGAAGGAGAGTTCGTACGGACGGGTTAATTCTGCTAATGTATATTTATATTTTTCTGATGGACGCAGTTCGTGTTCTTCAACGCCTAATGAAATGGCCAGGGCAATTTTCTTTCCAGACAATTTATAACCGCTTTTGCTGCCATAAGCCCATCCATGAGTAAGTACTTCATCCATCCATTTTTTTAAAAGTGAGGGGCAATTGAACCAATAATAGGGGAATTGGAATACGATTTTATCATGTCGTTCAACCAGCTTTTGTTCTGCCAATACATCAATCTTTTCATCTGGATATGCCTTGTACAGTTGATGGACTACATATTTATCAGGGTATTTATTTAATTCTTCAATCCACCGCTTGTTGATTAGGGAACTTTTAATATCGGGATGGGTTACAACGATTAGTGTTTTCATTTTTACAAATTTTGGTGATTATAAAGCGCAAAAATAGATGCATAACCGCTTATTTTGTAAATTAGCAACCAATTGTAAGGTACTATAAAAAATGTAAGCATGTCTAAAATCAAGGAAACCTCAACCAACTATGCTAACAAACAAGCTTTAGCTGATGAGTGTTTAGAAGTTTATGCAGCCAACATTATCGGCGGGCAATGGGCTTTAGTAATCTGTTCGTGGTTAATGAATGGCAAACTCAGATTTGGAGAGTTAAAACAACATTTGCCAAATATTACCGAGCGGATGCTAACCTTACAGCTACGTAAATTAGAGGCAGCTAGAATTGTTAAGCGAACCATATACGCCGAAGTTCCGCTACGGGTGGAATACGAACTAACCGAAATTGGCCTTGAATTGAGGCCAATTATTCATGCACTCGAGAGTTGGGGTGTAAAACATAAAAGTCTGTTAGGGGAGTAGCTGGCCTGGTTTAGTTTAAGGTCAGCATCCAAAACTTAATGCTTATCTCTTTTATTCGAAGCGCATACCTCGAGGGGGTGAAGCGGAAGGTTTGAAAATGATAGGCGGATAGGGGTTTAAGGCGTTCGCTATAATACGGTCGTCATTCTCGCGCATGCGGGAATCTTAATGCATTCGCTATTTTCTTGCCCTTCGCATAGTCTTGCCTCGGCTCACCGCCGCCGAGGGGCTCTTTCTTTTCTCTTGATAGAAAAGAAACAAAAGATCAAGGCTCGCATCTTTTCTTGTAAAAACCTACGGAAATCTTTATTGCGGCAGCATCGAGGCTTTTACCCTGGCTTATATCCCTGCGCACTCGCTTGATCCTGCCTTGGGCTGTGGGGTAATGATGGGGAGGTGCAAAGATTTCCGTGCTTTTTCCGGCGAAAATCTGCTAGGCCGGATAGCAGGGAGTAGATAGCAGGGTGCAGATAGTATGGGGCGTATTGCAGGGTGCGGTAATTTGTTTTTTAGTCCTTTCCCTTTCAGGGGGAAGGTGCCGATAGGCGGATAGGGGTTTAAGGCGCTTGCTATAAAACGGTCGTCATTGCGAGGCACGAAGCAATCTTAATGCGCTCGCTATTTTCTTGGCCCTTGCTCAGGCTTGCCTCGGCTCACCGCCGCCGAGGGGCTCTTACTTTTTCCTTGATGAAAAAGTAACAAACCTGAGCGCAGCGAAAGCATGGCTACCTTTAAAAACAACAAACACCAAGGCATAACTGAAAGGCTTGGAACTGATGTCGGATAAATTCGTCAAAGCTTTTTTAGTCGCCAGCACAAGCCCCCGATGAAGGATCGGGGAGGGCGTGCTGCCTTGGATAGTGGCAGATTGGAAGGAGGTGCTAAAGCTTTAACGTTTTCTCCTTCCATCATATCCTAGGCCGGATAGCAGGGTGCAGATCGCATTGGGCATATTGCAGGGTGCGGTAATTTGTTTTTTAGTCCTTTCCCTTTCAGGGGGAAGGTGCCGATAGGCGGATAGGGGTTTAAGGCGCTTGCTATAAAACGGTCGTCATTGCGAGGCACGAAGCAATCTTAATGCGCTCGCTATTTTCTTGGCCCTTCGCGCAGTCTTGCCTCGGCTCACCGCCGCCGAGGGGCTCTTTCTTTTGGCTTGGCCCAAAAGAAACAAACCTGAGCGCAGCGAAAGCATGGCTACCTTTAAAAACAACAAACACCAAGGCATAACTGAAAGGCTTGGAACTGATGTCGGATAAATTCGTCAAAGCTTTTTTAGTCGCCAGCACAAGCCCCCGATGAAGGATCGGGGAGGGCGTGCTGCCTCTGGGTAGTGGTAGGTTGAAAGGAGGTGCAAAAGCTTTAACGTTTTCTCCTTCCATCATTTCCTAGGCCGATAGAATGATGCAGATCGCATGGTGCACACTGCAGGTGCGATAACTTGTCTTTTAGTCCTTTCCCTTTCGGGGGGAAGGTGCCGATAGGCGGATAGGGGTTCTGTGCCCCTCTGTGTTTTACTTTGTGTCCTCTGTGGTTAAATTGCCTTCTGTGGTTAACCCTTTAGCTTTCACCGATTTCAAAAACACAAACCCCACCACGCCCGATAGGATCGAAGCCGTTAAAATTGCAAACTTTGCTTCCGAAACATGGAGCACTTCGCTAAAAGAGAGCAGCGCAATAAAAATCGAC
The DNA here is from genome assembly GCF_918698245.1 of Pedobacter sp. Bi126. Classification (GTDB taxonomy): domain Bacteria; phylum Bacteroidota; class Bacteroidia; order Sphingobacteriales; family Sphingobacteriaceae; genus Pedobacter. The sequence continues at coordinate 285,010 of NZ_CAKKMS010000001.1, read as the reverse complement.
ATGGTAAAGCCGATTCCGGCGAGCATGCCCAAACCTAAAATGTGTTTCCAGCCTGCTCCGGTGGGTAAATCGGCCCATTTTAATTTCACGGCTAACCAGCTGAAAAAGGTTACGCCAATGGTTTTACCCACGAATAAGCCTACGATAATGCCGAGGCCGAGAGGTGAAACCAGTCCGGCGAGCATTTCTTTTTGAAAAGTGATATTGGTATTGGCTAATGCAAAAATGGGCATAATGATGTAGTTTACCGGCGTGGTTAAAAAATGTTCCAGTTTTTCAAGTGGCGATTCTTCATCCGTTTCGTTAGTAGGGATGGTGAAAGCCAACAGTACCCCTGCAATGGTGGCATGGATGCCAGAGTGGTGAATGAAATACCAAAGGAATATGCTTGGAATGAGGTAAAATGCCAGTTTCTTTACGCCGAAATAATTCATCAGTCCTAAAAGAACAAGGATGCCTCCGGCCATGGCCAGGTATTCGAAATGAATCTGGTTAGTATAAAAGATTGCGATGACCAGGATGGCACCAAGATCATCGACAATGGCTAAAGCGGCCAGGAATATTTTTAAACTGGTGGGTACACTTTTACCGAGCATGGCAATAATGGCAAGGGCAAAGGCGATATCGGTTGCCATGGGGATGCCCCAGCCTGATGCCGAGCTTTCTCCTTTGTTAAACAGGCTATAAATTAAGGCAGGGACGAGCATGCCGCCGAGCGCTGCAATTACGGGTAAGGCTGCGCTTTTAACGGAAGATAATTCTCCTTCGAGCAGTTCGCGTTTGATTTCGAGCCCTACGAGCAGGAAAAATATAGCCATTAAGGCGTCGTTTATCCAGGCTAAAATGCTGTAGTTGATAGCGCCGAAGCCTAGTTTGGTTGCTAAAAAAGCTTCGAAACTTTCTTTTGAATCGGTGTTGGCGATGAGTAAGGAAATTGCCACGCAGATCAACAATAAAAAACCACCTACTTGTCCGGAACGAAAGAAACGCTGAAATACTTCTAGATTGATGAGTTTAGCCATAGGGGTAAAAATAGTGAAATAAGGGGGAAAGGGGGTGGTTTTTGTGAGGAAATTTGTTATTTAACGTAGTCGTCATTCCCGCGTATGCGGGAACCACGAAGTGCTCAGCGAAGCTAATTTTAAAATTTGCTATTCTTGCCCTTCGCGCAGTCTTGCCTCGGCTCACCGCCGCCGAGGGGCTCTTTCTTTTCTCTTGATAGAAAAGAAACAAAAGATCAAGGCTTGGAACTGATGTCGGATAAATTCGTCAAAGCTTTTTTGGTCGCCAGCACAAGCCCCCGATGAAGAATCGGGGAGGGCGTGCTGCCTCGGGGTAGTGGTAGGTTGAAAGGAGTTGCAAAAGCTTTAACGTTTTCTCCTTCCATTCATTTCCTAGGCCAGATAGCATGGCGCCGATCGCATGGGGCATATTGCAGGGTGCGATAATTTATCTTTTGCCCTTTCCCTTTCAGGGAAAAGGTGCCGATAGGCGGATAGAGGGTTGAGGCGCTCGCTATAATACGGTCGTCATTCCCGCGCAGGCGGGAACCTTAAAGCGGTCGCTATTCTTTGCCTTAGGCTCAGTCTTGCCTCGGCTCGCCGCCGCCGAGGGGCTCTTTCTTTTGGCTTGGCCCAAAAGAAACAAAAACCCAAGGCTCGCATCCTTTCTTGTAAAAACCTACGGAAATCTTAATCGCGGCAGTATCGAGGCTCTTACCCTGGCTTATCCCAGCGCACCCGCTTGATCCTGCCTTGGGCTGTGGGGTAATGAGGGGAAGTGCGCAGATTTCCGTGCTTTTTCCGGCGAAAATCTGCTAGGCCGATAGCAGGGAGCAGATCGCATGGAGCATATTGCAGGGTGCGGTAATTTGTCTTTTAGTCCTTTCCCTTTCAGGGGAAAGGTGCCGATAGGCGGATAGGGGGTTAGGCGGATCCGTGGGAACGCGATCAATTAAAAAAGCCACAGACCTAGTATCTGTGGCTTTCGTTTTGTTGCATTAAGATCCCCGCATGCGCGAGGATGACGACAGTCGCTTTAATTAAGGTTTCTTACCGATATTAACCCTGATATTCACTTCAAAATCGCCATCGGTATAACCACTGATTGCCGAAGTTGCGGTGTTGTAATATGCCATAAAATATAAGGTCGATTTATAATTCATGCCAAAACCAATAGTAGCATTCTGGGTATTGTGGTACATGGCCATTACGTACAATTTATCGTTGGCAAAATTTGCATTTAAACCTGCATCCCAAAGGTTGTCGTAATTTTTAATGCCTCTAAAAACACCTTTTGGTTCTAAGCTGATTCCGTTTATACCTGATCCCAGCATGAACTTATAACTCACCGCCGAATAAAACGTGGGTTTGTCGGCAAAGTTTAAATCGTCTTTTCTAAAAACGGAACGCATGTTCGGTACGGCACCTTCAACGGTTAATCCTTTCGAAGTATAAGAGATCCCAAAATCGCCATCTACATAATAACCCCTGTCGTTAAAACGGGCAATGGACGGGTCGTTAATATCACTGTTTCTTACGCTGCTTAAATCCAGTTTATCCTGACTGGCACCAAAAGAGATCCCGAAGTTTAATTTCTGGTCGTCGCTGTTTAACGGAAGGTGGTAAGCAAAGGTTCCGACAGCTTTGGTGCGTTGGATACCACCCGATTTCTCGTTGTAGATATTTACACCCCAACCCACTTTGTTCACCTGTTGATCTAAGGTTACGCTCTGGGTAATGGGTGCACCTGGAATGTTCGACCACTGCTTGCGGAAACTTCCGTTGATATTAAAACCTTCGTTTATACCGGCCATTGAGGGGTTAACGAGGTAACGGTTCTGGAAATATTGTGCATTGAGTGGAAGAATCTGTGCTTTAACAGAACCCAAAAATAATGTGCCTGCAGCAAATAGAAACGTTACGCGACGCATTTGCTTTATGTTTTTTGTAATTGCTCTCATGTCTGTAATTAGTCTCTAATGATGTTGATATAACCTTTAAAAGTGCCTGTGCCGCTACCTAAATCGATGATGTAATAATAGGTGCCTTCATTCAGCGGACTACCGTTTATGGTTCCGTCCCAATCGTTGGCATAAGTGTGTTTGGTATATAAAATCCGACCGGCCTTATCAAATATCTTCAAGGTATTGTTTGGATAATAATCGATGTTCTTCACGATAAATTTATCGTTGTAACCATCACCATTAGGCGTTATTACAGTACTGGCGTCGAGTTTATAATCTTCAACTACCGTGATGGCAATGTTTTGATCGCTCACACAGCCACTCGCATTGCTTACGGTAACACGGTAAGTACCGCTCTGTTTCGGTCGGATGGTTAAGGCAGCAGTACTTTGCCCGCTAATGATGTCGGTGCCTGTCCAGCTGTATCGCGTACCGCCGGTAGCCGTTAAAACGATGGCATCGCCTTTAGAAACCGATAAACCTTTGTTGCTGCTGATAGAAACTACAGGTAAAGCGTTTACCGTTACCGTGGCTGTTCCGGTTTGCGTTTGGGTAGCATAGGCATCGGTCACGCTTACTAAATTGTAGGTAAATGTACCTGTTGCGCTGGTTGGCACACTAACTGTTGCCGTGGTTGAACTTGTGCTTACCGTACGGTTACTACCTCCATTAATACTGTAGGTAAAGGTGTAAGGTGCTGTTCCAACTGACCCGGTAAAGGTAATATTTGGTGATGAACCGAAGTTACATACGGATGTATTACCTGCAATGGTGGCTACTGGTAAAGGCCGAACCGTTACCGTGGTTGAAACATTTTGGGCCTGTGCACTAAAAGCATCGGCAATGCTGGTGATGGTGTAAACGAATGTACCTACTACATTGCTTGGTGCCGTTACTGTTGCAGTATTGCTTGTTGCTCTCAATGTTTGGCTGCTGCCTCCATTAATGTTATAAGTGAAGGTAAACGGTGCAGTGCCTGCAGTTGCCCTAAAGGTAATTACCGGAGCAGTGGCGTTTTGTGGAACAGCAACACTGGCACTTAGTGCGGCAACCGGTTTGGCGTTAATATGAAGATTGGCAGCATTATAGTTGATGGTGTAATTGCTACTTAAAGCCAGGGTTCCCTGCTGAATGGCATAATCGCCTGCGGTTTCGCCCGCCACACGGCTTAATGCTCCTGTAAAAGCATCAGCACCAATTAATGCAGGGCTGGAAACATAGGTAAATGCGGGATCAGCTGTTCCTTCTAGCTTGGTTTTGGCATCTGCCGTTACCGTAATGCCTTTAGGGGCAATGGTTAATACCTGTTGTTTGGCAACTGCCGGGTTAAAGAAAGTATCGCCAGGTTGATTGGCTGTAATGGTTACCGTACCTGCTTTTACAATGTGGATATCGTTATTGCTGATGGTGGCAATATTGGTATCGCTACTGGTATATTCGATGTTAATGGCCGTATTGTCGCTCGTAGCCCCTGCAACCAAATCAGGGTCGCCATAAGTAGCGGTTCTGGTAGCGGTAAAGGTAATGTTCTGGTCTTTCTTAACGGTTGCATCATCCCTGGTGTACCAGATGGGGGAGGTAATGATCCGGCTTCCGTCTGCCTCTACAATATCAGCATAATAATAGCCTGTGGCCAGGTTGGCCAGGGCATTATCGGTATAGGTTAAACTTGCGGTTGCACTGGTGGTTAACTCTACCGGATTGGTGCCGCTTCCAGGTGTTCCGTATAAAATTTTAATGCTCGTTACCGCACTTGTGGTCATCGAACTCACGGAGATCTGTGGTGCACCGGCGGTTTTGAATACACTGCCTACGGGTTGTTTGTTGATGGTGAATACGACTTTAGCGGCCGAATCTTCTGAAGCATAAAAACGCATCTTTTTAATGGCATCCAACAAATCGTTCTCCGTAAGGGCAGGAGCCAATACCACTAACCTCGCACGGGTGTGCTTACCAAAGGTTAAATTGTGGTTATCATGATCGATGGTTGCACCAAGGTGATAACCTTTAGCCAGCATGCGGTTATAATAGCTTAAATAACTCATTGAGCTGGCGGGATCAGAATAGGTAACATTGGTCGAAAATGCAGGACCACTTTCTAAGGCCGCACCTACAATGGCGCTATCGGCACTTAAATCGTAAGTCGCCGAGATGTTGTTATAATCGGTAGTATTGGGGTGAGCCAAAGTAGCTATGGCATTTAAACCATGGCGGTTAATGATCCTGAATAAACCCGTTGGCCCGGTATAAGTACTTTTAGGTACATAAATCTGGTTTTCGCCGGGCTCCCAGCCAATCAGTGAATCGATTCCGTACACAATTACGTGTCCGCCGCCACTGATTACGCCCCATTCCATACCGTGCAAAGCAACGAAAGTAGAAGTGGTTGCATTTTTGGCTGCAATGATACCCGGTTGCCAGTTGGCCAATGACATGCCCGCCTGGGTATGGTTATGCTCTGATATCCCAAGGAAATCGAGGTTCATCGCCGTTTTGGCAAAAGCATAATCATCCTCTGGTTTTTTGGTTAAATCGTCTTTATTTCCGTCAGAATAACTGCTGTGACTGTGTAGGTTACCATAATAGAAATTGAGTTTGTTTACATCAAGGATGCCGGTTTTAAAGTTCCCTAAAAGAGGCTGCGTGGTTAAATACAAAGGGCCACCGCTGCAGGCACTATTTACCGCATAGGTGAAAAAGTAATAATTGGTGTTTTGGGTTAAACCATTTCTAATAAATGAAGTGCCCGTTCCTCTTTTCACCACGATACCACCACCTAAAGCATCGCCTACATTATAAACCGTTTGGTTTACCGGTGCTGCGGTTAAGGTGCTGCTGGTGCTCATCACCACCAGGTATTCATCAGCTGCGCTGGCGGCGGTGAAAGAAGCTTGGATAAAGTTATAGTTAGCAGAAGTAATGGTAAAACCTGTAGGTTGTGCGGTTGGAGTGGCACAAGGCAATAAGGTTTTAGTAGTTTGTGCTGCGGTTAAAATGTTGGTGGTTAAATATTTCGGTCCGCCGGTACAAGAAAGGTTGTTTAACGGAACAATAAAATAATTGTAAGTAGTAGAACTGTTTAAATTGTTATCGGTAAAGGTATTGCTTACAATTTTGTTGATTACCGTGCCCCCACCAAAAGCAGAACCAATGGCATAAGCGGTACCATCAACCGGAAGCGCGCTTAAGGTGGCATTTAAACTTCTGATGATCAGGTATTCGTTGGCATCGGCCGATTTAGTGAAAGTAGCGGTGATACTACCTGTGGTTACGGCGCTAAAAACCAATGCGGTTGCAGGGCTGCTTGGCGCGGCGCAGGCAGGTAAGTTAGGTGGGAAATGTACACCCAATCTATTGGCATCGTCATCATCAATGGCATTTTGAACAGTAGCAAGTGGTGTTCTGGTCCAATCGTCGTCTACATAAGCAGGACTGGCAGCGGTTACATTCAAACTTCTTACATAAGAAACATCTTTGGCGTTAACACCCTGACCGAAAGCATCGATAATGTTGTTATTGGCATCTAAAAGGGCCACACCATCGTTGCCGTTAAAGTTGATTACGGTGTTGCTGTTTAAGATGGCACTGGCAGGACTTAGGTAAGGTACTTCCGTATTGCTATTACCCGTATTGCCCAAAATTACGGAGCCATGGGCTGGGATGGTAAAGTTTAAGTTTACCGTTTGCGAAGGTGTACCAGTGATGTTGATGTTACCCGCATCGCCCGAAATATTGTATAAAGCTAATTTTAACTGTGGTGATGCGGTATTGATCGGTGCATTGCTCAGGTTGGTTAATTCGATCCATTTGTTTACAGAAGTTCCTTCGTAATATTGGCTGATGATTACGGGGGCGCTTACCAAAGGAGGATTGGCAGTGGTAGCATCTACCGTGGCAACTGTGGTTTGTAAATTGCCGGCTGCATCCTGTGCCACAACATATAAGGTATAGCCGGTACCAATTGTTAAACCGGTGATGGATGCACTGGCATCGGTATTGGCCGTGTTGGCAAATGATCCCGATTTTAAAGCTGCAGATCCACTTCCATCCTGTGCGGCTTTCACCTGTGCAGGTGTTGGGGCAGTACCGCCAGTAAGGGCTAGCACATAATAAGTGGTACCTGCTTCGTTAATGTTGTTTGCAAAAGCTACCGAGGTAGTGGTAACCGTTGTTGTTTTGGGATAAGTGGCTGCGGTTACCGGTGGGCTAACGTCGCCTACAATACCAGTACCTGTAAGGGCAACATTTATAAGATTTGCTCCGGTACTCGAAATTTGGACGTTGCTTGAAGATGTACCAGTGACCGTTGGACTATAGCGTACGTAAACCGTTGGCGAAGCCGAAACTTCGGCAACACTGTAGGCTACAGATGTGCTGAAAGTGCTATTATCTTTGGATACCGTAAAAGGTAAAGTTGTGCTAACGTTGGTATTTGCTGTGGTATTGCTGCCGCTTAAAGTGAAGCTCTGCGCAGTAGAATTTGTTGCAATACTTTGGTTTCCAAATGCCAAGCTGGTTGGCGATGTTGATAAAACCGGTGTAGTGGGGCCACCGCTTTTCGGAGTGATGCTAAAATTGTCGATCGTGTAAATACCGTCGCTTCCCGAATCATCAGTATCTGTCCAGCGGATATAAAGTGTGGCACCATTTGCCCAGGTAATGGCGGTGATACTTCCCGAAATAGCCGTTTGATTTGCAGGTAGGTTTCCATCAATACCAGCCGCTGCGGTAGTTGTGGTTAACTTTTCGTTAAGGTCCATGCTACTAAGTGGTAGCCAGGTGGCCGATGCATCGGCAACGCTTGTGGCATTGAAACTGTATTCGAAATTTAGTTTTTCGTTAACCGTAGCTGTCGAACCGCTTCTCCATTGTTCCATCACACCCGATAAATCGATTGAAGTTACAGTTGCGCCGGTGTTATTCTGGAATCCTGCACCAAATCTTGGTACCAACGAACCAGAAGCCAGACTTCCTAACGATCGGTCAGCCGCTCCGGCTGTTCCTGCGTTGTAGGCAGCACCGGCATTTGACGAAGCGGTGTAAACCGTTAATGTTAAGGCTGAACCAACGGCTACGCCGCTTGTGCCACTGGCTTTAACGGCGCTCCATCCGGCAACTGTTGAAGTCCCCGTTGCAGTCATGCCATCAAAATTTTCTAATCTAGCTGTATTTATTGTCGTTAGTGAGACTTGGGCAGATAAATAATTGGAGAAAATCAGAAAAAATAAAATGAGAAGTAAAGGTCTTTTCATATAATAAGTTTTGTTTACAACAAATGTATATGCAAAAGCCTTATAATCAGATTAACTTAATGTTAATTTGGGCGATTGTGGAAAAATAAACATAATAAGGAATAATTTTTTGATTGGGATGACGTTGATATGCTTTTTTTTGGCGTTTTGGTTTAAAGATTCGACTTACTATCATTGACAGATACTAAAAATCGGCAACATCTCGACCGGAGCGATTGATACGGCAGTAACTTGGTCATTTTTGCTGCTAAATAATTTTCTATCATCCTGAGGCACGAAGGATCTTTTGCCGAAAGATTCTTCACTGCGTTCAGAATGACAATTGTAGGTTTTGCCCTAGGCTTGGGCTTGCCTCGGCTCACCGCTATAATACGGTCGTCATTCCCGCGCAGGCGGGAACCTTAAAGCGGTCGCTATGTTGTTGCCCTCCACGCTGTCTTGCCTCGGCTCACCGCCGCCGAAGGGGCTCTTTCTTTTGGCTTGGCCCAAAAGAAACAAAAACCCAAGGCTGGGAACTGATGTCGGATAAATTCGTTAAAGCTTTTTTGGTCGCCAGCACAAGCCCCCGATGAAGGATCGGGGAGGGCGTGCTGCCTCGGGGTAGTGGATGGTTGAAAGGAGGTGCAAAAGCTTTAACGTTTTCTCCTTCCATCATTTCCGAGGCCGGATAGCATGATGCAGATCACCTGGAGCACATTGCAGGGTGCGGTAATTTGTTCTTTTAGTCCAATCCCTTCGGGTGAAAGGCGCCGATAGGCGGATAGGTGTTTAAGGCGTTCGCTATAATACGATCGTCATTCCCGCGCAGGCGGGAACCTTAATGCTTTGCTGTTCTGCTGTCCTTTTCTATTTTGCCCCTTGCTCGGGCTTGCCTCGGCTCACCGCCGCCGAGGGGCTCTTACTTTTGGCTTGGCCCAAAAGTAACAAAAACCCAAGGCTCGCATCCTTTCTTGTAAAAAACTACGGAAATCTTAATTGCGGCAGTATCGAGGCTCTTACCTTGGCTTATCCCATCGCACCCGCTTGATCCTGCCTTGGCTTGTGGGTTAATGATGGGGAGTGCGCAGATTTCCGTGCTTTTTCCTGCGAAAATCTGCCAGGCCGGATAGCATGATGCAGATCGCATGGCGCACATTGCAGGGCGCGATAATTTGTTTTTTTAGCCCTTTCACTTTCAGGGGAAAGGTGCCGATAGGCGGATAGGGGTTTAAGGCGCTCGCTATAATACGATCGTCATTGCGAGGAGGAACGACGAAGCAATCTTAATGCGCTCGCTAGGAATTGTGCGCCATTTTATTTTGCTTTGTCATCCTGAGGCACGAAGGATCTTTTACTGAAAGATTCTTCACTGCGTTCAGAATGACAATTGTAGGTTTGCCCTAGGCTTGGGCTTGCCTCGGTTAGCCACCGAAGGGCTTTTACTTTTTCCTTGATGAAAAAGTAACAAACCTGAGCACAGCGAAAGCATGCCTGCCGTTAAAAACAACAAACGCAAAGGCATAACTGAAAGGCTTACATCTTTTCTTGTAAAAACCTACGGAAATCTTTATTGCGGCAGTATCCAGGCTATTACCCCTTGCTAATCCTAGCGCACCCGCTTGATCCTGCCTTGGCTTGCGGGTTAATGATGGGGAGTGCGCAGATTTCCGTGCTTTTTCCTGCGAAAATCTGCCAGGCCGGATAGCATGATGCAGATCGCATGAAGTACATTGCAGGGTGCGGTAATTTGTTCTTTTAGTCCAATCCCTTCGGGTGAAAGTTGCCGATAGGCGGATAGGGGTAAGGTGCTCGCTATAGTCGCTCGCATCCGATAGCTATCGGATCCCGCGCAGGTGGGAATCGCTACAAATACTCTTCAATATTTCCTTTACCCTCACGGATCACCTCGAACTCGCCTGTGGTACAATCGATTACTGTAGAGGCATCGTTATCGCCGTAACCGCCGTCGATTACCAGATCAACCAGGTCTTCATATTTTTCGTGGATCAATTCCGGGTCGGTAGAATATTCGATTACATCATCGTCATCCTTTATTGAAGTAGATAGGATGGGGTTACCCAATTCTTTTACAATACAACGGGCAATGTTGTTATCGGGTACACGGATACCCACTGTTTTTTTATTGGAACTTAATAATTTGGGTACGTTGTTGTTCGCATTAAAAATAAAGGTAAACGGACCCGGTAGTGCTTTTTTTAACACCCTGAAAGTGGTATTGTCAATTGGTTTAATATAATCGGAAATGTGTTTTAAATCGTGACAGATGAAAGAGAAATTGGCCTTCTCAGGTTTGATACCACGTATTCTGCAGATTTTTTCGATCGCTTTCGGGTTGGTGATATCGCAGCCCAAACCATAAATGGTATCGGTTGGATAGATGATCAAACCACCTTTCTTCAACACTTCAACAACTTGTTCAATGGCTCTTTCGTTCGGGTTTTCTGGATAGATCTTAATAAGCATAGCGTAAAAATAACAAATTAATGGTGTCAGTTGTTTAATAATCCTAATCTTTGTACCAACAAAACATACGCTAATCTATTATTATGAGAAAAGCTTTCGTTGCGATTGCCGCATTTTTAATTGCCCTAACCATTATGCTGGGCCTTTACCATCCGTTTTTATGGTGGACATTCATCTTCACTGGTCCTTTTGTAATTCTTGGTATTTACGATTTGTATCAGCCCAAGCATAGTATTGTAAGAAATTACCCGGTTTTTGGCCGTTTAAGGTACTTTATGGAAGAATTGAGGCCAAAAGTTTACCAGTACTTTGTAGAAAGTGATACCAACGGTACGCCTTATAACAGGTTAAACCGCTCATTAATTTATCAACGCGCTAAAAAGGATAACGATACCATTCCATTCGGAACGCAGTTAAATGTTTACGATAATGGCTACGAATGGTTAAGCCATAGTATTGCCGCCATTTCTCACCACGAATTAAATTTGGATCCACGTGTTATCGTTGGTGGACCAGATTGTAAAAAACCTTACTCTGCGAGTATTTATAATATATCGGCCATGAGTTTTGGCTCCTTAAGTCAGAATGCTATTCTGGCTTTAAACGGTGGTGCTAAAATGGGCAATTTTGCACACAATACCGGTGAAGGTGGAATCAGCGATTATCACCGTCAGCCAGGAGGCGATTTAATCTGGCAGATTGGTACCGGTTATTTCGGTTGCCGTAATGGCGATGGTACCTTTAATTACGATGCTTATGCAGAAAGGGCAAAAACCGACCAGGTAAAAATGATCGAAATTAAACTTTCACAAGGTGCTAAACCTGGGCATGGTGGTATGCTGCCTGCAAAAAAGGTAACGCCAGAGGTAGCCAGGATCCGTTTAGTGCCCGAAGGTAAAGATGTATTGTCGCCACCTGCTCACTCGGCATTTAATACCCCGATCGGTCTGTTGGAGTTTGTGAAGAAACTCCGCGATTTATCGGATGGTAAACCAGTAGGATTTAAACTTTGTATCGGTCGTAAAAGCGAATTTTACGCCATTTGTAAAGCCATGGTAGAAACCGGTATTTATCCTGATTTTATTACCGTTGATGGTGGTGAGGGCGGAACAGGTGCTGCTCCACAGGAATTTTCGAATTCGGTAGGCATGCCATTGCGCGAAGGTGTGGCTTTTGTGTACGATGTTTTGAATGGTTTTGATCTGAAAAAACACATTAAAATTATCGCCTCGGGTAAAGTGGCAACAGGTTTCGATCTGGTTAAAAATATCGCCCTGGGTGCCGATATGTGTAATGCTGCCCGTGGAATGATGTTCGCTTTAGGCTGTATTCAGGCTTTAGAATGTAACAGCAATACCTGCCCAACAGGCGTAGCTACACAAGATCAGAGTTTAATGAAAGGTCTTGTGGTAGAAGATAAAACCGTTCGGGTTAAAAACTTCCACAACTTAACCGTGGCCAGTGCTGTAGAATTATTGGGCGCTGCGGGTTTAAGAGAAACGCATCAATTAAGCAGGGCGTATATCAACAGGCGGGTGAGTCCGAGTGTAATGCAGAGTTATTTAGAGAGTTTTCCATATATCCCGGCAGGCAGTTTGTTAAAAACGCCTTATCCAACGCGTTACGAACTGGGCATGGCGCTGAGCACTTCGGCCAGTTTTGCCCCAACCGATTATAAGGTTTCGGCGGTAGATTATGCACATGCCAATCCGTACGGAGATAGTATGCATGATGACGGGCGATAAATCTGGGGATGACTTCCGAAGTTTTAATAGGTTGAGCGTCGGCAGAACTTCGTAAATCTAGCATATGGCAACTCATTAGTTTTTTGGAAAGCAAGGGCAGTGGTATTTAGGCTTGTTTAGTCCTGCTTTTTGCTTCTGCCGATGAAAAATCGGTATCCGCGTCAATCAGGTTTAGGTGGCCAGAAATGAAGAGGTATTAACGGGTAAATCACCAAACGTTCCTACGGAACGAAACCGCCAATTGTACAATTGGCTACCCATGAGGCGTCCCACTGGGACGATTTTTCAAAATTCTTGATTTGTTTAGCTTACATTAATTCGGTTGTGTTCACACTGTGAGGGCATCGTCATTGCGAGAAGGCTTTTTCAGCCGACGAAGAAATCTTTATAGGACGATTACTAGCATGAAAGATTGCTTCGTCGTTCCTCCTCGCAATGACGACCCTTATATTGAAGTCTGTAAGGTGTTTTATCTCAGGGGCTTAAGAATACAAAATAGCATGATAGATACTGAAACAAGTTCAGTATGACGGGATTCGTTCCCTCGATCGTCACCCTGAGTTTATCTCAGGGTCTTAATAACGCAAAAAAAAGAAGTCAAGTTTTTAAAACTTGACTTCTTTTTTTTGCGTTATTTGTTTTCCCTAAACCCTCTTAAAACTCTGCGTTTTTCGGGAACCTTGGGAAAGCAATTACATCACGGATGTTGGTCATTCCGGTTACAAACAATACCAAACGTTCGAAACCTAAACCAAAACCCGAGTGCGGGGCTGATCCAAAACGGCGGGTATCTAAATACCACCAAAGTTCTTCCTGTGGAATGTTTAAATCTTCCATACGTTTAGTTAAACGGTCTAAACGTTCCTCACGTTGCGATCCGCCAATCATTTCGCCAATACCCGGGAATAAGATATCCATCGCTGCAACAGTTTGTCTGCCTTCAGCATCAGGCTCATTCTGGCGCATGTAGAACGATTTAATATCAGCAGGATAATCTGTTAAGATTACCGGTTTTTTAAAGTGCTTTTCTACCAGATAACGTTCGTGCTCACTTTGTAAGTCTGCACCCCATTCATCAATCAGGTATTTAAATTGTTTCTTCTGGTTTGGTTTAGAAGATTTTAAAATCCTGATCGCCTCCGTATAGGTTAAACGCTCAAATTCGTTGGCCAAGCAGAAATCCAATTTCTCCAACAAGCTAAATTCACTGCGCTCGTTCTGCGGTTTTTGTTTGTCCTCTTCGGCCAAACGGGTATTTAAGAATTCCAATTCATCCTTGCAGTTATCTAAAGCATATTTAATTACATACTTCATCATATCTTCTGCAAGCTGCATGTTGTCTTCTAAATCGGCAAAGGCAACTTCAGGCTCAATCATCCAGAACTCGGCCAGGTGACGTGTAGTATTTGAGTTTTCTGCCCTAAAAGTTGGGCCGAAAGTATAAATCTGTCCGAAAGCCATTGCTGCCAACTCGCCTTCCAATTGACCAGATACAGTTAAGTTGGTTGCACGGGCAAAGAAATCCTGCGAGAAATCTACCTTACCATCATCTGTACGTGGTGTATTGTCGAAATCTAAAGTGGTTACCTTAAACATTTCGCCGGCACCTTCTGCATCACTTGCGGTAATTACAGGCGTGTGCATGTACACAAAACCACGTTCGTTGTAGAATTGGTGAATGGCAAATGCCAAAGCATGACGTACTTTAAAAACGGCATTAAAAGTATTGGTACGGAAACGCAGGTGTGCAATTTCACGTAAAAACTCTAAACTGTGTTTTTTTGGTTGCAACGGGAATTTTTCAGGATCGCTATCACCCAAAATTTCTAAAGTTGCTGCCTTAATCTCAACGGTTTGACCTTTACCAAGCGATTCGATCAATTTACCTGTTGCAGAAATGGCTGCACCGGTAGTTATTCTTTTTAACAGCTCATCAGGTAAATTATTAAAATCGATCACAACCTGGATATTGCTCATGCAAGATCCGTCATTTAATGCAATAAACTGATTATTACGGAAAGTTCTAACCCATCCCATAACCGTTACTTCTGTGTCAAATGCTGTCGACTTTAATAAATCTTTAATTTGCTGTCTCTTAATCATATTGTTATTTGTAAAAGGCGCAAATTTAGAAAAAAACTTTATCAGTTGGCAGTTTTCAGTACACAGTTTTCAGTTTTTTAGCATTAAGCAACTACCAACTGAAAACTACCTATTGTTGTTTCAAATAAATTCTCATCCTCAAATGATTTTAATATCAAAATTAATTTTACCATATTCAATCTATATTAACTTATTTTTTAGTTGATTGTTGAATTCGTTTTAATGTTAAAGAGGCCTCATGAATAAATTTGATATTGATAAACAAACCTTAACCGACTTAAATATATTTGAGGCTTATGGCCTGGATAAAAGTGTTTTTTCTTTATTCAATTTTACTTCGACAATTAAAGGCAACGATAAACTGATCGAAATTTTCAGAACACCATCAACAGATATTAAGATAATCAATGAACGGCAGAGGGTAATAAAATATCTTTCAAACTACTCAGGCGATTTAAGTTTAGATCGTACCAATATGGATTTTGTGGAAAGCTACCTGACACAAAATTCTAAAATCAAGTCTTATTCCAGAATATCTGCATTAACTAAATTTGTACATTATTTCTTTTCTCCCAATCAGGGCTATTATTTAAAAGAGAAAGGTGTAAAAGAAATCATTTATTTGCTTAAAAAGCTGAGCGGAGTTTTTGCGGGATTGAATGATCAGGATAAACCTGAGCTGGCTAAAGAATTTGATGAAGTTGTGATTATCTTATTTAAACAAGAATTAGTTAAAAACATTGTTGAACGTAAGGAAAAGAAGATCAGCATATTCGAATTAGAAGAACTTGATTTTATTTTTAAGAAAATTGAACTGAAAACAATCAGGAAGTTTTTAGATATCATCTATCAGGTAGATGCTTATTTTTCTATTGTTCTGGCCGCCAGAAAGTTTAATTTAACCCTGCCGAATGTCAATCGTAAAGCACGTCATTTTTACATCTGTGGCGTTTTTCATCCTTTTTTAAGTAATCCTGTTGCTAATGACATTGAATTCGGAACCGAGAAGAATGTCTGCTTTCTTACGGGAAGTAACATGGCTGGAAAATCTACTTTTTTAAAGTCTGTAGGTATATCCGTTTATTTAGCGCATTTAGGGCTTCCGGTTCCTGCAAAGTACATGGAAACAGGTATTTGGCAAGGGCTAATATCGACTATAAATTTGCCCGATAACTTAAATCAGGGATATAGTCATTTTTACAATGAGGTTTTAAGGGTAAAACATGTTGCGGAGAAGATTAAAACCGCTAAAAATATTTTCGTGATTTTTGATGAGCTGTTTAGGGGTACAAATGTAAAAGACGCTTTTGATGGCTCTTTAGCTATAATTAAATCATTTTCTAAAATAGAAGATTGTTATTTCATGATTTCAACCCATATTATTGAGGTTGCCGAAATGCTGAAAGATAATAAAAACATCATGTTCAAATATCTCTTTACCGAAATGAAAGACAACAAACCTACATTTACTTATAACCTGATGGATGGGATTACCGATGAACGAATAGGGATGTGGATTATTGAAAACGAAAAAATCGATGAAATTTTAAACAGTAGAGATTTGAAATAGATCTCTACTGCTTTTATTCCTGATGATTTGAAACTGTTAACTGCCAACTGCAAACTGAAAACTGCCTACTGTTGTTGTTGCTGCTGTTGTTGCTGAATGGCTTCCATATATTGCTGATAGCTGTTTTGTGTTCTTGCAGTGGTTATTGTTCCAGATGGTTTAGTGTAATTCACTTCTTTTGGCTGGAAATAAGTTTCATTATCATTAAAATCTTCATCATTATAACCTACTGAAACGTTAACTTCCATAATATGCTCGAAACCACCTTTGTAAACCCCTTTTACAGGGGAGCAATCGGTAAAATTGCGGCCTACTGCCAGGCGTACATGGTTTTCGTTGGCAATGCAGTTATTGGTGGGGTCTAAGCCCAGCCAGCCGTACTCGGGTAAATATGCCTCGGCCCAGGCATGCGTTGCGCCTTCACCCCGCATGCCATCTCTATTGGGGCAGATGTAACCGCTCACATATCTGGCAGGAATCCCGGTTAAACGCAACATGGCTGTTAATACATGGGCGAAATCCTGACAAACACCTGCCTTGATGTTTAAAATTTCATCAATAGTAGTGTCAACTGCAGTTACCCCTTTAATGTATTCGAAATTGTTGAATACATGAGCGCAGTATTTTATTGCGGTTTGATAGGGGGTATCTTCAGCATCTTTAATCTTTAGCGCTGTTTCTTTCAGGTGGCTAATGCCCTCGAAACTTTCTTGTCGCAAGTAATCGATATATGGCACTTCGAATTTTAGAACGTTTAAACTGTTCCACTGCTCGCTGCTAAACATATCGTCTTGCGGCAATGGCTTCGGGAAGGTTTCTACACTTACTTTGGAGAAAATTTTCAGCTGGGTATGCGGTTCATTTTGGGTAAATGTGCCCACTTCATTGCCGTAATAATCGATAAAAATTTCAATTTCCGGGCTTCCGGAGATATTCAGGTCGTGTTTAACCACCTTTTGAAAATCATCCTTAATCGGAAATAAAATAATCTGATTTGCACTGTCCCGAACAGGCAATTCGTATTTATAATTGGTGATATGTTTGATTTTGAAAATTGGCATATTGGTTTTTATTATTATAGGTTACCACAGATAAAAAATCAATAAAGGAAATAGTATCTGTGTTAATCATGTTTATCTGTGGCTAAAAAACTATTTATGAATTTGCGAAATAATATTCGTTTAGCTGGTTTCCGATGCCGAAAAGTTCAGCCCTGATCTCTGTAAGGTAATGGTGCAACTGCTCTTCGTTCATGGTATTTACCGAGCTATAGGTAATCATACTTTTTAAACGCCCTATCTTAAAAGATAAGTTGTTGTAATGTTCGATATTGCTTTCGCTCTTTAACCGGTTGAAATACCTTTCAATATTGTTCATGGCATACAGCACAGACCGTGGAAAATCATTGTTGAGCATCACTAATTCGATGATGTTTTTTGCATCAAAACCTTGCCTGTAAGTTTTTAGGTATAGTTCATAACCACCTAATGAGAGCAATAAATGTTTCCAGTAGGATATATCCGTCAACAGATCTGGATTGCTGCTTATCGAACTGAATTTAATATCGAGAATATCTACGGACTGTATGCTTCTCTCCAGGTGTTTGCCAATATTCATAAAACTTCTGCTTTCCCCGCGCTCCATCACACTGTCGGCAGTTCCGTTGTATAACATTACCTGTTTAATCAAAACATCGAAGGCTGTAACAGGATCGTCCTTTTGTACGTACCACAATAATTTCTCGTCTTTTACCGCATGGTAATATTCGTTTAAACACTGCCATAAATCTTTAGGGATATGTTCCTGAACGCTCCGTGCATTTTCCCGGGCTAGGGTAACGATGTTTAAAATAGAATTTTGATTCTCGCGGTTTAACAAGAGGTATTCTATCACGGCACGGCTATCGTGCTGGATATTCAATAATTCATTTTCGTCATCTGAAGAAAAAATCCTGATTACGGGCTTCCAGGTAAATTCCTGTATGGTATCTTGTGAGGAAGCATAATTTGTTTTTAACATGCGCAGCATACCATCGCTGCGCTCAACATATCTGCTTAGCCAATATAAGCTTGATGCAACTCTACTTAACATATTCTGTATTCTAAGAAGTTAAAACCCATGTGTCTTTACTGCCGCCACCCTGTGAGCTGTTTACAACCAGCGAACCTTCTTTTAAAGCCACCCGGGTTAAGCCGCCCGGCACAATTGAAATGCCCTCCGGCCCGTTTAAAGCAAAAGGGCGAAGATCGATTCTGCGCGGGGCCAGTTTTCCGTTGATAAAACAGGGGGCGGATGACAGGCTTATGGTAGGCTGGGCAATAAAATTGCGCGGATCTTTCAATACTTCGATTTTGTATTCGTCAGTTTCCTGTTCGCTGGCAGCATGCCCCATTAACATGCCATATCCACCACTTCCATTGGTTTTTTTAATGACCATTGTATTGATGTTTGCAAAAACATAATCGAGCTCATCTTTATTGCTGAGCTGGTAGGTGGGTACATTCTTGAGTATGGGTTCTTCGTTCAGGTAGTACCTGATCATATCTGGTACATAGGTATAAACGGCTTTGTCGTCGGCTACGCCATTGCCTATTGCATTAATAATGGCTACATTACCCTTGCGATAGGCACCCATCAGGCCAGCAACGCCCAGTACGCTGTTCGGATTAAAAACCAGCGGATCAAGATAGTCATCATCTACACGGCGATAAATCACATCAACCTGCTGCAGGCCAGTGGTGGTTTTCATAAACACCTTTTGGTTTTTAACCACCAGATCTCGTCCTTCTACCAGTTCTACCCCCATTAAGCGGGCCAGGGTAGTGTGTTCGTAATATGCAGAATTATACATGCCAGGGCTTAACAGTACAATTGTTGGGTTAGAAACAGCTCTGGGAGAGAGGCTCATTAAATTTTTGTATAATGTGGCAGGGTATTCGGTTACACTTCTTACGCCGCACTGTGGAATAAGGTCGGGAAATAATCTTTTAGTGATTTCCCTGTTCTCGAGCATATAACTCACCCCCGAAGGTGTGCGCAGATTATCTTCTAACACATAAAATGTTCCATCGTGATCTCTTATCAGGTCTATTCCGGCAATATGAATATAGATATCGTGTAATACGTTTACATTGTGCATCTCTCTTAAAAAATGCGGACAAGAATAAATTACATTTATAGGTACAATCTGGTCTTTTAAGATAAATTGATTGCTATAAATGTCTTTTAAGAAAAGATTCAGTGCTTTTAAGCGTTGTTTTATTCCTTTTTCTATAAAACTCCACTCTGTTGAAGTAATAATTCTAGGGATAATATCAAAAGGAAAGATTTTTTCGATCCCTTCGCCGCTGTCATATACCGTAAAGGTAATACCCTGGCTCATGAATAGCTTTTTGGCCAATTCTTCCTTTTTGTTCAGGTTCTCAAGAGATTCTTTAGAGAAATTATTGATGAAGTTTGCATAATGATCCCGGTAATGATCGCCATTTAGGAACATTTCATCATAAGTTTTGGGATGATTTAAGTAATTTTTTATAAAATCTTCTATCATTTTGCTTAAATATTTCCTTAAATTATGATTTTGTAAGGAAAAAACTAATGTTTTTGTATTAAAAATTAATTTTTATATGATTTATATCTATTTGTTTTATTTTTTTAGTCTGCATTTTAGTGTTTTATCTATTTTTTATTAAAATATTTAAATTTTTTAATAAAAATACTTGCTAATATGAATAAAGTTTGTACTTTTGTAATGCTCGTTAATTATTATTATATATTTGGTTTAAAAAAAGCGCTGGCAACGGCGCTTTTTTTACAAAAAGCATTAAGACTTATTCATAATCAACATAAACTAAACATCCTAAACCAATAAGCTCCAGTTTTGCTGGAGCTTTTCTTTTTATTATCGGTTGTTAATCTCGATCCGATCGTAATCGGATGAAACATAGTAAATGGAGCGTTCTCAGAGAAAGTCGTAATCGCGAGAAGGCTTTTTTCAGCCGACGAAGCAATCTTATAACTATGGATTGTAGCGATCGTTGTAAGATTGCTTTGTCGTTCCTCCTCGCAATGACGACCCCTCGTTTGGATTCTAAGTGCATAAAAAAAGCTATCCTGATTTAATCGGGATAGCTTTCAATATATGTTTTGTTGTTGTTATTCTTCCGAATAGGTGATTTTGTTCACATGTTTATCAATTTCCCATCTTCCTGTGCCTTCTTCGCCAATCACTTCGAACAATTCTAATGCCCTGCGGGCTTTGTATTCTTCTTCGCGTTGCTCTTTCAAGAACCAGTTTAAGAATTCCATCGTTACAAAATCCTGTTCTTTATGGCATTTAGAAGCCAGGTTTTTAAAACTTTGGGTAATGGCGATTTCTGCTTCTAAAGCATCTTCGAAAACTTCTCTAAATC
Organism: Pedobacter sp. Bi126; assembly: GCF_918698245.1. GTDB lineage: Bacteria > Bacteroidota > Bacteroidia > Sphingobacteriales > Sphingobacteriaceae > Pedobacter. The sequence continues at coordinate 264,500 of NZ_CAKKMS010000001.1, read as the reverse complement.
CGGCAAATTCAGTTTTTATGCCAGAAACTTCCGGAGATATTGCGTTTCCGCCCATATCCAAGACATATTTGAACAATTTAAGCTGGTGTACTCTTTCTTCTTCAGATTGCTTTAAGAAATAATCTGCTGAAAAGTCGAATCCATTTTGGTCACACCAAGATGACATTGATAAATATAGTGATGAAGAGTGTGCTTCTTTTTTGATCTGCTGATTTAATAGTGTTTCAATATCCTGTGATATTAAACATTTGATGCGCATTAAGTCTTTCATAATTTTCTTTGCTTAACTAATGATACAAAGGTAACATCAAATTAGCCATATTGTGTGATTTATTTGCTATATGAAATTAGTCTAAATTGCTGATAATTAGTTATTTGTAATCAGTTTAAATAAGAGGCGGGAATGGAAATGGATAGCGGAATAACGTCAAACGGATAGTGCTTGAGGATCAGAAGGATAAAAGGCGACTTTCAGTTGGCAATTTCAGCTAACAGTTTTCTGTGAATTAAGTGTATGTGAATAATTGAGGATTAAAGAATGAGACAGTATATTAAAAATTTTCCTCGTGATCGTCACCCTGAGGATTAATTTATTGTATAAAAATCAGTATTAATTAATGACAGGGGATTTGAACGAAGTGATAGGCCGCGAAGAATCGTCATTGCGAGAAGGCTTTTTCAGCCGACGAAGCAATCTTACAACGATCGCTACTAGCGTGCGCATTAAGATTATTCATTTTTTCAGTTGTTTTAAAGGCGTTCATGAGCTCACTTTCGTTCGGTTATCTTCGTTCCTCGCAATGACGACCCTTCTTAAGAGATCTGTCATTGGTAGTTTATCTCAGGATCTTTCCAGTATGACGAACTGAATAGAATTGAGCGAAAAAAGGATGTAGTTAAACAATACAGTTTTCAGTTGGCAATTTTCAGTTTGATGTAAGCAGTTAACCAGTTTAGGCAATTAACCTATTAACCAATCTGAACTTACCAATGAACTAATTGCTAATGAACAACTGAACTAATGACTAATGAACCACTAAACTAATGACTAATAAACCAATCTATAAAGGCAGTCGCTGATGAGGTGATTTAGTTTAAACATGGTAAAAGTACCTTGCAACAAATCTTTTAAAGCGATAATTTCTAAAGCACTTAATAAATAGATGTGTTCACAACCATTAAAAGTAACCAGTTCGAAATCGGCTTTGTGGGTGTTTAAAAGGAGTGCTTCAATATCAATATCTTCCACAACCTTTTTTAATTTTTGAAGCGACAGGCAATTAAAGCGAGCAAATTTGCCGCCAAAATCTACATAAAAGCAGTTTAATTTATCTGATTGATAAATAGAACCATGGGTATTTGAGAATACGTTAACCAGTTCGTTAATATCGATACACGCTTTTTCCATCGGTTACAAAAATTGGTATTATTTAGATTAAATACAAATAAAAACGAAAATAAATTTTGGAAGTGCCGGGCGTGGAGCGTTTGAGGCGCAAAAGCGATATTGGGGGAAGGTTATTTATTTGAGCTTAAAGACCATATGATGGTACAAGCCGCCCATAAATTGTTTTTCATTTTGAATAACAAAGCCCATATTCTGGTAAAGCTTTAATGCCCGGTTATTGTTTTGTTCTACCAATAAGCCGATGTTGTAGTGGCCAAGTTGTTCAGCCCAACCAATCCCTGCTTTAATGAGCTGTTTTCCTATTCCCTTCCCTTGGGCCAGTGGATTAACACTAATGGTATCAAGGTAAAATTCCCCGCTTTGGGTCTCGGTACCTTGATCGGTGTTGTTTGCCTGGTAATGCTCAGTCAGGTATGCTAAAAATGGCTGGCGGAGCTGTAGGAGTTTTCCGCCATCGTAGGCATTTAAAGATCCTAGAATTTTGCCCTCATCTTCAAAAATCAAAGTGTTTTCGTAACTGTATTGGTTGTGCTCTTGTTGGAAGAAATGTTTAAAGATCCGATTAATGATTTCATCATCTTCTACATTGGTTAATTTCTTCGCCAGCTTGCCCATGGCCTGAATAATCAGTGGTACAACTTCTTCTGCATCTGCGGGCCTGGCTGGTCTGATCATTTAAATATCGCTTAGGTTAAAAGTTTCTGCCACACGGATTCCTTTTTCTGTTCTTTGTAAAGTGCAGCATTCGTTAATTGGATCGTGTTCAAGATATAAGATGTAGTTGTTGTTTACGGCTTCTTCTAAAAAGGCTTGTTTCTCAGTCAACGTTTTTAACGGAAACATATCATAGGCCATTACATAAGGTAGCGGAAGGTGCCCAACTGAGGGTAAAAGATCGGCCATATAAACGATGGTTCTGCCTTTGTAACTGATTTTAGGCAACATCATGGCATCGGTATGGCCATAGGCGAAACTGATATTGATATTTTTTTGCCATCCGATATTTTCTTTTTCGGCTACAAATTTAAGCTGTCCACTTTCCTGGATTGGCAGGATGTTTTCTTTTAAAAAAGAAGCTTTTTCCCTCGCATTTGGCGTTACTGCCCATTGCCAATGTTTTTCATTACTCCAATAATGTGCATTTTTAAAGGCTGGTATCAGTTTCTCGTTTTCTCTTGTTATTGCCCCACCAACATGATCAAAATGAAGGTGTGTGAGGAAAACATCAGTAATATCGGCCGTACTGAAACCCAATTGCGCCAGCGATTTTTCCATCGAATCATCCCCATGCAGGTAATAATGACTGAAAAACTTTTCATCCTGTTTATTTCCAATTCCGGTATCCACTAAAATCAATTGATTAGCTTCTTCAATTAAAAGGCAACGCATGGCCCAGGTGCAAAGGTTATTCGCATCAGCAGGGTTTGTTTTTTGCCAGATGGCCTTGGGTACAACGCCGAACATGGCGCCACCATCTAATTTAAATAAGCCTGTGTTTATGGTGTGGAGTTTCATTTTTGTAGTATCAAGTAATTAGTATCGAGTATCAAGTATCAAGTATCAAGACTGGAATTGGTTAAAAATACAAAAACCCTTCAGCTTTAACTAAAGGGTTTTTGTAAATGATATTGGTTTTACTTATCGATGAGGCACCTTATGCCTTCCACCTTCAAACCTTCTACCTTATAAGTGTATCACTTCTCCGTATGCATCAGCTGCAGCTTCCATTATGGCTTCGCTCATGGTAGGGTGAGGGTGAACAGATTTAATCATTTCGTGACCAGTAGTTTCTAATTTACGGGCAACTACGATTTCGGCGATCATTTCGGTAACGTTTGCACCGATCATGTGTGCACCTAATAATTCGCCGTATTTAGCATCGAAAATTAGTTTTACAAAACCATCTTTAGCACCGGCAGCACTTGCTTTACCTGATGCAGAGAATGGGAATTTACCGATTTTCAATTCGTAACCTGCTGCTTTTGCTGCTTTTTCGGTATAACCTACTGAAGCAATTTCTGGCGTGCAATAGGTACATCCCGGGATGTTATTGTAATCTAATGGCTCGGCGTGCTGACCTGCAATTTTTTCTACACAGATAATTCCTTCTGCAGAAGCCACGTGGGCAAGTGCCTGACCGCCTACTACATCGCCAATTGCATAGTAACCTTTAACTGAAGTATTATAGAATTCGTCGGTAACAATTTTGCCTTTCTCCGTTTTGATACCGGTTTCTTCTAAACCAATGTTTTCGATGTTGGCTACAATACCTGCTGCCGAAAGTACGATGTCGGCCTCGATAGTCTGCATACCTGAAGCTGTTTTAACAGAAACTTTACAGCCTGCACCGCTGGTATCAACAGATTCTACGCTTGCTGATGTCATGACATCGATACCTACTTTTTTCAGGCTGCGTAATAATTGTTTAGAAACGTCTTCATCTTCAACAGGAACAACGTTATCCATAAATTCTACGATGGTTACTTTTGTACCCATAGTAGCGTAGAAATAAGCAAATTCTACACCGATAGCACCAGAACCTACTACTACCATGCTTTTTGGTAGTTCAGGAAGTACCATTGCCTGGCGGTAGCCAATAATTTTTTTGCCATCTTGTTTCAGGTTAGGTAGTTCTCTTGAACGGGCACCTGTAGCAATGATGATATTTTTAGCACTGAGTTCTTGTTGAGAACCATCTGCACCTTTAACTTCTAATTTGTTTCCTGGTTTTACTTTACCAGTTCCCATAATGACGTCAATTTTATTTTTTTTCATTAAAAATTGAACGCCTTTACTCATGCCATCAGCAACGCCACGGCTGCGTTTTACCACAGCAGCAAAATCTGCGGTTGCACCGGCAGTAGTAATTCCGTAATCAGCAGCATGATTAATATATTCGAAAACCTGAGCACTTTTTAAAAGTGCTTTAGTAGGGATACAGCCCCAGTTTAAACAAATACCACCTAATGATTCACGCTCAACAATTGCAACTTTTAGTCCCAATTGAGAAGCTCTGATTGCAGCTACGTAACCACCTGGGCCGCTGCCTAAAACAATAACGTCGTAATTCATCTGTTTTTTAATCTATTTTAAAGAGATTTGTTTTTAATTGTTTTGTATTATCTGTAATCGTGTGGCTTCATCCCTTAATCGTGGCTGCCTACATCCGGATTACAAAAAGTTAAAGGATCTTCATCCTGCAACAATCGTTCAAAACTAAAAAAAAAATGTCAATTGCTGAGCTCAATGTTGAGATAACAGTTAAAATTTACAATGATTGAATATTGTTTTAACCGTTCTGTTTAAAAATGATAAATACAATCAGGTGGATTTACAGAATAATGTATGGATAAGGTGGCAAAAAGTTAAATAACAACGATGTTTATGGCTTAAAAAATGTTGTTAACATGTGTTATTTGAAAAATACCAATGTTAACTTAGGTTTTCTGCTTAAATTATAATCAACTGATGATTTCATTATTAAATATTTAGTTTTATAAACAATGTATTGATAAACTGAAAGTTATTAGCACTGCAATATGTGTTAAATGTTGAAAAGTTTTGCCTGACTTAATAATTATTTAACATTGGATGTTAAAATGTGTTAAATTTTATTGGGTACATTTGCGGCATAATATCCCTATTAGATTTATTATTCAACAACAAAAACATTTAAAAAACAAAGTATGAAGAAATCTTTACTTTTAAGATTAGTACTGGTTATTGTTGCATTTGTAGGTTTTACCGTTGGTGCAAATGCGCAGGTAACCTCATCATCAATGACAGGAACAATTAAGGATGCCAAAGGCGCCTTACCTGGGGCAAGTGTTAAAGCAACACATACACCAACTGGTACAGTATATTCTGTGTCAACAAATAATGATGGCCGTTTTGTAATTAATAACATGCGTGTAGGTGGCCCTTATATTTTCGAAATCAGTTTTGTTGGCTATCAACCAGAAAAAGTAACTGGAGCAATGTTAAAGTTAGGTGAGCCTTACTTATTAAACCTTGTTTTAAGTGAAAATGGTAAACAACTACAAGAAATTGTGGTTGCTGGAAAAAGAGATGCCGTATTTAGCAGTAAGAAAGTAGGTGCTTCTACCAACGTTAGTAAGGATCAAATTCAAAACTTACCATCTTTATCACGTTCATTACAAGACTTTACACGTTTAACACCGCAAGCTAATGGTAATTCATTTGGTGGTATTAATAATCGTTTTAATGGTTTAACTATTGATGGAGCTGTAAATAATGATGCTTTTGGTTTAGGAAGTACTGGTGCTCCAGGTGGTCAGGCAAATACACAACCGATTTCTTTGGACGCGATTCAAGAACTTCAGATTGTTTTAGCTCCATTTGACGTTACAAATAGTAATGCAATTGGTGGTGGTGTTAATGCTGTTACCCGTTCTGGATCAAATACAGTAGAAGGTTCAGCTTATTTTTTTGGTAGAAATCAAAACACAATTGGTAAAAGTGTTGATGGTACAAATACCAAAGCATTACCTTTCCATAATTTTACGTACGGTGCAAGAATAGGTGCTCCGATTATTAAAGATAAGTTATTTTTATTTGTGAGTGCTGAAAGACAGAGTATCGTTCAACCAACCACTTTTAACTCAGGTGATGTAGGTGCGGTTTCTACAGCTGAGCTTTTAAGAATCGCTAAAGTTGCTAAAGATCGTTACGGCTATGATGCTGGTGGTATTGATGCATTTGATGCAGAGACTAGAAGTGATAAATTATTTGCACGTTTAGATTGGAATATCAATTCAAAGAACCAATTAACTTTGCGTCATAACTACATTAAAGCTTATGATGATAACATTTCGAGAAGTGCAACATCTTTCCGATTTGCAAGTAACCTATATCGCTTTAATGACCAACAAAATAATTCAGTACTAGAATTAAGAAGTGCTATTTCAAGTACTTTATCTAATAATTTAATTATTGGTTATTCTAGAATTAGAGATACAAGGGCTACTGTTGGCGATTTATTCCCTCAAATCAGAATCAATGGTTTAGGTACTGGTAGTCAGTCTGCTGCACTTGGTTCAGAGGCTTCTTCAACAGCAAATGAATTGGATCAGGATATTTTTGAATTTACTGATAACTTTAAAATTTTTGCAAACAAACATACTTTCACTATTGGTACACACAATGAGTTTTATAAAATCAGAAACTTATTTGTAAATAATTTAGCTGGAAGTTATGCATGGAATAACTTGGCAGATTTTGAAGCTAATACAAAACCTTCTGCTGCTACTAGTACTTCAAAGATTCCTGGAGATCCAAGACCTGCAGCTAAATTTAGCGCTGCTCAGTTAGGATTTTATTTCCAGGATGAAATAGATGCCTTTAAAGGTTTTAAATTAATTGCTGGTTTAAGAGTTGACGTACCGTTAATTTTTGATACTCCATTAGCTAACCCTGATGTTGTAGCTACTTTCCCTAATTACAAAACCGATCAGGTTCCTAGCGGTCAAATACTTGTTTCTCCACGTTTGAGTTTCAACTGGGATTTAACAGGAGATCGTTCGGTTCAATTGAGAGGTGGTGGTGGACTATTAACAAGTCGTGCTCCATTTGTATGGATATCTAATCAATTCTCAGGAAATGGTATGTTAACCAGTTCCGTTAGTGCACCGATTGGAACAGGTACCTTTATTCCAGATGTAAACAACCAATCAGCTGCTGGTGGTGTTGCTGGTACAACTTCACAAATTAGTTTAATTGATAATAATTTTAAATTACCTCAGGTTTTTAGAGCCAATTTAGCAGTTGATTTTAAAATACCTGGTGGAATTCAGGCAACTATTGAAGGGTTGTATTCTTCAACGGTTAACAATATTTCATATAAAAACTTAAATATGAAACCTTCTGTTGCCCCAATCAACCCGTCTTTATCTGGTGGTGCTGATACCCGTCCTCTTTTTGTTAATACAACAGCAGGTAGGGTAAATGGAGCAAAATTTACTGAGGTTTATTTATTACAGAATACAAGAAGTGGTTCTGCTTATAACATAACTGCTCAGTTGCAAAAATCATTTGACTTTGGATTATATACTTCAATTGCCTATACTTATGGAAAATCACAAGATATTAATTCAGGTTTTAGTAGTACCGCAAGCTCTGGCTTTGGAGGTGTATTGATTTCTGGTGATCCTCAAAATCCACCATTAGCTTACTCTAATTATGATCTTCGTCATAGAGTGGTAGGTGCATTAAATTATTCGATTAAATACGGCAGAAATAAAGCTTCAGCGACTACTTTCTCATTATTTTATGTAGGTAAGTCTGGAACCCCATTCTCTTATATTTATAATGGAGATTTAAATGGTGACAATTCAATTTCATCTGGTAACCCAAGTAATGATTTGATTTTTGTACCTCGTACACAAGCTGATATCAAATTGGTTACTATACCTGCAGTTACTACTGGTTCTAATCCTACCCCAGCAATATCTCCTGCAGAACAATGGGCAGCCTTAGATAACTATATTAATAATGATCCTTATTTAAGTAAAATTAGAGGCCAGTATTCTGAGCGTAATGTTGCAAGGATGCCTTGGGAACACCAATTTGATGTTCGTATTATGCAAGATTTAGGTATTGTGTTTAAAGGCACTAAAAATTCGTTACAGCTTTCTGTAGACATTATAAACGTAGGCAATCTGATCAATAAAGATTGGGGAAAATCTTACTTTATTAATAATACAGCCTATTCGCTTATTAACTATGCTCCTGCGAATGGTGGCGGTTTTACATTTAGAGCGCCAACTGGTGGTGTTCCTTATGCATTGTCTTCTTTTCTTTCAAGATGGCAAGGACAAGTTGGAATTCGTTATAACTTTAACTAATAGCAAAATACATAGATAACAAAAAATCCCCGATCATTTGATCAGGGATTTTTTGTTATCTATGGACTTTTTTTTAAATGCTATTTATTATATTTTAGAATCTGTTTAATCCGGTAAACTTCTATGGTGATTAATAGAATTTTTTATTGTAGCGTTTATTAACCATGATACGTTTTTGTTATAAAACTAAATAATATGAAAAATCTCATCTATTTAATGCTCTTGTTTTTATGTTTTACCTCTTGTAAAAAGCTAACGGTAAAAGAAGAAAAAACATTTTATGAAATTAATGTGCCCAAATCTGATGGATATCTTACCAGTGCGATACGCGTTACCCTCATGGTAGATGGCAAAGCAGATATAGTGCCAGGTGGCGATGTAGCATATAGAGGTACTTACAAAATCAAGGGTAAAAAGCTTACTGTTACAGCAGAAAAGGAATATGAATTTGCAATCACCTCTGAGACAGAAATTAAGTATGGTGAACGGATTTTGAGGTTACAATAGTGCATATAGATACTTAGATGTTTTTACAAATCCGCGGTCATTCGATCGGGGATTTTTTATTTATATCAACTTCTGAAGTATTTATAAATTCAGATTGTTTAATCTATTGTTTTTTTAATCTTTGCAGGCACACCCGCAATCATCACATGCGGCGGAACATCTTTTGTAACGCAAGCTCCGGCGGCTACATAGGCTCCCTTTCCAATGGTTATGCCTGGAATTATTGTTGCTCCCGCACCTATAAAAACGCCTTCGTTAATGTTTACGTTTCCGGCAATGGTTACGCCGGGAGAAATGGTCACATAGTCTTCTAGTATGCAATCGTGACTGATGTTGCAGTTGGAATTAACAATACAGTGGTTACCGATACGCACATTTGCATTGATTACACAGCCTGGGGCAATACAGTTGCCGTGGCCAATTTTAATAGATGGACTGATGTAGTTGTGTTGATGGATAATATTAATGAATTGATAGCCTTTGTTTTCTAATGGTTCAATAATAGATTTTCTTTCATAAGTGCCTATTGCACCAATTAATGCAATATTTAAAGCAGCAGGATGTTTTTCTAAAAAAGATGGTAAGGAAATAACTGGCATGGCTATATTTGGATGGTTAACGGCATTATCCAGGTTTATTACGTATCCTGCTAATTGATATTCGTTATTGCCGTTAAAATACTCGCTCAGCTCTGTAGCATGTTTGCCTGCACCAAGAAGATATACATTGATCATAACGTTATTCCTGTTTGGAGTGATTTATTTAAAGTCAATATACATTTATCTCAGCAAAATTAAATGATGTACCGTAAACTTAATAATGTGTCGATACGGTAGCTAGTGTGTATTAGATTAAATTATGTCTTAGCGATGTTTTTTATTATAACTAAAACCATTTCTGCCAAAAAATGATTTTAATATTAGTCTATTTATTTAAAACTAATATTTAAAACAATGAGCACTTCGAAACAGACCCATGATCATGCTACAATAAAAGCCTGGGCAGAGGAACATGGCGGTGTACCGGCAATAGTTGCAGATACAGCAGAAACCAAAGGTGGTGGCATTTTAAGGATTCATTTCCCAAAGCATAGCGACAGTTCTTCAGACCTAAAGGAGACAGATTGGGATACCTTTTTTAAAACCTTTGATGACAACAAACTCGATTTTTTGTATCAGGATAAAAAAGCAGATGGAGAGGAGAGTACCTTCCATAAATTTGTAGAACGTGAGTAATAAATAAAGGCTGCTGAATTTAATTTTCAGCAGCCTTTTTAAATTGTATCTCAAAACTTAGTTATAAACGAAAGTTCCTTTTTCGCTTTCGATAGTCACTTGTTTTTGATCGCCTTTTTCTACGCGACCGATAATCTGTGCATCGATATTAAAGCTTTTTGATATTTCGATAATGCTTTCGGCAATCTCCTGAGGAACATATAATTCCATGCGGTGCCCCATATTAAATACCTTATACATTTCTTTCCAATCGGTACCCGATTGTTCCTGAATCAATTTAAATAGGGTAGGGATAGGAAATAAGTTATTCTTGATGACGTGGATATCATCATTGATGAAATGTAATACCTTGGTTTGTGCACCACCACTGCAATGTACAATACCATTAATCTGACTGCGATGACTTTCTAAAATCTTTTTGATTACAGGTGCATAGGTACGCGTAGGGGATAAAACCAATTTACCTACCGTAGTTTGGCCAAATCCTTCAATAGCTATTTCTTCTGTTAATTGTTTTTTTCCGGAGAAAACCAGATCAAATGGAACAGCCGGATCGAAACTTTCAGGGTAACTGTTGGCTACTGTTTTATCGAAAACATCATGACGGGCAGAGGTTAATCCGTTCGATCCCATACCACCATTGTATTCGGTTTCGTAAGTGGCTTGTCCGGATGAGGCTAGTGCCACAATTACGTCGCCTGGCTGAATATTATCGTTGCTGATGATATCTTCCCGCTTTAATCTACAGGTTACCGTAGAATCGACGATAATGGTCCTCACTAAGTCGCCAACATCGGCAGTTTCGCCGCCGGTAGAATAAATCGAGATGCCTTGTTCGCGCAGATCGGCCAAGATTTCTTCTGTACCGTTAATTACAGCAGCAATCACTTCGCCCGGGATCAGGTTTTTATTCCTTCCAATGGTTGAGGATAACAAAATGTTATCGGTAGCACCAACACAGATTAAATCATCGATATTCATGATGATGGCATCTTGTGCAATACCTTTCCAAACCGAGATATCTCCGGTTTCTTTCCAGTATACGTAAGCTAAAGAAGATTTGGTACCTGCGCCGTCTGCATGCATGATATTGCAATATTCCTCGTCACCACCTAAAATGTCAGGGATGATTTTGCAGAATGCTTTAGGGAAAATTCCTTTATCTATGTTTTTGATGGCATTGTGCACATCTTCTTTTGAGGCAGAAACGCCACGTTGATTGTACCTGTTATCACTCATGTTGGCGCAAAGATAAGGTTTTAAGGGGAAAGACTAAAGCTAAATACTTAAGGTTTTTTATGGCCAAACGGCAAGGCTTTTTTACCACCTTAGGCACCTGAGTTTGTTTACCACGAAGGCACAAAGCGCACAAAGATTTAAGGTGTAAAAGGTAGGGATTCGTTTTTTTTTGAAAGCGAAGGTTGGTCTTTGGCGGCTTGCAGCCCCGCTTTTCCTGCTGCCGTTAAAGGTGGAATAAATAGGAGATTTAACTTAATAAAACGGCATCCGTACAATCGGGCTTAGGTAAAGCGGGTAGGTTCTTCGTTGCGGTTTTTTCCTTGCACAAGCCTGGTTTAAAAAAACCTGATTGGATGGATGCTGTAAACGATGCATTGAAAATCTTGCGAAAACTTTACAGCAGGAAGGAAAGCAGGGCCTGGTTAACCGATGAGCACTGGTATTGCTTTCAAAAAAAAGCCTTTGCCAACGTAAAGCAATTTCGATTAGATCCTGAACCAAGTTCAGGAGGACGCTTTGGTGGGGATAATAGTAGCTAATTAAGAGGTTTTGAAGTGAACGTTCGTATTCCATGGCAGCTTTCAGCCCCGCTTTTCCTCCTGCCGTTTTAAATTTTGAGAATTAAAAAACTGTCGATTAAAACGGCATCCGTACAATCGGGCTTAGGTACAGCGGGAGGTTCTTCGTGGGCGGATTTTTTCCTTGCACAGGCCTGGTTTAAATAAACCTGATTGGATGGATGCTGTAAACGATGCATTGAAAATCTTGCGAAAATTTTACAGCAGGAAGGAAAGCAGGGCTGGATTAATCGATGAGCACTGGTATTGCTTTCAAAAAAAAGTTGACAGTTGTCAATTGCCAGTTAAGCCATTTAAAACAATTAACCGTTCTAATAACCAATGAACTAAAAGAAAAGGGCGTAAAGTTAAACCTTACGCCCTACACCTTAAACCTTACGGCTTAAAATCTATTTCATGAATAATAATTCTCTGAATTTTGGTAAAGGCCAAACGCTATCGTCAACAATCTGCTCTAATTTATCAGCGTGGTAACGGATGATATCGAAGTAAGATTTAACTTTCTCATCGTAAGCAATCGCTTTCTCGCGGGTATCTTCGATTTTGTTGGTTAATTTACGTTCTTCTAACATCGCATCGATATTGGTTTTGACAATTTCTAAATGCTCTGATAATTTTTTAACGATATCGATAGAAACTTTGCTATCTACACCAATTGCTTTTAATCCTTGTACGTTTTCGATTAAAGAGTTTTGGTAAGCAATTGCAGCTGGGATAATGGCCGTGTTAGCCACTTCGCCCATTACACGTGCTTCGATCTGTAGTTTTTTATAGAAGTTTTCTAACATGATTTCATGACGGGCATGGATCTCACGTGCGCTATAGATACCTGTTGTTGCAAATAACTCAGCAGATTTTTCAGTTAAATAAGCATCTAAAGCTTTTGGTGTAGTTTTGATGTTTGATAAACCGCGTGCTGCAGCTTCATCTTCCCACTCCTGGCTATAACCATTGCCTTCAAAACGGATGTTTTTAGATTCTTTGATGTATTTTTTGATCACGGTTAATAAAGCGATGTCCTTTTTATCACCTTTTTTGATCAATTTATCAACTTCAGCTTTAAATTTAACCAATTGCTCAGCCATAATCGCGTTTAAGATCGTCATTGGTGCAGAAGAGTTTGCTGAAGATCCAACAGCTCTAAGCTCAAATTTGTTACCTGTAAATGCGAAAGGAGAAGTACGGTTACGGTCGGTATTATCTAATAAAATCTGAGGGATTTTAGGAATACCTAACCAAAGTGCGTTATCTTCTTTGATTTTTTTGCTGATACGTGAGTGCTCAATCTCATCTAATACATCGTTCAACTGAGAACCTAAGAAGATAGAGATAATTGCAGGTGGCGCTTCGTTAGCGCCTAAACGGTGATCGTTGCTTACTGATGCAATACTTGCACGTAATAAATCGGCATGCTCGCTAACGGCTTTAATTGTGTTTACAAAGAAAGCAAGGAACATTAAGTTGTTTTTAGGTGTTTTACCTGGTGCCAACAAGTTTTTACCTGTATCGGTAATTAACGACCAGTTGTTGTGTTTACCTGATCCGTTGATACCTGCGTATGGTTTTTCGTGTAACAATACACGGAAATGGTGACGACGGGCAACTTTTTCCATCAAATCCATCAATAATTGATTGTGATCGATAGCCAGGTTGATTTCTTCATAAATCGGTGCGCACTCGAACTGAGATGGTGCAACCTCATTGTGACGGGTTTTTAAAGGAATACCTAATTTTAAAGCTTCATTTTCGAAATCTACCATGTAGCTGAAAACACGCTCAGGGATAGAACCGAAATAATGATCTTCTAATTGTTGGCCTTTAGCAGACATGTGTCCGAATAAAGCACGGCCTGTTAATAATAAATCGGGACGGGCATTGAACAATGACTCATCAACCAAGAAATATTCTTGTTCGATACCTAAAGATGCATTTACTTTAGTAATGCTTTTATCGAAATATTGGCAAACATCAACAGCAGCTTTATCAAGCGCAGCTAATGCTTTTAATAAAGGTGCTTTATAATCCAAGGCTTCTCCGGTATAAGATACGAATACTGTAGGGATACATAGTGTTTTACCTGCTTTGCTTTCCATGATAAAAGCTGGAGAAGAAGGATCCCAAGCAGTATAACCACGAGCTTCGAAAGTATTACGGATACCACCGTTAGGGAAACTAGAAGCATCTGGCTCTTGTTGAACTAAAGCACTACCTGCAAATTTCTCGATAGCACCATCGCCACTTGGCTCAAAAAATGAATCATGTTTTTCAGCAGTTGTGCCAGTTAATGGCTGGAACCAGTGCGTGTAGTGCGTTGCGCCAGCGCTCATTGCCCAAGCTTTCATAGCTGTAGCAATTTGGTTAGCATCGTCAGAATTGATTAATTCACCTTGGTTGATAGATGAAATTAATTTTTCATACACGTCCTTAGATAAGAAATCTCTCATTTTTTTCTTATCAAATACATTCGAGCCGTAAAAATCAGAAATTTTCGCCGAAGGAGATTTAACTTCTGGTGAAATTCTGTTTTGAGCCTCTTTTAATGCGATGGTTCTTAAGCTTTTCATTAATTTGTTATGTTTTTTGTCAAAAATAGTATATTTTATTAATTCTCGTAAAAGAATCGTATTATTTTTATCAATTTTATTGAAAATGAAATAAAAAAATGTTTTTCAGATGAAAAATTTCATTTTTTGTAAAGAAAATAGATTTTTTAAATGTTTTATGGAATTGCTGATTTTGCCGCATCATGCTATAAAACTAAAAGCTATGTTCAACTCTTTAATTAACGTATACAAAACCGAGTGGCTCGATCTTGTATTTGCAGACCGCAACAAAAATTATGGTGCTTATGAATTAAGGTCTAAATCTTCATCGATTATGACAAGAGCACTTTTCGTATCTGGTAGTCTATTCTTATTGTTGTGTTTTTCTCCTTTGATTTATGCAAAACTGTTTCCGAAAGATGTAATTGTTGATACCGTTACAACAGTTACCGAGACAACTTTGCCTGATCAAATTCATCAGATGAAAAAAGACGAACCTAAACCCGAGAAAAAACCTGAACCTGCAAAAGCCGATCCGGTAAAGGTTAAAACAATAGCGCTTCCATCGCAAGTGGTGGTGGTTAATAAAACAGAGCTTCCCCCTCCTCCGACAGTTGATGATATAAAATTAGCAGTGATCAGCACTAAGACACAGGATGGAGTAGTTGCGCCTGCTGCAATAGTAACCGACAATAAAGGTAAAGGTAGTGGTGATGGTTCAGGAACTGCTAAAGAAGGTACAGGAACACCCGAAGATAAAGAGATTTATTTAGGCGCTGATGAGTACCCTGAATTTACCGGTGGTACCAAAGCGTGGTCTAAATATATGGAACGTAATTTAAGGTATCCTTCAAGGGCACAGGAAGAAGGTGCTGGAGGAAAAGTATTTGTAAGCTTTGTCGTAGAGAAAGATGGTTCGATTACCGATGTATCTGTAATTAAAGGGATTGGGTTTGGTTGTGATGAGGAAGCCATTAAAGTTATAAAAAAATCACCGCTATGGAAACCAGGGAAAAATAAAGGAGTTCCGGTGCGTGTAAGGTATAATATGGCGATTAATTTTCAGATGATGTAAGCGGGATGGATGATGTAAAACGAATAATGGGGGATGCTTTCTAAGCTGCATGATAGATGCTGAATCAAGTTCAGCATGACGATACTGCCCTCCATAGGAGTCCGTTGGACAGAATGACATCTCTTTTTAATAATTAAATGATTTTTCTATTAATGCGCTTATAGAAAAATGTGAGGTTGGGTAAATTGAAACGGTTTGGGCGGTGCCCAGGCCGTTTTTTTTATTTTAATATCGTAAGATTGTCATTCTGAACGCAGTGAAGAATCCTTCAGCTATGGAAAGCTTACTATTATTGTTTTCCATTTCAACGCCACGAAAATTAAAGCAAGTAGCTATCTGTTAGAGATTCTTCATGCCTCAGCGTGACAATTTATATGATTTATTTGTACCTGAGCTTAGGTGTTCAGTGACTAATTAGCATGATAGATGCTGAAATAAATCCGATAGCTATCGGATCAGCATGACGATCCAACTATAGAATGATGATTAACAAAAAAAAGGATGATGGTTTTAATTCCATCATCCTTTTATACTTTCCATCAGTTTCTTATCCCTTGTTTTCAATCCACTTGCGTGCATTTACGAAGGCTTCCATCCACGGCGAAACTTCGTCTTTACGGCCTTGTAGGTAATTTGCCCAGTGCCATTGGAACAATGAACGCTCAATGTGTGGCATCATGACCAGGTGGCGACCAGTTTCATCACATAACATTGCGGTGTTGTAATCTGAGCCATTGGGGCTAGCCGGATAAGTTTCGTAAGCATATTTAGCTACGATTTTATATTTGTCTTCTGCGTACGGCAATGAGAATCTTCCTTCGCCATGCGATACCCAAACACCTAAAGTGCTTCCGGCCAGGGTAGATAACATGACAGAATTGTTTTCTTGTAAGGTTAACGATGTGAAAATACTTTCGTGCTTACCACTCTTGTTGTGGAGCATTTTAGGTTTTTCTTCGTGGTCTTTATTAATTAAGCCCAACTCTACAAATAACTGGCAACCATTACAAACCCCAACTGATAAGGTATCAGGACGGGTAAAGAATTTTTCTAATGCTACCCTTGCTTTTTCGTTGTATAAAAATGCACCTGCCCAACCTTTCGCCGATCCTAAAACATCAGAGTTAGAGAAACCGCCAACTGCACCTATAAACTGGATGTCTTCTAAAGTTTCTCTTCCGGTAATTAAATCGGTCATGTGTACGTCTTTCACATCAAAACCCGCCAAATACATGGCATTGGCCAGTTCGCGCTCAGAATTACTTCCTTTTTCGCGGATAATGGCTGCTTTTGGTCGTGGTTTAGTCGGATCGATTACAGGTTTCTTTCCATCAAATTGTAATGGAAAAGTGTAATTTAATACGTGGTTTTTATAATTGTCGAAACGTTCTTTCGCTAATCCGTTTCCGGTTTGTTTACTGTCTAATAAGTACGAAGTTTTGAACCAAACATCACGTAAATGGTCGATATCAAAGCTGAAGCGATCAGTAGCATTTTTAACTTCCAGTTTAGCCGATTGGGTAACCTCACCAATTTTATGGAAAGCAACGCCGGTTTGTGCAAAGGTATCTTCAACCGAAGCATCAGCCTGGAATACAATACCAATGTTCTCTGCAAATAATACTTTAATGCTATCTGCTTCTGCCAGTGAAGACAAATCGATCGAAGCGCCCAAATCGCGGTCGGCAAAACACATTTCCAATAGGGTTGTGATTAAACCACCGCTACCAATATCGTGACCTGCCTGGATTTTGTCAGCTTTGATTAATTGCTGAAGGGTATTAAAAGCTGTTTTAAATTGATCAGCACCTTTAACATCAGGTGTTTCTGTGCCGATTTTGTTTAAAATCTGTGCAAAAGATGAACCACCTAATTTATAGGTATCATTAGAAAGGTTGATGTAATAAATTGATCCACCGTTTTTTTGAAGCACCGGCTCAACCACTTTGGTAATATCATCGCAATTTGCTCCGGCAGAAATAATTACTGTTCCCGGTGCAATTACATCACCATCTTTGTATTTCTGTTTCATCGATAACGAATCTTTTCCGGTTGGGATATTGATTCCTAAATCGATGGCAAAATCAGAACAAGCTTTTACTGCTGTATATAAACGGGCATCTTCGCCTTCGTTTTTACAGGCCCACATCCAGTTGGCAGAAAGTGAAACACTTTTTAAGCCATCTTTTAGCGGTGCCCAAACGATATTCGAAAGTGATTCTGCAATCGCATTGCGGCTACCCGCTGCAGGATCGATCAAGGCCGAAAGTGGTGCATGGCCAACTGAAGTGGCTATACCTTCTTTCCCCTGAAAATCTAAAGCCATTACACCACAGTTGTTTAAAGGCAATTGTAGTGGGCCTGCACATTGTTGTTTGGCTACACGGCCACCCACACAACGGTCTACTTTATTGGTTAACCAATCTTTAGCTGCAACCGCTTCCAATTGAAGCACCTGTTCTAAGTAGTTGTTTAATTCGTTGTTGTTATATGTTACAGCTTCATATTTACGATCGATGGTTTGATCGTCCATTACGATTTTTGGTGAACTGCCAAACATGGCGGCCAATTCAAAATCCATAGGTTTTAAACCTGTTGTTGCAGATTTAAAGGTAAAACGGTGATCGCCGGTTACTTTACCTACGGTGTACATAGGTGAGCGTTCGCGGTCTGCTATTTTTTGTAAGGTTTCGATATGCTCGTTGCCGATCACCAAACCCATTCTTTCCTGCGATTCGTTTCCGATAATTTCTTTGGCCGAAAGGGTAGGGTCGCCCACTGGCAATTTATCAAGATCTATTAATCCACCAGTTTCTTCAACCAGCTCTGATAAACAGTTTAAGTGACCGCCTGCACCGTGATCGTGGATAGAGATAATCGAATTGTGATCGCTTTCTACCATACCACGCACCGCATTTGCAGCACGTTTTTGCATTTCAGGATTTGACCGCTGGATGGCATTTAATTCGATGCCGCTTCCGTGCTGACCAGTATCTGCAGATGAAACGGCTGCACCGCCCATTCCGATCCTGTAATTTTCTCCGCCTAGGATAACGATGTTATCGCCTTCCTGTGGTTTAAGTTTTTGCGCCTGACTGGCTTTACCGTAACCGATACCACCTGCAAGCATAATTACTTTATCGAAACCCAGTTTTCTGGAATCTTCTTCGTGCTCGAAGGTTAAAACCGAACCCGTAATAAGCGGTTGACCGAATTTATTTCCAAAATCTGTAGCACCATTTGATGCTTTGATCAGGATATCCATCGGGGTTTGGTATAACCATTGTCTTTCTTCAACGCCTTTTTCCCAAGGGCGGTTATCTTCTAAACGCGAAAGCGCAGTCATGTAAACGGCAGTTCCTGCTAAAGGTAACGAACCTTGTCCACCTGCCAAACGGTCCCTAATTTCACCACCCGAACCTGTTGCTGCACCATTAAAAGGCTCAACTGTAGTAGGGAAATTATGGGTTTCTGCTTTTAATGAGATTACCGATTCAAAATCGCTTGTCGTATAATAATCAGGCTCATCGGCACGTTTAGGTGCAAATTGTTGCACTTTCGGGCCTTTGATAAAAGCTACGTTATCTTTATAGGCCGAAACAATATCATTAGGATTTTCTTCTGATGTTTTGCGGATCAGCTTAAATAAAGAAGTAGGTTGCTCTACGCCATCGATTACAAATTTACCATTGAAAATTTTATGGCGGCAGTGTTCCGAATTCACTTGGGAGAAACCAAAAACTTCAGAATCGGTTAGCGGTCTTTCTAATTTTTGCGCTAAAGTATTTAAATACTCAACTTCTTCATCGCTTAAAGAAAGCCCTTCTTGTTTGTTGTAAGCCGCAATATCGGTGATTTCTAAAATCGGTTCAGGTTTGATATTGATGGTATATACCTCTTGATCGAGCTTGTCGTATTTTTGAGAAAGCATCGGGTCGTAATCCGCAAAACTTTCGTCAACCTGCTTAAATTCTTCAATCCTGATGATTCCCTGCATGTCCATGTTTTGGGTAATCTCTACTGCGTTGGTACTCCATGGAGTAATCATTGCTGCTCTTGGCCCAACGAAAAAGCCTGTTAGCGCTTTTTCTTGCGAGATTTTGGCACCGCCAAATAACCATTCAAGTTTAGTAATATCAGTGGTAGAAAGCGCTTTGTCTGTTTGTAGAACAAAAATCGCCTGCGATTGACTAAGGAAGAAATGAATCATGCTTTTTTTTTGAAGTTGCAAAAATAGCTTTTTTATATGAAAAAACTGGTGTGATTACAGGATTGAATGAGAGAATTTTGAATGATTGAATGTCAAAATATAATGATCGAATGAGAGAATTATTAAATGAGAGAATGGCTGATGATAGAATGAGTGAATTTTGAATGAGAGAATGTTGAAATAATTATTGGTTGATTCAATTATAGAATGTGCAAATTTGCCTAAACGCTAACTCACTCATTTACTCATTCAAAATTCAGTTATTATTTATGCTTCGCATCCACCACATTGCCATTATCTGTTCAGATTATGAAAAATCGAAAGATTTTTATGTGAATAAATTAGGTTTTACCGTTTTGGCAGAGGTTTACCGGGCTGAAAGGAAATCGTATAAATTAGATCTTGCGGTAAATGGTGTATATCAGATCGAGCTGTTTTCTTTCGAAAACCCTCCTGCAAGGCCATCGCGGCCAGAGGCTCAGGGTTTACGTCATTTAGCTTTTGAGGTTGATGATATAGAAAAAGAGATTTCGCGTTTAAATGATCATGGCATTATTACCGAACCGATCCGTATTGATGAGTTTACCGATAAACGCTTTACTTTTTTTGCTGATCCTGATGGTTTGCCTTTAGAGTTGTACGAAATTTAGGATGAGTATTTTCAAGTTCAAACAGTTTGAAGTCGACCAAACGGGTTGCGCCATGAGGATCAACACGGATGGTGTTTTAATTGCGGCGATGGTAAATCACGAAAAACCTAAAAGTATATTGGATATTGGAACGGGAACCGGTGTAATTGCCTTGATGTTGGCTCAACGTTTTCCGGAAGCAAATATACAAGCTGTAGAAATTGATGAACAGGCCGCACAAACTGCTGGAAAGAATTTTCAATTATCTGTTTTCAGTGAGCGGTTAACCATTAACCACACAACAATTGAACAATATAACTATGCTCAGCAATTCGATCTGATTGTCTCTAATCCACCCTTTTTTGTAAACGATTTAAAAAGTGAGGCATTTAGAAAAGGAATAGCCCGGCATGCAGATAAAGACTTTTTTAGCATGCTCATTAAAAAAACGAGTGGGTTATTGGCCGATGAAGGTATGATTTGGTTAATCCTTCCGGTAAAACAAGCTGATGAGGTTATTGGTAATGCTGCACATTATAATTTATCGCTTGCAGAGCGGATACATATTCATTCTGATCAAAGCAAACCAACCTTTAGGCAAGTGATCTGTTTAAAAAAAGGTAAAGCGGTTTTGAAGGAAAATGATTTTTATATTTATGAATCGTTAAAAGCGCATACAGCTGCTTATAAAGAATTGCTGAAGGATTTTTTTCTGGCCTTTTAGCTTATGGTTTTTGGATGGATGGCGGGGTAGGGAACAATGGTAACATTGTATAATCGCTGTCGTGTTTTTTTATAATATTTAATCACCATTTTTAAAAGATTTGTCAACCCTTTGAGGATTTGTTTTAGCGAAAAGTGGTCGAAAGATTTTGCCAGTCCTGTAAATTAAGGGGCACAATTAAGTTTACATAATGAAAAAAATAGGTTTAATTTCTGATACACACGGTTTTTTAGATGATGCGGTTTTTAAACACTTCGATGGGGTAGATGAAATTTGGCATGCCGGAGATTTTGGCCCTAATGTAGCCGAGCCTTTGGCGGCGTTTAAACCTTTGCGTGGCGTGTTCGGAAATATAGATGATAGTGCGATTAGAGCGGAGTTTCCAGAGCAAAATCGATTTAGCTGCGAAAGGGTTGATGTTTGGATGACGCATATAGGTGGATATCCAGGAAGATACTCATCTTATGTTAAGCCTGAAATATACACTAACCCTCCGAAATTATTCATTACAGGGCATTCACATATTTTGAAAGTAATGTTCGATGAAAAAATAAAATGTCTGCATATAAACCCCGGTGCGGCTGGAAAACACGGTTGGCACAAAGTGAGAACCCTCATTCGTTTTTGCATATCTGATGAAAATATTCATACCTTAGAGGTTATAGAGTTATCGGGTAGATAATGTAAAATTTACACTAAGTATGGTTTGTGGCGTTAAAACACTAGGACAATTTATTATAGAAAAACAAGCAGATTTCCCATATGCTAAAGGAGAGCTTTCGAGGTTGTTAAGGGATATTGGTATAGCTGCAAAAATTGTAAACCGCGAAATTAATAAAGCTGGTTTGGTTGATATTTTAGGCGATATGGGAACCACCAATATTCAGGGTGAGGAACAAAAAAAGCTAGATGTTTATGCTGATGAACAGTTTATTGCTGCGTTAACCAGTGGTGGCGAATGCTGTATTGTTGCTACCGAGGAAGAAGATGATATTATTCATATCGAATCGCCGGTTTCTCAAAATGCCAAGTATATCGTCTGTATCGATCCTTTAGATGGTTCATCCAATACGGATGTAAATGTTGCTGTAGGGACAATTTTCTCTATTTATCGCAGAAAATCGGTTGATGGCAGAGCCAGTATAACGGATGTGTTGCAAAAAGGTACAGAACAGGTAGCTGCCGGTTACATTATTTATGGTTCATCTACCATGTTGGTTTATACCACAGGGAAGGGTGTTAATGGTTTTACATTAGACCCCTCTATTGGTGAATTTTGTCTTTCTCACCCCCAGATGAAAATACCTGAAACAGGTTATATGTATTCTGTAAACGAAGGCAATTATGTTCATTTTCCTGATGGCGTTAAAAAGTACATCAAATATTGTCAGGTAGAGGATGAGGCCACTAAACGCCCCTATACTTCACGTTATATTGGTTCTATGGTTGGCGACATCCACCGGAATTTAATTAAGGGTGGGATTTATATTTACCCAACCACTTCGCGCTCACCTAATGGGAAATTAAGATTATTGTACGAGTGTAACCCGATGTCTTTTATTATTGAGCAGGCTGGAGGCAAAGCCAGCACAGGTTTTGAGCGTATACTCGAAATTGAACCTACAGAATTGCATCAGCGAGTTCCGATTTTTATCGGGTCAAAACATATGGTAGAAAAGGCTGAAGAAATGATGTTGTTGTATACAGCAAAATCAATCTCGATTGATGCCAATGTAGAAACGAAACTAGAGAATTTAAATGTAGTTGGCGGAATTGATTAAGATTGGTTATATCTTACTTCTCTCTGCTTCAAAAAAAGTATCTATAGCCAGGTTTTGTTTGTCTTGTGACGCAAAAACAGCTAAACGGTCGCAACGCTCATTCTCAGGATGATCGTTGTGGCCTTTAATCCAGATGAATTTCACTTTGTGAAGTTTATACAGTTCCAGGAATCTCAACCACAGGTCTTTGTTCTTTTTATCCTTAAAATTTTTGGTTACCCAGCCAAAAACCCATTTCTTCTCCACAGCATCTACTACATATTTCGAATCGGAGTAAACGGTTACTTGTTGATTTAGGCTTTTTAACGCCTCTAATCCTTTTATTACAGCCAATAGTTCCATGCGGTTATTGGTGGTCATTCTAAAGCCGCCACTTAATTCCTTATAGTGCTGTCCTGCCCTTAAAATTGTACCCCAACCACCTGGTCCTGGGTTTCCGCTAGCTGCTCCGTCTGTATAAATTTCGATCATAAACGCCGTAAAGTTATGTTTTTAGGTTCAAAATAGCTTGTTTTATCTGCTTCTGAAATTTTTTTTCGATTTCAAATAATTGAATGTTAAGGAATTAAAAATTAGTTGTAAAAACTTTGAAAAAAATATTTGCAAGAAATATTAAAAGTCGTACTTTTGTGACACTAAAAAATACGGTGGCTGTAGCTCAGTTGGTTAGAGTATTGGTTTGTGGTGCCGAGGGTCGTGGGTTCGAGCCCCATCAGCCACCCGTAATGGGACAAAGACATTTTCGAATGATTTTGTCCCTTTTTTTTGCTCCTAATTCTTTGTTTCTCAGTAGATATGTTCAGCAGTTTCATTGACTAAATTGTTCGATATCATTCTCCATTGTTACCTTTTTTCAGGAAAAAGGCAATTAACTAAGTATCTTTTACCTTCACCCTGTCCGGATTACTTACAAAAATCTCACGCTTAAATCTTATTCCATCTTGTACATAAGAGACCGCAACAAGTCCTCTGTTTAGATCGAGCTCCTTCCGGTAGTTAGAATACCTTTTGTTGGATTTAAAATCAAATCGAAGATCGCCTTTGTCTGGTAACAACCATAAGGCTTGCCTCCCGAGCCAGGGCCTTAGCTCGACGAGAGGGATAGGTTAGCATGGTTTAGTTATAAATTCCATAGCATAGCTTTGTCTTATCTGATTGCATATTTGAAATTATCCAGTATTACCTCTCCTTTTCCTGCAGAAATAAATCCAGGTCTCAATGCAAAAAAACCACCATATTTGTTGTGGTTTAAGCCTGATACATCCAAGTCAGATTGAAGCGCTATCCAACTTTTGCCATCTTTGCTGGCTAGCATGTCACATCTGTTGCGTTTGTTTACAATTTTAAGATAAAAACGCTCTCCAAACCGGCTAGCCTTGTTTGATTTTTTACCTGCATTTTCATAGACGATAAAATTCTTTCCATCGGAAGCGATGCCAGCAAAAGCTTTCTCATTGTAAAACAAAATCAGTCCGCCTGTACTTCCTCCTTTTAAAGTGACCTCGACCTGGGTTTCATAGCTTGTATCCGGAGCAGTAGTTAGCAAAAGTTGTGCATCCGCAGGACTTATACCTTTAGCTTTTAAATAAAGGCTACTATTTTTCAACTCAATAGCATTCGAATCATAACCTTTCCAGGCCATCCATTGCAATCCAAGCGTCTTTTTATTGAAATTATCTGATAGCGTAAAGCCTGATGAAAGTACTTTTTCTTTTGTTCCAGAGTATATCTTTCCTTTTGCTGTTTTGAACCAACCATCTGTTGTCCATTCAATGGGTTCAATTAGTGTTTGCCGGCCAAGGGTATGGTATCCATTTTCATAGGCATGATACACGATCCACCAATTTCCTTTTACGTCGTCAATCAATGTTCCATGTCCTTTAGACCACCATTTTTCATCTGATGAATAAGTATGTACTATCGGATTATATGGTGAGTTTTCCCAAGGACCCTGAATGCTTTTTGAGCGCGCAACTATAACCATATGGCTCGTTGCAGGACCTGCTGTGCCACCTTCGGCTGTTACCATGTAGAAATAACTGCCTTTTTTTAAAATCTTTGGAGATTCAAGGCACTTGCATTCAGTAATCCAGCTTTTAGGATATTCCCATCCTTTATAAACTTCTTTCAATGTGTCAGTGACAGAAAGCCCATCGGTCGCCAGGGGAGCCATACGACCTTCATTAACGAACAAATAACGTTTGCCGTCCTCGCCTACTGCATGGCTTGGATCAATAAAGGGGACTTTTAAATCAATCGGTTTACTCCAGGGGCCTCGTATATCATTTGCCCATATTACCCAGTTGGTTCCGCTAGCCGGAAAATATATATAATATTTACCGTTGTGTTTCAGCAGATCGGGCGCCATGGCAGAACCAACCAGGTCTGGCATGGCTCGTGTTATTGGTTTCCAGTTAAACAAGTCTTTCGAATGCCATATTAAAAATCCAGGAGAATAGGTAAAGGGAGAATGGGTCATATAAAAATCGTCTCCATCACGCATAATACTTGGGTCGGGATAATCACCTCTTAAAATAGCTTTTGGGTATTCTTGTGCAAGCACACAAAATGTAAGCCTTGCAAATACCAGTAAAAGAGTGATCTTTTTGAAGAAATTAGGTGCAGTCATATTTATTTTATAAAAGTCTTTGTTTAAAGTTTCAACCCCCAATGAACGGCAAGCTTTTTGGCTTCCTTTTTGGTAAGATGAATAACGGCCGCATGTTTAGGCGACGTGAAATTTGTTGTTTTCATTACGCCTTCGTTGAAATGCCCCAGATCTTTAAAATTCACAAAATCTGAAGTTTCGCTAAAACCGAAATTATGCGGATTGATGCCATAAATATCGTACATCAACACATATTTATCAGATCCAATACGCTTCCAAACGTTAGGAGCTTCGCAGGCTTTGGGTTCAGGATCATACCACTTAGCATCGTATACATAGCCAGTATTGATCGAATCGGATACCGCCTGTTTAATACCGGCACCTACATCATGGGGTACATAAAACATATGATATTTATTACCCACCTTGGTAATATCCGCATCGATATAAGACACCTCTTTAGGATATTCAAACAGAAGTTTCGGCCTGGCTTCCATTTTTGTGAACTCATTGTTCATGTACGAATAGTAAACCTTGTCTTTACCATCGCCGAAACGCATGGTAAAATAGATCATCATTTTTTTCTTCTCCTCATCGTAAATGGTTTCCGGAGCCCAGGCACAGCCAATTTCTTCTAATCCGGGAAAAGCCTGATCTACACGCAAAATTGTTCTTGACCAGTGTATGAGGTCGGTTGACTTCATTAAAACCAAAGAGCGATTATTGCCCCATCCGTATTGATTACCATCCCGCTCCCATTCAGTATCACGAAGGCCTGCTTTTTTAGCAAAAACATGCAGGTCAGTCAAGGCCAGGTAGAATGCTCCATCCGGTCCGCGAGTTATATGAGGATCGCGGATTCCTTTTTGAATTGCGATAGTATCACCTGCGATTACAGGTTTGCCCTTGTTAACATCTGTAAATGTGTAGCCGTCTGGGCTGAGTGCCATGTGTAAGCCATGCGTGTCGTCTTTAAAGTAAACCATCAGATAGGAACTCATATCCTTTTCCTGAGTAACTTTGGTCTTTTTCTGAGCGGAAGCTGCGCCAGCAATTAGCAACAAGGTTATAAATCCAAATTTCATAAATAATATCTATTTCAAACGGTTAAGCGTTCTGCGATTATAATGGAGCTTTAAACGGCATATTTAGCTTCCTTAAGTTGTTTGGCGGCGCTTTTTTTTATGTACCTAGCAACTTCCCTACAAGTAAATAATCGTTTTATTTTGTGAACTTTAAAAATTCCATCCGCTTATTAATTAAAGACGCAATTATTTGAGTTATATACTCTAATTTCAAAAAAAACAAATATGCCTTAGTAGGATAGGGAATATGTGACTCGTCCTGCTATAGCTTGTCGTTTTTGAGTTATAATACTAGAATTAGTTTACATCTTCTAAGTGTTGTAGTCAGATTTTCAAACGTTTTTTAAATACTGTAAATAAATCCGCTACCTTTTATCTAGCGATTTGATGACTGTCAGATCATCGGCGGTGGCAGAAAAGTTTGGCCATCGGCGAACACTATATTCTAAAAATGATAACTGTTTTTTCCTCGCTGAAATCTGACTTATGTTATTCTTTATTGCATGTCATTCTTCCGGTCGTATTTGCTTTTATAAAATATTAATTTATATTTGTTAACGTACACGATTCGTTTAAAGCCGCTTTCCCCCGTCATTTCTTCATTAATCAACCTTATTTAAAACAAATTACGTTCAATTTACGTGTACGTTAACGTTTTTTTTGACTTTTTTAAAATATCTACCGATAAGCATACCATCCAAAATAGATTTAACAACAACCTAAAACCAAAAACAATGAAAAAGAAAAATTTAAAATCCCTAATACTGGCGCTGGCAGTGTTGGTAACCGCTGCTTGCAGCAAGCAAAAAGAAATCCCATTAAGTACTAGAGACGAGGACCTAAAAGTATCTGGTGTGAATATGCTTGCAGGTAGCCAGGCGCTAGTCACTAATCCCGACAAAGTAGTAATCGGTTATGTGCCTGGCTGGGTAAGTAGCGTTTCTAACCTGGCCAATTCGATAGATTTCGGTATTGTAACCCACGTTAACCTCGCTTTTTTTGCACCCAGTTCCAGTGGCGGTATGATGGCCAATGGGCAACCCTTGTTCAGCGATTTTACTGCTGCAGAAATTAACGCGGTAGTAAGCAAGGCACATGCAGAGGGAAGAAAAGTACTGGCTTCGATAGGTGGGGGAGATCCGGATACAGCTGCCGGTGATATTGCCGTGCAGTTCCGCGTTGCCAACCGTACCAACTTTATCAACAACCTTGCTTCTTTTGCTACCTATTTCAATCTCGACGGCATAGACATCGATGTGGAGGGGTCAACGCTAAATCAGATCAAAGCAGAACAAAACTTTGCCCCTTTTGTGGCGGCATTGAGGGCCAAGATAAACCCGCTTGGCAAACTGGTTACCGCGGCAACCGCTGCATTTAATGGTGGAGAAATCCCAAGTTCTTCCTATGCCTATCTGGATCTGATCAGTATTATGTCTTACGATAATGGATGGGGCGGCACCTCGAACCACTCTTCATATGATGCGGCCATCCAACATATCAATAAGTTTCTCACGCTTGGCGTTCCTGCTTCCAAATTGGTATTGGGCGTTCCCTTTTACGGTTATAAACCTACTGTGGGTGCTGGCTACAAATCCTGGGCGCAATTAATTGCCGATTACGGCGCTTCGGCGGTAGCCTATGTAGATACCTACGATGGCTATAAATACAATTGTATCACCGCTATAGAAGCGAAAACGAAATATGCAGCCCAAAATATAAAAGGGGTAATGATCTGGGAACTATCACAGGATGTTACCGGAACGTATAGCCTGCTGCAGGCCGTAGGAAGGAAAATTAATACACCGGCTCCCTAACTCAATTCAAGGTATGCTTATCTTATATGCCAGAAACCGTTTTTGCGGTTTCTGGCATAATTAAGGCACTTATATAACCTCATAACCCTCAGTGTAATCCAAACTTTATCAGGTTATTATTCAATTTCTTCTATGCCACTGATTTTTTAATTTACTATCCGTTAACGTTAACATTTTAGCGCTTATACCATTGTTCTGTTCTTTAATTATCTCTACATTTGTTAGGGATGAAAAAACAAGCTGAAAATAGCACGGGCATAAGAGAGATAGCAAAACGTGCCAACGTTTCTATCGGAACCGTTGATCGGGTGATCAACAACAGGTTAGGGGTTTCGGCGAAAACGAAGGAAAAGATCCAAAAAATTATCGAAGAGCTTGATTACCAGCCCAACATTATGGCACGGATGCTTGCCTCAAAAAAAGTAATTAAAATTGCTGCTTTAATCCCATCCGTTTCCAATGAAACCGGCTATTGGAACGCTCCGTTGAAGGGAATAAACCAGGCTGCTTCAGAAATCAGGAATTTCGGAGTGATGGTTGAACATTACTTCTTCGATCAAAATGCCAAACAAACTTTCATCAACCAGGCAGATATTATCCTTAAAAAAGGTTATGACGGACTGCTATTGGCGCCCATGTTCGAAAAAGAATCGATTAATTTCTTGGCGCGTTGCAGACAACACAATATTCCATTCGTCTTGATCAATTCGGATCTGGCCAATCAGGCTAACATAGCATACATCGGTCCAGACCTCTTTCAAAGTGGATACCTGGCCGCCCACTTGTCTAAATACCTCATTTCGCCGTCACAGCGGGTACTATTGGTTAACATCTCTAGGGAGATTGACCTGCACCATCACCTTTTAAAAAAAGAGGAAGGTTTCAGGGCCTACTTTGAAAAAGAAAATATAGTAGTTGATATAGATAAAATTGATGTAAACGAAACCGACTATAACTCCCTTCAAAAAATCTTAAAACAGCAATTCGAAAAAAACAGGCCCAATCTGGTTTTCGTGACCAACTCCAGGGTATCGTCTGTAGCGAAGTTTTTTAACGAATACAAAATTAAAGATGTAAAGCTAATGGGATATGATTTTCTAGAAGAAAATATAACCCACCTGAAAAATGGTACCATTGATTTTCTGATCTGCCAAAAGCCGCAGGAGCAGGGTTACAAAGGGGTGATGTCTATCTATCAGCACCTGTTGCAGGCCACGGTAGAAAGCGTACAATATATGCCAATCGACATCATTACCAAAGAAAACTACATTTACTATAAAAACTAGCTATAATTTTTTTATAAAAAAAATGGCTGTAAAATTTGCTTTTGAAATAATATTCAATATATTCGTGTACGTTAACGAAACAGGTAAACGAAAATGTTCATAGGAGTTTAAAACCCTTCTATGTTTTTTTTGACCAAAGAACGTGTACGTTAACGGTGAATACTGACGGTAACCAATTATAAACGCATCCCTATCGTAAAACATTTTAGTACAGCTGGCTTATGGGTATCGCGCAGCCCGAGAAAATAGCTATTTTAATTTTGAAGAACCACAACAACTAAACATTTTTAAACCAACAAACTATTAAAATGAAACGACTTTTACAAATGACCAGGGTTTTTCTCGGTTTCATTTTCCTGTTTCTGTTAGTGACCTTTCCCAAAACCGTGTTTGGGCAAACAGGGGCATTTAATGTAACCGGGATAATTTCCGATGAACATAACTTCGCATTGCCGAATGTTAGTGTGCTGAATAAAAAGACCAAACAGGTGGTCAACACTAATGCGTCTGGTGGATACTCGGTGAGGGCCGGCAATGGGGATACTATTCAGGTAAGTAGCGTGGGTTTGGCTACGCAGTTCTTTGTGGCACGCGACTCCAAAAAACGGGTTGACCTCCGGCTGAGAGAGGATGTAACCACTTTGAATACCGTCGAGGTAAGA
The DNA here is from genome assembly GCF_918698245.1 of Pedobacter sp. Bi126. Classification (GTDB taxonomy): domain Bacteria; phylum Bacteroidota; class Bacteroidia; order Sphingobacteriales; family Sphingobacteriaceae; genus Pedobacter. Next base: position 234,253 of record NZ_CAKKMS010000001.1, on the reverse strand, counting down.
ACCGCTCTCGGTATCAAGCGCAGCGAAAGAGAACTCGGTTATGCCGTTACGCAGGTTAACGGAGATGATATTAATAAGGCCAAAGAAACGAATGTAATCAATTCGCTGGCAGGTAAGGTGGCCGGATTGGTTATTACAAGTACCGCTGGTGGTCCGGCAGGTTCATCTCGGGTTGTACTCAGGGGTTCAACAAGTATTACAGGAAATAACCAGCCTTTATATGTAATAGATGGTATCCCGATGGACAATTCTAATTACGGCCAGGTAGGGACCGATCAATTCGGTGGCGGGGTAGATATGGGAGATGCAATTTCTGCAATCAATCCTGACGATGTGGAATCGGTAACGGTACTGAAAGGCCCCGCAGCAACGGCACTTTACGGAAGTTTGGCCGGTAATGGTGTAATCTTAATTACGACCAAAAAAGGTGCTAACAGCAAAGAGCTCGGGATAGATTTTAACAGTACCAACTCGATAGAAACACAATTGACGAAATATGATGATGTCCAATATTTATACGGACAGGGAAGAAACCAGTTATTACCGGTTGATCAGGCTTCGGCTTTCAATAGTCTTTTCATCAATTTCGGTCCACGCCTGGATCCAGGAATCAATCTGGTGGGTTTCGACGGTGTAAGCAGGCCTTATGCGCTGGTTAAAGATAACATTCAGAACTTTTTCCGCACAGGTTCATCCTTTAATAATACAATAGCCCTGAGCAGTTCTACAGATAAATCGAACTTCAGGTTTTCTGCAGCAGACTTGCGGTATAAGGATATTGTGCCAACAAGTGACATCAAAAGAAATACTTATACTTTTTCGGGACGTTCGAAATTCGGCGACAAGTTCTCGCTTGATGTACGGGCAACTTATATGAACGAGAAAGTGAACAACAGGGCCGGACTGGGCGATTCTCCTTCCAATATCGGCATGAACTTCAATGGTCTGGCCAATAATATAGATCAAGAACTGTTTAAAACAAACTACAAAACAGCGCAGGGCGATTATGTTGATTGGGGCGGTGGCCAATTCCGTATCAATCCTTATTGGGTAATCCAGGAAATGTATAACAAGACGACTAAAGAGCGGCTTACCGGATCGTTAAACGCAACCTATCAGTTTACCAAGAGTTTTAGTTTAAATGCTAAAGCAGCAACTGATGTTACGTTTCTGGACTATGAAAGCTATAGGCCAAAAACGACACCCGGGGCATTGGGCGGACAGCTTGATCAGGTTAACCAACGTTACACGACCAATCAGGTAGAAGCTTTGGCAAGTTATACCAGGCAGATTGGCAAAGACTTTAACATCTCCGCACGCTTAGGTGGAAGCATCAATAACCGCATTCGGAAAGGCACGACATCTGCTTTCTCAAATATGATTGTTTTAGACGCCATCAGTGCCAGTAGTTATTTAGATAAATCGGTGATTCCTAACGATATTCCGCGTACCATCAGGTCTGTTTACGGACTTATAACGGTAGGTTTTAAAAAATATCTTTATCTAGACGCTACCGTAAGAAGAGATCAATCTTCAACCTTGCCCGAGCATAACAATACTTACACTTATCCATCACTTTCTACCAGCTTTGTATTTACCGATGCTTTTAAAATTAATAGTAACATTTTATCGTTCGGTAAGTTAAGGGCATCGGTAGCAGAGGTTGGAAATGATACTGATCCTTTCTTATTGGATTTGTACTATTCACTTAATCAGCTTCCTTTTAACGGGGCATTGAATGGCAAAATTTCGTCTCGGGTGATTCCACCGATCGACTTGAAACCAACCAGAACGAGGTCTTTCGAAATTGGTACCAACCTGAAGTTTTTTAAAAACAAAGTTAATTTTGATGCGGCTTACTATAGTTCAAAATCAAGAGACCAGATCAACATCGTACCTGCTGCGTTCTCATCAGGCTATCCACAACAGCTGATAAACGCGGGCGTAATCGCCAATCATGGGATCGAATTATTGGTTTCGGCAAGTCCGCTGTCTGATAAAAGCAGAATCAAGTGGGACATCAGTGTCAACTTCGCCAGAAACGTAAGTAAAGTAGCGTCTTTGTCTGACCGGGTAGGCGAATACCTCTCGCTATCAGAGGCGCGTTGGGCAGGCTTACGGGTGGTAGCCAAACCTGGAGAGCAGTACGGAACTTTAATGGGATACGATTTTATGAGAGACCCGGATGGCAACGTGATCTTAAACTCTACCAACCTGTTGCCCATTATCGATCCTAAAATGAAGGTTCTGGGCAAGGGGGTATTTGATTGGACCGGCGGGGTAACCAGTCGGATTTCTTATCGAAACTTCAGTTTGAACGCCAGCTTTGATGTGAAATACGGTGCAGATCTATTTTCTATGACCAATCTATTTATGCATGCCAGAGGCTCTGCAACAGCAACCTTAGCGGGAAGAGACGAGTGGATCTTATCTGAAGAAAACCGTTTGGCCGCTAAAAAAACCGCTGCAGAATGGGCCGCGGAAGGAAAAGTAAGGGGATTTGTGCCACAAGGCGTAATCAATACCGGTACTGCGGCTAATCCGGTTTACACGGCGAATACAAGAGCTATGGATCCGACACTGTACTGGACAACCTTTGCTACCGACGGTTCTAATATTGCAACACCATTTGTTTATAAGGCTACTTATGTGAAGGTGAGGGACCTGACGCTTACCTATACTTTATCACAGGCATTGAATAAAAAGCTGGGACTGAAAGGCTCGTCGCTAGGCCTGGTGGCAAGAAATCCTTTTATCATCTATAAGGATGTACCCAATGTAGATCCTGATTCCAATTACAATAACAGCAATGGCCAGGGCCTGGAATATGGTTCACTTCCCACCCGGAGAGGTTGGGGTTTTAACCTCAATGTTAAATTCTAAAGATGTCGATCATGAAACAAAAAATAACATATATAGTAATGCTCCTGCTGATCCTGACTTCACTGGGGTGCAAGAAATTTGGTGACCTGAATGTAGACCCTACCAGATCATCTAATTTAGATCCTGCCAGTCAGCTGATGTACACCCAGGTATATTTTTCGGGCGATTTGGGCATACAGGAACGCACAAACTATTTTATGCTCATCCCGATGATGCAGCAGTTTGCCGGTGCTTTTAACATGAGTTTTGGTGCGGTGTATAAGAAAACGCCTTCTTACCTCTGGCGGATGTTCGATGAGAGCTATCAAAACGATGTGGTTAACATTGTTGATGCGGTAGAACGCAGCAAAGGGGTGGCCAACCAAACCAACCTCAACGCCATGTGCCGGATCATGAAGGTGTATATCTTCGCCCGGTTGACTGACACCTATGGTGATATCCCTTATTTTGAGGCAGGGAAAGGATCTACCGGGCAGATCAGGCCGAAGTTTGACGCGCAGAAAGATATTTATTACGATTTCTTTAAGGAATTGGCCGAAGCGTCTGCCCAGTTAGATGCGGCTAAAGATAGGGTGCCCAACGAGTATTTTTACAAAGGCAATATCTCCGCCTGGAAAAAGTTCGCCAACTCACTCCGGTTGCGCTTAGCTCTTCGCCTGGCGAAGAGAGATCCGGAAAAGGGCAAAGCTGAAATCCAGGCAGCTTATGCCGGCGGTGTTTTCACAAGCAATGCCGATATCTGTATGACCAGGCATGAGAATGTTCCCAACAGTTATCAGGATCCACGCCCGAACGGAATTTCAGCAGCCTGGAACAGTAAAAATGAAATGGGCCGTGTAGTAAACACCTTCTTAAATGCATTAACGGTTACCAATGATCCGCGTGTAAACCATCTGATTAAATGTTACCGCGAATTCAATCCGGTAGCCCCGACCAGATTCCTGGAGCGGGAAGATATTACGGCACAGGTTAGGGCTAAAATAGGCTTGGTGGGTGCAATCCCGGGCCGTTATAACTCTGATGATGTGTTAAGCACCACTGCCATTACATTGGCAAACGGCACATCTTACACACCCAGAAGCATAGACCTTAAGCCACAGTTAAACCATAACTTACTGAGAAACGATGCACCATTCTTCCACATTACGTATGCTGAGGTAGAACTGCTATTGGCCGATGCGACACAGCGTTTCGGTTTGAACTTAGGTGGCACTGCACAAGAGCACTACTACAAAGGCGTGGAGGCAGCCATGCAACAGCTTAGCTTATATCCAGGTGGTCCGGTGGTAACGGCAACCGAAATCAACAACTTCAAAACCGCCAATCCCTTAGTTGTGGGCAGAGAATTAGAGCAGATTAATACTCAGTTGTGGATTGCCTTGTTGTTAAATGGAAACGAAACCTATGCCAACTGGCGCAGAAGCGGATTTCCGGTATTGGTACCGTCGCCTACTACCGAATCGGTATCACAAACCATACCCAGAAGATTTGAATATCCACTATCCGAGAAACAGCAGAATGCCGCTAATGTAGAAGCCGCGATTAAAATTATCGGTACAGACGATTGGACCAAACGCGTTTGGTGGGATCAGGAATAATAAACATCATTAATAATGATCGTACAAAATTTAAAGAGATGAAAAAAATCAAATTATTAATATACGCCTTATTTGCTATGGCCTTCTTTTTTGGTTGTAAAGAAAACGAGGTAGCCCAACAGGAAAAGGACTATGATTATGTGCCAAGAATTATTGGCGGAGACATTGCATCTATTTTCCCAACTCCCAATGCAACCCAAGTATTGGAACCGGGAGAAATTATTACATTCAATACACTGCAATTTACGCCTGCAGGAAAGGTGCAAGTGCTTTGGAAGGTAAACGACAAACAAGTAGCTACTGGCGAAAAATATGCTTTCACGGCTACAGCCGCTGGCGATTATCGCATAAAAGTAGAAGCCACTTATAACGGAACCACGGTAAGCCGGTTTAAAGATGTGTTTGTATTGGCTGCTGCTGGAACGGCATTTACGCCTAAAAGCTACACCAAGGTGGTGATGTCGTACCTGGGGGAGAATGGCGATATCAGCAACATGAACTGGAATAATGTAACACATGTTACCTTCAAGGCGGGCTTAATTAATGCTGCCGGATTGTTGGATGTTTCTAAAGGAGAAACGGGCAGGAAATCGCAGGAAATTGTGACCAAGGCACACCTGGCTGGTGTTCCGGTGCTACTGGGCATTAGTGCCACACTTTCGGCGAACGGCTGGAATATTTATGACAGTAATACTTTTGGTTCGGCATTGAAGAATGCAACTCAGCGTACCGCACTGGCACAGGCCGTTAAAGATTACCTGGCCTTACGAAACATGGACGGGGTAGATGTAATGATGGCCGATGTGGGCAATACCGTAGAAGCAACTACAACAGCTAACATGGCTGCAACGATAACTTTTATCAATGAGTTGCGCAATGCATTGGGCACTTCCAAAATCATTACCCTCACTGTACCGGTAAATTACACACACAGTAACTACACGGCTGCAAGTCTGACCAATGTAAACTGGGTTCATGTTCGTGCTTTTGAAAGCGGTTTAAATACCGGTACGGGCAAGCCATTGGGCAATCCTTCAGGCTACGATTACATGGTAAGCAGTGCCAATGTTTGGAAAGCTAAACTGCCGCTTAATAAAATCGTAGTAGGCATCCCGGCTATGGGATTAAGGTACACCGCAGTTGATGCCAATGGCAACAATGCGAGCTTTACCTCATTCAACTATATTGCCTATAAAGATATTCTGGCTTTATATCCTACAGCTTTCGATAAGGAGAAAGTAGATTTGACACCGGCTCCCTTGGCAATTTATTTCAACGGCGTGCCATTGGTTACCCAAAAAGCAAATTTCATTAAAACAAGCGACTTTTTGGGTGCCTATATCTGGCAGGGAGATTTTGATGTATCAGGAAACAACTCTTTAACCCAGGCGGTTTACAATACCCTTAAATAATACCCTATTGGGCCAGCGTTGGTCAGTTGATTGGCGCTGGTTCCAGAAAAAAGCACATAATAACTTTTGCAAAAGCTATACAAATGATTTACAGCAATAACAAAAAATGGATCTGTGGCTTAATGCTTTTGGTCCTGGCCACTGTTAACCCCTTGCATGCCCAGTTTAAAGTAATCGGTTATATCTGGTCGCGGGCAAATATGGTGCAAGACCTGAAGAAAGTTGATCTGGGAAAAATAACACATCTCAATATTGCTTTCATCAACCCCGGTCCAGACGGAGTTTTTAAAGATGTACCTGGCTTAGATACGGTAGTACAAATGGCACATCAGCGGAATATCAAAGTGCTGCTGTCTTGTGGTGGGGGAAGCAGCCATGCTTATTACGGCAAATTATTGGGAGATGAGCATAGGAAGGCTTTGGTTACCAACTTTATTGCTGTGCTGGATAAATATAACCTCGATGGCATTGATGTTGATTTGGAGGGGGACGACATTGATGCCAACTACGAGGCTTTCGTTGTTGGGTTAAAAAAACAACTGAACAAAAGAAAGAAGCTCTTATCAGCTGCGGTGGCCTGGTGGACCAGAGACCGAATAACCAATTTAGCTTTAGCGCAGTTTGATTTTATCAATATCATGGCCTACGACAAAACAGGCCCCTGGAAACCTGAGGTACCCGGGCAACACGCACCAATATCTTACGCGATGGATCATCTGGATTATTGGCATAAGGAGCGGGACATGAAAAAGACGAGTCTTAACCTCGGACTTCCATTTTATGGTTATGGTTTTGGTGAGTTGCCAGGTAAAGACAGGACCTTCAGGCAAATGTCCTGGCAAGATGTGCAGGCGAAATATACTGAACGGATGGATTACGACGAAATTGTCTTACCAGAAAATGGTGGCACAATTTATTACAACGGAAAAAACACCATTAAAGACAAAACTATATTGGCTACAAAAGACGGTGGTGGAGTAATGATCTGGCAACTCTTATACGATAGCCAAAATGAAAACTCGCTACTGAGCCTCATTGATAAAACCCATAGAGAAGCCCTGAAGTAAAAAATATCCATATGAAGAAAATATTGAATTTGCTCTGCATGCTCCTTTTTGTGTTGGTATCATGCAAGGGCAAGCAAACGGCAGCGCCGCAAGAAGGGCAGCTACCTGTAAATAAAGACAATCCGTTTGTTATTAACGGAAGGTTAAAGGTAGTGGGAACCACGCTCATGAACCAGCAGGGGAAAGCCATCCAATTGAGGGGCATGAGTACCCACGGCCTGCAATATAGGGGTAATTGCTATAATGACCAGTCGCTCGATCTGTTGACCAACAATTGGGGTGCCGACATTTTGCGTATTTCCATGTATATTCAGGAGGGAGGCTATGAAACCAAACCAGAACATTTTACACAGTTTGTAGATGACCTGGTTGAAAAATGTTATCAAAGGGGAGTTTATGCACTTATTGATTGGCATATGTTGCATCCGGGCGATCCAAATGCCAACACGGCAATGGCCAAAACATTTTTCGAACACGTATCCAAAAAACATGCAGCCAAAGGGAATGTGCTTTACGAAATCTGCAATGAACCCAATAGCGATAAGTATCCGGTTACCTGGCAACTGATTAGAAATTATGCGGAACAGATTATTCCGATTATTCGCAATAACGATCCCGGATCTATCGTGATTGTAGGCACTCCGGAATTTGCCTCAAGGCCCGACCATGTAATTGGCAAGACATTAAACTTTAACAATATCATGTACACCATGCATTTTTATGCCGCTGACCAAAACAAACCCAGTCAGGATGCCCGCATGGGCTTTGTACAGGCTGCACTTGATGGGGGAATTCCGGTTTTTGTAACCGAATTTGGCACCCAGGATGGATGGGGTGATGGAGAAAATGATTTCATAAAGTCGCAGCAATGGCTCAGATTTCTTGCAGATCGAAAAATATCATGGGTGAACTGGAACTTTTCTGATAGTCCGCGCAGTGGCGCAGCCTGGAAAACAGGCACCTGCCCGGATGGCCCATGGACCGATGAGAACCTCAAAGAGGCTGGCAAGTGGATCAGAACACAGTTGAGCAGTCCGCCAGATAGCTGGAAGTAAAAGATAATGGAGAGAAAATGATATCTTGAGTAATAAAATATTGAAAGTGAACAAGAGGATAAATAAAACAAAGTGGGTTTTTGCATTGGTTTGGCTCATTGCTACCAGTTATGCCTATGCCCAAACATCTGAGCAGAGGAATGACTTTGCCATTAAGGGTTTTCATCTTGATTTAAGGATCCAGGTGATGAAGATGCCCGCCTTAAAGGAATTTGCGCTTCGGCTCAGTAAAAACGGTATCAATGCCCTGGTGATGGAATGGGAGGGAACCTACCCATTCGAAAAACATGCGGTTATTGCCAACAAGTACGCCTATAGCAGAGCTGAAGTGAAATCGTTTATTACCTATTGTGATTCATTAAAAATTGATGTGATACCACTGCAACAAAGTTTTGGCCACGTCGAATACATCCTTAAAAATTACAGGTACAAGGCGTTGAGGGAAGATCAGAAAGATTACTCACAGGTAAACCCGATGAAGGAAGCGCTTTGTAAAGCCTTGTTCACTGATTTATATACAGACCTCATCAGTACCCATAAATCTAAATATTTTCACATTGGTGGAGATGAAACTTATCTGTTAGGCAAATCACCAGAATCTAAGCGCAAAGCAGATTCACTTGGTATGGGCAGGTTATATGGCGACTATATCAAAATGCTGTGTGAGCTTGTGGTGAGTCTGGGGAAAAAACCAGTAGTATGGGCAGACATCGCCCTTAAATATCCTGATGCCTTAAAATCATTGCCAAAGGAAACCATCTTTATCGACTGGAATTATGGTTGGGAGTTAGACCGATTTGGCGACCATGAGAAGCTGATGAAGAGCGGCTTCGAAATTTGGGGATCTCCGGCATTGAGAAGTAGCCCGGATAACTATTTTTTAACCGATTGGGAAAAGCATTTCAATAACATGAAAGTTTTTATCCCTCAAGGCAGAGCGCTCGGCTACAAAGGAATGATCATGACATCGTGGTCTACTTCCGGCATCTATTCGCCAATTGCCGAGTCGCATAGTGATATTATGGATCTCCATGCGATCAGACGGGTGTATCCACTTTCGGGTTTTAACCTTTTGGTTGATGCATTTTTTAAGGCCCTTTCAAGTAAGCAAGCAATTGCACCTGCTGATTTTGTAGCCAACTATGCCGCCGATAAATACGGCCTGTCAGCATCAGAGGCGAAACAGTTCTGGAATGCATTAAAACTAGCCCCCTACGAGGTAAATCAAGGAAAAGTAAGTAAGCAAGGTTTTACGGTTAAGCAACTCAGGGATAGTGCTAGGTATGTATTAAATGCGTTCAGATCTTTTAAAGTTAATAAAGGCCAAAAGGAATATGCACATTATGTGCTCATGGCCAATATCCGGTACAATTACCTGGTTTGTATGGAGGTTGAAAGCGAACTAAACAGGCAAGGTTTTGATAAAAAGCAGGCGGGAACGCTATTAAAGCAATTGCTCGAACTAAACGTATCAGAAGTCAATGCGGAATTTGCCAGGTTAAACAGCCATTTTTTGTATGATATGGAAATTGCAGAAGAAGGTCGATTGCGGAATTTCAGGTATTTAGACCTGCTTGCCCGGTTACAGAAAATTAACAACACACCTTAATATCTTTATATGTCATTACAAAACAGCCCAATTCAGGTGTCTTCGCTTACCAGGAAGGATATGTTGGTTTCAATTTCGATCATTGGCCTGCTATTCTTCATTTTTGGCTTTGTAACCTGGATCAACGCCATCCTTATTCCCTTTTTCAAGATTGCTTGTGAGCTGAACAACTTTGAATCTTACCTTGTTGCATTTGCCTTTTATATTGCCTATCTGGTTATGTCGCTACCTGCAGGCTATCTGCTTAAAAAAATCGGGTTCAAGAAAGGCATGATGTGTGGTTTTTGGGTGATGGCCTTAGGCGCTATGTTGTTTATACCCGCCGGGCTAACCAGAACATACCCGCTATTTTTGAGTGGACTTTTTACCCTTGGCATTGGCCTTGCCATCTTACAAACTGCCGCAAACCCCTATATCACTATCCTCGGTCCGCAGGATAGCGCCGCACAGCGCTTCAGTATAATGGGTATATGCAATAAAATGGCTGGAATATTAGCGCCTTTACTCTTTGCAGCGGTAATTCTGCGGCCAGAAACAGATAACGAACTGTTTAGAAAGGTAGCATTGATGGTCGGTACTGAAAAAGAAGTTATGCTCAACGAAATTATTGGACGTGTGGTGATACCCTATGCCGTAGTTTCCCTGGTATTGTTATTGCTCGGATTTTTGGTGCGCTATTCTCCCTTGCCCGAAATAGATACCGAACACGAAGACTCGCACATTGCCGTTGATAATGCCGATAAGAAAAGCATTTTTGACTTTCCACACTTAGTGTTCGGTGCGGTTGCCATATTTTTCCACGTTGGTTCTCAGGTGATCGCTGTTGATAGTATTGTGAACTATGCCTCACATCAGGGGATGGCTTTTATGGAGGCCAAAACATTCCCTTCTTACACGCTTACGGCAACTATTATAGGTTACTTGTTGGGTATCTCCTTTATTCCGAAGCTTGTTTCGCAGCTTACCGCCCTAAAAGTGTGTACGGTGCTCGGATTGATACTCAGCCTGTGCATTCTAGCTTTCGAAAGAAGAGTAGCCTTTTTTGGTCATCATACCGACATCTCGGTTTGGTTTATTGTGTCGCTAGGTTTTGCAAACTCTATGATCTGGGCCGGCGTTTGGCCACTTGCGCTCAACAACCTGGGGCGTTTCATTAAAACAGGTGCTTCCCTCCTCATTATGGGGTTATGCGGCAATGCCATCATGCCATTGCTATATGGCTATTGGGCAGATCAGCATAGTTTACGCGAAGCCTATTGGGTATTGCTGCCTTGTTACACTTACCTCATTTTCTACGCTTTTTATGCGTACCGGCTTAAAGACTGGAAATTTACAACGAACTAATTTATGAACTATACTAAAATATACAATGGCAATATCATTACCCCATCTGGCTTAATTAAGGACGGGACGGTAGTAATTGCCGGAAATAAAATTGAGGAAGTAACAACCGATAACGTTTCCGTTCCCAATGCCCTGGAAATTGACGCCAAAGGGAAATATGTTGCTCCAGGCTTTATTGATATGCATGTGCATGGTGGTGGTGGGCACGATTTTATGGACAATACACTGGAAGCATTCCTTGAAATTGCACGCACCCATGCCAGGTTCGGAACCACCTCGATGATGCCGACGACATTGAGCTGCGAAAAACAAGATTTATTGGCGACCATTGCTGCTTACGAAAAAGCACATCCATTAAATACTGATGGAGCCCAGTTTGTGGGCTTGCATATAGAAGGCCCTTATTTTGCGATGAGCCAAAAAGGCGCCCAGGATCCGAAATACATCAGAAATCCCGATCCTGTCGAATATCTCGAAATACTATCTTCCACCGGGGTGATCAAAAGGTGGAGTGCCGCGCCTGAATTGCCTGGAGCGCTACAGTTCGCCGAAGCACTAAAAGCAAAAAACATTCTTGCTGCAATTGCCCATACCGATGCTATTTACGAAGATGTAATAAAAGCATATGAAGTTGGATTTACCCATGCAACCCACTTTTATTCGTGCATGTCTGGTGTATCCCGTAGAAATGCCTACCGCTATGCCGGAGTGATAGAAAGTGCCTATCTCATCGATAATATGACGGTGGAGATTATTGTTGACGGCAGACATCTGCCCATACCTTTATTAAAACTGGTGTACAAAATCAAAGGAGCCGAAAATACTGCATTGATCACCGATGCGATGCGTGCAGCAGGTACAGGCGCAGACAAAAGTATTCTGGGTAGCCTCAAAAGTGGGATGGAAGTGATTATAGAAGATGGGGTGGCCAAACTGGTTGATCGTAGCGCTTTTGCCGGTAGTGTGGCAACAGCTGATCAGTTGGTTAGAAACATGATCAATCTGGCAGATATTCCATTGTTCGATGCGGTTAAGATGAGCGCTGAAACTCCCGCCAGAATTTTAGGTATCGATGACTTTAAAGGTTCACTTACCAAGGGGAAGGATGCTGATATTGTGATATTTGATCAGGATATTAACATAGACACCACTATTGTAAACGGTAAAATAGTTTATAGTGCATCACAACCGCCAGCCACAGTTCTTCATCTACCATAAAACAAACTATTTATATCGAAATACCCCGTGAACAAGCTAGAAATCCCCTATATTAAAACCTCAGACTTCACTACGGCAGATGAGCTGGTGTTGGCCGTACAGCAACTGCAGCGCATGCCGATATCATACAGTCCATGGCCAGAATTTAAAAGCGACACCAAGGCCAATTTTGTCATTGCCCATAATACCGATGCGATAATTCTATGGTACCAAATTGAAGAACGTTATCTTATCGCCGACGAACTGAACAATGGAAATATCCATAACGACAGTTGTGTAGAGTTTTTTATTGCTTTTGATAACGACAAGGCGTACTATAACCTTGAGTTTAATTGTTTGGGCGCTACCAAGATCGGTTATGGTAACAGGCGGAGCGGTCGTGAACTGCTTCCTGCAGAAGTAATCGGTAAAATAAGCTTCTCCTCCAGGATCAATTCAAAACTGGGTAAGAAGCAGGAAGGGTTCGACTGGGAAATTGTTCTCATTATCCCCAAAGAAATATTTGTTCATCACACCATCAGCTCATTTAACCTGTTAAAAGCAAAGGGAAACTTTTATAAATGTGGCGATGGACTACCAGAGCCTCATTTTTTAACATGGAATATGGTTACAGGCACTAAGCCGAACTTTCATAAAACAGATTGCTTTGGAGCGTTGGAATTTGCGCAGGGGGGCTAAATAATCCCACACGCATGCCTGGTAGTAAAAAGCCCTCTTTAGCTATTAAAGGCGGCTTTTTTTGGTAATCTTACTTATATGCTTTTACAGCCGTTCCGCCCAAGCTTGTTAAAAGCTTTTATCGCAAGTTGTTAGTGTATGGAGAACTATAGATATACTCCGTAAATTTATACTTTGACATAGATTTTCCGTTTATCCAAAACCCAACACACTAACCACATTAACAACATATAGGCAAGGGCAAATGCCAGTGATGCATTTTTAGGCTCCATTGCTGACAGAAATAGGTTGCGGTAGGCTGATGATGCTATCGATAACCGACCGAGCTGTATCATGTACAGTACTTTTAACACCATCCAGGAGATGATGTAAATGAAAAGCGGATTTTTACCAAATACGGCAAAGAAGTATGTCCACTTGCGCAGGTTGGCCAGTTCAATGAACACAATAAGCACAGCAAGGATTAAGAGGTCTAAGCCGACCGTTAAAAGAACGTAAGAACTGGTCCAGATTGCTTTATTGATTGGGAAGGAGGCGTTCCAGACCATCGAAACTGCGACTAAGACTGCGCCGATAATAGTTGTTTTGATGACCTTGCTTTTTGTTGTTCCTGGGCTTTGCACAAAAAGCCCGATCAGATAGCCGGCCAACACGTTTACTGTAGCAGGTAAAGTGCTCAACAAGCCTTCGGGTTCAAAGGGGATGCCAAAACCTTGATAAAGATTCTTGGCGTTAAACAGCAATAGGTCTACCGTTCTCACTAAATTGCCCTGCAGGCTATATGGATCGTTTGGATTACCTAGATAAAGCACCGCCCAATAGCCGAGCAGGGTACATATACTTAAAATGATAATCCCTTTTTTATGGAGATAGTGGATCACAATGCTCGCTAATAAGTAACAAACCGCTATTCTTTGCAGCACGCCCCAGAGCCTTACATCAAGAGGGCTGATGAAAATGAGTTTGCCTTCTTCGATTTTAAAGGAAGGAAAGTATAACAGCAAGAAGCCGATCAGGAAGATAATGGCGCTTCTTTTCAGTACTTTTTTATAGAACTCCGCAGTGCTTACTGCCCCGATTGCTTTCTTGGTAAAACTCATGGAATTACCTACAGCAAATAAAAATGTGGGAAAGACCAGGTCGGTTAGCGTAAAGCCGTGCCATTCTGCATGCCTGAAAGGTGCGTATATATCGTTCCAGCTCCCTGGATTGTTTACAGTGATCATCAATGCAACGGTCATTCCCCTGAGTACATCTAAGGGCAGGTTACGTTGCTTATTACTCATAACGTTTGTCATAATTCTCTTTTTGGTTTACTGTTCTTTCAGGTGTAAGTTAGGTAAATATAAATATTTTCGTGTACGTACACGAAAATATTTGCTACATTAGCAAAAAAGATGTTAATCTAATTTGTTTACTATGTCATTATCTATAGAAAATACCATTGATGTGAGGGTTTACGAATCACGTAAAACAATGGGGGCGGCTGCTGCCGAACGGTTTGCCAGGGAGGTAGACCACCTGCTGTCGTCAAAAAAAGAAATTAATGTGGTTTTTGCGGCCGCACCATCGCAAAATGAATTTTTAAATTGCCTGTATGATTGTAATTTGAACTGGAGTAAAATCAATGCCTTTCATATGGATGAGTACATTGGTTTGGCATCAGATGCTCCACAAGGTTTTGGTAATTTTTTAAGGGAACGTTTGTTCGGAAAGTTTAAGTTTAAATCTGTTAACTATTTAAACGGCAATGCTCAAAGCCTTCAGGCAGAATGCATGAGGTACACCGAGCTCCTGGCGCAATATCCTGTAGATATTGTTTGTATGGGGATAGGCGAGAATGGACATTTAGCCTTTAACGATCCGCCTGTAGCAGATTTTAATGATATCCATGCCGTTAAAGTTGTAGAACTTGATCAGGACTGCAGGACGCAGCAGGTAAATGATGGCTGTTTCGAGCATATCGGTCAGGTTCCTACACACGCCTTAACTTTGACTATCCCCAGCTTAATGAAAGCAGATTTCATCAATTGCGTTGTTCCGGGAAGTGCAAAGGCGATGGCAGTTAAAAATACCCTCGAAGAACAGGTAGATACGAAATATCCGGCTACCGTCATGCAGCGGCACCCAAATGTGGTTTTGTTTTTGGATTACGAAAGTAGTAGTTTATTGGCAAAAGCTTGGAAGATTACCAATAGAAAGTGAAGGGGTGATACTTTCTGGAGATCGCCTTCACTTTTCCTTTGATATTTTGCATTGCTGTTAGTATTTATTTGTCCAATTTGTTTTTCTAAAAATTCAGGATAGTGGTCGCCTACCAATGTAATTCTATTACTGTTGAGTGTTTTTTTGTAGATGCACAGGTAAAAGCGTCAACTGGGAAATTGATATGAGATTTTATTCAGGAAGGATATCACTGCTTATCGTTTTTTACTTCGCACTAGAGGTTTGTCTGGAAAGCCTATATTTCAATGGTGATACTTTCATATATCTAGTAAAAAGACGTGAGAAATAATATTGATCATCATAGCCCAGTTAAGAAGCAATATCTTTCACCTTAATTTCTGTAGTAAGCAATAGCAAGCAAGCTTCTTGTAATTTTAAATGGATAAAATAATCTAATGGTGACATGCTGGTGTGTTAACTCACTACGGGTCCAAAGCTTTTCACCGTTTCATCTGGCCATCATACCAATCAAGGTATCTGTGCCTTTCTTGATTTTCTTTTGGTTCTAATTTTTTTCTTTTTGTCTACGACTGTTGGAATTATCTTTTCTCGTTCTTTTCGCAAAAGAAAATCATTAGTGTCCGGTAAAAACTGAAATACATAATTAACCACAAAAAATTTTTGGTCTAAATGATGGATAGTGATGAAAAAAGAATGGGAATGGGGCCACAAACTATCCTATTTTGTGGTAAAGATTTTTTAAATGTGCTTTAGGTGATATAATGATCAGCATTTCATTATTTGCCGCTTCTTTTTTTAGTTACTTATGATCTTCAGATTTGCCACTTAATCATAACAGCTTATGTTATTCCAGCCCGGCGCTAAAGTCGATTCCAAAATTAAAATCCAGAAGTTCTGTTGGATGGATTTTTAAACCTATTGCCAATCTCAATAATGTAATAAAACTTGGACTGGTTTCTCCATTTTCATATTTAATAATATCTCCGGTATTAACCCCGCTTCTCTTGTAAAATTCGCGATAAGAAAGTTCCTGTTTCTCTTTTAAAGATTTTAAGTGCTGACCGAATCTTTTCAGCATTATTTTTTCTTTCTCACTAATCATTTTATTGCTAATAAAAATATAATTGGCAATGTCTTTTATATTTTATTTAAAATCGTCATGCAATTACTTGACATTAAGCTTTTTTTTATTTACATTTACGTAATAAAAAAATAAAACCAGTAAGGTAAAATTAAGAGTCTTGCAACCTCAAATCTCACGCCGTTGGAGCAGGACAGCAGATTTTATCCCATTTCTTATAGCGGAATTGCTATCTTTAGCTTTCCAAAATAAGAGTGGGCTTCTGCTGTAATTCCATTTCAACGTAAGGCGTGAGAAACATTATGAGGTTATGGTTTGGGAAGCCCACTTTTTCCTCTCTCCGCCAAGACTCATAACATACGATTATGAGCAGACAAAAAATAAGTTGGATTAACTGGTTGGTACTTACTGAGGTGAGTATGCTCCAATATGTTGTTTTAATTGTTCATCATTTCCAAGCATTTTTATACCAATCTCTATTAACTTGTCCGTTTGATCGGCTTTATGCCTTGAAGCCCAAGAACCCTGAATAGTTTTTTGGATGGGGCAGGTTGACCTTTATGGTTCAAGATAAAATAGGTTCTTAATAATGATGACCTGCCTCATTTTTTGTTGCTTGGAGCTTAGGCCTGGTTTATTGGGATGTTTTTTGCCCATCTTTCCTCTATTTTTTGTGTTTTAAAGAATAAACGGATTTGCCGTAGTGGGATTGGAATATCTGGATTTTTGAGCCAGGGTGGGCGTTTTTCTGCCACTTAGCCTCTTCCACAATTGGGTACTTTGGGCGACTGCCTTTGATCAATTTTTAGTTTAGCATTTTTAATCCTGTTATATGAAGACCAATAGTAGTTATTTGCCGTTTTTTTTTCTCTGTTGGACTTTTTTATATAGCTCATTGACGGTATGGAGCTTTTGGCCTATAGGTCGTAGCAGGCAGGGACTGATTAATAAAAATAAGTATGAGTCCGGGCAGGTACCGCGGAATATAGGCGGAGTGAAGTCGGGGCCGGATGATTTGACATGTTTCTGTTGTATTTATGGCAATGTGAGCTTGGTTATATATTCTTACATTGATTTTATTTCACCTTCGCTCCAAAATCCTATCAAAAATATTATTAAAGGTCCGGAATAGATCTGTCTTAGCAGCCGAGGTTTTTCAATTCTTGCAAAAATCAGGTTGCCATATTACTGTAAAGTAGTCAAACTTTGCGCTTGCTTTAATCAACTAACAATTTCTCCTAACCATCAATTCATGACCTTGTCTGATTATAATTCTAGAAACCTTTCTTTGAAAACAACTCAACAGGTGCTGGAATCATTTTATGAACACTATAATGTTGATAAAATAAAGCTGACGTTGTTGGAGTCGTTTCAGGGTTATGCCTTGAATGAGAAGAAGGGTTTCCTGGAGCTTAAAATCAGTGAGCAGGAAGTTAGTGATGTTTTCGATAGCCTGATCGATTTGGTCACGGCTGTGCGGACGCTGATGGAGCAGGGGAAGATTGAAGGAGTAAGGGCATAGGAGCTACTTTACGGTTCAATTTCTAATTTTTTTACGTTTTAAATCAATCAAAATGAAGCTTAAATTATGCTTCCTGCTACTGCTATGCCCAGTTTTTTGGGTGCATGCCCAGGATAAAAATACATCTGTTACCAGTGTGGCTGCGTCTGCGGATCATCGGGGGATTTCTATCGGTCAGCAGGTGCCGGATGTACTGATAAGGAATGTTTCCGGTCTTAATGGGGCGGGTCAGAATTTGGCAGTCTTGCCGCTTTCTGCTTTTAAAGGCAAACTGGTGATCCTGGATTTCTGGGCAACCTGGTGCTCGCCCTGTATCGCCATGATCCCTAAAATGGAGGCTTTGCAAGAAGAGTTTAAAGGGCGTGTCCAGTTCCTCCCGGTAGCTTATCAGTCCTTTAAAGAGGTAGATGCCTTTTATAAAAAGCTGCAGCAGCAAACTGGTAACGCTTTCTCGCTGCCGATGGTTACAGCAGATACGACACTGGTCCGGCTTTTTCCCCATCAAACGCTCCCACATTATGTATGGATAGGTGGTGATGGTGTAGTAAAGGCCATTACCGACCGTGAGGCTGTGTCTGCTGAAAATATCAATTCCTTATTAGCAGTAGGGTCGCTGGAGCTGAAGGTCAAAAAGGACGAGAAAATGCTATATGATACCAGTAAGTCTTTATTTTTCGAGGGAGCGGATTTCGATAACGGTATTTTTCGATCTCAGCTTTCAGGTTATATCACCAATATCGGCCGTGGGATCTATAAAGACGTAGAGGTAGAGGCAGGCGGACCAGTGAGACGCATTACCGGACGTAACCTGACCATTCCTGAATTGTTCCGAATAGCCTATAAAAAAGGGAAAAAAGAAACGGTGCTGGAAGATGGACTTTCGAAAGCATTTGAGCCTGGAAAATTAACCGGCGCAAATTTTATGGACTGGCTGAAGCAGGGCAGGGCATATTGTTATGAGCTTATGGTCAATCAACGATCCAGTGATCGGACATATGCACTGATGCAGGATCAGTTAAAGGGATTTTTCCCCGATTACCTGGTGGGGCTGGAGAAACGGAAAGTAAAGGTACTGGCTCTGGTGCGTACCTCTTCGAAAGATAAACTCCGCACCTCTGGCGGGCAGCCCACGGTTAACCTTGATGGCTTTGGGTGCAAAATGACCAGTTGCTTTCTCGCTGTTTTCATAGACCGGTTGAAGATTCCTTTTCAGGCGAGCCCACTTCCGGTGATTGACCAGACCGGATATACAGGAATGGTGGACCTTGAGCTCACTGCAAATATGAGCAGTATCGAGCAGGTCAATAAAGCCCTCGCCCGCTATGACCTGCGCTTTGTCGAAAAACCTGCAGAGATCGAAATGCTCATTATCCGTAAACGCTAAACACAAATTTTAGTTATGAAGAAAATTATTATACTATACCTCGCCATGCTGTTTCTGCTTTACAGTCTACCGCTCAATGCCCAGCAGCCAACAAACGAAATAAAGGGTAAGGTTGTGGCGGCGGGCGGACGCATTCCCTTGTTTGGGGCCACTGTTAAACTTAAAGAGTCAGGGGTCATGGTGCTGACTGATGAGGGGGGCGATTTTACTTTAAAAACGGGCCTTTCGAAAGTGACCCTGCAAGTGTCCTACCTTGGCTACGAGCAAGCCAGCCTTAGTGTATCGGCTGGTGATCAACCGCTCGTCATTATACTGACTGCCATAGAAGCACAGTTAAAGGAGGTTGTCGTTTCCACAGGTTATCAGACCCTTCCGGCCGAAAGGGCTACTGGTTCTTTTGTTCAGGTCGATAATAAACTGCTCAGCCGGAGGGTGAGTACAGGCGTGCTAGACCGGTTGGAAGATGTTACTCCGGGCCTGCTTTTCAACAAAGGCAGGTCGGCAGGGGCAGGCCTGATCAGTGTTCGCGGGCAGAATACCATATATGGGAATTCCAGTCCATTGATCGTACTGGATAACTTTCCATATGATGGTGATATCAATAACATCAACCCCAATGACGTAGAGAGCATCTCGGTGCTCAAGGATGCTGCGGCGGCTTCCATCTGGGGTTCCCGTGCCGGAAACGGCGTGATTGTCATCACAACTAAAAAAGGACGTTATAGCCAACCCCTGAAAATAGGTTTCAATGCCAACGCCACGATCGGTGATAAACCGGATGTTTTTTATCAGTCCAGGATGTCTGCTGCGGATTTTATTGGCATCGAAAAAGCGCTTTTTGATAAGGGCTTTTACCAAAATGCCGAAACGGGTTTCAATAATCCGGCGATTACGCCGGTAGTGGAACTGCTGATTGCCCGCAGGGACGGTAAAATCACTGCCGGTCAGGCTGATGCACAGATTAGTGCTTTGGCTTCAAACGATGTGCGGAGTGATTTTGAGCACTATTTTTACCGTAAAAGTGTTAACCAGCAATATGCCCTGAACTTCAGCGGTGGCAGCGAAATCCAGCGCTTTAACCTGTCGGGAGGGTATGACCATAACCAGGATAACCTGGTGGGAAACAGTTTTGATCGCTATACTTTCAATGGTGGACAGTCCATCAACTTACTGAATAAAAAACTGGAGATAACGACTGGATTTTATTATACCCAGAGCAATACCACAGCCAACAATCCCGGGACAAGCCTGATTGGACTCAACACAGGTAACGGCCCTTCGCTATATCCCTATGCCAGGCTTGCCGATGCTGTGGGAAATCCCATCGCCATAACCCACGACTACCGTCAGGGATTTATTCAGGCTGCGCAGCAGCGCGGACTGCTCGACTGGAGCTATAAACCCTTGGAAGAAATCTTTTTGGCGGATAAAACCCGAAAACTGATAGATTACCGGCTGAATTTTGGCGCCAGTTATAAAATCAAGCCTTATCTTTCACTGTCACTATTGTATCAGTATGGCCAGAGCATCGCTAACGGCCGGAACCTTCGGAGCGAAAAAACCTATTTTACCCGGAACCTGATCAATAATTTTTCGGCAGTTGATGCTAATGGGAAACTCTCTTACGCTATTCCGCGTGGCGCGATTCTAGATATGGACGAGCTCACTGCTACCAGTCAGAGCATTAGAGGGCAGTTGAATTTTAACCGTCAATGGAATGATAAACATAACCTCACGGCATTTGCCGGGTATGAACTCCGTGATTTCCACACGGTGGGCAACAGCAACCGATCATATGGTTATGATGACAGCCATGCGATCGCTCTAGGGGTAGATTACGTTACACTGTTTCCACAGTTTGCCATCGCTGGTTCTTCGACAGCCATTCCTTTTTATAACAGCATGACCGACCTGACCGACCGGAATATTTCTTATTATTCGAATGCGGCATATACTTACCTTGACCGCTATACCCTGTCTGCCAGTGCGAGGCTCGACCGGAGTAACCTGTTCGGGGTGAAAACCAATCAACAGGGGGTGCCCCTTTATTCGGCGGGCCTCGCCTGGAATATTGATAAAGAGCCTTTTTATAACCTGGATTGGCTTCCCTATTTAAAAATGAGGCTGACCTACGGCTACAATGGAAACGTGAATAAAAGCCTTTCTGCCTTTACAACTGCGCTGTACCTGACAGGCAATGTTATCAATACCACCTACGCGCAGGTCATCAACCCGCCGAACCCCGAGCTGAGGTGGGAGCGTATACGCCTGATCAATATGGGGATTGATTTTGCAACTAAGAATAACCGGATCAGCGGCACGGTAGAGCCTTACTTAAAACGGGGCATGGATCTGATCGGGGATATCGCCTTTGCACCCTCATCGGGCATCACCACCTTCCGGGGCAATACGGCAAATACCCGTGGAACAGGAATCGACCTTAGTGTAAACAGCCGGAATTTGGTCGGTGAATTGGGTTGGCAGACCAGTTTCTTTTTTAGCCATGTCAAGGATCAGGTTATAGATTACGCCCTGCGGCAACCGGCAAGTAGATATGCACAGTTTTCCGACAGCGAGGTTTATCCTTTACAGGGAAAACCCTTTTACGCGGTATACAGTTATGCCTTTGCAGGTCTGGACGCCCAGAACGGCGACCCTCAGGGTTACATCGGTGGCAAAATAAGCAAAGATTATGGGCAGCTATTGTCTTCGGCGACTGCGGATAACCTGATTTACAGTGGCCCTGCCCGTCCGGTTAACTATGGCGCCCTGCGTAATACATTCACTTATAGGCAGTTTTCCCTTTCTGCAAACATCAGCTATCGCCTGGGTTACTATTTTAGGCAACCGGGCATTTTGTACTCCAGCATCCTTTCCGGACAGGGTTACTTCCAGGGGAGGTACAGTGAGCGATGGCAGAAGCCTGGGGATGAACTGATCACGACCGTCCCATCAATGCCTGCCGGCATCAACGCCGCAAGGGACAGTTTTTATAATTTGTCAACTGCAACTGTCCAAAAGGCTGATAATATCCGCTTGCAGGATATCAGCCTTTCTTACGAATTTGGTAAAAACGTACTGCAGCATCTTGCACTTAGTAAACTGCAGGTCTATCTCTATGCCAATAACATCGGGATCATCTGGAAGTCGACCAAAACCGGTTTTGACCCGGATTATCCCGTCTTTGACTATCCGCCGGCCCGCACGGTCGCACTTGGCATTAAAGCTGATTTTTAAATGTTAATCACGAAACTGAATATTATGAAACCATTATTTTTGCTCATGGCCCTATTGCTCTTCGGCCTGCTTTTTACTTCCTGCCAAAAGGAATTCCTAGACAAAAAGCCAGATAAGGCGCTGCTCATTCCTACTACCGTGGATGATTTTAATGCCTTGATGGACAACCTGACCGTATTCAACATCAGTCCCGCGCTGCAGGAAATTTCAGCTGATGACTTTTACGCTACAGATGCCGACGTGGCTGGGTTTACCTCTGTGATCCAGAAAAACAGCTATTTATGGTCCGCAGATATTTATCAGAACCAATCTTGTACAGACTGGAACCGTCCTTATCAGCAGATCTTTTATGCCAATATCATACTGGACGGACTTCAGGAGCCTGAAGGGGCTGGAGGATCAAAGACCGACTGGAACACCACAAAAGGCAGTGCGCTTTTTCACCGGGCATTTGCCTTTTATAACCTGGTGCAGCTGTTTTCCAAAACCTATGACAAGAACACCGCCGGCGTAGATCCGGGGATACCCCTGCGCCTCACTGCAGATGTGAATGCAAAGGTTGGAAGGGCTAGCGTGCAGCAGGTATATGACCAGTTGATTGGTGATCTGCTGGAGGCAGAAAAGTTATTGCCACAAACGACCCGGTTTAAAAATCGTCCTTCCAAAGCTGCAGCAGATGCACTACTGGCGCGGGTGTACCTGAACATGGAAAATTATGAACAGGCCGGTAAATATGCGGCAGCATCGCTTGCGTTGAACCGTTCCTTGCTGGATTATAATACCATCAGCCTTAGTGCAACCAATCCATTCCCTTCTTCTCCAACAGTAGACAATCCTGAGGTAATATTTTATGATATGCTTGTAGCCCATGGATTTACCTCCTCCACCAGGACCACGGTTGCTGATGAGTTATACCAGCTCTATGCAGACAAGGACCTGAGAAAAAGCATATTTTTTGCAGGCAGCGCTCCCTTTTATTTCAAAGGACGGTATACCGGATTCCGCCTGCAGCTGTTTGGCGGATTGTGTGTGGATGAAATGTACCTCATCCGCGCCGAATCACTGGCGAGGATGGGCAGTTTTGCCGAGGCCATGAAAGAGTTGAATACCCTGCTGGTCACGCGCTGGACCAAAGGCACCTACCAGCCCCTCTCTGCTGCCGATGCGGAGAGTGCCCTAAAGATTGTTCTTCTGGAAAGGCGTAAGGAGCTTGTCTTTCGTGGACTTCGTTGGGGAGATCTCAAGCGGCTCAATAAAGATCCACGCTTTGCTAAAACTATAGTCCGGACGGTTTCAGGGCAGGTATTCACATTAATCGCTGGTGATAAACGTTATGTGCTGCCCATTCCGGCCGAAGAAATTTCTGCCAGCGGTATGGCGCAGAATGAACGGTAAATAAAAAAGCAACCGGCGCGATGCCGGTTGCTGGTTAAAAGGGTGAACAAGATGCTACTGAGCAAAAGTACCAACCTCTTCGTCAAGGTAGCCGCTTGGATTGATGTTGGGATTTTGGCCTTGAGGATAAGTGCGGGTACAGGTTAGGTCCGACTCTATACAATTGTAGTTGCCGGTTACCTCTACATACGTGCTTCCATTCAAACCCCATTTAACATTGGCTTTTTGAGCAGTAGATGCTACTGCTATGCCTGTTCCAAGTAGGAATGCGATAGCAGCTAAGTTTAATTTGATCCTTTTCATAGGAAACGAATGCTTTATTACATCAAAAAACATTCAGAAAAACTTTAGTGAATAAATGATGCTTACTCTGTTCGCAGGTTTTCAGCTTGCCCTGTTTGGCTGTTGGTCATGTTGTTGACCTTATTTAATTCCTTCGGTTCGAAAGTATAGAGATATAAAGCGAGAAGGTTTAGGATCAGAAAAATACTGTTGAATATAAGATGTGCGGTCCAGCCCATTTGGTTCAGAATGCCTCCACATGAACAGGGAACCCTGTCCCAGAAATGGAGCATGACCATGGCAATGTAGGATGTGAAGGCCAGCAGCAGTACAGCTGAAAATAACAGACCAGATATGATGGTCCGCTTGAAACATAGCAGCAGCGCAGTGATGATTTCTGTAGGGATCAAAAAATACAATAGGAAATCAGCAAGCCAGCTGGGAAAAGACTGGTTGTGAAGCTGCTGGTCAAAGTCTGAAAAAGTAAAGAACTTGCTCAAAGCAGCATATACAAATAGCAGTACGAGCAGTGGTGGAACGGTTGATTTTAAAATTGCCTTCATGGTAAAAGAATTATAGAAACAAATTAATGGCGAATAGAAAAGCCAAAACAGTATGAGATGGGTATTATACCCTTTAAAGCGACGAAGAGATGAAAGAAGATAAGTCAACGATGTACCGGTTTTTACCGCAGTTGTTTTTACGGGCACCGTACTATAGCTTTACAGGCTATGATCTCTCGCGGGTGCCGGAAGTATTGCAGGAACAGGCTTTTCGCAATGCAGTTTTTTTGGCGAGCGCCGGGTTTTATGCCTTACTTGAAAAAAAGGAATTTGATTTCGATAAATTATCAGATAAGGAAAAACATACCCTTTATAAGTATTATAACCGGATGTGCTTCAGACCAACCCCTTTTGGAAGCTTCTCCTCCTTCACTTTACTCCAATGGGGAAGCGGTGGCCAGGTCAGGCTTGCGGGAAGCGACGAGTCGGTACTTCATCTATTGCCTGACCAGAATTTTTTGAGAAAATTGAAAAATAGGGCGGAGGCTGATCTGTCAGACGGATTGATGGTCAACCCTGCGTTGTACCGGTTTAATGACGTTTTCCGCTACACCAAATCATCTTTAGATGATAAGGGCCGATTTAGCTTTTCCCTGGAAGGGATTGCAGCCGTAAAATTCAATATACAGCTATTTTCATTTTTATCTTCAAAAAAGGCTTCCAAAAATATCCTCTTGAGGTGGATTATGGCGCACGGTGAGTGCTCAGCTGCAGAAGCGGAAGAATACATCCAGTTTCTCCTTGACGCCGGTGCGGTTTTCAATGGCACTCAGGGCAAAGTGATCAGTAATGAGGTCATGGAAAACTCCTTTGGCTTACCTGGCTGGAATGACTTCTGGAAAAATTACACAATGATTCCTTTATCGGGTGACGCATCCCTGTCGGCTTTGGCCGGGAATATCGGGGAAATAGCAAAGGAAAATAAACCTATTGGCCAGCCATTTTATGCGGCCCTAGAAAGGCCGAACAAAACTGGGGGACCAGATATTGCTGAACAGGTGGAACTCTCCAAAGCTGTCCATGTGCTGCAGTTATTGGCAAATGCTGAACAGCCTGCTGATCTGTCGCGTTTTATCCGTGATTTCCGTACCCGCTTTGATCAGGAAAGGGTACCTTTGCTGACGGCCTTAGATCCCGATGGAGGACTGCATTATGGCGAGATGGAACCCTCCATGCCTGATCAGGATATCCTGGAGAATATTCCTTTCCCTGAGCCGGAAGAAGAAAACAGGACGCTTGGATGGCATGCCTCCCAGCAGTTTATCTTCAAACTCTGGATAGGGGACACCCTACGCGATCCCTGGTCGCCCCTGCAGATCAGCGAAGATGATTTGATTAAACTGGAAAATCACAAAAAAGCAGTATTGCCTTTGCCCCAGACGCAGGCGCTCATGTACCGGTCGACTGGAGAGCACCTGATCATCGAAAGCTCGGGTGGAGTTACTGCCGCATCGCTGATTGGAAGGTTTTCATGCTTTAGTGATCTGGTACACCAATTTTGCCGCGAGCTTGCCGCAAAGGAGACTTCCTCAAATCCCGAAGTTGTTTTTGCTGACATTGCCCAGCAGTCTGATAGCCATGTGGATAATATCAATCGTCGTAAGCCGATTTATTCACACGAGATACCCTTGAACGTATTTCCCACACAATCGGACGAAAAGCTCATACTTCCAAGCGAAGTCATGCTTTCTCTTAAAGGCGGTGAATTGATATTGGAGTCTTCTAAGCTTAACAAAAGAGTAATTCCCCGTTTGGCGACAGCCTATAACTTTCGAAATAACCATTCGCCGGTTTTCCGGCTGCTGTGTGACCTGCAGTTCCAAGGGGTACAGGCAGGACTTTCATTTAGTCTGGAAAACTTTTTTCCGGGCCTGACTTTTTATCCTCGGCTCTGCTACGGAAGGGTGATCCTCTGTCTGGCGAAATGGAATTTTAAGGAATCAGACACAAACCATTTAACTGCGGTAGATAATGTTGATCCATTTAAAACGCTGGATGGGTTTCGCAAGAAGCACCACCTGCCCCGGCACATCACGATAGGGGCAACAGACCAGCAGTTGGTTTTTGATCTGGCCAATACCACCGAGGCAAGGTTTTTTCTGCAGTGCATTCACGGCCTTAAGAGGATAACCATTCAGGAATATTTATGGCCAGACCGATCCGTTCTGGCCGGTAAAAAGCCGCTTGCGGGGCAAATGATTGCTTTTCTTGCCCACGGGAATAATATTTATAAACCTTCAAAAAAGGAAAGCGCCACTGCTTACGGCGAAAAACAACGCGATTTTTTAATGGGGAGTAATTGGCTTTACCTTAAAATTTTCTGCATTCCACGCGCTTCGGATGAAATCCTTAGTAAGGTGATTTTCCCGTTTATTAAAGCGCAGAAAAAGCGGA
Organism: Pedobacter sp. Bi126; assembly: GCF_918698245.1. Classification (GTDB taxonomy): domain Bacteria; phylum Bacteroidota; class Bacteroidia; order Sphingobacteriales; family Sphingobacteriaceae; genus Pedobacter. Next base: position 207,344 of record NZ_CAKKMS010000001.1, on the reverse strand, counting down.
TCAAAAACTGGTTTTTCATCCGCTACAGCGATAAAGGTTATCACCTGCGCCTGCGCATACAGGCGGAAGAATGTGATCTTGGCACGATACTCGTCGCCTTGCGAAAAAAAATTGAATCATCCAGACATGATAAACTCATCCGGGATTTCCAGGGAGATACCTACCGTAGAGAAATCGAACGCTATAGCCCCGTTCTCATTTCGCATGTTGAGGAGCTTTTTTGCGCGGGAAGTAATCTTACTGCGATCATATTGACTTTAAGGGGGAACAGTTCCCTTCAACTTAGCGAGTTTGAACTGGCTATACTTACTGCCTATCGCATGATCAGCTGCTTTTTTACTTCTTTGGTAGATGCTCTGGATTACCTTGGTAAGGTAAAGGATCAGTTTATGGCGGAGTTCAGTGCAGATAAAACGCTTAAGGTCGCAATGGATGAGAAGTACCGGGAGAAGAAATTAGCGATAGCGGACTTGCTGGCAAGTAAAGAATTATCAAAACATCTTTTGCCCCTTTTAAAGCAGATGTCTGTTTTAAAAGGGCTTACTATCAACTATTCAAAAGACAAAAAAATGGAGCTTTTGGCCGATCTGGTGCATATGCAACTGAACCGGACATTCTCCGTTAGACAAAGGCAACAGGAGTTGCTCGTCTACTATTGCCTGCAAAAGTATACCAGCTCGCGTTTGGCCCGAGAAAGGACTTCAGTCTAGTGATCACTTTTGTCTCTTTTGCTAATGACTAAAGCTGGCTGGATTTTTTCCCGGAAGGCGCTACGATAAGTCCCTCCAATCGGAATACTCACTTCTCCGCTTAGTCTTACCTGAGCGTATTCCAATGAATGAATAGTTGCATGGTTGACGATATAAGACTGATGTATTCTGGAAAAAGTTTCAATAGGCAACTTGGAAAGGACTTCCGCTAAGGTGAGGTAAGTGGTTACTTTTCCATCATTCATATGGATAATGATGTAGTTGCCTATGTTTTCAATATAAAGGATCTCCGCGATGGTGATCCGGTTAAATTTTCCTTTAATGTTGCTTTTGACGAAAAAGAAGGGGTTATCAGTGCTTCGAGTTGTCTGACTGGTGAGATTTGAGCGCACCCTGGTAACTGCCTTTAAAAACCTGGCGTAATTGATGGGCTTTAGCAGGTAATCTACTGCATCTTTTTCAAACGCTTCCGGTGCGTACTCGCGGTAGGAGGTTGTGAAAATAATGTTGCTCGCTGAACCTATAAGGTCTGCCACATCAAGGCCATTGAGCTGTGGCATATCGACATCTAACAGAACAATATCGGGAGTTTGGATAGTGCATAATTCTTCCAGCGCTAAAAGCGGGTTGGTGGAGCTGCCAACCAATTCCAAGCCAGGAGTTTGATTGACGTACTTATCGAGTACTTCAATTGAATGGTATTCATCATCAATGATATAGCATGTTAAGCTCATAATTTAAGGGTTAAAGTGAGTTCGTAAAATTCGCCAGGTTCGTTGATTTCCAGCTTATAGTTGTCTTTATAAAACGAATCCATGCGGAGCCGGATGTTCTGCAGACCTAATGCTTTTCGCTGACGGGGATGTCCGTTCTTTGATTTTTTTAAGTTCCTGGTGTAAAAAGTCAATTGTCCGGTTTCATCAGCCGTTAACTTCAGTACAGCCGGAGCGGTAAGTTCGGTCAGGTTCCCATGTTTGAACAGGTTTTCTGTCAGCGTAAGCAGGATCAGTGGGATTATTTTATAACGACTGAGATCGCCATGCATTTCCAGCTTAAGATATAGCGGTTCTTTAAAACGATAGCGGTTGATCGCGATGAGGTTTTCAATTTGCTCAACTTCTCTATCCAATTTGATTTTTCCGTCTGGACCTGCTTCTTCCAGGCTGAAACGCATAATCTCCGATAGGAGCCAAATGCAATTAGCGGCATCATCGGAATATTTCTGTGCGCTGTTGTAAACGAAATTAAGCGCATTGAAGAGCATATGCGGATTGATCTGTTGTTGTAGGTATGCATTTCGAGACTTGGTAAGCTGTGCTTCTAACGCTGCGTTATTCTTTTCGATGATCAATTGTCGCTTTTCGGCTTCCAAAGCCTGTCTTTTATAATGAGCAACATACTTTGCCGAACAATAAAATATAGCCAGCAAAGTGAAGTATCCGGCCCGCGCAATATTTCGTGCTAGAAACTGATTGATATATATGAAAGGATTATAATTGGCGGGTTGGGGATTTCCCAGTAAATAGTCGGCAAAGCCTTTTATAATCAGATAAAGAATAAGTAGGGCTAAATATGCAGCGACGCCGCGAATGTAATTTTTCTTTAACCCTTCTAAAGTATAATTTAACACATGAAGGCAGGAATAAAAAAATGCAAAGTTAATTGTATAAAAGACAATATATATAAGTGGCCTTTCCAGAGATCCAATTTGATAGTATACTAAGAACAATTCATACGCGATAAAAAGCGTCCAAAATGAAGTATGGATTATAATTGTCTTCCGAGTTAGCTTACTCAATTTTAAACTTTTCAAATTTATCATCACAAATGTTGTTTTACCTACAAAACCGCTCGAATCTGTAATAAATTATATAACCAATGCATAGACTCTTAAATTAACATTAAAAATTAAAATTATGATGAAATCAAAGAAACTTCCACAAAAAAACACGCAAATTGTTGCACAGTACAAATCTTTAAATGAAGTGAATAAAAGGCCTGATTCTGACACTACTACGGTGGCTACAACAATCATTTCAAGCACTCATATTTTCAACCAATAGAAGAAATATAAATAATGCACCGGGAAATTCCTTTCGCTATGCTTAAGAATGAACTGAAGGATATAGAAGAAATTTTAATTGAGCAAGAGTATTCCGACAGCGATAATACAGCCCAAATTAATCTTACGCCTCACTTTGGTCAAATCTATAGCGCATGGGAAGCCGTATTATTTTCCAATACGCCAGAGGCTACCCTGGTGCGTTATTTCCATTATCATCTTGATAGTATATCAACCACTTCCATTACATTATCTAATTCCCAAGATTCTGAAAAATATTTACTTTCCCAAAATGAACTTTTAGCACTTATAGACCATCTGCAGAAATACTATTTCAGTTATTTCAATGACGATGCGATTGCGCCTATAATTTATCATCAACGATTAGTTTCTCAGCTTAACGGAGATATTTGTGCTATCCAGAAAACCCTGAAGTCAAGCGACCTAAATGCTTCTCTGATAGCCTGTCTATTAAAATGGTTCAGTGTAATGTCCGAGGATATTGGAAAAGTAAAATTTACCTTTCGTTCATTATCTTATTTCGGATGTATTATTCATCAATTAGGTTCACTCGATTGTCATTCGCATAACGCAGAAAAATTACTGGTTTCTCTACTTATTCGTTCAAATTTCAATAACCTATCTTTTTTTGTTTACTACCAGGATACAATCAGGAATGCTTTTGGTGATTTTAGACATACGCAGGAAAGACTTAATTATTTGGTTGAGCAGAAAGCAGAAGTTTCATCATCTCCAGAAGCGAAAAACATAGCTTTTGACCCCTCGTGGCCTTCCATAAAAACCATCATAGGGGATTGGTTAAAGGAAGAAATTGTACTTGCAGAAAAGTTTTTAACCAAGGGGAGTGACGTTGTTGTTCCAAAAATACCACTGGAAATGTCAGTTGCTCACTTGTCCTGCTTAATTCGTTTACTGTACGAAGAAAGTGTTTTCGCCACTCAGAATCTTCAGTTTATTTTTAAATTTTTTGCTGGTCACTATCAAAGTAAAAGACAAGCTGTTATTTCCCCTGGAAGCCTTAGCAAAGAATTTTATAGTATTGACCAGCATACCGCCGCACGTGTGCGTGATCTGTTACAGCGTATGGTCCTGCGGATCAACCGCAATTTTTTTCCTATGGCCGTTGCAATAAATGCAACAGTCCTCTCTTATCTAAGTATGCGCTGAGTTCCCCCAGCCAGTTATAGCTAAACCCTTCTTTATTTATCAGTCGTTCAGGCAAAAGAGATGTGATGTCGTTTAATGTGCTGAAATTCATTGAACTACAAGCTTTACAGAATTCAGTGCTAAAACCAAGTCTGTCAATAGGGGTCTGTAATAATTCCTCAATTTCCATATTTTTAGTTATATGACGCGAAATAAAGATACATTTTTGTTTCTAATAAGATGTATCTATTGTGCTGTTTCTTTTTAAGAGTACCTCTCGCGCATCATTTTGGTTTACTTTACGTTATGAGTAGAGCCAAAAACGAAGAGGAGAGCGAGCATATAAAGGAAGTTTTGAAATTGGTTGGTGCACGGATTCGTTCCCTTAGAGAAGCGAAAGGGGAACGGAACTATGAAAAATTTGCCTTTAAACATGACCTTAACCGTACCCAGCTCTGGCGCTATGAAAATGGGGAAGATCTGTATTTCTCATCTTTGCTCAAAGTGCTTTCCGCATTGGATATCACCCTTGCTGAGTTCTTTAACGACGGGTTTGATCAATCGGCTAAGCGATAACATTTATTAAATATGAGCAGGCCTCAATAAAAAACTCAAGGCATTATGGTGTATTGTAGCGTTCCATTGATCCGGAGGTTTTGCTGCGTTACCGATGAAATGTTGAGGAGCTTTCGTACATAAACGCTCTTAAGCCACCGTCGGTTTTCAGACTGTCCCGATCTAATGAGCTGCCCGATTTCAATGTAAGCGGCTGCATGTAATACTGGCGAAAAGTAACAAGGCGTTGTGTTTGCTAAGACAATGGCGACATTGATGTCTAATCGATTTAATATATATTTGCCAAAGGATTTAGTTGCTGCATAAATAAAAGATTGGAAAACCGGAACTGAGGTGTCTATTAAAGACAGCTTTAGAGTTTTAAATAATGCCGGCTGGTTAAAAATGGATACATCTGGAGTAATTAGCCATGTTAATAAAATTTCACTCTCAACTGATTACGCAAACCCTGTCAAACATCTCCGGTAGGATGACCAGTATCAACAATAGTTCGCTAACGATAAATGATAAAAATGATGATGGAAACGATCTTTTTGGAATGGAAATCGGATATGAACTACCAGATGCAGGGTTGGGAGTGGCAGTTTACTATAACGGGCTTATTTCTTCGGTTAAATGGTCAACGGAAACCAGCGTGGTTATAGATTTGACTATGATAGTGCACAGCGCTTGAAAAATGCAATCTACGCTCAAGGAACATTGGGCTCAGGTTCATGGACGGATATTTCTGGTTACGAAGAAAAGAACATTAGTTATGACCAGAATGGCAACATCCTTAGCTTACAGCGTAATGCTTTACTAAATAATACTGGTCTGTTGATTGCCGTTTTTAATTAAAGGAGTGTCTGAACTCCAAAGGCGAAACGTTTGTCTTCGTCTTGAACAGCTTGCTGAACGATTGTGAATGTTCAAAGCCCAGTGCATAAGCAATTTCCGAAACAGAAAGATTTGTATTTGATAATTTTTCTTTAGCTTTTTCTATGATTGCATTCTGAATGTATTGTTGTGTGTTTAGTCCTGTCAATGAACTCAACATATCACTCAGATAGCGCTGCGATAGCTTTAATTCTGTACTGATATATTTTACGGACGGTAAGCCGTTTTTCAGACTGTTTTCTTCTTCAAAATAGTTGTCTAAAAGTTTGTCCAAAGAAGTTATGATATCGTGATTGATTGCTTTTCTCGTAATAAATTGCCTGTTGTAAAAACGGTTACTGTAATTCAATAACAATTCTATCTGTGACACCAGAACATCCTGGCTGAAGTGGTCAATGTTGTTATTCAATTCATTGGCTATTGTAGCAAATAAATTGGCTATAATTTCTTTTTCTTTTGCCGACAGAAACAAGGCTTCTGAAACATCGTATGAGAAAAAGCCATAGTGATTTATTGTTTTTCCCAACGTATAATTTCGTATAAAGTCCGGATGAAAATACAAAGCAATACCCTGATAGCTCTCTGTGTCTTCCGGCGAACAAACGATTTGTTTTGGCTTCAAAAATGCTAATCCGCCTTCTTCAAAATCGTAATAGCCCTGCCCGTATTTTATTTGTCCGGTGAATGTGGGTTTAAAGGAAATTTTGTAAAAATCAAGACTTACTTTTTGCCCTTTTGGAAACATCTCAATCGAAACATTATTGTAATCAACCAGTGCAATCAAGGGGTGCAACGGTGCAGGAAACCCCAGGATACGCACCAGTTGCGATATACTTTTTAGATGATTGATGTTGGATTGTTGTTGCATTTTTCGTTTACGAATGTAGTTAATTTTGTTTTGAAGGACGGATAACAATATCGCCAATTTCAACGTCGTCAGGCTGGCTTATGGTATAAATAACAGCATTGGCAATGGCAGCTGGGCTAATGGCCAAATTTTCCATATTATTCTTGATAATGGTTTTCATTTCCCTGTTTTTTATATTTTCAGCAAAGTCGGTTCTTACAACACCTGGGGAAATCCCTGTAATGCGTATGGTTCCATCTGACTCCTGACGAAACGCTTCTGCAATCGTGCGGATGGCATTTTTGGTTCCTGCATAAACACCTTGCATTGGCACAATCTTTATTCCTGAAGTTGAAATGATATTGACGATATGTCCCGATCGCTGTTTTTTGAAAACGGAAATTGCAGCTGCCATCCCGTACAAAACGCCTTTAAGATTAATGTCGATCATTTCCTCCCAACCTTCAATATCCAGTTCGTCAATGCGGCTTAATTGACTGATACCTGCGTTGTTTACAATAACATCCAATTTTCCGTATTGCTCAACTGCTGTATTGACCAATCTAATTAGATCTGCTTTATTCCTCACATCAATTTGAGCAAATGTGGCTTTACCACCTTCGCTATTAATTTCTTCAACAATTTGTTGCAACTGTGCTGTTCGCCTTGCACCCAGAACAATCTTTGCACCATTTTTAGCTAATTCCATGGCGATGGCTTTGCCCATTCCGCTGCTTGCGCCTGTAATGGCTATAACTTTTCCTTTAATATTTTGCATTGCTTTTGGTTTTTACTTGTCTATTTGTTTTTCTAAAAATTCGGGATAGCGGTCGCCAACAAGTGTAATTTCATTGACTGTTGTGTCAATTTTGGTGAGTTCATCGGCTGTTAGTGCAATATTTATACTGCCGATGTTTTCTTCTAAACGATGCAGTTTGGTAGTTCCGGGGATGGGTGCGATCCAAGGCTTTTGCGCTAAGAGCCAGGCCAAAGCCAGTTGTCCGGTCGTAACATTTTTTTGTTTGGCAATTTCAGAAAGTGCTTCTACTAAAACCAGATTGGCCTTTATATTTTCTTCGCTGAAACGGGGAATAATATTTCTGCGGTCGATAGCCTCTAATTTTTTGTTGATGATGCCCGTGAGAAAGCCTTTGCCCAAAGGACTGAAGGGAACGAAACCAATCCCCAATTCTTCCAATGTTGGTATGATTTCATCTTCAGGCTCGCGCCAAAACAAAGAGTATTCGCTTTGCAATGCTGATACAGGTTGTACTGAATGCGCTTTCCGGATCGTTTTAGTACTTGCTTCCGATAAACCGAAATATTTCACTTTGCCCTCTTGTATCAGGTCTTTTACTGTCCCTGCAACATCTTCTATCGGGACATTAGGGTCGACTCTGTGCTGATAAAGCAGGTCAATGTAATCTGTCTTTAATCGTTTTAGAGATGCTTCGGTAACTGCTCTGATCGTTTCGGGTCTGCTGTCTAATCCTACTGCAGGTCTGGCGTCTTTACAACCGAATTTTGTAGCTATCACCACGTCTTTTCTATAAGGCTGTAATGCATCGCCAACAAGTTCTTCATTGGTGTAAGGTCCGTAAGCTTCTGCGGTATCAAAAAATGTAATCCCGCTTTCAACTGCGTTGTGCAGTAGCGTTATGGCATCTTTTTTATCAAGACCTTTGCCATCCAGGAAATTTAAACCCATACAGCCAAAGCCCAATGCGGAAACTTCTAGTCCACTATTTCCTAATTTTCTCTTTTGCATAATTCTTTTTTGATTGTTTCTAACATTGAATAAATCTCATTACAAAACTCCTGATTGTCGTTCTGTAAAAAGTAGCCCAATTGGTAATTGTTGTAGTCAGATTGGCAATCGTTTTAAATGCTGCAATAAGTCCTATACCTTAATCTAGAGATTTGATGGCTGTCAGACCATCAGCGGATAACTCAAAGTCAGATACATTGAAATTTTCGTTTGCCCTTTCACAGGGTAAAAGGGCAAATTGAATATTTGGGATTGATATATTTTTTGATGCTTATGGCATTAGATTTTTCAGGGATTAGTTGCTGTTCAGAAAATTTGATCACTGGCAGACGGTTTTCAGTCTTTGCAAAGCTATCGGCAATGTATTTTCCCTTCATGGTAATAAATCATCTTGAATACTGATATTTATCAGTTTCAGTCGACTGGATTTATTTGGAACTTTGGGGGACAGTTTTATGGCCTTGCTTTAAATTGCTTTCCAATCCTAGAAGGTTTTACCATTTATGATTTTAAACCGGCCATATCACTTCTCTTTAGCGGGTATGTCATGGAGCGTAATTTATTTGGGCGCGATCAGATTTCATTATAATGCTTAGACACTTAGGACCAAAAAGAACATATGAGCATAATCTCAGATTGGCAAGCTTGTTAGGCATGACTGCTGGTTTTGTCAACGCTGAAGGCTATCTTGGATTTAACATTCTTACCACAAACGTAACAGGACATGCTGCACTTTTTGCTGAGAGGATAGCCTTTCAGGATTGGGGAACAGCACACATTATCGCGTTGTGGATGATGCTTTTTCTTGCTGGTGCATTTATTTCAGGCCTGATCTTGTCCTTTATGGGGCTTAACCAACGTTACGCTTGCTCAATTCCCATTCTCATCGAGATCGGTGTACTGCTGTTTTCAGCATTTTGCGGGGGAAGCTACGATAGGACACTTTTCTCAAAGGAGTTATTTGCCGGAAGTCTTCTTTTTGCCATGGGAATGCAGAATTCACTGGTGTCCATGGTGTCCGGTTCTGTCGTAAGGACTACCCACCTTACGGGTACTTTTACTGACCTGGGGATAGAACTGGCACAGGCGCTGCGTAATAAAGGGCAGGAGCGTAAGACTGTAAAATTAAAGATCAGGCTTCGGCTTGCTATTATTTTTTTCTTCATGGCAGGGGCAATTACAGGAGCTTATCTTTTCAAACATTTTGGATTCCCTTCTTTTTTTGCCCCGGTTGCAATTCTTGTTTCCGTATTGCTTTATGACTTATTCAGGATCAGGGCCAAAAGGTATTATAACAGGACCGCAAGCGCGGTGAAAAGGAGGATCGGACCACATCCCTAGATTAACTGCCAACACAGCTGGAGGCGACTGGGCAAAAATATATTGAATTTACATTGCACAGTCAAACTGATAATTATCATTTTTCTCCATGATATTTTGTCGGAAAAAATAGCTCATTACCCTATAATTTTGTTTCCGGGTTTGTTAAAGGACCTGTATGGCCATGAATTGAAGTATCTCTGGGCGTGTTCGATAAATAAGCTTCTTCCCATTGGTGCCTTATCGGTCAGTCAACAGGGCATTTTAATGAACGAGAATATCAATATTGGAAGTATTGTTTTAAACAGCTATATGGAAGAAATACCTAAGGATATCCTGCGCAGCTGTATGGACAGTTTATCGTATTGGGATATGTGGTGGTCTACCCGATAAAAAGAATTAAGCAAATGATTGGAATTCCATTACCGGTATCATATGGCCACAAAGTTTATACACTATATGTTATTTCATATGTGACTTCGTTGTTGCTGGAAAGTGAGATTTCGGTGGATATACTTCTTGAAGGTAAGAACCACAGACTGATCCTTGACCAAGGGTGTGTATGGAGGCAGCAGATTGATAAGGGAAGTATACAGATTGAGCCTGGCCTTTTGGGCAGGCTAACGCAGATCATAGAATCCCGATGGCTCGGAAAATTAAAACATTCAAGATAGATGGTGAGGGCGTTTTAGCTTATGCTTAACCCAGGAGCCTGGAATGCAGATTTGGCAATAGCCTTGTATGGCTATCTGTCGGAACCAATTAAGATTAAGACGGAACGTGATAAATAAAATTTTCGAGGACGATCAAACATTCGATTGGCTCTACCCGGAGCATTTTCAACTGATGTCCAAAAAACAATGGACCCCAATAAGTATAGCGCAGCAGTCTGCTGGGTTTCTTGCCCTTCCAGGTTCAAAAGTGCTCGATATCGGTAGTGGTATCGGAAAATTCTGCCTCATAGCAGCAAGGCAGCATCCTGCAACCATGTTTTTCGGAGTAGAACAGCGGCAGGAACTGGTGCATCATGCAAATGTTGCGATGGAATTTCTCAGACTGGATAACCTGGAATTTATCCATGCCAATATGACCCAGATAAACTTTAAGGCCTTCGACCATTTTTATTTCTATAATTCTTTTTTCGAAAATGTGGATTTTATAGGGAGGATCGACGATTCTGTAGAAACCTCGTTGGCTTTATATAAGTATTATACACAGTACCTAAGCGCAAATCTGGATAGGATGCCACGAGGGACCCGGTTGGTTAGCTTTCAGGGTTCTGGCAAGGAAGTGCCTGAAAATTTCACTTTAGTCAAGAGTACTTTTAACGGTCTTTTAAATATGTATGTCAAAAGCACCTGATTGCTCATCCCGATTTTGTGCTTCTTATTACCGAATCAATAAATAAATGGTAAATACCTACTTTGATCATGATATTCATTTTGATTATCTATATCCCGATCATATCCAACAACTTTCCAAGGTTCACTGGACACCGCTTGACATTGCAAGAAAAGCATCTGAATTTCTTTCATATCCTGCCCATAAAGTGATGGATATCGGCTGCGGCGTTGGCAAATTCTGTCTGACTGCGGCGTTTTTTAATCCCAACACATTTTTTTATGGTATAGACCAGAGAAGGGACCTTATCAGATATGCAAATGAAACGAAGGAAAATCTTAATCTTTCTAACGTTGATTTCATTCATGGTAACATAACCGATGTAGACCTCAAGGAATACAAGAGCCTTTACTTTTTCAATTCCTTTTATGAGAACCTCAATACAGAAGGTGGGATTGACTCTACCGTTAACAGGAATTATGATCTTTACCGTTTTTATAGCCAGCTGCTTTATAAGAAACTCGAGGCACAGCCAAAAGGCTGTAGGTTGGTTACTTATCATACCGTAACAGGGCAAATCCCTCCTTCCTATAAGGCCACTGTCCAGTGCTATCATCCTGAGCTCAAAATGTATATCAAAGGATAATTTTGACTTTAATGCACTCACTTTACGGAGATATGTCTGAAAAACATTACGTTGGCCTGGTTAAAAAAGGAAATCCAAAGGAAAGCACTAAAATAAAGTTGATCTGGGATTGTGCCCAGAGATAGTCCTTGGGAGGAAAAACTGCATTTAATGAATAATATAAGTCGTACCTTTATATATGAGCTTATCAGGAATTTTCCCCATTGATAAATGGAACTTCAGTACGCACTCGATATTAAATGTGCTGACCGAAGAGGAGTATCGGTTCCTGATTTCAGGACAGGCTGAACAGAAATATGGAAAAGGAGAGGTGGTTTTCAGGGAAGGAGTTGTACCTTCGGGGATCTACTTTATCCATAAGGGTAAGGTGAAAAAGTATAAAGTGGATCATAGTGGGAGAGAGCAGATCATATACGTTGCTAACCAGGGAGAGTTCATTGGTTACCATGCCGTACTCTCCGAAGAGCGGTATCCTGATTCGGCTGCTACTATAGAGGAGAGCGTTCTTAGCTTTATACCTAAAGAAGATTTTCTTCAGGTGCTGAACAATTCGCCCCTGCTCACCTCACGTATGTTAAAGGCACTAAGCCATGAATACACAGTATTGGCGAACAGTATTTCTGTTTTTTCGCAGCGTTCGGCCATAGAACGGCTTGCCATAGCGCTCATTTTTCTCAGAGAAAAGTATAAACACGACCTTAACACCGATGGAGAGATTCTGATCAATATCTCAAGACATGACCTGGCTAACCTTGCCGGGCTGGCAAAGGAGAATGTGATCCGGCTCCTCAAAGAACTAAAGTCGGAAGATATCCTTTATACAGATGGCAGGAAAATCTGGATTAAGAACATTGAAAAACTCATTGCCCGATCCAACTATCGTTAGCATGGTTTATCATTCATAGGAATCATGTCATGGCAACCAGGATTTTGATCAACTATAATAATGCTTTTCATCATCGTCATCTTTGGTTTTTTCGGTAGATATTTATCATTAACCCCTGAGATATTGTATTTAGGAAGCTGTCCTTGGTATCTTATCTTTCATTAGTGGATCGGTCTATGTACTTCTCTGAGTAGATTAGTAGAGGGCATATTCAGTAGGCCAGGGCTGGGAATTGCCATCAGCTGCAATAAATTGGCGATGAATATATTTCCTGTAATCTCTTTTTTGATCATCTCTTTGAGCCTCACTTGTTGCTGTGCCTGTTCATATACTCGCCATAGCTGATTGCTATAGCTTCCATCATGTACGATTTTTTCCAAAGCGGCGGAAAAGATTGCGGTAAAAAGGGTGAGTCCGATCGCAATTGGGCCACCGATGAGGCCTATTGCCCTGATGTTGATGCCGTTCAATGGTGCAGAGAAGGGGAGCAGATTTTTTAGATAGGCGGAGATTCTGATCGCATTAATCAGCACGCCTAGTTCTACCCCTGCGGCCACTACCGATGCTGCCAGTACGTTCGCTTTGATCTGCCTGGCGGGAATGCCTGCAAGTGCCTCTTCCAGAAAACGGTCCGGGATGCGTGTTCCGCCCAGCTTGAAATAATCGTTCAACAAGGGAAGCCTTCCCGGATTTGTTTTCAGATCTTCCTTTATCCAATTGTTGTAATCCTCAATGGCATCAAGAGCGGCACTGATCCTGTTCTGTCTAATGTGTTCACGAAGCAAATCCACGAAGTGCTTATGCGCCGGACTGGCGATTTGCTTGTCACACTGTTCTTCGAGCGAGGGAAGCATGGCAAGAAAAATCGCCACCGTCTTTTCACGGAACTCCCGCTTTTCATCCTGCGAGCGCATCCAAACAAAGAGCTCCTGACGGGTAATATGCCCTTGGGGAAGGCCTAGGTTTTGGCGGCTGGCGGTTGAGTCAAATCCTTGGTTGATAAGGCGCTGAAAGGCATCAGTGAGCATGGAGGTATACATGGCGCTAAAACCCAGTACGCCCTGCATTGTGGCCGTGGTTAGCGAGAGCATTTTTACGCGGCCTGTTTGTTTTACCTGGTCTGCTGTTCTGCGCATGTTGAGCACCTCACTATAAAGCTTGAATGCCTCCTGTTGCGAGTCAGCTACTATGACTACTGCATCGCAGATGAAGTTTCCCAGGATTTCACGGGTGCCGTTATCGGGATAACTAGGGTTGAAGCGTGCTGAGACGGGGTAAACGCCAGAGCGTGAGGTGTCAATGGTTCCTTTCAATAAAAAATAATCGTCCGGAACATTCAAAAATTCCCGCCCATATCTTTTGGAATAATATTCAGATCGCCTCAGTGTAGCACTGTCTAGCTGAAACCTGAACTCTGGCAAGGGCAGTGGATCCCCTCGAAAAATAATCATGTCGCACATGATGAGGGTATTGGTTGAAAAAACGATAGGATCAGCAATAGTAATTGGACCGTAGATGATCTGAGGAGACTGAATGATAATTGGCTGTTGAGGTTTTTTGTTTTTGTTTTCCATGGTTTTATATTTGCTTTAGTGATGTGGTTGGTAAGTTTATGGTTGTCCCTTTTCCTGGTAGAAAATGATAATGATCTTTGCTATAAAGTCTCTGCTGTTAAATCTTGAATGATTGGGACGCTGGTATACCGGTTAAATACACGATAATGGTAGCTGAGCTGACTGTATTATGCCAACTGCATTTCATCATACTGTAATACCTGTGTATATTGGTGGATTTTGCCATCATTTTGGTAATTTAAATAAACTACTGTAGGGATTTGCTGACGATGACGGTATAAATATAGATATTTTCGCTGAGTTAACAACCTGTGTGTTTGGTGAGTTGATCATTAAACAGCTAGATGCAGTTTTTAGTACTTGGCTACGCACGCAGAATGAGCGCTGTTACGGAAGCAGCTTGGTTACGCCTGTTATTGAGTTAATTTATGTTGAACACCAACGTGAAATTTGGGTAGATCAATTTTTTTTATTCTTTTTAAGTAAAAGGATAACACGCCAAAGAACTTTGATTGTCTTGCCAATAATCGGAGCATTTGATTGTAAAAAGCATAATGATGATGACAATACGCATTGTAGGTAAATGAAAATGGTCCGGCATTAAATTTATCCTGGTAATCTGAATACCGGCCACGCCAAGGGCATAGAAACATATTACGGTTGTGTAAAGCGTGTCGCTCTTCCTTTAAATAGCAAAGAGGTGAGGGGGGTGGCAGGAAGCACTCAATCCAACTTATGGATTATCCGGATAGCTTTTATATGGTAGAAAATAGAATAACAGCATGTAGCTTAAAAAAAGATATCTGTTTTTACGAAAAAAAGATTCTATTTAATTAGATTTGAAGTGTATCCAAAGAAATACTTCCCGCTAACAGGGAGCTTTTAATGCCTTACCAAATGACCCGGATTGCTCTAATTTTTATTTTTCTTCTCACTTTTTCAAATATCGCTCATGCTCAGGAGAGTTTTATTGGAGATATTAACTACCAATTGCTGGAGAAGTATGTTGATCTTGCACTGAAAAATTACCCCAAGCGCAAAATGTATAAAGCCAGCGAACTCAGCGCAAAAGCAAAAATTGGCGTTGCAAAGGCAACCTATCTGGATGCCTTTACCGCATCTTATAATTATAGCCCAAACAACGCTGCCAGGTATAATACAACAAATCCCTATACGCTGAACGGAATACAGTTCGGGATCTATTTTAATGTGGGGATTTTATTCCGTACACCAGCCTTGGTGCGCCAGGCCAAAGAGGAACATAATGAGAAGTTCTATCAGGCCCAGGAGTACGATATCCTGCTGAAATCCGAAGTTAAAAAAACATATTTTGAATATCTTCGTGAGGCTGCCGATTTAAGGGTTAAAGCGCAGACCTATATCGACAATAAAGCGTCGAGCGATGGTCTTCGGTACAAATTTGAGAAAGGTGAATCGACTTTGGACGATTATACCAAAGCCAAAACCTTAACCTCCTATGCTAACTCTGAAAGATTGCTTGCAGAGCTAAATCTCTTAAAAGCGAAAGAATCTCTTGAAGCATTGATTGGCGAAGTTTTGGAAAATGTGAAATAAGATAGAATGAACATAAAGAAATCCTTAGAAACAGTTAACAGATACAGGTGGATTATCATCTTGATTTTTATTTTTACAATGATTTCAGGTTTTTTCTTTCTGAGAAACCTGCCAAAAGACTATAAATCCGAAGCCAAACTCTCAACAGGTCTACTTGATCCATCGAGGCAGCTGGCGCCTGATAATGCCAGCTATACCGGGCCTGATATCATTATAAAACTTAACCAGCAGTTTTCTACCATCATGGACATCATGAGGATGCCCAAAAATATCAGCCTGCTTTCTTATCGGTTGATATTGCATGACCTCAAGGACGAAAAAGGTTCGTTCAAGCCATGGAGCGAAGAAATTAAGACATTAACCGATGTGCAAAGACAAGAGGCCATTGCCATTTATGAAGACCGCTTGAACAAGCGGCAGGTACTCACACCGCTTGATAATGGTAACATTAAGCTTTATCAGATCGTAACTTCGATGGGTTATGATGAGAAGAGTCTAAATAAAAAACTGGATATAAACCACGAACAGAACAGCGATTTTATCTCTGTAGCCTTTACCTCCAACAATACCCTGCTTTCAGTTTTTGTTGTAAATACGCTCTCGAAAGATTTTATCAATAATTATAGCCTGGAGCAAATCGGGAATAAAAATACAGCTATTCTTGTACTCGATTCTTTGCTGAAGAAAAAAGAGGCAATTATGAACGACAGGATACGGCAGTTGAAAGACTATAAAATCCGTAACGGTGTGCTAAACCTGGATAAACAATCTCAGATCGTTTATCAGCAGATTACTGATAATGAGAATAAGAAAAACCAGGCTCTGATTGATAAACAGGCCGCACAAGCTGCATTAAAAAGCGTTAATGAAAAATTGGCGAGCCGAACCAGCGATAAGTACCTGGGTGCTGAAGTGATTGAGGATAACCGCGCGATTATCAGCTTAAAAAATAAAATCCTGGCAGCAGAAGATCACTATTTGCGCAATGGGTATAAACCGGCAGATAAAAAGACTGTAGATTCACTACAACTCTTGCTCAGTTCAAGATTAGTCCAATCGAATGACCAGTATGTAAGCGATCCGCTTATTGCCAAACAAAGCCTGGTTCAGCGTCGTATTTCGCTAGGTGTGGAGATTGAAAAAGCGACAGCGGGCATAAGCGATATCGATAGGGAACTGGCCAAGCTTAATGCAAAATTTACCGGTATGGTTCCTTTTGATGCGGGCGTACAAAATCACGAACAAAAAGCCGATGTAGCAACAAAGGAATATCTGGAAATACTGGCACGTTATAACCAAACGAGCCTGGATAAGAATATCGGGTTGCGCCTGCAATTGGTACAAGAGGGGATACCAACACTTCCCGAATCATCAAAAAAACTGATATATATGGCCATGAGCGCTATTGCCAGTTTAGCAATCTGTTTTTGTACACTATTTTTGATATCTGTTTTAGATCGTTCAGTTAATAATAGTGCAGAACTAAAGGAGGCTTTACCTGCAAAGCTTATTGGTGAGTTGGATTATATTAGGCCCGATAACGATAATATAGCTAAAATATGGGGAGGCCAGCATTCCGAAAGCGAATATCAGGCTTTTAAGAACCAGCTGCGGGCCCTGCGTTTTGAGCTCGATAACAAGCTTTTTAGCGGTAACCAAAAAGTATTGGGCATTACAGGCTTTGGCTCAGCGCAAGCCCAGGCATTTACCATATTAAATTTAGCATACGCTTTTGGGCAAATGAATAAAAAAGTATTATTGATTGGAGATCAGGAGCTGGCGCCAGCGCTACAGCGGTTAAAAGTGCCTGTAGATCAATCAATAAGAGCGATATTGCAGGGAGCAGATGTTACTGAAAGCGAACCTTTTTCATTCGTGAAAAATGATCTTGGTGGCCAGTCGTTACTTGAAATAAGAGACAGGGAAACACTTTCTGGGATTTTCGGTTCGATCAGGGATCGCTTCGATTTAACCATTGTAGTGCTTGATC
Source organism: Pedobacter sp. Bi126 (assembly GCF_918698245.1). GTDB lineage: Bacteria > Bacteroidota > Bacteroidia > Sphingobacteriales > Sphingobacteriaceae > Pedobacter. The sequence continues at coordinate 190,006 of NZ_CAKKMS010000001.1, read as the reverse complement.
CACTGGGTGATGGTGCAGCGAACCGCGAATGGATGTCCTTTATCGCACTATACGCTGCTGTATTTGTAGCCGGATCAACATTGCATGATAAAGAGAAAGCGGCACTTGCTGCATTAAATGAGGATGAAAAGTTTGCTGGCTGGGTAATTACCGGGGTAAAACAAAAATAGGCAGTCCCTATGCTCAAAAATTTAAACGCATATATTGCTGACCATAAAAAAAAGATTATATTTTTTATAATCTCCCTGTGTCTTTCAGTCCTGGTGGCAGCCTCTACCTATTCATTTGGGATTTTAGGGCCATTGGCCGTATTGGCTATTGCGGCGCTGGGCATTTTTATGGTCAGCCTTTTCCGAGATCCCCGTACGGGTGTTTGGGTATATCTGGGCTACTGTTTTATCCTGGGCTTTTTGGTGAAATATTTTCTGAATATTCCGGTTGGTCTTGCCCTCGACGGGCTGTTGATCCTCACCTGGGCAAGTATACTGGTTCATGTAAAAAGATTCGATTGGGACCGGCTGAAAAATGAGCATGTTTTGTTTTCATTGGTATGGTTTGTTATAAGCTTTTTACAACTTCTAAACCCATACGGAGCCAGCTTTACCGGCTGGTTTAATGAGCTTAGGTTTGCAGCGCTTAGCTGGTTGCTGGTTGCACCATTTGTATTTCTGTTGTTTAACAGGAAAGCCGATCTGAACCGCTTTATCATTGCAATATTGCTGTTTTCTCTTGTTGCTACGCTTTACGGTATGAAACAGCTTTATTTAGGCCTGTTGAACGGAGAGCAGTTGTGGTTAAATGCAGGCAATGCCGGTACGCACATCATTAACGGCAAGCTCAGGGTATTTTCTATGTATTCGGATGCGGGCCAGTTCGGTGCCTCGCAGGCAATTATGGCCGTTATTGCGCTAACGCTTGCTGCAGGACCCTTCAGTTTTATGAAAAAAATAATTTTTGCGCTCTTTGCACTGGTTTTTCTATATGGTATGGCTATATCGGGTACCAGGGGTGCTTTGTTCGCATTGGCGGCCGGACTATTTTCTGCCCTTTTTTTAAGCAGGAATTTCAAGGTGTTAATTTTAGGCGTGGTCTGTTGTGCGGCAGGTTTTGGGGTGTTAAAGTATACCACTATCGGCGATCATATTTTCCAGGTTAACCGCTTAAGGAGTGCACTTAATCCGAAAGATGCTTCATTAGCCGTTAGGCTTGATAACCAAGATAAATTAAAAAAACTCCTCGAAGATGTGCCCTTTGGCGCAGGTCTTGGCATGAGCGGAATGAACGGTACCACTTACAATGCTGGTAAGCCCATAGCCAGTATACCACCCGATAGTTATTGGGTGAAAGTTTGGGTAATGTACGGGGTGGTGGGTTTAGTTATCTGGTTTGCGCTTACCAGTTATATTATCGGCAAATGTGGCGGGATTGCCTGGAAAATCCGCGATCCGAGGCTAAGGGTAAAGATGATTGCCCTTACCGCTGGTACCGTGGCCTGTTTTATCTGCAGTTATGGCAATGAGGTAATGAATGGGATCCCTTCATCTATAATTATGTTTATGTCCTGGTCTTTCATCTTCATTGCACCAGAACTTGATGAACAGCAAATGCGACTAGAATCGGATGGAACAGATATATAAAATTATACACCTGCTGTTGTGGGTTTTGGCTATTTACCTGTCATTTAATTGCCTGTACCTGGTAATTTTTGCACTTGCGGGGCTTTTCCCTTTGGCCGGTGTACAAAAATATGCTGCCAGCTATAAAAAAATAGCCGTGCTGTTTCCTACCTATCATGCAGATGAGGTGATAATCGAAAGTGTACGTGCTGCACTTTTACATGATTATAAAGGGGAGTTCGAAATTGTAGTAATTGCCGATGGATTAGAGCCTGATACAATTGAGCAGCTCGAAGTAATGGGAGCGGAGGTAATTGAGGTGTTTTTTGAGAAAAGCACTAAAGGCAAAGCCCTTTTATATGCAATTGAAAAGCTTAAAAACCGCGGCTTTGATATTGCTGTAGTGCTTGATGTTGATAATTTAATGGGACCACATTGCCTGGAGGCGGTTAATAGTTCATTTCAACACGGGCATAAAGTTATTCAGTTGCACCGCACCGCAAAAAATCTCGATACCAGTTTTGCTTTTCTGGATGCCTGCAATGAAGAGATAAACAATCACATTTACCGCAAGGGGCAGGCATTGCTAGGACTTTCACCTGCGCTTATCGGATCAGGAATGGCCTTCGATTACGGCTATTTTTATACCTTACTAAAAAATGTGGGGAATACCGTTGGTGAAGATAAAAAAATGGATTTCCTTATTGCCGGCGACAGGACTAAAGTTACCTATTTGAACGATATTTTTGTTTACGACGAGAAGGTAAGCAGCGCCAGTGTATTTACCACCCAAAGAACCAGGTGGATTGCATCGCAGATTGAGTTTTTGCGTATATATACCATACCCGGAATAAAACAACTGCTTAAAGGAAACATAGAATTTTTTAATAAGACGGTACAAACGATGTTAATGCCGCGCATATTATTACTGGGACTGCTGTTTGTCATGGCCCTTCAGTCTTTTTTTAATCCCTTGGGACCAGGAAAAATATTATGGCTAACTTTATTCTTTAGCATATGTGTTACACTGCTGATTTCAGTACCGATACGATTTTACAGGGATAAAAGGCTTTATCTTGCCATCTGGCAAATACCAAGGGCAATGGTTGGAATGGTTATCGCACTGTTTAGCATTGGGAAAGTTAAAAAATCCAATTTAGCAACGCCTCATCAAAATACAAGTGCCGGGAAAAGTAAAACTTAAACTATGCCGATATTATTATTGATCATTACCGGTGCAATTGCCGGCATCTTTGGGTTTATTAAAGGAATAAAAACACCTAAACAAAAAACATAATCCAATGGCTATTCTAAATAACAGGGACATTATCATTGTGGGGCAACAGCCCTGGGATATTCCTATTGGTAGCAATTGTAAGGATTTAGCGCTGGAGTTTAGTAAAAACAACCGTGTATTGTATGTTAATGCACCATTAGATCGAAAAACAAGTGTATTGCAGCGCGATACAGAAGGCGTAAAAAAAAGATTGCGCGTTATTGCTGGTAAAGAAGAAGCTTTGACAGAAGTATCGGCAAACCTTTGGGTGTATAATCCTCAGATTATCATAGAATCTGTAAACTGGATCAGATTCAGGGGGCTGTTCAGGTGGTTAAATAAAATCAACAATACCCGGTTCGCCAGATCGATCTGCGGTGCGGTTGCTCAGCTTGGCCTTAAAAATTTTATCCTGTTTAATGATAACGATATTTTTCGGAGCTTTCACCTAAAAGAGCTTTTGAAGCCCGATTTAAGCGTTTATTACTCGAGAGATAATGTTGTAGCCACGCCATACTGGATGCGGCATGGTACTTATATGGAGCCCGAGCTGATTGCAAAAAGTGACCTTTGTGTAGCCAATTCGGTTTATTTGGCAGGCTATTGCAGAAAATATAATCCGAATTCATTTTACGTTGGGCAGGGCTGCGATTTAGCGCTTTTTAGTAATGATGAGGTGCTGGAAATACCATCAGATCTTTCCGCTATCAAAAAGCCGGTTTTGGGCTATGTTGGCGCCTTGTTATCCATAAGGCTCGACGAAAAGATCCTGCTATACCTGGCAAAAGAAAGGCCAGACTGGAGTATGGTACTTGTAGGGCCACAGGATGAAGATTTTAGCAGGAGCGAGCTCCATAAGCTAAACAATGTGTTTTTTCTGGGCCCGAAAAAGCCAGAAATGCTGGCTGCATATATTAAGGGTTTCGATGTTTGCCTTAACCCCCAGGTGATCAATCCACTTACAATAGGTAATTATCCCCGTAAAATTGATGAGTATCTGGCAATGGGTAAACCTACACTGGCTACCAGAACCGAAGCGATGGATTTCTTTGCAGATCACGTTTATTTGGCATCGACGAAGGAAGAATACCTGCAATTGGCTGAAAAAGCGCTTGCTGAGGACAGTCTGGAGCTGGCCCGTGAGCGGATTGATTTTGCCGGAACACATACCTGGGAGGCCAATGCCCGGGAAATCTATAAGGCCATAAATGCTGTAGAAAGTGGTTTGGCAACATCTACGGTGGTGTAATACTGAATCTCCCCAGCTTGTTCATTAAGATTGTAAATATTTAAGTCAGATATGCCGTCGACCTCAATTATCACCGTTAATTTCCATCAACCGACAGTAACTATAGCCTTACTGGAGTCTATCAATAGGTCTTATCGTGCAGAAGACACTGAGGTTATACTGGTAGATAATGGCGCAGATCAAGACCAGGCGCATATATATGCACCCTATTTTGGAAATATCCACTATATCCGTTCTGTTGAAAACCTCGGTTTCGCAGGGGGCAACAATCTGGGAATCAGGCATGCCAAAGGCGATTACATTCTGCTGCTGAACAACGATACCGAAATACCGGCAGGCTGTCTGGAAACCATGCATGCCGAATTTGATGCCAATGAAAAAATAGGATTGTTATCGCCCTTATTGCTTTATTTCGAGCAGAAGGACCTGGTTCAGTATGCCGGTTTTACCCCCTTAAATTACCTAACGGGCAGAAATGCCTATGTTGGTCAGTTTGAACGTAACCATGGGCAGTTCCTGAAGAGCTATAGCACCGCTTTCTGCCATGGAGCGGCGGTGATGTGCCGCAGGCAGGATCTGTTGAATGCCGGACTAATGGATGAAAATTATTTTCTCTATTACGAAGAACTCGACTGGTGTGAAAAATTCAGACGGATAGGCAAAGAGGTCTGGTTTACCGGAAAGACCCACGTTTACCATAAGGAATCTGTTAGTGTGGGAAAGGAAAGTCCGCTCAAGGTATATTTTATGACCAGAAACAGAATGCTGTTTATCAGAAAAAACACGGGTTGGATAACCACTTTGTTCTTCTCGCTGTATTTTTGTTTTATCGCCTGCCCAAAAGCAGTATTGATTTATCTTGCCAAGGGAAGACAAGATTTGGTAAAACAGGTGCTCAGGGGGCTTTGGTGGAACTTTACGCACAAAAAGCACAGTAAAAAACTGGGACTGGTATTGCCTGGTAATGGCTCATCTTAATCTTTTCAGGCTGGCAGAAACAGCATATCTCCCAAGTAAAATTGCTGATCTGAGAAAACCTATGCCCTCGCTTTCCCTGAATATTTTCCAGGTATAACCAATTGCTTTGAGTTTGTTAGATGAAACCGAATTTTGTCTTACCCGGTAATAGGCAAGCGGTTGGTTAATGCCATAGCCCTGTCTGCACTGTTTTAGCAGTTTGAGTAAAAAGATCCAGTCTTCGTGGCCTGCAGGGCTAAACTTTAAGTCGCCAATGGCACTTTTTAACATCATAGAAGTCGAAAATATCACCACGTTATGGGCAAGCAGCGCATTATAATCTACTGCCTGTGGAGCCGGAATCTGACCTGAAACTACTTTTCCCTGTTCGTTAATGCGTTTGTAGGCGCAGAACGTAAGGGGCAGAAGTTCCTTTTCCATATAGGATACCTGTCGGCTAAGCTTATCTTTAAGCCAGATATCATCACTATCAAGAAATGCGACGTACTTGCCTTTCGCTTCTGCCAAACCGATATTTCTGGCATTCGATACTCCTCCATTCTCCTTTAAGGCTATCAGCCGGATACCATTGTGCCGGCTGGCAAATGCTTCAACTATCTGGCAGGTATCATCGGTAGAGCGATCATCTACAACAATCAGTTCCCAGTTTGTATAGCTCTGGGCAATTACAGTATTGAGGGTTTCTGTTATAAAAGCTGCTGAATTATAGCATGGGGTAACAATTGATACAAGCGGGTCCAATCTCTTTAGGTTATGTTTTTTTCGTTTGACCAAAATAGCTAAATTTTTTATGATAATATATTAGGGCACCGATGATATTCAAATAAAACCATTACTTTAGGGCAGCTATTGATATGGATAGAAGACGTTTTGTTGTTAACCTGGTCTCCAACTTTTTTAGTGCACTTTCTGGTGTAGGGATTTCTTTCTTTCTTACACCTTATATTGTGGCGCACCTGGGTAAAGAGGCTTATGGTTTCTTCCCCCTTTCCAATAACTTTGTGATGTATGCAGGGATTATTACAACTGCACTAAATTCCATGTCGAGCCGGTATATCACCATCAGCCTCGAAAAAAAAGACGTCAAAGAAGTGAATGTTTATTTCAACTCCATCTTGTTTGGCAATATGTTGATATCACTTGGTTTCATTGTATTGAGCGCGCTATTCTGTCTGTTCATCAATAATATACTCGATATTCCGCCCGGCCTTTTTGATGATGTTCGGTTGCTGTTTGTATTCATTTTTTTTAGCCTGGTGATCAATGTCTCTTCAGCGGTTTTTTCAGTCGCAGCTTTTGCCGTCAACAGATTCGATAAGCTCGCCTATATCAATATTATATCCAATGTGGTGAAACTTTGCGCAGTGGCGTTCCTGTTTTATCTTTTTAAGCCTAAAATTTATTTTCTGGGACTGGTAACGGTATTAACAGCAATTTACATATGTTTTGCAAATTACAGGCTTACCAAAAGACTCCTCCCTGAAGTGGTGATTGACAGGTCGCTTTTCTCTTGGAGTGCGCTTTCACTGATCGCGGGCTTCGGTATGTGGAATTCTATTATTGCCCTGTCGAATGTAATCAATACCCAACTGGATTTATTAATTGCAAACCACTTTTTTGGTGCCTCGGGAATGGGTTTCCTTTCATTAACCAAGTTCATACCCAATGCAATTTATATCCTGCTCGGAATTGTTGTGCCCATATTTCTACCCGAAATGCTAAAAGCCTATGCTCAGGAAGATATGGGAAAACTTAAAAGCACCCTCAACTTATCGTTTAAGGCTATTTTTATGGTTGTACTGTTGCCCTTGGCTGTATTTTTTGTTTATGGTGGCGATTTTTTCCGGCTATGGCTGCCAGGCCAGGATTCCACCGCGCTCCACCTGCTTTCGGTGATTACGCTATTGCCCTTCATCATTCATGGAACAGTAGAAACAGTACATCATGTTTTTATCATCACCAATAAGTTGAGAATTGCATCAATCTGGGGTATTTTTATTGCCGTGCTGAATTTTGTAATGGTGATTTTACTTTGCCTGTACAGCAGCCTGGGGATATATGCCATTCCGGTGGCGGCAGCAATAAGCGGCGCGTTTAGTCACCTTACTTTCACACCCATTTACGCCGCACATTGCCTGAAAGAGAAAAGGAGCTATTTCTTTTTTAAGATTGTTAGGGGATTAGCAGGTTTTACGTTGCTGGTTGCGGTAACTTATGGCTGGAGAAGTATCGGTTTGATTACGGTTACATCCTGGTTTACCTTTATCATGAATTGTATGCTAATCGGGCTGGTTTTGCTTTTGATTACGCTATTTATGCAGTTTGATCGGGTTACGCTAACCCAAGGTTACAGGAAGATTCTAAATAAAATGAAGCTATGATACCTAAAATAATCCACTATTGCTGGTTTGGTAAAGGAGAAAAGCCTGAGCTTGTGATTAATTGCCTGGCTTCCTGGCAGAAATACCTTCCCGATTATCGCATTGTAGAGTGGAACGAGGAAAATTTTGATGTAAACAGTTACCAATACTGTGCGGAGGCTTATCTCGAGTGTAAATTTGCTTTTGTTTCTGATGTTTGCCGCTTATATGCTTTGAAAAATATGGGAGGCATTTATTTCGACACAGATGTGGAGCTTTTAAAACCACTGGACGAGGCAATGCTTGGCAATTTAGCCTTTACAGGGTTTGAAGATAATCTTTTACTTTCATCAGCAATTATGGGAAGCACCAGGGATGGCAAATGGGTGAATGATTTACTTGCTTATTACGACAACAAGAGTTTTTACATGGCAAACGGAAAGCCAGACACCATGCCGAATACCGAAAGCATCACAGCATTTATGAAAGCAGAAAAAGGATTGCAGTTAAATAATTCCTTTCAGCAGCTTGATGACTATTGCACCATTTATCCCAGTGAGTTTTTTAGTCCCAAAAGCTGGAAAACACTAAAACTGAAAATTACGGCAAATACCTATAGCATTCATCATTTCGCAGCCTCGTGGATTTCTGGTGCTGATTATAGTCTTGTCGGTAAACTATCCAACCAGCTGTTAGGGAAAAGAGTATCGGATTTTCTATCTAAAATATACAGAAAGCTCCTATGGCGCTAAAATCAACACGGAGGATTGCTTGAATTGCTCAATCTGTTCTTGTCAGAATTGGTTTACTGACTATTTCTGATCACAATTTCTTCCCTGAGTTCGGCCATTACTCGGTTAAGCACATCGTTTACCTCCGCAATCATTTCTGCTAGTTTAGGAGCTGGGATATTTCCCTCATCCACTGCTTCAATTTCCCTTATGATACGCTGAAGCGGTATAATGGCCAGATGATCAATGGTGGATTTGAGTTTGTGGGCAAGTTTAGATAACTGTTCAAGGTCACCATCGGCGCTAGCCTGATTGAGCTGTTTTAACGCGTCGGGTATCTGTCCGCAAAACATTTCGATCATTTTGGTTACAAAATCCTCGCGCCCCTTGCTGATCACACGTAGGCCGTCAAGGTTATACAATGGTAAATCAAGATCAGGAGCGATAACCTGGCTTGCCGTTTTTTGAAGCCAGTTATCAATCACACCAATCAGCAGTTCTTCGTTTATTGGCTTGGTAATATAGTCGTCCATCCCAGCGGCCAAACATTTCTCTCTTTCACCTTCAATGGCCGAGGCCGTGAGTGCAATGATTACGCCCGTATATCCACCCGCCCTGAGGGTTTTGGTCGTATCATAACCGTTAAGGACAGGCATCTGTATATCCATCAGAATGATATCATAAGCCTCTTCATTTAACATGTCGAGGGCTATTTCGCCATTTTCGGCAATCATTACCTGCGGGCCATAGGCTAATAAAACCGTACTAGCCACCAGTCTGTTCATTTCGTTGTCGTCCACAATCAGGATTTTGCGCCCTGCAAATAAATCTTCGTTGTGGGTAATCTTTGTTTCAGCAGGTACATCGGTTGTTTTACCTTTTTCGAGTTTAATAACAAAGGAAATCTCTGAGCCCTGGCCTTTCTCGCTTTTTACATTGAAATATCCGCCCATTTGCGAGACCAGTTTTTGCGAAATACTCATGCCTAAACCTGTGCCACCATATTCGCGTGTTACAGATTCATATTCCTGGCTAAAATTATCGAACAGACGGCTTAAAAATTCAGGATCCATTCCAATCCCGGTATCTTTCACCAAAACTTCAATTTCCTGGTAAGTCTCGCTATCCTCCCTTACAATAGCTGTTAACAGCACTGAACCTTTTTCGGTAAATTTAATGGCATTGGTCATTAAATTAAGCACAACCTGGGTTATCCGGTAAGGGTCGCCAACCAGTACCGGCGATATTTCGATATCCGCTGGCGGAAGGTAATGGATTTCCAGTCCGCGTTTTATGGCCTTGTGCGTAACTACCTGCATTACCTCACTAAATACCATTGGTAAACTAAAGCCAATTTGCTCCAGATTGAGCTTTCCTGCATCCATCTTAGAGAGGTCTAAAATGTCATCAATAATGACCAGGAGACTTTTTGAAGCGGTTTGTACCGTTTGAATATAGTAATCCTGTTCTTCGGTAAGCGTGGTTTTAGAAAGCAGGTTGGTCATGCTGATAATGGCATTCATAGGGGTCCTGATTTCATGGCTCATATTGGCCAAAAACATTGCTTTGATGGTGGCTACCCGCTCAGCATCTTTCCTGGCTGTAATCAGTTCCTGCTCAAAGCTTTTGTGATCGCTTACATCAAAACAGATACTTATCCAGCCTGTATTTTCATTTCTTTCATTGTAATTTACTGCACGGCCGGCCAACCATAGTCTTTGGTTGCCTTGGGCATCAGTAAACACAATCTCATGCAATGCTGCGTCTGCTTCTTCCGAATCCTCATCTTTATAAGCTGCTGAAAAAAAATCGTTGCCAAAAAGTACATCAGGCATTTGCTGGTACATGTTATCCAGCGTATAGCCAGACAAGGCACAGAAACGTTTATTGGCATACTGTATTCTGCCAGCAACATCCATCTCTATAAAGCCAAAGCCCATATTTCCGAGGATCCTGTCGAAATGGTGGGCGTTGAGCAAAGGATATGTATCCGCAGTAGCACTGTTTTTTCCATTTATCTCACCAAGCCCATTTTGTTGGATATAGTCTGCCCCGGCAAAAAATAACAGTTCCTGTTCGGCAGATTTTTCCCAGCAACCTTTTATTTTTCCACCTGTATGTCTCGGGCTGATGAGAAGCGGTTCGCCCAAGGGAAATTGTCCTTTACCGTTTAATTCATGAAGTTCAAAATAATCAAACAAGTTTCCGTTCTGACAATCGGCATAAATATTTTTCAGTTTATCGCCAATATGCAATATCTTCATATCGCTATCCAACAGGATAAAATAAGGGAAAAGCCTGTTCAATTGTGCGGGATCAAGGGATAAGGAAAAGCTGTTCATCAAGATAGATTTAATAACAGGTTAAATTTATAAAAAAATAATCCGCTAATACAGCACATGAGCAATTTAGTATCTAAAAGCCCGATTGTTGTTATTAATACACTGGTTACGACCAAGTAGGGCTATACGTACAAAGGGTTAACTGCTTTTTTATACAGTAGATTTATCGCCTTTTTTAAAATGTATGGCTCGTTTACAGCGTTTTATTTATTCTTTCAACGTTTGGGAAAATAATAGGGATTAATCTGATTTTTTTTTATAATTGTACAACGACATTGATATCATCAAATTCAGACTACTGTCATTTAAATTTCGGTTTCCATTTTTGACTGTAAAACTGACAATAATGATAGTAGAGAAAACCGTTTTCGTCTAGAATTATTTAACTATTATCTTTTCTAAACCGGTTTTTATAGAAAATCAATGCGTTGCAATAAGTCCCTATCATGACCCAAACCAATAACCCCAAAACTCGTTTACTCTTGGTTGAGGATGATGAGTTTATGCAAGCAATACTTGAGGAGATCCTCACAGCAAACTACCAGATTGATATACGGCCTGATGGCCTCAGTGCATTAACTTTCCTGCAGAGTGGCAACATTCCCGACCTTATTATTTCTGATTTGAATACGCCGAACATGAACGGCCTTGAATTAATTGAACAGTTAAAAGTGAGCGACTTTTTCCATTCCTTGCCGATTATGATCTTATCGGGCGAGGAGAGCTCGGATAAAAGGATCAAATGCCTGGATGCAGGGGCAGATGACTTTGTGATTAAGCCCTTTAACCCGGCAGAACTCGAGGCAAGGATTAAAATGGTACTAAGGCGCGCAGGTAAAAATCTTTCGTAATGGAGTATGCGGTGAAGCCCGACCAAATGAATAAGCCGGTAATTGCCCTTGTAGGTTTTGAAAGGGATTTTCAGCACATTGATTTTGATGCATGCAATTTTGACGATATACAAATCGTTCGTTTTGAAAATGGATTAAGGCTTGTACAGGAATGGACGGAGCAGCAGTTAAATGTTACAGCTGTTATTTCTAATAGCGAAATTTTGTCGGACGGTGGGCTTTCCCTGCTCGAAACACTAAAAAAAAGCCAAGTGCCTTCAGTTCCCTTTCTTCTGGTTGTAAGGTATTTTAATTCAAATTTAAGGATATTGGCCTTAACGGCTGGGGTTTCTGATGTTTTTAGGCTGCCTATAGAAAAAGAACGCCTCGAAAAACGGCTTGTATTCCTCGTTAATAACTGGGGTTCACTTAACCGTGAGGTAAAAATAACCAGCAGACCAGTGTATCACATCGGTTTTGCCAAGCGCTTGTTTGATGTTTTTTTTGCCGGATTAGCCCTGATCTTGCTGTTTCCCTTATTATTACTGGTAGCAATATCAATATGGGTAGAATCCAAAGGTCCGGTATTTTACTATTCGTTAAGAAGCGGCACGGGGTTCAAAGTTTTTCGTTTTTATAAATTCAGGTCAATGTACGTGAATGCAGATCAAAAGATTAAAGACCTGAAACATTTGAACCAATACGATGTTGACCAGGAAAAAAAAGAAACCCGCAAAACAGATTTTACACTCTGCAGCTCCTGCATGTCACAGGGGAAATGCCAGTATCCTGTTTATGCTGATGGAGCCCAGTGGTGTGAAAAGGATGGTGTATATCTGAGTTCGCAAAAAAGCGGATCAGCGTTTTTTAAAATCGCCAACGATCCGAGGGTTACCCGGGTTGGTAATTTTATCCGGAATACCAGCATAGATGAATTGCCACAGCTTTGGAATGTAATAAAGGGCGATATGAGTATTGTGGGTAACAGGCCATTGCCCATTTATGAAGCCGAGAAACTAACTACAGATAAATATGTGCTAAGGTTTGCCGCACCGGCCGGGATAACAGGTTTATGGCAGGTAGAAAAACGCGGAAGGGGTGAAATGAGTGAGGAAGAACGGCTAATACTCGATAACACTTACGCCTTGAAGCAGAGTTTCTGGAACGATATCAGGCTTATTTTAAAAACTATACCGGCACTTTTTCAGAAAGAAAACGTATAGCGGTAAACAAAGCCGGATGGGGAATAGACAATGGGCCAATTTGCCCAGTTGTAAATAAAAATAAACCCATAAAAAGAAAACCGGATGTGCTATACCTGTTATTTTTTTCTGATATTTAAGGACTAACCCATTAATAAGCCCTGTGGCTCTAGCCCCACAGAGGCGTTGGTGCGGTTAGCCGCTGAGAGAAAAGATTGATTAGCTATGCTAATCTGTGGCCGTTGAAAAAAATAAAATATTGGAATGCAAGAAGATCTAACCGCACGTTTAAGGAAATCCTACAGTTACGAAATAATAGGGAAGGGCCGGGAAAGTGATTTCGACAGGATTAGCGAGATGGCTGCCTTAACTTGTGAAAGCAAGATTTCGTTAATTTCCTTTTCAGATGGCACCAACCTGTGGTGTAAAACCGTTAAGGACCTCAATGCCAAAGCGGTTAAGGCTGTTTTGCCCTTGTGCAACTATCCTTTGGTTTTAAGCCAAACGCTGATCATTGCAGATATTCTCGATGATGAACGTTTTAATGAGCATCTGGAGATCGTTAATGGAGAAAAAATAAGGTTTTACGCAGCATATCCGATAAGGGATAATAATGGCATTGTTCTGGGATCCTTAACGGTGATGGATATGGTGCCAAAAAAAATTACAACAACCCAGCAAAAGTTGCTTTCGCTGCTGGTAGAAGAAATCAGCGTACTCATTCACGAACGTGTAAAAAAGACTGAAGACAAGAATATAGGCCTGCTTTTCGAACATTCAGACGATCTTATCTGTATCCTGGATAAGGATTTGAAATTTAAGCGGATGAATACCAGTTTCGATATCAAAATGGGATGGACAGAACAGGAGCTCAGGCAAAAAACACTGCTCGATATTGTTCCGGCAGCTGAACTCGAACAAGCCGGCAGAATCTGGAAAAATCTGATAAGCCGTAAGCAGGAAGAGGATCCTACCCATCAGGTGGCCATGAAGGATGGAGGATTCAGGATGATTGAATGGACAGCTACAGTTGAGGAAAGGGATGGTGATGTATTCGCAATTGGTAGGGATGTAACTGCCGAAATGGAAAAGAACCATGCCTTAAAAGTCAGTGAACAAAAATTAAAGGCATTTTTTGAAAGCTCTCAAGGCCTCATGTGTACGCACGATATTCATGGAAACCTGATTTCGCTGAATCCTTCCGGGGCCAGGTCGCTCGGTTACAGAAGATCAGAATTGATTGAAAAAAGTCTTTTCGATATCATTCCCGCAGAAAGACATACTCATCTGCGCCAGTATCTGTTCGATATAGTTGAAAAGGGGCAATCGACGGGTTATATGATCATAAGGCGTAAATCGGGCGAGGAGCGCTTATGGTTGTATTCAAATATTTTGCAAAAAGACCTTCAGGGCGAACCTTATATAGTTGGGAATGCGGTAGATATTACAGACCAGAAAAAACTGGAGGCCGATCTGATACATATAAAGGATCTGCTCGAAGAAACCAGCGGTTTGGCAAGAATTGGGGGGTGGGAGCTGAATCTCAAAGATCAGCAGCTACATTGGTCAAAAATAACGCGCGAAATCCATGGCGTACCCGACGGATTTATCCCTACGACAGATAATGCCATCGCTTTTTATGAGCCCGGCCCAAATAGAAACCGGATCTTGCAAGCTATGGATGAATGCCTGAACAGCGGGAAGGAATGGGATGAGGAACTTCAGATCGTCGATTTTAATGGTCGTAATATCTGGGTGAGGGCTATTGGCAAAGCAGAAATTGCAAATGGAGTTCCGGTAAGGATATATGGTACTATACAGGATATTGATGAGCAGAAACGTGCTCAGCTTGCGGTTGCCGAATCTAAAAAACTGCTTGATGAGGTACTTTCGGCCGCTACTGGGGTAAGTATCATTGCGACAGACCTCGATGGAACAATTACAGTATTTAATGAAGGCTCTGAACGCATGCTGGGATATACAGCTGAAGAAATGGTCGGAAAACAGACGCCGATCATGTTTCATGACGAGCGGGAAGTTTCGGAGATTTGTGCTGATTTCAGCGCTGCTACAGAAGACGAAGTAACTGGATTCGGTTTTTATGCACAGTGTGCAGATAGTCCAGAAAGGGAAAGAATTTTTACTTTTATTACGAAGGATGCTAAAAGGGTGAGGGTATCATTATCTATTACCTCAATCAAAAGCAGTAATGGCGATACGATTGGATATTTAGGGATATCAATCGATATTACTCAGAAAGAAGCGATTCAGCAGGAACTTGCCCTGGAAAAGGCATTGTTGATTGCTTTTATTGAGAATGCACCTGCATCGGTGGCCATGGTTGATAATAACATGAAGTTTTTAATTGCGAGCCGCACATGGATAAAAGCTTATACCCAGATTGAAGGCGATATAAAAGGTTATTCCTATTACGAGGTATTTCCCGAGCTTTCTCAGGAACGTAAAGATGTGCATCAGGAAGTTCTAAGAGGCAGAACAATCAAAAAAGATGAAGATACTTATGTAAATCCGATAACTAACGACTTAAAGCATATTGCCTGGGAGATGACCCCTTGGTACAAAGCCGATAAAACTATCGGTGGAATGATGATCTTTACGCACGACATCTCAGCAGCAGTGCAGCATCGGCAGGAACTGACCGCGGCACGGTTGCGGGCAGATATTGCCAATTTTGCAAAATCAGAATTCCTGGCCAATATGAGCCATGAGATCAGAACGCCGCTTAACGGTGTAATCGGCTTTACCGATCTGGTCTTGAAAACCCAGCTGAACAGCACGCAGCAGCAGTATCTTAAAATAGTACACCAGTCGGCCAATTCCTTATTGGGAATCATTAACGATATCCTTGATTTCTCCAAAATCGAGGCTGGCAAGTTTGAACTTGATATAGATCGGTGCGATTTGTACGATCTTGCCTGGCAGGCCAGCGATATCACCAATTATCAGATCCATACCAAAAACCTGGAGATGTTGTTGAATCTTCATCCCGACCTGCCGCGGTTTATATGGGCCGATGCGCTGCGGTTGAAACAGGTATTAATTAATTTGTTGGGCAATGCGGCAAAATTTACAACAGAAGGTGAAATAGAACTTAAAATTGAATCACTGCAAAGCGAGGGCGACAATCATTTGTTGAGGTTCTCTGTCAGAGATACCGGTATCGGAATTGCCAAAAGCAAACAAGTAAAGATTTTTGAGGCATTCTCGCAAGAAGATTCCTCAACAACAAAGAAATATGGCGGAACAGGACTGGGGCTCACCATTTCCAATAAACTGCTGAACATGATGGATAGCCAGCTTCGGTTGGAGAGCGAACCGGGCGTAGGAAGTACCTTCTATTTCGATGTAAACCTGCGGTATGAACAAGGCGACCTGATTGAATGGATGGAAATGGGAAGTATCAGCAGGGTACTCATTGTAGATGATAACAATAACAACAGACAGATATTGACTGATATGCTTGTGCTGAAAAATATTGTATCTGACCAGGCAAAAAATGGTTTTGAAGCACTGCAATTACTGGCTGCAGGGCAAGCTTATGATGCCATTTTACTGGATTATCACATGGAGTATATGGATGGCCTTGAAACTGCTGCCAAAATCAGGGAAAATTTTCCTTCCGCTGATGGAGGCGAGATCCCGTTAATCCTTTTACACAGCTCATCTGATGATGGAAAGATCATCAAAGGCTGTAACGATCTTCATATCGATAACAGGTTACTTAAGCCGATCAAAATGAACGATCTTTATCTTGCCCTGACAAGAATAAGGACACGGGAAGCATCTTATCAAAACAGGCAGGATACTACACTCATGGACTCAATAGAAAGTCATGCATACCGGTTTCTAATCGTCGAGGATAATGCTGTTAACAGGTTTTTGACCCGATCTCTGCTGGAAAAACTGTATCCGAAAAGTGTTATAATGGAGGCAGAAAACGGTGTATTGGGCATTAGCCTTTTTCAGCAAGAAACTTTTGATCTTATTTTCATGGATATTCAGATGCCTGAAATGAACGGATATGAATCTGCCAGGAAAATAAGATCGCTGGAAGAGCATACCAGGGTTCCTATTATTGCGCTTACAGCTGCAAACGTGAAGGGCGAGCGGGAAAAAAGTATGGCTGCAGGGATGGATGATTTTATTACCAAACCAGTTTTAGAAGAACATATAGCAACCATACTTAATAAGTGGCTAGTGAAGCCAGTAAATTCGCTTAACAGCAAATTAAGGGATGGCGGTGCAAAAAAAAAACATTTTAATATTGCTAAGCTGAATCGTTACTTTAACGGCGATCGTATAAAACTGGGAAAGATCATTGGCATAACCATTGGACAGCTTCATGCTGCGGCAGGCCAGTTGAATAAAGATATCCAACCAGAGGATTATGATATGCTTATTTCCCTGGCGCATAAGCTATATGGAATGTCTACTTCTGCGGGACTGGAAAACCTGGCCGATATAAGCGGAAGACTTCAGACTATTTCATTTTATGAATTTGCAGCTATCTTAGCATTGGTAGAAGAACTAAAAGTAGGCATTGACGAGCTTATTCCAGTATTGGAAGTATATGTTCAATAAGCAAGTTGCATTACCATTGATAAGTTAGATAATTAAGGCGGAGCTAGCGGTATCGTTTAGCTATATGGGTACCTGATTGCTTTCTTGCCGGTTAGAATAGTCGTTGGCAGCGTAAAAATTTTTAACTGAAATCATAGGCAGGGAATGTCGTGTGGCAAATAAAGAAATGCTGCTATCCCAGATAGGAAGTGTAAAATGGGGGACAGGACTATAAGTCCAGATCCCCATTTTACACCTCCATCGCGGATGCGGAGCTGTCGGCGTCAGGTAGACATTAATGCAGCATACCTGCGGCACCTAAATCTTTTATTGGATAAGGGCCGCCCCAAGCAGCCCTGCGTATTACTTGACAGACATTTTAAAGGAAGGAGGAATCGATGATTCTGCTGATGCCCATAATTTATTAGGATGTTTACCCATCGTCAGTTCCAGTTTTCCGCCTTTCATTAAATCCTCATGGGAAAACCATGACTTGTTCCATACCTGTCCGTTCAATTTCGCAGACTGGATATATTTGTTTTCCGGTGCATAATTTAAGCATAACACTTCGAATTTTTTACCATTTCCTATATCCAGTTTTACACTGGAAAACATCGGGCTACCGATAACGTACATAGGCAGACCCGGAGTGATGGGGTAAAAACCCATTTGGGAAAAAACGACGAATGAAGTTAATCCACCTCCATCCTCATCACCCGGGATCCCCATCAAATCGTTACGGAACCATTGAGCAAGTAAACTGCGTACACGTTTCTGGGTCCGCCAGGGCTGACCGGCATAATTATACAGATAGGGAATATGCATGGCAGGTTCGTTGCCCATTGAAAACTGTCCAACATTACCGGTATGATCGGGTAACTGGGAATAAAAATCAAACCTGCTTTTTCCCAGTGGAGTATTGTACATTTTCTCGAGCTCATCAACAAAAGCCTGTTTTCCGCCTATCATCTCTACTAAATCGCCTAAATTATGCAGGACATCCCAGCGGTAAAGCCAGCCATTGTTTTCATCATACGTTTCCCTTGCTCCAAGTCCTCCTGAAAACCGGTAATCCAAAGGCTGGATAAATTTGCCGTCAATATCCTTTGGGTGAAAGAATCTCGTGTCTGGGTTAAATACGGTATGGTAGCTTTTACTCTTCTCTAAAAAATATTTAGCCTCATCTGTTTTGCCGAGTTGCTGAGCGATGTTGCCCAGGCACCATTCATCGTAAACGGTACCTAAAGTAACTGCTATGGGCTGGCGCTTTTCAAAACCATGAACCTCTGGTGCGGTTTCCTTTTCTCCTGGCGGCAATGCCGGAAAGTATCCTTTGTCTTTGAAAAACTGATCCAGGACACCAGCTTTTTTTCCCGACCAGGGTGATAGCGTTTTTTCGGTAATGCCAGCCTTACAATACTGATAAGCCTGCTCAAGGTTAAAACTTCTCAAGCCTTTATTATAGGCATCGATTATGGTGGCCACGCCATGATTGCTGTTCATTCTGCGGCTATCGCCGGTAACTTCAGGAAAAGTTGGCATCCAATGGTCGTCCATTTGCTGGGCCATACGCAGGTAGGAATTAATCATATTGCCTTCCATTTTTGGCTCGATTATCACACGTAGTGGGTGTGTTGCCCTGTAAGTATCCCAGATCCAATCATCGGTAAAAAAAGGAATCCCGTTATCATCGTGGACTTTTCCATCAAAGGCACTGAAATACCGACCATCTTCAGATAAACTGATCATGCGCTCATATGTGCGGTAGAGCGAGGTATAAAAAATGGTTTTAGCCGTTTCATCTGTTCCCTCTATAGCAATTTTCCCAAGGGTTTGGTTCCATATATTTTTTCCATTCTGTGCTACTTTATCTAACTGATAATCCTTTATTTCCCTATTAAGGTTTCGCTTTGCCTGCTCTACACTGATAAATGATATGCCGTAACGTGCTTTGATCTGCCTGGTATTGGCCGGATATTTTAGTATCAGATAAGCGTTCTGACCTGAAGCAGATTGATCCTGTGCGTCTATCTGACCGTTCTTTTGTTTGCCGGCAGCAATGGGTGATAGGTCAGTCTGGAAATAAATATAGACTTTGGTGTTATTGCTCAATTCCTGGAAACCGCTGACCACATTTTCTTTCACCGTAAGTTCCCCATTTCTGGTATTTAGAATCAGATAAGCAGGGCCAGATTTCGAAAAGTTAATGGAGTAGATTCCCGATTGATGCGAGGGCGCAAACTGGATATTAATGTCATAGTCATCCAGATCTACCTCATAATAATAGGGTTTAATGGTTTCGTTATCGTAACCATAAGCCATGGTCGCTTTAATGTTTTTCAGATCTCCCTGAAACGGGCTTAAATTAAAGGCTGAACTTCCCCTATGGCTGGTAATGACCAGCGGTAAACCATGTATCGTATTGGATGTGAAATTATCCCGCTCGGGATAAACCCTCAACAGACTGTTGGGTAAATGAACAGTAGGATAGGTGGGAACAAGCAAATGGCTAATATTCCCGATATAGGGGTTTACATAATCGACCGGCTGTTTTTTCTGTTGTGCAGTGGCTAGACTGGTAAATAATGTGAAAGCGTAAGCGCAGCTTAATAAAGCGCAGAAGTATTTTTTCATGTTTTTTTTGTAAAACCAACAAGCTTAGTATTACTTGAGTCCGCTGTTTTTACCCTAATTTAGAAGCTAAACAATATTTGACTGTGGGGTATTTGATTAAGAGAGCAAGTTAGTAAAACGATTTATTAAATTGTTATCAATTTTATCCTTTTTGGTATTTCTCATCTTTGGACGGCTTTTCCGTTGTCTATCTTTAGCATAAAAGGTTGCTGATTAAAGCGGAACATCCATTTTAGTGCTGAAGGTTTAACCAACGCTATGCACTCAAAACTAAGAAACATCTCTATGCTAATCCAGCTGATTAAATAGCCTATAGTGCAGAATAATGACCTAAATTAAGACGCTAAATTTAAATCTTACTAACCAAAATAATAACCTTATGAGAACTTTTAAACCAGTTATTCTGGCGCTTGCCTGCGCCACGGTAATGCAGTATGGCTGCAAGAAACAAGCAACAACGGAAGCGTCAGCAGAAAAAACTGATAAAGCCTTGCTGCAGCAAAACACCGCATCAGGAGGAGTACAAATTATGTCTGTGCTTTTTAATGGTGATGCCTCCAACGGATCGGCCAACGTATGGAAAGACATTAACATTGAAGGTACAGGAACGGTGACTACCGTAAATGATGAGACAGGCACACTAACCTGGAAATTTTTAAAGCCTGCTAACAGCCATAGGACAGAAGGGCATGGTGCCAAAAATTATGAAGCACAGGATGGGGATGAAATATACATTGGCTGGACCAGTAAAATCTATATGCCCACTACACTAAAAACGGAGGCCATATTTCAATGGAAATCCTATCCAACTACCGGATCGCTACAAAATCATCCATTGATGCTCAGAACCAAATCAGGAAACCTCGAATTACAGCATTTCGACGATAACCACGTGGCCACAGTACCATGGTCTACCACCCTGGCCGTTAACACCTGGCTTAAATTCGTTATCAGGATGAAAGTATCCAGAGATCCTGCAGTGGGCTATATTGAATTCTGGTACAATGGGGTTAAACAGACTCTTGCAAATGGTAGTCAGCGGTTGTATTGCAGAACTTTAGATGTTGATTACTGTGATCCGAAATGGGGTGTATATGGTGGCGATTCTTCGCAGGCAACGCATTTTGTTAAAAAAATAAGAATCGGTACAACTTATGCCGATGCAGCGCAATAAAATCAATGTAAGAAAAAGGCAAGCGCTTAGGCTTGCCTTTTCTTATCCTCCTTTATCCGGTTTTGGCAATTATGAGTTCATCTCCACTTTGTGGGTTTCGAATATTGACCGTCGTAGTAAAAGTAGTAATACGGATTAAGTTCAGCATTTTCGTCATCGGTAAAAAAATGATTTAATCTAGTTGTTTATCGTGGTTTAAGCTTCGGCAGGTCTTTAGTACAGAGGGTTTAAAAAAAGCAATCGGCTTATACTTGATTGATACAAATAATGTTAAATCGATGCATATTAGTCAATCATATTTAAAGGATATTAAACAAAATTGGCTTAGTTTTAAATATGAGGTTGGCAGCTGATGTCAATTTTGTTGACTAAATGGATAATTCCGATTAAAAAAAAACGATGAATTATGACGTAGTTGCAGATTAAAATATAATGCGGACTCCGTTATTTTATAAACAGAAAGTAAGAGATAGGCAATGCTGTTTATCTATAATTTTTGCAGGCTGTATTAGTTTTGAAGCTTTTTTAAGCAATGGCCGAATAAACCGGTCCTAACCAAATATTTATCATATCCTGATATGGAGATCATCAGTAATAAAAAAAATGTTTTAATTTTTAAGTTAGTTGTTTGCTTGATATGCCTTGGTGTTACAAGGATTAACGCTCAAAAAAATACTTCCAGACCATTAAAACTTTGGTACAATCAGCCAGCCGGGGTTTGGGAAGAGGCGCTGCCTTTAGGCAACGGAAAAATGGGTGCCATGGTATTCGGAAATGTGCAGCGGGAACGGTTACAGCTAAACGAAAGTACGCTATGGTCTGGTTATCCTGACCCTGGAAATAACCCTGATGGGCCAGTTCTGCTACCTCAGGTAAGGAAAGCAATGTTCGAAGGTGATTATCTAAAAGCTACGTCACTATGGAGCAAAATGCAGGGACCATATTCGGCAAGATATCTCCCTATGGGTGATTTGTTTTTGGATTTTGACCATAAAAATACGGCTTTTACAAATTACTACCGCGAACTTGATCTTGTTAATGCGGTATCGTTGGTAAAATATACCGTAGACGGAATTAATTATACCCGGCAGACTTATATGAGTTATCCCGATCAGGTATTGGTGATGAAGATAACGGCAAATAAGGCAAATTCAATTAGTTTCAGTGCTGGTTTAACGAGCAAACTGAAATATACTGTTGCAAGCGCAGATCAACACCAGTTGATTTTGAACGGTAAAGCGCCAAAATATGTGGCAGCAAGAGATTATGATCCGCAACAGGTGGTGTACGATGAAAAAGAAGGAATGAATTTTCAGATCAGGCTGAAGGTGGCAAATGTTGGTGGAACCGTGAAAAGTACTCCTTCTGCTTTAACGGTAAGCAAGGCAACAGAAGTGGTGATCTACCTAACAGGTACAACAAGTTTTAACGGTTTTAATAAGTCGGCAGGTTTAGCAGGTAAAGATCCATCGGCACAAACGCGCTCAAATATGAACAAGGCCATTAAAAAAGGCAGTTCGCGGCTTTATACCAACCATGTAAGTGATTATCAAAACCTTTTTAACCGGGTAAAATTTGAATTGGGAAATGCTGATCTGAAATCGGACCAGTTGCCAACGAACGAACGGTTGCTGCGTTTTAAGAACAGCCCAGTTCCCGATCAAAATCTGCTGACACTCTATTATCAGTATGGAAGGTACCTGTTAATTTCAAGCTCAAGAAAAGGCGGTCAGGCTACGAACCTGCAAGGCCTCTGGAATGATCTGGTGCAGCCACCCTGGGGCAGTAACTATACCACCAACATCAATACACAGATGAATTACTGGCTGGCAGAAAATACCAATCTTACCGAGTGTAATGAGCCCTTATTTAACCTCATCAAAAACCTTTCGGTTAATGGGGCGGTAACAGCCAATGTAAATTATAACATCAGTAAAGGGTGGGTAGCGCATCACAATTCGGATATCTGGGCCAAAACCTCTCCGGTTGGTGCCTTTGATAAAGAGGAGCGGGAGATGCCCAGAAAAACCTGCTGGCCCATGGCCGGAGCCTGGCTAAGCACCCACCTGTTTGAACATTACCGCTATACCAATGATACCCTTTTCTTGGAGAAAACAGGATATCCTTTAATGAAAGGTGCAGCAGAATTTATGTTGGAATGGTTAATAACGGATCCTAAAACGGGCTATCTGGTTACCAATCCTTCCACTTCTCCCGAGAATGTAGTTAAAATAAAGGACAAAGCCTATCAATTGAGTATTGCCTCTACAATGGATATGTCGATTATCCGGGAACTTTTTGAACAGTGCATCCAGGCCTCGCAGGTTTTGAAAAACGATTATGCGTTTGCAGAGCAACTTAAGCAGGCTAAAGCCAGGTTATATCCTTATCAGATTGGGCAATACGGACAACTGCAGGAATGGTTTCAGGATTGGGATGATCCTAATGATCAACACAGGCACATTTCTCAGCTTTACGGCCTTTATCCTGCCGGACAGATCAATGTTTATGAAAACCCGGCACTTTCATCGGCAGCAAAGCAGTCTTTATTGCATCGTGGAGATGTGAGTACAGGTTGGTCTATGGCATGGAAAACAAACTGGTGGGCGAGGCTGCAGGATGGTAATCATGCTTATCAGGTACTGCTATCGGCATTAAATTATATTGATCCACTTTCGCCAAAAGGACAGATGAGCGGTGGCGGAGCCTATCCAAATCTTTTTGACGCACATCCTCCTTTTCAGATCGACGGTAATTTTGGAGCTACCGCCGGGATGACAGAGATGTTGCTGCAGAGCCATTATGGCGAGCTGGTTTTGCTCCCTGCACTGCCTGATGCATGGCTATCGGGAAAAATATCGGGAATTAAAGCAAGAGGAGATTACAATGTAGGAATACAATGGGCCAACGGGATGCTCAAAAGGGCATCCATTAAAGCAAACAGAACCGGAAAATGTAAAATCAGGACATTTACGAAAATTAAGATTAACAATTCGGATGCAGCCCCCCGAACAGACGGTATTGAAAATGTTGTGGAAACGCAATACCTTAACCATAGCAAAACAGCCTTGCAGCCACTCAATTTAAAGCAGAGTTATGTTTATGAGCTCAACGTTAAAAAAGGAGAGACCTATTTAATCACTTCTGCTGATTAATTAAGTAGCCATTGCGTACAGTCCTAAAAGTGGATTAATTTATTTTTTGTTACCCGATTTCATGCAAAGATTTTGCATTCATTAGCGGTGCTATTCCAATTTATTTTTCTTTGCTGAGCTTGTTTTGTGGTAAATATTTGTTTTTCAGTCGATTAAGTTGTTTTGCTGCTCTGTTCGCCGCACCAGATCCGTTTAAAAGCTATTTTGACATCATCATTAACAGGCAATTTAAAAATTATATTCTGGGTTAACCATGCAATTTTAGCGCCAGGCATGTCTGGAAGGGATAAATATAGCCATTTTCATTAGGAAAGGATTTTTGAGTGCGGAAAAGATATTTGCCAAAATAGTTGACTAATTCGCCAATTCTTGCGCCAACTATTTCTTGTTTTATCCTTTAATTGCAGTAACCAAATATAAAACTAAAACGTATGAGTAACAGAAATTACCCAGGTTTTGAGAACCATTGGCGTTTTTTTACAAGTCATTTGTTAAACGTCAGCCATCGGGCCGTTCGGCCTGTCTCTCCAGTCTACTTTCCACTAACTTTTAATTCAGCGGTATGAAAAGAAAATTTACAAGATTTTTCTCTGCGCATTTAATGCTGCTTAAGGTAGCCATATTTGCGTGTTTGCTCACTTTGATCAACACTGATCTTTCTGCCCAGGGACAAACTAAGGTTTCGGGAACTGTAAAAGACCGTAGCGGGGCAGCCCTGCCAGGGGTAACGGTTCGGGTAAAAGATCAAACCGGTGGCGTATCGACTGATAATAACGGGAAGTTTACCATTTCTGTAGTCCCGAATGCCATTCTTCAGTTTAACATGATCGGGTATACAACCATTGAAAGGAAGGTTGGCGAAGGAGCAATGAACATTGTGCTGGAAGACGCATCAAGCGCGTTAGACGATGTGGTTGTAATCGGTTTTGGTGGTAAAGTTAAAAGAAGCGACCTAAGTTCTGCGGTTTCTTCTGTTTCGGCCAAAGATATCCAGGAGCGGCAGCCTGTAGACCTTTTGAATGCTTTACAGGGAAAAGCATCAGGCGTAACCGTCACTACCGATGGTGGTCCTGGCGGTGAAGGAACGGTTCAGATTAGAGGAGTTACTACTTTAAACGGTGGTGCAGGCCCGCTTTATGTGGTTGATGGTGTAATTACAGACAATGGCCGAAACATTAATCCATTGGATATTGCAGGCATCGAAATACTCAAAGATGCAGCTTCTGCTTCTATTTATGGGGCACAGGCCGCAAATGGGGTAATTTTAATTACCACAAAAAAAGGTATTGAAGGTAAACCCCGCGTTGATGTGCAGTATACACACTTGTTTGGTAAGCTGGCACATAAACTCCCTCAGAGCAACTCTGAAGAGGTTAGGGCCTTTAGAAGGCTGCAAAATGGGGGATTGATCACCGCTGGTTCAAATACAGATTCATTAAACGTTTCTTTTAATTCAGATAATGACCTTCAGGATCTGTTGTTGGGTAATACCGGCCAGCGCAACCAGGTAAATGCGAGTTTGGCAGGAGCCTCTAAAACCTTTAATTATTATTCAAGTGTTAATTATATCGATGATAAATCGATCGTGATCAACAGTTTTGCCAAATCACTTCAAACCAGGTTAAATATCTCCTATCAGGCACTGCCAAAACTGAAGTATACTTCCAATTTCTCGCTCTATTATCAAACCAAGAATGAAATACCCATTGCAAGAACGGTAAATGTTATTTTCGACAGGCCGGCAAACTCACTGATCTATTATCCCGATGGCGCATTAACAAGTTACATTGCCTCGAAGCGGAATCCTGTTGCAAATGCAATGTACGAAATCAATAAAACCGAAACCTATTCGGCACAGATCAACAACCAGCTGGATTTTGATATTACCAAGCATATTAAATGGACCACACTTTTTAACCTGGCTTACGAAAATCCACAGTATACATTTTTTGCGCCACGTTATGTAAGTCCAAACCGGAATACAAACAACGGTATAAATGAACTGACCAAAAATTTCAGATACGAAGCACAAACCTATTTTAACTATAACCAGAAGTTTAAAGACCATACCCTAAGTGCAACATTGGGTGCAAATGCCATACGTAGAACGCAAAGTGTATTTCATCTGGAATACCTGAATGCAGCAAGTGAAGAAATTACCGTTACACTGCCAGCTTATCTTACGGGCTCTAAAACCTATACCACGGGCACGGCCAATACCAACCAGGCTATTTTTGCCAGGGTAAACTATGATTATAAGAGCAGGTATTATGCAAGTGCGGTGTACCGGAATGATGGTTCTTCGCGTTTTGGCCCGGAGAACAAACGCGGATCCTTTTATTCAGGATCGATGGCCTGGCGTTTTTCAGCAGAAAAGTTTATGGACTGGTCTAAATCATTTCTTGATGATGCCAAAATCCGTGCGAGTTATGGCCGGGTGGGTAACGATCAGATCGAGGATTATGGTGCAATTACAAAAGTACAGTTTGAGGGAAATTATAATGGGGTAGGTGGCGCAGCCTATAATACTTCGATAGGCAACAGCCTGATTAAATGGGAAACAGGGATTCAGAAAAACCTGGGCTTGGATCTTACATTTTTGAAAGGAAGATTAAACTTTACCGGCGAACTTTATGAAAAAGAATCGAAAGACCTATTATACCAGCGCCAACTGGTTAAAGAAACCGGCTTTTCAACCGTTATCGTTAACCTTGGTTCAATTGTTAATAAAGGGATAGAATTTACCGTTTCCGGTACGCCGATTTCGAAAAAGAATTTTTCGTGGAACATAGATGCTAATATTTATTTCGAAAGGGGCACAATCAAAGAACTGGCAGGCGGTGTTCCGTTTATTGCAGGTAACAAATGGTATGTTCAGGAGGGTGGAAAAATCGGTGATTTTTATGGCTGGAAAAACCTGGGTGTTTACCAATGGAACGAATCTAACGCCTATAACGATAGCTGGGATAAATTGACCGTGGTATTAGGTGCAGATAACAAACCGCTGTATGTGAATGGAAAACCACAGTACACTTTAAACGGCCAGCCATACAGTGGAACGGTTCATAACCTATACGATCCTTCAGGTAAACTTGTTGGCGGAGATACAGAATGGGCAAATATAAAAAGAGACAGTTTAATAGATGACGGCGACCGCCATGTGATCGGCAATGCACAGCCTAAGTTTAATATCGGTTTTGGCAATACATTTAACTACAAAAGATTTTCATTGAATGTGCTGTTCAATGCATCTATAGGTGGAGATATCTACAATACCCTGTTGTATAATGCTAACAATCCATCCAATACCGGCCCTGGCAATCCTGATGTGCTGTATAATTCGTGGCAGAAACCTGGCGATATTGCAAAATATCCATATTATCCGAACAGACCTTCAAGAGGCAATTTAAAGGCGAACGGTAACAGTGCCTATCTGGAAAGCCGTTCCTTTATCAGGCTTGCGAGTATGAGGTTTGCCTATAGCATGGATCCTGCGCTTGCAAAACGGGTTTACCTAAAAGGGGTAACTGCATTTATATATGGTACAAATTTGTTAACCTGGACAAACTACAAGGGCTATGATCCTGAATTTAGCACTTCTAACCCTTTAACCCCTGGTGATGACACAGGAAAGTACCCTAAAAGAAGAGAACTTGGATTTGGTTTAAACATCAGTTTATAATAAGGATATGAAAACAATAAAATATACCTGTATTTTCATGCTATTGCTCGCTATGGGCAGTTGCAAAAAATATCTTACAGAGGCGCCTGTTTCGCAGGTGTCGAGCGATAAATTCTATAAATCTAAATATGATATTGATGCGGCTATGGCCGGGATGTATTCTGCTTTTCAGCTCACCATGGTGGGCGAATCGCAGTTTAACGATCGCTATCATTATTGGGGCGAATTCAGGGCCGATAATTTCGACCGTTTTCTCTCTTACACCAATACTTATACTACGGAAATTGCCCTTAATGCCCTTACCACAGATAATCCGTATGCAGATTGGTCAAGGCTTTATACTGTGATCGCCAGGGCGAACAGTAACATCAAATACATCCCTGGTGTACCCGCTTTAGATAACAATGTTACCCAGGCAATTGTGAATGCTAACCTTGCACAATCGTATGCCATAAGGGCGATAGCTTATTTTTACCTGGTAAGGGTTTGGGGCGATGCGCCGGTTTGGTTGGAACCTTACGAAGATAGCCAGGTTGCCGCAGAGCGGGAAAGAACCAAAGCATCCCAAATTCTCGACGATGTGATCATCAAGGATTTAAAAACAGCTTATGACCTAACGGTTAAAAATCAGAATGCATCAGTATACTATATGAATGAAGGAGCTATTTGTGCAGCCCTGGCAGATGCCTATATGTGGAAAAAAGACTATACCAATGCCATTCTTTGGATAAACAACCTATTTAAAGCAAAAAACCCAAAAGGTGCACTTTATACCGGTACATCCGATGCCAACCTGGAACCAACAGCCAGCTGGAAAAGTATATTTACTGCTCCTGCTGCGAGCATAGAAACCATCTGGTCTATCCACTGGGATTTTACCACAAACAGTTGCGCCTGCATGCAGATATCTTATTCGCCCAATAACAGGCAGATGCAGCTCGATCCACTTTTGTACGCCAGTTACTTTTTGCCTCAGACTCAACCTGTTCATACCAACGATATCAGGCCTAAACAAACACTGGATGTATATGCTGTTGCTAATCCGGCCCTAAACAACCGCGATCGTTTCCTTAAATTTTATCCAAGCCCTTCAAACCCTGTTGGGGCAATACCTACTACAGAATTAAACCTGTATTACAATCAGAATACTCCGGTTTATTTACCAATGTACCGGTTATCTGATATTTACTTGCTTTATGCCGAAGCGCTCAACGGAAACAACGATTTGCCGAACGCACTTAAATATTTAAATTTTGTGAGGAAAAGGGCAAATGTAGATCAGTATCTGGCAACCGATATTAAGGTAAATGCTAAAGCAGCAATGGAAAATGCAATTTTAGAAGAGCGCCAGTATGAACTCATCGGCGAAGGTAAACGCTGGTTCGACCTGGTAAGAACAAACAAAGTGAAAGAAGTTATGGATCCGGTGTTAAAAGACCGCCAGCTTAGAAATGGCAACACTGATATTGTAGGTTTTACTGATGTGCGCCGTTCTTATTGGCCATTAAGCAGGGCAGTAATGAATTCCAATAAAAAACTGGTACAGAACCCTGGTTATGGCGAGTAATGGTTAATTTTTAACAGTGGGCCTGTCTATAACAGCAGGCCGTAAATGATATAGAAATGAAAGTTTTTAAAAATAGAATATTGCCATCAACTTTATTGATTTTGATTGCGATTAGCCAAAGTGGCTGCGGAAAAATGTTCGGTTTAGAACGTCAGAAAGATTACGATTATGTAAAGAAAACGCTTGATCCCAATATTGGTGTATCGGCCCGTAAGTTTCTGGAAGACAGGGCGTCAGGTACGGGCATGGCAAACGATCCGACTGATACCGTTTTTAAGTATATGAAACTGGGCCTGGAGTATGCAGGGATAGACCTTGCAGAATATGAAAAGAATGATCGTACTTTCCTGTTCCTGCATAACCTTGGGGTTAGGGTACTACCAACGAAAGTAACCAATGGCGTAACGGTAACAACCAGCAACATACCAACAGCAGGTTTGTGGTTCGATTATCCAATTGTTACTGGTATCAATCCCACCACAGGCCTACCTATAACCAAGCCTGCAACCAAATGGAGCGATTACCCGAGAGAAGATGTAAAGAATTATTTCTTATACCTGATAGGCCAGGGCAAGTATAATTTCGATAATCTCAATGCCAATAATGTCCCTGTAAAATCAATTCTTCCCGCAAATGCGGTGTTGTCCAAATCATCAATGTTGGGTTATGCCAACAATGGCAAGGGCTTTGACGAAAATGGCATTTTTTATCTGAAAATATTGAATAACAGCGATCAGGCACCAATTGTGCATAACAACAGAACCAATGACCGCAGTGCTGGTTATGTGGCTACCAATGGCATTGTACACGTTTTTGGGGCATCGATGGCACCCTCATTGTAACCTGTGGAAGACCGACCGGGCATAAAATATGTGCCCGGTTTTTATTGTTTTCTACCATAACCTATACCGCAAAAAGAATATACCCAGCGGAGGTTCCAACTGCATGTATTTAGCATCAACATCGCCATGAAATTGATCAGATTGTTACTTTTTACCGTATTGCTATTAAACCTGCATTTTAGTTTAAATGCTCAGGGAATCACCTGGACACCAGTAGCGCCTGGTGTATGGAAAGGCGTATTTGGTATTCCCGAACCTTATGATCTTTTAAAAGCTTCGGGTGCTAAACCAAATCAAGAATCTTTAGGCAGATTAGGGGATGCTATGTTTCCTTTCTCTGATCAACCCATAACAGCACAGCTTAACGATGGCAAAACTTATTTAAGAATCCCGCTTGACAAAACCGAGCAACTTTACGGTTTCGGATTAAATTTTCAAACCATACACCAGCGGGGAAAGATCTTGGAACTGCATGTAGATCATTATGGTGGGAAAGATAATGGCAGAACGCATGCTCCGGTACCTTTTTATGTTTCATCAAACGGATACGGCGTTTTTATCAATTCGGCACGATACCTTAAAGTATGGGCAGGTACTGCAATGAGGAAAGACAGTAAAAATTTTCCCATACCAAAGGATAGAAATTCTGATAAAAGCTGGTCATCCCGAAACAACGGCGATGAGGTAGAAATTTTAGTTCCGGCGGCTGGTGTAGAAATTTACGTTTTTGCTGGGCCTAAACCGTTGGATGCTGTTAAAAGATATAATTTATTTAACGGCGGCGGCTATTTACCACCGCGTTGGGGGCTGGGTTTTACACAAAGGGTAATGACCCGTTCAACAGCTGCCGACGTAGAAAAAGAAGTAAATAGTTTTGAAGAAAAGGGTTATCCCTTAGATTTTGTAGGTCTGGAGCCTGGCTGGCAAAGTAAAGCTTATCCAGGTACGTTTTCGTGGGATAAGAGCAGGTTCACTAATCCGGGTGCTTTTGTGAAAAATATGTTGGCCAAAGGGATCAGGCTCAATCTTTGGATTAACCCTTGCGTTTCGCCGGATGCACCATTTTATAAAGATATTAGCCCCCTAACAGCTTCGCATACCGTATGGTTGGGTGAAGTACCCGATTTTACTTTACCAAAAGCACAGCAGCTTTTTTTTGATCAGCTGCAAAAAGACCAGGTAGCTATCGGAATAAGTGGATATAAAATTGATGAGGTTGACGGATATGATTATTATTTATGGCCAGATGTGGCCACTTTCCCTTCGGGTACCAGTGCCGAGCAGATGCGGCAAACTTACGGGTTATTAATGCAGCGTTACTCGGCAGAAATGTTCAGAAAAAGCAACAAACGTACCTATGGCTTAGTCAGGGCATCAAACGGCGGAGGAACCTCATTCCCTTACGTAATTTATAATGATTATTATAATCATGAAGATTTTATTACCGCACTCATTAACAGTGGTTTTGCCAGTGTACTGTGGACACCCGAGGTAAGGGCTTCCAAAACCGGCGAAGAATGGTTAAGAAGGTTCCAGTCTAATGTTTTTTCGCCTATGGCCATGATTAATGCTTGGGCAAGTGGCACCAAACCTTGGACTTACCCCGATGTGGAAAAACAAGTGAAAGAATATGCTTTATTAAGGATGAGGATGATGCCGTATTGGTATACCGAATTTGCAAAATACCATTTCGAAGGCATACCACCGTTTAGGGCAATGAATTTGGAAGATGGTTTTAAGCAAGAGGCAAAAGCAGAAGCGGGTAGTGCTAATTTAGAAGAAAATCCTTACGCAGAAGCGATTGCCAAGGAAATAAAAGACCAATACATGGCAGGCGAATATTTATTGGTTGCCCCAATGTTTACCGGACAAACCCAACGCAAAGTGATATTGCCAAAGGGTAAATGGTATGATTTTTACACGGGCGCTTTTGTTGGCGATGGGCAGGTGATTACTGCAAGCCCTGGCCTGGATAAAATACCAGTTTATGTTAAAGATGGCGGTATAATCCCACTGATGCCGGCCTTACTTCATGCACCAAAATTAGGCGAAAAAGTAGATCTCGAAATCCGCCACTATGGCGAAAAAGCCAGTGAATATAATTTATATGACGATGATGGCGAGACTTTTGAATTCGAAAAAGGAGCGTTTACCTGGAGGAAAATTAAAGTTGAAAGGCTGAAAAACGGTAAGTTAAAGGGAAGCATCTCTGCACCTGAAAAAGGAAAACCCAATACCATTGCTAAAGTAAGTTTTACATTTATGACTAAATAACATGATGCTAAAAATTAAATATGCGCTGTTTTTATGCTTTGTTATTGCTTTTCAGGCTAAAGCGGATGATGGTTATACTGCTGATGCGGCTAAAGTGCTGAAAAAGCAAATTTTACAAGAAGCAAAATGGGCTTTAGCGCAGGTGCCAATAACAGTTACTGCACAAAGTTCTCCACGAAGCGCAGGTGGCAGACACGATTACTTTTCGGAAGGCGATTACTGGTGGCCAGATCCAAGCAACGCAAAAGCGCCTTATATTCAGAAAGATGGACTAACCAATCCCGATAATTTTGTTGCCCATCGCCATGCACTGATCCGTTTCAGTAAAATTATCGGCGCCCTGGCGTCAGCATATAAAATTACGGGAGATGAAAAGTATGTTAAACATGCATTTCTACATTTAAAAGCATGGTTTGTAAACGCAGAAACGTTAATGAACCCCAATCTGTTGTTTGCACAAGCCATACAAGGAAGATTTACCGGGCGGGGAATTGGCATTATAGACACCATACAATTGATGGAGGTTGCGCAAGGCGTTTTAGTGATGCAAGATTCAAAAGCCGCAGATAGCACGGCATTAGCAGCCATAAAAAAATGGTTCGCTGAATATTTAACCTGGTTAACTACGCATCAATATGGTAAAGATGAAATGAACGCCGAAAACAATCACGGAACCTGCTGGACCATGCAAGTGGCTTCATTTGCCAGGCTTACCAAAAATAAAGCGCTACTTAATTTTTGTAGAGAACGTTACCAAACGGTGCATTTACCTAACCAAATGGCAGCAGATGGCAGTTTCCCGAGAGAAACTAAACGTACCAAACCATTTGGCTATTCGCTCTTTAATTTAGATGCGATGGCTACACTTTGTCAAATCTTATCCGATAACGAAACCAATTTATGGACTTTTCAACTGACAGATGGGAGAAGTATAAAAAAAGGAATTGAATATCTCTATCCTTTTGTGAACGACAAATCGCTATGGCCTTTTCAAAAAGATGTAATGCATTGGGAAAACTGGCCGGTTGCCCAACCCTTCTTACTATTTGGCGCAAATGCCTATCAAAATGAAGCCTGGTTTAAAACCTGGAAAAAATTAGATCATCAACCAAAAGATGAAGAGGTAATTAGGAACTTACCCATTAGAAACCCATTAATATGGATGTAATGAAGAAACTATTTATTCTTTCAACCCTGGTATTTGGCCATTTTTTTGCATTTGCTCAGGTAAATGGCGATGAGGATAAAGACATGTTTAATCAGGCGAAAGACCGCGATCAAAAGGCAGTTGATGAAGCGGTTAATACCTGGTATTCAGCTTCTATGAAAACACATGTGCAGCGCATAAAATGGTGGAGAGACGCTAAGTTTGGCATGTTTATACATTGGGGCGTATATTCTTTGCCTGCCGGAGAATGGAAAGGCAAAAAGGTGAGCGGTTATGCAGAACACTTAATGCGCAAGGAAAAAATATCGAAAAAAGCGTATTTAGAAGTTGCCCATCAGTTTAACCCAGTTCTTTTTGATGCAGATAAATGGATTTTAGACGCTAAAAAAGCAGGAATGAATTATTTTATCACTACGGCAAAACATCATGATGGCTTTGCCATGTACGATTCAAAAGTTTCGGATTTCAATATCGTGGCTCAAACGCCATTTAAAAGAGATCCAATGGCCGAATTAGCGGCGGCAGCCAAAAAACACGGAATGAAGTTTGGCTTTTACTATTCACATGCTTTTGACTGGGAACATCCTGATGCGCCCGGCAACGATTGGGAATACAAGAATCCGGGCGGAGATTTAGGTTTATATGGTGGTGTAAATTGGTATGTAGCGCATCCGGAGTTATTGCCAAAGGCAATAAAATATGTGGATGAAAAAGCAATCCCACAAATTAAAGAATTGCTTTCCAGGTACCATCCCGATATTTTATGGTTTGATACACCACAAAAATTGCCGCTTTCCGAAAACATCAGGATTTTAAAAGCCATTGGAGAGACAGATCCAAATGTAGTGGTAAATGGGAGGTTGGTAAGAAGTGCAAGTGCCAATTTTGGAGATTATAAAAATACTGCAGACAGGCCAGCCGAATTTTATCCGGTAGAAGGAGATTGGGAAGCTATTCCAACCACAAACGAATCGTATGGATATAGTAAATATGATAATTCACATAAAACGTCAGATTTTTTCATTCAACTTTTAGCTAAAGCAGCCGCTCGCAATGGTAATTTACTCTTAAATATGGGGCCAAAGGGCGATGGTACTTTTGACGCTAAAGATTCACAGATACTTTCAGGAATTGAAAAATGGGTAGCTAAAAATGCCGAAAGTATTTACAAAACCCATAAAACGATAATGCCCTTACAAAGTTGGGGTGTAACTACACAAAGTGAAAATAAGTTGTATTTACATGTATTTGATTGGCCTAAAGATGGAAAATTATATGTGGGAGGCTTAAAATCTAAAATGGATAAGGTTTATTTTTTAACCGATGTTAAAAAACACACATTAATCACGCAAGCTCTTGGTGATGGCGATTTCTATATCAATGTGCCAAAAAAAGCACCTGATACCGCTAATACCGTAATTGTTGTGGCTTTAAACGGACAACTAAAAGCCGATAATTTACATTATGTGAGTACAAATACCGCTGTAACCAGATTATTGGCCTTTGATGCCGATTTAAGTAACGGATTTAAGTTTGGAGATGGAAAAACCGATCGTTTTTATGTAGAAGGATGGGAGAAAATGGGGCAGACAGTCAAATGGGATTTTAGAACATCGTTTCCACAAAAATTTAAAATTATCATTAAATATTTAGCTGATAAAGACGCTGAAGGAAGCTATAATTTTAAGATTGATCAACAGGAAGTTAAACAAAATGTACTAACCAGCGATAAAGTGATCTCACAAAATATTGGAGAAATACAATTAGCCAAAGGAATACATCACATCAATATAAATCCAGATAACATTTCAAAGAATGAATTAATGAAACTTTTAGAAGTTCAGTTAATTCCTATAAATTAATTACGATGAAACTTAAATACAGTATTGCCACAATCATTTTATTAGCCACACAAACCTGTGTTTTTGCACAAAAAGTAAATGTTAAAAAAGCATTTAAACAGGCTGCTGCTCAAACCAAATTAATGTTGCAGGAAGTGGAAAAAGCTGTCGACGCTGCCAAACCAGAACTAATTTCGCCAAGGACATTAGACAATGGAAAGCTAAAATTGGTGGCGAGCAGAGATTGGACAAGCGGATTTTTTCCGGGGGTACTTTGGTATTTGGATGAGTATTATAAAACCGATGAATGGAAAGCAGCGGCCAGAAAGTTTACCACCCTTATAGAAAAAGAAAAAACCAATGGCACCACGCATGATATGGGTTTTAAGGTTTTTTGCAGCGTAGGTAATGCATTTCGCCTAACTGGAAGTGCCCATGATAAAGCGGTAATTATTGAAGGTGCAAAAACTTTGGCCACCCGCTTTAACCCTAAAACAGGCGTGATATTATCCTGGGACCACAGCAGGGATAAATGGGTAAACCCTGTAATTATTGATAACATGATGAATTTAGAACTGTTATTTGAAGCGACGAAACTAACCGGAGATTCATCTTTCCATAAAATTGCGGTAAGCCATGCTAATACCACCATGAAAAATCATTTTCGCCCCGATTTCAGCTCGTATCATGTAATCGATTACGACCCAAATACAGGTGCTGTGCTGAAAAAGAATACCCATCAAGGTTATAGTCATGAATCTGCCTGGGCCCGCGGACAAGCATGGGGTTTATATGGTTATACCATGTGCTATCGTTACACTAAAAATCCAATTTACTTAAAACAGGCAGATAGTATAGCAAAATTTATTTTCGACCATCCAAATATGCCGAAAGATTTAGTGCCCTATTGGGATTTTAATGCACCTCAAATCCCGAACGAGCCAAGAGATGCATCAGCTGCTGCTGTTATGGCTTCAGGCTTATATGAATTAAGCAGATACAGCAATCAAGGAAGTGATTATTATGAAAAAGCAAACCAGATTTTAAAAAGTTTAAGTACAGACTACATTGCGCCGATTGGAACGGCCAAAGGTTTTATCTTATTGCACAGCACAGGCTCAAAACCATCGAATAGCGAGGTAGATGTGCCACTAAACTATGCCGATTATTATTATTTAGAAGCACTGCTAAGGTATAAAAACTATAAAAGATAGCTGTCCAACGAATTACCGATTAAATAACCAAATAACCTACAATATGAAACTCAATTTTTGCCTAACGGCTATCCTCATCGGATGCTCGATCTACGGATCTGCGAAAGATTACAAAATAAGCACAGCGGCTGAGTTGGCTGCTTTAAAGCTGTTACCAGGTGATAAGGTAATCGTTAAAAATGGCGAATGGACAAATCAGCAAATGGTTTTTAGAGGTAATGGCACACAGCAAAATCCTATTAAGCTAATCGCAGAGCAGGGTGGTCAAGTATTTTTTACGGGTGCATCATCACTAAAAATTGATGGAACCTGGCTAATCACCGATGGTTTATCTTTCAAAAATGGTTTTACAAAAGGTGAAGATGTGATTGTTTTTTCAGAAAAGTCTGCTAATTGCCGTTTAACAAATTCTTCCATTATTGGTTACAATCCGCCTGATAAGGCCACTGAATATACATTTGCTTCATTGTACGGCGAGCATAACAGGGTAGATCATTGTTTTTTTGAAGGTAAAACTAATCAGGGTCCAACGCTTGTGGTGTGGTTGTCTGATAAACCAAATTACCACCAGATTGACCATAATTATTTTGGCCCTCGGCCGGATATTGGTGGAAATGGTGGAGAAACCATTCGAATTGGTACCAGCACCTGGTCGTTTCATGATTCATTTACAAAGGTTGATGCAAACATTTTTGCCCATTGTAACGGTGAAACAGAGATTGTTTCTGTAAAATCTTGCAGAAACACAATTTCCAATAACCTGTTTTTTGAAAGCGTGGGTACGCTAACCTTGCGCCATGGCAATTACAATGAAGTATTTGGAAATATTTTTATCGGGAATAAAATTGCAAATACTGGGGGGATCCGTGTCATTGGTGAAAACCATAAAGTACACCATAATTATTTGCAAGGATTAACTGGTACCGGCTTAAGAGCTGCCATTTCTGTAATGGATGGCCTTCCTAATCCAATTTTGGTAAGCCATTGGCAGGTAAAAAATGCGGAGATTATAGCTAATACCATTGTAGATTGTAAAGAGGCTTTTTCAATAGGCGCTGGAAAAAATGCCGATCGAATATTAGCTCCACAAAAAGTAGTCATTACCGATAATCTGGTAAAAGCAGATATCAAGCCGGTAAGTTGGGTAGATAAAGCAGCTGATGTAACTTTTAGTGGAAATATGCTGGATGCAAAATCAGCCCCACAAGATCTTGAAAAAGGTTTTAATGTGGTAGATGCGGAATTTGAAAAACAAGGAGGTATCTGGAGCGTAAAAAGTAAGAAAGCAGGAGCAAATCTAAATAGTAGCCAACTTTCCATCTTAAAAACAAAGAATATTGGCCCAAACTGGTTTAAACCGGTGCAAGCAATGGTGGTAAAATAAACCAAATTAATAACGATAGTTTGGTTATTGCATTTTAAAAACAAAGCTTTATAATTTCATTTCTTAATAAAACAGTATGATAAAGAAAATCAGCTTCTTGCTTTTGATATTTGCGTTTTCTGCTCCTATTGCCAAAGCTCAGCAAGCATTATCAAAAGATAAAAAAAAAATGGAATGGTGGCGGGAGGCCCGTTTTGGAATGTTCATCCATTTTGGCGTATATGCCCAGTTGGCAGGAGAATATAATGGACACCAGCAAGCCCGTGGTGGTGCCGAATGGATTATG
Source organism: Pedobacter sp. Bi126 (assembly GCF_918698245.1). Taxonomy (GTDB): domain Bacteria; phylum Bacteroidota; class Bacteroidia; order Sphingobacteriales; family Sphingobacteriaceae; genus Pedobacter. The sequence continues at coordinate 151,620 of NZ_CAKKMS010000001.1, read as the reverse complement.
AACAGGATGAAAGTACCTGTTGCCGAATATAAAGCAATAGCGAAACAATTTAATCCAGTAAAATTCGATGCTGACCAATGGGTTAAAATGGCCAAAAATGCCGGAATGAAGTACCTGATCATTACGGCTAAACACCATGATGGTTTTGCTTTATTTGATTCGAAAGCAAGCGATTGGGATATTGTTGATGCCACGCCTTATAAAAAGGATTTATTAAAACCATTGGCTGCGGCCTGTAAAAAGTATGGCATCAAATTGGGTTTTTATTATTCTCAGGCACAGGATTGGGGCAATGCAGGAGGCTCGGTAGCCAGAAAATTGATGGCCGAGGGTTGGCCAAATCCTGATAGCACTAAAATAAACAGTTATACCCAGGAACATAAAGGGCATTGGGATCCGGCACAGGAAACATCGACTTTTGCACAATATATTGACAGGGTTGCCGTGCCCCAGGTAAAAGAGTTGATGAGTAACTACGGAGATGTTGCCGTATTATGGTGGGATACCCCAACCAACATGACAGACGAGGCTGCTTTAAAGTTACAGGAACAATTAAAATTGCAACCCAACATCATCACAAACGACAGGTTAAAGCGGCCCAACTTTCCTGGTGATACTAAAACACCTGAACAGAAAATCCCTAATTTAAGCGAACTTGATGGCAAAGATTGGGAAACCTGTATGACGATGAACGGAACCTGGGGCTTTAGAAACTCCGATACCAACTGGAAATCGTCAACTACTTTAATTCGTAATTTGGTTGATATTGCATCAAAAGGTGGTAATTATTTATTAAACGTTGGTCCAAAACCCGATGGCTCTTTTCCGGAAGCAAGTGTAGAGCGGCTAAAAGATTTAGGTGGCTGGATGAAAACATACAGCGAAGCCATATACGCAACTCAGGCAAGCCCTATTCCGGATCAAACCTGGGGCAGGATAACCCGAAAAGACCTTAAAAATGGAAATACTACCTTATATTTTTCTGTTTTTGATTGGCCAAAAAATGGAGAATTGGTCGTGAAAGGTCTAAAAAATGGGGTGGTTTCTGCGCAGTTGTTAAACAGCAAAAATGAAGTAAGCTGGACAAAAGCAGCCGATGAAATGATCTTTAAACTTCCAATATCGGCTCCAAATGAAGTAGCAAGTGTAATTAAGGTTGAGGTGAAAGGCAATATGCAAACCTGGTTTGGCGAATTAGGTAAAGAGAAAATGAAAACCGGATCAATAGATTAATGATATGATGAGGATTTTAAGCTGTTTAATTTTATCTGTTGCCTATTTTACGCCTGCAAAAGCGCAAAAAGTAACACCACTTTGGCAAGATTTTATAACTGCCAAAGCACAAGGCAAAACACCAATTTTACCCGATTTTTCGTATGCCGGCTATCATTTTTCTGAAAAAGAAATCCCATCCCTTTCTGGTAAACAGGTATTTAATGTACTCGATTTTGGTGCTAAACCCAATGATAATCTATATGATGATGATGCTATTCAAAAAACGATAGACGCCGCTGAAAAAAATGCGGATGGTGGCGTGGTTTTCTTCCCGGCCGGTAAATTTTTATTGTCAAAAGATAATGATAGTACCAAGCAGATTCGAATTTCTAAAAGCAATATTATTTTAAAAGGAAGTGGCAGCGGATTAGGGGGGACAGAAATTTATCAGGATAAAATGAGAATTAATGGCAGGCAAATTTTGTTTAAACCTGCTGCGAATGCTCAAAATAGATTAACAGCAATTACCAAAAATGCAGAACGCGAAAGTTTCTGGGTAGAAGTGGAAAATACGGCCTCGCTAAAAATAGGAATGGATGTTGTTTTAAAGCACAGGAGTGAAGAATTCACAAAATTGTACTTCTCACCACTGGAACTAAAACCACAATGGACAAGGTTATTTGGCAAAGATGGTGGAATGTTGATCAATGAGATTCATACTATCGAAAAAATTGAGGGTAACAGGGTGAAATTTAAAAATCCGATCCATTTTGACCTTATTTTAGTAAAGAGTGCTCCTTTTGAACTGTTAAATTATAATTCGATTGAGGAATGCGGTATAGAAGATATCAGATTTACCAGTAACTGGAAAACTTACCCTGAAGCGTTTGTTCACCACAAAAATGCGATACACGATTATGCCTATGAAGCGGTAGGTATGGAGTATGTTAAAAATAGCTGGGTGCGGAATTGCGAGTTCCAGGATTGGAATGAAGGCTTATTCATCCGTTCAGGCTATCAGGTTAGTATACTGAACGTAAATTCCACAGGTAAGAAAGGTCACGCTTCTGTTCATGCCCGTACCGGTTACGGCGTTTTAATCAAAAATTGCAATTTCAATGATGCGCAGCATCATGGTGCAGGAACAGGTTATAGTGCTGTAAATACAGTAATTACACAATGTACTTTGGGTACAGACCAAAATATCGATATCCATTCTGGACAACCTTTTGCAACTTTGTATGATGATATTCAGGGTGGGGTTTTTTACAACCTGGGAGGCCCTGAGCCTGGTCATCCACATCATGCTAAATATTTGGTGTTATGGAATTTTAGGCATCAGTCTGCGAAAGAGCAACATTATAATTTTTGGGATTTGGTTAGAAGACGGAATTATTCGATTGCGCTACCTTTTTTAGCGGGCTTCCAATCTAATGGGAAAGTTACTTTTGAAAATGTGGGAATCAATGAATCCCAAGGACATGAAGTATTGCCACGATCTTTGTTCGAAGCGCAACTTCAATTGCGATTAACAGGTAAGAATATTGCCGAATAACGGGTTTAAGTTATTTATAATGAGCTGTAAGAAAAAATAGCTAAAGCAAGGGTTGCTACCGGATAGTTAATTTTGAAAAATTAAACCATTGGAGGCTGTTTCTGGCTTTAACTGATTTGAAATATATACATCATGAAAAAAAATATTACCGTAATCTTAGGCTTGCTAATTGGCTTTCCTTTTATAGGTTTTTCTCAATCTGCTGATTTAAAAAAATGGCCTAAAGGCGTTTCATCAGAAGAAATAGGCACAAAAGTGGCTGCCAGATTTGTAGCCACTCCGCACACCAATTTTAACAAATCAACTCCACCTAGGGTAATCACCTATGCAGAAAGCTGTGCCTGGTATGGTGCTTTAAAATTTGCTAAAGCATCAGCCGACCGTAGATTGAAAAATGACCTGATCAAAAGGTTTGAACCGATGTTCAAGGAAGAAGCTGGCATGATCCCACCGGTAACCAATGTAGATTATGCGGTTTTTGGATCCATACCACTTCAGCTTTTTATACAAACAGGCGATAAAAAATATAAGGAAATGGGGCAAAGCATTGCCGATAAACAATGGGCTATGCCAGATTCTGGCGTAAAAGTTAGTCCGGTCCAACTAGCAGCTTTTAAAAATGGTTATACCTGGCACACGCGGATGTGGATAGATGATATGTTTATGATTACGGCACTACAGGCCCAGGCTTACCGGGCTACGAAGGATGAAAAATATATCAACAGAGCGGCTAAGGAAATGGTATTGTACCTGGATTCACTTCAGAAACCAAATGGCTTATTCTATCATGCACCGGATGTTCCTTTCTTTTGGGCGCGGGGCAATGGATGGATGGCAGCGGGCATGGCCGAAATATTAAGCTCCCTGCCGGCAAACAATCCCGATCGCCCGCGCATTATAAAAGGCTATCAAACCATGATGAGCGCTTTATTGGCCTACCAGGCGCCATCGGGTATGTGGAGGCAATTGATAGATGAGCCTTCATCGTGGGAGGAGAGTTCATCAACCGGAATGTTTGCTTATGCCATGGTGGTGGGCGTGAAAAAAGGTTGGCTAAACAAAGAGAAATATGCACCGGCCGCAAGAAAAGCCTGGCTGGGCCTTGTATCTTGCCTAGACGAAAATGGTGATGTGAAGGATGTGTGTGAAGGCACCAATAAGAAAAACGATAAACAATACTACCTCGACCGTAAAAGGATAGTAGGCGATATGCACGGGCAGGCGCCTATTTTGTGGACTGCAGCAGCTTTGATAGATTAGTAGTTTTTGACCCTACGTTGCAAGAATTTATTTTTTGAATTCAATATACCGTCGCTTATGCAGGCGCTTGCTGAATGAGTTATTATTGATAAATACATAAATTTTCTTCGGGATGGGGTAGCTTCCTTTACCCGAAGAAAATACATGAGATCTGTAGATCGTGATAATGGAAAGTTAGTTAATTGGTGTGTTGAGAAATGAATTCACGCTGATAACTTAACGGACTTTTTCCTGTAGTGATTTTGAAATATTTATGAAAACTGGCCATGTTGTTAAACCCACTTTCATAGCACAACTGTTTAATGTTGAGTTTGTTCTCGATTAATAGTCTGCAGGCATGGCCAACCTTTATTTCGGTGAGAAACCGTGAGTATGTTTTGCCGGTTTTAGATTTAAAGTACCTGCAGAATGAATTTGGACTGATTACAGCTACATTTGCAATTTCTTCCAGGTGTATTTTTCTCCTGAAATTTTCAAGCGTGAAATTGTATATCGCATTGATCTTGATGTTTGCCGTCTCGTCGTAATCCTGCTTAAAGCCGATAGATGAAAGTTTAACCGTATGGTTGCAGTTGGCGATCAGGTTGAGCGCTTCCATCAGTAGTATGATACGGGCCGATCCTTCTGATGCCAGCATTTTTTCCAATAGGTCTGCTACTTTTGTCTTAATTTTGCCGTTCACCTGCAGGCCCCTTCTGCTGCTTTCGAGCAATGATTTAATCGCTTTGTTTTCAGGTAGGTTAAGGAATTGATCTCCCCAAAAGTTCTCGCTGAAATGTGCCACGCGCACGTCTGCACGTGCTTTCGACTGGTCTTTGAAATAACTATCGTCAAATCTCCAGTAATGAGCCAGATGAGGTCCCACCAGTACAATATCTCCTGATCTAAAACTTTTAATGTTGTCGCCGATAAATTGCGTTCCAACGCCTTTTTTGAGGTGGATGAGCTCAATTTCCGGATGATAGTGCCATTTGTTGTTCATGTGCGGAATCAGGTCTCTTCTTACACTAAAAGATTGTGTAGGCGCTGTTGAAACTTTTAGTAATTGCGGTTTCATATCTGATTTTATGTTTTGGTTAGTCTCTTAAATATACTACAAAATTAGATGTCGTTTAATGCTTGTGCCAATATTGTTGAGTGATTGGGTAATATTTCCCTGTTATGCGATATTATTTTTACACGAGCTATTATCATGGCATTAATTAACCACTTGAGGTATTCCGGTTACAATTTTTTAGGCTATGTTGATAAGGGCTAATTGCAAAAAGAATAGTAATTGTAACTAAAGTCCATTAAATATTTTGCCACTTAAATATAGCCTGAAATCCTTAATCCTGCCTGTTTCCATATCCTGCCGTGGCAATACCTTAATGCCGGTAATGGCCGTTTGTGCACCCAAATCAATTACAACCTGATGTGGATGTTTTGGACTGTTATCTTTCCATTGGCTATGCCAGATACTGGTATATTGAAGATCGAATACATTTTCTGATTTACCATCCTGGCTTTTTAGTTCCTCACTGTCTACATATACCACTTTCCATAAGTTCCTTGGAATTTGCTGGCCATTTCCGTCTAAAACTTCCAACTCCGCGAGTGCTGTATAAGCATCGTCGGCAAAGTTGTTTAATGCCTCAAGGGCAATATATCTACCGTTTTTTAAAGGAAAATTAAAGGTTTGCCATGAAGCGGAATTTTGCATTGTTCCACTATAAATCAATTGGTCAGAGTTGTTTCCAAATTGCTGCCCGGCTTTGCGGTGATTGCTGCTGATGGCTTTCACCTCAGTAAGGCTATCAAGAATCGGTTTTTCTAATCCCTGCAGGCGTGCTGCAACGGGGCGATGAAGATCGAGCACCACCACCTCGTTCTTTCCTGAATTTAGCCATACCCCCGGAACATACATGGTTTGAGTAGGCCCGATATTCCAGTAGCGGCCCAGGCAATGGCCATTAATCCATATTACACCTTTTTTGAACCAGCGCATATCCAGGTAAAAATCATTTTTGTTTTTAGCCGTAAAACTGCCCTTATAAAAAGCCGGTTCGTTTAGTTTTCCTGCTGTGCCGATTGGTTGATATTTAAATGGAGGATTTCCCTCACCTAAGGGAATGGAATAATGTTTCCACCCCTTTAACTGAACTTTTGATGTATGAGTGGTCCGATAAACTTCGCCCAGTAAACCTTTACGGTCGTGCATATATTCGCCGAAATTTACGCGGCCCATGGCTTCTACCAGTATCCGAAGCCTGCTGTTCTTTGCAAATGCGGGTAGATCGATACTGTGCTCATTTTTCATTCTGTTCAATACGCCAATCAGTTTCTGATCCAGGTATACTTCCGCATAATCATGAACTTCGCCAAGGTCGAGCGTGCTTTTCGCTCCGGCTGGCAGGGTGGTTTCGTAAGCCACCATTCCATATCCCTGGCCCAGATCTTCCATATTTAAGGTCGTGTCGGCCAATTTAGGTTTGCCCAGTTGTGCAAAGATAGGGGCAACCCCTGTTAAGTTAAATGGTGCAATCTGCTGTACCGGTATTGCGGGAGGTACTTCTGGCAAAACTTCTCCTGGTTGCAGATACTTTTTAAGCATATCCCGCAATGCATAGAATTTAGCATTAGCCGATCCGTTTTCACTAATGGGTGCGTCGTAATCGTAACTGGAAGTTTCTGGTGCATATGGTTGGCAGTTGGCTCCTGCCCATAAGCCGAACGAAGTTCCGCCATGGATCATATAGATGCTGAATGAAGCCTGCTGTTGGAGCATATATTCCAGTTCTTTCACCATGCGGTCTGCCGAACCGGTATGGTGCGCATTGCCCCATGAATCGAACCATCCGGGGTAATATTCGCCACACATTAAAGGTCCTTCAGGCTGAACCTCGCGCAAAGCTTTAAAACCCGCTTCAGGGTTGCTTCCGAAGTTTACCACAGCGAAAAGATCTTTCTGCACATCGTTCTTTAGCTGAACCACCCCGTCGCAGGTGAAAAACGGAACATCGAATTTAGCTTCCTTCAGGTAATCCCTAAGTGTTAATAGGTAATCTTTATCGTTTCCGTAACTGCCATATTCGTTCTCTACCTGTACCATCAGGATAGGGCCACCGTGGGTAATTTGCAAGGGGCTTAATACACGTCCAACTTCTTGCAGGTATAAACGGCTGCGCTCCAGGTAGTAGGGATCCTGTGTACGCAGTTTAATGTCTTTCTTTTGCAACAGCCACCACGGAAAACCGCCAAACTCCCATTCGGCACAGGAGTAGGGGCCTGGGCGTAAAATTACATACAATCCTTCCTGCTGTGCTATTTTACAGAATTCTGCTGCATCCGCCTGGCCCTCCCAATTGAATTTGCCTGGTGTAGTTTCGTGGAAGTTCCAGAACAAATAAGCACAAACGGTATTCAAGCCAACGGCCTTCACCATTTTTAAACGCTGCCTCCAGTAAGCTTTCGGGATCCGGGCAAAATGCAGTTCGCCACAACGGATCACATAAGGTTTGCCATTAAGGATAAAAGATGCTGTACTGATCTTAAAAGGTGCCGATGTTTCCTGTTGGGCTAAAACCGATTGGAAATAGAATGCGGATAGTATAAAAAAAAATAAACCGACTAGCTGCTTTTTCATGATTGGGTGATGTTTAAACAAACATTTAGCACAATGCTAATCAAAAAAAGAATAAATAAAATAAGTAAAAATTACGCATTCGATTGCGGTATATAAAACAATCGATTGTGTAATTTTCAGGCGCGTTCAGGCCATATTCCGCACAGCTTTTTACAATTTATTTTAATTAGTTTCGGTCTTTTTGAAATAAAAAACCGAATAATTTTATGCGAAAATTTACCTGTTTACTTTTGTTTTTAATCCCGTTAAATCTTTTGGCCCAACCGTTCAGGTCTGTTCAGGAGTTGATCAAGCGAAGAACACCATGGTTAGCAGACCGGGTGGTTTTTAAGCAGTTAAAAATCGATCAGAAGGACGTTTTTGAGTTAAACAGTACTGGCAATAAACTAATCATCAGTGCATCCGGTCCCAATGCTGCGGCAGTTGGATTGAACTGGTATTTAAAATACTACTGTAACCGCTCCATGTCGCACATGGGCGATAACCTTTCGGCAGTATACCCAATACCCCAGGTAAAGAAAAGTGTACGCGTTGAGGCCCCTGCAAAATACCGTTATGCCTTAAACTATTGTACCTATAATTATACCATGAGCTTTTATGATTGGAAAGACTGGGAACATGAGCTCGATTGGATGGCTTTAAATGGTGTTAACCTGATGCTTACCGTAAACGGTATGGAAGCAGTATGGCAAAAAACGCTGAAACAGATTGGATATACTGACCAGGAGATTAATGATTTTTTAGTGGGACCTGCATATACCGCGTGGTGGCTTATGGGAAACATTCAGGGTTGGGGAGGCCCAATGCCTCAAAGTGAGATAGATGGCCGTAAGGCGCTGCAGCAGAAAATGATGGCTAGAATGAAAGAACTGGGAATAGCACCGGTATTACAAGGTTTTTATGGGATGGTTCCGGGCTCTTTGAAAGATAAAAGTAAAGCACAGATCATCGACCAAAAAACCTGGGGTGCATTTAAACGGCCGGATATTTTGGTTCCTAACAGCCCTGACTTCTCCAGGATAGCAGGAATATATTACAAGGAAGTTCAGAAAACATACGGAAAAGACATCCGTTTTTTTGCAGGAGATCCTTTCCACGAAGGTGGAATTACTGCGGGCATAGATTTAAAGGTGGCAGGCAGATCCATTCAACAGGAAATGCAGAAGAGTTTCCCAGGATCGATCTGGGTGCTCCAAGGCTGGCAGGATAATCCGAAGCAGCAAATGCTTGATGGTTTAGATAAGCCGCATGTGCTGGTACAGGAGCTGTTTGGCGAATTCACCAATAATTGGGAGAAGAGAAAAGGTTACGATTCTACACCATTTATCTGGAGTGTAGTGAACAATTTTGGGGAAAGACCAGGTTTGTACGGAAAGCTGCAACGCTTTGCAGACGAGGTAGACAGGATCAGAAAAGGTCCTTACAATGAAGTATTAAAAGGGGTAGGGATTATGCCTGAAGGGCTGAATAACAACCCTCCTGTATATGATCTGATGTTGGAGCTGGGTTGGCGAAATGAACATGTTGAGGTTAAAAACTGGCTGAGCGGTTATACCAAATATCGTTATGGAAAATCAAATCCTCATATCGATCAAGCCTGGCAGGGATTTCTCGAAACCATTTACCAAAGTATTCCGGGTTACCAGGAAGGTGCAAGTGAATCTATATTTTGTGTCAGGCCAGCACTTGATGCAAAAGCGGTTTCCCGCTGGGGTACCAGGGTACGAACCTACGACCTGGTGAAATTTAAGGAGGCAGCCCTGCAATTCGCAAAAGCTGCACCAGAATTTAAACATTCCAACACTTACCAGATCGATCTGATCAATATCTTAAGGCAGGTATTGGCCAATGATGGAGAACAGGTTTTTCAAGACATGGCAAAGGCTTACAATGAGAAAAATACCGAACGGTTTACTAAAGTTTCTGCTCAGTTTCTGGATATGATCCGTTTAACTGACGACCTTTTATCTGCCCACCCATATTATCAGTTAAATACTTACAAAACTCAGGCATTAAACCTGGGGAAAACCAGCGAAGAGAAAAAGCTGAATATCCATAATGCGATGATGCTGATTACTTATTGGGGAGAGCATAATCCGGCCGAAGATAACCTGCGTGATTATGCGTATAAGGAATGGGGAGGATTAATGAAGGACTATTACCTGGTGAGGTGGGAAATGTACCTCGAATATTTGCGAAACCAGCTTCAGGGTAAAAACATGCAGGCTCCCGACTTTTTTTGGTGGGAGCGTGCATGGGTAGAGCGAAATTTGGAAATCAAAAAGGATGATGTAACTAAGCCTTTATATCAGGTAGTTGCTGAAATTCTAAGATCGAAAACAACCGCTCAATAAACTGATGAGGCTGATCGCTAACAATATTCCTGCTGTCTAAAATCACAACAGGAATATTGTATCTTTTTAACTGATCGAGCTGTTTTGAGGGCACTTTAGGCTTGCAGAGTGCAATCAGAATACCATCTACCCGCAGGTTTGTCATGTTTTCCAGGATTTGTCTTTCCTGGTCAGGGTTCTTAAATGACTGGCCAAAAATAACATTGTAATTTTTTTTGTGCGAATAACGTTCCATTTTACTCAGAATGGAACAGTAAAAAGGATCTGCAATATCCGGAAGCACAACGCCTACGGTAAAGGTTTTTCCCTGTTTCAGGAATATTGCATTTTGATTGGGGTGATAATTTAGCTCTTCCGCAATTTTATTTACCCTCATTGTAGTAACAAGGCCAATACTGGGGTGGCCTTTAAGCGCTCTCGATACCGTTGAAGGATTAATCTTCAGGCGTCTGGCTATATCTTTGATTGTAGGGATCTTTTCCATTTCTTTAGGCGGTTAGCGTAAAACTTTGAGTTGACGATTTTTAAGGTTGAATGCGTATCCTGACCGCTGGATTTTTTCCAGGTCTGGAAATCACTGATTGGATTGCCATTGGTGCTGTTCCAGATCCATTGCGGCTGTGTGGTGCTAAAATAGCTATTATGGTCAATGAGGTTATGACTTCCCGTTGAGGTGTATTTGTGAACAAGGAGATCCTGAGGGCCGGCATAAACAAGGTTGTATTTGATCACGTTGCTATCACAGTGTTCAGTCAGCCTGATTTCGCCCTCTATTTCTCCGAATGCGCCCAGCACGCGGTTGTTCTGAAACAGCGTATTGTTCAATATGGAACAGTTTTTAGTTCCCGAGATGGTATAATTTAAATAATCGCCCAGGTAAATACCGGTGCGATAACAATTATAAACCAGGTTGTTCCTAACTGTTGTGGTTCTTGTGGGGTAAATATTGCTTTCACTAACCAGACCGATTCCTCTGTCGCTTTCATAAACAATATTGTTTTCGATCAGGGTATTGGCCCCGCCACACACATAAATAGAGATTGCGCCATATCGGTCGGCTCCCCAAGTTTCAGGCGTTTTGGTCATGGTGTTATGGTGAAAAATATTATTGCTGATGATTCCGTTGCGGGCATAGTTTGTCGCAACAGCCCCGCGAGGGTTAAGGCCATCGCCGCCGGCTACAATAACGCCAATGTTTTCTGTATCATATACTTTATTGTTGCTGAACGTGAAGCCCTCTATATTTCCGGCAAGGGTTACATTTTCACTTGTTCCGGTTTGGGTATCGTGAACGGTACAACCGGTAATAGATAGGTTTGACATGGGGATGGTGCCGTTTCCGATGGCGAGTATGGCATGTCCGCTTCTGCCCTGGGCAAGTGTAGTATTGTTTTTGATGTTATAAATGCTGCAATTTTTAATGGTGATGTGCTGGCCACTGCCGTAAATCGCAATGCCTTGAGGATCTGTGTTGACCAAGGAACTATGTAGGTTACAAATGTCAAAACCATCGATAATTACCCAACTCACATTATTGATCGTAACCAAAGCCTGCCATCCGGTAACCGCAATTTTGCTGCCATCGATAACCGGTTTTTCTTTTGGATAACTTTGAAGGCTGATGGTTTTGCCTGGCGTGCCTGATCTGGGAAATTTCACTTGCTGATGGTAAGTACCAGCCCTTACTACTACCTGATCGCCGGGCGCGGCTTGATTTAATGCCACATTAATGGTTTGGAAGGGTGCGTTAATCGTCCCGATATTGCTATCTGAGCCATTAACCGATACATAATATTTATGGGGCTTCTTTTTGGTTTGCAGTGCAGCAGCAAACGTTTTATTAGCACAGACCAGCGTCTGTGCTAATAAAAACAGGCCTAGGAAACAATAAAATTTCATATGCTTATTTTGAAATTACCTCGTGAACTAAATTATTCTGAAATGATTTTTCTGATCCTGTTGTTGTTTTTGTCCAATACATAAACGGTTCCGTTTTTATCTACTGCAACACCGCCAGGTGCACTGAAAGATGCCTGCTGTCCAAATCCGTCCGTATATCCGGCTACACTACTCCCTGCAAAGGTGCTCACCTGATAAGTATTCGCTTGTACCAATCGGATACTTTGATCAGGATTGCTGGTGCTGCCACCACCGGTTCCATTGCCGGCAACGTAAATATTATCGCTGCCATCTATAGCAATGCCCCATGGGTAAGCAAATTGAGCCGATTTAGGGTCGCCATTTAAATAACCTATTTTATCCTGTTGGCCCGCAACAATGCTTCCTTGCCAGGTACCCGCATTGAACTTTCTGATCACCTGATCGCCATGCGCAGATACAAATAAATTACCAGCATGGTCAAATTTAATCCCCGCAGGATAATTGAGACCGGAGATGATTTCTTTGGTGCTGCCTTGTGCATCGATCTGGTAAACGCTTCCTGGGCTGGAACAGCTTGCATAGAAAAGCTTACCGCTGCTTTTGTCAAAAGCAACGCTCCAGGGCGCCTGACTACCAAAACCCCATGTTTTAGCCTGTCCATCCGGGCTGATCATCCTGATGTCCCAGTTGCCGGGATCTACACAATAGATGTTTCCACTGCCATCAATGGCGAGGTCGTATGGCAAAGAGAAATTTGCAGCGGTGCCTTTGCCATCCGCATAGCCCGCAAGGGCCGGATTGCCTGCAAAGGTGCTCACATTTCCTTCCGGATCGATTTTGCGAATACAATGGTTACCTGGATCAGCTACATAAACATTGAGTTGATCGTCTACCACAATGCCTGAACTTCTGTACCAATTTTGACCGGAAAAGTTGAAAGAGGCATCTGTTCCCTTACCGTTGGCAAATCCTGCGTTACCAGAACCGGCAAGGGTGGTTACAGTTCTTGTGTATTCATAGTTAAAAATGGCCTGACTTAAAATTTCCTTATTTTCTATCTTCACTTTTATCAGGCCAGATTTTGATTTTTTTGGCACCACCACCATAATCTGTGTGGCGCTGGCTCCAATTACTTTGAGGGGCAAGTCGTTTAAAACCACAGAGATTTTAGAAACGTCAGCAGTAAAATTAGTTCCGGTAATGAGTATTTCCGTGCCACCGCCACCTTTTTTGGGAATAAAATCTGAAATAGCAATCGGTGAAGACGGATCAAAGCCATCGGTTTTATTTTTTTTGCAGCTTGTAACAAGGAGCAAAATACAGATTGTGCAGCTTAACAAGTGCGAACGTTCTGCTATGATATGGATGAATTTTTTCATTTAATTCTTTCTTAAATACATTAATGCTTTAGTTACCAACCTGGATTTTGTACCAGGGCCCTATCACGGTCGAGCTGATACTGAGAAATAGGGAAGAGGTACATTTTGTTCTCCCAGGCTCTTTTTTGAAATAAGGTACGTTTGTAAAAGGAGGTAAAACCAAATCCAAGTCCACCGTCGTCTTCATTCACATTCATGGTGTAGATCGTTTGGTTTTCGGCAGCGCCGAGTAGCAGTCTTCTAATCAGGGTATAATACCTGTCGCCTTCGAAGCACAACTCTACCTGTCTTTCTTTAAGGATGTATTTTCTCATGAGCTCTTTGTTTCCAACTGCATTAGGATATACAGTTTCAATTCCCGGTAGGCCTGCTCTGGTCCTTACCAGGTTTATGGTCTGGACAATTTCGGGATTGGAAGGATCGTACTCGTTTAAAGCTTCGGCATAATTGAGTAGAATCTCCGCATAACGCATAATGATGAAGGGCCTGTAATTGGTAGCATCCTGCCTGATGTTATCAGCCGGGCTGATGTTTTTTAGAAAATTGTAACCGGTGATGTTATTGGTAATTCCGGTGGCTTTAGCGCCGGCTTTACCTGAATAATAGAATTCTATACGTCCGGTACCGTCAACATTGCCAGCTGAAGAATAATAGTTCTTATCATCAACAGTAGGGGCGGGCAACACCGGGCGGCCATTGTATTGGATGTACGCATAAAAACGGGCCTCCCTGTTGGCATACATATTCCATTGGCCTTTTTTATGTCCCCAGCTCTGATCACTGTTATTTTCTGCAAAACCAGTTTCGTTATATTGAGATAATGGATCATCAATGGAGCGGCCATTGTTCATATAGAAGGCGTCAACTACGTTTTGAGTGGCATTATACAGATTGATCCCCCCTGGATTTGGTGAGGATGCTTTGGTGTATCCCCAATAGTTCCACGAATTTCTGGAGAACAGGATTTCGCTGTTCCAATTGGCCAGGAAAAGATCGCGTACAGAAAAATATGGATCAAACCTGGTACCACCGTTATCCAGATTGGTGAATAACTTATAAGCATTGAGGTTCATCACCGCTTTCGCAGCATCTGCAGCAATTTTCCATTTATTTGGATCATAGGAGGTAGGCGCGAGCGCTTTCCCATCCTGATTTTTTAGCGAGCTGAACGCCGGGTTTCCATTCCACAGCGGACTGGCGGCCCAGAGTGCAAGTTGCGATTTTACTGCCAGACAAGACCCCTTTGACGGCCGACCATAGTTGCTGGAGGAAGCCCAGCTTACCGGCAGATCAACGGCTGCTTCATCCATTAACTGGTTCACATAGTCTTTGCATTCATCAAAAGTATTTCGTGGATATTTATTAAAATCTTCATCCAGTGCAAGCGCGGTTGTTAATCTTACCACCGGCCCGTACTGTTTAAGTAATTGCCAATAAAACCAGCCCCTTAAGAACTTTGACTCTGCTTTATACTGAGTTTTTAAAGCCGAACTCAGCTGCGATTCGGGTACACGTCCAACGTTGGCCTCGAAAATAAAAGTTGATCTGATGCCGGTATAGTAATGGTCCCAATGGTCATAGTAGGCATTTACCGGGCTCCAGTTTCCTGCAACCATCTGTCTTACATTTGTACCCGGGATAGAAACAGATGCTTCATCGCTGATGCCAATATGCGCAAAGTCGATTTCGAGCACCGCACCATAAATGTTGTAGAGGTAAGACTCTGCATTTGCGCGGTTGCTCCAAAGGATCTCTGAAGTGAGGAGGTTATCTGGTTTTTCGTCCAGGTGTTTGCATGCGGATAATATACTTGTTAAGAATAATGTCCCTGTTGCTATAATGATTAAATATTTTCTTTTCATCAGAATATTTTTTAATGCTATAATTGATCAATAAGTCTTTTTAAAGTGATGCTTTCAGCCCCAGTGCAAATGTTCTTAAGGGAGGATATCCTGCCGCATTGGCGCCAAGTTCCGGGTCCCACAATTTAAATTTGGAGAAAGTAAGCAAGTTCTGCCCTGTTAAATACAGGTATACCGACTTAATCGAGGCCCTTGTAAGCAAAGCATCCGAAAACCGGTAGCCCAAGGTGGCTTGTTTTAGGCGGACAAAGCTCCCATCTTTAGACCACCAGGTGCTGGGCTGATAATTATTGCTGTTCTGATTGGAAATCCCCAGTCTGGGATAATAGGAATCCTGTCTCGGGTTTTCAACAGTCCACCTGTTTTCCAGACTGGCTAGCATACCCGAAGGATATTGCCCCATGCCTGTAAAAGGTACAACGCCTGCACCAGTTGCTCCATCGCCGGTAACAGCCGAGCCGTTTGCCATAAAAGATACACCCGAAATGCCCTGGAAGAAAAGAGAAAGATCTACACCTTTATAACCTACTGTAAATCCTGATCCGTAAAGAATGGTTGGAACGTCTGATTTACCGGTATATACCCTGTCGAAGCTGTTAATTACCCCATCATTGTTCACATCTTTGTACTTAATGTCTCCCGGCTTTAAATTTGCTCCAAACTGGCTCGCACTGGCGGCGATCTGCTGGGTGGAGGTGAACAGCCCCTCAGCAATGTACATCAGGTTGTCTCCCAATTTCTGTCCGGTTGCCTGCTGATAGGCATACAGTTGTTTTGGTTCATCCCGTTCAACGATCTTATTGTTGTTATAGGTGAAATTCCCATAAAGTCGAAGCGATACATTTCCAATTTTCTCATTGTATTCCACATTGGCATCTACCCCCTGATTATTCATCTCCCCTAAATTGGCAAATACAGTTCCGGTTACACCCAGAATGCCCGAGAGTGAGCTCCTGGCAATCAGAATGTTTTTTCTTCTTTCTTTGTACAGGTCTACGGTGATGTTGAGCTTATTGAACAAACCGATTTCAACACCAAAATTGTCTTTGGTTGCCTTTTCCCAGGTAAGGTTTTCTACACCGAACACGGTTTCAGTCACCCCATTAAATATGGTTCCATTAAAGCCTAAACCTATAGAACTTCCCGAGCCATATTGGCTTATATAAGGGAACCTTCTCAAACCGGCTGCATTAACACCGATCTGGTCATTTCCTACAATTCCATGAGAACCTCTAACTTTCAGCAGGTTCACAGTAGCGGATTGGTTTTTAAAAAAGGGTTCGTTCGAAATCACCCAACCCCCTGAAACAGAAGGAAAAAATCCAAACCTTTTGCCAGGCTCAAAATTCTCTGAACCGGTGTAACCTGCATCAAATTCGAGCAGATAACGGTCTGCATAATCATAAGTTACCCTGAAAGCCATACCCTGGTTTTTGTAAGGGATAGAAGAAATTATATCTCCTGCCGAGCTAACCACCCTGGTACGCATATTGTATAAAAATAAACCGCCAACATGATGATGGCCAAACCTGCGGTCGTAAGTGATATTGGTTTCCAGGTACATCTTTTTCTCTGCACTTGAAGATTGTGAGTAACCCAGAAACTGTTCTCCAACCCTTGATTGGTTAAGGATCAGGTTGCCATCAGCATCTCTTGAGCTGGCCAGGAAAAGGTTGTTTCTTCCCGTTCGCCTATTATCGTTTTCACTGTACGAATCAAAGGAGAACCTGGCCATTGCACTCAGTCCAGGTGTAAAACGGTCTAATTTCTGATTGATGGAAAAAATGGATTGTATAGTGGGACGGAATTCTGTTGCGTAACCCGAATTTTGAATTTCGTTGAGCGGATTGCTTCCTCCATTGTTAAACGGGCCAGCCCACGATCCATCGGGATATTGGATAGGGAAAGCGATAGGCGGGGTTAAATAGGCATTATACCAGATTTTACTTGCTGATAAACCCGGGTATCTGCTGCTCACCAACATCGCGTCTAAATTCATCGATAATAAGGTTGTGGGGCTCAGGTCGATATCGAGGTTGGTCCTGAAATCATACCTTTTAAAATTTAAATTTGGATTATAGCCATTTTGTTTGGTCACTTTATAACTGCCATCCTGATTGTAAAAAGAGGCAGAAACATAGTACCTCACGCTTTGAGAGCCTCCGCTTACATTTAAATTGGTATTAAAACCTGGAGCCCAGTTTTTATAGGTTGATTTGATCCAGTTTACATTAGGGTAGAGGTACGGATCCAGGCCACTTGCCGTTTTCTGGATAATTTCTTCTGAATATACAGGTTGATTGCCATCATTAATATTGGCTTCATTGTAGAGCCTCATCCAGGAAACACCATCCAGCATTTGTGGAGTTTTGGTGAGACCAGACATAGAGGCTTCGGTTTTGATTGAAATCAATGGCTTTCCGGCAGTACCCCGTTTGGTATTGATAATAAGGACTCCATTGGCTCCCCTGGCACCGTAAACTGCAGTAGCCGAAGCATCTTTAAGTAAGGAAATACTTTGGATGTCTTCCGGATCGATGTTGTTGTAAGATCCTCCAAAGGAGCTGTTTACATCATCCCTTTGTACGCCGTCAATAATAATCAGTGGTTCTGTATTTCCTGTAAAAGTTCCTATGCCTCTGATGGTAAAAGAAGCGTTGTCGTATCCTGGTTCGCCGCTTCGCTGCATAGAGATAACCCCCGCAACTTTACCAGCCAAAGAGTTGGAAAGTGAACGGTTAGGGGTCTGCATATCCGACATATTGATCGTGCTAACTGCGCCTGTAATGGTTACCTTTTTTTGTTTTCCATAACCAACTACTACTACATCTTCCAGGGATTTGTCTTCTTCCGTCAGGTTGATGCTGAGCTCTGTCTGTTCGCCCAAAAATACTTCTTTGGTGATAAAGCCTACGATCTGGATGACCAGTGTTTCATTTTTATCCGCCTGGATTTTAAAATTTCCATTCGAATCTGTAGCGGTTGCTTTTTTAGTTCCTTTAATCATTACGGTTGCCCCCGGAATAGGGTTTCCTTTTAAATCGGTTACTTTACCCCGTATTTCCTGACTGCTGAAAATGCTGCTCAGTTTGTCAACAGCCCTGTCGAGAAGTGAACTTTCTTTTTCTTTGATCAGGATGGTTTTTCCATCAATAACATAGACCAGGGGAAGGTTATTGAGGATTTTTTTTACTGCGGTTTCCAGTTCCTCATTCTCAATAGAAATGGTAATGGGATTGATTCCGTTGAGGACTTTTCTGTCGAATAGGAAATTATATCCACTTTGATTATGGATCTTTTCTAATGCACTCTTTAATGATATCCGGCGTTCATTAAGGGTAATGCGTTGGCCGAAGCTTGCCGCACTTACCTGCATTAGCGTGAAAAGGAGTATGATGGTGGTTAGGCGCATAATCATCCATATTTTACGGATATAACGGTCTGTTATACCCGATTTGCTGGCATAAAATCTATACATTTTGTTATATTTGGTTTGTGCAGTGGCCGCTCAGGTCAAATTGTGGGCAACTGCAGGTTTTGGTTAGTAATTTTTATTAACTGGATGCCAGTAATTATCGGGGGTGTGTCCAGCACCCCTGGTGATTTGGCATAATCGGGTAGTAATTATTTCATCACTGTTACCCTCCTTCCTTCGATTTTGAAACGGACATCACCAACAGTTTCTATCCATTTCAGTACTTCCGATAACTTACTTTTTCTCGATACCAATCCCTCCAGAACAGGTGTTGAAGCTATTTTTAACCCCGGTTCATAAACAACATCCACATTGTACCATCTTGCAATCTTGCGCATGGCCGAATTCAGATCCTCTCCGTCGAAGATGAAGTTGTCGTTTTTCCAGCCTAAAGTTTCTTCTGTATTCACCAACCGTGAGGTTATCGTACCTTCAGCATCAATAGATACCTGTTGACTAGGTTTTAACACGACAGTTTTTAAATGCTGAGCATCTTTTAAACTTTGGATTTGCATGCTTCCTTCTACCAGGGTTGTTTTGCTTAGGGGTTCATCAGCATAACAATTGATGTTAAAAGACGTTCCAAGATCTTCGGCAACCTGGCCTGCGCTCATTACGCGGAAGGGCTGTTTGGCATTATGCGTAACCTGGAAATAAGCTTCTCCAGTTAATTCTACCCGGCGTTCTTTCTGGCCGGCAAAGCTGGAAAGGAATTTTAATGATGATGCGGCATTTAACCACACTTTGGTTCCATCAGCGAGCGTGATTTGGTACTGACCGCCCTTAGGGGTAGCTAGTATCAGTTGCTGCGCCGCTACCTCCGTTGAGCCGATTCCATTTATATCGGTTCCATCGTTATATTCCAGTCCGGATTTATCAACCACTACGCCGCCTGTTAAATTTTTTAGATCAATTTTTTGACCATTTGCCAGCGTTACAGTGGCTTTGTTGCTGCCGGGTTGGATATCATGAAGCGCCAGATTGTAATCCGTGCGTTGGCTATGCAGGTAATAATAAAGCCCGACAGTTACCATGACCAGCAGCGATGCTGCAATTAAAAGTTTTTGGCTTAATGTGCTGAACTTTCTTTCGGCTGGCAGGGTACTGGTCATCTTTTTAATAATGAACAGGTCTTCGAGTAGTTCCTCTTCTGTTAAACCCAGGGGAAGATCTTTATTCCATTGTGCATACCAACTCTCTAAAAAGTCGATTTCTTCAGGTGTACAGTTACCTGCCTGTTTCTTTTGTAAAAGCGCGTTAATTTCCTCTTTTTGCATCATTGTTAAACTGCGAAGGAGCGTACCTTCCGCATTCAGAGGTTAAAGACGAAGCAGAATAGCTTAGGGGGTAAAGAAATTTTAAAAAAAATCAGAGCGAGAGGAACAGCATAGATCCAAGCCTGCTACGCAATACCCTTAATGCATTGTTTATCGTAGTTTTTACTGTTTGTTCTGACAGGTTTAACACTTTAGCGATTTCCTGATGACTTAAGAAGTTTTTCCTGCTCAGTTCGAATATTTGACGGGTGCGGGGAGGAAGGTTGGCAATTTCCTGATCTATAATGGCCTTTAACTGGTTTTGCCGGACGAGGTAATCGGTAGTAACCAAACCATTTTCTGCAAAATCTTGAATAGATTGAATATATGTTTTCTTTAACTTTTGCTTTGCCAGTAAGTCGAATATTTTGTTTCTCACTGAAGTATAAAGATATCCGGAAAGGGTAGATTTAAAAGTAATTTCCTCGCGTTTTATCCATAATGTGGTAAAGAGTTCGTGAACCAAATCCCTGCATTCTTCTCTTAACTGAAGTCGTTTAAATGCATGAATGTAAAGGGCAGCGTGGTAACGGTGATAAATTTCAGCATAGGCCAGCTGATCACCTGACTTAAGTAAGGCTGTTAGTTCCTGATCATTATAGTGTTTATAGGGCATTCGGTTTGGAATGCACTAACATACATAAATAATGAATATGGTCAAAAACTATAATTCTATCTGGTTTTGTAGAGAAACGAGATTAATTCTTGTTGTTCTATAGTGCTGTTGGCATTTCGATGCAGTCACCTTTATCCTCAGCGAGCTCATCATACGCTGTCATCTTAGTGCCTAATTCGGCGATTTCCTTCAAATCAGCTATGAATTTATTGCTAATTTGAACCTTTGTCGACCCAAGTGGAACCAGGTCTTTTCAGAAGATTTTCGTCCCATTTTTTTTGCTCTTAACTCTTTGTTTAAAAATCTACCTATAAATCCCCATAGCTATCCTAATATTTACAAACCACTATAGGTTATTAATTCAAGCAGAAAAGTTTGGACTTGAAATAATGTTTTGATATTTTAGGACTATTCTAACCATTAATGTAACAGATGTCGTCCGCCCGCTTGTATCGCGTAATTAATTTATTTAGTATTATCATTTACAGTAGAATTATAGGGATCCCCGCGTTGTTCACATTATTAATTTGCTTCGCTCAGACGATTCAGGCGCAGCAAACTGTACAAATTCAGGATAATTCACCACATACAATGCTTTCGTTTGGTCAGATTGATGTTTTGGAAGATCCTAAAGCTACATTGAATATTAGACAGATAATAAGTAAAAAATTTCAGCATAGATTCCGTTCAAATACTTTTAGAATCCCTAAAAATGACAATACAGGGTCAGCTTATTGGTATCGGTTTAAAATCAGTCATAATCAGGAGAGCTCAAAACAATGGATACTTGAGTTTTTTGATCAGTCAATAAGCGAGTTGACATTATATGCACCTGATGGATCGGGTAACTACAAGGCAAATTATTATGGGACTAATTATGATTTTTCCAATAGAGGATACGACCATAAAAATTTCATATATGATTTAAATAACCATACTGATCAAATCTTCACTTATTATCTCCGGATCAAATCACCGCATTCAGTAAGCACGATTATTGTCTTGCGGGATCTGAGATGGTTTGTCAGCTACGCTTTGGGAGAATATTTGTTATTTGGGCTTTTTTATGGGATGATAGCGGTATTTTGCCTGTATAACCTTTTGATGTACTTTGCTGTAAAGGGTAAACAGTATTTATTTTATGTGCTGTATAACTTGAGTATCGGTACGTATGAAATGTGCAATGATGGTATAGCCTTCCAATATCTCTGGCCTACAAATCCTCATATCAATGTTTATGGATTTGGCGTTTCGCTTTTTTTGAGTAGCATTTTCGGTTTATTATTTACTAGTAATTTCTTATATCTCAAGTCAAAATCACCATTTTTTTATAAGTTGGTGTTAATTACCATTCTTTTAAGAGGCATCTTCTTTATCGCTTGCCTGATTTATACCCCTTTATTTAATTTCAAGATTATTGAATTTATTCCTCTCCTGGTTGCTTTCAGCGCCGGAATTTCTGTACTCTCATCTGGCTACAGGCCGGCGAGCTTTTTAGTTTTTGGTTATGGATTTCTGGTTGCAGGTTTTCTGCTCAAGATCTTACTGCTTTTGAAATGGATTCCTTATGGCACCCTTAGCTATTACAGTCTAAGTATCTGCTTTATTATTGAAATGATATTGGTTTCCTTCGCGATAGGAAATGCGATACGCACACTCAGAAAGAAAAAAAGCAGGGTACAAAAAAGGATTATTGAACAGCTTAGAATAAATGATGACTTACACCAAACCCTAAATGAACAACTCCAGGTTCTTGTTAATGAACGTACACAGGAGATTCAGCAAAAGACCGTAACCATCGAAAGACAAAATGCAGAGATCTCAGTGATGAACCATTTACTGAAAAAAGATATTTCTGAACTTCATCTTAATATAGAGAAAGTTACTCGCGCAAGAGTGATGCAAAAGGGATTGGATTTTGAGGAATTCAGCAGGATATATCCAGATAAGGATAGTTGTTTTAGATACCTTTCCGAACTGAAATGGAGTCATGGATATGCCTGTAGGCGGTGTCAGAACACGCAACACTCTACAGGTCAAACCTCATTCAGTAGAAGATGTACCAAGTGCGGTTATGATGAATCAGCAATTGCCCATACCATCCTGCAGAATTCAAAAATACCCATAAACAAGGCATTGTATATGTTTATTCTGATCTATACCTCTAAGGGTACCATCTCTTCCTATAAGTTATCCGAGATTTTAAACATTCGCCAAAGCACCTGCTGGACTTATAATTCGAAAATGCAAAAGCTTTTGCTTGATAAAAAAGCTTTGATTAAGAAAAATTCAGATGGGGATTGGGGAAAGCTGCTTTTGGATCCGGCAATTGTGTAATCATATTGATTGCTACAGCAAGCAGTATACCATCCAACTTTTAATGGTGTTTTAGTTGATATATTCGAATCAGAAAATTACTTCTTTTCCACTCCGCAGTTAAAGACTGTATTGCATATCTAAAACCCCGTTGATATAAATGACAGCTTTAACATTTTGCTTTAAATGAAATAAGTTTACTTAGCCTAAGCGGTCTGAAAAATGTGTTCATTTATCACTATCACCTAAATACGATACCCGATCATATATTTCTTGCCACAATTTCAGCCCACTCCTTATGCGGTATATAAATTCTAATTTATAGTCAAATAAATTAAATGAGCCAGTTATGCTTTGATCAGCGCGATTGATACAGCATCAGCTTTCCAAAAACCGTATAGCATTCATTATCCTGAAAAAAAATAACGAATAATGGATGTTGCTCAGCCGTATTAATCAAAAATAAACATACTTGAAATGGAAACGATGGAGTGCTTTTATGAAGCGAT
The DNA here is from genome assembly GCF_918698245.1 of Pedobacter sp. Bi126. Classification (GTDB taxonomy): domain Bacteria; phylum Bacteroidota; class Bacteroidia; order Sphingobacteriales; family Sphingobacteriaceae; genus Pedobacter. Next base: position 128,257 of record NZ_CAKKMS010000001.1, on the reverse strand, counting down.
ATCATTGTTGCTATATCGTATTATAAATTAATGTAACTATCTATTTAATAGGTAGTTATGTATTTTTTTTGTTTGGAAAATGAAATATTTAGAATAGGTTTGTATCATCCAATTATTCTAAACCAAATATAAAATGAGAAAAACCATTACCTTACTAATTGCATTGGTTTGCTTTGTATTTACGCTGTGTTTTGGACAAAGCATAGCTGTGAAGGGAACCATTAAAGACAAAGCCGGGGTAGGCCTGCCAGGCATTTCGGTGAAAGTGAAGAATGCTCAAACTGCTGTATCCTCCGGAGCTGACGGAAGCTTTTTAATATCAGTTCTGCCTAATGCGACGCTTGTTTTTTCTGCCGTGGGATTCACCACGCAAGAAATTTCAGTTGGCCAGAGAACAAGCATTTCTGTGACTTTAAATGAAGAATCCAAAAGCCTGACAGATGTTGTCGTAATAGGCTATGGTACCACAACAAAACGTGATGCTACCGGCGCCATTTCCAGCGTAAAAGCAACCCAGCTTGAAAATGAAAATCCACAAAGTATAGCAGATGTACTAAAAGGTAATATTCCTGGATTGTCTGTTGGACTTAGTTCAAGTGCCAAGGGTGGTGGAGACTTACTGGTAAGGGGGAAGTCGACCTTAAGTGCAGGAACCTCACCACTTATTGTCTTGGATGGTGTAATTTACAATGGGCAGCTCGCTGATATTAATCCAAATGATATTGATGGAATAGACGTTTTAAAAGACGCAAGTTCTCTTGCGGTTTACGGAGCTAAAGCTGCAACAGGTGTTATTGCGATAACGACAAAAAAGGGAAGAGGTGATTCTCCAACCATTACTTTTAATACCAATGTTGGTCTTGCCCAGGTTGCTAAAAACATGCGGCCTTACCAGGATGAAGCATTTTTGTCATGGAGAGGTGATGTGTTGCGGAGCGGTGCCACAACCCCGGAATATTTGTATAGCGATCCTAGAAATCTCCCCGAAGGCGTTAACCTCACCCAATGGTTGAATGGGCAAACTGGTGATCCTGTTGATTTATGGCTCAACAGACTTGGCCTTGTTGCAAATGAGAAGGCAAATTACCTCGCCGGAAAAACAATTAACTGGTATGATGATATCTTTAGAACTGGTTTCCGTCAGGATCATACCCTTTCTTTAAGCGGTAAGAAGCAAGAAATTTCCTACTATATGTCTTTAAACTATCAAAAAAACCAGAATGTTATAGAAGGTGGTGATTATACCGCAATCAGAGGAAGGATAAATCTTGAAGGCGAAGCAGCCAAATGGTTAACCCTGGGTATGAACGTCCAATTCGCCGATAGAGATGAAGCCAGAACAGGAGACGGATCAACCGAGGCAGATTGGGCTCAGATATTAAACTTGTCACCTTATGGAGATAAATACCTTTCAAACGGGCAATTAAGGCGCATTCCAACAGATGATAGCGGTTTAAATGCCAGAAATCCTTTTTTAAGTATGACATACAATGAACGCATGAATAAGCAAAATACAATTTTTGCAAGCGTTTATGGACGTGTAAAATTGCCTTTCGGAATCACCTATCAACTGAATTTTAGTCCAGGTCTGGATTTCTATAGAACATTCGATTATCGATCTTCCAGAAACCCGGATGTAGTAACTCCCGGAGGATCTGCAACACGAGCTAATGAAACCCGATACAACTGGCAGGTGGATAATTTACTTAAATGGAACAAAACCTTCTCCAACATTCACAACCTGGATGTAACACTATTGGCAAATGCTGAAAAATACCAGACCTGGTGGACACAAGCTTCAAATGAAGGCTTCGTTCCCAGTGACGTGCTAAGTTATCATAATCTTTCGAGCGGTATCAAACCGGTAACAAATAGTGAAGATAAAGTATATACAGGAGATGCATTGATGGCAAGAATAAATTATAGTTTATTGAGCCGTTATATATTAACCCTTTCGGTTCGTAGAGATGGTTATTCCGTTTTTGGCGTAAACTTCAAACGCGCTACCTTCCCGGCAGCAGCATTAGCATGGGTATTTACAGATGAAGCGTTCATGAAAAATCAGAAGTGGTTAAGCTATGGGAAGCTTCGTCTGTCGTATGGTATTAATGGTAACCGTGATTTACGTAACCCTGATAACGGAACTGTTGATCCATATGCTGCACTTGCTCAGTTAACGAGTGGTAAATACCAAACTGTAAATGGTAGTGGTGCTGCCTCAGATGTGAACACCGTTCAGATTGGGGCGAAAATGGCCAATTCAGACTTAAAGTGGGAAGAAACTACCGCGATGAATGCTGGTTTTGATTTTTCAATTCTTAACGATCGCATTAACGGTTCTATTGATGCCTATAACAAGAAAACGAGTGATTTATTAGTTAGACAGACATTGCCGAATGTTAGCGGCTATTCTAATGTTTATTCAAACCTTGCCCGTATCAATAATCGTGGAGGAGAACTAAACCTGAATAGTAAAAATCTTGTTAATGGTCCTGTTAAATGGAATACCAATTTCAATTTTTCCTTCAACAGAAATAAAATTGTTGCCCTTGCCTTGCCAACAGACGACCCTGGAAATGGGTGGTTTATAGGTAAAGATATCGACATCATATGGGATTATAACATTCAGGGTGTATGGCAGCAAAGTGAAATGGCAGAAGCCGCTAAATTTACAAAGGCAGCCATTAAACCCGGCGACTTTAAGTTGGAAGATGTTGACGGAGATTATGCCTATTCTGATAATGACAAAAAGTTTTTAGGTTACCGTACACCACGCTATTTCTTCGCCATGAGAAATGAATTCAATATTTTCAAAAATTTTGATTTTTCATTTCAATTGCTTGCCAACTGGGGGCAGCTTAAACAATATAATTCAGCAAAAAACCAACCTGGTAGCGTAGGATTTGCCCGCTCATCATCGTATGTTTTACCGTATTGGACTCCCGCAAACCCAATAAACGATTATGCCAGACTAAATTCTGGATCCAGTGGAACAAGCTATAATGTGTATTGGGATAACTCTTTCATACGCTTAAATACCGTAGCCATATCTTATTCGATACCATCAGATTTGCTTACTAAACTTCGTGTAAAAAGCGCTAAAATTTATGCCAATGTAAATAATGCAGGCTACTATGCGCCAACATGGACATTTTGGGATCCGCAAAATAATGGTCCTACGCCAAGATACTACACTTTAGGTCTTAATGTGAATTTATAACTTAAATGAAAATGAAAAAAATAAATCAAAATATATCCATCCTATTTGCTTTCGCTGCATTACTGGGCTTTGCTGGATGTAAAAAAGCATATCTGGATTCAAAGCAACTCTCCGCTTATGCACCAGAAAATCTAAACAACCTTACCGCTATGAAAGCCGCACTTAATGGTCTTGGATTGGCTACGCGAAGAGAGTTTTTTGGCGATTCTGCTCCACTACTAACAGAATCGATTTTTTCAGATGTTGCTGTGGATGGAACAACCGATAAAAACACACCCGCTCAGGATTTAATTTCTAGGATCACTCCGGATGCCAATCTTAACAGCGATGACTTCAACAAAATAGGCTGGTACTGGGATAATGAATTTGTTGCGGTACGGCAAGCTAATACAATCATTTCAAACATTGATAAACCAACATATACATCTGAAGCTGAAAAAAATCTGATTTTAGGATCAGCATATTTTTACCGGGCTTATTATTACTACAGACTTGTTCATCAGTTCGGCGATGTACCATTGCTTTTAAATGATCTGGAATTTCCAAAAGCAGATTTTTATTCCACAAAAAGAGAAGTAATCCTAGGCAAAATGAAAACAGATCTTGAATTTGCCCAAACCTGGGTTACCGATGGAGGCAATAAGGGGGACGTAACCAAAGGTGCTGTTAGCCATTTGCTAACTAAAGTAAATCTGGCACTTGGTAAATTTGATGATGCAATTGCTTCAGCTTCTAATGTAATTTCTGGTGGGAAATATGGTATGATGACCACGCGCTTTGGAAGCACCGCTTCTGATTTGACAAAAAATGTAGTCTGGGATTTGCACCGAATGGATAATAAATCGCTTACTACCAATAGGGAAGCACTATTTTTAGTGATTGATAGAGAAGCTTTTGCTGGTTTTACAGCCTTGGGTTCACAACTGATGAGAAACACCGTTCCCGCCTGGCATTTTGCAAACGTCAAAACACCATCAGGAGCGACCGCAATTGTGGATTTGGTTACCGCAGAAATTCCACTGACCAGAATGTACGGTAGAGGAATTGGCCGATACCGCGGTACGCCTTACAGCACAAAATACATCTGGACCGATAATACCGATTACCGACATGCAAAAGGCATGTGGATGGATATGACAGATTTAGTGTACAATAACCCGGCATTGAAAACCTCAACAAATGCTGCGGATAGAGCCTTATATGGTCAGCCTCTGCAAATGTATTCGGATGCAAATATCAAACAACGTTTCACAAATGGTGCACTTGATACCATTCGTCACTGGTTTGGGTGGCCACATTATAAAGTTTTCATCAATTCTACCAACGCGTTAGCAAATGACCCATACTGGACACCACCCCGCGGAACAAATACCGATTGGTACGTATTCCGTTTGGCAGAAACCTATCTACTTAGGGCAGAAGCTTATTATTGGAAAGGTGAACTTGGATTGGCTATGGCCGACTTAAACGTAGTGAGAAGCCGAGCTAATGCAACGTTGTTAACAAATGCTTCACAAATAACAATAGGAACCATTTTGGATGAGCGTGCCCGTGAATTGTTTTGGGAAGAGCCTCGCAAAACAGAACTTACCCGTATTGCATATATTTTTGCACAAACAGGTAAGCCTGCTTATAACGGTAAGAGTTATAGCCTTGCTACTTTTTCTGATAATAATTTTATGTACGACAGGATTATAGAAAAAAATGATTTTTATAAAAATCAGGTGCCAACATTACAAGGTGTAAACTACAAAATTGCACCTTATCACGTTTTATGGCCTGTTCCGGCAAGTGCACAACGGTTTAACACTGAAGGCAGGATTAACCAGAATAAAGGCTATGCAGGATATGATCAGAATGTACCCGCATTGGATAAGATACCCTAATAGAAGATAAAGACCGTGTAAGAATATACTTGGTTTTGATTAGAATGGGCAGCCCCTTAAACAAGGACTGCTCTTTTCCTGACCCGTATGAAATCAAAATATTTTAAGTACATATATAAATTAACAAGAAACTAAAGCAAAACGATGCACATGGCTGTCCAGGACAGTAAAGCACGAATAAGAAATATCTAACCAGATTTAAACCTAAACCAAATTAAAATGAGTGTTAAAATTATAATATCTAAATCAGCCGGTATGGCCATGTTATTTTTTTTCAGCGTTATTCTAGGCTGTTCGAAAGATTCTTCAGAGACAAACCAGTGCATTGTTACCTCGGAAAAACTTTTGGTAAATAAAAGTATGGCAGCGGCTGCCGCTCAAGCTTATCCAAGCAACATCAATACCAGTTTTGATCATCCCGATGGTTCATATTCTTACAGTGAAGCAAGTAGCGATTTCGGCATGGCTGCGCTGACGGGCTGGAACGAAGACCGTGCCTACATATCAGGTGGGTGGGCCAGGGCAACCTTGGCTCCAAACTCCGTGTCCAACGGACTTATCGCTGGGGCGGACCTATCTGATGGTTCTGCATATGAGGCCACATTTAAGGTTCGTTTTCATAGTCAGTTCGATTGGAGCAGGGGCGGAAAGGTAGGATTTGGCTTTCTTATAGGAGAAGGCAATACAGGCTGTGACATTCCCACCGATGGAAATGGAGGAAGTCTGCGATTAATGTGGTACAATAATGGTAACAGAGTCTATTTTCAACCTTATGTTTATCATAGGGATATGGCTGGTCCCTGTGGAGATACCTTTGGAAGATCTTATCCAACAAGCGGAAGCCTTGTCAAAGGAAATACTTATACAGTACATCTTTATGTGAAAAGTAATACCGGATCTACTAAAAATGGCTGGGTACAGGTACTTATAAATGGTGAAACAGTATTAGATCAGTCTATCCGTTGGACGACAAACGATGCAGAGCGCCTAATTAAGCGACTATCCTTCCATAATTTCAGGGGTGGAAAGGACGTTGCTGTCTGGGGTTCCAGTCAGACCAGTTATATTTACTTTGATGATTTAGTAGTAAACAAAATTCAATAGCATTTTGATGGTGAAGCTTGATAATCACCATCAAAATCATTAAAACAATAAGATCGCAAAAAAAATAATTTGTTTATTATTATATATGAAAAAAATAGCCAGGTATCTTATTGTCCTCAGTTTCTTCCTATCATCCGATATAGCATTTGCGCAAAAATCAATGCGGTTATATGCTGGCTGGGAATTTCTTAAACAGGATTTAGGAGGGGTCTGGGAAGCGGTCCGCCCTGTGGGCTTGGGAAATCCTGAATCCGTTCCATTATGGGAAAAGGTGAATTTACCGCATTGCGTTAATGCTACAGATGCGGTAGACCCTGATGTGAACTATTACCAGGGCCCCGCATGGTACCGCACAAAGCTTAAAATCGAAAATCCTTATCAAAATGGTAGAACCATTTTGCATTTCGAAGGTGCTGGTCAAAAGACAGAAGTTTATGTTTACACCACAAAAGTTGCAGCTCACCTCGGTGGTTACGATGAATGGACGGTTGACATTACAGATGCGGTTGCCGCATTTCAAAAAGAGGAAGTTTACCAAAAGCAGTTTAACGGGCAGGTGCCAGTTTCTATCCGTACGGATAATTCAAGAGATTTGGAAATGATTCCTTCCGATCTATCAGACTTTAATGTTTATGGAGGAATTTATCGCTATTTAAACTTGGTTTATGTTCCGCCACTCTCTGTTGAAAAAATGTTTGCTAAAGCTGAAGTAGATGCCCACGGAAAATTGGGTAAATTAAATGTAAGCGGAAGATTTTACGATCCTACAGGTCTAAAAAATGCCACTATCCATCTTAAATTAATCGACCCAAGAGGAAAGGTTGTTGCACAGCAGGAAAAAAAGCTTAATAATTTAAATGGTGATACTGAATTATGGAGTTTGCAGATCAATAAGCCACAATTATGGTCGACAGATAAACCCTTGCAGTATCGCCTGGTTTATGATCTCGTTTCATCCACAGGCAGTTATAAGAGTGAAGATAAAATAGGTTTTAGAAATATCAATTTCGTAGAGAAAGGTCCGTTTAATTTAAACGGAAAACGGTTACTGTTGCGTGGTACCCATCGGCACGAAGACCATGCAGGTGTTGCGGCAGCAATGAGTGAGGAAATGATTCGCACCGAGATGCAGATGATGAAGGATATGGGCGTTAATTTTATCCGGCTGGGGCATTATCAGCAATCGAGAATTGTGTTGAACCTTTGCGATAGTTTGGGCATTTTGGTTTGGGAAGAAATCCCTTGGTGTCGGGGTGGTTTAGGCGGCGAAACTTATAAACAACAGGCCAGAAAGATGCTTACAAATATGATTGAGCAACATTATAACCATCCTTCTATTATTATCTGGGGCTTGGGAAATGAAAACGATTGGCCGGGAGATTTTGCTGAATTTAATAAAGAAAAAATCAGAACCTTTATGAAAGAACTTAATGGACGCTCCCACAAACTTGATTCATCCAGGTATACAGCAATCCGGCGATGCGATTTTTGTGCCGATATAGTTGATGTATATTCTCCATCCATTTGGGCGGGTTGGTACCGTGGTGCCTATACTGATTATAAAAAGGTTTCTCAAGATGAATTTGCTAAAGTTAAGCGCTTTTTACATGTAGAATGGGGAGGTGATAGCCATGCCATGCGACATTCGGAAAATCCTGATAAAGCCCTAAGTAAAATTAAAACCGGTGAAAGCGCTGATGAGCGGGCAGGTGATGCTTCATTATTTGGGGGTGCCGCAAGAATATCCAAAGATGGCGATTGGAGTGAATCCTACATCACCAATTTGATTGATTGGCACCTTAAAGAACAGGAAAACATGCCTTGGCTAAGTGGTTCGGCATACTGGCCATTCAAAGATTTTTCTACCCCTGTTCGTCCTGATAATCCGGTACCTTACATGAACCAGAAGGGTGTTGTAGAAAGAGACTTTACTAAGAAGGAGGCTTATTATGTTTTTCAATCGTATTGGACCGATAAGCCAATGGTTCATATTTATGGGCATAGCTGGCCAGTACGATGGGGTGATGAGGGAGAGGAAAAAATGGTAAAAGTTTATGCTAATTGTACGGAAGCAGAAATATTTCTGAACGGAAAAAGCTTTGGGATAAAGAAAAGAAACAGCCAGGATTTTCCCGCTGCGGGTTTACGTTGGAACCTTCCGTTTCTTAAAGGAGAAAATACAGTTAAAGTTGTAGCTAAAAAAGGTAAGGTTACCGTAAGCGATGAGATAAAATTTATTTATCAAACAGAGAAATGGACCAAAGCCGCTAAAATGACATTAACCAAAATAAATGAGGAGGCAGATGTTGCAACCCTGGAGGTTAAGCTTTTTGATGAAGCCGGAATACAATGTCTGGATGCAACAAATTGGGTAAATTTTGGGTTAACGGGTGATGGAAGATTAATTGATGATTTGGGAACATCTTCCGGTTCGAGAAAAGTACAGGCTTACAATGGCAGAGCAATTATCAAAGTAAAATTAAATAAAGGCAAAAGTATTGCTTCGGTGAGATCAGAAGGCATGCCAACCATTTTCGAAACATTATAAGTTATGAGAAGAGCACTGGTTATTTTAATGTTTATTATTTTTTATATCGCAGGAACGGCATTTTCTGTCAATATTTTGAATAAGGGAAAGCTGCCTGCTGATATTAAGAAACAAACTATTGCGTTGCTTAAAAAGCAAATTTTAAATCAGGCAAAATGGGCAATGGAACAAGAGCCGATTACTATTACCGCATCATCTTCGCCGAGAAGTGCTGGCGGCAAACATGATTTTTTTTCGGAAGCAGATTACTTCTGGCCCGACCCGAAAAATCCGGATGGACCTTATATCAACCGAGATGGATTAACGAACCCGGATAATTTTGTCGGGCATAGGAAGGCTATGATTCGTTTTAGTAAAATCATCGGTGCATTGGCCTCAGCCTATAAAATAACAGGCAATGAAAGTTATGTAAAGCATGCGGTTAAACATTTTCAGGCATGGTTTATAAATCCTGAAACCTTAATGAATCCAAATCTTTTATTTGCTCAAGCAGTAAAGGGCAGATTTACCGGAAGAAATTATGGTATTATCGATACCATTCATTTAATGGAAGTTGCTCAAGGCGCTTTGGTGATGGAAAACGCAAAGGCATTTGATAAATCTATCTCCATTGGAATTAAAAAATGGTTTGCCAATTATACGCTGTGGCTGAATACCTCCAAACCAGGTATACAAGAAAAAACAGTTAAAAATAATCATGCCACGTGCTGGGCGATGCAAGTGGCATCTTTCGCTAAATTGTGTAAAGATGAGCCAATGCTCGATTCGTTGCGTATTAGTTATAAAACCATCTTACTGCCCAGTCAAATGGGTATAGATGGTAGTTTTCCTTTAGAAATGGTAAGAACGAAACCCTATGGATATTCAATTTTTAACCTCGATGCGATGGTGATGCTCTGCCAGATTTTGTCCACTCCAAATGATGATCTTTGGAATTTTACAACAGCAGATGGAAAATCGATCCGCAAAGGTCAGGATTATCTTTATCCTTTTATAGCCGAAAAAAATAAATGGCCTTTAAAAGCCGATGTAATGTATTGGGAAAACTGGCCTGTTGCACAACCCTTTTTAATTTTCGGAGCGGTTCAGTTCAATCAGCATGAATGGTATTCCACCTGGGAAAAATTAGACCATGCACCTCAAGTAGAAGAAGTCATTAGGAATTTACCAGTTCGCAATCCTTTAATATGGTTATAAATATGAATTTAAAAATTAAGATAACGTTATGTTGTATGTTATTAGCTGGCTCAGTAAATGCTCAAAAAGTTAACGTAAATCAAGCTTTTGCTGCAGCAGCAAAACAAACTGATGTTTTGGTTAAAAATGTTGACTCGGCACGTTTGATCAAACCCAGTCTGGTATCTCCAAGAACCGTAGAAAAGGGGCAGTTTAAAATGGTAGCATCGCGAGATTGGACAAGTGGATTTTTTCCGGCAGAACTCTGGTATTTTTATGAATATACAAAAGATAAAAAGTGGCTTGATCTGGCTAAGAAATATACTGCAGATATCAAGAAAGAGCAATACAATCGTGGTACTCACGATTTGGGTTTTATGATTTACTGCCCGTTTGGAAATGGCTATCGCTTAACAAAAGATACCGCTTACAAGGGCGTTATTATTCAGGCGGCTAAATCGCTTTCTACCAGATTTAACAAAACTGCAGGTGTGCTAAAATCATGGGATCATAATGGTGATAAATGGAAATATCCGGTAATTATTGATAATATGATGAATCTTGAATTGCTGTTTGAAGCGACCAAAATGACGGGTGATTCATCCTTTTATAAAATCGCTGTGTCCCATGCAGATAATACGATTAAAAATCACTTCCGACCAGATTTTAGTTCTTATCACGTAGTTGATTATGACACACTCAAGGCTGGAAATATACTTCAGAAAATAACAGCACAGGGTTATGCAAACGAATCGGCATGGGCCCGTGGCCAGGCATGGGCTTTATATGGATACACGCTATGTTTCCGCGAAACAAAAAACGATAAATACTTGTCTCAGGCAGAGGGAATTGCAGAGTTTATACTGAATAACAAAGTTACACCTGCAGACGGTATTCCGTATTGGGATTACAACGACCCTGATATTCCAAATGTTTCCCGGGATGCTTCCGCTGCAGCAATCACCGCTTCTGCACTTTATGAGCTCGCAAAATATAGTGTAAAAGGCAAAAAATATAAGGCTTCAGCTGATAAAATTTTATCCAGTCTCAACGTAAAATATACGAGTAAATTTGGCAATAATTATGGCTTCATTCTCGAGCATAGTACCGGGCATCTTCCGGCAAAATCAGAAATTGATGTGCCCATAAATTATGCAGATTATTATTATCTGGAAGCGCTTTTGAGGAGTAAGTAATAGGAGAAAACTATTGGGTTTCGCAGTATTGCACTTATTATTTTTGGTTGCAATGCGGCAAGAATGATCTCCTAATATGTGCATTATGAAGTTATCAAGAAATGCATAAAGTATATAATAATTTAAAGGACAATGAAAAAAAATATAAGTTTCCTATTAGTGTTCGCGACCACATTTGGTGCAGTGGCACAGCACAAAAAAAGTGTTGGAGCAACCGGTAAATCCCTTCAGGGATATGTGCTTGGAAATAAAAAAGTTGTGGTTTACACCACAGCGAGCAAATCTGATTATCGCATCAGCAAAACTGAAACATTAAATTTTGCAGAAAATAGACAGCCCTTTGAAACGGAACCAACAATTTTCGTTGATCCCAACATCAGATATCAAACCTTGGTAGGCATCGGCGGAGCATTGACTGATGCCTCTGCAGAAACCTTTGCCAAACTTTCCAGTCAAAACCAACAAGAACTGCTTACTGCCTATTACGATAAAGATAAAGGTATAGGTTACACCTTGGCCCGTACAAATATTGCGAGCTGTGATTTCTCCAGCCGAAGCTATACTTATGTTCAGGATAATGATAAAGATTTAAAAACTTTTAGCATTGCTCACGATAAGGAGTTTAAAATTCCCTTAATTAAAATGGCAACTGCGGCTGCCGGGGGTAAATTATCATTATACGTGAGTCCTTGGTCACCACCTGCCTGGATGAAAGACAATAACAGTCTGATTCAAGGAGGGCATTTATTGCCCAAATATCGCCAAAGTTGGGCAAATCATTATGTAAAGTTTATTAAAGCTTACGAAGCGATGGGTATTCCAGTTTGGGGTCTCTCTGTTCAAAACGAGCCAATGGCTAAACAGCGATGGGAATCCTGTGTGTATACTGCAGAAGAGGAGCGCGATTTTATAAAAAACTTCTTAGGCCCTACACTCCATAAATCAGGTCTATCTTCTAAGAAACTGATTGCCTGGGATCATAACCGCGATCAAATTTTTCAAAGAGCAACTACCATTTTAAATGATAAAGATGCTGCGAAATACGTTTGGGGTATTGGTTTCCACTGGTATGAAACGTGGACCGGAAGTGACATGCAGTTTGGAAATGTAAGGCAGACACATGAAGCCTATCCGGATAAAGCGCTAATTTTTACCGAGGGATGTAAAGAAAAGTATGATGTAAAGAAGTTGGATGATTGGACTTTGGGCGAGCGCTATGGCTATTCAATGATCAATGACTTTAATGCCGGAACTGCAGCGTGGACGGACTGGAATATTCTTTTAGATGAAAACGGTGGCCCAAACCATGTAGGGAATTTTTGTTTTGCCCCGGTACATGCCGATACTAAGAAGGATAAATTAATCTATACCAATGCCTACTATTACATCGGGCATTTTTCAAAATTCATCCGTCCCGGAGCCAGAAGAATTGCCACAGCATCCAGTCGTGATCTTCTGCAAACGACCTCTTTTTTGAATACAGATGGAAAACTTGTTGTGGTTGTGATGAATCAATCAGATGAAAAAATCAAGTATAGCCTATGGATAAAAGGTCAGGCAGCTACAACCACCAGCTTGCCGCATTCCATAGCTACATTGATAGTTGAATAATAGGACTAATTGCTTTTTTCTACATCAGGAGTGGTGATATGTTTATGTTGTATTCATTGTTTTTTGATGTGACAGAAGTTAGCTTTGGCTAAAAAAGCTAAGCACTAATAAAAAAAATAGTATCGGGGAGAATAAAATGGAATAGGAATTTAAATTACTCAGCGATATTTATAATCCACTTTTTTAGTATGACTTTCCTTGATTTTCATTATTGTAGTTTATTAAAGCAGTCTATCCGTTATTGGCTATTTAAGGGAAGCCGATTAGGAGAAACGCCGTATTTCTTTTTGAAAATAAAGGAAAAATGGGAGAGGTCTTCAAAGCCGACTTCGAGGTAAATCTCGGTCGGTTTTTTCTTTTTCTCGGTCAGGTAGTAATGGGCCAGTTCCAGTCTTTTATCAGTCAGCCACTTCTGGGGCGTGGTATGGAATAGTTTTTTAAAATCCCTGTTGAAGGTGGACAGGCTACGGCCGGTCAGGTAGCCCAGTTTTTCCAGAGACATGTTGAACATGAAGTTGCGCTGCATGAAGTCGATCAGGTCAATCTTACCCGGAACATCAAAGTTGGCAAGGACACTATCTATACTGGGATCGATCAGCCGTAGGATGTTGATCGCCTCTTCAATTTTAAGGGTGGCCAGGCTTTCCGGGAACTCACTTTCCACATCAAAATAGGGGATCAGGGAAGCCAGACAGCTTTCCAGTAGCGGGTGGTTGCTGAAACGGTAAATTTTCTGCTGGGGCTGTGTTTTCTTGTTATGCTCGGTTTTTTCATAGAACTTTTTTAACCGCTCGGTAGATAAATGCATCACCACGGTTTTATGCGGCAGGCCGTTTTTCGGATAGTTGATGATTGTAGCCAGTTCGTTCCTTGGGATCAGAAAAATATCGCCTGTTTTAAAGCTGAAGGTGGATTCTGCCTGTATGATCTTAGTTTCTCCGGAAATGAACCATACCAGCATGTGGTCGTCAAACATCAGGTCGGATTTGAACAGCTTATCTTCGTAGCTGGAAAGCTTGATGTCCTTGGTCAGGTATTTGGATATATGTTCCATTGTGATAAAGTTATTGGTTTTTCATTACATTCCATGAGATGCAATGGCCGCCATCGATCAGATACGCTGAGCCAGTGATAACCACCTATGCTCCGTTTTCTTTCAGCTGTTCAACAGCAGCATAGCCGATGCCGCTGTTTCCGTCGGTAATCAGGGCGGTTTTTCCTTTTAAGTTTTTCATGGCCTAGTTCACGTTGAATTTAATTCCTGTCATTTCCTCGGTCAAGTCCCATAGCTTTTTAGCACTGCTTTCATCCAATGAATAGTCCATTGCGCCACTTTGGTGCAGTTTAGCATCAGTTTGAATGGAAGGATTTTCTGACAGCAGTTCGGCGATATCGGTATCTTCGCAGTAAACACCTCCTATGTTGTTGAGCTGTGGACTGGTGGCGGCCCAAATGGATGTTGCAGCACCCTGTTGAATGGTTTTCAGACTGGCCAATATTTCTGGGCGCATATCGCCGTTTTCATCAAAAAAGCCCATTTGTTTGAACAGTTCCATATCGGCATCCCTGGCTAGTTCTGTTCCAGCGATCGATCCGGGGTGTAAGGAGTAGGCCCTTACCTGATGCGCTTTTGCGCGGTTATCTAATTCGAGCGCGAAAAGGTTGCTGGCAGTTTTTGATTGTCCATATCCAAGGAGCGTTTGATATTCCCTGTGCTCGAAATTGGGATCATCGAAATTAAAGGATGCCATGTGGTGACCCAATGAAGAAACGTTAACTACGCGTGCGCCATGAGCATCTTTAAGTGCTGGCCATAATCTTGCGACCAGCTGAAACTGTCCAAAGTAATTGGTGGATAGCTGTGATTCGAAACCACGGCTGTCTCTTTGCAAAGGCACCCACATGATTCCTGCATTATTGATGAGTATGTGCAGTGGTCTGCCTGATGCCAGGAATTTTTCAGCAAACGCATCGATAGTGTCAGGTCTGGCAAGATCCATTATTTCGATTTCCACGTTAGGAATGCCTTGGAGGTTTTTCCTTGCTTTTTCGATGTCCCTTGCCGGTACGATCACGGTTGCACCCGCTGAGGCCAGTACTTTTGTGGTTTCCAGACCGATGCCGGCGTTGCCACCGGTCACGATGGCGATCTTTCCTTTAAGGTCAATGCCTTTGATGACTTCTGCTGCTGTTGAGGTAGCGCTAAAACCTGACCCCAGTGGGTGTTGTAACGCGCCTTGATAATTGTTTTTTTCCATCTTGTTTTTGATTAAATGTTATAGGACAAATGTAGGCGGTTACTCAAAGGTGGATTTTGTTTAGCGTGTCAATTTACTTTGTTTATAAGGTCAGTTTTTTTTGAGCGCGTCGGATTTATGATCGATAGGGGGATTAATGCTTATTGTCTGCTGATTTTTTCGATGATGATGAAGTTCATAAAATCAATATCTTCCTAGGGTTAGATGCCATGGGAATTCCTGTGACAGGAAGAAAAATTGAAGTCAATCCTGGTATCCTGTCAGGTTATTGGAGGGATATATCCGAGAAAAATTTTGTACAGCATAAATAGAAGCTGTATTTTTATCAGTACCAACAGCAAAAATGAGAATCGAAGAGTATATACCGACCGAATTACTGAGACCTTTCATCAAGGCATACAGAATTGTTGAAAGTGAAGTGGAAATGACAAATAGGATTTTGCCGGGAACCTCGCTTGTTGTTGCTTTTCGTTACAAGGGGCAGGTCAGTTACCTATCAGACGATAGAGAAGAACTTTTGCCTGCTTCAACTATTTCTGGTTTAAGAAAGTCGGTAAGACTCATCCACTATTTACAAGATTCCGCTACCATAGTTGTTCAGTTTAAAGAGACAGGAGCTAAAGCATTTTTTAACGAACCGCTCTATGAACTCTTTGAAGAAAGTATTTCTCTTGATGCTTTCATTAAGAGAGATACAATTGAAATTATTGAAGAACAATTAGGCGAAGCTCAAAACAATATTCAGAGGATTGCCATCATTGAGCAGTTTTTATTATCGCGATTAGATAGCCATAAACCTGACAGATTAATCTCAGCAGCCGTAGAAATAATTCATTCAACAAAAGGTGCAATCAGAATAAAAGAATTAGCAGACACGCTTTATATCAGTAATGACGCTTTTGAAAAGAGGTTTAGAAAAACAGTTGGCACATCGCCAAAACAATTCTCCTCTATTATAAGGATGGAGGCAATTGTGAGACAGAAACAACAAGCAGAAAGCCTGGCAGGCATAGCTTTTAACGCAGGATATTACGACCAACCTCATTTCAATAAAGACTTTAAGCTGTTTACCGGGCAAACACCATCAGTGTTCTATAAATCGCCTAACTTTTGGTAATTCAATGATTTTTTACAATGATTTGGCTTGAGTTGTTCTGAAATTTGAAGTATAAAAAATATAACCGATGACTTCAATACTCAGAATAACCTTCGCATTATGCACCGTAATGATGTGCAAGCAAAATAGCTTTTCCCAAGTTACTAACAGGTCACTAGAAAAATCAAATAAAATGGATAACATTAAACAAAAAGGGCTCATTTATTTCCTCTACGATACGGTATTTTTAAAAAAACGGTATGAGAAGTTATCAGAGATAATTTCGCCGGATTATATAAACCAGTTTGGAGCCAAGGGCGCCGCTGGCTTTCAAGAAACAATATCTGAGTTAACAAAAGCATTTCCAGACGCTCAATGGAAAGTAAAAGAGATAATTGCTGGTGGAAATAAAGTAGTCGTGAAACAAAAATTTAGTGGAACTCATAAAAATCAATTCCAGAATATTCCGCCAACCAATAAAACTGTTTCTGTTGATGGAATAGTAACCTATGAATTTAAAAATGGCAAAATAACTGGAAGTCAGACACAAACGGACCGCTTAGGCTTTTTACAACAGTTGGATGTCTTACCCATCAGCCTCACAAATTTATCCAATAAAAAAGAAAATCGTGATGAGGTATACTTCGTTGATAAGTTTTCAGTTCCCAAAGTATCAGTTGAAGAGTTTGTAGAGAGAATGAATTATAACAGGGTGTTTATAAAAACTTTGCCAGGCTTTATAAGTGATCAGGTTTTCGAACAAAAAGACAGTGAGGGTAATTTGGTCATTATAACAATTGCCGCTTGGGAAAATCAGGACAAACTGAATCAAGCGAAAACAACCGTACAAACAGAATATAAGCGAATAGCATTTAATCCTGTTGAATTTTACCAGCGATTAAATATAAAAATGGAAAGAGGACTATATTCAAAATTTAAAGAGTGAGAAATGTGCAAAGATAAATGCAATGTGCCTGACGATCGAAACCACTTTGATGGGATTGAACGGTGAAAAAAAATCTGGGAACATCATTTCAAAAAATGGCATTATCGATTGATTACTATTTACCCCTGTATTCTACGCTATTTGTAGGCTCAACTTTAACTAACTTTTGGTATAAAGGGGTATCTCGCAATTTTTTTAGAAATTGTTACAACTCAATTTCTCCATTCCTCAGCTAATTCGTTTAGGCTTTAAAAATTAAAGTAAGTTAATATAGTGTTTACATGGGGCGAGTAGCTTTGCCTGCATTCTAAGGGACCAAGAATATAAACTAAAACGGTTTAGGGCCGATTACTAATTTTTAATTAACATGAAAAAACCTTTACTGCTTAAGCGGAAGTTTTTGCTATGCGCGTCATTGGCAAGTCTATTATCCGGTGTAATCTCAGTACCTGCAAATGCGGCGATTTATTGGGGTAATGCAGTCCATTCCATAAAAAAGCAAGGCACAGGAACCATCAGCGGTAGGGTCGTTGATGAAAAGGGCGACCCACTCCCGGGTGCGAGTATCCTCATCAAGGAATTAAACAAAGTTGTGCAGAGCAAACCCGATGGTAGCTTTAGCATAAACGTTCCTGATGGAACTTACAATATCCAGGTAAGTTTCATATCCTATACTGCAGTAACCCTGAATAAAGTTGTGGTGAAAAGCAACGAAACAACCACGCTGAATGTAACCCTTAAAGGCGAGACTGGAAGTTTAAACGAGGTGCTTGTTGTGGGATATGGTACCCAAAAGAGGGAAAATGCAACTGGTGCTGTTGATCAGATTACGTCAAAGAGCATTGAGAACAGACCGATTACCAACCTTACACAAGGGCTTCAGGGACTTCTTCCTAATCTAAATCTGAAAATGATGGACGGTAAGCCCACACAATCACCAAACTATAATATCAGGGGTACAACTTCTATTGGTCAGGGGGGTAATGCACTCATCCTTATTGATGGTTTTGAAGGAGATCCGAGTTTGCTTAACCCTAACGACGTTGAAAGTGTCTCTATCTTAAAGGACGCTGCATCTGCGGCCATTTATGGTGCGAGGGGTGTTTTTGGGGTTGTGCTGATCACAACTAAAAAAGCGGAGAAAGGACGCACTAATGTTTCATATTCATCCAACTATGCTATAAAAAGTCCATTGCAGGTTCCCGATTATGTAACTGATGGTTACACCTGGGCAAAAATGTTTGCCGAAGCTTTTGTAAATGGTGATGGTGCTTTTCCTCAAAATGCGAACAAAACTCAGAAATTCTCGCAGGCATATCTTGACGAATTTAAGAAAAGAGCAGAATCTGGTCAGCCTTACAATCAGATCGAGGTTAACCCAACTACCGGAGAATACATTTATTATGGTAGCACCGATTATTATGCCGAGCTGTATAAAAGAAATACTGCTGCTTTTGAAAATAATTTGTCGGTAAGTGGCGGTAGTGATAAAGCTTCGTTTCTGGTTTCAGGCCGTTTCTTAAATCAAGGTGGGTTGTTTAGATACAATAGCGATGATTACGACATGAAAAATATCCGGGCAAGAGGTTCGGTTCAGGTTTTTCCATGGCTGAGTATCGAAAACAATGCCGATTACTCTGTAATGAATTACCACAATCCAATTAATGTGGGTGAAGGTGGTGGTATATGGCGAAACATTGCCGATGAAGGAAAACCAACAATGCCTTTATTTAATCATGATGGATCATTAACGTTTGCTTCTGCGTATACCGTAGGTGATTTTATTTACGGGAAGAACGGGATTGATACCCGACGCCAGGTTTTTAGGAATATTACAGGCTTAAGGAGTAATTTCTTAAATAATAAATTGAGGATAAATGCTGATTTTACTTTTCGTAATACCAACAACGATATCGAACAAAAAAGGGTACAGGTGCCTTATAGCAATGTACGCGGGGTAACTGCCTACGTGGGTACAACCACGAATGATCTGTTGTTCGATAAGCGCGAAACCAATTACCTTGCCACCAATATTTATGCGGAGTTCGAAAACCATTTTGGGGCTGATCATTATTTAAAAGTAATGGCAGGTTACAACTATGAGCAATCTACTTATAACCGTGTTGCCATTCAGCGTAATGGGATTATTTTTGAAGACGCCACAGACCTTAACCTTGCTTTGGGCCAATCAATTAATACAGGTGGAGGTTACGAACAGTGGGCAATTTTGGGTGGATTTTCCAGATTAAATTACGCTTTTAAAGATCGTTATCTGGTAGAGGTGAATGCACGTTATGATGGGTCTTCGAAATTCCCTTCCGATCAGCGTTATGGGTTTTTTCCGTCAGTTTCGGCAGGATGGAGGATCAATAAAGAGCCTTTTTGGAAAGTATCCGATAAGTTTATTTCTGATTTAAAATTAAGGGCTTCTTACGGCTCTCTTGGAAATGGTAATATTGCTTCATACGCATTCCAAGAGATCTTCAATATCAGCCAATCAGGTGTTATCCTGAATGGTGTTAAACCACAAACAACCAAGATTCCGGCAGTATTGCCAGATGGCTTAACCTGGGAAACCTCTACAACGACCAACTTGGGTTTAGATCTGACCATGCTTTCAGGACGTTTGACTTTCACAGGAGATGCTTATATCCGTAAAACTACTGACATGTTTACTTTTGGCCTTACCCCACCTGCAGTATTTGGTGCCGATGTGCCCAAAGGCAACTACGCAGACTTAACAACCCGAGGCTGGGAAGTTTCAATTGGTTGGAATGATCGGATCGGAAGATCAGACAAACCCTTTAGGTATAATGTGAGGCTAACCCTTTCTGATAATAAGACCAAGATCGATAAATACAATAATCCAGATAAGTTATTGAGCGATTACTATGAGGGGCAGACTTTGGGGGAAATTTGGGGTTATGAAACCGAAGGTTTCTTTATTGATGATGCCGATATAGCAGCTCACGCCAAACAGGATCCGCAGATGAGGGCATCTCCAAGCGGTAAATGGTTCGCTGGCGATATCAAACTTAAAGACCTGAATGGAGATGGTTTCATCAATGTAGGCGAGAACAAGGTAGGTAAATCTGGAGATAGAAAAATCATTGGAAACTCAGCACCGCGATATCTTTATGGCATTAATCTGGGTGCAGATTGGCATAATATCTCATTTTCTGTCTTCTTCCAGGGGGTAGGCAAACAGCAATGGTATCCAAGCACAGAAACAGAAATGTTCTGGGGGCAGTATAACAGACCATACAATAATATACCAACTTTTCATTTGGGCAACATGTGGACACCACAGCATACTGATGCCTATTTCCCAAGAACGATGTCGAGGGCTGCATCGAGCAATACCAACCGTACACTGGGCGTGGCGCAAACGAAGTACCTCCAGAATGTGGCTTACTTAAGGATGAAAAATCTTCAGGTTGGGTATAATCTGCCAAGCAAATGGATAAATAAGATCGGTGCACGTAGTGTGAAGGTGTTTTTCTCAGGTGAAAACCTATTTACCTATTCACCGATGTACAAAATTGTAAAACATACCATCGATGTTGAAAATGCGGTGCCTTCAGATCAGGACTTGAATCCGAACAGTACAAATGGTGATGGTTATAACTACCCTTTAATGAAGTCTTATTCTTTTGGATTAAACATTGGTTTTTAGGCTATTGATTAAAAATAATAGAAATGATGAAAAAACAATATATCTGGATTCTTTTAGCCTGCCTGGGTTTGGCGGCCTGCAAAAAATTAGATCAGCAACCAGAATCTACAGCCACTAAAAAAGCGGTTTTCGGTACAGAGAACGGACTTAAATTATATACTAATTCCTTTTATGGTATGGATTTTCTTCCCAAAAACTCTACCAGCCAGGATGCCATGTCCGATTATCTTGCGGTTAAATCTGTGCCTGATTTTATCCGGCAGGGTGGTTTTGCCGCCAATAATAGCTCTGGCTGGACCTGGAGAGATTTAAGGAACATTAATTATTTTATAGAAAACTGTAACGATCCTGCTGTATCGCCAACAGTTCGCAACAACTATCTAGGCATAGCACGTTATTTCCGTGCTTATTTTTATATGGAAAAGGTAAAGCGTTTTGGCGATGTACCCTGGATTAACAAGCCTTTAGATATTGATGACCCGGCATTAAATGCAGGCAGAAATAAAAGAGAACTGGTGATGGACTCTGTACTGGCTGATATCAATTTTGCCTGTGCCAACATTCTGGCTACCAATGATCCCAGTCGCACCACAATTACCAAATGGGTCGCCTATGCTTACAAATCGCGGATCTGTCTTTTTGAGGGCACGTATAGGAAATATCATACGGAGCTAAGTTTGGGTGCAACGGCAAACAAATGGCTGGAAGATGCTGCCTCAGCTGCAGATGAGATTATCAAAAAGGGTGGTTATTCACTCAATACAGCAGGAGGTGCAGGGGCATCTTATCGTCAGGTATTTACCAGCAATACGCCCTTGATAAATGAAGTGCTCCAAGCTGCTGTTGCAGATGTTAACCTTGGTGTATTAAATGAGGCCAATTGGTGGTGGACTAGTGGTACATATGGTGCAAAAGCAAGTTTTACCCGAACCTTTATTAATACCTTCCTAAAACTGGATGGCACGCCATATACCAATGATCCGGCCTACAGTACTATGCTTTTTAAGGATGAGGTGAAAAATCGTGATTTAAGATTGAAACAGACCATCCGCTCAGGCGATTATAAAAGAATAAGTAGTGGACAACAGGTACCCGCGCCACCGGTTTTCTCTTATACCTTTACCGGTTATCAGCCGATCAAATACACACTTGATGATACTTACTTTGATGCAGGTGCACTAAATACCAATGCAATTCCATTGTTTCGTTATGCAGAAGTGCTGCTAAATTATGCGGAGGCAAAAGCCGAGTTAGGCACGCTAACAGATGCGGAATGGGCTTTAACTATTGGTGCACTACGATCGAGAGCGGGAATTACCGGAGGTTTAAATATCAAGCCAACCTTTGCCGATCCATATTTAATTGCCAATTATTTTCCTGGAATTACTGATGCTACTTTGTTGGAAATCAGGAGAGAAAGGGGTATTGAGCTTAGTTTAGAAGGACTGCGTTATGCTGATTTACTGAGGTGGAAAAGAGGCCCCTTGATGGAACAGGAATGGAACGGTTTCTACGTGCCAGCTTTAAATACCCCTATGGATTTAAATGAAGATGGCATTCTGGATGTTGCATTTTATCAGGGTACGCGCCCAACACCTGGAGTGGCTGGCGTAACTTATGTTGATGTTTCTGCAACTATTGGTAGCGCTGCCAATTCGCAATTGTTAAAGAACGGCAGTAATGGCGAACTCACCTGGATGAAAGAAATCTCACGGAAATGGAATGAGCGAAATTATTATTATCCAATTCCTTTAAGCGATCTTCAACGAAACCCTAACCTGAAACAAAACCCAGGTTGGGAATAATTACTGATTTACAGATAAATAAAGATGAAAATAAAATTATTATTACCTGCAACCTTGTTATCCTTTACAACATTGATGGTGAAGGCGCAGCAAATTACCATTGGTACCTTTAATATCCGTTATGATAATCCTTCCGATTCAGGCAACCTATGGGTAAACAGGGCACCTATTGTTTCCAACCTTATCCGCTTTCATAAGTTCG
Source organism: Pedobacter sp. Bi126 (assembly GCF_918698245.1). Lineage (GTDB taxonomy): Bacteria > Bacteroidota > Bacteroidia > Sphingobacteriales > Sphingobacteriaceae > Pedobacter. Next base: position 105,533 of record NZ_CAKKMS010000001.1, on the reverse strand, counting down.
ATGTACTTGGAATTCAGGAAGGTTTAAAGAACCAGTTGGATGATATCTCTAATGCACTTCCAGAATATGCACGATATGGCAAAGGAAGAGATGATGGCAAGGATGGCGGGGAGCATTCTGCTATTTTTTACCGTAAAGACCGTTTTAAACTACTTAAAAGTGGCGACTTCTGGTTATCTGAAACTCCTGATCAACCGGGGAAAGGATGGGACGCCACGTGTTGCAATAGAATTTGCTCGTGGGTGTTCCTCGAAGATGTGAAAACCAAAAAGAAGTTTTACACCTTTAATGTGCATTACGATCACCAAGGGGTTATTGCCCGCAAAGAGAGCAGTAAACTGATATTAAAAAAGATTGCTGAAATTGCCGGCACTACACCAACATTGTTAACTGGCGATTTAAATGGGGGAAGAGACAGCGAATGGTATCAAAGCATCGCAACTTCAGGTGTTTTATCAGATACACATTCAAAAGTTAAGTTTCCGTATGCCAATAACTCATCTTCAAATGGCTTCCGTACGCCACGTGGGCAAACTGTAATTGATCATATTTTTATGAGTAAACAATTTACAGCAACCAGGTGGGGTATTTTGACTGATACCTATTTTGGTAAATTCCCTTCAGATCATTTTCCGGTATTGGCCGAGATTGAGCTGAAATAGTAAACTTATTTGCGGCTGCGCTGCGGCCTAATAATGTAAAAAGGATCTCTTGGATAATTGTTCAAGAGATCCTTCTTTTATGTCTTAAAATTCTCACGATAATTTAACCGCTTTCCTTTATCTTTGCCGCGAATTTAATATTCCCAATCGTGATTAATGTAAATAACATCTCCGTTTCATTTGGCGGAACCACCCTTTTTAGCGATGTAACCTTTTCGATAAACGAGAACGATAAAATCGCCTTAATGGGTAAAAATGGTGCGGGCAAGTCGACCATTTTAAAAATCATTGCAGATGTAGCTAAACCTACTTCTGGTAGCGTAACAGGCCCGAAAGAAGCTGTGATTGCGTATTTGCCACAACATTTGCTCACTCATGACAATGTTACTGTTTTTGAGGAGACTATGAAAGCTTTTGCCGAGGTAAACCAGATGCAAAAAGAACTTGATGAGCTGAATGAACAACTTACTATCCGTACCGATTACGAAAGTGACGACTATATGAAGCTTATTGAGCGGGTATCGGAGCTAAGTGAGCAATTTTATTCGATTGAAGAAACCAATTACGATGCAGAAGTAGAGAAAGTGTTAAAAGGTTTGGGTTTCGAGCGTAAAGACTTTACCCGCCAAACTTCTGAATTTTCTGGCGGATGGCGCATGCGTATCGAATTGGCCAAAATTTTATTAAAGAAACCTGATCTTATTTTACTGGATGAGCCTACCAATCACATGGATATCGAAAGTATTCAATGGCTGGAAGATTTTCTGATCAATTCGGCAAAGGCGGTGATGGTAATCTCCCACGATCGTACCTTTGTAGATAATATTACCAACCGTACTATTGAGGTAACCATGGGCAGGATATACGATTATAAAGCCAAATACACCCATTACCTCCAACTGCGTGCCGAGCGCCGTGTACACCAATTGAAAGCCTACGAAGAACAACAACGTTTTATTGCCGACAACCAGGAATTTATCGATCGCTTTAGGGGAACCTATTCTAAAACCTTACAGGTACAATCGCGTGTAAAAATGCTGGAGAAACTAGAAGTAATCGAGATCGATGAAGTGGATACTTCGGCATTACGATTAAAGTTTCCTCCATCACCACGTTCAGGTCAGTACCCGGTAATGGTCGAAGAGTTGACTAAAACTTACGGCGATCATGTTGTTTTTGAAAAAGCATCTATGGTGATCGAACGAGGAGAAAAAGTGGCTTTTGTTGGTAAAAACGGCGAAGGTAAATCGACTATGATTAAAGCCATTATGGGTGAGATTGATTTTGAAGGTGGTTTAAAAGTAGGGCACAATGCTAAGATTGGCTATTTTGCGCAAAATCAGGCTGCATTGCTGGATGAAAACCTAACGGTATTCGAAACCATTGATCAAATTCCATTAAGCGACGGCTCAATAAAAATCAAAGACCTTTTAGGCGCCTTTATGTTCAGTGGCGATGATACCACAAAAAAGGTTAAGGTACTTTCTGGTGGTGAGAAAACCCGTTTGGCCATGATTAAATTGTTGTTAGAACCCGTAAATGTATTGATCCTGGATGAGCCTACCAACCATTTGGATATGAAAACCAAAGATATTATTAAAGACGCGTTGAAAGATTTTGATGGTACTTTGATTTTGGTATCGCATGACCGTGATTTCTTAGATGGATTAGTTCAGAAAGTATTTGAATTTGGCAATAAACGTGTTCGTGAACACTTTGAAGATATTAAAGGATTCTTAGCTTATAAGAAAATGAATAGCCTGAAGGAAATAGAGCAAAGTTAAACGTATTTCCAATACTAAATTTTTAAAAGCAGTTCTAAAAAAGAGCTGCTTTTTTGTTTTAACAGATTTTGGATTTTAAAGCAATGTAGCTTTGATGATTTTATTTTACTTAAATTCTTACCTTTAATTCTACCTACTATGATGAATAAATGAAAAACATTGTTGTTTTAATTGGCTTACTACTTACTTTCGGATTGGCCAAAGCCCAATCTAATCGTGAAGATCTCGAAATGAACTGGCCTAAAGGTGAAGAACGGGAGCTTGACGAAAAACTATCCTCAACCCAGACCGATTTCTCTCGTCGTCGTCAAAAATGGAACCTGAAGGGCGGTGCTAAAGAAAAATGGCAAGAAATGGTAACGATACTTAGTGAAGATATCACCAAAAATACCATAAGCTTCGATAGTATTAATGCCTTCTTTGATCCATCAAAAACAAAAGGCGCCATTATTAAGTTCTTGAAAGAAAAGAAGGATGGCCCATTTCCTTATAAACTGATCAGTATTGAAAGCGAGAATATTAAATCCAAGCAAATACCTACTTCTACTCTTGTTTATATTATAGATGGTAAAACTTGCAGGCATACTGTCTTCGTTTCGATGATAACCTCAAGGTTTCCGGCAGATTTCCTTAAACAATGGTCAGAGGTGTTGTTAAACAGCAAGGTTATTCCGTCTAAGGCAGGAAACTTTGAGTATACGGATGATGCAGTTTTTGACGTCAAGGAGATAAATGGAAGCAAGACATTTTTAGTTAAGGCCAATTTTAGATCAGTTCAGGAACAACACCTGCTTAAGGGACAGTCTGTTAAAGTTGTTTTAGATGATCTTCCAGAAACCAGCCTTTCTGGTAAAATATTAGAGATTGGCGGATTGAAAAACAACTCGGCCCTGATCTCTCCCAATACCGCGACTGGGAAATTTGTAAAAATGATTGAGCGATTTCCTGTTGTGATTAGTGTAGAAATCCCCTCGGCAACTGAAGATAAGTTTAAAACTGGGATGAGCTGTACAGTTAAAGTGGCTACAGCGCCGTAAAAGTGAAATCTAAAATTGAAATAGATGCGCCTATGGAAAACAGGTTTGAGGAAATGTTGAGCGAATATAACCTGAATAAAGAAAACAGTATTTTACCTCTTTTGGATGATTTTAGAGATGAGGATGAGGTTCGCGCATATTGTATGAGGGTTTTACAAACCTATCCTGACCTGAAAAAAGAAGACTGGATGATTGGGATTGAAGGAGGAGATTACATTTACAGTTTTGAGGGCAATTTTATTTTTATCACGGATGATATCTGGAGTTTTAATTTAATTGCAACGCAGCCCGTATTGGAATTGCTGGCAGGGAAAATGCGAATGCTGAAGCAATCAGAGCTTTGAAAAAGGTAGCATAAGCTAAGGGAAAAAGGTTGTCTTAAAAACTTTTCCCTTTTTAAGCAAATCAATAATTTCTTCATTCGTATTATCTATTAAAATACCTGAACACTTTATTCAGAAATAAGACTACTGTTTAATACTAATTGAAGCTTTTAGTGGGATTTCTAAATTTTTTATGGCACCAATTGGAGCAACCTTAATTGATCTGTTTCCTTTGGATAGGTAGAAATAATAAATACTATTTGTGGCGATCAAATAAATGTCTTCAGATTCGCCGTTCGAATAATTCAGCTTGCGGTCGTATTCGAGTTCGTTATTGCGGATGTGTTTTGATAAGTTTTTCCCTTGTCCAAGTCCAATCCCCAAAAACAGTGATAGTAGTCCGATAGCAAAAATAATAGTGAAAAGTTTTGAAAAATGGTTTTCTACTTCCTCTTCACTAAGTGTTTCAGGGTTTTTTAGGCCAGAAAGACGTTGAGCCCACTTTTTATTCCTACGCCTTACCAGGTAGGTTGGATAGGCATAGGATAATAGAATAAAGCCTGTTGTAACAACCAACACTACCGGATGAGATGTTAGTGTTGCCACCGGACTGATCAATACATCCATAATTGTGGTGTACTTTAAAATGTTTATACCAATCTGATGGTAAAAAATGCTTTCTTTTAGTATTCCCATCACCACAAGGAACAGGTAACCATATGGCAATAGTTTTTGCAAGTTTTCAGAGAGTTTCATTTGCTAATGATGTTATTTAGTCTAGAGGTAGGCTTTGTTTTGAATGCAAAATAGAAAAAATAACTGTCTCTATTGGTTGTTTGTATAATAAGCAAAATTATTGGCCAGAATAATTTAATTTAAAGCTCCAAGCTCCTGTCATTTATTGAACTGAGGACGGAACAAGGGCAACAATTTCTTCTGTTGTGGTTTCTACCTGGCTAACATCTGTTTGGGTGGCAGCAAAACGATCGATAGTTAAATTTGGTGCTTTGCCCATAACCAGCGTGTGGCGATTGGTATTGCCTTTGAGTTTTAATGTACTATTGTCGAGAATTTGAGTATATAGGCCCTCACTACTGGTATCGATATCGGCAAAGGCATTTCCCTTAAGAATGATCTGGAGAAATTTAGTATTGAGCTTTGTTTCTGTTTTTGCTATAGCATTTTCATCAGCCTCAATGCGATAGATGTCGTTTACATAAATAACAAGTTTACACTTCTCTTTATCGAGGCTGGTAATGCGTAGTACCTCGCCCTGCTGGGTAACTTTCACATTTCCGGTGTTATCATCTGCAAAAGATATTCCAATCGCGGGCCGCTGTACCAACATCACTTCTACATTTCCCTTTATCACAATCTTTCTAAAGTTTTGAATGTTGTAAAGCATCGTCGTGTTTTTTTCTGTAGCCTTTAAGTTGTTCGGAAGGGCAGCCGTTAAGGTAATTACTGCTAATGCAATAACGATTAGCGTTTTAATTGAAGTTTTCATCGTATTTTTTATTTAAATGTTAAAATTTATTAAGCTTATGGGTGGTGCACTATTTAAAATCAGCTTGCACCAACATTATTCAGTTTCGTGGTTAACCAAGCAGGTGCCAAAAAGCAAATGTCATCTTAATCGCTTTGTAAGGGCTATTTTTGCTTATTACCCGTTTAAGCATGTTCATTTCCGAACAGTAGTTGTGCGGCAGCGAACAGTTTATGCGTATTAGCAGGTAATTGCTATTTCAATTGTTTATTAGGGCACATGTAAGATTATATTCATTATTTTAGTAAAAGTTAAAGTATATTGAATCAGTCGTTTTGAATAGAAATCACGATGTCAGTAAAAATTAATCGGCAAACACAGCAAAAACTTCAGCAGTTATTGGTCATTATTCTGGCTTGGGTAATGGCTGGGATGGTAATTGCCATTTTTGAAGACCTTGTGCTGCATACCCGAAATTCTTTAGGGCCTGCACCAGGCTATACCTTAATTTCTTCAATTGTACTAAATGCAGTTATTGGCTTGTTTGGTGCACTTTTAGGAGGAAGTTTACTCGTGTTTTTTGTAAATGTAAAATATAACGATAAGCCTTATGGTTATACCCTCTTAATTGTTGCCGGATCGTTTTTAGGCGTTATTTTGATTGTAAACGAGATACTGAGCCTCTATGAATTGGGCGATTCTAAAAGATTTTTAAAAAACGGATTGGTGTGGGCCTTTGTGGTTTCCATAACGCAGTTGCTGCTGCAAATAAACAGTAAGTTTGGGCAAGGTATTTTCTGGGATATTATCAGTGGAAAATACAATACACCTAAAGAAGAATCAAGGATCTTTATGTTTCTCGACTTAAATTCATCAACCTCAATCGCCGAAAGCCTCGGAGATAAAAAATACCACGAATTATTAAAAGATATCTTTATCGATATTACCAATCCTATTTTAGAAAATAGGGGAGAAATATACCAATATGTGGGTGATGAAGTGGTAATTGCCTGGCGGTATGATGAAGGGTTAAGAAACAATAAATGCATCAATTGTTTTTTTGATATCAAAGCGCATCTGTTACTTCTGAGGGATAAGTACATTGGAAAGTATGGTTTAATACCTGCTTTTAAAGCAGGTATTCATTGCGGAAAGATTATAGCAGGCGAAGTGGGGATTATAAAACGCGATATTACCTATTCTGGAGATGTACTGAATACCACTTCAAGAATTCAGAATATGTGCAAGGAGTTTAACCAGGAGATGCTGGTTTCGATAGCGCTAATTGAAGAACTACAGTTAACAGATCATTATACCACGCAAATGTTAGGTGCAATTAAGCTCCGCGGAAAGGAAAAAGAAATGCAGCTTGTAGCTGTACAGCCTGTTTAATACACCCAAAGCATAAAAAATATGCGCAAAACATATTATATTTTATGAGCCTATAAATTATTAGTATGTCAGTCTGAGCGGAGTCGAAGACCCGTTTTTGATATATTAAAAGCAATCGACTCCACTACCATTGACGTTATTTTGCAAATAATTATTAATCAACATTTTAACAAATTTCGCATTTCCATCCAGCTAGGCCATAGTACGGTATCCCCGTTCTACTTAAATCCGGCCTAACAAATTTTTCGGGCCGCACTATCCAAGCCAACGTACACGCTTCGAAAGAAAAATTTTCAGCCGGCATTTTTTGTTTTTTCATGAGCTTTTATGTTTTCAAGGGCATTCAAGCTAGCTACGCTGGTCTTTTGATGCCAAAAAGAAAGAGCCCTTCGGCGGCGGTGAGCCGAGGCAAGACTGCGCCGTAGACCAAGAGAAAACAATTGTACGTCACTCATATTGATTTTAAACAATTAATTATCCCTACCATTGACAGATCTTTTAAGAAGGGTCGTCATTGCGAGGCACGAAGCAATCTTAAAGCGCTCGCTACTAGCGATAGTTGTAAGATTGCTTCGTCGGCTGAAAAAGCCTTCTCGCAATGACGATAATCTGAGGAGATTTAATTTTTTAAATTCTTCTGTCATTAATATTGATTTTTATACAATAAATTACCCCTCAGTGTGACAAAAATATTAGATAAGTAAAAATAATTGCGTCAAATTTAAACAGGCTCTATATATACTGTAATAATTTCTTTACTAAAAAAGCAGGACAGAGCAGGTTGCTTCTTTTTTTTAATTGTGATAGATTGGCTTGATTAACCATTTATAAACCCTATATGTTTTGTCCCATTGGGAGCAATGATATAGTTTAAGCCATGTAATATGTTTACCAATCCGATTAAAACTTCGGGATTTAAAATATTATTTCTTTGTTCTGCGATATGCGCTGGCATACCAGCTTCTGCTCAATATGTAGAACATAAAGGGAATGATGTTACTTCGCCGCTACATCTGTTAAAACCGGCCTATGTTACACCTTATGGTGAAACAAAAATGGCAGATATTAAAGTATCGCTGGATCGCGTTTTTAACTACCTGGATAAAACGACTCCTTTCGAACTGATAGATAAGGCTTCGGGAAAAGTGGTTTCGGATTTAAAAAAAGCAGATTCCACTTCGATATTTAAACCGGGAGACTATCGTTTAACAAGTTACGAATGGGGTGTTACCTATACGGGGATGTTGGAGGTTGCTACTGCAACAGGAGATCAAAAATTTAAAGATTATACCATCAAGCGGGTTAATTTTTTGGCAAATGTTGTTTCTGCTTATCAAAAACATTTAAAAACAAATAAAGGGGTAGTAACGCCCGTTCGTTCGGTAATAGATCCACATGCACTGGATGATGCAGGTTCTATTGCTGCTGCAATGATTAAGGCGCAACGAACAGGAGAGGTGAAAGCCGATCTCCGCCCGGTTATCGATCATTATTTAAATTACATCATGACCAAAGAGTTCCGTTTGAAAGATGGTACATTGGCCAGGAACAGGCCGCAACCCAATACGTTATGGCTTGATGATCTCTACATGAGCCTGCCTGCAATTGCGCAGATGGGCGTATTAACTGGCGATACGAAATATTTTGACGAAGCGGTGAAACAATACAGATTGTTTGCCGAACGGATGTTTAATCCAGAAAAAGGATTGTATATGCATGGCTGGGTTCAGGATATGGATCCCCATCCGCAGTTTCATTGGGCGAGAGCCAACGGTTGGGCACTTATGACCAAAATAGAACTGCTGGATGCCTTGCCTGTAAACCATCCAGGTAGACCCTATATTTTGCAAATGTTAAAAGCACATGTAAAAGGTTTGGCAGCTTTGCAGGATGGGACAGGTTTTTGGCATCAGCTTTTAGATCGTAACGATTCTTATTTGGAAACTTCTGCTACCGCTATTTATAGTTATTGCATTGCCCGTGCAGTAAACAAAGGCTGGCTTGACGCCAAAGCTTATGGCCCTATGGCGCTGTTGGCCTGGAATGCCGTGAGCACTAAAATAAATGCAAACGGTCAGGTAGAAGGTACCTGTGTAGGTACGGGCATGGGCTTCGATCCTGCGTTTTACTATTATAGGCCTGTAAATGTTTTTGCGGCACATAGCTATGGCCCGGTGCTTTTAGCAGGAGCAGAAACTTATCGTTTGTTACAAGCGCACCCTTTCGTAATAAACGATAGTTCGGTACAGATGTACAAATAGTCAGCACCGCATTTAACCAAAATAAAGATGAAATATACATCCTGTTCATTTCTTATTGCCGTTTTTACCTGCATTTTAGTATTTAACCATTACGCTGGCTACGCACAGATAGGAAAACGTTTTCCTTCAGAAAGAAAAGTTGTTAAAGATCCCGTTACGGGTGTTGTACTTACTTTTCTAACCAGTAGGCCGGCAGGAGATTCGAAGATTTATCAGACACATAACCAGTGGACTGCTGATGGACGATGGCTGATATTCCGATCTGGCAGGGTTAAGGGAGAAGCAATGGCGGTAAATGAGCAGACGGGAGATCTTGTTCAGGTTACCGAAGGTGGCTACACCGGAATGTTGAATGTGGCCAGAAAATCGATGAAACTATATTTTATGCGGAATATTGATTCGGGCAAACACATAGGAGGTGCAGTAAAAATTATAGAGTTAGATCTGGCTAAGGTATTTGCCGATAGTAAATCTGGTAAAATGAAACCTGTATCGGCTTATGAGCGTGTTTGTGGAATCACACCCGAAGAAATTGGTGCTGGTGGCGATATGGCGCTTGATGGCGACGAAGACTGGGCCTATTTCAGGGTGGGTAAAGAAGAAGCGGCTAAACATCTTGCAGCAGGAATTAAAATGGAACCAAACTTTGGGCCGCGGAAAATGGGCGCTGGCCCATCGGGTATAGCAGGGATGAATATTTATACCGGCGAAATCAAATATGTAATTTCCGTTCCTTTTCAGATAGGGCATATACAAACCAATCCCTGGCTTGCTGGCGAAATTGTTTTTTGCTGGGAAACCGGCGGGAAATCGCCACAGCGCACCTGGACCGTATTGGCTGATGGAACAGGGTTACGGCCACTATATCCAGAGGCCGATTATGAATGGGTTACCCACGAAGCCATAATTTCGCGTGATGAGGTAGCCATGGCCATAATGGGACATAGGCCTATACCTGGAACTGGTGCTGTATCTGTCCCACAAACTGAAGTGAACGGAGCCAATCCCGGACAAGAAAATGCCTGGGGACCATCAGGCACCCGCGAAAAACCTACCGGGCTGGCCATTGTAAATTTAAGAACAAGGGAAATGAGAATTGAAGGGCAAACGTCAACTGGTAGTGGGCTTTGGCATGTAAGCGGTTCTCCAGACGGAAAGTGGGCCGTTGGCGATGATTTTTCGAGAAGCATTTATCTGATTAATAGAAAAACACATGAAATGAAATTGCTCTCGGCAGGGCATAAGCAAACAGCTGCAGATCATCCGCATCCTACCATGAGCCCTGATGGTAAAAAAATCGAAATCCAGTCAGCAATGTTATCTGAAGACAACCGATCCATGAATATCTGTGTGATTGCTATCCCAGAAGGATGGATGAATATCAAATAACTTTAAACCAAACAACATTACATGCTGCTGCGAATTGCAGGATAGCCCTCTTATTTTGTATTATTTGTTGTACTGTTAATGTTTTTTTTGAACAGTAATGCTGTTGTTTAATTTTTTTTAAAGGCAATAAGACTTGCTTAAAACGATTTAGGTATGCTGAAGATCGATATTATCTTTTTATGATAATATTTTATAGTAAGAAGACAGGATAGTACAGGATGGGAATTTTGTTCTGCCTCTATATATTTAAGAAATAATTCACTAACCAAATAACTTTTTAACCAACTATTTAATTAACGAACGTTAATACGATTCTATGCAGTAAAAATCTACTCACCCTTTAAGTCAGTTTTTGCATTTTTTAATTTCTAATTGATTTAGATCCATAGCTTTTTATTGTCCAGTATTTTAATGGCCGTTTATCCAATGAAATTGCTATGAGTAAAATTTTACAAAAATTTTTAATCGTTAATTTGGCGGTTATATTCATTCTCAGCGCTTGCCGGAAAAAAGAATTTGATGAGTTCTATGGCCGTCCTGAAACATTAGCCGATCCGATTTATCAACAACTTCAGGCCAAAGGGAATTTTACCAGATTTTTAGATTGTATAGATAAATCGGGCTATAAAGAAACCTTAAGCAAAGCAGGTTCGTGGACGGTTTTTGCACCAACAGATGCAGCTTTTGCTACCTACATGACCGAAAACAACTTAACCGAGATAAATGCAACGCTGGCTTCGGCAATTGTACGTTATTCAATGACCTATGATGGAGAGAAAGTAGAACGTTTAAGCGATAATTTAACGGCAAAAGGTTTCGTTAAAAATGTTGGTTTTAGGCGACGTACCGTTTATTACGATTTTGTTTACGATGGCGTAGACAATGATGGTAAAGCGATAAAGGTAATTGCGGGTAACCGAAACGGAACTTATTTGCCAACCGATTTTAACAATAAAAACCTGCCCTATTTCCTTGCCCCCTTCGTCTCTTTTGCAGGCATTAGCGCTTTAGACTATAATTATTTTTATCCCAATACCGAGTATACCGGAAAAAATGTTGGCCCTGGGAAAATTATCGAACAAGATATAGTAGCTGAAAATGGCGTAATCCATATCGTAGATAAAGTGCTTACCCCGCCACAAAGTATTGATCAGTATATAGGTGCTAAAGCGCAATATGGTGCCTTCAAATCCCTTTTGGATAAATATGTAAGCTATAATGTGAACACTGATATTACCCACCGTTATCAGGTGTTAACGGGTAAAAGTGATAATGTTTTCGTTAAAAATTATAGCGTATTGCTTGGTTTTTCGCCTAATAACGAAAATTACCTGAAAGATGATGCCAACGATGCACAGATTGGCATGTATACCATTTTTGCACCAACTGATGACGCGGTTGAGGCCTATGCAAAAGTGCTGTTAAAATATTATGCAAAAAACAGGTTACAGCCGGGAAACTATAAAGCACAGCTGAACGAACTATTTTCTTTAAGATCCGATATCATCAGAGATTTTATCAATTCCCACTTATATAGAACTACGGTATGGCCAAGCAAGTTTAATACGGTTAACAGCTTTTTGGGGGAAGCCACTAAACTTACGCCTGCAAACGTTGTAGACAAGCAGTTTTTAAGTAATGGATTGTTTTATGGCGTAAACGCTGCCCAAAATGCCAATGTATTTTCAACCGTGTATGGGAAGGTAAATTTAGATCCTACCTATTACATCATGAAACAGGCACTTGATGTATTGGGTTATGCTATTCCGATTAAAACGGCCTCATTAAAATACATTGTTATTCCAATTCCCGATGCTACCCTGGTAAGTTTAGGGTTTTCATACGATCCCTTTTATCCTTCGTCGCCAATTAGGGGCGACCTCAATATCTTAAGACGACTCTTGCAAACGCATATTATCCCACTGGGCGACCGTGCCGTACCAAATTTTGCCACAACGGCTGGTATTTTAGAAACTTCGGGTGGTGAATACATTAAATATAACAACGGTTTTTTCTCTTCAGCTGGTACAGAAGATTTACCCGCAGTTGCCGATAAAAGCATTAAGATCGATTCGGTTGCCACAGCTGTTAATGGAGCTGATGCCTATGCTGCCAAAGTACTGATGTATACTATACTTCCGGTAAGCAAGCATATCGAAAAATATGGTACACTAACAACCGATCCTTATTATGCTTTCTTTCAATACCTTAAAAATAACGTTACGCTTTATACAGCTGCTACAGGCGCAATTCAAGGGGTTACCGATGGAAGCGCTTACACCGTTTTCATTCCAACAAATGCGGCTATACAAGCTGCCGTAACCGCAGGATTATTACCAAAACTAGCCAGCGGAGCGCCAAATTATGCGCCAACAGACGCCGGAGATATTAGCAAGGTGGCCAAATTTATCCAATACCATATTATTAAAAGTACAGTAGCAAGCGACGGACAGAAAACTGGTTCTTTTGAAAGTTTGCTTAAAAATGACTCGGGAGATGCAGCCAAGGTTACGGTATTTACCAATACCACTAATACACTCACACTAAGAGATGTAACCAATACTTCTGTGAATGTTTTGCTGGGTACAACCGATAAAAGCAACGTGTTATCTAACAGAACGGTGATTCACCAAATCAATTCTTATTTAAAATATCAATTCTAAACCGAGATGACTAAAAGATATAATTATAGTTTTTTTATTTTACTATGCTGTTTGTTGGTATCGTCCCTAACCTATGCACAACAAATTAACTATGTAAAGGGTAAGGTTATTGATAAAAAAGATAAGCAGCCCATTATTGGTGCATCTGTTGTAATTGTTGATAAAGACAAAAGGGTAATTAAAGGCGTTTCGACAGATATTGATGGAAACTATTCTTTACCTGTAGCAGATAAAACCTATAGGATCTCGGTTTCATATATTGGTTATAGGTCTTCAGCACCTGTTAATATCGATAAAGCAGTAATCAATTTCCAGTTGGAACCTTCTGAAAATCAGATGGATGAAGTTCAGATTGTTTCAAGAGCCAAAACGAACAACGGAAGTGGAATGACGATCGATAAACGCGATCAGACTTCGGCTACGGTTACCATTGATGCCAAAGAACTCGAAGACCTCCAATCGGCATCAATCGATCAGGCTTTGCAAGGCCGCATGGCAGGGGTCGACATTACCGCCAGTACTGGCGATCCGGGCGCGCCGATGCAGATCCGTATCCGCGGTACATCTTCCATTAATGGTGCTACCGATCCGTTAATTGTATTGGATGGTATGCCTTATGATATTACTATTCCTTCTGATTTTAACTTTGCCACCTCTGATGAGAACAATTATGGTCAGTTATTAAATATTGCCCCATCTGATATTAAAGAAATTAGTGTGCTAAAAGATGCTGCGGCTACAGCCGTTTGGGGATCGAGAGCAGCAAATGGTGTATTGATTATTACTACAAAAAGAGGTTCAATTGGTCCGCCAGCTATTTCATATAACTTTAAAGGTTCGTATTCTAAACAGCCAAGTCCGATCCCGATGTTGGATGGCAATCAGTATTCATCACTCGTTTTGGAAGAATATTATAATGCGGGCCGTCAGTTTTCCACTTCAGAATTTGCAAAGCAATTTCAATATGATCCGAACGATCCTTATAATTACTATAATTACAGCAACAATACCGATTGGCTGTCAGCCATAACGAGGGTAGGTTACCTTCAAGATCACAACCTGTCTATTTCTGGAGGTGGTGAAAAAGCCAGATACCGTGCTTCTGTGAATTATTTTAACCAAACAGGTACTACCATTGGCACCGATTTAAACCGTGTTTCGGCAAGGGTGAATTTAGATTATATGGTGTCGAACAAAATCAGGTTCAGTTCTGATATTTCGTACACACACATCGATCAGAATGGACTTTTTACACAGACGGTTAGAGATGTAGCTTATACCAAAATGCCTAACCAGAGCATTTACGAGTACGATGAATATGGGAATTTAACTTCAAATTATTTTAGCCCTGCGGCAACAGCTCAAGGCTTATTTATCTACAACTCCGATAAAAAGGAAAAGGTAAGCGGAACTTTTAATCCATTGGCTATGGCAGCTGCAGGCAGTAATCATCAATTGGGTGAACGGATTACACCTAAATTTAGTTTACAGTACGAGATTTTGCCAAGTGTATTGCGTTTAAATGGAAGTTTTATGGTAAATATTAACAATACCAAGGTAAAAACTTTCCTACCACAGATTGCAACAGGCCGCCCTTATACCGAATCGGTAGTCAATATGGCTTCAGATGCGGATGGCGATTCATTCACCATGAACACCAGTATGACATTGGCTTATACGCCTAAACTGAACGACAGACACGATATCATAGGTTTTTTACGCTTCGATAGTGAAGATAGCCGCAGAACCGGGCAGTACTTGTTTTCTACCAATACGGCATCATCGTATTTATCCGATCCTTCTGTTGATAGCCGTACCAATTACACAGGTTCTGCATCATCGTCTTTAGGACAAACCAGGTCAGTTGGCTTATTGGCTAACGTTCAATACAAATTTTTAGACCGTTATATCATTAATGGTAGCATCAGGGGTGACGGTAATTCCAGGTTCGGTGCCGCTAACCGATATGGTATTTTTCCTTCAGTTTCTGGCCGTTGGCGGATATCTGGCGAACCTTTTATGAAGAAGGCCAATAAATATGTAGATGATTTTAGTTTAAGGGCCAGTTACGGTAAAAGTGGTAATGTGCCGCGTAACGATTATTCTTATTTTAATATTTACCAAAATTATGGTTTTAGTTACCTGGATAATGCCGGGGTATATTCTACCAATATGGAATTAACCGATTTAAGATGGGAAACTGTTACACAGTCCAACCTCGGTATTACCTTAAACCTCTTTAAAAATTTAAACCTCGATTTCGATTTATACCGTAAACGTACAACAGATCTGTTTTATCCGGGTTTACAGGTAGCAAGTTATAACGGTTATGGAGGGGTTGATATGAACGTGGGCACTATGGATAATCAGGGCTGGGAAGTAAACCTGAATGCTACCGTGATCAAAAAGAAAAAGATAAGATTAGATCTTTCTTTCAATATCGCGCACAACGAAAACGTAATCCGTGAGGTTTCGCCGCTATACCCTCGAGAAAACAAAGGTAGGGTAACCAGCAACAATGTGTACAAAGTGTTTGTACAGGAAAATAATCCTTTCGGGTCGTTTTATGGCTTCAAATTTAAAGGTGTATATCCTGATAAAAACGCAACTGTTGCATTGGATGAGAGTGGAAACCAGATTGTTGGGCCGAACGGCGATAAAATTTATATGCGTTTTGCTTATCCATCTATCGATTATGTTTTCCAGCCGGGCGATGCCATGTATGAAGACATTAACCATGATGGGAACATCGATTATAAAGATATTGTGTACCTGGGTAATGGTAACCCGAAACTAACAGGGGGATTTGGATCTAACCTAACCATCAACGGAAACCTTCGTTTAGGTTTTAATTTCACTTTCCGTACCGGATACGATATTATTAACGGTACTAAGATTAACACCACCAATATGTACGGTTTTAATAATCAAAGTACAGCGGTATTGCGCCGGTGGAAAAAAGAGGGCGATGTTACTGATATGCCAAGAGCCATGTACGCTACAGGTTATAACTTTTTAGGCTCCGACCGCTATATTGAAGACGGATCATTTTTAAGATTGAGCTCGGTGGTGTTAAAGTACGATTTTGGCAAAACCTTTATGAAGAGATTGGGCATGAAGTCGCTTACCACCAATCTTACCGTTCAGAATATCTTAACATTTACTAAATATACTGGTCAGGACCCAGAGGTGCCGATTAAGTTAAACGGGTCTAACACAGTGATAGATAATTCTACCACGCCGCCAATTAAGACAATTACTTTCGGTTTAACTGCTAACTTTTAATTCAAAACTGATGAAAAATATTTTATATAGCACTTGTTTGGTAATGATGCTGGTGATGAGCAGCTCTTGCAACAAATGGCTCGATCTTAAACCTAGAGATGGAATTACCAGACAAGAGTTCTGGAAAACGAAAGAAGATGTTTTAGCAGCAGTTTCTGGTTGTTATACCTCATTACTAGCGCCTCCTCCGGGTATTGGTGATAAATCTTTATTGGAGTACATGTTTATGTACGGTGAGCTTAGGGCAGATATGATTGCAGGCGGGCCTAGTATTACAACAGAAGAAACGGATATTATTAATGTAAATATTACCCAGGATAATACAACAGCAAGATGGGCAGCCTTTTACCGTACCATTAACTATTGCAATACGGTGCTCGATTTTGCGCCTGGCGTTAAAGCTACAGATCCCACTTTTACCGATGCAGCATTGAACGGTTATGTGGCAGAAGCACTTACGCTAAGAAGCCTGATGTATTTTTACCTGTTGCGTACCTTTAGAGATGTACCCTTAAAATTAACTGCCACTGTAAAAGATACCGATTTACAGGATCTGCCCAAAACAAAACAGGCTGATATTTTAAAACAAATTGTTGCCGACTTAAAAAAAGCAGAGCAAGGAGCGGTTACCACTTATGGTAGCACAAGGTTTGATAAGGGTAGGGTGACCAAATTTACCGTAAATGCTTTGTTAGCCGATGTGTACCTATGGATGGAAGATTATCCGAACTGTATTACCGAGTGTAATAAAATCATCAGTTCGCAAAGATTTGCCCTGGTTGGTGCAGGTTCGGGCTGGTACAATAATGTGTTTTTTAAAGGTTCATCCATAGAAACCATATTTGAATTTGACCAGGCGATTGAAAACCCGTTTTATACTTTACTGGTAAATCCCAGACGACGTTTTATCGGTTCCCCGTTTTTGAGTACCGAAATCTTTATTCCAGATGACGTTGATCCGGATAATAACTATGATATCAGACCTGACTCTTATTATAATGCAGCCTTTACCATTCAAAAATATGGCACGGAAAATCCTTCTTACGTAAAATGGCAGGCATACCGTTATTCAGATATCATGATGATTAAAGCCGAAGCTTTGGCCTTAACCGGAGGCGGTGTAGAAGCTTTGGCGCTGGTTGATGAACTGAGATTAAGGCGTAATGCTGTAAATGCGACGAAAGTGACTGTAGACCCGTCAGAAACTGAAGCTTTATGCGATTATATTTTGGCTGAACGCGCCAGAGAATTTGCTTTTGAAGGCAAAAGATGGTTCGATCTTTTACGCCACGCCAAACGCAATAACTATAGTCGCATCGATATTTTGTTAGATCTTGCAGCCAAAACAGTATCACCTACGCTTCAACAATCGGCTATTACTAAATTTAGAGATCCCAATAGCCATTACTTGCCGATTTATCAAAGTGAGTTATTTACAGATCCTAATCTCGTACAAAATCCATTTTACACTAAATAGAATAAGTGATATGAAAGTGAAATTAGACATCCGCAACATTACCTATTTGGTTATACTCAGCGCATTTATAATCTTTGTGATTAATGCCTGTAAAAGAGAAAGTTTAACATTAAGTACTACTGATGATGTAAACATTACCGGATTTTTGGAGAAAAATCCAGAAAAATTTTCTCTGTTTACCCAAATCTTAGAAAGGTCGGGTACAAAAGGTTATTTAGCAGCATATGGTAAATACACCATGTTTACTCCTGATAATAATGCGGTTAACGATTGGTTGAAAAGTTTAAATAAAACAGCAGTCGACCAATTATCAGCCGCAGAACTTAAAGACGTTGTTCGTTTCCACGTTTTGCCAGATACCGTTGCTACAGGCAAATTCACCGACGGGAAGTTAACCCAGATCACCCTTTATGGTCAGTATTTGCAAACTGGTGTTACTTTCAAAGATGGTGTAAGTAGTTTTATCATTAACAAACAGGCGCTCATTACCCAGTCGAATGTTCGGGTTGGGAATGGTATTATCCATGTTATCGATCATGTTTTAATACCATCAACCAAAACATTGGCAGCAAGTATAGAAACGAATAACAGGTATAGTATTTTTACGCAAGCCTTAAAAGAAACCGGATTCTATGATTCGTTGAATTATGTGCAATCCGTTATTCCTGATACTACACGTCGTTTTCAAACTGTAATTCTCGAATCCGATTCGGCAATACAAGCTGCTGGTTTTAGTAATTATGCGGCCTTAAAAGCCAAACTTTCAAAAACAGGTAATCCGAAAAGCCATACTGATAGTTTGTGGATGTATGTAGCTTACCATATTTCAACAGGAGCAAGTTATACACCCGATATTGTTTCTTCGCCTTCATTGGCAACATTGGTGCCTAGTGAAATTGTAACCACCAAATTAGTGGGAACCAAAATTTTATTAAATGATGATGAGTTTAATGGTGTGATAGAACCCGGAGTAGAAGTAAACAGAACTTTTAGTAATGTTACTACTTCGAATGGGGTTTTACATGAATCGAAAGGTTTTTACAAAATTAAACCAAGGGTGCCTACGGGTGTTTTCTTCGATATAGGCGATCAGCCAGAATTAAAATTATTAGCAGCCTGGCGGGCCCCTGGACAAACTATTCAGCTTTTACAAAACGGAAAATTGATTACAGCAGGTATAAGGCTTGATGCTTACCGGTCAAACACAATTGGTCCTGTTTATGCTGTTTCCTCAACGCCAATTGGTGCATCTGATGGGAGGAGTTATGCCAACAGGGATGTAATTCAGTTTAACCCAACCACAAGTAATACCGCGCGTTCTATCTGGATGGAAATCAGGACCCCTATGCTGGTAAAAGGTAAATACAAAGTTTGGATCTGTCATACCTACAACGTCTCCGGACCGCTTACGCAGGTTGGGGTAGATGTGGGCACAACACAAGAGCAATTATTGCCGAATTTGGTCGATTTTGCCCAAACATTAGGTAGTTCTGGTGTGCCTACCGCCAATGCTGCCTTGCCTTCTGCAGATGGATTAATGTTAACCAACGGCTTTAAACGCTATATGGCTACCACTGCAGACGTTAATCAGGATGGTGTAAGAGGCATACAGCCCATATCAGTTAATAACCAATGGTCGGTTATGGTCGGGAAATTGGCTGGTGTAGTCGATATCAAAACGACTGATAGACACTGGGTTAGGTTTACTACACTACGTGGTAATGGATCCGGAATTATGAATATGGATATGATTCACTTTATTCCGATTGATGATGATCAGAACTATCCAAGATTTAGTCCGTCGGGCCTGATTTATAAACGCCCATAACTAATTGAGCTATAGAACTAATAATATAAATAATGACTAGAAAATATATAATATATGTTGCCCTGCTCAGTATCAGTGCAGTTTTATATTCCTGTAAAGATAACCTGGAACTGCATAACGAGCTTACCAATGTAGATAACAGTTTAGATCTTGCACAAAAGCTCGATGCCCAGGCTAACCTTAGTGTTTTTAACGGTTATGTTAAAACTACAGGTTATGATAAGGTGCTTGCAGGCGCGCAAAATTATACGGTTTGGGCACCAACCAATCAGGCTTTAGCCAGTTTAGATGCAGCAATTGTTTCGGATCCTGCAAAATTAAAAGATTTTGTGGCCAACCATATTGCATTATCTACTTTCCCGTTAAACAAAGAGGGCGATACCACAAGGTTGAAACTGCTTAATAATAAATTTGGTGTTTTTACCAGCACTAAATTTGAAGAAGGCATTGTTTCTGCTGCTGGCCAGTTCGTAAAAAATGGGGTATTGTATACCGTAGATCAGGCTGTTCCAACCAAACAGAATATTTGGGATTATATGCTCAACAGTACTGATGGTGCTTTGCAAAAAAACTATATTAATAATCTGTCGATTACCGTTATCGATACCGCAAATGCTACTGTTATTGGTTATAATGCATTGGGAAACCCAATTTTTGCCCCCAATCCACCCATGATATCCAGAAATACTTACTGGGTAAATGTAGCCGATCTGAGAGACGAAAGCCAGCAGTACACTTATTTTATACTACAGGATGCCGCTTTTACAGCCGAATCAGCAAAACTTTCAACCTATTATCCAAGTGTAAATCCGAATTTGAATGCTTCCTACTTCTTGGTAAAAGATTTAACCGTTAAAGGTGTTTACCCGATTGAAAAGTTGCCAGATACACTGATTTCTTTACAAGGCGTAAAAGTGCCAGTTAATAAGGCTAATATTATCCGTTCGTATAGGGCCAGTAACGGGATGGTGCATGTGGTAAATGCACTGCCCTTCCGTTTAAAAGATAAAATACCCGAATTTAAAATCGAAGGTGAAAAACCACAAGCCATTAGTGCTGCACGTACGCTTTTATACCGCACAAAACTCGATAATTTAGGGAAAACCTTTAACGATATCGAGGTTTATGATCATAAATATGCCGAATTTGGTGTGTTTTATACCAAAGCCAATTTACCTGTGGTAAAATATAAAGTTTACGCAAGGGCTATTTCTGGTTTGCCTGGCGACCCACAGGTGGCGGCATTTACACAGCGTTACTTCTTTTTTAACCCCGCCACAGTAAGTTATACTTTGTTTTATACCCATCTGGTAAATCCCTTAACCTATAACGAAACCTACTTAGGAGAATACACTCCAGCACAGTTTGGCAATTTTCAGGTGAGGTTAACCGCTGCAAACAGTACGAATGTAAATGTGAGTACGCTCATATTGGATTATCTACGCTTCGAACCAGTTTTACCTTAATTATGAATCTTGCTTTCAAAAAAAATACTATGTATAATTTTACAACGATAAAAAAAGTTTGGGGCATATTGCTTTGCTTACTGGTGTTTGGCTTAGCTGCCCAGGCACAGGAAGTAGATTCGATGAAAACCGAAACAGATACCACTACCGTAAAAGTAAAGGCCCGCGCAGTTAGGGGCGAAAAAATAAAGGGAGTTGTGCTCGATGGGAATACCAATAAGCCTTTAGTGGGCATTAATATCACGGTTACTGGTTTTAATGCCGCCATTACCGACGAAAAAGGAAGGTTTACTGTAGTCGTACCCGATTACAAGGCCAGCATTATTATTTCGGGCAATGGTTTCCAAACCAAGGTGCTCCCGGTTTATAAAGACAAGGAAATCAGAACCAAACTTTACCCGTTATCGTTTGCCTCGGTTTATAACGAGGTAGTTACGCCGATAGGTACGGTTTCTCAGGCACGCGCAATACCTGCCATCAGTAATGTGAGTTTGCAAGGTAACTGGGCCAGCAATTCTGAAAGTGTAATGAGTTACATTCAAGGCAGGGCAGCAGGGGTTAAAGTTACCAGACGCTCAGGAACGCCTGGTGTAGGTGCCGATGTGCTCATCAGAGGGTTTAACTCTTTGTATGCTACAAATCAGCCTTTATATGTGGTTGATGGAATGATTTTCGATGCCAATAATTACGGTACTTCGCTGATTAAGGGGCATGTTAACAACCCACTTCAATTTATCGATGTTCGGGATATTGAAAACATCAGTATTATTAAAGATGCGGCTTTGGCAGCTACTTATGGGGTGAAAGCTGCAAATGGAGTGGTGTTAATTACCACCAACCGTGCACACGATCTGGCTACCAATATCGATTTTTCTGGTTACGCAGGTTTCAATTTCAAGCCTAAAAACTTACCTGTAATGGGTGCTTCTGATTATAGGTTATATCTTTCCGATATTTTAAAAAGTCAGGGGTTAAGCAATAGTGCCATTGCCGCAAAACCTTATATGAACGACAGTCCAACCAATCCCGATTATTTTAAATACCACAATGAAACGAATTGGCAGAATGAAGTATTAAAAAGCAGTTTCGATCAGAACTATTTTTTAAAGGTAACCGGTGGCGATAATATTGCGAAGTATGCACTTTCCGCTGCTTATGCAAGGGATAGGGGCGTAATTGATAGCACTGATAATTTAAAATACAGTACGCGCTTTAATAGTGATTTAAACCTGACTAAAAAACTGCAGGGAAGCACCAGTTTATCTTTTACCTATACCGAACAGCGTTTAAAAGACCAGGGAGTTGCTCCTGTAACCAACCCACTGTTTCTAGCTTTGGTTAAATCGCCTTTTATGGCCAGAAATGAAATAAATTCGACTGGGGCAGTTTCACCAAATTTAGCGGATTACGATACTTTACAGGTAAGTAATCCAAGAGCTTTAATTGAGAAAGGACAAAATTTAAAAAAGGCTTATCGATTTTATGGAAACATCAATTTCGATTTTACTTTCAACAAAAACTTTAAAATATCTAACCTAAGTGGTGTAACTTACGATAAAACACAGGAAACGCTTTTTATTCCAAGAAAAGGGGTAACCAACGATACGCTTTCCAATTATGTAGGCGATAGCCGTTTGGGTACACAGGTAGGAAGGTTTTTTAATGTGTTTAACGATCTGCGTTTAACCTACGATCAATCTTTTGGCTCATATAGTAAATTACATGCAATTGTAGGTACACGTTATTCGCAGAGCGAAAGCGAACAGGACTATGCTTTGGGTTTTAATTCTGCAACAGATGAGTTGATCAGCATTGGGAATAGTAATGCCGCTTTTAGAACATTTGGCGGTGATATTGGGAAATGGCGTACGCTGAACAATTACTTGTCTGCCAATTATAGCTATGCCGATAAATACCTGGTTAATTTCTCAATGGCTGTTGATGGTTCTTCGCGCTTTGGTGCAAAGGCCGGTCAGGGTTTCTTAAACTTCGATGATGGTTTGAGGATTAATGGAAGCCGTTATGCCGTTTTACCCGCCCTTGGTGCTGCCTGGGTAATCTCTTCAGAGAAATTTATGCGCAATTTACACCGCGTTGACCTGCTGAAATTAAGAATGAGCTATGGTTTAGTTGGAAATGATGATGTTGGGAATTATACCGCCAGAAAATATTATACCTCTCAAAATGTATTGGGCATTAGGGGTATCGTAACCGGCAATTTTGCTAACCCCAATCTACAATGGGAAACCGTACACAAGTTTAATACTGGTATAGATGGCTCCTTTTTTAGTGAGCGTCTAAGCATCAGCTTAGATTATTGGAGAAACAGCACTAAAAATATGCTAAGCTATCAATTGCTGAGTGTTGTTACGGGTACTGCTTCTTTTATCAATAACAATGGTGGCATGCAGACAAATGGTTTAGATTTGTCCTTAAACGGTCGGATTCTAAATGAAAAATTAAAATGGGATGCGGGTTTAACCATCGGTACATCAACCAATAAAATTACCAGTTTACCCGATGGAAATTCAGTTATAACCAGTTATGCAGGTGGTGCTTACATCAGCCAGGTTGGGCAGTCGGCCAATCAGTTTTATGGTTATAAAACCAATGGTGTTTTTGCGACCAATGCAGAGGCCGCTGCCTCAGGTTTATCTAGCCGCAATAGTTTGGGAGCACTTGTACCATTTACAGGGGGGGATGTAAAGTTTACCGATAGCAATGGCGATAAGATTATTGACGATGCAGACCGCACCGTTATTGGTAATCCTAATCCGAATTTATTTGGAAGCTTTAACAATACCTTCACTTACAAAAACTGGAGTTTAGATGCTTTAATCACTTTTGTTAGCGGTAACGATGTTTACAATTATACCAGGGCACAGCTAGAATCTGGAAGTACTTATTACAACCAAACACCAAATATTGGCAACAGGTGGAAAGGTGATGGACAAGTTACGTCGGTACCAAAAGCTACTTATGGCGATCCGGTAGGGAATGCCCGTTTTTCTGACCGCTGGATAGAAGATGGCTCCTATTTACGTTTGCGAACCGTTAATGTAACCTATAATGTACCCTTAAAACTGAAAGCCATTAAGTACGCAAAAATTTATGCTACGGCTAATAACCTGTTTACTGTAACCAATTATTTAGGCTACGATCCGGAATTTAGTAATTCCGGAAGTTTATTTAGCCAGGGCGTAGATACCACCCTTGAGCCCCAGTTCAGGTCGTTTCAGCTAGGTGTTAGAGTTGGATTATAATTAAGAAAGATATACTCATGAAAATGAACATAAATAAAAAAATTGCATCCCTTTTGCTGTTGGGTATTTTATCGGCAGGTTCGTGGTCTTGCAAAAAAATGCTTGACGTACCAACCGAAGATAAATTGGATAGTGTAAATGCTTTTAAAACAGTGTCAGATGCAGATGCGGCGGTTATCGGTATTTACGGCCAATTTTTGGGCCTGGAAAAACTGTATATCCTGCAGAACGAACTGCGTGGAGATTTAATGGATGTTACCTCCAGATCAAGTACTGATCTGCAGGAGTTATCATCACATACCGAAACAAAAAACAATCAATATGTTGATCCAAGACCATATTATCAGGTGATTGTGAATTGTAACGATGTGCTCAAAAACTTTAAAATGATGGTCGATGATCGCCGGATGAGTGTTGATGATTACAACAAACGCTATTCAGATATTGCCACGTTGAGGAGCTGGATTTACCTGCATTTAGGTATTCAATATGGCAGCGTGCCTTATATCACTGATGCGATAGAAACGGTTGATGATTTAAAAAACCTGGCCAATTATCCGAAAACGCCGTTTGATCAGCTGTTGGATAAATTAATTGCTTTTAACGAAAGCCTGCCATATAAGGAAGCTTATGCTTATCCAACAGGCACATCATTATTGGTAACCATTGATGCTAATAGTACCCAAAAACTGTTTGCATCAAAAGCTTTCCTGTTGGGCGATCTTTACTTATGGAAAGGCAATTATATTAAAGCAGCCGAAAATTATGCCAAGCTGATGAACGCCGAAAATGGCAATGCGAATGATAACTTTAGGTTTAACTTTTACAAAATCAATAACTCCGGTGATGTGGCTTATGCCAATTTAGCCGTTCTGTTTAGCAGAAGCGGGCAAGATCCTACTAGTTTAATCAATAGTTTAGATGCTGGCTGGCGTGCTATTTTTGCCTTGCCAACCACTTCGAGCCCATGGAGCACCGAGTGGTTATGGGCCATGCCTTATAATACCGCCTTTAAACCTGTAAACCCAATGATTGATTTGTGTTCGCCGTTTAAAAGCTATCAAATAAAACCTTCGCAGGCTATAAAAGACTTGTGGAATAGCCAGGTTACCACTAGCGGTGTTCCTTTCGATCCGAGGAGCAAATTATCGTTCAATGCTTCGGCCATGGGCGAAGAAATTACCAAATTAACTGATAACGGTGGGAAATGGGGCATTTATCGTGCATCACTATTACACCTGCGTTTTTCGGAAGCTGCCAATAGAGATGGACAGACCAAGTTAGGCTGGGCATTGTTAAATACGGGGATCAGGAATACGTATTACGTAGGTACCATTACTGCCGGAGCACAGGCCCCGGTTTCGGTAGCGGAGTTAAACACCATGATTACCCCTTATCCACAAACCTCACCTTATTATTTCGATGCCAGAAAAAATAACGATGTTTCAGGTACCTGGTACCGTAATTGTGGAATTAGAGGTAGGGCAGTTGTAAATGCGATCGATGTAAGCTACCAGACGGATATGATTGGCTTAGAAGGCAAATTAATTGATGAGGCCGCATTGGAGCTTGCTTTTGAAGGTAACCGCTGGCCTGATTTGGTCCGTATTGCCCGCAGACAGAACAACCCGGCCTTTTTAGCAGATCGCATTTACCAAAAACTGTTAAAAGCAGGCAACCCTAATGCAAGCCTCGCCAGACAAAAATTAATGGATCCGGCCAACTGGTATTTGCCGTTTGATTGGAAATAGAAAAATATAATAGGAGGTTGCATCATAATGGCAATTTCACCTCAAATGCTGTCATGTTGTCCAAAGGACTCCTGTGGAGAGCTTGTCGAAACACCTCAAAAATTACTTAACAGGCCCTTCGACAGGCTATCCATTGACGGATCTCTTAAGAAAAGTCGTCATTGCGAGGAACGAAGATAACCGAACGAAACGAGCTCATGAATGCCTTTAAAAACAACTGCAAAAATGAATAATCTTAATGCGCACGCTAGTAGCGATCGTTGTAAGATTGCTTCGTCGGCTGAAAAAGCCTTCTCGCAATGACGATTTCTCGCAGCTAACAATAGGATAAAAACCTCTTGTCGTTTATATTGATTTTTATAAAATAAATTATCCCTCAGGATGACAAAACTATATTTTTGGATACAATCTCTTATTCCTTTTAAAAAGCTTCGAGGCCCAAAATCTGTGCCTTGTACGCTGCAGGAAGAATTAAGTTTCTTAACGGTTTGTTCACCTTCAGTTTCCTGCTTATTTTATATAAAGTAAGTATTGGTTTAATGGGTTTCCCTTCCCCCAGTTTAAGCAATTCATTCACTTTAAATGGAACGATGAGTGCTTGAATTTTTCGCATTAATAAATACCTCAGCGCACCCAGGTGTTTTTTGTACTGATCATAAAGATCATGAGAAAAACAGCTGTAAATTAAATTTTCCTGTAGCTGTTGTTCATGCATCATTTGCCAGGCCGCAAAACTACCAGGAAGTCCATTTATTTTCATGCGGCATCCAACTCGATGGAAAGTAGTAAATATTTCTTCTTTTTCTGTTAAAGTGAGTTTTCTTTCCAGTACCTCGAAAGCACGGATTGAATAGTCAATCAGCATAAATAATACATCTCTATAGGCCCAATCTGGAATTTTAGCGTTTCTTCCAGCTTCAACATGCTGATGGATCATGGTAATCTGATCTATCGCTGCGTTAGCTTCAGTTAAAGTGGAAAATACGATTTTTTGCGCATAGGCAACAGTAGAAAACAATCTCCCTAATGGATCTTTAGGCAGTTTGCCTGTAAAATATAGCCAATCAACAGCTTTATTCAGGCTAAATTCTGCTGCGGCACCGGCAAAAATAAAAAGCACAACATCAGTGTTGCCCCATATTTTCCTTACGATAGAATGTTTGCTTACAAAGTCCATAATCCATAATGCTCTTCTAATATTTCAATTTTTTTGATGTTGATGCGGCATAGTATCAGTGGGATAACGCCAATGATGCCAAAAGAACAATCTATCATTTGCCAAAATACTGGGATGTGGCGGATATTTCCGGCAATTAAGGCCAATGGAATAATCGAGATACAACAGATGATACCAAATTCGATTACCCATTTGTTTTTGATCGGATCTTTTAATGGGCCGATAAAAAGCACAGCCAACATAATATGTGCAAACGCCAGCCAATCGGTACCATAACTTAAAAATGAATAACGTAAGTTGGTCGCTTTAAGGGCCTGATAAACCGATTCAATCCAGTTTTGAAGGCTACTTGGTAAAATTGTACTATGTTTAGCCAGATAAGCCATTTCGGTTTCTAACGGAAAAGCAGTTAATCCGCTCATTGCCAATCCTACAATGATTGTGCAGACGTATATTTTGGAATGTAGCCTTAATTTTTTTTCTTCCGTATTCATTGCTTGCTGGCTAAATAATGGTGATTTGTAAGTAATTGTAATCCTGCTGATAATACAATAAAATCCAGGGGACGAAACTTTGTGCTAAAGTATTGCGGAGCAAGCAAGCCTGATGGGTTAAATTGATTCATATCTCTATGTTTTGTAAAGTGCTTTGTATTTCAAAGTAAAAGCTAAAAACTGAATATTCCAAAAAAATATGGAAGATTTTTGCGACTGGATATTTTCGGCTCTTGTTTTGGGCTTGGAAAATGGAGATCCGCCAGGCTTAAAAATGCGAAAAGGGCGATTATTTACCTTGGCTTTGCATCGAATTCTAGTATAATTTAAAAGCAAAAGCGCCAGCATCGCGCTGGCGCTCTTGTTATCATTAACTAAACTAAATCAACGCGCTGCTGTTAACAGTTGTTTCATTCGTTAAACAAATATCTGTTGCATTGACAATTAAAACGAAGGTGACTGATAAATACGGAAAATGTCCTGTAGAATAGGCTTTTTCGGAATTTAATTCTGTTAGTCGTTTTAATTATACTTTTTATCAAAATTTTGTTCTTTTTTTTTGTGCTCCCTTTAACGTTTTGACAGAGAGTATTGATATATTTGGGTATTCATTATAAACTGAGCCTAGAAAAGAAATAAATAGACTAACCACTATAATGGAATTATACACCCCAGACCAAACAGATAAAGATATTTTAACACTATTACAGAAGGATGCAAGGCTAACCTATAAGGAACTGGCCGCTATGTTGCATTTGTCAAAATCGCCCATTCAGGAACGGGTAAAACGCTTAGAACGTTTAGGGTTCATTTCTTCGGTAGTGGCATTGATTGATCCCAATAAATTCGAGAACTGTATGATATGTTATCTACAGGTTCAGCTTACCAATCATTCTGTTAATGCCTTCCGGTTATTTCAGCAGGAGGTAAGCAAACTCGATGAAGTATTGGAGTGTTACCATACTACCGGAGGCTTCGATTTTATGTTAAAAGTTGTAGCAAAAAATATGGTCGCTTACAACGATTTTCTAATCAATAAATTCGGCCGTTTGGATAATATAGGTACCCTTAATAGCTCGCTTGTAATTACGCAGGCTAAACGCGAAACCGCTTTACCCGTATAGCAAGATCATAAAGTTTATAAATCAAAAAAGCACCCCAATTTTAATCTGGAGTGCTTTTTTGGTTTATAGTAGCTTATATCGCTACATTGATCTGTACATTGATGTTACCACGGGTAGCTTTAGAGTACGGACAGGTTTGGTGAGCAGCTTCAACCACTGTTTTTGCTTCTTCGTAGGTAAGCCCGGGTAAAACCACATTTAACCTTGCCTGAAGATTAAAACCACTATCGGCCAAAGCCAGATCAACTTCTGCATCAATTGCAGCATCTGCTGGAAGTACGATTTTAAGTTGGGGAGCATTGTGTTTCATTGCACCAATAAAACATGCAGCCCAGCCAGCGGCAAATAATTGCTCAGGGTTGGTCCCTTTTCCTGTACTGCCAGGAGATGATAGTGCGGTGTTAAGCGCTCCATCGCTACTTTTTGCAAAGCCCTCACGGCCACCGCTCACATGAACTTTTCCAGTATAAAGCACTTTGTTGATTACTACATTTAACGTATTTGCTGATTCGATTACATTTTGATTTTCCATTTTTTTTAAATTTATTGTGATTGTTAAAATTATTAGAAGAATATTTAGTTTTTTTTACCCCATCATTGCTGCCTGGATAATGGCATCTGCAAATGCCTTAGGTGCTTCCTGAGGAAGATTATGGCCAATGCCTCCACTTAGAGTATAGTGCACATATTTGCCTTTAAACTTAGCTGCATAATGATCTGGGTTGCCATGCGGTGCACCATTTGCATCACCTTCGAGTGTAATGCTTGGAACCGTTATGGCTGGGAATGTGGCTAATATTTTTTCATATTTATCATATTTTACTTCCCCTTCGGCCAGCCCCAATCTCCACCTGTAGTTATGAATTACAATGGCAACATGATCTGGATTATCCAGTTCAACTCCCGACTTTTCGAAAACGGCATCAGTAAATTTCCATTCTGGAGAAGCGCTTTGCCAGATCAGTTTGGCAAAATCTTTTCGGTTAGCTTCATATCCTAAACGGCCACGTTCAGTTGCAAAGTAGAACTGATACCACCATGATAACTCAGCTTTTGGTAACAATGGTTTTTGGTTTAGCTCCTGGCTTCCAATGAGGTATCCGCTTACCGAAACCATTGCTTTACAACGTTCTGGCCACAAGGCAGCCATAATATTGGCCGTTCTTGCTCCCCAATCAAAGCCACCAATTACTGCTTTATCTATTCTTAAGGCATCCATCAAAGCAATAATATCTGCAGCAATAGCCGATTGTTGTCCATTTCTCGGTGTTTTTGCCGAAAGAAACTGGGTGCTCCCATGGCCACGAAGGTGCGGAACGATTACCCGATATCCTTCTGCAGAAAGTAGCGCAGCCACATCGGTATAACTGTGAATTGTATAAGGCCATCCATGTAACAGTATAACTGGTTCGCCATCTGCAGGTCCGCTCTCTACATAACCCATGTTTAACACGCCGGCATGAATCTGTTTTATCTTATCGAAGGATACATTGCGATTGATTTTATTATTGCTGGTTTTATTTCTTGTAATTTCTTTGGCGTTCAAAAGGTTTAACCCTCCAAGTTCTGCAACAGCCACGGTTAAAGCAGCTACACTTAAAAAGCGTCGGCGGCTATAATTATTTTGATTTTCCATAGTTCTAAAATTTGTTGACGATTAATATTTTGCTCCGTTAAGTATGTCAAAATTAATGCGGATGGAAAGGGGAGATTAGCCTTTTCGGGATGAAATAGACAAAATAGGTTTTGACTTATACATTGTTAGCCCTGAGTAAGACTATAATCTTTTATGCGTTTTGCCAATTACTTTAACGAAACACGGATACTACCGAAATAAAAACACAATTCTTGTGCTGATTTAAACCTGGCATTGTCTACTTAAGCGCCGAATCTGTCTGGTTCAGGCTTAAAATTGCTTAATTATAAGATTTACGTGGTTACTTTAGGGAAAAAAGAAGAGATACGTGTGGTGCAGCCATCATATTTAAAAAAATATTATTTTTGATTATCCCAACCCACCTAATTAGCCTGGCTAAAAACTGATATGACCAAAAACCCTTTAAAGATTTCGCCTGCCATTATCTGGGTAAGTTCCATTTTTCTTGGAGTTTTATCTTCTGTTCCGCAAATAGCAGAACATCATTTTAATGCAGCCGAAGCGGCAGTTAATGCTGGTATTACCTCGGTATTTGCTTTGTTGATGTGGTATTTGAATATTTACATGCTATCGCGAAAGAGCAGTAGGCCAAACAAACAGTGGATTTCCTACTCCAGGCTATTTAAAAGCCTTTTAATTGGTATTGCTGTTATGCTTTGCCTGGCATGGATTCAGCAATTGATCCTTTCGCACATTAATTTCGGCCCGGTGATGTTGATGGTTGAAGTAAGGGGAATATTGATCAATTTAATTTTTTATATGTTCCTTCATCTGTTGCAACAAAATTACGAAAATCAACAGGTGAATATGGAATTGGAGAAAATCAAAAGCGATAGTTTGGGCGCGCAGTACGAATTGCTGAAGCAGCAGGTTAATCCTCATTTTCTTTTTAATAGCCTCAATACACTAAAGGCTATGGTAGAAATCGGCGATGAAGAGGCTGTCGATTTTATCCTTAAGCTTTCTAATTTTTATCGATATACCCTCGAGAGCCGTAAATTAGACCTGATTCACGTTTCGGAAGAAATGGAAATACTCAATGCGTACCTGTTTTTACAACAGGCAAGGTTTGATGGTGGTTTTAGTTTTACTTCCACATTAAATGAAGAAATATTGCACACCTTAATTCCTCCCTTTACGCTGCAGCTGTTAATCGAAAACTGTATCAAGCATAATGTAGTTTCGCTGGATAAACCTTTGCGCATCAGCTTGTATGCCGAAAATGGACAAATTGTTTTGGAAAACCCTATCCGTTTAAAAACCGCCGATAACAACTCGTTGGGGGTTGGACTAAAAAATATCACGTTGCGCTACCAGCATCTTCTCGAAAAGCCAATCGAGATTATTAACGATGGCCAAATTTTTAAAATTAAACTCCCATTAATTCATGAACATCATCATCATTGAGGATGAGCTGAAAACAGCTAAATCACTCGAAAATATAATTTTGAGCCTAAGGCCCGACGTGAAAATAGTAGGGCAGTACCAGAGCATCGAAGGATCGGTAAAAGCGCTGTTAGAACAGCCACAGCCCGATTTGATATTTATGGATATTCAATTGGCAGATGGATTATGTTTTGAAATATTTAAACAGGTTAAAGTAAACAGTCCCATTGTGTTTTGCACGGCCTTCGATGAGTACTCCTTAGAAGCTTTTAAGCGTAATGGAATAGATTATGTGTTAAAACCATTTTCCAAAACAGATATTCAGGAGGCCTTTCAAAAGGTAGACGGCCTTCAGAATTTTTTTCAGCAAAAAGTAATTCCCGATTTAAGCAATTTATTGACAAAATTGAGCAGCCCCGCCGGGAAAGAGAGCTTTTTAGTGTTTAAAAACCAGAAATATACCACAGTTCAAACCGAGAATATTGCTTTCTTTTACATCAGAAATGATGCTTCAACCATTATGTGCTTCGATAAACAAGAGTTTACATTAAGTCAATCTCTTGATCAGATTACGACATTGGTCTCATCTAAACAGTTCTTCAGGGTTAACCGCCAATATTTAGTGAACTTTAAAGCCATTAAAGAAATAGAACATTATTTCTTAAGAAAATTGTTTGTTAAACTGGTGATTGAAACTCCGGATAAATTGCTGATTAATAAAGAAAAAACACCTGCTTTTCTTTCCTGGATGGAAGATAGGTAAAGAAAAATCAATATTTATCTGTTATTAGTAACAAGCTTGGCCAGAAACTGATCCGTTTCTGGCCTTTTTGCTTTAAGGTGTGCTCGTAGCTAATTTGTCTTATTTATCGGCTTCCTGTCTAACTCTTCCACCAATTTGTCCGGTTCAGCTATTTTTCACCTCATTTCAGGCATACTACCTGCTTATTTTTGATAAAAAAGAATAGAAATTATGAAAACACTAAAAAGAATAGCGATCGTAAATGCGGTCATTGTGGCGGTAATAGCACTTAGCGCATTTATTTGGGTAGGAACTGCACAAGAAAAAAAAGTGGAGCAGCCCGTTAATGGGAAAGGCTTTGCCGTTTTGGAATTATTTACGTCTGAAGGATGTTCGAGCTGTCCGCCAGCAGAAGAACTGTTGGCCAAAATAGAGAAAGAATCTAATGGGAAACCGGTATATGTACTTGGATATCATGTCGATTATTTTGATAATTTAGGTTGGAAAGATGTTTTTGGGAGTCCGGAAAATACAAAAAGGCAAAAAAAATATAGTGCTTGGTTAAACGCACAGGTTTATACCCCTCAATTGGTTATTAACGGCGCTCAGGAATTTATAGGATCTAATGAAAACGACGTGAGAAATGCCATTAATAAACAGCTTCTGAATAAAAAGTATACAGCCAGTTTAGCCTTCGATACGAAAAGGGATGGGGATGTACTGAAAATAAATTACGAAACCAAAGATACTCAGGCTAGCGACGATCTCCTTTTTGCACTGGTACAAAAGGGTGGCAACACCGATGTACAGCGTGGGGAGAATGCAGGACTTAAATTATTTCACGTCCAAATTGTAAGAAAAACCTTAACACTGTCTTTAAAGGATGCAAAATCTGGAACCGCAGTATTAAATATTCCTAAAAGCAGCAGTACTGAAAAATGGGAAGTAATCGGAATGGTTCAGCATAAAACAACAGGCGCAATTTCAGCAGTAAATGCATCAACAACTTTTTAATCATAATATCATCATGGAAAATCATCAAAATATCACAACCAACAGTTTATTAGTTGGATTGGCAACCTTAATGTCGACACTTTTTCTGGTTAGCCCTCCATTTGAAAAAAATCCACAGCAATGTGAAATGGTGCAAAGCATCGGGAAGAAAAAACACAAAGGACTGGAGAATGAGCCAGTTGTATAACATAAATCTGGTTGCAAATTCATAAGCAATGTTTATTAGTTAGGAGGTCGCCATATATTTGGCGACTTTTTTATTTAAAAACAATTTGCACTGTGCTTTAGCATCAAACAAAGAGATTAGCAACGCATTCAAAGCCTTGGATATTTAGCTGTTGTATAGATTACAGACGCTGTATCAGGTAAAATTCTCACCAATAAAAAAGGCGCTACTAGCGCCCTTTATGTTAAAACTGATTTAATTAGAACTATTCGAACCTTAAATAGCAGTTAAATTAGAATAGTGGGTAGGATAAAGTTTTTGGAACATCAGGTAGGTTATTGTAACGATACCAAAGGCTATAATGGCATCAATAGTGGCTAGCGGACCGATCACAATTAGTTTTGAGCAGAATGCAAAAATGATATCAAAGAATATCCCTGCAAATACCCATTCTTTTAACCTTAACGATCTGTTGGGGATCAGTAGAACCACAATTCCGGCTAATTTAGCAACACCAAGTACATAAATAAAGTACGCTGGATAGCCCAGTTGTAATGTAATGTCCCAAACAATAGGGTTTTTTGTGAGTTCACAAACTCCGCTGGTACCAAACCATAACGAAGTTAGTGAGGCGCCGATCCAATAAATGGTTTTTGTTGTTTTAAGTGTCATAATATTTTTTTTAAGTTGCCCAAAAATGTTGCATAAAAATTCCAAAAACCAGTTGAATGGATCTGAACCAGACAAATTAAATCCTGAGTTAGACAATTGAATGAATTTGTTTTTAAACACTAGTTTGTGATGCATTTTAACTTAAAAAGGCCTACTAATAAATGTGTAGATCAAAGTCAGATATTTGTTACGGATAAAATCCTCCTGAATATTTACTTTAGTTTCGATATTGGGTATTCGTTTACGGTTTATTGATCGTTATCCACTGATATTTTTAGAATTGAAATCAAATTAACACCATAATTAATCAACTATGTCGAATCGAAACCACGCAGCCGATACTACTGGAGCCTTAACAGATGCCGGGATAAGCCCGGATAAGAAAACATTTTTACAATCACTCACCGAAGATTGGTGGGCTGTTATATTAGGAACGATTATCATTGCCACAGTACTTTATTTAACCAACAATGGTACTGTAATAAGTTTACCTGCATTTAAATGGGCAACCAGTGAAGACCTTTTGGGTAAAATATTATCAGCATCCAACTTATTGTTAATTATTGAAATGGGGGCAGTTTTTCTGGCCTTAGCTTCGGTAGCGATAGGTTTATCTGGAGGCAGTGTTGCGCGGTTTGCTGGCGGTTTTGCGCTCATCTATTTTTTAGCTATCGTTTCTTTTATTATCGGAGGCAATAAAAGTGTATCCTATTTTGGGTTAGAATATGTGGTATTTGCGCTGCTTATCGGTATCGCATTGGGCAACCTGATCAAGTTGCCATCTTGGCTAAAAGAAGCAGTACGGTCTGAATTTTATATTAAGACAGGTTTGGTAATATTAGGAACCACTATTTTATCGGCCGATCTGATCAAAGCGGGTTTACCGGGTATAATACAGGCCGTTATTGTTGTTACTGTAGTTTGGTTTTTTTCGATGTGGTTAAGCCGCAAGTTAAAAGTAGATGATGAATTTGGTGTAATATTGGCCTCAGCCGTATCTATTTGTGGTGTTTCTGCAGCAATTGTTGCTGCAGGAGCTATTAATGGTGATAAACGTAAATTATCTTATGTAACTACTTTGGTATTGATTATGGCTATCCCGATGATGATTATTCTGCCTTGGGCAGTAAAGTATTTTCATATACCTGAGGTGATTGGTGGGGCATGGCTGGGTGGTACCTTAGATACAACGGCAACCGTAACTGCTGCAGGCGATTTGGTTGGACCAATAGCCGTTAAAGCAGGTGTTATAGCCAAGTTTTCGCAAAATGTTTTTATTGGTGTTGCTGCTTTTTTTATCGCTATATGGTGGGCCTATAAAAAACCTAAAGGTGAAGATGGTGTACCCTTCAAAGCAGAACGCCCTGGGTTGAAAATTGTGTGGGAGCGATTTCCGAAATTTGTACTGGGTTTTGTTGCAGCATCTTTGGTGTTTTCTTTTCTGTTATCGCCCACAACCGCAAAAAGTGTTGGACCAACCTTAAACGGCTTACGTACAGTGTGGTTTGCAATCGCTTTTATTTCAATCGGTATGGAAGCTAAATTTTCATCACTGGTAAAACTTCAGGGCGGTAAACCAGCATTTACATTTGTTACAGCACAAATATTTAACATATTTTGGACCCTCTTATGGTCGTATATTTTATTTGGCGGATATCTATTTCCTATACCTGATTTTAAATAGACGAAGAATTAGGTTTTACGCTATCATTCACAGATTCCTATAGAAAGGTCGTCATTGCGAGGAACGAAGCAATCTTAATGCGCACGCTGGTAGCGATCGTTGTAAGATTGCTTCGTCGGCTGAAAAAGCCTTCTCGCAATGACGATTCTTCGCAGCCAAAACTACAAAAAAAAACAGCTCTGTAATATTTGAATTTTATACAATAAATTAACTCTCAGACTGACAATACTCGGCTCACGGTCAATAATCAGCAATAGTGATATAACTTCTTTCCGCAAAAAAAAAGCGACATAACTGTCGCTTTTTTTATTTCATTATTTTGCCAATGCAGCAGTTTGCACAGCATTTGTATCTGGGCTAGTCATTTCTGTACTTCCATTTATTCCGTTTTCTTCAGGATCTGTGATTTTGCTGATACAAAACTTAATGATTAGATTTTATATTATCTTTAAGGGAGAATTCTCAGGCACTCACCAACAAGTTGTTCAGTTAATTAGGAGAATGGGAACCTGAGACTTCATTTTTTGACCAAATCGTTTAAATAATAATATGAGAAGTACAAAATTTAGCTATCTGGCTTTTTTTATCTGCCTGGTTTATACCGGTTTTTGTGGTTTTATTTCTGATAAGCAGGTATATCCGCGTTTAGGGATTGTATCTGGTTTAACGCAGGATAGTTTAGCTTATGCCTCTGGTTTTAAAATGATTGGCGAATCTGTTCCGAAGATGCTTTCACCTGCATTAACAGATGATCAGTTTCGTGCCAACGTGATAAAGATTAAAGCTGCAAAATGTAAAGTATTAACCTGTAACCTTTTCTATCCGGCGAGTATAAAAATAGCTGGCCCGGAGGTAGATGAAGCAAAGGTTTTAACTTATACCGAAACTGTTCTTTCAAGAGCTCAACAAGCAGGGATCAAGTTTATTGTTTTGGGCAGCTCGGGTGCAAGGAGCATTCCGGCTGATTATAATGTCGTTAAGGCAAAATCAGATTTTATCAGCCTGGGCAAAAAACTAGCGCAAATTGCCGGGAAATATAAGGTTACAATTTTGCTGGAAAATCTAGAAACCACCGAAACTAACTTCATCACCTCGTTAAAATCAGCTGCAGAAATTGTAAGGGAGATTGATCATCCAAATTTCAGGCTTAATGCTGATATATTTCACATGATGCGTGAAGGAGAGTCCCCAAATGAAATTATTGAGGCCGGAACATTAATTGCATTTTCTGAGGTTGCCGAAAAACAAAACAGGTCGTTGCCAGGTGTTATGGGCGACGATTTTAAGCCTTATTTAAGAGCCTTGCACAAAATAAACTATAAAGGTTTCATCTTTATGGAAGGAAGTATCAAAAATGCTGCTGTAGAAATGCCGCTTGCTTTCAAATATCTTTCTGCCCAGATTGCAGAAGTGTATTCGGAAAAGAAAGCAGATTAATTATTGTTCTTTTCTACTGAAATAAGATATATAAATGTTGTTATTTTGACAATAATACCAGCGATTGCACATTTGATTTTTCTGCAGCTTTATCAATATTTGGTAAACGCATTTTTGCAACGTTGGTCTCGACGGTTAAAGATGGATTTTCACTTTTAGTAAGTGCGGCTATGTCTCTTACAGTACTCGATAACATTTTAAGTGTAAGCATAAATTGACGGTCGATATTCCTGATCTTCTGAAAATCAACATTTGGATTAAAATGTTCGGTATTCGACCGCTCACTTTGATTAAACTGGATGCTGTCTAAAAGAACCAATTTGTCTGTAATCTGGTTCAATACTTCGTCCGAAAGATTTAATCCTTGTATGCCTATTACCCTATTGTTTTTTATGTAATAATCTAAGCCATTAAAGCTAATGAGGGTTAAGTTATTCCTGTTGATGATGTATTCTGCCTTTGGAAGGCTGTTTTTCGAACGGTTTTTATTGTATGCACTGCGCTGAGTAGCTAAACGTTCAATCATATCGTTTCCGTTCAATCTATCTACATTCTCGAAAATATCAGCTAGTTTTGTTGGCTTGTTTTGAGCAAGAACATGAATTGATAAGCAAGATAATGAAGTGATTACAAGGAATACAAGAGCGGATAATTTGGTGCTTTTCATGCCGCAAAGATATATGTATAATCGCTAAAATTAAATTTTTTGTATGTTTAATATTACGTTTTTAAGGTGTTTTTGATTTTTTTTGATGATAAAAATCAATTTTTTATTTAACAGGTATTTAATAATTAAAAAACATGCGCAATTCTTTGGCTTAGGAGATTGAACTTTATGAAGAAGATTCTCAATTAAGTTTTTAATTCTGTGCTTAAGAAATAGTTCTATACTTTTGGGTTCACGATAGATAGTATTACCTCATTATTGATGATCGAACTCGACTTTTTCTTTAATCTGCCTAATGGCGATATCATGCATTTTCAGCTTATCCAGCTTTCGAGAAGTGAGCCGTGGACTGTTCTTGACCATAAACAGGTATTGGAAAGGATAACAAAAGAAGATGGGAAATGGAAAACATTGCTAGGCAGTTCCCTATCTGAAGAACTTATACAAAACATCGGACTGTTTATTGATCGGCAGCAATATCAAAATTTGCCTATCGAGATTAAATTGAGATGGCCAAAGCTTATTGAGGAAATTATAGTGAATTCAGATGCTGAATATATTGTAGTCTGCAAGCCCTTTGTAAATTTCAGATCATTTGAAAAAATGTTTGAAAAATTTGTGCCTGCCATGATAAAGGATGAGTGGGCAATCAATTTTAAAGTTTACAGCCACGATTTTGGCGAAGATTTTATAAAGAAACTTAGCCGCAAGGAAGAAAAATCCAGTTATCAACCTATTCAGAAATGGTAATCTTGCATTGGAAATCCAGATTTTACCTCATGTTAACTATTGAGTATTTAACACAATGTTAATACTGGGTTTATGTGCTATCGTACTTTTGTTGTGTAAATATTTGGTTAGTATTATACAAGTTTAGTTAGTTGATAAGGAAAGGCCTCAATGGATATTGTGGCCTTTTTGATTTTAATATTGCTTATCAGTATCAAATTAAAAGTTGGTATTCCTACTAAGGTTTCGATACGCTCTTAAAAAACTTAATTACAACTGAGCTTGCTTCCTGTGGGTAAACGTGCCCTCCGAGATGTCGGTAGAGTACCACTGGTGTTTTTGTATCTGAAGGATAAAATGTGGCATAGGGGGCATATGGCTCTCCTGTTTTGTTACACCTGTTAATTTTTAAAATCTTATTGCACATCGCCCTTTGCCATTCTGGTTTTACCAATGGATCTTGTTCGCCCATAATATGCATTGCGGGCATAGGTTTAAGCACATTAACTATCCGACCTCCTACAGCAGCTGATGGGGCAACAGCAGCAAATATATCACTTCGGGTTGCCCAAAGTAAATACGTAAATGCACCGCCATTAGAGTGACCGGTTGCATAAATATGCTGATTATCTATGCGGTAATCTTGTCGGAGCGTTTTTAGCATCGCATCGAAAAAATGAAGGTCACGGTCATTCATATCGCCTGGTGCTTTCTGCCAGCCAGGTAGTTTACCTGCTGCGTCTGTTAATTGTCCAGGGGTATTCAATCCTTGCGGACATATTATAATTGCCTCTGGCCACAGTTTTTCAAAACCTCTGCTTCTAAACATATTTCCCATAGCACCGCCATGTCCGTGAAAAACAAAAACGATTGGTGTGGCTTTTACTTTTGCGCTGTTCGGGATGTAAACCATTGCCTCGCGCGTTGTGTCGCTTATCTTCCAACGCATTATTTTTACATCCTGATAGGTTGAATTTGGTGAGGCATTGGATAGAAGTAGAAATATTACGGATAAAATCCCAAGTGAAGTTATTTTGCTACAGAACCCTTTCGGTTTATTGAACATACATTTAGGACAACCGATAGCCAATTAGGTTTAAAACAATATTAATTTCCTTAATTAGAACTACTATGGTTGCTAAGTTTGGTTGAGATTGCTATTAGGATGTTAATTCTGCAGTATTAACTAAATGTATTTTTGTTGCAGCAAGTCCTCTTGCTGTAAGCTCTATTTCAAAAGAAATTTCATCATTGAGCCTGATTTCTTCCTGGAGTTCCATTAAAAAGAATTGAATTTTCTGTTCATTTTCATCTTTAATAATGCCATGTCCACTATTTTGATCTACATAGCATATTGTACCCTTTCTCATTTTTTATCTGTTTTGTTAAGATTTACACTTAATTCTTCAATGAAGATTTATTTAAATATTAGAACGTCAATTAGGAAGGTTTAATATAGTAATAATTTCGTTACATTAAGTTGGAAAAATCGATAAATATTTCTTGATGGTGAAAATGTGGAAGGGTTTCTTATTGGGCCAATTTAATTGCTAAAGAGGGATAGTTTGTTCAGCTTTTTTATCTTCTGATTCCATTATTAATGCATTTAAGGAAATACTTATGCTTACAATATAGAAGCCTTCTTCGTCAATTCCTGCAGTTATTTCAGCATTTTGGTGATAAGCGTATTTTAATCGGTTACGGATATTGTCCATTCCTGAGCCAAAGCCTACCTTGCTTTGTACTAATCTGGGTAAATTTCGGCTTTCAATACGCAGTTTGTCATCAAAGGTGTAAACATCTATAGTGGCCTTATTTTCTATGTCATTAAGATTCCCGTGTTTAAACATGTTTTCCAAAATAGTAAGCAAAACAAGCGGAATTAATTTGATTTCATCAAGATCAGGGCCGCTAGCAAGCTCAATATAAATTGCACCTTGCGTAATGCGGTGCAAACCAATCAGGTTTTCGCATTGTGCAATCTCTTCACTTAAATATACATAGCCTTCATTATGTTGGGTATTGGCAGCAAAACGCATCATATCTGAAAGATAAAGCATTACCTTGGCGTCTTCCGGAGAGTAAGTGCTTAGTTTCTGGTGTACAAACTCAAATGTATTAAAGAGCAGATGTGGGTTAATCTGTGCTTTCATGAAAGCATTCTTAGACATAGCTAGTTCCTTATCCATTTTTTCCTTATCAATAAGCATTTGAAAACGCTGTTTTTCGATACGGGATTTTTCTGCTTTTTCTTTGATGAACCGTTTTAAGAAATAGTAACCTGTAGAAAAAAGAAGGAAAAATGAACCCCTATAAAGTACCCTGGATATTCTGATCCTAAAACTTGGCAATTTACCCGGTAAAATATTGGTATAAGTATTTAATAGGATATCTACTCCGGTAACTATGCCCAAATAAGTCAGGATTGCGAGGATAACCACGAGAGGAACCTTCCATACCGCTCCGCTAGGGAACTCTGTTGCTTTTTCTAACAGTAAAGGATAAGTGTAAAATAAGGTCATATTAATCAAGTAGTGAATAGCATAATTGCCGAACGTTCCTAAGATACCTGCAAAATAAAGCACCATCAGCGTTTCCCAAATGATAAATATAGTCCATGCAATTATGTGTATCCGGTAAGTATGCAGCCAGTTTCGTAACATACTGTTGCTCCATTTTAAACTATTCATAAAGACTTATTTACTATTTGTGTAACGATTAAAGTTATAGCGTGTTCTCGCAGCTAGTTTTCAAAAAAAAAATATGGAAACTCAAAAATTAGCTAAAAGAACACTTTTTGTATTTAAAAAAAGATATAATGGAAAAATAAATGAACCAACAAGTACTTCCGAACCGACCACTTCAGGAGTTACGACCACTTCCGTTATAGTTTAATACTATTCTTTTCATCAGTAGCCGTTATTTTTTACGGCTACTGATAATTAGCCTTTCAGAAATAAAATTTTTAAATTCATTATAATATATATCTCCAACGGTAAAATTTATGTGGTTATTCATAGTAATCCGATTACCATCCACATACAAAATCTTATCAATAGCAACAATATAACCACGGTGTAACTGTATAAAACCTTTCTTAATGCTAAGCTGTTCCCGAACATCTTTTAGGCTTAAATAAGCAATAATTACTTTTTCTACGGTATGTATTTTAATGTAATTGTGGAAACTTTCAAAAGCAATAATATCTTCATATTTAACCATTACCGCGCGGTGTTCCTCTTCTTTGTTTTTAACCAGAAAGTAATCTTCGTTGGCACCACCGGTCATTTCCTGTCCAAAAAGTCGGGTAATG
Source organism: Pedobacter sp. Bi126 (assembly GCF_918698245.1). GTDB lineage: Bacteria > Bacteroidota > Bacteroidia > Sphingobacteriales > Sphingobacteriaceae > Pedobacter. Next base: position 63,204 of record NZ_CAKKMS010000001.1, on the reverse strand, counting down.
GTTGTGGCAAATTTGGCGTAACTATATGGTTTAAGCAAATAAGCATCTCCTGCAGCTTCAAAAGCATCAAAAGCGTATTCCTGGTGTGAAGTAGTGAAGATGAGCTTTCTGGTTCTAAAGCGGATGGCCTTCGCCAGTTCCAGGCCGGAAATCTGGGGCATTTCCACATCCATAAAAATTACATCGACTGTGTCTGAGTTGGCTAGCTCTCTTAAAGCAGTAACTGGATCAGTATATTGCTGGACGAGTCGCATGTTCGGGGTATCCTCAATATATTTTTGTAGCCCCGCTAAGGAACTGAACTGGTCGTCTATGGCTATGCACTTAATCATCTTCAAAAATCTGTTTCTCTTATAACGAAATTACGCCTTTTCGTACCGAAAAGGGTACTATCTGTACGGATTAATTTAAAGTCTTTTCTTATTTACTAATTTAACGCAAAAATGTGTCAATTAAGTTTAAAAGATGCAGGCAATAGCTATAATCCATAAAAATATTCTAGAATACCGGTAAAGAAATATACTCCGCCTTTAATGGTTTTGCTAATCGAATTACAAGTTTTAATCAAGCTAAGAGCGCAGATTTGTACGTTTTGTTACAATAACATATATACTTCTACATCCCTGTAGTGCCTGTTGTCTGACTGGTTTCACTTTGCACAGATTCCTTGCGTAATACCCACTTGTACCGATTAGTGTTGGTTAAACGTCATATATATTCAGATAAACCAGACTTGGCTTTATTAAGGATATTTTTGCAGCATAGATTTTATTCCTATTAATTTATGGCTGATCACTTATTGAAAAATATACGTTATTCCGTTCTCGATCTTGCAACCGTGTTAGATGGTTTTACTGCTGCAGATACCTTTAAAACAAGCCTCGATTTAGCTAAACAGTCTGAAACTTTAGGTTATACACGTTACTGGTTTGCCGAACACCATAACATGGCTGGTGTTGCCAGTTCGGCAACAGCTGTGCTTATTGGTTATATTGCTGGTGGCACCGATAGCATCCGCGTAGGCTCTGGAGGCATTATGCTACCCAATCATGCACCTTTAATTGTTGCCGAGCAATTTGGTACTTTGGCCTCTCTTTATCCCAACCGTATCGATCTGGGCTTGGGCAGGGCGCCCGGAACCGATCAGGTTACGGCAATGGCCATCCGCGGCGAAAATTTTAGTGCTGTTCATAGTTTCCCCAGGGATATTGAGAAACTACAGCAGTTTTTCTCTGCGAATAATAATCGTGCGAGTGTAAGGGCCATTCCGGGAGAAGGATTGGATATCCCGATCTGGATTTTAGGTTCGAGCACCGATAGTGCACGCTTAGCAGCAGAAAAAGGTCTCCCTTATGCTTTTGCCAGTCATTTTGCACCAGCTTATTTCGAACAAGCCATCGCAATTTATAGAAATAACTTTAAGCCCTCCCCATTTTTACAAGAACCTTATGTAATGGCCTGTGTAAATGTGGTTGCTGCTGATACCGATGCAGAAGCTGAACGTTTATCAAGCTCGGTAAAGCGGATGTTCCTGGGTGTAATTACAGGTAAAAGAGAATTGTTAAAGCCCGCAGTTGATGATATCAATCAATATTGGGACCAGTTGGAAAAAGAAGCTGTAGAACAAATGTTGTATTATTCTTTTATTGGTAGTGCCGAAACCATTAATGGAAATTTAGAAGCTTTTGTTGCAAAATTTGGCGTAAACGAGATCATGAGCACCTCGCATATTTACGATCATCAGGCAAAATTGCATTCGAATAGAATTTTTGCAGGGTTGTTTGGGTAATTGTAGCGTACAAATCAATCATGTTCCTGTTGATAGCTGATTTACGCAGGACCTATTGCATTTTGCCATTAATCAGTTAAGAACATTAAGATTTTCGTAGCTCAGATCCTGCGATCGTCTCCTGAACTTGTTTCAGGATCTATCCAACTTGGTTATTCTCTGCCACGGAAGCACAGATTTGCACGGAATTAAACTTATCCTTTTTGCTTTCAGCTTTAGTCTTTCCTACCATTAAGCAGTTAAGGGCATTAAGACTCTACTGTAAATCATCAGCGGCAATCTTCCTAAATCTGCGGGAACTCAATTGCATCATGTTTCCCGCGGAAATCACTGATCACCGCAGAATTCTGTCTATTTCCCATCTTACATTCCTCATCATTCATCATCTACTCTTTAAGATTTGTTAATACTAAGGGAATATTGGGCCCTTAGCTTTGCGCTTTATAAAGCGGCATCCCTTGAACAATTCATTATTTTCATCTTTGCAACTTGGCGACCACCGGGCTATGGAGGAAATCTACCAGACCTACTGGGAGAATGTTTTTGATGTGGCGTTTAAAAAAACGGGTGATGAGGCATTGGCACAGGATATTACACAGGAAATTTTCATATCCCTCTGGGAGAACCGAACAGCAATTAACCTAACAGGAAGCCTCGGTGCCTATCTTTATGGTGCTGTAAAATATAAGGTGATTAATTATTTCAGGTCAGGCAGCATTAAAGAATATCACCAAACTGCACTTAAAGCACTAATGGATGAGCAGCATATTGCAGCAGCTGATGATAAACTGATTTTAAAAGAGCTTCATTTAGAAGTTGATGCCGCCATTGCACTTTTACCCGTAAAAATGCAATTGGTATTCTCGATGAGCCGAAAACAGGAAAAATCCATCAAAGAAATAGCTTCAGAACTTGATGTTTCGGTTCAGACAGTAAAAAACCAGATTTCTGCAGCGCTAAAATTGCTCAAAAAAAGCCTTTCCTATATCCTGCTCATTGCGGCTTTAATCGGCTTAACATAAAGTTAATTTATAGATAACATTCTTGGTTAGTACCGATCTGCTTTTCAACTGACATGTATTTAAATGACAGAAGAACAGGCAAAGGAACTGCTGCAGAAATATCTCAATAAGCAGGCAAGTCCGCAAGAGCAAAAAAAAGTTGAAGAATGGTATGCCACGCTCGATCAGGAAAATATTGAATTGGCGGCCGACCGGAAAGCAGCAATAGGAGAGCAGATGCTTGTTCACCTTCAGGACGCAATGCGTCAAAAACCAAAAGGTAGCCAAGTATTCAAACTTCAGCCTTTCATCAGGATTGCTGCCACCGTACTCATCATCATTACACTGGGAATAAGCATTTGGAAACTCAATATTCCAGTGAAGCCTGAAAATCAGGTTACCATAGTTACCGGAAGTACAGAACGGAAGCACATTACCTTATCAGATGGTTCAGTGGTTTTGTTAGGTCCGTCTGCAAAACTCTGTTATCCTAAAACATTCGCTTCAAACAACCGCCAGATTGCATTAAAAGAGGGTGAAGCTTTTTTTGATATTACCCATCAGGAAAAAAGACCATTTACGGTACATACTGCATCTGGGGTCGACATTCGGGTGTTGGGCACCTCTTTCAAGGTTAAGTCGTATCAGGCCAGCAAACACATCGAAGTTGCCGTAATTACCGGAAAGGTTGCCGTAAGCAACAAAAAAGTAAATCTGGGCACATTGATTAAAGATGAGTTTTTAATCTATGATAAAACTGCCGGGCGAACTGACATTGGCAAAAGTAAATCTGCGGCCTATATCGAACTCGCTTTTGACGGAGCAAGTTTAGAACAGGTAATCAGCAAACTCCAATATGCCTATAGCATTAAAATTTTGCTGAATGACAACGCTTTGGCCAAACTTAAAACCACTGCTTCTTTCAGTAGCAAACAATCGCCTGAAGAGATTTTGGATATCATTTGCAGCCTGCACCACCTGAAATTCAACGGATCAAAAAATCATAAAACATTTAATATATACAGATGAGATGAGCAGGTAATATAGAAATACTTAGCGGTGCCAGTTAGACTGGCCACCGTAATCTTTCTTTCTGGTCAAAGGGCCAGCGTAATTAAAAGCTTTAAAAAAACAAATCAAACAAATGAAACCAACCTCCGCTAAGAGGACATCAGCTCTTTATAAGATCATGAAATACTCATGTTTAACATTTTCAATTCTCTGCATATTTTGCAGCTCAATCCTGGCCTCGGCTGGTATGGCACAAAAGTTAGAGAAAACTACAGTCAGTATTACGCTAAACAAAGGCCGTAAGATGACCGAAATTATCAAAGAAATTGAGTCGCGCACCGGACTTAGCTTTGTTTACAATCCAGATCAGCTGCAACAAAAAAACATGTTTGTAAGTGGCGATTTTACCAAAGAGCCTGTAAGGTCACTATTGGATAAGCTAGGATTACAGGTTTTAGAAAAAGGCGAATATGTAATTTTGAACAACGCCATTCAGAATAAGCCAGACCGGATTATCACTGGAGTTGTGCGCGATTCAACAGGTTTGGTGCTGCCCGGTGTTTCGGTGAAGGTACTGGGCACGCAAAGTGGCACCGTAACCGATGGAAACGGTGCTTACCGCGTTGAAGTAGGCGCTGACGCTGTGTTATCATTCTCTATGATCGGTTACCGTACCAAAGAAGTAAAAGTAGGCGAAAACCAGGTCATTAATATGGTGTTGAGCGAAGAACGTTCAATGCTTGCCGATGTGGTGGTAGTAGGTTATGGAACACAGAAGAAAGAAACCTTAACAGGTGCAATCAGCATTGTTGGGTTGGATAAGCTTTCTTCGCGCTCATTAAATAGTGTAGGAGAGGTATTGGCTGGAAAATCACCAGGTGTAATTGTAACTAACGAGGGTGGAGATCCAACTTCTGCTCCACGCATTAATATCCGCGGTGCGGGAGGGATTAACGGAGAAAATGTATTGTATGTAATCGATGGGTCTATATTTTCAGGTACACCACAGCTTAATCCTAACGATATCGAATCTATTTCGGTATTAAAGGATGCATCTGCGGCAATTTACGGCGCCAGGGCATCAGGAGGTGTGGTATTGGTCACAACTAAAAAAGGAAAGAGCGGTAAAATGCAGATTAGTTTCGATGCCAAACTTGGACAACAAAGCGCATGGAAGAAATTAGAGCCATTAAATGCTCAGCAACGCGCACAGGTGGCCGCAACTGCTGCCAAAAACGGTGGTACAACCATATTACCAGCTTTTGATATTTCGAAATATCCTGATGGACAGATTACCCGCACCAACTGGATGGACGAGGTTTTTAGAGATGGATTGTTACAGGATTACAATGCCGCAATAAACGGTGGTAGCGAAAAATCTAATTATTACCTAAGTTTCAATTACCGTAATGCAGAAGGCATTGTATTAAATACCAAAACTAAGCGCTATAACTTCAGGATCAATACCGAGCATGAAGTAACCAATTGGTTAAAAGTTGGCGAAAACCTTTCGTATAGCAATACCAACGGTAATGGTGCAAATACCAGCAGCGATTACACTGGTGCCTTACTTTCGGCTATCTATTATCCAACCAACGGAACGCCATATAATGCCGACGGCAGTTTTGCCGGTTTACCAGGCGGACAGTATGCTGGTGATTATGGCGATATTGTTAATCCAGTTGCCGATCTGCAACGTATTGATATAAACAATCCTGTAAATGTGCTTGTGGTTAACCCTTATGCCAATATTAAATTAGCAAAGGGCTTAACTTTCAGATCTAACTTAAGCATCACTAAAACCGATGCTGCATTTAAAAGCTTTACGCCAAAAAGGCCCGAGGTAGGAAAACCGGTATTAAGCAATAGTTTACAGGAAAGCAGCAGTCGTGCCAACGATTTTCTTGCTGAGCAGGTTTTAAGTTATAAAGCAACCTTTGGTAGTCACCAACTAGATCTTACCGGTGGTTATTCTTTCCAGAAAACTAAAAGCAATAGCTTGTCAGCTTCAGGAGCAGGTTTTGACGACGAATCGCCTCAATACAGATACCTGGTTAACGCAACAGTTATCCAGCCGTCGGTTAGCGGGATGTACGAACAGGCACTTTCTTCATTATTTTTAAGGGCGAATTATAATTACAAAGAAAAATATTTATTGTCGCTAATCGGCCGTCGTGATGGATCATCGCTGTTAAGTAAAAATAACAGGACGAAAAACTACGGATCAGCTTCCTTCGGTTGGGTGGTAAGCAAAGAAGATTTTCTTAAAGATGCAACCTGGTTAAATGAATTGAAACTAAGGGGCAGTTATGGCATATTGGGTAATTTAGGATCGCTTAATGCCTCTGCTGTAAATCCATTGTTAAGTGCTACTCAAAGTTATTTCGGGCAAACACCAACTTTACAAAATGGTTATGTACAGAATGTTTTAGCCAATAAAGATTTAACATGGGCAGAATCAAAGCAAACGAACTTTGGTCTTGATTTGACAGTTCTCAACAGATTAAGCCTTAATGCTGATTATTTTATCAAAGAAACAAATAAGATGATCTTAACCAGGTCGCTACCAGGGACAGCAGGTTTAAATACGCAGACCATAAATGCTGGTATTGTAAAAGATAAAGGTATAGAACTGGGTTTAACTTATAATAGTGATAAAAATGCAGCATTTACTTATACCATAAACGCTACTTTAACTAAAATTAACAACAAAGTACAGGAATTGGCACCGGGGTTGGAAAACATTGCTGTGGGTACCAACTTCCGAAATGAACTTGCACCGCTTACCATTCGGGTTGGCCAACCTTTGTACAGTTACTATGTGTTAAAAACGGATGGTATTTTCCAGAGTCAGGCAGAAGCTGATAACTATAAAAACGCTAAGGGAACTAAGATTCAGCCGAATGCAAAAGCAGGTGATTTTAAATTTGTTGATATCAACGGCGACGGATCTATTGATGGTAAAGACCGTTATTTCGCTGGCAGCGCTTATCCTGATTTCTCTTACGGATTGAGCTTTAATGCAAGTTATAAAAATTTCGATTTCAATATTTTTGCTCAAGGTGTACAGGGAAATAAATTGTTTAATGCGGTAAAACGTACCACTTATAGTGCTAGTGGTCCATCTTACAATAAACTGGCCGGTATTCTCGATGCCTGGTCGCAAGAGAATCCTGGTGGTAAAGTGCCGATTGTTTCTACAAGTGATGCCAATGGGAACTTTAATGCTTCCGATTTTTATATCGAAGATGGTTCTTACCTGCGCATCCGTAACGTTACCCTGGGTTACAGTTTACCAAAATCAATCGCCAATAAATTAAAAACAGGTGCGGTAAGGGTTTATGCTACGGCAAACAATCTTTTCACCATTACCAAATACTCAGGCTTTGATCCCGAAATCGGAATGGACAACAATGGAGTGGATGTTGGTCGTTATCCTCAGGCCAGAAGCTTTATCCTTGGTTTAAGTGTAAATCTATAATCACAAAACAACAATGAAAACGAATTTAAAATATATGGCATTTGCCGCCCTTGCTTTTTTCTCTTCATGTACAAAAGAGCTTGATATTGTACCTGAAGGATCTCCATCGGCACAAAATTTCTGGAAAACCAAAGAAGATGCCATAAAAGCAGAAGCTGGGATGTATGAAAATTACAATGCAGAAGATTTTTACGGTCGTGGAATGTTCTGGTTTATCAATGCCAGTGATGATATGGTTACGGGACGTAATAAGCCAGAGGCCGATAATATCAAAAATTTTAACCGTACCTATGTTGGCGGAGGTTATACCGAAACCCAATGGAGCATGCGTTATGCCATTATCAAACGGGCTAACGATATTATTATTAATGTGCCGGCCATAGCAATGGATGAAACCTTGAAAAAACAGATTATTGGCGATGCTTATTTTAACGCCGGACTGGTTTACTTCCAGTTGGCTGCCAATTACGGTAACGATAAAGCCGGAGTACCGATTGTAACGCCAGAAAGTGATCCTTCTCAGCCTATTGCCCGTGCAAAAAATGTAAACGAAAACTACGATTATATCATTTCACTTTTATTGAAAGCAGCAGATAACCTTCCCCTGTTTTCGGCAATGAAACCAGCAGATTACGGTAAAGCACATAAAACGGCTGCCTGGGCATACCTATCTAAAGTGTACCTATACAAAAAAGATTATGCCAATGCCGCTAAATATGCTGATATGGTCATCACTTCAGGGCAGCACGATTTAGTAAATACAGGTTTTGCAGATGTATTTAAAGCAGCCAACAACTGGTCAAAAGAATACATTTGGTCGGTGGTGTGTACGCCAAGCGGTGGCGGAACAGGCTGGGGCAGCAAGCTCCCAGGCGTAATGTTAACCAATAAAGCCTGGGGAATTTACAATGGTTGGGGTTATTATTTACCCACTAAAGAACTTTACGATTCTTACGAAACTGGCGATCAGCGCCGTGAAGCCACCATTTTAAAACCAGGCGATAAATTTATGTTTTTTGGTGCTGAACGTAGTTTTACAAAAGATGCAGGAGCGACTTCAAATTACCAGTTTAAAAAGTATATGGAGCCGTTTTCATATGCTAATCCTATTCCAACACACGTTAATCCGAATGGAGATAATGGCACAACAGATTTAAATGTGCCTTTAATGCGTTATGCTGAGGTATTGCTGATTAAAGCTGAAGCTGCAATTAACCTGAGCGGTGCAGGGGCAGGCGATACCGAACTGAACAAAATCAGGCTACGCGCAGGTTTGGGGACTAAGACAGGAATGACTATCGACGACCTTAAACGCGAACGCCGTAACGAACTTGCAGGCGAATGGGCCGACCGTCACCGCGATTTGGTAAGATGGGGTGATGCTCAGGTAACTTATGCCAAACCATTACACGATTTTGATGGGAGCGTAATTTGGCCTGCAAGAACTTTCAATCCACAGGTACATGATGTTTGGGCCGTACCACAGAGAGAAATTGATAACAGTGCAGGTGTAATTAAACAAAGTCCAGGATGGTAAAATCGAATAAACTGATCCTCTTTTTATTATTGGGTTTAGGGGCACATTCAGTTTCTGCTCAGCAGAAACTGAATGCCGCTAATGGACACAGCCATAATGATTATAAGCAGCAGATTCCTTTGTTAGAGGCTTATTATGCTGGTATGGGATCTATAGAGGCAGATGTTTTTTACCGTAACGGAGAATTGTTTGTTGCCCACGATAGCAGCGAAATCGCCTCAGGCAAAACATTGAAAAAATTATATATCGATCCATTGGTGGCATTTTTTAAAGATCATGCCAACCATCCTTATCCTGATCCGAAACAAAAACTTCAGCTGGTTATCGATATAAAGGAGGATTATGAACACGTAATCCCGAAATTATTGGACGATTTAAAAGGTAATGAATCTGTTTTTAATCAACAGATCAATCCTTCAGCCATTAAAATTGTAATGAGCGGGGCTGTTCCGCCTGCCAAAAAGTTTAAGAATTATCCGTCACTCATCAGTTTCGATGGCCGTCCCGCAAATCAATACACAAGTGATCAGTTAGAGCACATTGGGATGATTAGTGATGATATTTCTCATTATTCGGTATGGAATGGAAAAGGTACCCCAACACCAACCGATTTAGAAAAAATGAAAGCGGTAATTGTCAAAGTACATGCACTGGGTAAACCTTTCCGCTTTTGGGCAACTAAAGATAGTCCGAACAGCTGGAAAGAACTGGAACATATGGGGGTTGATTGGATCGGAACGGATCATCCTGCATTGCTAAAAGATTTTTATCAGAACAGGGCTAAGCTCGAATATAGCAGTTCGAAAGCTTATAAGCCTTATCAGCCAACTTACAAAAGCGATGGATTAAAAAGAAGAGCCAAAAATGTAATTCTTTTAATAGGGGACGGAATGGGACTGGCACAGATTCAGGCAGGCTTGAGTGCGAATTTTGGTCAATCCAACATCATCACGATTAAACATCTTGGCCTTTCGCGTACTGAAGCTTCCAATTCAGATTTTACTGATTCTGCAGCAGGTGCAACGGCTATGGCTACAGGACATAAAACCAATAACCGCTATATCAGCGTCGATTCTACAGGTAAATCACTTCAGTCTATACCTGATATTTTGGCCCCTTATGGTCTTACAAGCGGGATCATTAGCAGTGGTGATATTACCGATGCTACTCCTGCAGCATTTTATGCTCATCAGCTTGAACGATCTATGACGAAGGAAATTGCAGCCGATTTCCAGAACGGTCATGTTGATATTCTGGTTGGTTCCAAACGCAAAAGTTTTACCGAAAATCCAGATCAAAAATTGATAGATAAAATATCGGCCAAAGGTTATACACTACAGAAAGACCTAAAAAGTTTTGTTGCCTCAAATGCAGATAAGCAAGTGGTACTTTTAGACGATTCTGCTACGCGGAAAGTATTGGATGGCCGGGGAGAAATGCTTAAGATTTCGTTCTCAAAAACGGTTGAATTGCTCTCGAAAAATAAAAAAGGATTTTTCATTATGGCAGAAGGGGCACAGATTGACCATGGAGGACACGCAAACGATTTGCCTTTTGCGGTAACCGAACAACAAGATTTCGACCGTCTGGTGGGTGAAGCCTTAAAGTTTGCCGACCAGGATGGAGAAACGTTGGTAATCGTAACAGCTGATCACGAAACCGGAGGACTGTCGCTTCTGGATGCTTCTTATAGAAAAGGAACCGTTCGTGGCAATTTCAGTACAGATGATCATACCAATATCATGGTGCCTGTATTTGCTTACGGTCCTGGTTCGGATGCCTTTATAGGGGTATATCCTAATCATCAGATTTTTTATAAAATCATCGAAGCTTATCGATTAAAGAAAAATTAATGAATCAAGAACTTAAATAAACAACCCCTATGGCGGTGTCTGTATATCACAGCACCGCTTTTTTCTTAACGTTAAGGCAACATGGCAATGCTAATTTTGAAACAGTAAAAAGAATGTGATGGAAAGAAGATCTGCACTAAAAAATATAGGTGGCCTGTTTTTGCTGCCAACCCTGCCAGCACTTTTATCGGCAGCTGATAAAAAGCCAGTGTTAAGAGTGGCGCACATCACTGACGTCCACCTTAAGAATCAATTCAATGCGCCCGCCAGGTTTGTTAAATGCCTGCACCATTTACAGTCGCAATCGCCTAAGATAGACCTGGTTCTAAACGGGGGAGATATTGTTTTTGATATGAACAAAGAAAACATCAATACCATTAACGGTCAATGGAAACTGGTAAACTAGACGATGAAGAACGAATGTAACCTTCCTGTGCATTATTGTTTGGGCAATCACGATATCTGGTGGAATGAAAACACCAAGGGCGAGGTTTTTTACGGGAAGAAATATGCCATGGATAAATTGCAGCTGGTTAAGCCTTATTATAGTTTAGTGCAGAACGGATGGAAGATTATTGTGCTGGATAGTACCCATCTGGATATCGACAATACCTGGTATATTGGAAAATTGGGCGATGAGCAGTTAACATGGTTAAAAAACGAACTCGAAACTACCAGTTCTACAATGCCTGTAATGGTAATGTCGCATATTCCAATCCTTACCGCGCTTTTAATGATAGAAGATGATATTGTAAACAAATGGACCATGCTGGGTGGCGATATGCATACCGATACGGCTAAAATCATCAATCTTTTTTACCAGCACCCTAATGTAAAACTTTGCTTAAGTGGCCACCTGCATATGCGCGATAAAGTGGTGTACAACGGTGTTACCTACCTCTGTAACGGTGCTGTATCGGGTGCATGGTGGGAGGGCAGCAGGAGAGAAACCGCCCCAGGCTATGGACTGGTCGATTTACATGCCGATGGCAGTTTTGAAGAAAAATACGTTAATTATTGATGATGTAAATTTTCGAGTTTCGTCATCCCCGTGCAGACGGGATCTTAATACAATAGTGCCTGGTCAATGGCATTACGATTACTCATCAGTTTTCCTTTTATTCAGAGGCATTCATGAGCACTCCGTGGTTCCTAATCAAGTTGGGGATGACGCCAGCATTTGAATTTATCAACAAGCTTAATGTCCTTAACTTCTTAATGGTCGAAAGCAATTAAAATAACAGTTGCTTTTTAAGATTGCATAACCTTGTGGGAGAACTATTCTTGTTATTCCCTTAACACAGGCTTCATATCTGTATGCTTGCTTTGTTCTAAAAATATTCCTAAATAAATGAAGAAAGAATTACTCACTCTAATAGTAGCCATATCTATCGGTATGGTAGCGTGTAAGAAAAGCCATGAAGAAAGCCCTTTAGAATTTAGCTATCCTGCTGTTGCAGAAGTTTCTGATCCTTCGGTACTTTTCACAACTGCTGCTGGTATAAAAGTGTACAACGGAGGTTTTGGATCAGCTGTTGCCGCCGATCCCAACTCGCCGGATGTTTTTTATATGCTAACCGATAGGGGTTCGAACGTTGCCGGGCAGCTCGCAAACTCAATCATCATCGGAAAACCTGATTTTGATCCACAGATTGGGAAATTCAGGCTGAAAGAAGGGAAATTAGTACTCGAACAAACCATCGAACTTAAAAATGCATCCGGTAATAAATTAAACGGACTTCCAAATCCTGCAGGAATGGGGGCTTCTGGTGAAACTGCTTACGACCTAAATGGACAGGTGATTGTGCCAAGTGCCGATGGAATCGACTCAGAAGGCTTGGTAAGGGCAGCTGACGGATCATTTTGGATCAGCGATGAATACGGTCCACATATTGCACACTTCGATGCAACTGGTAAAACAATTGAACGCATTAATCCATTCGGAACTGGAACCGGTGGACGTACTATTCCGGCTGTATTTGCCAATAGAAGAGCAAACCGTGGCATGGAAGGTTTGGCCATTACTCCAGATGGAAAAACGCTGGTGGGCATGATGCAGTCGCCAATGTACAATCCGTCTAAAGCTGCGGTTGCCAATTCGGTAATATTAAGAATTTTGACTTTTGATATCGCAAGCGGAGCAACCAAGCAATATGCTTACCTGATGGATAACACCTCTTTAACAGGTGTGAGCGATATTGTTGCCGTTAACAGCACTACTTTCCTAACCATCGAGCGTGACGGATTGTATGGAGGTGCAGCAAGCAACCCGGCAACATTTAAAAAAGTTTTTAAAATAGACCTGAGTGGTGCTACCGATATTTCTGATTCCGGCAATGGTGCAACAGGAAAACTTTATGGCGGTAAAACCGTGGAAGAGCTGAACAATGCAGCAGGTTTAAACACAGCCGGAATTACCTCGGTAAGCAAAACCATTGTTTTAGACCTGTTGAAGGATCTACCTTCCGTTTATCCGCATGATAAAGCAGAAGGTTTAGCCTTGCTGCCTGGCAACATCCTCGTAATTTCTAACGATGATGATTTTGGTGTGGTGGATAACGGAGCAAGTGGCTTTGCACAAAAAATATTGCCTTTAACAAATTCGGTCGATAGAAACCGTTTATACTTTGTTAAAATTAAACTTTAAAGCAATTAGCCATGTGTCAATTAACTCATGGCTAATTTATACCATGAAATAACGTGCAAGTTGATATACTGTCTCATTAGTATGCCCATTACTACCGTACTTTTACCCTTTTTTTGCATGGCTATAGGAATTGAGGTTTACATTGTTAAGCTTTGTACAGCCTATCTTAATTTGCCTATGTATTACAGTTGTGCAATTGTTGATGATGAACAGCACGCGATTGATGTACTCCAGGATTATATTGAAGATATCCGTTTTTTAAAACTGTTTAGCGCCTTTAATAATCCATTTGATGCCTTAAAAACAATTAGTGCCGGCGATAAAATCGATTTTCTTTTTTTAGATATAGATATGGATGGAATGAAAGGAACTGAACTATCCCAGCATCTCCGCTCGAAAGCCAGGTTTGTGATCTACGCATCTGCCCACCTCGAAAATGAGGTAAGAAAAATAGATTCTAGCTTTGAATGTTATCTTGGCAAACCGATCTCAATGAAACGTTTTGCTGGTACCATTAATAAACTGATACGACTTAATAATCTGCCGATAAAAAATGAAAATAGCTTATGATCGAACTTAATTACCTTTTTGAACAGGAATTTTTAGAAGATGTATCCTATCAGCTAATACAGTCAAGCATGGAAGACCCATGGTTGGTGCTGTCTGGATGTAAAGTGCTGGGGATTATTGATGAAGTTGAAGGGGACTGGAGCCAGATTATAGGTGGAGATATTCCACCAAAAGCAATTGAGGGGATGGGGGATTTGATTAACATGCAACAGTTTCGCTGGTTGCCGAATCTGATTAAAAAACAGTGGCCAAAGTATGTGCTTGATGTGGTTGTAGAAAATGTAGACCGTTACGAAATAATCTGCCATAAAGAGGCTTGTCCCAAACGTTTTAAACAACGTTTTACATTGGGTATCCATGCGCTGGCACAGCGAGAATCTGCGCTTGTTTTTAAAGTACGGTGCTTGGGGAAATCAGATTGTTATGAGGTGCTTAAAGCGCCTGCAATTGATCGGTACGTTTAATATTTGTCCTGATATTTTTAAAGGTAAACACAGGTGCTAACGCAATCGGAATCTGCTGCATTTTCAAATTCATATTAATTCTTGTTTGTTTTAAGCGCTGATGTCAATGTAATATTTAAATTTGGCCCTACAAACTCTTCCTCAACATGACCTTTGTAGAAAAACTGCAGGCCTTACGCCAGTTAATGGCTGCTCAAAAAATAGATGCTTATATTATTACCTCGGCAGATCCTCACATCAGTGAATATTTACCAGCACATTATAAAGCTATTCCTTTTGCTTGTGGATTCACAGGGTCGGCCGGCACGCTGGTCATCACTCAGGATTTTGCTGGTCTGTGGACTGATTCGCGATATTTTACGCAGGCAGAAACACAATTAAACAATACAGGTTACGAATTGGTAAAGTTGAAAGTGCCACATACGCCCGAATACATCGATTGGTTGTGCCAGGTTTTGCCAAAGGGTGCAAAAGTAGGTTTTAACCATCAGCTTATTACTGTAGGTTTAGCGTTCGAGATGCAGAACAGTTTCACCCAGAGTGAAATAGAAATAACCGACGTCGATTTTATCAGCTCGATTTGGCACGATAGAGTAGGGTTGCCAGAAGAAAATGCCTTTTTAATAGGCGAGGAAGCTGCGGGTCTTACCATTTCGGCTAAAATAAACGAGGTAAAAGCTGCTTTAAAAATAAATGGAGCAGATTATCATTTTATTTCATCGCTTGATGACATTGCCTGGCTTTTTAACCTAAGGGGAAAAGATGTAGATTATAATCCTGTAACCTTAAGTTTTGCTTTAATTACTCCTGCAGCGGTAAAACTTTTTATCGACGGACAAAAATTGTCGCAAACAGATATTGATACTTTAAATCAACAAGGCGTAACTTTGCATCCCTATGCTGAGGTGGCTGATGCATTAAAAAATCTGCCAAAAAACGCGCAGATTTTTATCGATCCTAAACGTACTTGTTTTGGCTTGTATCAGTGCTTGCCTTCAAGTGCCAAAATCGTTTCAGGCATTAATCCAAGCACACATCTAAAAAGTTTAAAGAATAATACTGAGATTAACCACATCCGTAAGGCAATGCTAAATGATGGGGTGGCTTTAACCAGGTTCTTTAAATGGATGGAAGATCATTTAGGAAAAGAAAAAATTACAGAATGGTCTGCAGCAGAGCAATTGGCCGGGTTTAGGGCCGAACAAACATCTTTCGTAGGTTTAAGTTTTAATACCATAGCTGGTTACAATGCCAACGGCGCTTTGCCGCATTACAGTGTAACAGCAGAAAGCAATCAGGAGATTTTAGCCGATGGTTTGTTTCTTGTCGATTCAGGAGGCCAGTATTTGTATGGTACAACTGATATTACCAGGGTAATGCCTATCGGTAATTGCTCATCAACCCAGGCCGATGATTATACCTTGGTGCTAAAAGGCCTGATTGAAGGTTCTAAACTGATTTTTCCAGAAGGTACCAAAGGTTATCAAATCGATTCCATCTGTAGAAAACCACTCTGGGAACATGCCATAAATTTTGGTCATGGAACGGGGCACGGTATTGGCTTTTTTCTAAATGTACACGAAGGACCTCAGAGTATTAGTCCAGCCAACGTAGATGTTGCCTTTAATCCAGGAATGGTAACCTCCATCGAACCTGGGATTTATCGTCCTGAAAAACATGGTGTACGTATCGAAAACCTTGTTTTATGTATCCCTAATGGAAAGAGTGAATTTGGCGATTTTCTCACCTTCGAAACCTTAACCTTATGTTTTATCGATACCGCGATTATCAATAAAACACTTTTGGCAGCAGATCAGATTGAGTGGTTAAATCAATATAATCAAATGGTGTTTGAGAAGCTTCAGCCCCTTTTATCTGATGAGGAAGCTGAATGGTTGAAAGTGAAATGTCAGCCGATTTAATTATTGCCATCCGGAGCTATAATTTATTTCATAAAATAATATAAGTGACAGGTACGTTTTAAGTAGTTAGTATTCTCGAGGCATCGTCATTTCGACCGTAGTGGAGAAATCTTTTAAATTTCATTTAAGTAATTTGGTCCAAAGATCTCTCCATTTCGCTGCGCTACAGTCGAGATGACGACTCTTCTATTGGTATCTGTCAATGATAGCTTAGTCGAATTATTTGTCATCGAGAGAAGAATCGAGGGATAGGAAAGCAATTCCTGCATTTCAATCCACGTCAGTCGCGCTTTCCGCTATAGCCCTCATTTCATTCGGGGCTGCCGCTGCAATCGCGTTTAGATACCTAATGTAGTGCTAATGGGTTACGTTTCCCCTCATGTGTTATTAATCTGCATGCTTTGCCTTATCTGTGGGAACCTATTTTTTTCATCGTGCTTCCTGTCTATTCACCATCAATCCCGCC
The DNA here is from genome assembly GCF_918698245.1 of Pedobacter sp. Bi126. GTDB lineage: Bacteria > Bacteroidota > Bacteroidia > Sphingobacteriales > Sphingobacteriaceae > Pedobacter. The sequence continues at coordinate 46,463 of NZ_CAKKMS010000001.1, read as the reverse complement.
ATCCACTTACCGCCTTACGCCAACTTCCAGTAAATACACCAATTCTTTACCGATTTTGCGCTATTTTTAAGTTCGATGCCTGCTTTATCTTTTAAATTTTAATTTTGATTTAACTACATTCCTAAATTCCCTTTATTATCATGATTATCGAACTAAAAAAGAAGAGAAGCTTATCCATAATAACTTTTAAAGCAATATTTTGCTGTGTTTTATCTTTTCTAAATATTGAGGTAGTTCTGGCCCAATCGCCTTGGATTGCTTTAGGCAAAAAGCCATCTACGCTGGGCCTGGAAAAAGGATTTTCGACTTACAATGCCGGAGCATTCAATCTAAAGCTTGTCAAGTCATCGCAAACGGTAGCGGGCCTACAGCCTAAAATGGTTAAAGATTTCGATTTTGTACCCAGCGACAGTTTAAAAGTGCGTAGTTCAGATGGTTTATATCACTTGGGCGATATCAACTTAAAGTTACGCTACATTGGCGAAGAAGCCTGGAAAAGCTACAGCACAGCCGCAAAACGAAGCCCGGTGAAAAGTATTGCTATGGGTAAAAATGTACTCGCTGCTGCCGATCTTGCTGCAACACTTCCGGCTGATATCCCGCTGCAGGTTAAACGGATGTGGGAAATGTTTAACGGAAAGCTTGTGCTCCGCTTCGAACTGAAAAACAAGACCAATAAAAACGTAGAAATCGGGGCCCTGGGTATCCCGATGATTTTCGATAATATTCTCGAAGGCAGAACATTGGAGCAAACCCATGCAAAAAATGTTTTTTACGATCCTTATATCGGTAAAGATGCCGGTTATCTGCAAGTTACCAGGCTAAGTGGTCATGCACCTTCCTTGCTCGTTGCGCCATTGGGACATACGCCATTTGAGGCTTATAACCCGCTTAATGATGACCGGACGCCAAGAGGGATAGCTTTTGAAGGTTTTTATGAATGGATGGTTTACAGTAAAGCCTATGCAGAAAACGAATGGAAAAATGCCGAGCAGTGGAACACACCGACTTCAACCTCTTTAAAACCTGGCGAAAGCCGAAGTTATGCCCTTCAGTTTATCCTTTCTGGAGCAGCAAAAGATATCGAAAGCAAACTGATCGAAAATAAACGACCAGTAGCGATCTCGGTTCCAGGTTATGTACTGCCTAAAGATGTGGAAGGGAAATTATTTATTAACTACCCTAAAAAGATTAAAGCTATTCAGGTTCAACCCGAAAATGCCTTAAAGGTAAGTGCATTAGGTTCGACCAAAAATGGTTGGAAAAGTTATACTGTAAAGGGAAATACCTGGGGAAGAGCAAGATTGTCTATCACCTATGAAGATGGCTTGGAGCAAAGTATAAATTATAAGGTAATTGAAGCTGAAAGTGATGTAATTGCCAGTTATGGTAATTTTTTAACTACCAAACAATGGTTTAACCAGGCCGATCCTATTTTTAAAAGAAGTCCTTCAGCTATTACGTACGATAATGAAAAGCAACAGCAGGTAACGCAAGACAATAGGGCGTGGATTGCAGGTTTAAGCGATGAAGGTGGTGCAGGTTCGTGGTTGGGGGCAATAATGAAGCAATTGGTGCAGCCCAAAAAAGAAGAAGTTGATAAACTGAAACAATTTGTAGATAGTGTAATGTTTGGGCGGATACAGCTTAAAAATGGTCCTCAGAAATATGGGGTAAAAAAGAGCTTGTTCTACTATGCACCAGATTCGCTCCCTAAAGATACTTATGCCGCAGATATCAATTTTAAAACATGGTCTGCATGGCCCAAAAAAGAAGCTGATAACCTGGGCCGGTCTTATAACTACCCGCATGTTGCGGCAGCCCATTGGGTAATGTATCGGTTGGCGCGTAATTATAGCGGCCTTGTGGAGGAGCAGAGCTGGAAACAACACCTTGTCGATGCCGCTGAAACCGGCATGGCTATGGTTAATATTGCCCCTTATTACGCACAGTTTGGTCAAATGGAAGGCACAGTTTTCTATCTTATCCTAAATGACCTCAAAAACGAAGGGCTAACAGATGAAGCAACAAGGTTAGAAAATGAAATGAAGAAGCGGGCCAACCACTGGCGTTCGCTACAATATCCCTTTGGTAGTGAAATGCCTTGGGACTCTACAGGTCAAGAAGAAGTTTATGTATGGTCGAACTATTTTGGCTACCAGGAAAAAGCAAATGTAACGCTTGATGCGATATTGGCCTATATGCCTGTGGTGCCGCATTGGGCCTACAATGGTAATGCCCGTCGGTACTGGGATTTTCTTTATGGAGGCAAACTTTCGCGTATCGAACGGATGATCCATCACTACGGTTCAGCGCTCAATGCCATTCCTGTATTAATGGATTACCGTAAAAATCCCGGCGATTTCTATCTTTTGCGTGCCGGTTACGGTGGGTTATTGGGCGCGATTTCCAATATCACTCAAGAAGGTTTTGCACCTGCAGCATTTCACGCTTATCCATCAACCTTAAAAAATGACGGCATTACCGGCGATTACGGATCCGGTTTTTTTGGCTATGCGGTTAATACTTCATCGTATATCTTACAGCATCCAGAATTTGGTTGGTTGGCTTTTGGTGGCAACTTGAACAAAACAGGCAATAACGTCAATGTTAAATTAACTACGGCAGCAAAATCATCGGTTTACATTGCTGCTGTAGGACTTTGGATCAGCCTTGATGCGGGTACCATTGATGAGGTAAATTATAATATTGTAAATGACGAAATTCGCTTGAAACTGAGCAAAGCAAATGAATATACATCTACTGCCTTATTGAGGTTGTTACAGCCTGCAAAAATTAATGGCGTTGGTTCTTATGCTGTAAAAGGCAATGGCGTTAAGAAAAGGGGAGGATACGAGTTTCCGCTTGCAAAAGCGCATACAACTGAAATCATTCTTCAAAGATAATATCAATTTTTCTATCGTTTCCGCCCCGTAAACTAAAATTTACGGGGCTTTTTGTTATTAATTAGTGCTGATAATCAATTATATGTATGTTTTATTCGTCTTTTACCTTAATATAAGGTATTCGTATTAATTGTATTTCAGATTATTAAACTTAAATATTCAACTTAATAGAAATGTTTTATAGATCGAAAACCATTGATTTTGTTCTATTTATAGCTACATAATTACTTTATGTTAACTAGTTTAAAATTTAGTATTTTAAAAAGATATATATATTAATAATAATATAGTCCATTTAAATTTAGTAGATCGTCCTCGTTTATAACGAGGATGCATGAGAAAGGCGATTTTATCGCCAATAAAAACGTGCTTATTTGTAAACCCAACTGACGTCTTTCTCGCGCAGGCGGGAATCTTAAAGCTTCAAATATTGCTCATTAACCTTTCTTGATGCATTAAGATTGCCAGTCAAGCTGGCAATGACGGCCAATGCTGAGGATATAGCAAAAGATCTGTCCACATTCTAGGCGCAGGCGGGAACCACAAAGTACTCAGCGGAGCTTAAGCATTACGATTCCCAATCAAGTTGGGAATGACGGAACGACTTATAAATACCCCATGCCATCTATATCTTCGCGGCTAAAAATTGTTAACGCTATCAAAAACTTTCATTAATCACTCTTCCTATGTGCAGATTTTACCTTTCTTCTTCGCTAACCTGAAATTTATTGTGATTTTTGTGCCATAACCATAGCTTATAATTTGCAGATATAAACCATATTTTATCCATTCATTTTAATTCTGATGTAATGAATATGGCTTTTTGGATATTTGCTTAACACATGAAAAATATGTTTGAAAAGAAAGTTTACCTCCAACGAAGAGCAACATTAAAATCAAAGATAAATTCGGGAATATTACTCTTTTTGGGTAATGAAGAAAGTCCGATGAATTATAAGGACAATACCTACCATTTTAGGCAGGATAGTACCTTTTTATACTATTTTGGGATAAGTGAGCCCTCATTGGGCGCTATCATCGACCTTGATGAAGATCAGGTAATCCTTTTCGGTGATGAAATGGGAATTGACGATATCGTGTGGATGGGCAGACAGAAAACACTTGAAGAAAAAAGTTTGGATGCCGGCTTGACCAAAGTTCTGCCTTTAGCGCAACTGGACACTTATCTTAAACAATATCAAGACAAGAAGCGTCAGGTTCATTTCTTACCTCCTTACCGCTCAGAGAATAAGATTAAATTGGCCAGTTGGCTTAATCTACCTGTCGATCAGCTTAAAGAAAAAGCATCTCTAAGTTTTATTAAAGCCGTTGTGGCACAACGATCGATTAAATCTGTCGAAGAAATTGAAGAATTAGACCGTGCAGCAGCAATATCGGCCGATATCCATTTAATGGTAATGCAACAGGCAAAACCCGGCATGTACGAACGCGAACTTGCAGCAAAAATTCAAGGTGCTGCATTGGCTTCGGGCGGTAATTTAGCTTATCCGGTTATTTTAACTGTTCGTGGCGAAATTTTGCATAACCATTATCATGGGAATCAGCTACAGGAAGGTCAATTGGTTTTGAACGACTCTGGTGTAGAAACAGCTTTAGGTTATGCGGGCGATCTTACGCGTACTTTTCCGGTAGGCAAAAAGTTTAGTGCCGAGCAAAAAGATGTGTATGATATTGTACTGAATGCTTACACGCATGGCAAAAATATGTTGGCGCCGGGTGTAAAATATTTAGATGTGCATCTGGCCTCGTGTAAGATGCTGACACGGGGTTTAAAAGATATTGGTCTGATGAAGGGTAATGTAGACGATGCGGTGCAAGCCGGTGCGCATGCCATGTTTTTTCAATGCGGAACAGGCCATATGATGGGCTTAGATGTGCACGATATGGAAGATTTAGGCGAGCAATATGTAGGTTATACAGATGAACTGACTAAAAACACCACCCAGTTCGGGTTGAAATCGTTAAGGCTAGGCAAAGCACTCGAAGCAGGATATGTGTTAACGGTAGAACCAGGTGTTTATATTATTCCCGAATTAATAGACCGTTGGAAAGCCACCAACCAGTTTGCCGAATTTATTAATTACGATAAATTGGAGCAGTTCAGAAACTTTAGCGGCATTAGGGTTGAAGACGATTTTCTGGTTACCGAAAACGGAAGCCGGATGTTGGGTAAACATTTGGCCTTAACCACAGATGAAATAGAAGCGATTAGAAGTGAAGCTTATTAGCAAGGACGGTTATTTGGAATAATTTCTGTTTTTTTTGGAGCACAGGGCTTTTCGGTTTTTTTAAAGGATAGTCCTGCCATCCGCTTTATCCCGATGAAAAAATCGGGATGCCCGCTTCTGTCAGGGCTAGAAAACTAGGATAGAAGCACAGAACCACTGTTAAATAAACCTGATAGAACGGATGCTCCCGATCCTTTATCAGAGCAGGAGGGATAGCAGGGCTGCCATAACCGATGAAAAACTGAAACTGCTTTTCAAATTAATAATACGCCATTTCAATATGATAACCATTAAAAGATGAGAAAATTAACACTTGTAACCTTAACAATAATTTTAGTATTATTCAGTACCATACTTTTTGCGCAGTCGCCAAAGGTTTACACGCTGGCCGATACCTTAAGGGGGAGCTTAAATGCCGAACGTACCTGGTGGGATGTGCAGCGTTACGAACTTTCTGTTAAACCTGATTATAATGATAAAAGTATAAGCGGCTCGAATAAAATCGTATACAAAGTAGTGCAAAATAATAATGGTAGTACCCGCATGCAGATCGATTTGCAGGAACCATTAATTATTGATAGTGTGCTGTACAACGGAAGTTCGAAGGTGAAATTCGAACATGTTGGCAGTGTTTGGTATGTGCATGTTCCGGCGCAAAAGTTATCTGTACTGAATAATGTTCATATTTTTTACCATGGAAAGGTTCACCAGGCCAAAAGAGCACCCTGGGATGGCGGTTTTATCTTCACCACCGATTCGCTTTCGCGCCCATGGATGACGGTGGCCTGTCAGGGCTTAGGCGCTTCAGTCTGGTATCCGAATAAAGATCATCAAAGCGACGAACCTAATCTGGGCGCTTCTTTAACAATGACGGTTCCTGATACCTTGGTAGCAGTAGGGAATGGGCGACTGGTATTCAAGAAGGATAATCACGATGGTACCGTGACTTGTCAGTACAATGTTAAAAATCCGATCAGTAATTATTGCATCATTCCTTACATAGGCAAGTATGTGAATTTTAAGGAGAAATATGCAGGCGAAAAAGGTGCATTAGATGTGAATTATTGGGTGCTTGATTACAATTATCCAAAGGCGAAAACTTATATGCCCGACCAGGTGCATAAAATGATGAAAAGTCTGGAGCATTGGTTTGGACCATATCCTTTTTATGAAGATGGTTATCAACTTATCGATGCTTCGCACACCGGGATGGAGCATCAATCGGCAGTATCTTATGGCAATGGTTATAAGTTTGGCTATAGAGGAAGAGACATGTCGGGCGATGGCTGGGGCTTAAAATGGGATTTCATCATTATCCACGAAAGCGGGCACGAATGGTTCGGCAATAACATTACCACCAACGATCTGGCAGATATGTGGGTGCACGAAGGTTTTACAAATTATAGCGAAACCCTTTTTGTAGATTACATTTTTGGCAATAAAGCCGGTAACGAATACAATTTTGGGATCAGAAAAGGCATCCGGAATGATAGCCCCATTATTCCCCCTTATGGTGTAAATGCGCAGGGCAGTGGCGATATGTATCCAAAAGGAGGGAACATGTTGCACGCCATTAGACACAGTTTAAATAACGACGAGCTTTTTAGATCGATATTGCGTGGGCTCAACCAAACCTTTTACCATAAAACAGTAACTACCGCTCAGATCGAAAATTATGTTTCTAAAAAGGCGGGTTACAATTTTTCAAAAGTTTTTGATCAGTACCTGCGTACCGTGCAAGTTCCTAAATTCGAATATTACCTTAAAGGTGGTAAAGCTTTTTACCGTTATAGCAATTGTGTTAAAGGTTTCAATCTGCCTTTAAGCCTGAAAAAAGAAGGTGTTAAAACGCTTAAAATTATTCCATCGCAAAGCTGGCAACAGGTTGCATTGGCTAAAGGTCAGGATGCGCTTTTTACAAAATCGGGTATCGAATTTATGTACTACCTAGAGGTGAAAAACACAAAATAATTCATTGGAAGTGCTGTTGGATGTTATCATCCGACAGATTTTATTAAAAGGTATTCTTTTTCGTAAGGATGCCTTTTTTGTTATATCTCATTATAGTGCTGTTGGATGTTACCATCCGACAGATTTTATTAAAGGTATTCTTTTTCGTAAGGATACTTTTTTTTGTTATATCTCATTTCTCCTACAAGAGCCTCAGCTTTTCCAAATCAACTGTGTCTGCTTTAAATGGCGCATTTATGACCAATATTGGTTAAAATCCAACAATATTCCCGTAAGCGGATATGCTAACTTTGAGCATCATTTAAATGGGTTTGTTGCTAAATAAACTAGCTGAGTGATGTTTTGGTCAATTAAAACTAAATTTTTGGTTTTAAAAGCAGGCCTTGTTTTCTTGTATATAATTATTAAAAACATAAATTACAATGAGTATTAAATGGACTGGGGTTTTCCCTGCTGTAACAACAAAATTTACGGCAAATGATGAGTTAGATTTTCCGGCTTTCGATTTAAATATCGAAGCGCAGTTAGAAGCAGGTGCTGAAGGGATTATTTTAGGTGGGTCGCTTGGCGAAGCCAGTGTATTAACCGATGAAGAAAAGTTCGGCCTGTTATCGCATACCTTAACTGTTGTAAATGGCCGAGTGCCGGTTTTATTGAACATTGCAGAGTCAACTACCAAAAAAGCAATCGAAGTAGCTAAAAAAGCAGAATCGCTTGGCGCACAAGGTTTAATGTTGTTGCCTCCAATGCGTTATAATGCTGCTCCAGATGAAACTTTAGCATTTTTTGGTGCCATTGCTGAAAGCACAAGTCTGCCGATCATGATTTATAACAATCCTGTTGATTATAAAATCGAAGTAACTTTAGATATGTTTGAGGTTTTAACAAAATATGATAACATCCAGGCGATCAAAGAATCAACGAGAGATGTATCGAACATAACCCGATTAATCAACCGCTTTGGCGACCGCTTCAAAATTTTTACGGGTGTAGATCCATTGGCGATGGAAAGTATCGTGATGGGTGCTCATGGATGGGTTGCAGGTTTAGTAGATGCTTTCCCAAGAGAAACAGTTGCCATTTTCAGACTGATTAAAGAAAACCGCATTGCTGAGGCGCTAACCATTTACCGTTGGTTTTTACCTGTACTTGAGCTGGATATTCATGCAAAATTGGTACAGTACATTAAATTGGCTGAGGTAGCAACCGGATTAGGAACAGAAGCTGTTCGTGCACCCCGTTTACCAATAAGTGGCGCAGAGAGAGAAAAAGTATTGAAAATTATTAATGATGCATTAGCTGTTCGTCCGGAACTACCTGAAGGTAGCTGGGGAAAATAGTTTAAAAACCAAATATGAACGGAAAAAATATTGTAGCCAGCACTTATGTAGAAGTTAATGAAAGAAGCCTTAAAGCTGTTAATCCCGCAACGGGATTAACGCTTGACGGTGAATTTTTTAAAGCGAACGATAGCCTTGTTAATGATGCCTTAACATCGGCAACATCGGCTTTCCAAAGCTATAGAAACCTAAATAAAGATCTTAAAGCCGCTTTTTTAAATGCCATTGCCGATGAAATCGCTAATCTTGGCGGGGAGTTGGTAGAAAGGGCTTCGGCAGAAAGCGGTTTGCCTTTAGGTCGTTTACAGGGCGAATTGGGCAGAACCACAGGCCAGTTAAGGTTATTTGCCAATCTGGTTTCCGAAGGCTCTTGGGTTGATGCAATTATTGATACTGCACTGCCTGAAAGACAACCTTTACCACGGCCTGATATTAGACGAATGCTGATTCCAATCGGGCCGGTAGTAGTTTTTGGTGCAAGTAATTTTCCACTTGCTTTTTCAGTTGCAGGTGGCGATACAGCGTCAGCACTAGCTTCTGGTTGCCCGGTAGTAGTTAAAGCACATCCCGCACATTACGGAACCAGTGCAATGGTAGGCGGTGCCATTATCAAAGCTGCCGAAAAAACGGGAATGCCTAAAGGTGTTTTCTCTTTGTTGTATGATGATGGTTATACCATTGGAGCTGGCTTGGTTCAGCATCCATTAACAAAAGCAGTGACATTTACAGGTTCGTTTAAAGGAGGAATGGCCTTGATTAATCTTGCGCAACAGCGCGAACAGCCTATTCCGGTTTTTGCCGAAATGGGAAGCATTAATCCGGTAATCTTTCTTCCCAAGGCAATAGAAAATCAGGCAGAAGAACTGGCTAAAAAATATGCTGCATCAATTACTTTGGGGGCTGGTCAGTTTTGTACCAACCCAGGTTTATTGTTAGCGGTTCAATCGCCGGCACTCGAAAATTTTAAAGCCGTTTTAAAAGAGGCAATTTCAACTATTCCATCTGCAACTATGCTTACCGAAGGTATTGCCAATAATTATGGTAAACTTTCTGTTGAGGTAGTAAATGAAGGTGGCGTTGCGCTTTTATCGGCATCAACAGTAAAAAATAGTGAGCTTCAAAATCAATCAGAGGCGAAAGTTGCTCAGGTAAGCGCTGCTGATTTTATTAAAAATTCAAAACTTCGCGAAGAAATTTTCGGCCCATATTCGTTGCTGGTTGTTGCTCAGGATATTGCTGAACTTGAAAAAGCCATTGATATTCTCGAAGGACAACTTACCGTAACCCTAATGGCCGAAAAACAGGAGCTTCAGCATTATCAAACTTTGGTAAATAAGCTGACTGATAAAACCGGAAGGATTATTTTAAATGGTGTGCCTACAGGCGTAGAAGTTTGTGCCGCTATGCAACATGGTGGACCATTTCCTGCTACCAACGATAGCCGTTTTACTTCAGTTGGTTCAACAGCAATCAACCGTTTTGCAAGGCCATTGGCTTATCAGGATTGGGAACAGGAATTGTTGCCCGATGAATTGAAAGACGGAAACCCTTTGGGTATTTTCAGAACGGTTAACCAGATATTAACGAAATCTCATGAGTAAAACTTTTTTTTGTGTAGATGCACATACTTGCGGAAATCCGGTTAGGTTAGTTGCAGGCGGCGGGCCTCAGCTTATTGGCTCAAATATGAGCGAAAAGCGTCAGCATTTTTTGAAAGAATTCGATTGGATCAGAACAGGTTTAATGTTCGAACCACGCGGTCATGATATGATGTCGGGCAGTATTCTTTATCCACCTCACGATCCAGCCAATGATGTAGCTGTGCTTTTTATCGAAACCAGTGGCTGCCTTCCAATGTGCGGCCATGGTACTATCGGTACCATTACCATTGCTATTGAGGAAGGATTGATTCAGCCCAAAATACCTGGGGTGATCAGAATGGAAGCCCCGGCCGGATTAGTTTTGATTGAATATAAGCAGGAAGGTAAAAAGGTTAAATCGGTTAAGCTGAAAAACGTAGCTTCTTATTTGGCTGCAGAAAATTTAGAAGTAGAATGCCCGGATTTAGGTACGCTTACTTTTGATGTAGCTTATGGCGGTAACTTTTATGCCATTGTAGACCCACAGGGAAATTTTCCGGGACTGGAAAACTACACCGCTTCGCAACTGATTACCTGGAGCCAGACCATTAGAAAACGCATCAACGAACAATATACTTTTGTACATCCTTTAGATCCGACGATAAATGGCTGTAGCCATGTGTTGTGGACCGGTAAAACAATCGACCCTACATCAACCGCCAGGAATGCAGTTTTTTATGGTGATAAAGCCATCGACCGTTCGCCATGTGGAACAGGCACTTCGGCCCGTTTGGCACAATGGTTTGCTAAAGGAAAACTAAAACAAGGAGAAGATTTTATCCACGAAAGTTTTATCGGCAGCAAGTTTATAGGAAGAGTAGAAGAAGTTGTAGACCTGAACGGAATTAAAGCCATTATACCAAGTGTAGAGGGTTGGGCAAAAATTTATGGCTACAATACCATTAAAATAGATGCCGAAGATGATCCATATGCACATGGATTTCAGGTGATTTAGTGAGTTTTAAAAAGCATATCAGCAGTATAAATTAAAAGAATGTCGAAAGTATTAATTATAGGTGGTGGAATAGTAGGTTTAACTTCAGCGTATTATCTGCAGAAAAAAGGCTACGAAGTTACAGTTTTAGATAAAGGAGATATTACCGACAACTGCTCTTTTGGTAATGCAGGGATGATTGTACCAAGCCATTTTGTACCCTTGGCTGCACCGGGTATGATAAAGCAAGGTATCCGTTGGATGTTTGACAGCAAAAGTCCGTTTTATGTTCGCCCGTCTTTAAATGGTAACCTCATTAACTGGGGTTTGAAATTTATGAAACATGCCACGGCAAAACATGTGAGCCAATCGGCAGCTCCTTTACGCGATTTATCGCTACTGAGCAAAAAACTATATGAAGGCTTGGCAAAAGAGCCTGATTTCGATTTCGAATTAACCAATAATGGTATTCTGGCATTTTATAAAACAGAAAAAGCAGGAGAAGAAGAAGCGCATTTAGCTGCAAGGGCAATTGAACTGGGTTTGGATATGGCTGTATTAACAGCCGACGAATGCCGCGCATTACAACCCGATTTAAAATTAGATGTTTTGGGCGCAGTACATTATCGTTGCGATGCACACCTTTACCCAACAAAGTTGATGAATGCTTTGCTTCAATATTTATTAAACAATGGTGTTAAGATAGAACGTGGCAGAGCGGTTGATAATATTGAAACGGCAGGTAATCGCATTATGAAGGTTTTTACGGGCAATACTGCCTGGGAAGCCGATCAGTACGTTTTGGCAACTGGTTCATGGTCGCCTGCTGTGGCTAAAATGGCCGATGTTAAAATATCTTTAATGCCAGGTAAAGGTTATTCTTTTATGGAACCAGAACCTCAGCAACGGCTAACTATTCCGGCATTGCTATGTGAAGCCAGAGTGGCCATAACACCAATGAACGGACAGATTAGGTATGGCGGTACAATGGAGTTAGATAAAATTAATACCCGCATTAATATGCAAAGGGTTAAAGGGATAGTGGAATCGGTTCCAGCATATTTTCCAGATTTAAACCCCGCACTTCCGGCAGAAAAAGATATCTGGTATGGTTTCCGTCCGTCATCACCTGATGGTTTGCCTTACATTGGCAGAAGCGAAAAAAGAGAAAATCTTATTATCGCTACCGGCCACGGTATGATGGGGTTAAGTTTAGGCCCCGCAACCGGTTTGTTGGTTAGCCAGATTGCTTCGGGCATGGCTACTGATCTAAAAATGGAGCCATTTGCAGTAGTTAGATAATATACTAAGGATCCAGTTATTCGAGGAATGTCATCATTGTGAAGCCAATTTTGATTAGACGAAGCAATCTTTACCTATGGTAGGAAAGATTGCTTCGCCGTTTCCTCCTCGCATCTGATAGCTATCGGATGACGCTCGATTTTACACATCCATTACTGGTAAATGATTTGGAACGTAATCCAACAAGCTTTAATGGCTAAGAGGTTGTATCATAAAATGTAATTTACTTCGAATTTGTCACGTTGTCCAAAGGACTCCTACGGAGAGCCTGTCGAAACGCCTTGCAAGACATTTAAAACGGGTGCTTCGACAAGCTACCATTAACTTTGTTTTGCAAGTAATTATTAATCAGCATTTTAACAAATTTGGCGTTCCCATCCAGCTAGGCCATAGTATGGTATCCACGTTCTACTTAAATCCGGCCTAACAAATTTTTCGGGCTGTACTGCCCAGGCCTGCCTGCTGGCTTCGAAAGAAAAATTTTCAGCCGGCAGTTTTTGTTTCTTTTTGATGTCAAAAAGAAAGAGCCCTTCGGCGGCGGCGAGCCGAGGCAAGAATGAGCCTCTGGGCGAAAAAAGGATATGCGTCATTCATATTGATTTTTATCCAATAAATTATTCCTCAGGATCACAATTCTATATTTAGGATGGAGACTCTCGACTTAACTCCGTTTCATCACAATTTCCTCAAAAAACGTCGGTATAGGCTACTAAATCCAAAAATAACAGGCTTTACCTGTTTAGTTTAATCGTTTTAGATCTTGCTTTACAGTAGGTTAACTAAATATATAGTGCTTTACAAGCTGCCTAATTCATCATCAAATCCGTCATATATTATCAAAATATAGCATGATTTTAACCTTATTTGAGTTTTATTGGTTTATTTGAGTTAATATTTATACATTCAATTCGTAATCAAACTCAACCAACTAAACCAAAAATTATGAAAGTATTACCATTTACCATGCTTGTTCCCGATGACAAGAGTGTGATATCGGAACATATTGAACTTCCATATTTTTACCAGTATCTGCACCGACATGATGAATGGCAGATTACTTATATAGAAAAAGGAGAGGGCACGTTAATTGCGGGGAATGACATGCATGCTTTCCGATCGGGCGATATTTTTGTAATTGGGGCAAAACTTCCACATCTTTTTAAAAGCAACCCCGAATATTTCTCTGCTGATAACAATAAAACAATCAAAGCGTGTTCGATTTACTTTAATCCTAACGGTATATTAGCTGCTTTGTTCAATCTTCCCGAAATGAAGATGGCAAGTGGTTTTTTAGCTAAAAACAAACATGGTTTCAAAATTCCTGCTGCATTTACTAAAAATATGGTAGCCAAAATGTTCAATGTTCACCAGGCATCAGGAGTTGATGTGCTGTTTAACTTCCTGAAATTGGTTAACAGTCTTCAGGATTTAAATGAGAATGTAGAATCGTTATGTTCGGATATGTATTCTTCTAACGTAACCGAAAATGAAGGGATGCGGTTGAGTAAGATCATTAACTTTATCACCGAAAACTACAACAATCAAATTTCTTTAGAAGATGTAGCCAATGCCGCGTTTATGACTCCTCAGGCCTTCTGCAGATATTTTAAGAAACATACCGGACATACTTTCGTTTCCTTTTTAAACGAAGTTAGAATTAACGATGCCTGTAAAAGCCTTATTTCGGGTGAGAAAGCCGATTGCATTTCAGGTGTAGCCTATAAAGCTGGTTTCAATAGCATTACCAATTTTAACCGGGTATTTAAAAGCATTATTGGCCAGTCGCCAAGAGCATATATCGATACCTATAATAATGTGAGCAGGGTGAGCTACGTAGGCGCTTAACAAAAAACACTTTTATTTTTCACAAAAAAGCTAGCCATTTTTCAAATGGAGGCAAATGCTATTCGTTAAATTTAACCAACGCTAAATGCAAAACAAATTGAAATTTTTTGCCCTTTTGTTAGTGGTAAGCCTGTTATCAGGTACTTTTGTATTAGCCCAAACTTCAAACGAAAGTTTGTACGAACAAACCAGCGAAATGGGCACGCTGATAGTAGGCTACCAAAGGGATGTAGATGCCATTAACGATTTCTACTATCCTTATTCTGCAGGAGGTACTTATTCTTTCCCGATGACTACTTTTAAAAGCCCGGAACAAAGAAAACGTCTGCAAGACATTAATAAAGATTATTTAAGCAAGTTAAAATCGGCCAAATTTGAAGGCTTTAGCATTTATGGCAAAGTAGATTATATCCTCCTTAAAAAACAGATAGAATCTTCTGTTTGGCTCTTAGGTAAAGAGGAAACAGAATATAATGCCCTGTCGAGATATTTCACCTTCGCCGATGCGATTTATGCACTCGAAAAACTAAGAAGAAGGGGCACTTATAAAGAAGGATCTTTACTGGCTGTCCAGATGACCGAAATTGCGAAACAGATTGACACCCTGAGCCAAAATTTCACAAAGCAAGCAAGCCTCAAACCCGATCAGCTTAAAATGGCAACGGCCATAATCTTAAGTTTAAAACATCGTTTAAAAGGCTTTTATCAGTTTTATATGGATTATGAACCTGGTTTTACCTGGTGGGCACCTAAACCTTACGAAAAGTTAGATCTCGCTTTGACCAACTACGCCAAGTTTTTTAACGATAAAGGAGATCCTGTTGCTGCAACAAAATCAAACAAACCAGAAATTAAGGGAAGTCCCATCGGAAGGGAAGAACTGATCAGGCAATTAAATGCCGAACTTATTCCTTATACACCAGAAGAACTGATTCTGCTTGCCGAAAAAGAATTTAAGTTTTGCGACGAAGAACTTTTAAAAGCATCAGCAGCAATGGGCTTCGGTAAAGACTGGAAAAAAGCGCAGGAAAAAATCAAGAACAGCTATGTACCCTTAGGTAAACAGCCAGAGTTGATTGTAAAATTACAGGATGATGCCTTAAGCTTTATAAAAGCCAACGATCTGATTAATATTCCTCCTCTTGCTGAAGAAACCTGGGGTATGGTCATGATGTCGGCCGAACGCCAATTGGTAAATCCATTTTTTACCGGCGGGCGCGAAATTAGTATTTCTTATCCAACAAATTCGATGGAAGAAGATGATAAGTTAATGAGTATGCGTGGTAACAATCCTTATTTTTCAAGGGGAACGGTACAGCACGAACTCTTGCCTGGTCATCATTATCAATATTTTATCAATAACCGTTATAAAAGCTACCGCGATCCTTTTAAAACCCCTTTTAGCGTAGAAGGCTGGCCATTGTACTGGGAGCTTTTACTTTACGATAAAGGTTTTGCCAAAACTCCTGAAGAAAAAATGGGCATGCTTTTCTGGCGCATGCACCGTTGTGCCAGGATTCTTTTTTCGCTAAACTTTCATCTTGGTAAATGGACTCCTCAGCAGTGTGTCGATTTCCTGGTCGATCGTGTAGGTCACGAACGCGCCAATGCAGAAGGCGAAGTACGAAGATCTTTCAAAGGCGATTATAGTCCTTTGTACCAAGTGGCTTATCTTACCGGCGGTCTTCAGCTATTTGCCCTGAAAAAAGAACTGGTTGATAGTGGTAAGATGAGCTTTAAAGCTTTTCACGATGCGGTGATTAAAGAGAACTTAATTCCTGTAGAAATGATCAGGGCTACTTTAACCAATCAGCCTTTAACCCGCGATTTCACTACCTCATGGCATTTTTACGGCCAACTTAAATAAAAACTCACCAACCATTTGAACCACCAAGCAACAGAACACATGATTGAAAAAGAAACCACACAATTTAAACCCTCACTTAAATTGATGGATGCAACAATGCTTGTAGCCGGAAGTATGATCGGCTCAGGTATTTTTATTGTAAGCGCCGATATTACCCGGAATGTAGGCAGTTCCGGCTGGCTGTTAGTGGTTTGGTTAATTACAGGTTTTATGACACTTACTGCTGCTTTGAGTTATGGCGAATTAAGCGCCATGTTCCCAAAGGCGGGTGGACAATATATTTATTTGAAGGAAGCATATAATCCGCTGATCAGTTTTTTATATGGCTGGAGTTTTTTTACGGTAATTCAAACGGCAACTATTGCCGCAGTAGGTGTGGCATTTGCCAAGTTTACCGCATATCTCGTGCCTGCACTAAGTGAAGATTTGGTAGCCATCGATTTAGGTTTCTTTACCATCTCACCCGCTCAACTATTGGCCATTGGGGTGATTATATTACTCACCTATATTAACAATAGGGGGGTAAACGGCGGTAAAGTGATCCAAACCACCTTTACAGTGGCCAAATTGTTAAGTCTGTTTGGCCTTATTGCATTTGGACTTTTCTTTTTAGATAAAGGAATCTGGAAAACCAACTGGGAAAATATGTGGGTTTTAGGACCGCTATCAGCCGATGGAAATATTGGCTCTTATACCACTTTGGCGGCTTTTGGTGCCATTGCAGCAGCAATGGTGGGTTCGATATTTAGTAGCGACTCCTGGCACAACGTTACCTTTATTGCTGGCGAAATCAAAAACCCTGCACGGAATATTGGCCTGAGTTTAGCCTTGGGAACCATAATCGTAACAGTGCTCTATATTCTTACCAATGTGATGTATACCGGGGTACTTTCACTACACGATATCGCCTATGCTGATAAAGATCGGGTGGCGGTTTCTGCTGCTAATCATATCTTCGGTACAGCCGGTACCATCATTATTGCATTAATGATTATGGTTTCAACTTTTGGTTGCAACAACGGTTTAATTATGGCTGGTGCCAGGGTGTATTACTCAATGGCCAAAGACGGGCTTTTCTTTAAAAAAGTAGGTATACTCAACAAAAATGCAGTTCCTGGTTTTGGGCTATGGATTCAGTGTATTTTTGCTTGTTTATGGTGTATCAGCGGAAAATATGGCGATCTGTTGGATATGATCTCGTTTGTGGTGGTGATGTTTTATATGCTCACCATTTTTGGAATTTTTATCCTTCGTAAGAAACGGCCTGATGCCGAGCGGCCTTACAAAGCTTTTGGCTACCCTGTGCTGCCAATTATCTATATGATAATGGGACTGGCTTTTTGTATCTTGCTGATTATTTTTAAACCTAAATTTACCTGGCCTGGATTAATCATCACCTTAATTGGTATACCGGTTTATTACCTGATTAAAGGAAGTATTGCCCGCCAGGATTCTAAAGCAAAAGAAGCGGTTGATATGAACGGTTAAAATATTGATGTTATTCATCAAAATCTAAAGGAAATCTGAAAAGCCGTAGCACTATATTTACCATAAAAAATCTGTAATGACCACTTATCCAAGCGCTAAAAAAGCAATAGCGATCATCTTATTAAGTTTTGTTTCTTTTCAGCTGCTGGCGCAGCAGGCGGGTTTGCAGCCCTATGCACCAAGTGCTGCTGAAGTGGCAAATGCTTACCAATTATCTACTAAGCTGGATACTGCGTTACGCAATATCCCAACCAACAACGATCTTATTCCCTTTTGGAAAAAAGATGGAAGTGCATTTTGGTACAAAAAGAACCTTCCTAACAGAACATGGGAATATTATTATGTAGATGCTGCAACAGGTAAACGTAAAGCAGCATTTGATAACAATAAACTGGCTGAAAATATAGAAAAGATAACAGGTAAAAAACAGAATCCATTAAAACTTCAGTTTGCTGAATTGTATTTCGCCGATCAGGGTAACACAGCAAAACTAAAAATACAGGATAAATGGTATCAATTAAACTTGAGCGATTACAGTTTAGCGGATACCAAAGACACTACAATTTATCGTTACAATGCCAAAAGACCTTTGCAGCAAAGCAGATCGCGCTGGCAACGGAACCGTGAATCCAGAAAATCGCCTGATGGTAAAAATGAAATCCTCATAAGGGGTGGAAATATATTTGTGATTGATCTGGCTACCAAAGCAGAAACCCAATTGAGTACCGATGGTAGTGCCGATAAACCATATGGCGAATTTGCATGGTCGCCTGATGGAAAAAATATTGTTGCCTATAAAATCGATCCGAAAGAGACTAAAAAAGTACATTATGTATTAAGTTCGGTTCCTGGAACTACCCGTGGTGAATTAAAATCAAGAGAATATGCCCAGCCAGGCGATGACTTTACCGCTTATCAGCCCTATGTTTTTAATGTAGTGGCTAAAACTGCCATTAAAGTAGATGCAGATCCAATTGATTTCTTTGGTGCACCAGAATTGCATTGGCGCGGTAATAACAGCAGGTATTATACCTATGAGAAAGTAGATCGCGGCCATCAACGTTTTAGGGTAATTGAAGTGGATGTTTTAACCGGGAAAACCAAAAATATTATCGACGAAAAAACAAAAACCTTCATTTATGAGCGGCGCATTTATACCCATTACATACCTAAAACAAATGAAATATTGTGGACCAGTGAGCAGGATGGATGGCAACACCTTTATCTGGTTAATGGCATCACAGGAAAACAGACGCTGGTTACCAAAGGCAATTGGGTAGTTAGGGATATCGATAGTGTAGATGTGGTTAAACGTCAGATTTGGTTCAGGGCAAATGGAATGAATGCTGGTGAAGATCCTTATTTTATCCATTATTACCGGATTGGGTTCGATGGAAAGGGACTGGTAAATCTTACACCCGAAAAAGGTAACCATAACCTCAGTTTTTCTCCTGATCGTAAATATTATATAGATACTTATTCACAGGTAAATGTGCCGCCTGTTAGCGAGTTAAGGTTAACTGCGAACACCAAAAAAATAAGCGAAATTGAACATGGCCAATCAGCTATTTACTTGGCTACAGGAGTTAAACTGCCTGAAGTGTTTGTATCTAAAGGAAGAGATGGCATAACCGACATTTGGGGCATTGTTTGCTTTCCTTCAAAAATGGATCCGAACAAAACTTATCCTGTTATCGAAAATATTTACGCAGGTCCTCATGATAGTTTTGTGCCCAAAAGTTTCTTGCCTGCCAGTGAAATGCAGAGCATTGCCGAATTAGGCTTTATTGTAGTACAGATTGATGGAATGGGTACCGCCAACCGATCTAAAGCTTTTCATGATGTATGCTGGAAAAACATAGCAGATGCGGGTTTCCCTGACCGGATATTGTGGATGAAAGCTATGGCGGGGAAGTATCCAAATGCTGATATTTCAAGAGTGGGGATTTATGGCACTTCGGCGGGTGGGCAAAGCTCAACAGGTGCACTATTATTTCATCCAGAGTTTTATAAAGCTGCGGTTTCTGCCTGTGGTTGTCATGATAACCGCATTGATAAACAATGGTGGAACGAACAATGGATGGGCTATCCCGTTGGGCCGCACTATGGAGAACAATCTAACATTACCAATGCACCAAAATTACAGGGTAATCTGTTTCTAATTGTTGGTGAAGCAGATGAAAATGTACCGCCAGAATCAACCTATAGACTTGCAGATGCATTGATCAAAGCAAATAAAGACTTTGATATATTAAGCATTCCGGGTATGGGTCATAGCGATGGCGGTATTTACGGACGGAGGCGTAAACGCGACTTCTTTGTAAAACATTTATTGCATGCCGAACCACCAAACCCAAATTTGTTAGTTCAATAGTCGTTGGTTGATAGGTGATTAGCTACTTTTTTGTTGACTATTTGTTCATTCTAAATTTAATAACATAATCTTTCTCTCGTTCGATCATAAAAAATAATTGTTATTTTGCTGCATTATCTAATCATCCTTTAAACATGTTGCAAAGAATTAAAATATCCAGTCTGTTTTTACTTGTTCTACTGTTCAGTGCGTTTGCGGGCAATGCATCGAAGATAGATTTCTATCAGATCAAAATTTACCACTTGAAAAACGATGCACAAGAAAAAACGGTAGATGATTATCTGCAGAAGGCATATTTACCCGCATTGCACCGTATTGGAATTACAAAAGTAGGCGTGTTTAAACCCATTGTAGGCGATCAGGCTGCGGTTGCAGAAAAGCTTATTTATGTATTTATTCCTTTGAAATCATTCAATGGCGTTCTGGAACTGGATGAAAAGTTAGCCAGAGATAAACAATATGCTATTGACGGTAAAACCTACCTTGATGCAGCTTATACCGAGGCTCCTTACGAGCGATTAGAATCTATTGTTTTAAAGGCTTTTGATGATGCTCCTCATTTTATGCTGCCTAATCTAAAATCGCCGATGAAAGAAAGGGTGTACGAATTAAGAAGTTACGAGGCACCTACGGAGAAATATTTTAAGAATAAAGTTGAAATGTTTAATAAGGGCGATGAAATCGGGTTGTTTAAAAGACTTAATTTTAATGCCGTATTTTATGGAGAAGTAATCGCTGGTAGTCGAATGCCTAATCTAATGTATTTAACCACTTTCGAAAATAGGGCAGATAGAGATGCACACTGGAAGGCTTTCTCCGCAGATGATTATTGGAAAAAGCTCTCAGCAATGCCGGAATATCAGCATAATGTTTCTAAAAACGACACTAAATTTGTTTACCCAACAGACTATTCAGATTTTTAAGAAAGGTAAAAGAAAGACTAAGGCTAAAAGACTAAAGCTGAAAGCAAGGTAAACTAAATTAAACCCTTGCTTCCATGGCAAAAAAATAATCCAATCCAGATAGATCCTGAAACGAGTTCAGGAGGACGACCCCTGGGACCGAGCTATGAAAACTTAATGTCCTTAATTGCTTAATGGTAGAAAAGAAGGTAGATATCTTTTGTGGGCTACTCACAAAAATATTTCATTGTTCTTACATTCAGTCAGAATCAACTGATTCACCGTGTCTTCAAATTTTACAAAATCGAGCGGTTTAAATAAAAAACAGTTGCCCTTATCAAAGGCATCAATGGCCTTGTTGTCATCGGCACTTACAAATACAACAAATTTTACGCTGTTTCGAAGCATTCTGGCTATATCAACTCCTGATATTTCCATTTGGACATCCAGAAATAGGAAATCAATTTTTCCGTATTTCCAAAAGGCGGCCATGGCATCTATTGCATCCGTAAAACTTCCCTTTAGCTGGAGTTTTTCTATTTTGGAAACAAAGTGTTCAAGTGTTTTTATACTCATTTGGCTGTCATCTATAATTACACAGCTATAGGATTGTGATAGAGGGAAATTCATTCGTAGTAAGCAATTTTACAAACACTTACAAAATGCTTGCCATTCGATTATTTTTTAAGTTCATAATGCAAAAACGCTTTGTTTAAAATATAAATAATCAATATTTCATGGTCAAGTAGTGCTAAAAATGAACTATTTGAATAAGATCATTAAGGTGGTAAAATCTGTGGCTAAATGTTCACTCGTCATTTGTTCATTGACTATTGTATTGATCATTAAACATCGATTACAACCTTAATGCCCTAATTTCTTAATGATAAGAAGATTAGTCCGTGAAAGTCTGCGTTTCCATGGCAAAAAGCTGACCAGAAAGATTCTGAAATAAATCTGATAGTTATCGGATCAGAATTACGCAATTTTAGATCCTGAAACAAGTTCAGGAGGACGATCACTGAATCTGTTCTATAAATCGATCTTCTACGACCTTAATGCCCTTAATTTCTTAATCATAGAAAACATCACGCTATCTCTGGTAAAAAATTAGATAGGCAAACGATTGCGCGGTTTTTGTGCCTAAAAACGCACCATTTCCTTTAAGGTGTTTGTTAACTTTATCCCCATAGCAACTAAAATTATCAGCTTGCTGACATAAACACATAACCAAATCAAAATTTAATGACCCCGCATTATTTTCTTAAACATTTTAAAATAACCAACCCCAAAACCCAACCTAACCGCGTTGTTTTGGCATGTGCGTTTTTTTTAATTACTGCTCCGTTTTTTGTTTCTGCTCAACCAGCTGCTCAGAAAACCAATCAGGTAGCCGAAAAGGTTACTAAAGTGCTTGGCGCAAAAAAGATCAATACCACCACAGTAGAAGTGTTGCTTTCTGATAATCAACGTTTAACGTTAGATTTTTACAGCGATCATATTTTTCGTCTTTTCGAAGATCCTACAGGAGGTTTTATACGCGATCCGGAAGCAAAACCAGAAGCCAAAATTTTAGTCGAAAACCCACGCAGGCCAGTTTCAAAACTGGATATTAAAGATGAGCATAATCAACTGTTCATATCTACCGGTAAGATTACCGTTCTTTTCGATAAAAATACTTCGCTGATCAAAATTATCAACCTTGCTACACAAGCCGTTGCTGTGGAAGAATTAGCACCGATTCAGTTCGAAAAAGGAAAAGTAACCCTTAGCTTAAAGGAAAATCCACAGGAGTATTTTTATGGTGGCGGCGTACAGAACGGCCGTTTTTCTCACAAAGGAAAAACCATTTCTATCGAAAACCAAAACAGCTGGACGGATGGGGGAGTAGCTTCACCAACACCTTATTATTGGTCTACTAATGGTTATGCTGTAATGTGGTATACCTTCAGTAAAGGAAATTACAATTTTGGTGCTAAAGAAAAAGGATTGGTAAAATTGGCACATGAAACCGATTACCTGGATGCTTTTTTTATGATTAACGATGGTGCAGTACCCTTATTGAACGATTTTTATCAGCTTACCGGAAATCCGATTTTGTTACCGAAATTTGGTTTCTACCAGGGACATTTAAACGCTTACAACCGCGATTTTTGGAAAGAAGACGAAAAAGGAACTTTATTTGAAGATGGTAAACGTTACAAAGAAAGTCAGAAAGATAATGGCGGTATAAAAGAGTCGCTTAACGGCGAAAAAAATAATTATCAGTTTTCAGCACGTGCGGTGATCGACCGTTATAAAAAACACGATATGCCATTGGGCTGGGTACTTCCAAATGATGGTTATGGTGCAGGTTATGGTCAAACTGAAACATTAGATGGCAACATTCAGAACCTAAAGAGTTTTGGCGATTATGCCCGTAAAAACGGCGTGGAAATTGGGCTTTGGACACAATCTGATCTTCACCCTAAAGCAGAAGTGAGTCCGTTATTGCAGCGCGATATTATTAAAGAAGCGAGAGATGCAGGCGTTCGTGTATTAAAAACAGATGTAGCATGGGTTGGTGCCGGTTATTCGTTCGGATTGAATGGTGTTGCCGATGTAGCGCAGATTATGCCTTATTATGGCAATAGTAGCCGCCCGTTTATCATTTCATTAGATGGCTGGGCGGGTACCCAACGTTATGCCGGGATTTGGTCGGGTGATCAAACAGGTGGCGTTTGGGAGTATATCCGTTTCCACATCCCTACCTATTTAGGTTCGGGTTTATCTGGTCAACCGAATATTACTTCTGATATGGATGGTATTTTTGGTGGTAAAAATCTAACCATCAACACCCGCGATTTCCAATGGAAAACCTTTACACCAATGGAATTAAACATGGACGGTTGGGGCGCTAACGAAAAATATCCACATGCATTGGGCGAGCCCGTAGCTTCGATTAACCGCAACTATTTAAAACTGAAATCGGAGTTGATGCCCTATACTTATAGCGTAGCTAGAGAAGCAGTTACCGGATTGCCCATGATCAGGGCAATGTTTCTGGAATATCCAAATGCCTATACCAAAGGTACTTCAACACAATATCAATACCTCTACGGACCTTCTTTCTTAGTGGCGCCAATTTATCAGGCTACAAAATCAGACGAAAAAGGTAACGATATCCGCAATGGTATTTATTTACCAGAGGGAACATGGATTGATTATTTCACCGGAGAAAAATATACTGGAAACAGCATTCTCAACAGTTTTGACTCGCCGTTATGGAAATTGCCTGTTTTTGTGAAAAATGGCGCCATTATTCCGATGACGAATCCGAATAACAATGTTTCTGAAATCAATAAGGCAAGCCGTATTTATGAATTATATCCTTTTGGAAAAACTTCATTTACAGAATATGATGATGACGGTGCAACAGAAGCCTATAAATTAGGAAAAGGTGCTTCTACTTTAATCGAATCAGCACTGGATCAAAAAAACAATGTCCTGGTTACCATTCATCCTGCAAAGGGCGATTTCGATGGCTTTGTGAAAGAAAAAACAACCGAATTCGTAATTAACGTTACCGAAAAACCAAAAAGGTTAACGGCAAAAGTTGGGAACAGTAAAATAAAATTATCAGAAGTAAACTCTAAAGATGAGTTTTTAAAACAGTTTAACGTTTATTTCTACGATGCAGCCCCGAACTTAAACCGTTTTGCTACAAAAGGAAGCGAGTTTGAAAAAGTGGCAATGGTTAAAAACCCGCAATTGTTGGTTAAACTTCAATCTACTGATATTACCATCAATCCGGTAATACTTAGTATAGGCGGTTTTAAATTCGAGCCTGTAGATAAACAACGGGTATCAACAGGGAAATTAACTGCTCCTGTTAATGCAAAGGTGAGTGATAAAAACAGAGAAGCTTATACGCTTACTCCAAGCTGGAGTAAAGTGAGCAATGCAGATTTTTATGAAATCGATTTTAACGATATGCATTATACTACTATTCGAGATACTGCCTTGTTGTTTGATGGTTTATTTGCCGAAACAGCTTACACCTTTAAATTGCGTGCGGTAAACAAAGATGGCTACTCGGATTGGACCGAAATTAAAGCAACAACCAAAACCAATCCTTTAGAGTTTGCTATTCAGGGTATTGTTGCCGAAACTACGGTAGAAAATCAAGGAGGTTCTGGTATCAATAAATTATTCGATTATGATGAAGGTAATACCTGGCATACCAAATGGGGTGTTAAAGCAGTTCCTTTTGATATGATCATTGATCTGAAATCGATTAATCAACTGGATAAATTCCACTACCTGCCACGCACAGGAAGAGGAAACGGAATTTTATTAAAAGGTAAAGTATTTTATAGCAATAATAAAGAAAGCTGGACAGAGGCTGGTGCATTTGAATGGGCCAATAACGACGAAATTAAAATATTCAATTTTACTGCACATCCTGCTGCACGGTACATCAAAATTGCTGTTGCTGACGGTGTAGGTGGTTTTGGTTCAGGTAGAGAACTGTATGTATTTAAAGTTCCTGGTACCGAAAGTTACCTTCCTGGCGATATCAATAACGACGGTCTAATTGATAAGAACGATTTAACTTCTTACATCAATTATACTGGTTTAAGAAAAGGTGATGCTGATTTTGAAGGTTATATCAGCAATGGCGATATCAATAAAAACAATTTGATTGATGCCTACGATATTTCAGTTGTGGCTACACAACTTGAAGGAGGTATAAAAAATGCTAAAATTGATAAGGTTGCAGGTAAACTGGAAATCAGTACTACTAAACAAGCTTACAACAAAGACGAAATCATCGAAATTAAAGTAAAAGGAATAAACCTGAAATCAGTAAATGCTTTAAGTTTTGCCCTGCCATACAATGCACAGGATTATGATTTTGTAAATGTTCAGCCTTTAAATACCAAACAGATGGATAACCTGACCAACGATCGCCTGCATACCAGTGGCGCAAAGGTTTTGTATCCAACCTTTGTAAACATAGGCAACAAAGATGCTTTAAACGAAACTTCCGATCTGTTTATCCTGAAATTAAAGGCAAAACGCAAACTACAGTTCGGGCTTAAGATTAGTGAAGGCATTTTAGTAGATAAGAATCTCAATTCAGTTAAATTTTAGTTAGTAGTAGTTAGTTTTGCGAAGAGGTCGGTTTTTAACCGGCCTCTTTTTTATTGGCACTAACCTGAACACAAGAATAGATTCGGTAATAAGTTTGCAAATTGTATCTTTACAACTCGTCTATTTCAAAAGAGACAGGGTTTAGCTAGGCATTCTCCCATCAAATTTTGTTGTTCAACTATGAGATTAATTAGTCTAACTTGTTTTCTTCTACAATTTTTTTTCCTCTTTACTCATGTTAAAGCGCAGGTATCCCATGTCGATAAACGGCCTGTAATAGCAGGCCATTATGTAATTAAAACATACGGCATAAATGAAGGACTCCCTTCAAAAAACACAACAGCTGCCTTAAAAGATAAAAGGGGATTTATATGGGTAGGTACCGAAAACGGTTTGTGTAAGTTTGATGGTTATTCTTTTAAAATTTATGTAAATATCCCCGGCGATACAACATCGCTAACCAATAACTATATCAATGCTGTTGTAGAAGACCAGAATGGTGCTTTCTGGGTGGCTACCATGAACGGTTTAAATAAATTCGACCCTGTAACAGAGAAGTTTCAGCGTTTTTATCATCAAGAAAACAAAAGAACATCGTTGAGCAATAATAAAATATGGTCGCTACTCATTGATAAAACAAATAAGCTCTGGATAGGTACCGACGATGGTTTTAACCTTTTTAACAAAAACTCAGCATCTTTTACAGTTTATCAGCCCGACATTAAAAATCCAAATGCCATTAAAGGGAAATCGGTTAATGCCATTGCAGAAGATAAAGAAGGAAATTTATGGTTAGGCAATTGGAGCAAAGGACTAAATAAATTTGATAAAAAGACACGTCGCTTTACCAATTACATACAAAAGGAAATAGCGGGCGAAAAAAATCCGAACGATATCTGGACACTTAGTATAGATGCCGATGGCATGATATGGGTTGGTTGCTATTGGAAAGGCGATCTGTTCAGATTCGATCCGAAAACAGGGAAATTCAACACCTACAGTAGTAAAGGCACTGGTAACACTTCAGTATTTAGTGTATTAAATTTAGGCGCAAAAAAAATGCTGGTTGGCGGAAACTCCGGATTATTTTGGGTAAACACCGAATTAAATAAATGGGAGAAAATAGAAGAACTCGAATTTTTTGCCAATGGAGGTCTATACCGCGATAAAACAGGAATGATATGGATTTGTGGTAAAAATGGTCTCAGTAAAATAGACTTTAACCAATATAAATTTAATTTTATTTCCCTTCCTTTTGGGCAGGCCGACATCAAATCCATCATCAGTTATGGTAAGGATTTTTGGGTAGGCACAAACAAAGGTTTGTTTAAATATAATCCTGATAATCGTTCAGTAATTAAACTGCTGCATACCAGTAATGCAAATAGTTTATCGAGCTCTGATATTATTAACCTATCTACCGATTTAAATGGCAGGCTCTGGGTATTGGGCGAAAATGGTTTCGACCTTTATGAGGAGAAAGAGCATAAATTTGTTCACCATCATCACCGTTCGGCACTTGGTAGTTTTTTTAACGAAGATGTTTTTAGAGATTTAATTGAGGTAAACAATAACGAATATTATCTGGCTACCGATGCTGGTTTGAAAGTGTATAACGATAAAACCCGCAGTTATACACATTACTTTAACGACCCTAAAAACCAGGCTTCATTGAGTAATAACCATTTGTACTGCCTTTTAAAAGATGCGCAGGGCAATGTTTGGATCGGAACATATGGGAGTGGACTCAGCCGCTTTAACCCTAAAACCAGAAAGTTTAGCAATTACATGATCGATAATTCAAGAAAAGGTGGCATTAGCAATAACATTGTAAATAGCCTTTATCTGGATTCGCACCAAAATGTTTGGATCTGCACCCGCGATGGATTGAATAAATATGTAGCTAAAACAGATACTTTCGAAATATATTCAAAGCAAAACGGTTTTGCGAGCAATGTTTTTACCGATCTGGTAGAAGACAATAATGGCAGGTTATGGGTAACAACCGAACAGGGGATTTCACTCTTTGATCCTGTAAATAAAATGGTAAAAAATTATGATGAGAAAGATGGTGTTTATGCCAATGCCGCTATCTGTAAAAATGAAAAAGGAGAAATTTACCTGGCAGGAAGTAAAGGAATCGTTTACTTTAATCCACAGCAGCTAAAATATAATAAAACGGCTCCGGCGGTTTATTTTTCCGATTTTTCTATTTTTAATAAATTAATTCTGCCGGGTGATGATTCTCCTTTAAAATTACCGGTGTACATGACTAAGGAGATTATTTTGCCCTACAGCCAAAGTGTGCTTTCTTTTGGTTTTGTAGCACTTAATTATACACTTTCCGAAAAAAACAAGTATGCTTATTTTCTCGAGGGTTTCGATAAGAAATGGAATTACAGTGGCAGTGAACATAAAGTTACCTATACCAATTTAAATCCCGGTAAGTATGTGTTAAAGGTAAGGGCATCAAATAACGATGGCATCTGGAATATGGAGGGCAATTCTATCGCAATTACCATTACACCGCCATGGTACCGTACCTGGTGGGCTTTTTGTATTTACGGACTGGCTTTCTTTGGGATGATTTATGCCTATCTTAAATACCGTGAGCATCGCTCAAACCTCGAATTTCAGGTGAAACTGGCCCATGTAGAAAGTGAAAAAGAGAAAGAACTCAGCGAGAAGAAACTTTCTTTTTTTACCAATGTATCGCACGAGTTTCGTACGCCACTTACCCTAATTATCAATCCGGTTAAAGAGCTTTTATACAAGAACGATAAAAATGTTGATACCACTGATTTAAATATTGTTTACAGGAATGCAAAACGGCTTTTAAGTTTGGTAGATCAATTGTTATTGTTCAGAAAAGCAGATACCTATGGCGGAAGATTAAAAGTAGCTCCGGTAAATCTGGTGAGTTTGTGTAAAGAAGTATTCCTTTGCTTTGTGCACCAGGCCAGGTCTAAAAATATTGTATTTGAGTTTATATGCGCCGATGAATTGATCCCATTTTATGCTGATAGGGAAAAAATAGAGATTGTGTTTTTTAATCTCCTGGCAAATGCCATAAAATTTACGCCCGAAGGCGGTACGGTTAAAATGATTGTAAAAAGTGACCAGGAAAATATAAATGTGCTTATAGAAGATACAGGCTGTGGTATTACCAGCTTTGCAGGAGAAAAACTCTATGAGAAATTTTATCAGGATCCGGGAAATAAATCAGCAAAAGGAGGTTTTGGTATTGGTTTGTACCTCGCTAAGAATTTTATAGAAATGCATGGTGGAGCGATAAGTTATACCAGCGTTGAAAATAAAGGCACGGCATTTAATATTGCCTTATTAAAAGGAATAAGCCATTTTAAAGATGCGGTAATTTTGCAGGAAGAACTGGTAGATACCGATTCATCATTATTTAAAGAGCTAATAGAGGATGAAATAACGGCAAATAATATTGTAAAAGCAGCAGAAGAACCATTGATTGATAGTCAGCTCGCTGTGGATTTAAAAACACTTTTGATTATTGATGATAACGTTGAGATCAGAGAATACCTGAAACAGGTTTTCAGAATGGATTACCACCTTTATGAAGCGAGCAACGGAGAAGACGGGTACGATATGGTAAAAGAACTATTGCCCGATATTGTGATATGTGACGTAATGATGGATGGTATAACCGGGATAGAACTTTGTAGTAAAATAAAAGAAGATGTAGCCGTTTCTCATATTCCTATTATCCTGTTAACCGCTATTTCTGCGCCAGAGGTTAAACTTAAAGGAATAGAAGGCGGGGCCGATGATTACATTAGTAAACCTTTTGATAAAGATTTTTTAAAAGCGAGGGTAGCCAGTATACTAAAGAGTAAAAATGCGCTGCAAAAATACTTTTATAACGAGATTACCCTCAATTCGAACAGCACCAAAATCTCTGCAGAATACAAAGAGTTTTTGGATAACTGTATCCATATTGTAGAAGAACACCTGATTGATCCCGATTTTAATATCGATATACTTACTGCTGCTATCGGTATGTCGAGATCTAATCTTTACCGCAAAATAAAATCCATTTCTGGTCAGTCAGCGAATGGTTTTATCCGTTTCATCAGGTTGAGAAAAGCTGCTGAAATTTTTATCAATACCGATAAAACCATTCAGGAAACTTCTTACTTGGTGGGTATTAACGATCCGAAATATTTTAGAGAGCAGTTTTATAAGCTCTTTAACATGAACCCATCGCAGTACATTAAAAAATTCCGCAAGCCGTTTTCCAATAACATTAATACCACAGTTAAAAAAGGTAAATAGCAAGTAGCCATTCATCTGTTATTTTTAATAATCGGCCTCAAAGCATTGTTTTAGGGCTTTTTCGGTTTGTTTACCCCTCTAATTTGGACTGTTTGTACCCCTTAGGAGTTGTTTGTTGGCGCTAATTTAGCCTTCTAATAAAGCAGTGCTATAATCGCAATTCCGACAGAGGGTTCTGTTGGGTAGGTTATAAAATTGATCTGCTAACCAAATATTAAACTTGCAAACCAATATGAGAAGAAAAGTTCTGAAAGGATTTTTGCCAAAATTCTTTACAATTAAAACACTGGCATTTCTATTTATCGTATCCATCAGTTTACCGGCAATGGCATCTTTAGTTTCTGATAAAACAGGGATAAAGAGTCAGCTTAAAGAAATTGTGATAACAGGTACGGTAACAAACGAAACTGGCGCTACATTTCCAGGTGTAGCGATTAAAATTAAGGGAACAGAAAAAGCAGTGCAAACAGATGTGAATGGTAAATACAGCATCAATGTTTCGGCTAAAACTGACATACTTATTTTTTCATTTGTAGGCTATACCAACCAGGAGCAAGCGGTTGGTGATAGAACAACCATTAATGTTCAGCTTAGTGCCGATACCAAAACGCTAAATGAATTAGTGGTTGTTGGGTATGGAACACAGAAAAAAGCAACATTAACCGGTTCAATCTCGCAGGTAAAAGGAGCCGACCTGGTTAAGAGTCCGCAACCGAATTTATCCAATTCATTAGCCGGCCGGTTTTCTGGGGTGGTAATTAACAATAGGAGCGGTGAGCCGGGTTTTGATGGCTCAAACATCACCATCAGGGGTTTGGCTACAACCGGGAGCAACAGTGTATTAGTTGTTGTAGATGGAATACCCGGACAAATTGGTGGTCTGGAACGCCTAGATCCAAATGATATTGAAAGCGTTTCGGTATTAAAAGATGCCTCTGCCGCTATTTATGGTAACAGGGCAGCCAACGGTGTAATTTTAGTGACTACGAAAAGGGGAAAAACAGGTAAACCTACTATCAATTATAGTTTTAACCAGGGGTTTAGCTCGCCAACAAGATTACCTAAAATGGCTGATGCGACAACCTATGCACAGATTATGAATGAAATTAGTTTCGATTCAAATCCCGCAGGCGGCCTTAATCAGTCGTACACTGCAGATCAGATTGAGAAATTTCGCAATGGCTCCGACCCATTGTTATATCCCAATACTGATTGGATTGACCAAGCCTTAGAAAAAACTGCGCTGCAAAGCCAACACAGTCTTTCTATTAACGGGGGCAGCGAGGATGTAAAATACTACATGTCGTTAGGTACTGTTTCTCAAGATGGTTTGTATAAAAATGGGGTAACCAAATACAATCAGTATAATTTCCGCACAAATATAGATGCCAACGTTTCTAAATACCTTAAAGTTGGCTTATCGGTATCAGGCAGACAAGAAAACCGTCTGTTTCCTCAGGTAGGGGCTGGCGATGTTTTCAGATCCATTTATAGGGCAAAACCTATTGTGTCGGCTTATTATCCAAATGGTTTACCAACAACCGGTATCGAAAATGCAAATCCAGCCGTACAGGTTACAGATATAGGCGGAACAAATAAATCGCCAACGCAGGTTTTAAATGGTATTTTAAGGGCAAGTTTTATTATTCCTGGAGTAAAGGGGCTTTCTGTTGATGGTTTCTTCTCTGCTGATAAATCCAACGTATTTACCAAAAGCTTCAGCAAACCATATCTACTCTACCAATACGATCCTTCATCTAAAAACTATAATAGTGTAATTGTTGGTGGCAATAACCAAAAAGCTACCTTGACCGAAAGCCATAAAAATGAATCGTTGCTTACCACAAATATCAAACTAAATTATGCACGTAAGTTTAACCTGCATGATATTAATGCTTTTGTGGGTTACGAACAAAGCGAAAATCATTTAGAATATTTCGATGCACAACGTTTTAATTTCCTTTCTACTTCTTTGCCTGAACTTTCTCAGGGAGGTACTGCCGCTACGGATTTCTTAAACTCAGGCTATAGCACAAATTATAACCGCCGAAGTATTATTAGTCGTTTGGCTTACAGTTACGATGATAAATACCTTTTTGAAGGGCAGTTGCGCGTAGATGGATCATCAATTTTTCCTCAGGGTAAACAGTATGGTTATTTTCCTTCAGTTTCTGCAGGGTGGGTAATCTCAAGAGAAAAGTGGTTTAATGAAAACGTTAAATTTGTTGATAATTTAAAAATCCGTGCTTCATACGGAGCACTTGGTAACGATAACGTAAATGGTTTCCAGTACTTCGATAATTATGTTCTTGTTGGAAATGGATTTGTAGCCCAAAGCCCGGGTGCAACATCATCAACCATACAGCCGGGTGTAAATTTAGTTAAACTTGCAAACCCGAATATTACCTGGGAAGTAGCCAAAAAACTCGATATCGGTTTCAATGCCGTTATATTTAAAAACTTCAGTATCGAAGCCATCTATTTTCAACAAAAAAGATCTGATATCTTGGCCACCCGTAATGCATCATTGCCAGGTTCTTCAGGAATTGTAAACCCTTTCGGTTCTGACCCGCTGGTACCTTCAGAAAATATTGGTAAAGTTAATAATACTGGTTTTGAAGCTACTTTAGGTTATAACCATAATGGCGAAAACTTTAAATGGAATGCATCAGGCAATATCACTTACGCAAAAAGCAAGGTAATTTTTATTGATGAAGCCAGCGGTACACTAGATTATCAACGCCAAACCGGCAGACCATTAAATGCTAATCTACTTTACAATAGCATTGGCATATTCAGAACTCAACAAGAGTTAGATGCTTACCCACATGTAAGTGGCGCTAAAATAGGCGATCTTAAATACCTCGATTATAATAATGATGGCAAAATAACGGCCGATGACCAAACCAGAACGCCATATAGTAATATCCCTCAGATTACTTATGGTTTTACGCTTGGCGCTTCTTATAAAAACTTTGATGTATCGATGGTGTTGGCTGGACAAACACAGGTAAGCCAATATGTTTTGCCAGAATCTGGTAGTATCGGTAACTTTTACAGCAGTTGGGCCGATAACAGATTTAGTGCATCTAATCCGAACGGAACTTACCCAAGGGTAACTGACCGTGCTTCGAATGCCATTAGCGGTGGGCAGTTTAACAATACTTTTTGGTTAAATGATGCCTCATTCTTAAGGCTTAAAAATGTAGAAATTGCCTATAACATTAAGGCCAGTTTCTTAAATCGGATCAATGTTTCGGGATTAAGGCTTTATGCGAGTGCATTTAACTTGTTCACCATTTCTAAAGTAAAAGATTACGATCCTGAAGGAACCAGTGGTAGTGGACAGTTTTATCCACAGCAACGCATTATTAATTTGGGCGCCAACATTAAATTTTAAACATCATGAAGAACAAATCAATATATATATCACTTTTAGGCCTGTCTCTTATCTCAACGGGTATTGCAGGCTGTAAAAAAGATTTTTTAAATGTAGAACCAACAGATCGGATCTCTACAGCTTCAATAGAAACCGATACGGCTGTTTTTGAAGCCTATGTAACCAACCGTTATATCGCCAGTAGATTGCAGGATAAGGAGGGCGACGGTTCTTCACCGGGTTTCGGCAGAGGTTTTGAATATAGCATGTGGAGCTCATTTACGGATGAATCTATTTATAATAATGATGATGCCACCTGGTTGATCCAAAGAGGACAGCTGGCACCTGAAAATTTAGGCAGTGCGGGTGTATATTGGGGCAGGAGCTACAAAAGCATCAGAGAATGTAATTACGGTCTGGAGGTACTTGGTAAAATTGGCATGAGTGCGGTACATAAAAAACAGCTTGCGGCCGAACTTAAATTTGTCAGGGCTTTCCGTTATCAGGATCTGATCCGGAATTATGGTGGTGTCGTTTTAATGGGCGATAAGGTAACGAACCTGACCGACAATTTACAGGATCCGGCATTGTTTCAACGGGCCTCAATTAAAGAATCTATAGATTATGTAACGGCACAGCTAGACCAGGCTGCAGCAGATTTACCTTTGGATAATAGCAGTAGTTGGATGGTAGGAAGGGCAACAAAAGGCGCTGCACTTGCGCTAAAATCCCGCTTACTTTTATATGCTGCTAGTCCGTTGTATAATGCTGGTACCTGGCAGGCAGCTGTTACGGCAGCGCAGGCAGTTATTTCGCTAAATAAATATGGAATTTACACGGGCGGTTATGGAAATTTATTCTTAACTGACCAAAGCAATGAAATTATTTTCGCGAGGTTGTTTACAAAAAATGCGAACCATACCCATTTAGAAATTGCCAACGGACCAAACGGTTATGGCGGCTGGGCTGGTAATACGCCTTTGCAAAACCTGGTAGATGATTACGAAATGGCCAACGGTAAAGCCATTACCGATCCTACATCTGGTTACGATAACAACGAACCATACAAAGGTCGTGATCCTCGTTTTGCAGCCACTATTTTATACAATGGTGCAGCATATCGCGAGCGTAATGTAGAAACCTTTATTCCGGGAGGAAAAGATAGTAAAGATGGAAATGATAACTGGAATACAACCAAAACTGGTTATTACCTTAAAAAATTTATGAATGATGCTTATCCATTGCAAAACCCTTGGGGTAATGCAGGGTTTCAGCCTTGGATTTATTTTAGATATGCAGAAATTTTGCTTAATTATGCAGAAGCTGCAAACGAAGCTTATGGCCCTGATGCTGTTCCTTCCGGATCAACAATGTCGGCAAGGCAAGCTATTAATATGGTAAGGGCAAGACCAGGAGTGAATATGCCTGAATTGGCCGTTGGGCTTACCCAAACACAAATGCGCGATGCGGTTCGTTATGAGCGTAGGGTAGAGCTTGCTTTCGAAGAACATCGTTTTTATGATGTAAGAAGATGGAAAATTGCCGATGTAACCGAAAACAAACCTGCTGCTGGAATGATTATTACCAAAACGGGTACTACATTTACTTATACACCTAAAGTTGCTTTAGACGGGCGTAAGTTTGAAACCAAACATTATTGGTTACCAATACCTAGGGCCGAAATTTTAGCTTCAGGCGGTAAATTGCAGCAAAACCCTGGTTATTAATAAGACAACTTAACCATCAATGATAAAGTATTATAAACAAATCGGCTACTTTCTTACTAGCATTTCCTTGTTTTGCTCTGGTAGTGCTGCGGCCCAGCAAACTGTAAAGATTGAAATTGACCCATTGGTTCAATTTCAAACAATAGAAGGTTTCGGGGCATCTGATGCCTGGACTTGTCAATTTGCTGGATTATGGCCTGCAGAGAAAAAGGATAAGATGGCCGATTTGCTTTTTAGTACCCAAATTACAAAAACGGGTCAGCCCCTGGGTATTGGCCTTAATATGTGGCGTTTCAGTATTGGTGGCGGCAGTGCCGCCCAAGGTAAGGCAAGCGATATTGGCGACGAATGGCGTCGCCAATACGCTTTTCTGCAACCCGATGGTAGTTATGATTGGAATGCGATGCCAGGGCAAACCTGGTTTTTAAAGGCCGCTAAAACCCGTGGCGTAAAACAGTTTATCGGCTTTGTAAACAGTCCGCATGTGCTTTTTACCAAAAACGGTAAAGCTTATTCTAGCGATGGTAACTGCAACCTGAATTTTGATAAACTTCCCGATTTTTCAGCCGATATGGTAGCCACAATTAAAGGGCTGAAAAAAACTACAGGAATCGAATTGGATTACCTTAGTCCGGCAAATGAGCCACAGTGGAAATGGAATGAGCACAATCAGGAAGGTTGTCCCTATAACAATACTGAACTTGCTCAGCTTTATAAAGGCGTAAATGATGCATTCGCGAAAAATCAGATCAAAACCAAAATACAGATAGGAGAGGCCGGCCAGCTCGATTATTTATACGATAATGGAAACACGGCAAAGGGAAATCAGGTCTATCAGTTCTTTAATCCTTCATCTCCGAATTATGTCGGCAACTTATCCAATATTGATCAATCTATTTCTGGTCATAGCTATTTTACCACAAGTCCTGAACAAAAACTTATAAATACCCGAAAAAAAACAGCTGAAGCAGTAGCCCAGATAAAAGGTTTAAGGTATTGGATGTCTGAATATTGTGTGCTGGGTGACGATGTGCTTAAAGGCGAAGGGCGTGATTTGGGCATGGTAACAGCCCTTTTTATTGCGAAGTTGATCCACCATGACCTCGTTTTATCAAATGCTACATCATGGCAGTGGTGGTTAGCCGTATCGACTGGTGATTATAAAGATGGGCTGGTATATATCGATAAAAATAAAACAGACGGAAGGGTGTACGATAGTAAAATGTTATGGGCTTTAGGCAATTATAGCCGTTTTATCAAAGAAGGTAGTAAACGTGTTGGGGTTAGTATAATAAACGGAAAAGAAAACCAGATTTACATATCAGCATATCTGGATAATAGCAATCTGGTTACTGTAGCCGTTAATACTAGTGAGCAAGATATCAACCTGGATCTGGAAATAAAAGGAAGTAAACCAAATGTGGTGCAAACCTATGTTACATCTGCAGCATATAATTTATCACCATATAAGCAATATAAAAGTAACCAGGGTATTAGGGTTCCGGCTAAATCTATTACCACAATAGTAAGTTAGTAAACCCAGTTTGGGGATGCTTGAATATCCAAAAATTTAATCCTTTTCCAATTTTGTTCTCTGGAACAAAGCACCTTATCTATGTAGGGAAAGGAAAACTGTGCATATAATTTTATAAAACATAAATACACATCTTCATGAAACATACCTTCAAATACACCATTTTTAAGGTAATTTTAATTACTTGTTTTGCCAGCTTAGGTGCTTTTGCACAGGCTCAGCACACTTTTAAACTTGCAGACTCTGTTTTTCTGCTTGATAATAAGCCTTTTCAAATAATATCCGGCGAAATGCATTACCCCCGCATACCAAGAGAAGCCTGGCGCGATAGAATGAAAATGGCTAAAGCGATGGGCTTAAATACCATTGGCACTTATGTATTTTGGAATGTACATGAGCCTCAAAAAGATAAATTCGATTTCTTGGGCAATAATGATATTGCCGAATTTGTGCGCATTGCAAAAGAAGAAGGATTATGGGTATTGCTTCGTCCTAGTCCATATGTATGTGCCGAATGGGAATTTGGCGGTTATCCATTTTGGTTGCAGAACATTAAAGGTTTACAGGTAAGGAGTAAAGAAGCACAATATTTAAAAGAATATAAAGAATACCTTACAGAGATTGGTAAACGGTTAGCGCCATTGCAGATTAACCATGGTGGCAACATCTTAATGGTACAGGTAGAAAACGAGTATGGTTCTTATGGAAATGACAAGGAATACCTGAAGATCAATACTCAGCTCTTTAAAGATGCCGGTTTTGACGGCGTACTTTCTACCTGCGATCCTGTTCCTGCATTAGAAGGTGGTCATTTAGCGGGTCTGCTTCCAGGTGTAAACGGCATCGATAATCCTGCGCAGATCAGAACATTGATCAATAAATATAACAATGGTACCGGACCTTACTTTGTACCAGAATGGTATCCGGCCTGGTTTGATTGGTGGGGTACAAAACATCATCAGGTAGACCCAAAAACGTATGCCAATAAATTAGATACTGTACTTAAAGGAGGGATTTCCATTAACATGTATATGTTTCATGGCGGTACAACCAGAGGTTTTATGAATGGGGCAAATTATAACGATTCTACAGCTTACGAACCGCAGATTAGTAGTTATGATTATGATGCACCTTTAGATGAGGCAGGTAATGCGACACCAAAATTTATGCTTTTCCGCGAAGCGATTAAAAAGAATTTGCCTGCAAACCAAAAGCTTCCTGTTGTACCTGCTGCCAAGCCGGCAGCTGCATTGCCTGTAATTACTTTTACCAAATCAACAGACATCTTCAACCTGGTTGGCAAGCCTCAATTAAGTGAAAAACCATTAACCTTCGAAGCCCTTAACCAACCTTATGGTTTTGTATTGTACAGCAGCACAATCAAAGGTGGACGCAAAGGCGTAATTAAAATCAGCGAGTTGCGCGATTATGGCCTGGTATATATCAATAAAAAACTTGTTGGTGTTTTAGATAGAAGGCTTTACCAAGATAGTTTAATAGTTAATCTTCCTGCCGGCAATGTACAACTGGATATTTTAGTAGAAAACATGGGTAGAATTAATTTTGGTCCTTACCTGCTTAAAAATAATAAGGGGATAACCAAGAGCGTAACGTTCAACGGTACTGAGATTAAATCGTGGAAAATGTACCCACTGCCGTTTGATAAAATAGATGCCCAAAAAACACAGCCTAAAGTAAATAGCCAATCTGCGGCGGCCCTTAAATCGGCATCCTTTAATTTAACCAAAGTTGCCGATACTTATTTAGATATGCGCAAATGGGGCAAAGGCGTGGTTTGGGTTAACGGACATAATTTGGGGAAATATTGGGGCATTGGACCTCAACAAACCATTTATTTGCCAGCAGAATGGTTAAAAAAAGGAAAGAATGAAATTGTAGTTTTCGAACTGCTTAAACCTACACAGCATACATTAACCAGTTTAGATAAAGCTATTTTAAATGAGTTAAAAAATAAATAACATTTCGATTTTCTTCTGGTTAACGCCTCACTAACCAAATATTAAATCATTACCTATGAAAATTAAAACGTCAATTGCAACAATGGCCGTTATATTAAGCGTATGCTTAATGGGCTGTGAAAAAAAAGAACTAACAGAAACTCCGCTCGAAATTGAAAAAACGGAGGTCACGGATGCTCAAAAAGCAGCTGCAGAATCGGTTGGTGCTGCGGGT
The DNA here is from genome assembly GCF_918698245.1 of Pedobacter sp. Bi126. Lineage (GTDB taxonomy): Bacteria > Bacteroidota > Bacteroidia > Sphingobacteriales > Sphingobacteriaceae > Pedobacter. Next base: position 7,371 of record NZ_CAKKMS010000001.1, on the reverse strand, counting down.
ATTGCAGGTGTAAATTGGGCAGATGGCCGCGATAATTTTGTTGACGGCTGGGTAATCCCCTCAGGCTTAACCGCTGGTGATGATTATACCACTGTATCAGCTAAAGCAAATGCGATATTAACGGGTTTCCAAAATAACATGCCAGGTGTAAATACGGTAAGGTTACCAATTAACCCGCCAAGTGTATCCGATTCGTGGTGGGGCGCATATACCGGGGCAATAGATCGCGCTTTAAGTAAAAACATGAAGGTTATACTTGCTTGTTGGGAGAGTGCATCCTCCCATAATGGTACTATCGATGACACGACTCAGTTTTGGGCCATGTGGCAAACCGTAGTTAATAAATATGGAAGTAATGCAAACGTATATTTCGAACCCATGAATGAGCCCTATGGTTATACATTGGCCCAATTAACCACTATTTATGCTGAATGGCTTTCCCGTTACCCCAATGTAAGCAAAGGCCGGATTCTTTTAGGTGGTACGGGCTATTCGGAAAATGTAACAGCTGTTGGTGCAGATAGCCGATTTTCGAGCTGCCTCTTATCCCTGCATAATTATGCATTTTGGGCTACCAGAACACAATCGGCTTGGGAAGCCGACTGGCGAAGCCGTTTTGGTAGTTATGCAAACCGTACCGTGGTTACCGAATATGGTGCAGCCATGACTACGGGTAAAAATTATACCGGTTCGGTTGGTAGCGATAATGAAATTGCCTATATAGTTGGTTCTACCAATGTATTTAGAACCGATAAAGTTGCCAGTGTGTACTGGCCAGGGCTTAGAGATAACGACAGTTACAGTATTCAGAACCGTGGCGGAAGCGGAACAAATATTACCTTAACAACTACCAATCAATCGGGGTTAACCCGCATCAGATATGGTTGGGGTTTATAATAAGATTTAAGCAAAAGAGATTGTACCATAAATATAGATTTGTCATCCTGAGCTTGTTGAAGGATTTGCTTAAATACTATTTAAGTTGTTTCGGCAAGCTCAACATGACAGCATCGGAGGTGAAATCGCCTTTATGATACAATCTCTTTTGCTTTATCACGATAAACATAGTTAATTGCCAAAAATCTCATCTGGAAATGGTACTGCTTTTCCAGTCACTTTTTCTGCAGGCATTTGTGCCCCGCGTTCTTTTAAGGTTTTGCCTAAAAATATGGCTAATTCCGCGCAAACGTTTGATATTTTGATATTGTCAATCTATGCTTTTATCGTATTGGAATATTAACAAGATGTAATTAGGTTATTTGTTTGATCATGAAAAACGAGGGTAGATGCAAATAAGTTTTGGGGTGTTAAAACATCATTTTTATGTTATATGTCAGTTTTAATAACAAAGAGGTAGGAAAAGTAAATAAATAATAAAATTTCTGATTGTATTTAACAACATGATCTCTAAAGATTTAACGCTGTTTTGTTTAATTAATGTTAAGTTTTTATTAAATAGATTGACTTTGTTCTTTGCGGGAATGAATTTAATTTCTAACTTCGCAGCCTCGAAAGGGACAAAATGATTCCGTAGCTCAGCTGGTAGAGCATTACACTTTTAATGTAGTGGTCCTGGGTTCGAATCCCAGCGGGATCACAGAAAGCTTCACAGAAATGTGAGGCTTTTTTGTTTTACTCCCGCTTGGATTCGAACAGAAGCGCCGGCCTGGGTTCGATTTGTAAAAGGCTCAGGGCTGAGTTCGGGATTTTGCAGGCTGAGCCAATCCCAGCGGGATCACGGCAAAGACTATTAAAAAGTATAAAGCCCAGCAATCGCACGATTAACAGGGTTTTTGCTTTTAGGGGAGAATATTCAAAATATCTATGAGATCCCATATAAAGTATGCGTTATCCATATGTTTTAAAACGCTCCCAGTTCGAATTAAAGTGTTGCTGTTCAGTGTATTGTATTACGGGTATCTTGTGCAGATAAAATGCAAGCTAATTTTTTTAATTTTAATGTTATCGTTATAAACCAATTTTTAGCGCGCTTAATTTCCGTACAATTTAAAATTAAGATGATCGAATTATTCATGAATTAAGTTTGGTCACAAAAACTGGTGTGTTGGTGTAATTTTTTTGTGGCTATTTTTTCAAAAATGGTAATTCGCTACTTCTAAACAACAATTTAGAAAAATCTAAATCAACAATTAAACATGTACAGCTATGTCTCTCAAAACTTTTACAACTTTTTCCGCCTATTCCAGTTTTATTCCCTGTCAACATCTTCTAAACAGGAATAATATTTTGCTAATTTTTAGTTGTCCAGTCCAGACCGATCAATAAAAGTAAAGCAGGCTTAAGTTTTCCAAATAGACCTGGATTTAACCTCTTTTTATATCGTTTACCGATTGATCTGCCTACTCCCGGTTTCGTCCAGATCTAAACTAACATGGATTTGTTTAATTCTGCACTTATTGGGTACCTATACTACTGATCATTATCGGTTTATGTAACCCATTAACATCCTCCAGAAATACAATCACGGCTGAGGAGCGCACAACGGATTTGCATGAGGTGAAATGAACAGACTTCTCCTTAAAATTAGAAGGGCTGACCTTGCATCTGATAGTGAAAGACAAACAGCTAAACGCACAAGATGGGCAGGCAACAAAGCTGTATTAAGCATACTTTCTGCATTAGAAAAACCGAAATAAACGATCAATTTAAAAAATAAAAAAATGAAATACAGTTACGCTCTTTTAATGATGCTTTTGCCAATTTTTGCTTTAGCACAATCGCAAACAGGTACCCGAAATGATGCTGGTATAACCGGTAATGAGGGTGCAACTTCTGGTTTCTTTGAAACCTCTGTCCCCGTAAACTACCCCGCTGGAGCCTCCAGTTGGTGGCATTTACTAGATGTTAGACACAGTAATGGTAATAACAACTATGCGATGCAGCTAGCCGGGAGTTTTTTTGATCAAAACCTTTACTTCCGCAAAACAAATTCCAACGGCGCGCAACCCTGGTTTAAAGTACTTACTGATGATGGGAATGGACAGCTGAACTTTAATAATCTGCGGGTAACCAGTCCAGGTACTCATATTGATATTGTTAACGCCCCTTATAACGGGCAGTTGGAGATTCAGGCAAACACCGGTAGCCGCTCAACGGTAAGTGGTGCACAGTTAGAGTTTATTATTCCTGCAAATACAGATGGCTCCAATTTTTGGGGGCAGGCCAGAATTATCACAGTAGCAGGAAACCAAAACAATGGTGATGCCACAGGAAAGATGATATTGGGTACCAGGAGATCTTTTTCAAAATCGCCGGGGGTAAATGGCTGGGCATACGGTGATGATCTTGTGATTGATGGAGGTGGTAAAACTGGAATAGGAACATTATCTCCTACATATAAGTTGAATGTGTCGCAGGATATCACAATGAATACAGATATTGATGTTGCTCAGTTTGGCGTTTCCGGTAGCAGCGATCCAGCCAAGCGGGTAGTGATGGGTTATGATGTAAACGGTGCAGGTTTTGGTTTTATCAAAGCAGGCTGGTTTCAGCACCAGTGGACCAATTTAGCGCTACAGCCTAATGGTGGTAATGTAGGTATCGGCATTACCAATCCAGCAGAGAAACTTGCCGTAAATGGAAATATCCGTGCAAAAGAGATTAAGGTAGAAGCCGCTAACTGGCCAGATTATGTTTTTGATGAAAGCTATGATGTTGGAACGTTGAAAGGATTGGAAAGCTATATCAGAACCAATAAACACCTGCCCGAAATGCCTTCTGCAAAAGAAATTGAAGCAAATGGAATAGCGGTTAGTGAAATGTTCAAGCTTCAACAGAAAAAGATAGAAGAGCTAACCTTACATCTTATTGAGTTAAGTAAGAAAGTTGAAGTTCAGGATGCATATATCAAAACACTAAATAAAAACGTAAAGTGATCAGCGGTTATCCGTTCTAAGTCTGGAATTCAATACCTTTTTAAATTTTAAGCAAAACCAAATCAATGAAAACTTTATTGCTCTCACTCCTGACTTTCAGCGAGCATCGCCCTATCTAATCACAGATTAAAATATTTTAATAATGAGAATTGAAAATAAGATTTTAAAAACAGCTGTACTACTTTTGCTTATCGGTTTGCATAAAGTAAATGCTCAGACTCCTGTCGAAGGAGGTGTAAGCACATTTTTGCCAAAAGTTATACCACCTTCCCCTACAGCCGCCTCGTTAGGGAAATATGGGGATATACCAGTTGGCGAATATACGGGTACAGCAAGTATTAATATTCCAGTTCATGTAGTTTCAATTGGTAAATACTCTTTACCAATTACATTGAATTATTCTTCATCCGGACTAAAAGTAGAAGAAAAATCGAGTTGGGTAGGCTTGGGCTGGTCGCTTAGTGCCGGTGGCGTTATCACAAGGTCTGTGCATGGTAAGGCTGATGAAAAACCAATGGGTTATTGGGCCCTTGGGAACAAGACAGATGCACAATTATTCAATGTTGAAGAGGGACAGCCTTTACCTGGTTCATCAGTAAGTAGTCCTGTTTGGAACGGAGGTTATGACTTGGAACCAGATATTTTTTATTACAATTTTGCAGGTAAATCAGGGAAGTTTGTTATGGATGCAGGTGCCGGACACAATGCTCATTGTATTAACTATAAAAATTTGAAAATTGAACACAATAATTCTTTAAGTAGCTTTACCATTACAGATGATGATGGTTCAATTTACCTATTTGATGCATTAGAAAGCAGCACAAGTGACGGGAACACTTTTACTTCGGCTTGGTATTTATCTAAAATTACTACATCTGCAGGCGAAATAGTTTTTACTTATAGCAGCGTGAACGAGTTTAGTAGCGGTGTACAAAAATCAGAAGTTGATTATACTAATCTTTCCCCCGCCTATCAGGCGAATAAAGAGGCTTCGTCATCGGCATCGTCTATTGAAATTGAGGGAAAGGTACTACAACAAATTGATGCTTTTGGCCAAAAGGTTAAATTTTACACCTCTAAAAATAGGCTCGATATACCTTTGAGTTCGGTACTTGATTATATAACCGTTGAGGATTATAACGGAGTTATTACTAAGAAATTTACATTTGGCCATAGTTATTTTGGGGATGTGAATTCAATGAGGTCGAATAAGAGTGATGATGTTAGGCTAAAACTTGATAATTTTAATGAAATTTCTACTGTAGATGGTGCAGTATTAAAATCACACCTTTTTGAGTATTATTCACCAGAAGCAGTGCCAGCAATAGATTCTAAATCACAAGATTATTGGGGATATTACAATGGAGTGCAAAATAGTACACTTTTAGTAAAAGTGGATCCTCTGGATTATGCACCTGCAGACAAAATTATTCCTGGGGGGAATCGAGACTCGAATCCCAGTCGGGCAATGACTGGAGTGCTTAAATCAATAACTTACCCAACCGGAGGCTCTTCGACGTTCGTTTATGAGGGAAATGATTGCGGTTTCGCTAATGTGGGAGGGGAAAATAAAATACCACATGGTGTTAGTGCCATAGCAGTAAAATCATCCACTGTAAATATACCTATCGCTAAACAAACATTCTCTCTTTTAACAGAACAAAAACTGTATTTCAATGTAAATGGGAAATATACAGGCCCTGCGCCGGTTGAGAATGGTCCCAGTGTTTTTATTAATTTAATTAACAGTGATGGGAGCAAAACGGTAAAGTTTTCAAGGTATATGGTTAATAATAATACCACCGAATACATTAATCTTGATGCGGGAGATTACGAGCTGATCTCAAGTGTAGATGGAACAGGACAAACAATGTCTGCGAATATGAGCTACATTACCTATGGAGAACCATTTAAAAAAATACCTATAGGTGGACTTAGGATTAAGCAAGTAATCAATTTAGATCCGGTAACAGGGTTAAAAAGTTCGGAAAACTTCAGCTACGTAATGAAAGATGACCCAGATCGTTCCTCAGGGGTAGTAATGTCAAACCTAAGATTTGTTGATTTTGATCATGGATACATCGTTAGAACCTCATATTCTTCTAATTATTTAGGTACAACGCAGGGAAGCAATGTAGGCTATAAAATGGTAACATCTTATACAACTTCAGACGATGTACCTGCTTTATCAAATGGAAAAAAAGAGTCCTATTACACCACCGCCCCTGTTAATTTGTTTGGACAAACATACGGACTTGTAAATGGCTATTTAACAAATACAAATGTACCGTCGACCACGCTGGTTACTGATTTTGATGTTTATAGAGGATTTCTTACTAAAGAATTAATTTACAACAGTCAAAACGTAGCTGTTAAGGAAACTTCTCATAATTATAACTTCGATGAATCCTTAAGCTCTAGTTCTCCTAACTATTTTGATCTTCCAGTAAAAAAAGGATATAATTTTACGATATGTACGGGTGGCTGTCCATCAGGGCCTGCTAATCTTTCTAACTTATTAAAAGCAAAAATAATATGTCGTTGGATTTATAAAACGAGCACTATTGAAAAAAGCTTTGACGTAAATGGTTTAAATCCTGTCGAAAATTCTACATCCTATTACTACGAGAACCCTGTTCATGCGCAAACAACAAAAATCGAAACAAGAGACAGTAAAGGACATTTGATAACAACGGTAAATAAATATCCACAAGATGACTTTACAGATTTAACTTCAATAGCAGAAACCGCAAGACAATCTTTAATTTCCAAACATATTATTAACCCAATTTTGCAACAAAGTATTTTTAGGGATGGTACTCTTATTGAAAAAACGCTAAATAATTATAAAAATTGGTCTGCGTCTATTGTCGAGCCGGAAACAATTTACAAGCAAAACGGTGCTTATACTTTAGATGCTCGGATTCAGTTTTACAATTACGATTACTTAGGAAATCTTTTAGAATGGAGTATGTCTAATGGGCCAAAGGAAATCTATTTGTGGGGGTACAACAAGCAATATCCTGTAGCTAAAATTACTAATACGGATTATGCAACGGTAAGTAGTCTTATAAATCAGGCTTTATTGGATAACCCAAATGATGACAATACTTTAAGGACTTATTTAAACACACTTAGGGCCGCTTTACCTAATTCATTTATTAATACTTATACCTACAAACCATTGGTCGGCATGACCAGCCAGACCGACGCCAAAGGTATGACCACCTATTATGAATATGATGCCTTCCAGCGTTTAAAGGCTGTTAAAGACCAGAACGGCAATATCTTAAAACAAACCGACTACCACTATAAAAACTAACGCCTCTATGAAACAGCATCTAAAACATTTTTGCGCTGCAGCAGCATTTCTGCTGTTCTGCAGCCGCTCTTCCGCCCAAAAGGTTATATCAGCCTATAACGGAGAAAGCGAGATCAGCGCACCATTGAGTGTAACCCTGACCGATGGTTTCCA